>NZ_JBEPOM010000001.1:4445000-6670885 GCF_040546835.1 Paenibacillus sp. PvP094 | reverse complement strand
AAGTGGTTATCGGGGTTCAGGGTAATGCAGAACTGGCTATGATTGCAGGCGTTCACGAGTTTGGATCGGCCAAGATGAACATTCCAGCCCGGTCCTTTATTGGCACAGGCAAAAAGAAAGCACAGGCAGCCATTGCCAAGCTTGTGCGGCAAGGAGTCAATGAAATCGCCTTGGGTGAACGTTCCGTTGATTCTCTCCTGCAGGAGATTGGGGAGTTGGGTCAGCAACGTGTGGTCAAGAACTTTGACCGGATCAAGCAGCCGGGACTTTCTGCGATCTATGCGAGATACAAAAAGGGCAAAAAACTGTTGATTGCGGACATGGACTTGCGAGATTCTATCGTGTTCAAGGTTCGGCGGAAAGGTGGATAGCCATGCGGTTTAATCAAGCCCGGATCCTGCGCAAATATGAGCGTCCATACACTCTAATTCGAGAGGGAGAAGGGGAACGGGACTCTGTCGGCGTCTATCAACCACCGGAGACGCAGAGAATTGCCCTGAGAGGGTCGATACAACCGTTAGGGGATAAGTTAACCCAGACGGAGGGCGGACGGTATACAGTGGACGACAGGCTGTTGCTGACAACGTTTCAGCATGAACCCGGTGACGTTGTGGAGCATCAGGAAAAACAGTACACCGTTGAAACTGATTCGGATTGGAACCAGTACAGCAATGTCAACGAATACAAGTTAAAGCGGGTGAGTACACATGATCCCGTTTGAGGATATCCGGAAAGTCATGATCGAGGGCTTGTCTAGTGCGATAGGCGTCCCAGTTATAGAGATAGATGGTACGGGCAAGGTTCCAAAGTATCCGTTTCTCAGCTATGACTTTACCGATGAGGGAAGTCCACGCGGAAACATGGCCATAACTGTAGAAAACAACAAAACAATCCATACCGGAACCGTGGTGCTGAGCGCGACGTTTCAAAGCTATGCCAAGACACGGCTTGATAGCGTCAATTTGGCGAATCGGGCAAGGGATTGGTTCGAAACTGCAGGCCATAGGCTGCTGAAGGATAACGTCAATGTGGTTGTCGTGGATGTTGGAGCAACAACCAATACAGATGTCCAGCTGGGCACTGAATGGGAACGCCGGAACGGATTTGAAGTTGATTTCCGGACCGTTAACATAATCGAAGAAGAATACACACCGATTGAATCGGTACATGTGAGGGGTTGAGACCATTGGCTAAAGACGTAAATGTCATTATTGAGATTGAAACACCTACGCCGCGCCTTGGGTTTGGTAAACCGTTGATCCTTGGTTCAGCTGCTACAGCCAAGCCGTACAAAACATACACGGATCTGGCCAGCGTCAAACTGGATTACACCGAAACCACCGAAGAATACAAGGCAGCATATGCGCTTTTGAATCAGGGGGATGATTCTCCTGCAGAGATTGCCATTGCTAGGCAGAAAACTGGCACGGAACCGGAGACCATTGACGATGTGCTGGGGCGTTTGTGGAAAGAAGATTGGTATTTCCTGATTACCACAACCACGCTACAAGCTGATGTGGATGCTTTTGCGGCGGCGATTGAACAGAACAACTCAAGGCAGTATTTTACACGTTCTTCCACGGCTGCGGATGTCGCCTTATTGTTGGCGAAGAATTATAGCCGGACTACGGCTTTCTATCATACCGATATTTCGAATTATCCAGAAGCTGCACTGATCGGCAGGGCTGGATCTGCACCTGTTGGATCAGTGACATGGAAATTCAAATATCTGCAGGGTATTACGCCGCTGGATATTACAGATACGGAGCTGCGCGAGATCCATGCTGCAGGCGCTATTACGTATGTGACCAAAGCTGGGCAGAATCAAACATCTGAAGGTAAAACCTTGTCTGGTGAATGGATCGATGTCATTCACTCCAAGGATTACATCCGATTCAACATCGAATATGCCATTCAAAGGCTGTTTGCCAATACGGACAAAGTGAGCTTTACAGATACGGGCATTGCTCAGTTGGAGAGTGAAACACGGACCGTGCTTCAGCAAGGCTTTAATCAGGGCATCATTGCTGCAGATGAAGACGGGCAGCCCATGTATGGAACAACGTTCCAAACCCGTGCCCAAACCGATCCAGCAGACCGGGCACAACGGGTATACAACGGTGGGTCATTTTGGTTCGATCTGGCCGGGGCAATCCATGAAACTACTATTCGCGGCGTAATCCGCAAATAAGGAGGGAAAATCGACTATGGCAGCAACAACATACGATTCCAAGGCCGTCAGCGTTATCGTTGGCGGTGTTTATCTTACCGGATTTTCGGAGGATATGGTTGAGGTAGAGAAGGATGAAGATAACTTCGAGGTGAAGGTAGGCGCTCAAGGCGATACCGTCCGGACGAAAGTCAATAATCCACTCGGTACAGCTACGGTTACGTTACAGCAGACAAGCCCACAGGTGGCCTATTTGGACGGGCTAGCGAATAGCGGGAAACTGGTTCCTGTTACGATCATCAATGCAGGACCACCAAAAGAGACCATCACCGTTACAGAAGCATTCATCAAAAAGCCTGCGTCTCGGACTTACGGTAATGAAGCTGAGGACCGGGAGTACGAGTTTGTATTGATGGATATGCTGTTCAGCTAATTAAAAAACCAAAATAGAAAAGGATGATCGTTCATGGCAAACTTCGCACAAAAACAATTCACGTCTAAGGCAGGAAATAAGTATACGTTCCAGTTCCCAGGTGTTCGTCAAGTGACCAAAATTACAGACCGTATCAAGAATAAATTTGGCGGTGCTTCGGATGAGAAGCTTGCCGAGGAAATGCTGTCCCATGTCGTGGTTGAACCTAAACAAAAGATCGATGATTTCAAGGGGCCGAGTGGTTACAAGGAACTTGGTGAAGTCGTAGGCGCAGCGTATGCCTTTATTACAGGTAACGATGAGACGGACGATTCCGAGGAAGAGTCCAATGAAACTGAGTAAATCTCAAGCGCGAGAGCGTGCCACACAAAACTGGGCGCTCTGGCGATTGCTGCTGTCTGACATGTCGATCACATACAGTGACCTGGACAACATGGACCCGGATGATATTGCCGAAGCCAATGCAGCACTTGATATTCATATCGAACAACAAAAGAAGAATGAGAAACGGAAATAGGCGTCCATTGCGGGCGTCTTTTCTGTTTTAAGGGGGCGGTTTGAGGTGGCAGGCGGTATCATTGGCAACCTCATGTTTGCCGTTGGATTTAAGCTAAACACCAAGGGTTTGGACGAAGGAAATAAGAAAATTTCCACTTTGACCAAAGGTGTTGTGGGCTTGGGCGCTGCTGGTGTCGCTGCGATGGCAGGGTTAGGCATTGCGGGTATTGCTGCAGCAACAGAGTTTGAGAGATCCATGTCTGACATTCAGAGTGCCACGGGAATGGCAGCGGATCAGATGGAGGCAACCAGAGACGTAGCCAAGAATTTGTACAGCCAGAACTTTGGTGAGGATTGGGCGGATCTAGGCGGAGCTATTTCAACGGTTCAGCAAGTCACCGGGCAGACAGGCGATCAATTGGAAGACACCACACGCAGCGCGTTACTGCTCAGGGATGCTTTTGGTTTCGAGATCAATGAGTCTGTGAAATCAGTGGATACCATGATGAAACAGTTTGGTATCACTTCCGAACAGGCTTATGATTTGCTTGCACAAGGTGCCCAGAAGGGCTTAAACAAGTCAGATGAGCTGATGGATAGTGCAAACGAATACGCAAACCAGTTTAAGTCGCTAGGATTCAGTGCTGACGAGATGTTTGACGTATTTGCAGCCGGTTCGGCTGAAGGTGTTTTCCAACTGGACAAAGTCGGGGATGCGGTTAAGGAATTTAACATCCGGGCCAAGGATGGAAGCAAGACATCCATAGAAGCGTTCGAGATGTTGGGCCTTAATGCAGATACGATGATGCACACTTTCGCCAAGGGTGGACCACAGGCAAAAGCAGCGTTCTCACAAATACTGCAGATGATTTCTGATGTCGAAGACCCTGTTCTAAAAAATCAGATTGGTGTATCGCTCTTGGGTACGCAGTTTGAAGATTTAGAGGCCACGGTTGTTGAGGGAATGGGCAGAGCAACAAGCCAATTCAGTTCAACGGGTGATGCTCTTGCGGAGTTAAACAAGATTAAGTTTGAGAAACCCGGTGAAGCTTTCCAGATGTTTGGCAGGCAGATTGAAACCAGTATTTTAATACCGATTGGTGAAAAACTTCTACCTTACTTTAATCAGTTTGGTCAGTGGATGGCTGATCATCAACCACAGATTGAGGCGGTTGGTAATGCTATTGGTGACGGCATAGGTGCTGCACTAGATTGGACAGGCGATGCGGTTAAATTCGTCTATGACAAGTTTAATGAGCTGGTTCCGAAGATCATTGAATTCAAAGATAATGCGGTTTCCACGTTCCAAGATTTCAAGAAAACATTAGAGGATAACCAAGGCACGATTGGTGCAGTGGTCGGGATTGTTACAACATTACTGCTACCAGCACTCGTTCAAACGGGTATTCAAGCCATGATAACAGGCGCGAGAATGACAGGGGCGTTCTTGTTGTCCAAGGCACAAATGATAGCTAATGCTGCTGTAATGACTGGGCAAATGGTTCTCTCAATGGTTCGATATGTCATCCAAGGTTGGGCGGTTGTGGCATCCGTTACAGCAACCATTATTGCTTGGACTGCTCAAAAGGCAGTTATGATCATTTCCACCGCTGCAACATGGGCTATGACGGCAGCTCAGTGGGCTATGAACGCGGCATTCCTTGCAAACCCTATCACATGGGTTGTTCTTGCTATCATAGCGGTGATTGTTATAGCCATTGCCATATTCAAGAACTGGGGAGCTATTAAAGATTGGTTAGTTTCCAAGTGGCAAGCACTCAAAACTGGAACTGTTGCAATATTCCAATCGATTGGGAATTTCATCAAGAACATGTTCACAGGCTTGGTCAACGCTGTTAAGACGAAAGCCACGGCCATGTGGGATGGAATCAAGTCGATATGGGATCGGATCACCGGATTCCTGTCAGGGATTAACCTGTTTGATATCGGCCGTAACATCATTGAAGGTATGGTGAACGGGATCAGCAGCATGGCTAACGCCGTGGTCGATAAGGTGAAAGACATCGGAAACAGCATCACGGATAAGATCAAGGGCATTTTGGGCATTCACTCACCATCACGTGTCATGATGGAAGTTGGTTTCTTTACGGGTGAAGGTTTGGCCCGAGGGATTGAGAACACACAAGGCCGTGTATCTGCTGCTTCCGCTGATGTTACAGAAGAGATTGTGCCAGATGTCGGTCAATCGACTTTAGCACCTGCGAAATCTCTCGCTCCTGCACGTTATCCTGAAGCCGGGACAGCACAGAGCGCAGCATTCAAATTTGATGTGAATATCGACATTAAGGCAGATGGTGCTTCAGCTTCTGTTGCTTCCGATGTTGCATCAGAGGTAAGACGTCAGGTTCAGGCCGTCTTGGAAGAGACTTTCCGGCGTATGGGGCTACAGGCTCCTGAATTGGAGGGAATCTAATGGCTAAAGTAGATGGACATTACATTTTGGTTGAGCAAGAAAGCCCAACCTTTGATGTGGACATTACCACGCAGCCTGTAGAAAAAGATATCGACATGACGGACCATGTTCAGCGGAAAGCCAGGACGATGGGGATTACAGGCGTGGTGGCAGGGTCAGGTGCTTCCAAGATACTCGCGTATCTAAAAAAGGCATCTGATTCCGGGCAAATTGTCAAATATGTTGGCCGTATGGCCTTTACAGGGATCATTTCCGGATTGGCAACCGGGCATACAAATCAGATTGCGGATGGCTATACGATATCATTCACGTTGACGGAGGTACGTATTGCCAAGTCATCGTACTCGGCTAAGCTGCCCACGCCTGTAAAGGCTCAAACGGTCAAAATAGTCAATTCGGGCACCAAGCAAACGAAGGACAAGACATCCAGTTCCAAGGATAAGACCAAGGACAAGACGAAAGACAAAACCAAGGATAAATCGAAGTCTTCTAAAACGAAAAAGGCCAAAGAACCCGTAAAGAAAGTGAAGTTTAAACCTGATAGCCCTTGGGCATAGGGAGGCATTATGGAATACATCGATATTGAAAAGGATCTGATACCCTACCGTTTTGATATTTCGCTTGAGGACGAGATTTTCACATTTGAGGTGCATTATAATCAGCAGTTCGATTATTTTACAGTGGATCTTGAAAAGGATGGGGAAAAGTTGGTGACTGGCGAAAAGCTGGTCTATGGGACGACTCTATTTTATGACGTCATGGACAACCGGTTCCCAAAGGTGCCGATTGTTCCTTACGATCAGTCCGAAACGGAAAATACAGTGAACTGGCGGACGCTCTCCGAGAGCGTCTTTTTATATTTGATCGAAGGTGATGAGGATGAAGAATAACTTTGGCCGTGTGGTTGAAGTCATGACGGAGGGCATGAAATTTTCGATGGACAGTTACAACATTGAAGGTTCTATTCCCTTTGATAATGACCCATTACCGAATGAGGCTGAAATTAAGATTTGGAACCTCTCTGATACAACCCTAAACAACATCAAGCGGGGCAAGGTATTGATGGTCAATGCCGGATACAAGGGAGACATTGGAGTAATCTTGCATGGCTATATATCCGATGTCCTCACGGCATGGTCAGGCGTGGACAAGATTACAACTATCCGTGTGCTTGACGGTGTGGATCTGTCCAAGCGTCAGGTAAAGGAAATAGCCTATGCTAAAAACACTTTAGGAAGTGCAATTATCAAGCAAATGGCCAATTACATTGGTTTGCCTATCGCTCAAATGGAACTGAATCATGACTACAGATACCAGGACGGATACAGCGCCAAGGGTGCGGTAACTGAAATCATATCCAAGGTGTGCAAAGACTGCGGGACAAGCTGCTACATCAACAAAGGCAAGCTATATATCCGAAGCCTGCGCCGAGGAGCTGACGAATTGTTCAAGCTCAATTCGGATACGGGATTGATCGGAACGCCTGCAGCATTTGAGCAGAGCGGGGCCAAAGGTTATAACCTTTCATCTCAGCTGCAATACCGGATTACTACGGCTTCAGCGATTGATTTGAAAAGCCGGGCTTTCTCGGGCAGGCTCCATGTCCGGAGTGGTTCCCACACGTTTAGCCGTACCGGGGATTTCAAGACAGATATGGAGGCGATCATTTGAGCAAAGTGGATCCGGCAGCGGCCATGGCTAAGCTGCTTCAGTCGCTGATTGATAAAGCTATGTCTGATATCCATTGTGGTACACCTTGTAAAGTCATCAAGTTTGATGAAACAACCTGTACGGCTGATGTACAGCCTTTGATCCGGACGACATCGGATGATCCAGCCATGATACTGAACGCTCAGGCGTTGGGTCATAGATACAAGGTTGATGGCGTAGAGAAGGAATACAAGCCATCTCTGCATCCGGGGGATGTCGTCATGGTGCAATTTGCTGATAACGAGATCCGAAACGCCTTAACAGGCGCTGTGGCTTCTCCGGATACAGACCGGGCACATGATCGGAATGACGCTGTTATTGTGGGGGTGTTTGGATGCAGTCTCTCAAGTTAGTAAATGGAGATATTAAGTTTGACGATTCAGGCGAGCTGCTGTTGGTAGAAGAAACCGAAGAGCTGGCCCAGTGCTGTGAAATTGGACTCGGGACCAGAACAGGGGAATGGTTCCTGAATCCGGATTTAGGGATTGATTTTGATCTGTTCAGAGGCAAGGAAGTCAACGAGGAAGAAATGCGCGACGAGCTGAACCGGGCGCTATTGGAAGACGAGCGTATTGAGAGTGTGGAGGAAATCACCTTCAGTATTGACCGGAGGGCTAGGGTAATGACCGTTGCTTTTGTGGCTACTGGCACCAATGGTGAGGTTGTGGAACAGGAGGGGGTGGAAATCGGTGTTGGATGAAACAGGGTTTAAACGGAAACGATTTGCCGATCTGTTCGAGGAAATGGAGGACAAGGCCAAGGAAGCATGGGGCGACAAAGTGAATACAGGTGAGAAATCACCTCTTGGTATCATTTTGCGGCTTGTCGCTTGGTTTTTAGCAATCCTTCATGAACTGGCAGAGAAAGTTTACTTCAGCGGATTTGTAAACACAGCTGAGGGGAGAAGCTTGGACCGACTTGGACCATATGTGGGGGCCACTCGTGTTCTGGACCAATACGCAGTGGGAACAGTTACCCTGACGGGAACGCCGGGGTACACACAAGCTGACGGCTTTCTGATTGCTACAGAGGGGGATGTACAGTTTGAGACGCTGGAACCAGCGGTGTTCGATGCTGCAGGCAAGGCGACCGTCCCTATTGAGGCCATGGAGTCAGGTACAAGCGGCAACGTGGCTGCAGGGCTTATCACAGTCATCGTAAATCCCAATCCGGATGTTACTGCAGTAACGAATGTTGCAGCTACGTCACGCGGCCGGGCTAAGCAGACTGACCCGGAATTTAGGGAGCTATTTGCGCTGTCAGTCGCTGGTGGTGGATCAGCTACCGGGGATAGTATTCGGGGTTCCGTTCTTCGTGTCACAGGCGTCCGGGCTGCTGCAGTCATTGAAAATAAAACAAAGGATACAGACTCTGCCGGAAGGCCTCCGAAGTCCTATCAGGTGTATGTACTTGGTGGCGAAGATAACGATGTTGCTTCAGCCATATTTGCTGTGGGTTCGGCGGGAATTGAATCCTATGGAGATACAACCGTAGTTTTAAAGGATCTGAGTGGTAACGAACAACCTGTATCCTTTTCCCGTGCTGAGGTGGTTCCGATTCATATCAAAGTACACATTTTCAAAACGGCAGCATATCCGGCAGACGGGGATAGGCAGGTGGTTTCAGCACTTGCACAGTTCATTGGCGGCACCGATGCGGACGGCACAGTGTACGCAGGCCTGAGTATGAACGATGACGTTATCTTGATGCGCCTGGTATCAACGATATACAAGATTGCAGGGGTCGAGGATGTGTCCTTGGAGCTGTCGCAGGACGGACAGACATACACGGCCGGGAATATCCCAATCGAGGTATTCCAAGTTGCTCAGACGGCAGCTGATTGGATCGAGGTGGTAACCGATGATTTCAGCAGCTGATTTGATTAAGAAATTAACGGATGTCTTTACCAAGAATCCAGACAGTAATATTGGTAAGCTGCTTCGAATAGTTAGCGAACCCATGAATGAGTTAAAACAGGATTTCGAAAAAATTGAGACATGGCGTGACATTGATGAGGCGAAGGGAACAACGCTGGATCTGATCGGTGGCAATGTGGGCCAGAAACGCGGTGCAGCTTCTGATGAAGTGTACCGCATTATGATCAAGTCCAAGATTGCCCGGAACCTAAGTAAAGGGGATGTGAACACGATTATCCGGGTTATTGCTTTGGCCGTGGGTGCCAATTACTCGGATATCAAGATTCAGCAGAAATTTTATGACCCACTTGATCCCGAACCGGCTGCAATTTCCCTGATGCGTTTACCATTAGAAAAATTGGCTTCTTCCGGAATTGAATTGAGCCAGTTTGTGCAAATCATATCCAAAACCGTTGCGGCTGGGGTGAGTGTTCAAAGCATTGAGCTGGAGGGAACATTCGAGGTTGGGAGCCTCCCTGAATCCTACGATCCAAACACGGGCTTTGGAGATATAAACGATGAATCGATTGGCGGGAAACTCGGAGCTGTATACGAAGCTGGTACGAGTACGGAGTTGCCAATATAGATATAAAGGAGGCCATCAAGTGTCTTTTACACAGAACTTGCCAGAATGGAAAGCGGAAGGGATTGAACCTTCTGAAACGCAGAAACAGACAGGATTTCAACCAGGAATGAAACCACCTGCACAATGGTTTAACTGGGTGTTTAATTGGACGTATTTGGCGTTGAAGGAGCTGCAGGAAAAAGCAGCAGAGAAATCCATTGTTGACTTGGCTATAAAGGATATTCAGGATGATGTGTTACAGAATCAAGATTATGCTGAAAAGGAGTTCGGTAAACTTTCCGATAGGTTAGACACATCAGAACGTAGTGAAGTCACTCTTCAACCTGGACTTCAAGTAATTCAAGGGAAAAGAAATGCTCCGTTCAACTTGAACAGCATTAAAGGCAAAACATTGGTTAACTTGTTGGGACGTGTAGGCGGATGCGAATTTATTACCGGATGGACAAAGAGTACATCAGCAACAATTGAATTGTCCACGACAAACGTTAATAGCGGAAGTAATAGCTTTAAAGTAACGCAAGGCGGGACTGCTGGTCCGATTTATGTGAGAACACCTGCATCGGAAATGGCAAACGTAGATCCAAGTAAGTACTATATCGCGATAGCTTGGATTAAAAACGAAACAACCCAATCATTCTCAACTCGTCTTGTAACAGTAGATGGTTCTGTTGCGATTAGCGGAGCAAAATCAGGAACAATTTTAGCGGGCGCGTCTGGGCTTGTTTGGCGGGCTTATACGCCGACCGAAATGGGTAACAACATGAAAGCATACATGGACGTTTATACAGCAGGATCAGTAGCTACAGGCGCTGCATTTTATATTGATTCTTACCGTATCTATCAAATTAGCGCAGATGAGTACTCCGCCCTCGAAACCGACATGACGGCTGAACAAATCGCCGCTAAGTATCCTTACGTTGATAGCGTTCAACCTGTGCGAAATCCGTACGCGATTCGTTATGGGGAAAACTTGTTACCGCCTTTTTACGAATGGTCAGTGGGGACGCAAAAATTTGTTCTTAATGGTCCTTATGATGCTACGAGAACTGCTACGGCCTCGGGCGGAGGCACTTCAATCAACTTACCCGTTGTGACTGGGCAAGATTACACACTTTCTTATGAATCAAGTGACGTGTCGGGCGGATATATCAATTTTAGGTTTTTAAACGCTGAAGGAATCGGCATAGGAAGTTGGTCGCCTGCAAACGCATTAGTACAAACAATGGCAGCTCCAGAAAATGCAACACATATCCAAGTGTTAGCTACAGGGACAGTTACAGGAGCATTCACCTTTAAAAATCCAATGCTGACTATCGGCACTACTGCCAAACCATTCAAACCGCGTGAAGATGCTATGCTCGCATTGCAAACGGATCTATACGCTGATCCATTAACCGGGACGAATGCTGACGAAGTGTTCGAGAAGGACGGGCAATATTTCAAGTTGAAGAAATGGTACAAGGTAGACTTGAATGGAGAGAAAATTATAAGTGCCGTAAAAAGCCACAAAGTAGGGTATACAACTGTTTATCCCAAGTTGGACGGAACTTCTTATGATTATGCCTCCATGACAGCGACTGCCGCTGTTAAATACGATGGAAAAATCCTAACTTGGGGATCTCACGAAACCGCTGCTGACGGGTGGGCGATTGATAAACTTAATAGTAATTTTGCGTTTTCCATTTCCAACGCAGACAGCGGATGGGGAGACGCATACACACCGACAACCGACGAGATTAAGGCGTATTTCATGGGATGGAAGATGGGCGTTCAAGGCGGGAACAGGACGGCGCCATATGAAGGTACGGGGAGTAAAGTTTGGTATAAAATCACGATGGTAACCGTCAACGGTTCTGCTACATTGCAATTATCCGATAGAGTATTGGATGCTGTGCCGAGCGTATTCGCTGGAACAGATTCGGTTGGGACAACTTACACGCCGTACCAACTCGTATATCAACTTGCAACGCCAACTGTCGAACCGATCACGTCAGAAGGGCAATTGACGTTAATTGAAGGCAATAACCAAGTTGAAGTCGGAACGGGTATCGTGTTGCGTGAACCTAATACAGCGGGTTTATATTCAAATACTTACTATTTAAACGATACGGTTTATGGTAAACCCTTGAAATACAAAGTCTCGGATATTCTTGCTATATTCCGTAACAATCAAAGGGACTACAAATGGACCATTTATTCGGGGAACAATCAATACGGCAATAAAAAAGCAAGCCTTGCATCGGATAAATACGATCCGTCAGCCACGTACGCCGTAACATACTTTATGTTGGACAAGTCACCGGCGGCTCCATTCGTCGGATCGGTACCGGACAACGAAAAGTCACTGCTTACGGACTTGATACAAGACGTTCAACAAGCGAATGCACGTATTAGCGTAGTGGAGTCAAAGAAGGCCGAGAGGGACAGCCCAGCGTGGATTACGCCAACATTACTAAATTCGTGGGTGCGCCATTCTACAGCCAGACCGACATTGAGGTATTACAAAGATTCGCAAGGTGTTGTTCATCTGGAAGGTGTGATAAGGTCAGGCGTGGTCACATCAGGTACAGCCTTATGTAATCTTCCGGTAGGATATCGTCCGGCGTTAACAGTATCGTGCATCTCATATTCATCCAACGGTACCACGGTCGCTATGGGGCTTATTGACGTTCTTAATGACGGGACTATTCAATTAGGAACGACTGGAACTCCTACGTTTTACAACGGACTTATGTTTATTGCATTGTCATTCTTAGCCGAACAATAAAGGAGTGATTATATGAAAGCCGTACCTAAAGTAAATACAGACGGCCTCTATTTGGAGGACGAGTTGGTGGACGATGCCTTTTCCGGTGTCGTCCCTTTTTATGTCGAGCCGGAACCTCCGGTATTCGATTCGGAAGCACCAGAACAAGTTGAGGAACCGGAAGACGAGCAAGAGGCTGAACCAGAGATAGCGGGTTATATCGTAGGCGTGCCGGTCCCTGCAGGACTATTTCGGCCGAAGTTTGATCTGAAGGCATGGGACGCGTATCTCGAAGAGGAAGAGAAAGCACGAACTGAGTATCAAGCTCTTTATGAAGCATGGCTTCAATTGCCTGAAGAAGAAAGGGAAGAAGCACCGCATTATGTCGGTCCCGTTTTTCCGGATTTGTGGATCGAAGGGTTAAGCCAGGAAGAGATTGACGAGCTAACCAAGCCGAAGCCTGAAGAACCTTCAGAGCTGGATATACTCAAACAAGAAAACATTTTGTTGAAGGCCCAAAACGCTGCTTTGTCTGAACGAGCAGACTTTATTGAGGACGTTATTGCTGAAATGGCCGCTCAGGTTTACCAGTGATCTGGCGGTTACTCATATGGTTATTCCTGAAAGGAGGTGACACAGATATGATGGCTATGTTCTTTGCACAGCGTGTAATCTTGGGTAAAACTGAATACAAAGCGGTACCCACTACACTGAAACCAGACGTTAAAGAGATTCTTACAGACAGTGGACTTGAATTTTTGATTACTGAGTAACAAGCGTTCCGAATATGGAGCGCTATTTTTATGCCCTCTGGAGTGGTCAGGGGGCTTTTCTATTTCATAGAGAGAAGAGGAAGCGGGATGAACGAGGGGATATCTAATGTCATTAAAATGATATCGGCAGCCTTGGGGGCTGGCACCGGATACTTATTTGGAGGGTGGAACATGTTGATACATTTACTCTTAATTTTGGTTGTTGTGGACTGGTTGACAGGATGGGCAGCTGCTTGGATCAAGCACGAGCTGCGCAGCCGGGTGGGTTTTGAAGGGATCGCAAGAAAGGCGGCTATCTTCCTTATTGTGACGATTTCCCACTATATAGATTTAGCTTGGGGTAATACTGGATATATTCAGGATGCCGTGGTCTTTTTCTATATCGCTAATGAGCTATTATCAGTAATTGAAAATGCTGGACGTATGGGCTTACCTATGCCGGACGCACTCCGGAATGCGGTGAAAATATTTGAATCCAAATCTTCTGTACCGACAAATCCAAACCTTCCAGATCCGCCACAAGATGATACGACTCAAAAACCAGCAGTCTAATTAATGAATGGAGTGTAATAGATAATGCGGAAAATATCGAATGCAGGCATTAAATTAATCAAATCATTTGAAGGCTGCAAGCTCACGGCATATAAACCCGTTTCAACTGAACAATATTGGACAATTGGGTGGGGGCATTACGGAGCGGATGTAAAACAAGGTATGACCATCACACAGGCCCAGGCTGACGCTATGCTTTTGTCTGACCTGGCTAAATACGAAGCGTATGTAAATACCCCTTCTTATGTCCCGATTACGGACAAGCTCACTCAGAATCAATTCGATGCACTCACAAGCTTTTGTTACAATACAGGCCCGGCTAACCTGAAGAAGCTGTGTAACGACCGGACAATATCCCAAATTGCTGCAAGTATTACCAAGTACAATAAGGCAGGGGGGAAGGTTCTAAATGGTCTGGTGCGGCGTAGACAGGCCGAGCTTGACCTATTTAACACTCCTGATACGAAGGAAGCCGAAGACAAAGTAACAGCTATCGTCAACGGTAATCAAATTGAGGGTGCAATTTTAGTCGATGGCACAGTACTTATTCCTTTACGTGCTGCAGGAGACAATATCTCCGGTTCTAAAATCGCTTGGGACCAGAAGAGCAAAACAGCAAGATTGGACACTCCATAATCCCAATCGCTTGGAAATGCAAAAGCCCTATCAGCACGCAGCTGACAGGGCTTTATTTTTATTTGAACAGCTTTTTGATGACCGAGAAGATATCGAACGTTGTCTTTCTGTACACCTTGTTATATACAGCCTTCTTAGGATCCCGCAGCCATCCGTAACCGCGAGGCATCTTAACCCCGGCCCGGTGTATGATCTGACGTTTGATACTGGTTCGGGCCGACACTCGCTTTCTAAGACTTGGCTTCCGGAATCCGAATTTCACTGTATATTACCTCCACTATTTCAATTCAAGTTTAACGGAATACTCCTGACGTTTCGCATCCATAGAGAAACCGTCTCCTTCTGTTACATACCACTTGATTTTGACCCATTTCACGTCAGCAGCGTGGCCGCGATCCAAGAACCAAATAACGTTTCCTTCTTTAATTACGCCTTCTTCAATTTCTCCACCCAGATGATCGGATACCATCATATCTGCTTGTAGTTGCTCACCAGTGGATGTAATCAGTTCTGCTTGGTCTGGGTATGTAGTCCAAAGCTTATCTGTTGTGTTCTCAATCTTGAATTTAACGCCTACTGCGGATGCAGTAAGATCATTTTCATTATAGTCTTTAGGTGCTTTGTCGGTAACAACTACTGTTTCAATGCTGGATTTTACGCCGTTAAAATCATCGGACCAAGTAGCATTGTCGTAATACGTCCAGATGTCATCCGGATTAGTTGCTTCAACTTCTTCGGCTGCAGGCTCTTCGGTTTCGGTTGCCTCAGCTGCTGCAGGTTCTACTTTTGGTGCTGCTGTTTCTTCAACTTTAGCCTGTGCAGGATTATCATCCTTGATGGCTGTTTTTTCTGATCCGCATCCAGACAGAACCACGATTGCAGCAATAGCGAGTGTTGCCAGTTTTAAAGATGTTTTCAATTTACTTCCCCCATAATCTGTTATTGTGTGACTATGCGTATAGTCTATCAGACCTAGGAAAATGTTTCTAGATATTTTTCAAACAATTTACAAAAATGTCGAATTGGGTTACTATATAACTAAATCCGATAGCATCGGTAAAAAGGGGCACTGCTGGGATAACGCTGGCGGTGCCTTTTTTTTGTCGTTTAACCTCTTTAAATATACTATACCTATTGACCGGAGTAAATAGATATGGTATATTATTATCAGGAGGTGAGAACAAGAATGAAGAAAAAAAAGAGAAAGAAAAAGGAACTCCCAGTAGACAAGCTGGTTACGCTTCTCACGGCCATCGTCAGCTTGCTTACTGCAGTAGTCAACCTCATCATAGTCCTTCGCAAATAGCCAGGACTTGAGGCAAGCACGGTCGGTTAATCCCAAAGGCCGACCGTGTGAGTTCCTTCTCTTTCTCTCCCTTATTATAGCATGACAAGAAGGGAGCATGTATAATCATGAGTATGTCAAAAATAACTAAAGTGACTTTGATCATTAGCCTGCTTTCGTTGGGTCTAAGTGTCGCTACAATTATAATATTGCTTATGAGGTGATTTGATGGAACGGGATGAACTGATCCGTATCATAAATGAAAACGTGCTGACATCGGCAGAGGCAGTGGAGATGCTTGGAGGTTCGAAACAAAACCTTTCATCTTTAGTGAAGCGTCAAAAGCTGGTGCCGATTAAAGAATCCGGGTCAGTTCGTCTCTTTCTCAAATCGGATGTAGAAGAGCGTAAGCGAGAGGCGGAGCAGCTGCGTGAAAAGTATCGACCATATGAATAATTATAGTCCGTCAGGGGTTATCCTTGGCGGATTATTTTTTTATTGATTAATTGGACCTATTCCCTATATACTTACATAGACAAAACATATGTTCTTATTTCCTGAAAACAGCTAAGGAGGTACACAAACATGAAAGGGTTAAGCCGCAGGGAAGAGGAAGCATTTCAAGCGATTAAAGATTATCTACATGATAATGGGTATCCGCCTACCAATAGGGAACTTGGCGATATGATGGGGATTGCATCATCATCAACTGCTCATGGATACTTGGAGAGGCTTGAAAAAAAGGGTTACATAAAACGTACTGAGAGCACCCCTAGGGGGATTAAAATTTTGAAGGAGGTAGGACACTATGGCCAATAAGTTGAGTGGTAACGGAATCTACGAAGGATCAAGAATGATACTTCCTGAGCACAAAGAGGCTATATTAAAGCATATGAGAGAACAGGAACGCAGAGGAAAGCCGGTTTTAGATGATCAGGAAGTTCAACTTATTGAGCAGGTGCTTTTCCAGTCATACAGTGAGCAAATTACAATTGCTATAACTGTTTTTAACCCTTTTGATGACGAGATTATCCATGGGGTTGTAGCATCAATTAACCAACAAAGGAGAGAGGTGAAATTAGTTCGAGGTGAAGAGGATTACAGCTGGATTAAGTTAGAGGAAATTACAGCTGCAAGCTTATAAATGTAAAGGATATGAAGTCCGCCAGGCGCTGTCCTGTCGGATTTTTGTCTATAATCAGACAAAAAACATCCCATGATACTACTTCGTTCTTAATTATATCAGGTAATATGTTGTGTGTATTCAACAAACCGAACTGCACTTTTTTAGGTGCAATAACAAATGGTTTCACAAATTTATTGCGTGGGAAGTTTTAATTCAAGCTGTTCGACACATTTTGACAAAAAGTGTTATAGGAAAGCATGGTGTTATTTAGCGGTAAACAATATACTTACATCACGGGGGAAAAGGATGGACAATATTGATTCGTCTTATATTAAAGTCAGATGCCAAGAATTAACCGAGATTTTGAGTGAAGAAAGACAAGATTTTTACAGAAAACATACTATGTTGTTCCAGCGATTGCGTTTGAGGTTGCCACGTGAAGTTCGAGATGAGTTGAATGAAATTGAGTCATTATTTAATGAAGGACTCGTTGATGGTATAGAAATGTATGAGATGGGATTTAAAGAAGGAATAATGCATAAAACAAAAAGCCCGATATAACGGGCTTTTTATATTACTTACAACCTCTATGAGCAAACGAATTTGCCCATCTTGAGATGATCGCAACAATGATCTACAAACTAACCAAGGATGCAACCATTGAACAGCTGGAGAAGGCAGGCCTGGATGCTCACTATGTGAACCATGACAAGGCACTCTTTTACAGTAATGCCGCAGGTGTGCCTTTCACTGCAACCTACATCCAAGCAAAGGGTGACCCTATTGCAGATCTGTATGAAGATATTGCTGCGGAAGAGAAGGCTAGGGCTACATATCAATGGTTAATTGATCTGACGGATGATGTGGATCTGCAGGATAGCCTGAAGTTTCTGCGGGAACGGGAGATTGTGCATTCGCTTCGTTTCCGTGAGGCGGTCGAGATCCTGAAGGATGATCGGGAAACCAAGAAGATCTTCTAATCATGCAACCTTCCTTGCACATATTAAAAAGAAGGATGTCCCTTAAAGTGAAAAAGGACATCCTTCTTTTGGTTTGAGGACAGCTTAGTATTCGACCACCATGGCAACATTTTGCCACCCGGCTCCGACCGTCCAGAACAATACTTTATCACCACGCTCGACCTGACCTGAGGTTATGGCTCGATGCAAGGCAATAAAAGGACTGCTGGTTGAAGTATAGCCGAATTCGTCTCCAATGTAGACGGCAACATCATTAGCGATCCCAATGTTCTCCGATACCGCACGAATATTACCGATGGATAACTGGGAGAAGCAGGCTGCTTTGATCTGATCTGCTGCAATCTCGTTACGTCCTAACAGTGTAAGAATAGATTCAGAAGCGGCATCGACGCAGATCGAATCATCAAACGGTGTGAATTTTACATAAAAAGCTCCTGCATCCACCCCGGTCTGACCCAGTTTCGCTAGCCCTTCTGCAGGAAAGAGGGAATTACCGTACACACAGGTATCCGTTTGATAGATGGAATCAATGAATCCGGTAGCCTGTTCGTCGCGTTCTATGATGACAGCCGCTGCTGCATCGCCAAAATTAGCATAGTAGACAGGATCATCTGGACTCGCGTGCGGGGCTACATAATCTGAACCGATAATCAGTGCTCTTCGAATTCGAGGATTCCCCAGCATCTGCCTGCTCACCTGTTCAAAGGCTGCCGTCATTCCGGCACAATTGGCGTTGCTGTCGATACAGATGGTATGGGATGCACCATTAATTAAACGATGAATCATTAAGGAATTCGTAGGGAAAATGTATTCCGGCGTTTGACTTGCATAGGCAATCAGGTCGATATCCGCCCCGGTCAGTCCGGTCTTTTCCAAAAGGTTACTGGCTGCCTCATAAGCCATGCTTAGTGAGTTCTCGTCATCGTTGTTAATTTTGTAACGCTTATCACGCCCAAGCGCTTTTAACAATCCCCGAATATCTACCCCTCTCGCATCAAAATGTTCAATGTAAAAGTCATTGTCCACCTGGTGCGCTGGATGATAAATATCCATATCCACAATACGAATTCCGGCCATCTTCATTCTCCTCTTGAGCGGATGGGTGAATCCACAACTTTTCCGCCTGATTTATTAGGTGGTAACGGTAGATATAATTTCGAGGTTGTCCAGTCCGACAGCACGTCCAAGCCTGGACAACTGCATTTTCAAAATGGCATTATTTTCAAGTGTGAGTACAACCTTTTTGAAGCCGTCCTTTTTGAATAGAGCCAGGCAGCCTTCGAGCAGAGGTACAATTTCCGGAGCGGTGACATTCAGCTTTTTGCAGTCGATACGCAGTTCATATTCCGTTGGGTCAATAGGAGCAATCGTATCCTGATAAGCTGAGATGGAACGCAATCCATCTTCTTGAGAGAAAGATCCCTCCAGTTCAATGTTAAGCACCTTGTTTGGAACGTCAGTCTTGAGTATAAAGCTTCCCATAATTGTCTCTCTCCTTTAAATGAGTTAGGCTATCCTGCTACCAGGGACAAGGCGTTATCGCCACCGTTACTGGCTTCTACGATGTAAGCTGAGATCGAGGATAATTTACCCATATTATAAAGGCGTAGATGTAATGAGATCAAGAATAAAGTCGAATCGTGTATAAAAATGTAGAATAGTTAATTATTGGATTTCGTTTAGCGTCGCAAGTAGGACGTTAAATGCACTAATAATACGCGGCGCCCCTACACAAGGTGCCAAATGCAGCAGAATTCCTTTGAGCTCCTCCACAGTTACTCCAACACGAAGTGCCATAACATAATGAACACCCAGTTGTTCAAACTGCCCTTGTGTAATTAGTGAGGAGATAACGGCAACTTCTTTCCATTGATCCGAAATGCTGGTGCGCCCGAAAATGTCTCCGTAAGCTGTACCCATAATGAATTCTGCCAGCTCGGGAAAGTGTTCCTTGATGGGGGACAATGCTTTGGCTCCGTACTCTCCAGAAAGATTAGCGAAACGCTCCAGCCCCTGAACAACCTGCTCACTCATTTTTGCTCCTCCTAGTTCAAATTCACGGTACGATGGGCCGTAGGTGGAATCTCATCGCGATCCGTCAACAGCTCGATTACAGCGACTTGTTTCAGTTCTTGTGCTGCCTTGAGTGCAGCGGTGAACTCGCCATGTGTTTCTGCCCGAAATGCGGCTGCACCGAGAGCTTCAGCAAACTTCGACGCATCCATAGGCACTTCAAACAAGGTCCCGTCGATCCGGCCTGTTGTTTTTTGCATGCCTTTGAGCGCCATATCCAGCTGTTTATTATTCACTACGATGAAGATGACCGGCAGATTGTGGCATACAGCGGTATTGATTTCGGCTCCGAGCATCATGAAGCATCCGTCGCCTGTTATACAGACGATCGTCTCGTCTGGTGCTGCTGCCTTGGCGCCGATCGCCATACCAATGGCATTCCCCATACAGGCGAAGTATGCGTCAAATACAAAACTGCCAGGTTTCTTCACTTTATAACGCTGAACAGCATGGAAGCCGTGACTTCCGTCATCAACAAATAAGGTATGATCATACGGCAGCATATCGCTCAATTCATCCAAAATGGATGCAAGGGAGAGGTTAGGCAGCATTGGCAGGGGGACCGTATAGTCTACAGCCGTCGACTCTCTCTCGGGAGCTTCATATTCGGCCAGGGTACCCAGCAGAAACTGCAGATTGTCTTTTAGATCGCCAGTAATATGTAAGGTTTGTGAGTGGAGTATTTTACCGACAAAGGCAGGATCCGAATCGAACTGAATGAGATGTTCAGGATGATTCTCCGGTTTGAGATTGCAGATCGTCATGTCACTCAGCCGCGACCCAAGCACGATATAGAGGTCACTTTGGTTGAGCAATTCATCGGCATGGGGGAAGCCCCCGACACCACAAGGTCCATGATATAACGGATGGTTCCAGGCGATAGCCCCTTTCCCACCGGGCGTCGTGATGACAGGAATTTGGAATTGTTCTGCAAGCTGCAATAGCTCGTCATGAGCTCTGGCTCGATTGACACCTTTGCCTGCGATAATTAATGGGTGACTGGACTTGTGAAGAAGGGGAAGAATTCGATTAAGGTTAGAGATGCTAATTAGAGGCTCGGGTTCAGGCATGACAATTCGGCATTCAGCAAGCAGTTCGGTCTGAACGTCAAAGGGTAGACACAGATGAACCGGACCTTTGTTCGGGCCAAGTGCAATGGAGAGAGCATGATTGAGCAATGTGCCGAAGTGGTCGCCACGCTCCACCAGTTTGCTGAATAACGTAGCGGGTTTGAACATCTCTGCGAGATCGGCCAGATAGGAGGAAGAGTCCTGGCACTGTGGAATGCCTAATTCCTGAATGGATTGATGCCCGGTAATAAACAACACCGGAAGGTTATTGGCTTTGGCATGAGCTGCAGCGGTTAAAAGATTGGTTCCACCCGGACCTGAAGTCGCGAATGCAACACCCAGCTTTCCGGTTTGGAGAGCGTAACCAGCTGCTGCAAATCCTGAACTGGATTCGTGGCGACCTGGTATGAACTCTAGGCCGTGGTCCACCATCTTCAGAACAGCAGGGCATATCGATTTTCCAATAATACCGAAGACGTGAGTAACACCAAGCTTGTGCAGCGTTTCTGCTAAATAGTCCGCAACGGTTTTCATGCGGGACACCTCGCTTCATAAAATAGGTTTTAAGACCCATAGGGTATAATCCAATTTTTTTCGAATGCAAGTGCTTGTCTAAGGTTGTAAAAGGAAATATATCCTTGTTAATACGAAGGTTATCTTTTTATGTGGTTTTTTGTCAACTTATTTTTATAAGCAAAAGTACCTGATTCTTAAGTTGGTAACGCTTAACTGCTTAATGGATATAGGAAAATGAAATGGTTATATATTCCTGCAACCAATGCCCTAATGAGGATGCTTTACATTATATGTAAAATGAGGACATCAGATATAGACGTAACCTTTAATTGATCATAAGCATTGAGCTATATGCTTTTCTTTGCATGTTAACGCAAGCAAACGGACCCCATTTAACTTCTGTTATAATGGAAATCAGATTGGAGGAGACATAGTGACACTATTAAAAATGGCTGTGATCGGGTTAGGAAAGATGGGTTTACATATGATTCACCAGGCGGAGCAAGCAGAGCTGAATGGAAGTATTAAGCTTGTAGCCGTATGTGAAGCACACGATGAATCGCTTAGGAACTTTACTGAATCCCATGCAGAAATTAGCGCATATAGCGATTACATGCAGCTGCTGGATGAACATGAAATTGATCTATTGTACATTGCAGTACCGCCTAAATTTCATTATCCTGTCGTCATGGAGGCTTTAAAGCGGAAGATCCATGTGTTTTGCGAGAAACCGCTGGCGAACAGTGCAGAAGAGGCGAGAGAGATGCTTGAGGCCGCGGAGCAGGCAGGGGTAATTCATGCCATTCATTTCTCCATGCCTCATGAACCTTCTGTAATGAAGCTGCAGGAACTGGTGGAGCAGCGCAGCATAGGTGCGATTCGCAAAATAGAGCTGATTCTGCAATTCCCTCAGTGGCCGCGTGCATGGCAGCAGAATTCATGGATTTCAAGCCGTGAGCAGGGGGGCTTTATCCTTGAAGTGGGCATCCACTGGATCCATATGATACAGCATGTGTTTGGCCCAATTACAGAGGTAAGCAGCGAAGTCCAGTACCCCGATAATGCGGAAGAATGTGAACATGAGGTACAGGCTGTAATGAAGCTGGAGGACGGTACTCGTATTCAGCTTAATGGAATGGCTCATTTTGCAGGTAAGGAACGAGTATCCATGGTCGTTTACGGAACTGAAGGTACGATCGCTCTGGAGAACTGGGAAGAGCTGATGATGGGGGCAGTTGGCCAGCCGCTTGCACCCGTAGAGGTAGATGAATCGATGGGAGAGCTGCCAGTTCTCAAGCATGTAATCGCTCGTATTCAGGGGCAGCCGGCGAAAATCTATGATTTTAACGACGGATACCGTGCCCAATTGGTGTTGGAAGCTCTGCGTAATCCGGAGGGGAACACGATCCAGATCAGCCGCTAGTCGGTAGTGTTGCCGTCTTGGATTAGATGCTGAAAGCAACAATCTGCTTAACATTTTATACTCTTGCAGAAATAAATTATACAAAAAGAGCAGCTGCCTTAAGTGGAAGCTGCTTTTTTTGTTTTAGCTGTTGTAATCACACGGTTAAGCCAGCTTGAATCGTTTTACCAGTTCGTCGAGTGCATCGGACATTTGATTCAGCTGTTTGGAAGTATCACTCATTTCCTGCAGGGAGGCAAGCTGTTCTTCGGTCATAGCGGATACTTCCTCCGTAGCGGATGCAGTATCTTCCACAACGATCGATACTTCGTTTATGGAATTCATGACAGCTTCACTGCCCGTAGTGAGCTCTTCAACCACCGCGGATACATCCATCATTTGACCGCTAAGGTCATGTATATGTTGTGTAATATTGGCAAAGGCATGGCCTGCGTCCTCGATGGTTCGCAGTCCCTCATTAACATGAACCGTGCTCTCATCCACAACATCCACTGTGCTATGAACACCTGCGACCACAGTTTCCAATATGCTTGTAATTTCCTTGGCAGATGTTGCGCTTTGGTCCGCAAGGTTGCGAATCTCTGCTGCGACAACTGCGAAGCCGCGTCCATTTTCTCCTGCGCGTGCAGCCTCAATTCCGGCATTCAATGCTAGCAGATTGGTTTGTCTCGCGATCCCTGACATGGCATCCGCAATATTAATGACTTGGTCAGACATCTTGGAAATATCATTAATGGCTTCCTGTACAGAGAGGAAGGATTGCTCAATAACTCCCATTTTGCCAACCGCATTGTCAATACGCTGCTGCCCATCGATGGCTATGGATTCGGTGCGTACCGCCCGTTCAGCCACGTCTGCAGCAGATGCGGCCACCCGGCTGAGTCCGGTCTGGGATTGTTGCACTGCAGCGACCATCGTTTGGGTAAGAGCAACCTGCTCATCTGCCCCTTCAGCTACTCGTTCCATGGCTGTGGCTACTTCTTTACTGGCCAGGTGGCTGTCTGCCACACCTTTATCCATACGATCCGATGCGGTGCTAAGAACAGTGGCATTGCGCTGGATGTCCAGCATCATTTGCTGCAAACCAAACAGCATCGTATTCGCAGACTCGGCGAGTTCTCTTGTCTCATCCCTCATTGGGGTAGCGATGCGCAGGGTCAGGTCACCATTGGAGGAACCGATGTCATTCAGCGCATGGGTAACAGTACGAATGTTTTTGACAATGGCACGGGACAAAATGAATGCCGCAAAGATGGATATAAGGGCAACAAGAATTAGAGCTCCGTAGAGTTCCCAGTTCAGGATCGTGTTTTTCTGTTTTAATGCTTCTGTACGTGATTCCGTCAGAGCAAGTTCGTTGTTCCGGAAAGTAATTAGGGAACTGCGGATCTCGTCCATATCTGCTTTGCCTGGATCTGTTGCAAAAAACTGACGGATGGCATCCAGATTATTAGCCTGACGCAGGGAGACAACCGGCTCTCCGGCCACTTGAACCCAATCATTCATGGAGCTATGTATATCTTGCAATAATGTCAATTGAGCCGGGTTATTAGAGATAAGGCCCGCTAACTGCTCCTTGAGCTCGATTAGCTGCTCTTTTCCCGATATATACGGCTCCAGGTAACTTTCCTGTCCAGTGATCACGTAACCACGCTGTCCTGTCTCCATATCCACCATGTTTTTCTCCAATTCATACGTCAAGGCATGCACTTTCATGTCGTGATCGACGAGATAATCCAGCTCTTCCTGCAGCTGACCAATACTGTTCTGAATCAGTAAAATGCTTCCAGCTAGTACCGCCAATACAAACAGGTAACCCAGCCCGATTTTATAAAAAATTTTGAATGTTCTCCGTTTCTTCATGATTCCTTTTCCTTTCTTTTGGTTATATGTATTTGTCGAAAAAACTTGAAAAAAGGCAACTCACAGGACTTATGGATCGGGAGTCTTAAGAACTATTTTTCAGTATTATACGTTATGAAAGTAAGTTTGTACATAGTTCGTTTATATTTTGTATATGGTTTGTATCGATACATGAAGCATGACCGAATAAACCTTTTACAGTGTTTGGTTTACACTGCCAAACGTTTTTGTTTATCATGGAAAGGGTATGATGCTGATTACATATTTCAATCCGAAAGGAACGAATCCTGGAAATGAGTAAAGAGACTGTATTGCGAAAACCGGAAGCGATGATTTTTGATATGGACGGAACGTTGTTCCAGACAGAGACCCTGCTGTTGCCTGCTTATCAAAAGCTTTTTGATACACTGCGTGCCGAAGGACATTTCGAAGGGGAGACACCTCCCGAGGAACGGATGCTGGGAAGCTTGGGTATGCTGCTCGAAGATATATGGAAAGTGGTCATGCCGGAAGCTTCTGAAGCGGCACATCGTCGTGCGGATGAATTGCTGCTTCAATTGGAAATCGAGGGACTTGACCAGGGAAGTTCCCAACTTTACCCGCATGTAAAAGAGACGCTTCAAGCCCTCAAGGAACAAGGTGTTCGTTTGTTTGTTGCGAGTAATGGACTGGAGGACTATGTCAAAGGGGTTGCGTTTGCACACGAGATTATGCCTTTATTCGAAGGCGTATACAGTGCAGGACAATACAAGACACCTTCCAAGGTAAACCTGGTACAAATACTGCTCGAAAAACACCGGATTCAGGATGCCTGGATGGTAGGAGACCGCTCGTCCGACGTTGAAGCAGGAAAAATGAATGGACAGACTGTCATTGGCTGTGCATATGCCGGCTTCGGTCGTGACGAAGAACTTGCTGGATCAGATGTATTAATCTCTGACTTTACCGAGCTTACTCGTCTATACAGAGAAGCTGAATAGCAAGCACTACATCTAGAACTGATCTGAATCAGCGTTCAAAACCGGAAGAGCCTTTATCTCCGAAGCCTGTTAAACGGCGAGGAGGAGATAAAGGCTCTTTGATATGCAATGAGTATCGATTTAAGATGCATGGAGGCCAAATCCAAAGTGAAATGGCTACTTTAATCTTGATTTCCGGGACCTCCGGGCTACGGTGGTCTTCTTACCGGTTACTGGTTTGGTTACTTTCACCTTGTTCGGAGTACTAACTGTCCGGTTGCGGTACACCCAGAGAGCATACTCCAGTGGCTGAGTAATTGCTTTGTAATAGATATTCCGCTCACCAATCCGTGCAAATACCTCTCGTGCCGGTTTGGGATTCACTTCAAGCAGGAAGATGCGGCCATCCTTGTCAATCGCCAAGTCCAGAGCAAGCTCACACAGATCACCGTACGTATCTTCCAGGAATGAGGCCACTGAAATGCCGAGTTTCTCGGCTGTGGCATTAATCTCATCCCTCAGTTCCTCATCGGTGATCCATTGTTTCATCAATCGGTGCATGGGAACAGCCTGACCGCCGCCATGCAGATTCGATGTTACACTCTTCTCAGCTCCCATGCGCCCAGCACAGCCGGTCAGCTCCCATTCTCCCTCGCCATTCTTCTGTACAAGCATGCGATAATCGTGTACACGGCCATTTGGGAGCTGGAGCTGAATACCTTCCTGAACCAAATATTTATCTTTCATGTTCCAATGCTGGAGCAGAGAACCGAGCCTTGATAAATGGACCTTGCGCGGGGTAATGATACGCCGTTTCTGATCACGTCCCTGGACAAGGACCATGTTAGTGTCGCTACTGTTGCGTTCGATCCGCAGGATTCCACGTCCGCCTGTTCCGTTTATGGGCTTCAAATAGATCAGCGTAGAAGCTTTAAGCATTCGATTGACATCAGACATATCCTGGAACAGAACGGTCTCCGGCAAATGATCACGAAAGGCGGATCTTGCCGAGAGCGTCTGATGTATGGTCCATTTATTGCGAAGCGGCCGGTTTAGGAAAAGCATGTGCCCGTATTTCTCGCGAAAGGCGAGCAACTGCTGGAATCTGCGATTTCGCTGTATGCGACAGCGGTCGAAGATCATGTCCGGGAATGGGCGCCATTCCCTGGACCATCCCTTTTCCGAATGGAAGACCATCGCCTCGATCTGTTTGCCACCGGGATGTACATCCGCAGGTGTGAACACGTAAATGTCGAGTCCCCGCTTGCGTCCTTCAAGGATCATTCTGCGGTAGATGCTCCGTTCTTCCAAGGCGCGATGTTCGTTTAAGTACAACGTCATAATGCCTAGAACAGGTGAGGACACAAACAATCACCTTCTTTAGCTGTTATTCCTTTCCATTATCGTTTGGACTGGCGGGCCAGATAGGCGCTATATTGGAAAATGCGTTCCAATGACTTTTTACGAATCTGGGGTTCATCGAATTTCATCGGTTTCGCATTGGCTTCGAAGAACCAGATTTCCCCGAGATCATCGATGCCAAGGTCCATAGACATCTCCCCAAGCGTGTGGCCAGAGCCTCGTTCAACCTGACGGGCGATCGTTAATGATGTCGATCTGACTTTTTTCATTAGTGCAGTTGTTGTTTCTTCCCCGAACAGTTCGGTAAGAAGCTTCTCGGGATCTTCGACGCTGCCTCCGCGTGGAACGTGGGTTGTAATGCTTCGTGAACCCGCCAGTCTTGCACCCACCCCTGTTACACTCCACTGTCCTTTGCCATTCTTCTGTACCAGAACGCGTAGATCGAAGGGGCGTTTGCGGGATGAGGCAAGTTCGATTCCTTGCTGCATGATATAAGGTGTATGCCCGGTTTCCCGGCGAATGCGAGACCATAACTTCGCAAGTGTTGCTGCCTTATACGTGGTGCTCTTTCGGGAGCTTTGTATTCTGAGCCGGAACGGCAGACGTTCCTTTTCCTGAAACTTCAGCATCATAATGCCTTTTCCCGCTTTCCCGCTCTCCGGCTTCAGATAGAGATAGGGAAATGCCCGCAGCACCGTGCCCAGCGTAGCAGCACTTCGCATCCGGCGTGTATGAGGGATCAGGTGCTGGGTAGATTTGGACTTCTTCAGCCATTCGAACAGATCCCATTTATTGAAGAAAAACGGATTATACAGCTCAATCCCCGATTGCTTGCATTCCTCAATTTTTCGCTGAACGGAAGGCTTTCGCTCATCTTCCCGATAGGGAATGCGATTGTACAGCACATGAGGGAGAGGGAAGGACTGTGAAGTCCATTTTCCGCTCCCTTTGTTGTACGTATAGCCCTTAACCGTAGGACCGCTCACGTTCAGATCTCTTACAGTGACGATATACACCTGATAACCCATGTTTTCGCCTGTCTGTATAATGTCCAGAAAATTTTGATGGTTTCCCCTGAATCCCCGGTGGTCGTCGTGCATGGTCAACACGGCAATGACAGGTTTGAAATCATCATGAAGGCTCATCAAATGCCGTCCCTCTTCCGGAATTTGCTCAAATACAGGCAGTGTTCCAAAATGTGCTCCACCGATGATTTTCCCTCCACCCGGAGTGAAGGGTGACGGAAGATGGAGCGCCCGGGTTTGGCGTTCGCTTCGAACATCCATACATGTTCCTCCTGATCAATGCCCAGATCAAAGCCAATCTCACCAATCAGATGCTGGTGCTGGGTTTCAATCGCCTGGGCCAGTGTAATAGCGACGGATTTGGCCTGCTGCAGCACTTCTCCCGCACGTTCGCCGAAGTTACGGCTGAGCGCCTGTTCAGGGGTCATCAGGGAGCCGCCGTTTTTGATGTGGGTAGTCACGCTGCCCCGACCAGCCTTCTTGGCACCGATACCGACGACGACCCATTGATTGCTCCCGTTTTTGTGCATATGGAAGCGAAAATCAATCGGACACTCATCGATCTCAATGAGCCGGATGCCCTGCTGTACGACGTAGCCTCGCAGCTGTTTTCCATGCCTGCCCTGAAGCATGCGCATTAGGCCGTTGAATGAACCGAAGCGTAGAAGGGCATTGCCGCCTTTCTTCCGGTAGCGTGCGAAATATCCGCGTTTGGGCGAATAGGTCAACCGATAAATTCCGTTACCGAGACTTCCCGCCGTCGGCTTGTAATATACAAACTGGTGTCGTTCCAGCATTTCTCTCATTTGTTCGACAGTCGGATTGGTGATCGATTCTGGAATATATCTACCTGCTTCAGGATCATTCTCCAGCAGCTTGTAGATGTCCGATTTATTGAAAAAGCTCCAGTTGAAAAATGGGATTTTACGACGGACAAACCGTTCCCTCAGTTGATTGATGGCAGGCGAGAAATCGGAACGGCGGCTGGGTAACCTGTTGTACACGACGTCTGGCAAAGGGACCGTTTTCCGAACAAAGCTTCCATTTTCGTTCAGAAAAAAACCGGATACCGTTTCATTCTGCCAGTTAATATCCCTTGGAGTGAACGCATAGATATAGGATTTACGGCTGCCTTCCCGGAGCAATTGCTTGATGAACCCGGTACGGGAGCCAAACGGATTCGAGCTCGTTGCAGGTCCATCGGACAATACTCCAATTAGTGGACCGAGCTGGACTTCATCATTTTGCAGGTTGCGCAGATAGATGCTGCCCCGCTTGGGAACGTTCATCAGATTGCGTATGCCCGAGGCGAGATAGAGATGTTTCCCTGCCTTCTTGATCGGTTTGATGGTTGCAGGCACCCGGTCTCGCCCAAACCGCAGATGTATCGTTTTTTTGCCGGATAGATTCAGACTTTTCATTAATGCGTTGGATACATAAACCACTTTATCCGGTTGCTGCGTAAAATGCAGATTGCAAAAGGTCAAACTCATGATTTATCCTCCTATCCTGAAAAAAATCCTTCGGCTCCATGGCAAGCGGGCGCTGCGGGCCTAGCCGCCTTGAATCGGGATGGGTTTCAGGCCAGCTGTGCTGGATGTATTCGGCATTTTCATTGGACGAACGACGTCCGTGAGAACATGTTGTTGCAGCAAATAACGAGCATAGGCAAGCGGCTGGGTGTATGTCAGTGTCTGCATGTGTCGATCGCCTGCCTCTGCGAATGAAGAGCGCCCTGGCTTCGAATTGACCTCAAGCAGCCAGAGACGACCTGTCGAATCTGCTCCAAAATCCAGTCCCAATTCAGCAAGTCTGCCGAATTGACCCTCCAGCAAGGGAGGGATTAGAGCAGCAGCATGATGGATCCCTTCTTGAATGGTGTTGGCACGCATACTCCCGTATCGATTCATAAGATAAGAGTGAGCTGGATAGGCCTTTCCTCCGCCATGTAAATTGGAGGTAAGGGAGCCCTCGGCACCCTCACGAACCATGCATCCCGTCAGGGTCCAGCGTCCGTGTTTGTTTTTTTGCACCAGGGCACGGATGTCGAATGGATGCCCATTATGACTCAGGTCCAGATATGGCTGCATGATCATCCGGCGACTGGAAATCTTGGATTCAAGCCAGGTTGAGAGCGCATGAGGTGTATAAAAACTACGCTGAAAACGTTCATTGTCCTGATCTCTGCCTTCAATAACCCATGTGGGGGTATCATTTTCTTGGGTGAGACGAAATGTTTCCTTGCCATGGGTTCCTGAAACAGGCTTGAAGAAAAGTCCCTTGGGCCATCGTTTCAGCCACTGCTCCCATGGAGCATGAGGTTGAAGGAGTACGGTAGGGACGAGAAGGCCGCTGAGCTGTTTTTCCCGAGACAGTGCCCGGTGGACTTTCCATTTACCCGGCAGGGAAACAGACCAGTAGGGTCTGATGTGCCCACTGCCCGATAAAGCAAGTTCATGAAGCTGCTGTCTCCATCGCCTTGGAAGTGGCAGCAGGCAGCGATCCATAAGCATCTGCACCCCGTGAACAGGAGCTGTTTTCCATTGTCCGTTACGGTAAATGTATCCTTTTTCTGGTAAAGGGTTATCTCGATCAGCGGATATGGGCAGCACGATGATATTCAAGTTATAGCGATGACTCTCCAAACTGAGACGACGGCAAAAGAGTTCATCCGAGAACGGCGGTGATCCCTCAGCACCACGGACCAGGATGGCTATGGTTGATGTTTGCGGCGATGATGGCATCGAAATGCACCTCCTGTAATGGATCACTCTTCAGAATCCGGCCAGATACATGGAGTATTCCAGCATGGCTTTGACAGAGGGCCGGATTTTACTCTCGCTCAGTGGCGTATTGTCATTCTTGGACGGTTTCGAATTAACCTCGAGCAGCCAGACACGACCAGTGGTATCCATCGCAAGATCAATACCAAGTTCACCGAAATGGGCTGGAATCGCATGCTCAATTCCTTTGGCAATGTCGAGCGCTGCCGTATGAAGATTGGCAAAAGCGGAGGCTTTGGCTGATCCAGGAAGCTGGGTTTTGGCCACAGCATCCTTAACGGTACTGAGGCTTCCGCCGCGGGCTAGATTCGATACATAGTGGCTGCCTCCGGCAATACGGGCCACGATGGATGTAACACTCCATTTGCCTGATCTGTTTTTTTGTACGAGGGCACGGAAGTCGACGGGCCTGCCGCTGTTATCGATGAGTGACAGGCCTTGCTGGATCTGGTATCGCGTCGTTTTCATTTTTCCGGACAGACTGGCATAGAGTTTATCCAGGGAAGTATACGTTTGTTTGCGGGTGCCCCCAACACTGGTTGCGAGTGTAAGGAAACTGCCGTCAATTTGACGGGAGACCCGGATGATTCCTTTGCCAAGCGAACCTCGCACAGGCTTGAGAAATACAACCGGATACCGGGTGCACATCGTTTTGAGCGTGGCAGAGGACTTCAGCAGATGAGACTCCGGCAGGACCCTTTTGAGCGTTGTAATGGACTTCAAGGCATCAAACACTTCATTTTTATCCAGGAACTTTTCATTAAAGGTTTGTGTGCCGTAGAGAGATTTTACTTCTTTCATGAAATGCTGTACGCTAGGTTTGTTCTCAAGCTTACGGGATGTCAGCCTGTTATTGACGACGTCTGCAATGGGCAGAACCGTCTTTTTCCAGCCGTCATCATACACCCAGCCCTGAATATGACCCGTTACCGCTCCGATATCCTCTGGTGTGAAAAAGGATACATAGGCGCCCTGCTTACGGCAGGCCTTCACCAGCTCATGGCAGAACATCGTGATGGAGCCAAAGGGCCGATCGGGCTGATCGGGATAATCCTGGCTTACCAGCACACTGATGAAGGGTCCAAGGCGCAGCGTACGGCTGGCTGAACGATAGGATACACTCAGGACCGAACGGGGAACCAGGCCGGTCTTGCTGGCTACCGTCTGATTGATGCGAAGGCCGTCATATCTAGGAACCGGAATAACGGTGACTTCACGGCGGTAAGAGCCGAATTGAAGCTGAAGCGGCCTTCCCGAAGGGATTTTAAGGGCCTTGAGCACCCCTTCGCCCAGCATGATGACGTCGTCCTGCAGGATGCCCGAGCCGGTAACCTGAATCGTTACTTTTTTAGTGGACATCACGGATCTCCTTCCGGGCGGCAACTTGATGTCTGATCTCGAAGTTGAACGGCATCTGAACATGGCATGTGCTTCATCATATGAGGACATATACCCCTTGGTGATTGACCCATTTGGATTAAATGCAATTGATTTGACATCAGAATCGATGACCTGTCTGGGTCAGCCATTGTTTGAGAGAAGAGAAATGCGTGTATAAACACGGGTGAACGTTGCGACGAGAAAAATGAAGGAATGATTGAATAGCAGCAGAACAATCCAAATTGAGGAGGAACAATAGTGAATATTTATGACAAAGCCAATGATCTGGCCAAAGCACTGAGAGAAAGCAGCGAGGTGGAAGAAATTACTTCCGCGATGAAGCTGATCGAAGCTGACCCGGAGGCGAAACGCATGCTGGACAGCTTCCGTGATCAACAAATGGAATTGCAGCAGCGCATGATGAGCGGCGACATGCCGGCACCGGACGAGATGGAGAAAATGGAGAAGCTGTTTGAGGTACTGAGCCTGAATCTCAACATCCGTCGCCTATTTGATGCGGAGCGTCGTCTGAGCGTGATCATTGAAGATGTGAACAAAATTATTGCTGACAGCCTGGGCCATCTGTATGGCGGTGCTGAGGCGTAAGACGTTAAACAGGTTATTTGTCTGAATCTTTCATATTGCACAGTTCCCGTTCATAGACTAGACATATAGAGTCGATCAAGAACGAAGGAGCTGTGTATGGTGAAAAGGTTGAAAAAGGCAAAACATGTGATCTATCTGCTTATCGCTCTGTCAATGCTGGTTATCGCGCTGCCACGAATTTCCTTCGCTGGTGGAATGGACTGGGTTAATATTTTTGGCATCGTATGGGTGCTGTTCTCCCTATTAATCATTGGTGCGCACCTTCATTTCATTCTCGGTGTAGACGAAGAGAAGAAGCGTGCACTGGAAGCTGTTCGCCGGGCCAAGCTGCGGCAGTGGGAGATGAAGCTGGTGGACAAGCAGGAGCAGAGCAAGTCTGTATAGGCCTTGCATTAAGGCGTCAGGACAGAATCCGAAGACCGATGATCCTTCAATCCGAAGGGGAATCGGTCTTTTTGCGTTGATAAACGAAGAGCGGGGGGATGGGGTTATTTTCCTCGGAGCGTGTTATAATAGATACAGAATAGTACAGATGCATCTTCGGGGGTGGTACAGATGGACGGACAGGAAGAGAATGTAACAAAGCACGAACAGCTGCTGCAGCATATCGAGCAATTAAAAGTCGGCAGTAAAATATCGGTCCGTGGCCTGGCAAGAGAGCTTGGCGTAAGTGAAGGGACAGCATATCGGGCAGTCAAGGAAGCAGAAAACTTCGGGCTGGTGGTAACCAAGGAACGGATTGGAACGGTACGGATCGAAAAGAGACCGCGTGGCATGTCAGAACAGCTGACCTTTGCCGATGTGGTCACCATTGTGGAAGGTCATGTGCTCGGAGGCAGTGATGGCTTGGCCAAACCGCTCCACAAGTATGTGATTGGTGCGATGAAAGAGCAGGCCATGGCCCGCTATATAGATGCCGGAAGTCTGCTTATTGTAGGTAACCGGGATAATGCCCATTCACTTGCGCTTGAGCAGGGAGCGGGTGTACTCATTACCGGCGGATTCGGCACAAGTCGTGAAGTCCGATTGCTGGCTGATGAGCTGGGACTGCCGATTATTTCTTCCAGACATGATACATTCACCGTGGCTTCCATGATTAACCGAGCAATCTTTGACCGATTGATCAAGAAAAAAATCATGCTTGTGGAGGATATTATCGGTCAGAAGCCCCGTCTTCAAGTGCTCAAGGTCACCAGCTCTGCCGCTGATTTTCACAAGCTGGTTGCCGAAACGGGAGATCATCGCTTCCCGGTAGTTGACGAATGGAATCGTGTTATCGGCATTGTCAGCCTGAAGGATGTGAGCGAACTTCTGGAAGACCAGAGCATTGAGAAATGCGTCGTGCGCCGCCCGGTTACAGCCTCGCTGCAAACCTCACTGGCTTCTGCCGCGCAGATTATGACTTGGGAAGGCATTGACTTTCTGCCCATTGTGGATCGCAATCGGAAGCTAATTGCCTCGATTACGCGGAAGGAAGTACTGCAGGCAATGCGCGACGCGCAGAAGCAGCCTCAGCTCGGCGAGACCTTTGATCATCTGATCTGGAACGGATTTGCGGAGGAACGCGGAGAACAGAATGAATTGATGTTTCATGGATTCATTATTCCGCAGATGGCGACAGACCTGGGCACGATCTCTGAAGGGGTACTGCTGAACGTCATGACGCAGGCGGGACGGCGGGCTGCCTGGGATGTTACGGGCAACGATTATGTTGTGGATAATGTGACGACGTATTTTGTCCATCCGGTGCAGATTGAGGATCAGATTTTGGTTCGACCCGTCATTCTGGAGACGAGCCGCCGAACATGCAAAATGGACATTGTCATTACCCGTGAAGGAAATGTCGTATGCAAAGCGGTCATGACGCTGCAATCCATTGACCACGCCTAGTTCAGGTGATCAGTGAATCACTGCTCCCAAATATATAACAAAGAGGATATCCGCACTCATCGGTACATGTCGAACTGCTGTTCACGCCGCATTCAGACATGTATTGATGAGTGGAATATCCTCTTTTCGCTGCAGATAAATTATAACTGCGTGCATTAAACAGACTGCCTGGACGCGCTGCCTGACTGATTTCCGCTGTGCTCCCGTAGACGGGCAAAGTAGCTGCGGTTGCGCAAGCCAGCGAACAGATTGTAGGCCCCAATAATCAGAAAGAGCGCTTCCACAACAATAGAGAGGCTCGATCCGGTGAAGACAAACATGAGGATTATGGACAATACAATCAGCATGCCACCCATCCAAATATTGGTCCATGAACGGTAAAGGCCAGCGTCAGCGGCATTCGCGGCCCGGTACGAACGAATGCTGTTCAGCGCCGAGCAGACCATGGCTAGAGCGAATATGGCGATCAGGACATACTTGAGAACATCAATCAACACGAATGAGCAGCTCCTTTTCTGGAAAGCATTTACTGCCCTTATTGTACCACGCGAGCCAGGGACAAGGGCAGTTTTTTCTAGCTGCTTCCCAGTGGTTAAGCCGGAACATGCATCCGAATTTGTACCCAAACCTGAAGTACGCCTTCCATAACAAGCATGGTTTTGACCTGAACGGTGTATTCTTTTTCTCTTACCGTGTATACTTTCTGGTTCAACATGATGCGGGTCATTTTGCTGTACTCATCGATATTAAATACATCACGACCACGAAGAACCTCAAGCTCGTCCCCCAGCTTCTGCAGCATGATTTTCAGAGAAGCCTCGTCCGGACCTTTGTCAGACTCTTCAGCGCGCACCTTAATTTCCTTAATGACGGTTTGCCGTTTACTGTATTTTTTCAGCGTTTTGATATCCTCCTCATTCTGATGCAGCTGGAGCTGCAACTCCTGATTGGTTAGCCAGAGTTTGTTATAACTCAGGTGAAATACACCGTTGTATACAGCGCTTCCCACGATCATTCCCAGGACAAACACGGCTGTCATGCGCATAAGCGGGCGGTAGCGTGAAAAAGGCGGAACCCTCATGGGCTCAGTCCCGGTGCCATATTAACCCCGCCCTCCGCCGCATACCCATTTTACGAGTTCGGTTCCCATATGAGCGCCCATAAAGGCCGAGATCAGATACAAAATTTGCTTCACCGCTGGCGACAGATTGCCGTCGAGAACGTTGCTCTCAATGACACGCATCGGATCGATGGTGCCCCCAACTGCGGCTGCAAGCGCCCATATCTTGATTTTTCCGGAAATATCAAGCATCGTCTGAGTCGGAGGCTGGAGAGAGATAACAGCACCAATTCCTCCGATCATCGCGCCGCCCAGCACAATGCCAAACGCAATAAAGAAATCAAGAATGGCTTTGGATAAAAATGTGCTCACCCGCTAACACCCCTTTCAGACCCAGCAGCGCACCTCCTGTCAGTGGCCCGAAACAGGGGGAGCGGCTTGTACTCTTATTGTATGGGCGTGCCCCCGGACGATATGATAAAATAGAATAATAAAGTACGGTTGTACGTGCTGAAATTGTATTTAGTTATTGTATTCATATAGAAGAAAGATAGGCAGCAGCTGGGCTCTGCAAGACAGATGCTGCAGCTATCCGCGGCGAAAGGAAGTAACGAACATGAGTTCTTTTGTGCATTTGCACGTTCATAGTGAATATAGTTTGCTGGACGGCGCTGCGCGTATTCCGGATCTCGTGAACCAGGCCGCAGATCTTGGGATGACCACACTCGCATTGACCGATCACGGCGTCATGTACGGCGCTGTTCCCTTTTATAAAGCCTGTATCGAACGAGGCATCAAGCCGATTATCGGTTGTGAGGCATACATGACCGCTGGGTCCCGCAAGGAGCGGGGCAGCCGCAAGGATCAGCCCATTCACCACTTGATCTTGCTGGCGAAGAACATGACAGGTTACCGCAACCTGATGAAATTATGCTCTATTGGGCATTTGGAAGGTTTCCATTACAAGCCACGTATTGATATGGAGAGTTTGGCTGCTCATCACGAGGGCATTATCTGCCTGAGTGCTTGTCTGGGAGGAGAAGTGCCTCAGCATTTGCTGCATGGACGGGAAGAAGAGGCCCGGCGGGCTGCGCTTCGTTATAAACATATTTTTGGTCCTGATTTCTATCTGGAGCTTCAGGATCACGGCCTCGCTGAGCAGAAAAGAGTCAATCCACAATTGATTCGTCTAGCCGAGGAACTGGATATTCCGCTTGTAGCGACCAATGATGTGCATTACCTGTCCGAAGCGGACGCTGAACTTCAGGATGTGCTCATTTGTATCGGAACCGGGAAAACCGTTGATGATGAGAGTCGTCTTCGGATTGGTACCAATCAGCTGTATTTGAAAAGTGAGCAGGAGATGGCCCGCTTGTTCCCTCATGTGGAAGAAGCGCTGAAGAATACGGTTCGTATTGCCGAATCCTGTGAACTGCAGCTGGAATTTGGCAAGTCCATCTTGCCTGAATACAGACCGCTGCCTGAGGAACAGAGTCCTTCTCAATACCTGAGAGAGCTCTGTGAAAAAGGCATGGAGGAACGATATGCCGGCTCAGAACGCTGGACGGATTCGTCCCTTCGTTCCGAGCTGGAGCAGCGATTGAACTACGAACTTCAGGTCATCGACAGTATGGGATTCTCGGATTACTTCCTGATCGTATGGGATTTTATCGCTTATGCCCATAGACAAGGAATCGTTACTGGCCCAGGGCGGGGTTCCTCGGCGGGAAGCCTTGTTGCCTATACACTGCATATTACTGATGTTGATCCGATGAAATATAACCTGCTCTTTGAACGTTTCCTGAATCCTGAACGCATTTCCATGCCCGATATCGATATCGATTTCAGCGATGAGCGGCGGGATGAAGTTATTGATTATGTCGCAGACAAATACGGAAAAGCACATGTGGCACAGATTATTACCTTTGGTACAATGGCTGCACGTGCAGCAGTAAGGGATGTTGGACGGGCGTTAAATGTACCTTATGGCGAGGTGGATAAGGCAGCGAAGCTCATTCCTGCCCAGCTCGGGATCAACATCCGGCGTGCCATGGAAGCAACGCCTGAACTGAAGGCTTTATATGAAACGAAGCCGAAAACCCGTGAACTGCTGGACATGGCCATGAAGGTAGAAGGCATGCCGCGCCATGCCTCCACGCATGCTGCCGGGGTCGTTATATCACGCGATCCCCTGACCGATGCCGTTCCGCTTCAGGAAGGAAGCGAGGGCACTGCGCTAACCCAATACTCAATGGAAAATCTGGAGTCAATCGGGCTGCTCAAGATGGACTTTCTCGGACTGCGGACCCTTTCCATTATTGAACGCTGCCTGCGTTGGATCGGGGAAGAAGGCCAAGTTCCGGATTTCCGCTATATCGCGGATGATGATGCAAAGACGTATGAGATGCTTGGCCGTGGCGACACGATGGGCATATTCCAGCTGGAATCAGCGGGCATGCGTCGTGTGCTGAAGGATCTGAAGCCGACGGTATTTGAAGACATCATCTCCGTTCTCGCTTTGTATCGTCCGGGTCCAATGGAGTTCATCTCCAAGTATATTCAGGGCAAGCATGGACAGATTGAGGTCGATTATCCCCATGCCGATCTCGAATCCATTCTTAAGGATACGTATGGCATCATTGTCTATCAGGAACAGATCATGCAGATTGCTTCACGCATGGCGGGGTTCTCGCTGGGGGAAGCAGACTTGCTGCGCCGAGCCGTGTCCAAGAAAAAACGGGAAGTGCTCGATCTGGAACGTGGACATTTCGTTCAGGGCAGTCTCAAACAAGGCTATAGCGAGGAAGAAGCGGACCTGGTCTATGACATGATCGTGAAGTTTGCCAACTACGGTTTCCCGCGTGCCCACGCCGCGGCATATGGTGTACTGGCGTTCCAGACCGCATATCTGAAGGCTCATTACCCGGTTCATTTTATGGCTTCCATGCTGACCGCTGTTATGGGCAGTCACCGCAAGGTTGCGGAATACGTCGTGGAATGTCGACGTATGGGAATTGAAGTCCTGCCGCCTGACGTCAACGAGAGCGGCATCCTGTTTACTCCAGTCTTTACAGTAACCGGTAAACGGGAGAACAATCTGACTGATAGGTCCGACATGGACAATGGGAACAACACCGAAAATCATATGTATGATCATCCCGGTCAGGAAGAATATGGTGATGCACCATTGCCGGATGACCCAGGCCCAATGCCCGAAGAAGGGGATGATTCATATGGCTGGCAAGCTTCGACCGTGATTCCTGAAGACCTGAAACAAGGGTTATCTGGAAACGGTAGTGAAGCGTCGGCGATAAAACATGTAGATCGGGATGAAACAGGTTTATCCGGCGGAGTGGACCAGAATCAAGCTGAGGTATTTGCATCCGGTTCTATCCGTTTTGGACTGGCTGCTGTGAAGAATGTCGGCACCCAAGCTATGGAGAGTATCATGCTCGTCCGCAAGGAGCGCCCATTCGACAGTTTGCTCGATTTTTGTCGCCGAGTTGATCTGCGTGTCTGCAACAAACGTGTCATTGAATCATTGATTCAGGCGGGAGCTTTTGACACTTTACCGGGACACCGGGCTCAGCTGCTCGCGATGCTGGACGAGACGGTGGAAGCGGCTTTGAAGTGGCGCAAGGAGCGCGAGGATCTGCAGATTCAGCTGTTTGATTTTGTGGAGACACCCAACTGGGAGATTGAATATCCACAGATCCCTGCGTATTCGGCCACTCAGCAGCTGGAGCTTGAGCGGGAATTGTTGGGTCTCTATCTCTCCGGTCATCCGCTTGACGATTATGAAGATGTGCTCGAATCGAGCGGGGCGGACCGGATTATGGAGCTGACCGAAGCAGCCGACGATACGATGACCGTCGCTGCCGGGATGGTGGTGTCCGTGAAGTCGATCACGACGAAACAGGGCAAGGCCATGGCGTTCATGGAGCTGGAAGACCAGATTGAACGATGCGAAGTGGTTCTCTTTCCCGAAGTATGGCGGCGGAGCCAGCAGCATGTCGGGAAAGGTGAACTGCTCGTCGTGCGTGCCAAAGTGCAGCAGCAGGACGAAGGGTTTAAGCTGCTGGCTGAGGAGGTGGCGCCGCTCACACAGGCGGCACTGGAACAGCAGCTGCGCAGCCGCGAACGGCGCGGGAAGCCCGGCAGCGGCAGCCCTTCCCGGCCGGCGGCACCGGCACGGCAGCCAGCCGGTGCGGGGGCTGGAGCAGCAGCTGGAGCTGTACGCAGCAGAGCAGGTGGAGGGCTGGCAGCAGCGCACCGAGAGGAAGGCGCAGGCAAGGCTGAGGCGACGCCTGCATCGCCGCCAGGCAGCACCGTTTCTGCCAGTGGATCTGAGCAGATTCGCCGGTCTCAGCCCGCACAGCAGCGGGTGTTCGTGAAGATCACTCCACAGTCCGAGAAACCGGAACTGCTGACACGTTTGAAGCAGCTGCTCCAACAGCATCCGGGTCCGGTTGCAACGGTACTTTTCTATGAGCAGCAGCAGAAGCTGCTCGCGTTAAGCGATGCTTACCGGATTAAACCGTCTCCTACACTGTTCTCCGAGATGGAACAGATGCTGGGCGAGGGTACAGTTAAAATCAAGTAATGGCCTTGGCAGCGCCCATCGCCAAAGGAGGAACCTGTCCGGTTATGCCGGACGGGTTCTTTTGTTTGGCCAAACCAAGTGAGACTGCTGTCTGCGGAGCCCCGTTTAACCCCGGACAGAAGTCCATTTGTGTTTTTTTATGAACGTTTTGCTGGGTAGCCGCATACACTTGAGAACACCGAAGGACCTCGCGGTCCTCGGGGGAGCGATGCGGGAGGTCGAGATATGTCATATGAAATCGTAGAAGCTATGCTGGCCCGGCGGGGTGTACAGATTGATGCAATCGCTGAAATTGTATATCGTCTGCAAAAAGGGTACCACCCGGAACTGACAATGGATGATTGTGTAACAAGTGTGAAGTCTGTACTACAAAAAAGAGAGGTTCAGTATACGCTGTATACTGGCATTGCTCTGGATGAACTGGCTGAAAAACGTCTTTTGCCCCAGCCGCTGCAGGCCATTATGGAAGCGGATGAATCCCTGTATGGAGTGGACGAGACTCTGGCCCTTGGCATTACCCATGTGTATGGCATGATTGGTTTAACCAGTTTTGGTTACCTGGATAAAGAAAAAATAGGCGTCATTCACGATCTGAATGAAGATGGATCAGGCATTCATGTCTTCCTGGATGATCTGGTCGCCGGTCTGGCTGCTGCGGCTTCCGCACGTATTGCCCACAAAAATCTCAATGCTAAAAAATACCCTACCGATTAATAATTTCCTCCCTAGCTGCAGGACATTCAGGGCGGCAGGTGCTGCCCTGGAGAACCTGAACGTCTTATCTCCCTTGCCAAAATATCAGACGAAGTGTTAAGCGTATCGGTTATCCTAGTGGGACAAATGTCCCCCAAGATCCCGTTTTCTCCCCTAAGGTCCTGAACCCTTCCTTGCAGAAAAAAACGGAGGTATGGTATCATTAGTCCAATATACGGGCTCTGAACATTAGCTTAGGGGGCGGACATGGCATGTGGACGGTGATTTACATTGCACCGACAGCAAAGGTTGCGGACAAGATTAAGACCAAGCTTTCGGAAGAAGGTTTTCTGGTACAGACCCGTCCCATCAGTTTATCCAAGCAGCAATTTGAGATTCGCGTCCCTTCTGGGGAATTGGAAGAAGTCCAGGAAGTGCTGAATTCGATTCTGCATTCCTGATTTGATTCAACATCAGAGGTGCCTTGGCGAAGAAGAAAGTACCATCGGTACATAAGGGGCTGACCGCGCAAGCGGAGAGAGGAATCGACTTGCATGTATTGTATGCTGCTGTCCTTCCTTCTTTTTTTGTTAGGCTATGGACTGACCAGGCTGCTCCCGGAGACCCTACCGAGACAAGTTCAAGTATTTCGCGCAACAATCTTTCGGTAATACAGGTAACATCAATCGTGCTGATAGAAGCCACTGATTCTTGCCTTATGCCGGCGGATTTTTTTGTTGTGAATGCCTGGACAAGGCCCATTGCAGCGTGTGGGTCGTAAACGGTTCACCGCAGTACCTCTGTAGAAGTCGCTTTTCGCGATGTACTGCAGGGTGCGGCTATCAAATCAACGGCTGGAGAGGTGTAGTTGTGTTCAAAGATATATTCCAGAAAAAACGGAAGTACGCTACCATACCTTCCGAGCGTGCGGTTCGTGGCGAAGGCCAGGAAGTCGTAGAACGTCCAAAGCGTGAAATCCCTGAAGGACTTATGAACAAGTGCAGCAAATGCGGCACGATTCAATATAGCAAGGAATTGGAAAAAAATCTGAAAGTATGTCCTGCTTGCGGCTATCACATGCGCTTGAATGCCATGGAGCGTATTGCCATGGTTTTGGACGAGCAAGGCTTTGTTGAGCTGGATGCCGACATGGTTTCGGTTGATCCGCTTGGTTTTCCGGGATACAGCAGCAAGCTGGAGCAGCAGCGTCTGAAGTCAGGCTTGAAGGAAGCTGTAATTACAGGAGAAGGAACAATTGAAGGTTTACCTGTGGTTGTTGCGGTCATGAGCTTTGATTTCTTCACAGGCAGCATGGGTTCTGTTGTAGGGGAGAAAATTACTCGTGCTGTAGAGCACGCAACGGAGAAAAACTTGCCCCTGATTATTTTCTCGACCTCTGGTGGAGCGCGGATGCAGGAGAGTATCCTCAGCTTGATGCAGATGGCCAAAACAAGTGCGGCACTGGCTCGTTTGGATGAACAGGGAGGCCTTTATATTTCGGTCATCACGGACCCGACCACCGGTGGGGTATCAGCGAGTTTCGCCAGTCTGGGCGATATTAACATCGCTGAACCAGGTGCTGTATTTGGCTTTGCCGGCCGAATTGTTATTGAGCAAACCATTCGTCAGAAGCTGCCTGATGATTTCCAGACGGCAGAATTTAATATGCAGCATGGTCAGTTGGACTTGGTGATTCACCGGAAGGAACTTCGTACGACCCTTGCCAAGCTTCTGGATATGCACAGCGAAAAAGGAGGGGTCTAAATGGCGGGTGAGTTGCCATATGAAGCGCCTCTGGTTGAGATGCGCAAAAAGATTGAGGAGCTTGTACAGTTTGGACAGGAGAAGGGTATTGATTTCACTGATGAAATTGCCCGCCTGGAGGAACGTTATCATAGACTTGAAGAAGAGATTTATTCCGGCATAACGGCAGCTCAGAAAATGCATCTGGCGCGTCATCAACAGCGTCCAACTGCACTTGACCTGATCCAGCTGATTTTTACCGATTTTATCGAACTTCATGGTGATCGGATGTTTGGCGACGATTTGGCCGTCGTTGGCGGCCTTGCGAAACTGAATGGAAGAACGGTAACCGTCATCGGACAACAGCGGGGGAAAGATACGAAGGATAATATCGCCCGCTTTTTCGGGAGCGCGCATCCGGAAGGTTTCCGCAAAGGACTGCGGCTGATGAAGCAGGCGAACAAATTTGGTCGTCCAATTATTACATTTGTTGATACTAAAGGAGCCTATCCGGGTAATACTGCAGAAGAGAGAGGTCAATCGGAAGCCATCGCCCGTAACCTGATTGAAATGGCGAAGCTCACGGTGCCTGTAATTGTTGTGGTTATCGGCGAGGGTGGAAGCGGCGGCGCACTCGCCTTGGCTGTAGGCAATCGTGTACTCATGCTGGAGCATGCCATTTATTCAGCGATCTCTCCGAATGGTGCAGCGTCCATCCTGTGGAAAGATGCGTCCAAGGCAGATCAGGCAGCGGAAGCGATGAAGATAACAGCCAAGGATCTGCTGGAGATGGAAGTTATCGAAGAAATTGTTCCTGAACCACGTGGTGGTGCGCATCGGGATTATGAAGGTGCTGCAGCAGCGATCAGCGAAGCTCTGGTTCGTCATCTGGAAGAGATGAAAGGCTGGAGCGGGGATCAGCTGAAGCAGGATCGGTACGAGAAATTCCGCAAAATCGGATCTGTTACGTTTGAATCTCCAACGCCACCGGCCCCAGTTGAAGCTCCGGAGGAGCCCGTTCGAGTGGATGCAGTGAATAATTTGTCGGGAAATGCAGAATGATGTGACGAATTTCCTATACAAAAGAACGAAAGTATAGTAAATTTAATAGTTGGAAAAAGAAAAAAGACATATACAGAGAGACCTTTTAAAATCGGAGGAAACCCAAAATGCGCAAAACGAAAATTGTATGTACAATCGGTCCATCCAGTGAATCACTGGAGAACACCAAAAAACTGATTATGGCCGGTATGAACGTGGCCCGTCTGAACTTCTCCCACGGTGATTTCGATGAGCACGGCGGACGGATCAAAGCGATTCGCCAAGCATGCGAAGAGTTGAACAAAACCGTAGCAATCCTGCTGGACACCAAAGGACCGGAAATTCGGACAGGTAAACTCGAAGTTGAACCGATTGAACTGGTTCAGGACGAGTACATCACTTTGACAACAGAAGAAATTCTGGGAACCAAAGAACGTCTTTCCATTACGTATGCAGATCTTCCAAATGATGTTGAGCCGGGATCTACAATTCTGATCGACGACGGTCTGATCGGACTGACTGTGGTGGAAGTGCAAGGCACCGAGATCAAATGCCGTATCGTGAACGGCGGAACGATCAAAAGCAAAAAAGGTGTTAACGTTCCAGGCGTTGCCATTTCTCTGCCGGGTATCACTGAAAAAGATGCGAACGATATCGTATTTGGTATCGAGCAAGGTATCGATTTCATCGCGGCTTCTTTTGTTCGTAAAGCAAGTGACGTGCTTGAGATTCGTGAACTGCTTGAGAAACACAATGCTGGACATATCCAAATCATCTCCAAAATTGAGAACCAACAAGGCGTAGACAACCTGGATGAGATCCTTGAAGTGTCTGATGGCTTGATGGTAGCTCGTGGTGACCTTGGTGTGGAAATTCCTGCGGAAGAAGTACCATTGGTACAAAAACGCATGATCGAAAAATGTAATGTTGCAGGCAAACCGGTTATTACAGCTACACAAATGCTGGATTCCATGCAACGCAACCCGCGTCCAACTCGTGCGGAAGCAAGTGACGTTGCGAATGCAATCTTCGATGGAACAGATGCAATCATGTTGTCCGGTGAGACAGCTGCGGGTAAATACCCGGTTGAATCCGTTCTGACAATGTCCCGTATCGCTGAAAAAGCAGAGTCCGCTCTGCCTTATCAAGAGCTGTATCTGAAACAACGTGTTGCACAACAGACAACTGTTACAGAGGCAATCAGCCAATCCGTTGCGCTGTCCGCTCAAGATCTGAACGCAAAAGCGATCATCACTTCGACTGAATCTGGCCATACGGCTCGTATGGTTTCCAAATACCGTCCGGAAGCTCCAATCATTGCTGTGACTACGGAAGATAGAACTTCCCGTCGTCTTGCACTGGCTTGGGGTGTTACACCGGTGAAAGGCAGACGTTGTGACTCAACGGATTCCTTGTTTGAGAATGCAATCGAAGGCGGTTTGAAATCCGGAATCGTCAAAGAAGGTGATCTGGTTGTCATCACTGCGGGTGTACCTCTGGGTCGCTCCGGTTCAACCAACCTGATCAAAGTAAGCCAAATTCCAAACAACGCTTAATTGAACAATTAAGTTTTAGATGGATCAAAACAGGAATGAAGCAATGGGGCATTTGTCCCGTTGCTTTTTTCCATCTTTATGACACTTTTACTGGATGAATACGTATGAATGGTAGACCGAAGGAGGCCGTTAACATGAAAGAACAGCACCATGGAAACTGGTATGCGGCACGTCTGCGTGTACGCTATCAAGAGAGTGATCAGATGGGTGTGGTCTATCACGCCAACTATTTGAATTGGTTTGAAATCGGTCGAACCGAGATGATTCGCCAAATGGGGTATACATATCGTAAAATGGAGGAACAGGGGCTACTGCTTCCCGTAACTGGACTGGATGTGAAGTATCATAAGCCTGCAAAGTATGATGATGAGATTATGATATTCACCCGAATTGTTGCATTTAGTGGTCTTCGATTAAATTATGAGTACGACGTAAGACGCATGACCGAAGACCTTGCTGTACAATTCGGCATTGGAGAGCAGCTATGGGCTTCTGATGAATCGCTTCCGGGAGAACGACTGGTTACAGGCTCTACCCAGCATGTGTGGGTGAATGGAGATTGGAAGCCGGTAAGACTGGATAAAGCCGCCCCTGAGCTCTATAGCGCACTGGAGAAAGTGTGGCTCTCAGGAAAGGAGTAATTGGTAATGCGAAAATGGATGTGGGCTATATTATTATTCGTTCCGGTTATTGAATTGTTTGGATTCATTCTGATGAGTGACTGGATCGGAGCCGGGAAGACCTTGCTTCTCATGATTCTCACGTCCTTGATTGGTATAGCGATGCTGCAATTTGAAGGGCGAAAAGTACTCGTCGATGCCAAAACCGAGATGGAACGCGGTAAAGTGCCTGGACGGAAAATGGTAGACGGACTTTTTATTTTTGTGGGTGGTTTCTTGCTGTTGATTCCGGGGTTTGTTACGGATATCATCGGATTTACCCTGGTATTTCCGTTAACACGTGCAGTGTACCGCTTATTTTTCCTAGGTTGGCTTGAGAAAAAAATGAAAAACGGCAGCATCACATTCTACCGCCGTCCGTAATATGGTGTTGATTCATTATTAAAGGCTCCTTCGCGCAGATCTTTCCTGCAGAAGGAGCCTTTTTGATGTATTAAAAAATGTACAAAAGCTATCGGACCCGGCCATTGATGATGTACGTTCTCAGATCACGCAGCACATTCGCACGATTGAAGGCATCAAGGATGACCAAGCTGACAGGACCGATGATCAGGCCGAGTACGCCAAAGAGCTTCAATCCAACAAACATGCCTACCAGTGTCGCAAGTGGATCCAGACCTACACTGCTTGCCAGCACCTTTGGCTCAATGATCTGTCTCGCAATCAGTACGATGAGATAAACGACCGAAATACCAATCCCAAGATAGAGGTCTCCGTTCATAAACAGGTATGCTGCCCATGGAACCATGACCAGTCCAACGCCAAGATAAGGCAAAAGATCAACCAGCCCGATTAGCAGAGCTATGGTGAAAGCAGACTTCACCTGTAAGATGAGCAATCCAATCATGACAAATACCGCAGTTATGGAAATCATGATCAGCTGAGCACGGGCATAGCCGAACAATGCTTTCTTTAAGTCGTTCCATATGTCCGTAATCGGTTTGCGGATTGAAGAAGGCACCCATCCCGAGACTGTAATGCCGTGGCGGGTCCAGCTTTTGCTAATAAAGAACGTCGAGAGCAGAACGACAATTAAAACTGCTCCCATGTTGGGAAGCGAGGTCAGCAGACCCAAAATCATATTGAAAAATCCAGTAACCAGATCGCTGACAGCGGTACCTACCGTTTCGGTTGTTTTGCTGATATTGCTGTTAATGGTTTCCTGGTAGTTAGGATTCTCCTTATAAAATTCGTTAATCTGTCCGATCAGGTTCTGAATCGTATCGTTTTGGGTCCAGCGGACAAAGGTTTCCTTGATCTCGTCCACATGCAGGTCAAAACTCGTGGTGAGTGATATCACTTCTTTTACCATCCGGGTTACTGCTGCGGAAAGTATCACAACGATTGCCCCGAAATAGACGATCAATGAAAGAGTTACGGCTAACCAGCGTGGAAAGCGGGCTTTGTCCTGAAGCAGCTTCACCAGCGGATTCATCGCATAAGCAATAATCCATGCGATGACAAAGGGGTATAGAAGCGGGAACAGCAAGTATATGGCAAAGGCGATCAGAACGGTCGCAATAATGACCCACAAGCCGCGCAGCAGGCGTTTCATAATAATTCTGTCCAAACGTCACGTCTCCTTCTAACAATTTCGATCAGCATAGAAGCTATCTAGTTAATATAGAGCAATTGCAGCGTTTTGAAACGTTTGTTTGGCCTGCCAAGGAGCATTTATTTTCTTTTGCCTAGAGTATGCCAGAACACACGGATATATAGCAATATTCATGGAGCAGGCGCACAGAATTATATAAATAGGATAAAATGTCAACCTTGTTTTTGTAAAGGCTTTCAAAAATGATTTATAGGCGTGATAAAGAAGTTTGATGTGCGAATGGCCTTTGGTGATGTTCACATAACCGACAAAATCCAGTATGATGTTATAAGGAAATACCGATTGACAGATAAGAAACCCGAATTTTGACGGTTTTACTATTTAATGAATTGTAAATGTTTTCAACACCAATTATTATGCTTTTCTAAGAGCTTCATCATGCTTTGTGGTTTCTTGATTTCGTTTATTAAAGGAGAGATGTAATATGACAGCTACCAAAGGTCTGGAAGGCATCGTTGCAACAACCTCTTCGATCAGTTCCATTGTAGACGGTGTACTTACATACCGTGGCTACAATATTGACGATTTGGCTGAACACGCAAGCTTTGAAGAAGTTGCTTATTTGCTGTGGTTCGGCAAATTGCCCAATACGGATGAATTGAAATCCCTTCGTAAAAGCCTGAGCGATTACGCGCCGATTCCGAGCGAGTTGATTGCACAAATCCGATTGTATCCGAAAAACATGAGTACCATGGCAGCACTGCGTTCTGCAGTATCCGCTCTGGGACTGTATGATGAGCAGGCTGACGAGATGACAGCTGAAGCTAATGAAAATAAAGCGGTCAAGTTGCAGGCTCAATTGCCAACCATTGTGGCAGCCATCGCCCGCATCCGTCAGGGAAAAGAGCCTGTGGCTCCTAAAGAAGGCGCTTCCATCGCTGAGAATTTCCTGTACATGATGACTGGTGAAGAACCTTCCGATACGGCAGTTAAAGCGCTGGATCAGGCTCTGGTTCTGCACGCCGATCATGAACTGAATGCTTCGACGTTTGCAGCACGGGTAACCGTAGCTACGCTCTCCGACATTTATTCAGGCGTAACTTCCGCTATTGGCGCACTGAAGGGACCCCTGCATGGTGGTGCGAACGAAGCCGTCATGAAAATGTTGAATGAGATCGGCACGCCGGATCGTCTGGAAGCAGCGATTCAGGAGAAGCTGAACAATCGTGAGAAAATCATGGGCTTCGGACACCGTGTATACAAAAATGGTGATCCACGTGCCAAACACCTGCAGAAGATGTCCAAAGAGCTGGGCAGCATGAACAATGACACCCGCCTTTATGACATGTCTGTGAAGATTGAAGAACTGGTTACCGGACAAAAAGGGTTGAAGCCGAACGTGGATTTCTATTCCGCTTCCGTGTATACCCAACTGGGTATCGAACAGGAACTGTTCACGCCGATCTTTGCCATCAGCCGGGTATCCGGATGGACAGCTCATATTCTGGAGCAGCTTGCGGATAACCGCATTATTCGTCCGCGTGCAGAATATACAGGTCCAACGGATCAACGTTACATTTCAGTTGAGCTTCGCTAATAGACGGAAAACCAGTATAATAAACTGGATGGGGTGAAGGGTCCCGAAAACTGGCAGCAAGCCTGGTCAGACATCAAGACCCTTCCTTCGATAAGACAAGCGGTATCATGATACCGGAATTATACCAACACTCTAGGAGGAATTATGATTATGAAATTAGAAAAATTCGCTCATCCAACTGAAGGGGAAAAAATTCAGATTGATAACGGAACACTGCAAGTGCCTAATAACCCGATCATTCCTTTTATCGAAGGTGACGGTACAGGCCGCGACATCTGGAAAGCTTCCAAGCGTGTATTGGATGCAGCTGTTGAAAAAGCATATGATGGCAGCAAAAAAATCGCATGGTATGAAGTGTTTGCTGGTGAGAAAGCATTCAATACATACGGTGAGTGGTTGCCGAATGATACGCTTGAAGCAATTCGTGAGTATATCGTAGCCATCAAAGGACCTCTGACGACACCAATCGGTGGCGGAATTCGTTCCCTGAACGTAGCATTGCGTCAAGAGCTTGACCTGTACACTTGCCTGCGTCCTGTACGCTATTTCGACGGAGTGCCTTCCCCGGTTAAACGTCCTGAACTGGTAGACATGGTCATTTTCCGTGAGAATACAGAAGATATCTACGCAGGTATCGAGTATGCTGAAGGTTCCGATGAAGTGAAAAAAGTGATTCAGTTCCTGCAACAGGAAATGGGCGTTAACAAAATCCGTTTCCCTGAAACTTCAGGTATCGGTATCAAGCCAGTATCTTCCGAAGGTTCCAAACGTCTGGTACGTGCAGCAGTTCAATACGCCATCGATCACAACCGTAAGAGCGTGACATTGGTACACAAAGGCAACATCATGAAATTTACTGAAGGTGCCTTCAAAAACTGGGGTTATGAAGTCGCTGAGGAAGAGTTCGGCGATAAAGTGTTCACTTGGGCACAATACGACATCATCAAGGAAAAAGAAGGTACAGATGCAGCGAATGCAGCTCAAAAAGCAGCTGAAGATGCAGGTAAAATCATCGTTAAAGATGCGATTGCCGACATTGCTCTGCAACAAGTATTGACTCGTCCAGGCGAATTCGATGTTATTGCTACATTGAACCTGAACGGTGACTACCTGTCCGACGCCCTTGCTGCACAAGTTGGTGGTATCGGTATCGCTCCAGGAGCGAACATCAACTATGTAACAGGCCATGCGATCTTCGAAGCTACACACGGTACTGCACCTAAGTATGCGGACAAAGACGTTGTGAACCCTGGTTCCGTTATCCTGTCTGGCGTTATGTTGCTTGAGCACCTGGGATGGCAAGAAGCAGCAAACCTGATCTACAAAGGTATGGAAACTTCCATCAACAACAAAACCGTAACGTATGACTTCGCACGTCTGATGGATGGTGCTACTGAAGTTAAATGCTCTGAATTCGCTGATCAAATCATTAAAAACCTGTAAGGGGAGTTGAGAGGCATGACTATTCAGCGCAAAAAAATCACAGTAGTCGGTGCCGGATTTACCGGAGCAACAACCGCTCTAATGCTTGCCCAAAAGGAGCTTGGAGACGTTGTGCTGGTTGATATTCCTCAATTGGAAAACCCGACTAAAGGTAAAGCACTTGATATGCTGGAAGCGAGCCCTGTTCAAGGCTTTGACAGTAATATCGTCGGAACTTCAAACTACGAAGATGCGGCAGGTTCAGACATTGTGATTATCACTGCAGGTATTGCCCGCAAGCCGGGAATGAGCCGTGATGATCTGGTCAATACCAACGCTGGAATCGTGAAGTCCGTGTGTGAAAATGTGAAAAAATATTGCCCTGATTCCATCGTCATTATTCTGAGTAACCCGGTAGATGCGATGACTTATGCTGCATATAAAACACTAGGATTTCCTAAAAACCGAGTTATCGGCCAATCCGGTGTCCTGGATACAGCGCGTTATTGCACATTCATTGCGCAAGAGCTAAATGTATCCGTTGAGGATGTTCGTGGTTTCGTTCTTGGTGGCCACGGAGACGACATGGTACCACTTGTTCGTTATTCAAGCGTTGGTGGTATTCCAATTGACACATTGATTCCGGCAGATCGCATTGAATCCATCGTACAGCGCACACGTGTTGGCGGCGGCGAAATTGTCAATCTGCTGGGTAACGGAAGTGCCTATTATGCCCCAGCCGCTTCACTGGTTCAGATGACCGAAGCCATTTTGAAGGACAAAAAACGGATCATCCCAGTGATTGCTTACTTGGAAGGCGAGTATGGTTATAACGACTTATTCCTCGGTGTGCCAACCATTCTGGGTGGTAACGGGATTGAGAAAGTATTTGAACTCGAGCTCACACCTGAAGAAAAGGCGGGACTCGACAAATCTGCGGATTCTGTTCGAAACGTCATTTCAGTCGTGACCATATAAGTTTGAAAACTTCTTGAACATGAAAAGTGAGAAAACCTCCGGAAACCCGGAGGTTTTCTTTTCTTTGGATAAGTTCCCCAGTATAATGGGATGTGATGTATAGCACACTGAAAATAATGAGGAGGATGGAAATTTTGACAATGATTATGTATTTGCTCCATATCATTGGAGCGCTATCCATGGGGTTCTATCTGATCTTGCCGTTCGTTGTTGGTAAGATCCGCACGCTGAATGCTGCGGCACAGGAAGGCGCATTCACATCGGTTCGTTCCTTGAACCGCATCGCCCAGTATGGATTGGTTATCCAGCTTCTCACAGGCGGATATCTGATGACCAAGGGTGAGTATTCCCACCTGTGGATGGGTGTCGTTGTTGTTTTATTGCTCGCCATTGCTGCCATTGGCGGTATTATGGGTAAACCGCTGCGTCTCGCAGCAGAAGGTGTGAAAAGCAACCGTGATGTGAGCCCGGAGCAGGGCAAGATTCGTACATTCAGTACAATACTGGCTGTCCTCTTGCTCATTATGGTTTATCTTATGGTTGATCGCACGATAATCTAACTAGTTATCTGCAAGATATTGCTCGATACAGCCTGTTAACCAGAATCTAAAACGCTTGCATAAAATGCGGGTAGACAAGCAGGCAGGGTAATCATGTTAGTATCAAAAATAGACAACCCATGGGGCTGTCTATTTTTATTTGCTTAACATATTGGATTAGGCAAGGCTGACTGAATGAGCAAATACAGCATTGCGCCCATTTCGTTTGGACTCATATAATGCACTATCAGCATCCCGAAGCAAGGATTCAAGTGAATCCGTTTCACTGCTATACTGTGCAACCCCAAAGCTTGAAGTAATGGGAACAAGACTTCCCTCCACATGAAGAGGGTCATTCAGCAAAGCGACACGTAACTGCTCGGCTAGCTGCTTTCCATCCTGAAGAGCTGCATTCGGCAGGGCAATGACAAATTCCTCTCCGCCATACCGGGCGAACACCATTTCAGAGTTCAAATAACGATTACATACCGAGACGACATGAACAAGGGCCTGATCCCCAACTTCGTGTCCATAAGTGTCGTTGATCCGTTTGAAATGATCGATATCAAATAGAATAAAAGTTGCAGGCTGATGGCTAAGCTGTGCCTCATTCAGTATTTCACGGCCTTTATGCAGGAACTGCGTTCGATTGTATATTTTGGTCAAACCGTCGAAATAAGCGAGCTGCTTCAATTGTTCTTGCAGAAACCGCTGCTCCGTAATATCGATCAGCATGATCAGGCTTCCAACGGTCTCTCCGTTTTTGTTATACACATAAGATGTTCTGACCTGATAACAGACCGTCTGCCCATGTAACTGCCAATAGAGATCCGTCTGCAGGCCTTCTCTTCCGTATTCCACTGGAAAAGTCTCACCGGCCAGTGAAAGCCAGATATCATTCAGCGGCTGTCCAACCATGCTTGTCTCCAGTTCAGGAAGCATATCGCGCAGCGCTTTGTTGTAATCGACCAGACGATTCGAACCATCCAGAACAATAACGCCCTCGCGCATGCTCTCAAAGATACTGTCTTTGGCTATAGGAACGATGGTCAACAGACGAGAAGACAGGATTGCCCAGATGTACATGGATGAAGTGACACACATGAGTACCGGCACAGGATCCATTCCTCCTGGCGTCAGTCCCATTAAATAAAGAAAGGCACCCGTCATCGGTATCAGTTGGGATGTAATCAATGTAAGCAGCTGGCGGCGATACATTTTCTTGGTGTGTTTCCATTGCGCAATGAGGATTAGACATGCACATAATAGACATGAAAACGTAAATGCTCCGTGAACAACATACCATTGGCCAGCGGCAATATCCATCAAAGGAACAGAACTATCTGTTCGAAGCCATACTTTTTTGTAGAATAAATGGTGGTAGTCATTGGTTGCAACCATGAAGAGCGTAATCGTCGGAATGACGAACAGCGCTGCAGTTGCCTTTTTCGATAGTGACTTGCCCGTGTACTGGATCATCAGGATCAAGCCGAGGGAGGCGGAGAAAGGCATGCCGATGTACTCCACTACCGTCCAGAATTTCATTTGTTCCAGTGTATTGCTGGCGAGCTCAATGGCATAACCAAAGGTATAAACGGATAAGGCAGCCGTATAGAGCATAAATACGTTGGCTCTTGAAATTTCTGCTCTTCTAAAATAGGTGTATACACACAAAAAAACATTCAGGACGGCTGAAGTGGTTACAAGGGATATATAAGCGTTAATGTGCGATTCCATTGATTGGCTCCATGTCAGATTGAGAATCTGTTATTTGAGATGCTTGATCGAACGCAGGATATATACCGGGTATAAGGTACTAAAATCACATTTGTATACTGTACATTGTACATCAGCCCAAGCAGCATAGGAATACAATTTATGTCATGAAACAGGTCATTTTTGAAGAATAATCGAAATTTGGTGCAATGTATAATTCATCCTATTTTCTGTTTGACCTCCAAAAGAGAGTGGTAAGTAAGTATCGAGACAGCCGTAGTGAGTTTTGGATGATGTCAGCTGCAGAAGGAATAATCTGTACTGTTCATGCCATCCTACAGAATGAGAAGTTTACAGCCATTCATTTTGAGAGGAGAATGTGAAATGTCAACCAATACACAATCGCAAAAAACGATGCCAGCACAACATCAGGACCAGCGTCCCGGAATTGAATCGGAGATGCACCCTAAGCCGGAGTTCGAAAAACCGCAGTATAAGGCGGCTGACAAATTATTGGACAAAGTTGCCCTTATTACCGGAGGTGACAGTGGAATCGGGCGTGCAGTTGCCGTTACGTATGCCAAAGAGGGCGCGGATGTAGCCATTGTATACCTGAGCGAGCACCAGGATGCAGAAGAAACCAAACGTCAAGTGGAACAGGAAGGACGCAAGTGTATCCTGATTGCCGGAGACATTGGTGATGATTCATTTGCCAAGAAAGCTGTTCAACAGACGGTGGAGCAGTTAGGCAAGCTGGATATTGTGGTTAACAATGCAGCCGAGCAGCACCCACAGCAGCAGCTGGAGGATATTACGCCTGAGCAGCTGGAGCGGACGTTCCGCACCAACATCTTCGGGATGTTTTATATCACGCAGGCAGCCATGCCACATCTGAAGCAAGGCAGCACAATCATCAACACGACGTCCATCACAGCCTATCGAGGTAGTCCAACTCTGCTCGACTATTCGTCCACCAAAGGAGCGATCACGTCGTTCACGCGTTCCCTGTCCATGAATGTTGTTGAAAAAGGCATTCGTGTAAATGCCGTAGCTCCAGGCCCAATCTGGACACCACTGATTCCATCGACATTTGATGAGAAAAAGGTGAGCGAGTTCGGCGCTACGCAGCCGATGAAACGTCCTGGACAACCGGATGAGCTGGCTCCTGCATATGTATATCTCGCTTCGGATGATTCATCCTATGTGAGTGGACAAGTCATTCACATCAACGGTGGCGAAGTCGTTAACGGATAAAATGATGCTCGGTTCGAGTTAATACTTTCAACACACATATCTAAAGACGTATCGTTCAGCCAATGCTGGCGGTACGTCTTTATGTTTTTTTGACAATGTTCCCAAATTTCTGTGCTATGTTTACAAAAGTCAGGATCAGAAATGATAGTTACATGATATTCTTGATACATGTTCTCCTGGACCTCGTACAGCAAAAGTACTTCATGTCGTATCTGTTTCAATTAGAAACCAATTTGTCCCTTAGGCAACTGTGATATGATAGACGGAACATACCTATCGGGAGGATACAACATGAAGATTAGCAAACAAAACGCAGCACATTACATATGGGGTGCACAATGTGATGGATGGCATCTCGTGCAGAACGAGGGTTTAAGTATTATTCATGAACGCATGCCTGCAGGAACAGCTGAAATACGACATTACCATAACGTAAGCCGCCAATTCTTTTTTATCCTGAGCGGAGTGGCGTGTATGGAGCTTGATGGCGTGGAGTATACACTTGAGCCACATGAAGGACTGGAGATTCCACCAGGTGTGCCTCATCAGATGCAAAATACAAGTGCAAATGAAGTAGAGTTCCTGGTGGTTTCACTGCCAGGTACACGTGGCGATCGGATAGAGTGAACTGACCTATAATTGAGATTAACTAAAAAAGGAAGAGATTAATGAGACCGTTTCGAGTTCGCCTTTCCATCATCATGATGATATTGATTGGTGTATCCGTCATTGTGGCTGGATATACGATGGGCAGAGTATTTAAAACAACACACACCACGGCTCTGGAACAAACGATGGTGCGTGAAATCAATTTGCTCAAGGCAACATTTCCTTTCCATGATGCGACCGATCCAACCTCGGCAGAAACAAGAAAGTACTATTCGGATCGGGCAGGCGAGCTGGAGAAGCTCACCGATTCCAGGGTAACGTTTATTAATCGGGATGGAACGGTCATTGGAGATTCAGAGAGTGATCCTGCTACAATGGATAATCACCTGGACCGGGAAGAAATCAAGGGTGCAGTTGGTGATGGTTATGGCCAGTCCATCCGTTTCAGTGAGACACTGGGAGAAGATATGTTATATGTCGCTCTGCCCGTGAACTCGGATCAAAGTGACATGGTAGAAGTGCCAGGCGGAGAATTCGATGGTTACATCCGATTATCCATGAGTTTGGCTGCTGTGGACCAGGGGTTACAACGTGGCTGGTTAATCATGTTTGTAGCCTTGGGGCTGTTGTTCCTGATTGTGGCTCTGGTTAGTTACCGGGTTGCTCGGGGATTAACCTCACCGATCGAACACATCACGAAGGTAGCTCACCAGATTACCAAACTGGAGTACGATGCAAGGGTAAAGGTCACACGCAGAGACGAAATTGGACAGCTTGGACTGGCAATTAACGGAATGGCTGACAGTCTACAGACACAGCTCAAAACGATTCGTGATAATGAGGCACTACTTCAGAGTGTCCTGGCCAACATGGCAGGCGGCATTGTCATGATTGATGCGTCCCAATCCATAGCACTGGTAAACCGGGAAGCAGAGCGTATGCTGGGTATTCAATCGGAACGCGTGACAGGTAAACCCTATATCGAATTAAAGAAACATTATGAATTGACGCGGACGATTGAAGAAAGTGTAGCTGTTCAGGAACGGATGCATGAGGAGGTAAGTATTTTTAACCCCGAGGAACGTCTGATTCGTATTGACGGTGTTCCGATGACTGAAGATGATGGCGGATACCGCGGGATGCTGTTCCTATTGCAGGATGTTACGGCGATACGCAGACTGGAGTCGATGCGCAGTGAGTTCGTAGCGAATGTTTCCCATGAATTGAAGACTCCTGTGGCCGCGGTCAAAGGGTTTGCGGAGACGCTGCTCAGCGGGGGAGTGCAGGACAAAGAGACGGAACGGTCATTCTTGCAGATCATCTATGACGAAGGCGATCGATTAAACCGGTTAATCGGGGATATTCTGGAGTTATCCAAGATCGAATCCAAGCGGGCACCGCTGCAATGTTCTCCTGTACATGTGCATTCGTTCTTCGAGATGGTTCTGGGTACACTATCCAAAGTGGCAGAGAAGAAGCAGATTCGTCTGCAGATGTTTGTGCCAGAGGAACTGTATATCGAGGCCGACGAGGATAAAATGAAACAGATTTTCATTAACCTGCTCTCGAACGGGATTAACTACACTCCTGAAGGGGGACGTGTTAAATTACAGGTGACGGTCGAACATGGTGAAACCGAGGAACAGGTGGTATTTGCAGTATCGGACACCGGGATTGGTATTCCGAAGAAGGACCTGCCGAGAATTTTTGAACGTTTCTACCGGGTAGACAAAGGAAGATCACGCAACTCTGGTGGTACGGGGCTTGGGTTATCCATTGTGAAACATCTGGTTGAGCTGCACCACGGCAAGTTATCGGTTGAGAGTGAACTTGGCATGGGTACAACGTTCAAGGTCATCCTTCCCCTGATACAGGATGAAGAAATCTAGGCCTGAAGAAGTGATTTGTAAAATCGAATGAATTGCTTTACACAGCGTTAACAAATAAGTGCTATGATATAAAAAGTGTTGTGGCAACAGACAACCTATAAGGAGAGAAGGGGTATCATGGCACAGCGTTTGCTAGTTATTGAAGATGAACCTACATTATCGAGATTGCTTACGTACAACCTTACACAGGAAGGTTATGACGTTACGGCTGAGGATCATGGATCTTCAGGATATGACCGTGCAGTTTCGCAGGACTTTGATTTGATTCTGCTGGATCTGATGCTGCCCGGAATGAACGGTCTGGATATTCTGAACAAATTAAGAGTTCAGGGTGTAACTACACCCGTCATCATCCTTACGGCGAAGAACGGTGAAGCCGAGGTGGTACAGGGTCTGAAATCCGGAGCTGACGACTATATTACAAAGCCCTTTGGCGTGTCGGAACTGCTGGCCAGGGTGGACGCCGTATTAAGAAGATATTCCAATGGTGATGACCTGCCGCAGCCAGAGGACAAGGATGGTTCACGAATTGTACTGGGCGAACTTGAGATCTATCCACTGAAGTATGAAGTGACGCTGGGTGGACAATCCATAAGTCTGCGTCCCAAAGAATTTGAAGTTCTGCTCTACTTAGCCAAGAAGCCAGGCGTTGTTCTTACACGTGATGACCTGATGAATGCGGTCTGGGGCTTCGATTATATTGGAGGCCAGCGCACCGTAGACGTTCATGTAAGTTCATTGCGTAAAAAGCTAGAGCTGGACCCGGAATCCGTACACATTGATTCCATTCGAGGTGTAGGTTATAAACTGGTTGTAAAAAGAAAAACTCCCCATCATTCGAGTTCGTAATGATCGGGGAGTTTTATTTTACGTCTGATTTACATAAACCTTTATTTTCCTTTACATCGAGGGAGTAGCATGAACTTGTCCGAGTGATTCTTAGGACCTACATAACCCATCTCAGGACGGAGCTCATACGTAAAGGAGATTGCGCATTTATGCCCACGTTGCTCGAAGAGAAGCCTGATCTATCCGTAGAAGATGCATATAAGCATGAGGATGACTCGATTCGTTTAACTCAGGATGATCTTACAGAATTAACCCTTAACAACCAGGTGCCCATCCGAGAATACTGCCGTCAGGTTCCCATGGTGGGGGTGCATACCACTTGTGGAGAGGCTGCTAGCATACTGAGTCAGGAACAGAAATATCCATGTGTTGTATTGGGTGACGATCAGAATCGCCCGCTGGGGTTATTGATGCGGGAAACCTTGTATCGAATACTGAATGGACGTTTCGCCGCGGATTTGTTTTATCGCAAGTCCATATCGCATGTTGCTAATTCATCTCCGGTAGTCGTGGATGTACTAGCTGATGCGCCAGAAGTGATTGATGTAGCCTTGTCACGAAGTGAGGAGCATTTCTATGATTGCATCATTGTAACGGAGGAGAACAGGCTGCTTGGCGTATTAACCATGCGGGATCTCATGTCCCTTTCCAGAAGGATGCAGCACGAGGCTGGAGAAGAGCGCGTTCACACCATTACCGAGAGCCAGAAAGAAATATCCCGGATTCATGAGTCGATTACGAAACTGGTTCAATCCGCTGGAAAGGCGGGAGAAGATGCGAAACAAATTATTCAATTGTCTGAACAGGGCGCAAGCAGTCTTATGCAGGTTGAGGCTTCGTATAACCGCGTACATCAGCACATGGGAGGACAGCGCAAGCATGCGAATGATATGCTGACCTCAATAGAAACCGGAGCGGGCATGGCACGTTCCATTCGTTCTCTGGCCGATCAGAGTGCGTTGCTTGCGATGAATGCTTCCATCGAGGCAGCTCACGCTGGCGAGTATGGGCGAGGCTTCCAGGTTGTTGCCAGCGAGATTCGGGCCTTAGCCAAACAAACTCGTGAGGTTGCGGGAGATATGTCCTCATTACTCGAAGGGATCGGTGAATTAACCAGACAAACCGTTGAACTGGTTCGCGCCAGTGCTGCTGAAATTGACGACAGCTCCGTACATGTTACTGAAGGAAGTGCAGCTTTCAACCGTTTAAACTCCGCCGTGGAAGGTATGCTGCATATTGCTGCCAACATCGCAGAGGAAGGCAAGCAGACTGGAGAAGTGGCAGATTATATACGAAAAAAACTGGATTCTATGATTTCTGGGGGAGAATTGTAAACAAAGATAGACATCATTTACCATCTGTGATCGGAATGGGAAGGTCATGGCTTGTTGAAGGATGTCTTTTTACATTCCGTTAACATGAAAGTGATACTCTTTTTACAATAAGAAGGTAGGATATTAAGGATGACCGAGATGTTGAAGATTATTGATCTGGCCTCGGCCTCAACGTAAAGGGAGCTTGGTTTGTCCCTCCAGCGAAGGAGAAGTGAACATCCATGAAGGAACTCATTCACATTGAAGGACTTAATTTGTACTATGATACGCATCATGCGCTTAAAAATATATCAATGGACCTGCCGGAACGAACCGTAACTGCATTCATTGGACCGTCAGGTTGTGGTAAATCCACGTTGCTCCGTACATTAAACCGGATGAATGACATGATTCCGGGAGTACGTGTCGAGGGACAAGTTCTGCTCGATGGATCGGATATCTACAGTAATGAAATCGAAGTTGAAACGCTGCGCAAACGAGTAGGCATGGTGTTTCAGCAGCCCAATCCTTTTCCAAAATCAATCTATGATAATGTCGCATACGGCCCCCGTTTGCACGGTGTTACCCAGAAGGCGGAGCTGGACCAGTTGGTTGAGCAAAGTCTTGTGCACGCTGCATTGTGGGATGAGGTCAAGGATGTACTCAAAAAATCGGCGCTTAGTCTGTCCGGCGGTCAACAGCAGCGACTCTGTATTGCACGAGCCCTCGCGGTACAGCCTGATGTACTGCTAATGGATGAAGCCACTTCGGCCCTGGACCCCATCTCGACATTAAAGATCGAGGAACTGGTCAAGGAACTGCACAACAAGTACACCATCGTCATGGTAACCCACAACATGCATCAGGCTGCCCGCGTATCGGGTAAGACAGTATTTTTCCTGAATGGTGAAGTTGTGGAGGCCGCTGATACAGAAACGCTGTTCTCCACGCCCCAGGATTCCCGAACCGAGGATTATATATCCGGACGGTTCGGTTAAGCAAGCTGAATTCGAACGAACCCGGCGTATCCGGAGATGATGGACAAGGGGGACATGGAAACCTATGATTCGCAGGAAAGAATTTGATCAGGAGCTTGAAGAGCTTCGCATTTTGCTTCGGCAAATGGGTGAGCATGTAGGAACGGCATTGGATGGTGCCATTGAGAGTTTACGGACATTGGATGCTGAGAAAGCTCAGGTCATCATCAAGAATGATGCGAATCTGAATGCGCTTGAAGACAAAATCATGGAACTGGGCTCCAAGCTCATTATTACCCAGCAGCCAGTCGCGAAGGATTTGCGCCGTATTATTGTGGCGTTCAAAATCTCAAGTGATCTCGAGCGTATGGGCGATCTCGCCTTGGACGTTGCCAAAGTGACGCTTCGTATGGAAGGCCAGGAGCTGATTAAGCCACTTGTGGATATCCCGCGTATGGCGGAAATCGTCAAAGAGATGATTGATGAATCCATCGAGTCGTTCCTGAAGGAAAATACGGATCTGGCTTACAAAATGGCACAAACGGATGATCAGGTGGACCAGCTGTACAGTCATATGATTGGAGATCTATACAGTTTCATGACCTCTCATCCAACTCAGGCCTCTCAGGCCATGCTGCTCATGTTGGTAGGACGCTATATTGAACGCATAGGCGATCATGCAACCAACATTGGGGAGAGCACGGTTTATCTGGTAACAGGTAAGCGTCCGGATTTGAACCAATAATCAGTAACGGCAAATCAGTGGAATTGGGGACGATTTGCTGCAAAAACAAGGGACTTTTTCCCGGCAGCCTGCAAACGACAGGCTGTCTGTGGAGAGAGTTCTTTTTTTGCTGGATGGAATGTGTAAAAAGATGCCCAATCTTTTTTGTTGTAACAGGTGTGTATGTTATCATGAGAGTAGATGTACTTGAGGGTTTGACCATACGATACGTGAGGTGCTGGAATGGAAAAGTTTATTCTCATAGATGGAAATAGCATTATTTACCGGGCGTTTTTTGCAATGCCTCCTCTGACGAATTCGAAAGGATTGCATACCAATGCGGTGTATGGCTTCACCACCATGCTGCTCCGATTGCTGGAAGAGCATAAGCCAACCCATGTCATGGTGGCATTTGATGCTGGCAAAGTCACTTTCCGTCACGAAGGTTACCAGGAGTATAAAGGTGGCCGTGAAAAAACACCACCCGAGCTGTCGGAACAGTTTCCATTACTCAAAGAATTGCTGCAAGGATTGGGTATTGCCCAGTTTGAGCTGGCCGGGTTTGAAGCGGACGATATCATCGGAACGTTAACCAAACGCGCAGACGAGGCTGGAAGACAGGTATTGGTTGTATCGGGTGACAAGGATATGCTGCAGCTTGCCTCCGAACATGTACATATCGGTCTCACGCGCAAAGGGGTAACGGATATCGAACTGTATGACCCTGCTCAAATTAAGGAACGGTATGGTCTGACGCCACTCCAAATTATCGATCTCAAAGGCCTGATGGGCGATGCCTCTGATAATATTCCGGGTATTCCCGGAGTCGGAGAGAAGACTGCCTTGAAACTTCTGCATCAATTCGGTTCTGTCGAGGAAGTGTTGAACGGCACAGGTGAATTGAAAGGTAAAATGAAAGAAAAGATTGAGACACATGCCGAAGATGCCCGGATGAGCAAAGAGCTGGCGACCATTCACCGCGAAGTGCCGCTGGAACAAACCTGGGATGACATGCAGTTCGCCGGGTTAAAAGAAGAACAGGCAGGGCCAGCACTGGCCAAGCTTGAATTCAAATCCTTGCTCGAACGCTTGTCATTCAGTGGGAGTGCAGGCTCTGCAGCTGAAGCGGTACCAGCTGCCGAAGTGGAATCCACGATTGCTACAGAAGAAACGATTGGTGAGCTGTTTGGCTCCCTGGAATCCATTGATGTTCTCCACGTGGAGACCCATGGTGATAATCCACATCAAGCGAAATTGATTGGGGTAGCGATTGGATCAGGTGAGACGTATGTCTTCCTTTCACCCGAGGTGTTACATTCTGAAGCAGCGGTCCCGGTTCGTGAATGGCTTGGTAATCCGGACAAGCCCAAACGTGGTTATGATCTGCACCGCGTCGATCTAGCTCTGCACGCGCATGGTCTTGAATTCGCCGGAGCATCCTTCGATGTGCAGCTTGCTGCCTACTTGCTTGACCCGACGGAATCCAATCAGACCATTAGCGGCTTAACTTCGAAGTATGGCTTGCCTTCCCTGGCTGAAGACGACACGGTTATGGGGAAGGGTGCAAGATACAAGGTGCCTGATGTAGAAATCCTGGGCGATTTCCTGTGCCGGAAGGCTGCTGCCGTGGCTGCCATTATTCCTCTTCAGGAGCAGGCACTTGAGAATGATGAGATGAACGCGCTCTTTCACGAATTGGAGATGCCGTTATCACGCATTCTGGCAGACATGGAGAAACAGGGGATTAAAGCGAATACAGCAGATCTGCAGGCCTTGGGACGTGAGTTCGAGGAACAGATCAGCAGGCTGATGGCGGAGATTTACCGACTATCCGGTACAGAATTCAATCTGAATTCACCGAAGCAGCTGGGTGAGATTTTGTTTGATAGACTGGGTTTGCCAGTGGTGAAAAAAACAAAAACAGGCTATTCCACAGATGCGGAAGTCTTGGAGAAATTGGCTCCTTATAATGATGTGGTCAAGCATATTCTGCAATATCGTCAGCTTGCCAAACTGCAATCCACTTATGTGGAGGGCTTGCTTAAAGAGATTTCTGATCGGGATGGCAAGGTGCATACGTATTATCGTCAGACCATTGCTGCAACGGGACGACTTAGCAGTCAATTCCCTAACTTGCAGAACATTCCGATTCGGATGGAAGAAGGTCGCAAAATCCGGAAGGTATTTGTTCCTTCCGAGCCAGGATGGTCCATTCTGGCAGCAGACTATTCCCAGATTGAACTGCGTGTACTGGCCCATATTTCGGATGATGAGCGCTTGAAGGAAGCGTTTGTCAATGATATGGATATTCATACCAAGACTGCTTCGGATGTATTTGGTGTGAAGCCTGAAGATGTGGATGGGGATATGCGTCGTTCCGCCAAAGCAGTTAACTTTGGTATCGTGTATGGAATAAGTGATTATGGATTGTCTCAGAATCTGCATATTACGCGTAAAGAGGCAGCACAGTTCATCGATCAGTATTTTGAAGTCTTCCAGGGTGTGCGCCGATATATGGATGACATTGTGAAGGAAGCTCGCCAGGATGGCTACGTTAAAACGCTGTTGGAACGACGTCGCTACCTGCCAGAGATTAATGCCAGCAACTTCAATCTGCGTTCCTTCGCAGAACGTACGGCGATGAATACACCTATTCAGGGAACAGCGGCAGATATCATCAAGCTGGCCATGGTACAGATGGATGAAGCGCTACGGGAACGCCAATTGAAGAGTCGTATGCTGCTTCAGGTACATGACGAACTTGTATTTGAAGTACCTGCGGATGAGCTGGAGCTGATGAAGGAGCTGGTGCCATCCGTTATGGAAAAAGCATTGGAGCTCTCGGTACCGCTTAAAGCAGAAGTAAGTTTCGGGGAAAACTGGTACGAAGCCAAATAACCAACCGGCATGTATTTCCGTTTATTTACAAACATTTCCTCACAAGGATTCGACAGAAGAAGGGGTCCCGCTGAAGCTCAACTTCCGTTATAATATAGGGGAGGTGAGAACATCATGCCGGAATTACCGGAAGTCGAAACAGTCAGAAGAACATTGAATCAGCTTGTTGTAGGTAAGACCATTGAACGCGTAACCGTTAACTTGCCGCGCATCATTCAGCGGCCGGACGATATAGAAGCATTTGCACTGGAACTCGCAGGCCACACCATCATCGGAGTGGAGCGCAGAGGGAAGTTTTTACGGATTTTGTTGGACGGGCTGGTACTGGTCTCCCATCTGCGGATGGAAGGTCGATACGGCGTATACGAGCAGCACGAAGAAGTAGAGAAGCATACCCATGTTATCTTTCACTTCACAGATGGCACGGAATTGAGATACAAGGACGTACGACAGTTTGGAACCATGCATTTGTTTGCAGCAGGCGAAGAGCTCGTATCCAAACCTTTGTTGAAGCTCGGCCTTGAGCCGCTGGATCCGGCATTTACCGTGACTGCATTTCGTGAAGCTGTTGGTAAACGGACAACCAAAATCAAGGCTGTGTTGTTAAATCAGGCATATGTCGTTGGCATCGGGAATATTTATGTGGACGAAGCCCTTTTTCGCGCTGGTATTCACCCCGAAACCATTGCCAAGACGCTGACTGAAGCACAATTGACGGTGCTGCACGAGGCTATTGTAGCTACGCTGCAGGATGCCGTGAATGCAGGCGGATCCTCCATCAAATCGTATGTTAATGGACAAGGTGAGATGGGCATGTTTCAGCATCAACTGAAAATCTATGGTCGCAAATCCGAGCCTTGTACAACTTGTGGTACATTGATTGAGAAAAGCGTTGTTGGCGGTCGCGGGACGCATTACTGTCCGAAGTGCCAACCATTAAAGTGACCCAAAGAAGATACAAATTGAAATTGTCGTTTACACGCTAACGGTTTGAATTTGTACCGGAATGAACGAAATGATTAAAACGTAGCACCCATGGATTACTCCCTCCATATACTGATATGGCAGAAATAAGCGGGCGAATACCTACCTGTAACGGTAGGTGGAAACGAGTTCCCGCACAGGGGAGGAATCCAGGGTGCTGCATCATTTTATTTCATTGCTGGCGCTTGCTTTGGCGCTTAGTTTAGATGGTTTTGGTGTCGGGATTACATACGGGCTGCGCAGGACGAAGATCCCGCTGTTATCCATTGCTGTCATCTCCATTTGTTCGGGGTTGGTCATTGCGTTGTCCATGCAGGTGGGAGTTCTGCTATCCCATGTGGTATCTCCTGATGTGGCTTCGTTCGTTGGTGCGGTTATTCTGATTGCCATCGGTGCGTGGTCATTAATTCAGTTGATCCGTAAGCAGGGGAAGGATCGCCTCGAATCGGAAGAGGGAACGGAAGCAGTCGGAGATGAAGAGCAAGCAATCCATGCAGCGCCGGTCAAAGGCAGAAATCAAGTGCTGGCACTTGATCTTGAACCATCTGTATCCGGCGGATCGCTGGAACGCATGGTATTTACACTGGAACTGCGGAAATTAGGAGTTGTCATTCAAATATTACGCAGTCCTTCCAAAGCAGATATGGACAATTCGGGAAGCATATCTGCTCAGGAAGCGATGTGGCTTGGAATCGCGCTGTCACTGGATGCCTTCGGTGCAGGGCTCGGAGCTGCTTTGCTCGGTTTCCCCACATTGTGGACTGCACTTGTCATCGCGCTGTTCAGTGGCGCATTTCTGTTAATAGGCATGAAAGTTGGATTGCGCTTTTCAGCTCTGCGCTGGATGAGAAGACTGTCCGTACTTCCTGCGTTGTTACTGATGATTATGGGAATAATGAAGCTGTTATGAGGTGAAACGATGAATATTGGCTTAACCGGCGGGATCGCAACGGGAAAGAGCAGTGTTTCCGCCCTTCTTGCCAGTAAGGGAGCGCTGCTGATTGATGCAGACGTGATTGCCCGGGAGGTCATGATGCCCGGGCATCCTGTTTTGGCTGCCGCTGTTCAGCGGTTTGGACAAGCCATATTAAATGAAGACGGAACACTGGACCGTAAAAAGCTGGGCAGCATTGTGTTTCAAAATCCCGAGGAGCGTAAAGCGCTCGAGGCAATCACACATCCGGCTATTCGCCAGGAGATGCGGGAGCGTGCTGCTGCATATGAAGAAGCCTATCCGGACAAGCTTGTGGTATCGGATATTCCTTTATTGTTTGAATCCGGTCTGGAAAATGGATTTGATGAGGTTGTCGTTGTTTACGTCCCAAGATCCGTGCAGCGGGAGCGGCTGATGAGTCGGGATGGCATGACAGAGGAACAGGCTGACGCCCGTATTAATGCGCAGATGGATATTGAACATAAGAAGCAGCGTGCTGACGTGGTCATTGACAACAGCGGCTTATGGTCGGAGACGGAGCAGCAGGTTATTTCATTTTTGCAGCATAAGGGTCTGATATGAAGTTACTGCGTAAGAAACGGGTACTGCTGTTGATGTTTGTTTCATTTGTATTGGTGCTGTTCCTGAATACAAACTGGATGGCGTGGTTTTATCCGATTCATTACAAGGAAGAGATTCGTGCGCAGTCTCAGAGCTATGAGGTAGACCCTTTCCTTATCGCTTCCATCATCAAGGTGGAAACCAATTTCAAGACAAGCAAGGAATCCAGAAGAGGTGCCATCGGGCTGATGCAGCTGATGCCGGATACGGCCAACTGGATCATGGAGCAGGCCAAAATTCCCGGGACCTCGTTAGAGGAGCTGAAACATGAACCGGGCAGGAACATTCAGCTTGGGACATGGTACCTGCGTAACCTCTCAGAACAGTTTGACGGCAATGAAACGGCCATGATTGCCGCTTACAATGCCGGACCAGGCAAAGTAAGTGGATGGATCAGAGATGGTGTTTGGGACGGCTCATTCGAGACAGTCAAAGATATTCCTTTTGGAGAAACCCGGCACTATGTACAACGAGTCATTTATTATTATAATCAGTATGTAAAGATCTATAATACGTTCTAATCGCTAATTGCTTGGATTATGCAGTTGTCTGGAGTACAATCGGTTTGAATTGAATTTTGATATCGTATGTCTTATTTAATAGTAGAAGCACAGAGCAGGCCGGTTATTCACCGGCCGCTCCATGCTCCTCTGTCTAACGTATTACAATGCAGATATTATTGGTATTGACCTGCCAATTGCTGTTCTGCAATTGTTACCAGACGTTTCGTGATGTATCCACCGATCGAACCGTTCTCGTAAGAAGTCATGTTACCTTGGTATCCGTCTTGTGGGATGCTGATTCCGAGTTCTTGAGCAACTTCATATTTCAATTGCTCCAGTGCTGCGGAAGCGCGAGTTACTACCAAGTTGTTGGAGTTACCGTTGCTGTTTTGTGCCATTGCTGTTCACCTCCTCGCGGTTGGTAAAAGTATTATGTGTCTTCAATGCGATTTTCATAACTAGAAGTGACAGGGAATTTATGGTAAAAGAAAAACATGGGAAGTGATCTGAGTTGAAATGTCCTTATTGCGCCTATCTGGGTACAAAAGTGCTGGATTCTAGGCCTGCTAATGAATCAAAATCCATCCGCCGTCGTCGTGAGTGCGAGCAGTGCAGTCGCCGTTTTACGACGTTTGAAATGGTCGAAGAGACACCGCTGATCGTGATCAAGAAAGATGGCAGCCGTGAAGAGTTTAGTCGCGACAAAATTCTCCGTGGCCTTATTCGGGCTTGTGAGAAACGTCCTGTCTCTGTAGAGACGCTGGAGATGATGGTTTCCGAGGTGGAGAAGTCACTGCGTAACACTGCTGAAGCTGAAGTGGAAAGCCGCCAAATTGGCGAGCTGTTGATGGAGCAGTTGTTCCCGGTTGATGAAGTTGCCTATGTGCGGTTCGCTTCCGTGTATCGCCAATTCAAAGACATCAATATGTTCATGAAAGAACTGAAATCGTTGTTGTCCAAAGAGGATCTCGACGATTAAAGAAGTGGATTAAGGGAGAAGAGCAGTCTGGGCTTGTAATTATGAGTGTTCTTGTCTGTACAGAGGTTGTTCTTCTCCAAACACTTTGCCTTCTGAAAAAGTTATTGACAGCTAAAGCTGCATTTTATATGATATAGGAGTCGCCTGTGGAACATCGCTGAAGCGGACAAGTACATATTTAATGTGGGGCCTTAGCTCAGCTGGGAGAGCGCATCGCTGGCAGCGATGAGGTCAGGGGTTCGATCCCCCTAGGCTCCATACTCGAAAACCTCTTGGTATCCAAGAGGTTTTTTGCTTTTTATGGATCTCTTTTCCCGTGTCTGTTGCCAAAACGCTCATATTGTCTTACTCCAAAAAATAATCGCATTATGAACTCGACTTGAAGGGCGTTGATTGAAACGAGGGCGAAGCTACATTGATATTAGCACCGCTCAGTGCATTAATTCCCTTTCCGATTTTATGTAAACGCTTAAAAATTTGATGGACAATAGCGCAAAACTGATGTTATATTGTTTCTGTAAGAAACAATATAGTCTTCATAGAAAACTAAATATTATTGGATTAGTGGACATGGTAATGCTAACTAAATGTGCTCAAAGCTCAATGATGTGATCTTCTGGATGCTTTAGCACCATGAAAAGGATGGGATGAATATGAACCACAGTGAGACAACGATTAAATCATTTGACGGAACACAGCTATATTTCAGCAAGGATACAGCCGAAGATGCGAAGGCAGCCGTGGTCATTGTTCATGGGCTGTGCGAGCATGCCGGGCGTTATGATGAGTTGACGAAGCAATTAAACAAACGAGGTTGTAACGTATATCGATTCGACCATCGTGGTCATGCGAGATCTGAAGGAAAGCGTACATTCTACAGTGATTTTCACCAAATCATCGAGGATGTAAATGTCGTAGTTGATAGCGCCTTGCAAGAGAGCAATGATCTCCCAGTATTTGTCATTGGTCATAGTATGGGCGGATTTGCAACTGCGTCATTTGGCACGAAATATCCAGGCAAGGTCAAAGGCATTGTTTTATCAGGAGCACTTACCCGTTACAATACGAAGGTTGCTGGTGAGCTGCCGCTTGATCTTCCTACAGGGACGTATTTCCCGAATGAGCTTGGCAGTGGCGTATGCAGTGACCCTGAGGTTGTATCCGCTTACGCAAGTGACCCACTGGTAGAAAAACAAATTTCTGTGGATCTTTTTAATAGCCTGGGGAATGGCGTGGCGTGGTTAAAAGAACATGCCAAGCAGTTTGTGGACCCGGTGCTCGTTCTGCATGGAGCAAACGATGGGCTGGTGAGCGAGCAGGATTCACGTGAATTCTACGGAGACATTGCCTCGACTGACAAAACGTTGAAGATCTATGCACATCTCATGCATGAAATATTTAATGAACCGACTAGACATGAAGTCATAGAAGAAGCGATTACATGGATTGAAAAACATATCTAATTTCAGTAGAGTAAAGGAAAGAGAATCTAAATATGAAAGGGATTACTCATGAAATTAGATTGGATGGGCGACCATCGGACCATGATTGAGAAAATTATCAAGTACGGCAATGCATATTCGAACACCTATAAGCTGCAGCGAAGCTATGGTACGGACGTGATGTTCTCCGCCTCTCAGATCCAGACCCTGGAATATATTCTGGAAGCAGAGGATAAGGAGGAGAAAATGTCAGAGATGGCAGCACGTTTGGGCGTTAGCCGCAGTACATTTTCTAAGAATGTGAAGAATCTGACGGAAAAAGGCTTGCTCGAAAAATATCATTTAAGCGGTAACCGCAAAGACATTTATGTCAAACCTTCGGCGAAAGGGCGCGAGGTATATGCAAAGTACACTGAATTTGTCCGTAAGCTTTGCTTTGACGATATCTTTATGCATGCTGACCAAATTTCAGCAGCCGACAAGGAGAGTTTTATTCGCATTATGGATCTGTTCGCAGATGTGCTGGTTTGGTATGGTGAGAAGGAACAGGAACCGCGCAAACTCATTAAAATTGATCCGGGCAGCGATTAAATTCTAGGGTTATGGATGTAGATGTATCATTCAAGTCAGCTTGTATGGATTGTACTCTAACAAAAGGGGATTTTCTTTCAAGGTATTTAACTTGAAGGGAAATTCCCTTTCTGGTATATTAACCAGCTTAGTACAGGAATAAAAAAAATGCCCTTGTACAAGGGCATTTTTTTTGCGCAATAGTTATTTCATCTTGGTTTAGACTGGGTTACTATTTAGTGCTATTAAGTGGAATTCGTAAATCTCCATCCGGCTCTTTCGTCGTATAGTTCGATACATAAAGATCAATTACTTTACCCTTAAAATCTTGGAATACTTCCGTATGTTTATTATCAGAGTCGTTGAAATACAACGGCGTTAAATATTGCTTTTCTCCCGCATCAAGGAAATACGTTTGGTTGATCCCGCCAAATGTAGGCTCAGGGCTGGACGACCCAACGTACAGGTTCCCATCCTTAAGATAATAAGTCCAGTTGATATGGAGTCCTTCGTAATCACTTGTTATCGTTTGTGGCTGAGTCGAAATATTCGTTAGACGAATAGACGTCTGGTCACCAGCATGCTCATCAACTCTGTCCTTCGCGATTAAGGTTATGGGTTTGTTGGCCACAGAACTTACATCCATGAGAGACGAATCGTTCTGCTCAAATCGCAGTTCGGTCTGGTTAGGATTTAACGTGCCTTCGACGGAAACGTAGCCTTCCAACATGCTGCCACCCACTTCCAACTGATAAGTCCGGTATGGCAATCTGTAGTAGTCTTCTTGGTGATCAATAGTTACTCGAATCTGGGTTGGCGTCACCACTAACCCACTGATTCTAGCCTCTCCATCCAATGACTGCAGTGGAATATCCATTTCTTTCTTGACTGTCCCCGTTTCCATCTGCTGTTGAGACAAGGAGAGATTGACGTTCCAGGTTCCATCTGTTCGCTCTTTCTCATGTGTATACGTGAAGGTGAAATGATCTGCGCTCTCTTTGAACTGCTGCTCGTTAAATATTTGTGTGCTGGAGTATGTTCCGGTTGCACCATTAGTACCGTATATAGGGCTTTCTGTTTCTTTAATCATGTTCCCGTTTGGATCATAAGCTGTGATTCTGGCCCAAGTCTGTTCCTTCAACGCCGTATCAGTGAAAGTCACGTTGGAACGAATCATGATTTGCTCTTCGGTGTGCTGGAAGGATTGTACTTCTACCGATTCGATTCCGTCCTTGTGTATATTGAATTTCTGAGTATTAGAATCTTGGGGATCGAGTGTAATGTCCTCCTGTATGTCTTGTAAATATCGTACACCTGTAATGGAGAATTGAAGATCGGATTGGTTCTCTGACATCACCCAGTCCGTTTCAAAGTATCCCTGATACACACCTTGCTCTTCGTTCCATTGTTGATAATAGTGTCCTTCAATAGGTGTACCTTCACTGTCTTTCAAAACGATCTGATCATATCTGATTTCTGCTCCGTCTGTTTCCATGGCGGGTTTAATCGTATAGAGAAGGACTGTTCGGTTATCATCCACAAAAGCGTTATGCACCGTTAAGGTGACTCCGTGAGCTGTGACGCTTTGTTCAATAGACTGACCATATCCCGCTTGGAGAGCTGACTCAATTCCGGACTTATGGGAGAGGACATCACTCCAATCATATTGAAAAGCTGCATATACCGGAGTGGCCATTACCGCTACAGATACACCCAGGACAATAGCAACTTTCGTCTTACCGCGCTGTGATCTTTCCTTGAGCTGATCTGCTACCCGAAGCTCGTCCATCTGTATGCTGTTAAACATCTTATCAAAATCCGGATATTCAATGTGGTCTGAATGTTTCATGTGATTCTTAACCTTGGATTCTACTGTATTCAAAACGGTTCTCTCCTCTCAAGTTAACCTTCTCGTAGTACTCCAGTTTCTTTCGCATCAATTTAAGAGCCTTGTGCAATCTGGATCGAACGGTCCCCTGACGTATATTGAGGATTTCCGAGATTTCCGCAACAGATAGATCACCAATGTACCGCAGGGTCACAACACTGCGCAGCTTGTCAGGCAATTGGCGCAATTGTTGCTCCAATTCAGCGAAGGATAACTTAGCCATAACTATTCCATCGACCGAACCTCTAGCAAGAACCTCGTGTTCATGTAAGTTCTGTAGTTGGTCTTGTTTGTCATTTTTGACTTTGTTTTTTCGAATAATGTTGAGGCAATGATTCATGGCGATCCGCATAATCCAGGCCTTGAGGTGTGTAACATTTCTCCAGTCCTGCCGAAACACAGTTACAAACACATCATGGCATACATCCTCGGCATCCTGAATGTTTTTGAGCATATACAAGCAGGAACGATATACATCTTTGTTGTAAGAATAGAAGAGTTCGTGCTCGGTCACTTCCGCTGCTCCTTTCTTGTTGGGATATATAATAGACAAGTGAGGGTCAAAAATGATTCACTTTTTTTATCCTGTCCTCCGATGAAGAACGTGCTAAGATAATCCATTATGGTTGATTCCTCATGAGTTGAACAGATTAACAGTTACCATAAAAGACTAGGGCCGGACAGATCAGAGCAAATAATGACAGGCCGCAAAACAAGTATTCCTCTATTATAGAAATCAAGGAGTGGTCAACCGTATGAACTGGATTGAATCGTTGCAGAAGGCTATACAGTATATTGAAGAGCATCTACTCGAAAATGTAACGATAGAGCAGATCGCAGCACAGGCTCATATCTCGCCTTTTTATTTTCAACGTACGTTTACGCTATTAACAGATGTTACCGTATTCGAATATATACGGCGGAGACGATTAACACTGGCAGCACATGAACTTGTACAGAGTGAACAGAAAATTATTGATTTGGCGTACAAATACGGATATGACACTCCTGAATCTTTCTCCAAAGCTTTTCGCAGACAGCATGGGGTTGCACCAAGTGAGGTGCGAAAAAGCAGCACCTCAGTTAAGTCGTATAATCGCTTGGCTATTCAAGTAAGTTTAAAAGGAGCGGAACCGATGGATTATAAAATTGTTGAACAGGCTGAATTTACGTTAGTTGGAATCAAGCAAGCTTACTCTTATGCAGATGGAGAGAATTTAAGGGAAATCCCTAGAATGTGGGAAGAAGCCTATGCGAACGGAACAGAAGATCGTTTAATGGCTTTGAATAATGGAGCTATTCAAGGATTACTTGGAGTCTGTGTGGATCAGACCGAGATCGAGGAGAAGCAAATGGAGTACTGGATTGGTACAGCTTATCATGGTGAAATACCAGAAGGTTTGTCTTCCCTCACCATCCCTGCTTCCAAATGGAGTGTATTTGAAGTAAAGGGGCCTCTGCCTGAGAGCTTGCAGAATCTATGGAAACAGATTGTTTCCGAATGGTTCCCATCTAATTCTTATGAGCATGCCGGGACACCCGAATTAGAGGTTTATGCAGGTCCTCATCATGCGCCACAAATCTGGATACCGATTAAATAAGGGGGTGAGGGTGATAACTTCGAAATTTCATCATCTGGCAAGAGGAATTATAATCAGTCAGGATCAGGTTCTGCTCGCCCATGCCATTGGTCATCAAAATACGTTCTTGCCAGGAGGTCACATTGAATTTGGTGAAAGCGCACCGGATACCCTAAAAAGAGAAATCGAAGAGGAACTGGGGCTGTCATGTTACATCGATGGATATTTAGGCTCGGTAGAGCATCAGTGGGAGAAAAATAAGGAGCTCCATTGCGAAATGAACCAGATTTTCAGAGTGAAAGTCCCTGAACTGGATCTGTTACAATCTCCTGTATCTCTCGAGTCTCATATTGAATTCTATTGGGCGTCTGTGTATGAGCTTGCTGCGCATCATTTGCAGCCTTATCCACTCCGTAAGTTAATCCCACAGCTTGTCAGAGGAGATACATCAATATGGTGGGAAAGTACGTTGAAGGATGGTATTACAGCGGATAATATCGAATAAGGTTCTGCTCTAGTTAGGGGAGCGTGAGAAGTTCACTACGTTCAATGTTGTTTTCTATATTTTGAAGATGAAGGTGTTTCAATGCCTTTCAATACCCTTCATCAACACCTTAGTTCAATATCTTAGTTCAACACCATTTTTTAAAACCATAGATTAACACCTTTCATTAATACCTTTTTACAAGCAACAAAAGTGTCTCAAAAGGCTTGATCCATAAGGGCTTCTGTATCTGGATAAATTTAGATATGGAAAGCCCTTATTTTTATGCAAAATGATAACGGTAAGGTACACATCAAGAAACGCCAAACCAACAATACATGTATTGAAATACCCATTAACGATCAATACATCCAAATGAGTAAAATCAATATAAACATTACCTAAATTACAAAACCACATGAAATAAAACGTTATCCACAGTTTTAGTGGCGAAATTGGGATTCACAGGAAGTTGTGAGATCGCTTCTATTCCGCTATTTAAAGTGCCAATCTAACTAAATCCAACTAAAAGCTCGCAATAACAGTAGAGTAGAAAAAAACAAATAGCAGTCATTCTACTATTCGTAGAACCACTGCAACACAAGTTAGACTGAAATGAATGATAAGGATGCACAAATAAATCTAACCCTATAGAAATTAGACGATGTGCGCTTGAGATTGAGTATTTTTTTGTCTATTCATATACTTCTCAATTTCCATCTTGATCTCCAGAATTGGAGCTGGAAGAGTTCTGATCCGGTAATAATGCTGGATAAACCATTCCGGATGTTGTCTGAAACGATTAAGCCAGCAAGAATGAATGAGACGAAGTTTGTCCCACACTTTAACTTGTTGGCTATGCGCTGCTTCGATTAGTTCTTGATTCATCATGGAGATCTCATCATTGGCAGAGAGGTTGGTCTCCGCCATGTGTTTCTTCTGCTTGATCTGCACAAGCTCCACAGATAGTTGTACCGCATAGTTTAACTCGGCTGATTCCATAATGGACCGAAAATAAGCACTGATCTCATTCAGTTCATTCTTTTCTTCATTCACAATATAGGAGGAATCTTCTCTGTAGATCATGTTAAAGAAGGTCTGTGACCGTCTTTTATAATTTTGAATGCTAAAAAGAGCATGGTCGAAAATTTCAGTTGCATACTCATATCCAAATTTCGCATAGTAGTCTTCCATGACTTTTGCTATTTGCCAAACCGCTTTCCGGGATATAAAGTCACAGCAAAAACGATGCTTCATAAGCTGTTTGGTCACCCACAGCTCAGCACCTTCAGAATAGATTTCACCCATGTCAATCCATTTGGAGTGAACGTTCAGTACTTGGAAGTTTTCAGTATGTATTTTGATCTTCAGATATTTGGAAGCCTTCTTAAGAATTGTGATCGCTTCTTTTGGCGTACGTATATTAAGCAGTCCAGTTGGCCCATAAAGATCATTGATGTAACCCCAGCGGAAATTGCCTGGAATATAGATAAGCTCTTTGCCAACATAATGAAGCACAAAGCGTTGAACATTTCGGTCCTCAGACAAAAACTCATCGCATGTAAAGAAGGCGAAATTTTTGGCATAGAGCGTTTCCTGTGAAACTTCCGCTTGATCACGTACAAAGATATAACGGTCAAAGAACAATGTACCAGCGTTATTGTAGTGAATAATACCTTCGTGTTCTAACTTGTGGAGAAGAATTCGGATTCGATAAGTGGAGGTACCCATTCGTTTAGCGAGCTCGGTCTGAGAAAGAGGAACTTCTCCGCCATATGCGCAAACGGTACCCAGCAGGAGTTTGAGTTTGAAAAGCAAACGAGTGTCATGATGTAGGGTCTGTGCATCGAATAGATCAGGATGGTGTTTCATCTGCGCCTCTCCTTAACTCCCAACTGTAAAAATGGGTATGGAAAATAAGGGTTTTGGCTTTTGTTTTTTTAGAAGACATGCTATAATGAACACATCAAAAAAGAAGCAAGACCAAGACCCCGACTTTTCGTGGTTTTAATAAGTGCCAGTCGCCAAACTATCCACTTATTAGAACGATATCGTTGGGTTCTTTTTTTTTTATTTTAACAGAGATTTTTATTAGCTTTCCATTTACTATAAATAGATTATAGCATCCGTCTATTTAATTGGGAACACCATGAAAAGTACGAGAAATGCGTAATAAAAATAGAAATGAAGAACGAAACGTAATTTGACGACCATACATATAGTACGAGAAAAAAGTTAGAAATTTAAAAATAAGGCTACAAGCTTGCATTTAGGTTGTACTCGACACAACTAGAACTTTTTTTTGTTCATTTTAGTACGTGGAATTCGTAATAAATTTATTAAGGTACGAGTTTTGAGTAATAATTATTAGAAAGTACGAAAAATAAGTGAGAATTACGTTAATATTTAGGGCGTTACCCTATAGCGTAAAGCTTGAAACAGCGAATCGAAGTACGAGTTTTTCGTAATAAAAATGAGACTGTCTTTTCAGAGCATTGTATATTGTGAATAATCAATTAAAGTACGAATAAAAGGTAAGAAAATGAAATCAGGTACGTTGTTTTCGTAATAAAATAATGTGGGGGAATTGTACTAATGGCGTTGTAGTGGGATATTTATTTTTATTACGAAATGAAGTACGAAAAAAAAGTAATAATATAATGCCAGTACGAGAAATGAGTAATAAAAATTCAATCAAGCAGCACTACAAAATGTTAATATTTCTAATCATCAGGGTAGATGGGGCTGCAGGAAAACCTACATAAGCAAAAAAAAAATGGAGAATGAGGTTCATTCTCCAATAAGTTCAGTCTGTATAGGAAAGGTAAGCTGAATAGGCGGCTCGGCTTGATCGAAAAAGTCGTGCATTTCCGTATGTGTTAATGGAATAAACGAGATCTCAAAAGAGGAATGAAGTCGTTTATAATCGGCAATCAGGAAATTCAGGCTTTTGAACTCCTCAAGCGCGTCCTGAATCTTTTTCATGTTTTGTTCCGTTTTTCTTTTGTCCATTCGGACTTTACGCAAGAAATAGCTGAGCGGGAAGATATCGATGAATTGGTTCCCTTGTACATACCGCTCCAGACGTTCTTTCTGTAATGCATGGACCAAAATTTTCGAGATGTTTCCTTCAATGGAGTTGAGGCTGTCTCTATAGATTTTGACGGTCTGTTGATTAATGTATTGCTGGTGGAAGTACGTACCGATAACAATTTCGGCATAACGTCTGCCATTGGGATTGGAGTTGATGACAACCGAGTCAAATATGGACCAGTCGGCAGAACCGGATCTTGCCTTTTCAGACTTCTTCTTAATCACGGCCTGAAAGCCAAACGACCTGATTTTACGCAATCTTTTCTCAATCTCAACGTAGTTTTTAACCCCAGAAGAATTATAAGCTTTGCTGACCAGCTTGGAAATATCAACCGTGATCGTCCGATCTGTGTAAAAGGATTCATCCTTCTGGGAAAGGACATAGAAAATGATATCCCGATCAGTACCATCCAGTGATTTCGTAAGGCTTTTATCCGCGAGCAGGAAATCTCCATCCTCAACCTTGATAATGGTGCGCAGGAACTCATTGTCACTGATCTCATAATCATCAAAATAGGTTTGTTTATTGGTAATTTCGTCCAATTCCATTCGGATCTTCAGGTTTGTTGATTTTTCAGCAAAAACGACATCTTCGATCAGGCCATGAGGCTGCACATCCACTGCATTGGTTAGATCGTGTTTATCAATAATATCAGCCACAATAAAGTGCAGATCGGTATCGATGGCCTTTTTGATCTGATTGGTTTTTTTACTCGACAAGTAACGATAGTCCGTGAGGTACGTGGAGCTGGTGGTTGCCCACTCACTAATTTGTTGCAAGCGTAAAGCGGGTAAATCGTTCAGGTCCTTTACGCCAATCAATCTTTCGGATTCAGCAACGATATCCAGCCCCGCATTCGATGCCTTCATTTGCTCCAGCGCAAGTTTCCAAGAGCTAATCTCAATCAGAACAGGATTGTTTGGCACGGAATCCAGTTCCTCTTTAAATTTCTTGAGCCAGTACTTTTTGCTCTGTTGTCTTTTGCGATAATTTTTATCCCGAATCTCAACGTGGTCTTCCAGATGAGGCGTATCAAATCCAAAATTCTGGATTAAGAGTTCCTTGATTAGCTCAAACAGCCACGTCTCTTTTGAGGTGCTGGTCGTTTCCTTGTATACATACATGTATAGATGATCGACAATTCTTGGTGGTAAGCACTCAATTGTCTTGGTAATTGCAAAAAGCGAAAGTTTAACCATAACCATTCTCCCTTAAAAAAACTTCTCCTTAAAAATATATCATAACTTCATGTCCATTAGGGCAGGGATTATCATGGAAAAGGATTTGGTATAGGGAAATGACACGAGATCAATGTCGATCTCTTCCTGTATATTGCTTCGTATCTCTGCTAGGAGGCAAGAGGACAACAGTCAGATTCGTCGAACCCTAAGTAGTAGATGGCCAAAAGGAGAGACTATATATGGATAGAACGTTAAATGAACTTCTAATAGAGGCAGACATCACTTCGCTACAGTCCGCGATGGAATCCGGATTGATATCGTCGGAGGTCTGCGTTCGTTGGTATTTGGAGCGAATCAACAGGCTCAACCCTAAACTAAAAGCGGTACTTGAAGTCAATCCGGATGCGATAGAGGAAGCCATTGCGCTTGATGCAGAGCGGAGGGAGCAGGGGGTGCGTGGACCGCTTCATGGTATCCCCATCCTGCTCAAGGATAATATTGATACAGGAGATCACATGCATACCAGTGCAGGTTCAGTCGCGCTAGCAGAACATATTGCAAAGTCAGATTCAATGGTGGCTGCACAGTTAAGAGCGGCCGGAGCCGTATTTCTGGGAAAGGCAAACATGACGGAATGGGCAAATTTTATGTCGAGCAACATGTGGTCCGGGTATAGCTCAAGGGGCGGACAGACATTGAATCCTTATGGTCCTGGAGAGTTGTTCGTTGGGGGATCGAGTTCGGGCTCTGCAGCAGCCGTCGCTGCCAATTTGTGTACCGCCGCCATAGGGACAGAAACATCAGGTTCAATTATTAGTCCAGCCTCGCAAAACAGCCTTGTTGGCCTTAAGCCGACGATTGGTCTGGTCAGTCGTACAGGAATTATCCCCATTACCTATAGCCAGGATTCGGCTGGGCCGATGACACGTACGGTAAGAGATGCAGCCATTTTGCTTGGTGCAATGACTGCAGTGGATCCGGATGATGCGGCGATGCACGAGAAAGGACGGAAAGCCTATACCGATTATACGCCCTTTCTGGATGCGAACGGACTGCAAGGCGCAAGAATCGGCGTTCCGCGATTCTACTATGAGGAACTGGATGAAGCACGAGCAGCAGTTATCGAACGTGCAATCAGTCTATGCAGAGAACAGGGAGCAATCATTGTTGATCCGGTGTCATTGCCCTGTGAGAGTGCGAAGTGGGACTGGGACGTGATGCGTTATGAATTTAAAAAAGGGTTAAATGACTATCTTGCCCAATCTGGTCCAGGTGCTTACGTCAGCACGTTAGATGAGCTTATCGCTTATAATGAGGCAAATGCTGATGCTGCGCTTAAATATGGACAGGATACGCTGATCTGGTCGAATGAAACAAGTGGTATCTTATCTGAACCGGAGTACGCCGAGAGCCTGCGGTTGAATCGTCTGTTCTCCCGTGACCAGGGCATCGACCACGTGATCCGTGAACATCAGTTAGATGCGTTGATATTTCTGGGCAATGAGGAAGGACTCGATGTGTCTGCACGTGCTGGGTATCCTGTAATTACTGTTCCCGGCGAGTACGTCGACACAGGGATTATTGGTGAAGATGGCTATTCGACCAAAGGGCCACAGGGGATTACGTTTGTCGGAACCGCCTACAGCGAGCCGATCCTTTTCCGATTGGCGTACGCGTACGAACAAGCGACCAAATTTCGTTTTGCGCCTAATGATGAGCGCTAATCCGTTTGAGAATCAAACAAAATATCTGAAACATACAGTACAGCTAACCACCAATAGACGGTAACCACAACAGGTTGCCGTTTTATTGATTAACAAGACTAGTGAGAGTTAAACATTATCAGGTAAGCTGATGAGATTCATTGAAAAGTATTATGCTTAGTATTTCCAGCAATATGATATGATCTCCTTAATCCTAGTACTCATACCAGATTAAGGGGAGGTATCATGTTTCTATTTGAACGACTACCTGAGGCAGTACGATTGTTTTCTGATGCACCTGCACTTAGGCGGCATGGACATACTATCACATACGGTGAGCTGCATCATCTCGTTGAAAAACTTGGGCGTGCCTTCTATGCGAATGGACTTCGGCCAGGAGATCGTCTTGCTCTTCTCGGGCATCCGGATCCGCAGCTGGTTGTTTCCCTTTATGCAGCCGTTGAAGTGGGTGCGATACCGACAGCGATTTCACCGTTACTAAGTGTCCCAGAGATTGCAGCGATTCTTGAAGACGCTGAACCCAAATTCCTAGTTCATGATAATGATTACGCTAATGCAGCATATTCCGCTGTAAAACTTCTCTCGCGACCTCCAATCCTTTATTCTGCTGAAGAAAGTTCAGTTTCTAATTCGATGACAGCTATATTACATCAGGATATAGCGCCTATTCCCGCTGAGGTCTTTGACCGTCAATTGGATGATATCGCTGTATTGATTTATACAGGAGGAACAACAGGCAGACCCAAAGGAGTAATGCATTCTCATCGCAGTATGTCTGCTTGGAACCAATTTACGCCTAGTAATGGGTTTGGATATGACAAGAATCGTCGAGTATTGGTACTTAATCTTTCACACCTTGTTGGCCAATTCCAACTATGGGCGACAATGTCAGCTGGAGGCTGTCTGGTCTTTCTTGATGAGTATCCAGCTAATATCCAGCATATCGTTGAGGTAGTAGATCGCGAACAAATCTCGCACCTAAGTACGGTCGGGCAACTGCTGCGTGACTTGACCAATGAGGTAATCGCTACGGGTAGGGATTTACCAAGTCTTAAGGTCATTGGATGTGGAGGATCAGTCATATCACCAGATACGCTAATTAAAGCGGTCGAACATTTCACAGAGGCGTTGATCGTGAACAACTACTCTCAAGCAGAATGTGGTATGGCAATTAGTCGACTACTACCTGTACATCATATGGATAATCTAATGGTTCTACGATCAGTAGGCCGTCCTAACGACCTAGCTGCACAAGGAGAAAAAGCTTTTCAGGTACGGATCGTTACTCAAGATGGACAAGATGCAGCAGAAAATGAGTCTGGCGAAATTGTAGTTCGTGGAGCCCAAACGATGTTGGGGTACTGGCGTCAACCAGAGACCACAAATGAAATAAAAGAGAATGGATGGATTCACACCGGGGATGTTGGTTGTCTTGATGGTGAGGGATATCTATTTGTATTAGATCGTCTTAAGGATATGGTCATCATCAACGGTTCCAATGTGTTCTGTCCTGAAGTGGAACAAGTATTAGTGGGTCATGCACAGGTTAAAGAAGTGGCGGTTATTGGAATCCCTCTCCCCACGGAAGGGGAGGAACTTGTAGCTTGCATCGTTCTACGTGACGGGGGGAGTTTAAAGCTGGAACAATTGTGGGCGTTTTGCGAACCTAGGCTAGCACGATATAAATGGCCAACAAAGATCTACATTCTCGATTCTCTGCCTCGAACTGCTGTAGATAAGGTAGACAAAAAAAGTTTGCGCATGCGATTTTCCCATCTGCTAAAAATTAATCTGCAAGAAGAGACGGGAAAGTGATACGAAAAAAGGTTGTAACTCAGGCACCGGTTTCCTTGTTTAATAAGATGAGGTGATATCAATGGGGCTGTTTCAATATCGGAACATGCGTTGGTTTTTATTATGCAGTTTGGTTGTTTTGGTTAGCTGCGGTACAGTGAGTAAGGAGAAGTCTCAGGAAGCTAACCCTGAATTCGTGATAAATGAAGAGAAAAAGCCATGCCCCGGGGTTATCGAATGGATTGATTTTGTAATGATTGATGGTATTTTATACTTCCATAACAATGACCAAGCCGTACCGGCAGAGAATATAGGGGAAAGGATAGGGGAAGTCTCGTATATGCTGAATGAACATGCATGTGCGGATCACGTGACTGCCAATGGAGATGCTGCATTTCTTCCAATTGGAACGGACATCTATGAACTGAAAGGTTATAAGTCTCACTTTCGCGTTGTAGCGGATCATAAAATGTATCAAGTAAGTGAAAATCCCAATGCCAAAACAATGGGCGGTCTCTTGGATATCGAAGGTAAAGTAAAGAAAGTTAGCCTTGAAAGTGGCAATGATGGCAGTGTGATCGGGGACTTTCCCCAAGAAATAGCCACAGAATTCGTTAACGAGCTGCTACCTTTAACATATGTTGGTTTTGATGAGGTCTACCAAAAGGCAAAGCATGAAACCGGCATTTTTTTGCGTGTACACCTTCAAGATGGTACATCATTTAGAATGGTGTACTACTCGAAGGCCAATGCTTTCTCCGCAGGAGCTTTTGGAACAGAAAAACTGGGAACATTAATTACATCTCAGAGAAAACAACTTAAAGCAGCTGCGGGTTTGTAGCAGGAACGAATAAGGGATTCACTTACGTGGATCCTCGCTCTTCTTGTGTTCAGAACATCAGCTCCGATAGTGGCGTCCAAGGCAAAAAGCCGGCCCCAAAGTCAAATGACTTCGGAGACGGCTTTTTGTTGTTTATTAGGACACATTGGATCTAGATGCTTGCAAATGACCTAATGTGGTCTTAATTTTAGTGTTTAACTGCTTCGCCAGCGAATACTTCCACGTTCATCGGTGCAGCCATGAATGCTGCTGCTTGTTGAACGAATCCTTGGAAATGAGCGCTTGCGTTGTGAGCTGCTGTAGCTGCTTCGTCTTTCCACAATTCGATCATGGTATATTGATGTTCTTGTTCAGTGCTTTTGTTCAGAACATAGCTGATGTTGCCTTCTTCATTGCGAGTTGCTGCAACGAGTTCTTTGGCTGCTGCGAGGAATGCTTGCTCTTGATCCGGTTTAATGGACAGGTGTGCGTGAATGATAATCATGTGTGTTTACCTCCGTAATGTATATAAATTGTTTGATTGTTGCCAATAGTTAAGGGTGACGCAGTTCAATGAAAAGTGTGATACATCAATTATGCCCAAGTTGTAATCGTATCAACTGGCAGACGGTAGGATGGATGACCCTCTTTGGCTGATTTACCCATGGAGATCAGCATAACCGGTTGATAGCGTTCTTTGTCCATACCGAACGCTTCAGCGATTTGATCTTTTTCGTAACCGCCAATAGGGTTGGTATCATAACCGTGAGCACGGGCAACCAGCATCAATTGCATGGATACCAGACCTGCATCAATCAGGTTGACATCGCGAAGAGCAGATTCTGGCATAACCTTGTAATAAGGCATAACTTTAGCCAACTGCATATCTTTTACTTCTTGTGGCATATAACCAAGCTCTACCGCTTTGCCGAAGATTTCTTCCATATAATCGATGTTGTTCATGTCAACAAATACGCCGATAACTGCAGAAGAAGTCAACACCTGATTTTGATTGAATCTGGCAAGAGGAGCAAGCTTCTCTTTACCCTCAGCTGTGTCCACAACCAGGAAGCGCCAAGGCTGCAGGTTGATGGAGGACGGGGCACGGGAAGCTTCGGCCAGAATCTCGGTCATCTCTTCACGACTGATTTTTACCTCTGGATCATAAAGTTTAACGGAACGACGGCCGTATGTGATCTCGTTAAAATCGTTCGTTTTTTGAAATGTACTTTGAAAGCTACTCATTCAGTGGATCTCTCCTCTATAGATAAAGTTGATCAGAAATTGTTCTGCATGCGTTCCAGATAGTTTGCAAGGGCCTGAATCTCATCTTCATTGAAATCATGTAATATCTGATGAATGAAATTCTTTTTCTCTACTTTGTAACCCTCAATATGTTTCCGGCCATCATCGGTAAGACGAACAAAGGTAACACGGTTGTCTTCCGGATTTTTGCGTCTGGTTACCATGCCGTCCGCTTCGAGCTGCTTCAAATGGCGGGTGATGGCAGCACTGTCGATATTGATGATTTTTTGCAGCATCGATTGGTTGATCTCGTCGACCTGATCCAATTCATACAGAATCTCAAAGCGGGATGAACTGATTCCTGTGCACCGCTCGAACTTCGGGCTGACTTTGTTGCCAAGAGCATTAAGAAGATTGATAATCTGCTCTTCCTTAGAAACGATACGTGTCATGACTAGACCTCCCGGGTGAATCTGGACATGAACAACGGCTTATGTTCACACAATCCGATTGTGGCCTTTTTTACGATGCCAGTGTTGATAAAAATAATGGATGCCTCAACAATTGACATGTCAATCATTGACTGCTCAATTAATATATCATGCCTCTTTTTGTTTTGCAACCCAAAATAATATGAAAAAATATGCACATCAATCGGATTCCTTCGTAATCACGCTATGCAGTAGGATGTCCTGTTATAGTCATAAATATTGAGATTATATTTAAGTCAGAGGGGCTATCAACTATAAAATGAAGAACTTTTAAGTAGAAGAGGGCTATATTTTACAAAGACAGCTGTTATCCTATATACTTCAAGCTATTGATCAATTAATTACTACAGTTAGAGGTGAAACGACATGGCCAAAGATACAACGGCTTCAGTTAATCGGCGGAACGACATTATCTCAGCGGCAATTGACGTATTTGCAGAAATCGGATACTACCGTGCAACGACAGCACAAGTGGCTGAGAGGGCTCAGATTTCGCAGCCTTATATTTTTCGTTTTTTCAAAACGAAGGAAGCCCTGCTGCTGTCCGCACTGGAAGTATCATGGACGCGAGTCATTGATTCATTTCGACAGGTTGTAGAAACAGCAGCATCGGATCAACTGGAGCGCGAATTGATAGACGCATATGAGAAGATTCTGGAATCACACCAAAGTGAAATCCTGCTTCAGATGCAAGCTCAGACCATTCAGGAAGAAGTGATTCGTCAAGCGATGCAGAAAGGGTTCAGTGAAGTGAGAACCATGGTTCTGAATGCTTTTAGCCATGCTGGCATTGCCGAAGCGAAGCAAAGAACGTTGGTTTTCCTGGCGATCGGCATGTTATGCAATGTCTCAATAGCACTGGATATGCCTGAGCTCAAAGAGAGATAGGAAGGGTAAATGCCCTTTTTCAAAATTAGTTATTGATCAATCACTAAATATGCGTTATATTGTGTTCAGGAGTTGTAAGTAATTGATCAATAACTAAATGAGTGAGAGGATGTATGGAGATGAAAAAGGCAATTGTTATTGGTGCAACAGGCGGAACGGGTGCTGCCATTACACAGGAATTGATTAAGCGGGGGATCGCAACGGTTGCCTATGGACGTTCACGGCACAAATTGGAACAGCTTGCAGCAAAGCTGGGTTTCCCGGATCATCTCCAGCTCGCTGTGGGTGATGCATTTAACCCAGATGAAATAGTCGCTGCTTCCCAGAATGCGGATGTGATGTTCCACTGTGCCAACGTGCCTTACCATGAGATGGAGAGCAGACTCCTGCCACTGGGTGAATCCGTTATGAAGGCAGCTGAACAGCTGAGTCTGAAAGTGGTTGTCATTGATGGGATCTACCCCTACGGGAGAAGGCAAATGAACGAAGTAACGGAAGAACATCCGAAGCAGCCGCATACCCGCAAAGGAAAAACAAGACTCGCCTACGAGCAGATGTTATTCAGCAGCAGGTGGTCCAGAGCGCAAGTCATGATTGTACGTTTGCCTGATTATTATGGCCCGACCGCGAATGAAGCCTCTTACCTGGGATCAACACTTGAATCGATCGCTAAGGGAAAAATGGCTTTTTTCATCGGCAATATGGAAACACCACGAGAATATATCTATCTGCCAGATGCAGCGGTTATGGTAGTGGAACTGGCAAGCAGGGAGAACACCTACAATCAGAACTGGAATATACCCGGTGCTGGCATTATTGCAGGCAAAGAGATCGTTAGGATCGCACAGAGGGCGGCGGGTGTAACGAAACCAGTCGTGGCACTTGGGAAAATAGGACTGTCCCTGATTGGGCTGGGGGTGCCGGTCATGAAGGAAGTCGTAGAGATGTTATACCTAACCAAGGAGCCACTCGTCTTAAGCAGACAGAAGTATGAACGCAACATTGGTCCTGTGAAGGCGACGCCTTTCGCACAAGGAATTGCTGAAACCATTGCACAGCTTCAGAAAAAGTAAATTACATTTTTTAATATTTAGTAATTGATTAATCACTAACCAAGCAAATAAATGAATACTGATTATGAATGACAGACAGATCCGGAAGCAATACCCGGGTCTTTTTTATATATGTACGCCTTGGTCATAACGATGACATCCAACTTTCAGTAACGGACAACATTTATTTGAGGGTGTATTTCGTAACGGTCAACAAGCATGTTAGCTATTTTTAGATTGGATGACAATAAAGCTTCCGTCATATTCAAAAAAGTAAAGGCAACCCATATACTAACGCTAATATAAATGTCGTAGATGCAGCGATTGCACTGAAAAATGGATTAAATATGACATCAACTTAACGTATGGCTGAGATTGAATCGAAATCGATTAATGTATCTTGAAAGGGTTGGGGATCATGAGCCTGGAAGCTTTGAATCAACGAGTAAAAGAAGATCTCGCATATTTGGCCTATGGCGGTGCAAACTGGGTGCGTTCCATGGAACATGCTGAGGGTCATGTATATGACGTGATTATTGTAGGAGGAGGACAGAGCGGCCTGGGAGCAGCTTTTGGCCTGCTGCGTGAGCGGATTTCTAACATTTTGGTTATTGACGAAAATAAAGCCGGACTGGAAGGGCCTTGGGAAACATACGCCCGTATGACGACCCTACGTACTCCTAAACATCTGACGTCCATTGATCTGGGTATTCCATCCCTAACCTTTCGTTCCTGGTGGGAGGCTCAGTTTGGACTGGAAGGCTGGGAAGCGGTGGACAAGATTCCACGCGGGGATTGGATGAATTATTTGCGGTGGTATCGAGACGTGCTGAATCTGCCTGTAATCAATGAAGTAAAGCTAAAATTGATCGAACCCGCATCTGAGGGGCTTCACCGACTTCATGTGGAGGGTTCCGGTGTCGATTCCGGCACGCTGCTGGCGCGAAAAGTCGTGCTGGCTACCGGCATACAGGGAGGAGGAGAATGGCATGTACCTTCCATGATTGCAGAACGACTGCCGAGAGAACTGTATGCTCATACTTCCGAGGCTATTGATTTTGAACGGTTGCGCGGCAAAAGAATTGCCATATTAGGGGGAGGAGCTTCCGCTTTTGATAATGCAAGTTTTGCGCTTGCTGCAGGAGTTGCTGAAGCACATGTGTTTGTGCGGCGAGCACAACTTCCAAGTGTCAATCCCATACGCCAGATGGAGCAATCCGGGATGATTGAACGTTTTCATGCATTAGGGGCAGCTGATAAATATGCGGTAATTTCACACTTTTTTCAATACAATCAACCTCCAACCAATGATACCTTCAACCGGGCAGCAGCCTGGCCGGGCTTTGAACTGCATTTGAATTCACCCTGGCTCGGTGTGGAAGCAAACGAGGATGGAGCCGTAGTGACAACAGCCAAGGGAAAATTTGCTTTTGATTTTCTGGTGATTAGTACCGGGCTGCTAAGTGATCCCGCATTGCGGCCGGAACTCAAACTGGTGGAAAGTCATATTGCTCGTTGGGCGGATTGTTATGAAGCGCCGTCTGAGCAGCGCAGTGAGCTGCTGGATGCACATCCCTTCCTTACTTCCGGATTTGCGATGACGAGCCGAAGTGAAGCAGGCGCGTCACAGCTGCACGGGCTGTTTGTTTTCAATTACTCTGCCCTTGCAAGCTGTGGTCTGTCCGCTTCTGCCATCTCGGGCACCAAAAGCGCAGTTCCTAAACTGGTGTCAGCCATAGCGGACCAGCTGTTTTTGGATGATCGGGAGACGATCTTACAGCAATTTTTTGATTACGATGAGCGGGAGTTCACAGCATCCTGGGTAAAAAGCAGCGTTCCCAGCTGAACCAGCCTTATGCTAGCCACATTACAAACCGTACAGTGAGTTTCTGCTGTGCGGTTTGTTTATTTTATTGGAGAACTTACACTCTGCATGGTTTTGTTGTAAAATGTCGAATGGAACATGTAAAGGGCAGGTGTAAGTGGATGAAAGAAATGACCTACGAACAGTTTAGAGCTCATCTGAAGAAAGCTTCACGCAAGCGAGGTGTACCCATAATCAAGATTGTTGCATTTCAGGAGAAATACATGAAGATCGAAGATATTCAGTTCTTCGATGTCGAGCAAAATTATATGAGTGTGCAGGCTTGTAATACACTTTGGATGAACCTGGAGAACAAGTCTTTTCGAAATATGGTATCTCATCCTCTGCAGTTTTATAAGGATATGGAGGATCTGGGAAGACAATCGTTTGAGAATATGATTAAGGAATTGTATGATACGGCGGTTCCACTCTGGTTGGATTATGACCCCAATGATTATTACACCTCTGAACAACTCGCTGAGATTCTGGCTACCGATGAGCAGAAGCTGATTGAACAGCTCGAAATGGGGCGTTTCAAGGGTGCGTTTATAAATGAAGATGGAAAATGGCTTAAACCCAAACCGGGAATAAACCAGTAATGCCTGTGATGATCCTGTATGCGATGAACGGCTGCAGGATTTTTTGATGTAAAAAGGCAAGGGATAGCCTTGGTAAGATATTGGGACACAGATATAGGATTTTAGTATTGGATGATTGTGAACGTTTTAGTTAATATTATGGGAGATAATGGAGTACAAAAGTCGAAAGATGCAAGTTTCTGAAGGTTTATAAATTATTTTGAACGAAAATGATTGTTTTTTGCGGAATTTATGTTACTATAGAAGCAGTTGGAGGAATGAAGATGCTGACTGAAGAACGATATGCTGCAATTATAGAGCGCTTACATCAACAAGGGATAGTTAAATTACAGGAACTTGTCGACGTGCTTGGTGCGTCCGAATCAACGATAAGACGTGATTTAATTGACTTGGAGAGCCGTCAGATGCTGAAACGCATCCATGGCGGGGCAGCACTGATGAACGAAAAGACGCTCGAGCCAGGCATGGAAGAGAAAACATCCAAAAACATTCAACAAAAAGTGACGATTGCTCGTTTGGCTGCACAGGAGATCGAAAATGGCGATTGTATCTATCTGGATGCAGGTACGACGACGCTGGCCATGATTCCCTATATTGAAGCCAAGGACGTAACCGTGGTGACCAACGGTCTATCCCATGTGGAAGCATTGGTTAGCAAGCGGATTCGAAGTTATTTGCTTGGTGGCATGATGAAAATCCATACCAAAGCCGTCATCGGAAGTATAGCATTACAAAATATGGACAACTTCCGTTTTGATAAATGTTTTCTTGGAACCAACGGTGTGGATCCCGAGATGGGGTATACGACTCCTGATCCGGAGGAAGCCTTGATTAAGAGAAGGGCGCATCAATTGTCCGGGAAATCTTACGTGCTGGCAGATTCCAGCAAGATCGGTGAAATTACGTTTGCCAAGTTGTTTGAGCTGGAGGAGGCAGATCTGATTACCGAGCAGATGCCAGAGCACTGGCGAGCCGTAATAGAGCAGAAAACTAAAATAATTGAGGGATAACAATGATATATACGATAACACTTAATCCTTCCATTGATTACATCGTGGAAGTGGATGACCTGAAGCTCGGCGGATTGAATCGCATGAATCGGGATTTGAAGCTTCCAGGTGGTAAAGGCATCAATGTATCACGTGTGCTGAATCAGCTGGGAGCAGGTAACACGGCGATTGGATTCCTTGGTGGATTCACAGGTCGTTTCATTAATGACAAGTTGCAGGAAGATCAGATACAGACTGATTTTGTTACCATTGCGGATGATACGCGGATCAATATCAAGTTGAAGCATGGAGACGAGACGGAAATCAACGGTCTTGGCCCGGCCATTCGTGAAGAAGAAGCAGCACAACTGCTGCAGAAACTCTCCTCGCTGCAAACGGGAGATATCGTCGTTCTATCGGGTAGCATTCCGCCATCTCTGGGAACTGATTTTTATGATCGTCTCATTCAAGTCTGCAAGCAGACGGGTGCAGAGTTCGTCATTGATACCACTGGACCGGCATTAATGGAAGCACTGGTGCATAAGCCATTGCTGGTGAAGCCGAATCATCACGAGCTCGCTGAACTTTTCGGGGTTAATATCGAAACTCGGGAAGAGCTGGTCTTGTACGGTCGCAAGCTTCTGGAGGCAGGGGCCAAGCAAGTATTAATCTCCATGGCCGGAGATGGAGCCCTGTTCATTACCGGATCGGATGTGTACCACGCCAGTGTGCCAAAAGGAATGGTGAAAAATTCGGTTGGGGCTGGAGATTCCATGATCGGAGGATTCGTAGGCACTTATGTATTAAATGGTGATATCCTTGAAGCCTTCCGTACGGGAGTCGCTTCCGGAAGTGCAACGGCTTTCTCGGATGATCTTGCTACACGCGAATTCATTGAAGAGCTTCGAGACGAGGTTACCATCACCAAATTGTAGATCGACATGTCCGAGGCAAGCCAATTGTAATTTATAAATTCGGCCTGACAAGCGCAGGCCGACTGAACTCAAGGGGAGTGTAACAGATGAGAATAACAGACCTGATGATCCAGGAAACGATGATCATGGACCTGCAAGCCACAACCAAAGATGAAGCAATTGATGAACTCATTGCAAGTCTGAACAAAAGTGGACGCATTAACGATCCAGTTCTGTTTAAGGAAATGATCTATAAAAGGGAAGCAGAGTCCAGCACAGGAATTGGCGGCGGTATTGCCATGCCCCATGCGAAGACATCTGCAGTGAATGAACCAACTGTAGTATTTGCAAAAAGCAAAAATGGATTGGATTTTGCAGCGCTTGATGATGAGCCGGCTCATATCTTTTTCATGATTGCTGCTCCTGAAGGTGCAGGTAATACCCATCTTCGCACACTCGCTGCTCTTTCCAGGCTGCTGATTGATAGCGATTTCATTGCTCAACTGATGAGTACAGATACGCCTGCAGAAGTAAGTGCATTATTTGATGCGAAGCAGGAGGAAGCAGCGGAGAAAGAAGCTGCCAAGGAGAAAGCGAAAGCCGAAAAGGCTGCAAAAGCCGCAAGTGAAGCAGATTCTGCACCGCAGCAAACTCCTGGCGTCATTGTAGGTAATGAGAATTCAGAAGATTTCGTCGTAGCTGTTACAGCATGTCCAACGGGAATTGCACATACCTTCATGGCTGAGGATGCACTCAAGAAGAAAGCTCAGGAAATGGGCATTAATATCCGCGTAGAGACCAATGGTTCCGAGGGAGCACAGAACGTTTTGACCGCAGATGAGATTGCTCGTGCCAAAGGGGTTATCGTCGCGGCAGATAAAAATGTGGAGATGGCCCGATTTGACGGCAAGCCGGTACTGCAAAGACCGGTAAGCGACGGAATTCGTAAGTCTGAAGAGCTGATTCGCAAAGCGGTGAATGGAGATGCTCCGATCTATCGCAGCCAAGGCGGCAGCAATGTGAAGGAAGACGGAGCGAGTGCGAGCAAAATGAGCGTAGGCAGCAAGATTTACAAGGATCTGATGAACGGTATTTCACATATGCTTCCGTTTGTCGTGGGTGGAGGAATCCTCCTTGCGATTTCGTTCCTGATCGAACAGCTTGCGGGCGAGGATAATCCTCTCTTCCAGCTGCTGCAGACGATTGGCGGCGGAACGGGTGCATTCCATTTCCTCATTCCGGTACTGGCCGGATTTATCGCAATGAGTATTGGTGACCGTCCAGCCCTGATGCCAGGTATGGTTGGTGGATTGATGGCCGTGAACTCCAATGCTGGTTTCCTTGGCGGACTTGCAGCCGGTTTCCTTGCTGGTTATGTTGTTATCGGTTTGCGTAAGCTGCTCAGAGGCTTGCCTAAAGCCATTGACGGTCTGAAACCCATTCTGCTGTATCCTGTACTCGGATTGCTCATTGTTGGTGCAATCAGTTACTATGTCTTCGATCCGATCTTTGGCTCGCTTAACACGTGGCTTGTAGATGCACTTGGAAATCTCGGAACAGGAAATGCTGTATTGCTTGGATTATTGCTTGGCGGCATGATGTCCATTGATATGGGTGGACCGTTCAACAAAGCAGCGTATACATTTGCCATTGGTGTATTCACATCAAGCGGCAACACGGACGGTGCCTGGATGGCTGCCGTAATGGCAGGCGGGATGGTGCCACCTCTGGCCATCGCTCTGGCTTCCACGTTCTTTAAGTCCAAATTCACGGAACAAGAACGCAAATCCGGCTTAACGAACTATGTACTCGGATTATCCTTCATTACTGAAGGTGCCATTCCATTCGCTGCGGCAGACCCGCTGCGTGTACTGACATCCTGTATCATTGGTTCGGCGGTTGCAGGTGGACTAACACAGCTCTGGAGCATTAACGTACCAGCTCCGCACGGAGGAATTTTCGTAGCAGCACTGGCTAACCATGCTCTGTTGTTCCTGCTGGCCGTTGCGATTGGTGCAGTAATCTCAGGTCTGGTATTGGGATTGTGGAAAAAGTCACCAACGGTTGTAAAATAAGCAGTGTTCTAATGTAACAATACCAAGGCATTTCCTGAGTGGCTTCATTCAGGGAATGCTTTTTATATTTTCGCTTGGCCCTGATCTGTGCTAAAATAGTTACAATAATTTAACTTTTGAAACGATGTTTCATCTATCGGAACATTAGGCAAGGAGGAAGCAGTATGACTCATGACGGAATGAAAGGACAAGTGCAGCAGCAATTCGGCAAAAATGCCGAGAAGTATGTGACCAGTCCCCTGCATGCCAAGGGCAAGGATCTGGATGTGCTGGTGGCTTCATCTGGGGCAAGTCCTGATATGCATGTACTTGATATAGCAACGGGAGGAGGACACGTTGCGTGTGCACTGGCCCCTCTTGTTAAGCAGGTAACGGCTTTGGATTTGACAGAGGAGATGCTCCAGGTAGCTGAACGCTTTATTAGGGAGAGCGGTCATCAGAACGTGAATTTTGTACCGGGAGATGCGGAGCATTTACCCTTCGAAGATGATGTCTTCGATATCGTCACCTGCAGGATTGCTGCGCACCATTTTTCCGATGTTTTTTCTTTTCTAACGGAGGCGTTCCGGGTAACGAAACCAGGCGGAAGACTGCTGCTGATAGACAACGTGGCACCGGAGCGTGATGAATATGATCAATTCTACAATGAAGTAGAGAAGCGCCGCGATCCCAGTCATGTTCGTGCATGGCGCAAGTCGGAGTGGATTCGAATGATGGAAGTGGCGGAATATCGCGTGGAAGCAATGGTTTCCTTCGAGAAAACCTTCCTCTTTGAAGATTGGTGCAAGCGTGCCGGACTGCCTGAAGCGGATGTACGGGAGCTTGAAGCAAGCATGCTATGTGCACCTTCGGTCATTAAAAAGTTCTTCCGGTTCGAAGAGGCAGTACCGAATAAGCTGTCAAGCTTTGGGGGAGAAAGTGTACTCATTCAAGCCTCGAAAGCTAGATAGTTCAAGAGATGCAACAAGGATACCATTTTTCATCCTGTCTGGCATATGAATAACAACACAAAAGGCAGATGACCTGTACAAGGGCATCTGCCTTATTGCTGTGCTCATGCTCCTACATTAAGGTTTCAGCACAACTTTGGTACATTCGTCTTCATGATCGTTGAAGATCCGATACGCCTCACTGGCATTTTCCAGCGCAATGCGATGGGAGACAATCTCGGTCGGATCGAATTCACCTGCTGTAATCTTGCGGAACAATTCAGGCATATAGTGGATGACAGGAGCCTGTCCCATTTTAAGATTAATGTTGCGTTCAAACATACTGCCCAGTGGGAACATGTTGTAGGACGAACCGTACACACCTGTAAGCTGGAATGTACCGAATTTGCGTACGGCTTTCATACCAATTTCAATGGCACTCAGGGCACCACCGTGAAGCTTCAGCTTCTGTCCGATTTCCTCCAAAGTGGATTTTTTGCCGTCCATGCCGACACAGTCGATGACCACATCGGTACCGCCACCCGTAATCTCGCGGATATGTGCACCCATGTCATCATAAGCTTCAAAATTGAAGGTTTCCACATCATTCATACGCTTGGCTTTGTCAAGGCGATACGGAAGGCGGTCAACAGCGATAACCCGCTTCGCGCCTTTCATCCAGGCGAACTTCTGGGTCATCAAGCCAATGGGCCCACTACCCAGTACGGTTACCGTATCTCCAGGTTTAACGCCGGCATTTTCGACACTCCAGTAGGCGGTAGGAAGAACATCGGATAGAAACAGCAAGGCTTCGTCTTCCAATTCACAGGATTCCGGAATGACAAACGGCATGAAATTTCCGTAAGGCACACGCAGGAATTCCGCCTGACCACCAGGGTGATTGCCATACCGTTCCGTAAATCCGAAATAACCACCGGTGTGAATATCCGGGTTACCGTTGGAATTGTCACATTGGCTTTCCATGTCATGGTTGCAATAGAAGCATTCGCCACAAGAAATGTTAAAAGGCAGGACCACGCGGTCCCCCTTTTTTACGCGTGTCACTTCAGGACCAACTTCCTCCACGATCCCCATCGGTTCATGACCGATGACATAATCCTTTTCAGCTGGTAATGCCCCCTGATAAATATGAAGATCTGATCCACATATGGCTGTAGAAGTAATACGAACGATAATGTCATCCTTTTGTTGCAATCTCGGATCTTCAACCTGCTTCACCTGAATATCCTTGGTTCCTTGAAAAGTAACGGCTCTCATCTTCATATTCCTCCTATCGTTTTGGTAGTTCTCTGAGAATTACCCCGTTTGGAGCAATTTGATAGAGGTACATATGAAATTAAACGACAGGCCATTTCACTTTGCGCAGGGCATCAAGCAGCTCCGTTGGCGCGTTCAGATTGTCGCGGACAAGTTCACGAGGTGTAAGTGCCATCCATTGGTTCAATGAGATATCTTCAAAACGGTCACTTCGGAAGATCTCCAAAAACCATAAGGTATCGCTGCCTGTGTTTTGAACATAGTGCCCCATGGCTACTGGAACATACCCTACATCTCCGGCTCTGTAATTGAATGTGCGTGCCGTACCATTGCCGCCGAACACCGTCATTCTTCCTTGTCCCGTGAGATAATACTGCCATTCATCCGCATTCGGATGCCAGTGTAATTCACGCATGCCACCAGGTTTAATCTCAACCAGCGCAGCAGCGACGGTTGTGGAGATAGGGAAGTTGGTGGAATCCACTATGCGCACACTTCCTCCCGGTGTTATAAGCGGCTCCTGAGCCAGCAAGCGATGTTTGAATGAAAAGGGGACAGTACCATAGGGTGAAGGAATCTCCTGACTCGCGAGTGAACCAGGAACCTGATCCTGAAAAATATAAACCTGATCTGTCGGCCTGGACTGAAATGCAGATTCAGGTACTCCAAAATTGACAGACAATACCTCTGCAGGGGTGTGCGCGAACCAGTCTGAAATGGATAACGTGTTGAGATCGGAGAAGGAACCATCATCAAAAACAAGCAAAAATTCACAGCCCTCCTCCAGTCCCTGAATGGAATGGGGCAGGCCTTTGGGAAAGAACCACAGGTCTCCAGGTCCGACATCAGCGATAAAATTCCGACCCTCCTGATCCACAGATGTGATTCTTGCCGTTCCCCAGATCATATAAGCCCACTCGGATTGCTGGTGCCAGTGGAGTTCCCGTACGCCGCCGGGAGTCAAACTCATGTTGACCCCAGCTAGAGTCGTGGCAATGGGCAGATCTCGTACTGTAATCTCGCGTGACCATCCGCCATGGTTTAACTGCATATGTGTATCGGAAAAGGACATTTTCAGATTGGGGAGCAGCCCTGCATCCGTTGCTGGAGGAACCAGCATATCCGGATTTTCAAGGTCTCTCATGACATCACGTGGACCCAAATCCGGCCCGCCTGCCCCGTCTCTTCGGATTGGTTGTGGAACAATGGTTGGTTTACCGTTAGGTTGTGATCCTTTTGTCATTCGTCTATCCCTCCAGTTCAGATCATGCTGAAGCATACCTTGTCGTCATTCATACATTTATGAAGCAGGGCCTGGATATTATGAAAGACAGGGGGGAGACGGGACCCATGGCTTGTCTGTGCCACAAACTCTTAAGACATGAAGGAGGACGCTTCTGGCATTTGCTCGTTTGTGGCTTGAAACATAAAGATTGACGTTCATCGCATTTCATAGTACCCTTATATTGTTTCATATGAAACAAAAAAATGAAAAAACGGTATACATACTTATTCGGAAATGAGGAAGTTCATATGACAATAGCCGATACGATTCGCTCTCGACGAAGTATCCGCAGCTTTACTGCACAACCGGTGTCCACGGACTTAATTGTTGAATTGCTTAATGATGCGGTCTGGGCACCTAATCATGGCATGCGAGAACCCTGGCGTTTTATTCTCGCGGAGCGTGCAGAAGCAAAAGAACATGTGGCCAGTCTGATGCTGGAATCGGTGCAAAACATGAAATTGATGAAGTTGATGCCCGGCAAACTGCAGCAGGCGCTGAAAAATAAGATCAGCCGCATGCCTGCGCACCTTATTGTGGTAATGAAGAATGAAAAGGATCACCATAAGCAGGAAGAAGACTATGCGGCAGTAAGCTGCGTTATTCAGAATTTTCAACTACTTGCCTGGGAACGGGGACTAGGTATGATTTGGTCCACGATGGAATACATTCATTCCCCCATTTTTTGCGAGGGTTTGAGCGTGAAGACAGATGAGCGAATCGTCGGTGTGCTGCATATGGGGTACTTCGACAAAACACCGAAACCCAAGTCGCGCACTTCCGCTGAACAAAAGCTTACCCTGCTGTAGTCACGGAACAGGAGGTTGATATATATCGTATTAATTCTGATTATATTGTTTCCGTTGAAACAAACTTCGGTGTATAATATAAGTTATTCAAGCCTAGCTTGCATAATAGACCGAGAGAAGAAAAGGTTGGGGAAACTATGGATCAGGAACAGACGGATCTGCGTTACATTTATGGATTGTTTATTAAGCTTTTGCATCAAAAAGAACAAAAGGATGACCAGGAAAATCTATTCTTCATGAATATTATTCGCGAGACTCTGTCATCAGACGCAGCTATGAACATGACGGATGTGCATGTGATTGCGTGTATTGGGGATCACGAACCCATTAATCTGACTTCCATAGCTGAACGAATGGAACTCAGCAAAGGGAACACCTCCAAAGTGGCCCATAAACTGCTGAAGCAAGGATGGCTTCGAAAAACACAGTTAAATGACAACAAAAAGGAGATTTATTTCCGGTTAACCTCACCTGGCAAAAAGCTGTTTCACGTTCATGCCGATCTGCACGAAAAGATTGAAAATCAATTCCTCCGTTTTCTGGGGGAATATAACAAAATGGAGCTTGAATTTTTAAAGAGATTTGTGCTGGATTTGACTCGTTTCTATGAGCAGTTGGATACTCGTAGTTTAATGGATGGCCTGGAGGAAGAGTGATTTGACAGGGAACTAAACTGGAATGGAGAGGACCCCCGTGGTGACACGGGGAGAATGTTACTTGCCAAAGTACAATATGTCCAGTTGTTAATCGCTTTTTTGATTTCCACTTCCTGCAGGGATTGAAAATAGAAACTCTTGCTCGTAAATTTCATGTACCCGCTTCAAAATGAAGGGACCTTGCTCTTTGAAACGAAGTTCAGTCGGTTTATTTTTTATCAGGAACGTACCTGATTCGTGATTGGTCTGTGAGAATGCGGCACTATACAGTAACGAAGCACCGTGACTTGGAGGAGGGAAGAACAGTTTCATGACAGGCTTGATGTAAAACGGCAAACCGGATTTTTTGCTGCCGCGTAAAGTATTGTTACCTCCAGGATCTACGCTCAGAAGACGAATGCCATCTGACTTCGCCGCCTCAGCCGCCTCGCGTGTCCATAAGGAGAGGCCAAGCTTCGAGGTGGCATATGGACCAAACAGCTTTTTGAATTCGGTTGGACGTTCCAGAATGTCCAGGTTGAACTGTCGGACCATACTGAATGCACTCGTTGAAGTATTAACAACCGTCTTGAAGGTGCTCCTGCGTATAAGATCATATAACTCCATATAAATGATATAAGGAACGATGGTTTGAAGTTCAAAGTGCATTTCATGCCCTTGGTCAGAAAAACGAAGCTCTGCCGCACTGCCCCCTGCGTTATTAAAGAGGACATCAATCGTATCCAATTGGAGTTTAATCTGATCGAGCGCGATTTTCAGACTTTCGTAGTTAGTCAGGTTAGCCTGAACCAAATGAAGCTGCCCTGAACGTAATGCACGTTGAATATCGCCTTGCTCTGCCGGAAAAGGTGAACGGTTGAGGCCGATGACCTGCCATCTTTCGGCCAATAACGAGCGGGTCAGCTCGAGGCCAATTCCTGAGGTTGAGCCCGTAATCAGCGCGGTGTGAAGTTTGTTTGGTTTATTCATAGTTACCTCCATTATGTTGGGAATTACAGAACGAATCTGTATGCTGCGCTCATTCTATAATTTGGAGTCGACTCCAAGTCAAGCGGTCGGATCGAATGAATTTTGAACGTTCATGTGGATTGGTTGTAGGACTGAATCCGGCTTGACTTGGAGCTGACTCCAAGTTGTAAGATGAAGGTATGAGGGCAAAGGAGGCTGAGGCGGATGAGTAATGAGGCACTATATTCCATTAAGGAAACAGCGGAGAAGGCGGGATTATCGGAAGATACGATTCGATATTATGAGAAGATTCAGCTTCTGCCGCGGGCAGATCGGAAGGCGAACAGGCACCGTGTATACCGTCAAGAGGATATTCGGACCATGAAACTCATTTCTTGTCTAAAAAAGACAGGTATGTCTCTGGAGGATATGAAGCCTTACCTGCACATGTCGATGGATTCGAATCTGGACGAATTCCCGGAAGAGCGTGAGATGCTGGTGAGCCATCGAATGAAAATAGAAGCGCAGATTGCCTCGCTGCAGCAGGTCGTTGATTTTATCGATGAGAAGCTGAACAAGCGGAGCTTGTTTCCTGATGAATGTCCTATAACTGGAGAGAATCAGATGTCGGTTTTTGAGAAAAAGAACATGTTCTCCTGATGGACACCATTCCAATAACATTCATTACACCCGAGAACCCACGTCTGGACGACGCGGGTTCTTTTTGATTGCGATTAACACTCAAATTTGCAGCGCATGACGAAGACGTTGGATATCGCTTTTTGGTGGCAGACCATACATTCGGGCATATTCCCTGCTGAATTGGGAAGGGCTCTCGTATCCAACCTGAAATGCGGCATCGGCAGCATCAGTTGAACCGGCAATGAGCATACTTCTGGCTTCCTGCAACCGGATTTGTTTTTGAAATTGTATGGGGCTCATGGCGGTGATGGCTTTGAAATGGTAGTGAAGTGAGGAGGAACTCATATTAACCATGGCGGCAAGCTGGTCCACGCGCAGCGGTTTGTCATATTCGGATTGGATGACTTCGATCACCTTGGCGATGTGCTGTGCGTGGCTGTTTTGAACGGCAAATTGTTTTATTGAATGTCCGTGTTCATCCTGAATAATTCGATATAAAATTTCACGGATAATCAGGGGAGCGAGTATTGGAATATCTTCTGGAGTATCGAGCAGCCGAACCAATCGGATGATGGCTTCAAGAAGCGGGACCTTGTTAGAGCTGACAAATAATCCACGCTGGGTTGAGTTGTCCGGTTTGAATTGTAGAGCAGTCGGGTCTTGTATCAGATCGAAAATCTGACCAGAGTCAAAATCAAGTCGCATACATAGATATGGCTTATCTGCAGTAGCTTGAACCACTTGTCCTGAAATAGGCAAGTTTACTGAAGCTACCAAATATTGTGTCTCGTCATAGGTATAACTCTCCCGGCCCAGTATGACTAACTTAGATCCTTGAGCGACAATGCAGAGAGCAGGTTGTTGAACAGAATATATGGGTTGAGATATCTCCGAGGCACGAATCAAAGAGAGTGCAGGGATAGCCGTGGAATGAATTCCGTCTTTGAGGGTAACACGCCCGATAAGATGAGCCAATTCCTGCATCTGAAACGTGACATCCTCATCCATATGTAGTGATGAAGTCATGGAGCATACAACCTCCTTTTTTCGAATCGGTTTATTTTATTCTAGAATCTTCTGGAGGAATAGGCAAGATTGTTGGGGGAATCTTCTATCTGGTGTGAGGTGATCTCTTACATAATAAGGATAAGCAATTGAAGCTTTTGAAAAACAGCAAGGAGGTTGGGAAATGGAATACAATCCATCAGGTAACAGACCGGAACATGGACACCCTTATGTTGGCATGTGGGTGACAAAGGATGGTTATATCCGCCATGAACTGCTCCCGAATGGTCGATATGATGAAGCCAGAGGTCAGAGGAAAAGTGCATATCAAGGACGTTATGTCGTGGAAGGAGATCATATTGAATATGTGGATGATACGGGTTTTACAGCGGATGGAGACTTTGTAGAAGGTATCTTATATCACGCAGGCATGGTTTTGTACAGAGAAACAAATAAAAATAACTAATGGTAAAGGAGCGGATTTCACATGTTTAATGTAAAAGGAAAAGTCGTTGTCATTACAGGTGCTAGCAGCGGAATTGGAGAAGCGACGGCTCGATTGCTGGCACAGCAAGGGGCTCACGTGGTTATTGGGGCTAGACGTGTTGAACGTTTGCATGCACTCGCATCTTCCATCCGTTCTGAGGGTGGATCCGTAGAGGTTCAGGCACTCGATGTAACCCGGCTGGAAGAAATGCAGAGTATTGTAGATCTGGCGCTAACCCGCTATGGTCGTCTGGATGTGGTTATCAACAATGCGGGTTTGATGCCTTTATCTCCTCTTGAAGCCTTAAAAGTGGATGAATGGAATCGAATGATTGATGTCAATATTCGGGGAGTGCTACACGGGATAGCAGCGGGGTTACCTGTCATGAGAAAGCAGGGTGCTGGCCAATTTATTAACATCGCTTCGATTGGTGCCTATGCCGTAACACCGACAGCATCCGTCTATTGTGCAACCAAATACGCAGTCCGCGCGATCACGGAGGGTTTACGTCTGGAAGTGGGTGGCGATATTCGGGTAACGCTTGTTTCTCCAGGGGTAACCGAATCGGAGCTTGCCGAGACGATCACGGATGTCGGAGCGCGTGATTTCATGAAGGATTATCGGCGTATTTCCATCCCGGCATCGGCCATTGCTCAGAGCATCTTGTATGCAATTAGCCAACCTGCTGAGGTAGATGTCAATGAAATTGTCGTCAGACCAACAGCAAGTCTCGTTTAAGGCGAACACTCTTTTGGTATATAATAGAACCAACTATACGAAAAGAGGAATAACACGTTGACTCTGCAACAATTAAAATATGTGATTGAAGTTGCCACGCGCGGCTCCATGAATGAAGCGGCCAAACGGCTATTTATTTCTCAGCCGAGCCTTTCGAACGCGATCCGGGATTTGGAACAAGAGATGCGCATTACCATTTTTGAACGTACAAACAAGGGAATCTCGCTGTCCAAAGAAGGCGTGGAATTTCTGAGTTATGCCCGGCAGGTCGTGGAGCAGGCAGAATTGCTGGAGAATCGTTACTTGAATGCCAAGCCTTCTCCACAGCATTTCTCGGTATCAACTCAGCATTATGCGTTTGCCGTGAATGCCTTTGTACGTCTGGTACAGCAGTATGGTCAAGATGAATATGAGCTTGCACTGCGGGAAACAAAGACATATGAAATTATCCAGGATGTAAAGAGCCTGCGAAGTGAAATTGGGATTCTGTATTTGAACGAGTTCAATGCCAAGGTGATTAACAAATTGTTAAAGGATGCCGGTCTGGTTTTCACAAGCCTCTTTATAGCCAAACCGCACATCTTCATTAGTGTGAAGAACCCTCTGGCTAAGCAAGCATCTGTGGCGATTGAGCAGCTGAAGGACTACCCTTACCTGTCATTTGATCAAGGGGAGTACAACTCTTTTCATTTTTCCGAAGAGATTCTGAGTACGTTATCCCATCCCAAGAGCATCCAGGTCAATGACCGGGCGACGTTGTTTAACCTACTGATTGGTCTAAATGGGTATACCATTTCAACAGGTGTTCTCAGCGCTGATTTGAACGGAAATGAGATCATTCCTGTTCCGCTGGAGTGCGAGGAATCGATCAATGTGGGCTGGATCAGCCACAAAAGCACCTCTCTTTCCAATCTGGGTGTGGAATATGTCAAAGCTTTGCATGAGGCCATAGGGTCCTGACTGTACGGACAAGTTGGGATTTTCCTGAAAAATATGCGAACCTGCTCCACTCCCGTATTCGGGTTTGGTCATTATTAAAATTTGTGAGCTTATCTCAAGCCATTCAAAACCGTTTCCGGGTAACCGTGAACGGTTTTTTTCTCATTTTTATGGAGTACGGCGATAGAGAATTGTTATAATGAAAAATAGTTTATTTGCATGTAATGGATGGAACTTGAGAGGAGTACAGCTCGTGAGAGTTTTATATCGGAATATGAGTGAGCAGCATGCGTTAACCGTATATGATACAACCAGGCTTTATGGGGAAAAGGGGCATTTCCGGGTTTTGGAGTTTTCGAACGAGGCTGTTCAGGGAGCCATGGATCTCGATGAGCCTTCACGAATGCTGCTTGAATACCCAAGGGCAATGGTTCATCTAATGGAGCGCAATACGCCTGAATACGAAAAGGTTTTTGTAGTAGGGCACGGAATTGGTACGCTCTCGACTTATCTGTCAAACCGCCAGGTGAAGATCGCCGAGTTGGACGAGGAAGTGGTTGAATTAAGCAAGACGCTATTTGGATATGAGGGCACTGCAGTCATGGTGGGAGATGGCCGGGAGCTGCTGCAGCAGGAACCAGCAGAAACGTATGATTATATTATTATCGATGCATTTACCGCAGCAGGAACGCCGAAGCAGTTTACCTCCAGATCTTTCTTTACGATGGCTCAAAGCAAGCTGCGGTCTGGTGGAAGCGTACTGTTGAATGTATTTGGGCGTGCGGGCAATGACAGACTTGTAAACGCGATATATGCAACGATGGCTGACCAGTTTGATTACACACGTTCATTTGCACTGCCTGCGGAAACGCAGGATGAGATACAGAATCGAATTCTGGTGGGAAGCGATGCTCCTATTGACTTCCAATCGCGCTCTATGGCTGGGTTTGTGGAACAGGAGCCTGGGGAAGGATACATCATCGAGGACGAGCTTTGATTCTGGAGAAGAAGACAGACGCCTGATTTATAAAGCTTGTCATGGAGTTGTCAATTTTAATTGAAGAAACTGTAAAATATTCATACAAAATTAATACATTCATAACAACTTTCGTATAGAATAGTGAGAATATGCCTTTTCATGAAAATCCGGGGGAAAGCACTAATGATCGCAAAGAAAAAAGCATCCAGATGGCGAAGAAAAGCGAGAACCTATAAAAAAATCAGCCTTCCTGCCTTGCTCAGTGGGCTGGTCACCATTTCGGTGCTGATGACCTTAACAATCATGTTTATTTCGTCTTACACAACGCAGAAGCAGTCTCTCATTGACAATACCTTGTCTCTTAATTATTCAAGCGCAGCTCAAATGAGTCAGACACTGGATTCGCTATTTCAGTCCATGCAGAGCAGCTTGAAATATGCTGCAGACTATTTTCCTCAGATGGACTATTCAGATACGGAAAAGTTGGATTCGACGCTGGAATTGATCCAACGCAGCAGCAATTATTTTAACTCTGTAGCCCTTGTGGATGAGAAGGGTGTGATACGCAGCATGTCGCCGTATTCGGGTTTATCCGTCGGGGCGCATGTTTCATCTGAGGCAGCCAAAAAAGCGATGGAGCTTAAGGCGCCCTATATTTCCGAAGCCTATCAGACCCCAAGGACGAAGCGCAGAAATGTTTTTGTCAGTGAACCGATCTTCGATGCAGCTGGACAATTTAAGGGGACTATTGGCGGTAACATCTATCTGCAGGAGAATAATATCCTGAACCTCTCTTTTGGAAGTCAGCTGAGGACAAGCAATGGTTCATATTTTTTTATTGTCGATGCCAAGGGCACGCTTTTATTTCATCCAGATACCAAAAGAATTGGTGAGGACATCAGAAAAAATGAAATTGTACAAAAGCTGATGGATGATCAAACCGGTAAGGAGCAGTATAAAAATCTGGCTGGCATAGATTCGCTTGCCGGGTATCAGAAGGTGCCTGCTACCGATTGGGGCGTCGTGGTCGTATCTCCAACTCAGACGGTGTATGATCAGTTAAATGAGCATATTCGCATGTTATTGCTGTATACTTCCGTTCCGTTTCTCCTCCTGACCCTGATTGTCATTCGGGTAGCGCGTAAACTGGCGAGTCCATTTGTCTATCTGGCCAATCTGGTTAATCAAGTGGATCAGGGCAAAGTGGACCTGCCAACGATGAAACCGCATTGGAACAGGGAGGCCGATTTGTTAACCCGCACGGTTTTGGGTGCATTGGTGAACTTTCGCAAGCAAACGGACCAGCTTACCTATGATGCCAGAACGGATGTGCTGACAGGCATGACGAACCGCAGAACATTTGAAGAAGTCATTCAGCAATGGATTGATGAACAGACGCCATTCTCGATTATTGTTCTGGATATTGACCGCTTCAAATCCATTAACGATACTTACGGGCATCATGCTGGAGACGAGGTTCTGAAGCATATTGCAGGTCTGATCAGGTTGGCCGTTCGGCCGCAGGATGTGAGTTCCCGCTTCGGCGGGGAGGAGTTTGTCGTGCTGCTTCGCCATACCAGAGCTGAAACCGCCTATCAGATTGCTGAATTTATTCGTGTAACGGTTGAGGAGAGTATCATGCCGATCGATCGCTCCGTGACGATATCGGCAGGGGTTGCCGAATATCCGCTGCATTCATCTTCAGCGACGGAGCTGTTCCATCTCGCGGACACAGCTCTGTATCAGGCGAAGGAAGAAGGGCGCAATCGTACCGTGACCATTCAGACCGTAGAAAGGTCATAAACAGGCCGGGAAGATCGCCTATGAAATACACTATAAAAAGCTGATCCCTTATGAGAAGGAATCAGCTTTTTTTGCGTTCACTATACTTCCTGTGACTTGGCTTGGACGACTTCATTTGTATAGGTTTCTCCCCAGTCCCGCATGCTGAATATGATCGGACGGAGTGTTTCCCCAAATGGCGTAAGTGAGTATTCCACTTTGGGTGGCACTTGAGGGTAGATTTCCCGGTGTACAATCCCACTGCTCTCCAATTCTCTTAATTGCAAGGTGAGCATTCGCTGCGTAATGTCGGGAAATAACTTTCGGAGTTCATTGAATCGCAAGGAACCCGAAAACAAGTGATACAGGATGGCTCCTTTCCATTTTCCTCCAATAACGCTAAGTGTAACTTCTACGGCGCAGCCATAGGGTTTGGGGCAAGTCTCGGTTGAAATTTTTTTCATCTATCTGCACCTCCGTCAGCTATGTGTATAGTATCAATTTAAGCACTACGTACCTAAAATGTGTGTATATTGTCTTCAAAGCATACCATGTCTGATTCGGATTATAAACCCTGGATACCGGATTAAAGAAAAGGTGCAATGTATAGTGAAAAACCCGGTTTCGTTATACGAAACAACGGGTTGGTGTAAGATTGAGGGAATACAGTAACATTTAGTTGTTAGACCAGTGAAGACAAGATGGTATCACACAGGGCCATCGTTCCGACATTATCCTTGCCGCTTGAATGCGGAAGCGAATTATTGTGGCAGCATGACATGAAATGCGCCATCTCGCCTACAAATCCACGAAGGTAGAGATCGCGGTATGCGCCTGACATGGGAGAGCTGGAAGGAGTATAGACCGTATCCTGCTCTTCAAGAGCCTTCCAGGGGAGGCTGTCTGAGGTACGAGAGTGATGAACGGTAAGTGTATTCATTTCATCTGCTGACGCAAAACCATGATCGAATGTAACCAGTACGCTTTCGCTTTCGCGTGACCATGCACTCATGCCTGCGAAGTAGGCACTGCCCACAATACCGTTATCAAATTTCAGGGAGATGCTCTGATTAATATGTTCCCCATCCTTGACTGTGGTACCCGTCACGTGCTGTACTTCGCCGAAGAGGAAACGCATCAGATCGACCATGTGGATGGCAGCGAGTTTCATAAACTGTTCTTCATTCTTGCAAAATGGAGTACTGTCAACAGCAAATTTCATCTGAAATGAACGCGTTCTACCCATCGAACCACCATCAATCAGTTCCTTTAATTTCATATATATAGGCGCATAGCGTTTCATAAATCCTACCATTAGTACAACGCCAGCCTTTTCGGCCGCATCTGCAATTTCTGCAGCTTCTCTGGCAGTCCAGCCAAGGGGTTTGTCAACATAGACATTCTTGCCTGCCTTGATGCATTCCATGGCGAGAGACGTTTGATCCTGAGGTTGAGCTACCACAACAACGTTGTTGCAGTCTTCATTTTGCAGCATGAGAGTTGCGTTATCATATGCTGATCCTGTGCTGCCATATCGCAGCAAAGCGGCTTGAGAACGTTCAATACTGCGAGTGGAGATGGCCTGGATGGTAGCCCCTGCTTCTACAGCAGAAGGGTAGATATTGGTCGTTGCATGAAATCCGGCACCGATAAAACAAAGATTCGTTTGAGTCATAACCATTCTCCTTCATTGTTGATCGAACCATTTTTGTCAATCTAAACAGCTTTCTCGCTCAAATGGTACAGCATCTGGCTTGCAATCTCCGAGTTGACGATATGAGGAACAGGCTGTGGTCCATTTACCAGATGCTGACGCTGCTGAACAATATAGAGCAGGGATGCAGCCTGAAGGGACAAGCCCAGATCCATCGTCTCGGCAGGATTTCCGCTTCCACCTGCAAGATTAAGCATCTCACCTTGGGTAAGCAGCATGAGCCGTCGGCCATTCGCAAGGGTGAATTGTTCGATACCTGTTGTAAGACGTTCGGTATGTGCAGCTTCCTGCCGAAGTCCGTCCAGGTCCATTTCCCAGGAGAAATGTCCAGCGTTGGCAAGAATCGTACCATCGTTCATCTGATTAAAGTGTTCCATTGAGATGGCACTCGGGCGACCTGTAACCGTGATGTAAACCTGGGCAAAAGCGAACGTTTCTTCCAGCTTAGCTACGCGAAATCCATCCAGAGCAGCTTCGAGTCCAGCGATAGGATCGGTCTCAACCACAATAACCTGGCTGCCTAGATTACGCAGATATCGGGCAATCCCACGTCCACAGGAACCATATCCTACGATAACGAAGCGTCTTGTAGGCAGAATCAGATTCGTGGTGCGCATGAATCCTTCAATAATGGTCTGACCCACGCCATGTTCATTTTCCATGATGCGTTTGAGAGGACTATCATTAATGACAATAATCGGGAAGGTCACTTCCGCCCCTGTTTCTTCACGCAGCAGATTGGCTCCTGTCGTGGTTTCTTCTGTTCCGCCAATGAGCGCACTATGGTCATAGTGCTGAATGAGAGTGCGAGCCAGATCGGCTCCATTATCCATGAGAAGATGCGGCTGGTGTTCAAGCACGCGATGAATATTGTGCATATGCTGACGGCGTTCATCTGAACGTTGTCCATACACGGGAATGCCTTCGGCGATAAGTGCAGCGGCAACTGCATCCTTGGTTGTGCCTGGGCTTCCTGTTAGTACAACGTTGGCTCCACCAGCCTGTAGGGTTCGGCATAGAACCGCCGTCTTAGGCTCTACGTGAATACAAATTCCAATGGTAAGGCCAGCAAAGGGACGTTCTTTGGAAAATCGGGATTTTAGTGCAGCGAGGAGGGGCATATGCATTTCTGTCCAATGAATATGTCGTTTTCCTTCTTCAATAATTTCAGGTGTCATGTTCATAGGTTTGCTCATATTCCTCTCTATCCATAGGTTGTTTGTCCTTGAGGGCAGTTGGTGATGTTTACGATAGGAGGTTTTTAATTTCTATAAAAGGACATATGTCCTATCAATTTCAGTTCATAAAAAAGTATTGCATTCTTCTTCCAGAGCCTGTATACTCTTAATTACGGTGAAACGAGAGATGGATTAACCGGATGCTTTTCATCAAGGATGAAAAGATACATATTATGCGGTCGTGGCGGAATTGGCAGACGCGCACGGTTCAGGTCCGTGTGGGCTAACCCCCCGTGGAGGTTCGAGTCCTCTCGACCGCATCGAAGAAAAAAGGTTCGAAGATTGCTTTTGCAATCTCTCGAACCTTTTTTTATTTTTCTACGAATTGAAATGCCCTGAAACAGGCTTTGGTTATGTGTCCTCTTGGTTCGGTTGTTAGTGTTGACGCTGGCGCTGGCGTAAGAAAATCGCTGTCCATAGTCCGGACAAGGCACCAATGATGCCGAAAAAGGAAACGCTGCCGACCACTTCATACGCCTGAAATTGGAACAAGAACGCAATCCCGCTGCCCAGGGTCGTTCCTGCAAGAAAACCGAGAGATAGGCCTGTATCTTTGCCGAGCTGCATTGGATCACCTGCTTCAAATAGTTTGTCAAAACATTTGCAAAATGCGGGTACAAGAAGTAAAGTGTGAACAGGAAAATCATTGAAATTTTTCCTATACTCATTGTGTGGCTTTTCCAGTGCAAATATGCATGAACTTAGAAACGGGAGGTTACGAACACATGAATATGAACGAACGCATTGCCGCTTGGAATGCGGAAGCGCAGCAGTGTACCTGTGGACATGATCATCGGCTGGTGCAAATGCAGGTCTTTTTGGAGCATGGTGCAATTCGTAGATTACCGGGGTACCTGTTGGAACAGGGCTATAACCAGGTTACTGTGGTATATGATGGCCAGACAGGTCCGGTGGCGGGTTATGAGGTGGTAAAAAGCCTGCGGGATGCGGGCCTCATGGCGGATGAATTCCAGATGCCGGAGAACAGTGCGGGGGATATCATTGCCGATGAGGCTGCGATTGTGCAGGTACTGCTTGGTGTAAAACAAATGACTCAGGCCATCATCGCAGTGGGATCGGGGACCATACATGATCTGGTGCGATTTGTCTGTGCCAAAATGAACAAGCCATTTCTGTCTGTCCCAACAGCGGCATCGGTTGATGGCTTCACTTCAGCAGGAGCGCCGCTCATTGTAAGCGGCATCAAGCAGACGTTTCAGGCTGTACCGCCCGAAGCGATTTTTGCGGATATTGACATTACCCAGCAGGCTCCCCAAGCAATGACGGCGGCGGGATTCGGTGATATGTTAGGGAAATATACGTCTCTGGCAGATTGGATTGTGTCGCGTGATTTGGGCGGGGAGCCATTCTGCCCGGTTGCTTATCGGATGACGGAAGAAGCGCTGACGGCCTGCATCGAAAATGTACAAGCCATCGCCGAAGGAAGAGCTGAGGGTATAACCGCATTGATGGATGCGTTAATCATTTCCGGTGCCTCCATGCTAATTATTGATCATTCCCGTCCTGCATCCGGGGGTGAGCATCACATTTCTCATCGTTGGGAGATGGAATTGATGGTAGCGGGCCGGAAACCTGTTCTGCATGGAGCCAAAGTCGGCGTAGCTTGCGTGCTTCTGACAGAACGCTACAAGGAACTTGCGAGTCTGTCCCGAGAACCTGTTTTTGATGTGTATGCTACTTTACCTGATGCGTCACAGCTTACGGCATGGCTTGAGCAGGTTGGGGGTCCGACCACAACAGATCAGCTTGGGGTTACACCGGATATGGTAGAACATGCATTTGCAACGGCACATACACTTAGAGAGCGATATACCGGACTCAAATATATCAATGAATCTCTGAACGTAGTTTAAAATAAAACCAACCTGTACATCGGAAAAAAATTATCGGAATGGCTCTGTGTTTCGGTCTTATTTGTACGTACAAATATGACAATGGTTTATTATAAGTTCGAACAAGTTATTGGAGCAAAGTGAAGTGTATCCACGTCACGGGTATATCAAGAGGCATGCTCCATTTAAAAAGGCTCTGTCTTCCCGTGTGGGAAGAACAGAGCCTTTTGTCTGTTCGCTTATTTAGTTGTTGCGACGGTCTTTCAGGATGACATCTGCGAACAAGATGGTTTTCGGGATGCGGAAAAATTGTTCCGCTTGTTCCTGAAACGCGGCAGAAGGCAGCGTTCCCTGATGCAGCCATTTGCGGAAAGTGCCGGGATGAACCCCGATCCAGTGGCTGACATCTGTCACCGACAGATCATGGACCATACACAAGCCTGTCAGAATACGGTTGCTAACCGGAGATCGGGTCACCGTACGCTTCATGAAACGGGAAGGCTCGGGCTGACAAATGACCGGGCTTTTGCGTACCACTTCTTCATTGAAGAGAATGTGACGCGGGTAGCCTAGCAATTGGCACGCTTTGTCCAAATTGGTACTGCCGGGTATCCGCCCCTCATACACCCACGCGCTCACGCTGCGTGATGAGATGGATAGATCTTCGGCAAGCTGGGACAACTTGATATCATTGGCCATCAGCACGGCTAGAAGAACGCGGTTTCGGATTTGACAGCGTGTCGGTTTACGGAATCGTTTAACACGGACGCCTTTTCCCAAGTATTTACGGTTGATCAGAGACCACGCCTGGATGGAATGTTGTTCTGGTTGATTAGGCATATTTCCTCCGATTTTTTTAACCAAATACTACAATAAGAACCGGGGTACTTTCAAGTGCCAGGTGCACTGGTTTGGATTGGGCTCAATCCTTTGAGAAAGTTAAAGGAGGGAATTATGGACTAGGGTATGTGCAATTCGTTTCCTAGTATATTCCTAGATTACAATGTTTCACTAAATTTCAGGGATCAAAGAGAACATGAAAACCAATAAATTAGGTCCTTAAGACTATTTATAGGACTTTTATACTTTTCTCTGATTTTAGTTGATATGATGCGGATTATTACCTAAAATCCACCAAAAAATTGGGACAGTACTAATCTTTATCCCGGAATGATGTGCACAAATCCGAAAATAAAATCCGCAAGTTGAACCGGGCGATTGGTCTGTCAAAATCTCTAATTCTTACATATTTTGTATAATGATCAATTCAGAGAGAGGGGTGAAAACGTGAGTCCAGCCGTAAATACCTTTGCTGCAATTTCCGGAGCGTTCGTAACGTTTGCTTTTGGCGTTTGGGATGAATTGCTGAGTCTGCTTGTCATTGCGATGGCTGTGGATTATGTTACAGGTCTCGCTGCAGCGGTGAGGTCGGGAACAGGGTTAAATAGCAACATCGGGTTCTGGGGACTTGCCCGCAAGGGGCTAATGCTGACCGTTATCCTTCTTGCTCACCGTATTGATCTGCTTATGGGAACAGACATTATCAAGGGAGGAGCCATCTACTTCTACTTGGTTAACGAGTTAATTTCCATTACAGAAAACTATGCCAGGATTGGTCTTCCGCTGCCTGATAAGCTCAGACAAGCCATTGCCGTGCTGAAGAAACAGGAAGACCTTTCGGATCGGGAGTGGTCCAAACCGCAAGTAGAGGCACCTGAAGCTGATTCGAAAACCCCTTCAGAAGAGACATCTCCTGCACAGGATGAAGATAATGCAAAAAAGAACAGTTCAGCATAGCATTGTTTTATCGTTTAGAGAACGTTTACAAGTATCCTTTCGCAATAACTAACGTTATGATATATTTTGGTTACACGAAAATTCATTCATTTCCACTAATATATGCAAACGGGGTGCTTGTTCAATGATTAAACATATTGTTCTTTTTAAAATGAAAGATCGTTCTCCAGAAACCATTGAGGCTGCTGCAAACGTTCTTCGCAACTTGCAAGGCAAAATTGATGTCCTGATCTCATTGGAAGTTGGCGTGGATGTGCTTCGCTCTGACAGATCTTTCGACATCTCATTGACAGCCGAATTTGCATCACTGGAAGATCTGCAGGCCTACCAGGTCCACCCGCTTCATCAGGAAGTCATCCAGTATATGAACGAGGTCAGAGAACAGTCGATCGCAGTGGATTACGAGATCTAATTTAATCATTTCATTCTGCAGTTGTTAAAGGAGACTGGGCATGAGCGATTTAAGAGACGTTATGGAATTTTTATATATTTTTATCGTGTTTTTGATCGCTTGTCCGGTGATGCTATTCTGGCTTAAGCGAAGAGGGAAACGGAATCGATAATTCACTGAACGGGAAGTGACTGCATTGTATTACGTAAACAGAGAACAGATTGCCCGCAGACTTGCTGCCGTGCCGGAAGTAGCCGAAGGGCTCCGCCGGGCAACGCAAGCTTGGGATGGCAGTCTTATGCTTGGTCTGGTCCAGGAACGCTGTCTTCATCTGGCTATTGAGATTGTAACGGATGTGGGAAGTTATCTTATTGATGGTTTCATTATGCGGGATGCCAGCAGTTATGATGACATTATTCAAATCAATCACGAAGAGAAGGTATTTGACGTTTCGACTTACGAGGTGCTGAAGCGTCTCGTGTCGCTGCGCAAGCCGCTGGTACAGGATTACTTCAGCTGGGAGCGGGGAGAATTGCACCCGTTAAGCGCAGAGGTACCATCTATTCTGGAACAGTTTGCTGAGCAGGTTAGTATCTATGTGGAAAAAGAACTTGGTCCATTTCAGCAAGGTCAGACCGAGGGACAGAGTAAGGAATGAGGGGAACCAGCATGACAAATGAAAGGCAAGATGAAATAGAGAAAAATGAAGCGAATGATATTCCTTCCGGATTTCACCCTGTTTATATGGTAGAGCTGTTATTTCGAGAGCAACCTAAAATAGACCGGATCCGGCTGCAGAATGCACTTACTCGTTATACCGGACAAGTCCGTCTGGCTGTGAAGCAGGTCAATGATCAACGCGCCTCACAGAATAAGACGGATGAGGCAGCGACGGAGATCGGGAAAAGTGATACTCCAGAGCATAACCTGGACATGCTTGTTTTCTATCATATGGATCATCCGGTTTCATTTGAGGAAGGGAATATACCTGCACAGACCTGCATGCTTCCTGTGAACGAGATCAAGGATCGTTCCCGCTTCGGTGGGGCAGTGCAGCAAGCCTGGCACTGGCCGGAAGCAGGAGAGACCGTGAAGACAGCGCAGTATTCGATCCGGCTTCATGATATGTTCTCTGCAGCCATGTCTCGCAAACAGCGTCTGGAATTGTTCCAGAATACGCTCCAGGCAGTCATGGAAGTTCTGCCTTGTGAGGGGATGTATTGGTACGGCAGTGACAAGCTGGTTGAGCCGGAGGCTTACATTCAGTCACAGAAGCGGGAAGAACATCTCTATGGAGCAATGAATGTCCGCATGTATCAGGCAGGTGGAACGGAAGAACAGCGTGAACTGGTTATGGATACCGTTGGGTTGTCCGCGCTCGGTGTTCCCGATGTGCAGTGTCACTTTACGGGACTGGATCCGGATACGGTAGCCCAGACATTGCTTGGGGCAGCCTATTACATATTCGATCAGGGTGATGTTCTACAGGACGGACAGACACTGGGCTCTTCTGGAGGAAGACGCTGGCGCTGTGAGCATCAGGCTGCGCTGATTGCGCCTGGCCGTTATGTCATTGATCTCGATCCGGGAGATGCCCATGCTGCACAGCCGCTCGAATCTTCTCGGCATCATTAATGCTGACATTCTAATGCGCAATAAGGGATTTAAAAAGTTTTTGCTATCTGGAGTGTCAGGTCAAGCCCTTGCTGCTTATACTGCATCAACAGAGTAGGCATTCGCCCGGATCAATAAGCATCAAGATGTATTGTTGCTTGGTATCCGGTACTTCATTAAGGTAAAGGGAGAGATGCAACGTGAAGGATTCAAACAAAAGTTTGTTGTGGGGAGCATTGATCGGTTCGGTAGTGGGTTCTGTAACAGCGCTGCTGTTGGCGCCTAAATCCGGACGTGAGCTGCGTCAGGATATTTCGGAAGGTGCGCGTCAGGTCACCGAGAAAGGTCAGGAACTGGCCGTTAAGGTCGGCGAACAAAGCTCACAGATCGTATCCAAAGTAAAAGAAACGGCAGACGTTGTCATCCAGGATATCCAATCCTGGCGGAATTGCGCTGAAGGGAAGGAATTACGTGTATCTGCTGTCATTACCGACTCGGATTCGTCGGTAGATTCTTCTGTGAATAACGATGAAAATGAGTCTGGCATTGAGGTCTTTGCGAAGCTGACTGCAGATGATTCAAAAGACAATATCTGAAGCAATGCTTGGCAATAAGCAGGCTTTCCTCGAAGAATGAGGAGAGCCTGCTTTGTTGTGTGCGACAATGATGTGGAAGCCGCAGCGTGCGGTGTTTTATTTGAACCCTGAGATGAAATCGGGTAAGATGTAGGTACCTTTTTGCCGGAATAATCATACGGTAGGAAGAAAGCTCTGGAACCCAAATCGTTATCAGAACCAATTCAATGAAGAAGGAAGCGGTGTGTTCGTGCAGCAAGCAATCGCTATATTAGACTCCGGTGTAGGGGGATTGACCGTCGCCAAGGAAGTGATGCGTCAGCTCCCGCGGGAAAAGATCATTTATTTTGGAGATACTGCCCGGACACCGTACGGACCCCGTTCGTCCGAACAAGTTAAACAATTTACGGAACAAATCGTTGATTTCTTGATCCAGTTCGATCCGAAGGTTATCGTTATCGCCTGTAACACAGCCACGGCTGCAGCCCTTGACTATATCCGGGCGAAGGTGAATGTGCCTGTCATTGGGGTCATCCATCCCGGGGCACGTGCTGCCATTACGGCTACTCGAACAGGGCGCATTGGCGTAATCGGTACAGTGGGAACGATAGGAAGTGGTGCATATACTTCGGCACTTAAGCAGTTATCCCCCTATATTGATGTCGTCAGTCAGGCTTGCCCCGCATTGGTGCCTCTGGTAGAGCAGGGTGAATTTCGTTCCGAACAAACAACACTTGCGGTGGAGCAGTCGTTGGGTCAGATCAAACAACAGCCAATTGACTGTCTCATTTTGGGTTGTACCCACTATCCATTTCTCATGGAAACGATCCAGGAAGTCATGGGACAGGAAGTGAAATTGATCAGTTCGGCAGATGAGACGGCGAGGGAAATCAGTACGATTTTGTATGATAAACGAAAGCTGGCAAGTGGGGATGAGACACCGGTGCATCAATTTTTCTGTACGGGAGACCCGCGCATGTTCCAGAATATTACCCGCCAGTGGTTGGGAGAACAAATCTCGAAAACACCTGTTGTTTGGCAGGTCACCCGATTAACGTAACTTATCAGTATTACCCATTCATATTGGAGTTGAGGTTGAAGCTTAACCCACTGCACTCATCGGTCATTTCCGGAGCCCTGGCGCTCCGGTTTTTTATTTACACGAATAACAGCGCATGAAAAAGGCTCGCGTGATTCATGTCACATGACGGACAACCGGGTTCGCATACATATTAGGGTAGCACAATAAGAGCATAGGACGGGGAGAACTGCATTCTCCTGCCGGGAAAGGAGACACCATGGAGCTTCAGTGGATTATTGTTCAGTCAGGGGATACCTTATCCCGTATTGCCTCTGCGCACCACATGACGAGGGCATTGCTGGCTGCCCTGAACCCGGAGGCAGCAGCGCAACCCTACTTGTTTGCCGGGCAGATGCTGCGAATCCTGCCGGGAACCGGTCGCAGATATGCTGTTCAGCCTGGGGAAAACGTGGGGTGGATCGCAGAACGTTTTGGCCTGAATGAAAAAGAGCTGCGTGACGCCAATCCCGAATTTGCGAACATTGAGGATTGGTGTGGGCGGTGTATTCATATTCCGGATTCAAATGGTAAAACTATTGTCAGGTTACAGGGTGAATACGGTTACCGTGAATTGAGCCGGGATGTCGCTTTGCTTGAGAAGCATTATCCGTTCATCTCCACAGGTACAATCGGTGCAAGCGTCATGGGGAAGGCTATACCCTACGTAAAGATTGGGGAAGGACCGCGCCATATTCACGTTAATGCTTCCGTTCATGCCAATGAATGGCTTACGAGTGCGGTAATCATGCGTTTTGTTGAAGAATATGCGAGGGCATACACTGACAGCGTGCCTTGGCAACAATTCAGGACAGAGCGTTGGATGCAGGAAACGACATTGTGGGTCGTGCCTATGGTCAATCCGGATGGAGTGGAGCTCGTTCAGGAGGGGGTTGTAAATAGACATCCACATGCCAAGCAGCTGCTTGCATGGAATGCTGGACGTCCACATTTTACCCATTGGAAAGCCAATATCAGAGGGGTTGATCTGAACGATCAATTTCCGGCTCACTGGGAGGAAGAGGCAGCGCGGAGAGGTATTACATCACCCGGTCCCCGAGACTATGCAGGCAAGGCACCGTTATCTGAGCCAGAAGCAAAGGCACTTGCAGAGTGGACAGAACAACACAGCTTCGCTGCTGTCGTTTCCCTGCACAGTCAGGGGCAAGAGATCTATTGGAATTACCGTGATTTGGAGCCCAGAGAGAGTGCGCCGTTATCGCGCAGGTTGGCACGGGCCTCGGGTTACAAAGCAGTTAAATTAGGTGGAAGCGATGCGGGATACAAGGACTGGTTCATTCAACAGTTTCGGAAGCCGGGCTTCACGGTGGAAGTCGGACTCGGCGTCAACCCACTACCTGTTGAACAGTTTGATGATATCTGCGTCGAGGTAGGTCTGCTGCTGGCTGAGCTGCTGTCGGATGGGGAAACCGGAACAGAAGCCATGTCATGAAACTTCAAGCTTCCCATTTCGTATATAACATACGGGCGCTGTGACAGCGTCCCGTCTTTTTTTGGTTATCATACTATTCTTAAAAGGGTAATGAGTGGAATACGATCATGCGCCTTCATTGGCTCATGAAGAATATGGAGGGGTTCACATGAAGTGGAGAAGACTGCTGTCGTTCAAACGATGGACTGAAGTGTTCAAGAGACTGCCCCGCCTATTGCGGGCTCCGCAGATCCCTTTGCATGAGAAGCTGCTGTTCATCATCCCGGTCATACTGTATTGGGTTCTACCGGATGTCATGCCTTTTATGCCTATCGATGATATTGGTGTTACTTTGCTGCTCATGAACTGGTTTGTCAGCCGTGCGGAGCGTAAATATCCGGTGTTACCCTCCCGCGCCTAAAGGAATCATAAGGTGAATCGATACGGTTTACCTATGATTTTGCATCAATGTTATTGCGAAGCGGAGTAACTTTCTTTACAATAGATGCTGGAGTTTAGAAATGCTGAAATTGTTGGAACCAGCAATTACAATATAGGAGATGAAGTCGAAATGAACTGCAAAATTACTCGTAATGCTGCCAAAGTATTGAAATTGGAGCTGGACAAGCCCGAAAACGAAGGAAAAAAACTTCGTGTAGTTATCACGCATGCTCACGGTGACCACGCTCACTACGGTCTTGATCTGGACACGCCTAAAGAAAACGATACCGTAGTATCTACGGACAAAGAGATCGATGTTATTCTTGAGAATGATCAACCACTTCTGGATGGCGTTAAAATTGACTACCTGTACCTTCCTCAAGAAGGATTTGTCATCACGAACCCTTCCAAAGGCAACCACGGCGACCACTAAGGCTGCGAAGAAGGGGAACTCATGGCTAACGATATCCGCGTATGCGAAAAGTGTAATCATATCAGACTGAAGTCGATTGTGCCCAAGCTGGAGAAGATGGCTCCGGATACGGAGATCAAGATTGGGTGTAAATCGTACTGTGGTCCGTGTGCGAAGCGTGCTTTTGTGTTTATCAACGGTCGGTACATTAGTGCGCCGACGGAAGAAGAAGTACTGACAAAAGTTGCAAAATTCGTGAAGTAAAAGAGAGGCTGATGCATCTCTTTTTTTGTGCACAGAGATAACTTGGTAGTATTTTTAATGTTCCAAGAACCTTAGGGAGGATTATAGGGGAGCGTCTTTTTTCATTTCATGAATTTCAAAGGTATCCTCACGTATTTCGATAGCGACTACCGTGTCGTTTTTTTTGAAGAAATGAACATGTCCCATTCGGTTCTCCTCCAACTCTACCCACCCTTCATCGTGTATTTTCTGAAAATAATCAGCAGGCGTATAAAGGCCTTGTTCACCTCCGATATGTTTCAATTCATACGTTTCACTTATTTTGATATTGGGGTTTGCTGAATCTGTCGTGACTTTTAATGGTTTGGCATTCGTCGGAACTGGAATATCGGCAATAATGGAGGAACTTGTATAACCCGTTATTTCATACGTTGCAGAAGCACAGCCACTGGTTATCAATAACAAAGTCAACATGATGACCGGAATCCTCAGGTTTTTCAAACAACCACCTCTTTCTTCTAAAAAGTCATCTATAAGATAAACGCAGTGAGTTAGGGGAAGGTTACAACCATGGGGATGATGAAGGTTCAAATGGAGTCACGACATTGCATTCATAAATTGTTTATGCAAAAGAAGAATAAGGCAGGACCTCATCATCCATCCTAAAGGGGTAACAGGAACATGATCCCAAGGAGGAATAACTCATGCCGAAGCGTTATGATTCCAGTTTGCAAGCGAATACGACCGTATCTCAGGCGCAGAATGCAGTGAACAAACTTCATTTTGCCGTGTCTCAAGCCATGTCACATCCAACAGAGCAGACCATTGAACAGGCCGAGAGCCGATTGGCACATACGGAGCAGGCGATGCTTCAGGCTGAACGTTCGCTTGGAGGACAGGGTGTTGAGCTGGCAGAAGAGATGTTCTCTGAGGAAAAGAGAAGATTGAACTCCATCCAGAGTCAGAACGGGCAAGGGAATCAATAGCTGTTCCTGTCACACCAGAACCCGCATGCCTTAGAGCGTTGCGGGTTCTTATTCTCATGCTGCCTTTTCAAGAATCTCCCGGAAATCGGTCGCTGTACAGGAAGATAAGGAAACGCTTAAATTTCTGTCAGAAGGTTAATAAACCTTGAGCAGCCAAATTCCATACGGGAGGTACAGGATGACCAAACATATTACAGATTGCACGATTCTGAATAATGGGGTAACGATGCCTTGGCTAGGATTTGGAACATATAGAGCAAAGGGTAAGGAAGTGCAGCAAGCGGTTGAGACCGCATTGGAAGTAGGATATCGCAGTATTGATACGGCATCTGTCTACGGGAATGAAGAAGAAGTGGGACAAGCCATTGCGAGTAGTGGAATTGCCCGCAATGAGCTGTTTGTGACAACCAAGCTCTGGAACGAGGATCAGGGTTACGATTCGACGCTCAGAGCATTTGAGGCCAGTCAGAAGGCACTGGGACTGAATGTCATTGATCTATACTTAATTCACTGGCCAGGAAGAGACCAGTACAAGGAGACGTGGAGAGCATTCGAACGTCTATATAGCGAAGGAAGCGTACGGGCGATTGGTGTGAGCAATTTCCAAATCCATCATTTGCGCGAAATCATAGATGAAGGTGGAACGGTACCTGCAGTCAATCAGGTGGAACTGCATCCAGGTCTGATTCAGCAGGAACTGCAGGATTTCTGCGGGGAGCAGGGAATTCAGCTGGAAGCCTGGAGCCCGATCATGCGAGGAAAACTGAACAATGAATCCACGTTAAAGGGCCTTGCCCAAAAATATGGAAAGACGCCGGCACAGATCATTTTGCGCTGGGATATTCAAAATCAGATTGTGACCATACCGAAGTCCGTTACACCCGAACGTATTCGTGAGAATGCAGACATTTTTGATTTTGAGTTAACGCCGGATGAACTTAGATCGATTGATGCCTTGGATTCTGATAAGAGAACCGGGCCGCATCCGGATCAACTCTTTTGGGATTGAGCAAGGATAGCAATCTATGCCATAAACTGAAAGGTCCTCTTCAAGAAGGAGAGGGCCTTTTCTCTCTTTCAAAATTGCTGCCCGACTGATGCTGCCTAAGTGATGCTTCTGATAAAGGAAAACGTTTAACGCATGCAACCGAAGAGATTCAGTCGTAATAACGAACAAAAATTTCCTATCACAACAATGTAAATTTGGTGTATAATCTAATAATATGTGAACGTCGTCACAAAGTGTTAAAGATTTAGCATCATAGGAGGCATAAATACATCATGAGTAATTGGGCTTTATTTAAAAATATGACTCGACTGTATTCCGTAACGGTAATGGTTGTTCCGGTAATACTAGGCACTATCTCTGCCTACGCCATGCAGAAAGAATTTCATTTTCTTTTGTTTTTGTTGACGCTAGTAGGCGCGGTGTCCGCTCATATTTTTTCCAATATGGTAAACGATCTATGGGATTATCGGAACGGAACCGATACCCAAGCAACGGAGACGGAAGGTGCGATTTCGACGCACTCCGGGTTTCTGACTTCGGGAACCATGACCGAGAAGAAATTTGCGGCTATTACCTGGGGATTCCTTGTGCTGGCTGGGGTCTGTGGTCTTATTCTTACGATCGTCAGCGGTTGGCCGATCCTGGCTATTGCGCTGATTGGGGCTTTGATCGCTTATTTCTATGTTGCGCCGCCAATTAAATTCGGCTACCGCGGAAAAGGCTATAGTGAGATCGGGATATTTGTTTCCTTTGGTATCCTGCCAGTTCTGGGTGCTTACTATGTACAGACAGGAGAGTTTGCGCTTGCTCCGCTGCTGCTGTCCTTGCCGGTCGGCATGCTGACCACCATGCTGCTATTTAACCATCATTTTCTGCACTGGCGTGCGGACCGTGAAATCGGCAAGAAGACGCTGGTCGTCATGTGGGGGGAAGAGCGGGCGCTTCGTCTATCCAAGCTGATGACGATCCTTGCTTATGTCCTTTTGATCGTAAGTGTGGTGTTCCATGCTTTGCCCGTTTATGGTCTTGTCGCGATTATTTCCGTTATCCCAATGTATAAGGTTTATAAATCACTGGGCAAGGTTAATCCGTCCGAGACGTATCTGCCGCTTATGGGAGCTTCCCAGCAATCATCTGTGCTCTGCGGTCTGATCATGTGCGTAGGGCTGCTGCTCTAAAAAAGGATATAAATAGGGTCCGGTCCTGCGTCAGGCAGGTCGGACTTTTTATTTATTTTATATGGATGAATTTTACGTAAGGATTAATTAGATTTAAGTTGAAAAAAAGCAGCAGGTTCAGGGGATTGCCCTTGCTCCTGCTGCTTTTGTATTATTTGGATGGTTTATCGGATTGCGGTACTTCGCATCCATCATCAGTGCACACACCGCCGGCATCGGCGTTAGCTGTGCTGGATTCAACCATGGTGAAAGGGGAGCGCTCATCCCACGCCTTCTGAATGGCATCACGAAACACGTCGTCCGGCTGCGCGCCTGATACCGCGAATTTGCGGTCGAATACGAAGAATGGCACGCCGCGAATGCCTAATTGCTCGCCTTCAGCCTGATCTGCACGAACCTGCTCCGCGAATTGATTGCTGGCCAACACCTCGGCAGCTGCGTTGCGATCCAGACCCACTTCCTCGGCCAGTTGAATCAGTACATTAGTGTCACCAGCATGTTTGCCTTCTATGAAAATGGCCTTGAACAAACGCTCGCTGAGTTCAAGCATTTTGCCTTGTGTATCTGCCCAGTGGGTCAGGCGGTGAGCGGAGAACGAGTTGGTTGGGATCATCTCATCAATGTTATATTCCAATCCGGCCGTACGGGCATTGGCATTCATTTGAGCATTCATGCCCTTTGCCTGTTCCACGCTCATATTGTATTTGGCAGCCAGATATTCCGCGTTCGTTTTGCCGCTGTTCAGTTCAGCATTAGAATCCAGCTCGAAGCTTTTGAATTGCAGTTTCACTTCATCACGGTGTGGGAACTGAGCCAATACATTTTCCAAACGGCGTTTGCCAATATAACAGAAAGGACACATAAAGTCAGACCATATTTCAATAATCATTCTTTTTAAACCTCCATATAAATGAAACTATTTTAGTTACAATTATAAAGCGACTTTCTAAATAACGCAAGGCAGGTATCGGGCTGGTCCCAAAAAAGAAGTGCTAAACATGCAGTGGGCTGCACGCTTAACACTTTTGTGGTAATTAAAGGTGGAAATGCTCGATTCGGAAGTACCTGAATACTTGAATTACATAAAGAAGCAGAACTGTATCCCTATTTGTCCCGATAAGCCTGGGACCAGTGGTAAGGCTGGATTTCGTCCAGTCTTTTATAGATTAACCTTCCATCCGGGTCATATACAGCGGCTTTGACATCTTCACCCCAGAAAAATAAACGTTCCTGACATACCCCGCAAGGAGTAAGCACTTTGAATTCCGAATGTTCGTCATCTCGTGCCACGCAGATGGAGTGAGTAACTTTCTCGTTTAATTTATGTGCTTCGAGGTAGGCGCCCGTCTCCATGCACAGGTGTGTGGCATCATTGATCACTTCCGGAGCAACGCTGATTAACAGCGAACCCGCTGCGGTATAAACTGCTGCTGCACCGCCCCAACCCTGAGGGTAGCGATGCTTCACAAAGTTCGCCGCTTCATCATATAATTTTTGTTCAATAGATGATGGATCTGATTGAGTTGTCATGATTCAAGTTCTCCTTATATTTAAAGCTACTATACGACAACAGTGGAAGAGATATCCTTATCCTCTAGGATGCGGGTTCTGCGTTGTTGTTCTCTTCACGGAATCGTCGGATCAGGTCATACGTTATGACGGTATCGGACACATGCAATCTCTTCGAAGCTTCGTCATGTCCGGAATTGCACGCACTGATGTCTGTCTTGCTGCGGGTGGACAGATCATAACATGAACCGTTCTCGTAAATATAATCGTCTGAAGGGATATAAAATACGGAACCGTCAGTAAATGCACCACTTCGCAATACAACGGTTCGGGATGATCCGTCGTAGATGTCGTTCCCCATATGATAATATTCATCTGGGATGCCGAGCAAATGAAGCGCTGATGGAGTGATATCCAGTTGTCCGGCAGGTTGGTCTACGGTTCCTGCTTCGGCTCCGTCCGGCAGATGCACCAGCAGCGGGACCTCATTCATGATTTGCTCCATATCCAGTTCATTCAGTGACCGTCCAAGGAACTGTTCATACTGCGCTTGCTCTTTGATCGAATTATCGTGATCCCCATAGAACATGAAGATGGTTTTGTCCCATAATCCCCGGTTCTTCAGATCTTCCACCATACTGCCCAGTGCAGAATCCACATAATGAACGGATTGCAGGTAATCACCAAACATCGTGCCCTCGAACTCACCTACATCAAGCTGCTGTTTATCCTGCGGGAGTGCATATGGATGATGACTGCTGAGTGTGATGAGGAAGGAATAGAACGGCTCGGTAATCTCGCTGTCCATCTTCTGAACGGATTGCCTGAAAAAAGACTCATCGGACAGGGACCAGCCCAGTGGATCATCCTGTTCAAAATCATTTTTGCTGTAAAATTTGTCGTAGTTCATGTTCTGATACATTGTATAACGGTTCCAAAATCCACTCTCGTACGCATGAAAAACATTGGTGCTGTATCCATTGTCCTTCAGTATTGAAGGCAAAGAATCATACGCGTGGTCTGCGTACCGAACAAAAGCTGATCCAACAGGCAGTGGGTGGAGTGAAATATTGGCTCCAAAATCGGCATCCGATGTTCTGCCCTGACCTGTTTGGTGATAAAAATGACTGTAGTATTGGCTTTCCTTCATCAGTTCGTTAAAATGCGGCGTGATTTCCTGACCACCGATACTTTGCCCGATCATGAAATTCATGAAGGCTTCTCCTTGAACGATGATGAGATTACTATCCTTGTACTTGCCAAACAGGGCATTTTCACTAGAAGCGTTATTCTGTCTGTCAGCAAAAAAGGATTTGGCTTGCTCGACATCTGCAGGATCGGCTTCGGGGCCAGAACCGATATGGTCTTTTGCATAGTTGTACAGATCATATCCATGAAAAGCGAGAAGTCCGGTCACGTTGTACATGGAGACGTTCCACCAATTATTGTCGAACAGCCCCTTGGCCCACGTTTTACTGTAAAAATAGATTGGCCCCACCGCAAGACACAGTCCGAGCACCAAGGCAATGCCGCCTGCAGTGAGTCTGCGCATGCCTCTTTTCTTGCTGCGGTAATTGGAGTAATTCCCCAACCCATTACTGGTTGTAGACAAACGGGAGATACGATTTCGCCTGCTGAATAGCAGGATGGCCCCATACGGAATGATGGCAAGCCAGTCTGCGAAGAACCACAAGTCACTGGCGTGTATGAGCGTAGCAATGCTGTCGCCCAGAGCGTCAACTTGTCTGGCCTGCATTAACACAGGGATCGTTAGAAAGTCCTGAAAGTATCGATAATAAACCATATCGGCATAGATCAGCGCTGTGAGGAGCAGGTTGAGCACAACAAGAGACAAGATCATACCCCGTCTAGGCAGCCACCAGGTCCAGAAGGACAGGAGCAGCAAAGAGCCGATGGCAATGACTTTATCCAGAAGACCCATAGTGATGTTATAGGCGTGCAGGTTGTGATGTAGCCACATGAGTTTCAGCAGCATCAGTACTAGAAAAATGAGATATAACGTAAGTGGATGATTAAGAAGCCTACGCGGCGTCATGCTGCGTGTAGGCTGTGAGATGACCATCAAGGTTCCCTCCCAGTTGCAGTGTTTTGTTCATTTAATGTTAACGGAGTGTAAAAACAGGGCTCCATTCATTATAGCTCTCCTTCATGGCATTTCAACTATGCCCCTAGCAGAAGTGCTTCATGCAGATCGTTGGTTGCATAACCGTACAAAAAAAACGCCCCAGCCGCGAAGGCAGGAGCGTTCTGTTTAAATCGTATCATTACTGTTTCGGTGATGAATTCCGCGGAGGTAACGGCCCCAAGTACTGGTAGTATTGGGTCTCAATGCGTCCGTTAAACAGTTTGCGGCGTTTATCCGCTTTACGGCCAAAAGCTTCTTCGAAGGATTTGGTTGAAGTGATGGCAAAAAAGGACCAAGTCGGCATCTCGAGATAACTGCGGCCTAAGGAGCGGATCAGCTTCAAGACGTCCTTCTCTTCGCTCAGGCGTTCACCATATGGCGGATTGGTGATAATTACACCATACTGCCCTTGAGGTCTTGCACGGTGTGCAGGAAGTACACTGACTTCAATATCCTTGGCAAATCCTGCACTTTTGATCGCTGCCTGCGCTACCTCGATCGCTTCAGGGTCAATATCACTACCCGAAATTTGCAATGGAACGTCGTCACGAACAGCATCAAATGCCTCCTCGCGAGCCTGTTCCCACAGTTCTTTAGGAATGACATCCCAATTCTCGGAGTTGAAGGAGCGGCGCAGTCCTGGTGCGATGTTCCAACCGATCATGGCTGCTTCAATCAGCATGGTGCCTGAACCGCAGCACGGATCATAGAAGGGGCGGGATACGTTCCAGCGACTAAGCTGAATAAGCGCTGCAGCGAGTGTTTCTTTCAGCGGAGCCTCCGTCACCAGTTTACGATAACCCCGTTTGTGAAGTCCTGGTCCGGTCGTGTCGAGTGTAAGCAGGGCGCGGTCATTCAGCAAAATCACTTCAATGACATAACGAGCCCCGTTCTCGGGGAACCATTCGGTGTTATGTGTCAGCTTCAGTTTCTCAACGATCGCTTTTTTCACGATACCTTGAGAGGCAGGAACGCTGCTCAGTTGGGATTTGTGGGAGCGGCCTTCGACAGGGAATTCACCGTTCGCTGGGATCCATTCTTCCCAAGGGAGTGCCTTGGTACCTTCAAACAATTCGTCAAATGTGGTTGCCGGGAATTCACCCATCTTGATAAGGACGCGGTCAGAACTTCTCAGCCACAAGTTACAGCGGCAAATATCAATATAATCTCCAGTAAATACAACCCGGCCGTTCTCGACCGTAACATCCTCATACCCCAGCTGTTTCAATTCCCGAGCTACAACAGCCTCAAGTCCCATTGCTGAGGTCGCAATTAATTGCAATTGAGCCATGTGTTTCATTTCAACTCCATTTCAAGCGGAAGAGGACGATGCCTTCATCCAGCTGTATAGTAACGGTGCGGCCTTGCCGCATTCCGTGAAAAAACTTACAATGAGAAATGCGGTGAGCACTAGCTCGCTAAGAAGCAGGTGATACTGTAGTCTAACCGCCTGTGTTGATAACAAACATTCATTATAGAACATTGGCATCCATAAGGAAAGCAGTCCAAGTGTCCAAGGAGGATATACGTGGTGAATCTTACCCCTGACGAATATGTTAATCAATTATTTCAAGAGGATGAGCTGTTATTAAAGGTGAAAGAGGCCATCCGTTCAAACAACATGCCGGAGGTGTCGGTTGCACCGGCATATGGCCGTTTGCTTACGTTTCTCGCCAAGACATCAAAGGCAGAGGCTGTGCTGGAAATCGGCGTATTGGGCGGTTACAGCGGTATATGCCTTGCTCGCGGCATGAGTGAAGGAGGAACTCTGACGTCGCTGGAATTGAAAGAAGAATACGCGGCGATGGCTCGTGGGCATCTGGAGGAAGGTGGCTTCGGCGAAAAGGTAGAGTATCGCATTGGCCCGGCGGCAGACAGCCTGAAGCAATTGGAACAGGAAGGTCGCACATTCGATTTCTTCTTTATTGACGCAGATAAGGAGAATTATCCGGTATATCTCGATTATGCCATTAAGCTGGCCCGGCCGGGTGCTGTTATTGTAGGCGATAATTGTTTCCTGCGTGGTCGTACGCTGAATCCGGACAAGCAGGGTCCTGCTGTGCTTGCTGTGCGTCGTTTCAATGAGCAGATGGCGAGTGACCCGCGCCTTGTCACCACCATGTTGCCGGATTATGATGGCTTGGCGCTGGCCTGGGTGAAGTAGAAGTGGAAATTTTCTAAAGATCAAACTCCGATGAATCATGATCTCACGCTCTTGTGTTAGTGAGGAAATTCTTGATTCTGTCGGAGTTTTTTTAGTTTGAAAAATATTGATCGTTAAGAATGATTTTTTATTGAGATCTTATCTAAATATGAATTTATTATTAGTGAAGAAGGTGTCATAATTACCTTTCAGGAAATTTTATGGTAATATTGTACAAAAGGAGTTATAAATTTCTATATATAGAGGTGTTAAATTGAGACCTTTATTCATTTTTCTTTCTTTGCTTCTTATCTCAGGTTTCGTATTTCATTTTCTTAACGTATACACGCCATTTTTAATACTACCAGTTTATTTTGTACTTATTGCAGTGTTAGTTCTTTTGATTTTTTATCTTTTTAAGTATTATTTTATTAAATAAGAATGTATTTGAAATTAATCAGAGAATTTATATAAGGATTGATTAATTTTTTATGAAGAACAATTCGCTGCGCTTTTGAATGGATTAATAGCCCACCACGTTGTTGAAAAGTAATACACACATTCTGAAAACGCAAAAAAAGAGATGAACACATCCCTGATCACAGGGCCTGGGTTCATCTCTTTTTGCTATTTTATAAAATAAGGATAAAAGTATTAGAGCTATTAAACTTCAGGTGTACCGTATGTTTCAAACCATTTTTTAATCGTTTCAAAATCATCACTGAACGACAGGCCGAGCATGAGCAAAATACGTGCCTGTTGAGGGCTGAGGTTGTCCCCGGCAATGACACCGTTGCCGCCGCCATATACGCTTCCTGAACCTGTACGGGTAGTGGTTACGAAGATGACGCCCTCTTCAATCGCTTTCGTGCGGGCTTGTCCCATTGCTCTGGAGATGCCGCCTGCTCCGGTACCAGACGTTACGATCCCTTTGGCTCCGCCGCGTACGAAACCTTCGATCGCTTCCCCGCCAGCTTCCTGATAAGAGATGGCAATTTCAACTTTCGCCAGATCAGCCTTCGTAATCTTGCTCAGATCAAATGCCGGCTTGGCTGTGCCTTCAGGCTTCAGTGCACGTGCCGGAGCACGGTAGATTCGGATATTCTCTTCATCGATGTAACCAACAGCACCGAGCATTGGCGTCTCAAATGTATCCGTACGATAGTCATTCGTTTTGGTTACACCACGTGCAAGCTGAATCGTGTCGTTCAGCATCAATACCGTTCCGAACGAGGTAGTGCGTCCGCTGCCCGCAAGTTTGATGGCATTGTACAGGTTCGCTTGGGCATCTGAACCGATAACGGTCCATGGTCGCATGGAGCCGGTAATGACCACAGGCTTATCGCTCTGCACCGTCATGTCAAGGAAATAAGCGATCTCCTCCATGGTATCCGTACCTGTCGTAACCACGACACTGTCATACTGTGCAAGTGCCTTGTCTACGGTAAGGGATAAATCGTATAGATCTGCCATGGTATATGAACCAGAACCTGAGTTGCCGAATTGGAGTGTGCTAACATCTGCTATCTTCTGTTTGTCGGGTAGCGCGTCAACCATTTCTTCAATGGGGAGTGTGCCTGCCTTGTAATTTTGGAAGCTGGTTGCATCCTCGGATTGACCGGCAATCGTTCCGCCTGTTCCAATGACAAGTACATTAGGTAATGCAGATTGTTTGGAGGATTGAGGCAAGGCCGGAATGGATGTATTCCGTGCTGGAGTACTAGGCGAAGTGGACTGTACCGCACTTGTTGTTCCGCTCACTTCTACAGTAGCTGCTTGAGCAGCATAAGTTCCGACTGGGGACAAAGAGATGGTCAGAGCGGTTAAAGCAGCAGTACTCCATACAGCCCAGGGACGAAGATTTGAATGTTTACTCATAATTAGCACTCTCCTTCAGGTTAGTAACATGTGATGTTTGTTCAGAAGATTATGTAAATCAATTGAGATGATTGTATTTGATGTTAACTAATATGACAATAGTAGAAAAACGGAGATTATAACGTTATATCAGTAGATATTCAGAGTAAAACTATTATTTATAAGGTTAAATGAATAAATATAAACCGCTAAAAGTAGAAATGAAAGGAGAGGTAGAGCTCGCTAGGGGTTTTTGTGTTAATTAAAATGACATCTAAGACTTTTATCCTGATTGAAAAATGAGGTTCGTGGGATTTAAATGGCATTCCCTAGGAGAAGAGGCTCAATTATTGCTAAATATTTGTATGACCATACAGTAAAGTCTATAATATATGGTGTTTCTTATATGTAAATAAATATATATTAGCGATTGGAGGAATGACGATGAACCGAGCACCCAGAAAGTATGCCAATTATATTCCGATCCGGGAACTGGAAGCAGTAGAGCAGCAGCTATCTCCCTTCCAGGTGTATGCCGAACTTCGTGAGAATACTCCAGTCCGATACGATGAGCACCGTGAATGCTGGGATATCTTTCGTTATGAAGATGTGCAGTACGTACTGAAAAATCCCAAGTTGTTTTCTTCCGCACGTGATCGTGCAAACACCAGTATGCTTACAACGGATCCGCCCAAACACAAGCAGTTAAGGGACTTGGTTAATCAGGCATTCACACCGAGGGCCATAGAAGCGCTTGCTCCGCGCATTCAGGAGATTGCCGATGAATTAATCACTCCCCGGTTGTCTCAAGGTCAAATGAACCTGGTCGATGATCTGGCGACTCCGCTGCCTGTTATCGTCATTGCGGAACTCCTGGGAGTCCCTGCAAAAGACCGGCAGAAGTTTAAAGTATGGTCGGATGCCTTGGTTAAGGGGGCACGCGATGACAGTGATGAAGCTTTCCAGGAGCTTATGGAAGAGAAAAAACGAAATCAACAGGAACTGGCCATCTATTTTACAGCCATTATGGAAGAACGCAGGCAAGAGCCGCAGGATGATTTGATCTCTTTGCTGCTGGCAGCAGAAATTGAAGGGGAGAAGCTGAGCGAGGAGGAACTGGTTGGTTTTTGCATTTTGCTGCTTGCAGCAGGTAATGAAACGACGACCAATCTGATTACCAATGCGGTTCGCATTCTTGCTGAACAACCCGAGCTGCAGCAGCGGCTGCGTGAACATCCAGAGCACGTTGCATCAGCTGTTGAGGAGACGCTGCGTTACTACCCGCCGATTGTTGCGATTGGACGCGTAGCCAAAGAAACGGTTGAATTGAACGGGCAGACCATTCAGGAGGGAACTCAGGTTATTTCGTGGGTGGGTTCGGCCAATCGGGATAGCGAAGTCTTTGGCGATGCAGAACAATTTGTCGAGGATCGCAAACCGAACCGGCACATGGGATTTGGATTTGGTATTCACTTTTGCCTGGGAGCCCCGCTAGCCCGTCTGGAGGCGAGGGTTGCACTCCACACCATGCTGCAGCAGATGCAGGATATCAAGCTTGTTCCGGGAACGACACTGCAGCCGATCCAGAGTGCTTTCGTATTTGGTGTGAAGGAGTACCCTATCCAATTTGAAAGCCTTAAGCCGTCTTAACAAAATGATAACTAAAAAGCCGCATTCTTTGTCCCTAGGGCAATGAATGCGGCTTTTGTGATGCGTTCCAAGTGAAGGGAAGTCCTGCTCAGGATTCCCTGACGAGAGCAGGCTTTTTGTATAGTTTGAATCGAACCCAAACCATATTGATTAACAGGAGTCCGCCAGATACGATAAACAATCCCTCGATGCCGATGAATCCTGCCATAAAACCGCCGATTACGGCTCCGAGCATATTCCCGAGAGCGAGCGTACTCGTATTGAAACTGAACGCACGACTGATCATGCCATCTGGAGTGTAGGCTCGAATCAAGGCGTTGACGCTAGGCAGCAAACCACCCATGAATACACCCATGGCGAAACGTACCAAAATGAGTTGCCATACCGATTGTACGAAGGCTTGTGGTATTAGCAGCAGTCCCGTACCTATAAGAGAGAAGGTCAATACCTTGTGTGCTCCAATACGATCACTGAGCTTGCCGAGTATTGGAGACATGGCCATGTTGGATAGTCCGGTAACAGCACCGACAAGACCTGCCCAGAATGCCACGTTTACATCCGATGCATGCAGCTTCTGTACATACAGCGGCAAGAGTGACATGGGGCTGATCATCGCAAACTGCAGCAGGAACGTTACAGCAAACAATGCGGGCAGCTGTGGTGACTTGTTCAATTCCTTCAGTCCGGACAAAACGGATTGTTCAGGCAGTTTGGCCGCTTCCTTGCGGTCGAATTTTTCCCGAACAAGGAACATGGCCAGCAGCGATGCAGCAAAGATGAGGCCACCTGTAATGTAGAATATGGGCCGGAAGCCAACGGCATCCGCAAGCAAACCGCCGATCAGCGGACCGAGAATCGTTCCGGCTACCTGTCCGGACTGACTTATACCCATGGCGAAACCCATGCGATCCTTGGGCGTTGTTCCCGAGATTAGGGAAACGGCTGCCGGATTAAAACCGGAGATGGTACCGTTGAGCAAACGCAACAAGAGGAGCTGCCAGGGATTTTGGGCAAATCCCATGAGCGCGATCACAATCGCCATCCCGAATCCGGAGCGCAGCAGCATAATTTTACGTCCATACTTATCGGACAGTTTGCCCCACAAGGGCTGGAACAAAAATGAAGTGAGGAAATTGGCAGCAAATATAAATCCCGCCCATATGCCAATCTCGTGCTCACCGACAACGCCTAAATCCTTGGCAAGGTATAGGGATAAAAAAGGCGTAATCATGGTCATGCCCGAATTGACCAGAAACTGTCCAAACCAAAGCACAATGAGGTTTACTTTCCAAGTTTTCAAAGTGCTTTCACTCCCTTTCTGTAATTCGTGGAAAAAACACCATTCTTTCATTATACCATAATTGGCATATGGATGATGCGATGTAAGGAATGTCATAGTATTGTCATCGGAACAGAGCGGCACGTGGTTGTTACAGCTCTTCAAAAAGGGCATAATGAGAGTTATGAGTCCAAAAACTATTGGAGGCTTCTTACATGAGCTATAATGATCGTTTGATTCGAGCCAGCTTCAAGCAGCAAGTAGACCGTGTTCCTGTATGGTACATGCGTCAGGCTGGGCGTTATGATCCTGAATATCGTAAAATTAAGGAAAAGTACTCTTTGCTCGAAATTTGCCGCAGGCCAGAGCTAGCAGCTGAAGTTACACTCATGCCGGTACGTAAACTCGGTGTGGATGCGGCTATTTTGTACTCCGATATTATGAATCCGGTTGCGTCTTTGGGCATTGATTTTGATATTGTAAAAAACATTGGTCCCGTTATTGATAACCCTATACGTTCGGCAGCAGATGTGGATCGTTTGCGTCCGATTGATGTCGAGGGGGACCTGTCGCATATTTTGGAAACCATTCGGATTCTGGACAAGGAATTGGATGTTCCCCTCATCACATTTGCGGGCGCACCGTTTACCATTGCCAGTTATCTGATTGAGGGTCGTCCTTCAAAGGGCTACATTCGGACCAAAACCATGATGTACAGCGAGCCTGAAGTATGGCATAAGCTCATGCAAAAACTAGGCGATATGGTAATTACATATGTCCGTGCACACATTGCTAATGGAGGCAAGGCTTTTCAGCTATTCGACAGCTGGGTTGGAGCCCTTTCTCCAAATGATTTCAAAACGTATGTGTTGCCGACGATTACCCGTATCTTTACCGAATTATCGGATTTGAATGTACCGAAAATCTATTTCCCTGGTGTGGCCTCCGGTGAACTGCTTCCAACTCTGACGGATCTGCAAGCCAATGTGATCGGTCTGGACTGGAGAGTTTCCATCACAGAAGGCCGCAAGAGACTGGGTGGCAAATTTGCCGTTCAAGGCAATCTGGATCCCTATGTGCTGACAGCACCGATGGACTTGATTAAGCAGCAGGCAAAAGTCATTATTGATGAAGGTATCAAGGAGCCAGGTTATATTTTCAATCTGGGACATGGCTTGTTCCCGGAAGCTTCTCTTGAGAAATTGAGAGAACTTACGACATATATTCATGAATATTCTGCAGAAGTTTTGAAGACGGGGGTGACGGTTAGCAATGACTAATACCGTAGGTGTACTGGTGATGTCTTATGGCACACCTGAAAATATGGAAAGTATTGAAGCGTACTACACACATATTCGTAGAGGACGGCCGCCTGAGCCGGAACAACTGAAGGAACTGACGGACCGGTATGAGGCTATCGTTGGGGGCGTTTTCCCGCTGCGTGAAAATACGGATAATCAGGTTAAGGCCCTGCAGGAGACACTGAGCCAAGATGAGCGTACGAACGGAGTGGAGTTCCGTTGTTATCAAGGGCTGAAGCATGCTCATCCATTTATTGAAGATGGTGTGGAACAGATGGCGAAGGACGGAATTCAGACAGCTGTCGGTGTTGTACTTGCTCCTCACTATTCCACAATGAGTGTGGGCAGCTACATCAAGCGTGCTCGTGAGAAAGCAGAGGAACTGGGAATTCAAATGACATTTGTTGAGAGCTACCACCTGCATCCTAAGCTGATCCAGGCTCTCTCTTCCCGTGTCAGTGCCAAGCTGGATGAATTTGAAGAGGCTGGGGCGAAGCGCGGTGATGTACGAGTCCTGTTCAGTGCACACAGCTTGCCTGAGCGGATCGTAAGTCTGGGGGATCCTTATCCGCAGCAATTGCTTGAAACCTCCGAAGTCATTGCATCACGTGTAGGTATTAGCAACTGGCAATTTACATGGCAAAGTGCTGGACGTACGGCTGAACCGTGGCTTGGTCCGGATATTTTGGACACACTTCAGGAACTGTCCCGCGAACAGGTTGAGGATGTGCTGGTTGCACCCATTGGATTCGTCTCTGATCATCTTGAAGTACTCTATGATCTGGATATTGAGGCCAAAGCGATTGCCAAGGAGATTGACATGCGCCTAATGCGGATCGATTCGCTCAACAGTGATCCTCTCTATATGGAGACGTTAAGTGACGTCATCATTAGCCAGTGGCAGCAAGGGTCGGATGTGTAATGGAAGACCAGAAACGTCGTGTTGTTGTCGTTGGTGGAGGCCTGACTGGCCTCAGCGCGGCATTTTATATTCGGAAGCATTACCGGGAAGCCGGGATTGAACCGCAAATTACACTGATTGAGAAAAGTTCGTCCATGGGTGGAATGATTGAGACGCTGCACCGGGATGGATTTGTCATTGAAAAAGGACCCGATTCATTCCTGGCCCGCAAAACTGCCATGATTGATCTCGCCAAGGAATTGGAAATTGATCATGAACTGGTAAGCCAAAATCCGGAATCCAAAAAAACGTATATTATGCAGCGGGGCAAGCTTCACCCCATGCCTGCTGGACTTGTGCTCGGAATACCAACAGAGTTGAAGCCGTTTCTGAGAAGTGGCCTGGTTTCTCCGGCAGGGAAGCTGCGCGCGTTGATGGATTTCTTTATTCCACCGCGCCGTACCGCGGAAGATGAATCCCTCGGTTACATGATTGAACGGCGTCTCGGTCCGGAGGTGCTTGAAAACCTGACTGAGCCATTGCTTGCCGGTATTTATGCCGGGGATATGCGTCGTCTGAGTCTTCAGGCGACATTCCCGCAATTCGGTGAAGTGGAACGGGATTATGGTAGTCTGATCCGCGGCATGATGACAGGTCGTAAACCTGCAGAGACACATACGGGAACGAAGAAAAGCGCGTTCTTGAATTTTCGCCAAGGACTTCAGAGTCTTGTTCACGCCTTGGTTCACGATATGCAGGATGTGGACCAACGCCTGAATACGTCTGTTCTATCATTGGATGTTCAGCAAGGTGGTCAAACGAGGTACAGTGTGCAGCTCAATAACGGGGAGCGTATTGAAGCGGATGACGTGATTGTTACAGTCCCGACGTATGTGGCATCTGAACTGCTCAAACCGCATGTGGACACCTCTGCGCTGGATGCAATTAATTACGTATCTGTAGCCAATGTGGTCCTTGCTTTTGAGAAAAAGGATATTGAACATGTATTTGATGGTTCAGGCTTCCTCGTTCCACGCAAGGAAGGGCGGAATATTACAGCCTGTACCTGGACATCGACCAAATGGCTGCACACCAGTCCGGATGACAAAGTGCTGCTGCGTTGTTACGTCGGCCGCTCCGGAGACGAGCAAAATGTAGAACTTCCCGATGATGCGCTGACGGCTCTGGTGCTCAAGGATCTGCGGGAAACGATGGGTGTAGAGGCCGTTCCGATCTTCTCGGAGATTACCCGCCTACGCAAATCCATGCCGCAGTATCCCGTAGGCCATCTTCAGCATATTGCAGCACTGCGTGAGGAACTAGGCAGTAAGCTGCCGGGTGTTTACATTGCTGGTGCTGGTTATGAAGGAGTAGGTTTGCCGGACTGTATCAAACAGGCAAAAGAAATGTCGCTTCAGGCAGTTCAAAAGCTGGCTGTGCACTAATGCAGCCAATATAAGGCTGCCTTTCCTGCGGAATGAATTCATTCTGTAGGAGAGGCAGCTTTTTTCATGCAGGATATTTATTTACAAGTGAATTGAATGATGGAAATCCAGGATATGCCTGATATAATGATAAAGGATTGCTGTAGAAGAAGAGGAGCTGCCTATGTATCCCCCAAGATCTAATCGAAGTAATCAAAAGAAAAAAGAAAAACGTGCACGCAGACGTATTATCTGGATGATCAATCTGTTTCTGATTGCTGCAATCGGAGGGGTAGGCATATATTACGCAGCAGAGATGCAGAAACAGCAAGCGGAGCCGGCGACAAATGAAGCTGTGGTAAAAGAGCAACAACCTGCGGATCAGGAGGATGCCAAAGGTGGCGATGAGTTGGATTCGCCTGAAGCGGAGTCAGATGCAGATCCGGATGCAGAACAAGATTCTATGGAAGTAACCAGTCCGGAGTCAGAAACTGCTGAAGATGAGAGCGTTTCATCCGGCGGTGAAACAACGGAGTCGGGCAGTAAGGAGTCGGTTAAAGGGTCCGAAGAAGGACAAACAGGGACGGGAACAGCCAAACCATCAAATCCGAAGGACAATGAAAGTTCTGGAGCCCAAACAACGGTTCCACAGCCTACAGGATCAGGGAAGAACGTAACCATTAATTTTGTTGGTGATATTCAGTTCTCTGGCAAGGTGGCCGAATTGTTGGATAAGAATGGCTACGATTACCCTTATGCCAAGCTTGGCGGTCTGTTCAAGAACGATGATCTGACCGTGGGCAACCTGGAGACTCCCGTGACGCTGGGTGGGTCAGCTGCTGAGAACAAATCATTTGTTTACAAATCTTCGCCAAAAGCATTGGCAGCGATGGCTGCTGCCGGATTTGACGCAGTAAATCTGGCCAACAATCACATTTTGGATCAGGGTGTTGAAGGACTCGTCGACACACTAACCTACCTTCAGGAGTATGATATTGCGCATACTGGGGCCGGAATGAACAGGGACGAGGCGTATGCGCCTGCCTATCTGGAACGGAAAGGCATTAAGATCGCACTGCTTGGCTTCAGCCGGGTTGTGCCGGAATCGACCTGGAAAGCGGAAGGGAATCGTGCTGGTGTTGCAGAAACCTATGATTCTACAGGGGCGGTAAACGCGATTCAAGAAGCTCGTCAGAAGGCGGATCTTGTGATCGTGGTAGCACATTGGGGAGAAGAGCGAGTCAGTACACCCAATGATGACCAGACCAGACTGGCACATGAGTTTGTGGATGCTGGGGCTGATCTCGTCATTGGTGGGCATCCTCACGTGCTTCAAGGAGTAGAGTATTATAAGGGCAAGTGGATCGCATATAGCACAGGCAATTTTATTTTTTCGAAATCAACGACGGAAGAAACCTGGAAAACAGCTGTTTTTCAGGCAGAATGCAGCGCTGAAGCGAAGTGCAGCATGAAGGTCATTCCATATGAGGCGGGGCTTGGTCAGGCCATTCCAATGATAGGTGAAGCCAATAAGCTGTTATTGGAGCAGATGACTAAGCTCTCACCAGGCATTCGGTTTGATGCAAATGGAGTAGCTTCAACAAGCTGATACAAGAATGAATACGTCTAAGGAGTGGGAATACATGAGTAACCTATGTGTAGCACACCGTGGATTTTCTTCCACAGCACCTGAGAATACGATGGCAGCTTTTCAGCTGGCCATGGAGCAGCCTTATGTAACTTGGATCGAACTGGACGTGCAATTGTCCCGCGATGGCGTGCCTGTAGTCATTCATGACTTTTCGTTCAACCGGACGACGAATGGAGAAGGGCTTGTACGGGAGACCAACTGGTCTGATATTCAGAAGCTGGATGCAGGGAGCTGGAAGTCCAAGGCCTATGCGGGGGAACGCGTACCGGCTCTGAGCGAAGTGTTGGACAGCTGCAAGGGCAAAGTACGTCTGAACATTGAGCTGAAAACACAGGGAGACATGTATCCGGGGTTGCCGGCAGCCGTTATTGAGGAAGTACGAAAAAGAAATATGCAAGACGAAGTCGTTTTCACTTCCTTTGAACCTGCTGCTCTGACTGAATCCAAAAAACTTGCACCCGAAATCACTACAGGTCTCATTATTGATGCACGTCCAGGAGATCTATTAGCGAGACTTCGTCAGCTGCAATGCGGGTTCCTATCGATCGGTTACACCAACGTGGACAAATCACTGATGCAGGAAATGAAGAACGATGGCATTCAGGTCATGGCCTGGACCGTAGATGATAAGATCATTATGAAGCGCCTCGCTGCAATTGATCCCGAGCTCATGCTGTGCACGAATCGTCCTGACGCTTGGAATCAGGCATTGCAAAAGTCGAGCAATCGGGCATAAAGATCAGGGTCCATATTCGCTAATTAATCCAATAAAGGTGGTCGTATTCCGATGCTCTCAACGATTCGTAACGTATACTGTGTAGGACGCAATTATAAACTTCATGCGGAAGAGCTGGGTAACGCGGTTCCGGATGAACCGATGATCTTCATGAAGCCTTCGCATGCGGTTGTACCCATGAATGGAGAGGCGATTGAATTACCTGCTTCCCGTGGGGAAGTTCACTATGAAGCTGAACTGGTCGTTCAAATCGGCCGGAGTTATGAACCAGGGGTTGCTGTAGAGGATTTGATCGAATCGTATGCATTTGGCATTGATTTTACGCTGCGTGATGTACAGTCGGTCATCAAGAAGAAAGGCCACCCGTGGACTGCGGCCAAAGGATTCAAAAATTCCGCACCTGTAAGTGGTTTTCAGGCCTTTTCCGGTACGGAAGCTTTGCTTGCAAAAGACTTTACGCTGACCAAAAATGGTGTTGAAGTGCAGCGAGGCAACATTCGCAACATGATTTTTGACCTTCAACACATTGTGGATTATGTAGGACATCACTATGGTCTTGGTACAGGCGATATCATCTTTACCGGGACACCGGAGGGTGTGGGACCAACCGTAGAGGGAGATGTGCTTGAGCTCGCCTGGGATGGTCAATCCGTTGGGAAATGTACCATTGCAGCAGCGAAATAATCCTGTAAGTTCCGTATGAATTATAATTATACAGTCATCCATTCAGGGGCGGGAAACCGCTCCTTTTTGACGTGATCATAGAAGATAAACGAACACGCATCTGTACACGTTTAGGCCCACTCGTAAGAGGTACGGGCGCTTTCTAGAACAATTTGTTCGATTTCCGCATGTTGTGCCTCATATTGCTCTTGGGTGATACTTCCGCTTGCCAGTCGATCATCCAGCTGCTGCCTGAGTTGGTTGACCTGCAAAGCCACGACCTGACTGAAATCTCCATCATTCTCGTCTGCAATGGTTTTGAGTGATTTGCCTGCGTACAGATCCTGATACAGATCTTCCTCAGAGGAATGGTTCAGTGCAGTCAGCAGCTCATCCTTGTTATCATCTTTGGTATTTATACTTACGATGGACCACTCCGTCATGGGGATCGGAGAAATGGCTGATTTGCTCCAGGCGGTTCCCGCAAAAGACATGGTTACAATCATCGTACCCACAAACATTACACGTTTTATATTCATTCTTGTCATCCTCGCTTCTCTATTTAAGTACGAAGGGAATCGTAGCTTAATCTTGTTGTTTTGATCTGAGATTAGTTTAACCGGAGAAGCTGAAGTGAAACTTAAAATGGCATAAATAAATCCTAACAGGCAAAAAAAGAATAAATAACTTTTAATTCTTACTTGACAGGTTGGGTTAGTAGGTTATATGATGAACTCAATTATTTTAACACTCATTAAATGAACAGTGAAATAAATTTGAATACGGATGCGAGCTGATTGGACCACCAAAGGCTCCCGGGACTACTCCATATGGAATGTCTTCGGGAGCCTTTTTGCGCACTTGCTAACGTTTCGGTTGGATAGGAGGAAATGAAATGAACGAGAGTGATTGGGATGCGTTGGAGAAAACGGATTGGCTGTTCCGCAAGATGGTCAGACGATTCGTCAAGGAGCGGGATCGCATAACGGTGGAAGGCATTAGCCTGCCAGGTATGCTCATCCTGCACAAAATCATTCGTGAAGGAGAACAGCGGCTCGGGGACCTGGCCGATCAATTGGATTTCACTTCGGGTGCCATTACTGCATTGACTGACAAGCTGGAGAAAAAGGGATTAACGATCCGCAGACGCAAGGAAGACGATCGCCGCACTGTCCTGCTCGATATAACCGCCAAAGGTAGGGAGATGTATGCCCGCAATAGCAATATCGGTGCCCGATGTATCACGCTTCTGTTTGAGGGATTTACCACTGCGGAACTGGAACAGCAAAGCCAGTTGTATGAGCGGGTGATCGCGAATCTGGAAGGATTCTCAGATACACTGCTGAAGCTTGCCGAGAGCAACACGAGAGATGAGACAGATCCGTCTGTGGACAACGACCTTGAACAGAAGCGAAAGGGGAATTCCGGAAAGAACAATTATCTCAGTTATTAATGCTTGAACTGTAGTGAATGAATTTAACAATCCAAGGGAGAGATGAGAACGATGGGACACTCAACAATTTATCCAACGGGAGCAACGCTGTATAATCCGGAAAAGGCTTGGGGTGGTTACACCGTGTACCAGGCAGGTGAAGAAGGCGTTGTATTAATTGATATGAACGGGAAGGAAGTTCACCTCTGGAAAGGACTGCTCGGATTTCCGGCTAAGATTTTCCCCGGAGGTTATGTGCTGGGTAGCACGGGCAGAAGAGATCCAAAGTTCGGTATTCAGGATAATGTGGACCTGGTTCAGGTGGACTGGGATGGCAACATCGTGTGGAAATATAATAGCTACGAACATATTGAAGATCCGGGATACGAACCATTGTGGTACGCCCGCCAGCACCATGATTATCAGCGTGAGGGCAATCCGGTAGGGTATTATGCTCCTGGTCTTGCTCCGAAAACACAAGGTGGCAAGACACTGATCCTGGCGCACAAAAACGTAAGCAATCCGCAAATTTCGGATAAACCTTTACTTGATGATGCCATTATTGAAGTGGATTGGGAAGGCAATGTGTTGTGGGAATGGCTTCCGAACGAGCATTTTGAAGAACTGGGCTTTGACGAGGCTGCACGCAATGTATTGTACCGTGACCCGAATACGCGTTCATTTGGTCACCTTGGTGGGGGTGTAGGTGATTGGCTGCATATTAACTCGGCTTCCTATGTTGGCCCCAACCGGTTCTATGAAGCGGGAGACGAGCGCTTTAACCCGGATAACATCATATGGGATGCCAGAGAAGCCAACATTATTGCCATTACGGACAGACAGAGCGGCAAAATTGTTTGGAAACTCGGCCCGGATTATTCCTCTCCTGAAGCGAAGCATATCGGCACCATTATCGGTCAGCATCATGCGCATATCATTCCACAAGGACTGCCGGGCGAGGGCAATCTGCTGGTGTTTGATAATGGAGGATGGGCAGGTTATGGTCTTCCGAATCCGGCTTCTCCATATGGCTTGAAACACGCGGTCCGTGATCATTCCCGCGTACTTGAGATTGACCCGTTGACACTGGAGGTTGTGTGGCAATATACCTCTGCCGAAGCTGGCTTTTCCGTTCCAACCGATTCTTATAAATTCTACAGCCCATATATTAGCTCAGCCCAGCGCTTGCCTAACGGTAACACGTTGATCACCGAAGGGTCCAATGGCCGATTGTTTGAAGTTACAGCAGAGCATGAGCTGGTGTGGGAATATATTTCTCCATACAAGGATGGGCGTAATACCAATATGGTTTATCGTTCGTATCGGGTTCCATATCAATGGGTTCCTCAACTGGAGAAGCCGGAAGAGGTGGCGATCGAAGCCATTGATGTATCGGTCTACAGAGTGCCGGGAGCAGCAGCCAAAGGCTCTGACTCGGTAGTCAGTGTAGAGGCAACACTGCCGTTTGTTGAAGGAGCAGCTTGCGTAGCAACATCGGATGAAGGAAAACAAGGCAGTTAACGGTAGTCGAGGATAAATTGATTGAACGGGGTGCATGTTGTGAAAAAAACAGCCATTTTAAAGGGAGCATTCCTGCTGCTCCTCTCCATAACTTTTATCATCTCCGGATGTTCTTCAAACGGAACGGTGTCCGAAGCGAAAGGCGGCTCCGCAGGTAGTGCCGCCAAGGTAAAGATCCGCATAGCGGATACGAGCACAAACCCGACGTTCAGGGTAGCCATTGCCAAAGGGTTCTTTGAAAGCCAAGGCATTGATGCAGAGAGTATCACGTTTGGTTCTCCGGCAGAAGGCGTGAATGCACTGTTTATCAAACAGGTCGACATTGCCTATGGTGCTGACTTCCCGGTGTTGAACGCTCTGGCCAAAGGGGATTATTCGATCATCGCTTCTGCGGGTCAGACAACGGATGAAGCAGCAGCTGCATGGAAGCTGTATGCCAAGGAGGAGATCCAGACGGGTGCAGACTTGAAGGGCAAGAGCGTAAGCTTTATTCGAGGAACATTCATTCCTTATCTGTGGGATGAGTATTTGAAGGATCAGGGGCTTGAGCTTGGTGATGTGAAGCAGATTGGGCAAGGGGCCTTCGATGAGTCCTATATTGCATTGAAGCAAGGGGAACTGGATGCCACTTGGGTTATCGGATCTGCATTAACCGACAAGTTCGATACGCTCGAAGGCGTGCACCAGCTGACAGATATGTCCCAGACTCCGGTAAGGCTTGGCATGGGATTGGTTGCAAGCAATGAATTCATTGAAGCGAATCCGGAAACGGTAAAGGGATTTCTTGTGGCGCTGGATCAAGCTTCAACATATGCCCAAGCTCATCCTGATGAGGTAGCGGATCTAATGTACAAGGAGACAAAACAACCCAAGGAAGCAACTTTGAAGGATCTTCCCATCAATCCGTGGGTCGTTGGCTTTACCCAGGAAGCTTATGATAGTTTGGCGGGACAAAAGCAATACATGGTGGATAACGGAATCATTGAGCAGGATTTTGATCTTAAAGGCAAGTTAAACCTGGCACTTCTGAAACAGGCATTGCCGGATAAAGTAACATATACCGAATAACCCAAAACGTACTGGAGGTGTCCTTATGTCCTTACCCGCAGATCGTCACTCGATTCATATTGAACAGCTTCGAAAGACCTACAACGCTCCAACAAATGGAGAAGTGCATTACATTATCAAGGATGTTGATCTGGTGATCAAGGGCGGCGAATTCTTCGTTCTGCTTGGTCCCAGCGGCTGCGGAAAATCAACGTTACTTAATATGATTGCCGGTTTTATCTCCAAGTCGGGCGGACAGCTTAAAGTGAATAACAAGGAGATTGACAGACCTGGAAGGGATCGTGCGATGGTGTTCCAACAGGCGGATTCCTCACTCTTTCCGTGGCTTACCGTAAGGGAAAATGTTGAATTCGGACTTCGGATGTCCAAGGTGCCCAAATCTGAACGCCGTACGATTTCGGACCGATACATTCAGCTCGTGGGGTTGGGAGGACATGAAGGGAAGTATCCGAAGGAGCTGTCGGGAGGCATGAAGCAGCGGGTACAACTGGCGCGGGTGCTCGCCAATGACTCCGAGATTCTGCTCATGGATGAACCTTTCGGTGCGCTGGATGCCATGACTCGAAGAGTCATGCAGAAGGAACTGGTGAATATCTGGAGGGAAACACATAAGACCGTTATTTTTGTTACCCATGACATTCAAGAGGCTCTATTGCTCGGTGAACGGATCGGAATCATGTCAGTGGGACCTTCGTCGAATATAACGGACATTTACCATAACGTTCAGTCTTATCCGAGAAATATTGCTTCGGCTGAATTCAATAGCCTGTACGATCAGATTCAAAGCCATTTTGAAGAATAACTGAGGTGATCTGGACCATGAAATGGTTGGAGAAAAAGTGGGTGTCTGTACCGATATTGTGGGTTACAGTCATTCTGATATGGCAGCTTGGTGCATTGCTCTACGGGCCGGACGTGATTCCTGGTCCATGGGATACTGTGCAGGGTGCTCGCGAATTAATTGCGGATGGCACACTCATGCAGTATATCGGGATCAGCTTCACACGTGTACTGGCCGGATGGGTGCTGGGAAGTGTCATTGCCATTCCGGTAGGGCTGCTTATCGGCAAGGTTCACATCATCCGTCTGTTTGCCGAACCCTTCCTTAATTTTATTCGATTTATCCCGCCGATTGCTTTCATTACATTGTTCCTGGTCTGGTTCGGCATTGGGGAACAGTCCAAGATTGCACTGATCATGTATGCGACATTTTTCATTGTTGTACTGAATACACTGACGGGTGTCCTGTCCATTGAAGAGGATAAGATTCGTTCAGCCCGCAGTATGGGCGCGAATGAGTGGCAGATTTTGCTGCATGTGGTTGTCCCTGCTACGACCCCATACATTTTCACAGGTATTCGATTGGCGATGGGAACTTCCTATATGGCCATTATCGGTGCAGAGATGATTGCTTCTAATGAAGGCGTAGGTTATCTGATATGGAATTCACGGTTATTTTTCCGGACGGACTGGATTTTTGTTGGTCTCATCTCCTTGGGATTCATGGGTTTTCTCACGGATCGTTTGTTCAACTGGTTTGGTCGCCGTGTATTGTATCGGTATGGTGTCATCGGCGGGGTCAAGAGAGGCTGACACCGTGCGAAGCGGACGACGCGATGATTGTTATAAAAGGGCAGTTTCGATCAATTATATTTCATCTAGCAGACCTGATTCGCAGCTTACTATGCTGCCGGATCAGGTTTTTGTCATGCCTGCAACGGGAGTTTCGGCATTGGGCTCAAACCGTGGTATAATTGAATTTCAAAAATAACATAAACGTCATGTGGACCATAGATGCTGCCACATGCAGGAGAGATTATGGACTGGATTATCGGCGCCGTATGCGCTTTTATTGTGGCGGGTGCAGCCTACGCGAAGAAGTCGCTAACCCTGTCCGGTTGCTTGGCAGCTGTGTTGATGGGAACGATCTATTACGGGGCAGGCAACTTGTTTTGGTTTGGCACACTGCTGTTGTTTTTCATAACTTCAACCTTGTTGTCCAAGTATCGTAAGGAACGCAAGCAGGAGCTGGAGAAATCGTATGCCAAGACAGGCAATCGGGATGCAGGGCAAGTGTTTGCCAACGGCGGAATGGGCATGCTTCTATGTTTGGGATACTGGATATTTCCACACCCGGCCTGGATCTATGCTTTCATTGGTGTAATGGCAACCGTAACATCCGATACCTGGGCTACCGAACTTGGAAGCCTGAGCCGCAAGCCGCCACGTTCTGTGGTGAGCTGGAGGGTGCTTACCCCGGGCGCTTCCGGTGGTGTGTCGTTACTTGGGACAACAGCGGCGGCAATAGGCGGAGCACTAATTGGAGCAGGGGCATTTATCTTTTCTTGGATCGCAGACTTTGAAACGCTCGGATTTCTAAGCTGGACGTGTGTTGGACTTGTAGGTGGACTGGCTGGAGCATTTGCCGATTCCTACCTTGGAGCAACAGTCCAGTTGATGTATCGCTGTACTGAATGCGGCCGAGAAGTTGAGGTCAGTGAACACTGTGGCCACAAGACCGTTCGCGCACGAGGCTGGACGTGGATGAGCAACGATCTGGTCAACGTGCTGAGTTCGGTGATCGGCGGATGTGTGGCTATCGGTTTGGGTATTATTTTGGCGCTGTAGGGAGGGAGTGCAAGTGAGCACTGTGCAGGGAGACAAGTCGGAGGCTATTTTGGATGCGGCTTATGGTATTTTTGGATCAAAAGGATTTTATGAGACGAAAATGTCCGATATTGCTGAAGAAGCTGGCATTGCAAAAGGCACCATTTATTTATATTTCAAGAGCAAGGAACAACTATTCGTCGCGGTTTCCAAGCGGGACTGTAACAGTTTTATCAGCAGGCTTGATTATGCCTTGAAATCTCAGGAGAATACAGGTGAGAAGCTTGGCGCAATCGCCAAAACTCACCTGACTTATTATTACGAGCGGCGCAATCATACGAAGCTGTTTTTTATGGCACCTAATAACGATCCGGATCTAATGAAATTCATGAAGGCCTTTATGAATGAGTATATGAGCATGGTGTGTGAGGTGCTGAAAAGTGCAAGTGTACCTGAGCCTGTGCTTTTGGCAGAAGCCTATATCGGGATTTTGGATCGATTGAAGATGGATATTATGCTGAATCCGGAGTTCAATGAGGAAGATCTGAATAAACGGATTGCTTTTGCAGCGGCACTATTTCTGGACGGTTGTCGTTCTTTTTTACAAGTATAAGTATCATCATGAGCATGGAATCAAGAGACTCTTGAATCTCAATTTACAGAGAAGTGGGTAACGAGCAATGAACATAATGACGGTAGAGCAAATTTCAAAAAGCTATGGCGAAAAAATATTGTTCAAGGACGCCTCGTTTGGCATGGGCGATCAGGATAAGATCGGCGTCGTTGGCGTAAACGGAACGGGAAAGTCCACGTTTCTGCGTGTAATTGCAGGCATGGAACCGGCTGATGAGGGACAGATTGCTATCGGAAATGATGTACGTATTCAGTTTTTGGCACAGAATCCTGAATTTAACCCTGACAATACCGTACTGCAGCAAGTATTCGAGGGCGATAGCCCAGAGATGAAAACAGTGCGTGAATACACGGAGACGATGGAACTGTTGGAATTGAATCCATCCGATCCTGCCTTGCAAGAGCGGTTATTGCGTCTGAATCAACAGATGGAGCAGCTTCAGACCTGGCAGATGGAAAGTGAAGCCAAAAGCATTCTGTCCAAACTGGGTATTCGTCAATTTGACGCACTAATGGGAACCTTGTCCGGAGGACAACGCAAGAGGGTGGCTCTAGCGTCTGCGCTGATTCACCCCTGTGAGCTTCTTATTCTGGATGAGCCGACGAACCATATCGATAATGATTCTGTTGTTTGGCTGGAGCAATATCTGCAAAAACGTCGTGGTGCACTCCTCATGATTACGCATGATCGCTACTTCCTGGATCGTGTGGCGAATGTGATGCTGGAGCTGGACCATGGGCGTTTGTTTCGTTATGAAGCAAACTACACCCGCTTCCTTGAGCTCAAGGCTGAGCGGGAAGAGCGCGAATCAGCCTCGGAGCAAAAACGGCAAAACCTGCTCCGTACAGAGCTTGCCTGGATCCGTCGCGGGGCCAAGGCGCGGACTACGAAACAAAAAGCAAGAATTGACCGTTTCGAACAGCTAAAGGATCAACAGGGGCCGAATCGTTCTGGCTCTTTGGAGGTTTCGGTAGGCTCTACTCGTTTGGGCAAGAAGATTCTGGAGATTGAACACTTATCCAAATCCGCAGGTGGACGCAAATTAATTGAGGACCTGAACTATATCGCCGTCCCTGGTGACCGGGTAGGTATCGTGGGTCCGAATGGCAGTGGTAAATCGACTCTGCTGCAGCTGATCTCAGGTAAATTGGAACCGGATGCTGGAGAAGTCGTCCTTGGTCCAACCGTTAATCTGGGCTATTTTACGCAAGAGCATCAGGAGATGGATGAATCTCTGCGTGTCATTGAATATATCAAGGAAGTGGCCGAGAATGTGCGGACGGCGGATGGATCCCTGATCACGGCAGCCCAGATGCTGGAGCGGTTTCTCTTTACTCCTGCGTCGCAGTGGACGCCAATATCCCGTCTGTCAGGTGGGGAGAAACGTCGTCTATATCTGTTGCGTATTTTGATGGCTGCGCCCAATGTATTGCTGCTGGATGAGCCTACGAACGATCTGGATATTCAGACGCTGGCGGTACTCGAAGATTACCTGGATGACTTCCCTGGTGTTGTTTTCGTTGTCTCCCATGATCGCTATTTCCTGGACCGTACAGTGGATAAAGTGCTGGCCTTCGAGGGCAATGGAGCCATCCGGGTACATGTTGGCGACTACAGTGAATATGCGGAATGGATGCTGAAGAATGCACCTGGAGCTTCTCAGATGAGCGATACTGGGTCAGCAGCGAAAAAAGTAAAAACAGATGAGGTTAAGCCTGCTGCATCTACGGCTAAGCCGAAGTTGAAGTTTAGCTTCAAGGAACAACGGGAGTATGATCAGATCGACGAGAATATTGAGAAAGCGGAGGCAAACCTTGCGCGGATCAACACGGCGATGGAGGAATCCTTCAGTGATTCAGCCCGTTTGCAGGAACTCATGGCAGAGCAGGCTGAAGCAGAACGTCATCTGGAAGAACTGATGGAACGTTGGACGTTCCTGAATGAGCTTGCAGAGCAGATTGAGAAAAGCAAATCCTAATCGAAAAGTACAAATCGTCATCATTTGAAATAAGGCTTAACGCCTTGTTTTGAAGGATGGCGATTTTTTTATATGAAACGTTAGCCATATCCATTTCGTTGTAAGTAGTAAGGCATTAATTCCAGCGAAAGGAGAGAACACCACATTTATGTATAAAGAATTGAATGAACAACTGGCTGTGCTCAAGGAAAAGGGGAGAATTTACGAGAAATGGAACAATCGCCTGGAGAAGTTGAACCAGGAAGAAGCTGAGTGGAAGGCAAAAGTACAGCGGCGCCTGGAGCATCTCCAGAAGGAGCAGAATGATGTGGACCGGCTGAATGGCATGACCTTATCTGCATTTTTCTATAACTTGATTGGCAAAAAGCAGGAGAAGTTGGAGAAGGAAGAACTCGAATTAATGGAGAGTAAGGCTGAGTATGATACAGCCTGCCAAATGTTACAAGACATTCACGAGCAGAGGAAAGAAGTGCAGCGCGAACTGGATGAGCAGAGTAAATATCGATTCTGGGAAAATGATTACAAGGTGCTGTGGGGTAAAAAGGAAAATCAACTGCTGGCGAATCACGATGAACTTAGGCAATTGGCAGAGGATCTGGAGCATTTACGCGGAGAAATGAAGGAACTTAAGGAGGCAGACCGCGAAGGGGAACGCCTGCTAAGTGCACTTAACCGTGCGGGGGATGCGCTCAAGTCTGCAGGGAATTGGGGAGTGTATGACATGATGGGCGGAGGTATGATATCCACTCATATCAAACGCGGTCGCATGGATGACGCTCAATCTGCCTTAACTGAAGCGGGAAGATATTTGAAGCGATTCCAGAAGGAGCTTGAAGATGTGAAAATGGCGGTACACGCTGACCTGGAGCTTGGGGGATTATTATCCTTTGCAGATTATTTCTTCGATAATCTCTTTGTGGACTGGATGGTGCAAGACAAAATCCGAAAAGCCGAATCCCAGGTGGAGGAGGGCCGTCATACCGTCCGTCGTACATTACATGTGTTAAAAAACGAAATTCGTGATCATGAGAGGGAAGTAACACAAATCGAGCAGCAATACCGTCAGTATGTGGAACAGGCTGACTAAGGTTGATGTCCAGTTAGGAGAACATGATAGGTAAAGAAAGATGCCAGACAGCGATGTGAGCTGTTGCTGGCATCTTCCTATATTCCCGAAGTATACAGAGGGTAATTACTTGGTTGTGATGTATGAAGCGAGCAGTCTGGCTGTATTCACAACGGCGTTCTTGTGCGTGCGCTCCATCGAATGGGAAGCATGTACCCCAGGACCAATCAGTGCAGCACGAATGTTGTTTCCACCTCGCAAGGCAGCACTGCCATCTGATCCGTATTGTGGATAAATATCAACGACATAATCGAGATTTGCTTGTTTGGCAAGTTCAATCAGGCGACTCGTCATGTCATAGTCATATGGACCTGAAGAGTCTTTGGCGCAAATGGATACATCCGTTTCTTTACAGCTGAGATCGTCACCCATTGCCCCCATATCTACGGCGATCAATTCACTGATCTCGGACGGGATATACGAGGCGCCATGTCCAACTTCTTCGTAATTCGAAATAAGCAGTGAGACGTTATGTAGAGGCTTCCAGCCTTCCCGATAAGCAGATTCCAAAATGCCGAAAAGGGCAGCTACGCTAGCTTTGTCATCCAGATGACGTGACTTGATATAACCGCTTGGCGTAATAACCGCACGTGCATCGAATGAAATAAAGTCACCAACGCCGATACCGAGTTCAAGAACATCTTCCTTGGAAGAGACCAATTCATCAATACGAACTTCCATATGACTTTCCTTACGCTCAAAGGTGCGGGCATCAGGGTAGACATGAACGGAAGGGTGCAGGGAGAGAATCGTACCGGTATATGTTTTGCCATCACGTGTGTGGATCGTGCAATACTCATTTTCAATACTGTGCATGGTGAATCCACCCACAGAGGTTAGCTTGAGCGTACCGTAAGAAGTGATGGAACGTACCATCGCGCCTAGCGTATCCACATGTGCACTGAGTCCAATGGTCTTGGAGGCATCCTGCCCAGGCAAAGTGAGTACGGCTCCGCCTTTGTTATTTAATTCAAATGAAATATTCAATGATTGTGCTTCTTCCCGGATCATCTCGATAATGTGGTGTGTGTAGCCACTTGGACTCGGAGTATCCAGCAGCCTTTTCAGAAGGTCCAGGACGTAGGATTCATTAATTGTAAAATTCATATAGAGATTCCTCCTCATAATCAGTGTTCCCAAACAAGAATACAGCCTGTCTGGTCGAATGGGACATCCATTCCTTATGCCAGCAGGCTGCTTGTTCTTCTTACAACGAATCTGCAGAATTTCCTTTGCGTTGCTGACTCTGGATGGAATCCGTCTCAGCCAAGCGATCCGTTTCAGTTGTTTCGAAGGCTTCCATTGTCGCGGTGGAACCCGGTGAAGAATAGCTCGAAGCCGTGTTCTCCAATTCGGTTACACGCAATTTCAATTGCTTGTTCTCACGCTGCAATCGATACTGACGGAAAATGCCATAGGATCCGACAATGATTCCACCAATCAGGGTACAGCCCAGAATCAGCAAAATCAGGGGGATTTGAACCGTGTTAAACAGCAGGTTAACCTGCACGGAATCCACATTAATAACAGCGAAGATTCCGGTAAGAAGTGCAAAAACAAGACCTGCGATGAGGGTCCATTGCATTTTCATGGTGGTGCCTCCTTGTTGAACAATTCAGGAATACGAATGCATTACCCCAAAGAAGGCGCTGTGCATCTGGCTTGATTATAAAATCCCTTGCCCGAAATGGGCAAGGGATGCAGGTCGCATGTAACAGAGAGACAACTTTATTTAGTCAATTGTTCCATCTGTTCAATCAATTCTTTGAAGACACTCATGGCTTCGCGAATTGGCTGTGGAGAAGACATATCCACGCCTGCTTTTTTTAGAATATTGATGGAGTAGTCACTTCCACCACTCTTGAGGAAGCCAAGATAACGGTCTACCGCAGGCTGACCTTCTTCGAGAATCTGTTTGGAGAAGCTCGTTGCTGCAGAGAACCCGGTTGCGTATTTGTAAACGTAGAAGCTGTTGTAGAAATGGGGGATACGTGCCCATTCCATCTCAATATCCTTATCCACAGCCATGCTGTTTCCATGGTATTGGACATTGAGGTCGTAATAAATTTCAGACAGCAGCTGCGGTGTAAGGGCCTCACCCTGTTCAGCACGCTCATGAATGATTTTCTCAAATTCGGCAAACATCGTTTGACGGAACACCGTTGTACGGAATTGATCTGCATAATAGGTCAACAGATACAGTTTTTCCTTCGGATCCGTGGATTTGTTAAGCAGGTAATCCATCAGCAATGCCTCATTGGTTGTGGATGCAACCTCTGCCAGGAAGATGGTGTACTGTGCATCCCGATACGGAAGGGTAGTATCCGAATAATAGGAATGCAGAGCATGACCCATTTCATGTGCCAGTGTAAACATGCTGTTCAGATTGTCTTTATGGTTAAGCAGGACGTATGGGTGTGTGCCGTATGCACCCCAGCTGTAAGCACCTGAACGTTTGTTTTCGTTCTCATATACGTCAATCCAGCGGTCATCATATCCAGCCTGCAATGTATTCGCATAATCCTCGCCCAGCGGTTTCAAGCCATCTTTGACGGTCTGTTTCGCTTCTTCATAAGTGATGTCCATTTTATACTCATCAACCAGAGGAGCGAACAAGTCATACATATGCAATTGATCCACACCGAGCAATTTTTTGCGCAGATCCATATAACGGTGCAGGAGCGGGAGGCTTTCATGAATGGTGTCCACCAGGTTGGTGTAAACCTCTGTTGGAATGTTGTCACCATACAGTGACATTTCCATTACGGAAGGGTACTTCCGGACATTCGCATAGAACATGTTTTTGGTGACATTGGCATTCAGGGCTGCAGCGATCGTGTTCTTCTGTTTGGCGTACGTTTCATACACCGCTTTGAAGGCACGTTCGCGAACTTCGCGATTAGGGTTCTCCAGGAATTGAATGTAACTTCCGTGGGTAAGCTCCACTTCGTTGCCGTGTTCATCCTTAATTTTCGGGAACTTGAGATCAGCATTATTCAGCATGCTGAAGATGGTTTGCGGCGCTTGGGACAAGTTGCCCACCTGTGCAAGCAGGGCTTCTTCCGTTTTGCTCAAGACATGCGCCTTCTCACGTTTCATCTCTTCCAGTGTGAACTTGAATGCAGACAGTTTCTCATCTGCAATGAATGCATCCAGCTGATCATCCGGCAGAGAGAGGATTTCTGGTGTGACAAAGGAAAGAGCTTCTCCGACACGCACACTCAGCTTTTGCGCTTTTTGGGACAGGTTTTGGTATGTAGGATTAGCTGTGTCTTCATCTTGGTGCATGCGTGCATACACAAAAAGGCGTTCAATTTTGAGACTTACCTCATCTTCGAGTTCAAAACATGCCTTAAGAGATTCGGGCTTGTTCAGCTTACCTTGAAATTCGGAGGCTTTCTTGGTCAGAGACGTTACTTCTTCGTATTCCTGATCCCAGGCTTTTTGATCGGCGAACAAATCTTCGAGTTTCCACGTATGTTCTGTTGGCACCTCGGAACGTTTCAATAATTGACTCATGGGAATCCTCCTTTGATGAAGTTGATGTATAGACCAATCTGCTCCCGTCTCGCTCGCTTGTGCGGAGAGAGACGAAGGAATCAGACTGAGTACTAGTATGACAAACAGTGATTTTCGATATTTCAACGGCCTTCCTCCTGACTATACGAGCAATTCGGTATAGTATGGCCTCGGACCGGTTGAAATATTTGAGAGCACTAGGCTCCCATGTTGGCCAGGAAATAGACGATCAGGAAAAAAGCAAAACAGATCAGCAGTGTGGCTATAAGGGCCATTCCCCGTCGCAGTCGATCCGGGATGGAACTGCGTCCCAGAATAAGCACAACTCCCAGTGAAAAGGCAAGGATAATGAAGATGACAACATTGCTTGAGTCAAGCGTCATTCATTACACCTCTTTGAAAGCAGCCATCAGCTGACGCCATTCATCCTCGCGGTTCTCGAAATCGGCTTTTGGAAAACGGCGCTCAGCCCAGTGCATCAAGGCAGGGCGGCTGAGAAACGTATGGCATTCTTCGCCCCATTCCTCTGAAATTTCACGGAGTACGAGGTATTTGCCTTGTACTTCTACCGTCATCATATTCCACTTGTCTCTTTTGTATATTTCATGTTTTTTAATCATTGATAGTCTCCAAACTTACGGTTTTGGTAAAATGATACCGTACCCTACGTTTCAAAGCAAATTTTTTCCGCATTTATTGAAAAGATAAATTGCAAAGTGGAAAGTCATACAGTATAATGAGGGTATTCGCCATAGATGGCGATATTTTTAGGAGGTTGTTCATTTGAAAGGTACAGTTAAATGGTTTAACGCAGAAAAAGGCTATGGCTTTATTTCAGTTGAAGGCGGCGAGGACGTATTCGTACATTTCTCCGCAATCCAAGGCGACGGCTTTAAAACATTGGAAGAAGGTCAAGCGGTAGAATTCGAAATCACTGATGGAAACCGTGGTCCTCAAGCAGCTAACGTAATTAAATTGTAAGATTTTTCCGTTCAACGGATTTCTTATAAATGATTGGCTTCTAGCTGAATATAAAGAACCCAAGCACAGTCCCCCTACGGAGACTGTGCTTTTTTGTGTTCATTTTTATAAAAAGAGAGAGGTGTGCTCATTGTGCACGTTTGGTCATGCTGGATAACAGCTTCAGGATGAAACCAAGAAGTGCAGCGAGTGAGAAGGCCATGGCAGTAAGATAGAAGACCTGTCTGCCTGCATGATCCAATATCAACCCGCCAAAGGTTCCGCTGAGCAGACCTGAGGCACTTGACCATACGATGGTGAACAGGGCCATACCTGTCGCACGATACGCATCGGGTACAAGGCGGGTAATATAGCGGACGGCTGTTACGTAGAAAATGCCAAAGGTGACGCTATGCATGGTTTGAATGGCGACAACAGCCGCTGGTGTATCCGATACAGACATCAGAAACAAACGAAGGGTATACATAAGTGCAGCAAAGGTGAGTAACGGAAGCTCCTTATACCGATTGCCATACTTGCTGAGCAGCAGGAATATAGGAATCTCGCTCACGGAAGAAATGAGCAGCGACCAACCGATCAGGCCTTCACTGGCACCGAGATCCTTCAGCGTGATGGTGAGAAAAGCTTCGTTCATCCGATGCCCTAATGCCAGCAGGAAGACACATCCGAAAAAGCTCAGCACATCTCTGCGTTTCAGGATTGCCCAGAGCCCGGAGAGCTCCATTTTACTGCTGCTTCCAGAGGGTTCATTCTGATCCTGCAACCGGAAACCAATCAGAAGTGTCATGGCCGCAAGTGTAACGCACACCCACATCGTCCATCCGGGTCCAAAAGAACCAAGAAAATAACCAATGCTTAATGCAAAAAAAGCATAGCCAATGGAGCCGAAAACTCGAATGGACGTAAAATTTCGACCGTATTTGCTTGCAGTGGTAATTGCCATCGTATCGGCAAGCGGGTAGACCGGATAATAGAAAAAGTAAAATAACGTCACCAGGATAAATACTTGGCCAAAGGACGTCGCATTGGCGAGCATGACGCCTGTAATTAATTGTCCGCCGAGCAGAATGATCATGACTTTGCGAACCGTTTTGTAGCGGTCACTGGCCATACTCCAGAACATGTTGGAGAATACGGAGACAAGTGGACCGATACCGTACAAGTAGCCAATCTCGGCCCGGCTGAATCCCAGATGACTGAAGTAGAGCTGGAGATAGGATACCACCAGCACGGTCGAACCGAAGATTGTAAACATAAGTGCCCGCAGCCAGTTTTGATCCGGGCGAGCGTTGTGACTTAATTTCATGTTGAGAGACTCCATTCTTCATTACATTTCAGTATTTAGCCTTTAAGTGAAGATGACTTGCGGGACGGTGGGGCAGACATGGAAGGTTCCTTCTGCGTGCGCCGGATGACGAGCCATACAATGATCAGTTCTGCCAGCAGACCTAGTGACTGGGCGACTGCACCAATCATGCCGTTCCAAGCCGGGAAGATGCTAACCAGAATGAGCAGGACGATCACGGTACAGATTGCATTGGCTGACTGGGAGCGGAACATCGTTTTGGTCTGTCCCCGCAGCAGGAGTAGCCCATTGCTGAAATCAAGAAAAGGCGAAATCAGCGGAAATAGCACAAAGGCACGCAGCGTCCACAAACTTTGCTGCAGCAGGTTTCCTTGAACACTCATTACATTTTCCAGTACCCATGGACCTAGAGGCGTATAGGCTATGGTTGCTGTCATGGCAAAAGGAATAAATCCGGTCACCAGTGCGAATTTTTTCACCAGTTTGGCATCAATCTCATAGAAATTAAGCACAATTTGATGGATGTAGGTGAAAAAGCTTAACATGAGCTGCATCAAACTGCTGGCTACAGCAAAAGAAGAGATGGCCAGTGCAATACCCGTCGTTTTGCCAAGCACGATATTAATGACAGGTCCGATGAACAAGGCGACAAAACTGGATAACAGCAGTGGTTTGTAAAAGCGGAAAACGTCTCCTTTGTTTTCGACAGGATGATCCTCCAGCTTGGCTGGCATGTTCCGCTTGATGCTGTTTCCCTCAAGAAAACTGACGAGCGCTTCAATAATCATCCCTGCCGCAAAAATGATAGCGCCTACACGACCACTGTTAATACTGTCTGTATAGATGAAATACAAGGATAGGCCATACATGCCTCCAAGACGGAATAACATGCCTATCGTCAGCCATTTGGTCCGATTATTCGTAATGATAATGCCTTGATAGATATTGCGAATGACCGAGAAGATACTGACGTACATCAGAATTTCGTAGACATCGATTACTTTGGACAATAAATCGGGACTCACGCCGAACAGATATTTAAAAACCACTGTACCAATGGGAGAGTATACGATAAGGAATCCGATCAGTAGTACGCAGGCAAGAAATATTTTGGTGACGAAAGTGAGGGCCTGAAAGGACAGGCGGTCCCGAACCAGCGCAGAACAGGTTTGCCGCAGCAGTGTGGAGGGGCGTTCCGTAAGGGTCAGCAGGCTGCCTGCAATCGCGTAGCTGGCAATGACCGTCTCCGGATGGGCAGATCTGGCGAGTGTACTATTAATAATTACGTGAGAAATGGTAACCAAAGAGGCGGATATGCCGAGCGGTACAAAAAAAGCAAATAACCGTCTCCACGAGAGAGGCTCACTTGACATCATGTCAACGACTCCTTTGATGGATGAAATATGCTTAGTATATCACAAAGGCTAGTTGGCGGAAGCGATTTTTTCCCGTGATTATGCGGTAGATCATTTGTACAATTAAGGGGTTCATATTATAATGGGATTGGTTAAAAATCGCTCTAATACGTATTCAACCAAGTGGAGGCACATTTATTTTGAGCCAATCTAATCAAAGTCGACATCAATATCCGCGGGGACCGCTGGAATTGATGAGAAGGGTGTATAAGTACACCATTCCGGAAACGCGGAAAGAACTGGCTGAGTGGAGAGCTAAGGCTGAGAAAATTCCGAATGAGGAATTGCGCAATCAGGCTCTGGCTAGTCTCAAGGACAAACAGTTTCACTGTGAAGGTGGAACGGTTTATGCTTTGCCCGATATGCCTAAGAGGCACATCTTGATTCCGCTCATCGTTTCTTATCAAACCATTAGTGATTATTTGGACAATCTGTGCGACCGCAGCACATCGATGGACCCGAATGACTTTCGGCTTCTCCATCAATCCATGCTTGATGCGGTAGATCCCGAAGCAACACCTGTCAATTATTATGCGCTCCGTGAGGAGCAGGACGACGGTGGTTACTTACGGAATCTGGTGACGACATGTCAGGAGCTCACACGTCAGCTGCCTGGATATGCGTCCGCCAAGCCTCAAATTCAGGATCTGGCAGGCCTATACACGGACCTGCAGGTATATAAGCACATCAAACCGGAACTGAGAGAAACGGCACTGCTCGAGTGGTGGGCAGAGCATCGCCACCGTACACCTCAGTTCCGTTGGAACGAATTTGCCGCCGCTACCGGCTCTACGCTGGGCGTATTCATGCTGTTTCTGGCTGCGAGTGATGATCAGCTGACTGAAGAGCAGGCGGCCTCAATCCATACTGCCTATTTTCCGCATGTATGCGCATTGCACATTATGCTCGATTATTTAATCGATCAGGATGAAGATCGTATCGGTGGAGATCTCAACTTCTGCAATTATTACGAAAATGTGGAGACGATGCTAGACCGCATTGCTTTTATTGTGGAGATGGCCCGCAGTGATGTGCAGAATATTCCGGGAAGTGCTTTTCACCGGATGATTATCGAAGGACTGCTTGCCATTTACCTGTCTGATCCCAAAGTCAGCGAACAGCAGGAAGTTCGCGCCATATCCAAGCGTTTGATGAAGAAGAGTCCAATGACCAGAGTTTTTTTCTTTATCTTCAGTCGCTGGATTCGCAAGCATATGTAAGTCAGGCGCATTGTTGCGGAAGCCTGAAGTGAAACTAGAGGAGGAAGAAACATCATGACAGCAGTAAAAAAAATCGCAGTTTTAACGAGCGGTGGTGACTCACAAGGAATGAACGCGGCTGTTCGTGCGGTCGTTCGCAGCGGACTGTTCCACGGTCTTGAAGTATACGGTGTTCAACGCGGGTACCAAGGTCTGTTGAACAACGATATATTCCCAATGGATCTGCGTAGTGTAGGTGACATCATTCAGCGCGGGGGAACGGTTCTGCAATCCGCCCGTTGCAAAGAGTTCTATACTGCTGAAGGTCAGCAAAAGGGAGCCGATATCCTGCGTGCACGCGGCATCGATGGTCTGGTTGTAATCGGTGGGGACGGCTCCTACAATGGTGCCAACAAACTGAGTAAACTCGGTATCAATACAATGGGTCTTCCGGGAACCATCGACAACGATATCTCGTTTACGGATTACACGATCGGGTTCGATACAGCAGTAAGCGTTGTGGTAGATGCAGTCAACAAACTGCGTGATACTATGTCTTCCCACGAACGTTCTTCCATCGTTGAAGTTATGGGCCGCCACTGTGGTGATATTGCGCTTCATGCCGGACTGGCTTCGGGTGCAGAAACGATTCTGGTGCCTGAAGTTCCATTTGACATGGATGAAGTGGCAGACCGGATGAAAGCCAACTTCGCACATGGCAAACGCCACAGTATCATTATCGTTGCCGAAGGTGTTGGCAAGGGTGAAGATGTGGCAAAAGAACTGATGGAACGCTGCCCGACATATGAGCCGCGTGTAACCGTACTGGGTCACATTCAACGTGGCGGTACGCCGACTCCGTTTGACCGCAACCTTGCCAGCCGTCTGGGAGACTTTGCTGTGCGCAGCCTGATCGCGGGAGAGACCGACAAGGGGTGTGGCATTATCAAAGGTGAGCTTGTTCTGACAGACATCGATAAAGTCGTTAACACCAAAAAGGATTTCGATATGAACACCTACGAGCTTGCACAACGTTTATCTCAATAAACAACAAGCAAAAGAGCACAGCGCCGTCTAAACGGGCTGTGCTCTTTTTTGTATGAATCAACATTATGATCTGTTTGCATTATATCGATCGGTTTATTGGGATTGCTTAATCATGCGAATGGCGGCTTTCCGCTGAACCAGGAACAGCCTCCATAGTAGTGCTGTAGCACCGACCGCGAGGCCGGCAATCAAGCCGATCCAGTATCCAAAAGCGCCAAGTGCTGTATACGTAGCTGTAATGTACCCCACGGGAAGACCAATGATCCAATAAGCCACAAACGTAATGATCAGTGCAGGATTAACGTCTTTGTATCCCCGAAGAGCACCCTGAGTCGGTGTTGCAATGGCATCTGAAATTTGAAAGAAGATGGCGTATATCAGGAAATGCTGAGTCAACGCAATGACTTCTTGCTCGTTTGAATACAGTCCTGCAATTTGTTCCCCGAACACGAGCAATACGACTGCAGTGAGCAGCGAGAGTACAATAGCTCCGCCGATGCCAAGCAGGCTGTACTGTTTGGCATCCTTTAAACGTCCTGCACCCGCCTCATAACCGACCAGAATGGTGAGGGCCATACATATGCTCACTGGCAGCATGTACAGCGTAGAGGCGAAATTAAGAGCAGCCTGATGCGCAGCAATCGTGATGGTATCAAATCGGCTCATCATTAATGTAACGGCTGCAAAGATTGACGTTTCAAAAAAAGTAGCGAATCCGATGGGTACCCCGATTTTGAGCAATTCTTTCCATTTGCCCAGCGATATGCCGGAGAGATGGCGGAACACGCCATACTGGGCGAAGGGTTCAATCCGGTGAACAAAGAAGATGCTGATCAAAAAAATGATCCAGTATGTACACGCGGTAGCGACGCCTGCACCCACACCTCCCAGCTGGGGGAAACCCCAACGTCCGAAGATGAGCAGATAATTCAGCAAAATATTAACCGGAAGTGACACTAACGTAATTAACATGGTTATTCGTGTCTGTCCAAGTGCATCCATAAAACTGCGAAGCACGGTATATCCGAACAGTGGAATGATGCCAAAAGCCAGTGCGCTTAAGAAATAAAGAGCTACCCGTGCAACCCGTGGCTCCAGGGGCATCCCATTCAGAATGGGGGTAAGTACCACGGCTCCGATGGCCAGAACGGCTAGGCTCACTGCGATGCCCAGATAGAGTGCCTGGATCACACTGTGGCCGATCTGATCATTGCGCTTGGAACCCAGCAGGTGGGATACCACGGGGGTGATTCCGATAAGAATACCGCTAAGCCCGGTTTGTACCGGCATCCACAGACTCGTGCCAATAGCTACACCAGCGAGATCCGCAGGGGAAAACTTGCCTGACATATTGGTGTCGAAGAAAGACATGGCAGACAGGGCAATTTGTGTTGTGAATATCGGTAGAAATATGATCAGGAATTGCTTTACTTTTTGCGAAAAACGGGTGGTTGTCATGTTCACTTGAAGTGCCTCGCTATTCATAAGAATGATCATCAAACTATCATACGACAGCTATTCATTGTAGTGGATTTTGCTGAATTTGAACAGGGAAAGGCCGGAATTACGCGGCGAAAATAATAAAAATCCCGCTCCGCGTGAGCGGAACGGGAAGATGATAGGTAAGGGAAGAGTGCTTTACTTATAGTTTACACCTGAGGTATAACGATTGGACGCATTCCAGAGCAGATACTCATCCACATCCATGTCTTTCATTGCACGAATCTGGTCTTCAACTTGCTTTTTGCCGTATTTGATGTAGTGTCCACTGCCGAGCCAGCTGGCCGTAAAGTCCTGAATCCAAGGCCGAATTACCGGCTTGAGATCCTTGGTTGGGTCGAGTTTCTTATGTGTATCCTCCATGGAGCCTTTGATCGTTGTGTAAGGGTCCTTGTCAGGATCCTTTACGCCATACCATCCGGTAGAGTAGTGACTTGGATAGACCATTGGTGAGATCACGTCCACATTTTCGGAGATTTTAACAAAGTCCTGACCGATTCCTTCTGCTGCGGGTACAGAGGCCGCATAGCCGAAAATATCAACCGAAACCCGGACACCCAGAGGCGCAAGCTCCTTGCGGGCGTATTGAACAAATTCCGCAACAACATCGACCCGCGATTTGTCGGTTTTGGTGTATTTTAATATATCGGCACGGTTCTCGAAGCCTTCTGGAAAACGAACGTAGTCAAATTGAATTTCCTTGAATCCTAGCTTGGCGGCTTCCTTGGCGATTTCAATATTATAGTCCCAAACTTCCTTGCTGTACGGATTAACGAAACTGTCGCCTTTGCCATTGGCCCATACCGATCCATCCTTGTTTCGGAAGGAAAGCTCCGGATTTTTCTTGGCAAGGATCGTATCTTTGAATACAACGACCCGTGCAATTGGGTAGACCTCGTGTTTTTGCAGTCGTTTCATCAAGGCGTCAATATCCCGGATAAACGGTTGGGATTTGCCCATTTTCTGTAACGATTGGTTCTCTGTAGGGTAGGTTATGTATCCGAGGTCGTCCTTGATATCAATGACCATGGAGTTAAGCTCTGTGTTATCAATCAGATCGAGCAGCTCCTTCATCCGGGCTCCGCCGGCACTGTAAGCCGTAACATAAATTCCTTTGACAACTGGAGCATCCGGCTGAGGGTCAATTTTGGCAGGCGGATTATCCGCATCAATGACGACTTGATCCTTTTGGGATTGAATAATGGCGGTGTTAAAACTATTTGTTAACGATTGAAGCTGCTGGTCACCCTGATCTGCTGTTGCCGATACTCCACTGAAGCTTCCCAAGGCCATGGCCAGTAAAGCCCAAAACGTATTCATTTTATTCCCACTCCCTTTATGTACATTCCATGATTGAATTATATAACAAAGCCTCTGGGCTTTTAACCATATTAATCAAGTGATGAAACATTCCGGAAAAAATGAAAACCGCTTCCTGCGAGGAGAACCTCCCAAGAAGCGGCGTGATTAATCAAAAAAATATTATTGAATGTAGATGTCGTTCTGATGCTCACAAATACTGTACTGAATGATTTCCATTGCGTCTCCCTGCTCCAGAATGCCCAGCCCATCCCGGAGAACAATAAGTGAATCGAGCTCATTCGGTTTCAAGAAAGGGAGCATTTCCGGGCACCATCTGTTGACGATTTCAAACAGTTTTACCGTTTCCATATCCACAATAATCACCCTTTCCTACTCGAATTCCAAAATGGTAAGTCATTCGGGGCGAATCGGAAAAGCATATGGCCTGTGAAAGTGAAGGGCAGATCCTGCTATACATCATATTTAGGAGCCGTGCACAATTATTATACCACAATTATATAAATTGTTAACCGTACATGTGTCTCAACTTCGGCGGAAAGAACCCATGACACCGACTGTCTCAACGATATTGACGAACGCATTTGGATCGGTTTCCTTGATGATGCGTTTAATCTCAACCAGCTCATAACGAGTAGTCACTGTCATTAACATGTCCTTTTCAATGTCGGTGTATGCTCCCTGAGTTTTGATCTTGGTCACACCACGGGGACGAACCAGCAATTTTTTCAACATGGCTTCCGTCTCGTTCGTGATAATGTACAATGTCACCTTGACATGGCTGATATGGATCAGATCAAGCACCTTACCTGTAATGTAGATCGAAACCATGGAGGCAAGAGCGATATTCCAGTCATTGTTCAGATAACCAGCGAGCATAATAATAGCTCCATTCATACCCGCCATAACGGTACCAATGGGGAAATCCCGGTAACGCGTGAAGATGGAACCCACAATGTCGAGTCCTCCTGTAGAACCGCCTACACGGAAGGAGATGCCTGTACCAAGACCTACGAGCACGCCGCCGAACACACAACTGAGCAGAGGGTCTGTTGCCACGACAAAAACAGGCAGCAATCCAATAAACCAGGATGTGGCAGCTACCGACACGATGCTTAATATAATAAATCGTCGTCCAAGAATAAACCAACCTGCGACCAGCAGAGGAATGTTGAGAACAAAGTACATTATACTAAGATTCAAACTTGTAAAATAACCAAGAAGCATGGAAATACCAGATACCCCGCCGCTTAGCAGCTGATGGGGAACCAAAAACCAGTTGAAGCCACAGGCAATAGCTGCAGCACCCAATATGATCACTAAAGAGTGCCATATTATTTTGGGCAATTTAATCACCTCATTTATATTTAAAACCAGATTGCTGGTAATCTTGAATTGTTTTGTGATATAATGATTTGTGGATATTCTTGAGTAGGGAACTTTTTCCAAATGGAACGATAAAATTTGAAATGTTTCAAACACATGTATGTAGTTTTAGTCTTATGTTGGGGACCCATTCACGAATTATGTTGATAATGAAAATAATTTGCCCATATGGGATACCCTATAAATATTAACGCTACTTAAGAATACAGACAACAAAGTGGATTGTCCACCATGTCCACCCTATAGAAGGAGTATGAATAATTTTGACAAATTTAAATTTCGTAGATTTCAATCTTGAACCACTGGTGCTGCAAGCCATCACCGAACTCGGGTTTGAAGAGGCGACGCCGATTCAATCCAAATCGATCCCTATTGCGCTAGAAGGCAGAGATTTGATCGGCCAAGCTCAAACAGGTACCGGTAAAACAGCTGCATTCGGTATTCCGCTGATCAGCAAAATCTCCAAAAGTGACGAAAAAATCCGCGCCCTCATTATGGCACCTACACGTGAACTTGCGATCCAAGTTGCCGAAGAGATCGAAAAACTTACCCGCTTCAAAGGTTTGCGCTCCCTGCCAATTTACGGAGGACAAGATATCGTTCGTCAAATCCGTGCACTGAAAAGAAAACCACAGATTATCATCGGTACACCTGGACGTCTCCTGGATCACATCAACCGCAAAACGATTAAACTTGAAGATGTACAAACTGTTGTATTGGATGAAGCAGATGAAATGCTCGACATGGGCTTCATGGAGGATATTCAATCCATCCTGAAACAAGTTCCAGCTGACCGTCAAACGATGCTCTTCTCAGCAACAATGCCTCCTAACATTCAAAAATTGGCTCAGCAATTCTTGAACAACCCAGAGCACGTGTCCGTTATCCCGAAACAAGTTAGCGCACCTTTGATTGACCAAGCGTACATTGAAGTGCCAGAACGTCAAAAGTTTGAAGCGCTTAGCCGCTTGCTTGATATGGAATCTCCAGAGCTCGCAATCGTATTTGGTCGTACAAAACGTCGTGTTGACGAATTGGCTGAAGCATTGCAAAAACGTGGATATTCTGCAGACGGTCTCCATGGTGACCTGTCCCAGAACCAACGTGATACGGTAATGCGTAAATTCCGTGATGGAAGCATTGATGTACTCGTAGCAACAGACGTGGCTGCACGTGGTCTCGACGTATCTGGCGTAACACACGTTGTGAACTTTGACCTTCCGCAAGATCCGGAAAGCTACGTTCACCGTATCGGTCGTACTGGACGTGCTGGTAAAGAGGGAGCTGCCTGGTCCTTTGTTACACCGCGTGAGATTGATCACCTGCACTTTATTGAACGTGTAACTCGTCACCGTATCCCTCGTAAGCCTCTGCCAACATTGGCTGAAGCAGTAGAAGGAAAACAACGTTTGACAGCTGAACGTTTGCTCGAAATCGTACAAAATGGCGAACTGAACGAATACAAAGGTATCGCTATCCAATTGCTTGAGCAATACGATTCTGTTCAACTGTTGTCAGCTTCCCTGAAGCTCCTTACAGGCGACAAAAAAGATGCTCAAGTTGATCTGACTCCTGAAGATCCGATCCGTGCGAAACGTCGTAAACCGGATGTTCGCTCTGGCGGACGTAAGCCATCAGGTTACAGCGGCAACCGCAGCAGTGGCGGCGGTGGCTACAACCGTGACCGCAACAGCAGTGGTGGCGGACGTGGAGGATACAATCGCGATCGCAACAGTAGTGTCGGTGGAAGCAGAGAAGGTGGTTACAACCGTGACCGCAAACCACGTCCAAGCAACAACGAAGGACGTCGTCCTGCGAAAGATTCTTCTTTTGAATAATATGCAAGATTGATTTAAGAAATGGGGCAGGCAACTGCTCCATTTTTTTATGTCTCAAATTCCCTGAATCCGTTACGCTTTAGAACCCATAACAAGCAGGGTTGCTGATCTGTTTTCGGGAAGTACTGGCTTTTCCTATCAATAATAAGGTATATTAATATTAGACTTCAGGTTATACGCAAGGCTGCGGAGGAGGAGAAATGTTTGGAATTTAAAGGAGCTATGGGTGGGATCTATCGGCTTACAGAGTGGATTACGAGACTGGCCGCAACCAATTTGTTGTGGGCTATTTGTTCGTCTCCGTTCTTGTTTTTCTTGATTATGAAACTGCTCGTTATGCAGCAGAACCTCGCAAATGAATCATTGCAAATGAACTGGGCTATAGCTATTGTGGCACCGCTTACACTGTTTCCGGCAACATCGGCCCTTTTTACGGTCGTTCGTAAATGGAATATGGGTGACACGGATGTACCGATCTTCCGTACATTCTTTGTAGGTTACAAAGAGAACTACAAACAAAGCTTAATCGGGGGCATATTTTACACTTTGCTTTTTGCCATCATGTATCTGGATTACACGGTATACATGACACAGTTCCGTAATATGCAGCTTGTGGGAATTATCATGCTTGTGCTGCTGTTGCTTTTGTTTGTTTCCTTGTTTAACTTTTTTTCGATGGTTGTACACTATCATATGTCAATCGGACTCATTATTAAGAATGCAGTACTCTTGACTCTGATCAGACCGTTTCGTGTGTTCTCTACATTGCTCGGAAGCGGACTATTGTTTTACATTGGATTCCGGTATCCGGTATTGTTTGTCTTCTTTATTATCAGTATCATTGCCTGGTTTGCATTCTTTAACTTCTACGCAACCTTCATGAAAATGCAGGAGCAGATGGAGAAAATGCAGCAGAAGAAGGAAGAGGAAGAAGCAGCGCAAAATGATGATGGAGTAGATAAAATCGGTGATCTTGAAGCTTCAGACGTGAAAAACGAAAATCTGCAAAAATAAAACATGAGGCGTCACCATTTACTTTTTACGCGGTTAGGGATATAATAACTGTACATCCTGCGATGTACGTTTCGGTTATTCGTTGTTTTGAACCAATGATGATGTCTTCGGGAGATCTACACAGAATGTTGCTGAAACGCCCTGTCTATACGACATGGGGACTTCAAATAATACATTATTGCGGTCACCCACCTGCTAAGCAGGTTCATAAGACAATGTAGCCGGACGGCATGGCGGGTTCCTATTTTACAAGTACAGCACCCTGACTCTTTCCTCTAATCCAGGAAGCTCAGGGTGTTTTTTATTTGAAATTTTATGTTTTGACCAGTGTATTTGCGTTAAAAGCGCGGTACGCCCTTTTGTTACTACCTGAACAATGTTACACTAGAATACATAAATGGAACGGTTACATTCAAAGGAGGAAGGGTCTTGACCTTAAAGAGAACGCTCGTCGGTATCATCCGCAGTATGGAGGGAACCAGCGATCGAGCCAAGGATCCCAAATTAAAAACACGGTATTATAATTTATCCAAAGAAAGAGCCTGGGAAGAAGTTTCTTCAACATTGAAAAAGATTCCGGGTTATAAGGTGCTTCATGAGGTTCCTTCGGTCGGAGAGATTATTCTGGAGAAACGCACGACGTTTGGGCGGACCATGGATATTACGGTTTCTGTTATTTCGGTAAGTCCGGTTCGAAGTGCAGTAGACATGTATTCAGCTTCACGTGGTTCGCTTGGAGATCTAGGTTCCAATTATCGAACAATCATGAATCTGTTTTCTGTACTCGATAAGAAGCTCGCCAAATATAAGGCAAACGATTAAAATAGATGGATGGTAAAACAAAAAGCGAGAGAAGGTGAACCTTCCTCGCTTTTGTTCTGAACGTGGATTCCTTTTACAGCAAAGCTTTTACTGCAGCAATGGCTTGCTCGAAGTTAGGGGATTCTGTCATCTCAGGCAGATATTCCACATATGTAATCCGGTCTTCCGTATCCACTACGAAGATGGAACGCATGTCCAATTGGAATTCCTTGATCAGAACACCGTAGTTTTCGCCGAAAGAGCGTGTTTTGTAATCGGACAATGTTACAACGCGGTCTACACCGGCAGCTCCGCACCAGCGTTCCTGTGCGAATGGAAGGTCGACGCTTACCGTCAAAACGACAACATTGTCGCCAAGGTCCCCGGCTTCAACATTGAAGCGGCGAGTTTGGGCATCGCATACTCCAGTATCCAGTGAAGGAACTACGCTAATCAGTTTGATTTTGCCTGCGAAGTCTTTCAGGGATGCATCTTCAAGCAGATTTTTGCTCAATGTAAAATCGGGAGCTTGATCGCCCACTTTCAATTCGGGTCCGATCAATGTAATAGGGTTGCCTTTGAATGTGGCTGCGCCTGTACGTTCTTGTGCCATAATAATGTTCCTCCTTAAATTGGTGATCCGTGCCAAAATCCATTATAATCTTTTATGAAAGGCATTGTCCAATTCGGGCGTGCAATTATGATAATGAATACCAAGTGAAGGAAGATCTGAACAGGGTGGAGTGAAAGGGAAAACGTATGATATTTATTCGGTATGAAAATTGGAGAAGTTATTTGAAGTTTTTCCCGCTGACGTCAATTTTGTTGGTTGCCAATGTCGTGATGTTTATATTACTTGCTGCCAATGGTGGATCGACGAATATGATGACATTGCTGAGATTTGGTGCTTTGACTAACCATGAGTTTTTCTCGGGAGAATGGTGGAGATATTTTTCGTCCATTTTTCTTCATGCAGGTTTCAGTCATCTGCTGTTTAACAGCTTTGCACTGGTTGTATTTGCGCCTCCGATGGAGCGCTTGCTCGGATCGGTAAGATATGGCTTATTGTATCTGGGCAGCGGGGTTCTGGGTAATGTTTTGGCTCTTGCCTGGTATAATTCTGCAGGAGAAACAACAATCTCTGTAGGTGCATCAGGAGCCATTTACGGGATTTATGGTGCGTTTCTGTATGTTGCTCTGTTCCAGCGGACGATGATGGATGAAGCATCACGCAAAACGTTGTATACACTGCTTGCATTCGGTATTATTTTCTCATTTGCCATGTCGGGCATTAACTGGATGGCTCATTTGGGTGGATTGTTGGGTGGATTCTTTATTTACGGACTTCTTATCCGTTTGTGGAGGCCAAGGAAATTCAGAAAGCAATAAACAAGTATGGGTGTAATGATCTGAAGACGGAATGCAGGCAGGTCTAAGAAGGGTATAGCAGATTGGAGAGATCAGGCGAGTGGAATTAAGACAGTTGCATTACTTTTTGAAAGTGGCACAAAAGGAGCATGTGACCCAGGCAGCTGAAGAGCTGCATGTCGCACAGTCAGCAGTGAGTCGCCAGATTCATCAGCTGGAGGAAGAGCTGGGTGTTGACCTCTTTATGCAAAAGGGGCGGAATCTGCAGTTGACCGCAGTAGGTCAGCTCTTCTGCAAACGTGTTGAAGGGATTTTAAAGGATCTGGACAAAGCAGTCGGGGAAGTTCATGAGTTTTTGGATCCGGAACATGGTGAAATTCGTATTGGTTTTCCTCATAGTCTGGGTATCCATCTGATTCCTTCGGTCGTGGCCGCATTTCGTCAGCGTTATCCCAATGTCAAATTCAGATTTAAACAGGGCATGTATCCGACGCTTATTCGTGACGTGCTGTCTGCTGAGGTGGATCTGGCTTTCATATCACCTTTCCCGGAAAAGCATGATCAGGTCGCAGGTGACATCGTGCTAACCGAAGAATTACATGCCATTCTTCCTCCGAATCACCCGCTTGCAGGAGAAGAGGAAATCGCACTTGAACAGCTCAAAGATGATAAATTTGTACTGTTCAGCAAAGGGTACTCATTGCGTCCGATCGTGTGGCATGCCTGCCTGGAAGCAGGGTTTACGCCGAAAATTGCTTTTGAAGGTGAAGAGACGGATACCATTCGCGGGTTGGTTGCAGCGGGCATGGGAGTGAGTCTGCTGCCAGAAATGGCACTTTTCCAGACCAATCCACTACAACCGGCACATGTGGCCATTTCTCATCCCAAAGTAACGCGGACTATTGGATTAATCCATCGTGCGGATGACAAATTGCCGCTTGTGGCACAATCATTTCGTTCGTTTTTACTTAACTACTTCGGTTTACAGCAAAACAATACCCCATCCGAGTAAACGGTGGGGTATTGTTTTGTTTCTATTATGTTCGATTAGTCGCGACTGTTGAAAATTCCGATGTAACGGATCAATTCAAGCAGGGAGATCAGTGCAGCGGCCACATACGTCAACGCTGCAGCGTTCAGTACCTTGGCTACGCCTTTTTCTTCTTCGTTTCGAATGTATCCTTCAGAAACCATAATTTCGCGTGCGCGATTGCTGGCATTGAACTCTACTGGCAATGTAATGAGCTGGAACGCAACGGTAACGGAGAAGAAGATAATACCGAGACCAACAAGGTTCATGGCATTGAAGATAAAACCGGCAATCAACAGAAAAGGTGCAAGTCCGGATGCGAAGTTCACAATCGGGAAGATCCGGTGGCGAAGTGCCAGCATCGGATAGCTTTCCTTGTGCTGTATCGCATGGCCGACCTCGTGACAGGCTACGGAAACAGCTGATATCGAATTTTCATAATATACAGGTTCAGACAATCGTACAACCCGGTTAATTGGATCGTAGTGGTCTGAGAGGGCGCCGCGAACGGGTTCAATTGGAACATCGTGCAGACCGTTGGCATCAAGCATGTGACGAGCTGCATCGTATCCGGTCATGCCATTCAGGTTTTGCACGCCAGCCCAACGGTTGAATGTACTTTTAACGCGAAATTGCGCCCATAAGGAGAGCAAAAAGGCGATAATGATCAAAACGAACATACCGTTATTAAAACTCATATTCATTCCTCCGCTTTCTAATATTAAGCTACATCATGGTGTTCTCAAGCAAGATCTTCAATGCTTCCATCGTACCGGCGCTTTTCGTAAGTAGGCCTGCCATCATTTTGCGTGCTTGTACAGGTTTCATTTCGCCAAGCAGCGGTTTGAGTTCGTTGACCTCTCGCTCGAGTTGTTGTACGTGGAGCTCAAGTGTTGTCAGTTTACTGGCAACCTGCTCTTCTGTGCTAACCAGGCTCCACTTCTCAAGAGATTGTTTAATCTCGTCGAGACTATACTTCTCTTGTTTCATCTGTACAATACGTTCTAGTCTGGTTAAAGTTTCATCACTATATAGACGATAGTTTTTTTCAGTGCGCTCTTCAGGAGCGATCAAACCAAGCTTCGTGTAGTAATCAATCGTCCGTTCACTCACACCAGCGGTCTTGGCTAGTTCGCCAATCCGAAAAAGTTTCATATCCCCAATGGTATTCACCTCGCTTGCAAGTTCTAATGTAGGGAACTGTTCGATTCCACGTGCGGCTTTACAGACTCCGCCCAATTTTTTTCTTACTAATAGTTATGATACATGATCTTTAACCGTACAGTCAAACGTTATGCTTTGATCCGCCGTAAATCGTGTTTCTATATCTATGTGCTCATAGGACATGAATATGTACTTAAGTGCAAGAAAAAGACGCATGACTTTATTCCCAGAAATAATTTCTGGATTTGTTTAAAATACTCTTGTCAACTTTCCTGTCTTCTGCTTATAATGACATTAAGAGTTTCACGTTATGTGAAGAAACTTAACATAAGAGGGAGTGGGGTACATGAGAAAGAAATGGTTGGTTTCGGTGTTATTAATGCTTACTTTACTGGCTTTTCCAGTCAGCGCGTTTGCTGCAGCTGAGGGGCCGACTAACATCGAACTTCAAAGCGGTCTAAACTCAGCCTTTACGTTTCTGGCTGTTGTGCTGGTTTTCTTGATGCAAGGGGGATTTGCATTATTGGAAGCAGGTTCAACAAGAATGAAAAATGCAGGACACATTGCGGGTAAGACGATCCTGACATTGGGTATTTCGGTTATTGCCTTCTGGGCTCTCGGCTTCGGTCTTGGCTTCGGTAACGGAAACAGCTTTTTTGGAACAACAGGATTTTTCCTGAGTGGTGACCAAATGGCTGCATCCTTCGAATCACTGGCCTTCTCCGATGTCCCACTTACCATTAAATTTGTATTCCACCTCGCTTTTGCGGCGGTATCTCTGGCCATTGCCTGCGGTGGTATGGCTGAACGTGCAAAAATGAGCGTATATATTGTTTTTGGAACACTTTATACCATTATCATGTATCCGGTTGTTGCTCACTGGGTATGGGGCGGCGGCTGGCTTGCAGAGCTGGGTATGCAAGACTTCGCAGGCTCAACTGTAGTTCACTTGACGGGTGCAACAGCTGCATTGGTAGCTACGATCCTCTTGAAACCGCGTATTGGTAAATATAACAAAGACGGCAAACCTAACATCATTCCAGGTCACAACCAAGTGTATTCCGTGCTCGGCGTAATCATCCTCTGGATTGGTTGGTTCGGCTTTAACCCAGGTAGTACATTATCTGCTATGGGCGATGGATTCTTCGGTTATGTTGCATTGACTACAAACGTTGCCGCAGCTGCTGGTGGTGTTGCTGCACTGCTGATCTCGTGGGCAGTTCTTGGTAAATCCGATATTCCAAGCATGTTGAACGGTGTTCTTGCGGCACTCGTTGCGATTACAGGTGCTTGTGCCTTTGTAGAACCTTGGGCAGCTCTGGTTATCGGTGCTTTGGCAGGTATTATTACATTCTTCACGGCTCAATACTTCGATCGCAAAGGAATTGACGATCCAATCTACGCTTTCTCCGTTCATGGTATCGCTGGTATGTGGGGAGCGATTTCCACAGGATTGTTCGCAACTCCGGAGCTTGCTGAAAATGCAGGTGTAGGTCAAGCGGGTCTGTTCTACGGCGGTGGATTCCACCAGCTGGGAGTTCAACTCTTGGGTCTGGCTGGCGCATTCGCCTTCGTACTGGTTGTTTCCTTCATTATCCTCGGCGGAATGAAAGCCATCATGGGTATCCGTGTAACTGAAGAAGAGGAAACCATGGGTCTGGATCTTAGTGAGCACGGTACTTACGGGTACCCTGAGCAAATGAAAAGTATTGAAGGTAAATCGAGCGGTGGCGGTACGTTCAGCTCCTAGGGTGAATGGTGACTGAATCACGCTTCAAGGAGGCAGGACATGATGGAACCTATCCCGTTTATAAACCATTCTTGGTCCTATCAAGGGATCGATGGTGCCGCTTCAACCGAGGAGCTGCGCCAGGCACGTGTAGTATTGCAGAATGAGCTCCAGGAATTGTTGTCCGCTTCCTTGTCGCCGATCGAGTGGTACCAAACGGTAAATGAACTGCATGACCGGATATACCGGAAAGCAGTAGAGTTATGCATCCAGGGGATGGTAGAGGAAGGCTTCGGCCGACCTCCCGTCCCCTATGCCTTTATCGTTTTTGGCAGTTCGGGCAGGGAAGAAGCTACATTATGGAGTGATCAGGACAACGGCATGATCATCAGCGATAACCCACATGAGGGAAAAGAGGAGTATTTTGCCCAACTCGGGGGACGAATGGCTGATATGCTTGAAGAGCTAGGCTATGCCAAATGTGAAGGGAAAGTGATGTGTTCAGAGCCGTTATGGCGCAAAACACTGGAATCCTGGAAGGAACAGCTTCGGTCGTGGAGGTCGGATCTGGCGTGGGAACCTGTACGCAATTTGATCATCGCTTCGGATATGCGTTTTGTGGCAGGGGAGAAAGGTCTGGCGGATGAATGGATTGCTGCCTTCTATGATGGGTTCAGAGCCGTTCCTGAGCTATCTGATGCTGTGCTGCGCAATACCGTTAAACACAAGGCAACCCTGAATATTCTCGGTCAGGTGGTCACAGAAAGGTTTGGAGAGCATGCTGGTGGTTTCGACGTCAAGTATGGACTATACATTCCACTAGTAAACAGTGCACGTTTCCTGGCACTCCAGCATGGAATCAAGGAAACATCTACGCTCAAGCGAATACAGAGATTGGTGTCCCTTGAAGCGGTTCCCCTTACACTGCTTGATGCGGCAGGGCGTGCTTTTATGATTGCACTGAAGTTTCGACGCAGTACACCAGTCGTCATTAGAGGTGGGCTGCAGCAGAGCAGTGGTTTTCTGGATGAGAAACAAATGAAGCAAAAACAGATGCATTATGAATTGCGGGATACATTGGGACAGGTGCGACGTGTGCATCGCGCACTGCAAAGGCAACTTCGTTTTGCAGAAAGGAGACGTCCATGAGAGAGCCGGCAAGGGGCAATACTGGATTTTGGAATTCGCTGTGTCAGGGAGGGGTTCCTTCTGCCATCGCTTCCATAATGGGGGCCCCAACGGCGCAACACATGGCGTTCATTCGCTCAATGATGAGGGAGCAGCGCAGACCGGAAGTTCTGCATACGCCACTGAATGAATTGGATGCGGTTGTATTCGATCTGGAGACGACAGGCTTTTCTCCGCAGCATGGAGATGAGATTCTATCATTTGGCGCCGTTCGCATCAGTGGTGGTGTAGTACTGGAAGGAGAACAGTTTTATACACTCGTTCAATCCAAAGCTGCAATACCAGAACACATTACCGAACTTACAGGTATCACACAGCAGATGTGCGTTGACGCACCTACTTTGCTGGAGGGCCTGCATGATTTTATGTCTTTTGTTGGAGGCAGTGTACTGGTTGCACATGCAAGTGCGCATGATCGGGCATTTCTGAATGCTGCTCTGTGGCGCACCTCCAAAGTTAGGCTGAGCCATCGGCTGATCGACACCATGATGCTGGCTCGCTGGCTGGAGCCGGGAAGACCGGGCTATGGTCTCGATGAACTGCTGGAATCAAGAGGGATACCGATATACGGACGTCATCATGCATTGGAAGATGCCAAGATGACTGCGCAGCTATGGTCCTGTTATTTGGAGGATATGACTCATAAAAATGTAGAAACACTGGGTGACTTGTATACCCATTTAAGTCATGCGTAGTTGTGCTGGCTGGACATCATAGCACTTTTGTTGATTTGACTTACTTGGGTCTTCCACTTTGTACAGGATCTCATAACCATTCAAATGCATACAAGGTTCAGACTTGCTTGTCAGAGCAGGCGTGCCAATCAGATACACCTTGATTAACTCGGCGTAAGCTGGAAGGGCCATAAGGTCCTGATGGGACGGTACGGGACTGGTTCGCGGATGTGAGTGGAAGATACCAATGAGCTGTGGCTCGTTAAATATGCAACGAATCCATTCCTCCTCATCCAGGCTGAAGTGATGCAGCGGGTTAGGCGCAACGTTGCGAATTGGCTGAAACCGACTGATTCGTATGCCGCCCGCTGCAGCTTCACCCAGCACAACCCCGCAGGCTTCCTGCGGCAGCGAATCGTACATGTGTTTCGACATTTCTTGCTCTACGGAAGAAGAAATGAAGATCGTGTTTTGCTGTTCGTGAAGTGCTGCCATTTTGTATTCACCCCTCTCTCTTTGGCTCCTGCTTAGGCAGGGGTCCTTTTTTTGTTTGAATTTGTATGATCCCTGATTGTAAAATTTTAAAGGAAAAGGGTACAATATTAAAGAGAGTATTTTACAACAAGGAATAAGTGACATCACCATGTGCAAGCGTATCAAGTGATTAGGACCACTTGCAATGAGTGACGGTAATGAAGTCATACCCAAGATGCTGATTCTACAAGAAGGTGGCTAGCCATGAAACGAAACATATACATACTGCTTGGTGTTGTATTGCTCATTGGAGTTGCACTGGCTCAAAATGCGGATAACGGAATCGCTGCTGTGTTCAAACAAGAAGAGCCGCTTCCAACCGAAACAGGACCAAGAGCGGGATTGCTGGCCCCAGGGTTCACTCTTAAAGGCATGGATGGAAAAACATATACTGCAGGAGGAGCGAAGGAAAAGGCTGTATTTGTCAGCTTCTGGGCTTCCTGGTGTGAACCCTGCAAGGAGGAAGCGCCAGCGCTTAATACCTTGGCGGCTAAATATAAAGATGAAATGGATATGTATGGAGTCAATGTAACCCCTTATGATAAGCTGAAAGATGCGAAAGCTTTTGTGGAGGAATACAAACTGACGTTCCCTATTTTGCTTGATGAAGACGGGGAAGCCTATGCAAAATATAACGGTGTGGCTTTTCCCACAAATATTCTGATTGACAAGAATGGGGTTATTCAAGAAGTCATACTCGGCATTTTGCCAGAGAAGGAATTGGAGCGTAAAATCAAGAAAGTCATCAACTAGTGAGTCAAATAAAAAGCGCCTGTCCCCAGTGAATTTGGAGACAGGCGCTTCGTTTATTTTCCGGGAAATAAGCGTTAATGGTTGCTTAATCCATGCATGGCTGTGTGGACAACATTCGGCTCGTCCTGTAACTTTTCCTGAAGCAGGGCATAACGGAAACTGTGAACAAGGGCTTCCCAACTGGCTTCAATGACGTTTTCGGAAACGCCGACCGTATTCCATGTATTCTCTGTATTTTTGGATTCAATTAATACACGTACTTTGGCTGCTGTGGCATCCTTCTCATCAAGTACACGAACTTTATAGTCAGAGAGATGCATGTTAGCAAGCGAAGGGAAATATTGGACAAGTGCTTTCCGAAGAGCATTATCGAGAGCATTGACCGGACCATTGCCCTCCGCAGCGGTATAAACGCTTGTTCCAGCGACATTGAGCTTAACGAATGCTTCGGAGACAACGGACTTGTCGGCTGCTTTTTCCACAAGCATTTTGAAGGATTCAAATGTGAACAGTTCCTTCATATCTCCGTTTGCTTCGCGAATGAGCAGCTCAAGGGAAGCGTCTGCACCTTCAAACTGATAACCTTGATGCTCCAAATCTTTGATTTTTTCAATGATCTGGCGTGAATTGGCGCTGCTTGGATCGAACTCCAGTCCAAGTTCCTGTGCCTTGGAGACGATGTTGCTCTGTCCAGCCAACTCGGAAACGAGTACACGCTGTTTGTTCCCGACAAGTTCAGGTACGATATGTTCGTAAGTACGGGAATCACGCAGGATAGCAGAGACGTGAATGCCGCCCTTATGAGCGAAGGCCGCATTACCGACATAAGGCTGGTTGATCGGCATGTTCACATTGGCAATCTCGCTAACATAGCGGGCTACGTTTGTGAGCTGTCTCATCGAATCTTCGGACACGCATTCATATCCAAGCTTGAGCTGTAGGTTCGGAATAATGGAAGCTAGATTCGCATTGCCGCAACGTTCTCCATAACCATTCATCGTGCCTTGAACCTGTCTGGCACCAGCTTGTACAGCACTAAGCGTATTGGCGACAGCCAGTTCACAGTCATTATGTGTATGGATTCCGAGATGAGCATGAGGGAGACTTCCAGAGAGTCTGGATACAATCTCGTATACTTCATGCGGCATGGTTCCGCCGTTGGTATCACACATCACGAGCCAGTCTGCACCAGCTTCATGAGCTTTCGTTAACACAGCTTGAGCATACTCCGGGTTATGCTTGAATCCGTCGAAGAAGTGCTCGGCATCGAAAATAACTTCCATTCCATTTTGCTTCAAATAAGCAATAGAATCATAGATCATGGATAGATTCTCTTCCAAAGTGGTTTGCAAGGCGGTATGGACGTGGAAATCCCACGATTTACCGACCAATGTTGCTGCTTGTGCACCGGATTCGATCATCCGTTTCAAATTGGCGTCTTCGCTGGCGATGCTTCCTTTGCGACGTGTACTGCCAAAAGCAACGACCTTGGCATTGAGATTTAATTCTTTCACTCTTTTGAAAAACTCAATGTCCTTGGTGTTGCTGCCGGGAATTCCGCCTTCAATATAATTAGCACCTAGGTCGTCGAGTTTCTTGGCAATTTTAAGCTTGTCATCTGCCGATAAACTGACACCCTCCCCTTGTGTGCCGTCACGTAAAGTCGTATCGAAGATGGAAATGGCCTTTGACATGAAGATCCTCCTTTGAGATAAAGCGCTTTTTAAAAAGTTGAATGTTGTGTTGGAAAAGTATTCAAATAAGTTAGCACGTGAATCCTTCGGTTCTGCAACGCTACACTGTGTTAAACTCCATGCGTTGATTTGTCCTAAAGTCGCGAATTTGTATAATTAATTATTATAGCACCATTATGGCCAAATGCTACACAGAAATCGCAGTTTCGTGTAACAAATTTTTTGTTTCTCCATCATCACATAAGTGAATGATGGAGAAATGTATGTTATATTGGATTTTGACTGGTAAATGGGATTTATGGTAAATAGGAGGAGTATAAATGAATTTTGTATGGGAAAATACAATTATTATTTTCTTGATTGCTTTAGTCCTTTTTGCAAGTGTAGGGTGGCTAATTATTCGATCGATCATCCGATCCATTCGGAAATAAAACGTAACTGATTTTACATAACGAACTTGATATAATAGGGTGAATAGATATTTAAGCTTCATTAACTAGAGTACGAAAGGGCGGAGGTACATGTCTGGGGATGAAACACGTCACACGAATGTGGATCGATATTATCCTGCCGCCGGAAGGGTCATTTTGCATGTCGACATGAACGCATTTTATTGCTCGGTGCATGAAGCCGAAGAGCCGGAACTATACAGAGGAAAAGCAACAGCTGTAGCGGGCAGCAGTGAAGTAAGAAAAGGCGTTATCGTAACGTGTTCATATACGGCTCGAAGAAAAGGCATCTCAACAGGCATGGTCGTCCATCAGGCGTTGAAAAAATGTCCGGAATTAATCGTAATTCGTCCTGATTTTCATCTATATCGTCAATACTCAAGAGCATTTATGAAAATAGCCTACAGTTATACACCACTGCTGGAGGCAACCTCAATAGATGAATGTTATCTGGATATCACAGGCTCTAAACAGTTCGGCACTCCCATGGAAATTGCGGAGAGCATCCAGCAACGAATTCGGGAAGAACTGGGACTTCCATGTTCCATCGGCATTGCACCCAACAAATTGCTGGCAAAGATGGCTTCCGATCTGAAGAAACCTAACGGCATTTCCATCTTGCGAATGAGGGATGTACCTCAGATTCTCTGGCATAGACCCTGCAATGAGTTGTTCGGTATTGGCAAAAAGACGGCTGAAAAACTGAAAAAGCTGGGCATCGAAACCATAGGACAGCTTGCAAAATCGGATGAGCGGATGCTGACGGATGTATTCGGAGTTAACGGTACCTGGCTGAAGAATTCAGCCAATGGCATCAATCATTCTACCGTTCAGGCAGAACGGGAAGCGAACAAATCCATTGGGCATACCACAACGCTACCAGCGGACATTACCGAGATGGAGGACGTACACCGTGTACTGCTCAACATTAGTGACCAAGTGGCCAGGCGTTTGCGCAAGCACGAGATGCTGAGTCAGGGGATTCAGATTACAATCCGAACACCGGACATGAAAACCATCACCCGTTCACGGATGATGGAAGTTCCTACGGAGGATGCAACGATAATCTACCGGGAAGCCTGCGCATTATTTGCCAAGCACTGGAGTAGTGGGAAGCCTGTACGCATGCTGGGAGTTACCCTTCAGAATTTGATTCCACGTGAGGAATCAGCTGTACAGCTGGACCTGTTTGAATACGAACAGAAGCCGAAAAAGGAGAATCTGATTCGCATTATGGACCAGCTGCGTGACAAATTTGGAGAGAATGCTGTTGTAACAGCGGGCATGCTTGGGGATGACCCTTCCGTTTTGCTCCGTAATCACAAGGTGAGGGGCACGTCTCTGCAAAAAGATAACTTGCAAAGTCTTGATTAAATAGGGCATAATATACTCTTGATGTTGTCAAAATAATTTGAAATTACTTCTACTTTGGTTTAATATGTTTTCTAGATAAAAACACTGTACGTTTCGAATTTTAGGAGGAGAGATTGTAATGAGTAAGTACACTTGGGTTGAAAAAGACACATGTATTGCATGTGGTGCTTGCGGAGCAACGGCGCCTGACATTTATGACTATGATGATGAGGGCTTGGCAGAAGTGATTTTTGATGGCGATGCTAACCAAGGAATCAAGGCTATCCCGGACGACTTGTTCGATGATATGCAAGATGCTTGTGATGGCTGCCCAACGGATTCCATCAAAGTAGCGGATGAACCTTTCAACAAAGAAGGCTAATCATACACCATATAACCACGAAGAAGCACATTCCTCTGTCTTAGGGCAGTGGGACGTGCTTTTTTAGTGCGTAGAAATTCATGTTGGTGCGGGTTCTATAGTTGAAGGGTTGTGATATTTTGTCGAATGCTTTGCGTTCCATCCGGGTACTCAAGTCCTATGGATTTCATTCCGTCCTATGCCGATATAAAAGATAGTAACGGAAAAAGCGAAATCAAGCGGAGGATCGGATGCAGAATACTCACCTAAGAACATATGTTAAGAAACATCCTGATAATAAAATGGCCTGGTATTTGCTCGGTAAGGAGTATGTGCGTGAAGGTCAGGAAGGCAAGGCCAACTATTGTTTTCAGCAAGCGGGCGAAGTTTACGAAGCATTTGAACGGAGTAAGGCTCCTGCAGACATATGGGTGGATTATCAAAACAAGCTGGTGGAGATGGGAGAACAGAAGGAGAGGAAACACCGTATTCGCAAAATGTGGCTGACCCTGCTGATGCTGCTTGTGCTTGCTCTGGTACCGCCTGCAGATGCTCCAGGATTCAATCGTGATGCAGCTGAAGCGTTGGCATCGGCTTTGGAAACCGGAGATGATGATTGGGCGGATGGCTCAATCTCTGATGATCGTGAAGCTGCTTCAGCTCCTATCACCAATTCGAATGTTTTTACAGCTGCGAGATTCGGAGGGAACCAGCAGGGAGAAACTGCGCTCGCTGCTGCATGGTCGGGTGCGGGACCTAAGGTGGAGACCTCCGCTGTTCTGGGCATGCAGACTTCTGACGAATGGGCGTTATGGAAACGGAATATGCCGGTAAAATATATTGTGCAAACAAATAGCAGCGGCAGATTAACAGCCCAAAGTTACGATGCCGACCAGTGCAACTGCGAACCGCCGGAAGTTTCAAAAGACATCAAGCAGCTTGCACAAGTGTGGACAGCCAAACAAGAATCAGCGGCATCGTTGTCCAGTGCAATCCATACATACTATAAGCAAAACAAAACCTGGCCCAAAAACGTAAGTCAGCTTGCGCAGCCTTTTCCAAACAATATTTTGGGTGAGACAGCACCGGGGATGAAAGACATGTTTCCTGCAATACTTGCGATGCAGAAGCAAGGAAAGGAAGAGGCAGGTCAACAAGCAGGTCAGGAACAAGCCGGACAGTCACCTGCTCTGCAAGCAGATGGTCCATTTGCAGACACGCTTGGAGGGGAACTCTTTTTACAGGATCCATTGGAGATCGTAGTCGATAAAAGCAACCACAGACTTGCGTTGATTAGCGGTAATACCATTATTCGCAATTATGAGGTCGGGCTAGGGGGAGGGCGAACACCAGAAGGCACTTTTGTCATTACGGACAAAGTCGTGAATCCGAATGGTCGCTCTGATGGGGAATTTGGGACAAGAGGCATGCAGCTGTCGGATACGAATTATGCCATCCACGGGACCAACGAGCCTGACAGTATTGGGCTGGATGAGTCCCTTGGATGTGTGAGAATGAGTACTGGGGATGTGGAGGAACTGTTTGCGCTCGCACCTCAGGGCACCCCGGTACGCATTGGAACGAATCTGCTGCCAGAGACCATCCTTGTTCCGGAAGCGAAGGATCGCTATCAGCATACGCTTGTTCCCAAACAAAACAATCCAAACAAGACGTATCATTGGCTGAACTAATCGATTCCTGTAACCTGTTACGATGGCGTGTACTCCAGCTGAAACATTATGTACTGGACTGGCAGTCGGTTTGACCGTTTACATATTGGCGATAATGATGAGTGCGCCGATAATAATGATCAATCCGATGACGCTGGCCGCTGTCCAAGCAATGGCTTTCCGATTAACTTCTTCTTTCTTTTGCTGCAAAGCAGGCGGTTTACGTTTGGGAGCCATGGGCTGTTCCTCCTTCGTTCATTGGTACTGATATATCGTTGCCATGCTCCCATTGTAAAGAATTCACCTCGTCATTTCCAGTATGCGGGATTATTTCTTCCATAAGGTTTAAAGTGGCTTGGAGACTTAGCTAAAATGAGGATGTCTATGCGCAAACTACTTTCCTTTTGATGAAGAAACAGATAGACTTGTGTGTAGAGTGTTTTTTTACATATGAAAAAGACGGGAAAGCATATTTACGGCGTACCGGACGAGAACGGAGTGAGTGATTTGTTATATAGAAGTCTTGCTAAACCCTTGTTGTTCAAAATGGACCCTGAACAGGCCCATCATCTGATTATTGGCGGCCTTAGCGGCATGGGCAGTATTCGCCCGGTGCCTTCCGGCTTGCGGGTGATGTATGGCGTGCGTGAAACGGAAGATCTGGCTGTCGACATGTTCGGCTGTCATTTCCCCACCCCAGTGGGCCTCGCAGCAGGTCTGGACAAAAACGGACAGGCCGTAACGGGTTTCTCATCCATTGGATTCGGGTTCATGGAAGTCGGCACCGTAACACCGCTCGCGCAGCCAGGCAATGACCAGCCACGTCTGTTCCGTCTGCCTCCAGATGAAGCTCTGGTAAACCGGATGGGGTTTAACAACCTTGGAGCGGAAGCAATGGCAGGTGAATTGGCACGTCTGAAGGAGCGTCGTATTCCCGTTGCAGTCAACATCGGCAAAAACAAGGCTACACCTAATGAAGAAGCACATCTGGATTATGAAAAATGTATTCGGGCGCTGTATGCTTATGCGGATTTGTTTGTCGTGAATATCAGTTCACCAAATACACCGGATCTGCGTAACCTGCAACATGGGAATGAATTGAAGGAACTGCTTGCAGCGGTGATGAGTGAAATGGAAGCACAACGCACAAAAGCAGGCGGATCAGTCAAATCGGTTCTGGTCAAAATCGCACCGGATGTCAACGACCAGGAGCTTGAATATATGGTCAGCACAATCGCGGATAGCGGCGTTGCAGGTATTATTGCCACTAACACGACGGTTAACCGAGAGGGGCTGTCCCATCAGCATGCCAAGGAAACCGGTGGACTCAGCGGTAAACCGTTGCGGGATCGTTCCACGGAGGTTATTCGGCGCATCTATCGTCAAACGGAAGGGAAGCTTCCGATTATCGGTTCCGGAGGTATTTTTACCAGCGAAGATGCCTACGAAAAAATTAAAGCCGGTGCAAGTCTGGTGGAAATATACACAGCTCTGATCTATGAAGGACCTGAGGTGAATCGGCGTATCCATGCCGGATTGCGTGAGCTATTGCGCAAAGACGGCTATCGTCATATCTCCGAAGCTGTTGGTGCAGAGCACAGATAAGAACATAAAGGATAAGAAGTTCCCCGGAGCGAAAATATAGAAGCTTGGAAGAGGGGATTGCGTACGGGACTCTTCCCCCCGCTGAACATCATGTATAATAGACTAGAACAGGGGACGCTATAGAGACAGGAGGCATCAGCATGGACGGTAGAGACTGGGGTACATTTTTACTTCCTTATGAACAAGCGGTAGAGGAATTGAAAGTCAAATTCAAGACAATGCGAGCGGAACTGAAGAAACGGGAAGAATACGCCCCGATTGAATTCGTTACCGGTCGTGTCAAAAAAATATCCAGCATTCTGGAGAAATCCAGACGTCTGAATGTGCCACTAGATCAGGTAGAGACGGGAATTGAGGATATTGCGGGAATTCGTATTATGTGTCAATTTGTGGATGATATTCGAAGAGTGGCGGAGTACATCCGCGCACGCAAGGATTTAACGGTATTGATTGAGAAAGATTATATTACGAACTTCAAAGAGAGCGGTTATCGCAGTTTCCATATGATTATTGAATATCCTGTTCAGACGGCTCTGGGACAGAAGAAAGTGCTGGCCGAGATCCAAATCCGGACGCTGGCCATGAACTTCTGGGCTACGATTGAGCACTCGCTGAGCTATAAATATCGGGAAAGTCTGCCGGATGATATGCGGGCAAGGCTGAAGAAAACGGCAGAAGCCGCTTTTGTATTGGATAATGAGATGTCAGCCATTCGGCTGCAGATCCTCGAAGCGCAGAAGGAGTTTGAAGATGATTCAAACATCGTCTCCAAGACACTGTCCATCATACATCAGTTGTATTTCTACCATCTCGTCAATGAGGCCATTGAGGCTCAGAAGCGCTTTAACGACTGCTGGGAGCGTCATGACATGGAAGCACTTAAAGATTTGTTGGACGATGTGAAAGCTCTTCTGAATTCGGCTAGGAAGGGCGAAAATCCCGATGAGCCGCTATGAGCCGCTGTATATTGATTATTTGATCTATTTTAACCGTGATCAGGACTACTTCGAATGCCATGAGGTATTGGAAGAGTTATGGTTGGAACTAGATCGGGACCCTTTTTATAAAGGCTTGCTGCAGATTGCAGTTGGCTTATATCATTTCAGAAACAGCAATCTTCGTGGAGGGAGGATGATGTTGCAGAGTTCGATTGATCTGCTGGAGCATTATCCTGAACGTACAAAAGGGATTGAACTTGGAGAATTGGTCGAGGAAGTGAAGGGACTGGTCAGCGGACTAGCAGGTCCTGAATCGCAGCATTTTCCATACAGGGATCTGACCATACGGATCTGGGATGAGACACTGACTAATGCATTTCAAGAACGATCTAAGGAACTGAAACCCAACATTCCGCAGCGTCGCAGCCCGACGCGGGGACGGATCTATGAAGAGAAAATGAAAGCAATGCAGCAGGCGAACAATTTTGACGAAAATCAGAATTAGTATAGATGGCATGATGCATATCGGATATAACATAAATCACCCCGGCTGAACCTTGGATAAGGATTGGCCGGGGTGATTTTTTGGTCTGCCTTTATTGGCTATGAAGCTCAGAGTGAATATGGAACAGCCTGTCCACATGCACAACTTGAAGTGAGATGTTGATTTGTAGTCAACGATTATTTCTTAGCTTGCCGAAGCAGCGGAGCTGCCTTTGTACTTGTCAAAAAATTGTCTGTAATCATCCAGCGTATAACCGTTGTCACTACCATTCTCCTGAAGTCCGCCAACCATGCGATCCTTCTCTACGCCATCTTGATAATAAACCAGCGTAGGTGTAAATTCGATATTATAATCTGTCCAGCCTGAATCGAACTCACGCAGATTGAATTGTGGCAGCTCAATACCTACTTCGTCTACCAGCGGCATCAATTGTGGTGTCGTTGCCCGGCAATGTGAGCAGTCGGAGGCAAAGAAATAAACGAAAAAGCTTTCCTTATTGTCAATTTTGGATTTGAGATCATCCGGCAGAATAATCTGTTGGTAGTTAGGATCATCGAGCAATTCGCGTGTAGCTGGGTTAAGCTTGGAAGCTGCAATACCATAAGCGTTCTCCACAGCGTCCATTTGTTTCTTGGATTGTTGGTTTACTACGACAAGCGCTGCGATTAGGACCACGAATATACCCAGGAAAATCAGGATTGAGGCACTCTTCTTTTTCTTCGATTTCATTGGACATCCCCCATCGATCATATCAAAATATAGTTTTGGCAAAAATAAAGGTTGGGATAATATACATAAACACCCGTTTTTTGCACGAGAATCAACCTACTTGTCATTATACAACATTACACGCTGTAGTGGAATATGCAGTGAATCAATAGGAAAGCTACACCGGGATATGATAACATAGAACAATATGCATTTTAACAGGACAGGATGAGTGAATATGGCTGTACAGCTACCTTCAATCTTCGCCGAGCGCATGAAAAGCTTGCTCGGAGATGAGTTTGAACAATTTATGAAATCATATGAACAGTCTCCGCATGCGGGACTTCGAGTGAATACGATAAAAATATCCATGGAGCAATTTGATGAATTGGCTCCTTTTGATTTGCGGCCCATTCCGTGGTGCGGGACGGGCTTTTATGTGCCGCATGGCGTGAAACCAGGCCTACATCCGTACTATCATGCAGGTCTATATTACATTCAGGAACCAAGCGCGATGGCTCCGGTGGAGCTGCTTGACGTTCAGCCAGGGGATCATGTACTGGATTTGTGTGCAGCACCCGGCGGCAAATCTACCCAGATCGCAGCAAAGCTGCAGGGTAAGGGTGTGCTGGTGACCAATGATATTCATTCCGAACGGACCAAAGCACTTGCCAAAAACGTAGAGTTGTACGGTGTGCGAAATGCTGTTGTCCTGAATGAGTCGCCGGAACGGATTGCCGGTGCATTTCCGCATTATTTTAATAGGGTACTAATTGATGCTCCTTGTTCAGGAGAGGGAATGTTCCGAAAAGATGAAGACATGGTGAAGTCATGGGAGCATCATTCAGTAGAGAAGTGTGTGCTAATGCAGCGAGATATTCTGGAGACAGCTGCGAAGCTGCTCGCTCCGGGAGGAACGATCGTATATTCCACGTGTACGTTTGCGCCGGAGGAAAATGAAGCCATGATCGCCGAATTTCTGAATCTCAATCCAGACTTCACTGTTCATGATATTCCGGGAACAGCCGGATTCGCTCCGGGAAGACCGGATTGGGTACGCCAGATGCTGCCTGAAACGGCAGAAAAAACAGGTGCAGTACTGGATCAAACACGTGGTACAGCGAGATTGTGGCCTCACTTGTTGGAAGGCGAAGGGCATTACGTAGCTGTATTGCAGCATCGTCCTGAGACTTCTGCAGAGCGGATCAGCGGCGTTGAGGATGAGAAGGAGACTGTATCCAAGATCTCCGAGGATCAAGGGATTGCTGTAACTCAGCCGCTCAGCAAAGCGGACCGAAAACGCGAACGATTGATGAGAACTGAATCGAGAGAACGGAATGAAAGACCAGCTCGAGGCGGCAAAAATGAGGGGAAAGCGGGAAGGAATAACGAGCGTGATGCGCGTAAGTCCAATCGTGGAAAAGGTCGAGGAACCGATCAGGTGAACATTGACCCGGGGAGCGTGTATCAACAATTTATAAAAGAGCATCTGGAACTCGAACTCCCTGGGGAAACAGTATTTTACGGTGACCGTGTATATCAATCGTCTGTTGGTGCATCGCGTCTGGAAGGTCTCAAAGTGATCCGGCCCGGATGGTTTATGGGTACCGTAAAGAACGGAAGGTTTGTTCCGTCTCATCCACTGGCTTGTGCGTTGAACAGTTCTGAGGCGAAAAGGGTTATAAACCTGGCTTCTACAAGTGGAGAAGCGGTAAGGTACCTGAAGGGCGAAACGCTGAATATCGAAGAAGCGCGCGTGGAGTGCAAGCCTGGATCAGCTGCCAAAGGTTATGCGCTGGTATGCGTGGATGGATATGCTCTTGGTTGGGGGAAATGGCTGGATGGCGTGCTGAAAAATGAGTACCCGGCTGGCTGGAGGTGGACATCGGTATGAGTGACAAAGGAAAGAAAACACAGCGTCTTGACAAAATACTAAGTCACATGGGTGTAGGTACCCGGAGTGAACTCAAAAAAATGGTAAAGCAGGGCAGAATTTTTGTCGATGGCCAAGCTGTGAAGGATAGTGGTATGCAGGTGAATCCAGATGCCAATGTCATTGAAGCTGATGGAGAGCGTATCGTATACCGTGAAACGATTTATTTAATGCTGCATAAACCTCCGGGTGTTGTGTCGGCAACGGAAGACGCCAGGGATAAAACAGTTTTGGATCTCCTGCGCAAAGAGGACAGGGTATTTGATCCGTTCCCGGTAGGGCGGCTGGATAAAGATACAGAGGGATTGCTCATTCTGACGAATGACGGTCCGCTTGCGCATGATCTGTTATCTCCACGCAAGCATGTACCGAAAACATACGAAGCCCGTGTATTGGGGAAAGTGGATGACGAGGATGTTCAACGTTTCAAGGCGGGCATACAGCTGGATGACGGTTATGAAGCCATGCCAGCCGAATTGACCGTGCTTCATCATGAGGAGACGGAGGAGGGAGTGATTTCTTCGATCTCTCTCATTATTCACGAGGGCAAATTTCATCAGGTAAAACGGATGTTCCAGGCCGTAGGCAAACGAGTGGTTTATCTGAAAAGGGTAGCCATGGGCGACCTTCAGCTGGATACGGAGCTCCCGATTGGCAGGTACCGCGAACTAACCGCTGACGAGCTGGCCTGTCTGCGTAAGTAAAGCTCCCGTCCTTCGCGAAGCGGAGCAGGGAGCCTGGGCAGAGGGCGAAGCCCTGCCCTCAGCGCCACAGGCGTAAGCTCCCGCCCTTCGCGAAGCGGAGCAGGGAGCCCGGGCAGAGGGCGAAGCGCTGCCCTCAAGCGCCACAGGCGCAGCTCCCGTCCTTCGCGAAGCGCTGCCCTCAAGCGCCACAGGCGCAGCTCCCGTCCTTCGCGGAGCGGAGCAGGGAGCCTGGGCAGAGGGCAAAGCCCTGCCCACCAGCCGCAGGCGCAAGCTCCCGCCCTTCGCGAAGCGGAGCAGGGAGCCCGGGCAGAGGGCGAAGCCCTGCCCTCAGCGCCGCAGGCGCAAGCTCCCGCCCTTCGCGAAGCGGAGCAGGGAGCCTGGGCAGAGAGCGAAGCGCTGCCCGAAATGGTCGCCCTTAAGCTTGGCCTGGATTTCGCGATAAGCGGAGATCCATGCAGACAAGCGCTCCCACATCCACCGTCACATAGCAAGAACAGACCAAACGCCGGTCAACAGACGGGAGTCCAGAGGGCAGAGCCCTCTGGGGCCCTCCCTCGGAAGGGAGGGTTTGGGAGGGTGCGATTACTTAAACAGTTGAGGAGTGAAGACCCGATGACAATCAAATTAATTGCGCTTGACGTAGATGGCACGCTGCTTAATGATCATCATGAGCTTACCGAATGGACCCAAGAGATTCTGATCCGTGCTTCCCGGCAGGGAGCCGAGATCGTTCTGTGTTCGGGCAGAGGCCCGGCCAACACCATTCCTTTTATGAAGCGAATGGGGCTTGACGGATATGTGGTTACACATAACGGAGCCGTGACGGCCGAAGTGGAGAGCCGTGAAATTGTGCACAGATTTGCCATGGATGGTCAGGGATTGGAGCCCTTTGTCACATATTGCCGTACAAACGGTGTACATTTTGACATCAACACGGCATTTGGATTATATGTGGATCAGCCGGAAGGATTGGAATTACAGGTTCGGGAGATGTACAACAACTTCATGATGGAGCCCTTAAAGCTTCCGCAGTGGGCAGACCTGTCAGAACCGCTTGCCAAATTCACCGCGTTTGGGCCCATAGAGCAGATGGACAAGGTTCAGCAGGAATGGGGAACTTGGAATTTGCCTTACTACATGACTCGCAGCGGAGACTTTTTCATTGATCTGATGCACCCGGAAGCCTCCAAGGGAGCGGCGCTGAAGAGACTGGCTGAATCCAAAGGTATTGTACCTTCAGAAATTTTGGCAATCGGCAATTACTACAATGATATCACGATGCTGACTTATGCAGGCATAGGGATTGCCATGGACAACTCGCCGGAAGAGGTGAAGGCTGCTGCGGATGAAGTGACACTCTCTAACAACGAGCAGGGTGTTGCGCATGCTGTCCAAAAACACGTCCTAGCTGTCTAATAACAACCACATTTTTCATTTTCAAAGGCTCCTGCTTCATAATCTACTGGCCTCATGGGTAACCTATGAGAATACCATTAGAAATGGAGGAGGACAGGCACATGAAACAGAAAGTGGAGCTGATTCCGGATCTGCGTACATCAGGTGGTGAAGTGCTCGATGTAATGGTGAATGATCAATACGCGGGTTCACTTCTGCTGGTATATAGAGAAGGAGACCGTTTGTCTGGCAGTCTTCAGATGGAACGGGAATTGGTTTCAGCGGATGAGGAAAAGCACATCATTGATCAGGTTCATGCATATATCCGGTCCCTTACGGATGCAGTGGAGGCGATCTATTATGAAGTGCTGGTCAGCTGTGGCACATTGCATTCGGTTCTGCAAAACCTGGAATTTGATCCAGAGCGTGAGTCGGATGATATGCATTACGAGGCTGATGAATACTTGGATGACCTGGATGTGGATGATTCTCGCGTAATTCCGGATACAGCAGATGAAGCTTTTACATATGAAGATCGGGAACATGTGCTGGAAATGGAGCTTGTAACCGCCGGACGAAGTATATCGACCTATGTGTTTAACGATGCTGACGGGACTGAGCTGGCAGAAGCTTCATTGAAACAATATGGGGCCGACATTCAAGGCGAGATACACTGGTATGACGTGCCTCTCGAGAGCCAGCTTGATGCTGCGGCAGAGCTGCTCGTAAGAGAACTCGACGAAGAAGTGATCGACACGATTACTCTTCGCATGTGGCATCAGGGGAATGAGCTGGAGTCCATGGAGTGGGTACACCGCGACTTTGTGGATGACTCGGAGGAAGAGGAGTTTACCGAATACGAGGATTGGGATGATTCTGAAGACGAGATAGACGAAGCAGAGGATTCCTGTTATGTCATGTTGGTGCGCAAGGACCGTGAATTCAGGGTCTATGAGCTATTTCTGCAAGAACGTGGCGGATTACCTGTGGGGACAGCAACCATTGATACATCTCATGCCGACCTGACGGGCTATATGGATTATCAGGTACCCGGAACTAGTGCACAGCGGCGGGATCTGGTTGAGGTGCTGCTTCAGGAACTGGACAAGGACCTTGAATTCGACACATTGCACCTTACCATGCTGTACCGGAACCAGATTATAGATGAAGCGAAGATCGACGGGTAAGAGGCTTAGGCCTTTTACCTTTTTTGATTTGCTTTGACGATAAATTCATTTCCGGGTATAGTTCCAATAGTTCTAAAGAGATCTGGAATTGGAGGAAAACCATGAAGCACTCATTTACAATCATTACAGAATATATTAACGATGATTTCAGAGCAATGCAGGCTCAGCCGGAAGACACGGAAGATGTACTATCCTTGCTTAGGGAGACAGCTGAATGGTTACGCAGCCAGGGATCCTCCCAGTGGAGTGCGCTTTTGAAAGGTGAAGATTCCCACGATACAGCAGGGGCCATTCGTCGCGGTGATGTGTTTGTGTTCAAGAAAGAAGGCGATGTGGCAGGGATGGTTATTCTGTTGCAGCAGCCAAGTGCTTGGGATTTCGAGCTATGGGGACCGAAAGCACATCAAGCGGATGGCGCCCTTTATTTGCATCGTTTGGCCATTCGGAGAAAGTACGCCCGCACCGGACTGGGTCGGGACATTTTGGGTTGGTCCAGCAGTGGAATCCAATTTGACAACAAACACGTCATGCGATTGGATTGTGTGGGTGACAACGAGAGGCTGAATGAATTTTATCCACGCAACGGATATACCTTTGTGGGGAAAATGAATGGGTATAGTACGTTTGAGAAGCCACTTCAATCCTAAATGAAATTTAAAAAAAACAGGTCATTTCATCAACCTGTTAACTCAACTCCATTAATGAACGGAAAATAAAGCCGGGAGCACTAATGCTCACCGGCTTTGAGTCGTGATAGGGTTAGTCTACTGCATGCGTCTAAGGCCTTTAGGCAAACGGTTTTTTAACTGTCCTGCACTGGCTTTTCCCCACCCCAGTGGGAGCCCGTTGAAAGTCACAAGCGTCCATCCGGTAAGTCCGCTTTCGGCAGGAAGGCTCTCACCGCGAAGATATGCCGCCACTTGGCTGGTCTCTGCATCTAGTGCTGCATGCTGCATGTTGACAGCCTCCTGTTGTCCCAGAGCCAGCGCGAGTGCATGAGCAGGCTCGAAGCGCCCTTTTTTCCAGTCACCGACATGAAGCCCTGGACGGGGCAGCTTCAATCCGTTTAAACGATCATCGGTCAGCAGCTGTGCAGCACGCTCTGGCAATACATACAAAGCTTCACCAAAAAGCAGAGGTCTGCCAGTTCCGTTAGCTACCGTGTCTGTATGGTCAGAACTCCAGGCCAGATAAGCATTCCACGCGGATTCTACTTCTTTGGATGCTGTCGTTTGACGTGGATTCCTGCCTCTTTTATCTTTGCGTTTGCGAGGTTGTTCTTCCTGTTCTTGGGATGCATAAGCTTGGGATTCTGCTTTGGTCACTACAGCTACAAAATGTCCCTCGCCCTGGGCCAGGTGAGGCCAGATTCGTTCAGTCCGTACAAGAGTCAGATCTGGATAAGTGGTAACAAAACGTTCCATCATGCCTTCATTCTCTTCGCGATTGAAGGTGCAAGTGGAATAAGCCAAAGTCCCGCCCGGTTTAAGCATGATATAGGCATCCTGCAAAATGTCCCATTGTCTGTTCACACACAGTGTGACCAGATCATCGCTCCACTCGGTGACCGCATCCGGATCTTTGCGGAACATACCTTCGCCAGAGCAAGGGGCATCCAGCATGATCCGGTCAAAGGCTGCAGGAAAGCGCGCCGACAATTCTCCGGGTGCTGCACTTGTAACAACGACGGAAGAGAGTCCCATTCGTTCCACGTTCTCTGCCAAGATTTTGGCTCTGGCCGGATGAATTTCATTGGAAACGAGCAGCCCCTGGTCTTCCATCAGTGAGGCAATGTGGGTTGTTTTGCCGCCTGGTGCAGCCGCGAGATCCAAGATGATCTCACCCGGTTGTGGGTTCAGCATCTCCACCGCCGACATCGCAGAGGGCTCCTGAATATAGTACAGTCCTGCAGCATGATACACATGTTTGCCAGGACGCTCATTCGATTGATAGTAGTATCCCGTCTCGCACCAGGGAACCTTGGTCAGGTTAAACTGCTCTATCACCTGCTTTTTGAGCTCTGGTGTAGCTTTAAGGGAGTTAAAACGCAACCCCTGTACACGAGGCCGATCATAGCTGTCAATAAATGCTTCTGCTTCTGAGCCGAGCATTTCCCGAATATGATGTATATACGACTCAGGGAGTGAAGGCTTGCTCATGTCTTGTTGCTCTCCTTTTCATTAGCTTGTCCGCATGATCCTTCCGGATAACCCTCAGGGTCTACAAGCTGCAACGTTGTTGTTAAAATGGTGAGGAATAAACAGTTATTTCTTTACTGAAACATACGTTCTAATATATCATGATTGAAGATGTACTGAAAGACTGAAGCTAGAAAGGGGGAAACTAACGGTGAAATTGCTGCAGGCGCTTTTCTTTCCTCCGGAGCAGCCCGGAGGTGTATCCTCTATGATTCCGTATATGCAGGAGAGGTTTACGTCCCCGAGGTGGGAGATGGACTTGTTTTCGCTGCCGAAGCGAATTCGCAACAAGGGCAGGGAGGACGTGCAGTTCGAAACGTTCGATTGGACCAAGTATCAGGAAAGTCCTGTCGTTCAAAAATATATGCAGACTTACCGTGATTATTTATGGTGGACGAAGCTGCGGATCCAGAAGCCTTATGATTTGATTCACGCTCACCATCCCATTGCGGGTCTTGCCATGAAAAGTGTATTTCCCGATACACCGCTTATTCAAACCATTCACTCCAGTTATGAGCGTGAGTTGATTCTGAATGGAAGAATCGAGCCAGACGGTCTGGATCATCAGTTTTTGATTGCCATTTACGGCGAGCTGGAGCATCAGGCAGAGCGGTTGTTAACCGTCTCCGAATCATTTCGGCAGTATTTAACTCCTTATGTGAAGCAGCCTGACGTCATTGGCATTATTCCGAACGGATTTGATGAGAAACGTTTTAAACCCATTCCTCATGATAATGCGATCCCGCAGCTGGTTACGGTATGCCGGCTTGTCCCGGCCAAAGGACTGGATATTTTGTTCAAAGCCTGCGCGGAACTCAAAGGTCGAGGACATGACTATGTTTTACATATTATCGGGGATGGTCCGATTCGACCTGATTTGGAAGAGTTGGCTCAGCGTTTGGGTATCTATAACGAGACTATTTTTTATGGATACACCTTGCATCCGGAAGAGTTCATGCCATTTTTCGATATATTTGTACTTCCTTCCAGAGCAGAGGCGTTTGGTTCCGTGTTTGCCGAGGCAGCACTGAGTTGTCTTGCACTTATAGGTACGGATGTGGGCGGAATTCCTGAACAGATCGAGAACGGCAGCAACGGGCTGCTCGTTCCCCCTGAGGATCCCTCGGCACTTGCTGAGGCGTTGGAGAAAGTGATGCTGGATCCTTCGTATCGGTACGAACTTGCACGCTCGGCGTGTGAAAAGGCCAAAACGCACTATTCATTGGGCAGATCGGTTAATGAACTGAAAAAGCTGTACCTGCAATACGCGAGCAAAGCCTAGATTCATCCCTGAAAATAAAATAAACAGAAGAAGCCGCTGGAGAACAGCGGCTTTTTGATTGCGAGAATATGGTTTTGAAATGTAATACATTTTGGAACGCAGTATAATTTACAGGTTTTTATGTCTCGTGCGAAAGCTTCCCCAACGGTCGATCACCAATTTTCCGGCCCAGACTAGGGCAAGGCTGCCGAAGATTGGATAGAGAATGGATAGAAGAGAACTGAATCCAAACTGGCTGAGTGAGTAGCACAGCATCATAATGGTTAATGTAATTAATCTAGGGGGGACTTGTAAGTGCTGACCAAGCTGAAGAGTCATACCATAGATATCTGCGACGAATGTTGTGAATATTTCCATGAAGATCAGAGTTACATACACAGACTGCACAGCCCATCCAAGTTGGAAGGCGATGCTCCCCATCGGAATTTCGAACTGCATGATACCTGGCATCTGGGCTGACATGGCGAAATGGGCGGCTAACAGCATGAAGCCTACGCCGATTCCGCCGATTACACCGCCCCATTTCAGGACATTACGATCACGGATCTGATTGCCTACCGGCACCAGAACAGCTTGGGCCAGTACCAGATTGAAAGATGAATACAGTAGTGGAGACAGCCACACCTTTATAGGATTGGTATCTGTAGTCAGCGTAACGAACCGTAAGGCACCGGGATGGTGTATGGTGCTTGTAATCATGAGAATGGACAACAGGAGCATCATCGGTACCACAATGCTATTCATTTGCAATATGGCTTTGATGCCTCGTCCAAGAAGCAGGTACGTTCCCACTATCGTAATAATCAAGCCAGTCTGGTAATTCAGTCCAAGATGCTCCACGAAGACAGAGCCTGCTCCGGCGAGCATTACACTGTTTACACCAATAAGTATCAGAAGCGTTATCCAGGTAATCCACTTTCCAGCCTTATGGCCGAATAGGTGCTTGTTCAGGTCCTCGTAAGAGCGGGAGCCGGTATCATGGGCGATGAGCATCATTTTGGTGCCCAGCCAGACAAATAGTATGGTCGATAAGCCAATGGTGATGGTGGCCCATTTGCCATACTGGGTAAAAAACTGCAATATTTCCTGCCCTGTCGCGAAGCCTGCTCCTACAACCGTTCCGATGTATGTAAATGCGATCTGCAGCACCCGGAATGCCTGTTTCATGCGTTTCCCCTCTCAGGCCCCATTATAGTTTGGACATGCGGGTACCATGGTACAAGGTATGCTTGACCCTGGTAACTCATGACAATTGTAAGAAGCTTTCGTCCCCAGAATCGGTCAATGATGGAGGAAAGCCGATTTCGCTTGAACTGACAGCCTCATCTATGATACTTTTACCTCATAGGATAGGCTTGGGAGGTCGAATTATGGAAGTATTAAAACAACGAATATTACAAGAAGGCGTAGTCATCTCGGATCAGGTGCTGAAGCTGGACGGATTATTGAATCATCAGATTGATCCTGCACTGACAATGGAGATGGGCCGCGAGTTTGCCGCTCGCTTTCGTGAAAGTGGAGTGACACGGGTCATAACGGTGGAGTCTTCAGGGATTCCGGTTGCTTTTGCCGCAGCACATGAACTTGGGGTGCCGCTCGTATTTGCCCGTCGAAAAAAGACACTTCTGGCAGATCCCGATGCCTACTGTGAACGCGTACCTTCCTTTACCAAAGGGATCGTAACCGATATTATGGTATCCCGCGAATATATTCATGAGAACGACCGTATTTTGTTTATAGACGATATTATCGCCAACGGAGATGCAGCTCGCGGTGTCATTAAAATCATTGAACGTTCAGGGGCGGAGCTCGTCGGATTCGGTGTCGTGGTCGAGAAATGTTTTCAGGCCGGTGCACGTACGATCCGTGAGCAGGGCATTCCGGTGGAAGCCTTGGTGCGCATTCGTTCACTGAATGATGGAACCGTGCAATTCGACGATAATTAAATGTGACAGTTTAAAGGAAAAAGCCTATTTTTTGAACAATGCCTTTGCATGACCGCGGATTTCATTTATAATGGGGTTATGTTAGGGAGAGGAGGCAACACCATGGGGAACCAACCGGCATCAGAACAATTTTTTATTGAAAAGCTGGCGGAGTCGAAAGTTCATTTTGAACGTGCCCTGGATTGTAAACATACGGAATTTGATGACCTTTATCCCTATATGATTGAACATCCTCAATTTTTCTGGTACAAACGCTATGTTGCCTGGTCAGAGTTGCTGACCATTGTAGGCTTGTGTGAAGAGTTGTCCTTCGCTTGGAAAGAACAATTTACACCACATCAAGTGGAGTACCTTGAAGAACGTGTGATGTCCGCCAAAGTGCTTGATTTTTGGTTCGAGAAGAACGACAGCAAAGAGCACGCGCAGCGGTAACTTTCAGTCGGGACATTTTTCGAATGACATAACAGTCCAATACAGTCACGTGAGACCTAAATGACTCTTCATTTAGGTCTCTTTTTGTAAATTATTTTGGAACATAGGAGCCATAGACATGATTAGTGATGCAGAATTGGATGCACTGCGCTTATCGGGTGAAAAAGTAAGAGTGGTACGGGATGGTTTGGAGTCCAACGATGTAACAGGGATTGTCGTTGCATGGGATGGGGAACAGGTGCTTATCCGTCGCCAGAACAGACGTGTGGTCAAGCTGGACCGCAGCTATCGCTATCAGCTCTTTAGCGAACCGCGCCAAAGTCCGGCTGATGAATAGAGACCCGCTCTGGAGACGGATGCATGGAATTACCATGGATGGTTTGGCATAATTCCGCCACTCGGGAGAGAAGATAGGTACAGCGAGAATTCGTAAACTTATCAGCCGAGAGGATGTGCGGGTAGCCATGACATTGATGAATGATAAGGTACATGCCTACAAGGATCAGATTGGAGAATTAAGCGATGTATTGCCTGGCGTAGTCAAAGCGTATCACGAATTTACGGGTGAATGCTTTCAGTCAGGTGCCATTGATGCCAAAACCAAGCAGCTGATTGCCCTCGGCATCGGATTGTTTGCCAATAACGAAGTATGTACGTTTTACCACGTAGAAGAGGCACGTGCGAAGGGCGCAACCGATCAGGAGATTATGGAGACGGTTGCGGTTGCCGGAGCGGTAGGCGGCGGTCACGCGCTGTCTCAAGGCGCAATGCGTGTGCAAAAGGCATTGCACTAAGGTTTCTCCTGCAAGTGTGTCTGAATAACTAGACAGCAAAACAGGCTCTGGAATGATCCAGAGCCTGTTTCTTGTCCAACTTATATTTTTCCAAGCATCTTGTTATACATAAACTGTCCGGTCACCCGGCGCGCTGTTACATAGCGGTCACTGAAATAGGGATTCGACATTTTGGTGATGCTGACACCTTTACTGCTGGAAGCATGAGCGAATTGTCCGCCCCCAATGTATACGCCTGTATGCGAAATGCCGCTGCCTGAAGTGTTGAAGAATACCAGATCACCTGTGCGGATATTGGCTTTGGATACCGGAGTACCCGCCTTGGCTTGCTGCTGTGAAGTACGTGGCAATTCAATGCTATATTTTTGGAAGATATATCTCATAAATCCAGAGCAATCAAACCCGGCCAGCGTCGTGCCGCCCCACTTGTAAGGAATTCCAGTCATGTTGTTAACGACGGTGTTGATACTGCTCGCCTCAGTGCTTGCTGCACCAGATGTGAATAGAACGGCTGCGCCAAAAATAGAAATGATCAGTTTTTTCAAAATCAATGTTCTCCCTTCGATGCCTACGGAGTTAGCTAAGGGTTCGGTAGAAGGTTCCCTATATTTCCTATGTATAAGAATAATTCACCCAAAATGGTTCCCCCGTTTTCAAACATGAAACTCGGCAAATGAATAATTAAGTTTTTGTAACCTTTTGAAACTATATTGCATAAATGCGTAATTGTCAAACCTTTCTTCCTTCTGCAATGTTAACGGAATTCAAGACTTTTTGTGGAAAATAGTAGTTCTCCATGTTTATTTATGATGACAAAAACGTAATTTGTGTTTCATCAGCACATAAATTGGACAAATAAGTAAATTGGAGTCGTAGAGGATAGCAAGGTTCATTCTCAACAGGAAAAGTCAGGTCTCGACCAGATTTTATAACTTTCGGTTATCGTAGTTTTATACTAAATCATTTAAATGTTGACACATTGAATTTCACATGATATATTATTTCTTGTCGCCGCGATAGGTTATCTCGGAGATATGCTATATGCGGTCGTGGCGGAATTGGCAGACGCGCACGGTTCAGGTCCGTGTGGGCTAACCCCCCGTGGAGGTTCGAGTCCTCTCGACCGCATCATAAGAAGAAAAGGTTTCTCGTTAGGCTAGCGCCTGCGAGAGGCCTTTTTTTATGTCTTTCTACTTGACCAAAACTACGATACACACATCGTTACTAAACAACGTCCTCCGAATCGATCTGATGGCAGCAGCTCACTCGCATAATCTCCGGTGTAAGGGGGAGAAATGCCTGTTCTATGGCTGTTGTACCCCCGCTTTCATGGTGAAATGTACGCAAAATTCCGAATTGTACCTATCCTGAGCATAATACATCCACTACTCTTATCACGTAAGGAAAGCGCTATCATTATGGATTTGAATTCACTATTTCAGAGGGGGTAGGAATGATTTGAAGCGAATGGGTAAACGGATGGCGATGGTTTTTCTGGTGTTCATCTTTGCAGCAGTTCAGTTTGGTTTTACAGGGACAAAAGGTCGTGTGGTTGAAGCAGCGGCGGAGAAAACATTGGCTGAGAAACCGTACATGGGCTGGAGCAGTTACAGTATGCAGGTGTATGACCCTTCCGTAAAATGGACATCAGCGGAGAGCATCAAGAAGCAATCGGATGCTATGCGAGAGAAGTTACAGGCTCATGGCTATGAATATATCAATATTGATGCAGGATGGAACGGAGATAATGATGAATACGGAAGACCGATTCCTAACCAAGAGCTGTATCCGAACGGATTCCAGGAGGTTATCGACTATGTTCATAACAATGGTCAGAAGATCGGGATCTATCTGATTCCCGGATTGTCGATTGATGCATACAATAAAAACCTTGAGATCTATGGAACGGGCGGAGCTTGCCGAATGCAGGATATTGCATATCAGCCGCTTACCGTGATGGATGCTTGGAATGCGTATACCTACAAGATTGATTTTTCGAATCCTTGTGCTCAGAAATACATCGATTCCATCGCAGATCTACTGGGCGAGTGGGGGATTAACTTTGTCAAATTCGACAGCGTGACTCCAGGATCAGGAATTAACAATCTGAGCAGGGATGCACGAGGCGATGTGGAGGCCTGGTCCAAGGCTTTGGCAAGGCATAATATCTGGTTCGAGCTTTCATGGGCACTGGACCATAACTACGTGGATTTCTGGAAAAAACACGCCAATGGCTGGCGTATTGACTGGGATGTCGAAGCATACGACAGCAATGTGGGGTTAACGCAGTGGGCTAATATTGCACGATTGTTTCCAATCGCTGCGCTTTGGTGGCGTGATGCAGGTCCTGGCGGGTGGAATGATTTTGACTCGCTAAACGTGGGCAACGGTTCCATGGATGGGCTCACGAAGGATGAACGGAAGACAGCCATGACATTCTGGGCGATCTCGTCTGCACCGTTGTATACAGGGAATGACATGACCAGGCTGGACAGCTATGGACTTGAACTTCTTACCAATGATGAGGTGATCGCTGTCAATCAGGCTGGACGTCCGGCTCACCCGGTATCGATGGATACCCAGCAGCAGGTATGGTACGCCAATAACGGAGATGGAACGTACAGTGTGGCTCTGTTTAATCTGGGCAACCGGAGTGCTGAGGTCAAGGTCAATTGGAGCGATATCGGTCTGGAAGGACCTGCATCGGTCCGTGACCTGTGGAGCCATTCCGAACTGGGTACCTTTAACGAGGGGTTTAGCAGTGGTTTATTGGAGCCTCATGCTTCACGAATGCTGAAAGTCAAGGCACTGAACGGAACATCGACGGTGAATGACGATGATACAGGCATGCGCTATACCGGAGATTGGAAGCGAAATGGAGGCAAGGAACAATTAGAGGGTTCACAGGATCTGACTATAGCAATTCAGGATTCCACAAGTAATGATAGAACGACTGTTGATACAGCGAGCAATTCCAATGTAGCAGATGAACTGGCTGCTGAACCATCCATTGCTGGAGAGGATACCACGGTTACCGAGGTGGTCTACGTTAACGATGACGACGGTGAGATACATTACACAGGTTCGTGGAATGCGAATACTGGCAGAGGTTTTGGGGACTTCAATGACGATGTGCATTATACGGAAAAAGACGGCGATTATTTTGAATACACCTTCACAGGTACAGGCATCGAGCTGCTGACAGAGAAGCATCAAGAGCAGGGGGACATGAGCATTATTCTCGATAATGGAGAGGCAGAACAGGTAAGTGCGTATACCGATGGAGAAAGGGAAACCCAGCAGGTGCTGTACAGCAAAACAGATCTGCCAAGTGGAACACATACGATAAAGGTCGTTAAGGCATCGGGCCAATACATGCTTCTGGATGCACTCAAGGTAACCAGGGAAAAAGAGTCTGATGGGCAGAACAGTGGAATAAGTCCAACCGCTGCAGACTTTGATAAGGCAGTGGATCAGCAGGCGGATGTAAAAATTACGTTAAACCTGAACGGTAATACGTTAACTGGTGTGACATACGACGGGGGCAATCTCGGCGAAGATGACTACGTTGTCATTGACAATACGTTAACGATCAAGAAACAATACCTCACCCAGCTGCCCGTTGGCACAACGAAGTTTAACGTGTTATTTAGCGCGGGAGATCCGCAGACGCTGACGATTAAGGTTATTGACACTTCAGGAATCCGATTCGCGATGATTAACAATGATGATCCCGCAATTAAGTATAGCGGCAACTGGTCACGCAGCACGGGAAGAGCATTTGGCGACTATAAGGATGATGTGCATTACGCCGAGCAGAACGGCGATTATTTTGAGTATGAATTCAGAGGAACGGGTATTCAGTTTTTTACGGAAGTGGATCCGTCCCAGGGCGACATGGATATTTACATGGATGGTGAGTTTAAGGAAACGGTGAGTGCTTACCGTGACGGACGTTTGGCGCAGCAAAAGGTCTATAGTGTCTCAGGGCTGCCAGATGGGCTGCATACGCTTAAAGCCGTGAAAAAGTCAGGGCGGTTCATGTTGCTTGACTTCCTCAAGGTGGAAATCCCCAATATCATTCAGCCGGTGAGTGCTGTTTTTGACAAAGCTGAATCTGCTCAAGCCGATATTGAAGTGACACTTTTGCAGGAACCGGAAAGTTTCAAGAAGATTATGAATGACTCACTTGAGCTGGTAAAGGGAACCGATTACGAGGTAGCAGGGGATAGGGTGACGCTTAGAAAATCCTACCTTGCTGCGCAGCCTCTCGGCACGTTGAACCTCCGTTTTGTTTTTGGCGGCGATTATCTCAATGATGTTCATTATTCGGCTGTAAACGGTGATTCCTTTGAGTATGTCTTCAAAGGTACTGGCATCCGTATGATTACTCCGACTGGGCCGCAGCAGGGTGAGGTGGTGATCTACATCGACGGAAATCTGGTTCAAACCGTAGATACGTACAGTGAGGGACGTAAAAATAGGCAGGAAATCTACAGCATAACAGGCCTGACAAGTGGTGTGCATACGCTGAAGGCTGTCAAAAAGTCCGGGGAGCTCATGCTCACGGATCAACTGAAATTTACGATAGCTGCTGGGGACAGCGGGCCAACAAACCCAACAAACCCAACAAATCCGAGCAATCCATCTGGACCTTCCAATCCGGGTGGACCGTCAACTCCTGTTGTACAGCCTCCAGTTACTCCGGTTCCGGAAACAGAAGCAGGAGAGGAACCTTCCGGGAATACGGAGACGACTCGGCATGAGGCATATATTAACGGTTATAAGGACGGACTGTTTAGACCGAATAACAAGATCACTCGTGCAGAGATGGCAACCATACTCGCCAAAGTCGTTGAAAAAGATGCTGCATCATCAGATGTGACGTTCAGTGATGTGAGTTCTTCCCATTGGGCAGCAGCAGCTATCGACAAGGTTGCAAAAATGGGACTGATGCAAGGCTACAAGGATGGCACATTTAAACCGAATCAGTCCTTGACCCGTGCAGAGATGGCAAGTTTGGCTGTGAGCCTGGCTCCGGATATGACCAAGCGGGGCAGCGGGTTCTCTGATATTGGCAGTCATTGGGCTAAGGAGGCGATTCAAAAAGCCCAAGGCCTGGGAATCCTGACAGGTTACAAGGACGGCACCTTCCGGCCGAATGCTGATCTGACAAGAGCAGAAGCCATTATTGTCATTAACCGGGCGCTGGGAAGAGGACCACTTAAGGGAGTTTCGCAGCCTCAGTGGAAGGATGTATCACCCTCCCATTGGGCTTTTGGAGATATTGAAGAAGCGTCGGTTAATCATGGTTCGAAGCCTGCTGCAAGTGGCGGGGAGCAATGGGTTGAATAGCTTAAAATAGTGCTAATTGAGAAGGGGACCATATAGGTCCCCTTCTTTCTGAATCCTTTTAATAAAGGGTGGGCTGCATCAGTAAAGCTCAATGCATGAGCTGCTGCACAAGCAAGAAAACATTTGACTAAGCCAAAAAATGATATAATCTGTGATTATGATAGCGCTACCAACAACTCGGCGATGGAGGGGTTGCCCATTCGAAATTCCAGTGTTTTTCGGAAATTTCTCATTTCGTATGTCATCATTTTGGTCATACCCAGCATAGGTGGCTACATGTCTTATCTGACTTCGATTTCCGTAACGCAATCCATTTCCATTGAGAATGGGGTTACTCAGCTTGAGAAAGGCCAAGAAATATTGGAACGGCGCATGGCTGAAGTCGAAGGCTTCACCAGACAGCTTGCCGTGAATCAGGAACTGAACGTCCTAATGAATGAAAGGGATAACGAAACGAATGTATATGGCATATGGCGAGCCATGGAGAATGTGCTGACATTTGGGCAGACGAATGATTTCCTGCAAAATTATTATATTTATTTAGCCAATTATAATCTAATTCTTACCCCGGGTTCGTCCTACAGGCCGAATCATTATTATGCCGATTTTCATTATACAGATCTGTCCCTGGAGGAATGGATGAAGAAGGTATTACAACAAACGCATCGTAGTGAAATTAAGCCGCTCAGTTCCTATGTCAGCAGAGGCCAGCAAACTTCGGTCATTACATATATGCAATCACTGCCTTTGGACAGCTTCAACGATTCCTCGCCAGCGGTAGCTGTCGTCGTCATTGATGAGAAGATGATCGTTGGATTGCTATCAAGTATGACGGACCGATATGGCGGCTGGGTTCACATTAGCGATGCGGAAGGGAGAACCATTGCGCTGAAGGGCAGCGGAGAACCTGAGATGGCCAAGATGATCGCTGATCCGAATTTCGATCCGAACAAGGTTAGCCAGTTCTATGAGGATGATCTGGTCATCACTACGCAATCTGATTCTAACGGCTGGGTATATCAGGCAGGGATTCCGCGTGACCTCCTTCTGGAAAATGCAAACAAGATCAAGAAGATGAGCATGCTCATTACAGGTGGAACACTACTGATTGGACTGCTCGTAGGGCTGGTGCTTGCTTATCGTCATAGCGCCCCAATCAATCGACTGCTAAGTGTGATGAAGGAGCAATTCGGACGAGATGACGGGACTTCCAGGAATGAGTTTGATTTTCTAAGCGGAAACATCTCGGATATGATCACCAAGAACAAGCTGTTGGAGACGGAATTGAATCGCCAGCTGCCACTCGTAAGGGATGCTTTTTTGAAGCGTCTGATCTCTGGTGAATTCAAATCACGGGACGAGATTCAGTCTGCTGCCGAACAGGCGGATATTCTTTTGCATCAGGGAGCAGGATATGCGGGTCTCGTTCAGATCAAAGGTTATGGCAGCATGGATAACGTTGATATCCTGAATGAGCTAAATGCTTCTCGGCTGCTGTTGAAGCAGGCGCTGAGCGAGCTTGGTGTTAATGTACTGATGACCGATTGGGGATCGGATAAAGTAGCCACTTTGTTTTTCTCCACGGATGAGGAAGCTGGCACACAACGCACCGTAGAAGATATTACGCAGACCATGGATGAGTTGGCACAGGTTGTGTTTAATGATTACCGGATCACCATCCAGTCGGGATTCGGCAACCATTTCTCGTCCGTGACGGAGGTCAGCGATTCCTTCGACCAAGCCAATCAAGCTCTTGAATATGCCATCTACATGAACGAAAGGGGCATGGTGTGGAGCAGTGAAACACAGACCGAAAATACGACCTATTATTATCCGCTCGACTCCGAGCAGCGACTGATTACAACGATCCGGGCCGGAGAACTTGAGGAAGCTAAGCGGATTGTCGAAGCCATCATGGTACAGAACATGGAGCAGCGGGAGCTATCTATGGAAATGAAACATCAACTGATTGGCGAGATGAAGGGAACCTTTATCAAGCTGCTTGATCAAAAGGTATTTACGGAATATGATTCCATCGAAAACGTCAAACGGCGGATCATCGACATTGGGTCCGCGGAGCCACTGGAGACCGTTAAGTCTGAATTGTACGAAATCATGGAAGAACTGTGCGGACTGATTGCAAACAAGAAGAAGGATACCCATAGTCAAATCGTTAAACAGATCAAAGCGTATACTGCAGAGATGTATTCGGATGCCGAGCTAACCCTGTATCGCGTTGCTGAACACGTTGAGCGACCTGAAAAATACATTTCCCAACTGTTCAAGGAGTATACGGGGGTTAATTTTTCTGATCATCTGATCAAAGTGCGAATGGATCAGGCGATGATCCTGTTAAGGGACAGTAATTATACGGTGGACGAAATAGCAGCAAGAGTGGGTTACAACAGTTCACATTCCTTCCGGCGTGCGTTTAAACGATTGAATGGTATTTCTCCGAGTGTGTATAGACAGACACCTTACGAATGAAATCATTCAGGTCTTATGGCCGTGTTGTCCCAAGAGGACGATGCGGTCTTTTTGGTGCAATGTAGCGGTTTATATGGAGAAATGGCCGTTCTGTTGCTGGTTTGTGCCCTCGAAAAAGGGATAACTGTACGCTCTACATCTCAATTGTACCTGTTAAGAAGCCATCTCAATCCACTATGATCAACGTGTAGTAAGCGCTATCATCATTGAACATCACAGACTGAAGTCAGGGGGGGTTGTTCTGGAGAAGGAAGTCGTTGTGAATCACAGGTCATTGCCACAGAGAAATGAAACCAGCTTATGGAGCAATGCCCGCAGGAAAATGAGGAAGCACTGGCAATTGCATTTGCTGGTGATTCCACCCTTGCTGTTTTTTCTTATTTTCAAGTATTACCCAATGATTAATGCAGTCCTTGCCTTTAAGGACTATAACGTCATTAAGGGTATTTGGGGAAGTCCCTGGGTGGGGCTGCAAAACTTCCGTCTGTTCTTCGAAAATCCGTTATTTTGGACACTGGTGAAGAACACGATTATATTGAGCGGATATTTGCTGCTGGCGGGATTCCCGATTCCAATTATCTTAGCCCTTATGATTAATGAGGTGCGGAGCACGAAGTTTAAAAAGTTCGTACAGCTCGTATCGTTTGCGCCCTATTTCATCTCAACAGTCGTAATGGTATCCATTATCATGCTGTTTCTGGCACCTCGGCTTGGCTTTGCCAACATTGCCCTGAATTTTTTCGGGCTTGAATCGGTCAATTTCCTCGGCGAACCCGGGATGTTCCGATCCATCTATGTCTGGTCGGATATATGGCAAACCGCAGGATACAGTGCAGTGATCTATTTGGCAGCTCTTGCCGGAATTGATCCGACGCTGTATGAAGCGGCCAAAGTTGATGGAGCTTCACGGTTTCAAAAGATCAGACACGTCGACCTCCCAGGCCTTGTGCCGACCATCGTGATTATTTTGATTCTCAATGTAGGGAATGTCATGGCCATTGGCTTCGAAAAGGTCTACCTGCTGCAGAATCCGCTTAACCTAGCCAACTCTGAAATTATTGCAACCTATGTTTACAGTATCGGCCTGTTGAATGCCAACTATAGTTTTGCGACCGCGGTCGGACTTTTCAACTCGCTGATTAATCTCGTTTTGCTGGTTACCGTGAACGGTTTGGCGAAACGAGTGACCAACAATAGTATCTGGTAGGAAAGGAGGGTCCTCAAGTGGCAGCAACGGTACCAAAAAGGATTAGGGAGTCAGCCGCCGACAGAGCGTTCCTGATTACGATCTATATTGTGCTCAGTCTCGTTGTACTGGCGGTGATCTATCCTCTAATTTTTATTATCAGCAGCTCGTTAAGCAGTCCGGCAGCCGTCACTTCTGGCCGTGTATGGCTCTGGCCTGTAGATATTTCATTCAGTGGTTACAAGGCATTATTGAACACACCTGAAATCTTAAAAGGATACGGTAATTCCATCTTTTATACGATGGTAGGTACGCTTATTAGTGTGCTCCTGACCATCATGATTGCCTATCCGCTATCACGCAGAAGCTTTTTTGGCCGAAACGCCTTAATGATGATCATCACCTTTACGATGATTTTCAGCGGCGGGTTAATTCCGACATATATGGTTGTGAAGCAGCTTCATCTGATCGACACACGCTGGGCGCTGTTGATTCCTAATGCCATTTGGGTATGGCAAGTCATCATTGCCCGTTCCTTCTTCAAATCGTCCATTCCTGAGGAATTGCTGGAAGCCAGCGAGATGGACGGCTGCAGTGACATGCGCTTCATCTGGAGTATCGTTCTCCCTCTATCCAAGCCCATTATCGCTGTGCTGGTACTCATGTATGCGGTTGGGCAGTGGAATGCTTATTTTGATGCTCTTATTTATCTTAAATCGGCTGATCTGTTCCCGTTACAGCTGATTCTGCGCAGCATTATTATTCAGAACAACAGTGCAGGAGCGATGGATGCGGCGAAAATGGTGGAGAGACAGCAGCTTGCCGAGCTGTTAAAATATTCCTTGATTGTGGTGGCTACATTGCCTGTGCTGGTGATCTATCCGTTTGTACAGCGTCATTTTGTACAGGGAATGCTGGTTGGTTCCATTAAGGGCTAAGTCACAGCTTGAGTTAGGGAATCATTTTCTTCACCGGTAAATTATTATAGGGAGTGATCCATTTTGAAGAAAAGTCTGACAATCATACTCATGCTGCTCATGGTGTTCACAATGGTAATGAGCGGATGTTCGAGTGACAACTCGTCAAGCCCTGAATCAGGAGAGCCGGCTGCAGGAGACGGTCCGGTCAACATCAGTGTATTTTCCGTACAGGAATCGGGGATCGATATCCCGACCAACCAATTCACCAAATTCGTGGAAGACAAGTTCAACATCAAATTCAACTGGCAGATCAATCCATCGGACGGAGCCAAGGAGAAACGCCAGATCTCACTGGCAAGTGGCGACTATCCCGATGCCTACCTGCTTACTCATTACATTGACCAATTCTCCCAAGCGGATCTTTTGAAATATGGCAAACAGGGCGTCCTCTTGCCGCTCAACGATCTGATTGATCAATATGCTCCCAACATCAAAGCAGCGATGGAAAGTAACTCAAATTTGAAAACGCTTAACACAGCACCGGATGGCAATATTTATGGCCTCGTTGCTTATACGGAATGTTTCCACTGCTCTTATCCGAGCAAGATGTGGATGAATACGGATTGGCTCAAAAAGCTCAATCTGGAGATGCCAACCACGACGGAGGAATTCAAAAATGTGCTGCAGGCGTTCAAAACGCAGGACCCGAACGGAAATGGCAAAGCCGATGAAGTACCTCTTAGCGGTTCCATCGAAGAATTTGGTGTGCGCATCATCCCATTCCTCATGAATGCCTTTGTGTACGATGATGACCGCAACTATCTGCAAATGACAGGAGGAAAGGTTCAATCCGCAGCCATTACGCCGGAGTGGAAGGAAGGATTGACCTATATCAAATCGTTGTACGATGCAGGTCTCATTGATCCAGGAGCTTTTACACAGAACGCTGAAGCCTTTAAGAAAATTGGGGGAAAATGCAGATGCGGAAATTCTCGGCGTCGGGGCAGGAATGCACCCCGCAATCTTCGTAAACATTGATCCTGGCAATACACGCTCGGCACATTATAACCCTGTACCTCCGATTTCCGGACCGGGAGGCGTATCGTACGCAACGCATGATGGAGGCGGCGTATCTCCGGGAGCCAAATTCGTCATTACCAACAAGGCAAGCGAAGAAGCGCAGATCGCTCTAATCAAAATGGTGGACTATATGTTCACTGCCGAAGGTCAAACGAACGGGGCGAGTGGTCTGAAAGGAATCGATTGGACCGATCCGGGAGAAGGCGACGTGGCACTGGGCAAGGATTCCAAGCCGATGGTTAAACAGATTCCAATGGCTGAGGGAGAAGCGCCGCGCAATGCGGGCTGGAGCGGAATGGCTCATTTCTATATGCCTAAGGAGTATCGGGATACCTTTGTTCAAGGCACGGATATCTATGCTTCCGACGGTTATGAGCGCAGACTGTATGATGCTACGCTGCTGTACGAAGGACATGAGCCAGAAGAGCTGTTCCCGATCTGGTCCGTATGGATTGATCCTTCCGAAATTGATGAAGCAAGCTTGCTGCAAACCAATATCCGAAACTACATTGAGCAGAACCAGCTTCAATTCATCACGGGCAACAAGGACCTGAACAAGGATTGGGATGCGTATGTCAAAGGTCTGGAAAACCTGAAGCTGGACCGCTATCTTGAAATTTTGCAAAAGGCCTATGAGGCATCCAAATAGCAGGTGAAGATTCGAACATCAGGTGCCTGAGTTGGACCAGGCACCTGATGTTTGTTGCATCCACAGCATAAGGATGATGTGAATAGTCTTCGTTCAATGACCAACAAGAAGGGGTGGATAACCATTCATCGGTCGAAACAAGCTGCAGAGGCTGCGCCTGTGATCATACGATTAACGGATTATGGGGCTCAGCCGGATTCGGAGCAGGATACTCAGCCTGCCATGACTCGTGCCATTCAGGCGGTTTCTCAAATCTCCGGACCAGTGGTGCTGGATTGTGCTCAAGGGAGGTATCATTTTTATCCGCATGAGGCCATTCAGGCTCCTTATTACATCTCAAATACGGCCAGTGAGGAAGAGAACCCGGATATCACCAAGACGATTGGCTTGCGGTTGAAAGGTCTGGATGGACTGAAACTGGAAGGCAACGACTCATTGTTTATTTTCCACGGGAAGCAGACGATGCTGGTTCTGGACGGTTGCACCAGTGTGGAAATATGCAATCTGCGTATTGACTATGACCAGCCAACGGTGACCGAGATGACGATTGTAGACAGGGGAAGCAGCTATTTTGATGCCAGGGTTCATCCGGATTCACGGTATGAGATCCTTAACGGACAACTGGCCTGGGTCGGAGAGGGTTGGAGCTTTATGAACGGGCCAATGCAGACCTATGATCCCTTGCGCAATACAACATGGAGAATGGACAACTGGCTGGAGCAGGCGAAAAATGTTGAGGAGATCGAGCCGAGGCTGCTTCGTTTTCATTTTGATTTCTCCCCTGATGTTGGCCTTGGTCATGTCCTGCAAAACCGGGATGGGCTTCGTGACCAGGTGGGTGTATTTATCACCGAATGCTCAGACGTCACCTTTGCAAATGTTGGTCTGCATTTCATGCATGGACTTGGTGTTGTGGGCCAATTCAGTCGTAATCTTACTTTTCGCCGAATGAATATGACTCCTCGTGCCGAAACCCGAAGAACGGTTGCCGGCTTCGCCGATTTTCTTCATCTGTCCAGCTGTGGAGGCAAGGTCGTGGTGGAGGACAGCCGTTTGATAGGTTCACACGATGATTCCATTAATGTGCATGGGACTTATCTTCGTATCATCGAGCGAATGGGGAAGAATTCCGTAAAAGTCCGTTTCATGCATCCCCAGACGTATGGTCTTCCTGCGTTTTACCCCGAGGACGAGGTTGAGTTTGTTCGTGCTGGCTCTCTTACCACCTATGCAGCGAACCAAGTGGTAGGGGTTCAACGTCTGAGTGCGCGTGAGTTCATTTTGACCCTGGCCCATGGTCTTCCGGAAGATATAGGCAGCCAGGATGTGATTGAGAACATCACTTGGACACCTGAGGTAGAGATTGTGAATAACTATTTTGCCAGGGTCCCGACTCGGGGCATTCTGGTAACCACCCGGCGTAAAGTATGGATTGCTAACAATGTGTTCGAACGGATGCATATGAGTGCTATTTTAGTAGCGGCGGATGCCAAGTCATGGTATGAGTCGGGGAGGGTAGAAGATGTGACCATTACAGGAAATCATTTCATTGAATGCGGGAGCGAGGAATACCCGGTTATCTCCATTGCACCGGAAAACGAAGAGATGGATGAGGGTTTACCCGTTCACAAGCAGGTGATTATTCAGAACAATCAATTCGAGACGTCCAGCAACGTTATGCTCTTGTGTGCCAAGAGTACCTCAGGACTAGTCTTCACATCGAATAACATCGTTCGTGCTGGCGGAGTGGATCTGCGGTCCTGCATTGAAGACTTCGTCCATGTCACCGCTTGCACTGAAGCTGATATTCAGGCAATACAGTCAGTAGCAATACCAAAACGGAATGAGGGAGAGAACCTATGAAACTTCAATATGACAAACCCGCCAGTGTATGGACCGAGGGGCTACCCATTGGTAATGGTTGTCTCGGTGGCATGATTTTTGGAGGAGTAGAGCAGGAGAAAATCAGTCTGAACGAGGACACTCTATGGTCGGGCTATCCTACGGACGGTAATAATCCGGGCGCGAAGGAGGTTTTGCCGAAGGTTCGCAAGCTGATACAGGAGAGACGCTATCAAGAGGCAGATATGCTGACGAGAGAGATGCAGGGACCCTATACGCAATCCTACTTGCCCTTCGGAGATTTGCTTCTTCGTTTTGAGCATGGGGGGATTCATCATTCCTACAAACGGACGCTGGATATAGAACGGGCACTGCACAGCGTTGAATACCAGGTTGGGAACGTCACCTACAAGCGTGAGATGTTTGCTTCGAATCCCCATCAGGTGATTGTGCTACGTCTGACCGCAAGTGTACAGGGGAAACTCCATGTGCATGCCGCTCTGGACAGCCCGCTTCGGCACACACTTCAAGTAAAGGAAGATCGCTTAGTATTATCAGGTACCGCTCCGGAACATGTGGATCCCAGCTATGTTGCAAGCGATAATCCCATTAGATACGGTGAACCGGAAGCCGGGAAGGGCATGGTTTTCGAAGGACAGCTGGCCGTGATAGCAGAGGATGGACAGGTGATTGTGGATAGTCAAGGAATTCATCTGTTGGGGGCAACCGCTGCCACCTTCTATTTCAGTGCAGCTACAAGTTTTAATGGCTATGACAACATGCCTGAAGGGGAGGGAAGAGAGGTCACAGGGATGAATAATTCACGACTGAACATGGCGACAGTCCAGCCATATATAAGTCTGCGTGACGCCCATTTCTCGGATTATCGCTCCCTGTTTGACAGAGTGAAACTGCACCTCGGTAAGCCGCTCGCCCCGGAAGGGATGTCGACAAGCCAGCGGATTACGACCTATGCGGCAGAAGATCCGGGACTTGTGGAGCTACTCTTTCAATACGGACGCTACTTGCTGATCTCAAGTTCTCGCCCTGGTACACAGGCCGCCAATCTTCAGGGAATATGGAATGCACTCACCCGCCCGCCATGGAGCAGCAATTATACCTTGAACATTAACACGGAGATGAACTATTGGCCGGCTGAGGTCTGTAATTTGGCGGAGTGCCATATGCCTCTGCTGGATCTGATCGGTAATCTGGCAGAGAAAGGTACTGAGACTGCAAAGGTTAACTATGGTACCCGTGGCTGGACGGCTCATCATAACTCGGATCTATGGGCGCATACAGCCCCGGTTGGAAATTACGGAGGTGGAGATCCAAGCTGGGCATATTGGCCAATGGGTGGCGTATGGCTGACTCAGCACTTATGGGAGCATTACGCCTTTAACAGAGACGAAGCGTATCTGAGAACAACTGCCTATCCGATCATGAAGGAGGCGGCACTCTTTGCACTTGATTGGCTTATCGACGATGGAAGCGGAAATTGGACTACAGCCCCATCCACTTCTCCAGAGCATAAATTTCGCACAGCGGAAGGTGTAGCTGCAGTCAGCTCGGGTTCAACGATGGATATTTCCCTGATCTGGGAGTTGTTCACAAATTGCATGGAAGCCGCGAAACGACTTGGAACAGACATGGAATTCAGGAAGGAGCTGGAGCATGCACGAGAACGCCTGCAGCCCCTACAAGTCGGTAAGTATGGTCAACTTCAGGAATGGTCGGAGGATTTCGAAGATGAGGATACCTACCACCGGCATACTTCGCACCTTGTAGGCGTATATCCTGGACGGCAGTTGTCCGAGGAGGAAACGCCGGAATGGTTTGCCGCGGCAAGAACTTCACTGGAGCGTCGCGGAGACGAAAGTACAGGCTGGAGCCTGGGCTGGCGTGTTGCACTCTGGAGTCGGTTCCGGGATGGTAACCGTTCCTTGCGACTGCTCTCCAACATGCTTCGCTTGGTTCAGGACGGGGACACGGAGCAGTACAACCACGGCGGAGTGTACGCCAATCTGCTTGGCGCGCATCCGCCATTTCAGATTGACGGCAATTTCGCTGCATCCGCCGGCATTGCCGAGATGCTTGTGCAGTCTCACCTTTCGTATCTTGAATTGCTTCCGGCCCTACCGGATTCGTGGCAGAAGGGCTGCGTATCTGGGCTGCGTGCCCGAGGTGGTTTTGAAGTTAGCATCTGGTGGGATAGGGGACAGCTCGCCGAAGCGCAGATCACCTCCATGCTGGGTACGGATTGTGTACTTCGTAGTGATGTCCCGCTCATCGTAACTTCGAATGGCACTCGGTTGGACGCGATCCGCATCAATGCCTCGACACTGAAATTTCCGACATCAGCTGGCCAAACGTACAGTATTGCAGTGGAGGGTGACCAGTAAACATTTTGCCAGGAAGTGTGTTAAATCGCGATATGGATCGGAAGATCGGTGCATGGATTACGGTCTGTCCTGTCTTTATAATGAGGGCAGACTTGGGAGAGGGAACGACTGCTCCTGCCAACCAACCATGCAACATCGAGGAGGCATATGATGCTAACGAACGATACAGCCGTTGAAGTGCAGCAGAATGACACACGGATCCAATTGAGCAACGGCCATGTAAATCTGGAGATTCATCTTGAAAATGGTGAGGCTTCCTGCAATGACAACCGCTCTTGTCTTGTTAACCATTTCCGCAGCGCTTTTCGCTGGCAAGGTCGGGAATACAGCACGGAACACTACGAGAGACATGAGCTGAAAAGCAAGGAAGCCATTGTCCGCGAAGGCTTCGGCAAAGGAGTGCATTTGGTAATCCTGCACCAGTCGTCCAAGCTTCCCCAATTAGAACAGCATTTCTATGTATACGAGTCTGTACCATTTGTGTTAGTACAGAGCACAATCGGAAGTAATAAAGAGATCAAGGTGAATCGCTTCGCGGTCGTTCAATCCAAACAAGTATCGCTTAACGCAGGAAATCAACAGGAAGAGCTCAGAATCCTGCGGATTCCTTATGATAACGACAAATGGGTTCGGTACACGGTTGTCAAACCTCCAGTGGATGTCGAAAGTTACGAAGCTGCAGTCGTGTTCGAGCCGGATAGCCGCCGGGGAGTGATTCTGGGTTCACTCACGCATAAGGTATGGAAAACGGGTATCCGGTTTAAAAGCGAGAAGAGCAGCCGCATTGAAGAGCTGGATCTCTATGGCGGAGCTGTCAGTGAGCTGACCCGCGATTCCCAGCCGCATGGATATGTGACAGGAAAAATCATTGAATCACCACTCGCATTCATCGGATTTTACGAAGATTATAGAGATGGACTCGAAGCTTACGGCCGTGCCAACACCTGGGTGGAGGCCCCACTGCCATGGAAGGGCGGCGTTCCGGTCGGCTGGAACAGCTGGTCTGCAGCGATGAGTACACTCGATTATGACTTGTATACGTCGACTAGTGATTTTTTGAAGAAGGAAGTGCAGCCTCTGGGTTTCCAGAACGAAGAGACCTTATACGTTAACTTTGATGCCTTCTGGGACAACTTTACACCTGAACAGATGAAAGACGCGCTGGATCGGGTACGGCAAAATGGACACAGGGCGGGTACCTATTGGACACCATTTACATTCTGGGGGAGCCCCGAACAGTTCAGCCAAGTCGTGGAAGGGACAGATGGCCAGTATACCTACGGGGATATTCTGCTGAGAGACATGGAAGGCGAGGTTTTGCCGGATGTGGATGGCGGTTTGGCTATAGACCCGACGCATCCCGGCAATCTGCTGAGAATGGACTGGTTTGCGAACAAATTCATCTCGGAAGGATTCGAGTATATTAAGCTGGACTTCCTTGCACATGGTGCCCTTGAAGGGCAGCATTACGACCCCGAGATCACAACAGGGATTGCAGCTTATCGCTACGGCATGTTTTATTTACAGCAAAAGCTCTCATCGGAGGCCACTGGCCGCCCGTTCTTCATCAACCTGTCCATTGCGCCGATCTTTCCGTATGCCTTCGCTCACAGTCGCCGCATTTCCTGCGATGTCTTCGGTACGCTTCAGGATACGGAATACCTGTTAAACTCATTGACCCATGGCTGGTGGATGAACAATACGCTGTACCGCTACAATGATCCAGACCATTCCGTGCTGTATAAGAGCTTCAACCAGGAAGCAACTGGCTGGCATGAAGGAAGAAGCCGTCTTACCGCCTCTGTGATTGCAGGTACGGTATTGCTGCTCGGAGATGATTTCCGTCAGGCAGAGGCTGCGGAGCGGGCAAAAGACTGGCTTGCGAACAAGGAAATCATGAACATCGCCCGGTTCGGCCGAACGTTCCGTCCGCTGGAAGGAGATTGCGGGAAGCAGGCTTCAGACGTATTTGTACTGGAATCAACTGAAGAAAAGAGTTTTTATTTGGCCGTTTTTAATTTTGATGCTGCGAATGCCGCACATAGAACGGTTTCCCTGGAGAGAGCCGGACTGGATGCAAGTGAAGTGTACAGTTATCAGGATTTATGGGAAGGGGCACAAGGGGAAGCCATTGGCCATATGAGCGTAACGCTGGAACCAGCAGAGTCCAAAATGTTCAGATTAACGGTGAAAAGAAGCTGACAATCTGCATCAACCTATAAGAGGCGCGCTTATGTTGGACACAGACAGCGCGCTTTATTTTGTTTTCGTCATTATAGATTCAGATAATCCATTTGAACAGGAGGACGTGAAATGGACGATTTTACATTGTGGTACTCCACCCCTGCATTGAATTGGAATCAAGGATTACCCCTAGGGAACGGAAGATTGGGAGCTGTTGTCATGGCTGCACCGCATCGTGAAGTGTGGAGCATGAGTGAGGTGACTTACTGGTCCGGTCAAGCAGATCCAGAATTGGCTTTTGCAGGAGGGAAGAGGGCGCTGGAGGAGATGCGGCGTCAGTTCTATTCCGGCAATTATGATGAGGGAGATCGTCTTGCGAAGCAATATTTGCAGCCCGACAAGCAGAATTTTGGCACCAACCTGGGGTTGTGCAAGGTTGTCATGCAATTTGCCGAGCAGGGCCCTGACAGAACGCTAGAGGAAAGCTTCCGGCGTGAGCTGGACTTAAACCATGCGCTGGCCAAGGCTGCCTGGAGGAACAAGGATACAACCGTGTATCGTGAGGTTTTTGCATCACATGCTGACGACCTGATTGTTTCCAGAGTTTGGAGTGATCGCTCTGGGGGTGTATCCTTTTCGCTGAGCCTGGAGGGAGACACGGGATCGTTTCACAGCACAATAATGGATGACTGTACATTGAAGTTTGAGGGCCAGGCTACTGAGAATGTTCACAGCAACGGCAGCTGTGGTGTATCGGCCCAAGGGTACGTGAAGGTTATTGTCGCTGGCGGTACGGTTACCGGGAGAGACGATAGTTTGACCGTCCATGGAGCGGATGAGGTCTCCATATACTTTACTGTCAGTACCGATTATCGCAAAACGGGACCGGAGTGGAAACAGGAGAGCCGCGTAACACTCGATAGGGCACTAGGCAAAGGATATTCCCTTCTGCGAACGGATCACATGAAGGATTACGCAGAGCAGTATAACAAGGTCGACATTCAGCTTGGGACAGCAAGCAAAAGTAATCTGACGACAGATCAGCGCATCCGGCTGCTGGCTGGAGGAGGAGATGATGATCCCCAGCTGTTTGCGCTATTTATGCAATATGGCCGATATCTGACCATTGCCGGTTCGCGTGCCAATTCTCCGCTTCCTCTTCATCTTCAGGGAATATGGAATGACGGAGAAGCATGCCGTATGGGCTGGAGCTGTGATTATCACCTGGATATCAATACCCAGATGAACTATTATCCGGCAGAGATTACGAACCTGGGAGACAGCCATCTTCCGCTCATGAGGTATGTTGAGGACCTGGCAGCAGCCGGAAAGTCAACGGCACGTAACTTATATGGCAGTGAAGGCTGGGTTGCGCATGTCTTCTCTAACGTCTGGGGATTCACACTTCCCGGCTGGGATACGTCGTGGGGGCTGAATGTTACCGGAGGACTGTGGCTCGCCACTCATTTAATGGTGCACTATGAATATAGCCAGGACCGTGCTTTTCTGGAAAGTACAGCGTATCCTGTGCTCAAAGAGGCCGCACTATTCTATCTGGACTATATGGACATTCATCCCGAATATGGTTGGCTGGTGACGGGGCCATCCAATTCTCCGGAGAATCATTTCTATCCGGGTACAGCTGGCGGTGCTGTGCACCAGCTCTCGATGGGAACGACATTAGACCAGATTCTGGTGCGTGAGCTGTTCGAATTTTGCCTGAAGTCGGTTGAACTACTGGATAGGGACGCGGAGCTCGGTGAACAACTGAGAGAAGCTGTTGATATGCTGCCACCGCTGCAGATTGGGAAGAAAGGACAGCTGCAGGAATGGCTGGAGGACTATGAGGAAGCACAGCCGGAGCATCGGCATCTGTCACATCTATTCGCCCTGTATCCAGGACATCAGATCACGCCTGAGCGGACACCTGAGCTTAGTGCGGCAGCAAGAGTGACGATGCAAAACCGGATGCTGCAAGAGGAACTGGAGGATGTGGAATTTACGGCTGCCCTGTTTGGACTTGGTTTCGCGAGGCTGCATGATGGAGAAATGGCCTACAAACATGTCTCGCACCTAATAAGTGGACTGTGCTTCGATAATCTGTTTACGTATTCCAAGTCAGGCATTGCCGGTGCGGAAACCAATATTTTCGTCATTGACGGGAATTTCGGAGGAACAGCGGTCATTGCGGAAATGCTGCTGCAAAGTTACGCAGGCGAAATTCATCTCTTGCCAGCACTGCCGCAGGCTTGGAATAAAGGGAAGGTAACCGGGCTAAGAGCCAAAGGCAATGCCGAAGTAGATGCAGTCTGGGAGGATGGGGAGCTGACATCAGCCACGATCCGTACGTTTATGTCTGGAACGTACACCGTATGCAGAGGAGAGCGGAGAACGACTTTTCAGGCCGAAGCGGGAAAAAGTTACACATTGAATCGTGAGCTGGACTTGATCGATCAATGAATCATGCCAATAAGCAACTGTATCATAACCGATCTGGTCGAATGGGAGAGAAAACATATAATAGAGACAGAGACAGCTTAAATGGAGGGGACTTCAATGTACAGTATTTTTCTTGTAGACGACGAAGAGCTCGGGCTTGGGATGATGAGAGATTATATTCGCTGGGAAGAGATGGGGATCTACATTATTGGGACAGCGAGCAACGGCAGAGAGGCTTTGGAGAAAATCGAGGCCCTACAGCCTGATATTGTACTTACCGATGTGCAGATGCCCATTATGAACGGGATTGACCTGGCTCGAAAAATACATGAGTTGTATGATACCATTCAAGTGATGTTCCTGACGGGACATGATGAATTCCATTATGTGAAATCAGCGCTTCATGTCGGAGCTGTCGGATATTTGCTTAAACCACTTGATTTGAATGAAATTGAAAGCGTTATTTCGAAAGTGAAACAGCGCTGTGAAGAAGTTGCAATCAAGAAACGTTCCACAGAGGCTGCTAAAGCCACGATTCTAAAGGAGCTTTCCTATGAAAAAGATGCGACTCGTGCTGTGGAGCTGGCATCCGATTATAGCAGGTTGACCCGTCTGCCCGTGACATCACGGTATGCCTTGGCCTTGTTCAGCATCGATCCCATTGAAGCCGAAGAAGAGCAGCAGAGTTTGGAAGAATGCACCACCAGGCTGGTGGCTTATCTGAATTACTATTTTCAGGCGAAGAATCTGAAGGCTACCTTTGTTGATTACAAGGAAGGCGAGACAGGACTATTTATGGAAGCAGACCAACAGCCAGGGTATTACGCCTGGGAGGACTTGGCAGTGGCAATGCGAAGTGCACTCGATTTTACAGTGACTGCAGCAGTTGGGGCCGAAGCTGCTGAATTGTCCAATCTCCACGGTTTATATGAGCAAATGCGTGTGATCCTGAACGAGCGTTTCTACGAAGGAACCGGAACGATGATCCATGCAGAAGCCGTAACGAATCAATTGTACAGCGAACATATGCCTCCGTTTGAGAAGAAAGAATGGTTTGAAGCGATACATCAACTGGATTTTGAGTGGGCAGCACAGAAGCTGCATCAATATGTTGAGGCTCTGGCTGCCATGCGAATCAAGAAAAAGATGATATGTGACTGGTCCATTGATCTCGTTGACGAGCTGCTTGAACAGGTGCAGGAGCCCTTTTCGAAGGGGGTTCAACGAGCAGAGCTATATCACTCCATTTATAATGCATCGACATTGCATGAGATCGAGGGGCTGATTCTGGATGCGGCAGGTCATGCCGTCAATCTGCTGGGAGAGCGATTTATGGACAAAAATGAAAAACTGATTCATAAGGTACGCACCCTCATTGATCAAAATTACAATCATCCGGTTACGATTAACAGCCTGTCTGAACAGGTTTATCTGTCACCTAACTATTTGCGGTCCATCTTCAAGGAAAAGACCGGAATCACCATCCATGATTATTTGACGCGTATCCGGCTCGGCAAAGCCAGGGAAATGCTGGCGGATGGCTCGCTCAAGATTCATGATATTGCTCAGAGAGTAGGCTACGAGAGCACGTCCTACTTCATTTCCCTTTTTCTTAAGAATGAAGGAGTAACACCGAATGAGTACAGGAAAACGATCTGAACGTTTATAAATCGCCCGATTGTTGTGTAAAAGAGAGAAATTCAAATACGAATCGTAACATTGCGATATGGATCATTCCTGTCGCTCTTTTTACAATTAGGCATGTAACCAACATGCAGCACTTAAAACACTGAAAGAACAAAGGAGGCTGAGAAACTAAATTATAAATTGAAAGCGATTACAAAAGAATGTGATTCACTGCTCCATCATCCATGTAAATCTAACGTTAGCCTAATCATCGAAGTTGGAGGGATGTTATGTTAGAACGAGTCCTAAAAAAATCCTTTGTATTCCTTTTGATCTTCTGTCTTGTTACAGGTATCGGTCCAACAGCGGCCATGGTCAGTGCCAGTGATCCTAACAGCTATGAAGCCGAAGCGGATGGGAATACGCTGAGTGGAAATGCGAGTGTATCGGATAGCCCGTCTGCATCGGGGGGCAAGAAGGTCGGAGGTATGTACCAAGGCAGTTCGCTGCAATTCAATAACGTAATCGTAAACGAGTCGGGAAATTATAAAGTTGTCGTTTATTACATTTCGGGTGATCCCCGGCCGTTCAACATAAGTGCCAACGGCGGGGCAAAACAATTCGAAGAACCACCGAAGACTGCGGATTGGGATACCGTAGGCACATATGATGTTACGCTGCCCTTGAACGCAGGGAGTAACTCGATCCTGATCGATGACAACCATTGGTATTCACCTGATATCGACAAAATTGTCATTGCCGGATTGGATGATAGTGAGACAGAGCCCGGGAATCCCGGTGGAGAAGAAGACCTGGGTACACCAGGTGATACACATCAATATGGAGCAATATCGGTAACGGATTATACGTACGGTTTTCTCGTGGCAAACGAACATTATGAAGTAACTTATAATACCCAGTCAGGATTGGTTGGTTACAGCTGGGCTGACGGTCAGAAGCTTCGGGGCGTATACAGCAGCATGAAACTCGGTGATGAGTCTCTCGTGCAGAGCAAAGATTATGAGAACCATACCACTACTGGCACACCGATAGAACTGGAAGACGGATTTGGCAAAGGCATCGAGCTTTCATTTGTCCACACATCTGCTGGTAAACCGACGTTGAAACAGGTGTATCGTTTCTATGAAGATAAGGCGTATTTTCTGACCGGTTTAAATGCTATTGGGGAAACGGAGATCCATACGAATTACATGTCCCCAATTACGGTGACCAATACTGGTGGGGTGGACATTGGTAATAGCTCGGACAATCGTGTACTCACCGTGCCTTTTGACAATGATGCCTGGATTAGGTATAAATCTCAAACCATGAATCGGACAGATACAAGTTATGAAATGACGGCCATCTTCAATAACGCAACACGTAACGGATTGGTGATTGGTTCGGTAACACATGATACCTGGAAAACAGGTATTGATTGGCAAGGATCTGCCAACCGAATTCATGAGCTTTCCGTATATGGCGGAGCTGCCACTGATGTGACCAGAGACACCCAGCCGCATGGCAGTCTGACGGGAACGGAGCTGTCCTCGCCGTTGATTATGGTAGGAGGGTTCAGTGATTACCGGACAGGTCTTGAAGAATACGGTAAGGCCAATGCAGTCATCACGCCACCACTGGAATTAAATCCGGAACTTCCGCAAGGTGTTCCCTTTGGATGGAATAGCTGGGGAGCGTATGGCAGCACACTGTCTTATCAGAACGTTGTGGATGTCTCCAACTATTTTAAGAACAACTTAGAGAACTTTAACAATGATGGCAATGTATTTATCAACATGGATTCCTACTGGGATAACCTGAGCGATAAAGAACTTGCACAGGCTGTATCCGTTATAAAGGGCAACGGTCAGCATGCGGGTATCTATTGGGCACCATTCGTGTATTGGGGAAACAATATGAGCCAGTCGGTGGAAGGTACCAACAACCAATATACGTATGGTGATATCGTGCTTAAGGACTCTACCGGCAAACCGCTGCCTACCCTGGACGGGGCCTATCCCCTGGATGTGACACATCCAGGAGCCAAGATGAGGATGGATTATTTTCTGGATAAGTTCAAAAATCTCGGTTTCACCTATATCAAACTGGATTTTCTGACTCACGGTTCTCTGGAAGGGGAGCATTATGATGAGAAAGTAACCACCGGCATTCAGGCTTACAATCAAGGTATGCGTTATGTGGAAAAGCGATTGGACGGAAAAATGTTCATCAGTGCCTCCATTGCTCCGATCTTTCCAAGCCAATATGCGCACAGCAGACGCATCTCATGCGATTCGTACGGCAGCATTAACGAGACAGAATACATGTTAAACTCGCTGACCTACGGCTTCTGGCAAAATGGAACCATATATTCCTATACCGACCCTGACCATTTGGTGCTGGCCAAAGCCTCAAGTCTGACGGAAGCCCGCAGCCGGGTGAACTCGGGTGTCATTGCGGGAACGGTCATGATGGCTTCCGATGATGTGAATGATCCCAAGGCTCAGGAGTACATGACCGCACTGTACAACAATACGGATGTTCTAAATGTTGCGAGGAAAGGGAAAGTTTTTAGGCCTCTTGAAGGCAACACCAACGCGAATGCTGCGGATACGTTTGTGTTGAAGGATGGGGATGATTATTACCTTGCCTTATTTAACTACAGTGCGAACAGTTCCGCTGAGCGGACGATCGACTTGGAGCGTGCCGGATTGAATGCAGCCCAAACGTATTCGCTAAAAGACCTCTGGACAGGCGAAGTTTCGTCCGTATCGGGTTCATGGTCGGTTACGCTGGAAGCAGCTGAATCAAGACTGGTGAAATTGACGGAAATGAAGGATAATCCGAGCAATCCGGGGAATCCAGGGAACCCTGGGAACCCTGGAGTGCCAGGAAACTCAGGAAGCACTGGCAATACTCATGGCAGCAGCATAAATGAGAGCAATGGTAGTCAAGAAAGTGTGACTACAACCCTGTCCATCACAGCAGATATGCTGGAAACGAACAACGAGTCAGGTCAAGCCGTAGTGGAAATCAAGGCTGACACGCAGGAAGTGCAGTTATCCTCAGCTGTTGTCAAGCAGCTTGGAAACCACGCACTGGTGTTGAAATTGGGCAAGCTAAGCCTTCACATTCCTGCAGAAGTGCTTCAGCAGCTTATGAATAAGCTGCCAGAACAGCATCAGGAAGGCAGCATCGTCTCTCTCAAGATGGTTCCACTTGGCAGTAAAGGTAATGAGATCATTGCCGCAGCACAGGACATGACGCAAGCCAAGGTTTCATTGAAGAGTGAAATCTACGAATTCAGTATAACCATTCAGAGCAAATCGGGGTTAAACGAAACACTCTCCAAGCTTGATAAGCCCGTCGTGTTGAGTCTGCATGCGGTGGAAGGTTTCGATACGTCTAAGGGTGGTATGTATGAGATTGGAAATAAAGGTAAGCTTGAATTTGTCCGAGGTGAATATGCAGCGAATATGTTGACAGGGGAAATCAGTCCATTCGGCACATACGCTGTATTGGAGCTGGAGCGCTCCTTCACAGATGTTCCTGCTTCCCACTGGGCGAGCCCTGTTATTCATGAGTTGACGGCCAAGCTGATTGTTCAAGGTACACATGCAGGCCTGTTTGAACCAGGCCGTGAGGTCACAAGGGCCGAGTTCGCTTCAATGCTCGTACATTCCCTGGGACTGACCACAGCCGGGGAAATGGAGTTTCGCGATGTAGCGGCGGATCGCTGGTATGCTGCGCCCATCTCCATCGCGTACAAGGCAGGGATTGTAAGCGGCAAAAGTCGGGATGCCTTCGAACCTGATCTGCCGATTACTCGTGAGGAAATGGCAGTCATGGTAATGAAGGGCTATTCCTTGGGGAAGGCTCAGGAGCCTGTTGATTCCAACGATACCATATTCGGCGATATGAATCTGGTGTCACCATGGGCAGCTGGTTCAGTAACTGAAGCAGCCAATCGGGGCCTGATTCAAGGAAACAGACATGCCAAGTTTGAGCCCAAAGGGATCGCATCGCGGGCGGAAGCGGCACAGGTCATCTACAATTTGATTTTGAAATAAAACGTCAAGGGCTGCAGAGTAATCCGCAGCCCTATTTCCGTATTTTTGTAGAGAATAGTACGATGGCATTCATGATTGTTATAAAAGGGCATTTTGTGGAAGGATGATTTGCACAGTCGTCCCCGCACCCAATCTGCTGTATACGTAGACACCATAATTCTCTCCGAACTTCAGCTTAATCCGCCGGTCCACGTTGGAAATACCATATCCCCGTCCTGGTTTGTCTTCAAGTAGAGATAGAAGGGTTTCACGCGACATGCCCATCCCGTCATCTATGACGGAGAGGATGATCGTGTCATTTTCGAAGCCCCCCTTGATATGAATATTGAGCGGCCTTTCCTGATTCCAAACGGCATGAATAATCGCATTTTCAACAAATGGCTGGAGAGCAAGCTTAACCGTGGAGTAGGGTAAAATCGCCTGATCGATAGTATAAATGAAATTTAACTGCCCCTTGAATCGGATCAGCTGAATGGCGTTATAGCTTTGGGTTAGTTTGAGCTCCTCATTAATGGTCAGAACACTTTTTCCTTTGTTCAGGGATATCCGATAAAACTTGGCGAGATTTAATACCATGTCCTGAATTTGCGGATCCTGATGTTTAATCGCGAGAGAAGAGATCGAGCCCAGGGTGTTATACAGAAAATGAGGGTTAATCTGGGCCTGCAAAAGATCGAGCTCGGCTTCTTTGCTCTGCAGTTCTTTTTGATATACCTCGGTGATGAGACTACTCAACCGGATCGTCATCTGCTGGAATGCGAAGTGAAGCTGTCCAATCTCATCACTGCCCAATTGTTCCTCATGTGTTGGAGTGAAGTCTCCACGTTCAATCCGGCGAATCATACGGATTAAGGTCCGGATGCGTTTGCTGAACAGTGAGGCCGTAATATAAATGAGCAGCAGGGCTACACCAATAAAGGCAAGGGACACTTTAATAATCAGCTGCGACAGTGATTTGGCATCTTTGATAATACTTTCATATGGGAAAATGGAGACGGTCTTCCAGCCATTTTTGAGCGTGTTATAGACGGCGAGTGCCTTGACGCCCTGATAGGTTGTGTCGAATCTGCCGGAAAGAGAGTCATCAAAATGTGTATCAAGCAGTTCCGGCAGCCGGGTATTGATTAATTTTTTGTCCGCCGAAGATAGAATAACGCCTTGGTCATTCATGATAAAAATATCTTTGCCTCCGGCTTCCTTCTCCATTAACGAATAGATAACCGACTCAGAAATTTGAAATACCAGCATCCCATAAGGATATTGATTGCTATTATTATTCAGCAGCCTCGCAAGAGTAAACATGGCAGGTCCATCCGCCGTTTGCGGGGAGGAGAGGTGAATGATATTCCCATACGACTGCTGCAGCTTTTGGACTAGCTCAGTCTCCTGAACCTCGGGTGTAATAGGCTTGATATAGTAGTTATCTTTGGGCAGAGACGGATTGTTCGAATAAATGAATGCGCTATCAAAATCAGGGTAGGCAGCCATAATGGTATCGATGCGATTGCCAATGTAATTATAAACATCCAGATAGGAAGGATCATCCTGATACTCTGTTGTCAGGTAATTCGCAAGTCGATTATCCAGATAAATGGAAGCCGAAATATGTTCATAGCTATCGAGTTTGTTTTCCAGGTTTTTGGCAATCTGGGCGGTTGAATTCATCATGTTGATGTACAGCTGTTCCGTCAGCTTGGATTTGGTAAGTTCGAACGAGAAATAAACCAACAGCATCATCGGGATAATGGTGACCAGCACAAAAACAAGAAAGAGTTTGGATCTGAAGCTTAAATCAACAAAAGGCATGTAAATGTATTTTCGGTAAAATGGACGCATGGAGCAGCCCTCTCTCAATTGAAAGTGTTTACATAGAGTTCATCATAGCAGACCAAATATGGAAATCCAATAACGGTTTTCACCGAAAACATCTTTAAAAAGCGGCATTTATCGGAGAATTGAAGTATGGAAAGCAAGCGCTATCAAAATTAAGATAAAAAGGTAATCAGCTGAATCTGAATCAGGCCAATCATGATGGTATAAAGAAAGGGGAGGGCATCTGATGCATAAGGTAAGCGCTATCAAAACAGTCAGGAGCAATAATCTGATCAGCAGACTAAAAGAACAAAAATGGTTATTCGTGCTTATGCTGCCTGCCTTCGTTGCAACCTTGCTGTTTTCCTATGGTCCCATGTTCGGACTGTATATGGCATTTACGAATTATCAGCCGGGAGGGGAGTCTTTTTTTAGGCAGTTTTTTCATGCGGAGTTTGTAGGCTTCCGGTGGTTTGAATATTTCTTCACAACAGGGGATTTCTATCGGGTTATGCGCAATACACTCGCAACGAGCTTGCTCACACTGCTGTTCGGGTTTCCTGCGCCAATCATCCTTGCGCTTGTCCTGAATGAAGCCAGACAGGGATTTTTCAAGCGTTTTGTACAGACGGTATCATATTTGCCCCACTTCATCTCGTGGGTTATTGCGGCCAATATTGTCATTACGCTCCTGGCTTCAGACGGTATGCTCAATAATATTCTGGTGCTGCTGGGTATTGTGGATGATCCGATCGCTTTCCTGCAAAATGGACCTTTGTTTTGGTGGATTATCGCCTTGTCCAACATGTGGAAAGAGATGGGCTTCAGTGCCATTATGTATCTTGCGGCCATTTCCTCCATTAACCCTGAACTTTATGAAGCTGCTAGGGTAGATGGGGCGAGCAGATTTAAGCAAATGTGGCATATTACTCTGCCGGCTTTGCGTCCAACCATTGTCATACTGGCTATTCTTGCGGTCGGCGGAATTCTGAATGCGGGTTTTGAACAGCAGTATCTCCTGCAAAACAACACTGTACTTGAGTATTCGGAAGTCATCGATATTTATGCCTACAAATACGGCTTGCAGAACAGCATGTTTTCATACGGAGCTGCCGTTGGAATGTTCAAATCTGTCGTTGCTTTCATACTCGTTGTTATTGTGAACCGGATCTCAAGAAAGGTGAATGATCAGGCGTTGTTCTAACCAAGAAGGAAAGGAGTGCTCATGATGTTAATGAACAAATTCGGTGATCGGATATTTAAGTTCTTTGTATATCTCATTCTGGTCCTGGTTTTACTGGTTACATTTCTGCCTTTTTGGAATATACTTGTCCTCTCCTTGAATAGCGCGGAAGATACGGTTCGGGGCGGCGTCTATTTGTGGCCACGCGTGCCTACCTTGGACAGCTACAGCCAGATTTTAAAAGACAGTGAGATTTTGAATGGGCTGTGGGTCACAGTCAAACGAACGCTGATCGGTGCACCGCTCTCGGTGCTGGTTATCACGATGCTGGCGTATCCGCTGAGCCGGCGTAATTTGGTGGGGCGCAAGGGTTGGAATTTGTACTTCATATTCACGATGTATTTTGGCGGCGGATTGATTCCCTATTACATGGTACTCAAAGCGCTGAATATGATTGATACGTTCTCCGTCTTCATTCTGCCCAGTCTGATGAATGTGTTTTACATGATTATTGTACGAACATTCATGGAGCAGCTTCCTCATGAGATTGAGGAATCGGCCAAAGTCGACGGAGCTAATGATCTTACGATTTTTTTCCGAATTGTTATGCCGCTGACCACGCCTGTACTCGCGACAGTGGGATTATTTCAGGCCATTGGACACTGGAACTCCTGGTTTGACTCTTATGCATTCACGTACAGCTCAGATTTGAAAACCCTACAAGCCGTACTTGTCAAAATCCTGAGTCAGTTTCAGACCGGTGGGATGATCTCACAAACGCAGATGCTGGCCAACTCAGCCAAGCGAAATGCTGTTTCGAGTGACACCATACGAATGGCTGCGACCATGGTTGCTACGTTGCCAATCATTCTCGTCTATCCGTTTTTGCAGAAGTATTTTGTCAAAGGCATGACGCTCGGAGCAGTAAAGAGTTAATCATTGCTGGTCTGGCTGCCAGAGAAGAACTCTCGGCGGGCACTCCTGAAAGGGGGGTGGTACAGCTTCATTGGTTTGCTCCATAATACACGCAAGTCACTTCATTCATTGGGAGGAATTAGGGTGTCAATGAAAAAGACAAAAACATGGATGGTTATGGGTATTACTGCTGCATTAGTCGTGGGTTTGCTTGCGGGCTGTTCTTCTAGCGAAGGGACAGGTAGCGCAAGTACAGATGAAAAAGGGGCTGAACAAGGCCCAATCACGCTGACCTGGTTTGATGGCAATACCAAAGGTGAGCCATTCACTGATGCGGTTGCCCAGCAAATCACCGAAAAAACCGGAATAGAGATCTCCATACAGCAGCCGACGGGAAACCCGACGGAGAAGCTGAGCTTGATGCTGGCGAGTGGGGATTACCCGGATGTTGTGGTCATGAGCCGGGGAGATGCTTCACTGGACAAATATATTTCTAGCGGAGCCTTCATTCCGCTGGATGAGTTAATCGAGAAATATGGAGCAGATTTAAAGGAAATGTACGGGGAGACCTTGACCAAGACACGTTATACGGACGGCAAAAACTATTATCTGGCAAACTGGTACGGACTCGACAGTGATCCAGTCTTCGGTATGCTGATGAGGCAAAGCCTGCTGGAGGAGCTTGCTCCTGAGAAAGCGGATGGATCCGAGCCGCTCACGACAGACGAGTTTGAAGCACTGCTTAAACAGTTTAAACAGAAATACAGCACGATTGATGGTAAAGAGTCAGTTCCCATGACGATGAATGGAGAGAATATGGGGGCGAGTCTGGGTACCTTCAAGGGCATGTGGGGTTTAAAAACCTATTATGATAATAATGGCAGATTGCAATATGATGTCAAAGATCCGAAGTATCGTGAAATGCTGTTATATATGAACCGTCTATATCGAGAAGGACTGATTGAGAAGGAATTCGCCATTAGCAAAACACAAACATGGATTCAGAAGCTCACAACAGGTGCGGTATTCTCCACACCAGGCGCGTACTGGGATCCAGGCAACGGCAATGCCGCATTGAAGAAGGATGGCGGAGAGAAAAATCAATTATTCGCATATAAAGTCTTAGCTCCTGGTGTAGACCCGGCCCAAACGACCTTTGGACCGAGAAGCTCGCTCGGCTGGGATGCCATTGCCATAACCAAAAATAATAAACATCCGGAAGAAACGATGAAGCTGTTCAACTATTTGGCGAGTGATGAAGGACAGCACTTGCTCCTATGGGGCAAGGAAGGCGAACAATACACCATGGTGGATGGCAAACGTCAACCCGATCCCGCATTCCTGCAGAGCTTCAAGGATAACTGGGATGAAACGGTGAAAACCAGCGGGGTTCGTAAATGGCTATGGTTTATCAAAAATGGGTTGGATCCGAACGGCCAGCCGTACGACATGGCCGTCAAATATCAGCGCAGCGAAGTAGATGAACTGGCCATCAAGAGCCTGGGCGATTCGGTATGGGATACTGCTGAATATGATAACCTCAATCCGGATGGGGGAACACCAGAAGCCCTGACAGCACAAAAGGTCAAGGATATTATGGACCAGAGCATTACCAGAGCCATTATTGCCCCGACTGAAGCAGAGGCCAATGCCATATTTGACAAAATGCTCGAGGATATGAAAAAGGCAGGGGATGAGAAAGTCGAGGATATTATCAACCAGAAATACGCTCAGCGCATGGAGGTATGGGGAACCAAGTAAGCTGTACGGAATGGACGATATTGTGGAAGGCTCTCCGAAAGGAGGGCTTTTTCTTATGCAAGGAACAGGCTTTTTTTGTCTAACATATTCCTTCTTCATTGTTCAAATAATGAGGGGAACGAACAAGGGAGGGAACGATGGATGAAAAAGGCCAAACGAAAAGTACAGTCCAGTACATGGACGATTCGAACTGCATGGTTGATGGTGAGTATGCTGTTTATTACTTATGGAGTGAACTCGTTTACCTGTAGTGCAGAATCACTGGTCACAGAACCTGCGCAGGCAGCGGTAATGACTCCATCCCAATCACAGCCCAAACGAATGGCGATCATCATTGATGATGCGGGCAACAATATGAAAGGCACGACGGAGATTTTGGACATGCCCGTCAAGCTGACGCTTGCCGTCATGCCGTTTTTGTCCACCACCAAAAAAGACGCTATCGCTGCACATGAAAAAGGGATGGATGTCATCGTACACATGCCCATGGAACCCAAATCAGGAAGACCTGAATGGCTCGGTCCTGGTGCGATCACATCCAATCTAACGGACGCTGAGGTCCGCGAACGAGTGGAGAAAGCGATTGATGATGTTCCCTACGCCATCGGTATGAACAATCATATGGGCTCTAAAGTTACTTCAGACAAACGAATCATGTCTATTGTGCTTGATGTTTGCCGGGAACGAGGACTGTTTTTTGTAGACAGTCGTACCAATTTCCGTTCGGTTGTGGGTGAACTCGCCGTTTCCAAAAACATGCCTCCGGTTGGCAACGATATATTTCTGGACGACCAGAATTCAAAGCCGCATATTCGTCACCAGATGGAATTGGCAGCCAAGCGAGCCCTCGAGAAGAATATGTGCGTTGTCATTGGACATGTGGGTCAGACGGGACTAAATACATCCAGCGTTGTTCGCGAATCCGTCACCCGGCTGAAGGGTGAGATCGAGTTTGTTGGCATCGGTGATCTGGTCCGTGAAGTATGGCACTGGCATGCTGCCCCTACACTACCGACAAATAATAAATAATGCCATCGGCAATGGACTGGGCAATGCGTTTCTGCTCTGCCGGATCATTCAACATAGCCCGGTCTTCTGCATTGCTCAAAAATCCGGTTTCCACGATAACGGCCGGATGTTTGATCTGATTCAGCAGGTAGAAAGGCTTGCCCCACACAACCTCGCGCCGAGTGCCAAACAAATCATTAAGCTCGGTCTGGATGGAGGCTGCCAGAAGGTAGCTCCTGCCTTCATTCTGGTAAAGTACAACCGGTCCCCTTGTAGACGATTTGGGACTCCAGTTTCCATGAATGCTGACCACAATATCCGTGCTTACTTCTTCACTGAGACTCTTGCGCTGTGCCAGATCCCTGCGATGACGGGATCTGCTGTTCAGCCAGCGGTTTTCGTCACTAAGGGCATAATCCCCCAGCCGGTTGATGATGACAGCATATCCTTTGCTGCGAAGCAGGAGGTACACCTTTTGACTGATCGCCAGATTGATGTCTTTTTCAAGCACCCCATTTTCTGACGTACCCCCATCAATACCCCCGTGTCCCACATCCAGCAGGATGACAGGAGCTGCAAAAGCATGGTGCGTGGAACGATAACTGTCACCATCGGTTACAGGCAGCAGGGAAGGACTTACTGATTTTTGGTTGGGGTAGGATGACGCAATAACCGCGGAGGTTGCTTGCGCAGGTAACATTAATACAGTATTGAACCCGATCAGCCATGCCACTAATGCAGATAGCAGCTTAACCATGTGTATGCACGCTCCTTTTTCTCATAGGCATCTCATGCAATATCGTATAAGGATGGATACCTTTGGCATTAGACTGTGCATTATTGGCTATTTCATACTCTCAGCCGCAAAAAAAATGTTTATGCATGGACCGTTCTGCACACAATAGATGTATCGTAAGCTTGCGAATTACAATTGAGCAGTTTGCACAATGGCTCAGCTAAAGAAGGAGGCAGAGATGGATGGCCAAAAGTGATGAGCTGGTGAAGTATATTACGCAGCGGGTTGTTCATTTTATGGATACACCGAAGGAAGAGCGGAAAGGGCGTTCCAAGGTAAAAGAGCCCTGGGCGATGAAATGGTTTGGCATGCTCCCCTTTGCCGTATCATTGTGGGTAGGAAAAAAGGAAAAAGCACTAGATCCACGTGGGAAAATGCATAAACGAAGCTCCTCTGGAAAGGGATAAACGGCTTTTAGCCACAATATAAAAAGACGCGTTCCTGATTTTGAAATCAGAGGAAGGCGTCTTATTTGTGTTCGCTTGAGACTATACAAAACTCACGGCTTCACGGCTTGAAAGTATAAAAATGACCGTCGTTCATTAACGTGTCAATCGGAACGAAACGTTTTACGGAAGAATGTCCCCCAATCGCTACATATTCCATTTGCTCCGAACCATCATCCATTCTCCAGATCTGATATCCGGTAACAGGAAGAGGGCCTCCATATAATACATTGCGCTCATCTGCCGAAAAGACAACGGCCTGATGGTTTTTCCACTGCTGTATCAACGGCTGCAAACTTGTTACAGGGACGGCTTCCGAAGTAATCCACAAGAGATTATCGGCAGGATCAAAATCCGGTTGCACGTAGATCGGATCCGCTGAAAAGGCTGGAATCTTGGGCACCTCATCTGTTCTGGATTGGAGTTGTACAGACACGGATAGCGTAGGAGAAGGCGGTCGAGTATGTTCAACCCGAGATTCACGCTCAATGGCCTTTACAGCACCATTCGGTAAAGTGTCACCGTTGGTTGCATCAATATAGATGGTTCCAGCACCGGATTGTTCTACTTTCCAATAGGCAAGAAGAGGGGAGGCATAACGTAACTGGATGTCTTCTGCATGTGACAATTCCTCCAGATTCAGATGATGTCGTTGAAGAGACTGCAGCAGCAGAGAGAGGTCATACGGATTGTGTTCTCCCTGTCCGTACTCGCTTAGCTGCAGGTTCCCTGTACGGTTAGCTGTAATGATCATATATCCAACAGATGTTCCATCGATATGAGCGTTTACAAGCCAGCTGTGCGTTCCGGGACCAAGAGGCGTAAAGTCTAGCTGCGCCTGGTTCCAGCCTTGGTCCATCTTTTGTAAGGAGCCCAAGGCCTTGACTTGTTGAAGAGCAAACTGTTGAACAACAGCAGGAGCAAACTTGTCAGATGCATGGGAAGCATCGCTTTTTGCCGTCGTTAACTGGTAGGAAAGTTCTGTGGTGGCTGCTTGCAAACCTAAGACATCTTCTGCCTGCAATGTTGTGGACAACGTAGTTAAACCCAAAAGGCACATGACACCCACGCCTGCTGCCCGGCGGATGACAAGCCATGGCCTATGGAAGATTTGGTTCATAATTAACACCTTCTTTTTCTGGAGTACATTATGACGAACAGGGACGATTATTCGCTGCACGATCACTTCTAGGTTCATTCTAGTGGACAAGCCATGCAAAGGTTGCTGCAACCTGTCGGGTGGCTGCTCATGAATAAACACTACTTTTGCCGTCATTTGCTGGAAAAGTAGTGTCTGCGTCTATCTTAAATGAAACATGCCGGTGCTTATGGCCGTGACCTTGACTTTGGGCTCATACTGCCAGATCATTTCTGTCCGGCGGGTTTCGTATTGCAGTTTCATCGCTTCACGGTCCAGAACCGCCTGGCGTGCCTTCTCCTGCTCGGTATCCGTTTCCTCATCCAAAGGGACAGCCTGTTCAGCAGCAAGTTCGGCATCCGAGTGTGTCTCCAATCCAGCCATGCCTGCGGATATTCGATTCACAGGAGGGACAAGGGAGTGATCCCCTGCAATAGTCTGAATTCTCATAGAATTAGTCCCGAGCTCTTGCCCGGTGGAAGCAGAATCACGACCAGATCCTGAGGAATTGTCGTCTAATTCAACCTCAGGCGTATCCTCCCTAAGAACGGCTTCGTAATACGCATCAACCACAGCAAGTTCCAGGTCCAGTCGTGCCTTGGCTTGTTCAGCCCAACCATAATCCAGTTCCAGCAGACGTCTGGTAAGGTGTTTCTCGAGTGCTGCTCCAGCATCCGACAGCGATACCTTGGCTGTCTGGACATGCATGTTCTCAGCCAGCCTGGGGCTGAGGTCTCGCCGGTTCAGCTTGGAACCGAATTGTTCGATAATTTCACCTGTGCGAAGGGAGATGCCAAGAAAATGGAGCTCCTCCCGTTTCAAATCACAGGCAAATTCCACTTTGAAACATACACCAAGCCATGGTTCATATACAGCTGGTACGGCAGCGCGCAGCTGACGCTTGGGTGCCTGCTCAAACAGGTTCACGAATGCGCCGCCTTCACGGGCTGCCTCAAAGATCTGCTGCAGTCTGCGACTGCCATAGACGACGTCTTCACGCAGGATGCGGCCGGGCCCGAGCTGCGGCAGAGCTGGAGTAATGCCGAAATAGCGGCCAAGAATGGTTTCTTTAGGTGCATCTGGTCCGGACCCGGACCCGGCGCTGCCTGGGCCGACAGGTCCGCTCTGACTTGCAGAGAGCGAGGGAGATGCCTGAGCAGCTCTGGCTTCTGCTGCATCGATGGCTTGCTGATGCGCTGCCGGATCAAATACGAACGTAAAGGACATCGTCTCCGCCGGAGCTCCAGTGCGTTCAACAAATCCCCAATAGTACGGACGGTTGGTTAATGCCTTGTCCGCTTCCGGTGATAGTTTAACGGTTATATGTGCAGGAGAACGCTCCATGATCTGGCATTCCATGGCTTCGAGATAGGTTGTCACATAGGCTTGAACTTCTTGGGGTGACATGGTCATGGTCAGTGTCCTCCTTTGCCCAGATCCAGAAGGGAGACGGATGGCACTTCATCGGCCACTTCACGCTGAATGGAATTCAGTGATTGTCCAAGCGAATCCATTTTCCGTCGAATGTCATCTTCGTTCTGGGATTCGAGCATGATCTTATAGAGACTCTTTTCAATGGATTCCTTTTTCTCCAGGCGTTCCAGAATAACATCCAGTCCGCCGATGACCATCTCGAACATGTTGATCTTTTCATGCAGCAGATTCAAAATATGTTCTTCAATTGTGCCTGTCGTCGACAGATTGTAGATATTGACGTCATTTTGCTGTCCCAGCCGATGTACCCTGCCAATTCGCTGCTCTACACGCATCGGGTTCCAGGGCAAGTCGAAATTAATCATGTGGTGGCAAAATTGAAGGTTAATGCCTTCGCCACCAGCTTCGGTTGCGATCATGGCCTGAACACGACCTCGGAACAGGTCCATCATCCAGTCCTTTTTCCCCCGGTTCATGCCGCCACGATATGGAACAGCCGTAAGTCCGTTGTTGCGAAAATAATTCAGCAGATACTCCTGCGTGGCCCGGTATTCGGTGAAAATGATGACTTTCTCATTCATGTTTCGAATCAGTTCCATCGTTTTCTCAGCCTTCGTATTTTCCTTAATGGCCTTGATATGGGCAACCAGATCCCAAATTTTGTCCCGGAGCGGGGAGTCAAGCGGGAGCTTCTTGGACAGATTGACCAGCGTAACAAATACTGCATCCCGGCTGCTGCACACTTCCCGCTGCAGCGTAACAAGGGAGAGCATGCTGCTCAGGTTTCCACCAGCCTCCTGATATTGATCTTTAACAAAGGAAGTTACCCCATCATAGAGTGCCTGTTCTTCAGGAGATAGCTGCAAATTCACATTGGAAACATTCCGCTTGGTGAACTGTACGGGTCCTTCACCGCGGCGGTTCCGGATCATGACTTTGGACAATTCGTCCTTAAGCTGCTCCTGGTTTTTGGGGATTCGTTTATCCACCACAAAGTTGGCACTAAAGTCACCTTGACGACCCAGCTGGCCCGGCTTCAGCAAGTTTATGAGATTGAACAGCTCGCTCATGTCATTTTGTACAGGTGTTGCAGTCAAAAGCAGACAATATTTTTTCCGCAGTTTCAGCATGAATTGATAGTTGGTCGTTTTTTTATTTTTGAGTTTGTGGGCTTCGTCAATAATGATCATGTCGTAATCCGTACTCAGCAAGATGTCCTTATGCGGATCTCGCTTAGCCGTATCCATCGAAGCTACTACCACTTCATTTTGCCAGGAATAGGCTTTTTTCTGTGCAATTGCGGGAATGCCAAACTTTGAATTCAGCTCTCGTACCCATTGAAGTACAAGGGATGCAGGCACGAGAATGAGGACCTTGGATACGAGACCGCGGACAATATATTCTTTCAAAATCAAACCGGCTTCTATGGTTTTTCCCAGACCGACCTCATCGGCAAGAATGGCACGGCCTGACATTTCAAATAATACTTTGCGTGCAGTGTCCATCTGGTGCGGAAGCGGCGTCAGTCCCTGCAAATGCTTCAGACACTGTATTTCATCAAAATTGGGAATCAGATTGGTCTCTTCGGCTTGAATACCAAGCTGAAAGAGTCTGTAATCTCCCCAAGGACCGCCTTTATCGAGCCGTGACTCCAATTGGGTCAGCCAGCTGCGATCGAATTCGAGCGGAACGGGCAGTTCTGCTGCAGGTTGATTCATGTGAAGCGGATGTTTCCGGTTCATGGTGATTCCTCCCCTGCCATACATGATGACGTTTTATTCGTAGCTCATAGTATGGACGAATGAGAGGCAGTTCATAACCTACCTCCAAATAAGGTGCGAATTCGAACCTTAATGTCTAAAAAAATTCACAAATTTTGAATGAGAGAGTCTGATGGCGTAAGAGTGAGCTAGTCCAAGTACAGGGTGAATAGAAAGAGCAGCTGTGACTTAAGTCACATGGAAAATCAATATATGGTGTACTATACTGAATATAAATCACTATATGTGGTGTTTTGGCATAATTTAAACACATAATAGAAATGTAATGGGATTTTTGGGGAGGCTGTTAAACATAATGAATTCGAACAAATTGTCGCACAAGTTGGAAGGACTAAGTGAAAAAATATTTTTGGACCGTTATGCCTGGAAGGATGCTGATCCAAACCATGCCAAGGTAGGAGATGTTGTACTCGTTCTGACGAAAGATGACCCGAAGTTTCCGACAAAGGAAGTGGGGGAAATCGTGGAACGGCAGGGTCAGATGGTGAAAGTGAAGACTCGCAGTGGAGAAACGATCCAGACGGAAGTGGAGAAGCTGACACTTAATATAGAAAAAACACCGGAGGAGATGTGGGACCGGCTCGCGAGAGCGATGGCATCTGTAGAATCCACTCCGGAAAAACAGCAAAAGTGGCAATCCAAGTTCCGGGCTGTCCTGGACGATTGGAAGCTGGTTCCGGGAGGCCGAATTGCTGCTGGTGCGGGTGCTAGCGATGAGCTGACCCTCTTTAACTGTTATGTCATTCCTTCTCCGCAGGACAGTCGGGGTGGCATCATGAAAACGTTGACTGAAATGACGGAGATTATGGCTCGCGGTGGCGGGGTTGGCATCAACCTGTCGTCACTCCGTCCGCGTCGTGCCGTTGTTAAAGGGGTCAATGGATCTTCCAGCGGTTCGGTATCCTGGGGAGGCCTGTTCAGTTATACCACTGGACTGATTGAACAGGGAGGAAGCCGCAGGGGAGCACTTATGCTGATGATGAACGACTGGCATCCGGATGTGATGGATTTTATTACCGTCAAACAAACGATGGGGCAGGTCACCAATGCCAATCTGTCCGTATGCGTGAGCAACGCATTTATGGAAGCCGTCAAACAGGACGGGGACTGGGAACTTGTTTTTCCGGATACGAGCGATCCCGATTATGACAACGAGTGGAACGGGGATCTGCAGCAATGGAAGGAAGCCGGGCACCAGGTTATCCATTACCGCACAGTAAAGGCCCGGGATATATGGCGTACGATTATCGAATCGGCCTGGAAATCAGCAGAGCCGGGTGTTGTCTTTATGGAGTACTACAATCAGATGTCCAACAGCTGGTATTTTAATCCGATTATATGTACCAATCCATGCGGCGAACAAGGCCTGCCAGGATGGGGCGTCTGCAATCTATCGGCTATCAACTTATCCAAATTTTACGATGAAACCAGTCATGATGTGGCATGGCAGGAGCTGGCGGAGACAACACGCATTTCGGCCAGATTCTTGGACAATGTAATTGATGCGACACCTTATCATTTTGAGGAAAACCAAAAGAATCAACAGCGGGAGCGCCGGGTTGGACTTGGCACGATGGGTCTCGCAGAGCTGATGATTAAGCTGCGCATCCGGTACGGCAGCCCGGAATCGCTTGAATTTCTGGATAAACTGTATGGCTTTATCGCAAAAGAAGCATATCTCGCGTCAGCAGAGATTGCGGCTGAGAAGGGAGCATTCCCTGCCTTTGAAGTGGAGCCATACTTACAGAGTGGATTTATGAAAAATCTGGTCGGGGCTTATCCGGAAGTGGGAGAGGCCATCCGCAAGCAAGGCATTCGTAATGTAACGCTTATCACGCAGGCTCCAACAGGAAGTACGGGAACGATGGTGGGTACGTCGACAGGGATCGAACCCTACTTTGCGTTTAAATATTTCCGTCAAAGCCGGCTCGGTTACGATGAGCAGTTTGTCCCTATTGCCCAGGAGTGGCTGGATGAACACCCCGGCGAGGAACTTCCTGACTATTATGTAACGGCGATGGATCTGTCAGCAGAAAATCATATTCGGGTACAGGCAGCGATTCAACATTGGGTGGATAGCTCCATCTCGAAGACGGCCAACTGTCCGGCTGATTTTACGGTTGAAGATACGGCACAGTTGTATGAGCTTGCTTTTGATCTAGGTTGTAAGGGAGTTACGATCTATCGGGACGGCAGCCGCGATGTACAGGTCCTCTCCACGACGAAGAAGGAAGAGGCGAAGAGCGAAGTCAGTGAACAAACAAGTGTGACAGATAAGGTACAAGAAACAAGTGCTGCAAACGAAACGACAGCCTTCACGTCCGCACCTTCGGAGACAGAGAACGAGGGCAAAACAAGTGTAGCGGTCTCGCCTGCTGCCAAAGTACTGGATAAACAGTACAAGAGTCGTCCGCAGGTACTGCGGGGAGCAACGTATAAAATAAATACTCCGTTTGGCATGGCTTACATTACGATCAACGACCTGGGTGGCATTCCGGCGGAGATCTTCCTGAACGTGGGTAAAGCCGGTTCCGATGTATTCGCCATGGCAGAAGCGCTGGGAAGAGTGTGCTCCCTGTTCCTGCGATATGGTGATCACGGACATAAAGTCGAACTTCTTATCAAACATCTGAAAGGCATCGGTGGTTCGGGAGCGATTGGCTTTGGTGTAAACCGGGTAGAGTCCATCGCAGACGCAGTAGCGAAGGCGCTCGAAAGCCATGTACAGAGCACCCCTCAAGAGAGTGCATCCTCTACTAATGAAGAGGCAGACCAGAGTGTGAATCGAATTTCTGAATCGGCGATTGTGGACGAACCGTTAGCAACCTATACAGCATCGAGAGATTTGTGTCCTTCCTGTGGTTCAGCTTCATTGATCAATATTGAAGGCTGCAAGACTTGCAGCCAATGTGGATACAGCAAATGTAATTAGAGGATAGACATCATCCAGGTTAATGTGATGAGTAGAATACAGTTAAGGGTGACCAGCACTTTGGTCGCCCTTTTTGTATGACCTGACGTAGAATCAGCAGGCTTCAAAGGATGATTACAACTAGAAGATTCCCGGAATAAAAGAGGATTCGTCCTATTCACCTCCAGAGTCCTAGGCATCTAGAAGCATTTATGGGCAAAACTTTCAATCCGGCTGGGGATAGGTTTATAATGGATGGTGGCTGCTGAGGAAGTGGGCGGTCTTTTTGTATTGATATGGTAGTGAGGTAATATTACCCAGCCCAAGAAAAAGACTGTATTAAACGACAATTTTGGAGTATGATTTTACAGCTATATTAGCTGGCAGGAAAGGTTACATCGTTTCACCACTTTGTAACTACTGCTGTAATTTATCTCACTGCGCTTGAGCGTATAATGCTAAACGTGAGTGTTGATCGATATATTGGAAATGAATGACGAAAGGTGCAATACGTATGTTAATGACAACCAGAATCACGATGCGAAGCCAAGCTGATTTGCAGCTGCCCCAGACATCCACGATGTGGGCCCGAAGCAACAAGGAGGGGCGCGAATGTCACAAACGTTGAACAACAGGCGGCATATGAACGGATTGGATGGTCTGCGGGCCATTGCCGTTCTTGCTGTGATTGGATATCATCTTAATCTGAGTTTTATTCCCGGCGGTTTGCTCGGTGTAGGCATTTTCTTTGTTTTATCAGGTTATCTGATTACAGATATTCTTGTGTCCCAATGGCAGGAACATGGACGCATATCACTCGGTGATTTTTGGGTGAGACGAATCAAGCGTCTCGTGCCTGGCATGCTTACCATGACTGCAGTGGTCATGATTTGGCTTCTCTTCACAGATCCTTCCCGGCTTGCTGCCCTGCGTGGGGACGTTATATCGGGTGTATTATACATAAGCAATTGGTGGTATATCTTCCACCATGTATCCTATTTCGAGAGTTTCGGTCCTCCATCACCGTTCGGACATTTCTGGTCGCTTGCCGTGGAAGAGCAGTTTTACCTGGTGTGGCCACTGCTCCTTATCCTTTCAATTAAGCTGTTCAAAAGGAAGGGATGGCTCGTTGTTTTTATTGTCGTTGCCGCTGAGTTATCTGCTGGAGCAATGGCTATTCTATACAATCCGAATCTGGACCCGAGCCGTGTATACTACGGTACGGACACGCGTGCTTTTGCCTTGCTGGCCGGGGCTGCCCTGGCTGTTGTGTGGCCAAGCCGCAAACTGTCCTCCTCCCTTGCGAACCTTAATCGAGCCGTGCTCGATGTATCGGGCTTGGCAGCACTGGCCCTGCTGGTCTACATGATGCTGAACAGCAGTGAATATGAACCATCGCTCTACCAAGGGGGTATGGTACTTCAAGCCATAGCTACTACGCTGCTGGTCGCTGTGTTGGCCCATCCCTCTTCGATGCTGGGACGCCTGATTGGTGCAAAACCGCTGAGATGGATTGGGGAGCGTTCCTATGGGCTCTATCTCTGGCATTATCCTGTAATCATCCTGACAAGTCCTGTGGTCGATACGGGAGGTTTACATCCGGTTCGAATGGTTCTGCAGGTTGCAGCAACGTTAGTGCTGGCTTCCCTATCATTGAAGTTTATCGAAAATCCAATCCGCTATAACGGATTCCGTGATACCTGGTCCCGGCTATGGGGTAGAGGGCGAAACGGTATTAGTACGCATCAGATCTGGTTGAAGCGGGGCGGAGTGGTGATGTCAGCTCTGTTTATGTGCTTCACCGTGTCACAGATGATGATTTCCTCTGCAGCGAACTCCGACTCACATTCTGTATCGATGTCTACCACATTGAATGGAGAACATGCTGTGCATGAAGAGATCGGACAGGATGTTCTTCCGGCTCCTGTTGATACCGCAGATGCCGGCCAGAAGCCGGCACCGCAGAAGAATGACAAGCCTGCGGATGATGGCGGAAATCAGCAAGACAAGCCAGCAGAGCAGACGTCGAAGCCAGATACGCCTTCCAAAACGGAGGAACCGGCATCCGATATTGGAGATGGAACGGCTGCTGATGAGCCGAACCAGACTGCTGGAGATGCTGCTGGAAATAAGGATCATGCCGATGATAACGGGACTGATTCTGCGGGGAACCCGGATCAGCCAGGAGATGCTTCGCAAGAGGGTGGAGACAAAGCTCCCCCTGCTGAAGACGGCAAGATCCACTATACCGTGATAGGGGATTCGGTCATTCTGGATGCCAAGCCTTATTTGGAACAACATATGTCCGGGGTACACGTGGATGGTCATGTTGGTCGTCAGATGTGGGAGGCAGCCGATGTCCTGGATGGGCTTAAACGAAACGACCAACTTGGCAATCAGGTTGTCCTTGAGCTGGGAACCAACGGTTCATTCAATTCCAAAAGTCTGGATTCCGTGCTGGATTACCTCAAGGATGAGAATCATGTATATCTGGTTACTGTCCGGGTCCCTCGTCCTTGGGAACGAACGGTTAACAGAGCACTGAACGAAGCAGCCTCATCTTACAGTAATGTTTCCCTCATTGATTGGAACAGTGCAAGCGAAGGGCACGACGAGTACTTTGAAAAAGATGGCGTACATTTGACGAAGGAAGGCTCGGAAGCTTTTGCGGCACTTATCAAAAGCAGCATGAAATAAATTGAACTTATTCTTTTTCATACGAAATAGTTTGTTTGCTTAAAGAGCTCTCCATCGAGAGCTCTTTTTGTTCTAATTACAAGTAACACGCTATTGGGTAGGGCATCCGATATTTTTCACCCCACCATCCGTGGATCGTCACCTTACGTTATGATAGCGTTACCATTTACAATGAGGGTATTCAAACAGCCAAGGGGGAGTATAGAGATGTTAAAAAGATGGCTTTCGGGTTTTGTGGCAATTGCCTTGTTTTCGATGGTACTCGCTGCCTGCAGTGGCGGTGATGGTTCGGAGGGAACGGGCAACAGCGATAAAGTCACGGTTACGCTGTGGCATAACTGGACCGGACAGGATGCAAAGGCAGTAGCCATGCGAAAAATTATTGAAGATTTCCGGGCAGCACATCCGGATATTGAAGTGGTGGATGAGGGATTGCCGACAGACGGCCTTAAAACAAGGCTCCGTACTGTAGCAGCTGCAAACGAAATGCCGGATTTGTTTGTTATGTGGCCGGATGCCATGACGAAAGAGTTTGTAAAAGGCGATCTGCTTCAGCCCATTAACTCAGAGCTGGATGCGAAGCCGGAGTGGAAGGACAACTTTATCCCGAATGCACTGGATGGATATACGGTTGACGGAAACATCTACTCCGTGCCGATGAATCTGGCGCCAAGTTCCTTCATTTATTACAACGAAGCACTGTTTAAACAGTATAACGTCAAAGTTCCTGAAACGTGGGCTGAATTGGAACAGGCCATTGCAACGTTTAATGAGAACAAGGTTATTCCAATGGCGCTGGGGAACAAGGCAAACTGGGTTGCACAATCGACGATCTTCAGTACATTGGCAGACCGGATTACGGGTACAGATTGGTTTCTGAAAGCAGCAGCCCAGGATGGTGCCAGTTTTACGGATCCGCAGTTTATTGAGGCGTTAAACAAAATGCAAGAGCTTGGTAACAGCAAAGCATTTCAGGATGGGTTCAACAGCATTGACGAAACCCAGATGATGCAGCTGTATTTTCAGGGGAAAGCAGCCATGGTCATGAATGGTGGATGGGCCCTGGCGAACCTGGTGAACAACGCACCTGCGGAGGTATTGGACAACACTCATATTACTATTCTTCCCCCGGTAGATGGTGGTGAAGGAGAGCCAAGAACGACATCAGGTGTGGTAGGTACCGGTCTGGGTGTAAGCAAAAAGCTGAGCGGTGCCCAAAAAGAGGCAGCCATGGAGCTGTTCTATGCCCTGGCAGGGCCTGACGGCCAAAAGGCTACGCTGGACAGCAGTACACTCGTTAGCTACAACATTGAGCTGGATAAATCCAAGGCACATCCATTGTTCATCGAATTGTACGACTTGATGCAGGAAGTGAAGATTAATCCGGTTTACGATTCCAAGCTGGGGTCTGCAACGGTTGAAGTTATTAATAATGGATTGCAGGAACTGCTGATGGGCGGCAAAGCGGAAGATATCGCTGCCAAAATTCAGGCTGCACAGGCTAATGCCGCTGGCAATTAACAGAATCGATGAGGAATAGGTTGTAGATTGAAAACGCTCGGTGATTCGTACTTCATGGGATTAACTGAGCAGTATAGCCCCTTCCCGGCAGGGGAGGGGTTTTCCGTTTCATTTGCAGGCTTTCAATGTGTGAAAGGGATATGTAAGGCATTAATGAAGGGAAGTGAAGGAATGAATGCACTGCGCAGTCGTCGCTTTATTATGCTGGGGCTTGCTCCGGCAGTCATCATATATGCATTGTTTGTATTTGTTCCGGTTGTATGGTCAGCCTATTACGGCTTCTTCAACTGGTCCGGCATCGGGGAGTCCAAATATATTGGCCTGAATAACTATGTGGAGATCTGGCATGACCCGGTATTCTGGCGGGCACTGAAAAATAACGTCATTTTTGTACTGGCCTCCGTGTTCGGTCAGATTCCGTTAGCGCTGATGCTCGCGGTCATTTTACACAAAAGCAATCCGCTGCAGCGCTTCCTGCGCTCTGCTGTCTTCCTGCCCATGGTCTTGTCTACCGTCGTTATCGGCATGATCTGGCAGTATATCTATCATCCGCAGATCGGGATCCTGAACTTCCTGCTGGATGCGCTCGGCCTGGAGAGCTGGAAGCTGCAATGGCTTTCTGACGATAAAATTGCCATCTTCTCTCTCGTACCGCCACTGCTGTGGAGCTTCGTTGGTTTGTACCTTATTATTTTCATCTCTGCACTGCAAAACATTCCTGGTGAAATACATGATGCTGCCAAAATTGACGGCGCTTCGGGCATCCGTAAGCTGGTATCGATCTCACTGCCCATGATCTGGGGTACCGTGCAGGTTGCGATCATTCTGTGTATTTCGGGCAGTCTGAAATCGTTTGATCTGGTGTACATCATGACCAAAGGTGGTCCGGCTCATGCAACCGAGCTGCTCGCTACGTATATGTATAATTCAACCTTTACAACCTATCGTTACGGTTTCGGTAGTGCAATCTCGACAACCATCGTATTGATCTCCTTGCTGCTTATCGGAACAAGCCAGTGGGTGACCAGTCGCAAAAGAAAAGAGAATTAGAAGAGAGGGGGAACTGTAATGAGTACGACACCTGTAACGATGCCATCACCTGGAAGAGCTTCAGGCCATCCGGTTCGCCGGCTGCGCAGCGGAATTGTTTGGACGCTGCTGACGGTGTATGGTATTTTAACATTGTATCCGTTTTACTGGCTTGTGATCAGTGCGTTCAAAACGAATGAAGATTTCTACAGCAGGCCATTTGGTTTGCCGGCCCAATGGAATGTAGCCAATTTCAGCAATGCGTGGGAAAGCTCCAGATTGGGTACGGCATTTGGCAACTCACTGGTGGTATCATTGGGATCATTGATTTTGACTTTGTTTATTGCAGCTCTAGCCTCATTCATACTGTCACGATTCCAGTTCCGCTGGAAAGGGCTGGTCATGACCTTTTTCGTTGTAGGCATGCTGATTCCCATTCATAGCACATTGGTTCCTTTGTTCATTCTGATGAAGCAGATGTCCCTATTGAATACGTATTGGGCATTAATCCTGCCGTATACGGCCTTTGCATTGCCAACGGCCATCTTTGTACTGACGGCATATCTGACGAGTGTACCACGTGATATTGAAGAGGCGGCGTTTATTGATGGAACAGGTCTGTGGGGACTGTTCACCCGGATCATGCTGCCGATGTCAGTGCCTGCCTTGTCTACCGTTACGATTCTGAGTTTTTTGCATGCTTGGAACGACTTTTCGTTCGCACTTGTATTCATTAACAAGACAGGATTGAAAACGTTACCGCTGGCGATTGCGAATTTCGCGGACGGATACCAGACGGATTATGGATTAACGCTGGCCGCCATGACATTGTCGGTTATTCCGACCATAATTCTATATCTTGTTTTTCAGGAACAGGTGATGAAAGGCATGACGGCTGGAGCGGTTAAGGGTTAAACGAAGGTGCATCCAGAGGAGGAAAAGAATTGGGAAGCTGGCTCACATCATCGCTGCAGAGGAAGCTCTCGGTTGTCGTAACTGCCTCCATGATCGTGCCGCTGCTGGCGCTGGGTCTGTTCGCATTTCTGATCTCTTCCCGCATTACCGAGCAGAAAACGAAGCTGTCCGGTATGGACACGCTGAAACAGGTGGAAGCCAATCTTCGTTACATGCTGCAGGACGCCGAGAATATTTCGATTTTCCTGATTGGAGAGCGCGATATTCAGCAGTATCTGAGCCGAAATGAAGATCATGAACTGGACCGCGTGGATATTGTCGGCAGGATGACCAATCTGGCGGCGTCTAAAAAATATATTGCGAATATAGCGATATATCCGGATCGGTTTGATGCTGTTCTGACAACGGCTACCTGGTATGAACCGGGTACTTCCGATCCGCCAGCTCCTGCTGGCGATGCGGTAAAAATGTGGACCGGCGTCTATCCGGTTCGCAACTATGCAGGCATACAAAATGTGATCACGTTGGTGCGTCCCATCCGCAGCATTCATGATTATCGACCCATCGGATGGCTCGCGATCAGCCTGGATGAAAAGGCCATTTCCAAAGACTGGGCTGCGCTCGGACTAGGCAGAGGTGAAGGGCGTCTGGAGCTGGTCGGACAATCAGGAGAGATCCTGTCCTCTATGGATAAATCCCGGCTTGGGCAGACTCTGGAGCAGGTCGAACCAGAATTGCAGACGCTGATTCGGCATAGTGAGAGCGGGACGACTACGTATGGCAGCGGAGAAAACAAACGGACGCTGCTCTATTACCCGGAACAGCTGACTGGATGGACGTTGACTGGAACAGTTCCTTACGACCAATACAAGTCGGAGAACGGTTATATACTGATTCTCACGGCTGTAGCCGTGGTGGCTTCTGCTGTAATCTGTGCAGGGCTGGTCTGGTTTACCGTCCGCCGCGTGACAAGGCCGCTCCGTGTGCTCACCAGGCACCTGTCCCGTATTGACCCGGATCGGCCGCTGCCCTTGTTTCGATCTGAGAGTGATGATGAGATCGGCAGACTGGGAGAGAGCTACAATCTGCTCGGTGCACATATCGAGAGCCTGAAGGAAGAGGTTATACAAGGTGAAGCTCGCAAGAAAGAAGCTGATCTCAGGGCACTTCAGGCACAGATCAATCCGCACTTTCTGTATAATACCCTATCGTCCATTCACTGGATTGCCCTGATGTCAAAAGAGAGCCGGATTGCGGATATGGTCGAAGGTTTAAGTGATTTCCTGCGCATCAGCCTGAATAACGGCAAGGATTTCTGTCCTGTTGGACCAGGAGGTTGCCCATATCCAGCATTATGTACGGGTGCAGTCCATCCGCTTCCCTGATAAATTTTCGGTGCACTATATTGTGGATCCTGCACTGGAGCAGCGGATGATGCTGAAGCTTCTGCTGCAGCCGCTCGTTGAGAATGCCATGATACATGGTATTCAGCCCAAGAATGGTCCGGGAACGATCACCATCATGATTCGTCAAGATCAGGACGAAGCACGAATGAACGTATTGGTACTGGATGATGGTGTCGGCATGGACCAGGAGAGGCTGGAACAGCTGAAGGAAAGACTGCCGGAAGTGAATCCCACTGCTGGTGGCTACGGGATCCACAACGTTAATGAGAGATTGCTGCTCCATTATGGTGCGGCTTCTCAACTTGAAATGGACAGCCGTGTCGGTGGAGGGACCCGTATTTCATTTTCCATACCCTTTCTGGAGGAATCGCCATGAGACTACTGATTGTCGATGATGAAGTGATCATTCGCACCGGACTTGCCAGCGTTATTGCCTGGGGCGAGCTGGGGATTGATCTCCTTACACCAGCAGCCTCGGCAGAAGAAGCGTTGTCCCGGTTGGCTGAGGAGCGGCCGCACATTCTGATGACTGACATCCGCATGACTGGCAAGACAGGGCTTGAACTTGCAAATGAAGGACTGCAATTGCTGCCTGAGATGGAGGTCATTATTTTGTCAGGCTACGATGACTTCTCTTATGCACAGCAGGCGATTCGGCAGGGTGTGACGGATTATCTGTTAAAAACGAGCAAACCGGAAGAGATCATCAAAACGGTTCTTCAGGCCAAGCAAAGAGTTATGGACCGCTGGACAGAAAAGTCCAAGGAAGGGCGACTTTTACAGGAGAATAAACAGCGGTTGTTTGAACGGTGGGTTATTGAAGGTGATGTGATTACAGGTTCGTGTCCAGCATTTTTGAAGCCAGGCGCGGCGGAGTCTGCTGGTGTGTCATTGGACGGCAGTCAGGTCTATCAGCAGGTTGTATTCGTTATTCGTGCGCAAGGATGGAGTCGCTCTTCTGCTGCACTTCTGAGATTTGCCGTGCAAAATATGCTGGAGGATATGCTGCCTGGTGCAGCGACACATATTCATAAGGAACAGATTATTGGTGTAATGCAGATAACGAGCAGGCAGCAGGAATTGCTGAACACGCTGGGAACGGTAGTTAATCATATGGAGCAGCTCCTGAAATGTACGCTCCGTGCAGCTGTAGGGCATCCTGTTAGTGGCGAGATACATCTTCACGAAAGCTATTTAACAGCATCCGCAGCGTATCAATATATGAGTCTGCTTGACGATAAAATTTGGAGCATCGAGCATGTAAAAAACCGCAAGGGTGGTAAAACATTACTTACGCATGAAGAGGAAACCGTGCTGGGGACCCTTTTGCTCGATAATGACCCTGTCATGCTCACCACATGGACGCGGGAGCTTGTGAAAGAACTCGTGTTGGACCCGGAGGTAACACCGGAATCGTTCAATGCCTGTTTGCATTCCGCGGTCATTGCAGGACAACGCTGGCTGGTTCGCACGATGCGTGCAATAGGAAGAGAAGAGCCTGCACGATATGATCCATGGGTGCCGAATCCTGATGCAGATGCTGCGGACCTTCAGGATATGCTGTTTCACCATTTATATGGTCTGATGCATACATATTATAGCCAAATGGGTCAAGGGCAGGCTTCGCATGTGCAAAAGGCCATTGCCTACATGGAATCCGGGTTGGCTCAAGAAATCAGTCTACAGCAGGTGGCTGGCCAAATCCATTTGCACCCGGGACATCTCAGCGAACTGTTCAAGAAAGAGACAGGTACAACGTTTGGGGATTTTGTAACGAATATGCGTATTCGGCGGGCCATGGAGATGCTGGCAGTCTCTCCTGCAAAAGTCAGTGAAGTGGCTGCCATGAGTGGGTATGAAGACGTAAAATACTTTAGCAGACTGTTCAAAAAACATACAGGCAAGACCCCGAGTGAATTTCGCGAAGAGGCGTATGCATTCAAGCCTTCAGGAAGTTAGCAGACACGAATGGTTGTAGTTGTTTCTGCAAACGTTTTCGATAATGTGGAATGATTCAGGGATCTGGGGAGCGAGGCATATGATGATGAGGAAGAGTGATTCAAGTCAGGATTTGTCAGGTCAATGGAAGATCCAGCATTTTGAAGTCGGGGAAAAACGGACGATGGACATTGCAGCTGCTGCACTGGATGACCGTTTCTGGATCGGGGCGGAAGTGCCAGGGGATGTTCATTCGGCCTTGGTGGCGCGGAGCATAATTGATCCGCCATACTACGGGCATAACGATGCCAAGAGCCGTTGGATCGAGCAAAAGGAATGGTGGTATCGTACCAACTTTAACCTGGTGAAGGCGGAAGAGGGTCAGGAACATTTCGAGCTTGTCTTCGAAGGTTTGGATACGTTCGCAACGGTCTATGTGAACGGACATGAGGTGGGGAAAACAGCCAATATGCTCATGTCCCATACCTTCAATGTAACGTCGCTGGTCCGCCATGGGTGGAACGCCATTGCAGTTCGATTCGATCCGCTGTCTCTGCACAACCGGGACAAAGAGACATTCGATTGGTCATCCTATACGAAGGAACGGCCTTGGCTGCGCAAGGCAGCGATGAATTTCGGCTGGGACTGGGGACCGCGCATGGTTACTGTCGGCATCTGGGGTGCAGTCCGGTTGGAGAGACACAAGATAGCGAAGCTGGATAGTGTGTTTGCCCAGACCAAGTCCGTCAGCCAAGAACAGGCGGTTATCGACGTTACGGCAAAAGTGAAATCGGTGATGTCCTTCCGAAGCAGACAGCAGCTGAAGCAAGCTGTGGTCACGACATGTGATGTCCGCTTGTTGGATGCGGGCGGTGAGGAAGTGATTCAAGCTGCTGCGCTGACTGTCCAAGGCGGACAGGCGGATACAACACTGGCTGTGCCTTCACCGCGATTGTGGTGGACGCATGATCTGGGTGAACCGTATTTGTATACACTGGAGGTAGTCCTATACGCCGATGGAATTGAAGTAGACTGTTATCGCGAGCCCTATGGGATACGAACCATTGAACTTGCCCTCCACAATGAACAGGGAGAAGACGCATTTGCTTTTATACTGAACGGAATCAAAATGTATGCCAAGGGGGCAAACTGGATACCCGCTGATCATCTAATTGGTGCTATTCCCGACTCGAGATATCGGGAGCTCATTGAGCTGGCTGTCGAAGGAAACATGAATATGCTGCGGGTGTGGGCAGGCGGCATCTATGAGAAGGATGTCTTTTATGATGAGTGCGATCGGCTAGGGGTGCTGGTGTGGCAGGATTTTGCCTTTGCCAATGCATTATTTCCTGACTTCAATCAAGATTTTATGGAGAATGTCAGATGCGAAGTTGAAAATAATGTGATCAGGCTGCGGAACCGGGCATCACTTGCCCTCTGGTGCGGCAATAACGAGATTGACTGGCTTTACGATATGAAGTCTGCCAGCGGAGACATCACCAGTCCGTTCTATGGGGAGCTGATCTATCATGAGCTGATTCCTGAGGCTCTGGAACGTCTGGATCCGTCCCGTCCATATTGGCCCTCTTCACCGTTTGGAGACAAGGATGGCAATGATGCCAATGATCCGGATGTTGGCGACCGTCACAACTGGCAGGTTTGGCATGGTTCCGTTTATCCAAGAAAACACGGTGAACCGCCGCTGCTCGACTACAGCATTGAGGGCGTAACATTTAAAAATTTTAAAAAGGATTATGCCTTGTTCAGCAGTGAATTCGGCATGCATGCTTCGGCCAACCGTTATACGCTGGAGAAAAATATGCCTGAAGGGCAGTTCTACTGGGGAAGTCCGGAGATGGCCTATCGCAACAAGGATACCAATCACCAAAAGGGCATTCTTCTGATGGAAGGCTACACGGGCATTCCACAAACGATTGAAGAATACATGAATTATTCGATGCTGACTCAAGCAGAAGGCTTACGGTACGGAATCGAACATTTCCGGAGGATCAATCACCGGAATAGTGGCGCGCTTGTGTGGCAGCTGAACGATAGCTGGCCGGGAACGAGCTGGTCCATGATTGATTATGAGCTGCTGCCCAAGGCATCCTTTTATTATGGGAAGACCTTCTTCCATCCGATCCTACTGTCACTGGAGCATGAGCCAGGCGATCCGCTTGCATTGTGGGTCGTGAACGATAAACTTGAGGGGTTACATGGACATCTCCGGATTAATGTATATCAGCTGAATGGTGAGAAAGTATATTCGGATACACTGCAGGTGGAGGTTGAACCCCAATCTTCTTCAAAGGTTGGAGTATTAAGTGAAGCAGCAGTTCTGCAGGGCAGACGTGCCGAAGAAGTCATGATTGAACTCGTATCGGAAGGATTTGCTGCCCCGCTTAACCGATATTTCCTGCGTGATCCGAAGGTTATCGCGCTGCCGTTGTCCCAGCTGAGTGTACATGTCAATGAGGAGGAGCAGTCTGTTACCGTTACAGCCAGCGGTGCCATCGCAAGATTGGTTAAACTGGAGCTTCCGCTGGGACGTGTGCGATTCAGTGACAACTATTTCGACTTGCTTCCAGGGGAGAGCCGAACGGTGTATTTGCGCCATCCAGAGATGAGGTCGCTGCCCCTGAATGAGCTTCGGGTAAGTGCAATGAACGGTCGCGAAATATAATTGCAAAATGAAGCAAAACATGCCGATGGCCTCTGAACAGAAGCCATCGGCATGTTTGATATGAATTAAATGTTATCGATTTCGAGCGGTTGGTAGCGCATGGATTCGTAACGCTGTTGAAAAGAGGATTCCATCTCCACCTGACGAGCAAGCTGTTGTTTCACTTTGCTGCTGCGAATCACCTGAAGCTGCTTCAATAGGTCCATCGATTGAAATTGATCAGAGGCCATCTGAATGATAATTTCGGCAAGTACATCGGCATCTTCTAGCGCTGCATTGAGCCCAAAGGCTCCTGTAGGCGTCATGGTATGTGCCGCATCACCGAGCAGAACCACATTGTCCTGAGTCCATGACTCGCTATAACTGCTCTCTACGGATAACAGTACAAAATCGCTCCAGGTCTGAATATGTGCAGCAACCGATTCCGCGAGACACGGGAAAGCTTCAACGAGTTTCTCCACAAAAGGGGCAAAGGGCTGCTCACGCAGCCTGGAGAAGGAACCCTGTGGAATATTCCAGCCAATCTGTACATACCCGCCGTATTGGGAGAACAGCGCCAGCTGCTGACCGTTCATGCTCGCCATACGAACGGCTGGTTCCCAGCCTACAGGCGCGGGAATTCGGGCCCATAACAGATCATAACCATGCTTGCGTATATCCGGGGTGAGGCCAGCGTATTTTCGTACAGCAGAATATCTCCCGTCCGCTCCGACAATAATGGCTGCTTCTATAGAAGCGGGAACACCATTTTGCCGAACATTGATGCCTACTGTTTTTCCTGTCTTATCTCTAAGCAGTCCGGTCATCAGCGTATTAAATAGTACCGTCTCGTGATTGTGCGGCAGGGCCTGTGATTGTGAAACAATATAATCCAGCAGGTGATCCTGTGGTACGTGGATGCCCACATGCGATTCTCCCTCACCAGGGTAAACCGTGTGGATAATCTGTCCGTTCTCCCAGTATTGAATCTGCTCCAAAGGCATGGCTCCAAGCTGTGCTACGCCCGAATAGAGTCCATGCTTGCTAAGCACAGCTTCACCGTCCTGGTTAAGCAGTTCACCGCGAAATGACTTGTGCAGATGAGGTTGACGCTCAATTAGTGCTGTTGATATTCCTTGGCGGTTCAACAAGTAAGACAGGAGGGCACCGCCTGGTCCGGCTCCAACAATACAGACGTCTACTTGTAACGGATTATTGTCATTCATATATAAAATTCCCTTGCTATGTTATTATATTACTTTCTGATAACAAATTTATAAAAATTATTAAGTAACTAAAAGTAACTTTAAGATACTAGTTATTATAAACAAACACGCTTCAATTTTGCAATAGGCAGTTGTGACTTTGCTTAGAAGGTGGACTCAAGCCTGCGCTGTTTTCCCGCTTCTTGAAGGGAGGGCAGGCTTGAGAACAAAAAGGTAAGATACATCCCCCGAATGGAACACGGTCTAGGTGATCAGACGATTGGTGATTCGGGCGACACGTTCTCCAAGCGCTTTGCCAAGAGCAATTCCTTGATCGCTTAACAGAACATCACTATCCACTGGGCAGGTAACTCCAACGCCATAATAAGAACCATATAAAGCGTTGTCAGCAAAGTTTCCTGGCAGCCCGGTTATAATCATTCCCTGATGCAGCATCGGGGTCAGCAGATGAAGTAATGCTGATTCGAGCCCTCCATGTTCTGTGGCAATCGTACAGAATACAGCACCTACTTTATCCACGAGTTTTCCCTGAGCCCATAGGTAACCCAGCTTGTCGATCCATTTTTTCAGACCGGAGCTGATTGAACCAAAATGACCTGGACATCCCCATATAATGGCGTCCATTTCCACCAGTTTGTATACATCTGCTTCTTCGGTGGAGTGCAGATGAACGGTGGCCCCGTGTACACTGGCTGCCCCGGCTGCAATCGCCTCGGCCAGCGCCTGTGTATGACCACCCTCGCTATCGAAAACAATATAAATATTCAAGCTCCATTACCTCCTCAAAATGCATCATTTATCATGCTATGAGGTAGCTTGTCACATGTATCGCAAAAATAAGCATGAACTTTACAAACAACAATGGATCCATGGAGCAAGCGTATTTTTCACAAACAAAAAAGTACAAATATGTTACAATGTTAGGAAGGTTATGATGAAAGGCAGGAGGAACGTTTATGAGCCTGGATACGGAGCAAAACTCTCAATTGGCAAACATTGATCAATTGTTGGAGGCCTTCTTCAGATATAAAAATAAGGTATTGGACCAGCAGCAGAAAACAGAAACAAACTGCAAACTGAATCCGACTAAGAGTCATATATTGGGCATGCTTTTAAGGGAACAGCGCTGTATGGCTGTCGATGTGGCGAGGCAGCTCAGCTTATCATCTGGCGCTACCACCATTGTTTTGAATCAGCTGGAGAGTGAAGGGTTGATTCAGCGGGTACGCAGTGAAGAGGATCGAAGAATTGTGTGGTTATCCCTGACGGAAGATGGAGAGCAGCTGGCCAAATCCCTGACTGCAAACCGTGGACGTATGACATGGGAACTGTTACAAGCGCTTACGGAAGAAGAACAGCAGCAGATGATAGGCATGCTTAAGAAAATTGAACTGAAGCTGCTCGAAAAAATGAAGGTTTTGGAACAAACACATCGTTAAATGTCATTGAAGCGTCAGTCTTCAAGGTTCGACCCCGGGTTGGGACGAATGTTGAAGGCTGACGTTTTTCATGTTATAAGCTGATTATTACAGGTGGAATCGCTGAATGTGGTCCATTAGGCCAATCTCCATCAGGATTTCTTTTTGTTTCTGTCCAAGCAGGTCAAAATGGGGAAAAGGCTGACGTCGATGGATATAGCGTGGATCAAGGCCGTGTTCCAGACACCATTGTTCAAGGCGTTCCAGATTCGAGCAGCCTACTTTGGTTACGCTTGTAATGCCCGGGAAACGCGGGTCTATCCAAAAATGAGTAAGATAAGCAAGTTCTCCGCGTGATACACGGTCTTTCCATTCTGACAACTCCTGCCGATTAATTCCAAATGCCATAGTTACCATGTTCCTTTCCAAACGGGTATTGTCCTGAGCATATTGTAACATCTTATAAACAAATCCAAACTGAATTGTTACTCTGAGCTACTTGTCTTCGCTATCGGGGTAATGAATATGACAACATTTTTATAACAAAAACGGATATATGTTAAAATAAGACTACTCCGATTGGGTTTATTACTTCATTTAGGGAAAGGGATTACCATCATGGAATTGTTTATTGCGGTACTTGTATTGCTGGTACTCATCGGTTTATCGAACATCCTGAACCGGTTTGTACCTTTCATCCCGGTTCCGCTCATTCAGATTGTCCTCGGCGTAGCCATTGCGCTTCTTCCTGCAGGGGTACATCTGCCACTGAATCCGGAACTGTTTTTTGTGCTCTTTATCGCGCCATTGTTATACAACGATGGCAAACGAACACCAAGGCATGAACTGTGGAATTTAAGGGCTCCCATTCTGCTGCTGGCACTCGGTTTGGTCTTTGTTACCGTAGTTGTGGCTGGTTATGCCATTCACTGGCTGATTCCCACTATTCCGCTGCCTGCCGCTTTCGCCCTTGCAGCCATCCTGTCCCCGACCGATGCGGTTGCCGTTGGCGCCATGGCAGGGCGTGTACATCTGCCCAAAAGCATACATAGACTTCTCGAAGGCGAAGCTTTGATGAATGATGCATCGGGCCTGGTCGCGTTTAAATTTGCCATCGCAGCAACGGTTACAGGCGTTTTCTCGTTGGCGGAGGCTTCATTCAGCTTTCTCATCATTGCCATTGGTGGACTGCTGGTAGGTGCGCTATTATCCTTTCTGCTCATTCGGCTCGGTGTATGGATCCGGCGTTTGGGTATGGAAGACGTCACCGTGCATATGCTGCTGCAGATTCTTACGCCATTCGTTATTTATCTGGTGAGTGAAGAAATTGGCGTTTCAGGTATTTTGGCCGTTGTAGCGGGAGGTATTATCCATGCCATTGAACGTGACCGGACTGAATCGGTTCAGTTGAAGATGCAGGTTGTCTCTGCAAGCACATGGTCCGTAATTCTATTTATTTTAAATGGCTTGGTGTTTGTCATTCTGGGTGTCCAGATTCCGGATGTGCTGAATACAATCTTTAAGAATGTAACCTTTAACAATTTTCAAGTTCTGGGGTATGTTGGATTAATATCCGTATTGTTGTTATTGCTTCGTTTTGTCTGGATCTATCTGTTCTGGCGGGGGAACGAGTGGTTCCGCAAGAAGTCCCCGATTGGAAAACCAAGGTTAAAAGAGATGACCATTATTTCCCTGTCGGGTGTGAGAGGCGCGGTAACCCTTGCGGGTGCATTCTCCATCCCGTATGTGCTTCAGGACGGGTCCCCTTTCCCGGAACGGGATTTGATCATATTCCTGGCTGCCGGAGTTATTCTGTTTACGTTAATCGCTGCAAGCGTGTTTCTTCCAGTACTCGCCAAGAATGATGAAAAGGCTGCTGATGGCTCTCAGCAAACGACAGAGCGAAAGGCACAGGACATCATGCTTAATGCGGCCATTCGGGCAGTCAAGTCCGAGATGACCGACGAGAACAAAGCCGCAGCACTTGCTGTAGTCTCTGATTTATCGAAATACATCAGGCAGGCTGCAGGACAGATGACGGCGGGCAAACGCAAGGACATCATGAAGCAGGAAACGGCCATTAACCTGATTGGCACGCGTGCGGAGCGCAAGGAAATTGAAAATATGATGGATGAGAACGTCATTGCATCCGAAGCGGCGTTTAAATGTAACAGCTGGCTGGACCGTAAGGAAATGATGCTGGCTAACCGCACCAACACGCAGATGATGTTCTCCATTAGTGAGATCGGACGTGTGCTCGGTCATCTGTTTACGAATCGCTCGGAGAAGCCCGAGCAGCCGTTCATGTTAGAGAATGCAGATCAGTTTCGACAGGTTAAGCTTCGTACTTCGGAAGCGGCTATCAAAGCCATTCGGGCTCATATGAACGACGGTAATCGGCCTGTGGCGCTGTCCGTGATTGCCAAGTATGAGCGGGTGATCGCCAGACTGAGAAGCTGGAATAAGGGGAAGACCGAAGATCCGTTCAATCAGGAGAAGCTTGAACTGCAAATGGTAGCCATTCAAGAGCAGCGTAACACGGTACAACAGTTGTATGAGAATGGTGAGATCAATCGAGATGTGGCTGCGAAGCTTCGCCGATTTATCAATGATGTTGAAGCGACCGTACTGAAAAATAGCTAATCCGATAAATCCGATATTTTAAATGTGAATATGACTCTGATATAATGGGTTCATCGCAGGAAGAACTACTTACGATAACCATTTAGCCAACGCTCAGGAAAAGGAGATGGATGAATTATGGCACAGCAACAGACTCGCTTGGGGAAAACCGATTTGCTCGTTAACCCGATTGGATTGGGTGCAAACGCAGTAGGGGGACATAATATCTACCCGGATATGCTGAACGATGAAACAGGCAAGGAAGTGGTTCGCACAGCGCTGAAACAAGGGATTAACTTTGTGGATACGGCTTTCATCTATGGGCCTGAACATTCAGAGCGTTTAATTGGAGAGGTGCTCAAGGAAACGGGGCAGCGTCAACAAACGATTATCGCCACCAAGGCAGCCCACAAATTCGTGGATGGCAGCGTGGTGATAGATAACTCTCCTGCTTTTCTGAAAGCATCTGTAGATGAAGCCTTGAAACGTCTTCAGACGGATTACATCGACTTGTTTTACATCCATTTTCCGGACGAGCAGACACCGAAGGATGAAGCAGTAGGTGCATTAAAACAACTGAAAGACGATGGCAAAATCCGCGCGATCGGTGTATCCAACTTCTCCATCGAACAGCTGCGTGAAGCGAATCGGGATGGTTATGTGGATGTGCTGCAATCCGAATACAATCTGTTCAAACGAGAGGCTGAGAAAGAACTGCTTCCGTACACAGCAGAGCATGAAATTTCTTTCGTTCCATACTTTCCGCTGGCAGCCGGATTGCTGGGTGGTAAATATAATCGGGATACGACATTCCAGGATGGCCGGGCCAAAAATCCGCTGTTTACGGGCGAAAACTTTATTCGCAATCTGGACAAAGTGGAACAGCTTCGCAGCATTGCTGAATCCAAAAATGCCGAGGTTGCACATCTCGTGCTGGCCTGGTACCTGACTCAGCCTTCGATTGATGCACTCATTCCAGGGGCGAAGAAACCGGAGCAGGTCATCAACAATCTGAAAACCTTGGATGTAACGTTGTCTGCCGAGGAGATCGCAGTGATTGACCAGATTTTCCGTTAAATAGTTCCGGCATTTCGGGAAATGCTAACAGGGAGTTTACGTTTGACGATAAAGAGAGGACTTAAACATGAACCTGAAGGCAGCCCGAACGATCGGATTGATCACCCTGATTCTCATGCTAGGTACCAGTTCTGCCTATGCGAAGCCGGTACAGAAGAATCGTCAATATTACGAGGAACGAGGAGAGATTGTCTGGGAGGTCCCTACCCATGACAAGCTCATTGCGTTGACCTTCGATGATGGTCCTGACCCGGTACAGACCCCGCAGATTCTGGCTTTGCTTAAGCAGTACCAAGCTAAGGGCACTTTTTTCGTACTGGGTAAATGGGCGGAAAAGTATCCTGAGCTGGTCATGCAGGAGCAGCATGAAGGACATGAAGTGGCCAATCATACTTATGCACACACTTATGCGGTTAAATCCACCACTAAGGACAAGTTTACGCAGGATATGGTGGCTGCCGAGCAATCCATTATGGATGCTGGTGTCCCACGTCCGCTGCTGTTCCGACCACCCGGAGGATTTTACAATGACATGGTCATTGATGTTGCAAAACAAAAAGGGTATACCATTGTGTTATGGTCCTGGCATCAGGACACACGGGACTGGGCTTCACCTGGGGTAGCAGTCATTACGAACAAGGTGCTGAAAAACGCACGCAATGGGGATATTGTTCTGTTTCATGACAAGGTGGATGGAAGGAATCAGACCGTTGCTGCGCTCAAAACAATTCTTCCCAAGCTTCAGCAAGAGGGATACCGTTTCGTCACCGTATCGGAACTGCTTGCAGTGAAGGCAAAAGAAGCAGGGAAGGATGGCGTTTCCTTTAAATAGCTCATAAATATAATAACAAAAGCCGCCGGTTTCTCTTAGGAGAGACCGGCGGCTTTTGTTATGTTTCCGGAATAAGATTATTGTTCTGTCTTCACCGCACGAGGGCGGGCTCTTGCCCGCCGCAGAAACAGTGACAGGAGCAAACCAATAATGGAAATCCAGGTGGCAACAATAAAGGCATCGTTAATGCCTTCAATCGTCGAGGTCTGAACTGCGATACCGTATAGCTGCTGTAACGCCAGTGAAGAACCCTGTTCAGCTGGCACGCCTGCTACGGCAGCCATCTGAGAACCTAGGAGCCCGACTTGTTCAGTCAGGGGCACATTGGTTGTCGTGACCGTATTGCTGTAGTCAGCCAAATGAATGCCTGACCGTGTAGCCATAACGGTAATCAGCAGGGCTGTTCCAATCGAGCCAGCTACCTGCCTTATCGTGTTGGACATGGCAGTACCATGACTGGTCAGATGAGGGGGTAACTGGTTTAGGCCCTCGGTCTGCACGGACATCATCAGCATGGACATGCCAAAGCTCCGAAGAGTATACAGCATCATAATGTGACCATAAGGCGTTTCCCCGGTCAATTTGCTGAACTCAAAGGTAGAGAATGCCGTGATCAGCAAGCCTACAATGGCTAGTGGGCGGGAGCCGATCCGATCGAATAGCGCTCCTGATATGGGTGACATAACCCCCATCAGAAGTGCACCTGGCAGCAGCAAGAGACCCGATTGCAGAGGGGAAAATCCTCTTATATTTTGGAGATAGATGGGTAACAGAAGCATCCCCCCGAAAAGGGCCATGTTGATGGTAGCACTGACCAATGTGGAGATGGTAAAAATATCGTATTTAAACACACGAAACTCCAGCAGTGGATGCTTCATTGCCGTTTCCCTGAGAACAAAGAACGTAATGAACAGAATACCGATGATCAAGGTCAACAGTACAATTGCACTGCTCCATCCCTTGTCGCCGGCAGAGCTGAATCCATACAGCAGAAATCCGAATCCGATCGTTGAAAAGAGAGCACCGTACGCATCGAATTTGGGAGAACTGAGCTTGGACACATTTCGCAGCCAGAGAAAAGCAAACAGGATATCAAGCAAAGCCAGCGGGATAACCATGTAGAACAGAATGCGCCAAGTGTAATGCTCCACGATCCAGCCTGACAGGGTAGGACCAATAGCTGGAGCAAACATCATGGCGATCCCCATGGTTCCCATCGCTGTTCCCCGTTTTTCGGGTGGAAATACGGTTAAAAATACGTTCATGACCAGCGGCATGATAATGCCGGCACCACTGGCCTGTACAATACGCCCAATCAGCATGACTGTAAATCCCGGACTGATTGCGCAGATGGCAGAGCCAACGGTGAACAGCAGCATCGCTGTGGTGAACAGTTTACGGGTCCCGAATGACTCAATCAGATAGGCTGTTATGGGGATGAGAACCCCATTCACGAGCAAATAGGCAGTGGATAGCCATTGCACTGTTGTAGCCGAGACGTTGAAATCATTCATCAGATGGGGGATCGCCACATTAAGCAGAGTCTGATTCAGAATGGCGATAAAGGCGCCGAGCAGCAGGACGGCAATGGTTCTTCCGAGCGGCAATTGATTATCCATCGGCAGACCTTATATATGAACGCGCACAGTGGCGCTCATGCCTGGGACAACACCCAGACCTTTGTAACCCTCAATCGTAATGGTAATCGGTATAACCTGCGTAACTTTGGTGTAATTGGCATTGGTATTGGACGACGGCAGTAGGGAAAAAGAGGAAGCCGTAGCAAGCCCAATCTGATCTACTTTGCCTGTTAGTGTGGTATCTGGAAATGCATCGATGTATACGTCAACGATTTGTCCACTTTTGATTTTGTCGATGACGGTTTCTTCCACATTCGCTGTCACATACAAGTTATTAAAATCATAGGCTCTAGCCAGTGGATTACCGGCAGAAACCAATGAGTTCTCCACTGCGGTCGCCTGGACAACGGTGCCGGCAACAGGCATGGTAATAGGAGTTGATTTACCGCCTGCAGAGACGGTCCCGATCGTATCCCCTTGATTGTACGAGGTACCTACTTTGCCTTTCCACGTTTGGAGTTCGCCGCTAACGGTGGAAGCAATGGATATGGGCTGACCCGTGACTAACGCATTATCCGTCTTGACGTAGCTGGTGGATTGGTTGTAGTAGTATATGCCTGCGGCACCTGCCCCCAAAATCACCAGAATGACAATGATATTGATCAATATGGCACGAGAGTTCATGTGGATCATTCCTCCTAATATGTTCTTCTGCTGACAATCCTGTTTGGAGCATTCCCGGTACTTTGCTGCTCTATACGAAACAACATGAAATATAATTCGCAGATTGGGGAACCAATATATTGATAAGTTGCCACAGGCGATGACAAGGAGGATGCTCAGATGTTGATTATATTGGCCGTAATTGTTTTACTAGGGGTTATTTTTCTCATGATCTTTAACTCAAGATCGACCCGCAGAGCTGCAGAAGCCAGGGCTGCCCAAACGGCTGAGACAGAACGAGAGCCTGTCCTTCTGCAGGGGGACGAGCAGACAGATGAACAATTGCTGGATTCTTCAGACCCGGTGGATTATACGGAACCGGCTGGACCAAGAGAGACGGAAACGGAATTGCGGGAAAACAAGATTGAAGTGAGCCACCAAGCCAAGCAGCAGGAAACTCAAACAAAAGGAAATGATAGTGAGTACCGTCAAGCTCTGCTTCATTTTCGCAAACCACCTGAACCCCAAGAGGAACCAGTCGAGTCCACCTCTAATGAAATTGAAAAGAGTGCCGATGAGGTCTACCGGTCCGCTCTGCGGGACATGAAGAGCAAATCATCTCCTCCGGATTCAGAACCGAAATAAGGGTGCAGCACGTTTCCACGCAGCGGGCATGGCTTTTGTTTTAAATCCAAAAGATTTACAATAGATGAAGCTTTGATCTAACATAGCTGAATGGATTGACGTTGCAAGAGGAAGGAGAGGATTGCATGATGAACGGACAACAACGAGTGAACATTAAACCTGGTCTGGAAGTAGATATCGTACTGAAGCAAGATCAGCCTACAGGCAAACTGACAAGGGGGATCGTCAAGGATTTGCTGACCAAATCACCCACGCATCCCCATGGCATCAAGGTTCGTCTGACAAGTGGGCAAGTTGGTCGTGTAAAACAGGTGATTACAGGAGCGGCGGAATGAATCGTCTGCCTCAGAATCCATGAAGACAACTGCTGAGGTTTTGGCACATTTGGCATCCGGGAACGAACGGCAGCGGGATGCTTACCGGGTGCTTCTTCAGAGTGGTTTGTTCTCCATTTTGGAGGCATATACCCCTTATCCGGCAGGAACCGTACCCATTGATATAGACATTCCTGGCAGTGATCTTGATATATTGTGTGAAGTTCGCGATCTGAACACGTTCGAGATGGTAGTGACTCAGCATTTTAGCGGAATGGAGCATTTTTCGTGTCAACGCGGAACGGGGCTAGGTATGGATATCCCTAGTGCCTACATGACTTGTTCTTTTCAGATTGAGGATTGGCCATTGGAGATTTACGCCCAATCGTTGCCGGTCAATAAACAAAATGCCTACCTTCACATGTTAGTCGAATGGGAGCTGCTGCAGCTCTGGGGTGCAGAAGGTCACGACGAGATCCGCCGACTGAAATGGGGTGGATTGAAGACAGAGCCAGCCTTTGCCTCAGTGCTGGGGTTACAGGGTGACCCTTATGTGGAGCTGCTGCATCTAGCCCATTGGAGCAGGCACGAGCTATGGCTCTGGGCCAGGCAGCGAACTTCTTTTCAAAATACGTAAAAAGCTTGCACTAATTATAGTAAGAAGATGGCGACGATCGTCGTAACCACTAAACCAAGCAGTACAGGCTTCAGGTTGCGACGCGCCAGTTCAAATGGACTGACTCCGCAGATGGCAGCAGCTGGAATTAAAGCCCAAGGGATTAAGGTACCACCGCCAACCCAGATGGCAGCAACCTGACCGAGTGCTGTTAATACGGGGGCTGAATCTGCTGTGCCGGCAAACATCGAAGCGATAGACCCCACCAGGGATATCCCTGAAAACCCCGAACCATCCATTCCTGTAACGGCTCCAATCAAGGTCATTGTGATCGCACCTACCGTATCATTCAAGGGAACCAGCCCCGCAAGAGCAACACCAAGATCATTGACTATACCATGTGATCCATCGGGTAGAGGGTTACTAAACAATTCAGTGATGGCTGCGTCCCCTAGATAAAAGAAAGCTGCAATAGGGATAACGGGACCGAATACTTTGAAGCCGAACTGAAAGCCTTCAATTAAATAATTCGTTGTCTCTTCAGGGCCTTCATGCCGATGTGCTGCGAGAGTGACCGTGATGAGGATAAGTACGGCGGTACCTCCGATTAAGGCTGTAGCGTCCCCGCCCTGAAGCTTAAGAACAAACATCAGAATCACATCCACTGCGAATAACAATGGAATAAGTATGGCGAATGCCTTTTGTAATCGTATCGGTATCGCTTGACGTTGTTGTACGGGTACGTCCCCGGCCCCCGGCAAGGATTCGGAAGGAGAAGAAGCCCCAATTAGAGGTTCACCTGGGACAGGAGAACGCATCTGAGTGCGGGCGCCACTTTTCATCTCATTTCGTAACATCCAAAAGGCCGTCAGTGTGGATACCGCGCCCATCACGAGGACCAGCGGTATGCTTGCCGTCATGACGGAAGTAACCGGAAGGCCAGCTGCATCTGCCGTCAGTTTGGGAGCTCCTTGAATGATATAGTCTCCCGAGAGGGCGATACCATGTCCGAACAGATTCATTGCGATAGCAGCACCAATGGGGGGAAGTCCTACACGAACGGCGACGGGAAGCAAAACTGCCCCGACCAGTGCTACCGCTGGCGAAGGCCAAAAAAACAGGGAGACCGTCATCATGATAAGTCCAATTCCCCAATAGGCCACCTGCGGAGAACGAATAAACCGGGTTAGTGGAGCAACCATTACTTCATTAATACCTGTGCGAATCAGTACCCGGCTCATGGCGACAATGATCGAGATGATAAAGATCGTGCTGAGCAGCTCTTTGGCAGCATATACAAAACTATTGAAGATTCCTGACACCGCACCGCCTTAACGTCTCTGTTGCCAGTAATCCAATCGTCATAATCCCGGCAACACAGATAATCATCGTATCCCGGCGCCGTATCATGACAGCCACAATGAGCACGATAAAAGCCAGATATACATAATGTAACGGTACCAATTGAATATTCACACCGCATACCTCCTTCCACCTTAGTCCTAAGGCGTGATATATCGTATGCATGTCAGGACCGGGCGTTCATGGAGAAGAGGAGGGCTAGAAGGCTTTATTTTTTGTGTAGAACGTGTGAGTATGACAACCAGCAGGAATTTTTTTGCAAATGGAGAATTGATTAGACGGTACATATCGAATGAACGACGTGATCAGGTCACCAGAGCTGACAGAGAAAGGTCACTTTATCATATATACAGCACGTAATAAGCATGATTACAATGAACATGCCGCCGTTAAGGAAGAAATATGGAAATTTAACGGCAGGTCGGATTAGAAACAGAATAGTAGGTTGTTTGTTTTTGATAACGTTTACAGAGTGATTGGTCATATAAAACATAGAATAAGAGGGCGGGAATCCATGAACTTTATCCGTTCACTGCGCTTCAAATTCATGGTTGGCTTAACGCTGATCATGCTGCCGCTGTTTCTGCTGTTGTATTACAACAATGTCTATGCAATTCGAGTCGTCAGGGACAAAGTATCCCTAACCAACATGAATCATCTGGCGAAGAGTGTGGAGCAGAATGAGCGAGTGCTGCAGGAGACCAATCGGTACCTATACAGTCTGGGCGAGCGGGACCCGGATATCATTTCGCTTTTTTTCCTGAAATACGGCAGCGGGGACTATATCATTGCGAAACAGCGGATCATGAACAAATTCATGACCGATATCGGATTTTACAATCTGATTGATTCTTTCTTTCTGTATGATGCGGTAAATGATGATCTGCTGCTGGCGACTTCGGGCAGTTATGACATCAAAATGTCACTCGTCCGGGAGAGCATGCCTGTACAGATGACGCAATTGAATGATGAGATTCAGCGGCCAGAATGGAGCATTGTTCGCGGTGGTGGATGGAATGCACTGGTCAAAACGGTCCGAATTAATCAGCAGTTCTACGCTGGTGCGCTTGTGGATATGAATGCACTGAACCACCCCGAACAATTCACTGAATCCGGTGAACGGGGAGGTGCCGTTATCGTGGATAGCAATGGGGGAGCGCTGTCCGGTTCAGCCCTCAGCTCGGAGCAAATTAAGCTGGCTGCAGCACATCTCTCCGGTTTGGAGAATCCTTACCAGGTCATATCAGAGGTTACATCCAAGGGGGATGAACGGCAGTACCTGATGCTCGGCTTGCCTTCGGCGATGTCCGACATGAACTATATTGTCTTGTTGCCGGAAGAGGATATGCTGCGCAACCTGCCGTTCTTTCAGCAGATTATTCGCCTGCTGCCTATTGGTGCAGCGGTCATTTTGATCACGGCCCTAATTTTCCTGCGTCAGTTGCTGTTTCGACCTATGAATACTTTAATCAAAGGGATGAGACGAGTCAGTCGTGGAGAACTCGACGTGAGGCTTGATCCGCCGACTTCATCGGAATTAGAGTTCGTCACTCACAGCTTCAATCAGATGACCAGCCAGATTCAGCATCTGAAAATCGACGTCTATGAAGAACAGCTGCGTACCAGAGAGGCCGAATTCAAGCAGCTTCAGATGCAGATTAACCCTCACTTTTACCTGAATTCCCTGAATATTATTCATAGCCTGGCTTCACTGCAAAAACATGAACTGGTCCAGCAGATGGCCGGACATCTGGCCGATTATTTCCGGTTTAGTCTCCGGGCAGGCAAACGCGTTATCCGGCTGGATGAAGAACTCGAGCACATTCGTCACTATCTGGAGATTCAAAAGCTCAGGTTCCCGAACAAATTGGATTTTTCTCTTGACGTGGATGAAGGTCTTGGTCATTTTGTACTGCCGCCTTTAACCCTCCAGCCTTTTGTGGAAAATGCAATTATTCATGGATTTAGGCGGCGTACGGAACCATTTGTCATACGCATCTCAGCCAACTTAACGAAAACGTTATCCAGTCCACAATCTGAGGTTGAAGCTATACAGCACAACACTACACTAAGGGTTACAGTAGAGGATAACGGTGTCGGCTTCGAACAAGACATGCTTGCGCGTCTCCAGCGAGGGAAGTATGCGGAAGACCCAAGTGGACAGCACATCGGGATCTGGAACGTTGCTCACCGTTTGCTAGTGAAATACGATGAATCAGCCAAATTAGAATTCCAAAACCTGAATGCTGGTGGAGCGGCAGTGATCCTGTATCTGCCCGCCCAAACGGAAGAGGAAGAAGGGGGAGCTTGAACTGATGCGAAATCTATTAATCGTTGACGATGAGGTTTATGCTCTTCAGGCCATGGTAGAAGGGATTGATTGGCGTTTGGCCGGCATTGATCGGGTATTTAGTGCGGGTGATGCCGAAGAGGCACGAATGGTGCTTCAGAGCCAGTCCATCTCGATCATGATCTCTGATATTGAAATGCCGGGAGAGACGGGTCTGGATCTGCAGAGCTGGGTATTGAAGCATGCTCCGGGCATCCTGACGATATTTCTGACAGGTCATGCCCTGTTTGACTATGCTCAGACAGCGCTCAAGTTAAACAGCTTCGATTATGTGCTAAAACCTGCCCAGGCTGATCAACTTCTTAAGGTGGTTACGCAGGCCGTGGATAAACTCAAGGCCGGAGAGCAGCGTTCGCGTACCAATGAAATATATGAGTCGGTATACAAGCGCTGGCAAACCCATAAACCACTGTTGACGGAGCGATTCTGGAAAGATGCCATCTCCCAGCGCGTCACTCTAACCAAGCCACGGCTGAAGGAGCTGGCCGAGGTCTATGGTGCGGAGATCGACCCGCATGCCCGTATTCTGCCGATTGTCATATCGGTAGAGGAGTGGGTAAGGGAATTCGATCTGCGTGATGAGGAGGTGCTGGAATATGCTCTTCGGAATGCAGCGAGGGAGATGATCCTTGGGGATCGGCCAGGAGAAGTATTTCAGGACCATAGCGGTCTGAATATCGTACTTGCGTATGAACAGGATGGAGTTGTACCTGTTGCTAGCCAGGTGGCACAGAATTGTCAGCTGTATATTCGGGAATGTGGGACGTATTTCTACTGCCGCTTGTCCTGTTACGTAGGTGCACCCGTGGCCGTAACCGAATTGCAGGGTTTGCTGAATGAACTGATGGATATGGAGCGACGCAATATCAGAGAGCTTGAGGGAGTATTCGTTTATGATGAGCAGGGAAAGAAACCGGAGGACCGATTTCTGCCAATCCCCTGGTTTTCGGAGTTGTCGATTTTGTTTGAAACCGGCAAAGTGGATGATCTTCGGGAACGCGTGGAAGAAATATTCGAGCTGCTGGCTGCGCAGGAACAGTTATCTCCAGAGATTCTGCGCCTGTTCTATCATGCCATGCTGCATGTGGTTTATCCCCTGCTTCATCAGAAAAATGTATCCGTACGTAGTCTGTACCCTGGTGAGCGTGAGCCTGAAGAAAGTATGGTTACACGCTCCTTGCCGCAATTAAAACTTTGGTCCATGGATCTGATTGACCGTGCCATTCCGATCCTGTATCCGGATGATCACAGTCCGATGACGATTGTGGACCAACTATGCATTTATATCGAGAATCATATTGGCGAAGATCTGATGCGTGAGGAACTGGCGTCGTTTGCCGGCTTCAATCCAGCATATCTGTCCCGGCTGTTTCGGAAGGAGAAGGGAATGTCTCTCTCTGAATTTATATTGCAGCGGCGGGTAGACAAAGCCAAAACCTTGTTATCTGAATCCACCGTAAAGGTCACGGATATTGCCGGCAAAGTGGGCTATTATAACTACTCCCATTTCACGAAAATGTTTAAAAAGTGCACGGGCATTACGCCGCAGGAGTTTCGTAAACAGTCCAGAACGGTCTAGCGTTGACGCAGCATGCTGCGTCTTTTATTTTGTTTTTATTTTATCTGGTATCATGCAAATGTCATCATTTGATAAGTGAAAAGGTCACCACAGCCGATATTGGGCCAGAGCTCCCCGCGGTTATACTTGAACCACAGGATACACAGCGGTGCTTCATCCTGAGGAAGGAAATCAAGAGGAGTGAGGGAGAAGAGGTTATGAAGACACAACCCCAGGCGGGTAAGGGTATACGGGTAGCGGATATACCGGATAGATCAGTCCGCAAGCGAAAGTCTGTTTTGTACAATCTTGGTAAGTTCAAGGTCTTGTATCTCATGTTTTTGCCAGGGATTCTGTTTCTGCTGGTGAACAACTATATGCCGATGTTCGGCGTCCTCATTGCCTTCAAAAATGTGAATTACGCCGACGGAATTTGGGGCAGTCCCTGGAGCGGTTGGGATAACTTCAAGTACCTGTTCTCAACGAGTGATGCTTGGGAGATCACCCGCAACACACTTGCGTATAACACGGTATTTATTGCGCTCAATCTGTTTGTGGGGGTAGGGCTTGCGATCCTGCTCAATGAAGTAAAGAACAAAGCGATGTCGAAACTGTATCAATCCTTGATGCTCCTGCCTTACTTTTTATCCATGATCGTGGTTAGCTATCTGGTTCTGGCGTTTCTCGGCAAGGATTCAGGTTTTATGAACTCGACGATCCTGCAGCTCTTTGGCGGGCAGCCCATTGACTGGTACTCGGAGCCGAAGTATTGGCCGTACATTTTGCCAATTGTGAATACCTGGAAAAACATCGGATACTATGCCGTCATTTATCTCGCAGCAGTCGTAGGCATTGATGAGGAGTACTACGAAGCCGCCGTGCTGGACGGAGCAAGCAAGTGGCATCAGATCCGGTTTATCACGGTTCCGTTTCTCGTTCCGCTCATTGTCATCATGACCTTGCTGCAGATCGGCCGAATCTTCTATGCGGACTTTAGTCTGTTCTATCAGGTTCCATTGGAATCGGGGGCATTGTTCCCTGTAACGAACGTACTGGATACCTATGTCTATCGCACATTCCTCATTGGCGGCGACATTGGGATGTCTTCTGCGGCTGGACTGTATCAGGCTGTTGTCGGATTTGTACTTGTGCTTGTATCCAATACGATCGTCCGAAGAATGGATAAAGATAATGCATTATTTTAGAGAGGAGGCAAGTCTGCTGTGAAATCACGTGACCCACTTGCTGTATCGCGGCGTTCCGCGTCCGTTATACACGCGATGTTCATCTTCTATGCCATAGCCTGCATCGTTCCGATTTTGCTTGTCTTCGCCATTTCCTTCTCGGACGAGACAACCGTCATTGCGAACGGATACAAGCTGATCCCCGAGAAGTTTAGCCTGACGGCTTATGAGTTTCTGTTCAAGGATATGGATCAGATTATCCATTCCTACGGCATTTCCATCATCGTGACAGTGGTAGGTACCATTACCAGCGTGGCGTTGACTGCACTATATGCCTACCCGCTTTCCAGAAGGGATTTGCCTTACCGCGGATGGTTTGCCTTCTTTATTTTCTTCACAATGTTGTTCAACGGGGGGCTCGTTCCCTGGTATCTCGTATACGTCAATGTCCTGGATCTGAAAAATTCCATTCTGGCCTTGATATTGCCGTTATTGTTATCACCGTTCTTCGTTCTGGTGATGCGGACATTCTTCGCCAATTCCATTCCGGTATCCATTCTTGAATCGGCACGGATTGATGGAGCAGGTGAGCTCCGAACGTTTACGCGTATCGTACTGCCGCTCTCCTTACCGGTTATGGCCACCGTGGCACTGTTCAGCACACTGAACTACTGGAATGACTGGTACCTCAGTATGATTTTTATCTCTGATAACCGGACGATCAGCCTTCAGTACCTCATGTACCGAACACTGCTCGATATTCAATATTTAACATCCAACTCCAATGTTTCTTCACAGATTTCATCACAGGGCGGATTGTTGAATCTGCCTAACAAAACGCTGCAAATGGCGATGGCTGTCGTGGGCATCGGTCCGATTGTGCTGGCCTATCCGTTCTTCCAAAGGTACTTCATTAAAGGTCTGACGGTGGGTGCTGTGAAGGGATAACTCCGTCCCGGTCAGCGGGGTAGTGGATGATCCCAAGATAGAATGAAAGGGCATATATACAATGCAGTGAAGGATCTGAGTTAGATCCGGGTTACATGCGAATTGGGGAAATCGTGTGCGCAAAAGTTCAACATTATTGGGAGGGGTTCAGTTGATCAAATCAATGAAGGTATGGACGCGACTTACGGCAGCCGTGATGGCATTCAGCCTGGTGCTTGCCGGATGTTCATCAGACCAAGGCGGAACAACGCAAGGGGCAGAAAACGGAGGTTCAGGGGAAAATGCAGCCAAACCATATGAGGTAACGTTGTACTACCCGGGGACACCACAGAAAGACGTGGCACTGGTGGAAGCCGAGATTAATAAAAAAATGGAGCCCAAGATCGGAGCTACGCTCAAGATTAACGCAATCGACTGGGGACAGTGGGATAACAAGCTCAATCTGATGATTTCTTCCGGAGAAAAATCGGATATTATTTTCACGGCGGCATGGCAGAACTATACCGTCAACGTGGCCAAAGGTGCGTTCCTGCCCCTAAATGACCTACTTGATCAATATGGGCAGGATATCAAAAAAAATCTGGACCCTGCTTTCCTAGAAGGTTCCCAGGTTGATGGTGTGAACTACGGCGTTCCGACAAACAAGGAATTGGCAGCTACACGTGGTGTTCTGGTGCGTCAGGATCTCGCGGATAAATACAAACTCGACCTGACCACGGTAAAAACGTGGACCGATCTGGAGCCTCTGCTGAAAACAATCAAGGAAAACGAACCAGCCGTTACTCCATTCTATATGTCGAACACCAATGGTAACGGACTGCTGGAGAATCTGGATTGGGATTATCTTGGTGATGCATCCGTACCTGGAGTCATCTCCAAGACAGCTGGCACTACAACCGTGCTGAACGAAGTGGAAACACCTGAATTCAAGGAGGCCGCAGCACTGGCACGCAAATGGTATCAAGCGGGATACATCAATAGCGATGCGGCAACTTCCAACGTCTTCCCGAAAGATCAGGCGAAGGCAGGCAAGGCGTTTATGTGGACGGACGGCATGAAACCGGGGAAGGACAAGGAAGAAGAAGGGTACGTCGGATACCCGTTGACTCAGATTGAAATGACAGAGCCGACGATCACAACCGGTGATGCTTCTGGTGCCATGCTGGCCATCTCACGTTCTTCCGAGCAGCCGGAAAAAGCGATGCAGGTCATCAACTTGCTCCACTCGGACAAGGAAATCAATAATCTGTTGAATTTCGGAATCGAAGGCAAGCATTATGTAAAAAAGGATGGTCAGGACAATATTATCACGCTGCCTGAAGGCGTGGATGCGAACAGCCGCACATATAATCCTGGTGCCCAATGGCAGCTTGGTAACCAGTTCCTGAACTTCCTCTGGGATAATGAAGATCCTCAGAAGTGGGAGAAGTTCAAGGAGTTTAATGCCAAGGGAGTCAAGTCGCCTGCACTGGGTTTTACCTTCAACAGCCAGTCCGTCAAAAACGAAATAGCAGCGGTTAATAACGTGAACAAACAGTTCAAACCAGGCATGACATCCGGAGCAGTGGATCCAAACGAAATGATTCCCAAGTATCTGGAGAAGCTGAAGGCCGCAGGTATCGATAAAATCATTGCAGCCAAACAGGAACAGCTTGACGCATTCCTGGCCAAGTAACGATACTTCCTCTGATCAAGGTGTTTTCGGCAATAGTCGAAGACGCCTTGATTTATTTTTTTTGATATGGATTGTACACCATAATTAGGAAAATTATGATATAATCAGGTGGCTAAATAGGGGGTGTTCCTGTGTCGAGGACGAAATTAGCGTTCTCTGCGATTTTGCTGCTTTTTGCGATCATTTTTACGTTTAATCACCACCTGGGTTACTCGGTGGGAGATCGGATGTTATCCAAAATAGGGTTATCCCCCTATACCACGGCGTACATGAGCGGTGTACATATTACGCTATTTATAGGACTAGGTTTATTAGGATGCAGTTTTTATCTAACCCGCAAGGAAGTAAAGTCTTCGTATCCTCGGCTGGCAAGACAGCTCTGGCTGATCGTCGTGGTCATTATTTTAAGTTATTCCTACATCACAGATAAGGTGATGTATGTCGCCAAATGGGGTTCCACTGGTATCCATGGTGTATCATATCTTCAGAATGATAGCTCCTGCATGTACGAAGTGGCTCTGGATGGAAATACAAGAGTAAGCTGTGATCTCACACTTAAAAATTATAGCAGGCAGCCCGTCGCAGCTGTGCTTTTGCCCGACTTGGCGAGAAGTTACAGACAGCAGGATGATCCTTTATACGAAGCTCTGAAGTCCGTTGAACTCCAGCCGGTTCATCTCGAAATCATGCCTCATGGCACGTTCACCGGCAAACTTGCATTTTCAGGTTCTGCACAGTCACCGCTTCAAGTAAGGGGAAAGCTTAGGGATATTGTGCTGGATGTAGAGGTAGAAGGTCAGAACATTGTATTCGATTATGCCATACCATAAGTTTCAGCAAGGAACACATACATATAGAAACCAATTTCAAGAAGCATGCAATAGCGATGTTATCCGCGAAGAGCTGGCCAATAGGCTGGCTTTTTTGTGTTGTGGAAGTTGCATTTAGTGCAGAAATATTGGTTTTGTGACCTTTATCCTCAATATGGTAACGCTTACGCTATAAATGAGCCGGTTTGATTGAGTCTGGTGAATGGGCAAGGGCGGAGAACTGCGTGGATAAAAAAAGTGATTGTTTTTACCGCTTACATCATTACAATTAATGTCACGACAAATTTAGACAAGGTGAGATGAATAATGTCATACCGGACCAATCTGTTTTCCAAAATGGTGATCTTGATCCTGATTATGCTGATCCCCGTTGTATTGCTTTACTGGTACTCAAATCACAAAACGACGGCCGTACTCAGGGATGAATTGAATCGTTCCAATAGCAACCAGCTTGAGTTTTTTCAAAATCAGGTGAATACGCACATTGAACTGTTATCGTCCTGGCCTAATCTTCTCATCCATGATCCGGATATTGCGAGCTTCCGCCGGATTTATACCGATAGTCGGTATTTTGACCTCGATGCAATCAATCTGGTCAAGCGGATCCAGAACAAGCTGAGTATTCAGGAAAGTTCGTCGAACTGGACAACGAAATTATATTTATATTCCCCTTCCATGGGCAGGGTTGTCTCCGAACGGGATGCCCGTTTTTATGACAAGCAGGCACTCAGGGAAAGTATGGTTTCGGGTTGGGATGTCCGCAAGATTGTGGACGGGAAAGATGAGAAATTCATGTTCAGCTGGATTACCGCTTCTCCCTATGGGATTAAGGACCCCGCGGTGAATGCAGAGACCATTATCAAGCTGGAATTTGACAGCGATAACATTCGGGATATGCTGGACAAGTTCAAGGATGATGGAAGACATGATCCCTTCTATTATCGAGAGGAATCCGGTGTCATCTATAACCGAACCTCGGATCGTGAGCTGACCAATCGGCTGATGGACCAGCTGGCGATTCATACCCTTCAGGATGTGGACAATCGTACTGTAGTGATCGACAACGAACCTTACATGGTGAATACGGTCAAATCCAGCACGACAGGCTGGTATCTGGTGGATTATATGCCGTTATCCGATATATTGAAACCCATTCATCAATCGAATGTGCTTTTTTATTCTTCAATGATATGTTTGCTCGGCATGAGTTTCCTGGCCGCTTATCTGTTGTACGTTCAGGTACAGGTACCTGTGAAGCAGCTTATTCGCGGATTCCAGCGATTGAAGCAGGAAGATTATTCGGTACGAATTAAGCCCAAGGGCCGGAATGAATTCAGCTTTTTGTCCGAGCGATTCAACTCCATGGTGGAACAGATTCAACAGCTGTTTGAGCATGTGTATCTGGAACAGATTCACGTACGTGAAGCCCGATTGAAGCAATTGCAATCCCAGATTAACCCGCACTTCTTCTATAACTGCTTCTCTTTTATCACGAGTATGGCGAAATTGAAACGTGTGGATGCCGTGGTAGCCATGTCACACAATCTATCCAGATACTATCGCTATACAACCAGACAGGAACGTGACGTTGTGCCGCTGAACGAGGAAATCGAATTTGTGAACTGTTACCTCGAAATCCAGCAGATGCGCATGGATCGGATTCGTTACCGCATTGATCTGCCAGACAGCATGATGAGACAGGAGGTTCCACCTCTTATCGTGCAGCCTTTGGTTGAAAATGCGGTCATTCACGGCATTGAAGCCGATGCAGATGCTGGAGAGATCAGGGTATCCGGAGAAAAACAGAATGGTGTCATGATTCTAAAGGTCGAAGATGACGGACAGGGCATGACCAGTGAGGAGCGGGATAAGCTGCTGGACAAGCTCACGGGCACGATGGATCAGGATATGGGTTGTGGTCTGTGGAATGTGAATCAACGATTGCAGCTGCGGTATGGAGAACAGGCAGGCATTCACATAACCGAATCCCCACTGGGGGGTCTCTGTGTAGCCTTGTCATGGCCAGCAGAAGATGAAACAGACGAGGAAGAAGTGCCGATGCAGAGTGATTGACGACCATTGATTGCTTTTTGAGAGTAAATATATATTGCAAATGTAGCAGACAGGGAGTGACGAACGTTGATTGATATACTGCTGGTGGATGACGAAACGTATGTAACGGAGAGTCTGGAAATGACCATTCCGTGGGGAGAGCTCGGAGTAACGACGGTGCTTCGTGCAGCGTCCGGCAAGGAAGCGCTGGAGATCATGGAGGAAAATGCGGTCGATATCGTCGTTACCGATATTCGTATGCCCGGTATGAGCGGATTGGACCTGATTGAAGAGGTGAGCAGCAGATGGTCTCATATCCGCTGTATTCTGCTGACAGGGCATAGTGATTTTGATTATGCCAAAAAGGCAATTCAGCTGCAGGCATCCGATTATATTCTGAAACCCGTGAATGATGAAGAATTTATGGCTTCGGTCTCTGCTGCGATTACGTCTCTCCGCGGGGAGTGGGATGAGTTTGATAAATATCATAGGCTCCTGTACAGCCGGAAATCGGATTATAAAATTTTGCGTGAGAATCTGATGCATGATCTGCTGCTTGGCCGTGAAATTACAACGCGTGCCCTTCGCGAACAGCTGCAGCAATATGAGATTGGACTTGAACCCGAAGAACCGGTGGTTATGCTCCTTATTCGTCTTACAGGCCGATTTTCTTCCATGGATCAGCAATCACTCGACCTGATGGACTTTGCGGTAGGCAACATCGCAGAGGAAGTTCTCGGAGACCAATTCAGAGTCTGGTTTGGACGAGGGCCGCATGAATGTCTGGTCATGTTTTTACAGCATCAGGGACCGGTGGAGGAAGCATCCAGGAGCGAGGAGACATTGACCGGACCGGTGAATACTTTCCGGGAGCATGTCATTCGTTACCTGCAGGGAGATCTGTCCATGGTGGTTACACCGCCGTTTCCGTTTAAAGAAATGACTGCAGCTTACCGCAGAAGTCTGGGATCGCTGGTCCTTTCCGGACCGGAAGAGAACAAGATTATTTTCATGGACAAGGATAGATCCCTGCGGATGGAAAACGATGCAGCGCACGCGCTGGAAGAACTCTATAAACCTCCCGTTTTGCCCCAGTTACTCGAAACGAAGCAGTGGGAAGCCGCAGCAAGCAAGCTTAATGCTGTATTTGACGCGGCAGATCGGGTGTGTTTGTCCAGAGAACACGTGTATGAGATGTATTTGTCTGTGACCAATGCGTTCATGTATATCGCCCACAAGCAGGGTCACCTGGTGCACGAGATCGATCATGCAGGTTTTGACCTGCTGCTGGCACATCAGTTGATCCAATCTCCCGAACGGTTGCGACGCTGGGCTACGGAAATGCTTGCGAAGCTTCAGGAAGAGTTATCCGATCAGGCGGGAACCCAGAGCCGCAGGCATGTCATCAAGCAGGTTCAGGAGATGGTTACCAGAGATACCGGACAGGATCTGTCCGTGAAGATGATTGCCGACAAGGTATACCTGCATCCCGTGTATCTGTCGAAGATTTACAAAGCCGAAACGGGAGAAGGACTTGGGGACTACATGATTCGCATGCGCATGGAACGTGCGCTGTATCTGCTGAAGTACAGCAACAAGAAGATTTACGAAATTACGAGTGAACTTGGATATCAAAATCCGCAATATTTCAGCAAAATGTTCAAAAAGCATTACGGCATGACGCCGAATGAATTCCGTGACCAGGCATAATTTCATCCTCCATTCCAATATATAGGTTGTCAAAGGTGCAGAAATCTTGTTTTCGTGACATAGGCTGAAAGGCCTGGCAGGCCTATAATGAAAGGGTAACCAAAACGATTGATTGAGGGGGAACAACAATGAGAGCGAAATCTACAAAAAAGAGATGGCTGCCGCTCCTGGCTACGACAACGTGTTTGGCTGTCATTCTTGCTGCATGCGGTGGAGGCAGTGGCGGTGAGAGTGCGGGTTCCAGCACGCCAGCCGTTGAAAACGAATACAAAGAAAAATATGATCCGGCAGTAACGATTACAACAGCATGGGGAATTGACCCTGAGCTGAAATTCAAAAATGGCGAATCGATGGAAAATAACGTGGCAACCAAATGGGCCAAAGACAAATTTGGAATTGAAATCAAATCCTTGTGGTCTGTGACAGATACGAACAACGCATTCGCGACAAAACTTCGTCTGGCCATGTCTTCCGGTCAAGAGATGCCTGACGTGGTAACGGTAGGAGATAACCTGCTGGCTCAGGATTTGATTGATTCCGGCATGTATCAGGAAGTCGGTCCACTTTTCGATAAATACGCATCGGATAATTGGAAGAAAGCAATGGAGCAGGATCCGAACGTATGGAACCAGTACACCCGTGATGGCAAAAGAATGGGTATACCAGTACTCGACTATGCCTACAACAATGACTACCTGCTCTGGATCCGTCAGGACTGGCTGGACAAGCTGAACATGAAAGCGCCAAAAACGATTGACGAACTGGAAGCCGTAATGGAAGCGTTCAAAAATAATAACCCGGATGGATTGGCTCCAGACAAGGTCACTCCACTGAGTATCGGTTTCAAAACATCCATGAACACCTGGATGGGTGATCCATCCTGGATCTTCGGTGCATACGGTACGCTGCCATTCCAATGGAATCTGGGTGCAGATGGCAAGCTGGAGTATGGCTCCATCAACCCTGGCATGAAGCAAGGTTTGACCAAATTGAGCGAGTGGCTCAAAAAAGGTTACATTCCGCAGGAAGCAGCTTTGTGGGATGAGAACAAAACGGCAGAGCCTGCCGTGGCGGGTACGGCCGGCATTATTCCAGGCCCTTACTGGATGAGCGGATGGCCGCTGCTGGATACGGTGAAAAATGTGCCAAGTGCCGTTTGGAAGCCGATCGAAATTCCAGTAGGACCTGAAGGTAAAGCCATGCGTCACGGTACACAGTTTGTTAATGGTGTTATCCTGATCAAGAAAGACATGGAGCATCCTGAAGCGTTCTTTACTTATGAGAACTACCTGTTCGACAACTATGCGGATCCTGCACCAGGAAGCCCGTATGATAACGGTCTGTTTGAAAAGTATGACTATCAATTGGATGCAGACGGCAAACAATTGCCGATTGATCAAATTGAGGGCGGATATGTGAACGTTGTCCGTTATCTGCTTGTGCGTGATGGTGCCCGTATTCCGGATGCCCAGATGAAAGCACTGCTGAACCTGGCTGATGGCAAAGAGCCTGAGACGAAGCTTGAGAAGGACGTGGCGGTCAACTATGGGCCAGAAACCCCTGCTGCTGCAAAAGTATTGCTCAGTCAGGAAGAGATCTCGTACAAAAACATGTTTACAGGTCCTACAACAGCGACGATGAAATCCAAGCTCGACTATTTGAACAAAATCGAGAATCAAGCATTCAACGAAATTATTTATGGCAAAAATCCTGTAGATGCGTTCGATACATTTGTACAAACGTGGAAATCGGGTGGCGGTGACCAAATCACACAAGAGGTCAACGAGTGGTATGACAGTGTGAAAAAATAAGAATACAAGGAGCGTGCAGACCAGCCAGGTCTGCGCGCTTTTTTGTCGTTAGGAGAGCTTGATTTGCTTGATAGGGGTGCTAGCCCAAGAGGGAGGAATGGCTGTAAATGCAGCTAGTCCAAAGTGGTTGCTTTTGTGCCATTTATATTGCTTTTATGTGCTGTTTGACCTATGCAAACGGTTGATATAATCGCAGTATAAGCCACTCAGGAAGCCTTGAGTAGGAAGAATTACAGGGGGAGCAATCATGAGAACTTTGAAACGAACTTGGCCATTTCACGTAATGCTGCTGCCAGCCATCATCTTTCTGATTATATTCAGTTATGTGCCTATGGGCGGAATTGTTATGGCATTTCAGAACTACAAACCATGGCTCGGCATCAGCGGCTCGGAGTGGGTCGGGCTTGATAATTTTAGATATTTATTTGAACGTGAGGACAGCCTGCAAGTCATTTGGAATACATTGATCATTGCTGTGCTAAAACTCATTTTTAACTTGTTTGTCCCGTTTGTGTTCGCGATTCTGCTCAATGAGGTTCGCAAGATGGCGATCCAGCGAACGATTCAAACCTTGGTGTATCTGCCTCACTTCTTGTCTTGGGTCATCCTGGGCGGAATTCTGATTGATCTGTTATCCACCGGAGGACTGGTGAACCGGGTACTCGGGACATTCGGACTTGGGCCATATTTCTTCCTTGGCGATAACAGCTGGTTCCGACCAACGATCATTCTAACGGATGTGTGGAAGGAATTCGGCTATAACATGATTGTCTTCCTGGCTGCCCTTGCCGGCATTAACCCGGCGCTGTATGAAGCAGCAGAGATTGACGGAGCGGGTCGCTGGAAGCAGACGCTGCATATTACCATCCCGTCTCTTTTACCGATGCTGATGGTGGTTGGAACACTGGCACTGGGCAACGTGCTTAACGCCGGGTTCGATCAGATTTTCAACCTGTACAACCCGCTCGTATATCAAACGGGCGACATTATTGATACATTCGTATATCGCTCGGCGCTGGAAAATGGAGAGATGGGCTTCGCGACCGCAATTGGATTGTTTAAATCGGTCATCAGCATGATCTTGATCCTTGTATCATACAGCCTAGCCAAAAAATACGCTGGATATCGTATATTCTAATCGAATGAACGGAGAAAGAAGGGACCACGATGTATCATAAATCAACGCCTTATCGCGTGTTCAACGTCATTAATATTTGTTTTCTCATTTTGGTTGCCATTATGTGTATTGTACCGATGATTCATGTCCTGGCTGTATCCTTCAGTAACAAGGCTGCCGCAGACGCCAACCTCGTCAGCCTCTGGCCGGTAGGATTTTCACTTGAAGCATACAAAAAAACGATGAATAATCCGATTTTCCTAAACTCTCTCTGGATTTCCTTGCTGCGGACCGTTATTGGTACGGGAATTACGTTGCTGATTACCTTTTTGGCGGCGTACCCGTTGTCGAAAGAAAATAATGAATTTAAAGGAAGAACCGTCTATTCATGGATTTTCGTTTTTAGTATGATTTTCAATGGGGGACTGGTTCCCTTCTATATGGTCATTCAGAAAATCGGCCTAATGGATTCCTTCTGGGTGCTGGTGCTGCCGGGAGCTGTTAATACATTCCTCGTTATTCTGATGCTAAACTTCTTCCGGGGTATTCCGAAAGAGCTTGAGGAAGCGGCGCTGATGGATGGAGCGAATCACTTCAGAACGTTGTTCAGTATTTTCCTGCCGATTTCCATGCCATCGATCGCAACCATTGCACTGTTCAGTATGGTGTTCCACTGGAACTCATGGTTTGACGGATTGCTCTATATGAACAATGCTAAGGATTATCCGCTGGCTACTTTCATGCAGACCGTCATTATCAAACGTGATATGAGTACGATGGCCATGAACCCGAAAGAGATGGAGACCATTTCTCAAACCACGGTAAGAGCTGCACAAATCTTTATCGGAAGCGCCCCAATTCTGATTGTGTACCCGTTCCTGCAGCGTTTCTTTGTTAAAGGCATGACACTGGGTTCAGTTAAAGGCTGAGCCTGGTTGCTAAATCTAATCCAATGGAGGTTGAACAAGTGAGCAACTTGGAGAATAAGCCATTCATTCTTGGGATGGATGTGTCTTTTATGGATGAAATTGAACAGCATGGAGGGAGCTACAGCGACACGGATGGCAAGGAACAGGACCTGCTGTCCATCCTGAAGCTGAACGGTGCCAATGCGATTCGGCTGCGGATCTGGAACGATCCAGTCGGAGGATTCTGCAATCTGGAGCGAACCGTAACGATTGCCAAACGGATCAAAGAACAAGGGCTGCAATTTCTGCTGGACTTCCATTACTCGGATCGCTGGGCCGACCCGGCCAACCAGTGGAAGCCCAAAGCGTGGGAGAATCTGTCTTATGAGGAGCTTCAGCGGGCGGTGTGCACCTATACAGCAGATGTGCTTCGCACGTTAAAAGAACATGACGCGCTGCCTGACATGGTACAGGTCGGGAATGAAATTACCCCAGGCATGCTGTGGGATGAAGGACGGGTGAGCGGTGAAGAGCATGACACCGACGAACAGTGGGAACGTTTTGCAGGCCTGGTGAAGTACGGTATTGCTGCTGTTAAATCCGTTGATTCCAATATCAACATCATGATCCATATTGATCGTGGCGGGGATAACGTGGAAAGTCGGAAGTTTTACGACCGTTTCGAAGCACTTGGCGTGGAGTTCGATACGATTGGACTCTCGTACTATCCCTGGTGGCATGGAACGTTGGACGCGCTGCGTGACAATTTGCATGACCTGGCCGCCAGATACGGCAAGCCCATTAACGTGGTTGAGACCGCTTATCCCTGGACACTGGAACAACCCGAAGATCACGAGTGGATACTGAATCAGGAAGATCTGCTGCTGCCAGGTTATCCGGCAAGTGTGGAAGGGCAAGCGCGCTACCTGCAGGACTTACTACAGATTATTCGTGAGGTTCCGGGAGGATTGGGTCAAGGTTTTTACTATTGGGAGCCTGCATGGATCCCGAGTAAGCCGGAATGGTCTGTTGGACATCCGAACAACTGGGGCAATTTGACGATGTTTGATTTTAAAGGCCGCAAATTGGAATCGTTTACAGCTTTGAAGGCTGATGTAACTTCGGAGAAATCGGAAAAGGATACGCCGAAGGGCTCGGCATTGATCAGATAGAGAGCTATTCAACATAAGGATAAGGAGACTCGAAATATGACTTATAAATATCCACCTGTAAGTACGAAGGTGCCGCACATGCTGCATGGTGCAGATTATAACCCGGAGCAATGGCTCAAATATCCTGAGGTGCTGGAAGAAGATATCCGCCTGATGAAGCTTGCCAAGTGCAACGTGATGTCCATTGGCATCTTCTCATGGGTATCCCTTGAACCAGAGGAAGGTGTATACACCTTTGAATGGCTGGATTGTGTGTTGGATACGTTTGCAGCGAATGGAATCTACGCCTTTCTCGCGACGCCGAGCGGTGCAAGACCTGCCTGGATGTCCGCCAAATACCCGGAAGTATTACGTGTAGGAGCCAATCGGGTTCGCAACCTGCACGGTTTCCGTCATAACCATTGCTATACATCTCCTGTATACCGGGAAAAGGTAACGGCTATCAATACCAAACTCGCCGAACGTTATTCGCAGCATCCTGCGGTGATCGGCTGGCATATTTCCAATGAATTTGGCGGCGATTGCCATTGTGATTATTGTCAGGAGGCTTTTCGCGGCTGGGTGAAAAATAAATATGGCACGCTGGATGAATTGAATCATTCCTGGTGGACTACGTTCTGGAGCCATACGGTTACAGACTGGAGTCAGGTGGAATCGCCTTCGCCGCATGGTGAGACACAGGTGCATGCAATGAATCTGGACTGGCGGAGATTCGTTACGGATCAGACAGCAGACTTCATCGTGCATGAAACCAAGCCGCTCAAAGCAAGTAATCCGGATCTGCCTGTAACAACCAATCTGATGGAATTTTATGAAGGATTGAACTACTGGAAGTTTGCCGATATTCTGGACTTCCTGTCTTGGGACAGCTACCCGACATGGCATGATGCGGACGAGGAAGATAAACAGGCCTCCAGAATAGCAATGATGCATGACATCGTTCGTTCGATCAAAGGCGGGCAGCCCTTCCTGCTGATGGAGAGTACGCCAAGTTCTACGAACTGGCAGGAGACCAGCAAGCTGAAACGTCCAGGCATGCATCTGCTGTCTTCTCTTCAAGCCGTAGCGCATGGTTCGGATAGTGTGCAGTACTTCCAATGGAGAAAGAGCAGAGGCTCCAGCGAGAAACTGCATGGTGCTGTCGTGGATCATGTTGGACATGAACACACACGTGTGTTCAAGGATGTGACGGACGTAGGCACGGCTCTCGAAGGAATGGAAGCGGTTGTAGGCACGTCCGTACCGGCAGAAGTGGCCATCATTTTCGATTGGGAGAACCGCTGGGCAGTGAAGGATTCCCAGGGACCGCGTAATATTGGGGTGAAGTATGAGCAGACGGTAGAGTGGCATTATGATGCATTTTGGAAAAAAGGAGTACCTGTGGACGTGATCGATATGGAAGCCGATCTCTCGAAGTACAAATTGCTGATCGCACCGATGCTCTACCTTGTTCGGGAAGGTGTAGGTGAACGGATTGAGCGATTTGTGGAAAATGGAGGTACATTCGTCGGAACCTATTGGTCAGGGATCGTCAATGAGAATGACCTATGCTTCCTGGGAGGTTTCCCCGGTCGGCTTCGCAAAACGCTTGGGATCTGGTCCGAAGAGATCGACGGGTTGCATGACCGGGATCAGAATGGGGCGATTCCTGTGAGCGGAAACGAGCTCGGTCTGCAGGCTGAATACGATGCAATTGAATTATGTGATCTCATCCATCTGGAAGGGGCGGAGACGCTGGCAACCTATCGTTCAGACTTTTATGCCGGACGACCTGCATTGACCGTTAACCGATTGGGGTCCGGTAAAGCGTATTATATCGCAACGCGTTTCACTGCACCGTTCTATGATGATTTCTATGGCAAGCTCATTGCAGATCTGGGAATTGAACGTGCACTCGATACCAAACTTCCAGCAGGAGTCACTGCGCATCTGCGAACTGATGGTACATCCGACTATGTTTTTGTACAGAACTATACGCCGGAAACCAAGCAGCTGGAGCTGGACAAGCAATCTTATACGGATCTGCTTCGTGGCGATGAAGTTCATGCCCATTTGGATCTGCAGCCGTATGACATTCGTGTCTTGAGAAGACCGGCTGCACGAAAATAAGATAACTGAGAAAGGCTGTCCTACACGTCAGATCAGACGTAAGGGCGGTCTTTTTTTGTATAAAGTCATGTAGCAGTTGTCACTTTTTCTGGACAAGATAAAGGAAAAGAGTGCATGTACAGCGAAGAGAAACAGGTAACGTGCAACTCAAGACTTTCAGTCTGGGAGGAATTGGAATGAATCAGAGAAATCTGGACGGCAACAGCATTATTATTCGGCTGGAAATGACAACGAAAGATATCAAGTTTGGCGAAGTGGCCTCGGCCATCTCGGAAGCTGGGGGAGACATCATTGCCATCGACGTGATTTCGACCAATCAGGATGTGAGTGTGCGCGACTTGACAGTTGCGGTAACGGATGCGCAGGATAACAGCAAAATCATAGAAGCGGTACGCCAGCTCAAAGGTGTGTCCATTATTAACGTGTCTGACCGCACGTTTCTGCTGCACCTTGGCGGCAAAATCGAAGTCACTCCCAAAACGCCGATTCATAACCGGGAAGACTTGTCACGTGTTTATACACCGGATGTTGCTCGTGTATGTTCGGCGATTGCCGATGAACCGGGCAAGGCATTTTCGCTGACCATCAAGCGGAACACGGTTGCCGTTGTATCCGATGGCAGTGCCGTGCTCGGACTAGGGAACATTGGACCTCGTGCAGCGATGCCGGTCATGGAAGGAAAGGCTATGCTGTTTAAGCAGTTTGCAGGTGTGGATGCATTCCCGATCTGCCTGGATACACAGGATACCGAGGAGATCATTCGCACGGTGAAAGCGATTTCACCTGCTTTTGGCGGTATTAATCTGGAGGATATCTCATCTCCGCGATGCTTTGAAATTGAACGAAGACTGAATGAGGAACTGGACATTCCCGTGTTTCATGATGACCAGCATGGTACCGCAGTTGTGTTATATGCCGGTCTGATTAATGCGCTCAAACTTGTCGGCAAATCCATCAACGATGTGAAAATCGTCGTCTGTGGTATTGGCGCCGCAGGGGTGGCTTGCAGCAATATTCTCCTGTCCGCTGGAGCAAGCCGGTTAATCGGTGTTGACCGTGAGGGAGCGATTGTACGGACACAAACCTATGAAAATGAGGTATGGAGTGATTATGCTTCGCGAACCAATCCGGAGCTGGAGTCGGGTTCATTGCAGGATGTTATTCGAGGAGCAGACGTGTTTATCGGATTATCCCGTGGCAATCTGTTAACCCGTGAAGATGTGCAATCCATGGCTGAGGACCCTATCGTATTTGCGATGGCAAACCCGGTACCGGAGATTATGCCAGCTGTAGCGGAGGATATCGTGGCCGTCATGGCTACAGGCCGTTCAGATTATCCGAATCAGATTAATAACGTGCTTTGTTTCCCGGGGATGTTCAGAGCAGTTCTGGACTGCCGTGCGACGGAGATTAATGAAGAAATGAAACTCGCAGCCGCGAAGGCCATTGCTTCTGCCATCTCGGATGAGGAACGTACGCGTTATTATATTATTCCAAGCGTATTCAATGATAAGGTGGTCAAGTCGATCCGTAAGCGTGTAGTTGAAGCGGCAGTGAGAACTGGTGTTGCCCGGCGTGTGCCGCGTGAACAGGTCCGAGAAGGCGGGGAAGAGTAATCGTGGACGACAATTCCAGTCTGACAATGAATATATCCGGACATCCTGAGCATGTAGATGGTACATCTGCCGGAGAGGCCATCCTTGGAGCCGCCCGAGCCTTTGTCCAGGGGGATGCCGGGAAGCATACGGACGGTCATGATTGGCCGCATATTGAACGAGTTACGGCGCTTGCTGTTGAGCTTGCCCATCGAATGGGAGCAGACCCTTTTGTCTGTGAGCTGGCTGCACTGCTGCATGATGTGCCGGATGAGAAACTGAACGAAAGCCTGGAAGCCGGGATGGAGAAGCTGAATCGATGGCTGGATGATCAGCAGCTTGAACCGGACACCCTGGAAACTGTTGTTAACATCATCAGCACGATCTCCTTCGCAGGAGGGCAGCGTCCGGCTGTCTCTTCGCTGGAAGCTCAAGTCGTGCAGGATGCAGACCGACTGGATGCGATGGGGGCCATAGGTATCGCGCGCACTTTTGCTTTTGCAGGAGCGCGAGGCCGTGAAATGTATGATCCAGCCCTTCCGCCGCGGGAGCAGATGACCCGGGAGGAATATCGAAATGGACGGAGCACGACAATTAATCACTTTTACGAGAAGCTGTTTAAACTGAAGGATCTCATGAATACATCCTATGGCAAGGAACTGGCCGAGCAGCGCCATGCGTTTATGGTGGAGTTCGTGGAGCAGTTCAAGCGGGAATGGGAAGGGACAGATCGTTAAGCACCCTTGTACTTGGTGGAACGATAACCAAACCAATATACTAGCAAACCTTTGGTGGTGGTAAATACCACATTCCAAAGGTTTGCTTTTTTTGCAAGAAAACAGGTTATCTAATCTTGTGAAATAAACATTATGAGGAATCACATGGTAACCACATAGCGTCCGTGGTAAAATAAGTCGTTCTGATAAAAATTATGTTGAAGTTACATGGCTACGGGACATTAAAAGGAGCTGCTGTTATCGTTAATGGATGAAAAAGTGGAGTATTGGATCAAAATAATTCAACAAAAAAAGAAATACGGGGTAATAATGATTATTAATGGTTTAGTTCAAAATGAGAGTACAGGTAAGGAGGGGTTACCGTGTCGTTTGGAGCACGCGTGCTTAAGACAGGAATTGCGGTAACGCTTGCTCTGTACCTGAGCATGTTCTTGAATCCGCAGTCACCGGTACCGGCTGCCATAGCTGCCATCTTCGCGATGCAGCCATCAATCTATCGTTCCTGGAAGTATTTCCTGGATCAATTGCAGACAACTACGCTTGGAGCCATTGTTGCCCTCTTGGGCGGTATGGTATTGTCCAATGAGCCAATCGCAGTGGGATTGATCATTGTGCTTGTTATTATGATTTGTCTTAAATTGAATATGGGTGAGACCGTAGGGCTGACTCTGGTTACCGTCGTTTCCATTATGGAAGCTTCAGGTGACTGGCATTTTGCATTGAACCGGTTCCTGCTGACGCTTGTTGGTATTGTATCTGCGTTTCTCATTAATATCACGGTATTTCCGCCTAAGCCCAAGGTGCAGTTTGTGAAGCAGATCCAGAATGTGTTCAACAGCATGTCTCTGCTGTTACGCACGTCCATCTCGGATGAGATCAAGGAAGTCGTTTTCAGGGATGAGAAGGGCAGTCTGGGTGGTTCCATCAAATCGCTCTCGGATAAGTACAATTTGTTTGAGGAAGAACAGAAGAAAATGAAGCGTTCCAAATTCAGCGAGACCCGGCAGATGGTTGTATATAAACAAATGCTGCTGAGCCTGCAAAAAGGGTATGACGTGCTGGATTCCGTGGAGCGGCATTATTTCCAGGCACAGCGGACGCCGGAAATGGATCAGTTTTTTGATACACATCTCGAATTGGTCATTAAATTCCACGAGCATGCCTTGCTCAAATTTGAAGATAAGTTGAAGCCGAACGGGGAAGAGGCAGCGCAGTTCATATTGGATAATGATCGGTTCATGGAACAAGCCATATCCCAGTTTGATATGGATCAGGAAGGCATGCTGAGACTATCTATCGTTGCTGCAGCAATATACGATTACGGCTATCAGCTGGAACGACTCAACAGGCTTGCCGAACATGTGCATAGCTCCACGGAAGAAAACGAGTCACAGGATAAAATCCTGAACTGGCTGAAGTGGCCTTAACAGCAATTGCACTCAGGCTTCCCCATCAGATACAATAGAAATACAACGTGTAGCCCGGACAACTGTGTCCGGGTTGTTTTGTATACATAACCCATGGATGAAAGTCATCTTAGTGAACTGAGGGAGAATAATATGAACGATAAACATCTTAATCCAGAATTTGTTGAATGGCTGAGTGGTGATCAATTGGAGGAGAAACAGCATGAGGCCATGCAGCTGCTTACCGTGTCAGAGGATGGATGGCCGCATCAGGCCATGATTAGTGTGGGTGAGATTATTGCTATGAACCCGGATACACTTAGACTCGCATTATGGCCAGGGACACAAACAAGTATGAACATGAACAGAACAGGCAAGGCTACCTTGATTGCCGTACATGAGCATAAGTTGCTGTATGTGCGCTTGGAGATCAGAGCACTTCCTCCATTGAAGGAAGCCATTCATCCTAGAGATCGGTATGAGGCTCACGTGGCAGGTGTGCGCGTGGATTATGCTCCATATGCTGACATCACGACAGGCATCACGTTTCAACTAAAAGACGAAGCAACATCCATATTAAGATGGAAAGAGACGATTGCAGAATTGCGTCATTAGAAGACGAACCATATCTATAATCATCCATTTCGAGGGTAATAATAAAGAGGTCTATTGGAACGATGCCCTTAGTATATAAGGTTAGTATTTAAGGGTAGAAACAACAAAAAACGCCTCCGCTTGCATCGGGACGCTGTCACTGGTACAATAAAAAATGGTTTTCAGAAAATTAGAACTAATTAACATAAAATTAAAATGTTTACTTTCTAATTAATTATACCATAGCCTTTTCGGGCTTGTCAAATGGGCTTTTGAGGACACAATCCGGGGAAAGAGGGGCGTATTAACATATGAGTACTGACCAGCAATGGAGCGAGGAGCAGCAGCGAGTAGACATCGTAACCGATCAGATCGAGCGGAAAATAACCGACCTTGAAAAGGAGGTTGGGTCCTTCCGGGATGAAGTTGTGGAGATGAGAAAGGACTTCTGGGATGAAGTCACCATGAACTTCAGTGAGGCGGATGATGTTGGGGAAACATCGACCAGCATGCGGCAGCAATCGCAGGTCCTGTCTGATCGGGAGCGTAGTCATCTGAATACGGCTGCGGCGTTGGACAAAATGAAACGACTGCATCACTCGCCCTATTTTGGACGTATCGATTTTAAGGAAGACGGTTATCCGCAAGCAGAGCGGATTTATCTGGGTATTGCCTCACTGCTGGATGAGAAGGAAGAGTCCTTCCTGGTCTACGACTGGCGAGCGCCTATATCCAATCTGTATTACGATGGTGCCCCCGGACCAATTACTTACCATACACCGAGCGGGGAAATCAGCGGCGATATCGAAATGAAACGACAGTTTGTCATTCGGGATGGACGTATCCGTTTTATGTTCGATACCGGGGTTACGATTGGGGATGAACTTCTTCAGGCGGTGCTGAGCCGGACATCGGATGCACAAATGAAAAGCATTGTGGCGACCATTCAAAAGGAACAAAACCGAATTATCCGCAATGACCGTACACGTATGCTGATTGTGCAGGGAGCAGCCGGCAGCGGCAAAACGTCAGCTGCACTGCAGCGCGTAGCCTATCTGCTATACAAGTATCGCGAGCATTTGCAGGCCGATCAGATGGTGCTCTTTTCGCCGAACCCGATGTTCAATAGTTACGTATCCACGGTACTGCCTGAGCTTGGGGAAGAAAACATGCTGCAAACGACGTTTCAGGAGTACCTGGAACGCAGGCTTGGCCGCGAATATCAGCTGGAGGATCCATTCATTCAGCTTGAATACGTCCTCTCCAATATGGAGGATCCAGGATACACGGCGCGCATGTCAGGCATCCGCTTCAAGTCTTCCGAAGCCTTCCTGAAAGTGATTACTCGATTCAAGGACAGCCTGATGTCGGAAGGCATGAAATTCAAACCGGTGCGGTTCCAGGGACAGGCGGTTGTCACAGCGGAGGCGATGGCTGAGAAATTCTACAGCTTCGGGTCATCCGTGAAGCTGGTGAATCGTCTGGAAATGCTGCGGGACTGGATGCTGAAGGAATTGTCGGCCTTTGGCAAAAGCGAATTAGAAGCACCTTGGGTTGATCAGCAGCTGGATCTGATGGAACCGGAAGATCTGCAGCGTGCTTATCAGCGGCTGAAACGCAAACAAAAGGGGAAAGTGGATACATTCGATGATTTTGCACAGGAACGGGAGATCCTGGCCCGCATGGTGGTTAGTGATCGGCTCAAGCCATTGCGGAAGTGGATCAAATCGCTGCGATTCGTGGATATTCGCCAGTTGTATGCGCACCTGTTCCAGGACCAGGCACAGATGATTCGACTGCTGGAAGGCGAGGCACTGCCTGCTCACTGGGATGAAATCTGCAGCATGACCCTTCGCCGAATGAAAGTACAGGAACTGGCATATGAGGATATTACACCTTATCTGTATTTGCGGGAGCTGCTGCTTGGATTCCATATCAACTCGAATATAAGACATGTGATTATTGACGAGGCCCAGGATTATTCTGCGTTTCAGCTGGCTTTCATGAAAAGACTGTTTCCACGGGCGAAAATAACAGCCTTAGGTGATTTTAATCAGGCGATCTATGCCCATTCTTCAGTACTTCGTGGGACTGGACCACTCACAAACCTGTATGGACCAGAGAATACCGAAGTGATCGAACTCACGCGGAGCTACCGTTCAACACAGGAGATTGTGGAGTTTACAAGGGGGATGGTCCCCGGTGGGGAAGAGATCATTCCGTTCAATCGCAGCGGCGAGAAGCCGGCAGTCATTGTGTCATCCAATAGGGAGGAGCATATGAAGAAGATTGCAGCGGATCTTAGCCAACTCATTCAGGAAGAGTATGAATCGGTTGCGGTAATCTGTAAGACGGCGGAAGAGAGCAAGGAAGTTCACGAGGCGTTAAGCCGTGTACTGCCTGCTGCACCGAAATTGATCAAGAAGACAACACTTGCCTTCGAACGGGGTGTGCATGTCATACCGGCATACCTTGCAAAAGGGGTGGAGTTTGATGCGGTGCTGATCTATGACGGTTCAGCAGAACAATATGCGCAGGAGCACGAGCGCAAACTGTTTTATACCGCGTGTACCCGAGCGATGCACCTGCTCCATGTGTACAGCCTTGGTAAACCAAGTCCGTTCATAACCTCACAGCCGCAGCAGCTATATGCCATTAACCATGTATCTGCGGTTCAAAGAGATTAAACAAGGTGATCCATCTATATGAGAAGACTTCCGTTCCCTCGAACGGGAGTCTTTCTATGTAGGGGAAGGTTTTGAATATGATAAACGAATGGAAGAGCAAGGCTGGATAACGATTCCTGACATAAGAATGAATGGGTTTAGTTCAGTGGATAATTATGGAGCTTGAATTTGTACTCATGCACAATTGGTGGGAATTTTCTTTACACATGCCGTGCGGACTCATATAATCGTAACAATATATTTTTTTGGGATCGTTAATGAATGAAGGAGGCAATGGCATGAACAAACCATCTTTTGAACGGCCATTAATGGCAGATTGTGTGCCTGATCTGGTAGCAACAGCGCGAGGAGATATGAAGGCAACATTAGTGATTCGGGGAGGGACGCTGGTTAATGTCATCTCGGGTGAAATTTTGCCGGATATGTCCGTTGCGGTACAGGGAGCTCGGATTGCCTATGTTGGCAAGGATGTGAGTCATACCATCGGAGAGCATACACGCATTATTGAAGCAAAAGGGAAATACATTGCTCCAGGATTACTGGACGGACATTGCCACATTGAGAGCACGCAGATGAAGGTGACGGAGTTTGCGAGAGCCGTACTGCCTTCCGGTACAACCGGTGGTTTTTTTGACCCGCATGAGATTTCCAACGTACTCGGACTCAAGGGTCTGCGGCTTATGCTGGATGAAGCGAGAACGACGCCGCTCGCAGCCTATATGCAGGTGGCTTCCTGTGTGCCTTCAACACATCCTGGTTTGGAGACGACAGGAGCTTATATCGGGCCTGAGGAAGTGGCTGAGGCTCTCTCCTGGGGCCCTGACATGATTGGGCTTGGTGAGGTCATGAACTTCCCGGGTGTCGTATACGGGGATGAAACGATGATAGGAGAAATCCAGGCTACGCTGCGGGCCGGCAAGGTGGCGGACGGTCACTTTACCTGGGCAGCGGATGACTGGCGTTTACCTGTTTATGCGGCAAGCGGTGTGACTGGAGACCATGAATGTGTGACGAAGGAAGATGTCGTGGAGCGTCTGAGACTTGGCATGTATGCCAAAATGCGTCAGGGATCAGCCTGGCATGATGTGGCCGAAACCATCAAAGCCTGTACCGAACTCGGACTGGATACTCGCCGAATGATGCTGGTGACCGATGATCGGAGTTCCGAATCGCTGCTCAAAGAAGGACACATGGACTTCGTCGTCCGACTGGCCATCTCGCAGGGGGTCAAACCCGTGACTGCCTTCCAAATGGCAACGATAAACACAGCGGAGCGTTTCGGTGTGGCTCGTGATATTGGGGCCGTTATCCCTGGCAATATAGCTGATATTATCTTACTGGATGGCCGACTGGCAGATGTGCGTGTTGGCCTGACGATTGCTGCCGGGCATGTTGTCGCAGAGAATGGGAAGATGACGGCCGTCTGGGATAGCTTCACTTATCCGCAAGAAGCGTTGAATACGGTGAAGCTGGAGGCTAATATTCAGCCGAAAGATATGGAACTGCAAGCGCCGATTGCCGAGGGAGCCATCGGGGCCAAAATCATTCATGTGACCGAAAACCATGTGGATACGAAAGAGAGACATGTTCCTGTACCTGTGCAAAACGGTAAGGTAGCTGTGTCCACAACGGGAGATATCTGCAAAATTGCAGTACTGGAACGGCATAAGCAAACCGGAAACAAGGCAGTTGCACTTGTCGGCGGCATTGGATTCACACGCCCTGCAGCCATTGCAATGACAGTAGCTCATGACAGTCACAATCTTCTCATTATCGGTAACGATGATACCTTGATGGCGGAGGCAGGTAATCGGGTAATTCGCATGCAAGGCGGGGTTGCCGTGATTACGGATGAAGGTGTAACCGAGTTTCCACTTCGGATCGCAGGATTAATGTCCACCGAGCCTTTTGAAGAAGTCGCTGCACAATCTGCTGCAATCAGCGAAGCACTGCAATCGGCAGGCTGTACTCTGAATAACGCCTTTATGACACTTTCCCTGCTTGCTCTGGTCGTTATTCCTGAGCTGCGTTTGTCGGATAAGGGGTTAGTACGGATCTCGGCAGAGGGAATTGAGCTGGTGACACTATTTGACGAGACAACGGAAAGTAGCCCCATTACCCCTGCTGGAACATAACCTGAGAGCATGTTTCTTATGCTAGCTGGTTTGTAAGAATGTGATAAACAGAAATGATAACATACAGATGGATGAAGTTTCTGTGTAAGACGGAAGTCGCCTTTATGGCGGCTTTTTTTGTTCTTTTAGAGAAAACGCTTCCTAGGTCTTCTGTTGGTCATTCCTATATGGCAATAACGACAGAAGTTGTGGAAATTTTCTGTGTAAATTAAAATCTTTTTAATAAATGAGACTTAAGAACTATGAATACAGAAGTGTGAATTCCCGAAATAATCTTATATGATCCTTTCGTCGTAAGTCTAGAAGATGATATTGCATATGAAAGCAAATGCATAAACGAATGGTTTATCTAACTCATAAAATGAAGGGTAAAACGACAAACATTCTTCCGTATTACGACGATGGAGCGGTAAATTACAAGGGGAGTGTACAAATATGCAAAGCAAGCGGGGGTTTCATTTTATTAAAATTATCAGCTGTCTGGTTCTGATTGCGGGTGTCACGTTCTCATCCAAGACCATTGCACAGGGTTCTGTAGAAAGTTATGAATCGATCCATGGCAACGTGGAAGGGCCGATTAGAGCGACCTGGGTATGGGATACCACTCAGATTGAGAAGAATCCGCAAGAGGTGCTGAAATTTGCCGTGGATCACGATATCAACACGGTCTATCTGCAGATCAATCGCGATGTGAAGATACCTTATTATACAGATTTCATTCGTAAGGCCAGAGCTTACAATATCGCTGTCGATGTGATGGATGGAAGAGCGGCTTGGGGGCTAACCGAAAGCAGAGATCAGATTGCAAGTTTCCTCGACTGGATTGAAGCCTATCAGAATCAGGTAGAACCTAACGAGAAATTTGCGGGGATTCATCTTGATATTGAACCGCATGTGCATCCGGAGTGGAAAACCAATCAGGCCAGCGTCATTACCCAGTGGCAAGGGAATGTTCAATACATCGTTGACCGCGCTGCCCTGATGAATATGCCTGTAGCAGCAGATTTGCCTTTCTGGCTGGATAATTACAAGATTCCGGGTTCAACGATGGCTGTGAGCAGCTGGATGATCCGCCAATTTGATGCGATCACGATTATGGCATACCGCGATACGGCTGCAGCAATCTATGACGTGGCCAAGAACGAGCTTGCAGAGGCTTCCCAGCTGGGCAAAACGATCTCGATTGCCGTAGAGACGAAGCAGAGCAAGGAAGGCGACTTCATTACATTTTATGAAGAAGGTTCAGCGTACATGGAATCTCAACTGAAGCAGGTGGAGAAGTTGGCGGCAGAGCACTCCTCATTTAAGGGATTCTCTATTCATGAATACACTTCCTGGAAAACGTTAAAATAATATAAGCGGTACGAGCTATAGAATAAATTGAATAATAAAAGGTGCTTGCAGCATAATCGCTGTAGGCACCTTTTTTGCTTCATATAAGCGCAGGCTCCATAGCCACCTTTTCATAAAACATTTTCCGATACTGCGAGGGGGTGGTATTTTTGTGTTTTTTGAATGTGGTGATGAAATAGCTCAGATGTTCAAAGCCAACATCCATGGCTATATCCACGATTTTGTGATCCGTGTTCTCGAGCTGGTAACAGGCTTGCTGCACACGGTAGTAGTTAATATAGTCGACAGGACTTTTCTGTACCATCTGCTTGAAAAAGCGACAAAAGTGTCCTTCACTCATATTGGCCTCATCGGCCAGCTCTTTCAGCTTCAGCGGCTCAGGATAGCGCTTGTGAATGTAGCCAAGGACGGATTTGAGTCGCTCCACTTTGTCATGGCTGCCTGTCGGGACGGTACCTTTCACAGGTGCAGGGCGCATGTGTTCAAACATACGAGCGAAAATGAGATACAGGTAGGCTTTGGTTGTCATCTCACAGGTTTCAGAACCGTTCGCATGATCGGCAAAAATACGCTGCAGATGGAGCAGGATCTCACGGCCCCAGTCATCCTCCGGCTTCATATGAAATGGAGGGATAAGTGTCTTATGAACGAGCGGTCTGATAAACTTCTCCTGTACGGCATCGAAGGTGCGGCTGCCCAGCAGCTCCGGACTGAACACGATGGAGGAAAAAACGCAGGGAAGGTCGCTTTTCAAATAGCCAGCATGAATTTCGCCGCGGTTAACAAAAATCGCCTCGCCCGCTTTCACCTCTACGGTATTCATGTCAATCTGAAACACGGCACTGCCTTGAGTAACCATCGTAAATTCCATCTCGTCGTGCCAGTGGCAATCCAGAATGCTGTCTCCATTAAGCTGTTCAATATCCGGATAAACACTGACGGGATACATTGCATTACCGTGGATTCGGTCCTCCCGTAATCGTTCGCGTTCCATAGAAGGTCCTCCTTTATGGTATCATTATTAATGTAATCGTTTCCACAGATTGGTGATCTTGTTCAATAATCGGACAGGAAATATCAAAATCGTGATATATTTGGTCAAAATATCGGAAGAAAACCATGTTTAATATCAATATTATTATAGTATAACCGAAGGGGGAAAGAAAACATGAAATTTACTGATGGATTCTGGATGACTCGTGAAGGATACCACATTCAAAACCCGACTGACATTCGTGATATTGTGCAAAAAGGGGATTCGTTGACCGTATATGCGGCAACTAAATATATTCGTACCAAAGGCGATACGTTGAACGGTACATTGCTGAAAGCAACGTACAGCTCACCTATGCCAAACGTTATTCGTGTAACCTTGAATCACCATAAAGGAAGAGTGAAAAAGAGTCCTGAATTTGAACTCAACTATCAAGATGTGAATGTTGACATCACGCAAGATGAACAAGGAGCTGTTTTGAAAAGCGGCAATCTTGAAGTTCAAATCGACAAAACCAAAGGCTGGGACGTCAGCTTCCTGTATGAAGGAAAACGGATTACGGGCAGCGGTCAGAGAGCGGCTGGTTATATTACAGGTCCGAGTAAAGAAGCATACTTCCGCGAGCAGCTTGATCTTGGCGTTGGTGAATACGTTTACGGTCTGGGCGAGCGCTTCACACCATTTGTTAAGAATGGTCAAGTGGTTGACACATGGAATGAGGACGGCGGTACAAGCAGCGAGCAGTCCTACAAGAACATTCCTTTCTATTTGTCCAACAAAGGATATGGTGTATTCGTAAACCATCCTGAACGCGTATCCTATGAAATTGCATCTGAAAATGTATCTAAAGTGCAGTTCAGCGTAGAAGGCGAGACGTTGGAATACTTTATTATCGGCGGTGACAATCCGAAGGATGTACTTGATAACTATACGAAATTAACAGGTAAACCAGCCCTTCCACCGGCATGGACGTTTGGTCTGTGGCTGACAACATCATTTACAACCGATTATGATGAAGCAACCGTAAACCATTTCGTAGACGGCATGGCTGAACGTGATCTTCCACTTTCCGTATTCCACTTTGACTGCTTCTGGATGAAGGAATACCAATGGTCTGATTTTGTATGGGATGAAGCGATGTTCCCGGATCCGGAAGGCATGATTCGCCGTTTGAAAGACAAAGGCCTTAAAATATGTGCTTGGATCAACCCATATATTGCAGAAAAATCCTACTTGTTTGATGAAGGTATGGAGAACGGTTATCTGGTAAAAACAGCGGATGGCAGCGTGTGGCAGTGGGATATGTGGCAAGCGGGTATGGCTCTGGTTGATTTCACGAATCCGGATGCTGTGAAGTGGTACAAGAGCAAGCTGGAAGTACTGCTCGATCAAGGTGTAGATTCATTCAAGACAGACTTCGGCGAAAGAATTCCGACGGATGTTGTATACTTTGATGGCTCTGATCCGGTTAAAATGCATAACTACTATACACATCTCTATAACAAAGCTGTATTTGAATTGCTTGAAGAGAAAATTGGCAAGAACGAAGCTGCCCTGTTTGCCCGCTCGGCAACAGCAGGTGGTCAACAGTTCCCGGTTCACTGGGGCGGAGACTGCTCTTCTACTTATGAATCCATGGCTGAATCGCTTCGCGGCGGTCTGTCACTCGGACTTTCCGGTTTCGGCTTCTGGAGTCATGATATCAGCGGATTCGAAAATACAGCGACACCTGACGTATACAAACGCTGGGTACAATTCGGTCTGTTGTCTTCCCACAGCCGTCTACACGGAAGTACTTCGTATCGTGTGCCTTGGCTGTTTGACGAGGAATCCGTGGACGTTGTTCGTGACTTCACCAAACTTAAAAACAGTCTGATGCCATACCTTTACAATTCTGCTCAAGAATCAACTGTAAAAGGCATTCCGATGATGCGTGCCATGGTTCTGGAGTTCCCAGAAGATCCTGCCACTTACAGCTTGGATACGCAATATATGTTTGGTGATTCCATACTTGTTGCGCCGATCTTTAATAAGGAAGGCGATGTAACTTACTACTTGCCAGAAGGAACGTGGACAAACTTCCTGACTGGCGATAAAGTGCAAGGCGGCCGTTTTGTACGTGAGAATCACAACTTCCGCACATTGCCAATGATGATCAAGCCAAACAGTTTGATTGCAGTGGGTGCGACCAATAGCAAACCGGATTATGATTATGCTGGTGACGTTTCCCTGCACTTGTTCGAGCTCGCTGATGGCAACACGGCGCAAGCGGTTGTTGTGAACCAACAGGCTGAGCAGGAACTGGTTGTGAACGTAACCCGTAATGGATCTGTTCTGGAGGTACGTGCTGAAGGTGCAGGCAAGCCATGGAATGTGGTGCTTCGCGGCATCGAAAGTGTATCCAGTGTTGAAGGTGGATCCCAGACAGCTGGTGAACAAGGCATCGTAGTAACTGCAGCAGCAGGCGTAGGCTCGCTCACGATTCAATTGTAATCTGCACGCATGACTTAGAGGACGGTACCGCAAGGTGCCGTTCTGTTTGTCTACAAGGGAGATGGACAGAAGTAGCTGCAGCCAGCAAGTCATAGTATGATTGAGGATAGACAGTAATAGATAGGAGAATGAAGAAATTGAGTACCATTTCTACTGGCTTACACCGGACTATTCCAACCGGGATATTATATCAATTGGTAGAGAAGAATTTTGGAACCGCTACCAAAGTGAAAGAGTACTCCCTCTTGCAGGGCGGACTTTTCAATACAACTTACCGGGTACTGCTGGAGCATGCTGCTTATTCGGATGTGATTTTGCGTTTGGCCCCAGAAAGAATAGATCCGCAAGCGGAGAAGGCCAGTGATCCGTTGTTTTCCTTTGAACGTACGATGATGACAGCAGAACCGGTTGTTTATGATTATTATCAGAAGGCAGGCATTCCGGCTCCCCATGTCATTGTGTGTGATAATAGCGGCTCGATCATTCCGAGAACCTACATGTTTATGGAGTTTATTCCTAGCAAGCAGCTGAATCACCCGTCGATCTCGTTACCCGAAAAGGATAAGCTCTACCGCGAGCTGGGTAAATATACTGCCGCCATGCATCGGATACAGGGTGAATCCTTCGGCTGGCCACAAGGAGACGGCACCATCGAAGGATCGGATCGCTGGTCCGAGGTACTAGTGGCTTTTGCTGAAGAAACAGCGTGGAAAGCCGAGCAGGTTGGATATATGCCGGGTGTTGGCGAACAGATTACAAGCATGTTCCGGGATCACAGCGAATTATTTGATGAGGTGACCGTTCCCGTACTTGTCCATAACGATCTGTGGGAAGCAAACGTGTTGATTCATGAGGATAAGGATGATAAGGACGCTTTGAACATTGCCGCCATCATTGATGGAGATCGGTCCATGTTTGCCGACAGGGAGTTTGAAGCCATTCTGTCCACAGCACCGCCAGCATTTCACGAGGGTTACGTTCAAGCTCTGGATATGTCTGATCAGGGACTGGCACGCCGGCTGGCCTATAGAATATTGTCCTCTTATTTTAATGCTTACGTTCATGAATATCAGGTTGATCAGCCGCATGACGGACAGAAGTTTTGTCAACGTACGTTGGACCTCATGGAACAATGGAAGATGATGATTGAACCATACCAATAACTAGGAGGCGTAAGTATGAAGGAATATGAACAATACCCCATGTGGGATGCAGCTTTGCCACTCGAACAGAGACTCGATGACCTGATTAAACGTTTGACGATAGAAGAGAAGATCAGTCTGATTCCTACACGCGAAGCAGCTGTCCCGCGGCTGGGGATTCCTGCATACAACGTTGGAGGAGAAGCGGCCCATGGGGTGGCTTGGAAAGGGGAAGCAACCGTTTTTCCGCAGCCTCTCGGACTCTCAAGCACATGGAATACGACACTCATGCGTGAAATTGGTTCAGTCATTGGGGATGAGGCCAGAGCCTACCACCATCGCGAACCTGAACGCCACGGCTTGACCCTGTGGGCACCAACTGTGGATCTGGAGCGTGACCCGCGTTGGGGAAGAACGGAAGAAGGGTACGGTGAAGACCCTGTACTCACTGGGGAGATGTCAGCAGCTCTCGTGCAAGGCATGCAGGGAAATCATTCATTTTATTTGAAAATGGTAGCTACGTTGAAACACTTTTTCGCCAACAATAACGAGAAGGACCGGCTGAATTGTTCATCCAGCATAGATCCGCGAAACTTGCGCGAGTACTATCTTAAAGCATTCGAGACACCGTTTGTTGAAGGCGGTGCCTTGTCCATGATGACAGCCTATAATTCGATCAACGGCACGCCTGCAATAGAAAGTCCTTATGTGAACGATGTGGTTAAGGGCGAATGGGCTATGCCCGGTTTTATCGTCTGTGACGGGGGAGACCTCTCTCAAACCGTAAACTATCATGGATACCATGCGACGCATGCCGAATCTGCGGCAGGTGCCTTGAAGGCAGGTGTGGATTGTCTGACCGATGAAGTGGATCTGGTGGTAGCTGCATTGCAAGAGGCCCTTGATCGAAATTTGCTGAAGGAAGAGGATCTGGACCGGGCTATTCGCAACATTTTTGGTGTTCGCATGCGCCTTGGACAACTGGACCGCTCGGGTCTTAATCCATACGCATCTATACCGGAGTCTGTCCTGTGTGCGCCGGAACATGCCAAATTAAGTTATCGAGCTGCGGTAGAGTCTATTGTATTGTTGAAAAATGACGGGTTGCTCCCATTAAAGTCGGATGCACTTCGCAAGGTAAGCGTCATTGGACCTCTCGCGGATGCAGTATTCACCGATTGGTATAGCGGTACGCTGCCATATCGAATTACCGTATTAGATGGTTTACGGAACAGATTGACTGATGCAGAGGTCCACTATGAAGACGGGAATGATCGTATCAGCCTCCAGACACAGGAAGGGCAGGTATTATCCATCGGAGATGAAGGAACCGTTGTAGCCGTTCCGGAAGGCAGTGCGGAGAAGGCTGTGTTCGTTCATCAGGATTGGGGATGGGGAAGTCACACGCTGCGAAGCGTGAACAATAATCGCTATATTACGTTAACCGAACAAGGCAAATATCAGGCGATTGCACCAGAGATCGGGGGATGGTTTGTTAAGGAAGTTGTACAATTTGATCCCGAGATCGATAACAGCAGCTTATTGCGGACGTGGAATGGTCTTCCTTTAGGACTTGCTGAATATCAGGACAAGCATGTATTGGCACCCGTTGCAGATTCATCAGAAGTTGGCACGGAAGCATCGGAAGCGAGTAATTCGGTGATTGGAGCGAAGGAGCCAGTACGACTGGTGAAGCATGTCGAGATTGATGGTATCAAGCGAGCAGCAGCTTCTGCAAAAGTCAGTGATCTATCTGTAGTCGTTGTCGGCAACAGTCCCTATATTAACGGCAAGGAAGAAATTGATCGGCCTGGTCTTACGCTACCGTCTGAGCAAGTCCGTCTGGTCAAGGAGGTTTGCAAGGCAAATCCGAATACCGTAGTCGTAATTGTGGGAAGTTATCCATTTGCACTTCAGGAACTGAAGGACATAGCTCCAGCCATTGTATATTTGACCCATGCAGGACAAGAACTTGGTCATGCGGTTGCGGATATGCTGCTTGGCACATATGCTCCGGCAGGCAGACTGAATATGACCTGGTATGAGGATGAGTCACAGCTTCCCGATATCATGGACTACGATATTATTAATAACGGTACGACATATATGTACCATGAAGGTTCCGTCCTATATCCATTTGGACATGGTTTGACTTATTCTCCATTCGAATACAATGCAATTGACGCTCAGCGGATTAAGGGAGTATCCGGAGCTGATGTATTGAAGGTTGAAGTGCAGGTTCGAAATGCGGGAGAAGTTGCAAGTGATGAAGTAGTGCAGATCTATGGGCGTCCGCAGACATACCGAGTGAAGCGGCCGTTGAAGCAATTAATTGGCTTTAAGCGTATCCATCTTACACCTGGCGAAGTGCAGACCGTATCTTTTGAAATTCCTGTTCAAAAGCTTGCCTTCTGGGATGTCACACGTGACCGATATTGCGTGGAGACAGCGACCTGGTCCATCATGGCTGGACGCTCCTCGGAAGATATTCGCCAGACAGCCGATATGAAGATTGAAGGGGAGGTTATACCAGCCCGCCAATTGGACTTGCCAACATTTGCAGAGAATTTTGATGAGTATGCAGGTGTGCTCCTGGACGAGTGCTTGGAAGGACGATCAGCAGTTCGGGCGGTTGTTCCTGGAGAACCACTGTATAAGGAAGATCAGCTGTCTTGGATTACTTTCCTGAATAACGGAACACAAGGAGCGCATACATTTGAAGCACGGGTAGCTGCTTTTGGAAAAGGTGGCGAGCTGCAGATACGTTCTGGAGGGCCAGATGGGCCGCTTCTTGGAACATGTCCCGTGCCCATGAATGGTTCTGTATCCACACCGGGCCAAGATCGCTCTGACATGCAGTGGACAACGGTCCAATGTCCACTTCAATCTGAGCAGGAACTTGAGCGTTTAACCATTGTGTTCCAAGGTGGCGCTGCCATTCAGCAGTTCAGATTAAAATGTTAATCATTGCTGCGGAGTGAAAAAGATCTGTTCCAATAGGATGAATGATACACATAGACCGTTCCGGATTGTACAAACCGGAACGGTTTTTTTATCATGCTGTAACTGAACTTTTTTACATATCCCGTATAATCAATTGGCGAACTAACCACACTAACATTGTTGTTTTCCGATCTCGTAAAGGTGGTTAAGGCATGAAAGATAAAAAGTGGGACCTCGTCGCACTTGCTTCCATCCCGGTAATTATGACGTTGGGTAACTCCATGCTGATTCCGATCCTTCCGCAAATTGAGCGTGAACTGAAAGTTTCGTCCTTCAAGGTCAGCATGCTTATCACGGTATACGCAGTGGTTGCCATACTGCTTATTCCGATTGCAGGGTATCTGTCTGATCGGTTTGGACGTAAAGCAGTCATCATCCCCAGCCTTATCATTGCTGCAGCAGGGGGTGCGGTAGCAGGCGGAGCTGCATTAATGCTGAACGGAAGCATAGCGTATTGGGCCATCCTTGGCGGAAGGCTTCTGCAAGGGATAGGTGCCGCTGGAGCTTTTCCCATCGTTATACCCCTTGTTGGTGACATGTTTGACGACGAAAAGCAGGTCAGCAAAAGTTTGGGTATCATCGAAACATCCAATACGTTCGGTAAAGTCATAAGTCCCATCTTGGGTGCTGCGCTGGCTGTTTGGCTGTGGTACCTGCCATTTATGGCCATACCGGTGCTCTGTTTGCTTTCCCTGGTACTCGTTATTTTTCTGGTAAAAACGCCGAAGAAAAAAGAGAAGCCACCGACCTTCTCCGAGTTTGTCTCATCCGTTCGTACAGTGCTAAAAGAAAAAGGCCGCTGGTTATATTCACTTTTTGCCATCGGTGGAATTTGCATGTTTGTTATTTTTGGCGTGCTTTTTTATTTGTCGGAGACGCTGGAGTCTGAATACCAGCTGAAAGGTGTTCTTAAAGGTCTGGTGCTTGCGATTCCGCTGGCGGCTCTGTGCTTGTCATCTTTCCTCGCAGGTAAATGGATTGGAAAGAGCAAGGTTCGCATGAAGTGGGTGGGTTTTACGGGACTTGTGATTCTGACCGGATCTTTGATCATTATGGGGCTCTGGGATAACATCTATATGGTGGTGGGATTGTTCACTCTGGGTAGTGTAGGGATTGGTGCCACGCTTCCATGTCTTGATGCACTCATTACTGAAGGCGTTGACAAAGCGCAGCGCGGTACGATTACAGCCTTGTTCAGCAGTATGCGTTTTATTGGCGTTTCTTTGGGGCCACCGGTCGTATCCCTTCTCCTTGGTACTTCGCATTTTATTCTTTTTATTGTAATCGCAGCTACTGGAGCGGTAGGTGGTCTGCTCACATTATTTGCGGTTAAGCCTGAAAAAGGAAAACAGCCCAGCTCGGGGGAAGCCCCTAACAAGTTGGAGCAGCATGCGGAGACGAATCATTTACCTAGACGGATACCCGTTAGGCGAAAGAAAAGTCCATTTTAAATGAACTGCGTTAATGCGTAGACACAAAAACGCGCTTGCTGGCGAGAACATCATTCTCAACCGGCAAACGCGTTTTTTATTTATGACGAAATTTTTATTTTTCAGCGGATGTGGTGGAACTGGACTCTTTGGAGTCTGAATCCGTGCCCGATATATGTGTATGGGCAAGTAACGGATGGACGGTGACTGCGAAAGTTCCACTTCGTTTACCTTGGATAAGATAGATCAGCAAGAACACAATCATGAAGATGACAGAATACCGGTACATGTCCGTGTAGCTTGTCATGGAGGCGATAGCACCAAGCAGCAGAGCACCCGTAGCAATCCCCAAATCAAGTGTATTCAAGAACATGCCATTCGCCATCCCGCGCTGGGTTGGAGCTACAATCTGAATCATCCAGGTCTGCAGTGACGATTGCATGGAACCATACCCAATGCCGTATATAAATGCTGCGACAAATAAAATCGGCATGGACGTTGCAAAAGAAAGGATAGTCAGTCCGATCGCCACAAAAATCGCTCCAGGAATAAGCAGCGCTTTGGGTCCCTTGCTGTCATACAATCTGCCTGCAAATGGTCTGACTAGCAGTACAGCTAACGCGTTAAACAAGAAAAATAAAGCAGGGTTGGCCAGATTGGCCTCTTTGCCATATAACACAATGAATCCGACAAGTCCACCATAGGTGATCGATAACAAACAATTCAGCACACTGGGCAAGATTAATTTTCGATTAAAAGGAATTTTCTCCTTCGTTCCGGAAACGTTCGCTGCGGGCCCAGCTGAAGTTTGAGGTGAACCAGCATGTGAACGTGCAGCTTTCTTACGTGTTAACGAATAACTGAGTGGATAGATGACGACGATTACGGCTGCTGTACACAGCATAAGTGTTACGAATCCTGAACCCTGCAGCAGCGTAACCCCGATAATGGGACCCATGGACATGGCAAGACTGGTAGATAACCCGAAATAGCCCATACCTTCTCCCATACGTTTAACTGGAATGATGTCAGAGGCCATGGTTGGGAAGGCTGTACTGCTCATTCCGAAACCAACACCGAAAATCATGCGCAGCAGCAGAAGAACAGCTATGCCGGCAGCAAAATAATACCCGAGGGTAGCAAGAAGGGCTACAGACAGACCGATGTAGATCATGGCATTGCGAAGGCCTTTTTCGAGTGCTTTGGCTGAGTATAGGCGAGCTGCAATTGCACTAAGCGCAAACAGACAGGTGAATAAGCTGACTTCAAAAGCATTCGCGTGGAATCGTTCCTGTACGTAGGAAGGAAGAGGAGAAACAATCATATGCAGCTGTAGGAAAAGCAGGAAGTTACAGAGCATGAGCAAAATAAAATCGGTGGTCCAAAGTTTAACCTGTGTAGAACGGTCTTTCATATGAATTCATTCCCCCTTGAGATGTTCAGTTCATTACAAGTTGTGATTGATGAGGGAAAGAGTATGTTTAAATGCTTCCATCTGGTCTTCGGGTATACCTTCAGCAAGTTCTTTATTCATTTCTCTTTCAATGGGAACCAGAATATCGATCAACGCTTTTCCTTCCGCAGTCAGATAGAGGAGATAAGCTCTGCGATCCTGTTCACTGGTCCGACGTTCAACCCATCCCTTTTTCTCGAGTAGATCAATAATGCGTGCGGTGGTGGGTTGATCCTTCAGAACGCGACTCGCAACTTCCTTTTGGTTCACGCCTTCTCCCTTATCGATATTGAACAGAACAGAGAATTGCTCGGTTGTTATATCGTAAGGTTTAAAACGGGTTGCAAGTAAAGCAGCGGCTTTGCGATATGTGAAGCCCAGCATAAATCCGACAGATTGCTCTAGCGAATAGTCCATACGAACGTCGTTCCTCACTTTCCTATAAATCATCTTCAAACGAATTACTTGTTATAACAACTATATGTGATGCAACCAATTTTGTCAAAGCAAATTGGAAGAAACCACTTTCAAATTGGATTGTGCGAAGTTAGAAAATCCTGATAGAATGGAAGTGAACTGCATAGGTGGAAAGTTAAGGATGTCATCTTGGAATACCGAAGGTTATTCTGCTCCATTCGATGTGGAGCTAACAAGGAGAGCTGAGTATGCTGAAAAACATTCCTGCAATAATTTCTCCAGAACTGCTTAAGATTATGTCCGAGATGGGGCATGGGGACGAATTGGTGCTTGCTGATGGCAATTTCCCTGCAGCCAGCCATGCTAGGCATCTCATCCGTTGTGATGCGCTGGGAACCGTAGAGTTACTGGAGGCCATTTTGAGGTTGTATCCACTTGATACGTATGCAGAACGGCCTGCAGCCGTCATGCAGGTTGTAGAGGGGGATCAGGTTGTTCCGATCATATGGGAGGATTACCGCAGGCTGATCTTGGAGCATGAAGGCATCACGGATGCCTTCGACCAAGAAGAACGATTTTCGTTCTATGAGAGGGCTTCTCGTGCCTATGCCATCGTTGCTACCGGTGAACGTGCCCAGTATGCCAATCTCATCTTGAAAAAAGGGGTCATTTTCCCTGATGTAAATCCTGATCCGCAAAATCAACGTATGGAAGTAAAGTGATTTCCTATAGAGTAATTAGTCCATGGCGACGGAGCCACTTACGCTCCTGTTCGCCTTTTTTGCGTTATATCGGATTGTTAAGAGACAAGGGAATCTGTACGAGTGAACTTATTTTGGTCCAAGGAGCGAAATATATTGCAAACTTTGATGCACTTGATGAATGGTAGATGGTTGTGATTGCCTTAAAATAAATAGAGTATATGAAAAATGATTCCGTGGTTAAAGGAGGAAGAAACAAATGGTGTACCAGGTTAGACGGGCAGGGTTTGATGATGCCCAGCAGATAGGTGAATTATTTAACCAGTACAGAATGTTTTACAACCAGGTTTCTGATACGGAGAGGGCCATTAAGTACATTCAGGAGCGTTTGAGTAAGGATGAATCTGTGATATGGATGGCAGAATCGGATTCCAAAACGGAACCTGGGCCAGGGAATATTGCCGGGTTTGTTCAGTTATATCCAAGCTTTAGTTCAGTGTCCATGGGGTCCATATGGGTGCTAAACGATTTATTTGTACATAAGGATCACCGCAAGCAAGGTATAGCTCGCAAGTTGATACAGGCTGCACAAAACTTCGCCAGCGAGACAGGGGCGATTCGAATAACCTTATCCACAGCGATTAACAATACACAGGCACAGGCGTTATATGAATCAGAGGGGTATGCGAAAGACGATCACTTCCTGTATTATGAACGTAATGTGTGATTAACTTGGAATAGGTATACTCGAAGTAGAGATAGATAGGGGAGGGATGAACGCAAAATGATGCAGTGGATCGCCATGATCACGATGCTGATCGATCATATAGGGGCTGTCTTTTATCCGCAGGTTGAGGAATTGAGGATCATTGGGCGGATTGCTTTTCCCATATATGCATTTGCTGTCTATATCGGGTATAAGCATACACGTAATGTACAAAAATACATCTGGCGTCTTTTTTGGATCGCTGTGCTCTCCCAAGTCCCTTTCATGGCGGCATTTAATCACTTGTCATTAAACGTCGTATGGACCCTGTGGTCGTCCCTGCTGGTTTTGCTGGTACTGGACAAACTGCCGAACCGATTACTGGGTATCCCGATTGTTGTTGGGGCAGGCATAATAATGGAGATAACGGCCATGGATTATGGCATGTATGGACTGCTGCTAGTACTGTTATTCCGGTACTTCCAGGGACCCGTACTGGTGCTGGGGCATGTTTTGTTAACGGCTCTTTATATCCAGCTCTATAGCAGTTCAGTCCAAATGTACAGCGTAGTGGCTACGTTGGGTATAGCCATTGCGCAGTATTACGGGGCAGGTTTTCGTTTGAAAGGACCAAGGTGGATATGGCGTTATTTTTACCCGGCTCATCTTGCCATTATTGCTATAATACGCTGGACATAAAAACAAACAAGCCACCGGGCTGTCAGAAGTGACGGCCAGGTGGCTTGTTTGTTTTTTATGAATGAATGGTCCTACTCCACAATATGAGATGTGGAAGAGTCAAGCTGCGGCTGATTAGCAGCAGGGAAATACCCAATGTTAACGGCATATTGCAGCATGCTGGAGATGAATGAATCATCTGCTTTTGCACAGTGAATTCCGGCTGGCTCTACATACGCTGTTGTTACCGGGCAAGCATATACGTAGGCTGAATCCTTCGCACCGTCACCTTCCAATTGGGCAATGGCGAGCTGCAGGGCCTCTGGATCCTTGCTGATGGATGAATCGAATAACCAGCTGGTATATTCATCAAAAGGCAGCGTTTCGACTTCATATCCCGCACGATTGATGGAAGCAATCAAACGATCGTAACGGATCGACTCGGGATTACAAATGTGGAATACCCGTCCAGCCGTGTCATCACGCAGAGCCAAATGCACGATAGCCTGGCTTGCATAATCAATCGGTGTGAAATCAACCAACCATTCGGCAGCAGGAGCTTTGCCGAGAAGGAGCATCGCTTTGATCATCCGGTAGAAGGCATTGCTGTCGATGTTGGACTGGAAGCGTCCCGTTTCCGAATGACATGTCAGGTTACCCGCACGGTAGATGCTTACCGGTACACCTTCCTCTGCTGCAATCATCAGTACTTTCTCCGCTTCAAGTTTGCTGTCAGAGTACAGGTTCTCTACATGCAGATCTGCCGGAAAACGGTCATACTGAAGGGATGATTCCCATTGTCCACTGAGCGCCAGATCTTCCGGTATGCCCATGGTCGAGACATGATGGAAGGAAGCGCCGGGTTTGCTGCGAACCAGATTCAGCAGGGCTACCGTACCCTCTACATTGGTTTTGGCAAACTGTTCAGCATCTCCAAAGTGTCTTACATCTGCCGCACAGTGAATGACACGATCAATCCGGGCTTGTACCTTACTGGTTTGCTCAGCGGTTAAACCGAGGTTAGGCTTCTCCAGATCTCCCTCGATAATCTCCACACGTGAAGCGAGAAGTGCACTAATCTCAGGGCCGAAATATCCCTCCATAACCTTGCTTAAACGCTGCATGGCTGTATTACCATCAGACGGGCGACGAACAAGCGTATGGATTGTCACATCCGAATGAAGAAGGAGCTGCTGCAGCACATGTGAACCAAGGTAACCCGTAGCGCCTGTTAGCAGAACATGCTCCGGCTTAAGAATCTCAGGGTAGCCCAGTTGGGATGCCAATTCGACCGGATGCTCTGCCAGTTGGGTCATTACGCCAGTGTGCTCACCGGATGGGGCAGTTTGCTCAGTAATCTGCGCAAGTGACTGTACCCGAAGTGCCAGGGAACGAATGGTTTTCTCTGCAAAGAAGTCGGCAATCTTCAGCTGCGGATAGTGCGGCTTCAGAATAACCAGGACATGGATTACTCGTAAGGAGTCGCCACCGATCGTAAAGAAGCTGTCTTCGATTCCAAAGTCGCTGTGTCCGAGAATTTCTTTCCACGCATTGAATATAATCGCCTCGGTCTCTGTCTCAGGCATGACCCGATCCGGCCGATTTTCATGTCTTTCCTCGTTTGGTAGAGATACCATCGCTTTCCGGTGAATTTTGCCGGTAGGTGCGATAGGCATTTCATCAAGCTGACAGATCCACTTCGGTACAAAATAGGATGGAAGCTTGTCTGCTAGTTGGGCTTTGATATGATCTACGGAGAGAGTGGTGCCATCCTTGGAAGTGAAATATCCCACAAGCATGTTCTGACCGTCCGATTCTTTCTTAGGAATGACCACAGCATCCTGAATCCCTTCAAGGCGAGCAAAATGATCCTCAATCTCACCAATTTCAATCCGATGACCGCGGATCTTCAGCTGTGAATCACTACGTCCGACATATTCCAGCAAACCGGTATCAAGCAGCTTGGCAATATCACCGGATTTGTAGATTTTTTCATCGATTGCAAAAGGATTATCAATAAAGGCTTGCTCTGTACGTTCTGGCTGATTCAAGTATCCTTTCGCCAGTGCAGGGGTAGCAATATATACTTCACCAGGCACGCCTACAGGGCAGAGCTGCTGCTCTTCATTGACGATATACACTTTGTAGTTATGAATCGGTTTACCAATCGGAATGTTAGCCACATGATCCGGTACCTGTTCACTGATCCGGTGTGTCGTTGTCGCCACAGTACATTCGGTAGGCCCGTACACATTGACGATATCGATCTGGTTACCAAATTTGCGCTGGAAGGCGCGAACCTGTTCTCCGTATAGGGCTTCGCCTGCAACGGTAATAATTTTAACCTTGGCCAACTTATGGAACCCTTCGTCTGACAGATAGGATGCAAGCTGGTTGAAGAAGATCGTAGGCAGGATCGTAATAATCGTTGTGCCTGTGCGCTCGATTGCCGTGGCGAACTCCTCTACAGATACACGTTCCTCGGCAGATAACAGATACAATTCCGCTCCATAGAACAGTGCACCGATCGTATCCCAGACGGAAGCATCGAAGCTGTATGTAGCAAACTGAGTCAAAACGTCCCCGGCTTGAATGTCACAATCGCGCTGCACGACACTTCCGAGGTTGACAACCCCGCGATGGGCAACGAGTGCGCCTTTGGGTTTGCCTGTGGATCCGGAGGTGTAGATGATGTAAGCGAGATCGTCTGCCTGAATATCCAGATTAGGATTACTTGCTGCAAACCCGGCCAGGCGTCCATCCACAGCCAGAATTTGACGTACGGTAGGAATACCCGAGAATAACCGTGAAGCTTCCGCTAGAGAGGACTCCTTGGTTAAAACAAAAGAAGAAGCCGTATCTTCCACGATATAACTATTGCGCTCCTGTGGATGTTCAGGGTCAATCGGAACGTAAACACCGCCTGCCTTCAGAATACCGAGCAGGGAAATGATCGTTTCCAGACTGCGTTCCATGAAGATGCTGACGAACTCACCCTTTTGCAGGCCGTTGGATAACAGTACGCGTGCGACTTGATTGGCACGTTCGTTCAATTCTCTGTAGCTATACCGGCCAAATGGGGACGTGATTGCGGGCGAATCGGGATACTCGGCAGCCGTAGCTTCAAACCAGCCATGAATGGTCTGATGCTCAGGTTCAGTCACACAGGTATCATTCATCTCGCGGTACAACGTCCGGTCAGAGGCGGACAAAATATCGACGGAGCCAATGGCCACGTCTTCATCCCGAAGCATGGAGAGAAGCAGGGTTTGATAGTACTCAGCGTATCTCAGCACGGTTGCTTCTTTCAGAAGGGATGCATCAAAGAACAAGTCGAGAGTGTATACATTCTGCTCCTCACGGATACTCCAATTGAGCACCTGCGGAGCCTGAGGAAGCTGAACACTATTAAACATAAACAAGGTTTCCGGGTAAGCACCCGGCTGCATCGAATCTTCTTTTTCTTGCAAAAGGGTAATTTGACGAAATAGCTCACGGAAGCTCATCTTACCATGTACCTGCAGCAGCAGAACTGATGCAGAACGATCCGGATCAAGCGTGCCAATGCCTAATTCCTGTTCTCCTGATAACCGGAACAACAAGGCAGCATATGCCGACAGGAGCGCGTTATAAATCGACGTTGAGCCATACTTCTGAGTGAGTTCACGGCTCTGTGTTGGCTGCAGCTGTATATGAGCTGATTCATACGAAAATGATTGTTGACGGCGCCCAAAATCCAGTGGAATCTGGAGAACTGGCAACTCAGATTCCACGGTCTGGGAAGATGAAGAGTGATGATCGATCACGTCTATTTTCCTCCTTAATTATAACGTTCGTTTTATCGTTTTTTAGGACTTGCTTACATTAAAGTGAGAGATCAATTCCTGTAATTCCTCAGACATGCTGTTCAAACGGGTGGAAGAATCAACAAGGGTGGACAGGGAAGCCTTCTGGTCATCGACAGAAGCGGCAATACGCTCACTGCTTTCTGCTGTTTTGCTAACGCTGGCAGACAGATCATCTGCGGTAGCAGTCATTTCCTCTGTACTTGCAGAAATTTCTTCTGTAGCACTGGAAACTTCCTGAATCTGATTCGATACTTTCTTCGCAGCTTCCAGAATATCTTCAAACAACTTTCCTGTCTGATCTGCAACGTCAAGTCCGGTATCGACTTCTGCCGTACCTTTTTCCATTGCGCGGACAGCTTGTTTGATCTCGGTTTGAATCTCGTCAATCAATACGGCGATCTGGCTTGTGGATTGTTCGGATTGTTCCGCAAGCTTACGAACTTCACCAGCAACAACGGCAAATCCTCGGCCCTCTTCACCAACACGAGCTGCCTCAATGGATGCATTCAACGCAAGCAGGTTGGTTTGGCTGGAAATGCCGGAGATGATGTTCAGGATATCTCCGATTTCCTGCGAACGACTCTCCAGAACCTGGATTGCTGAAGCCGTATTCTTCACGGATTCCGTAATCAGTGTCATTTGCTGAGACACTTGGCGTACAACCGTGTTACCCTGTTGGGAACGGCGTTCCATTTCATAAGCTTCATCTGCTACATTAGCGGAACTGCTGGCAATCGTTTGAATGACAGTCGCCATTTCGGCCATGGCACGGGCACTATCGAGACTTGCCTGTTCCTGTCCACGGATGTTGGAAGTGATTTGCGTTACATTGCTGTTGATGGAATCGGCGTTCTCGCTGTTTTTCTCAGATACCTCATACAGCTCTTTGGCTGATTGGTTAACCTCTTGAGAGGTGATTTGCACTTTAACGATTGTGTCATTGATTTTGCGAACCATCGTGTTGAACTTCTCGTTTACAAGTCCGAGGTCGTCTTTTCCTGTCGGAATGTTGACATTCAAATTACCCCGGCTAACGTCATCGATACCTTTGATCAGGTGACGAATTGGGGATAGCGTATTTTTAACTACTAGGTATTGGATAATCAGGAACAACAGAAGGAAAGCAACCAGAATGATGATACCGTTTTTAAGCAGTGATTTCAGTCCGGCAGGTACTGCTGTTGCATCTGCATCGACTGCAAAGTAAGAGAAGATTTTGCCGTTGCTGTCCTTGATCGGATAAGCAATGGTTGTCCATGTGCCAAAATCATCTGAATAGAAAGTCGTGAAGGTTGGACGGTCCGTATTAAGCATTTCTTTGAGTGCATTCGCCACAACAACAGGTTGTTCATACATGTCGCCAATATTAACATTATCGCTCTGGAATGCTTCTCTCAGATTGGTCGGCATGGCTACGAGAGAAGTTTCTCTTTTCGTATCTCCGCCTAGCTCTACACCAAAGATATAGGCTTGGGCGATATTCGGGTAGTATTCTTGCATTTCATCGAAATAAGCACGTAACTGGGTTTGCACTTTTCCATCATAGCTGCCTTCAGCAATAGCTGCCTCTACGTCGGCTGGGTTGATTCCCTCTGCCCACTTTTTAGTGATTTGTTCTACTTGTCCATGCAGCTGGTCTACGAGAACCGTCTTTTGGAAGTAATAGCTGCTCGCAATAAGTGCAACCCCGATAATAATGATGTTGGTGAATGAAAGTAATAAGTTTTTCGAGAAAAAGGACATGCTTTTCCAACTAAATGATTTCACTAAATTCCACTCCTGATCTTCTTGTAATTAACAAACCTTTTATTTGCTTGCATGAATGCAGCCAATCAAGTCATTTGTTGATCCCCCTCCAGAGCTTATGTATGCGACCATGGTCTTGGGTTCGCAGTCTTAATGCAGAGACTTTTGTACCTCATAATCCATAGGTGTCTAATTATTAAAACACATCTATACTTAATATGTCGTATGAAATGTTGTTAAATTGAATAGTTTTGTTAAAACTTTTTTAATAATTTACATATTTGCGGACATACCACTTATTACATAGGTATTTAGAACTGTTTATTTGGAGGGATTTCCATTTTCTAGTCTCCGTCTTTATTTTATAACAGGATGATACAAAAAACACCTTTAAAACTTGAGAATGACTCCAGACTTGAAAATTATTGTAATGAGCAGGAACGGCCTTTTGTCAATTAAGGGAAACGTAGTATGCCGGATTTCTTATACCATTTTAACTAACCATAAACTTACATAGCAGGAAATGGAGAAATCCGGGATTTGTCGTTAGATCAAATTTCCTGCTGCATGGCATTCGGCATGGATATACATCGGAAGCGGTTTTATCTATAATAAAGACAGTGTGCATTTTTCAAATCATAAGCAGGCGGGGGTTTATTTTAGATGAATCTGAAAAAAATTGCAGCAGAGCGGGCGGCAGAATACATTCAAGACGGCATGAAGGTTGGACTCGGAACAGGCTCGACGGCATATTTTGCGATATGCAGACTGGGAGAGCGTGTACGCGAGGGGCTGCAAATCCAGGCTGTGGCGACTTCGGAAGCTTCGGACAAGCTGGCTCGCGAGTGGGGAATTCCGATCATCCCATTCGACCAGATTGGAAGGCTGGATATTACGATTGATGGTGCAGATGAGGTCGATCCTGATTTCAATCTGATCAAGGGCGGCGGCGGAGCTCTTTTACGTGAAAAAATCGTGGCGGCTAACAGTGATAAACTCATCATAGTTGCTGATGGGAGCAAGGCGGTTCAACAGTTGGGTCAGTTTCCACTGCCGGTAGAAGTGGTTCCTTTTGCATCGGAATGGACCTTCCAGGCGCTGGAGAAGCTGGGCTGCCGACCAGAATGGCGTATGAATGAAGATGAGCGCTACCTTACGGACAACGGAAACCTGATTGCGGATTGCCGGATGGAATCCATCGTCAACGTGGCTGAGCTCAACGTACAACTCAACATGCTGCCAGGCGTAGTCGATAACGGTTTGTTCGTTGACATGGCCGATACGGTGATTCTGGCCAAAGATGACGGTAGTATTGATGAGCGCCATCGTTCCTAAGATCGATCAAATGACCCTAGGATACATGTGCTTGGCTTATTGATTGTAATGCCTTGTTTTGAGAAGTGCTGTGTGAGGGATGAAAACGCTGCTTGGCATCGAAGCGCAGCCTGAATTTGCAAACCATTGACGGAGGATTATGGAAATGCCGAATACGGAGGACAATCGGGAACTATCATTGCAATTATTCGTGGTTCTCGCCCGAGCATACAATTCTGTTACATCAAGGTCCAATCGTGACATCCAGAGTCATGGACTGAATACGACAGAATTCGGGGTACTGGATTTGTTATATCATAAGGGCCCGCAAGCCTTGCAAAAAATCGGAGAGAAAGTGCTAATGTCCAGCGGGAATATAACCTATGTAGTGGATAAGCTGCAAAACAAGGATTTGCTGTTTAGACGTGCATCCAAGGAAGACCGCCGAGTTATTTACGCGGAATTGACGGAAAAGGGAAGAAATCTATTCACCCAAATATTCCCTGGACATCATCAGGTTATCATCGATGCGATGGAAGGTTTAGAGCCATCGGAAAAAGCGGATGCCATTCGCCTATTGAAGAAGCTAGGACTAGCTGCTGAAGGAAAAACCGACTTGCGTTCATAACGCAGGCCGGTTTTTTTGTGTGAAAAAAAGGGGCATGAACTGGCTAGATGACTTGCAGGAATGCTCATAATATAGGAAAATTGTTCTAATATGCAGCTCCAAATGAAATGTTTCTCCCTGGAGTTCATGTATAATAATAAAAGCATTTCCCGATCAATAGCTGATTGAAATCGAATCGACTCTTATCGTGGATATTTCATGATGGTTGATACGATTCACAGCAAGAGGAGGGATAACGTAATGACCCATCAGGAAGCTGGGGAACGCTTGCTGAAAGCAGCAGGTGGGCTGGCTGATAAAATAACGGAGAAGCAGTATACGCTGCAACCTGAGTTGCTTGAACGTTTTGGTGAAAATGGCAGAATGCGGACTCAACAGGATTCGCAATATAGCTTGAATTATCTGGCTGAGAGCGTTCTGGTTAAGAGTCCTAACCTGTTTACTCATTATATATCTTGGCTCAAAACGCTACTGGCAGGTTATCACGTTTCGGCGGATGATCTGGCCATTAATTTAAATCTAATTAAAGAGACGTTGGAAGAAGAGTTTGATGATGCATCCAAGTCACTTGTTCTAGATTATCTGGAAATGGGAATCTATCAAACCCAGCATCATGACGTAGCACAAGGATTCGTTAACGAATCTTTTCCATATGGCCATGCTGCCAAATCTTATTTGCAGGCCCTTCTGGATAGCAGACGCCAAGAAGCTTTTGGCATTATTGAAGCCGAGCTGGAAAGCGGAGCAAGCATTCGTGATATTTATCGTTATATTTTTCAACCCACTCAATATGAAATAGGCCGATTGTGGCAGCTTAGCCAGATCAGTGTCGCTCAGGAGCACTTTTGTACGGCAGCCACACAGGCTATTATCTCGCGGCTATATCCCCGCTGGTTAATCCATGAGCCACAGCAGAAAAAGCTGGTTGCAGCCTGTGTAGGCAGTGAGCAGCATGAGATCGGTTTGCGTATGCTTGCTGACGTGTTTGAGATGGAAGGTTGGGATACGTATTATCTGGGGGCAAATGTTCCGAATGGCAGCCTGCTTGAGGCGATCGAGCGCCATCAGGGAGATGTGGTGGCTATTTCGGTAACGATGACATTTCATCTTCATCTTGCCAAAGAACTTATCCAAATGATTCGTAATCACCCGGCTACCTCGCATGTGAAAATCATGGTAGGAGGTTATCCATTCAACATTGATCCGGAGTTATGGAGGACCGTTGGGGCAGATGGTTATGCTCCCGGAGCTGATGAGGCTGTTGCCGTCGCAGAAAGTCTGCTGGCTCAGCAATCTGCCAACTGCAACGTTGGTATGATTCGCGAATAGAGAGGAATGACGCAATGTCTAATGAAGCTGGAGAGATCGAAAAGCTGCGTAAAACGATTGAGCATTTATCTGATCAGATTATTCGCAGTAAGGAACAGGAAGAGCGAATTCTTGGTGAATTCTCCGAAATGAACAATGAACTGGTGACGCTTCAGCGTCTGCTTGCTAAAAATAACGCAAGTCTGGATGCCGCTCGGAAAGAAGCAGTATCCGCAGGGGAATCCAAGAGTTCATTTATAGCCGTAATCAGCCATGATTTCCGTACACCCTTAAATGGAATATTAGGCATGGCTGAACTTCTGCAGCATTCTTCCCTGTCCGAAGAACAGCAGCATTCGGTTCAAGTGATTCAAGAAGCAGCGAGACTTCTGCTGAAGCTGATTCAGGACCTTCTGGACTTTTCCAAACTGGAAGCAGGTCAGATGCGTCTAGAAATGGGAGATGTCGAACTGGAGCCTACGTTTAACTACATCGTTCGTTTGCTGGAGCCCAAGGTGATCCAAAATGGGAACAAACTGGCCGTGGAATGTGATTCCCGAATTTCCGGGGTTCTTGAGGGAGACTCCACACGAATTACACAGGTTCTGATGAACCTGATTCAAAATGCCAACAAATTTACAAAAGAAGGGTCAATACGTATTCAAGCTGACCTGGTTCGGGAAGATGAGAACTCTCAATGGATCCGATTTGAGGTAAAGGATACGGGAATCGGAATCGCGGAAGAAGATCAGAAAACCTTGTTCCAACCCTACGTTCAAACGGAAAAAGGCCGTTCCAAGGAATATGAAGGAACAGGCCTGGGGTTATCCATATGCCAGTCTCTTGTGGGGTTAATGGGGGGGCAGATAGGAGTCATTAGTCAAGAGGGCCAGGGCTCTACATTCTGGTTTGAAATTCCAATGGGACGCAAGACAGAACATGTAAAAACCACAGTCCCGACGGGACAAGATACATTACATGATTCGGACGCCTTACTACAGGAACCCTATTCTCGGCCAATCCTGTTGGCTGATGATAATCTGATTAACCGTCAGGTTGTTTTGATGCAACTTAAGAAACTTGGGATCACCGAGGTCGATTCGGTTTCCAACGGAGAAGAGGCTGTTGCGGCCTTTCTTAGCAAGAGGTATGGAATCATACTGATGGATAACATGATGCCGGTTATGGATGGACTTGAGGCAACACGCAAAATAAGAGCCATGGAGCAGGACGAAATGCGTCATGCCATTCCAATAATTGCGATGACAGGCAACGTCATGGATGGAGAGAAGGAGAAATGCCTTGAAGCTGGAATGAATGATTTCATTGGCAAGCCATTTACATTGGAATCCTTAAAAAATGTAATTCAAAAATGGCAGCATCCCCCGGAATTCCGGGAAGTGCTGAATATGAGCATCGTAAATGAGATCGGCGAACTGAACAGTGATGGCGAAGAGACGATACTTGAGATGCTGCTGGGCATGTATCGTAACGAAACTCCTGGAAAAATTGAGGTGCTTCGCAGGTACGTTGTCTCCGGAGATCATATTGCTGCTGCTGAATGTGCCCATGATCTGAAGTCCGGCAGCTTGAGTCTCGGAATAGAATATTGTTCAACGCTTTTTGCCAGAATTGAACAGCTTGCCAAAACAGGTCAAGTGAGGAAGGCTGAGCCATTTCTGGGTGAATTGATGCCAGCATATCAGGAGGCCTGTGAAGCTTTGGAGAAAGTCATCATTTAAGGGTTTGCTGTCTTAACGAAATAGGTTAGGGCAGCAAGCCTGTTTTTTCGTCCGAAAACGAGTGTACATAAGAACATGTATCCTTAACTGTGTTAGGGGTAGAAGATCTGGAGAGGGAGAGAAAAACATTCATGTTAATATACGGGATTACCGCACTTATTCTGGTCATTCTTATTTCGACTTGGATCGGAGGACTATACTTTTTCAAAACGGCTATTCGCCGAGCGCCAAAACCATTTCTAATCGACAATCCGAATCTAATGCCTGAACCGGATAATGAATTGATCAGCAGTGCATCAGACCTGGAGTGGTTGGACACGCAGGATGGCGAAATAGTAAGCATCACGTCTCACGATGGGTTGAAATTGCAGGGAATATGGTTGGCTTCAACTGGGGAGTCGAGTCAGACGGTAATTCTGGCGCACGGGTATTCCGGGAGAGGCAGAGAAATGGCCGGATTTGCAAGGTACTATGCAGAGAAAAGAGGCTGTAACGTACTCATGCCTGATGATCGCGCTCATGGTCACAGTGAAGGAGACGTCATCGGATTCGGCTGGCTGGATCGGAAGGATTACGTCGATTGGGTCCATTGGGTGATCAACAAGGTGGGAAACCAGACAGACATTGTGCTGCATGGCATCTCCATGGGCGGTGCAACGGTTCTTATGACAGGCGGGGAGTCTCTGCCGGATCAGGTAAAAGCCATCGTGTCAGACTGCTCCTATACATCGGTGAAGGATGAGCTTACGTTTCAGCTTAAACAATTGTACAAATTACCGCCCTTTCCATTTATCCCTGTGACGAGTCTGATCTCCAGATGGAAGGCAGGGTATTCCTTCGAGGAAGCATCGGCCCTCAAACAGCTCGCCAAGGTGCAGGTTCCCGTTCTATTTATTCATGGAGAGGCAGATACCTTTGTCCCGACGGAGATGGTGTATCGGCTTTATGAAGCTTGTCCTACGGAGAAAGAACTGCTGACCATTCCCCGTGCAGGGCACGGTACAGCTTTTCAAGTGGATCGTGTGCGTTACTTGGAAGTCCTTGATGCCTTCCTGAACAAGGTAACGATGCAGAGCGCGAATTAAATTTTTAATATCGTGGGTAGTTAAAAGTAGGTGCTTATAACAAGGAGGTGCAGCATGCCGCGTTTACGAAGAGTTTGTTCTTACTGTCAACAGGAAATGGGAGAAGACGAGTTCAAATGCAAAGCATGTGGCAATCTGGTTGAAATGAAGACCGTTCCTGCGGAGACTACACAAATGGAAGAATACGAGGAGGGTTTATTGGATCGTTACTCCATAGGTCTGCTAATTCTAATTGCGATTCTTCTTCCACCGATAGCGATTGCCATTGGCGGGGTAATGTTATTTAATGACGATCCTTACAAAAGGGACACCGGGAAGATGCTTGTCACAGGTGCCCTGCTCGTGTTAATCATTTGGGCCATCATTCTAATTTCGATCTCAGGAACGCTGACAATCCAATTCTAGTTTATTACGGGGGTGCCATTCATGGGAAATGAACAATTCGAAGCAGCGCGCAAAGCGGAGGCAGGCTACCATTCGAACTTTTATCAGAATAATGAGCTATTTGAAGCCGGAACGTGGATGGCTAGACCGATGCCAATGGTAATGGAGATGCTGGAACGTTTGCTTGCACACAAATCGGAACTGCAAGTGCTTGATCTGGGATGCGGAGTAGGGCGACACACCATTCCAATTGCACAGCGTCTGCAGCAAACGAACAGCGAGGTTATTGGTGTGGATCTGCTGGACGAAGCAGTTGAAGGACTTCGGAAATATGCGAAGAAATATCAGGTTGATCATATGGTAAAAGCCGTGAAAGCAGACGTGGAGCATTATGATATCCGGCCGAATACTTTTGATTTTATTGCAGCTTGTTCCTGCCTGGAGCACGTATCCGATGAAAATGCTTTTCTGGAAGCACTAAGTCGTCTTCAGGCAGGGACACGCACAGGTGGGATTCATTGCATCACGATGAGTACAAGTGTAGAGGAGCAGGAGATTAGCACTGGACGGCGAATTGAGCCTTTGATCGAACTAAATCTGTCAACAGCCAAGGCCACCGAATTGCTTGAAGAGTCATATGCAGGATGGAATATCCTGCTTCAGGAACACGTAACTCAGACCATTGAAGAAGAAAAGTACGATGAACCGACACAGTTCCGCTGCGAATTGCTTCGTTTTGCCGTACAGAAGCAATAGCAGAACCTGCCGGGAAGTATGAGGTTATGCAGCCCGGCAGTTCTGTTTTCTATGACATAAGGAAACGTCGTTAATACAGTCTATTATCAGAGTATGGGGGATACGATGAATACATATGTGGTAGGCATTGATGGTGGCGGAAGCCATACAAGAGTGGCCGTAGCCGATGGAGATGGACAACTGTTGTCCTATGTGGAAAAGGGAGGTTGTAATCGTTATCACGATTTCAATGCTGAGCAGCATGTGCTCGGAGGCATTACAGAAGCGCTGGAGCAGGCTGGCATTAAGGGAGAACAGGTGGCTGCCATTCAATCCGGTATGGCAGGTCTGGACCGGGAAGAAGAATTCGCCTGGGCCGAGGGTGTTCTTGCCAAAACGGGCATCCTTGGGAGGAGAAGTGCGGTGAACGATACACATATTGCTCATACAGCTGCTTTTAACGGTAGGCCTGGAATTGTGGCAATTGGAGGCACAGGGTCTTTGATCCTTGCCAGGACGGAGCAGGAAATCTGGCTCCGAAACGACCAATTTGGGCACTATGCACCGACGGCAGCGCGTTTTCTGTCATACGATACCGTGCATTCAATTCTGGCAGGCCGATATGAGGCAGAGGATCATTCCTTTATTGAACAGATTCTTGCATATTGGAATGTGCGTTCAGTGCCGGAGCTCGCAGCGCTTGGAGCCGCAGGGTTTACTGATGATAAACAGGCGATGAACCGCAAATTCAGTCAAATGGCACCCTTGGTGACGGAAGCAGCAATTCAGCAAATTCCACTTGCGATGAGGGTATGTGACTCGGCAGCAGATACAGCTGTTGTAGGTATTCTTATGCTGGCAAGCTGTTTTCAATCTAAACAGGTCACTTACACACTGACTGGAAGCTGCTTGACCTCATCTTATATGAAGGCTGCCGTTCAGAAAGGGTTAGGTCAAAACCATCCATCTACAAGTAGAGAGTTCGTTTACATAACCAGCAAGCTGCCTGCCGTTGGCGGCGCAATCTTGGATGCTTATCAATTGGCTGGTATTAAGGTGAATCAGGATACTCTCAATGCGCTTCAGAGTCAGTTACAAGGGTATGAGACTTGAACTTTGACAGGCTAACGACTACAATACGATAACGGAATTAAGCAAGTCATAGGAGGAATATAAGAGTGTTGATTAATCTAAAATCACGCATACAGGAGCCGGAAGTGCAGGAATTGCTGTCCTACTCGGTTTTTCCGGACCCGGAGCAAGTCGGTCAAGCGCTGCAACAATATGTGAATAAGGACGAGCTTCTGCTGGATGGATATGAGGATGAGGGACAGTTAGTTGGCTTGGTTGGGTATGAGAAAACGGGGAACAGCGAGATTACCATCCAACATATTGCGGTATTACCGGAGAACCGTTTCAAAAACTATGGCCGTGGCATGATTGCACAGCTGCTGGAGAAGTATAATCCGGACAAGCTCATCGCGGAAACGGACCAGGAAGCTGTGGAATTTTATCGTAATACTGGCTTTGTCGTATACAGCCTGGGTGAGTTATATCCAGGTGTCGAACGATTCCGTTGTGTACTTGAAAAAGACGAGGATGCAATCGAAGAATAGATGATGGATTACCATAATCATGGTGACCTTCGTAATGTAACAAAACAAGGAAACAGGGCGTGAGACTTGGCCGGGAGCTAAGCCTTACGCCCTGTTTTTTTGTCGTGAAAACACAAAATAACAGGAATAAAGTATTGCTTTGCATTATAGTTTCAATATAGAATAGTTTCATTGAAGAATAGTTCGATAAGTGAACTATATGGACAGAAAGGACAGAAAGGAGAATAAACATGAATACACCGGATGCCAAAAGTTTGGTGAACCGTTATCTGGATGCATCGTTCCTGGTATCCAAACAGTTTGATACGCGAATCCGTGAAAAGGTGGGGCAGACCATGACAACAGACCAGTTCTGTGCTCTCCGTTTGATTGAAGAGAAACCATCCTGCACACCATCTGATCTGTCAGAGCTCCTCTGCGTCGGAAAAAGCAGCATCACGGCACTGGTTAACAAGCTGGTTGATCGGGATCTGGTCCATCGGGCCGGAGATGAGCGGGATCGCAGAGTGGTATATCTGACATTGACAGATACTGGCCGTCAGGTATACCGCGAGACAGAACGGGAAATACAGCAGCTTCTTGAGCCGTACCTGGTTCATTTTAAGCCGGAAGAAGTACAGAATTTTATTGAATCCTTTGAGAAGTTGGCGACCTTGCTAACGAATGAGGGAGGACAGGAGAGCGAATGAGAACGATTCTGAAAGCAAGATGGTGGTTGATGGGGTTATGGGTTGTTGTAGCCGCCGTATTGATGTTCACAGCCCCCAACATGAGTGAACTAATTCGGGAAAAAGGACAGTTTTCGGTCCCGGAAGGGTACTCCTCCACCCAGGCAGCTGCCATCCTCGATGAAGCTGCTGCACAAAAAGGCGAACAGCAGGGCAGTCAGCTGGCACTTGTTTTTTATAACCCAGATGGTTTGGGTACGGTAGGCAAACAAGAGGCTGAGAAGGCTGTAAAGCAGCTGGAGTCGAAGAAAGAAGAACTCGGCATTTTGTCCATCTTGGAGCCTTTCTCCCAGCCAGAACTGTCAGACAAAATGATCTCTGCTGATGGAAAGACGATCCTGACGTCCCTGTCTATCGATCAGGGAGATCGTACTGTCAAGGAAATGCGTGAGGATCTTAATGAAACGCTGGACTCGGTCAATGTGGAAAACTACATAACCGGTAAAGGATTAATCGATGAAGATACGGTAGAGAGTTCCCAGGAGGGACTCAAGAAATCGGAGTATATTACGGTTGTATTTATTTTGCTCATATTGTTCCTTGTATTCCGTTCGTTTGTAGCTCCATTTGTCCCTCTGCTTACCGTGGGTATCAGCTATATTGTATCGCAGCAGATTGTTGCATTCCTGGTCGATGGGGTGGATTTCCCGATCTCGACCTTTACGCAGATTTTCATGGTTGCCGTCATGTTCGGGATTGGTACCGATTACTGTATCCTGCTCATCAGCCGATTCAAGGAAGAATTGGCCCATCATGAAACGACGTGGGAAGCGATTATTGCAACCTATCGGACAGCAGGCAAAACGGTATTCTTCTCTGCTCTTGCCGTGCTGGTTGGTTTTGTCGCCATCGGTTTTGCACAGTTTATGCTGTACCGTTCCGCAGTGGCAGTCGCAGTCGGCATTGCCGTAATGATGCTCGCTCTGGTTACCATTGTTCCGTTCTTCATGGCGGTGCTGGGCAAGAAGCTGTTCTGGCCTTCCAAAGGTTCACTCGAACATGCGGAGAGCAAGATCTATGGAGCAGCGGGTCACTTCTCGCTAAAACGTCCATGGGCTGCGCTGCTTATTGTTGCAGCTGTCTGCGTGCCGCTTCTGGCCACGTACGATGGGAAATTATCGTTTAACAGCTTGGATGAGATCGGTGAGAAGTATGATTCGGTAAAAGCGTTCAACATTATCTCGGAAAGCTTTGGTCCGGGTGAATCCCTGCCGGGTCAGATTGTGATCCAAAATCATGAACCGATGGACAATGCCAAATATATGGCCGTAGCCGAGAAAATCAGTCGCGAAGTGGAGAAGGTGCCGGGAATCTCCGGGGTACGCAGCATGACACGTCCGACTGGTGACGAGGTCAAGGATTTCGAAGTCACTCAGCAAGTGGGGACTTTATCGGACGGACTCGGTGAAGGCAAGACGGGTCTGGATAAAATTCGTGATGGTCTTAGCGAAGCCAGCAGTCAATTAAGTAAGAACGAACCTCAGATCAAAGAAGCTGCAAATGGTGCCGGAGAACTGAGCAAAGGTACGTCCCAGCTGCAATCGGGAATTAGCCAGTTGTCCGAAGGTCTTCAGCAGATTGAGCAAGGAATTCGTGACGGCTCGGCCGGTGCTGGTGATTTGCAAGCAGGACTGCAGCAGGCGAAAACAAGTGCTGACCAGCTAGCTCAGGCGAGTAATCAGCTGCTTGACGCTTACCGTCAGGCTGGTGCAGGCGTAGCTGCGCTTGGCGAGGGTACCGGGGAAATTCAGCAGCAGCTGACAGGCATATCTACGGCGCTGACCAGTCTGAATGAATCATTTGCAGCGCTTGAAGAAAGATACCCTGAACTGCTGCAGGACGCAGACTATCTGCGGGTCAAAGGTACACTTGGGGAAACGGGAACAGGTACAGCCCAGCTTGCCCAGGCACTAGGACAGATTCAAAGCAATCTGAGTCAAGCTGCTGCAGGGATCAACCAGGCTAACGAAGGCTTCACTTCCGCTGCATCTGGACAACAGGCTCTGGCTAGTGGGCTGGGTCAGATTGTAACGGGAATAGGACAGCTTGAAGCCGGGCTGAAGCAGGCAGCAGATGGTCAAGGTAAAGTGATCAGTGAGATTCCTTCCATCCAGGATGGACTCAGCCAGCTTCAGGGTGGTCAGGAGAAAATTAGCCAAGGCTTCTCGGACCTCAGTGGTCAGCTGACCCAATTAACAGATGGTTTGAATCAGAGTGTGGATGGAATTGCGCAGGTGTCCGGTGGTCTTGATTCCGCACAGGATTATTTGACACAGCTGCAGAATTCACCGGATTCCGATCTGGCCGGCTGGTATGTACCTGAAGAAGCGTTGAGCAACAAAGACTTTGCACAGGTATTCGATACGTATCTGTCCCAGGATCGGAAGACCATGACGATAGATGTTATTTTCGCTGAAAATCCGTACGGTATTGAAGCGATTGATCGCGTACCGGATATCGAAGCTGCGGTTCACCGTGCGGTACAGGGTAGTGCGCTGGAAAAAGCAGACATTGCTGTTGGCGGGGTAACCAGCACGTTTGCTGATTTACAGGAGATCTCCAACAACGACTACACACGCACGGTTATGCTCATGCTTGCAGGCACATTTATCGTTCTTGTCCTGCTTCTGAGATCCGTGATCATGCCGATATATTTGATCGTTTCCCTGCTGCTGGCCTATTTCACATCCATGGCTCTAACCGAGGCGATATTCGTGAATATCCTTGGTTTTGCGGGCATCAGCTGGGTTACGCCATTCTTCGGATTCGTAATGCTGATTGCGCTTGGTGTGGATTACAGTATCTTCCTGATGGATAGATTCAATGAAAATAAAGGCATGAGCGTTCAGGATGCAATGCTGTATGCCATGAAAAACATGGGTACGGTGATTCTGTCAGCAGCCGTTATTCTGAGCGGAACCTTTGCTGCCATGTATCCATCCGGAGTTCTCTCCATGATGCAGATTGCTACCGTTGTTCTTAGTGGTTTGGTTCTGTATTCATTGCTGTTCCTGCCGTTCTTCGTGCCTGTCATGGTGAAGATGTTCGGCCGGGCCAACTGGTGGCCTTTCCCTAATAAGGATCAGAATGATTCAGCGGATTCGGACCGTACGATGAGCATGTAGTTAAAATCATATAAAGCCCCTACGAAATATGAAAATTTTCGTAGGGGCTTTTCATTTTGAGGAAATATGTGCATGTCGTAAAAAATAAAGGTATGCGCCTACGGACACCATCCCGCGCCTTGTCTTCGGTTCTTTCATATAGATATAGCAGTCAGTCATAAGTTAGCAGAGAGGGGCGACGGTGATGGTATATCGATATGCGGCCATTGGAGACTCGTTAACGGTAGGCACAGGCGCGCTGCTGGGCACCGGCTTTGTTCCTTTGTACCGCAGAATGGCAGAAATGAATGTTCGCACATTTGTCTCGATGGATAATATGGGGGTCAACGGATTAACCTCAGGTGAACTGATGCAAATGGTATCCTCCAACACGAGGGTAAGACAGTCTCTGCGCGAAGCGGACATTATTACAATATCCATTGGCGGGAATGATCTCATTCGCACCTTCAAGGCGAGCGGAGCTATGCCAAGCGCAAGTAAAATGACACAGGTGCTTGGAGATACCCGCAGTAACGTTTCACAGATCATGAGACATATTCGTCAGTTAAAAGGAAACAGTGCCTATTTGGTCCGGACGATCGGATTGTACAACCCGTATCCTCAAGCCGCAGAAGCTGCGTATTGGGTTCGTCAGTATAATTCCTTTCTGAATGGTGCAGGGTCGGGGAACTACGCCTGTGCTCAGGTGTACGACCGTTTTGAAGGGCATGAACGGGAATTGTTATTCTGGGATCGTGTTCATCCCAATGCAAGAGGGTATCGTGTTATTGCGGACCAACTGAATCGTATGGGGTATAGACCTTTTAACTAAAGAACTCATTAGGACATTACGATATGGCTGTGGGCATACCTGATTCAGACTGGACCCGCATATGGGCATACGTTAAGATGGGGAGAATAAAGGATTTTATCTTGTCGATCCATATAGATATTACAGATGAAGGAGTATTAATCGGTGCACAACATTCATTTACGTCCTCATGAGGATCTGGAACGACAGCTGATACAGGAAGTGATATCCGTATTTCTACCTCAATCCTGCTGGGAAGCGGAACGCAGATACGGCGGAATGAACAACACAACGTATATGCTTAAACTGGATGGCGAGCGTTATGTTCTCAGGGTGTACGAAACACATACGGATCTTGTGAAAATTGCGTTTGAGCACCATGTGTTATCGGCACTGAGAGAATCGGACTTCGGACTTATGGTACCAGCTCCAGTCAAAGCTATAAAGGGGGATGGGCACACGTTCCATTCCATTTACGATCCGAGGAATGAACAGTACAAAATCGCAGCCCTCTTTACGTATAATACGGGCAAGAATCCGGTGTGGAATAGGCCAAATCAGCTTGTTGAACTGGGACATGCGGCGGGTTTGCTGTCTGGTGCTCTGTCAAGACTGGAAATATCACTTGAACCTGTATACCCACCTTATTATCAAATTCAACAGGCATATCCACTCTGTCCGCCAGAGAAATTGATACAGCTATGTACGTCACCACCTAGCGAGCTCCAGGCGTGCGCAGAAGAAATGCAGGATCTGCTGCTTGTGCTTCCAGCTTTGTTCGAGTCTCTAAACGGGATGGAACGTCTGCCTCATCAACTGGTTCACGGAGATGTGAACGCATCAAACGTCTTGTCGGACGACGATGGCCGAATCTGTTCCATTCTGGATTTTGAGTTTGCCACATGGGATCTGCGCGTCATGGAGCTGGCTGTTCCCATGTCGGACCTGCTAACTATGGACAAGAGTGATGAATGGATGTGGGAGGCGCTCGAAGGACTGATCCGGGGATTTCGGAAACAGGTGATTCTGGAGCCGGATGAACTGCTGGCTATTCCGCAGCTTATTCTGCTGCGCAGTCTCGATGTGGTTATGCATTTTATCAGTCGCATGTTCGAAGGAACGGATGAACCCGATGTTGCAGTTAACCAGATCATTAAGCTGCAAGAGCGGATCCTCTGGATGAATCGTAATGAGGAGCGGTTACGCAAATTATTAACGTGAACAGGCAGCTGCCTTTGTTTACATTAGAAACAAAAGAACGCCGATTCTGTTTTGAAACAGAATCGGCGTTCTTTTTATTAAGGGCATTCGACTCTACCTTAGCGTATGCCGAACACTTGTCGACATATAGGGTTGCCTACAATCCGCGCTTGCGGAACCAACTGCGGACAGCCCAGCGGCGTTCCTGGCGCTTCTTGTATTTTGGCAGAGAGCGGTAGACGTTCAGGGATTGCTCATAGGCTTGCTTGGCATCTGCAGTCCGTTCCAGCGAACGGTAGACGGAACCCAGCAAATAATAAGCTTCACTCGAGGATGAGTGGATATCCTGAAATTGTTGTACATATGTCAATGCCTTGTCTCGATCTGACTCCTTAAAGGCATTGGCTAAGGTTAGATAAGGCTGACCATACTTAACTCTTGGATTGATGTCGAGAGCCTGCAGGATATGCCGCTCACCTGATTCCATGTGACCAAGGTGAAGTTCTGTCGTTCCCAATGCCTCCCAGTATTCGGCAGATTGCTCATAGGGACGTTCAAGCTCAAGAAGCAATTCATAAGCTTCGTTATAACGTTTGCGTTCGATCAGAAGTCTGGCCAGGTCAAGCTTGGAAGAGACTTCATTGGGACTCATCGCAATCTGCTGACGCAGCCGTGAGATCGTACGCATGCGTTTGATCGGTTTCATAAAACTGGGGAACACCCCGACATAGCGACGATCCAGGAAATACAGAATAATGAGAAGAATCAGAACAGCCAAAAACGGATTGCCAACAATCCGCCATAGAAGGCCGAATATCAAAAATTTAATCAGCACAACAAGTTCAACTCCGTTTATGATGTTATCGCATTACGAACACTTAAAATATATTTGGATTGTTCCAGCGGATTTACGCCTCTGCGCTTGCGCAACGGCTTCACATCCGGAGGGCAATCCTGATATCCGGCAAAAGAGGTGACAAGTACACCCCGTCCCCCGGTCTCAGAGCGGAGCTTCACCGGATAATCCATGGAAGAGGCTAGCGGAATCTGCCCTTCCACAATACATCTCCCGCCGCCAATAACAGGAGCTTCAAACGTTGCTCGCATATGCACAAGATCGCTTAGAGCCTTGCCTCCGTATTCTTCCGGTACCGTCAAGCGAAATTGCAGAAGCGGCTCCAGCAGCTTAGTACCTGTACGAGCCAGGCCATCCATGATTCCCATCGGCGTAGCAACGACAAAGTCCAGCGGATGCGTATGCCAGACATGATGCTCTCCTTCGACAAGTGTTACTTTCAGATCGGTGACTTCCCAGCCGTACATGCCTTGAGACAGGGCCTCTGGTACACGTCGCTGTACTTCATTTTGATACCGCAGCAGCAGTTGGTCTGTTCGAATGGTGGATTCATAGATCAGACCGCTTCCGCGTGGCAGCGGCTCCATTTGGAAGCGAAGAATGGCCCAGCAGGGTTTAGGCATCGTATAGGCGATGAACCCTTCACCTGGAGCGTTTAGCGTTTCTTTGTAAATGACAGAAGGCGGGTCGAAAACAACTCCCAGTCCAAAACGACTGCTTAACAAGCTCGATAGAATCTCAAGCTGAATGGTTCCCATGACTTTGAGGTGCAATTCCCGATCTTCTGTAAGCCATTGCAGGTCAAGCAGTGGGTCCTCATCGGTTAACTCCTGCAATGCAGCAACAAGGTCGGGGTAACGGGCCGGATCCTGGCCGTGTACCTGTACTGTCAGCAAAGGCACTGCCATTCGGGGCATGGGAGGAACGGCGTCTGGATTTCCTATAATGTCACCTACATGCGTCTCGCTTAGACCGTAAAGAGCGGCGATCTGTCCGCTGTGTACTGCTCCGGTATCTGACCATTTGCGACCATCCATCTGGCGGATTTGAGTCACTTTTTCTTCCAGTTCCCTGGTCGTGTTATAGATCGTGTCCCGGTTGTGAATGCTGCCTCCGTACATGCGAACGTAAGCTGTTCGTCCCATCGTTTTGTTCCGTTCAATTTTGAATACGACCCCCGATACTGCAGGATCCTCTGTGATTGCAGGAGGTGGCAGGAACCGGGTAACCGCATCAAGCAGTTCGGATACCCCAATCCCTTTCCCCGACGCACCAAAACAAACCGGAAATATCTCGCCTTGATGCACCAGCTTGCGGAATGTTGAATCGATCTGCTCTGATGGCAGAGGGACTTCATTAATGTAAGATTCCATGATCTCTTCATCCAGTTCTGCAGTCATCTCGAGGAGTCCAGGAATCGGTTGCTGATTCGCCTGATCATGCCATAAGGAATGAACACCGATGAATGAATCCTCATCCATTACGCAGGATTGTACCGGGCATGCAAATGGAGAGAAAGTGGAGTGAACCTGTTCCATAATGGCTGCTGCAGAGGCGCCAATCCGGTCCATTTTATTGATATAAATAATGGTGGGGATGCGAAGGGATCTCAAGGCGTGCCAGATGGTCTCACTCTGGGACTGAATCCCTTCCACAGCTGACAAAATGAGAATGGCACCGTCCATTACACGCAGGGAACGTTCAACTTCAGAGCTAAAATCGATATGTCCCGGGGTATCGACGAGGTCGATCACGGTATTGTTCCATGTAAGGGAGGTCATGGCTGCCTGTACGGAAATTCCGCGTTCTCTCTCAATGTCCAGGGAGTCCGTAGCTGCCGTACCGTCATCTACCCGGCCGGGGCTGCGAACAATGCCGCCATGATATAAAATATGTTCTGTTGTGGTTGTTTTGCCTGCATCTACGTGAGCAAAGATACCGATATTTCGGCGATTGAATTCGTTATGCATGGGATCTAAAGCTCCTCTGACCGAAGAAACGTATCGTTTCTGACATTGTTATTCCGTTTTATCATACCACAAGGGCCGTATGGAAGAATATGTTACACTTTTGCAAATCAACCATTCATCGTTCTGCGATAAGCCGCAGGCGTGGTGCCCGTAATTTTTTTGAATTGCCGATAAAAATGGGGCAGGCTCTCAAAGCCGCAGGCATCCGCTACAGATGCCATGGTGTCATCGTTCCGAAGCAGATGTTCCTTCGCCATGATCACCCGGCGGGCTAGGGCATAATCGGTTAGCGTCATGCCGGTATATTTTTTGAACGCCCGGCTGAAATGGGCAGGGGATACTGCTGCCTGCAGAGCAAGGTCTGACAAGGAAAGGCCGCTGCGAAGTTTATCGTCAATATTGGACAGGGTGGCTGACAGCCAGCTCGGACCGGAACTGGAATGAACAGAGCGGGCAGGGCCGGCGTCCTCGAGACGTTCAAGAAATATGAGCAGCAGTTGAAGCCGAAGCAGGGCTGCATGGGCGCTTAGCTGATTCTCCATCTGGAATTCGGCATGGATTTCATCAATAAACGCAGTCACTTTGGCTTGTTCCTCCGGGGTCAGGTGTCTTTTATAAACCCTGCGTCTGCGGCATCGCTCGAACAGGGAGAGCAGGACTGAAGCACTGCCTCCTGCAGCTGCAGTCAGTAATCCGGGACTGAAGAACAGAGCTGAAGAGGTTACAGGATTAATCTCGTCCGGCAAAGCCCGGTGTACTGTACTGCCAGGAATGATGAATAAATCCCCTGTCTGCATGTCTTCAAGACCCGTATCGATAAAAATGGTCCCTTGACCGCGATATACGTAAATGATTTCATGCCAATCATGCAGATGATCCGGCAGCTCATTCTGGGGAGCTTTCGTATCTGCATAGACCAGTCGAAAGGGAATGCCTGAATCTGACTGGATGGTTGTGCGAACGGGCGAGCGTGCCATAAGGACTCCTTTCTAAAGCTAATTAATACACGGTAGACCACGCCTGGTCATGAAAGAGTATATTTAACGCAATATAAGCAATTTAATTTCCTTTTTTTGATGATACAATGAATTTAAAGCGTTTTCAATTGATGGGTATAACAGATGGAATCGGATTCGGATGATCACAAATAAATGATGAGGTGAGTGTGCATGTCAGCGAGCACCAAACGACCAAGACTCAAGCTGAATCTGTTGGGAAACGACGGGCAGCGAAAGTGCAAGGAAATCATGGATCGTCCCGTAAAGGTACTGCAGATTGGAGAAGGTAACTTTTTGCGGGGATTTGTGGACTGGATGCTTCATGAGAGTGCTAGGCAAGGCAAATTCCATGGCAGTGTGGTGGTTACCCAGCCAAGGCCAGGGGGCAAGGCGAAGCTGGAGCAGATCCGGGATCAGGATGGACTGTACACCATGATTACCCGAGGTCTTTCTCAAGGTAAAGCCGTGGAGCGCACCGAGATGATTTCGATCTTTTCCCAGTGCATGAATCCTTATGAAGAATGGCAGGCATTTTTGGAACTGGCCGAGCTTCCTTCACTGGAGTTTGTTATCTCCAATACGACGGAGTCGGGATTAAAATATATTCAGTCGGATTACGTGGAAGGAGAGCCTGTTTCTTCATTTCCAGGCAAGCTGACCGTGTTTCTCCATCAGCGTTATATACGGTTTGATGGTGATCCTTCGAGAGGATTGATTCATCTGCCATGTGAACTGCTCGAAGGGAATGGTGATGTACTGCGCAGCTGCGTATTGCGTCACAGTGAGGACTTCGGCTATTCGGATGCATTCCGTAATTGGATTAAAGACCATAACCTGTTCCTGAACAATTTGGTTGACCGAATCGTGACGGGTGCGCCATCTCAGGAAGAAGCCGACACTTTGGCAGGGCGCTGGGGTTATGAGGATCAACTGATTAACACGGCAGAGCCTTATCATTTCTGGGCCATCCAGGCTGATGAGGGACTGGACAAGAGATTGCCGCTGAAGCAGGCTGGACTTAATGTTCACTGGGTCAAAGATCTCAAGCCTTATCAGGTGCGAAAAGTTCGTATTTTGAATGGCGCACATACCTTGATGTCCTCTCTTGGCATTCTTCAAGGCAAGCAGTATGTGAGGGAAACGATGGAGGATCCCGAATTTGGACCATGGATCAGGGAAGCCGTGCATCAGGAAATTGTGCCTGCGCTGGATATGCCGGATCATCAACTTGACCAGTACGCTGAAGAGGTATTCGAACGATTCCTCAATCCCTATATCAATCATAAGCTTCAAGATATTGCGTTAAATACCATTGGCAAATTCAAGGTGCGTGTTCTGCCTACCTTATTATCTTATGAACAAACTCAGAACAGCTGGCCGACACGCCTGGTTCGTGGGTTTGCCGGACTGTTGTTATTGTACCGCCCGGTGAATACGTTAGACGGATACCACGGACATCGCTTCAACGGTGAATCCGTTGTGCTGAGGGACGACCCGGATGTTCTTGCAGCCCTAACTGCACACTGGGAGAACTATGATTCACTCCGAAGGGACCGGCAGCAGTTGAACGACAGGCTGGCTGCCGTATTGTCGGACTCAACCATTTGGGGAGAGAATCTGAATGAGCGAAGAGGACTGCGCGAAGCGCTTCTTGATGAGATCGTTTTACTGGAAGGTGAGACGGAATGAATACAACAAGTACAACGCATGACTGGATTGCCATACAGCCGCAGGATGATGTGATCATAGCTCTTCGTGATTACACAAAGGGAGAAACGGTCAACCTCCCTGACGGGGTTTCATTTACACTGCTTGATGATGTGCCCAAAGGGCATAAGATCGCTGTACATGGAATCGAACCAGGTGATGATGTCCTGAAATATGGTTTCTCCATCGGCATTGCCAAGGAACGGATTGAACAGGGGAACTGGATTCATAGCCATAATCTGAAAACAGGGCTGCATGGCTTGCTGGATTATGAGTATCAGCCTGGTGCATCCGTTCAAGCCGATATGCCCCCGGAACATTTACGGACATTTGATGGCTATTTGCGCCCTAATGGAGAGGCAGGCATACGCAATGAAATATGGATCGTTAATACGGTAGGATGCATCAACAAGGTGTGTGAGGCACTGGCACGTATGGGGCAATCACAGTTCGGCAGCAGGGTGGACGGCGTGTACCATTTCCCTCATCCATTCGGCTGCTCGCAGCTTGGCGATGATCTGAAGTATACCCAGCAGCTGCTGGCATCCCTCGTCGAACATCCAAATGCAGGCGGTGTATTGGTTATTGGATTGGGCTGTGAAAATAATCAGGTCGACCAGTTCCGCGAATGCATTGCACCTGATTATCAGGGGAAGGTTCGTTTTCTCAAGGCACAGGAAGCAGATGATGAACTTGAAGAGGGTTTGCGTCTGATGGAAGAGCTGGTGGAGATTGCCGAGCTGGAACAGCGCCAGCCGCTGCCACTTAGCAAGCTCAAAATCGGATTGAAGTGTGGCGGTTCAGATGGTTTATCCGGCATCACTGCCAATCCGCTAGTGGGCTCGGTTGCCGATATGCTGGTTGCTGCAGGAGGGACGGCCATTCTGACCGAAGTGCCAGAGATGTTCGGGGCAGAGACCATTTTGATGAATCGGGCTGCAAATGAACAGGTTTTCGGTGATTTGGTGGATTTGATTAACGGATTCAAGCAATACTTTGTAAACCATGGGCAGAACATATATGAGAATCCTTCCCCTGGTAACAAAGCCGGTGGCATAACGACACTTGAAGAGAAATCATTGGGTTGTACTCAAAAAGGAGGTCGTTCTTCCGTCGTTGATGTGCTTCGTTATGGAAAACGTGTAACCCAAACCGGCTTGAACATTGTAGAGGCGCCTGGTAATGACTTGGTGTCGGTCACGGCATTGTCAGCTGCAGGTGCTCACATTGTACTGTTTACCACAGGAAGGGGAACCCCATTCGGAGGTCCGGTACCTACGGTCAAGATTGCAACGCAATCGGATCTGGCGAATCGAAAAAAACACTGGATCGACTTCAACGCAGGTCAACTGCTCGAAGGCCGGACGATGGATGACGTGAAAGTTCAGCTCTTCAGCCAGTTGATTGACATTGCCTCAGGACGTGCTCAGACACTTAGTGAGCAGCATGGGTTCAGGGAAATTGCCATATTCAAAGATGGTGTAATCCTATAGGTTATACATTCCTTGATTTCTTGGCATAGCATATCTTTGTAAACTCATTAAAAATCCCGGTAGCCAATGGTGATGTGGCCTCCGGGATTTTCGTTGTGTACAGCTGTAAACTCAAAATCTCAAATGGCCTGCTTCTATTGGCGGAGTGTATCTTAAGTGCAAGATGTCGGTCTAAACGATGCCAAACGCCTTTTTGATTTTTACCAGTCCAGCTTCAGTCGTGTGCTCAACAAGCTTGTCCAGTAAAAGGTCACGTGCTTCTGTGATGCTGCCGTTAAAAGGTTCGATACCCTGACGGCTCATCCAGTGACCTGCCGTCTCATAAGAAGAACTGTTCCAGGCCACCTTGCCTTCTGCAAGACCATCCTTTTCCTTGGTTCCGCTAATGACAACGGCTGTACTGCCTTGAAGATCCAGTAGCCCTTGGTCAAATGCCTTCTTATCTTCCTTGGCGCCGAAACCAGCCTGTGAACGTAATGCCCGTCCATCAATGCCTTCCTGATCTTCGATTCGCTCATAGAGCTTGAATGCGTCACGGGAGAGCAGGCCGGCATCATATTGCTCCTGGATGGTTCTGCTGTCAGATAGCAACCGGTGCACCCAAGGGAAACATTCACGCGAGATGAGGATCGCTTTCTTTTTGACAAATTTGCCGTATGCAGCAGCGCCTTCTTCAGCCAGGCGTGAACGCCACAGCCAGGGATCGAGAGGAGATTCGGTATGCCAATTTTCCGATGGCGTTAACGAAGACAGAGAAGGAAAGTCAGGAAATAACGGTGCGAGTGGAAGCAATCCCGCTGTCTGTATACGCTGGGCAGCTTCCTCATAGGTTACAATCGGCTCGGTAATCATGGTTAAGGCATCTCCTTTTATGTAGTTGTACAGGAATTCGGGTTAGTGCTCACATACAGTCGGTACACGTCCTCGGCATGCTGCCTGATCTCGCTGCGGAGTTCCTCGGGTTCAATGACTTCGGCTTCACGGCCCAGACGATAAAAGAAACGAACAGCCCACTCCCATTGGTCTGCTGGACAGAGGAAAGAAAGCTCCCAGAGATCCGGGGCAATCTCTGTCAATTTCTCACCAATGTGCCTGTCTTGTTCTGCCTCAACCATGGCGCAGTAGCTTAAACGTGCTCTGATACGAACGGCAGGTTTTGCCAAAGGGCGAGGCTGGCTCAATTCACGCTCGGCATCTATCGTTAACTGTTTGGTTTTGGAGGAGTCAATAGACTCAGCTTCCAGAATCCGGTCTACTCGAAACACACGCTGTTCCCCATGTTCCTCCGAATATGCATCACAGTACCAGAATCCTGCAGAAGCATAAATGCGAATCGGACGGATCTGGATCCAGCGCTGGCGTGCAGCCGAACGATACAGGATACGCAACCAACCGTGTTCAGGAATGCATGCAAGGAGCGGTTCCAGATGCTGAAGAATATAGTTGCGCTCCGGGATACAGTGATTCAGCTGTTTGAGCATGGGGTCGATCCGAGCCATGACGTCATCCGGAATAATGCCTTTGATTTTATCCATAACCGTCCAGCGTTTCTCTTGAAAAGGTGTATCTGCATAATGGCTAATTCCCTCAAGAGCGAATATGAGCGTTGCTGCTTCCACCGGATCCAGCTGCAGTGGCGGCAGCACATAACCCTCCATAAGCCGAAAGCCGCCACCAGGGCCGGAAATTGCAATAATCGGCACGTTCATCTCGGAGAGGGACTGGATATCTCGCAAAATGGTACGACGGGACACTTCAAACTTGTCTGCCAGTGAATGTGCTGTTTCCAGTCCGTGCTGTAATGCCATGACGATGGCAGGAAGCCGATTTATTTTGTTCATGTCAGCCACTCCGTTTCGAGAGTTAGGCCGCCGGAAAGGTTGCCGGAGTGCTAAAGCCATTATAGCAGCCAATTAGTGACATCTTGGGTGTCACCAATCATATGTACACCTGAATTTATGCTGAGTAATGGTGGGAGAGGGAGCGCTTTTCCGGCATGGGCCCTTATAATATGTGTCTCGTCCAAATTCGCCCTATGGAGTAATATTTCCTTCTCACCAAAACTCCATAAATGTTGGCAAAAAACCGTATCCGGTTATACGGATACGGTAAGTAGCAGTTAGGATGATGATAAGAAGCTTATATCTAGCTTAATCGATTGAGATTTACGTAATTTTTAAGAAAAAGCATGATTGTTAAGATTAATCGTAACACGTTGTATCGAATGATTACCTATCGTTCTGTTTTTTGTCTTTTTCAACATGATAGGGTCACTGCATCTCGACTCACTTCATCTCAAGCAGTTGAACACCGCGGCCCTCAATCTCCACACTACCCGAAAGTTCGCGATCCGTTAAGAGGTCCTGTGCCTTATCATTTCCAAGTTCATACGACTGAGTGGTCGCATTGTGGTTCATGACGAAGAGGTACTGCTTGCCGTCTTTTGTACGTGCGCTTACTTCCACACCATCTGGTGTTTCGAGCAAAGGGTGGATGTTTTTGGCTGCCGCAAGCTGTCCCAGCAGGCCATCCAGGAAGCGTTCTTCCGGATCGGAAGCCACATACCATGCTTCACCCTGACCGAACCTGTTGCGGGTTACGACAGGCATGCCTTGATAGAAATCATCTCCATACTCGGCGATAACTTCAGCACCTTCACTGTGCAGCAGGTCACACAGCATGCCGCATTCATATTTGCCTTGAAGATCACCATACGTGTCTTTCAGCACGATACTGTTCTTCTGCTCAGGGAGCAGAGCGTCGATCTCTTCGACCCAGATGCCAAGCAGCTTACGAAGTTCACCTGGATAACCACCTGTTGTGACGAGGTCACTCTCATTGACAATGCCGCTGAAGAATGTGGTCAGGAACGTTCCGCCGGCTTCAACAAACTTCTCCAGTTTGGCGGCAAATCCCGGTTTGACCATATAAAGTACCGGAGCAAGAACAATATCATACTTGCTAAGATCGGTATCCACGCTGACAATATCCACTTGGATATTGCGGCGGAAAAAGGCGGCGTAATATTTGTGAATTTGATCCACATAATTCAGGGCAACGGTAGGACCGCTGGATTTCTCGATGGCCCACCAGTTATCCCAGTCAAACACAATCGCCACTTTGGATTCCACCGTAGCATCCAGTGTTTTGTCACCGAGCAATTGCAGCTCCTTGCCAAGCTGGGCGACTTCGCGGAATACACGTGTATTCTCGTGTCCGACGTGCTCGATGACCGCACCATGATACTTCTCGCATGCACCGATGGAGCGGCGAAGCTGGAAGAACATAATGGTGTCCGCGCCATGTGCGATCGTCTGATAGCTCCACAGTCGCATTACCCCAGGACGCTTCAGCGAGTTGTACGGCTGCCAGTTTTGCTGGCTTGGTGTCTGTTCCATAAGCATGAATGGCTGACCATCTTTCAGCCCGCGCATCAGATCATGTGCCATGGCAGTGAAGCTGAATGGGGTGGCAAGACCCGGATAGCTGTCCCAAGAGATGATATCCATATATTTGGCCCATTTGAAATAATCAAGCTGCTTGAAGAATCCCATCAGGTTCGTTGTTACGACGGAATCAGGGACATGCTTCTTGATCGCATCATATTCCAAACGGTAACAATCAAGCATGCTGTCGGAGTTGAAGCGGGAGTAATCAAGGGAAATGCCTTGGAATGTCGAGTTGTTGTTACCCCAGTGCTCACTCAGATTGCTTGGCAGAACGATTTCGTCCCAGTCATAAAAGGTGTGGCCCCAGAAGTTGGTGTTCCATGCTTGATTGAGCTGATCCAGCGTCTTGTAACGCTCTTTCAGATACACACGGAAGGCTTTCTCGCAGTTGTCGCAATAGCAGTCTCCGCCGTATTCGTTGGAGATGTGCCATACCAGGACAGCAGGATGGTCTTTGTAGCGTTCCGCCAGTTTATCGGCAATTTTCTCGGAATATTTGCGATAGGTTGGGCTGTTTGGACAGGAATTATGGCGTCCGCCGAATTTGCGTTTGCGTCCGTCTGCATCCACACGCAGTACATCCGGATATTTTTTGGCCATCCACGCAGGATGAGCAGCCGTGCTGGTAGCAAGACAAACGTAGACACCGTTTTCATAGAGACTGTTAATTAATTGATCCAATTCTTCAAATCTATAGGTTACCTCATCAGGCTGAATCAGAGCCCAGGAGAAAACGTTAATTGTGGCAATATCAATCCCTGCCAGTTTAAACATGCGCAGGTCTTCAAGATGGGTCTCGTGATCCCATTGTTCAGGGTTGTAGTCACCGCCATAGAACATTTTGGGTAATTTGCTGCTAATCAATATATTCACCTCTTGTATAAGAATAATTGTATATTATATGATTCAAATAGCTTTTAAAATATAAGAAAAGTAATGATTCATATAAGAATATGGAAATGAGAGAAGCAGCTGTGTATTGGCTGGACGCTTACCATCGAGAGGAGAACACCATGTTAATCTCACCAACACATCGAAGATATTTCATGACGCCGCGCGAAGAGCCGCTCCCGCTGTATATCGAAAGCATTGGTTATAACGGCAATCAGGAGAACGTTCTCCGACCTGCAGGCTATCCTTGTTATCACTGGCTTCAGACGGTGAAAGGTGCTGGGGAGTTCCATTTTGCTGGTTCAACTGTAGTCCTCGGTGAAGGCTCCGGAATTCTCCTGCCTCCGAATGAGCCGCATGAATATGTACCTTCAATAGGGGAGTGGGAGACGCTCTATATAACGTTTGGCGGATCCCAGTGTCCGGCGATTACCGAGGCACTTGGACTTGGAGAGGCGGCACTTCATCAATGGGATGCAGGAAGCCCGCTGGAGAACTACGGCAGGGAGGTGCTGGGTTCCATCAGCAGCGACCAGGACTTGTCCGGGCTGGAAGCTTCCGCCGATATGTACCGCTTTTTGATCCTGCTCAAGAAACACGGCATGACTGGCAGCAGGTCATCCATCTCGCATGCCGTGGAACGGCTAGCACCGCTCATTGCATTCATGGACCAGCATTATGCGGATCCCGATATAGGTCTTGAACAGATGGCTGCCGTGCCAGGAATTACACCAAGGCATTTGAATACGTTATTTAAACAATCATTTGGCATGACGGCCTACAGTTATTTTATTCTTCTGCGGATTCGCAAATCCAAGGAATGGATGACAGGGAACAGCAAATTGACTGTGAAGGAGACGGCTGCGCGCGTCGGGTTTCGCGATGCGAGCCATTTTGTAGCGACATTCCGGCGAATTGAAGGTGTAACACCTGAGCAGTTTCGAACGTTATATTTATAGCGAAGTAGGGAGGAGTACGGCTCTTAGATTACGGTATCTAACCGTGTTTTTCCGCCCGCGATGTGCCTATGAACAAAAGTGATGCCAGGAAGGTATTGATGCATGGGGGCAGTTGCCGTATGATGATATCGATTCCTTCAATTGGAAAACGAAAGCGGATGATCGTATCCGTTCTACTAAGAGAGGATGATAGAAGTTGACAACAACAACCATTCCATTATGGGATCACGCAGCACCTCATGCGGCTAAAGGGCATGAAGAAGAAATGCCACATCTCATACCTTTTATTCAGCCTGGTTCCGAGAGCGCTGTCATTGTCTGTCCCGGCGGCGGTTACGGGTTTCTCGCAGATCACGAAGGAGCCCCAATTGCCGAATTGCTCAACCGCGCTGGTATTAGTGCATTTGTGCTGAAATACCGGGTAGCCCCGCATCAGCATCCTGCACCGCTATCCGACGGTCAGCGTGCCATCCGATATGTACGCGCCCATGCCCAGGAATTTGGTATCCATCCTTCCAAAATTGCTGTACTCGGCTTCTCTGCAGGCGGCCATCTTACAGCTACACTTGGTACCCTGTATGATAAGGGACAGCCGAATCACGAAGATCCGATTGAGCGTGAAAGCTCACGTCCGGATCGGGTTATTCTCTGTTATCCGGTTATAACGATGGAATCATACGGACATGCTGGTTCGCGCGAAAATCTGCTGGGACCGGATGCCTCGCCTGAACAGATTAGAGCATTTAGCGCAGAGCAGCAGGTTAAAGCTGACGCACCTGAAGCATTTATCTGGCATACGAGTGACGACGAGGCCGTGCCGGTCGAGAACAGTTTGCGTTACGCACTTGCATTGGGTGCCCAAGGTATTCCTTATGATCTGCATGTATTCGAAAAAGGATCGCATGGTCTGGGCCTTGCTGAAGATGATCATGCCGTTCGGGCGTGGTCGGATCTGTTGCTGACTTGGCTCAAAAATCAAGGATGGTAACCGTTTACCCCTCATTTTAATGCGCTATAGGGCGAAGGAGATACGACTATGAAATTGCAAAAGAATGACAAGCTGCTCTTCATCGGTGATTCCATCACGGACTGTGGTCGTGAACATCCTGTAGGTGAGGGCAGTTCAGGACTCGGACATGGTTACGTTGCACAGGTATACGCACTTTTGCGTTCCATTTATCCGGAATTGATGCTGCGTATTCAGAATGTGGGTAATAGTGGGAATACCATTCGCGATTTGAAGCAGCGCTGGGACCGTGACGTTATTGATCTGAAGCCCGATTGGTTGACGATCATGATTGGCATTAACGATGTATGGCGTCAGTTCGACCGTCCATTTTCGACAGATTCGCATGTGTTTTTGGAAGAGTATGAATCCACTTTGAGAGAACTTGTGGCTTCTGTTCGCCCCAATCTAAAAGGACTTGTCTTGATGACCCCTTATTACCTGGAGGCCAATCCCGAAGATCCTATGCGCGCGACGATGGATATCTATGGCGAAGCTGTGCGTAGGGTAGCGAATGAGTTTGATGCTATTTTGGTGGATACACAGGCAGCCTTTGTACCGTTCTGGGATCATTTCTATACGTCAGTCCTGACTTATGACCGTGTTCATCCAGATGCAACAGGCCACATGATTTTGTCCAAAGCATTTTTGGATGCCATCGGTTTTGAATGGTCAGGCGGCGCCAAATCATAAAAGGATGTGATTGCTTGAGCAAGCTCAACATTGCAGTACATACCCCGGCACGGCTGGGGGAAGGTCCAAGCTGGGATGCAGAACACAATCGTTTGTTATGGGTGGATATCGAAAGTTATAAGGTACATGTCTATGATCCTCAAACAGGGCAAGATCAGGCTTACGACGTAGGTGAACATGTGGGTGCTGTTGTTCCCTATCGCGGCGATGAAGTTGTTGTGGCACTCCGAAACGGGTTCCATACCTACCATCTGAGCACGGGAGAATTGAAGGCAATCGAGGATCCCGAGAGCGACAAAACCACCAATCGATTCAATGATGGGAAATGTGATTCCCTTGGTCGGTTCTGGGCGGGTACAATGAGTCTGCATGATGAAAGTAAAGCGGGCTCACTGTATTGTCTCGAGGAAGGTAAACCGGTTCGAACCATGGTTCGAGATGTGTCTACCTCCAATGGACTGGGCTGGAGCCCGGATGAGCAAGTGATGTACTATATCGATACCCCTACACGTTCCATTGACCGATTTGATTTTGATCTCGCAGCAGGTGAAATCACGAATCGGACAAGTGTTATTTCGGTACCGGAGGACTTTGGTTTTCCTGACGGGATGACGGTGGATAGCGAGGGCATGCTGTGGGTTGCTCATTGGGGCGGCGCAAGAGTGACACGGTGGAACCCGCACAACGGAGAATTGCTGGAGCAGATTGAAGTACCTGCAGACCAGGTAACCTCCTGTTGTTTCGGCGGACCTGACTTGGAGGATCTCTATATCACAACCGCGCGAATAGGCATCAGTGAGGAACGTTTGGTGGAGACCCCCGATGCCGGTTCTGTCTTTGTGATTAGGCCCGGTGTTAAAGGGCAGAAGACCCATGCGTATGGCAGAGTGCATCAAGCCGAGTAATCACGGCAGGAATTTCAATGTACGATGAAGCGTTTTGATTTGTTCAAGTAATCATTGAACTTTAAGCAGATCGTAAGATATGATAAGAAGCCCTGGAACACCGATTGTCTTTAGGTGAACCATGGCTTCTTTTTTTGTCGAATAATAGTGTAAAATGAATGAGTGGATTTTTGTTCAGGAATACGTCTAGCTTTCAATTTCCATTGATTTAACAACGATTATGGGATATAAAGAGAGAACCAAAACTTTAAAATTGTTGTAACCGCTAACACGGGGGAGCCGTTATATCCGATATAAAAAAGGTATAACCTGTAGAGACATAGAGGAAAGATTAGACAAGGGGGTCGCGATCATGAACCGGTTGTGCAAGGTGCTGATTGTTGACGATGAGTTTCTGGTACGCCAGGGGATCAAGCATCATATGAATTGGGAATCGGAAGGATTCCAGATTGTCGGAGAAGCATCCAATGGTGAAGAAGGCCTGGAACAGGTACGTTTGCTGAAGCCTGACATCGTCATAACCGACATTGTGATGCCAATCATGGACGGTGAAGCATTTGTAAGAACGCTTAAAGCGAGCCAGCCGCAGATTGAAGTCATTGTGCTCAGCAGCTTCAGTGAATTCGAATATGTGCGTTCGACGCTTCAGCACGGAGCTGCAGATTACATTTTGAAGCCAAAGCTGGACACCGACGAGCTGCTGCAGGTACTTCAGCGAACGGCCGGAAAAATTCCTGAACTGCAGTATGAGCCCTCAAATGAAGGGTGGAAGCTGGGACAGTTCATGGAAAAGATGCTATCCGGTTTTGCATTGGAAGACGAAAAAGATATGGCTATGGTCAGGGATACGTTCCCTCATCATTGTTTTCGCCTTCTTGTTTCCGGGAAGCATTCGCACTTGAGTCAGAAGAATACCGAAAGCAAGCTGCTTAATTATTTGGCCGATGTGGAATGTGCCATGGTACCGGTAGAGAGTGAAATGCCTATATTCCTTCTGAATGTAGACCCTGCCAAAGAGGAGTGGATGGTCGGGCGGATCAAAGAGATGGCCATTGAAAATGGAGCAGGCATCAAAGGACCCAGCTGGGTCTTAAGTGACAGCTTTACATCTTTTGACCAGATGGGTGAAGTGTACCGTAATCAACTCATTAAACTCATGGAATATCGTTTTTATTATGAGGACCGTTCAATTCTTGTCTTCAGCGAACTTCCACCACTGCATACGGCAGGTTATCAGTTTAATGTTAATATGTTTTTGCAGCACGTGAAGCGGAATCGTACCGAGTCAGCCAGGGAGTATCTGAAAGAGCATGCCCTTACCCTGGGACGTGACTACATTGCGGATGTGTTCGAGATCAAATCCTTTTTGGGCAATCTGATTTTCAACGTAACGATTACCCTTGCGGATATGGACGTACAATCTTCGGCTCTGGAAGAGAGCAAGTATACTTATTTCAAAAACGTGGACGGAGCTTCAAGCCTGAATGAAGCCATGCAGGTGCTTGATCAGTTCATGCTGGAAGTGCAGGAATGCACGGCTGGTGATGGAGGTAAACGCAGTGACCCCAATATGAAGATGCTGCTTGAATATATGCATGAGCATTTCGATCAGCCGCTCGGTCTCGCTGAAGTGGCGAAGCATTTTCATTTTAATCCATCGTATCTATCCAGTTATTTTTCGTCACATAAAAAAGAAGGATTCAACGAATATCTGAACAAAATTCGCATTGAGAAGGCAGAAGAACTCTTGCGATCGGATGATGTTACCATTTCCGAAATCAGCAGCATGGTAGGCTATTCGGATCACAGCTATTTCTGCAAAGTGTTCAAAAAATTTACCGGACTGTCACCAAGCCGATATCGTCGGAAATTCTGGGCATAAAGTCAGAAGGAAAAGATCATGAAGAAATGGATGAACGGATTATCACGTCTCGGATTGTTTCCCAAGCTGTTTCTCGTCATGGTGGTAAGCATCGTTCTCGTTTCCGTACTTATTTTATGGACTACCGTCCATATGTCCACGAAGCTGTTTACCGAGACATTTAGCATCACAAATTCCAAGGTGCTTAGTCAGATTAAGACCACCTTCGAATCCTTTAATGATGCGATTGCGGCCGTCTCCAACAACGTAAGCCAAAGCGGGGCAATCCGCGGCTATCTGTCGGAGGGAGAGGGGGATTCTCTCACAATGGCCAAGTCCTATTATAATATGAGGGAATCGATGGACCGTATCCAGTCCATTATGGAATCCTACGAGGTCGGCATTACGATTAGCGGAATTAATGGGCGTACCTATTCTACGGACCGGTCCCACCTGAGGATGTCGCTGGAGGAGTTGAGAGAACTGCCAATTACGATCGACGCTGTGGAGACACCGAATCGGTTGATTTTTGATGATTACCGAACGGACACCGACGTTGGCACGCAGCAGATGATCTCAGCTACCAAAGCATTGGCGGATCGGACCCAGAGCCGGATTTACGGAACGCTCTATGTAACCATCAAAGAGAATGTGTTCCGTCAGTTTTACAGCAGTTTCACGAGTAGAGGCAACGATGTGGTCATCCTCAATGAAAATGGGGAAATTGTATCTTCCAACCGGGAGGAATGGATTGGTACGAAGCAGCTGGATCTTCTATCTTACGCCAGACAAATGGCCACGAAGAGCGAAAATAATGGTATAAACGCAAAGGTAATGGAGCAGGACAGCGTAGTCCTGTCCGAATATCTGCCGTTTTACCGTTTCTATATTATTAATGTCGTTGATAAGAATCAGGCTGTGGGACAATTGCTTGATCTCAAAACCATTGCCTTGATTTGTGCAGCCATTGTGGCTGGGGCGCTTGTGCTGGTGTTTCTAATCACCAACCAGATTACAAAGTCGCTGCGCAGGCTCGTGAAGCAAATGTCCAATATTACGAAAAGCGATCTCGATAACTACATTCCGGTTAGTGGAAGTTATGAGAGCAGGCAGCTTGGTCATGCGTACAATTACATGCTTGACGAGCTTCATGACTATGTGGATCAGCTCGTATTGACCCAGCGGGAACAGCGCAATGCAGAACTTGCGGCATTGCAAAGCCAGATTAATCCTCATTTTCTGTATAATACTCTGGCTTCGGTGAAGGTACTCGTACAGCAGGGGAACAAGGATCGGGCAGCAGAGACGATCAACGCATTGATTGCCTTACTGCAAAATACGATCAGCGATGTAAGCGAGACGGTCATGGTAGAGCAGGAAGTGGAGAACCTGAAGAACTATGTCTTCATCAATCATGTCCGTTATGGTGGACGAATCAAAGCGGCCTTCTATGTAGCTCCCGACTGTAATCACTACCATGTACCCAAACTTGTCATCCAACCGTTTATTGAAAATGCCTTCTTCCACGCCTTTAACCGCAAAGAGACCGGCACCATTCATGTTCTCGTCTCTCGGGCAGGAGAAACACTCATATGCGAAATCATGGATAACGGAGATGGCATTGAAGGGTTTTCAATGGGGGAATCTTTGCCTAATCCCAAAAATAATCGGCAGCTGTTTAGCGGCATTGGTATTCGTAATGTGCATGACCGGATTGAACTGCTGTATGGAGCCCCGTATGGTGTGACCATTATGAGTACACCAGGCGAGGGGACAAGAGTGACGGTGACACTTCCTCTGATTACAAGCTGAAGAAATGGCACGGATGCAATATGAGCTTACAAACGAACACGGATCAAAAGTCTTTCTGTGGAGTGGTCTCCACACGAAGGGCTTTTTTTATTTTGATAAATGAAAGCGGTGTTTTGCTTTAATGGTAAAATTTTTGGCTCGATCTACTCCGAAATCAAAAGGAATTACCAAAAAACAAATTTAATGCAAACGGTTTCTGTAAAGGTTTTCATTGTGGCAATAAGATGACAAATCCGTACAAAATTATTACTAACGAATGCCGATTTGGGAATGATAAGATGAATACATCGAAAGCAACCGCTTTCAGAAAACGCAAACAAATTACACACAAAGAGGTTGAAGGGGAGTTGAATGATTTGAAAAAAATGTGGGTATTGATGCTCGTTACTGTCCTGCTGTTGTCCGCATGTTCTTCCGGAGGAGGAGGCAACACGGCTAGCGAGGGTGAGAAAGCATCCAATGAGATTACGATCTGGGCATGGGACCCATCGTTCAACATTGCTGCATTGAATACAGCAAAAGAAGCTTACGCTAAAGATCATCCTGATGTAAAAATCAACGTTGTTGAATACGCACAAAATGATATTATCCAAAAACTTAACACAGGTTTGAACTCGGGAACAAGCAACGGTCTTCCAAACATCGTACTAATTGAAGACTACCGTGCACAAAGCTTCCTGAATGCTTACCCTGATGCCTTCAAGGATCTGTCTTCCAACTTCACGGCTTCTGACTTTGCCGATTACAAATTGGGACCGACAGCTTATGACGGCAAACAATATGGTGTTCCATTTGACTCCGGTGTAACGGGTCTCTACTACAGAACAGACCTGCTGGAGCAAGCTGGTTACAAAGCTGAAAATTTGCAAGACATCACGTGGGATGACTACATCCAAATCGGTAAAGATGTTAAAGCAAAAACAGGTAAAGATCTGATCACTCTTGATCCGAATGACCTGGGTCTGATTCGTATGATGATTCAATCCGCTGGTTCATGGTACTCCAAAGAGGATGGCAAAACACCTAACCTGGCTGGTAATGAAGCGCTGAAAGAAGCATTTGTTACCTACAAAGCAATGATGGATGCCAATGTGGTTAAACTGAACTCCGACTGGAGCCAGTTCGTAGCAGCATTCAACAATGGTGACGTAGCTACGATCCCGACAGGTAACTGGATTACACCATCCGTTCGTCAAGAAGCATCCCAATCCGGTCAATGGGCGGTAGCTCCGCTTCCTAAAATGGCTGGTCAACCAAACTCTGTACATGCATCCAACCTTGGAGGAAGCTCCTGGTATGTTATGAACAATGTTCCTGGTGCAGATCAAGCTGCAGACTTCCTGGGCAGCACGTTTGGTTCTGACAAACAATTGTATCAAGACCTGCTGAACGGTATCGGCGCAATCGGAACATACAAACCGGCTACTGAAGGTGAAGCATTTGAAAAAGCAGATGAGTTCTTCGGTGGACAAAAAATCTTTGCAGACTTCGCAAAATGGACTGAAGAAATCCCTAGCGTAAATTACGGTATTAACACATATGCAATCGAGGACATTCTGGTTGTTGAAATGCAAAACTTCCTGAACGGCAAAGCGATCGACGACGTTCTGGCTGATGCACAAAAACAAGCTGAAGCTCAATTAAACTAAGATGATCCACGGTAACTTATAGAACCCAAGGAAGCATCGGAGCCGTTCCACCGTCTGGCGAAGCAAACAGCCGACCGGACATGGTGGAAGGCTCCATGGGTTCTATCCATGTTGCATGGAGAGAGAGGAGCCATACTGTGAAAGCCATGAATACAGGAGACAGTCTCCAAAAGAAAAATAATTTGACTGGATGGGCTTTTATTTCGCTCGCTGTCATTGGGATCGTTGCATTCTACTTCTACCCGATGCTGCAGGCACTGCTCTTATCTTTCAAGTCTGGCGTGGGTGCCAATCTTGAATTTACGGGGCTCGATAACTATAAAAGGTTGTTTATTGATACAACATTCCGTACAGCCGTATCGAATACATTTTTGTACCTGATCATTCAAGTCCCTGTCATGATCATCCTCGGATTGTTCATTTCCGTTCTGTTGAATGACAGCACACTGCGCTTCCGCAGCTTTTTCCGTACTGCAATCTTTTTGCCTTGTGTAACCTCACTGGTTGCCTACTCTGTTGTATTCAAGTATTTGTTCTCTGCAGATGGAATGGTCAATCAATTCCTGATGAATCTGCATGTCATTGCTGAACCGATTCAATGGATCACCGACCCGTTCTGGGCTAAAATTACGATCATAATCGCCGTAACTTGGCGTTGGACCGGATATAACATGATTTTCTATCTGTCTTCCCTGCAAAATATCGATCAATCGATCTATGAAGCAGCACGGATTGATGGTGCAAATGCATTTACTCAATTTTTCAAAATTACAGTACCATTGCTCAAACCGATTATTCTGTTCACGTCCATTACATCAACGATTGGTACCTTGCAAATCTTTGATGAGATCATGAACATCACCAAGGGTGGACCGGGTAATGCTACGATGTCCATCTCGCAATACATCTATAACCTTTCGTTCAAATATTCACCGGACTTCGGATATGCGGCAACCGTTTCGTATTCCATCGTGCTGATGATTATTGTATTGTCCATCATCCAGTTTAAAGTGGCAGGTGATAAAAATGGCTAAGAACAAAGTGAAACGCATTTTCACCTATGTATTCCTGTCCCTTGTGGCCTTCATATCGATCTTCCCATTTTTCTGGATGCTCGTCAGCTCCACGAATGCTTCGGTAGATGTCACCAGAGGCAGATTGTTACCCGGCTCGGCTTTCCTGGATAACTTTACGAAGCTGTTGGATACGACCAATCTGGTACAGGCACTTGGCAACTCGGCCATTGTATCCGTTATTTCCACAGTGCTTGCGCTGTTGATTGGTTCCATGGCTGGTTACGGCTTTGAAGTGTACCGGACAAAATCACGTGACATCGTCTTCAACATCCTGCTGCTTTCCATGATGATTCCGTTCGCAGCCTTGATGGTACCACTCTATCGGATGTTTGCAACCATCTCGGGAATTGCACCGTTTATGGGTATTAATACGATGGCCGCAGTGATTCTGCCAACCATCACAACAGCGTTCCTGATCTTCTTCTTCCGTCAGAACACCAAAATGTTCCCGAAAGAGATGCTCGAAGCAGGCCGGATTGACGGTCTTAGCGAATTGGGTATCTTCCTGAAGATCTATATGCCTACAATGAAAACAACATATGCGGCAGCTGCGATCATTACATTCATGAGCAGCTGGAATAACTACCTGTGGCCACTCGTTGTGCTCCAGACACCAGATCAACAAACGATTCCATTGCTGATCTCCAATCTCGGCTCCAGCTACTCGCCGGATTATGGGGTGATCATGACAGCGATCGTCATCGCCACACTGCCTACAGCATTAGTGTTCTTCATTATGCAGAAACACTTTGTCGCTGGTATGGTTGGTTCTGTGAAATAAAGAAATAGTGGATGTCATCTGAAAAAACTGATGTAGAAAAAAACGCAGAGGACACCAGCAATGGTGTACCTCTGTCTTTCTGTTTGTTATTGGAAGAGGAAATACAGGTTTGAATCTTGAATAATTCATACTATACATTTCGCACTAGAGGGAGAGAGAGCCGATGAAAGCAACACAAGCAGATATCAACTGGCTGGGAAATGTAAGCGTTTTTGAGGTCAACCGTCTAAACGCTTACTCGGATCATCGTTATTACAGCACCATGGAGGAAGCACAGGCTTCAGGAACCATGAAGATGCGTTATGACCTGAACGGAACCTGGAAATTCAATTATGCCATTCGTCCGGATTGTCGGCCGGAGCTGTTCTACCAATCGGATTACTCGAGTGAAGGCTGGGATGACATCGAAGTGCCTGGTCACATTCAGCTTCAAGGATATGGCCAAATTCAATATGTGAATACACAATATCCTTGGGATGGATTGAACGAACTGCGTCCGCCAGCACTGCCACAGGACAAAAATGCAGTTGGAAGCTACATTCGGACGTTTCACCTGCCATCAGGATGGCAGAACAATCCGGTATTTATTTCCTTTCAGGGAGTGGAATCCGCATTCTATGTGTGGCTTAATGGACAGTTCGTGGGATACGGTGAAGATAGCTTCACCCCATCGGATTTCGATCTGACGCCGTTCCTTCAGGATGGAGAGAACAAACTGGCTGTGGAAGTATATCAACGCAGCACGGGCAGCTGGCTGGAAGACCAGGATTTCTGGCGCTTCTCCGGCATTTTCAGAGACGTATATCTCTATACGGTACCGGCAGCACATATCCGGGACCTTCGTGTGGTAACGGACCTGGACCAATCTTATACCAACGGTACGCTGAACCTCGATCTGAAGCTGGAAGGTAAAGCTGCTGCGGGAGCACGAGTTGAAGCTGAGCTGCGCGATGCTGAAGGGAACGCTTTGAGAACATTTGGTGGCGTGGATGTTACGAATGGTCTGGTTAGTCTTCGAGAAGAGTTCGGCAAGGTAAACCTGTGGAGTGCGGAAATACCGTATTTGTATCGTTTATACATCCGTGTATATGATGCTGCAGGTCAGCTGGTTGAAGTGGTTCCTCAGTCCGTTGGTTTCCGCAAATTTGAAATGATCGATAAAGTGATGCATATCAACGGTAAACGCATTGTATTCAAAGGAGTTAACCGTCACGAGTTCAATCCGCGCCGTGGCCGTGCCATTACCAAAGAGGACATGCTCTGGGATGTGCGTACCATTAAACAGAACAATATGAATGCGGTTCGTACATCACATTATCCGAATCAAAGCTTGTGGTATGAATTGTGTGATGAATACGGGTTGTATGTTATTGATGAGATGAACCTGGAGACACATGGTTCCTGGCAAAAGCTTGGCGCCGTTGAGCCTTCCTGGGTCATTCCTGGAGATAAACCAGAGTGGCATGACATTGTCATGGACCGGGCTGTATCCATGGTGGAGCGTGACAAAAACCACCCGTCCATTCTGATCTGGTCGTGTGGTAACGAGTCACATGGCGGTGAAGTTATCTATAAAGTATCCCAATACTTCAAATCAGCTGACCCAACGCGTCTCGTGCATTATGAGGGAGTTTTCCATGATCGTCGTTTTGATGAGACAAGTGATATGGAGAGTCGCATGTATGCCAAGCCAGCAGACATTGAGGAATTCCTGAATGCGAATCCGACCAAGCCTTACATCAGCTGTGAGTACATGCACGCCATGGGTAACTCCATCGGTGGCATGCACAAATATACGGAATTGGAAGACAAATACCCGATGTATCAGGGTGGATTTATCTGGGATTACATCGATCAATCCATTTACAAGAAAGACCGTTACGGCAAGGAATACCTCGCATACGGCGGAGATTTCGGCGATCGTCCTTCGGACTACTCGTTCTGTGGGAACGGCATCGTGCATGCGGATCGCAAAGTAACAGCAAAAATGCAGGAAGTGAAGTTCCTGTATCAAAATATTAAGTTGTTCCCGGATCGTGAAGGGGTCAAGATCATTAATGGAAACCTGTTTGCAGATACATCAGCATTGGAACTAGTGTACAGCCTGGAACGTGAGGGACATGAAGTGCTGCACGGAACGTTGGAGGTCAATGTACCTGCACAAAGCGAGAAAACAGTAAGTCTTCCGCTGGATACAGATACTCTGGCTGGTGGCGAATATGCGGTTAATGCTGCGTTTGTTCTCAAAGCGGCTACACTCTGGGCGGACAAAGGGGACGAAGTCGCGTTTGGCCAATTTATCTTCACACAAGATTCAGCTGTAACAGCTGCAGAGGATCTGAATCTGACAAATGATATTCAGGTGGTTGAAGGGGATGTGAACATTGGTGTCCGTGTAGGTCAAACTCACGTGCTGTTCTCCAAAGCCTTCGGAACTTTGGTATCCCTCAAACTGTCAGGCCGTGAGACGATTGCTCAGCCTCCTGCGCCATTGTTCTGGCGGGCGACGACGGATAATGATAAAGGAACTGCCATGGGCTTCGAACTTGGTGCGTGGTATGCCGCTAGTCTGCTGCCAAGATGTGTGGAGTGGAAGGCAGAACAGAAACCGGATCAATATCGCATTGAATTCACGTACAAGCTCAACATTTCTGCAGATGTGCAGGTAAAAGTGACTTATACTGTGCGTGCAGATGGAAGCGTGCATGTTCATAACGCCTACAAAGGTACAGCGGGCTTGCCTGACCTTCCGATTCATGCCTTGTCTTTCAAAACGTCACCGGAATATGGCAACGTGGAATGGCTGGCCATGGGTCCGGAAGAAAACTATGCGGATCGTGCATTTGGAGCACGCTTGGGCATTCATGGCAGTAAAGTGGCGGATACGGTTGCGCCATACCTGGTACCACAGGAATCGGGTAACCGCACAGGGGTACGCTGGGCAAAACTGACCGATGATGCAGGACGCGGCTTCAAAATTGAAGCTTCTGCAGCTCCGGTTGAGCTGAACGTATCGCCTTATACGGCATTCGAACTGGAGAACGCACAGCATGCATACGAACTGCCACCAGTACATTACACGGTGGTTACGGTAGCAGGCAAACAGATGGGTGTTGGCGGTGATGATAGCTGGGGTGCGCCGGTTCATCCGGAATATCGCATTGCCTCGGACGGCGAACTGGAATTTGAATTTGTCATTCGTTCACTGTAAGAGTCGTATCCTAATAAATGTAGAACAGGGGTCTCCGTGTATCGGATGACCTCTGTTTTGCTATGAAGAAATGGTCGCACAAGAGTAATTCCATGAAACCGCTACCGAAGCTATTTCGTACTATACGGGACATGGAACAAAGGGAGGGGCTTCATTATGAGCGGAAAGGCAAAAGCAGGTGTCTGGGTTACCGTACTGGCTGTACTCGGTATCATTGTGGGGTGTGTCATCTGGTATTTCAATACGGCTTCGGGTGAGCGGGCGCTGAAAACGATGAGATCCAACAATTCCGGAGGTCTGGAGCGGATCGTTAAAGTGTACAGTGACTCCGGGGAATTGATCCAGACCTATGAGGGGAAAATCGATGTGCAGGATACGGAATATGGCAATAAAGTTCTATTTGATCTGAATGGAAAGCGTGTTGTGATCTACAACGCAACGGTTATTACGGAAGAGAAATAACATGGAAAGAAAGAATATTTCTTGGTAGTCAAAGTTAAGACACACTTTTGCTTATGTTGTAAAATAAGGAAACTTGAGGTAAACAAATTTGGAGGTGAGAGGGGCATGTTCATGGAAATGTTATTTGCTCTAGTTGCGATCCTGGGTATGGGTGTGTTCTATGCTGTGCTCGTGTATTATCTCGTTCGTCTCATCTCCAAAAAAGCGTTTAAGCTTACGCTAACCAGGGCTGAGTCTATTGAAATTCTGGTTTGGCTGGGGATAGCGTTCTTCGGTATTGTGATGATTATTAAGCAGTATTGGAATTTATTCTTACCGGTAGTTCTTCTGCTGTTCTCCATGGTTAACTTTCGGCGCTCCAATCGGAAATACCGGGAGATGGAGAACCATGAACAGCCGGAGCATCATGGAGGTTTCTGAATGACATGGAAGTTTGGCTCTAAGAAATCGGCTGGTTGGAGCCCGTAACAGATGCTAAAGTGGAATAAGCCGTAACATCTTATTGAGGACTGCATACCGTCTTAATTAATGATTTCCATACATATTTGAAAGCAAATAAAAACAGGCCCTCTTTCGAGGGCCTATTTTTCATGGGAGAGGAGAAACCGGACGAAGAGCTTATGGGGAAACGTAAGTCTTCTCCGCGGTTGTCTACGACACTTGTGATGTCGATAATTATAGAATGGCCGAAAGGTTTCCTTTTTATACATATGCGTCAACAACGGGTCAACAATTTTTTGAAATGAATGGAGACAGACTATTTTTCAAACTGAACCCGAGTGTGGTACGATAGTTGTATCAATAAACTTACATAGAGAGAAAAGGTGACTCATCAGTGAGAGTGGTATCCGGGAGTGCGAAAGGCAGACCGCTGAAGGCTGTTCCTGGCAATGGAACACGTCCGACCACCGACAAGGTGAAGGAAGCGCTGTTTAGCATGATTGGCCCTTATTTTGAGGGCGGTACAGCATTGGATTTGTTTGCGGGTAGTGGTGGTCTCGGAATTGAGGCGCTGAGCCGCGGCATGGACAAGGCTGTTTTTGTTGATTTGGAATCCAAAAGTATTGAAGTGATCCGCGCCAATCTGAAGGCAACCAAGCTGGAGGATCAGGCAGCTATATACCGTAATGATGCAGGTCGTGCGTTAAAGGCGCTTGCAAAGCGAACGACACAATTTGATCTGGTGTTTCTCGATCCGCCTTACCGGATGAAAAACGGGGATGAGCTGATGCTTACGATGCATGAACTTGAACTGCTTAAACCGGAAGCGACGATCGTGCTTGAATATGAATCCAAATATAGTTACCCTGAGCAATTCGGCCCGTTTGAACAAACGCGCAAGGCTGTGTATGGGGAGACAGCTGTGTCCATCTATGATTATGCACCTGAGGCATCGAATGATGGAGAAAACAGCATAGCAGAAGAGGAGGCTCCTCATGACTGAAATGATACACAGGCAGGAACGGATTGCCGTATATCCCGGGAGTTTTGATCCCGTAACAATGGGCCATCTGGACATTATCGCCAGGGCGTCCAAGCAATTTGACCGCGTCATCGTGGCTGTACTGAATAATATGAGCAAAAATCCACTGTTCACGGTGGAAGAGCGTAAAGCGCTCATTACAGAAGTTACAGGGCATCTGCCCAATGTGGAAGTGGATAGCTTCCGTGATCTGACAGCCAATTATGTTCGGCAAAAGGAAGCTCAGGTCATCGTCCGTGGTATACGATCCGTGACTGATTTTGAATACGAGCTGCAGCTTGCTTCCACCAACAGCAAGCTGAACCCGGATGCGGAAACCATCTTTATGATGACCAATCCGAAATATTCGTATTTGAGCTCCAGTATCGTCAAGGAAATTGCTCATTACCATGGAGATGTAACCGATCTGGTGTCCCCGGAAGTGGAAACTGCACTTCGCCGGAAAATCAGCGAGAAAAACGGCGGTTAAACCAGTGGGTCAAGCCCGACAGGCTGATCATAATGGCAAGAATGATCGCAAGTCCGATACAGACTGCCGGGAAGCTGCTCCATAAAATCTCTGCCGCAGCGGTGTTGCCTTCAAGCTGGGATTGCATCGGCAGCAGAGTCGTCTCATCCGCGCTTGCAGAAGGCCAGAACGGAGCCCATACCTCTGCACTATAACGGCTGAAGGGTATCCATAGGAAGACACTTAAGGAAAAGGCAATCAACGCATGAAGCAAACGTACAGCAGCAAAATAGATCATGCTCTTGGCTGCCAATCCGGCTGACTTCATCACTGCTGAGACTTGTAAATGGGAGCACAGTCCGCCCCAACCAAGAACCGCAGCAATCAGGGAAATCGTAAGTATGGGAGCCCATGGAGTTTGACTTAAATGGTATGTGCCCAAATGCACTTCCAATACAGAAGGCCAGAGGGCAGCCGAACTGCCGGGTGTGATGTACAGGCCCAGAAGTCGTATAAACACGGCAAAACCGATGATGTAACCACCAGTCATCATTAGCGTCTGTACCGCATGAGATACGGTGTCACCTAGCAGTTTACCGAACCCGCGGCCATCTCGGGCCTGGGCTTCACGGGCTGCGTTCATCATTTGGAACCAAAGTCCATGTTGCGGGCTCCGTTTGGGGGGACTGGCTGTAGTGGTCTGTTTTTGACGACGGCGATTGAGCCGAATGGCAATCATTGCAGCAATCCATCCACTGAGCCAATGAATTATAAGCAGAAAGTATCCGGCAGCAGGCTGGTGAAGAAAAGCGGCACCTATGACCAAAATGATCATCATCGGATTGGTGAAATGAGCTACAGCGACCAGAATAATGGCCTGTTTGCCGGTTATTTGTTGATCCCGAACCAAACGTTGCGCCGTGTCAGCCCCAGCAGGAAATCCTCCACACATGCCGACGGCAAGGGCTAGTCCAGCATCGCCGGGTAGGCGAAACCAACGCTGCATCAGGGGTCCCAGCAAGACGCCGAGAGCGTCTGTAAAACCAAATGCAGTGAGCATTTGCGACAGCATCAGAAACGGAAGCATTGCCGGGAAGATAATTTTCCACCAGATGTCCAACCCTTGAATGGAGGCATCGAAGGCATCTTTCGGAGATACAACTACAGCGACGACCAGTAACAAAGCGCCGGTACTAAGTAGTACCGACCTGATCGGGTTGGATCCTGTAACCTCGGTCTGCATTGTCATCGTTTCACCTCATATGAAATAGCGCGGATTCATTCGGCTGCAGTAATCGGATTGGACGGCCGAATGACGTCCAGAGGACGGTTCGGCCTTGACCGGACAAGCGACAGAATACTGCGGCCTATCCGGCCTGTACCATTGTATGCGTGAGAATGAGGATGTTAGACTTATAATTATGGAAGAAACGCAAAGAACGGGGGCTCATGCGATGAATCGGATTCGAAAATCTGGCGGCTTCAGAGCTTCGATCTTTGTGATCGTGGTGGCTCTGGTTGTCTATGTTGCAGTGTATATGCCAACGCCATATATCATCTATATGCCTGGCAGCGCGGATGAAGTAAAACCGATGGTTACGGTGAAGGATGGGGACCAGGAAGAACGTGGTGTATTCATGATGACGACGGTGTCGGCAACGTATGCCAATGTGTTTTTGCTGGGTACGTCCTTGTTTAACCGAAATATGCAAATTGACAAAAAGGAAGACCGCCTGCAAGGAAAAACGGAAGCCGAGTACTCGGCCGAACAGGTATGGTTCATGAGCGATTCCCAATCTTCCGCCATGGAAGCGGCTTATGAGCAGGCGGGTGTTAAGTATTCCATTGTTCCTGAACATATCTTCGTGTTTGGTTTGTCGGAGGATCCGAAACCACAGGGAGATATTGCTCCTGGTGACATTATCCTGGGTGTGAATGGCACAGCTACACCGGATAACACGGTATTATCTGCCCTGTTGAAGGATAAAAAAGTGGGAGATACGGTAGAAATGCAATTGGAACGCGGAGGCGAGACGATTAGCCGTGATGTGAAGCTGATTGAAGTAAAAGACAGCAAAACGGGTGCTACCCGGCCTGGGCTGGGTGTAATGATCGGAACCGTACAGAAAGTAAAACCCGAAGATTCGAATAAACAAATTACGTTTACGGATACTCAGGTTGGGGGTCCTTCGGCCGGATTGATGTTTACCCTGGAAATTTATAATCAGCTTACTCCCGGGGACCTTACCCAAGGTCACCGAATAGCCGGCACGGGCACGATCACCAAGGAAGGCGTAGTCGGTCCCATTGGTGGTGTGGTGCATAAAATCGTTGCTGCGGATCGAAAAGAGGCGGAGATTTTCTTCGTTCCGAAACAGAATTATCAGGAAGCCGAAGCCAAAGCCGAACAGATTGGCACTAAAATGAAGCTGGTTCCTGTGAATACGGTAGATGATGCCCTGGCTTATCTGAAAACATTGTCTGCCAAATCATAAAAGCTTGAAATGGATTATGTGATTAGGAACAAGTGCGTTATCAAGGAAAAGTAAGAGCAGACAAATGGAAATCCCCTATGCGATCGTTTGAATAAACGACACGACATAGGGGATTTTTTTGATGAGAACATTTATGAACAATTTATTTACAATACAATGTTTAGCATCGAACTGGCGGCTCATAATAATCGCTATACATGGCTCGTGTGTCCGTCTGCTCATAAGAGAGGGCATACGCTGCTTGTGCCTGCACATCAAGCTCCAGCTGGTTGTGAGTAAAGGCAGAGGGTTTCAGCACAACAGGCAGGGACGAAGCCGTTTTCATCTGTTTCAAGAGACTTTGGCCCAGTGAATTGAATCCAAGGACACGAAGATAACCAGGTCCTTCGGCTAGCATGTCCGGGGTAAATTCAGCCTTGGCATGATTCAACAGAATATGGGTCAACATTCGCTGCAGCTTGGTGCGCGTATACCGCCTGGTTTTGAGTGCATCCAGCAGCGATTCGACCGATGGTTCCGGAAGCTGAGCCAGTGTGCGGAGCAGCCTGTGCTCCAATCCTTCCGTGACTTCGGCGATATTTGCCAGCTCGGAGGCACGGCGGGTCGCCGCGGTGTGCAGCAGTGGCTGGGCGAAGCGCTCCCAGTGCACGGGAGCGCGTCCCGCTTGCCATTCGCGCTGCAGAATGGCAAGTGTTGCCGCCGGCACATACGGCGCGGCGGCCTGGGGCCCGTCCGCCATCAGCAGGCGGCGGACGGCTGTTGCACTGGCGATCGCCCCCGGTCCGGGCGTCGCCTCATGATACGCGGCACCGGTGCGTGCCGTCGTCAAGGGCTGGATCGCGCTGCCGAGACGTTTCAGCGCGATCAGGTAGTGCAGCCCAAGCGAATTGTTGGGCTGCCCGAGCAGTGCGGCGGCGGCATCTTCGCTCACGCCGCCGGGCGCCAGCGCTGCTGCCGCGCCTGCGTACGCGGCGGGGTAGCTGGCGCCTTCCCGCAGGCGTCGCGCGATGTCCTCGCGCAGCCCTGCGGGCTCCACAGCCAGCACGCGCGCAATGCGCTGCAGGCTGTCCAGGTCGCCGGACTCGCTGCCGAAGCAGAGCGAGTCCACGACCCCGGTGCGGTGCAGCAGCGAGACCGCACCGAAGGCAAACCATTCCGCCGGTTGTACCGCATAGGCAACCGGCAGCTCAATCACCAGATCGGCGCCTGCGTGCAGCGCCATCTCCGTACGAGCCCTTTTGCCCACAATGGCGGGTTCCCCCCGCTGGAGAAAAGGGCCGCTCATGACGGCCACAAGGGCATCTGCACCGCTTAGACGTCTGGCCTCATTCAAGTGATAGACATGTCCGTTATGCAGCGGATTATATTCCACAATCACACCTACAGCTTTCATCATTGGGCACTCCTTTCAATAACAATGTTATATATCTTCAATACCTGACTGGGATTTTGTTCGCATTGGTCGATTAATGTCATTGCTGCTTCGCCGAGCAGAAACGTCTTGCTTAATAATAGGGGATACGAGCATCGTTATTCAAATAAAAGCGTTAAGAAAACGCCAAAAAAGCACGGTGTCGCATTCAGATGAATACGGCCCGTGCTTTCAGGGGAGTCATGGATGATCCTTTATTATTACTTCTGGAGATAAATTAAATGGCTTCCGGTGCAGGAATCAGGTTTGTTTTGGGACCAAAGAACTCATAATGAATATTCTCAGGTGAAACGCCAATCTCGCCCAGTGCCGCATACATCGTCTGCATAAAGGGGACAGAACCGGTCAAATAGTAATCGGATTCCAGGGGCTCGCGGATCATCTGTGACAGCCAGGCTGCATCAATATAACCCTCTCTGTGAAAACGCGATTGCTCGCGGTCATCTGGTGTTGGCTGAGCATAACAATACAATGCCTGTACGTTCTCATGCTGTTCTGCCAATGTATTTACATGATCCCGGAAAGCATGAACTTCGCCATTTAGGGCAGCATGGACAAAAGTGATTGAACGCTGGACATTCCTGTCAACCAGCGTGTTCAACATGCTGATCATCGGAGTGAGGCCAACGCCACCGCTCAATAATACGACATCGCGTGAATCCTCCGGGTTCAGTGTGAAATCGCCTGCAGGAGCAGACAATTCGACCAAGTCTCCTTCAGTGATATGGTCATGCAAATAGGTGGATATTACACCATCTGGTCGTTCCATCACAGCACTCTCACGTTTAACGGAAATGCGATAATACGGTTTTCCTGGAGCTTCCGAAAGGCTGTACTGTCTAATTTGGGCATATGCATTCCCCTTAGGTTTCATCCGGAGGCTGATATACTGTCCAGGTTGATATGTGCCTATGAGGTTGCCGTCCGTTGGCATCAGATAAAAGGAAGTAATCAGGTCGCTCTCCTTTACCTTTTTAGCAACCTGGAAGGATCGGAAACCTTCCCAGCCACCGTTTTGGTTCTCGCTCGCTGTGTACAGATCCTTCTCTAATCCAATAAAAACACCCGCAATGACATTGTAGGCTTCTGCCCACGCAGAAATAATCTCCTCGGTCGCAGCATCCCCCAGCACATCCTTGATCGCTTTCAGCAAATACGTGCCCACGATTTCGTATTGTTCCGGGGCGATGCCAAGACTGCGGTGTTTGTGCGCGACCTGGCGCACGGCTGGCAGGACTGCGGCGAGATTATCAATATGAAGGGCAGCAGCGTATACCATATTGGCAAGAGCGGCCTGCTGCCGTCCCTGTTTTTGGTTAGCGTGATTGAAAATGTTCAGCAGTTCAGGATGATGTGCAAACATTGTTTTATAAAAATGGCTGGTAATGGCTTCGCCGTGAACTTCAAGTACAGGTACGGTGGATTTGATCACTCGAATTGTATTTTCGCTTAACATGGATTTTTCCTCCCATAAATGGATTGACAAATTAGATGGATAACCTTGCGCCATTTATCTATTATGCGTGGCATATAGCAAGTATAGATAGGGTCTAAAGGGGGACGTGTGATCTACATCACACGAATAATTAAAGAAATGTGTCCGTCATGCAAGTAAAAGGATTAGCTTGTAGTATGGCGGAGAGAAAGTTTATAATGCTGAAGAGTGTTTTTATCGTTCGGGTATCTTTCTTTTCCAAAAGGGTGTAAAGTTAAAAGTGTTGACAAACGTCTTGGAAAATCGGTATAATGATTTTTGTTTGTTAAGTCAATTTCATAATACTTTTAACGATGAATCGTCAGAATACATACAGTCAAGATATGAAGTGCACAACGATCAGACTTGATCTGTATAACTGCCGTCAAGCATTTAACATGAATTATGAAATTGGTTTCGTTTGGAGTGATGGGAAATGTTATTGCCATTTCGCAAAGTGGCTATCAGTGACCGACCCCTGCAGTTCAATGAACAGTGGGATATTAAGGAACTGATTTCTAACCGACAAGATATCACAGCCGTTACCCCGCTGACTGCGGATTTATCTGCAGAACAAGCAACGGGGGGCGTGGTGGATGTTCATGGCAAAGTGTCAGCAGGAGTGGACATGTTGTGCTCACGTTGTCTCAAGCCGATTAGTGAACATCTTCATATTGATTTTCATGAGCAATTCAAGCAGGGAGAACAGCCGGAGGACTTGCCTGAAGAAGATGATACTGTCTATGTGGATGGAGAGGACATCGATCTGAAGCTATATGCCGAGGAAGCTTTTCTGCTGCACCTACCGTTTATACCGCTATGCAGCGATACATGCAAAGGGCTATGTCCAAAGTGTGGCCATGAGCTGAACGAGGGTGACTGCGGTTGCGATAACGAAGTTATCGACCCGCGGCTTGCAGGGCTCAAGGATTTTTTTAAATGAGCAAATGAAAATCTAGTGTAACAACTACCTGCAAAGGTTGATTTTGATAAGGAGGTGGGAATAATGGCAGTACCTCAACGGAGAACGTCCAAGACGCGTCGCGACAAACGTCGCACTCACTTTAAATTGGCTGTACCGGGCATGGTGAAATGTGAACAATGCGGCGAATTGAAGCTTGCTCACCACGTGTGCAAAGTGTGCGGAACGTACAAAGCAAGAGAGATCATCTCTCAATAATAGTTAGACATCAAGTAGTACTTCATTTCGATGAGGTACTACTTTTTTTGAATGTTCAAATTCATGTTCGTGTTAAGGGCTGGACTGACTTCGGTTGATTGTTTCAAGAAGAAAGATTCGTAGAATGCAGGAGAGCGGCTGTTTAGCAGAGAGTGGTTTTTGCCCGCCCAGTCTTTCTTTTTGACACAGGATGAGATATACTATGCTTTAGTACCAGGTTCTAAGATTTGGGGTTACATAGAGAAGAACCATAAATTCGTGTGTTGAATAACCTCTGAAGATCAGAGGCTCAATTATAGAGAACGAAGTGAAATGATAGAACGGACCTGCATGGGACGCTTTCTTATACGATACAGCGGGGGGTGTCAGGCATCGAACGTGTACCGAAGAGACAGAGGCAGCAGCAATTGACCAAAATGATCGAAGACAATCCGTTTGTGACGGATCAGGAACTTACGCGCCAATTGAAGGTGAGTATTCAAACGATTCGCCTCGACCGTCTGGAGCTGGGGATTCCCGAGCTTCGTGAACGAATGAAACTGATGGCCGAGCGTTCGTATGACCAGGTACGCTCGCTGCCTCTGCATGAGATTATCGGTGATATTGTAGATTTGCAGCTGGACAAAAGTGGGATCTCCTTGTTTGAGATCAAGGAAGAGCATGTATTTTCGAGGACGGGAATTGCTCGTGGTCACTATGTATTTGCCCAGGCTAACTCCCTGGCAGTCGCTGTCATTAATGACGAGATTGCATTGACGGCTTCGGCCGATATTCGATTTGTTCGTTCGGTTCATCTGGCCGAGAAATGTATTGCGAAAGCGTATGTGAGATCGATCTCGGGTCAAAAGGGGAAAGCAAAAGTTGAAGTGTTCACCTATGTAGGTGAGGAAATGGTGTTTCAAGGCAACTTTGTCATCTACCGTTCGGGTGGAGACGACAGCCTAGAGGGAGGTCATCTGGAATGAAAATCGTCATTGATGCCATGGGAGGCGATCATGCACCCCAGGCAACGGTAGAAGGTGCAATTGCTGCCGCCACGGAATGGGCAGATACACAGATCGTGCTTGTTGGCGATGAAGCCAAGCTGGAACCGCTTTTGAATCAGTCCGCTGCGAAGCCAGCTAACCTGTCTGTTCGTCATGCTTCGGAAGTGATCGGTTCGGATGACGAACCTGTTAGGGCCGTTCGTCGCAAAAAGGATGCTTCCATGGTGGTCGCGGGCCGCATGCTTAAGGAAGGCGAAGCAGATGCCATGATCTCTGCAGGTAATACCGGAGCGCTTATGACAACCGGTCTGCTGGTGGTGGGCCGCATGGAAGGTATTGAACGACCGGCACTTGCACCGATGATTCCAACAATAGATGATGTTGGGGTGCTTGCGCTTGACCTGGGTGCCAACATGGATGCCAAGCCCGAACATTTGGCACAATATGGACTTATGGGTAGCTTATATCGGCAGAAAGTACAAGGAGTCGACTCACCCCGAGTGGGATTGCTCAATGTCGGAACGGAGCCGGGCAAAGGGAATGAACTAACGAAGCACGCATATCCGCTACTGGAGCAGCTTCCGATTCGTTTTGTCGGTAATGTGGAAGCTCGCGATGTACTTACAGGTGCATGTGACGTGCTTGTCTGTGACGGATTTGCCGGTAACATATTGCTGAAATCACTGGAAGGCACAGCAGGTGCCATCTTTGCATTGCTTAAGGAACAGTTCTCATCTTCGCTCAAAAGCAAACTGGCTGCAGCGGTGCTGATGCCTGAGCTGCGCGGGCTGAAACGGAAACTGGATTATACCGAGCATGGCGGTGCGCCGCTTCTCGGGTTGAGCAGACTGGTAGTGAAAAGCCATGGATCAGCGGATGGCAATGCGATCAAAAACGCTGTACGCCAAGCTAGAATTGCAGTGCAGAACCAATTGGTGGAAAGCATATCTAAGGAAATTAGCGGGAAGTGAGTGACGACATGAATAATTTGCGCCCGGTAGGGGTTATCGGTACAGGGAAATATGTACCGGAGAAAATTTTGACCAACAGTGACCTTGAGAAAATGGTAGATACCAATGACGAGTGGATCGTTAGCCGCACTGGAATCAAGGAACGTCATATCGCAGCTCCGGATCAGGCGACTTCAGACCTGGCATACGAAGCAGCGATGAAGGCGCTTGAGTCTGCTGGAATGACAGGCAGTGATCTGGATCTGATCATCGTAGCCACAATTACGCCGGACTCAGCATTTCCGTCTACGGCCTGCATTTTGCAGGATAAGCTCGGTGCCAAAGGCGCTGCGGCGTTTGATTTGTCCGCTGCATGTTCAGGATTTGTGTATGGCCTGGCAACAGCAACCAGCTTTATCCAAAGCGGCATGTATAACAACGCGCTTGTTATTGGCGCGGATTGTCTATCCCGGATTACGGACTATACAGACCGTAACACATGCGTATTGTTCGGTGACGGAGCGGGCGCAGTGGTTATTGGCGAAGTTCCTGAAGGTCGTGGATTCAAATCGTTTGATCTTGGAGCGGAAGGTGCTGGTGGCGGCCTGCTTCAACTGGAGGGTGGCGGTTCCCGTCTGCCTGCGTCCGCAGAGACGGTTGAGAATAAAAAACACTACATTTACATGAATGGCCGTGAAGTGTTCAAATTTGCCGTGCGTGTAATGGGTACAGCGACGGATGAAGTTCTGCGTAAAGCAGGCTTGGAGCGCACGGACGTGGATCTGTTTGTTCCTCATCAGGCCAATATTCGTATCATTCAATCCGCCATGCAGCGACTTGAGCTTCCGGAAGAAAAAGTGGTTGTCAACGTAGACAAATACGCCAATACTTCGGCAGCATCCATTCCGCTTGCATTGGTGGAGGCGGCTGAAGAAGGCCGTATGAAAGCCGGCGACACCATCTTGATGGTTGGATTCGGGGGCGGACTGACTTGGGGTGCCTCTGTACTCGTTTGGTAAATTAGATAGCTGGGAGAGATAAATCTAATGAGCAAAATCGCATTTGTATTTCCCGGACAGGGATCACAGGCTGTAGGCATGGCCAAGGACGCGTATGAGTCTGTGCCTGCGGCAGCAGAAATTTTCCGTACAGCCGATGATGTGCTGGGCTTCTCGCTGAGCAATCTCGTGTTTGAAGGACCAGAGACCGAGTTGAAACAGACATCAAATACGCAACCGGCTCTGCTCACTGCGAGTATTGCACTGCTTGAGGCTTTTAAAGAAAAAGGGATTGAGCCCGACTATACGGCTGGACACAGTCTGGGTGAATACAGTGCTCTCGTTGCAGCGGGCGTTCTGTCATTTGCTGACGCCGTGAGCATTGTACGGGCACGTGGTCAGTATATGGAACAAGCAGTACCAGGCGGGCAGGGAGCAATGGCTGCTGTTCTGGGTGCGGATCGGGAAGCGCTGGGGGTGCTTTGCCGGGACGTATCCGAAACGGGTCACGCGGTTGAACTGGCTAATATGAACTGTCCGGGTCAAATTGTTATTTCCGGTGTTAAGGAAGGTGTGGCTGCTGTAGCGGAACGGGTGAAGGAAGCTGGCGGCAAGCGTGCTATTCCACTGGAAGTTAGCGGTCCTTTTCATTCCTCATTGATGAAGGAAGCTGCTGGGAAACTGGCAGAGAAACTGAAGACCGTAACATTCTCGCCAGCCAAGGTTCCTGTAGTCGCTAACGTGACAGCAAGACCTGTGGAAAATGGACAGGTTCAACAATTGTTGACGGAACAGGTCTATTCTCCGGTTTTATGGGAAGACAGTGTGACATGGCTTATTGAGCAAGGTGTAGATACCTTCATTGAGATTGGTTCTGGAAGTGTATTGACCGGATTGATTAAAAAAACAGATAAATCCGTAAAATTGTACAATGTGAACAGTCTTGAAACGCTTGAAGCGACTGCAGCTGCATTAAAGTGATTAAATGACAGGTTATTTGGGGAAAGGAGGAATTAGGTTGTCTAAACCGTTAGAAGGTAAAAATGCACTGGTTACAGGGGCATCTCGCGGGATTGGCCGCAGCATTGCACTTGCTCTGGCTGAAGCTGGTGCCAATGTAGCCGTAAACTATGCAGGCAGTCAGGCTGCTGCTGATGAAGTGGCGGAAGAGATTCGTGCCAAGGGAGTTCAGGCGATTACCATTCAGGCGAATGTTGGAGTAATGGATGAAGCTGAACAAATGGTCAAGGCTACTCTTGAAGCATGGGGCAATGTTGACATTCTGATTAACAATGCAGGAATTACACGTGATAATCTGATCATGCGCATGAAAGAGGAAGAGTTTGATCAGGTTATTGAGACCAATCTCAAAGGGGTATTTAACTGCCTAAAAGCCGTGACTCGTCCAATGATGAAACAACGCTCAGGCAGAATTATCAATATCTCTTCTGTGGTTGGTGTTCTGGGTAATGCCGGACAAGCCAACTATGTTGCTGCCAAAGCGGGGGTCATCGGTCTGACCAAGGCGTCGGCTCGTGAATTGGCTTCCCGTGGCATCACGGTTAACTGTGTAGCACCTGGGTTCATTGAGACGGATATGACCAAGGAATTGTCACAGGAACTCGTAGATGGTATGCTGAGTGGCATTCCGCTGTCCCGACTGGGTCAGCCGGATGAAATTGCCGGAGTTGTTACATTCCTGGCATCGGGAGCTTCATCGTATATGACAGGGCAGACATTGCACGTCGATGGCGGCATGTATATGTAAAACTTCCCGGACTTAAATCAATAGTCGGGGAACAGGCGCTGGACGATCCGAAATGCCGGAAAAAGGCCGGATTCCCCGGCCGGGAGCCGCATATGTCTTCTATGGCATTTTGCCTGCGATTCTCGTATAATACCAAGGAGGAGGTGAACCGGATGTCCGATGTATTGGAGCGTGTAAAACGCATCGTCGTCGACCGCTTGGGCGCAGACGAAGCTGAAGTTACACTTGAAGCATCTTTCAAAGAAGATTTGGGTGCTGATTCTTTGGATGTAGTAGAATTGGTCATGGAATTGGAAGATGAATTCGATTTGGAAATCTCTGATGAAGATGCAGAAAAAATCACGACCGTAGGTGAAGTTGTAAACTACATACAATCTCATACCTAAAGTCAATTCAGTCCCGCACCTGTTTTCGAACAGGCGGGACTTCTCATCATTCATTGGTTTTTCTCATTCCGCAGCGATGCTGATTCAGCTTGATTTTTGGATCGGGATGGGTGAGCATCCGCTTGCGGATATTCCCACAAAATAATTGCGCAAGCAGTCGATATAGAGGTGAGTCGGTTTGAAACAAAGAGTAGTAATTACCGGAATGGGCGTAATGACATCGCTCGGAAAAGATTTGGAAACGTTCTGGGGAAGTTTAATGGCAGGCAAGTCCGGAATCTCTCAGATTGAGGCCTTTGATGTGAGTGAGTACACGACACAAATTGCTGCCGAAATTAAGGATTTCAACCCGGATGAATATATGGATCGCAAAGATGCTCGCAAAATGGACCGTTTTGTTCAATTTGCCGTAGCAGCTGGTTTCAAAGCTGTTGAAGACAGTGGTTTGAAAATTAATGAGAACATCGAAGCCGAGCGCTTTGGCGTATCTATCGGTTCAGGTATTGGCGGACTGGGAACTTGGGAGGACCAGCACAATGCATTGCTGCAAAAAGGTCCAAAACGGGTTAGTCCATTCTTTATCCCTATGATGATCTCTAACATGGCTTCTGGCCAAATGTCGATTTCTCTCGGAGCTAAAGGTCCGAACACCAACGTAGTAACAGCCTGCGCTACAGGAACGCATTCCATCGGGGACTCATTCAAGATGATTGCAAATGGTGATGCAGACGCGATGATCTGCGGTGGTGCGGAAGCGACAATCAGACCAACGGGTCTGGCTGGTTTCTGTGCAATGCGCGCGATGTCTACGCGCAATGACGAGCCGGCTAAGGCAAGCCGTCCTTTCGATACAGGACGTGACGGATTCGTTATGGGTGAAGGAGCAGGTATTCTGATTCTGGAATCCTTGGAACATGCTCAAAAACGTGGTGCACGTATTTATGGTGAAGTGATCGGTTACGGTCTGACTGGCGATGCGCATCATATGACTGAGCCGGATCCGGATGGAGCAGCACGCTGCATGAAGATGGCTCTTCGCAATGCCGGAATTGAACCGGAAGAAGTGGACTACATCAATGCACACGGTACATCAACTCCTGTGGGTGACCGATCCGAAACGCTGGCGATCAAAAAGGCGTTTGGTGATCACGCGTACAAGCTTGCAGTAAGTTCCACTAAATCCATGACAGGTCACATGCTGGGTGCAGCTGGTGGCGTGGAAGCCGTAATCTGCGGATTGTCTCTGACTCATCAGACACTCGCACCTACGATCAATTTGGAAAATCAGGATCCGGAATGTGATCTGGATTATGTTCCGAATGTTCCGCGTGAAACCAACGTGAACGTAGTCATGTCCAACTCGTTTGGATTCGGCGGTCACAATGCTACCATTATCCTCAAAAAATTTGAAGCATAAGGGGCTAGTTCGTTTGAGTGAAGATCTGAAGCAGTTACAACACAAACTTCAAATCAAATTTGACAACAGGCAGCTTCTAAAACAAGCGTTTACCCATGCTTCCTATGTAAACGAACACCGATTCAGTCAGCACCAGGATAACGAACGTCTGGAGTTCTTGGGCGATGCGGTGCTTGAGTTGACTGTATCGGAATACTTGTATCATTTGTATCCTAACCGTCCGGAAGGTGAACTAACGAAGCTGCGGGCATCTATTGTCTGCGAGCCTTCCCTCGTCAAATTTGCAGAAGCACTTGGTTTTGGTCAGTATGTACTTCTTGGTAAAGGTGAGGAACTGACGGGAGGACGAACACGGCCGGCTTTGCTGGCTGATGTGTTTGAATCTTTCATCGGTGCATTGTATCTGGATCAGGGACTGGAGCCAGTCAGAACGTTTCTGGACCAGCATGTTTTTCCGTTGATCGTTCTGGGCGGCAAGCTTCAGATGAGCGATTACAAGACGGAACTGCAGGAACTCACTCAGCATCACAATATGGGAGCTCTTGAGTATCGGATCGTCGAAGAACGGGGCCCTGCCCATGAACGTGAGTTTGTCTCGGAGGTCCATATGGGTCAAGAACGGCTTGGCAGAGGTACAGGACGTTCCAAAAAGGAAGCCGAGCAGCAGGCTGCATCCGCAGCGCTTGATCGATTGAAGCTTCCGGAAGCCTGAGCTTTACCGGGTAGCGCATAGACAAACGAAGAGCAAAGAGCAGCCCCTCGGGTCCGCCCCGGCGGAAATTATCGGCCGGACTGCTTTTTGCTCTTTTTTTTGTAAAGAGAGGATGGGGAAGAAAGATTCATTCCTAATCCAAGATCAGCGCTTAAGGAGCACATGAAATAAGCAAGAGGAGGTGACGGGATACCCTATGTTTCTGAAACGAATTGAACTGGGTGGATTCAAGTCATTCGCCGACAAAACAGAGATGGAATTCGTTCGCGGCATTACGGCTGTAGTAGGTCCGAACGGAAGTGGCAAGAGTAATATTTCAGACGGGATTCGCTGGGTGCTTGGGGAACAAAGTGCCAAATCACTGCGGGGCGGCAAAATGGAAGACATCATTTTTGCTGGCAGCGATGCAAGAAAAGCCGTCAATTACGGTGAAGTGTCGTTAACGCTGGATAATGAAGATCACGCGCTTGCCCTTGATTTTGGTGAAGTGACAGTGACACGTCGTGTACATCGCAGCGGGGACAGTGAATATTTTATCAACAAGCAGTCCTGTCGGCTGAAAGATATAACGGAATTGTTTATGGATACCGGGATCGGTAAGGAAGCTTACTCCATTATCGGACAGGGTCGTATCGAGGAAATTTTGAGTACTCGTTCTGAAGATCGCAGGGGTATCTTTGAAGAGGCATCCGGTATTGTGAAGTATAAATCCCGTAAGCGGGATGCCACACGCAAGCTGGACGAGACGGAGCAGAACTTGCTGCGTATTCACGATTTGGTTACAGAGCTGGAGGACCAGATAGGCCCGCTGAGAGAGCAGTCGGAAAAAGCGATTCACTACAAGGAATTGCGTGGACAGCTCAAATCAAAGGAAATCTCCATGTATGTCTACCAGATCGAACAGATTCATGCGTCCTGGAGCAAGGCGAATGAACGGTTACAGTCGCTAAAAGAAGAAGAAGTTGGTCTTGCCGCCATTGTTTCCACACATGATGCCAAGCTGGAAAGCGACCGGAATGCACTGCGAATCCTGGAATCGGAGACGGAAGAGCTGCAATCTGCCTTGCTGCAGTTCAGTGAAGCGACAGAGAAAAGTGAAGGTCTTGGAGAATTGCTCAAAGAACGTTCTCGTCATCTGCAAACCAATCATGAGCAGCTCACGGTTACACTTGCTGCGAGTGAAGAACGACATCGGGAACGTGAGGCTGAGCTGCTTGCATTACGCGAGAAGTTTGGCAAGCTGGAGCAGGAACTGGGTGACGTGCGAAACCGTCTGTCTGAAGAAGAGGCGAAGCTCATTGGCGTTACGGGCGGAATCAGTCAGCAGCAGGAAGAAAGCCTTAAGGGTAATTTGCTGGAACTGATGAACCAGATGGCTCAGACGCGCAACGAGATCCGGTACGCCGATCAGCAGAAAGAGTCGCTTGAACGTCGTATGAACCGTGCATCCGAGGAATCCGGCAAGTGGGAAGAGCAGAAGGAAACGCTCGAAGCTCGAAAAGCCGAGATTGAGAAAAAAGTAGTCCGCTTGGGTAAAGAGATCAGTGATTTGCGCGGCGGATATATAACTGAGAGTGAACGACTGCAATCTTTGCAAAAGCTGCTGGAAGACAGCCGCAGCACGGTTCGAAAATGGGAACAGAAGCGCGAAGCACAGGTATCCCGCCGGGATACGATGAAAGAGATGCAGGATGATTTTGACGGATTTATGCTTGGGGTCAAAGAAGTCCTCAAAGCTTCTCGCAAAGGTACTCTTAGTGGTGTACATGGAGCCGTGGCGGAACTGGTTAAAGTTCCTGAAAAAATCGAATTGGCTGTGGAAACGGCAATGGGTGCTGCACTGCAGCATGTCGTTATGGAAAACGAGTCGGTCTCCAGACAGGCCATTGCATTCCTGAAGCAGCGTCAGCTCGGTAGGGCCACATTCCTGCCGCTGGACGTCATTCGTCCACGCACCGTTGGTTCCAGTGAGCGTTCCATGATTGAAGGCATGGATGGGTTCGTGGGAATTGGTGCGGATCTTGTACACTTCGATTCCCGTTATGCGAATATCATTGGAAGCCTGCTCGGGAATGTCATCATTGCCGAAACGCTGGAATACGCCAATAAAATTGCGGCACGCTGTCAGTACCGTTTCCGCGTCGTGACCCTTGAAGGGGATGTCGTCAATGCGGGCGGTTCGATGACAGGGGGAAGCCAGCACAAGAAAAATGTAAGTCTGCTCAGCCGGAAACGGCAGCTGGATCAACTGGACCAGGATATTTTGGATACCGAAAACCAGATTGTGAAGCTGCACCGTAGTGTTGATGATGTGAAAACCCAGTTGGAACAATGCCAGGACAAGCTGGATGAGCTGCGTCAATCGGGTGATGATACACGAAATGCCGAACAGCAGGCATCGATGGAAATGAAACAGGTCGAGCACGAGCTGCGTCACGTGTTGGAACAGGTTACGGTAGCCGGCCAGGAGAAAAGCGGATTCACCGAAGAAATCAAAGAGATGGATACGGCACGCGAAGCAGCTGTGCAGAAGCTGGAGCAGCTTGAAGAGGAAGAGAAGGCAACTCACCGTGCCATTCATGCTGCAGAGTTTGCCCGAAAAGCGAATGAGTCGGCGAAGGAAGAGCTGCAGAGCCAGTTGACCGAACTGAAAGTCAGAGAGGGCAAGCTGGACCAGGAACGGTTCTCAAATGAGGAGCAGCTGCGCCGATTGGAGCGGGAAGTCGAGTCGCTGGTCAAAGATTTACGTCAAAACCGGACACTGCTGGCTTCGATGGAAGCAGACCTAAAGAAAACGCAGGTGGAGAGCGTCAAACAGATTGAAGATCTGAACCAGTTCAAGCTGAAAAAAACGGAAGCTTCCGAGCAGCTGGATTTCAAACGTGCTGCACGAAGCGAATTGTCGAAGAAGCTTGAACTTGCTGAGAGTGAAACGAAGGAACAGCGTACACAGTTAAAAGCGGTAGAGGAACAGATGCGTCAGACGGAAATTTCCGTAAACAGGCTTGATGTTGAACTCGAAAACATACTGCGTAAACTGATGGACGACTATGAACTTGGTTATGAGCTTGCGAAAGAGCGATACCCAGTACCGGAAGATGTAGAAAGCACTCAGGCTGAAGTGCAGAAGCTTAAGCGCAGCATCTCAGCTCTGGGAGAAGTCAATCTTGGGGCGATTGAGGAATTCCAGCGGGTTAATGAACGTTACGAGTTCCTGAATGAGCAGAAAAATGATCTGGTGGAAGCTAAAACGACGTTGTACCAAGTCATCCGTGAGATGGAAGATGAGATGGCTAAACGTTTCAAAACAACGTTTGATGCAATCCGCCGTGAGTTCGGTACGGTATTTACCAAGCTATTTGGCGGTGGGCGTGCGGATCTGGTTCTTATGGACCCGGAACGGCTTCTGGAAACCGGAATTGATATCGTTGCCCAGCCACCAGGCAAGAAACTGCAAAACCTGCAGCTCTTATCTGGCGGAGAACGCGCATTAACGGCAATGGCGCTGCTATTCGCCATCCTGCACGTGAAGCCAGTACCGTTCTGTGTGCTGGATGAAGTCGAAGCAGCGCTGGATGAGGCCAATGTGGTACGTTTCGCCCAGTATTTGCGGGAATTCTCCGAACAGACACAGTTTATCGTTGTTACTCACCGGAAGGGCACAATGGAAGAAGCTGATGTACTATACGGTGTCACCATGGAAGAGGGCGGAGTATCGAAGCTCGTTTCGGTTAGACTGGAAGATGAGGAAGCCGAAATAGCCAGTGCTTAAAGAATTCAATTCGATATGCATCAGGACTTGTTAATTAAATAAACAGCACTAAGATTACGTACACGATGGAGGGGCTTTATGAGTTTCTTTAAGAAGCTGAGAGACAGCATTGCAAGCAAAACGGAGTCGGTAACAAAACAGTTCAAGGATGGACTGGAGAAGACTCGTAAAGGGCTTGTGGAGAAAGTATCCGATCTCGTTATTCGCCGCAAAAAGATCGATGAGGAATTCTATGAGGAACTGGAAGAAATCCTGATTGGAGCGGATGTTGGGGTCAATACCGTCATGAACCTGATTGAAGACCTGCGTGTGGAGGTCAAAAAACGCAAAATTGAAGACGCGGCTGAATTGCAGCCTGTGTTGTCCGAGAAATTGACAGACCTCCTGCGCGGTGAACAAAATAACGAACTGAAGATGAATCCGGATGGCATTACCGTCATTCTGTTTGTCGGTGTCAACGGCGTAGGTAAAACAACAACGATCGGCAAGCTGGCACATCGTTTCAAACAGCAGGGCAAAAAAGTCATTATGGCTGCTGGTGATACCTTCCGTGCCGGTGCAATTGAGCAGCTAGAGGTATGGGGACAGCGTGCCGGCGTTGAAGTCATCAAGCAGCAGGCCGGATCAGATCCGGCTGCGGTTATGTATGATGCTGTGCAAGCAGCCAAACAGCGTGGAGCAGATGTTTTGCTTTGCGATACGGCAGGTCGTCTGCAGAACAAATCCAATCTCATGGAGGAGCTTAACAAGATCTATCGTGTTATTCAGCGTGAAATCCCGGAAGCTCCACACGAAGTATTGATGGTTCTCGACGCGACAACTGGACAGAATGCATTGAATCAGGCCAAACTGTTTGGGGAGAAAAGCGGCGTGACTGGACTCGTACTGACGAAGCTCGATGGTACGGCGAAAGGTGGTATTGTCGTTGCCATTCGCCAGGAATTGGATCTGCCAGTGAAGATGGTAGGTCTTGGTGAGAAAATTGACGATCTGCAGCCATTCGACTCCGAGCAATTCGTGCATGCGTTGTTTGCCGGACTGATCCAAGAGCAACCGGATCAGGACGCAGAAGATGAGGAAGCCAGTTCTTAGAACCATTAATAAATAGGATGATTTAATAGCGTTAACCGTATTGCCAGTGATATACGTGATAAGTGTCACGTGTAATGTCACTGGCAATACGTGTATAATGGGAATACAGAAGGCAAGGCTAAAGGGCTAGAAAGGACGGTTGATATGGCCAATACCTATACCTATTCCCGCCGTGAAGAAGTCGCTAATGCAGTGACTCATGGAATCGGCGCTGCGCTCAGTGTAGCTGCACTGGTGCTGTTGATTGTATTTTCGAGTATGAAAGGCACGGCTTGGCATGTGGTCAGTTTCACGATCTACGGGATCACCATGTTGCTGCTCTATACGAGCTCTACACTCGTGCATGCATGGAAAGATGGGAAAATGAAAGATTTATTTGAGATTTTCGACCATTCTTCCATTTATTTGTTTATTGCGGGATCGTACACTCCGCTTCTGTTTATTGCTGTTCGCGGCACACTTGGTTGGACCCTGTTCGGTGTAATCTGGGGAATCGCATTATTCGGCGTGATCTTTAAGGCGTTTTTTACGAAAAGGTTTCTATTCATGTCCACGATTTTCTATATTGCGATGGGCTGGCTCATCGTTATTGCCTGGCAACCGCTTATGGCTGCTATTCCTACAGGCGGAATCGTGCTGCTGGTTGCTGGAGGTCTGATGTATACACTGGGTACGCTTTTTTATGTGTGGCGTGGATTTCCGTATCACCATGCGATTTGGCATCTCTTTGTGTTGGCAGGCAGTATTCTTCATTTCTTCATGGTACTGCTGTACCTGACACCACTTCGCTAGAACACGGTAGATAGTGTAAAACGAATCGGCTCCATCTGTGGAGACCCATTCGTTTTTTTTGTTCTATATTAAGGATGCAGCAGATCGTATTCTGCTGTATAGGAATGGCTAAGATTAACCATATAGGTACGAAAAATGAGTGCAAAATGAACGTTTTTATTGTGACAAGTATTTTTGCTTGACATCCTGATTTGTTTTCGGTATTATTAGGAACGTTGCAAGAGTGTAAAGTGTTTTTCCTTGACGAAGGGAGTGCCCTGATATGAGTCAAGAAAACCGGCTTGAGAAGACAAACCGGATTAACTTGCTGTTTGCTTTCTATGAACGTTTGCTTACTGAGAAACAGCAAACATTTCTGAAATATTACTTTCATGATGATTTCTCGCTTGGTGAAATTGCAGCCGAGTTCGAGATCAGCCGCCAGGCGGTATATGAGCATATCAAGCGTGCTGAGCAGGTGCTGGAAAATTACGAAAGCAAGCTTGGCTTGCTGGAGAAGCACGAACGACGCAGCCGCAATCTTGAAGAATTGCAAAATGTACTGGAACGCGTAGGCGTCTCCATTCATAACAACAAACAAATAAACGATATTGTTCACCAGCTCCGGGAATGAGGAAATGGGACGGAACGTATCGGTTCTAAAAACAGTATTACAGCTTAAGGAGGTGGGATCATGGCATTTGAAGGATTAACGACCCGATTGCAGAATGTGTTCAGCAAGCTGCGCGGCAAAGGCAAGGTATCAGATGAAGATGTTGCCGAAGCTATGCGTGAGGTACGTCTGGCATTGCTCGAAGCGGATGTAAACTTCAAAGTGGTCAAGGAATTCATCGCCAAGGTGAAAGAGAAAGCTGTCGGCAAGGAAGTTATGGAAAGCTTCACGCCAGGCATGGTAATCATCGACATCGTTAACAAGGAACTGACGGACTTGATGGGTGGAAGCCAGTCGAAACTGGCAAAAGCGAACAAGCCGCCTACGGTGCTGATGATGGTAGGTTTGCAGGGTGCTGGTAAAACGACGACATCCGGTAAGCTGGCTAAAATGCTGCAAAAGCAAAACAGCCGACCATTGCTGGTCGCGGGTGATATTTATCGTCCGGCAGCCATTAAGCAATTGCAAGTACTGGGTGAACAGATCAAGGCTCCGGTGTTTACATTGGGAGATCAGACAAGCCCGGTGGAGATCGCACGTCAGGGTCTGCAGCATGCTAAGGATAACGGCAATGACTATGTCATCATCGATACCGCGGGACGTTTGCACGTGGATGAGGAACTGATGGAAGAACTGCGCCAGATTCACAGCGTAGTGAATCCGGACGAAGTCCTGCTTGTGGTCGATAGTATGACAGGTCAGGATGCTGTTAATGTGGCGGAACACTTTAACCAGCAGCTTGACTTGACCGGAGTCGTTTTGACCAAACTGGACGGCGATACGCGCGGTGGTGCTGCCCTTTCGGTAAAAGCAGTAACTGGCTGTCCGATCAAGTTTGCGTCACTCGGCGAGAAGCTCGATGCTCTTGAGCCTTTCCATCCGGAACGGATGGCTTCACGGATTCTCGGCATGGGGGATATGCTTTCCCTGATTGAGAAAGCACAATCCAACATTGATACCGAAAAAGCCAAGGAAATGGAACGCAAAATGCGTAATGCAGAATTTACGTTCGAGGATTTCCTGGAGCAAATGGATCAGGTGAAGAAGCTGGGACCTATCGATCAGATCATGGATATGATTCCCGGCATGGGCAAGATGAAGCAAGCCAAGGACCTGAAAGTGGACGACAAGCAAATGGGCCGGATTGAAGCGATTGTGTACTCCATGACTACAGAGGAGAAACGCAACCCCGACATGATCAATCATAGTCGCCGGAAACGTATTGCTACAGGTAGTGGTACATCTCTGGCCGAGGTTAATCGCCTAATCAAGCAGTTTGATGAAATGCGCCGCATGATGAAACAGTTCTCGGATATGATGGGACCTAAAGGCGGCAAGAACAAGGCAATGAAGCAGCTGAAGGGTCTTGGCAAAGGAATGAAGTTTCCTTTCCGTTGATTTGAACAATGATTAATGAATATACAGATTTCATTGAAGGAGGTGAATTTTCAAATGGCAGTTCGTATTCGTCTGAAACGTATGGGTGCTCACAAAGCTCCTTTCTACCGCGTAGTGGTATCGGATTCCCGTTCCCCACGTGACGGTCGTTTTATCGAGGAGATCGGTTACTACAACCCGGTTGAACAACCGGCTGTTGTTAAGATCGATGAAGATAAAGCATTGCAATGGCTTCAAAACGGTGCGCAAGCATCCGACACTGTCCGCAACTTGCTGAGCAAAGCGGGCGTGATGAAGAAGTTCCACGAGTCTAAATTGACTAAATAAGGTGCTGATTCGGAGGGTCATCTATGGAAGAATTAGTAAGCATAATTGCTAAGGCTTTGGTCGATCATCCGGAAGATGTGGCGGTTCGGACGGTTGAGAAAGACCGGCTTGTCGTTTACGAGTTAACTGTTCATCCTGACGATGTCGGGAAGGTTATTGGTAAACAAGGGCGAATCGCAAAATCTCTTCGTACGGTCGTCACATCAGCAGCAGTTAAGATGGATAAACGGGTTACCGTCGATATCATATCTTAAAGATATACGAAAGGGGGTTAGGATGCATGTCCTAGCCCCTTTTCGTGCATGCTGAAACTTAAATACTATGATTGACTAGCTCGTCAAATATCAATAGCGCTCACGCTGCCTTTATCACTGAATTTTAACCTTTGAATAATGAAATTTAAATTTAGAGGATAACAGCGATCGAATGACGATTTATAACCGGAACGATCGTAAGAAAATCATGACTATGAACAATATTGAATGAAATGCAGGAGGAACGTATGGCAGAGTTTATGAATGTAGGTAAAGTCGTCAATACACACGGAATTCGTGGTGAGTTGAAAATCATGCCTTTAACCGATTTCCCGGAAGTGCGTTTTGCGAAAAATGCGGAGCTTTATTTGTTTACACCCGACAACCACCCTGTACTGGTTCATGTGGAATCGGCACGATTGCATAAAAATATGTATATCGTTCGATTGAAGGAATACGGAAATATTAATGAAGTGGAAAAGTTCAAAGGCGGCATAGCCAAAGTCTCCAAAGAGAACTTGGCTGAGCTGGAGGAGAATGAGTATTACTTCCACCAAATCGTTGGATGTACTGTTGTGACAGAAGAAGGTGAGAACCTTGGAACAATCTCCGAGATTCTGACGCCTGGAGCCAACGACGTATGGGTTGTTAAAACGGCGGCAGGCAAGGAAATTTTGTTACCCGTTATTGATGATGTAGTGCTTGATGTCGATGTCAATGAGAAACTGGTTAAGGTTCATCTGATGGAAGGATTGCTTTAACATGAGAGTAGATGTACTAACGTTATTTCCAGAAATGTTCGAAGGTGTATTCGGGACAAGCATTCTTGGCAAAGCTCAGACGAAGGGGCTCGTGTCACTGAATGCAGTAAACTTCCGGAACTATGCTACGAATAAACATAATACGGTTGATGATACACCTTATGGTGGAGGCGGAGGGATGGTATTAAAGCCTGATCCGATCTTTGCCGCTGTGGAGGATGTTCTTGAAAAACGCAGCAAAGAGTCAGCAGCAGCATCGAGAAAAACTTCTCGCATCATTCTAATGTGTCCGCAAGGTGAGACGTTTACACAGAAAAAAGCAGAAGAACTGGTACAAGAAGATCATCTGATTTTTATCTGTGGACATTATGAAGGCTATGATGAGCGTATTCGCGAATTTCTCGTCACCGATGAATTATCCATTGGGGATTATGTATTAACCGGAGGTGAGCTGCCTGCAATGGTTGCCATTGACAGTGTTGCTCGTCTGATCCCGGGTGTACTCGGAAACGAGACGAGTGCCGTGACGGATTCGTTCAGCACAGGGCTGCTCGAATATCCGCATTATACACGACCGCCTGAATTCAGAGGCATGAAGGTACCGGACGTGCTGTTATCTGGACATCATCTGAATATTGATGCATGGCGCAGAGAACAATCTCTAATTCGTACGTTGGAGCGCAGACCGGATATGCTGGATACTGCTGAATTGACGGAAAAAGAACGGATATGGCTCGATAAACTTCGTTCTGAGATGGAACGGACTTCCGAGTAGCTGCAAATATTTTAAGATTGCATGGTAAGTAGCGAAGCGATGATTACAATATATACAGGCCACCCTTTAGGTAACGAGGTTGGTCTTTTTTTTGTTGTTGTGGAAGGGTATGCTGGAAATTTCGTGATGATTGAAAATGTAAAAAGATGGATTAAATAAGCGAACTATTATAAAATGTAATTATGAAACGTTGTTTCACTAAATGAAACGGAGAGGGGTTACTGAAATGAATTATAACTTTTATGGTCTTGATCATGTCCAACTTGCGGCACCAGAAGGATGCGAAGCGGAAGCACGGAGATTTTTTCATAACCTTATGGGATGGACAGAAATTCCGAAACCTGAAGCTTTAAAAAAACGTGGTGGCGTATGGTTTCTATGTGGAACTCATCAGGTTCATATTGGAGTACAAAAAGATTTTGTGCCCGCTACCAAAGCTCATCCAGCATTTCACGTTCAGAACCTAGACTTACTTAAAGAACATTTAAGCGGCAAACAGGTTCATATCATAGATGACGATGCGAGGACTGATGAAGGAGTAAAACGCTTCTATGTTCACGATCCTTTTGGCAATAGGCTGGAGTTTTTGTAATGGATTAAATAAGATGAGGCAGCGTTCATATACAGCATGATTATACAATGTGAATGTTTATTTTTTAGGAATTCAGAACAAGAGCTATCAAAAACAGATGAGATCTTTATGCTAAATTTAGGGTGAGTAATCTAAAACGATAAAACGGAGGAGGAAGATTATGTATCATCAGCCTTACGAGATCGGCAGAATAGATATAAGTAAAGCCGGGGAACGATGCAAAATGCTTCTCGGGGATCTGAATGGAGATGGACGATTAGAGATGCTGCTGGTTCAAGCTGACGGCGGAATCGATGACCGTTATGTTCCGCATCAGGTATCCTGTCTGACGGCATATGATCTGGATGGAGAGCTCCTCTGGCAAGTGGGAAAGCCTGATCCGGATGCTGGTGGTCCAGGATCGGATTACCCCGCTCAAATTGCGGATTGGGATGGAGACGGGAACAATGAAGTTATTTGTATCATGGGTAAGCAGTTTTTGATTTTGGACGGCAAAACCGGAGATATTAAAAGCACACATTCTTTACCGGGTGACGAGGCACATGACTGCATTATTCTTGCGAATCTGACCGGGGACGAACAGAAGCTGGATGTCCTACTCAAAGATCGGTATAAAACCTTATGGGCACTTGATCATGATTTCAATCTTTTATGGAAGCACGAAGGCAATGTAGGACATTTCCCATGGGTATACGATATCGATGGGGATGGGAAGGATGAGGTTATGGCAGGCTATGACATGCTTGATCATGACGGAACCTTACTATGGTCTTGCACTGATCTGGACGATCATGCCGATTGTATCTGGTTTGGGGATGTGAACGGTGATGGTCAGATTGAAATAGTTATTGGCGGCAGTGTAACGGTAATGATGGACCGTTACGGCCATGAGATATGGCGCTATGCCGATTCTATTGAATCGCAGCACATCGCGTTAGGGGAGTTTTGCGACGGGCTGCCCGGTTTGCAGATCGCTGGTCTTGATCGTATCATCCGCGGTGATGAGCATGGTAAAGACGGAATGTTTTTGCTGGATTGCGAGGGAAAAGAACTCTGGAAGGAAGATCGCACTACACGTGGCTGGCTAACGATTATTGAACCTGTACGGAACTGGGATGACACTGGACTGGATTATATATTGGCTTATCGCAGAGGCGGAGGGGTACTGCCTTCTTTGGTCGATGGACAGATGCAAACGGTTGCAGCATTCGGAAAAGAAGGATATGCCGTACATGCGGATCTCTGTCAGACCGGGAAGGAACAGATCATCATCTACGACACGACTGAAGCTGTCCTGTATTCCAGCTCCAAGATTGAACTGAGCCCATGGACATCCAAAAAAGCCGAGCCGCAGTCCAAAAGACTATACAGCTCGACTCTATATCCTGGCGGAGAAGTGTTGATTTAACTTCTATTGACTAATGTCGACCAAAGGGAGTATATCCGGCTGATCTGCCTCTGGGTTAAGCAATTTGGCTAAATCCGTTCCGGTCGTCACCGTTAGTCTTGAGAGCTTCATCGGGTTATCTCCCGGACGAACAAAACCCGAGCGAACCGAGAAGGCCATGCGATACCCATTTTGCTGCAGCTGATAAATCATCTGCGTGCTGGTGTAACCGAAAGGATATGCCAAATAGGGCGTGTCGATTCCCTTTTCCTTCATCATCCTGATATCATCGTTCAGCAGGCTTGTATCAAGTCCTACAGGTACGCTCTCACCGCACCGCATAAACCCCTTATGATGCAAGTTATAGGTGTGGCTGTTAAACTCAAATACATCTGCTGCAGCCTTCATCTCCGGTTCGGAGATAAACGTTTTTTTGGCGGGATCAAAATCAGCTGGCTGCTCCTGAATCTTACTGCCGATGACAAAGAGAGAAGCATGGAAATTATATTTTTTGAGCACGGGATAGGCAAGTGTATAATTGTTCTGATATCCATCATCAAAAGTGATGACAATAGACTTCTTGGGTAGTGAGATCAGACCATTCACATAGTCTTCCAGCTGCTCCAATGTAATCGTATTGTACCCTTCATCATGCAAGTACTTCATATTGTCTTCGAAATCCTCAAGATTAATAATGGACTTGTTTCCTGTTTCGTGATTATTCACTTTGGGCTGTATGTAGTGATACATGAGTACAGGAACTTCCGTAGCTGTACCAGGCGCAACTTGGAAGGTAGCCAGATTCAGACCGGTCTTGCTAGAGTAGTCCGTGTGTGACATCAGGAACGCTTTACGCTTGACCATGTCCCAGGATGTACATGCTTTGTGCGATAGTGCATTTGTCGGATGACTAACAGCATAGGCATATAGCGTAATGATGCAAGTGACTGCGGCTAGTGACGCAAGGGTAAATCTTTTCCAATGTTTCATAGTTCGGTTGTTTCTCCTTATACAATTTCATTTCTTAGTGCAATTGAGACAGGTATTCATTATTCTACCAAGCTATATCATAGACGAACATTCTTGACAGAAAGTTACATTATTTTTTCCGTAATGTGGTTGACTTCGGGTGGAAGAGTTGTTTGTGTTATTATGTTTATTTCTCCTTGTGTTTTAATATATGGCATGGTACAATAATTCTGTTGTGTGGAATACGGCGGTCCTCTATGGATAATGAAGGAGACAGGGTGTTCTCCGGAAGAAGTATGAACGCCTGTACGGAAGGAGGGAGTCATAGATGAATATCGTTCAAGCGATTACTCAAGAACAACTTCGCAAAGATATTCCGAGTTTTCGTCCTGGTGACACTTTGAAAGTGCACGTTAAGGTTATCGAGGGAACTCGTGAGCGTATCCAATTGTTCGAAGGTGTTGTGATCAAGCGCCGTGGTGGTGGAATCAGTGAGACTTTTACAGTTCGTAAAATTTCTTACGGTGTAGGTGTGGAAAGAACTTTCCCGCTTCATTCCCCTAAAATCGATAAAATCGATGTGGCTCGCCGTGGTAAAGTGCGTCGTGCGAAGCTTTATTATCTTCGTGAACTACGCGGTAAAGCAGCGAGAATTAAAGAAATTCGTTAATATAACGGATACCGGAGAGGGCTTGGAGACAAGCCCTTTTCGTTTTTGTCCGGGAAAAGTTGAACCGGAGGTACACTTCCGAGTAAAATGGTATGGCGGCACACGCGTGAGAGTCCGGGAGGCTTGTGTAATCAGTTAGAGCATATGTAATATGCGGATCATTTGTACTAAAATGAAATGCTCATGTAGAAGTACATAACTGATATGAGAATTTTGCATGAATTCAATGAAATGAATGATGTGAAAAGCTGGATGTGTAAACTGCTATAACATGTACCGTGAAGAGAGGAAGATCAATAATGGAACAGGAAGTTCAACACCAGGACAATTCTGCCGAAGAGAAGGGCAGTCGATCCAAAAAAGCCAAAAATGAGATTGTCGAATGGCTCAAAGCGATTGTGATCGCATTGGTGCTCGTTATTTTAATTCGATGGTTATTATTCAAACCGTTTGTCGTGGACGGACCTTCCATGCAGCCGAATTTCCATACAGGTGAACGTGTCATCGTGAATGAAATCCTGTACGATATCCGGGAACCACAGCGCGGAGAGGTTATCGTATTCCATGTTCCTTCTGAGGGACGTGATTTCATCAAACGTGTCATTGCTGTAGCGGGTGATACTGTGCAGGTGAGTGGGGATACGGTTATGGTAAACGGGGAGAAAGTGAATGAGACATACATTCAGGGAGCGATTGACGCAGCCGAAGCGAATGGCGGAACCTATAATGTGAAGGACTTCCCGAATGAGCAATTCCCGGATGGCAAGGTACCGGAAGGCCATGTATTTGTAATGGGTGATAATCGTCCGAACAGTACGGATAGCCGAATGATTGGATACGTGTCTCTAGAAGATATCGTAGGACGTGCAGATGTTATTTTCTGGCCGATCGGTGATATCAAGTGGATTAACCACTAATCAAGTTCAGGATATATAAGCTAAATATATCGTTTACTCCATACCAGAGAGGGCAAAATAAGAATGGGGATACCCGTGACCGGAAACGTGTTTTGCCAATGAAGGGACCAAGTGAATTGTAGCTTTAGCTTATATATCATTAAATAATGAGGTGAAGACAAGGTGACGATACAATGGTTTCCAGGTCACATGACCCGGGCCAGACGCCAGATTCAGGATAAGTTAAAGCTGATTGACGTGGTCATCGAACTGCTGGATGCCCGTCTGCCTGTCTCCAGCCGAAATCCGATGATTGATGAAATTTTACAGGGTAAGCCTCGCATGATTTTGTTAAACAAGTCTGATCTTGCGGATGCCAAGGTGACACAGGAATGGATTGCCCATTTCAAAAATGAAGGAATTACTGCGTTCCCTGTGGATGCATCCACAGGTACCAATGTAAAAGACATTCCGGCACAGGCCCGGTTGCTGCTCAAAGAGAAAATTGACCGTCAGCTGGCAAAGGGGATTAACCCGCGTGCCGTTCGTGCACTCATTGTAGGTATTCCCAACGTAGGGAAATCCACATTGATTAACCGGCTTGCTGGACGAAATATTGCAGCGACGGGAGATCGTCCTGGTGTAACGAAGGGTCAACAATGGATTAAAGTAGGCAAAGAGATGGAACTGCTCGATACGCCAGGTATTTTGTGGCCCAAATTCGAGGATCAGAACGTAGGTTATCGTCTTGCGGTTACAGGAGCCATCAAGGAGGAAATCCTCAATGCTGAGGATATCGCCTTCTTTGCAATTAGCTACCTGATGCGTTACTACTGGGATGCTCTGGAGGAACGATACGAGCTTCAGGAGTTCTCCAAGGATGCAGATGATTCGGATAGCGTTATAGCCATCATGGAACAGGTTGGTCGTAAACGGGGCTGTATTGTTAGCGGTGGACGTGTGGACCTGGAAAAAGCATCGCGTGCTTTTCTGCGTGAATTGCGGGCAGGCAAGATGGGACGCTTCTCTATGGAAGCTCCATATTAAAACGGATTTGCATATGTAATATTGAGCCGAAAGAAGCGGCCGTTACCGGATTACCGGGAGCGGTCGCTTTTTCATTTTAGAAAAAAATAAGGAGTTTATGATAGAGCAGCGAATGTAAAAGCAGGGATGAAAGATGACCACAAATAGGAAAGGATGAGATTGTCTCGTGTATATATCTGAGGTGTAAAAATCGTGCTATGATGAGAGTTCAAGCAATTGGCCTGGTTGATCACAGGATATCTTCAATTTAAATCTTCAGATACCGATAAATGAAGAAACCAACTCTTATTATCATATGTGCATATCAGGGTGCTAATGAAGACGAAGTAATTTTTGCTAATCTGAAAAACAAAGAGCTAGAATCTGCGTCTATAACAGAGTACCACGTTCAGGGTGTGATCAAGAGATTAAGTGATTTACTTGGACTGAACATATTAGGGTGTCAAAAAAATGTAGGGCTTCCCCAAACGTACTCAGGGAAAAGAGACATTGATGACTTATAGAGAGAAACATGTTAAAGCTTGCGTGGGTAGAGGAGATGAAAGCAATGACTGAACATAATGAAATGAATGAACTGATACCAATGGAACCTTCTGAATCCAAGAAGAAAAAAGCAGAGATTGAACCTCGTGATCTGCTGATTCATGAGAGGGAGTATTGGGAGAGTGGTTTTGAGCGAATTGCAGGAATTGATGAGGTGGGCAGGGGATGTCTATTCGGAGATGTAGTGGCAGCTGCTGTCATATTGCCTCGTGATCTGATACTGGAAGGTGTTAATGATTCCAAAAAACTAACAGAGAAGAAGCGTGAAGCGCTGTATGACGTTATTATGGAAAAGGCTTTGTCCGTAGGTGTTGGTTTTGCGGATGCAGAAACGATTGATCGTCTCAATATTAAACAGGCCACTAGACTTGCAATGAAGCGTGCCGTGGAGGCCCTGAACGGTGTACCTGACTATCTATTGGTTGATGCCGAAAAAGTGGACGTAAATGTATCTCAGATCTCCATTATCAAAGGGGATGCCAACAGCCAGTCCATCGCAGCAGCATCCATCATTGCGAAGGTAACCCGCGATCGGCTCTGCAAGGAGGAATGGGAGACGTTATATCCAGAGTATGGTCTGTCGATACATAAGGGATATGCAACAAAGTTTCATCGCGAACAGATCATGGCTCTTGGAGCCACGCCGATGCACAGGCGGAGCTTTCTGGGCAATCTGCTCGGCGAGCAGCATACTTTATTTTAACCAAGACGTACAGGAAGGAGGGAGAGAACTGTGAATATTAGCTCCATGATTCGTGGTCTCCTGGGAGACAGCAAGCCGGGGAATGCCAAGCCGTTAGAGCTTAAGGAGGGTCAGGTTGTACGTGGATCTGTCGTAAGTGTCTCAGAGGATGGTGGAGAGGCAGTTCTGCAAATTCAGGGCGTACAAGTACGTGCCAAGCTCGAGACACCACTTCGCCCAGGAGAAACCACACTACTTCAAGTGCAGCCGCCTGGAGAGAATGGCGTGACCGTTATGAAGCCGCTGGCTGGCACGTTGTCTGAATTGCCGCAAGCATCGTTGAACAATCTGCTTCAAGAGGTAGGTTTGCCGGATACCAAGGGAAATCGGGAACTACTGCTTGCCATGCAGCGCAGTGGGTTGCCACTTACGAAGGATAATGTGGCCATGGTTCAAAGTATGATGACTGTCAAACCAGCTCAGATACCTGTGGAAGAGTGGGTGCAGGCAACGGGTATTGCTTTTCAGCGTGGTCTGCCGATTACGGCTGAAACGGTAAAAGGATTGCATCAGACGGTATTTGGTCCACCCCTTCATCAGCTGCTAAATGGGTTAACGGAGCAGCTGGAAACGTTTCTTGCTCAGAACGCGGGCAAAACCGTGGTGACGGGTGAACAGGCAGGTACATCCAAGCTACCAGCGTCGGGTAGTTTGCCTATAACAGCAGCCGGAGGGGAGCAAACGGATGATTCGGGCATGTCTCCGGCTGGAGGACGTCAGGCGGGAACCTCGGGCCAAACGGCACCATTGCCACAGGGTTCTTCAACAACACCGGCAGGAGTCGGTAATGTTCCGTTGTCCAACAAAGGCACAGCGGAAGCCGCTGCAGACCCACGAGGTTCTATACAGACCAACCAGAGCTCGGGGAATGCTGAGACTGCAATAAAATCTGGAGCCGGACAAGCGGAAACGGCCGGAAAATCAGGACAAGGCATTCAGGCAGGGACGGGAATCCCTGGAGAGAGCCAGCGTGCCACGGAAGCGGGCCGCCCGGGTATACCTGGGGCAGCAGCGGATGCAGCAGCTGGACGAGGGATTGCCGGCCAGCAGGAAGGAAGCGCGGCTGGGCGACCAGATGGCCGCGCGGAGACGCCCGCAGCTGCGAGTGCTTCGCCCGCTGCAGCGCAGACCGGGGCAGCAGCACCAACGGCGGCGCAACTGGCGCCGAAGCTGCTGGCCCTGCTGGACGCGCTGCGCAGCGCGTCCACTGCCGCACCGGCACAGCCTGGTGCGGCAGCACAGGCCGCCCCTGCACCTGCGGGCGGCCAGGCGGCTGCGGCTGCCGGAGGCGTGCCGCAGCCTGTACCAGCCGGCGCTGATGCGCAGCCGGCTGGGGGGAATGCGGCAGCACCTGCGGGCGCTGCCGCACAGCACGCGCCTGTCACCCACGAGGGTGACCCGTGGGTGGGGCGCGTGCTGAAGCTGCTCGGTGCAGAGCACGAGCAGCAGGCAGTGCACGGCGCGGCTGCGCAGGCGCGCGTGGGTGAAGCGGCGAGTCCGGGCACCGCGGACTCGCTGAAGGGCTTGCTGCTGCAGCTTGCCAGCAGCGACAGTGCCCCGGCGGCCCTGAAGGAAGCCGCCGGGCAGGCTGTGCAATATCTGACGGGTCAGCAGTTGTTGCTGACAACGGACCGGGGCTCTACCTTTGCCCAGATGCACTGGTTCATCCCGATTACCGGACCCAATGGAGAAGAAACGGCTTCTGTACAGATCCAATCCCGGCGTGGTCAGCGCGGTGAACTGGATGCATCCAATTGCAGGTTGTGGTTTGATCTGGATATGAAAAGTCTCGGACCAACACTGGTAGATGTGCATGTCGTCAACAATATTGTCAGCCTTCGGGTTCTCAACGATCGGGAGGGCATGGGTCCGCTTCTGGATAGCGGGCGAGAAGTGATTCAAGAGGCGCTGGATAAGCTGGGCTATCAATTACTAACCTTTAAGACAGAGCCCTGGCCAGTTGGCCAGGAACCAGGTGCTGAGCGTAAAGTAAATGCGTCCGACTTCAGCCCTGATCGTTACAAAGGGGTGGATATGCGAGTATGAAAGATGAGCCGCAGCCAGATCTTCTTTCCAAAAAGGCTGTTGCCTTAAAATATGTACCCGGCGAAAGTGAAGCGCCGGTCGTCGTGGCCAAAGGCCGCGGCAAAGTCGCGGAAGCTATCCTTGATAAAGCTAAGGAAAACGGTGTTCCTGTTCAGGAGGATGCTGCATTGGTGGAAGTTTTGTCCAAGCTTGACTTGGACGAGCAAATTCCTGCCGAACTGTATCAGCTGGTCGCTGAAGTGTTAACCTATATTTATCAGGCAGACCGGCTGGCATCCGGACGTGAGGGAGAGGATACATGGTGAGCCATCTACCTGGACCTCCTGGACATAACTTTACTCCCAAACTTACGCGTCAGCAAAAAGGCAAGTTGGGTGAAGAGGCGGCTTGCAGGTGGCTGCGTGAGCAAGATTATCATATTATTGAGCAAAACTGGCGTTGCCGCCGTGGTGAGATTGATATTATCGCTTCACATGGTGATTTGCTTGTCTTTGTTGAGGTACGAAGCCGTAGTGGAGCTGGAAAGTATGGTACACCGCAGGAATCGGTAGATCTCCGTAAGATGCAGCAGGTTCGTTCCACGGCAGCCATATACCTTCAACAATCAAGAGGGAAAGAATTACAAATTCGTTTTGATGTGGTTGCTGTGATGCTTGATCCGGCAGGTCAGATTGTAACTGTTGAGCACATTGAAAATGCGTTCTGAATTAATAAACTGAATCAGTTAAACATGGTGTTTTCTAAAATGAATGGATTCTCTCGTGAATTCAAATTTTAGAAACACCTTTTTTTGTGTGAAACATAGCCAATACTTATTCCATGGGCGTTCTTTGAATCTGAAGAACGGTTCGTTGTATAATCAAGAATGCAACCAAGCGTATTGCATTTTATTTATTATAAAAGTCCGTTAGCAGCGCAGTTGGAATTTACTGTGATGGAGAATTTTCAATAGGGAGGTAAGTTCAGTGACCAAATCTACAAATATTGATACAGTCAATGATGTAAGAAGTGCCATTCAAAATCGGCGTACCGTCAAAAAGTTTAAGAAAGATGCTGTGCCTACAGAACAAATTATCGAGCTGTTGGATACCGCTGTCTGGGCACCAAACCATAAATTGCGTGAGCCGTGGAGATTTTTGTTATTTACCGGAGACGGGCGGAAGAAGCTTGCAGATGCGATTGAGGCAGAGATGGGCGAAGATAACAAATTTTCAGCCAATGTTTTGCAGGTACCGTCGATCATGCTTGTGGTTCTGGAAGAGGATCCAAGACAAAATATATGGGATGAGGACTTTGCTGCAGTAAGTGCACTGGTACAGAACTTTATGCTGGCCGCATGGAGTGAAGATATTGGAACCTTTTGGGTAACAAAGCCTTTCCTGTATGCACCGAAATTCCGCAAACCACTGGGGATTCAGGCTGGTGAGAAAATTGTCGGTATGGTCTACATGGGTTATCCGGAGGTCATCCCTTCTGCGAAAGAACGCACACCGGCCAAAGACAAACTTACCCTTTTTGATTAAGTAAAATAGAATGCCCTGTCCGTGTATTAACCAATAAACCGTTCAAGGTCTCCTTTTCAATGAAACGAAGGAGATAACCTGAACGGTTTTTTTTAGTGTCGTCTTTAAAGTGAATTTATATATTATGAGCTGGGGCTGTTGAGGGTCTAAAACAAATTCAAATCCAACTGCCGATACTGAATCGCCTCAGCCACATGAGTAGTTAAAATTTCGCCGTCATGATCCAGATCGGCAATCGTTTGTGCCATCTTGATAATGCGATCGTGAGCACGCATGCTTAAGTTAAGGGCCTGCAGTGTGTGCTGGAGCAGATGGTCTGCTTCCGAGGGAAGACGTGCAGTTCGGCGGAGCAGTCTTCCGGATAACTGACTATTCCAACGCACAGAACTGTTGGCATAGCGCTTAGCCTGAATATGATGAGCATGGACAACTTTGGCTTGCATCTCGGCAGAAGTAGGGGAAGGTGCTGCCTTCCGCCATTCGCCAGGTGGAGGAACCTCGACTTGCAGATCTATCCGATCCAGCAAAGGGCCCGAGATTTTGGCCCGATAAGCTGCAACGCGGGAAGGGCTGCATATACAGCGCTGATCCTCGGATTGAGCGGACAAATACCCGCACGGGCAGGGATTCATGGAGCATGCAAGCATAAACTGTGCAGGAAACGTAAAAGCAGCTCTTGCCCGGCTTATGGTGACCGTATGATCCTCCAGCGGCTGCCGTAAAACTTCAAGCACTTGACGATGAAACTCAGGAAGCTCATCAAGGAACAGAATACCGCGGTGTGCAAGGCTGACTTCACCCGGCTTCGGAATACCGCTCCCACCGATGAGGCCGGAGGTGGATATCGTATGATGTGGTGACCGGAAGGGGCGTTCCGTAACCAAACCGTTGGACGTTTCTTTCAGTTTCCCTGCAGCACTTAGCACTTTGGTAACTTCCAGTGATTCTTCCTCTGATAACGGAGGGAGAATCGTGGGCAGACGTTTGATCAGCATCGTTTTGCCAGTCCCTGGTGGTCCCACGAGCAGTATATTATGCATCCCGGCTGCGGCAATCATCAGTGCACGCTTCACATGATGTTGGCCGAGAACGTCACTGTAGTCATCGCTTAATGAAGCCGGAATCTGTGTCTTGGCGTTGGTGTTGGAGAGACCCTGTTCATATACAGCAGGATGAATAAGGTGTGCAAAGTTATTCAAAACGACCGTTCCCGCTTTGGACAAGACCCCATCTTTCGTCTGGGAATCAGGCTTATCTGGCGCGATATCTCTTAAATGGCTGATACCATATACGTTAATACCGCTAATTAACGAAGCTTCTGCCAGATTCTCAACGGGGAGGAGAACGGAAGTGAAGCCTTGACGCTTGGCCAGATCCACCATGGCAAGTACACCAGGTACGGATCGAACCGAGCCATCCAATGCGAGTTCGCCGAGTAAAAGTGTTCTTTCCTGGGACGGCAGCACGAGCTGCCCACTTGTCATTAGCAAAGCTACGGCAATGGCAAGATCGAATGAAGAGCCTTCTTTACGCAGGTCAGCAGGGGCAAGATTAATCGTAATCCGTTGTAATGGATATTGATAACCGCAATTTTTTACAGCAGCACGAACACGCTCAACCGCTTCACGAATCGCCGAGTCCGGCAAGCCGATAATGGAAGTCTGGGGCAATCCATTGGACAAATCCGTTTCAACTTCGATTAATACCCCGTCAATTCCATATAAACATGCACTATATAATTTTCCATACATAATAAAAAGAAACACCTCACTTCGTACTTGGCTGCGCATAATGCGGGCCAGTGTGCGAATTAAGGTGCTTCCTCAGCTTCTAATAAGCATTGTATATAAAAGAAATCAGGGCGTCAACCTGTCTTCATCATCGCTGCAATTCTAACCCTGAATTCTGAATTTTTATCTATCCGCTCTCGTGGATATCATCAGAAAATCATTGTTTGGATAGGGTATATCGTTAATAATACAAACCATCTCAAAGTAGAGGGAATGAAACTGTTTTACAAATTTAATTAAAGTACGTTTAGTTCAACATCAATATTGCCGCGTGTTGCACGGGAGTATGGGCAGGCTTGATGAGCTGCTTCTACCAGCTTCTCAGCTGTAGCCTTGTCTACGCCTTTTGCAAGAACGTCAAGTGTTGCCGCGATGCCGAAGCCACCGTCTTCCACTTTTCCGAAATGAACTGTAGCTGTGACTTCAGTACCTTCTAGCTTGATTTTTTGCATGCGAGCAACCATATTTAGTGCACTATCAAAACAAGCCGCATAACCTGCTGCAAACAATTGCTCTGGGTTGGTACCTTCTCCACCTGCACCGCCCATTTCTTTCGGTGTCCGTACATCTAAACGAAGTTCGGGACTGGAGGATTCTACATAACCGTTACGTCCGCCAACTGCTTTTACCGTAGTTTCATACATTTTTTGTTGAATAGTCATCATGTCAATTCGCTCCTTTGTGCTTGCAATTATATTTTATACAATTTAATTTAGCACAATAAAATAGAAAAGTAAAATCCCTTGTGCTCAATTATTCTGTTTTTTTTCTAATTTGTGATAATATATATATAGAGAGTTTTTAGTATGTGTAGATAAGCATGCAAAAGGCAGGCTTAACACAGCGCTTTCTATAAGCAATTAAATGTAAAATAGGCAGGTGGGATTAATATTATGCAAACGGATGCTTTGAAGTTGGATAACCAATTATGCTTTGCCATATATGCTTGTTCACGTGAAATCACGAAGATGTACCAGCCATATCTCGAGGTACTGGGTGTCACCTACTCGCAGTATTTGGTCATGATGGTATTGTGGGAGCGAGAGGAATGCACGGTTAAAGAAATCGGAGAGGCACTCTACTTGGATTCGGGTACGTTGACACCGCTATTAAAACGCCTGCAGTCTGCCGGACTCATTCATCGTGAACGTTCAGCACAGGATGAGCGCAAAGTGCTTATTACGTTAACTGATTCAGGTAAGGAGCTTCGCAATAAGGCTCTGTCCATTCCGGATTCTATTCAGGGGGATGCTTGCCTGAGCAGTACGGAATTTGAATCGTTGCTTGGTCAGTTTAAAGGGCTTCTTCAGAAGGTACATGAGACGAATATGAAAGAAGCTAGAAAATAACCTGGAAATAATCTTGATATAACGAAAAGGAGAAACCTTAGACATATTAGTCTGAGGTTTTTTTCCATTAATATCCAAGCATTCACAATATGGGATGATATCCATATCAAAAAGCTGTCTATTAACCATTACTTTTTTAAGGAAAGCGTTTTAAAAACGTGTTACAATGAATTGGGTTTAAGTGAAAATAGTCAACAATTGTCTTTTGGTAGTCAACCAACCCGCCTTGTTGCAGTCATGTTGATAGGAGGATTCGAGAATGAATATCCATGAATATCAAGGAAAAGAAGTACTGAAACAGTATGGAGTTGCCGTTCCTAATGGGAAGGTTGCTTATACAGTCGATGAAGCGGTTGCGGCCGCAGAGGCACTGGGCAGTCCGGTGACTGTAGTCAAAGCGCAAATTCACGCAGGTGGCCGGGGAAAAGCCGGCGGCGTAAAGGTAGCGAAGAGCGCAGACGAAGTTAGAGCGTATGCTTCCGAAATTTTGGGAAAAGTACTGGTGACACATCAGACCGGACCGGAAGGCAAGGAAGTAAAACGTCTTTTGATCGAAGAGGGCTGCGATATCCGCAAAGAGTACTACGTGGGTGTTGTTGTTGACCGTGCAACGGGCCGTGTCGTGATGATGGCATCCGAAGAAGGCGGTACGGAGATCGAAGAAGTGGCCGAAGCTACTCCTGAGAAAATTTTCAAAGAAGTTATTGACCCTGCTATTGGATTACAAGTGTTCCAAGCACGTAAATTGGCCTACAGCATTAATATTCCGAATGAATTGGTGAACAAAGCAGTCAAATTCATGCTTGCATTGTACACTGCATTTGTGGAAAAAGATTGCTCCATTGCTGAGATCAACCCTCTTGTTGTTACTGGAGATGGAAACGTTATCGCGCTGGATGCGAAATTGAATTTTGATTCCAACGCATTGTTCCGTCATAAGGATATTTTGGAACTGCGCGACTTGGATGAAGAAGACGAAAAAGAAATCGAGGCTTCCAAATACGACCTCAGCTACATAGCACTTGATGGCAACATCGGCTGTATGGTTAACGGTGCGGGACTTGCGATGGCTACGATGGATATCATCAAATACTACGGCGGAGACCCGGCCAACTTCCTTGATGTTGGGGGCGGTGCAACAACGGAGAAAGTAACAGAAGCTTTTAAAATCATTCTGTCTGACGCCAAAGTTGCGGGCATCTTCGTTAACATTTTCGGCGGAATCATGCGCTGTGATGTCATTGCAAACGGTGTGGTTGAAGCAGCGAAGCAGCTTGGCCTCACAAAACCGCTGGTTGTTCGTCTTGAAGGAACGAATGTGGAGCTTGGCAAACAGATTTTGGGTGAATCCGGCCTGAATATTGTACCTGCTGATTCCATGGCCGACGGTGCACAAAAAATCGTTGCCCTCGTAAAATAAGTTCATTCCTGGGCCATTTATATCAATCCAATGAGCGGTTCGCAATCTTCATGAATTGGATCGGAATGCTTCAGTCCGTCTAATTCATGTTCCCGCTAGCGATGGAATCGAATGATATAAATTGCTTTCTTAGTGCCGGAGCTGTCCGGAACTTGAAAAATAACCGTAAGGATGTGAAGCAACGTGAGTATTTTGATCGATAAAAATACAAAAGTCATTACGCAAGGCATTACGGGTTCAACGGGAATGTTCCACACGAAGGGCGCATTGGATTACGGAACCCAGATGGTAGGCGGTGTTACACCAGGCAAAGGCGGGACCAATGTTGATATCACGCTGGAAGATGGCAAAGTCGTTAGTCTTCCGGTATTCAATACGGTACAAGAAGCGAAGGAAGCTACAGGTGCAACAGCGAGCGTTATCTATGTTCCACCAGCTTTCGCAGCGGATTCCATCATGGAAGCTGTTGACGCAGAGCTTGATCTTGTAATCTGTATTACAGAAGGTATCCCTGTCCTTGATATGGTGAAGGTAGACCGTTTCATGGAAGGCAAAAAGACTGTATTGATCGGACCGAACTGTCCTGGTGTTATTACACCGGGTGAATGTAAAATCGGGATCATGCCTGGCTATATCCATATGGCTGGACATGTTGGCGTCGTTTCCCGTAGTGGAACGCTCACCTATGAAGCTGTTCATCAATTGACTACACGTGGAATTGGACAGTCTTCAGCGGTAGGAATCGGGGGAGACCCGGTTAAAGGTTCCGAATTCATTGATATCCTCAAACGTTTCAATGAAGATCCTCAGACTCATGCTGTCATCATGATCGGGGAGATCGGTGGTACAGCAGAGGAAGACGCAGCAGAGTGGGTACGCGACAATATGACCAAACCGGTTGTTGGATTTATCGGTGGCGTTACTGCGCCTCCAGGCAAGCGGATGGGCCATGCTGGTGCCATTATCTCAGGAGGTAAAGGTACAGCCAAGGAAAAAATCGCGAAGCTTGAATCCTGCGGTATCAAAGTTGCGCCTACGCCTGCCGAGATGGGCTCCACTCTGGTAAGCGTACTGGAAGAGCGTGGTATTTTAAATTTGTGCACGACACATTAATTCTTTTCCATTATAATAGTAGAAACGGTGCGGAGATGTTATTACTCTGGTAACCGACTATTGTGATACGGAAAAGGTAAGCAACCTTTTGCCCATAAACTGGGTGAAGGGTTGCTTTTTTGCGTTGAATTACTTACCAAATGAGAGAGCTGAATTGCTCTCTGTAAAGTAAACGCTTGCATTCTGTCGTCACAACCTACACAATATGAGGGAAGTGTTCTTCCCGCTCGGGAGGTTTATAGAATGGAGAAAAGCTTGATTCTGTTTGGTTTGCATGAAATGGATGGTGTTGGGAAGAAAACGATCTCGAAATTAATGACAGGGGGGCATAACCTTCCGGATTTGCTTCATTATGACGAAGGAGATTGGATTCAAGCCGGGTTGCGTAAAGATCAGGCCGCTAGGCTTGTAAATACTTTCGATGCAGACTGGATTGAGCATAGGCGTGAAGCGGTTTATAAACAAGGAATTCAGGTTATTACCTATCTGGATGAAGATTACCCCATATTAATGAAGGAAACCGTTCAGGCACCTTGGGTTATGTACGGCCGTGGGGACATGAATTTGTTACATACAAAGGCAATTGCCATGGTAGGAACTCGAATGCCAACAGTATATGGTCGCAAAGTAGGCGAGAAACTGACGACAGAATTTTGTCATGCAGGGTTGACCATAGTAAGTGGTCTTGCCCGTGGTATTGATAGCACTTGTCATGAGGCCGCTCTTCGTGCAAAAGGTAAAACCATTGCCGTTTTTGGCACAGGAATTGATAAGATCTACCCACCTGAGAACAAAAAACTAGCTGAGCAAATTGCTGAAACGGGTCTATTGCTGTCGGAATATCCACCAGGCACACGTGCTCATCAAGGACTATTTCCGGAGCGTAATCGAATTATTGCCGGTTTGACACTTGGAACGCTGGTTGTAGAAGCGGATATTCGAAGCGGCTCTCTTATTACTTCAGATGCTGCGCTGGAGGCAGGGAGAGATGTCTTTGCTGTTCCGGGCCCCATTACATCACCCAAGAGTCGGGGGTCACATAATCTGATTCGTCAGGGGGCAAAATTGGTCACTTGCGCGGATGATCTGCTTGAAGAGTACCGAATGGACTTGCCAAATCCCGAACAACTTCCTTACAATAGAGGACGTTCCCCAGAAAAGGGGGAAGGTAATCATCCGGATATGTTTCCTAAGGTGAGTCTCTCATCTGATGAGAGAAGGATCATCTCACTACTGGAGCAGGACGAAAGATCTTTGGATCAACTTGTAGAACAGCTCGGTTGGGATTTTGGACATTTGCATTCAGTTCTGTTATCTTTAATCATAAAAAAACAGATTAGCCAATTACCTGGAACCAAATATGCAAGGGTATGACAATGCTGTGACCACGCGGCATGTGAAAATAGATTATTAACGGAAGTTATTTAATTGCTGACAAGGATGAAAAGGAACAAGCAGTTTCATGACTGAGAGGAGGATGAACCTATGGCGGATTCACTCGTAATCGTGGAGTCGCCCTCAAAGGCGAAGACAATCGGCAAATATTTAGGCAGCAAGTTCATCGTGAAGGCTTCGATGGGACATGTGCGCGATTTGCCGAAAAGTCAGATCGGCGTTGAGGTGGAAAATGATTTTAATCCGAAATATATTACGATCCGCGGCAAAGGTTCGATTTTGAAAGAACTGAAGGATGCACGAAAGAAAGTGAAAAAAGTGTACCTCGCAGCTGACCCGGATCGCGAAGGCGAGGCTATTGCATGGCACTTGGCTCATGCACTTGAACTGGATGACACGGAGGATTGCCGTGTTGTCTTCAACGAAATTACGAAGCAGGCAGTCAAGGATGCGTTCAAAACACCACGCAAGATTAACATGGACTTGGTTAATGCACAGCAGGCCAGACGAATTCTGGATCGGCTTGTCGGATATAAAATCAGTCCTTTATTATGGAAGAAAGTCAAAAAAGGATTGTCCGCTGGACGTGTACAGTCGGTGGCAGTCAAAATCATTTTGGATCGCGAAAATGAAATCGATGACTTTATTCCAGAAGAATACTGGAGCATTACGGCGAAGCTGACTGCTGACGGCAATCCATTTGAAGCGAAGTTCCATCAATTGAACGGTGCAAAAACTGAACTGGGAAGCGAAGCCGAAGTACAAGCTATTTTGAAACAAATTGAGAATGCGGATTTTACCGTCAAAGAAGTGAAAGAGAAAGAACGCAGCCGGAATCCATCCGCTCCGTTTACGACAAGTTCTTTGCAGCAGGAGGCTGCACGGAAATTGAATTTCAGGGCTTCCAAAACGATGTCGGTTGCTCAACAGCTCTATGAGGGCGTAGACCTCGGAAAAGAAGGCACAGTGGGTCTCATTACGTATATGCGTACAGACTCCACCCGGATTGCAGCATCAGCTCAGGAAGAAGCCAAAGAATATATTGTTGGCAAGTACGGTGAAGCTTTTGCACCTGAGACGCCAAGAAACTATTCCAAGAAGGCTGCCAATGCGCAGGATGCTCACGAAGCTATTCGTCCAACATCCATTTTGCGTGATCCGGATTCCATTAAATCATTTATGAGCCGTGATCAGTTCAGACTTTATAAACTGGTATGGGAGCGCTTCGTGGCTAGCCAGATGTCTTCTGCTGTCCTCGATACACTCTCTGTGGATATCGCAGCTGGAGATACCATTTTCCGTGCAGCAGGCTCCAAGGTTCGTTTTCAGGGCTTCATGAAGGTCTATGTGGAAGGAAACGATGATGGTACTACGGAAGAAGATCGTTTGCTGCCTCCACTAAAAAATGGTGATCGGTTAGAGAAGCAGGAGATTGAACCGAAACAGCACTTCACTCAACCGCCGCCCCGATATACGGAAGCAAGACTTGTACGTACGCTGGAAGAGCTGGGCATAGGGCGTCCAAGTACATATGCACCAACCCTGGAAACCATTCAGAAGCGTGGATATGTGGCAATCGAAGAGAAAAAATTCATGCCGACCGAGCTTGGAGAACTGGTCATCGAGCAGATGGAGGAGTTCTTCCCTGAAATTCTGAATGTAGAGTTCACTGCCAATATGGAAGGTGATCTTGACCATGTGGAAGAAGGCTCGGAAGACTGGGTCAAAGTTCTTGCTGAATTTTACGAATCATTTGAGAAAAGACTCGAATTCGCAGAAGAAGAAATGAAAGAGATTGAGATTGAAGATGAGGTCTCGGACGAAATCTGCGAAAAATGCGGCAAGCCGCTTGTGTATAAACTGGGTCGGTTCGGCAAGTTTCTTGCGTGCTCCGGATTTCCGGACTGCCGGAACACCAAACCGATTATTAAGGATATTGGCGTAACTTGTCCGAAATGTAAGGAAGGACATGTGGTTGAACGTCGTAGTAAAAAAGGACGTATCTTCTATGGCTGCGACAAGTATCCAGAGTGTGATTTCGTATCGTGGGATAAACCGTCGGCCAAACCTTGTCCAAGTTGTGGTTCTCTCATGGTTGAGAAACGAAACAAGCAGGGGACGCGTTTGCAATGTACATCCTGTGACCATCAGGAACCGGTAGAGGAACCGGAAGAAGAAACAGCGGATTAGCATATATGGGGGTAAATGATTTTGACGAATGAACAAGTAGTAACGGTAATTGGTGCCGGGCTGGCAGGAACTGAAGCAGCTTGGCAAATTGCAAGTCGCGGTGTACGTGTGAAGCTATATGAGATGAGACCGGTTGTAAAAACACCGGCTCATCATACTGATAAATTTGCAGAACTGGTTTGCAGCAATTCGCTGCGTGCCAACGGTTTGACTAATGCAGTTGGTGTGCTGAAAGAAGAAATGAGAATGCTGAACTCCCTGGTACTGGGTGCAGCCGATCGAAATGCAGTTCCAGCGGGAGGAGCACTTGCTGTTGACCGCGATGGATTCTCGGGAGAGATTACTTCCACTCTTCATCAGCATCCACTCATCGAGGTGGTCAACGAAGAACTGACCTCCTTGCCAGAGGATGGTATCGTTGTTGTTGCTACCGGTCCACTGACTTCGCCAGCATTATCCGAACAAATCAAGGCACTGATGGGCGAGGAATACTTCTATTTCTACGACGCAGCTGCTCCGATTATTGAAAAAGACTCTATTGACATGAACAAGGTGTACCTTGCTTCCCGTTATGATAAAGGGGAGGCAGCTTACCTGAACTGTCCGATGACAGAAGAAGAGTTTGATATCTTCTATGATGCTCTGATTACGGCAGAGGTTGCCCAATTAAAAGAGTTTGAAAAGGAAATTTACTTCGAAGGCTGCATGCCGATTGAAGTCATGATGAAGCGAGGAAAACAAACGGCTCTGTTTGGTCCGATGAAACCTGTTGGTCTCATTAACCCGCATACAGGGGAGCTGCCACACGCAGTAGTACAGCTCAGACAGGATAACGCAGCAGGAACGCTGTATAACCTGGTTGGATTCCAGACACATCTGAAATGGGGAGAGCAGAAACGGGTATTCTCGCTAATCCCTGGCCTGGAAAATGCGGAGTTTGTACGTTATGGTGTTATGCACCGCAATACGTTCATTAATTCTCCAAAATTGCTGCGTCCGACGTATCAATTCAAGGAACGTCCAAATCTGTTCTTTGCAGGACAAATGACAGGTGTTGAAGGGTATGTTGAATCTGCTGCTTCTGGTCTGATTGCGGGTATGAATGCAGCCAAAGCGGCACTTGGACAGGAACTTGTAGTGTTGCCTGTAGAGACAACGCTGGGCAGTATGGCACAGTATATTACTACGGCTGACTTCAAACACTTCCAACCGATGAATGCAAACTTTGGCTTGCTGCCGAAACTGGAAACGAAGATCCGTAACAAAAAAGAAAAAAATGAAGCTCTTGCACAGCGCGCATTGGATGGTATTGCCCGTTTTGCAGCTGCAGAAGGTCTAACCGTTCCGGGACGCGTATAAATTAGTTTCGTGGGAGGAGGCTGAATCATGGATATGTCATTTCATGCTACAACGATCTGTGCAGTTCGTCATAATGGCAAGGCAGCGATTGCCGGAGATGGTCAGGTGACTATGGGGCAAAGCGTTGTGATGAAAAATACGGCCAAAAAAGTAAGACGTCTATACCGCGGACAGGTTGTAGCTGGTTTTGCCGGTTCAGTAGCGGATGCCATTACACTATTCGAAAAGTTTGAGGGTAAGCTGGAAGAGCATCATGGCAATCTGCAGCGTGCCGCGGTGGAGCTTGCCAAGGACTGGCGGCAGGATCGCATTTTGCGCAAGCTTGAAGCACTTCTTATCGTTATGGATAAGACAGGGATGCTGCTCATCTCTGGTGGAGGCGAAATCATTGAGCCGGATGACGATGTCATTGCGATCGGTTCTGGTGGGAACTTCGCTCTGTCTGCTGCACGTGCATTGAAACGTCATGCAACAAACCTGGAAGCCAAAGACATTGCCCGTGAGTCATTGCAGGTGGCAGCAGAGTTATGTGTGTATACCAACAATAATATCATTGTAGAAGAACTGTAATATAACCCCGCAAACTGAAACATAGAGCATGGCCGTTAGGGCTATTCCTATCAATTTGCGGGGTTATCCCTAATTTTGATAACATATTTCTATGCAGGATTTTAAGTAGACTGGTAGGAGGGAAGCGAAATGCAAACACAAGCGTTAACACCAAGACAAATCGTTGCAGAGCTTGATAAGTATATTGTGGGTCAGAAACAGGCCAAAAAATCGGTGGCTGTTGCCTTGCGCAATCGATATCGCCGAAGCCTTTTGCCAGAGCATACGCAGGATGATATTGTACCTAAAAACATATTAATGATCGGACCGACAGGTGTTGGTAAAACGGAAATTGCCCGCCGTCTCGCTAAACTGGTGGGAGCCCCTTTTGTAAAGGTAGAGGCAACGAAATTTACGGAAGTGGGTTATGTTGGTCGTGATGTTGAATCCATGATCCGTGACCTGATTGAAACGTCCATGCGGATGGTTAAGCTGGAACGGACCGAAAAGGTAAAAGACAAGGCTGAAGAAGCTGCCAATGAACGCATCGTACATATTCTGGCTCCTTCCCAATCCAAGTCCAAAAATCAACGTAACCCGTTTGAAATGATATTTGGCAATAACGGAAACAATACGCCTGAGCAGGAAGAACCAGAGCCGGACACCAATGTCGCAGAGCGACGTCGCAAGATCAAATTCGACTTGTTATCCGGTAAGCTGGAAGAAGACATTATCGAGATTGATGTTGAGGATACAGCTCCGAATATGATGGATATGTTTGCAGGGCAGGGAAATGACCAGATGGGCATGAATATGCAGGAGATGTTTGGAAGCCTGCTGCCGCGACGCACCAAAAAACGCAAGCTGGCGATCAAAGAAGCTCGTAAAGTGCTGATCCAGGAAGAAGCAAGCAAGCTGATCGACATGGATGACGTTACACAAGAGTCCATTCGCAGAGCTGAACAGACGGGTATCATTTTTATTGACGAAATCGACAAGGTGGCCAGCCAGGGACGCGGCAGCGGCCCGGATGTATCTCGTGAAGGGGTGCAGCGGGACATTTTGCCTATCGTGGAAGGTTCTACTGTGATGACCAAGTACGGACCTGTCAAAACCGATTATATTCTGTTTATGGCGGCTGGAGCATTCCATGTGGCTAAACCTTCGGATCTGATCCCAGAGCTTCAAGGACGCTTTCCAATTCGGGTTGAGTTGAATAGCTTATCTCTGGAGGAGTTCGTATCTATCTTGACAGAACCTCAAAATGCGTTGACTAAACAATATGTCGACTTGCTGCGGACTGAAAATATTGAAATCGAATTCTCGGATGAGGCCATTCGTGAGATTGCCAAGCTTGCTGAATCCGTAAACCAAAATACGGAGAATATTGGCGCTAGGCGTCTGCATACTATTCTTGAGAAACTCCTTGAGGATTTGTCCTATGAGGCACCTGAGCTCACGCTGGAGCGAATGGTCATTACTCCAGAGTATGTACGCGAGAAACTGAACGATATTGCACAGGATCGTGACCTGAGTCAATATATTCTGTAATAAGACTTTCTTAATAAACAGAAGCAATATATAATATTGAAGTTTAATGGTGGTATTCACTGTTTAATAGAAATAAGACGAACTACTGTTGAAGGAATAATCCTGATCGGTTGGTGATTGCTTATCTTTATGGCAGATGGATGCTGCCTTTTTTTGTTCCTGACTAATGGATTTCCAGAGAAAAGCCGATAAAAAGATTGAAGTTACATTTAGAGTAGTAAAAAATAGGACTTGTGCCGCAGGTGTCTGGATCCGGTGGCGTAAGAATCTGAAAAATATCATGTTTGTGGGTGGAACGTCTTCCAATATAAGGTTGTCTGTTTTATCCAAGTCTGGTTATCGGTTTAATTACATTGCCGACAAAACTTGCGCAAATGCGCAAAAAGTCGATCGGAGTAATACGCTGATGTAGTAAAATATTTTCGTTGACTACCAGGTGTAACCGGATTTTTAATTGTTAAGAAAGTGTTGTGTTATATCAGAGTAAACAAGTAAAGCAAGAAGGCTAGCTTGTCCATTATATAATGTATTGAATGTTTCCTTCTAAAGTTATGATGATTAAAAACCTTGTTGCAACGGCAAATATTGCTAACACAATTAAGAGAAATTTTCCCAATTGTAGATGAAGTTGATGAAGTGACGGCAGGAATAAGATGGAAGTGCCTGCTATAAATTTTAAGAATGTTTAAGTGTGTGTTTTGTAGATGTGAACTCCAATTTGTTTTGGGCCTCAACATTTGCGAAAAAATTCATAATTTGCAGAAAATACACAAAAAGCCCTCTCTTTCAGAAAAGATAGGGCTTTTTTCTTATTGTAATAAATGCCAATCTCGAAGAAACTTATGTTATACGACAACATCAGAGTTAATTCTACTTAAGTCCTAGAAAAACGTGAAAAGGCGAATGTTTTTGTCGAAAAACATAAGCAAATTTAAGGGAAAAAGATTGAATCTTTTTCCATAATTTCTAAGGAGAGGAGGGAAATCGTGAATCTTTTGAATGATATTAGCTTTAAAAGATTACAAGGTGCACTCGATGCGTCCAACACTAGACAACAAACAATTGCAGACAACATTGCGAATGCGGACACCCCGTACTACAAGCGTTCTGACGTATCTTTTGAAGAGATTTTAAGGCAGCAAACGGATGGAGATATGCCAGTTCTTAAGGGAAAAGTAACGGACTCAAGGCATTTTGTCATAGGACCTTCCTCTTCCGTTCCTACACCTGTAGTAACAATGGATCATTCGACATCCATGAATAATAACCAGAATAATGTCGATATCGACAAAGAAATGAGTCTTCTGGCGGAGAACCAGTTGCGTTACAACGCTTATATTCAACAAGTGAATGAACAGATTAAAATGATGCGTGTTGGAGTGGAAGGGAGATAACTTAGGTGAATATCAGTAACAGTTTTAACATTAGCTCCTCGGCCCTGACAGCCCAACGTTTGAGGATGGACGTAATATCTTCAAACATCGCTAATGCTGAGACGACTCGCGCCAGTGTATCGAATGGTGAAGCCGTTCCCTACAAAAGAAAAATGGTAGTTCTCGAACCAAACAAAGCTTCGTTTAGCAGTATCCTGCAAAATCAGATGGGGGGTAAGTCCTCGGGTGAGGGAGTTAGAGTATCAGAGATTCGTGAAGATCAGTCTCCTCTGAAACCTGTATATGATCCTTCTCATCCTGATGCCAACGCTGAAGGGTATGTGTATATGCCAAATGTGGATATTGCGAAAGAGATGGTTGACATGATATCAGCTTCTCGGTCCTACGAGGCAAACGTAACAGCGCTAAATTCAACCAAAGCAATGATAACAAAAGCTTTAGAGATCGGAAGATAGATTACGGTAATGTCAATGAGGTTTTAACATGAATAATGGGATAAAGGGGAGACATTGATGATTCAGAACAACATGTTTAACACACAGGTAGTTCAACCGTTGCAGATGCAAAATGCTTCCGTTAGCAAAACATCAACACCAGCCGAAACCATTCAGAGCTTCGGTACATACTTACAAGAGGCATTAGGGTCCGTGGCAACGCAGGAGACTCAGGCACATGAAATGTCCAATCAATTTCTATTGGGGAATGTGAACGTGGATCAGGTAATGATCGCTTCAGAACAGGCCCTGTTGAGTCTGCAACTCACGTCGCAAGTCCGAAACAAAGTAGTCGAAGCGTATCAAGAGATTATGCGTACGCAAATGTAAAAAGAGCATGATTGCGCTTCGATAACAGCGCTGATCATTACAACAAGCAGCTGCGATGCTGCTCCTGAGGCAGATCTCGTACTTTAGTAATAGAAGTACTTTGATGGCTCGGGACAGACTAAGCAAAGTTTCGGATGGGGTGACAGAGTGAATGAGAGAATCGCCCAGTACAGGGATAAAGTAACCCAGTATTGGAATAGCTTCAGCAAAAAACAGAAAGTTTTACTGGTTTCCACCTTTTTATTTTTAATTCTGGCAGCGGTTGTACTAACTATGCAGCTGTCCAAAACAGAATATGAAGTGGCATTTACTGATTTGAATTCCAGTGATTCAGCAGGAGTCATTAACTACCTGGATTCATCCAATATCCCCTACAAATTAAGCGCAGACGGGAAAACCATATCGGTACCAAGCACGGATGTTGCGCTTGCAAAAGTCAACATAGGATCACAAGGAATTATTCAGAATGGTTCATTGGGATATAAATCATTCGAGGAGTCTTCATCGCCGATCGGGATGACAGACAAAGAATTCGATGTTAAATACAACAATGCCATTAACGGAGAAGTCGAACAGTTACTCCAGCGCATGCAAGGCATTCAAGATGCAAAAGTCTTGGTCAATATGCCGAAAGATAATATCTTTGCCGGCCTGGAAGAGCAAGACAAAGCATCCGCTTCCGTAGCATTGCAGTTTAAACCAGGATACCACCCGAATCAGGCAGCAGTGGATGGATATTTTAACTTGGTGAAAACCGCTATTCCCAACCTGCCGATTGAAAATATTACGATCACCAACACGGATGAAGCCGAGTTGATTCCAACTGCCCGTGGAGGCAGTGGTGGATTATCTTCCGAAGTCCAGGAAAACATGGCTTTGCAGAAGAAGTTCGAAAATGACGTACGCAACAATGTAAAACAGTTTCTGTCTCAAATCGTAGGCGAAGACAAAGTTAATGTACTCGTTGCTTCCAAGCTTAACTTCGATAAAGTGACAAGCAAAGAGAATCTGGTTACACCTGTTGATGAAGAGAACATGAAGGGCATCGAGATCAGTGTCCAGGAGATTCAAAAGAGTTATACAGGTGCGAGTACTCCAACAGGCGGTGTCGCAGGTACCGGTCAAGAAGAAGTTCCTGGGTATCCTTCAGCAGATGCAACGGGGAATTCAACTTCTGAGGAATCATCAAGCACTGTAAACTACGAAGTCAATCGAATTGCCAAAGATATCATTTCTAGTCCTTATACTGTAAAAGATTTAACCATTAACGTAGCCGTTGAACCACCTGAAGGACAAACAGAATTACAACAACCTGTCCAGGATGCAATTGAGAATATTTTGGTGAACATCGTTCGAGCTTCACTTGCAGATTCAGGTGATGTAATTACAGACGCTGATCTGACCAAGAAAGTTTCGGTTATATCCCAAGGTTTCCAGACTGCAGCCGCTGCAGAAACAGGATTCCAGCTATCAACAGGTATGATGTGGGGCGTAGGAGCATTGGTGGCCGCGTTAATCGCAGCAGTCGTTATCCTCCTCGTACGCCGTCGACGCAAACAAAACGAAGAGGAAGAAGAAGATATTCCTCTCCCAGTAGCAACAGAGTTCCCGTCCATTACGTTGGACAGTGTAACGAACGAAAGTCAAGTGCGCAAACAATTGGAGAGTTTGGCGAAGAAAAAGCCAGACGAATTCGTCAATCTGCTGCGTACGTGGCTGGCTGACGAATAGAGGTGAACGCATTGGCAAAGGCAAGCAGTCAAGGTTTGACTGGAAGACAAAAAGCAGCAATTTTGTTGATTACACTAGGTCCGGAAGTGTCGGCACAAATCTTCAAACATCTGCGTGATGAGGAGATTGAACAATTAACATTGGAGATTGCCAATGTTCGCAAAGTTGATGCTTCCGAAAAAGATATGATTATGGCGGAATTTCACCAGATCTGTCTGGCTCAGGAATACATCTCTCAAGGCGGTATTACTTACGCAAGAGAAATATTGGAGAAAGCACTTGGATCGCAAAAAGCACTTGAAGTTATTAATCGTTTGACAGCTACGCTGCAGGTTAGACCATTTGACTTTGCACGCAAAGCCGATCCAAACCAAATATTAAACTTTATTCAAAACGAAAGTCCACAGACGATTGCCTTGGTACTATCCTACCTGCAATTCGAGCAGGCAGCAGCAATTCTATCCTCATTGCCTCAGGAGAAGCAGGCTGATGTTGCACGAAGAGTCGCTGTCATGGACAGCACCTCCCCTGAGGTTATCTCTCAGGTGGAACGTGTATTGGAACAAAAGTTGTCGTCAACGGTTACACAGGATTATACAAACGCAGGCGGCATCGAGTCGATCGTACAGATTTTGAATGGGGTCGACCGGGGTACGGAACGTACCATTTTGGATTCTCTGGAAATTCAGGATCCGGAACTTGCCGAAGAAATCAAAAAACGCATGTTTGTATTCGAAGATATTGTCAACGTGGACGATCGTTCAATTCAACGTATCATCCGCGATATCGACAACGCAGACTTGCAGCTTGCACTCAAAGTGGCGAGCGAAGAAGTTCGCGATGCAGTGTTCCGCAACATGTCCAAACGGATGTCCGAGACATTCAAGGAAGAAATGGAATTCATGGGACCTGTTCGGTTGCGTGATGTGGAAGAAGCCCAGACTCGTATCGTAGGAACGATCCGCAGACTGGAAGAAGCTGGTGAGATCATTATCGCTCGCGGCGGAGGAGATGATATCATTGTCTAATTTGATTAAATCTTTCCAGTATGTGCCGGTTGATGACCGCAAACGTCTTGAAAATCATCATCATTATGGTGGTCCTGAAACTGAAGGAACAGATAGTGAAGTAGAAGGTGCAGAGACAGAGGCGTTACAGGCTCGTGTAGACGAAGAAACTAAACGTCTGACTGCGGAGATGCTGGAGGATGCCAAGGAGTTTGCAGAAAAGCAGGTACGCGAAGCTTCCGAGGAAGCGGAACGCATGCTTAAAGAAGCCCGTGAGCAGATCGATACCTGGTGGCAGGAACAGCGTCAGCAGGATGAACATTTAATTGAAGCGATGCGCTCACAAGGTTTTCAGCAGGGTTTTGATGAAGGCAAAGTACAAGCTGAACTGGATCTCCAAGTGCAGATCGAACAGATGATGAAAGAAGCCCAGGAAGTACTGCAAGAGGCTTATGTAGCAAAAGATCAAATTATCCAGGAAGCAGAGCCTTTCCTTGTAGAGCTGGCATGCGGAATTGCAGAGAAGGTTATTGATAAGCAGCTCACTGTTGAACCAGAGCATACTCTCGAACTGATTCGTCAGAATCTGTCACGGAAACGTGAACAAGGAATGATTGCCTTGTGTGTAGCACCAGAGCAGTTTGCGTTTGTACAAGCTGCGCGTGAGGAGTTGTCCTTATCGATCGACTCACAGGCCGAACTTCAAATATTGCCTGATGCAACGGTGAAAGACAAAGGGTGTGTCATTCGCTCATCGTTTGGCAGCGTCGATGCCCGTATTGATACACAACTTTCTGAAATAAAAAAAGAACTGATCCGCATAGCACTTGAGGATGAGGGGCGAAAAAATCAACATGAAGGTTCTTAGTTCACAGCGTTACATGGAGCACTTACGCCAATTTGATCCTGTTCGGGTTAATGGTAAGGTCACACAGGTTATCGGGCTGATGGTTGAATCCGAAGGTCCTGACGCAAGCATCGGTGACGTATGCTACATCTACCCGGGTAAATCAGAGAAGCCGATTCAAGCAGAAGTGGTTGGTTTCCGGGATAACAAAGTGCTACTGATGCCTTTGGGTGAATTGCAATCGATTGGTCCGGGGTGTGATGTCGTAGGTACCGGGAAGCCGCTTGGAGTTCAGGTTGGTTCAGAGCTGCTGGGCAAAGTGCTTGATGGACTTGGTCAACCTCTGGATGGATCGCTGCTGCCTTCAAGAATGCCGATGTTCTCCACATCGAATAAACCTGTGAATCCGATGGAACGGCCGCGTGTACTGGAAACCATGGGTGTAGGCGTTAGAGCGATTGACGGTCTGTTGACCGTTGGTAAAGGTCAGCGGGTTGGTATTTTTGCCGGATCGGGTGTGGGTAAGAGTACATTGATGGGCATGATTGCTCGCAATACGGCAGCTGATGTAAATGTTATTGCACTCGTAGGTGAACGGGGACGCGAGGTTCGTGATTTTATTGAGCGAGATCTGGGGCCGGAAGGGCTGGAACGCTCGGTGGTCATCGTTGCTACTTCAGACCAACCTGCATTGATTCGAATTAAGGGGGCAGTCATTGCCACCACGATAGCGGAATATTTCAGGGACAGAGGCATGAATGTCATGTTGATGATGGATTCCGTTACTCGTTATGCCATGGCTCAAAGGGAAGTTGGACTTGCTGTAGGTGAACCTCCAGCGATGAGAGGTTACACACCTTCTGTATTTGCGAGTTTGCCTAAATTGCTGGAACGTGCAGGGACGGGGCCGACCGGCTCCATAACAGCATTTTACACGGTGCTCGTCGATGGTGACGATATGAATGAACCGATAGCGGATGCCGTTAGAGGAATTCTGGACGGTCACATTGTGCTGAATCGGTCCATCGCGAACAAAGGGCATTTTCCGGCAATCGATGTGCTCGCAAGCATTAGTCGTGTCATGAAAGATATTGCGCCTGAAGAGCAGCTGGAAGCCGTTAATAATATGAAGCGATTGATGGCCGTCTATAAAGAATCCGAAGATTTGATCAACATTGGGGCTTATCAAAGAGGGTCGAATGCAGCTATTGATGAAGCGATGGATCAGATCGAAAGCATATGGAACTTTACCAAGCAAAAAGTGGACGAAAAAGTAACGCTGAGTGAAGTGCAGGAACGTTTGATTCTTGAATTTGCAAGGAGATGAAAGGTTAAGCGATGAAATTTCGATATCATTTCCAGAAGGTAGTTGACCTGAAAAGCAATGAAAAAACACAAGCGGAGTGGATGTTATCCACAGCAATCGGCAAACTTCAAACAGAAGAAGAACACCTTCTACAACTTATGAATGATAAAAACGAACTGATTAGTGTCATTCAATCCGCAACGGAGAGCACAGCTTCTGTATCCAGTCTGCAAGAAATGCAGCGATACGTGTATCACCTGGATGAGTGCATCTCCAAAAAAAATACGGATGTTAAACACGCTCAGGTCAATGTGCAGCGGAATCAGACGTTCTTGAACGGTAAGATGGTTGATGAAAAAGTGTGGCTTGAAGCGAGAGACAAAGCCAAGATCAAATTTCAGCAGGAGATGCTCCTCCGGGAACAGAACGATCTGGACGAGATGGCTACTGTACGCTTCGCTGCAAAGGCCGGACGCGCAATCTGATGGGCTTCGCAAGCGAAGTTGTCTCGTGAAGGAGGAATGAAATAATGGCTGTTAAAGACACAGATATCGAGAAAGAGTCAGGCGGCGGTTGGGAAAAGTTTCTGATGATTTCAATCCCGATTGTCTTCACCGTAGTGTTGCTCGGTGTACTGCTGACCTTATTTAATGTAGATATTCGCAATAACATGCTTGAGCTAGCTAACAAAATTCCGGTAGTCAAGAATTGGGTCCCTGATCCTGTTCTGGATCCTGAAAAAGAAAAGCTGGACGAAAGCGAAAAGCAAGTTGAGAGTGCTGAAGCAACAATCGAAAAGTTGAAGTCTCAAGTAGCAGCTAAAGAAACAGAGCTACAGGCAGCAAAAGAGGCTACTACGGCAGAAGCAAAAAAAGCAAGCGATCTTCAAGCGAAATTGGATGAAGCAGAAAAAGCGGCGGAAACGGCGGCTGCCGAAGTTCCGGAGACCGAATCTGATTATCAGAAGCAGATTAAGGATTTGGCCAAAATGTACGCAGACATGAGTCCAAGCAAAGCGGCACCGATTTTACAGAACATGACCAATGAAGAAATGGTGCTTCTTTTGAGTGCGATGCAGTCGACTGCCCGTACGAAAGTGTTGGAGAAAATGGATCCGAAAACGGCGGCAGATGTCACGATGATGATGAAGGATGCAAAACCATCTGGAGATCTGGCACTGGATGCGCTGCAATCCAGATTGAAGAAAGAAACGGCAGCAACTACAACAACATCAACTACCAATTCGAAAAACCTGGACAAAACCCAGCTCAGCCAAACGTTCTCTTCGATGTCAGCCTCAAGCGGAGCAAAATTGCTGCTAGAGACGTATAAACTCAGTCCAGATAAAACATTGACCATTTTAAACTCGGTAGACGATGCTACACGCTCACAATTACTTGAGAATATGTCTACAGAGAATTCAGCTGAAACAGCGAAAATCTTAAACCGGTTAATGGGAAATAAGTAGGTAGAACGCTCTTAATCCGAAAGGAGGTGAAACAAATGTCAATCGTATACCAAATGACCTCAGTATCCACTTCAAAGACAACAGGAGCAGCACAAACTTCGTCTGGAACGCAATCTAAAGGTGGGGTTACAGGGACCGATGGTGGTTTTTTGCAAACACTGGCACAGTCATTGAATAGTACCACTTCGGAAGAAAACAACTCGGCTACTGCTGGGGGTTTAACTGTAAATCCGTTAGCTATAGCCCTTGCAACTAGTGAAGAAGGGGAAGAAACGTCTCTTACAGCTGTTCTGGACTCGTTGTTTGGTGACTTGGATTCGTTAGATGAAGTTTTGGAAAATGACCCGACATTACTGGCAGAATTGCAAAATATGATTCAACAGCTGTATGCCCAATTAAACGGTGCTTCCGTTGAAACCGAAAAAGCGGATGGAACAGTAAATGTGCAAACAAACGTTAACGCTACTGCGGTGATGGATCTTACTGAACACCCGGCTGCAGTTCGCTTTGTGCTGCAGGATGTACTTACTCAGTTGGTTGCAAGTATGACTGAACCAGATAGTCCTATAGCCAAAAATACAGCTGAGTTTAAGCAGTTGCTTCAAACCCTCCAGAATCAGCTGCAGGAGGCTGGAGTTGATCTGAGCAGCAATAAAGGATGGACAGAACTTAAAGCTATCGTTGATTCCATGGATTCATTAAAAGATCAAGGTGTACAAACCAAAGCTACTCCATCTACGGAGAAAGAATTGACTGCAATTTCGTCTTCTACCAAAGAGCTTAAAGTGACAGGTGAAACAGATGTGAACACTTCGTCGACTGCAAGTGAAGGTGGAGAAATGGATCATTCGAAGGTGATTACAGCCGGTGAGTTATCCATGCGTACTTCGGGCACAGCGGTTGCTAAGCCAGCTGAACCTGTAATGCAGGCATCACAGTTTGCAAAGGAAATGACGCAATTTGTGGTGAATAAGCTGGATATCGTGCAGCAAAAAGGCTTTTCAGAAGCTACGATCTCACTTCGACCAGAACATCTGGGTAAGCTGGATGTACAGATTACCTTGCAGAACGGACAATTGGTTGCACGCTTCATGACTGAACATGCGATGGCGAAGGATATGCTTGAACAGCAAATGACACAGCTTCGTACCTCGCTTCAATCCCAAGGTATACAAGTGGAGAGAATCGAAGTCACTCAGAGCAGCTCCCTAGGTTCTGAGATGTATCATGACGGCGGACGCCAGCAAGGAAATAACTCGCAGGATCAGCGCCGTTCACGGGAACGTGAAGAGCAAACAGATGATGCAATAACTACGGCAAACCTTCAGGAAGAACTGAGGAATTGGCGCAGTGAAAATGAGGAAGGAAACGACTTCCAGGGAGGCTCGTTTACTGCTAAAGCTTAACTAGAAATGAGGTGAAAATATTGGCTACTGAAATTGTTTCTACCAATAATACATGGCCGAACTACTCGGCTTCGAACACGGCAACAACTAGTGCAGCTACCAAGGAGTTAGGGAAGGATCAGTTTCTCAAAATACTAATCACCCAACTTCAAAACCAGGATCCGATGCAGCCTATGGAGGATAAGGAATTTATTGCTCAAATGGCACAGTTCAGTTCGGTTGAACAGCTTGTTAACATTTCGTCGCAGCTCAAAACGCTGAATCAGTCTCTTGGTGCGGTTTCAAGCATGATCGGACGGGAAATCAGCTGGCTTTCTTCTAATAAAGAAGACAGCGGAACGCTTCGTCAGGGAATTGTTGATTCGATCATCGTACGGGATGGTGTACAGTACGCTAAAGTGGGCGAAGACGAAATCGAGCTGAATGAAATTATCCAGGTTTCGAATCCCGCTCCAATCGAGGAAGAAGCATCCCAAGATCAGAGTACTGTTGATGGTTCAACACCAGTGAGCGAAAGCGAGGAAGCTAAAACATCAGGTCAAGATAGTGGGAACACGTTATGAGTGAACGAATAACGGTAGGACAACTATATACAGGCCCAGTAACACCGAACTTGCTTAATCGCACTAAACAGAGTGAAGCAGCAATCACTCCAGAAAGACCTTTTGCCCAAGTGCTAGAGGATAATCTCCTTAAGCTAAGCAACCATGCAGCCAAAAGATTGGAACAGCGTGGAATTGAGCTGAAAAGTGAGCAGATGCAGCAGATTGGAACGGCACTGGACAAGGCTGCGGCCAAAGGTGCTAAAGAATCTCTGATCCTGATGCAGGATATGGCTTTTATCGTCAATGTCAAGAATCGTACTGTAGTCACAGCTATGGATAGCGAAAGCATGAAGGATAACGTGTTTACACAAATCGATAGTGCAGTAATCATATCTTAACCGGCTGGCCCTTCTCGGGAGCCGGAACACCGCTGACCGACTGATGCGGTAACCAAATTAAGGCTGGGAGGATTTATAATCATGTTGAAATCGATGTACTCTGGCGTTTCCGGGATGCGGGGTTTTCAAACCAAACTAGATGTCATTGGTAATAATATCGCAAACGTAAACACCGTTGGCTTCAAAGGAAGTCGGGTTATGTTCAAAGATATTATGAGCCAAACAACGGCGGGAGTAACAGCGCCAGGAGATGAAAACGGTGGTGTAAATGCAAAACAAATCGGATTAGGTGTATCCGTTGGTTCGATTGATACGCTGCATCTAGCGGGAAGTCCAATGACCACGAACAATCCAACCGACTTGCGTCTTAACGGTGATGGTTTCTTCCTGGTAACACTTGGCGGAGAGCAAGAAGTTCCTTTCTTGACTCGTGCAGGAGATTTCCATGTGGATGCTAACCGTAACCTTGTAACTTCAGACGGTTTGTTCGTTGTGGATAGTGGTGGCGAGCCAATCACTCTGGATGATACCGTAGTTTCGTTCACCATTGGTCAAGATGGAATCATCAACCAAACGATGGATGATGGTACAACTGAAGCTGGTGCACAACTGGGGATCGGTAAAGTAACCAACCCGGAAGGTCTGGAAAAGATCGGTGGTAACTTGTACCGCATTACTGCAAATGCCAATGCTGATGGCGAATTCGAAATTGTAACAGCGAACAGCACCGAATTTGGAACAGGCGCGGTTATTGCAGGCCAACTGGAAATGTCCAATGTGGATTTGACGGGTGAGTTTACAGAGATGATTGTCGCTCAACGTGGTTTCCAGGCGAACTCACGGATCATCACAACATCCGATGAAGTGCTTCAGGAAGTTGTTAACCTGAAACGTTAATAGCTGATTAGAAAGTTTTAATGCGTGGAGGAGCTCGCTCCTCCACATTGATCGAGAGGGGGCTTAGCATGATTTCGGTAACGCGGTTAAATGGTTCTCCCATGTGGTTAAATGCGCTGATGGTAGAGATTGTAGAAGAAACGCCGGATACGTATATTACTCTGGTAACTGGTAAGAGACTGATTGTCCTTGAAAAGGCAGATGAAGTCATTTCCAAAATCAAAGATTACAACCGTGAAATCGGGGTTCAGGCAGCCACTATCAAAGTGCAGCAAACGGAGGAATCCTGATGAAAAAGATGATGCCCTGGCTGGCAACGATTTTGCTTGCCATAACACTCATTGTGGTGGTTGTGTTTGTATTTATGCAAGGACAGACGGGTAACAAAGCTGAAACAGACGTAGCTTCGGCTGCTGAAGTCAAAAAGATGACTGCCGATGAAATTGTCGAGGTTACTTCCGAGATTACCGACATCAAAACCAATTTGGCAGACACCAATCACATTGTACAAGTCAACCTGGCTTTTAAAATGGCTGACGCTACAGCAAAAGAAGATTTCGAGAAAATTAAAGAAATTACCGTAAAACCAATTATTGTTCAGACTTTTGCGGATGCACAGCCAGAAGAGTTAAAAACAGCCAAGGGACGTTCTCAGTTTAATGAAAAACTGACGAAACTGATCAATGAAGCATTGCCTGAACCGAAGCTGAGCAGCACGAACTTTACTTATTTTTTGATGGCATCAATGTAATGAACAGAGCACGCTGTAAAACGGTAAGGGGGTGAGAACATGGTGGATGTATTATCACAAAATGAGATTGATGCCCTATTAGCAGCACTTTCCTCAGGTGAGATGGATGCCGAGGAATTAAAAAAGGAAGAAACTCAGAAAAAAATTAGATCGTATGATTTTAAACGGGCGGTTCGCTTTTCCAAAGATCACATCCGAAGTTTGACTCGAATTCACGAGAACTTTGCACGCTTTCTCACCACTTATTTTTCAGCCCAATTACGGACATTCGTTCAAATTAACGTCGTTCAGGTCGAACAGTTGCCTTATGATGAATTTATTCGTTCAATCCCTAAAATGACGATATTAAACATATTTGAAGCAGAACCGTTGCAAGGACGAATGGTGCTGGAGGTCCACCCCAATGTTGGTTATGCGATGTTGGATCGATTGCTGGGTGGTACGGGAAGTGCGCCGACTAAAATAGCTTCAATGACTGAAATAGAAACGACAATTATGGAGCGGATCTTTAGCCGAGCGTTCGAAAGTTTGCAGGAAGCTTGGAAAACAGTGCTCGACATATCGCCGAGAATGGAAGCACTGGAGACGAATCCACAGTTTATGCAGATCGTATCACCCAACGAAACGATTGCCTTGATCTCGCTGAGCACCAAAATCGGTGACACTACGGGCATGATCAATTTGTGTATCCCGCATGTCGTTCTTGAACCTATTATGTCAAGGCTGTCGACACATCAGTGGTTTGTTTCAGAGAAGAAAACAAGAGCGCCGGAAGAATACGATGCCCTTAGAGAACGTGTGAACAAAGCCAAATTGCCAGTTGTTGCAGAACTGGGTGAATCCAGAATTTCGATCTCGGAATTCCTTGGTCTTTCGGTCGGCGATGTCATTACGTTGAACAAACCGGTTGATGAGGGATTATCCATCAAAGTGGGCGACAGGTTGAAGTATATGGGCAGTCCGGGAACGATAAAAGACCGTGTGGCTGTACAAATAGATAAGATTGTCACCGAAGGAGTTGAAGAATTTGACGAGTAAGGATTATTTGTCCCAGGAAGAAATCGATGCTTTGCTCCGGCAATCCGAATCAATGGGTAGCACGGAACCTGCTGAAAAAACAGTTGATGATTTTCTGACTGAGCTGGAACAAGATGCATTGGGGGAGATCGGTAATATTACGTTTGGTAGCGCAGCGACAGCACTGTCCACGCTATTAGGATTAAAAGTAGATATTACAACACCGAAGGTATCCATTATCAGCCGTTCGCAATTCGAAGAAGCGTTTCCCAAGCCACATGTTGCAGTACATGTCAATTATGTAGATGGATTTGAAGGGATCAATTCACTAGTTATCAAAAAGCGCGATGCACAAGTAATTGCTGATCTGATGCTTGGAGGCGAAGGCAATCCTGCGGATGAAGAGCTGAATGAGATCCATATTAGTGCAGTACAGGAAGCAATGAACCAAATGATGGGTTCATCAGCAACCTCTATGTCTACGATTTTCAACCGATTTGTGAATATCTCTCCGCCAGGCATTGATATTCTCAATATGGAGAGTGGCGAGGGTGTAAGCAGTCTGCCGCATGACGAAACGTTGATTCAAGTATCGTTTCGCCTCCTGATTGGTGATCTGATTGACTCCAATCTGATGCAGCTTTTGCCTGTTGATTTCGCCAAACACATGGTGGATATGTTGATCGGCGGAGCACAAGAATCAACGGCTAATGCACCTGTGACAACACCAGCGGCGGCAGCTCCACCTGTGGCGCCGGAGCAACCACCGGTTCAACAGCAAATGCCTCCACAGGCGCCTCAACAGCCTGCTCCAGACTATAATGGTTATGGACAGGCACCAATGGGTATGCCGCAAGGAATGCCGCCACAACAGCCTTACGGGATGCCACCACAGCAACCGTATGGTGCACCACAACACTACGGCGGTATGCCAAACAGGAATGTGAATGTACAACCCGTCCAGTTCGCCAATTTGCAAAATGGGGCTTACGGTCAGGTGGACGAAAATAATTTGAATTTATTGATGGACATTCCCCTTAAAGTCACCGTAGAATTAGGAAGGACCCAGAAGCAAATTAAGGATATATTGGAACTCTCACAAGGTTCAATTGTCGAGCTGGATAAACTGGCCGGCGAACCTGTCGATATTTTGGTCAATAACAAACTGATCGCTAAGGGAGAAGTCGTCGTTATCGATGAAAACTTTGGTGTTCGTGTTATAGATATCGTAAGCCAATGGGACCGAATTCAGAAATTACAATAAGCACAATTTAGGGAGGACTTGAATCAAGATGGCAAACCGAATTTTAGTCGTGGACGACGCTGCGTTTATGAGAATGATGATCCGGGACATTTTGTCCAAAAACGGATATGAGGTCGTTGGCGAGGCTCAGGATGGAGCACAAGCAATTGAGAAATTTAAGGAACTTCGTCCTGATCTGATCACGATGGATATTACCATGCCTGAGATGGATGGTATTGCAGCACTGAAAGAAATCAAAAAAATCGATGCGAACGCTAAAGTCATTATGTGTTCAGCTATGGGACAACAAGCGATGGTAATTGATGCGATTCAGGCTGGTGCCAAAGATTTCATCGTTAAGCCATTCCAGTCTGACCGGGTCATCGAAGCGATCAGCAAAACGCTGGGAGTTTAAGACACATGATGATGGCGCAGGGTGATACTCCTGGAGGAGCTGACATTGGGACCAACTATTATTTTCAGCTTGTATGGGTGATTGTCGTCCTGGCCGTCATCTTGGTCCTTATCGTCTACCTGCTCCGCTTTTTGAACAAACGGAATCAGCAGTGGTTCCGAAGTGGCACAGTCCGCATTTTGGGTGGTGTGGGGCTGGGGCCGAACAAGTCACTTCAGATCATAGAAATTGGTGGCAATGTTTATCTGGTCGGTGTTGGCGAAAATATACAATTGCTAGACAAAATTTCAGATTTGGAAGAGGCACAGAGAATTGTTGATTCATTTGAGAGAGAAGCTTCTTCACAACAGGGAAGCCTTTCACCATTAATCAACAAGTTGGCATCCCGCTTCCGTAAGCAAGAACCACCAAGGGAAATGGAACTTGAGGATACAGCCTCTTTTCACGAGCTATTCGAGTCGAAGCTACGGCAGATGCCTAACCGAAAAGAAAAGATGGACAAGCTCCTGGAAGAAGACAATACTACAGATCGGTCGAGGGATTCATGAAGAAAAAGATTTGGCTAGCATGTTGTTTGATGGGGCTTATCAGCCTGGCATCTGTGACGGTTGCCTTTGCCGAACCGATACCGAACATCGATATCCAAATCGGAAGCGGAGATGGAGGAACACCAAGTACGAGTTCTCTGTCCATAATACTGTTAATTACGGTGTTAAGTATAGCGCCTGCAATACTGGTATTAATGACCAGCTTCACCCGAATTGTTATCGTTCTCGGTTTTATACGGACATCCTTGGGGACACAACAAATGCCACCCAATCAGGTGCTTGTCGGTTTAGCGCTCTTCCTGACACTGTTTATCATGTCACCGACGCTGTCTTCCATTAATCAGGTAGCTCTTCAGCCTTATCTCAAAGGAGACATTACGCAAACGGAAGCGCTTGAAAAGGCACAAGATCCCATTAAGAAATTTATGTTCTCCCACACAAGGGAGAAAGATTTACTGCTTTTTATGAAATATAATCAGACCGAAAAACCAGAAACATATCAAGATATACCGATCACTGTCATGGTGCCAGCGTATGCAATCAGTGAATTAAAGACAGCATTCCAGATGGGATTCATGATTTTCATTCCGTTTCTAGTCATAGACATTGTGGTTGCAAGTACACTCATGGCTATGGGGATGATGATGCTACCACCGGTCATGATCTCATTACCTTTTAAGATATTGCTATTTGTCCTTGTGGACGGTTGGTATCTTGTAGTGAAGTCACTGTTGCTGAGCTTTAACACATGAGCAGGAAAGTTGAAGGAGGACGGTCATGACTTCAGAATTTGTTATAGGTCTGGCCGGGAAAGCAGTATATACGTCGCTGCTGGCTAGCGCACCCATGCTTATACTTGCTCTAGTTGTGGGTCTCATTATCAGTGTATTTCAAGCAACGACCCAAATTCAGGAGCAGACATTAGCCTTTGTACCGAAAATTATTGCCGTTCTTCTGGCAGTGCTCTTATTCGGACCTTGGATCTTGAATATTTTGGTAGATTTCACGTATAACATTCTCGATAATTTATACAGATATATAGGGTAGGCTTTCGCACATGGAGACATTGTTGCAAAGTTTTCCTGTCGCTCTGCTTATGTTTTGTCGAATTGCATCATTTTTTGTAACTGCTCCAGTATTCTCAGCTCGAAATGTGCCGAATTCCATTAAGGTTGGTCTTTCGGCATTTGTAACATTAACGGTTTATGTAGTTTATGGCATGAATCAGGAAGTGCCTACCGATCTGAGTTACATTCTGTTGATTATCCGGGAGATATTAATAGGATTGCTGCTAGGTTTCGTAGCCTATCTGATCATGACAGCCGTGCAGACGGCGGGAACATTCATTGATCTTCAGATTGGCTTTGGTATGGCGAATGTATTTGATCCGATGACGGGTGCTTCTGCACCGCTGACAGGTAATTTCAAATATGCTTTTGCTATGCTGCTTTTCCTGACGATGAATGGACACCACTACCTTCTGGACGCCATTGTGTACAGCTATCGCTGGATACCTTTATCCAATGCCTTTTTCATACGATTGGCTGACGGTAGTATTGCTGAGTTTCTCGTTCGTACGTTAGGTGAGGCCTTTATGCTTGCCTTCCAAATGTCGGCACCCATTGTAGTGGCTTTGTTTTTGACGGATGTGGGATTGGGTTTCTTGGCTAAAACTGCTCCTCAATTCAATGTGTTTGCTGTCGGTATGCCGTTAAAGGTCCTGGTGGGAATCGCCATATTGCTTTTGATGGTTCCGAGCTTCGCCTTTGTATTTAGCCAATTGTTCGAAGCGATGTTTAGATCTATGGAAAAGTTGCTTGGAACGATTGGACAGAGGCCGGGCTAAAGGAAACGGAGGACAGGATTTAAATGAAATTTCAACTTGACCTTCAGTTATTCGCAGGGGAGAAGACGGAGAAAGCCACCCCGAAAAAAAGGCAGGATACCCGCAAAAAGGGACAGGTTGTTAAAAGTATGGAGATCTCTGGAGCATCCATTCTCCTGTTCACCTTTTTAATCATGATGGTTTTCAGTGATTTTTACAAAGAACGCATTGTTCGGTTATTTACAGATATCTTTATAAATCGGCTGAGCTTGGAGATTACCGGCGAAAATGTAATGGCGCTTATGATGCGCTATGGCATTGAAGTTATGCTGCTGCTAGCACCCGTACTGATAGGTGCGGCGGTGGTTGCCTTGATCGTCAATTATATGCAGGTTGGTTTTCTACTTGTGGGAGAAGGATTGAAGCCAAAGCTTGAGAAGCTTGATCCAATCAAAGGTTTCAAAAACATTTTCTCACTCCGTTCATTAGTAGAGTTTGCAAAATCCATTTTGAAAATGTCGATTATCGGTTATCTAGTCTACAGTACGATTACAAGTTATCAATCGGATATTGCTTCACTTTCTCATTTTTCTTTGGATGCCATATTACATTTTTCGGCTTCAATCACCCTCAATCTGGGTGTCAAAATTGCTGTGGCCTTAATGGTACTCGCAGTGTTCGACTATATGTATCAGAAATATGATTACGAGAAAAACATTCGGATGTCCAAACAGGACATCAAGGACGAGTACAAAAAAATGGAAGGTGACCCGCTGATCAAGGGTAAAATCAGGGAACGTCAGCGTCGCATGGCTGTACAGCGCATGATGCAGGAGGTTCCAAATGCAGATGTGATTATCACAAACCCGACGCACTTCGCCGTAGCGCTGAAGTATGAAGGGTCTGAGATGGAAGCACCTCAGATTATTGCCAAAGGTCAGGATTACGTCGCCTTGCGCATCAGGGAGATTGCCAAAGAGCACGGTGTCATTACAATGGAAAACAAGCCGCTGGCACGGGCATTGTTCCAGAGGGCCGAGATTGGCGACGCCATACCGGCTGATTTGTTTCAAGCGGTAGCCGAAGTGCTGGCTTATGTATATAAATTAAAGGGCAGAACGAAATAAAAGGGATCGGAGGCCGTACATTCATTGAAAACAAAAGATATTGCTGTCCTTGCGGGTATCATTGGCATTGTGTTGATGATGATTCTCCCGATCCCAACCTGGTTGTTGGACATGCTGCTTGTTGTCAACATTTCACTTGCATTAATGATATTGCTCGTAGCGATGAACAGCAAGGAAGCGTTGCAATTCTCCATCTTTCCGGCATTATTGTTGATTACTACACTGTTTCGCCTAGCATTAAATATTTCAACAACAAAGCTGATCCTTGGAGAAGGAGACGCCGGGTCTGTCGTAGCTACCTTTGGTAGCTGGATCGCAGGCGGTCAAATTGCTATTGGTTTCATCGTCTTCCTCATACTGGTCGTTGTTCAGTTTATCGTTATCACCAAGGGTTCGGAACGTGTAGCTGAAGTTGCAGCACGGTTTACACTCGATGCGATGCCTGGTAAACAGATGAGTATTGATGCGGACTTAAATGCAGGCTTGATCAATGAACAACAGGCCCGTGAGCGACGTTCCAAAATTGAGAGAGAGGCTGACTTCTACGGTGCAATGGACGGTGCGAGTAAATTCGTAAAAGGAGACGCGATCGCGAGTATTATCATCTTGCTGATCAATCTCATTGGTGGATTTATTATCGGTATGACCGTACATGGTCTCTCGTTTGCAGATGCGTTGTCCACCTATTCTGTATTAACAATCGGGGATGGATTGGTCAGTCAGATTCCTGCACTTCTGATTTCTACAGCAGCGGGTCTTATCGTCACTAGAGCGTCATCCGAAGGTAACTTGGCAGATGATATTACGGGGCAGTTGTTTACATACCCGACGCTCATATATATTGTAGCTTTTGTAATAGCAATGCTTGGTTTCTTCACTCCAATTCACGCCATTACGACCATACCTTTGGCAGGTATACTGGCTTTTGCCGCATGGAGAATGCAAAATACGCTGAAATCCAAACAAGAGGCAGAAGAACAGATGGAGGAGGAACAACAGATCGAAGAGGTTAGAAGTCCTGAAAGTGTAATTAACTTGCTTCAGGTTGATCCAATCGAGTTCGAGTTTGGTTACGGTTTGATTCCTCTGGCCGATAACCAGCAGGGCGGAGATCTACTGGATCGGATTATTATGATACGTAGGCAATGTGCGCTTGAATTAGGGCTTGTTGTCCCAGTTATTCGGATTCGAGACAATATTCAATTGAGACCTAATGAGTATGTCATTAAGATCAAGGGTAATGTGGTGGGTGGCGGTGAATTGCTGCTTAATCATTATCTGGCTATGAGCCCGGGGTACGAAGAAGAATCTGTGACAGGAATTGAAACTACGGAACCGGCTTTTGGCCTTCCAGCTCTATGGATCGACGAAGTGACCAAAGACCGAGCTGAGCTTGCTGGTTACACCGTTGTGGATCCGCCATCCGTGGTGGCTACCCATCTGACGGAACTGATTAAGAAACACGCACATGAACTTCTCGGCCGACAAGAGACGAAGGCGCTTGTGGACAATCTCAGAGAGAACTATGCTGCACTTGTCGATGAACTGATTCCATCAATTTTGGGCATTGGGGATGTACAGAAAGTGCTGGCAAAACTTCTGCGTGAGAAAATTTCCATCCGGGATATGGTCACAATTTTCGAGACACTGGCTGACTATGGGACGTATACCAAAGACCCTGATGTTCTGACAGAGTACGTAAGACAATCGCTTTCCCGTCAAATTACCCAACAGTTCTCCCAAAAAGGGGAAACACTTAGAGTGATTACCGTTGGGCCTGGATTGGAAAAGAAAATTGCTGAAAGTGTACAACAATCCGATCAAGGAAGTTACCTTGCACTGGATCCTGCGTCTACACAAAGTGTGTATCAAAAATTGACCGAGCAGGTCAATCGATTAATCCAATCAGGTCAACAACCTGTCGTATTAACTTCTCCAACCATTCGTATGTACCTGCGTCAAGTCATTGAACGTACCATGCAGGACATACCGGTGCTTTCCTATAGTGAGTTGGAACCGAATGTTGAAATCCAAAGTGTCGGAGTGGTGAACTTATGAGAGTAAAACAATATATTGTTGAGACCATGCCCGAAGCTATGCTTCAAATTCGGAAAGACCTGGGGAGTAACGCTGTCATTCTGTCCACCAAAGAAATTAAGGTGGGCGGAATGATGGGAATGTTTCGCAAAAAGAGAATTGAAGTTGTAGCTGCGGTTGAAGAGGAAGATAAAAAAGAAGCCAAGAAGCAGATACAGAATCAAGTTGCGTCAGTGCCTCGTTCGTATGTTCCTGAAGCGTACAGGCAGACGGCCCGTTCATTTGTGAACGAAGCGAGTGAATCGGAATCTGCTGCTCAGGTTGTTGAGCAATACGCCGATGAAAAACGTAAGGAAACCGCTGCTCATGCTGAATCGATGAACATTGATTCAGATAGAGGGCGCGGTAAATTTGAGTCAAGCACGGATTATAAACCGCGACCGGAAGGGGCGGATTTTTCGGGTTCATCGTCTCCTTCCGTGCAGGAACCAAACAAACAGGGCCAACAAGAACTGATGTCTGAACTGAAAGAACTCAAAAAGATGATGACTCAATTATCTAGACAGAATGAATTGGCTGACCCTGTACCTGAAGCGTTTCTTTTTCTTAAAGAGCGGCTGAGTAATCAAGAGGTGCGGACGGAAGTTTTTGAGTCATGGTTTGAAACGGTTCAGACGCAGTTGAATGCTAAAGAGCTGGACGAAAATGAGATTGTTCAAACCGTTCAGAAACAGATTTTAACGTTTCTGGAGGAACGTATCGATGCGGGGATATTGCCTGGCACTCGTATTGTTTATGTGGCTGGACCTACAGGTGTGGGGAAAACAACAACCATTGCCAAACTGGCGGCTGAGCAGATGTTTAAGCATCATCGGAAAGTGGGATTCATTACATCGGATACGTACCGTATATCAGCAGTAGAACAACTTAGAACGTACGCTTCCATTTTGAATGTTCCACTTGAGGTTGTACAGTCTCCAGGAGATACACAACGAGCTATATCTCGTTTGCAGGATTGTGACCTGATCTTCATGGATACTGCAGGAAGAAATTATAGAAACGAATTGCTCGTTTCTGAGTTGCAAAGCCTGCTTGCACCAGTAGAGAACAGTGAAACCTTTCTCGTCATGAGCATGACTTCCAAAAGCGCGGACATGTTTGAAATTACCGAACATTTCAGCAAGTACGGGTTGGATAAAATCATTTTCACCAAGATGGACGAAACGGGCACTTGTGGTCCAATGATTAATCTGCTGCATCACTTCCCGTTGAAACTTGCCTATGTGACCAATGGACAGAATGTTCCGGATGACTTGCTCAAACCAGATCCGGCTTCATTGACTAAACAATTGCTGGGAGAACTCGCAAAATGAAGGACCAGGCAGCCTCTCTTCGAAGTTTGGTGTCAGCACCGAGCGGATTGGACAAAACCCAGCGCAGTGGCCGCTCCTCGAAAATCTTAACGATTGCTAGCGGCAAAGGTGGGGTAGGGAAATCCAATTTCACGTTGAACTTTGCCCTTGCGCTGCAAACGTTGGGCAGGAAGGTACTCGTATTTGACGCAGATATCGGTATGGCTAATATTGATGTCCTTATGGGGACTTCATCTCCCTATAATCTGTATCATTTATTGTATCGGCAGAAGTCCATACAGGAAATCATTCAGCTTGGTGCGAATGGACTACCTTACATTGCCGGTGGATCTGGCATGAAAGAGTTATTTTCGTTGTCGGACCGTGATTTGGAATTTTTTGCAGAGCAAGTGGAAATGGTTGCGCAGGAAATGGACTATGTCATATTTGATACTGGAGCGGGGCTCTCCCGCGAGAATATGAAGTTTATTGGTGCAGCTGACGAATGTATGATTATAACCACACCTGAACCCACGTCCATAACAGATGCATATGCACTGGTTAAAGTGATGCATGGTCAGGAAAATGCTACACCTTTTCGGATGATCGTTAACCGTGTTGAAAATGAACAGGAGTCGGAACAGGTGGCGGACAAAATAGCAGGAGTAGCCAAGCGGTTTTTGCAAACGGATATCCCCCTGCTTGGGTATGTTTCAGAAGATCCGAATGTTGTTAAAGCGGTGAAGAGACAAGTGCCCTACAGCTTGGCTTATCCCCATTCAAAGGCTTCCAGAGACATACAGCGACTCGCCCTTCGCTATTTGGCTGAACCTGGGGTTAACGAAGCCGGAACCTTGACAGGAATCAGGGGATTTATGAAAAAGTGGCTTAGGAAGACAACATGATTCTTGAATAAAGGAAACAGAGGTGGACAAAACATGGCGGTGTATCAAGTATTGGTTGTCGATGATTCCGCTTTTATGCGCAAAATTGTCACGGATTTAATTGAAGCTGACCCGGAATTCAAAGTTGCGGCAACGGCTTCAACCGGCAAGGAAGCAATTGAAAAAGCAGTGGATTTAAAGCCTGATGTAATTACGATGGATGTAGAAATGCCTGAGATGAACGGGCTGGATGCACTGAAGTCGATCATGCAGAAGTCATCGGTGCCTGTAATTATGCTATCAGGTATCAATGAACAAGGTATGAAGGAAACCATCATGGCGCTTGAGGCAGGAGCCTTTGATTTTATACGCAAGCCTTCCATTTCACATGATCAAGATATTGCTCAGGTAGGCAAGGCCCTCGTCGAGCGGATGCGGGCGGCCATGAACGAAATCAAGCGAAAAGCAGAGCGTGAGGAATCCTTGAAACAGACGAAAGAGATTCAGGAACATCTCTTGCGTCAATCTCAGCGAGTACAGCGTGATGCTCCTGCACAAGTTCGCAGAGAACCCGCTCACAAAAGGATTGATCCTGTTCAGCCAGTTACAAGGCCAAACAGTGAACCAAGTGAGCGACCCCAGTCCAAAGTGCTGCAGCGAAACATGCCGCTGGCGGATCAGAAAAAAGAGCGGCCAGACAAAAAACTGGAAGCTCCAAAGAGCCCAGATCGTGTTCCTGATACAAGAGACGCTAAGTTGCCTAAACCTATTAAGCCCCTTCATACTCCGAAGGAGTTGCGGAATGTTGAGCCAATACGGTCGGCAATGGAGCAAACGGCTGCATCCTCAAATCAACCATTACCAAAAGCAGTAACGGGGACTGATAGTGCATTCAACAAAATTGTCGCAATTGGCTGCTCTACGGGAGGTCCAAGGGCCCTTAAAACTTTGCTTGAGGAACTGCCTGCTGATTTGCCTGCACCTGTCATCATAGTGCAGCACATGCCGCCAAACTTTACAAGGTCTCTGGCACAACGGCTGAATACCTTCAGTCCGCTGCATGTCGTTGAGGCTGAAGAAGGTATGGTTCTCAAGAAAGGTTCTGCTTATATCGCTCCTGGTGGATATCACATCGTCGTAAGTAAAGCAACCGATGGAAAGTATATTCTGAAGCTTACGGAGCAACATCCGGTGAATGGCCATCGGCCTTCAGTGGATACGATGTTTGAGTCCTTGTTGCCTTTTACGTCGCTTCAGCGGCATTTGGTTTTGCTGACCGGTATGGGCAGTGATGGAGCGAGAATGATGAAAAAGCTGTATGAAGCGGGTGTAACGTCTACCTTTGCGGAAAATGAAGAGACCTGTGTGGTGTATGGAATGCCGCGTTCTGCTGTAGAGCTGCAATGCGTACGTCATCTTCTGCCTTTGCAGGAGATCGCCCCAAAACTTGTTCAAGCAGTGAAATAAACGGAGTGTAACTCATGGAGGAGGTGCCTCACAATGGACATGAACCAATACTTATCCATGTTTATTGATGAGTCTAATGATCATCTGCAATCCCTTAACGACAACATGCTTCAACTCGAAGGCAATCCGGAGGATCTGGGTATAGTCCAAGTCATTTTCCGCTCTGCTCATACTTTGAAAGGTATGGCCGCAACAATGGGCTTTGAGGATTTGGCATCATTGACACACAAAATGGAGAATGTGTTAGATCTTGTGCGTAATGAGAAATTGAAAATGCAGGACTATATTTTTGATACTCTGTTTAAGAGTTTGGACGCGCTTGAATCCATGGTTCAGGATATTACCAGTGGTGGAGAAGGTAAAGCCGATGTTTCCGCAATTGTCGCTTCCCTTCAAGCTATTGAAAGTGGTGAATGGACAGGTGGTGAAACTCCAGCTGCTACAACAACGGCTAAGCCGGTAGAAACCATTTCATCGGCTGTTGATCTGGACGAATTCCAATATTCTGTTCTGGACCAGTCTATCGCGGAAGGGCATCGAGTTTTCTACATTGATGTGCTTGTTAGTGAGGATAGCCAGCTGAAAGGTGTACGTGCCTACATGGTCTTTGATCTCTTGGAGCGTTCGGGTGAAGTTGTGAAGTCTTTCCCTACGGTTCAGGATATTGAGCAGGAGAAGTTTGAGCGCAGTTTCTCGTTGTATTACATAACAACCAAAGAAGCGCAGGAACTGGAAAAAAGCATTTTAAGCATTTCAGAGATAGAAAGTGCCAAAGTCATTCAGCTGGATCAAGAAACTCTTCAGCAGATGACCAATCAGGCTGCAGCAGCAGTTGAAGCTGAAACAGTCGCCATAGCAACAGCTGTATCACAAGAGATCGCAACTGCGGTCAAAACAGAAGAAAAACCAGCAGCCAAACCTGCTGCACCAACTAAACAGGCAGCCGCACCTTCGCGTACGATCCGAGTGGATATTGAGCGATTGGATGTACTGATGAATTTATTCAGCGAATTGCTGATTGATCGGTCGCGTCTGGAGCAATTGGCAAGTGAAACGGGTAATAATGATCTATCCGATACTGTGGCTCATCTCAGCAGAGTCAGCTCAGACCTGCAAAATATCGTTCTCAAGCTGCGCATGGTACCTGTAGATACCGTATTTAACCGGTTCCCACGAATGATTCGTGACCTAGCCAAAACCTTGGATAAAAAGATTGACCTGGTCATTACCGGTGCTGAAACGGAATTGGATCGTACTGTCATTGACGAGATCGGTGACCCATTGGTGCATTTGCTGCGTAACGCTGTGGACCACGGTGTCGAATCAATCGCAGAACGTGTTGCTGCCGGAAAACCGGAAATGGGCACAGTTAACCTTCGAGCTTTCCACAGTGGCAACCATGTTTTCATTGAGATTGAAGATGACGGCAAAGGAATTTATCGTGAGAAGCTTTTACAAACAGCCATTAAACGCGGTGTCGTGACGGAAGAACAGGGTGCGAAGATGAGCGACGATGAAGTTAATCAGCTTTTATTCGCTCCTGGTTTCAGTACAGCTGACAAAATCTCGGATATCTCTGGTCGCGGAGTAGGTTTGGACGTTGTAAAATCCAAAATCACTTCGCTTGGCGGTAATGTAACCATTCATTCCACACCAGGCAAAGGCACTAATTTCTCGGTTCAACTGCCATTGACGTTGTCAATTATCGCTGCAATGCTTGTACGAGTTGGTTCCGAGAAATATGCGATTCCGTTGTCCTCCATCGTGGAGACGGCCATTGTGCAGCGTGAACAAGTTCGTAATATTCATGGTAATAAAATGATTACGTTCCGTGAATCCCTCATTCCGTACTTGTCGTTAAACGAAGTGTTTGGCGTACCTGATTTCAATGATGAGGATGAGTCGGAAACAGAAATCGTCGTCATCCGCAAAGGAGATCGTCTAGCAGCGGTTTCCGTGGAAGAGTTTATCGGACAGAGCGAGATTGTTCTCAAATCAATGGGAACCTATCTTCCTTCCATTGAAGGAATCTCCGGAGCAACCATCCTGGGAGATGGACAAGTAGCTCTCATCGTTGATCCTAACGCATTTATCAAATAAGCAACTAAGCCTTACACTTATTAGGGAGGTTTTATTCATGGAAGAATTGAAAGTCATCGTCTTTAAACTAGGATCTGAAGAATACGGTATTGAGGTTGATAAAGTTCAGACGATTGAACGCATGATGCCGATTACTCGTGTCCCTAAGACATTTTCCTTCGTAAAAGGGGTTATTAATCTTCGCGGGGTTGTTATCCCTGTTATCGACTTGCGTGGTCGTTTCTCTCTACCAGAAACAGAATATACGGATCAAACTCGAATTGTCATTGTAGCTGTAGGTGACATGCAGGTTGGATTCATCGTTGATGCAGCCAATGACGTAATTGACATTAAGAGCAGTGCAATTGACAGTCCGCCGGAAGTGGTGGGTGGAGTCAAAGCAAGATATCTGCGCGGAGTGGCTAAATTGGAAAATGAGCGTTTGTTGATCATGCTTAATCTGCATGAAGTATTGAATAAAAGCGAAGTTGTACAGCTGGAAAGTGTCGAGGGCTAACACGTGGAGATGTTCAACCGATTTGAGGGATTCCAAATGGATGTGCTCAAAGAGGTCGGTAACATTGGAGCAGGCAACGCCGCAACGGCGTTGTCTCAACTTCTAAATAGACCGATTGACATGGGCGTGCCGACAGTACAGATGCTCCCTTTTGAAGAAGTAGCTGAAAAAGTGGGCGGGGACGAACGAATCGTGGTGACTGTCTTTTTACGTGTTGAAGGCGAGGCGCCAGGTAATCTGTTCTTCATGATGACCCCGGAAGCCGCCAAAATGCTGCTGAACCGGCTTGCTGGTTTTGATCTGAAAGAGGGCCTCATGTTTACGGATATGGAACAGTCTGCGTTATCGGAAATCGGTAATATTCTGGCTGGATCATATCTTTCATCACTTGCAGATTTCACCAAACTGTCGATGTATCCAACGGTTCCCGGACTTGCCATTGACATGGCAGGGGCAATACTCAGCTATGGGCTGCTGCAATTTGGCGAAATGGGAGACGATGCACTTTTGATTGACACATCGTTCTTCGAAGGAGAAGATCAGGTGGAAGGTCAATTTTTCCTGATTCCCGATCCATTGTCATTTGCCAAGATATTTGAATCTTTAGGGGTGCCTCTGGATCATGATTGAAGAAAAAAGCGTCGTTAAAGTCGGTATGGCGGATTTGAACATTGCTCACCTTCCTGGCATAATCCGCACGACAGGGCTTGGTTCTTGTGTGGGGTTAACGATGTATGATCCGCATTTGAAGCTGGCTGGAATGGCGCATGTGATGCTTCCTTCTTCAGAGATTGCAAGAGAAGGAAAATTGAACACAGCTAAATATGCCGATACGGCGTTGCCTGAGTTATTAGAAAAGATGTTAAAACTCGGCGCATCTCGTTCACGTATCGTGTCCAAAATGGCAGGTGGTGCTCAGATGTTTGCTTTTTCAGGAGCTGGAGATACCATGCGTATTGGGCCGAGGAATGCGGAATCTTGCCGGGAATGGTTGCAAAAGCTTAATATTCCTCTTCTTGCTGAAGACACTGGTGGAAATTATGGCCGGACCATTGAAATGGACTGTGAAACAGGGATTTTAAATATTAGAAGTGTACAAATGGGTGTAAAGGAATTATAAAACTATGATAGGAAACTACCGCATTAATCTTGGAGCAGGCATAGTCGGATTTATTCTGACTTTTTTTGTAGCATACAGCAGCAATTTGTTGATGACCAGTTTAATTCGCGGGTTAATCGGATTCGTAGCCTGGTACGCCCTTGCTTTTGGTTTGCGCTGGGGGCTGGGGTTGCTGCTGACCCCGTCCGCAGGAAGTAAGGGTTTCGATTATGATCCCCAAATTGGTCCAGAAATGAGAGGTTCGCAGGTTGACATTAAACTCGAAGACGATGGACAAGAGCTAAACGACTTGCTCAAGAATGGACAGAACGCCTCCTCTGGGGAAGAGATTCCGCCATCCGAGACGAAAGCTCCAACGGGTTTCGCCCCTTTGGATCCGCCTAAACTGGTCCGGACCAAGGATCCGGAAGAAATGGCGCAGGCCGTTCGTCACCTGACAGACAAATAAGGAGGGTGAAAGCAATTGGACGAGCGTAAAGCTTCACATTTGAACCATGCTGATCTGTGGGAAAAGTGGAAAGAACACGGAGATCTTGAAGCCAAAAAAGCTTTAATTGAAAAATATCTTCACATTGTGAATTATGTATCCGGTCGTTTGGCTGTCGGATTACCCAAAAATGTCCCAAAAGATGATCTGGAGAGCAATGGCGTCATGGGACTAATCGATGCTCTTGAGAAATTCGACTATGAACGAGGCCTTCAATTTGAGACGTACGCCTCATGGCGAGTTCGTGGAGCGATCCTGGATGGTTTGCGTCAAGGAGACTGGGTTCCCCGTTCAGTGCGAGAAAAGGCTAAACGAATCGAAGATGCATATCAGCAGCTGGAGCAAACCTATCTACGGTCAGTAAGCGATGAAGAAATGAGTCAGTATCTTGACGTGTCGACTAAGGACTTCCAACATATGCTCCAGGAAGTGGCGGTAATGTCACTGTGCTCTCTTGAAGACCCGATTCGGGAAGAAGAGTCAGAGACTCGTCTTTCTTTAATGGTCGATGAAAAGGCCAAAAATCCAGATTACAAAGTGAACGAGTTTTATCTGAAGGATGCTTTGGTTCAGGGACTCGATAAGCTGACAGTTAAAGAGAGAACGGTAGTTTCCCTCTTGTATTATGAAGACTTATCGCTTAGTGAAATCGCTGAAGTGATGTCTCTTTCACCATCGCGTATATCTCAGCTGCATTCCAAAGCCATTTTGAGACTCCGTGGAACGCTCGAAAAACAGAAGGATCTGTTAATGCGCAAAGATTAATAGAAAGCTTGATTACACGGATTTCGGGGAGTGGAAAGTCTAAAAGGAGGAAGAACTGCATTGACACAGCGAATTGCTTTGGAACAATGCCTTAGCGTTGTTTTATCGGAAGATAAAAGTACGGCCTACCTTGAGTTTTCCAAGCAGGAAGAAGGTTTCACCTGCACGCTGGATGACCTGGAACAGTTTATTGCGGGTCAGGGCATTAAGTATGGTGTGCTGCGTGAGGCACTGCTCGTGTTTGTGAATCAACCTGAAACTTATATGAATACGCAGTTGAAGATCGCCGAAGGCATCGCGGCTGTTCCTGGAACAGACGGGTACATCAAGGTATTGGTTGGCATGGACGATGCGAGTGAACGGCGGCCTCTGGAAGCGGAAGATGGCAAGGTGGATTACAAAGAAGTAACTCGGTTGAATAATGTAAAATCAGGTCAAATCATTGCCGAGCGCATTCCTCCAGTGGATGGCTCAGTAGGCCAGGCCGTTACTGGTGAGCAAATTCCTTTTCGACCAGGGAAAGACGCACGATTCAAAGTGGGGAAAAATGTTGTTATTAATCCGGATGGATCTGCAATGTATGCCGCTTTGGATGGACTCGTGACCAAAACGGAAGGGAACAAACTGAATGTATTCCCGGTATACGAAATAAATGGCGATGTAGACTACAATATCGGTAATATTGATTTTGTAGGTACGGTGGTCATACGCGGCAATGTACTGACTGGTTTTAAAATAAAAGCTGCGGGTGACATTCGCGTAGTCGGCGGTGTCGAAGGCGCAGAGCTAGAAGCAGGGGGCTCTGTTGAGATCACTGGTGGTATTATCGGATATAACAAAGGGCTTGTTCAGGCGGGTCACAATGTCAAATGCACCTTTATTCAGGAAGGTAACGTAGATGCAGGTGAAGATGTTCTCGTCTCTCAAAGCATTATGCATTCCAATATCCGTGCAGGCAGGAGCGTGATCTGTGCCGGCACCAAAGGCCTTATTGTTGGTGGATCCATTCAAGCCGGTGAGAACGTTTCAGCACGAATTGTGGGGAACAGCATGTCGACAGTAACTTCGATTGAAGTTGGTGTTCTACCCAAACTGCGTAACGAACTGAGTGAATTGCGTAAAGTGCTCAGGGAACAGATGGATTCATTAGACAAAACGAAAAAAGCATTGGTACTGCTGGACCAATTAGCTGCTGCTGGACAACTGAGTCCTGACAAAATGGCTATGCGAGTTAAGCTTACGGCTACACAAAAATCGGCACTTCGTCTTAATGAGGAAACCAAGTCACGTATATTCGAAATTGAAAAAGTATTGGAAGATACGAGCAGAGCCCGGGTGGATATTCTCAAGATGATTTACGGAGGCTCTAAGATAGTTATCGGCAGATACACCAAATTTATTAAAGATCCTGTGAGTAGAATTTCATTTTATTATCATGACGGGGACATTACGATGACTCCATTCGTTTAAGTACAGCATCAGGCACAGGTAGAAAACCATTCGAAACCGTGAGGTGAGCGTATGAGTTTTAAGGCAGTAGAGTTGCAGATTGCAGTACCACGAACAAGTGAAGCCGGTCGGTATCAGAGCGAATATCAGCAGCGGCCGGTCACGGACCAGAATTTACTGGCAGTGCAAACGGCCAAGGAAGCAGAAGAGGCAAGACAGCGCAGTGAAGCGATGGAAGAAACAACACATACAGGTGTACGAGACGGTCAATCTAGTAATGGAGAGCACGAAGGGGGTTCCCGGGAGCAGGAGACGATCCAGATGTCAGAGCAAGTCAAACCTGCGGAGCATCCGTACAAAGGAAAACATGTGGATCTGTCATTGTAACCCTTTCCGTATTACAAAAATGAAGACTTGAGCTTTGAAGGCGATATCCAAAGGAGAGGAACCAATTTGTCACCATGGGTTATTATTGTCATATTAGGTGCCTGTGCCATTGCATATGCATTCATCATGCCCAAGAAAAATAAGACGCCAGAACCTAGCCAACAATTAGTGCAAGAGATGGAATCCACACTTGAACATTATATGGCTGAGATCGAAAGCGATAATGATGCCCTTATTCAGCGTGTTGCTGAAATGAAGGGAGAGGCGGCAGCTGCAGATCAACGCATGCAAATGCAGCTTGAAGAATTGCAGAAGCGTCTCAATGAACTTGAAAAAAGCAAAGAGTCCGAAACCCATCATGTTTCAGATATTTCAAAGGATGAATTCAATGCGCTGCAGGCTCAGGCTCTTGTGGCCAGTATGAGAGATGACGCCACAAAGCAGATTTCAGAAACTGAGCCAACACAAAGTGGCCAAGAGCCTGTCAATGAGCGAGAGTCAATCAAAGATCGGTATTCAGAAGTGTTTCATTTGTATGATGAAGGCAAATCAGTGGATGCGATCGCAAAACAGACCGGCATACAACGTGGAGAAGTACAGCTGATTCTTCAGCTGGCAGAACGGGAGGAAGGCTAAGAGATGGACAAGCGCTCCCTATGGATTGGAATTGGAACGGGCATGATCATTGGAGCAGTGCTGCTTCAGCTTGCCACAGTGGGACAAAACGCCCTATCTGACAGCAGTTTGGAAACGGATCCGGCTGCAACTGCAGCCAATCTGACGAAGGAAGAGCTGGAGTTGGTTGCCAAAAGCATGGATTTGAAGCTTGTCGGTACAGAGGACGAACTATATACGGAAGCCGAATGGGTACAAAAGAAAAAGCAGGAGAGCAGTGAAATGCAGGGGGAAACGGCTGCTGCTCCGAAGAAAGCAGAGGATACTAGTGATCCGGCAGCTCCCACGGAGCCTCAGCAGCCAGCTTCAAGTGGCAATGAGAGTCCGAATAATGTGAGCGAGCCAAAAGCAGCAGAGCCATCGTCACCGAATACGCCTCAAAAGGCAACAGTCACATTTAGAGTGCGTTCTGGTAACAGTTTGGCGATTGTCGCTGGAAATCTCGAGAAAGCTGGCATAGTAGAGGATGCCCAGGCCTTCATTAAGGCGGGAAAGGCAGAGCGAATCAACACCAAGATTCAGGTGGGAACGTACGCACTTGAAAAAGGGGAAAGCTTCGAATCCATCATCGCCAAAATTACTCAAGAACCGTCAAGCTGAGTACACTCAGGCAAGACGGTTCTTTTATTTTATAGTCTAATTGGGCAATAATTATAGTCGGAGATTCCACATAACATAAAAACGTTGTGCGACTAGGTATTTTTGCTTTCAAAGACTGTTGCATCAGCCAAGCAGTTATGCTATATTAGATAACGGTGTTAAAACACACGCATGTGCTAATTTTGTTGAGGGTGCTTTCCTGATGGAGAGTCTTGGCGAAAAATGATGCCGGCGGAGGACACAATAAAAACCATATTAGGAGGTGTGTGAAGATGGCAGTAATCTCCATGAAGCAGCTTCTCGAAGCTGGGGTACACTTCGGTCACCAAACTCGTCGTTGGAACCCAAAAATGGATCGTTATATCTTCACTGAAAGAAACGGAATTTACATCATCGATTTGCAAAAAACGGTGAAAAAAGTCGAAGAGGCTTACAACTTCGTTAAAGGAATCGCAGGAGAGAATGGTACAATTCTTTTCGTGGGTACTAAGAAACAAGCTCAAGATTCTGTTAAAGAAGAAGCTGAACGCGCTGGTCAATTCTACATTAACCAACGTTGGTTGGGCGGCACTCTGACTAACTTCCAAACGATTCAAAAACGTATTGATCGTTTGAAACAACTGGAAGCTTGGGAAGAAGACGGCACATTCGCTGTATTGCCTAAAAAAGAAGTTATCTTGCTTCGCAAAGAAAAAGATCGTCTGGAGAAATTCCTCGGCGGTATTAAAAATATGAAAGGCCTGCCAAGCGCCCTGTTCATCATCGATCCACGCAAAGAGCGTATCGCTGTTGCTGAAGCTCGCAAATTGGGTATCCCAATTGTAGGTATCGTTGATACAAACTGCGATCCGGACGAAATCGATTATGTTATCCCAGGTAACGACGATGCAATCCGCGCTGTTAAGCTGTTGACAGGTAAAATGGCTGATGCCGTGATCGAAGCTAACCAAGGCGAAGAAACTTCCGCTTAATAGATTCGAACATAACGAATGAACTAAATGAAAAGGGTGGTTGGTAGGTGGATAACCTCTCACTGCCCTTTTTTTAGAGTGTACGTGTACGTACAATACTTATTTTGGAGGGAATTAATAATGGCAGTTAACGCGAGTGCAGTAAAAGAACTTCGTGAAAAAACGGGCGCTGGTATGCTCGATTGCAAAAAAGCACTGGAAGAAGCAAATGGTGATATCACAAAAGCGGCTGAAATTCTGCGTGAAAAAGGTCTTTCCGCAGCTGCAAACAAAGCAGGACGTGCAGCTACTGAAGGTACTGTAGAATCTTATATCCACGCTGGTGGCCGTATCGGTGTCCTGGTAGAAGTTAACTGCGAAACTGACTTCGTAGGTAAAACAGACCAATTCAAAGATTTCGTTAAAGACATCGCTATGCAAATCGCTGCAGCTAGTCCGAAATTCGTAACTCGTGAAGAAGTTCCTGCAGAAGAGCTGGAAAAAGAAAAAGAAATCTTGAAAGCTCAAGCGCTGAACGAAGGCAAACCAGAAAAAATCGTTGAGAAAATGGTTGAAGGCCGTATCGGTAAATACTACGAAGAGTACTGCCTGATGGAACAAACTTTCGTTAAAGATCCAGACAAAACAATCTCCCAATTGCTGAATGAAAAAATCAGCCAAATCGGTGAGAACATCTCCATCCGTCGTTTCGTTCGTTACGAACTGGGTGAAGGTTTGGAGAAAAAAGTAGATAACTTCGTAGAAGAAGTTATGTCCCAAGTGAACAAATAAGACGGTTTTATACCGGCAAGCAGAAATTGGTTTTCGAAGATATAAGAATGATAAAACTTCGAAGCAGAGCTCCCTTATATCTCAGGAAAACAGTGCCTAACCGGTTAATCGTTTTTCTAAAAGAGTGGAACACAGTCGTGTTCCTTTCTTTTTAAGCAGGAGGCCATGCGCGAGAAGTTTTGTTGATTGAACACCGAAGGTGCTCAAGTTTAAAGTGGAGGGTGAACAATTGGAACAGCCAGTATTCAAACGCGTTGTCTTAAAGGTTAGTGGGGAGTCCCTTTCCGGTCAAAACGGCTATGGTATTGATGCAGAGACGATCTCGTCGATTGCTCAGCAGGTAAAAGAAGTTGTTGAACTTGGTGTGCAGGTTGCCATCGTATGTGGTGGCGGAAACATCTGGCGCGGAATCGCCGGCAGCGAAAACGGCATCGATCGAGCAACAGCCGACTATATGGGAATGTTAGCTACAGTAATGAACTCGCTAGCACTGCAAGATGCATTGGAACAGATTGAAGTGCCTACACGTGTACAGACTTCAATTGCCATGCAGCAAATTGCAGAGCCATATATCCGTCGCAGAGCTATTCGTCATCTGGAGAAAGGCCGTGTCGTTATTTTTGCAGCAGGTACAGGTAACCCGTTCTTCTCCACGGATACAACAGCAGCACTGCGCGCAGCGGAGATCGAAGCAGAAGTCATCTTGATGGCTAAAAACAAAGTTGATGGCGTATACTCGGCCGATCCGTTCAAGGATAGTACAGCTGAGAAATATGAGCAATTGACTTACCTCGATGTACTTAACAAAAATCTTGGTGTAATGGATTCGACGGCGTCCTCGCTCTGCATGGACAACAACATTCCGTTGATTGTATTTGCCATTACAGAACAAGGTAACATCAAACGTGTAGTTCTGGGTGAACGCATCGGAACAATCGTTAAAGGGAGTGTAGATTAATGCCAGAAGCGGTTAAAAAACATGCCGAAGAACGTATGGATAAAGCAATTCAAGCGTTACGTCGTGATCTTGCCACTTTGCGTGCAGGACGTGCAACTCCGGCTCTTCTGGACCGGGTTCAGGTAGAGTACTATGGAGCAATGACACCACTTAATCAACTCGCGAATATTAGCACACCAGATTCCCGTACGCTGATGATTCAGCCATGGGACAAATCTTCTATGGGTGAAATCGAACGTGCGATCATGAAGTCGGATCTGGGATTAACACCGGCCAACGATGGTAATATGATTCGTTTGTCCATTCCTCCACTTACAGAGGAGCGCAGAACAGAACTCGTAAAACTGACGAAAAAGTTCGGCGAAGAAGGAAAAGTTGCGATTCGTAACATTCGTCGTGATGCGAATGATGATATTAAAAAAATGGAGAAGTCAGAGATTTCCGAGGACGAGTCCCGGAGACATCAGGACGATATCCAAAAATCGACCGACAAGTTTATTGCTGAAGTCGATAAGGTACTCGCTGCCAAAGAAAAAGAAATTATGGAAGTGTAAGACAAGCGCAGCCCCTCCAATACGGTGGGGTTTTGTCTCTTTTTCTAGTCTTCAGGTGAAGAAACTTCAGGGATTTTGGAGGAACAGGAATGATCAAACGGGTTCGGTCGTGGTGGAATGGGGCTGAAAAGCAGGAAACGCTGACTATATCCGAGGATAATATCCCGCAGCACGTTGCCATTATTATGGACGGGAATGGTCGATGGGCCAAACGTCTGGGTCTGCCACGCATAGCTGGGCATCAGAATGGCATGAAGGCAGTGAAACGTGCAACCATCGCGGCGGATGAACTGGGCATCAAATATCTGACGATGTATGCTTTTTCGACAGAAAACTGGACACGTCCAAAAGAAGAAGTGGATTTTCTAATGAGACTTCCACAAGAATTTCTGGCGATTGAGTTAGATGAACTTATAGAAAAGAATGTCCGCATACGCATGATGGGGCAGGAAGAGAAGTTACCTTCACATACCGTTAATGCCCTACGTGAAGCAATTCGTCTCACGGAACACAATACGGGGCTTGTATTGAACTTTGCAATGAATTATGGAAGTCGTCGAGAAATGACGGACTGTGTGAAGCAGATTGCACTGCAGGTCCAGTCGGGGGAACTCTCGGCAGAAGACATTACACCTGAGCTCATAGACAAACATATGTTGACTGTGGATATGCCTGATCCGGATCTGTTAATCCGGACAAGTGGAGAATTAAGGCTCAGTAATTTTATGCTTTGGCAGCTTGCATATAGCGAGCTATGGTTTACGGATATATACTGGCCCGAATTTGGCAAACAGCACTTGCTTGAAGCAGTAGCCGAATATCAGCGCAGAACAAGGCGTTACGGCGGTTTGAAATAGATGGAGGATGAAGCCGTTGAAACAGCGATTAACGACAGGGATAGTAGCAGGTGTGTTGTTTTTGGGTTTTTGCATGCTGGGCGGACCTTGGTATCATGGCCTGGTACTGCTTATGGCTCTCATCGGTTATTATGAATTTGTGAAAATGACGGGGGTACAACCTTTTTCAGGTGTAGCCCTGATTGGATATGCAGGTGTTTTTGCGCTTGTCTTTCCATGGGAAATGGTGTGGGAAGGCAGACCGCTGACGCTGTTCCAGATCAGTTGGCTGGTTATGCTTGTTTTAATGACGGCCTCGGTGATAACCAAGAACAGGATTCCTGTGAATACAATAGCCATGCTCTTTTTGGGTGTGCTGTATATAGGCATCGGTTTTTATTATATTGCTGAGTCCAGACATCTTCATCACGGGCTCTTTTGGACGTTCCTATTATTAGGCTCGATCTGGGCCAGTGACGCTGGTGCCTACTTTGTTGGTAAGCTTATGGGGAAAAACAAATTATGGCCATCAATAAGTCCTAACAAAACGGTGGAGGGCGCGTTGGGCGGTATTGTGATTGCCGTTGTAACATCTGTTGTGTTTGCGATGTTATCGGATGGCTTGTTATCTTGGCAGAGAGCAATATTGATTGGGCTCGCATGTGCTGTAGTCGGCCAAATGGGAGACTTAATCCAATCCGCTTACAAACGTGTGTACAATATTAAGGATTCCGGCAACCTTCTTCCGGGGCATGGAGGTATTCTGGATCGGTGTGACAGCTGGATTGTTGTGTTTCCATTTGTACATATACTAATGCTTCTGCCTTACTAATGTTTTGAACATAAGACGTGTATAACAAATGGATTCGAAATTATGCACGCAATGGATAAATAAAGATGAGGTGCAGCATGAAGAAAATAGCAATTCTCGGATCCACCGGTTCGATTGGAACTCAAACATTGGATGTCGTTGACATGCATCCTGAGCTTTTTCAGGTGGAGGGCCTGGCTGCCGGAGGGAATACTGAACTTTTAATCAAACAAGCCAATCGCTATCGGCCAAAAAAGGTATCGGTAGGTACCAAAGAATTGGCTGATACGGTCGCCCCGCACTTACCTGCGGGAACGCAGCTCTTCTATGGAAAAGAGGGCTTGGTGGAAGTAGCAGCCGGGACAGACGCAGATACTGTGGTGACAGCTGTTATGGGGAGCGTAGGGCTCGAATCAACACTGGCTGCCATTGAAGCAGGCAAACAAATAGGTCTTGCCAATAAGGAAACACTGGTGACGGCAGGACATATTGTGACAGCGCGAGCTGTGGAAAAAGGTGTCTCTCTGCTGCCGATCGATAGTGAGCACTCTGCGATATTTCAATGTTTGAACGGAGAAAACCGTAACCGGGTCGCAGGAATTACCCTTACGGCCTCAGGGGGCTCTTTCCGCGATTTCTCACGTGAACAGCTGCGGGATGTTACGGTTGAAGATGCCCTGAAGCATCCCAATTGGTCGATGGGCTCCAAAATCACGATTGATTCCGCAACGATGGTGAATAAAGGCTTGGAAGTGATAGAGGCTCATTGGCTGTTCGGGTTGACCTATGACCAGATTGACGTGCTGCTTCACCCAGAGAGTATCATACATTCCTATGTTGAATTTGAGGATACGAGCATCATTGCTCAACTTGGCAATCCGGACATGCGTGTTCCGATTCAGTACGCGTTAACTTATCCGGATCGGCTGCCTTCACCAGCACAGCGACTATCTTTGGCCCAAGCAGGCAAGCTGCAATTCCGTGAGATGGATATGGAACGGTTCCCTTGTTTAAGACTGGCTTATGAGTGTGGTAAAATGGGAGGGACTGCAACTACGGCATTTAATGCCGCGAATGAGGTTGCTGTAGCACGCTTCTTGCGCAAAGAGATTTCGTTCCTTAAAATAGAGGATATTATTGCTTCCGTGCTGGATGCACACCGCAATGTGGACAACCCTGATCTCGAAGAAATTGCAAGATGTGACCAGGAAAGTCGTAAACATGCTTTTAGTCTGTAATCCTTTTTCCTCACAAATATGGAAGAAGTGATTCTCTTGTGCGGCACCTTGGAATAATGATAATCTAAAGGGACAGACTTCGGTTCGTGCCGTGAAGGAGGATGGATAGGGATTGGAAACCATACAAGTTGTATTTCTAACGGTGCTCATGTTCTTTGTCATCGTGACGGTTCATGAATGGGGGCATTATTATTTTGCCAAACGCGCCGGTATTCTTGTAAGGGAATTTGCGATCGGTTTTGGTCCCAAATTGTTCTCATATAAAAGAAACGAGACCCAGTTTACTTTGCGTTTGCTTCCATTTGGCGGATATGCACGTATGGCTGGTGAAGACCCCGAGCTTGTAGAAATCCAAGAGGGTCAGACCATTGCGGTTAGACCGATGGATGATCAAGTGAAAATGATTTATCTGGACCAATTGGATAATCGTAAAAATGTAATACGTGGTGAAGTGATCTCCATTGATATGGAGAACGCGTTGAAACTGCAATTGGATGTTGATGGAGAGGTACAACACTACCGCATACATCCACAAGCAATGCTCGTTAGTCGCGGTAAACAAACACAAATTGCTCCGAAAGACCGGCAGTTTGGCAGCAAGACGGTTGGACAGCGGGCGATGGCCATTTTTGCTGGACCATTGATGAACTTCATTCTGGCTTTTGTCTTGTTTGCCGTGTATGCACAAATGGCGGGAGTTCCTGTGGAAAACCCTAAAAATCTGCAAATCGGTGAAGTACTTGAGGGCGGCGCTGCCGACCAGGCCAACCTGAAAGAAGGAGATATCATTGAAACCATCAATGGTACGGCTATAGGTATTGATTCGCAAAAAATGGTGGCTATGATTGCTGAGTCGAAAGACAAGCCGATGGAATGGACCCTGCGTCGGGGAGATGAAACGTTCAATATAACGATTACGCCCCGCACTGTAGAGGGACAAGAGGGTGGTAAGGTAGGAATCGTGCCAACATTGCCAACCCGATCTGTTGGATTTGCAGAAACATTCAAAGTATCAGGTTTAGCCATGGTGGATACCACAAAAGTCATCTTTGAAGGTTTCAAACATCTGATTAATCAGTTTAACATGGACGACATTGGCGGACCGGTACGTACATTTGAAGTAACAGGTCAGATTGCCAAACAGGGCATTGAACAGCTAACAAGATGGGCTGCTATTTTGAGCTTGTACCTTGGAATCTTCAACCTGTTGCCAATACCTGCGCTGGATGGCAGCCGATTGGTATTCCTTGGAATTGAAGCGCTGCGAGGACGTCCTGTTGATCCTAACCGTGAAGGCATGGTTCACTTTATAGGCTTTGCCATGCTGTTTGTACTGATGCTGGCTGTAACATATAATGATATACTACGTTTAATTAACGGATAATTATGGTTTGACTACACTCTGAATTTGCAGAGAGGGTCGTTATGGGAGGACGCTGGAGTCTTATGTCAAAGGAAAATGATAAACAATTCGTGACTGAAATCACACCACAGGGCGAGGATTTCTCCCGTTGGTACATTGATGTTATTAAAAAGGCCGATCTGATGGATTATTCGCCGGTTCGCGGATGTATTGTGTTCAAGCCGGACGGCTTTGAGATCTGGGAACATATCAAGGATGAACTTGATCGTCGTTTCCGCGAAACGGGCCATCGCAATGCTTATTTCCCGATGTTCATTCCAGAGAGCTTTTTCCAAAAAGAAAAAGAGCATGTTGAAGGATTTAACCCGGAATTGCCTTGGGTTACCGAAGCTGGTGGTGAAAAGCTGGAAGAACGTCTGGCCATTCGTCCGACTTCCGAAACCATCATTGGTCACATGTATTCCAAATGGATTCAATCCTATCGTGATCTGCCTGTTCTGATCAACCAGTGGGCTAACGTTGTTCGTTGGGAGAAAAGAACATTGCCTTTCCTACGGACAAGCGAATTCCTCTGGCAGGAAGGTCATACGGCTCACGAGACGGAAGAAGAAGCACGTGAAGAAACGATGCGCATGCTTGAAATCTATCGCGAAGTCGTGGAAGAGTACTTGGCTATCCCGGTTATCAGTGGTCAAAAAACGCCTTCAGAGAAATTTGCAGGTGCGGTGGATACATACTCCATCGAAGCGATGATGAAAGATGGACGTGCCGTACAGGCCGGAACTTCTCACTTCATGGGTACTAACTTTGCCAAAGCATTTGAGATTCAGTATCTCAGCCGGGAAAATGTGCTTGAGCATGCGTATACAACATCGTGGGGTGTAAGTACACGCTTGATCGGTGCGCTGATCATGGTACACGGAGATGATCGTGGCCTGGCACTTCCTCCAAAAGTGGCACCAACCCAAGTCGTGATGATTCCGATTGGACCGCCAAAAACGCGTGATGCCGTTGTGGGTCGTGCGGACGAACTGTTCGCTGAACTGAAAAAAGCAGGCATTCGTGTTAAAATGGATGACCGCAGCGACGTTCGTCCAGGCTGGAAATTCAATGAATACGAGATGCGCGGAGTTCCAGTTCGTCTCGAGATTGGTCCTCGCGATATGGAAAATGGTGTATGTGTGCTTGTGTCTCGGATCACAGGTGAGAAAAAAGTAGTAGAGCAGGCGAATCTGGTGGAAGAAATTCAGAATATGCTGAATCAGGTTCAATCTGATATGCTGGAACGTGCACGCACATTTATGTCGGACAACTTCTACTCTGTAGATACGCTCGATGAGATGAAGGAATTGATGGAAAACAAACGCGGCTTTACGCTGGCCGGCTGGTGCGGCTCCGAAGCTTGCGAAGATAAAGTAAGAGAAGTAACAGGTGCAACAAGCCGGAACATTCCGTTCCAGCCTGCGGAAGAAAAGCATACGTGCCTGGCTTGTGGTGAAAAGGCGAAGAACACAGTAGTGTTTGCAAGAGCCTACTAGGTCATCATTAACAGGAATATTCACCGTATGAGTAAGTAATGGAAGGCTTCTGTCGGATAAAATGAGTCGGTGCGGGTTCGGATCGGGGACATTTTTGATTGCAGAAGCTTTTCATGTTTTAAGGGGGTACAAGGAGGAACACGATGAGTGGATTCGAGGAGAAACGAAAACGGTTTGAATTGTTGATGAAACAGGCAGAGCTACCTGCAGGTCTGACCGATCCCTATTTTCTGGACGGATGGATTGAACAGGTAGAGACGAATCGCAGCAACCGGGAATGGCATATCCTGATCTGTAAGGATACGTTGGTCCCTGCACCGATCTATCGTACTTTTAGCCTGCATATTCAGGAGAAAATGAATCATATCGCCAAAATTACATTTGGTTTTAAGTATACAGAGCAAGTGCAGCCAGGGGATATTGTCAGTGAATATTGGAATCTGTTTCTGGAATGGGTCACTCGCGAGATCCCATCCGTAAATGGATGGATGAACCGAACTACCTTTGAATGTGAAGCAGATTTGCTGCAATTGACCATGAGTGATTCTACATCGATGGAGCTGGCGCGCAAGAAACAGATTGATCAAGCGATTTCAACATTCTATGAAAAGTATTTTCATCTCCCGCTCCGCATTAAACTACAAGTTGGTGAAGTGGGAAGCAATAAGGAAGCAATGGAGCAGTTCCAGGCTCAGAAGAAGGTTGAGGAGCGACAGGTCATCGAACAGATGATGAGCGAAGTGACCGAAATGGAAGCTCCGGAAGACGAAGATCAGGGCGATGTACGCTTGCAGATGGGCTATGAGATCAAGGAGCCAGCTGTACCGATGCAGGAAGTTCAGGATGAAGAGAAGAAAATTACGCTTCAGGGCTCGATCTTTGGTCTGGACCGCAAGGAGCTGCGAAACGGAAATACGCTGTTTACCTTCTATCTGACCGACTTTACAGATTCGATGCAGATGAAGATGTTTGCGAAGACAAAAGAGGATGTTAAAATCTTGAGCCTTCTGGCCAATGGGAAATGGGTCAAGGTTCGCGGACGCGTAGAGTACGACCGGTTTATGCAAATTCCTGAACTGGCCATGATCCCTTCGGATCTGACCGAAATTAAAGCACCTCCATCACGAAAAGATACCGCGCAGGAGAAACGGGTGGAATTCCATCTGCACTCAACCATGAGTACCATGGATGCTGTAACCTCCATCGATAAATATGTGAAAACTGCTGCGGAGTGGGGACACACGGCAATTGCCGTCACAGATCACGGTGGAGTACAGGTCTATCCGGAGGCAGCCAAAGCAGCGAAGAAAAACGGCATCAAAATGATATACGGCCTAGAGGCCAATGTAGTGAATGATTCCGTTGCCGTTGTCTTGGCACCACAGCCAATTGATCTGAAAACAGCGACCTACATCGTATTCGATATCGAGACGACGGGTCTATCCGTTACACAGAACAAGATTATTGAGATTGCTGCAGTCAAAGTACAAGAGGGCAAAGAGATCGACCGGTTTGCCACCTTTGTAAACCCACATGAACGAATTCCGTACAACATCCAGCAATTGACCAACATTACGGATGAGATGGTCAAAGATGCACCGGAGCTTGAACCGGTCATTCGTGACTTTGTTGCGTTTGCGGGTGATGGCGTGCTGGTCGCGCACAATGCACGATTCGATATGGGCTTTATCCAGGCGTCCCTTAAAAATTTGGGTATGCCTGAGCTGCCCAACCCTGTGCTGGATACGTTGGAATTGGCACGGCTTTTGTATCCAAAGATGAAAAACCACCGACTGAACACACTGGCTGACAAATACAAAGTCGCACTGGAAAGCCATCACCGGGCGATTGATGATACGATTGCACTTGCTGGAATCCTGAATGGATTAGTGAATGATGCAGCCCAGTTAAAAGGCTTAACCATGCTGGACCGGTTGAACGATTACGTTGGGGTTGATCTGTCGAATACACGTCCATTCCACTGCGGGATTTACGCATTGAATGATGTCGGCAAGAAGAATTTGTACAAGCTGGTGTCCTTGTCTCATACGGAATACTTCAAGCGTGTCCCTTGTATTCCAAAGTCCAAACTGGTCGGTTTGCGCGAAGGACTGGTTATTATTTCCGGATGTGAAAAAGGTGAGTTCTTCGAGGCTGTTCTGAATAAATCACTGGAAGAGGCCGAAGAAATCGCCGAGTTTTACGACATTTTGGAGATTCAACCCCTTACGATGTATATGCATCTAGTGGACAAGGGACTTGTGGCCACACCGGAGGAACTGAAACTTGCGGTTCGTAAAGTAGTTGATATCGGAGCCAAATTGAACAAGCCGGTTATTGCTACAGGCAATGTGCATTATTTGGAGCCGAGGGACAAAATCTATCGGGATATTACCATCCACGGAATTACCGGTTTCAGTCCTCTGAAAGACCAGCGCAAACCGGATGCCCATTTTAGAACCACTGCAGAAATGCTGGAGGAATTCCAGTTCCTGGGTCAGGATAAAGCCTACGAGGTTGTCGTCACGAATACGATAGAACTTGCTGATCGCTTTGAGGAAATCAAGCTGTTCCCGGACAAACTGTTTACGCCAATACTGGAAGGTGCGGACGAAGAAATTCGAAACACCTGCTACAATACGGCAAAGTCGATATATGGTGAAGACCTGCCTGAAGTCATAGTGGCACGCCTAGAGAAAGAGCTCCAGCCGATTATCAAATACGGTTTCTCCGCCAACTATCTGATCTCGGAGCGTCTGGTGAAAAAATCGAATCAGGATGGTTATCTGGTAGGCTCCCGGGGATCTGTAGGATCATCGGTTGTTGCAACCTTCCTAGGCATCTCCGAGGTTAATCCGCTTCCGGCTCACTATATCTGTGTAAACTCTGAATGTAAGCACAGCGAATGGTTCCTGGACGGAAGTGTACCAAGTGGATTCGACCTTCCAGAGAAGGAATGCCCCGACTGCGGAGGCAGACTGAAGGGAGAAGGGCAAGATATACCGTTTGAGACGTTCCTTGGCTTTAAGGGGGACAAGGTTCCCGATATCGACTTGAACTTTTCGGGTGATTACCAGCCACATGCTCACAACTACACGAAAGTACTCTTTAGTGAAAAAAGCGTGTTTCGGGCTGGCACCATCGGTACAGTTGCCGAGAAGACAGCCTTTGGTTTCGCCAAGAAATATGAGGAAGAGCATCATAAGAAATGGCGCGGAGCTGAATTGAATCGACTGGCTTCAGGTTGTACAGGGGTCAAGCGGAGCACGGGACAGCATCCCGGGGGCATTGTCGTTGTGCCGGATTATATTGAAGTGGAAGATGTCACTCCTGTTCAATATCCTGCGGATGACGTTACTGCAGAGTGGAAAACAACGCACTTTGATTATCACGCCTTTGAAGAGAACTTGTTGAAACTGGATATCCTAGGACACGATGATCCGACCATGATGCGGATGCTGCAGGATCTGACGGGGGTCGATCCAACCACCATTCCGATGAATGATCCAAAAGTCATGAGCATGTTCAACTCTACGGAAGCACTGGGAGTAACTCCTGAACAGATCCGTTCACCTGTTGCAACCTTTGGTGTGCCGGAGATGGGGACGAAGTTTGTGCGTCAAATGCTTGTCGAATCCCAGCCGTCGTCTTTTGCCGATTTATTGCAGATTTCGGGATTGTCCCACGGAACAGGGGTATGGCTTGGAAACGCACAAGAATTGATCAAGAACGGTACATGTAACATTAAAACGGTAATTGGTTGCCGGGATGATATCATGTTATTCCTCATTTATAAAGCGGGGATGGATGCAAGTTTGGCCTTTAAGATTACAGAGAGTGTTCGTAAAGGGCGGGGGTTGCCTCAGGAGTGGATTGATGAGATGAAAAACTGCAAAGTACCACAATGGTACATTGACTCTTGTCTCAAAATCCAGTACATGTTCCCGAAGGCCCACGCGGCCGCTTATGTCATTTCGGCAGTTCGTACTGCATTCTTCAAGCTGTATCATCCTATTGAATTCTACGCAACCTATTTTACAGTTCGTGCAGATGAGTTTGACATCGAGCTGGTGTGTCAGGGGTACGATGCGATCTATCGGAAAATTGTTGAAATTGAACAATTGGGTTTCCAGGCACCGCCAAAAGAAAAAAACATGCTTCCTGTGCTTGAGATGGCTCTGGAAATGGCAGCTCGTGGATTCTCACTCAAGCCGATTGATTTGTATCGTTCTGAAGCTACGAAATTTATCGTAGACGGAAATGCACTGGTTCCTCCATTTTCTGCACTGGCGGGAATCGGTGATAATGCAGCACGTAATATTGCGGCGGCAAGAGATCATGGCGAGTTTCTGTCGATTGAAGATTTTCAGCAAAAATCCAAGGCAAGTAAAACGATTGTCGAACTATTGTCTGGCATGGGCTGTTTCCGGGGGCTTCCGGAAAGCAATCAATTATCCCTGTTTTAATGGAAGCTTAAGCCGTCAAAAAAACGCCTGTCAGAAGGTTGCGTAATTTTTTCTTCATTAGTACGCAATTGACCTGAAAGATCGCTTACTTGTCACTATTACCAGACTATGTTATAATTTCTGAAGTGAACGAGATAGTACGAATTTCTGAAGAGTGGGGAAACCCACTCTTTAGTCTTTGGTATACAAGAATCTTGGGTATTACGAAATTGTCGGCTTAACATGTCGGCGTAACCTAAGTTGGAGGTTATCGGTTTTGAGCACAACGAAGATTAAATCTACCGTGGAAGAAATGATCCAACCCTACTTGAATGAACAAGGCTTCGAGCTGGTTGACATCGATTACGTCAAAGAAGGCAGCAACTGGTTTTTACGGGTGTATGTCGACAAAGAGGGTGGCATCGACATCGATGATTGTGTCTTGATCAGCGAACAGCTGAGCGCCAAGCTGGATGAGAACGATCCGATTCCAACCGTCTATTTCCTTGAAGTGTCTTCTCCGGGAGCTGAACGTCCACTGAAAAAAGCGGAGGATGTTGCAAAATCCGTAGGGAAAAACGTATTTGTTACTACCTACGAAGCAGTGAATGGAATGAAGGAGTTTGAAGGTAAACTGCTTTCCTTTGATAACGGGGAACTTGTGATCGAAGCAGGCAAGAAGCAGTACACGGTTCCTTATGATAAGGTAGCCAGTGCGCGCTTGGCCATTCTGTTTTAAGTGCCTTGTTCACTTTATTAATGAAAAAGACACATCTCACGATAACGGCAAGGTGCTCATGAGTTTTGAGCCTTTCGCCGTTTTACGTATGAGATGCCATGTTTGAAAGGGGGATCAACATTCATGAGTATGGATTTTATTGAAGCAATGAATGAATTGGAGCGGGAAAAAGGGATCAGCAAGGATGTGCTGTTTGAAGCGATTGAGGCGGCATTAATCTCCAGCTACAAACGTAATTTCAACACCGCTCAAAACGTGCGTGTTGATATGAACCGCAACACTGGAGTTATTCGTGTATATGCACGCAAATTGATCGTGGAGGAAGTCCTCGATTCACGCACCGAAATTTCGTTGCCTGCTGCACGTGAAATTAACCCACACTTCCAGCTGGAAGATATTGCGGAGATTGAGGTTACGCCGCGCGATTTCGGACGTATCGCCGCACAGACTGCCAAACAGGTAGTGACCCAGCGGATTCGTGAAGCCGAACGCGGCCTGATCTACAACGCTTTCGTAGACAAGGAAGAGGATATCGTTACGGGAGTGGTGCAGCGTCAGGATTTGCGCAATATCTACATCGATCTGGGCAAAATCGAAGCGGCATTACCGTTAACCGAATTGATGCCGAATGAAAAATTTGTTCATGGTGACCGTATTAAGGCATACATCACTAAGGTCGAGAATACGACCAAAGGGCCGCAAATCATTTTGTCCCGCACACATCCGGGTCTTTTGAAACGTCTCTTTGAACTGGAAGTTCCTGAAATCTTTGACGGAGTCGTTGAGATTCGCTCCGTTGCACGTGAAGCGGGCTTCCGCTCCAAAATTGCCGTACATTCACGCAATGAGGAAGTTGACCCGGTTGGATCATGTGTAGGCCCTAAAGGCATGCGCGTGCAGACCATTGTGGGTGAGCTGCGCGGTGAAAAGATTGACATCGTTCGTTACTCCGAACAGGTAGACGAATATGTGGCTAATGCATTGAGTCCTTCCAAAGTGTTGGAAGTTCAAGTGTTTGAAGAAGAGAAGATGGCCCGTGTCATCGTACCGGACTATCAACTGTCCCTCGCTATCGGCATCAAGGGCCAAAATGCCCGCCTTGCAGCGAAGCTGACCGGCTGGAAAATCGATATCAAGAGCGAGAGCCAGGCGGAACAGGAATTCGGCAGAGAAAAAGATTCTTCTTCAGAAATGCACCAAGATTCCGTCTCCGTCGATTAAAGTAAAGCACGGGGGGGCGCTAACGTATGAAACAGAAAAAAGTACCGCTGCGCAAATGTGTGGCGTGCCAAGAAATGATGCCCAAAAAGCAACTGATCCGTATCGTTAAAACGCCAGAGGATGAAGTGCTGATCGATTTGACTGGCAAAAAATCCGGACGTGGCGCTTATTTATGCGGCAAGGAATCCTGTTTTAAACTTGCACTCAAAAACCGGTCTTTGGATCGTGCGTTGAAGGGCAAGGTTTCACCTGAAATTTACGAGCAATTGGCTGCTGATTTCGCTTCGGTTGAAGATGATTTCATCGCAGCGCAGGAGCGTGATCATGATGAATAACAAAGCGTTGTCTTATCTGGGACTCTCCATGCGTGCAGGCAAACTGGTGACAGGTGAAGAAATCGTGCTCAAGGCGATCCGTTCTTCCGAAGCTAAGATGGTTATTGTTGCGGGTGACGCCTCGGCCAATACACAGAAGAAATTTCGCGACAAATGCGGAACCTACAAAGTTCCGCTGGTGATCGGATTTGACCGGGATAGTCTGGGTTCAAGTATCGGTAAAGAAACGCGGGTTGTTCTTGCGGTAACGGACCGTGGGTTTGCAAAAATGATCTCCAAGCAAGTCGGTATAATGTCGGAGGTGGAGTATATTGAGTAAACAGGAAAACAAGGATAAATTGCGAGTTTATGAATATGCGAAGTCCATTAATATGAGCAGCAAAGAAATTATAACCATTCTTAAAAAACTGGATATTCCCGTAAACAATCATATGAGCGTCATGGAGAATGGTTCAGTGGGTAAGGTGGAACAATTTTTTAAAGATATAAAATCCACTGCAGCATCGAAACAGAACAGCGAGGTTAAACCAGTCGCTACTTCGTCCGTGCGCAGTGAAAAAACAGTGGACAGCAACAAGCCGGCCGGCGGAGCGAACACGCCGAACAACAGTAATTCATCCGGTAGTCCCGTACAAACAAAAATACAACAGGAAAAGCAGGTAGGTATGAACAATAGACCAAATTCAAACAATAACAACGGCTCCCAAAGACCCAGCGGCCAAGATAGCCGCAACAGAACGAACTCTTCCCAAGGCTCCAGCCAGGGCGGACAAACAGGTAATCGTTCCAGACCTTCGCAAGGCGGACAAAGTAGTACGGCTTCACGTCCACAAGGCGGAACAAGCAGCACAGCTTCACGTCCACAAGGTTCAGGACAACGTACGAACAACAGTGGTGGCGGTCAAGTAAGAAGTGCTGGACCAAGCAACACTGGTAATAGCGGCAACCGCAGCGGTGGCCAAGGACAGAACCAAGGTCAAGGTCAGCGCAGAGGCGGTCAAGGAAATTCTTCCGGTAATAACAACGGCAACCGTTCAAACAGTGGCGGTGGCGGACGTCGTTACGATGACAACCGTGGCGGCAACTTCCGTGGTAACCGTGGTGGCAAGAACAACCGTAACAGAAACCAGCAGCAGTACCAACAACGCGAGAAAATTGATAACACACCTAAGAAAATCATCGTACGTGGTGATATGACTGTGGGTGAAACAGCGAAGCTGCTTCACAAAGATGCTTCCGAAGTTATCAAGAAACTCATTGGTATGGGTGTTATGGCTACAATTAACCAAGAGCTCGATATCGATACCATTCTTCTGCTTGCAGGTGAATTCGGTGTTGAGGTTGAAGTGAAAATTGTGCTTGAAGACGATCGTTTCGAAACTGTGGAAGAGAACGATGATCCTGCGGATCTGCAATCCCGTCCTCCAGTTGTAACGATTATGGGTCACGTTGACCATGGTAAAACAACACTGCTTGATGCCATTCGTTCCACGAATGTAACGGGCGGCGAAGCTGGCGGAATCACGCAGCATATCGGTGCGTATCAGGTAGAAATCAACAACAAAAAAATCACGTTCCTGGATACACCGGGTCACGAAGCGTTTACAGCGATGCGTGCTCGTGGTGCACAAGTAACGGATATTACCATCATCGTTGTTGCTGCGGATGACGGCGTTATGCCACAGACTGTTGAAGCTATTAACCACGCAAAAGCAGCGGGTCTGCCTATTATCGTTGCGGTTAACAAAATCGATAAGCCTGGTGCAGATCCGGACAAAGTAAAACAAGAACTGACCAACTATGAACTCGTTCCGGAAGAATGGGGCGGTGACACCATCTTTGTTAACGTTTCGGCGAAACAAAGAATGGGTCTTGAAGGTCTGTTAGAAATGATCCTGCTCGTTGCTGAAGTGAACGAGTACAAAGCGAACCCGGACAAACGTGCCCGTGGTACAGTGATCGAAGCCGAGCTGGATAAAGGACGCGGCCCAGTTGCCCGTATTTTGGTACAGCATGGTACGTTGAAAGTTGGAGATGCCTTTGTAGCAGGTAACTGCTTCGGTCGCGTACGTGCGATGGTGAATGATAAAGGTCGCCGTCTGAAAGAAGCTGGACCTTCTACTCCTGTAGAGATCACAGGGTTGACTGAAGTTCCAGGTGCGGGAGATCCATTCATGGTATTTGAAGATGAGCGTAAAGCTCGTTCTATCGCTGACAAACGTGCGATCACGCAACGTGAATCCGATCTGGGTACCAACACACGTGTAACACTGGACGATCTGTTCCAACACATCAAAGATGGCGAGATCAAAGATCTGAATGTCATTATCAAAGGTGACGTTCAAGGTTCTGTTGAAGCATTGAAAGGTTCACTTGCAAAAATCGAGGTTGAAGGCGTGCGCGTGAAGATCATTCATAGCGGTGCTGGTGCAATTACCGAATCCGACATTATCTTGGCAGCGGCATCCAATGCCATCGTGATCGGTTTCAACGTTCGTCCTGATAATCAGGCGAAAGTAACTGCAGATCAAGAGCAAGTAGACATTCGTCTTCACCGTGTCATCTATAGCGTAATCGAAGAGATTGAACAGGCGATGAAAGGAATGCTTGATCCGATCTACAAAGAAAATGTAATAGGTCATGCTGAAGTTCGCAGCACGTTCAAAATCAGTAAAGTGGGTACCATTGCAGGATGTATGGTTACCTCCGGCAAAATTACGCGCTCAGCGGAAGCACGCTTGATTCGTGATGGCATTGTTCTTTACGAAGGTAAGCTTGATTCACTGAAACGTTACAAAGATGATGCCAAAGAAGTAGCTCAAGGCTACGAATGTGGTATTACTCTTGATAACTATAACGATCTCAAAGAAGGCGACGTTATCGAAGCCTTTGTTATGGAGACGGTACAACGATAAGCAAGGAAGCATGAGGTGAACAACTATGGCCAAGATTCGTACAGGTAGAGTGGGCGAGCAGATCAAGAAAGAATTGAGCGTGCTCATCCAGTCCGAACTGAAAGATCCACGTATCGGCTTCATTACCGTAACAGGTGTCGACGTGACTAATGACTTGTCGCAAGCCAAAGTTTATCTGAGTGTCTTCGGTGAACAGGAGCAAAAGGATAACTCGCTTAAAGCACTCGATAAAGCAAATGGATTTTTGCGTTCCGAGCTGGGCAAGCGAATTAGACTTCGCCATGTACCTGAATTGATATTCAAGATCGACGAATCGATCGCTTATGGCAGCCGTATTGAGAAGCTGCTTGGCGACATCGGTACCGACAAGAACGAATCCCAGTAACAGCATAAAGGAGACGGCAATGCACACTTATGAACAGGCGCTTCATGCAGGAAAGCAATTTCTGCTGGAGCATGATGATTACCTGGTCGTGTCGCATGTACAGCCGGACGGTGACGCAGTCAGCTCGACGGTAACAGTGGGCTGGCTGCTGTCATGTCTGGGGAAGACATTCACGATGATCAATGAAGGTGAGATCCCGCAGCGGATGCGTTTTTTGTGGGGTGCAGACGAAATCGTGAACATGACCGAACAACCACCGCAGCGTAAATATAAAGCAGTGATTTGTGTAGACTGTGCAGACTTTGCAAGAGTGGGCCTAACTCGCCATTATTTCGAAGAAGATGCTGTTATTCTAAATATTGATCACCACCCCACCAATGATGCTTATGGAACGGTTAATATCATTAAGCCGGATGCGGCAGCTACTGCAGAGATCCTGTTTGATTTTGTAAACTTGTTCCCGGTGACGTTGAATCAAGATTCTGCAACGGCTATATATACAGGGTTGCTTACGGATACAGGCGGGTTCCGGTACGCGAATACCAGTCCAAATGTAATGTCAACAGCATCCAAATTGCTTGAGCATGGTGTAAATGGACCGTACCTTGCGCAAATTTTGCTTGAACAGGTTACGCTTCCCCAAGTTCGGATATTGAATCAGGCACTTTCGAGTCTGCAGATGACAGAGGATGGAAAAATTGCTTGGGTGGTTATTACGCCGGAAGATATGATTGCTTGTGGAGCGGCTAATGAGGATCTCGAAGGCGTTGTAAACTATCCCCGTAATATTCAAGGTGTAGAAGTGGGGATTTTTTTCAAAGTCATCAACAATAACGCAGTAAAAGTGTCTCTTCGGTCGGCAGGTAAAGTCGATGTTGCTGCGCTTGCACAGACATTTGGCGGAGGAGGCCACGTACTGGCTGCCGGGTGTCGTGTGGAAGGTGAGTTGGAAGAGATCGTAGCCAAAGTGCTGAAGCAGGTGAATGCGCAATGGTAAAACCACTTGAAGGAATTTTGCCTGTATACAAGCCGGCAGGATTCACCTCGCATGATGTTGTAGCCAAAATGCGGCGCATTCTGAAAATGAAGCGTATTGGACACACCGGAACGTTGGACCCACAAGTTACAGGTGTACTTCCGCTGTGTCTCGGACGTGCCACACGGGTAGTCGAATACATGCAGGAACTTCCGAAAGAGTACTTGGCAACACTACGATTGGGCCTGTCTACGGACACGGAGGATCTGACAGGTGAGGTTATTGAACGTTCGGAAGAACCAGTCCAAGTTACCGAAGAACAGGTGCTTGAGGTCCTGAATCAGTTTAAAGGTACGATTTCGCAGGTTCCACCCATGTATTCAGCAGTAAAAGTCGACGGTAAACGTCTGTATGAGCTTGCACGTGAAGGCAAAACAGTGGAGCGTAAGAGCCGTGAGGTTACGATTTACGAGATTGAACTGACCGGAATCGAAACGCATGGCGACACGACAGATATTTCCTTCCGGGCATTATGTTCTAAAGGAACATATATTCGAACATTGTGCGTAGATATCGGCCGAGAACTGGGATACCCATCTACCATGGTACAGCTTGAACGTACCATTTCTGCGGGAATCACAGCGGATCGGTGCTTGCGATTTGAGGATGTGGAACAGCACATGGCCGCAGGTACGCTGGCTGAAGTGCTGATTTCGGTAGATGATGCCGTTGACTACATGCCTGCCCACAAAGTTCCAGAGGATAACACCAAAGGCGCTCTCCAAGGTCAGAAATTGTCTGCACGTTTATTGGAGCCGCCCGTGGAGCAGCCAGGACTTTTGCGGTTATATGCTCAGGATGGCACATTTCTCGGTATTTTCGAACGGGATGAACATAAACCAACAGTTCGAGCTGTTAAGGTATTTTTACCGGAATAAAGAGGCCTTGAGTTTAGGTTCATGTGATGTTAAGCTCGGTCTATCAAGTGAAATGCAGGTGAATGATTGTATGAAAACCGTAATGCTAACGTATCCGCAGACATTAACTTCCGATGAATTGCGTAGACAACCCCAGGTGCTGGCCATTGGCCAATTTGACGGAATGCATCTCGGACATGCAAGCGTCATTCTGTCAGCTGTCCGCATTGCTCGTGAAAAGGGCATGCAGTCAGCGGTAATGACCTTCCATCCGCATCCGAAGGAAGTCATGCGCAAAGGAGATTATGAAGGTTATTTGACGCCCCTGAGAGATAAGGAAGATATCTTGGCAGAGATGGGCGTTGACGTGTTATATGTTGTGGAGTTTAATGAAGAATTTTCACATTTGACACCGGAGCAGTTTGTACATGATCTGCTCTTTCCGCTTCAGACACGAACGGCGGTGGTTGGTTTTGACTTCCGTTTTGGTCACAAGGGAGCAGGTGATGAACAGATGCTTCGTTCGCTGGGCAGCAATGAGATGGCTGTGGAAACTGTACCTCCATTCCTGCTTAATGGCGAGAAGGTCAGCAGTTCTTTAATTCGTGGTTTGCTTAAACGTGGAGAAATGGATGAAGCGAGTCAGTGGCTTGGTCGTCCATACAGTATCAGAGGAACCGTTATCCACGGAGAGAAACGCGGCCGGACCATTGGTTTCCCTACTGCCAATCTCGAATTGACAGATCATTATGTGGCACCAGCGAAAGGTGTGTATGCTGTACGCGTATATCATGGGGAGCAGTCGTTGCGAGGGGTAATGAACCTCGGTGTGAAGCCTACGTTCCACGATAGCGGGATGAAGCCTACATTTGAAGTACATGTGCTTGATTTTGAAGGGCATCTCTATGATGAGGAACTGAAGGTCGAACTGGTTCACTATATTCGGGAAGAACGCAAGTTTGACTCCATCGACGCTTTGATCAGCCAGATTCGGGAAGATGCCTTGACTGCTGCAAGACTCTTAGGTTGAAATTCTGAGTAAAATGTATGTTTACATTTACTTTGGTTAGGCAACTATGATATAATGTACTACGTTGTCGTTTTGGACAACAGACAACCTTGGCTTGGTTGCACGCTCTCACCGGCGGTAACGAGGCTAATGGCGATTATAATGAAGGAGGTGAATAGGATGGCATTGACTCAAGAACGTAAACAACAACTGATCGACGAGCACAAAACTCATGAGTCCGATACTGGATCACCTGAGGTGCAAGTTGCTATCCTTACGGAAAACATCAGAAGTTTGACAGACCACTTGCGTACGCATAAGAAAGACCACCACTCACGTCGTGGACTTTTGAAAATGGTAGGTCAACGTCGTAAGCTCTTGGCTTACGTGAAAAACAAAGATGTTAAACGTTACAGCGCATTGATCGAGAAACTCGGATTGCGTCGTTAATTATCGTACATGTTTTCAAAACCAACCTGGCTGTTTTCCGTCGTTCCTCTGTATTGAGGGAGAAGCGGAGTTTACAGCCGGGTTGTTTTGTAGATGAACATGTTGCCATATATTTGTAGATGACAGCTCCGCAAGGAGCTTTTGTTTTGCAAGTTAATGAATGCAGGACAAGCAGGAAATACTGAGAAAATGCAGAATCCATTGTGTTAGGAACGATTAGAAGGAGGGATTTCATGGAAAAGCGTGTTGAAATGCAGCTTGGTGGAAGAACGCTTGTGCTTGAAACAGGACGTTTGGCTAAACAGGCAAATGCTGCTGTTAAAGTAACATACGGAGATACGGTTGTTTTGTGTACTGTTACCGCATCAAGCGAACCGAAAGATCTGGACTTTTTCCCGCTCACGGTGAACTATGAGGAAAGATTGTATGCTGTAGGTAAAATTCCAGGCGGATTCATTAAACGGGAAGGAAGACCAAGCGAGAAAGCCATTCTTGCTAGTCGTCTGACAGACCGTCCAATTCGTCCATTGTTCCCTGAAGGTTTCCGTAATGATGTACAAGTTCTTAACATCGTTATGAGTGTTGATCAGGACTGTGAACCACAGATTGCTGCCATGATCGGTACATCGGCTGCACTGAGCATTTCGGACGTACCATTCAACGGGCCAATCGGTGGCGTAAAAGTTGGACGTATTGATGGCGAATTCATTATCAACCCAACCATTGCACAGCTTGAAGTCAGTGAAATTGAACTCGTTGTTGCTGGAACCAAAGATGCCATCATGATGGTAGAGGCAGAAGCAAACGAAGTTCCGGAAGAAGTCATGCTTGAAGCCATCATGTTCGGACATGATGAAATCAAGAACATTGTGGCTGTCATTGAAGAACTGGTTCAAGTGGCCGGCAAAGAAAAAATGGCTGTAAAACTGCACGCTGTAAATGCTGAAGTGAACAGTGCTGTACGTGAATATGCGAGTGCTCGCTTGGTAGAAGCAGTTAAAATCGCTGAGAAGCATGCTCGTCAAGATGCGATTGATGCAGTGAATGACGAAACTGTTGCTCATTTTGAAGAGCAATACATCGAGACTCCTGAACTGCTCAAAGACGTGAAAGAAGTGCTGCACGACATCGTCAAAGAAGAAGTGCGCCGCTTGATCACACATGATAAGGTTCGTCCGGACGGACGTGGACTTGCTGAGATTCGTCCAATTGAGTGTGATACATCATTGCTGCCGCGTACACATGGTTCCGGTTTGTTCACACGTGGTCAAACACAAGCACTTAGCATTTGTACGTTGGGTGCATTGGGTGATGTTCAGATTTTGGACGGAATCAGCTTGGAAGAAACCAAACGCTTCATGCATCATTACAACTTCCCGCCATTCAGCGTGGGTGAAGCTCGTCCATTGCGTGCTCCAGGCCGTCGTGAGATTGGACATGGTGCATTGGGTGAACGTGCTCTTGCTAAAGTTATTCCTTCGGAGACGGACTTCCCGTACACAATTCGTCTGGTATCAGAAGTACTGGAATCAAACGGATCAACTTCACAAGCAAGTATCTGCGCAAGTACGCTTGCGATGATGGATGCTGGTGTACCAATTAAAGCTCCGGTTGCAGGGGTAGCTATGGGTCTGATCAAAGATGGAGAGCATGTGTCCATTCTTAGTGATATTCAAGGTATGGAAGATCACCTGGGTGACATGGACTTCAAAGTGGCAGGAACACCTGAAGGTGTAACAGCGATCCAAATGGATATTAAAATTGATGGTATTGATCGTCAAATTTTGTCCGAAGCTTTGGCTCAAGCCAAAGAAGGCCGTATGCATATCCTGGGCAAAATGACCGAAGTAATGAAAACACCGCGTGAGCAGCTGTCTCAATATGCGCCTAAAATTACGACTATGCATATTAATCCGGATAAAATCCGTGATGTTATCGGTGCTGGTGGTAAAATTATCAATAAAATCATCGAGGAAACTGGTGTTAAAATTGATATTGAACAGGATGGACGCGTATTTATCGCTTCTTCCAACCAGGACATGAACGATAAGGCAAAATCGATTATCGAAGGAATCGTACGTGAAGTGCTGGTCGGCGAGATTTATGTCGGCAAAGTAAAACGTGTTGAGAAATTCGGTGCATTTGTCGAAGTTCTGCCGAACAAAGAGGGTCTGGTTCACATCTCACAACTGTCAACAGAGCGTGTTGCCAAAGTAGAAGATGTTGTAGCCGTAGGTGATTCCATTACCGTTAAAGTAACGGAAATTGACCAACAAGGTCGCATCAACTTGTCCCGCAAAGCAGTATTGACGGCTGAAGCTCCGGCGCAGTCCTAAGCTCTGCCTTAATTTTTACAGATCCATTGAATGAAGAGACAGAATGTGATTTCTGGCTCTTTTTTTAACGCCTAAAATCGGAAACGTTAATGGGTTTCAAAAGACTGCCTGAATTTGTTCATATTCTTGCCCTTGTCCTCATATGATGGGGACAAAGACGGCGGGAGGATGGAACTGTGAAAAACCAATCCAAAAAGCTGGTTGCAGTTCTGGCGGGTGTGGCGGCTGTCATACTGGTCGGACAAGTAGGCAGTGTACGTACATACATTACGGAGATTCGGGATGGCCCGGGGACACAAAATGCTTTTGATATGTTTCAAGAGGCGACTGGAGAGGATGCCCTGTTGTCGGCGATCCGTGATAAAGCGGCCGAAACAAAAGTAGCCCCGGTCAACGCCAAAGTGGACAGGGTATGGAAGGCAATACCGGGATATAACGGCTTGGAGATTGATGTGGAAGCCACGTATCGCAAGGCACTGGGTGGTAACCTCAATACCAAAATTTCTTATGTTTATCGTCAGGTTGAACCAGAAATCCAGCTCAAGGATCTTGGGGCTCACCCGGTATACCGGGGAAATCCGGCAAAGCCGATGGTCTCGTTTATGATTAATGTGGCTTGGGGAAATGAGTATATTATCCCGATGCTTGACACACTCGATGCTGAGAAGGTGAAGGCGACCTTTTTTCTGGATGGAAGCTGGTTAAAGAAAAATGCCGAGCTCGCCAAAGAGATTCAGAAACGAGGTCATGAACTGTCCAACCATGCGTACTCTCATCCGAACATGAGTCGATTGAGCGCAGAACGGGCCAGACTTGAGATTAGCAAGACAGAGGATCTGCTCAAAGAGACGCTAGGGGTGGAAAACCGCTGGTTTGCTCCCCCGTCAGGTGACTTTAATCAGAAAACCGTAGACATTGCCTCAAGCATGGGGTTGCAAACGGTCCTCTGGACACTGGACACCGTCGATTGGAGAAAGCCAAGTTCAGCTTCCATTGTAAATAAAATTGGGGCAAAAGTGGAAGCGGGTACGTTAATTTTGATGCATCCCACTGCATCCTCTTCAGGAGCGCTGAAAGGCATGATTGAGTCGATTCGTGCGAAAGGCCTCGTTCTTGGTACAGTGAGTGAGACGTTATCTTCGGAACGCATAAAAGCTCCAGCGGTTGAGTGAGCGGCGTTTTTTTGTTAATATCAAACAGTTGGAACCAAATGTCGATTTCGTTTTTGGAGATCAGGGCAATTATAGAGATGTAGGAGGGCCAACCGTGAAAAAAATTCAGCTGGGCAATGGCCTCAGGGTAGTCATGGAACAGATTCCGACCTGTCGTTCCGTGTCTTTTGGTATATGGGTCAAGACAGGATCACGCAACGAGCAGCCTGTTAACAATGGAGTATCACATTTTATTGAGCACATGTTGTTCAAGGGAACGGATCGTTACGATGCCAAGGCAATTGCGGAACAGTTTGATGCTATCGGCGGTAACGTGAACGCGTTCACTTCAAAAGAATACACGTGTTATTATGCTAAAGTACTGGATGAACATCTGCCTATCGCTGTAGATGTATTGTCTGACATGTTTTTTCGTTCCAAAATGGATGATGGCGAGCTCATCAAGGAGAAAAATGTCATCCTGGAAGAGATTTCAATGTACGAGGATACCCCGGATGATATGGTACATGATCTGATGGCTACGGCTGCATATGGAGAGCATCCACTGGCTTACCCGATTTTGGGTACGGAGGAACGACTCAAAGCGATGGGTTCGAACGATCTGCGTGCTTATATGAAAGAGCACTACACCATTGAGAACACAGTTATTAGTATTGCAGGTAATATTGATGACAGTGTAATTGAGTTGATGGAAAAACACTTTGGATCATTTGACGTTCATGGTGCGGCAGAACAGATCACCGTTCCTAAATTCCAGAGCGGGCAGCTCTTTCACAAGAAGAAAACCGAACAGAATCACATCTGTATTTCGTTCCCGGGCTGCAAAATTGGAGACCCACTGCAGTTTGCCATGGTTGTATTGAACAATGCTATTGGTGGCGGCATGAGCTCCAGACTGTTCCAGGAAATTCGTGAAAAACGCGGACTGGCATACTCCGTATATTCCTATCACAGTTCTCATGCGGACAGCGGTCTGTTCACGATATATGCTGGTACTGCACCAAAACAAACGAAAGAAGTGTTGGACCTGACCAAAGAGGTTCTGCAGGATCTTGCAGTTAACGGTCTGACGGAAGATGAGCTGCGCAAAGGAAAAGAACAGCTGAAGGGAAGTCTGATTCTCAGTTTGGAAAGCACGGGAAGCCGGATGAATCGTTTGGGTAAAAACGAACTGATGCTGGGCAGACACCATACGCTGGATGAAATGATCGCCAAAATTGAACAAGTAACGATGGAAGATATCGATGCTGTACTTGACCTGATGTTCGCGGAGCCGTTTGCGCTTGCTATGGTCGGTGCCTCTGATCGCACCATTGCTGGATTAAGAAGGGATGATTTTGTTGCATTACGTTCAAATTCAAAAGTTGCCGGGCAATGAAGATATTAAACTGCCACAAAAAATGTCGGAGCTTGCATCAGGCTTTGATGTAGTTGCTGCGCTTCAGGAGGACGTTGTATTGCAGCCGGGACAGCGCACGCTGATTCCGACAGGTCTGGCTATGGCTATGCCTGCGGGCCTTGAAGCACAGATTCGCCCACGCAGTGGCCTGGCGTTCAAACACGGCATTACCTGTTTAAACACACCGGGTACCATTGATGCGGATTACCGGGGTGAGGTTAAAGTGCTTTTGATTAATCTGGGCCAGGAGCCATTCACGATTGTACGGGGTGAACGCATTGCCCAGATCGTGTTTCAGACTGTGCCTGCTGTTGAACTAACCGAAGTGAGCGAGCTTTCGGAAACGGTTCGCGGCGAAGGTGGATTCGGTCATACCGGAAAATAATAAATGCTACTAATGATGAAGGGCCTTCCCATGCGGGAAGGCCTTTTTTGTTTGGTGAAGAGATAGGAAATGTTTTCACCCCCCTGTGGGCCCCTGCATACGATAAGGCATACATGTGGTGAAAGGAGTGACGTCCCGATGCTGACCGGAGTCCGGATAGTAGTCCTGGGCGGAGATGCGCGGCAGCTTGAAGTCATTCAAAAATGCGCAGAGCTGGATGCCACAGTGAGTGTGGTCGGTTTCGACAAGCTGGAGCGTTCTATTCCGGGGATCGAACATCATGAGCTGGAGGATGAGGTGTTGGCATCTGCGGATGTGCTGGTGCTGCCCGTGGTTGGATGTGATGATCAGGGGAAAGTGAGCACCTCATTCAGTGACTTGCCGATTTTCCTCAAAAAAGAACAGATAGCGGCATTGCCAGAGCATTGTATTGTTTTCACAGGAATGGCAAAGCCATTTTTGCGTGAGTTGTGCGTGGATAACGGCTTGCGGCTTATTGAGGTATTGGATCGTGACGATATTGCGCTCTACAACTCGATACCGACAGCTGAGGGAGCGGTCGCTATGGCGATTCGGGAGACGGACTTCACGATCCACGGGTCGGAATGTATTGTGCTTGGGCTCGGCCGAACAGGATTCACAATGGCGAAAACGCTCCAGGGTCTAGGGGCAAATGTACGGGTGGGAATCAGGCGGGAAGAAGATGCAGCTCGTGCTAACATCATGGGCTGGAAGCCTTTCATGACAACGGATTTGGCCGCTCAAACCGGGGCAGTTGACTTGCTTTTTAATACGATACCGACTATGATAATCACAGCACAAATCCTGTCCAGAATGCCGCAAAAAGCAGTCATTATTGACCTCGCATCCGCTCCTGGCGGCTGCGATTTCAGATATGCTGAAAAACGCGGCATTAAGGCGCTTCTAGCGCCAGGCCTCCCCGGCATTGTTGCTCCCAAAACGGCTGGCGGCATTATTGCCGACGTGTTGATCCGTTTGCTTTTGGAAGAACAAAACGCACGGGAGGTTGAACTATGAACTGGAAGGGTAAAACGGTAGGTTATGCGATTACAGGTTCTCATTGTACGTTTGAAGAGGTTATGCCGGTAATTAGCCGGTTTGTGACTGAGGGCGCAAATGTTATTCCGATTATTTCCAATTCGGTATTAACAACGGATACACGCTTTGGTACGGCTCAGAACTGGCAAAAACAGTTGAAAGATATAACCGGTAATGATATCATTTCTACAATTGTTGAGGCGGAACCGCTCGGGCCAGCCAAATTGCTTGATGTGCTCGTGATTGCTCCCTGCACAGGGAACACTACCAGTAAGCTGGCTAATGCGATGACCGATAGCCCTGTGCTGATGGCAGCCAAAGCCCAGATGCGGAATCAGCGTCCGGTAGTGCTTGCCATCTCCACAAATGATGGTCTGGGACTGAATGCCGCGAACATCGCCAAACTACTTGTGGCAAAATATATGTACTTTGTACCGTTCGGGCAGGATGATCCGGTGAAGAAACCAAACTCGTTAGTAGCAAAAATGGAACTTATTCCAGAGGCATGCTGGAGTGCTCTGGAAGGTAAACAGTTACAGCCAATGATTGTGGAACGTTCTGCACAGGCTTAATCGTTTATTAACCAAGTTTAACGAATGCTTACGGGTTTGATTTCACAGTGGAGAAGTTCCAGGATAACGGTTATACGCATGAAGAATTGAACTTGGTTAGGGTAGACAAAGAAAATCATGGGGGACGATATGTCGGAAGTTTAACAGCTTTCTGTGTACGCGTTCCTGTCGTTGAAGGGCATTCCTGCTTGCAATGAAATGATCGCAAGCGGGATGCGTTCATGAAGATATGCATGTCGTGATCGGTGACAACCGAGCTTCAGTTTGTGAATTGCTTTGAGCAATCTACAGAGGAAAAACGGCATATAATGTCGTAATCATTGCTGAATTTATTGCATCGGAACGCTCCCTGGGTTGATCCATTTGTTGATTTGACCGTGTCCAGTCTTCTTGCGTACACAAATGGAGGAATTAAGATGCGTATCATGGTACAGAAATTTGGAGGCACGTCACTCTCTACAGTTCAGGCGAGAGAGCACGTGCTCCGTCATATTAAACGTGAACTTGAGGCAGGACTTAGTCTTGTCATTGTTGTGTCCGCTATGGGCCGCCGGGGTGAACCTTATGCTACAGATACACTGCTCGACTGGGCTGCACAAAATGGTAATTCGCTGTCTGCACGTGAAAAAGATTTATTGTTGTGCTGCGGTGAAATCATATCAGCTACAACGCTCAGCAGTCTTCTGGAACATGAAAACATTCCCACAACTGTACTAACTGGTGCGCAGGCAGGCTTTGTGACGGACGACAATTTCGGGAATGCCCGGATTTTGGATGTCCGTCCTGTTCGTGTGCTGGAGGAGCTTCAAAAAAATCGTGTTGTTATTGTTACTGGTTTCCAAGGGCAGACAGAGAGCGGGGACTTTACCACTTTAGGCCGTGGGGGTAGTGATACATCAGCGACGGCACTTGGGGCTGCTCTTCATGCAGAGATGGTGGATATCTATACGGATGTAAACGGCATTCTGACTGCCGATCCGCGAATTGTAGAGGATGCACGTCCGTTAACTGTGGTGAGTTATGCGGAGATCTGTAATATGGCACATCATGGGGCCAAGGTTATTCACCCCCGAGCAGTTGAAATTGCAATGCAATCGCAAATTCCTGTACGCGTGCGTTCCACTTTTGCAGACAGCGAAGGAACCCTTGTTACCCATCCGGAAGGCTTCCAGGATGTGCAGACAGGCATAGTAGATCGTTATGTGACGGGGATTGCTTACGTTAGCAATGTTACCCAAATCACAGTAGATGTACCTGGAGGCGCAGATCGGCTGCAGCTGAAAGTCTTCAAAACAATGGCTGAAAATTCGATTAGTGTTGATTTTATTAATGTTACCCCTTCAGGAGTCGTCTATACGGTATTTGACAGTGACTCTGAAAAAGCAATTCAAGTATTGCAAGAGATTGGTCTTAAACCTCAAAGTCTGTCCGGCTGTGCCAAAGTTTCGGTGATCGGCGGTGGAATTAACGGTGTGCCTGGCATCATGGCAAGAATCGTTGAATCGTTAACACTGGCTGACATTCAGATTTTGCAATCGGCAGATTCGAACACAACCATCTGGGTACTTGTAAAAAAAGAAGATATGGTTCAGGCCCTGAGGGCGCTTCATACCTCATTCGAACTTCATCTGTAATTAGAAGCGATCGGAGCCAGACCTGTTTTGAAGGAGGAAATCGAATTGGACTTTGGAAGATTGATTACAGCAATGGTCACTCCGTTCAACGAACAGGGGGAGATTCATTGGGAGGAAACTGCAAGGCTTATAGACTATTTAATTGCAGATCAAAAATCTGAAGCACTTGTGGTGTCCGGTACGACCGGTGAATCTCCTACACTTAGCGACAGTGAGAAGGTGCAGCTTTTTGAGTTTGCAGTAAAGCATGCTGCAGGAAGATGCAAAATCATTGCCGGAACAGGGTCTAACAATACTGCCCATTCGATCCATCTGACTCAAGAAGCTGAACGTGTCGGCGTGGATGGGGTCCTTTTGGTCGTTCCTTATTACAACAAACCAAGCCAGGAAGGCATGTTCCAACATTTTGAAGCCATCGCGAGCTCAACCAAACTGCCTGTGATGCTATATAACGTACCAGGACGTACCTCAGCCTGCTTGTCTGCGGCCACAACGCTTCGCCTGGCTCAGATACCGAATATCGTGGCTACGAAAGAATGTGCTTCTTTGGAGCATGTGACACTCGTCGCTGCAGGTGCACCCGATCACTTTAAAGTATATACGGGAGACGATGCGTCAGGCTTACCAGCGATCACGGTAGGGGCATACGGCATTGTAAGCGTCGCGAGCCATGTGGTTGGTTCAGAGATGAAGCAGATGATTGATTCCTTTGTCGCCGGAGACACTCAAAAGGCAACGAAGTTGCATCAGCAGCTTTTCCCGGTGTTCAAAGGTTTGTTTGAGTGTCCTCAGCCTTTGCCGAACCCGGTTGCAGTGAAATATGCACTGACGTTACGTGGGATGAATGTGGGTTCTGTACGTCTACCGCTCATTGCTCCAACCGAAGACGAGCAGGGCTTTATCCGTGCCTTGTTTAATGAATAGAAGGCACATGTCTTGAAATTATTAATCGTGGTAACCTATTTTAAACAGACAGGAACCGCTCTTCTGCGAAAGAAGAAGCGGTTCTTTTTTCGCTTTTTTGGGTTGTTTCAACCTTGCTGATAAAGGGAAACCTAGGGCTCAACGACAGAGTGACTTGTTTTTTTTGTTTTTAATCATGTATAATGATGTCAAGTGACTGGGTGCGGTATTTTTTTGAAATTGAAAGCGACATCGTTTCGAGATGTGGCTTTGCGGTGAAAAGGGAAGGAACGGCTAAGAAGGAATCATTTCAAATCCAACTTGTTGGTGAAGGGGAATTACTTCGAAGAACTTCTTCCAAATATCGTGAATAAAGGTGTTCTTTTGCATACATGCCTATCTATTGGTTTGTCATGTGGAGATTACTTTTTTAACTTACAATAAATAAAATAATAAGGTACGACGTCCAACTACCATAGGAGGTTCAGATTCATTTGTCTAAGAAAAATAATAACGATAAACTGATGATTTTTGCACTGGGCGGCGTAGGCGAGATTGGTAAAAATATGTATGTCATCCAATACGCTAACGACATTGTAGTCGTAGATGCTGGCCTTAAATTCCCTGAAGAAGATATGCTTGGAATTGACATTGTCATTCCTGACATTTCGTACTTGACTGAGAACCGTGACAAAGTAAGAGGTATCATTTTGACTCACGGTCACGAAGATCATATCGGTGGATTGCCGTATGTTCTGAAACACCTTAACGTTCCTGTATACGGAACCAAGCTTACACTCGGACTGGTGGAAAACAAACTGAAAGAAGCCAATTTGCTGGGTGAAACAAAACGCATTCTGATTGATGCTGATTCCGAGATCCAACTTGGATCGGTATTGAAAGCAACTTTCTTTGCTACTAACCATAGTATTCCGGATTCCGTTGGTGTATGTGTTGAAACACCAGAAGGTGCTGTAGTTCACACAGGTGACTTCAAATTCGACCACACACCAGTCAATGGTCAATATGCGGATCTTCAACGTATGGCACAGATCGGTACGAATGGCGTACTTGCTCTTTTGTCTGACAGTACCAATGCCGAGAAACCAGGCTTTACGCCTTCCGAGAAAAATGTTGGGATCGTTCTGGAAGATATCTTCCGTAAAGCGAGCCAGCGCGTTGTTGTTGCTACCTTTGCTTCCAACGTACACCGGATTCAACAGGTCATTAATGCAGCAGAAGTGACTGGCCGCAAAGTGGCTGTCATTGGACGCAGCATGGTGAATGTTGTAGGTATTGCTTCGGATCTGGGCTATCTGGATATTCCGGACGGCATGATCATTGAACCTGAAGAAGTAGGTAAAATGGCTGCTGACCGTGTTGTTATTCTCTGCACAGGAAGTCAAGGCGAGCCAATGTCTGCATTGACTCGGATGGCTCGTTCTACTCATCGTAAAGTAGACATTCTTCCTGGAGACACAGTTATTATCGCAGCAACACCGGTACCAGGTAATGAGAAGTATGTGGGCCGTACCATTGATGAACTGTTCCGTCTCGGAGCTAATGTGCATTACAGTGGTGCGAACAGCGGTGTACACGTATCCGGACACGGTAGCCAGGAAGAGCTCAAGCTGATGCTTAACCTGATGAAACCTAAATTCTTCCTGCCAATTCACGGGGAGTTCCGTATGCAGCGCCGCCACGCCGTTCTTGCTGAATCTGTAGGTATCGACCCTGATAACATCTTCATCACAGATATTGGTGAAGTGGTTGAGATTCAAGGCGGAGCAGCACGCAAGGCTGGTAAAGTTACTGCAGGCAACGTACTGATCGACGGATTGGGTGTAGGCGATGTAGGTAACATCGTATTGCGTGATCGCAAACTGTTATCCCAAGATGGTATTCTTGTCGTTGTAGTTACTCTGAGCAAACAGGATGGTAAAATTGTATCCGGTCCGGATATCATCTCCCGTGGATTTGTATACGTACGGGAATCCGAAGGATTGCTTGATGAAGCCAACCGTATTGTCAGCAGCACTCTGCAAAAGTTGATGAGTGAGAACGTAAACGAATGGGCTTCACTCAAAACGAATGTAAAAGACGCACTGGGACGCTTCCTGTATGAGCAAACTCGTCGCAGACCGATGATTTTGCCAATTATCATGGAAGTTTAAAATACATTAAAATCATATATTCAGGCACACAGTCGCCCCTGAACTACGAGTAATATTGGACGGTTCCTCGTAGATCAGGGGCTTTTTTTGTTTTTTACAGATTGGATTCATGGAGGATGTGAGGGATTTTTGGCAACTCATTGGGTATAAGTAGACTGGAAAATTCCCCATACTAAGGAATACATTAAAATGGTTATGGGGAAGGGGATTAATCTAATGAGTGAGTATATAAATGGCAAACAGACATCCAAGTCGAATCAACCCGAGACAGAGACACCAGGCATGCCAGCACAAGATGACAAAGGATTGGCTCCCGTTACAGAGGCCATCCAGCAGTTCGGACAGACTCAGTCACCTGCAGGAGAGTCCAATATTTTCTGTATGACGATTATTGGACAGGTCGAAGGTCACTTGATTTTGCCTCCGCAAAACAAAACCACGAAGTACGAGCATATTATCCCGCAATTGGTTGCTGCTGAACAGAATCCCCGGATTGAAGGCATCCTGATCATTCTGAACACCGTGGGAGGAGACGTGGAGGCAGGGTTGGCCATTGCCGAGATGATTGCTTCTCTGAGCAAGCCTACCGTTACCGTTGTTATAGGGGGAGGACACAGCATTGGGGTTCCAATCGCAGTAGCTTCCACCTATTCATTGATTGCCGGAAGTGCAACAATGACGATCCATCCCATCCGGATGAACGGACTAGTCATTGGGGTTCCTCAAACATTTGAATATATGGAGAAAATGCAGGAACGAGTTGTTCGCTTTGTTACCACGCATTCGAATATTTCGGAGGACATGTTCAAAGAACTTATGTTTAAGACAGGGGAATTAAACCGGGATATCGGTACTGCCGTAGGGAGTGCTGATGCAGTCAAATACGGATTAATGGATGCGGTTGGAGGTATTGGACAAGCCATTGCCCAACTGAACAAACTTATGGGAGACAAGAGACAGACCCTGCAGGCAGGAGGGCTTACACAATGACCATGTATACTGTAATGCCGCCGGAGCATCTCTGGTCGGGGATGTGGAATGAAGGGGAGGATACGCGTGAAGTCAAAATCAACGGTTTATTGATGCAGATCAGACCGGTTAGTGAGAGCGAAGCTGTTATCGTGCGTTTGCTTGACTGCCCGCTAGAAGCGTACCTTGATCCTGCCAATATGCCTGGCTCCAAAGTTCCTCTTTCAGGTAACGCAGGACCAACATAACATGACGAAAAAAGACAAATAGGGCAAGAAAAGAACATATGTACGGATTATATTTGTATGGTATAATATTCTTCTGGGGGTGACCTGATTTTGGCCAGAAGAAAAAAGAAGAAGAAAAAAGGCGCTGCGTTCAGCGGCGTTTTAAAATATGAAATCTATGGTATTGTGCTCATTACTCTGGCGGTTATCGCTCTATCCGGAGAAGCAACGGTAGGACGTTCACTATCCAAAATGTTCGGATTAATGCTAGGGAAGTTCTATTTTGCCATTCCGCTGGTTGGGATCTACTACGGATTGATGGTTATGATTCACCGAAAGTGGCCAAGCGGTTGGACTACTCGCAAGACCGGGCTTGTTCTTCTGGTGTTTGCGTTAACCTTGATGAGTACCGTATCTGCAATGCATCAGAAGCTTATCCCTGTGGGTGCTCTCGAGCCTGGAGCGGTTATTACACAAGTACATAATGATATGCAGACCGAACTGCTTCAGCCTGCCCCAGGTGAACGTGATTCCATGTTGAATAAGGACATAAGTGGCGGCTACATTGGTGCTGCTCAGTTTGCTCTGTTCCTGTGGCTGTTCGGCAGTCTGGGCGCGCGTTTGATCATGATTGTGATGTTTATTATCAGTTTCATGCTGATCACGAACCTCTCCTATGTCGATCTGGTGCGTATATTCAGAACCAAGGTATGGGATGCCGGCAGTACGATCTACAAAAAGCTGGAGTCCAGACCATCAGCACGATCTGCTGCAACATCCTCGGGAAAAAAAGGTGGGGCAGCACGTAAAGTGGTTCCTATTCCGGCGGATATCGAAGAAGATGAAGAGGATGATTTGGAAGAGATGCATCTTCCCAAGCGGAAAGCACCCATCTTCTTTCAATTGTTTGGTAAGTGGGGTGCGGATCGGGAGACAACCAAATCAGACCGAGAGATGGAGATGGAGCAGGAGCAGCCAACGGCAGCAGAGCAAGTGTTATATCGCGCTGAGCCGGATCATTTTGCAGAATCATGGAATGAAGAGCCATCATTTGGCTCAGATGTTCCAGCCTCTGCTGGAAGGACGGCTGCACCGAAAACCAGTTCAGCTCCGATTATTCGTGATTTCTTCGAACACGTCAGATCCGAGGATCATGTGAAGGATGACGATTTGGACGATGCGTATCCGTTTCCTGAGGACATTTCAGATTCCAGCCAGGAAGACGACATTCCGATCAAAATTAGTGATGAACTGGTAGATGGAGCGGATTGGTCTGTTAACGAGGCAGGTGCTGATGACCTGAGTGAGATGGAGAACATCCCGGAAGGACAACCTGGTGGGTTAAATAATTCATCTTCGGTGATGGAAGGTGAAAGTGTTGAGGGGCAGGAGATGGAGCCTGTTAAACCGCCTCCACCACCTCCGAAGCCATATAAACTCCCTTCGTTCCGCCTGCTTGCTAAGCCTAATAACGGCGGTAAGGGTGGGGATCAAAAAGATTATATGCAAACTGCCCGGAAGCTTGAAGCCACATTGGAAAGCTTCGGTGTGCGGGCGAAAGTGCTTGAAGTTGTTAGAGGACCAGCAGTTACGCGTTATGAGATTCAGCCGGACATAGGTGTAAAAGTTAGCCGAATTGTAAGTTTGACTGATGATATTGCACTGGCATTAGCGGCCAAGGATATTCGGATGGAAGCACCGATTCCGGGTAAATCAGCGATCGGTATTGAAGTGCCTAACGGTGAAGTTTCCGTTGTAACGATGCGTGAGGTTATGGAAACATCCACGTTTCAGGATGCAGAATCCAAAGTGACTATTGCATTTGGACGGGATATTTCTGGTCAGACCATCATCGGCAACCTTGCTCGTATGCCCCATTTGCTTGTTGCAGGTGCTACGGGTTCTGGTAAATCGGTATGTATTAACGGGATTATCACAAGTATTCTGTACAAAGCGAAACCGGATGAAGTTAAATTTTTGATGGTCGACCCGAAAATGGTTGAGCTTAATGTATACAATGGCATTCCTCATCTGATGGCTCCGGTAGTTACGGATCCCAAGAGAGCTTCGCTGGCCCTCAAAAAGATTGTGGTCGAGATGGAGAAAAGGTATGAGCTGTTCTCCAAATCGGGTACACGGAACGTCGAAGGTTACAACAACCTGATGAAGGATAACCCGGCAGCCGTGTTGCCATACATCGTTGTTATTGTGGACGAGCTTGCGGATCTGATGATGGTTGCAGCCGGGGATGTGGAAGATGCCATTGCCCGTCTTGCGCAAATGGCGCGTGCAGCCGGAATCCATCTCATCATCGCCACGCAGCGGCCTTCCGTAGATGTCATTACAGGTGTCATCAAAGCCAATATCCCTTCCCGGATCGCATTCGGTGTGTCATCACAGGTGGACTCCCGGACGATCCTAGATATGGGTGGAGCCGAGAAACTGCTGGGTCGCGGCGATATGCTGTTTATGCCAATGGGCGCTTCCAAGCCTGTACGGGTGCAGGGAGCCTTCATGAGTGATGAAGAAGTTGAGAATATTGTTAATTATGTGCGTGGACAAGGCGAAGCCCAGTACGATGAATCACTTGTTCCTGAAGTCGATGACTCCGTTCAAGCGGCAGATGAAGTACAGGATGAACTGTACGAGCAGGCTGTACAAATTATATTGGAAGCGAAGCAAGCTTCCGTATCCTTGCTTCAGCGGCGCATGCGTGTGGGTTATACTCGCGCTGCACGTTTGATCGACTCAATGGAGGCTCGTGGCGTTATTGGCCCGTATGAGGGCAGTAAGCCTAGGGAGGTTCTAATTTCGCTGGAACAATATCAACAAAACAAAATAAGTTCTTAAGTAGCACTAAGGATTGTATCTAATGCAAGCCCCTGACAATAAGTTGGGGGCTTTTTTGTTGTTGATGGTCGTTGAGGTTTTGCCATGTTGTCCAATGATCGGATGATTTGGTGCATAGGAAGCAAGCAGGCTTGTCATAATAACGTTAGCGATTCTGTTAATCCCACAAGAGAAAGGTAGAGCACAGTCGATGCGAAAAATGAACATATGGCTTTTCACTGCGATCTTGCTGATGTCTGCATTGGGAATTCGTTATTTGCTCCCTGACCATTCGGCAACCCAAGAATCCAAACCAAATCCTTCCCAGGTGGAAGAGAAATCGCTGCCCACCTTCAGCAGCAACACCGTACAATATGGAAGTTATGGGCAGGATGTATACGAGCTACAAGGCAGACTGAAGTACTTAGGTTTTTACAATGGTAAAATCGATAGTAACTTTGGCAGCAGCACACTAAAATCCGTAAAGTGGTTTCAATCTGAATTCGGTATGAAAGCGGATGGCGTGGTTGGCGCTAAAACTAAACTGAGATTGTACAATGCAACTAAACAATGGTCCCCAACCGAGCCTCCACTGCACAAGGAATCGTCAGGCCAGGGTACGGACAAAACCGATAATGCAAACAAAGAGCAGGACAACATGGGTTCCGCCAATTCCATGGGCTTATCGGAGAATGAAATTAAGATTATGGCCAATGCGGTATATGGCGAATCCCGGGGAGAACCCTTTGAAGGTCAGGTTGCTGTAGCAGCAGTCATATTGAACCGCGTTAAATCACCGAGTTTTCCAAATACACCATCCGGCGTCATTTTCCAGCCCGGTGCATTTACTGCTGTAGCTGACGGGCAGATCTATCTGGAACCCAATGCTCAGGCCCGTAAAGCGGTTGAGCAGGCAATGAATGGCTGGGACCCATCTGGCGGCTGCCTGTATTACTTCAATCCCAAGACGGCTACTTCCAAATGGATCTGGACCCGTCCTCAGGTGAAAACAATCGGTCAGCATATCTTTTGTATGTGATGATGTTGGAAGCAACCAGAAGACGCGTCTTCGGTTGCTTCTTGCCTTTTGCATGGGTTAAAATGGTTGTTGCACTTGAGAGTTACTGAAATATTGCCTAACAAATGACGCCGTAAAGGGGTTTTGACATTTGAATACATCAGGATTTGAACGGGGCAGTCAAAAGGAGTTTCGTATCCATGTATTACCAACTAAACGTTTCAAAACTTTTGCCATCTCGTTGTATGCAGGAGTCCCGCTGCAGGAAGAAACGGTCACCAAAGTAGCGCTTACTCCATTTGTGCTTCGTCGTGGAACCCAGTCTTATCCTGAAACAACGGAGTTTCGTGAACAGTTGGAGCATTTGTATGGAGCTGGTTTTGGTTTTGACGTATACAAGCGTGGAGACTATCAGATTGTGCAGTTCCGGATGGACACGATTAATGATTCCTTTGTAGGCGGGGATGAGCAGCTTTTGGACCGCTCCTTTGCATTTTTGGGGGAGGTACTTACTCGGCCGGCCATGGAAGATGGGCATTTCAGAAAGGCCTATGTGCATTCAGAACGTGAGACCGTCCGCAAACAGCTGGAGTCTGTTGTTAATGATAAAATGCGTTATGCGGCAGAGCGCAGTATCGAGGAAATGTGTAAAAATGAGCCGTACCGCTTGCATCCGTTAGGGAAACGTCAGGATCTGCCGGGAATCGAACCCGATGTGTTAACGACCGCTTATCAGACGTGGCTGCAGCAGGCCAGCATGGATCTGTATGTCGTAGGCGACACGACGCTGGAAGAAGTGGAGAGTCTAGTTCAAAAACACTTCGATGTAAATCGTACCCATTCCTCTAACTATGTGACAAACCAGGCTGTCCGTGGTGACAAAGAAGTGGAGACGGTCGTTGAACGACTAAATGTTAACCAAGGTAAACTGAATATGGGACTCCGCACGTCCATTACGTATGGCGACCCGCAGTATGCAGCAGCATTAATGTACAACGGCATTCTTGGAGGATATCCGCATTCCAAATTGTTCGTTAATGTTCGTGAAAAGGAGAGTCTGGCCTACTATGCTTCCTCCCGGTATGACGGACATAAAGGCATCGCAACGATTCAATCCGGAATTGAAATTCCCAACTATGAAAAAGCCGTGACGATCATTAAGCAGCAGTTAGATGAAATGAAAAATGGAAATATTAGTGATCTGGAAATGTCCCAGACCAAAGCGATGATCCGCAATCTGCTCAAAGAAATGCAGGATTCGGCTTTTGAGATGATTGCGTATGACTTTAATCGTCAGTTATCGGGTAAGGAGCGGACCGCTGACGAGCTGCTCGCTCAGGTTGAGCAAATCAGCAAAGAAAACGTTCGTGAGGCGGCAGAGCAATTCCGTCTGGACACGATCTACTTCTTGCGGGATGAGAAGGGGGAATAACTGGTGGAGAGCATACATTACGAACATTTGCAGGAAACGCTGTATTACGAAGTCATGGATAATGGGCTTCATGTCTATGTATTGCCTAAACCCGGATTCCAAAAAACTTTTGCCACGTTTGCAACCAAATTCGGCTCTGTGGATAATCATTTTCAGGTGAAAGGTCAGGAAGAAGTTCAGGTTCCCGACGGTATCGCTCATTTTCTGGAACATAAAATGTTTGAGGAGCCGACAGGTGATATTTTTGCAACTTTTGCATCCAATGGGGCATCTGCCAATGCATTTACGAGTTTCGACCAAACTGTATATTTGTTTTCTGCGACAGAACATGTGAATGAAAATATACAAACATTAGTCAACTTTGTGCAAAATCCTTATTTTACGGACCAGAATGTGGAAAAGGAAAAAGGCATTATTGCACAAGAAATTAATATGTATGCCGATAATCCGGACTGGCGTGTGTATTTTGGATTGATTGAAGCAATGTACCAAAAACACCCAGTCCATATCGATATTGCGGGAACGGTGGAATCGATCGGCACGATAACCAAAGAGACGCTGTATACGTGTTACAATACGTTTTATCATCCAAGCAATATGCTTTTATTTGTTGTAGGTGGAGTAGAACCTCAAGAAGTCATGGATATGGTTCGTTCGAACCAGGAGGAGAAAAACTACGAGCCTCAAGGTGAAATCAAACGGATATTTGAACAGGAGCCTGCTGGGGTTGTGGAGGCCAGGAGGGAAGCACGGCTCGCGGTTTCATTGCCCAAGTGTCTATTTGGCTTTAAGGAAACGGATGTTGGATTCTCGGGGGAAGACCTGCTCCGGCGTGATATGACGACCAAATTGATGCTGGATCTTCTGTTTGGCGCTAGCACGGCCCTATTTCAAAAACTGTATGATGAAGATCTCATCTCGGATAGCTTCGGACATGAATACATTAGTTCACCGCAGTATGCATTCTCTGTTGTTGGTGGTGATACGAAAGACCCGGATCTATTGCTGGCCCGCATACGGGAAGAGGTCGATGCTATTGTTAAAAAGGGATTCGAAGCTTCGGACTTTGAGCGTGCACGCAAAAAGAAAATCGGGGGATATTTGCGCATGCTTAATTCACCGGAGAATATTGCACATGAATTTACCCGTGAGCAGTTCCGTGGCGGTGATTTTTTCAACATGATTCCCATATATGAATCAATCACATTGGAAGAAGTAAATCGCAGACTGGAAGAGCATATTCGCTGGGAACAACTGGCTGTATCGCTTGTCGTGAGTCCGTAATATGGAGAGGGGAACCGGACAAATGAAGCCGATTGGAGACATGACAGTACTGGTTACTGGAGCAAGCGGAGGTATAGGAGCAGCTATTGCAGAACGGTTTGCAATGGTGGGTATGAACGTGGTTATTCACTACATGAAATCCCATGAGGCAGCCAACGAAGCGGCGAGAAGGTGCATGGAAAAGGGTAGCGGCAAAGTCATGACGGTGTCCGCAGATCTTCGCAGCCGGGAACAAATTGAGCGTATGCGTGAAAAATTGGAGTCTCATGGATTATTGCCTGACATTCTGGTAAATAACGCAGGCATATCGCATTATGGGTTGTTGTCCGACGTGACTGATGAAATATGGGATGAAGTGATGGCCATTAATTTGAAAGGCACATTTCTGTGTACTCAGATCATGATGCCTCACATGATTTCACAGCGATACGGACGAATCATTAACGTATCCTCCATCTGGGGGCTATCAGGTGCATCTTGTGAGGTCCTGTACTCCACCACGAAAGGGGGCGTAAATGCCTTTACAAAAGCTCTTGCGAAAGAGCTGGCACCTTCCGGTGTTACTGTAAATGCAGTTGCCCCCGGAGCCGTTCAGACCTCCATGCTGAATCATCTGGATCAGGATGAACTGAAAATGCTGGAGGAGGAAATTCCAGCCGGCAGACTTGCGCAGCCTGATGAAATTTCCTCCCTGGTTTATTTCCTCGCGCTACCGGAATCCGGATATATCAATGGCCAGATCATTAGCCCGAATGGCGGCTGGCTTACCTGAAGAATGGCAGTTTGGTGGGTCACGGCTCGGTGGATAATTTATCCTGAATATTAATTGCTCGATAGGCACATATTACAACTGTTGATTTTAAATCTCATGCGACAGCTAAGGAGGATTTATCATGTCAACAGAAAAAACGGTGCTCAGCAGTTTTGACACATGGAAAAAGTTCTTGGGTGATCGCGTACAGCAAGCAGAGAAGATGGGGATGAGTGAAGATACCATCAACAAACTTGCGTATGAGATTGGTGACTTTCTGGATGAGAAAGTGGATCCAGCGAACCATTCCAACCGGGCATTGAAGGAAATATGGGATGTCGGCGATGCCGAAGAGCGTCGTACGATTGCGCGCCTGATGGTCAAATTGGCCAAACAAAACGCATAAGATCCACCGATGGAAAGCTCCCGCAAGGGGGCTTTTCTCTAATGATTACAGACCTGTTCTTGTAATTCATTTTCTTTTTATATATCATTAACGTGACCCATTTTTAGAAGATGTCTCAGTTCGGTGTCCTTCGGGCACGATCTGTTGCTGTCGAACAATGTGGAATATTGCATTACGGGGTGTTTAAATGGAATCTAAACAATGGTATATGGAATATAAAATACATAAGAACAGACCCGGTTTGTTGGGGGACATTGCCTCCATGCTGGGGATGCTTGAAGTAAATATATTGACCATTAATGGTGTTGAAGGCAAAACTAGAGGAATGCTGCTCGAATCCGACGACGATGAGAAGATTCGTTTGCTGGGTGAAATGCTTGCAAAAGTGAACAGCATTACGGTTTCCGCTCTGCGCCAACCCAAATTGGTCGACATCTTGGCTGTGCGTCATGGCCGGTACATTGACCGCGACTCGGACGATCGCAAAACTTTTCGTTTCACACGGGACGAACTTGGGTTACTCGTGGACTTTTTGGGTGAAGTATTTAAAAGGGAAGGCAATCAGGTGATTGGCCTTCGAGGCATGCCTCGTGTCGGAAAAACGGAATCCATTATCGCCGGTAGCGTCTGTGCGATGAAACGATGGACGTTTGTTTCTTCTACTTTGCTTCGTCAAACGATAAGGAGCCAACTCTCCGAGGATGAAATGAACCCAAACAACGTCTTCATCATTGATGGTATCGTAAGTACGATCCGTTCCAGTGAACGGCATTATAATCTGTTGCAGGACATTATGACGATGCCGAGTACCAAGGTCATTGAGCATCCTGATATTTTTGTGCAGGAATCAGAATATGACTATAACGATTTTGATATCATTATTGAACTTCGCAACAATCCGAATGAGGAAATTATTTATGATACGTTTACGGCCAGTTACACCGACGAACTGTAATGCTCCGTACGGAATCATGGAATAGATAGCAACAACCAAAGAGAAAAAGATAAACATAAGGAGGAGATAGCATGTCTGAACTGGGTCAGCAGTTAAGAGAGGCCCGGCTGCAAAAAGGGATGAGTCTCGACGATGTACAGGAAATGACTAAAATTCGCAAGAGGTACTTGGAAGCAATAGAGGCTGGGGACTATAAGGTGCTTCCTGGCAGCTTCTATGTGCGAGCTTTCATTAAAACCTATGCGGAGACAGTGGGACTAAACCCTGATGAGCTGCTGGAGGGACACAAGAAAGATGTACCGGCAGAGGAAACGGAAGCAACCATGGAGCCCGTGATTCAAAAACGTTCGAGTCGACCTGTAGAGCGCAGCAATCGATGGATGTCAGTAGCGTTAATGTGGACATTTCCGATTCTGATTGTTGCCTTGCTGTACGTGTATGTGGTCATGAACAGAGATGATGCGGATACACAAGGCGTCGATCAAACCAAAATTACAGATAGTCAGCAAACGCCAAATGATCAACCGGATGAGACGACGGACAACGGTCAAGCGTCCACTCCACCGGATAACGAATCTGCAGGACAAGAAACCGGTCAGGCAGAAGGAGAAGCAGGCGGCAATGGTGGGGGGACTGACGTGACTGGTGAGGGTACCGAAGGTCAGACTGACGAACAAACCCCGGATGACACCGAAGATCAAGAGCCTGCAGATAATGCTGGGACTGTAACGGTTGCTGAAGATGGTAAATCCGGTAATATTACAAATTTCAAAGTAAACGGAAGTGCAGGTCAACCGGTTAAGGTTACCATTAATGCTTCAGGTCAGAGCTGGCTGGAAGTGTATAAAGGTGAAAATTCAAGCGGAGAAAAACTGCAATTTGGTATGACAGCCGATGGGGACAGTATGTCGTTTGATCTGGATAGTACCGGTTTGTACATTAAGTCTGGATATGCTGCGGCTACGACCATTGAAGTTGGTGGTCAAGTTGTAACGGATGGCAAGGCCACCAACCGGATTCGTCTCCAATTGGGAGATGAAAGCACAGGCGCATCTACCGGAACGAATGCGAGCTCTGTCGAAGGCACCGATGCAGGAACCGAAGGCTCTGCCACAGGCGGCGAATAAGGGCATTAACTGCGGGGGACAATAAGGTTGTCTTCAATTGCAGTTAACTTTCGGTAAAGCGAGGTGGATGGCTATGACAGTCAGCTGGATCGTCACAGGTTTAGGAATCATTGTCAGCCTCCTGGGTTATTATTTGACTCCAAGCGCTTGGGGTTACGGAATTTTGGGCTTTGGACTTGCACACGTCGTTTTGGGTGTGCTTGACATGTTCAGACAGCCCAACCGCAGCCGATATTAGATTGCTGTGCGTTAAAGCATTTTTGGTTACTGCAAAAGCGGTGGCTAAAAATGCTTTTTCGTTTGTTTACCCCTCAAAATTAGACTTTTCCGGGGCGAATCCTCTATAATGTTACACAGAACCAATGATTAATTGAAAGGGTGACCAGATTGAGCTCAGAAAATTCGTTCGACATCGTGTCCAAAATGGACTTGCAGGAATTAACGAATGCCGTTACACAGACGGAAAAGGAAATCAGCACACGATACGATTTTAAAGGCAGCAAAAGTAGCTTGAAACTGGACAAGGATGCGTTGACAATTGTATCCGATGATGAGACCAAACTTAAGGCTGTTATTGATGTACTTCAATCCAAAATGGCGAAGCGGAATCTGCCGCTCAAAAACATTGACTATGGCAAAGTGGAGCCAGCTTCATCCGGGACCGTGCGCCAGCGTTTGAGTTTTAAACAGGGGATTGATCAGGATATCGCGAAAAAGATCAATATTCTGATTCGTGATTCCAAAATGAAAGTGAAGAGCCAGATTCAAGGGGACCAGCTCCGGGTAACTGGTAAGAGTAAAAATGATTTGCAAGCCGTTATGCAGCTTTTGAATGGTGCCAATCTGCCTCTTGATTTGCAATATACCAATTTCAAATAAGTTTGTTACGTCGATTTTGTTGTGAAAAACGTGTTTTGACACTGGAATTGGCGTATATTATACTAAGTGTGCATTGCTAGCAATCAAGCATAAAGCCCAGTCATCATCGTTTTGCTGACTTTGTGAAAAGCAGTACACCTTTTGGAGGTCGCCGGAACGTTTTAAACGATTTTGCGTTTGAACGGTTGACTTTATTTTTTGCGTTTTTACATATGAGATCAGTGGTGTACTCAGTGCATTTTACATGTTCACCTTCCGGATGATGGATACGGGATTAGGATGATTGTTTGAAGTATTGGAGGATAAGAGGGAGGGCGTCTTGTGAATTTACCCAACCGGATTACGCTTGCACGAATTTGCTTAATCCCTTTTTTAATGGTGTTTCTGCTCGTGGACTTTCCATTTTATCCGGAGCCTATGCAGATTGGAAGTTTTTCGCTTCCGTATAATCAGCTAATTGCTGCCATTATTTTCATCATTGCAGCCAGTACGGATGGAATTGATGGATACCTGGCAAGGAAAAACAATATGGTCACCAATTTGGGCAAGCTGCTCGACCCGCTGGCTGACAAGCTACTAGTGACTGCAGTGCTCATTTCACTTGTTGAGATGGGTAAGCTGGACTCATGGATCGCTGTCGTCATTATCAGCCGGGAGTTTGCGGTGACTGGCCTTCGCCAAATTGCTTTGCTGGATGGATCGGTTGTTGCGGCCAGCAACTGGGGCAAACTGAAAACCGTAATACAGATTGTAGCCATCGTTTTGCTCCTGCTTAACAACTTCCCGTTCTCTTATACTGGGATACATGTTGATGTTATAGCCGTTTGGGCTGCAGCGATCATTACGATTTGGTCTGGCATTGATTATTTCATCAAAAACAAAAATTTGCTTAATTTATCAAAAGCGTAAAAGTTTAAGGTAAAACGGGTAATTTATGAAGGACAGCTTGCGCAAAGGGCAATAGGAAAACATCCTATTGCCCTTTGATCACTCACATTGTGTACAGGAGGATGCTGAATGAAGGCAGAAATTATCGCAGTCGGAACAGAGTTGCTGCTCGGACAGATCGTAAATACGAATGCCAGATATTTATCCCGTGAATTGGCTGCTATCGGGATTGACGTTTATTTTCAAACGGTGGTAGGGGACAATCTGAATCGTCTCAGTGAAGCCATTCGAATTGCTCAAGGGCGAGCTGACGTCATTTTGTTCTCAGGCGGTATCGGACCAACGCAGGATGATCTAACCAAGGATGCCATAGCAGCTGTGTTGGGACGCAGCCTACATATTGATCGGATGGCAATGGATAAAATCGAAAGCTTCTTCAGGGATCGCAATGTGGAGATGACGGAGAATAACCGGCGTCAAGCCATCGTGGTTGAAGGAGGGACCCCGCTGGCTAATGAAACGGGTCTTGCCGCAGGTAATGCCATCTCGGATAACGGGAAGCATTATATTGTCATGCCTGGGCCACCAAAAGAACTGATTCCCATGTTTGAGCAGGAGGTCAAACCTTGGTTGTTCCAACATGTTCTTACGAAAGAAATGCCGATTTATTCGAAAATGTTGAAATTTGCCGGGATCGGTGAGTCGGCATTGGAAGACCGTCTGCTTGACCTGATTGATAACCAAACTGACCCTACGATTGCACCTTATGCAAGTGAGGGAGAGGTAACGGTACGGGTGTCCACCAAGGCTCCGAGTGAGAATGAGGCCAAACAGAAGCTGGATGCCATGGAGGTACTCATTCGGGAACGGTTGCCTGAACACCTCTACGCCAACGAGGATGTGCCTATAGAGTACACAATTGTAACAATGATGGCTGATATGGGTCTGACCCTGAGCGCGGCTGAGAGCTGTACAGGAGGGCTTGTTATGCAGAGCCTGACTTCGGTTCCTGGCAGTGCTTCCATGCTCAAAGGCGGAATTGTATGTTATTCCAACGAGATAAAGGAAAAGCTGCTGAATGTTCCTCATGACTATCTGGAGGGTGAAGATGCTCCCGGGGCTGTGAGCCCTGAAGTTGCTAAAGTATTGGCTGAGCAGGTACGCATGATCGGTGATTCCGACTTTGGTCTGGCCGTTACAGGAGTAGCAGGTCCAGGTTACTCTGAGCGTAAGCCACCAGGTCTGGTTTTTATCGCTCTTGCTGAGCGGGGGAAAGAGACGGAGATTCACGAATTGCGTATCAACGGTAATCGGGAGACGGTCCGCATCCGTTCGACCAAGGCTATTTTATACCGCTTATGGCGCAAACTTGTCGCGATGGACTAGGTATACCTTGAATTGCTTTTACAGGGATATTCAAGTATAATCAAAACAGACGGAAGAACCGTAGAATTGGGCACTCAGCCTTGTTTGCGGTTCTTTTTTCTGTCTCATTGCAAGTTTTGCCCAGGAAGAGGCGCCTCGGCCTTATAAAAAAAACGAATGTATGTTCGAAAAAAAGCTTGGCAAACGTGTTAAAACAAGGTATCATTATCTTATAAACAGTAAAGGGTGTGAGCATATTGTCAGACCGTCGTGCCGCGCTTGATATGGCGCTCCGTCAAATAGAGAAGCAATTTGGTAAAGGATCTATCATGAAACTGGGTGAGTCAACTCACATGCAAGTGGAAATCATACCCAGCGGATCCTTGGCTCTGGATATAGCACTTGGAACAGGCGGCTTGCCTAAAGGCCGGATTGTTGAAATATATGGACCTGAATCTTCAGGTAAAACTACTGTAGCATTGCATGCGATTGCTGAAGTGCAAAGAGTCGGTGGACAAGCTGCATTTATCGATGCCGAGCATGCTCTTGACCCTCAATATGCTAGTAAACTGGGTGTTAACATTGATGAATTGCTTTTGTCCCAGCCGGATACGGGCGAACAAGCATTGGAAATTGCTGAAGCACTTGTGCGCAGTGGTGCTGTTGACATTATCGTTGTTGACTCTGTTGCTGCCTTGGTACCAAAAGCTGAGATCGAAGGCGAAATGGGGGACTCCCACGTTGGTTTGCAAGCACGTCTGATGTCTCAGGCTTTGCGTAAATTGTCTGGTGCAATCAGCAAATCCAAAACCATTGCCATCTTTATCAACCAGCTTCGTGAAAAAGTTGGCGTAATGTTTGGTAACCCTGAGACAACACCTGGTGGACGTGCCCTGAAATTCTACTCTACAGTTCGTTTGGATGTTCGCCGTATTGAGAGTATTAAATCAGGTAATGACATCATCGGGAACCGTACTCGTGTGAAGGTTGTCAAAAATAAAGTTGCACCACCGTTCAAACAAGCAGAAGTAGATATCATGTATGGTGAAGGTATCTCGAGAGAGGGCAGTATCATTGATATTGGTACAGAACTCGATATCGTTAATAAAAGTGGTGCTTGGTATTCTTACGAAGGCGAACGTCTGGGGCAAGGTCGTGAAAATGCGAAGCAGTTTATGAAAGAACATAAAGAGATCGCTCAAGTGATCGAGCAAAAAATTCGTGAAGCGAGCAATCTGACGACAGTAGTTCCAGCTCCAACGAGCGAAGATCAACAAAAAGAAGAAGCAGAAGAACAAGAATTGTTTGAGATTAACGAGTAATTCTTCCTGACCGGGAGGCCCCAGTAGGTGTTGCTGGACTTCCCGGATTGGGGTGAATTGTACCGATCCTGCTAGGGGAGACGGCGCGTGTTTCTCGCGCTGTCTAACAGCTCCTGTCCATTGGACAGGGGCTGTTAGCACATTTATTGAGTGAGCTGGTGCCGGGTTGGATTCCCGGCTTTTTGCATTTTGGTCTGCAGTTTTCTTTAAGTAGATAGGAAATCAGAAAGATAAAGAGTTGAACAAAAAGGAGGGAGAGACCTGAATGGATCAACATGATGATGATTTGTACGAAACAGCAGAATTAGGGGGGATCTCCCAATTCCCGGATAACGAAGAACTTACGATTACACGGGTAGAACGAACAAAAAGCAGGCAGGCTCGGTACCGGATCACGTTCGGTATGTACTCGATTACGGTTCTGGAAGATGTAATGATCAAATATCGAATGACTCGGGGCAACACATTTGTGAAGAAAGATCTCGAAGAGATTATAGTAGCGGATGAGCGGCAGCAAACCTATGTTCAGGCATTGCGTTACTTAGAGCACAAACAGCGTACAAGGCATGAATTAAGCCAGCGACTTCGTCAGAAAGAGTTTGCAGCACCATTAATTGAAGAAGTACTGGATCGGCTTGAACAGGAGAAGCTTGTGGACGATGAAGGGTTTGCGAAGGAATGGACAAGGCAGCGTATGACAGGGCAGAGGAAGGGAAAACTGTGGATAAGGCAAGAGCTGCGTCAAAAGGGCATTGCTAATGAGCTCATCGTTGAAGCGCTTGAAGGTGTGGATGCGGATGTGGAGTTTGAGACAGCTTTGACCGCAGGGCGAAAGAAGTGGAACCAAGTCAAAGGGGACGTTGCAGAGAAGAAACGCAAAACGCTTCCCTTCTTGATGAGACGCGGTTTTCCTATGGATATGGTACGTAAAGTTGTGAATTGTTTAATTGAAGAAGATGAAGTCGAAGATTCTGAAGATGACGAGTTGTTACCATGGGATTAGCAGAGACTACACAGTGTACTGCATTCTCTTGACAATTTCTTTCGTCAAATACTAAAATGGACATGAGTCTGTAAGAAATGGACAACCCTTTTTCCTTCCAAAAAAGCGGTTTCGGTTTCTTAGGATTTACCCTTCATGATTATGGATTCGCTGAAGGCAGCGAATAGTACATGGTAACATGTACACTTGAAATGAAAATCGGCGGGGGATCGCCGTAGGTATCGTTATTCCCAAACATATGTAAGTTTGAAAACAGCAAATTGACCCAAGGAGTGCCTTGGAGGAACCAACGAGGAGGTGAACAGTATGGACATTGCAATCACGATCGTTCTCGTTGTGGCCGCGCTCGTTATTGGGTTCGGAGTCGGATATTTTATTCGCAAATCTCTTGCAGAGGCTAAAATCTCCAGTGCGGAACAAGCTGCCGTACAGATCGTTGAGAACGCGAAGAAAGAGGCAGAAGCACAGAAGAAAGAGACGGTGCTGGAAGCAAAGGATGAGATTCATCGCATTCGGGCCGAAGCTGAAAAAGACACTCGTGAACGTCGGAACGAAATTCAACGACAAGAAAGACGATTGTTGCAAAAAGAAGAGTCGCTGGATAAAAAGATGGAATCACTCGAACGTAAAGAAGAGCAAGTGGCCAACAAAGAGAAACGTATTGATGAGACACAGCAGCAGATCGAAATGATCTACAAAAATCAGGTGACGGAGCTGGAGCGTATATCCAACCTCACCATGGAAGATGCACGCAGTATCATACTGTCCAACGTAGAACAGGAAGTTCGTCATGAGACGGCTCAAATGATCAAGGACATTGAACAGCAGGCGAAGGAAGAAGCGGACAAGAAATCCCGCGAAATTATTACCCTTGCCATTCAGCGTTGTGCGGCTGACCATGTGGCAGAGACAACGGTATCTGTTGTCACTTTGCCTAACGAAGAAATGAAAGGCCGGATTATCGGTCGTGAAGGACGTAACATCCGTGCACTTGAAACCCTTACGGGGATTGACCTTATTATCGATGATACGCCAGAAGCAGTTATTCTGTCGGGCTTTGACCCGATCCGTCGTGAGATTGCCCGTACTGCCCTCGAGAAATTGGTGGCTGACGGACGCATTCACCCGGCACGCATTGAAGAGATGGTGGAGAAATCCCGCAAAGAAGTGGACGAGCGCATCCGTGAATATGGTGAGCAAGCTACCTTTGAAGTGGGTGTACATGGTCTGCATCCGGATCTGATCAAAATACTGGGCCGGTTGAAGTTCCGTACAAGTTACGGTCAAAACGTCTTGAAACATTCGATGGAGGTCGCTTATCTGGCTGGACTGATGGCTGGCGAACTCGGAGAAGATATTACACTTGCAAGACGTGCAGGTCTACTGCATGACATCGGTAAAGCGCTGGATCACGAAGTGGAAGGATCACACGTTGAAATCGGCGTGGAGCTGGCGAAGAAATACAAAGAACATCCGGTAGTAATCAACAGTATCGCGTCCCATCACGGGGATTGCGAAGCAACTTCGGTCATTGCCATGCTGGTTGGTGCAGCAGATGCACTGTCTGCAGCAAGACCGGGTGCACGCCGCGAAACACTGGAGACGTACATCAAACGACTGGAGAAACTGGAAGAGATTTCGGAATCGTTCGAAGGTGTCGAGAAATCGTATGCCATTCAAGCTGGACGCGAAGTTCGCGTTATGGTGCAGCCTGAAAAAATCGACGATGCGGAAGCATTCCGTCTCGCACGTGACATAACGAAGATGATCGAGAATGAGCTCGATTATCCGGGTCATATCAAAGTCACCGTCATCAGGGAAACCCGGGCGGTTGAATACGCTAAATAGAGCTTTAAGGAAAAGTGGCCGCTGTAGTGGGCCACTTTTCCTGTTGAAAGCCCGGCAATGGGCTTGATAGGACGAACTAATGGGTTAGGGATGCCCGCAAAGATGTATGCTGGTTATACCAAGCTAAGCTTGCGGGGAATTAAGGAGGCAATGCAATGAAAGTGCTGTTTATCGGTGATATTGTGGGTAATGTAGGACGTAAGGCTTTGAAGGAGAACTTGCCATATCTGAAGACGAAATATAAACCACATGTGGTTATTGTAAATGGAGAAAATGCAGCAGCTGGCCGAGGAATTACGGGGGCTATTGCCAACGAATTTTTCAACTGGGGTGTGCACGGGATTACGCTTGGCAATCATACTTGGGACAATAAGGACATTTTTGATTTTATAGATGACGAACCACGCATGATCCGACCTGCCAACTTTCCACCAGGAACACCAGGCAGAGGATACACGGTGGTCAAAGGTGAAGGCAAGGAGCTAGCGATCGTGAATTTGCAGGGTCGTACCTTTTTGCCCGCACTTGATTGCCCATTCCGCGTTGCGGATGAGATTGTGGATGAGCTGCGCCGGGATCATAAATGCATTCTGGTCGATATGCATGCCGAGGCGACTTCCGAAAAAATTGCCATGGGCTGGCATCTGGATGGGCGTGCGTCACTGGTCGTAGGTACACATACACATGTACAAAGCAATGATGACCGTATTCTACCTGGTGGGACAGCATACTTGACGGATGCGGGCATGGTTGGGCCGCGAGATGGAATTCTCGGTATGGAGCGTGAAGCAGTACTGCGAAAATTTTACACCCAGCTGCCGGTACGCTTTGTAGTTGATGACGGCAAGTGGCATTTCCACGGTGTATTCGTTGAAATTGATGAGTCCACAGGTGCAGCAACCAAAATTGAAAAAATCCGCCTGATGGAAGACGAGTGGCGCATGGAATAGGGGTATTGTCCCATTTTGCAAGGAAACCCGTCTAAAAAGAAGGAATTTTTTTACCTCCCGCGAATAACATCTAGTAAGTGGAAACAAACATTCAACATTCCCAGGGAGGTACTTACCATGGAAGTATTAAAAGTTTCAGCAAAGTCCAATCCCAATTCCGTAGCCGGCGCACTTGCAGGAGTTCTTCGTGAACGTGGAAATGCTGAACTGCAGGCCATTGGAGCGGGAGCACTGAACCAAGCCATTAAAGCGGTAGCGATAGCCCGGGGATTTGTAGCACCAAGCGGAGTTGACTTGATTTGTATTCCAGCTTTTACAGACATTGTGATAGACGGTGAGGATCGAACGGCCATTAAGCTGATTGTGGAGCCCAGATAATACATGTGATCATGCATTGAACCTGTTTACAGAGTAGACAGGTTTTTTTGCATTCTGTCTATATGCTTAATAAGAATAGGGTTTACATAGGGAGGTTTAATCATGACTAAGTGGCAAGTAGCCGATTTTCACTGTGACGTGCTCAGCAAAATGTTAATGCAATCAGAACTGTCCTTCGAAGATGGTTCAACACTGGATGTCAATCTGGAGCGGATGATGCAAGGGAATGTGGGTCTGCAGGCATTTGCCATTTACTTGCCTGAAGTGCTCGGCAGGGGCAAGTTTGAACATGTGGTTGGTCAGCTGGAAGTATATCGCACACGTGTGGAGAAGAGCCCTGAACGGCTTGGGGGCGTAAACAAATTATTATGGCGGGAACAGGTTGGTGAGGTCGGTCACACGGCTAATCCTTGGGGGCTGCTGACGCTGGAAGGTGTAGACGGACTCGAGGGGAACCTGTTTTATCTAGAGCTATGTTACCAAATGGGAGTAAGGATAGTAGGGCTCACCTGGAATTATGCCAACTGGGCAGCTGATGGGGTGTTGGAGAAGCGCGGAGCCGGATTGACCGAGAGGGGCAGAGAGCTGGTCCGCCTTTGTAACCGGATTGGCATGCTGCTGGATGTGTCACATCTCACGGAGAAGGGATTCTGGGAGCTGGCTGAGCTGAGTGAGCGTCCGTTTATTGCTTCGCATTCCAACAGCTATACGGTTTGTCCAAATGTGCGTAATCTGAAGGATGACCAGATCCGGGCTATCATTGCACGGGAAGGGCGAATTGGGCTAACGTTCGTTCCCTGGTTTGTGAAGCAGGAGGGAGAAGTTAGAATCGAACATTTGCTGCCTCATATTGAACAGATCTGTTCGCTTGGCGGGGATCAGCACCTGATAATGGGCTCAGATTTTGATGGAATACCCACATACATTCAAGATCTTGAACACACAGGCCAATATCCGAGGCTGATCGAAACCCTTCTCCAACATTATGACGAGAAGCTGGTACGCGGCTGGCTGTGGGATAATGCTATGAGTTATCTTGGGAAACATCTGCCTGAAGGGAATTTGTAATAAACACCAATTACGACAGCGATAGCACTGCATTCAATACAGATTGTTTTACAGAATAAGGAGATTATTGATTGTGAAATAAGTGTATTTCATGAATTTTCAGCAGTTCGTTTTCATTTCACGTCAAAAAGGGGTATAATACCATTGGATTGTTAAGAGCCTAATCGTAGGCCACAGATAAACAAGGAGTGAAATTCACGATGAGTAAAACAGTACCAGTGGGCGTATCTGCCCGTCACATTCATGTATCCCAAGAGCACGTTGAAATTTTGTTTGGTAAAGGCTACGAATTGACTGAGTTTAAACCTCTGTCCCAACCTGGTCAATATGCTGCGAACGAAACAGTAGCAGTCATCGGTTCCAAAGGACAGTTTGATAAAGTGCGTATCCTTGGACCTGTGCGTCCTGAGACACAACTGGAAATCTCGATGACAGACTCTTTCGCCATTGGCGTTAAGGCACCTGTTCGCGAGTCCGGAAGCATTGAAGGTACACCCGGCATCACGATCAAAGGACCAGCTGGTGAAGTTACGATTGATAAAGGTGTTATCGTTGCTGCCCGTCATATCCACTTCCATACTTCCGATGCTGCTAAATGGGGCATCGAAGACAAACAAATGCTGAAAGTTCGTCTCGGCGGAGATCGTGGTCTGGTACTTGAAAATGTACTGGCTCGTGTATCTGACTCTTTCGCATTGGACATGCATATTGACACAGATGAAGCTAATGCTGCTGGCGCTCGTAACGGCGACACTGCTGAAATCATCGACTAATCAAATGAACCGACATTCAACTGAGTTTTCTTCGGTTGGAGCAACTTAAAAAACCTGAGTACATCCTGGTAAGCTGTTTTACACAGCGAAGGGGTTTGTGCTCGGGTTTTTGTGTATTTTGCGTCACGTATGAGGCGGAGTTTGTATGGTAGGATTGTTAAATCAATGGCGGCTTGGAATGTGGAATTACAGCCCAGTTCATGTTATAATTTGATGTAATGCTCTTTTGGTGCAGATTGCATGAAATCGATAAGAATCCAAGAGAGATAACGAAGTTAGAAATATGAGATGGTGACTTTTTGTAGAGCTTGCTGCTCATATCGAACGTATATACAACTGCCTGATGCAGCGTGTTGTCTTAAGAACTTGAAACTTTTATTAATAGAGGCTGTAAGGAGTGACCGAAGGAAATGGCTAAAGACTCAAAAAAGGATTACTCCCAGTATTTTGATTTCTCCGATGCCAAAGTAATTTCGCAAGATGAATTCAGCAAAAAGATTCGAATTCGGGGCCGTGAGATCAACATCAAGTCGGAGCCTAATCATCGTCAGGAGAAACAACGGGGCAAGGAAGACGTTCAGGTGCTCTATGAGAATGCAGTACCGGACGAACTGAAAACGATTGGTAAAGGCAAACACTATATCGTATACACGTACGGCTGTCAGATGAACGAGCATGATTCCGAGACCATTAAGGGACTCCTGGAATCCATGGGTTATCAGGCAACCGAGGACCGCAAAGAGGCGGACATTATATTGTTGAACACATGTGCCATCCGTGAAAATGCGGAAGATAAGGTGTTTGGTGAGCTGGGTCACCTCAAAACGCTGAAGACGGAGCGTCCAGGACTGCTGCTCGGCGTATGCGGGTGCATGTCCCAGGAAGAAGGTGTCGTGAACCGAATCATGCAGAAGCATGGCTTTGTGGATATGATCTTCGGTACGCATAACGTTCACCGATTGCCGCATCTGATTCAGGAAGCACTCTTCAGCAAGGAAATGGTTGTTGAGGTTTGGTCCAAGGAAGGCGACATTATTGAGAACCTGCCGAAGAAACGTGAAGGCATGCGCGGCTGGGTGAATATCATGTATGGCTGTGACAAATTCTGTACATATTGCATCGTTCCATTTACACGGGGCAAAGAGCGCAGTCGCAGACCGGAAGATGTAATCGCCGAAGTTCGTGAGCTGGCAAGACAGGGATTCAAGGAAATTACATTGCTTGGACAGAATGTGAATGCTTATGGCAAGGATTTTACGGATCTGAAATACAGCTTCGGTGACCTGATGGACGATATTCGCAAAATCGACATTCCCCGTGTACGGTTTACAACCAGTCACCCACGGGATTTCGATGATCGACTGATTGAGGTGCTTGCCAAGGGAGGAAACCTGGTGGAACATATCCACCTCCCAGTACAGTCTGGCAGCACTGAAGTGCTGAAGCGAATGAGTCGTAAGTACAGCCGTGAACACTATCTCCAGCTGGCGGATAAGATTAAGAGAGCGATCCCTAATGTCGTTCTGACCACGGACATTATCGTTGGTTTCCCAGGTGAGACAGATGAGCAGTTCGAAGACACGTTGTCACTGGTGCGCGAAGTAGGGTATGACTTTGCTTATACCTTTATCTATTCTCCTCGCGAAGGTACGCCTGCTGCGGTGATGGAGGATAACGTGCCAATGGAAGTGAAGAAGGAACGCTTGAAACGCCTGAATGAAACCATCAACGAATACAGCCACAGAAGCAATGAACAGCAGCGCGGCAAGATCGTTGAAGTACTCGTCGAGGGTGAGAGCAAGCGGAATTCCAACGTCCTTGCAGGACGTACACGCAGTAATAAGCTGGTACATTTCGAAGGACCCAAAGAATTGATTGGTACATTTGTGAACGTGGAAATTACCGATCCGATGACTTTTTATATCCGTGGCAACCTGCTCACCGAGCCGGTAGCTGCCAATCAGTAATACACAACACAACCGAATAAGATGAATGTTGGATTTGCACGTAGCGGAGAGTGCAGTGCCAATCTGGAAAAGCGTAGCGTTCGCCTTTACAACCGGATTTTTTCCCTATGAAAAATAGTTCAGAAAATCCGGGGGTAACAGCGATTGAAAGATGGCAATGTAATTGGAGCGGCTAATGCGAGAATAAACATTCATCTTATAATATCTCATAGAAATGGAGCGATTTCAGTGGCGCAGGAAGAAGAAGTGCAGTACAACCATTATGGAATGCCTACCTACGATACGCGCAATCTGGTCATACGCGACGACATTATGGGAAAAGCCAAAGAATTGGCTGATATGCTCGGCACAAGCGAGGAAGTAAGACACTTCCAACAGGCTGAGTCCAAAATTCGCGATCATGAGCGTATCCAGCAATTGATTGCAACAATCAAGAAGAAACAGAAGGAGATCGTTGCCTTCGAAAGCTTCAAAAATGCAGAGATGGTCAGCAAAATTGAACAGGAAATTGAAGAATTGCAGGATGAACTGGACAGCATCCCATTGGTAACCGAGTTCCAGCAGAGCCAAAGCGATATCAACTACCTGCTTCAACTTGTCATCTCTGTCATTCGGGATACCGTTTCCGAAAAAGTGAATGTGGAGGCAGGCACGGATTCACCTCCGACCAGCTGCGGTTAATGGACAAGAAGGGTGCGGACGCGGTCCGTGCCTTTTTTGACTTATAGGAACAGGGAGCTAACACAATCGATCTTGAAATACATTTCGAAGAGCTCCACGCAGTGGGGTTCTTTTGTGCGTGTACGGTTGACGAACGCCTTTACAGGAATAAGACCAGGCTGGCAAGAGCAGGCTTATTAGTAATGATCAACCGTATAAAGGAGATAGCATCCGAGAGTCCGCAGCAGAATTACAGGTACAATGAAAAATATAGACAACTTAGTCGATAACATTAATGTGCAACAAAGGGGAAATGGAAAATGGATATTTTGGATAAAATGGTCGAAGAGGGCAATGAACGATTCTGGGGGTTCCTGGGTTGTCGTTATATCAAAGGGAATGAAAAGGAAGTACAGATCGCATTAACGGCTGGCGAACATCATACGAATTCGATGGGGATTATTCACGGCGGAGTGCTTACTTCCCTGATGGATCAAGCGATGGGGATGGTAGCCACAGCAGCGATGGCCGTGGACAGCTGTGTGACGACCAATCTGAATGTACATTTTCTGGCACCGATGAAACAGGGTGAGTTAATGGTGACAGCAACGGTGCTGCACCAAGCCGGACGGAGCCTCACCGCCCAAGCGGAAATTCGTGATGCATCAGGTACATTAGGATGTATGGCAACAGCCACGTTCCGTGTGGCACGATCAAAAACGCCAAGTACAGAATCCAAAGGTTGACAAACGATATTATTATGTCATAATGAGATTATCAAAATGAAAGTAGTCGGTGGTGCCCATGAGCGAAAACTACGAACACGTCAATGAAGAGAACGATGAACAGGCAGCACTTGCCTATAGTTCCAAGAAATATCGTACCCCCGATGGCGTTCCTGCGGATATCGTGATGTTCACCTTAACCAAGAGAGAACGCAAGACGGTAACCAAGACACTTCCTATTCGTGAACTGAAAGTGATGCTGATCAAGCGCAAAGGCTGGCCTTTTGCAGGTCGCTGGGCTTTGCCCGGTGGATTCTGTCAGGAAAATGAGTCCATCTATGATGCTGCCAAGCGGGAGCTAATGGAGGAGACCGGTGTCGACGGCGGACATCTGGAGTATTTAAATGTATATAGTCAACCCGGGCGGGATCCGAGAGGATGGATTATCTCCCATGCGTTTTTCGCGCTTGTAGAAGAATGGATGCTGGAACATCGCCAGGCGGCGGATGATGCTGAAGATGTGGGCCTGTTTACCATCCAGGAAGCATTGCAGGAGCTGGAGCTTGCCTTTGATCACCGGACAATCATTGAGGATGCATATCGCCGCATACAGCAGCAGATGCTGGAAACGACGATTGCACGACAGTTTCTGCCGCGTGATTTTACGTTAAGCGAACTGTACCAGGTCATTCAGAGTGTGGTACCTGATTTTGAAGAACCAAACTTCATTCGGAAAATCACTTCCACTCGCAGTCGAAAAGGGATTGTGGAAGAGGTACGAGACGAAGAGGGGAACCTCCTAAGTTCCAACCAGTACTCACAGCGTCCGGCACAGCTTTATCGTTTCACGGAACTCGTACCCCGTCTGTCGATCTATACTTAATTTCGGAAGTTTATCATTAAGGAGTGTATCTGGATCAACCCAACCTATTCTCAAAAGGGAGTGTGGACGATGAAAGCACTAATTGTGATTGATTTTACCCGTGATTTCGTGGACGGATCCTTGCCTGTAGGCCAGCCCGCGGTTGATATTGAGAAGACAGTTGCCGCGATAACGGAAGCATATTGTAATAATAAGCATGAAGTTATCATGGCAGTTGATCTGCATGAAGAGAGTGATCCGTACCATCCGGAAACGGCTCTTTTCCCACCGCATAATGTTAGAGGGACTGAAGGAAGGCAGCTATATGGCCGTCTGGCACAGGTGATGCAGGAACGTCATGAAGATATTCGGTGGATGGACAAAACAAGATACAGCGCATTTTCTGGTACGGACCTGGAACTCAGGCTGCGTGAACGCGGGATTACAGACATCGCACTGATCGGAGTATGTACAGATATTTGCGTTCTGCATACGGCAGTGGATGCGTACAACAAAGGTTTTCACATTACGGTGTATGAAGATGCCGTTGCCAGCTTCAACCCGGCGGGACATGAATGGGCACTCGGACATTTTCAGTCAAGCCTTGGGGCTCAGGTCATTAAGGCCAGTGAGACCGTACTTGTAAGGGCTTAGCCTGGCGTTCAGTGATGGCGTTAATAAAATGATGAGCAGGAAATAATCCGGAGACTCGTATCTTTACACATGTTCTGATACAAAAGTAAGGAGTCTCCACATGTTGAACCGAGTGCACAGGATACACTTGTGTAACGAGCGGAAGTCAGAGAGGATGAGACAAATGCAGACGACTAGCCTGGCTTTACATACGGATAAATATCAAATTAATATGATGTATGCACACTGGGTGAATGGCACTCACAAACGAAAAGCGGTGTTTGAAGCCTATTTCCGCAAGCTTCCTTTTGGTAACGGTTATGCCGTATTCGCCGGATTGGAACGGATTGTGAACTATATCAGCCAGCTTCGCTTCACCATGGAAGACATCAAGTATTTATCCAAACAAGAGGAAAATTACGATCCGGTCTTTCTGGAAGAGTTGCTCCAGTTTTCATTTCAGGGGACAATTCATTCCATGAAGGAAGGAGCGCTCGTTTTCCCTGATGAACCGCTCATTCGGGTAGAAGGCTCCATTATGGAGACCCAACTGGTGGAGACGGCAATACTTAACTTCATGAACTATCAGACCTTGATTGCAACGAAGGCGTCACGGATCAAACAGGTGGCGAGTCAGGACACCCTGCTTGAATTCGGAACCAGACGGGCTCAGGAAGCCGATGCAGCCATATGGGGTGCACGTGCATCATACGTCGCTGGGTTCCATGCAACGTCCAACATGCTGGCAGGAGAACGTTTTGGCATTCCGACAGCTGGAACACATGCCCACTCTTGGGTACAGAGTTTCATGAGTGAACAGGAGGCGTTTGACGTCTATGCCAAAGTGCTGCCTGATCAGGTGACCCTGCTCGTAGATACCTTTGATACGCTGAACAGTGGAGTACCTCATGCGATCAAAACGGCCAAAATGCTCGAAAGCCAGGGCAAGAAAATGAATGCCATCCGGCTGGATAGCGGTGACCTTGCCTACCTGTCCATTCAGGCACGTCAAATGCTGGATGAGGCAGGACTGGATTACGTTAAAATTGTGGCGTCCAATGACCTGGATGAGAACACGATCTTCAACCTGAAAGCTCAGGGCGCTCGCATCGATACATGGGGCGTGGGTACACAGCTGATTACGGCATCCGACCAGCCATCCCTCGGCGGGGTTTACAAACTGGTCGAACGTGAAGTGGATGGTGCCATGCTGCCGACGATCAAAATATCGGCGAATCCCGAGAAGGTATCCACCCCAGGCAAAAAAGAAGTATTCCGGATCATTGATCCGAAGCATGGTAAGGCCATTGCAGATTATATCTGCTATCCTGGAGAAGAACAGCCGCTTCAGGGCGGGCCGCTCAAGCTGTTCAACCCGCTACACCCGTATCTCAAAAAGACCGTAACGCGCTATGAAGCGGTAAATATGCTTGAACCAATCTTTGTGAATGGGTTGAAAGTATATGAGCTGCCTACCCTGGATGAAATCCGTAGCTACCACCGTGAACAGATGGATCTGTTCTGGCCAGAGTATTTGCGTAAACTCAATCCGGAGATTTACCGTGTGAACATCAGCCCAGCAGCATGGAATATGAAGCAGAAGCTGATTGCTGAACACGTACAATTCACAGAGGAATGAGAACGGAAGAAGGCATAATCGGTATATTTACCGGGTTATGCCTTTTTGGTTTCGGATTTGTTTTTGTAACCATTCATCGGCTTCAGGCTTGGCTTTACGAATTCATGCGGCTGTGTCCAACGTCACGACAGATGGGCTAGGAGCCACAGTATACTAAGGGTTAAAGACGGAATGTAGTTGGACATGGGCATAATTATTTCTCGGGAAATGGCAAAAGCCGCCAAAATTCTGCATTGTTCACAAGTTATGGATCCGCATAGTCTTAGGAAGTTGCAGGTGGACAGCACGGCCAGGATCCAATTCGCTAGCAATTCTAGAATCTTACGTTTTCTGTTTCAAGCATGCAGCCTCGGGGGATGAAACAGTGAGGGAGGTGTACATCGTGAAATGGATCTTGGGAATGATCTGGCTTGCCTTCTTGGCATATGCATGGATTTGGGCGCCTGGAAAGCCAGTGGGGAGCGATCCTGTGTTCAAAGAGCTGATTACGCTGCAGAGCAAGGAAGCATGGTTGATGACCGTGTTCTCATGGCTGGGCATTTTTCCAGCGATCTTCGCATGTCTCCTGTTAAAAACACCTGCAAACGAGCGTGGAAGCCGTGTGCCTGTTTGGCCGTTCGTGCTCTTGTCTTTTGGCTTGGGAGCCTTTGCGCTGCTTCCTTATTTCGCATGGTCGTCACCAAAGCGGAGTAGACGGGGAACGGAACATCTTCATTTTGGCTATCGCCGCAGCTCTATAATTGGGCGGATTGCAGGACACAAACTGACTCATGGTATACTTTTATTGTTGACGTTGGGTACGGCATGCTACGGATTCATTCAAGGCCATCCGGCTGTATATATGGAAGCATTCAGGCAATCTTCCTTTGTACATATTATGACGATTGATTTTGTTGTGCTGACACTGCTCTCCGTTATTGCAATCTATAGGGATGCCGTGTTCAGTCGCAGATCACGTGTATGGGCGTTAACAGGGTTGGTGCCCCTAATTGGACCGCTCGTGTATTTGGTAGTGGATAGAAGAAGTGCAGCTTAAGATCAGAAAAATCACCAAACATAAGGAGAGGATTTACATGGAGAATACGTTTCCGGCATATGTCGTTCGAAGTCAAGAACAAGGCGGAGTTAAGGCATCTGTAGAACAGTTGAAAAAAGAAGATCTACCCAATGGAGATGTGACTGTACAAGTACAGTACTCCAGTGTCAATTATAAGGATGGGCTCGCTACTATCGAAAAAGGGGGAGTTGTTCGTGAATATCCCATGGTACCGGGGATCGACCTGGCAGGTATGGTAGAAGAGTCCGTAAGTGGTCGATTTGCCCCGGGGGACCGGGTGATCAGCACAGGTTTTGAGCCAGGGGTGTCTCATTTTGGAGGCTACAGCAGATACGCTCGTCTACGGAGCGAATGGCTGGTTCCGCTGCCACCGGGTCTCAGCGAGAAGGAAGCGATGGCAATCGGTACAGCTGGTTTTACGGCAGCTATGTCGGTTGATGCTTTACTTCAGGCAGGGGTTACACCAGACATGGGCAAGATTTTGGTTACGGGGGCAACCGGCGGCGTTGGGAGTATGGCCGTGGCCATTTTGGCGAAGCTTGGCTTTGAAGTAACGGCTAGTACTGGAAAAAAGAAAGAGCAGGAGAAGTTGCTTATAGATCTGGGCGCCTCACACGTTATTACACGCGAAGAAGCTGACGCCCCGGCCAAAGGGGCGATGGGCAAACAGCTGTGGGCAGGGGTTGTTGATCCAGCCGCAGGCCCAGCACTGGCCGAACGTCTGAAGCAGGTTCAATATGGAGGTGCAGTTGCCGTATCCGGATTGACTGCTGGATCCCGGTTTGAATCTACCGTTTTTCCGTTTATCATGCGGGGCATTCAGTTAATCGGGATTGATTCAGTGTATTGTCCAATGGAGAGACGGGAACGCTTGTGGAACCTCCTTGGCGGGGATTGGAAGCCGGATCGCGCGCTGGAGCTGGGCATACAGGAGATCACCTGGGCACAGCTGCCACACACGCTGGAGAACATTTTGCAGGGTGGCGCGGTCGGTCGTACCGTGGTAAATACGATGGCAGACATACCAACCGAATAAGATTCTTTTCACCTAGACATGCTAATCCTACCTAAGATTGCCACGAAGCAAGAAGTGGTGGGAAAGGAAGGAAACGTATGTCTGTTGGAAGAAAAGGAACGCGGTGGGCAGTAGAAAGAGGATTGAGGTCTTTGTTTGCAGGAGTTATGATCGTACTATGCCTGGGATCACTTGTTGCTTGTTCAAATGAATCTGCTCAACAGGAGCGAAAGGTGTACAGCGGGCAAGCGACGGAAGAGGGCAATATGAGAGCCAAGAGTCAGGGACACGGCTTAAACGGCCCACTGATACAGGAGCTGGATAAAGCTTTTGCCGCCAAAGACATCAAGTTAATGAACAACATGTCCGCAGATGATGGCGAAGGTGGAATCTCCTATATGTACCTGCTGAATGGCAGCGGCCGACATATTGTAAAGGTTCACATTTTTGGTGATCCGGGCACAAGAACCGCACGAATGAAAGAAATGTACGGTATTTCTGACGAGCAGGCAGTGATTGAAAATGCACTTGGCCAAACAACGATTCGGAGCAAAGGGTATGTGTCACTTGTATACACCGCTTCAGGTGGGGAGAAGGACATTTATGGAGAAAAGGTAACCCAAGTGTTCCAGCATGTGCTGAATCAGTTGAACTGATCCCAAAGGCAGGAAGCAGCAGCATCGTTAAAACTATTTGTTCATTCATGGGATGAATTAAATAAATGTATAGAAAACGACAAACCCGTCTGATGATTCAGACGGGTTTGTATATTTCGCGCATCACATGCCGCAGCTCTGGAATAATGATTTTTTCCATTGCCAGCTTGACTGCACCTTTGGAGCCCGGCATGGAGAAAACAGCTGTTCGTCCAATTGTTCCCGCTACGGCTCTGCTCAGAATCGCAGCTGAACCGATATCCTCTGTATAACTGAGGAAACGAAAGATTTCACCAAAGCCGGGCAGTTCCTTGTCAAGCAGGGAGGATACAGCTTCATACGTTGTATCTCTGGGAGCGATCCCGGTACCCCCACTGAGCAGTACGGCTTCAATATCATCCCGTACGGCTGCATCCTGCAGAATGGTGCGGATACGCTCGGTTTCGTCTGGTGTAATGATATATTCGGCAATTTCATATCCTGCCTCGGTCAGCAGTTGATGCATGAGTTGTCCACTGGTATCCGTGTCCTGGGTGCGGGTATCGGATACGGTGACAATCATGCAAGAGACCTTGTCCGGCGCTTCTCGACGATGTTGTTCCACTGAGTTGGTCATGAGACATCCTCCTAATCCATATTTTCTCATAGCATAGACCATTCGGCAGTTTCAGGCAATGCGCCGGCGAGAATTGCTCCATATTGCACATTGAATGCAGGATGGTGTACACTCGCTAGATATAGAATTAGAATGATTCATACAATGGTCAGCCAGAGAGGTGTATAGCAATGAGTGTAATGAGTGAAAAAGAAAAGTCCATACCAGTATATATATTGTCAGGTTTTTTGGGGAGCGGAAAAACGACGCTTCTTGTGCAGTTGATTGAACATTGGCAGCAAGCAGGCTTGCGTCCTGCAGTAGTCATGAACGAGCTCGGTGAGGTAAACCTCGATGGTCAGGTAGTAGATGCTGAAGTACCCATGACCGAAATGCTCGGGGGCTGCATCTGTTGTACGGTTCGAGGCGACTTGGGTCTTCAGCTTGCTGATCTTGTACAGGAGGAGTCGCCGGATGTCATTGTCATTGAAGCGACGGGAGCAGCCAACCCAATGGAAATTCTGGATGCCGTGACGGAGACGTCCTTGTACATGCGTCTTGAGCTGAAAAGTCTCATTACGGTTGTGGATGCAGCACATCTGTCAGGCTTGTACCAAGAGCAGAAGGGGCAGACGTTCAAGCTGATGCAGGAGCAGATTCGCTGTGCCTCGGTACTGATTCTGAACAAAACAGACCGGGTTGGTGAACAGGAAATAAGTGATCTGCAGCAGCTGCTCACGAAGTGGAACGGTTTTGCCCCGGTTATTCAAGCCGTGAGATGTGAAGTCGACATGGATTTGCTGCTTCAAAGCGGGGATGGAGTGCATGCCTATCAGGCTGCAGCTGAATCGAATGATCAAGAGGCTGCGACAGAGCACGTCCATACTGAGGCATGTTCAGAGCATGGTTGTGGTCATAGTCATGAACATCATCATGAACATCATCATGAACATCATACCCCGCACGCATCACATGAGCATGTTATGGTATATACGCACTATTTCAACCAACCGGTGAACAGCGAAGCTTTTGAGCGGTTTATAGCTGGATTGCCGCGGGATGTTTACCGAGCCAAGGGCATTCTCTCCTTTAGTGATACAGCTAGCCGCTTCTGGTTTCAGTATGCATATCGGGAATCGGACTATATGAAAATCACGCCTCAGGGAGACGTGCCCAATGTGGCTGTGTTCATAGGTGAGCATTTTGACCAGGCTGTCATTCGCCATCAATTACTGGAAATGGAATCCATAAATCAGGTTTGATGATTCAAGGTTCCTCCGAACTGGGTATTAAGAAGCATAGCAAACTTTGCCTGGGAGGTAACTTTAAATGACACAACAACAATATCAACAATGTATTGATGCTTGCCTGGAGTGCATGAATGCTTGCAATGTATGTTACATATCCAGCTTGAAAGAATACGATCTGGCGATGCTTCGTGACTGTATCCGACTGGACCGCGAATGTGCCGAAATCTGTGGATTCGCTGCTCAAGCCATGACGCGTGGAAGTGATTTCATCGCTGAAATTTGCGAACTTTGCGTAAAAGCTTGCGAAGCATGTGCAGCGGAATGCAGCAAACATGAACACGATCACTGTCAGGCATGCGCCGAAGCTTGCCGTAAATGTGCAGAAGCTTGCCGTTTGATGGCAGCAGTAGCTTAAATAGATGCATGAATGAGCGGCCAAATGGATTTGAATATGATTGGCTCAATCCCCTCTTGAAATCAACGCAGAGTACATCAAACCAGATGTGCGGATACGTTGCAATCAGGAGGGGATTTTTGCGATGACGAGCACTTGAAAGCATGCACCGCAAATGGGATGCCTACAGAACAGGATAATAGAAGCGTGGCGGCCTTCATCGGGGAATGTTAATTTTTCTACAGGTTGCTAAAGTCATAAGCGATATGTATAATGATGGCAATGAATTGAAACGATAAATATCCGTGATCGGGAGAGTAACCAGAATCATGCTTAACAGCGAGCCGGAGCAGGTGGAAGCCGGTATGACATGACCTGTGTGAACCGCACCCGTGAGATGGTTATCCGAAGTGATGCTTTTTTGGAGTGAAAGACGAAGCATCTTCATGAGGGTAATCCGGCATGCGGCCGTTATTCGCACCAAGCGGAGCAGCTTCGGGCGCCATATGACATGTGGCAGTACGAGGTTGTTCACCTAGAGTGGTACCGCGGGAACTGTCAGATCAGCTCTCGTCTCTTTTATAGAGACGAGAGCTTTTTTATTTTTATATTTTGTTAATCCATATCAGCAAAGGAGTGTTTATTATGTTAATGAAACAAGCGGCAGCACATCTTGCTCCTCTTACGGAGCTGCAGGAAGAAGAGGTTCTCAAGCTTTTGGAAATCCCGCCACAACCGGAGCTGGGGGATGCAGCATTCCCTTGTTTTGTACTCGCCAAATCACGCAAGAAAGCACCTGCAGCGATTGCTGCGGAGATCGCCGGCGAACTGAAGACAGCAGACTTTACAGCTGTAGCAGCAGGGCCTTATGTGAATATCCAGTTTAACCGGGAAAAGTGGTCCTCGGAATTACTGGAATGGGTGGGCCAACCTTCGTTCGGTAAGCTCAATATTGGCAAGGATGCACGCGTATTAATTGATATGTCGTCCCCCAACATCGCGAAACCGTTCGGCATTGGACATCTTCGTTCAACGGTTATTGGTGCAGCGCTATATCGGTTATACAGTGAAGCCGGATATATCCCGGTGAGTGTTAATCATCTTGGAGATTGGGGAACCCAGTTTGGAAAACAAATTGCTGCCTACAAACGCTGGGGTAACGATGAAGCGCTTGAAGCAGAACCTATCCGCACTTCCCTTGAGCTCTATGTACGGTTCCACGACGAAGCGGAGAATGACCCAACCCTGGAGACCGAAGCCCGTGAGTGGTTCCGCAAACTGGAGCAGGGAGATGAAGAGGCCAGACGCTTATGGACGTTCTTTGTTGAGGTGAGCATGAAGGAATTTGACCGGATGTATGAACGTCTGAATGTACAGTTTGACCATACTCTCGGCGAGAGCTTCTACAATGACAAGATGGGAGCCGTTGTGGAAGATCTCAAAACCAAGGGTTTGCTGGAAGAGAGCGACGGAGCGTTAGTCGTGCGTTTGGAGGAAGAAAATATGCCGCCTTGCCTGATAATCAAAAAGGACGGAACAACCATCTATCCGACACGGGATTTGGCCACAGCCGTTTATCGTCATGATGTTATGAAGGCAGATAAGCTGTTATATGTCGTTGGGGGAGAGCAAAAGCTGCATTTCAAACAGGTATTTGCCGTACTGTCCCGGATGGGATATGACTGGGCTGCGAACTGTGAGCATATTCCGTTTGGATTGATGCGCTTTGAAGGGCGGAAGATGTCCACCCGGCGCGGTAAAGTCGTCTTTTTGCAGGAAGTGCTGGATGAAGCGGTTGCTCGGGCTTTACAGATCATTGAAGAGAAGAATCCAAACCTGGACAACGCGCAGGACGTTGCGGAAGCCGTAGGTGTAGGAGCGATTGTTTTTGGTGATTTGCGCAACAACCGGCTGAATGATGTGGATTTCTCTTTGGAAAGTGCGGTCAGTTTTGAAGGGGAGACCGGACCTTATGTCCAGTACACCTATGCTCGGATCAACAGTGTACTTACCAAGGTCAAGGACACGAACATCAGTAGTGAGAATGGCCAAGCGACTAGCTCGAATGTTACAGAGATCAATAATGGCGCAAGTCACACAGCAACCGTTGGAGACGCCTCTTGGACGCTGCTTAAGTTATTGGCTGATTATCCGCAATATCTTGAAAAAGCCGTTGGGCGCAATGAACCTTCGGTGATTGCCAAGTATGCAATTGATCTGGCTCAGGCATTCAACCGTTTCTATCACGCCGAACGTATCGCTGACGCCCCCGCTGAAGTACGGCCGTTCCGGGTGAATCTAACCAAGTGCACAGCGGAACGTATTGTCCGCAGTCTCTATTTGCTCGGCATCCATGCACCTGAGCGGATGTGATGTCCTGTGAGATGGGGGAAGCATAGAACTGGTAGTGAAGCAAATGGTACTAAAAATAATGAAGCAGGCAAGTTGCCCGAAGGGATCTCGCTTCAGCATGTGAGTAAACGTCTCGGAGGCGTATCCGTATTGAGTGGGATTAATTTACATGTGGAAGCTGGAGAATGCGCTGTGTTGGTAGGCAGAAATGGTTCAGGTAAAAGCACCTTGCTGCGAACCTTGGCAGGATTCTTGGTTCCTGATCATGGCGTGGTGTGTCAGACGATAAACGAAAAGAAGATGTACGCGCTCGACGGATTGCCACGTTTGCCATTCACTTCAGCTGAATATTTGTGGGAAATGGGCCGGATTCGTGGCATCCGACCTGCGTTGCTGCGACAACGTATAAACGAGCTGAGTAAGATCCTTTTTCTTGGGTCTGCGCTCGATCAGAAATTATCCCTGTTATCCAAAGGAACGCTTCAAAAGGTCAACTTGATTCAAGCGATGCTACCAGGTCCAGATGGGCTCATGCTGCTGGATGAGCCATTATCCGGCCTGGACCTTCCTGCCCAGGAGGCAGTCGTAACCCTGCTGCAGCAATGGAAAAAGGAGGGCACATCCATTGTGACAGCTTGTCATGAACCGCTATTTATTGAGCGTATGGCCGATCAGGTCTATGTGCTTCAAAACGGTCGTGTATTACGGCATTGGAAACGCTCAGATCTAAAAGAGTTGGGAGAGCCCATTGTCCAAATCCAGAGTTTAATGAAAGGATCGAATATGGAGCTCCTAAATACATATTCGAAACTTGTTGAACAGGAGGGTGTTTTACAGATCCATCGTCATGGGGAGATGCATGATCGCAACGAAGTAGTATGGGACTGGAAAGTTGAACGCAGTACCACGGATCATGTGATCCATGAAATTATTGCGGCTGGTGGTTCGATTATGTCTGTTTTGCAAGAGGAAAGCCGAGTACATATGGAGCGTTTGCTGGAAGGTTATCATCCGGTCGATCGTCTGAAGAAAAGCGCCACCGAACCTGCTTCCTCCCATTCTCGATTGGACACGATGGAAGGAGAGTCTCCATGATTCATCTAACCCGGTATTTGCTCAGACAGTACATCCGTTCACAGAAGTATTTTGCACCCGTTGTGATGTACATCATCGCCATGCTCATGATCTACTCATATCGGCCAAATCCGGTGGCGGACAGTTATAGTGTTACGGCCATGCTTCTCTTTTTTGGGTCTGCTTGGCTAGGATTGACCGTAATGAACGCAGAGCCAGCAGGGCAAATTCAATTGCTTGTTCTGCATGCAGGAAACCGACGAAAAGTTATCCTTGGCCAATTATGGTGCACCTGGTTGATGCAATGTGCGCTTGTGGTGATCACCGTGTTGTATCCTGTGATGTTTGGTATGTTCGAGAGACCGCCGACTGGCGGAGAGTGGATGATGGCGTGGTCGGGACATTTGGCATTATCTCTACTGGGTTTAGCTGTAAGTCTGTTCTTTCAAAAATCGTATATTCCCCGGCTTAGTCGCAGTCTGCCTGGATTGATTGTTATGCTGCTTCTTTCTTTTGTTCAGGGTTCACTCGCAAGTCATTTACCAGACTGGCTGCAATGGTTAAGCAAAGTCCTGCCCCCAGCTTTCTATCTTGTGCGTGAAATGATGTTATTTGAAGAATGGAAGTGGGTAACTGTCTTATTGCCAATCCTCTGGGCTGTAATATACGCATTCGTCCTGTTCTCCGTTCATATATGGCTGGCTGGAAGAAGGGATTTGCGGAGTTAGAAGCCGTTAATCCCTACGACTTGAATGTTGCTCTTTCTTTAGTTACGATAGAGGAACATAAAACGGGAAATGGGTACGGGAATGAAAGGGGAGCTCGCTTTTGCAAAACTCAGACATGCAGCATGGTGACATGCTGGATAGCGAACACTCCAGAGAATTGTTTGCATACTATGGATTAGCTGTTTACTATGGACAGGCTCTTGAGCAGCAGCTCGTCAATCTGATCCTGTTGATGAAAATGTCTCAAGGCAAAGTTGTATCCGATGAAGATCTGGAAGATCTATACGAGCGGAAAATGAGCAGTTCACTTGGGCAACTTATCCATGAGGTTAAGCATCACTTTACGTTTTCAGATGAAGAAACCCGCCAGTTGAATGAATTATGGAAGCAGCGGAACAGCATTGTGCACCATTACTTTAAGGAACGAATTCATGAAACCTTTAGTCCTGAGGGACGATCGCGCATGATCAAGGAACTGGAGGATTTCAAAGACCGTGCGCAGGAGCTGGAGATCAGCCTACAACAATACACGGGCGCCTGGATTGCACAGCTAGGATTAAATGCTGAGTCGGCTGCGGCGCTGCGGCGACTTGAACATATGCATTCTGAGAGCTCGCATGCCCAAAGCATGGAAGAGGAGAATCAGCTTGATTGAAGGCAAGGTAGGGGAACGAAAACGGAAAAAAAGAGGAAAGCGAAGCTGGCTGGTCATTGCCATTACATCCTTGGTGTTGATAGGAATTCTCTGGGCCCTAGTTACGGCCTGGCTGATCGCGGAATACACATCTGAGCAATCGACCAGACAAAGTGATGCAGCTGTCATTCTTGGTGCTGCTGTGGAAGGGGATCGTCCTTCACCTGTATTTCGAGAGCGAATTGAACATGCTATTGCATTATATCGTCAGGGTACAATACCCATACTCATCTTTACCGGCGGTTCTGGACGTGATGGGGAGCGCTCTGAAGCGGAAGTGGGAAAGGATTATGCAGTTGAACATGGTGTAGATCCAAGAGATATTCTGATCGAAACACAATCAAGAATTACAGAGGAGAACCTGGTTAATACCATTGCAATTGGGGATCAGGCAGGATACCAGAAATATACGATTGTAAGTGACCCGCTGCATATGAAGCGGGCCATGAAGCTGGCAAGCCAACTGGGCATGGATGTTGTACCATCTCCAACACAAACGACAGCCTATCAGACCTGGCGCAGCCAAATTCCATTTTTGGCACGAGAGACTGTGTTATACATGGGGTATACGGTAAAAGGATGGATAGACAATCTGCAGTAGCCTTCAGGCGAATTGTGGGTTGTCTTTTCTTTTTGCACAACTGGGCAGCTGTGATAAGTCCATCACATTTCAATCGTACGCCTCCTCGTTTTATGAACCTCCTTATACACTTCGCTTTGTTTACAATAGAAAACGCCCTGTGCGCAGACTGGAAAGTCTGCGCACAGGGCGGGAATAAGAGAACTTTGGACATTGTATAGTCAATGAATGTCTTATGAATAAAGAGTTATAGATTACCTCCAGCCAAGGAAGGGGTTGTAGGGATAACCTGACCTGAGCTGCTGCTCTCATTTCCCCCGCTAACCGCTTGTGCGCCTTGTTGAAGCTGATACATCTGATAATATCGTCCTTGAAGTTCCATCAGTTCATCGTGAGCACCCTGTTCCACAATGCGACCGCGGTGCAGGACCAGAATCTGGTCAGCAGAACGAATGGTGGAGAGGCGGTGCGCGATGATGAATGTGGTCCGTCCTTTTTTGAGGACTTCCAGTGCATTTTGAATCAAGGCTTCCGTTTCCGTATCGATATTGGCCGTTGCCTCGTCGAGAATAAGAATAGCCGGATCAAAGGCGAGTGCTCGGGCGAAAGAAACTAATTGACGTTGTCCGGCAGATAGCGTACTTCCTTTTTCGATAACGGGTTCATCGAATCCCTGAGGCAGATGTGCCAGGATCCGTTCTGCTCCTACATCACGAAGCGCTTGCTCGATCTGTGCGCGAGTAATGCGCTCATCTCCAAGACTTACATTAGACGCAATGGTGCCGGTGAACAGATAGGGATCCTGAAGCACGATCCCCATATGCTGCCGAATCCACTGTTTCGGCAACTCCTTGACGTTCTGACCGTCGATGGTAATCTTGCCTTTTTGCGGATCATAGAACCTGAATAACAGGTTAATAATCGAGCTTTTACCTGAACCGGTATGACCAACCAAGGCAACAGTTTGGCCCTGTGAGGCTTTGAACGAGATATTGTTCAGCACGAAGTCCTTTTTATATGCGAAGGATACATCGTCAAATACCACATTTCCCTTGTATCTTGGCATCGAGCCATCGGTTACCGGTTCTCCCTGTTCGTCCATGAGCTCAAAGACACGTCCAGCGGATACGAGGGAGGAATCCAGGTTCGCCAGTTGGTTGACCATGCCGGTGATCGGTTGGAACAAACGACCCAGAACATCGACGAATGCATACAGAACACCCAGTGATATAATACTGGAGCCGTCCAGCACACTGGAACCGAAGTACCATAGAACAACGGCAAAGGCGATATTCCGCAATACATTTACCAGGTTGTGAGAAGTGAAGGCGTTTAAGTTCAGCATTTTGTTCTGATGTTTCATATAATCGTCGTTCAGATCTTCGAATTCCTGTTTAGTCTGCTTCTGGTGTCGGAATACGCGAATAATGGACATCCCTTGAATGGATTCATTAATGATCGCATTGATCTCACTCAGACGTGAGCGGATAATTGTATTGTAACGGGTAGCGAATTTGCGGTAGAGCACAATCCACAGAATCAGCATCGGTACAACGAACAACGAGATCAGTCCGAGGCGGAAATCCAGCAGGAAGAGGGCGACATATACACCTGTAATCGTAATGATCCCTGAGAAAAAGTTCGATAGCACGGCAACGAACAGATCCTTAACGGCTTCCGTATCGTTTGTGACCCTAGAAACGACTTTACCTGCGGGAAGATTATCAAAAAAGTGTACGGGCAGCCGTTGAATATGGGCGTAGACATCATTACGAAGCCTTTGAATAACCTTGTTTGCAGAGGATTGCAGCCAGTAGGTTTTACCAAACTCCATAATGACCGAGATCACGAGAAAGATCATGTAATATACAATTAATTGATAGATGCTTGGCATCTCAGGTTTGTAAAAAGCAAAGAGTTCACCCGCGGAAAGCGGCTCTGCCGCATATTGGCCGGTCACTTCACCCGCACGCGTAACCGTCAAAGTTCCATTTTCATATGAACGATCTCCATCGGGTGCAGTTACAGGTTCATTGACGAAATAAAAGCTTTTACCGGCTTGCAGTACTCTGACTTCGGCACCTTTCACTTCACCGGCTTCGAATCTGCCTTCTCGTTTGTAATTCTTGCCGTTGTATACAGCGGCTTCGGATGAAGCCCCCGTTTCATAGAACGGCTGTTCAATGGCTAGTAGATGATTGTCAATCATCGACTTGGCGATGAACGGACCGGCGAGCTCAGCCGCTACACCGATCGTTAACATGATTAATGCCGCAATAAAAGTACCTTTGGCTTTCAGGGCATATTGAAGCAGCCTTTTGCCTGTATTCGACTTCAAAACATTGACCTCCTACGTGGACAGATTGGATTCCACCTGCTGCCGTTCATATTGTTCACGGTACCAGCCGTTCATGGCAAGCAGCTCCTGGTGGGTTCCTTCTTCCGTAATTTTCCCGTGCTCCAGTACGATGATCCGGTCTGCGTGTTCAATGGCGGACAGGCGGTGCGTTGAGATCAGCGTGGTTTTGCCCGAGCGTTTGTTGCGTATATTTTCAATGATTTTGGCTTCCGTTCTTGCATCGACTGCAGATAAGGCATCATCGAGGATCAGAATATCCGGATCGGCAATAAAGGCACGTGCCAGAGATACCCGCTGTTTTTGTCCCCCCGACAGGGCAATTCCCTTCTCACCAACAAGGGTATCCAGTCCATCGGATAATGTCCCCAAATCTCCATCAAAGGCTGCGGTACGGATGGCTTCCATAATGACTTCATCACTTGCACCCGGCTTGCCGAATTGAATGTTTTGACGAACTGACTTGGAGAATAGCACTTGCTCTTGCGGAACGTAACCGATCCAGCTGTGTAAGTCATCCTTGGCGATCTCCTGAATCGGATGGCCCGATATGCTTAATGTACCGGAACCGGCAGGGTATTCATGAAGCAGCTGTTTGAGCAGGGTGGACTTACCGCTTCCCGTACGTCCCACGACACCGAGTGTCTGACCACGGCGAAGCGAGAAGCTGACATGGCTAAGATTATCGACAGTGGAACTTGGATAGCGGAATGTCACATCACGCATCGAGATCTCTTCAGGATTCGTAATATGTGCTGGCTGATCAACGTCCTGAACAGCAGGCTCTACAGATAAAGTTTCGTTAACCCGGTCCAGTGAGGCGCTGCCACGCTGCATCAGGTTAATCAGTTCGCCAATGGCAAACATAGGCCAGATCATCATCCCCAGATACATATTGAACGATACGAGATCTCCAAGGGTAATTTCATTGTGGAACACGAGATAAATCCCGTAGGCTAACGCAATTACATAACTGAGACCGACACACAGCCGAATCGTAGGTTCAAACAGTGCATCCATCTTGGCAACAGCCAGGTTTTTGCGATAAACGTCTTCGGTGACATCAGCAAACCGCTTCTGATCCAGACGTTCCTGAACATAAGCGCGAACGACACGAATACCCGCGATGGATTCAAGAACCTGATCATTCATATCCCCGAATGCATCTTGTGCCAAAGTATAACGTTGATGGACGGCTTTCCCGTAGATCATCATGGCAATGGCGATAAATGGTAATGGCAGAATTGCAGCAAGGGTTAGTTTCCAGCTCACCAGAAAACCCATCGCGAACAAGACGGTAGCCAGAAAGGCAGTTGAGTCCGTTAATGTCAGCATGCCGAAGCCTGCTGTTGTGGCAATGGAACGAAGGTCGTTGGTCGCACGAGCCATCAGATCTCCCGTTCTGTTCTTCTCAAAGAAGGGCGGGGTCATCCGCAGCAGGTGATCCATGAAACGCGATCGCAACAAGCGTTCAACCAGATTCGCACCACCAAACAGTTTGTGCATCCATATGTACGTGGTCAGATAGATAATAACGACTGTTCCTAGAATAAGTAAAATGTAACGTGTGAGTGAGGCGCCAGTAATGGAACCGCGCACAATCTCGTCAATGGCATTGCCTAGCAGACGAGGGGGGAGCAGTTCGGCTACACCCACGAGAATGAGCAAAATGACACCAATCAGGTATCGTTTGCGTTCCAGCCGGAAGAACCAGGCCAGGTTTTTGAGTACAGAGAACAAGTGGTATCCCTTCCTTTCAAGTGTCAGTGAAATACGTTATCTACTCATGTGTACCGGTTTCTACCCACAAAAAAAGACATACCGCACGCAGGCGGTATGTCTTGGATATCAATCATACGGCGCATGGCTCCGAGAGCAGAGCCACCGCTGAACATAAGTATCGAAAGTGTGCGCAGCAGGTAACCTTATTCAGGATTACTGCAGTGCTGACTTAAGTACGGAATAACGATTTCGAGGGCGCTCCGGTATTTAATTGTGAGCTGAATAGACCATCCATATGAATGTTAAACACCGTAATCACCCTTTCTGTTTTGGAAATAAATTGAATGTGGATCTCGTATGTTTGCATCTTAACACCGCCTTTTGGGATCTGTCAAACTTTTTTCACAATTGCATGAGCAGCTCTTTTTGTTTATTTCTGTGGTGTAATGTTTGAACTCAAGCCCATCAAGCGATATGATGTAACATATATATAGAGAAGGAGCTGACATCAAATGAGTACCATACATGTATCTGACCGCGCTGCCCGCTGGTATAAAGACGAACTAAACTTGAACGAAGGAGACAGCATCCGATTCTTCGCGCGTTATAGCTCCGGCGGAGGTCTCCATCCCGGTTTTTCACTGGGAATCGCTGTTGAGGAACCGCGCCATCCGGCTGAACAAACAGAAGTTTCGGGGATTCGCTTTTTTATGGAAGATCACGATTATTGGTACCTGAAAGGCCACAAGCTGCATGTCGATGTAGTGGAAGAAGGACAAGATATCGAATATCGTTATACTGAGGTCTAATCAGGGTTGTTCTTGCGATACCTTCAGTTCAGCCTGTGTAACGAGGTGAAGGAACTGGAGTGAAATGTGCCTAAGCATGGATTGTACCGCTGGCTTCTGCCGGCTTCGAACAGGAGGGATAGGAATTGAATCCGCCAGCCCGAGATTTGGCCCAATATATTGCACGTCGTTCCCATATTCTGGTGAAGGCAGCAGTTTGGGCTGAAAACGAACGAGGTGAATTGTTGTTGATCCAGCACGCCGAGCAAGGTCATTGGCGTATTCCCGTTGGACTAATGCGTCCTGGCGAAGCCATTGAAGATACAGCTCACAGGGAATTGTGGGAGGAGACGGGATGGACAGCAAACAGCATGACACTTGAAACGCTGCATTCGGGTCCCGACCTGAGACAGCTGCATTCCAGCGGGGATGAAGATTATTATGTGATCGCCCTGTTCCGAGCCCGAATCATTCAGGATCGTCTGGTGGAATCACGAGTAAACAGCGAGGCAGGGTTGAAGTTTTTTGACCCGAGATCACTTCCGGTGCTGAATAGTCTAAGTCGTATGTTGCTTGAAGGTAAAATACTAGATTAAACGGCAAGACCAAAGAAGCCTTTCCAACGGGGGAAGGCTTCTTTGGTCTATATCACATGCGCATACAGAACTCTTCAGATCAGCTAGACCTGATCGAGCGGTTCTTCGTCCATCGCAAAATCAAAGTCATCAATATCAAATACTTGCACAGGGGCCGATGACTCTATAATTCGTGCGATCAGTTCAACCTGATCCGTGAGAATTGGGATGCTCAGGCGCTGTGAAGTGAGCAGCAGCTCAGTCTCAATCGGATCGAAATACTCACCATACTGTGCTGTATCCACCGCATTGATAATAGCGATGGACACCTGATCACCAAACAGGATGGACGGGCTTTTTGCCCAAGGAACGGATAGGGCACGTTCGATCTTCTTCTTATTAAGCGGTTCTTCAAAATAAGAAATAATCTCGTTAATTTTCGATTTTACATGCTGATCATCAGCAGGGTTATCCATCAAAGGATCCGGGCTGACCTGAAATTCATATAACTCCAAGACGGTGGTATAAGGAACAATATATTCAACAGGCGCGGGCGGCGCGAGCAATTGACCGTAAATAGCCACCATCACGGCTTCTGTAATAAACTGACGTGACATGGTACCTGAATCCTCCTGCGGCCATTAATAATTGCGAGGTGAATCAATTTGGTTATGCAAACGAATACAAATTAAATTGATTTCTCTGCTATGGACATGGATGCATGAATTGCATGAATAGTAGTATATCATACAACGGTGGGAAATACAGCCAGTCAGTAGAATGTCAAGTCCCAACTTTAATCAGGATTTGCCGAGCAGCAGGGACAGTATTCCTGCCGCAATCAGTGGTCCTACAGGGACTCCTTTGAATAGGGCAACCCCAAGTACGGTTCCAATAAGTAACCCAGCAACAACTGTTGGCTGCGTACTCATAAGCGTAGCGCCCCGTCCACCCAGATAAGCCACAAGTAAGCCCACACCTATGGCGAGCAGCGATTTCCAGTGAAGGAAAGACTCTCCAATCGTCTGCAGACTCATCTTGCCGCTGGCAAGGGGCGCCATGACCCCGATTGTCAAGATGATAATGCCAAGCGTAAGTCCGTATTTTTCAAGCCAAGGAAAGGCTTGGTTCACATTCAATACACGTAACAGGAGCAGAAATACCATAGCTACAGTCACAGGTGTATTGCTGCTGATAATACCAAGTGCTGCAAACACGAGCAACAGCAAAGAGGTCATATCCATGGATTTCAATTCCCTTCAGCCTGCCCGCGTTGCCGACTTACGATATGCTCCGCAATATATTTTCCATGCCAGCGACCGGATTCGATGAATACTTCATTGGCATTGCGTCCTGAGGCGATGACTCCGCCAACGTAAACTCCTGGTACGCTGCTTTCCATCGTTTCCACATTGTACACAGGTTTGTCCAGGTCATCTGACATTTCAACGCCGACGGAAGAAAGCAGTTTGCGGTCTGGACGGAAACCGGTCAAAGCCAGTACGAAGTCGTTATCAAGTTCACTTGTTGATCCATCTGCATGAAGCAGGCGAATGGAATCATCCAATATCTCATTAACCCGTGCACCGAGATGTAGCGTAATACGGCCTTTTTGAACCATGCTCTCAAATAGAGGGCGTACCCATGGCTTGATATGCTCGGACAGACCCGTACCCCGATATACCATGTCAATGTGGGCGCCTACACGGACGAGTTCCATCGCTGCATCCACGGCGGAATTGCTGCCTCCGATGATTGCAACACGCGTACGGGTGTAGGGATGTGCTTCCCGGAAATAGTGAGTAACTTTATCTTTGTCTTCTCCCGGAATACCGAGGTAATTCGGGTGGTCGAAGTAACCTGTTGCAACAACGACATTGCGTCCCTGATGAATAATGCTTTCCCCGCGGCGGTTGACCGTATGTACTTCAAAGGTTGCATCGTCTCTACGTTTGATTTCGCGGGCTTCCTCATAATTATGAACACGCAGGCCGAAGTGTTCGGCTACTTTGCGATAATAGGCGAGTGCCTCGTAGCGGAAAGGTTTGTCGTTTGGCGAACTGAACGGGACATTTCCGATCTCGAGCAGTTCCGCTGTGCTAAAAAATTGCATATGGGTTGGATACAGATAGATGGATTGTACAATATTGTACTTCTCTACAATGACAGCTGACAGTCCCAGCCGTTCACATTCGATGGCAGCAGATAGACCACAAGGTCCTCCACCAATGATAATTACATCTTCCATGTTCTTACTCCTCCTTCATTCAAGCAATATTATCCTACCGTAAATAGTCATGTAATGCCAGTTCACGCCAGGAATTGACGGAAGAAAATTGCGAATAACAGGTTTGACTTTGTTGAGAGAAAAGATTAACATCAAATTAGATATTTATCTAAACTAAAGGGGCGACGCCTATGCAACTGGAGAAAATTGTGGCTTACCACAAAGCCCTGGCTGATCCTACTCGGCTTCGTATGCTGTTATTGCTGTCTGAGGGTGAATTGCACGGACAGGCACTTGCCGAAAAGCTGAATTTGTCCCAGCCTACAGTTACTCATCACGCATCCAAGTTGAGAGAAGCAGCATTGATCAAGGAACGGAGAGAGAAAAATACGGTGTTTTTCTCTCTCAACCCATCCTTTATACGGGAGCATGCTCAGGCTTCCGTTGACTTTATTTTTAAAAGGGAGGAGGTAGCCGATATGAGTGATGTGAACGAAACGCTAAAAGTATCGGTCATGCGCAATTTCTTTTCCAAAGATGGACGCTTGCGTCAAATTCCGGCCCAGTACAAGAAGAAGCTGATCGTGCTTGGTCATCTGGTTGAACAGCTTGAATTCGGACGCAAGTATACGGAGAAAGAAATCAATGAATTTATACGTACGTACCATGAGGATTTTGCCACCATTCGCCGTGAATTCATCATGCATCAATTTATGTATCGGGAAGATGGGATCTACGAGCTTAATCCGAAGGAAATGTGGACACGCTGGGATCAGGTAAAATAACGATTATCATAAAAGAAATGAAAGCAATGAAATTAAAACAGGCAGGCAATATATAATTAGGCTTGACAAAAGCAGAGTACAGTGTGTAACATGTTGGATAAATCTACAAGGGAGGCGATGTTATATGACAAACCTGACGGCAGTATACGTTAATTTGAATATGGACAGCGTCTCCGGAACGGATCAAAGCATGTAATTGTATGTGGATTGGACAGGTATGTCCACATTCGCATAGCGTATGATTACATGTGCAGATGAAGCCACGGGTGACGCACCCGTGGCTTTTTTTGATTACCGGAAAAGAAGGGTGTCCTGTATTGCATGCTGCAGGTTGTTAAACTTAACGTTCTGCTGATAGTGCTTATAGGGGGATCTTGATTCTGTTAACTTCGAATTGCCGCGGGTGGTTTATCACTCGTGGTTTATTTTATTTGCGTTTAATCCGATCTGGAGGGCTCATTCACATCATGGGTAGGTAGTTATAAAAACATAATGTAGGAGGAAATTCTAATTTGAACAATCACATGGAGAAGTACGGCTGGTCTGCTGAATGGCAGGAATTTTGGCAGCAATCCGGGATGGAACAGCAACTGAGAAAACCTGCGCGAGTCATAGCTGACCACGGACAATTGCAGCGTCTTATTACAGCCGGTGGTGAATGCTGGGGAAGGGTATCGGGACGTATGCGTCATGACAACCTGGAGACAGGGACACTTCCTGCGGTAGGGGATTGGGTAGCAATGACGGGAGAGCCCGGAGAAGAGGCTACAATTCACGGTATTCTCTCAAGGAAGAGCCGGGTATCCAGGCAGGCTGCAGGGTCCGTAACGAAAGAGCAGCTGATTGCTGCAAATGTAGATACCTTGCTGATCGTCGCAGCGCTTAATCATGATTTTAACCTTAGACGGTTGGAGCGGTATATCATGATGGCCTGGAATGGAGGGGTTAGACCTGTCATCGTTTTGAGCAAGAGTGATCTATGCACTGATGTAGAGGAAAAAAGGGCGATGGTAGAAGGGATTGCCCCAGGCATTGAAGTACTGGTGCTGTCAGCTGCCCAGGATCATGGAAAAGCTTCACTCGAAACCTATCTGCAGCCAGGGACCACAGTAGCCTTGACGGGTTCTTCAGGAAGCGGCAAGTCTACTCTTGTCAACTGGATGATGGGACGGAATGTACAGCTTACCCAATCCGTCCGGGAGGACGATAGCCGTGGAAGACATACGACAACCCATCGGGAGATGTTCGTTTTGCCCCAAGGGGCTGTACTCATTGATACACCTGGTATGCGTGAGCTGAACCTGTGGGACGAGGGCAATGATGGACTTTCTCAGGCGTTTGGTGAAATAGAGCAACTTGCTGAAGCATGCAGATTCGTGGACTGCAGTCATACACGTGAAGCGGGCTGTGCTGTTACCGAAGCCATTCAAAATGGGTCTCTGGAAGAAAAAAGGCTAAACAATTACCTGAAAATGCAGAAGGAATTGCAGTATCAGCAGCGGAAAGAAGCAGTTGCTTCCAAGCGGCGGACGGCTACAAGCAAACCTGCGAATTCACGTAAACCCAAACATGCCCGGAGAGTAAACGATTGGGAAGAGCTCTAAATTAGGCGGGCATCCTTATGGCTTCAGCATAGAATAGGTCAGGAGGGATGTCATAATGCCGGATTACAGAATTATTGTAGATCTGTCGGATCACATGTTATATCTTCTGGATGGCGATCAGGTAGTTAAGGGGTATCCTGTGGCAACAGGCAAGATGCTTACTCAGACTCCAAACGGGGAATTTACCATTGTCAATAAACAAGTCAATCCGGGTGGACCCTTTGGTGTACTGTGGATGGGGTTATCTGAACCTCATTATGGCATCCATGGGACGAATGAACCTTCGTCTATCGGCAAGTCTGTATCACACGGATGTATCCGTATGTACAATCCAGATGTGTTGGATCTCTCTTCAAAGGTATCTGTAGGCACAAGAGTAACGATCCGGCCCTAAGGGCTGATCGCTACTCTTTCCTAAATCGGACTATATGGATGGATTTGGTAAATAGAATCAACATGCTTATAATAATGTACAATCACTACAATCTGAGAGGTAGGTGAGTGTTCGTTGATACAGATCAGACAAGCCCGTGAAGGGGATGCAGAAGGAATTGCCTATGTACATACTGAGAGTTGGAAGACGACATATCGCAATATTATACCGGATGATTTTTTGGATCATTTGACTACAGAATCAAGAATATCTCAATGGGAGCAAACCATACGCTCTGACGAAAAAAATCAGATTCTGGTGGTGGCTGAACAGCCGGGAGGGAATATTGTCGGATTTGCCTGCGGAGGAAGGGAGCGCGAAGGTAAGCTGCCTTATGATGCAGAGTTATATGCCATTTATTTGCTGGAAGATGTACAACAAAAGGGAATTGGTCAGCAACTGGCTGTGCAAGTTGTCCGGTATCTTCATTCTCTGGACATGAAGCGTCTGTTGATCTGGGCATTGGAGAGAAATTCGGCATGCCGTTTTTATGAAAAGATGGGTGGAAGTCCTGTCCATACACAACCCATACGAATAGGAGGGCAAGATCTGATTGAGATAGCCTACGGCTGGGAGAAGCTGAATGATTTTGCCCGACAGGAGGCACCTCCATCCGAATAGTAGAGTCTGAGTGACGCGTTTGCGCAATCTTTAATCAGGTTAATGAAGTACTACACTTCTTATAGAAGAAGAACATCTAATCCTGATTAGGAGGCGCATCCAGATGACTTTAATGGAGAAAACATCTGCAACTTGGACCAAACAGTATATTAATGGCGATTGGGTAGAAGGCTCCGGTGAGAAAACGATGGAGAACATGAACCCTTATACGGGGGAAGTGATTGCAACCTGGCGTTCTTCCAGTAAGACGGACATAGATCGGGCATACGAAGCCGCCCAAAATAGCTCATTGGAATGGAGAAAGTCCCTGCCAGGTATAAAAGAAGGCATATTGCGAAAAGTGTCATCCTTGATGACCGATCGCAAAGAAGAAATATTAAATCTGCTGATTACAGAATCGGGTAGCACGCGTATTAAGGCAGAATCGGAGTTTGCCGCAGCGAAACGTATCGTGGATGAATCGGCTTCGTTCCCCTACCGAATGAAAGGTGAGCTGATTCCTTCAAACACGCCAGGCAAAGAAAACCGAGTCATTCGCGAACCCAAGGGTGTGGTTGGAGTCATTGGACCATGGAACTTCCCGCTCCATTTGTGTCTTCGCTCCGTTGCTCCGGCCATTGCACTCGGGAATGGTGTAGTTATTAAGCCGGCATCGGACACGCCGATTACGGCAGGCTGGTTGATCGCGGATTTATTTCATCAAGCCGGATTACCTGAAGGTGTCCTGAATGTGGTTGCCGGAAGTGGTGGTGAAATAGGAGATTATTTTGTTGCTCATCCCATTCCCAAGGTGATTTCCTTTACAGGATCGACCAAAGTCGGGCAGGGGATCGGAAAACTGGCAGGAGAACATTTGAAAGAAACAGCACTTGAGCTTGGCGGTAATAATGCAATGGTGGTACTCGAAGACGCAGACATTGAGCGAGCCGCCGAGGCTGCGGTTTTTGGCAAATTTCTTCATCAGGGGCAGATCTGCATGGCACTCAACCGGATCATCATACATGCCGATGTATATGACCAATTTGTCAAATCGTTCGTGGACAAAACGAAGCGCATACGGACAGGAGATCCTGCAGATTCAGAAACGATGGTAGGTCCCCTTATTCGTGAAAAAGAAGTACAGCGCTTGTTGGAATGGATCCAAACTGCTCAGGAAGAGGGGGCGCGCTTGCTTCATGGCGGATCAGGTAAGGGCAGTGTGTTGGAACCGACGGTGCTTGTGGATGTCAAACCTGAACAGGATATTGTCCAACAGGAACTGTTTGGTCCGGTGGCCGTCCTCATGCGTGCAGAGGACGAGCAAGAAGCTGTCCGTCTAGCAAATGATACACCATACGGATTAAGTGGTTCTGTATTCACCAGCAATCTGGAGAGGGGTTACCGGGTAGCCCAGAACATTGAATCCGGCATGGTGCATGTGAATGACCAATCTGTAAATGATGAGGCACATGTCATGTTTGGCGGCGAAAAATCTTCCGGAATTGGCCGCTTTGGTGGCGATTGGGCCATCGAGAAATTCACACGTACCCGTTGGATCAGTCTGCAGCATCAATACCGGGATTTCCCTGGCATCAATTAAACCAATCGTTCGAGATAGATCGACATGGAATGCGAAAGTCCGCTCCTGCCTTGAGGTGACGGGCTTTTGCACGTTTTTACATCATGAATTTGGACGTGAAGAAATCCGAGGCAAAAGCTGTTTGGGGCTCGTCCAATCTGGTTATTTATGGATACACGGGAGTACCGATCCGTAAATCCAAAGGTAAAGGGGCTTGAATTCCATGTCCATTGACCGTTTTATTCTGAAAAAATTGAGCACTTGTCAGGAAGAGCATACACGTGCCAATCTGGTTCGGCTGTTTGTCATTCGTATCCGCAGAGCCGAGATCGCAGAGGAGCATGAGACTACTTATGCTGTCAGCAAAGTACATTAAAATAAATAGAGGAATCTTGCCTTCATCAAAAAAAGGAAGCTTGTCTTCATGGACAGCTTCCTTTTTCCTTGCATATGCAATTTCTTTACCGACTCTGCTTTAATACAGCGACAAGGCTAGAGAGTCATTTTCACTGCGGCTGTGCAGAATGGCCTCACAACCGACAATCTCAATGCTAATCAAAGAGTGCAGACATTTTTGCAAAGCGCGTTTACCATTACTGATTTTATGCTCAAGGGCACTGCTAAGCAGTCTTAATGTCTTTTGCATAGGTTGTTTGTTTTCTTGATTGAAATATACAGGGATTGATTTGTTTTGAAAAGTTATTAGTGTTCTCACTAGAAATCACCTCACGAGAGTTATTTCATACTGGTTATATTAAATTCCAATGCTTAAAATTACCTTAAAATCAGCTTATGAAAACATAAAGGTGGGCAATGTTTGAAAAGTGTTCACAATTTGATTGTGGACGAAGGAATAGGAAGTCCCGAATACAGAATTTTCTCTCCCATTTATATGGAAAAAAGAGAATCGTTTTCGCATCCTCGCAACCATTAACATGAATAATGCCTCAAAAGTTCTGAGTCCATCGGACGATATTTTAATAATTATGTGGGTCATATGTAACAAAAATACAGGTTGTACATTGCAAACAGGGTGTTAATGTAAGAAAATAGGATTGGAATAACGATTCATCTGCATTTTTTTGATTTAATTTGACATTAGGACAATTTACATATGAGACCATGGGAGGGATTATGATGATTCTTACCGTGTATTCCGGCCGGGAGGAAGGTGAATGGTTCGACATTGAAGTCCCGGATGAGTGTACGATTGAACATTTAAAAACATTGCTGGGGGTGCGGATCTTTGGACAGGCGCCTGGTGATGGTATCCAATACATCCTTGAAGCCAAATTTCCCGAAGGTCTGTGGTTCTCTCCGCAGAACTCGCAGCAGCTGATGGAAACGGGCCTGCGGCAAGGAAGCTGTGTACGGGTTCAGCGGGCATTCTCCACCACTACAGAAGAAGCACCTGTATACGGAAGACGTTCATTATTTCAGCAGGACAGCAACGAATGAGGCTACTTGACGTATACATTCATTATCGAACCAATGATAAGGAGGTCTTCTCTTCGTGAATGTGTTATATCAACGTTCTCCAAGAATGACACCGGTTCTTAAGGAAGAAAGGCTGGAAATTCTCAGACCTCCAACGGAGCCGAGCAAACCTACGTTTTCAATGATTTCTATTATAATACCGATCATGATGACGATGGTCAGTATCGGATTCTACGTATATATCAACATGACGGGCAAAATGGGCAACCCCAGTTATATGATGTTTCAGATGATGACTGTCATGATGATGCTTACGTCATATACCATTCCGTTTTTTGTGTATCTGAGTAACAAAAAGACGTATCGCAAAAAGATCGAAGAACGTAAGGCCATGTACCGAGCACAACTGGATAAGCACCGTGAAGAGCTCAAGGAAGCTCAAGCCGAGCAGGTCAAGAGCCTGTACGAGATTCATGGTGATCCCAATGTTTGTCTCCAAGTCGTGAAGAATCGTAACAGTTCCTTATGGGAGCGTTCACCGGAAGATGACGATTTCTTGCAGGTCCGGATCGGTACGGGAGAAATTCCATTCCGAATTAAACTGCAGGTTCCACGAGTGGATGGTTATGAAAAAGATGAATTAATCGAGGCAGCTCATGAACTTGCAGCAGAATTTGAGACGGTCCCCGATGCTTCCATTACACTCCCGCTGTTCCAATCGAAAGTGATGGGATTGGTGGGGAATCGGGAGGAAGTGCTTGCTTCCCTGCGCGTCATCATTTCACAACTCACGGTGCGGCATTCGCCGGATGAATTGAAGATTGCTGCTTTTTATGAAGAGAAAGAAGCGAAGGAATGGGACTGGCTGCGCTGGTTACCCCATATTTGGGATGAAGATCAGGGACAACGCTATATGGCCGACAGGCACAGCGGTGCGCATCAATTGGCGGACAGCTTGTTTTCCGTGTTAAACCGTCGTCGAAACAACAAAGAGGACCGATACAAAAAAAGTGTGCAGACTCCATGTTATGTGGTGGTTCTCTCGGACACACAGCTTATCGAAGAAGAGCCTCTTCTTCCATTATTGCTTGAATCTGCACAGGAGATCGATGTGTGTACCATTATTCTGGCGAACCGCAAGGAATCCCTTCCGATGCATTGTCAATTGATCATGGAAGCATCCAAAGGCAAGGGTGTGTACATCAAAAAAACGGAAGATGCTGACGTAGTACAGCAGACGTACACACCAGATGTGATATCAAAAGAGACCGCTGAGGCACTCTCACGTTACATGTCTCCCATTCGGCTGAAGCGATCTTCCGCTTCGGACATCCCGCAAATCCTTCCGTTATTTGATATGCTTGGCACCTCACGTGTTGAAGACCTGGATGTAATCACCCGATGGGGCCAGACACGATATCCGGATACGCTGCCTGTACCCATGGGCGTGCGCGCAGGTGGCAAGAAAATTGCCATCAACTTGCATGATAAAATTGAACGTCAGGGTCACGGCCCACACGGATTGATCGCAGGTACGACGGGTTCAGGTAAAAGTGAGGTCATTCAATCTATCGTGGCTTCCCTGGCTGCCGAGTTCCATCCCCATGACCTGGCCTTTATGTTGATTGACTATAAAGGAGGCGGGATGTCCAATACGTTCGTAGGCCTGCCTCACGTGGTGGGAACGATCACCAACCTGGATGGCAACCTGATTGAACGGGCCAATATCTCGCTTCGGGCCGAATTGGTCAGAAGGCAGAAGATATTGAATGATGCCGGTAACCTTCAGCACATTGATGAATATTACAAGATTTTACGTTCCAGACATGAACAGCCATTGCCTCATTTGGTCATTATTATTGATGAGTTTGCCCAATTGAAACGGGACCAGCCGGAATTCATGGATGAGTTGATTAGTATTGCGGCTATTGGCCGAACACTGGGTGTCCATCTGATTCTGGCAACTCAAAAGCCGGCAGGCGTAGTGGATGACAAAATATGGAGTAACTCCCGTTTCCGCATCTGTCTTCGTGTACAGAGCGAGGGAGACAGCCGGGATATGATCAAAATCCCTAATGCAGCATGGATTACCAAGCCGGGCCGCGGATATTTCCAGGTCGGCAGTGATGAGGTATTTGAGGAAATGCAGTTTGCCTGGAGTGGTGCGCCTTATAACCAGCAGGAGGACACATCAACTGTACTGCCTGTCATGGAGGTGCGTCTTAACGGTAAGAGAGAACCACTTTTGACTGGCGAACGCAGGGCAGTCCTCAAAGGCGAAGATGTTCCTAAACAACTACAGGTCTTCATCGATTATGTGGCACAGTCTGCCGCAGATGCAGGAATCAAAAGATTGCCTGGTCCATGGCTGCCTCCCCTTCCAGAGACGCTGGAATGGGACAGTCTAGCGGATTGGCAGGATGAAGAGCACAGAGAGCTACTGCTTGACGGCGGAGCAAGTGGATTGAAGCCGGTGGTTGGTCTGCTTGACGATCTGCCTAACCAGCGTCAGATGCCTCTTGCACTCCCCGTAGATCAAGGGCATTTGATTGTGTACGGTATGCCTGGTTTGGGTAAAACGACGTTTGTCCAGACTTTGCTGATGTCACTGGCACGTTCTCGTCGTACGGATCCATGGCATGGATACATTATTGATATGGGACGGATGATGAAGGACTTTACAGGACTGCCGCAGATCGGTGGCGTTCTGATGGCCGAAGAGGAGGATCGGATCAAGCGTCTTTTCCGGTATATTCTGAAGTTGTCAGCACAGCGCAAGGATATGATCTCGGAGGCAGGGGTTAAAACGATTTCGGCTTATCGTCGTACAGCACATGCATCTGTTCCACAGATTGTTGTTGTAATTGATGGCTATCTATCATTCCGTAATGCCTACCCAGAAGAGAATGAACTGCTGGAAACGATTCTTCGTGAAGGTGGAAGTCTTGGAATTACGTTCATTCTGACTGCGAATCGGGTGACAGATGTCTTCGAGAAGTTCAGAAGCAACATACCAAACGCGGTCTCATTTGAACTATCCGATCCAAGTGACTATTATTACGCAGTTGGACGGCCTTCCAAGGCACCGAGCCAGCTTCCACCAGGCAGAGGTCTTGTGAAAGGACAGGTACCACCATTAATGTTCCAGGCGGCTTTGCCATCGTCCGGAGAGGATGAAGGGAAACGTTCGTCTGCTCTCCGCGGATTGATCGCAGAGATTCGGGATAGCTGGACAGGAGAAGAGGCTCCGCAGATTGCTCCGCTTCCTGAAGAAGTGAAGCTCAAGGATTTACTTGTAAGTACGGGGGCATTTGCCCAAGCAGGTGAATTTTCGACGGTCAATGTTCCTGTAGGCTTGTTGACAGATGATCTCGAGCCTTTCTTGCTGAACCTGCGTGAAGGTCCGCATTTTATGGTCACTAGTCCCATGGAGGGTGGTAAAACAACATTTTTGTTGACATGGATGTTATCTCTGGCGTATCATGCTTCTCCTGAAGATGTACAAATATATACGGTAGATATGAGATATGGTACCGGAGGACTGGGAGAGATCAGCAGTTTGCCCCATGTCCGCGGACATGTGTCTCGTGAAGAACAGCTTGCGCCTGTGATCCAACAGTTGTACGATGAAGTTCTAAAAAGAGGCGAGTTAAAGGGTGGACCGGAGATCGTGCTTGTCATCGATGATGCGGATACCCTGTCCAAACAGTTGAATGATTTTAATGTGAAAGATCAATTGGGGGCGATTGTTCGTCAAGGACGGGATCGCGGGATACATGTCATACTTTCGGGTGTTCCAGCTGATTTCCCAACGTTTGGTTCAGACTGGGTAAGTGATGTGAAGGCTTCCCAGAGTGGATTGTTGTTCGGGACTTTAGACCCTAACGATCTCTCGTTCTTCCGTATTCCTTATACCGAATCTGGAGGCAGCTCAGCTGGGCTGAAGGTACTGCCACCAGGTCAAGGTTATTATGTTAAACGCAAATATTCCAGGGTTAAAGGTGCAGTTCCTTGTGATGACACCTGGAAAATGACAGATTGGATTTCTGAAATTCGTGACCGATGGCATGTTGTAGTTTGAGGGGAGGTGGCTCATAATGTTGACGGTTCATGATTCCAAGCAAAAGGTAGTCACTTTACAAATAAAAGAACTTTTTTTCCTGGCCGGGATTCTCGGTTCAGACCGATTGCTTGGCGTTGAAGACCCCTTCCGCGGTTACATGGCAGAAGACATCGCTGTGGAATGGGAGCACGTCAAAACTTCTCTGCTCGAAAAGGGATATTTGATTCAGGATCAGGACAGCAATGAGCTGATCATGACACCGACCGTTTTCTCCAGAGTAGCCATTGCTGGATTGTCAGACAGGGCTTGCTGGATTCGCTACACATCCAGTGGCACTTCGTATGAAAGTTATATCCATTGCACGGACGAACGGGTCGTTGAAGTTTCCCGTGTTGCTGATGAACCGGACTCCTTCCGGTTATCCGATCTCGGGAACGTTCGTGAAGCGATTGACTTCCTGATTCAAAGGATGAAATGGAGTGGCCATTCACCAGCGGAGAAGCCGGCATTGATGTGCTCCAAGAAAAAATTCTATGATGTTATGAACGAGCTTAACAACAAAGAAGAATCTGCAGTTGCTGATGAACTGGCACAGGAGACGAACGATCCGGAAGGTTCGCTGGCTCTTGCACGTTGTCTGGTTAACAAAGAATCAGATGGTGAACTGCGATTGCTTGTATGGAACGGAGAAGGTTGGAAGTCACAGTCAGCAGCATTCGCTGCTAGCTCTGTATCCAACTGGTTGTTCCGCATGAGTACAGCCGCTTCCGATGATTGGCTTGTAGCGGCGCTGACGACGAGAGAACAGTTTCACGAGATGCTGCTGGACTGGCTTAAACAGCCTGCAGGGGAAGAGGAAAGGTGATGGTAAATGCGCATTCGTGTGGAACCGGATGTGCTTCGGGCACTGAGCAGGCAGATTCAGTATGCGGCGGAGCAAATACAGCAAAAGATGACAGTGTTGGAACAGGCAATCCATTCGCTGGAGTGGGATATTGAGGCCCGGGCTGCGGTGATGAGTGAATGGAGTCACAGCAAGCGACTTGGCGAAGATGCGGTGCGTCGTTTTATGGACTTAAGCGTGCAATTGGGACGCAAAGCCTTGTTATTCCAGCAGGCAGACATGGAGTATCGTACAGTGCTGAGTCATGTGAACACAGCCTATGGCAATGCGGTCAATATGCTTAACGTTCTAGAAAACAATCGTGTAGGGGAAATCATGCCTACACACGCCGCAGCTGCTGCTGTAGTATCCGATCCCCTTTCCGCGGTGGCGGCAGTATACCGGGTGCAGGATGCTGCGCCGCCCGACGGTTCTCCGGCTACATTGATTCAGGCGATGCAGCCTGAACCTGTAGCGTGGAGATTCACAGATCCCACCTTTCGGGGGAGAAGAGGAACCGAACCTGTGGTATCCTGATTAGGCAGTTTACAGAGGTGCGCATTAAGGACAGCAGAAAGTGAATCATTTATGTAAATAGTCTGTTAGGGGAAGTTTCAATCACCAATAATGGGGTAAATAGGATTAGGTCCTTCGGCTTTTGTTCGATCGATCCTGGTATAGTACAATTTGAACAAGCAAAAATTTAATTGCACAAACCAAGGAGGAATTTACACATGGCAGGACGCATTTTAGTTACCCCAGAACAACTTGATCAGGTTTCCAACCAATTCAAACAAAGCGGTGAGCAAAGTCAGCAAATCGTTTCTACATTGACTCAATCCATCACTAGCATGGAAGGACAATGGGAAGGTATGACGAAACAACGCTTCTTCCAAGAGTTCCAGGAAGCAAGCAAACAAATGCAATCATTCGTTCAAACGCTGAACAGCATCAGCGCGGAACTGACGGCTATTGCCAACAAATTCCGTACAGCTGACCAAGCTCGCTAAACTGCTTTACATAGATCAGGCCGATGTCATGTCTGACCCGGCACTTGATCGTACGCAGGCAGCAAGCTGAAGATGTATAACTACAGCAAAAACCGGGCGTTTTACGACTCCCGGTTTTTGCTGCACTATGACAGAATGACAGAGAGAGGGATGAGCATGTCTTTTCAACCGAATCCCGGGGATGAAGTGGTGATCAATGACATTGCCTATACCATTGGGCAGCACCCGGCTGCGCCCGGTCTGGCTTACGCCCAAGCCGGAAGGCAAGGGATCGTTTACCAGTTATTACCCCGAAATGGTTCAATAAGTGGGGCCAAAGCACTAAAAGTATTTTTCCCTAAATTCCGTATCCCGGCTATGGTCTATCAGTCTGAGCATATGGAGCCTTATAGTGAACTGCCAGGTTTGCAGGTATGCAAGCGTGATGTGCTCACTCCGGAAAGAAACGGAGCGCTCATTGGTGAACATCCCGATTTGTTGTACGCGGTTTTGATGCCGTGGGTGCAGGGTCTGACCTGGTTTGACGTAATCAGTGATCAGAAACAGCTGACTGCAGAAGAAAGTCTGAAGTTGGCTAGAGCACTAGCAGGGACTGGTTCGGCCATGGAGCAACGAGGACTTGCTCATTGTGATTTGTCCGCACCCAATGTGATGATTCCGTTTTTTTCCGAAGTGGAAAACCTGGGGGCTCCATCCGCGGTTGAACTTGTCGATGTAGAGCAGATGTACGGTTCCAAAATGGATCGTCCAGATGCTCTACTTGCCGGTTCACCTGGTTATGCAGCTCACCGGGCAGTACACAGTGGTCTGTGGAGCTCATATGCCGATCGTTTTGCTGGTGCAGTTATTATCGCCGAGATGCTGAGCTGGTCTGATTCGACTATTGTGGAGAAGGCATGGGGAGAAAGTTATTTTGACCAGCATGAAATGCAAACAGTGAGTGAACGCTATTTTGCTATGCGGGATTCACTCCAGAATCGATGGGGTTCCAAAATATCCGATCTGTTCATCCGTGCCTGGGAGAGTCACGATTTGAGCAGCTGCCCAACATTTGGTGAATGGTTTGTTGCCCTGGCATCAGCTAACGCCAGTCAGGCGGAAGCGGCCGGAGTGAAGGAACCTGAGGACCAAGCAGCAGATGCGGCAAATGGTGAAGCGGCGAGCCAGACAGTCGCAAGTGCACCGGATACTGGTGTAGCAGATTCGAAGTCAGCTAATGGACATCATTCGTCCACGTCGATACCTGAAGTGCCTCCTGGACAGGAAGCTGTGGTAAACAGACTCTTCCTGCAGGCCCGAGCTCTTGAGGATGAAGATAAGCCTGCAGCAGCCCTGGAAGTATACCGTTCGCTGTATCATTTCATTCCGGCTAACAGTGCGATGCAGATGGAAGTTGAGGCTGCCATCAACGGGCTGGATGCTAAACTGAATCCCAAGGAAGAAGCCGCACAGCCTGTCCGTGTTCCTTTTTACAGATCCAAAAAGTTCATGATCTCTTCCGCTGTCCTTGTTGTATTGCTGGCCGGTACCGTGCCGACTGTCAAAATTTTGGCTGATCAGGCCGAAGTCAAGCAGCAGGAGGAACAAGAAGCAGCAAGACTGGCAGAGATCAAGGCTGCCGAAGAAGCAGAAGCCGCAAAAGCTGCTGCGCTGAAGCAGGAGGAAGAAGAGAAGAAGAAGCAGGAAGCCGAAGCGGCGAAGCTTGAAGCCGAGGAAAAGCAAAAATTGGCTGAAGCACAGAAAAAGGAAGAAGAACGGAAAGCTCTTCAGGCGAAATACGATAAACAGGCAAAATACGAGGCTTATCTCGCAAAGCAGGAACAGCAGAAGGAAGAAGCAGCCAAGAAGGCGCTGCAGGAGAAGTATGACAAGCAGGCGAAGTATGAAGCCTACCTGGTCTGGAAGAAAGAGCATGATGCTCAAGTAGCGAAGCAGGAAGCGGAGCGCAAGGCAGCGGCTGAAGCACAGCGCAAACTGGAAGCGCAAAAAGCAGCCGAGGAAGCTGCTCGAAAGGCTGCACTTAAGAAAAAACGTGCTCAGAACGTGGTTACGCTGATTGCACATTATAACAAGGCGTATAATGCACAAAAAGGTAAAAAGATCGAAAATGCGGAATCCTATGCCCGTGATTTCAAAAATTTGTATAACTCGGATGCTTCATACTTCAAAGGGGTAGGCAAGGTCGCAGCGCGAATGAGTGCAATTAATAAATTTTTGAGCAATAACAACTATAATCTTCCCAACTTGTAAATTATGTGAACGACGGAGGTGGCTCAGGCCCAGATGAACTATACAATACAAGCATCCCAGCGCACACCCGCACTTATTATTTATCTCATTGATATCAGTGCCTCCATGAATATGGTTCTGGAAAACCGCAGACGGATTGATGTCGTCTATGATGCCCTGGCCCTGGCCATACGCCAGATGGTGTTTCGCTCAACCAAAGGGAATCGATTGACACCTCGCTATCGGATTGCCATCCTTGCATACAGCGATGACGTCTATGACCTGTTGAATGGAATTAAGGGAATCGACGAAATTGCAGCGGTTGGTTCGTTGCCAGACCTGACACCTAAACGTTTCTCGGATTCGGCCAAAGCCTTTCTGCAGGCAGAGAAGATTCTGCAGGCTGAAATACCGAACATGCAGGATTGTCCTGCGCCGCTCGTCTGTCATATGACGGATGGAGTGGCTACGGGCGAAGATCCGGAACCAATTGCCAAACGAATTATGGGCATGAGTGTGCCTGATGGCAATGTACTCGTCGAAAATATTTTTATATCCGATCACCTATTGGAAGGTCCTATCCCTGAACCGAGAAGATGGAAGGGGATATCGCCGGAAACCGTTCTTAAGGATGAGCATGGAGAGAAGCTGCGCAATATGTCTTCGGTTCTGCCTGAAAGTTACCGTGAAATGCTTGTCGAGGCGGACTATTTGCTCGCACCCGGTGCATTGATGATGCTGCCAGGCACATGTGCAGAACTGGTGTCCATCGGGTTTCAGATGTCTGCTGCTACGCCTGTGAGATAGGAGGGGATTATTTGAGAACGATGCGATTGGCAGCATTGCCTGCTGGTGAGAGAGGAAGCCAAGGAAAGCAGCGTCGTGGAATCTTTCGTTATGTTAGCGCACAGACCGGAGAACAGCCGCTTACTCGTTATCAGGGTGCTTTTAAGTGTCGCTATGGTTATGGAAGAGCTGCAGAGACGGTTCATCAGGGGGATTCGGGTCAAGACTTTGCTGCCGTTCGCATGGACGGAAATGTATGTACGTTCGTCATGTGTGATGGTGTAGGCATGAGTTACCTTGGTGATTTTGCCGCGCGTTTTCTGGGCAATGCGCTCCTCGAGTGGTTGGAAACAACCTCTAATCCTACGGCAGAAGCGATGGAGCATCTGCTTCAAGAACTGACGGTTCCCGCATCCGAGCAGCTGAAGAAAATTCAGCCATTGGATAACTCGCCCCTGCTTTTACGCGAAGTGTTAATGGAGAAGCGAAGCAGAGGCAGCCAGGCGATGTATGTGTGTGGTCGAATTGAGCTGTCTCGCGGTATGGGGAAAAGTCGTATCTGGATGGCTTGGCAAGGGGATTCGCGCATACGTCTATGGCGCAATGGTCAGGAACAATCCGGAGCTTTTCAGAACCACTGCCGGACGAATGAACGCTGGTCAACCCTGGAAGGGTCAGTTGGAGGCAAGCCTCATATTTATGAGGCGAAGCTATCCAATGAACCAATTCGTCTGCAGCTGTACACAGATGGTTTGAATGATCTGGATGCCATACAGGCATATATTCCGGATGAACACATTCAGGTACTGCTGGATGCTGCACATACCGGCGGGCTTGAAGATGATGCCGCTTTCATTGAGCTGGAATGGTAGATGTACTACTTTAGAAAAGTCACTCGTCTTGAATATGTATAATTAGCGGTAAAAATCAGCTGAGAAAAAACTTGTCGTTATTGATTTAAAAGGCGCTCTTTTTGGGTAATCTTGTGAAGAATCTACTTAGTTAGCATGCTGCATCATGCTGATACACAAGTCTTGGATGTACATTCTTACATAATTGCTGAGAAGGAGTGGAATGGAGCATGACACAACATAACGACAAGTCTCGGTTTGCAAACAAAATAGCTATCATTACTGGAGCCGGTTCCGGCATTGGTAAGGCAACGGCATTAAAATTGGCGAATGAAGGTGCTCACGTTGCGTTGTTTGATCTGGTGAATGATCGGATCTCTCAGACGGAAGCCGAAATTAATGCCGTACATCCAGGTGCTGCACGCGCATTCGATGTGGATATCTCCGATCCGGCCCGGGTGGAAAAAGCGGTGCTGGAAACGGTGGAGCTGTTCGGCGGTTTGGACATTGTGTTTGCCAATGCAGGCATTAATGGTGTCTCGGCCCCAATTGAGGAAATTCAGGTGGAGGATTGGCAGCGGATCATTACGACCAATCTGGATGGCACCTTCTTTACAATCAAGTACGCTCTCCCACATCTGAAGAAACGCGGCGGGGGAAGCATTGTTATTACGAGTTCCATTAATGGTAACCAACGGTTCACCAGCTTTGGGATGTCGGCATACAGTACATCGAAAGCGGGACAGGTTGCCTTTTCGAAGATGGCTGCACTGGAATTGGCCAGGTTCAAAATCCGGGTTAATGTCATATGTCCGGGAGCCATCGCAACCAATATTGATCAAAGCACCGTAAAAACGGATGAATTGCACCAAATCATTATTCCGATGGAATTCCCGGAAGGGGAGCAGCCGCTTGCAGATGGCCCTGGACAGCCGGAGCATGTGGCCAATCTTGTCGCGTTTCTGGCATCGTCTGAATCCAAACACATTACGGGTGCAGAGATTGTCATTGATGGCGCCGAATCGTTGCTGCGTTAATACGTCTGGTCCAAAGTAGTCGTTCCTCTGGGACGGCTTTTTTTGTTATAATGCTAACATTCACTTTGGATTGATGATATATTGCATGGTGCCTTATGAATTAGGAGCGATAATATGAATATAGAATTACCGATACAACAGGTTTTGCCTGAGCTGAAACAGCTATTTCGAGAGCAGGATACGGGTGTGCTTATTGCAGAGCCGGGGGCAGGTAAAACAACCGTAGTACCTCTGTCCCTATTAGAGGAACCATGGCTAAACGGGCGTAAAATCATAATGCTGGAGCCCCGCAGACTCGCGGCGCGCTCAGCCGCGGTGCGGATGGCAGCAGCTCTGAATGAAAGCGTGGGACAGAAGGTAGGGTACCGTGTCCGCATGGACAGTCGGGTCAGTCAGGCAACGCGGATCGAAGTTGTCACAGAAGGGGTACTTACACGCATGCTTCAGCAGGATCAGGGGCTTGAAGATACAGCGATGATTATCTTTGATGAGTTTCACGAGCGTCATCTGCACGGCGATCTTGGTTTGGCTCTGGCTCTGGAGTCACGGGCGATGCTGCGTCCGGATCTGAAGGTGCTGATTATGTCGGCAACGCTGGACCCTGACCCAATCTGTACATTGCTGGGCGAAGGGACCCGTGCGATTGATTGTCCGGGACGCACGTTTCCAGTGGAAACCCGTTATGTATCAAAACCCGCTTCTGCTATGCTGGAGGAGTTCACGGCTCAAGCGGTTGTAAAAGCTCTGGCACAGCAGGAAGGGGACGTACTGGTCTTTCTTCCAGGAGCCAGAGAGATTCACCGGACAGAACGGGAACTGTCGAAGCTTAATCTTTCTTCTCATGTTGAGGTGCATTCCCTGTATGGCAGCATGCCGATTGAACGTCAGGATGAGGCTGTGCGCCCAGCTGCGGAAGGAATTCGTAAGGTCGTACTGTCCACCTCCATAGCGGAATCAAGCCTTACGCTTCCGGGTGTCAGAGTGGTTGTTGATGCCGGACTGAGTCGTGCATCCGTATTTTCCCCGCGCACAGGCATGAGTCGGCTTGTTACCCAGCCGGTGTCCAAGGCATCAGCCGATCAGCGGCGGGGGCGTGCAGGGCGAATTGCACCAGGGGTGTGCTATAGATTGTGGAGCGAAGAGGTTCATGACGGTCTGCCGGAGGCAGCCAGACCGGAGATTGCCTCCGCGGACCTCGCACCGCTGGCGCTTGAGCTTGCCGCCTGGGGTGTCCAGTCCCCTGCAGAACTGCAGTGGCTGGACGTCCCGCCGGCCGCGGCCTACGGCCAGGCACAGGCGCTGCTGCGGCAGCTGGGCGGCCTGGATGACGCAGGCCGCATCACGCCCTTCGGGCGGCGGATGAACACGCTTGGCGTGCATCCGCGACTGGCCAGCATGCTGCTCCGCGCGGCGGAGCTTGGGCTGGCCAGCTACGCCAGCATGCTGGCGGCACTGCTGCAGGAGCCTGCCGGCCTCCGCAGCAGTGGCAGTGCAGGCGCGGGCACGGACCTGCGCCCGCGCGTGGAAGCGCTGCTGATGGCGGCCAGCAGCGGTACGCCGCAAGCGGCAGCGGCGGTCGCAGACATCGCTGCCGTACGGCGCATCCTTCAGGAGAGCCGACAGCTGCGCACGGCTCTCGGCCCGGCGCCGGAGGATCCGGAACGGCCGGACGAGGACAGCTGCGGCCTGCTGCTGTCCTTCGCCTATCCCGACCGGATCGGACAGCGCCGGGAGGACGGCCGCTACCTGCTGAGCAGCGGCCGCGGGGTACGGCTCAGCCAGGCGGAGTCGCTGAGCCGTTCAGCCTATCTGGTCGCTGCCGAGGCGGACGACCAGGGCGCGGATGCACGCATCCTGCTGGCTGCACCGGTGGGTGAGCAGCTCTTGCTGGACTACAGTGCTGATCTCATAGAGGAGGATGTGCAGATTGCATGGGATCGCAGCACACGAAGTGTGCGGGCTCATCGAAGGCTGCGAATTGGAGCAATCCTGATGAAGGAGAGCAGTATCGCACAGCCTCCGGAAGATCTGGTGCTGGAGGCGCTGCTAAGCGGAATCCGCACAGAAGGTCAGGATTGTCTGCCTTGGACCAAATCATCCAGGCAGCTGGCGGACAGATTGCGTTTTCTGCATCGTCATCTGCCGGGGTGGCCGGATCTCGCGGCGGATCATGTATCAGCGGAACTCGAAGATCAACTCAGCCCTTTTCTGGCAGGAATGCGCTCAGCTTCGGATCTGAAGAAACTGTCCATGCAGGACGTGTTACTTAGCGGATTGAGCTGGGAACAACGGCAGCAGTTGGACCGGGAGGCGCCAACTCATATTCAGGTTCCCAGCGGATCACGCATTCCGGTTGATTATAGCCGACCTGAAGATCCTACACTGGCGGTACGACTTCAGGAAATGTTCGGGCAGCAGGATTCACCGCGTATTGCTGGAGGTCGGGTGCCGTTAACCCTGCATCTGTTGTCCCCTGCGCACCGACCTGTTCAGGTGACCCGGGATTTGACGAACTTTTGGCGGGAGACTTATTTCGAGGTGAAAAAAGACCTGAAAGGCCGATATCCAAAGCATTACTGGCCAGACAATCCATTGGAGGCCATAGCCACCAATCGGGCGAAGCCGCGCAGCTAGAGCATTAAGACTTTTTTTCGCTCACCATTGCATATACAAAAGCTTGGATATTGATCTGGCTTTTCAGAGAGACCCTTGATGAGAATGACTTCATAAGCTTATGTTTTATAAGCGAATAAAGCTGTATTTATTCGTATTTGCGCACGATATTATGGCTGGAAGCGTTTGAAAGAAAATGGTACGGGTAATAACATAGCGAAGCGAACTCTTAAATAATTAGGAGGAATTCACTATGCAGAAGAAAATCGTAGGTGTTTTTGATACAGAACGTGAGGCATCTCAAGCCATAGAGGGCTTGAAAGCGCAAGGATTCAATTCAGACGAAATTTCGGTAGTGACGCAGGATCGGGACGAGTTGAAGGCCATCCGGGAAGAGACGGGAACCAAAGCGCCGGAAGGTGTGGCAGCAGGTGCAGCCACAGGTGGCGTATTAGGTGGCGTAGCCGGGCTGTTGGCTGGTATCGGGGCTCTGGCCATTCCAGGTATAGGTCCGATTTTGGCGGCGGGTCCGATTGCAGCAGCGTTTACGGGAGCGGCAGTAGGTGCCGGTGCAGGAGGTTTGGTCGGTGGACTTGTCGGACTCGGTATTCCCGAAGAGGATGCCAGACAGTATGAGGAATATGTACAAAACGGCAAAATCCTTCTCCTGGTTGACTCCACCGATCGCGATTCGGATGTCTATGATGTATTCAGCAATACCAGCTATCTGAATCGTGATCGATACGCAGCTCATGGTACAGATGTGCCAGCAGAGCGTACGGATCTCGACATGGAAGAGCGGAGACTGGAAGCTCAGAATAAAGCAGCACGATTTGGAAACAACACGTTCCTGTAAGCTTGGATTGTTCAGGCTAGTACACTGGATTGGTATACAAGGTTAAACAGGGGCACCACATATAAATCATGATTTGGTTTATGTGAGCCGTCAGGCGTTCAAAAAGCCGGTTTCCTTCGAGGAAGCCGGCTTTTGTCCCTGTAATCCCATCCTGGAATCATGATGAAGTGTTGACTGTGTTTAAAGGTAAGTCTAAGGAGCAGGGAATAACAATACATAGAGCAGAATAGCAAGCGCCAGGCCAATGACCAACAGAGTAAGTGTCAGGAAGCGAATCAATTGGGTTGAGGCTTGAAAGGTTTGCTGATTAATTTGCCTGCGTTTGCGGTTATACGAAGCAGCAGAACACAGAATAATGGCAATGCCGCTGACCAGGGAGGTCACTCCGGTTATAATGGCTGCAATGTGAGCAATCTGGTCATATGAGGAAGAATTGAACCCCAAACCGGCAGCTAGGAACCCGACGCCGACCATGGCTATTCCTGTACGAACCCAAGCCAGAAACGTCCGTTCATTGGCCATATGCTGTTGTACGTATCTGGAGTCAATCGTGGGGGTATCTAGTTCGGAATCAGTGATAGGAATCCCTCCGTTCATCTTTTATACGACTATCATTGTACTTATTTTTTACGGTAAAACCAAGAAAGGCGGCTGAACGTTATGCCACGAAAAGAAAGAATTGCTGAAATTGAAAGTTTAAGAGGGATTGCCTTTGCAGCTGTTGTACTCCAGCATTCCATTGCCCATTTCTCTCTGGTTCCGGAAGCCGGCCTGGAAGATGGGGTTCTACTTGCAATCCTGCTGATGGCTTCCAAATTTGCCGTCCCTTTATTTATTTTCATTACGGGCATGGTTTTGTTTTATAACATAGGAGACCAGCTGAAATACGGACGTTTCATGCAGAAACGATTAACGGATGTCATCGCACCATATGTCGTGTGGTCTCTGGTGTATTTCACCTTGACACCACAGGGGTGGGCCGGCATTGGCTGGCAGGATCTCCCTGAACTTGGTTTGAAGCTGCTTACAGGCAAGACCACATCTCATTTTTGGTACATTATCATGCTGATTCAATTTTATTTGCTGTTTCCCTTGTTTCTAAAGGCCGTACGATATGTATATAACCGCTATGATTCACGTGGACGCCTGATTGCTGTCCTGATTACAGGAGCTGCATACCTCTTGTTAGCCGATCAATTGGGGAATATTGCACGAGTCATGGAGCGACTCCATATTCCAGTACTGACCGATGTATTTACAACCTATGCCGACCGCAATTTCCTGTATTTCTTTTTTTATTTTGTACTAGGTGCTGCTGCCGGATTATCTGTTGAAAGCTGGAACATGTGGATTCATCGGCTGCGCTGGGTATATTGGACGGTGTTTATAACCATGGGTCTTCGGTTTACATATCTATTAATGCTGGAATTTCAAAAGCCGGAAGGCATTCAGATCACATTTTATACCGTTAGTTTGATCAGGCCGGATATGGCTCTCTATCTAATCGCGTCGATCATGGTGATGTATCAGCTCGCAGGCAAACTGCATAATCACCTGGCCGTGGGCTGGCTTGGATGGATCGGCAGCGTTTCTTACGGCGGTTATCTCATGCATATGCTCATGCTGCGCTACAGTTATATTCCAGATGAATATGTTTACGTTGCATGGGGCCTAAATCCGACTGTACGAATGATTCTGACATGGGTACTTGCTTTAACTCTATCCTGTGTGCTCACTTGGTGCATTTCGCGTGTAAGCTGGGGAAAATGGATCGTGGGTACTGTACCGAAGGCCAATTTCAGAAAGTGAAAGAGGCAATAAATGAAAAATTCACAATAGATGTCATCATTCGTGAGGTTAGCGATCTACGGTTGTGGATCCAAGTCAGCAGTTGCTTTTGTCGAACTGAATCTTAATTGGGTTTTCGTTTTAAAAAATCATTATATGAAAAATTCACAATAAAAACCCTAATGCCGTTCTACCACACTATTTTGCGTATCTATCCTGTGCTTTGTTCTCACTTGCTGCTTATCCGGGGAAAACGGAGAATGATGGCAGAAACCGAACACAAGTTTTATAATATGAAGTAGAGCGGTAGAGGATAGGGGGAACAAGCATGGCTTTTATGATCGCCCAGCGGGCATTTATCAAGCTGTATCTCATTACCATGGTTGAACAGCACAGAGGATATGGATACGAAATGCTGGAGGCCATGAAGCAGGAATTTAAAGATTACGGCTATGTTCCGCCTCAGAGTGAGGTATATCGAGCATTGCATGAACTGGTACAGCAGGGTGTATTTTATCGGACGAAGAAGTTGAAGGGCAGCGATCCCAAAGTGGATTTTCAGGAAATCGTTTTGTATCACTTTACGGATGATGGAGCGGAAAAAGCCGAATTGTACAAAAAGCAGGTCAAGGCAGACCTAGACCGTTGTCTGGGCATGCTGCACAAGGCAGAAGAGGACAATTACGGGACGAAAGGAAGATGAGCATGAATAAGCAGCTACAGTGGGGAGTACTTGGTACTTCCACCATTGCAAAGAATGCGGTAATTCCGGCAATCCAGCAATCCGAACGGGGAGAAGTGCTTGCTATTGCGAGTCGAAGCAAGGAGAAGGCTGAAGCGCTCGCCGAAGAATTGGACATTGCTAGATGCTATGGAAGTTACGAAGAGCTCATTGCAGATCCCGATATTGAAGCCGTATATATTCCGTTGCCTAACCATATGCACAAGGAATGGACGGTAAAAGCCGCTCAGGCCGGAAAGCATGTATTATGCGAGAAGCCAGCTGCACTGAACGCGGACGAGTCTGCCGAAATGATTCAGGTATGCAAGGAGCACGGCGTTCTATTCGCAGAGGCAATCATGTATCGTTATCATCCCAAGCATCGGCGTGTTCAGGAGATTATCGCGAGTGGAGAGATTGGTGCTGTTCGTGCGATCCATGGCAACTTCACCTGTAATACAGCGGATGATAAGGATAATGTAAGGTTCAAACGGGACATGGGCGGAGGCTCGCTCTTTGACCTTGGTGTGTATCCCATCTCGGCAGCACGGATGTACCTGGGCCAGGAACCCGAAGCGGTTACGGTACATGCCTTATTCTCCGAGGAACATGATGGAGTGGATATGATGGCTTCGGGGCTTGTTGAATTTCCGGGATCCGTGGCGTTAACGTTTGATTGCGGCATGTGGGCTTCCGGGAGGGCGGAGATGGAGATCCTCGGGACAGACGGACGAATCGAGTTGCCAAAAGTCTTCGGCTGGGAGAATAGTGATATTCCACCGCAAATTATCGTTCACACGGATTCCGTCAGTCGGGAAGAACGGGTATCCGTCTCCAATTCTTATGTTCTTCAGGCGGAAACCTTTGCTGCCGCTGTGCTGGATGGGACACCACTGCCGTTTACTCCGGATAATACGATAGCGAATATGCGGGTGATTGATGCCTGTTTGCAATCGGCACGGACACGGCAGCGCGTTTCATTGATTTAAAAAAACGATTAAAAAAATGAGTAAACCAGACTCCATCCTTCAGGATGGAGTTTTTTCGTGTGAACTTAATCGGCAAAACGTTAAAAAAATTTTCACGGAGGGGTTGATTTCCAGAAATTCTCCGTTAAAATAATATTAACATTAAAAATATTTTAACGTTGAAGGGCGGAACGAATAATGAGAGAAGGCACAGCGGTAAACAAGCCAGGGATTGGGGAGCTAATACGAGTTAAACCTTATATGCAGTTTATGCTGGGGAAGATGGTAGCGAGGTTTGGTGATTCCATTGACTCCATTGCATATAGCTGGATGGTGTACATGTTAACGGGTTCCAAACTATTGATGGGTACGCTGCTCGCAGTCAACTTTCTGCCGAACATTCTGCTTGGCCTTTTTGCCGGAGCGGTCGTGGATCGCATATCTCTCAAGAAGGTCATCGTGCTGACGAATTCGGGCCGGGGACTGCTTGTTGGCGTAACTGCTCTGTTATTTGGTATGGGAGAACTGCAAGTATGGCATTTGTTCGTCGTCACGATTCTGAATTCGCTGCTTGAATGCTTCTCATTACCTGCCGAAATGTCCAGCGTGCCGCGATTGCTGCCGCAATCCATGCTGCTTTCCGGCATTGCCATGTCGTCTTCGGCTACCCGATTGGCTGAACTTGCCGGGCTTGCCTTAGCAGGTGCTCTTATTGCAACTGTTGGAATAACGTGGACGATTTTGATGGATGCTGGCCTATTTGCATTAAGTGCTGTGCTAATGAGCCGGGTTGTCTATCCATCCGATCCCAGCATGGAAGAAGGATCAACTGAGAAGTTATCCTCCACAGATGCTCCCAGAAGTTTGCTTTCGGATATGATTGAAGCCTTTCATTTCATGCGCAAGCATCCCCTGCTGCTGATTGGCTCCATTTTATTTGCCTTTGTCAACTTCTGCCTGATGCCATTCGATGTTCTCCGAACTCCATATGTTATCGATATTTTGCATGCTGGAGCAGGGGGCTTAAGTTTGCTGAGCGGGTTAATGGTTGGTGGTATGGTGCTGAGTGGATTGTGGATGACTCACAGAGGCAGCAGATATCGGAAGAGTGTATTGATTATTAGTGGGATTACCATGCTGGGTCTTAGTTATGCCATGACCGCGCTTCCTGCGTATATGTCCACTTATCAGCTACCGCTGGCAGCTATATTTTGCTTGATGATGGGCCTCGGCATACCATTAGCTACGACCCCTCTCGCTTCATATCTGATGGAGGTTACGCCAGCGGGTATGCTCGGTAGGGTGTCTGCACTACAAAGTATGCTGATCGTAAGTGCTATACCGCTTGGAAGTCTGGTTGCGGGAGCTGCAGCAGAAGTGCTGTCCACGCCTGTGTTATTTATTGCTTTTGGCATTTTGCTTGCCGTGTCGGCCATATCGCTCCTGCTCAGCAAAACATTCCGGCGTAGTATGTAGCCTAATTCCTGTATCTTTCTGTAAGACCTGTTTTGACCGGGGACCAGACTGAACGGTATAATATGCATATAAGGACAAATGGTACCCCGGAAATGAGGATACAGGTATGCAGCAGAAAGTACTGTCAACGATCGAAGAGATCAAGATCTACTCCGACCCGTATCGGATCCAGATCCTGAATATGTTTAATAAACAGGGAAGACCTTCTACCGTGAAAGAAATAGCTGATAAACTTGGGGAAGTGCCCGCAAAAGTACATTATCACGTGAAAAAGCTGGAGAAGATTGGTTTGCTTACCATCGTATCCACGCGAGAGATTAATGGAATCATTGCCAAATACTACGAACCCTTTCAGGGAGAAATCCATCTTCGTCATGAAAATGAGGACCACTCGCCACTGAAGCAGGTTTTTCTCTCGGAGACGCTTAAACTGTTTAATGGAATGTATGAACAGAGCCGCCAGATGTTTATGAAACAGGCCAAGCACGGTGAGAACATGTTTGGACAAATCTCGGACATGACGTTATATGCGAGCCGTGAGGAAGTCGAGAAGCTGTACAAGGATATCATAAAAATGTGTGAACCTTATAAGAAGCGAAATGAACAGAAGGAAGATCAAGAGGTTTTTCAGCTGTTTACCACAATGTCCAAACATGTGGATGAACCGACTGAATCTAAGAAAAGTAAAGTGCCACAGGATCAGCCGGGAGATCAGAGTTCCAAGCCGAATGACGATGCAAAGGAAAAATGATCTAGGGAGACCGATGCGACAACAAAGAAAAGGCCGCCTGAAGGCGGCTTTTTGATGTGTGATGAGGACCAATGGTGACTGCTCGACCATACCTTATATACATGGAGAGGGTCGGCAATCATTATCAGAACTACATGTTCTCATCGTAATCCCGAACTTCTCGTTTGGCTGCGGTAGCTGGCGAATTGGATGTACCATAATCCTCAACAGCTTCCCAAGCTTCCGCATGATCGAACTTGCCGGCATTCCGCTGTCTGACCTCCCCGGCACCACTTGGGGGCATGGTCATCACCTGCTCTTCCACAGGGCGGTCATTGCTGAGCTCCCGGTTCGGTGTATCGTCAATACAGTAGGCCGTGTATGGAATGGCCTGAAGCCTCTCAAACGGAATATCCTGTCCACATGTGACACATGTTCCGTAGGTTCCTTTTTCCATACGCTCCAAGGCATCGATCACCTGGTTAAATTCATCCGTTAATGTATCGTCTACAGCCAGATCTCGGCTGCGTTCAAATGTCTCCGTCCCCGCATCAGCCGGGTGATTATCGTATGATGATAGCTCGCCTGTAGAATCTTTAAGCGACGCAGTTGGAGCACCATCTTCCATGTTGGATTCAAAATGACGCTGCAGATTATCACGCTGCTCCAGAAGAGCGCTCTTAAGTTCCTGAAGTTGATCTTTGGTTAATGTACTCATAACGACATGCTCCTTTCCCGCTTTAGGGGTGTGTAGTCTGTCCTTACCCGATTTTGGCGGTATACAATCATTTTTTCATCCTTGAAGAGGCGTTTGATTTTATATCTGGCCGATAATGTGTTATAAAAAATAGAGAGAGAAACTGCCGCGATTTCCCCGTGAAGTCGTATTGCACCGTGCTCCTTGAAGAGACGGTCCCGGCTGCTTTTGAACATACGTCGATAGACGTTTTTCTTATAATGGAGGTTGTCAAGATGGATGAACATATGAAACGAAGATTGGATAAACAGAGACAATTGTTTAAACAACTGGGCGTACAGCTCGATGCCTTATCAATTCATGAAAAACAATTCAATTATAAGCTCCGTGGCTATGATCCGGATGAAGTCGATGCATATCTTGACCTGGTCATCAAGGATTATGAACGCTTTTATGCCAATATTGCTGATCTGATGGATAAATGGCAGGAGCAGCAGCTCACCATTCGGGATCTTAAGTCGACGGCCAGACCCGTGGATGATCCGACGAAAATTGATCGCAAACAGCTGGATGATATTGTGAAGCAGCTGGAATACAGCGTGCGGCAGTTGAAAATCAAGGCACGTCCGGAACAGAGTCTGTTCCCTGAATAGATTGAAGCATCAGGATTATATTACGTTAAAGGTGGTTAATCATGAGTACACATTTTTCGGTCAGTGTGCATTGTTTGTTGTTGTTGTCCTTCAGCGCGCCTGAACGAATCACTTCCGCAATGATTGCAGGAAGCGTCAACACCAACCCTGTTGTCGTACGACGTATTTTGGGCGGACTGAAAAAGGCAGGTCTGGTCGATTCCTCTCCCGGAACGAGAGGTTTTTATCTTGCCAAGCCGGCTAGTGAAATTACCTTGGCCATGATCTATCAGGCTGCTAAGGACGAAGGTCCGCTATTTCCGATTCATGGCAATTGCAACCCCAATTGTGATGTTGGTCTTCGCATAGACAGTCTGCTGACGAATCTGTATCAGGTGGCAGAGGCAAAAGTCGAACAGTTCTTCGCATCCATTACGCTTGAAGATATGGAACGTTCATGCTCACAGATGGAGACTGTGCCTCCTTCTGCTGAGTAGGGTATCGTCTGAACCAGGGAGGTGTGCTTGGATATGAAAATAATCGTGATCTCGGATACGCATTTGCCCAAAAGAGCTAAGCAGCTGCCGGAGCCATTGCTCCAAGCTCTGCCAGAGGCTGACCTCATATTACATGCAGGCGACTGGTCGGATTGGAGTGTATACAAGCTGCTAAGCGAGTATGCTCCCGTTGCAGGCGTAGCAGGCAATACGGATCCGCCGGAAATTGGCAAGAAGCTGGGCTTTTCCCGCATCGTGGAGGCGGACGGTTTGCGTCTAGGTCTGGTTCATGGCCACCAGGGATCGAAAACGACTGAGCAGAATGCCATTCATACATTTGCCGGTCAGCAGGTAGATGCCATCATATTTGGCCACTCGCACATTCCCTTGATGCATACCGTCAACGATGTGCTAATATTCAATCCGGGTTCACCGACGGATCGGCGCCGCCAGCCGCAGTATTCATTTGGAATCATGACGACTCGTCTTGGAAAATTGCATGCTGAGCATGTGTTTTTTGATCGAAAATAGATAACGACTAAATTAATGAAATAACTTATGACATCCCCACTCAGAATGAACATCTGAACAGGGATGTTTTTTTGCGTAGGAATATACCCTGGAGAAGTATGGTGACATCCACCGCAGCCAAGTTACAGTTATCCCTGAATGGGGAATGTTGCCTCACGTTTATCTCTAATTCATCTGTTGGAGCAGAACACTATTTGTGCATATGCAGGAATGTTACAATTCGTTTATCCAATAAATTTGAATACGTTTACATAAGGAGATGACCAAGATGAAACTGTCTGTATTTACTGTAGCGACGCCTGACCTGAACGCAGAAGAACTGGCTGCAGCGGCAGCATCAGCAGGGGGTATCGACGGAATCGAGTGGAGGTTCCGCGGAATACCGGAAGACGCACGTACGGAGGAACCTTCTTTTTGGAGGCATAATCGGAGTTCAATTGATCCGGCCAAATGGGAGGAACAGGTCCCTGATTTTCGTGAAGCCACTGTAAAACATGGTCGACGTTCCATTGCACTAGTACCGTATCTGAGCTGTGGAGATCTTCAAGCGACCGAGCAGGCGTTTCAGGCAGCTGCTGATCTGGGTGCGTCCATGATGCGTGTAGGTGTGCCGGGATATGATCGTAATACCAGTTATCCGGAGCTGTACAGCCAAGCCGTTAGGTATTTATCCGAAGTGCAGGAGATGGCTCAGCAGTATCACGTCAAAGCCGTGGTAGAGACGCATCACCAAACGATCGCTCCAACCGCTTCACTGGCCTACCGACTGGTGCAGTCGCTGGATGCCCGGCATGTTGGCGTGTTGTATGATCCAGGCAATATGGTACACGAAGGATATGAAAATTACCGAATGGGACTGGAACTATTGGGTCCTTACCTTGCCCACGTCCATGTGAAGAATGCAGCTTGGTACAAGGAGGAACAAAGCGGAGAGAGTGCAGGGAGTTCTGTATCCGCGAAATGGAGATGTCATTGGTCACCGCTGACTGAAGGTATCGTGGATTGGATGCAAGTGTTCCGTGACCTGAAATCAGTGGGATATGACGGATATTACGGTATTGAAGATTTCAGTGGAGAGTTTAATTCTCAAGCGATGTTGCAGCATTTTGCTGATGTATTCCGCGAGATCGAGCGTCGTCTGGAAGAGGAGGTACAAGTATGAGTTTGATTCGAGTAGCCGTAATTGGTATTGGAAACATGGGTGCCGCACATGCCAGAACCCTGATTGCCGGAGATGTTCCTGGTGCGGAGTTGGTAGCCGTATGTGATGTCCGTAAGGAAATGGAGAGCTGGGTGGCCAGTAATTTCCCGGCTTCGGTCAGTTACTGGCAGAATGCGGAGCAGATGATGGCATCCGGCACCATTGATGCGGTCATTATTGCAACACCTCATTATGATCACCCGGAACAGGCCATTCAGGCTTTTCAGCACGGTCTGCATGTCATGATCGAGAAACCAGCCGGTGTTTACACCAAACAGGTGCGCAAGATGAACGAAGCTGCTGCAGCCAGCGGCAAGGTGTTTTCCATGATGTACAATCAGCGGACGAATCCTCTGTATATCAAACTGAGAGATCTTATTGCTTCAGGAGAACTCGGGGAAGTAAGACGCACGAACTGGATCATCACGAATTGGTACCGATCCCAGAGTTACTATGACTCCGGCGGTTGGCGGGCAACCTGGGCAGGTGAAGGAGGTGGCGTGCTGATCAATCAGGATCCTCACCAGCTCGATTTGTGGCAGTGGACCATCGGCATGATGCCTGTGCGAATGCGTGCCTTCTGTTCGTTTGGCAAGTACAGGGATATTGAAGTGGAAGATGATGTGACAGCGTATGTGGAATACGCAAACGGAGCAACAGGCGTATTTGTAACTACTACGGGTGAAGCTCCAGGTACCAACCGATTCGAGGTCAACGGAGACCGCGGTAAAATCGTGATTGAAGATGGTCAGCTGACATTCTGGCGCCTTCGGGAGTCCGAGCCTGAATTCAATAAACGGTTTACCGGAGGTTTTGGACAGCCGGAATGCTGGAAGTGTGAAGTTCCGATTACGGGTACTGAATCCGGTCACCCAGGACTGATTCGTAACTGGATTGACGCCATCCGAACAGGTGCCACGCTCATTGCTCCAGGAGAAGAAGGTATACACGGATTAACCTTGTCCAATGCGATGCTTCTCTCGACCTGGACGGACAATTGGGTTGAGCTGCCCATCGATGAAGAGTTATTTTATGAACATTTGCAGGAGCGTATTGCCAGTTCGAACACCAAGAAAGACAAAAGTTCCAGCAGCAGCCAGCCTGCGGATCTGACGCAAACATTTAAGTAGGCCTGTTATATCAAGCGTTGTACTTGAATCGAATGAAAAGGTGGAGATAACGTGGCTAAAGATGGAATGTTTTATGCACCCAAAAGTGTGAAAAAAGAGGTTGTATGCGGTCCTGGTGAGTTTACTATTGCTGCCGTAGCACTCGATCATGGGCACATCTATGGTATGGTTGGAGGTTTGTTGGAGGCAGGGGCAACGCTAAAATGGGTATATGATCCGGATCCTGCCAAAGTGGAGGCATTTCGCAAACAGTTTCCACAAGCACAGGCCGCAGCTTCGGAAGAACAAGTGCTGGCAGATGATCAGGTGCAGTTAGTGGCCGGAGCCGCCATTACTTCGGAACGTGCTCCTCTAGGCATGAGGGTTTTGGCGTCAGGCAAGGATTATTTTACCGACAAAGCCCCATTCACTACATTGGACCAATTATCTAGAGCAAGGGAAGAAGTTAAACGGACCGGGAAGAAATACATGGTTTATTATAGTGAGCGCCTGCATGTCGAAAGTGCAATCTATGCCGGGCAGCTGATTGAGCAAGGAGCCATCGGTAAGGTTGTGCAAGTGATGGGCACAGGACCGCATCGATTGAATGCTCCAGGACGGCCGGAGTGGTTTTTCCAGCATGATAAATATGGCGGTATCCTCTGTGACATTGGAAGTCATCAGATTGAACAGTTTCTCACGTTCGCTTCATGCACGGATGCGGAAGTGGCGTTCAGCCGGGTACATAACTTCCATCATCCACAGTTCCCTGAACTGGAGGACTTCGGCGAAGCGTCTCTCATCGGAAACAATGGGGCATCCGGTTACTTCCGGGTAGACTGGTTCACACCAGACGGTCTCGGGACATGGGGTGATGGGCGTACTGTCATCTTGGGAACTGACGGGTACATTGAATTGCGGAAATATATCGACGTCGCGAGAGAGCCGGTGGGAGATCAGGTCTATCTGGTTAACCATGAAGGTGAATACCGTTACAGTGTCAAAGGACAGGTCGGCTATCCGTTCTTCGGAGATCTCATCCGGGATTGTCTGGAGCGGACGGAGACAGCTATGACACAGGAACATGCATTTAAAGCTGCAGAGCTTTGCCTGATTGCGCAGCATAAAGCCATGAGTGAAAGAGTTGTCTGGAGCACCGGCGCGAAGTAAACGTTATTCAAGTGAATCAATAGTTCATGAGTTATCTTCAATGTGGAGAGGGCAGCCTGTAGCCAGGTTGCCTTTTTTTATTAGATGGCTTCGCAAATGGCATTATATGGGTTATCATGGATGAAGTTGGTGAGTTGTTAAAAATAATAGTAAATACGATTACATAGATTTGAAGGGTATTTTTTAGAATTGAGAGTCGGTAGTAAATCAATCACAAGGGGGATTTTTATGAAATTTATCGTCTCTGCAAGTGTAATCGTCCTTAATGAAAATAACGAGATATTGCTAATGAAAGGGAGAAGGGGATGGGAAATGCCGCAAGGATGTGTAGAACAAGGAGAAACAATCAGGCAAGCCGCCGTTCGGGAAGTGAAAGAGGAGACCGGGATTGATATCGAACTTATCCAATTTTGTGGTGTGTACCAAAATATCACTCGCGGAGTATGTAACCATATTTTCACCGGTAAGCCTGTAGGCGGCACGCTTACGACTAGTCACGAGAGTGAGGCGGTTGGTTTCTTCACATTGGAACAGGCGGATGAAATGATTACTTGGGGGAATTTCCGGGAACGAATCCTTTATGCATTGGATGCCAAGATGCATCCCTTCTTAGTCGAATTTGCTGAATAGGAGAGCTAACATATGAATAATACGAATAAGATACTAGGTGCGGCGCTGATGTTGGGAAGTGTAGGCTTGGCAACCATAGAGCGAATCTCCGTAAGACTATCTGCAGCGATTGTGGAAGCTGGTCATGCGTCCGGTGGCAATCCAAGAGAGATCGTATCACTGAATGACAATGGTTCAGGCTTGCTTGTTTACTTCCTGTTTTTTATCGGATTTGTGCTGCTCGTTTCCGGCTTTCCGGGAAGTTATCGGAGGAGAGAAAAATGAAAATAAAGATTGAACCACCAAATGAAGTGATTGATCATTGGTTGGAGATATATGTACCAGAAAGAGATTTTCTGTTTCTTAAAGAAGAGGACTTATCGTTAATAGCTGATTCTCTTAGCCGTACTTTACTTATCCCTAAGGAAGAATTCTTTAACCACGCTTCTTATAAGCAAATTCAACTGGTAAACAGTTTCGAGTACTGGAATTTATCAAGTGAAGTTCAATATGTTGTTATAAGTAATTCTGAATGGTTTACCAATCTACCTATGAATGTACAAAAGCAAATCAATCATATTCAATTCGAGTTAAATAGAGGCTTAATTTTGCCGGTTACGCCTTTCTGCACTAATTATTCTTTTCCGGAGGAGTATATAGTACAGGGTCCGGAGGAGCAGTATATCGTGCTGCATCGGGAGATATGGCGAACACTTCCTTATGAGATCAAAGAAAATCTATTAATTGAATACGCATCCAAATGGGATGATTGGACATGTATTGAATTGCCTGAATCGGCACCGCCACATTTAAGAGTGTATGCGAATACTTTTCCTTTACTTTCAGGTGGCAATTGCTTGTCTGCAACATTATTTGCTGTAAATCAACAAGAATGGATCATCCATGAGTGGGTTCATCCCGAAACATTTTTGGAAGGATTAAAGAGAGCTAACTATTCTATTATAAACACTGAAGAATTACATCATGGCGATGTTGTCGTTTGGGTGAACGAAGGTGGAATGGTCCAGCATGCATCCTACCATATTAGCCACAATGTATTCTTTAATAAAAATGGTCAGACATTTTTTAATCCATGGAGAATTATGAACTGGGACGAACTTAGGCAGGAGTGGGAGGCATACACGTTCGAGATATACCGAAAAGAAGAAACCGTGTAACTCATGAATTTCCGTGTAAGTTACAATTTTAACGGAAGAAAGGTGACCACATGATTACATATCGTTTTGTTGTGAATGAGGATATCCCTCATATCCAATCTATTGCTCGTGATACGTGGATGTTTACTTATGGGGACATTTACTCCAAAGATTACATTCATAACTTTCTAAATGTTGCTTATTCGACTGAGAACTTAAGTCGTTCTGTAGAGAGAGACCAGCAAAGTTCCAAACGAAAGTTTTTAATAGCGGAATATAACAACGTCATCGCTGGATTTGCCCAAACAACTCAAGTTCAAGAAGAAGAGTATGAATTAATCCGAATCTATATACGGCCAGAATATCACAAGCTGGGAATTGGAACAGGCTTCATTCAGAGATATATTCAAGTGTTAGCACCGATAAAGCATTTGTTTGCCTGGGTAGCGAAAGACAATGATATAGGAAAAGGGTTCTATGAGAAGTGTGGATTTATAGAAACAGAAGAAAAGGTTGAAGTAATCGGAGGTAATACCAAAAAACAGCTTAAATATGAATTGGAATTATAGATGTGAAAGCTGGATTTTCATGAAAGTAATAGCGTTACAGACAATGAAGTCATGAGATGGATTAAAAAGAAGGGAGATTAATATTGTTAGATTATACGAACACCACTGCACAATTAACTGAACATAACCTGGATACCGTCGTTATACCCGTTGGGGCAACAGAGCAGTTCGGCCCTTATTTACCAATGAACTTAGATACATTAATAGCAGAAAAATATGCTAAGGCCTATGGCGAAGTACTTAATGCCTATGTGCTCCCGGCACTTCCTTTTAACACATCCGAAGAACATGCGAATTTTAAAGGTACGGTAACCGTAAGCCCTAATATACTAACCGCCATGCTGGAAGAGATCATCTTTAATTTATCCAAACAGGGTTTTTGTAAATTTCTAATCTGTTCGGGGCACGGAGGTGCTTATTGGGAAGGGGCATTTATTAAGCACATCAATTATAAATATCCAGATATCCTGGTAATCCACCCTCATCATCAACATGATGCATGGTCAGTAGCGGTAAAAGCAGCAGCGTTTGAAGGGATAGATGAATTACATGGCGGCTTTATGTCCGTGTGTACCGCTTTATGGTTGTGCCCGGAAAAAGTGGTTTTACAACCAATGGGGTCTGAAATACCAGATAGGAATAGAACATTTGCTGATTTCATGGGCTGGGACAAGTTAACTAAAGACGGGTGTTGGGGAAACTATGTGCCGGGTGAATTAACCAAGGAAGAGATGGCCGAGAAGGGAAGAGTATTTTGGGAAACGTTTATATCAAGAAAATGTGAGGGGCTGAAAGAAGTACTGGAAGAAGGGTACCAACGAAAAATGGGTCTGAAAAGCTAGGAATCTTAGAGCAAAACACATGTGTGCAGGAAGCTAGTGTGGGAGATAAGTACAGACATTTCAGGAGGTTCAGAGGAGAGAGATCAACGGGAAATATTTAGACATGCAAAAACGAAAGGGAGGTATGTATGGAAGTTGGGAAAATAATAGGGATTGCCTATAACGTGATTCCGGTTAACGATGTGGAACAATCCGCGACCTGGTTTGTTAAACATTTTGGGTTCAATATTAGAAATCGAAGAGAAGGCTATCTGAGTCTATTTAGGGAGAATAGACCGATCTTGGATTTGATTCAGAGTGATAATGAAACCAGAGCTGTATTTGAAGTAAACAATCAAAAAAGATGGGTAATTACATTCTTCACTAATGATATTTTGACTTTACATAACGATCTGAAAACAGCGGGTGTTAACGTCAGAAACATTAGTGATGAAGGCAAGTATGGTAAGTTCTTTGTGTTTGAAGATCTGGATGGGAATTTGTTTGACGTTTGGGAACATCATGATTGTGAACTGATTTACTGATAGACATAGAACTAATACATCGAAAAAGAAAAGGAGTTAAACCCTCTATGATCATAAGTGAAACCATGGTGTTAAATCATAACGTTCTAATTAGGGAGATAGAGCACGAAGATATCCCTGAGCTCTACGAGCTGATATATGAAGATGAACAACCGGAGTGGAAAAAGTGGGACGCACCTTATTTTCCGTTGGAGCAAGTCAGTTATACTGTATTTCAAGAATATACAAGTAAGGAAATGCTAGAAGATGGTGAGCCCGCTCATAGAATGATCATTCAAATTAATGATGAGATCGTAGGTACAGTGAATTATTATTGGGAGCACAAACCGTCCAACTGGATGGAAGTGGGGATCGTCATATATAAACCTAAGTATTGGAATGGTGGATATGGAACGGCTGCTTTGAAGATGTGGATCGACTATTTGTTCAATAAGCTACCTATAGTCCGAGTAGGATTAACAACATGGTCAGGAAATGAAAGGATGATGAAGGTCGCAGAGAAACTGGGCATGCAGCTAGAAGGAAGACTTCGGAAGTGCCGCTTCTACAATAATACATACTATGATTCGATCCGCATGGGATTATTAAGAGAGGAATGGATTACCCTTCAGTCATGTAGATGAATATTAAATGTGAACCGTAGGAGGTTATTGAATTGGAGAAAAAAGAGACGTTTAATTCAATTGCAAATGAATATGAAAAATATAGACCTACCTACCCAAATGAAATGTATAACGATATATTTGATTATTCAAATCTGGATAGAGAAGATAAAATTATGGAGATTGGTTGCGGTACAGGACAAGCCACGAGGGGGATGGTCGAAAGAGATTACAAACAAATTACCTGTATTGAATATGGTGACAGATTGGCCCAGTTCACTGCAGAGAAATTTAAATCCTATGAAACGATCAAGGTGATTAATAGCTCCTTTGAAGAATGGAACGGTGAAGGTGGGCCTTTTAAGTTAGCCATTTCAGGCACAGCATTTCATTTTATCGAACCCAAGCTTGGTTATCGTAAAGTATGGGAACTTCTTGAGAGTTCGGGTTCGATTGCCTTTTTTTGGACCATACATGTGCCCATGTTTGATGAGATCCATAACGAAATACGATCACACTATAAAGAGCTTGCACCACATTTGGATGATTCAACGTTCCAAACCCCCGAAGAAACCATCGAAGAAAGAAGAGCAATCACGGAGGAGACAGGAATCTTTACCAATGTAGAAGTGCGAGAATATAGTGAAATTCTTACTTATTCAAGTAGCGACTACGTTGCATTACTTAACACGAATTCGAAGCATAGACAGCTTCCGAATGAACAAAAAGATATCTTATTAAATAAGATTAAAAATTCAATTGATAGATCAGGCGGAACCATTTATAAAGAACATAGAGTGGCATTATTTTTAGGGAGAAAATTATTGTAGGAAGAACAAAACATATCCGAAGGAGCGGGGGCAATGAATTTCGTCTGAGGACAAGGCCTGGGCAAGAAACTCATTGAAGTAATCACACAATCGGACCGCTTCAAAAATGTAATGGGATTACTCGGAACATTAGATGCACATGAACTATACGAACAGTATCAATTCCATAGAAACCAGGATCGATTCATGATAAGACTTCCAGATGATTTGAAGGACAAGTAAATAACGATATATCAGTAGTTCTATAAAAAAACGTACAAAGAGAGGGAGCATGGAATGATGTCTGAATACTATTGGGACAACAAAATTGAATATCTGAGGAATACGCGGGGGCTCTATTATAATGATGATTACCTGCAATTTCTTGTACAGTGCGTGTGGAAAATCACCAATCCTGTAAGCATTATTGATTATGGTTGCGGGTTCGGATACCTAGGTCTTAAACTTCTTCCATTGTTGCCTGAAGGTTCATGCTATACGGGAGTGGACAAGGGGGAGGAATTGATAAAAGAAGCGAGAGAGACGTTCTCAAACGTTCCGTTTCAGACTGAGTTTATATCAGGGGACATAGAACATTTAGACGTAGAAGAGAAGTATGACATTGCCGTGAGTCATGCTTTTTTATTACATATGAATAACTCAGAAGTGATCCTACAGAAGATGATTGGAAGTGTAAAGGATCAAGGAAAGGTCATCTGTTTCGAACCACATTGGATTGGTAATATGGCGAACTGTCATCTGGATGGTGTTGAACAAAGCCAAATAGTGAAGTTAGGCGTCCTGCAAAAGCTATTTGAGAACGACTACAGACGTACAGGTAAGGATGGGAACATTGGGATAAGGCTGCCTATACGAATGAGTCAATTGGGTTTACTGAACGTGGAGTGCAGGATGAGTGATAAGGTTAATTTTTTGGATCAGAACATGGATATGGACAGCAAAAGCGCTTTGTTTAATTCATTGAGAGAAGAAGGGTTTGGCCAGGAACCTGGCGATTCCGATGAGAGCTTAGACAACTTAGTGAATAGAGAATTACAGCCAGAGGAAGCACGCGAGCAATATGAAGCTGAATTAACGTTTTCCAAGAGATTCAATCAGGAGTCCTGGCTAACGTATGCACCCAGTATGAAAATTTCGTTCGGAACGGTCCAAAGAGCGTAATTCGTAGGAGAGATTTAAATGAAAAAGATTTTAATCCTGGGTATTGTGGCAAGTGGCAAAACGACATTGGCTAAGGAAATCTCTCAAAAAATAAATATACCGTGGTATGAGCTGGATACGATCGTCCATCATGAGACACCTCATGGTAGAAATAAACGTACACCGGATGAGCAAATTGCGGTGATTCAGGACATTGACCTTCACGGAGCATGGATATTCGAAGGAACGGATCGGGCATCTTACCGATGCTTATGGGATATGGCTGATACGATCATCTTTTTGGATACACCGTTGTGGAAACGGAAAATGAGAATTTTCTTGCGATTTATCAAACAAAATCTAGGAATTGAAAAGAGTCATTACACATCTGATGTACAGATGTTAAAAATGATGTACAAATGGACAAGGGATTTTGAGAGAAATCGGGTGGATTTTGAAAAAAGATTGCATCCATATCATGACAAACTGATCATCTTAACGGATAACAAAAAACATGAGTTTCTCCACTCATAATTTTTATGAAGGAAATAAAAAGCGAAGCATCGCGGAAAGAGAGCCCTCATGCAGTATGATGACATTCAACAAACGTTGACTACGGAGCGGCTGTGCCTGAGATTGTTCGACGAATCCGATGCTGCCGCCGTAACTGAGCTGTGTAACAACTACAATATTTATAAAAGCACGCTTACGTTACCTTACCCTTACACATTGGATTGTGCGTTATCCTGGATTCAGCATCACCGACAGAATTTCGAGAAAGGGAAACACTATGAATTTGCGATTTGCAATAGGGCAACAGGAGCACTATATGGCGCGATAGCCTTATCTTGTGATCATCGGTATGATCATGGCGAAATTGCTTATTGGATCGGTGAGGCGTATTGGGGAAAGGGTTATGCGACAGAAGCTTCACAAGCGTTGTTGGATTTTGCTTTCCATGTGAAAAAATATCATAAAGTATATGGGCGATACTTTGCTTCTAATCCGGCATCTGGAAAAGTTCTTCAAAAGATTGGCATGACCCAGGAAGGTATATTGATTGATCATGTGAAGAAAGAAGGCCAGTACGAAGATCTAATCTATTATGGAATTGTAAAAAGAAAATAGGAAATATACGCAGCTAATGATTTCTTACGATTGTAAAATCGCAGAAAACTTCCAAAGCTATATTTCCATTTCATTTAAATGAACGAGCAAACAATGAGGGGAGATGGTATATCCACTTCATTTTCTGCTCGTTTTTTAATACTTGGATATGAAACGATCCCGCTTATATGAGTAAGTCAACACGTCTCCTACCATTCAGAATCCAAAGATTATTCTCCCTGAGAATAGTGATTTAGTCCATAATTTAGTATGTTTATTCAATTTTATGACTGCTAATACCCTCAAATGTTTTACAAATTCGGTGATTTACCAAATCATTCTTCTTACATTCAACTTGTATCCTACTTGTGTACCAGAGAAATATCGGTATGGAATCAACCACATTTCAGGAGGGTATACATTGTGAAAAATAGTAAACGCAAAAGTTATCAAAGCTTGATCCTCTCGCTTGTATTTATGCTTGTCATCCTGTCGGGATGCGGGGCCTCAGCTAGCTCAAGTTCGAGTGAAGGTGGAATGCCCGAAGTCATCCGAATCGGTATTATGCCAAGCGAAGAGGGCGAGATGAACCGTTCCCAGGAACAGCTAGCAACAGATATTACAGAAGCAACCGGTATACCTGCTGAAATTTTTGTAGCTGAAGATTATAACATGGTCATCGAAGCCCTGCGTGCAGGCAAAATTGAAATTGGATTGATCGGGCCGTTTGGTTACATCATTGCTACGGAACGGGCCAATGCCAAGCTGCTTGTTCGTTCCGAAAGTGATCAACAATCGAATACGGTCATCCTTGTTCGTAATGACTCTCCATATCAAAGTGTACAGGACCTTAAAGGAAAAGATTTTTTGTTTGCTGATCCGGCATCAACCTCAGGCAATTTGTACCCACGTGCCACATTAATGAAAGAGCTGGGTCTTTCCAATAAGGAGCTGGATTCCTTTTTCGGCAGTGTAGCGTTCTCCGGTGGACATGACAAATCACTGCTTGCACTGGCAAACGGCAATGCGGATGCGATTGGTACGTCAAGTCTCATGGTGCCGATGATGGCAGAATCAGGACTTATTAAAGAAGAAGATTTCCGCGTGATTGCCGAGTCGGATCCGATCGTTGGCGGTGCTCCACTGCTTTATCGTCAAGACTTGCCAGAAGAATTGGTTACACAGCTGCGTGAGCTTATGCTGGACTATGATACGAAAAACCCTAAATTCCTCGAAAGTGTAGGCGCAGCCCGTTTTGTAGAAGGCAGTGACAGTGATTTTGATCCAATCCGGGAAGTCGCCAAAGCACTGGATATGTCCCCAGAGGAACTGTTGAAGAAATAGTATTCAAACGTGAAAGATAAGGAGGAAATAACATGACACTTTTACAGGTGGAAGGGTTGTCCAAGGTATATCCCGACGGAACAAAAGCACTTGATAACTTGAACCTGACGATTAATGCCGGAGAATTCGTTGTCGTCATTGGACCGAGCGGCGCCGGGAAGAGCACCTTGCTGCGAAGCCTGAACCGAATGATCGAGCCGACAAACGGAAAGATCCAGTTTAAAGGCAGTGAAACCATGGGCATCAAGGGTAAAAAGCTTCGGGAACTCCGCCGTCATATGGGCATGATCTTTCAGGGATATAATTTGGTCACCCGGGTATCCGTTCTTAATAACGTACTGCATGGACGATTAGGCTACATGAATCCGCTCAAAGGGGCACTGGGTCTATACTCCAAAGCAGATACAGAAGCAGCCAAGGTCATGCTTCACCGTGTTGGTTTACATGAACAGATGTACAAGAGAGCAGATGAGCTCAGTGGAGGTCAGCAGCAGAGAGTAGGCATTGCACGTGCCCTTTCGCAGAAGCCGGATTTGATACTGGCGGATGAACCGATAGCCAGTCTCGACCCAGCTTCCTCGGAGACGATTATGCATTATCTGTATACAATCTGCAAAGAGGAAGGCATTGCCTGTCTGTGCAATCTGCATCAGGTAGATATTGCGAAGAAATACGCAACCCGTATCATCGGTATTCATAAAGGGTCCAAGGTGTTTGATGGAACACCTGATGAACTGACGGAAGATATGATCCGGCTCATTTACAACCAGACCAATCCCCAAGTGAAGGAGACAGCCTGACATGAATGCGGCTCAGTTGCAATCTGCCCGAAAAATGAAACGCACGCAGACGATATTGTTCTTTATCGTGCTGTTGGCTCTTATCATCTGGTCTTCCATCGGCGCAGAGTTTTCATTCGGAGCTTTGTTCGCAGGGGTAGGAGAGAGCTTCCGATTTATCTTTTTTGATTTTCTTCCACCTGATCTTTCTTCGCTTTCCCAGCTCATTGAGCCTGCACTGCAGACACTTTATATGAGTGTGGTAGCGATGGTCATCGGGTCGGTTGTAGCAGGGATGTTATCCTTTTTAGCCGCGGCCACAACAAGCCCGCATCCTTACCTTCAGGTATTTGTTCGTGCGGCTACATCGCTGTTTCGTAACATTCCGGTCATTATCTGGACGATTCTGCTTGTTGCAGCGTTTGGACTGGGTGCTGTAGTCGGTACGATGTCGCTGATCCTGATCTCGATCGGGATGCTGACGCGTTCCTTTGCCGAGGTGCTTGAAGAGATTGACATGGGGCAGGTAGAAGCGGTTCGTGCTGCTGGCGGAAGTTATTTTCAAGTGTTGTCCCAAGCCGTATTTCCACAATTCCTTCCCGGGTTTATCGGCTGGAGCTTATACAACTTCGAAATCAACGTACGTGCATCCACCATTGTAGGCATGGTTGGAGGCGGTGGCCTCGGATTTATCCTGCAATCCAAACTGAAGTTGTTTCAGTATCAGGAAGCCAGCATGGCCGTGTTGCTTGTACTCGTTATCGTTCTTGTTGTGGAAACGATCACCAATCGTGTAAGGGAGCGAATCATATGAGTATGCGAATGAACGAAGTGAAGCCATCCTTTACGCTGTATACTTCCATGCCAGAGCCACCCAAGCCGAAAAGGAACAAGCTGTTAGTCATCGGTCTGCCGCTAATTGCTGTGATTTTTGTATTCAGTCTCGTGCAGCTGCAGTTCGACTATGCCAAGATTGCCCAAGGCTTTACGAAACTCGGCGGTTACATGGGAACCATGTTTCCACCTGATTTCTCGGCCTGGCGCCATGTCCTGCTCGCGGCTGTAGAGTCATTGCAAGTTGCCATTCTTGGATCGGTGCTGGGGATCGTCGTAGCATTCTTTCTCTCCTTCTTGGCTGCAAGCAATTTGACGCCTCATCCGTTCGTTGCTTGGATCATTCGTAGTGCGGCTTCCTTGCTTCGTGCGATTCCTACGATCGTGTGGGCTCTCATCTTTATCGTGTCTGTGGGTCTTGGACCGCTTCCCGGAGTGCTTGCGATTGCTGTATCTGCTGCAGGTATGCTTATCAAAGTATTTGCCCAGTCACTGGAGGAAATCGACAAGGGCGTACTCGAAGCGATGCAGTCCACGGGTGCCAGCTGGCTGCAGATTGTCATGCAGGGTATTTTGCCTACAGTGAAGACAGCCTTTATTGCCTGGTGCGTGCTGCAGCTGGAAGGCGGTATTGCCGAATCCACAATTCTTGGTGCGGTTGGCGCAGGAGGTATTGGATATGAGATGACTCATGCCATGAAATCCTATAACTTTGCAGCAGCTTTATTTGTCGGGTTGGTCGTGTTCGCCATGGTATTCAGCGTGGAGTTTGTGGCAAACCGATACAAAATGAAGCTAAAAACACGTCAGAACTAATTCATTCAAATTTCATAAATTGTGTATCAATTTGAGGAGGAAGATCAATGTCAACATCTAATTCACTTTTAAAACAAGGCCCTACGGTTCAGGCTAAGTATAGCGAAAATAACGGGATAGCGTTAGCCTGGAATATGGCAGAGAACATGGAGGTGGAGGCAGTTTACCATTCCGTTAGTCCGGAATTTATTGAATCCAGCAGCACGCTGCTAGATATACAGATTGATCCGGCAGGAGCGGTATTTACGAGAACGGTGTCTCCTGGCCGCAACTATTATCATGTGAAGTTTACTAATGGGTCAGTGTCAACCATTAACGACCGCATGATCTACACGGATGGCGTAATTAATTTCCGGGATATGGGCGGTTACCTTACAGAAGATGGCCGCACGACCCGTTGGGGCATGCTGCTGCGATCTGCTGATCTGCATGAGCTTAGTGAGCAGGACCTGCAAACGGCATCCCCGCTAGGCATTGACTGGATTTGTGATCTGCGCAGCGATTTTGAAGTAGCCAGCCGTCCAAGCCCCGCCATTGGTCATGCGATCAACACGAATATTCCCTTTATGGCGGAAGCAAGTCCGGAGGAAATGCAGAAGATCGGACATGATCTGCATGCAGGCTACAAAGCCATGATATTAAATACGGAGAAATGTGCACTTATCCTAAATGAACTATTAAAAGAAGAGCGGGATACTTCCTTATTCCACTGTGCCGCGGGTAAAGACCGAACCGGAGTTGTATGTGCATTGATTCTTCTCACCTTGGGTGTGCCGCGAGAAGTTGTTATTGAAGACTATGAGCTAACGAATCTCGCGGTGGACGGACTCATGCAGCGTTTCCTATCGGGAAGCAACAAGGACTATCAGAAATATATGGATCAAATGCCTGAACTACAGGGAGCGATCCCGGAAATGATGAAAGCGGCCTTCATCCAGGCTGCACTCGAAGCAATCGATGAGAACTACGGGTCTTTCGAGCAGTATCTTTCTGAGGGACTAGGCATTACCTCAGAGCAAAGGATAGCTCTTCAAAACAAATATCTGATTTAATAAAATGGAGTCCAGACACTGGAATACAGTGCTCGGACTCCTTCTTGCCTCCGTCTGGTTGCGTAACTTCTTCTAAGACTGGTAATATAGGGTGAAATGTGTAGATTGCGTTAAAATTCAAATGAAGTCCTCATCAATGGGAGAAAGGGATTATGATATGAACAAAATATCGCTTGTCGATACAGCATATATGATGCTGCGTGAGCGAATGGTCTGCGGAGAATTAATGCCCGAAACCCTGCTATCTGAGAACGAATTGGCGGAGGAGTACCAGATGAGCCGTACCCCGATTCGTCATGCCATTGCTCGTCTTGAATCAGAAGGTTATGTAACTGCTCTCAAAAATCGCGGTGTCTTGGTTAAGGATGTCGGCGGGAAGGAATTTCTTGATCTAATTGAACAGATACAATCCATGCTTTTTTACTCTTTTGAAATGATGAAAAACCCGAACCGAGAGATCTATTTAAATTTGGAATCACTCGCAGCTCATGTGGAGGTTCAGCGAACCGCCGAGAAAAGGAATGATTATCCTTTATATACCGAACATCATTTTCTTTTCATGCGGGAGATTGTTGAATCCTTGAACAATGGCGTCATGCTGAACACATTTGATTCCTTTCGGGATAAACTCTACATGTATTCCATCGTCCGCTTCAAGCGAACTCCACATATCAAACACTACAGTGCAATCGGGATTAATCGGGATACGCTGCACGCCTTATCCAGCAATGATTATAACGCAGCTCAAGAGGTTGTGTTATCTCTCATTCCTATTACCAGAGAGCGTATGCTTGCTACAGGTCAGTTTTAACTTTTTTTCTATGAAAAAGGTATGGGTTATTTTCATATGGCAAATGCTTCAGAACTGAAAAAAAAACGCTGCCTCAACGGGCAGCTTATTTTGTTAGAGGAAGGTGAGGGAAATGACTGTTGTAGGTATACTTGGAACCATTCATAATCCGGAATTGAGAGAAAAATATAATTGTTCACTCGCCCTATACGAATCTCTTATAACTGAATTTAAACCGGATATCATATGCGGAGAAGTACATCCGTTAAACTGGCAGAAATACATCAAGGACCGCAATAATAAGGGATATTGGGGAGAGCCGGCAAGCGAATATTGGGAGCTCATTTTTCCATTATGTGAGGAAAACCAGATTGAATTTGTACCCATTGACTGGTTTGAACTAGATGTGTGGAATAATTTCGATCCATTTGGCGGTTACTCTGAAGTGGAACGTAAAGAGTTGGAGAAAAAAGACGATGAATGGTTTCTCAAACAAATGAGTACACATGCAGCTGGAGACATCCCCTTCAATTCGGTGGAGTTTGATGAGATGACTCGCCTGAAATATGAATGGTTAAACGAGATTAATCCAACAGCTCACAACATTCGCTGGGTCGTGCGTAATCAAATCATGATTCAGCGGGTGAAAAACATAATGGATTCGAATCCGAATAAGAGAATTCTGTGTATTGTAGGAGCCGATCATAATTATTTGTTCCAAGAGACACTAATCAAAGAACCGATTCAACTGATCTATCCATTAAGGTAGTACTGAAATGATGATGTCCATACTTTTTTAATACAGCAGAGATCATTTCGTATATAATAGAGGACACGTATCATTCTACATACTACATAACAACGAGGTGCACCAATCTATGGCAACCATCTATGATTTTACAGTTACCAAAACTAGCGGAGAACGATTCCCGCTCTATCAATATGAAGGAAAGCCCGTGCTGATTGTGAATACGGCAAGCAAATGCAAATATACGCATCAGTTTGATGATATCCAGAAGCTTTACGATAAGTATAAGGATCAAGGCCTTCAGGTTATCGGTTTTCCATGCAATCAATTTGCTGAACAGGAGCCCGGAAGCAGTGAAGAAGCTGCTTCGTTCTGCCAGATTAATTATGGTGTGAAATTCCCCATGTTCTCCAAAATGGACGTAAATGGCGACACGGCACATCCCCTATATGACTTTCTGAAAAAATCGGGACCTTTCGCCGGGTTTGACGAGTCCGATGTGCAAGCCAAGCTGCTGAAGTTAATGGTCGCGGATAAGGCACCTGAATGGCTGCACGGTGATGCAATCAAGTGGAACTTCACGAAGTTTCTGATTAATGCCGAAGGGCAAGTAGTCAAACGCTTCGAGCCTGTGGATTCCATGGATGAAGTTCAGACTAGCATTGAGCAGCTGTTGTAATTATAGAGATTTTGAAGAGGCCATGAGTTGAACCGTGAACAGCGGTACGTTCATGGCTTCTATGCTAGATAAGAAAACCTCTCCCATAGGGGGCGCTCAAAATGACACGTATGCATCAGTTTAATGCACCGCTGGAATACAGTTATCGTTCCACGCGCATTTTTTCCAGCGGGGCGTCAGACGGATTTCATTCTCATCCGCACTATGAGGTCTATTATTTTCATGCCGGAGAGTGCACCTATATTATAGGTGACCGTGTGTACAGCCTGGAACCTGGCGATCTGATTCTAATGCATGGGATGACGCTTCATCGGGCACATCCGGTACCTGGCGGCTTATATGAACGCACAACACTGCACTTTGATCCATCACTTATTCGCAGCAGCCTTCATCCAGATCGAATCAGCGAGGTACTTATGCCTTTTGATGAGCTCCGAAACTGCCGAATCAATCTGACGGGTGACATCCGTGCGGAATTTGAATCCCTGCTGCTGAACCTGGATCAGCTATCGGTTCATTCAGGCGAGTTCAGACAGGAACGAATGACAGTACGTTTGTGCGACCTGTTATATTTTGTGGCTGGCATTTGCCATGGTATCGTGGTGGATCATCGCCCTTCATCGGATAAGGAGCGTCATGTCCAGCACATCATGGGTTATGTAGATACGCATTATATGCAGGATATTGGTTTGGATGATCTGGCGAACGAGCTTCATCTGTCCAAGCCTTACCTGGCGGGGTTGTTCAAAGAAATGACAGGCAGCACCATATTCAAATATTTGTATGACCGCCGTATTAATCAGGCCAAACTGTTATTTCAGTTTCAGCCTGATATCTCGGTAACCGAGGCAAGCCGGTTGTCGGGTTTTAAGCGTTTGTCGCATTTCAGCCGCATATTCAAACAAAACGTGGGCTGTGCACCTGATCTATATCGTACTCGCTTACACAGGACCCAGTGATGGAATACGGCATGATATTTACCCTTATCAATACACACAATTGGTTCGAACCGAAGGAGGTTTTAATGGAATGACAACGGAACTACCTTATGCATTTCAGTACAGAATTGGATCATCCGAATCGGACTATAAGTCATTATATAAGCCTTCCGCATTGCTGGAACATATGCAGCTTGCAGCAGACCGCGATCTGGCCCGGATGGGTATTACCGTATCGGAAATGCTGGATCAGGGGCTGGGCTGGATGTTAATCACAACGGATTTGACTATATTCCGCCAAGCTCGATTGGAGGAAGAAGTCAGTCTGCAGACCTGGCATAAAGGCAACAAAGGAGTCATGTGGCTGAGGGATTATGTTCTTACCGATACAGAGGGGAATCACATCGCGGAGGCACGGACTTCCTGGGCGCTTGTCGATCTGGAGAAACGAAAGCTCCTCAGACCAGCTGCATTGCCGTTTGAAGTGAAGTCACATCCCAAATTATCGCTGGGTGAACCCCCGGAGAAAGTGATGCTTCCATCAGGACTGGAGCCACAGGAAGACTATCGCCTGATCGTTCGATACAGCAGCACGGACAGCAACGGTCATATGAATAATGCGAGATATGCCGATGTGTGCTGTGACGCACTTAGTGCTGAAGAACTTGCTGCTCGTCTGACAGGCATGCAGATATCGTATCACCGGGAAATTCGAATGCAAGAAGAATTGGTTGTGGAACGAACAGAAGCGATAGATGGCGTTATATGGATTCGCGGACGATCAGGAGCAGATGCGCAGAATATTATTTTTGAAGCAAGATTAAGTTTTGAAGAGGTCGTTGCTTAATTATTGAGATTAAAGGCTGCCCAAATCCTCGGGGTGGTCTTTTTGCTGTGTTTAGAAGACATGCAGAAAAGGTAAAGAAAGGGTAATGAAACCATAGGAGGCGTTTAAGAATGAAAAATCAAATTCAGGGTCAGAATAAAGAACCGAATAAGGCACATGCGCACGATAATCCCGAACAATACCCGACGGAGAAGGAAAGTTTGCTTGACCAGTATGAAGAAGAGCAGACCGTGGACCCCATCCCCTTGGAGGACCTGAATATGGAACAGCAAGAAGAGAAAAATAAGGATCAGACCAAGAGCAATTCTTCGACTGAAGAGAAATACCGTGCGGATTATAGGGAGACCGACAAAGATTGATTTAGCATATTTGCATATTTAGTGAAAATAGAATAGTTTGTTGACTAATGTATGTTACTATATTATAGTTACTAATGTTAGTTTAAAAAATCTTGATATTAAACAATGTGGAGGCGAATCGTTATGTCTAAATCTTTCTTTGACGCTTTGAAAAACAGAAGATCCTATTACGGAATCAGCAAGGAATCCACGATCTCGGATGCCAAAATTCAAGAAATCGTTGAGGAAGCCGTAAAGTATACGCCAACTTCTTTTAACTCACAAACTTCCCGTGCAGTGGTTTTGCTTGGTGAACAACATGACAAACTGTGGAACTACACTGAAGAAATTTTACGTGAAGTGGTGGGGGATGCAGAAGCCTTCAAATCCACAGCTGAGAAAATGGCCGGATTCCGCAGCGGATACGGTACAATATTGTTCTTCGAAGACAACAATGTGATTGCACAGCTTCAACAGAACTTTGCAGCCTATGCGGATAATTTCCCGATCTGGGCTAATCAATCTAACGGCATGCTGCAGCTCGTGATCTGGACAGCATTGGAGCAGGAAGGTCTCGGGGCTTCCCTGCAGCACTACAACCCGCTGATTGATGAGAAAGTGAAACAAGAATGGAATATTCCAGAACACTGGAGACTGATCGCTCAAATGCCATTTGGTAAGCCAACAGCAACACCAGGCGAGAAAGAATTCCAACCGATTGAAGAACGTGTTAAAGTACACAAATAAGAATTAAGCTTTAGGCAGATTTCCAACATTTAAACACATACGGCCTCGCTTCAATTTGATACGATGATGTAAGATCGTACTCCAATGAAGCGAGGCTTTTTGATGTGAACAATAGAATAAAGAAACATGCTGGTCGAAGAGTGGCAACAGTCTTGTTCGTTGCTCTATGTATAATTGGACTAGTACCAGTCTTCCCCATCTCGGTGGAAGCAGCAACGGCAAAACAGCAGTTCCAGGATATTAGCACCAGTTATGCGAAAGATGCGATAACTCATTTGGTGAACGAGGGTATTGCTGCCGGAACGTCAGAAACCAGGTTCGAACCCAAGAAGGCCGTGACACGAGCTGAATTTGCGACTTTTGCAGTTCGATTGCTCGGTTTGAAACCTGTTAAAAATAATATTAGTCCATACAATGATACCCGTACCACGGCATGGTATTATGGCAATGTTTCTGCAATGACCAATCTATCCATTTTGGAGGGGAAAGGGCAGGGAACGTTTCAACCGAACGCATCCATAACGAGAGAAGAGGCAGCTGCCCTGCTCGTGAGAATGCTGAAACAGACGTCCGGTTCTACAGGACTTTTGTCTACAACTTATGTTGATGCATCTGATATATCGGTATGGGCGAAGCCTTATGTACAGAAGGTATATCAGCTCGGACTGATGCGTGGAAGTGATGGTTTTTTCCGACCGCAGGATCAGGTGACTCGCGAGGAAGCTGCCGTGATGCTGGATGCCATTTTACAAAAGAAAGAATGGTCGCAGCAGCTTGGGAATGCTGATTCCTTGGGAATACAACTGGGCTGGCAGTATAACTCCACTACAGCGGAATTCAAGAAGCAGGTTGAACAATCCAAGGTGAATACACTGGTTCCCCGGTGGTTCTTTTTGAACAGCAGCATGCAGATTACAGACCATACAGACTCTGCGCTGCTCACATGGGCATCGTCAACCAATCGGGAAGTTTGGCCTCTGCTTGGCAACCGTTCCGATGCTGCGATGACGCACCAGATGTTATCCAGTTCAGCCAACAGGACGTCGGTCATCACTCAAGTTACTTCTTATGTGAAGAAATACCAATTGGATGGTATTAATGTGGATTTTGAGAACGTATTGCCAGCGGATCGGGCAGGCATGACTGCTTTTGTGACGTCGCTTGCTGCTTCGCTGCATACGATTGGTGCTGTCGTTTCAGTGGATGTGTCTCCTGATCTGGGTACGGACTGGACCGAGGCATTTGATTATGCCAAGCTTGGCGCCGTGTCCGATTACATGGTCCTTATGGGATATGAGGAACATTGGAATGGAGATCCTATAGCCGGTTCGGTTGCCTCACTTCCTTGGGTAGAAAGAGCACTGGATACCATGCTTACAGACGTTGTACGTGCCAAAGTTATTTTGGCGCTTCCGCTCTACACCAGAGACTGGTCATCGGCTAGCCCGGCAACAGGTTCATGGGATATTACACTTGCGGAGCAGGGAACTCGGGCACGTGCTGTGGGCTCTGTGAGACAGTGGAATGCAAGTTTGGAGCAATATGTTATTGGTTATTCGAATAACGGCTTGGCAAGATACATCTGGGCAGAGGAGAGCCGCTCCTTAACTGCCAAAGTTAGAATGAGTACAGACCGGAAGATAGCGGGGCTGGCTTATTGGTATATGGGCGGGGAAACAGCAGATGTCTGGGATGCCATCTCCAACGCTTCCCGTTTTGAATCATATCAATTTTAATGTTAATCTAATGTAAGGAATAAGGGACCCAAATCGGACCGTGAACCATGCGGACGGTTTGGGTTATTTATTTTTTGTACAAGCTGGAGCTAGGACGTTTGAGTCTGATTGAGCGGTTTAATGTATAGAAGGATCGGAAGCGATCTACAGAGACCAAGACAAAAGGATGGACTGGAGGAGATGAAGGTTGCGAGAGTATGATTGCATCATTGTAGGTGGCGGACTCGCAGGACTTCAGGCTGCCATTCAGCTGGGACGTTACAGTTCGCATCAGGTGCTGGTGGTGGATGCTGGAGAAGGCAGGTCAACCTTGTGCAGAACCTATCATAATATTTTGGGATTTCCAGAGGGTATATCAGGTGAAGAATTAAGATCCAAAGGCAGAATGCAAGCTCAGAAGACCGGAGTTGCATTTGAAAAGGATCGTATTGTTAAAGCAGAACGAGTAGGAGAACAGATTCAATTAACGGGTTCCTCAGGCACCTTATATTCAGCAAGGACTGTGCTGCTGGCAACCGGGCTTAGTGACCGTTTCCCCGCGATTCCGGGACTCAGGCCAACACTGGGCAGATCAGTCTACGTGTGTCCGGACTGTGATGGTTATGAAATTCAGGATCGTCGCACCATATTGCTGGGATCAGGAGAAGCTGGTGCCAATATGGCCATGGTTCTGATCGAGCGTACCAATGATCTTCTGTATATCAACCATGAACAGAAACCAATCTCTGCTGAGCTTCACCGAAGCATGAAGGGGGCAGGTGTACGTTATCTTGAGGCTGCGGTCCAGGAAGTACAACAAACAGAGGACGGATATATTACAGGGGTACTGACCGAAGATGGGCAGATCTATGAATCAGAACGAGGATTTATTGCATTTGGTGGCAACCGGGTACATTTCGAGCTGGCAGAGCAGCTTGGAGCGGTTATCGCTGATAATAAACATGTTGAAGCCGATCATCGCAGTTTGCAGGCTGCCCCGAATGTTTGGATTGCAGGGGATTTGGGACTTCATGCGGAGCAAGCTACAGTAGCGATGGGCGAAGGCTCCATAGCGGCCATCTGGATTCACAAGGAGTTACAGAAGATCAAAAACGAAAACAAGGTGAAGCAGTTGTAGGCTCAAGCACGGTGCGACCAGTTTTACCTTTCATAGACATAGGAAAAGTCCTCCAGCCTGTTTAGGTTGAAGGACTTTTTTGATTGAGCTGCAAATAGGTTGAGACTCTATTCGTTTGATTTACTTCGGTTGGTTGCTGCCGACTTGTCTTTGGGATGTCCAGAAATATTGTCCACGATATCTCCAATCGCATCCTCAATCATGTCTGTCGGGCCAGGATTGTTGGGATCAGGATGAAGGACAGTATTGACACCTGGCTCAAGATCTTTGTTTTTCTTTTCTTTTTTAGGTTCACTCATACGTATATCCTCCTTAATCAATCAGGTCTAGGTGTTCCTTAACATCTCCAAACGTTGTAATGTATATGTAAACGATTAACCGCTGGAATGGGTTTGAAACGTTTTGGGTTGAAGGAGGTCGTTATGTGTTCAAAAAAATGGGTGTACTCCTGCTGCTCCTCGTTTTATGTATTTGGACGTATTGGAGAACGGGAGGAGAAGATCAGAATCCATATCTCATTACAGACTACAGTCGCCTACACCCGGTAAAAGTGGAACGCGTCGTGCAGGGTCATCAGGAACAGCAGCTTGTAGAGCTGCTGAAGGATGCAAGGGAGAATCATCTGACAGTCTCCATTGCAGGACAACGTCATAGTCAGGGCGGACATACCTATTACCGGGACGGCATCATTATTGATATGACTTCTTATAACCGTATACTGGACATTCAACCGGAAGCCAAAATGATAACCGTTCAGGCCGGAGCGACATGGGCGGATGTGCAGCGTGCAATCAATCCTTATGGCCTTTCGCTCAAAAATATGCAGTCTCAAAATATCTTTACGGTCGGAGGTTCAATTAGTGTGAATGCCCACGGGAGGGAGCTTCGTAACGGATCACTGATTCAGAGCGTGGAGTCCTTTCGTCTCCTGACTGCAGATGGGCAGATCCAGGAAGTGAGTCGTTCGTCCAATTCGGAATTATTTCCGTTGGTATTAGGCGGATATGGACTCTTTGGCCTGATTTTGGATGTGACGCTGACGTTGACGGACGATGAATTATATCAACTTAACGTAGACCGAATTCAGGCCGCAGCGTACCCAACGTATTTCCGTAAAAATGTACTTGTCGATCCGGACATGCGGATGCATCTGGCCCGCATCTCACTTCAGCCTGGTGAAGGGTATTTTAGCGATATGTATGCTCTTAATTATGCGATTGATACGGGAGCCTCGCTTCAAGATTATAATAAAATGTCTGTACGTGAACCTGGCGTGCTGCCTGCCAAGATTCTTTTCAACCTTAATCGCGGAACGGTTTGGGGCAGAGAGTGGTTTTGGCAATTGCAGCAGCGATATTTCGATTCACAGGACGGAACGAGGATCAGTAGGAATAATGCGATGGCTTCTCCATCTGCGTTTATGGAATATCATCAGCCCGGCACTAACGACTTGCTGCAGGAGTATTTTATCCCTATGGATGCTTTTCCTGCTTTCGTTAAGGAGATGGGGGAGATTATTTCCCAAGAGAAACTCGATCTGCTGAACATAACCGTTCGATATGTGCCACAAGACGATGAAGCCGTTCTATCCTATGCGACAGAGGACATGTTCGGTCTGGTATGCCTATTCCATGCCTCACTGTCGGACGAAGAACAGGGTAAGTTCAAGGCTAGTTTGCAGAAGATCATAGATTCAGTGATCCGCTTCAAAGGGACCTATTACCTGCCTTATGAGGCATATGCCACAGCAGATCAATTCGAACAGGCCTACGCTCACAAGGACGTTTTTTTTGCAGCGAAGGAACAGTACGATCCAGAGCATGTATTTATGAACTATTTTATGGAGCAATACGGAGGGGAACGGTAAATGAATATGAAGTGGTTGGTCCGTTCACAGAGCATGGTTACCCTTGCTTCGGGTATGATTTATCCTTATTATTTGTTGTTTCTTAAAAATCTCGGTAACAGCTTCTCCAAATATGGCCTTGCCTTTGCTGTTTTTACAATCAGTTCAGCGGCTGCATCACAGTGGCTCGCCCCTCGTCTGGACATGTATGCCAAACGGTGGCTCATGATGAGTTCGCTGGGCATGGCTGGTGCAATGATTGCTTTTCCGTGGATTACAAGCTACATATGGGTATTGCTGCTGCAGGTAATCATGGGGCTCTGCAATGCCATGCAGCGAATGAGTGAACGGGTGCTGCTTGCAGATTATACGGACCCAGGCAGACGGGGCAAGCCGGTTGGTAATTATCATTTCTGGACATCAGCTGCATCAGGATTTGCCGTGATTATCGGTGGACTGCTGATCGATTGGCTTACGATTGATGTTTTGTTTTATCTAAGTGCCTTGTTGTATGTTTGGGGAAGTATATCCATATGGCGCTCAAATGATGCAACAACCCGACAATAGATGAAGTGCAGAAATAGCCTGATTAAACTCCAGCGAGACGTTTATATTATAGATGACAAGCCAAATTATTACGCTCAAGGAGGAATTTAAAATGAATGAGAGTAATCATGTAATTCATAAAGATGGTCAAGTGGCAACGGAGAAGGTTGAGAATGCCATCGACAAAATTGCACCTGAGGAAAGAGAGCAGATTCTGCAAAACTTTGATGCATTCAAAGAGTATTTGGGTAAACGGATTGCTATGGGAGAATCCATTGGCCTGGGGGAAGAGCAGATGGCCAAAATTGCTGAGAAGGTAGCCGATTATCTGGCAGCCAAAGAAGAGCCGCGTAATCGTGAAGAGAAGCTGCTGCAGGAGCTATGGAATGTGGGTAAGGAAGAGGAGCGACATATGCTGGCTCATATGCTGGTCCGTCTTGCACAGCACACTCATTAATAGCAAGAGAACCTTGGATGCGAGGCATTCAAGGTTCTTTTTATTGTAACTATTTTTCATCTCGCTGATACTTTTAAATGATTGTAAACAAGTATGATGATTATAGTAAAAGTTGAAACGAATTTTCACATGACCGTTTGAAGCCAAACCCTTCCGGTTAAGGAAATAGTAACGTTCATATAAGGAGAGATGCTGCCTATGAAGAACGCGGCGAAACAATGGAAATTAAAAATACTTGGTACTGCTGCACTGCTGCTTGGTATCATTGGACTTACTACATATTTGCTTACACCAGCGAATGCCGAGGAAAGTGCCGGTTCCTCACAGGCTTCCGCAAAAGAAGCTCAGGCAGCCAATTCCGAGATGTATACAGCATATGTGGATGAGCTTCAGCAGGAGAATGGCAAACTCTATTTGATCGTGGACAGGATTGGTTGGTATCAGGGAGAAGAAGCGGATAAAGTGTTCGAGCAGCGCAACCCTGATTCGGGTATAGATGGAGCTCCGGATGGATACTATATTATCAACGACAGCAAGGAGCAGGACAAGATTGAAGTAAGCAGCAATGCCGAAGTGCTGATGCAGCTGTATGATCGCGACGGAACGGTTAAAGGAACAGAAATCCAGTGGAATGAATCTATTGCTCTCAGCAAATTTGAATCCTTGTACGACAACAAAAACATTGTGGATCTGTCCGTATTCCCATATCACCTTACTGTGCAGGATGGCAAGGTTACAAAAATCGTACAGCAATATATCCCATAACATTATGAGCTTAGTTAGCATTCCTCCTGTTCGTCAGAACGGTGAGGGATGCTTTTTTTTGATTATGACAAAATGTTAAAGAAGATTGTAATTCATTGTAGGTACATGTATCATTATTGGAATGGTGTTTTTACATAGTTCAGGAGGCTTCTCATGCTTAAAGACATGATTGCATTAACGAAGCCCAGACTTCTGCGGCTCAATGTATTTGCGGTTGCGGTAGGATTCTGGGTCGCTTCAAAATGGGATATCTCGTGGTTATCCCTGCTGCTTGTCATTATTGGATCTACTCTGGTTATCGCATCGGCATGTGTCATCAACAATTACTGGGATCGAGAACTCGATCAGAAGATGGAGCGGACCAAAAAACGCATCGAGTATATCAATCATCTTCGTCCCGCCTTTGTGCTATGGTACGGTATTATTCTGGGTGTTGCCGGTTTCGCCGTGTTATACATCTGGGTCAACCCGCTGTCAGGCTGGCTTTCCCTTCTTGGGTGGTTTGCCTATATCGTCATTTATACGATGTGGCTGAAGCGCAGCTCAACCTGGAGCACTTCCCTCGGCGGCATAGCTGGTGCGATGCCACCGGTAATTGGTTACTGCGCGGTGACCAATCAGATTGATATAGGGGCATGGTTGCTGTTTGCACTGTTATTTCTATGGCAGCCGCCACATTTCTGGTCGCTCGGGATTCGGCGGGTTGAGGAATATCGTGCAGCGGGGTTTCCGCTTTTGCCTGTTGTGAAAGGGATTAAACGGACCAAGTTTCAAATGGTCCCTTATGTGTTCCTGCTGCTCCCTGCTGTATTTCTGTTGTACTACTACGATTACGTTGGACTGGTTTTTCTGATCGTGTCACTGCTAAGCAGTGTGGTCTGGTTCATCCACACCCTTAGCGGGTTGAAGACGCAGGATGACGAGAAATGGGCCAAAATCAACTTTTTGATTTCGGTTAACTATCTAATGCTAATTTTTATCCTAATGGTTGTGAATACGACCTGGAGGTAACCCATCAAAACGAACGCCTTATGGAACAACGTGTGGACAAGCTGATTGTCTTCATTAAGGACCAGAGGTGTTTTTTTGTTATAATTAACAGATGTTAAGTGGATAATTTTAGGGAAAAAGGGTGCAGAGATATGAGTCAACTAGAGCAAGCAATACAGTTAAGACAGGAAGGCAAGACGCAGGAAGCGATCGAGTTATTGCATACCATCGCGGAGAAGGAACCGGGCAATGCGGACGTATGGTATCAATTGGCCTGGGCACATGATTCACTTGGATTGGAACGTCAAGCCGTTCCATATTATGAAACAGCGCTAAGCCAGGGATTAAAGGGGGAAGACAGAGCAGGAGCCATTCTGGGTCTCGGCAGTACATATCGGACCTTGGGTCAATATGAACAGGCTAAGAAATGGTTGGGAACGGGAATGGAAGAATTTCCGGAGCAGCGGGAATTTGAAGTCTTCTATGCCATGGTACTCTACAATACCGGGGAACATGCGGAAGCCATGAAACGGCTGCTGGTTCAGCTGGCGGATACATCGACGGATCAAGGCATACATGATTACAGCAGGGCAATCCGCTTTTATTCGGGTCAACTCGATCGCATCTGGGAGTAAAACATTTTTTAACTCAGCATTAATAAAGAGGGGATGATATCATGAGCTCCAATGAAGAACTGGAACAGATGAACGAAAGAATGGATCGGCTTGAGCAGAAGCTGGATCATTTGGCAGTTCATCATCAGGGAAACCGGCGTTCACCCGCTACGCGATTTCTGATTGGCTTTGCTGTTGTGTTGGCTTTCCTCTTTATACTCATGATATGCATCGGAGTTATACAATTTGTAAGTAATGCGAGTTAAGGGGAAGGGGAGGCACACTCCCCTATTCTGATTAAGGGGTATGAGCCAGCCATTCTTGTACAGCTTCAATAAAACGGCGGGTGGCTGGAGACAGATTGGCAAGAGAAGGGCAGGCTAGCCCAATGGTACGGTAAGGGTCGCCGCTGAGTGGTACAAGTGCCAATTCATTCGTATGCCCTTGTAATACCATCTCAGGCAGGAGACTGATCCCGAGTCCGTTTCGAACCATGGCCATGATGGCCTGATCTTCAGCAACTTCATAGACTACATTCAGCTTGGCGGCGTGCTGCCGAATCAAACGTTCAATCTCATTGTCACCACCCCAGCGGGGCAGGATAAAAGGCTGTTCCAGGAGCAATTCAAACGATACAGAAGTCTCATCCGCAAGTGGATGACCTAGGGGCAGGATGCACATCATCCTGTCTTTTTGCAATGGGATGGTCTCATAAGACATCGATTCGCCAAGGGATAAAAAGCCGAGATCAATAGCACCGCCAGCCAGCCAGGCTTCAATTTCAGCATAGTCACCCTCCCACAGTTTGATCTCTATACCCGGATGCCGCAAGCGGAATTGCTTCAGTATTCCAGGCAGCCATTGAGTCGAGACGCTGGCAAATGTTCCAATGCGTACTGTACCGACCTCAGCTCCGCGAATCAGTGATATTTCCTGGTTCATGAGCTCGTTCCAACGCAAAATTTCACGCGTATAACCAAGAATCCGTTCCCCTTCAGCGGTAACCTTTACACCTGTTCGGCCTCGATTCAACAATGTAAATCCACAATCCGACTCCAGACTGGCAATGGCATGACTGATGGCAGACTGAGTAATATTCAGGGCATCCGCAGCCTTGGTAAGGCTTCCGTAATCTACGACGGCATTCAGAATTTCATACTTGACCAATGACATAATTCAATCCGTTCCTTCCGGTGAGTAATGCATGAATTCATTTCATAAATACTATTATAAATATTCATTTTTATAATGGAAAGAGATCGTTTATACTTGCCAAGGCGAGTTGAATTTGTACGGACTCAACATAGAACAATACATAGAATGAAGGTTGAAGCAGAGTGGGTAGAGTCATTGGAAAACAAGTTAATGTTTCAAGAAGGGCAGATCTGCAGATGCTGCTCGCAACCGTTATTTGGGGTTCCTCCTATTTATTCATGAAGTCAGGTCTGGAGTCCATGCAAGAACTCAATTTGGTCGCATTTCGCTTCAGTATCGCTTTTATTGCCGCAGCGGTTATTTTCCACCGGAGACTGTTCCGAATGGATATGAAAACACTTGGGGCGGGTACCATTATGGGTACTGCATTATTTGCAGCTTTTGTACTGATTACTTATGGCGTACAGCGGACAACGACTTCGCAGGCAGGATTTCTGATTAGTTTGGCCGTAATCTTTGTGCCGATCCTAAGTACCATCTTACATAGACGCATGCCGGATACAAGGCTGATGATTAGCATTATTGTGGCTGTTGCCGGACTTGGTCTGCTCACACTCCAGCATGAGCTTAGCCTGCATACCGGTGATATCCTGTGTATTTTGGCTGCTTTAACGTATGCTATTTATATCATGATTGCTGGAAGGTATATTCCGAAACATGATCCCTTAACGCTTGGCACCATTCAGCTGGGGGTTGCAGCGCTCTGGGGAATCGGGTCCACATTCCTGTTCGAGAGTCCGCGGTTGCCGGATAGCCCGGAATCGTGGGTGGCTATTCTCGGACTCGGGGTACTGTGCAGTGGTATTGGATATATCCTCCAGACACTGGCTCAGCGTCATGCCTCGCCTACCCGGACCAGTCTCATTTTCTCTCTTGAACCGCTGTTTGCGGCAGCCTTTGCTTTTAGCTTCCAGGGAGAGACATTGACGCTGCAAGGATATACGGGAGCCGCATTGATGCTGCTGGGTGTATTAATCACAGAAATTAAAACATTGGACGTCAGGTTTTGGCGCAGGAAGCGGGGAACATTGCCTGCAGACCTAGGGGAGCAGGGAGCTTCCGGAATATAAAATGGGCATAAGACAAAAGAGTTCGAACATCTCTTTCTAGAAGAGTGGACGAACTCTTTTTTGGTATAAATTGCAATTTTGTTGACTAACAAAACAAACAAAATTATAACTTGTTTTGTTGGATTATGTTTTTTATGCTACACTAAATGTAAATTAAGGGAGAACGGGTGAGTGAGTAATATGGGCAAAAAAGTGACCATGCAGCAAATCGCCGATGCTGCGGGGGTGTCAAAATTCGCAGTCTCGCGTGCTTTGACGGGAAAACCAGGGGTGAGTGAACAAACCAGGGAAATGATTGTGAGAACCGCAGGTCAACTGGGGTATTTCAAAACAGAAACCAAGCGATATCCTGTTGAGCCACAGCCTGTACGCAGCAGCAAGCCAGTGCAGTCAGGCACGATTCTCATTTTGTTTCCCAATATTCGTTCCCAAAATCGCTCCTCACTGTACTGGGGGCCTGTATTTGACGGTATTTCTGCCCGCCTTAACGAACAGGGGATGGATATATTAACTTTAACCGAACCATCTTCGGACCGGATGTTCTCGGTACTTAATCCTGAAGCAATTAGCGGCATTATAACCGTGGGTTCCATCTCCACCCCTATACTGCTTGAGATCTATAGACTTCAAATTCCACTCGTGATGGTGGATCATGAAGACCCGGCCATTCACGGGGATACCGTATTTACGGATAATATCAAATGTATGAAAGAACTGGTGCTGATGCTCGTAAGCAAGGGGTACAGACGATTCCAGTTTGCCGGCCAGCTTCCTGATGCGGCAAGCTTTAGAGAGCGTTGGTTAGGATACCGAACGGTGCTTGAAGAAATGCAGCTACCAACAATGCAGCATGCTGACTTGCTGGGACCGGATCTCAAGCTCATTCAGAAGGCAATAACCGAAATGCCGTTAGAAGATATTCCAGAAGTCATCGTCTGTACCAATGATCATACGGCAGTAATCGTACTGCGTGCTTTACAGAGTCGAGGCATTGCGGTGCCAGAGCGCTGTGCGGTAACGGGGTTTGATAATACGAGTGTAGATGAGCCTATTCTGGCCACGGTTCATATTAATAAGGAGAACCTCGGCATTAGAGCAGTGGATCAATTATTATGGCGTATGGATCATCACCATGAGCCGTATGAACGCAAGTTGATCTATTCCGATTTGGTTGTCCGGGATGAGTACAACGCCATTCGTGAGCAAGATCAAGGTGAATAAATGCTAATCGGATAGAGAAAAAGACATGAACAATGAACCGTTCATGTCTTTTTTGTTTTCCTATTTTGTTATTTAAGAAAAACGGATTGACGTTAAGTAGGTTATCGTGTTAATTTTGTTTTGTAAGTTATTCTATAATTTAATAACAAAACCTAACAAATTGTTTCGCTTAAGACACTTCATCGATAAACGGAGGCTGTTATGAGTAAAATACAATCACAGATTTTTCAAAATTGGACGTTCAAGGCTTGTGAGGATCAAGAATGGTTGCCGGCTCAGGTGCCCGGCTGTGTGCATACGGATTTGCTGAAACTGGATAAGATTCCGGACCCGTTTTATGGAACCAACGAGAAAGAGATTCAGTGGATTGACAAGAAGGATTGGGAATACCGGACAGTGTTTGATATAAACGAGGATTTGTTGTCACAGGAACATTTGGAGATTGTGTTTGACGGTCTCGATACATATGCGGATGTATATGTGAATGACCAGCACGTATTATCCGCTGACAACATGTTCCGCGTGTGGAATGTGGATGTGAAGTCCATTGTGAAGGCCAGTGGTAACGTACTCCGAATTCGTTTTCGGTCACCGATCCAGGAAGATCTGCCCAAGCTTGAGAAGCTGGGTTATGCATTGCCCGCATCCAATGATCAGTCCGATGTCGGTGGACTTGGTGATAAACGGGTGAGTATTTTTGCCCGGAAAGCACCGTATCACTACGGTTGGGATTGGGGCCCCCGCTTCGTAACCAGTGGCATCTGGCGTGAAGCGCGTCTGGAAGGCTGGTCCGAAGTGAAAATCAATGATGTATTCATCCGGCAAAATGAAGTAACCGCTTCCGCTGCCTCGCTGACGGCCATCGTGGAGGTTGAAACGTTCAACCCGATTGAAACGATTATCCGTATTGGTACGGATGGTCAGACATGGGAACAGGCTGCTTCGCTGCAGGCAGGTGTGCAAACGATCGAAATTCCAGTTTCGATTAACGAACCGAAGCTATGGTGGAGCAGGGGACTGGGTGATCCGCATATGTACTCTTTTGTTACAGAAGTGCTCAAGGGAGAGCAGGTTGTGGCCGACTCGACGGTTAAGACAGGACTTCGATCTATTCGCCTGGTGCGGGACAAGGATGAAGCTGGAGCTTCTTTCTACTTTGAGTTGAACGGTGTTGCCGTGTTTGCAAAAGGTGCCAATCACATTCCAAATGACAGCTTTATTACGGAGATTACGGCAGAGCGTTATCGGCATGAGATTGTCTCAGCAGCCGAGTCCAACATGAACATGCTGCGGGTCTGGGGCGGCGGTATTTATGAAGAAGATGTGTTCTATGAATTATGCGATGAGTACGGCTTGTTGGTTTGGCAGGACTTTATGTTTGCATGCAGCATGTATCCGGGTGACGAAGCGTTCCTGAACAGTGTGAGACATGAGGCCATCGATAATGTGAAACGTTTGCGCAATCATCCAAGCATCGTACTGTGGTGCGGAAATAACGAAATCGACTCAGCTTGGGCTCATTACATTGAAGACGGTGGCTGGGGCTGGAAAAAGGATTATAATGCCGAACAGCGCGAGAAGATCTGGGCAGATTATGAAGCCATTTTCCATGAGCTTCTTCCGGAAGTGGTTGAAGCCTATGCGCCAGGTGTGGACTATTGGCCATCTTCGCCACTTGTATCACTGACGGGTGATGAGAAGCAGCATGCTAATCCATCGACGTCGGAAGGGGATATTCACTACTGGGGCGTGTGGCACAGCGTTGAACCATTTGAAAACTACAACGTTTACGTTGGCCGTTTTATGAGCGAATATGGATTCCAGTCGTTCCCGGAATACAAATCCGTTCGCAAATATGCGGAGGAAGAAGATCTGGCATTGGAATCCGAAGTGATGCTGGCACACCAGAAGAACGGTGCAGGTAACCGTCTGATCAAACAGTACATGGACATGTACATGCATGAACCGAAGGACTTCCCATCCTTCCTGTACATGAGTCAGGTGCTTCAGGCTGAAGCAATGAAAACTGCCATTGAGGCACATCGCCGTCGTAAACCGTACTGTATGGGAACACTCTACTGGCAGATGAATGATTGCTGGCCGGTCGCTTCCTGGGCAGGCATGGACTACTTCGGGAACTGGAAGGCCTTGCAGTATTATGCCAAACGCAGTTTCAGTGACGTACTGGTCTCGGTGGATGGAACGAAGGAAGACAGAACGGATGTTTACCTGATTTCGGATCAGCTGCAGCCGGTTGAGGGTCAATTGCAAGTGCAGCTCATAGGGTTCGATGGTACGGTATACAGGGAGGAAGAGCACGCAGTGAGTCTGGAGCCGAATTCCGGCAAACAGGTCCTGACCCTGAACAACGCCGACTGGCTCCAAGGCCACGATGCGGCAGCAACCCTGTTGCGATTGGAACTGAAGCAGAAGGGTCACGCAGACATTGTGCAGGAACACTATTTTGCACCATCGAAGGATCTAGGCTTGAAGCAAGCTGCGATCCAGGTGACTGAAGTGCAGGAGTCCGATGGTTCATATCTGGTTCTGGAGAGTGACACCCTGGCTAAACAGGTATGGATCTCTACAGAAGCTGAAGGCGTGTTCTCCGATAACTTCTTCGATCTCATTCCTGGCATTCCGGTGAAGGTCAAGTTCACGTCCAGAGAAGGATTACAGAATGCTGGTGCTACCTCGAAAGCTGGTGAGATTGAGGTTCGTTCGATGGCTGATTTTATTAAGCTGTAATCTTTGAAGCTGGTTAACTAAGAAACTCTTTAATTCAAAACCGTTGATTCTCCTTCTTAATTAGGGAGACAGCGGTTTTTTGTTAATTAGGCTTAAAAGACTTTATCTTCAAAGGATTATATAGATTCGTTTTTAAATGATATTCTGTAGAGTAATACATAAGGTAGGTTGTGTATGATCATATCAATGGGGAGAAATCCACATCAGTATTCTTGATCTTATTTTGAATCAGGACTCCGAATTTGTTATTATTTTCTATTTTTTCTATATAGTGAACATGTATAATGAACCTAAGTTTAAACCTTGATGCAATGTCCTTAAGGTTTTTTCTCATGTCGAGGGACATGTGTCGAAGTGGCAGTTCTATGTGACTAATGCTCGTGGAGATGTCATCGAGACCTCGGGATACATCCGAAAAAATCTTGAATGAGTACAAGTAGTGCCTAATGTCTTCCGTTATGGGATAGTCATCCTGATGATACTGTAATCTTATTCTTAAGAGGGATGGATTAATTTTATGAGAAATATATCTAGGGAAAAGTGCTTTGAATTAATATGCTCAGTACGTGATATTGTTGAAAAAGAGATAGATTTGCACCAGTATTTTGATGAAGATTCTTCAAACATTAATATGGAACTAAGCGAGATGGATTTCGAAGGTGTCAGTAATGGATATTTATCAGAAATAATCTATGCTGTTACAGGATATGAAGTTGAAGTTATTGGTGAGGTGGAAGAGTTGTTTCCATGCCCTTGTTGTGGTCTCAAAACCCTAACAGAACTCTATGATAAGAGTGCAGGAACAGGATATGATATTTGTCCCTCTTGCAAGTGGCAAGATGATGGGACTACGGATATCAATTCTTATCGTTCTATCAATAAAGGAAGTATAGTAGATTATCTTAATAAACTTCGATCAAATCCGAATCAGTACTATAAAAACAAATGGCTCAATGGGAAAGGGTATGATTATCACGAAGATGTTTCAAAATAACGGGTTACCCATAACCAATACATCTAAGATGGTAGACGGAGAAGATCCACAGAAACAGAATTCGAAAAAAATTAAAGAGATATTCTTTAATTACGTGAGGTAGTAAAATGGAAATTTTAAAATATGAAGAAATCGCCAGTGTTACTCTATTGGATCTAATGGTTTAAGGAAATTTTATACCATATGGACAGAGGAAGAGTCACGGTTCCGTGATCCGATAAGCTTTGCTCAAGCTGACATAGGATCTGGCTAACTGGATCATTGAGCTTAACACAGAGGCCAGCGAAGAGTGATTTCGACAACTAAACTAGTGTTTTCCCTTAAATGTTAAGGCCCGGATGCATTTAACTTGCACACCGGGCCTTTTCTTGTCAACACATTATTCGAGGGACGGGATGCTGCTTACTCAGTAATCTCTATAATTTCAATATCGTAAGCACCGAGTTCCAGGTGAGGGCCTTTGACTGTGCCGTCCAGTGCACTCGTATAGGTATCATTCAACTGGATGGAAACAGGCTCGGGGCTTAAGTTCAGAATAAAACGAAATGATCCATTTGGACCCGTCCGGGTGGTGAGCTGGACTCCGTCAGGTAGAGCTTCAATTCCGGCAAGCTGGCGCTTGTCGCCAATCGTTCGCAGTAGCTTGCGCAAATAGGCCTCTTCCGGCTGGGTGGCTATGTAATAGACCTCACCCTCACCCCACTGGTTCCGCGTAACGGCTGCACTCTCGGCATAGAATTGATCCGCATATACAGCAACAGGTTGTGCCGTATCGAGTTCAAGCACATCTGCCCACTGGGATGCGGCATATTCATTGCCCTGATCATCCCGAATCGTGATGGTGTCGCCGCCAACTGGGTCATATTCGGTCACTCTTACACCGGAACAAGCGGACAACAAGCCCGGAAGCGGGGCCATCACACATACATTATGGTCATCCTTAACGCCGGAACGATGTGTAAGGATCAGGGTTCCTCCTGCAGCTGCAAATGCCTGGAGTCGCTCTGCGGTTGCCTCGTCCAGGAGGTACAGATGAGGAGCAATAATAATTTTATATCCATCCAGTGGTGCTGAAGAGTGGATGACATCTGTACTGATCCCCAATTTGGTCAAGGCACGGTGCCATACTTTTATATTTTCGTAGTAATTCAATCCTTCAGCCTGAGGTTGAATATCCAGGGCGTATAATTGCTCATGCGAATGCAGGATGGCAACTTCATTGTCCAGCGTTGAACCTTGCAGACGCTCGCCGAGTCTGTTCACCTCCGTGCATAGCTGCTGGAATTCTTTAAACCGCCGGCCGGGCACATTACTGTGGTCTATAAGGCCATGCCAGAATTGTTCTGCTCCTACGGTAGCACTCCGCCAGCGGAAATGCACAACCGCATCTGCACCGCGGGCTATGGTCTGCCACGAGTAAGCACGCAGAAAACCCGGACGGGGTGCACGCCACATCGGAAACCAGCATCCTGGCGGTCCGCTTAGCTGTTCCATAATCCAGAAATTGCGGCGTTTGATGCCACGTGTCAGGTCCAGAGACAGTGCCCCACTGTATGGTGCCGTTTCGGTTTTGTTTGGTGATGGATTCGGATAATAATCAAAAGAAGCGAAATCGAGCTCTGCTGCAATCTTATATTGATCCGCCTTCTGCGGATAACTATGGAAATTATGCGTAATCGCATGGTCTGGACAATTACAGCGAATGATGTCTATCTGAATCTGCTGAAAGGCGACGATGGAATCCGACTGAAAACGGGAATAGTCCAGCAAGAAAGAAGGATTCTGAAACGTAGATCCCCCATAGGGCGGTGTAATCTGTTCCCAATCACTGTATTCACCGCTCCACACCACAGTACCCCAGTGTTGATTGACTTGATCCAGCGTAGAGTAACGCGCTTGAACCCATTCCCGAAAAACGTCCGCACAGGCGGGACACTGGCAATCCGTGAAGCTGAATTCATTGTCGGTTTGCCAGCCTACTACTCCGGGGTGCTTTGCATAACGTTCAGACAGTTTCTGCACGATGCGTGCACTGTATGTTCTCATGCTCGGACTGTTATAGCAGCGGTGGCCACGAACCCCTTCGTGGTATCGTTGACCATTTGGAAGGATAGGCAGAATATCCGGACATTTCTCAGTGAGCCAGCGTGGTGGTGTCATGGTGGGGGTTCCAATGATGATCTCTAATCCGTGACTGTGCAGGATATCCAGGGCCTGATCAAGCCATTTCCAATCGAACTGCCCATCTGCAGGCTCCATACGGCTCCACGCAAATTCACCCACACGCACAATGTGTACACCGCTTTCGGCCATCAAACGTGCATCCTGTTCCCATAACGTAGAGTCCCAATGCTCTGGATAATAATCGACGCCCATTTGAACGGGACGGTTGAATTCCATATGTATTAGCTCCTTTTACAATAAAAATGATTAACTGCACATGAAGCTGCTGTGCCTGTATCAGACAATAGTAAGCAGCATCATCTTGCATACGTAAGGTACTTCTAACTCATTGTATAATGGATGTTTTCAGCGGAGTATAACAACATGTTGTGATGATTAGCATGATCTTGTCATTTTCATAAGTGTCTCGAGATGTAACGTCTTGTACGCTTGGATTGCGCATCAATACTTTCCATATTGCCATGCATAATTTCCCTTTAATAACAAACAATACATTCAAATTCACACAGGGAAGGAAGCGTTAAGCATGTGCAATCGTTTTTCATTAGCAGCTGATCTGGATGAAGTGAGGGACCATTTCAAGATTGAACGCGTGATGTATTATTACAAGAACCGGTATAACATTAGTCCGACGCAGCATACGCCGATCATTTTGCATCAGGACGGTGAACGGGTTTTGGACGAGTTTCGCTGGGGATTTATTCCGTTCTGGGGGCGTGATGCCGTCAATGCCAACCTGATGACTGTGCATGAGAACCCATCCTACTACAAATTGGTGGAAACGAAACGATGCGTTATCCCATGTAACGGACTGTATTACTGGCGCAAGGAAGGCAAAAAAAGCTACGCGGTACGAGTGGTAATGCCGGATCGGGGGTTGTTTGGTATCGCAGGGTTATATGAAATTTGGAAAGATACCCGCAAACAGCCGCTTCGCACCTGTACGATGCTAATGACTGGTGCCAACATGGTGACCCGGGAGTTCGGGAGCAAAATGCCGGCGATTCTCTCTGAAGACGAAATCAACACATGGCTTGACCCTGCTAATACACGGGTGACACAGCTGCTACCTCTTCTCAAATCGTACAATACGACAGATATGAACCTGTACCCGGTGACACCTATGGTAGCTAACGATGAACATGATTGTTATGAATGTGTGGAAGAGATGGATCTGAAGCTCGCGTATGTACGCAATTTCTAAACGCATTTCTGTGGATGGTGATCCATAGGGCGGAGTGTTGGATTTCACTTCGCCCTTTTTGCTGTGAGCTTGATGCGGCGTGATTGTGTTTAATAAATGAAGGAATCGAATCGTCCAAAAAGATTTGAAAATGAAAAGTTGAAATATGGAGTAATAGTAACTATAATAGTTACAGTAATCGAAATACGTATTCATATATCTATTTAAAGAGATATTATAATCAGGAGGGAACCACGAATGAATCCAAAGTATAGCCAAATGTTTGAACAAGTTTCACTACCAAACGGCATTAGTCTCAAAAACCGGATCGTACTCGCTCCTATGACTCATATGTCCTCGAATCCCGACGGTACCGTCTCGGATGCTGAACTGGCTTATTATGCTCGTCGCACTGGCGGTGCAGGCATGTCCGTGACTGCCGTAACGTATGTTACACCGAACGGTATCGGATTTCCGGCGCAATTTGCAGCCTATGACGATAGCTTCGTTCCGGGCCTGAAACGCCTCGCCGACACGATCAAGCAGCAAGGTTCCAAAGCAGTACTTCAGATTTTCCATGCCGGACGTCTCACTCCGGAACAAGCTGTACCCGCTGGTCAAGTGGTAGCACCAAGTGCAGTTGCCAGTGAACGACCAGGATCTCCTGAACCGAGAGAACTGTCCGACGAAGAGATTACGTCCATCATCAACGATTTCGGTGAAGCGACACGTCGCGCCATTGAAGCCGGCTTCGACGGTGTAGAGATCCACGGTGCGAATGGTTACTTGATCCAGCAGTTCGTCTCTCCGCATTCCAACCGCCGGGAAGACCGCTGGGGTGGCAGCATTGAGAAACGCCTGACATTCCCGCTGGCCGTAGTGGATGAAGTGAATAAGGTTGTTGCGAAACATACCAAGCTTCCGTTTATTGTTGGATACCGTTTCTCTCCTGAAGAACCGGAAACACCAGGGTTGACTATGGAAGAGACTTACGCACTTATTGACGCACTGAAAGAAAAAAATCTGGATTACTTGCATGTATCCCTGAACGAGTTCTGGTCCAAACCACGCCGGGGCGAAGCAGATACCCGTTCCAGAATGGAATTTATCCTTGACCGTGTAGGCGGCAAATTGCCGGTTATTGGTGTAGGTGCAATCCATACGGCAGACGAGGCAGCGGAAGCTCTTCAAACTGGCGTGCCACTGCTTGCCATCGGACGTGAGTTGATTATTGAACCGGACTGGGTAGAAAAAATCGAGAGCGGACGAGAAGAGGATATCGAGACCGTTTTGACCAAAGCGGATCAGGAGCGTCTGGTTATCCCTGACGGATTGTGGAATGCCATCATCAACACGCCGGGCTGGTTCCCTTTGGCAGACGATAAATAATACATCTTAGCAATTACGGAGGGAGCATAGGCTCCCTCTTTTTGCACGTTCTTCATCCCGATAAAATTCTCCTTCAGGTAGCACTGTGGTATGATGGGATGTACAGGATTCATCTTGGATATCAACGGTTTGGAGTGAATGAATAATGCTCGTGGCTGAACGTTATGAGAAAATTGTGGAATGGGTGGATGCGCAGGGAAGCATGCGTGTAACCGAGCTTAGTGAGCGCTGCGGGGTGACAGAGGAGACGATTCGCCGCGATCTGGACAAGCTGGAGCAGGCTGGCAGGCTTAGAAGATCCCACGGCGGTGCGGTAAGCGTAAAATATAAAGAAGAAGGACAAGCAGAGATCCCTTATCCTGAACGGGCGATTACGCATGCTGAAGAAAAGCGCAGAATAGCCGAAGAAGCCATCAAGATGGTACAGCCAGGCGACCGGATCGCACTGGATGCCAGCACAACGGCATGGTATATGGCTGCAGGGCTGCCGAATATTCAGCTGACTGTATTGACCAACTCCATCAAGGTGGCCGCTGAACTGAGCAGCAAGGAACAGATCAGGGTTATTGCTACGGGAGGGCAGCTTGCTTCCAAGTCATTGTCTTTTGTAGGCCCGCTCGCTGAACGTTCACTGGATGCCTACCATGTGGACAAGGTGTTTCTGTCCTGCAAAGGGGTACATTTGACCAAAGGCATCAGCGAATCGAACGAATTGCAGGCTCTCGTGAAACAGAAGATGATCAGTATTGCGGATGAAGTTATTTTGCTCGCAGATTCGAGCAAGTTCGATATACAGGCTTTTACGAGAGTTGCAGAACTCAGCAGTGTGACACAGGTTATTACCGATGTGGGGTTGAACGAAGAGCTTGTTAGCGCACTGAACGAACAATCCATACCATGTAAACGAGTGTAGTTATAGAAAAGTATAACCGAATATCTACACTTGAACGGAGAGGGCAGAAAAACTGGAAAAGCGGAGCGTTCGCTACAAGCTTTCTGCAAAGAAAGCTACATCGGAAGCATACGCTTATCAACGGATTTCCCCTATAAAAAGGGAATTAAAAAATCTGGGGATAACAGCGATTGAAAGTTTTCTGACTTCGGAGTTCTCTTGTGTAGATTCATTTTTTACTTTTCAAGAAAGGAATGAGTGAAATGAAACATCCTTTTCATCTGAAAGCCGTATGGAACGGCGGACGTAACAGTGAGGGCACAATTGATGCTGGAGGACTAAAATCGGTCATATCCATCCCGCAGGAGATGGGGGGGCCAGGTACAGGAACCAATCCGGATGAAATGCTGCTGGGTGCAGCCTCTACCTGTTATCTAATTACCCTGGCGGCCATGCTGGAACGCTCGGATATTACACCGCATGAGCTGACACTGGAGTCGGAAGCAACGGTGGATGTCACCAATAACATATTTACTTATGAACGAATCGTGCATCGACCACGTATTGTGCTTCAGTCTAATGCAACAGAGGCTGAGCTGACCAAAGCGGATCGACTTGCACATAAGGCCGAAGAGTCTTGTATGATAACAAGAGCGGTCGCAGGGAATGTAACCATCGAAACGCAGCCTGTCATTGTCACAGCTGATGTTAAAACAGTCTAAAAGAAATGAAGAGACGGCGCGAGCCGTCATTTGTGTAAAATAAGGGGAAGTTCGGTATGAATTCACAGAAAAGCAAATCGAACCGATTCGCGCGTTTAACACGTGCGTTGAAGCTGAATTTTCTTAAATTGTTACGTGCTCCCGGAGGAGCACATAAGGTTTCCACCGGATTCGCGATCGGTTTTGGTCTCGAATTGATCGTTATCTCCACGGCATCACTGATCTATCTCGTGTTTTACCCCATTGTGCGATTGTCTGGCGGTTCACTTCCGGCAGCCATTGTGGGCAATGTGATTGGAAAACTGACATTTCTGCCGATTTTGCTCATGCCGCTAGCCAAGCAGATCGGGTCATGGATATTGCCAGCGCACAGCATGGGACAGGGCCCTGTGCACGAGAGTGCCTTTATGGAGCTGTTTCGCGGCAACTGGTCTGCGCTCAGCGAACTATTGCTGGGTGGGCTTGATATCCTCACAGGCATGTCTGTCTTTGGCGTGATCCTGGGGTTCATTTCGTATTTTGTGGTCAAATTCTTCTATGTCAGAGCTCTCCGTCGTCGCCATGAACGAAGAATGGAGAAGCGCCGCCTAGCGGCGATATCTCCTGGACCAGCACCAGTGCTTATCCGGAAGACATCACAATCATAACCGGCAGAATGACCATGGATGCTGCGGTTGTCCATAGAATGCAGCGGGATACAAATTGCGGTGAGGCATTGAATTGCTCAGCTAAAATAACGGCGTTTACTGCCGTTGGCATGGATGCCAGAATCAGCAGCACGCTAAATAAGGTGCCCTCGACCTGAAGTGCGGTCAGAATCAGGTAAGATAGTACCGGCGCAGCAGCGAGACGCACGACAAGTCCAGTCCAGAAAGCACGCCGTACGTTAGGCTGCCATGGCTCAGCGGAACCGCGTGGTCGTAACATCTGTGCACCCAATATGGCAAGCACGACCGGGGAATACCCCGCTGCAAGCATCGCGATGCCACCATCCAGAGCTTCAGGAAGACTGATGCTGGTGGACCGCAGAACGATTGCAATGAATGCGGCATAAATGGACGGCATACGGAACACGGACAAAATGGCATGTTTGACCGTGAATTCCGACCTGGCTGCAAAAAAGATCCCGACCGTATTCACAATAATCATCTGTCCGATCACATAGACCGAGGCCTTGTCCAATCCCAGTTGTCCAAAGGCAAGCAGAACGAGCGGGAGCCCGTAATTCACACAGTTTGTAAACGTGGAGACAAGGGTGAGTCCTGCTTTTTCGCTTGCACCCAGGTGGAAGATCCGGCTTAGTATTTCAGCCAGTGCCCATAACGCGATCAGATTAATAATGGAAAACCAGAACGTGCCTGTGACGTCCGTCCAGGTAATTTCGGCATGAAGCAGCGTATCAAAGATCAGCGCAGGGCTCAAAATATAGAGGGAGAAGGTTGACAGTGACCGGGTATCCCAATTTTTGAACCGTTTCAACAGAAGGCCTCCGATAACTGGCAGGGATATGGGCAAAAAAACATGATACAACGTAAGTAGAAATGATTGCAGCAACCGAATTCAGTCCTTTCATGATGAAAAACCTATCTAATCATATCAGAAGTTGTCCTGGATCGTGAATGAATACACGCATGATATTTCTCCAATTACTTCCATGAGCCCCTGTATGTTGAGGGTGGAGAGGGCTGACGGATTGCTATTTTGATATGGCAGATTTATTATAGAAGAGGTGCAACTAGACTACATACACATAGAGGAGGAAACTGTAATGAGTGAATCAAAACGCTTGCTCGTATTAGTCGGCTCTTATGCCGAAGCGGAAAATGAGGGCATTTACGCATATGAATTGAATGAGGATACAGGCAGCTTAAGCAAGCTGGACGGCATCTCGGGTGTGAAAAATCCAACGTTTGTAAACGTTAATGCCGAAAACAACAAAGTGTATGCGATTGGGGAAGCTGTATCTCCAGAGGGAAACAAAATGTCCGAAGCGGTTGCTCTGAACATTGATCCTTCCACAGGGAAGCTATCCTTGCTTAATCGTAATGATTCCATCTCGGCTCCACCATGTCATATCCAGCGTGATCCTTCTGGACGTTACCTAATCCTTTCCAGCTATCACGGTGGACTCGTAGGTCTGCAATCGTTGACGGATAACGGTGAAGTCGGAGCGCTTTTGGATGAGAAAAAACATGAGGGTAAAGGCGCACATCCAGAGCGTCAGGACAAGCCTCATGTACACTCTGCTTTCTTCAGCCCGGATGGCAAATACATGATGGTACAGGATTTGGGTGCTGACAAGATTGCCATCTACACGATCGATGCTGACAACAATGAGCTTGTGCTGCATAGCGAAACAAAAACCCATGCAGGAGCAGGTCCGCGTCACTTGGCGTTCCATCCAAATGGCCAATTCGCTTATGTGATTAACGAAGTCGATTCTTCCATTACGTCTTACCGTTATGATGCAGCAGCAGGTACGTTGACTGAAGTATCCACTGTGTCGACCTTGCCGGATGGTTATGAGGGCGCTGAAAATACAACTGCTGAAATTACCGTATCGAATGATGGTCGTTTTGTATACGGATCGAACCGTGGACATGACAGCATTGTTGTATTTGCAGCAGACGCTGAAACAGGACATCTGAAACTGGTAGAACACGTTTCTGCTGAAGGTGAACATCCACGTCACTTTGCATTGACACCGAACGGTAAATTGCTCATTGCAGCTAACCGTGATACCAACAACATCGTTACGTTCACTGTAGATCAAGAAAGCGGACGTCTGAAATATACAGGACATAGTACAGGTGCTTCCAAGCCGGTATGTGTAAAACCCGTTTATTTCTAAACCGTATTGATCCAGTTGTACATGCATAGATACATGAAATAATGCCCTGCCTTATGGCAGGGTATTTTTATTGATGTAAGGAAGAGTTTTGTATTCGCTACTTCTCCTATAGAGTGTTCCTTAATTAATTCTGATTATTACACTTCATATAACAACATTAATAAATCGATAGTATCGTGTAGGTAACTACCTGACTTCAAAGTGCGTACTTCCTGAATGGAAAGTCAGGCCCTACAATGAATGAGTAGCCAAGATAAACATTGCATGCATCTGAAGAGGCTGATTGGTGCAGGCTAATTATTTAGAATCCTATACAGCAATACTCATACTTGAACAACAAAGGAGAAATGAATCATGAAATTGCAACTCGCACTCGATCTGGTAAATATCCCTGAAGGTATCGCTCTGGTTAAAGAAGTGGAACAATATATCGATATCGTTGAGATTGGTACACCAATCGTTATTAATGAAGGTTTGCACGCGGTAAAAGCGATGAAAGAAGCATTCCCTAATTTGCAAGTTCTTGCAGACCTCAAAATTATGGACGCTGGTGGTTATGAAATCATGAAAGCAGCTGAAGCTGGTGCGGATCTGATCACTGTGCTTGGGGCAACCAATGACAGTACGATCAAAGGTGCAGTAGCAGAAGCGAAGAAACAAAACAAACAAGTTCTTGTGGACATGATCAACGTGCCTAACCTTGAACAACGTGCTCGTGAAGTTGATTCGCTTGGCGTAGATTACATCTGTGTACACACAGGATATGACCTGCAAGCTGAAGGACAAAGCCCGTTCGAAGATTTGCAAACCATCAAAGCTGCTGTGAAAAACGCAAAAACGGCTGTAGCTGGCGGCATCAAGCTGGAAACATTGCCTGAAGTAATCAAAGCACAACCGGATCTGGTCATTGTGGGCGGCGGAATCACTGGACAAGCAGACAAAGCCAAAGTTGCGGCTGAAATGCAACGTCTCGTTCAACAAGGGTAACGGAATGAGCAGCAGACAATACGCAGCAGACATTCTGAAGGAGCTGGAACGTACACTAAGCCAGATTGACGATTCGGAGATGCAGGCGATGGCTGAGCATATTTTGGCTGCGGAACAGATTTTTGTGGCAGGTGCCGGACGCTCCGGACTAATGGGAAAAGCTTTTGCCATGAGATTGATGCAGATGGGACTCCGGGTATTTGTCGTCGGGGAGACTGTCACACCAGGCATCAGTCCGAAGGATTTCCTTTTGTTATGCTCAGGTTCGGGAGAAACAGGCAGTCTGGCGGCGATGGCTCAAAAAGCCAGTAAAGCAGGTGCACCTGTAGGTCTGATCACGATCAAGCCGGAGTCCACCATTGGTCAATTGGCTAGCACCGTCGTTCGTCTGCCTGCATCTGCGAAAGAGGATACGGCAACGTCAGGCGCAGCAGTCACGATTCAGCCGATGGGTTCGCTTTTTGAACAGGGATTGCTGCTTGCTATGGATGCTCTTGTACTCACGTTGATGAAAAAGAAAGAGATGACTGGGGCGGACATGTTTGGTCGTCACGCGAATCTGGAATAGAAGATCGCTCATAGATCTTGAAGAAAACATAGGCAGGACCGGGCCCCTCATATAGAAGAGGGGAGCCGGTCCTTTCTGTCATGCTTTATACGGTGCTAGGTCACGTCTCCTATGCATTCGGGCCATGCTGTAGTAGAATTAAGAGAAGCTATATCGAATAATGTACCTATTGATATAAGAATGTAAGCTAAGGGGGCTCGGAGCCATGGCAGCCGAAGTCAAGGAACGGATAAATCTGAAAGAAATCAACTGTGAGAAGGAATTGACCCTTGCTGTTATTGGCGGCAAATGGAAACTAATTATATTGTGGCATCTGGGCCTGGAAGGAACCAAGCGATTCAGTGAATTGAAACGATTGATCCCTCATATCACCCAAAAAATGCTGACGAACCAGCTTCGGGAGCTGGAGGAAGATCGGCTGATTGAGCGCAAGGTTTATGCAGAAGTCCCTCCTCGGGTAGAATACAGCTTGACGGACCATGGACACAGTCTGATGCCAGTTCTGCGAGCCATGTACGATTGGGGCAAAAATTACGGGGAAAATGTAATCTGGAAATCAGAATAAATCTTAGTCAAATAACCTAAGTCAACTAAACCGCCGAGGTATGGAATATTTCCACACCTTAGCGGTTTATTTTGATTCAGCTTGAACCAAAAGTCTCAATTTGGGAGATGTCAGGTATCAACGGTCGTAATATGATACGATGAGAGATATTGGAAATGCAAGGAGGAGGAAATATACAGATGGAAAAAATACGTACACGCGACGAGGTAAGCCAGGAGTCGACATGGAATCTGACCGATTTGTTCGGGACTGATGCGGAGTGGGAACAGGAACTCAGATCACTTCCTGAAGCAGCTGTCGATATTGAAACGTTCAAAGGACGTCTGGGCCAAGGTGCCGAACAGCTGCTGGCTTGTCTGGACGCTCGTGAAGCACTTCAGGAACGGATTGTTAAGACCGCATCCTACGCACGACTGAAACAATCAGAGGATAGTACCAATCCGGTAAACATTGAGAACTCGGCCAAAGCGGGAGACATCCTATCTTTTCTGTCGTCTTCCTTGTCTTTTGTCAATTCGGAAATTGCGGATCTTCCCGAGGGTACAGTTGAACGTTATATTGCAGAACTTCCCGGACTGGAGCCTTATGCTCGCAGCCTGAACCTTCTTCTTCAGGAAAAAGCACATCGTCTCTCACCGGAGACGGAGAAGGTGCTGGCTTCCCTCGGTGAAGTATTGGATTCGCCATACCGGATCTACCTCCGCGGTAAACTGGCAGACATGACTTTCGACGATGCGCTGGATGGAGAAGACAACAACCGTCCACTGTCCTGGTCTTTCTATGAAAATAACTACGAAATGTCTTCCGATACCAAGCTGCGCCGTTCTGCTTATGCAGCCTTTAGCTCCAAGCTAAATGATTATAAAAATACATTTGCCGAAGGTTATGCAACCGAAGTGAAGAAACAGGTTGTTCTATCCAGGCTTCGCGGTTACGACGACGTAACCGATATGCTGCTTAGCCCACAGCAAGTTAGCAAAGAGATGTACAACAATATCCTGGATATCATTCAGCAGGAACTTGCACCGCATATGCGCAAACTTGCGGCTCTCAAGAAACGCGAGCTGGGGCTGGACAAGCTTATGTTCTGCGATCTCAAGGCTCCACTGGATCCTGAATTCAGTCCGGCCATTACATATGAGGAAGCCTGCACGCTCATCCGTGAAGCGCTTGCTGTGCTTGGACCCGAATACGGCGAGATTGTGGAGCGGGCATTCAGCGAACGTTGGGTGGATTACGCAGATAATGCGGGCAAGTCAACGGGTGCTTTCTGTTCATCCATTTACGGGGCGCATTCGTATATCCTTATCTCATGGGCTAACAATATGCGCGGTGCGTTTACGCTCGCTCATGAAGTCGGACATGCTGGACATTTCATGCTTGCCGGACGCTATCAGCGGATCACCAATACAAGGCCTTCTCTATATTTCATTGAGGCACCATCTACCATGAATGAAATGCTGCTGGCTGATCATCTCTTAAAACGCTCTGACAATCCAAGAATGCGTCGGTGGGTAATCTTGCAATTACTCAACACGTATTACCATAACTTCGTAACCCATCTGCTTGAAGGTGAATTACAGCGCCAAGTATATGCACTTGCGACCAAGGATGAACCGATTACAGCCAAGCTGCTCAGTGAGCTAAAAGGAAACATTCTTTCCGCGTTCTGGGGTCCTGACCTGGTTGTAGATGAAGGGGCGAAGCTAACCTGGATGAGACAGCCTCATTACTATATGGGTCTGTACCCTTACACCTATGCAGCCGGTTTGACGGCATCGACTGCAGCTGCCGGACTGATACGCGAGGAAGGACAGCCTGCCGTGGATCGCTGGCTCGAAGCATTAAAAGCAGGAGGTAGTCTCGCACCTCAAGAGCTAATGAAACTTGCGGGTGTGGACATGTCCGGACCTGAGCCGATTCGTGCAGCCGTGGCGTATGTTGGCAGTCTGGTTGATGAACTTGAACGTCTGTATTCCTAATTAAGCTCATATAGTATACGGACAAGGCAAGTAAGGTTGTCCACGTGCACCGTCTCCTTGGCAAGGGGCGGTGCATCTTATTTTGGAGCCGGAAAGGAATGATGATGAATGACGACGATCAACATATCCTCATCAATGGGCAGATTAACCACAGACGGCTTCGGTGTATTTGACGACATGAATAGTGTGCCGGGATTTGAGGGGAATCAGGGAGGTTTTTTTTCGGGATTTAATGAGTTTGGGGCCATGAGTGCATTCGGATCCATATTTATTGGTGCTATATTTCTCATCATTGCATGTGTGATTGTGTACGTTATTATTTCAGGGGTTCGAACATGGTCTTCTAATAATGCAGCAACACTGCTCACTCTGCACTGCACCGTGGTAGCGAAGAGAACCCAAGTTACCGGAGGGAGCGGGGACAGTAGTGCTTCCACCTGGTACTACGCAACATTTCAACTGGATAATGGAGAACGTGTGGAACTGAACGTCGGCGGAAGCAACTATGGCATGCTGGTGGAAAATGACCAAGGCTTGCTGACATACCAGGGCACAAGGTTCAAGCATTTCGAGAGAGATGTGCAGCCCCAGTCCGGCGTAAGTAATGGCCGCTTTTATACGTAATCCAAACGGAATGCCAAACATAAGAACGACTTATCCATGGGATCAGGTCGTTTTTTTGTTGGGAAAGAACAAAACACAGGGTATTCAAACGCTTACAACAGTGATATACTCGTAAAATAAAGCAAAACAGTATTAAACAAAAACAAACAAACAATTAATCGCAGGTAAAAAGCAACATTTGTATAGAAAGGTTGGTGTAGAGCAGTGAGCGTGTTGGCATATGATTTGGGAGCTGGTAGCGGGAGGGCGCTGCTGGGTCATCTGGATGACCGGGGAATAACGGCCACCGAAGTTCATCGATTCAAGAATGAGCCGGTCAAGGCAGGCGAGCGAATGTACTGGGATATTCTGCGTTTGCATCATGAAGTGCTGCAAGGTCTGCACCTGGTCAAGCAGCAGGGAGAGCAACCAGGCAGTTTGGGGATCGACTCCTGGGGAGTTGACTTTGGACTTCTGGGCCACAATGGAGAATTGCTTGGTAACCCCTATCATTATCGTGATGGGCAGTTCAACGGCATGATGGAACAGATTCGCAATGAGTTAACCTCCCAGCGGATCTTCGAGCGAACAGGCATTCAATTTCTAAGTTTTAATACCCTGTACCAGCTCGCAACTCTGCAGCGGAACGGTTCACCATTGCTTGATACAGCAGATCGTTTTCTTATGATTCCGGACCTGCTTCGGTACTTTTTGACTGGAGAAGCGGTGAATGAGTTTACCAATGCAACGACAACACAGCTCTACAACCCGGTGAGCGGGCAGTGGGACGGAGAATTACTTGCTCACATCGGTGTCTCGGATCAGCTGTTTGGTGAAGCGGTGATGCCGGGTACACGAGTAGGTCAACTCCGCAGCAGTATATCCGGTGAATTGGGAATATCAGCAGTTCCTGTTATTGCAGTAGCCGAACATGATACGGGTTCAGCAGTGGTCGCTGTCCCGGCAACGGATCGTTCGTTTGCTTACTTAAGCTGTGGAACCTGGTCCTTGATGGGAACGGAGATCGATCATCCTGCCATTACTCCGGAAAGTTTGGCCTTGAATTTTACGAACGAAGGCGGAGCTGGCGGAACATTCCGTCTACTGAAGAACATTATGGGACTCTGGATCCTGCAGGAGAGCATGCGGGAATGGGAGCGTCAGGGGAAGGGGATCAGTTACGCTGAATTAATAAAACAAGCTGAAGCGGCTCCTCCATTTGCAAGTTTGTTTGACCCTGATGACGATCTGTTTATGCCAGCAGGTGACATGACGATTCGGATTCGCCAGTATTGCCGAGATACGGGACAGCAGGAACCACAGGACCAAGGAGCTATTGCCAGATCCATCCTGGAGAGTCTTGCGCTGAAATACAGAAGAGTACTGGAATGGACTGAACAATTATCGGGTCAGTCTTTTAATGGATTGCACATGGTCGGCGGAGGCATCCAGAATCAATTGCTGTGCCAGTGGACAGCAAGCTCTATTGGCAGACCGGTATGGGCAGGACCGGCAGAAGGCAGTGCAATCGGTAATATGGCTGTCCAATGGATTGCCAGCGGAGCGTTCAAGGACATTTGGGAGGCTCGCAGGGTCATTCGTGATTCGTTCCCGGTAACCGTGTATGAACCGAAAGACAGCTCGATTTGGGAAGAGGCATACGGCAGATTTCTTAGGATAACGGACTCATCGAAATCACAGGCCGGAAGTGAGGTGTAACCATGCTGGCTGCTGAGCGGTATGATCGGATTGTCGAGATGGTTAATGAAAGCGGAAGCATGCGTGTGTCCGAGCTAAGTGATCGCTGTAGGGTAACCGAAGAGACCATTCGCCGCGATCTGGATCGGCTGGAGCAAGCCGGGCGATTAAAGCGCTCCCATGGGGGTGCTGTGAGCATCAAGGATGATCAGCCGGAGATCCCCTATCGGGTGAGGGAAACGACGCATGCGGAAGAGAAGAAGCGAATTGCTCAGGCAGCCCTTGCCATGATTCGCCCCGGGGATCGAATACTCCTGGATGCCAGCACCACTGCAGGTTATATGGCTGCGAACATGCCGGATATCCCACTGACGGTGTTAACCAACTCGATTCAGGTAGCGACCGAACTTAGCAGCAAGGACAAGATAGAGGTGATCTCTACCGGGGGACAATTGGCACAGCGTTCGCTATCGTTTGTCGGGCCGCTCGCCGAACGTTCACTGGAAACGTATCACGTTGATAAACTGTTCTTGTCCTGCAAGGGGGTCCATCTGGATGGTGGCGGAATTAGCGAATCCAATGAACTGCAAGCCAGGTTGAAACAAAAAATGGTCGGCATCTCCGACCAGGTTATTTTGCTCGCAGATGCCAGCAAGTTTGGTGTGCGAGCGTTCGCCAGGGTAACCGGATTGAATGCGGTTCATGCTGTCATACTCAATGAGCAGCTGGACGGTGATCTCATGAACCGATTGAAGGACTATGACATCCAAATTACGACTGTATAAACAGATGGGGCATATAGTCTGCTCGTTCTGACTTTGATACTTAGCGTTAACTTCAATAGACCCACTACTAATTGATTATGGGAGCGTGTATTTATGAAGGTCTCCTTATTCATTACCTGCCTCAGCGATGCCATCTACCCGCGTGTCGGAGAAGCGATGGTCAGACTGCTTGCCGCTCACGGCGTTCGGTTGGAATTTCCACCTGTCCAAACCTGCTGCGGTCAGCCTTCTTATAATAGCGGGTATTGGGATGAGACGAGAGTGGCAGCCAAAACGATTTTGGAAGCGTTTGACGACAGCGATTTTGTAGTCTGTCCTTCCGGCTCTTGCACGTATATGATTCACCATTATCCCGAGCTGTTTGCGGATGATCCGGTATGGCTCGAAAAGGCAAAACGGCTGGAAGCAAAAGCCTATGAATTTACGCAATTTCTGGTGCAAGTGCTGGGGATAACGGATCTGGGAGCACATTTCCCTCACAAGGTTACGTACCATCCATCGTGCCATGGCAGCAGGCTGCTCGGAGTGAAAGACGAACCGATGGCGCTGTTGTCTGCAGTGAAAGGGCTGGAATTTGTACCGCTTCCTTATGGAGAGGATTGCTGCGGGTTCGGGGGAACGTTTGCTGTAAAAATGTCGGATATATCCGGCGCCATGGTTACCGAGAAAGTTGATCATATCAAAGAGACCGATGCCGAGGTGCTTGTTGGACTGGATATGGCGTGTCTCATGAATATCGCAGGCAATCTGCGTTACCGGAATGAACCGGTGCGTGTCATGCATTTGGCGGAATTACTGTATGAGGGGGTGCAAACAGGATGAGTCAGCCTGGTGTAATGGATGTGTCTGTCAAGAAGCGTGCGGAACTCGCGCTCAATGATGATTTTCTGCGCAAAGCCGTCAAGTTCACAACAGAACGTCTGCGGAACGGAAAGAAATCTGCTTCGGAGGAACACGGAAACTGGGATGAATGGCGGGAACGGGGCCGCCAGATTCGACTGCACACGATCGCACATCTGGATTATTATCTGAATGAATTCGTCAACAACGCCCGTGCTAACGGTGTCCATATCCATTTTGCAGATACTTCGGCCGAGGCCGCCGCAATTGCGCTCGATATAGCGGCCCACAATGAAGCTGCGTCCGTGGTCAAATCCAAATCGATGGTGTCGGAAGAGGTGCATCTGAACCATGCGCTTGAATCTGCCGGCATTGAAGCCATTGAGACCGATTTGGGTGAATATATCATCCAGTTGGCTGGGGAAGCCCCCTCACATATCGTTATTCCGGCGATTCACAAAAATCGTTATCAGATTGCGGAGTTATTATCAAAAGAAGCAGGGGAAACCCTCGAACCGGATACATCCGTGCTCGCCGGGTTTGTGCGTAAAAAGCTGCGTGAAAAATTTCTTGAGGCTGACATTGGCATGACGGGCTGTAACTTTGCCATTGCGGAGACAGGCTCCATGGTGCTGTTCGAGAATGAAGGCAACGCCCGTATGGTATCCACTGTACCGAAGACACAGATTACCTTGATGGGAATGGAGCGTATCATTCCATCCTGGACCGATCTTGAAGTGATGGCCACGCTGCTGCCGCGTTCCGCTACAGGACAAAAATTGACCATGTATATGTCCGGCATCACCGGGCCGCGCCGAACAGCAGACGGGGATGGTCCTGATGAGATGCATATTATTATCGTGGATAATGGAAGATCTCTGCAGCTGGGTGATCCTGAATTTCAGGAACTGCTGAATTGCATACGCTGCGGAGCCTGTCTGAACGCTTGTCCCGTATACCGTCATATAGGCGGTCATGCCTATGGTGGAACCTACAGCGGGCCGATTGGAGCGGTGTTGACCCCAGCACTGAATGGGAATATAGATGAGTGGAACGACATTGCCAGTGCTTCGAGTTTATGCGGGGCCTGTTATGAGGCCTGTCCTGTCAAAATACCTTTACATGATATGCTCGTGTATTTACGCAGACGCAAAGTTGAAGAAGGCCACGGAAACAAGCTGGAGGGAGCAGGCATGAAGGGATTTGCCGCTGTGGTGTCCAGCTCCAAACGTTTCAGTGCGGCTATTCGTCTGGGCCAGCTTGGCCAGAAGGCTGTTGTTCGTAATGAAGGAATCTCGCTCAAGCTTGGTCCGCTCAAGGGCTGGAACACATACCGAGTTGCACCGAGCCTGGCCAAACGTTCATTCCGCCAGCAGTGGAGGAAGCTGGATCAGGAACTGGATCAAGATCGAAAAGAAATGGATAGCAATGTCCGCAACCGGATGGAGCACATTTTGCGAGAACGGGAGCAAGGAGGCGGCAGGCATGAGCACTGAGCATCAGCAGTGGCTGAACCAATTGGAGAAGCGGTCGCGCGAGAAACAGGAGAAGTTCATGAATGGTATTGCTTCCAAGTTAAGAAGGCCCCGCCAAAACCATGCGCCAACGCAGCCTTTTCGAGGTGCGCCGTCATTCTGGAATGAACTGGAATGGGATGAAGAGAAACGTATACAGGCATTTACCGATAACTTTGTAAGTGTTGGTGCCCACATTGTTCGGGTGAAGAATTTGGATGAAGCTTCCATCTTTATTACAACGAAAGCGAATGAACTGGGAGCAAAGTATGTGATTCGTCAGAACGAACAGGAACTGGATGAATTGCAGCTTGAAGCAGAGCTGCCGGAAGTACAGATTTCCGTATGGAACAGCAAGCCGGATGAAAACTGGAAAGCCCGGGCCGCAGAGGCCGATATTGGCGTGGTCATGGCGGATTATGCGACTGCTTACACAGGTTCTGTGACGGTTCTGTCTTCACCAGAGAAAGGACGTGCTGTGAGCCTTCTGCCAACCGTATTAATCATTATCATTCCGGTAGAACGCCTGCATACCCGATTGGGCGAGACGCTGAATCGCTTTGATGAAGCAGGAAGAGAGAACCTTCCTGCAGGTATCCATTTTATTTCCGGCCCAAGTCGGTCTTCCGATATTGAAAATGACCTGACGATTGGTGTACATGGTCCGGGTGTAGTATACGGCCTGATTATGGGATAAGCGAACGTCTAAATCTTCCAAATTTATCAATTAATTAATAACCCAGCACAGCAACTGTCCAATGGAGTAGATCCGTTTCTTCTCAGGACAGTTGTTTTTTTGGCATACTTTCACAATGCATAATAGATGTTATCTATTAAGTTGATATGTTTTATATATTTCATCTATAAGATGAACACAGATATAATTTATCTAAAGAGCCTATTTTAGGCTACTTCTTATGGGAGGCCTATATATGAATCCTATTTATTCTTATCAAGTTTCTTCAAAGGATGGACATATTGCTGATTTATCAAGGTTTGAGGGGAAGGTGCTGCTCATTGTCAACACTGCCAGCAAGTGCAGCTATTCCAGACAATTTTCGGAGCTGCAGCAGCTCTATGACAAGTATGGTGAGCAAGGACTGGAAATTTTGGCGTTTCCCTGCGATCAATTCAACCATAAAGAACCGGGTAATAATGCAGAGATCACCGAATATTGCAAAAGCAATTTTCATGTGACCTTTCCGATGTTTGATAAGATCGAGGTTACCGGAACATCCATTCATCCTCTGTTTCGTCATCTGATCGAAAAGGCTGCATTCCAGGGATATGATCTCGAAACGGAAGAAGGTCGGTGGATGGATCATTTTGTAAGGGAAAACCATCCTGCATTGTATTACGGGGACGGGATCAAGTGGAATTTCACCAAGTTTTTGATCCGAGCGGATGGCGAGGTTAGTGCCCGCTATGAAACGACAGTCGAACCTATGATGATGGAAACGAAAATCAGGGAACTGCTGAAGAAACGCTAGATTACATGGTGAAGCTGCCGTGAAAAAATCAAGGGTGGAGAAGGCCTGAAACCGTTTCAGGCCAAGGGACCACCTAGTTCAAAGAGCAGGGGCGACCCGATGGTCCTATGACTTTGAGACTGTTGAAGATTGGAACTGGAAATGTTAGGGTAAAAGTAAGATAACGAAGCACCTCATTTTTTTTACTCAAAATTGACCGATATACCAATTTGGTCAGTTGGTTCTATTATGTTTTATCATGATTTGAATCAAATGTGAGTACTTGTAGAAAATGATGGTATACCTATTTATTCGAATGCTGAAGTTAACAGTGTCATTATTCATGATCAGTCGACCATATGAGTTGGAATAGGAGTGAAGAAGATGTCGTCAATGTCAGTACCCCAGCCCAAAACCTTTGGACCACTGGGTAACTTGCCACAATTAAACTTGGATGAACCGGTACAATCCCTGGTTAAGCTTGCTGAGGAATACGGACCGATCTTTCGAATGGAATACCCGGGACGGAGCGAGCTGTACATTTCGGGTCATAAGCTGGTTGCCGAGGTGACGGATGAATCCAAATTCGACAAGCGTGTATGGGCACCGCTTGCGAAAGTTCGTGCGTTTGCTGGAGATGGCTTATTTACAAGTTGGACGGATGAGCCCAATTGGAAAAAAGCACATAATGTGCTTCTGCCCAGCTTCAGTCAGCGTGCCATGCAGGGATATCATAATAAAATGATCGATCTGGCCGTGCAGCTTGTTCAGAAATGGTCTAGGCTGAATCCTGATGAAACGGTAAATGTACCCGATGATATGACACGTCTAACACTGGATACGATCGGGTTATGCGGATTCAATTACCGGTTTAACAGCTTTTATCGGGAAGAACCTCACCCCTTTATTACAAGCATGGTTCGCGCTCTGGATGAATCCATGAGTTCGCTGCAGCGTCTCCGTCTTCAGGACAAATTGATGATTAGCAAAAAGAAACAATTTGAGCAGGATATTCGCTCCATGTTCGCGCTGGTCGATCATATTATCGCCGAGCGCAAAGAACAGCCTCAGGAGGGCGCAGACGATCTGTTATCCTATATGCTGACCGGTAAGGACCCGGAGACGGGAGAAACACTGGATGACGAAAATATCCGCTACCAGATCATTACGTTCCTGATTGCAGGACATGAGACAACGAGCGGACTATTATCCTTTGCCATTTATTATTTGATGAAAAATCCGGATAAACTGGCTAAGGCGCAAGCCGAGGCTGATCAGATTTTGAAGGATCCGGTTCCAACGTATAATCAGGTTCGGAGTCTGAAATATATCCGTATGGCACTAAACGAAGCACTTCGTCTGTGGCCAACAGCCCCGGCGTTCTCCCTTTATGCCAAAGAAGATACCGTGCTCGCCGGAGAGTATCCGTTGAAAAAAGGGGACAGCGTTAGTGTGCTCATTCCCAAGCTGCATCGTGACCGCGATGCCTGGGGTGACGATGTGGAAGAGTTCCGTCCGGAGCGATTTGAGGATCCAAGCAAGGTACCGCACGATGCGTATAAGCCCTTTGGTAACGGTCAGCGGGCATGTATTGGGCAGCAGTTTGCGCTTCAGGAGGCAACGCTGGTGCTGGGCATGGTTTTGAAACATTTTGACTTCATTGATCATACGGATTATCAGTTGAAGGTGAAAGAGACCTTGACGCTCAAGCCGGACCATTTCACGATCCGTGTTCGTGCCCGTGGTGGGCAGCCTGTCATGGCTGTACCGGGTGTTGCGTTGGAAGAGCCAGCTCCTGCTGTCAAACGAAAAGAGCTGGATACGGCAAATGCCCATCATACCCCGATGCTGGTTCTGTACGGTTCAAACCTGGGTACTGCGGAAGGCATTGCACGTGAGATTGCAGATACTGCGCGATATCAGGGCTTTCGTAGCGAAGTAGAGGCACTGGACAATCGGGTAGGCAACCTGCCGAAGGAAGGTGTCGTCATTATTGTTAGTGCATCCTACAATGGTCAGCCGCCAAGCAACGCCAAGAATTTTGTGGAGTGGATTCAGCATGCAGATGCCAATGCTTTTGAAGGCGTGCGCTTTGCTGTTCTTGGCTGCGGGGATCATAACTGGGCCAGCACGTATCAGCGTATTCCGCGTTTGATTGATGAACAGCTCTCTTCCAAGGGAGCAAGCCGGTTATCCCCACTTGGCGAAAGTGATGCCAGCGGAGATTTCGAGAAACAGGTTGAGGACTGGAGCGAACAATTGTGGCCGGATCTGGCACACGCAATGGGATTGAAGTTGAACAGCAGCTCAGGCAGTGAGCGCAGCTCGTTGTCCGTTCAATTTGTCAGTGGGCATGCGGTGACTCCACTTGCAGATACGTACGATGCCCATGCGGCTCACGTATTGGAGAATCGGGAACTTCATGATGCTGGCAGCCTCCGCAGCACGCGTCATCTGGAGATTCAGCTGCCTGAAGGCATGACTTACAAGGAAGGCGATCATCTGGGGGTTCTCCCGCAAAATCCACCGGAACTCGTGGAGCGTGTACTCAAACGTTATGGTTTTACGGGTACGGAACACCTGGTTTTGGATGCATCTGGTCGAAGCGCTGCGCACTTGCCACTGCATCAGCCGGTTAATCTGGTTGACTTGCTCAGCCACAGCGTGGAATTGCAGGAGGCTGCAACACGTGCCCAGCTGAGAGAGCTGGCAGCCTACACCGTATGCCCGCCGCATAAGAAGGAGCTTGAAGCGCTTCTGGACGAATCGATATATATGGAAGAAGTGCGGGGTAAGCGCGTATCGATGCTGGATTATCTCGTCAAGTATGAGGCGTGTGAAATGCCGTTCGAACGCTTCCTCGAACTGCTGCCCTCACTCAAAGCGAGATATTACTCCATCTCAAGTTCGCCTCGGGTACAGCCAGAGCAGGCCAGTATTACGGTCAGTGTGGTTCGAGCGCCGGCTTGGAGCGGTCAAGGGGAGTACAAAGGTATAGCGTCCAATTATCTGGCAAACCTGAAACCGGGTGAAGAGGTGATCATGTTTATCCGAACGCCTGAATCCGGGTTTGAACTGCCATCTGATCCAGAAGTGCCGGTTATTATGGTGGGTCCAGGAACGGGAGTGGCCCCATTCCGTGGATTCCTGCAAGCAAGACGGGTTCTGAAGGAACAAGGACAGAGCGTGGGCGAAGCTCATTTGTACTTTGGATGCCGCAATCCGGAGCATGATTATTTGTATAAAAATGAGCTTGAAGCGGCACAGCAAGAAGGACTTGTCCAGCTTCACACAGCCTTTTCCAGAGTCGATGGACAGGATAAATGTTATGTTCAGCATCTGATGAGGGATGACGCCGAAAAACTGATTCCTCTGCTTGAGCATGGCGGGCATCTGTATATTTGCGGAGACGGCAGCAAGATGGCTCCTGATGTGGAGGCAACACTCAAGCAGGCATACACCGACATTAGTGGCAAGCCTTTAGATGAGGCAGATGCATGGCTTGAACGCTTACAGCAGGAAGGTCGTTACGCCAAGGATGTATGGACAGGGCTATAATGAGATAACCCAAGTAGAGTCGAATACAGTGTTCATTACATGGATAAGCTTCAATTGGTGAACTACGCGGTGAGACACAGAGAAATTCTGTGCTCACCGTTTTTGGCGTGAAGCGCTAAGCAGGCAAATCGATACAGGTTGCGTTATAATGAAATGGGCCGTATGGATTAGAGGGGACAGCGCCGATTAACGTGTCTGCTTTTTCTTTTTGATTGTTGGACGATGGATGGATTCGATCTGACTCAGGGGAAACAGGATGCGGGAAGGGAATTTGCCGGTTCCCTGCAGCTCCAGATAATCAAGTCCCACGCCAACCAGCCGGATATTTCGAAAGGCATTCTTGGATGGGAACACGGTGCGAATGCCTACTCGAACACCTCGGCGTGTCTGATGTGTATCAAACACACGGATGGACAAAAGGCTGAGCGGAATAAACAATTGTCGATTTACTTTGATAAAATGGCGAGAATACACCCGTTTGATCCGGCCTGGTTCAAGTCCTGACCGCGGTGTATTGAGCTCGGCCAGATGTCCCTGCAGCTCCGCCAGACGCTGTTGCAGCGTTTTGCCTGTATGGAGATGATGCCACTTCATAAGTCATCCTCCGTTCTCCGTTTATACCTACTATATGAACGGATCAGGTCAGGTGGTGAGCATTTGCCTGCCCATGTTTTATCGTATTGGCCCATTATTTAAGATATAGGGAGTGATTCCAATGAACGTGGAACTGAGTAAAGATTTGGTCAAGGATGACCGCGGAAATTACTATATTGCGGTTCATAAGGAAGGGAAAGAATTAACACTCGTCAATGCGTTTGTTGAGTCATCCTTTACCCCGGAATTAATATACAATGAAGAGTTTCGTAATCGACACAAGGAGAACGAGGGCGGGTTTGTAGGCAAAATTGCAATGGACCTGCTGCGGCATGACGTGGTCATGGGATTAAAAGAAATTGACCGCAAACTGCTGGATTTGTCGGAAGTAGAGCAGGAATACAATGTAAGTTTCATTGATACGATTGAGTTTTATCGCCACCCGTCGTGGCAGCGAAAAGCTTGAGTGAGTCTGTTTCTCTATAGCATCATAAACCGGGAGGAATGGACACCCTCTCCTCGGTAATGGACATGCTTTGGATAAGCAAAGGCGCAGGTGCATGGAGACTTCTCTGCACTTGCGCCTTTTTACTATTGATAACTTGGATAGATCATGCCAATATCCCGGACGGTTTGCAAACCATCCCCAGTGAAGCACTGCATCTCATTTCCTTTAATTCGAATCGGAAGGGACTTCCCCTGATAAGTAAGCTCGCCCTTAATCGTTCGCACGCTCATTCCAATGATACTTTCCAGCCTTCCATCACGATCGGTGATCACCCGGATTCCAGCCGGAGCCTGAATATGAATGCTGCCTTTTCGATAGACCACCATTTGATCTGGGGTGTTTACCAGTTCAAACGGTTGCCCGTCAACCGTTCGGCTGTAGGCTGTACTCCCGGCAACTTCTTCGCCATGATCCATGGCTGGGGGAAGAAGTCCGGTAAACCACAGCTGGTCTGAACCGACAGGCATAATGCCGGATAACCTTTCCACAAAATCAAGTAGACACAGGATGGCTGGGGAGTAGGTATCCGTGAAGCCTTCTTCACCGGTCCATGGACTAAGGGTTTGAGCAAAACGCTTCGCTCTGGATAACGCAGCCAGAATCGGATTCAGCACCCATGTCAATTCCACATAGCGATGGTGATGTTCGAAGGCATGGGGAGCCCGAATGAGGCTCAGAAAATTAGACGGCCCACCCCAGCTGTTATAGGTGGATGAAGGGTCGAACCGGGGATCATCCATGGCTAGGGACGTAAAGGGATATCGGGCAAAAAATTTGCTTGTATTGAGCAGATATCTTTGCAGCAGCTGGTCGAACAAATGTTGATCACCCACCTCACAGGCCAGCACGCGCAGCAGCACATCCGATTGAACTCGAACAAACTTGTCATTGCGGTCACGATCATAAAAGAACTGATCCTCTTCGTCATAACAGTAGCGAAAGAGTCGGTCCAGACTGAATTCAGCTTTTGCTTTCCATTCCTGACCCGATTCGCCAAGTTCCTCTGCCATACGGGACATATACATACGCTGGCAATAGATATTGGCGGTTAAATCCGGTGCCAGGAACGGCAATATCGGAGAATCCGGATGGTATGCACCGGGATCATTCTGGTAAGGCGTATCCGGCACATGCCAGAACCTGGGTGATAGATCATGTCCGGTGTCAAATGTACTGAAAGCCTCTACGCATCCGGTTCCCCGGGTATCCCGGTGCTTCGCAATCCATTCGTCATAACGTGTCATGGCAGTATACATCGTACTCAGGAAACTCCGGTCCTTACCGTGAAGCTGATAGTGATTCCATACACTTCGTGCAAGCGGAGTAACCAATTGAATCTGACGGAAGGAGGGGCCAGTCTCTGTCAGTTTGTAAGGCAGTAATCCATCCTCCCGCTGATGAGCTGCAAAGCTTAGATAGGTTGCTCGGGAAACGGAAGGAAGCAGGCGGGAGAGCAGTTCTGCGTTAATCGTGCCCGTGCTCTCCAGCCAGCAGCCGAGATAGATGCCTCCTTCCTGGAGAACAGGATCTCCGCTGCTCATGGGAACGATGCAGGCAAGGAGCTTCTCTACTGCTGCATAATAAGCCTGTTCCAGGCCTCCGCCCGAAGCGGCAAAACGGACTCCCGATTCCTGCCACTCTTGCAAGATATCTGCCTCTTCCGGCTTACTGGGCTGAACAAGGTTTGGAATGGACATCTGGCGCAGCCGGTTCAATAGTGCTTCTGCCATGTTCGCCTCCTAATGGGTTGTGGTGGTTATTGCTATTGGTTGGATTCGAAAATTCGGAGAGTACCGCTGTAGAAGCTTGATACCGCCTCCTCGACACTTTTGCGACCAAATCCAATTTCCTGGGTTGTCGTCTGAGCCAGCTTGGAGAATTCCGCAAAACCAGGAGGGTTATAACTTACGTCAAAAGGCTCCGTTTTGGTGGCTTCAGATACAAAATTGGTATAGTCATAAACGAGTTCTTCAACGGCTCCGGCTTCTTCCTGAAGAAGATTCCGATTGGTTTCCGTAACAGGGACGCCGCGGTCATTGCCAAGAATTCGGGCCGCATCCGGATCATTGATCCAGAAGTCCATCAGCATGGCAACCTCTTTGGGATGTTTGGTATTCGCATAGCCGGACAATCCCTGGCTGGATTCAAATACCACGCCTGTACCCTTGGGTCCGCGCGGAACCGGATGCAGAATGAGCGGATCCTCCGTCAGGCTCTGGAATGCAGCGAGCTGGTTGGACGGAAGCAGGGTCATGGCCGCTTTGCCTGTAATCAGCAGCGATTTGCTCGTGTCATCATGCGGATTGGAGACCTGCAATTCAGGTGTGACTACACCACCGTCGGCCGATGCCTTTTCCCAGTATTGAAACCATTCGAGAATGTCCTCCTGTGCAAAACCCAACGTACCGTTGGTCATGTCATACAGCTGTTTACCACGCTGCTTCAGGTAGATATCCATCCCGTCCACCGTAAAGTTATACGTTCCAAATATGCCATCGCCGAGCTTGTCAGAGAGCTCCTTGCTGATTGCGGCATAATCTTCCCAGGTCCAGTCCGTCTCAGGCAGAGGGATGCCAGCTTTATCGAACAACGCCTTGTTGATTACAATTCCACGTGCATTGGCACCGGCTGAAATATGCTGAAGCTTCCCGTCAAGACGACCGTATTCCACCATGGTGGTATCCATGCCGTCCAGGTTCAGTTCATTTCCGACATATGGATCGAGGTTGAGCAATACATCCTTTTTGGCATAATCGACTACATTGCCACCCAGGAAGAATACATCGGGTGCCGTTCCTGATGCCAGCTGTGTATTCAATTTGTCAAAATATCCGGAGGAAGGGGCGAATTCACCTACAATTTTGATGTCCGGATGTTTTTCCTGGAAGACTTGAAGAGCTTCGTTTGTAATATCTGCCCGTTTCTGATCACCCCACCACATCATGCGCAGTTCGACCTGGCCGTTTGATTCGTTACCTTGATCCGTATTACCGCCAGCACCCGTATGATCCGTACCCGAGCAGGCTGTTGCAAATAGCAGGAGTGAGGCGGCCATTCCCATCATGAGTCGCTTAAACATCGTTCATCCTCCTAACGAATATGGTGATTGCGAAAATAGAACTTACTTCAGACCGGTAGTAGCAATGCCTTCGAGAAAATAGCGCTGAAATACCAAAAAGATGATCGTTACAGGGAGCAGGGATAACGTGGACATGGCAAGCAATGCTCCCCAATCGGATTGTCCTGATGGATCAAACAGGGAACGTATGCCCAGCTGTACGGTGAACAGATCGATCTTGCTTAGGTAAATCATCTGGCTGAAGAAATCATCCCAGCTCCAGATAAAGGTGAAGATTGCCGTTGTGATCAATGCAGGAACAAGGAGAGGCACCACGATTCGGAAAAAAATCTGCGACTGTCCGCACCCGTCAATCGTTGCGCTCTCGTCGAGCTCCCGCGGAATACCGCGGATAAATTGCACCATAAGCAGAATGAAAAATGAGTCCTGTGCCAGCCATTTAGGCAAAATAAGCGGGAAATACGTATTGATCCACTGCAGCTCGTTATACAGAATATATTGAGGTACAAGCGTTACATGGTAAGGCAGCATAATCGTGACCAGCATGATGCTGAACCACAGCGTTTTTAACTTGAAGCGGAGTCTGGAAAAAGCATAGGCAGCGAGCGAACAGGAGATCACATTTCCCAGAACGCTCATGACCGAGATGAGTGCCGAATTGCCGAAGAATCGGCCGAAGGAAACGCCCTGTAATCCTTTCCAGCCATTCACGTAATGATCCAGTGTGAAGCTGGTTGGAATCAGACTGCTGTTCGTAAAGATTAGATGGTTAGGTTTGAACGAACTGAAGATCAGCCATAACACGGGGTACAGCATCAGCAGACCGAGGAGAATAATGACCGTGTGTCTCCCGGTTTGAATGAGCTTTCGTTTGAACGGCATATGCATTACCTCCCCTCCTGATTGTCGCCATAGAATACCCAGAACCTGGATGTGAGAAAGACGATAGCTGTGAATATACCGATAATGACCAACATGATCCAGGCGAGTGCCGAGGCGTAACCCATATCAAAGAACGAGAAGCCTTTCAGATACAAATACAGTGTGTAGAACATGGTGGCATCAAGTGGGCCTCCGCGACCATCACCGATGACATATGCCGGAGTGAAGGCCTGGAAGGAATTGATCATGCTCATGATCAGGTTGAAAAAAATGACCGGTGACAGCATGGGCAGCGTGATGCGGAAAAATTGACGCAGCTTGCTCGCACCGTCCACATCCGACGCTTCGTAAAGGTCGGCTGGAATCTGCTTCAGACCAGCGAGGAAGATCACCATCGCCGAACCGAATTGCCACACGGATAAGGTCACGATGGTATAAATGACATAGTCGGGATGTGCAATCCAGGAAGGCCCCGCTATGCCGAACCAGTTCAGGAATTGATTGACGAGTCCGTTACCGTCAAAAATTTGGCGCCATACGATGGCGATGGCAACACTTCCTCCCAAAAGGGAAGGGATGTAATACACGGTTCGATAAATACCGAGGCCGCGAATGCCTTTGTTTAGCGCCATCGCTATCAGCAGCGCAAAGGCGAGGCGGAGCGGGACGGACAAGAATACATAAAAGAAGGTCAGTCCAAGCGATCTGCGAAATGTATCGTCTTCACTGAAGATTTGCACATAGTTGCTGAGCCCCGTCCACGTCGGCGGTGATAACAGATTGAATTTGGTCATGGATAAGTACAGCGATGCAGCCATTGGCCCCAGCGTTAGACAGAACAGTCCGATCAGCCAAGGCAACAGGAACAAGTAGGCTGTCTTATTTTGCTGGCCATATAAGGGCGTGGACATTTTTTTCATGATTTGCCTCCCTTCAGGCTAAGAGTGGTTGAACATTCACAATTCCAATAACTGAATCCGCTTACATGATAAGCGATGAACGTCCTGATAACCTCATCTTACCTGGGAGCCGACGCGGCCGGAATCTCATTTCTTCGGATTCTCATTAGTGATTTTTTCGGATTGAAGCACCCGGTACTCGGAAGGACTCATGTGGTGCACCTTTTTGAAGCGGGCGCTGAAATAGCTCGGGGAAGAGAAGCCTGTAAGCTCAGTGATATCCCATACACTCAATTGAGTTTCCTTCAGTAAGCGTGTTGCGTGTTTCATCCGGGTTTCCGTCAAATATTGAATAAATGAGATGCCTGCACCTTCCTTGAACATTTCAGAGAAATAGGAAGGGTGATAGTTAAATTGCTCTGCGATAGAGGTGAGCGTAATTTCCTGCATGTAGTTTTCTTCGATATAACATTTCGCTGATTCGATCATGGTTGCTTCTGTGGTCTCGGATGGCTGCTGCCCGTCTACAAAATCCTGTGCCCATTGCATCAGCAGCCGTTCTGCTTGTTCGGGAGTCTCCAGCCACAGTACCCATTCAGGAGAGATCCAGTGAGATGATGTGCCATAAGCATGTCGCATGTAGTCCATGGCGGCAGACTCCATCAGCAGTGAAATTTGCAATAGACAGCGGATTAAACGGGAAGTAGATCTGTGAAAGGCATCGTCCAGCTCTTTTCGAATCATGCTGCGAAAGGAATCCAGGTCCCCTCGGAGAAGACATCGATGCATGGCGCGGTTGATCTCCTCGGGAATCAGTGGACTGTGATCAGTTACCTCTGTTGTCTGAGCGTGCCCAGACTGACGTCCGGCCAGGTTCCATGCCAGCAGGGAGTGGACGTACCCTTCCTTCCAGCGTTCGAGTCCAGCCACTGTCAGCCCAATTCCAATCTGCATTTCCATTGTCAGATAGGACATGATCTGTATGCGGAGCCTTTCCACAAATTCATGCTGCATTCCGTCCAAGATCATGAAATGTATGATTCCAGGATGAGCTGTGTCCTGAAATACAAGTGCAGTTCCCGTATAAGATTCAGCAATCTCGTGACAGATCATTTGGAATGGGAGATGCATGTCCTCCGGAATCCGGATTTCGGAAGCAGGAGCATGGTTTGTTTCCCGCAAACCTGCAGTCAGGAAGCAGACCTCGGAATGCTGCCATTCTTCCAGATGAAATAATCGGATTCGTTCAGGCAGTGAAGAAGGAGGGAGCTTGTTACCCTTGACGAGATCCATAATAAAGTGTGTTTTCATCTGTTGATAGTATTGGGACAGGCGCCATTGGATCCTTTCGGATTCATCCCGAGCCTTGCGTTTCTTATCCAGCTCCTCCTTGATTTTGATCAAAGCCGCTTTCAATTCTCCCCGGGTTACCGGCTTTAATAAGTAGTCCATGGCATGATTACGAACACCGGCTCTGGCATATTGGAAGTCCTCATATCCCGTGATGATCATGATTTCGATGGATGGATTGTGGGTTCTACAGATGTCGAGCAGCTGCACTCCATCCATGACAGGCATATTCATATCAGTCAGGAGCAGGTCATAGTGTCCTGATTGGAGCAACCGAGCGGCTTCCACTCCGTTTGCGGCTTCACCTGAGATGGCAAAGCCCATTCCACTCCAGTCGGCTTTCAGCTTCAGGCCTTCACGGACCTCAATCTCATCATCAGCGATCAATACGTTGTACATGATTTTCCTCCTGTACGGGCAGAACCAGTTCAATACAAGTGCCCTGGGTATCCCCGTTCGTAATATGAATGGCAAAGAGGGAACCGTAATGCAGCCGGCACCGGGCAACCACATTGCCAAGTCCGATATGCCAACTTGAATGGCGAAGCATCGGTTCGAGTTGTGCTGTACCGGTCTCAGGATCCTGCAGTCTGGAGATGATGTCCAGAGGCATCCCCGGACCATTGTCCTTAATCTGGAGGTGCAGGCGTTCCTTGTTCCTGCAGATTCGAATACGCACCCGAGCAGTCGTTTGATGTTGAAAACTGTATTTAACTGCATTCTCGATCAGCGGCTGCAGAATAAACTTGACCAAGACAAGGTGATCCAGCCTGCCCGATTCTTGGGTGGAAATATCGAGCTTGGGTCCGAAGCGGGTTTGAAGAATGGAGATGTAGTGGCGGACGTAGGTGAGTTCCTCAGCCAGTGGCACACGATCATCATTCGTATGCATGGAGTACCTCATCATTTTCCCAAGATCCTCAATGACCTGCACAGTTTCGTCCGTTCGCCGCTGCATCGCGAGACTGCTGACCAGTTCCAGCGTGTTGAACATAAAATGCGGATTGATCTGCATGAGGAGAGCCTTATACTCCGCCTGCTGTCGAAGCAGCTTCAGCTCAAATTCATTCTGGATATGCTGTCTGAGGCGGATGATCATGTAGCGAAATGTAGATATCACATAACTAATCTCGCTCTTCACATTCTGGTCTGGGGGGAGCAGGGATTCGGCCTGATCAAACGCACCCCGCTGTACCTGTCTCATTGCCAGAACCAGGCGGGTTAAGGGCTTGGTTACGCCGTAGGACAGCCAGGCCGCAGCACACAGGGACACCAGGATTACGGCAATTGTCACCACGAATGTTGTCGTCTGGAGTTTATGCAGAGAGGAATACATCTCTTTTTCCGGTGCCAGACCTACCAGCGTCCAGCCTGTGCGCCCAAGTTTTTTGTATACCATCATGTCTCGCCCGCCCACATCATTGGTCAGGTATTCAACACCTGATTTTGATGTGCGGTTTCGAATATGTTCGATGTCGGATAGAGTTCCGGTCCCAAGCTCATGTGCTTGTTGGGAGAGGAGGGGCAACCCTTGTTCATTTAGCAGAAAAATGGTGCTGTTCTTGGCCAGATGAATCCGGCTGAGGGGTTCGAGAAAATAGGACTCGCTTACATTGACCTTCATGACATTCCGCGCTGTAGCATGATGGAAGGTACCCAGAGGCATAAGCAGGCTGACCACCGGGTTGCCATGGTCCCTGACCCTTTCATGAACGTCGGTATGTGCAGCGAGCCACCTGTCACCGGATGTGAAGAAGTTCGTATACCATGGTTCTTGCAAAAACGAAGGATTGTTAACGACCTGATTTTCGCCGCCAATCCGAAGCCCGTTCAGCCGATAGATGGACACATCCGAAATGCTGGTATAGCTGTTCGTTGCCTGCGTCAGAAAGCGGCTCATGGCGAGGTTAGCCAGCATTTTCTCTCCCTCGGACAGTTGTGGATCACTCATGGCATTATCCCAGTTTTTCGCCATATCGCTATTGAAGACGAGAGAGGCTACATCATAAATTTGCATTTGTACCATATCGATGTAAGAGCCGTATTCCTCCATTTTCTCGAGAGCAGAGGATTCGATATAGGAACGGATTACAGCCCGGGACTCCGCAAACAACAGGAAGGAGAGCGTGCCGAACGAGAGGACGAACAGGACAAGAATTAAGGCAATTAATCGGCTTTTTAATGAAAAGAACATCCATTTCCTCCTTCAACTTGGTGATTAATCAATGTTCGCTTTTGGTTCTTAAGAAGAGATTGCAAATGGAAAAAAGACCGCGTAAATACGCAGCCTTGAATCATGACCGTTGTAGGATCAACTTTCCATCAAATTAAAACTGAACCAGGCTCTTAATGTGGACCGGCATCCCGGTTGAAATTGCACGATTGGCTGCAATACCGGTCAGGATCGATCTTGCTCCATCAATATGGTTGGCAGCACGGGCATACGGATCTTCTGCAGGCTCGCCGAACAGATCATTAAGCAGAACGGGGTCTCCACCGCCATGGCCGCCTTTTTTCTCTTCGACTTGCACTTCATATGGAGCATCGAACATGGGCAGCACACGAAGGGTTTTTCCGATCAGGGCACCTTCGAGACTTTTGTCCCCGAGTGAATTGACATAGGACTGTTCAACGATGGACATCTCGATCCGGCCTTTGGTGCCGTTAATGGCTATACGGTATCCTTCCCACGGCTGATAGGCGACAAGCGAATACGTCAAAATGGCTTTGTTCTGATACTGGACGAGCACGCCCATCGTATCCTCAATGTTAATGCCATCCCCGAATACGCTCTGATCGCGCTGGTAGCCGTCCTCGGGCTCCGCATCCAGATACATCGCTTTGAGGTGAGCATCCGAATCCAGATGGAGGGCAAAAGGATCTTCTTTAGCGAGCGGGTTGCCGGTGGCGCGGTTGTAAAATTGGGTAACGCCTCGTTCTTCAGCATTCTCACGCCCATAATACATGAGATCGCCGAAGGCAAAGACCGTTTCCGGCTGGGAGCCAATCCAGAAATTGACGAGATCAAAATGATGGGTGGATTTATGGACGAGTAATCCGCCGCTGTTACGTTTGTCGCGGTGCCAGCGACGGAAGTAGTCTGCACCGTGACGGGTATTGAGCAGCCATTCAAAATGAACGGAGGTTACTTTACCGATGGTATCGTTCATGATCAGCTCACGAATCTTGGTATGATGGGGAGCATATCGGTAGTTGAAGGTAACGCGGATATTTCGCCCGGTTCGTTTGGCAGCATCGAGGATATCCTGGCATTTGTGCTCATCGATGGTCATGGGTTTCTCGGTCACGACATCACATCCAAGCTCCATCGCCCGAATAATGTACTTGTGATGCGTACGGTCAACGCTGGTCACAATGACGGCATCGGGTTTCTCGTTCTCAATCATCTGGTCAAACTGGTCTGCTGTATAGGTAGGAACCTCATTGTATTGATATCGTTCTCGCAGCAGTTGATTCGCATAATTCATCCGCGTTTGATTAATATCACAAAAAGCTGCCAGCTCGGATTGTTCACGGAAATTTTTCGCTAGTGCTCCATAAAAAAATTCTGCACGGCCACCGGTGCCGACCAGTACATAGCGTTTTTTGCTACCCATATCTATCGCCTCCTTGAATATAGCTCTAGCCTATAACAAGGGAATACTTCTTTCGCCGCATTTTTTGCGTAATCGCTTTCAAACCCCGCTTATTTTGCTATAATCCTTGAAAGGGGGGCTGCTTCATGTCACAACCGTTTCGAGCGGATTACCACGATTCCACCGGATATTTGGACATTGAATATGATCGCAGGGTGGGCTATTATTCCATGACCGCGGATCATCTCCACGATCATTATGAGCTCTATTATCTTCTGAAGGGTGAACGCATCTATTTTATTAAAGACCGTTCCTACCATGTAAAAGCAGGGGATTTTGTATTCGTTGACCGAAATGCCGTACATAAGACGCTGGAAAGCGGAAGGCCTGATCATGAACGAATTGTGTTGTACCTGAAGCAGGAGCTTTTTAAAGAAATGAGTATTGCCCCTGCGTTGATGGAGGGATTAAAGGAGCCCTTTGAATGGGAAGTTCCGATGTTAAGGTTTCCATCACCTATTAGCGAAACCATAGAACGGATCATTCATGAAATGATCGATGAGATGATTCAGCCTAAGGTTGGAAGCAGCCTGCTGCTGCGCCACCGCTCCATTGAATTGCTGCTGATCGCGTATCGCAATCAGGAGCAGGGGAGGGTATATCCAGTAGAGAGCGAGCCGGTCCTTCATCCCAAGACACAAGCCGTTGTTCGCTACTTGAATGATAATTATCGGAACCCTCTTACCCTGCCAGAAGTTGCGGCAGAATTCCGAATCAGTCCGCATTACCTCAGTCGATTGTTTAAACAAACCACGGGTTTTACCTTCATTGATTATTTGAATTTGCTTCGCGTGAAGGAAGCGCAGCGACTGCTGCGCGAGAGCGAGGATTCCATTACGGAGATCGCCTGGCGGGCAGGCTTCAGTAACTTTTCTCATTTTGGCAAAGTGTTCAAGCGAACCGTACAGATGTCTCCACGAACATACAGGCAGGGGGATGGGAAGTCGCGTCCATCATAATCGATGCAGCGATTACAGGATCATGCATTGTTCATACAAAAAGACCTGATTAAGCCTGCAGCAGCAGGAACTTGTTCAGGTCTTTTCGGGTTTGTTTCACAATATAAAGGATGCTAATCATCTACCTCATGTGGTTCAAACAGAAATATGACTTTCTTCCGTCTCTGGACGTAGCTGTAATTGCAGCTCTTCATCCCGATTACAGACCATAACCCCATCCACAACATCCAGGCGTGCAGCTTGAATGGAGGAACGACGAGCAGGCTCACTGGCATGATCTACTCCTTCAATGCGATCGGGATGGGTGAAGTAGAAAATATAAGCTGTATCATCCTGGACCACTACATCTGCATGCAAACCGATAACGCCATCGTCTTCACGTGTCCCCGGCTGATCGAGAATCATGCTGTTCCATACCCAATTCTCCAGATCATCCGATTGGTATACAGCCTGTCCTCTCCATTCATCCACGATCATCCAGTAGCTATTATGAAAGCGAAAAACGTTGGGACCTTCGTGGGCGCGACCTGTAATGACGGGACCGATAACATCCCAATGGTAAAGATCTGTGCTGTCTGCGGCATAGGTATGAGAAGCGTTAGTCTCATCCTTGTACCACATCCGAAAACGACCATCCGGCAGCGGATAAATACAGGCATCAATGACACGGTCCGAGCTGAGCTCCAGTTTGCCATGATATGTCCAGTTCAGCAGATCGGGGCTTGTGTAATGCAATATGTGGTGGTCATGATCCGGCCAGTCATGGGGCACACCTTGAATATAACTGACATACATGTGATACCTGTTATCATGCCAGAAAATTTCCGGCGCCCAGAACGTATTATGTCCCCATTCATGTTCCAAACCGGTTAACGTACCACGATAGGTCCACGTCTTTCCTCCATCGGACGATGAGGCAACGCCGAGATCCGTGCCATGAACCCAGGCAAATTTCGGTCCTCCTGCGGTAGCTCTGCGGTTGGTGTAGATCATCCACCAGGTCTGTTCAGCGCGGTTCCATACAACAACCGGATCAGCGGCTCCATCGAAGATGGGATCACGAAATAAGGGTGCATTCAAGATAACGTCCTCCTTTGAGTAAACAGATCATTGCTGTACTTGTTTGTAACTATCGTAATAGAGAATGACAGGAATTACAATATAACGTTTTCAAAAGATTAGAATTAATATAAAAACTAATCCTGAAATGGGGATTACATCTTAGAAGCGTTTTTGGATGATCCGATGATCTGATAAACTATAAGTAACGGGATTAGAGCATAATGTTCCCATCATCAAAGTGACATTCATAGAAACCGAAAGGTTAGAGTACATCATGTTCTAAGCGAATCATTGCTTAAGCGTAAGATCGAGCGTATATTAATGTTTATCCAAAATAGTAATATATTGATAGATTTGCGTTTGGATATCTGTCTCTTGGGAGGGGAAGCGATGATAGCAGCGAGATTGAATGAACTGGGGATTATTTTGCCTGAGGCAAGCGCTCCAGCTGCGAAGTATGCCAATGCAGTTATTGTAAATGGGTTAATGTATGTATCAGGGAAAGGTCCGGATACGGTGGAGCGTGGCAAATTGGGAGAGGACTTCACGACCGAACAGGGATATGAATTTGCCCGCAATGCAGGGATTGAGGTGCTCGCTGTAGTCCAGGATGTGCTGGGTTCACTGGACCTGGTGAAACGTGTGGTCAAAGTCCAGGGTTTTGTTAACGCGTCGGCTTCCTATCAGGAACATCACAAGGTGTTGAACGGGTTTTCAGATCTAATGATGGATGTATTTGAGGAAAAGGGCGTGCATGCACGTTCGGTTTTTGGAGCTGTTTCCGTCCGGGATAATCTCCCGCTTATTGTGGATTCCATATTCCAGGTAGAGGAGTAGGAAGGTATGGCTAACACTAATCCAATGAATCCGATTATGTTATCCTTTCCCGAGCGCTTCGACACAGCTCGTCTCACGATCCGAGCTCCGGAGTGGGAAGATGGCTCAGATGTCAACGAGGCTATTCGGGAGAGTGTTGAGCAGCTGCGGCCATGGCTGCCATTTGCCGAAAAGGTACCTTCGCTTGAGGAATCTGAAGCACATGTCCGCAAAGCCAGATTACAGTTTTTGGAGCGGACAGATCTCGTTCTTCATTTGCGAGATAAGCATACTGATGATTTTGTAGGCAGCAGCGGCCTGCATCGTATCGATTGGAATGCACGCTGCTTCGAGATCGGCTACTGGATCAGATCGTCGCGTGCAGGTGAAGGATTAATGACGGAAGCTGTCCGGGGAATTGAACAATTTGCAATAACATATCTGAACGCCAACCGTCTGGAGATTCGCTGTGATTCTCGGAATGTACGCAGTGCCAAGGTCGCTGAGCGTGCAGGTTACACCCTGGAAGGCATACTGCGAAGTATGCGCCGGGACAGTACCGGTACCCTGGTCGATGTCATGGTGTTTAGCAAAATCAGGGGCAAGGAATTCGAATAAACGCTGGAGGCTAAAGTATGAAGCTTATTGGTCAAGGTCGAACTGCGGACATCTACGCCCACGCTTCCGCTCAAATTTTGAAGCTGTATCATCGTAACTTTCCGCTTGAAGCCATCCAGAATGAATTCAGAATTACACAGCTGTTAAATGATAAGAAACTACCCGTGCCTCAGGCACGAAAAATTATGGTTGAAGGAGATCGTACAGGTATTGTATTTGAACGGATCGAAGGTCATACGATATTCTCCATGATGTTCCACCAGTCTTCAAGCCTTCAAGAACTGGTACATCAGCTGGCTGCCTGTCATCAGGAGCTTCATGCCCAAAGTGATGATGGGAGAGTCCTGCCTTCACAGAAGCAGGTTTTGTCAGGGGCGATTCAGAGAACACAGCTACTGTCTGCAGAGGATAAAGCCAGGATACTTGATTATCTCACCCGTCTCCCTGAGCGAATACAGATCTGTCACGGTGATTATCATCCCGATAATATCATGATGAACGAGAAGAAGAACGCCTACAATGTTATCGATTGGATGACAGGCATGTCGGGCGATCCTGCAGGAGATGTGGCACGCAGTTGGGTCATCTTAACGAGCGCATCGCTGCCGGAGGATGCTGATCCTGCGATACGATTGGGGTTTGAAAGGTCTCGTGATACGATAGTGGACGGGTACATCAACCATTACATGCGTCTATCAGGCGTAACCTGGCAGGAGATCGAACGATGGATTCTGCCCGTTGCAGCTGCTCGCCTGGAAGAGAGTTTGCCAGGGAATGAAGCAGAAAGGGTGCTGAAACTTGTGGAGGATCGATTGAACCGTCTAGACAGATGAATTGAACTAAATAACGAGGTGAATGTCAACATGCTGCACTCATTAGAAGCCATACATTCTTATAGAACAGGCAACATCCCAGAGGATAAGCAGCAATTATGGCTGCAGCTGCTGGCGGCGGCCGAGCAGCCCCATATTAATCTTGAACGCATTTATTCCATGGCTGACCTTGAGGGAACCAATCCCGTTCTGGACTACGTCGAGCGGACCTTGCACGTCCTGGATCAGCTGAACGTTTCCTTTTGGGTACGAGAGGTCGTGGAGGAAGTACTGGTCTGGTCGGAGACAGCCAAGGCCGGCTCAGTGCAGCAAAGGAAGGCATGGCAGCGCGCAGGGGTGAATCTGTTTGTACACAATAGGGGTTCTGCACAGTTATACAGGGAGTATGTTATTAATCGCAGTAAAGTAAACATCGGTAATGACAATAAAGCTGTGGTTGAGGTCAATGAAGAGAATCCGATTCAGAAGAATGAAGCTACGCCAAGACAGGAAATGATCTATGCTCTCATTGGAACGCATGGACTGATTGGACAATACATACGCGGGGAGATACCTTTTGCCGAGAATGCTCCGCTGCATGCTTTTATCACTCATGGCTGGCTGTCAGCTGAAGAATTGCACACGGTTCTGATGGCGCTCAACCAGTGCATCATTGCTGGTGTTGATCCGAAGCTATGGAGGCAGGTTAAAGCGGAAGTAGAGCGAATGGTTGGGTGGATTATCAGCGAACCGAATCATGCAGACTGGCCTTTGAAGGAACGTTTATCCCGGCTCCGAAGCTCGTCCATTCGCGAAGGCGAGGCCCTGGATGAGGCGTATGCTAAACTGCAAACAGAGCTTGATGTAGACAACATGCTGGCTCCTCTGTCTCGTCGTACATTGTGGTATGTGGAATCCGCCCTGCAGGATTTTTCCCTGCAGGAAATGGTGAAAGTGTTCCTTCTCACCCTGCATAGTGAAGGCATGGTTCAAAGGGAATCGAATTCAGATGATGTACGTCATATCAGTTTCGAACCGTTAATGAATACGATGTATTACGACTATAAAGGTGTCAAAAAGCTGAACATCTACAAAAAACGAATGATTGAAAAGTACCTTGAGCAATGGTCATGGAAGCAGATTGAAGAGGAACAGTCGGTCGTTTATCCGCATTTGACCCATCGCGTAGTACGTCAACCGGATCTGCCGGATACGGTTTTTGTGACCTTTGAGTTCTCGCCGGCGGCCGAGAAGCTAATTGCGTTCTGTATTGAAGCCGAGAAATCACCGCTATATGAGAAGGCCGTATTGCTGCTCTTTGATTTGTTCGGACTGCGGCGTGATGCGTATGACCGGTTCCATAATGAAGAGACGTATTTAGCGGACATGAACAGCTCGGGGGATTATAAAAAACTGCTGCTGGACTACATCGTTGGCAAGCGTGTACTCGATATCGGTCCAGGTGGCGGAGTTCTGCTGGATCTTATTGAGCAGGAGAAGCCGGAAGTGGAGCCGATAGGCATTGATATTTCTGCCAATGTCATCGAAGCGCTGGAGCGCAAGAAACAGCGAGAAGGTCACCGCTGGCAGGTCATGAAGGGGGACGCCTTGAGGCTGGATCAATACGTACAGCCAGGCACGGTGGATACGGTAATCTTTTCGTCTATTCTGCATGAATTGTACTCCTATATAGAGCGGGATGGACGGAGATTTAACACGGATACGGTTGTCGCAGCACTTCAAAGTTCGTTTCATGTTCTGTCGCCGGGTGGAAGAATATTAATCCGTGATGGCATTATGACAGAACCTCAAGAGCAGAATAGACGGATTCGGTTTTTGGAGCCGGATGGTATGCAGTGGCTGGAACGATATGCTCAGGACTTCCAGGGCCGGAAGATTACGTTTGAACGTGTTGCTGAGAATGAGGCGGTTCTTAACATTAATGATGCCATGGAATTCCTGTATACGTATACGTGGGGCGAAGAAGCTTACGTTCACGAGATTCAGGAACAGTTCGGCATCTTTACGCCATCGGCTTACGAGAACTGTATTCGTGAAGCGCTTGGTGAGCAGGCAGAGATTATTAAGCTGGAGCATTTTCTTCAGGAAGGATATACCGAGGCACTTGAGGGACGCATTGTGTTCATGAAGGAAGACGGACAGCCTGCATCCTTGCCAGACAGTACTTGCCTCCTTGTGATTGAGAAGAAGAAGGGGCTGGCTGACGGATGAGTAAAGAGTCCAGAACCATCTTGTATTTTGTGCGGCATGCAGAATCCGCCTATGTGGAAGGACAGGAACGAGAGCGAGGACTCACAGAGCGTGGGTGCCGAGATGCAGCGATTGTTGCAGAAGTTCTCAGTCAGGAGAAGATTCAATGGTATTATTCCAGTCCATACCGGCGAGCGGTTGATACCATTCAGGAACTGGCTGACAGGTCGAGCGCCCCTGTGTTGATGGAGGAAGATTTGCGTGAGCGCCAATTATCCGATGAACGTGTAAAGCATGCCAATTTTCTTGAATCCAAACGGCGATTATACCTTGCGCCTTCCTTTGCATACCCTGGCGGAGAGTCGGGGGAGCAGGCAGGTGCACGAGCGGTAGCCGTAATTGAGCGAATTCTGGACACACACGCTGGACAAAAAGTAGTGATTGGCACACATGGAGATGTAATGACCCTGATCTTCCAATATTACGACTCGTCCTACGGATATGATTTCTGGAAAAGTACGACGATGCCGGATATCTATAAGCTGGAGTTTAACATGGAGCATGAATTGGTACAGGTCACCCGTCTGTGGCAAGGGGGAGAGAACATATGAAAATCACATTTAACCCTGATCATTATGTAATCGACGATCTGCATGTCCCTAAGCTGCATGAGCATCTGTACTGCATATTTGATCTGGAGGGAACAGGCATTCTTCCGGATCGGGAGAGCATAACCCAATTCGGCGCGATGGAATACAAACGTGGAGAGGTTGGCCAATCAACATTCTCCACGCTGTCACGAGCTAGCAAACCGATACCGGATGCTGTAGCAGAGTTAACGGGCATATCGAATGCAGATATGATGTCTGCTCCTGCGTTTGTTGAAGCCTATCGTTCATTTTCCAGGTTTATCGGGGAGAAGATTCTCGTAACCCATGCTGGATATGAATATGATCTGCCCATACTGAAGCGTCACTGCGAGCAATTTGGCGTGAAGATGTTTAGCAATAAGGTGCTGGATACAAAAGCGATGTTCACGTATATTCATCCTGAAGTGCGTGAAGTTATATCTACGGATTTTTTGATTCAGTATTATAACATCAATACAGACGGCATTCGAAGGCACGATGCCTTGGCGGATTGCGGCGTCATAGCTCGCATACTTGATCACCTTCTGCGGGAGTATGAGAAGAGAGGGCTGGATCATTTTACAGCCGATCCGACCCGCAGCATACGAAGATTCAAAATACCTGAAATGTACAGCAGTATCACAGAAGATGGAGGGAATACCTAATGAATAGAAGAGAGGCGGAGAAGCTTCTTAAAGAACTTAATGAAGGCAGGCTCATTACAAATGAGATGTTTCAAGGGCTGGATATCGACAGCTACCTGGACAAGCGCGATGATTCGGTTTTTGCAGATGAATGGATGTCGGCTTATCAGAGGTGGGTACAAGATGCTGATTCTATCGCGGAAGACGAACTGCTGCGTGCATCGAGGGAACAGGCATTCAAACAGACGCTGCACCATACAGGGGATCCCGAATTGGCTGGTTATGTGAGTGATGATATTGGCCTTATTGGGGCTGCAATGCTGCAAGGTGAGAGTGAGCATACCTTCGTAGGTCAATTGCTTGAGAGTTACCATAATGGAAAATTGCCTCTGCTCTAGCAGGGGTAGGGGTGGCCGTATCTTTCGTTTGTATAAAAAAATGGATTCAAATGTGTATTGTGAGTGCGGTAAGGCATAAGGTACAATTCACTTTAGACATTAAATGAGAATGATAATCATTATAGATAAGCATTCTCTTTAATAAAGATGATTACATAGGGGTGGAGAGTAGCATGGCAAGTTTTAGTAAAGGGATTAAAGGTTGGGGAATTACAATTCTGGTCCTGGCAGTATTCATAGCGGGATGCAGTTCGAATTCAGGAGCAGCGGAGGAACAGGCTCAGTCGCCAGTAACGGAGAATACAACTGCTGGCAGCGGCAATTCTTCCGAGTCGAGCCAAGAAAATGAAACACGTGTGGTACAGGATGAATTCGGAGATGTAACGATTCCGGTGCATCCGCAGCGAATAGCCGGGATCTATGTGGAAGATTACCTGAAGGCTCTGGATATCACACCTGTCGTACAATGGTATCACCCGTCATGGGGAATACAGGACTATCTGAACCTGGATGTTCCACAATTCGATATATCCGGGAATATCGAAGCTCTTCTGCAATATGACCCGGATCTGATCATTGTGGATGGTGCCGCGGATGCAGAGAAATATGAAATGTATTCCAAAGTGGCACCGACATATCGTTTACCTGAGAGCACCCTGCAGGATTCCAAGCAGATGCTTGCCAAGATTGCCGATGTAGTAGGGGAACAGGAAAAAGGTGCGGAAGTGGCTGCGGCTTACGATGAGAAAATCAGGGATACCAAAGCCAAGCTTGCGGAAAGCGTTGGAGACGAGACAGTGGCGGTTGTCCGCCTTAATGTGGATGATAACAGCCTAGCACTGTTCGGAGTGAAAAACCGCTATACCGGATTTATATATTCAGAACTTGGCTTGACACCCCATGCCCTGGCCGAAAGCATGGAAGCCTTTCAAGAGGTTCTGTCCGAGGAAGCGGTCCCGCAAATCGATGCAGATAGAATCATCATATTCCCTTCGGATGGAGATTGGTCTTCACCGGAGAATCAGGAAGCTATCAAGGTATTGGATAGCAAGTTGTGGAATTCTCTGCCTGCCGTGAAAAACAATAAAGTGTACAAGATGGAGAGATCTCACTGGCAATCAGGGGCAATCACAGCAAACTCAATGAAAATGGATGATCTTCTGGAGAAAATGACGCCATAACGAACATCGATAGGGTAATGTATACAAGAAAGTTCTTCAACCAGGGTTGAAGAGCTTTCTTTTTTCGTTTAGACTAAATTAAATGATAACTATTCTCAATTAAGGACGATGACGAATGTCTCATACCATAGAACAGATTCTTCCCATGCCCTGGCTGTGTTCACTTCATCATATTCAATACGTTCAAAACTCCGTTTTGGAACCTTACAATGGTTTAGAATGCACATCGTCGAAGGGCCATTCAATCGTTGTAGTAACCCAAGGACAGGGAGAACTGGTTTCGCAAGATGTCGTCTTCAAGTTAAAAAAAGGGACGATTCTTTTTTTCGCTTCCGGTATACCCGTCTTACCACTGCAAACTGGAGATGGTTCAGAATCCAAGCTGCATTATTATAAGCTTGATCTGACCGCTGGTGAGACAAGCAAGATTGGATCCACCACTCCACTCGAAGAGACAAATCCTGCTTTTCCGCAGTCGCAAGTCATCACGGAATCATCATCGCCTATTGAGTTGTCCTACACCCCCTGGAGCTCTTGTCTGGATATATTGGATCAACTGTTACAGCAACAGGCGACAGAGGATTGGCTGAAACAATGGAACTGGCAGCTTCGTTTCCAGGAATGGTTTCGGATGCTGCTTCTGCAAAATGATTCGAGCCATGCTTCCATGGATTATCGAACTCGCTTACAACAGTCCATTCGCTATATCCGTGATCATTATAACCAGCCCATTACGGTGGATGATCTGGCGGCAGGTATCCGGCTTACCAGGTCCAGCTATACGCGACAATTCAAGGAGATGACCGGCAAGCTTCCTCTGGATTATGTGAATTCGATTCGCTTGGAACGTTCCAAACAACTGCTGCAGCAGACAGATGATCGGCTGCACGATATTGCCCAAAGTGTCGGATTCAGTAACGAGTACTATTTTAGTCGTCGGTTTAAGCAATATGCAGGCATCTCACCGGGAGTATACAGACGTCACTATCGTCAGGACGTGCGAGTATTTGCACCATATTTGGAGGATTTTGTGCTAGCGCTTGGCGTGGAGCCTGTGCTTCAATACGCTCACCATTTGTGGGGCAGACAGGATTATTTGGGGATGGATGATGTTCCTGAATTCGATGTGTCCCATCAGGATGCGATGTTCCAAGAGAGCCATAAGCCGGACTTTATTATGCTGAACGATGGCTATAAGCGGTGGAATCTGGACCGTTTCGAGCAGGTTGCACCTACTTTTTATGTACATCATAGAGGAGAGGACTGGCGCTCCATATTGAGGTCGACGGCGGATGTATTGGGAAAAGGAAATCGGGTTAGGGACGTCGTAGGTTCATATGAAGAAAAGGCTCGTGAGGCCAAGGCTCGACTAACACGATCTGCGCAAGGAAAAACGGTAGCTTTCTTGCGGATCACTGCCTCTGAGATTGTGTTGTACGGTGTACAGCAGGGTTATGTGGGACCTGTGATGTATCAGGATTTGGGTTTAACGCCACATCCTCTGGTGCAGCAATGGGCACTGAAAGAACGTAGAATTAGCATAAGCGTTGATCAATTGAAGCTATTGCAGGCGGATTATTTATTTATTACATTTGACTGTCTGGATTCTGTAATGATCGGAGATGAACGGAAGCTGCTGGACAGCAGGGAATGGAGACAACTTTCAGCAGTAAGAAACGGATGTGTATACGAAGTGGACTTTCTAACTTGGATGAATTACGGGGTTATCTCCCACGGGAAGAAAATCGATGATATCCTGCGTGTGCTGGCTTAGACAACCTTGGAAGGAGAGCAGTCATGGAACGTAATATTACTCAGAATGTGGATAAGTCAGTGATCGCTAAATTTATTGCGGAGTTGAATCAGTACCATGAGCATCATATTGGGTATTGCGGCAAGGATGCGCTTGAAATTGAGCAGGCAATGATGGATGCTTTCGGTGATCAACCAGACCTGTGGATTAGTACCCTGAATGAGGATGGGCAGCTGACAGGAGTGCTTGGGATGGATACAGATACGGATACAGGGACTGCTGAATTGTGGGGGCCATTTAATCAGTGTGCCCCAGAGCAGTGGCAAGAATTAGCATCTCGTTTGTGGGAGCAGGGAATGAACAAATTAGCAGAAAACCGGATTCATATCCAGAAAGTTTACGGATTTTATAATGAACATCATGCGAATGCCATCACGTTCATGAAGGACAAGGGAGCTAAGCTCAAGAGCAGGCAGGTTATTTTGCATAATCGCTCATTGAATGAAGTAAGCCTGGATCAGGGTGAAAATTACAGGATTCAGACCATTACTCCAGATCAGTATCCATCTTTTATCCAGTTACATGATTCCACCTTTACCGGTACGTATTACGATGGTGAAACACTCATTCAGCGCTCAGGCAAGCAGCATCATCATTTATACGTTCTGTCTGGCTCGGAAGGGGAGATTCATGGATATGTCTACGCCGAGGCTGATCCGGAATTTGGTGAGGGCAGTATTGAATATATTGCCGTGAATCCGGATTACTTCAGGCAGGGACTGGGTTTGCTTTTACTGAACAAGGTGTTATATGAGCTGAATCAGGAGAGCCAAGTGAGTGAAATCCGTTTATGTGTAGATGAAATGAATTCTGGAGCACTATCGTTATACCGTAAAGCCGGCTTCGAAACGGAGCATGTGCTGGAGCTGTATCAATTAGATCATATGTATGAATAGCAGTTAAAAAGGCGGCTGACTCTTTGTCAGACGCCTTTATTGTGTAAATATGAAGGGTGGCAATCATAGCGCCCGCCTAAGTAGGGAGCACGATTCTACTCTCTTTCCATCACAGCGAAGTAGTTGTTTTCATCATCTGCAAAGTTAAAGACTCTTCCGCCCGGAATCGCAACCAGTTCACCTAACGTAACCTGCTTGCTGGCCAAATCCGCATAGAGCCCATCAAGATCTTTGGTGAAAAACATGAGCGAAGGTGTACCCAGATTCAACTCGGGGGACATCTTGGCTACGAATTCCTTGTCGTGAAGGATAATGGTTGTCTCGGCACCTTCTTCAGGAGCAATTTCAATCCAGCGCATACCCTCGCCGTTGACTTCGGAGACCACGTGAAAGCCTGCTTTTTCTGTCCAAAATTGAAGGGCCTTGTCCTGATCGTTGACATACAACATGATTTGACCAACTTTGCTAAACAATGATACTCACTCCCCAGTTATCGTATTGTTCCAACCTTGAAATGCTAGGATTCGCCATTCTTTAGTTCATTCGTATGAGTCAGTTTTATAATACCATAAAACTCTTTTGATCAACGTTTACATTCCGAGTACAAAATGCGTACACAGATGTCCTTGACTGCGCGTTTGCATCATACCATTAACTAGAGGGTGATTCGCAACAACTGAATACCTCTAAGCATAGCCATGGAATGGCGGATGGGAGCGCTGTAATGACGACACGGGTAGTTCTGTTGGAAGAAGGCACGGCAGAGATGAAAGGACTATTGGGCAGTAAAGGAGCCGCGCTTGCGGAGTTATGTCAGGCGGGGTGGCCTGTTCCGGCAGGATTCACCATTACAACGGAACACTGTCACGAGTTCCCTAGCTGCTCAGAAACAACTTTTGCCGAAGGTTCCGAAGATCTGGCCAGGGCAGTCCGTCAGCTGGAACAGCATACGGGCACAGCCTTTGGTGATCCGGAGGCCCCGCTTTTGCTTGCTGTGCAATCCAGTGACGTGCTTCCCCGGGATGCGAACTCCTTGGTGCTGCTAAGCGTAGGACTTAATGACATTACAGTAGAGGGACTTGCCCGGCGCATCAACAACCGCCCGTATGCACTCAACTGCTACCGGGTGCTGCTGCAGAATTATGGCTGGTTGGTTCATGGCATCCCGCTTGAGGTTTTCGATGAACGATTGGGAGATATCACGAGTTTGGATGAAACGAGATTAGAGTACGCTATTGCGCAATATAAAGACGTCATTGAAGAACAGGGATATCCCTCTTTCCCTCAGGATGTGCAGTTTCAACTACACAGGATCATCCAGGCATTCTCCCTTTCTGATCCAGGATTGCGTAACCAAACCTTGAGCTCCACTTCGATCGTCTATGGTATGCCCGTTTTGATTCAAGTGATGGTGAATGGAGAGTGCGGAGACCGCTGCGGAAGCGGTACAATCTACTCACGTCATCCGTTGACTGGGGCCCAAGGAATCTATGGCGAATACATGTCGTTTGCAGGCTCAGGGTATGACCTGGAGGAACTGGAACAGATCAGACATGCGGAACCAGAGCTGGTTGGCCAGCTGTTGCAAGCGAGCTGTGAGCTGGAGAGAGTGAACACCGCTGTTCAGGAAATTAAATTTGTGATTGAGTCGGGGAAGCTGTACCTTTTACAAGCCCGGGATGCACGTTTAACTCCTGAAGCTGTGATCAGGACGATAGTGGATTTTGCAAATGAAGGTCTGATAACCAGGGAAGAGGCACTGCTGCGTGTCGAGTCTTCTAATGTAATTCCCACATCTGAACTTCAGCAATTGCTTGAATGGGCCGATGATGTGAAAAATATAACGGTACTCGCAAATGCAAGTCATCCTCGTGATGCGGCCATGGCCCGTACGTTTGGAGCCGACGGAATTGGCATCTGCCGAACCGATCATATGTTACTGTCTAGCTCGCGGATGCCTTATGTACAAAAGATGGTGCTGGCTGAAACCGACGTTGAGCGCAAACGTGGTCTGGAACGGCTGCTGCCCATGCTGCAGTCTGATGTAGAGCAGATTTTCGAGGAAATGAACGGATTTCCGGTAACGATAAGACTATTCGATCCTCCATTATATGAACTTCTCCCGGGTTTGGATGAGTTGGTGGAACGTCAAGAAGGATTACAGGCAGGGCATGCAAGAGGACTTGATGTAAATCAAGAGGAGCTTAGTCGCATGGCCCGGCTTGTAGAGCGGCTGCACGAGCAGCATCCGATCAGCAGGCAGTATGGATGTCATCTTGGAAACGTTTTCCCGGAAATTCATGAAATGCAGGCAGAGGCCGTCTTTCGTGCAGCGCTCAAATGCATTCGCCAGGGATTGTGGGTTCGCCCCGAGATTCTCGTAACGTCAAGAGGACCTGGTAGCGAGCTGCAAGTAATCAGAGAACTGATTGATCAAGTGGCTGAACAGATTCTGGGGGAGGAGAGACGTCACTGCCATTACAGGGTAGGCTCGCTGATTGAAGGGGCTCAAATGGCACTGACCGTGGCACATACAGCCAGGCAGGCTGATTTCCTGTCATTTGGAGCAGAGATTCTGCATCTGGATGGGGGAGAACAACTACTGGAACGCGCTGTCGTTCAGGCTCGGCTCCGTAAACCTCATTTGAGAGTAGGTCTCTGCGTGGAGGAACACGTTGATCTGAGTACCTTTACCTACAGCCAGCGTATGGGGATGGATTACGTAAGTTGCCCACCTGAACAGGTGGCTTTCGCCAGAATTGCCGCTGCACAGGCCGTACTCATTGCACGGATGCAGAATAGTAACGTACAGGATGATGATATATCGACGACAGCTTGACCTAGGGCAATTGGCATGAGTCAATGAATGTCTTCCAATAGGTGAATTATAATTTATATTAGGCGTTCTTGTCTTAATCACAACGGGGACCGGATGCTGCAAGATGCTGGTTACAGGAATTTGGGTCCGTTCATGGAATACAAATAGCAAAACTGTTATACTGAAATATGCGTTTTGTAAAACGAACGTAAAATTTCAGATAAGGGTTGAAAGCGACCATGTTAAATTCCAAAAACGAACGGACCTCCTCACGGATTTTATTTGCCGTCTTGTTTATCCTTATGCTGCTGAAGCTGTCGCTTTTGCGGTATTTCTTTTTCCAAGGGCTGTCCGGGATCGGTCTGGTGACGGATGCATTAGGAGCTCTGACTGTCGTCTGCATCCTGGATCTCATTGTGCCGAAACGCTGGAAGCGGATGGTGTACGGCGGGTTTAACCTGCTCTTTTCCCTCGTCCTGTTTGCGGCAACCCTGTATAACGTGCATTTCAGCTCCGTACCCACATATACGGCGCTCAGCGAGATCGGGCAGGTAGCACAGGTACGGGGAAGTATTGGACCACTGATACGGCCTTCCCATTTTTTGTTCTTTGTTGACATCGTGCTTGCACTGCCGGTTTGGCTCATGATGCGTCGCAGGCGGTCGGGTGTCAGAAACGGAAGTTACCGGGACAGCGGTTTGCATTTCGGAAAAATGCGCAGAAGATACTGGGGCAAGCTGGGGGTAGCTCTTACGGCTGCATTCTGTATCGTGCTGTCAGGCAGTTTTATTGTCAAAGGCGAAACTATTGATAACGAACTGGTGCGAGCTGAGAATCTCGGATTTCTGAATTATCAGGTGTCCTCGGCGATATTAACCAGCAAAGAAAACGAAGCTATAGCGAATGGCAATATCAATGAAACGATTGACAAGATAAATCAACTGGTGAGTCAATATCCATATCAGGAAAAAACTAACCAGGGATCGGCAATCAAAGCCAAATATTTTGGTGAGGCCAAAGGCAGCAATTTAATTGTACTGCAATTGGAATCCTTTCAGAATTTCCCGATTAACGCTTCCCTGGATGGTCAGGTATTGACACCGGTACTGAACGATTTAGCCAAAGAAAGCTATTATTTCTCTCATTTCTTCCAACAGATTGGTCAGGGAAATACCTCGGATGCCGAGTTTATGTCCAATACGTCCATCTATCCAACCGGGGTTGTTCCGATGTCAGCCGGATATAGCGACCGCGAGCTGCCAAGTCTACCAAAGCTGCTTCGCAATGAAGGCTACCAGTCAGAGACTTTCCACGTCAATGACGTGACGTTCTGGAATCGGAACAAGATGTATCCGGCCCTCGGTTTTGATCGATATTTCGATAAGCCGAGCTTCGAGAATGACCGCTTTAACGATTTTGGTCCTTCGGATGAGGAGTTATATCGTGTAGGTGTGGAAAAAATGGCTGCGCATCAAGCGGCAAATCAGCCGTTCTATGCCCAGTTCATTACCGCATCGAGCCACTCGCCGTTTACGGTTCCAGCGGATCGGGCGCGCATTACCATTCCTGCAACGATCACGAACACATTGCTTCACGATTATTTGCAGGCCATTAATTACACCGATTATGCGGTCGGTCAGCTCATTGATGAGTTGAAAGCGAACGGGTTATGGGAGAATACAACACTCGTTATCTATGGCGATCACTTCGGCTTGCCCGCAAATGACGAGATTACCGAACAGATTCAAGCGAGCCTGAATGTCCCATATGATGGCAAGGTGAGCCGTTTTAATATCCCACTCTTGATTCACACGCCAAACCAGGTTAAAGGTCAATTGATTGAACAGCCTGGTGGTCAGCTCGATATTCTGCCTACAGTCATGAACCTAATGGGTGTTTCGTTAAAAGAAGAACAGTTCACTGCATTTGGGCATGACCTGCTGAATATGGACCACAATGCATTCGGTATACGGTATTACTTGCCGACAGGCTCGTTCGTCAACAATGACATTATGTTTATACCAGGTGCAGGTTTTGATGACGGAACAGCATATTCACTTAAAACATATGAACCGGTTACCGATCTGGAGCCGTATCGTTCCGATTACGAGCATGTGCTCAGCCTCATGAGGCTATCTGACGAGTATGTGAAGCTGCTGCCTAAACGAGCACCATAATAGAACAAAAAGTATTCATTCAAATAGGAAGTGCCATCAGCGGTTGCTGGTGGCATTTTTTTATTCAGTGTTAAGGAACATGTATACAAAGGAAGAAAGAGGAACATGTTTTTAATTGCAATTCCACAGATAAGAATAAAGAGATTTTGAAACTGTAATTAATAATGTTACAATGGAGTAAGTGTGAATTTTGCATTAGAAAAATATTGCCAGCAACCCATTCGACGAGAGGAATGAATATAGATGAAACTTAGTGTACTCGAACATGGACATATCAATGAAGGACGCAGTGTGCAGGACACACTTCAGGAGACTGTGACGTTAGCGAAGCATGCCGATGAACTGGGGTACTCCAGGTTCTGGATGTCCGAGCATCATGGCGGCGGAGCATTGTCCTTCTCCAGTCCGGAGGTTATGATCGCTCATGTCGCAGCTCATACCGATCAGATTCGGGTTGGTTCCGGTGGTGTAATGCTGCCTCATTACAGCGCCTACAAAGTCGCGGAGAACTTCCGTCTGCTGGAGGCACTGCACCCTGGACGGATTGACCTCGGCATTGGCAGAGCACCAGGCGGCATGCCGATTGCGAGCCGGGCTCTGAATGAGGGCAAGGCTTCCAATGTACAATTTTTCCCGCAGCAAATTGCTGACCTGGGCGGTTATTTCCACGAGCAGCTGCCAGAGGATCACCGTTTTGCATCCCTCGTAGCCGGACCATCTGTACCAACGGTGCCTGAAGTATGGCTGCTGGGCTCCAGTTCGGAAGGTGCCCGGATTGCTGCAGCACAGGGGACATCCTATGCATTTGCACAGTTTTTCGGAACACCTGGCGGGGAAGAAGCAATGAAATACTATCGCAGACATTTCAAACCATCGATTCTGAATGATAAACCTCATTCCATGATTGCCGTAGCGGCCTTCTGTGCAGAGACGGAGGAGGAAGCAGCGGAACTAGCCCGTAGTAATGAGCTGTTCTTTTTGCGTCTGGGCAGAGGATTAGAGCAGAGTTCATTTCCTTCGTTGGAAACAGTCCATAATTATCCTTATACAGCGATGGAAATGGAACAGATTCGCCAGCGCCGCTCCTTCTCCATTATTGGAACACCAGATCAGGTGAAGGACAAAATTACAGCTATGGCAGAACGTCATGAAGCAGACGAGGTCATTATAGCATCAGCTATTCATTCGTTTGATGCACGCCTGCGCTCTTTTAGCCTGATTGCTGAAGCTTTTGGTCTCAAGAAGGATTAGAGCCGGTTGAACGGGAATTTATATTCTAAGAGGTTGGAGTCCCGCCATGCGGGGCTTCAATTGTATTCTTGAGTAAGCAGAGAGGAGGAATTCACATTCGCAGATGTATCATAAGTGATATTCATGGCTGTTATGATGAATTCAATGCGCTGCTTCGTCAAGTGCATGTTGACCTCAATCAGGATGAACTGATTCTCCTTGGAGATTATGTGGACCGGGGACCGAAAAGTCGGCAGGTGGTTGAGCAGATCATGGAACTGAGGGAGAAGCATGATGTAGTGGTGATCAAGGGAAATCATGATGCGATGATGGTCAAAGCCCTAATGAATGACGTGGAAGAGTATGATCTGCACTGGATTCGCAATGGCGGATTGCAGACACTGGGCAGTTATGTGGAGATTAATTTTGATGAACAACAGATCGATTGGACTACCTACACGGAAGCCAAGCAATGGATTCGCAGCCGATACGAGCATCACCTCCGTTTTCTGAGCGAACTCCCCCTTGTTCATGAAGTACCCGGTTATATCTTTGTGCATGCCGGAATTAATCCGGATGTAAAGGACTGGCGCAGCCAGCCTGAACGGGACTTTATCTGGATTCGGGAGGCCTTTTACTCCAGGCCCACATCCATTCCGGATACGGTGGTATTCGGACACACACCAGTGAAAAACCTGCATGATTACGCAGATATCTGGTTTGATCCTAGTGGTGACAAGATCGGCATAGATGGCGGATGCGCTTACGGTGAGCAATTGAACCTGCTTGAGATCGGTGAGGATGGCAGTTTACAGACGTTTCATGTGAAAAGGGGAGAGACTGGAGAAGGCTCGGCAGAATAATATTTGCATTGCTTATCCAAGTTCCGTATGCTACTTTATATTTTTATGAAAGATACTTCATTATCAATCAATACATATCATAGAAGTCGAGGGGAATGAATCGAGTTTTGGCTATTTATAATCTGGATCAACTTCAGCACCACATCCTGCTCTGCAACGGTGGAACTTGCATGCGGAACGAAGGAGAGGAAGTCACTCAGGCTGTACGGGATGAAATTCTGAAGCAGCAGGCCGGTGGATTTATTCATACAACACGAACACGCTGTAACGGGCAGTGTGACGATGCTTGTGTGACGATCGTGTATCCGCAGGGAGACTGGTATGGCAAAATGACCCCGGAATCTGGCCGGGCATTGGTACAGGCTCTCTGTGATGGGGAGAAGCTGGAGAGTCACCTGATTGCGAACGTGGCTCAAACGGCCTCCAAATAAAACTGCAGGGTTTCTCCCTTTTCCAGTGATGAAGCAGACCCTGAGAACGAATTTCAATCCATTCGCTGTTAAGGGTTTGGAATTAAGTCTTATTGACGCTATAATCAGTAAGGTATGATTTGAATTATGATATGATTATTCTAATCACAATTGACGGAGGGCTATAAATATGGAAAAAGCATTAATCTTTGGTCACAAAAATCCCGACACGGATACGATCTGTTCTGCAATTGCGTATGCGGATCTCAAAACTAAACTGGGACAGGACGTTGAAGCTGTGCGTCTTGGTGAAGTGAACGGTGAAACTCAGTTTGCACTGGATCATTTCAAGGTAGAAGCTCCTCGCCTGATCAAAACGGCTGCGAACGAAGTAAACAAGGTTATTCTGGTCGATCACAATGAGCGTCAGCAAAGTGTAAGCGATATTGAGGAAGTTACTGTAGCAGAGGTTATTGACCATCACCGCATTGCTAACTTCGAAACAAGCCAGCCTCTGTATTTCCGTGCAGAACCAGTAGGCTGCACAGCAACCATTTTGAATAAATTGTACAAAGAAAACGGCGTTGAAATTAGCGCACCGATTGCAGGACTGATGCTGTCCGCGATCATTTCGGATTCCCTGTTGTTCAAATCCCCAACTTGCACAGAGCAGGATGTAGCAGCAGCACGTGAGCTGGCTGCCATTGCAGGTGTAGATGCTGACAGCTACGGTTTGGACATGCTGAAAGCCGGCGCGGATCTGAGCCAGAAAACAATTGCAGAACTGATCTCCCTGGATGCCAAAGAGTTTGCCATGGGACAAGCCAAAGTGGAAATTGCACAAGTAAACGCCGTTGACGTTAACGATGTGCTTGTGAAACAACCTGAACTTGAAGCAGCTATCGAAGCGATTATTTCAAGTAAGGGTCTGGATCTGTTCCTATTCGTAGTAACGGACATTCTGAATAATGATTCCGTTGCACTGGCTTACGGTCAGTCTACCAAAGCGGTTGAACAAGCTTACAATGTGACACTTTCCGATAGTAAGGCATTGCTGAAAGGCGTCGTATCTCGCAAATCGCAAATCGTCCCTGTTCTGACCGAAGCATTCAATAACCTGTAATTGAACCATCGGGCAAGAACATAGCATTAGTCTGATCCAAGCCTGCTCTGATCTGTCATAGGTCAGGACGGGCTTTTGCCGTAAAGGAGGACACACCATGATTAAGAACGAAAAGATCAAAGCACTCGAGATTGAGCTGACCGGACTGAACGGCGAAGATCTCGGAATTATGTCCACAAAAGAAGCTTTGGCACTTGCCAAGCAGCATAAGGTGGATCTGGTATGCCTGTCCCTGATGACAAGCCCGCCACCTTGCAAACTCATCCGTGCCGGAGCAGCCATACAGGAAGCTCAGCAGGAGAAGAAAAAATCCGGCAAATCGCCGGACAAACGCAAGGTTAAGGAGATTCGTCTCAACTTGCAGATGGAAGACCATGACCGGGATACGAAACAAGCTCAGGCGGAACGTATCTTGAAAAAAGGTGACTCGGTTAAGCTGGTCATACAGGTTCACGGAAGCAAAGAAGGCGCTGCAGGTAAGGAGTGGGCTGAGCAGCTAAGCAAGTCGCTGGCTGAATATGGCACTAAAACAACAGGTATTCAGGTCAGTGGCAAGCAGGTTGTGATCCAGTTGGACCCAAACACATAATAACAGGTGATTTATGTGCCTGGCATGCGGAAGAATGGAAAGCCGTTGAGGTTTCCCAATAAGTTTATGCGAAGAAGCCCAATGAAAAGGCAGTGAATCTGTTTTCATTTGGGCTTTATTTATGTTGTGGTCAAACGTTTTTCTTTTCTCTGAATCCTCGTTAACCCAACGTTCAGCTTCATGTTCGGAGATACCGACTGCCGCCAATCCGTACATATAATTGTCCGGGTAACACAGGCGTACTTCCTGCAGGTGCGTTCAGATTACTATTTTCGGCAAATCGGGATAGATAATAAAAATCGGGATAAATCACATTATCCATCAAGTAGGCCGAAACTTGGCTTCCGGGAGTGCGGAATTGATTCAAAGTGCGAATAATCTGTCCACCAGAGGCAATCCCGATGCCATGACCATAATACAGATCTTCACGGAGCATAATCGTATTTTCCCCTTGCCACTCTGGCGTTTCGGAAGAGACATCCGGGTTTTTGAAATAAAGTACATCGCCGGGAAGTGCGTTATGGCTGCCGTTCTTCTCGGTTAAGCGCAGATCGCTGTCATAGTGCCAATCGAAGAGCAGTAAGTCGCGAAAGAGTGAATTGAAGGCCTCTTCACGAATACTTTCGAGCACCCCTCCGTACAGCACAATGACTGTTGCCGTTGCACATTCAAATGCATATAGGGAACCATTCCTCCAAATATCCCGAATGCCTTCAGCCGGAGTTACATTCGGTTTGAGTTCAAATCCTCCCTCATTGTTGAGATTCCAGTAGGCGGGATTACATCTTGATTTCTCAAATGAAGCAAAGCTGACCCCGCTGGCGTTCAATCCCTCAGCTGCATGAACCAGAGAGGCGCGAAGCTTCCATTCGAATTGCAGATGATCCATGGTCTGATAGGAATATAGGGTCGGTCTGTTCTGAAGCTGCTGCAACCAATGCCATTCAAAAGCAGACCACTGAGAAGGTACCAAATCTAGCGGTTGATTCGCAACGATGATCATACATGACAACCTCCGTTTCGTTAGATGTTTGGGCTTGTGTGAACGGAACCTCACGCGTATCTTTTCATTTATATGACGATTGGTACCCGGATTGTACTCTGTTTGAACAATCCCCGTGTAAAAGCGCACACAAAATGTCGATTCATGCAAAAGATTCAGTGGATATCGTTTAATCATCATCCTATTTGGGGTACTACTCTATAGATGAAGTTATGTACAGCACAGGCAGTTAATTACGAATAATATGGAATAGAGAATAATTTGAAAAAAAGGAGGATAAGCGGTGTCGAATCCAATTACAGAGAGCCGCTCTCTGTTTGAGCAATTATACAAATATGCACCAATCGGCATTGCTGTTGCTTCGCATGTGAACGGACGTTGGCTCCAGCTGAATCCTGCGTTTTGTGAAATGCTGGGATTTAGTGAAGATGAGCTAATCGACTCACCGATTGTACATATGATCCATGATGTAGATCAGGAGATGGAGAGATTCAGGTCCAACTTCTGGGATATGACGAATGGGGTAAGCCAGATGTATGAGACGGAAGTTCGGTTAAAGCGCAAGGACGGTACTCTTTTGTGGTCGACGATTAGGGCTTGTATCGTAAGGGATGAAGAAAACAATGAACCGCTGTACTTGCTTGTGCAGGCAGCTGATATCACGAAACAAAAGGAAGCGGAGCAGCACTTGATTGAACAGAGCAAGCAATTGGAGGAGAGCACCCGAATCTCTCGCATACTCACAGAGTCTTCTCTCGATCTTATTGCCATACATTGCGCCGATCAGGAACGGACCTTCAAGTATGTTTCACCCGCCAGCCTTGGTATGCTGGGCTACAAGCCAGAAGAAATCGTTGGTCAATCGGGACTGTTCTGTATTCATCCGAGCGATATTCCAATCGTAGAGGCATATGTTTCAGGACAGATCCAAGGTCTGGCACCAGACCGTATTAACTACCGTCTGCTGCATAAGGATGGTTCTGTCGTGTGGGCAGATACGATAACTCACTATATTTATGACCAGGACGGGAACCTGCAGGAGATGATTGCAGTGACCCGGGACATTACGGAGAGCAAAAAACAGGAGCAGAGTCTGCAGGAGTATCAGTCACTCTTTGACTGTAACCCGCTAGGCGTCGCATCCCTTGATCTGGAAGGAAATTTGCTGAAAGCAAATGCCGGCCAGGAACATTTGACGGGACATTCCAAGGAGGAACTGCTCAGCCAATCCTTTGATCATTTGATTGATCCGGTGGATCTGGCCAAAACCCGCTATCATTTTGAAGAGTCTGTCAAAGGAAAGGCCCAGAGTTATGAGATTGGGCTGATTCATCAGGACGGACGCCGAATTGAAACCAGAGTCATCAATGTTCCCATTATCCTCGAGGATCGAGTCGTTGGCGTGTATGGAATTACAAGTGATATCACCGAGTCCAAAAAATATGTGGAGGAGATCGAGAATCTAAGCTACGAACGTGCCCTGATTCTGAATGCGATGTCTGAAGGCGTCATTGGACTGGACCAGAACGGGAAATTGATATTTGCCAACCCCGCTGCAGCCGAGATGATGGGATTCTGTCCAACAGAAATGAATGGTGTGCACTTCGAGCATATCATTCTGCAAATGCAAAACGAGGCCATCCCTTATCCTTCCAATGAAACACCAATTGTAAAGGCTGTTCGTGAAGGCCGCAGCCTGCCTCGTTCGGAATCTGTTTTCTGGAGACAGGACGGCTCCAGTTTTCTTGCAGAATTCCAGCTGAAACCGATTATGGATCAAGGAAATACCCGCGGGGGTGTGCTGGTGTTCCGAGATATGACTTCGGTAAATGACATCATTCGTGCCAAGGAAGCAGCGGAACAGGCAGACCGTGCCAAATCCGAATTTCTTGCGATTATGAGTCATGAGCTGCGCACACCGCTGAATGGAATCATGGGTATGGCTAATCTGTTAAAGGAAACAGAGCTTGATGGAGAGCAATCCGGATTCGCCGAGATCATCATCGATAGTGGGGAATCGCTGCTCCATATTCTCAATGAAATACTCGATTTCAGCAAAATTGAGGCAGGTAAAATGGATCTGTCACGTGACGCAGTGGATATCCAGGAGATGCTGGCGGGTGTTGTGGAATTGTTTGCCCTGAAAGCGGCCGAAAAAAATATAGAGCTGTTTTGTGAAATGTCTGACCGGATTCCTGACCGTGTCAGAGGAGACGTGACCCGGATTCGTCAGATCCTGATCAATCTGGTGGGCAATGCAGTCAAATTTACGGAGAAGGGCAGCATTCAGATTCGTGTGGATGCTAATGTGGCGGACGATGGCGATCCGGACAAACTTCTGCTTTCTTTTGTCGTGAAAGATACGGGCATCGGCATCCCCGTGGACAAACAGCATCAATTGTTCCAGTCCTTCTCCCAGCTTGATCCAGCCATTAATCGTAAATATGGTGGAACCGGTCTTGGACTTGCGATCAGCAAAAAGCTGGTTGAACTCATGAATGGTGCCATTGGGGTGAATAGTGAAATAGGCAAGGGAGCAGAGTTCCATTTTACACTTCAGCTTGAGAAGTGGCAGGACGAGTCCGGTGACGGAATGGAAGCTGCAGATGATACTTGGGAAGATGATCAATCCCTACTGGCAGCCAATATTCGCATTTTAATAGCTGAGGATCAACCGGTGAACAGCCATCTGATGGAGGAGCTGCTCCGTAAGCTTGGCGGGGTCTGTGACATCGTTGAGAATGGAGAGGAAGCAGTGCGTGCACTGCAAAGGGAATCCTACGATATCGTATTCATGGATATCAAAATGCCTATCATGGACGGAATTGAAGCAACCTGCAAAATAAGACAAAGTCATCCTGAGATCCCGGTCATCGCAGCTATAACGGCATTTGCAGGGGCAAGTGATCGTGAAGCATGCCTGGAATGCGGAATGCAGGATTTTATCAGTAAACCGTTCAGTTCGTCCGAAATTACCCGTGTACTGCGCACTTGGGTACCTTATATCCGGGCTCATCGGTAAAATGCTGGATACATGAGAGAGTGAGATGAAACCAAAAAACCTGCTCCCGGTTAAAGGGGCAGGTTTTTTTTAGGTCTATAACCATAGTCCATGACCAAAAAGGATCAGGACCATCCTCCGATCAACCCGGAGAGGGTTACGCATTCATCATCTTCCAGTTCCGCGATCAATGTAAGTTCTTCCTGATCGCTAGGATCAACAGAGAACAATTCGCGGCGTCCATCTTCGTGTTTAATAAGAACCAGTTGGTTGCCGCTTTTTGTATCAAACTGGTACTTAACTCCGATACCAGGCAGTGGGCATTCCCGGATATTCATGAAACCTGTCACCTCTTTAGCTATTCCATAATGTTAACCGTTCACACAGTACGGATGTATTCTACTATCCATAACACGGTTTGGCAAGTCAAACATCCAATTCTGCTCCAGTTTTCACATTAACCGGCTGAAGTTATCCTTTGCGGCGGCGTCTTGTCCGTTTGCGGCGGATGAAAAACCAGATGAGCAGGGAAGCCACGACAATTAAAGCGATGACTGCGGTAATGATAATGTTACGAATGTTGGGAACCTGTACCGTCAAATCCAGTGTATTCGAATTGAGGGGAGAAACGTGCCAGGTTAATGTCTTCCCCTGATCTTCAACCAGGTCCGCGTTGGAATCTTCAGCTTTGATTGGCAGACTCAATTTGAAATCGAAGTTCACATCTTTCAGCAGCAGATTTTTAAGGAAACTGGGCACCTTGTTGATCTGATCCTTAATCTCCCCATCAGGCATGGATTCCATCAGGTCAGCGGTAGCAGTAACATGGAATCTGGAAGTGAAGAAGCCTGGCTCCGTGGACTGCTCGACCTGGATGCCTTTTGGAAGCCTGGACAGATCGAAGCTGGCGGCGGTATTGCTTTTCTCATAGTGGGTTGTTGCTGAGAGCTGCTTCCGTTCTCCGTCGTCCACGACCTCGGCTTGAAAGTTATTTTTCTTCAGGGCTTCTTCGAGCATGGGCATCAGATTGTCCTGTCCAATCTTTCCGAGGGCGGATTCGGTTACGCCGAGGTTCAGTTCCAGATCGGTTGAACCATCCATGTTGACGGTCAGATGAGCTTCTCCATCGGCACACGCGGATAGAATAACCAGGATGAGGCTAAGCATAATGGTAAGAAATAGATGGCGCAGGGGAATACGAGTCGACATTCTGTTCAACCTTTCTAAGTAAGCAATTGGTATGAGTTCATGCTGCATGCTGCAGTAGATTCATTTTTATTAATCATAGAGTTATAGTATACACCGGAAATATTACGGATGAAACTTCTGGCAGCTCATGCCCGTCTGCAGGAAGTTCACTTTGAACTTTGGATGCCAATCCGAAGGTTGTGCAATAATAGTTTATGTTAAAATTAAAGATGTCGTATTTTTGTCAATGTTAGGACAATTCAAAAGGCGTTTCACCGTGTAAACTGTAAATAGTATGTTGATCAATCGGATGCAGGGAGGGGTACATTCATGACATACATCATTATTCTAATTGCAGTAATGGTTGTGGGAATGATCGGAATGGGCTGGTTCTTTCAGATTCTTGACAAAGACAATAGCTAAACCATAAATGACATGGACATGAGACAAGCCATAAGCTTGCTTCGCGCGTTTGCGAGGCAGGTTTATTTGTTTTGGCAAGATGTTATCCTGTTGTTCTGTACAATACGTTACTTACATAGAAGTTTGTACCTTACATAAGCGCGTAATATATATAACGAAAGGTGTCGCACAATTTGACCGATGGACAAATATTTTTCGTAAAGATGGGATTTTTAGGCTGCTCTTTTGTATAATAGGGATTAGTCCAACTCGGGATATTTCCCGAAATATGCCTAACAGGAAAGGGTGTACATAAATGAAATTTAGTGAATATACGTATACACGTCCCGATCTGGAAAAAATCAAAACATCTTTCCGTGAGCTGTTGAAAGGTTTCGAAGCTGCGGCTACGGTGGATGAGCAAAGCGGATTTATGGATCAGATTAACGCATTGCGAAGTGATTTTGAGACTATGGCGCAACTGGTCTATATCCGTCACTCGATTGACACGAATGATACGTTCTACAAAGCTGAAAACGAATTTCTGGATGAAAGCTCCCCGATTATTCAAGAGTACATCACCGATTATTACCGGGCACTGGTGAATTCGAAATTCCGTGCAGAACTGGAGCAAAAATGGGGAACTCAGCTGTTCCAGCTGGCAGAACAGTCCTTGAAGACCTTCAGCCCGGAAATTATCGAGGATCTTCAAAAAGAGAACAAGCTATCCACCGAATATAATCAATTGATTGCTTCCGCAAAAATTCCGTTTGAAGGCGAAGAACGTACCTTGCCACAGCTGCATCCGTTTGAACTGTCTACAGATCGTTCCATGCGGGAACGCGCTTCGGAAGCAAGATATACATTCATGGCTGAGCACGAAGCGGAATTTGACCGCATTTACGATGAGCTTGTAAAAGTACGTACGCAAATTGCCAAAAAATTAGGCTATCCATCCTATGTGGAACTTGGTTATGATCGCATGAATCGTACCGATTATAACGCGGAAATGGTTGCCAATTTCAGAGCGCAGGTTCGTGATTATATTGTGCCTGTGGCTACAAAGCTCAGAGAGCGTCAGCGCAGCCGGATCGATGTAGATACGCTCTATTTTTATGACCAGGGCTTCAGCTTCAAGACAGGTAACCCGACTCCTAAAGGGGATCCGGACTGGATTATTGAGAATGGTAAAAAAATGTACGCTGAACTGTCCCCTGAGACGGATACGTTCTTCCAGATGATGACAGAGAACGAACTGATGGATTTGGTTAGTAAAAAAGGCAAGCAGGGCGGCGGATATTGCACCTTCCTGAATGATTATAAAGTACCGTTTATTTTCTCGAACTTTAACGGTACATCCGGGGATATCGATGTCCTGACACACGAAGCTGGTCACGCGTTCCAGGTGTATGAGAGCCGTCATTTTGAGGTGCCGGAATACAACTGGCCGACTTATGAATCGGCAGAGATTCATTCCATGAGCATGGAATTTTTCACATGGCCGTGGATGGAATTGTTCTTCAAGGAAGATACGGACAAATACAAGTTTGATCACCTTTCCTCCGGTCTGCTCTTTATTCCTTATGGCGTTGCCGTGGATGAATTCCAGCATTTCGTCTATGCCAACCCGGATGCAACACCGACTGAGCGTAAACAGGCATGGCGCAACATTGAGAAAACGTACCTGCCACACATCAACTACAAGGATAATGCCTATCTGGAGCAAGGTGGATTCTGGCATAAGCAGGGGCACATTTTCTCCTCGCCGTTCTATTACATCGACTACACGCTGGCTCAGATCTGTGCCTTCCAGTTCTGGAAACGCAGTAACGAGGATATGAAGTCTGCATGGGCCGACTATCTGACCCTGTGCAAAGCGGGAGGAAGCCTCTCCTTCACAGGATTGGTTGAACTGGCTGGTCTTAATTCCCCGTTTGAGGATGGCTGTGTCTCTTCTGTAATCGGTGATATTGAAGCGTGGCTGGATGGGGTAGACGATAAAGCTCTGTAAGCAAGTTTTCTGCAAACAGATACCAATCGTTCCATACCATGTTGATGATAAATGATAGGATGACAACATTCATAAAAAGCGGCTTTGAAACCTCTGGTTTCAGGCCGTTTTTTTGCGTGCAGCTATAACTTGTGAAAGTAAAAAGGAAGGAACGGGCCAAGGGCAAGGCAAGCATAAGGTGTACGGAAGTGTAACATTTTTGCACTTAATGTGATTAATTTCACTATATCTGAAAACGGATTCAGTTACAATAAAGACAGTAAATCAGGGGTTACAGGAGGCTGGTTCAGATGGCAACACATGCTTATTATGTTCCGCCCGTGAACTTGATGGGCAGGGGATGTTTACAGGAAGCAGGCAAGATGATTCAGGACATGGATATTCGCAAAGCACTGGTTGTTAGCGATCGGCAGCTGATCTCTTCCGGTGTAGCTGAGCAAGTACTGTCTATATTAAGAAAATCAGGGCTAGACTACGTGGTATATGATGAAGTACAACCAAATCCTACGTGTCAAAATGTGCATGAAGGTCTCAAAGTGTATCAGGAACATGACTGTGATGCCATTATATCAATCGGCGGAGGTTCACCTCAGGACGCAGCGAAAGCCATCGGCATTGTTGCTACCAATGGTGGACATATTCGGGACTACGAAGGATTGCATCAATCGCATCATAAGTCTGTACCGCTTGTAGCGATTAATACGACTGCCGGTACATCGAGTGAGGTGACCATTAATTACGTGATTACGGATGAGGAACGCAAGGTGAAAATGGTAATGGTGGATCGAAACAGTCTGGTCTCTCTGTCAGTGAACGATCCAGAATTGATGCTCAGCAAGCCAGCCAGTCTGACAGCTGCAACAGGCATGGATGCTCTGACCCATGCGGTGGAAGCGATGGTGACGCCTGGCGGATTCACAGTGACCAGTGCGACAGCTGCAGCAGCGGTTGAACTGATTTTTGAGTATTTGCCACGAGCGGTCAGAGACGGGAGCGACCTTGAAGCCAGGGAGCACATGACCTATGCCTGCTTCTTGGGAGGAATGGCTTTTAATAATGCGGGTCTCGGCTATGTGCATGCCATGGCACATCAACTTGGAGGTGTGTACGATCTGCCGCACGGCGTATGTAACGCCATGCTGCTCCCTTATGTGGAGGAGATGAACGCGAAGCATGTGCCCGGCAAATTCCGACATATCGCCAAAGCCATTGGCATGAATGTGAAGGATAAGAGTGATGAAGAGTGCTCCATGTATGTCATTGACGCTATTCGCCAGCTCTCCAGGGAAGTGGGCATTCCCGAGAAATTGTCCGAGCTGGGGGTGACGGATCCTGATCTCGAGCTGCTTGCAGATAATGCGATGAAAGACGCCTGTGCCCCCGGCAATCCGTATCAGCCTTCGAGAGAAGAAGTGATGGAGCTTTTTCGCAAAATTATATAGATACGAGTACAACACGATGAACAGTATTTTTTCACAAACGATAAAGGAGCTGGCGATGAGCCGGGCACAGTCCTGGCTTTTTGTTATGTCCCAAGGTGGGAAGTTACTTATTTTTCCATTTTAATCAATCGTACAAAAGCAAAAGGATTTTGAATCCCTACAGCGAATACAATAATCTAATCACAGCAGCATCAAAAAGGAGTGATTTCAGCCTGAACTTTTGTCTTACGTTTCCCAGCAAGATTCCCCAGCCCGTTTCGTGTTTAATGTTAATTAGGGATAATGGATTGCATTTCTCACGGGGTACATCTTAATTTCAATTCCACCAATCACCTCTGCACGGCAAGTCAAGGCTACTCTGTAATGATCATCCTACTCAGACATACAATGAATTACGTTCCGCTACAGTCTCGGGCGAGATTGCGATATCAATGGATATGGTTTGTCTGTACAGCGTGCTCCTAATCATGACAACAGCGTCCAAACAACAGAATATGGATTATGGGCTCTGAAATGTACCAGAAAGAATGCGCGTGGAGGAGGCTGTAATGATGGCAAAAAAAGAAGTTGTAGCGATGCTGCTCGCAGGAGGGCAAGGCAAAAGGTTAAAAGGGTTGACCAAATCACTGGCGAAGCCAGCTGTATATTTTGGCGGGACATACCGGATTATTGATTTTCCTCTAAGCAACTGCTCCAATTCAGGCATTGATACCGTTGGTGTACTGACACAATATGAACCTCTGGTACTGCACTCCTACATCGGCATCGGCAGCGATTGGGATCTGGACCGCAAAAATGGCGGGGTATACGTCCTTCCACCGCATGAACGTGAAGACGGTAGTAACTGGTACCGAGGCACAGCAGATGCGATTTACCGCAACCTGAATTTTATTGAACAATTCGATCCAGAGCATGTACTTATCCTTTCAGGGGACCACATTTACAAAATGGATTATGAAAAAATGCTCAGGTATCACAAGGAAAAAGACGCGGATTGCACCATATCGGTCATTGATGTTCCGCTCGAAGAAGCCAGCCGGTTTGGGCTACTTAACACCCACGATGATTACCGCATCTACGAATTCGAAGAAAAGCCTCCTGAACCCAAAAGCACACTTGCTTCCATGGGTATCTATCTCTTCAAGTGGGATGTACTGAAACGTTTCCTGATTCAGGACGAACAACAGGCATCCACCTCATACGACTTTGGCAAAGACATCATTCCCTTATTGCTTGAAAATGAAAAATCCTTATACGCTTATCCTTTTGAAGGCTATTGGAAAGACGTAGGTACCATCCGCAGTTTGTGGGAGTCCAACATGGATCTGCTGGATGAGGAGACACCGCTCAACCTGAATGATCCCAATTGGCGCATCTACACCCGTAATCCGAATCAGCCGGCACAGTATATTTCACCTGCAGCCAAGGTGCGGAATTGCATTATAAGTGAAGGCAGTATCGTACATGGAGAGGTTAACCACTCCATACTGTTCTACGGGGTGGAGGTTGGAGAGCACAGTTCCGTCATTGATTCTGTCGTCATGCCACGGGTGAAGATCGGGAAGAATGTGCACATTCACAGAGCGATCATTGCGGAAGGGCTGGTCATTCCGGATGGAACCTACCTATCCCCTGCGCCTGAGGATGAAAGTGACGTATTGCTTGTGGACCATGAAGAATTGGAACGTCAGCTTCAACAGGGAATGACAACTAAAGTCTAATCTGAGCCCAAAGGACGGTGCATGCGATGAAACCATTAATCGGTGTTATTAACCTTGATCATGAACTTGAGGAATTGAAGGAATTGACGTACTTTCGCTGCGGAGCCGCGGTTCCTTACGCCGGGCGTTACCGTCTAATCGATTTTGTATTATCCAATATGATGAATGCGGGCATCGAGAGTATTGGGGTGTTTGTCCGCCGCAAATACCGTTCGTTAATGGATCACCTGAGTGACGGCAAACCCTGGGATCTGGATCGCAAACATGGAGGCATGTTCATCTTGCCGCCGGACTGGAATGATCCAACGGATACGTCACAGGGGGATTTGCAGCATTTTCACAACAATCTCGATTTCTTTCACCGCGGTTCGGGTGAATATGTGGTTCATGCCGGCAGTCGGCATGTGACCAAAGTAGATCTGCAGGATGCCTATCAATATCATGTGAATAAGGGAGCAGACGTGACGCTGATTTGCAAAAAAGTGGACCAACTGCTGCCTGAGCACGATGCCTGTGTCAAAGTTGAACATGACGGGAACGGTAATGTGGTGGACATTCACCAAAGCGCCGATCACCCGAATATATATACAGAAATTTTCATCATGAAAAAGGAGTTGTTCCTGCGTCAGGTCCAGCGCTGCATTGATCATGGCGAGAGCCATTTCTTCCGTGATGTCATACAGAAAAATCCGGATGGTTTAAACATTGCGGCCTATGCTTATGAGGGCTATCATGCCGTGATTAATTCCATTGACAGTTATTATCGCAACAGTATGGAGCTGTTGAATACGGGGCTGTATGATCAACTTTTCAGAGAAGAACCCGTGCAGACCAAGATTAAATACGAGGCACCTGCGAAATACCTCGACACGGCCGAGGTCAAACATTCCCTGCTTGCCAATGGATGTATTGTGGGCGGAGAAGTGGAGAACAGCATTTTGTTCAGGGGAGTGCAGGTAGCGAAGGGAGCCAGAATTAAAGGCTCAATTATCATGCAGAAATGTTACATCGGTGAAGATGCGGTACTGGAGAATGTCATTCTGGACAAAGACGTGAAACTGACTGGTGGACAGACGCTCATCGGGGACCCGTCGAACCCGTATATCTTGGCGAAGAGTACTATTATCTAATACCTGCTGTTAACCGATATCATCTATAAATAAAATAAAAATTCTGAAGGATGGTTATACGCGAAATTGCAATGCTCAAGCAGGAAGAGCAGAAGTAGTGAAGGGGACGAAGTCGATTCTGGAGAAGCAAAGCGTTCGCATTTATCCCTGGATTTTCACCTTATTAAAAAGTTGAAAAAATCCAGGGATAACGGCGATCGAAAGAACGATTCGTAACCGGAACGGGCACTTGCTGGATTTGAGCAGTGAAGCGTATGAAATAAACCATCCTACAGAATTTCACCGGGAGGAACCTGCTTTTGTTTGACAACAAGGAAACATTCAAGAGTATATTTGGGCGGAATCTGGTCAGCAAATTGGGCAAACCACTTGAAGAAGCCACGAACGAAGACGTCTATCACGTTCTGGGCAGCATGATTCGCGAGTATGCGGGCCAGGACTGGGCAGCGTCGAATCAGGGATTCAAGCAGCGCCAGGATAAACAGGTATATTACTTCTCGCTGGAATTCCTGATTGGACGTCTGCTGGGCAACAATTTGTTGAATGTAAATGAACTGGAACTGGTACGCGACAGTCTCGCCGAGCTGGGCTTCTCATTGGAGGACATTGAGGAACAGGAATCGGATGCCGGCCTGGGAAATGGCGGATTGGGCCGTTTGGCTGCGTGCTTTCTGGACTCGCTCGCATCCCTCGGCTACGCTGGCCATGGCTGTGGTATCCGGTACAAATACGGATTGTTTGAGCAAAAAATCATCGGTGGCAATCAGGTAGAGCTTCCGGATAACTGGCTCGATAAAGGTAATGAATGGGAAGTAAGACGCCCGGACAAAAAGGTCGAGGTTCAGTTCTGGGGCCGGGTAGAGGCCTACGAGCAGGACGGACATTATCATTTTGTGACCAAGGATGCGGAATCCGTCGTTGCGGTACCCTACGATATTCCGGTTCTTGGATACGGTCAGCCGCATGTGAATACGCTTCGCCTGTGGAGTGCAGAGCCGAAGAGAGAAACCTCGATGGATACCCCTTCGAACTATTACGGTTACCTGGATTACAGCCGGTCGGTGGAGTCGATCTCCGAATTTCTGTACCCGGACGATTCCCAGTACGAGGGCAAGCTGCTTCGCTTGAAACAGCAATACTTCATGTGCTCTGCTGGCGTGCAGAGTGCATTGCGTACGTTTAACAAGCTGGAACTCTCATATGACCGGTTACCAGACAAGGTGGCATTCCACATCAATGATACCCACCCGACGCTGGTCATTCCGGAATTGATGCGCATTCTCATTGATGTGAAGGGTTATGGTTGGGATGAAGCATGGGATATTACAACGCGTACCGTTTCTTATACCAATCATACGACGCTGAGTGAGGCGCTGGAGAAATGGCCGGTGTCCATGATCAGCAAGCTGCTGCCACGCATTTATATGATCATTGAAGAGATAAACAAGCGATTCTGCGGCATGCTTCTGGATCGTTATCCGGGAGAACAGGAGCGTATTCAGCATTTAGCTATCATTGCGAACGATCAGGTTCGTATGGCACATCTGGCGATTGTCGGCAGTCACAGCATTAATGGTGTCGCTGCATTGCATACCGAAATCTTGAAGGAGCGGGAGATGGCGCCGTTCTATGCCTTGTATCCAGAGCGTTTTAACAACAAAACGAACGGGATAACACATCGTCGCTGGTTAATGCATGCGAATCCCAAACTGTCCAATCTGATTACCGATACGATCGGTAGTGAATGGATGACAGAGCCAGGCAGATTGAATGAACTCGCCGAATTTGCAGGCGACGCATCATTCCAGCAGCAGTTAAGGTCCATTAAACACGAAAATAAGGAACGGCTCGCGGCATACATTTTGGATCATACCGGAACGGCGGTTAACCCGGATTCGATTTTTGATGTACAGGTGAAAAGGCTGCATGGCTACAAGCGCCAGCTTCTGAACATTTTACATGTCATGCACCTATATAACCGTCTTAAGAATGACTCGTCATTCGATATCGTTCCACGTACATTCATCTTTGGAGCGAAGGCTGCACCAAGTTATTATTTTGCGAAGAAAATCATCAAGCTGATCAACACGGTCGCGGATACCGTGAACAAGGATAAGGCGGTAAATGACCGGCTGAAGGTATTTTTCCTCGAAAATTATTCCGTCTCTCTGGCAGAAAAAATTATTCCGGCCGCGGACGTCAGTGAACAGATCTCCACTGCAGGGAAGGAAGCTTCAGGTACGGGCAATATGAAGTTTATGATGAACGGCGCGTTAACCATTGGTACGATGGATGGGGCTAATGTGGAAATGGCTGAGCAGGTTGGAGAAGAGAATATGTTTATCTTCGGTCTGCGAGCGGATGAAGTGCTGGATTATTATCGTTCAGGCAGCTATCGTCCTAACGAAATTGTACAGCAGGATGAACGCATTCGCGAAGTGGTAGAACAGCTCGTTCATCCAGGACCGTTCTGTTGTCGGGAAGGCGAATTTTGGGATATCTATGATTCCTTGCTGGCACATGGAGATGAGTATTTTGTATTGCGTGACTTTGCTGCCTATGCCGATGCCCACGCGGCCATTGATAAGGCTTATCGGGATGTGCCCGGCTGGTCACATAAAACGATTCTGAATACGGCTCAATCCGGTATCTTCTCCAGTGACCGTACTATTAGCGAATATGCTACTGATATCTGGGGAATTCATCCGGTTTCGGGACACTGGAAAGGCTGAGGTAAATAAGTCAGGAGATGAAGTCCCCTTGATGCAAGGGGACTTTGTTGTGTTATTTTTATTGGAAAAGAGTTGAATACCGCACGCAATATCAAAAAAATAAACTTCCGTTAAGTGATAATCAAATCAAGAGGAAAGCATTCATCTCTATTTCTATGAAGAAAGGGAAATTATTCGTTATGGATCATTACTCGCAAATACAACGGGCTATTGGGTATCTCGAGGAGCATTTGCAAGATGAATTCAACATGAGGCAGGCAGCGGCAGCAGCGGGTTTTTCCGCGTTTCATTTTCAGCGTTTATTCCAGGCAATCACCGGGTTTACCGTACTTGAATATGTGCGCAAGCGCAGGCTGACAGAAGCAGCTAGGCAATTGCTGGACTCGGCAGATGGCATCCTTCATGTGGCCCTGAAGTGGGGATATCATTCGCAGGAAGCTTTCACCAGAGCATTCACTGCCCATTGGGGGACGACACCGGCCCGCTTTCGCAAGCTGAATGAGCTGCCCGCTTCTGCAAAGATTCAGCAGAGTATTGACTTTAACGACTATCGTACCCGGCTGGGAGGAGAGTTTATTATGAACAAACCACGCCTTGTTACCATGCAGGCCATCCAAATCATAGGTTACGCTTACCACACGAATTTGAATAACGACCAGCACTATAACGAAATTCCGGGATTCTATCATGATTTTGGTTCAGAACAGAAATTTATGAATATCCCTGAACGAGCACGTCCTGATTTGGCCTATGGTGTCGCCTGTCAATTTGAGGATGATGGTGCATTCACATTTCTTGTTGGTGAGGAAACTTCATCTGACAAGGTACAACTTCAACCAGGTTATACAGCATTTGAGATCCCGGGGGGATTGTACGCCGAATTCACCGTGGACGGTTCCGGACAGGATATCCGCAAGATGATTTATGGCAGCTGGCTGCCCCAATCCAATTATGAACGCAGGGAAGGTCCTGATTTTGAGATAACCGATGTGTGGAAATCCACCCCTGAGCAATTGGACATGAAGATCTATATTCCGGTAAAATAAGGGAGCCGCACTGCGGAAATCATTCCCGGAGGATACTGGTACATGCAAAAAGGTAGGGGAATATACAAGCCCAGGATCGTGGTCTTGGTTGCCGTTTTTGCAATAGCATACCTATGGATTATGGGGAATTTGTTATTTATCCATGGAAGGGTCTCAGGGGAGCGTTATCAATACAATTTTGTTCCGCTTGAGACGATCGGACCCTTGTTACTAGAGAGGGAAAGATACAGTACGGAGGCTTGGGTTAAAAATCTGTTCGGTAATATTGTATTGTTTATTCCACTGGGCATATGGATTCCCTGGTTGTTCCGTTCATGCCGAACGGGGATGAAATTTACATGGACCGTTATTTTGCTGCTGCTTGCCGTTGAATTGGCGCAGCTGGTTTTGCGTGTGGGTTCGTTTGACGTGGATGACATCATCCTCAATACCCTTGGTGCCTGGATCGGTTATATTGCATTTCGTCTGTTCATACAATTCATATAGACAAGGAGATCGGAATAGAAGTCTGCCACTCAGGCGGGATTCATTTTGGTCTTTTTTTGTGTGCTTCGGGACACGTTTGTGTTTATACAGTCGGCATTTCGGATAAAACATATTAACGGGTTGTTCTGTACCTAAATGACCTATGTTCATGACAGATATCGGAATAATGCGAATGTGCGGACAAAAATTAGTGAAGAGCGGAAACGGGGTGATCCACATCGTGTGGTGGAAAGAGAGTGTTGTATATCAGATCTATCCCATTAGTTTCAAGGATTCGGATGGGGATGGTCACGGTGACTTGCAGGGCATTTATGAAAAGCTTGATTATTTAACGGATCTGGGGATCGACGTCATCTGGATCTGTCCCATTTATGAATCTCCCGGACATGATAACGGTTATGATATCAGCGATTACTATGCCATTATGCGCAAATTCGGCACGATGGAGGATTTTGACCGGTTACTCACAGCGGCTCACAGCAGAGGGCTCAAAATCATGATGGATCTGGTGCTGAATCACACATCGGATGAGCATGCCTGGTTTGCCGAATCCCGCTCCTCCAAGGTCAATCCCAAACGGGATTATTACATATGGCGATCAGGTAAAAACGGTCAGGTTCCAAATAACTGGGAATCCTATTTCGGCGGGTCCGTGTGGAAGCATGATCCCGAAACGAACGAATACTATCTGCATTTGTACTCCGAGCATCAGCCTGATCTGAATTGGAACAATCCACAAATGGCCGAGGAGATGTACGAAATGGTGCATTGGTGGCTGCAAAAAGGGGTGGACGGGTTCCGTTTTGATGCGGTAGCCCATATTGCCAAGGCTGAAGGACTGCCCAGTGCACATAATCCTGACAATCTGCCGGTTGTCCCAGCATATCAGCTGTTCTCCAACCTGGAACAAGTACATTCCATATTGAACAAGTTAAACGACATGATTCTGAAGCCATATGGTCCCATGACCGTCGGAGAGACGTCAGGTCTGGGCCCGGAGCAGGCTCTTGCTTACGTGGGAACAGATCGCAACGAGCTGAATATGGTGTTTCAGTTTGAGCATATGTTTGTGGACGCCAAATCTTCGGGGATAGGGAAGTGGAATTACAGGGAGTGGAAGCTGACTGAACTGAAGGAAATCATGAGCCGCTGGCAGACTGTCCTGCACGGTAGAGGCTGGAATGCCAACTATATGGGCAATCATGATCAGCCGCGCCCGGTTTCCCGTTTCGGAGACGATGGCCGTTACAGGGTTCGGTCTGCCCAGATGCTGGCTACCTGGATGCTTACCCTTGAAGGAACACCTTACATCTATCAGGGTGAGGAGATCGGCATGACGAACGTTGCATTTCCGAATATCGAGCAGTATCGAGACATTGAAACGATGAATTATTACAGGCATTATATCGCCCAAGGGCGGGACAAAAATGACATTATGAAGGCGATCTGGCTGAAAAGCCGGGATAACGCACGTACACCCATGCAATGGGACGACACGGAGCATGCAGGGTTTACGGAAGGCGAGCCATGGATTCAGGTCAACGATAACTACACAGAGATCAATGTGGCTTCTGCTGAAAATGACCCTGGATCCGTATTGCATTATTATCGTAAGCTAATTGCCCTTCGGAAGAAGAGCAAAGTGCTGATCTACGGTGAGTATGAACTGCTCTTGCCAGATGATCCGGACATTTATGCCTATACACGTACGCTGGATGACGAGAAGATGCTCATCATCCTTAATTTTCGAGGGCATGAACCGGAGATGCACTGGCCAGAAGGCTGGACAGAGGAACGTGCGAAGCTGGTCATCAGCAATGTGAAAAGACGGTATTCAACGGATGAAGGTACCATTCTGCTGCAACCCTATGAAGCCAGAGTCTACCGTTTGCAATCCTGAAGGCGACATTTTGCTTCCCGCAAACGGTTTGATTTATAATAAAGTAGGTAAATGCCATTATGATGGATGTGAACGCAGCGGAACTTGAGAAATGAGGTTGCTCACATCCAATCGTCAGGAGGACTTAAAATGTTGAAAATGACGTACCATGGACACTCCAGCGTACAATTGGGTACTGGGGAGAAGTCTTTAATTATCGATCCGTTCCTGCGTGGCAATGAACTGGCCGTGACCAAGCCGGAAGACATCAAAACCGATGCCGTTTTGCTGACGCATGCACATATGGATCATATTCTCGACGCCGAACCGATTGCCAAGGCGAATAATGCCAAAGTCGTCGCCATCGTGGAGCTGGCTACATACATGTCCTGGAAAGGGCTGGACACCATTGGCATGAATATGGGCGGAACAGTAGATCTGGATTTTGCTCAGGCCAAAATGATTCAGGCGTTCCATTCTTCGGGGATTGTGCTTGAAGAGGAGCAGCGAATCATGTATGCAGGAATGCCTGCAGGATTCATCATTAACATAGGTGGTAAAACCATTCTGCATGCCGGAGATACAAGCTTGTTCAGCGATATGAAAATGATTGGTGACCGTCATCAGATCGACGTAGCTTTTCTGCCGATTGGCGGGCATTTCACAATGGGCCCAGAAGACGCACTGCAAGCTGCGGAGTGGTTTAACGCAGAACTGACCATTCCGGTGCACTATGATACATTCCCGGTGATCCGTCAGGATTCTGAGAACTTTGTACAGCAACTTGCTGCCAAAGGACTGAAAGGTCAGGTCCTTGCACCAGGCGAATCCATCACGCTTTAATTGAATTAAATGATTATTATGGTTAGCACGTAATGTTCATTTACGTAATCGTTTTTTTTGTACATGAACACTATTTTATAACATTCGAATATACGGCCAAAGGCGAATATCACGTTATGATAACTGACGTGATATTCGCTTTTTTTCGGTTTTAGGTTCAAAAAGTGGGCTTGAAGTTGGTACATATAACAAAAATATTGAATTTTCATTGTTGCAGGCTGGTTGGGGATGTTATAAAAAACTACACGTAAACAACGTTCCGAATGGAACGGAAAATAGGGGGAACGTTCATGTCATTTATGAAATCATTGTTTTTCCAAATTATTGTGGCGGTGATCATCGGGATAGGTGTAGGTATCTTGTGGCCTGATTTGGGCAGCTTACTGCAACCGCTTGGAACAGGCTTCATCAAATTAATTAAAATGATTATTGCACCTCTTATTTTCATGGTGATCGTTACAGGTATTGCCAAAATCGGTGATCTGAAGTCGGTCGGGCGAATTGGACTCAAAGCGATTATATGGTTTGAAATTGCAACGACGATTGCTCTCGTCCTTGGTCTCGGTACAGCCAACCTGCTCCGTCCCGGTGCAAGCATGAATGTTGATCCTTCAACACTTGATGCAAGTGGCATTGAAGCCAAAACGAACGGATCCGAGCTGCCGCATGTGGTCGATTTTATCATGAACATCATTCCGACCAGTGTTGTGGACGCTTTCGCACAAAATGCATTATTGCAAGTATTACTTGTAGCCTGTCTGTTTGGAGTGGCACTGGCGGCAACCGAGAACAAAGCAAAGGAAAATGTGCTCACATTGATTGAGAATATACTGGGAATTCTGTTCCGGATTATTGGGTACATCATGAAACTTGCTCCAATTGGTGCGTTTGGTGCCATGGCCTACACGGTTGGAGCGTATGGAGCCTCGACGCTCTCCTCATTCGGGATGCTTATCATTGCCTGCTATGGAGCTGCCTTGTTGTTCCTGGTGATGCTTGCACTTGCGGCTTGGTGGATCACCGGTCTTAACTTTTTACAATTTGTAAAATATACCCGTTCTGAAGTCATGCTGGCGATTGGAACAGGTTCATCCGAAGTGGTTATGCCCCGTATGATGGATAAGCTGACGAAAGCGGGATGTGACCGAGCAGTCGTTGGTCTCGTTGTTCCGACAGGGTACTCGTTCAATCTGGATGGTGCTTCAATCTATCTTTCCCTTGCAACCGTATTTCTGGCTCAGGCGGTAGGCATCGACCTGACGCTCGGACAAGAGATCACAATCCTGCTCGTGTTAATGCTAAGCTCTAAGGGGATGGCTGGTGTTCCCGGTTCTGCCTTTCTTGCATTATCGGCTACCGCGGCTGCGCTCAATGCATTCCCGGTTGCTGCGGTTGCGCTGCTGCTTGGAGCAGATCGTTTCATGGACACGATGCGTGTCTTCACGAATCTGATGGGCAATTGCGTGGCCGCATTCGTCGTAGCCAAGTGGGAAGGTTTACTGGATCAGAAGCGCATGCGCGCCGTTCTTTCCGGTGAGATCAGCGCTGCAGAACTGGAACGTGAAGAACAGGCCTCGATATCATCAATGCCAGTAAATAGGTCTGAACAAGGGAAAAGAGCCGTATCACCCGAAATGCTTTAGAAAGGCCAGAGTCTTGATTCGCGAGTATCCCCCCTTACAAGGGGAACCTACCAACCCATAAAGACGTCTGTTTTTGCAGTGTTATCACTGCGAAAGCAGACGTTTATTTGCGTTCACCACTACTTCACCACTACATGTATCAGGGAGTTGCCAAAAGCAAACCTGCAAATTTATGTTACAGAGCGATTATTAATGGGGAATGTGTAGAAGAGGAATATTCTAGGTATATTGTAGTTTCAACTTGTATATACATGTTTACTTATGTAATATAGAAATGTAGTTAACTGAGATCTTGATCATGTGCAATACAACTTATTGGAGGCGTTAACATGAGTTCAAACGATACAACTTCCTCATCGTGGTGGAGAACCTCCACGGTGTATCAGGTATATCCCAAGAGCTTCAACGACACCACGGGTTCAGGTACCGGGGATATTCGGGGGCTGACCGAGAAGCTTGATTATTTGCAGCACCTCGGAATTGATATTGTGTGGCTGCAGCCGGTATATGTATCTCCGCAGAATGATAATGGTTACGACGTAGCGGACTATTACGAGATTAATCCGGACTTTGGTACGATGGAAGATTTTGATGAATTATTGAAGGGTCTGAAGGCTCGTGATATGAAACTGATGATCGATATTGTGGTGAATCACTCGTCAACCGAACATGAATGGTTCAAGCAAGCGCGTTCATCCAAGGATAATCCGTACCGGGATTATTTATATTTGGAAAGATCCGGCGTCGGACGGCGGCGTACCAAACAACTGGCAGTCCAAATTCGGCGGACCCGCTTGGCAGTACGACGAGCAGACAGGGCAGTACTTCCTGACTTTGTTTGACAAAACCCAGGCCGATCTGAACTGGGAAAACGAACAGGTTCGCAAGTCGGTAAGGGACATGATCAAGTTTTGGGCAGAAAAGGGTGTAGATGGTTTCCGGATGGACGTCATTAACCTAATCTCCAAGGATCAGCGTTTTCCGAATGATGACGGCAGCGAAGGACCAGGCGATGGACGCAAATTCTATACGGACGGACCACGTGTTCATGAATATATCACCGAGATGTATGAGGAAGTATTCGGTCCTTACAACATGGTAACGGTTGGAGAGATGTCTTCCACAACTCTGGAACATTGCATCCGCTACTCGAACCCGGCTTCCCGTGAATTTTCAATGACGTTCAATTTCCATCACCTGAAGGTGGATTATCCGAATGGGCAGAAGTGGGAATTGATGCCTTATGATTTTGAAGCGATGAAACGCTTGTTCAGTGAATGGCAGGCAGGAATGCAGGCAGGTGGAGGCTGGAACGCACTCTTCCTTAACAACCATGATCAGCCGAGAGCGCTGTCCCGTTTCGCAGATGATGGGGACTACCGCGCTGAGAGTGCCAAAATGCTGGCAACAACCATTCACGGCATGCAGGGCACGCCTTATGTCTATCAAGGTGAAGAGATCGGAATGCCGAATCCCGTCTGGAATGACGTAAGCGAATTCCGTGACATTGAGTCCACGAATATGTATCGTTTGCTTCAGGAAGAACGCGGAAAGTCAGCGGAAGAAGCCTTTGCCATCGTGAAAGAGCGCTCCCGAGACAACTCCCGTACGCCGATGCAATGGGATGACAGCAAGAACGCCGGATTCACAACAGGCACACCTTGGATCAAAGTAGATGAACGTTATCCTTCGATAAACGTAGCTGAACAATTGGCTGATCCGAATTCGATCTACTATCACTATCGTAAGCTCATTGCACTGCGCAAACAGGTCCCCGTACTGACAGATGGTCTGTATGAGCGCCTGGATGATGCACATCCCGAAGTATTCGCTTATGCCCGGACAAATGGCAATGCAACATTGATCGTTGTGTCCAACTTCAGCAAGAGAGAGGTATCCTTCTCACTCCCAGCAGCGGTCTGGAACGATCACGTATCCGGTAAAACGGCTGAACTGCTTATTGGCAACACAGAGGTGGCACCTGCTCTGGATCAAGTCATCTCACTTAGTCCGTATGCTTCTTATATGTGGCTTGTACCACAACAGGACTAAATTACATTATCTAAATAGGAAGTGACAACATGGCAATCGATAGAAAACAGGTTGAGGAGATCGTACGGGCTGTCGGTGGAAAAGAAAACATCGAAGCTGCGACGCACTGTGTCACACGACTCCGGTTTGCCTTGTATGATGAGAGTAAAGTGGATACGGAAGGTCTGGACCAGAATGATCTGGTCAAAGGGCAATTTTCATCGCAAGGTCAATTCCAGGTTGTTATCGGACCTGGACTTGTCGATAAGGTATACGATGAGATGATCCAGATAACAGGCGGTGACCGTGCCTCCAAGGACGATGTGAAGGCAGCTGCCGGCAAAAAGCAAAATCCGATCCAACGCGCAATCAAAACGCTGTCAGACATTTTTATTCCGATCCTGCCTGCCATAATTACGGCCGGTCTTCTGCTCGGAATCAACAATATTTTGACAGGGCCGGGCATATTCTTTGATGAACAATCGCTGGTTGATGTCTACCCGGCATGGAAGGACCTTGCGTCCATCATTAATACCATTGCGAGCACAGCCTTTACCTTCCTTCCTGCCTTAATTGGTTGGTCAGCGGTAAAAAGATTCGGCGGAAGTCCGCTGCTGGGGATTGTGCTTGGGCTGATCCTGGTGCACCCTGATCTGCTGAGTGCCTACAGCTATGCGAATGCAGTAAATGAAGGCACCGTACCAACCTGGAATCTCTTCGGCTGGCACATTGAGAAAATTGGTTATCAAGGACAGGTTCTGCCCGTATTGGTTTCGGCCTATCTGCTGGCCAAACTTGAGATTTTCCTGAACAAAAGAGTGCATGACTCCGTCAAGCTGCTTGTCGTTGCCCCTGTAACGTTACTTGTTACCGGATTCCTTGCATTTACCATCATTGGTCCTGTTACGTTCGCCATTGCGAATGCGATTACATCTGGCCTGATTTATATTTATGAATCCTATGCGGCACTTGGTGGTCTAATCTATGGTGGTCTATATGCATTGCTGGTTATTACCGGTATGCACCATACGTTCCTGGCGGTAGACGTGCAATTGATTGGTAGTCAGGGAGGTACCTTCTTGTGGCCGATGCTGGCGCTGTCCAATATCGCCCAAGGTTCTGCGGCACTTGCAATGATGCTCGTTCTGCGCGAACAGAAGATGCGCGGACTTGCGGCTACTTCATCCGTATCAGCTTTCCTTGGTGTTACGGAGCCTGCAATCTTCGGGGTAAACATCCGTTATCGTTATCCGTTTATCTTCGGTATGGTTGGTTCTGCCATAGGTGGCGTGCTGTTGACCATGAATAATGTCCAGGCGACCTCCATCGGTGTAGGTGGGGTTCCCGGATTCCTGTCGATCTTCCCTAACAAATGGGGAGTATTCTTTATCGGCATGGCAATTGTGCTCATCGTTCCATTCGTCCTGACGGTGATTTTCGGCAGAGCGAAGTTGAGAAAGCAAGATCGCAGTACCCATGCTGAAGCGGTAACCGAAAGTAAAACAACCGCAGTTTCCGCGAGCAATACAGCGGTTTCGGGTGAGGAAGCAGCCGCAGCCGAACGGACACGCACAAACGCACAAGTGGGAGACGAACCGGTGAACACGCTGGAAGTCATGGCCCCATTAACAGGAACAGCGGTTCCGCTGGACCAGGTACCGGATCCAGCTTTTGCCGAGAAACAGATGGGTGAAGGGGTAGCCATTGAACCTTCAGGCAATCGAGTGGTTGCCCCGTTTGATGCCCAGGTTGCACATGTTATCAAAAGCAAACATGCGGTCATTCTGGAGCATGCAAGCGGCTTGCAAATTTTGATCCATGTTGGGATCAACACGGTATCGCTGAAAGGCGAGGGCTTCAACATGCACGTCGAAGCTGGTGAACATGTTAGAGCCGGACAGACGCTGCTCGAATTTGATCGTAATGTCATTGAAGCTGCTGGACATCCGCTCATTACACCAATCATTATTCCGGATGGGCAGGATATGGTTGATCGGGTGGAAGTTACTACAGGTGACGTTACATCGAATCGCAATGGTATACTAACCGTTCATTTGAAGGGATAATTACCCACCTGAGCTTATAAAAATATTCGCTTTCTTCTATTCAAAACGAACCAGTACAGGTCTGCGAGCCTGGAACTGGTTCGTTTTTCTTTGGGGTCATGATACACTATGTATAACTAAAATTTGAAATAGACTATCGTTGATCTCCGCGTGTATGCATGTTACGGATGAATTATTCATATGGTTCTGAGGAGAGTTCCTAGTGCTAAGAACGATAGGAGGAGAGCCATGACGCGTGTAGCAGTGATGGTTATACATGGACTGGGTATGCAAAAGGATGATTATGCGGATAAATTGATTTCACGTTTGCATAAGGAATTTGACCAAGTGATGGTCATGCGTGGTGCAGCGGAGAAATATTTGGACATTGAGCCGGTCTTCTGGGCGGATGTCTTTGAAGAGAGGGAAGAGGCGCTGTTCCAACAGCTGGTAAGCTCTCAGAGGTTGAATTATCAGGTGCTGCGCAGATTTGTGATCCACTATCTGGCGGATGCCGTCGCCTATCAGCCTGTTGAGCATCAAGGCCATAATTATGACGCTGTACACAGCACCCTCAACCGAGCCATGCACGTACTCGCACAGCGCAACGGTCCCGAAACTCCGCTCTGCGTGATTGCTCATAGCCTGGGTGCTGTCATTGCTAGCAATTTTTTTTATGATCTCCAGTTTCCATCGAGCCGCGTTCCATCGATCGTGGATGTAACCTCTGCATTGGAGCGGGGAGATACGTTAACCAATTTCTATTCGTTCGGAACGACGCTGCCACTTTGGAGTCTACGTTATCATGACTTTAGCAGTCCGATTCAGGTGCCATCCTCCATGGCTGCACAGCAGTACTTTCCCGGGCTGGAGGGGGAATGGGTTAATTTTTATGATCGGGACGATATTCTTGGATATCCATTACGACCTATCGATCCGGCTTATGAAGCCGCGGTCAAGGAAGATATAGAACTTAACTCAGGTGGTTTGATTGGGAGCTGGAATCCGCTCAGTCATGGGGGATACTTCGTCAATCGTGCCATGAACCGCAGGATTGCCCAAGGACTGGCACGTACCTGGACTTGGGTGAATCGTGAATGATATCTATGTATTAGGATACAACTGTTGGAAGGGGGAGTTACTTTGGAATGCAGGACAGGCTGTGCCGCATGTTGTATCGCCATATCCATCTCTTCACCGATACCAGGCATGGAAGATGGTAAACCGGCAGGTGTACGCTGCGTACAACTGACAGCCGATAATCGATGCAGCATCTTTGGTCATCCGGATCGTCCGGCTGTTTGCAGTGGATTACAGGCTTCGGTTGATATGTGTGGAGATTCGGATCAGGAGGCTTTTAATATTCTGAACTGGTTGGAGGAAGAAACGAAACCCGGATTCTAACGTGAAGTTGTTTTATTGAAAAAGGGTAATTACACTTATTATAGAAGTTGTATGAGTAGAGAGGAGCATGGGATTAATGCATCTGGTCAAACAATTTCTGGTCGTGACAGCGAATATGATCGCTGAACTGTGGATGGGATTCTATCGACGAAACTCGGACTTCTATGATAAGCAAACTTCTGGATCGAAGAGTAAAACGGGCTATTATGTTTTTGTAATTACTGCTGCGGTGGTTGCAGTAGGTATTGTCAGCTGGATGTATAATCGTATGTACTCATAAGTGTCTAAGAAGAATGAACCCTGCACGAAACAAGCTCAACGTGTAAAATCAAACCCAAGAGTATCCATGGATAACAACCAAGGGATACTCTTTTTTTGGTGTGCTTGTCCCTCAGGGTCTGGAGGAATGAACACGCTCTTCCTTTTTCTTCAGCATGTGTGTGAGAAGCAGCTTTAACACAGAGGATACTATGAAGAAAATAAAAAGGATCCGGAACAGCTGATACCCTGACACCACGGACAAGTTGGCATTTACTTCATGAGCCATGATACTCATCTGATCCATTCCACCTGGCGCCATGCTGAGCAGGGAGGTAGCGGCTGAAAGAGAGAACAGCTGCATGAGTACATAACTTAACCCAAGCGAGCCGGCAATGAGGAGAACACTGCTGAGCACAGCGAGGGAAATGGTCTGTGTTTTGCGCTGCAGATGCTGAGGCCTTAGCATGAGACCCACATGACTGCCAATCATCAGCTGCGAAATATTCAGCAAGGAGGAAGGCAAGGGTGATGTTTGCATTGTTGTAGTCAGATGAATGACACACATAACAATCATTGGCCCAAGCATAAACGCTGTAGGAAAACGAAGCTTACGAGCAACCCAGGCACCAGCTACACAGAGCGGACCATAGAGCAGGATCTCCGGAAAGAGATTCATCCATGACGCCGCCTGGGCCGCTTGCGGATCAGCTGCAGCGCCCGCCGCACCGCCAATCCATGGACTGAACACCAGGAAAGGCACACAGAATACAATCAAGATCAACCGAGTCACTTGCAGGAAGGTGACCAGCGTCAGATTAATGGACTTCATTTCTTCCGCAAGCGAAACCATTTGGGACAACCCGCCTGGAATACTACCGACCAGGAGAGAAGGGAAGTCAAAATCAGTCAGCTTGGATGCGATGTATGCGGTTAACGTACATAATCCAATCAACAGCAGGGTCATGAGCAGCATCACGGGAAGCTGGTGGAGAATGCCCTGCAATGCATCTGCTGTCAGTGACAACCCGATAGAATAACCGACGATCAGAATTCCATAATCCCGGATGGACGTAGGCCACAGGAGCGGCAGTTTAACGACCTGAGACCCAAGCAGCATAAATACCATGGGGCCGAGCAGCCAGGGAATCGGGGTGTGGATGGCTGTGAACAGAAGTCCGCCGAGTACCGAGACGCACAGACTGAGAATGAATCGGAAAAAGGCGGAGGGACTGAGCTTATGCATCAGTTCCATCCGCTTGGTCTTTCTGCTGGATCAGGTTGTATCGACAGTAAGTATGAGTCTGAATTAAGAGTATAAACCAAGTGTGATCACTCCTGATGATAAAATACGTCCCCTGTAAGATTCGCCATCCCGAACTACGACATGTTAAGCGAACTTGCTACAGCGTGCTTGATTCGTTTAACTGAACACGTGCTGAAGGTTTGGGTTCTTTAAACATCATATAGTACATCAGCGAGGAAATCACGTATAAACCGCCCGTTATACTAAACGTAATGGCGTATCCCCAGTACGTGCCGTATGTGGTTACGAGGTAGGATTGAACAGGTCCCATCGTTGCCCACCCAATCATAAATGCAGTTTGCATCAGCGAATTGGCGATTCCGCGACGCTTGTCGGAAACTCTGTCTACCAGAATGGCAGATTGAATCGGATTCGCTGCATTCATCAAAGCTTGTCTGAACAAAAAGCTGACCGAAGCAATGAAAAGTACGTTAGTGAAGCCGGTCAACAACAAAAATGGAAGGGAAAACACCTGAAATATGACTACAGCTCGGACACTTCCAACTTTGGCGGCAAGCGTCGGCCCGATCAGCATGGAGACGATTGTCATAATTTGTCCAAGCGAAATAAGTAAGCTCATCGCACTTAGCGAAACGGAAAACCGGTTGGTAAAATACAAATTCAGGTAAGGGACGACCAGCCCGGAACCGAACCCAATCAGTAATTGAGTAATAACAAACTGACCAATCAGTCGGGAGTCATTCTTTTTGTCCTGTAAATTCCCAGGCTGTTCGGTAGCAGACAGATTCTTATCCTCAGAGGCAACCACCGCAGGAACAGCACCAGTAGTGACAGTCTGTGCGGGAGTCTTATCATCGGATACAAACAGCATCGGAATAAATGCTGCCAAAGTTGCTGCACCCCCAATGAACAATACGGTTTGCAGTCCAGTAACCTTGGCGATTCCCAGTGTGTGCAGAAGGTCGGCAAACACTCCGCCGCCTAGACTTCCAAGCACCTGTGAGGCGAGCACAAGGGAGGAGTAGTAGCTGAACATCTTCAACCGCTGACTCTTCTTCACATTTTCGGCCAGAAAAGGAATGGCCAGGACCTGAAAGACGCCTGCGAATAGCCCTGAAAATACAGCAAACCAGATCAGGCCACTCGCCGAATAATCAAACGACCGGCCGATCAGGAAGATTCCGCTGAATAAAGCGCCTGCGATTAGCAGTCTCTTTCGGCTGAAACGATCACCACCAAGCCCGATAGGTACAAACATGATCGCTGTGGCTAACGATTGTATACTTACGATCTGGCCGTTCATTGTATCATTGTAGCCCAGACCCTGAATGTACAGATTGTACAAAACCGAGAACATGCCATTTCCGATCTGATACAGGATGCTTGCCAGAAAAAAGAGTTGAATATTTCGGGACCAACCCCGAATCTCAGCATGAATCTGTCGTAAAACTCTCAAGTGTAATCCCCCAGTCGTACCAGTGCAGTGATTCCAGTGTAACAGGAAAGGGGGATTTGCGGAAGAATTGACCACTGTTTATTTTGTCATAAGGCTGAATTACGCAATTACACGAGCGATCACCAATCCATCATACCCTTTGCTGCCTACCGTTTGCAGTGCAGTTGCTTCAAGACGAGGGTGATCGGCGATCAGCTTCAGAAATTGACGTACGCCCTGAACTCTGGGGTCCGTACTCTCAGCATGGATCACTTCACCGTCTCTGACGATGTTATCCCCGATAATCAGACTTCCCGGCCGGGACAGACGGAGCGCCCATCGGAGGTAATCGGGATTACTCGGTTTGTCTGCATCAATGAAGATCAGATCAAAAGGCTCCCTGTAGTCTTCTTGAACGTCAGGAAGGGTTGTTAATGCAGGTCCAATCCTCAGATCAACCTTGTCGATTAGCCCAGCCTGCACCAGATTGGTGCGTGCGATTTCCGCATGATGTGGATCAGCTTCAAGCGTTACGATTTTTCCGTGCTCAGGCAGTGCTCTTGCCATCCAGATCGTGCTGTAAGCACCCAGCGTACCTATTTCAAGCACACGTGCTGATCCGTGGATTTGAAGCAGGAGCTGAAGGAATTTCCCTTGGTTAGGAGCAACATCATGGGCTGGCAATCCGGCTTCCGTGTTCCTACTAAGCGTTTGTTCCAGCAGAGGATCCGAGGGAATAAGCAACTGATTCAAATAGTCGTCGACCTGACTCCAAGTGTGCTCAAGAGAAGAATAATCATTGTTTTTCATAAAGGTTTCGTCCTTTCCAAAAACGATAGTTTGAATTTCATAATTCAACTATAATGATTACAGATGCATAAATAAAATATATATTATGTATAAAATCATAAATTAAAGTTATATATTGCGGACATAGGAGTGACGGAAATGAATTTGCACGGACTACGATTGTTCCATGCCATTGTAAGATATGGTGGCGTTACGCGCGCCGCAGAAGAACTGAATATTAGCCAGCCTGCGGTCTCGTCACAGGTGAAGAAATTTGAACATGAACTGGGCATTCGTTTATTTGTTACAGAGGGTAGACGACTGGTTCTTACTGATGTAGGTGTGCAGTTAAAAGAATACGCAGAACGTCTGTTTTTGCTTGAACAGGATGTGGAGAACTTTGTGCAGGATATGCGGGAAGGGAAAAAAGGCATCATTCGATTAACGGCAACGTACTTGCCTTCTAATTTTTTGCTGCCTGGATGGATTGCGAAGTTCAAGCAATCACACGAAGATGTGGAACTTGTGGTCAGTACAACCAATACCCGGATGGCCTTTGATCAACTGCTGCGATATGAGGCTGAGATTGCCGTATACGGTGGGAGCGGGGTTACACATCAAGGCGTACATTGGGATGAATTGTTTGAGGATGACATGTGGTTTGTCGTGCATCCAGCGCATCCGTATGCTGATCGGGAAGTGGACTTGGCCCAGATGGTAGCAGAACCCTTCATCATGCGTGAAGAAGGCAGTGCGACGCGTGAGCGGCTAATCTCACTATGCAGTATGAACAACGTGGCTGCCCCTCGAATTGCGCTGCAGTTCAACGGGTTGAATGAAACGATTAGTGCGGTAAAGGCCGGTTACGGAGCCAATTTTATATCCTCATTGGTCGTGAAGGAGGATGTTCGTGAGGGCCGTCTTTCACGTGTATATGTCCGAGGAATTCATCTGAAAAATAAGATTGCCGTGTGTACCCGAGCTGGTGAAGTGTTATCACCTGCAGCGCAGCATCTGGTACAGCTAATTCGGCAGGAGGCATCCCGGATAATCGGAGATGATATCCGATAAACGAATGGAGGATATCTGAAATGGAAACGAACACGACATGCCTCCCAGAATGTTTCGTATGAAGATTGACATGGCATATCAAACCCGAATGTTAACGTTCTGCTGTACCACCTTGCTGATCGTTAAACCGGTATAGGGCAAGCAAAGTCACGCCTCCAACCACGACAACAGGTATCCAGACCGCAATCATAGGAATGTTATGAAACATAAGTGCCGCGACAATGACACCAATCAGATAAATGATTACGGCAAACACCCGCAAGTACGAATCATTGGATGAAGCCTTCATCAATGAACCTATACTCGTGTGCCGGAGACGCTGCATAATGCTTACGGCATCTTCGATGACTGCGGCAAGATTGTTTGTCAGTACGGTGGTGGAGATCCCGGCGATGCCGATCCGCCGCGCAGCTGTAGTCTGCATTCCCATAGCAGCAGCCAGTATGGCGATTAACAGATAGGCAAACTGTTCTGAATAAGGGCTAATCATAACGATCGCGAATATCAGAAGCAGGATGCTTTCGACAACAAAAACACGGGTTACACGGGGTGACCATCCGTTTTTGGTCTGTTGGGTACCGATCATGCGTGCGGCAATGGCATTGCCGGCAATGAAGCCCGCCAGAGCAATAAGGGAACGCAGCACAATGAATTCCTGCGCACGGGCAATCGCGATTCCCAGCAGTACGATATTACCGGTCATATTCGCAGTAAGTACATGCCCCAGTCCCAGATATCCAATGACATCGACCATTCCGGCCGCTAGACATAGAAGCAGAAGTGAATACTTTTGCAGAGGTTGCTGCATGGTGAATCCGTCCTTTCAAGAAATGCTCAACCCCTCAAGTATACAGCATCATCTCATAAAATAAAGACGGTACGTTCACTTATGGTGTGGAACTAAGGTGAAGCAAGCCAATCAAACATGTTGTTTACCGCGGCTGCATGGATACTGTCATGGAACCAGTGATTCTGTCCCCCATAGGCATGAAAGGTTACTTCGATTCCTCTTCGTTTCAACCAATGATACATACGGGTTCCATGACTATAGTTGACTTGAGTATCTTCTGTACCGTGCATGATCAACACTGGGCAGCGGAGCTTGGAGACGGCAGCCAGCGGAGAACGGGCAAGATAGGCTTCGGGAACAGCACGGGGCGATCCGCCCAGAATACGTTTCAATGTGCGTCTCAGGTCGGTTCGCTCTTGATATGTCCGTTCGACATCGGCAACACCGCTCCAAAGCACAAGTTTATGTACATGGTAGGGGCCTTCGTTGAAAAAGGTAGCTGTATGCACAGCATTGATGGCCCCGCGGGAGAATCCCATAAGCGAAATACGCGAAGAATCGGCATATGGAAGTGCTTGTACTAGCCGGTATGCGGCTCGCACGTCTTCAATATCATGTCCACCATACTCGTCCCGGCCTTCGCTGCCCTCATTGCCGCGATAGGAGGGAGCGAACACGATGTAGCCTTTGTGCGCAAACTGCTCCACCCAGGCCGTTTTTACGCCGCCATAGCTGCCAAGGCCTCCGCGACAGTAGATAAGAACAGGCCAACTTTCTTGCTTATGGTTATCGATTTGCGTTGGAGGATAACGACTTGCCAGCAGCCGGAATTTCACATCATGTAATGAGCTCGTGTTATAAGTTCCAATACGTTCTTCCGTTTCTTGCTTGGGGCAAGGAGAAGAGATTATACAGCCTTCGGGCAGATACATATACGCTTTAACCCGGAATTCATTAGAGGAATAGGTCACTTGATACAGCAAGAAAAAATCAGCCTCTTTCATGGTCAATAGATGTGAATATGACAAGATGTAGAACATGGAATACCATGTAGCATGTGTCAAAAATCTGATCCCATACCTCTCGTTCTTGCTAACTGTCCACGTGTCACAAATTCGTTTATTGGCTCCATATGTTTTATAATGAATCAGAGACAGGTGCGACAGCCTGAATTCTTATACCTGTAAAATACTCAAGTGCGCATAAAAGAAAGGAAGAAAACCATGATGAACGCTCCACATCCGATTGACCAATTCAAGAAATTCAAATACGAAATTACCAGATTCATGATGATTTATAAATTTGCTCTCGATCAGATGGAAACCAAAATTGAAGTTTTAAAGGAAGAGTTTCAGTCCTTGCATGATTACAGCCCGATTGAGCATACGAAATCCAGATTGAAGTCTCCTGAAAGCATCATGAATAAGATGTTTCGCAAAAATCACGAGCTGACCTTCGAAAGCATCAAGAAAAATATCAAGGACATTGCCGGCGTTCGTATCACATGCTCCTTTATCTCGGACATCTATCGGATCAAGGATATGCTGTGCAATCAGAGCGATCTGCGTGTGCTTGAAGTGAAGGACTATATCCAGAATCCGAAGCCCAATGGATATCAAAGCTTGCACCTTTTGGTAGATGTACCTGTTTATATGTCCAATGGTGAAGAGCGTGCCTGCGTTGAGATTCAGATCCGTACCATTGCCATGGATTTCTGGGCGAGCCTTGAACATAAAATCTTTTATAAATACAATAAGGACGTTCCTGAACATCTGACCAAGGAATTAAAAAGTGCAGCAGATTCCGCCAATGCCCTTGATCAACAGATGGAGAGGCTTCATCGGGAGATTCAAGAGATCAAGGATGCAGAGAATGAACGGGATGAGGAGGAGCTGCGCCGCATTATCATTAACAATCAGCAGTTTACACTGCCATCCAACCTGCTTCGTCTGCTTGGTGACGGAGAACACTAAGTAAACAGGAAACATCGTAAGGAAAGGAACAAGTTTAATCCCTATGAATAGTTCATCAGCATCCTTAAATAATCAATCATCATCACGTGTGCGTATGGCCTTAATATTGGGGACACTGTCTGCCTTCGGTCCGTTGTCTCTGGATATGTATCTGCCCGCACTGCCTACACTGGCTGAGGATTTCAGTTCCTCTCCTTCGTATGCACAGCTCAGCTTAACAGCCTGTATGGTCGGGCTTGCTGCAGGGCAACTGCTGGCAGGTCCCCTTAGTGATGTACGAGGACGACGTACGCCGCTTATTGCAGGACTTGTGCTATATACGATTGCTTCCATACTATGTCTGGTGAGTCCGACAATGGGTTCTTTTGTTGTGCTGCGTTTTATTCAGGGGGCTGCGGGCGCAGCCGGAATTGTTATTTCCCGTGCAGTGGTAAGAGATGTGTATTCGGGTCCGGAGTTAACCCGGTTCTTCTCCCTGCTGATGCTTATTAACGGGGTAGCGCCTATCGCAGCACCGATTATCGGTGGGCAGCTGCTCGCTTATACTTCCTGGCGTGGTGTCTTTATCTTATTGAGTATTATTGGGGTGCTTACGTTACTGGCCGTTATATTTGGACTTGGAGAGACCCTGCCGTCCGAACGACGATCCAGCGGAGGGTTGAAGCAGACCTTGGTCACATTCCGGCAAATCGCAGCCGACCGTCTGTTCATGGGCTATGCATTGACTCAAGGATTTGTGGCAGCGGGAATGTTCGCGTATATATCGGGTTCCCCATTTGTACTGCAAAAGATTTACGGCGTCTCTCCGCAAATGTTCAGTATCTGCTTTGCCGTTAATGGACTCGGAATCATTCTGGCAAGCCAGATTGCCGGGAGATTGGCGGGTAAAGTGTCCGAAACGCGTTTGCTCATAGCTGGCCTCGTTGCGGCAGCTGTGGGAGGCACATCTCTGCTCATTGCGATCCTATTGGGAGGAAATCTGTTCTCCATCCTGGTTCCGTTATTTCTTGTCGTTTCCAGTGTGGGTCTCGTCAACACGGCTTCCTTCGCGCTGGCCATGGCCAACCAGGAGAAGTCAGCTGGCAGTGCCTCTGCACTTATAGGGGTCATGACATTCCTGTTTGGCGGGATTGTAGCTCCGCTCGTAGGCTTGGGAGGAGAGGGAACCGCGGTGCCAATGGGGATCGTTATCGCATGTGCCGACCTTGGGGCTTTACTGCTCTATCTGGTTATGGTCGGTAAGCGTGGGCACCGTCAGCAGACCCGTTAATCCTATATAAATATCTAAGCGCCCCATTCGAAGGTCTAAACTTCGGGTGGGGCGCTTGTGTGTTAGCAAAGAGCGAACAAGATTTGCGTATTGAGCAAAATGCCAGGGGTCAGGAACGGATAGAAGTAACCGATGACAAAACCAAAGATATTAGTGACAGGCCACATGAGAAAAACGTCATTGTAGGTGAATACAAGGGACCAACGGTTGTAACAAAAGTTCTGCAGTACACGCTGATTCTGATCCCTTGGGGCAGCTACGCCTGTTTGGGCGAATTGCAAAGCCTGGGTCAAATTCTGTGGTTGCTGCTGGATAAACAACGGCAGAAGCCCGGGGCTGCTTTTGATCAGATTGTAGAGAAATACCATCTCCGCTGGTGGCTGCCCAACCGGACGTGGATAGGCGCTTAACAGGGTAGGCAGATTGCCTTGCGACAACTGTGCGGGAACGCCTGGAACCGTACCTTGACCGCCTCCTGGAAAGAACGGTGGCTGTCCGCCGATGCTTCCACCTGGAAAGTATGGGGGAAAAGATCCCTGTCCTCCGGGAATTCCTTGGATGGGCTGCCCTCCCTGGCTGCCACCCGGGAATAATGGAGGAAACTGTACAGAGCGGTCTTCACCACCGTAACCTGCATAGGTATGATTGATGTAATCCATCTACGAACATCCTTCCTGTCGTCGTATTCTGAAAACATCATATGGCGGCGTTCGCCCAAAGGTGAATGGATCACGAGCTATCGAACGTGGTAAAGGAAAAACCGGATTGACAACTCAGTTGATAACAATTATCATTGTCAATGGAAATGGACAAGTACATACAGGGTTGATATACGGAAGGGTATAGAGCTCTTTTAAAATTGCCATACCAGCTCATATTGAGATGTTCATCATGAAAGGGGATAATCACGTGTTGAAGAGTAATAAAAAAGGAATCATGCTGCTAATCGCGATTATGGTCATGTCATTGTGGCTGGCTGCATGCGGAACGAAATCCGCAGATAATGGAACTGCAGCAGGAGAGACAAATACTACAACGGAGACTGAGATACAGACAGAAGCTCCAACAGAACGCACAGTAAAAGATGCTCAGGGTCATGATGTAACGATCCCGGCTAATCCGCAGCGTGTCATTGCATCTTATCTGGAAGATCATCTGGTAACACTTGGCGTGAAGCCTGCTGCTCAGTGGTCAGCCCATGATGGCAGCAGTGTGCAGGATTATCTTCAAGAAACTCTGAATGGAGTCCCTACAATTGCAAGTGAACTTCCTTTTGAGGCTGTTGCCAGCTTCTCGCCGGACCTGATCATTATGGGTTCAGAAAGTACAGTAGAAGGGGAGAAGTACGAACAATACAATAAAATTGCCCCAACTTATGTACTCGGTGATGATGTGAACAAGGATTGGCGTCAGGCTCTTTTGAAAATAGGCGAGCTGTTGAACAAATCAGATGAAGCTCAAAAAGCGCTTGACGATTATGATGCAAAAGCAAAAGAAATTAAGGAAAAGGTTGCTGCCGCAACAGGTGGTACAAAAACTGCAGCGGCACTCTGGCTCTTCAATAACAAGTTTTATGTTGTTAGTAACAATGTCTCCAGTGGTGAAGTCATGTACAATGAACTCGGGCTGCTGCAGCCTGAAGTTGTGAAGGAAATATCGGCAAAAGCAACAGGGAACTGGTCCGAGGTTTCGTTGGAAAGAATCGCAGATATGAATGCTGACTATCTCTTCCTGGTTAACAGTGATAAGGGAACAGGGGCAGAAGCGTTGAAAGACGCAGTGTGGCAAAGTATTCCTGCTGTGAAAAATGGAGAAGTATACGAGTTTGAGAGCACGAGCAGCTGGTTGTATAGCGGAGTGCAAGCAAACACTATAATTCTGGAAGATATTCAGAAAAGCATTGTTAAATAAATGAAATGGCACATGATATGTGCTGCAAGTCATCGTACAACTCTCTGGTGTCCATGGGCATCAGGGAGTTTTTTGTTTTTTTAGTATAACCCGATATATACTTACGAAGTAACAGTGTCCGTATGGGAACCATCCGTTCCCGATTAAGAAGGGGGATAGGTCTATGATGTATACATTGAATCCAAATGATCTGACGAGCAGGGATAATTATAAATTGATGAGTGGTTCGGTAGTTCCGCGACCGATTGCTTTTGTCACAACCATTTCAGAGGACGGCAGCGTCGTGAATGCAGCTCCGTTCAGTTTCTTTAATGTCGTTAGCTCCGATCCGCCGTTGTTGTCCATTTCCATTAACCGTAAGGATGGAGTGATGAAAGATACCGCCCGCAATGCGATTACAGGGCAAGAGCTTGTCGTACATATCTGCGACGAATCAATCGTTAACGAAATGAACGAGACAGCAGCACTCCTTGAGCCGCATGAGAGCGAGCTGGAGCGAACTAGCCTGACGACGGTACCAAGTTCAGTTGTGGCGGTGCCCGGAATACAGGAAGCACTGATTCGCATGGAATGTCGTCTGTATCAGCATATTCCGGTGTCTAATGACGAAGGAAAACCTGTAACGGATCTGCTTCTCGTTCGCATCGTACAGTATCACTTTAATGAAAAAGTGTATGACCCCGTTCATCACTACATTTTGATGGATCACCTTAAACCCGTAAGCCGGCTTGCGGGCAATGATTACGCTAAACTTGGTGAGCGATTTACGGTAGTTCGGCCTGTATAAGGTCATCCAATTGGTCATTTACTTTTCAGCTTTTCATATAAAATCCTCATGTTAGTTATCTAAATCGATTAATCAAGACGGACAACCTGTGCGAACGTGTAGGTCTTGTCCGTCTTTCCTTGTTTGCTGAACATAAACTCATTCTGGGTTGAATAGACTTGTACTATTCTAGTGTGTTACTTGATTGTATTGTAGGCTCTGCTAGCCATCATAAATGAAGAATGAAATGCCAATCTGATAGAAGAGGAGCTTGGATATGGGTTATCGCAGCCTTGCTTACCTCATAGGCCGATATCCACGGTTCATCATGATCAGCTGGGTTTTTATTATCGGGGTATCCGCCGTATGGGCATGGAATCTGCCCGGTGTTCTTCAGGATCATGGGTTGATACGGATTCATGGAGATGCACAGCATATTGAACGTATTCTCAAGCAAGACTTCGGAATTCCGGATGATCCGATTATTGTCGTTTATGAAAAGCACACAGGCACCTCTCAAGCAGAATTTCGGAATTGGGTCAACAGACATTTACAGGAGGTAGCCACGCTGCCTCATATTACAACCATAATATCTCCGCTTGAGGCTGGAAGAAGCGCAATGATGCGGGATGGCACGGCATATGCACTCCTGGATTTTGATGTACCGGCGCACCGGATGAATGCTCCCACCGAGCAGCTTCGTTCTCTGAATACAGCAGGTGATCAAGGAAAGATTCGTTTAACCGGCAAGCCCGTAGTTCAGCAGGATGTGAATCAATTGAGCTTTCGGGATCTGGAGCGTGCGGAAATCGTTGGCTTACCCATTGCCCTGGTTATTCTGTGTTTTGCTTTTCGAGGTTTATATGCAGCTCTTGTTGCGGTATTTATGGGGATCGTCGGTGTGGTCACAGCCATGGGTTTGACCTCTCTTATGGGGCATTACGTGGAACTTTCGAATTTCGTCATTAATGTCATACCGATGGTGGGAATGGCGTTAAGCATCGATTTTGCGCTCATCATTCTAAGCAGATTCAGGGATGAGATGCAGTTGTCTCCGCATGATCATGGGCATGGTTCGTATGAGATTATCCAGAGGACACTGCGTACAGCCGGAAGGGCTGTTTTGTTTTCTGCCGCTTGTGTGCTGCTTGGTCTGTTGTCGCTCGTCTGGATCAGACTTCCCATGTTTCTGAGTGTCTCGCTTGGTGCCATGACGGTGCTGATGATATCTGTGTTAATCAATGTGACCTTGCTGCCAGCCATTCTTACCCTCTATGCCCAGAGGATCTTTAAACGAAAAAAGCAATTTTCAAATCGTACGCCGCTGCGTAAGCCCTCCATATGGCTTCGATGGTTTGGCACAGTGATGAAACGACCGATACGGATGACCTTGTTGGGTACAGGTATTCTGCTGTTCTGCGTGCTTCCGGTTAGGCAGTTGGAGATGGCGATTCCGGACGCAACCTCATTGCCCGCAACCATTGAATCCAGACAAGCAGCAGAGAGGATGCAGCAGGTTTTCGCTCAAAAGGACATCGCTTCCGTTGACATCCTCATCGGAGGAACGGGAGAGAGGCTAACCCCATTACACTGGAATACGGCACTTCGAAAGGTAAGGGAATTGCAAAAGGATGAGAATGTTCTTCAGATTGAATCTGTCTGGGGAATGGATCAGAAGTACAGGCCAGGACAGAACAGAACCTCGCAGATTGGAGGCGCGAGCAGCGAGCTGATCTTGCACGATTCGCTTCTCTCCTCATACGTATCTGAGGATGCTATTCGTCTGGTGGCGACCATCAAGGGAGCACCAGGATCAGAACAAGCTGCAAACTGGTTGAACATGATGAATGAACGGGACGCGCAACAAGGCGCTCAGGGGATACCTATTCGTTATGGCGGAGAAGCTGCTTCCCAAGTTGAGATTATGCAGGAAATTTTGGGACAGATGCCCAAGGTGCTGGTTTTCGTAATCGTATCTAATTACATTGTACTGCTGATGGCATTTCGTTCGCTGCTGATTCCAATCAAAGCAATACTGATGAATATACTCAGCCTGACAGCTTCGTTTGGAGTCTTGGTGCTGGTCTTCAATCAGGGGCATCTGGGGATGGAGCCCTCGGCGATTGCCATCATGATTCCGGTGTTTATCGCTGGACTTGTCTTCGGCATTTCAATGGACTATGGCGTATTTATGCTCAGCCGGATACAGGAGATGTATCGTCTGACAGGAGATAGTGACCAGGCGGTCATGCAGGGACTCGCATCAACGGGTCGACTGATTACATCGGCTGCAGCCATTCTGCTTGCTGTGACTATACCTTTTGCCTTTGGAGATGTGGAAGGAGTGAAGCAGCTTGGCGTTGGCATTACTGCTGCGGTGCTCATTGATGTCACAGTCATTCGTTTGCTGCTCGTGCCAGCACTAATGAAGCTGATGGGGAAATGGAATTGGTGGCTCCCAGGACAAAAAACATAACGCTTGATGAACATGGTCTGATTACCAAGTGTGCAAAATGTTCCTATAAGGTAGTCACCATATGATAAAGGGAGATTCCTGAAGTCTGCTTTGCAGGATAGGGGATGTCTCTTTTTTCATAAAAATAGCAGGGTTTTGGGTTAATGCGGCATGAATATTAAATTCATAGGCCATGGGCTTGCACTATAATGTACTGGAAAATAGTACGGATTTGATCCGTTTAGTTCATCAATTATGTTTTATTTCATATGGATTGATGCAGCGAATGAACAAGGAGGTATACCATTAATGACTGCGATTGAATCATATCTGCAACAACAAACGACTGAGCGCGGACGTTATGCATATCAGGCAGGACAGCCTCTGGAACAGTGGAGTGAACAGCTGCGTTCGGGAATACGTGAACGACTTGGTGGTTTCCCGGTTGAGGATGCAGAGCTGCAAGCTGTCGTGCTGGAGCGTATTGCCTGCGATGGTTACGTAAGAGAACGCGTGGAAATAACGACCTATGCAGGATTGCGAATGCCAATATACATATTGATTCCTAATGAGTTAAGTAACACAAATACACCTGTTCCTGCCATGATTGCCTGTCATGGCCATGGTTATGGGAGCCGGGAGATAAGCGGCATGGAGCCTGACGGCTCACCTCGAACCGCCGCACCGGGACTGCATAAGGATTTTGCCGTATCCCTGGTGCAGCGAGGGTTCATGGTTGCCGCTCCAGAATTGCTCGGATTCGGTGATCGAAGACTGGATGAGGATAAGGATGAACCGCCAGGAATTAGCTCCTGCACGAAGATTGCAGCCCATCTGCTCATGGCCGGACAGACACTGGCCGGACATCGTGTCTACGAGACGATGAGGGTACTCGATTATTTGTCTACCCGCCCTGAAGTTGATGCAGAGAGGATTGGAATCATGGGCATCTCGGGTGGAGGGCTTGTTGCTGCCTTTACTGCTGCGCTGGATGCCAGATTCCGGGCCACGGTCATCAGCGGATATGCCAGCACCTTTCAAGCAAGTATTCTGGACCGGAACCACTGTCTTGATAATTACATTCCAGGCATCTTGCGGGAAGCGGAGTTGCCGGATATTATCGGACTGATAGTGCCAAGACCATTATTCATTGAAGCAGGAAGTGAGGATCGGGTGTTTCCACAGGCTGCGGCAAGGGAAACGTTCGCAAGGTTGCAGGAGATCTATGCACAAGAGGGTGCACAAGATGTTCTGGGTGCAGACTTCTTCACAGGCGGGCACGAAATCAGTGGCGCCAAGGCGTATGATTGGCTGGACAGGTTTTTATAAAAAAAACGCGTCACTGAACATGAAAAATAACCCCGTAGCTACACGCCTCTGGTGCGTATGCTGCGGGGTTGTTTATGATTTTTCAAATATGGAAAAAGGGGACCTTCATCATTCCATCATATCCTTGGCCTCATGGTTGACTTTTTTACCTTTGAGCAGCGGTTCAAGTTCATCCTGTACACTCTGCTCCCAGAGTGGAACGTCTGTCCGATATGCTGCGCGTGCATTCAGATGCCCGGCAACCGGAGCGGTAATAAAGACAAACACAATGCCAAGAAGTACGCGTGCACTAATGTAGTTATCGAAGTACCAGAAGAAGAAAAATGTTCCGATGAGTACGCAAAACACACCGAGTGTTGTACTTTTAGTCGCGGCATGCGCACGCAGGTAAACATCTGGTAATCGTATCAGTCCAAAGGCGCTAAGTGCACTCAGTAAAGCTCCGCACAGAACAATCAGACCGATAGCAATTTCAGCGGTTCCATTAACGATCTCCTTCATTTTTGAACACCGCCCCCCGTTCAATATATCGTGCGAATGCGACTGTACTGAGAAAAGCAAGAATACCAATCAGCAGAATGATATCCAGATAGGCCTGCGTGTGAAGCATCATGGACAGCACAGCCACAATGGCGATGACGTTAATGCCGATGGTATCCAGAGCTGTAATCCGGTCAGCCATGGAAGGACCGCGCAGCACACGGTACAAGCAACCCAGGATGGCCAAGGACAGTACAAGCAGGGATATAAACAACATTGAGGATAGCATTATCGCGTCACCTCCATAATGGCTTTTTCAAACGTATTTTTGATATCATCCCTCATTTTTTGTTCATCCTTGATATCCAGTGCATGAATGAACAGCTTCCGTTGATTCCCAGATATCTCAAGTGGTAACGATCCCGGTGTGAGCGAGATGAGGAGGCATAAAAAGGTAACCTCCCAGTCGGAAGACAATTGAGTCCGGTAGGTAAAAATGCCAGGACGAATTTCAAGCCTGGGCTTGATGATCTGGCGTATAACCTCAATACTCGCTCGTATTAATTCCTTGAACAGCAGGTAGAGCAGCTTCATGATGGCCCAGACTCGAACGATATAGAAGCGTTGGGGGAAGAACCGCCGCATACTTCCGATTAACAGTAGACCGAGCAGGTAACCAATAAGAAAACCAACGCCATTCCAGGCATTGTTCAGAAACATCCATACAAAGGCAATGATCAGATTCAGTATGATCTGAAAGGCCATAAGCATCTACTCCTTCAATACTGCATCAATATAAAGATTGGGATGCAGTAGAATGTCGCCTGCGCGGGAGGTTAGCTGAAACATTCCTTCAGCCCCCAAGCCCATGACGATAATAAATATGAACAGGATGCCGGCAGGGATTAAGAGTCCGTTTACCGCGTAAGGCCGTCTAACGATACCTGCTGGCGGTTCGCCCCAGAAGGCCTGAATGAAAATACGGAGGACCGAGTAGAGCATCAGCAGGCTGGAGAGTACCGCAATTCCCGTAAGACCGTAAAGGCCGGCCTGCAAGCCACCCTCGAAGAGCAGCAGCTTACCCGGGAAACCACTGAATGGAGGAATACCGGCCAGTGCAAGTGCACTGATGAAGAACATCCATCCAAGCAGCGGATAACGATGGAGCAATCCACCCATGTTTTCAAGTTTGGATGTACCCGCAACGGCGATCAAGGCACCTCCCAGCAAAAAGAGCAGCGTTTTGATCAACATGTCATGCAGCATGTAGAAGAGCAGCCCTTCCAGAGCCTGACGACTTGCAGCGGCCATGCCGAAGGCCACAAACCCGACACCTGCAACCACGTTATAGACCAAAATTTTGTTCACGTCACGATAGGAGATGGCGCCAATAACCCCGAGAATCATGGTTGCGCCAGCCATCCAGCCGATGAGAGCATTGAAGAAATCCGGATCATGATAAAAAATGAGCGTGAATGTGCGCACAATCGCATACAGCCCTACTTTGGTCAGCAATCCGGCGAACAAAGCCGTTACCACGGCAGGGGGAGCTGCATAGGAGCCGGACAGCCAGAAGAAAAGGAATAGGCCGGCCTTGATGCTGAACACAATGAGAAACAGGACAGCAATCAGTGTAATTACACCACTCTGACCCACTTCGGCAATCCGATTGGACAAGTCCGCCATATTCAGCGTGCCTGTTATCGAATAGAGGAAGCCAATAGAGGCAACAAACAATGCGGATGACACGATGTTAATCAAGACATATTTGATCGTCTCTCGGAGTTGTCTTTCCGTTCCTCCCAGTACGATAAGTGCATAGGAAGAAATCAGCATCAGTTCAAAGCAGACAAAGAGGTTGAACAGGTCACCTGTCAGAAAAGAACCGTTCACGCCTGCAATCAGAAAATGAAAGAAGACGTAAAAATGATGTTCTTCCCGCTCTTGGTTTATGCTTCGAAAAGCATACAGCAAACATGCCAGAGCAATGATGGAAGCAGCCACAACGAGCAGGGCAGATACCATATCAGCAACAAGAACGATACCGTATGGCGGGGCCCAACCGCCCATATTAAGGGTCTGTACGCCGGAACTCGCCACCTGTGTAATTAATACGGTTGATGCAGCAGCGGTCAATAGTGTCCCAATGACACTGACTATGCGCTGTATACGGACTTTACGGAAAAACAGAATGGTTATAACACCTGTTATTAGCGGCAGCAGCAAAGGTAGAACCACAAGATTATTCATATGGACGCCCCCTTACTTCTTCCATGTCGTCCGTTCTCAATTTTAGATAAGATCGGTAGGACAGAACAAAGAAGAAAGCGGTTAGCCCGAAATTAATGACAATGGAAGTCAAAATCAGCGCCTGTGGCAGCGGATCAACATAGCTTTCCGCCTTTTCCCCGAGTAGAGGAGGAGCACCCGTTTTAAGCCGTGACATCGTAATCAGCAGCAGGTGCACCCCATGGGTGAGGATGGACATGCCTAACACAATACGGAGCAGGCTCCGTGACAAGATTAAAAAGACGGCGACGGCAAACAGTATGCCAACGGCAACGCACATCAATATTTCCATATCAGCGATCCTCCCCGATCTGTAGAATGATGGTCATGGTGACGCCAAGGACAGCGATATACACGCCGAGGTCGAACAGCATCGCAGTAGCAAGCTCGGTCTCTCCCAGCAAAGGAAGTTCGAAATAACCGAAGGTCTGGCTGAGGAAGGGAACCCCGAATAAGAAGGAACCGGCGCCCGTCAAGAGGGCAATGGCCAATCCGACAGCCGTCAACGTACGAAAATCGATCGGCAGCGCCTTGCGTACCGTATCCGTACTGAATGCAAGAGCAATCAAGACCAGTGCAGCAGCCGTGACCAATCCTCCGATGAAACCGCCGCCCGGATTATGATGTCCTGCGAAGAACAAATGCAGCGCAAACGTCAGAATGATAAAGACGACTACTTTGGTTGTCGTTTGCAGCAGCACATCGTTACTCTGTAAGGGAACGGTATCCCAAGTGGAGGAGCTTTGTTCCTGGTTTCCATATTTTTTCGTATTATCCGCTTCGTCATCCAGATTATCGTCATCTTTGCTTTCTTCTTTTTTACGGAACTTCAATCGCGCTCCGAGATCCTTGGCTTCCAGGTTCAGATTGATCATGGAATAGATGGATAGTGAGGCTACCCCCAGCACCATGATTTCCAGAATTGTATCAAAGCCGCGGAAGTCTACGAGCAGCACATTAACCACGTTTTTGCCGCCTGCAAGGTTATAGCTCTCCTGAATGAAGAAAGTGGAGATGCTCTCCAGGGAAGCTGTTCCGCTTGCGGCAAGGGCTACGAAGGTCATGACGATGCCCACCGCAATAGCGACAATCATGTTTACGCTCAGATACCTGCGGCTGGACCGTCCGCGTTGAAGTTCAGGCAGATGGTAGAAGCACAGCAGGAACAGCGCAACCGACACGGTCTCCACAATCATCTGGGTTAATGCCAGATCGGGTGCACGGAACAATACAAATAACAGCGTAACCAGGTACCCGACAGCACCAGTCATAATGACCGCAGAGAGTCTGTTTTTCGCAAAAGGAATGGAGACTGCAGCAGCAATCAGGGCGACAAGCAGCACCGCTTCATAGAATGAGAAGGGAGCATGCCCTTTGAAATTCCAGGTAATATTCTCGCCGGAGCGGAAAAAGGCATATACAAGCAGTGCAACGGTGAACGAGAAGATGTACACCAGGTAATTGCGGACTGATCCGTTCATGTAAGCTTCTGTCCATTTGCGAGCATAATGCTGCACATTATCCAGAATGACATGATACATATTGTTAATGGTCAGGCCCTGCGGGTAATGTTCATACACATTTCTCCAGCGAGGTAACAGTTTATACAACGTGATACCAAGAATGATGACACCGATGGTCATGATTAATTCCGGTGTTATTCCGTGCCATAAGGAGAAGTGAACATCAAAATGCTCGTTTCCGTCCAGCAGCGCTGGAAGCACGGAGGCCATCGCCGGCTCAATAAGCGATCCAGCCAGCAGATCCGGGAAAAGTCCGAATGTAATGACAAGTACACCGAGGATTACCGGAGGAATCAGCATGCCAACCGGAGCTTCATGCAGCTTCTCCGCCGGAAGCTCCGTGCGGCGGTTACCGAGGAACGTTTTGAACACGATGATCAGCGCATAGATTAAAGTAAATACACTGGCGAGCCAAGCGAGTACAGGCAATAGGATGCTCCACGAACCAAGTCCGAAGATACGCAGATGTGTCACTTCAACCATGGCTTGGAAGAACAGCTCTTTACTCAAGAAACCGTTGAAAGGCGGAATACCCGCCATGGCAAGTGCGCCCACTAGCGCTACAGTGAACGTGACAGGCATAAAGGAAGCCAGTCCTCCGAGCTTGCGAATATCGCGTGTCCCTGTTTCATGATCGACAATACCGACGACCATAAATAGTGCTGCCTTGAAGGTTGCGTGATTGAAAAGATGAAGCAGGGCAGCTGTAATTGCAACTGTATAGACGGCAGAAGACTCGCCATAACCGAAGTAGAGTGCTGCGGAGCCGATGCCAAGCAGGGACATGATTAATCCAAGCTGTGAGATCGTGGAATATGCGAGAATGGCTTTCAGGTCGTTCTTTTTCACAGCAAGGAATGATCCATAACATAAGGTCAGGAGGCCTACGCCAGTGACCAGCCAAAACCAGGTTCCCTCTCCCCCAAAGATGGGCGTGAAGCGGGCTATAACGTACAAGCCAGCCTTAACCATTGTGGCCGAATGCAGATATGCACTGACGGGTGTTGGAGCTTCCATCGCATCCGGCAGCCAGATGTGGAAGGGAAACTGCGCGGATTTGGTAAATGCCCCGATCAGGATCAGCACCAGTGCAGGCAAAAATAATGCACTATCCTGAATCTGTCCCCATTCCGTAATGGTTGCACGGATACTAAACGTTCCAGTCATCAAGTACATCATCATGAATCCCGCTAACATGGCGAACCCGCCAAATACGGTAATCAAAAACGACTTTTGTGCGCCTGAAGTGGAAGCTTTGCGTTTGTAATGAAACGCGATCAGCAAGAAAGACGTGATACTTGTCAGTTCCCAGAATCCGTACAATACAATCATGTTATCGGACAGTACAACGCCCAGCATGGCCCCCATAAACATGAGCAAATACAGGTAGAAACGGTTCAAATCCTCTTTTTTGTCCATGTAGTAAATGGAGTAAAACACCACCAGGACCCCGATCCCGGTAATAAGTAGTGTTAACAGCAGACTTAAGCCATCCAGATATAGATTAAATCCAATGTCCAGAGACGGAATCCAGGGCACATAACCGGAGACCATATTCCGCTGAGACACGGCAGGAATGAGGCTTGCAAAATAACCGAACAACACCGCCGGAACAATAAGAACCGGCCACCCCATATGTATTCTACGGAAGAAGCGGTTCAGCATCGTAAGTAAAATCCCCATGGCGAAAGGGAAAATCACAGCAAGATGAAGCAGGCTCAATATTACACCCCCAATTTCTAGTTGAAGTTCTCTCTGTTCGACAAACATGCTGAATCATCATTTCATCATAGGATGATATGCTTGCTCTCTATATTCATAACCCAAGTATGTATATACAGAATCGTGACTATTCTTTGAATGGAAGAAACACGGTTATTTTTGACGGAGCAAATGGAATCGTATTATGCACAAGGCATGTATAATAAAACAAGTCATTATTTCCGATAAAGATGAAAACGAATAGGTGACATCGCGTGTGCCCTTTACAGCATGTTTCGTGTTAAAGAAGCAGGATGGTTTCACCGATTATTGGAGGCCAACATGTCTTACAAACTCAGAACCATACTTACCGTGACCTTCGCTATATTGTCTTTGCTGGTGACATTAACGATCGGTTATATTTTCAGTCAAAAATCAGCGGTTGCTGTTGAAACCGAGATCGGTCATTCACTGACCGGCACGGCTTCTCAAACAACAGACAAGCTGGATCGCTTCATGTGGGCGCGTTCAGGGGAACTGGATCTTCTTGGCCAGATGGCTGCACTTGAAGATCGCTTCGAACCTGCTGATATCCAGATGCTGTTGGATCAGCTACAAAATAGCTTTCCCTCATTCTCCTGGGTTGGATTCATGGATCCGAAAGGAAAAGTGTTAGCCTCAACGGACGGTATATTGCGCGGTGAAGATTTATCTGAACGGCCTGTGTATCAGGAAGGAATCAAGGGTAAGTTTATCGGAGACGTACATAATGCAGTGCTTCTGGCCAAGCTGCTTCCGAATCCAACAGGAGAACCACTGCAATTTGTCGATATCAGCTTTCCTTTGAAATATAAAAATGGTGAGGTTGCAGGCGTACTGGCTGCGCATTTAAGCTGGGAATGGGCCAAAGAAGTGGAGAAAGGCGTTCTGGAGCCTTTGAAATACCGGGAGAAGGACATTGAATTGTTCATTGTGAGCAAGAGAGAGCATACGGTGCTGCTTGGTCCTGACGAATGGGTTGGAAAACCTTTGAAGTTGTCGGGAATGGAAACAGCGGAGATCAACAAGACCAGCTGGTCCATAGAGAAGTGGGCTGACGGAAAGGAATATGTTACCGGACTCGCATACAGCCAGGGTCATCTGGATTATCCGGGTCTTGGCTGGACTGTTGTCGTTCGCCAGCTCAAATCAACGGCTTTTGCTTCCGTATCCGACATGTTATGGTTTAACGTTTGGGCTGGGCTTGCCGTTACCGTATTGTTTGCCCTCATTGGATGGCTGGTTTCTCGCCTAATCTCATCGCCAATCACACGATTAACCAAAGTGGCAGACCAACTTCGTGCAGGTGATCAGGTACAGATTCCCGAGAACAAGGGGATTAAGGAAATTGAAGTGTTGTCCCGCTCACTCAGGGGCATGCTAACCGCGCTTACCAATAAAGATTCGGAACTTGTTTTCATGCAGAATTTGGCCCATTACGACCAACTGACAGGTTTGCCGAACCGGACAGCGCTCGAAGTGTATCTGGAGGAATCACTTGAAACGGAGAGTACGGATCATACTTTGACTTTCCTCTATCTGGATTTGGATGGATTCAAAAGTGTGAATGATACCCTTGGACACCAAACCGGAGACGTCCTGCTTCAAAAAGTGGCGCAGCGTTTGATGGCCCTAAGTCACGACAAGGGAATTACGGTTCGTTTGGGCGGCGATGAATTTCTCATTGTACTTCGTTCCATTGGGGCTAATCCAAAAGAAGAGGCGCAAGCATATGCGGATGAGATTATCCTGAGCTTGAATAAACCATTTATTATTGAATATGAGCGGATCCACATTGGATGTAGTATCGGTGGTGCCGAGTATCCGACAAACAGCGGCAATCCGAGTGAAATTATCCGTATGGCTGATGAAGCCTTGTATGAATCGAAGCGTTCGGGCAAGAATAAAATGACATTCTATGTGGATTTGAACAAGGATCAGGATGAGCCGGATACCCAAAACAAATAAGCATTTATAACGGACTGGAGGAATATCATGTCTGGAAATTATACATCGGTTCCGTACGGTTACGAACCGCCTGCAGCAAGCCGGAAAGGTACACTGATTTTCTACGATTCATTCGAGCATGTGACCGATGAACAACTTCAACATGCAGCAGTCACTTCAGATACGCGCGCATTTACACAGTTGGTACTTTATCCGCTGCATGAGAACACGGTCAAGCGCATGAGCAAGGATGGGGTACAGCCGTATTATAAGAGAGAGGACCGCTTGCATGAGTGGAAGCGAGATCATACGGAGTTCCGCATTAAGGTGGAGGGACTGGAAGGCAAGAGGAAGAAGTACACACCAATGGATTCGGCTCTGCGTCATCTGACTTCTGAATACCCGGCGCCTCATTTTCTGTACCTCACCTCTGAAATGGCGAATCTGTTTGCATCGTTCGACTCGTTCAAGGACTGGATTACGAAACTTCGTCTGCTTATTGATGGCCAGCCGGGTACGCTTCATCCCAAGTTGGAGCAATATGCCCATCGCTGGGAATGGGCCGAGTAAGACGAATATTCTAGATATAAAAAAAGTTGTACTGCACAACCGAATTCGGTTTGCGGTACAACTTTTTTGATGTCTCTACTATTTACTAAACCTCAACAAGGTCAAGGGAAGTCACGGTTTTGTTTTTACCCGTCCGTTTGGCAGCGTATAGACAGGCATCCACCTCTTCAAACAGCTTTTCTTTGGTTAGCCGGGCATTGAAACCTTTGAGTCCCACACTGACGGTGATGGAATTCCCCTCCAGTTCCAAATGGCCCATCAGGGCTATTTTCTGACGAATCTGTTCCACGAGAGCGTAAGCCTGATCGAAGGACTGTTCAAACATAAGCAATGCGAATTCCTCACCGCCATAACGGGCTGCAATATCGCTTGAAGTGATGTTCTCCTGAATGACATGGGAAACTTTCTCCAGAATGATATCGCCCACCCGATGTCCATAGGTGTCATTAATTGATTTGAAATCATCAATATCAATGAGAGCCAAATGAAGGCTCATACCGCTCTTGGCATACTCATATGCTTTATCGTAATAGTCTTTGAATGAGCTCTGGTTATACAGATTGGTAAGCCCATCGGTTTTGGACTGCTTGGTCATAATGGCATTTCGTACAATCAGTTCCTGCTTGGCCAGCATGCTGTCCTTGAGATCATCCAATACCTCAACACCACTTGTGACAATGACCTGAGCTACATATGTACCGACAATGAGAAAGGCTGGGATGGAGACCATGTCAAAGGAAGTCAAATAGGAACGATAGCCTGAATCAAACAGAACCAAAACATAACCTGTTGTTTGCATCAAACATGCGGTCCAGACCCGTTTTCTGCTAAAAAACAAAACCGACGTAAAGATGGGCAGCAGGCTGATCGCTTGAATAATTCGAATGTCATAATTGACATGAATGATCGTCCAGGCAACGACAGTACTGGCGGCCGACATGGCATAAAAGGAATAACTGCTGAAGCGCCGGTCGACCCAGCTGGCAATCATAATGGAAGCAATACTTGAGGCTGTGGGCCAAAATAAAACATAAATGATGAAATCCTCAGGAGTACGATCATAGTCCAGAAAGAGGAAACAGCCGATCTGAACGACGAAATGTGTGATTACGACAACCCAGTATGCATGGAGCATTTTTTTAATCCATTTGGAATGCTTGAATTCATATTCTGTTGGGATATGACTGTTATGTGTTGACAAACTCTTCATATATCACCGCTGACTGCATCATAATGGTACGACAGAATGACTCTCGTATTAGTTGATTATAAAACAGATTGTGCAAAACGCAAATGTTAATTAAATGGGTGAAAACAAAGTGACATAAACGTAGAACCTAAGCAGAAACTTTTCACAGGGACAAACAAATTCCGGAAATGAACCTCATAGACTGATACAAGGCTCCGTTCTCATAGTATGATTACAATCCTTGATGAAGGAGGTGATCTCCATTCCTCTTGTCGTTCGTTCAACCGTCAACGCTACGGGAGCAATTACGTTTACAGGCAATACACTTGGTTTGAGTCGTTCTGAAACGGCAGGGGTACCAGGAACACAGGACAGTATTGGGGCATTCACAACGACCAATACGGCTTTGACTTATGGGACATATCCAGCAGGTACAACAAGCTTGTATCAGAGTAACAGCTCAGCTGCAATACTCGTCCTTCCTGCAGGGAGTACTGTTCTATACGCAGAGTTGATCTGGGGCGGAAGCTATATAAATGGTAATGTGAACCTGAGCGCAGCCATCAACAATCCGGTCACGTTTATCACCCCTGCAGGGACATCCAGCGTTACTCCTGACCCGGCAACATACAATCAATTCGATCTGGGGAACGGCGCCTCAGGTTATGTACGTTCTGCGAATGTTACGTCGCTTGTCCAAAGTGGAGGAGCCGGTACATATATCACCGGAGCAGTCGTAGGAACGATCGTTATTAACAATGATGCCACGGCCAACCATGCAGGCTGGACACTAGGCGTCATTTATCAAAATCCGGCCCTGCCTTTTCGTAACATGTCACTCCGGGCTGGTGGCGTGCTTGTCCAATCGACTTCCGCACCGGTAGTTACCACACTGACAGGATTTGCGACTCCGATCTCTGGTACGCTCGGGGGAAGAGCGCTGTTCAGTGCGCAGGAGGGTGATGCAAACCGGACCGGAGACCAGGCGTTATTTGGACCAACGTCGGCGACTTCGGTTGCCTTGTCGGGACCAAACAACCTGGCTGCCAACTTTTTCGCTTCCCAAATCAACGGAGACACCGGAGCACTTAACACGACAGGAACCTTCGGAACCCGGAACCAGATCAACGGTGCACCAGGCTCCAACATTTCTGGCGGACGACAAGGCTGGGACATAACCAATGTGGATGTGTCAGCCAGACTGATTAACAATCAATCTTCAGCCGTGTTGACATTAACAACATCGGGAGATGCATACATCGTCAACGGCAATGCCATTCAGGTCGATATTAACGCACCAAGAATTACCGTATCGAAGGGATCAACGGCCACCGGTGCGGTAGCAGGGGATAGCATTCTCTATACGGTTACCGTTGCCAATGCAGGTACGGCCAGTGCCGCCAGTGTGGTGCTATCGGACTCATTGCCTGCAGGACTTACTTTTATTCCAGGGAGCGTCACAGTTGCAGGTGTATCTCGTCCAACACTGGATATAACCGCAGGCGTTCCGCTGGGTTCATTAAACCTGTCCAGCAGTATTGTTGTAACCTACCGGGCGCTTATCGGACAGGATGCAAGCATTCTGCAGCTTGTGAATTCGGCCAATGCGGCTTTTACGTTTCAGAGTGTGGCAGGAGGTCCGACCATAACAGGAGTAATTCCCTCCAACAACTCCACACTTCCTGTATATTCACCGAACCTGTCCATTGTGAAGTCGGGGAGTACTACCAATGCTACGGTGGGTGACACGGTAACGTACACGCTTCAGGTAAATAACGGAGGGAATGTTGCGGCGAACGTCACATTGACAGATAACATCCCAAGTGGCAGTTCGTATGTAGCAGGCAGCTTCCGCCTGAACGGAAATGTTATTGCAGGTGCCAATCCGGCGACTGGTGTGAATTTGGGCAGCCTTGCTGCAGGCAGCGCGAATACTGTCACCTTTCAAGTGCTTGTCACAAGCTTGCCTACACCGCCAACCCTTGTGGATCAGGCTACCGCTTCATATTCGTTCAACTCGCCTGACGGACGGACCATAACAGGAACAATAGCATCAAACACCTTGACGATTCCGGTGACATTGCCCAATGTAACCGCGGTTAAATCGGCTTCGGTCAGCGATGTAGCCGTAGGGGAGACATTCACCTATACCGTGGTGACCACGAACGGCGGTATTCAGCCGATTAACAATGTGATTCTTACGGATTCTCTTCCTGCCGGAACATCATTTGTTCCCGGGAGTGTGACTGTAAGGGGAGGGGCAGTAGCATCGGCTAACCCGAATAGTGGTATCTCCATTGGAACACTGACTGCAGGGAGTTCCGCGACGGTGACGTTTCAGCTTACGGTTCAAGCCTTGCCTGCATCAGGTTCGCTGCTTAATCGGGCTTCTGTGTCCTATAGTTCAGGTGCATTTACGGGCATTTCCAACTCCAATTCGATTACAACCCCTGTGTACCAGCCGATCATCGCCATTAACAAGTCGGCGAGTCAAACGAATGCAACACTGGGGGATCAGCTTGCTTATACACTGGTGGTGACAAACAGCGGAAACATAGCAGCCCAAGTTACGGTAACCGATACCATCCCGACAGGACTGACGTTTGTTCCGAATTCGGTAACGGTGAATGGTACTGCGCGTCCGGGAACCAGCCCATTAACCGGAATAACGCTGGGCAGTCTTTCGCCTGGAGCCACGGCAACGGTGGTGTTTCGCGCTACTCTCAATACACTTCCATCTCCGCCCACACTGGAGAATCAGGGTACTGCAACCTATACGTACCAACTACCCAGTGGGCGGAATCTCTCAGGCAGCAGCCAGTCCAATATCGTTCGCATATCTGCATCAGCGCCGAATATTTCCATTAGCAAAACCGTAAATATACCTGATGCGACAGTAGGCGACATCCTCACCTATACGGTCATTGCAACCAATGCAGGCATAAGTGCAGTCCAAAATCTCGTGATTTCGGATACACCGTCCGGCTCAGAATTTGTACCAGGCAGTGTCACCATTAATGGAACAGCTGCGGGAAGTGCAAGCCCCGTTTCGGGCATTGCTGTTGGTACCTTGAACAGCTCAAGCAGCGTCACTGTTACCTACCAGGCTAGAGTGACTTCTGTTCCATCTACAGGTTCGGTTACCAACCGTGCAGGTGCAGCTTTTACGTCGGGCAGTTTTAATGGGGTTTCTACATCGATCACGGTTAGTACACCTGTATTTCAGCCCGTCATCCAAGTGGTAAAATCGGCAAGCACAACGAATCTGACGGTAGGCGATACGTTTAATTACAGCATCCAAATCAACAACACAGGTAATATTGCAGCTACGGTTACCTTGACCGATCCCGTTCCAGCCGGAGCTGTATTTAGTACGAACAGTGTCATTATCAACGGGGTGCCCACACCTGGTGTAAGTCCGGCAACAGGAATTAATCTGGGGTCGATCGCGGCTGGCTCAAGCGCAACGGTTACTTTTGTAGCAACGGTCACAAGTTTGCCTGAATCAAGACAGCTGACTAATCAGGCGGTCGCATCATTCAATTACACTCTTCCAAGTGGAAGAACAATTGCCGGTTTCTCGTCTTCAAACACCATCGCTATTCCCGTCTCTCTTCCCAATGTAACGATTGTTAACAGTGACAATGTAGAGTACGGCGTAGTCGGGGATGTCATCAGGTACACATCTGTTATTCGCAACAATGGAACCGTAGCCGTTAACAATGTGGTATATGTCAACCCTCTTCCTCCGAATACCCCATTTGTACCCGGAAGCGTCATTGTGAACGGGACTTCATTCCCGCTCTCCAATCCGACCGCCGGCATTCCAATCGGTACTTTGGCTCCAGGAGCTGAGGTTACCGTAACTTTTGAGGTGACGATTACCATGCCGATCCCTTCGCAGATTAACAATCAGTCGACGGTCAGCTTCACATCCGGTTCATTCTCGGGGTCATCATCGTCCAATACAACAGAGACTCCGGTCATTCAACCGCAGATTGCACTTGTCAAAACGGCCAATACAGTTAATGCGACTGTAGGTGATACGGTCGTATACACGGTGACTGTCAGCAACACAGGCAATTTGCAGGCTAATGTTACCGTCACAGATACCATTCCTGCTGCAACTTCTTTTGTAGCCAACAGTGTTGTGGTATCTGGTGTGCCGCAGCCTGGAGCGACGCCTGGAACAGGCATCCCGGTAGGCGTTGTAGCAGCTGGAGCAACCGCAGTTGTTACGTTTGCTGTGGTCGTGGATACACTTCCGTCTCCGCAGCAGCTCAGCAACTTTGCGACATCTTCCTTTACCTTTACACCTCCTGACGGACGAACCTTAACAGGAACAGCTACCTCGAATACGCTGACGTTTCCGGTTTCATCTCCAAACGTAGCTGTCGTTAAAAGTACAACTTCGACTGCGGCTGCTGTAGGTGACACCGTTACTTACTCCATTCTGGTAACGAACAGCGGTATAGCCCCCGTAAACAATATCCAATTGTCGGATCCGATTCCTGCAGGCGCATCCTTTGTCACAGGCAGTGTGACGGTGAACGGGGTGGCGCAACCCGCAGCCAATCCGGCAGGGGGGATATCGCTGGGTACACTTACTCCAGGAGCCTCCGCAACGATTACTTTCAGTATCCGTGTCGATACGATTCCCCCAAGCGGCCAGTTGAGCAATCGGTCCACTGTGAGTTTTACTTCAGGGGCATTCTCAAGCACGACGTTTTCCAATACAGTGGTTACGTCGGTATTTCAGCCGATTCTCTCGGCACAAAAGACAGCAAGTACACAAAACGCTACGGTCGGCGATACGGTTAGCTACACGGTCACCGTTTCCAATACGGGCAACTATGGTGCCCAAATTAACTTGACGGACAATATCCCTGCGGGAACCATTCTCGTTCCGAACAGTGTCATTGTGAATGGTCAGCCGCTGCCTGCCGCGAATCCAGCCACAGGCATTTCGGCAGGGACTGTCGCTGCTGGTGCAACAACAACCATTACTTTTTCTGTAGTCGTGGATACCTTACCATCTCCACAGCAGCTGGTGAATCAGGCTTCGGTGGCTCTTTCCTTCACCTTGCCTGACGGACGGACCATTACAGGTTCGGTGCTGTCCAACGTACTAACCATTTCGGTTTCAGCTCCAGACGTCGATGTGGTGAAATCAACGACTTCAACGGCGGTATCTGTCGGTGATATAGTGACGTACAGCGTCGCTGTAACGAATAACGGAATTGCGACGGTGAATAATGTAGTCTTCACGGATGCATTACCGGCCAGCACCGTTCTAGCGCCAACCGGCGTATTTGTAGATGGTGTGCTCCGCCCGGGTGCCAACCCTTCCACCGGAATAACCATCGGTTCCATCGCGCCTGGTGCAACCGTGACCGTTGTATTTAGTGTGCGGGTTACTTCTCTCCCGGCAAGTGCAGTTTTGAACAATCAGTCCACGGTCAGCTTTACATCAGGCGTGTTCTCAGCCACAACGTTTTCCAATACGGTTACAACGCCGGTGTTTCAGCCGATCCTGACGGCAGTCAAGACGGGGGATCAGACAATAGCCACGGTAGGGGATACCGTTGTGTACAGCATCGCCATCTCCAATGCAGGGAACTACGGGGCATCCGTTACGTTGACCGATACGATCCCAGCCGGGACTGAGCTTGTACCGAATAGCGTTATAATCAATGGGGCATCAGCACCGGGGGCCGACCCCGCTTCGGGTATTCCGCTGGGCGTCGTTTCCACAACGACCATGGTCATGTTCTCGGTCGTCATTGTCACCCTTCCTTTGAGCCAGTCCATAACGAATCAGGCTTCCGCAACCTTTACGTATACGCTGCCAGACGGAAGAACGCTGGGTGGCAGTCTAACATCCAATTCACTCAACATCCAGGTGTCTGCTCCGGATGTAAGTGTTACGAAGACAACAGCTGCGGTAGATGCGGTGGTCGGTGATACGATCGTATACGAAATGGTTGTAACCAACAACGGAATTGATCCCATTAACAATGTAGTGCTGAGTGATCCGATCGATCCTGCCACAACATTTGTCACCGGAAGCGTTCTGGTGGACGGTGTGCCGCGTGCCTCGGCTAATCCTGCCCTGGGAATTGCTCTCGGCACAATTGCACCCGGCGCCTCAGTAGCTGTATCCTATGCCGTCCGTGTTAATTCGCTCCCTACACCACCCGTTGTGAGCAGTCAATCATCCGTAAGCTTCACATCGGGTGTCTTCTCGGGTGCTTCTTACTCGAATACGGTAATCACACCGATCTATCAACCAATCATTGCCGTGACCAAGACAGCAAACACATCCAATGCGACGATCGGAGACACCATCGTTTATTCGTTCTCCATCAATAATAGCGGAAATCTTGCTGCAAATCTGACATTGACGGATAATATTCCGGATGGAGCTGTGCTTCTTCCGAACAGTGTCTTGATTGATGGTGTTCCACAGCCAGGTGCCAATCCGGAAGCCGGAATCGTGGTAGGTACCATACCACCAGGTGGATCTGTTAATGTGACCGTCACCCTGCAAGTTACCGTGGACACATTACCGCAGAATCAGCAGCTGGTCAACCAGGCTGTGGCCGATTATACCTTTAGTCCGCCGGATGGTCGTCAGTTGACGGGTACGGTGTCTTCCAACGTCCTTGTGATTCCAGTATCTGCACCTAACGTGACTGTTGTCAAAAGCACAAACGCCATTGATGCTGTTGTCGGTGATGTAATTACTTACACGGTTGTTGTTACGAATGCCGGCATTGAAGTGGTCAATAATGTGGTCATGGTGGACCCAGTACCTGTAGGAACGGTGTTTGTACCCGGAAGTGTAACCGTGGATGGAGTGCCGCGGCCAACCGGTAATCCAAATACAGGAATCACGCTCGGATCGATTGCTGCTGGTGCTTCGGTTACCGTTACATTCAGAGTAGAGGTCGTGGTGATATGAGCCAATCCTCCGGTCCGTTGTCCCACTGGCTACAGAATCAGTCACTGGTTCGATTCAGCTCGGGTACGACTGAACTGGAACAGGTGGCTTATTCCAACACCGTAGTTACACCATGGGTTGGGCCCAAACTGGAAGTGAGAAAGGGCTGCAATGTGACTGTAGCTGCACTAGGGCAGTCACTAACTTATCAGATTGAGGTCAGGAATACGGGGAATCGAACAGCCATCGTTTATGTAGTCGACCCGCTATCGGAAGATACGTCACTCCTTCCGAACAGTGTACTTCGCGATGGTATTCCGTTACCGGGAGCATCACCCGAACATGGGCTGCCTCCTGCGGAGGTGGCACCTGGAGCTACAGTGCGCTACCACTTTCAAGTTGCCATTGTGCGTTTGCCTTCGTCACTGAAGCTGTTGAATCAGGCGCAGGTAAACTATGAATTTCTAACACCGGAAGGCAGGACGGTTACAGGGCGAGAAATTTCAAATACGGTTGAGGTCACTCTGGCTTCATCCCGTCTGGAGGTGGCCCTTCAGTCGGACCATATCCCGACCTTTTCAGGGGATATTGTTTTGTACAGTGTCGTTGTGAGCAATCCGGGTTTTCTGACAGCTACAGGTGCCAAGGTGACTATCGCTTTGGTTCCTGGTCTTGTGTTTATTCCCGCAAGTGTTGTAATCAATGGAATGTTCGCCCCCCAGATGACCCCCGATTCTGGAATAGAGATCGGTGACATTGAGCCCGGAAGTACGGTTACCATTCAATATCGAGTACAGGTTGTTTCGGTAAGAGATGCTGAGAGCATTCCAACTCAGGCGGTGCTGGAGTATACTTCTGCGGGCAAGCAGGAGATCGTTTATTCCAACGAAGTCACACTTGAAGTCATCCAGCCTTTTATTTCGATTCAAAAGAGGGTACATCCTGTAGTTGCCTCAGTCGATGACACCATACGATATGACATTACTATATCGAATGAAAGCAATTATGCGGTGGATGCCAAGGTGTCAGATTCATTGCCAGCCGGCATGACTTTTCTGGAGGGGAGTCTTAGCTGGAATGGAGTCAAGCGGCCCGGGGCCAATCCGGTCAAAGGCGTTAGCCTGGGAACAATGACAGCACGGTCTGTCATTAACATTCAATTTGAAGCCAAAATTATTGAACACGGGACTGCGATGCCTGAATCATTCGAGCTGGTGAACCAGGCGCGTCTCTTGTATACGTATCGATTGCCTGATTCACGTACGGTGCAGCGCATGGCCGCTTCCAACGAAGTAACAGTCTACCTGAAGAGCCCAATGATTAAGGTCCACGTTGAAGTAAACCCCAATTTAGTCGAGCAGGGAGGATCCGTTATTTTTCAGGTCCGCGTCGAGAATACAGGCTCTCTGTCTGCTCGTGTACAATTGACAGGCGTTCTTCCACCGGGAGCCAAATGGCGCGGTCAAGCGGAAGGTCAAGTTCAATGGAACATACCCGAATACTCTTCGCCAAGGTATCTGCATCTGGGAGAACTGGCCCCGGGTGCGGAGAAAAACATCTCTTATGTAGCGCAGCTATCGCCAGAGGAGACGGGAACGCTGAATGGTTTCCTGACTGCCCTGTATACCTATGAACTCAATGGACAGAGAAGAAGCGGTGAAGCCCGGTCGAACGAGTACACGATTGTGATCGAATACCGCGATGAATAACGTTAATCAACTTATAGTGATGAATTGGGAAATTTGCTCCAAATGACTTCCATGACATTACACGAACGCAAATGAATGGTATACTAATTGAATATGCCCTCGGCAAACAACCCGTGGAATCGGGACGTCGGATTAGCTGTAGAGGAGGCTCCACATTGGCAAAAGCAAAAGTTGCAAAAAGACCTACCCGGGATGAATTTGAGCTGGAAGAGCTGGGGAATCAATTAGTTGAAGCGTATCATGAGCGTTCGGAAGTGCTGTTGACGGTATGGGGGAAAGAAGAGCAGGTGCAAGGGGTTATTGTTAAGCTGGATTCCCGTACTCGGCTGGTACATGTTGAACACTCTGAAGAGGAGTTCATGGCAAAAGTACCTTTTCTCGATATCATGCGGGTGGAATCTCCCCGTTATTAAGAAGTGCAATTTTAAATAATAGGGCATTCGCCCGGTCAAACCCGTTCTTCCTGCATAAGATATCCCATACCTGTTGCAGAGGAGGTACGGTCAATGAGCGAAGTATTAGGTGGAGAAACAAGAGGCTACGGATACGGAGGTTTCACTTCTGTAGGTGCCATTCTGGTTCTGTTCATCCTGTTGGTTATCATCTCCAAAGCGTTCTTGGTATAATTCATTTCTCCAAATGAATGAAGAAAGCTCTGCCATTCCGGCAGAGCTTTCTTTTATTCTGATTCGTTGCACATCTCATATGAAGAACATAAATTCGTTCATTGGCCGATTAGGTAGATAATCCATGTCAGTCGAACGTTCATTATGATAGAATAGGACCATTCCTAGAGAAAGCATGAGGTGTGTCAAACATGAGTAAAGAGCTAACACAAGCATTGAACCAACAGATGAACTTTGAATTTTATTCTGCCCATGTATACCTCGCGATGGCAGCATACTGTTCCAGTGAAAGTCTGGACGGCTTCGCGAATTTCTTCATTGTACAGGCTGAAGAAGAGCGATTCCATGGCATGAAAATATACAAGTTCCTGAATGATCGCGGACAACGCGCGACGCTGGAGGCTTTGCCGGAACCGAAAAATGAGTATACTTCTATGCTGGATGTGTTCGAGCACGGATATGCACATGAACAGCAAAACACGAAAAAATTCTACAACCTGGCTGACCTTGCCCTGAATGAGCGCGAGCATGCCACAATGTATTTCCTGAAATGGTTCATTGATGAGCAGGTAGAGGAAGAAGCGTTGTTTGACAGCATCATTCAGAAGCTGCGCCGTATTGAAAAAGACAGCAATGCCTTCTACATGCTTGACGCTGAGTTCGGTAAGCGTTCATTCACCGCTCCTGCAGAGTGATAGCGAGTGCAAGTTAGTCACACGTATTCCATGTTCATGGAGTATACCGTTCTACATATGAAAAGTCTGCCTTTGTGGTCATAACCCTGTCAAGTAGACAGTACAAAAAAGACAAGATTTAAGCTGCGGCCGTTTCCCGGTATTCTACCGGGGAACGGTCGTTTAGTTTTTTCTGAAACCGGTTTTGGTTGTAAAACAGTATGTATTCACTCACTTGCTGCTCAACCTCTGCTTTGTTTGCCGCCTTATTCAAGTATATTTTCTCGGTCTTTAAATGAGAGAAAAAAGACTCAATGCAAGCATTATCTAAGCAATTTCCACGCCTGGAATGACTGCCTAGTATGCCGAGCTGGTTCAGTTTACGGTTAAAGGGCTTCGACGTATATTGAAATCCTTGATCCGAGTGTAGGATTATGCCACTCAGATCCACGTGCTCACGGAGTCTATCCAGCGTTTCATGAACCAAAGCAAGGTCATTTCGTTCAGAAAGATGCCATGCAACAATTTCGTTATTGTATAAATCCTGAATAACAGAAAGATACACAAAGTGTTCTCCAGCTCGAATATAGGTAATGTCCGTAACCAGCTTCGTTCGTGGCGTATCCGCACGAAATTGGCGATCCAGCCGATTCGGGTTCACCACAGAGGCTTGTTTTCCAAAGAATCGACGTTTTTTTCGAATGACCGAACAGATGCCTAATTGTTTCATTAATCGGTACACCTTTTTATGGTTGACTCGGAGGCCTTCCCGGCGTAAAGCTACGGTCATTCGAAGATAACCAAAGTAGGGATGCACGCGATGGATGGCAAGCAAATGGGATTCTAGTTCATGTTCCTTGTGTCTACGCTCGTTTGCCGCTGCTATGCTTTTTCTCCACTTGTAATAACCCGAGCGGGAAACCGCAGCTAACTTCAAGAGCCAAGCCAGACCATGGCGTGCTCGTAGGTCCTCAATGATTTGAAATCTGGCCGCTTTACTCGTCACTCCTTGTGTAGATTTGGATACTGCTTTTTTAAGTATTCAATCTCCGCCCGCAAGTACGCCATCTCTTCTTCCATACTGGAAAACTTGGTTCTAGGGCGTCCCCGTTTGGACGTAACAGGCTCCAGACTCATTCCCTGTTTTGCTTTTGCTGCCCACACTTGTACCTGAGATTTATTTTGAATATCTAAACGTGTCGCTACTTCACGTATACTCATATGTTCTTCGTTGACCAGCCGGACTGCCTCCAATTTCAAATCCAAAGAGTACCGTCGGAATGTTTGTCCTTTTTTAGCCATGAAAAAATCCCCTTCGTTTACATGATTAAATTCATCTTAACAGATGTCTTTTTTCTCATGTCTACTAAAAGGGGATAATACCATTGTGCAGGCTTTTTTGCTGTGTTTTTTTAGTTCTAATGGATCAAAGAAGGAACAACTTCTAACTTGAATCTATCAGATCATTCAAAATAGGTTAATGAAACATATGTCAAAAAAGATCTATCCTGACGGGCATGATTTTCACTGCAAATCTATCAATTTCGTTTTATTTCCTTGGTTAATCTGACAAAAGTGTAACTCGAACGTAGCATTTGAAGCGAGAATGAGGCATGTCCTTTTTGTTAGTATTAGGATTATCGCCAAGGGATGCAATGAGAGATTCGAAGACACCCGGGGAAATACGAGACACAAGGGAGATTTATATTTATGCTACATATTCGCAAGTCATTTATTGCTGCACTCGCCATCTTACTTATGATTCCACTCTTGCTGCCTCAGTCAGCAGCCGCGAAGCCAAGTGCTTCAAGCTCTGCTGGAGCAAAAACGAATGCGAAGATCATATATCTTACGTTTGATGATGGGCCTACAGCCCATACAGGACAACTGCTGGATATCTTGGATCAGTATCATGCCAAAGCGACATTCTTTATGCTCGGACCGGAAATGAAGCAATTTCAAAAAGCAACGAAACGTATTGTTGCGGATGGGCATGGCTTGGGACTTCATGGTGTCACACACGTTCCTAGCAAGTTTTATCAATCGGCATATAGCGGCTTGAAGGAAATGCAGCAGGCGAATATGACGCTGAACAAAGTTGCCGGAGTGAAAACAAGTCTTGTTCGTACACCTTATGGCAGTAAGCCATATCTCAAATCATCTTACCGTAATGTGTTGCTTGCTCAGGGTGGATTCCACCTCTGGGATTGGAATGTGGACTCCGAAGATTGGAAATACAAGAAAGATCACCAAAAGGTCTACAATAGTGTAATGAAGCAGATCCACACGGTTCAGAAGAGCGGTACAACACCGGTTGTACTCATGCATGATCAGGAAGCGACGTTAAAAGTACTTCCGCAATTGCTAAAAACATTGAAAGCAGAAGGATACCAGTTCAAAGTATTGACCAAAAAAGTACAGCCAGTTAACTTCTGGAACGATAAACGTTAATCTAGTTAAACTCTATGGAAGTAATAATGAAACATAGTTCACTGGAAATAAAGACATCGAGGAGGCTATCATCATGAAAAAGCAAAAACGTTGGGTCATCGTTCCTGTTACCACTGCTGTGTTACTTGCGCTTGCAGGTTGTGGAGGGCAGGATAACAATACCTCACAGGCAAGCAATACGCCTACTTCGACTTCAGGAGAGCAAACTCAATCCGGAAGCGGTGGGGCCGATTTTTCGAACACATCAGAAGGAAACAACACGGCAGCAGGCTCAGTCAATAATGAAGATAGCTCAGAGGGTACCAGCACATCCGCAGGTGAAAAAACCGGAACACAAGGACAGTCCAGCATGAATGATGTCATCCAGGAAATTCGCAGCCAGTTGAAGATGAAGGATGCTGTTCTGCCGACTTCATTCGCCCTGGATAAAGGTAAACATCTGGCAGCAGCCATTCCTGTCAATTCGTCAGATGCTTTCAAAGTGAATTTCTATTCCGTAGATCAGTCCATTCCGGTCAATGATGCTTCTTTGACGTCTTCCACTAACGCACCAGATGTGCTCGCATTCTATGAAGTGAAAACCTATAAGGACCCAGATAGTTCAGGGATTTTCCCGGATACGGATCTGGACAACATTCCCGATGAAATGTCAGTTGATCTTGGACATGGAATCAAAGGCATGGCCGAAGGTGCCGCAGGGAGTCAGTATCTAACCTGGAAGGAAGGCAGATGGACGCTGCAAATCCGATCGGTTTCCGAAGATAAGATGAACAATCCGGGAATTGCCAAGAAAATGGTCGAGTACCTGGAATCACATACACTGCCTGCTCCGAAGGACAAAGGCTTCGTAAACGTGGAATATCCGAGTGGCGGGAAAACGGTGAATGTTACGATCTTATGGCAGGAAGGCAAGCAAATCCATCAGCTGCAAACGAACCAGGTGCCGAATAACGCATTAGGTATGGTTGCATCGGTCAAATAAATATACGTAAATAAAATAGCTTGGCTGGGAGTGGAAGCTCCTGACCAAGCTATTATTTGTGTCGTAATGGGTTGAAGCGGTACTTTCATTTGAACCAGCCCTTTTCCTTGGAACGGGTGATGGCTTCAATCCGATTGCTTGCATTTAATTTGTTCAAAATGATGGATATATAGTTGCGGACGGTACCGGTTGTAATAAAGAGGTGTTTGGCAATTTCCTTCGTGTTCTTGCCATCAGCCATGAGGCCGAGAACGGCATTCTCTCGCTCCGTAAGCGGATTTTCCTCTACATAGGCCTCGTCCACCAGATCAGGGGCGAAGATCCGGCGTCCGTTCATAACCTGGCGTATGGCTTCAGCCAATTCCTCGATCGGACTGTCCTTTAACAAGTAACCCCTAACTCCGCCTTTTAGTGCACGTTCGAAATACCCTGTTCGAGCAAAGGTCGTTAAGATAATGACTTTGCAGTTCGTTCCTTTCAGTTCCTCTGCAGCTTCCAGCCCACTTTTGATAGGCATTTCAATGTCCATTAGGCATATATCCGGTGTATGCTGCTGGACGAGTTCAAGCGCCTCCTGCCCGTTGCTTGCCCGGCCAACCACTTCCATGTCTTCTTCCAGATTAAGCAGGGAGGAGAGGGCACCCAGCATCATGCGTTGGTCTTCGGCGATGACGATTCTGATCATGTTTATTCCTCCTTGATTGGTTTGCGCACCAGCTTCGGTACCTGAATAATAAGCTGCGTCCCGTCTATGTTTGTTCCCGAGCGAATATCCAGACAACCATTAACAAATTCCAGTCGTTCCTTCATGCCAAGAATTCCTGTACCGCGGCGTTCTTTGTTATTACTGTGTTCCATTCCAATTCCATTGTCATGAACAGTTAATATGTTATCGGAAGGTGTTTCTTTCAGGCTGATGGTACACATTGTTGCCTGGCTATGCTTGACCACATTCGTAACGGCCTCTTTCAGACACATCCCCATCACATTTTCATTAAGCTGAGAGGTGTCCTGCAGCTTGGGGTTGCCATCCAGCTTGAACTCGATCGCAGCAGCCTTCAGGATCTGCTCGGCACGATACAATTCATCAACCAGCTGTGTTCCGCGCATGGTAGTAACCATTTCCCTAACTTCCTTGAGTGCTGTGCTTGCCGTTTGACGCAAGTCGTTTAGCTCCGCCTCAGCCTGCTCGGGATTGACACGAAGCAGGCGTTTCGCCAGATCGGTCTTGAGTCCAATCAAGGAGAGTTTTTGTCCAAGTGTATCGTGCAGATCCCTGGCGATCCGCTGGCGTTCTTCCATTTTGACCAAATCATCCAGTCGTTTGTTGGCATTTTCCAGCTGCCCCTCCAACTGCTCCCGTTTGTTTTTGTTATATGTGCTTACCGGGAGAAGAATGGATGCCATCAGACTGATGAATACAAATGGAAATTGACTAAGCAGCCTGGAGCTCTGAATGATAAATCCGTAATTTATGGTCAGAAAGCTAGCCGCCAGATTTACCGTATACAGGGTGATGAAGCCAGCTTTATTTTTAATATTCCCAATGAAAAAAGCTAGAAACAGGGAGAAATATGCATAATCATACGCGATCGTCATCGTTATGGAAATGGCAATCAGCAGACCGATCCACATATATACCTGCCAGCCTTTGGTGATGAACGCAAGCAAATAACAGACAAAGAAGACAAGAATGATCACGATTCCTGTCACCAAGGTCCACAGTTTTGAATACTGCGAAATATAATAGAAAGGAAGGATGAAAAAGACAAGCCATACGTACGGATTTAAACCTGTATTTTTATAAAAGAGCTGTGACCACTTTTGAATGGAATTCTCCTCCTTGAGCGTGATTCTTGTACTCCAACTTTAGCCTGACTGTAGCACGACTTCAGCCTGAATACAAGAAAACGAATCCGACAGAGTTTAAGGCTTCTCTGTCAGACCCGCTTGATTGGTTACGCGTATAGGTGGCTTGGCATAAGGCTTGCGGTATATCGATTTGATTTCCCTGAAGCTGATAAATCGTTTGGATTCCTCATCCCACAGGCGGAAGCGAAGGGCTGCCAGACTGGAACGAAGGGTAATTGTCGTTGCCTTTTGCAGCGGTGGTGTCGCATTATGTGCCTCTTCCAGGTAATAGTTCGGTACACGCGGACTCAGGTGATGCACATGGTGAAATCCAATATTACCGCTGATCCATTGCAGCAGCTTCGGCAGCTTGTAATACGAACTGCCTTCGACAGCAGCCTTAACGTAACTCCATTCATCCTCATGCTCGAAGTAGGTGTCTTCAAACTGATGCTGAACGTAGAACAGCCAGATCCCGAAGAAACCGGAGAAGAAGAAGACAGGAGCCTGCACCATAACAAAGGCCTGCCATCCGACCAGCCAGCACATGAATGCATAGAGTACAACGATTAGTGCTGTAGTCAGATGGGTGTTGATGCGTTCTTTGCGACGAGCAGCCTTGCGGTTAAAACGGTAAGCGAGCAGAAATACATAGATCGGACCGATCCCGAACATAACTACCGGGTTACGATAGATGCGATACCATAAGCGTCCCCAAGGGGATGCTGCTTTGTATTCTTCAACCGTCATGACCCAGATATCGCCTACTCCACGTTTGTCGAGATTGCTGCTGGTGGCATGGTGTATGGAATGCTCAGCTTTCCATTGCTGGTAGGGAGTAAGGGTCAATACACCTGTAATGGTACCGAGAATGTCATTGGCACGTTTGTTTTTGAAAAAGGAACCGTGACAGCAGTCATGAAAAATAATGAAGGTTCGAAGTACAAATCCTGATGCCACCAAGGCAATCGGGAAGGTTAGCCAATACGAAACAGATAAGCTGTAGTAAGCGGCTGCCCACAACAAGAAGAGTGGAAGAATCGTATTTATGATTTGTCGGATACTTAATCGTAGATCATTTTTCTCGTAAGGGGTAACTTCTTTTTTCAGTGCCATTTCTTTTGCTCTGTTCATGAATGGTAGTCCTCCTTCAGTCGTTATAACCAAGCACGGCTATAACCCGCGTTTCCCTGATGTGTCTTGGAGGGAAGCGTTTTTACCATTGTAAAAGAATCGATGTCATCCGGTAAGTCACAAACGTCAGCCATCTGTAATGATGAATATCAAGGATGACACATGACGTTTGTCATGGTTGGTGTCCATTTGGCGCTCAGGATGGAGCTGACCAGAAGGCGATTTTCCGATTCCTTTGCACATTTCGTGCAACAATTTGTATTATGTATACAAATTTTGCTGGTGACATGGTAGAATCTATCATTGTGAGTGCACATGACAACTTATGAGCCTGATGGATAGGTTAATTTCTGAAGGAATGGAAGGAATACATGATGAAGAAACGATTAACGGATATTTTATTTATTATGGCGGGGGCATTCTTATTTGCCCTGGCGGTGAATCTGTTCGTCATTCCAAATGATCTTGCTGAGGGTGGCGTTACGGGGATCACCATTATTTTGTATTATCTGCTCGAATGGTCGCCCGGCTTAATGAACTTGATTCTGAACGGGATTTTGTTAATTGTGGGTTATCGGTTTCTGGACAAGACCACGACGGTGTATACGATTATTGCGGTGGTATTCAATTCCTTGTTCCTGCATCTGACTGAGAGTTGGACGATTGATTCGCATGAGCTGTGGATCAATACGATTTTTGGCGGATTATTTGCCGGTCTCGGGATTGGTTTGATTGTGAGAGTTGGCGGCACAACCGCGGGAACCGTCATCTTGGCGAGACTCGCCAATAAGTATCTGGATTGGAACATCAGCTATGGCCTTCTGTTTTTTGATCTGATCGTGGCGTTCTCCTCTTTCTTCATTATCGGGGCACAGGGACTCATGTGTACGATTGTCATGCTGTTTGTTGGAACCAAAACGATGGAATTTATCATAGAAGGGCTGAATCCGAAAAAGGCGGTTACCATCATCTCGACGAAGCAGGATGCGATTGCGAAGCAGGTCATCGAGAAAATGGATCGCGGTGTAACGGTTCTGTCGGGCCATGGTTACTATACGAAAACACCGAAAGAAATTCTCTATATTGTCATTAGCAAACAGGAAGTTCCCATGTTGAAGAAGATTGTACGTGCTGAGGATGAGATCGCGTTTATCACGATTCACGATGTTCGTGACGTGTTCGGCGAAGGATTTATCGAACTATCCAAAACATAATGTATATATGGAAGAAAACCGTGGTGAATGATGACCGCGGTTTTTTTTGGTATCCAAAAAGCCCTTCTCCATCGAGAAGGGCTTAAGACTTTCATTAATGATGAGTTCCTTTTCTGATTACACCGTACTTAACAGTGACATGACAGTGCTTTTTAACCTTGGTGGGAACATATTTGATTTTAGTAACACAAGTTTTGGTAATCTTTTTGTAATAGCATTTCGTTACGGGTGGATGACATCTATGCTTCTTTCTATTCATTGCGACCCCTCCTGACTAGTGATAGTTCATTCTATGTAAGGGTCATCATTTCGGAAACATATAAACGTCTAAAATACCAAAATGGACTTAACGGAAGGCTAGCATATTTGGATTTAGTTAATACCAAGTGAGTTAGATCACAGATAGGATAGATATATAGAAATATAAAATAAATATGGGATAATATTCTATATATAGGATAGACAAAAAAGATGTATTGAAATAAAAACATAACAATGACCACGGAAGGAGAGATTGATATAACAAAACGCCCTCTGGTTCTCACATTACTTGTATTTTCTATATTAATCGTATTGTTATGGGGGGATTCTGTATCCACGCACCATGTAAAAGAGTTGACTTTTGAAAGTATAGATTCGATCGAAGCAGTAGGATTTGTGTCCAAAACTAACACTGAGAACGCTCAGTATTACTTTAGCACCATTAATGAAGCTGACAACAAAGCATTTGTAAATCAAGTGGAATACATTATCCGAAATATGCAGAATCATCTGGATATTCCTCGCAAGGAGAAAACAATTCAAATTTATCTGAATAAGGATGGAGAAATCCCTTTTAATAATAGTTTGACTCGTGTAGTTGTATCTGAAGATCGGGAACAGTCTCTTGGGGCAGTCGTTAGTTATTTGAGTGACTATAAACTTCCTGCTTGGTTAAGTGTTGGACTGGAATTGTATTGGCAAAATGATAATGAAGTGAGTAGGTCCTCTGACGTATTAGAAGGAGGTATCCATAATAGGATTAACAAAGCAAAATCTTGGGGATATCCAGATTTCGGGGATGCCTGGTTTATCCCCAATTATCTCGACGAAGAAGTTGTGGGAGAAGCACAACAGATTGCCTATATGTTTGTTCAATATCTGGATCAAGAGGAACAGTTACAGTCTGTTGTTGATATATTCTTGAAGGATAAAAATGTAGATTTAAATCTACTAAGACAATATTGGAGTGAATTCATTGAAACTCCTAACAGTGATATTGATACAAGTTATCGTTATATTTTTTCATATGAAGAGATTTGGTTTGAAGTTCATTCAGATAAAGTTAAAGCGAGATATAAAAAAGAAAACTGGATTCATCAACAGGTAGTTGAGTATCAAAACTATTTGAATCAAGGTGTTCGTGATGTAGAGAATTGGATGGACTACACATTGGATCATCCGCTGACGTTTACAATCTATCCACATATAAACGCATATAAGCCTAATTATGGTGGGCTCACATATAAATCAGGAGATGATTACGCAATTGACTTGTATCAGGTCTTTGAAGTTCCACCTTACAGAGCGGTACATGAGACTGTTCACGCAATAACTTTTCGTATGGGGATTTTTTCGGATTTCTATCCTTTAACAGAAGGGCTTGCTGAAGCTTTAATGTATGAATTTGAGGCTAAGAACAGGCAGTATGTATACAACAAGTCTAAAGAGGACCTCAATTTCACTTATGAAAGAAGAAACGAAAATACTCTACTCTACAATGTAATTCAAAAATATGAAAAATACACGGGACAATCTTATCAACCATCTAACCCCATAGATTTAATAGCAGTCATGCACGTGTGGGCTAATATGGCGTCTAAGAAAGGATGGGAAAATCCACTGGATTCTCTTAAATATAATTCAGGATACCCAGGATACAACGAAGATCTGGATGATTACAACAAAGCAGCCTCATTCGTCCATTATTTAATTCAAACATATGGAAAAGAGAAATTCATGGTGATTTATGCAGATATTACAAAAGTTAAAGAAACATACAATGTTGATTTGGAAAGTTTAATAAAAGAATGGAAAGAATTTTTATACGATTAGCCTTAAATACTTAGTAGGGATTGTGAGAGATTGGAAACGAACCCGTATGGGAACGATCCAATCCTTTTTTGTCTACTTCTATTCACTTGCTGGAATAGATTAATAATCTTTTCACTACCTATACATGTGTCTCTCAACTTCGGACAGAGCCACATTCACATCTTCCTCTGAATTATCAATATAAACGACGGAAGAAGCAGGCAGCGGCCAGGCCACTTGCTTGCGGGCAAGGGAAGCGGTGAAGGTATCCCAGTTAGCCAGTTTATATTCATCAAGAGGAGATTGTCTTGCCACAATACGTTTGTAATACAACTGTTCGTTCGCCAAATAAATGTAGGCTACGCGAACATCCGTATCTTCCAGTGAGCGTCCGATTCGGCTGAGCTCTTGCTCAATCCAATTCGTTGTTTCGGTTTCTTTGGTAAACGGTCCGACGACCACAGTATCGATTCCTAATTGAACGTTATCCAGGGCCGCATCCATTGTGATGCGATATCCCAGATCACGACATAAGCGTTTGTATTCTGGTGAATCCCGGTCAGATGGATCCAGTCCCTGAAGCGTCATGATTGCCTCGGCTGCCGGGCGGAGCAGGATATCCATATCGAAGAAGGCTGCCTTATATTTACGGGAAAGGGCCTTGGCCAGGGTCGTTTTGCCGCTGCCGGCACCGCCGAGAAAGAAAATCAGTTTACTCATGAGAGTCACCCTCCTTAATAGAGTTATTTTATCACAAAGCAGATCGAAACGATGGATAGACAGAAAAGGAAGAATAAGGTAGTATAATACCTAGATTAACTATGCATAGGTTTCCGATGTAATAATTTGAATGACAGAAAGGAGGAGAATTTATATGAATGTAAACAAACAAATGATTAAAGGAAGTACAGAAACTCTAATTTTGACGTTATTGCACAATCAGCCACTTTACGGTTATGAATTGATTAAAGAACTTCACCGTCAATCGGAAGGTGTATTTAATTTGAAAGAAGGCACATTATATCCCATCCTCCATGCCATGGAGATTGAAGGTTGGGTGGAATCCTATTGGATGGAGGTAGATGGCCGAAAACGTAAATACTATTCCATTCGAGACAAGGGCGTGGAGGCTTTGCAGCACAAAAAAACCGAGTGGCTTTTATTCCGACGTGCTGTGGATCGTGTACTTGGGGAGGGAGGCTTAACATGACGGATCAACACGATAAGATTAAACGTTATCTGGACGAGATGTGCAGTCAAGTCAAAGCTCGTGAAGTACATACCGATCTGCGTGATGAATTGGGAAACCACATAAGAGAAATGATGTTGGATAAGGAACAGGAGGGCTTAACTCAGGAAGAAGCAGCCGAGTATGCCATAGAGCAAATGGGTGATCCCGCAGCAGTAGGCAAAAGCATGCATAGGCTGCATCGTCATCGGATGCATTGGGGACTGATAATCGGATTGATCAGTTTAGCTATCGTTAGCCTGTTTTTGATGTGGATTTTTTCAACCAATGTCACGGATGATAGGTTTCAGAACTTTTATAACATTCAAGTGGTTTACACTATCATAGGAATGTTATTTATGTCCTTCTTTAAGTTCTTCGATTATCGCAAATGGAGAAAAGTCGCTTGGTGGATATATATCCTCATTAATACCATGTTGATGATCAATTCAATGATATCCTCAAGTATCAATGGGATTTACAGATACTATAACGCATATGGATTTGTATTAGATCTGACTACTGCTGCAATGTGGGTATTACCACTTGCCGTAGGTGCTATTTTGCTGGACAAGCTTCGTTTCAATTGTAATGCCAAATCCATATTATCCTATATAGCGATGGTGGCGTTACCGGCGGCACTGTTGTTTCAGATATCGGATTGGGTACGCCTTGTGATGTTCGGGATCATTTCACTAGTTTTATTTGGTTGGATCACGCGTAAATGGCTCTATACAGCTATAGCCACAGTTATAACTGCAAGTATGGGTTTATTGTTGTTGCTTACAACGGATTCTTACCATCGTTTGGAAAGATTCTTGGTTGTGTTCAATCTTGAGGATGATTCAATGGGAAATGGCTACTACAACCATTCCATCGCGGGCATCCTTCAATCAGCTGGATGGTGGGGAAATGGGCTAGAAACAGCATTTGACCGATTTAAAACGAGTTATTTTGATTACCCAGGTGTGCTGCTAATCGATGTGTTTGGTTGGGCAGCCGGAATAGGGCTATTGGTGGCTATCATCTGGTTTGTTGCAAGTATGGTAAATACGCTCCCTCGCATTCAGGATGACTTTGGTCGAATGATTATCGTCATTATTACGTCCATGTTTGCACTGCAGATGATTTATTCGCTGGCAATGACCACTGGTAGAGTTCCGATTTTAAGTGTGGTCTTTCCTTTTATAGGATACGGCAACCATCTCATCTTTGATTATGCCATGATGGGATTGCTTCTTGGTGTGTATCGCCGCAAAGACACCGTTTCACTGAAGAACAACAAAAGCCAACAAACGGCGAGACCAATACAATGAGCAGATCTATTATCATGCAGACATTAACTGAATGTAATTTTGTCTTTCAATCTTCTAACACTGTACTTCCAGATGGAAACCAGATATGGCGCAAGTTGACCCAGCCCTGACTATTAAACGATAGCCCGCGCACGGAAGGCAGATAGGCGGTTTCCACCGGTTTCTCAGATAAATGAAACATCAGATGGTGGTCCAGCAAGAAATGTTCAATCCGGTCAAGGCCTGCAGTTCGATCTGTCATTAATGGTGACTCCGTAACGGTTTGCAGCATCATCTGCACACGCCATTGTGTGGGTTTATCCAGATGTTCCGACAGGGTTAGATAGAGGTCTGTTCTGCGTAATTCTTCATCCCGGTCCCGGATCAGGGAGAATAAAATGAGATCGGACTCCATCCGCAATGGACCTTTGAATTGTTCCATCGTTGCCGTATGAATCTTGCAAGCATATCCACATTGTTCAAGTTTGGCTGCTATCACAGCAGCATCTTTCCGATATTGTGGAATGGTAGCCAGCTGTAAGGGAATCGACTGATCCTTGTCCAAGGGTTTTTCAGAGGATTGGATCACGCCAGAAATACACTCATATAGATGAGTTCGAAGAGCCGGATCGCTGAGCGGTCCGGTTTTTTGCGTGTTACAAGTGAGCAGCTTGTTCACCATGACGCCAGCACTAATTTGTATCCAGTCAGCACCCTTAGCGGCAGCCGGATTCGGAACAAGGTGGAAGAAAGGCGTTTCCGCTTCGCCATGTTCTCCCCATTCGGTCTCGGCGCTCCAAGGAATCTGCAGAATATCCACCCGGTCCAGATGGGCTCTTCCTTGAAAGTAGGCCGGGAATGCTTCCAGTCTGCACAGGTGTTCATCCCATAACGTCACCTTGAAGGGGCCAGTTCCAACAGGCTTTGGCATGGACGTTGATTCAACTGACTTGTCATCGCCAGGCTTCATGGTACTGTCCGAAGGGACTATGACTGCACGGCTTGTGGCTAGAAAGGACAGAAATAATTCATGCGGTGCTTTGAGTCGGAAAACTACGGTGAGCGAGTTCAGGGCTTCGACAGACAGAATCTGTCTGCTCACATCTCGATACAATGTCCGTCGCTCTGTAGAGTGTAACCTGGCAAACGTATGCACCACATCTTCTGCAGTCAATCGTCCTCCATTGTGAAACAAGACACCTTTGCGCAAATGAAAAAGCCAGGTTTTCCGATCTGGGCTAACATCCCAGGTGTGGGCAAGACACGGAACGATGTCTCCTTGCTCATTACGCTGAACCAGTCCATCAAACACATGACTGGTGACAAAGGACTCGGCAAGTAGATTAATATACAGAGGATCCAGAGCATGAAGCTGCTGCTGAAGTGGCAGCCTCAACGTATCAATTCGCTCGTTATGCTCTCCTGCTTCCGTATGATGGCCCGAGTAACCGAGCAGCCAGTGGTTTAAATGCTCCCGCATCATGGTCGAGGTGGAGAAGGCACGCACCTGTTCAGCGGCTTGATGCAATTCCCGGCGATTGAGGGCTTGCATCATATATTCTGCTGCGATCTGTTCGGCTGATACGAGCAGCGTGAGTGTTGACCTGCGACCTCGGCCACGCTGAGAGATCCAGCGAATCCAGTCGCAGGCCGCCATTTTTTTGACAATGGTAAGCGTATTTCGATGTGTGCAATCGAGCAGTTCTGCGAGCTCGGAGAGAGTAGCTTCATGCTCGGTCATATCACCAAAGCGGTTATGAAGCAGCAAATACTGTTGATGCAGTTTCACGATTTCAAGCCTCCTCGGAAATAGAGCTGGTGGTGCAACCGAACTAAAATAAGAAATTTTATTTCCTATAATTTCTCTTTATCTTCTTATTTTATCATCTAGAATAAAGTCTAGAAAGATAATGGAGGTTTTTCCCATGATTGAGAAAATACTGGTTTCACCGAATCGTGCTTTGATTACGCTGTTGTCTGCCTTGATGCTGGCGGTCATTCATCAGTATTTGTTTTATGAAAGAGAGGTGGGCGTATCGTATCTGCTTTTTGTGCTTCTCTTTTATGCATTTATGTATGTGTTTGCGAAGGATCGAATTCGGACTTTAACCCTGATTGACGCATGGATGGCTGCGGTCGTACTCATGCTCGCGCTAACCTTTTTACTTTTTGACAATGAACTGCTGCGTGTTCTCAATTTTCTGCTTGTCCCCGGTTTGATTATTTTACATATGACTTATTTGGCTGGACGTAAGCGGAAGCAGTGGTGGGATCTCCGAATCATCGGTACCTCCCTAGATCATTTGCTGCCACAATCGATTCGCCACTGGGGGACCATCGCAGGCATTGTGGTAAAAGCAGGGGGACGTGGAATGGGGAAGTCCCAGAAAGCAGTTCTGGTCAAAGTTTTCATTGGACTGGCCGCATCCTTCCCGATCCTCATTGTGGTGGTTGCATTGCTGACTTCCGCAGATGGCGTATTCAATCAATATTTGTCTGGTTTTCCGGAATGGTTGAACCATCTGACTCTAACACCTGGATTTCCGAGAATCCTCTGGATTATCATAGGAGGCATTTTGCTGTTTAGTTATGTATGGGGATTCGTTCAACCTATGGAGTACGAAGCCGAGAAGAGGGAGAACGCCCATTGGAAAAATGCAGCCTTGTTATCACCTGCAGCAGTGGGGGTCTCCGATCATGACCATGCAGGCCAGCAGAATACAGAAACCGAATCAAGCAAGACGGGTGAAGCCAAAGCCCATGTACAAGCCATCCGTACCGGCAGGGAAACAGTGAAGCTGGATCCCATCATCGTGGGCACCATGCTGTTCGTTATGAACTGTGTGTATGTATTGTTTGTATTTGTACAGTTTTCCTACCTGTTTGGTGCAGGGAGTGGGCATCTTCCCTCTGACCTGTCTTACGCAGAATATGCCCGCAGTGGTTTTGCCGAACTTGTGCTGGTCACCAGTATTAACTTTTTCATTTTGATTGTTGCACTCCAATGTACCAGACCGAGTGGGAGAACAGCTACGATTATTCATCAGGTGCTTCTGCTTATTCTTGTAGGCTGCACAGCCATCATGCTGTATTCTGCGTTTATGCGTCTCCATCTGTACGAACAGGCTTACGGGTACACGTATATTCGTTTCCTGGTACATGCATTTATGATTTTTCTGGCATTGCTGCTTTTCATAGCTGGTTTACGCATCCGATATACCTCCATTCCACTGCTTCGCTGGTACATTGTACTGTCACTTACAGCTTATACAGCTGTCAATTATGTGGGTATGGATAACCGGATCGCCGAGCTGAACGTGGAACGTTACCATAAGACAGGGAACATTGATGCAGCTTATCTGGCGAATTTGTCAGCGGATGCGATTCCGCAGTTACGGAAGTTTGCGCAAGAGGAATTCCCGGCGCTGAAGGATCATTTATTGGAGCGTGAAGCTTACATAAATGAGAGAGAAAACAGCAGTTCCTGGCCTTCTTTTAATGTGGCAAGATATAGGGCTGCGAAGGAATTGTCCAAATTGAGAACGGAATAGCGATCGATGATGGCATTTAAGCCGTGAATTTATGCAAAACGGATATGTAAGTGTTATAATATAAAAATGAACCTATAAAGGGGGTGAATCCCTTGTTTGAACTTCAGGAGTTATTGCCTTATTTATTCTCAATAGGGCTTATTTTCACCGTGAGCTATGCCTACATTGCCCATCTGCACTGTGGAATGACTGAGTACTGGATGGAAGGCGGAGACGGAGACGGCGTCGAATCCGGACTCCCTGCATTGACGCTGGATGGACAGCATAGACCTGAAGATTTAACCAGGATGATCAGACGTAGAGAAGCACCGGATGAAGATGAGCCAGATTGTACATCCTCGTTGGACACATTGAAACCCAATCAACGAGGAGGATATATATGGAACATAAGACAAGCAAGGGGTTCACTTTTACATCTGGCAAGGGACGGATTTATGGGCTGACTGCCATTTTATTTGCAGTCATGCTTTTGGCCGGATGCAGTAACAATGTTTCGGAGATTAACGCATCAACACCTGGATTCTTCAATCACTATATTGTATTTCCGCTGTCGTATCTGATTCAGCACATTGCATCCATCTTTGGTGGCAGTTACGGCGTCTCCATTATCGTGATTACTTTGGTCATTCGGCTTGCGCTGCTGCCTTTGATGATGCGGCAGGCCAAATCCCAGCAGGGAACCCGTGTGATCATGAATGCCATGAAGCCCGAGATGGATGCACTCAAGAAAAAATACGAGGGCAAGAATGATGCTGCAGATCGTCAGAAGCTCTCCCAAGAGACGATGGAGCTGTACAAAAAGCATAATTTTAATCCACTGAATATCGGCTGCTTGCCGCTGTTGATTCAGCTGCCGATCCTTTCGGGGATATACACGGCGATTCGGCTAACGCCAGAGTTGTCTTCACATTCTTTTTTGTGGTTCAAACTCGGGGCACCCGATTATGTGCTTGCTGTTGTGGTTGCGGTTATTTACCTGATTCAGGCAAAAGTTTCACAGGCCAATATGGCACCTGAACAGCGGAAGCAGTTTGCAATCATGGGGTACATTTCACCGCTGATGATGGCCTTTTTCTCTCTGACAGCACCCGCAGCCATGCCGCTCTATTGGACGGTTGGCGGTTCATTCCTTGTCCTTCAGACGTTATTGTTCCGTAAACTGTATCCGGTGGAGCATCCTCAGGAAACGGTAATCCTGCAGGAGAAAAAGATCAAACCAGCCAAAGGAACCAAACCCGCAAAATCCTAGGTGTGACTTATCAACAAAAAACGCTATGAGAAGCGCAAGCTGGTTAGGTGTACTCAAGCGAATAGAACAAAAGAAGCGTAATCCGTAGATGGATTACGCTTCTTTTTTGTTCCTTCATTTCTTAAACGGCACGATCAACCTTAAGTTGGAATCGGGATACGATATACCATTGAATGCGATATATACTGTGAAGAAGGGTGGTAAGCCATCCACATCCAATCTTCAATATATAAATAGAGAACGCCCTAATCCTCTATATAAAGTATCCCGGAGTGTGTGGAATCGAATGATTCAAACTACAGAAGTGCATATTTGGTCGTAATTCAAATTGATTATTTTGGCTCACCTCTCCAATCTGCTATGATGGAACCAGAATCATGACAAGAGCGGAGGGGGATCATGACCTGTATTGCAGTGCTGCCATACTATAAAGTACAGAGGGAAGTGACCGGTCTCGCGCAAGAGATCAAGTCGAACGAACGATCCATGATCCTGTACTCAGACAGAATTGTAACGAAATATCGCGAGTTTCATATCAAGGATGTATTTGACATGTCCTTTCGAAGAATGGGAAATGAGGGGGGATTTTTCTACCTCCATACAAGCACCGGGGTGTATCCCTATATGGTGAAAATGGACCCTAAACCTTTCATCCAAAGTTATCGAAAGATCACGATGCAGAAATATTCATGACTTGACCTTTCCGTTACGTGAAGGCTTATCCTTTGGATCTGAGCTATTTACTTGAATCCAGAGGAGCTGTGAAACGAATGGGCATATTGATTCAGCAAGCGATGATTCTATCCATGAAAGACGGAGAGGCCCCCTTCCTGGGGGATATTCGTATTGAAGGAGACCGGATTGCCGAAATCTCGCATCACCTTGCCGCCAATCCGGGTGATGACATCATGAACGGAAAAAACATGCTTGCCATGCCGGGTCTGATTAATGCACATCAGCATTCACCGATGAGTCTGCTTCGGGGGTTCTCGGATGATCTGAGGTTAATGGACTGGCTGGACCGCAAAATGCTGCCTGCTGAAGCACAAATGACGCCGGAAGACATCTATTGGGGAGCCCTGTTGTCCATGGCCGAGATGATTCGATCAGGTACCACCGCCTATGCAGATATGTATATCCACATGAATGAGATCGCTGAAGCCGTAACCAAAACGGGCATTCGGGCATCTCTCACGCGCGGAATGGTATTCATGGAGAATGACGGCGGCCGTAGGATGCAGGAAGCCATTGATCTCGTTCATCGCTGGTCAGGCAAGGCGGATGGAAGAATTACAACGATGTACGGGCCGCACTCGCCATACACCTGTCCCATGGAACCGTTAATGGAAGTCATTGCCCTGGCTGAAAAGGAAGATATCCCTCTTCATATCCATCTGGCCGAAACGAAGGAAGAAGTCGCGAAGATTCGTGAGCGTTACGGTATGACCCCAACGCAGTACCTTGAGGAAGCTGGCATGTTCGAGAATGCACATGTGCTGCTTGCCCATGGAGTACACCTCAATCGAAGAGATATCGGCAGGCTAAAAGGCATGCGTGGAGGCATAGCCCACAATCCGGTCAGCAATCTGAAGCTGGGTTGCGGCATTGCTCCCATCACGGACATGATTGCACAGGAGATCCAAGTCGGACTTGGAACAGATGGGGCCGGTAGTGCGACCACTGTCGATATGTTCGAAGAGATCAAAGCCGCAACATGGCTGCAAAAACTCGATTACGGAGATCCGACTCGCTTGCCGGCAAGGCAAGTGCTGCAGATGGCTACTCGGGGCAGCGCAGGTCTGCTTAAGCTTCAGGAGGATGTAGGTACGCTGGAGGCAGGACGCAAGGCAGATCTGATTCTGATCGATCTGCAGAAGCCACATCTTCAACCTGTACACGAGCTGGAGTCTCTACTTGCATACAGCGTAAATGGTGCGGACGTAGACACAACGATTGTAAACGGACAGGTTCTGATGAGAGGCAGGAAGCTCTTAACGATCGATGAGGATGAACTTTATCGTGAGGTGAGAGTTAGGGCGAAGCGGATTGTTGAGGGAATTTAATATTCTCTTACGTATGAGGGATAAGGAGGCCAGCTTGGAACCGAGGTTCTTAGCTGGCCTTCTTGCTATACACGGAAGTGTAATGTTCTGGATTCCCATCTTTAACCTTAGTCAGTGAGGATAATATATATTTTTTGTTTACTAGCAGATCATTTGATAAAATAGAAGAGACGTGAAGATTGATTCTTTTAGAATGAAGTAGATTAGGACGTGGATTCAGGCGGTTGGTTCAAATTCTTGTTTGCGCGTCCATGTGAATATATGAACATAAATATATATTATATCAAAAGAATGGAGCCATCCCATGAAATATCGCAATATGGAAGATTGCATCAACGATCTGGAGCAGCATGGACATCTGATCCGGATTAAAGAAGAAGTAGACCCGAATCTGGAAATGGCCGCAATACATATGAAAGTGCACGAGGCGAAAGGCCCGGCGCTGTTGTTTGAAAATGTAAAAGGCTCGAAGTTCCAGGCAGTATCCAATCTGTTTGGCACACTCGAGCGCTGCAAATTCATGTTCCGTAACACGCTCGAAGGCGTACAACGGGTCATGGCAGTACGGGACGATCCGATGAAGGCGCTCAAGACGCCTTTGCAGCACATCAGCACAGGTCTTGCAGCGTGGCAGGCGCTGCCCAAACAGAAGTCAATCAGTCTGCCCGTGTCGGCTCAGGAAATTCAAATCTCGGATCTGCCGCTGATTAAGCATTGGCCTATGGATGGGGGGGCCTTTGTAACGTTGCCGCAGGTTTATTCGGAGGACCCGGATAAACCGGGGATCATGAACTCCAATTTGGGTATGTACCGTGTCCAGCTGAGCGGCAATGATTATGCAATGAACAAGGAAATCGGACTGCACTATCAGATTCATCGCGGGATCGGTATACATCAGGCGAAGGCTGTCAAAAAGGGAGAGCCGCTCAAAGTCAGTATCTTTATCGGTGGTCCTCCAGCTCATACCCTGTCTGCGGTGATGCCCTTGCCTGAGGGCCTCAGTGAACTGACCTTCGCTGGTCTGCTCGCTGGGCGTCGTTTCCGTTATAGTTACAAGGATGGATACTGTATTAGCAATGATGCTGATTTTGTCATTACCGGAGATATTTATCCAGGTGAAACAAAACCGGAAGGACCGTTTGGTGATCATCTGGGCTATTACAGTTTGACGCATGAGTTCCCGCTGATGAAAGTGCACAAAGTGTATGCGAAGCCTAATGCAATCTGGCCATTTACGGTAGTCGGTCGTCCTCCGCAGGAGGATACGGCATTTGGTGATCTAATCCATGAAATTACGGGCGATGCGATCAAACAGGAGATTCCGGGTGTCAAAGAAGTACATGCCGTAGACGCTGCCGGGGTGCACCCTCTGTTATTTGCAATCGGAAGTGAGCGTTACACTCCATATCAGACGGTGAAGCAGCCGACGGAATTGTTGACCATTGCGAACCGTATTCTGGGTACGGGACAGCTGAGTCTGGCCAAGTATCTGTTTATTACAGCTGAGGATCAGCAGCCGCTGGATACCCACCGTGAAGTGGAATTCCTGACCTATATACTGGAGCGCATGAATTTGCAGCGGGATATCCATTTCCATACCAATACAACCATCGATACACTGGATTACTCAGGAACCGGGTTAAATACCGGCAGTAAGGTTGTTTTTGCAGCCTATGGTGAGAAGCTTCGGGAGCTGTGCACAGAAGTGCCGGATACCTTGAAGAATATTCGTGGTTATACGAATGCGCAGCTGATTATGCCGGGGATCGTATCGATTCAGACATCTGCTTTTACGAGTTATGAAGAGACGGCGCGGGAAATGCAGCAATTTACGGATATGCTGAAGGAGCAAGGGGGACTTGATTCCTGTCCATTGATCATTCTGTGCGATGACAGCTCTTTCCTGAGTGCGAGCCTCAGCAACTTCTTATGGGCTACATTTACGCGCAGCAATCCATCTCACGACATGTATGGGGTAAACAGTAGCTATTCGCATAAGCACTGGGGCTGCGATCAGATGATTATTGATGCCCGGGTGAAGCCGCATCAGGCACCACCGCTTATACCTGATCCTGCGGTTGAGAAAAGCATCGAACGTTTATTCGTCGGTGGAGCAAGTCTGGCATCGGTCAAAATTTAGCTCTATAGGAAAGGGCCCAAACTGAAGTTTGGGCTCTTTATATTTCTCCAATCCAACGAAACGTAACATTCCATGTTCCTTATTCGCCAAAACCGGGATTATTTAAGAAATATGAATGAGAAGAAAGTCTTACACGTTCGTATTTCCTTTTGCGATTAAGGTCGTTTGAACTATGCAGAAAATCAAGAAAATGATCGATATAAAGAAGTATAGGTATTTTGGGGACCCAATCCATCGGGTACTGTTACTATAATGAATGTTCAGGGGGAATACCGATTGAGAATCCATATTATGAACCTGCAAGACGGAGACCGTCTGACTGCGGATACATTTAGCGATGCGGGGTTGCACATTCTCGGGAAAGGGACTGTAATCAAAAGTGAGGATATTTCCTTGCTCATGCAGCACCGTGTGGACTATGTAGATATTGAATCACGTGATGAAGAAATAACAGAAGCTGAGTTTTTTGCCGCTGCAGCCAAATTTGCAGCCGGTTCGAGTATTGCAGCTGGTTCGAGCATTAAGGAAGAACCGCCTGAAGAAGAAATGAAATCCCAATTTACACAGACTGTACATAACTACCAAAATGCATTTCTTGAAGCACTTACTGTGGGTAAATTCAATGCTACCATGGTGGACGATGCACTGCAGCCAATGGTGGATGGACTGGACGAGCAAAAGGATGTCGTACATCTCCTGATGATGCTGGAACGTGATGATGTTAACAACTATACACACTCCATTCAGGTTGGATTGCTGTCCTTCTATATTGCCAGCTGGATGGGGTATTCCCAGAAGGAAAGCTATCAGATCAGCCGCGGCGGCTATCTGCATGATATAGGCAAGTGCAGAGTGTCCCATCGGATTCGTAACAAAGTGGAACCATTAACCACGGATGAACAGCTGGAATTGCAGCGTCATACCATTTATGGCCATGATATCATCAAAAGTTCCATGACAGATGAGGCTACTGCGCTTGTAGCGCTTCAGCACCATGAACGTGAGGATGGCTCGGGGTATCCAATGCAAATGGATAAAAGTGAAATCCATCCTTATACGCAGATCGTGTCTGTGGCTGACGTATACATTGGTATGAGATCCGGCATTCACGGGGGCAGCAATCCGAACCTAATCAATAATCTGCGTGACATCTATGCGATGGGGTTTGGCAAGTTGAATGAAAAGCCGGTTCAGGCTCTGATGCAGCACCTTCTCCCGAACTTTATCGGCAAGCAAGTGCTTCTGAGCAATGGTGAAAAAGGGGTAATCATCATGAATAATACCTCGGACATCTTCAATCCTCTGGTCAAGGTCGAGTCCGAGCAGTATCGTGACTTGTCCAAAGAACGCAGCATTGCCATTAAAGAACTGATTATTTAAGGTTATAAAAGTTTAGAGTACAAACAGGTCTCCTGCATAATGACAGGGGACCTGTTTTTGTGTAACGGCTTTTGGTGCATTGTTCTCTAGGGAGAGCAAGCGTATACTGGGTACAAAATCCATTTTATCTGAGGAGCGATAAACCTTGATTGAAGTGGTAACCGAAATTACAATACGTGCTCCAATTGAAAAATGTTTTGATTATGCCCGGGATATTGATGTTCATACACAGACGGTATGGAAACATACACGGGAACGAGCTGTTTCGGGCGTGACCTCCGGCAGAATAGGTGCCGGCGACACGGTGACGTTTCAAGCAACTCATTTTGGCATAAGGCAGAAACTGACTTCCTGTATCGTGCAATATGAACGTCCGCATGTGTTTGTCGATCAGATGGTAAAAGGGGCATTCCAGAGCATGCGTCACGAACATCATTTCAGCAGGATTGATGACCAAACCACTTGCATGAGGGACATGCTGAAATTTGAAGCACCACTCGGTATGTTGGGAAGACTGGCTGAGCGGCTCGTCTTGAAGCATTATATGCATGCTTTTATCCAAAGCCGCAATACGAAGCTGAAAGCTATACTGGAACAGAAGAACCAACAGGTCTGACGACAAATTACTTGTGATAAGGAGTGATCTTGATGGGAAACGAATATTTTGTTGGTTGGGGCACCCTTGCGTTAATTAATGCCGGACTTGCTCAAGGGAAAAACAGAAGTGGGCTTAACTGGTTTCTGATCTCCCTCTTGTTTGGTCCGCTTGCAACGCTGTTCATTGTTGTATGTTCTAAGTTAGAACAATAATTCAGTTTCCTTTATGTGCCGGAACACAAGAGGATTGGATCATATTCCGTTGTAAGTAACGGTCAATAGCCCAGAACAGGAATGCTGCTGCACTCACCGCTGCTCCCAGCCAGCATACGCCCGTCCATCCTGCCCAGGCAAACATCATAGTCGAAGCAATAGATCCGGTTGCACTGCCCGCCGAGTAAAATATCATGTATGCAGCAGTAAGACGGCTCTGTGCTTCAGGACGAACCTGATAGATTAGGCTCTGGTTGGTGACGTGGACTGCTTGTACAGCGAGGTCGAGAACGATGACGCCAACGATCAGAAACCATAACGATTGATGAACGAAGCCGATCGGCAGCCAGGACAGGAGCAGAAGCAGAAGAGAGAATCCAGTTGTGTGCTGTCCAAGACCCCGATCAGCGAGTTTGCCAGCGCGGGCAGCAGCCAGTGCGCCCGCGGCACCTGCCAAACCAAAAGCACCGATGGCTGTATGGGACAACGAGAATGGAGGTGCGCTGAGTGGAAGGACCATGGCAGTCCATAAAATGCTGAAAGCAGTAAAAATCAGCATGCCCAGCACGCCACGAATTCGAAGTATAGGCAGCTCCCGATAGAGTTGTATTACCGAAATGAGCAATTGAGCATAATTTAATTTTGTTCGCTGAGGCTCATGCTTCGGCAGGAGAAGGAGCAGGGCGACTACGCCGAGCAATGTTAGCGATGCGGAGAACAGGTAAACCGATCTCCAGCCGATCCAATCATTCAGGGTGCCCGCAACCGTTCGAGCGAGCAATATGCCAATCACGATTCCGCTAGTCACGAGGCCTACAATTCGTCCGCGTTCCGAAGGGGCAGCGAGTGCTGCGGCAAAGGCAACGAGTGCTTGAGTATTAACAGCCAGTAATCCGACGAGTGCCATTGCTGTGAAAAAGATGGAACTAGATGATGTGGTGCCAACGACAAGCAGAGCCACGACGGAGAAGAGCATCTGCACGATGATCAGTTTTCGCCTGTTAATCAGATCACCGAGAGGAACAAGAAAAAACAGTCCAAGGGCGTAACAGACTTGGGTCACTGTAATGATTACGCCGATATGTGAGTGGGAGATCCGGAAATCCCTGGCCATGGCATCCAAAAGGGGCTGAGCATAATAAATGCTGGCTACGGAAAGTCCGCTGCACAGAGCGAAGAGGAGCGCAACAAGTCGGGACATGCCAGCATGAGCTTTTGAAGATGGGTGTACCTGTTGAATCGGAGTATTCATGAGAGTCACCTTTCAAGAGTGGATTTTTGAATTTAATTTTATACTGATCAGTACATAATAATTCTGAATTAACATACTGTATATATCATCCAAATGTCAATTGTGTTATTTTTAAAGTGGATTTTTGTTATTAATTCAATGATTTAATGAAGGCATATAATTGACATTATGAGGGATGAAAGCTACGATATAATATATCGATTGGTACATAAAAAGGAGAAAGAATATGGTGAGACAACGGGAGTTTGATACCGATAAAGTGCTTGATGCAGCCATGCGCATATTTTGGGATAAAGGATTTGAAGCAGCGTCATTGACTGACCTGACTTCCGCAATGGGTATTCAACGCCCCAGTTTGTATGCTGCGTTCGGGGACAAAAAAGAGTTATTTGAGACGGCGCTGCGCAGATATACCACTCTGCATGCCGCGCAAATTAGATCGAGGCTTCAGCAGGAAGGGTCTGTAAAACAGGCATTTCGTGCGCTGTTTGAGCACATTGGGGCGGAGGGGGATGTATCCAAGCCGAGTCACGGTTGTTTTTGTATTAATACGATGGTTGAACTGGCTCCGCACGATTCGAAATTCGCCGTTTTAACCCGGGAGCATCAGATGTATCTGGCAGTGATTTTTCGGGAAACGATCGAACGGGGGCAGCGGTCCGGAGAATTGTCCGGTGATCTGAATGCGAGTGCAGCTGCAAAATCTTTGGTTATTTCAATGATTGGACTTACTGTATTAATGAAATCGGGGCCAGACCGCTCGTTTGTAGAGCAAAGTATTGAGGCAACGTTATTGATTATTGGAGGGGAATCGATATGATTCAGCCCACCGAAGCATTACTGGAATGGTTTCATTTGGGCCATCCTCTGGATATGGGTGTGATTGCGCATGCACTCGGAATGGATCATGTCTTAGTAGAACGGTATAATCAATTGAAAATCCAGGATGGAGCTATATGTTAGTCATGAGATTGAACTGGATGCTTTGCTTTAAGGTTTTGTTGCTCGTTAAAACCCAATATCATAAGTGAATAGGAAAATATTGATTATATGAGACGATATGTAAAGTGAAACGTAAAATATAGTAACATCCAATTCCGAGGAGGAATTCCATGGTACTTACTACGTATTGGCGATTGTATCTTACTATTTTTTATGTCATAGGTGTATCGATAACGACTCTTGGTGGAGTAGGCATCATAACATTCAGTCTCATCATGTTTGGAGTATTGGCTCTGGCCTCGATAGAAGCATCCCTCTTTACCAATGATCAGGGAAAATTAGATCGGTTTGTATTCAAAGTTTGGGGGTTGTCAAAGATCACGATTGCGATTATCATCACGGCGCTAATTTTTAAAATGTTAATATGAATTGAAGAGGCGGAACTGACTTCCGGCTCTTTTTTTATGTCTAAGGACATTGGGCAGACCGGTGTCGAATTGGTACAATACGGGTAGGTGTAGGATACAACGCATTTTGAAGGAGGGGTACATATTGCAAACGAAATTACGGTGCGCCATATTGGACGATTACCAGAACGTCGCCCTGTCATTGGCTGATTGGAGTTCAGTCCAGGATCGGGTTGAGGTTCAGACCTTTAATCATTACATGGGCTCGGAAGAAAAGGTCATCCAGGAGCTGCAGGATATGGATATCGTCATTCTGATGCGTGAGCGTACGCCGTTTCCTGAATCGGTTATATCCAGGCTTCCCAAGCTGAAGCTGCTGATTACAACAGGGATGCGAAATGCCTCGATTGATCTTAAGGCTGCGGAACGCCATGGAGTCACGGTGTGTGGGACAGAGGGCAGCTCCAATCCACCGACGGAACTAACCTGGGCGCTTATCTTGGGACTATCCAGGCAGCTGGTTACAGAAAATAATGCGCTGAAATCCAATCGCAACTGGCAGAGTACGGTCGGCATGGATTTGTACGGAAAGACGCTCGGGCTGCTCGGATTGGGCAAGATCGGTTCCCGGATGGCCGCGATTGCCAAGGCTTTTGGCATGAACGTCATGGCCTGGAGTCAGAATTTGACACCTGGACAAGCCGGAGAACAAGGCGTAATCTGGTGCGAAACAAAGGAAGAGCTGCTGGAGCAAAGTGATATCGTGTCGATTCATCTGGTGCTAAGTGAACGTACTCGTCATCTGATTGGACAGGGTGAATTCCAGCGGATGAAAAAGACAGCATTGCTGATCAATACATCCCGTGCGGGAATTGTGGATCAGGGGGCTATGGTAGAGGCATTGCAAAATGGTCTGATCGCCGGGGCGGGACTTGATGTCTTTGAACAGGAACCTTTACCCGTTAATCATATCATGCGAACCTTGCCCAATGTGCTGGCAACACCGCATTTGGGTTATGTGACCCGAGGGAATTATGAAATCTATTATAATCATGCGGTAGAGAACATCGAGATGTTTCTAAAAGGGAGCCCGATTAGACAATTGATCGTGAAGTAATAACAAACCATGCCACAGTTCTCGTCAGTTTTCATTAAATCGATACAGACCACAAAAAGGTGACCCTCAGGCCGTGATTAATGGCTGCGGGGACACCTTTTTTGCTTGTGATTTATCATTTCATCCATCCAGGATGAGCCATTAGGAACGTGGTGACGAGGGACGAATCATCGCTACGCTTGATTCGCGTACGATAAGTCTGGGTTCAAACTGGATATGCTCATAGTCAGAAGTACTCATCTCGCGGATTCGTTTGAGCAGCAATTCTGTCGCCAGCCTGGCAACCTCTTCGCCCATAATGGAAACCGAGCTGATTTGCGGGGACGAGACGGTAGTCCATTGATTATTATCGACCCCAACTACGGCGACATCTTCGGGCACACGTATACCCAATTCTTTGAATCGGTTAACCAATCCGATAGCTACCATGTCATTGATGGCGTAGACTGCGTCTGGCATATGGGTCAGTCCATGGAAGTAATCCGCAGCGTTTGCTCCAGTGTTCAGGGAGAAATCTTCTCCGAAATAGACAAGTGATATATCGACATGGGGCAGAGCTTGTTCATAAGCACGGTAACGCTCTTCAATGATGTCCTTGGGGGCACCCGCATAGGCAATCCGGGTTCGTCCAATTTTAATCAGATGTTCCATCACAAGCTTTCCCTCAGGCTGAGATAGAGAGACGATATCTGCCTTCATGCCGGGTTCAAGCCTTTTGCCGTAGTTAATCATGGAGATGGGAAGGGGAGCCTTATCGATCAAGCCTGGCAGCGTTTTGGGATAAGCGAGCGGCATGAATATGAGGCCGTCCACATGCAGCTTTTTAATATTTCGAATGGTTTCCAGTTCTGTGCGGGCATTCCCCGCCGTATTAATCTGTACCACGTGATAGCCGTGCTGTTTAGCTGTTTGCTCCACAGACCAGGAGATCTCTGGAATGATCGCATTTCGTATATCCGGAACAACCAGGGCAATTTGGTGGGTCTGGCGAATTTTAAGACTCTGAGCGGATGTGTTGGGAACAAAACCGAGCTCTTCAATGGCCTGCATGACCTTATCTCTGGTTTTGCTGCTGATACCCTCAGAATTATTAATGGCTCTTGAGACGGTAGCAATGCCTACTCCCGCTAACTCCGCCACATCCTTTATGGTGACTTTTTGTTCTTTGCTCACGTTTGGCTAACCTCACTTCACCGGAAACGATTCCGAATCTATAGTAATTTCGTGTTGAATTCATGTGTATACTCTGATTATAACACTTTTTGTAAGTCAATAGACTTTCCATGACCTATAACTGTAAGCAGGGTGTTAACTTATTCCATACGTTCTTGAGCGTATAATCTGCAAACCTTTGGATAGAGGCAATCGCAGCAGGTTTTATCATGCTGCATGTAAAGGCAAAAAATTCATGAATTCGACGTATTTATGGGAAAATGTGTTTGACAGACTATCTAAACTATGACATATTTAACTACGGAAACGTTTCCGGTTATATTCAAACCTATGATCTGGGAGATGAAATTGATGAAAGCATTACGTTGGCATGGTGTTAAAGATTTGCGTCTGGAAAATATCGATGAACCTAGCCCGGCACAAGGGAAAGTTAAAATAAAAGTGGAATGGTGCGGAATTTGCGGCAGTGACCTGCATGAATACACTGCAGGACCGATTTTCATTCCAGCTCAAGCACCGCATTCGCTAACAGGCGAACAAGCACCTGTAGTGATGGGACACGAGTTCTCTGGACAAGTCGTTGAAGTGGGTGAAGGTGTTACCCGTTTTCAAGCAGGAGACCGTGTTGTCGTTGAACCTATCTATGCATGCGGACATTGTGAAGCCTGCAAACAGGGAAGATACAATCTGTGCGACCAGATGGGGTTCCTCGGTCTCGCCGGAGGGGGCGGAGGTTTCTCCGAATACGTAACAGCTGAAGAGTATATGGTACACGCCATCCCTGACTCCATTTCCTATGAACAGGGAGCATTGGTAGAACCTTCTGCGGTAGCGCTGCATGCCGTGCGTCAAAGCAAGCTGAAAGTAGGCGATACTGCAGCTGTATTTGGTGCGGGTCCAATCGGTTTGCTCGTTATTGAAGCATTGAAAGCTTCCGGCGCCTCCGACATTTATGTAGTAGAGCTATCTGAAGAACGCAAAGCGAAAGCCGAAGAGCTCGGCGCTATCGTTATTGATCCAACCCAGTACAATGTCGTGGAAGAGATTCATAGACGTACGCAAGGCGGCGTGAACGTTGCTTATGAAGTGACAGGTGTTCCACCTGTGCTGCAGCAGGCGATCGACTCGACACGTATTGGCGGAGAGCTGATGATCGTCAGCATTTTTGAGCAAGCGGCTCCGATTCTGCCTAACTCTATCGTCATGAAAGAACGTACAGTGAACGGCATTATCGGTTATCGGGATGTTTTCCCGGCCGTGATTAGTCTGATGGATAAAGGCTTCTTCCCGGCAGACAAGCTGGTGACCAAGCGTATTTCGCTGGATGAAGTGGTGGATCAAGGATTCGAAGCTCTTCTGAAAGAGAAAAATCAGGTGAAAATCCTGGTCAAAGCCGAGTAGTCACAACCAGAAATCTTCTCATTCAATAAACGAAGTCATTATGACTAAATGGAGTACCCGCGTAGGCAGCTCATCTTCGGATGAAGCTGTCTATTTTTGTTGAAAAGGGCGGAATGTATTGCATGCTTGTTCTGTTTTACATAATATAAAAAGATACAATATGTATCGTTTATATGAAAAGGCATTCAATTTCAAAACGAAGGAGGAAGCGGGCATGCATAACAACACGAAATGGGCAGCTCTAATTTTGACGATCGTTGCCAGCGTTGGCTGGATGCTTACAGGGAGTGCCAAGCCCAAAAGCAGTGACAAGGCCGAGCGCAAGCCGACTGTTGAACGGGCCATGGCGAAGGTATCCAATATACCCATCAATTCTGCGGATGTGACAAGCAAGATTGAGCTGCTTGGACGACCTTTTGCCAAAACGCCTTACGCCAATAATGTGTGGGATATGCAGTTATACAGAGACAAGATCTATTTGGGTCATGGCAACAGCAGCAATATGGGGGTAGCGCCGAACTCGGGTCCCATCCCGGTCATTTATTTTGATACAGCAACCTCATCGTTTAATAGGCAGGCAGTCAGCAACAGCAATCCGGGAATTGTCCCATCAACCAAAATGGTTGTGGATGAAGAGCAGATTGATATCTACAAGGTCCTGGACGACAAGCTCTATATTCCGGGAAATGATTCTGACGGAGAGCAATGGAGTTTCGGGAACTTTTATCGGCTGGATGGGGACGTATGGACAAAATACCGCAACCTTCCGCTTGGGGTACACGTTTATGACCTTGCTCTGTTTCAAGGCAAAATGTTTGCCGCCCTCGGAACAGAAGATAAGCCAACGATTCTGATCTCACATGATATGGGCGTAAGCTGGCAGAAGTTTGCAAACATTAATACGTTCGGGCTAAGGGCATACACACTGTTTGAGCTGGGGGGCAAGCTGTATGCATCCGGCATGATGTATCCTGCCAATAAAATCTGGAATGACAAGACCAATTTCCTGGAGATTAATGCGAATCTGGAGAAGAAAGACGTCGTAATCTACGGTAACAAAATCCTGCCGGGACTGACCTATCAGCAGGGCACGATTCCGTATAACAAGATTGGGAAAAATGTTAACTTTGATAACAAGTTAGTCTATATCGCTGGTGGCGTATTCAATGACGGTCAATTGCTTCCCAAATCCTTGAATGTCATGACAGCCATTAATCAGGCTAGGCGCGTGATTTTACCCGATGCCAAAGCATTGCCAACAGACTTGCTTTTGCGCGACGGCAAAGTATATGTACTCACCTACACGTTCCAAAATAAAAATCTGTATATTAACCGGGTATACCAAACCACGGATCTGATCAATTGGCATGAAATCCTCCGGTTTAACCAGGATACGTATGCGAAGTCATTTGAAGAGCATGAAGGGGATTTCTATTTCGGTTTGGGCACGGATCCAGACGTCGTCTCACCTTCATCAGGCAAAATACTCAGAGTTCATCGCCATGACATTCCTGTGAATTCGGATTAAGGGGAACGCTAGAAAGAGTAGGGAGTATATACTATGATTCATATCTATTTTTGGTTATCATTTAAAATGAAAAAGACGTAAACACAGAGCGTACACGTACAGCAGCGTAATTATTGCCACTTGCTGCGGGGATGCTCTATTTTTTTATGTTACATAATAGATCATTTCATTAGCGAGTTTGAAAATAAAACTCACAAACTATAAAATGGAAAGGTAATTGGGTTCTGACATTCCACAAGATAAAGGAGCTATAAACAAATGAATGTACCTTCAGCGTTGTTTACACCCTTCACTTCAGACAAGCTTACATTGTCCAATCGGATCGTCATGGCACCCATGACTCGCGGTTTCTCTCCAGAGGGTGTACCCGGGCCGGAAGTTGCTGAATATTACAGACGCAGAGCAGCTGGCGGTGTGGGGCTCATTATTACGGAGGGGACAGGGATTAACCATCCTTCCTCTGTAAGTGGTGCGAGTATTCCGTTATTTCATGGTGATGAATCCCTCCAGGGCTGGTCGAATGTGGTTCAAGCCGTTCATGACGCAGGCGGTAAAATCATGCCTCAATTGTGGCATGTGGGTACCGCAAGGCGTACGGGTGATCTGCCTCATGCAGAAGCGGAGCCTGTAAGCCCCTCTGGCATCAGCATGGCAGGGGAAGAGAACAGGGAACCTTTAACCGAAGAAGAGATCCAAGGTCTGGTACAAGCGTTCGCACAAGCAGCTGCAGATGCGAAGCGGATCGGGTTCGATGGCATAGAATTGCATGGCGCTCACGGATACCTGATTGATCAGTTTTTCTGGGAGCATACCAATCGTCGTACAGACAAGTATGGCGGTGACTTGGTCAAACGCACACAATTCGCAGTCGAGGTCATTGAAGCGTGCCGCAAGGCGGTTGGACCGGATTTTCCGATCGTGCTTCGTTTCTCGCAATGGAAAATGGGCAATTATGATGCTCGCCTGGTGGATACCCCGGAACAGCTGGAGCAATTTCTTGCGGCGCTGGCTGCGGCGGGCGTTGATATCTTTCATTGCTCGACTCGTCGCTTCTGGCTGCCGGAATTCGAAGGATCTGAATTAAACCTTGCCGGGTGGACACAAAAATTAAGCGGGAAACCTGCGATATCCGTTGGGTCCGTTGGTCTGGAAGCCGAATTCGTGGACCGATCAACCGAGAATCAGGGAACTGGCGATGCTCACTTGGACCAATTGAATACGATGTTAGAGAACAAGGAGTTTGAACTGATCGCACTGGGACGTGTACTGCTAAGCGATCCGGAGTGGCCTGCAAAAGTGCGTGAAGGACGCCAGTCCGAGATCATTCCATTTACGACTGAAGTGTTGAAAACATTGAATTAGTGAATAGTAGCTATTTATCAGCATTTTTCTGCATATTCACCTACAAGGAAGACAAAAAATGAGCAATCCACAGCAACCTTATGCCGCCGAAAGGCGGCTTTTTCAACCTGCTATAATAATAATTTCAACATATGAAAAATTCACAACAGAATACCATTTCTCTCCCGCATTTATGTACCCCATTGTCCATACAACGCCCACGCCCTTCGTTGAAAAAATCATTAGAAACCATACTACAACGCTCAAATGCAATCATTTTTTTAGCTAATCAGTCTCATATCTCACTCTTTTAATTACAGCAGGTGATTTTGAAAAAAGTGCTGCTTATGTTAATGTAATGCCTGAACATTACGGTACACATTCCAACATGAATTAGGAGGTTGCTTTCCTTGTATGTACATAACGATTTTATAAAAAGTAAACGAAGACACTCGTTGCAAATGTTATTTCTGATGATTGCAGTCCTTATGCTCATTACCGCATGTGGAGAAACGCAAAAGCCAGGCTCCACAGCGAATTCCTCTGCAGGCTCTACTACGGAACAACAAGCTGCACCGGAAGGCAGTGGTGATTCCGATGCGGAGGAACCTGAGGAGAACAATGAGCAGAATAATGCTTCCCCTCAGGAAGAGGCAGATCCGGTTCAGGAGCAGCTGGACCAGCTCTCGCTGGATGAAAAGATTGGACAGATGATTTTGGCCGGGGTACAGGGGACTGCTTTGGATGACCAGGCTAAACAAATGATTGCGGACCAAAAGGTAGGAGGCATCATTTTTTATGGTAATAACGTGACGACTTTGCAGGGAACAGCGAAGTTTGTACAGTCCATCAAAGAAGCAAACCGTTCCAATCCGGTGCCAATTTTCATGAGTGTGGATCAGGAGGGCGGCAAAGTCAGCCGAATGCCTGAAGAAGTGGAGAGTATTCCTTCTAATGGTAAAGTTGGAGCGAGGAAAGACGCCGAACTGGCGGAAAGCATGGGTAGGTTACTGGCAAGACAGATCCAACTTGCAGGCTTTAATGTGGATTTTGCTCCGGTGTTGGACGTCAACAGCAATCCGAACAATCCGGTGATTGGTGACCGTTCCTTTGGCAGTTCGGCTGAACTTGTGTCTCGTCTCGGCGTCGCTGAGATGAAAGGTCTGCGCAGCGAGGGAGTGATTCCGGTCGTGAAGCATTTTCCCGGTCATGGGGATACGTCGGTGGACTCCCATCTGGATCTTCCCGTAGTGAACAAAACAGAGAAGCAGCTGGCCGAGCTGGAGTGGATTCCGTTTCAGGCCGCGGTGAAAGAGCATGTGGAGGCTGTAATGGTGGCTCACATTTTATTCCCTAAGCTGGATCCTGATCATCCTGCTTCGTTATCGGATGTCATTATTGGTGAACATCTGCGGGGCAAATTCAATTACGACGGCGTCGTCATTACAGATGATCTCAGCATGGGTGCAATCGCCAAAAATTATAAACTGAATGAAGCTGCAATCGCGACCGTTCAGGCAGGCAGTGATATTTTGCTCGTGGCTCACAGCTATGAAAGTGCCAAAACGATATTTGATACTTTGAAAAATGCGGTGAAGAATGGGGAAATCACCGAATCTCGAATTGATGAAAGCGTGTATCGTATTCTGGCACTGAAGCAGTCTTACAAGCTGTCTGATGAGCAGCAACCATCGGGTGACCTCAAGCAATTGAACGCAGACATTGTACAATGGCGCAAACAGGTTCATGCCGAGTAATCCATCCTGTGTTATGATTTTGGAATGAGAGAGAATATACTACATTTCATTATTACAGGTTAGGGGTGCGGCCCATTTATGTATACCATAATGATCGTCGAAGATGATCCGAAAATTGCAGGACTGCTGAAATCCCATATTGAACGATACGGGGACAGAGCCGTTCTGGTGGAGGATTTTGAGCGGGTGTTACAGCAATTTGAGCAGATCCAGCCACATGTTGTTCTTCTGGATATCAACTTGCCCAGCTATGACGGGTTCTACTGGTGTCGTCAGATTCGTACGATGTCTACATGTCCGATTTTGTTTATTTCCGCCCGGAGTGGCAAGATGGATCAGGTGATGGCGCTGGAGAACGGAGCGGATGATTATATAACGAAGCCTTTCGAACATGAAATCGTGATGGCCAAAATCAAAAGTCAGCTGCGACGTGTATATGGAGATTACGCAGCGCGTGACGAAGAACGCAAGGTCGAGCTGGAAGGATTGACCGTATACCTGGAAAGACTGGAGATTCAGCTCGGTGATCGCAAAGTGCAGCTGACGAAGAAGGAAACGATACTGCTGGAAACGCTCCTTCGTCGTAGTCCGAAGCTCGTGAGCAGGGAGACGATTCTGGAGAAACTGTGGGATGACTCCTTTGTAGACGACAATACACTCAGTGTCAATGTAACTCGTGTACGCAAGCGATTGGCCGAAATAGGCATAACAGACGCTTTGGAAACGGTGAGGGGTTCCGGTTATCGGTTAAACGCAAACTGGAATACGGCTTCACCATCATGAAGCTGTTTATGAGAGAACACCTTGCTTTAACTTGCTGGGTGGTCGTCATCTTGCTTACCGTCGTCGGCGTATTTTGGTATGACGGTTACGACCATGTGCTGACAGCTGTCTATGCCGTATCGCTGGGGTTATTTTTATATGCAGGTTACCTGACGTACCGTTATATGTCTCACAGGGCGTTCTATACCCGAATGACACAACCCATGAATTCGCTTAATGAATTTGTCCCGCTCGAAGAGATGGTTCCCTTATCGGTAGCGCTGGAGAAGCTGCTGGATTCACAATATGGTCATTATCATGCCCATCTCCACCGTCTGGAGCAGCGCCAGCAGGAGTATCTCACATTTATGAATCAGTGGGTACACCAGATGAAGACACCTTTATCCGTGATTGAACTGACCGTGCAGGACCAGGAGGACGATGACCCACGTCTCAGGAGTATTCGGGAGGAAGCAGATCAGATGAGACGCGGATTGGAAACGGTGCTGTACGTAGCGCGTTTGGACACATTTGAACAGGACTTCAGTGTTGAACCGGTTACACTTAAGGCAGCAGGCGAAGAGGCCATTCATGAGCTGAAGCGTTTCTTCATTCGCAATCATGTCTATCCGGAGATTCAGATGGATGCTTCGCTAATTGTGCAATCGGACGCCAAATGGATTCGTTTTGTCATCGTCCAACTGCTCTCCAATGCCATCAAATACTCCTCTGGTAACGGACAGAAGATATACCTGCGCGCATATAAAGCAGAACGGTCCATTATTCTTGAAGTTCAAGATCAGGGTGCCGGTATTCCTAAGTCTGATCTGAACAGGGTGTTCCAGCCTTTCTTTACGGGAGAGAACGGTCGTCATTTCAAGGAGTCAACGGGGATGGGGCTGTACATCGTGAAAGAGGTTCTGACCCGAATGAATCACCGGATCGATCTGGAATCAGTATATGGTGAAGGGACGACGGTCCGGATAACATTTAGTGTTTAGTGAATAGAAGATGGTTTTCTATATTGTTTTTCAATAGGATGGTTCAAGAGAATCGACGTCTGTTACCCTGGGGTAATGACGTCTTTTTTGTTTAATAGAAGCAACCTTACAACTTTGTCATGCAAGTGAAAGGTTAAGCCATAGGAGATTAGCCGAAACTTCGGTTAAACTGAAGTCAGAAGTCAGGGCATCAAGAGTGCAATGAATAACCAATGAATAAATAGACAAGAGTTGGTCATGGTTGACTCATGTTCAACGTAAAAAAAAGGAGTGGTACATATGGAAATATGCTCGGTAAAACAGATCAGCAAAATCTATAAAGGGATTGTCTCCTATGAAGCATTATCGGGGATTGACCTCAGCATCCAGGAAGGCGAATTTGTAGGAATCATGGGTCCATCCGGCAGCGGCAAAACGACACTGCTCAACATGATCTCGACGATCGACCATCCGACATCGGGAGAACTGCGCATTGCCGGGAAAAATCCGTTTGAACTGAACCAGGATGAGCTTGCGCTGTTCCGGCGCAAAGAGCTGGGATTTGTATTTCAGTCGTTTAATCTGCTCAATACCCTTACGGTGAAGGAGAACATTGTGCTGCCGCTTACGCTCGATGGAACGCCGCTGGGGGAGATGAACGCTCGTGTGGATCGGCTAGCAAGCAAGCTGGGCATTGAGGGGATTCTGGACAAGCGGACTTATGAGATTTCAGGTGGACAGGCACAGAGAACGGCCATTGCCAGAGCACTAATCCATTCCCCCAAGCTAATATTGGCGGATGAGCCAACAGGCAACCTGGACTCGAAAGCGGCGCGTGATGTCATGGAAATGCTGGAGCTTCGCAATCAGGAGGACCAGGCGACGATGCTGCTGGTTACGCACGATGCGGTTGCAGCGAGCTACTGCAGCCGGGTCGTCTTCATCAAGGACGGCAAACTCTATAACGAGATTCACTATGGCGATAACCGAGCGGCTTTTTATCAAAAGATTATTAATGTGTTATCCCTAATGGGAGGGTCAGGACATGAATTTTCGCCAGTTCGCCATTAACAATGTGGTTCGCAACAAACGGATTTATTTGGCTCATTTTCTGAGCAGCACATTTTCCGTCATGATATTTTTCACATATGCACTGCTTCTGTTTCACCCGGATCTGAAGGATGGTTTGAGGGGATCAAGTGAAACGGTTACTATGCTTGCCAATCAGGGCTTTATGATTGCAGAGATCATTATTTTCATCTTTTCATTCCTGTTCTTGCTATACTCGGTCGGTTCATTTCTGAAAACACGCAAGAAGGAATTCGGTATCTTCCTGATCATTGGGATGACACGCAAACAGATGAATCGGCTTCTGTTTATGGAGAACATGTGTATCGGGATTGCCGCCATTGCAGCGGGTATTGGACTGGGGATGATCTTCGGAAAACTGATCCTGCTCATCTGCGGTTCCCTGCTGGCTGTGGAGAACAGTCTTCGATTTTATTTTCCATTAAAAGCAATCGCTCTGACAGCTGTCGCATTCCTTATTCTGTTTGCTGTCATTGCACTGTCTTCTTCTCTGCTTATCCGCAAGGGAACGCTGATTGATTTGGTGAAATCGGAGGAAAAGCCGAAACCGGAGCCGAAGGCATCACGCTTGCTCGCGTTTCTATCCGTGCTGTTGATTGGCGGTGGCTATGCAGGGGTGTTCACTTTTGTGTGGGTAACGTACTCATTCCCGCTGCTCCTGGGGAGTGTCATTATGGTTATCGCGGGTACATACCTGCTGTTCACGCAGCTCAGTGTGTATGTCATTCGGGCATTAAAACGAAATCAGCGTTTGTTTTTCCGTAAAACCAATGTACTGTTTCTATCCGAGCTTACGTATCGCATGAAAGACAATGCTGTCATGTTTTTCATGGTAAGTGTCATCTCAGCCTCGGCATTTACCGGCATTGGCACCATGCTGGCGATCGCTGATCCAGGGTTGTCGTCGATGACGAACCCGTATGCATTCACTTACACGAATTCATGGGATACACCTGAGGCAGAGGGGGATATCAGACAGATTGAGGAAACGCTTGTTGACCATGAGGTCCCCTATGTAAAAGGCAGCTACACCCAGCTGTATGAGAATAACACTGGCAGCAATATCATCAAATTGAGTGAATACAACTATCTGGCCAAGGCCCTTGGTTACAAAGAACGCACGTTGGATAAGGAAAATGGGGCCTTTATGACGCCATCGAATCTGGCAGCACGCAAAGAGCTGCGTAAACAAGTGGAGCAGGGGTTCTCACCAACACAGGTCGATCTTGAAGTTGAAAATTATCATCAACAGGTTCAGCTGTCTCCTCCAGCTACCGAAATCGTTATCCCTGTTGATTTCAAAGTGGACATCTACGTCGTTTCCGATGAATTGTTTGAAAAGATGAAGCGAGCGTACAATGAGTTCCTTGACTTGAGTGAAGATTACTATTCCAATAAAATGACTCAATTTGTGGTGGAAGATTGGATGGGCACGCGGGCCTTCGCCCCTGAACTGGTTAATTCGATTCAGGATCGGCCGCGTACCAAAGGCTACTTCATGTTCAGTGCTCTCGTTGTGGACTGGCTGAATTCGAAACAAACCAATGGGATCATTTTGATCCTGAGCGGTCTGATCGGTATTGTCTTCTTTACCTTTGCGGCAAGCTTTACCTATTTTAGACTCTACGCGGATCTGGAAAGGGATGAAGCACAGTATCGCATGATTGGCAAGATGGGACTCAGTCGTCCGGAACTTCGTAAAATAGTAACTCAGCAGCTGCTGCTTATGTTTTTCCTGCCATTACTCATTGCTTTGATTCATAGTTCGGTGGCATTTGTGGCGCTGCAGCAGTTGGTCGATTTTTCAGTTATGGGATATAGTCTGCGTATCTTCTTCGTTTTTGCCTCCATGCAGATCCTATACTTTGCGCTTGTGCGCTGGCGGTATTTACGCCATATGTACTCGAAATTAATCTAAACTGGCATGACTTAGGCAAACATCGGACGCTTCGTTCGGTGTTTGTTGACTTTTCTATCCTGGACACAGTACTATTTCATTAGATACAAACTGTATCACAGCGTTTATCATACATAACTTCAGCATATGACAGTTGTACTTTGAGATTGGTAGCCATAGCAGGCTTTTTGCCTGAGAGGGAGGATGTATCATGAGCATCACGATGTCTCGCGGACAAGCTTACATACACCGATTGAATGATGAGCGAAACGTATGGCTGGATGGCAAGCGTGTCCGGGTAACCGAACATCCCGCCTTTCAGGGAACACTGCAGACGATTGAGAACTTGTTCGATTTGGTGGATGATCCGGATACACGAGAAACAGTGGCATATTGGGATGAACACACGGGGAGTTATGTGCATAAGGCTTTTCGGGTGCCTCACGCTTCTCAAGATGTCAGTAGTAGAGCGGCAGCATTTCGGCTCTGGTCGGATCGAACCTATGGAGTCATGAGCAGACTGTCGGATTATGCCCGCTCGCGTCTTGTCGGATGGTATGCCACACGTCAAGATATGGCACGACATGATCCCATGTATGCAGATAAAATAGCAGCCTACTATCAGGAGGCCAAACGAAAAGATGCATTCCTGACGATTGTCCAGCGTGACCCGCAGATCAACCGATCCCTGCCTGTTGGGGAAGATGAAGATGCCATGCTGCGGATTGTGAAAACCAACTCGGAAGGGATTATTGTTCGGGGTGCCAAGATGGTGGCGACCGCAGCTCCTTATGCAGATGATATTATTGCGTATCCGATTCAGCGGATTCCGGGGCATCTGCCGGAACTGGCACATATGGTGATTGTTGCTTTGGGAAGTCCGGGGTTACATCTGATCTGCCGTGAATCATTTGCCGCTCCACAGTTGGATGCTGCTCATCCTCTCAGTGCCCGTTATGATGAGATGGACGCTGTATTATTTTTTGATGATGTACTGGTTCCATGGGAGCGTGTACTGCTGCACAACAATCCGGAAGCCGTGTGGCAGGTTCGCTGTAACGCAGCCTCTTCCAGTCTGGCCTACCATCAGAGCATCATTCGGCTGCACTCCAAGCTGGAATTCATCACCGCCGTCACGGCAGCCATTGCGCAGGAGATCGGTGTGGATTCATTCCTGAATGTGCAGGAACAACTCGGAGAGATGATCAGCCAGATGCAGACCATTGAGGGCTTGATCGTTGCTTCTGAGGCTCAGGCACAGCCAGATGCGCATGGCAACTGGCTCCCGTCATTTAAATACATTGAGACAGCTCGTAATCTGGGCAGCCGATATTACCCGAGAGCAGTTGAAATTCTAAAAACCATTGCAGCAGGTGGACTGATTCAGATCCCGTCGGGCAGATTCGATCTGGATGAAACGGTAGGACCATTGATGGCCAAATATCTTGGTGGTGTGACACTGCAAGCGCCAGAGAAAATTCGTCTGTTTCAGCTGGCTTGGGATCTGACCGGAAGTGCACTTGGGGCGAGGCATGATCTCTATGAGCGTTACTACGCAGGTGATCCGGTTCGCAACCGTGCAGGCCAGTATATACAATATGATAAGGAAAGTTTGAATAAAAAGGTTGAGCCTTGGCTCCATATGAAGTAGTCATTGAAGCTTCAGCAGCATGGAGATCATGGATAGAATTACGAGCCCCGGCACATGCCAGGGCTTTTATTTAGGTTATCTTTAGATTTGATTTAGGTGGATTTAAGGGACGTGGTATATAGTAGTAAGATACATGTAAAAGAATACACTGCCGATGATTGAGGAATGAGGAAATGAGAGGAATAACATGAGATACACCGTATTGATTGCAGATGATGAACCAGAGATCGTGGAACTGCTTCAACTGTACCTTGAAAAGGACTATGACATCAGGACTGCCGCGAATGGAGCGGAGGCGCTGGAATGCATTCGTTCTGTACCGATCGATCTTGTCATTTTGGATATTATGATGCCTGTAATGGATGGACTTCAGTTAATCAAGCAAATTAGGGCAACCCATCATATGCCCGTCCTGTTTCTATCCGCCAAAAGCCAGGATCATGACAAGATTCTCGGACTTGGACTCGGTGCGGATGATTATATTTCAAAGCCGTTTAATCCGCTGGAGATTGTTGCTCGTGTAGAAGCTTTGTTAAGACGTGTGAATCAATTTGACGCCCATGAATCCGCCGCACCCCAGGAGACCAATCTTGTTCTTGGTGAACTTATGCTGGATCGCTCCAAATGTGTGCTTTTTCGATCGGGCAAGCCTGTAACCCTAACCTCCACGGAATACAAAATTGTGGATCTGCTGCTGGAGCAGCCTGGCCGGGTATTTACACGCAAGAAAATATACGAGGCGGTATGGGGGGACTATTACGCGCATGAAGACAGCACCATTATGGTGCACATCAGCAACATTCGTGAGAAGATCGAACGCGACTCCAGACAACCTGAATATTTAAAAACGATAAGGGGACTCGGATACAAAATTGAAGCGCCAACGGAAAGCTAGAGAAAAGCGACTTTTGCAAACGTCCCTGACACTGGACTTCCTGCTGTTCAACTTCTTTTTGCTGCTGCTCGTCTTGATTGTCTATCTCATGGTTTCGCTGGATGTCGTGGATTTCCGCATTTCGGATCAGGTGGTTGATCCTGATCTGAACGTCGAGGCGCATGTCTATGCAGCTGAATTGAGCAAGAGGCTTGAGGATGACTCATCAAGCAAGGAATTACAGCGTCTGATGGATAGCGGAGGATGGATCGAGATTCTGGATGCAGATCGTTCGGTCATTCGCCAGATCGGTGTCAAGCAGGATGCAGTTACATATTACCGTGAGTCGGAGTTGTATGCCGGACTGGAGAATCGGAGCGATAGTACGTATTATTATTCCATTTCTCCCTACGCAGCAGAGAGAGATGCGAAGTATGTACTGCTGAAAATACCGCGTGATCTGGTGAGTATCCGCATGAATGAAAATCTGCTGATTACCAATCTGAAGCATCCTTTGTCATTTTACATCATGATCGGAGTTGGCTTCGTTCTGCTCCTGATATTCGTATACAGCTATTGGGTCGCACGCCGAATCAAAAAACCACTGAGTATTTTGTCATTGGGTCTTACCCAGATGATTCAGGGAAATTACAGTACACGCTTGTCCATCTCGGCAGAGAAGGAATTTGTCCAGATCGGCGAGACGTTTAATTATATGGCAGATGTCATCGAGAATACCTCAGCAGAAAAGCGCTATGCGGAAGAGAGCAAACAGCGGCTGATCGTGGATCTGTCGCATGATCTGAAAACACCAATCACCTCCATTCAGGGATACGCTCAGGCTCTTGTCGAAGGACGGGGAGAGAACAGGGAACGACAGCAGCGTTATCTGGGATATATCTATAACAAGTCCGTTCAGGTGGCACGAATGATACAGAATATGCTCGAACTGCTCAAGGTGGACTCTCCCGATTATCACATGCAGATCCAAAAGAGAGAGATCGGGGAATTCGTGCGTGAAGTCATGGCCGATACCTATGGTGAGATTGAGCAGAAACAATTTGTGCTTCATGTGCTGGTACCTGATCAGGAGATATACGCCAGATACGATCCTGAATTGCTGTCACGGGTTATTCAAAACCTCATTACCAATGCGCTATCCTACAATCCGAAGGGAACGGAGCTGCGGGTGGAATTGATTCCGCTGGGTACGCATGTAGTCATTGAGGTTGCAGATACGGGGGTCGGTATTCCCCAGGAACTGTGGAGCACCATTTTTGATCCATTTGTACGAGGAGATGAAGCACGGACCGGTACCGGCGGAACCGGACTTGGACTCGCGATTGCTCGGCGAAATACAGAGAAGATGGGCGGACGACTGATCCTGTCCCAGCGAGGCAAGGAGACTACCGTGTTTACGATTCAAATTCCAAACTGATAAGTTGAATGTACATTTAAACAGGTAACGAAGAGGGCAGAAAAAACCTGTAGAAAATCCCAAAAAGAAAAGGTTATGTGGAGGGGAACATTTTGTTTAAAGCAAGTTCGTTTGTCCGGTTCAGCATCGCGCTGGCTCTGGTGCTCGTCAATATCTACCTGCTATCACGTGTCAGCTTTATCTTTCAGCCGCTGGTGACCATGATTACAGTTATCACAGTGCCGATGATGCTGTCCGTATTCTTTTATTATCTGCTAAGGCCGCTCGTGAATTACATGGAACGGAAGAAGCTGAACCGAACACTCAGCATATTGCTGATCTATCTGGTCTTCGGTGTACTGCTTGTCCTGTTCATTGTGGGGTTATGGCCGTCCTTGCGTGAACAGCTGATCAATCTGGTGGATAATGCACCGAATTTAATTAACTCACTCAGTGTACAGCTGAGAGAACTGGAGCAGAACGGAGCGATCAAGGCACTGTTCCCGGAGGGATCCACGCCGTTTTCTCAGCTTACGGACTATATTAATAAAGGGTTTACTTTCGTGACCAACTATGTGAGTGGATTGTTCTCGCTCATTTCCAGCTTTGCGATCATTCTGTTTACGTTCCCGATCATCTTGTTCTACATGCTGAAACAGGGAGAGAAATTCGGCCGTAAACTTGTGCATATCGCACCAAAACGGTTCCAAAAAGACAGCCGTGAGGTTGTTCTTGAGATCGATCAGGCGCTGAGTGGCTTTATTGTCGGAAGAGTGCTGGTTAACCTGGCACTTGGCGTACTGATGTATATTGGTTTCCTGATCATTGGTCTGCCGTATGCACTGCTGCTTACCGTCGTTGCGGTCATTATGAACTTTGTTCCATTTATCGGCGCTATCGTGTCGTCCATCCCCATTGTCATTATCGGTCTGATTCAGTCGCCATCGGTGGCGATCTGGTCGCTGATTATTATTCTGGTGGCCCAGCAAATTCAGGACAATCTGGTCGCTCCGTATGTGTTTGGCAAAAAGCTCGACATTCATCCGCTGACCACCATTATATTGGTGCTGGGTGCAGGGGATCTCGGCGGGATCATTGCCATCTTGATCATCATCCCTGTCTACATGATCGTCAAAATTATTCTGGTCAGGGTCTACCAGCTGTTCTTCAAGGAGAAATGGCAGAATGCCTGATTTTAGGATATAAAATGGATGGGCTGTTACACCCAGTCACTCCGATTGCAGTACCATCTTCCGATCGCTGTTATCCCCGAGTTTCTTTGATTCCCTCTATAAGGGAGAAACTCTGGTGATAAAGGCGAGCGCTTCGCTTCTCCAGATCGGTACTGCACTCTCCGTTAACGTGTAAAAATTTTATTCGCACTTTATATCTTATTTATCATTAACCATAGAAGGAGTGGGAACCATGTCTGAAATCATCCCTAAAGAATATATCGAACCCGAATACATCGAACCTCAAGCCGTCCGGATGGGTGCTATTCACATCTCTAATGATGTCGTATCCAAGATTGTGGGGATTGCAGCACAGGCAACCTCCGGCATCTCGTCCATGTCGGTTGGATTGACCGAAGGCATTGCGAAGAGCATCAGCGGCAAAAGCCTGCAGAAAGGCATTGACGTTGATGTAAAAGATGATCAGGCCTCCATCCAGCTGCGTATTAATGTGCAGTACGGGTTTAAGATGCATCAAGTATGCAAGGAGCTCCAGCACAATGTACAGCAGGCCGTGGAACAGATGACAGGCATTCTGGTCAATGAAATTAAAGTGCATGTCGTCGGTGTATCCATGCAGGAGCAAGTGTGACTGAGGTGGTCTCTTCCGGAAAATGAATGAATATTAGCGATGGACAGGTTATCTGTCTGAGCTTTATGTAAGTAAAATAACAGCACCTTCCCGTTAACTGCTTAACCGGGAAGGTGCTGTTTTGTGTTTACGGTAATGGGTGGGGGCTTCGCCCATCACCTTTTTGAACATTTTGGAGAAAAGAAGCTGATCGGAATACCCGACAGAGCGGGAGATATCACCAATGGTCAACCCGGTATCCAGAGTCAGTTCGGCGGCCTTGCGCATCCGGTAGTTGACCAAATAGGATTGAATGCTGGTGCCCATCCGGTCTTTGAACAAGGAGCACAGATAGCTGCGCTGCAAGCCGATATGAGAAGCAATGGATTGCACCGTGATCGGGTTAGCATAGTTCATCTCAACAAAGTCCATGACCTGGGTGACATACGTTTCCTTGGAGAACTCTTGCTCGGGTGGAAGGATGTCTTCGTTTGCATGATCGATCAGAATGGAGAAAAATTGGTATAACCATCCGGTCATGCTGATCTCCCAACCTTTGTGTGTATTTCGGGAGCTAATCATGCGATGCAGACAGGAACGCATCTCATCGTCATTTTCCAGTTCGAAGATCGGATGCTGCTCCGACAGACAGGCCTGCTGTAATAGTGAATGGGAGGCATTTCCTTGAAAAGCAACCCAGCTGTATTCCCACGGATCTTCCAGATCAGCCTTGTAGTGAACGACGGAATGGGGGACAATGAGAAAGCCCTGCCCTTTATGCAGTTCATAAGTTTTGCCTCCGACTTCAAAAGTACCCTTGCCATCCAAAATATAATGGATTTTGTAATGATCCCGCATGGCTGGGCCGAAGTGGTGACCCGGTGTGCAGGGTTCGGTTCCATAATGAAGGAGCTGCAGATCCTGGAACGGATTGTTTTTGAACATATATGTAATCAAGGCATTCACTCCAGTGTAGTTCATTCTTGCATTTTAACATATTTTTAGTAAGAGGATATGAATTATAGATGTGATCTTATGAATAGACAACAAGTATTATTCCATATGGTTATAGCGATATGCCATATCGTTTTGGACCGAAACTGACTAAGATGAAAGGGTATTCACCCACTTTAACAAGAAATGAGAGAAAATGATATGCCTTATACTGCTGATGAACAGCGTTACGATGAGATGAAGTATGCACGTTCCGGCAAATCCGGAATCAGACTGCCGCAGATTGCGCTTGGCCTGTGGCAGAACTTTGGCGGAAACCGCACGCTGGATATTCAGGAAGAGATGATTCTGCGTTCATTTGATCTGGGAATTAACCATTTTGATCTGGCGAACAACTACGGACCACCTCCAGGATCTGCTGAGGAAAACTTTGGCGTCTTGTTCAAAAAACATCTGCGTCCATACCGGGATGAACTTCTTATCTCGACGAAAGCAGGATATTACATGTGGAAAGGTCCCTATGGCGAGTGGGGCTCCCGCAAAAACCTGATTGCCAGCCTGGATCAGAGCCTTGGACGGATGGGGCTTGAGTATGTGGACATTTTCTATCATCACCGTCCGGATCCGAATACACCGCTGGAAGAAACGATGGCTGCGCTGGATCATATCGTAAGACAGGGCAAAGCGCTGTATGTCGGACTATCCAACTATGATGCAGAGCAGACAAGAGAAGCGGTCGCCATTCTGCGTAATCTGGGAACGCCTTGCCTCGTCCACCAACCGAACTATTCCATGCTTAACCGCTGGATCGAAGACGGATTACAGGATGTACTGGATGAGCAGGGCGTAGGCTCCATTGCATTCTGTCCTCTGGGGCGAGGTCAACTGACGAACAAATACGTGGACAAGATCAAGGAAGAAAGAGCGAACCCGACAGGCAATATGAGAACAGAAACCTATACAGACGAACGGATTGCCAAGTTTGAAGCCCTTCAGGCCGTTGCTGAGCGCAGAGAACAAACCATTTCCCAATTGGCGCTGAATTGGATACTCCGTGACAACCGTGTAACCTCTGCATTGATTGGCGCAAGCCGTGTTTCACAGATCGAAGAGAATGTTGCCGCATTGAAGGCACCTGGCCTGACAACCGAAGAATTGAATGAAATTGAAGATATTCTGAACGGGATTGGAAATTACGCCTGGTAAAATAAATGGAACGGAAATCGTTCAGAAATCACGAATAAAATCGCGAGAATAAACACAAATCAGTTGTAATGAGAGTTCATTATAATTGACCTGTGTTTATTTTTTTTCAAAAAGGTGTTCATATCATAGCACCTGGTCCTAGGATTTAGGGTATAATATATAGATGCTATACATTTGAAATATGAAGGAGAGGCTCCATTTGAATTTTGAACAGTGGATTTCGCCTGAAACCTATAACCTGACATCCGAGATGGAGAACCACCCGTCAGATCGGATTGCACTTAGATGGCTCAGCGATCAAAAAGAATTGGAAGAGATTACGTACGGAGAGTTGTTTAAGCAGGCCAACCGTCTTACCGGGGGCTTGCGTGATTTGGGCTTGGAAAAAGGTGATCGGGTACTGGTCATGGTACCACGCCGTATCATTGCTTATGTCATTTATATTGCTTGTCTGAAACTCGGGATTGCCGTGATTCCTTCTTCCGAAATGCTGCGTGCCAAGGACTTGGAGTATCGCCTGCGGCATTCTGAGGCGCGAGCGGTCATTGTATGGTCCGAGACAACGGCTGAAGTGGAGAAAATGGATGCAGACCTGCCTGCACTGGCCCATCGCATCGTGGCGTCACCATCTGGCGACAGCAGCGTTCCCGCTGATGGCTGGGTTAACGTACATCAGCTGATGGAAGGTCAGTCGGATGAGATGAATGCCGTAGAGACACACCGTGACGATATCGCCATTCTGGCCTACACTTCCGGCACAACCGGAAATCCAAAAGGCGTTGTACATAGCCACGGCTGGGGATATGCCCACCTGCGTATCGCTTCCACGTTATGGCTGGATATTCAGCCATCAGATATCGTATGGGCCACGGCCGCGCCGGGATGGCAAAAATGGATCTGGAGCCCGTTCCTGTCCGTTCTCGGAAGAGGGGCAACAGGTCTTGTTTATAACGGGTCATTCCAGCCTAAACGTTATCTGGAACTAATGCAGGAGCATGGCATCAACGTCCTGTGCTGCACCCCGACCGAGTACCGCCTTATGGCGAAAGCGGACGATCTTGGTCATTATGACCTGTCCAAACTGCGCAGCGCAGTTTCTGCAGGCGAACCACTTAATCAGGAAGTCATTGAGATCTTCCAGCGTCACTTCAACCTGACCATCCGTGATGGCTACGGTCAGACCGAAAGTACATTGCTGATCGGCAGTTTGAAGGATGCTCCTGTTCGGATCGGCTCCATGGGACAATCGATTACGCCGGGTCTAATCGAGATTATCAATGAAGAAGGGCAGCCTCAACCAGCAGGTGAAGTGGGGGATATCGCGGTTCATAAGGATATGCCGGCCTTGTTCCGCACGTACTATCAGGATGAGGGACGGAAGGAAGCGAGTCAGCGGGGGGATTATTTTGTAACCGGAGACCGCGCGCGCAAAGACGAAGAAGGGTATTTCTGGTTTGAAGGCCGCAGTGACGATATTATCATCAGTTCGGGTTATACGATTGGACCGTTCGAGGTGGAAGAAGCGCTTATGAAACATGCCAGTGTGAAGGAGTGCGCCGTTGTTGCCAGTCCGGATGAAATTCGGGGGAATGTGGTCAAAGCCTTTGTTGTACTAAGGGATGAGTCTCTGGCTTCACCAGAACTAATGCGCGAACTGCAACATCACGTCAAGGAATGGACCGCACCTTACAAATATCCACGTAAGATTGAATTTGTAACCGATCTGCCGAAGACGAACTCCGGCAAAATCCGCCGGATTGAACTGCGTGAGCAAGAAAAGAGAAACGCGTAAAACATGAATTAATTCTATATGAACCAGGAGTGAATGGACCTATGAGTAATTTCGAGCAAACGTTTGAGCAATCGTTGGAACAATATGCAGAACTGGTGGTCAAAGTAGGCGTGAACATTCAAAAAGGACAGGATCTGCTTGTTACAGCTCCTATCGAAACGCTTGAGTTTACTCGCCTGATCGTTGCGAAGGCATATGCAGCCGGGGCCAAGTATGTACAGGTGGATTTTGAAGATGATCAAATTACACGCAGTCGTTTTCAGCAAGGTTCTGACGACAGCTTCGATTACTATCCGGCATGGAAAGGTGACATGATGGAGAGATTTGCAGAGGCTGGCGGCGCTACCTTAACGATCAAAGTACCGGACCCGGAACTGTATAACGGAATTGATTCCGACAAGGTTTCACGTGCTACCAAGGCGGCTGCCCAGGCACGCCGCGGTTATTCGAAATATACGCGGAACCATGAAATCAGCTGGTGCCTGATCAAGGCGCCGACCAAGGCATGGGCGAATAAGGTGTTTGCCGACATTCCTGAGGAAGAGCGCATCAATGTGATGTGGGACACCATCTTCAAAATGAATCGTGTGGATGGCGGTGATGCCATCCAGAACTGGAGACAGCATCTGGATACCCTGAACACGAAGAGTGATCAGCTGAATCAGAAAAATTATAAGAGCCTGCACTACCGCGCACCAGGAACGGACTTGAAAATTGAGCTGGTAGACAACCACATCTGGGGTGGCGGCGGAAGTGAGAACAAAGCGGGCGTGTACACGGTTGCGAATATGCCAACCGAAGAAGTATTCACCATGCCGAAGCGCAGCGGCGTTAATGGTTATGTCAGCAGTACGATGCCTCTGAACTTGAACGGACAGCTGGTAGATCAGATGAGAATTACGTTTAAGGACGGACAGGTTGTGGCGTTCACAGCGGCTTCCGGTGAAGAACACCTGAAAAACCTGTTTGCTACGGATGAAGGAGCGCGTTATCTGGGTGAGGTGGCACTTGTGCCGCATGATTCACCTATCTCGAACCTGAATCGTATTTTCTATAATACCGGTATTGATGAGAATGCATCCTGCCATCTGGCTGTAGGCAGCGCATATCCGTTTAATATGAAGGACGGCACAACGATGTCTAACGAGGAATTGCTTAAGCATGAGTGCAATGTGAGTTTGACTCACGTCGACTTCATGATTGGGTCGGCTGAACTGGACATTGACGGCGAACTGCAGGATGGCACAATTGAGCCAGTATTCCGCAAAGGCAACTGGGCATTCTAATATTTTTACAGAGTAGACTAGTGAAAAAGTGACTTCAATGATGAAGTCACTTTTTTTGTGCTGTCCAACAGATTAGATTAGACCTGTTTCACAGGCACACATAGTTCACACTCATGCTGTTCAAGGAGATCCCATCGATATCGCTCCAGAACCGGTTCGTGATCAATGATATAATGGTTGTTTTGCATATAAGGGATTATTTCATTCCATGCTTGCTGAATACCTTCTGGCGTGTGTCTAACCTTGCAGATGAGATAGTTCCCGCCCTGGAGCTCTCCAATCTCAATGGTGTCATCTTCAGGGAGTTCAAGTTCATGGAGCACGATTGCGGCATCGTATCTGCAGTGGTGCGGTGGTGTCGTTAATGGGTTATCCTGAGGTATGCCATATAAAACGGCAGCTTCTGTGAGTAATCGTTTCTCGTTTGCCCACTGTTTTAACTGGTCCATTGCTTGGACGTTAGCAGAACCATAAGGACCAACCTGCCTTACATAAGCGATTCGGCATGCCGCCAGATGTTCCATAGACATTTCCATTTCCATATTCTATCTTCCCTTCCCAAAGGAATTCTCTTACTTGATGGATGTTAACATGGTATAAAAAAATTTGCATAACTCTTTTCGAAAAAGGAGAGTCGGAGCAGCTGATCTATGAAATGTAAAAAAGCCACGGAACCGTGGCTTTTTTGGTAAATCTATTTGAATGATTTTACTCTGCATGCATTTTATTAAAGCTGACGTACTCGTTAATGGGTTTGCGATAGCCGCGTGGGCGTTGTTTGGCTTCTGACTTTTTACCGATCGTAATCATCATGACAGGAACGTAATGTTCGGGAACATCCAGACTGCTCTGCAGTTCATCGGCGTCAAAACCAATCATTGGACACGTATCCCATCCCATATCCTGTGCAATCAGCATCAGCTGCATCGCCGACAGGCTGGCATTACGAATGGCGTCTTCACGCTGAAACACACTTCCACGGGCTTCGTAGAAATCAAACACACTTTGGGACTCCTGTTCATATTCAAACGGATTGAGAACACCCAAATGCAGTAAACCTTCGTTAATCGTGCGGATGTGGTGGTGAGCCTTGATATCACCCAGAACAACGATGACAGCCGAGGCTGTTTTTACTTTGTATTGCTGTGAGGCTTCGTATGCTTTTTCTTTTTGGGCCGGGTCGGTCAAGACCAGGTAGTGGGTATGCTGAAGGTTAAAGGCTGATGGGGCAAATTTGTTTAACGCGAACATCTGCTGCAAATCGGCATCCGGGATTTCGATACCTTCTTCAAAAATAACGGCGGATCTACGGCTTTTGACCAAGTTTTCCAGTGCACTCATGGTGGTTTACCTCGCTTATGTATAAAGTATAAATTGACTATAACACGCTTGGTTACTTTTGGTAAGTATTATTTTCGAATAAGACAAGACTAAAGGGCCATAACCTTAAATAAAAACAGTAGAGGTGAAACATGAGGACGTTCATCACCAGATTCAGGAGGGAGAGCTCCTATCACGAATTCAAGGTATATGTCATTCAATCCTCCACACTGAAGCGATTTTTGGTCATGGAAATCATCGTTGGCACGCTTGCCTACCATGCTGCATTTTATTTGTGTCACAATGCACTTCTGGCAGGAGCAGGTTCCTGGGCGGGAACCGAAGGTTTGAAACGACTGCCTCTCGCAGTCAAAAGAATGGTCAGTTTTTGATCATAAAAATGTTGCTGCAGAAACGTATGATGTCTTAACCATAAGCACCATGTAGTTATCGTGCAGAATGCAGGAGCAGAATGCCCCCTTCCGGGCTCCGGCTCCTGGTTCATTCATTTTTTCCTCAGTATACAGCAACCTCTTCGTTATTTGGCACGCTCCAGATATTGTTCCAGAGTAAGTTTCTGACTTGTAATTTCCCCAGCGATATAGACCCCAACGTAACGCACATGCCAAGGTTCATAGGAATAACCGGTCAGTTTCTCCTGATCCTTGCCGTAGCGAATAATAAATCCGTACTTGTGGGCATTGGCTTTCAGCCATTTGCCTTCTTTGGTGTTCCCGAAACTTTGCTGCAGATCATAGCCGACGGATGCACTGGAGATATCCATGGCAAGCCCGGTTTGATGTTCACTTTGACCTGGGCGGGCACTTGTCTTATTGGCCACGGCTTCACCTTTGATACTTGCATTGCGTTCGAAAATCGATTTTTGTGTGGAATAGGAGCGGTAACCCGATACGGCCTTGATATCAATGCCGTCTTTTTTGGCTGCTGCAAACAGCTTTTCAATCGCGGTAGCAGCGACCTTGCGCATTTGTTTCTTCGGACTGGAGCCGGAGAAGCTGAATGGAATATTCGGTACAACCAAATCTTTTGGTGCATAGGTTGAAGGCAGATTTCTTTTTTTGTTCACGAGTACCACGGTGCTGGATAGATTCGTTACGGTTGCGAGACCGCTGCTGCTTGTTTTAACAGTGCGGCTTGGCGCGTTATCCTGCAAAAATTGAGTGAAACTGGAGCTTGCAGCCGATGCGACTGGCGTCATGGATGGTACAAAGGGAAAGGCAGTGAAGGCAGCGCCTGCTACGACAGAGCCTATGAGTAGAGTGGATATGATAGATTTGCGTGTAGATGATTTCATGATGTTCCTCCTCGGGTTAATGAATCTCTGGCATGCTGCATCCGATAGATTCCAGACATGCTTTTCTATATACCGAGTATACTAGAGGATTATATCCAGAGGTTCTCCAATTGTTTCCGAGTTGTAAACAAATCATGCGAGATTCATAGTTTCGTTCATTTGGCCAAAAGGAACACAAAAAAAGACTCTGCATTCAGTGCAGAGCCTTTGCTTATCTGGATATTTAATGTTCAACGATTGTTTAAGAAAATGAACGGTTCTTGTTTACAGCATGCATGCATCAGGTGCACTGGATTTTCCCGCATTTACAGCTCGCGTATCCCTAACCCGAACGTTGCTGCTAAGTACACCGGAATCACTGCTCAACGTGAAAGAAGGATAGTTTTCCTCCGTATCCAGCTTCATATGCTGTTCGAGATTTAATTGTTGTTTCGGATCAACATAGAATGGAACCAGGTTGGTCTCGATCTGCTCATCCAGTGCAGCAGGTTCATCTACAATCAAGAGGACCAGAATTCCGTTACAGCCACAGCCTTCAGTGTCATAGAACACTTTGAAGTAGCCAGGTTGGTCATTCAAGCTCTCAGTTAATCTCGCTGCAGCCAGATCTGTAATTTGAATATGCATAATGCTCACTCCTTATATATTGAAAATGGTCCTGAAATGTAAATGATAGAAAATTAAGGTCTCCTTTCATTATACCACTTTGCCCCAAAATCAAAGCAAATAAATTTCTACACGTCCCATGCGATATGAAGAAGGTCTTCGTCAAAGGTAATGATTATTGGGGTGTTCTTTTGGGGAAATAGATGAGAATGAAAGGTTAATAAAGGAGAGACGCGTACGGATGATTGAATTCGAAAATGTATCCAAGCAATACCCTGATGGGACCCAGGCTCTTCATCAGGTTAACCTCAAAATCAATAAAGGCGAACTATTGGTCATGATTGGGCCTAGCGGCTGCGGCAAAACGACGATGCTCAAAATGATAAATCGCCTGATTGAACGAACGGATGGAACGATTCGTATCCAGGAGCGGCCAATCGATGAATTTAACATTCACGAATTACGCTGGAATATCGGGTATGTACTGCAGCAGATCGCCTTGTTTCCGCACATGACGATTGCCGAAAATATCGCTGTTGTTCCTGAATTGAGAAAATGGAAGCCTGCCCAGATTCATGAACGGGTACATAACTTGCTTGATATGGTGGGTTTAAACGGAGAGATCTACAGTGATCGCAAACCAGCAGAACTGTCGGGAGGACAGCAGCAAAGGATTGGCGTACTGCGGGCACTGGCTGCAGATCCGGAGATTGTACTTATGGATGAACCGTTCAGTGCGCTCGACCCGATGAGCAGGGAGAAATTGCAGGACGATATTCTGGAGATTCAGCGTCAGATGAAGAAAACGATTGTGTTTGTTACGCATGACATACAAGAAGCCATGAAGCTGGGGGATCGCATATGTATTTTGAAGGATGGACAAGTACTGCAGGTGGGAACACCTGAAGAGCTGTTACAGAACCCCGCGGATGAATTTGTACGTCATTTTGTCGGAAGTCCTGGCACAGATGTAATTCAAGATCATAGCGTGCACTTGTCTTCTCATACTCAGTCAAAATTCAATCTTGAATCGATTATGACACCTATTGCACCAGGCCATGTTCCGAAGTCTGCCAAGACAGCGGTACCGATTTCTATGACATTGATGGATTTATTAGATGTCTTGGATGCATACGATACCTTGCTGGTTGAGAAGAATCATCAGATTGTAGGACAAGTGAGCAGGGCGGATGTACTGAGGTACTGGTCTGGTCAGCTGCAAGAGCGGGGTGAGACCCATGAGTAAATTCTCAGAGGTATTTAATGAGCGCAAAGGACAGCTGTTAACTGCTCTTCTGGAGCATGTCCAGATTTCATTTATCGCCCTGTTTCTCGCCGTTCTCATTGCAATTCCACTCGGCATTTATCTGACCCGAAAACCCAAAGTTGCTGAACCGATTATCGGTGTTACGGCTATCTTGCAGACCATTCCATCACTTGCTCTTCTTGGGTTGCTCATTCCGCTGTTCGGTATCGGTACAGTACCAGCGATTATTGCACTAGTGGTGTATGCCCTGCTTCCGATACTCCGCAATACTTATACAGGGATAACCGAAGTGGACCCTTCCATGATTGAAGCCGCCAATGCGATGGGCATGAATAGTCGTCAGCGTTTGAGCAAAGTGGAGCTGCCGCTGGCAACGCCTGTCATTATGGCAGGGATTCGTACGGCAATGGTTCTTATCGTGGGTACCGCAACTCTAGCAGCATTAATTGGCGCAGGTGGTCTTGGTGATCTGATTTTGCTCGGGATCGATCGTAATGATACATCACTTATTATTTTAGGAGCGATACCGGCAGCATTACTGGCGATTTTGTTCGATGTCCTGCTTAGGCAGTTCCAACGGCTGTCTTTTCGAAAAACGGTGGGTACACTTGGTACACTGGCCTTGATCGCTATACTTGTGATTACCATTCCGTTACTATCCCGCAGTGAACAGAAGGATCTGGTCATTGCGGGTAAGCTGAGTGCAGAGCCTGAGATTCTCATTAACATGTACAAGCTGCTGATTGAGGAGCATACAGATCTTACGGTTGAATTGAAACCTGGTTTGGGGAAAACACCGTTTTTGTTCAATGCTCTACGATCCGGCGACATTGATATCTACCCCGAATTTACTGGTACAGCAATATCAGAATTCTTGAAGGAAACGGCTGTTAATACGGATCGCACGCAGGTTTATGAACAGGCAAGAGACGGAATGCTTAGCCAATTTGGTATGGTGCTCTTGAACCCGATGAATTACAACAACACATATACGCTGGCGGTCCCTCAGGAGGTTTCAGACCAATATAACCTGAAAACCATATCAGACCTCAAGTCTGCCCAGAAGCAGATTAAGGCTGGGTTCACACTGGAATTCTCGGACCGTGAGGACGGTTATCTGGGGATACAGAAGAAATATGGCATTCAGTTTCCTAATGTCGCCACAATGGAACCCAAACTTCGATATGCAGCTCTTCAGCGAGGTGATATTAATCTGGTTGATGCCTATTCCACGGACAGTGAGCTCAGGCAGTATAATCTCGTGGTGCTTGAAGATGATCAGGAGCTATTTCCGCCATATCAGGGAGCTCCGCTGCTGCGCAAGGAGACGGCAGATGCCTATCCGCAGCTGATCGAGATACTGAATCAGCTGGCGGGACGCATTACAGATGATGAGATGCGTCAGATGAATTATGAGGTCAATGTGAATGGAGCCCGTCCGGAGCAGGTAGCGTCCGACTATTTACAGAAGGCGGGTTTACTATAATTTTCAATGGGAAAGAGAACAGGAGGGACAATTCATGACACATGTATACGATTTAATCGCAATAGGAACCGGAAGTGCAGCGAATTCAGTTGTAACTCGCTGTGCTGAAGCTGGTTGGAAAATAGCCGTGATTGATGAGCGTGAATTTGGCGGAACTTGCGCGCTGCGAGGCTGCGATCCGAAGAAAGTATTAGCGGGAGCAGCTGAACTGATCGACTGGAATGAACGAATGCTGGGGAAGGGTGTTCAGGGAAGAACGACCATAAACTGGCAGGAACTTATGGCCTTCAAACGAACATTTACGGAGAGCATTCCGAGAGCCAGCGAGGATAAATTCAAACAGGCCGGCATGGATACCTTCCATGGCAAGGCTTCTTTTGTAGATGAAGATCACATTCGTGTGGGAGATGAAGTGCTGCATGGAAAACATATTCTGATTGCAACAGGCGCGCAGCCTGCACCGCTCCCAATAGATGGCTCAGAACATCTTCTTTACAGCGATGATTTTCTGGAACTAGATCAGCTTCCGAATCAACTGGTTTTGGTGGGCGGAGGTTACATTGCGTTTGAATTTGCCCACATCGCTGCAAGAGCAGGAAGCGAGGTACACATTATCCACCGGGGAGAACGGCCGCTGGAGCAGTTTGATCCGGAGCTTGTTGACTTGCTGGTTCGAAAATCGGAAGAGATCGGCATTCACGTTCATCTGAACGCGGAAGTGAAGTCCATTCGGAAACAGGGGGAGACCTTCGTGGTCAGTGGTACCCGGAACGGAGCCGATCATCAGTGGCATGGTGGAAGGGTCGTGCATGGAGCGGGACGTATCCCTAACGTGGATGGGTTGGAACTGGAAAAGGGGAAGGTCAGTTATAGTGAGAGAGGTATTACCGTGAATGAGTATTTACAAAGCACCAGCAACCCCAAAGTATATGCAGCCGGTGACGTTGCTGCAACGAAGGGGCTTCCTCTAACGCCTCTGGCTGGTCAGGAATCACGGGCTGTCGCCATGAATCTGCTGAAGGGCAATCATGCTGAGCCGAACTACAAAGTTATGCCGTCCATCGTGTTTACCGTACCATCTCTTGGCTCTGTTGGTCTTAGCGTGGATCAAGCGCAGGAGGAAGGCTACGAGGTGAAGGTAAATGACATGTCGCAATGGTATACTTATAAACGGACAAATGAGAAGTATGCCATGGCCAAAGTGGTGATCGACAACGACTCAGGACGCATCTTGGGAGCCCATGTACTCGGCAGCGAGACCGAAGAGCTGATTAACCTGTTTGCCATGGCCATTCAGTTCGAACTGACAGCGGATCATTTAAGCACCATGAATTTTGCATATCCTACGGCTGCATCGGATTTGGGCTCATTAATTTGACGTTTTGATTATGGGAGGGTGTTGAAAACATGTCTGCAGCACAATTTCTGGGTACACCAGATGCCAAATGGACCACTGAACCGGTTGCAACCCGTACAGAGGGAGAACGTTTCATCGTGGAGGCACAGGAAGGCAGTGATTTTTGGGAGAACACGTTCTACGGATTCAGTCACCAAAATGGACATGCCCTTCTGTCGCCGTGGGACGGAAAAGAAGCCGTCGAGATAACGTTTGATCTAAGCTCTTTTACTGAACTTTATGATCAAGCAGGTTTAATGCTCTGGCACAGTCGCGAACAATGGATCAAGGCTGGAGTAGAAGTGAACGATGGGGTCGTTCATGTCGGCGCTGTGGTAACGGATCACTTCTCGGACTGGTCGCTATCTCCCGTTCCGGAATGGGGTGGACGTAAGGTTACCATTCGAGCTTCTTACCACAACGAAGCGGTAGTCATTCGGGCGCGTACGGACGAACATCCTTGGCGAACCATTCGGGTGGCGCGTTTTGCCTATCCGGCGGACAAGCAGGCGGGTCCGTTTCTGTGTTCACCCAAGCGTGCAGGGTTTGAGGTGGCATTTACGAAGTGGAGAACAACGACACCTGACGAGGATTTGCACACCGATCCTCCGATACTGGATTGAGAACGGAAGCAAACGTTGAACGGTTCTTTCTATGCCAAACAAGCAAGTCCTTCCTGTGTGGAAGGCTTGCTTGTTTACGTTCTGGAGAAGGGAGCAGACAGAATGTTCAGCAGGATTTCCGCGAGATGTGACGCTGCGATTATTCTGTCTTGTCTCTGGATTACTTTTTACACCCAAATTACTTCGTTTCGTTGTTCTCACCATTCTCTTCGTTACGTTCCTCAGCTTCGTTCAGCTCACGCATCCGTTCTTCATAATCGTCCAGGAACCATAACGGATCCATGTTGTCTTCTTCACCATTGTAATTGATCAGGATCTCTTCGCCCGCTTTGATATCTGTATAAGCATAGAAGTCAAATGTATGGTTTTCAAAGTTGATATCATAGGTTGCGTTGGGCTCGTACGAATGATTGATCAAGCTGCCGTATCCCAGCAAAATGGCGGTGTGGTTGGCACCGTACTCAAATACATAATCCTCCAGGATCGTTTTTTCGACATGTTCGTGGTCCTCGTTGGGATAAGGGACAACCGGGGCCTGATGGATCAATTGGCCTTTGGGAATATCTACTGTGGCAAAAACCCCTCGATTAAATTCGCCATCACCCAATTTGGATTGTTTTACTTCAATCATAATGTTCACCTGATGCTCGCTTGAGAGAGCTCCGTTCTATAGTAGTTTAAGGCCAAATTTTAACCGATTCATGCATATAAGGCAAATATGGCGTTGAGTTGTGCAGGTTATAACGATTATAATATACAGGAATGAAGTCTATATAGAAAAGGTGTCATGAATGAGCATATTAAATGTGGAAAAATTAAGTCACGGTTTTGGTGACCGTGCTATCTTTAACGACGTATCTTTCCGCCTGTTGAAAGGCGAGCACATTGGACTGATTGGGGCCAATGGTGAAGGTAAATCCACCTTCATGAACATTATTACTGGCAAGCTCCAGCCCGATGAGGGCAAAGTCGAGTGGTCCAAGCGCATGCGCGTGGGATATCTCGATCAGCATGCCGTGCTGAACAAGGGACAATCCATTCGTGATATCCTGCGTAGTGCGTTCCAATACCTGTTCGACATGGAGCAGGAAATGAACGAGATGTATGGCAAGATGGGAGACGTTACTCCCGAGGAACTGGAGCAGCTGCTTGAGGATGTCGGAACCATCCAGGATACCCTGACCAACCAGGACTTTTATATGATTGATGCAAAAGTGGACGAGACTGCACGCGGTCTGGGTCTGACGGATATCGGTCTCGATAAGGACGTTAATGATCTGAGCGGTGGTCAACGGACCAAAGTGCTGCTCGCCAAGCTGTTGCTTGAAAAGCCGGATATTCTGCTCCTCGACGAGCCGACGAACTATCTGGATGAACAGCATATCGAATGGCTGAAGCGTTATTTGCAAGAGTATGAGAATGCATTTATTCTGATCTCGCATGATATTCCATTCCTGAACAGTGTCATTAACTTGATCTATCATATGGAAAATCAGGATCTGACCCGTTACGTGGGTGATTATGATCACTTCCAGGAAGTTTATGAAATGAAAAAGCAGCAGCTCGAATCGGCTTACAAGCGTCAGCAGCAGGAAATTGCCGATCTGAAGGATTTTGTTGCACGTAATAAGGCCAGTGTGGCGACACGCAACATGGCGATGTCCAGACAGAAGAAGCTCGACAAAATGGATGTGATTGAACTCGCCAAGGAGAAGCCGAAGCCACAGTTCAACTTCCGTGATGCCAGAACATCCGGCAAGCTTATTTTTGAAACCAAAGGGCTGGTGATCGGGTACAACGAGCCACTGTCCAGACCGCTGGATCTGCGTATGGAGCGTGGTCAGAAGATTGCACTCGTGGGTGCAAACGGAATCGGTAAAACCACCCTGATGCGCAGCATTTTGGGTGAAATTCCGGCCCTGGAAGGAACAGTTCAGCGCGGGGAGCATCTGGAGATCGGGTACTTCCAGCAGGAAATGAAGGATGCGAACTACAATACCTGTATCGAAGAGATCTGGCAGGAGTTCCCGTCCTATACACAATTCGAGGTTCGTGCTGCACTTGCGAAATGTGGACTGACCACGAAACACATTGAGAGTAAGGTTGCTGTACTGAGTGGTGGAGAAAAGGCTAAAGTGCGTCTGTGCAAACTGATCAACAACGAAACCAACCTGCTTGTACTCGACGAGCCGACGAACCATCTGGACGTGGATGCCAAGGATGAGCTGAAACGCGCGCTCAAAGCCTACAAAGGCAGCATTCTGTTGATTTCGCACGAACCGGAATTCTATCGTGATGTTGTGACGGAAACATGGAACTGCGAATCGTGGACAACCAAAGTATTCTAAATTAATGTCTGTCGAAATAAAAAGGTGAGGCTTGTCGCAATCAGAGAATACATCCGTTCTGGCCCCGGTTACATGGTGCCAAATGAGCACAATTGCGAACAAGCTCGAACCACTAATAAAGAACACGTATTTTGCTTGCGGAAGCAGGCAGGATGCGTGTTTTTTTGCGTGGTTCTGCGAAAAATGTTCGAGTGGTGATGCGGTTGACAGCGTCAATAAGGCGATAATATAATGCGAGAAAGCACTTACATTCACATGACATAAGCAACCTGTTTCACTACTTAGGGCAAAGAAGACACGGTAATCCGTATTGGGATCATTGCACTTAGCAGGGGAGACAGGTCTTTTTTTTGCCCTCCAATGAAACCGATTTCATTAAATGGAGGAGGTGAAACGCCTTACCGCGCGCTGGATACACAGGTAATGCCGAATAACAGCACCGTGTGATCAGGACCATGCTTTCATTTTCCGAGGCAAAGGAGAGAATGGATATTGGATAAAATCAGAAAGCCGCTCATATTCATGTTATCTGCTACGCTCGTGTTATCTTCCGGACCTTTGATGCTGCCAGGCAAGACATATGCTGATGCTTACAACATGCCTGGGACGCTGCTGCAGGACGATTTTTCTGATGGGGATTTCTCGGAATCACCCGCATGGAACGTAAGCTCAGGTCTATGGGAGGTAAGCTCAGATCCTACAGACGCATCGAACCAGACGCTTTTTCAGAGCGATACCGGGGAAGGCATCATCTCCACCGGCGACATCATGTCCGACATGACGGTGTCCATGCGCTTTTACACAGGAGATGGTCAGGGATATCCGGGAATGCTGCCGCGGTTTCAGGATAAGAGCAATTTTTATTATTTTCAAATGCAGGTTCCAGCCAATAAACTCGTCTTCTCCAAGCGGGTGAATGGAGCGGATACAACCTTAAAGTCAGTGGATTATTCTTTTGCCAAACACACATGGTATACCCTGAAAATAGTACTGTCAGGACCTTCCATTCGCGGGTACATCGTCGAAAACGGAGCAAATCGCTTGGTATTCGATCTGATCGATACGACATACAGTGCAGGCAGCATCGGCATACGAAATCGCTGGCAATCCGTTCATGCAGATGACGTAATCATCGCCGAGCCGCCGCCAGGAAACGATGCTGTGCTCTCAGCCGATAGGCAGACGTCATCCTCGGTCTCGCTGCAATGGACCGAGACAGCAGGTGCGACCAGCTATCGCCTGTATCGTTCCACCTCGCCTGAAGCGGGATATTCCCTGGTGGCGGATACCGAATCACTGGGTTATGTAGACGATGGTTTAATCACCGATACGGTCTATTATTACAAGCTCGCCTACGAATACGGGGGAATGACGGAGTCGTTATGGTCGGCACCGCTTGAGGTTCGGACAGCAGCTACCGCACCGCAGGCTCCAGGAGAATTGAAGGCTCTGGCCCTGAATACATCCAGTGTGAAATTGTCTTGGCCAGCTGTGGATAAGGCAACCGGATACCGTATCGTCCGTTCTGAGGCGGGCAGTGAGCAATATGAGCAGGTGTACGAAGGCCAGGAACTCAATTATACGGATCAAGGTCTTGCATCCGGCCAAGGCTACAGCTATCGGGTAACGGCTTTCAATGCCGCCGGAGAGTCCGAATATACAGCTGCAGAGGTGACGACGTATTTGATGGATTCCCCCGCTGAATTTACCGTTTCGGACGTAACCAGTACGTCGATTACCCTGGGGTGGAATGCACTGCCCGGTTCCGAAGTGACGTATTCCGTATCCAGGGCCACCAGTGCAGGCGGTACGTATCAGGAGGTCTATAGCGGCAGTGCTAACACGTTTAACGATAGCGGCCTGACGATGGGCACAGGATATTATTATATTCTTCAGGCAACTGTGGATGGCGTTCCTTCTCCTGCATCTGCACCGCTGAGTGCTGCCACAATTCGCACGAGCTTTACACCGGGCAAGTTATGGCCGGATCTGGATGGCAAGCCTATCGATGCACATGGGGCTGGCTTTTTCTACGATGAGCAGACAGAAAAGTACTACTGGTATGGGGAATATCATACGGGAGGATGGCCAGCCGTTGGCATCCGTGTGTATTCATCGACAGATCTGCTGAACTGGACGGATGAAGGCATGGCACTCACGATGATTCAATCCATGGATGATTTCGAAACGGATCCGTTAATTTCCGAATTGTACGCGGGACGTGAAGACAAGGTGGACATCTGGGCGGATATCCGCAGAGGGCGGATCATTGAACGACCGAAGGTCATCTATAACGACAAAACGAAAAAGTACGTCATGTGGGCTCATATGGATGGAGACAAGGATCCCTACAACGATAATGCTAATTACGGAAAGGCGCAGGCGGGTTATGCCATTAGCGATTCGCCTACAGGACCGTTCGTTTACCAGAAGAGCTATCGGATGGATAGAGCCCCGGAAGGGGAGAAAGATTACTTCCCAAGCGATCGGGGCATGGCGCGTGACATGACTTTGTTCAAGGACGAGGATGGTACCGGATATCTCATCTACTCCAGCGAGGAAAACCTGACACTGTATATCTCCAAACTGAACGAAGATTACAGTGATGTTACAGGCTGGCATAAGCAAGGTCTCACGGATGAGAAAGGCAATCCAGTGCGAGATGCTACGTATCAGGCGGAATACGGCGTTGATTACGTCAGAGTATTCCCGGGTGGACAACGCGAGGCACCCGCCATGTTCAAATATCAAGGCAAATATTACATTTTGACCTCCGGTGCATCAGGATGGTCCCCGAACGAAAACAAGGTAACTGTGGCGGACAACATTTTTGGTCCATGGTCCACGATGACGAATCCATTCATACGTACGCTGCCGAGCGATCCTGATCCAGGCAAGGCCTTCGGCACGCAGACTACATCGGTCATTCCGGTTGACCCGGAAAAAGGGAAATTCATTTACGTGGGGGATACGTGGAACGGGGGCAACTTCTCGAATGATGGTGCAAAATATGTGTTCTTACCGATTGAGTTCGGCATTGGATCTGACATCGCAATAAAATGGTATGACAGCTGGACACCAGATCTGCTGAATTCAATGGGCAAAGTGGACATCGCTGATCCGCTGCCTGAGGCCGTGCCTCTGGGGAAAGTGCCTTCTCTGCCAACAACGGTTAATGTGCGGGATGGAGGTTCGCTTGTGCCAACATCAGCAGTATGGACGGTGGATAACCGGGCGATGACTGCAGGGGATTTTGCCAAACCGGGACCGATTACGCTGCAGGTAACGACACCGGAGTACGGCAACAAGAAACAGGCGGTCCGCGTATATGTCATTCCGGAGAACGCGCTCTATTTCGTGAACAGTGGCGGCTACGAAACGGCTGATTACAAACTAATGGGTGAATATATGAAAGGTTCGCTTGCCAATCCGGGAACGGCTGACCAGCAGTATGCCCCGGCAGAAGGACGGAATTGGGGTTATGTTAGTGCTGATGCACTGCCATCCGGCTCAGCTGGCGGGGATATTTACTCCACCGTGCGCTATTTGAACGGTGGCAATGTGAGCAATTCACCCAAGGGCAGCGATCTCACCTACACCTTTGAAGTGCCGAATGGAACTTATGATGTGTACGCAGGATTTAACGATCCGTGGACCAATACGTCCCGCAGAGCAAACTTCCTGATTAACGGCAATAACATGGGGTCGGTGACGTATACGCCTGCTAATGTCAGAGCTCATACAGGTATTGCCGTTACGGAGAATAAGCTTGAACTGACGGTGCGTAATACGGCATCACAGGACCCGTTGATTAGCTGGATCGTGATCGCCAAGCCGGGTGCAGTTCCACCGATGGACAACACGGCTGGGCTGAATGCTGAAATAGCGGATGCAACGAGTACTACGCTTCGCTGGGATGCTCAGTTGGGTGCGGCAAGCTACAAGCTCTACCGTTCGAACAAGGAGCAGGGGGAGTATAATGTCGTTTACAGCGGCAGTCTGCGGGAATACATCGACAGCGGGCTGCGTCTTGGCACCGATTACTATTACAAAGTGGAGGCCTTTGACGCGTCGGGGCGTACCATTCGTGGTTTATCTACTGCTTATCTAGTGCGTACCGCTGAAGAGACCGCTGCTGATGTGGCTGCACGCATTACAACCTTGGAGGAGCCTTCTGCAGGTGCCAAGCAGTTAAAACTGCCGGTCGTACCGCAAGGCTTTATAGTAAAGATCGCTGCAAGCTCGTTACCATCCGTCATTCAAATCGATGGAACAATCGTGCCGCCATCCAAGGAAACTGCGGTGACATTGGAACTGGAGGTAACTCGAACCTCGGATAACAGCAAAGCCTTGACCCAGCCCTTAACGGTGTACGTACCAGCGTATACGCCTTCCCCGGGCGGATCCGGCTCCGATGGTTCAGGTGGAAATTCTAACGGAGGCTCGAGCAATTCCGGAGGACAACCGGGGTCTGGTACTCCAACACCAGGGAATTCTTCGCCAAAACCTGAACCACAAAAGGATCGTTCCATTCTTGAGTTACAAGGGGTGGCAGATAAGGATGGGGTCGTGCAGACGAAAGTAGATGCTTCTGTAATCCAAGAAGCCTTCCAAGCTGCACCTTCTACGGGTAAAGGTCTCCGTCAGGTCGAACTTCGGCAGAAGCCAGTCTCAGGGGCAAGCACTTATGAATTGACACTGCCAGCCTCGGCATTGGCGGATCAAGGCGAATCGCGTGTGTTCCATATCGTTACGGAACTGGGAACACTAGAACTTCCTGCGACGCTGTCAACAGAAGACTTGGCAGGCCACGAACTGGCTAAGGTGCGATTCATCCGCATGGAGCTGCCCAAAACAGTCGCCGATCAACTTGGAACGAAGCATGGAGTACGCCTTGAACTCGTTTTGGATGGCGATGCTTGGCCAGAAACACATGAGCTGAATCTTCACCTGCCTTACCAAACGCTGCAAGGTGCAGAGCGAGATAGAATCGTTGCCTTCTCGTGGAATGCGAACCATGTGGCAGCCCCGTTGCCGCAAAGCCGTTACGATCAAGAGAAGAGGGAGGTAGCATTCTCCGCAGCGTCGGCAGCAGGAAATTATGCAGCCGTATCTGTACAGCAGGAATTCGCAGATATTGCCGAGGTGCCATGGGCCAAGAATGCATTGGAGGCACTGGCTGTCCGCGGCGTCATGGATGCAACTGAAAACGGAAGCGAACGTCAATTACATCCGAAACAGGAGATGACGCGCGGTCAATACGTGCAGTGGCTGACTATGGCACTCGGCTTGAATGGCGCGCCTGGCATTCCGTTCTCGGATGTAAGTTCTGACGCTTCGTACTACGAAGCAGTTAATGCCGCTCGCTCGCTTGGCATTACTGGCGGCACGGGAGATGGGCGCTTTAAGCCTGAAGACACCATCACCCGTCAGGAAATGATGACGCTAACGGTAAGAGCTCTGGAGGTAGCAGGGCTGGTCGAACTTGAATCGGCTTCCACGGATAGCCTTGCTCGCTTCCGCGATGCTTCTGCAATCCGTTCATATGCCCGGGACAGTGTGGCCATTTTAGTGGATCTTGGTATCGTTAGCGGGTACAACGACGAGGTCAAGCCGCTTGCCGAAGCGACCCGTGCTGAATCGGCTGCGCTTGTGTACGCCATGATGGACAAATTGGTGTGGCCTAACTGACGGAAACAATATAACGAAGTAGGAGAAAAAGGCTTACTAAGACCTGGATTGAAGGTCTTAGTAAGTCTTTTTTGCATGACCATAGATGGAGTGAGTTCGTACATATTGTTCCTTTATCAGCGAAACTGATAAATGTTATAAAATGATTGAAATTGACCCCCAACACCCGGTGTGTTAGTTTCTAGAGAGTAGAAATAAATTTGATCATTTTAGTAGGAATTAAAATTGAAGCAATGCGCGAGGTGGCAAATGGTGGAACTTCAAGTGACAAACAGCCCTTTTAATCAGGAACAGGTTGAGCTGCTCAACCGTCTTATTCCTACATTGAACGATTCACAAAAGACTTGGCTTAGCGGATATTTAACAGCTATTCAGGGGATCGCAGCAGTAGCGGCCGGAACAGGTGCAGCATCAAATGTACAAGCGGAAGCGGTATCGGCTGTCAGTGTACCCCCGGCTTCCCGGGAAGTAACGGTACTCTACGGATCCCAAACAGGGAATTCCAGCGGATTATCCAAGAAGCTGGCTAAGAAATTGGAAGAGCAAGGTCTTCAGGTGACGTTATCATCAATGGGAGATTTCAAACCGAACGGACTGAAAAAAATTGAGAATCTGCTCATTGTTGTCAGTACTCATGGTGAAGGCGAGCCGCCGGATAATGCGATTCCGCTTCATGAGTTCCTGAACAGCAAACGCGCTCCGAAGCTTGATGGATTAAAATATTCCGTGCTGGCGCTGGGAGATACGTCGTATGAGTTCTTCTGCCAAACTGGCAAGGATTTCGACCAGCGTCTGCAGGAGCTTGGTGGTACTCCAATTGTTCCTCGTGTAGACTGTGACGTTGATTTTGACGAAGCGGCAGCGGAATGGATGAATGACGTTCTGGCCTCCCTTAGCAGCACGCCAGCGACTGCGGGCACCCTATCCAGCGAAGCTGTTGTCGCTGCGGTGAGTGGCGGGGAATCTGAATACAATCGGACCAATCCATTCAAGGCAGAAGTGCTGGAGAATCTTAATCTGAACGGCAGGGGATCAGATCGGGAGACTCGTCATATCGAATTGTCTCTGGAAGGTTCCAATCTCGATTACGAGCCGGGAGACAGCCTGGGCGTATTCCCGGAAAATCATCCTCGACCTGGTAGATGAGCTGATTGCAGCCATGGGATGGAATGCCGATGAACGTGTAACGGTGAACAAATCCGGTGAGCAGGTATCGGTATATGAAGCGTTACTGCGCTATTTCGAAATTACCGCTGTGACCAAACCTGTGGTCCAGGAGCTTGCAAAACTAAGTCCCGACAGTGGACTTGCCGATTTGCTCGCAAATGATGCCGAGTTCCGCAATGTTATGAACAGCTGCGATCTGCTGGATCTGGTACAGGATTATAACCTGAAGGGCATACCGGCGGGAGAGTTTGTTGCCGTTCTTCGTAAAATCCCTGCACGTTTATATTCCATCGCCAGCAGTTCGAAGTCATTCCCGGATGAAGTACATCTTACGGTGCGTACGGTGCGTTACGAAGTGCGCGGAAGAGAGCGTTATGGAGTTTGTTCAGTTCATCTGGCAGAGCGGATTGAGGCAGGAGACAGCCTGCCCGTGTACATTCAGCATAACCCGAACTTCAAATTGCCGGAGAACCCGGATGCCCCAATCATCATGATTGGGCCTGGAACAGGAGTAGCCCCATTCAGATCGTTCCTGGGTGAGCGTGAAGAAACGGGAGCACAGGGCAAAACGTGGTTGTTTTACGGGGATCAACATTTCCTCACGGATTTCCTGTATCAAACGGAATGGCAGCGCTGGCTCAAAGACGGCGTGCTCACCAAGATGGATGTGGCCTTCTCTCGGGATACGGAGCATAAGGTATATGTTCAGCATCGGATGCTGGAGAATAGCAAAGAGCTGTATCAATGGCTTCAGGAAGGCGCAGTTATCTATGTGTGCGGTGATGAGAAGAAAATGGCGCATGATGTTCATGGCGCACTTGCTACCATTCTCAAACAAGAGGGCGGTTTGACTTCTGAGCAGGCCTCGGAGTATCTGACTAGGTTGCAACAGGAAAAACGTTATCAGCGGGACGTGTATTAATTCGGAAATACCGGATGAAGGCACCCGCAGAGACGAGAGGAGAAAGCAGCATGGCTTATAATAACTTACTGAATCCACAGCGCGCCAATAGTGATGTGGAAGATATAAAGATCAAAAGTGATTACTTGCGCGGCAGTCTCACTGAAACGCTGGCAGACCGCATTAGCGGTTCGATTCCGGAGGATGACAACCGGCTGATGAAGCATCACGGGAGCTATATGCAGGATGACCGTGATCTGCGCAACGAACGAAACAAGTCGAAGCTTGAGCCTGCTTACCAGTTCATGCTGCGTGTACGAGCTTCAGGCGGAATTGTAACTCCTGAGCAATGGCTCATGATGGACCGAGTCGCTCATAAATATGCGAACGGAACCATTCGCTTGACTACACGTCAGTCTTTCCAGCTTCATGGTGTATTGAAATGGGATCTCAAAAACACAATTCGTGAAGTGAACGATTCCCTGCTGAGCACCCTTGCGGCGTGTGGAGATGTGAACCGGAACGTGATGTGTAATCCGAACCCGAATCAGTCCGATGTGCACGCAGAAGTATATGAGTGGGCTTGTCAGGTGAGTAACCACCTGGATCCGCGTACTCGGGCATATCATGAGTTGTGGCTGGATGGGGAGAAAGTGATCGATACCGGAGCGAGTGACGAGGAAGTGGAACCTATCTATGGCAAAGTATATCTGCCGCGGAAGTTCAAGATTGGGATTGCGGTTCCTCCATCGAATGATGTTGATGTGTTTTCCCAGGATCTCGGGTTTATCGCCATCGTCGAGAACGGCAAGCTGCAGGGATTCAACGTGTCGGTAGGCGGCGGAATGGGGATGTCGCATGGTGATCCGAAGACGTATCCACAAGTGTCCAAAGTCATCGGCTTCTGCACACCGGAGCAAATGATTGATGTTGCGGAGAAAACGGTCACGATTCAGCGGGACTATGGAGATCGTGCAGTACGGAAGCATGCACGCTTCAAATATACCATCGATGACCGCGGGCTCGCCTGGTTCGTGGAGGAATTGACGAACCGCCTGGGCTGGAGCTTGGAAGCAGCACGTGCTTACCATTTTGATCATAACGGAGATCGTTACGGCTGGGTCAAAGGCAGCAATGGCAGATGGCATTATACGTTGTTTATCCAAAACGGACGGGTAAAAGATATCGACGGCTATCCGCTTATGACGGGGTTGCGCGAAATTGCCAAGATTCATAATGGCGATTTCCGGCTGACAGCCAACCAAAACCTGATTATCGGGGACATCAGCAGTCAGAAGAAGAAAAAAATCGAAGCGATGATTCAGCAGTATAATCTTACGGATGGTGCTCATTATTCTGCACTGCGTCGAAGCTCCATGGCGTGTGTGGCACTGCCTACCTGTGGTCTTGCCATGGCAGAGTCCGAGCGCTACCTGCCGTCCCTGATCGACAAGCTGGAACCAGTTCTGGATGAAGCAGGGCTGAGAGACGAAGAGATCGTCATTCGCATGACAGGATGCCCTAACGGGTGTGCGCGTCCAATGCTCGCCGAGATTTCGTTTATTGGGAAGGCTCCGGGCAAATACAATATGTATCTGGGTGGCAGTTTTACGGGTCATCGTCTAAACAAGCTTTACAAAGAAAATATTGGTGAAGCAGAGATTCTGGATACGTTGACTCCAATGGTGCATCAGTATGCGAGAGAACGTCATGAAGGGGAACATTTCGGTGATTTTGTTATTCGTGCCGGTTATGTGCCTGAAGTGCTGGACGGCCAGCAGTTTCATGCCTGATTGAATTGCGTTCGTTAGAAGAGCATTCCTGTGGGAATGCTCTTTGTGCTAGATTCGTCGTTGATTGAACTGGTATTCGGCGAAAAGGTTAATGAAAGGTAGGATGACGTTTTAGGCTGCATCTGAAGACCGTTTGCTATGAACATTACCATTATTTCGTCATACTGAACTTGTTGAAGCAGTCTCAACAAGATATAATAACTAGGTAGAATGCAGATTACATGTTGAAAGTGAGCGGAAACGATATGGGTCGTAAGTGGAATAATATTAAGGAAAAAAAAGCTTCAAAAGATGCAAATACAAGCCGGGTTTATGCCAAGTTCGGCGTTGAGATTTATGTAGCTGCCAAGAAGGGTGAACCAGACCCGGAGGCAAACCGCGCGCTGAAAGTCGTGCTGGAACGTGCGAAAACGTATAATGTACCAAAAGCGATTATCGATCGCGCGATGGAAAAGGCCAAAGGCAGCGGGGACGAGAACTATGAAGAGCTGCGTTATGAAGGCTTTGGACCGAATGGTGCGATGGTCATCGTGGATGCACTTACCAACAATGTGAACCGGACAGCGCCTGAAGTTCGTTCCGCATTTAACAAAAACGGCGGGAACATGGGTGTCAGCGGTTCGGTTGCTTACATGTTTGATCCAACTGCGGTCATCGGCGTAGAAGGCAAAAACGCTGAAGAAGTGCTGGAAATCCTGCTCGAAGCAGACGTGGATGTGCGGGATATCGTGGATGAGGATGAAGCCGTGATCGTATACGCGGAGCCAGACCAATTCCATGCCGTACAGGAAGCATTCAAAGCTGCTGGTGTCACCGAGTTCACTGTAGCCGAGCTGACCATGCTGGCGCAAAACCATATTGAACTTCCTGAGGATGCACAGGCTCAATTCGAAAAATTGATTGATGCCCTCGAAGACCTTGAAGATGTTCAGCAAGTGTACCACAACGTAGAGTTTGTATAAGACTACTTGCATATGCTTATACCTATAAGAAAAAGAGTGTCCAGTCCATCTTGATGATGGCAGGACACTCTTTTTTTGCATGTGTAATTAAGAATCGGACCGCAGAGCAGGGCGAGGTTTCTCCGCTGTATTGTTTTTACTGCCGCCAAATTTGAACAGTACAATTCCTCCCACGATTACAAGCACCCCGAGCAGCTGATTCCAGGAGAAGGGGATCTTCTCCAGCCCAAGCCAACCCATCGAATCAAACAAGAGAGCAAAACTCAGCTGGGAGGTCAGGACAATGGATATGGCAAAGGTAGGCCCGAGCAGCTTCATTCCCTGAACGAGACAGAATACGACGCCTACCCCGATAGCACCACTAACCCAATACCATGGCTGCATATGCTGAAAGCTGAACGTGTTTTTGCCTTCTACCAGTATTGAAATCAGGAATGAGGCAAGAAATCCTGTGAAAAGAACCATGGTTGTCGTGGACCATGACCCGGTTTTTTCATTGACTTTACTATTAAAAACGGTTTGCAGACTGACGAGTGAACCTGCAAGTAATGCGAGCAAAATACCCGTAACAATCATTAGCTGTAATCTCCTTATTCATAGATGTTGTGGCCTGCAATTTGACGCAAACCGGCTCGATCCTTGACCTGGATAAAACCTTGGTTGCGTTCAATGAACCCGTCTGTACACAGCTTCTGAATGACCCGGTTTAGATGCCGGTAGCTTGTGCCGATCAGATTGGCAATGTCCGTCAGATTGAATGAATCCAGCCCCTCATGTACGACGGCACCTGCCTCCTCGGTGGAGATGGACAGCAGGTAGCTGGCTAACCGTACCTCAACCGGGTACATCAGGTTGAAGCTTGAGAAGTTTGAATCGATGTAGAACTTATGAGAAATGATCTTTAGCAAAAATTTAAGCAAAGGGGCATAGTCGCCTGCATGTTCGGCCAGGTGCCGGTAGTGGATACGCAGCATGACGACAGGTGTGACAGCCTGCACGGTATTAATGATAGGGCTTTCCCGGACATACTCCACGTCTCCAACAACTTCAAGTGGGGTTTTGAAGCAGAGCACGAGTGTTTTGTCCTGGGCGGACGTCGTAAAAATCTTGATTTTGCCTTCTACCAGCACATATAAGTATTCGGATGCTTCACCCTGGCGGCAGATCAATTCACATTTTTCAAAATGACATACGGTCATCAATGGACGCAGGGGCTCGGGAAATACCGTTTCGAGCTGGTACTGCTTCAAGTAGTTTAACAATTGATTTTCATCATGGACTTCTTCCATAAAGTACTTCGCCCCCGACCTGTTCTTGTGCAAACTAAAAAGAAACTACAGTTTCATAATAATAACACCCGTAATCATGAGCGCTATGCCTAGAAATTGCGGCAGCTTCATCTTCTGCTTCACAACACCAAACCACCCGTTGCTGTCGACCAGAAAAGTCAGGAACAGCTGTGCAATCAGCAGCGCAGAGATCGTGAAGGTTACCCCAATTTGTTGAATGGCAGACACTTCACTGAAAATAATAACCGCACCGAAAGCTCCTCCGGCGAGATATAGAGGTTTGACTTGTTTTAATCCCTGAAGATTGACATCACGGACAAACATCAGAATGATGGCTGCCAAGATAAAGCCGGTAAACTGTGTAATGGTGGCGGCTTGCCATGTACCCATGTCCGTACTAATCCGGGTGTTGGCCACACCTTGCAGCGTAATGCAGGCACCGCCGAGTAATGCAAAAATAATTCCTTTCATGCTGTACGCTCCTTATCACTGTGTTACTTCGACTTCTATTAAATGATAGAAGTGCCCCGATCGCCAAGGACAAATGTCCTGAACTCCAAAACCATAGCCATCAGCGTACAACATTGGAGCATAAAAATCCACATGTGAGCGAAGTGGAGGTCGTACAATCTAAACTTAATCAGTCAGAGAGCAACTAAGGATTTTTTGAAGAAAAATAAAAAGAAGCCCTCTTCGTCAGAGGGCAGCGATCAAGCCAAAATCAGTTAAAGCACGTTATATACAGGCTGTTCTCCAACAAAAGTCACAGGCAATTCAGGATAGGCTTGATCTAGCTTCATAGCAAGGAGTTTCATCCCGGAAGACTCGCTTTCGGCGTGTCCGATCATGATAAGAGCCTGCTGCCTGCCTTGCTGTACAGCATCACGTATGTATTCCGGTGTTTCCCATTCGAAGCCCTCGCCTGCGATAATCAGGTTCAATCGTTCGTTATGCAGCAGGGGGATGGTTAGATTCCCATTACCGCGAAAACCAACCAATACCGCTGCACGCTGGCAAGTCATCTCCAAGTTACCGGCAACGCGCACATATTCAATCTGTAGTGTATGTTTGATATATTCTGCAATTTGTTGAACTGTCATACCTGTATCAAAGGAAAGAATATCTGCTTCCGGCTTCCTCTGCTCAAGGAAGGATGTCCATCCCAATGCTTGGACTAAACCTTCGGTGATGCCGTCGGGTTGAACTTGGTGAATGGAATCATGACAGCGGTAAATGGCAATTCCGGCTTCATCAATGAGGTTACGCTTCGTCTGATAGACAGGATCTCCGGTTAGCCAATCCGTATGACTATGGTGGTTATAGAAGGGGGGCTCATGGGCGATGATCAGATTGGCTCCCTGTTGAACCGCACGTTCAATGACCTGCTGAGTGGGCATGAATGCAACAACGATGCCCGAGACGAGTTGATCCATCGATCCGCTAATTAACTGATCCACCGTGTCATCCCGCAATTCTACATGAGCAGTCAAATGATCGATAATTTCTTGAACACGTACCTCCATGAATACGATACCTCCAGTGAAAGAATATATCCTCAGTGTATCATTTTGATGAAATTCCAGCATTAACCATTGTAACTTGCTGCTAAATAACGTGTGGTGTATTGCACTGCTAGATTGACCAATATTAAAAGCGGAAATAAATTAATGGTGGCTTCCTGCAAATACGATATTCGGGGTCTTTTCACGTCGTAATACAATGAGAATGGACTACAGATATGAGGGAGGACGTACATTAACAACTGTATAAAACGTTCCAAAGGTAACGGTACGGGGGACAAGTAGTTTTCTTCTGCGAGAAAAAGTATACTTACATAGAATCTTTATCTGGATTAATTAAGGCATCTTTTTTAACATGCACTAAACAAGCGGTTTTCGTTTGGTTTTAATCTTGATGAAGGAAGTAGAGAAAGGTGTGATTACATGACAGCCAGTACCATTATGGAACGTCTAAAGAGTGAGACCGCTCACTATCACAGACAAGTGGAACAGAACGACTATGCGAAGGCTATTATGAATCAAACCGTGAGCTTAGAAGAGTATAAGGAATATCTAGAGAAATTTTACGGTTTCTTAAAACCACTGGAAGAACATGCTCTGCAGCAGCCTTTTTGGGAGAATACAGGACTTGATTACGGAATCCGGGGGAAAGCCATTTTGCTTGAAAACGACCTGCGTAATTTAGGTTCCAGTGATGACGATATCAAGCGGCTGCCAAGATGTGAGGAATTGCCAGATATATCTTCGCCTGCACGATTGTTCGGGTATCTGTACGTCATTGAAGGGTCTACTAACGGAGGGCAGATCATAACCAAACGTCTCTCTCAGTTTTTGCCGATTGAAGCGGGTCGCGGACTTGAATATTTCAATGCTTATGGTTCGGAAACCAGAACAAGATGGGCCGAATTCATGGCGCAGCTGGTTCAATTCGCTCACAGCGAGGAAGATCAAAATGAAATGGTTCATACGGCTTCGGAAACTTTCAGGCTGCTTGACCAATGGATAAATACAAAATGAGATATATAAACTTGTAATTAACGAGTACTTGTAATGAAAGAATCCTTTTAAATTTATATATTGGAATATCATGAGAGGGGTTTTTTTCAGGCCATGGCCGAATCGAAGTCCAGGAAAGATAATAATAATCTGCTGAACCGTACGCTGCTTCATCAAGGTGTGTACACCAATGATCCGATAGATCTAAACAATTGCGATAAAGAACCGATTCATATACCCGGCTTCATTCAGCCTCATGGTGTGCTTTTGGCTGTGAATACCCAGAATGTCCCTACCATTGTGCAATGCAGTCAGAATACAGAAGAGCTTCTCGGCCTTGAAACCGATAAAGTGCTCGGTCTGCCTCTCGAAAATCTGATTGGCAGAGAAAGTCTTCACCAGATCCTTGCACGCAGCTTCAGTGCTTCTGTAACCTCAGATCTGCAATATATGGATCTCACAATTAACATCACTGGACATGATCAGGTGTTCACGTCGGTGATCCATGAGAGCGAAGGTTTGCTCATATTGGAGATGGAGCCTTCTAATGAGAGCAGACCAATGGAAGGTAATGATTTTGAGTGGATCTCACGCTTTTTTGGACGGATTAAAAGCACGGACAGCCGAATTGAGGCCAGTCAGATTGCAGCGGAGCAAGTGAAGGAAATGCTCGGTTATGACCGGGTTATGATTTACGAATTTGACGAGCAATGGAATGGTAAGGTCATTGCCGAAGCGCGTGAGGAACAGCTTGAACCATTTCTCGGGCATCATTATCCGGCTTCGGATATTCCTAAACAGGCACGTGAATTATATTTGCGGAACTGGCTGCGTACCATCGTTAATGTCAATTACAAACCTGTAGAGATCATCCCTACACTGCAGCCCTTGACGGGTAAACCGCTCAATCTGAGTCTTTCGGTCCTGCGCAGTGTATCGCCACTGCATATTGAATATTTACAGAACATGGGCGTTGGGGCGACAGTAACGATTTCTCTGATTCATGACAATCAACTGTGGGGCCTCATTACATGCCATCATAACTCCGCCAGATATGTACCTCACCGTGTCCGAAACTTATGCAACTTCCTCGGTGCGTTTTTCTCCAGTGAATTGTTCCAGCGTCAACAGCTGGATGAATATCAGGCAGAGATCAGGTCGCGGGAAGCTGCTTCCCGGATTTCGAGCATATTTATCGGGAATACCAGTCCTGCCAGAATTTTGGAAGAGCTTCAGAGTGAAGAGCAAACGTTACTTGGTCTCATGAGTGCTTCCGGGGCTGCCATCTGCTATCAGGACAAATTAATGTTATATGGCGATACACCGACACGTGAACAAGTACGTGAGCTTGCCGCTTGGCTTGCGGGTAAATCAGAGGACTACAGTTATCATACATCCAAGCTGAGTTTGGAGTACGGTCCTGCGTTAGCCTACAAGGAGAAAGTGTCTGGCGTAATTTATGTTGCAATTTCACCCGGGGAGCATCATTATATGATCTGGTTCCGGCCTGAAGTGATCCAGCTTGTTGATTGGGCTGGGGACCCGGCCAAAGCAGTTATAAAGACCGATGACGGTGTGCGTCTATCTCCGCGTAAATCGTTTGAAAAATGGCGAGAGGTTGTACAATCCACCTCCTATCCATGGACAACAAAAGAGCTGAATGTGCTACCTTTGCTCAAAAGCATTGTACGTCGTCAAACGGAAAATCAGCTGGTTCAGGCCGAAGAACAGGCACTGCAAAATGCACGTATTTTGCGACAAAATGAACAACGCTATTTACAGCTGATGGAATTCTCACCTGTAGCCTTCTTTACGTTGACCGATGGCAAGATTATATACTGCAATAACAGGGCGTCAGAACTGCTGGGGTATGAAAACTCCAAGCTTCTGAACGGCATGGAATTCAGCCAATTCGTACCCGATAATGCAAGAACCGTCTTACAGCAGCATCTGGAGGAGTTGAAATTGGATGATACACGTTTGTACACAAATCAGTCCTATTTCACAACAGCTGCAGGAGCTTCCCTGCTCCTGGAAGTTACACTTGCTTCGGTGACGCACGCAGGCAAACCTTCGGTCATGGTGGTCCTGAACAGTGGAGTATCCAACCACGAGCAGGAAGGTTATACGGAGACAACCAATCAGCTGCAAAACTATCTTAATACAGATCCATTAACGGAGATGCCTATTCAATCCATATTTAAATCTCAGCTTCAGGAAGATTGGGATGCGTGTTTGCAGGAAAAATGCAGCTTGGGATTACTGATTATTGATATCGATGATTTCCGATCCTATAATGCTACCTACGGTCTTCAGGGCGGTGATCTCTGCCTGCAATGGATTGGAGAAGTGCTGGCTGTCGTTAGTGAGCAGAATGAAGCGCTGATCTCCCGCCTGCGCGGAGGAACGTTTATGCTGAAACTCAAGGGCACAACGTCCGAACAGGCTGACCAGCTTGCAGATGAGATCAGGCAACATGTGCTTGCTCTTCAGATTCAGCGGGACCCGTCAAGCCCGGATGAAGTCGTTACCGTCAGTGTGGGCGGTGCTGTCATGGTGCCTGAAGAGAGTCTGGCCGTGTCTTATTTAATTGAAAAGGCAACGCAGGCTCTGCTTCAATCCAAGAGTGAAGGGAAAAATCGGATCACCATGGTATAATATCCCACAATAGACACAGATTCATTTTATCAAGGCTGTTGATTAATTATAGGGTGGCGTTTGAACTGGAGAACAGTTTGAGCGCCATTCTTTCTTTTTTTGAAAAATGCATTCTCATCGCCATTGTCACAGGACAAGTGCTATAATGAGGCATATGGATACACTTGTTCGTATTATGATTTATGGAGGAGGGTGAAACAGTTTTAATGAAAGACCATTCAAGACAGTTGGAATTTATGGAGATCGATCTGACCGAAGAGCCAGAAGCTTCGGCTGTTCCGGTGCCTGAACGTTCAACCATTCCCTACAGGCAATTTCATTCAAGCCGTGCTGGTGGCAGCATATTGTCTTCGGAGAAGCGATTCGTGGAAGAGGCGCGGCAGCTTGAAAAAATGGAGGGAGATCCTGCTCCGTTTGTTCCCTTTATGAGCTACTGGCCGACTTATGGTGTCATGAACGAGTCCCAGCGCGAGTGGTACTTGTACTGGAGGTCGGAAGTGAGGCAAGGACGTTTCCCGGATACAGATCTGTCCTACGTATTCGTTCATACGTATGAATTGATTAACGGAGTAGGGTGGAGAGATCCTCAAGCGGGTTTTGATCAACTGAAACAGTTATGGATACAATACCGTGCCCGGAATCCACAGCTGGACGCTTATATGCAGGAATGGCTCGTGGATTACAAGCTGGTTCATCAACTGGATATGCCATTGTCCGAGATTCTGAACATTTCAACCGGATATCTTCCTGCTGAGATACAGGATATGGAGATTCAGCGGATTTTGCAGAATCGAATTTCCGACGTTTCCTTGAATCTGCTGCGGCGATATTATGACTATGACATCACGCTCAGCAAATTTTATAGGGATGGTGGCCAGGAAGTTCTGGAAGAGGTTATTCCCAAGGTTATGGTGCTCGTCGATTCCTATCTGCTGCGAACACGTCAGGCAGGGATCGCGGACCAGTTCATACAGGATAAGCCGAGAACAACGGAGCGGGTTCTGTTTCGCAAAGCGGTATATGACGATACCCTTTATGGGAAAACGGTTCCCTTATCCTATGTTCCGGTTGGAGAGAATTCGGATTTTGTTCAATTGGTTACACGCGTCTTTCGATGTACCGAAAACAAGTGCCGGGAACTGCTCGGATTCAGAGGCCGATTGCGTGGAAAGACTCTGGAACCTGAACTCGCAGGTTTGATCGAACGATATTTGGACAAGGTATATGCCGCTAAACAAGCAGATGCCGCCGAGAAACCAATAATTCGAATTGATGCGGAGAAACTGACGTCATTACAGCAGGAGAGCGAATATGTCCGCAAGGCTTTAACGATTGAAGAAGATGTCGACAAGGTACAGGAAACGACTCCCTTTGAACATCAGGCTGCCGTTGAGGGAGAAGCGAACGACACCGTGAAATACATGACCGAACAGAATAAGGATCACTCTTTCGAACGAGAGGCTGACGAGGCGTTAGCTGAACGTTTCGAAGCCGTCTCAACGAACCATAAGCCAGTCCATTTGCAGTGGGAGGAAGCGATTGCCGGGGAATTGGATGAAGAGTGGACCCACTTGGCGGACCAGCTTGCTCCTCAGCATGTGCTGGCCATTCATGCTCTGCTCAGCGAGGACCCCGATACTGAACTGAACCTTGTGGCTGAACAATATGGAACAATGCCTGCACTTCTGCTTGATGAAATTAACGATCTGGCTATGGAAACGATTGGTGACCTGCTGATCGAGAGTGACCGGATTGTTTCTGAATATATGAATGTATTTGAACATGTGAAGAGGTGAGAGGACAGTGACAGAACTAAAAATACCGAAACGGCTGACCACCGCGCTGGTGAATTCATTGACAGCGGGTGTTGTGCCGCGAATTGGACTGGAGCAGATTGCCGTCGGCCGCAAGCCTGAAGTAGACGCGATATTGCGTGATTTGGATAACATTGCCGAAGGCGGAGCAGCATTTAAACTAATTACAGGAAGATACGGCAGCGGGAAAAGCTTTCTTTTACAAATGATTCGCAACTATGCGATGGACCGGGAGTTCGTTGTAGCAGACGCAGACCTGTCCCCAGAGCGAAGATTGGTAGGTACCAAAGGTCAAGGACTCGCAACGTACCGAGAACTGATGACCCGTCTGTCCACGCGCACACGTCCGGATGGCGGAGCACTTGAACCGATCCTGCAAAAGTGGATTGCTGCCCTGCAGCAGCAAACGATGCAGAACCAGGGCTTGCGACCTGATGATCCTGCTCTGCCGTCCGAGGTGGAGAAGCAGATTTACGCGGTCACGAACGAAATGCAGAACCTGGTGCACGGCTTTGATTTTGCCAAAGTTCTTGCTTCGTACTGGAACGGATACAAGCTGGGAGATGATGATCGCAAACAGGCTGCGCTTCGCTGGCTCAGAGGGGAGTATGCCACCAAGACAGAAGCCAAAAAGGAACTTGCTGTCGGCGTGATCATCGATGATGACAACTGGTATGATTATTTCAAATTATGGTCGGAGTTTACGGCACGTATAGGTTATAAAGGATTGCTGCTCTTTATTGATGAAGCGGTGAATCTGTACAAAATCACAAATAGCATCTCTCGGCAGAGCAATTATGAGAAATTGCTGACCATGTTTAATGATACAATGCAGGGCAAGGCGGAGCACCTCGGCATCTTTGTTGGCGGTACGCCGCAATTTGTAGAGGATGAGAGACGCGGATTGTTTAGTTATGAGGCGCTTCGTTCCAGACTGATCGATGGTCGTTATGCAGCGAGAGAATATGCGAATTACACAGGACCCATTCTAAAGCTTGCGATGTTATCTCATGAAGAGATTCTCATCCTGTTTCAGAAGCTGCGTCAGATTCATGCCCTTCATTTTGGTTACGGTGCCAGCTTGACGGACGAAGATCTGGTTGATTTCATGCAAACGGCGGTGAACCGTCTCGGGGCGGATGAGCTGTTAACAACCCGTGAAGTAGTGCGAGATTTTATGGATGTACTGCATACGCTCCACCAGAATCCGGAAGTGACCTATGCCCAATTGCTTGGGGAGCGGGCAGCCGAGCCACAGGATGGCGGCAAAGGAACGGCAGCATCTTCTGCTCCGGATGAGATGGACGATTTTCTGGCGGAATTTGAATTATGAGGGACAATCCTTTTTACAAACTGGCACCTTTTGTCCAGGAATTTATTTATAAAAAAAGATGGGATTCGCTCCGACCTGCACAGATTGAGGCTTGTCATATCTGCTTCGATACTCCGCATCATATGCTGATCGCCGCAGGAACGGCTTCAGGCAAGACGGAAGCAGCCTTTTTTCCTGCACTGACCGAGCTGTATGAACGTCCTTCCAAATCGGTGGGCATTCTGTACATCGGACCACTTAAGGCACTGATTAATGATCAATTTGAGCGTCTGAAGGATCTGCTATCTGAGGGAAACATACCGGTGTGGCACTGGCACGGGGATGTGCCTCAAGCGGAAAAAACACGTTTGGTGCGTAATCCGTCCGGCGTGCTCCAGATTACACCGGAATCGCTGGAGGGTTTGCTCATGAACCGTCCCAATGCCATACCAGCCCTGTTTCATGATTTGCGGTACGTTATTATTGACGAGGTCCATGCATTCATGGGAGCAGATCGGGGCATTCAGGTATTGAGTGAATTGGCCCGGATTGAACGGATGGCTGGCTGCAAACCCCGCAGAGTTGGATTATCTGCGACGCTGAGTGATTATAAGGCAGCAACTTCATGGCTGGCAGCTGGAACGCAGGAAGGGGTAGATGTAGTGTCTTCTCCAGGCGGCCGCAAGCTGCGCTTGCGGGTGGAGCATTTCTCTTTTCCTGATGCCCGGGATGAGGAGCAGGCCGAACATCTGCACAACGCACGCAAAGCCTATTACGATTTCATCTATGAGAGTACACATCGCAAAAAGGCGCTAATCTTCACCAACAGCCGAACGGATGCCGAAGTGACCATCCTTGAAATGAGAAGAGTCGCTGCACGGCGGGAAGAAAGGGATGTATTCCATGTACATCACGGAAGCATATCAGCCATGCTTCGCGAAGAGACGGAAGCGGCCCTGCGGACCGGGGTGGGTCCGGCAGTAGCTGCGGCTACGGTAACATTGGAACTGGGTATTGACCTCGGGGAATTGGAACGGGTTGTGCAGCTCGGTGCCCCTTACAGCGCTTCGAGTTTTGTCCAGCGTCTGGGAAGGTCGGGAAGACGGGATGACATGGCTTCGGAAATGTTATTTGTTTGTCCGGAAGAAGAGGATGAAGAAGCGCAGCTTCCAGCTCGCATGCCATGGACGCTGCTGCGTGCCATTGCAGTCATAGAACTGTATGTGAAGACCAAATGGGTCGAACCGCTTGAGGCTCGCAAAATGCCAATGGGTGTTCTCTACCATCAGACAATGAGCATGCTAAAAAGCATGGGGGAGGCAGAGCCACGCGAACTCGCGTATGCCGTGCTGTCTCTTGCGCCGTTCAGTCAGATCCGGGCAGATCAGTACCAGACGTTCTTAAATTATTTGATTGAAACCGATCATCTGCAGTGGACGGAAGAACAGACATTAATCATTGGACTCACTGGCGAAAAAACGGTGAATAATTATCGATTTTACGCGGTTTTCAAAGATGATGAGGAACACAAGGTGCTGAATGGTTCAGAGGAAATCGGTTCGATTACGACAGTTCCACCGCCTGGCTATTGCTTTTCACTTGCAGGAAAGCTGTGGAAAGTGGAAGAAGTGGATCATAAACACAAAGCCGTATATGTAAAGGCGGCCAAAGGCAAAGTGGACACCCTGTGGCTTGGAGCGGGGGGTGACATTCATACGCTGGTCATTCAGAAAATGCGTGAGGTTCTATCGGATTCAATGATCTATCCTTATCTGTCTCCACAAGCGGTGAATCGCTTGGAGCGTGCACGCCGGTTGGCACGGGAAAGCGGATTGCTGAAGCAGGTGGTTATTCCGGCTGGCGGTGATTCCCTGTACGTTCTCCCTTGGGTGGGAAGCAAATCGTTTCGAACACTGGAACGATTGATGAAGCATAATCTGTCCGATCGATTTGCACTGCGTTCTGTCGTGCCCATGGAGCCTTATTATTTTGTCGTCTCTGGTAAAGTGGATGCACGAACACTTCTGGCAGAGATTATGAGCGAATGCCGAACCGTTGAGGATGCTTCAGGACTGCTGGCGGAAGACGAGGCCCCGTATCTAGGCAAATACGATGAATTTGTGGCACCTGCATTGATCAGGGAAGCCTTTGCCGTGGACGGCTTGGATCTGCAAGGTTTACAGGAGGGTTTGGAACAAACGCTGGCTTGGGAGACTCCTGAATGAGATAATGCCCTGGATGATATCGTTCGATACCCCTAGCTGTCCAATTTCATCTTCAATGGAATGATGGGGTTGACACCATCTCACCTGCCATGTAATATATGAAAAGTCGTCACATACGTAACATCACAAAAGCATACTTCATTTCGTATAACCTCGCAGGCCAAAAGTGTACACAGGGCGAGGGTCTCTACGGGAAGCCTATACTTCCTAACTACGATGCCAGGAATATCATTTATTCCTTGCTCGAAGTTAGGATTTTTTGCGTTTGGATGGCAGGCTGTGACCTTGGCATGGATTAGACATGCGGACGTATTATCGATCATCAGGAGGTTTATTCATAATGAAGTACTATTTGTCCGTTCTCGCTGGAGCGATGAGCTATGGCATCTTGTCCACTATAGTTGTGCTGGCATACGGTGAAGGATATCAACTCGGAGAGGTAGTTGGTTCACAGCTGGTCACGGGGTTCATCCTGTCCTGGTTGCTGGCACTATATACGAAATTTAAAACAAAACGCAGATCACAGACTAGCAAAACAGCAGCGACCAGTGTGTTTACGCGACTGACATGGAAGCAGCGTCTACTGTTAATGGCTGCCGGAACGCCAACAGTTATAACAGGTTTGGTGTACTATCAGTCATTACGTTACATTCCCGCATCCCTCGCGATTATTCTCTTGTTCCAGTTTACCTGGATTAGCGTGTTGATTCAGGCGGTAAGTAAACGCCAACGTCCAGACAAAGTAACCTTCCTAACTCTGATTATTCTGTTCGGAGGTACACTCCTTGCTGCAGGTTTCCTGGAGCAGGGACTGAGCGAGTTTAACGGTCTGGGTATTGCACTCGGACTGATGGCGGCAGTGAGTTATTCACTGTTTGTGCTGTTTAGCGGCAAAGCTGTCCCGTCAGCACATCCTGCCTTTCGCAGCGCGTGGATGGTTACCGGCGGATTGGTTCTGCTCTGCATTCTGTTCCCGCCGACATTCCTGTTTAACGGACTGATCTGGAGCCAGCTGCTTGTGTTCGGATTACTGCTCGGTTTCTTCGGTGCTTTCATTCCGCCAGTTTTGTTTGCCATTGGGGTTCCTCATATTGGGGGCGATATGGCAGGCATTCTGGGTGCAGTAGAGCTTCCGGTTGCGGTGTTGTTATCTTCCATCGTACTTCATGAGCATGTCAGCGGACTGCAATGGCTTGGCGTTATTATCGTTCTGATCGGCGTTGCTCTACCAGAGTTGTATAAGCTGAGGCTGAAACGGAGTCGAAGTGCTCCGCAGTATTCCTCTTAACGAACCCCAGTAATCCGGGGATGCGCTAGAGTTATCATGGATATAAATATAAACAGTAGAGAAGCCTGAGTAATCAGGCTTTTTCTTATGAAACGAAGTTTTCAGTTGGATATAGAGCCCTCACTTGCTAAGTATGATCTGACATGGCCCATAGGAGCCATTTTCATCTGCAGCAGGTTAAGGTATGATATAGGCTGTACTTTTAATTCAGGAAAAGAGGCATGCTGATATGAATAGCTCGATCAAGAAAATGTGGCCGTGGCTTACGCTTGGCCTTGCTGTTATTGTATTACTCGGATCATTTCTCGTTTATTTCATGGGCAAGGATATGTCTCCCGGTGCAGGAAGTTCGGTAACAGCACAAGCGAAGACGTCTGAAGAATTGGAAGGATACGAAGTCATTGATGTGAATGTGAGTAATGACGGATTCGAGCCTGGGGTGATTGAGGTTAAAGCAGGAGTTCCCACTAAAATTAATTTTATTCTTACCCGGTCAGTCACCCATGTGAAATCGGTTGGTTCACAAGATCTGGGAATGGATTTGTACATGCAAAAAGGAGACAACTACTACACGGTTGATGAAAATTTGCAGCCTGGAGAATATGAAATTCACTGCGGCATGTACATGATATACGGAACAATTAAGGTCGTTTAAACGAGAGGAGCAGAGTCAGTGACAAGCTGGCTTTGCTCCTCTTTTGCATGCGTGCTATCATGGACTTGTGAGACATTTCATCTGGAGGTGGCCTAAAATGAAAGCGCTATTTATTGGAGGAACGGGTACAATCAGTACTGCAATTACGCATCAGCTCGCCAGTCAGGGTTGTGAGCTTTACTTGATCAATCGCGGCAATCGTAATGATGATCTGCCCGCGGAAGTCAATGTGCTGCAGGCCGACATCAATGATGAAGAACGGGTGGCAGAACTTATTGCGGATCTTGAATTTGATGTCGTTGCAGACTTTATCGCTTTTGTCCCGTCACAGCTCGAAAGAGATTATCGTTTATTTAAAGACAAAACCAAACAGTTCATATTTATAAGCTCGGCATCAGCCTATCAGACACCACTTGCCGACTATCGCATTACGGAAGGTACACCATTATCCAATCCCTACTGGGAGTATTCACGCAATAAGATCGCTTGTGAAGACTATCTGATGAAGCAGTACCGGGAGCATGGTTTTCCGGTGACGATTGTACGTCCAAGCCATACGTATGGTGACCTGTCTGTGCCTCTTGGCGTGCATGGAGCCAAAGGAAGCTGGCAGGTTCTCAAGCGGATTCGTGAAGGCAAACCCGTAATCATTCACGGTGACGGCACATCGCTATGGACGATTACGCATAATAGTGATTTTGCCAAAGGTTTTATCGGTCTTATGGGGAATATCCATGCCATAGGTGAGTCTGTACATATTACCTCAGACGAGTCCGTGACGTGGAACCAAATCTATGAAATTATCGCAGGAGTACTTGGTGTCAAGCTGAATGCGGTTCATGTCCCTTCGGAATTTTTGGCTGCATGCAGTGATCAGGACCTTCGCGGCGGTTTGCTTGGAGATAAGGCCAACACGGTCGTATTCGACAATAGCAAACTCAAGAGGCTTGTACCTGAATTTGTAGCAACAACGAGAGCGGATCAGGGAATACGGAAAACGATACATTATATGCTGGATCATCCAGAGCTGCAAACCGAAGATCCTGAATTTGACGTTTGGTGTGACAAGGTGGTTGGAGCTCTGGACGAAGCGTTGAAGAAGATTAGAGAATAGAAGTGAGGGGACAGTCATGACCCAGACGGGGCATCGAATCGTCAAAGAAATAACCAAAACGTTGACATTGGACTATTTGCTGCACATTCCGGATACGGAAGACCAACCAGCAGATCAGAAGTGGCCTGTTATTCTGTTTCTTCACGGATCAGGCGAACGCGGCAGTGACTTGAATAAGGTGAAAGCGAACGGACTTCCGAACATTGTAGATCAGGACAAGAGCTTTCCGTTTATCGTCATATCACCTCAATGTCCGGAGGATGAATTCTGGGCAATGGAAAAGGAAGCTCTGCATGCCATTGTTGAACATGTGCTGGAGAACTATCCTGCAGATCCGAAGAGAGTATATCTTACCGGATTAAGCATGGGTGGTTACGGGGCGTGGCATCTGCCCATCGACTATCCCCATGTATTTGCTGCCACAGCCCCTGTGTGCGGGGGAATCGATCCATCCAGAGCAGAAGCCTTGCGTGATGTGCCGATCTGGGCATTTCACGGTGCCAAGGATGATGTTGTTCCTCTCTCGGAATCACAAGGAATTGTGGATGCCCTTGAAGCGATGGAGGCAAACGTGAAGCTGACCGTCTATCCGGAAGGGAACCATAATGCTTGGGATGAGACATACAGCAATCCTGACCTGTATAAGTGGTTTCTGAGTCACTCCTTGTAAACATTTATTTATCAGCCGTGCTGGTAGAACCACCGAGTGCATTAACCCTGCCAATAATGCTATAATAGGTTGCTAATATGATTAAAAAGGGTAATGAACTATGGTGATGAATGATGAATAACAAGTTTATCCGAATCTACGAAGATATCGCAGCTCATATTCGGACGGGAGAGATCGAGGCAGGTTCGCTTCTGCCATCGGAGCTTGATTTGTCCGAAAGCTATCAGACGTCCAGAGAGACGATACGCAAAGCACTGAAAATGCTGTATGAAGAAGGTTACATTCAGAAAATTCAGGGCAAGGGATCCATTGTACTGGATATCCGCAAGATTGATTTTCCCATTTCGGGACTGGTCAGCTTCAAGGAACTGGCCAAGAAAATGGGACAGCGGGCCAGAACGCATGTTGAGGAATTAGAGGAACTGAAGGTAGATCAGGCCTTGTTTAAAACCATTCATTTTGGGATGGGCGAACAAGTGTGGAAAATCGTGCGTGTAAGAAATGTGGATGGAGAACGTGTCATTCTGGACAAGGACTATATCAGTCAACGTCTTGTCCCGGGATTAAACAAAGAGATATGTAATGATTCCATTTATGAGTACATTGAGGATCAGCTTGGATTGTCCATTTCTTTTGCAAAGAAAGAGATCTTGGTGGAAGAGCCTACCGAAGAAGATCGAAGACTGATGGATCTGGAAGGCTTCCACAATGTGGTCGTTGTACGCAGCCAGGTCTACCTGGAGGATGCGAGTCCTTTTCAGTTTACGGAATCCCGGCACCGTCCGGACAAATTCAGGTTTGTTGATTTTGCAAGGCGTAAATAACTGTAATGGATCAATAGAAATGCCTGTCCGCTTCTTCATCATTGGACGGGTGTTTCTTTTTTTTTCCATAAAGAGTTAAGAATGAGTTGACTGGTAAGCGTTTTCATTTTATTATAATCTCATAACTTAAACGATAAGGTAAATTGTGAACGGAATATTTAAAATTATTCATTTTTATAACTTTCTTTATTAGTTGATAAATTTGATTTTAGTTAACCTGTTGTCTTGTGCAGGGTTAATTGAAATATAAAAAACTCAGGAGGTTATATGCCATGGCCAAGTTGCAAAAGGGTACAATCTTAACAGTCATTGCAGCACTGATGTTTGTCATTTTGGGGAGCGCGGCTCCCAAAGCCGCAGCAGCTTCAGGTTTTTACGTGAATGGAGGCAAACTGTACGATTCTACGGGTAAACCATTTTACATGAGGGGTATCAATCATGGGCACTCCTGGTTCAAAAATGATCTGAACACGGCTATCCCTGCGATTGCAAAAACGGGTGCCAATACGGTACGAATTGTTCTGTCGAACGGTACACAATACACCAAAGATGATCTGAATTCCGTAAAAAACATCATTAATGTCGTAAACGCAAACAAGATGATTGCTGTCCTTGAGGTACACGATGCCACAGGAAAAGATGACTACAATTCGTTGGATGCAGCGGTCAACTACTGGATCAGCATCAAGGAAGCACTGATCGGGAAGGAAGATCGGGTTATTGTAAATATTGCAAACGAGTGGTACGGAACATGGAACGGCAGCGCCTGGGCTGACGGGTACAAAAAGGCTATTCCAAAATTAAGAGAAGCGGGTATTAAAAATACCTTAATTGTAGATGCAGCAGGCTGGGGTCAGTATCCTCAATCGATCGTCGATTACGGACAAAGCGTATTCGCCGCGGATTCACAGAAAAATACGGTGTTTTCCATTCACATGTATGAGTATGCAGGCAAGGATGCGGCCACCGTCAAATCCAATATGGAAAATGTGCTGAACAAGGGGCTGGCGTTAATCATTGGGGAATTCGGAGGTTATCACACCAATGGAGATGTCGATGAATATGCAATCATGAAATATGGTCAGGAAAAAGGGGTAGGATGGCTTGCATGGTCTTGGTACGGTAATAGCTCTGGACTAAACTATCTTGATTTGGCAACAGGACCTAACGGCATCTTGACGAGCTATGGTAATACGGTTGTCAATGATACTTACGGGATTAAAAACACTTCCCAAAAAGCGGGAATCTTTTAAAATCTATACCTATTTTCAATCGATATTGTTCGGTAAGGATGGTTGAAGTTTAAACTGAATGTTGAAACTCTATTGGTTTTTCACTGCATTCTTGACACTCTGACGGCAACGTCAGGGTGTCTTTTGATTAAACGCATTAAAGGATAACGATCTTTTGATTATTTCCGTTTATATTTAAAATCTTTTGTTTTCAAAACAAAACAAAGATGATAAACTCTGATTAGGAATAAAACAAACATTATCGGAGGGAAATGAATGGTACAGAGTTTATGGAATTCTTCACAGGCATCTGAGCAAACAACGGGACTTGAGCAGCTGGTTTACCGATCCAATCTGATTGGCGCAGACCGCAGTGTATGCAACATTTATGGTGGAAATACATCTACCAAAACAACAGTGAAGGATTTTCGTGGGCGCGATGTAGAAGTTATGTACGTGAAAGGAAGCGGCTCCGACCTGGGCTCGATGCAAGCGAAGCATTTTACAGGCCTGGCTCTGGAAGACATTCGTCCCCTGATTGAACGAGAATCGATGACGGATGAAGAGATGGTTGAATATTTGGGTCATTGCATGATCGATTCCAAGCACCCGCGTGCCTCGATCGAGACCTTGCTGCATGCCTTTCTTCCTTACAAACATGTGGACCACACGCATCCGGATGCGATAATCAGTCTGTGTTGTGCAGATAACGGCAAAGAGTTGGCGCGAGAGATTTATGGAGATCGGTTTGTGTGGGTCCCATATGTTCGCCCAGGTTTTACGTTATCCAAGATGATTGCTGAAAGCGTATTCGCGAATCCGAATGCTGAACTGGTTCTGATGGAGAAGCACGGACTCGTCACTTGGGGAGAGACATCCGAGGAATGTTACGCACAGACCATCAAGATTATCAATGAGGCTGAAGCGTTCATTGAAGCTCGTGTGGATGAAGGAAGTCTGTTTGGTGGCGTTAAACATCCAGCGCTTGCTGCTGAAGTGCGGCGTGAGATTGTAGCCAAAATCATGCCAACGCTTCGCGGTTCCGTATCGGATAGCAAAAAAATGATCTTGTCCTATGACGATCAGGACGATGTACTTGCTTTTGTCGGTGGAGCCAATTCACCAGAGCTGTCACAGGTGGGGGCGGCTTGCCCGGATCATCTGGTACATACCAAAGTCGTTCCGTTGTTCATCGACTGGACGCCGGACGCTGAGGATGTTGATGGTCTGAAAGCGAAGCTGACTGAAGGCGTAGCTGCATACAAAGAGCAGTACAAACAGTACTTTGAAAGCAACAAAAACGAAGGCGATGTCATGTTTGAAGCAGCTCCTCGCGTTATTCTCATCCCGGGTGTGGGTATGATCAACACAGGCAAGAGCTGGGCGCTATCCCAAGTAAGCGGAGCACTGTATCACCGTGCGATTGCCGTCATGCGGGGTGCGACGAGCCTGGGTAAATTCGTATCGCTAAGTGCGAATGAGTCCTACAATGTAGAATACTGGCCGCTTGAATTGTATAAATTGTCCCTTGCACCGGCTGAGACGGAATTTTCCCGGAAAGTGGCGTTTATTACAGGTGGCGCCGGCGGAATTGGCAGCGAGACTGCACGCAGGCTGGTATCCGAGGGAGCTCACGTCGTTCTGGCTGACCTGAACCTGGAAGGCGCTCAAAAAGTAGCCCAGGAAATCAATGACCAATATGGTGCGAATCGCGCATATGCGCTAAAAATGGATGTAACCGATGAGGAAGCCGTGCAGTCGGCGTATGCTGAAGTGGCTGTAAAATATGGCGGTGTGGACATTATCGTTAACAATGCGGGTCTTGCCACATCAAGTCCATTTGACGAAACCTCCCTGAAGGAATGGAACCTCAACATGAATGTGCTGGGTACCGGATATTTCCTCGTTGCCCGTGAAGCGTTCAAGCTGATGAAACAGCAGGGGATTGGCGGCAGTATGGTCTTCATCGGGTCCAAAAACTCGGTCTATGCCGGTAAAAGTGCGTCGGCTTACAGCTCGGCGAAAGCACTTGAAGCTCATCTTGCACGGTGTATTGCAGCTGAAGGCGGCGAATATGGCATTCGTGTCAATACAATACTCCCTGACGCGATTCTGCAAGGGTCTGCGATCTGGAATGGTTCCTGGAGAAACGAACGTGCAGCGGCGTACGGGATTGAGCCCGATCAGCTGGAAGAGTACTATCGCAAGCGTACGACACTGCTCGTGAATATTTATCCGAAAGATATTGCGGAAGGTATTGCCTTCTTTGCTTCTTCCAAATCCGAGAAAACAACCGGATGCATGATGACCATCGATGGCGGTGTACCGGCAGCATTTACACGTTAAGAGGAGGGTTTCTGCGAATGGATAACCAAGTCAAGCAAGCGTATGAAGCAGCCAAATTGTTATATGCCCAGCATGGAATTGATACGGATGAGGTATTGGAGAAACTTGCAGAGATCAAGGTATCTGTGCATTGCTGGCAAGGCGATGATGTGAAAGGCTTTTTAAACCAGGATGGAGAGTTGACGGGAGGCATCTCCGTTACAGGTCAATATCCGGGAGCAGCAACCACTCCTGCTGAACTTCGGGCAGATCTGGAACAAGCCTTTTCGCTGATTCCAGGGAAGCATAAGGTCAATCTGCATGCAATCTACACCGATACGGATGAAAAAGTGGAGCTGGATCAGATTGAGCCCAAGCATTATGAGAAATGGGTGCAATGGGCGAGGGAGCAGGGGCTGGGTCTTGATTTTAACCCGACGTGCTTTTCTCATGAGAAATCAAGCGACGGATTCACACTGAGTCATCCTGATCCGGAGATCCGCAAGTTCTGGATTGATCACTGCAAGGCGTCTCGTCGCATCGGCGCTTATTTCGGCGAACAATTGGGCCAGACGTGCGTAACGAACGTTTGGGTTCCAGACGGGTTTAAGGATAATCCGGTTGATCGCATGACACCGCGCAAACGCCTCAAGGATTCGTTGGATGAAGTATTTGCAGAGAAGCTTGATCCGAAGCATAATCTGGACGCGGTTGAGAGTAAACTGTTCGGCCTTGGTTCGGAAGCGTACGTGGTTGGATCACACGAATTCTATATGGGATATGGATTGCAAAATGATACTTTGATCTGCCTGGATGCAGGCCACTTCCATCCCACAGAGGTCATCTCCAACAAGCTGTCTTCCCTTGCGCTCTTTACTAGTGGCATTCTGCTGCATGTGAGCCGTCCAATGCGTTGGGATAGTGACCATGTCGTCATTATGGACGATGAGCTGTTGGAAATTGCACGCGAACTTGTTCGTCATGACCTGTTACCAACGACGCATGTGGGCCTCGATTTCTTCGATGCCAGCATCAATCGCGTAGCCGCCTGGGTTGTCGGTACGCGCAACACGATCAAAGCTTTGCTGCGTGCCATGCTGGAACCGGTGGATGCACTAAAAGCCGCTGAGCTGCAAGGTGATTATACGGTACGGCTTGCGCTGACCGAAGAATTCAAATCCTATCCATTTGGTGCCATCTGGGATTATTATTGTGCCCAGCAGGGAGTGCCTGTTCGCGAGAAATGGATCTCCGAGATTAAGACCTATGAAGAAGATGTTTTGCTGCAGCGTGGTAAATCGCTCGTTTAACTTGTTCTTATAAAAGGAATTTTGTATTAATTACTTTATCCTAAACTGATAAAAGTCCGTAGTGGAGCCAGTGTTCCATTGCGGGCTTTTTGGCGTGACGATCATTCACGATGCATAAGTGAACTGAGAAATAACATACTACAACTACATAAACAGGCTTGTAGAATAGCCCAGTTACTGCAGCAAAACGAAAAGGAGGATGCTTCAAATTGAATCTAGCCCACAATAAGTTGTATGTCGCTGCACTTGGCGGCGTAAACGAAATTGGTAAGAACATGTACATTATTCAGTACAACAAGGATATTATCGTCATCGATTGTGGTTCCAAATTTCCGGATGAGACCTTGCCAGGCATCGATCTCATTATTCCGGACGTCTCCTACTTGCTGGAGAATCTGGACCAGGTAAGAGCGCTTGTTGTTACCCATGGGCACGAAGATCACATCGGGGGCATACCTTATTTTTTGAAACAAATGAATATCCCCGTATATGCATCCAGGCTTACCCGAGGGTTGATTGAACTGAAACTGAAAGAGCATAACATGCTGCGAACCGCAGATCTTCATACAATCGATGCTCACTCCACTGTTAAGCTGGGGGATATCGACGTTTCCTTTTTTGCAACGAGCCACAGCATCCCGGACTGCCTGGGGGTATTCTTCCGGACACCTGGTGGAAATGTGGTACATACCGGCGATTTCAAGTTCGACATGTCACCGGTAAATGGACCTTATCCTGACCTATATCGAATGGCCGAGATTGGTAAACAGGGCGTTCATCTGCTGCTGTCCGAGAGTACAAATGCCGAACGACCTGGATTTACACCTTCTGAGCGTGTTGTAGGGGATCGCATTCTGGATGCATTTATTCGAGCCAGGCAAAAAATATTCATCTCCACCTTTGCTTCCAATGTCAGCCGGGTCCAACAAATTGTGAATGCCACCTTTGAGACCGGCCGCAAACTGGCCTTGCTGGGCAGAAGTATGGTTAATGTCGTATCTGTTGCTAGTGAACTCGGATACCTGGATGTTCCTGACGGCCTGCTGATTGAAGCGATTGATGCGGATCAGTTTCCTCCTGAACAAGTGGTTATTCTCTGTACGGGAAGCCAAGGTGAACCTATGGCTGCGCTGTCCCGGCTCGCGACAGGTAAGCACCCTCACGTGAGAGTGGCAGCAGGTGACACCGTCATTATTGCGGCAGGAGCAATTCCGGGCAACGAACGCAATTTAGCCCACGTTATTGATAACCTGTATGTACTGGGAGCAAGAGTACTATATGGTTCGAGCGGGTCGGGGGGCATGCATGTTTCGGGGCATGGCAGTCAGGAAGAGCTGAAGCTGATGCTGACACTGATGAAGCCGGATTATCTGGTTCCCATCCACGGCGAATTCCGCATGCTGTACCAGCACAGATTGCTGGCTGAATCGGTTGGCATCGATCCGGATCACGTATTTATCGTAAATAATGGAGACATGATTCAGTACAAGGACGGCGTAGCATCACCGGGTCCCAAAATCGCTTCAGGCAACAGTCTGGTTGACGGCTTGATTATGGGGGACGTAGGTAATATTGTGCTTCGGGATCGCAGACAGTTATCTTCAGACGGTATGCTTGTCATTGTGACGACACTTAGCAAAACGGAGAAGCAAATGGTCACATCTCCCGAGATTATTTCCAGAGGATTTGTGTTTGTAAAAGACTCGGAGGAATTTATGCGAGAAATTCATGGATTGGTACTATCCAGAATGGAAGAACTGACCGGAGCCGGAGTGAACCAGTGGAATGTCATCAAAAGAAAGCTTAAGGACGAGATCGGACATTACATTTATGCCCAGACGAAACGAAGACCGATGATCCTGCCTATTATCATAGAGGTATGAAAAATGGTTAGAATAAGAAAAAGCCTGAGGAATGCTCATTCATATTTGATGATGAATAGGCTACTCCTTCAGGCTTTTTGTTTGTTTTTGCTTGCTTTAAAGAATACGGGTCACTATCTTCTGCGACTATTAATCCTTCAATAAACCGGATTGTCTCACGGAGGAGAGGAACTGATGGAATTGTTCGATGTTCAACTGCTGCGCACTATCGGATAGCGCTACCGCTGGATTGGGATGCACTTCCACCATAACGCCGTCGGCACCAGCCGCAAGGGCAGCTTTGGCGCATGGAGCCAGAATATCTTTGCGTCCAGTAGAGTGGGTTACATCCACCAGCACGGGAAGATGGGTTTCCTGTTTTAGAATAGGCACGGCAGAGATATCAAGGGTATTGCGTGTGGCTTTTTCATAAGTGCGAATTCCTCGTTCAATCAGCATGACTTGTTTGTTCCCACGGGACACGACATACTCTGCAGCATGCACGAATTCATCAATGGTTGCTGCCAACCCCCGTTTAAGTAAAATCGGAATACGAGCGTCGCCCGCTGCTTTGAGCAGCTCAAAGTTTTGCATGTTTCGGGCACCGATCTGGATCACATCAATATAATCCGCTGCCAGCTCGATATGGCCTGGATGCACAATCTCACTGATCGTTTTGAGACCAAACTCGTCAGCTACTTCCTTCAGAATTTTCAGTCCTTCAATCCCTAATCCCTGAAAATCATATGGGGAGGTGCGTGGTTTAAACGCTCCGCCGCGCATAACCGAAATCCCGGCTTCTTTCAAAGCCTTGGCAACCTCCCGGACTTGCTCGTAACTCTCCACGGAACAAGGTCCGGCAATCATGATTGGTTTGCCCGCGCCAACCTGAATGTCACCAATGGAGACGATTGTATCCTCCTGCTGGTTTTTACGGCTGACGAGAAGCTGTTTCTTGTGTTCGTCAACCTGTAAATGCAACGAAGCCTGAAAGATCTGCTTGAACAACAGCTTGATGGCATCATCCTGGAAAGGCCCAGGATTGGCTGTCGTCAATTCTTCCAGCATTTCATTCTCACGAACGGGGTCAAACTTGGGAACGCCCTGTTTTTCCTTGATCTGACCGATTTCCTGTGTGATTTGCGCCCGCTCTGATAGTAAGTGAAGCAGATCATGATTAATCTCATTTAATCGGCTTCGTAATTGTTCCAAGGTTTTGTTCTCGTCCATTTACAACCACTCCTCCGTTACGTTGGATATGAATTCATTTTATTGAAAAACAAAAAAAGCCCTTCATCCGCAAGGGACGAAGAAGCCGTGGTACCACCCTAATTAGAAACGGTTCAGCCTGATTGCAGGCATGCCGAATCTCACTTTGACCTTTTAACGCAAGGAACGGATTGTCCTAGAAGCTGACTCTTGAAGAAGCCACTTTTCAGCAATCGGCTCGGGAGTGAACTTCGGCGGATGGTTGCCTCGGGTGCTCTCAGTCTTTGGCACCACGTCCCTGTAATCAACGCCAGATTCCGCTTACTCTTTCCGTCATAGCCTGTAATTGTTTATTGATATGTTAATATTCCATCGTGCACGATATGAATTGAAGTTATACTAGCATGTACACCTTCTGCATGCAATGAATTGAAGTGATGCCGCACATCAATAACGCTGTACTGCAGCACAATGATATTCGCCACATCGACATCAACCAAGTATAATAAGAAGGGTGCATTATCCATTTTCATTTTTAAGCTGTACACAAGAGGAGTAACTATGAACAAAACCATATCTGATATCGCTCAACTGGCCGGCGTGGCCAAAAGCACCGTTTCCCGTTTTCTTAATGGCGGTTCGGTCAGTGAAGACACACGCCAGAAGATTGAGCGCATTATCAAACAATATAATTACGTACCAAATACCTTTGCTCAGAGTCTCAAAGCGAAGAAAACCAGTATTATCGGAACAGTCGTCCCCCGGCTGGACTCATTTGCAACTTCACAGACGCTTATCGGCATAGATGAGGAATTAAGAACCAATCAGTACCAGATGTTGATTGCCAATACAAGCCAGGATATGCACCGCGAGATAGACGCCATTTATGATTTTGCAAGGCAGAAGGTATCCGGCATTATTCTGCTTGCCGCTGAAGTAACTGAAGCACATCTGAAGGCAGTCGAAGAGATTGGCATTCCGGTGTTGTTGGTGGGACAACAGCATGAACGTCTGCATAGTTTGGTTCACAACGATGACCAGGCCGGATACGATATGGGCAAATATGTGGTGGAGAAGGGGCACCGCCAGATTGTTTATATTGGTGTAACGGAGAGGGACCAGGCCGTCGGCATACATCGTAGACAGGGATTCCAGCGTGCCATCGCCGAATATGGCGGGAGTGGGTGTGATGTTACTTACTACGAGACAAGCTTCAAAATGTCCGAAGCGATCGTTACAGCAGAAGCCATTCTTCGGGACAATAAACCGAGCATCATTGTTGGTGCCACGGATAACATCGCACTGGGTGTAATGAAGACAGCTTTCTCTAACAAGATACAAATACCCCATGAATTGTCGGTAGCCGGATTTGGCGGATACGATATCACGGAAATGATTCATCCGGCGCTGACAACAGTGAAATTTCATTATTTGCAAGCCGGTAAACTGGCTGCGAGCCATATGATTCGTCAGGTTACAGGTGAGCCGGTAGAGAAGCAAACTATACTTGATGTGGAATTGATTCCCCGAGAAAGCGTTGACAACGTATAAACTTATCCTTTATGATAATTCCATCGAACCGGTTCCATTCGTTTGAGATATTCGAATTGGAATAACGGTTTTGGCTTTATGCCGTGGAATTATTTTTTTATTTGCGTTGGAACCGGTTCCTCTTTAATGTAATGATTTTGGGCAAGGTTAGGAGATATGTTATGAAAATGACCAGAGAGCAGCGCTACCGATTCATTGAGCAGGCGGAAGAAGGAGAGATTGATAAACTGAAAGCATTGATTTCCGCTTGCTCGTGGAGACAATCCTATCATATTCAACCTGTTACGGGCTTACTGAATGATCCTAACGGATTTTCATATTACCAAGGACACTATCATCTTTTCTATCAATGGTTTCCTCTGGGAACAGAGCACGGAATGAAATATTGGTATCATGTTCGCTCGACAGATCTTGTGAACTGGGAGCAGGTGGGCATTGGCATCCGTCCCGGTGATACATTCGATTCGCACGGGGCTTACTCAGGAAGTGCCATTGTCAAGGGTGACAAGCTGCACCTGCTCTACACAGGCAACACCAGGGATGAAGCATGGATCAGACATCCGTATCAATGCTTGGCGGTCATGAATGAAAGCGGTTCAGTTGTGAAAGCCGAGCAGCCGATTATATCGTCAGTACCGTCCGGGTATACAGAACATTTCAGGGACCCGAAGGTTTGGCAGGATGGGGATACCTATTATTGTGTAATCGGAGCACAGCGGACAGACATGACAGGATGCGCGGTGTTGTATCGATCATCCAACCTCACAGTGTGGGAGTTTCTGGGTGAGATCCAGACGCATCTCTCCCAATTCGGCTATATGTGGGAGTGTCCGGATTACTTTGAGATGAATGGTAGAGGCGTGCTTCTTTTTTCACCGCAGGGTATCGAAGGTGACGGGGATTTGTACAACAACATTTTTCAGTCAGGTTACCTGATTGGTGAGCCATTGAATCTACAGACGAGAGAGTTTGATCATGATCATTTTCAGGAATTGGATCGCGGGTTCGATTTCTATGCGCCACAATCGATGGAAGCTCCGGACGGAAGACGCATATTGATTGGATGGATGGGACTTCCGGATGTGGAGTATCCAACCGATGCGAGCGGGTGGGCACATTGCCTTACGATCCCGCGCCAGTTGTCCCTGAAAGACAGTAAACTCATACAGCAGCCTGTAGATGAGATGAAGAAGCTGCGTCAACAATCCGAGGGACACCGTTATCAAACGACACTTGAGAATAGATCTGAAAGTGTTGCTGCATTCAACGGCACTGCCTATGAGCTGGAATGTGAAATCAGTCATGTTGATGCTGAACGATTCGGGATTGAATTTCGAACAGGCGGTGAAGAAAAGACCGTTTTGCAATACGACCGTCTTCAGCAAAAGTTGATACTGGACCGAACCTTATCAGGTGCTCCAATGGGGGGCATGAATGGCACGGTACGCCAGTGCACGCTAAACGGAGATCGGATCAAGTTACAACTGTTTGTAGATACGTCATCGGTTGAAATCTTTGTCAATGATGGGGAAGAGGTATTCACAAGCCGAATTTTCCCAAGCCCCGAAAGTACGGGAATTCGCTTTTTTGCGAGTGGAGGCAAGGCTGAGTTTAAAGCGACCAAATGGGATTACTAGATATCAGGTGAGGGGAATGAAATACCATGTCGGATAACCAACAAATAGCCAAGGAAGTCATTCAAGCCATAGGGGGCAAAGATAACATCGCATCATTTGCCCACTGCGCGACACGTCTTCGCATTATGGTGAATGACAAAGAGAAAATCGATCAGAAGCAGGTCGAGAATATAGACAAGGTCAAGGGTGCCTTCTTCAATTCCGGACAGTATCAGATTATTTTCGGGACGGGTACCGTGAACCGGATCTTTGAAGAGGTCGAGAAGCTCGGAATCGAAGGTACCTCCAAGGAAGACGTGAAGAATCAGGGAAAAAAGGAAGGCAATGCATTTCAACGAGCAATCCGCACGTTCGGAGACGTGTTCGTACCTATTATTCCTGTACTGGTGGCTACAGGGTTGTTCATGGGGCTGCGCGGATTGCTTACCCAGAATGAAATTCTGTCCTTGTTCGGTGCAACCCCTGAGGACATTTCGCCCAATTTCCTGTTGTTTACTCAAGTACTGACGGACACTGCATTCGCATTCCTGCCTGCACTGGTGGCCTGGTCTGCATTCCGCGTATTTGGCGGCAGCCCTGTGCTCGGGATTGTGCTCGGACTGATGCTTGTCAATCCGGCACTGCCGAATGCTTATTCTGTGGCAGATGGATCGGCTCAAGCATTGTACATGTTTGGATTTATACCCGTTGTAGGCTATCAGGGATCCGTTTTACCTGCATTTTTCGTGGGACTTATTGGAGCGAAGTTCGAAAAGGTTCTGAGAAGACGCGTGCCGGAGGCGCTGGACCTGATCCTCACGCCTTTTATCACACTAACGGTTATGATTACATTGGGACTCTTTGCCATCGGTCCCGTCTTTCATTCGCTTGAAGAGTGGGTGCTGCATGGGACGACAGCTGTTCTTGACCTTCCATTCGGTATTGCCGGAATTATTATTGGTTTCTTCAATCAGATTATTGTCGTTACCGGTGTGCATCATATCTTTAACTTTTTGGAAATCCAGCTGCTGGAAAAAACAGGTTATAATCCATTCAACGCCATTGTAACTTCTGCGATGGCTGCACAAGGAGCCGCTTGTTTAGCCGTAGGATTAAAAACAAAAAATACAAAACTCAAGGCTCTGGCTCTACCATCGTCCTTGTCTGCGTTTCTCGGAATCAGCGAACCTGCCATTTTTGGGGTAAACCTGCGCTTCATGAAACCGTTCGTTATGGGACTGATTGGTGGCGGTGTCGGTGGTTTTCTCGCATCCTTGTTCCATCTGAAGGGTACGGGCATGGCCGTAACGGTGATTCCCGGTACATTGCTGTATCTGAACAGTCAGCTGCCCCTGTACATTCTTGTTAATGTGGTTGCTGTGGGTGTGGCCTTTGCATTAACCTGGTTCTTCGGTTACAAGGATCAGCCGCTTGCTGTAGATGAGATAACGAACAGTGGAAATGAGAGTGATCCTTCGGCTGTCCAAACCGCAGGTACGGATGATCGGACCAATCAAGCAGCGGTATATCGGCCCCAGGTGGATAAGCTGGAGATTGCTTCGCCGATGACCGGTACAGCGGTGGCATTGGCCAACGTACCTGATCCTGCATTTTCAGAGAAGCATATGGGTGAGGGGATTGCCATTGAGCCTACGGAGGGTAGGGTGTTTGCACCTTTTGATGGCGTCGTAGCCCATGTGATGAACAAGAGTAAACACGCTGTCATTCTGGAGCATGAGACTGGCCTGCAGATGCTTGTTCACGTTGGAATCAATACCGTTGGTCTAAAGGGAGAGGGATTTACCGCTCATGTCCAAAGCGGAGATGTAGTTACCGCTGGACAATTATTGATTGAGTTTGACATGAACGCCATTCAGGCTGCGGGGCTGCCACTCATCACTCCCGTTCTGATCCCGAACGGAAATGAAATGATAGAAGAAGTGCAGACGGCCAAGATTGGCAGTGTACAGGCGAACGGGGACAACATCCTTGTTGTGAAGTTTAAACAATAATGAACAAAGCAGGCAGAGAGAGCTGATGAATTTGACCAGACTCATTGCCTGCTTTTTTTGCTATTCATTCATGTAACAAGTGTATTAAAACGAATAATAGGTGAGTGCATATTCTATCAAAAAGGCACGCACCTGTTCCTGGCTCATATGCAAATTTCCGCAGTTCTCCAGATTGAAGATCAGATTGTCTAGGCATTTTAGAAGAAAATGAGCACGAACCTCTCCCCACAGACTTTGGTGCTCGGTGATGTAATGGATAGCTTGCTTCGGTTCCAGCCCTTTTAACCCTCCGAATACCGAAGCCCATTTGACCAGATCGGCGGGCTCTGAACCTCTCGGTAAACTAAATTCTGCAAATCCGTGAATGCCTCCACATGAAATTTTGAACAAGCCGCAGTAGCTGTCTGAATGTTCATGAGGGAGTAACGGCAGCTTTCGCATATCGTACCGAATGATTTCCATGGAAGTAATCTTCATTTCATGGTTTATTGTTATTTGATTTATGAGTTCACAACTCGGAAACACGCCACCAACCTCCATCGAATGAATGCGACTTTAAGTTCTTCAACCTTTGGTTTATGTTACGGCTGAGTGACGATGAAGTAAAATGTTGGGGATCTTTTATTTACAGCATTTAAGTGCTTGCGGGTGGATATTTCCGTGATGTAAGCGATTAAATCGGGATCAGTCTGTTATTTTTGCTGATTACATCTGTTTATTTCATTAGCTCATTCGCTCCACGATAAACTGAAGCTAGATGAAGCCAGGAGTAGATAATGGTTAAAATGAACTTGAGTTTCGCCAGAAATGGTTGATTTACGCAGTAAATTGTTCCCTTACTGCCTTGCAGCCCTGCGATTACAGGACTATGATTCGCTCATACCATGCGAGGATATTCTTGCTGGCGTGGAGACGAAGGTGAGGGAGCACGATGTCGGAGGACGCTGTAATGTTAGTTTCAACGGGACAGAGCTCAGCAGGAATGGAGTTTGTTCGTTTATTGCTGAAGAGGGGGATGGATGTAATCGTGCTTGTCCACAATGCAGAAGAGGAACAGCAGCTGACTGAATTGATCGGTAAGATCTCTGTGTATCGCCTCTATCACTCTGGTTCGGCAGACAAGACGCCCATTGCTTTAGATTGGGCGGTCAAACATGCCTTTGTATTTGAAAGAAATCTGCCAGAGTGCTGTCAGGACATTCAATTATGCCATAGCTGGTGCCCGCAGCGGCTTTATGTGGTTACAAGCAGCCTGAGTCCTGTTCAGCTGGTTTACCGCGGGTTGGGAGCCTCATATGTCATACACAGCCGAAGCGGTGATATATCGTTTGTTTTGTAATAGGAAGGTCAGACAAAAATAACAAGCGGTGATCTCGAATAATGAGATGACCGCTTGACATACGTTCAGCATTACAACCCTGCTTGCCGCTTCAGCCGTTCTGCAATCTGTAACAGATCTTCCGCAGAGACGCCAGGGGCGAATTCTTCCGGCAGGTCCGGCAGATCGGGAATAGCGCCACTGTGTCCGGGCAGCCCTGCGAATGCCTCCAGTTTTCCGCCATCTGTCGGATGTGTGCCTTTCCAGATCTGGGCGATGTTCTGATAGTCCTTGTCACTAAAAGTGTAAAGCCTGCGATGTTCGCCCATGGCTTCCCATTTCCGGGTCGTGTCAAACACCTTATTGTCCAGGCGTGGAATAGGGAACATCTTGGTCACATCAACGCCGGTTGCAATCTGCAGCGCTTTGGCATAGGCAAGAATATGTACGCCGCCACGAACGAGCAAATAACCGGTCATCTCCCGGGCAGTTGGATGATCCGTCATCTCGTACACTCTCATCTTGTGGGTACGTGCACCGCATTCGAGGAAAAAATTATGCAGCAGGTCGAAGATCAGATTGCCGCTGTTCACGACATATGAACCGTTCCAGGGTCTACCCATGGAATCAAAGGGGAGCGCTGTCTGAGCCGATTCAATGAAATGTGAAGTGATACGAGCATCCTTACCTGCACGAAGCGGGGTGGTGTCAGGGTCTCCCGGAGCAGTAGTGCCAACCAGCATCAGATTAATGGTATTGGCGACAAGCTCCACATGACCAAATTCTTCAGCCGTAATACTTGCCACAATGTCATAAAAGGCACGCAGCTTTTTTTTGCCCCGAAAGTTGAAGGATTGAAACATATAGTTGTTTAACGTGGACATCTCGCCGAACTTTCCACCAAGCAGTTCCTGGACTGCGCTTGCTCCATTGGGGTCCGGGTTATTGGAGATCGGCAGTTCAATTGCAAGGCGGTCTACCCGTTTAAACATGATTTTGCCTCCTCAAGCCAAATTACTGTAAAGGTATGAGGCATGACTTGTACGTTATTCGGACTTTGGTCAAAACAAAAACGTTCTGTCAGAGCCTTGCTCTGAACAGAACGTTCGCATTTGTGACTTAAGACGTTTGACCAACGACACTGGTACCGTTCTTCGTTATTTTATAGGTGAGCACCTCGCCACTCCAGAAGTGGAATTTGAGAATAACCTCACCATCATTCGTTTCGTTGAAGAAGTTTGGTTTCAGTTCAATGATATTGCGGCTATAATCCGGGCTAAAGGTGTAAGAGAACTCCTTGAAGGATGTCCAGTTTTGCGGCCCGGCGTTACCTCCGGTGGCATACGTCGCTTCCATCGTGGCCAGCTGGTTTCCGTTAAACGTGGTTGGAATTGCAAAAGAATCGGTAGTTCCTGTAACATCGCCCAGCACAGGCGTATCATACGTAATGATATTCAGGTTCCAGTCGGCGCCTTTATTGAATTTCGCCGTAAGCTTCGCATTGACACCAAGATTGCCGGAAGCGGTCAGTTTGGTTAACAGACTGGATTTAAGAGTCAGCACGTCATCCTTAATCGTGTAATCCTTGCCTTTAGACAGTTTCTTGTTACCGTTAGCCAGGGATTTGAAGGTGTTTCCATTCAGATTCAAGCGGATCGTTTGATCTTGAACGGCTGCTCCTTTTTTGAGATGGACCAGATCGGATTCGGCTGTGGACGAACGACCTTTCCAGCTCGCTTTCATCGTATTATAGAGATCAGGGTCAGACCAAGTATAGTTTGTACGACTGAAATGCTGCCCGTTATCCCACAGCATGGTAGTCATCTTCTTTTGACGCAGATACTGTCCAACGAATTCGAAGAATTTCAGTTTCTCACCTTGTTCGATGACACCGGTATGCTGGTCGAAGCCCAGCAAGCCATATTCACCAACAATAACTGGTATACCTTTGGCTACAAAAGCGTTGTATACACGATCGAATGTATCCGTGATGTCTTTTTGCACTTCTTCATTAAACTTGGTAAAACCAGCGATGTTCACACTAAATGGCCAGAAGCCATAATAGTGAACTGTCGCAATAATGTTAGGATCGTTTAATTTCGTGATCGTCTCATTTAATGCATCCAGATCGGCTTGTGCGGATGAGGTGTGCATTGTCGGGAGTACGAGTGGACGTGTCTTGTTGTTTCCGCCAGAAGACCTTACAATTTGATGAAAAGAAGTATTAAGCTCATCGAGCATACGGTACCCGACTGCGGCATCTGTTGTTCCGCCTTCTGTGAAACGGGGCTCGTTAATACTTTCGAACATCAGCTTGGAAGGAGCATTTTTAAATTGTTTCGCAATCTGGGTCCATACGGAATTATAGCGTGCTAGCACAGGATCATGATCCTTCTCCATGTAACTGACCCATCGCCAGGAATCATGGTGGATGTTAAGCATGACATAGAGATTGGCATCGAGTGCCCAATCCACAACTTCCTGTACACGGTTCATGTAGGCAGGATCGATGGTGTAGTCGGGTGCGTCGCCGATGTGGGCTTCCCAGGTCACAGGAATGCGAATGCTCTTATAACCTTGCTTCGCAATCTGCTTGATCAGTTCCTTGGTAATCCGCGGGTTACCCCAGGCCGTCTCATCTTCGCCCACAGCGTCGAGCGAATTACCCAAATTCCAGCCCGGTTCCATGGCGCTGACGTAGGACTGGATTTTGGTTGGGGCAGCAGGTTTACTTGGCTTGCCTTTGTGATCAGGAGCTGCAGAGGCCATGGCAGAAGAGAACAGAGACAGAATCAGTGCGGTGACCAGTGTGAGGGATAGAACATTTTTACGATTTTTCTTCATTAACAGTGTCTCCTTCATTCTTGGAATAGTTGAACTGATGAATTATGCTTGCTCAGATGGAGAAAAAGCTCAGTTATAAAACAGTCCAGACAGGGTTTACGAAGAAAGGATCACCTCCAGAATATGTATTGAAAGCGTTTTCGTAGATGTTAATATAACATAGAATAAAAGAAGCGAATACCCTCACAATTGGAACAGAAATCAGTTGTAAATTAGTGATCCATTACACGAATACTAGAATGAATGAACTATTCGTATATGAAAGCATGAGTTTTCGAAGAGAAGCGGGCTTTAATGTGTAGATATGTTCTATGCAATGAGAGATATGTTTCTATGACTGGAGTGCAGGGTTCTTTAAAATGAAGATATCGTTAGCAAAATCAGCCATCCAGCTGTATTAACAGGGTGATATAATAAGTTCACCAGAGGGCAGCAAAAGGAGTCGGTTCATATGCGGAAGTGGCTGGGATGGATGATCCCCCACAAGCTCAAATACCGTTTGTTTGCAGGGTTCGCTCTAGTCATTCTGCTTCCATTCAGTATTCTCAATTTGTACAACTACGAAAAAATTGAATCGCTTGTGCAGCAGAAGATCAGTGAACAGAGTCATGAACAGCTGGATAATCTTCACCAGTCGCTGGAAGATCAGCTCAGTATCGCTTTCAAAACATTGATCTTCCTGGAACAGGATTCCGAGGTTCGCCGAATTCTGCAAAATCCTGGCGAGCGCAACGTCCTGGACAACAAGGAGCGTATGGAGGACAAATTCAAAGGTTTGAATAACAGCTTTTTTCTCTACAATCCATCGGTTTATTTTACGCTGCTCGACGAAGACGGGCATATCTACACTTCATATCAGCCCAAGGTCCCGCTAGATTATGATACCGTTGCCTCGGATCGTTCCTTCTTGGCCCTTCAGGATAGCGGAACCTCATATGTGTGGACATCGAACGATGAGAATTACGTATCCCGTGATGTGACCAGGAGCCCAACCCTGTTATCCTTGTACGCCAAACTCCGTGACCGGAATAACAATACATACGGACTGGCAAGAATCAGCATCGATTTCTCCTACTGGTTTCAGTCTGTATTGCAGAAGTCCGAGAGTGACCAGCTCTACTTTATCATGACCCGCCAGGGCGAAGTGATTGCTCGTTCCAACTCCGAATCTAAGCTGCCCGGTGAAGTTATTCGGGAGGTTTCCCGCGAGCCTAGTAATGGATACTGGACTGACAAGTCAAGTGAGTCACTCATTAACTATAGTTATCTGCCTTCACTGGATTGGTATATGATAAACCGTATTCCCTTACAATTGCTGTTTGGTGAGATTGAAAGCCTGAAGAAGCATTATTTCGCAACTTTTTATGCCATTACGGCCCTTTTTATTGCTATTGCTTTCATGATTGCTTATACATTTACAAGGCCGTTATCCCGTCTACAGGTCAAGATGAAAGAAGCGGTTGGCAAGGATCTCCGCATTCGGCTGCCAGAGGAGAATCACCGGGGAGAGGTGCTGGATCTTACACGGACCTTCAATACGATGATGGTAGACATGAACCGACTGGTTCAACAGCTTCGTGCTGAAGAAAGGCAGAAGGATGCCGTCCATTTTCAGATGCTTCTAGCTCAGATGAATCCACATTTTCTGCTCAATACGCTCAATACACTGAAATGGATTGGCCTGCGGAACGGGAACGAAGAAACGGTGGAAATATGTCTTTCACTCGGTAAACTGCTGGAAACCAGCCTCAATTCAGATGTGGATCTCATTCTCCTTCGCGATGAAATGGATCTGACGCGAGCTTTTCTGTATATCCAACAAGTCAGATATGGAAATGTGTTTGACATAGAGTTCAGTTATGACGAAGAGCTGCTATATGCTCTGGTTCCCAAGCTCAGTCTGCAGCCATTGATTGACAATGCGATTCGCCACGGGATTGGCAATATGGCAGAGGGAGGCAGGATACAGATCCGGATGTTTAGAAATCCAGCTGTGCCTGATCGTTTAACGCTGGAGGTCGAGGATAACGGGGTAGGAATGGATCATTCGAAGAATAACAGGGAGCAGGGTCGTCAGAGACCGAGTATTGGGCTGCAGAATATCAGGGAGCGACTAAGACTTCTATTCAAGGACAAAGGCGAGCTCGAGGTGATCTCGTTGGAACAGGGGACATTGTGCCGGATTCATCTGCCTGTTTTGCTGTCCGAACCATATGCGAACCAAAACCTGGGCAACAAGAATGACGAGGATTAACGGAATGGAGGGACTACAATGTGGAAAGTATTACTGGTGGAAGATGAGACATTCGTCCGGGAGTCTGTGAAGGAGATCATTCGTTGGGAGGACATGGGGTTCACGCTAGCCGGAGAAGCAAGCAATGGATTGGAAGCGTTACCAATGATTAAGCAGGACCCTCCGGATCTTGTTCTGTGTGACATTGTCATGCCGCAGATGGACGGACTAATGTTACTTCAGGAAACAAGGAAGGCTGGCATCCAATCCAAATTTGTCATGCTGACATGTATGGGCGATTTTGAATCCATGCGGCAGGCCATGGAATATGGCGCCTCTAATTACATTCTGAAGTTGTCGATGAGTGTGAAGGATTTGCGGGAAACCCTTGTTAAGGTGAGCAAGGAATTATCGAATAACGGGGTGCCACAAGAGCGAGCCATTCGTCCCGCATCCACAGCGCCCAAGGAGAAAATTACGCATCCGGAAGTGAATAAGATCATCCAATACATTGAACAGCATTATGATCAGGATATTACACTGAAGTTCCTCGCACGTTACGTCATGATGGGTGAAAACTACGTGAGTGCCCTGTTTAAAAAGAAGACCGGGGAGACGCTGATTCATTATTTGCATCGAACACGAATTAACAAAGCGATCGAGTACCTGACGGATACCGATTGGCCTGTGAACCAGATTGGCCACCAGGTCGGTTTTATGAACGATAATTATTTTATCAAAATCTTTAAACGAATGACGGGTACAACCCCGAGTCAATATCGTCATCAGAAATAGAACAAAATGATTTGACTGAAGGATGATAACGGTTTCAAATGTGTATTTCTGTTCCATGGCAATCATGATTCTGTTACTTACGACCATTCTCACTCATTTGCTATCCTTAAGTTGCAAACTTCAATCCAGAATTTACGAGGGGGTCGTCTCTTGGTGAGAAAAAAAGGCTTGGTTGCACGAATGGTATCACTTGTCCTTGTTGTGGGCATGATCGCAGGTTGTTCCAATGATTCAGGTTCCAATGCTCAGACCGGTGCGTCTGACAATTCGGGTGATACAGTCAAACTGAAAATGTGGGGAGGCGTACCGCCTGAAGCGGGGCCGCAGGCAGTCATCGATGTGTGGAACAAGGAGCATCCCGAAACACAGATTGAATATGTGCGTTATGTGAATGATGATGAAGGCAATCTTAAACTGGATACGGCCATCATGACAGGTCAGGATGTGGATTTATTTGTGAACTATACGATTTCCCATACGGCCAAGAGGGTGGCATCCGGTGCTGCTGCTGACCTGAGTTCCTTCACCGACTACAACATCGACGAGAAAATGGGTCCTGATGCGGAGGGCTGGAAAATTGACGGAAAGTATTATGGTGTCCCTACCACGAAGAGCACCTATTTCGTGGCACTGAACAAGGAAGCACTCGATGCGGCCAATCTGCCTGTTCCGAAGGACTGGACCTGGGATGAGATGAGAGAATATGCGAAAAAGCTAAAAAATGATAGTGGATATGGGTTCATTCAAAACACAGAACCGTTCGTTGATTCGATGGATTCCGTCCTGTCACAGGAAGGGTATATCAAGGCAGACGGAACGTCTAACCTGGATCATCCCATGGTGAGAAAGTGGTTGGAAACCCTGAATGCCATGATGGCTGAGGATAAAACGACACCGCCGCTCGGAGAGCAGCTGACATCGAAAATGCCTGTGGAGCAGATGTTTCTGAGCGGGGAAGTACCTATGCTTAACATTGGGGCATGGCTTCTCCGCAGCTCGAACAATTTTACCGATTACCCGCGGGATTTCACCATCGCCTTCGCACCGGTACCGCGTTTGTCTGAAGATAAGGAAGGCTATGTCATGCGAGGTGGACTGGGAGATTACATCTCCATTAATGCCAAATCGAAACATCAGGAAGCAGCCTGGGAATTTCTGAAGTGGTATGCGGATGGCGGCATGGCCCCAATGGCTGAGGGAGGACGATTCCCAGCTTCCAAGGATGCAGATCAGGATAAGGCGCTGGAGAGCATGCTTGGAGACAAGAAAGATACGTATGATCTGGAGTCACTCATGTATGTCATGTTTAATTATCAAACGCCAACCTATGTCCGGACTGTGCCTCAGGAAGTGATGGATTTGCGAGCGCAGGAGTACGAAAAGTATTTTCTGGGCGTACAGGATCTGGATACAACGATCTCCGCAATGGTTTCCAGACATAATGATTATCTCAAGACGGCCAAATAAAAAGAGCAACATCATTCGTGTACTCCGAAAGGTTGAAATATCGAGACTGCTCCAGATTTATGGTGGCAGTCTCTTTGTTTTGACAGCGGATGGATAGGCATTTGCAGAATAGAACAAATTGATGTTTTTGAATGATCGGACCGCCTGTGGCAAAGCATTTTTTGCATCATTCTGTTTTATGAACAAGGTGGATTTGTTACTTATGGGAACATTGCCGGGTTGGTAGACTTGGGTTATCCCTGGAAGAAACGAGGCGAAGAACAATGCATAACAACTGGATGAGAAGACAGCGCATGCTGGGATATATTTTTGTCGGTCCAAACATGCTGGGAGTTCTGCTTTTTTTCCTGATCCCGGCCATCTACTCTTTTGGTCTCATGTTTACGGATTACAAATTTATGAACCCAGATATGACGTTTATAGGCTTGGACAATATCAAGCGATTGATGAAAGACCCGCTGTTCTTTCTATCCTTGCGTAATACCCTGATATTTTTGCTCGCCGTACCTGTCTCGATTGTGCTTGGTTTTATTGTAGCCGTCATCCTGAATCAAAAGATCTATCTGAAAAAGCTGCTGCGCGGGTTGTACTTTATGCCTTATATCACGAGCGGAGTAGCTGTGGCATTTGTCTGGATGCTGCTGTTTCAGCCCAATCAGGGACCAATCAACGGTTTCTTGCGCAGTATTGGCGTAGATAACCCACCGGGATGGCTTTCCACGACAACCACCTCCATGTACGCCATCGATATCATCTGGATCTGGTTTATGCTGGGCTACAACATGATTATTTACCTTGCTGCCTTACAGGAAGTGTCATCTGAGCTGCTGGAAGCAGCCAAGATCGATGGAGCCAGACCGCTTCAGATTTTGCGCAGAATCATATGGCCTCTGGTAAGTCCAACCACATTTCTGCTGCTAATTACCGGACTGATCATGGCTATCAAAACGTTCGGAATCATTCAGGCCACAACACAGGGGGGACCTGGTAATAGTACAACCATCCTGTCTCTGTATGTATACCAGAATGCGTTTCGTTATTACGACATGGGATACGCCGCTACGGTCTCCTGGGCACTGTTCGCCATTATTCTGCTGATTACTGTTCTTCAGTGGGTAGGGCAAAAACGCTGGGTCCATTACTAATCTAAAAAGGGGGACGGGAAGTATGGAACTCAAAAAACGTCTATCCATTGTGCAGCCTGGCAGTTTGTTCATCACCATCATTATGCTGGCACTGGCTATTGTCATGATTATTCCTTTTCTTTGGATGATAAGCACTTCTCTAAAGACGCCTATGGAAGTTTTCAAATATCCCATTGAGTGGATTCCGTCCAATCTGACATGGGAGCATCATCAAAAAGTATGGTCCGGTGCCAAAAGCTTCGGTACGTATTATTTGAATTCACTCAAGATATCCATCATTGGCATGGTAGGCGCAACATTTCTTTCCGCTTTTGCAGCATACGGATTCGCCCGGATTGATTTCAAGGGTCGGAATGCACTGTTTCTGCTCTATCTGTCGATGATGATGATTCCGCCGCAAGTGCTCTTCGTTCCGAAGTTCATCATGTTTGAGTGGGCGGGAATCTATAATACACATCTGGCATTGATCCTGCCTGGTTTGTTCACCATTTTCGGAGTGTTCATGCTTCGTCAGTTCTTCCTGTCCATTCCGAATGAAATATCCGAGTCAGCCTTTATTGATGGAGCGGGACATTTCCGCATATTCTTTCGCCTGATCTTGCCACTTGCCAAGCCGGCACTGGCCACACTGGCTATTATTGATTTTTCCTGGCAGTGGAACGACTATGAGAATGCACTTGTGTTTCTCATCGACGAGAATCTGTATACGGTACCTCTGGGACTGCAAAATTTCATATTGGAAAATACGGTGGATTATAATGGCATGATGGCTGCTGCTTCAGCGGGGATTATCCCCATGATCATTGTATTTGCTATAGGGCAGCGTTATATCATTCAGGGCTTGACCAATTCTGCCGTGAAAGGGTGATGAACATGAGAACAGAACAGATTACCAGTGACATTACGATTGTCGGGGCCGGGCTCTCAGGCATCTGTGCTGCCATCGCAGCGGCGAGATTGGGAAGTACGGTGGCCCTAATTAATAACCGGCCTGTGCTTGGCGGTAATTCAAGCAGTGAAGTAAGGGTGTGGGTTTGCGGAGCAACAGCACACGGAACGAACCGGTATGCCCGGGAGACGGGCATCATGGGAGAGCTGTTCCTGGAGAACCAGTACTGCAATCCGGAAGGGAATCCCTATTTGTGGGATCTGGTTCTTTTGGAAGCCGTTCGAGCGGAAGAACGGATCAGCCTGTTTCTGAATACGGATGTACACGAGGTGGAAGCAGAAGGAACGGAGGAAGACCGCCATATTCGATCGGTGACGGGGTGGATGATGGGATCGGAACGGCGCATTCGCTTTGAAAGTCCGGTGTTTCTTGATTGTTCAGGAGACGGCTTAGTCGGATTTCTGGCTGGAGCCCGCTATCGTCTGGGACGTGAGGCGGCACATGAATATGGAGAAGAGTGGGCACCTGAGACGGCTGATCAGATAACGCTGGGAAGTACGCTGCTATTCTACACACAGGATGCAGGTAGACCTGTTCGTTTCGTGCCTCCGTCCTTTGCCAAAAACATTGAGGAAACGCCCATTCCAATCAAACGTGTCATTCGCAGCGGTGATTCAGGCTGTCATTATTGGTGGATCGAATGGGGAGGGGAACTGGACACGGTTCATGAGAATGAACGGATCCGGGATGAACTCTGGTCGGTCATTTATGGCATCTGGGATTATATTAAAAATTCAGGGCAGTTTGATGCAGAAACGATGACACTGGAATGGGTGGGTTCCATTCCGGGGAAACGAGAATACAGACGTTTTATGGGAGATTATGTACTCAACCAAAATGATATTCTAGCTCAGGAACCTTTTGCCGACCGGATTGCTTTTGGCGGGTGGTCCATTGATCTGCATCCACCACAAGGCATGTACGCCGAAGCCAGCGGTTCCAAGCATATGCATGCCGATGGCATCTATCATATTCCTTATCGCTCACTTTATTCGGCGAATGTGTCGAACCTGCTCTTTGCGGGAAGAAATGTAAGTGCTTCACATGTGGCCTTCGGTACGACAAGAGTTATGGCAACCTGTGCGGTGATGGGTGAAGCTGCCGGGACTGCTGCTGCGCTCTGTGCAGCCAAGGGGGTATCCCCGCGATTGATCCATAACCAGCATCTGAAGGAATTGCAGCAAACGCTGCTGCGACAGGATGCATCGGTCATCGGATTGCAAAATGAAGACAGGCAGGACCTTGCCCCTAAGGCTGTAGTAACTGCTTCAACAGCGTGTATGACCATTGCAATTGATCAACCGGTAGCGTCCTACCGATTGGAGAGAGATATCGGAATTCTTTTTCCCATTGATCCTTCGCTTCAGGGGATGGAGCTACTGGTATCGGCAGAGGAAGATACAGAGCTCCAAGTAGAGCTCTGGGATACAGGTCGGGAAGAGAACTACGTTCCAGCAAAACAGATTGCCGAAAGGACCATTCGTGTAACTAAGGGTGAAGAGCAATGGATTCATGTCAGCATCCAATGGGAGCCTGCCCATTCGCAGAATGCATTTGTTGTTATCAGGCAGAATGACAGAATTAGACTCTATCAATCCAATCAGCAAGTAACCGGTGTGTTGTCCTTTGAGAAGGGTGCTACCCCGCACGCGGTCGCTTCCCTTGAGGATCACGATGAGTCTCAGCCCGTTGTTGCCTGGAGCATGAAGGCACTGAACCGCAAACCATTTTGTTTTAAAATTACAGGAAAGACAGATGCTTATCTGCCGGAAAAAGTAATCGATGGCTATAAACGCCCTTATGGCGGCCCTCATTCCTGGATGTCTCTTCCTCTGTATGAGAACGAAAACGGTGAAGCCTGGGTGGAGTTGGAGTGGGAGCATGCGGTGTCTATCCGTGAGATTCTTCTGACATGGAATGATGATGTGAATGAAGATCTCATTAATCTGCATCATCACCGGACTCCGTTCGAGATCATTCCGGAGCTCGTAAAAGCGTACCGGATCGAAGCAGAGGTGGAAGGCAAACGGGTTCTGGTTCAATCCGTCAAGGATAATCGCAGGCGTACTAACCGTATTGCGTTGAATCACTTTGTGTCGACAAGAAATCTGCGCATCATTGTTGAGGAGACCAACGGAGGTCCCTGTGCCGAGTTGATTGAAGTCCGTGTATATTCCTAAAAAGGCAGCGCCGTCGGCGCTGCCTTTTCATTTATATTTGTTTCGAATGAACGGTTTGAGGCAGATTCATGGAATTATTTTTTTACATGGAAAACGGCCGTAGACAGGAGCATTAATTCTACGATTTGAGTACTCATATATTGGGGAGTGTTGGGGAAGTCCTCTTCAATCCACCGAATCAACAGTCCAGCAACCCCATGAGCGCGGTAGATAAACAGCCATTTCGGATCAATCCGTGATCCTTCTTCCAGTTCATATTCATATTCAGCGACAAACAGGTCTTCAATCGTCTTCGCCAACTGGTATCGAAAATCAACCTGGATATGATCACTAAGCAGCAGCTTATATATAGAAGCATGTTCTTTCAAATACAGAAACAACGTGATGTCCTCGGTGTGCATTTCTTTCAGGTTCACTCTCGTTATGTACCGATACGGATGCTTGATCTGATTAACAAATTCTTCAAGAACATCCTGAATAATTTCACCTAGCAGATCCTCTTTGGTTGCAAAATTGGCATAAAATGTTCCTCGATTATAGCTCGCTTCCCTTACAATCTCCGAAATGGAGATCTGATGAAAAGGTTTATCCTGAAGTAAACGCAAAAACGTATGTTTAATATCGGATTTGGAGCGAAGTATTCGCTTGTCCAACTGCACGGTCATCTTATATTCACCTCTATAATAGTATGGTTGAATTGTCATGATGACGCAACTTAATGAACAGAATGTCATGTTTTGTACATTAACATACAGTTAAGGACATATTACGGATTGAATAAGGCTAGTGATATGGATATATTGAGGATTGTTTAGCATTCATATTAAATTGGAGGTATTCTTTATTATGACATTTCCCGTTTTGGAAGGAAAAGTAGCAATCGTAACAGGAGCAGCCATGGGCATGGGCGAAGCAACGGCCAAACTGTTTGCAGCAGCCAAAGCCAAAGTTGTGGTAGCGGATTTTAACGAAGAAAAGGGACAAGCTGTCGTGGAAGCAATCCGTGCGGAAGGCGGTGAATCCGCTTTCGTGAAAGTGGACATTTCCAAAACCGAAGAAGTACAGGCTATGGTTAAATTTGCAGTGGATACATACGGACAACTGGATGTGGCTGTGAACAATGCCGCCCTTACTCCGGATGACAAGCCAGCAGCGGAATTTGACGAAGCCTATTGGCACCGCTTGATGTCGGTTGACCTGACAGGTACGGCGCTTTGTATGAAATATGAGCTTCAGCAGATGCTGAAACAAGGCAAGGGCGGATCCATCATTAACATTTCGTCTGTGAGCGGATTCCGTCCGCAACCAAACAACATCGCTTATGTTGCTGCCAAACACGGTGTTGTTGGAATGACCAAGGTTGCCGCAATGGAGAACGGACCGCACAATATCCGTGTCAACACGGTTGCGCCAGGCGCGATCGACACGCCGATGCTGCGTGGTGCGCTGGATCAATTCGGCTTCACGGCTGAAGAGTATGCACCGCAGCTCAGTTTGCTGAATCGTTTTGGACAACCTAACGAGATTGCTCAAGCGAGTCTGTGGCTGGCATCCGATGCATCTTCTTACGTGACTGGCACGACAATTCACGCCGATGCAGGTTATACATCTCGTTAAATATCTCGGTTCGCTAACTGGTAGTTAGAGCTAGGGAGCAAGAATCACCTTCATGATTCATTTCATTAGCAAAGTTCCTCATTATATTTAAAAGTCGTTTCCTGCGTGGATGTAAGTACCTTCCTGCACGCGGAAACGACTTTTTGGGTTGAGTAGTTTTTTTATGATATGTGTTCCTTAGGAATCGGCCTTCACAATGGTCGAATTCAGATTACCTGTCAGTCGCTGCGGCGGGAATACCATACGAACCGGCGCGATAATGATTGCAGCAAAGAGTGCTTTGATCAGATCTCCGATAATGTAAGGATAGAAACCTTGAATCATGGCTTCCGGAAGAGACATTTTATAGGCATAAGCCAGCCACGGTACGCCTGAGACATAGATCAGCAACGATCCAAACAGTTCAAACACGACAAATGCCAGTAGATAACCGCCGATTCCTCTCAGCTTGATTCGTGCCAGCAGCAATCCAATGAGCAGGGCGGCGAAAGGCCACATCATGACGTATCCGCCTGTAGGACCTAGGAGTACGGCGAGGCCGCCGGCCCCGTGCAGAAGCGGGAACCCGAGAGCAGTCAAAATAACGACCAGAGCAATACTTAGAAAACCGTATAACGGGCCCAGTAATCCTCCCGCCAGCATGACGGCAAGCGTCTGCAGCGTAATAGGGACGGGTGAGAAACCGATGGGAATACTTATGTAACCAAAAAGAACGAGTATAGCTGCCATGAGTGCACTAAATACAATACCCCGCAAAGATAACTTCATGATTGAACAATCCTTTCGATTTTGGTAATCTTATTGTTAACCAAAACAAGAAGATGTGGTTAACGATTTGGATCGTACCACAAAAGAAGCAAAAGGGAAAGGACCAAATTTCGATGCAGGACGTTATGCCTTTAATTGCACTAGAACATGCACGAGTCCATTATGCGGCCGAATCCGGCCAAGTTCGCAAGGCAGTCGATGGGGTTTCCCTGAACGTATATCCCGGGGAATGGATTAGTATTGTGGGAGCCAATGGTAGCGGGAAAAGTACACTGGCCGCAGTGCTGATCGGCTTCACACAACTATCAGGCGGAACAAGACAGGCGGCTCCTGAGCTTGCCGTTCGCGGAGTGCTTCAGCAGCCTGATGCGCAGGTGCTTGGAGATACGATTGAGGAAGAATTTCATTTCAGTCTATCTCCGTTCGTTGATTCAGTAGAGGAACAATTACGGCGTAGAGAAGACGCTTTACATATGGTTGGCCTTCAATATTCCCCGGACACAGCTATATCTCGTCTGTCTGGCGGCCAAAAGCAGCTGCTCAATATTGCGGTAGCCCTGGCCTCGAAGCCGGATGTTCTTGTCCTCGATGAACCTACGGCTATGCTGGATCCGGGAGCGAGAGAGCGGATAGAATCCATTGTGGAATCTGTCGTCCGGCAAGGAACTGCAGTTATCTGGATTACGCATCACTTGGAAGAAGCAACTCTAAGTACTCGGATTATGGCTATGGAACAAGGAAAATGTGTATATGATGGGGTACCATCGTCATTTTTCTATGGAAGCACGGTCGAGACTAGCCCGGCAACCATGGCTGAGGGACGTACACCCTGTGAGCGACTGAGACTGGACCCACCCTTTACAGTAAAAACAGCTCTCCTTCTCAAACAGCAAGGTTTTCTGAATCAAACCGCTACACCACTCCGGCCAGAACAACTGGTGAAGGAGGCTGCCCGATGACTATTGGACTAGATCACCTAACCGTAGAAGCGCCTGAATCCGGAACGCGGGCACTTTTGCAGGACATTTCCATCCAGTTTAACAGCGGTGATATAACCCTGTTATTAGGCTGCACAGGATCCGGTAAAACCACTCTATTGCAGACCATAGCAGGTCTTAAACCGCCAAGTGCTGGTCAAATTGCATTAAACGGTGAACCTTTCTGGCAAAATGGCAAGGTACCGCGGTATATTTTGCTGCAGATGGGATTGGTGTTCCAGTTTCCCGAGCAGCAGCTATTTGCCCGAAGCATTCAACGGGAATTCTCGTACTCGCTTCGCCCGTACCCACTATCGGATGAACAAAAGAAACGCCAGATGACCGAGTCGCTTATACAATGGGATCCGCCAACGGATCCAGATGAGATGAAGCAGCGCTTCAATCCGGATAGATCTCCTTTTGCGCTGAGCGGGGGTGAACGAAGAAGACTCGGCCTCGCGCTCGGGACGGCAACGAAGCCTGAGTGGCTGCTGCTAGATGAACCGAGCGCCGGATTGGAAGCACAGAGCGTTTTGCTTCTGCTTGACGTGCTTAAACGGCACCGGGACGCAGGCAAGGGAGCAATTGTGGCCATGCACGACCTGGATACATTTTTGCCGATTGCGGATCGTGTTCTTTTGCTGCGAGAAGGGCAGTTGATTGCGGATCTTACACCGAGAGAACTTCATAGGCAACCCGAACTGCTCGTAGCGGCAGAGATCGGGTTGCCGCCTTCCATGCGACTTGCCCAGCAGTTCAGAGCAGCTGGCATTGAATTGCCCACGGCATTAACGCCAGAGGAGATGGCTGCAAGTATTGCTCAGTCCTCATTTGCTGCGTCGGATAAGCTATACCGGCAGGGGAAGCAGACAAGTGTGCCAGAGACAAGTGAACCGAGCCAGCAAGAGTTGGCAAAAATGGAGCGTTCCATTGAAGCTCAAGTGGCAGTTCCACCCAATGACCTCTACCGTAATATGGACCCGCGTCTCAAATGGCTGCTGTATATTCTGCTCGTAACCGCAGCAATGCTGCAGCACCGCTGGATCGGGTTATCCCTCACACTGGTACCGGTCGTATTGGCGCTAAGTATATTGCCCCGTCAGACTCTGGCAGGCTGCTTGAAGTTAATGAAGCCCTTATTGCTGTTCTTCATCATATCTACGGCGTTGTCCGGGACCACGCTTGAAACAGAAGGAGGGAGTCTACGCTTCGGTTTTTCCTTGCACCAGGCAGAGGCAACACTCCTGAATGTGTATCGTTTGTTTATCGTTACTTTGGCGAGTCTATGGTTTTCGCTAACCACGCCTTATGGCCGAATGGTGGAAGGGCTAAACTGGGTGCTGGGCATAGGCAAAAAAATCAGGCTGCCTGTTGCTTCGTTTGCACTTGCCGTTTCATTGATCTTCCGGTTTATCCCGATGATCTGGAGCGAGTGGCAGCGCTTCTCTCTTATCGTCCGGTCACGCGGTAAAGCTGCCCTGAAACCCAATACGGTTCGGGTTCGGGACATCGGACCGATGGTTATCCCCTTATTAATGTCGTTATTGCAGCGAGCGGAAGATATGACGATTGCCATGGAGATGCGGAAAGTGCGGGAAAATCCCATGGTTGGTGTACGTTCTACCCTGTTGGTATGGTCCAAAAGGGATACGATCATCTGTTGTATTGGACTTATTGTATTTGTTTTGTTTATATCGATACGTAAGTGATGACGAGAGAGCACAGCGCAGATTCATTCTATGAATCAAGGCATGAAACGCAGTGTTTTCCAGGGATGATGCATAAATGGTACGGTTTTCGCTCAAAATAGACGTGCTTTGGATACCTCAAGGCGGATATGGAGGGACGAACGATGAAGGACAAATTTTTGCACGAAGAACGGCGCGAATATACCGATCTGTCTACGGTGGAGTCGCAGCGGAATGATCTCGCACTGGAGGAGTTTCCCGAAGGCCCCTACGGCTCATCGTTACTGTCAGAATCACTTGGAAAGAGTTCGCCGTGGCGAGTGGATCAGCGATCCGCACATCGGTTTGACTATGAGAATCACGAGCTTCATGAAGGGGAAGTACGGGATTATCCAGGTCAGGATGTCTTCGACGAATCGGTTCCTGATCGCGTTACGAAGCCCCAATATTCGGAATAATCGGAGCGGTTCATCGTATACAAAAATAAATCACAGCCTCCTGGCAGAATGCTCTGCTGGGGGGCTGTTTGGCGTTCACTTCAGTAAAAAAGAATCTACCGTTAATTCCACAATCTGGGTTATTATAGGTTTAGTTCAAAAAGACGTGAGAACAAACCGATGGAAAATGGGGGATGAAGAAATGAGAGAGATTGACTATAGCAATTATTTTTGGCAGGATGAGCAGATCAGGCTGCGTGCTCTGCGCGAGGAAGATTGGGAAGCTCATTATTATAATCGTTTTGATACACCTGCCCGTCGTCTGCTCGAATGTGCGGTGGAACTGCCGCCGACGTCTGCCGAGGCCAAACATTTTACAGAGAGCTTCTCCAATTTCTCCAGTACACATGGACGCATCATGTTCTCGATTGAGGATTGGCATGGAGAGTACGTTGGAGGCGCTAACATAAACAGTGTAGATGAGCGGAACGGCACATTTAGCATTGGAATTCAGGTGGATCGTGATCATCGGGGCAAAGGGATTGGAACGCGAGCCATTCGCATTATGCTGAAGTATGCCTTCTTCGAGAGAAGACTGAACAAATTTAACGATAGCGTCCTCGAAGGGAACGAACCTTCAGCAGCCATGATGAGAAAGCTGGGTTGCGTTCAGGAAGGTGTTCGACGCAAGGTCATTTACACGAATGGCAAATATCATGACATGATCTTGTTTGGTTTGACCAAGGACGAGTTCATGGAAAAGGAAGGAATGGTATGAGTATGGGTCCCCTATTGAATCGGATCGGTACAGTGTTTATACCCGTCCGTAACATTGAGCGTGCGCGAGATTGGTATTGTGACATCTTGGGCTTTCCTGCGGATGGCGAAATCCTATTCGGTCACTTATACATCCTTCCGATGCAGGGAACACAGATTGTGCTGGACAGCAAAATTTATGCGGAAGAGCATACGTTCAAAACGCCTGCATTCCATTTTGATACGGAAGATATTAAGGAAGCCTATGCGTATATGCAATCCAAGAATGTCAATCTAACGACACCAATTGAGCATGATCACTGGTTTAACTTTCAGGATCCGGATGGAAACATGTTAATGGTGTGCAAGTGTTAGCTCGTGAAATGCCTTTCAAAACGAATCGGAGCTTAGTCTCATGGAGACGTTCAACAATATCCATGCCATCGATGTCAATCATAAGGTGATACAGTCATGGAAACCGGAAAGTTAGTGTGGGTAAGGGATATGGTAAAGGAACATTTACGTGAGTAAGTCTATCTTAACAGAGGTGATGGAATGGAAGACAAACCTCAGCTTGTTTTGGATATAGCCGGGGTTCTGATTACGAATCTTTCCTCTTTATTTTGGCAGGAGCTTGCAGGTCATGCAGGAACAACTTTTCCTATATTTATTGAACAACTGAGCGCTATTCGGGTCGACCTCTGGACAGGGAAATTGAAAGAGGAACAGTTCTGGAGCTGGTTGCAATCCCAATACCCCAACATAGACAAAACCTATGCTTATGAATTGCTGGAGCGTACGACAGAAAAATTACCTGCGATACATTATCTTGAACGATGGAGTAAGCATGCTGATATACATCTGCTAAGTAATCATTGCCATGAATGGGTTAAACCGATATTGCTAGCGATCGAAAAGCACACCAAAAGCATTACCATTTCGAATCAGGTCGGATTCTGCAAACCCCAAAGAGAAATTTATGAAATCGTAGAATCTCACATGAACTTCAGAACTCATATTATATTTGTGGATGATCAATCGAAAAACTTTAAACCTGCTATGGAGCTGGGATGGGAAACAATGCTTGCAGACGAACAACATAATTGGATTGAAAAAATAGACCATAGACTTACCGAAGGTGCTTAGAATTGAAAAAAAATGAGTATTAAGCCAATAACCCTTTCACAGTCCTAAGGAGCTGGAAAGGGTTATTAGTCATGCTAATGATCAAAAGTTACCTCAGACAAAGGCAGCAAAATGGTAAACGTTGTTCCGCTGCCTAACTTGCTGTTCACCGCAATACTTCCGCCATGCGCTTCTACAATGGAACGTGTAATGGCTAGACCAAGGCCGGCGCCGCCTTCCTTTCTGGAACGGGAAGAGCTGGTCCGGTAGAAGCGTTCAAAAATATGCGGAAGATGTTCCGGTTCAATCCCGGTGCCGTTGTCTTTTATGGTCAGTTCGGCCTTGTTATGAACAGCATAAAGCGCCACAGTAATGGAACCGGATTCCGGGTGGGTATGCTGCACTGCATTGTGGAACAAATTGAGAACCACCTGCTTCAGCTTGTGCGGCTCAGCCATTATGGTTATACCGGCAGTCAGGTCGAAGTGTACATGGCGTTCCCGTGCCATCATGTTCAGCTGGGGCTGCATCTCCATCAGCAAATGATCCAGCTGAACAATCTCCTGTTCTTGCTTCGGAGCTTGATCTAGCTTGGTTAGCATAAGCAAATCTTCAACCAGTTTGTTAATTCGAACAGACTCCCCATACATGCTGTCGAGTGCCCTATACAGTTGTTCATGATTGGACGCTGCGCCTCGCTGGAGAACTTCAATGAATCCGTGGATGGACGTTAATGGAGTCCGCAGTTCATGGGAAGCATCGGACAGGAAACGCTGCATTTGTTCCTTGGATTCACGTTCCGCTTCAAATGATTGCTCGAGTCTTTCGAGCATGCCGTTGAACGACTGCGCGAGCTGATCTACCTCCTGTTGACCCTGCGTGGCGGGAAGACGTTCTGCCAAGCTGCCTGCATCGATCCGCTGGACGGTATCCACCATACTGGATAATGGAATCAGTGTACGGCGGAGCGTTTTGGTATAGAGAATGAGACCCGCGACCATCGCCAGAATGGATAACATGACGAAGATGAGCAGTTGTTTGACAATCAAATCTCTTAGTGGTTTCGTCGGGGTACCCATCTGAACCATGGAGAAATCCCGATTTCGCGGGCCAGGCGAGGCAAAAACGATCAATTGCTCACTGCCTGTTCGATCCGTCACGATCTGGTATGGAGCATGTCGTTTGTTCAATAATTGGTCCGTAATTGTTTTGTATTCGGCGGAAGTGAGCTGGGGTGCAGCCAGGCCGTCTTCTTTACCGAATATATCCTCGAATGTACCATTTTGATCGAATAGGGCAAGTGAACGATCGGGAATGTAGAGCATTCTGTTACCCGACACACGTGTATCCGTGCCTGCCTGTCCGGCAAATGGGTTGTTGAAGGACTCATTTCGCGAAGATAAGCCGAGCCAGACGGGAGGCATGGACATGATCTGCTCTTCCATCGTTTTCGCCTGATTGCGATACAGAAAGCTTTCCATAATCCAGAACTGAAGAAAGCCAATTAACAAGAATAAGGCTGCAAGAATAAACAAAGAGCGGGCGAGCAGCTGAGAACGGAGCGAACGGGGCAAGATCAATCGCTGCAGTCGTCCCAGAAGAGATTTGGTGGTTGGCTTCCTCGAATGACTCATCAGAGATCCACTCGGTATCCAACACCTCGAAGAGTGCGAATGAGTTTATGCTCTTTATCCCCAAGTTTGTCACGCAGTGATCGTATATAGACCTCGACAATATTTTCTTCTCCGCCAAAATCATACCCCCACACACGACTAAGAATTGTCGCCTTGCTTAGCACGATACCGTGGTTCAGCACAATAAACTTCAATAGTTCATATTCGGTAGGGGACAACTCAAGAATCTGATCATGATAGGTGATCTCCTTGCGCTGATCGTCGATTCGGAAGGGACCATGTGTTACGGCCCCAATAAGCAATGGAAACTGATTACGCAGCCTTGCCTGGATACGGGCGAGCAGCTCATCGAAGGCAAAGGGCTTGATCATATAATCGTCAGCACCAAGCCACAGACCTTTAACTCGATTCTCAACTTCGTCCTTGGCTGTAAGCATGATGACTCCAACCTGGGCTCCGGTCTTGCGCAGACGTTCAACCACCTTGAATCCATCCATTTCCGGCATCATGACGTCCAAAATGGCCATATGCGGACGAAACTCAAGTGCGAGTTCAAGTGCTGCAGCACCATCCGGAGCCGTGCGTACATCAAAACCCTCATTACTCAATCCAAGCTCCAAAAATTGCAAAATATGTGGTTCATCATCCGCCAAAAGGATTTTAATCCCGGTACTTAACTTCATAAGCGGGCATGCCTCCCTGTTAAATCCATCTATTGAATGCCCCAAAAAGCTGAGGGCTTTATGTTGTATTATCGCTTGCCAAGCTGAAAATTAGCTGAAAGGTTTGGAACTTATCCTCAGTTAACATTCAGCGGGGACTCATCCCAATTTTATTTTGGCATGTCACAATACAATCATGAAGAACGAGAAGGAGTGATTGACATTGAAACATGCCAAACGAAGGATTGATCTGGTCCTTCTGCCGATTGTCATATTGGCGGCAATTCTGAACGGATACGGGATTTGGAACGATCAATATGCCAATTCCTACTATACGACCGCCGTAGGGAGCATGCTGAGAAATTTCCACAATTTCTTCTATGCATCCCTTGATTCGGCTGGCTCCGTAACGGTAGATAAACCACCCGTCGTGTTTTGGATTCAGACGGCTTTTGCCTATGTTTTCGGATTGCATGGTTGGAGTGTTATTTTGCCGCAAGTGTTAGCGGGAATTGGTTCGGTACTGATTATTTATTTTATGGTTAAACCAACCTTTGGACTTGCTGCGGCACGTATTGCTGCTCTGGCCATGGCTACGGTTCCCGTTGTGGCGGCAGTAAGTCGTACCAACAATATCGACAGCATGCTGGTGTTTACACTATTGCTCGGTTCTTGGTTTTTGTTCAAAGGTACCAAGCAGGGCAGTCCGTGGCGGATCCTCGTAGCATTTGGCCTTATTGGACTGGCATTTAACATGAAAATGCTTCAGGCCTACATGATTCTTCCGGCATTTTATATCTTCTACCTGTTTGCATTCCAGGCGAAATGGAGAAAGAAGATCCTTCTGCTTATTGGCAGTACCGCAGTACTGGCAGTTGTTTCCCTATCCTGGGCAGTGACGGTCGATTCTATTCCGGAAAGTCAGCGGCCTTACATAGGAAGCAGCGAAACCAATTCGGTGCTGGAGCTTGCTTTTGGCTATAACGGTCTGTCCCGACTTACAGGTCAGCAGAACAGAACCGCTGGTGCAGGCATGCCTAACATGGCAGATGATAGAAACCGTGATGATGCTTCAGCACCAGCCTCGGATTCTGATTCATCAGACAACTCCGTTGCTGCAGGCAACCCTTCAAGCGACGGTTCAACGCGTGAGATGGGGCAAATGAACGGAATGAATTTCCCGCAAGGCGGACAGTTGCCGAACGGCGCTGAAATGCCAAACGGAAGGAATTTCGGCGGTGGCAATGGTGGCGGAATGGGTGGCATGTTCGGCACAGGGGAGAAAGGTGTGCTTCGATTGTTCCAGACTGAACTGTCGGGGCAGGCCAGCTGGCTTCTGCCAACGGCACTGCTGGGATGCATTGCTCTCTTTGCGGGGCTCAGACGGAGAAATATTACGATGAAACATAAGGAAGCTGCGTTTTGGCTGATCTGGTTGCTTCCGGTTGCAGCGTTCTTCAGTGTGGCTGGTTTCTTCCACCAATATTACCTGATCATGCTGGCCCCGCCAGTTGCAGCTTTGACCGGAGCCGGATTTGTAGCCATGTGGCAGGCCTATCGAGAACGTAACGGATGGCAAGCCTGGCTGCTTCCTCTTGCCGTTCTGCTTACGACGATCTTTGGCTGGTATATCATGCAGGTTTATGATGACACCATCGGTGCAGGCTGGTCGATCAGCGAACTCATTGCAGGCATTGTGATTACGCTCATCCTAATCGTAATGCTCAATCGTTCACATCAATGGAAGCAAGGCATCATCGTCACAGGGTTTATGGTTATGCTTATTGGTCCAGTCTATTGGGCATTCACGCCAATTACCTACGGCGGTAACAGCATGATTCCTGCCGCGGGTCCTACAGGTTCGAATGGAATGTTCGGCGGCATGGGCATGGCTATGGGAGGCAGACAAGGTGATCGAGATAGCGAGATGACTCTACCTAATTCTGCAAGTGATACAAATCCATCCTTCCCTGGTGCTTCTGGCAGCGGTGCTGCTGATGATAATTCAAGTACAGGAACACCTCCGGCATCTGGTGGAAACATGTTTGGCGGTGGTGGCATGGGAGCAGCTGGCGGACGAGGCGGAGCCGGAAACAGGAACGAAGAAGTAGATACAACAACACTGAATTATCTCAGAGAAAATAACACAGGAGAGACCTATCTTTTTGCAACGACAGACTATAACCAGGCAGCTCCATACATCATTGATGAGAACGAGGCAGTCATTACACTCGGAGGCTTCTCCGGTTCTGATCCGGTATATACCACGGAGGAACTGGCAGAGCTCGTGAAGAGCGGACAAGTGAAATACTTCATGGTTGGCGGCATGGGCGGCCGAGGAGGCAATTCGGATATCAGCAGCTGGATCATGGACCATGGTACCGAAATTCCGGCATCAGAGTGGATGTCAGGTACGGATAACGGGGCTGGCTTCGGCGGACAGAGCACCCTATACGAAGTGAAGTTATAGAGATGGTCAAGTGGAACGAACTGAAATTGAAAAGGGAGGGAACGAATATGGCCCAAAAGTGCCGTTACAGCATCATTATTCCGATGTACAACGAAGAGGCAGTCATTGAAGAAACCTATCGACGTGTGAAAAAGGTTATGGGCAGTACGGGAGAAACGTATGAACTGCTGTTTGTCAACGATGGCAGTGTCGACCGAAGTGCGCAGATGATCCGTGACTATGCACGTTGGGATGAAAGTGTAAAATTAATTGATTTTGCACGCAACTTCGGTCACCAGATCGCGATTACCGCAGGGATGGATTATGCAGCAGGTGATGCGGTAGTCATTATTGATGCGGACCTTCAGGACCCTCCCGAACTGATTCTGGACATGATTGCCAAATGGAAAGAGGGCTATGAGGTAGTGTATGCCCGCCGGACCAGACGAAGCGGGGAGACCCGCTTCAAGAAATGGTCTGCAAGCATGTTTTACCGCGTACTCCGGGCATCAACCGATACGGATATTCCAGTGGATACAGGAGATTTCCGATTAATCGATCGCAAAGTGTGCGATGAGATGAAACGTCTTCCGGAAAAAAATCGATTTGTCCGTGGTTTGGTCAGCTGGGTTGGATTCAGACAAACAGCGATCGAATACGAACGAGATGAGCGTCTGGCAGGGGAGACCAAGTATCCGCTAAAACGCATGCTGAAACTGAGCCTGGATGGCATCACTTCCTTCTCGTATAAACCGCTCAAGCTTGCGGGTTACGTGGGAGCTATTCTGTCCGTAGGCGGATTCATCTACATGCTCAGCGTGATCATTTCTGCGATTTTTACCGATTCAACGATCAAAGGCTGGCCTTCCATCGTCAGCATCATGCTGATATTTAATGGATTTATTCTCATTATGCTGGGCATTCTTGGGGAATACATTGGCCGGATATATGATGAAACCAAAGCGAGACCCTTATACATTGTGCGTGACGTGTATCAATCGGAGAGTCAGTCCGGACAAGTGCGGATGACAGGCAGAGTTGCTCACCATGATTAATCGGTTGGCCACACTGATCAAATTCGGAATCGTGGGTGTGGTGAATACGGCGGTGGATGCATTGGTGTTTACCATGCTCGCCGCCCTGGGCGCACCCGCTCTGATTGCCCAGGTCATTTCATATAGCTGCGGGGTCTTGAACAGTTATTGGTGGAACGGACGATGGACGTTCAGGGATGCCAGAAGACAAGGTCCTAATAATGAATTGCTGCGTTTTGTGACTACAAATCTGATTATCCTCGTCTTAATATCTCTGATCTTGTTTCTCTCGAACCACATACTTGGCTGGAACCTGGTCATAAGCAAAGCAGCAGCAACCCTCTTGGGCATGATCCTGAACTATATTGCCAGTCGATATTGGGTTTTCCGTGCTGTGTCCGCGACAGCGCCCTGTCCGAATACAGATGCGAACGAAAGGAGTGTTTCATAATATGAGAATTAAAAAGGCAGTCATTCCGGCAGCGGGACTCGGAACACGCTTCCTGCCGGCAACCAAGGCTCAGCCGAAAGAAATGCTGCCCATTGTGGATAAACCCGCCATTCAATATATTGTTGAAGAAGCGGTTCAATCGGGTATTGAAAATATTATTATTGTGACCGGACGTAATAAAAAATCGATCGAGGATCATTTTGACAAATCGGTGGAACTGGAACACTCCCTCTATGCCAAAGGCAAACAGGATTTGCTCGAGCAAGTGCAGGCGATAAGTGATATGGCAAACATTCATTTTATCCGTCAAAAAGAACCACTGGGACTAGGACATGCCATCGGATGTGCGCGTCAGTTTGTGGGAGAGGATCCGTTCGCTGTGCTGCTGGGAGATGATATTATGGTATCCGATCCGCCGGCACTTGCACAGATGATTCATTTGTATGAAAAGACCGGCAGTCAGGTCGTTGGTGTACGTCAAGTGCAGCCTGCAGATGTAAGCAAATATGGAATTATCGATTCAGCGGGTGCGGAAGATCGGGTTCACCGAATTACGAATCTGGTGGAGAAGCCCTCAATGGAGGAGGCACCATCAAGGACTGCGGTAATGGGACGTTATATTCTGAAACCATCGATATTTCCCATTTTGGATCGGATCGAGAGAGGCGCTGGAGGAGAATATCAATTAACCGATGCATTAAAAGAAGTGAGTCAGCTGGAAGAGCTGCTCGCTCTTGAGCTTGAGGGCCGCCGCTATGATATTGGCAATCAGTTCGGTTACATCCAGGCTATTTTGGAGATCGGACTTATGCGCAAGGAGCTGCAGCCGGTACTGTCACCATACCTGAAACAGCTCGCAACGCAGTGGGGCTAAATTGCATAATGTTTAGGTGTATTAGTTATTAAGGTAGAATATGGTAATCTAAGCATAATGCTGGCTTGTGCTTCTGGTAACGAATGCTTTTGTCACTAAAACGTAGTAAATAAATATCCATTTGCAGCAAATTATAAAAAATATGTTTACTTCGTAATGGTAACTTTGATATTATAATCGCAATATCAAATGCGACGAAGAGACGAGTAAATAAAAGTATTCTTTCTCAGAGAGCCCCGGCAGCTGAAAAGGGGTAAAGAATTTTTATTGAATAAAGACTCAGAGCAGCACATCGGAACTTGGCATATAAGGGATGGTGTGACAGGAGCTCCTGTTACAGAGCTGGAGTATAGGCTGTTACAACGGATTAGCGGTTGTATCCTTAACTCTTAGAGGCTGATATGGCGACATATGGGCGAATCTGGGTGGTACCACGAGTGTTCAATCTCGTCCCTGAGACATCTGTCTTGGGGGTGGGATTTTTTTGGTTTTTCCGGGGTGCTCGCAACACGCTTTGGAATCACCTGAATAGTGTTTACTAAGGGAAGAATCATGAAGTCCCATCAACCGATGCAGGAATGAAAATAGCTATTATCGAACTCACACCGAAAGGAAATGATGATTATATGACAGCAAAATTGAAAGTCGGTATTGTCGGAGGAACAGGAATGGTAGGTCAGCGTTTTGTGGATCTGCTGGATGGTCATCCATGGTTTGAAGTAACAGCCATTTCAGCAAGTGCCAACTCGGCAGGCAAAACATACGAAGAATCCGTTCAGGGCAGATGGAAACTCGCAGTTCCCATCCCGGAAGCTGTGAAACAAATCGTTGTACAGGATGCCTCCCAGGTTGAAGCATTTGCCAGTCAGGTTGATTTTATCTTCTGTGCAGTAGATATGAAAAAGAATGAGATCCAAGCGCTTGAAGAAGCTTATGCCAAAACAGGCACTCCGGTTGTCTCCAACAACTCGGCTCATCGCTGGACTGCCGATGTACCTATGGTTATTCCAGAGATCAACCCAGGACACTTGGAAGTGATTGAAGCACAGCGTAAACGTCTGGGCACCAAAACCGGTTTCATCGCAGTTAAACCAAACTGCTCCATTCAGAGCTATGTACCTGCATTGCACGCGCTTCGTGAATTCAACCCGACTCAAGTGGTTGCTTCCACGTATCAAGCCATTTCGGGAGCAGGGAAAAACTTCACGGATTGGCCTGAAATGCTGGATAATGTCATTCCATACATTGGTGGCGAAGAAGAGAAGAGTGAACAAGAGCCGCTTCGCATCTGGGGAAGCGTGCAAAACAACGAGATTGTGAAAGCTTCGTCTCCACTCATCACGACGCAATGTATCCGTGTTCCGGTAACGGATGGGCATCTGGCTACGGTATTTGTCAACTTTGAGAAAAAACCATCCAAAGATGAAATTCTGGAGCGTTGGTTGCAATTCAAAGGGCGTCCGCAAGAGCTGGAATTGCCAAGTGCACCGAAACAGTTTATTACGTATTTCGAGGAAGAAAACAGACCGCAAACGAAACTTGATCGTGACATTGAACGCGGAATGGGCGTATCCACAGGAAGACTGCGTGAGGACTCCATTTATGATTATAAATTCGTTGGTCTGTCCCATAACACATTGCGCGGTGCTGCAGGCGGCGCTGTCCTGATTGCTGAGCTGCTCAAAGCTGAGGGATACATTCAACCAAAATAAAAAATGTTCATTTGAAACCCAAAAAAAACGCCAACTGTTGTTGGCGTTTTTTTGGGTTCACGTTCTTAGGCTGCCGACGTTTTGTCTGCATTTTGCAGCAGTTGTGAGCGACGTCCTAGCAGATAACCTGTTAGGGAAGCCAGCATTTGCTGAAATACCATTCCGAGAACAACCGGCACAGCAACGGGAGGTGGGAAATAGGATACGGCAAGCACCGCTCCTGCGCTGATATTGCGCATGCCTCCATTAAATACAAGCGCCACCTGGTCAGCCTCATTCCAGCCCAGCAATCTTGCAATGAAATAACTGAGTGCATAGCCTAAGGAAGCCAGGAAAATGATGATTGCCGCAAGACCTGCCAGTCTCCAGTTGAAATCGGCCAGATATGGAGCAACAACTGATCCGTTGATAGCAACTACCACCGCCATAAACAACTTGGAAAATGGATTCAGTCTTGGGCCCCATACCGGTACAATGGCTCCCTTGGTCCATTCATTCAGCAGCATACCCACCAATGATGGCACAACGATCATCCAAAACAGACTGCTCATGATAGCTCCCATATCGAGCGTAACGCTGGTGCCGATCAGGAGTGAAAGAACACCCGGAACGACGAATGGGGCCAGCATGGTATCGATCAGGATGATGGATAGCGTCAGTGCAATATTGCCCCGGTAAATGCTAACCCAGATGAAGCTGCTTACACCTGTCGGAATCACGGCTGCCAGAACAAGACCGGTTATCGTATAAGCGTCCATCGGAAAAACCAAATGGCCCATACCCAGTGCGATCAAAGGCATCGCCAAATGTAATATGAACAGACAAACAAACAGGGGAAAAGGCTTTTTCAAAACATTCAGAAAATCCCTAAACCCTAGACTGATGCTTCCTGCAAACGTCATAAATGCAAAAAGCCAAGGTGATAAAAAAGTGTACGAAGAAAGAAAGCTTCCGCAAAGTACGCCTATGATAATGCTGATTGGAGTAATCAGTGGCATGATGCGGTTCAAGCGCTGATTCAAAGCCTGAAGCATATTCATGACATCCCTTTACCGTGTGATTCTTCCATTATACATGTTCAATCCTATGAGTGCAGACCGATTTGCATTCGGGTATCCGGAACAGCTATCATTCAATTAAGTAAATAACTTCTGATACAAGGAAGGGAAGATGCTCATGATATTTCGTAAACGAAAGCAAACACTGATCATGACAGGCTTTATTACTGCAAGTATTTTTGTCATCTCGGCTTGTTCTGTTGTGGAGCAGGCAAACGAAAGTTTAAACTACGTTAGCGGAGCAACGGACTATATCGAGCAAATATCCAGTGCTGGCGCGGATCTCCAGCAGCTCGCATCGGATGCCGTCAACAATCCCCAGATCACCGAGCAGATTCAAACGAAAATTGATCAGATTCAAGCGGAAGCAAGTGAATTCTCCCAGCTTACGGCTCCGGCCATCGGTGAGAGCATCCATGAAAATTTGGTCAGTTATAACAATCAGTTAACAGAAGTTGTGGATCAATTCGAGACCACCATAGCAGAGCAAGGCTTTACTGCAGAAAACTGGGAAAAGACAGGAATCCCGGATCTGATCAATAATATCAACAGTCTAAAAGATCCGTTGAGCGGATTAGGGAATGAATGAACCAAATTTCGAATATGAAGTAAAAAAGGTGCCAAACGATGTAATTCGTTTAGCACCTTTTTTTATATTTCTACATGTTGGAATATTCAATTTCAATCGCTCTCAGGGCTTACCGCTTATCGAGCCAGCGGAGACGTGGTACAATGAGCAGGAATATTTTTTATCATTTTGTGGTGGTGTCATACACAATGCGTACACCGAGAGAGCCGTAGCTTTCTTCCTTATAATTGCACTGGCTGCAGGTTTTGGTGGCGCAGAGTGAATCACTGCATACATGCAATTTTTCGCTGCAGTGAGGACATTTATTTTCAAAAAGAGTCTTGAACAGATTAAGCATGCTTAATCACTCATTTCTGATTAATTTACTTGGTTTTTATTATAGCCGATAAATATCGCCGCGTATACAGTTTTTTGACAAGGTTTTTCAAGCGCAAGAAAGGAAGAATTACCGATGGATGTTCTGCTTTTTATCATCATGTTTATACTGGGTCTGGTCGGTTCCTTCTTTTCCGGTTTACTGGGTATTGGTGGAGCTATTATTAACTACCCCCTGCTGCTGTATGTTCCCTCTCTTATGGGTATTGAGCCTTTTACTGCACATGAGGTTTCCTCCATTAGCATGTTCCAGGTATTCTTTTCCTCATTGGCAGGTGTAGTCGCATTTCAGAGAAAGAAGAGAAAGGTCCGAGATGGGCATGCTTTGGTGAATAGGACGCTCGTGGTATACATGGGCTTCAGTATTCTCATCGGCAGCTTGATCGGAGGCATCATATCCGGCCATCTGAATGGAGAGGTCATTAATCTGATTTACGGCATATTGGCGGTTATCGCGATAATCCTCATGTTGATTCCGGGAAGAGGTACAGAAGATTCTGCTGATGTTGTGGAATTTAACCGATGGATTGCGGCAGGTTCGGCTCTGGCCGTGGGCGTTGTCTCGGGAATTGTCGGCGCTGGCGGTGCGTTTATTCTGATTCCCATCATGCTGACGGTGCTTCGTATTCCTACGAGAACGACGATTGCCTCGTCCCTGGCTATCGTGTTCATATCCGCAATTGGTGGAGTCATCGGGAAAGTCAGTGGTGGAAGCATTCCGATTGAGCCAGTCATCTACACCGTTATAGGGAGTCTGATAGGGGCATCACTCGGCTCGAGGGTCAGTTCAATGATCAATGTAAGTGTACTTCGCTATGGTTTAATTGTTCTTATTGCTGTTACTGCCGTTAAAGTGTGGGCGTCTATACTTTAAAAACAAGAATCAGTGGAGTGACCGTGACGATTACGTAACCAAACGGTTCAAGCGCCGTATAAAGGTTATGAACATGAGCTGGCGAATTTGATACAGCATGAATTCACAACAGTTTTCGTCCATGGAGCACCCTCAATCTCCTCTCATGGATACATGTTTAACATTAATAGAAGTTGAGGTATCCATCCTATGAATAACGCACTTATAGATCATGCCGAAGCAGGATATCAGTTAGCCGAGCATAAGGCAGCCCAGTACTTTGCTTCCCTTCATAACCAGCTAATAAATAACACATATACAAACGTTCTAAAGCAGGATTTTCATGTATGGCAAAAGAAACATATTCATCGATTCTCATGGTTACCCTGGATATCACGAACCGCAAGAAAACCCGATTCGCGGGATGTATATAGATATATCCACTGGTTGAACGTGACCGGCAAACTCGATGAGTACCTCGATCGCAGTATTTCCTATATTTATATGAGAGATCTGGGCAAGGCGCTGGATACCCCCGAGACGCAGGCACGTATTCAGCGGGTTGTGCAGGATACGAAGAAATACTTCATGCGTAAGGGTGGAGCGAAACGACAGGGCCAGCCCGATTTTATCAGCCTGGCGGCATTGTATCGCTGGGCTCAGAAGGAAAACGTGGAGACTGCCGTTATCTGGCTGATTCAGAAACTTGAAAACGTCGCTTCAAATATTCCGAAGGAGTTGGACGCAGAGCAGGCACAACGCAAGCTGATTAAGATCATTCTTGGCGTTGTTCTGCATGTGAATGATGAATTGGATGAGACGACGCCAATTCCGGAGCGTTCGAAGAGATTTGATGCAGCCATCAGATTGGGGTATTCTTACGGGTTAACCTATCCATTTATAGACGATCTGTTGGATTCACAGGCCCTGACTTCCCAGGAGAAAGAACAGTATTCCCTCCTGATTCGAAAGGCTCTGCTTACAGGAATTGTACCTGACATTGGCGAGTGGAACGGAGACAATGAGGAAGTCATTCGCTATGTTCACTCAGAGCTGCGTGAGGCATTTGAATACATCAAGAATTACCAGCGACCTGAGATGCAGCGAACCTTTTTCGAGCAATCTTATGTGTTTTTTCAATCCCAAGAGCTGGACCGGGCGAAGAAACTCACCAATGCGAACTATACCAATGAAGAGCTCTATATCCCGATTATTATCAAGTCATCTTCATCCAGGCTGATTGTTCGTTCCGTTCTGAGCGCTTCGGAGGATGAAGGCTTTGATCTCCGCACGTTCTATTATGGAATTTACAATCAACTGGCAGATGATTTTGCAGATATGTTTGATGATTTGGAAGAGGGGGCAGTGACTCCGTACACGTATTATTTGAAATACCGGGATCTGCGTCCTGACTTAATTAATCCATATGAGCTCTATTGGACAGTGATCTCTCATTTGATCCATAGCGTGTATGACTCGGATGCCATGACACGTGAGGTCATATTGGATCGTGCGATCAATGGCCTCAAGCGCAGCAGGGAACGACTGGGACCAGCGAAATATAATGAAATTATGGACATCTTTGCTTCGGGTCAGCCTGAATTTAACGATCTCATTCAACGAATGGTTGGAAAAGCGGATGACGTGGACTTTCTCGATAAATTGCTCAGGGATCAGGTTATTGTCCATCTGAAGAACGACAAAAAGGAAAAAGAAGATTTTATTCAAACGGTTCGAAACGTTCGTGAACGGATTAACATGGAAGTTCAAATATCCAAACCAAATGCAATTCCGGAAATGAGAGAAACGCTGATTGATGCAGCCAATTACAGCCTGCAGGGGAGCGGCAAACGGCTGAGGCCGATCTTAACCTGGGTTATGGGTGTGCGAGAGTATGGGCTGACAGAAGCATCGATCGTTCCGCTATTAAGGTCACTGGAGTATATGCATACCGCTTCCCTCATTTTCGATGATCTGCCAACGCAGGATAATGCTTCAACCAGGCGGGGGCGTTCAACCTTGCATCGGGTGCATAACAGCGCTACAGCTGAATTAACAGGCCTTTTTCTGATCCAGAAAGCCATTGGAGAACAATCCTCGCTTAGTCAATTCGATGCTGCAACGGTGCTAACCTTGATCCGATATTCGGCTGAAAAAGCAGAAGACATGTGTATGGGGCAGGCGATGGACCTGAACGCCAAAGGAAAAGCGCTGACGTTGGATCAGCTGAACACGATCTGTTTCTACAAAACAGGGATTGCCTTTGAAGCGGCGCTTGTCATGCCTGCTATTCTGGCACAGGTTAAGGATGCTGAAATTTCTTCCTTGAAGACATTTGCCTACCATGCGGGTATCGCTTTTCAAATCAAGGATGATCTGCTGGATCTGGACGGGAATGACCTGGTGCTTGGCAAACCAGCCGGGCAGGATGTCCGCAACAACAATTCAACCTTCGTTTCCATCCTTGGGGAGGATGGAGCGAAAAAAGCAATGTGGGAACATTATTGTCTCGCAACGGATGCACTTGCCGAAATGCCGAAGCATATCCCTTTTTTGAAACATTTGTTGGATTACATTGTTGGGCGTGAGCGCTGACAGATTTTACTCGCCATTTCGTGCACCATATGACTTATAATGAACATAAGCGACAAAGGTCGGGAGTTCCATGTCAATGGGATCCAGGCCTTGTTTCCGTTTAAAAGACACAAATCTCTTGGAAACAGATGTTTCAATCGCTATAATACGGGGTACTAAGCAGTTATTATGGTTCTAAAACGACTATTCCTTTCGGAACGGACAAGATGAAGCAAAATTTGAAATTTCGACAATCTATTGCATGAGTATATATTTCAAAAAGGAGATCTTAAAATGCAGGTTCAAAAGGTTGACCATCACGAATTGTTCGAGCAGATTTATAACCAAGCACCTATCGGAATTGCACTCGTGGCTCCTTCAGGTCAATGGATGAAAGTAAACCCTGCATTTTGCTGCATGATGGGCTATACCAGTGAGGAACTCATGAATCTCAGCTACCAGGATATTACACATCCGAATGACTGCCCGCAGGATGTAGTCTATGCTTGTGATTTGTTTGAAGGCAGATCAAAAGAGTATACGTACGAAAAGCGCTACATCAAAAAAAATGGTGACGTACTCTGGATTTCATTGCATATAGCCTTGGCTCGGGATGAAAGTACAGATGAGCCGCTTTATTTCATTTGTCATATTGTAGATATCACAGATCGGAAGTTGTCCGAACAAAAACTCCTGCACAGTGAAGAGATGTTCAAACTGATTTCGGATAATGCACAGGAGATTATCTACATCGCCAATCTCGATGGGGTTTGTAGGTTCTGCTCACCTTCGGTTCGCGATCTGCTGGGTTACTCTCCAGAAGACATTATCGGCCAGAATAACAATGCCTATTTCCATCCGTTTGATTTGGAACAGATCTCACAGATGGACTTGACTACCGGAAATATGCTGAATATCAGAGTTCGCCATAAAGATGGACATTATCTATGGTTCGAGACCACATACAAGATTATTGGGGATGCCGAGCAAGAACGGCAGATACTTACCATTGGACGAGACATATCTGAGCGAAAGAAACATGAAGAGATCAGTGCAGAGGCTGAGCGCATTGCGATGATTGGTAGTTGGGAATGGGACATGGTCAATGACCAAATCGCCACTTCAGATCAGGTACTTGAAATTTTCGAGCTCGAGCGCACACACAAACGCTACCGGGCAAGGGATGTTCTTCGGGTGATGAATCCCGCGGATGCAGCATCCTTGCAAGAAAAAATCAGAGGCACGAAGCAAGGAGAGCCGCTTGATTTCGAATACAAACATATTCGCTCTGATGGGAGTGAGAAATATCTTCATTTGCGCGGGCTGATTACGTTTGATGAACATCACCAGCCAGTACAATTGAACGGAACATTGCAGGACATCACCGAACGGAAACTTATTGAATTTAAACTGCAGGAATCCGTGGAACGTTACACTTCACTTAAAAAATATAATCATGACGCCATTATCTCGTTTAACATGGACGGCAACATCATGAATGCCAACCCTGTAGCAGTGAAGATGACAGGTTGTCCTGTGTCGGACATGATTGGCACGAGTATTAGCAGATTCATCGGAGCTGTCAATCTGGGAATGATCCTGCGCAGCAACTACGAATTGGCTGAGAAGGAAATTAACGCCGTTCGTCACACGGATGGCAGTGAGACAGAAGTGTTGGCTACACTTGCTCCGATCATCATCAACAAGACCAATGTCGGATTCTATCTGATTGCGAAGGATATTACGGAACAGAAGAAGCTGCTTGTGGCCAAAGAGACGGCCGAGAGAATGAACAAGGCCAAAAGTGAATTTTTGGCAATGATGAGCCATGAAATTCGCACACCCATGAACGGTGTTATCGGGATGACAGACCTGCTTCTGGATACGCCGGGACTTAGTGAGGAGCAAAAGGAATATATTCAAATTATTCAGAAGAGTGGAGATTCCTTGCTGGCCATCATTAATGATATCCTGGATTTCTCGAAAATAGAGTCAGGTAAAACGGATCTGGTAGATGATCCTTTTGATGTTGGGGAAATCGTGACAGAGACCGTGCAAATTGTGAAACCACTGGCTCGTGAAAAGGAGCTGGATATTCGTTTATGTCTGGATGAGGCCATACCGACTCCGCTCTATGGCGATGCTTACCGTTTGAAACAAGTACTTACCAACATTATCGGCAATGCGGTCAAATTTACGCCAGAAGGCAGTGTGGCAATTGAAGTCGGAGTTAAGGAGCAGTGCAGCAATAACATCCTTCTGCATTTTAAGGTGAAGGATTCGGGCATAGGGATACCTGCTGAGAAAAGACAACAATTGTTTGAGCCGTTCTATCAGTTAGAAAACTTTATGACCCGTAAACCTCAAGGGACTGGTCTGGGGTTAGCCATTAGTAAGAAGCTGGTAGAGCTCATGCGGGGCGATATCTGGATCGAGGAATCGGATGAACCAGGTACAACCTTTATATTTACGGCTTCCTTCAAATTAAATAATGATGAAGGTAGCAACCAGTTTGATGAACAGCAGAAAAAGAACAGAAGTACACCTCTGCGCATTCTGATTGCGGAAGACAATGAGGTTAATTTGCTTGTCCTTAGCCGGATGGTTGAGAAAAAGGGGCATTTTGTAGATCGTGTGGCAGATGGTGTGGAGGCTGTTGAGAAGGTCAAACGTAATGCATACGATATTGTTTTTATGGATGTGCATATGCCGCGGCTTGACGGATTTGAAGCAACCAGAGCGATTAAGGAACTTTCGGACCCGGAAGCATGTCCATACATTGTTGCGGTTACGGCAAATGCCGTCCGAGGCGATAGGGATAAATGCTTGAAGGCGGGCATGGATGATTATGTAAGCAAACCTATAAAGAGCGAGTCCATCATGCAAGTGATGGAGAGGTATTATCACAAGAAACAAATCCATCATTGACCTCGTAAAAGAAAAGGTTGACGCTGATAACATAATTTGCTATATTACACCCATAACAAATGCATATATTCAAGTGTCATTTCTGAACGAATCGGCACTTGATCGGCAATAGAGCCGCTAACTTATCATGGATAAGGGAGCGGTTTTTTTGTTTTTGTATGCAAAAAAACAAAGGAGTGTTGCTCATGTATCGTCCCTTATTGGAAAGAGGAAAACCAGCCTTTGCAGGGGTACGCACGTTCATGCATTTACCCCATATTCAGACATTGGAGAACGTTGATTATGCCATTATCGGCAATCCATTTGATACAGGGGCCGGATATGCGGTAGGCACCCGATTTGGACCGTCGGCAATAAGGGAAATGTCACAGCGGATCAGAACAACCAACCCTGCTCAAGGCATTGATAGTAGTGAATACTTATCAGGCATTGATTATGGTGATCTATCCATATATCCAGGATACATTGAACAGACGTATGAAACGGTGCAGCAGCAGTTAGCACCCATTTATGCAAGTGGAATCGTGCCTATCATTTTGGGTGGAGATCACTCCATATCTTATCCTCACATAAAAGCAGCAGCAGAGCAGTATGGCCCGATCAGCCTTGTGCATTTCGATTCTCATTCCGATGCGTGGGAGCCCATGGACGAGATTCGCAAATATTCACACGGAAATATGTTTTATCATGGGGTAAAAGAAGGCTGGATCAATGCTGAAACCTCGATTCAGATGGGGATGAGGGGACATTCCAGTTTGACACATTATGAAGAAACCAGGGAACTTGGATTCGATCTGCTCACAACAGATGATGTCAAAAAGCTTGGTCCCGAGTTGTTGTGCCAGCGAGTCAAGGACCGTGTGGGTGATACGCCCGTATTCCTGACCTTCGATATTGACTTTCTGGACCCCGTGTTCGCTCCGGGGACAGGCACGCCAGAAGTAGGAGGATTCACAACGTATGAAGCAATTCAGATGATCCGAGGTCTTGGAGGAATTCGTCTTATCGGATGTGATCTGGTAGAGGTGTTGCCTGATCGTGATCCCACACGTGTTACTGCTCTTAACGCAGCTTCAATCGTAGCCGAATTTATTACATTGCTTGCCCTGTATCGTCGAAGTACCAAGGGAGCGCTGGTTGGCAGTATTACTGGTTAATATAACACATGAAAAAGAAACCTTGCCCGTTCAACAGGCAGGGTTTCTTAATGATATTTATGATTATTTATTTTCAGTTAACACGGCTTCTGCAATGTCAACCAGTTTCTTTCGTTCGTTCATGGCCTGTGTGCGCATCCACTCATAGGCTTTGGTTTCACTGATGTTTTTCTGCTTGCTAAGGGATATTTTGGCACACTCCACTCGTTTGATTTCTTCCAGTTTGGTGGATAAGAAACGATATTCCCGTTCCAAATGAACACGGGTTTGGTAATTTTTAAGACCAATCAACAAAGACCATTGAAGTTCATTGTCATTCATCCCAGAACATAATACACCGTCGAGCTTCTCATGAGGAGCGGTAGTGGCAGGTTTGCGTTCGTCACACCACCAAAGGATGGGGAATGAGAACAAGTTGCTGGCAGTATAGAGCCATTTCTTCAGTCGACATGCGGGAACATCCAAAATAATCATTTCAAACCTGCTCTTTGTAAGTTGACTCATACATTCAGCCTCAATTGACTCAACCCGATAACCTAATTCGTTGAATTTGACATCAACTCGACATTTTGTAGTCGGGATATCATGAACATGCAATAATCTTGGTTTCATAATTTACCCATCACCTCGAAGTCGGAATTGAGCAATACCTTCGTGTATGAACTGGTTGTACATGCCTGATTAATGTTAATTTATATAATACATCCCGACAAAAGTCAACAGAGCGAGTGATATAACGTAACGTCATTGCCGTGTAAAATCTTTTATTCGAGAATTTGTGTCAAATATATTGACATTAATTATAGCTGTTTCTATAATTGGCATTACACAACTGCATACAAACAGCATCCTCTATCTGGAGGATCGCTGTCTATGGCAAAGAGGCCGCTTATTCATAAGCGGCCTCTTTTTGTGTTTTTTGAACCTGAACTATTAAACAAAGGGAGAGATCAAACATGAAATATCGTCCACAGATCGACATGGGGAAGCCGCTTTATTCCGGCATCCATACTTTTATGCATTTGCCAAATGTACAAACACTGGAAGATGTTGATTTTGCAGTCATAGGGGTCCCCTTTGATACAGGTGTAAGCTACGGCATTGGTGCTCGTTTCGGTCCAGCTTCCATTCGCGCGATGTCACAGCGAATTCGGCCAATATCCCCTGTTCACCAGATCGATATTTCTGAATTCTTATCAGGCATCGATTTCGGCGACCTTCTCGTACATCCGGGATATATTGAACAATCCTATCAAGCGATTGAAGAACAATTAACACCGGTATTTGAGGCGGGAGTCGTTCCTGTTCTATTGGGCGGTGACCACTCCATATCTCTACCGCATCTAAGGGCGGCTGCTCGCAAATATGGTCCGGTATGTCTTGTACATTATGATTCCCATTCGGATACAGGACGTGCCAAAGATCCTGAACGAATGTGGTCCCATGGAGCGGTTTTCAGTTACGCCGTCGATGAAGGACTTATTGATCCGCATCACTCCATTCAAATGGGTATGCGAGGAACAACCTATCGTGCTGGAGCTCTGGATGAGGCACGAGCTATGGGGTTTGAAGTGATGACAACCGACGATGTGAGGGAGCTTACCATCCCTGAATTGTGTCAAAAGGTTAAGGAGCGTGTGGGAGATCGTCCGGTATTTCTAACCTTTGACATTGATTTTCTGGACCCGGTTTATGCACCTGGAACAGGGACACCGGAGGTTGGTGGCTTTACGACCTACGAAGCACAGAAAATGCTTCGGGGTTTGGCAGGTATTGATTTTATCGGATTTGATTTGGTGGAGGTGCTACCGGATCGCGACCCAAGCGATGTCACAGCACTAAATGCAGCAAATATTGCATTTGAGTTTGTAAGCTTGCTTGCTGTGAAGCGCAGAATGGACATGAATGTGGCAGAGACTGCTGAAGCAGCATTCTAACCTTGAATGAACATTTAGGTTACAGAAGAATGGTGATTTAAAACATAAGGGGGGAATTGTTTATATGAAAAAAACATGCTTAAAGAGGACATTGTTGTTTCCAATGTTCGCCATAATGCTTATCACGGGTTGCGGTTCAGCAGGACAAGGCTCAGGGACATCGGCTAGTGCGGCTAATGGTAACAATATTCAGGCAAATCAGTTGACTATTGGCATTACGAACCCGCCTCTAATGTTTAATCCGATCGATTCGGACGGAAGTGGATCAAGCGGTGCTGTATTCACCTACCGATATTTCTTCGATAGTCTGATCAAGACAACAGGCCCACTTCAATTCGAAATGCAGCTTGCAGAATCCTTTGAGACGGATGATAACCAAACGTTCCGCATTGCAATTCATCCGGATGCGAACTGGACAGATGGTACACCTATTACTGCAGAGGATATTGAATTTACGATCAACCTGATCGCCAATCCCCAAACGATTACGACACAACGCAGCGCCATATACTCCCTGGACGGATTGAATGACAAAGGAACACTTCCCGAAGGTTCTGATGGACTGGACTCAATCAAGGTGATCGATGATAAACATCTTGAGATTCGAACCAAAACGCCGGTGGATCCCAATCTGGTCTATGAACGCTTCTCCGATGTATTGATTGTCCCCAAACATGTGCTGCAAAATGTTAATCCTGCTGAACTGAACCAGAACCCATTCTGGCGAAGCCCCAATGTAACTTCAGGTCCATATACTTTTGTGAAATATGAGAATAAATCCTATGTTGAGCTCGCTGCCAATCCGGAATATTACCGGGGAGCCCCGAAGATTGATAAGGTATTTATCAAAATCATGCCTGCCTCCAATATGGTTGCACAGCTACAATCAGGAGAGCTGGACATGAATGCGGCACAAGGGGTTGGGAATATTCCAGCTTCCGAATGGCAGACCGTAAAATCCATTCAGGGATTAACGACCAAGGAAGAACAGACCCGAAGATATAACTCGATTGAGATTAATACGGAACGCTTTCAGGACAAGAAAGTAAGACAAGCACTGGCCTATGCAATTAACCGGCAGATGATTGTCGAACAGCTGATGCCTGGCACAGGTGAATTGCAGGATGGGCCGTATGCCAACAGTCATCCGTATCATGATGACAATATTATCAGTTATGCCTATGATCCTGAGAAAGCCAAACAAATGCTCGCAGAATCAGGGTTCGATATGAAGCGCCCGATTGAGTTGATTGTCCCTACCGGTGACCGCACACGAGAGATGGCAGGCAATATCATTCAGCAAAATTTTCAAGCTATCGGACTCCAGGTGAATCAGGTTAACTATGATTTCCCGACGACGGTATCCAAGCTGGTTGCAGGTGAATTTGATCTTGTGCTAAGCAGCTTTGGCAGCATCATGGACCCTGATGGCCCAGCAACCGTATATCGCTCCACGGCAGCACTTAACGATATGCGTTACAACAATCCTGATGTGGATGAATTATTCGATGCCGGTATGGCAGAGACAGATTCAGCCAAGCGTGAAGAGATCTACAACAAGCTGCAAAATATGATTCAGGAAGACGTACCGTTGATAACGGTATACTCCGAATTTAATCTGATCGCGATCTCACGGCAGATAGCTGGGAGAGGTGGCGTAGTGGATGGTATGCATTATGACGTTAACCAGTGGGAGCGCAAATAAATTAAATCGGAGGAACAGGTATGAATGATTTGCTTGAAATTCGTCATCTGAGGACCAATTTCCGTACCCGTCAAGGTGAAGTGACATCGGTGGATGATGTGAGCTTCTCGTTAAAAGCAGGAGAGACACTCTGTATTGTAGGAGAATCAGGATGCGGTAAGAGTGTCACCTCGTTATCCATCCTGCGTTTGCTTGGACGTAGTGGTTATATCAGCAGTGGTTCCATACGATTTGATGGAAAGGATCTGGCTGAGCTTCCTGAACAAGAACTCGTCAAACTTCGCGGCAAAGAGATCTCCATGATTTTTCAGGATCCGATGTCTTCCCTCAATCCGGTATTTACCATCGGCAATCAGTTGACGGAGACCATTCGACTGCATCTGGGGATGAGGGCAAAAGAAGCGAAACAGTATGCGGTTTCCCTGTTAAAACAGGTGGGTTTTCCAAGGGCAGAACAGCTGCTTGGCCAATATCCCCATACGTTATCCGGTGGAATGAAGCAGCGTGTCATGATTGCCATGGCACTGGCATGCAGGCCGAAACTTCTTATTGCTGATGAGCCGACGACAGCACTCGATGTAACGATACAGGCCCAGATTCTGAGTTTAATGAAGCAAATTCGGGAGGAAACGGGGACTTCAATTATGTTAATCACCCACGACCTTGGTGTAGTGGCCGAAATGGCAGATCGCATTATTGTAATGTATGCAGGCCAGGTCGTTGAGGAGGCAGAAGTGTATGAGCTTTTTGATCATCCCGAACATCCGTATACCATCGGACTTATGGAATCCATTCCTCATATCGAAATTGAAGACACCGAACTGCGTTCCATCCCCGGTGCTGTTCCTTCACTTCAATCCATGCCCTGTGGCTGCAGATTCAAGGATCGCTGCAGCAGGGCAACAGCCCAATGTCATACACCTCCGCCATTGACAGAGATTCGCGAAGCGCACAAAGTACGCTGCTGGTTTCCGGCGTGAAAACTTGAACCTACATGAAAAGGGGGAGATACGATGTCAACGATGCGGATGCCAATAGATGAAATCGCGGATGAACCGTTACTGCGGCTTGAAGAGATTCATAAGCATTATCCTATTCAAAAGGGGATATTCTCCAAAACAGTTGGTGAGATCAAAGCAGTAGATGGAATAAACCTGAAGGTCTACCCCGGAGAAACGGTTGGCTTGGTTGGGGAATCAGGCTGTGGCAAGTCGACACTTGGGCGCAGCATTATTGGTCTGGAGGAAGTTACTTCAGGCAAAGTGCTGTTTGAGGGAAAAGATCTGACCCAAGTGTCCAACACAGAGATGAGAACGTTACGCAGGGACATCCAAATGATATTCCAGGATCCCTATTCATCGTTGAATCCCAGAAAGCGGATAGTTGATCTCATTACGGAACCTCTTCACGTATTAAGAGGCATGTCAGAAGCTGATGCTTTGCAACAAGCTGCACAGTTAATGGAGATTGTGGGATTATCAGCCCAAAGTTTAGGGAAATATCCGCATGAGTTTTCTGGAGGTCAGCGTCAGCGTATCGGGATCGCACGGGCGGTAGCGTTAAAGCCCAAGCTCATTATATGTGATGAGCCCGTTTCGGCACTGGATGTTTCCATCCAGGCTCAAATTCTGAATCTGCTTAAAGAGTTACAGCGGGAGTTCAATTTAACGTACCTGTTTATTGGTCACGGCCTTGGCTCCGTTAAGTACATGAGTAATCGCATTGCCGTAATGTATCTCGGTAAAGTGGTGGAACTCGGTCCGGCTCAAAACTTGTTTTCCACACCAAGACATCCTTATACCCGAGCATTGCTTGATGCTTATCCCATTCCGAACCCCCATTTGAGAAATAAGGAGCGAATAGTTCTCGAAGGGGATGTACCAAGTCCTGCATCGCCTCCGCAAGGCTGTCGTTTCCATACCCGGTGTCCGCTCGCCAGTACCAAATGTAAGCAGGAGGAGCCACTCCTCACCGAGGAAACATTCCGCACAGGGCACTTGTATGCTTGCCATAATCCGCTTGGATAAACATTTTAATCACGTATGGAGAGAGGGGGCCTTTTATGTTGAATTATGTACTTCGGAGACTATTAATCGCCATTCCGGTACTGTTTGGAGTAACATTTCTAAATTTTGTTCTGATTAATCTGGCTCCAGGAGATCCAGTGGACATGTATGTGAATCCGGATGTGAGTGAAGAGGACAAGCAACTAAGGAGAGAAGCCCTGGGGTTAAATGACCCCTTTGTGATCCGGTACTGGAAATGGCTTGTGAATTTGGTGCAGGGTGATCTGGGACATTCGTTCAGTTCCTTCCAACCTGTGACCAGTCTTATCGCCGAACGAATAGGACCCACTTTACTGCTGGTCGGAGCATCGATTTTGTTTGGGTATCTGATTGCCATCCCCATTGGTATTTACTGTGCTGTGAGATCGGGCTCCAAGTTTGATTATTTGATGTCAACCTCTTCATTACTGGGTGTTTCCATTCCGAATTTTTTTCTGGGCTTGGGCCTCATATATATCTTCGGCGTTCTTTTGGGTGTACTTCCGACAGGAGGCATGAGCACGATGGGGGGGGACACTGGAATTGTGGATACCCTGATCCACTTGATCCTGCCTACAATAACGCTTGGAACTTCCATCTCTGGCGGCATGATTCGTTATGTTCGTGCGAGTGTTATTGAAGTGCTTGGACAAGAGTATCTGCGAACCGCAAGAGCCAAGGGAGTCAGAGAGTTTATTGTGATTCATAAGCATGCGTTGAAAAATGCACTTATCCCACTGATTACGATTGCTGGCCTTGATATACCAGTCTTAATTGGGGGGGCTGTTATTACGGAAAGCATCTTTCAATGGAACGGTATGGGACAATTGACGATTCAGGCCATCTTTTCACGTGACTTTCCGTTACTTATGGGTGTAAACATGCTTGCAGCCCTATCTGTACTGGCTGCCAATCTGTGGTCTGATCTGATGTATGCAGTTGTGGATCCTCGAATTAAATACAGCTAATGAAAGGAGCGCGCATTATGCCATCGCTAAAACTGGAGTCTGGTACAGCTGCTTCTCCTGACCTGGTTGCGGGTTCTGGGGCAACCATTACGCCAGGTTTTGAACGTGAAAGTTATTGGAAAATGATCGGTCAGCGCTTTGCCCAACACAAGCTTGCGGTAGCCGGGCTGATCGTACTTGGATTTCTAATCCTGGTCAGTGTGTTGGCACCATGGATTGCTCCTTATGATCCCAATGAAATTACGGGTGCCTTTGCCGCTTCGCCTTCCAGTCAACATTGGCTGGGTACGGATCAGGTGGGGCGGGATGTTTTGAGCAGACTAATCTATGCGACGCGAGTATCTCTTGCCGTAGGTGTAGTTACAGTTTTGCTCTACGTATGTGTAGGAACCGTTGTTGGGGCCGTTGCCGGCTATGTCGGTGGATGGGTAGATATGTTAATTAATCGTATCATCGATGTGTTTATGTCTTTTCCAAGCTTGATGGTGATTCTCGTGCTGGTAACCGTACTTGGCACAGGGTTGTCCAACATTATCATCGTACTGGCCCTGCTGGGTTGGCCTGCGGTTGCCCGCCTGGTAAGGGGCAGCGTACTAACTCTTCGGCAAACGGAGTTTGTAAAGGCAGGACAGGCGCTGGGATTCGGTTCTTTCCGCCTGATTTTTGGACATATTTTGCCGAATGCTCTGGGGCCAATCTTGGTCAATGCCACATTTGGTGCTGCGGCCGCCATCCTGTCTGAATCTTCGTTGAGTTTTTTGGGAATGGGTGTTCAGCCGCCAACCGCCAGCTGGGGTAATATGCTCAATGCGGCACAATCCATTACGGCTCTGACGAGTCAGCCTTGGCTATGGATTCCACCAGGACTGATCATTATTCTGTCGGTATTATCCATCAATTTTATCGGTGATGGTATTCGTGATGCAATGGATCCTCGCAGGACCAGCGCATAGAGAAGAGGGAACATGAACAGAACGTTAATTTCCAAGCTATCGTCTTGGAACCAGTTAAAGCATCTTCGGAACTATCCCAAGGATGCGCTGCTATTTATCGCCGCGAGCTTCGTAAATTCTACGGGCAAGGCCATCATGTGGCCATTGACTACATTGTATGTGCACAACGTAATGGGGAGATCGTATGGAGAAGCTGGGTTAATCGTTCTTTATCAAGCACTGTGCAGTGTTTTCGGGGAACTGGTAGGGGGGAATCTATATTATCGTTTGGGTCCGAAGGTTCTGATTACCGGATCTTTCCTGATTTCCGCCACTATGTTATTTTCAATAGCCATGATCGACAGTTGGCCCGCGTATATTGTTTTCATTTGCGTGCTTGGATTCGTAAACGGGATTGCTCTGCCTTCATTGAATGCTTATGTGGGTTTTCGCTGGAAAGAGCATCGCAGAACACTCTACAATCTGATGTATGTTTGTAACAATTTCGGCCTGTCGATCGGCGCGATGGTTGGCGGATTGATTGCGTCGATCTCCTTTACGCTGACATATCTATTTACGGGAACAACCACTTTATTATTTGCTGTCTTTCTATTGCTGTTCATGCGTCTGCCAAGCCAGTTAGATTCGTATAAATCAATGAATTCAGAACATGGATCTGACCAACATATAATAGAAGGGAAAAACGAAACGGCATTCAACGATATGCCTGCGAATCGAAATAATTTGCTGAAAAATGTAAGCATTTATCTATTTCTCTCATTGGGAGCCATGTTCTTCTGGATTTCATTCTCACTATGGTCTACGGGCATTGCTCCGTATATTAATGAGCAGGGAATGGACCTCAAGTTTTACAGTTTGCTCTGGACGATCAATGGATTGGTTATCTTGCTGGGGCAGCCTTTTACTTCATGGATCAAGCAGCGATTTGCGCCAAGTATCGTCAGGCAGATGTTTGTGAGTGCTTTGTTCTCAGTTTCGGCGTTTACTTTCATTTTGTTTTTTCACGAGCATTACATTTACCTGGTGCTGGGCATGATTCTTGCTACCATTGGAGAAATGATGTTACTACCCACCATTCCTACATTCCTGTCCGAGCGAACGGGGGTGAACGCACCTTTTTACATGGGGCTTGCAGGTGGATTTGCGAATATTGGCCGAATGATTGGTCCTCTGATGTTTGGAAATGTCTATGATTGGTGGGGGATCGTGCCAGTCATCTTTTTGGGAACCATGTCGTCCTTTGCAGCGCTGTTGATGTTCTATATCCATTCCAATTTGAATAAAAAAGAAGAACGTGTGGAAGGTTTTTCGCTTATGACAAGAACGATAAACAAGTAAATGGCATTACAGATAGCAGTCAATCCATGTAAAACATAGCTATAACGTTGGTAACCATTCCAGCGTTTTTTTATGTGAAGTGCCAACTTTCAATGGTCAAATAACGTTAACTATTCGAGAAAGAATGGTTACGTCATTTGTTCCATGGGAGGATGTCACATGAAATTAAAAAAATGGGCTTTATCCTTGCTGGCGATCTTGATGATTGCCTCATTTAATGCACCGGCCTTTGCTGAAGAAGAAGAAGCTATAGTAGAGGTTGAGGATGGAGTACTGTCCAATAATCGGGTTCTAATCCCTTTAAGAGTTGTATCCAGCAATCTAGGGGGAGATATAAAGTGGTATTCGGAAGATAGATATATACAGATTAACACAAAAGAGAAAGAGATTTTGCTGGCTGTTAATTTCAAAAATGCACGCGTAAATGACACGATAATACCGTTGGATTCGCCCGTGTTATTAATTGGAGGCGTGACGTATGTGCCCTTGAAATTTGTCAGTCAGGTTTTTGGAGCCAAGCTGACCTGGGATAGTGAGAACAAGCAGGCTACAATAAGGTCAAATGGTCAGACGGTGGTTGTGCATGTCCAGAGTGATGAATCCCGAATAACCGATTCTCTGAAAATAAGCCAAGCCAGGTTAATTTTATTGTCGGAAAAATTGAACGAAACGTCCAAGCTGTCTGAGATTAAACATATACAGACGTATTTCAAACCCTATTTTACAGAGAAGTTGATCGGTTCCATTCTTGGAGGGCAGGAGCTGCAAAATGAATGGATTCAGTATGATGTTCCTGAGAACTCCGTTTATTATACAAGTTCTACAACAGGAACATTATCTCAATCGTTCGTTCTTGGGAATACGCTAACAGGTGAATCACACTACGTCTATGATCGAAACATTGAACTTGTATACCGTGAAGGTGTATGGAAGGTCAATCAAATGAAGTTTGCCTACAGAACAATTCCTAATCTGGGATACGATCGTTAAGCTTACCTCATATGATGATCAACATGTAGGAAATAACAATTCAGACAAAATGTTCTTGACGTAATGTGGTGGAGCGAATACAATAAACAACAAATATGTGTAACGGGTGGGTAGATTAATATGTTCATGCCAATATGGGATATACATTCAATAACTGAATAAGCATGAGCATAGCTACGATCTTAGGATGAATGTCAGTGTGTAGACAGTCGTGCTTGTGCAGCCCCTGTCGTGGACACTATTCATTATTGCGATGCAGAGGAGAAATCCGGAAACGATTTTGATTTCATATGTTTCTCTTGTTGATACAAAGCTGTAGATGAACATTAGTTCATCTATGGCTTTTTTGCATGCATCCCACCAATCGGTTCACATGGAAAGGAGATCTTGTAGGTCTGGGCTTCAATTCATTTTATATCCTAAGGGAAGAAAGTTGGTAAAGGAATGAATAAACCTTCTCAAAGCTATACGATTTGGTTTTCCCAACGCACAGGCAGTACACTGCTTGGTGAAGCTTTAGGTTCAACAGGCGTTGCAGGTAAACCTGGTGAATGGCTGCATTTCCAGCAGAAGAGTCCGGAAACATTGAAGCGTGCAGATCTGGAGCAAATCTGGGAGATGGGTACAACACCTAATGGGGTATTTGGCATCAAAATTAATTTTGAACAGCGTTGGATCGATGCCATTCGCCAACTGTATCAGCTGCCATCCGAAACGCTGAGGGCGGAAGTATGGAGTACAGGTTTCCCCAACTGCACGAAGCATATTTACATGACACGCCGAAACAAAGTGAGGTTGGCTGTCTCCTGGTGGCGGGCCATTGTTTCAGGTGAGTGGCATCGTCAGCATGGTGCTCAGGCTGAAGAGAAAGATATTGCAGATCAATACCGTTTTGATGCCATTAAACATTTGCTTGTTGAGAGCAGTATGTGTGAAGCTGCCATCGAAGATTTCCTTTCGGAGTCGGGCATCGTCCCTTTGACGATTGTATACGAGGATTTCGTACAAAATTACGAGGGGACCGTCCGGAAGGTACTGGAGTACTTGGATGTTTCGTCTGCTGACGTTACCGTTGCGCCCCCGGCTTTTGACCCTATCGCAGATGAGATATCCGAACAATGGGTACAAAGGTTCCGGGAAGATTGCCAGAAGGGTTGGGAGAATACAAGATGGTAAAACCACAAGTCAAATATGATGTTTGGGTGCAAGAGATGGTATTTCATGATGTTCTGCATGATTCGTCTTAGCTATACGACATGAAAGGCATAATGAAGTTCATGGAAAAGGAATTTAAATAGACGTAAAGGGGTGGGCAGCATGCCCAAACAAGAAAAAAGATCCATGACCTGGCTCTTCCGTTATCTGAAGCCTGTAAAAGGGCGACTCGCACTGCTGGTGGTAATGCTGCTGACTTCTACCGGCTTGCAGCTGCTGAATCCGCAGATCATCCAGCGGTTTATTGATACAGCCGCTAGCGGTGGAATGCTCACAAATCTGATTCAGCTCGCTGGCCTCTTTCTGGTCGTAGCTGTATGTAATCAGTTGATTACGGTGGCAGTCAGTTATTTTGGCAATGATGTGTCTTGGCGTGCAACCAATCAGCTGCGGGGAGATCTGCTTAAACATTGTCTGCAGCTGGATATGCGTTTTCACAATGTAAAAACACCCGGGGAGATGATTGAACGTGTCGATGGAGATGTAACGAGCATTTCCAACTTTTTCGCCATGTTTATTGTTCAGGTTATCGGGAGTTTTGTATTGCTTGCCGGCATACTCGGATTTATGTTCACGGTGAATGTACCTATTGCAATCGTCATGACCGTGTTTACGTTATTATCGATTTTATTTATGGTATTTATCCGTAATTTGGGCGTACAATCCTCCAAAAATGAGCGAGAAGCAAGTGCATCCCTGTTCGGCATGATCGAAGAACGGATTGCCGGAATTGAAGATGTACAGGCGAACGGGCACGTGCCGTATGTCATGAGCCGTTTCTACAAATTAATGCGCACGGTATTCCTGAAAGGACGGAGAGCCTGGATGCTCCGCGTAATTCCGTGGAATACCACCGTCATTTTATTCGCCATTGCTGTTACAGTGGTTCTCTTGTTGGGCGTTCATTATTTTATGCAAGGGGCGATTAGCATCGGAACCTTGTTTCTGATCTATCAATATACCCAGATGCTGAATGATCCGATTGAGATGCTGGGGGATCAGGTGCAGGAGTTTCAAAAAGCGAAATCCGGCATGCTTCGTTCCAGGGAACTGCTGGCTCTGAGCAGTGAAATCAAAGACGGAGACCAGGAACAGCTTCCGAATGGAGCGCTTGGTCTTGAATTTGATCATGTACACTTCAGCTATAACACTGATAAGCCTGTGTTACAGGATATTCATTTTAAGATTGAGCCTGGTCAGAGGCTTGGAATTATTGGTCGAACAGGCAGTGGAAAGTCTAGCCTGAGCCGGGTGCTGCTTCGTTTATATAATCTGGACCAGGGGGTTATCCGCGTTGGTGGTATGGATATTTCCAAGCTCAGCTTGAAGGCACTGTACAGACGGGTGGGCATGGTTACACAGGATGTTCAGCTGTTCGATGGTACACTTCGGGATAACCTGACACTGTTCAATCAGGAGGTACCCGATGACATGATCCTGGAAACGACGGATCGACTGGGTCTGCGTCAATGGATTGATACCCAGCCAAATGGGCTGGATACCCATTTGACAGCGGGTGGTTCATCCTTGTCCGCTGGGGAAGCGCAATTATTTGCTTTAACCCGGGTGTTTCTGACCGAGCCGAGTTTGGTCATTCTGGATGAACCCTCCTCACGTCTGGATGCGGCTACGGAACACTTGCTCCAGTCGGCTGTCAACCAGTTGATGCAGCAATGTACGGGAATTATTATTGCTCATCGTCTGGCTACGCTTGAACAGGTAGATCAGATTATGGTATTGGGGGATGGCCGGATATTGGAATTCGGTGCGAGGGAAGACCTGGCGAACAATCCGAATTCTCATTATGCACGGCTGCGAATGACGGGCAGAGAGGAGGAACTTGCATGAATGTGGCAGGATTTATTGGACGGCTGTTTCGATTTAGAACGGTATTATTCATCATTAACGGTTTGTTGTGGTGCTTGTTTCATTCCTTGCCATTAGCTATTGGTATTGGGATGCAGTGGTTTTTTGACCGGGTAACGATTGGCTCCAGTGATTACTTATGGCTGGCTGTTCCGCTAATATTCATTGCGCTAGTAAGAGTAGCCAGAGTAGGCACGTTCTTTGCCGCTTTCTATGCGTGGATTACATATGTCTTTCACATTCAGGCCATTCTTCGTACCAATATGCTGGCAGGCATTATGCGCTGGCCTGGACGTAATCTTCCCGCTTCACCTGGAGAAGCGATGAGTCGCTTTCGTGATGATGTGGACGAAGTTGTCGAGTATGCTGAGTCCTGGGTAGACTTCTGGGGAAGGCTCGTGTTTGCAATTGTATCCATCGTCATTATGGCAAATATCAACTGGAAAATCACACTGGTCGCCGTCATGCCATTACTTGTCGTTACGCTGCTGAACAATCTGTCAGGCAATCGCGCACGTAAATATGCCCAGACCAATCGGGAAGCGACAGGGCGGATTACAAGTTTTATAGCGGAAACGTTTGGCGCAGTGCAGGCTTTGAAACTGGGGCAGGCCGAGCAGCATGTTTCAGCCCGGTTCAATCAACTTAATGAGGATCGTCGTCAAGCAGCCCTAAGGGATAATCTGTTCAAACAGTGGATGAGATCCCTGAATCAACATGTGCTCAGCATATGTACAGGATTAATCCTGCTGATGTGTGCAGCTGAAATGAGAACCGGACAATTCACTGTAGGTGACTTTGCCTTGTTTACCTCGTATCTTGCGAACATAGGCTTTAGCATTTCCTTATTCGGGTACATGGTATTTCAGCATAAACGACTGAAGGTTTCCTTTGACCGCATGCGCAAGCTGTTTCGTCCTGGTGAAGAGGATTGCATCATCGAATCAAGAGAGATCTATCTGTATGAGGATCCGCCAGAACCGGTTGAACAGCAGAGAGAAAAGAACGATAAACTTAGGGAGCTGGAAGTCAGCAATCTGACATACCATTATCCTAATTCTTCAAAAGGAATTCAGAATATTAACCTCCGACTGAAACGTGGACAATTTATTGTGATTACCGGACGAATCGGATCGGGAAAATCTACACTGGTGAGGACGCTCCTTGGATTATTGCCAAAACAGGAAGGGCGTATTCGGTGGAACGGGGAAGAGGTAGATCCAGCAACATTCTTGATGCCTCCTCGTGCGGCTTACACGCCCCAGGTCCCTCGATTGTTCAGTGATACATTGAAGGAGAATATTGTGCAAGGCAAAAAGGGCAGAGTAAGTGAATCGCTCACACGTGCCATTCGCCTGGCTGTAATGAAAAAGGATATTGAACACCTCGATCAAGGATTGGAAACCTCCGTTGGTCCAAGGGGGGTTATGCTGTCAGGTGGACAGATTCAGCGTGCAGCCACGGCACGGATGCTAATGACTGAAGCGGATCTCTACATCTTCGATGATCTATCGAGTGCCTTGGATGTGGAGACAGAGAAGCAGGTGTGGGAGGGGTTATCCAACGAGCAGCATGTGACATGTATTGCCGTTTCACACCGGCGAGCAGCACTCTCCAAGGCAGATCATATTATCGTATTAAAAGATGGCCGTATTGAAGCCGAAGGAAGCTTGAGCGAGCTGCTTGCGACCAGTGAAGAAATGCAATTGCTCTGGCAGGGAGAACAAGCGCCTGTGAAAGTGGGATAAGATTAGATTAACAACATATAAAAAGCCGTACAGTTAACTCTTTGCAAGAGTTTGTCTGTACGGCTTGTTTGTATTCAAGATTGCTGCAATTCTTTATCTGAGCAGCTGTGCAATCAGGGAATAAGCGATGATCACCAAGAATACAATCGTAATGTGATTGATGGAGAAAATGAACATTTTATGTGACCATTTCTTGGTTTGGTTACGATCAAATGTTGCCATGCTAAGAATGAGCCATGCCAAGCTGACCAAGAAAGCAACAATCGCCACTAACGGGCTAAGCGGCCAGAATAAAAAGCTGGAAAGCAATAACAATACCAGATACACATTCGTTTGAATATACGTACGTCTGATTCCTTTGACAACAGGAAGCATTGGGACACCAGCTGCCTTATATTCGTCAAATCTGCGGATGGCAATACCGTAGAAGTGAGGCATTTGCCACAAGAGCATGGTAACAACTAAAGCCCAGATTTCAAAATGTCCAAGTTCCGGTGAGATTGCTGCCCAACCAATCAGTGGTGGAACGGCACCGGACAAGCTGCCTACTTCCGTATTGTATATTGTTGTACGTTTGGTCCACATGGTATATGGGAAGACATAAAGCAACAATCCCAGGATACCAAATACGGCTGCTGAAGGTGAAGCAATATACAGTAGAATGCCCCCGACCACCGTAATCGTGATCCCCAGAATCAGTCCGGACTTGGTATCAACTTGACCCGTAACGGTAGGACGTGTTCTTGTACGTTCCATAATCGCGTCAATATCCCGGTCGTACAAGTTGTTGAACACACCAGCAGCCCCGATGATCAGGGAGGAGCCGATGACGGACAGTATGATCGGCACAATGTTGGCTATGAATGAGGCATCAAATACATACAATGCCAGACACAAACCGGCAAGCATGGCGATCAGATTGGACTTGATGATTCCGACTTTAATCGTATCAAAGAATACTTTCGGAATGGAGCTATACTCTAGTTCAATTTTGGGTTGAGACCCCTTATTCAGTGTTTTCAAATGCTCACTTCCTATATCTATACTTATATATCTCGTGCCCTTATTATAGCATTTAGTTTACTATGTGAATTAAAACACGTTTTTGTTTAAAAATACTGTCAATTGATTGTGAACAATTTAAAAACAAGGTTTTTTTTAATTGTTAAAATTGAATTTCTGTGCTACAGAATTCATGAAAAAAACAAAGATATCATAATAAGTGAGAAAATTATACTTGCATTTTTGAAATTAAGGGTCTATTGTAGATATCAAAGGTCTTTAATTGATTTTAATTTCATTCTCTTTATTATAGCCTATCTGGTTGTTATTGTCAGGGTTTACTGTTTTAATCCATAGGCTGTGAAGAAGAGAATCTTTTTTTGGATCAATTAAGGACTTTAAGTATCTGGAAAGGGTGTTTAAAATGAATAAAACAGTAGATGTGATTATCATAGGCGGGGGACCATCCGGTCTGAATGCTGCACTGGTCCTCGGAAGAGCCAGAAAAGAGGTTGTTGTTATTGATGAAGGACGACCTCGTAATATGGTAACTCGTGAAACTCATGGTTTCTTGACAAGAGACGGGGCAACACCTAGTGAATTCCGCCAAATTGCCAAAGAGCAGATCCGCGCCTATCCTTCTGTACATATCATGGAGGGCACAGCCGCTGCGGTCACAGGAACGGAAGGTTCATTTGAAGTAACAACGGTAGAAGGAACGATCGTAAGAGGCCGAAAGCTTCTTTTTGCAGTCGGAAAAAAAGACCAGCCTCTCGACATTGCCGGATTGTCCGCGGTATATGGCAAGAGTGCCTTTGTATGCCCATACTGTGATGGCTGGGAGTTGAGGGATCAACCCCTTGGCATCATTGTGAGTGGGGATAAAGCCGTACACATGGCCAAAGTCATATCGGGTTGGACGAACCGATTCACCATACTAACGAACGGAACTGGAATGACGGAGGAACAGCGGGAGGAGTTGAAGCAGCATCAGGTGTCTGTATTGGACACGCCGATCCAATCCATTGAATCAGAGGAAGGAATGGTTAGGCAGATTGTGCTCGAGGACGGAAATACCGTGGAGTGTACAGGCATTTTCTTCGCACCCAAGCTTGTCATCGGTTCGCACCTGGCTCAGACACTGGGGTGTGAGGTAACGGAGTCAGGGACAATTAAGGTAGATGAGTTGGCCAAAACGTCTGTACCGGGTGTCTTCAGTTCGGGAGATGCAGCATCGGAAATATATCAGGCAATCACTGCAGCTTCGTTGGGCGCGCTCGCGGCCGTTAGTATTAATAGTGAGCTGAACGCTGAGGCCTGGGATAATTCAGGAAATGTATAAATTCGATAGTTGATACGTTTGGGCAGGTAAACGGTATGATGAAATCATAAACGAGTCTGTGCAGCGAGGTCCATTCAACCTGAGTTGATTTAACTTACGAGTGGCAGTAACCCCAAGGACTAACCTTGGGGTTACTGCTGTTTATATTCCAATTTTAGAAATCATAAATTTACAGATCATATAGGTGCTCGTACTTATCCGTCAAGTACCGAATCAGCGGTGCAGAGTCAATTTCATTGCCTGTGATGGCTTGGATCAGCTCATTCGCTGACCGTGATTTGCCATATTGATGAACATGTTTGGTCAACCAACCGGTTATGGATTCAATATTATCCGTTTCAATCCATTGATCGTATTCGGGATGATCGCGGCGTATCGATTCATGTAACTGGGCTGCATATACAAATCCGAGTGTATAGGAAGGAAACAGACCAAAGCCCGCGCTCCAATGTCCATCCTGCAGAATGCCGTCCAGGTGGGTAGGTGGCCGGATTCCCAGGTATTCCTCGTATTTATCATTCCATGCTTCAGGTAAGTCTTCGTAGTCCACTTCTCCTGCAATGATGGCCTGTTCAATTTCATAACGAATAATCAGATGTAAATTGTATGTTAGTTCATCGGATTCAAAACGGTTAAATGTCGGCTTAACTGCATTCAAGGCAAAATAAAAGTCATCCAGGTTCACGTGCCCAAACGTCTCAGGTTGAATTCGTTGTAAAGTGGGATAGTTTTTTTGCCAGAATCCTTTGTGGCGACCGATGAATTTTTCATAAAAAATCGATTGGGATTCGTGAATGCCGTATGAAGTGAAAATGCCAAGGCCAGTGTGGATCAGCTTGGGATTAATATGCTGCGTGTATAGAGAATGTCCACCTTCATGCAAAGCACTCCATAGTGAGACACGCACGTCATTATCCACAAACTTGGCTGCAAGTCTGGCATCGTGAGGATTAATGGCCGAACTGAAAGGATGAACCGTGGAACCAAACTGTCCGGCATCAAAATCGTAACGAATGGCTTTGAGAAGTTCAATCCCCAGCTGCTTCTGCTGATCCAGAGGGAATGGCCGAGTGAAAATTGAACTATCCGGTTGTTTTGGGGAAGAAGTGACACGTTTGATCAGTGGTAACAGTGCGGATTTTAATTCGCCGAAAATGCGGTTTAAGGTTGCGGTATCGAGATCGGGATCGAATTGCTGAACCAGCGGGTCATATGCATGCTGCTCGTACCCCCAGTATGTCGCAAATTTTAAACTCAAATCAAAGACTCGTTTCAAATGAGGCGCAAATATGGAGAAATCATTGGCAGCTCTTGCCTCTAACCAAGCTGCGTTAGCAAGTCCCTGATACTGTACAAACGCCTGATATTCCTCGCCTGGAATGGAACTCCATCGATGAAAGGTTCTCCAATGCTCTTTGATGACTCGTTTGCTTAATTCATCCAGATTCTCTTGATATCCTTCTTGTTCCAATCGTAATCCAAAATCAGGATCTGTCTGTAATCTAAACAGTTCCCCGGCTAAAGTAGCTTTGGCGCGAGCTGCAAGTGCAGCTCCTTTTTGGGGTGCACCTGTGCGGGCATCCCAGGCAAGCAGGGTTTGGATCTGTTTATAATGTTCTATTTTCTCGATATGCTCCACCAGCTTGGTGTCTAAACGGTTTAACGTGGTCATTCTGCTACCCCTTCCAAAATAAGGATGTAATTTAAGCAGTATATTAGCATCGGAATAATCGGATGTATATACTTTCACGCGTTTTTCATAGTTTACAAAAAATGAATGAACACTTTAAATTTGCTTATTTTACAAAAATCGTTCTTTCCCTTAGCCTGAAAACACCAAATATCACTAATCCGACATGAACACTTGCATATCATTTTGTGAGTGAAATCGGATCAACATTTTGCATGAGAGCGAGAGGAGCCACAAAATGAAAAACCATATCAAACCCGCTTTATTTGTTATCCTGGCTTTCATAATTCTGACTGGTTGCGCATCCGGTGGACAGAGTGAAGGCAAACAAGGGGCTTCGTCAGCCGGGGGAAGTCAGTCAACTCAAACAGGAGAGAGTGTCAAGACAGGGGGGACATTAAATGTCGGCTATCCGACACAACCGGTTACCCTGGATGCTCACGTTTCTTCCAATACAGCAGTCAAGGATATCTCACGGGAAATTTATGAGCAGCTGGTAACGTTGGACAAAGATGCACAGGTCATCCCGCTTCTGGCTGAGTCGTATGAGATCAGTGAGGATCAACTATCTTATACATTTCATTTGCGCCAAGGTGTGAAGTTCCACAATGGAAAAGAACTGCAGGCAGAGGACGTGGTAGCCTCCTTGAACCGGTGGATTAAATTATCCAGTCATGGCAAGGCGAACTTTGTGGGAGCAGTGGCCAAGGAAATAGATCCCTACACCGTCGTATTGCAGTTAAAAACTCCATTTCTTCTAACACTGCAACTTCTTGCTGATCCGATACCGGCAGCAGCTATATATCCGAAGGAAGTGGTAGATGGAGCGGATGACAAGGGAATCACTTCCTTTATTGGTACGGGGCCTTTTCAGCTGGAGGAATGGAAGCAGGATCAGTACATTCATTTGAAAAAATTCGACGATTACACTGCACGTACAGAACCAAGTGACGGTGCGGGCGGCAAAAAGGAAGCTCTTGTGGATGATCTCTATTTCCGCTTCGTGACGGACGAATCAACCAGACTGGCGGGAATCACTTCAGGAGAGTATGACATTGCCCTAAATATCTCTGTAGACAACGAACAGCAAATTGCCAGTAACCCGGACCTGCAGACGTTTCTAAGTCCAGGCGGAATGATTGGTTATTTCTATAACAGCAATGAAGGTTTGTTTAAGAACATTAAGCTTCGTCAGGCTGTTAATGCCGTACAGAATGCGGATGACATTCTAACCTCGGCATTCCGCGATCCACAATTTTATGTAAAAACCTCTTCAATGGTACTGCCGGAATATCCAAACTGGTACTCGGAAGCGGGCAAGGAGCATTACAGCCAGGCTAACGCGGAGAAAGCGAAACAATTGCTGCAGGAAGCAGGCTATAACGGTGAAGAGATCAAGATTTTTACAACACGTGATTACGTTGATCAATATAACGTAGCAGTTGTTCTGCAGCAGGAGTTAGAGTCGATCGGGGTGAAGGTCAAGCTGGATGTGTATGACTGGCCGACACTTCAAGAAAAGCTCGGGACAGGTACAGGATGGGATATATACCCGATGAGCTATGCATTCCGTCCAACATTCTACCAGTATTCGTTCTGGGGGGGCGGACCTGGATTGCTTAAAAATGAGAAACTTAGCGAGCTGCTTCAGGGGATCCGCACGTCAGCCTCTGTAGAAGATGCCAGACCACTGATCGATGAACTGCAGCAATTGGTTTGGACCGAAGTTCCGTTCTCCCAAATCGGACATACGAAACAAGTGACGGCATTATCCAAAAACATCAGCGGATTCCAAAATATTTTGGGTCCGATATTCTGGAATACAACCAATAACAAGGAATAGCGGATTGGAAGGCGTAGCATCGCTTACACAGGAATACGCCTTTCCCATTTTCGAGCAGGAGAGCGAGGTGACCCGCATGGGTGGATACATTGTTCGTCGGATATTGTCATTGATACCAGTTTTGTTCGTGGTGGCAGTTGTTGTCTTTTCCATCATTCATATTACACCGGGTGATCCCGCAGCCATTTTATTGGGTGAAGAGGCCACGAAAGCGGATATCGATGAGTTAAGAAGCAAGTTGGGGTTGGACAAACCCATTTATGAACAATTTGGCGTTTGGATGCTCGGACTGCTGTCCGGGAACTTGGGAGAATCCATCTTTCTCGACAAACCGGTTACGGCTGCTTTTTTGGAACGTTTGGCACCCACATTATCGCTCGCAATCATTGCACAGGTGATAGGCGTTTCTGTGGCGCTGATTCTTGGAATTACTGCGGTCAAGCGAAGAGGTACAATTGTGGACCAATCGGTAATGGGTTTTTCCATGCTGGGCATCTCCATTCCGAGTTTTCTGCTGGGATCACTGCTCGTCATGCTCTTTAGTGTCAAACTTAGATGGCTTCCCGTTGCGGGTTATCAGCCGTTAAGCGACGGCTTGTGGCAGCATATCAAATATCTGCTGCTGCCTGGCATCGTGCTGGGCATTATCCAGGCTGCGCTAATTACTCGGATGACCAGATCGTCCATTCTTGACGTAATGTCAGGCAATTTTATTAAAACAGCCAAGGCAAAAGGGGTCAAAGAAAAAACGATCGTGTATACCCATGCGCTTCGTGTTGCCTTTATTCCCATCCTGACAGTGATCGGTGAATCGTTCGGAGGACTGGTTACCGGCGCTGCTGTCATCGAGACGCTCTTCAACATTCCAGGCGTAGGACAGCTCATTGTGAACTCCATCAGCCGCAGGGATTATGCGGTCATTCAAGGCTCGGTTCTTTTGGTTACGGTGGCCTATGTGTTCGTCAATTTAATCGTGGATTTGTTATATGGCTTGGTCGATCCGAGAGTTCGGCTAAACAAGAAATAAACAGGAGGTGGAGACAACGTGATAACCAATCCGGAAGCCACCATTGTACCGTCAACGCTTCAAAGGGAAAACAATCGGCGAATTAGAATCAGGCGTTTCATGAACAATCAATTATTAACTACGGGAGCGTTCATTCTGCTGGTAGTTCTTCTCCTGGTGCTGATCGGACCTATTGTTACGCCATACGGTCCGTTACAGATTGACCCGGTAAATCGCCTGAAAGGACCGAGCTGGCAGCATGTTTTTGGGACCGATAACTTTGGCCGGGATGTGTTCACACGAGCAGTTCATGGATTGCGTATTTCCGTTGCTGTGGGTTTCGCTGTGACCGCAATAGCTTCATTCATAGGCATGATTGTCGGCCTGTTATCCGCAAGTTATTCCGTATTGGATCATATTTTCATGCGCATCTGTGATGGCTTGTTTGCATTTCCATCCATATTGCTTGCTATCTCGATCATGGCTGCACTGGGTCCGAATCCGGGCAATGTCATTATCGCCTTGAGTATTATCTTCATTCCGTCAATGGCTCGAATTATTCGCTCCAAAGCACTTGTCATTCGGGAGCTGACTTACATCGAAGCTTTACATGCGCAGGGCGCTAGCGGCTGGAGGATCATCTGGATTCACATGGCACCTAATACGCTATCACCGCTTATTATCCAGTCGACATTTATTTTTGCGGTCTCTATCCTAACCGAGGCTTCGTTAAGCTTCCTTGGTGCAGGTATACCCTCCCCTTCACCAAGTCTGGGTAACATGCTTTTTGATGGAAAAACCGTGATCTATAACGCTTGGTGGATGACCGTCTTTCCCGGCATATTCCTTGTACTTGTTGTACTTGGGCTCAATCTCTTCGGTGATGGACTTCGGGACTTGCTCGATCCGCATGTTAGTCCGGTAAAAAGGGGGAGACAACGTGGAAAAAAAACCGCTGCTTGAGGTCAAGGACCTGAAAGTATCCATCTCAACGGAAAAAGGAACGATTCGCCCGGTTGATGGTGTATCCTTTCACGTTCTTGCCGGCGAAACGCTGGGCATTGTGGGAGAGTCCGGTTGCGGTAAGAGCGTTACAGCCGAATCCATTCTCCGACTGTTTGATGAAGATTTCGTCACTTACGAAGGCGAAGTTCTCTATGAAGGAAGCAACCTTCTAAGCCTGTCCAAAAGGCAAATGGAGCAGATTCGTGGCAATGATCTCTCCATGATTTTTCAAGATCCGATGTCTTCCCTCAATCCTGTACAGACGATCGGCAAACAAATCGCGGAGAGCCTGAAGCTTCATCAAGGGATGAAAGGAAAGCAGGCACGCAAGGCAGCGGTTGATTTGCTGCGAATGACGGGAATACCCTCTCCGGAGAAGAGAGTGGATGAACATCCGCATGAAATCTCAGGGGGGATGCGCCAGCGTGTCATGATTGCGATGGCTCTTGCCTGCAACCCCAAGCTGCTTATCGCTGACGAACCGACCACTGCGCTGGACGTAACGATACAGGCCCAAATTCTGGAGTTAATTAGCAGTTTGCAGTCGGAGACAGGCCTTGGCGTTATCCTGATTACGCATGACCTGGGCGTAGTGGCCGAAACATGCTCAAGAGTTGCGGTGATGTATCTTGGACAGGTCGTGGAGGAAGCAGCCGTGGACGATTTATTTTTCGAACCTCTCCATCCGTATACGTCAGGTCTAATGAAATCCATTCCACGCCTTGACGGCGAACAACACAGCAAGCTCCATGTCATCGAGGGCACGGTACCTGGGCTGCATCAGATTCCAGCGGGCTGTAGATTTGCGCCAAGATGCGCCTTCGCGGATGAACAATGTCAGCGATCCGCGCCTCCGTTGAGACGGATGGACGATAAGCATTCCGTTCGCTGTTGGTACCCGGGAATAGCAACGATTCAGGAGGAAACGCATGAACTCGAAATCATTGGTTGAGTCGAAGCCTCTGCTGCAGGTCAACAATTTGAACAAGCATTTCCCCGTCCGATCTTCTTTTGGCAGAACCACGGGACAAGTCAAAGCCGTAAATGGTGTGTCCTTTGACATTCACTCAGGCCAAACGTTTGGCCTGGTAGGGGAGTCCGGTTGTGGCAAAAGCACACTTGGTCGTTCCATTTTAAGGCTTGTCGAGCCAACGTCCGGGGAAGCAATCTATGAAGGAACGGACATTTTGGCATTAAGCAAGAAAGATTTGCGAAGCTACAGGCAGCATATGCAAATGGTTTTTCAGGATCCTTACACCTCTTTGGACCCTCGTAAACGAATCGGATATTCCATAGAAGAACCGCTCCTCATACACAAGAAGGGGAACAAGCAGGATCGAAAAGACAAGGCAATGTCTTTATTGCGCAAGGTGGGATTTAACGAAGAGCACTATGAGCGGTTTCCTCACGAATTTTCAGGCGGTCAACGTCAGCGTCTGGGTATAGCCAAGGCGCTCGCGCTCGGGCCTAAATTGATTATTTGCGATGAGCCGGTATCCGCGCTGGACGTATCGATTCAATCCCAGGTAATCAATCTGCTGGAAGAGGTACAGGAGGAACTTGGTATTTCATACTTGTTCATCGCGCATGATCTCAGCGTTGTACGTCATATTGCAGACCGAATCGGCGTGATGTATTTGGGTGAAATGGTTGAGCAGGGCCCTGCGGAAACGCTGTTCACCGATCCGCTGCACCCGTATACCAAGTCACTGTTGTCTGCTGTCCCTATTCCGGATCCTCGCGTGAAAAGGGAAAGAGTTGTATTGAGCGGCGAAATTCCTTCTCCGCTTGCCCCTCCGCCAGGATGTGTCTTTCATACCCGCTGCCCATATGTGATGGAGAAATGTCGACAGGTCATTCCCCTGAAGCGACTTGTCACTCCAGACCGGGAAGTGCAGTGCCACTTATATAACGATTAATAGTGACCAGATTAATAAGGAGGACGAAATCATGAGTTTTCGTAGTACAGCTGAAAAGTGGAAGGATGAAGCCATTCGGCTTCGACGTCAAATTCATGAAAATCCTGAACTTGGCCATCAGGAATTCGAAACCGCGAAGCTTGTAGCTGAATTCCTGCAGGAAGCAGGACTCGAAGTCCAGACAGGGGTTGGGGGAACTGGCGTTGTTGGACTTCTAAAAGGCAGAAAGGAAGGCAGGACCATTGGCATTCGCGCCGATATGGACGCCCTTCCGATTGAAGAGAAGACAGGACTGCCTTATGCCAGCGTTCGCGAAGGCGTAATGCACGCTTGCGGGCATGATGTGCACACCGCGATTCTTCTGGGGACGGCAGCTGCGCTAAGCGAGCACAGGGATGAGCTTGAGGGGACGGTGAAGTTTATTTTTCAGCCTGCAGAAGAAGTGCGCGGCGGTGCTACAGATCTCATAGAAGAAGGAGTACTGCATAATCCGAATGTGGACGCAATCATTGCCCTTCATGTATGGCCGGATCTGCCAGCAGGCCAGATCGGATTGAGGAAAGGAGCCATGCTCGCTGCGGCAGATGCTTTTGATATTCGGGTAACAGGAAAAGGCGGTCATGCGGCTTATCCGCATCGAACCGTCGATCCAGTGATCATCGCAGCGCAGATTATTACCGCGTTACAAACGGTCGTATCCCGAAACCTGTCGCCACTGGATTCTTCTGTCATATCCATTACGAAGCTGCAAAGCAACAGTCAAGCTTATAACGTTATTGCGGGTGAAGTCCAGCTAAGGGGCACAATCCGTACACATCATCCGGATACACGTGAAGCCGTACCGCTGTATATGAAGCGGCTTATCGAAACCATTGCCGAAGGATTCGGTGGGTCCGCAGAATTTTTGTATTACCGGGGTGGATCTCCTGTAATTAACGATGATCAGATTGTTGAAGTTATTGAACATGCCGCTGAATCGGTCTTAGGGCGGCAATCTGTTGTTTTTCTGAAGGAACCTTCCATGGGAGCCGAGGACTTTGGGGCTTATCTAGAACACGTACCTGGCGCGATATTCCGGCTTGGAACGGTTACGGAAGAGGATCCACGTTCGAAATTACCTCTTCACAGCGATTCTATCATTTTTGATGAAGCGGCAATTGTAACGGGCATATCGGTTCTTGGAGAAAGCGCTATTCACTACTTGAGCAAGTCGGGGCTTTTAACCCAATCAGTCTAATGGAAAGGAATGAGGAGTGCATGGATGTGCTGAAGCAAGAGACGTTGATAAGTACCATAACTAAGGAGATCAATGGTGACTATTTGATTGCCTACAACGAACAGATCGCGAAAGACATTCGGTTGTCAGGGTCGGAAGAGGAACTGCGGGCATTTGAATATATCAGGGAACAGCTTGAACGTTTTGGTTTGACAACAGAGCTTACGTTCAACGAAGCGTACATAAGCCTTCCGATCAGAGCGGAACTTGAAGTCGAAGGCGTCCCATTTGCTGCAATTACACATTCCATGGCAGCATCGGCGGAACAGCTGAACACGGTCCTGAGATTTGTGGATTTGGAGAAAATGAAGATGTCCCTTGTAGCGAATGATGATACTGCAAATGCTGTCATCGTGCACGGACTGGCCAATTGGCCAGTGATCCACCGTCTGCAGCAGCAGGGGGCAAGTGCTGTCATTTTTATCAACAGCGGTGAGCATACGCACGAAATGATTGTTTCTTCCATATGGGGGAATCCAGCGGCTGATGATGAAGACGGATATCCTACCATTCCGGTATTGTCTGTCAATCAAGCGGATGGTGAGCAGATCAAGTCGATGATATTCGCTAGTGATCAAAAGAAGGCAAGTATCAAGCTGCACACGGAAGTAAGGACAGAATGGGTGTCCGTTCCCACGCTGATCGGTGAAATACAGGGAACTGTTGACCCAGAATCGTTCATTCTTTTCAGTGGACATGTGGACTCCTGGCATTATGGTGCGATGGACAACGGATCAGCCAATGCCGTCATGGTGGAAACCGCACGCGTGCTTTCACTCCATCGTGACTCGCTGCGGCGTTCGGTTCGGTTTGCCTTCTGGTCAGGTCATTCCCATGGCAGATATGCAGGGTCTGCTCTGTATAGTGATCTGCACTGGGAAGATTTGCACGAAAACGGGGTGCTGCATATCAATATTGACTCCGTAGGAGCTAAGGGAGCCACGAATCTGGGCTTGGCGAATACGATGGCGGAGACGCGGTCTCTCTGTAGGGATGCTATAAGCACGGTAACGGAGGAGCCCTTCCAGGGTTCACCGTTCGCACGTTCTGGTGACCAATCGTTTTGGGGTGCTGGATTACCGTCCGCATTTATGGGGCTATCTTATCAGCCAGAGGGTTGGTTCGGCTGGTGGTGGCACACGACAGAGGATACGTTGGATAAAATTGACGCAGAACATTTGGTCCGTGATTGCCATGTTTATGTCGCGGCCGTCCATCGTGCTGCCTCTTCTGTGATTATACCTATTGATCAAAGGCAAGGAGTCCAGACACTATCGGATCGCATCGCATATTACACTGAACTTGCTCGTGGTCAGGTAGATCTTTCCGTATTAACCGACAGGGTAGAACTGCTTCAAGTACTTATGGACCGTTTTTATGAAAGAATAGAAAATGGTCCTCTGCCCGAAACGTCTGTTCAAAAGGTAAATCAAATCATACTTAGTTTAAGCCGGGGGCTCGTCCCGATAAATTATGTTCAAGGCAGCCGATTTGATCATGATCTAGCAGGCAGTCATTCACTGGTACCTGCGCTGTCAGGCATCGAGAAATTGGCAGTTACTGAGGTAGGGAGTGATGTTTTTTTTCGGTTGAAAACGTCTCTTGTAAGACAGATTAACCGAATCGGTTACGAGTTGAAACAGGCAGTGCGCCTTCTTGAAGATTATGAACATGGATTCGCTTCAAAATGACGGTACTAGATTGGTTCATTTTATGACGACTGATTAACAAAGGAATATTCAAAAAAAGAGGAGTGACCTCATGCCGGAACGCAGATTTGTTGGGAAAAAGGTTGCCATCACCGGAGCGGCAGGTGTCTTTGGCAAATGGATTGCTCAAGCGTATGCTGCAGAAGGGGCAAGTCTTTATTTGTCGGATATCCGGGAGGATGCTTTAAGTAATGCCGTTGATGAGCTGACTCAAAAGGGTGTGGAGGTTCAGTGGCATGTGACGAATCTTGTTGATGAGCATTCCATCAATGATTTGGTGCAGGCGGTTGAACAGAAATGGAAATCACCGGATATTGTGATTAATAATGCTGGGATCTATCCCTATCGTACACTAATGAACATGACGCTCCAGCATTGGAATGAAACGATGGACTTAAACTTGGCAGCTCCATTTCTGGTTACACAACAGTTTGCGAATCAGATGATTGCAAACGGGGTGGAAGGTTCATTCATCAATATAAGCTCTGGCGCAGCTTCCACGGCGGGAGTTGGAATGGGGAATTATTCGGTTTCAAAAGTAGGGATCGAGATGCTGACGAAAACATTTGCACTTGAACTGTCGCCATATCGAATTCGTGTCAACGCGGTTGTGCCGGGTTATGCACCCGGCAGTGAAGTGAGTATTATGACACAGGAACATACGGAGCACATGATTCAAATTACACCACTGGGCAGGACATCGGGACCGGATGATGCGCCGCAAGCCATCTTATATCTGACTTCCGAACAGGCTTCATTCATTACAGGCAGTATCCTGACGGTGGACGGTGGACGAACAGCCGGCAGGCTGAAATAATTCATTCCATAGAAAGTGACTTTGCTGATTGAACATGAAGTGCTTTCTAAGGCATGGCCAGCTGTGAAGGAAGCTCAAACTCCGGGATGTATAAATTGTTCTGAAGCAGAGCCGCCTGAATATCCAGAATCAGCTTCTCACTCGCGGAACCAAGTGGGGTGTTGCGTTTACGTAACACACCTACAATGGGACCGACATTCAAATCGGCAATGGGTTGGATCACCGTTCCTGAAATTGGAGGGCAGATGGTCGCAATAGGAGCGATCGTTATGCCCAATTTGGCTTGTACATAATATTTGTGGGAACGGATATTGCTTATTTCAATGCCCTGATAGTTACTGTTGATTTTCTCGGCAAGCAGCTGCTCAATTCGGATACGAATTGGGCAATTGGGGGGTGTGAACAGAAACTGTTGACCCTTCAGATCTTCCAGTTGAATCTCACTGAGCTGAGCAAGAGGATGAGTTTGATAAAGTAGTAATGCCATGGGCTCGAATAACAAAGGCTGAAACTCTGTCTCCAGACTGGTTTCAGGTGACGGGCAAACAGCAAAATCAAGCTGCTCGTCGATCAGTAATTCATTAAGAAGTTTACTATCCCCGATCCGAACGCTGAGTTTAATTTTAGGGTGCTGCTCAACAAATGAAGAAAGTATGGCCGGAAGCCGGTGACTGGCCGTCGGTTCAGATACCCCAATTCGGACAATCCCCGCTTGTCCCTGTTGAATGTCAGAGATGGTATTGGTCAGATATTCATATTCTCGAATTAGCATATCCGCTCTGGCGAAAAATACTTTTCCCGCTTCCGTCAGCTTAATCTTTTTCCCTCTGTCCAATAATTTCACTCCAAGATCGGCCTCAAGCTTCTGGATATGCAGCGTGATAGCAGGTTGCGAGTACTGCAAAGCTTCAGCAGCTTGCTGGAAACTTCCCAGTTTGACAATGGTCTGAAAGGTCTTGATCATTCGCATTTCCATAGCAAACACCTTTCTATTCGTAGTTATTGTGTTAGGAGCCCATTGTGGCAAATGTATAAATTTAATGTGTACTATTCCAATAGGATATTATTAATTTAGACACATATCAAGGACAATTTCTTTTTATTTGTTGGGCCGTGTGAACTGTTAGCGGTTCCATAACATTTCTTTGATAAAGTTGTTGACAGTACTTCTGGAAACGGGTTTAATTATGTAGACCGATTGTTATAATTCAGATTAAGGAAGTGGCTCCATTGAGTGAAAAGTCTAATGCTAAAGAACAAATTGTCAGCACAGCAGCCAGACTGTTTTTTTCACAAGGATATCATGCGACCGGTCTTAATCAGATTATTAAGGAGAGCAGTACGCCAAAAGGATCGTTATATCATTATTTTCCGCACGGCAAGGAAGAACTCGCTCACGAGTGCATCCAGAAAGCCAATGAACACATCATGCAGAAATTCGAGGATACCTTCGCAGCCCATGAGACCACAGGAGATGCCATCCAGAGATTTATTCATGACATGGCTGATGAAACGGAAGCGGCTGGTTTCACGGGGTTTCTGCCATTCAGCTTTTGGGCAGCCGTGGAGACTTCCTGTATCAGTCATCAACTGCGTGTGGCATGCCAGGGTGTATTCGCCAATTGGCAGAACATCATTACGAAACATCTGATGATGGAGGGCGTTGGTGAGGAGAAAGCACGAGAAACGGGTCTTTTGGTCATCTCTTTAATGGAGGGAGCACTGATTATCAGTCTGACCAATCAGGATAAACAGCCTCTGCTGACGGCTGCTGATTATTTGTCAAGTGTGGCTAAGAATGCCAGAGGGATTCAATAAGTCTGCACAAAGAGAGAAACAGTTATAACGTTTGAGGAGGATGGATCGTGGAGGTTTCCATGAAGGCTGGTTCTGTACAGGACCAAGAAGAAACAAAGCAATATAAGGTACTGCCCATATTATTCGCAATGCTATTGAGCGGATTCATTGGTCTGTTCGGTGAAACAGCGCTTAATGTGGCACTGACGCCGCTGATGACCCTGCTTGAAGTTGGACCTACAACGATTCAATGGTTGACGACAGGTTATCTGCTCGTACTGGGTATTTTGGTGCCGGTTTCCGGTATGTTATTACAATGGTTTACAACAAGACAGTTGTTTACAACGTCTCTGATATTTTCGATTGCGGGAACCCTTGTTGCTGCAATCGCACCAAGTTTTGAACTGCTTTTGGTTGCAAGGGTACTGCAGGCTGTAGGTACAGCTCTGTTGCTGCCATTGATGTTTAACACGATTTTGGTTATTTTCCCGATTGAAAAACGTGGTGCTGCCATGGGATTAATCGGTCTCGTAATCATGTTTGCTCCAGCGAGTGGTCCGAGTATTTCCGGATTGATTTTGGCTAATCTGAGCTGGCACTGGATTTTCTGGATTTCCTTGCCGTTCTTCATTATCTCGCTGGTGTGTGGTCTGCTGTTCTTGCCGAACATTTCAAAACTGACCAAGCCGAAAATTGATGTAATCTCCATTATATTGTCTACCCTCGGTTTTGGCGGTATTGTATATGGATTCAGCAGCGCGGGAGGACATGGGGAAACAGGCGGAGGCTGGACCAGCCCTGTTGTGGTAATTACTCTGGTTGTCGGAGTATTGTCCTTGCTGCTGTTCAGCATCCGTCAGTTGCGGATGAAGCAGCCAATGATGGATCTGCGCGCCTTCAAATATCCAATGTTTACGATCGGTTTGATCCTGATCTTCATCTGTATGATGATGATGTTGTCTTCCATGCTGATCCTTCCAATGTATCTGCAGCAAGGTATGGCTGTTACAGCACTGACTGCAGGTCTGGTATTGCTGCCGGGTAGCTTGCTGAACGGATTCCTGTCTCCGGTTATGGGACGTTTGTTTGATAAATTTGGTCCCAAATGGCTCGTTATCATTGGCCTGGCGATCGTGGCTGTTGTACTGTTCATGTACACTGGCATCACGCCAACAACGGCTTTGGGAACAATCATTACGATGCATGTGTTCATGATGATCGGGATTTCCATGATTATGATGCCTGCTCAAACGAACGGTTTGAACCAGCTGCCGCCAGAGTATTATCCTCACGGCACAGCGATCATGAATACATTACAGCAAGTATCCGGTGCGATCGGTACTGCGGTTGCCGTAAGTATTCTGAGCGCGGGTCAGACTCGCTTCTTGAGCAATGTAACTAACCCGGAGAGCCCGGAAAACCAGCTCGCTGGTTTCACATCAGGGGTACAGAATGCATTTGTGTTTGCACTGGTTCTTGCCGTGATTGGTCTGGTGATCTCTTTCTTCGTTAAACGGGTGAAGGTTGGATCACAACAAGGTCAACAAGGCCCTATGCATTAATTCAATATCACGCAACATTAAACGATGTTCTTCCAGTGCGGCTGGGGGACATCGTTTTTTTATATTTTGACACCTTGACATGTAACGGGTTCCATCCATTAGAGTGGAAAAGATCAGCTGCAGTACGTCAAAAGTCACATATATAAATATGAAAGCAAATAGTTCATGTTCTGGCGAAATTGGATATGTTCAACGTCTAGTTTAGCGACAATAATAAGTGAAGTGAAGTAAGATTCATCACAAAGTGGAAAACGTTTTAGCTCTGATAATCGATCAAGGAGAACTCTTTTATGAAAATCATTCAACCATTACCACCACATCTGGAAGATATGCTATTGCGCTATGAACGGAACGGGCATCTGAACATGCAGGCTTCGCTGCTGGGAAAACAGTCTGTCGTCTATAAAGTACAGGAATACTGCCTCAAAGTGTACACCAAGCGTGGGAAGATCGGTGGAGAACTCGAGAGCGAAGCCATCATGTCCATGCAAGGCAACCGCCATGTCCCCAAACTGTATGCCTACTCTCCAGGACATTTTATCTTGACCGAATGGATTGATGGATATAATCTGAGACAGTATCGAAAGTACTTCGGACATATTCCGTGCAACCTGATCTACGATATGTTATATTCCGAACTTCAGCAGATTCAGTCTGGCTATCGGGATTGGGATGTGATACGTTATGAAAATTTGCTCTGGACCCACGAGGGACATGTGAAAAGAACTGATTTTTGGCTATGTGAGCCTGCAGGACCCGAGCGGGAAGGTATGGAAGAAGCTATGATCCGTAAAATCAATGGCGTTCAAGCTGGTGATGAAGCCGAAGTAAAGGAATTACAGGAATATCTGTTTCGGCACGGCCTTGCAGCTTCAGAAGTTCAGCACGCTTTGGAGCAGTTTCAATCCCAGGAGAATGAATCCATTATTTCATAGTGAACCAGCCATTATGAAGAACAGAAGGTAATAAGATGACCAAATACGAAAATCAGATTCCAACATCGATGAATATGAGCTTGAAGGCTATGCTGAGCATGCTTCGGGATTCCCTTAAGAGTGGTCAGGAACGAAGACCTATGAGTCATATACCGATAGTGAAAAGTGAGTTTATCGAAACGGTAAACATTGATGATCATCCGCAAGTGACATGGTTCGGACATTCGGCTTTTCTGCTTGAAATGGAAGGAACCCGATTGCTTTTTGATCCCATGCTGGGTAACCGTCCATCTCCGGTATCGTGGGTGGGGACGAAGCGCTACAACGTTAATTTGCCAGTTTCGCCAGAAGATCTTCCCCCACTGGATGCCATCATCTTATCTCATGATCATTATGATCATCTGGATTATTCCTCCATCCGTAGATTGATGAATAAAACCGAACGGTTTATCGTACCGCTTGGCGTACGTAGGCGTTTGATTCAAATCGGTGTGCCTTCAGATAAAATTACTGAGCATGGCTGGTGGGATGAGCTTCCGTTCAAGGGCCTGACACTGGCATGCACGCCTGCAAGGCACTTTTCGGGGAGAGGATTATTCGATCGTAACTCCACGCTATGGTGCTCATGGGTGATCTCCGGACACGAGACAAAGGTGTTTTTTAGTGGAGACAGCGGGTACGGACCTCATTTCAAGGAGATCGGTGACAAGTATGGGCCATTCGACTTAACGATGATGGAATGTGGACAATATGACGAACGATGGGCCAACATACATATGATGCCGGAAGAAACCGTACAAGCCCATCTGGATGTAAAAGGAAAGCTGCTCATTCCCATTCATTGGGGAGCATTCACCCTAGCCTACCATGCTTGGACCGATCCGGTTGAACGGATTACCCAGGCAGCACGCGGCGCAAATATCGATATCACAACTCCGAAGATTGGAGAAAAGGTTCAGATCCGTACCGGAATTTATCCAACGGAACATTGGTGGAAATCCGGCTTTTAGTAATCTTACAGCGTCTACTCAGCACATGAGTGGACGCTTTTTGTTTATTTTAACATTGAAATTGCACTACAAATTAAGAGGATGCCCATAACCATATTAAATGGACGCTCATATCTCACGAGTACACTCTGAAATATCACCCCGCATAACGCCCATGTCATATTGGCACTGATCCCCACAATCGTTAACAATACAGAGAATATCATCATGTGAGCATGTGACTGGGCAAGCGGCAAAACAAACACCGAGATTGCGGTTAAACCATACAAAATGACTTTGGGATTCATGAACTGTAGAGTGAAGCCAAACCAAAATGAATAGGGATTGGTGCGAGTGTCTTCCTGGTGTGCAGACGTACTACGCATAATTTTGAATGCCAGATAGATCAGATAGACACATCCCAATATATTCAAAACGGGTCTGATTCTCGGAATATACTGTTGCAGAACGAGATTGAAATAACTGGATAGAAACATAATCAGCAGGCAACCCGCGGCTACTCCACCAATAAAAGGCAACGTCTTGGCAAATCCCCGATGTCTAGCTTGGGTCATGGCGATAATGTTATTGGGACCCGGTGTAAATGATGCGACAATGGCATACGTCAATAAAGGGATAATCATGATTGTCCTCCGCAAAAAGTTTGTTGTGTGCTATAATTGCATAAAATGTACGTTATAACGTTTGTGCGTTATCATTGTACGACATGGACTATATATTGCACAATACCGATTTTTTAAAGAGGTGGTTACAGGTTGGAAAATATCAACGTTGTACTTGCTCAAAATCTGAAGCAGATCCGGGAGCAAAGAAAGCTTAGTTTGGATAAAGTTGCCGAAATGTCAGGGATCAGCAAGACCATGTTAGGTCAGATTGAACGGGGAGAATCGAACCCTTCCATCGCAACCGTCTGGAAAATTGCAAACGGCCTCAAAGTGTCGTTCACCGCATTGATTCATGAGCCGAAATCGGATGCGTCGATCGTGACGGTTGATGATATTCACGTGTTAACGGAGGAAAACGGAAGAGTACGGATTTATCCGCATTTTCCCATTGAAGAGGGCCGTCGGTTCGAAATGTATGTCCTGGAGATGGATGAGGCAGCTTCATGGAGTGCAGAGCCGCACATTGACGGAACAGAGGAGTTTATTACCGTCTTTGAAGGGGAAATGACGATTCATGTCGGGGGAGAAGATCTTAAGGTGAAGCGGGGAGAGTCTATTCGCTTTCGAGCAGACAAGCCGCATCGTTATATAAACTCTGGAGTTTCAGAGAACCGATTAAGCATGGTTATCCATTATCCCCGGTAAATAAGAAGTCGGCGCGAGTCAGTAGCTGTTGAGGTTGATTGTTAGATGTCCATGCAACAAAAAATAAAGTAGCCAGTCAAGCCCGGCTACTTTACGTGGAATTATCTACTTCATTAAGATATTGAGGGGGAATTGAGTTCAACTGTTCAAGGCTGGACTTCTGCTTGACGCTGGATTTCTTTGGCGCTTAGCGCTTTGTCATACACTCTAACCTGATCCATTTTGCCTTGATAGAACGGATCGGCAGCATATCGGCTCTTGCCCAGATAGGCTTCCGAAGCTTGTAGATCCTTCGGGTTGAATGTGATTTCAGCGCTGCTCGCAACCGATTTACCGTTTACATACAACGTGCCTGTGTCTCCTTGCAACGTGACAGCGACATGAACCCACTGGTTTGTAGGCAGCGCTTCAGCCGCAATTAGACTCTGATCACGACCCTGATCATGGATGGTAAATTGGAGAGCGCCAGTATGCTGGGCTGGCGTTAGGAACATATGTTTAGTCAAACCATTGCCGAAATCGAAAATACGCTGCCAGGCTCCGCCCCCGTCCCAGTTTACCCAGGCACTGAAGGTGAAGTCTGTTGTGTCTGTGAGGAGTCCAGGCAGTTGAATGTAGCTGTCTTTTCCGTTAAAAGCAGCAGCCTGATTCTTCGTGCCAATTGCTGAGCTTACTACATTAAAGGCCTGGCCATGATAACCGTTTTTACTCGAATCCTGTACGATTTTAGCGTGTTTTTTGTTGTCAAACGTATACTCGCCCAGCAGTGGGCCAGCTGCCTGTTCAGGCACGGTCACTTGGAACGTTTTGCTGGCTGTGGCCGTTCCTTTTTGGATTGTTGCGGTCAATTTTACTTTGGCATCCCCTTTGCCGCTGCGTGGCCGATTTACTGCTCCATCAGCCGATAGGACAGAGGGGAGAGATGATTTCCATGTGATCTGACTATCACGTGTACCTGTGGTGGGAAGGGAGAGGTCATAGAAAATATTCTCCGTATTTCCAATGGTCAGATCCTTTTTCACCGCCTGTACCACATCCTGATCCTTCATAGCGTTCATCTGACTTCCCCAGACGGCTACACCGGATGAAGAGAGTGCACTGAAGGTCAGCACGTTCTGCTGGGATTCCGCATCCCATTCCTGGGTGAAGACACCTTCGTATTCCACATTATTGGTCGTTATTCGTACCTTGTTGTCCTCCAGGAGGCTCCATGTCCCTGTAACGGCACCAGTAATCTGGCCACCTGCCGCAAATTGAATGATCTGGGACGGCTTGATCTCGGCTGTGATATCCTTCCCGTGATTGACCCATTTGTAAGAACCAACAGCATCTTGTTCCGTCACTTGTACCGCATCACTCTCGATACCTGCATAGCGGTAAGGAGAGACGACAGGCCATCCTTCGGAGTTCATATGCATCTCATGAACCCGTACTTCATGCTCTTCTCCGCGATTCGGAAAGCGGGAGTGGAAGATGAGGAAGTGCTTGCCGGTCTCTTCATCATAATAAGCGGAGTTGTGTCCAGGAGATACATATCCTGTCCCCTGGCCGATGCCGGGGTCGCCGATCTGTCTCTCGAACAGGTAGTTTCCGAGCAGTTTCACGCCATATGGCTCAATGGATTCGTCATCAAACAACGGCTTATTCTTATCTGCCATAACCTTGATCATATCGTTGCCTTCAGCATCGTAGAAGGGGCCATCCGGAGTCTTGGAACGGGCCACACGAATGTTATATCCACCGACAGCATCAAGTCCACCATAAGACAAGTACAGATAATAATAATCGGTTTCGGGACTGTAGAGCATATAAGGGGCCTCAATTCGGCTGTGGTTGCCTCCGGTCAGCTTCTTGCCATAACCTTGATTAGGCAGTGGTTTGCCGGTTGTCTCATCCATTTCCAGAATGAAAATCCCTCCGGAGTAAGATCCGTACACCATCCAGAGCTTGCCGTCTTTATCAAAAAATACATCCGGATCGACCACGTTGGGATGTTTGGTCGCATCATAGATGGTGCCATCTTCGCTAATTTCATCCCACATGCCTGATTTCAGCAAAAGTCCCTGATCCTTGTATGGGCCTTCAATGTTGTCAGCTACGGCGACTCCAAGGGCAGACCGGGGAGAATCCCCTTTGCAGGCATTGTAATACATATAGAACTTGCCATCTGCCAGTTGAATGACGTCTGCTGCCCAGAGCGTATCCGTCTGAGCCCATTGCAGAGCTTCAGCGAATTCCTTGGTTACATTGGGAACGACGGGATTGTCATCCGTAACGCCTGAAGCGACGGAATCCCAGCTGATTAAATCGTTGGACTTGGCCACCTGTAGATGTGAGCCGAATACATAATACGTATCATCTACCTTGATGACAGAAGGATCATGAACGGAAACGTTCTTAAACTCAGGTACCTGAGTTTTGTTCGATATGGTGGAACTTTGCGAATTGATAGCTGTTGTGGCTGTATTGTCCGCCAAAGCGGAGACTGGCGAAAGAGCTGGAGTAGAGAGCAATGCCGTACTAAGTGCAATGACCAAATAACGCTTCATACGTGTCCCCTTTCTTCATTCACAAATTATTAAACAAGTTAAAAATACAAAGATGAACGTGGTAGTGCAGTCCTCCTTTCAGTTAATGCTCGAATCAAGCGCTTACATTTGCTATAATATCAATTAATTTATATTTTTGTAAACCATGTTGTTGAAACGAGTTATAAAAAGCGAAATGAATGACTAAAGTATGAATTTATTTTGAATTTACTACCGATTTGAAGTTTTTAGTTGAAAATCCAATTCGAAATGAGTACTATAACGAGTATACAAGATATTTATAAATATATTAATGATTCATATATTCATGAATTAATTGATGATCTACATAGGAGGCATAATGATGAGCAGTTATCAAGATCAAATTATTGCACATTACAAGTTTGAGGATGCGGGCAACATCGGTAAGGATTATTCCGGCCAAGGCAAGGATGGCATTGCTGGAGGTCATTCGGTACCATCGGTGACGAGAGTGAGTGGAAGGAATGCGGCTACTTTTGCAGGGGGGGAGAATGGGACATCGTATCTTCAGTTACCTTCAGATCTATTTCAAAATGTAAGCGATAAAACAGGCATCACTGTGGCAGCCTGGGTACATCTGAACAAGGGCTCCAATGTGTGGGAACGCATTTTTGACTTTGGAAAAGGAGAACAGGGCCCCTATCTGTTTTTGACGAGACAGCTGAGAGGAACGATGTCTGCCGAAGGGGATCTGGTTGTGGATCCGGGCCGAGGATTTGCTACAGGGGAATGGATGCATATAGCTTTGTCGGTAGCTGGTACTCAAGGAGGTACGCTTAGCAGTGCTGGACCGATCGTCTATGTGAATGGAGAGAAAATAGCGGATGGGTCCATCAGTCAGACGTCCAGTGGTAATTATGCGCAGCTGCGCAGATGGTTCGATTCCTTCACAGATTCGGCCAATTACAGCCAGAATTACATTGGTCGCTCTCAGTATGCAGCCGATGTGGATTTTGCCGGATCACTGTCCGATTTTCGGATATATCAGGCTGGATTAACGATGGATGAAGTCATCGAAGTCATGTGTGAATCATTAACCGATGATGAGATTGTTACGTTGGCAGGAGATAAATATTTGTCATTTCCGACCCGAATCATTACGAAGAATATTTCGCTGCCTGTTGACCTCCTAGGTGGGAAAGTGAAGGTCCACTGGCAGTCCAATTGTCCTGAAGTGCTGTCACATGATGGGAAAGTGCAGTCTATTACCTCGGCACAGGAAGCAAGCCTGAGTGCAATTTTGAGTAAAGGTGAAAGCACGCTGAGTAAAAGTTTTGACGTATCCGTATTGCCGGAGGAGCTGCCGCCTTATACCATAACAATCCACGGCGATCAGCAAGTCGCTGATATTAGTGAGGTCATGTACGGTCTGTTCTACGAGGATATTAACAATGCGGCGGATGGCGGAATCTATGCCGAGCTGGTTCAGAATCGTTCATTTGAATCTTTTGCATTTGATACATACTCACATACCTCCGGTGAATGCGGATGTTCGACGGGGAGGAACCGGGATCCATTATTCGCCTGGTCTGGCGATACCAGCAAAATGAATGTGCATCACGAAGGTGGATTGAATGAACACTTCAAACTCGAAGACCCGGATGCAAATGCTTACTATGTGACGGTTCAGGATGGAGCAACGATACGAAATCGCGGTTTTTCCGATACCAATCAGCATTGTGCCATGTCCATCAAAAAAGGTGAACAATACGACTTCACCATCTGGGCAAAGGCAAATTCGGCCGGTACGATAACCATACAACTACAGGATGGCTCGGAAACTGTAATTAGTGATTCCGTCAAGGTTCATGTAGATGGAGGAGGTACCTGGAAAAAGTATGGTGCAGTCAGGGTGGATTTGGAAACGAGAAATCAGGCTCTTGTTCTTACCGGAACAGAGACAGCCCTTGGGCAGCTCGCGCTTACGTTTGAAGGAGATATTTCCATCGATATGGTATCTCTGATCCCACGGGACGTATGGGGCGCAGTTCCTGATGAAGCCGGCATTTCCACATCAGCACACGCTAACTACAAGGGAAATCCGAACTATCGACTGAGAAAGGATCTGGTTCAGGCTCTCGTTGATATGCACCCCAAGTTTCTGCGCTTTCCGGGAGGCTGCATCTCGGAAGGGTCCTTCATATGGGATAATGTGTACGACTGGAAGGATTCTGTTGGTCCGGTTGAGCTGCGCAAAGAGAACTACAATGTCTGGGGTTACATGATGACGATGGGGCTTGGATACATGGAGTACTTCCAGCTCGCGGAAGATTTGAATGCTGCTCCGGTTCCCGTTATGGCCTGTGGAGTTCTGTGTCAGGCACGTTCGGATTATGCACATCCGGCTGGCGGCGCATTAAGAGAATATTACATCAAAAACTTCACTGATTTGATCGATTTTGCCCTGAGTACAGATGTTGAACATAACGAATGGGCCGCAATACGAAGCCAAATGGGGCATCCTGAGCCGTTCGATCTGCGCTACCTTGGTGTAGGGAACGAGAACTGGGGAACCGAATTTTTCGCCAACTTTGAAGTGTTCAAAGCATCCATTGATGAATATATGAAGCTAAACTATCCGGATCATGAATTGCATATTATTTCAACTGTTGGTGCACAAGCGGACGATGATGCATACCAACAAGGCTGGAAGTTCCTGAGCGGTAACCTTACGGGTTCGGCCCAAATCGCGTTTGCCGATGGACAGAAGGTCATTGAAGAAACGGTAACCTGGTATGAGAAGCAGGACGATTACATGGATACCATTGCAGACGAACACTATTACCGCTCCAATGATTACTTGCTGAATAACGTGGATCGTTATAACTACTACCATCGGGCATATCTTGAAGATGGGCAAATCAACTGGAAAGAGACTTCCAAGGTCTTTGTCGGAGAGTACGCATCCACGGACAAAAACACACTGGCGGGTGCCGTTGCAGAAGCAGCAATCATGACCGGCTTCGAGAACAATGCAGATGTCGTTCGTTTGGCTGCCTATGCGCCATTGTTCAATAAAGTGCTGACGGATGGAACCTATCGCTGGACACCGGATTGCATCTGGTTTGACGATGAAACAGTATGGTATACACCGAACTACTACGTTCAGCACCTTTTTGCGAAATACGTTGGAGATCAAGTGGTCGGCACTTCGTTTAAGACGTACAGCAAAGGAAAACAGGTTGAGCTCATCCCGCATGGAGGAATCGAGATTGCAACCGGTAATGCAGACATCGTCGTGAAACGGGTTACGGTCACATCCAATCAGGATGGCAGCGTGCTGTTGAGTGAAGATTTCAGGGAGCAGACGAAGCTGAGTGAGGCGTGGGGTCTGATTCCTGGTTCGAACGGATATACACTTGAAGCCGGTAACGGACTTGTGCTGAAAGGGCAAACCAGCGGCCTGAACGGGATATATCTTCTGAATGAAGAATGGACGAATTACAAGGTGCAGGTGGAAACCAAACGCTTGGCGGGTGATGACGGTTTCTATGTTGGCGTGGGACTTACGGATATTTCATCTGACAAGAAGGATGTCATTGAATATGCGATTGGTTACGGTGGTGATGCAACGGGAGTAAAAGTGTACAAACAAGGTATCGAAGGATATACTCTCGGTGATTATTCTTCAAGTTCCGCAGCGGGTAACCTGAGAGCTGCGAATTATGAAACGCTGGAGAGCGGTACCGATTATACGATCACTGTCAATTATGGCGGCGTTACAGGGAAGAGCTTGATCTGCTCCTACACAGACGGACATACAACCAGCAAAGTGCTGGATTACAAGCTCGAAGCATATAACCGTGAGGTGTTCCATTCCGTGACGAGAGATCAGCAGCATGTATATGTAAAAATGGTGAATGCCGATAGCGTGGACAAAGCCACACACGTCCATCTTGAGGATCTGAATGTGAAATCTGCAGCACGGTTGATCACACTCAGCGGAGATCAATCATTGGTTCATGTTCCGAATGTGAACCAGAAGAATGATGAGAAGGTGGTTCCACAGGAACGGGAGATTGGACTGGACGGTCAATCCGTGATTCTTCAGTTGCCCGCTCATTCAGTCAATGTATTGATTCTGGATTTGTAATTTCTTTTATGCTTCTACCCCGGAAGAGAACAGTATTCATGAAGAAACCGCGAGTAATCGCGGTTTTTTTGTGTTTCCAGATGGAGAGTCAACAGAAGATACCCAAAGTAAATAACCTACACTATTTCATCAGCATGCCTGCTCCTATAATAAATTTTGAAGGAGGAGACAGCTCATGCGTTCCAACTACAAACAATTTATCAGAAACATTCCGCTTCATCTTATGATTCTGCCAGGTTTGATCATCATTATTGTATTCGGTTACATTCCAATGGCAGGTCTCTCGATCGCCTTTCAGAATTTCTCTCCGATTGCCGGATTTAAGAACATGAACTGGGTAGGCCTGGATAACTTCAGGTACCTGTTTGATCTTCCGGGGTTTAGCCAGGTTGTGTGGAATACGGTATTCATCTCGGTAATGAAAATTATATCCGGCCTTGTGATTCCGGTACTCGTCGCCCTACTGCTCAACGAAGTACGCAAAACCGGATTTAAACGAACGATACAAACGGTAATATATATGCCTCACTTTTTTTCGTGGGTGATTCTGGCCGGCATTATCGTGGATGTGTTATCCCCAAGCAGTGGGATTGTAAATATGCTGCTCAAGGCACTCGGGATGGAGCCCATTCAATTTCTGGCCAGTAACGATTGGTTTCCGTACATACTTGTCATTACTGATCAATGGAAAGAGTTCGGTTTTGGCACCATCATCTATTTGGCAGCACTGACCAGCATTGATAAGTCTCTCTATGAAGCCGCCGTCATGGACGGGGCAGGGCGATGGAAGCAGACCTGGCATATTACGCTGCCCGGAATTCGTCCGATTGTCATTCTAATGGTTACCCTTAGTCTTGGAAACGTACTTAATGGCGGGTTCGATCAGGTGTTCAATCTGTACAACCCGCTCGTCTATGAATCCGGTGATATCCTGGATACGATGATCTATCGAATCGGTTTACAGGATGCCCAATATTCAGTTTCTACGGCACTTGGCCTCATTAAGTCGGTGGTTTCATTCATCTTTATCGGACTTGGTTATTTCCTGGCCTATCGGTTCGCCAATTATCGCATATTTTAGAAAGGAGGCAGAATCATGCACCATGCATCGAGAGCCTATCGCTGGTTTTTAGGTTTTAATTACGTCATCCTGACGATTCTTGCCTTGCTTTGTCTGTTTCCGATCGTGAATATATTGGCGATATCCTTCAGTTCGAGTGATGCAGTCAAAGCAGGGAATGTTACGTTCTGGCCCGTGGATTTCACGTTATCGTCTTATAAGTACATTTTGGAAAATCAACAGTTCCTTAACTCGTTTGGCACGAGTCTGCTTCGTGTGGTATTGGGGGTTGCCACGAATCTGATCTTTACAATTCTCGTGGCTTTTCCTCTCTCCAAAGAAGCTTCAAGGTTTCGTTCCAGAACATTCTATGCCTGGATATTTGTTTTCACGATGCTGTTCAGTGGAGGGCTGATTCCAGGTTATCTGGTCGTCAAGGAAGCAGGTCTCCTGGATTCGATCTGGGCACTGATATTACCGGGGGCGGTACCCATCTTCAATGTACTGCTGATGCTGAACTTCTTCAGAGGATTGCCCAAAGAATTGGAAGAAGCCTCATGGATGGATGGGGCAGGGCATTTCCGTACACTGTGGAGCATCTATCTGCCCATTTCCCTGCCAAGCATCGCAACCATCACGCTGTTCGCCATGGTCGGACACTGGAATGCCTGGTTTGATGGCATGATCTATATGAAAAGCCCGGAGCATTATCCGCTCGCTACGTATCTGCAATCCATGCTGCAGCAGGTGACGATGATCCAGAGTGAAATGATGACGCTGGAGGATGCAACGCTGTTAAGCCAGGTGTCCGATCGAACGACCCAGGCGTCCCAGATTTTTTTATCCGTGATTCCCATTCTGCTCGTCTATCCATTTCTGCAGCGGTATTTCGTTCATGGGCTTGTTGTCGGCAGTGTAAAGGGATAAGATCGGTAGGAGGAAAACCGAGTAGAGGAGCCGATTTCCGGCTCCTTTTTTGCTGCTTGAGGAGAGGAGTGGAAGGGGCAATGAGATTATTGGGGGGGAGCTGGAAGACCAACTCCATTGTGGTTAAACTGATGATTGCTTTTGTATTGGTTATTCTCCCGTTGTATGGAAGCAGCATTGTAATTACACATACTAGCTCTAAGCAAATGCATACCGAAGTGGAAAATGCGCATGATTCGAAGCTGCACTTCTACCACAATCATCTGCAATTCGAATTGGAACGAATGAGCAGTCTCGTCAATGAATTTTCGTTCGATGAACCGATGTCCACACTTAGCACGAGAGCGCCCATTATGAGCCGGTATGAGATTACTTCCAGTCTGAACGACATACATAAGAAGCTCGGTCAGATCATGGTGACAAGCCCATATATCAGTGATGTCGTGTACTATGTACCGGCCCTACAAAAGCGTGTAAGTGCAGTGGATGGCATCCGCAGCGTTGAGGACGACGAGTGGAAAGATCTGCTTGCAACGATGGGGAATCTGAATGGGGAGTTATCGACTTCGGCAGATGATCTCTATTTCCTGAAGAGCAATCCGTACAATATGAATCACGAGGAGCCGCCCAATTTTATATTGGGAATACGCTTATCTGCGGATGAGCTGAAGAAAAGGCTGCAGCAGCTGTCGGAAACGGGCGGTAGTGATATCACGCTGAGCTTTGGTGACAAGCACGAAGTCGTCATTTCCTCCTCAGAGCAGGCTGTCTCTAAAAGTCTATTACAGATGCTTCCAACGGAATCGCAGGATGCGCTGCAGGTAACGAGATACCACTCCGATCATCATTTGTATTACTCTCTCTATGATTCGGATCATTCATTCACACTAACCTCCAGTATTGCTGAAGAAGTGCTTCAGGCGCCACTGGAACGATATAAGCTGTGGTTATGGATGTTAACGGTGATGTCAATGGTCATTATTATCATCTTCTCATTATCTGTTTATAAATCGATCCACAAGCCGTTATCTGCACTTGTCAAAGGATTCAGAATGGCGGAGCAAGGGCAGCCGGACACCCGCATTCCGCACTCAAGACGGGATGAATTCGGATATTTATACTCTCGTTTCAACCATATGATAGAGCGCTTACATCTTTTGATTGAAGAAAATTATGTTGCCAGAATACGAACGAGTGAAGCAGAGCTCAAACATCTTCAATCCCAGATTCAGCCTCACTTTCTATACAACAGTCTGTTCAGTATTAAACAGATGGCGGAGGTGGAGAACGTTGAATTAATTCAGGAGTTTACCGATTATCTGGGTCAGTACTTCAGGTATATGTCCCGTGACTCTCGGACAGAAGTCTCTCTCGGTGAAGAAGTAGACCATGCGATGGTCTATGCTGCGATTCAGAAGATCCGATTCGGGTCAAGAGTACAATTGCTCATTGAGGATATGAACCCTGTGTACAGATCGATTGCGATTCCGAGAGTCATTGTTCAGCCAATCGTGGAGAATGTCTTCGAACATGCACTTGCCAAACGAAGTCAGGGAGGTATCCTTAAACTCTCTTATCAGGCCGCAGACGGCAGGCTGTCCATTCGGATTGAAGATGATGGTGATCAGTTAACGGATGAGATGTTAGCTGAACTTGATCAGTCCTTTGGGGAGCCTGCGCAGCGGCAGGAAGATGAAGAAATTACGGGGCTTATCAATGTAAACCAAAGGCTGAGAATCAAGTTTGGTGCAGATTACGGTCTCGCTGCAAGACGTAGTGAATTGGGTGGTTTATGCATTGTCGTGAATGTTCCATGGAAAGGGGAGCTGCCTCATGCAGCGGATGCTGATCGTTGATGACGAACCGGTGATTTTGGACGGACTATATGCCTTCTTCCAGAAGGCGAATTTTCAGGACATGGAGATTATTAAGGCCCAATCTGCCTTCGAAGCAATCGAGTGGTTGAATTCGGTAAAGGTGGATGTTGTGCTTAGCGATATCTGTATGCCTGGAATGGACGGCATGGAGCTCATTGAGAAAATCATGGACCGATGGCCGAGATGCAAAGTATTGCTGCTGACAGGCCATAATGAATTCGATTATGCACATCAGGCCATACGTAATCCCTGTGTGGTGGATTATCTCCTCAAGACGGAGGGCATGAATCATATACGTACGGCAGTAGAACGCGCTTTGGCTCAAATTTCGGAAGAAAATGATTTCAGGTACCAGAATGCCTGGTTCCGCAGCAAGCTGCCCAGAGCCCTGCCCCAGCTGCAGCGTCAGTTAATGCTCGGTCTTATGAAGCGAACGGAAAGGCATGATGTCGCCTCGCTTCAGGAGGAACTGGATGCCGTGCAGCTTCCTTTTCATTCTGGGGAACTCGTTCTTCCGGTCATTATAAGGGTGGAGGATTGGAACAACTATCAGACGCAGGCCGATCGGAGTTTAATCAGGTATGCTGTGGCCAATGTGGCAGAGGAGCTGCTGCAGGACAAGTCGACAGTCAAGGCGATTGATCTGGATTATCAGGTCATTGCTTGTTTGATCCAGCCAGCTGCGGAAAGTACAGCGTATCGTGGGAATGCACAGGAACAGTGGGAGCAAACGCTTCGCTTTGTCTATGGGACGCTGGAGTCTGTGCAGCAATCGTGTGCAGATTGCCTTAACCTCTCTGTGTCGATCATGGTGAGTGAACAGGCTGTAGCTTGGATAGATCTGAATCAGGCCATCGCGCAGTTGCGATTATCCATTCATGAAGGACCTGGACTCGGGATGGAAAAGCTGCTTCGTGTCAAAGTGCAGCCGGATATGAACTTGCTACCAAACCCACTGAGCCAGCAGGCGGTTGCGTCGCTGCATCTGGATCAGGTCAAGCAGCATGTCGCAGCGGGGGACAGAGAATGGATAACTTCATATCAGAAATGGACTGAGAGTTCGAAGGAGGGGCTTCAAGATCCGTTCTTTCGAATGAAGGTATACACCGAAGCAGGGAGTATCTTGATTGAACTGCTTCATGAATTGGGTTTATACGAACCGGCGAAGGAAGAGATGGGTCTCTCCCGCATGCTGCATTTTGATATCCATACACCGTGGCCCGAACTCGTTATCTTCTATCAGTCTGCCTTTGAATGGATGATATCGAAGCGGAGCGATACCCGGCTGAATGATCAGTCTCAAATCTTGATCTCAATCCATCAATACATCAAGCATCACCTGGAGGATGATCTCTCTCTTACCCGTATTGCACAGGAAGTCTCTCTCAATCCTTCGTACTTGTCTCGTTGGTATAAACGAATCACGGGCAAAGGCATCTCGGAATATATTCATGATCGCCGCATTGAACGAAGCAAGGAACTGCTGCTCGGTTCTTCGTGTAAAATGCATGAGATTTCCGCCAAGGTCGGGTTCAGTGACCAGCATTACTTTTATCGTTTTTTCAAAAAAGCAATCGGCTGCACGCCTCAGGAGTACAGGGATCAAAAAAGTTAAAATACGTGTCAAATGGTAAATCAAAGATACCAGATGTAAACGAGATCCACTCGTGCTGATAGCGCTTTCTTTATACAATGTACACATACCTCACGGGAGGAACAAAAAGGGGGATTCATCATATGAATATGTCATTCAAAAGGCTTTCATTGTTATCGCTTAGCATGATCCTGGCAGGGACTCTTGCAGCCTGTTCATCAGGTGCTGGTAATGCAGAGAGCGAAACCAAGCCCAGTACCCAGCAGGATGCGGGAGGACCACTCACCAAGTATGACCCGCCAATTAAATTAACCTCGACGATGAACGAAACGGGTAAGGAATCGCTTGCTCAAGGGGATACACACGCGAACAATATTTGGACCCGCGGTTACAAGGACGAGCTCGGCATTGAAGTCACGTATGACTGGATTGTGCCGGATGCCAATTACAACGATAAAATGAATGTGACCCTTGCAAGCGGAGATTTGCCTGACGTATTGAAAGTAAGTGCGGTGCAGTTCGAGCAATTACATGAAGCGGGCATGCTTGAGGACTTAACGGAAGTGTATGATAAATACGCATCGGATCTGGTCAAGGAATTTATGTCTGCAGAAGACGGAGCAGGATTGAAACCGGTGACCAAAGATGGCAAGATTTACGCGATGGTGAGTTTTCCCGGTTCACTTGATTCATCGGACATGATTTGGATCAGACAGGACTGGCTGAAAAAGGTAGGGCTTGAAGCGCCAGAATCGATGCAGGATGTCATCCAAATTGCGGAAGCGTTCACGTTCGAAGATCCGGATGGCAATGGTAAAGATGATACGTACGGGATCGCGCTGAACAAGGATTTGCCAATCAATGCGTTCCTGCTGGGGTATCATGGGTATCTCGAAACCTGGATCAAGGATGCATCGGGTCAGGTTGTGAATGGTACTATCCAGCCTGAAGTGAAGGAAGGCTTGAGAGAACTGCAGAATCTGTATCAAAAAGGCGTGCTGGATCCCGAATTTGGGGTAAAAGATTTTGCGAAAATGATGGAAGACGTGAACGCAGGGAAGTCCGGCATGTTCTTTTTGCCGCAATGGGCACCGTTCCAAGTTAGCAGCATGATTAAGAAAGATCAGAACGTAGACTGGATGCCGTATCCGGTACAATCCATTGATGATCAGCCAGCCAAAACGCAAAATCACCTTAGCCTGGGCGGCATTTTCGCTGTCCGCAAAGGGTATGAGCATCCGGAAGCACTCGTTAAACTGCTGAATTTCCAGGCAGAGAAGATGTTCGGAGAATCTGCGGAGAAGGAACGCGCAGATTATTTGAATGGTTTAACCGGGCTTGGTTTTCATAATGCAACGGTGTCCAATCTGCCTGCCAACAAAAACGTAAAGGCCCAGGATGAAGTGGAACAGGCCCTGAAAACGGGAGACATATCTGGGCTTGGGCTTGAAGCGAAACTGTTCTATGATGATATTATGGATTACCGTAACGGCAATCTGGATAAATGGCATATGGAACGCATCTTTGGACCGGAGAGCTCACAAGGCGTGATTAAGTACTACCGTGACAATGACCTGATCGTGATGAATGAATTTATATATGCACCAACCAGAACCATGAATACGAAGCAGGCTACACTGGATAAGCTTAGAGCGGAGACATTTTTGAAGATTATCTATGGCAACCTGTCGATTGATGAATTTGATAACTTTGTGGCCAACTGGAAAAAACTTGGCGGAGATCAGATTACACAGGAAGTCAATGAAGTCATTAATGCCAATAAATAAACAAGAGGTGCCACAGTACAATTGAATTTGTATTGTGGCACTTTTGGTGCTTGATTATTCGTTGAAACATATGAGGACAATAGTGTGCTCCATGTGGTTAAAGCTTCATTTCTCATTTGCGTTTCAACAATATAACCCCGGAGATCGCCGATGTGTTTTTACGATATACGACTTTAAAGCCGATGTCATGATCCAGCAAACAGTTTAGAGCATTGATTAACAGAGCACCAGGTACCAGGGAGAATGTGCATGGTGATGTGTTTCCAATCACACGAACACTTCTGATTCTTCGAGCAGATCCCGGTACAAGCGGGTTTCTGGACCAATAGATTAACACGAGATCAGGTTGGCGTAGTGCTTTTGTACAAGTTCGACAAGTCATCGTATCATCTCTTTTCTATTAATAATAGGTTCTCTATATTAAATGAAAAGTAGTGATAGGATGTGCTGGACGAACTACTCCATGCGATATAAACAGGCGTATACCAAGTAAGAAAGCTTGAAAGTGAAGCCGGTTTAATAGAGAAAAGAGAAAAGGACCTCTATCGCGAGATCCTTTCTCTTACGGGAACAATGATTACGAAGGAAGCTTAGTCGGAATGACTACAATTCAGTCAGTCAACTTACTTTTTGGTTCCATGCTGTTTGGTTGGCAGCTTATCGCTGGGTGTTCCTTTACCATTGTTCTTGTTGTGACGGGCCTTTTCGGCGTTCTCATTTACCTTTTGTACAAATTCATGGGTGCTTTCCATGGACGATACAGCTCCTTTATAATCAAAATGTGTACCCGGATCTTAATATAACCACCCGAAGTCCGTTATATGAAACTGGACAAGGGCAGGGCCGATGTCTAAACTAAAAACATACAAAAGGATACATAATAAGAAGGAGCGCGGGTCCAAACATGTTGCAGAAATTCGGTTTTACGCAATACGAAAGTCAGGTGTACGAGGCGATCTTCGCTCAACAGGAACCACTCGATGCATCATCCATCGTCAATCACTCCAATGTGCCCAAAGCCAAAATTTACGAAGTATTAAACCGGCTTATCGATAAAGGAATTGTATTGACCACCATGCATGGCAAGAAAAAATTGTATACAGCCGTGGATCTCCAGTCCGTTATTTTGAAGATCAAAGCGGATTTTGAGAAGGATATCGAGGAATTGAACGCTTATAAAATCAAACGAACGTTTACGGATGAGCATATTTGGACACTGAAGGATGAAACATCGATTGGTTCCAATATTGAGCAGCTTATGGCAGAGGCCGATACATCCATTCTGTTTCTGGCCTGGAATGAGAAGATGGAGAACTACCGTACGCTCTTGGAACAAAAAGAACAGCAAGGAGTGCATGTTGAGGTATTGTCGGTGGGAGGATTAGAGACAACCTTAACTAACAAGTACGCTTTAATTCCCATGCTGGACAAGCTGGAACCATTGCAGCTGCTGATTGTAGACCATGCCTATCTGCTCTTCGCAGGCATTGAAAATGATTCCTGGAAAGCGATTAAGACCATGTCCAAGCCGATTGTCAAAGCGATGACGGATTATTTTTATCATGATATTGCCCTCACTCAAATCACCAAAAAATATGGAGATCAACTGCTGCAGGACGAAGAAATATCCAAGCTGCTGGCCCGGTTGATTTATTAGAAAGCTATTCTTTTATGGAATAGTTTTTTTTATTGAATTTTTACTCTTATTAGGTTACTATCGTAGTTGTAACTTTTGAGGAGGATTCATGAAATGAATAAAAAAGTGTATTTGCTTGCGATTGCGGCTTTTGTGGTTGGAACCGTGGAACTTATTTTGGGCGGTATTCTCGATCTGATTGCTGCAGATCTTCATTTGACTCTGGCGAAAGCCGGTTATTTAATATCCATCTTTTCGTTGGTATATGCCATATCTGCACCGATTCTGTTAAACGTAACGGCCAGATTTGAACGTAAAAAGGTATACATGTACACCCTGCTGATCTTCCTGGTCAGCAATCTCATTTCCGCTTTCAGTGCCAACTTTTATATGCTGATGGCAGGCAGGGCACTCGGGGCTGCGACAGGCTCGCTCATTTTTGTATTGTCCCTGACACTTGCTGCTCGCATTGTGGAGCCGCAGTACAAAGGACGTGCGGTTGGGATCATTACGATGGGTGGGAGTGCATCACTCATTCTCGGAGTGCCGCTCGGAATATTCGTGGGTAATCTGGCTGGATGGCGTGAAGTCTTTATTTTTATTGCCATATTGACTGCAATTGTCATGGTAGCCATTGGTCTTGTCATGCAGCGGGTTCAGTCGGTGCCTGTCGTCTCTTTGAAGCGTCAGTTTGCTGCACTGTGGAATCCGAGGATGCTGGCGATTCATGCGACAACTTTATTGGTTCTGGCGGGTCATTTGACGTTATATGCGTATTTCACACCATTTCTCCAGGAAACGATCGGCGCAAGTTCGACTATGGTTACCTTTATCTACATGATGTTTGGCATCGCGGCTGTTGCCGGTGGGGGACTTGGGGGCGTATTATCGGACCGCCTGCATCCGGCAAAAGCCATCGTCATTGTGTTAATTCCTTTTATTGTGAGCATGGCTGTTATCCCATTCAGTGTTGAACTGCCTTTAATTGCATTCCTCATCCTGCTGAGCATCTGGAGTGCCTTGAGCTGGACGGTTACGCCAGTGCAGAATAGTCTGATTATCAAAACATCTCCAGAAGCAGCGGAATCACTGATCAGCACCAATTCAGGAATTGCCCACGCAGGGATTGCCCTCGGCACGTATGTTGGCGGGATGGTGATAGATCATTCCACCATTCTGTATAACGGCTGGGTAGGTTCGATTCTAATTCTTCTGGGCTTGGCCTCGGCCATATATGCGATTAGTCGCAAGGAACAATCGGTTCAGGCCACTGCATAAGAATGATACGAAAAGAGTACGCCAGTCTATTGCATCAAAGTAGACGGTGTGCTCTTTTTGTAATTCGTAAACCTGAAATAACGAAGAATGAGTGTCGTGTTAATGATTTGTTTTTATAGCAGCCGTTTTTAATCACTTTCAAGATATTGTATAGTGGTTACATTGACGTTCGAAATTTGGAGGCTGGAACGCTTATGAAAATAGCAAACGCTAATTTGATGAAAGAGATTAATATAAACAACGTGCGCCAAGTCATGAAACAGGTGGAGACAGCGACCAAGCCACAACTTGCGTCCTTGACCAAATTGAGTGTAGTTACGGTGAATTCACTGGTTAAGGAATTGTGCGAGCTTGGGGAACTGTACGAGGATGAGACAATTCCCTCCAACGGGGGGAGGCCCGCGCTAACTTACCGTTACAATTATGATTTCAGCCTGGCCCTGGTGATCTATATGAATGACAAGCAAGGACAGGATGTCATTACGGCAACCGTCGTCAATTTGGAGAATACCATTTTGCTGAAAGAAGAACATACACTGCCTGAATTTGACCAAACACAATTTCTCGGAATCATTGAACCTATTCTCACTCAGCATCCTTCTATTAAAGGCATTGGTATCGGGATTCCCGGGCAAACGGTGAACGGAGAGATCACGGTAAGCAGTCATCAGCAGCTGAAGGGTTTCCGAATGGCTGAAGAGATTGAAGCAAGATTTGGACTTCCAGTCATGGTGGAAAATGACGTAAATGCTGCAGTTAGTGGTTATTGTTCTCAGCAGGAACTGGATGAGGGAAACAGTGTGATCGGAATTTACTTCCCGACCCATTATCCTCCGGGCATGGGCATTTGCCTTAATGGAAAAGTCGTTAAAGGCAAGAACGGTATGGCTGGGGAAATTAAATTTCTTCCCTTGGAAATGGACTGGTACAGTCCAATGGAGCCGGAGGTGTTTGCTGAAACGGTATATCAAATCATTCATACTGTAAATGCGATCCTCGCACCGGACAGGGTCGTTGTTTATCAAAATCAAGTAGAAGCAGAGGCGTTTATTCGGGGCTGGGAATCGTATCGGGCGGAGCAGCTCATGCCTGTTTTCCCGGAAGTGATTTTAAATGAATCATTTCAGGAGCATTTTGAAGTGGGCATGCGGTGGTTAACCTTAAAAGAGCTTGAGCCTAACATCATTCAGATTACGTGAATCGTTTGTCCCGTTTACTTACTGAAAAGGAATGGATTAATGATGCGGATGCAGATTCAATAATTATTCAAATTTGAACCATTTTTGCTTCCAAGCCATGCGTTATACTGAATGTGGAGAACGTTACATAATTCACAAACCAGGATTGGAAAGGTGAGATGGAATCTGATGAAGACAGTGATCGGCCGATTCAAAATTGCAGGGATATGCGAAGGCGTTTCCTTGCTCTTGCTTGTTCTTATTGCCATGCCTTTGAAATATTTTGCGGATATATCTTCTCCGGTGGCCATTATGGGCATGATTCACGGGATACTATTCCCTCTGTATCTTATTGCACTGGTACATTTGGCTGTTGTAAACAGGTGGAAGGCGGCACGCTGGTTCATGGGTGTCGTAGCTGGTTTGCTGCCATTTGGAACCTTTGTTTTTGAATCTTATTTGAAGAAGAGAGACTGGAATTAAACGTTAAACACATGATGAAAAAGGCGATCAGCCTACTGTAAAGCACAGTAGCAGAAGAGACGCCTTTTTTTGTTATCTGTGATTGTGGCAAATTAAATACCTTGACTTTTACGGTCACTTAGACAGGTACTTGACAGGGGTATGGTATAGTATAAAAAGTTTGGATTCATAGAATGTAGATATAAGCGGGAGGTTTAATCGTGTACCAATACAAGGATCAGGAATATGAAGCGGTGCATTTTGACGGGCACGACTTGAGATACGGGGAGCTGATGCGCTGCGTTTTCAAGCAGTGTACCTTTATGAATGCTTCCATGGAAGAGATCGAGACGAGCAATTGCCGGTTTATCGAATGCGACTTTAGAGGAGCGAGCATGAACGGTTCGTTTCATACCGAATCTGCTTTTGAGAACTGTACATTTAGCGGAGCTAACCTGTTTGTCTCCAAATTTACGTCCTGTAAAATGACCGGTTCTGATTTCTCGGGAGCACAGATGGACGGTGTTACCCTTATTCAGGGGGACTGGTCCTATACGAATTTGAGACACACGAAGCTGGGCAAACAGGATCTGCGGGGCATACGCTTCTACGAAACGGACTTCTCCGATACGGATCTTGGTAAGGCAGATCTAAGAGACTGTGACATGAGCAGAGCAACGCTAAGCAGAGCCAAACTCATAGGAGCAGATCTGCGCGGAGCAAACATGGAAGGAATCGATTTGAAATCCCTGGATGTCAAGGGCGCACGCATAGACAGGGAACAGGCCGTCTTGTTCATGCGTTCATATGGCGCAAAGGTTGATTGACACCAAATGAAATGGACACAAACCCGTATGAATCCACAGGTTTGTGTCCATTTTCATGCCATCATGAAGCCAATTCGTTATATGTAATCACTAAGAAGTTAGTTTTTGAGAATTTATCAATACGTTAAAAAGCGCTTATTTAACTGTACCCGTTTCTCGATCTGAAAGTAGGCTGAACCCATTGTCAACCGAAGAAGCGGAGGCAGAAGCGGCGAATGAAGCGAACAGACAGAGGGCAGCGAGGAATAACATGCTTTTTCTTTTCATAGATAAACCTCATTTCATATAAGATGGTTATACTTATCCAGTGTAATCCAGATTGGAGTATTTTGGAAAGTCGAAATTTATGATTCATCGAACTCCGCCTGGTAATGAAAAGTTAATCCACTCCATTGTGCATTTTATAAGTGCCGGTATTCATGGTACACTCATACTTGCTATATCATTTTGGATGGAGGCGGAGGCGCAAATGAAAGAAATACATGAGTTAACATCCATGGACATGGTTAATTCGTTTATCGAGCAGCACGAAATGAGTTTTCTATACGTCTCCAGGCAGGAATGCAGTGTGTGTCATGCCTTACTGCCCAAGATCAGAGAATTGCTCCTGCCTTATCCTTCGATTGCTCTGGGACACATCGATGCGAATCAGGTGGAAGAGGTGGCATCGAAGTTCCTCATTTTCACCGTTCCGATTATGCTTGTTCTGGTGGAGCAGAAAGAAGTTGTTCGGGCAGATCGGTTTGTTCGTCTGGATCGTTTGGCAGAACAATTGGAGCAGATTTACAGCTCATACGCATAAAAAAAGCCTAAAGCTTCAGAGTAAAAAAATTAAAGTGTTGTACTGAAAGCGGTTTTATGCTAATTTAACAATATAAAAACGTTTTTATAGTAAAGGACTAATCATTATGGCTAAGATTACGATCAAAGATGTTGCAAGGGAAGCAGGCGTTTCCATATCCACCGTTTCCAATGCTCTGAATGGTGTGGACGTGCTTAATCCGGAGACCAAGTCTCATGTGCTGAAGGTGGCTGAGCGGTTAAATTACGTTCCCAATCTGAATGGCAAGTTGTTAAAATCCGGACAAACCAAAATGCTGGGCTTCTTCACGACCAGTGTATCAGGCCCGTATTTTTACAAACTGGTTGAGTCCATGTCGCGCGAGTGTGACCGTCTCGGATATGGGCTGAATGTATTTGTCACCAAGGATAAGCAGGTCATCATGAGCAATATCATGGGGCGCCGCGTGGATGGTGTCATTATTTATGAAGAGCTGCGAATTGATGAGCAGGATATTCTGTCCATGCAAAAAGACAAGATCAAGGCAGTCTTCCTGGACCGTGTCTATCAGAGTGAAACGATGGGAAGCGTCATATTCGACTCGTATGTGGCAGCTTACGAAGCAACGAAGTACCTGATCTCACTTGGACACAAGAAGATTGCTTACATCTCCGGTGTGGATACGATGTTTGACAGCGTGCAGCGTAGGGACGGGTATCTGGCAGCTTTGCGTGAATACCAGCTTCCGGTGGATGATGATTATATCATTCAGGGTTATTTTGAGGAAGAGAGCACGTACAGTGCCATTAAGTCCTTTTTGCACCTGCATCCAGGCAGGCGTCCCGATGCATTTCTCGCGGGGAATGACCTGAGTGCGGTTGGCTGCATTCATGCATTAAAATCCGAGGGGTATGAGGTTCCTCAAGATGTAAGTGTGGTGGGTTTTGACGATATTGATATCGCTCCGTATTTTTCACCGCCGCTCACGACGGTAAGGAATCAGATTGCAAGGCAAGGAATACTGGCCATTAACCAATTGGTTGGCATGATCAAGAAGAAAGAGCAAGGTGCAGCTCAAAAATTATCGGGTGAACTAATCGTCAGAGGTTCAAGCCACGTAAAGATCGGCCGGAATGATATCGAAGCATAGTTGTGTAAGATCATTTCGGTCTTTTTTTAAATGATGGAAGCAGAATAAGGGGGTTTTTATGCACAAAAATAAAAACGTTTTTATAAGTATGGAAAGTCAGAGGGGAGCTATTGAACGTGAGTAAATTAGCTGTTGAGAAGGCAGCCGGGAATACGCCGATTGGGTCAGGTCCTAAACAAAAAAAGCCGCTAGGGCAGCGAGTTAGAGAGTTCGTCATCGACTATCGCAGACAGTGGGAAATTCAGTCCATGATTATACCGGGCATTATCTTTATGATCATTTTTTGTTACATTCCGATTTATGGTCTAACGATTGCATTCAAGAATTACACGGTCATTGATACGCTCGCTACCGCACCGTGGGTAGGCTTGGAGAATTTCAGAATTATCCTGTCGGATAAATATTTCTGGGACGCGGTTGTGAATACGCTGGGCATCAGTTTTCTCAAATTGGGGATCGGCTTCGTCATTCCCATTATTCTTGCAATCATGATCTACGAGCTGAACAGTGGACGCTTCAAGAAATTTGTGCAAACGGTTTCATATTTGCCGCACTTTTTGTCCTGGATCGTACTTGGCGGCATGCTCATCACCTGGTTCTCTACGACGGGGCTATTCAATCAGATCCTGCTCAGTCTGGGCTTGATCTCGCAACCGCAAAACATCCTGCTGGATGCCGGAAAGTACTGGTGGATTGCTACGTTATCGGATATATGGAAAGAGGCTGGCTGGGGGACCATCTTGTATCTGGCCATCATGTCGAAGATTGACCCCACGTACTATGAAGCTGCCAAAATTGATGGTGCTAGTAGGCTTAGACAGATCTGGAACATCACGCTTCCGAACATGAGATCCATCATTAGCTTGAATCTGATTTTAACGGTAAGCGGTTTACTTGGCTCCAACCTGGATCAGACACTGGTTCTGATGAACTCGCAAAACCGTGAAAAAGCAGAAGTCATCAACTCTTATGTATATCGTATGGGGATGTCTCAGGGTGACTTTTCGTATGCGACAGCGGTTGGACTCGGTGTCTCGATTGTGTCCGTCATTTTGCTGGTTACCGCAAACAAGATCACGAGCAAGCTGAACGATAATCAATCTGTGCTGTAGAAGGAGGCGTAACACGTGAATGGAAAGGTGGCAAAAGAAGATCTCGATAGCCGGATCTTTGATACGCTGAATATTATTTTGCTGGTCATATGTACCATTGTTATTGTGGTCCCGCTCTGGAATGTGGTCATCTCTTCCTTTAGTTCCGGCAAGGCGCTGGCGGAAGGCGGGTTCATCTTCTGGTCGCCGGAGTTCTCGCTGGAGAACTACCGCGCTGTATTTAATGATTCGAGTATTTGGCAAGCCTTCTTCATCTCGGTTTCCAAAACGACAATTGGAGTGGTTACTCACGTATTTTTCTGTGCCATGGTGGGTTACGGCCTGAGCAAAAAATACATACGGGGCCGGAAGCTATATGTTGCCATGGGTGTTATCACGATGTTCTTCTCGGGCGGGATGATTCCAACATACCTATTGATCAAATCACTCGGCCTGCTCAACAGCTTCTGGGTATATATCATTCCGGCGCTGTTCAGCTTCTATGATGTCGTCATTCTGATGAACTTCTTCCGGAACGTCCCGGATTCTCTGGAGGAGTCAGCCAAAATCGATGGCGCTGGAGACTGGCATATCTTCCTCAAAATCTTCATCCCGCTCTCCATGCCGGCCATGGCTACCATTGCGCTGTTCAATGGAGTGGGGCAATGGAATGACTTCATGACGACCAAGTTGTACATTACGGATCAGTCATTATATCCACTGCAGATGATGTTATATGAAATTATTGTGCAATCCCAGACGCAATCCATGCAAAATATCGGAGGCTCTGCGGTCATTGAAACAACGACCAAAGGTGTGCAGCTCGCCACGATCGTCATTACCACTTTGCCAATCGTGCTGATCTATCCCATCCTTCAGAGATATTTTATATCAGGAATGATGCTGGGGGCTGTCAAAGAGTAGTGCCAATTCAAGTTGGATCTATAAAGGTTTTTGAATGCTTGTTCAAGTATGTACCACATTCTGAGGAGGAATCCCTATGTTGAACATGAAGAAGGCCATCGGTCAAACGGGTGTTAAACTGAGTGCTGCCCTGCTGACAGCAGTATTATTGGTTACAGGATGCGGAGGAGGAGCAGGTGGCTCCGGTGAGGGGAACTGGATTTCCATTGAAGACCGATACACGGTTGATCCGGAGACTCCTGCATGGCAGCTGGACAAAAAAGAAGAGGTAACGGATCTAACCTGGTACGTTAACGCGGACTGGTGGAATACCGATTTTGGCAAAGACATCGTCACGAAGAAAATCAAAGAGGACCTGAACATCAACATCAAATTCATTACAGGGGATGACACGAAACTAAATACCTTTTTTGCCGGTGGTGAGATGCCAGACCTGCTCACTGTATTCGACTCGAACTCTCCTGTCGTGCAAAAGGCAGCAACCTGGGCTCTGCCGCTGAATGATCTGGCTGAGAAATATGATCCGTATTTCAACAAGGTAGCTGCGGCAGATACCCTTAACTGGTTCCAGCTGTCTGATGGCAAGACCTACGGATATCCGAACTATTCCAATACACAAGCCGATTATGATAGCGGTAACATTCCGGCCAAAACTGCATTTATCATCCGCAAGGATGTCTATGAGGCACTGGGAAGTCCAGTTATTGGAACACCGGAAGAATTCCAGAGCGTAATGAAGCAGATCAAAGAAAAGTTTCCAACGTTGATCCCATTCGGATTTAACGCCATTGGAGAGGGTACAGGTTCGCTCGGAGATACGCTGCAGGATTTCATCGGTGTACCTCTGGAGAGCGAGAACGGCGAATTCTACGATCGTAATCTGGATGAAGACTATCTCGCTTGGTTGAAAACACTGAACACCGTATACAGAGATGGCAATATAAGTGATGACAGTTTTGCAGATGACGGTACGGCGTTCGAGGAAAAAGTGAAATCGGGAAAATATGCAACGATGCTGCTGGACGGCACACCACAGCAAGGAGGCAATCTTCAAATTTATATGAGTGCTAACCCTGGCAAGGAGTATATTGCAATTGACGGTCCACAGAGTACCAAAGGCCATGCTCCAACGTTGAATCAATCCGGCATAACGGGCTGGATGATCAACTTTATTTCCAAGGACAGCAAGGATCCGGCCAAAGCCATTCAGATCTTCACGTATCTGCTCAGTGAGGAGGGGCAGACGCTGATGAACTACGGTATCGAAGGCGAAACTTTCCAAACCCAACCGGACGGTACGGTTGAATTGCTGCCAGCCGTGAAGGATCTGCAGCTCAACAATGCAGATAAGTTCAAAAAGGATTATCGCATGGGTGAATTCATGTTCTTCGGTCACGATCGTCATAAAGCGTTAAGTGCGGATGCTTTTCCTGAGTCGATTAAACAAATGCAGGAATGGGGCAAAGGCAAGCTGAAACCTCATTTTATTCTGGAGAATATCAATCCGGATCAAGGAACACAGGAAGCACGTGCCTTGTCTGCCATCAACACCAAATGGAATTCGACACTGGTAAGTATGGTTCGAGCGAAGGATGATGCTGCATTTGATGGTGCACTTGCCGCTTACAAGTCATTCTTGGATGAAAATCGCTGGGACGAGATCGTGAAGGTCCGCAGTGAGAAGATGAAACAGAACAAAGAGAAATTAGGCATCCAATAAAAGAAACCCGGAGGGAATTAGATGAGCGAATTTACGATCTATCGATCAACAGGAGAACATGAACTATTTAAGCCTGTATCAGAGGAACAATTGAAATCGCTTCAATCGGACCGGGAGCCAATTGAGGTCAAGCTGGATGATCAGCATACTTTTCAGGAGATGGATGGTTTCGGAGCTTCATTTACCGATTCGTCAGCGTATCTGATTCATCAGATACTGAGTGAAGAACAGAGGGAAGAGCTAATGATCAGGCTATTTCACCCGCGGGATGGCATCGGCTTGTCGGTCATTCGAAATCCAATGGGCGCATCCGATTATGCCAGAACGGTATACAGCTATAATGATCTGCCTGAAGGGGACACTGATCTGTCTCTCGCCCGTTTCAGTATTGCGCATGATGAGGAGGATGTAATCCCCTTAACCCGGAAAGCGCTCGAATTAAATCCGGATCTGAAGCTTTTTCTTTCGCCCTGGAGTGCTCCGGGTTGGATGAAAACAAGCGGGTCCATGATTACGGGACAACTGAAGCATGAGTATTATCCGGTGTACGCCGAATATTTTGCCCAAACTATCAAAGCATACGCGAAACATGGACTGCCAGTCCATGCAGTGACACCGCAGAATGAGGCATTGTATGAACCGGGCCATTATCCAGGCATGCTGATGCCTGTGGAAGCACAGGCGGATTTTATCAAGAATCATCTGAAACCTGCCTTTGTCAGCCAAGGTATTCAGACCAAGATTCTCTGCTATGATCACAACTGGGATGAACCGGGTTATCCACTTACTGTGCTGGAACAAGCGGGAGAGGATGTGGATGGCGTGGCTTGGCACTGGTATGGGGGCGAAGCATCGGCACAAACAAAGGTGTATCAAGCATTCAGCGGAAAGGAAGTACATTTTACAGAAGGATCAGGAGGAGATTGGATTCCTCCCTTTGAGCAGGCTTTTTCCAATGTCATGCGAACAGGAATTCAGATTCTTCGGAACTACAGCAAGTCTATGGTGCTCTGGAATATGGCACTTGATGAGAACAACGGGCCAACGGTGCCTGGGTTTGGTCGCAGTACTTGTCGCGGCATCGTGCAGGTAAATCAGCAAACGGGTGAGCTTATGTATACACTCGATTACTATGCACTGGCTCATTTTAGCGCATTCATTCGCCCAAAGGCCGTTCGTATTGAATCTACTTCCAGTCATGCCTCCATATCCAACGTGGCCTTCAACAACAGGGACGGTTCCATTGCCGTAGTTCTATTCAATGATGGGGAAGAGTCTGGTAATATCCGGCTGAAGCTTCGTGATGAGGAACTGTTAAGCATATCCATGGAATCCAAAAGTGCACTGACCATTTTGATTCCCAGTCGATAATTCGTATTCAAAAAAAGCCGATCCGCAGTGTGAATCATCCCTGCAGATCGGCTTTTGCACGCTTTGCATGAATTACAACATCTGAATTACAACATCTGAATAGCAAGATTGGGTGTTCCTCCGCTATCGTCGATAAACAACACATATTGGTTACCGCTCGTTCCTGTCAGAACAAGGCCCGGTTGGTTCAAGACACCTGGATTGTAGTATAACAACTGCTGCACTGCTGGCAAGACAGCAGGAAGCGTTGGCTGATTAAGCGCCATGATCTGGGTGGCGGCTTTTACACTGTCCCCTGCATCGATAACTCCGCCGACTCCGAGATTGCTTGTAAGTGAACCACTGCCGTTAATTTGAAGATGGCCGGCAATGGTCTGGTTTCCGTTCACTTGCAGGTCAAGGTCGATCGTTTCATTACCATTCACATGCAGATCCTGATTAATGGTCTGGTTTCCCGTAACGAGGACGCTATCAAATGTTGGCAAACATATCAACTCCTATCTGGTCTTGATATATTCTATGAGGACAAGAACCGGATGGACACGGGGTTCTGGCACATTTATGAGGAGATTTCCCAATCACTCCTGGTTGAATACCTAAAAATACGACTCTAGAAACCTAGCCAGTCTTCCGTGCATATTGTAGGCAGTGAGCGTCAATCCGCTTGAGACGGGAGGGATCGGTCATCACTAAAAAGAAACGGCTGCAAGTCAAATCTCAAAAAAACAAGCTGATTGCAGAGCAACCCAACCGAATGTTGGTAAGACAGTTGAATGCCACTTTGAATCGGAAACTGAAGTCAATTCAGCATCATCTGACCGCCCAACAGGCGGATCTGCAGCAGTATTTAATGAAAACTCTACAGGATGTCATTCATCCACCCAAGGAAGTTCCTCAGGATGTCGTCTACAAACAATTGAATGTTCTCTTCATTACGCCTTGTAATGATCGAGCATCCTCTTCCATTTCCATTCTCGTGGAACAGAGTTTGAGGCATCTGGTGAAAAGTATATATGAAATTAAGGCGATTCAGCCTGTTGGACCTTATTTGGAACGTTCCAAAACGGACTTGGTTCTCGTACTGGGCGGGGAAGAGGGAGAGATTCTGCCAGAGGAGAGCATGGAAGCCTTAAGGACTTCAACGGTCAAAAAGGCTTTATGGTTAACCGACCTATCCGGTGTGAAGCATTCGGAAGCATTTATTTCCATATTTGACTATGTGTTTACACAGAAAGCGAAGAACATTCCAACCTATGGACGCATGAGTAATGCACGATGTTATGAGGTTCCTTTTCCGCCAAATCCTAACGTATATTACCCGCAGTCTGTACTCAAGCAAGATGAGTCGGATGTCTATATCATTGGAGATGCTCAGCCGGGCAGCAGCCTTGTTGATTTGGCGAATCATGCGTTGTTATCCGGTAAAGTGGTTCGAGTGGAGGGGGAAGGGTGGGAGCGATTCGGTTCGTTTATTCCCGTGCATGCTCAGGAGGATCGGGCTGCGTTATACAATGGCAGCAAAATGGTTATTCAGGACAACTCTTCGGTTAGAAGCGTGTTGGAGGTAGCCGCTTGCGGCACGTTTCAGCTAAATTCGATATTGACCAATAGGAATCTGGATACGGACGTGTTCCAAAGCTATAACTCGCAGGAGGAGCTTACCCAGAAGTTTGACTTCTACTGGAACCGGGTGGATCAGCGAAGACTGGCGGCTTCCAGGGCAATGGCTTATGTCAAATACAATCATTCCTATCTTCAGAGTAGCCTGCAGCTTCTGGACCGAATCTTCCGATAAATCCGGCTGACGTATGGAGGAATCCCGATTGAAACTTATTGCGTTGCATTTACCTCAATTTCATCGTATTGCCGAGAATGACAGGTGGTGGGGAGAAGGTTTCACCGAATGGACCAATGTGAAAAAGTCCATTCCCTTATACTCAGGGCATGTTCAGCCAAGGAAACCATTACAAGAGAATTACTATGATCTGACCGACCCTGCAGTGCGCAAATGGCAGGCAGATACAGCTAGGAATCACGGGATATACGGATTTTGTTACTATCACTATTGGTTTAAGGGCAAGCGTCTGCTCGAAAAGCCGTTTGATGAGATTATACAAACCGGAGAACCTGATTTTCCATTTTGCCTGTCGTGGGCAAATGAAACCTGGACACGTAAATGGGATGGTCAGGAATCGGACGTTCTCATTTCACAGGACTATGGGGACGAGAACGACTGGAAGGAACATTTCGAATATTTGGTGAGGGCATTTAAAGACAAACGGTATATCCGGGTGGACGGCAAGCCCATGTTCCTTATTTATCGGCCTGCCAGCATCCCCCGTTGTGAGGATATGATTCGGTACTGGCGCAAGCTCGCAGTGAAGCACGGGCTTGAGGGTATTCATTTTGTTGAAACGATAGGCGGTTTCCCGACTTACAACAGTCAGGTGTTTGACGCAAGCATGGAATTTGAGCCGCATTATACCTTTGCCCATGGTCACACAAACGAAATTTGGATCGAGCTGAATATCGGCAGTCACAAGCATATTGTGGTGAACTACGATAAAGTATGGTCTGCCATTCTGGAAAGATCACCGCATCGAAACGGAGAGATCATCTACCCTGGTGCTTTTGTAAATTGGGATAATACACCTCGTCGGGGCATGGACGGGCAGAGTACCATCGGCTCGACTCCGGAGAAATTTGGGGTATATCTGTCAAGGCAGCTGGAACGGAGCCGTCATGGGTACAAGAGTGAATTCCTGTTCGTCAATGCCTGGAACGAGTGGGCGGAAGGGGCATACCTTGAACCGGATGAAGTGTACGGATATGCCTATTTGAAAGAAATCAAGAAACTCATCCAATCAAGGAGTCATTGAAATTCATACCACGCTGTTGTAACTCACGGGGTTCCTTCGTCAGGGAACTCCTTTTGATGTTCTGGAACAGGGATACATAACCAGTATTATGTTACCAATCGTGTCGTTTGTTTGCGGAATTCAGTCGGGGTTAACCCGGTATGCTTCTTGAACAGCCTCGAAAAATAATACAAATCCCGAAATCCGAGATATTCAGCAATCATGGTAATGGTGTTCGGCGTACAGCTGAGCAGCTCCTTGGCTTTGTCCACCTTTTTGCCCGTAATGTAGTGAATGGGCGGTATGCCAACCTGCTGCTTGAAGAAGCGAATGAAATAGTTGGGATGCATATAAGCGATCTGCGCCAGATCCTGAACGGTAATATTTTCTTCAATATGGGCATCGATATAGGCAAGTATGGCAGACATTTTCTCCATGACGGGTATATTCAGATACGTGATCTGTTCCAGATCCAGATTCATCAGATAGTGGGATATCAGCTCCATCAGTTTGCTTTTGGCCATCATGTGAGCATATACCTCACCGGATCTCGCATACAGAAGAATTTGATTGAAGATTTCATTGACCAATTCAGGGCGTTCTATGGTGCAAAAGTGAGGGAACTTCATAATTTGAAATAAATTAATTCCTCCGACCTTAGCGCTGAAATGACACCAATACTTCAGAAAAGGCTGATCGCTAATGACTGAATAAGATTGAGTGACCCCCTCTGGCATCAAAAAAAGCTGTCCAGGTACAGGATAATACTCCTGATCCCCAATCTTTAACCATCCTTCTCCTTCGCTAATCCAATAAAATTTGCTGTAGTCGGGGGTGTAATCCAGATCACGCCAGTCGCTATCGCACCGATTATAGTTGACCATGTATAATTCCACCTGCAGGTTGGACAGGTAGTTCGTAAGCAGCGTCTGATGATTCATGAGCGTATCTCCTTACAAGGTTATTATTGTGCATCCAAAAGTTAATGTTCTGCATGTCTATCCCTTCAACCTACCGCTACAATACAAGGGAACAGGATAACGAAAGGGATGAGAATAGACGATGGAGCATACCGAATATTTGCAAAAGATTGAAGCCACCATTGCTGAAGGGCGATTCAAGGATGACTGGAAGTCACTCCGTGCGTATCAGGTCCCGGATTGGTACAGGAATGCCAAGTTCGGCATTTTCATTCACTGGGGACTGTATTCCATTCCGGCTTATGATAGTGAGTGGTACTCACGTAATATGTATATCCAGGGTTCCCAAGCCCATGAACACCATCTTGAAGTATATGGGCACCCGAAGGATTTTGGATATAAGGATTTCATTCCCATGTTCCGTGCGGAAAAGTTCGATGCTGACGAATGGGCCACACTATTCAAAAAGGCTGGAGCCAGATACGTGATGCCTGTCGCTGAGCACCATGACGGATTTCAAATGTATAAAAGCTCCATTTCCCACTATAACACAGTTGAAATGGGACCCAAACGCGATCTTCTGGGGGAGATGAAGACCGCTTATGAGAAGCAAGACCTTACATTGTGCGTCTCCTCGCACCGGGCAGAGCACTGGTTCTTCATGTCCCACGGGAAGGAATTTGAATCGGATATCCAGGAGCCCCTTAGTCGCGGAGATTTTTACTGGCCTGCCATGCCTGAGCCGGACCATCATGATCTGTATGGCTCACCTCCTTCCAAGGAATTTCTGGAAGACTGGCTGGTTCGCTGCTGTGAGCTGGTTGATCAATATCAGCCGCGAGTCTTTTATTTTGATTGGTGGATTCAGAATGCAGCCTTCAAGCCCTATCTGAAAAAATTCAGCGCGTATTACTATAACAAAGGAGAAGAGTGGGGAATTCCTGTAGTCATTAACTACAAACATGATGCGTTTGTGTTGGGCTGTGCCGTTCCCGACGTGGAACGAGGGCAGTTTGCCGACCTTAAGCCCTACTACTGGCAAACCGATACGGCCGTCGCCAAAAACTCCTGGTGCTACACGGAAAATAATAACTACAAAACAGCGAATGAAATCATCAGGGATCTGGTCGACATTGTGAGCAAAAACGGCAATCTGCTTCTCAATGTTGGACCCAAAGCGGATGGCAGCATACCGGAGGAAGACCGGGATATTCTGTTAGCCATAGGTGAGTGGCTCGGCGTGAACGGAGAGGCGATCTATGATACTTCCTTCTGGCGTACTTACGGCGAAGGTCCGACAGAAGTGAAGGAAGGCCAATTCACAGACGGAGATACCAAGATGTTTACCAGTGAAGATATTCGTTTTACAGTAAAAGACAGCAGTCTCTACGCCACGGTTCTTGTCTATCCGGACAACGGAGAGGTTCGTATTCGATCCTTAAAAGAGAATTCACATCACTTCCAAGGAATAATCAAAAGCATTGAGATTTTGGGATTTGATGAACGCCCTCAATGGGTAAGAACAGCAGATGCGCTGACGATCACAACAACAAATGTGAAGAGTGAATCGCCTGTCGTATTCAAGATTGAAATGGACTAAGTGAAGGATGGAGCCGGCAGCATTGTCGGTTCTTTTTGTTATTCATGGTTGTGTCGAGGGTGTGCTATGCATTTCAGTTGTCTCTTACACAGAAAGTCTTAGTCATAAAGACATGATTTCAATCTATGGCGACACCAATGGTGCGCAATTATGAAAAAACGATTTCAAGTTAAGAGAGACATCAGACATATAAAAGCATTAAAAAGTCTTATTTTCTATATTTTTCTAGAAAAGTGCTTGTACATATCAAATGGTGGCGATATACTATTCCATAAAAATCCAGTTAAATTGCAATTTGGTTATTACATGTAATTTTAAAGAGATTCCTACATCACTCGCACAAATCGCAAATGAACGTTTCATTCACTCCCTGGCAAGCTTTCTGCTAACGCACGTGATTACCCTCCTATATGAATGCTTATCAACATTCACTCTCATGTTTGGGCCTATCATTCTTCCATTTCTAAACTTCCAAGACTTACAATCTGCTGCTACCGTTTCATATCGCCTGTGTAACAAGACCTTTAAAGGAGGTGAGGCTCTATGTAATGATTCGGGCGTCTATTGGTGTCCGCAAAAGGCTGTAATTCCATTTTGATTTTAATTGAGAAGGGCTTAAGCATCAGAATAATCCAAAAACCGGGTAAAAGGAGTGGAAAAGTTTGATTAAGAGTAATCGGTTACGCAAGCCCATCTCCATGGGCCTCTCGCTTCTCCTTGCATTTTCGATTGTACATCCGGTTTCAGCTGAAAACTCCACATCACAAAAAATCGACATGAAATCAAGCCTGGCCAAGGTTTCGACATCCAAAGTCAACGCGAAATTGACCAAACAGTTTGAGGATAGCGACTATGTCACCTATCTCGTGAAAATGAAGGAGCAGGTGGACACGTCAGCGGTCTCGAAACAGGCCATGGAAAAGGCGACGATCGAGAAACAGACGGCTTCAGCGACCAAGCTGTCCGTACGCAATTCGGTTGTCAGCTCTCTCCGGGAAACGGCTTCGCGGACGCAGTACACGCTCGAAAGCTATCTCGAGAAAGAAATTGACAAAGGAAATGTCAAAGAATATAAAAGCTATTTTATCGTCAATTCACTCGCCGTAACGAGTACCAAGGAAGTCATGGAACAGATTGCTCTGCTGCCTGAGGTAGAGAAAGTTCTCCCTAACGAAACGCGTTACTTGCAAAAAGCTGAGGTGAACAAAGAAAAGGCAAGTGCGGCTCCGACTGCAGATCCTGCAAAAACACCGGTCAAGGAAGATGCAGCAACTTCCAAGGAATCGGCAGCTGCAACAAAGGATAATCTGGCAACAGAAAATGTCGAATGGAATATCGATTATATCAATGCACCCGCAGTTTGGGAGAGAGGAATCGATGGAACAGGCATCGTCGTTGCCAACTTGGATAGTGGGGTTGATTACAATCATCCAGCTCTTCGCAGCAAATGGAGAGGATTCGATGCATCTGGTAATATCGTTGATCCAGAGCTTAGCTGGTATGATCCACATAGTAACGCTTCCCTGCCTGCGGATGAAGACGGGCACGGTACACATACGATGGGTACGATGGTGGGTTCGGAGGAAGATGGAAGCAATCAGATCGGGGTGGCTCCAGGTGCCAAATGGATCGGTGTGCGGATATTCAATCCGGAAACCACTGATGCCATTATCCTGGACGGCGGGCAATGGCTGATCGCTCCAGTGGATGCCGAAGGCAACCTGCATCCTGAGCTCGCCCCGGATGTTGTCAACAATTCCTGGGGTGGTGGTGCAGGACTGGACGAGTGGTTCCGGCCAATGGTACAAGCCTGGCGGGATGCACAGATTTTCCCTGAGTTTTCGGCAGGTAATGTGAGATTAACGAATCCAGGTGGCCCTGGCTCCGTTGCGAATCCAGCGAATTATCCGGAAAGCTTCGCCACAGGAGCAACAGATATTAACGGAAACCTGGCCTCATTCTCACTTCAGGGTCCATCTCCATATGATGAGATCAAGCCTGAAGTCTCGGCACCAGGAGTCAATATCCGATCGGCTGTTCCTGGCGGGGTGTACGAGGGAGGTTGGAATGGAACTTCCATGGCGGGTCCCCATACGACAGCACTTGCTGCATTACTGCTCCAGGCCAATCATTCCCTGAGCGTAGATCAGCTGGAACAGATCATTATGGATACAGCAACACCGCGTACGGACAGTCAATTTCCGACTTCGCCCAACAACGGTTACGGGCATGGCATTATCAATGCCTTGGACGCTGTGGGTTCCGTGCTTGAAGGAATAGGAACCGTATCCGGACGAGTGGTAACGGCAGGAGATGATCTGGAAGAACCGGTACTCCAGCATACACCTGTGAATTCAGCTTTTACCGGACTCGACATTCCGCTGACGGCTCATGTAACAGATAATGTGGGAGTGGTCTCTGTAGAGGCTTTTGCCAAAACAACAGGAACAAGCCAGTATGTCTATCTGCCGATGAATCGCATAGCAGGGGACAGCAAGGATGGAACCTATTCCACTTCCATTCCGGCATTCCTGATTGAACCTGCAGGCGTGGAATATTATATCCGGGTTAACGATTACGGCAACAACGGATTTGACAGCCAGGTGTACAAAGTGGCTGTATCCAATGGAGTCCAGCCTGGATATGTTCAGGATTTCGAAGAAGATCAGTTGGGCTTCACAACAGGCGGTACAGGAAGCACATGGGTTTGGGGTGCGCCAACCAGCGGACCTGGCAGTGCAGCCTCCGGCGAGAAGGTCATTGCGACCAACCTGGAAGGTACGTACGCAGCAAACAGCAACGCCTATCTGCTCGCTCCACCTATTGATCTAACCGAAAGTCCTGAAGGGGCATTACTCTCGTTCAAACACTGGTTTGATCTGGAGAGCAATATTGACTTCGGTAAGGTATACATCGCGACGGAAGACAGTGACTATGTATTTGAAGAACTGTTAAGCTTTACGGGCACAGGCGGTGATTGGAAAACCCAGTATGTGGACCTGCGTGAATATGCAGGACAACAGGTGTTCATCCAGTTTAATCTGACCAGTGACAACACTGTACAGAAGGCAGGCTGGTATATCGATGACTTCTCTGTACAAGCACCAGATGATATCGCCCCGGGTGCACCTGTAGAGCTGAGCGCTACAGCTGACGTTTTGGGTAATGTGGCGTTATCCTGGAATGGACCTGACGATGAGGATCTGGAGTCTTATGTCGTGTATCGTTCGACAACTTCGGGTGACGAATACGAGGCGATCGGAAATACAAGAGCGACAACATTTACGGATACAGCTACAGTAACGGATACAACGTACTATTACACCGTTGCGGCTCTGGATTATAGCGGCAATGAGAGTGAAAAGTCGAATGAGGTATCCATCTCGGTAGAGGTGCCGGAAGACATTTACGTCGACCAATTTGACGGTAGTGACGATAATGGCTGGACTCATTCAGGAACGAAGGATGAGTGGGAACGCGGGGTTCCAGTCAGTGGACCAGCGAGTGCCGTTTCTCCGCCAAATGTCTGGGCAACGGATCTGGACAGTACGTATGAGAATGGTTCAAACTATTCACTGGTTTCACCCGTTGTGGATTTGACGGATATCAATGATGCTACCCTGACATTCAACCACTGGTATGAAATTGAAGGCGGATATGATTTTGGCTATGTGGAAGCTTCATCTGATGGTGGTAACACATGGTCAGAGCTGGGCAAGTTCTCACATAATTCGAATGGCAAGCAATGGACACCGGTCTTTTATGATCTGAGTTCGCTGACTGGAAACGAAGTTCAATTCCGATTCCGCCTGACCTCAGATAGCAGTGTGGTCAAGAGCGGTTGGTATATTGACGATTTCCGCATCTTGAGCATTGCTCCAGAGACGGTTACACAGGATAGTTCGGTAGTGCTGAGCAGTGACAAGCCAAAACCGGAATATGACAACTCCTGGTACAAGGTTACACGAACCGATAAGGCTGAATTCAATCAATCCAAGCAGCAGCAGCCTGAGGTTGAGAAACCGGAATCAGGCACTGTTAATCCACAAAGCCTGCCTGCAAGTGCAACGGTTACGGTCATTGAAACCGGACGTTCGGTGAAAACTGATCCATCCACAGGGAAGTACAGCTTCACTCATGTGGCGGGTGATTATACATTGAAAGCGGAGGCTTATGGTTATTATCCGCGTACACAAGCAGTAACCATTACCGACGGTAGTGGTGCAAAAGCCAATTTCAATCTGGAAGCTATACCTCATGGTACGATTGAAGGTATCGTTACCGACGAGCGGACAGGCGAACCGGTGGCCGATGCTTCCGTTCTGGTACTGGAAGATGCCCAGGTAGGCGAGGTTCGTACCGGGTCGGACGGCAGTTTCGTACTGGATGTGCTGGAAGGAAGTTATACCGTCTCCGTCAGAGCTGCAGATTATTACAGTAAAACCGTTAATGTGACGGTACCAGGGAATGGTGCTGCGGATGCAAGTGTGGCATTGAAGCCGTTTATTGGTTTCCCTGGAGAGATCGCATATGATGACGGTACAGCGGAGAATGCAAGAGCATTTGTAGCCGCAGATAATGCCTGGGCGGTCCGGATGACACCTGAGCAAGCAACCGCGCAAGTAACAGGCGCATCGTTCCGGTTCTGGAACTCAGAGTGGCCTGTGCCTGGTGGAACCGCATTCCAATATGCTGTCTATGATGCTTCCGGAGCGAATGGAGCACCGGGGCGTTTGCTGGCAGGACCGTTTGAGGGAACAGCACTGCGCAACGATCAGTGGACCAGCGTTGAATTCCCAGAACCGGTCATCACAAGCGGAGATTTCTATATCGTGTATGTACAATCGGTTGCAGGAACAAGTGCTCCGGGACTCGCTACCGATGAGAACGGAACCAATGCCGGACGAAGCTGGCAGCGCGTAAGCGGCGTATGGGACACAGCCCCGGCAGAAGAAGGTAACTATATGATTCGGGCGGTGGTAAGATACCCGGTAAACGCACCAGTACTTACGGCACCAAGCAATACCTATTCCAATAAAACGACATTCACCGTATCAGGTACTTCTCCGGCGAATGGAGCTCAGATCAAAATTTACAATGGCAAAGATGTAGCAGGGACAACAACGGTAACTAACGGAACGTTCAAGTTTGACGCCAAACTTCGTTCAGGAGTCAATGCCTTTACTGCAGAGGCTATCATTGATGGTAAAGTAACGGATCGCTCACTTCCCGTTGTCATTATCCAGGATCTGACGCCGCCGCAATTAACTCTTCTTACGCCTGAGGAAGGAAGCCGAACCAACGCTGAAGTGGTGCATGTTACAGGCAGCGCAGTGGATCAATTCCTCAACAAGGTTACTGTAAACGGCGAGACAGTCAAGTTGGAGAGAGACCGAAGCTTCAGTCATCGTATTCTCGTCAATGAAGGCGAAAACACGGTTACAGTCATTGCGACGGACGTCGCGGGCAATAAAACAACGGTAACCCGTAAAGTCTACGTGGAAACAACGCTGCCGGAGTTGACCAATATTGCACCTGCCGAAGATGTGCGAATTGCGTCCGGAGAAACCGTAACGGTCTCCTTCGACAGTGCTCCAGGTCTGCAGGCTTCATTCCGAATCCAGCTGCCGCTGAATCTGAATGCGGAAGGCGGATCGGAAATTCCACTGGTGGAGACAGAGCCCGGTCATTATTCGGGCACATATACTACACCTTCCTCGTTAGTCCTTGAGGGTGGAGTCATTGTTATTCGCGTTCAGGATGCAGCGGGCAACAAAATCGAGACCGAAGCACCAGGCCGGTTATACGTAACTGCCGGGGAAGAGAACACTCCGGAACCTGAACCAGCACCAGAATCAGAACCAGAATCAGAACCAGAGTCACCGGCCGAAGCTAATTTGCTTCCTTAAATCTCGAATAATATCATGAGTCAAAATCTGTTATTTGATCAAGACCAGGTGCCGTGCATATGCATGAGCACCTGGTTTTTAAATTTCCATGGCAAGTCTTGTAATCCAAACATTACGGATTCTAACACGCAATATCGTGGAGAGACTGCCTTCCTGTTTTGTTGGGATCGGAATGTCGATTCCTAATAGTATGTCGTAATTTTATATATTTGTTGTCGCTTGTTTCTATTAAAATGAAACGAAGTCTGTGATAACTTATATTTAAATGTCAGGATATTATATACTAGGAGGTAAGACATCGTGACCATTCGAATTGGTAAAATAAGCTTGTGGCATGTGCATGCATGGGATTATATCAAGCAAGTCCAGGAACATGAGGACACTGAAATTGCAGCCGTATGGGATGACAATGTTCAGCGCGGGCAGGAAGCTGCCGAACGACTGAATGTACCCTACTTTTCATCTCTTGAAGAGATGCTGGCACAGAAAGATATCGACGCCGTGATTGTGGATGCACCTACTCGTGACCACCAGGACGTTATCACCGCTGCTGCAAGAGCAGGTAAACATATTTTTACCGAAAAAGTCATTGCTTCAACGGTAAAAGAAGTGAATGCCATCCTGGCTGAAGTCCGTGAGCAGGGAGTCAAGATGACCGTATCCTTACCTCGCTTAAATGATGGATATACGCTAACCATTCAGGATGTGCTCCAGCAAGGTTTGTTGGGGAAAGTAACTTATGTCCGGGTTCGCCTGTCTCATAACGGAGCGATTGCCGACTGGCTGCCACAGCATTTTTATAACTTGGAGGAATGTCAGGGAGGTGCTATGATTGATCTGGGATGCCATCCAATGTATCTAACCAGACTCTTTCTGGGCCAGGAAGTGACAGGCGTGAGTGCCAATTTCGGATATGTCACTGGCAAAGAGGTAGAAGATAATGCCGTTGCAACCCTATTTACGGATTCTGGAGCGATCGGCGTGGTTGAGGCCGGTTTCGTGAACAGTCACTCTCCATTTACCATTGAGGTTCATGGAACGGAAGGGACCTTGTTGTATGGTACACCTGACGACAGGCTGCTGATCCGGAGCAATGCGGGTACAGAGGCGATTAAGGAGTGGACTGAGCTTCCGTTGCTGGAAAAAAGAGAAAGCGCATTCAATCAGTGGGTTTCCCATATTCAGCATGATTCCTTGGCTGCTGAGAATCTGCAGATTGCCGCCGAGCTGACACGCCTGATGGAAGCTGCCAACACCTCTGCCAAGGAAGGACGCAGGATCTCCCTCAGTGATTTGCAAGGTTAGGCTGGTTGGGGAGGTACGATATTGAACCGATATCCTTTTGAAAAAATGCTTGAACGACAGGATCTCCTCGAGCGTTTGGACATAACCATTGCTTGGGGACATTACGAAATACGGGTTTTACGATTTCACTTGACGTCATTTCCGGCAGGTCGAATCGTTGATTTTCATAACCATGCGGAATTTGAATTTCATTTTATACCGCGGGGCAAGGGGAAAGTTATTCTGGGAGACCAGATGCATTCCTTGTCCGAAGGCATGCTTTATTTGACCGGGCCTGGCGTCGTTCACTATCAGGAGGCCGATGCCGAAGAGGACATGGATGAACTATGTCTTCATGTGGATATTGTCGAGCAGCCCAGAGAGGATGTAGATCCTTGGGAAGCCGCAGAATCCGAGGAGACGATCGCCAAGCTCAAGGCGCTGCCCCTCGTTCCGGTGCATGATTATCACCGGGCCATGAACTGTTTTTTGGAAGCGTATGAAGCATGTGATCGTAAACTGATCGGGTATTACACATCCATTAAACAGCTTGTGATCAGCATTCTGCTGAGAACCGTTCGTGCCCATGATAACGGCGAAATCCGGGTTGAAGCACCGGAGCGGGATATGTCCATGTACAGGTATGAATATGCTGTGCAGTATATGGAGGCCAATTATTCCAATGTTGTCACACTGGAACATGTGGCAGAGAAGCTACATATCAGCACCAGACAGCTGCAGCGGATATTTTATCAGGTGCAGCCAGGCATGCCGTTCAGCCGTGTGCTGGAAGATATTCGCCTTGGCGCGGTGTGCCGCAATCTGGAGGAGAGCAACGGATCGATTGAACAGATTGCACTTGTCTCCGGTTTTACCAATGCCAACTATTTGCATGCCGTCTTCCGCAAGCGCTTGGGAATGACCCCGTCCGCTTTTCGGAAGATGAAACAAACCAAATCAAAAGTGAGGGTGAATGGATATGAGTAAAGTGTATCGGATTGGAATTGTTGGATGTGGCGGGATTGCGAATGGCAAGCATCTGCCAAGTTTGAGCAAGCTCGATAATGTTGAACTGGTTGCATTCTGTGATATTGTTCCTGAACGGGCTGAGGAAGCCAAAGAGAAATATGGCAGTGCCGAAGCTGAAGTATATACGGATTATCAGGAGCTGCTGAAGGATGAAACGATTGACATCGTTCACGTACTCACACCTAATATTTCGCATGCCGAAATCTCCATTGCTGCACTTGAAGCCGGCAAACACGTCATGTGTGAAAAACCGATGGCGAAGACATCCGCAGAAGCACAGAGCATGCTTGAAGCAGCTGAACGCACAGGCAAAAAGCTGACCATTGGATACAATAACCGCTTCAGAGAAGACAGCTTGTACCTGAAGCAGATGTGCGAAGCAGGCGAGCTGGGATCGATCTATTTTGCCAAGGCACATGCGATTCGCAGAAGAGCCGTACCGACGTGGGGTGTTTTCCTCGATGAAGAAAAACAAGGCGGCGGACCACTGATCGATATCGGTACACACGCACTGGACCTGACACTCTGGATGATGGACAATTACAAACCCAAAGTGGTTCTGGGCACAACGTATCATGAGCTCTCCCAAAAGGAAAATGCAGCAAATGCATGGGGCCCGTGGGATCCGAAGAAATTCTCGGTTGAGGATTCGGCCTTCGGCATGATCGTAATGGAAAATGGTGCGACCATCATGCTGGAATCCAGCTGGGCGCTGAATTCGCTGGATGTGGATGAAGCAAAATGCAGTCTTAGCGGAACGGAAGCCGGAGCCGACATGAAGAATGGCCTGCGCATTAACGGCGAGAAATTCAGCCGTCTCTATACGAATGAGATCTCGCTTAGTGCAGACGGCGTAGCGTTCTACGACGGGAAGTCGGAAAGTGCGCCGGATGTGGAGATGAGAAAATGGATTGAAGCTATCGATAAGGATCAAGAGCCTGTAGTTACTCCTAAACAAGCTCTGGTTGTATCGCAAATTCTCGAAGCTCTCTATGAATCTGCCCGCACGGGAAAAGCGGTGTACTTGAACGAGCAAAACTAATTCTTTCTAAGCAACACCAATTAAACGATGAGAAGACGCTGCTGTTATTTTGCAGCGTCTTTTTCGTTATTAAGTTAAGCATTTTCGTCGGATTAAAAAATATTTGTGATATTTTGAAAAAAAATGATTGCATATCTGTTTACTCGGAATTATATTATGAATAAGAGTTTAATGGTATAAGGTTTAGACATTATATCGATCGGAGTGTTGATATGTTCAACCAAGCGACTTTCCAGTTTGAGAAAGTTTCTGCAATAAAGGTTAGTGAGTTTATCAGAGAACAGTTAGAGGAAGCTATTATCCTTAAAGAAATCATGAGTGAAGATCAGCTCCCTTCGGAACGTGAACTTGCCGAAATGTTCAATGCAAGCCGAATTACCGTTCGTGAAGCCTTATCTGCTCTTGAGCGTAAGGGATTGATTGAAAAACGTGTTGGTGCCAAGGGAGGAACATTCGTACTCCCCATCACGGCTAATGCACATAAAAGAACCAAGGAAGAAATCATGCGTGACTGGGATCAGATGTTACATGTGTTTGAATATAGGACAATCGTGGAGCCGGAAGGTGCTTTTCTGGCTGCTGAGCGGATCACCGCAGGCGAACTGGAGCTGCTGGAAGGTTACATCAAACAGAGTACCGAGCCAGAATGTACCCGGGAATGGTTCAGGGCACTGGACGTCAAGTTTCATCTGACGATTGCCAAGGCGTCAGGGAATCCTTACCTGGAAACGGCAGTCAGACAGATTCGTACCAAGATCAATCCTGCGCTGGATCTGATGCCATATGACGAAAACATTCGGGTTCTTAATCAAGGGGTACATACCGAAATTCTTGAAGCACTGAAATCCCGTGATCCGCTGAAGTCACGAGATACGATGAAACGCCACATTGCATATTCCGCTGATGCCATCTATTCAAGGTTGGTCACAATGGAACAAGAAGGAGAGGAGCACTAATGGAACAAGCAAAACTTTTTGAACTAGCACAGCAGCTGCAGCCGAAGCTCACGAACTGGCGTCGGGACTTCCATCGCCATCCGGAAATCGGATACGAAGAGGTGCGGACTTCAGGAATTGTGGCCGAGCATCTGGAGAGCCTGGGGCTTGAAGTGACCCGTCATGTTGGCAGGACCGGGGTTGTCGGTTTGCTTCGCGGGGAAACGGATGGTCCAACCATTGCACTCCGGGCAGATATGGATGCTCTTCCGATCCAGGATCAGAAATCGGCGGAGTATCGTTCCCAGGTTGAAGGCAAGGCTCACTTGTGCGGTCATGATGCTCATACCACCATTTTGATGGGGGCGGCTGAACTGCTTACCGGTCTTGGCAGACCGAAGTCGGGCAACATCAAGTTTGTGTTCCAGCCAGCAGAAGAGGGGCTAGCCGGTGCACGGGCCATGATTCAGGACGGTGTACTGGAGAATCCGAAAGTGGATGCGATTGCAGGTTTGCATGTGACGCCTGGCCAGGATACGGGTACCGTTGGTGTGAGTAAAGGGGTTGCTTTTGCTTCAGCAGACCGTCTGGTGATTCGTGTATTCGGTAAAGGTGGACATGCTGCACGGCCGCATGAAGGCATCGATGCGATTGCCGTATCAGCTCAGGTCATCACAGCGCTGCAGAATATCGCCAGTCGTTTGGTGGATCCGCTGGAGCCCGTTGTAGTCACCATTGGCAAAATCACTGGCGGGTATATGGGCACAGCCATTGCGCCAGAGGTGGAGATGATCGGTACGGTCCGCACACTGTCACCCACCCTTCGTGAACGCATGCCTGCATTGATTGAACAAGTCGTTAGCGGGGTGTGCGCTTCCTTCGGCGCAGGGCATGAAGTTGTTTATGGCGATGGATATCCGGTCGTGGTGAACGATCATGCGATGGTGGATTTGCTTACCGAAACTGTTGATGGATTGGATTGGGCAAAAGGATGGAGCAGCATTCCGCCTTCTACCGGCGGTGAAGATTTTGCCTTCTATTGCGAACAGATTCCTGGCGTTTTCTTCCGTCTTGGTTCAGGCAATGAGGAAGAGCGGACAAGATATCCGCTGCATCATCCGATGTTTGATCTGGATGAAACGGCAATGCCTTATGGTGTAGGCATGCTGTCATCCATAGCACTTGAGTTTTTGGCAAGACACACGACTTCTGAGGGGGAACGTTCCAAATGAAAAAAAGACAATGGACTGGCATGTGGATTACATTACTGGCTGTAGCATTGGTGCTCAGCGCATGCGGTGGAACAGGTACAGGCACAGACAGCAACTCGGCATCAAGTGGAACCGAAGGCGGCGGTGCTGCCAGCACAACACTTACGATTGCAGCTGCTACCGATATTGAGAGCTTCGATCCGCATAACAACAACAATACATCCAGTGAGGCGGTTCTGGTTAACGTATTCGATTATCTGATCAAAAACGACAGTGAACAAAATAAAGTGCCTGGACTTGCTGAATCCTGGGAACAAGTGGATGACACCACCTGGCGTTTCAAGCTGCGTGAAGGGGTTACGTTCCATAATGGCGATCCATTCACTTCAGCAGACGTCAAATATACACTCGAGCGAGTAGCCAAAGATGAAACGCTTAAACAAAACAGCTATTTCAAAAATATCGTTGAAGTCAAAGCGGTTGATGAGCATACCGTGGATATCATTACAGACGGACCGGATCCACTCCTGCTTAACCGCCTCTCCAAGATGGGAGCAGGCATCCTGCCTGCCAAATATATCGAGGATAATGGCATGGATGCTTTCCTGAAACAGCCGGTAGGAACCGGACCTTATAAATTCAGCAAATGGACCAAAGATGATCGTGTGGTACTCGTGAAGAATGAGAATTACTATGGCGACGAACCGAAATGGAATGAAGTCGTATTCCGCGTAATCCCTGAGGCTTCCACGCGGGTATCCGAACTGCTCGCGGGTGGAGTTGACGTAGCTGCATCGATTCCATCTACAGACATCGCCCGTATTGAAGGTGAAGCAGACAAGAAAATTGTCAAAGCACCAATCCAGCGCGTGCTGCAGCTGATTTTCCGTCAGACAGAAGGCAGCATTACAGCTGATCCGAAAGTCCGTGAAGCCATTGATCTGGCCATAGACAAACAAGGTATTGTCGACAGCATTGCTGGCGGAGCAGGTATCGTCACCCGTACATCCGTAACGCCAGGTAACTTTGGTGCAGATCCTTCATTATACAAAACATCGCTTTATGATCTGGAAAAAGCCAAGCAGCTCCTGAACGAAGCGGGTTACGCTGAAGGCGAAGCCGAGATGACCATTTCCGTTTCATCGCAATATAAGGAACAGGTTGAAGTTGTTGCTGCCATGCTGGAGCAAGCAGGCTTCAAAATCAATATGGACGTGCTTGAGCCAAGTGCTTTCAGTGAACGTTACAGCTCCAAATCATTCAAGGAAATCTTCATGATCGGTATCGGTAACTCCTTGTTCGACGCTTCCAATAACTACAACCGTTACATGTTGGAAGAAGCTAAAGGTGAATCGGATTACAATAATCCGGAAGTGGAGAAATTGCTTCAATCTGCATTGGTGAACATGGACCCTGAGGCTCGTGAAAAAGAGTACCAGCAAGTACAGCAAATCTTCGCAGAGGAACGTCCAGCCGTGTATCTGTACCAGATGGAAGGGGTCTACGGAACGAATGCACGCGTGAACTTCACGCCGCGCAGTGATGAAATGTTCTATGCCGACGAAATTACACCTGCAGCACAGTAAGACCCGGCAGAAGAACTGGTCATTGCAACGATAGGCCGTGAACGGCAGGGACTGGGTTGACCAAGTTCCTGCCGTTCTTTTGTATCGCATGGAGGTGAATGAGGATGGGAAAGTACGTATTCAAATCTTTACTGCAAGTCATACCGGTATTATTTATTGTATCGCTGATTGTGTTTATATTGGTCAGGGTCACGGGTGATCCTGTTGCCCTGATGCTGCCCGAGACTGCCACAGCGGAAGATCGCGCGGTGCTTACAGAAGCGCTTGGGCTGGATCAACCGCTCTATACGCAATACATGAAATTCCTGGGCAGTGCGTTGCAGGGCGATTTCGGTCAATCTTTTCGCTATGGACAACCAGCCCTGCAGCTTGTTCTGGAGAGATTGCCTGCCAGCTTTGAACTGGCTGTAGCAGCCATGTTTTTTGCCGTTCTGATGGCAGTGCCGCTGGGTGTCATTTCGGCGGTTAAACGTAATACGTTTACCGATCTGATCATTTCGGGGATATCCGTGATCGGCAAGGCGATGCCGAACTTCTGGATGGGCATCATGCTGATCCTGTTGTTCTCCGTTATGTTGGGCGTTCTGCCCGTTTCGGGTCGGGGTGGTCTGTCACACTTGATCTTGCCCGCATTTACCCTTGGCGTAGGTCTGGCCGCACAGATGACTCGTCTAATTCGTTCCAGCATGCTGGAAATTCTAAGTCAGGATTATATTCGTACGGCACGCAGCAAGGGGCTTGGCCGGATGGTCGTGATTGGGAAACATGCGTTCCGGAACGGCTTGATCCCGGTTGTAACAATTATGAGCTTGCAGTTTACGAGTCTGATCGGCGGAACACTGATTACGGAAACGGTGTTCTCTTGGCCGGGGCTGGGACAGCTTCTGGTCGTCGCCGTTAATACACATGACATGGCGATTGTACAGGCAGCCGTGTTTGTCATTGCATTAATCGTAGTTATAACCAATATTCTGACGGACGTAGCTTACCGGTTGCTTGATCCGCGTATTAAATTCGACTAGAAGGAGGTGCAACCTATGACAGGGAGCAATGAAATGCCAATTCCGGGTGCGGAACAGGAGAAGGAGAGTTCACGTACGCAAGGGGGAGTTCGCTATATATGGAAACAGCTGATCATCAGCAAGACCGGGATGCTTGGCTCTGTGCTCGTTTTGTTGGTCGTTTTGATCGCCATATGTGCACCTCTGCTAACGAGTCACGATCCTGCAGCTGTCGATCCGCTTAATCGCCTTAAACCTCCTGCCTGGCTGGACGGAGGAGCCTCGGAACATTGGCTTGGTACGGATAACCTGGGCCGAGACATGTGGAGCCGAATCGTGTATGGTGCACGCGTTTCATTAATCGTAGGTATGGGGGCAGTCATTGTCTCAGGAGTGATAGGTGCCATCCTGGGACTGCTATCCGGATTTTATGGGAAATGGCTGGATGCGGTTATCATGCGGGTGGGAGATGCCTTCATGGCCATTCCTACCATTCTGTTCATGCTCGTTGTGATGGCCATCGTTGGCCCGGGAATAACGACCTTGATCTTTGTCATCGGCGTAACCAACTGGGTTCCGTTTACCCGTATCGTTCGAAGTGAGGTTCTTAGCATCAAGGAGCGTGACTTTGTTCATGCTGCCAGGTCCATAGGAGCCAAGAATGGACGGTTGATTGTAAAACACATTCTGCCAAACATCCTGTCTTCCTTTATCGTCATCTGCGGTATGAACGTCGGAACGACCATTATTATGGAAGCTTCGCTCAGTTTTCTTGGTCTGGGCATTAAGCCGCCGGACGTTTCATGGGGAGGCATGCTCAGTGATGGAAGACAATATGTAGCCACAAGCTGGTGGGTAGCCACATTCCCGGGACTAGCCATCACATTCACAGTGCTTGGCGTTATTTTCCTCGGGGATTGGCTGCGCGATGTACTTGATCCACGTACGGAAACGAATAAAAAATAACAGGACTGGGAAAGGGGACCTTCATATGAACAAACGACCGATCATGCCGGAGGATTTATATCACTATCGTTCCATTAGCCAACCTGTAATCCATCCGAATGGACAGGTGGCTTACGTAGAGCAGACCATAGATCGGCAGAAGAACGAGTACAACACCCGGATTCGGGGAATCTCGCTGGATGGCAGCAATGATGTCGAGCTCACGAATGGCACCAAGGACACAGCGCCGAACTGGACACCGGACGGAACACGGCTTGCTTTCTTGCGTTTGGAAGAGGGCGGCAAAGGATTATGGACCCTTGCAGCAGGAGAGGACGAACCTGTTAATCTTATTCCGCCAGAGCGAAAAATATTGGATTACGCTTGGTCACCTGACGAGCAGTATGTTGCCTTCACCTGCAAAGTGCAGATAAAAGACGCAGGTGACAAAGATGAGCCGAAGAATGAAACGGCATCTGAGCTGCGTTGCAAAGTGTATGAACGTACAACGCCGAAAGCGGAGGGATCCGGCTGGTGGGACGGTCTCTACAGCCATCTGTTCGTTTATGAGGTGGAAAGTGGAGAGATCACTTCAGTGACCACCGGACCTTGGAATGTCAGTGGACCCACATGGTCCCCGGATAGCCGGAGCATTGCTTTTATCTCGAAGCAGGTGGAGGATAAGGAGGCCGATGCGGATCTGCTGTACTTCACTGACGTATACACTATTCGGCTGGGAGAAAGTGAGCCTTCCAAAGTGACAGACTCCAGTCTGCTGGTGAGCCAGTTCTCCTATTCTCCCGATGGTCAGGTACTGTACCTGATTGCCAGCGACCGGGAATTCGGCAGTGGCAGCCATAACAGATTATACACAGTTCCGGTTCAAGGAGGAACGCCACAGCCGATCACAACGGGACTCGATATGCAGTTAGGCAACGCGGCACTCGGAGATATGAAGTTCGCCAGTCCTACTCCATCTCCGCTCTGGGATGCCAAACATCCTGAACGAGGCATGTTTGTACTCGGTACGCATGATGGAAGCGTGGATGTATACCGCATCCATGAAAATGGAAACTGTCAGCCTGTGACCGGAAAAGGTGAAAAGGATGTGTATCAATACACGTTGTCACCGGATGGAACCACACTCATCGTTGCTGCTCTGACAGTCGATCACCCTGCGGAGCTGTACCGCGTGGATGTTGAGACTGGCGAAATGATCAGGCTCACCCGGAGAAACGACGAATGGATCAACGCGCTCCAAGTGAATGTCCCTGAACGGATTGAATTTACATCCACAGACGGCTGGCGCATCCAGGGATGGCTGCTGCAGCCTGCGAGGCAGGATTCGAGTGCCAAAACTCCACTGATTTTGCAAATCCACGGAGGCCCGCATGCAATGTATACAGGCACTTTCAGTTTTGAGATGCAGACACTTGCAGCACAAGGTTATGCCATTTTATGGGTGAATCCGCGAGGGAGTATGGGATACGGACAGGAATTTGCCAGAGCTTGCCGTGGTGATTTCGCGGGTGGAGACTTCCGAGATTTAATGGAGGCGGTCGACCATGCCCTGGAGACATACGAAACATTTGATGAATCACGTCTGGGTGTTGCAGGCGGCAGTTACGGAGGGGTTATGACGAACTGGATCGTTGCCCACAGCAATCGGTTCAAGGCAGCTGTTACCCAGCGCTGCATCTCCAATTGGCTCTCCATGTACGGTACCAGTGATATAGGCATATCTTATGTTGAGGGAGTCATTGGGGGCAATCCGGCAGAGAATGCCGAGCTGTTATGGTCCCGTTCACCGCTGGCTCACGCACATAAGATCGACACACCGCTTCTTATCATGCATGGGGAGCAGGACTATCGGACTCCGATTGCCCAGGCGGAGGAGCTCTATACCACACTCAAACGTTACGGCAAAACAACCAAACTGATTCGCTACCCTGGTTCCAATCACTCGTTGCTCAAAAGCGGCAAGCCTTCACTACGAGTCGACAGTTTCGAACAGATCAATGCCTGGTTCAATCAGTATCTTCGAGATGAGGCGGTCTGAGCATGAGTCAGGTGCGGCTTTCAATTCCTGTAGGGATGCTGGTGGAGAATGTTTTGACGAGTGGTGAACCGATTGAGATTATTATCGATCGTTTGCAGCGGAGAGATCTCGCACCTTTGCTGTCCAAGATCAAGGAACCAACCATGGATTTGGAAGAACGGTTGCAGACGGCAGAAGAAGCTGCAGAGGATTGGGCGGAGGCTCTTCGCAGCGGATACGAGTTTAAGTTTTTGCATATCAACGGATTAAAAAGGGTGCTGGACTTTCGTTTTGATCGTAAGATTGATCGGGACTACAGCCAAGAGGAGTTAACCTTGCGGCATATCCAATTAAGCGCTCAAGAGATAGAATTGCTGCGCATGCTTATTGGCCGGCAGTGGGACGTTGTTGAAGAAGAAAATAATGAGGCAGGTGCAGCGCTCTCAACCGATACTCTCACTCTCGTGGGGATAAAACTAAAATATCAATAATTCAACCTATATAAATTGCAATCTTATATGGAATGGTCCTGGGGAGTTTACCAGGGCTTTTTTTATTTTGTTGAGCGAAAAGGCAAGATGCGCACGATTATGCGCTGCATAAAAAAGGAACAGGATCATTCGATGGGGCACTTATATTAGCCGTGGCGGTTGATAGACAGGAACATAGTATAGTCTAAACGGGAAGGATAGTATCTTTTTCTGCTGAAGGGAGTGAAATGTTTTGCCAAATAGCACAGGAATGATCTATAACCCGGTCAATGGAGCGACGCAATCCACTCAGGTTCTTGTAACCTGCATTAATGATTCCCTGGATACGACAATTAATATTGAACTTGAAATATTCAGATGGGACACAACGCAAACGGTACGTGTACCGGTTGGTCATGATTTGTTTGCATTAGGCCCGCAAATTACCAGAACGATCATCTATCCACTCATTAATGCCGCATTTTTTGAGGTTCAAAGTGACTTTTTCAGTGCAACGAGTACTATGATCAATGTTTACGGTGTAGACTCTACAGGTCAGGTGATTCAACGTGTCCTTCAGTCGGAAATGTCCATCATAGACCGATTTACAAATATCCCTTAAAAACTTGAGGTGATTACATTGCCAGTTGTTAATATTACGGGAGCCTTGGCAGGCAACCAGTTTGAACCCTCCATCGCTGTAAATACGTTAAATCCGAATATTATGTGCGTCGTAGCGGTAGACACCAGCACAGGGCCAACGCTAACTGGCTTCTACCGCAGCATTGATGGTGGCAATACCTGGTCGACCACGGTGCTTCCGCAGCCTGCGGGATATTCCGGGGCAGAAGCACCTACTATTGACTATACTTTTCCGAACACCTTTATTGTGACGGCTCACGTATTTAACGGGATCAACGACGGTACAATTGTCAGTTATACTTCTTTTGATGATGGGCTAACGTGGCAACCACCTGTAATCGTTCAGGCGGGTTACGGTACAGTTGTTCACAATGACGAACCCTTTATTGCCGTGGACCGGTCTCCAGGCAGTCCTTACCGAGGGCATGCTTACGTGGGGTATACTCCGCTTGCTACAACTTCTTCGGCCATTTTCACCCAAAGATCTGTAACGCAGGGCCTGTCCTGGGATCCGCCAGATCGACAGTCCAACCCACGCGGGATACATGACCGTGCTGCTCTAGCCGTTGGGTTCTCTGGTGAAGTATATGCTGGATATATTCTTACTGGCCCTGCGAGCCCTTCTGCATTGCTCAGGATATCTTATGATGGCGGAATCAATTATCAGCCTCCCGTTGAGCGACAGCCCACGTTCATCTCATCCGTTGTACCTGCGCCTTCGCCATTGCCTGTACCCAATTACGCATTTCGAGTTCAAACCAACCTGTGTCTGGGTGCTGATATATCCATTGGACCTAACAGTGGAACCGTATATGGAGTCTGGAACGATGCCCGAAATGGTTACACGGATGTGTTCCTCAGCGAATCACCTGATGGACTGCTCTGGTCAGCTCCTGTAAGTATAACGGGTGCCCCTCCAGGTACACAGAACTTCTTCCCATTTATAACCGTGTCCCCGTTTGCCGGAACGATTCGGATCATTTATATGACCAACCGGATCGACGGATTCCTTCTGGATGTATTCGTTGCTGAATCTTTTGACGGTGGGGTTACGTTCAGTAATCGGAGACTCACGACGACTTCTTTTAATCCGAATGGAAATAATCCGGTTCCAACACCGCTCATTGGGGATTATATTACGGCTGCTACCGCCGCTCCTGATAATCTGGCTGCCGTTTGGATGGCGACCACGCCACCAACAGGAAAACTGGACGTGTATTTTGGTACGTAACCATGCTTGGGGAGCCTTGGCAGGTCAGCCAGGGCTCAATCTATAATTCTTTTCTATTAGCCTACACCTGATCTATTCTTCTACATATGATGAAAGATCATTCATAGAAGAGAGGTTAAGCCTTGAACAATACAGAGGGTGGACATGGGGTTTCCATTATTGTATGTACGAACCGGTCACAGTTTTTTGATAACATTCTGACGAATTTTAAGAGACAGCGGTACCGGAGCAAAGAGTTGATTATCATTCTGAATCATGACGGCATGGATCTGGAATCATATCGAAACCGTGTTCGAGGCCACGCCAATATTCATGTATATCAGGTTCCTGAGAGAATCTCATTGGGACAATGTTTGAATGCAGGGATTGAACGTGCCCGCTTCTCGTTAATTGCTAAGTTTGATGATGACGATTATTATTCTTCCTATTATTTGAAAGAACAAGTAGGGGCATTAAAACGGACCCGAAGTGATATCGTAGGCAAACATTCCTGTCTGGTATATCTCGGCGCTTCGAAAAAACTACTGATCAGATCCCCTAAGGAAGCCAGTAAATTCGTAGAGTTTGTGCAGGGGGGCACAATCCTGTTCAAAAAGGAAGTACTCAAGAAGGTTCGATTCACCGACCGTTCCGTGGGCGAAGATGTTTCCTTTCTGAGGCAATGCAGGAAGAAAGGGTTCAAAACATATGCGACCTCACCCTATAACTATGTCTATCACCGGAGGCAGAACAAGAAAAGCCATACGTGGAAAGCGGATGATACATTTTATCTGCAGGGCAGTAAACTACTCACCGTTACAGACCAGTTTCGCCCATTCGCAGACAAGGAAATCTAAATGGCGACATCCATGAAGTAAATAGGCGCTCCTGTGAGCGCCCCATTAAACTATCGAGTGATTGAAGATAACTCTGAAATAAAACCTGGTGAACACACCAGATCAAGGCTCACGGATTCAAACATTTGCAGGAATATCATATCTAATCTTGAAGTAATCTGTATGAAGTCTCATTTAAGGAGGATGAAATGACGACAGCTTTAATAACCGTAATCATTGGTATAGTCATTATTGTGTTCGGGCTGACCACAGGATTGATTCTGGTCTTAAATGTCACTAAAAGGCTGCGAACGGGTCAAGAGAAGATGCAGAACAAAAAAGAGATTTTGAAATTCGGAATGCCTGCAGAAGCAATTATCCAGGATATCGCTGAGACTTCATCCAGCATGGATGGACGGCCTGGCGTGCGTCTTGATCTGTTAGTTACCCAGGAAGATGGTCAGATCTTTCAAACCATTGTGAAGACGTATATTCCAATCATACATGTCCCCAAATTTCAGAGAGGAAGCGTAATAGATGTGAAATACATAGAGGATGGGGCAGTGAAAAAGGTAGAGGTTGTGGACGCTTACATCCCATAACAATTCATTTCAAACAAATTATCCTATAAAACCGCAGCAATGCGGTTTTTTCTTATGTCTATGGATTGTCATCATTCGTCGTATCGAATCCAAAGAATGCTATAAAATGATTTTCTTGAAAAATAACAAATTGATAAATATTATTTATCGAATAACAACTAAATTCCTTTCATGAAAGTTTCACAACTTCGTTTACATCAAAGTGAAAAAGTCATATAATTGTCATCGGAAGGTTAACAACTAACTTAAAGTTACCTAGTGTTAAAAAGAAACTAAAGAGACATCATGAAAGAAGGCTATTCGTAATGAACACATTTTTTGTTGATCCGAACGGGAATCTGAAAACACAATTAAGAGGTAAAGAAGTTCTATCCAATCCAATTCTGAACAAGGGTATCGCCTTTACCGAAGAAGAGAGAAAAGAACTTAACCTGAACGGCATTTTGCCGCCGATGGTTTTAAATATTGAAGAACAGGTGAGCCGGGTATACCAGCAGCTGCAAAATGAGTCTGATAACTTGCGTAAAAGCATCATGCTAAATGACTTGTTTAACCGAAACATTGTTTTATTTTATCGATTATTGAAAGAACACCTTAGTGAAATGCTCCCGATTGTATATACACCTACGGTCGGGCAAGCGATTCAGGAATATAGCCATCAATACCACAGACCTGGTGGTGTGTACCTCTCCATTAACGATATGGACGGCCTGGAGGAGGCATTCCGGAACAGTGGTCTGCAAGCTGGAGACGTGGATCTCATTGTGGTAACTGACTCGGAAAGCATTCTCGGTATCGGAGATTGGGGTGTGGGCGGTATTAACATTGCCATCGGTAAACTGGCGGTGTACACCGCTGCCGTAGGGGTTGATCCTAGCCGAGTACTTCCTGTGGTTCTTGATGTTGGAACGAATAATCCTACTTTGTTGAATGATCCATTATATGTAGGGAATCGTCATGAACGTATCCGCGGTGAGAAGTATGATCAGTTTATTGAAGCTTTTGTGAAGGAAACGACCAAATGGTTCCCCGACGTTCTGCTACACTGGGAAGACATGGGCAGCGTAAATGCCAGAAACATCATCCATAAATATGGAGAAGAGCTGCTCACCTTCAATGATGATATCCAAGGAACGGGTGCAGTCACACTGGCTGCTGTAATGTCAGGCGTTCAGGTTACAGGTGTACCACTTCGTGAGCATCGCGTACTGGTATTTGGCCCAGGGGCTGCCGGTATTGGTAATGCGGATCAGATTAGAGATGCTATGATGGAAGAAGGACTTACGCAGGAGGAAGCGGAAAACCGGTTCTGGGCATTCGACTATCGCGGTATTTTGACGGACGAGATCGAAGGATTGTTCGAGTACCAAAAGCCATATGTACGCAAAGCGGACGAGATCCAAGACTGGAATCGGGATGAACAGGGGCAGGTTAATCTGCTTGAAGCTGTTACTCGTATTAAACCGACCATTCTGATCGGTACATCAGGTGTTACAGGTGCCTTCAACGAACAGGTTGTTAAGGAAATGGCCAAGCATGTGGAACGTCCAATCATCATGCCGATGTCCAATCCAACTTCCCTTGCGGAAGCAGCTCCAAAAAGCCTGATTGAATGGACGGATGGCAAAGCATTGATCGCAACAGGAAGCCCGTTTGAACCTGTAATGTATAATGACATTCAGTTCGAAATCGGTCAATCCAACAATGCGTTTGTTTTCCCTGGTCTGGGACTGGGAGCGATTGTAGCCAAAGCTTCGAAATTTACGAAGAATATGTTTACAGCAGCGGCAATCGCGGTAGCAGGTGCAGTAGATTCTTCTGAACCAGGAGCTCCACTGCTGCCAAGGGTGAAAGAATTGCAGGATGTTTCTTACAAAGTGGCAGTGGCTGTAGCGAAAGCAGCAATCGAAGACGGTGTCGCCCGCCGTCAACTTGAAAACGTGGAAGAGGCGATTAAGGAAGCCATGTGGCACCCTGTATATAGACCGATCCTTGCAGCAGTTTAATAATTGTGAACACGCTATGGTTTGAATATGACAATACGTCACACCGAGAGAATACCTGTCCATCCGTACAGGTATTCCTTGGCTGTGTCCAAAATTGAAAATAACATATCATATGATCAAAATTTTTGTCATTTGTTGAAGTGTTGCAAATGCTCAGATCATAAATGGAGGTTTGACCAACATGTCAGTAAGTGACATTTTCATTATATTAATTCCTATATTTTTTGTAATTTTACTCGGTTTTTTTGGAGGTTATTTCAAAGTATTTAACTCCGCATCCTCCAAAGGTCTGAATACACTGGTGACCAAGTTTGCGCTGCCGGCGCATTTGTTCATTGGTATCACTACGACGAAAAAAGAGACCCTGATTGACAAGTGGCCATTCTTCATGACCATTTTCCTGGGGATTATCGGCTTCTATGTTGTGCTGCTGTTGGTGATGCGTTTCATTTTCAAAGTCAATCTTAGCCAGTCATCGATCTTTTCATTGAATGCTACTCAACCGTCGTTTGCATTTATGGGAATTCCGGTTCTGGGTAACCTGTTCGGTGCCGCTGAAGTCACCATTCCAATTGCAATCACGGGCATCGTAGTTAATGCGCTGCTTGATCCAATCGCGACCATTGTCAGTTCTGTGGGGAAGAAAACGGAAGAGGGCAAGCAGAGTGGTCATGGCGAAAGCTTGTTTAAACTTACGATCCATTCCATCATCCATGGTCTGAAAGAACCGCTTGCCTGCATTCCGCTTCTGGGTGTGATCCTGACACTTGTTGGCTTCCAGTCACCTCAGCTGCTGCAAAGCTCTTTTGACCAGATCGGTAGCATAACATCCGGAGCAGCCCTGTTTGCAATCGGGGTAACGGTGGGCATTAACCGGATCAAATTCAGCCTGAATGCCATCAGCATTTCGCTGTTGAAGGTGATTGCCCTGCCATTGTTTACGTACATGTTTGCATTATTGATGGGACTTTCATCCACCGACATGACTATGGTCATCCTGCTGGTATCCTTCCCAGGTTCAGCCGTAGCTGCGATGATTGCATCCAGGTTCGATACACTTGAGGTGGAGACAGCGTCATCCTTTGTCATGAGCTCCGTGCTGTCATTGATCTCACTGCCAATCCTCATTTCCATATTGGTTTAATTCAGAAGAAGCCGCGATATTGGTATTATCCCCTTTTAGTAGACATGAGAAAAAAGACATCTGGTAAGATGAACTTAATCATGTCAAACGAAGGGGATTTTTTCATGGCTAAAAAGGGCAAACTTTCCGGCGGTACTCCTTGGAATTGAAATTGGAGGCAGTTCGGCTGGTCAAAGGCACGCCATCGTCTGGTTTGGCTCTTGAAGTTAGCTGCAGTTTCCCGCTCGGGTTATTACAAGTGGAGAAAAAGCATACCCGAATCGGCTTGAGTGGCCAGTTTCGGGCGGATAGAGGTTGAACAGCAAGCGAGTGAATACCTATTGTTTTACAACCAAAACCGATTCAAGAAAAAGTTAAACGACCGTTCCCCGGTTGAATACCGGGAAGCGGCCGTAGCTTAAATCTTGTCTTTTTTTTGTACTGTCTACTTGACAGGGTTATGACCAATCTGCGGCTTTTTCAATGTCTATTCACTGTAGTTAATGATGTGTCTAGCTTACTGCGTTACTGCTCACCATGTATTGATCCATCTTCGCTTTTAATTGCTCAGATGCCGGCATCAGCGGCAGGCGCAGTTGATCGGAAGTAATGATTCCTTGATTGACAAGCAGCCATTTGATCATGGCAGGAGCGGGCTCTGCAAAGAGATGGTCAATAAAAGGAGCCACACGAGTAAACAGCTCACGCGAGCCCTCTTTGTCCCCATTTTTAAAGCGATCGTACACTTCAATGAATTGCTCCGTGTTAATATTGGCAGATGCAAGCATGCCGCCAGCAGCACCTTCACTTAACATATCGTAAAAGAATGCATCATCCCCGCACAGGATTGGTTTGGATCCGCTTCGTACCAGTTCCGACATTAGTTCCACACCATTGGTACTGTCCTTAAGGCCAATAACCCCGTCTAAGTTCATTATTCTTTTCATCGTATCCACCGAGACACGGACACCCGTGCGTGCAGGGATTTCATATACAATAATGGGTACTCCCACTTCGGCAGTCACACGAAAATGCTCATAAATGCCTTCCTCTGTTGGTCTGTTGTAGTAGGGAGTTACAACAAGAACGGCGTCCGCACCGAGTTCACCAGCCATTTGTGTTCGCTTGACCGTTGATGCTGTATCGTTGGTTCCGGTCCCAACGACGATGGGTATTGTTTTATTTATGCTTTGACAGGTTTGCTTCGTGACTTGAACAAGCTGTTCCACTTCATCCCATGAAACCGTAGGTGACTCTCCAGTAGTGCCGTTAATAACTAAACCGTGAATTCCGCTATTCGCCATATGTGTGATGTAGTTCCGAAAGGAAGGGATATCGAGCTGATTATCCTTCGTAAAAGGGGTGATTACCGGTACATAAATACCTTGAATCTGTTGTTCGGTTAGCATAATATGGCCTCCATTTATGTTGAAATGACATTAAATTCACTTTACCATGGGAATTGGCATCATAGTTAACTATAATAGATGATGGGTGTTATCGATTATTTTGATAAGGAAGGTATCAGGAACATGGATTTGAATTATTTTCAAACCTTTCGTGAAGTGGCCGTGCGGCAAAGTTTCACCAAGGCGGCAGAAGAGCTTGGCTACGCACAGTCGAGTGTAACGACACAGATTCAAAAGCTGGAAAAAATCTATCAGGTCAAATTATTCGAACGTTACAATAACAATAAAATCCGACTTACTTCAGCAGGGGAAGAATTGTTCAAGCTCTCCGGACAACTCCTGGAGATATATGAGCATTCGCAGGAAAAGCTGACCAAACAGGGCGGAGGTTCGCTTACCATCGCAACGATGGATTCGCTGGCTTCCTATTTTCTTCCCGCCCCGATTCAGACGACGCGCAAGCAGTATCCTGAACTGGGTATTCGGCTGCAGACCGATCGGGAAGACATGATTTTGCAGAAAGTAAAAGAGGGAGAAGCCGATGTGGGACTTATTCTCGCGAATGCATCATCTGAATCAGGCTTGCAGTGGATCACCATCCGGGAAGAGCCGCTCGTGCTCATCGTTAACACAGATCATCCCCTTGCGAAGAAGCAGAAAATCGAACTGAGCGATCTGGCTGACGAAGAATGGATTATGCCCGAGGATACCTGCAACTACAGACAGCTGCTGGAGAGAGTATTGAGGGCTAACGGTATTCCTTATAAAGTAGGTCTGGAGCTCGGAAGCCCTGAGGCGATTAAACGAAGCATTATGGCAGGATCGGGTATCTCGCTTTTGCCTCAAATGATCGCCCTCGATGAGATCCGGCGGGAGGAACTCACCGTATTGCCACTGGAGCATGGCGAATTCAGACTCGAAATCCAGTTAGTCATTCACACCCGAAAATGGGTATCTCATGCATTGCGCCAATTTGTCACGAACCTCGGAGCCAAGGAGACTGAATGGTAAACCATTCGGTCTTTTTGGCGATGGAATATTTCGAAAACGTTTAGCAAAACCGGAAGTGATGAAATGTTCTATTCCATTTTATCTTGAAGCTTAAATATCAAATTTTTGTTCTATTAAAAGCATGATTTTGTATATGACGTACAGCGGAAAACTCATGTTACCATGGTGATGGCGCTAACAAGCACCCAGTAAACTGTAAGCGCTTTAATTATTCCCGGCCGGGGATCCTTTCTCTACGAATTCATGTTACACCAATCATGAAGGAGGCGAATGATCTTGGGAAAAAGCAGGTTCTGGAAGATAGGCGCCGCTGCCGCATTGCTCATATCCGTACTGCCAACGAGCACCGGTATGGCAGCAGCAGCACTCACGGAAGTACCTTATGCCATGGATTCTAGCAATCAGGCGGGATGGTGGACGCCGCTTGAGACCTATGGCACGGGAAATGAGTATGCCTACTTGGCTTACAACGGACCGGGAGGCTCAGAGAACACACATACGGTAAATATCGCAAGACGGGATGGATCGGGAGCGTGGTCCAACATTCCGGTGATGAATGGCAGTACCGTTGCCCAGTACAGCGATGACATTGGGCACAACCAACCTTCCATAGCCCGCGACGGCAGCGGTCGATTTCATGTCTTTGCCTCCATGCACAACGATAGCTGGCGTTACTTCAGGTCGGATACCGTAGGAGGCGCCCCGCAAAATCATTCTTCCGATATGCCTGCCTTCTCTACGTTTAAGGGGACATATCCCGTGTTGACAACGGCACCAAATGGTGATGTCTATCTTCTGATCCGATCAAGCGATGATACGACAGGATATCGTCCTGGAATTTTGTATCGCTGGAACAATGCCCAGTCCAGCTGGAGCCAAGTGGCAATCGTCGGTGCGAACGCGGGTCGTTCATTCTATCCCAATGATCTGGTTTTCGATGCGCAAGGTGACTTACACATCCTGTTTGAATGGTCTACTTTTGTTTCGAGCGCACTCCGTCATGATTTGTCTTACGTAAAATACAGACCTTCAACAGGTACTTTCTATAAAGCAGATGGCAGTGTCATAGCTTCACCCGTATCGCTAAGTAATGTGGATATTGTCCAGCCGTTTGCTCCAACCGAGGCCTACGTCAAGGATGGAGGCGATCCAGGGGGACCGGGAATCCAAAGCGCCAAACTGGCTGTAGATTCAGCAGGCAATCCGAAGATTGTCTACCGGTACCGTGAGGAAGGAAGCACGAACTTCTCCGTGAAATATGCTTCTTATGATGCAGGTGGATGGACGCAGCAGACCGTATATAATGCCACGGCAACAAGAGCGGGAATTGATATTACGTGGACGGGGTCAGAAGTCCGGGTCTATTATGCGAAATATAGTGGCACCGACCGTGCATATATGGCGGTTCCGGACGGCAATGGCGGATGGACCCAAACGTCGATTGCTCCAGGCAAGCCAATTGAGAGGCTCAGTGTTGAGCGCAATGCCAATGGTGTCGACATTCTGTACCTGGTGGATATCACCAATCGCAAGCTGTATTACGGCAGAAACTAATCTGCTTATCGAATTCTGAAAAATACCCCTGGAGAGTCAGCCGCATCCACAGTGCGGAAACTCTTCGGGGGTGTTTTTTTGGATCATATTCAAATATTAATAGAGTTCAGAATTTGAGATTTCATAATTACAAGAAATGATATAAATTTCTAGTAGACCCAAACAATTACCAAATTCAGACAGCAAATTCGGAACAAGGAGGCTGGTATCCAGACATATTTTCCAGAGTTAACAGCTTGATCGCATTCCATCACATCCAATAGGAGGGATCCCATGCTTTATACGATTATTGTGCCAGTTAACCAGGACTATAACATTCTGAACCTGTTCACCGATTCACTGCTTCGGACGGTAAGCCCGTCCACACAGATTATCTTCATCAATGATGGCTCCGGCTCGGCAGTCTTTCAACATCTGGAGAAACTGAAGCAGGAAGTTCGTGAAGGGGTAACGATTGAAATTCTGCAGCATGATTTTCCACTAGGTTGCGCGGTATCCATTAACAGTGCACTGCGGCGAGCTGAGGGAGATTATATTTTCTTCCTGGATTCCGATACGATTTTACAGCCGGATTGGCAGTCCATGATGAGAGCGACGCTGGATAGCGATATTACCATCGGCATGATTGGCGGTGTGCTGCTGTATCCGCAAACCGGGGGCGTGCAGCACTGCGGTATTGCTTTTGCGGACACCATCGGCAGACACCTTTTCTTGAATGCATCCCCTGAGGATATTCCGAAAGAGACGTTCTCGGTGCAGCTGGTTGTATTCGCCATGTTCGGTATGAAGCGGGAAGTCTACGAGACGATCGGTACCCTGGATGAGAAATTCTTCAATGGATACGAGGATTTTGATTACCAGATGCGAGCACGTGCAGCCGGATACGATACGGTCATTAACCCGAACATTCGCGCTTATCACTGGGAGCGCAGCAGCGGCATTCATCGGAATTTCAACCGGAAAAACAATCTGGCCCGTTTCTGGAAAAAATGGGGCGGTGAGATTGAGGCCGATGTTTGGCCGTTTGTGTTCAGCCACTTGAAAGAACAGTTGAATAATCAACCCGAGCACCAACATCTGCCGATTGTCGGTATTGATCTTGCTGAAGTGCGCAGTGATGCCGATACGTTCTGGACCAAGCTTGAGGAAGCTGAGATTGCACCTATTACAGAGGTACGTGATTATTCCAACCGCTTCAATTCGAACGGGGCCATCTGGCTGCCGCAGGTACTGGGAAAGGAACTCATTCACAGTGAAAACCGGTTGCTGTTTTTGGTAGACAATTTCGCCCGTTTGCTGGAAAACCGGTACTGGATCGAGATGAGACATGCGCACCGGGCCAAGGATCTGATTATCGATTTGTATGGCAATGTCATTACGATGGATCGCATCTATGATGGCTGCTGGCCTGGAACCAAGGTTCGTTAACCATTAAACCAAGTGTACAGGGAGGTACTATAGGTGAAATCAAAAGAGAGCACGCTGGACCGTGCCGTAAGGTTTACCCGAAATCTGGAGTGGCTTGCGCACGTCGAAAAGGTTATTCCGAGCGGATGCAGTACACTTGCCAAAGCGCCTGAACGGTTGTTTCCAGGCTACACGCCCGTGTGTTGTGCGGAAGCACGGAATTCCCGCTTTATCGATATTGATGGGAATGAATGGCTGGATTGCGAGATGGCCATGGGTACCGCTCCTTGGGGACATGCACGGCATGAAGTTCAATTAACCGTCATTCATCAGTTGAAAAAAGGGACAAGCTATTCCATTCCGGCTGACATTGAACTGGAGTGTGCTGACTTGATCCTCCAGCGATTTGGTGGGCGATATCCTTCACTGCGGTTCACGAAGAGCGGTGCGGATGCTGTCAGTGGAGCCGTACGTCTGGCTAGGGCAGGAAGCGGCAAAAGCAAAGTGATTGCAACAGCCTATCACGGGTGGCATGACTGGTCAGCCTATGGTTATTATGGTCGGGAAACAAAAGAGCGCGGTATACCAGTAGATATTGAACGTACAACGATCTGGGTGGACAAGCCTTCACCAGAGCGAATTGAAGCTCAGATTACAGCGTCTCCCGAAGACATCGCATGCATTGTGCTCTGTCCCAATGAATGGAAGCGTGAACAGCTGGAGCAAGTCGTTTCCCTTTGCCGATCATTGGATATCATTGTGATTTTTGATGAGGTCACTTCCGGTATTCGGATGGGAAAGCAGGCTACGGCAGGGGAGTACGACATCTGGCCGGATTTGCTCTGTATCTCCAAAGGAATGGCGAACGGACTGCCCCTCGCTGCCGTGATGGGACCCCAGCATTTGATGTCCTTGGCAGGACAAGTCAGATTCAGCAATGCGCATTCAAGTGAGACCACTGCACTTGCAGCAGCCATCGCATGTGAACGATTGATGCAAGCTGCAAAGGTATGGCCAAGCTGGAGGGATGCCACAATCCGAATCATGGATCTGATCGAGGCAGAACTTGTGCTTCTTGGGCTGACGGACCAATTGGCATTGAAGGGTACCTATGCAAGCTTCTACATTCACTCAATTACCGAGGATAACTTCCAATCGGATCCCTTCCGTGAGTTTATCGTAAAGAAAATGGCACACTTCGGCATTTTCACCAAAGGATACTTTATTTTCTCGGATGCCCATACTCGGGAAGAATTGCTATGGGTGGAAGAAGCACTCTTGCAGACCCTTTCGGACTGGAAAGAGCTGCGTAAACAGGAGCATCTTGCTCGATAACGTGTTCGAAAACGTTTATAACTTCATCCCTACAGGGAATCGACTAGGAGGAATAATCCATGAAAGCACTCGTATATCAGGATCATAAACAGGTAGCGTTACTTGATGTTGAACAACCAAGCATCCAGAAACCGAACCAGGTAAAAGTCAAAATTTATGGCTCAGGCATCTGCGGCACGGATCTGAACATTGTCAAAGGCAAAGTCCCGGCTAACAAGGGGACGATTATCGGCCATGAAGGCGTGGGTACGGTTGTGGAGGTGGGCCCTGAAGTCCGTGGATTTAAGGTGGGGGATCGCGTTCTGATTGATCCCACTCAATCCTGTGGAACCTGCTCCTACTGCCGCGAAGGATTGTTCATCTATTGCGAAAACTTCGATGACTATCAGGTAGGCATGACCACGCACGGTACATTTGCGGAATATTACGTGGGAGATGAGAAATATATCTACCCAATTCCGGATTCCATGAGCTGGGAGACAGCGATGATGATTGAGCCGCTTGGTTGTGTGCTGCAAACGTTTATGAAAGCAGGGGTTAAGCCAAGTGATTCGGTGCTCGTTCTGGGTTCAGGCGCCATTGGTTCCCTGTGTCAGCTGGTAAGCAAACGATTGGCACGGCTCACCGTTGGCACCGAAGTAGATCCGTACCGCAAAGAGTTTGCTTCAGGCATTGCTGATCATGTGTTCTATCCTCAGGAACTGACACTCGATAATGTATATAAAATCAATAACAACAAAAAGTTTGACATCGTAGTCGATGCGGTAGGGAATCAGCTTCATGTTGGATTTGAGATGATTGCCAAAGGGGGAAGAATCATTCCCATGGGCTATGACGACAGCTATAAGGTGACATTCAAATCAACGGATGTTATTAATGATGGAATCAGCATTATTGGCGCCGTAGCCGTACATTCGATGATTAGTACGGCATTGAAATTCGCGCAAAGCATTCCGGAACTGGAGCGCATGGTGACAGCCAAGGAGCTGCTGTCTGATTACGAGGAGGCATTCAACGGTACAGTGGGGTATCATCTGCGTACCGGGGAGCCCCTGCCGATGAATTCCGTCAAAACAGCTCTCATTTTATAGGCGTATAGAAGTCTCGGGATTGCCGCTGCGATGCATAACCATCCGCAGCGGCAAGGTCCGCAGAAAGAGGGGGATGTGGAGTGAAGCTGCTTCAGGATTTGCCGAGAAACCCACGGTATTCCATTTTACTTGAACCGGTATGGGCCATCCCGGGCACGATTGTCCTGTTTTATGCTCCTTTATATATGAAGGAAGCCGGACTTTCGGACATCGAAATCGGTTTGATCAATTCGGTAAATCTATATTTTGCCTTTATATTTCAATTGTTTGCCGGTTCAATTACGAACAAGCTGGGCCGGAAACGGACGACGCTGATCTTTGATCTGGTTGCGTGGAGTATTCCGATGTTCATCTGGGCGTTTTCTCATAATTTCTGGCTGTTTCTAATTGCTTATCTTCTGAATGCCACCTCAAAATTCGTGACGGTATCCTTCAACTGTCTGATCATTGAGGATGTCGAGGAACATAAGCGATCCAGAGTGTTCGGCATTCTTAACATGATTATCACGGCAGCGGGGGTATTAACGCCGATTGCCGATTTTGGTATTGTGCCAACGCTGGCCAGCATCTATTTCGTCGGAGGAATTCTGATGACCGCGATGTTCTTCATTCGCAACCGGTATACCGATGAAACCGAGGTTGGAAAAGAGCTGATGGGCATGCATAGTCAAACGAGGGTGCTGCACAGTCTTGCTTCAAGTTTGCGACTGTTCGGCAGATCGTTTTATAAACGAAGACTTTTTCCGATCATATTGATTACCGTGCTTTCCAATCTGATTCTGCAGCTGAACTTTTTTCAGGTCATCTTCTTCAAGGAACAGCTCAAGTTTGATGATCGTGTGATTTCGTTTATCCCGGTAGTGACGGCATTAACAGTCATGCTGCTGTATCTGGTCATCATTCCGCGTCTGAAAAAACGATCAGAGGAGAAGTATATAGGATTTTCCATCATATTAAGTACAATCGGAGCCGTTCTGTTTCTGTTGATACCTGTTGGAAACATAGCCATGCTGTTCCTGACCCTGATTGTGCTTGCAGCTGGTAATTTTATTTTGCAGACGTACCGGGATTCCCTGCTCATGAACAGATTGGGCACACATGAAAAAGCCGATATGTTCTCTGCCGTGCAGACGGTCATGACACTCACTGCCATTCCATCAGGTTACCTAACAGGATTGCTGTACCATCATCATCCCGTACTTTTGTTCAGCGTCATTCTTGCACTGTACGTTATCCTGATGGTCATTATGTTATTCCTGCCTGATCCACAGAAACATACCCAAGTGATCGAAACTTACAAAAATATGTAGGAGAAGGGGTTTTCTGTATATCGGAAGAATATGTAATACAGAAAACAAACTTGGGAGGTTACGAGATGTCTAACGTATTCACAACAGAAAAGCGAAGCAAAATGAACTGGATGAATGAACCTGAAAACTGGTCTTTCACAGAAGAGGGTGTACTTATTGTGGAGGCTCAGGCAGATACAGACTTTTTCCAAGACCCTGCGGGCATTAACGTCCGTGCATCCGCACCATTTCTGGCGATACCAGTTCCGGATGATTTTGAACTGACCACTCAATTAACCGTGAACATGAAACATCAGTATGACTCTGGATGTCTGATGATCATGGCAGATGAACGCAACTGGTGCAAGCTTTGTTTTGAGTATGATGGAAAAGCGGCTACCATTGTGTCGGTGGTGACCCGGGACGGTTCTTCTGATGACTGCAATTCGGTTGAAGTTCCCGTTCCTGATCCATATCTGCGCATTCGCAAGGTGGAGGGCTGCATTTCATTTTTTTATTCACCTGATGGGGAAGAGTGGAAACTAATTCGCTACTTCGGCATGCCGCTTCAGGGGGAGATTCAGGCTGGCGTGGTTGCACAGTCACCAACGGGAACAGGTTGTACCTGCCGCTTTTTGTCGTTGGAAGTTACAAGCCCTGACTTGACTGCACGCTTCTAAGCCATTTCCCCTGCCGATTAATGGAGGGAGAAGAGGTTAATGATAAAAGCCTTTATATTGGATTTTGACGGACTGATCCTGGACACGGAGACGCCCTGGTATTATGCCTTCCGGGATATTTACCAGGAGCACGGAATTGAACTGGGGCTGGATCTCTGGTCCAAAAATGTGGGAACGGATTTCGAAGAGTTTCATCCTTTTCTGTACTTGGAACACGCACTGCAAAAACCGATTGATCATGATCAGATCAAGCTGTTATCGGAACAGAAATATACATCTTACCTGGGACAGGCAACGATCCTGCCAGGAGTGCATGAATTGCTTCGGATAGCTCGTGAAAAGGGGATTCAGCTTGCTGTTGCTTCAAGCTCCACGCGCGATTGGGTGCATGGTTATCTGCACAAGCTGGGTATATTCGAACAATTTGCCGTCATTCACACGGCTGAGGATGTCAAGCGGGTCAAGCCAGATCCGGAATTATATCTTCTGGCTCTGCACAGTCTGGGAATTGAGGCTTCGGAAGCGGTTGTTTTTGAAGATTCGCCTAATGGGCTAAAAGCAGCCAAGGCTGCGGGGATTCGCTGTGTCATTGTGCCGAACGAGGTAACTCGGGATCTGGAGTTCCAGCTGCATGATCTGCGGTTATCCTCGCTGGCTGAGATCGATGTGGACATTCTCTAACCCAGGTATTGCTTGCGTAACTCAATCGGAGAGATTCCTTCGTATTTCTTGAATACGGAACCAAAGTAACTGGCACTGTTGAAACCGACTGCTTTGGCAATATCATGAGCGGTAATGGCATCATTCTGGATGAGCATTTCCTTGGCTTTCAGCAGACGATATCGTGTCAGGTACTCAAGTGGAGTCATTTGAAATTCTTTCTTGAATATCCGGTTTAAGTGCTGTTCGGTGACGTTCATCTGCTGGGCCAGCATGGAAAGCGAGATATCCTCATGATAATTCTGTTTGATAAAAGTAACGAGTCCGCCAAGCTTTAGGCGTGCATCGGAGCGTTCATAAGCACCATAACGGTCTCCTTCGATCGTCAATCTGACCAGAAGCATGTAGAGCAATGCGGATACGTGCCAGATCTGATCCTTGTGCCGGGACTGCAGCGCCAGTGTTATTTCATGCAGCAGGATATGAAGCATTCCATCCGGCTTGAAGGCGCGCAGCTCCCCGATCTGCAAGGTATGCAGGAAACGGGGCAACAAATAGCCATTAAACGTAAGACAATCAAACAACAATGAATCACTCAGATTGTGATAACGATAGGTAACTTCAGGGAACATAATAAGAGCAGTTCCTTCACGGATCAGGAATTCATGATTCTTGGCTGCGATACGCCCGGTTCCTCCGATGCATTGTACAATGGTGTAATCCCGTGAATGGTCGCTCCAATGCTTGAATTCATCAGCATTCATCTGGATCTGCCCTGTAATCATTAGTGGCATATCGGCATCCAGCGGATTCTCCATGCTAGGTTTCGGCATCGTTGAGTTATTCCTCTTTTCGTTAAAGGATCTTGTGCATTAATGGCGCGGATACAGCGTTAAAAGAAACCTAATTAGGATTATATTACATAATTAACATTATTTTAAACGACATGATTGCAACATTGAAACAGAGATCGAAAACCTTTTAGTTTGGCGTACTGAAATGGGCATCTCTTGCTAATCGGATGCGAAACAGTATACGCTATAATGGAAGCAGTGATAGAGGAAAGGGATGCAAGCATGAAGAAAGTCATCGTAGTAGGATCAGGAATACTGGGGGCTTCGACAGCCTATCAATTAGCAAAAATGGGTGCGGAAGTCATCCTCGTGGATCGTGGTGATATCGGACAAGCTACGGATGCTGCCGCAGGTATCATCTGCCCGTGGTTGTCGCAAAGGCGTAATCAGGATTGGTACCAGCTTGCCAAGGCCGGTGCACGCTTTTACCCCGGACTCATTGAAGAACTGCAAAGCGAGGGAGAATCCGAAACCGGATATGCCCGAGTGGGGGCATTGAGTATTCATTCGGATATCGAAAAGATCGGCAAAATGGAGGAGCGTGCTCATCTTCGAAGAGCAGATGCACCGGAAGTTGGGGATATTACAAGGCTTAACGAAGAAGAAACGCATGCACGGTTTCCGTTGTTGGATCAACAATATCATTCGGTATACATTAGCGGCGCAGCGCGTATAGATGGTCGTGCCCTGCGAGATGCCTTAATTCGATCCGCGCAGCGGAATGGAGCCGTTCTCGTTCATGGGGATGCTGCTCTACTATTTGATTCTGAGCGGGTAACAGGAGTGTTGGTTGATCGTGAGCGTTTCTTGGCGGATGAAGTGATCGTATGTGCCGGTGCATGGGCCAATTCGATCATGAAGCCTTTGGGTATTCACTTTAAGGTTCATTACCAAAAAGCACAAATTATGCATTTGCAGGTATCCGATCAGGAAGAGACAGGAAGTTGGCCTGTAGTTATGCCACCTTCTGATCAATATCTTTTGGCCTTTGGCGAGCACAAAATCGTGATCGGAGCCACACATGAGAATGAAATTGAAGGTTACGATACCAGAATCACGCCGGGCGGTATGCAGGAAATTTTGAATAAAGGACTGGAGCTCGCACCAGGTTTGTCGAACAGCACGTTTCAGGAGGTAAGAGTTGGATTCCGGCCGTTCACGCCAGGTTTTCTTCCGGTAATGGGATCTGTTCCTGGATGGAAGGGACTGATCGCGGCCAACGGACTTGGTGCTTCAGGCTTAACGATGGGTCCCTTTATCGGCAGCCAGTTAGCGAAGCTGGCTCTGAATCAGGAGCTGGATATTGATATTCAGCCATATGATCTTGCCACAGCGATGGATGCACTTTAAAAAGAAAATGTGGAGGTGAACCATGACCTATTCACAGCGATTAACCCAAGCTAGCTCGTCCGATATATCCTATCTGGAGTATCAGATCGGTGCAGCGGAGGATGAATTGAAACAAGCCGAAAGGCAGCAGATCATATACGAGTCTGAACTGAATCAGCTCAGGACGTCTCTTGAGAATGATTCAAGTTCCATTTCACCACGGGACACCGACAGGGAGCTAAAACTGCTGAATAAAATAGCCGAAGTGAAGAGTCGTATGGAAGCAATCCGTACAAGGCTAATTCAATTGCAGGATGATATGGAGAAGTTGGCAGATTGAGAGGTCCTTACCTAATGAATAAACGAAAACAACTGCTATTGGACACGGCCCTTATGCTTTTTGAGAAAAATGGCGTGTCTAATACAACGATCCAGATGATTCTTGATCATTCAGGTGTATCGAAAGGCACATTTTATAAATTTTTCAGTTCCAAGGATGATTGTGTTCTTGCGATCCTTGAGCAGCGAATCCAGGAAGATATGATGATTCGTCAGGAACTCGAGGCACAAAATCATAACTCTGACTTTGACTTGCTGGTAGAACAGATCGTGGTCCCGATGATATCCCCGGACAAACAGCGAGTGGTTGAGTTGTTCTGGACAGGATTTTATTCAGGGGAATTTGATGTTGAAAATCTCACACGAATCCAGTTGAACTGGCTTGCTGGACGACTTGTGCAGTTATTTGGTGAAGAGGTAAGGCCGTACGCCTGCGAAGGGGCCATTTTTTGTTTCGGGATGGTTCACCAGATCTCGAATACGTGGAGAAACTTCCATCTGAACCAGCCTCACTGGAGAGCACTTGTGCCGAAGCTTCTGAACTATACCGAGGTTCTTCTTAGAAACATGGTGGACAAGCAGGAGCATATTATTGATGCAGCAAATCTGGCTGTTATCGATCCTGAATTCAAGCAGACTGTACCGGATAAGCAACATCTGCTTGCTGAGCTGGAGAAGTTCAATCGATCTATTCAGAAATCGCACGTATCCATCCAGGCCAAAGAATTAACCCAAGGACTATGGTCCCTGTTTCGGGAAGATACGCTTAATTTTTCAATGCTGAGGATTACATTAACAGCCTTTCAAGCTGCTTTTGATTCCGGATCTGAACAGGTGCAATCCAGAACGATTGCTCAGTCATGCTGGTGGTTTATTGAAATGAATGGAATGATCAAGACTGCAAAATAGCTGGTAAACAACACATCAAACTACTTAATATACGAATCGTTTAATTTAAACCCTCTTATATAGAGGGTTTTTTAATTTAGTTCAAATGGTTTATATCATAAAATAGACGAATTGTATAAAATTTAACTAGGTGCTGAACTGTCAATTCATGTACCGAAGAAGGAGGAGTGGCCTTTACGATATTCCAAGCAAGAACCTTTGACACGACTAGCATTCAAACAAAAAATATTCCAGGAGGTGGCGTCAGCATGTACAAAGAAGTGATTCGAGTTGAGGATATCACCAAATTTCAATCCAGATCCGAGGAGTTTTTTCCCATCCAATGGTATCAAAAAATGTTGTCCGAAAGCCCAGTGCACTACCATGAGGATACCGATACCTGGAATGTATTCAGGTATGATGATGTTAAACAGGTTCTAAGCAATCATGAATATTTCTCCGCTGAGGGAACCCGAACAACCATAGCTGTTGGGGCGAAAAACAAGGAAGGCACACCCCCGGACAAATTAAACATTTCAAGTATTGACCCGCCAAGACATCAAAAAAGCCGCTCATTGTTATCTGCAGCCTTTACACCCCGCAGTCTCAAAAACTGGGAACCTCGTATACGCAATATTGCGAAGCAGCTGGTGGACGACCTTGAGTTTAATGCAACTATAGATATCGTCGAGAAGCTTGCCGCTCCATTGCCTGCCATGGTCATGGCGGACTTGCTCGGGATTCCGCTGACGGACAGCCACCGGTTTAAAAGCTGGGTGGACATCCTGTTCCAACCTACCACTGAAGAGAACGCACAAGAAAGTGAAATAAAGAAACAGGCTGCTGCTCAGGAGTATTATCAATTTCTGTATCCACTTGTAGTGAAGAAGCGGGAGAATCCCGGAGAAGATATTATTACCGATTTGTTGAATGTCGACGTTGAGGGAGAGAAATTTACGGAAGATGAAGTCGTTCGGACAACGATGCTCCTGCTTGGTGCTGGCATAGAAACGACAAGCCATATGGTTTCAAGCACATTTTATTCTTTTTTGTACGACGAGGGGAATCTATACAGCCAGTTAAGACAGAACCCGGAACTGGTTCCGCTTGCTGTGGAAGAAATGCTACGATACCGATTCCATAATGCGAAAAGACATCGAACCGTCAAGAAGGACAACCAGCTGCTTGGTGTTGATTTGAAAAAAGGGGATGTCGTCATCTCCTGGATGAGCGCGGCGAATATGGACGAGCGTATGTTCGATAACCCGTTTGAAATTGACATTCACCGTCGCAACAATAAAAAACATCTCACTTTTGGCAATGGTCCGCACTTTTGTCTCGGGGCACCGCTGGCAAGAATGGAGCTAACTCTTGTATTAACTGCCTTTGTGGAGAAGGTTGATCGTATCGAAGCTGTGGACACGTTTGAACTTGAACAAAATCTGTCCACTTCTGCTCCAGGACAGTCCTTGACGCATTTACCGCTGAAGATGTTCGAATAAGGCAAGGCTAATGATAATTCAAGTGAAAAGCGACAGACAGGACATGAAGTTCGTCCTGATCTGCCGCTTTTTTTGTTTGCTATCATTCCCAATTTAGTTCGAATTCATGGAAACTTTCTGTCTAACAGGCATTTTGACTTCTTCTTCGGTTGCCTGCTTCGTACGTTTGATGAAGAAGGAAAGTGCGAGCCCTACTACCGCTATGCCGATAATAACGACATAAGCGTCGTTGATTCCCTGAATCATGGATTCCATCGCCAATTGTTCCCGGGACAAGCCGTTCGCAGCACCACTTGCGATCATATCCTGTACATGTGTCGATGTACGACTGGTCATGACACTCACGAGCAATGAAGTACCGACCGCGCCAGCGACTTGTCTGACCGTATTGGAGATGGCTGTACCATGAGGACCGAGTCTTGGTGGCAGCTGGTTCAGACCTGCTGTTTGAATTGGCATCATGAGCAGAGCCATACCAATCCGGCGTCCAGTAGACATCAGAACCAAGTAAGTGTAGCTGGTCGAATCGGTCAGATCGATAAAGCCAATCGTCGTTACGATTGTGATTACCATACCGATGATGGCAAGCCATTTCGCTCCGAAGCGGTCGAATAAACGTCCGGTTACCGGCATCAGGAATCCCATGACGAGAGCACCTGGAAGCAGCAATAATCCGGATTCAAGTGCGGTGTAACCACGTGCATTTTGAAGATACAGAGGCAGCAGCATCATGTCTGCATACATGATCATCGTAATTGCGATATTAATGATCGTGGTCAAGGAGAACATATTATACTTGAACGCACGAAGGTCGAGCAGCGGGGTTGCAGAAACGAGCTGACGCCAAGTGAACAAGGCAAGGGCCACGATTCCTGCCGCAAGACAGATGAGCACTTCCGCACTGGACCATCCCAGGCTTCCTGCGCGGCTGAAACCATACAGCAGTGCACCAAAACCAATGGTCGATAATGTGACACTAAGCGTATCGAATTTGGTGTCAATGCGCTCCGATACATTTTTCAGATAGATAAATGCACATCCGATAACAATGACCGTCAATGGGATCATGCCGTAAAACATCGTTTGCCACGAATAGTTCTCGAGCACGTATCCAGCGAGGGTAGGCCCGATTGCCGGGGCGAAAATGACTGCGAAGCCGACCATCCCCATGGCAGCTCCTCGTTTCTCAGGGGAGAACAATGTGAGAATGACATGCATCAGCAGCGGCATGATAATACCTGCTCCAGCAGCCTGCACCATACGACCTGTAAGCAGTGTACCGAAGTTGGTGGCTAATGCCGATATGATCGTACCGATCAAGAAAATGAACATGGAAGCCTGAAAGAGCTGCCTTGTCGAGAAGCGCTGCATGAAATACGCAGTAATTGGAATAAGTACTCCATTTACCAGCATGTAGCCGGTGGTTAGCCATTGCGCAGTTGTAGCGGAGATATTGAAATCACCCATCAACTCCGGAGTGGCAACACTCATTAGGGTTTGATTCAATGTGGCCAGAAATGCACCCAGAATCATGACAAACAGTATGGGACCTTTTTTGATGTTTTTCTCATCATCTAATCGAGCCTGACGCAAGTCCATTCCATCCTTTCAATCTACACGTGACTAAATTTACAACGTGTTGTATAGTTTACATTGTATTTATTGAATTATATACATATTCCCGCAGATTACAATTTACACATCTGGCTATATTCGTTGCTTATTTTACAGAATCAATAAATTTGTAGCTTATTTAGAAAATAAACGACTCATTATTTAAAATTGTAATTTTCTCAAATTGAAGGAGTGAATAGAATGAAAAACGATAACAAGTCCGCTACCGATCCGCGAATACTCCGGACAAGGCAGCTCATCCGGGATGCCTTCGTAGATCTGCTGCAGGAAGTGGATATCGAAAAATTAACGGTGAACCGGATTGCCGAACGTGCAACCATTAACCGGGTAACCTTCTATCTTCATTATCGTGATATTACGGATATGATGGAGAAGATGGCGGACGAGATGAATGAACATATTGAACGGATCGTAGATCAGTATCACCGGTTTGACAATAATGAGACAGAGGAGGCCTGGCCGGTTCTGGTGAAAGTGCTTGAGCATTTTGCCGATCATCCCAAATTCTATCGGGTGGTGCTCGCATCCAAACGTACGCCTATTTTCACTGAACGGTTGTTGAAATTGTTAACCAGACTCATTACAGAGAAAATAGAAAAGTTGGAAATGGAAAGTGTGTTTGCACAGGCAGGCATCCATAAGGAAATTGCGATTTGGTACAGCTCTTCTGCACTGATCGGAACCATTGTGGCTTGGCTTCGTAATGACATGCCTTATGCCCCACATTTTCTGGCCAAACAATTCTCATTGATTCGCTCGTATTCGTACAAAGGACTCATGTAAAAAAACAACAAAGAATGGATGTGAGACGCATGAACATCATCATATTTGGAGCGACTGGAAGAACGGGCAAGGAGCTGCTGCTGCGTGCACTTGATGAAGGGCATACCGTAACTGCTTTTGTCCGCAATCCTTCCAAACTGGGCATTTCTGATCCGAAATTAAAGGTTGTACAGGGAGAAGTAACCCGGTATACGGATGTCGATCATGTCCTGAAAAAGGAAAAATTTGACGCAGTCTTTTCGGTGCTTGGTGCGAAGAGCATGTTCAAAAGAGATCTCGTTCTTATCGATGCCCTGAAAAACATCATCCAGGCGATGGAAAACAACGAAGCTGGCAAATTGATTCATGTGTCGTTTATTGGTACTCACAAAGAGGCCGGTAAGCTCGGTTTCTTATATAAATATGTCATCCCGAACGTCATGACCAATCTGCTTCGCGATCACCTGGACAAGGACAACCTCGTAACCAGCAGCAAGCTGAATTGGATACTGGTTCAACCTCCCATGCTCACGATGGATCGTTATAATGGAAAGTATATTCACAAAGCGGAGATCCACCCGGACAAGTCTCGGAAACTCAAGCTGTCGCGAGCCAATTTGGCTGATTTTATGCTTAAACATGTGAACGATAGCACGTATGATCGTAAAGCCGTCTTGGTTACAGAGTAGGTCATCCCGGACACCATTACAAGACCGCCCATGGGCGGTTTTTTTCAAATGACAAAATGCTAGAAGGCGAGGAGGGAACGTTTTGCTAATGGATTCTATCCAACATAAACGTCTGATTGAGATCATGAAGTCACTTCCCCTGAAACAGAGGTACACAAAAGCGGATCTGTTAATTAATGATCTGAAATTGGGAGCAGCAGGAAACGTTGAGATGTATTATTCTCCGCATAATGACTACATCAATTCCTCCGCCAAAGTCATGCTTGTTGGCATTACACCCGGTTGGCAGCAGATGGAGATTGCTTATCGCACAGCTATCCAAGCCTTGAAGCATCAGGCAACCTACGAAACAGCCTGTCAGGAAGCAAAGTTTGCCGCCAGAATGGCTGGAGTAATGCGAACAAACGTAATCCGAATGCTTCAGGAGATAGGCCTGCATCAATTTTTAAATGTACGTCATGTGAGTACGCTTTTTGATTCGGAGTGCACCATTCTGCATACCACTTCCCTGATTCGATATCCCATCTTTGTGAAGCAACAAAATTATACGGGACATCAACCTGCCATTACCCACAATCCTTTTCTATATGATGCTGTACTTGGGTCTTTTCTGCCTGAGTGGAGTCAACTGGACGAACCCTTAGTTATTCCGCTTGGGAAGTCAGTTGAAGCTGTGCTTCGTCAATTGCTTGAGGAGAAACGAATACGTGAGAAAAGGATATTATGGGGCTTCCCCCATCCGTCCGGTGCTAACGGTTATCGGCTCAAACAGTTTCAACAGAACAAGGCAGACATGCAATATAGATTGAGCAACCTCCATACAACTTCTCCTGCCTATGAAAAGCAATGAGAGTCTCCAGCAGCAGTCTAGATAAACATCACACAGGGGGTCAACCAAGTAAATTAATAGTATAATGGTTGAGACTACTTAGATTGCATTGGAGGAAAAGGAGAAGCACATGCCGACAATACTTGTTGCTGACGATGATGCGAACATTCGCGAACTTGTCTGTTTATTTTTGAAAAATGACGGATTCACGACGGTAGAAGCTGCAGATGGCAAGGAGGCCTTGGCCGTGTATGCATCGACACCTGTGGATCTGGTTGTGCTAGACATTATGATGCCAGTTATGGATGGTTGGACATTATGCAAGGAACTTCGCAGGGCAAGTCCTGACCTTCCCTTGCTTATGTTGACTGCACGAGGTGAAACATGGGAGAAGGTCAAGGGTTTTGAACTGGGAACAGATGATTATCTGACCAAGCCGTTTGATCCGCTGGAATTGACGGTTCGCGTTAGAGCACTGCTGAAGCGCTACCGGATCGGTTCAACACAAACGATTCAGCTGGGCAAGCTCATATTGGATAAGCAAACCTATAAAATCATGAATGGCACGGAATCTCTTACGCTGCCGCTGAAGGAATTCGAGCTTCTATACAAACTTGCGGGAACACCTGGACAGGTGTATACGCGAGAACAACTGATCGATCAAATTTGGGGAATTGATTATGCCGGAGATGATCGAACGATTGATGTACATATTAAACGCTTGCGGGAAAGATTTATGGCTTCAACGGATTTTCGAATTGAAACAGTTCGTGGTCTTGGTTATCGGCTTGAGGTTTACGAGTGATGAGATCTTTATATATCCGTGTGGTCCTTACCTTCCTGGTCTCCGTCATCGCAGGAACCGTTATTTCTTTTTTTATGTCTACCTGGATTTTTGAAGATCAACTGAACGAGAATGCTCACATCAACATACGCAACTTCGGCCAAGATGTCGTGCAGATCTACGAAACCCTTCCGCCGGAGGAAGCGGAGTCTTTCGTAAGTGGAATGAAGCAACTCGATTCTTACTATATTCGAATTTATGAAGCAACAGGTCAGTTCCAATCTTATGGAAAGGGTAACCAACATAAGTCTGTTGCGGTAACAAAAGAACAGCTTAAAAAGGTAATAGATGGAGGTGTTGTTCAGGATACGCCAAACGGTATAGCCACAGTTCTTCTGGGCTTGCCTATCAAGACGGACATGGGAACAAAAGCGATGTTCCTGGAAACACTTTCACCGCCTGCCGCTTCTTTTGTGGCCAAATGGGCATTGATCTTCGCAACCTCCTCGTTGATTACAGGAAGTTTGCTGATTCTGGTTGCCTCTATATTTCTGGTGAGACCGATCAAAAAGTTGACCAAAGCGACCAAACGGATTGCAGCTGGCGATTTCAGCGTTAAGCTGAATATCAAGCAAACGAGTGAACTGGGGACATTGGCTCGCAGCTTCGAAGAGATGATGCACGATTTGCAGCACCTGGAGCAGATGCGTAGGGAATTTGTAACTAATGTGTCGCATGAGGTTCAATCTCCTCTTACTTCGATATCAGGTTACGCTCAAGCTATCAAGCAAGTTAATCTCACAGATCACGAGCGAAGTCGTTATCTTGACATTATTATCTCTGAGGCCAAGCGGATGTCCAAAATGAGTGATAACCTGCTTAAACTGAGCATGCTGGAATCTCAGTCACAGCAGCTGCGGCTACTTACGTTTAGCCTGGATGAACAGATCAGACGGGTGATTGTGGCGCTCCAACCACAATGGTCTGCTCGTAACATTCATTTTGAGCTTGATCTAGAGGACGTTAAAGTCATGGCTGACCATGATCAGTTGAATCAGGTATGGACGAATATCCTCAGTAATGGCATCAAATTTTCTGAAGATGGCGGAGTGATTACCGTCAGCATGATCCGGGATATCAAGAACGTGACTGTCCATATATCCGACACGGGCATAGGTATTCCCCTGAAAGATCAGAAGCGCATATTCGAACGGTTTTTCAAGGCGGATCGATCCCACAGCCGTAAGTATGATGGTAGCGGTATGGGACTTGCCATCGTTAAACAGATAATATCGCTTCATCAAGGTGACATTCAGGTGGAAAGTGAACCAGGGCAAGGAACCACCTTTATTGTCACTCTACCAATCTCTACACCAAGCAATAGTTAGATTTATAGAATGTCCATCCGTTGCCCCAATAAACCTTCACCATGCTGCGGCTAACGTACAAGTACTCTTGTATGTGGCCGTAGCATTTTTTTTTTTTTTGGTTCATACTCCGTTCATATTGACGTCACGGTAAGGACATTTTGGTTGGTTAGACTTGCTATAGCGGCTTGCTTGGCAGTGGACAAATTATGATAGGAGAAGATGATATGTCACATCAATGGAAAAAGAAAACGAGGAAGGAATTGAAGATAAGGAAAGTGCGAAACATTCTACTTAAAATTATAGCTGCAATCGCGATCGCCATAGTTCTTTTTCTATCCATTGTTTATATCACGAATGTAACTAGCCGTAACTCAGAGGAGAAAAAGATAGAATCTTACGGTCAGCACGTATCTGTAGACGGGAAAAATATGAATGTGTTCATTCAAGGCGAAGGCAAGGAAACGATTGTGCTTTTGCCAGGTTATGGAACAGCAGCCCCAGCGCTTGATTTCAAGTTGCTTATTGATGAATTATCTCCATATTACAAAGTTGTTGCTGTTGAGCCATTCGGTTATGGATTAAGTGATGAAACTGAAAAAGAAAGAACCACAGAGAATATCGTAAGTGAAGTTCATGAAGCTCTGCAACAACTTGATATTCATCAGTACATGCTCATGGGTCACTCTATTGCAGGCATTTACGGCATTGATTATGTGAACAAATACCCCGATGAGGTGACTGCTTTTGTCGGTATTGACAGTAGTGTTTCCACCCAACCGAGTATTACAGATGCGAAGTTCCCATTAAAAACGTTTGCTCTTCTTAGAAATACAGGTCTTTTAAGATTAATGATGAAAGTGAGTGCAGACCCCTATGAGGGACTGGCATTTGATGATCACATGGTTGAGCAGATGAAAATGATCTCGAATAAAAACATGTATAATCCCACGTCATTAAACGAGATGGATCATATTTATTCCAATTTTAAAGGTGCTCAAGGTTTAACCTTCCCTGAAGATCTTCCACTTCTTCTCTTTGTACAAGCAAATAATGAAGAGGTAGAAGGATGGATCCCGCTGCATGAAGGACAGATCAAAAATTCGGTACATGGGAAAGTAATCACAATGGATGGTTCACATTATTTACATCATACTCAATTCAAAAAAATTGCTGAAGACGTTAGAGCTTTTATGAACGAAGCGAAGTAAAAAGGCGTAGACGTACACTCTTTAACTTAACAAATGTGTATGAACGAATATGAGAAACCGTCCTGCGGGGCGGCTTTTCCATAATATATCTAATTCGGACGATGTCCGTGATGAAAGAGAGAGGCATTCAACATGAGATTATTTGAGATACTTTTAGTTCTATCCTGTTTCGCTTTACTCGTAGACCTACTATTTATTAAAAGAAGTGCAAAGAAAACAGGATTGGGTTTGGGGATAGGAAGTAGCGTTGTACTCGTAGTTCAATTGTTGGTTGAGGGATACAGATGGCAGCTGCTTTTGGTATATATTATGACGGCGCTATTCATACTCATCGTTTTATTGAGACATTTAGGTAAGATGCTGAATCTAAAAATAGGGAAGCTGTTGAAGTATAGTTTATCTTCGTTAATCGTTATTTTACTTGTTGTATCTACTGCCTTGTCTGTATACTTACCTGTCTTTAATTTGCCGAAGCCGGATGGACCAGAGAAAGTGGGTACTCAAACCTTTCATTTTACGGATCAGAACAGAGACGAAGTCTTAACTGAAGATCAGAGCGACAAGAGGGAGTTAATGGTCCAATTCTGGTATCCTACTGAGAACATGAATAACAACAAGCGTGACACGCTGTTTCCAAAAGATAAAGAAATGTTCAAAAAGTATATTCAGAGCTTCTCTACTTCTTTAAAACTGCCCGAATTTGTGCTCGACTACTGGAAGTATAGTCAAACCAACTCTTATGAAAATGTAGAAATATTACCTTCTGAAAGTCCTTATCCCGTGGTACTGCTATCTCATGGTATGGGAACTAGTAGAGTTCTACAAGCATCACAGGCGGAGAATCTGGCCAGTCATGGGTTTATCGTAGTGACAATCGATCATACGTACAGCACCTTTGCTACCCTTTTTCCTGATGGCCGTGTAACGGGCTATACAACAAAGATGACAACCATAGATGACCGCAGAGAAATTGGGGATATATGGACAAAAGACGTGGAGTTTGTGATCAATCAAATCGAAAAGCTGAATTCAGGTGCAATTGAAAGTCAATTCAAAGGGAAACTTGATTTAAATAATGTCGGTGCGATGGGGCATTCTTTTGGGGGTGCAACGGCGTTTAATGCAACGTATTTGGATCATCGAATTAAGGCCGGGGTTAATATGGATGGCTCTCTGAATGAAGTAGAAAATAGAGATGATATAAACAAACCGTTTATGTTCATCAGATCGGGAAGTTTTAAAGACTGGTTAGTCAATTTTGAAAAGGATAGAAATTCGGATAACGAAGTAAATAAATTTCTTTCAGATGAGCTGCACATTATGAAAAATGTTATCGAACATGGGGGAAATGTGATTTATATAGAAGGAACCCAGCACTTCAATTTCACGGATCTTCAATTCTATTCGGAGCTGGTTAAACTGTCCGGGATCACAGGAGACATCAATGGTAAAAGAGGATCAAATATCGTAAATCAATATGTACTCGATTTCTTTAATAAGCAGCTGAAAGGAACCGGTGGCAATCTGCTTCAGGGACCGAGCGACATGTATCCAGAGGTGAAGTTTATAGATCCACAAGAATTGTAGCGGTTATGACCGTATAAATGCCTTCAAAAATTTTAATAAACCAATAACAAGTCGCGGTAATCGCGGCTTTTTTTGGTTGTAAACAATTACATGATTGTTTGTACGAATTGGAAAAATACGGTTGACAGATGCGCATATCACGTATACAATCGTATACATATTAAATCGTATACAAATGTATACGATGTGGAGGTGTTCTTTAAATGAGAGAACCATACGCAAATGAGTCTGCAGAACGTCAAAATGTGCGTTCAGGACGTGGACGCGGAGAAGAAGAGCAGCGTGGTGAACGGTCCAGAAGGGGCAGAGGACATGGTGAACATCACGGTAAGCGGGGGAACGGAGCGCAAACGTTTCGGCGTGGCCGCATTCTGGTTTTTTTGGAGCAAATGCAAAATCGAAGAACGACTTTGGCCAGACAGCTGGGTCAAGCGGAATATGAGCATATTCGTCCGATGATTAGTGGTGAATTAAAAGCGATCGACCAGGTTATTGATGAATATATTCATCTCTTCGAGCTTCAAGATGAAGATGAGAGCCCTAATAAGGATTTGGAGAGTGAATAAGAATGATTCGTCGTTTCTTTTCGTATTATCGACCTTACAAGAAGCTGTTCGTCATTGATTTTGGATGTGCAGTTATCGCAGGTCTGCTGGAACTGGCATTTCCACTTGCGGTCAGCAAATTTATTAATGAATTATTGCCAGGTCAGGACTGGCCGCTCATTATCTTGGCTTGTGTTGTATTGTTGTCCATTTATGCACTTAATACAGCCTTGAATTATGTTGTTACATATTGGGGTCACATGCTCGGTATCAACATTGAGACCAACATGCGTGAGAAAATGTTCGCTCACTTGCAGAAGTTATCCTTCCGTTTCTTTGATAATCGAAAAACGGGCCATCTGATTGGTCATTTAACTAATGATCTGAATGATATCGGAGAGGTTGCTCACCATGGACCGGAGGATGTCTTCATCGCCGTTATGACATTGATTGGTTCATTCTGGCTCATGGCGAATATTAATCTGGAACTGGCACTGATTACATTTATTATCATTCCGATTATGGCCTGGGTCATCATTGTGTTCGGTGGCCGCATGACTAAAACCTATCGGCGTCTCTTTGGCAACGTGGGTAATTTCAATTCCCGGATCGAAGATAACGTGGGCGGAATTCGTGTCGTTCAATCATTTGCGAATGAAGAACATGAGAAAAAACTATTTTCCGTCGACAATGAAAACTTTCGTCAAACCAAACTGCTTGCTTATAAAACGATGGCGAAGAGCATATCGGTCAGTTATATGATGATGAGACTGGTCACTGTATTTGTGATGATCAGTGGTGCATGGTTCTTCATTGACGGCAAAATCGATATGGGTGACTTCATGGCATTCCTGCTGCTCTCCAACATCTTCTTCCGTCCGATCGAGAAAATCAACGCAGTCATCGAGAGCTATCCGAAGGGAATTGCTGGCTTCAAGCGCTACCTGGAAATTATTGATACGGAGCCTGAAATCGCGGATGCCAAAAACGCAGTTGAGCTGAAACATGTCCGGGGCGATATCCGTTTCGAGAATGTATCGTTCGGTTATGAATCCAGCCGCCGTATACTGAATAATATCAGTCTGTCTATTAAACCGGGAGAAACCGTTGCATTCGTTGGACCTTCCGGTGCAGGAAAAACAACCATCTGCAGTCTGCTCCCAAGGTTCTACGAAGTGGAAGAGGGAAGAATCACGGTGGATGGCGTTGATGTTCGGGATGTGCAGCTGCAATCCCTTCGCAAGCACATTGGTATCGTTCAGCAGGATGTATTCCTGTTCTCGGGAACCATCAAGGAGAATATCGCCTATGGGGATCTCACGGCAACAGATGAGCAAATCTGGGATGCTGCACGCCGGGCATCGCTGGAGGAATTACTTCTCACATTGCCGGACGGCATCGATACGATCATCGGTGAACGTGGCGTTAAGCTATCCGGAGGGCAGAAGCAGCGTTTATCCATCGCCCGCATGTTCCTGAAAAATCCACCGATTCTGATCCTTGACGAAGCTACATCGGCTCTGGATACGGAAACGGAAGCTTTAATTCAGAAATCACTCGCAGAACTGTCTGTGGGCAGAACTACGCTGGTCATTGCACACCGCCTGACAACCATCAAGAATGCGGACCGCATCATGGTCGTGAACGCGGATGGCATTGCCGAGCAGGGGAATCATGATGAGCTGGTTGCAGCTGGTGGGATCTACAGTCGACTACATCAGGTGCAGTACAGTCATTCATAGAAAAAGGTTTTTGAGGCTGAACCGCGCAATTTGCGCGGTTTTTTGCTGTATAATTTGCCTCCAATAGGCTGCAATCGGTTTATTTTTCGGCAGGCACGATCATTATGTTGACAACGTCCACTAAATCAACTTATTATAATGTTGACAATGTCCACTAAAAGGGAGGGTTTCGCATCGACTCTCAGCATATACATTCTGATATTTTGGCTGACATGCGGCGTTTCAACCGTTTTTATACCAATATTCTTGGCGTATTGGATAAGCACATCCTTGGTACGGGGTATTCGTTTGCCGAGGTAAGGGTCATCATTGAAATTGGTATTCGTGGAGAAAGTATTGCCAACAATCTGGTGGATACACTGACCATTGATCGCAGTTATATGAGCCGGATTGTGAACAAGCTGTCCAAGGAAGGCCTGCTCATTAAAGTGAATTCGGAAGCTGACAGCCGGGTCAGTCTCATTCGCCTTACGGATAAAGGTCAGGAACTTTACGCTGAATTAAACGATAGGTCTGACCAGCAAATATTGAAGTTAATGCAGAATCTGGATGAGGAAGAGATCCAAGAGGTCTATGCTTCCATGATGAACATACAAGAGAAGTTAACGAAGAAAGCAGGAGAAACAACACGATGATACGATTCGAATGTGATTATAACGAAGGTGCGCATGAACGCATTTTGCAAAGACTGATCGAGACCAATATGGAACAAACGAGCGGTTATGGCACAGATCCCCACTGTGATCGGGCGAGAACTCTGATTCGTCAAGCGTGCGACAGTGAGCAGGCTGATGTGCATTTTCTGGTCGGAGGCACTCAAACCAACACAACGGTCATTGCATCCATCCTGCGTCCCTATCAAGGTGTCATTGCGGCGACTTCGGGCCACATCGCTGTTCACGAAACAGGCGCAATTGAAGCAACTGGTCATAAAGTACTTACCGTTCCCAGTGAAGACGGGAAGATCACAGCTGACCAAGTGAAGGCAGTCTATGAAGCGCATAGGAGTGAGTCTTCTCCTGAGCACTGCGTACAGCCAGGAATGGTTTACATATCCCAGCCAACAGAGAACGGTACGATGTATAGTAAGGCCGAATTGCAGTCATTATTTGAGACAAGTAAGAAATGCGGACTCCCGTTATTTGTGGATGGGGCAAGGCTCGGATACGCACTTGCATCCCCGGATTGTGACATGACCCTTGCTGATCTCGCCCGTTTAAGTGATGTGTTCTATATTGGAGGAACCAAGATCGGTGCACTGATGGGGGAAGCTGTAGTCATCCTGAATGATGCACTGAAGCCTGATTTTCGTTACATGATCAAGCAGAAGGGCGGTCTGCTAGCAAAAGGCAGATTGCTAGGCATTCAGTTCGAAACGTTGTTCGAAGACGGATTGTATCTGGAAATTTCACGTCATGCCATTGATATGGCCATGCGAATTCATGATTCGCTTGAAGAACAGCAAATCCGCTTCCTGTACGAGTCACCAACCAATCAGCAGTTTCCGATCTTGCCTGATGTTTTGCTTGAGAAATTGCGCAGCCAGTACACCTTCACATTCTGGGAAAAGGTAGACGCCACACATAGTGCAGTCCGTTTTTGCACCAGTTGGGCAACGGAGCAGGAGAATGTGGATGCGCTGGCTCGTGATATCGCTCGATTAATGCAAGAATCAAGTGAAGTAAGGGTACTTGCTGAAGTGCTGGTTTAAACCATGAAGATGTAGGATGAATAGTTGCGATATATTGAAAAAGGGCGACATATTGTCGTCCTTTTTTTGTTGGGTTTTTATTGAAACAGTGGAGAAGCTATTCACTCAAGATGAGGTCGTATTTTTCCTTCAATCGTTTAATATCACTTCTTGGTGGTGCGCCGAACATGCGTGAATATTCACGGCTAAACTGGGATGCACTTTCGTAGCCAACCCGAAATGCTACATCAGCCGCATCGCCAGACTCAGCCATCAGAAGGCGCCGGGCTTCCTGTAGGCGCAGCTGTTTTTGGAATTGCAGCGGGCTCATGGCCGTGATCTCTTTGAAGTGCCGATGAAATGAGGATACGCTCATGCTGGCGGTCTCTGCAAGATCTTCAATGCGTAGAGGCTGCTCCCAGTGATGAACGATATATTCGATTGCTTCCCTAATTCGGTACGTACTGCTTCCTTCTACCGCGATCTGGGCCAACTCGCCTCCGTAAGGTCCCTGAAGAAGACGAAACAAAATCTCCTTTGTGTACAATGGGGCAAGGAAAGGGATTTCCTCCGGAGTATCCAGTAAACGGATAAGGCGAAGCACAACATCCTGAATGGAAGATTCCATCTGTCCCACGAACATGGCTCGTCTGGCGTTTTCTTTGGAAGTGACTTGGATATTGCATTCATTCAGTACTTCCAGAATTTGATTCTTCGTAAACTCAAGCTTAATACTTAGATAGGGTGCATCAGCGGATGCCTTGATAATCTGCCCGATTACCGGAAGATTCATGGAAGCAATCAAATAATTGGATGGTCCATATTCAAAGCGCTCCTGTGCCAGCAATACTTCCTTTAAGCCTTGCACGATAACACAAAAAGCAGGCTTATAAACTCTGTATGCCGGTTCAGTAATACTCGTATGATGATAGAAAAACAGGGAAGGGATCGGCGTTTCCGTTGCACCGTTACGTACGGAGTGACGCTCAACCAACTCGCTCAGTTCCCTTTTCTGTTGAAATAAATCCTCAGTCATTTGGACTCCTCCTCACGGCTCTAACCTCGTTTCATTATACGACTTAATCATCGAATTCAAAAGAACCCCTGATAGGATTAGGCAATCAATTAAGATAAATGATATACCGCTTGGTGAGCACGCTTCGGCATAATGAGATTAAGCTCACAGAATCAAGCAAGTGAGAGCGTGTGGGTAAGAGTACTTGAATTGTCTTAGATGATAGATATTCAAATGAGGAGGAATGATGAATGATGCAAAAACGCAAATTGGGAAACAGCGGTTTGGAGGTTTCGGCCATTGGCCTTGGTTGTATGGGAATGAGCTACGGGTATGGTCCTGCTTCCGAGAAGAATGAGATGATCTCCGTTCTTCAAAAAGCTGTGGAACGAGGTGTGACGTTCTTCGATACCGCTGAAGTATACGGTCCATACAACAACGAAGAACTTGTGGGCGAAGCACTAAAAACCGTTCGAAACCAAGTCGTCATTGCCACCAAATTTGGTTTCGATATACAGCACGGCAAACAGGGCGGTACGAATAGTCGGCCCGAACATATTCGCAAAGTGGCGGAAGAGTCGCTGCAGCGTCTGCAGATTGAATCGATTGATCTGTATTATCAGCACCGGGTCGATCCGGATGTGCCAATCGAGGAAGTAGCAGGAGCAATCCAAGATTTGATCCGGGAAGGAAAGGTAAAACACTGGGGACTGTCCGAGGCAGGAGTGCAAACGATCCGTCGTGCACACGCCGTGCAGCCTCTTACAGCAGTACAGAGTGAATATTCCCTTTGGTGGAGACGCCCTGAAGAGGAGTTGATCCCTGCTTTGGAGGAGCTTGGAATTGGTTTCGTCCCATTCAGCCCTCTGGGTAAAGGATACCTGACAGGAAGTTTCAACGCGGGAACAACATTTGAACAAGGCGACCTGCGTAACATTCTACCTCGTTTTACGCCTGAAGCGTTGCAAGCGAACCAGGTATTGGTTGATTTGCTTAAAGAAAAAGCAGAGGAACTACAAGTCAGCCCGGCCCAAGTTGCGCTTGCGTGGTTGCTTGCCCAGAAATCTTGGATTGTGCCGATTCCAGGCACGCGCAAATTGAGCAGATTGGAAGAAAATCTGAACTCGGCAGATCTTCAGCTCAAGTCTGAAGATGTACACAGCATTAATGAGGCAGCGTCGAAGATCACTTTGGTGGGTGCCCGATATACGGAAGAACTGGAGAGAAGAACAGGTCTGTGACAGTTTTGAGATGGCGGGAGAATAATCTGCTGCCCTTAAGTTAAGTTCGGAAGAAATAAAAGTTACCTCATCGACAAATAAAAAATGCTAGGAGTGCGTGAGACATGGAATATGTTAAACTTGGACGAACAGGTCTGGACGTTTCGAAATTGTGTCTTGGGTGTATGAGTTACGGTGTGCCGGAACGTGGAATGGCTCCCTGGTCACTGAATGAAGAGCAGAGCCGCCCGTTTATCCAAAAAGCGCTGGAGGAGGGTATTAATTTTTTCGATACGGCGAACATTTATTCAGACGGAACCAGTGAAGAAATCGTTGGCCGTGCGTTGAAGGATTTTGCCCGCCGGGATGAGATTGTCCTGGCAACGAAATTGTTTTTCCGGATGACGCCGGGACCCAATGGTGCAGGGCTGTCGAGAAAAGCGATCATGAACGAAATCGATAATAGTCTCTTGCGTTTGGGTACGGATTACGTGGATCTGTATCAGATTCATCGATGGGATAATACAACGCCCATTGAAGAGACGATGGAGGCACTTCATGATGTGGTGAAGGCTGGGAAGGTCAGATACATTGGTGCCTCCTCCATGTACGCTTGGCAGTTCATGAAAGCACAGCATACTGCCGAGCGACACGGATGGACGAAATTCGTCTCCATGCAAAACCATTTAAATTTGTTATATCGTGAAGAAGAACGTGAAATGCTGCCCCTATGCCTTGAAGAAGGGATCGGTGTGATTCCGTGGAGTCCGCTGGCCAAGGGGCGCCTGACACGGGATTGGAACGAACAGACTGCCCGTTCGGAGGTTGATCCAGTTGGAAAAGCGTTCTATGAGAGTACAATGGTTGAAGCCGATCGCCGGGTGGTCGAACGTGTAGCAGAGGTGGCTGGAAAACGGGGGATTGCACGAGCACAGGTTGCTCTGGCCGGGCTGTTGCAAAAAGATGAAGTAACCGCACCCATTATTGGTGCAACCAAGATTCATCATCTTGAAGATGCGGTATCTGCGCTTTCAGTGAAGCTGACACCAGAAGAAATCAGTTACCTGGAGGAAGCCTATATCCCTCATCCGGTGACGGGTAATCTCAGTTAGAGCTAAAAGAAGATGAGAGAAGTCGCCTTGCTGGCGACTTCTTTCATCGTTAAATCCGGTCTTGACTGATAAGGAGTGGAGAATGGTTGGAACGTTTATGGACCAGGTCCTTTATTTTGATGACATTGGGATTGCTATTTTTATTCACTGCCTTTTATATGCTATATCCCACGCTGCCGCTATTTATTAAGGAGATGGGCGGCAATGAACAGCAAGTGGGCCTCGCAATGGGGGCATTGATGTTATCTTCTGTCCTATTCAGGCCCTTAATCGGTGGACTGCTGGATCGATTCGGCAGACGTCCATTTATGATTGGGGGGCTGCTCGTTTTTATCGCATCGATGCATATGTATAACTGGGTAGGTGGCATCTTGGTGCTGATGGGGCTCCGAATCATTCATGGTATAAGCTGGGCAATGTCGACGACTTCCATGATGACTGCCGTCACTGATATGATTCCGGCTAATCGTCGTGGGGAAGGGATGGGGTGGTTCAGTACCTCCATGACCTTCGCCATGGCGATTGGTCCCATGATCGGATTAAGCATCATGCAAGGCCAATCCGATCAGGGAATGTTCCTGTTTGCAGTTGTTCTGTCTGTAGTTGCACTGCTATTAACTCTTGCAGCTAAAATGCCGTTTACACCAACTGCAGGTCACAAGAAGATTCAAATTTTCGAGAAATCCGTCTTGCCTGTGATGGCTCCTATATTTTTTCTTTTTATTGCTTATGGAGGAATTACAACGTTTGTTCCGCTATTTGCAGCCGAGATACAGGTCAATTCCGGAACTTTTTTTCTAATCTACGCAGCAACGCTTGCCCTTTCTCGTCCAATTGCAGGAAAACTCTCTGATCGAATCGGAGAGGTGTCTGTGATAGTGCCGGCTCTTATCATTACCATGGCGGCACTGCTTGTCTTGAGCTTCTCAACCAGTTTGTTTGGGTTATTGTGTTCTGCTGTTCTATACGGTGTCGGGTTTGGATCTGCACAGCCTGCTCTTCAGGCCATAACGCTACGTATGGCACCCAAGGAGCGTCAAGGTGCTGCCAATGCCTTTTTTCGACGGCCACGGATCTGGGAATCGGTCTGGGTGCAATTTTGCTGGGAGTGGTTTCGGAATATACGAGCTATAGTGTTTTATTTAGTGTCAGTGCCTTATCTGTTTTTGTAGCCTTGCTGCTGTTTACTGTATATGTGAAAAAGTCCATCCTGGGGAAAAAACCGTTTATGCAGAACGATGAAGCATTCTAGAAAAAAGTCTATACCTCATAGTACTGCCGTTCTCATGCCGCTCTGAACTCATGAGTGATCTGTGGAGACAAAGATTTAGCAGCAACTTAAGCGTAATTGCAATGGTTTCTGGATACCAGTCAAATCGTAGCTTATAAAGGAGCGGGGAAGACGTATGAAAATAGATATCCCGAAAATTCAGGAACAATCGATGACCATAGAACCCATTCAGGTATTGGAGTCCAAAACGGAATACCGGAATCAACTTATTGAACAGATCTCACTGGATAACCAGGAAGCACTCAAAGTATCCTTTGAGAATGTCATTTTCAGAAATGTGACGATCTCTGATTCCTCACTGGAACAATTTGAATTTACAGATGTTGTTTTTGAAAATTGTGATTTCTCCAACGTCAATTTCTCAGGTGCTATCATGCACCGGGCCGCATGGACCAACTGCAAATTTGTCGGCACGGATTTTTCCACCAGCAGAATGCAAAACGTTCAATTTGCTCAGTGTGTGGGGGACTACTCCAATTTTAGATTTGCCCACCTTAAACAAGTTGCTTTTGCTGAATGCTCATTAATTAGTGCTGACTTTGCCTATCTAGCCTTGCAAAAAATCCTGCTGGACCATTGTAATATCGATCAGGCTTTCATGACAGGTACGAAATTAAAGGGTTTGGATCTTAGCAATTGCCAATTTGACTCGCTCGTATTGAACATGGAGGATCTGAATGGCTGTGTTATTTCACCTTATCAAGCGGCGACCTTCGTCGGATTAATGGGAATTGTGATCAAATCATAAAAGACTTGCCCCAAGGGGAGAAGTGTGTATAATAGGTAACATAAAATCATACGACATGCTTTCTAGGGTTCCGCGAGTGAGATCGGCCTGGTCCGAGAGAAAGCTCATAACCTGATGGTTATGCCACGGAGGGATAAAAGCCTGGGAGATAAACTGCTTGAATGCAGTTTGTTTCCCGGGCTTTTTTTATTTGCTCTCTAAGACACATACTAAACGTTGTTGTATGAAATTGGATACCAAAAGGAGTAGATCAAAATGAACAAAACCTGGTTGTCTGTTGTGATTGCAGCCCTTTTTGAAGTGGGTTGGGTGATTGGCTTAAAGCATGCGAGTGGTCTGTTGGAATGGGGAGCAACGGTAATTGCCATTGCCGTCAGCTTTTCCTTGATGATCGCGGCTTCCCGTACACTCGATGTCGGAACGGTATACGCAGTATTTGTCGGTTTGGGTACGGCTGGTACGGTGTTGGCAGAGATCCTGTTATTCGGTGCTCCTGTTCAGGCCGGAAAAATGATACTCATTGGTGTGTTACTGCTCGGAGTAATCGGACTGAAAATGGTAAGCAAGCAGAAAACGAAGGAGGCGCATCATTCATGAATTGGGTATTTCTTATTATGGCAGGCCTATTCGAGATGCTGGGTGTATTGATGATTAATAAATGGAACAAAGACCGTAATGGGATATCCATCCTGCTCTTAGTTGCAGGTTTTGGGTTAAGCTTCTGGCTGCTGTCTCTGGCTATGAAAACACTGCCCATGGGGACGGCGTATGCCGTGTGGACAGGGATAGGTGCTTCCGGAGGAGCGATTCTTGGCATGATTTTCTATGGAGAATCCCGAAACGCACTTCGAATATTGTTTATTGCCATGGTGCTTGGATCTGCGGTTGGGTTGAAACTGGTGAGCTGACATTGGGATTAAAAGATAATATACAGATCGTCTTTTTAATGGTATCCTTATTCGTTACGTGTGATAACAAGACACATCTAATAGATATGGACGTCATGAAGGAGACTCAATGAACTTTAAAGACTTGAATATTATACCCCCAATCTTAGAAGGATTGAACAAAGCGAACTATACGAACCCAACACCTATTCAGGAACAAGCGATTCCAGCCGTATTGGCAGGCAGAGATTTGCTTGGCTGTGCGCAAACAGGAACAGGGAAGACGGCAGCATTTTCGGTACCGATCATTCAATTGTTAAGCGAAAAGTCAGGTGGTCCCAGACAAGGACGCCGTATTCGCTCCTTGATTTTAAGTCCAACCCGAGAGCTGGCTATCCAGATTGCGGATAACATTAAGATTTATAGCCGATACACGGATATTCGCTGCGCTGCTATCGTTGGTGGTGTTTCACAGAAGGTGCAGGAGCGAGCGCTGAGCCAGGGTGCAGATATTATTATCGCCACGCCAGGCAGATTGATGGATCTGGTTAACCAAAAACGTATTGATTTGAAATCCATTGAGATTTTGGTATTAGATGAAGCTGACCGGATGCTGGATATGGGCTTTATTCATGATGTGAAGCGAATCATCTCCAAGATGCCGAGCAAGAAACAAACCCTTTTCTTCTCAGCTACGATGCCTCCTGAAATCACAAAAATGGTCAAAACGTTACTCGTAGATCCTGTGAAAGTTGAAATTACACCGGTGTCTTCTACGGTAGACCGAATTGAACAGTCTGTGTATTTATTGGAGAATGGCAAGAAACAACATATGTTGAATCATATTTTGCAGGATAAATCCATTGTTTCGGCACTGGTGTTCACTCGCACGAAGCGCGGCGCTGACCGTGTTACACGAGAGTTGACCAAGGTAAATGTGACTGCTCAAGCCATTCATGGTGACAAGTCTCAGAATGATCGACAAAAAGCGCTGAACAATTTCAAAAGCGGAGTCACACGAGTGCTCGTAGCGACAGATATTGCGGCAAGAGGAATTGACGTGGAAGAGCTCTCGCATGTCATCAACTTTAACCTGCCTAATATTCCGGAGACCTATGTACACCGAATTGGCCGTACAGGCAGAGCAGGGCATAGCGGTATGGCAATCTCTTTTTGCGATAAGGAAGAAATGCCGTTCCTCAAGGATATTGAGAAGGTAATCAAGAAGAGCATTCCCGAAGTCAAAGATCATCCTTATCCGATGACGAGTGCTCCTGTATTTATAAAAAACAGTAAGGGATCGAAGGCTGCAGCCAACAATTCCATGACCAATAAACCGGCTAAGGCTAAGAAGAACCCCGCGCGCAAACCCAAGTCCGAATGGTTTACCAAGCCGGGAAAAGCACAAAGCAGTAATTTCAAACCAAATAAATCCAAAAGCAGTAAAGTGAATAAAAAAACGATTTAACAAACGGGCAGAATTACTTAGGTGAACTGTCCCCGAATCGTTGGCAAGTCAAACACCTCAATAAACCTTCCGTATTGAATCAGATGGAGGACCGTTTTGAGGTGTTTTTGCGTTGCGTTGGTTATTAGAGTGAATAATACTTTTGAAGTGAAGTTGAAGCAGGCATTCGATAAAAATCATTTAATACAAAATAAAAGGTTTAATACAGCAAATTTGACTCTTTGGGAACATACAAGTAAAATTATTGAAATACAATCTTAGAATGAGGTGGATTCGCAATGCTTGAGCTTAGTTTTGATGACCCGGACAAGCTGGTAACGGTTACTCATGCCTTATCTACACGTTCCCGGGTAGATATCCTCCGCCTCCTTAATTCCAAAAACCTAAATATCGTGGAGATTGCTGAAGCTCTTAAGCTTCCGGTATCCACCGTAGCCAACAATATCAAGATTTTGGAGGCTGCAAGATTAATTAATACAGAGCTGCTGCCGGCTTCTCGCGGTGCGATGAAAGTATGCAGTCGTAATTATGATGATATACACATTGCACTGAATTTGGAGAAGGCAGGTCCCAGAGGAGGTGTTCAAGTCTATGAGGTAGACATGCCCATAGGTCATTATAGCGATTGCGAGGTATCTCCAACCTGTGGCATGGCCAATGCGGATGGAATGATTATACGTGAGGATGAACCTGCCAGTTTCTTTCACCCTAAGCATATTGGAGCTCAGATTATGTGGTTTCGAAAAGGATATGTTGAATATTTGATGCCACTGGAATTACCGCCCGGAGCAAGGATTGAATCGCTTGAAGTATCTATGGAAATGTGTTCTGAGGCACCTAACTACGATCACAATTGGCCTTCCGATATTTCGGTCTGGATTAATGGCGTGGAGATTGGCATGTGGACATGTCCTGGAGACTTTGGTGACAGAAGGGGGAATCTTAATCCAGCCTGGTGGTATGAGTGGTCTACCCAGTATGGTTTGCTAAAGACATGGCGAGTAGACAAAGAGAAGACTTCGCTTGATATGGAGAAGGTATCCCCTGTTACATTAAATCAACTGAACCTCCTGGATAGTCACAAATTGCGTTTGCGGGTGGGCATCAAACCAGATGCTGTTCACCAAGGTGGGATGAACCTGTTTGGCAGAGAATTTGGAGATCACGATCAGAACATCAAAATGACCATAAATTACGTAATGAATCCCGATGTGGATTGAAGAAAAAGCTTTAGTTGCGGATAAATTGTAACTAAGGCTTTTTTCGATTGAATAATTACAATAAATATAATTGAAAGCGTTGACATTAAGAGGTTAGGTGGCTATAATCCCACTATAGATACAATAATAATGTAACAAATCAAGTATATTGTTTGTATCTATAATATTAGAATAAAGGGGATACTCGCATGAAAAGAAGAGTGGGCTTGTTGGCACTAACATTACTTCTCTCTGTGTCTATGGTTTTAAGTGCATGCAGTGGAAACAGTGGTGGTGCCGACGGTGATGCCGCAAGTCAAGGGAAAGTGAGCTTGTCCTTCTGGACATTGTTCGATGGTGGCGATGGGGCAAACATGCAAGCATTAGTTGATGAATTCAACAAAACCCATCCGGACATCGAAGTGAAAAATACCAAGCTTGCCTGGGGCGAGTATTATACCAAACTTGTCACCGCGGTGGGTAACGGCAACGGACCTGACATCGGCATATCCCATTCCTCTAGGCTGCCCGATTTGATTGATCAGGGGGTAGTCACTGAACTCGATACACCCGCTACAGATGCAGGCGTAGATTGGAATTCCTACAATCAAAATCTTTTGAGTGCGGTTACAGTAGACGATCAGCATTATGCAGTACCCATTGATACACATGCTTTTATCATGTTCTACAACAAAAAGCTGCTGAAAGAAGCTGGTCTGCTCGGCGAAGACGGAAAACCCGTGTTGGAACAATCAGCTGATGGTTTTGTAAGTTTCCTTAAAACATTAAAAGAAAAGTTGCCAGCCAAGGTTACCCCATTTGCATTATCCAATAACAATGATGATCCTTTTCGTCTATGGTGGTCATTGTATTCGCAATTGGGTGGAAATGATGTCATATCGGACGATCTGAAATCTGCCGCGATTGATAAAGAAAAGGGGATCCAAGCAGCCGACTACATCCAGAAGTTGTATACCGAAGGCTACATTAAGAAAAATGATCCGGATTTTTATAAAAATTTCCAAAGCGGAACAGCCGCAATTACCATGACGGGTGTCTGGACGACAGGAACATGGGAATCCACTAAAGATTTTGAGTTTGGTGCGATGCCGATACCTAAATTTTACGATCAGGAAGCAACATGGGGAGACTCTCACACGATTATTCTGCCTTTGACTCAGGATGAAGACGAAGCAAAACGTAAAGCGGCGATGATTTTCGCCGATTGGGTTGCAGATAATGGCCAGGTATGGGCCAAAGCCGGCCATATTCCTTCCAAACCATCCGTTCTGGAAAAACAAGAATTTAAAGATATGCCTTACCGCAGCGATTATTCTGAAGTAGCAAGTGTCGTTAAGTTCAGCAAAAAATCAACCAAAACTGCCCAAATCCGTGAAGAAGTCGCCTTTAAATTTTTGAATGAAGTATGGGTCAATAAAATGACTCCGGCTGATGCCATGAACAACATGGAGGCAGGCATTCAGAAAATACTGAGTGAATAGAAGGAAGACGGGTCACGCAAGCTTGCGCATGTGTAAGCATTAACGTTGGCTTGCGTGTCAATCAAAGGGGAGACGGGTATGAAGTTCAAAAAAATGAGGACGGAGCTGCAGGCGCTTGTCTTTCTGCTTCCATTCCTAATTGTGTATGTATTGTTTACCATCTGGCCGATGATTAAAGGCATTGAAATGACCTTTTACAAATGGACACTCATTAAGAAAATGGACTTTGTTGGCCTGGATAACTTCCGCAAGGTACTTCAGGACAGGGAAGTCTGGGAAGCGATATGGCACTCGACCTTCTTTGTTTTTCTAAGTACTCCGACCATGATCATACTTGCCATTGTGCTGGCTCTGATTGCGAATCGAAAATCGGTTTTGCAAAAGTTTTACCGGATTATCTTTTTTATTCCAAGTGTACTCTCGGTTGCTGTCGCAGCTTATCTGGGGTTGTTCGTATTCCAGCCTTATACCGGGTTTGTCAATTCTGTACTGCATCTCATTGGCCTGTTACCCCAAAACGCCGAAATTTTCTGGCTGACCGAAACAAACCTGGCCTGGATCGTCATTACAGTTGTAACTTTGTGGTGGACGGTAGGTTTTAACTTTATTTTGTATTTGTCGGCGCTTCAGGAAATACCGGATGAGATCTATGAAGCAGCACGATTGGATGGAGCGAGTGACTCTCAAATATTTTGGAGAATTACCCTTCCATATCTATCCCCACTCACCAAAACCATTACGATGCTGCAAATTATCGCTTCATACAAGGTTTTCATGCAGATTTATGTTATTACAGGCGGAGGCCCGCTGGATCAGACACGTCCGATTATCCAGTTAATCTATCAAACCGGATTTAAAAATAATAACCTCGGTTATGCCGCGACGATGTCCTATATTTTATTCTTCATACTCCTGGTGTTATCCGTGCTGCAATACTGGATGAACAACCGGAAGGGAGTGGATAGGTGATGAAGTGGCTGTTTCGTATAAGTTCTGCATTGATGGCTGTCATGTTTGCGGCTCCGTTGGTTTGGATGCTTGTTGTATCGATCAAGGAAGAAGGCATGAAGATCATTACAGTCCTGGATTGGTTTAAGCCTCCGTATTCACTGGCTGTGTACGAAGAGATTCTAACGACGACCAAATTGTCTCAATGGATTGCCAACAGCTTGTTCGTGGCCGTGATGGTAACGGTGCTTACTGTCATTTTTGCAGCAATGGCGGGGTTTGCGCTATCCAAGGTCCCATTTCGCTATCGTACCATTGTTTTCTTTTTCATCCTTGGAGGTCTGTTAATTCCGGGGGAAGCTACCATTATTCCGCTCTATCAAGTGGCAAAAGATCTTCATTTGCTGAATTCGTACAGCGGACTCATCATTCCAGCTCTTGCTTCGCCCGTAGCTGTCATTGTACTCAAAAGTTTCTTTGACGGTGTTCCCAATGATCTGCTCGAAAGTGTACAGATTGATGGGGGTGGCTTCTGGAGAATATTCACCAGCATCATGTTACCCCTCACCCGTCCGGCAATGGCTTCTATGGCCATTCTGACGTTTATCGGTTCCTGGAACAACTTCCTGTGGCCGTTCCTTTCGATCACCGACGATAATCTATTTACACTGCCAATGGGTATTCCTACGCTGATGGGTCAATATTCTGAGGATTATGTCAAACCAATGGTTATTAATGCAGTGGCTTCGGTACCTATCATTATTTTGTTTATCATTTTCGAGAAGCAGATTGTCAAGGGAATCAGCATGTCTGGAATTAAGGGGTAATGTGAGCAAGTCTGAATTTCATAAAACAATAAAACGGCTATGTCAGGCCAGCGAGCCCAATGTAGCTCAAGGGAGAATGGAGAAACGATATGACAACCAAATTTTACAATAAGGATTATCCAAGACCGCAGTTTGTACGTAATGACTGGCTGAATTTGAATGGCGAATGGGATTTTAGTTTTGATGACCATCAGGTAGGTGAAAGTGAACATTGGTATGATCAAGCTGAATTTCCGGAAGGACTCAAAATTAAAGTTCCCTTTACCTATGAAACTCAGGCAAGCGGAATCGGAATCGAGACATTTCATCCACTGGTTTGGTACCGCAAGCTGGTGACCATTCCTCAAGAGGTTAAGGGCAAGAGAACTATTCTTCATTTCCAAGGGGTGGATTATCGCGCCAAATGCTGGGTGAATGGAAAGGTTGCGGGTGAGCATGAGGGGGGATATGCAGCATTTTTCTTCGACATTACACCTTATATCACTTACGGTTCGGAGAACAATATTGTTCTTGAAGTAGCGGACAGTCAGAGTGCAATGCAGCCTCGGGGGAAACAGCGCTGGGTAGATGAAAATTTTGAATGCTTTTATGTGCAAAGCACCGGAATTTGGAAGAATGTCTGGATGGAGCATGTGAGTGAAGCAAGGGTTGAAACGGTCAAGATGACGCCCGATATCGACCGTCATATGATTCGTTTGGACTTTCAATTGAATGGGGTTGAAGGCAGGAACAACTTGCGTCTGGAAACGAAGATTGAGCTGAAGGGTCAGCATGTGCAAACCATCAGCTTGTCTCCGGATAGACCTTGGATGACGGTAGAGGCCAGTGTCAAACATGAGGCGGGCGGCCCGTGGAAACAGTCGTTGTGGTCTCCGGATTCACCGAATCTGTACGATATTGAGTTTGTTATGTACGAAAATGAGAAGGAAATCGATCGGGTGCATTCCTATTTCGGCATGCGAAAAATATCGATTGAAAATGGGCAGGTTCTGCTGAATAATGCTCCGCTCTATCAACGACTTATTCTGGATCAGGGTTATTGGCCTGAAAGCCATTTGACTCCTCCATCGGTGGAAGCGCTGATCGAAGATATTGATAAAATTGCCGAGATGGGATATAACGGCATTCGCAAACATATGAAACTGGAAGATCCCCGCTTTTTATATTGGTGTGATGTAAAAGGGATGCTGGTCTGGTCGGAAATGGCGGCGACCTTTGAGTTCAATGATGAAGCGGTTAGCCGTTTCACCAAGGAATGGCTCGAGATTGTACCACAACAATATAATCATCCAAGTGTGATCACCTGGGTTCCGTTTAATGAATCATGGGGAATACCGACAATCGCTCATGAGGTGGCACAGCAGCAGTTTACGCAATCCATTTATCATCTGACCAAAGCCATTGATCCTTATCGTCCGGTCATTACCAATGACGGATGGGAGCATACGGTATCGGATATTCTGACCATCCATGATTATGTGGAGTCAGGAGATGTCTTTTTGGAACGTTATCAGGATAAGGAGATGATTGTAAACAACAAGATCTCCTCTAATCGATGGAAGTTTGCTTTTGCGGAAGGTTACGAGTATACAGGACAGCCCATTATCATCAGTGAATTCGGGGGCATTGCCTTTCAATCGGATGAAGGCTGGGGCTATGGCAATCAGGTGGACTCCGTTGAAGCCTTTGTTGAACGTTTTCGTTCAATCACGGGAGCGATCAAGGCCATTCCTTATATCTCGGGCTATTGTTATACACAGGTCACAGATGTGCAGCAGGAGATTAATGGTCTGTTAACTGAAGACCGTCAGCCGAAAGTGCCGCTGGAAGTCATCCGCAAAATCAATCTGGCATAAAGACTCAAGTATACATTACAAATTCATGGGGAACAGGAGTGTAGATCACAATGTTACGTGAAATGCATCCAATTTGAATCTACAGGCTGATGAAGTTGGATTATTCAGTCTGGAACCAGGAGATATGTATGGGGCGATGAGCAGGCTTTATGTACGCTAAGCTGTTGCATAAAATGGTGAAGAAGAACCGACTCGTACGGAGTCGGTTCTTCTTCAACCAAAGATAGACCATTAACAATTGGATGCCAATCCCCAACATTTTGATTCTGTTACCCTTGCAAGTTTTTTAATTATCAATCAATGCACTTAATTCGGCCTGAAATACTTTTTGATGATTTTGATTATAAGTTGTGAGCAGGACGGTAACAATGCCATTGCCTCTCCGTCTTGGGAGCAGTTCAATCACTTCCGCAACTACGCGCAGCTCATCATCCGGAAATACAGGCTTGATAAACTGGATATGATTCATCCCCGTACCTGCGACAACATTCTCTCCATAAACGCCTACTTCAATCCACAGCTTGAAGGAGATGTTCATCGTTTGCATGCCGGAAGCAATCAGGCTGCCGAAACGTCCTTTTTTGGCCTTTTCCTCATCCAAATGCATGTACTGTGGATCATAAATCTTCGCAAACTCCATAATATCGGTCTTGGACAGTTTAATCGATTTGGTTTCGTAGCGCTGACCTACAACATATTCACTAAATTTCAATGCGGGCACCTCATTCTTTTCGTATGTTTATTTATATATCATTCATCATGTCGCTCAAGGCAAATTTCTGAAGAGACTCTGTGGCCGTTTGTTTATTTTTGGCATAGTCCATATTGTAAATGCAGGAGAACAACACGTTTAACACATATTCCAGGGCAATCTGCGAAGAGAAGGTTCCAATCTTGGCGAACTTCTCCTCGTCGTTGGCAACCTGTAAACATAAAGTACTCCATCTAGCCAACTCACTCTGGGGCGTTGCTGTTATTGTAACAAACGGAATACCTTCATGTTTGAAGTGACGTGCTGCCTTGATGTAGCTTAATGACTTCCCGTGATATGTCAGGAACATGGCACAGTCTTTTGAAGTTACATTGATGGTATGGTGCGCCCACTCGGAAAGTTCTGTCGCAATGATCGCATACTTGTTGAGTTTAAACAATTTATTTTGGAAGCTTTTGGCCCGGATCTGCGAATCGCCCAAGGCATAGATGAAGATTCGATCTGCTTGGTTCAGCAGCAGTGCCGTTTGGGTGAGCAGGCCGTCGTCCAGAATGGCAGCGTTTTTTGAGATCGTTTCTTTCATCAAATCGGCAATCTCTGCAGCCACCTGAAGAGTGGATTCACCGACACCGAATGGATAATTGGCATCAACGTGGTTGGAACCATTCTGGGTACTTTGCTGGAATTCACGGGCAAGGGTAATAATAAATTCCTTGTAACCCGTCATCCCAAGTTTGCGCGTTAGACGGTTTATGGCAGAATGCGATGTATATGTAACTTGAGCAAGCTCCTGAATATTGCAGTGAAGCATGCGTTCCCGCTGACTCAAAATATAAGATGCAATGCTCTGTTCGTTAGGTGTAAAATGCTGCATTTCTGACAATTGCATCAGCAGTTTCAATCGGTTCACCCCGGATTCTATCATTCATTTAAGTCAAAATGATGTTTAATTGAACATTTTGCCCAATATTAATGTGCCATAGTAACTGGACTTTGGTCAAATGTACCATAATGCATGGATAACCTTTACGCACCGTACTCTTCTTCTATAATAAAAGAAAAAGAGCAGCAGGGGGGAACAACCATTTTAACGATTGGTTATATTGGCAATGGCAAAAGCACAAACCGTTATCATCTTCCTTTTTCATTGAATCGGGAACACTTAAACGTAAAAACGATTTATGCCCGGAACCCGGACAAAACGGATTGGGACAAGGTGCCAGGGATTCACTATACGGATGATATTTCGAGCCTGATGAACGATGAAGAGATTCAGTTAGTTGTAATCTGTACGCATACAGAATCTCATTATAGTTATGCCAAGATGGCACTCGACCAAGGTAAACATGTGCTTGTTGAGAAACCTTTCATGTTAACCAAAGAGGAAGCGGAATCCATATTTCAATACGCCAAAGAAAAGAACCTGGTCATACAATGTTATCAGAATAGAAGATATGATTCGGATTTTCTGACAACTCAAAAAGTTATTGAATCCGGGAAGCTTGGGGATCTGCTTGAAGTGGAGATGCACTATGATTATTATCGCCCGGAAATTCCGAACGGCACAACGCAGTTCTCTCCTTACAACAGTTACCTATACGGACATGGAGTGCACACGATTGATCAAGTGATATCCTATTTTGGTCAACCGGACAAGATTCATTCTGATGTGCGTCAATTACTCGGTGCTGGCAGAATGAACGATTACTTTGATCTGGACTTTTATTATTCAACCTTGAAGGTATCCGTTAAATCGAGCTTTTTCCGTTTGAAACCACGCCCGAGCCTGGTTGTATATGGTAAAAACGGAGTGTTTGTCAAACAAACGGAAGACCGTCAGGAGGAACATCTGAAATTATTTTATCTACCGAAAGGACATGCTGATTTTGGTGTGGATTTGCCCCAGCATTATGGCACACTAACTTATATAGATGAAGAAGGTGTGTACCATGAAGAGAAGGTCGTCTCTGAAAAGGGAGATTATGCCCGTGTGTACGATGATATTTATGGGGCCATCATTCACGGCAAGGATAAAGTCATCAAAGATGAAGAAACATTAACGGTGATGGGTATTTTGGAAGAGGGGATAAGAGGCTTAGAGTAATAACTTACAGGTACTGGTCAGGTTGAAATTACGGATCAGTACCTTTTTCTATAAAACAGGATTGCCGAGGAGACAGGCTTAGCCGCCCTATAGAGCGGCTTTTTTCATGTGTGAAATTTATTTTCCTGCTTCATTCGAAAGGAATCCTGCTCTTCATGCATAATATGATTACTAGGGCTTGGAAATTGGAAAATATGGAAAGGGTGATCTGATGGGAGTTCCAACGTTTCTTGAAACAGGTCATATGACAGAAGGGTTTCCGATCCGGGTAATTCACACGGGTGAACAGTTTAATTTTGCTGCACACTGGCATGAAGAGGTTGAATTGGTCGTTGTGAATGGAGAACGCGCGAGAATTGGAGTGAACAACGAGGTCTATGAGCTTGTACAAGGAGACGTTCTGCTGATCAAGCCGGGGGATGTGCACTTTTTTTTGCCAGGCACCGAGTATTTAACCATTATCCTGTTTCGGCTGGAGTGGGTAACGGGAAATGTGGCAGCAGATCCTGAATCCCATGACCTCCGCGAACTTTTTCATAAAACGGCCATGATTCCGTCTCCCATCTGTAATGAGAAGAATCTGGACCGATATATCAAGGCCATTTCCGAAGAGGAGAAAAGGAAGCAGCCCGGATACCGCTGGTTAATGGTAGCAAGACTGTACGATCTCATTGTCCACCTGCTTCGGACCAAGGAACCAACCACGGAATCATGTGCTTCGAAAGAGACTTGTAACGGAGCCAAAAGATTTGAATTCCTTGAATCGGTCTGTGAATATTTGGAGGAACATTACGCTGAACCCGTCAAGCTGGATCATGTGGCTGAGCATATTAAATTCAGCAAATTTCATGTATGCAAGCTGTTTAAGGAGACTAAGGGAGTCACGTTGATGGAGTACCTGAACCACTTTCGTATTATCAAATCGGAATGGGCATTATTGTTTAGTCAGACCTCCATTTTGGATATCGCCATCGGGCATGGATTTAACAATGTGAACTCCTATAACCGACTGTTCAAAAAATATAATGGCTGTACACCTTCTGAATTCAGGAAGAAGCATCAGACCCATATCACAAAATATGAAGGATGATTCACAATATTTGAGGAGAAAGCCCTCTCCAAAATCACTATACTCGAATAAAATGTAAGCGTTTCCTTTTATCGAAGGAGGGGGCCCATGAAGACATTTAAATTGAAGTATCTCTCCATTATTGCACTTGTAAGTGCCATGATGATCGTATCCGGTTGTCAGTCCAAGGGAGAGCAGGCATCCAAGCAGGAAGAAATTACGGTGTGGAGTTTTACGGATGAAGCCGGTTATGCCATTGAGAAATTCGAAGAAAAGTATCCAGACATTAAGGTGAATTTCGTGAATATCCCCGGAAACTTTTACATTACCAAATTAAAATCCGCACTGCAGACCACGTCGAAAGCACCTGATGTATTTATGATTGAAAATGCAAACATCAGAGAGCTGATTGATGTACCTTATCTGGAGAATCTGTCTTCATCCCCGTATAACGCGAATGAGCTGATTCCAGAACAATATCCATTTGTGCAGGCGAATGAAAAGGACAGTGAAGGCCATATTCGCGCCATTGGGTATCAGGGGACACCAGGAGGCATCTATTATCGCAGGGATTTGGCCAAAGAATATTTGGGAACGGACGACCCCGTGAAAGTGGGCGAGCAGATTGGTACATGGGAAGACATATTTGAGATTGGAGAGAGGGTGCAGCAGGAGAGCGGAAATAAAGTACATGCACTGGCAAACTGGAATGCCATATCCAACTCCTATGATGGAATCCCTTGGGTTAAGGATGGCAAGCTTGTCATCGATCCAACGTATATGGAGGTACTGGACCTTGTGCGGGAAGCGCGTCAGCGCAAGGTGCTTGCGGAGTATGAAGAAGGAAGTGCGGGGCACGCTGCTTCGATGCAAAAAGGGGAAGTGATGTTCTACCCTGGTGCAACCTGGGCTTTGCAATATACCTTCAAGGCGAATGCGCCGGACACCGAAGGGTTGTGGGGGCTAGCACCTGGTCCGTCTTCATTTAGCGCAGGAGGCACGTATATCGCGATGTACAGTCAGAGTGAAAAAAAGGATTCGGCTTGGAAGTTTATTGAGTTTTATAACTTTAACCATGATTTCCTGTCTGAGCTGGCGAAGGAACAGGATTATTTTACAAGCAACATGGTCGTGAATGACCAGCTGGCACCAGCCGTTACTTCAGCTTATTTGGGAGGGCAAAAGCATTTCGAGTTTTTCTCCGAGGCAGCCAAAAAGGTTCCGGTCTACGAGCGAACAAAGTATGACTCCATTATTAATAATGACATTTATAAAAATGTCCTTCAGTTGTATCTCAATAATGACATCCAGACCAAAGAAGAAGCGGTGAAGCGAATCAAACGCGATGTGAAATTGAGATTTCCTGAGCTGGAAGTGGATTAGCCGAGGAGAACGAAACTTTTAATCATCCGATGACTGGAGGAACACATCATGTTTGCCAAATCGATCCGCAAAGACCACTATGGCTATTATTTTATCGCTCCATTCTTTATCATTTTCGCTATTTTTGGACTCTATCCTATTCTTTATTCCCTATATATCAGTTTTACCAACTTTGATGGCATTACGACCCCTGAATTCGTTGGGATCGGAAACTATATTGCTGTTCTGCAAGATCCGCTGTTCTATAAAACACTGTTCAACACGTTGTTTATCTGGGGGGTATCTGTCGTCCCGCAGCTTACCGTCTCTCTTGTTCTTGCTTTTATCCTGAACGACAAGCTGCTTAAGGGAAGAGATTTCTTCAGAGCCGTATATTTTTTCCCGAATATCGTTACGGCAGCATCACTCGGATTGCTTGTCAGCCTGATCTTTGATTGGCAGTCTGGTGGTCTGAATCACTTTCTGGTGCAGATTGGGCTGATTGATGATCCGATCAACTGGAAAAATGATCCGTGGTTTATGAGACTCATTGTGTCAGCTATTCTGTTCTTTCAATACTTCGGATATTCAATGGTCATTTACCTTGCAGGGCTTCAGGGAATAGACCCGGCACTACAGGAAGCGGCCCAGATGGATGGGGCGAAGAAGAAGCACATTTTCATTCATATTATCGTTCCGATGCTGCGACCGATCATTCTGTTTCAGATGATTACTTCCATTATTGGAGGCATTCAGATTTTCGACCAGCCGTTCACGCTCACGAATGGAAGTGGTGGACCGGACCGTGCTGCCATGACAAGTATTATGTATCTCTATAATGTAGCATTCCAAAGCACACGCTTCGGTTACGGAGCAGCTATCGCCTTCTGTCTGTTCGTTATCATCATTCTCTTATCCGTTGTATCCTTCATCATGACCAGTCGGAAGAGTCGTTCATAGGGAGGGGGAAGTACTATGCAAACCGCAAAATCGATTGAGCAACCGAATGCAGCCATCCAGCAATATGCCAGTACGAAGCAACTTACGATCGGCAAAGTTATTATTTACTTGTTCCTAACTGGTCTGGCTGTGATCTGCATCGTTCCGTTTTATCTGATGATTATCTATTCCACGCATAATAATGCGACCATTGCATCCACCTTTACTTTCCTTCCCGGACCATTTGTAGCGGATAATTACTTCAACATGGCCTCGAGAATCAACATTTGGCGCGGATTTGCGAACAGTCTTTTTATTGCCGGCACTTCAACTGTACTATCGCTGTATATCGGTTCATTAACCGCATATGGATTTGCCAAGTTCAAGTTTAAGGGACGTACCTGGCTGTTCATGTTTTTGCTGGCCACGATGATGGTGCCCGGGCAGCTGGCTCTAATCGGGATGTACCGGCTGTTCAGTACACTGGGGCTGTTGGACAGCTATGCGGCCATTATTTTACCAGCGGCTGCGAATGCTTTTAACGTATTTTTTATCAAACAATTTATGGAGAGCAGCATCCCTGACGAAATCATTGAATCGGCACGTGTGGACAGTGCAGGAGAGTTTCGAACATTCAATCAGATTGTGCTGCCCATTCTGGGACCTGCCATTTCGGCACTTGGCATATTTACGTTCATCGGCTCATGGAACAACTTCCTCACACCGCTTGTTTTGTTCTTCTCATTGGATAAATACCCGCTTCCTGTCCTCGTGGCTCTGGTTCAAGGCTATTATGGCATGGATTATGGACTGCTCTATCTGGGAGTTGCGATTTCCATCCTGCCGATCATCATCGTCTTTGCAATCTTCTCCAGGCAGATTATAGGGAGTGTTGCGTTGGGAGCTGTGAAGGGATAGGTACCTTAAATGTATGAATTGTCTCTGGGCCTAGTGCCCTTTTTTTGTGCTTTTATAAGAATGAAAAAAGGAAGACAGCAAGCATTATGCTCACTTACTTGAAATGAGTTATAATGAGTAAGGCCAAAGCAACGCTTTACCAAGTCGCCATATGGCGGCTTTTTCCGGTCCTGCACCATCATTTTAAATAATTAATGATTAATTCGAATTAATTGCGACAAAATGGAGCTATTCAGAGTAAAATAACCTATACGATGCAATCAAGACAAGGTGGTAGAAAATCATGAATTCATATCAGTTATTAAGCAAAACCCTGTTTGACAACTTTCACGAAGACCGCATTCGATATTCCGAACCGATCCGAAATTATACGTACACGCGACTCGGCGGGGAAGCAGATATTCTAATATTCCCCGAGACCATAGATGAAGTAGCCAAAATTGTAAAGCTGGCGGTTCAGCATGATATCCCGTTGACTATACTGGGATACGGCTCCAACATGATTGTCAGAGATGGCGGCATTCGGGGGATTACCATGTCGCTGCAGAATCTTAATCAGGTCCATGTGAATGGTCATACGATGACAGCTCAGAGCGGTGCAGCCATTATTGATGTGTCCCGGCAGGCGTTAGATGCAAGTCTTACCGGACTCGAGTTCGCCTGCGGCATTCCGGGCTCGGTAGGTGGCGCACTCTATATGAATGCAGGAGCATACGGAGGACAGATGTCCGATGTGGTCGAGTCTGCCATTGTCGTGACAGAGGCAGGTGAAATTATCACCATGCAGAGCGAGGAGCTGCTGCTGGGTTATCGCAAGAGTGTATTTATGGGCAAAAGGGATATCATCATCGAGGTGAAATTCAAGCTGCAGCCGGGAGATCCGGTAGAGATCAAGGCGAAGATGGATGAACTTACTTATGCCAGAGAGTCCAAGCAACCACTGGAATATGCCTCCTGCGGAAGTGTCTTTAAACGTCCTGAAGGCTACTTTGCGGGTAAATTGATTCAGGATTGCGGACTTCAGGGGACTCGGATCGGCGGTGCCGAAGTATCTCGCAAACATTCGGGCTTCATCGTGAATGTGGATAATGCTACGGCGCAGGATTACATCGATATGATTGCGCTCATTCAGGAGAAGGTGCGAAGCCAGTTCAATGTGAATTTGGAAACGGAAGTCGTCATCATTGGCGATGAATTGAATAAATAATTGGACGTAAGTCCACACTTTTTCGATAAGTCGCCTTCGGGCGGCTTCTTTTTTTACACTTTCCCGAAGAAGAGCACCTGAATGGAGAATGTGGGTCAGCATAAACCATATAAATAAATATAAAGGATACGACAGATTACAACGACGCTCTTAAGGGTAAGTGTTGTTAATTAAAGGATATCACTCATCCACCATAGGAGGTTTAAAATGAATCAACCCTTGTATAACCATACGGATATCGCCATCCTGGGCATGGGAACTGCACTGCCTGTTCATGAAGTTGCCCAGTCCGATATTGCTGAACTCATTGCCTCATCGCTTGAGGATCAACAGGATTTGGCCCGGTTTGCCAAAAGAGTGTTCAGGTCCTGCGGCGTAGAAACACGCTATACCGTTGAACCCAGTTATCTTGGGACACTTGAGGACTGTCGTTACCTGCCTTCGGGGGACCATTCTCAGATTCCGTCCACGCAGGAACGAATGGATACATACAAACGGGAAGCCCTCCCGCTTGGGATGGAGGCTGCCGAAAAGGCTTTGAAGGATACGGGCATGTCTCCTGAACAGATTACACATATCATTACAGTCAGCTGCACAGGACAGTATCTGCCTGGTCTGGATGTCATGCTTATTCGCGATTTAGGATTATCTCCCCGCGTAAACCGGTTACCGCTTATTTTCCAAGGCTGTGCGGCCGGATTAAAAGCCATTCAGATGGCTCGTGATGTCGTCCAGGGAAGGCCTGATGCACAAGTGCTGGTCGTGTGCGTTGAACTCTGTACTCTGCATTTTCAACCAGTTAAGGAGAGAGGGGCGCTGTTTGCAGCCTCATTCTTCGGGGACGGAGCTTCTGCTTGTATCGTTGGAGCACCGGAATCCGAGCAGCGGCATTATCTCGATCTTGGAACCGGATATTCCGTTCTGCTTCCTGATTCAACGGAGGATATGACATGGGAGGTGGGCAATCAAGGTTACGATCTGTACTTATCGCCTCGCATCCCCAAACTGCTGGGTGCTCACTTGGAGAACGAGCTCTATCAATTGCTCGGGAGCGACAGTTTACCCGAACTATGGGCTATTCATCCAGGTGGACGGGGGATCGTTGACTCTGTCCAGGAAGTCATGAATTTAAGAGCAGAACAGACGATGTACAGCAGGGATATTCTTAGAACCGTAGGCAACCTATCATCCAATACCATTTTATTTGTACTTCATGCCATGCGTGAGGATATGAAAGCCCGTAATCAATCTGTAACGGAGGGTGTGGCGATGGCTTTTGGACCTGGGCTGACCGCCGAGCTCATGAAATTTACTTACGTTCCGTCCTATACGCCAGCGCTGAAGGAGAAGGATCATGTCCTTCTTTAGAAACTTGTCGATCCGGGCGAAGGAAGATGAATTGATGGATGATTTCTCCATGGGCGGGGAAGAATTGCGTGAAGCACTGCAGCACTTACGGCGGCTCAATAAAATATTTGCCGCTCCCGGCCCTACTCTTGATGGTGTTGAGAAATTATGGATATCTGTCGGTAGACCTCTTAAGCTGAGCATTATGGATGTGGGGGCAGGCTCAGGAGACGTGAATCAGAAGCTGCTTCAGTGGGCGAAGCAGAAGGGGATTGACCTCACGATTACGTTGGTTGATCTGACCGAGGAAGCTTGCGAAGAGGCAAGACTGCTCTTTCAAAATGAACCAAGGGTCAATGTACAGCGTGCCGATGTCATGAAACTGCCGGATGTATCGGCAGATATCGTTACAGGATCGCAGTTTGTACATCATTTTGACGGACAGCTGCTGCTTGATATCGTTTCACATATGCTGCGTGTCTCCAGATATGGTGTTGTGATTAACGATATCCACCGCCACCCGGTATCCTATACCGCGGTCTGGCTAACAACCCGGATGATCTCGCGGAATCGTTATATCCGTCATGATGGTCCGCTGTCTGTTGCCAAAGGCTTCACGGCAAAGGATTGGCAGGAGTTAAAACAGCAATTGAACCATGACACCATGACCTATAAATGGAAACCGCTGTTCCGCTACTCTGTCGTGATACCGAATCACCCGGCAGTTTAATGAAGGTGGCATTATAGTCACGGCTGCGCAAAATTCAACTTAAAGGCAGGGGATGCTATGTGTCCGAATCATTAGATGTCATTGTACTAGGTGCTGGAATCGCTGGCAGTTCGTGCGCCCTGCAGCTGGCCAGACAAGGTCATCGTACGCTTCTATTGGATCAACAGTCATTTCCCAGGCACAAAACCTGCGGTGAATTCATGTCACCAGAGACCAAAGAAATGCTGGAGTATCTAAATATTCAGCTTCAGGAAGTGAAGCCCAGCACGATGGATCATGCACAGATCATTATGCCTCAGGGCGGTCAGATTGAAGCTCCCTTGCCAGGACCCGCTTATGGCATCAGTCGACATGAACTGGACCGCATTCTCCACAAGCAAGCTGAGGCTGCGGGAGCCGAAATTATAACAAAAGCAAAGATTGTTGGTATTCAACTGCTTGAAGATGATCATTACGAGGTACAGGTCAAACAAGGGAATGAACGATTAAGCTATAGAACGAAGGCTGTCATCGGAGCATATGGGACCAAAAAGCCGCGTGGAATGACGTCGCCGCCTGAAATAAGGGATGAAACTGTATATGTTGGGATAAAGTCTCATTACAGCGGACTTGACATGCCTGCTAGAGTAGAACTCTATTTCTGTGAGGGAGGATACGTCGGCATTTCACCGATTGAGAATGGCTATGCGAATGTAGCAGCCTTGTTAACGCTGGATACGGTGCAGGGAAGCGGCAAGTCTGTAACCGATATCCTGAATGCAGCCTCTGAAACCAATGGCAGACTCGCAGCAAGACTGGCAGATGGAGAGCCTGTTCAGGGAACTCAGGTTTCCATAGCTCCGCTTCACTTGTCGAACGTGCCTGAACCTTGGTCCCAGTTCCCGCACATTGGAGATGCGATGCTGATGATTCCTCCCCTGTGCGGTGACGGCATGTCCATTGCGCTGCGTTCTTCCATCCTGTGTGCGGAGTGGACCAACCGTTATTTGCAGAAGGACATTGGATTTACGCAGTGGCAGGAAGGATATACGAAAGACGCGAGCGATGAATTTACAGAGCTGCTTCGGCGTGCACGGAGAATCCAGAAGCTGGCTTTTGCCAAAACCAACAAATATTACCCCGCGCTAGCTCGCTTATTTCCTGGTTTGGCAACATATCTGGTCAAGGCTACAAGGTTATCAGAGATGAACGCTGCTCGCGGGTAATGTGGGAAAACATGCATATTGATGGATCTGAAAGAGGCGGCGTATGTCGACCTCTTTCTTATTGTTTTTGACGAATTTGTAGCAGACCATTTTGAAAACAGAGAAGTACTCGTATAATAGAAAAGAATGTAGAAGTAGTATTGAGCGTCAGATTTGAAGCAGGGAGGCATTATATTAAGATGAACTATTCATTTTCAAACCGGATTGCTGCGCTGCAGCCGTCCATTATTCGTGAGATCCTGAAGGCATCCTCTGGCCAGAACGTTATTCCATTCTCTGCGGGAAATCCCGCTCCGGAGACGTTTCCCATTGAAGCCATTCGGACATTCACTCAGTCCATTCTGGAGCAGGATCCAGTTACGGCTCTGCAATACGGGATAACTGAGGGTTACGCCCCGCTGCGCGATACATTGACCCATCACCTGAAGACGAACTATAACACAGGCACAGCATCGGACGAGCTATTTATTGTCTCGGGTGCACAGCAAGGCATTGAGCTTGCCTGCAAAGTATTCTGCAACGAGGGAGACACGATCATCTGTGAAAGCCCAAGCTTCATAGGGTCGTTAAACTCCTTCCGGGCCTCAGGTGCAAGGCTGGTTGGCGTTCCAATGGAAAGCGACGGTATTGATATCGGCAAGCTGGAACTGGCACTGCAGACGGAGCAGAATGTGAAATTGATCTACCTGATTCCGAGTTTCCAAAATCCGACGGGAGTAACGACAAGTCTGGAGAAACGCAAAGCCATTTATGCTCTTGCCAAAGAGTATGGTGTGATGATTCTGGAAGATAATCCATACGGTGAGCTTCGATTCAGTGGAGAAGATGTACCTACCATCAAATCCATGGACGAAGAGGGACTAGTGATCTATGTGGGCTCCTTCTCCAAGATTCTGTCTGCCGGCTTGCGTGTTGGCTATGTGCTGGCACCGAACGAAGTCGTGCAGAAGATGGTGGTTGCCAAACAGGGGGAAGACGTACATACGGCGATGCTTCCACAGATCTTGGCATACAAGTTCATGGCAGAATACCAGTATGCAGAACATATCAGCAGTATTCGTGAAATATATCGCAGAAAATCTGCCTTAATGATGGACAAACTCAAGGAACACATGGGGAATTCCATTACGTTTACCCAACCGGATGGTGGTCTTTTCCTCTGGTGTGATCTGCCGGCTCATATTCCGATGCTGGATTATGCCAAGGCAGCTGCAGCCAGCGGCGTAGCCGTTGTTCCAGGCACGGCTTTCCTCGTTGATGAGAGTGAACCTTGCAATGCGATCCGATTGAATTTCTCCACACCTTCCGATGAACAGATTGTGAAGGGGATTGAAATTCTGGGGCAGGTATTGAAGCAGTATTCTTAATAACGTCTGATCTGGGTAGCTCCCTGTGCAGCTGAAGTGGCATCTAGCCCTTTCAACTGTGAGGGGGCTTTTCTTCATTCAAAAACCCTACCGCAATTGCAGCGGTAGGGTTTTTGAATGGAAATCACGAATGATCAATCTGATACGAGGACGCCGTCAAAATTTTCGGGTCCGACTCGAACCGTCCCGAGCAAGTTCGTACTGATAAACGCTGAATACGTTAGTTGTGGTGTAATGGGAGGGTTAAAGTCATTCGCTGAAAAAGTAATGATTTCAGGTGCGAGTAAACCGCTCAATCCATAGGTACTATTTGCCGAATAGATGATAGGATCTGTCGCCAGCGTACCTCTCACAATGATAACTCTCACTACAAAAAGCGCCAGAGGTAACTGAACCGTAATCGTCCCTTTGAGTTGAACTCTGGGATTAGCCCCTGTACCCGCAGTAATAAGACCAATTTGGGCAAATAACGTAGGCGTATTGATTACGGGTATGGGTACAGAGATGGAGTTGGTCGACGTTGCATTGATCGAGACTCTTGCATCCAGAAACTGAGTCATTCTGCATACCTCCTATCCGATAAGATAGAATAGTATATTCATAGAAGACAAGTTTGCGTGGACATACTCCTGCAGGGCAGGAGATCCTTCATCACATCCTGCTCATAAAAATGAAGGTCTTTTACTCTTTGATCACTGACGAATTCACGGCTTCCACCATATTATTGTTGAATTCACGGAATAAGCCAAGGCGCCAGAATGCTGCCCCTTTGAGATCATATCTCTTGGCCAATCCAAGCTTGTCATCAACGGAGGTTCCCGTTTCGCTGTTTAAGTTAATACCAAGCAGCAGCTTGTCTTTTGGAACACCTGCGTTAAGTGCAAGCTGGATGGCTTGGTCAACGAGACTGTTAGGCTCAGGAATCTGTGCCTTGGTACCCGCAGGGTTATATTGATAAGCCATAATAATAAGATCGTCTGCCAAGGAAGCGAGCGTTTTGTAATCATAGCCTTTATATGCACTATTCAGAGGCGGTACAGCCAGTGATATCGAAATGTCACGAGGCAAGGAAGCTTTTAACTGTTTGACATAGTCGTTAAGCAGCTTCTGCTGCTGCTTGGCATCCAGTTTGAAACCCAAGCCTTCAAAATCTAGAACAACGCCACCAAATCCATTCTCATTAACAGCATCGTTAATGCCCTGAATCGATTTCTCGCGCAGACTGCTGTCACTCAAAACTTTGGTTAGCTCGCCTTGACCATCCAGTGCGTATACCATAAGGTACGGTTTGATATTCTGATCTGCAGCATCCGCCACGATGGTTTGGGGGGTCACTTCGCCTGCTGCCTCAGGGAAATAATACTCCTTCCCTTGAAGCGTGAATTGGCCATCCCGATCGATTCGACTCCAGCCAAAAGCTACGGAGTTCATGGATGGGACCAGATCGATTTCATGAAATGCCCGCACAGCATAAAATGCTCTCAAATGCATTTCACGCTGTGGGGATACGAGAGAAACTGTACGTGTGGCCTGATCCCATTTCACACCCACGCCGAATTGGCTGCTGAACGAACTGAGCGGAATGAGTACGCGTCCTTCTCGCTGAACCGGGGCTGCGGCAAGCTTCACTTTGGTGCCATTGACGGTGGCTGTGGTATTCCCCACTTGAAGAAGTACCTCTGTGGCCTGACCTTTTACACTGCCCACGGCTTTGACGGTTTGGGTTTTACTGTTCCACGTAATCTGGATTCCCAATGCTTCACCTACGGTACGGAAGGGAACATAAGTAACGCCTTTATCAACTCGCGGGGCAGCATCAAATTGGAGTGCTACATTATCCAACTTGACCGATATGGCAGGTGCTGCATGCACATCACCGATGTTTACCGTCGTTCCAAGCAAGGACAAACCAATCAAGGTGGCAGCAATGGTTTTACCTATGTGTTTACGAACCATGTTTGTATATTCCTCCACATTCATAAAATAGTAGAAAAAAGGACGTATGGACAGTAATCTAGCATAGTGTAGTATAGCAAAATTTTCATAGAGTTCCAATTACAAGATGAACTAAACTTGGCTTTATTGATAATCATTTTCAATTGGGCTACAATAGTGGAAAGAGTAAACCAAAATGCGGTTAGGCTGGAGGGTATCCAGTGTGACTGCAATCAGGAGGAATAATGATGTTGATTCAAACGCGCAGTATGGTTATAGAAAAAGGGCATAGTGACAAGGTACTGGAACGTTTCAGTGGCCCAACCCCAGTGGTGGATATGCCTGGTCTGATTGATTTCAGTGTCATGGTCAACAAGAAGAGCAAGGAACATGAAGAGGTTATGGTTATGATTCGTTGGGAATCGGAGGAAGCGTGGAAAAACTGGGAGAAAAGCGATGCACACATCCAGGGCCATCGCAACAAAAGAGGACAGGAAAAACCTGAATATCTGATCAGCACAACCGTAAATATGTATGAAGTCCAGACTGTAAAAACTGGCAAAGGTACGGTTCAACAATAGGGTGTATATGAAGATGATCAGGACCTCCCGAGGGAGGTTCTTTTCCATTCAAACCAGCAACAAATAGAGCGCACGCCTATATAGAAAAATTAACATCCTTGGCGGCTGCCAAGCGCCTTTCTTGCCGAAACGATACGTAAATTGCTATTATGAATGATAATATATACTTGAATTAATCAATCTGGAGGCATATCAATGAATCAGCGTTTCCGTATCACCCGAACCATGCAAGAACAAAATGGGGAACCATCCATCACTCTGGAAGAGTGCAAGGCATACTTTGCAACCCAGCCTGACTTTACGTATTCACAGGTTTACACTGTTCAGGGAACCGAAAGTACTATGTCCATTGATGGAGATTTCTTTATGTGGAAGCAGGATAACGTGGACATTCCTTTCCGGCTATATTCAGGGGATTTGTACGTGGCCATTTCCAGTGAAGCTGTGGTTCCCAAGATGATTGAAGTCGCGACTGCTCTGCAAGCAGATATTGTGGAGGGATAGTTCATTTGAAGCCTGGTCCTTAAGTGGATCAGGCTTTTTTTATGACAATACAATGATTCGTATACCACCTAAATATTGGATTATTATCAATAAAATATGAAATGAACTTGCCGAAACAACAAGAATGTGTTGCAAAATGTAATAATTTAGTTCAAAACGTAAATTTAATCTCCAATTATTTCATTTATCTTGTTATGATCTAGAGGATAGATTTGGTAACACACAACATAAGACAAGAGGTGAAAGGGATTTATGAAGCATCGTAGTAAGCTCAGCTGGATTGTCATCATGGTTTTGGTGTTCTCTACTCTTTTTGGTGGAATTGCGTCTGCCGAGACGTACACCGTTAAAAAAGGAGATACGTTGTGGACCATCGCCAAAACAAATGGGACAACCGTAGCAGAGATGCAAAAGCTCAATCGATTGAAAAACGTGAATGTCCTTCAAATTGGCCAAAAGTTAAAGATTCCTGAGAAGCCGTCCACAGGGAGTGAGGTTCCTCAAAAAGAAGAGGAAGCCGACTCCACTACAATCACTATTCTGGGCACCTCTGACGTGCACGGGAATCTGTGGGGCTATACTTATGAAGATAGTGCGGAAACAACGAATAACGGGCTCGCACGGATATCTACATATGTCAATGAAGTGAAGAAGACCTCCCCTAACGTGCTGTTGATTGACAATGGGGACACATATCAAGGCAATATTTTAACAGATGATATTTATCGTAAAAACACAGATGTTATTCATCCTGTTTCCAAAGCCATGAATGCCATGAAGTACGATGCCATGGTTTTTGGTAATCATGAATTCAATTTTGGACTGGATCATGTTGATCGGATTATGAAAGAACTGAACTTCCCCGTACTTGGAGCCAACATCGAGACAGAAGATGGCGGGACGCTTGGCGAGCCGTACACAATTATCGATGTGGATGGCATAAAAGTAGGGATTATCGGTGTAACGACACCCAATGTACCTCGTTGGGACGGCGATAAAGTAGACGGCCTTACGTTCAAGCATATGGGTGAAACGGTGAAAAAATATGCACAATACCTCAAAAATGAAGAAAAAGTGGATGTACTTATCGCGAGCGCGCATGCAGGCATGTTTGCTGAGTTCGACGAAGATGGAGCTTCAGACTCGGCTGAACGAATTGTAAAGATGGTGCCTGAACTTGATGCCATGCTGGTTGGGCACATGCACATCGTGGTTAACGAAAAAATCGGACAAACTGTGATCGGTGGCCCTCGCAACCTTGGCCGTGACATTGTGCGTTTTGATATCGAAGTGAAAAAAGATCAAGGTAAAAATAAAGTGACGGACCGTCAGGTTCAAGTGGTAGACATGGCTTCCTACACCCCTGATCCGGCGATTCGTGACCTGGTGAAGGAAGAGCACGAAGCTACGATCCAATTCATTACAGGTGGTGGTTCTGCCGGAGCGGAAGGCTCGTCGGGTGGTATCTTCGGTCAAGCAACCGAGGACTTCCAGCCTGTGAATGAAATTAATGGGATTCCTGAAGGCAAGCTTCAAGATACAGCCGTGGTTGATCTCATCAACAAGGTTCAGATGGAAGTGAGCGGAGCGGATGTTTCGGCTGCGGCACTCTTCAAAGATACCTCCAATCTGAAAAAAGGTAATATCACATATTCGAATATTTTCGATATTTACAAATTCGATAATGTGCTCTATACCGTTAAGGTTACGGGTAAAGAACTGAAGGCGTATATGGAATGGTCTGCTTCACATTACAATCAGTGGAAAGAGGGAGACGTTTCGATCAGCTTCGATCCTGAGGTTCCAGGTTATTTGTATGACATGTTTGCTGGCGTAGACTACAAAATCGACCTGTCCAAGCCTGCAGGGCAGCGTATCGTCGATGTAATGTATCAAGGCAAGCCTCTGACTGATACACAAGAACTGAAGCTTGCTGTAAACAACTACCGATACAGCAGCGCACTGAAAGCTTACAAATTGGTAGAAGCAAACCGCGATTGGGAATCACCACGCAGCATTCGGGATTACCTAGTTGAATATATTCAAGAACATCAGGAGATTTCCCCGGAAGTGGACAATAACTGGGAGATCGTTGGAATCGATCTCGCTAGCCCTTATCGGGATGAGATCATTAAACTGGTGAATGAAGGCAAGATCGATATTCCTTATGACCAATCGCTTAATGTGAACGAGCTGCTCAAGCAAGGAATTATTAAGAAATAATAGGAAGTAAACCTGCTTCCAAATTGCAAGATAAATAAGTCGCCATCATGGCGGCTTTTTTATTTTGTGAAGGCAATTCGGATAGGTCAGTTTATGTAATAATGTGGTTTTGGTTATTCTTCAAGTTGACATGACCAGGAGATTAGACATCTGGTGAACGAAGGAGTATTCTTGTTTATACTTATGATTAATTGAAGGAGACCGAAAGATGAAGCCGCATTCCATAGAACGTATTAAGATTCCAGCCGGATTCTGGGCAGGCTTGGAGCAATTGGGGATCGACACCCATGTCGTAGCCCGCAGAGCACAACTGCCACTCACCAAGATTACGAATACGATCGTCAATACAGACGAATATTTTGCAATCTGGCAGGCTTATTCCGACCTCATGGGCGATACGGCTGAAGGAATCATCAAACTGGCAACCGCTTTTGAAACAGCCCACTATCCACCAAGTGTATTAGCCACCTACCATGCTCGTGACTACCGTGATGCGCTATATCGGATGGCTCGGTACAAACGGATGTGTCCTCCCGAAGGCTTGCACATTACCGAGGAGGATGATCGCTGCATTATTGAACTGGAGTGGATGAATGGTGGACCGTCCGGACCTCCCGTCCTGGTTGGAATTACGCTGGCCTTTCTTCTGGAGCTAGGACGTCGTGGTACGGGGCTGTCTTTGAATGCAATGCAGGTCGAATTCTCACAGCCCATGGGGGATGTGAAGGCTCTGGAAGCTTACTTCGGCTGCAATATCCGGATGGGTGCACCAAGCAATCGATTGATTTTGCGTCAAAAGGATCTGGATCTGCCCTTCATCTCTTATAACGAAGAGCTGCTTGAGGTGCTGACACCCATACTTGATCGCTCGCTAGATGAACAGAAACAGGCTCAATCCATGACAGAAGCGGTCGTATGGATTCTTAAACGGAGCCTCACAAGTGGACGCCCCGAAGTCCAAATCGTAGCGCAGGAGTTAGGCGTAAGTGATCGTACACTACAGCGCAGACTCACCGATGAGAACACCAGCTTCAAGCAGCTGTTGACCCAAGCCAGACATGAGCAGGCTCGAGTATACCTAGCTGATCCGTCACTGGATATCAAAGAAGTGGCCTTTCTTGTAGGGTATGAAGACCAGAATTCATTTTATCGGGCATTCCGGCTATGGGAAGGGGAGACGCCTTCGAATTGGCGCTCAAAGCAAGAAAGCTGGCGTAAAAGGCTAGTCACGAATTGATGGATAGAAGATAAACTATCCTTTTCTATAACAATATACGATAGTCTTCTGACTTACTGATCATAAGAACCTTGAAAATTCAAGGTTCTTATATTTTGTTCCGGACAGGTGGTTTAGACATCAGGTTGAACCCCTTTTAATAGGAGAAAAGCCTAGGAGAAATTCAAAAAAATAGATGGTTGACTTAAAGTGCACATTAATACTTATGATGTGAAAGAGCCAGCCGGACACGAGAATCCAAAGGAGGAATAACGATATGAGCTTTACCATAAAAGAAGCATCGGAACGGCTAGGTTGCCCGGCACATAAAATTCGTTATTACGAGAAAGAAGGCTTGCTCCCATATATCAACAGGGATCAGAACGGAAATCGTTTGTTTGAAGAGGAGCATCTGGAGTGGATGAGAGTGATGTCCTGTTTTCGAGCTACTGGCATGAAAGTGTCCGTATTGAAGCAGATGGTCAATCTTGCCATGGAAGGTGCTTCAACAATACCGCTCAGAAAAGCAATGCTCACGCAATATAAAAAAGAATTGCATCAACGACAAAACGATCTTAATCAAGCCTTAGAAGCGGTGAATCAAAAATTATCAATCTATGATGATATGGAAAAAGGCAAAGAGGATTCAGAAAATAAATTATTACAGGAAATGTCCAGTTTGAAACACATTTAATCAAATAGGAGAGGAAGATTAGGATGAAGTCTATTAGAACATTGGGAAACAGTAATTTGGAGGTGTCTTCGGTAGGACTAGGATTAATGGGGATGTCTCCGGGCATGTACGGTGAGATTAACGATGAGCTTTCTATCAAAACGATACATCGTGCTCTGGAAATGGGTGTAACGATGCTGGACACGGCTGATGTATATGGAAATGGCCATAACGAAGAACTTCTGGGCAAGGCGCTCAAAGGTCGGCGCGACCAGGCGATTATTGCTACCAAATTTTCATACACACCGAATTATGAGCAAATCAGTGGTCATCCTGATTATGTTAAAAAAGCAGTGGATGAAAGTTTGAATCGATTAGGCGTAGAATATATTGATCTCTATTACCAGCATCGTGTAGATCCCAATGTTCCTATCGAGGAGACGATTGGTGCAATGTCCGAATTAGTGCAGGCTGGAAAAGTTCGCTGCCTTGGACTTTCGGAAGCATCTGCAGCGACGATTCGCCGAGCGCATGCGGTACATGCCATATCCGCTTTACAAAGTGAATATTCTCTCTGGAGCCGGGATATTGAAGATGAAATTCTTCCAACCGTTAGAGAATTGGGCATTACTCATGTGGCCTATAGCCCGCTAAGCCGTGGTTTTATCACAGGTGAATTACGTACGTTTGAGGATCTCGCTGCGGATGATCTTCGCAGATATATGCCTCGTTTCCAAGGTGAAAACTTTCAAAAGAATGTTGAGATCGTGGATCAAATCAAAAAAATAGCCAGCGAAAAGAACTGCACACCTTCTCAGCTTGCCATTGCCTGGACGCTGGCGAATGGGGCATTGCCGATCCCTGGAACGAAACAGATCAAATATCTGGAGGAAAATGTAGGAGCATTAGATATCGAGTTAACTCCTGAAGATCTGGTACGCATTGAAAATGTAAGCCCCAAAAATGGGATACATGGTACCCGATATCTGAAGGAGCAGATGAATCTGCTGAATGGCTAAATCAAATGATCATGGGGAATTTGAATATAAACGAATAGATACAAAAACCACTGAATTAGGATTCAGTGGTTTTTGGTGTTAATGAAATAAATGATAGATTAGAGCCTATTCTTCATAAGGCAGGATGGCATAGATTTTCCAGCTGTTATCATTCATTTTCTTGAGTTTATACAATCCGTCCATGGAAACCGTTTCTTCCTGCTGTTCTTTACCCGAATGGATCGTTACTTTCATCTTGCCGCCTTCTGCTTCTAATACAGCCAAACGGTTAGAGGTTTCGATGACAGTAAAATTCGGTTGGGAGAGCATTTCAATATCCATTGTGGTTTCCTCATCTACTGCAGAAGTGATATCTTCCAGAGACGTAAAATTGGATGAAAGCTGATACCCTGTGTAATAGGTTGCATAGGTTACAGACAACTGATCATATTTATGATCCGTCATAGCTTGAATCTCCGACTCCGTAGCAGTGGAAGCAAGTGCCGTCAGTTCAGATGTATCCGGCAGCTCGGTTTGCTCCAATTGTAAAGCACGTTCAAGCATGACTACAGCTTGAGCACGTGTAGCTTTTGCGAAAGGTTGAAACGTAGTCGTTGTCATTCCTGAAACAATACCAGCCTGGCTCGCTTTGGTAATGGCGGAAGCTGCATAGTAGTTTGGAACGTCCTTGAAGGTTTTGGATGCACCTTTAAACTCCACCGTATCGGAGAACGCACGTACGACCATTACTGCGATATCGCCGCGTGTGATCGGGAGGTCAGGTCCGAATTCAGTGCTGCTTACACCCCCAACGACGCCAAGTGAACTGGCAATCCGAATGGACTCAGCATACCATTTGCCTGCTTTTACATCACTGAAGGATTTTCCTTGAGCTGTACTATGTAGTCCTGTAGCCTGAACAAGAATAGCTACGAATTCTGCACGAGTGATGGGATGATTGGGCTTAAGAGCGACCTCGCCATTGCCCAGACTGTAACCGTTAAGGAGGTCAGCGTTAACGAAATTGTCAAGCGTATCGTACGCCCAGTGGCCATCAATATCTGTCGGGAAATACAAATCTAGCGATTTGTACGAAGCGGCAGCATGGGCTTTGCTCCACGAAAAAGGGAATACCACAAGGATCATGGCGAAGAAGAAAAGAGTGAAGCGGTTAATCGTTTGTCTCATCTAGGAAGTTCCTCCTGTAAATTGAAATTTGCCGTCATTCAGCATAACAGAGAAGGGGATGGATGGCTAAAGGAAATCTTTACTAACGATTTAATCTATTAAATTTGAGACTAAAGATCCATTTATATACCAATTATTCACTTATATTATATATAGTGTAAATTATATTTTAGGAGAGTGAACGATGTGAAAAAGAGTAAAATGTTTTTTGCCATGGTCATGAGCATACTGATAGCCATTTCGATACCTGGTATCGGTCAAAGCTCAAAGACATTCGCTGCGACAGAACGGACACCTGTTGTTTTTGTTCATGGATTAACAGGTTCTGATAGCAATTTCACTTATATTGAAAGTTATCTGCGTGGTCAAGGTTGGTCCAGAGATGAGCTGTTTGCGATTGATCTGCCCAGCAAGCAGGGGAATCAGCTGTTGAATTCGGCAGCTATCAGTCAATTCGTAGACAATGTACTTCGGGAAACAGGCCATAGCAAAGTCAACATTGTGGCTCATAGTATGGGCGGGGCTAATAGTTTATATTACATATTGAACCGCGGGGGCTCTACCAAAGTGGACAAGCTGGTCACCTTGGGGGGCGCCAATCGTTTGACTACAACTTCAGCCCCACAGGGAGTTGAGGTTACTTCCATCTACTCTACCAGTGACACGATCGTATCTCCTGCACTTTCCCGTTTGAGCGGAGCGAATAACATACAGGTTTCGCTGGTTTCCCATATCGGTCTGCTCTTCAATTCACGGGTTAATGCCTTGATTAAGACAGCATTGAATGAATAGAGAGACTGCGGCAGCTGAATGAAACATGAGTGATCCAAGAGGTCACTCGTGTTTTTTTGTATTTTGCTAACAGATGAATTTATAATAGATTGTATTGTTCATTGCTGCGTCCATACATAGAATTTTGGCTACCCAAATAGACACAACGAAGGAGCTTACACGAATGACGATGACCGAAAAAGAAAAAGCACAACAAGGGCTCTTATATGACAATAACAACGATCCGCAATTGGTAAACGAACGCCTTGAAGCAAAAGAGCTGTGCTACGACTACAACCAGCTTCGTCCGCGCATGATATCCGAAAGAGAAGCCATTATGAAAAAACTTTTGGCAAAAACAGGAGAGAAGTTTTGGATTGAACAGCCTTTCTATTGTGACCAAGGATACAACATTGAGATTGGAGAAAACTTTTATTGTAATCATAATGCGGTGATGTTGGATGCAGCGAAGATTACCTTTGGCAGCAATGTGTTCATTGCACCGAATTGCGGATTTTACACTGCTGGTCATCCCCTGGATGCTGAACAGCGCAATCAAGGGTTGGAGATTGCCCTCCCGATTACAGTAGGGGACAATGTCTGGATTGGCGGAGGTGTATCTGTGCTGCCAGGTGTAACGATTGGAGACAATACGGTAATTGGCGCGGGAAGCGTAGTGACGAAGGATATACCTGCAGGAGTCATTGCTGCAGGTAACCCCTGCAGAGTCATTCGAGCGATAACGGAAGCGGATAAGAATAAATACCCTAGAGGGTAAATTGGTCATAGCCCAAGAGAATAGAAGAGAGAACGGGAGCCAGTTTACTGGAACCCGTTTTTGGTTTCATTGATTTGGCGTTGACGGATGCATTCCCTTCAGAAGAATGAACGAAATAATCACATGACTTGAGCTTTAGAGCAAAGTACTTCTTGCAGAAAAGCGTTATTGTTAAGTTTGCAGGAGATGACAGAAGGTAGGAAGAAGAATGGATGTACAACGAACTGAAAAATTAATTCATGCTCCCAAAGGAATGGAACAGGCACCAGACAAAGAGGGAAGCTTGAAATGGAATGGGCTGACAGTCATCCAGTTTTGTTTGCATACGCAGGGAACCAGAGGAAGCTTTTTCCTGAAAGATCATCTACTGCTGTTCGTTAAATCAGGTGTATACACGGTTAAGTACAAGAACGAAAAGCATACGGTGCGGAGCAATGAAATGATATTCTTGCACAAAGCGATCAAGGTAGACTACGAAAAGTCGGGTGAGCCCGGTACGGAATATTTGCTGGATTATATGATGTTTTATCTGAACGGGGATATAATTCAGAAGTTCGCAGATTTTGCAGATTGGAAGACCATTCATTCCATCAATGAGGTCGCCCCGGTATCTGTCATTTCAGTTAACGCCCCAATGAGAGCATATATTGACTCCCTAAAATCATATTTTAACCAATCTGATTCGATCAGCGACGGATTGGTAGGCGTCAAGTTCATGGAGCTGCTGTTTCATCTTGCTGAAACAAACACGAACTTGCTGCAACAGCTGCTGTATCCCCATCCTACTGAACGAAGTCAGATTGAACAAGTTGTAGAAGAGAATGTGACCAATCCCGTTTCCATCGAAGATCTGGCCTATTTGTCTGGCAGAAGCCTCTCGACGTTCAAGCGGGAATTTCGGGCATTGTATAACTCTTCTCCGTTAAAATGGATCCGTAATCGCAGACTGGATCTGGCCAGTCAGCTCCTGCTCGAGACGACACAATCGGTAACGGATATCTGTTACGCCTGCGGGTTCGAAAATACGACTCACTTTTCCAAGGTGTTTAAAATGCGCTTTGATCTATCGCCAACTGAATATAGACGACGGAACTTAAGAAAAGAATAACGAGGAGGACGAGAAAATGGAATATGTGAAGCTGGGGAAGACAGGGTTGGATGTGTCTAGAATTTGCCTGGGATGCATGGGATTTGGCGATGCCAACCGCTGGATTCATCAATGGGTACTGAACGAGGAGAATAGCCGGCCAGTCATTAAGAAGGCTCTGGAGCTCGGTATTAACTTTTTTGATACAGCGAATGTCTATTCTCTGGGGGCAAGTGAAGAGATCCTTGGGCGGGCCTTGAAGGATTATGCCAAACGAGACGAGGTTGTAATTGCCACCAAGGTGCATGGACGAATGCATGAAGGACCGAACGGCGCCGGATTGTCCCGCAAAGCCATCATGAGCGAAATTGATAAGAGTCTGATGCGACTTGGAACCGATTATGTGGATCTGTACCAAATTCATCGCTGGGACTACCATACCCCAATCGAAGAAACCATGGAGGCATTACATGATGTAGTCAAAGCCGGAAAAGTAAGATATCTCGGTGCGTCTGCAATGTATGCCTGGCAGTTCCAAAAGGCCTTATTTGTCGCTGAGCGCAATGGCTGGACCAAATTCGTTTCCATGCAAAATCATCTGAACTTACTGTACCGTGAAGAGGAACGAGAGATGCTTCCCCTATGTAAGGAGGAAGGGATCGGAGTCATTCCCTACAGCCCGCTTGCATCAGGAAGACTGACACGTGACTGGTCGGAAACAACGCGTCGCTCCGAGACGGATCAGGTCCAGAAATCCAAATACGACTCTACTGCCGATACGGATCGCTTCATTGTAGAGCGGGTTGCAGAGATTGCAAGTAAGCACGGTGTACCGCGGGTTCACATTGCTCTGGCATGGCTTATGCAGAAGCAACCTGTCACAGCGCCCATTATTGGTGCGACGAAAATATCACATCTGGAGGAAGCCGTCGCTGCCATGGATTTGAAGCTGACAGCAGAAGAAATTGCGTGGTTGGAAGAACCCTATGTGCCACATCCGGTTGTGGGTTTAATTCCAAATCAATAATCAGAGTGAATATATTAGCGGATGAAGGGCTTGCCCTGTCGTTCGCTTTTTTTGTTTCCCGTCTTCAACATGAAAAAGAGCCAATTGGGAAAGGATACCTTAAGCAGTCCAAAATATTACAGAAGAGGAATGAAGAAATGAGTAAAGCATCAGAGGCATCAACGGAGGAAAAGAAACTAAAGTGGTGGCAGCTCAGCTTGCTTGGTGTAGCAGGCACCATTGGTACAGGATACTTTCTGGGCTCCAGCCTCGCGATTTCGATCGGTGGCCCTGCAGTATTAGTGGCTTACATTTTGGCTGCACTCGGTACATATGTAGTTTTTGATGCCTTGGCGAGAATGACATCGGATCACCCCGAGCAGGGATCTTTTCGTTCTTATGCCAAGAAGGCGTTCGGAAGCTGGGCAGGCTTTGCCAGTGGGTGGGTGTATTGGTTTTCGGAGCTGCTAATTATGGGAAGTCAGTTGACTGCCTTGTCCATTTTTTCGCGTTTTTGGTTCCCGAATGTTCCTCTCTGGATATTTGCTGCCGGATTTGGACTTGTCGGTCTTTGCATCGTTTTCTTCGGGAATAAAGGGTTTGACCGGGTTGAAAATGTACTTGCCATAATCAAGATTGCAGCAATTCTTATGTTTTTGGTACTTGCCATCGCACTTCTAGCAGGATGGATTGGGGGAACAAAATATGAGCATAACGTACCGCTGAGCATGACTGAAATTTTCCCGAAAGGCGGGATCGGTCTGTGGTCTGCATTTCTATTTGCATTTTATGCCTATGGGGGAATTGAGGTACTCGGAATCATGTCCTACCGTCTTCAAAAACCGGAAGAGGCTCCCAAGGCAGGAAAAGTGATGCTGATCTCGCTTTCAACGGTATACGTTGTGTCGATCGGACTGGCTTTGACCATGGTCCCACTTGGTGCCTTTAATCCCAAAGAGAGTCCCTTTGTACTGGCATTGAGCAGTGATCATTTGACATTTGTTCCGCATTTGTTCAATGGGGTGTTGATTGTAGCGGGTTTCTCTACCATGACGGCGTCACTCTATGCGGTGACCTCCATGATGCTGACCTTGGCACAGGAAGGAGACGCTCCACGGTTATTCTCGCGAAAATGGAAGAAGAAGCATCCATTATTCGCACTCTCACTGATCGGATGCGGGCTTATCGCAACCATTGTCATGTCACTGCTGCTTCCTGGCAAGGTGTATGAATATGTAACAACTGCGGCTGGATTAATGCTCATGTACAATTGGTTGTTCATCTTGTTATCTTCTGGCCGACTTCTGAAAGCAGGGAGGTTCAGCGTCGTCAAACGATGGATTGGACTGGTACTGATTGGCCTCGCTGTAACAGGTACGCTTTTTCATCCGCTGAGTCGACCTGGCTTCTTTATCAGTCTGCTGCTTGTCTTACTTATTGGAATTAGCGATATGATTGTGCAACGAGTTCGTAAGAAGAAGAAAAAGGAAGAGCCCACCAGCACAGCTCAGGAAGAAGAGCTGCATAACACCCTGGAAAGTCCCAGCTTCCACATTACCGGGATTCGGCTTCGTAAGAGCAAGCTTAAATGAAAAAAAGGAATTGAATGGCTTTCGCTCCAAAATAACATCCGAAACCGACAAGAGAGAGGCCGGAAATGATGGATATACCCTTGAGGACGCCTAAGGTAAGATACTTGCGGAATAAACTCGCAGCGGCGGCCATGAATATATCCCAGATCAGGATACCCAGAATAACGGCTCCGCTGTTGATTAGTGTCTGCTCCAGGGATGAATCATTCACGGCCTTGGCCAGAATGGATCCGTAAATGCCAAGCCAGAACATAATGGATAGGGGATTGAACAGTGACATCAGGAATCCGTTCATGAACGATTTGGATAGCGCTGCTTCGTCCCCTCTCACATTCGACTGCGTAAGGGTACCTGCATTTTTGATGCTTTCCACCCCGGTATACACAAGCACAAAAAAACCAAACAGCCATAAGAAAGCCTTTACAAAAGGCAGATCCAGCAAATGAATGATGCCGAAATAGACGAGCAGCATGTAAATGATATCAGCAGCGATCGCGCCGAGTCCAACAAACCAGGAAGGCATGAATCCACCCCGAACACCCTTGTCCAACTGAGCAGCATTGATGGGACCGATTGGGGCTGATAATGAAATCCCCAGTAAGATATACCCTAGTATCATGGAACGTTGTCCTCTCCTTTCATGTACTTTATCAGCTTATTCCAGGTAGTACTTAAATAGGACAATGTCTAGATTTTGGCATAATCTTTACGGATATGATCCATATTAAACGGAAAATAAAGGAGGTGAGATGATGCTGTTCCGCTGGATGAAAAGAGTATTTCAATCACAACCGCTACCTCAGAAGAACGAGAAATCCTTTCGAAATCAAACAAAGCCACATGAAAAATTGGATCCATCACTTTCGAATACACTTAGCTCCATTAGAGAAGCTTTTAAGGATAGTCCGGATTTTGTGGTTCGTGAATTTGCTGAATCTGCAACCTATGATATCCCATTAGCGGTTTGCTATATTGAAGGTTTAACTGACTCAGTCCTGCTCGTAGAGCTAATGCAACATGTCGTTCAATTTGTCAATACAGCCCCATCTAATGAGGAATTACGAGCGGACGATGTCGTGAGAAGGATCTTACCTACGGGTCATATTGAAAATCTGGATTCACCTGATCTGATTTACCGAGCAATTTTAACCGGACATGTGGTTGTTCTGGTCGATGGTGAACGTTATGCCATAGCAGTTCCCATTCCCGGAGGAGAAAGAAGGTCAGTGCAAGAGCCGACTTCTCAGACTGTGGTTAGGGGACCCAAAGAAGGCTTCACAGAAGAAATCAATACCAATATGACTTTAATTCGGCGAAAAATACGGACTCCTGATTTGAAATTTTTCAAATGCATTATATTGGGGACTACACACAAACATCGGTTGCTGTAGCTTATATTCAGGGCATCGCCAAGCCGGAAGTGGTAGCAGAGGTGACGAAGCGTTTGAGCTCCATTCGTACGGACAGTATACTCGAGAGTGGTTACATAGAGGAATTCATTCAGGACGCTCCGATCACCCCTTTTCCAACCCTGATTAATACCGAGCGACCCGATACAGTAGCAGGCAGTTTGCTCGATGGACAAGTAGCGATACTTGTTGACGGGACACCATTCGTTCTTATTGGCCCAGTCACTTTTTTTAACTTTTTTCAAACGACAGAAGATTACTACCAGCGTTATGATATTTCTACTTTTTTGAGAGCCATTCGATTATTGTCTTTTTTGGTCTCTTTGCTGCTTCCATCCACTTTCATTGCATTAACCACATTCCAACAAGAGATGATTCCTACCACCTTATTGATTTCACTTGCCGCACAGCGGGAGGGCGTGCCTTTTCCTGCGTTACTTGAAGCGTTGCTTATGGAAATTACGTTTGAGGTCATTCGTGAGGCAGGTGTTCGGATGCCACGAGCGATTGGGCCAGCGATATCCATTGTAGGTGCATTGGTCATTGGCCAAGCAGCAGTGGAAGCGGGATTGGTCTCCGGAGCGATGGTTATCGTGGTATCGTTCACGGCCATATCCAACTTTGTTATTCCTTACTTCAGCATGGCAACAGCAGTCCGTTTGATGCGTTTTCCGTTCATGCTGCTGGCTGGTACCCTTGGATTGTTCGGTATATTGGTAGGTGCAGTACCATTGTTGGTTCATTTGATATCGCTCAAGTCATTGGGTGCGGATTATATGATGCCTTTCAGCCCATTTTACAAGTCAAACATGAAGGATCTGATCATGCGGGTACCTTGGTGGGCGATGAAGACAAGGCCAAATGAAAAAGCGGGGCCCAACAAAACAAGGCAGTCGGCACATCAATATCCTTTGGGCTCCAACAATGCTGTAGAACATATTCAAGAACCTGAACCTGACAGATAAGAAGGAGGCTTCTTTGTGATCCGGTGTTTCTACATCCTTATGCTCCTCGTTTCAGCGATCTCCATTGCCGGGTGTGGTAATCGTACTGAACTGAATGAACTGGGCATTACGACAGCTGCAGGATATGACAGACAGAACGGTAATTGGATTATTACCTATCAGATTATTGTTCCTCCTGCGAGTAGTACAAACGGATCTTCAGGTGGATCTCAATCCTCGGTGACTACCTTTTCCTCTCAAGGGAAAACGATTCGGGAAGCGGTAGCTAAAAGCAGTCTGGAGAATCCCAAAAAGTTATACTTTTCACATACCAATGTCATATTAATTGGCCAAGAAGCCGCACAATATGGACTGTCAGAGATCTTGGATGATTACTATCGCAATATCGATGCCAGGGAATCGGTTAAGGTGATCATCGCAGATGGGCAGGCGAAAGAATATCTGAAGAAACTGGTGCCACCAGAAAAACAACCTGGTCGGGCACTATCTCAGATTATAGAACGTAACCATGAGCTTGGATCCTATTATCCGGTCATGAATCTGCATGAAGTTGCTTTGAAAATAACTTCCGACAGTGGTTCAGCAGGCATTCCCATCCTCACAGTAACAGGGCAAGATCCTAGACAACTGGAAACCATTGATATTTTTAAGCAGACATCGACACCAAGCAAGCTGAGATTACAAGGATTAAGTGTATTTTATAAAGATAAAGAAATCGGTGTATTGAATCAAAGAGAGAGTATGGGCATTTCGTGGCTAACTGACCGGGTGAACAGGACTAATTTGAGTTATGTCAATACACATGGTGAAGTCAATTCTTTTTTGGTTCAAAAAGCAAGCGTCAAGGTTGAGCCCGTTAAGTCGGGTCATCATTACAGCATTCAGGTGAATGCTAAAGTCAAAGCTGAACTGAATGAGAGTACAACACTTGCAGATATTACAAGCCCCCATATTATTGACGAATTGCAGCTGCAAGCTGAGCGAATCATTACCTCACAGATGATGGAGGGGTGGAACGCAAGTCAGCGGCTCCATGCCGATATGTTAAGCATTGCTAACAAAATTCATCAAAGACATCCAAAGGACTGGAAAACATTAAAAGAAAAGTGGCCGCAGGAGTTGGCACAGATGGAGATTAACGTAAACGTGGACGTAAGCCTAAAACGAACCGGTCTGCTCCAGGATTCATTCAGTCGGTTGCTTCAAAAGGAAAGCGGAGAAAGTGAAGGGGAACATTAACGCCAAGGAGATGTGTAATAATGAATTCAGCCGGATCTGTTCGTGTATCCGAATTGGCCGTTTGTCTTTCCCTGTTCGAAGTTGGAAGTACAACCTTGTTTCTGATGGGCGGAGATGCGAAGCAGGACGCATGGTTAGCGATGCTGATTGGCGCATTTGCTGGCCTATTGCTGCTAATTATCCATCTAACCATTCATCACCAGGAACCTGAACTGGATTTGTTCCTTCTGCTGAAACGCTACATGGGTAAGATACTGGGAACAGTAGTAAGCTTATCATTTATCGGTTATTTTGCTTATGAAGCTTCCCGGAATCTGCGGGATCTCAGTGAGGTTACCACGTTGACGTTGTTGAATAAAACTCCCATGTGGTTGATCAGTGTAATCAGTCTGCTGGTTGTAGTCAACACCGTGCGGTACGGATATCGTGTACTGTTCCTCATTTGCATGATTTTGTTTCCTGTAATGGTTTTCGGTTACGTGTTAATTAGTATTCTTATTCCTGCCACTGGTCTTTTCCATATTGAATTGAGTTTGCCTGTATTGGAAAACGGGTGGGGGAACATATTCAAGGCTGCTATTCCAGAAATTGTATCCTTTCCATTCGGACAGGTCGTTTTGTTTTTGGTCTTTTATCCTTATGCCCGTAAAGGAAAGAATCTGAACAAAGTGGTGATCATAGCATATATGGCTACCGCGGTCAGTCTAACATTTATCAATCAACTCATTATTTTCGTTATGGGACCTGATATCGCAATGTTTAGTACGCTCCCTCTGCTGCAAACCGTTCAATTGATCGACATGACAGAGGTGCTTGAACGGATGGACGCACTATTCACGCTGCTCCTGTTCTTGGGATTAGGGATTAAGATCGCTTTTTTTTTCCAAGGTGCTGTAATTGGGCTTGAAAGAATCACCGGAGCCAGTTACCGGAAATGGATACTGCCAGTAGGGTTTATGATGTATGGAATGTCATTCTTGTCTCCGAATTTCACAGAGCACCTGCAAGTTGGGCGAGGCATTACGCTAATCTATTCTTCTCCGATATTTCAGGTTTTTCTTCCCCTCATATTATTAATTGTTATTCTTATCAAGAAAAGAATGAAGACAAATAAGTGATGCTTGGAGACGATCATGAAGTTGGAATGAATATTAGATACATATTGGTAATAGTGGAAAATGTGGAATAGTGAACAATAAAACGACTCAGTAGACACTGAGTCGTTTTAACTTTAACATTTTATTTGGAGGCCGCTAATTTCAACGCCGTATCCGACTTTTCCAAATCATGCTCAACTTGTTCTTCAATATTGTAAGGATGATACATTTCATTTTTGATCATATAATCGGCGATTTTTTAAAGCGTATCAATTGCAGCCAGTTGGGCCTTAAGCACTTTTCAAATGATATATAATGAATATTTCAATGGGTTAACGACTACTTATCGCTCGCTTTTCCATCGAGGTCGTGATGAAGTTCTGTGGCAGGAATGACAGGCTCGTAGACTTGTCCTTTTGGAACCGGGTTGGATACGTACACAAAATCACCAGTACCATCTGGAGCACTTCCTTTCGCCCATAAGCCTTCACTGGATTCTGTGCCTTCGGAAAGATTCCAGAACTCATAGGCTTGAGGTTGAGATTCCTGCTCGGCCTCTGGTGGGAAGGAAGCAGGAACCACGACGCCGTTCTTTTCTTCCAATTCCTGAATGGCAGCCATCCACTGGTACTGATGGTAACGGTCACGTGCCAACATTTTGCGGAACGTCGCCCGAACGCCTTCATCGGTAGTCATGTGATAGAGTCTTGCAACCTGGAGACGGCCCTGGCTTTCGGCATGCAGGTTAGAACGCATATCTGCAAGAAGGTTGCCGCTTGCCACAATATATGAACCGTTCCAAGGTACGCCGGTAGAGTTCGTAGGTAAGCCGCCGAGTCCGCTCACCAGCAGATGTTGAGGATTGATTCCTCCCATAATGGCTGCAGTAACAGGGTCCTCAGCTGCTTTTTGCTGTTCAGCAGGTGTGGCGCCATCCAGCAGCTGGCTTATCAAAGCGCAGAGCATTTCAACGTGGCCGATTTCCTCTGTGCCGATATCCATAAGCATATCTTTATATTTTTCTTCGCCACGACAATTAAATCCTTGAAAGAGGTACTGCATCATTACGGTCATTTCCCCGAATTGTCCTCCCAATACTTCCTGGACCTGACGGGCGAATACGGGATCCGGGCGATCTACTTTCACTTCAAATTGTAATTCCTTTTGGTGTCTGAACATGTGAATCCCTCCATTGGTATGGTTGATTAATTCTAAATCTATATAACCTGTCCAATCAAATTTAAACAAAAGGAAACACAAAAAAAAGACAAAGAGGAAGCAGCATACTGCTCCTTTTTTGTCTTGAATGGGCATTAAATGTTCCTTAAATTAGTCTCTGCTTAGCCTTTGTCCGAATCTGGTCTTTTGATTTGAAGAGGAGGAGGAACAAGCCAGCCTTTTTCTTTGACCAATTGCAAAATGCGCACGCCTAGTGCCGTCTTGGTTACGTGATATTTGGCGAATAATGCACCGATATCTTCTCGGATAGATTGTCCCATAACCTGGCTCGCTGCAACCAGACCCAATGAGGTGTCTGCTGCGATTTTGGCTGCGATTTCAGGATCAGTGAACCTTGCGCCTGCGGGGATATCTTCCAATTTGACAGGAGGTCTTTCGGGCAACATTGGGGCTGGAGCAATGCCATTCTCAGTTAACAAAGCATCGCACTCTTTGATTTCCAGTTTGGCCTGATCCAGCAGGTCATCTAGGATTTTTTTCAGATCCTTATCTCCAGCATGGTTCATGTACGCCTGGTAACAGGAAATGGAGCCTTTCGCCACCATGGAGCATTGCCACACGCTAAAGATTTCTCCGTAGTGCATGGGTTCATCTTTGGGATTGCCACTTAAAATACCCATTATTGTATTCCTCCAATTATTCAGTCGTTTTACCGGGTTAGGTTCTCCTTAATAAAAGAATTATATTCTTGCTTCGAATCCAAACATTGGGTGAGCTTGCTATCACATAAATGCAGGAAGAAGGCAGAAACTAAGGCTGTAATTTACTTGAATGGAGGACGTCCATGTTTTTTTATAGAGAAGATCTGATTAATATGATTGTTCCGGATAAGCCGGACCCGGCTGCAGCCAAAGTGTTACAGGAAACATTGGGCGGACAATTTGGAGAAATGCGTACAATGATGCAGTTTTTCTTCCAGAGCAGCAACTTCCGCGGAAAAGCAACACAGTACAGAGACCTACTTCGTGGTGTATTTCTGGAGGAATTAAGCCACATCGAGTTGGTCCAGCAAACGATAAATCAATTGTTGACCGGAGCTGGAGCGGAGGGGGCAGGCGATGCCGGCCTGGACGGAGCTCCACTCGACGAAGCCATCAAGCATGCGAACCCGCATCATTATATTATGGGGGCTCAGAGTTCTCTGCCTGTAGACGCTGCTGGTAACCCATGGCTTGGAAATTATGTGTATGATCATGGCAATCTGGTCAGCAATTTGCTTGACAACGTTGTATTGGAATCGACAGGTGTATTACAAAAAACAAGAATCTATGAAATGAGTACAAACAAAGCGTTCCGTGAAACGTTGGGTTTCCTGATCGTTCGTGATAATGCACATCAAAATGCATTCGCGAAGGCCCTCGAAACGTTGGGTGTGAATTGGGGAAAAGTGTTTCCAGTTCCGAACTACGACATTAATAAATACCCGGAATGCCAGAAATACGTTGACCTTGGCTTCCATAATGCCCAGTTTAACTTCCGGTTGGACAATACCCGAATTGCTGAAATATATAGCGGCCAATCACCTAGTCGTAATGGCGGGGAACTGAAAGTTACTGATCCTCCACAGGGATTCCCGCTCCCATATATGCCAGAGCTACCTAATGAGCATAGCCCGGGCCTGCATGACTTAAATGCCTGAGCACTACCTTACATGAAATCATAGCTGCAAAAAAAAGAACCCATATCCATGGGTTCCTTTTTTTTTATACATATGTTAGTGACGATGCTGGTTTGGAAACTGTCCGAACGTTTGCCCAGTAATACCGACATTCGGGTTGTTCTAAGGTTGTTCTAAGTATGAAACATGTTGAGAAGTCGTGTTGGCAAGCTGTTGAGCGAGAATAGCGATTTGCTGCAATTGCTGGATAGCTGTCATTTGGATTACTTGAAGTAGTATGCAAATCAGTTTGGTGAAATATTCATGATTTACTAAGAAAAAGGGAGCTTAAACGTTACCTGATGATGATCTAAGTTAAGCAAATTAAAGACAAGATATGATTTGTTAATTGCTCCCAGATTAATCCTCTTGTATACTAGACTCGTTCCAAATGTTTACTTTTTATGCAATCAAGATTAAGTAGATTTAAGAGCTTACATGAACATGAAGGAGGATTTCCATGCCGAACAAGCAGACTGAACCACAAACGGAGAAACGTAAATATCATCCCTACGTTCGCACCCTTACAGGGCTGACTGCAGCTATGATTGCTGTTAGCGGAGGGTACACCGCAATGCCTTCTCAGGCACTGGCGGAGAAAGCGGATATCTCCATCTACAATTGGAATTCATATTCCAAATTAACGGTACCTGAACTTAAACCTTCCTGGACAGTGAAGGTAGACTCTTATACGAATCAGAATGAAAGCTTTCAAGGACAACAGGCTGTTGCAGAAGACGGTAAAGTATTTGCCTTTTCTAATCGCAAGCTGGTCGCCTTGGATGCAGCAACGGGCAAACAGCTCTGGACATTTGGTAAAGATCTGACCCCGAGCATGGTTTATGACAATGGCGTTCTGTATGGTCTAACCTCCAGCCATAAGCCATATGCGGTAAATGCCAAGACAGGAAAGGCTGTATGGCAATCGGGCACTTCCACATGGATGGATACGCGCGAGCGGACCGAAGCATTAATTCCTACTGCAGAAACACTATATGTCATCAAGGGAAGCACCACGTATGCTTTTGAACGGAAGACAGGCAAGCTGCGGTGGAAGGCTGATGAAGCATTAGCCGAAGGCAATGGTACATCGTATCTGCAGGAATCGGATGGAGTGGTGCTTCGAACCTTCTTCGTGCAAGGTGCACTGACTTCTGTGCAATTGAACGCATATGACAAGAAAACCGGGAAAAAGCTATGGAGTGAGTTTGGACAAGGAGAGGCACTTCAATTTAAAAATGGATTGGTATATTCCGTCGATTACTACACTCCGCTGCTTCAAGACTATGAATCTGACCCGGACCGGAAAGTACAGGTGAATGCCTTTAATCTCAAGACAGGGACACGTAAAGGAAGCATGGACTTCATTTGGAAAATGTCCGGCGACCCGCCGTATGAGCGCGGCCAAGGAAGTGTATTGGCTAATGATGGGAAGATATATATTGAACAGGCAGGCAAGATTGCTGAATATGATCTGAATACGTACAAGAATGGTGATGCTCCGACGAGGACTTTTCAGCCTCCTGGCGGGGTGAGTGGCGATCTGGTAGGGGTTGTTCAGGAACGTCTGATCTACAGGGACTCTGTTACAGATAGTGAATTAAAGGGTGTCAAGCTGGTAAACGGCAGTGCGGTTCAATGGAATGGCGATGCTCCTGTGTCGCAGGTTAGCATATATGGCAAAGGAATCTATCGTGCGCAGCGTAACGGAACACTGCTTGGAATCAATATGCTGACAAGCCAGCCTGTATTCCGTGTGAAAACCGGGGCTGACTTGCACGAGGCAACGCTGAAGACCGGGAGCATGATTATTATACAGGCCGAAGGCAAGCTGATTGGCGTCAAGCTTCCAGCAGCGCTGAAATAATAGGCGATTGAAGAGTGGTGCTATGAGGGAAAATAAATAGAGCTTAGAGGGACGGATATTTTCCGTCCTTTTTGCTGTGCATAAGTGTCTTATAAGATGGGCAAATATGGATTGACGAATGAGTATATAGTGTATATATTATATATACACACTATGCACTTAATAAACACCAATGAGGTGAATGACCATTAAAATTCTGATATCCAACGCTTCGAGCGATCCCATCTATATGCAGATATTAACCCAGATCAGGCAAAGTATTTTAAGCGGGGAGTTGGTTGCCGGGGATAGTCTTCCCTCCATCAGGCAGCTCGCCAAGGATCTGCAAGTCAGCGTGATTACCACCAAACGTGTCTATGAAGAGCTGGAAAAAGAGAAATTAATTGATTCCGTCGTAGGCAAGGGCTGTTTCGTCTCAGGAGCCAATCAGGATTTTATTCGGGAGCAGCGGATGAAACGGCTGGAAGAGAAAATGCTGGAGATTATTCGGGAAAGTAAGGAATTAAGTATGACGGAGCAAGATGTAATTCATCTTTTTACTATGTTGTCTGAGGAGGAAACTTCATCATGAATGCAATTGAACTGCGTAATTTAACCAAGGTGTATCCCTTATTTAAGGTGGACAATGTATCTCTGGATGTAAAACAGGGGTATATTACTGGGCTCATTGGACCGAATGGGGCGGGGAAAAGCACCCTGATCAAAATGATCATCGGCTTGATCCACCCAGACTCGGGTACGATCAGGACACTGGGACAGGGGATGCCCGCACAGGAGGTAAACATTAAACAGCGTATTGGTGTCGTATCTGATGAATGCTTTTATTATGAACATCTGACGATCCGTGAAATGAAAAAAATGATTGCACCCTTTTATAAGAAGTGGGATGAGCAGAAATTCAATGGCTACCTGGAGCAATTTGAATTGTCGCCGAAGAAGAAAATCACTGATTTGTCCAAAGGGATGAAAATCAAGTTCTCTCTGGCCATTGCTCTGTCACACGATGCTGATCTTCTCATTATGGATGAGCCGACATCCGGTCTTGACCCTGTATTTAGAAGAGAACTTCTGGATCTGCTCTCGGATTTGATACAGGATGAGACAAGATCCATTATTTTCTCAACGCATATCACGACGGATCTGGAGCGCATAGCGGACTATATTGCATTCGTCAATCAGGGAAAACTTGTTTTTAACGAAACGAAAGATGATGTACTTGAGAGATATACGATCGTTAAAGGAGATATGGAGCTGTTAGATGGGGATACCCGGAATCAATTTATCGGAATTCGCGAGACAGATGTTGGTTTTGAGGCACTGGCAGACAATAGGGAAGAGGCCGCACGGTTGTTTGGAAGCTTTGCCCTTTTGCAAAGACCAACCTTGGAGGATCTGATCTACTTTACGGCAAAAGGGGGACGAAAACATGCTTAACCTGCTTCGCAAAGACTTCATAGCATTAAGAAGTTCATTATGGACAATAGGATTATATCTTGTTGTGTTTAGCTTGGCCTTTATACCTAAGAGTGAAATGTCGATGTATTTTGTGGGGATCTACACCGCATTTGGTTCGGTAATCCTGGCAACCATGATCGATATCAAAAACCATAATCATAATTTCCTGGTTACCCTACCGGTCAGCCGCAAAAAAATCGTGCAAGCCAAGTATGTATCGGCGATCCTGTATACCTTGTTTGGCGTGTTCGCCTCGTTCGGAATTCACTGGCTGGTTGACTTGAATTTCCCTGAGTTAAACAAGCCAAGCTACAGCCTCATGGACATCATGGTTTCCATAGGCATGGTAATGGTGCTGGTATCCATCTATATGCCGCTCTTTTATGCACTTAGTAAAAAGGGAGCCGGAATAATCAATGGCATATTCATGGTTGCACTTATTCTTCTCGCGCAGCCTTTTGCAGTACTTATGACCATGGTCAGTGAGAAGGGTTTAGATGGGCAACTTATAGCCATGATATCGATTGGGATACTATTAATCTTCGGTGCATCCTATGTTTTAACCACTCATTTGTTTGCGAGAAAGGATTTATAAACATTTGATCAAATGATATTAAGAAAACCCCGCCGCCTGATTCATCAGGTAACGGGGTTTTTTATTATTTTGAATCAGCTTTCGTGACTTCAATCTGAAATTGATCGGAATATGATTTGAGGTTGCTCGCAAGCCCAGCGAGCTGCCCGGAAATGTTCGACAGTTCGCTCGCGGATCGCTGCTGCTCCTCGGCACTGGCCGTAACTTCTTCAGCCATGGCCGAAGTTTCCTCGGTTGCAGAAGCGATATAGCTTAGGTGCTGTTCCACTTCCTGACGAATGGAATGCATATTCATCGTACGGTTCTCCAAACGCTGAGCAAGCTCGTGCACTTCAGTCGATAATTGGCTAACCTGTCTGAACGCCTGAAGGCAATCAGCAATCTGTTCTTCCTGCTCTTTGACCGCTACCATATTCGCTTCAAAATGACTGCCCATCCGTTGGATTTCTTGTACAAATGAACTCAGAATCCCATCAATCTCCTGGATGGAACGTTCAGATTGCTGAGCGAGCTGTCCCATTTCTCCAGCAACGACGGCAAAACCTTTACCTGCCTCACCAGCACGGGCAGCCTCGATGGAAGCATTCAGCGATAATATCTGGGTTTGTTTCAGGATATTATGAATTTGTCCACTAATGGAAGAAGCTAGCTCCGATTGAGTGGTTAAAGACCTGGAAATTTCCTGCTGCTGCTCAACCCGCTTGGCATTCTCCCGACCCTTTTCAAGCAGAACCTCATGTTCGCGTGTAACTTGTACTTGCACGGCAGATAGCTGCTCAGAAGTATGGGTGAACTGCTGCACGTATGAACCTACTTCATCCATAATCTTGCCGAGGTTCTCCGAATGCTGGACAGAGTGTTCTGTCTCTTCCGCCTGCTTCATGGAGCCTATGGCGATTTCCTCAATTGCTCTGGAGAGTTCTTCGGTTTGGCGCTGGTTTGTCTGAGCGGTTTCTGCAATACTTGCCGAGGACTGCTGCAGCGTATTCGACCCTTGCTGTATTCCCATCAATATGTTCGTCAATTGCGAAGCCATGACGTTAATAAGATCACTGATGTCACCGAGCTGATCGTTGGTCAGATGTGTGGATACAACTCTGAGATTCCCATCCGCGACCTGTTCAAGGCTGGACTTGATATCGCGCACTTGTCTGAGGATGCCTCTTACCACCAATAGCATCATGAACAGCGATATAATCAGTACAACCACAAAAATCGGAATAATGGTCCGATACGCATTATTCACCGATTCAGTGGATACTTGATTCACTGCTGCAGCAGAAATATCAATACCCAGATAGCTAATAACTTCACCTTGTGAATCCTTGATTGGTGTAAAGGAGGAGAGAAGCTGTCCCCAGGTTGGATCGTCCACAATGCCTGTAGTAACGACTTCACCGCTTAGCAAGCGTTCCTGAATCTGGGGGTTGAATTCCATTGCCGTTCCATAAGGGCTATATTCTGAATCGTCCCAATCTGCTCCATCTACCGTATAAATCCACCCGTCTGACGTTTTGTTATACATATATACATAGAGGGCTCCCGATTGAAGCCGGACTTTCGCGAGTTCGTCTCTTAGACTTTTGTATTCATCGCTTTCCTCCGAAGCCGTAGAGGATAATGTCTTGATCAATTCCACTTCCTGTCCCAGCAGGGTGGCGGTGTTTACTGCTAACTGCTGATTCTTATGCTGCATGGTCATTACAGATGCATTTTCACTGGAGTGGATGGTCGCCCACATGATGAGACCGCCCATGGCCAGTAATGGCACCAGAATGATTAAATATAGTTTGAGTCTTAAATCCATCTTTTTCTTGCGAGTCTGTCTCACGTTCTGTTCCCCCTTGGAAGTAGTTAAAACAACGGGTTTTTCGTATAACCCCATACTATTTATCGTAAATTGTCAGGAAGAAATGAAGATCAGTCCTAGATTTAGATTGACATATGTGAACATGAGCTGCTCAGAAAACAGCGAAGACTCTGATATAAATCGGTTTCAACTGAACGATCTGTAAATGGGGTAATTTGGTAGAATGGAGGCTATACAAACAAAAAAGACCTAATCCGGTTGGATTGGTCTTAACAGGGATTTCTGAATTTTTCAGTTACTCAAATGCTGTACCAGCATCTCAACGAATCGTTTGGCGAATTTCAGATCGCTTTGAACGGTAACGTGATCTTCTTCTGAAGCCAGACTCATTTTCTGCAGCATACTCATCATGGATACAAAGATAAAATGGGCTGAGTTAAGGGGATCAGGATCAGGCTTCAACGTACCATCTTTATATCCGGTCTCCAGAGCATCTAACAGGAAATGTTGTTCCTTTTTACGTTTGATAAACAGATTGTATTGTTCTTTCAATTCTTGGCCTGAATTATAGGCTTCATAATGTAGGTCGAATAATAATACGAATTTGATATAACCGAGATGAGTGGAGGCGTAATTTACCCAGGCTTCAAGCATGGAAGCAAGCATCTCTTTGCCGCTCATTCCTGGTGAAGCAGCATTCTTCACGTATCCGGTCATACTCTCCAGAATCTCCACTTGGACCGCCAGAATCAGTTCGTTCATGGATTGAAAGTGCTTGTAAAAGGTAACACGGCTTATTCCCGCTTCGCTGCATATATCTTTGATATTCACATTAAGGAAGCTCTCCTTCATGCATAATTCTTTGGCTGCTGCAATCAGAGCTTCCCGGTTTTTGTTTTTAAAATTTTGGTGCCAGTTCTCAGTCATAGGAGATAACCTGTTCCTTCACATGGTTTTTTTTTGCATCGTCAGGACAAGGACGAGCCCAAGAATAAGTGCACCAACACTATAAGGAATATGAATGTGTTTGTCAAACAGTAGTCCAGCAAACAGGGGTTCAGAAATGTTCCCTATGCTGGAATAGGTTGTATTCAATCCTGCAGCATATCCCTGACGGTCTCTGGCAGAAATGGCGACCATAGCTCTCAAGAAAATATGAATATATTTACATGTAATTTACATAAACATGCAAAAATCAACATGTTCCTCTCGTATGATAATAGCTGGCTAATCTAGTAATCATGTATGAAATAGCGCTAGATGCACATTATTGCTTATTGAGAGGAGAACATGATGATTAACCCATTGTACAAAAAGGTTCTGGCCATTCTGCTATCAGTCGCACTGGTTATTGGATGGTTTGGGGGACTGGGCTCAGCACCAGTAGTTAAAGCAGCGGAGACGGTTGAACCTCAAGCAGACATCTTGCTTAGCAAAAATTCAACGTGGAAGTATTTTGATCAAGGTCAGGATTTAAAATCGGTATGGCAGGCTGTCTATGAAGACAATACATGGGCAGTAGACAATGCTCCTTTTGGTTACAAAGACAATGGTAGCGGCATATCAACGACATATTTCGGACCGCTTCAGACGGAAGTGGACTACGGTGGTATCAAAAGTCTGAAACACCGCACTACATATTTTCGGACAACGCTGACAGTTAACCAGGAGCAAATCCAAAATTATGGTCAAATTCTGGGTACCTTCGGCATTGACGACGGTGCTGTTCTGTATGTTAATGGCACGGAAGTTCGCAGATTCGGCATGCCAGATGGTGAGATAAACTATTCTACCAAAGCAACATCTTCTATGGATCAGCCGGTCATGTATACCGATGTGGATCTGACTGAACCGCTTCAAACGCTCCTGCATGACGGGGAGAATATCATTGCAGTAGAGGTCCATCAGCAAAGCGATGGAAGCTCGGATCTGTACTTTGATATGGAGCTGAGAGCGTTAGCTGAGGCACCGACAATCGATATTAGCAAAGTAACAGCGACGTTCTATGGTGATGCTAAATCAAGTAAGGGATTTACCTGGTATACTCCGCTTGCTTCGACCAATAGTCATGTGCAAGTGGTCAAGAAACAGGATGGACCTCCTGATTTCAGCGCGGGACAAACGTTTAATGGTGAAGCTATAATCTCCAGAAACTCTCCGGGAGAAATGGTTCATAAAGCAGAAGCTACAGGACTTGAAGCAAATACTTCATACTACTATCGCGTAGGTGACGAGAGACTAGGCCTCTGGAGTGAAACAGGGGAGTTCAAAACAGCTCCGATTGACGGAGCATTTACCTTTGTTGACTTAACGGATACGCAAGCGAAGGATGAGGAAGAGGCCCGTTTATCCGCGGCTACGCTGTCGAAGGCACTCGCTACCGTTCCGGATGCAGAGTTTGTCGTTCACAACGGGGATGTTGTCGAGAATGGGACCTCGGAACAAGAATGGAACTGGCTGCTTGGTTATTCTCAAGAGGATTTGATGAGAACGACAATTGTACCTTCCGCAGGCAACCATGAGAACAAAAATTATGCATTCTATGATCATTTTAATGTAAAACAGCCGGAGAATGCGGCGACGATCACAGGTGCTTATTATTCCTATGATTACAGCAATGCACATTTTATCGTACTGAACTCCAATGAAAATTCGACGGATTATGCGAACTTCTCGAACGCACAAGTGGAGTGGATGAAGCAGGATGTGGAGCAAGCCAAATCTGCTGGAGCTGAGTGGATCATCGTTAATATCCACAAAGGACCGTATACAACGTCCAATCATGCGACCGACAATGATATCATCGGTGAGAACGGGATTAGAAATAAAATTGCCCCGCTCATGAATGAGCTTGGCATCGATCTTGTTCTTCAAGGACATGATCACATCTATGCTCGGACCAAGCCGATTAAGCAGGATGGAACAGCAGAAGAAGCTTCCAAAATTGAGGAATCATTTAAAGGACAAAGCATTGAATACACGGTTAATCCGGACGGAACCATCTATATGATTCCAGGTACGGCAGGAGCCAAGGTATACTTCAAAAATACGAAACCTGAACTGGGTGAAGCTTACTTTAACCTTTTTGATCGAGCAGAAGAGAATCATGCCCGCGTGTATGGAGATACAACGAGCGCAGCCAGAGGTCAGGTGCAGAATTTCACCTCACTGACTGTTGATGGCGGCAAACTTACAGCAATCGTTTATGAAATCGATCAACACCAAAATAATGCTGAACCTTTTGTCATTGATACATTCGGAATTACCAAGGACACACAATCCAATGATGAGCAAGTGAGCAAGGTTACGGTTACGTTTAATGGAGATCCAACCACTAGCAAAGGATTTGCCTGGTACACATCCGAACAAGTCACAGGAAGTGACCTTCAGGTCGTAGAAAAAACAGCAAATATCGCTGACTTCTCCAGTGCAATCTCTTATGAAGGACGTTCCGACCGCTCCGTCAATTCGCCTACTGAAGTTGTACACAAAGCGGAAGCAACAAATCTGAAGCCAGATACGCTATATTCCTTCAGAGTGGGCGAAGCTTCCAGCAATACGTGGAGCAAGACGGGCACGTTCCGTACAGCGCCGAAGACAGGAGCCTTTACATTTATTGATCTGGCCGATACGCAGGCGAAGGAAGAGGATGAAGCGATCCTTTCCTCCGAGACACTGGACAAGGCTCTAGCTACCATTCCGAATGCACAATTTGTGGTGCACAATGGAGATATTGTTGATAAAGGTGTTAAAGAAGAGCAATGGAACTGGCTTCTTGGTCATTCTCAATCAAGCCTTCTGAATACAACAATCGTTCCATCGGCGGGTAATCATGAAGATGAAAACTTCGCTTTTATCGATCATTTCAACCTGGATGTACCGGAGAACTCGGCAACAGAAACAGGGGCTTATTATTCGTACGATTACAGTAACGCACACTTTGTGGTGCTGAATTCAAACGAGGATTCAGAAGAGTATAACAATTTCTCGGCAGAACAGGTCCAGTGGCTGCAGGACGATGTAAATGAAGCTCGCAAAAACGGAGCAGATTGGATCATCGTTAATATTCATAAAGGTCCTTATACAACGTCCAATCATGCGACAGATTCGGATATTATCGGACCAAACGGAGTTCGTAACAAAATCGCTCCGCTGATGGCAGAACTGGATATCGACTTTGTGTTACAGGGACATGATCATATTTACGCCCGTACCAAACCAATCGATAAGACCGGGAAAGCGAAAGATGCTGTCAAGATTACGGAAATATTGAACGGTAAGAAGATTGAATACGCGGTGAACCCGGATGGCACCATTTATCTAATTCCAGCAACAGCCGGACCGAAAGTGTACTACAAAAATCAGGATCCTGTTCTTGGGGATGCGTATTACAGCTTGTTTGAGTTGGCAGAAGAAAATCATGCTGCAAAGTATGGACCAGATCCAAATGACGATCGTCGTCCGAAACGCGGGCAGGTTCAAAACTTTGTGGGCATCACCATCGACGGGAACAAGCTTACAGCGGTAACGTACGAGATTGATCAGAATATTAATGATGCAAAACCGTTTATTATTGATCAATTTGGCATGATCAAGAAGTCGAATACGGAAACGCCGAACCCAGGACCGGGTACATCCAACCCTGGCTCAGGTGGCGGTTCTGGAAACAATGGCGGGTCTGGAACCACTACCCCAACTCCTGGAACGGGTTCTGAAACATCGCAGCCAGGAACAGAGCAGGGAAGCAAGCCGGACACCAGTAATCCTAATCAACCTGGCACTGGAACTGTTGGCGGCAGCAATGGAAATCCGCCACAGCTGAAAGATACGGAAGGACACTGGGCGAAGTCGCTCATCGATCAAGCTTTGACTGCAGGGTTTGTACAAGGCTATGGCGATGGAACCTTCCGTCCGAATCAAAAAGTAACCCGGGCGGAGTTCATTACCATGCTGGGCAGAGCCATGAAACTGAATACAAGCAGCACGGTAACCACGTATACCGATGCAAAACAAATTCCAATCTGGTCTGCTCCATACATTGTGGAAGCAGCTTCAGCAGGCATTATCAGTGGGTACACGGATGGCTCCTTTAAGCCGAATAAACCACTGAACCGTGCTGAAATGGTAACCATGATTGCTCGTGCAAGCAGCACACCGGAAGGCTCCAAGGCTTCGCTTTCTTTTGAAGACCGGAATCAGATTCCTGCATGGGCAGCGCCGTACGTGGCTTCCATGGTTGATGCCGGCTTGATTGACGGTATAGGCGGTAATCGATTTGCACCATTGCAAACGGCAACGCGGGCTGAATCGGTCAAATTAATCTTAAGTCTTCTGGACGAAAACTAAATATTCGTTGATAGTCAGCCTGACCCTGCACGGTTATTTACCTGGGGTCAGGTTTTTTTGTGTAACAGAACGATCCTTCTATTTAAATTTCACAGATAGGTAATCCATTCTCTGATACAATGATAGACAAGTGCGGTTAACCCATAATTAGGAGTTGAAATCATGTTGCCCATTATTAACTTGCAAGGAGTCTGGAGAATGCAGCTTGACGAGAACAAGCTGGGAATTAATTTTCCGTATGACGACACGATTACCATGCCAAATACAACGTCCCATGCCAGAAAGGGAAAGAGAAACGAGCTGGCTGAGGTTGGGGCGCTCACAGACGAATACGCTTTCGAGGGTTGGCTCTGGCTGGAGCGGGAGTTCGAGGTTCCGGAGGAATTGGAAGGAAAGTACTGCTGTCTGCATCTGGAGCGAACACGGGTTACAACAGTCTGGGTTGATGATATTCCACTAGGTACACGTAACAGTCTCAATACGCCCCATGAGTATGTGCTTAAGGAAGGGCTCTCTGCCGGTACACATACCGTTAGGATCAAGGTGGACAACACGAGCTACCCAACCAAAGGCGGGCATATGACCTCCAAGGATACACAGACGAACTGGAACGGCATTACGGGCAAACTGGAATTGAAATTCAGTAATGAAGCACGTATGAGTGATGTGCAAATTTACACCGATGCGATGCATAAATCGATAACGCTTTCGGTGAAATTGGATGGAGAGCTGCAGAACAACCAAATCGCCGTGTCTGCCATAAGTTTCGCCATTGATGGACAAACTTCTGGCCTAGTAGAGGCCGTACATGAAGTTGCCGAGCGTTTGTACCCGGTTAATCTTAACGAGATGAGTATCTCTTATGCGTTGGGAGATAAAGCGCTCTTATGGAGTGACGATGCACCTCATTTATATAAGATTGCCATCACGCTGCGAGAAGAGAGCGGGAGAATCATCGATGATCGTGACATCGTAATTGGACTGCGGGATTTCAAGGCGAGTGGAGACAAGTTTACAATAAATAATCGGCCCACCTTTTTACGAGGCAAGCATGATGGATTGATCTTCCCGTTAACGGGCTATGCACCAACGGACGTAAACGAGTGGGTGAGAATCCTCGGCATTTCGAAATCCTACGGTATTAATCATTATCGTTTCCATACCTGTTGTCCACCTGAAGCAGCATTTGTTGCAGCCGATCTGCTGGGAATCTACATGGAACCCGAGCTGCCATTTTGGGGAACGATTACGGATGAGAGCGATGCGAACCATAACCAGGCAGAACAGGATTATTTGATTGAGGAAGGCTTCGCCATTCTGCGCAGCTTCGGGAATCATCCTTCATTTGTCATGATGTCACTGGGGAATGAGTTGTGGGGGAGCAAGGAAAAGCTAAGTGCCATTCTGAAAGACTATAAAGCATATGATCAGCGCCATCTATACACGCAAGGCTCCAACAATTTTCAGTTTACCCCGGTTATTCTGGAGGAAGAAGATTTCTTCAGTGGTGTGCGGTTCTCCCGCGACCGCTTGATCAGAGGTTCCTATGCGATGTGTGACGCTCCGCTGGGTCATGTTCAAACCGATCTGCCTGGTACAATGAAGGATTATGATGAGCACATCTACCCTCAGCAGCACTCTGGACTAGAGGATTCCCATTCGCAGGAACAGGAGATTCAGATCCAATACGGAACAGTCTCCAAAACCGTGAAAGCGGCTGCAACGGACAAGGAGCTTATTCCGCATCTTCCTGTAGTCTCTCACGAGATTGGACAGTATGCCATGTATCCGGATTTTGCGGAGATTGAAAAGTATACAGGCTCGATCAAAGCACATAACTTTGAAATCTTTCGAGAACGATTACAGGCCAAGGGCATGGGGCATCTCGCTGAATCATTCTTCCGTGCCTCAGGTCAATTGGCCGTAGATTGTTACAAGGAAGAGCTTGAGGCAGCTTTCCGATCCGAGCGACTTGCAGGCTTTCAACTGCTTGATTTGCAGGACTTTAGCGGACAAGGGACGGCTCTTGTTGGCATATTGGACGCATTTATGGACTCGAAAGGTTTAATTAGTGCGGAAGAATGGCGAACCTTCTGCTCGGATGCTGTCCTTTTGGCTCGCTTTGAGAAGTATAACTATGCTGCTCGTGAGACATTCAACGCTTCGGTAGAATTGAGTTACTATCGTCCGGTCCCTCTGAAAGGGGAATCGTTGCGATGGGAATGTACTCAAGGAACCAACGTTATATCCGAAGGAGAACAGCTCATTACCGAGGATCACATGAAGCCTTACCAGAAGCTTGGGAACATCCAAGTAACTCTGCCAAGTGTAGAGAATATGACTCAGGTAACGTTAAAGTTGTCCATATCGAATACGGACATTTATAAATCCTATAACATTTGGGTCTACCCTGAGCAAGAGGATCGTCAGTTTGCTGATGCGCCTGTGTACAAGGAGCTGACAGATGCAGCGCTGCAGAGGTTGGAAGAGGGAGGCTCAGTTCTTCTGCTGGCTTCTCCCGGACAGGTTAGCAACGCTATTGAGGGCTTATATAGTACTGATTTCTGGTGTTATCCCATGTTCCGGTCCATCTCGGAAAGCATGAATAAACCTGTTCCGGTGGGTACGCTTGGTTTGCTGATTCAGAATGATCATCCGGCTCTTCAGCATTTCCCGAGCGAGATGCACTCCACTTACCCATGGTGGAATATTGTCACCCATTCAAGCTCCATCATTTTGGACGACCTTCCGGCTGATTTACAGCCGATTGTGCAAACGATCGATAACTTTGAGCGTAATCATAAGCTCGGACTGTTATTTGAGTGCAAAGTAGGCAGCGGCAAAGTGTTAGTTGGGGCACTGGATTATGAACAGCTGCTTAGTCAGATCGAAGGGCGACAATTTATTCACAGTCTGCTGCAATATATGGAAAGTGATGATTTTCACCCGACGCACGAGATGACTGTTAATGCATTGAATCAGCTGTTGTTTAAATAAAATGGATATAGGAAAGACCGTCTCTTGTGACGGTCTTTCTTTTTTTGCCGCACACATTAACCAAAAATTATGCCGAATATCTTGAGGAACGAAACTTCATAATACATTAGTCTGCGTAATGGGACAGCCAAAAATAACAGATTAATTGGAGGTAATTCAACATGCAATTGCAAAATCATCAAAACATTGAAACAGGAACGATCCCACCACAACTCAACCATGGCGGTCATGAGATGTTTGATGTCCATGAGGTGCTTGCTGGAGCCATCAATACGTTAAATACCTATACGATGCTGAGTCAACATGTCCAAGATCCGGAACTGCGCGATATTTTGCTGCGTCAAAAGCAATTCATGTCCGAAGAATACAACATAACGCTGGAATGCTTCAGAACAGGACAAGATCCATCCAAACCGACGCAAAGCTATAAGATGTCACAAGACAACGACTTCACATATGGCATGAAACCAAGCCAACCGAAGAAGCCAATGCTCTCTGCAACTGAAATTTGTGATCAAAGCATCTCTTTGAGCATGTTGAATGCAGTGAAATCGGGAGCAGTAATGAAAACAACGGCTGCGCTTGAATCGACAAACCCGGTGGTGCGTCGTGTACTGGCAGATTCGCTGCCAAACTGTATCGAGATGGCATATGAGATCTCCATTTATCAGAATAAAAATGGTTTCTATCAGGTGCCGCAACTGCCTCAGCAGGACATGCAGCAAATGCTGAACGGGTTCGCGCCATCCATGATTGCATCACAAATAGGTGGAAACTTGCAGCACTAATCTGTAACGTGTAGAACCAGACCCCATAGAGGACATGCTCATGTCTACTATGGGGTTTGTCATGCGCTTTGTTCATATACTTAAATATTAGATATTAACTTAAGCAGTTTTTGATCCGAGGTGATCTATACAAAAGAACACCCGGCTGAACGCCAGATGTTCCTTTGTAGGGTACAGATCTTAAAGTTACAAAAAGATAAGCAATAATGTTCCCGCAATAAAACAGTAGTACGAGAAATATTTCAAATTTCCTTTGGCCATAATGCCCATGAACCATCTCATTGAGAAATACGTGACTACGAGTGTCGTTATGAAGGCAATCAGATAAGGAATGGCAAGCTCTGACCGATTGGGATCGTTTGCGATGTCGGATGCTCCCAAGACCAGACCACCCAAGCTAATTGGGATATAGAGCATAAAGGAGAATCTCAGGGCCGTTTCCTGCTTCATGCCGACCGCTATGGAAGCTATTACGGTTGCTCCGGAACGGCTGATCCCCGGAATCAGGGCTACGGCTTGAGCCAATCCAACGAGAATCGCATCTTTGGTAGACAGATCTCCATCACGTTTACGGCCGCGCAGATTGCGAATGAGCCATAAGGCAACACCGGTAACTAATAGAGCAATGGAAACGGTATGTACGGAAGCGAATACTTCTTCAATACGATCCTTGAACAGCACTGCAGCGAGTGCTGCAGGAATCGTGCCGATAACAATGTATAACACAAACATAAATTCTGCCCTGTATTGTTGGTCACGTGTACGAAGGTATTGAACTGCGCCAACCATCAGCTTTTTGATATCTTCACGAAAGATAAAAACAATAGCTATTAGTGAAGCTGTGTTGGTTAGAATTTCAAACGATAATCCGTTTTGTTTCATGCCCATCAGCCGCTGTGCAATGATCAGGTGTCCGCTAGAAGAAACTGGGATTGGCTCCGTTACTCCTTGGACCACACCCAAGAACAAATACTTCAACCACAAAATAATGTCTTCCATCTTCTCCTCCTTGACGTTGTTTCCAGAAAATATACATAGGTTTTCATTCTCTCATGATCATAGCTTGTTCCCTTGTTGGGTTGCAAGTTTTAATATAAGTCATGCAAGATTCACTTGAAATCATTGGTTGATTCTTAGGGAGATGAGCGGCTATACTAGACCATATCTTTTGAATTGAGGTGAAATGAATGTCTTACCGTATCGTTCGAAGTAACTAGTTTTCGGGCCGGATCAAAACGCGTACCGGCTATCAAGGGGGACGTCTGCCCATTTGATCGCATGAAACTGGAAACTTTGGATGGTGCCCAGGCAATCATTTTGTTCGCAGGCCAGGACACATCAGATCTATGGAACCTACAATGACCTTCTCATAGAGAAGGACTTGCACAGGTCCGTGACTGAACTCGTCCTGGCCTTTTTCTCATTTTAAAAGATAAAGGGGCAGGAGAACGGTGTTAAAACAATGTTTATTCCAATTAAAATGGTGGATTTTCCTATACATTGCCTTAGGCTGGGCCATTCAGCTATTCAGCAGCCTGGGGATATTCCTCTTCCAGAAGATATTGGATACGGCAATTTTGGTTAATCGGATGGACGAGATGATCCATTTGATCATGATCTACGGAGCACTTCTGGTGGGGACTGTCATTCTGAATTACGTGGATGAGTATCCAAGTGTTTATCTGTCCAAGCGGTTGACTGAGCAATTGAAGATCATGGCACTAGCCAAAATAGCAAAAATCGATTATCAGGCATATCAAAACGTGGGAACTGGACAAATGATCAAAGTCATCGAAAATGGTGCAGAGGCAGGAAATGAGATCATTTATGGTTTTTACCTCAAAACATTGCATGAACTGCTGCCAACGATTTTGTTCAGTCTGCTATTTATCAGCTTCTACGATCCACGGATTATGATTATTATTGCGGCTGGTTATGTCGTCGTTTTTGGAGTAACGAACCTGATCTTGAAATTTCTGTACCGAATGAAATCAACGATATTGAACGAACAGGAGTCCATTTCCAGATACTCTATACGCGGATTCATGGAACTGGTTGTATTTCGGACAAACAAGCGATATGAGAAGGAAATGGCGAAACTCAGCGCATCAGCACGGCTAATGATTAACAAAAGCGCGCAGCTGCGGATGATTCATGAAGCTTTTTTTGCGATATTTGAGGTGTTTATCACCGTCATTAAGCTTGTCATCCTGTTCTTTGGGGTTAACAGTGTTATTACAGGAGACTCCTCCATTGGCGTTATTGTGGCATTGTTTCTTTTTATAGAGAAGATTTACTCACCTATCGCCATATTCAATGTGCTGTTCGTGGATTATCGGCTGAATCAAGTGACCTATAAGCGGTTTGAAGCGTTCCTTCAAGCTCCGGAGGACCGCAACTTGGATCGTGGTCATGAAGTGATGGGGCTCAAGGGGAAGATGGAGTTTCGCGACGTGTCATTCGGTTATGGTGGGGATAGTATCTTACATGATATCTCGCTGACCATTCCTCAAGGGTCTTCCGTAGCATTGGTTGGCATGAGTGGGAGCGGAAAATCAACGTTGATCAAGCTGTTAACCGGACTGTTAAAAAAGAACAGCGGCAAGCTGCTGGTGGATGGCGTGGATATCGACGAGCTGAAGTTGAATAGCTACTATGACCATATCTCATACTTATCACAGGAGACGCCAATCTTCGATGCGACCATCCGGGACAATATTTGTTTTGATCAATCGGTTTCGGATGAAGTTCTCTACGATTTGTTGGATAAAGTTCATCTGAAAAATACAATTCTAAAATGGCCGGACGGATCAAACACGCTTGTTGGCGAGAGAGGGTTGAAGTTGTCCGGCGGGGAACGTCAGCGGCTTGCCTTCGCCCGAATCCTGTTACAGCGCAGAAACGTGTTGATTCTGGACGAACCAGTGTCGGCTCTGGACAATATTACTGAGAAAAGCATCATGGAGACGATCCTGAAAGAGTTCAGCGGCAAAACGGTCATTATTGTCGCACATCGATTGAACTTCATCCGGCAGGTTGATCAGATCGTGGTTATGGACCAAGGAAAAATTGCAGGTCACGGACCTTTCGATAAATTGATTCAGAACTGTGAACCATTCCGGGAACTGTGGCTAAGAAAGGACGTAGAGCAAGCTTTGCAGCCGATTGAATGATGGTGGTGGGTAGATCCATTTCTTATATAGCTTAGGTTCGAATTGTTCCAGAACAGATGAGAAGATAACAATAAAAAAGGATTTCCGTCATTGGACGGAAGTCCTCTTTTTATTTTACTGCTTAATCCATATCTTAGAAATGTCCATAAAACCGAAGTCCGACGTCTGCAGGCCCGAAAGGCTCTGATTAAGCTGAGCCCTTTTGTTCACATGGGCTCCGTGCAATATCCAGCAATTACGGCGTAAGATATCCTCTGTTTCATTCAGCAGGCTTATCCGATCAGGTTCATCCAACTGTGCAAAAGGCTCCAGCTTATCATCCAATATGCACATCTGCTCAGGTGACATGCAGGCATTGAACTGATTGGACGACGTCTTGAAATAATGAATCATGCCGTACTGCCAATCCTGCTCCAGAATCTCCTCCGCCATGATCAAATCCGCAAATGATGTCTCTTGAGGCTGGAGGTTGTCGATGGAAGCAGCCATCTCAATGTGCAGTCCAATTGCTGCTGCACGTTGCTGTATCCAATGTGCAACACGCATATCCTTGTTAACGGTACAAGACAGAATCAAGGTTTCGCCCTGATAACCGCTGCTGTCCAGCAATTCATGTGCATGATCAAGCGATGCTTCGGACCAGTGCTGCTGCGCACTTCTCCATGGGAGAAAGCTGCTAGCGGGTGTAATCAGATTCTCTCCCAGTTCAGCGACCAGAGCAGCAGAGTCATACACCATTCTCAGTGCTTGCCGAAAATGGGGATGATGGTGAATGCCAGGCTTCTGGAAGTTAAACAGCAAATACTGGCATCCGAGTGCAGGATAGTCAATATCTTTTGTCGTTTCGTCGTTTGAAGACTTCTTCAAGCGATCGGTTCCTTGCAATTCGTAATACCGGTGCTCGCTGCCCAAGTCCGGTACAAACCAGATATATACCTGATCGAGGAGGGGACGGAGCCCATAATAGCTGTCAAATGCACGAAGTACGAGCACTTCATTATTTAGTTCACTAATCTGGAATGGACCTGTACCGATCAGTTGTTTGGAATGGTCAACATCATAGGGGAGAATCGTCATGGGAATGCAGCTGAACAGGTGCAGAAAAAAACGATTGGGCCGATGGAGATAAAAACGAATGCAGTAATCACCATCTAATTCGGTGTACTCAATATCCCGGAACAGCCATAGCGAAGGACTTTGGACCTCGTGCAGACGCTGCCACGTTGACTGCACATCTGCTGAAGTCATGATGCGTCCGTGATGAAACCGGACACCCTTACGCAGATAAAAGACCCACATCTTATGGTCCTCACTGCATTCCCACGAATGTGCAAGACTTGGCTGAAATGTTCCTGACTGAGCATCGAAGGTAAGTAATGTATTGCAGATCTGACCAAGCAGATAAGTCTCAAATGCCGTGTAGACAGAAGCCGGATCCAGGTTCCCCAGACGGCGCGAACGCATCATTCGAAGTACATCCTGACCCGAGCTTGTTTCCAAATGGCTGTGAAAACCCATCTGCTGGTTCAACAAACGCAGCAATCTCTGCCTGACCACGCCATTCAGGTCCCAAGATTCCAGCGAACCGATGAGTTCGACAGCTTCCTTCATTTTGCCATTGCTTATTAAGCCAAGAAAGTGATCTTCCATTACTTCGTCCATACTCTTTAGAAGTGTCAATTTGGAATGATGTCCCCTGCCGATTCCCGGCCGCCAAACAATGAAACCAGCTGCCTCCAGCTTACGCAATATGAATTTGACATTCCGTGGAGTACAGAATAGCGCGGTCGAGAGATTTTCTATGGTTATTGCAGCAGGTTCATTCACTTTAAGCGACAGCTGCTCTGATGTGACAAGCCGAAGGTAGTGTGTGATGTATGTATCCATAGGTCTGCTCCTTTAAAAAAAGGTGAAATGCAAAATGAATTGCTTACACTTTTATTTCCCCCTTTGATCCTTACAATTATAACTAATGAAAGTGACATGCGCAGTCCTTTTTTAATCACCCGGAATAGGAGATATACCTTATGAAGCATCTTCTCAGGCAAATACACCCTTTGGCGTGGACCATCATTATCGGTACCATGTTCGGACGTCTGGTGACATCCATGAGCATTCCGTTCTTATCCATCTATTTAACTCGCGTATTGGAGGCTTCGCCGACAGAAACGGGTCTAACCGTTGCAGTAAGCTCGCTGGCTGGCGTACTAATTAGCTTCTACGGAGGATACATCTCGGATCGGATTGGTCGTCCAATTGTTATGCTGGTCTCGGTGTTTAGCTGGGCAGGCGTTTTTTTTATCTTTTCATCGGCGCAGCATTTATGGGTATTTTTCATTGCCAACACACTAAATGGCTTATGCCGTGCTTTTTTTGAACCGACTTCACGCGCGTTGTTGTCGGATATTACTCCTTCACAGCACAAGCTGCTCGTTTATAATCTGCGCTATGCTGCGGTTAATCTTGGTGTTGTTTTTGGCCCGATTATCGGACTTTACCTTGGATCGGCTGAATCGACGTTTCCGTTTATCATAGCAGGCATGGTATATGTGATGTACGGCATGGTCTTGTTGTTTCAGTTTAGTGTTAGGCATACCAATCTCTCTAAGCCAGTCAACACGCTTGCACCAAGCCTGAGGGCTGCTCTGAGTACAACCACCAGAGACCGGGTATTCCTGATGGTCCTCATTGGAACAACGTTCTGCGAACTGGGCTTTGGACATTTCGGTTCAACATTAGCTCAGTATCTGACCCTGAATCCGAATGTAGAGGACGGAAGCCGAATTTTCTCCTACATGTTCTCTCTTAACGCCATGACCGTGCTCCTCGTGCAATACCCGATTGTTCGGACAGCCAGGCATTATTCCCCAATTTCCTCTCTTATTCTTGGTAATATTCTTATCGCTGGAAGCTTGCTGCTGTTCGGTTGGGCGGACGGTCTGGTGCTGTTATTCATTAGCGTCGTCCTGTTTACCATTGGAGAAGTGCTGCTGTTTACCATGATGGACTTGTTCATTGACCGGATTGCTAAACCGGAGAACAAAGGGATCTATTTTGGAACCATTGGCTTTAATCATTTGGGCAGTGTGATAGCACCTGTGTTTGGAGGTTTGCTTCTTGGCCATTTTGGGGCAGCGAATGGGGTTTCCGTCTTTGTTCCGCTGGCACTCGCAACAGTGCTGGGGCTCCCTTTTCTATGGAAGGCACGGCAGCATCAATTATCGAGAGAACGTAAAGAAAAAATGTTTCAAGCGAGTGCTTAATAAGGTAATGGAAGGTGCGGCTGTTGACAGTTATAAGTACATGGTTGAGACAAAACATTTTTGATTGAAAGAGGGATTATTGTAAATGATAAACATATTGCGGAAGAATCCAGCATGAAAAAACACATACTCACCTTTCACCAAAAAATGGTTTGGGTTAAGGAATGAAAGATATGACGAGTGCGCTTTACAACGGTAAATAAAGAGTGAAGGCAAAGCATACTTATGTAGTGACACCGTGAGCGTCATCATTGGAAAAGAAATCAATACTTAAAATTTAAAATTGTTTATTTTCACAAAAAGATTATGACTGTATAATGAGCAATACGTCTGAAAAAAATGTAACACAGTAACGTAGTAGACCGAGAAGGGGAGGACATATGAAAACAACAAAGGTCTCGTTTTTTGTACTTTCGCTAGTGCTGCTCTTGGTGACCGGACTATCCGGTTGGGCGGGGGCTGCTGATGCAGAATCCAACACCAGTAAAACCTATGTCATCGGCACAGACATTACCTTTGCTCCGTTTGAGTTTCAGGATGTAAATGGTGATTTTGTTGGCATCGACATGGATTTACTTGATGCCATTGCCAAAGATCAAAATTTCAAATATGAAATTAAAGCGCTCGGATTTAACGCCGCCGTGCAGGCACTGGAATCAAACCAGGTGGATGGCGTTATTGCGGGGATGAGTATTACCGATGAGAGAAAACAAAAATTCGATTTCTCAGATTCTTATTTCGATTCAGGCGTAGTTATGGGCGTAAGCGCAAATAACGATACCGTGAAAAGTTATGAGGATCTTCGAGGCAAAAAAGTTGCCGTTAAAACGGGAACAGAGGGTTATACTTTTGCAGAGTCTATTGCCTCGAAGTATGGCTTTACCATTGTACCGTTTGATGATTCATCACAAATGTATGATGATGTCAAAACCGGAAACTCCGTAGCCTGTTTTGAAGATTATCCTGTACTTGCTTACGGGGTAAAGCAGAATAACGGTCTTAAAACGGTTACAGAACCCGAAATAGGAGGCTCTTATGGGTTCGCCGTAAGCAAAGGCAAGAATCAGGAACTTCTGCAAATGTTCAATGATGGACTAACAAATATCAAGGCAAACGGGGAGTATAAACGTATTACTGAGACCTATGTTGGTGAAAATGCTTCGACAACTGCCAATATGGGACGCTGGGAGTTGGTTCAGAAATCCCTACCATCCCTGATTAAAGGTCTGGGTAACACGCTCTTATACACCATTGTTTCTTTGTTCTTTGCCTTTATTCTGGGTCTGATCTTCGGATTTATGAAAGTGGGACAAAATAAATTCCTTCGCGGTGTAGCCACGGTATTTGTGGATGTATTCCGCGGGATTCCATTGATCGTCCTTGCCTTCTTTATATATTTCGGGATTCCGCAGGCGCTTGGCTTTACCATGCCGTTGTTCCTGGCAGCTATTCTGACGCTAAGTCTGAATGCCGGAGCATACGTAACCGAAATTATTCGCGGGGGGATTCAATCGATTGATCGTGGACAGATGGAAGCTGCCCGTTCACTGGGTATTCCTTATCGCAAAGCGATGATGAAGATCGTTATCCCTCAGGCCATCCGGGTTATGATTCCTTCATTCATTAATCAGATGGTCATTACACTGAAAGATACGTCGATCTTGTCCGTTATTGGTCTGGTAGAGCTGACGCAATCGGGTAAAATTGTCATCGCAAGAACGTTTGCCTCTTTTGACATCTGGTTAACGGTTGCGATCATGTATCTGATTGTCATCATCACATTGACTAAAATCGCTGACCATCTGGAGGTGAAGGTTCGCCGTGGGTAAAATTAAGGTTGAAGGATTGAAGAAAAGTTTTGGCTCGAATCAGGTTCTGAAAGGGATCGATATGACGGTCGCCGAGGGCGAAGTGGTCTGTGTCATCGGCCCGTCCGGTTCAGGGAAAAGTACATTTCTGCGCTGCATTAACCAATTGGAAGAGATCACGGCAGGCCGGGTTATCGTGGATGACCAGGATCTGAATGATCCGAAAACCAATATCAATAAAGCACGTGAAAATATCGGCATGGTATTTCAGCATTTTAACCTGTTTCCTCACTTCAGCGTGCTTAAAAATATCATGTTTGCACCAAGAGAGCTTGGTAAGTTAAACGAGCAGCAAGCTAGAGAAACGGCTCTTCGTTTACTTGATCGGGTAGGTTTGTCAGACAAAGCGGATAGCTATCCTAACAAACTTTCAGGGGGTCAGAAACAGCGTGTGGCGATTGCCCGTGCGCTTGCGATGAATCCAGACGTCATGTTGTTTGATGAACCGACTTCCGCGCTTGATCCTGAGATGGTTGGTGAGGTGCTGGGCGTAATGAAGGACCTCGCCAGCGAAGGAATGACGATGATGATCGTTACCCACGAGATGGGATTTGCTCGTGAAGTTGCCGATCGGGTAATCTTCATGGATGGCGGATACATTGTAGAGCAGGGCACGCCTGCCGAAATATTTGGTAATCCGAAGCATGAGCGCACCATCAGCTTTTTGGAAAAAGTGCTTTAATATTCAACGGAAAAACCTTCAAGACACTGTTCTTGAAGGTTTTTTTGTTATATATAAATCAGAAAATAGGAGGTTAAATATGGTAATATTAGAACGGTTTTATTTTTTGATAAGTTGTTTTAAATAACAAGGGGGTTCGAAGATATTGAAACTACAAATAAAACGGCTGATCGGGATATGTTTAGCTGTGGTTATTCTCTTGATCTCCGCATTGTTAACTTATGTCTATCTTAACGATAGACCTGGCGGGTTCTCAGATCAACGGATGTCCAAATTGTTGGGAGTGGATGAGACCATACACATCCCTATCGGGAAGACTCCCGAAAGCGCGATTCAAAAGTTTAGAACAGAACAGTTATCATCACAAATTATCCATGAAGAGCCAGTGGAAGGCGGCATGATTTTATTTACACAAAGAGCAAGCTCGGAATCCAGTAATCTTCAGATGGAGTATGCACGAAAGAGAATATTGGGTTGGAAATGGGGATGGGGAGGAGGATACGGGATTAGTAAATCTTCATCGAATCCGTCCGCAATGGACTATATGAGTATGCCTCGCTTGGAACATATCGAATCTCCTTTTCCCATCATATTCGGAAATGTACTGAACCCTGCAATCAAGCGGATAACGGTCGAAACGAAGGAAAATGGAACACAGATTTCTACTGAAGCTAAATTGGTTGAGGTGGGGGCTGAAAGAAACATATGGTTTGTATTGCTTCCCTCGACTGCAAGCACTCCATTCAACATAAAGGCATTGAACGAGGAAGGAATTCTTATTGCGAGTAAGGAGATTGAGGATCCAAACGACATCGGGTCTCTAATGATAAAGGATTGATTACATTCAGCCTATTAAGAAATGCAATCCCGGAACAAAGAGCATACTGCTGCGTATCTTTGGTCGCCACATGGCGGCCTTTTTGATGATATTACCCGTACCAACCGATTCTCCAGCGAATGAACCGATCCTGCAGAAACTTGCTGTGTAAGCGATTGGTTCATTGTTTGGCCGATTGCACGATTGTTGATCATGCTGCTCGCCCATATGATGTGAACAGAGGATCCTGCTCATCATTCACACTATTAAATGCTAAAGGGGGCCCGAGATCGTATGGCTGAACTGACGGAAACACCTGCCCGGCAACCCGGAGTTACAGTCGTCAAACGTGCCAAAAAAGGATATTTGCGAAACATGAGGAAACATTGGATGTTGTATGTCATGATCCTGCCCGGCATTTTGTTTTACATTATTTTTAAGTATATCCCTCTGGGAGGAAGCGTCATTGCCTTTCAGAATTTTCAGATTATGAAAGGGATCTGGAGCAGCCCATGGGTGGGCCTGGATAATTTTAAGTTTATTTTTACGTATCAGGACTTCTATCATGTACTTCGGAACACAGCTCTGATTGCGTTTTACAAGCTGGTCGTCGGATTTCCAGCTCCCATCCTGCTTGCGCTGCTGTTTAATGAGGTAAGGAAGATGCTCGCCAAACGTTTCCTGCAAAGTCTGTTCTATTTGCCGCATTTCCTCTCCTGGGTCGTTGTGGGTGGAATCGTCTTTGAAGTTCTTGCCTCGGGTGGTTTTGTAAACGCTATCCGTGGATGGTTCGGCTTCGAGCCCATTCTGTACATGCAGCAGGAGCAATATTTCCGGCCAATTGTTGTCTTGTCTTCCATATGGAAGGAAGTGGGGTGGGGGACCATTATTTATCTCGCAGCCATCAGCGGCGTTGATCCAACCCAGTATGAAGCTGCTGTCATGGACGGAGCTAATAAGTGGAAACAGGCGATTTATATTACGCTGCCCGCGCTGTTCCCAACGATCCTGATTCTGTTCCTGCTGAATATCGGCAATTTCCTGGAGCTTGGTTTCGATCAGGTTTATAACCTGCTGACCCCGATGACCTACTCGGTAGGAGATATTATTGAAACTTATGTATACCGTTCAGGTGTTCTGCAAGGGCAGTATAGTGTCACCACGGCGATTGGACTGTTCCAATCCGTCATCGGGTTTATCCTGCTCTGGGTCTTCAATCGATTGGCCAAAAAGACAGGAGAGGGGTTGTGGTGATGAAGCAAACCTTTGGTGAAAAGTGCTTTCAAGTCGCCAACTATGTGTTCTTGACAGCTGCGGCATTAACCATGATCCTGCCATTGCTTCACCTGCTCGCTGTTTCCTTAAGTTCCCCGGTTGCCGCCGATTCCAAGGAAGTTTTTCTGTGGCCGGTCGGCTTTACCATGGCTTCCTGGAAACATATTTTACAGAGCTCAGGCTTATGGCAATCGTTTGGCGTAACCGTATTCATAACGGTCGCTGGAACAGCGCTGAGTATGCTCTTTTCCGTGCTGACCGCCTTTCCGTTATCACGCAAAGAGTTTCTAATTCGCAAACAGGTCATGCTCGGGATAGTCATCACGATGATCTTCAATGCGCCGATGATTCCCTTCTTCCTGACGGTCAGAGAGCTGGGGATGATGAATTCCATATGGGCACTGATAATACCGGGGGTCATCGGTACGTTCAACATGGTCATTTTGCGCACCTTCTTCATGAACTTGCCAAAGGAATTGGATGATACTGCCCGGATTGATGGCTGCCATGATTTTCGAATCCTGTTCCAGATCTATCTGCCGCTATCCAAACCGGTTCTTGCCACAGTCAGCCTGTTCTATGCCGTAGGATACTGGAATACGTTCCAACGCGCCGTACTCTTCGTTCGGGATCCTGATCTATGGCCGCTTCAGATGAAACTGCGTGCCTATTTGACCAGTCCGGAAGAACTGGCTCAGGTCAATATGTTCCTTGATGATTACGACTTCAACACTACCACATTGAAAGCAGCAACGATTCTTTTTGCAAGCGTTCCCATTATATTGGTGTATCCTTATTTACAGAAATATTTTGTCAAAGGTTCGCTGCTTGGATCGCTGAAAGAATAAATCATGATCAAGGGGATGATTCGATGAGAAGACGACTGACCCAAAAGTTTGTATCGATAGTGCTCAGTGTGACCATGCTGGTAGTCGCCGGCTGCAGTTCCAACACCAGCGATTCAGGGAGCGGTTCAGCTGAAGGGAACTCCGGTATCCCAATCGTGAAAGTTTTCAAGAGTCATATGGGCATCGGGAGCATGCCCGCAGCTGATGATCCGCATGTAAAATATGTGGCAGATAAGACAGGTGTCCAATATGAGCTGATTACGACGCCACCAGGCTCGGAACCATCGGAATATCTGAATCTGATGATCGCTTCGGATGAGCTGCCGGATATTCTGCGCCCGATCGGAGGCGTTGAACAAACGTTGATCCAACAAGGCGGAGCGCTGCCGCTGGATGATCTGCTCCCTGAGTACGCTCCGCATGTCTGGGAAAGTATTCCCCAGGAAGCCTGGGATATTGTTCGCTCAGCTTCTCCTGACGGCAAAATTTATTATGTCCCCAAAGTATTCCTTGTCCCGGAACGGGCACCACTGATCCGCAAGGATTGGCTGGATAAGGTAGGCATGGAAATGCCAGCAACCGTTGACGATTATGTTGAAGTGCTCAAAGCCTTCCGTGACAAGGACCCGAACGGCAATGGCAAAGCAGATGAACTGCCCACAAGCGGAAGGGAATTTGGAAGGTGGATGGACCATCTATTTGCCATGTACGGAGTTGCCATGTGGGAAGGATATCCGGAATGGGATGAATACAACGGCAAGATTCAGTATGCCGGGACAACGGATAACATGAGAGAAGCAATTAAATTCATTCGGATGTTATATGAAGAAAAACTGCTCGATAATGAAACGTTTTTGAACAAAGGGGAAGTATGGCAAGCCAAAATTAACAATAACCTGGTGGGCAGCTGGTACCACTTGCCGGCGAATGTTCGCGATCGTCTTAACGCTATGCTGACACAGGCACCGGATGCTTATATCGCAGCGATGCCACTGCCCAAAGCCGAAGGCTTCGAAGCGTTCGTGACGCAGAAGAGCATGGGTGAGCCGGAATGGATGATTCCAGCCGTGAAGCAGGATAATGCGCCCAATGCATTGAAGCTGCTTGATTTCTTCTACAACCCTGAAAATGATGAATTTGTCCGTTTCGGCCTGGAAGGAGAACAGCATGAAGTCAAAGACGGACGAAAAGTCATTCTTCCGCCTGCCGACAACAAACCGCTTGCCTTGGGAATGAAGAACCTGACTACTGCAGAGGACATGAACAAACGTATTGAAGAGACTTATCCGGAGGACCAACAGCAGATGGTGAAAGACATGTTTGTTGTGAGCACAGCCGATGCCCGGCAAATTGCAGGTGACGGTCTCCCGGCTTCCGTGTATGAAGGGTTTCCTGATATCCAGTCACACAAGCTGTTTCAGGAAGTATTGACCAAGATTGTTATCGGAGAGCTGCCTCTGGAGGCTTATGATGAATACGTGAAAAAATGGAATGCCTCAGGAGGCGAAGTGGTCACCCAGCGGGTCCAGGAGTGGTATGAGAAGGTGAAGAAGTGAAAAAAAGATACGCTATATGCGGAGTGAGCGGCAGAGCTTTGGGGCAGTTCGCCAAACCTATACATGAGTTGTTCACTCACAATTCGGAGATCGTGGCACTGCTGGATACGGATCCCGCGCGATTTGAAGCTTATCGAGCGCGCTTTCCGCATCACTCCGAAGTTCCTGTGTATGGAGCTTCTGATTTTGCGTCCATGGTGGAGGATACCAAGCCAGACTGCATTATTGTCGCCGGCAGGGATGATACCCATGTCCACTATATAACCGCCGCACTGAAGCGGGATTTGGACGTAATTACCGAGAAACCAATGGCGACAACCGGAGCGGACGCCAGGCGAATACTGGATGCTGAAGCGGTGAGTCAAGGTAAAGTCATCGTAACATTCAACTATCGATATATGCCCATTCACATGCGGATCAAGGAAATGATACAGGAAGGTAAGATTGGCCGAGTCACTTCCATCGATCTCAACTGGTATATTGATACGCATCACGGGTCCAGCTATTTCAAGGGCTGGAATCGTGAGCGGGCTTATTCGGGTGGACTGTCCGTTCATAAAAGCACCCATCATTTTGACCTGGTCCAGTGGTGGATTAACCAAAAGCCGGTGGAAGTCTTTGCTTATGGAGCGCTCAATTATTATGGTGCAGATGGAGAGTGGAATCCGGCACGGGAAGATGGGCGGAATTGTCGGACGTGCAATGTCTCGGAAGATTGTGCGTACTACTCCCGTTGGACACCGCGCAGTCGGCAGATCCGCGTTCCGGATGATCATCTGAACCTGCTAGGCTCGGCAGCTGCGGACTTTCCATACACAGCATACCGTCCGGATCAATGCATTTTTGATTCTACCATTGAGATCGAAGATACGTATACAGCATCTGTGAGATATAGTGGCGGGGCACTCATGAGTTATTCGGTCAATTTTTCCCTTCCTTATGAAGGCTATCGGCTGGCTGTGAACGGTACGAAGGGGCGCCTGGAAACACTTGAATACCATATGCCGGCACGTACTCCTTTTCCGACGCCGGTTCAGACCATCGACTATTTCCCCCTGTTTGGTTCCAAAGAGACCATACATGTCGTACATCGGGAAGGCGGACATGGTGGAGGTGATCCATTACTTCTAGAGGATATCTTTCTTGGAGAAGATCAACACCGTCCTTTCCGGATTCTGTCCGGAGCCGTGGATGGAGCGTACTCCGTTGCTGCGGGGGAAGCCGTATGGCGTTCGGTCTCCGAGCATCGTCCCATATCCATAGAAGCGGTGCTAGGCGGATGGGGGAATATGGTGTCTATGCAGAATCCGAGAAGTGAGTGAATATTTAATTACATTAAATGATGGTGAAAACAGCCAAAACATCGGGCAAGTGTGAGATCATGCTGCTCGAAGAAGTCAAAATAGGCTGTAAGGCCGGGTCGCACCGGGCAGGTCGAAACTGTATAATTGCGGTATATTGCACATAAGGTGGGAGATAACTGTGACCCTTTCCTTTTTGAAGTGGTTAAAATTCAATTTCACCAATACCCAGACCCGGCTGCTGCTTATTTTGACCATTGTTGTCTTCATGATTATTATCGCAGTAGGCATGACTACGTATTATTCAGCCAAGTCGGTATTACAGCAGGAGCTCAGTGAACCGCAGCACCAGATGCTGCGCATCAGCATGAATGATATTGATGAAGTCATTCGGGAAAGCGACCAGATCGCTGTGAAAATTGCACTGAATAACCATGTGTATAAATTTCTCACGAGTGAGGTACAGGGGTCATACCGCAATGTCACCGAATTGGTACAGTTTCTTGAAACCTTGACTAGTAGTACTCCCTTTATTAAGAGCGCTTACATTTATGATGTGGAAAGGGAGAGCATGGTCGCTTTTCCTCAGGGGTATAGTTCAAGCAAAGTCAATTTTCCCGATTCGGGCTGGGTGGATGTGGCTGCTGAATTAGATGACCGTCCCATGCTGGTGAAGCGGCGGGAGATTGCTGCAGGTTCAGGAGTTCCTGCCTCCCAGATTACACTTTATCGCAAGATTATGCTGGCGGGTCAACTTAGAGGGATCATTGCCATCAATTTTAAAACGGATCAAATGTTCAAGCACATGCTTCTTACTTCCGTCTCTGATCTCGATAATCATCGTTTCATTCTGGATGCCGACAATAAGCCGTTGTATGATCTTGGTAATTATCCAGTAGGAGAGGAAGCAGTGGACCAGGTCCTCGCGACTCTGGAAGGAGAAAAGCTTGGTGAGTTCAAACACGAGGGCCAAGTGCTGCTCGCTTCACAGACAATGTCCCCGTATACAGGTTGGCGTTATCTTTCAATTATTTCCCAGGAAAGTTTACTGTCCAATGCCCAGAAGATTAGAGACATTGTGTTCTTCGTTTCACTGTTGGCACTTGCCGCAGGAGCCGCCACGATTGCTTTTTATAACAGGGCAGCCTTTAAACCGGTGAAACGGATGAGACAACTGCTTAGCGGGTATGACCGTCAACGTATCAGTCCAGAGCTGATTGATCTCGAGAAAATAACAGGACAGCTGCTGACAGATCATGCACAGCAAGCCATCAATCTCAGACAAACACTTCCTGAGGCATCCTCCAAATTTCTGACCGATATCTATGCGGGACACATGACGGGTTACCGGGAAATTGGTGAAAAGTGGAACCGATACTTCAAGGAATGGAGTGATAGTCCGTTGACCGTTGCAATGTTGTCTATTGATGATTATCACGCATGGTGTGAAAGGTTTAAGAAGTCGGATCAATCCCTTTTAAAATTTGCCATTGCCAATATCATTGCAGAGCTTCTGTCAGGAGAGTGGCGTCTCATTCCTGCAGATCTCGGCAGGGATCGATTGCTAGTCATGTTACAACCGCTTGGTCCCAGCAGAGATATGGATGCAGCCAATTCGATTGGTGAAGCACTGAGGATGATTCCGAAACTGCTTAAGTTCCAGGTCTCCGCAGGCGTAAGCGAGGACCGCGACGGATTCAAGGAACTTCAACAGGCGATGCAGGAAGCTGACAGCGCTCTGGGTTTCAGATTGTACCATGGATATGAACAAGTGATTCGGTTTGAGGACATTTCCGGTCACCAAGAACCTGGACGTGCAGAGGAAAATGAACTCATGTCCCAATTGACCGAAACGATCGAAGCCGGCATTGGTGAAGAGGCAATCAGGATCATGGATAAAACATTTAGCCGCATGAAGAGTGAACGGTGGCACCCGTCCTCGGCGATATCTTATCTCGAGTCTGTAGCGGAGACGCTGGAACGAATCCGCATGAAACAGGATCCTGAAGCATGCGGGTTCCGAGTTTCCGGTTTGCGGACGATGAATCTGGAGTCTGCGTGGTCACTGCTGCGCAATGAGGCAGAAGCGCTCGCAGCATGGTATGACAGCATGCTGCTCAGGAAGGATTATATCGTTTGCCAAACGATGATTGCATTCATGAGTGACCATTTGGAAGACCCGGTTAGCATTCAGGACATTGCTGAGCATGCGGGTATCGGTTCCAGTTTGGCAAGTCAGCTGTTCAAGCAAGAAATGAACGACACCATTCTTGGTTACTTTACGAAGCTCCGTATGGACCGGGCTTGTGAACTCCTGCGGGATACCAACTACAGAATATCTGAAATCGCTTCCATGGTGGGGTATCAGCATGAGAATAGTTTTATCCGTGTATATCGCAAAACCAAGGATATTACACCCGGGAAATACAGGGAGATGATGCGGGCCCGCAGGGATTCCTTATTGGAATCCTAGTCCCCCATTCGAATGAAGAGAAGGAGGAACAGCTTACATGAACCGTAAAACGATAGTCACTCGAAACCATCCGGTATTGACCCAGCTTGAGCCCAGGTCTCCTTTGTCTGTCGGCAACGGCGAATTTGCATTTAGTGCTGATTTCACCGGCCTTCAGACCTTTCCGGAAGCATACGAAATCCCTCTTGGCACACAGTCCAATTGGGGGTGGCATTATACCGGAGGGCATGAGGTTTTCGGCGATCAGGATATCGTCTACCAGTCGTTTGAAACGTATGGACGGAAGGTGGCGTATCCCATGAAACCTGAGAACCGAGAAGAAGCCTATCACTGGCTGCGGCAGAATCCGCATCGTCTTCAACTGGGGCGCCTCGCGTTTCGCATACTGAAAGAAGATGGAGAAGAAGCAGATACGTCACATGTGAATCCGGTACGACAGGAATTAAATCTGTGGACAGGTACACTTCACAGTGAGTTCACCGTAGATGGGTTCAGGGTTCAGGTGGAGACTGCCTGTGATCCGGAGAACGATGGCATCGGCATTCGTGTACATTCAGAATTAATCCGCAAGGGGCGTCTGCATTTGTTCCTTGTTTTCCCCTGTCCGGATATGACACATCGGAGCTGGTCCAAGTCCGTTTTTCCCGATTGGGAACAGGACAGCAGACATCGCACCGAGCTAATGGCGAACGATTCGGTTTCAGCTTCACTGAAACGGATTTTGGATGAAGACGAATATGGTGTGAGGTGGATCTGGGACAAGGGGCGTCTGGAGCAGACCGGAGCACATGAGTTTACGCTTATTCCTGAAGTATTGGAGCTTTCAGATAGCTGGTCTTGCAGTGTTGCTTTTGCTGCGTCGAACCCATCAGTTCAACCAGCTGAGGCCGTATTCCACGCCAGCTCGGTCTACTGGGAGCAGTTCTGGAACAGTGGAGCAGCCATGGATCTATCCGGCAGTAAAGATCCCCGAGCAGTAGAATTGGAGCGACGAATTGTGCTGTCCCAGTTCCTATGTGCTGTACACAGTGGCGGCTCCATGCCGCCTCAGGAAACGGGTTACATGTATAATAGCTGGTTCGGTAAAATGCACCTGGAAATGCACTGGTGGCATGCTGCACATTTTCCCCTGTGGGATCGTACAGATCTGCTTCGCAAAAGTATGGATTGGTATATCAAAATTTTGCCCAAGGCTCGTGAACTGGCGCGTTCACAGGGATATGCTGGTGCGCGCTGGCCCAAAATGGTTGGATATAACGGTGGGCAGAGCCCGTCACCAGTAGCACCAGGGTTAATCTGGCAGCAGCCTCATCCGATGGCACTTGCCGAGATGTGTTACTTGGCCCGGCCTGAGAGGTCTGTATTGGAACGGTATAAGGACATCGTATTCGAGGCAGCTGATTTTATGGTTTCCTTTGCCCACTGGGATGCTGAAAAAGAGGCATATGTACTTGGGCCGCCGTTGATTCCAGCTCAGGAGAATCATGCCATGAATGAAAGTCTGAATCCGCCATATGAACTGGAATACTGGAAATTTGGCTTGGAAATCGCCGCTATGTGGGCGGAGCGGCTGGAGCGGCCTGTGAATCCGGAATGGAAAAAGGTTGCGGCTCATATGGCAAGTCCTGTGCATGAGAATGGAGTGTATCTTGCGCACGAGAATTGTCCAGACACATTTACTGCCAAGAACCATGATCATCCTTCCATGCTCGGAGCGCTCGGCCTGCTTCCCGGCACGCTGATCGACGACAAAATCATGAAAAATACACTTCTCAAAGTGAAAGAATGCTGGGATTGGGAATCCGCATGGGGGTGGGACTTTCCGATGTGTGCGATGACAGCGGCAAGGCTGGGAGAACCTGAGCTGGCCGTTGACTTTTTATTGATGGATGCCACCAAAAACACCTATTTGCCCAATGGACACAATTATCAAAGGCCAGGATTATGGGCGTATCTGCCTGGGAATGGTGGACTGTTAACTGCAGTAGCAATGATGGCTGCCGGATGGAGCGGTGAGGAAGGCGGGAACAATCCGGGATTTCCGCAGGATGGGAGTTGGTCAGTTCTATGGGAGGGGCTGCACCCCCTGACTTGATCCGATTAGGTGATCGTGTGTTCACACTTTGAGTAGTCGGGATTGGCTTGAGCAATAATACGCGAGCGAAAAAGGAGCGATTACGTTGGTTGAAACGTTAACAAAGGTCTCTACTCAGAATCGCAGAATGTCTGCCAAAATTGCGGATACGCTAGTTTCCGAATGCCGGGATGGGAATCACCCCAAAATTGCCGGGAAATGGGGGTACGTTGCCGGAATGACGCTTCTGGCCCTCGAACGTGCTGCCGTTTGGAATAGTGAACCTCGATATAGTGAACTGGTTCTCCATCATATGGATGGCCTGATCGATAAAGACGGCACCATCAGGAACTATCAACTTGAGGATTATAACCTGGACATGATCAATGAAGGCAAAAATCTCTTTTCTATGTGGAAGCTTACTGGGGAAGAGAAATACCATCAAGCCATCTTGCGACTGGTCGCCCAGCTGAAAGGACAGCCTCGAACCAGTGAGGGCGGATTCTGGCACAAAAAAATATATCCTTTCCAGATGTGGCTTGACGGGATCTATATGTCTTCTCCGTTTCTGGCAGAGTATGGCCATATGTTTGATCACCCTGAGAGCTTCAATGAAGTCGCGCGTCAAATTCTGCTGATTGAGCGGAAGACCCGGGATCCGCGAACCGGTCTGCTGCACCATGCATGGGATGAGAGCAGGGAACAGCGCTGGTGCGACAAAGACACGGGTCAATCGTTCCACGTCTGGGGCAGAGCGATGGGGTGGTATGCGATGGCGGTAGTGGATGCATTGGAGTTTTTTCCAATTGATCATCCTCAGCGCGGTCAGATCATGGGCATCTTCGAGAGAATGGCCTATGCAATCGCCCATGCCCAGGACCAGGAGAGCGGACTGTGGTATCAAGTTATGGACCAGAACGGCAGGGAAGGCAACTATTTGGAAGCGTCGGCTTCCTGCATGCTGACCTACGCCCTTGCCAAGGGTCAGCGTCTGCATTATTTGGCTGAACTGGATCGCAAAGTTGTTGAACTGGCGTATGCCGGTATTCTCAGTCACTTTGTTACGGAGGATGAACAGGGGGTACACCTGCACCGCATTTGTCATGGGGCTGGACTCGGAGGAAAGAAATATCGTGACGGTTCTTATGCCTACTATATTAGCGAACAGATCGTCAGCGATGCTCAGATGGGAGTAGCACCATTCCTGCTGGCCAGTATTGAAATGGAGATGCGGGGAGCAGAAGGTGCGTGAAGAAATTAAACGGATCTCAAGCGGGCAGACCCGATAAAAACAAGATGATTCTAAAGTATCCCGCTTCATGGTGGAAGGGGATGTGGCGGGAGGCACTTCCTTCCGGTAATGGGATAATTGGTGCCTCTGTGCGAGGTGGTATACATCAAGAAGTTATTTTACTGCAGCATGGTGAACTATGGCATTGGGGAAGAAAGGATGAACTCCCCGACGTCAGTCACACATTGCAGGAGACCCGGCGACTTATGGACGCTGGGGAATTTTCGAAGGCCAGCTGGCATCTGACCCGTGCCGTGCAAGCAGAAGGATATGCTTCCAAACTATCCTCCCGTTTTCCTTTGGCTGAATTGACACTCACCATGAATTGTGACAATGCTTTTCGCCATTATCGCAGGGAACTGGATATGGAAACGGGAGAAGTTCATGTCTGCTGGGAGGAAGGGGAACGAAAGATTTCAAGAAGTCTTTTTGTCTCTCGTGCAGATGATTGTGTGGTGTTCAGAATAAACGCTGAAGTACTGAGCACGAGCGATTCGGTACAGGTTAGGGAATCAGGAAGTACGCCAGTGATATCGGGAAGTGTGGGTCTTCAATTTCCGCCGGGTGACCGTGAGCGGGATGATGAAGAATTTAAGGAACTGAAAATATCCGTTACGGTCAGAACGGATGAAGATGAGCAATACGTATTTTATGGTGGCATAAATGATGATGGACAGGATTATGGTGCTGTCTTGCGTCTAATCCGTGGGGGAGAGGAACCTGGGGCTAGAGTAATGCCTTCCCATAGAGCATTACATTTCCCGGGAAAAGGGGGTACCATTCCAGACAAGGATCAGCGAGATGACAGCGGAAAACAAGCCATTCACGCAGAGCTCCCGTTCGAAACGTCGGGCGATGTGCTTTTTCTCGTTAAAATGTTTGTTACAGGCAAGCGGGAAGAGGAATGGTTACGACTGAAGCAGGAGCTTGCAGGGCTGGAGACTGATTATAATTCAATGCTATCCAGACATACGGAGCTACATCAGCCCCTCTTTCACTCCGCAGAGCTTGATCTAGATGATGCGGCTGATGACGGGCGCAGTAATGAAGAGCTTCTGTTAGATGCCTATGAAGGCGAAGCTCCCTTGGGGTTGATTTGCAAGATGTGGGCATTCGGTCGATATTTATTCATTAGCGGAACCTCTGAGGAAGGCAATATGCCTTTTGGTCTTTATGGGCTATGGGGCGGAGATTACCGGTTAATCTGGGGTCATCACATGGCTAATGAAAATGTTCAGATGATGTATTGGCATTCGGCTGTTGGCGGTTTAACCTGCATGAACCTGTCTTTGTTTCGGTATTACACCGGTTTGATGGATGTCTTCAAGGAAAATGCACGCAAGCTCTATGGCTGTCGCGGGATCTACATCCCTGCTGGAACTACGCCAGGCATGGGCATCCCAAATCAGGTTGTTCCTGTCATCATGAACTGGACCGGAGCAGCCGGGTGGCTGGCCAGACATTATTATGAGCATTTTTGGTATACCGGTGATATGCAATTTCTGCGCGAGCAGGCGCTGCCCTTTATGAGAGAGGCGTTACAGTTTTATGAAGACTTTCTGGTGCTGGACGAAGAGGGATGGTATATGGTATACCCATCCGTTTCACCCGAGAACACACCGCAGAATTTCATGCCTCAGGATGGTAAACAGCTCGCACATCCCATGCCTACAGCCATTAATGCCACAATGGACGTCGCCATCATCAAGGAATTATTGCAGCATACCATACAAGCGAGTCGGATAATCGGTGTTAATAGCAGCAAAATACCAGAGTGGGAAGATATGCTTACACGTCTGCCTTCCTACATGTTGAATGAGGAGGGGGCTGTCAAGGAATGGCTTCATCCTGCGTTTGAGGATCGGCAAGATCATCGTCATCTGTCCCATCTATATCCTGTTTTTCCAGGACAGGAAGTCAGTCGGGAAGACGACCCACTGCTTTTCAAAGCCTTCGAGAAAGCAGTACACCAGCGGAAACTTGGAGCACAGAGTGGGTGGTCCCTGGCTCACATGTCATCGATCTATGCCCGGCTGGGCGACGGAGAACGGGCTTTGGACAGCCTGGATCATCTTGCCCGGTCCTGTGTTCTATCTAATGGATTCACACTCCATAACGATTGGCGCAGTATGGGAATTTGCCTGACATTAGATGCAGCTCCAGTTCAGCTGGATGCCAATATGGGCTGGGTTAATGCCGTACAGGAAATGCTGCTGCTGGTCTCGCCTCAACGGATCAAGCTGCTTCCGGCACTTCCTGCCAGAATGCTGCGGGGGGAGCTGCAGAATTGGCGTATACCCGGAGGCGTTCTGTCGCTTGCATGGGACCGCAAATCAGGAGTATTTCTAGCCGAGTTAGCCGCCGTTCGGCGATTGTTCTTGAAACTTCAGCTCCCAGACTGGGTCGACATCTCTTTATGTAGACAGTTTGGCAAGAAGAAATATAAACCACTCCCCATGGAGAATGGTACATTCCTGCTTCATTTAGAAGAAGGGGAAAAGTGGTCGGTGGAACTGAACACGGAGTAATATGAGACACTTAAGAAGTCGCCCAAGTGGCGGCTTCTTTATTGTTTTTATAAATCATAGAATCTCGGGTGGATTTGTAAAAGTTAATATTACTAATATATTTCTATTATTTATATTAAGAAAATAAATCAAAAAGTAATTAAAACTTTATATTGTTAACTTTTAGATTGTCTGTTATACTTCGGTTCATAACAAGTTAACTAATATGACATGAGAAGATGACAGGAGGAGTTATGAATGGGAAATCGATTAATATGGAAGGTTTTCGCTGCTTTATCCATTAGTTCACTGTTAATACCAGGTGTGAATGTAGTCAATGCTGACATCGATCAAGCGTCCGTGAAGCCAAAGACGCATGTTCTGAAGGCGAATTCCGAAAATGTCCGGTGGGGCAATATAGGCAAGGGTGAAGCAGTGCTCACCGTCAACTCCGGAGATATCGTTACGGTGGATGCGATTACTCACCATTCCGGCGATGACTATGAACGAATGATCAAAGGTGACGCTGGCGTCGAAGATATTTTTCATTGGACCGAATCCGAGAAGACGGAAGCAGATCGTGGTCCGGGAGTACATATCATGACAGGCCCAATCGCGGTTGAAGGAGCGGAACCGGGAGATGTACTGGAAGTGAAGATTTTGGATATGAAACTTCGTCCTAATGGTAACGGCGAATATGCAGGGAAAACATATGGTTCCAACGTGGCTGCAAACTGGGGGTTTCTATATGGAGAGATGGAAGAAGAACCGGTGACACGTGAGGTTGTGACGATTTACGAAATGGATTCTGAAGGCGGTACGGATTACGCTAAGGCACTATATAGCTATAGATGGACTCCTCAAACCGATCCGGATGGAAATGTGCATCCTACAATAGATTATCCTGGTGTGGTCGTCGATCATACAACGGTGAAGGAAAATCACAATGTCCTGAAAGATGTTCGAGTGCCTGTTCGACTCCATTTCGGTACCATGAGCGTAGCTCCGAAGGAAGCGGATATCGTTGATTCGGTTCCACCTTCCTATTATGGCGGAAATATCGATGACTGGCGTGTTACGGAAGGAGCAACCATGTATTATCCGGTTTCTGTCCCGGGAGCGCTGCTGTCAATCGGTGATCCACACGCAGGGCAAGGAGACTCTGAATTAAATGGAACAGCCATTGAAACTTCAGTAACTGGAGATGTTCAGATTATTCTTCATAAAAAAGATAAGCTGGATAACAAATTAAAGTCATTAAACTTCCCATTGCTGGAAAATGAGAACGAGTGGGTGGTCCATGGTTTCAGCTACGCGAACTATCTTGAAGAACTGGGTGAGGATGCCCAGAAGGAAATCTTCGATAAATCTTCCCTCGACAAGGCGATGAAAGATGCTGCGCATAAAACTAAGGCTTTTCTAATGAGAGGCATGGAACTAACCGAAGACGAGGCTTACTCTTTAATGTCGGTAACCACCGATTTTGGGGTTACACAGGTAGTCGATGGGAACTGGGGAGTTCATGCAATTGTTGACAAGAAGTTGTTTGGGGACGCTGAACGGAATATGACTCCATTACGCAGCAGCTTTGAACAATTTGGTGCCAAGATTGAATGGGAGCCAAAAACGAAAATGGTTTCAATCCTGTATAATGGCAATACACTAACAGCGAAACTTGGAGAAACGAAGGCTTCATTCAATGGAGAAACCGTTAGACTGATTGCTCCTATTCAATTAAATGCCCAGAAGTCAGCAGAGGTAAGCGAGTACTTCGTCGATTTCTATCAAGCCAAGCTTTCCAAGACGAACTAACCCATTTCATAAAGCAATAATTCCTTAATATAAAAAACAAGAACCGTTGGTCTTAACGCCTGACGGTTCTTGTTTTTTTATATATTCAATCCATCCTGATTTTTGTGTCGTTTCATCAGAATCTGCGTTTCAGCGCGGACGATACCTTTCAGCGAATATATGGATTCGTTCATGAATTGTTCCATCTCTTCAATACTCTCGACAAGAATATGTATATGGAGGATACAGGGACCAGTCATTTCGTATAACACAGCAACTTTATCGTTATGTTTCAACGCCTCTATGATCTCATTCAAATGTGCTGGCTCCACTTCAAGCTCCAAATAGGCAGATATCTTTTTGCCGAGCTTTTCGGCGCTAATTACAATGGAGAACTGTTCAATGATTCCTTGATTGACAAGCCGGTCTATGCGCTCTTTGACGGCAACACCAGACAATCCAACCTCTTTAGCCAAATCGGTATAGGATATCCGGCTGTTTTGAGCCAGTCTTCGTAAAATATGACTATCAATTGAATCTAACATGAGCTTCACTCCTTTCCGCTTCATATTGTAACAGAAAAAAAGACCACACGCCCGTGCGGGGTACATAATCCCTGAGATTTGGAACACACTAACAACCGTAGTGGGATGAAGTGTCTCTGCTGAGTTGCTTCAATATTTCCGCTTAATATTACTCGGCATGTTAACTGGTAAATATATAGTAGCTTGACAATACTCATTAAAAGGAGTACGATTAATTGTGTCAAATAAACGACAAAACTTACGTTATGACTAAATCATATGATTATGGTTACATATAAAATCACGTTAGTTTTGTCTAAAATTCAACAATTACTGGAGGAATCACCATGACTAATCTTAAAGACAAAGTAGCTATCATTACAGGCGGAGCTTCCGGAATTGGTTTGGCCACAGTAAAAGCCTTCTTGGATAAAGGATCGAAGGTTGTTATTGCAGATTATAATGAAGAGCACGGCAAAGCTGCCGAGCAGGAATTAAAACAAACATATAATGATGATGTAGTGTTCATCAAAGTTAATGTTGCCGACGAAAAACAAGTTGAAAACCTGGTAGCAGAGACAGTGAAGCAGTTTGGTAAACTGGATGTCATTTTCAATAATGCAGGCATTGGTGTTCAAAAGCCTTCGCATGAATTAACGGACGAAGAATACAAACGTGTCATTGCAATCAATCAGGACGGTGTATTCTACGGTGCGAAATATGCGATCCGTGAAATGCTGAAAACGGGCGGAGGATCTGTAATCAGCACTTCCTCGATCCTGGGATCTGTTGGTGAACCAACTTCCATGCCTTATGCTGCTAGTAAAGGTGCGGTCAACCAAATTACGAAATCACTCGCTCTGGAGTATGCTGACCGTAACATCCGCGTCAACGCAGTTGCTCCTGGATTTGTGGAAAGTGGCATGGTCAACAAAGAAGCTCTTGGTGAGTTCTATGATAGCCTGGTTGCCAAACATCCACTTGGACGTCTGGGTAAACCGGAAGAAATTGCACATGCAGTTGTATTCCTGGCTGAAAATGATTTCGTTACAGGAACAACCGTCTTCGTAGATGGCGGATACCTGGCTAAATAAGATTCTAATAAGAAGAGGCTCCCTTAAAGGGAGCCTTTTTTAATTTCTGTTTTGTTGTGTTGTCATTTTAAATAGCTGCTCACATTATTTCGAAATTCCCTGGGTGTAATCCCATACATGGCTTGAAAAACGCGGTTAAATGTTCGCTGGCTCTCGAAGCCTGCGCTGCTGCTTACAGTGGTTAAGGAAACATTCGTAGTACGGATTAATTTTGCTGCATATTCGACTCGCAGCATGGAGAGGTAATTGCGAAAGTTCATCTGTATCCGTGTGGAAAAGATGTGGGAAATATAATATTTGCTCACATTAAACTCGGCTGCTATAGTGTCCAGGGAGAGAGGTTCCGTAAAATGATTAGCCATGTATTTCATAATTTTCTGAGGCATATCCACGATCGGGGGGCGCTGTCGCTGCTCCAACTCGACCTGAGATAACAGGTGCGAGATGATGATATGAGCCCAACCAAGCTTAATGGCGTAATTATCTTCTTTTTTTATTTTTTTGAATGCATATACCGCATCCTTATGTACATATTTCTTCAAAATCCATGGAGACACCGGCTGAAGTTGAAGGAAATCGGGGAACAAGCCTTCAAATACTTTCGGATTGATAATAAGCAGAACGGCATTTGCAGTTTGTTGACCACTTTTGAAATATCGATGAATCATATCCGGAAAAATCAATGCTGCGTCACCGGGATGCAATTCATATGAGACATCGTTAATCTCGACGGATTGCGTGCCAGAGTAGACGTATAATACCTCAATTTCACTGTGCATATGCGTGGGAAAAGCGATCTGTCTTGCATTGCGGCTAATTGTAAAATCATCTTTGCGGATCTCGTAAAATGGCAGCATGATTCAAACCCTCCTGTGCAATATTTGGCTGATTTCTAATACGTTATGTCTAAACTCATATCATTTGCTGTGTTAAAATTCAAGTAAATATTACCAAATGGAGGAAGAAACTAAGGGTTTTAACTCTTTCAGTTGTAATCGCTTACAAATATGAAAGGAGAGAATTGTGCTTTGAGAAAAAGTAAAACGTTCTACAACATTTTTATTCCGGTTCTGCTCCTTAGCGTTGGAATTGTTATCGGCTTTGGAAGTTATATATACATCTCAACGACCAACTCAGTCGTGGACCGGGTTGGGGACGGTCAGCAGAGCCTCATTACACAGATCCGAAATACGCTCGAGCAGAAAATTCAAACCATTGAATATGCGTTCGCGACTTATAGCACGACGCCTTCATTTCGCTCGGTCATCGACAGCCCGATGACGGAACAGGAATTTGAAGCCTATCGGGAATTGAAATCTCAATTGGGTTATATCGCGACCATGGGTCTTGAGGGGGTTCAATATACGTTAGTCAGCCTTCAGCAAAAGTGGAGTTTGTCCAACGGTACGGTGTCCCGAATGACCTCCGAAGAGACGGAGCTTTTACAGAATCAGTTTGCAGATCAGGAAGGTAGCGGCTTGTACTGGACGAAAACGTCTGATGGTATCCGGCTGCTGCAAGGACTTCCGGTGCATTCCAAGAAAAAACAAGCTGTTGCCTTGTCGGATATCTCCCTCCAAACACTTAATCGTTCGTTGCTGGTTAAACCAAATACATCCATCTATATTTTAAACAAACAAGGCGAGCCATTGTACACAACGAAGTCGGATCAAGAGCACTTATCCAACCAGCAAATGAAACTCATCAGCGAGCGAACCGTCAAGCAAGCGCAGACTGGACAATTGGAACTGCCAAGTTCATCGGGAGATAAAATCATCGCCCTATACGCACGATCTGATTACAATGGCTGGACGTATGTTACGCTGCTTGATGCAAAAGAAGTCAGCGGAGCCTTAACACCGATCCGGATAGGTCTTATTGTGATGGGAATCGTGATTATGGCGCTTATGGTCATTATAGCCTATATCCTTTCCGTCTATCTGACTAAGCCTTTTCGCAAGATACAAAAGAGGCTGGCAGATACTTCTAAGCCAATGGTCAAGGACGAAGTTGATTGGATTATTCAATCGATCGATTCAATCGTATCCGAAAAAAAGGATCTGGAACAGCTTATTCAGCTTGAAAAACCAAAGCTCGAAGCCCAATTTGTTCTTAATTTGCTGCAAAACCGTCTGACCAGAGAAGAAGTAGAGAAAAATCTGGAGCGGTTTGGATATGACATCGACAGCAGCACGGTCTTCATCACCATGCTGATCCAAGTGGACCGATGCGGTGAGGGGTCATGGTCGGATAAAGATGTGCTTTTACTCACCGTGAACCAGTTGGTGCAAGAGATTATTCCCGCAACCGAACGCATGCTTCCTGTCGTATTGAATGAGCGTACACAAGCGACGTTATTGTTTTGCAGCACTGACAAGGTGGCGGAGATACAGAATCTGATCGCAAAATATGCCAAGAATATAATCCTCTCTTCCAGAGATTATTGGAATGCCTCCGTGAGTGTAGGGGTCAGTGCACCATATGAGGATCTGCTGCAGAGCCGTGAAGCATGTTCAATGAGTCTTGAAGCATTATATCAACGCCTGAAACTGGGCAAGGAATCCGTTATATTTTATGAAGATATCTCTCGTGGAAGTAGCGGGCCAATGTTACTGCGTTATCCCAAGGAGTTGGAATCGCAGCTGTTTGACGCCATCCGACTTGGTGACAAGGATGAGGCAACCCGAACATTATACCCTCTGCTCGCCGACATGATGAAGCATAGTCAGAACCCGATGAATCTGGAAATTATTCTGATTCGTTTTGTGAACAATCTGATCCATTTGGAGCAGCTGATTGGAGCAGAAGTGCTGCTTACTCAAAGCAACGCAACGCTCTACCAAAGGCTCCTCAATACACTTAACCCGGAGGAAATCGAACATATTCTCGTTCATGAAGTTATCTATCCAATGGTTGTCAGTATGCAGGAGAAGGCAAATCATCAATTTCGTTCGGTTGCTGATCAGATTGCATCGATTGTGCGCACCGAGTATGATCAGGAGCTATCGCTTGAGTCGATCAGTGAACGTTTGCATTATACGCCCAACTATCTAAGCAGCATATTCCGCAAGGAATACGGTATGACCTTCAGTGATTATTTGATGGGATTCCGGCTTGACGTGGCAAGAAAATGGCTGATCGATACAGACATGCCCATCAAGGACATCGCAGAACGTCTCGGTTATCAGAATTCGCAGAACTTTATTCGTTCGTTCCGCAAACAAGAACATGTCACGCCGGGTGCCTATCGGAAGATGAAGCTCGAGCTGTGAGGGTAAGGGAGCTCTGCTAACCTGCCGCTTCATATTGCGGCAATGCAGCAAAAGAATCCCCTTAGGTCAAGGACCTAAGGGGATTGGTTTTATGTCAAAATGAACACGTCGATTAACCTTTTACCGATCCGAGCAAAGCTCCTTTTGTAAAGTGCTTCTGTACAAAAGGATAGGCAATGAGCATCGGGACGGTTGCCACGACGATCACACTCATCTTAATGGTCTGGGACGGAGGGACAATATCAACGGCTGAACTATTGCCTTCCATTCCGCTTGATACAATGACGATTTGACGAAGAAGAACCTGCAGCGGCCACATTTTGGATTCATTGAGATACAGAATGGCATTCATATAAGTATTCCAGTAGGAGACTCCGTAAAAAAGAGATAATGTGGCAATCGATGGGAGGGCTAGTGGAAGCATGATCTGCCACAATATGCGAAAGTCATTTGCACCGTCAATTTTGGCCGATTCCTCCAGACTGTCCGGTAGGGCTTGGAAAAAGTTGCGCATGATAATCAGGTTAAATGCGTTAATTGCTGTAGGTATAATCATGGACCAGTAGGAGTCGATCAACCCGGCTGCTTTGACGATTAAAAAGGTGGGAATCATGCCCCCACTGAATAACATGGAAAATACGACGATAAAGTTGATGACGTTTCTCCCAAGAAGATAACGTCGGGATAATCCGTATGCCATGAGTGCTGTAAGTGTCATGCTGACTGCGGTGCCGACGAGGGTGATGAAGATGGAAACGCCGAGCCCTTTAAAGATGGTCGGAGTGGACAGGATATACCGATAGGCGTCGAGCGAAAATGACGTTGGAAACAATATGAATTTCTTCTGCACGATCTCCTGGGTTGAGGCAAACGAGCTGGCAACCACGTTAATGAAAGGCAAGAGGCAGGCAAGGGCAAAGAGGAGCAGAAGTGTATAGTTCACTACGTTAAATATGACGCTTCCGAGCGTTTCCTTCTTGAGTGCGGCTTTTGACATGTCGATGAGTTCCTCCTTAATAATTGGTCTCTTCCCACCATATCAAGGGTGAAGGATAACGTATATAATCATATCCTAAGACCTTGCTGCAGCAGGTATGAGAGGGAAATTCAAGGAGAATCAAACGGATAATCATTAACCGAGTTAATAATCATAAGCTACAATCCACACGGGAAAAAGCCTTGTCACAAGCACTTATGTCACGATTACCGGAAGCATGATAGCTAATGATTATGTACGGAATGAACTGTAGGGGATATGCTTGACTTCGAACACATGTTAACCGATCAAGGAGGTCAGCGAGCAGTGAAAGATTCCAATTCCCCAGTTGTTTCGTTACAAGGCAAACTGCACCGAAAAACGGGAATCGGTCATCAATTAAGGAGTGTAGCCACCAACAAACTTCTATATCTGATGATTCTTCCGGGGTTTGTCTACTTCGTAATCTTCAAGTATTTTCCGATGGGTGGACTGATCATTTCATTCCAGGACTATCAGCCGTATCTCGGCATCAAGGATAGTCCATGGGTCGGTTTCAAGCATTTCATACGGCTGTTTACCGAACCAACCTTTGCCATGCTGCTCAGCAATACACTACTGTTATTTGCACTTGAATTGATTCTTTTTTTCCCAATTCCCATTATTCTCGCCCTTATGCTGAATGAGGTCAGGCATAAGATGTTCAAAAATTCGATTCAGACCATCGTGTACATTCCACATTTCATGTCATGGGTCATCATCGTATCCATAACTTATGTATTTCTGAGTGTGGATGGCGGAGTTGTTAATGAAATGATTGCTGCTTTTGGCGGAACCAAAATCAGCTTCCTCACCTCGCCAGAATGGCTTCGTCCCATGTACATTTTGCAGATTATCTGGAAAGAGGCCGGATGGTCAACCATCATTTATCTCGCCGCCATTACGGTGGTGGACACGCAACTCTACGAAGCAGCAGATATGGACGGAGCGAGCCGGTTACGCAAAATGTGGCATGTGACTCTTCCAGCCATTCGCCCTGTAATTATTACGTTGTTGATTCTGAAAATCGGTAATACGCTTGAGCTTGGCTTTGAGCACATGTATCTGCTGCTGAATTCGCTCAATCGGGAGGTCGGAGAAATTTTTGATACGTATATCTTCACAGCCGGCCTGAAGAACGGACAATTAAGCTTCAGCACTACTGTTGGATTGTTCAAAGGCCTGGTTGGATTGATTCTGGTGATCATAGCCAACAAGCTTGCCAAAAAGTTTGGTGAAGATGGGGTCTATTAACCTGGCTTAGAATCGCTGTAATAGATCACAGCAAAACTTAAAACATGAAAAAGGGGATATGAACATGAAATTCCGTTATGCAAAGTTGATAGCGCTTACCATTTGTGGCAGTCTACTGCTTAGTGCCTGCGGAGGAGAGAATGCAGAGCCACAAACGAATGCGGATGGAAAGCCTATTATTAGCTGGTTGAACATTCTGCATTCTGCTTCGCCGCCGACGGATACCGTGTTGAACAAAATCGAGGAACTGACGAATACGGATATTCAATTTTCCTGGATTCCGGATGCCTCGAAAGAGGAGCGTTTGAACACCTCTTTAGCCTCCGGCTCTCTGGCTGATATTGTTTCACTCACCATTCTGGAGAATTCGTCGGTTCGAAATGCATTGAAGGCCGGTGTTTTCTGGGAAGTGGGGCCTTACCTGGACGAATTCCCGAATTTGAAAGGGATCTCCGCGGACATGAGAAACTCGGCTTCGATCGATGGCAAGTTGTATGGGATTCCGATGCAGAAGCAGGTTTCCCGTAATGGAGTCATCATTCGTAAAGACTGGCTCGATAAAGTGGGATTACCTGTACCCAAAACAACTGCAGAGCTGATGGAAGTCGCCAAGGCATTTACCGAGCAGGACCCTGATGGTAATGGCAGCCAAGATACGACCGGTTTTATTGACCGGAGCGATCTCGTTTTCGGTGCTTTCAAGACGCTGGGTTCATATTTCGGTACTCCGAGCGGCTGGGCAGTCAGCGAGGATGGCAAGGTAACGCCCGAGTTTGAATCCGAAGGTTACGTTAAGGCGATGGATTATATGAAGGAGCTGTACAATAACGGATATATCAATCAGGATTTCGCAGTAACGGCGAAAAAAGATCAGCAGGAGGGCTTTGCACAGGGAAAAGCAGGAATCTATGTTGGTGCGCTGTTTGATAGCAAAAACCTGCTCAATCTGGCCAAAGGTGTACAGGATGACATGGATTTAATCATGGTGAACGACATTACTTCAACAGGTAAAGAAAGTGATCGTGCGATCTGGTCCACATCCAATGGCGTAGGCGGGCTGCTGGCATTCCCCAAATCGGAAGTAAAGGACGAGGCTGAGTTAAAGCAGGTCTTGAAATTCATGGACGATCTCATGAGTGAAGAGGTCTACACGTTGATGACGTATGGTATCGAGGGTGTGCATTACAGCCTGGAGGGCAATGCGGCAACGATCACCGACACCAAGCTCTGGGAGCAGGAAGTGCAGCCCTTCTCTTCCTCACGTCCGAATGAGAATGGATATGATATTCATGATTCGGACCCATTGCGAGTGGAATCCGATCGTTTGATTCAGGAAAACACGAAATATGCAGTGCTTAATCCAATGTACTCCCTTGAATCTGCGACATTCTCGGAGCAAGGATCGGAACTGCAAAAAATCATCACGGATGCCACGTATAAATACATTCTCGGCAAGCTGGATCTGCAAGGATTCCAGGACGCGGTTCAGACTTGGAGAAAGTCCGGCGGCGACAAGATTATAACGGAATATGAGGCAGCGTACCAAGCTGTGCAGAACAAATAATATCATGACTTATCGAAGGAGGAAGAGAAACCATGATTGATATTCAGTCTCCATGCCTTTGGGCAGTGCATACCGCAGAAACCATTATGGAGCGTACGCCCAGACTGTATGAGGCAAACGGGTATCATGGAAAATGGTCTTATGATTACGGGGTCATTCTGAAGGGATTTGAGCTGCTGTGGAAAGTGACTGGCGAAAGCAAATATGCGGCGTACATCCGCGAGAATATGGATTATTTTATACAAAGTGATGGAACGATCCGCGGGTACCGTCAGGATGAGCATAATATTGATCATCTGAATAACGGCAAGCTGCTGTTTGGATTGTTCCAATTAACTGGCGATGCAAAATACAAGATGGCTGCCTCTCAACTGAGGGAGCAGCTTCGCAGTCACCCCCGTACGTCAGAAGGCGCGTTCTGGCATAAGCAAGTGTACCCTTATCAGATTTGGCTGGACGGATTGTATATGGGCGCGCCGTTTTATCTTGAATATATGCTTCGGTTCGAACAGGAAGACGAGCAAAATCTGGATGATGTGACAAGGCAATTTATTCTCTGTGCACAACACAACCGTGACGGGCAAACGGGTCTGCTCTACCATGCCTGGGATGAGAAGCGTATGCAGGCTTGGAGTGACCCCAATACCGGACAATCGCCAAACTTCTGGGGCCGGTCCATGGGTTGGTTCGTCATGGCGCTGGTTGATGTACTGGAATTGCTTCCGGACACTCATCAGGACCGCCCGAAGCTGATTGAGATTCTAAATGAGTCGATGTTAGCACTTCGAAGTTTCCAGGACCCTTCTACTGGGGTATGGTATCAGGTGATTAATGAAGGAACTCGAAAAGGAAATTATCTGGAAGCCTCTGCCTCCAGCATGATCGTGTATGCCATGGCCAAAGGCATTCGACTGGGTTGGTTACAGGACGAAAGCTGGCTCAACTCGCTGATGCATGCCTACGCCGGTTTAATTTCAGAATTTGTCATGGAAACCAAAGAAGGCTGGGTCAATCTGTACAAAAACTGTCAGGTTGCAGGTCTTGGAGGAGAACCGAGACGGGACGGTACCTATGCTTATTATATCAGTGAACCGATCATTACCAACGATCAAAAGGGGCTGGGAGCTTTCTTGCTGGCCTGCACCGAATATGAATATTTGTTAAATCGAAAGGATTAATTCATTCCACCTGTAAATTGCCCGTATCCGTTAAATGGATCAAAATGATACGGGCATAACATACTCCTTACACCTTTTTGTTCACAGGACAATATGGTTATTCAATTTGATTAATTGTGATAACGCTTACATTTAATAAAGGGGGTGATTGGGTCCGCTGAAAGGTTAATCGCCTCTCAGTACTGCATTTGCCAATTGGAGTATACGAAACCGGAGGAGGTAGATTTTATTGAAAAGGATTGTGTCGCTCATCTTGATCGTATCGATGCTGTTCAGTGTTTTGCCGGGAATGGCTGCTGCGGAAGAAACAGGAGATTCAGGTATGCTGCCTGCTTTTCCTGGAGCTGAGGGCGGCGGGATGTATACGACTGGTGGCAGGGGAGGTTCTGTTTACGAAGTAACTACCCTAGCTGACTCGGGCCCTGGCTCTCTTCGCGAAGCCGTTAGTCAAAATGATACAACCGTCGTATTCAAAGTGGGTGGAACCATTCATCTGGAAGCTCCTCTGGTTATAACAGGTTCCAATCTTACCCTGGCTGGACAGACTGCGCCTGGAGAAGGGATCACCGTCTCGGATTATTGGACCACATTTCAGGCAGATAACATTATCGTAAGACATATGCGCTTCAGGCTTGGAGACAAACACCCAAGTGAGGATGATGTATTTGGAGGGCGATATCATAAAAACATCATCATCGATCACTGTTCATTCACTTGGTCTGTGGATGAAGTCCTTAGCATGTATGTAAACGAAAATACAACCGTGCAGTGGTCCGTCATTGCCGAGAGCATGCTGATGACGACCCACCAAAAGGGCAGGCATGGATATGCGGGCATTTGGGGCGGAAATAATACCTCATTCCATCATAATATCATCGCCCACAATGTAAGCCGTAACCCGAGATTTGCCGGGGCTCCCGGATTTAATACCGAATCATACAACAATGTCGTGTACAACTGGGGTTTTTTCTCTGCCTATGGCGGTGAGGAAGGCAACTACAATTTAATGAACAATTATTACAAATACGGCCCCAATACGTATCGTTCCGTGAGGGACCAGCTATTCCTTGATGTGAGTGCCAATACGCGTCTCCATGTAGGCGGCAATATCGTTGACGGATTTCCCGAGATTACTGCAGATAACTGGCTCGGTGTCGGGACTCTTGCGAATCCTGAATCCAAGCTTGATTCTCCGGTAGTCATGGCGAATCCATCGCCTATGGATGATGCGGAAACGGCGTATGACCGTGTTCTTGCCGAAGCTGGTGCTGTCCTGCCGAGAAGGGATGCGATTGATGCAAGAATCGTTAATGATGTTAAAAATCGTTCCGGTCAGCATATCAATTCCCAAAAAGAAGTGGGAGGATATGTGGAGTTTGAAGAGGTGTTATCCACGCAGCCCGATGATGATCATGACGGAATGCCGAACGACTGGGAAGTCGCTCAAGGGCTGAATCCGAACGATGCCTCAGACCGAAATGAAATTCACGAATCGGGTTATACCCATCTTGAAATGTATCTGAACAGCATTACAGGCAATGGATCATTGAACCCTGTAGTTTCTATTGATTCTCCTTCCAACCATACGATTGCGACAGAGGAGGATTCCATTGAAATTGTGGCCTCGGCCTCCGATCCGGACGGCACCATCTCCAAGGTGGAATTTTATCAAAACGATATTAAATTGGGCGAAGATGATACCGCTCCTTATTCTTTGACCTGGGACAGTGTAGAGGACGGTACACATTATCTCACCGTTCGTGCAATTGACAATACGGGAACGGCCACGCAATCGGATAATGTCTCCGTTCATGTTAATAAAGAAGGAAGTATTTCGCCCTGGACTTCAACAGACGTCGGAACACCTGGCATTGCAGGCCATACACAGCTGGGTGCTGCAGAAACGGATGTAATCGTCAAATCTGCAGGTGATATTGCTGGTGCTTCGGATCATTTTCATTATGCCTACCAGACACTGGAGGGTAATGGCGAGATCGTTGCTCGGGTCGATCGGGTGACCGCCACGGATGACGGAGCAGAAGCAGGTGTAATGATCCGTGAGAGCTTGGGCGATTCCTCGCCATTTATCGCGCTGATGACGTCCTATGTCAAAGGCGGGCAGAAAGCAGTAAGTTTGACGCGTGAATCCCAAGGGGCAGATGTCACCTTTCAGGAACCAGAGACATTCATTACACTTCCTTACTGGGTGAAGCTGGTCCGACTGGGTGATCAGGTAACATCTCTCGTGTCCAAAGACGGAGCAGACTGGTCCGTGGTGAGTACGACAGATTTTCCCGTGAGCAGCACGGTTTACGTCGGACTTGCGGCAGATGCCTCCAAACCGGACGACGAAGTGGATAAACTGAATACATCTGTTTTCTCCGGTGCAGCTGTTCAGCAACTGGATGCTGATTTCCCTACGGCCCCAACCCAACTCATCGCAGAAGCAGGACCGAAATCAGTCGTATTATCCTGGGAAGAGGTGAACAATGCAGCTTCGTACTCGGTTTTCCGAGCCGAGATATCCGGTGGTCCGTACACGGAGCTGCAGAGCGGAATAACATCTGCTTCGTACACAGATTCTGACCTGACTGTTGGAAAGACCTATTATTACGTCATTAAAGCGGTGAATGAGAAAGGAACCAGCTTCTCCTCGGAAGAAGCGCAAGCAGTACCCGAAGGGGAGCTTGAAACCATTGAGTATATCCGTGATGACTTTGAAGGACTTGAGATTAGCCAAACACCACCTGGTTACGCCGTGCTCCCTGATCCCCAGGATGCAGATCATCGGGTCGAGGTGGCGGAAGTCCCTTCTGAAACCAGCGGTAATCCGTCGACAAAGTCATTAAAACTGTATGATAATGCCCCAGGCACAACACAATTTATACGTTCTTTTCAACCTCAACTCGGCAGCTTTGTATTGGAAACGGATCTCATGTCACCTTCCTGGCCTGGGACAGCATATGTATTGCAGCTGCAAAATAACGCCGGAAACCGTACGCCGCTTTCGATAGAAATACGCAAACCTGCTGCTCCCGCCGCAGAAGATAGCTATACACTCGTTTACAAGAGAGACGGGGTGGATCACAAACTGATGGATGCACCAGCAAACAATCAATGGTACAACCTGAAGATTACTGGCAATGTAGCTATGCAAAAAGCGGATATCTATATCGACAATGTACGAGTAGCGGATAACATTCCGTTCCAGGCGGATGTGCTCACCGATGGAATTGGCCGCATTCTGGCCAAAACACCTGGCACAGGCAAAGGGACCATATATTATGATAACCTTCATCTCTACGTTGAGCCTGTGGCAGCACCTAAAGGGCTCACTGCACAGCCAGGTAATGGTATGGTTAAACTCAATTGGGACGAAGCCGAAGGAGCATCAACCTACAATATTAAACGAAGCACAGAGGATGAGTCAGCTTACGAACTAATTGCTTCTGAAGTCGCAGACACCAGCTTTATCGACGAAACGGTTGTAAATGGTACAACGTACCATTATGTCGTCACTGCACTAGGTGCTTCAGGAGAAAGCGGACCTTCCAACAAAGTGGAAGTCACACCTTCAGAGGATGCCGTGAAACCCGAAGCACCAGAGAAACTGGAGGGGAAATCCAGAGATGCACAGGCCGAATTGGAATGGCAGCCCATTGAACAGGCGAGCCATTACACGGTTAAACGTAGTGTTCAGGCAGATGGCCCATTTGCTTCTGTAGCAGCGAAACTGACGCAACCATCCTTCCGAGATGGCGGACTGGATAATGGGGTCACCTATTATTATGTAGTTTCGGCAACTGGTATTGGTGGTGAAGGAGCGGATTCAGCGCCTGTTGCGGTTACGCCATCAAGAGCGTTGTCTACGCCTGAGCCTGTCGTAAAACCGCAGCCGAATTCAATTCAGATGGAGTGGCAACCGATTGAGGGAGCGGCAACTTATCAGATCAAGCGCTCCACCGAATTAAACGGAACATATGAAGTCGTAGCTGAAGCGCAGTCCCAAACTTCATACACAGATACAGGGCTCACGAACGGTGTACCTTACTATTACAAAAATTATTGCTGTAAACGGAGATACGCATAGTCTCGAGTCTGCCCCAACAGGAGCAAGACCGTCCGCTGATGACGGAACCCTCATGTCTCCAACAGGATTGCATGCAGAGCCGGAAGATGGTGGAATTACTTTGAGCTGGGAAGGCTTACAGGGAGCAGACAGCTATGCTGTAAAACGCAGTGACTCCCCTGATGGGCCGTATGCTTCCATTGCTGCGGAGGTGACCGAAACGTCTTATACCGATTCAGGGCTAACCAACGGGAGGACGTACTACTATTTGGTTACGGCAAATAATGAAGCTGGAGAGGGGATGTCATCTGTTCCCGTATTCGAAACTCCGGCGGTCACTTTGACTGTTGCTTCCGATGGTAGTGGGGAATTCAAGCGAGTGCAGGAAGCCATAGATGCAAGTCCTGACCATGCGACTATCCCTACCATTATCCGAATCAAAGATGGGATCTATCGTGAAAAGTTGAATGTGCCTTCGAGTAAAACCCACCTACGGATGATTGGAGAGAGTCGTGAAGGCACCATCCTGGTCTACGGGGATTCGGCTAGCACACTAGACGGGAACGGCAATCCTCTTGGTACATCGAACAGCTACAGCTTCCGCGTTCAAACGAATGACTTTACAGCTGAACATCTGACGATACAGAATGATGCGGGTGACAATGCCGGGCAAGCGGTAGCCCTTTTTGCACGCGGGGATCGCCTTGTGTTCCGTGATGTCAGCCTGAAGGGCTGGCAGGACACGTTGTATGTCAACGACGGCAGACAGTACTATGTTGACAGTTACATTGAAGGCGATGTTGATTTCATATTTGGGAACGCCGCTGCTCTCTTTGAGAACAGCATCATTCATAGTCTGAGTAATGGTTATGTGACTGCGGCCTCCACAGCCGAAGGCAAGCCAGGGTATGTTTTTCTAAACAGCCGAATTACTGCCGAATCCGGATTGACAGGCAATGTGGCTCTTGGTAGACCGTGGCGGCCGAACGCGAGTGTTGCCTATATAAACAGTTATATGGATGATCATATCAGCCCGGCAGGATGGAACAATTGGAGCAATCCTGATAATGAAAAGACTGCACGTTTCGCCGAGTATGCCAGTTATGGACCTGGTGCCAATGCCAAAGGAAGAAGTAACTGGTCCACTCAGCTGACTGCTGAAGAAGCGGAAAAATACCTTCCGGCTACGCATTTTGCAGGGTCTGATGCATGGAATCCATCGTTAGACGTTTCATTGGTTCATGCAAATCGGGATCTGGCCAGTTTATCCGTGAATGGAAAGCCTCTGTCAGAATTTAACTCATCTCAGAAGAACTATGAGGTTGAAGTTAATACAGGCAGCGCGCTGCCGCTTGTTTCAGCGGATGCTCTATCCGGCAAATCGGTCGTGGAAGTGAAGCAAGCTGTGGCAGTACCGGGTCAGGCCGTGGTCAAGGTTACGGGGCAAGATGGTGGCGTGAAATCCTATATTATCAACTTCCGGACGGAAACCGTTAGAGATACCACGCCACCTGTACTGCAGCTCAAAGTGAATAAACCCGTTCTGAAAGAAAATGCAAACAAAATGGAGACTATCCGTGTTACAGCGGATGCCACCGATCAAGGAACAGGGGTAGCCTCTGTCAAACTCATATCCATTACAAGCAACCAACCGGATAAAGGCAAGGGACATGGTAACAAGTCACCTGACATCCAGGGAGCAGCATACGGTACTCCCGATTTCGAATTCAAGCTTCGGGCTGAACGTACAGGAAAAGGTAAAGGTCAGGACCGTGTGTATACAATTACTTATGAGGCAGCAGATCAAGCAGGGAATACATCACGATCATCTGTTAAAGTCGTTGTGAAAAAGTAAATAATGCTTAATTGACCTTTAGGAGTTAAAGGAAGTTGGACTTAACGGATTTATTTCTGGAAATAATTCAATCACCAAAAGGGCGCCTGCATTGTCGCCCTTTTGGTGATGTTATTGAGGAATAAGCTTTAAGAAAGCTTTGCTATCGAAATCGTCAGCTTGTATTAGCCATTTACCATCTTTTTTTATAAGGGAAAGTCGCCCTTCCAATGGAACACGTTCCAGATTTCCGTTTTTCTGATCCAACACGAGATCCATCGTGTAGTCCAGATCGACATAATTTTCGAGCTCCTGATACACAGTGAACTTCATATTTTCGGGTTGAAGTGAGGCTTGTTGAATCTGTGCTGCCTTCAAAGCAAGCAATACGTAACTATAATTCACTGGTTTATCTGCATAACGTTCAGCATAGTAAGGCTCCATCGCAGCATACCGCTCCAGAACAACATCTTCAGGTAAGGGCGATTCCGGGACATCGCCGATAGTATATTCTTTTGTCTTAAAGACTTCCGCTGCAATGGTGGCTTCTTGTGTAGGTGTCATGATGGCAATTTCATTAGGTACGGATTGCTCGGTTTCGTTCGTTGCCTCGGTTTGAAGACACCCTGTCATCATTAAAATGATAGAAAACAACATGAACACAAAGAGCCAAGAATGTCGCTTCATCCATTAAAATCTCCTTTCGACTAGAATGACTATCCATCTTATACGTTTCAGACGGGAATGAGTCTCCTAATTTTTGTTAAAGGAGTAATTGTTGGACGGTTAGACCATTTCTAATGTCAGTCTTAATACTTAGTTGGGTCCAGTGCTCGTTCGATTGGCTTTGACATATTTTAGCTGGGCGACAATGATGACACTAATGATTACGAGCAGGAACCAGGAGCTGATTTTGCTGAAACTAACCAATTGCCAGGCATCGTGCTGGTCAGGGTACTTCCAGCCATTAAAGAATGTAGCAATATTCTCGGCAGCCCAAATGAAGAAGCCTACAATGACAAAAGCGAGCGATAAAGGCATCCGATATGTCTTGGTCCGTACCCGGTAGATGATCCATGTTTTCCAAAATACGATAAAGACCAGAGCCGTGAGCCACCAACGAAAATCAGGAATGAAATGGTGGGTGAAGAAGTTGAGATAGATGGCTCCTCCGAGCAGAAAGGAGGGTGCAAAACCAGGCCATCCTGTCATGTCCATGCTTAATCTGCGCCAGATCTGACACATAAAGCTTGCCACACTCGCATACATGAAGCCGCTGTACAGCGGAACTCCAAATATTTTGGTGAAACCAGGCTCTGGATATGACCATGAACCCATGCTTACTTTGTACAGTTCAAGTACCAGGCCAATCATATGAAACACACATATGACTTTAATTTCATCCCAGGTCTCCAACCCACTCCGGTACATGAGATATTGGACACCAAGCAAGATCAGTAGAATGGCATCATAGCGATGAAAGAATGGAACCTCGATCACGCTGGTGATGGCTAGGGTTCCGAAGATGGCCACAGGGAAAATGCAGCTCATCGCCTGATGATAGCCGAAATGCAACAATTGAATAAAAGCTTTCAAATCGGGAGATCTCCTTCCGGGCCTATTCCTAAAATTCATATTTGCCTTCTATAAGTACATATGTAGAGCTACCGTTAATCATACAGAGACGAAACCGAAGAAAAAAGAGAAATTAAATGATGAATCTCTTCTTGTTTTCGTTTAGGCATATACAATATACGTGTCAAATGACCTAAACTAGTTTAAATCTATATACAAAAGTTTCTTCATGAGAGAAAATTAGGATTTGGTGTTACATGCGTTGAACGTAAGTGAGAAAATCATTAATCAAATCCTGAAGAGTTATAAGGACATTGATGTGGAGACGTTGGAAAGTAAGAAATTTGAATTTAATGAGGGTCGCTATTCAATCGACGTTAAGAACGGGACACCACGAACGCTGATTGTGACCATGAATGACAAGGGCAGTTACGATAAGGAAAGCTGGTCCGGGCAATCTTGTTGTCAGGATTGTTATTTTTCGGACAAAACATATGGCAATAATCTCCTGTATTAGACGGGCCGCCCCGTATGCTACAATTCTCAAATGTGCCAATTATTGCATTCATATTCTGGTAAATAATATCTCTAGAAACGGCAGATGATCATTTGATTAAAAAAAATTCTAAGTTGGTCTGGATATTCGTAGTCCTTATTTTAATCCTTATTGGATTCTACAACTATCAACTCAATACGGCGAGAGAAGAATCGGAAAATTTGAAGAAACTTTACCAAGCTAAAAATAATAGTGGTTTTCTGACACTTTTGAGACAAGGACATTCGGTTATTCCCTTGGCCGAAACACTTGAGAAAATCAGCAAAGTAACCGATCAGGAAGATCCTGCTAAAGTGCAGAAGCTTATCGAACGGGCCAAGAGCCAAGCGGACGAAGCTACACAATTTCTGATTACGCTTGTAGAGTTTAGTGATAATTATGTGAACGATACTGCCCCTCAGTTTATGGTGAATCAAACAGTGATGACTTCCAAGGAGCAGGAGGATTTGTTTATCCTCGCAATGCAAGCGGATGTATTCAGGATCATGTACGAAGTCAGTTACAGTTATTGGAAAGATAAACCAAAGCAAATCCCGCAGAAAACAAAAAATATGCTCGCTTCCATAGCCAAAGAGCTACGAGCTATGGATGACACCCTTCTACAGTTCAAGGAAATGGCCGCACACGAGATGGTATGGGGACAGTTTGCGACCACGGAGCAATTGAAGATTTTAACTATGAGAACAATGAAGCCTCATTTTGAGGAATTGATCAAAATCATGACAGAGTTCAGAGAATAAACAAGGACATGTTATTGAAGGATATATGATGTCCAATAAGCAACAAGAAGCAAAGATAGCTACGAAATAAGTCGCCGATATGGCGGCTTTTTTTCGATTACGTCGACAGTTTCGTATTTTTTCCATAATAGATGTGACGTATGAATTTATATCCTTTATAGTAGAAAATAAAAGCAAGATCCGAGGAGTCCTTATATGAACAAACAAGCAGTACCGTTAAATTCGTTGACCAGTGTCACGGATGGAGGCCATATCATTTATTTGTTCGAGGATTTCGATCGTTATGTTGATAATGCGGTATCCTATATTCTAACGGGTATAGATCAAGGTCATCACATTTTATTGATAGAAGAAGCAGACACATATCATGATATTTATAACAAGCTCAACGATGTTATTTCCGGTGACCAGCTTCAGTATCTTCATTATGCTAACAACGTGGATTATTACGGATCACGGGGAGATTTTAGTTTTGAGCATATTCTCACTCATTTTCACCAAGTAATGGGGATGGTACAAGAGAATAACATGTCCATTCGTACGTGGGCCAATGTAATGACGTGGGGGGAGCATAGCGAGGACAAGATCCAGGGGAATTTGGTCAATTATGAGCGACAGACTTGCGGCGTAGTCCGTGAATACGGGATGGTATCTGTATGCGCATATAACGCATCCGCCATTTCTTCGTCCTTGCAGCTTAAGATGATGAGAGAGCATGAGTATATGATGACTGACGTGGAATTTGTGAAATCACCCTTATATAGCCATCTGCCTTCGGACGAGGTTGTATTCCCTTCACTTTCAGTACAGAGAAGATTGCTTAACGAACAGAAGCATCTCTTAATCGAGAAGGAAGCCATGGAAATGGCCAACCAGGTGAAGAGCGAGTTTATTACCACCATGAATCATGAGATTCGGACCCCGATGAATGGCGTGATGGGAATCACGGATCTGTTGGCTGCAACCGATCTTACCGGTAAGCAGAAGGAATATGTGGCCACACTGCAAAGAAGCGGGAAGTCTCTGCTGCGTATCGTCAATGATATTCTGGATTACAGCAAATTGGATTCAAATCATGAACAGCTTCTGAAGGAAGCCTTTAGCATCAGGGAAGCCGTAACGGATACGCTGGATATTCTTAGGGTTGGAATTCTGAATAAGAACCTGCAAGTTAACGTTTCCATTGATCCGGATATTCCAGAGATTCTGATTGGGGATGATGGAAGATTCAGACAGGTGATTCTTAATTTGCTGGGAAACGCAGTGAAATTCACGGATGAAGGTGACATTTCCTTGGAGGCCAGACTGCTCTCCATAGATGCTGGTAGGATCCGGCTTCAATGTACGGTCAGGGATACAGGGATCGGAATTCCTCAGGATAAACGGAGTCATTTGTTTATTCCATTTCACCGAGTTGATAACAGTGTTACTCGCCGGACGGAAGGTACAGGTCTCGGATTAGCGATATGTCATCGGATTGTACAGTTAATGAATGGTGAAATTGATATTGAAGCGGAAGATCCGACTGTGCGCGGGACCGCAATTACATTCACTGCGGAATTCGGTACGTATACAGCATAAGGAATGCAATAAACCTATTCACTTAGAGGCTCATTTAGAAGGGAATATTAGTGCTCACCGATGTAAAGTAAGTGGTCAGGTGATTTCGAATTGTTAATTCTCTATGGACATATGGTAAAATGGATGAAGTATTTATCTTTCAGACCACATAAGGAGATCACTATGCAACTTATACAACCTCAAGATGTCCAAGCCCGGCTCAATAGTTTCATTGATCAGGATCTATACTTACACCTCGAAATGACGACAGGTGCGTACGCCAATCACTACGATAGTACACGTCACCCTGCTTCGGCTTTCATTTCCAATGCGGCCATTCGATACACACAGGGATCAATTTCAGGTACGAACCCATACCGGGTAGGCTTAAAAACGACGACGGGTTGGGTTTATGCGGAAGGCCTTACCCATATTGATGAAAATGAAAAGGATCGACTGATTTTGGCTGGTCATGACAGCCAGGGAAAATTGGTTGTGGCCTTTCAACTTAGTCGGGAGAGTTTCTGATGGAAGCGGAGGATCGAAACAGCATGAACAATAAATCATACGAAAATGAACGCATTTTGGTGATATATCCCCATCCTGACGACGAGGCTTTTTCCGTTGCCGGAACGCTTGCAAAATATATTGATGGCGGTGCGTACGTTACGTATGCCTGCCTGACTTTAGGCGAAATGGGGCGCAATATGGGCATTCCGCCATTTGCGAACAGGGTCACTCTGCCTGCGATCCGCAAGGTGGAGCTCGAAGAGTCGGCTAAGGCAATTGGTATTCATGATTTGAGAATGCTTGGTTTTCACGACAAGATGATCGAATTCGAGGATGCACATCTGCTCGATAGCCGCATCATGGATTTGATAGAGGAACTCAAACCAACCATCGTATTTACCTTTTATCCAGGTTATAGCGTGCATCCCGACCATGATGCTACGGGTGCTGCAGTCATACGGACGATTTCCCGGCTGCCGGCAGAAGAGAGACCCATCGTATATTGTGTTGCCTTCTCCAAAAACCATGAGCAAGCCATCGGAAAGCCAGATGTACATGTCGATGTAAGGGGATATCTGGAGCAAAAAATGGGAGCCATTCAGGCTCACCGTTCGCAATTTCAGGCAGCAGAGCTGGTCGGTAACCGGAAATTGGATGATGAAGAAATCCAGCGCAGGTTCGGCAGAGAAGCATTCTGGACGTATCGCTTCGAGTAAAATAGCTTACCCAACTAACGGAAGAATAGCGGGCCGCCTTCAAGGCGGCTTTTTCGTTTTTAAACGAGAAAGACGTATGGCTCAGAAACATTAGATTGACAAAGGTTCAAATTAAGGATATTCTTCTTAAATAATATTAATAGGCTATGCTAGTATTTCAGGGAGGGCTTAACCTGATGTCAACTCATCAAGAGAAAGATCCCATTGGATTGCTATTATCCAGAACTTATTTTGTCCACAAAAAAAGAGTTACCCATCTACTGCAGGATTACGGCATAACACCTGAACAATATGGGATGCTCGAACAACTGTATCAGAACGAAGGCATTACACAGAAGAAGTTATCCGAACTCCACGGTAAAGATCAAACGAGTGTCGGCAAGACATTGGAGCGGTTGGAACATAAGGATCTTATTATTCGAAGCACCGATCCTGTTGATCGGCGAGCCATCCTGCTGCGGCTTTCCGAGGAAGGGAAAGAGCTTTATTTACAGGTAGTTCCTCTGATGAATGATATGGATCAGTCATTGAGGGAGTTAATTACCCCGGAAGGGGCAGAACAACTTGCCGTACTGCTCAACAAAATTTATGAAGGAATCTCCAGCTGATTCGTCAGCTGACTTTTTTTGCGAAAATACATGCATAGCCTATTATATGTTAGCCTATTAATTTGAAATTGGAGCCATATCCAAGAAGGAGAGAAATACATGTCTGTTTTTTCAGTATTAAAAGATTTTATGAGAATTCTACAAACCAAGATCGGATTGGTCTTTGCTTTGGTCGTTCCATTGATATTCACCATTGTCTGGTTGACGGGATACAACGGAGCAACGGAACGAGTGGACCAACTTAAAATAGGTATTATTAACTCGGACGGAGCGAATGGACAGAGAATAGAAAAGATCATTCAGGAAACAGTCCCTTTCAAAACAGAAAACTATTCATCACTTGAGGAAGCTGAGCAAGTCATGAATGATGGGGATATTGGTATGATCGTAAGCATTCCTGCCCAATTCGCTGCGAACCTGGACAAAGGGGAAGGGCAATTAACGTATTATGTCAATCAGGCAGCTTCGGAAGTTTCCAGATCCATATTGGAAGGTTCAGCTGAAGGGATATCTACCAGCGTAGGTGCTCAGCTATCAGGAATCGTTCAAAAAGAAGTGGTCACGACAAATGTGGTCAAGTCTAACAACATCACCAATTTTGCACTCAGCATGCTGCCCATGATCCTTGGGTTTATCACATATATCGCAGTGATGACCATGAATATTCAATTGAATCTTTCAACGATGATCCTTAGCCATAAGTACGACCGATGGAAAATTTTCTGGGCCAGACAGCTTCTGTTATTGATGGTGTGTATCGTAGCGCCTCTCATTATAACGACTGTAGCCATGTTGTTTGTCACACCTGTCGCTTCCTTCTGGGAAATGTGGGGATTCCATATTCTCGTATACATCGCCTGCGTATGCCTGACTCAAATGTCATTTGTATTATTTGGTGGATTGGGCGCACTGTTCAACGTAGCCTTGATTCCTTTCCAGCTCATGACAGCAGGCAACATTATCGCAACCGAAATGCTCACACCATTCTATCGTCATATCGGGGATTTCCTGCCTGCATCCAACGCTGTCCGGGGATACGTCCGACTTATCTATAGCGGAGCACCAGTGACTTCAATCGTGATTAATCTTATTTTGATTGCGCTGGTTACATGGGGAATAAGCTGTGCACGTGTGGCTTTGCATAGAGCACCAGCACCTGGCGTTGCAACTACTAACGCTCATTAAACATGACAAGCAATATATACGAACAAAAATAAGAATATGTTTGCATGATAAGTCGCCTAGCAGGCGGCTTTTTTTGCTAGAATGACAGGTATCATTTCAAAGGTTTTTCACTGTATTCAGTTCAAATGGCATACTCCATCTAATTCTTGGGTACGATTGACAATTAACGTTTACATATGTAACATTTAAATAGTAACAAACAAAAATATAATAACTAACGGAGGGATTTTCCTTGGCTAAAGTAAATGTAGGCGAAGAGAATGCACAACCAATTGAACTATATTATGAAGATCATGGCGCGGGAAAACCCATCATCCTTATTCATGGATGGCCATTGAGCGGACGATCCTGGGAGAAGCAAGTACCTTCCCTGATCGAAGCAGGCTACCGTGTTATAACGTATGACCGTCGTGGCTTTGGTCAGTCTTCCCAACCTTGGGATGGTTATGACTATGATACCTTTGCTTCGGATTTACATAAATTGATTCTGCACCTTGATCTGCATGAGGTTACACTGGTTGGGTTCTCCATGGGAGGCGGCGAGGTAGCTCGCTATGTGGGAACTTACGGAACCGAACGTGTTTCCAAAGCCGTATTTGCGGGAGCAGTTCCTCCTTATCTCTATATAACTGAAGACAATCCTCAAGGTGGATTGGATGATGCAACGATTGCAGAATTCCAAAATGGCGTAAAAGGGGATCGTCTGGCATTCCTGGAAGGCTTCACAACTAACTTTTTCGCCGCAGGAGACCGTAAGGACCTTGTGAGCGAACCGTTCCGTATCTATAACCGGGACATTGCAGCTCTGGCTTCTCCTAAAGGGACATTGGATTGTATCGCTGCCTTTGCTCTTACCGATTTCCGTCAGGATCTGGAGAAATTCAGTATTCCGACACTGGTTATCCATGGTGATTCCGATGCCATCGTTCCGCTCGAAGTGAGCGGACAACGTACACATGAATCGATCCCTGGCAGCCGTCTGGTGGTTGTAGAAGGTGGGCCACACGGATTTAATGCGACTCACCCTGAACAATTTAATGCAGCATTGATTGATTTTTTACAGGGTTAAGCTTAACTGGACTGAAGATTTCAGTAAAAACAAGAAATGATAAAGAGCAGGACACCCCATAAGAAGGAAGGGGGTTCCTGCTCTTTTTCAATTTAAAGCGTTTTGATGGCATGATGTTGTTCGCGTGCGATTAGGGTCGCCTGAACCATGTTGCGCAAGGAAGCGACCGTCTCTTCACGTCCACGGGTTTTCAGGCCGCAATCGGGATTAATCCAGAACAGCTTGGGATCCAGCACACGCAGGGCGCGCTCAATCATGGTTGTCATTTCTTCCACGCTCGGGATACGAGGACTATGGATATCGTACACACCAAGCCCTATGCCGAGTTTGTACGTATTCAATTCAAAGCTGTGAATGAGCTCACCGTGACTTCGTGATGTTTCTATGGAGATGACATCAGCATCCATGGCTTCAATGGAATCGATCATGTCATGGAATTCACAGTAACACATATGGGTATGAATTTGCGTTGTTTCTTGTACCGTACATGTGGAGATGCGGAAAGCTTTGACCGCCCAGGCCAGATAATCAGCTTGCTCATTTTGCTTGAGTGGAAGGCCTTCACGAACAGCAGGTTCATCCACCAGGATCATGCCAATACCCGCCTGCTCAAGGGCTTCCACTTCCTGTCTGAGTGCATATGCCAGCTGATAAGCAATGTGCTCACGCGGAATATCATCCCGGACAAAGGACCAGTTCATAATGGTTATCGGTCCGGTCAGCATGCCTTTTACCGGTTGCTGGGTCTGTGACTGAGCGTACTTGGTTTCTTCAACCGTCATTGGCTGAACGAACGCAACGTCACCGAAAATGATCGGTGGTTTTACACAACGGGAACCATAGGATTGAACCCAGCCATACTGAGTGAAGGCAAATCCTGCGAGTTTCTCACCGAAGAATTCCACCATATCTGTACGCTCAAACTCTCCGTGAACGAGGACGTCCAGGCCGATCTCTTCCTGAATTTGAATCCAGGCATCAATTTGCTCGCGAATAAACTGGGCATATTGCTCGTTGCTCAACTCACTCTTGCGCCATAGCTGCCGGGTCTTGCGTACCTCTGCAGATTGAGGAAAACTGCCGATCGTAGTTGTCGGAAAAAGAGGCAGCTTCCATTTTTCCTGCTGTGCAATATGACGTTTAGCGAACGGGAGAGAGCGCACTGGCTCTTGTATACGCAATGCTGCAACAGCCTGCTGCACGTCAATGCGATTACGTTCCTGTGACTGCTTAAGAGGCAGCAGCGCCTCATCTGCTTTATCAATCGCCTCCAGAATGTCGGCATGTCTTGATGTGCATGCTTTTGTCAGAAGAGCAATTTCCTTCAGCTTCTCATCTGCAAAGGCGAGCGAGCTCTTGAGCGCAGGGTCGAGGTTCGACTCGCGTTCTGTTGTAACAGGCACATGCAGCAGACTGCAGGACGATTGCACAATTAAACGTTCAGGTGCGACCTGCTCAATCAGCACATCAAGTAGGGACAGTTTCTCTTGAAGTGAAGCCTTCCAAATCCCACGACCATCAATAATGCCTGCGCCCAAAATCTTGTCAGCCGGGAAGCCTTTAGTTTTAATGGATTGCAGATTGCCGGAGAGCCCTTGTACGAAATCCAGTCCAATTCCCTGTACCGGAAGGCTTATAATGTCGCTATAATTCTCCACAGATTCAAAGTAAGTCTGCAATAAAATGTTCAAGTGAGGGACTGCGGCTGCAAACGTCGTATAGATGTTTTGCAGAAGCTGTAAGTCATCCTTGCTTAATTCGGTAACCAGAACAGGTTCGTCAATCTGAACCCACTGTACACCTTCTTCTGCAAGTTCGCGAAGCACCTGCGTGTAGAGTGGAAGCAAACGTTCCAGCCAGGCTTCCGTCTCGGATTTGTCGTAACCTTTGGAGAGCTTCAGGAAGGTTAAGGGTCCTACGATCACCGGCTTGCCTTCAATCCCGAGCTTTTCTTTGGCTTCGCGGTAAGCGATAAGAGGTTTGTTTTCGGTAAGTGCGGGAGTTACGTCATTTAGCTCTGGGACGATGTAATGATAGTTGGTGTTGAACCATTTCGTCATTTCGCTGGCTGCAGCGTCCTTGGTGCCTCGTGCGATGCCATAATACACGGACAAAGGAACGGCCCCGCCATCATATGTAAATCGTTTGGGAACGATACCGAACATCACGGCAGTATCAAGAATGTGATCATAATAACTGAAGTCGTTGACTGGAATGAGATCAATTCCTTGATCATGCAGCTTGCGCAAATGATCTAACCGGATCTCCTGTAAACGGGTGTGAAACGTGGGTTCATCCAGTTTGCCTGACCAGAAGGCTTCCAGAGCTTTTTTCCATTCGCGATCAGCGCCAATTCGCGGGTAACCCAATACACTACTTTTAGTCATTTACATAACCCCTCTTCAAATGTGTTACAGAAAAGTTATCACAGTTGTGAAGTTATAACGTAATTCCATTAAATTATATCTAGCTATAGCCTGAGACTATATCAGAAGAGGGGGATTGGCGAAAAAAGAATTGGAAGTTTACTCCATATGGTATGATTACCTATACGTATACACAAACATTGACTCTGAAGAGAGTAAGTCATTGATCTGAACCATTGGAGGGGAAATGATGAATAAAGATCAAGAAACTCCCGAGATGATGAGAGAGCGACTACAACGAGAAGAGCAGCACGATCATGCTGCGGGTACGTTCAAGAATGGATTGGAGCGTGCGCAATTTGGTAATCTGGGAGAACTGGCAAGCAGTCTGGGATGGATCGGTACAGGCGTGGTTATCGTAGTGATTATAGCTGTTTTTGTATGGTTGAAATAATTGTCTTACTTATACAAAAGATCTATCGATGGAATGATTGACGCTGTGATCACCAGGTGTTATTTTATACACATCCGTAATACCAATAAAACCAATAGAGTAAAGGGGATTTGACATATGTCGTTGGTTGTACTAGCTGCTGCTGAGGACGTACGCAGCGAGGATTCAGTGCAGTTGATCCGGGAATTAAGCAGTGAGCTGGGCTTGTTATACGGCGGGGATGGAACCGCAGGCTTTCAACCATCGGACGTCGAAACGCCTCGTTCTGCCTTTATTGTAGCCAGATTGGATGGGCATCCGGTTGGGTGCGGAGCCATTAGGCCGCTGGATGATCAATCCGTTGAAGTTAAGCGTATGTACACCAGACCCGGTTATCGTCGAAAAGGCGTTGCTCAGGCCATACTTGCGGAAGCCGAGCGCCTTGCTGCGGAATTTGGTTATACCAATCTGAAGCTTCAGACAGGGCCACTTCAGCCAGAAGCTGCAGCGCTATATGAAAGGGTAGGGTATTACAGCATTCCGATTTTTAGTGGCGACTGGGACAGGGTTCTGGCTTTTCAGAAAGACCTGGTGCATCAGCGAGTGAATTGAAAAATATAAATAAAGCACCTTCAAGGCTTTTAGCTTGTCTTACGACAAGCAGAGGCCAAGAAAGTGCTTTATTTTGGTTTGAAAACTGCTAATAAATACAACAAACGAAGTGTAAATAACCTACGAGATTAGCCCAGGAATGAGGCAATAGACAGGTGAAATCCTATGCTAATTGTCTTACTGTTTTTCTTTAGCATTCAGTTCAGCAATGAGCTTGTCACCTTCAACATCCAGGTTAGGAAGCGAACGATCCAGCCATTTTGGCAGCCACCAGGCTTTATCTCCAAAGAGAGACATAACTGCTGGAACCAGCGCCATTCGAACAACGAATGCATCAATCAAAATACCCAGGGCCAAGGCGAATCCAATCTGCTTAATCATAATATCATGCGTGAAAATAAAGCCTGCAAATACGGATACCATGATAATGGCAGCTGCAACCACAACGCGGCTGGCCATCTGATAGCCATTCATAACGCTTTGGTTACCACGATTTCCGTGTACATAAGATTCTCTCATCGAAGAAACAAGGAAGACCTGATAATCCATAGCCAGACCGTAAAGAATTCCTGTTACTATGATTGGAATGAAACTGAGCAGAGGACCGCCCGTGTCAAAATCAAACAACGCCTTCGCCCAACCCCACTGGAATACGGCAGTGGTCAGACCGAATGTAGCCAGAATACTAAGCAGGAATCCAATCGTTGCCTTGATCGGAACCAGGATGGAGCGGAAGACCAGAAGCAGGATGACCAGAGACAGAATAACGATAATTCCGATATATACCGGGAAGACTTCAGCCAATTTGGCTGACATATCAATATTGACCGCAGTAAGTCCGGTAACGCCAAGCTTCATATCGTGATTGGTTGCAATGGTAGAGTCAGGAGAACGCAATTCTTCAACCAGCTGTTTGGTTGCCTCATCGGTTGGACCCGAATCTGGAATAAGACTTAGAATGGCCATTTTGCCATCTTCACTCACACCTGCTGGTGTGACGACAGAGACATGTTCAAATTGTTGCAGATCCTGGGCGATGGCGCCCAATGTTTGTAATGATACGGTTTGGGAAGCGTCCGTAGGTTCAGCAACAATGAGCAGGGGACCGTTGAATCCTTCACCAAAACCTTTTGTAATAGCATCGTAACTTTGCCGTGCAGTAGTATCCAGGTTAGCGGTAGCGCCAGAAGGCATCCCCAGTTCCATTTTGGCTACCGGGATTGCAGCCGTACCCAGAACGACAATAACAGCTACAATGACAAGCCAGCGGAATTTAACGACACCAGAGATCCAGCGATTTGCAAACCCGTTTGATTTTTTGTGTGCGTTGGCCTGATTTTTCTCTCTTGCTTTACGAGAACAGATGCGCTCACCCAGGAGACCGAGCAATGCCGGGAGAAGAGTAAGGGCAATCAGTACGCTGAACAGTACGGTAACCGAGGCGACGATAGCCATCATGCTCAGGAAGGTGATACCGATAACCAGCATTCCACAAAGTGCAATGATCACCGTTAATCCAGCAAAGAACACGGCACTTCCTGCTGTTCCAACAGCTCTGCTGGCCGCTTCGCGGGCATTCAGGTTCTGGTCGAAAATAAGTCTACGCTGACGATTGACGATGAATAATGCATAGTCAATACCAACGGCAAGCCCGATCATGAGAGCGAGTACGGGTGTAAAGGATGTCATACTGACAAAGTTGGAGACAGCAAATGCTCCACCAACACCAGCCGCAACCCCAAACAGGGCAATGACAATCGGCAAACCTGCGGCAACAACGGATCCAAGTGTCATGAATAACACAATTGCCGCAATGACCAATCCGTAGATTTCGTTGGTTCCAATCGGTATGCCCACTTCTTTCAGGGAATCACTTGGCAAAACCGAGATGTTTGTACCTTGTTCGGCTTCGCTTACTGCATTCACAACCGAATCCGTGACACCTTTAGGCAGGGAGTTTTGCTGCACTGTGAATTGGAACTGGAACAGCGCAACATCTCCAGCATTTGAGATCAACACGCCAGGTACTGGCATTCCTTCAATCATGAGTGGTCCATAAGGAGGCAGTTTGCTTGGATCCGCACTTTGCGCGCCTGCTCCAGCAGCACTCTGACTCGCCTGTTCCTGCATAGCTGAAGCATCCGCGCCACTTGCAGCAGCGAGCTCAGCAGGGTTAATGACATAATCCAGTTTGTAAACTTCACTTACTGCCTTACTGATGGCTGCCAAATTCTCAGGGGTATCCAAACGCTCGCCTTCAGGGATATTAAAGATTACGCTTCCCTGACCACCAGAGGCTTGAGGAAGCTCCTTTTCCAATTTGTCCAAGACGTTCTGGGATGCGGTTCCTTCAAGTTTGATGTCTGAAGACACGTGCACACCGTTTATGCCAAGCGCCGTTCCGACGATGCCGAGCACCAAAATCCAACCCATAATGAAATACCACGGTTTATCGTAGGCCGTTTTCCCCAGCCTGTAGAGTAATTTTGACATCGAAATGATTTCTCTCCTTCTATCTCTAATGTTCGCCTCTTCTAAAACCCATCTCGCAAATACGTAAACATAGAATCTATGTACTCATCGAATGAAATAGATTCCTCCTTATCTCCTGAAGGAAGCCCAGGAAGTTGTACGTGTACACTCCCATCCAGCATAGGGATAATTGCCGCACAAACAGCGCCAGCAAGAAAGTGATTATAACCCGCCGGGTAACGATCTCCGAATAACTCACTTAACATCAATTTAGCACCGTTTTGCAAGCGATTCAGCAGGGTGAGCGTATGAGGCATTAAGCTTGGATAGATCTTTGACAGTTCTAAAATCTGATAAATTCGACGAAGGACTTCTTCAGTCAACTGCATCTTAATGAACTGATACATCACCTCAAGCGGTGTTGTATCCTCAGGCAGCTGACTGATCATATCGAAGTATTCCTCCATCCTGTGAAAGTGCTCACCGGCCATGACGACGGCTTCTTCCTTACAGGAAAAATGATTGGCGAACGTTCTTCGCGAATATCCGGCACGCTGCACAACATCCTCAACCACAAATCCGTCCATTCCACGCTCTAATGCGAGTTGGAATGCAGCTTCAGATAGGGCACTTGCAGTCGCTTCCTTTTTAATGGCTCGCAAGCTTTGTTTCAAATGGTCTCACCTCCAGTTCCACATTGAATGTGTGAATGGTACTATCATATCAACTCATTGCCCATTGTGCAATTTTACCCAAAGGGTAATTTTGCGCAAAAGGAATTTAATCGTTTTGTTAAGACGATGCTTGATGAAATTTGTGGACAGCGATATGAAAATCAATTATGTTAATACTTAACGAAAGTATTTTCATAAGTGTGAGGGGCGAGAAGGATTACAAAAGGACCTATTACTAACAACACCATGCGAGTGAAGAAGATGAATGAGGAATTGGTGCGGCAAACATTAAGGACAATGAGACAAGGTACCAAATCTATGGTTGCACAAGCAACAGGGTTGAGTATCGCTACTTGCCGCAGCATATTAATCGATCTCTTGAATGCAGGGGAACTTGTGGAACTGGATATGGAGGAATCGAGCGGGGGCAGGCCTGCTCAGATCTATAAGTACAACGAAAACTATGCCTACATCGTTGCTCTCATCGTGAAGGCAGGAATCAGCCATCACTCCATCACCTATGGCGTGGTTAATCTGACAGGGGAAACTGTGGAAAAAGGGGAACTGCATACGGAAACGGATCAAATGAATGAAGCATTCATCATTCAGCTCATTGATCGCCTCATCGATAACCATCCGCAGATCCGAGCTGTGGGTATCGGTGTCCCAGGTGCAGTTCATCAAGGCATCATTAATGTGTCGGATATCCCCAACCTGGTCCATGTTCCACTGGCCGATTCCATCCGAGAAAGACATGGGGTCGAGGTTATTGTAGAGAACGACATGAACCTGACGGTGTACGGTCTATATCAGAAACAGGAATACGAAGATGAGGAGTCTATCATTGTGGCGACCTTCATTGAAGGCTCCTTACCAGGGGCAGGAATCATGATTGATGGGCATATTCACAGGGGAAATACCCAGTTTGCCGGGGAGATCGCCTTTTTGCCATTCGGTCTCTCCCATGATGAGCAGTTTAGATTACTCCATAATCGGAATACATTCCATTCGATTGCAGCACGTGCCGTGTCAAGTCTGATTGCTGTGATGAACCCCGAGACCCTTGCATTGACTGGCACGTTAGTACAGCCGGAGGATGTAGAGATTATCCGGAATGAATGTTTGAAGTACATACCAGAGATGCATATGCCTCAGATGAGACTATTGAATGACCCGGATGAGAATTATATGTTTGGATTAATTTCCATGACTCTGGAAAGCCTCTCGTATTCGCTGCAGCTTGTGGAAAAACGGAGGTAACGAAGACTATTACAATACAGAGAGGGATGCTGGATATATGGATACGAAAACGGAAAAACAGAAGATGCTCGCTGGAGAGCTCTATCAAGCTTGGGACCCTGAACTGACGCGTGATCGAGCGTACGCAAGACGGATGACTCGTATGTATAATCAGAGTACCGAAACGGATGAGGAACTTCGAACAGATATCCTGAAAAAATTGCTGGGCACAACGGGTGAGCACTTGAGCATGGAGCCTAACATCCGGTTCGATTATGGCTACAATATCCATGTGGGTGATCACTTCTACACCAATTTCGATTGCACCATCCTGGATGTGTGTGAGGTGAGAATCGGCAGTCACTGCTTATTTGGGCCAGGTGTTCATATTTATACGGCGACACACCCGATTGATCCTTTGGAAAGAAATGAAGGGCCCGAATATGGTAAGCCGGTAACAATCGGAGATAACGTGTGGGTAGGCGGACGAGCCATCATCAATCCTGGAGTCACCATTGGCAATAATGTAGTCATTGCATCCGGAGCCGTGGTAACCAAGGATGTTCCGAACAACGTGGTTGTTGGGGGAAATCCAGCCAAGGTGATCAAGAATATTGAAGTTTCGCAGTACCCTCCTATGCTGTAATGAAAGCTGAGAACACATATCTATGTAACTGCTTGTTGATATGAGATTCGTGGAAGACAGCTAAATCTGCATGATGGGATGATAGAAATAAATCAAAGCCGATATGGAGAGCGTTCCATATTGGCTTTTTTGCATCTGGGCAATTGAATCCATCTTGTGTTAACATGTGCACTAGCTAATCCTATACCATGCTTATAAAGGGGAACCCATGTCCATTCGAATAAAGATGCTGCTGTCCTTCACGGGCATGCTCGTGATAAGTTTGCTGTTTATCCTGCTTACGGCAAGTCTGTATACGATTGCGGCAACAGGAGATCTGCAGAGCTTTCGTGATATTTATAAGGTGCATTACCAGATTAACCCACTGACTGAACAGGGAGAATCGATCTTTCAAGAGATGAAGTTTATGGCCAAAAATGAACCGGATGAGCTGCAAAACAAAGATTTGCTGCGTGAATACGACATGAAACTTCGAGCCGAGAAGTCAGGTCTCTATGTCAGACGCGAGAACAGCCAGATCTTCGAATCGCTGACCTTCAACCAGCCTGAACTGAAGCAGGCACTGCCTGCCTATGATCTGAACAACTATCAGATACGCAGTACATTTAATATTGGTGAGCGCTTCTATGCCTATGCCAAATTTGACTTTAAGTATACGGACGGGGAACGAGGAAGCATCTTCGTCATACGTGAACGGAGTCCTTTTGCCGAACTGACCCGTAAGCTGCTGCCTGTGATGTCAATCCTGCTCATCGGGGTGCTCATTATTGCAAATCTGCTGCTGTTCCGCTGGATTACTCGCAGCTTCATTAAACCGTTGAATCAGCTGAGGAACTCAGCAGAGCAGATTAAGGAAGGGAATCTCTCCTTCAAGCTCCAGCTTCATTCCAATGACGAGGTTGGCCAGCTCAGCGAAGCGTTTGAGAGCATGCGGAATCAGCTGCAGCGTTCCAATGAACTCAGACAGCAGGACGAAGCCAATCGCAGAGAGCTCATCTCCAACATTTCGCACGATCTCCGGACACCGATCACCAACATTAAAGGCTATATTGAGGGGATTCGTGATGGAGTGGCGAACACGCCCGAGAAAATGGAGACCTACGTCAATATCATTCACTCGAAGGCAGTCAGCATGGATAAGTTGGTGGACGAGTTGTTCCTTTATTCCAAGCTGGATTTAAATCAGGAGCCTTTCCTCTTTAAGGTCGTAGACCTTGTTGATTTCCTTGAAGACAGCATTGAAGAGCTGAGATACGATCTGGAGGATAACGGGGTCGCACTCGATTGGGATAACCAATCGTCAGGTCCAGTTATGGCTTCAGTGGATCTCGACAAACTAAAACGGACTGTCGTCAATATAGTCGATAATGCACTGAAGTACATGGAGAATGAACACAAGCGATTCGGCATTACACTTCAAGCAGATAACGAATGGATTACGATGGCGTTTAATGATAACGGCAAGGGGATACCGGAAGAGGCGCTGCCTTACATCTTCGAGCGTTTCTATCGTGCAGAACAATCTCGCAATTCCTCGACAGGAGGAAGCGGACTAGGACTGGCGATCGCCCGTCAGATTATCGATGGACACGGTGGATCCATCTGGGCAGACAGTATGGCTGGTGAAGGTACAACGATTTATATTCAATTGAAAAGGCTGATGGACAAGGGGGAGTAGCGGCAGTGACAAGCATATTAATCATTGAGGACGAAACAACAATTGCCGAACTGGAACGCGATTATTTTGAGCTTAACGGATTCACGGTGGAGCTCTGTCATAACGGAGAGGAAGGCTTGAAGCTCGCTCTGGCGGGAGATTACAGTTTGATCATTGTTGACCTGATGCTTCCGGGGCTTGACGGCTTCGAATGCTGCAGGCGTATTCGTGAGGTGAAGGAAGTACCGATTCTGGTCGTCTCTGCCAAAAAAGAAGAGATAGACAAGATCCGAACCTTTAACTTGGGTGTCGATGATTTTATTACCAAACCGTTCAGCCCAAGCGAGCTGGTTGCTAGAGCAAAGGCTCATCTAACCCGCTACGAGAGACTGCTGGGCATGAGCAAACCGGTTGAGCAGGATGAGATTCACATTCGTGGACTGCATATCGACAAAGGATCGCGCCGCGTTTTCTTAAACGGGGAAGAGGTCGCGATTACAACCAAGGAATTCGATCTGCTTGTGTTCTTGGCGAGTCATCCGAACCGTGTGTTCAGTAAATCCGATCTGTTCGAGCGGATCTGGGGCATGGATTCCAGCGGAGATATCGCAACAGTTACGGTTCATATTCGCAAGCTGCGCGGTAAGCTGGAGACAGATCCCAAAAATCCCGATTACATTGAGACCGTATGGGGTGCGGGCTACCGGTTTACGGTATAAGTTTCGATAAAAATTAGCTTCAGTTTATATTTTGTTAATCATTTTGACCTTGGGAGTTTCTTTTTGTCCTCTATTCTATAGATACAGGCAAGACCAACCTATAGAGGAGGAATTCAACCATGAATCCGACAACCCGAAAAATCGCTGCATTTCTGACCATAACTGCATTAGGTACAGCAGTATTCCCGCTTGCTGCGAACCAAGTACATGCAGCTACATACGTTACAAACGTTGCCGCAACAACGGCACAGCTTAGCAGTCAGCAGATCGAAACGGCCATCAAGGAATTGAACAGCCTGGGGATCATGAATGGATATGCCGATCAATCCATGGGTGAACAAAGAACCATTACCCGCGCAGAACTAGCTTCACTAGTGTATAAAACCTTTAGTTTGGAAGACAAGACGGGAGATAGCGTAGATTTAACAGACGTTAATCCGGCTGCATGGTATGCTCCTTATGCAACGAAGCTTGTTGAACTGGGAATCATGGAGGCAAATGACGGTCAATTCAATCCGCAAAGCCAAGTTTCCGCTGCCGAACTTGAGCAGGTTGTATCCAAAGCGATGCAGCGTGACGTGAAATCCGTTCACCATTGGATGAGCACGTTCTATGCCGAAAACGGGTCGTCTACTCGCGGCGAAACAGCGGTGCTGCTGAACACGGCCCGCCAGGCCATTCCTTCCGAGCAGGCTAAGATCGAGAGTGTACGATCACTGAATGCCATTACGTTGATCGTGACTTTTGATAAACCACTTACAGCAGCAGATGAAGTATTTGCCAAAGCGCAAACGGATTTTGCACTAAGTGGCGGATTGACATTAACCAATATGCCTCGTCTGAAAACAGGATCAATTGCAACTTACATCGTTCCAACATCTGTTCAAAAAGCTGGTGAGGTGTATAACCTTACTTATAAAGGACAAGATGCGGGTTCCTTCGAAGGCAGTGGAACGAAATTAAACATGACGAAGGTTAGTCAAGTAACGAACGATACGTTCGAGATTGAAGCATTGCAGGAAAACGGTGTCGTTGATTATGGCTATATTATTTCGGCATACAGCGGTGGTCGAGGAGCTAATGCGTTTGTGCTGGATGAGAAGGAACAAGCAGGAGGCCAAACGTATCAGATTATCTCATCCATGCAGGCAAGACAAGTGCTGATTACGCCGGAAGGCGGAGAACCGATCGTTGCCAGATACGTTCCGTTTACGCAATCAACAGACGGCAAACAAGAACCGAAGTTCAGATTGCCTGAAGGACAAACGCTGCAATCCGGTGTCCAATATACCGTATCTTCGGATTGGGCAAACATCGATAATGCAACATTCACGGCACAATCATTTGATGCGCTGCAAGTTGCCAGTGCACAGGCCGTGAGTGAAACCTCCATTGAAGTTACACTTGCTCAAGATCCTGGGGATGAGCTGTTTTCGGGCCGAAGCGTAACGTTAACCTCCCCGAGCGGTGACACCCTGACGGCAACCTATAAATATTCAAGCCGGAAAGGCGCAACAGGAGTTTTCGACCTCGTTAACGATGGCAAATTAAATCCGGACACGACCTATGAAATCAGCCCAGTGGGTGATTGGAGTGTCGCTTCGGAGGTACCCGTAACGCTACAGTAAGGAGGCAGTATGAGTAAGTCAATCCTAATAGCTATTCTTATCAGCACGATTTTCGTCGTCCAAGGCTGTGCTCCGGCAGTAAATAACAACTCCATGGTGAAGGAGCAGGCAGCTTCCCTGAATGAACAGCTTCTAGAGGCAGCAGGAGGATCAGATCCTGAGAGGATTGAACGTCTAATTCAAGAGGGTGCGGATATCAATGCTCAAGATGATAGCGGAAGAACAGCTGCCATGATTGCGACATACAACAATGATCTGGCAACGGCTCAATTGCTGATTGAGGCTGGAGCAGATATTAACATTCAGGACGATATGAAGAATAACCCGTTTCTGTACGCTGGCGCTGAAGGGTACTTGGATATTTTGAAGCTCACGATTGAGGCGGGAGCCGATCCAGCGATGACGAATCGATATGGAGGAACCGCGCTGATTCCCGCTGCAGAGCACGGATATGTGGATGTGATACGGGAGCTTCTGACTCAAACGTCAGTAGATGTGAATCATGTGAATCGATTAGGCTGGACGGCATTGCTTGAAGCGATCCTATTGAATGATGGGAATACACGGCAGCAGGAAACGATCCAGCTGCTCATTGACCATGGAGCAGATGTGAATCTTGCGGATGGTGATGGTGTATCGCCTCTAAGTCATGCCAAGAAGAAGGGCTTCAAGGAAATCGAAGAGATTCTGCTTCAAGCAGGTGCGAAATAGAGTATATGAAGATGAAAAGAAACAGCATAGCAACGTAGCATGTGGATTATCTATTGTGCATATGATTGTAGAAGAAGTCGCCGATATGGCGGCTTTCTTTGTTTTAGACATAGAAGTTTGAAAGTTGAAATGAATACAGGCCAATCCACTCGTTTTCCGGCTTTGCAATCGCAAATGTTAGGCTGATGGGTGTTAGATATACCTTTTCATTTATAAAAATATATCTTTATTGGTGTATTATGGGTTATCATTTGAGAGGATTGAATCTTGTGGTGTGAATTTTAGGCGGAAAGGAACGGGAAAGTGGAAAGAACATTTAATACGGTTTATTCAAGAGTGAAACGGAATTTGATAACCATGACCTTATTGGGAATTTATTTTTTTGTTAGTCTCAACAGGAGCGATGAGCGATGGTCTACGATTTTTCTCGCGTTTTTTACCATATACATTTTGACTTATATCATTGTGCTGTTAAAAATGTTATTTACGAAACTAACGTTTACGTTCGGAACAGATTACGTTGTTTCCTCGAAGGGAAAGAAATTCGAAGCTTCTCAAATCAAGGGTATCTACATGAATAACCAGAGAATTGGTTTCAAGCTGCATGGCCGGTGGTTAGTGCCGATGGAATTATGTTTCTATTTTGATAAGACTGAAGAGCGCGAAGGGTTACTGCAGCTTCACCAATGGGCACAGCACAATAAGATAGAAGTGAAAAGGAAATTCTTTCAGACATGGACGTAATATATCGGATGATAATAGTGTCATTCAGCACAATCTCAAGGAAGTAGGTGTCAACATGGATCGAGACCGTATTTATCTTCTAAAAGCATTTGAACAGGCTGAAATGGCAAGAGCTGAAGGAACCTTTCCCATTGGCGCAGTCATTGTTGATAACCATGGTGAGCTCGTCAGCGTTGGTAGAAATAAAGTATTCTCTCAATGTGACACAACCGCTCATGCGGAAGTAGAAGCAATTAGAAAAGCAGGTTCATTCATGTTGGATATGAAGAGCAAGAGATTCAACCAGAATAACTTTTTAACGTTATATACAACTTGTGAACCTTGCCCTATGTGCAGTTGTACCATAATGATGACATTCTCAATCAAGCGAGTGGTGTGGGCTGCCAACGATGTAGCAATGGGGGCAATGCGCAAGTTTACAGAAGAATCTTTATTGTTGGATCAATTCAAAGACATATCTATTGAAGCTGCACCATATAAAGATCTCGAAGTGAGGCAAAGAAAACTAATGGCGGATTTCAATACAAGTCGTGGTTATTTAAGCACAGACTGGCACTTGGAAAAGATGTAACTAAAAATCTTCAAGAAATCGTCAGGACAATACACATAAACCTCTGCCACCTTTAACTAATAGATGGTTGAAAGGATTTTTCATGAAAAAAATGCTGCTCTCTATTCTATTGCTACTTTTTCTTTGTGCATGTAGTAGCAATCACTTTGATCAAGAAACATGGTTTAACGAACCAGAGAAAAGAAATAGCATGGTGCATAGCTTGCTAAAGCATTTTGAACTAATAGGCATGACGGAGACGGAGATTATTGACTTGCTTGGAGAACCTGCACAAAAAGTAGACGAGCCTTCTCGTCAATATGTTTACTATTTGGGAAGAGCAGGATTAGGAGTAGATGATCGCTTGTTACGACTTCATTTTAATAAAGAAGGTGGAATTGAAAGTCATGAGGTTACTAACGATTAGATCGTTTGCGACATAAAGTCATGGAAGATCTAAATTAGGAAAGGAGGGGTAAATCAATCGTGATTACGCTCAGAAAGATTACATTGGATAACCGACGTGCAATCTTTAACCTGGAAGTTGCAAAAGAGCAGCAAAAATATGTGGCATCGAATCTTTCAAGTGTAGCTTCGTGTTATGTTTTAGCGACCAATGGAGGTTCGCCTTTTCCGTTTGCAATCTACGCAGATGAACAACCTGTTGGGTTTGTAATGATTACGTATGGAATTACCGGTTATGATCTCCCCAACATTGCTGATAATAACTACTGCATATTACGGCTCATGATCGACAAGCAGCACCAGAATAAAGGGTATGGCCGTGAAGCACTGAAGAAGGTCATTGACTTCATTCGCACTTTTCCGGCTGGTCCGGCCAAACTTTGCTGGATTCCCTATAGCCCAGAGAATCTGGCTGCGAAGAATTTATATGAGAGCTTAGGCTTCAACGAGAACGGTGAAGTGTGTCACGGCGAGCTTGTAACGGTATTAGAACTCTGAATCATTATATAAAAAATAAAACCATGACAGTCCTAATGTCATGGTTTTTCTCATGGTTTGAGGAATATATTAACCCCCTGACAGGTAAAAATCAGTTTCTAATGAAACGTTACCTATATCCCAAACAACAGGATACCTATAATTATCTTATGAGGAACATGACCAATTTAACGAATGAAAAGGAGTAAAGAAAACACATGAAGGATTTTTTTCGCTATGACACGATGGAAGAAAGAGAATCTCTGCTGGCTAGAGCCAGAAATGTGGCACTAACTGCATTACAGCAGTATGATCTGGCATGGGAACGCATTCAGTTTATACACTTATCCGATACGATCACGTACAAAGTTGAAACAAGTACACCAGATTCTTATTTGCTTCGGATTCATTCCGATCGTTGGAGCAAGGAAGAAATACAATCCGAACTTCAATTTCTTCAATCCTTGGATGCAGTGGATGACATTCATGTCCCAGTGGGGATCACTTCTCTTACAGACTCTCCTGTAGTAGAGATGGATACGATTGAGGGTTATAGACGACCGTATGTTACGGTGATGAAATGGGTGGAAGGGGAGCATGTAAAGGGTGAAATTACGGGAGCTATAGTTACTAGAATGGGAGAAATGATGGGAAAGCTTCATGTAGCTGTTTCGGGCATTCACTTACCTCCCAACTTTGTGCGTCCTGTCTGGGGAGCAGACTCTTTTCGAAGTGAGTTGGTGAAGCTTGATCGATATTATAACCGATTTTTGTCCGATCAAGCCTGGACGGAATATCAACATGCTGTCGAGAAAATATTAAGTAGACTTGCTGATATGAACAACAATGAACAAAACTACGGAATGATTCATGCTGATTTGCACGCCGGTAACATCGTTTTCAAGGATGGTTTACCGTATCCAATCGATTTTGGAAGATGTGGCTTTGGTTATTTTCTATATGATCTGGCAGGCAGTTTAATTGGACTCTATCCCAGAGAGCGAATGACTTTTATCCAAGGTTACGAGAACGTGAGAAAACTGGGAACAGATTATATTCGAGACTTGGAATGTTTCTTCATTATGTTCATGATTGAGAACTACTGTCATCACGCCTCTAATCCAGAAGAAACGTCAAATTTATTGGATGAACAACCCTATGCTCAAGCATTAATCAGAGAATTTTTAAACGGAAACCCGTTTTTGTTTGTTCCGATTGAACCAGTGGACGTAGATAAGGTTCAGCAGTGAATTCCAAACAAAGAAATCATCGAATCCCTAGACACGCGTTATGGTTGATTCCTAACTCCCCATTCACATAACTCTTCCATAATCGGCAGCAAGCTCTCTGCCTTGGCGGTGAGACTGTACTCGACCTTGGGTGGAACTTGCGGGTACTCCTTCCGGTTCACCAGACCATCGGCTTCCAATTCTTTGAGTTGTGAACTTAACATTTTATAGGTTATCGCTCCAATCTGCCTCTTCAAGTCATTGAATCGAACGGTTTGACCTTCAGCCAAAAGGTAGAGGATCACCATCTTCCATTTACCCCCGATGACAGACACCGTATACCCAAAAGGGGTATCCTGAATGTTCTTCACTTTACCTTTATAATCAGCCATGCTCATACGTACACTATCCTTCCGGGTAGTACCTATCATTAAAGTGCGTACTACGATTATATTTTCGTTCAGTTTATACTAGCCTTAATTTCAAGTAAAGGAGAGTATCATATGTCTACAAAAACAATACGCTTGCTCATGCCGCAATGGCAGGGGGGCAACAATCCTAACTATTCTTTTGGAGCCGAACTGTTAGCCTGGCTGGCACCAGATAATGATCAACCCCTAATTAAGGTACCCGTTCATGCTTATGATGGAACACCACTTGTGAACGAGAACGGCATGAATGGAAGAACACAACTGCTGGAACAGCTGGAGGCTGCCCAGCATATCATCCAGGCTCACAAGCCGGATCGTATTGTTATGTTTGGCGGCGACTGTTTGGTCGAACAAGCACCATTTGCCTATCTTAACGAACGATATGGAGGGGACCTTGGGTTAATTTGGATTGATGCACACAGTGACCTGGTTCGATATGTGGGCTATGATAACGGACATACGCTGCCACTCGGGAATCTTCTGGGTGAGGGAGACGAGGAGTTCTCGAGACATGTGAAGGTTCCTTTGAAGCCCGAAAATATCTTTATGGCGGGATTGGCAGTTCCTACAGAACAAGAGATGGAAGTGATTTCGGAAGCATTTGAAAGAATGGGTGTATACGCTGAGGAATCAGATACAGAAGTCATTCAGAGACTGGGAATCAAAACAGCCGGAACAGAGGAGCTCTCGAGCAGCACTGAAGTGATTAAGAAATGGATCAGAGAAAGTGGAATCAAACATCTTGCCATTCACGTGGATCTGGATGTGCTAGACCCAAAAAAATTCCGTTCTCTACTATTTGCTAACCCTGACGAACCCTATGTTTTCTCACCTGCCGGAACCATGCAGTTACCTCAACTTCTGCATTTGCTTAAGGAGCTGTCGGAAGAAACAGAGGTCGTGGGACTGGGTATAACCGAGCATATGCCGTGGGATGCGATTCATATGAGAGATCTGCTCAGCGAGATACCGATATTAAATACGTAAGGTGCAAAGCTTCGAACATAGGTGTGGCTAACATTCTATCGGAATATTTGATACGATGTAGGGAGTCTGAATGAATTTGATAGAGAGCTAAGAAAGGCAGGCTGACCATGAATCTTATCTTTCCGAAAGTTAGTACACCCGAAGAAATCGCTGCGCTGTCCCGCTTGGCCGCCGAAATTTGGCAGGAGTACTACGTATCCATCATTACGCTTGAACAGATCGATTACATGATTCAACAATATCAATCGGCATCAGCTGTTACAGAACAAATCCAAGAACAGGGCTATGAATATTATTTCATGCAACGTGATGATACGCCTGTCGGATACATGTCTGTAAAAGTAGAGGAAGGCAAAATGTTCCTGAGTAAGTTTTACATCGGCAAGGAACATAGAGGCCAAGGCTACGCCAGCCTGGCGTTCGCTTTTCTGGAGCAACAATGTATAGAACGAGGCATTAACCTGATCTGGTTGACCGTCAATCGCCATAACGAATCAAGTATTGCTGTCTATGAGAAAAAAGGATTCCAGACTGTCCGGGAGCAGGTTGCGGATATCGGCAATGGGTTTGTGATGGATGATTTTGTTATGGAAAAGGCAATCCACGTTTCTTAAACGAAGCTTCCAGGTCAGTTCAACAGAATGAGTCAGACAATGAATGATTTTTTGATCAGCATAAGAGGAGAAGTCGCTTAAATAGCGGCTTTTTTTATTGCATGAAACACGGATCTGAAATTACGCATATAAATGAAAGCCCTTTCTTCATTCTATGATATACTACGTTGTAACTGACAACCCATGAATAACGAAGAGATATTTGTGCTGGTTATCCTCTCACTTTCACGCGCAAAGGAGATGTCTGAATGTTTAATGTTCTTGTTGTGGATGATGAGTGTGTTCAAAGAGAAGGAATCAAGGATTTGATCGCCCTGTATGGATTTCCTTTTCACATCATGGAAGCGGAGAACGGAAAGAAAGCAGAGCAGCTATTGATACGAAATTCAATTGATATTTTGATTACCGATGTAAAAATGCCGCTCATGGACGGACTGGAACTTAGCAGGATCGCACGCAAAACACAGCAAAATATCGATATCGTTATTTGCAGTGGATACGATGAGTTTGAATACGCACGCAGTGCCCTAAGGCTCGGTGTCGTCAATTATTTGCTTAAACCGCTTATGAAGGAAGAGTTTTTGCAGGTGATGGTAGATATTACGAAGATGAGTCCGACCGCGGGGAAGCCTGAGCCTGAAACGATGGAAATGAAGGTGATCCGGCAGGTGAAGGATTATGTGAAGGATCATTATCAGAAAGATATTTCACTAACAGAAGCAGCTCACGACGTGTATCTGTCTCCAGGATACCTAAGCATTCTGTTTAAGAAAGAAACCGGAGAGAACTTCTCCAAATATCTCACGGATTACCGGTTGAGCCGTGCGAGCCATCTGCTTGTTCACTCCAATATGAAAATTAATGATGTTGCGGTGGCTGTCGGCATTGACAACCATTCATATTTTGCCAAGCTGTTCAAAAACAAGTTCGGCGTTAGTCCGTTACAGTTCAGAGAGTGCGGGGTGCTTCATGATCGGGTGGATCAAGAGCAGGTTCAATGATATCAGGTTCCGCAACAAATTATTGCTGTCTCATCTGGTTATTGCCCTCATTCCCATTCTTCTGCTTGGACTACTCTCCTTCATTCAATCCTATCGTATTCAGATGAGAGAGCTGCGAAGCGAAGCTGAAGCAAGCATGGAGCAGGTAGCCAGCATTATGGATTACAAAATCAATCGTTACAATACGCTAAGCGAGTTTATGGTACTTAATCGGGATTTCTCTCAGATATTCACCAAAGACTATGATGAAAATTATTATCAGATGTACCTGGATTTTCGTGACATTATGGAGCCGATGATCTCGAACATCAAATTGATGGACGATGATATTGAAGGGATCACCTTCTACACATCGGGAGAACTGCTCGGAATTCGCAATAACATTTTGCCCATAGGGGAGCTGAGGAGCAAGGCGTGGTACGATGGTTTTCGGGGCAGACGCTGGATTGTGGACGGAGAGAAGCTCTACCTGGTTCAGGAACTGATCAGCAATCCAAAAGACAGCAACTTTATGGTCATATCCATACAGCATGACAGCATCTTTGGAGATCTGGATAATCTGTCTGAGCACGTATCCGTTCATATGGAAGATCCGGAACAACATATCATTTTTCAGGAAAACAGAAAGCGGATTGGTGCTGTTGATTTGGAGAAAAGGGAAATGACAGACCTGAGTTTAAGTCGATCCCTTGCCAGCAATGGCTGGACGATCTATTACAATTTGCTGAATACCAATGCCTACGCGAATGCAATGAGCATTTTTCAAATCACGCTATTCGTCATCATCCTCAGTCTGATCATTACCTTTCTGCTGATATATATCATCTCCACTAACTTTACACGCCGAATTCTTCGCCTCAAAACCAAAGTCGACAAGGTGGAACGAAACAATCTGGATGTGATCATTCAGAGTTCTTCCCGTGATGAATTTGGTGAACTGACGAATGGGATCGGGAAGATGCTCAGAAGGATCAACAGTCTGATCTCACAGGTCTATCGCGCTGAGATCGCCAAGAAGGAAAGTGAATATAACAGGCTGATTAGTCAAATTAATCCTCATTTTCTGTATAATACACTCTCATTTATCAGATGGAGGGCCGAGAAAAAGGCCGATATTGAAACAAGTTATATGGTATCTGCATTAGCACGTTTCTACAGAACGACGTTGAACCAAGGAAGGCATATGACCACGATTGAGGCTGAGATTCAGCATATTAAGGCATATCTGGACTTGCAGCTAATTATGAATGATGGTCTGTTTGATGTGGATTATGATGTTGATGAAGCGGTACAGCAGGAACAAGTCATTCATTTTGTGCTGCAGCCCATTGTGGAAAATGCCATTAAGCATGGTTTTGTGGGAGCAGCAGCGAAGGATTACGGCATTCAGATTACAGTTCAGCGAGTGAGTGAAGGCATCAGATTAGCCGTTACGGATAATGGCGTAGGCATGACTTCGGAACAGATCACACAGCTGTTAACCAGTGAAAATGGGGGATGCGGTGTGCGCAATGTGAATGACCGAACGAAGCTCTATTACGGGCAGGACTATGGGCTCGTTATTCGTAGTGAACCCGGTTACGGAACAGAAGTATCCATGGTGATTCCGGCATCTTCACCGTAAGCAGCAGGAATACTTCAAATAAAATGCTAAGTATTGAAGGCGGTTGCTTCGGCAGCCGCTTATTTGGTTTCCGAGTTAGAAATTACAAGGCCCACAAGATCGTTGAGGTCATGAAAAAAGTGATACATATCCGAAAATAATTGCATATACGCGAAAAATGAAAACGCATACAATTTGATTATTCAAGTAAATCACATAAAGGGGATGACAGGATGCACAAACGCAGCAAGATCGCTTCACTGCTGATGGCCTGTATGGTGCTCGTTGTATTCAGTGGCTGCAGCGGGGGGAACAGTGATACCGCACAGCCGCAGATATCAGAGCAGGACTACGAACCTTACGGCAAATATGAGACGCCAGTCGAATTCACGATCGGCCGTAATACCAATCATGTGAATAACCTGCCTCCTGGTGACACCATTGAGGACAATTTGGCCACACGGTATGTAGAAGATCGCGTGAATGTCAAAGCGAAGGTGGCTTGGGAAACAGACGATATGGATCAGAAGCTGTCCTTATCCATGACCACGGGTGAATTGCCTGACGTCATGTTAGTCAGTCGGGAGATATTTAATCAGTTGGTAGATAATGATCTGATCGCAGATATGACTGAGGTATATGAAAAGACAGCATCCGAAGGTGTGAAGAACATCTATGGCTCCTACGGTGATTTGCTGCTTGATCAAGTGAAGGTGGATGGCAAAATTATGGGGCTTCCGATGACAAACATCGGTAATCAACACCAATTGCTGTGGATTCGGAAGGATTGGGTAGATAAAGTGGGTGCCAAGCTGCCGGAAACGGCCGAAGATGTGTGGAATCTTGCCAGAACATTTGTGGAAAAGGACGTATCTGGCACAGGCAAGACGGTGGGTATGGTCATGGATTCAAATGCGATGAATTTTAGCCCAATGTTCGCGACGCATGGCGCGTTTCCAACGAATTGGATCGAGAAGGATGGTCAGGTGGTATATGGGTCCGTTCAGCCCGAGATGAAGCAGGTACTTGCTGAAGTTAGCGCCATGTACAAAGAAGGCTTGATTGATAAACAATTTGCAGTCCGGTCAAGTGAAGAGAAGGAAGCACTGGTGATCAACGGACAGGCGGGAATCGTTTTTAATCCATGGTGGATCGGCTATACCAATTACAAGGATTCCATCAAGCAAAATCCCGAAGCCGTATGGGTCGCGGTATCTGCACCACTGGATCAGGACGGCAAGTTCAGAACAATTCGACAGGATCCTGTGGGGGGAGGAATCGTTGTTGTGAACAAGAATTTCGCCCATCCAGAAGCCATAATGAAATCGGTCAATCTGACTACGGATTTCCTTTATTCCTTAACGGATGATGCGATCAACTACAAGAAGGAACATCCCGATGAGATGTTGACTGATGCGAGCCGCTGGAATAACGATCCTACTCAGATTCCAATGCAGGTCGATTATGACGATGTGCTGAAGCGCTATTACGAAGATCTCATGAAAGCCGATGAGTCCGGAGATGCTTCCGCCGTTCAGGAAGACCGGGTTGTCTCGTTCAAGGCTTATCAGGAATTCAAAGAGAAAGGCAATGCCGTTGACGTCAACACCTATGGCGAATATCTATCTCGAATTGAAGGACAACGAGAAGCGAATAATCCCAATCTGGAAGTGACTCCTGCAGGCTTTTACGGGACGACAGAGACGATGAAGCTGAAATGGGCGAACCTGCAAAAGCTGGAAGAGGAAACAATTCTCAAGATCATTATGGGGCAAGCTCCTATTGATGAATTTGATACGTTTGTCGATACATGGAAGCGCACAGGCGGAGATGAGATTACGGAGGAAGTGAACGAGATGGCTCAAAGGTAATACAGAATGTGCGAAGCAGGACTGTAGCATAGCGGAAGCCTGATACCAGACTTCCGCAACTGCCTTTAGCGATATGACATGCCTATAGATATAGCAAGATGGAGGTGAGAAGGCAATGGCGCAACCAGAAACGACGATACCACCCAAAAGGGAACTACGCTCAGTCCAGAAGAAACGTAAGCGATTTGACGAAATGACCTATCATTTTATGCTCCTGCCTGGCATGGTGATGCTGTTTATTTTCTCGATTGTGCCCATGTTCGGCGTAATCATGGCGTTCCAGAAGTTCATTCCTGCCAAAGGCATATTCGGTTCCAAATGGGCGGGGCTTAGCAACTTCACCTATATGTTTCAACTGCCGGACGCGAAGCAGATTTTTATCAACACGCTGGTCATTGCTGTCGGGAAAATTGTGCTGGGATTGATTGTTCCTATTGTATTCGCCCTTCTGCTTAATGAGGTTCGTCTGAAAGTGTTCAAGAGTTCGATTCAAACGATTGTGTACTTACCGCATTTCATGTCATGGGTTGTCTTGGGCACGATGCTGACCATGATATTTTCTTTTGACGGCATGATTAACAACTTCCTTGAGCTTCTCGGCTTGGAACGCATTATGTTTCTGGCCAGCAACGATTGGTTCAGACCGCTGCTGATCGTAACGGATACCTGGAAGGAGTTTGGTTATGGAACCATTGTCTATCTGGCTGCGTTAACGGCAATTAACCCTGCCTTGTATGAGTCCGCTGCAATGGATGGTGCGAATCGCTGGAAGCAGACGCTCCACATTACGCTGCCAGGCATGTTCCCAACCATTATCCTACTGGGTACATTGAGTCTCGGAAACGTACTCAATGCCGGATTTGATCAGGTGTTCAACCTGTATAATCCGCTCGTATATGAAACGGGTGATATTATTGATACCTTTGTGTACCGCATGGGTCTGATCAATATGCAGTATTCGTTCGCAACAGCCATTGGTTTGATGAAATCGGTGATCAGCTTTGTTCTGATTGTCATTTCGTATAAACTGGCTTCCAAGTATGCGGGGTACAGAATTTTTTAGGAGGGTTAGCATGATTCAATCCAAATCACTCGGTTCCAGGCTATCCCGACTATTGATTATGTTCACGTTGATCCTGATTACATTCATGTCCCTAGCACCGATTGTAAATACGATTATGGTTTCCATCAGCAGCAGTACGGCAGTGAATGCAGGCCGGGTTTATTTTCTCCCGGTGGAGCTGAACTTCTCATCCTACGCACAGATTTTGAAAGATACGAAGTTCTGGAATGCGTTTCTGATCTCGGTTGAACGGGTGGTGCTTGGTGGTGCGATCAATATGATTTTGACCATTCTTATGGCCTACCCCTTGTCACGCAGTATTTCACAGTTCAGATCCCGGAACACATACATGTGGATTATCGTGTTTACGATGTTATTCAGCGGAGGTATTGTTCCTTGGTACATGGTGATTAGCAAGCTAGGGCTGATTAACAGCATCTGGGCACTGGTTTTACCGGGTGCGGTACCCGTATTCAATGTGATCCTGCTCATGAACTTCTTCAAAGGCATACCCAAGGAACTCGAAGAGGCTGCCTTTATTGACGGAGCGGGGCCGATCAAAATTCTGCTTAACATCTTCATTCCGATTTCCATGCCGAGTTTGGCGACTATTATGTTATTTGTCATCGTTGGACATTGGAATAACTTCTTTGACGGAATCATTCTCATTAACGACAGCTCTAAAATACCACTACAGACTTACCTGCAGCGGCTTAGTCTTACGCGAGACCAAATGCAGAATCTCTCTGTTGAACAGCTGCAGCAGTACAATAAAATTTCGAACACGACATTGAATTCTGCCAAAATTCTGGTCTCGATGATCCCTATACTATTAATCTATCCTTTTCTACAGCGTTATTTGATCCACGGTATCGTCCTCGGGGCAGTGAAGGAATAATCTGATGACTTTAAGAAAGGAAGGGATATGCAAATGCGAAAGATGAAAATCGTAAGTCTGACGGTGGTTCTCAGTATTATTCTGGTTACTACGATGGGTGCAAGTGGTGGAGGCAAAAAGCACTATGCCAGTCAAGCACAGTGGGCGCAAGAGAAACTGGATGAATATTACTGGAACGATGAAGCACAAATGATGAATAACGCTTATCCTTCGACTCCGGAAGGTGAAGAGCCTTTGAATTATTGGTGGAAGGCTCATGCTGTTGATGCACTGGTAGACGGATACGAACGAACAGGAGACGAAGCGTATACGGAACGGGCGGAAGAGCTGGTGCGCAGTATTATTGAACGCAATGGTTCGCTTCATAATGAATTTTATGATGATATGGAATGGCTGGCTCTTGCTGCTCTCCGTCTTTACGATGCCACAGGCAGTGTAGAAATGAAAGATTACGTGCTTGAACTCTGGGCAGATATCAAGACAGCCTGGTGGGAAGATGACCTGGGAGGCATGGCTTGGAAGAAGGACCAGCGATACAACCGTAATGCGTGTTCAAGTGGTCCGGCTTCGATTCTGGCAGCAAGGCTGTATGAGCGTTTTGGTGATCCTCAGGATCTGGAATGGGCTCAAAAAATATACGAATGGGAAAAACGCTATCTCGTTAATCCGCAAACAGGACTCGTCGCAGACGGCTTGGTGCTGCGTGAAGACGGTACACTTGATGTGAATGAAGCGTGGATCTTCACCTATAACCAGGGCACATTCATAGGTGCCGGCGTGGAGCTCTACCGGATTACGGGAGATCAGGTGTATTTGCAGGATGCAGAGAAGACAGCTGCAGGCTCCCTAAAGTCCTTGACGAATGAGAAAACCGGAATTTTCTTAGAGGATGGGGATGGAGATGGTGCCTTGTTCAAAGGCATATTGATCCGTTACATGGTAGAGCTGTATGATGCCGGGCATAACAAGACTCTGAAGCAAGCGATCTTCCGGAATGCAGATGCGTTATGGAAAGGCAGTCGGAAAAATGGATTATTCGGTCAGGCTTGGGGTCAACCGGCCCAGAATCCGCTGCATCTTACGGCCCAGCTAAGCGGTGTCTTTCTGCTTGAGGCAGCTGCGAAGCTCGAAACTGGGAAACGTTCCAAGTCAGTTAAGTCAAGGAAATAGTGTCACTTGAATCGTCGTAACTTTAAAAATATCTATTATAGATCAATGTGTAGAAAAGGCATCGGATCCCTTGTCAAGGGTTTCGATGCTTCTATGCGGTTAGCAACCAAAATTTTCTATGAGTATGGTGCCTATTTGGTAGAGGGCAAATGATAACTTTCTCGGTTGAGGGAGAAGTAGTCATCCGCTCGCACAAACTTTAAAGAGATTTCATTCGCAATACTATAAACCGCCCGTTTTGTCTTCCTGGGTGTATTCCGGTAACGACATGCATTAACATCCCATACTATAAGGAGTGAATAGTGATAGTGAGATTCATAACCTTATTGGAGGGGAAATTCATGAAGAAGCCAACTCTTCGATTGCTTATGATCATAGATAAATTTGAAGTGGGAGGAACTGAGACATATGTGTCCGCTGTTGTCGAAGAGATGGGAAAAAGAGGGGTCTCCATTTATGTAGCAGGTAATCGGGGGAGTTTGTTGTCCAAGTTCAGGGCGCTTGGTTGTCCAATATTTACGAAAATAAACGACCGGCAAAGATTGGAGCAATGGATTATCAAGCATAAGATCAACGTCATTAATGCTCACCATGAATCTACCGGAATAATCGGTAGCGCCCTCAGCAGAAAGCTAAGAATCCCTTTTGTCTATACCATACATGGGACATACTATCCTCGGACACTTATCACGAAAATAATGAAGAGATGTTATAGTCGTCACGCGGTTATTAGCGTTAGCTGGCCGGTTAAAAAGTGGCTGGAAGAGAAAAACATCCAATCTGTATTAATTCCAAATGGAATTAATACGCAGCATTTTAGATACAACAGAAACAAGCAGTTGCTCGAACAATTAAACATTGCCAGTAAGTCGAAAGTGCTATTGTATGTCAGCCGTATTGAGGATGAAAAAGCAGAGATATGTAAAAGTTTTTTAAGAGCTGCACAGCGCTGTATGGATTCATCCCCAAACATGCATGTCGTAGTGGTTGGTGGTGGACCAGGATTGAATAGTGTCAAGAAACTAGCAGCTAGAAAACACAGTAATCGTATTCATGTATTGGGTGAACGCCTAGATACATCGTCCTTTTTCTCGATTAGTGACGTTGTTGTAGGAACAGGTCGAGTAGCTCTTGAAGCGATGTCCTGCAAGCGGCCTGTCATTGCGATCGGTGCGAAGGGGATTTTTGGAATTGTGAAGCCAGATAATTTCAAGCTTGCTTGGAGGTATTACTTCGGAGATCACAGAGCCAAGGAAACTCTTGAAATAAGCAAGATCGAAAATCTGATTCTTACTGCATTAAGGTCTAAGAAAAGTTCAAAAAATTGGGGAGAAGCAGGACGTGAATTCGTTAAGAAGCAATTTAATATCTCTGGCATCGTCGATAAGCTGCTTAGCTTATATCACTCCTTCATCTAGAAGATTTGGAGGGAAAACAATGTTCAATAAATTGATGATTGTAGCCCATCCTGATGATGAAATAATCTTTGGAGGAGCTCAACTTATAAAGGGAAAAGGATGGAAAGTTATTTGTGTAACCAATGGAAAACACAAAGTGCGGGCAAGAGAGTTTAAAAAAGCAATGAAAGACGTAGGAGCAGAATATGAAATGTGGAGTTATAAGGATAAATGGGGAGGAGATTTTAACCGAAAGGCTTTGAAAAAAGATATCGCACAGGTGCTGCAAGCCAATCCTCAGATCAGGATGATTGTTACCCACAATAAAAAGGGCGAATATGGCCATACGCAACACAGAGCACTGCATCAGATTGTAAAGGAGTTAGCTCAGGATAAAATGTACATCTTTAAACGCTCTAAGTATAAGTTGCCTGAAGATCTGATCAAGCAAAAATACAAAATTTTAAAACGATACAGAAGTCAGGACATTGAATGGCTAAAGAAATATACTGATTACGAAAGTATTCGGAAGTTAAGGTAGTGTATAATAATCGAATGTGCGGCAATGTTGTTTGTTACAGCGAATAGAATGGACAGTCCCTAAAGTAGTTACACTACCGGAACAGCCCATTCTTCGCTTCAAATGTCCAATCTGCTAATTAGAGCCATTTGAGAGTGAATTGGATTCTTCTCTACGGGTACCTTCATCTGGAATAATTTCGGTTGTATAAGGTATAAAGTCATCCGTGTAGGCAACTAATGTACAATTTCTCATATATTCCTCAGTGCCGCGTTTCTGCGTATGTGACTGAATGTTCTCTCTTCGAATACAAACGTAATTTTTCTTAGACACATAATATACAGTGTATCCAGCCCTGCGGCATTTTTTTGCCCATTTGGCATCCGATCCACCAATAGTATCCTCTGGGAATTTCACATGTTTCCATACCCTTTTACGAAAAAACAATGTCCCGCCTTTAACCCTTTTACCAGGCACATTCTCTTGTCCGGGTCGGTATTCCATAAGCGCTTTTTTCGACTCAAAATAAATATACGCTGTGTGTTTACCAACTATAGGTGCCTTTTGTGTTCTTAGTGCAATGATGGATTCTTTTAAATAATGAGCACCATAATAATCATCATCATCAAATTTGGCAATAAACGAACCTTTTGCCCGGGCAATGGCCCAGTTAAGACATTTTCCCAGTGTATATTTCTCAGGAAGCTTATAGACTCTAACATTTTCGTATTCTTTTGCCTTCTTTCGCCATTTTTTAAGATTCATACTATCCTTATTAAGGATAATGATCATTTCTTTGTTATGCCATTCCTGTCGTTCATAGTTCGCAAAAATGTTATCCATATATTCAGGTCTCATGGTACACGCTATGATTGAAGCCACTAATTTCAACTCCTTTTCAGAATCATATTTTTTCTGGTGTTCCACACCGACTGGCGGACAATTTTATATTCCTTATTCGTGATGACTTTTTTATACAACTTAAGAAAGTTGTCAGCCATGACTTTATCCGAAAAATGCTTTTTTACATAGGATCGGCAAACTCTTGCGGTGGGGAAATTGTTACGGTATTTCACTTTGCGAACCATATCATCCGTAGAGTTACATAGTAATTGTGGTAAGCCTTTTAGCACTTCTGGAACGGCCCCTGCTTTGAATCCGAGTACCGGTGTACCACAAGCCAAAGATTCGATAAGCACAAGTCCGAAGGGTTCGTTCCATGTAGAGGTAAATAACACACAGCTCGCTCTTGAAATCAAATTAATTTTCTTTGCTCCACCGACAGGACCGATAAATCGTATCTTTTCATTTAGATGCGGTTTGACTTCGCTATCGAAATACTCTTGATATGCAGGCTTGTTAATTGTCCCAGCAATAATTAATTCTTTCCCCGTTTTTTGTGCAACTTCAATCGCTAAATGAACTCCTTTTTCTTTCATGATTCTACCCAAAAATAAAAGATAGCCCTTTTTCTTGGTTCGGAAAGTATAGTCACTAAGACGAATCCCGTTATGCACGAAGTAACCTTTCTTGTTCTTATCACGAATTTTCTTGCTTACAAATACGGGGATTTGTGATCCTTTTGCCTTTTTGGAATGAGAGTTGTGGAGCGTAGGAATGGGCGGATTTGTTTTCGCAACAATGCCATAGTGATCATGGATAATATCCACATTCGAAGGAATGCGCTTAATGATGAAATCCAACTGCTGATCCGGGTCATCAGTAGGATATTCGTACGTCCTTGTGGCCTTGGTTTTCGAACCTTTCTTAGCAAATAAAATGACCTCATGACCTCGTCGAACCAACTCTTCTGTCAGGTAGTGAATATCGCGCTGAGTGCCGCCATAATCTTCTGGGGGAACGGGAAGTGTATTCGTAGATATTTGAACTATTTTCATACCATTTCAGTCTCCTTTGGTTAGCATGAAGCCAACGGCTCTTTTGCCGTCATCTTATGCGAATGACCTGTGGAATGAATGGGCGTCAGAAAATTTTCACAAGCGTCAACGAACCATTTCTTAAGAATTAGAAAACTTAGTTTTCTGAGAAACGTTTCCAGGCTGTTAGAGCCTTTCTATAAAATCTATCAGATGTTCGTCCAATCCAAATATATTTGTTTTTCATAGAGTATACAGAAGTGAAAATTAGAAGGGAGGAAACGACTTGAAAGGACTAATTCTTTGTGCTGGGAAAGGTTCCCGTATGTATCCATTCACTTTCTCTTATCCAAAATCATTGATTCCTGTAGCCAATACTCCCTTGTTGCACTCCTGTATAGATAAATTGGTCGAACAAGAGGTTTCTGAGATCGGAATAGTAATCCAAAAATCCCAAGAATCACTCATTAAAAGTAGCTTAGAGAATGTCACTAGGTGGAACGCGAATATTTCGTTTATTTATCAAAAAGATCCAAAAGGAATTGCAGACGCCATATTGCAAGCAGAGCATTTTATTGGTCAGGACTCATTCATTTTACTGTTGGGAGATAACTTAATTTCCATTTCACTCTCTCAACTTAAAAAGCAAATAGAAGAACAAGGGAATCATGCTGCGCTGCTTCTATCGGAAGTGGATAGCCCTCAAGACTATGGTATTGCAGAGGTGGCAGACCACCGGATTGTGAAGCTTGTAGAGAAGCCGAAAGCTCCCAAATCAAATCTTGCGGTATTAGGAGCATACGGTTTTACCTCCTCTATTTTCGAAGCTGCCAAAAAGATCGAGCCTTCGGCCAGAGGAGAGTATGAAATTACAGATGCGATCCAATGGCTGATTCAACAGGGCTACTCGGTATCTTACCATCAAGCTGAAATAGCAAATATTGATGTGGGAACTTTACAGAGATGGCTTGATGCCAATCAAAAAATGCTTCGGGAGATGCCGGTTGAAAATGATATTCATCCTTCGGTGACTCTAAAAAACTGCAAGATTATTGCCCCAGTCTCTATAGAAGCAGGCTGTATTTTAGAAGATTGTGTGGTTGGTCCTTACGTTTCTATTGGTGCAGATTCCACTATTAAAAACTGCTACATCAGAGACAGCATTTTATTAAGTAATGTTCATATCAAGCGACTAACACACGCTGTTGTTAATACGGTAGTGGGGATCGGTTCTACCCTGGCTGGCTTGGAAGCGAGAAGGAAGGGTGACGAAGAATGAAAATACTCGTGATTGGGACAGGCTACGTGGGTACGACCACTGCCTTGGTATTTGCCGAGATGGGCTGGAAAGTAGTAGGACTTGATACAGATGCACACAAGGTCGATCAATTAATGAAAGGTGAACTTTATTTCTATGAGCCGGGTCTCAAGGAACTACTGGTAAAACATCTTAAAACAGGTCAGGTTATGTTTACTACAAATCAAGCAAAAGCTATTCAGGAGAATGATGTAATATTTATATGTGTGGGAACACCAGCACTTGATGATGGAAATGCGGATTTAACTTATGTTAAGCGGGTTTCACAAGATATTGGTCGTTATATGAACGGTTATAAACTCATCGTTAACAAAAGTACCGTACCCGTAGGGACGCAGGAAAAAGTGACTCAATGGATATTAGGGTCTCAGGCAACTTCTTATCCTTATGATGTTGCATCGAATCCTGAATTTCTGCGGGAAGGTAAAGCAATGCAGGATTCACTAAATCCAGACAGGGTTATCATTGGCGCGAAGAGTGCTAAAGCGGCAAAAATGCTTCAGACCCTCTACGCTTCAGTTCAATGCCCCATTGTCGTAACAACACCGCGGACCGCAGAACTCATTAAATATGCATCGAATGCTTTTCTAGCCACAAAAATTTCTTATATTAATGAACTTTCCAGATTATGTGACAAGCTAGGTGTAGATATAAAAGAGGTTGCTTTTGGGATGGGTCTTGACCAAAGGATTGGCAGCAGCTTCCTGCAAGCAGGAATTGGTTATGGCGGATCATGTTTTCCAAAGGACGTTGCAGCTCTACTCCGCATAGCTAAGGATAATAATACGGAACTGCAGGTACTGAAGAATGTTGTTGAAGTTAATGAAACACAATACTTGTATATGGTTGAGACAGCTAGAAGAAGACTAGGAGATTTTGCAAACAAAAAAGTAGTGGTTCTTGGCTTGGCATTCAAGCCTGATACGGATGACATAAGGGAAGCTCCTGCGATCCGAATCATTCAGTCACTGACTGCGGGACAAGCACAAATTAAATTGTTTGACCCTGTCGCCAAACTTCCATCATACTTGAAGAATTCAAATATTCAGACCATGGCTACCGCTGAGGAAGGCTTTAAAGATGCAGATGCTATTTTTATATGTACGGAGTGGAAAATGTATCATGACCTTAACTGGAGTATGCTAAGGAAACAGATGAAGCAGCCCAACATTTTCGATGGCCGAAACATGTTAAATGCGGACTTCATGAAATCGCTGGGTTACTATTATCAAGGTGTGGGTTACAACTAATATTTGAGAGAATAAACACCTCTAAGTTGATGATTTTTGTAATACTCATCAACCTAGAGGTGTTTTTAATTAGAAGATGTTTGGATTTAATGACTGATATTATTGTTGCAGGATATGCTGCCGGCTCGAAATCATAAAACTATTATGAAGAAGTTAAGCTCCTCATAAAAAATCCACTAGTCCTTGATACTGAGGACCAGGGGATTTTACATCTCGGATTAAAGAGCAAGATTATATCCAATGAACTGCAATGAAATTACTGGCCGTAGGCTGTCGTAGTGAATACGAGTGGGCATCCCTGCTGAGGAGATGGGCACCGGAATATTAACTCCACCAGTAATAGGTGTAACAACATTGGAACTGTAATCCAAAGTTTCTTTTAGCATACTAACCAACCCCCTTTTGGTTAAATGCTAGAGTATGTAGTCGTAAGGTAAAGTTAAAAAGGATTGACGTATCCTCATCTGGGAACTAATGTAATAATGTAATGAACCGGAATTCCCGAGGAGGCATTATGAAATTACGTTCCCTTTCTTTTTTGTGGAAGCTATTGTTATTCTCTATTGTCATAGGAACTCTCCCGGTAATTGTTCTGGGTACCTTTTCATACTATAATTCCTCTTTGTCCGTTCAGGAAAAGGTGAATGAAGGCAATAAATTGCTGCTGCAGCAAACGCAGATGGGTGTAGAGCAAATGCTGAGAACCGTCGATAACTCGGCGACGCAATTCTTGCAGTCCCCGATCGTTAGACAGGCATTCAGCAAGCCGATTACGAATGAGGATTATGAAATGGTTCATGAGCTGTATAAGGGTATTGCTACGATTCAAACGTACGAGCTGGGAATTAATGAGATCTATTTGTACAGTTTAAACAAGAAATGGCTGGTTACAAGTACGGGTGTGAATGAATACAGCTCCCCTGAATTCAAGTCACAACTAGAGATGTTTTCTCGTGAACAGGCTGGATCTTTCTGGAGCAGAGGGCAGGATAATCTGAATGATTCGTCGGAGTCTGTCTATTTCGTCAAAAAATATCCTTTTAACGCTGCGAATCCCAAAGGCCTGATCAGTGTAGCGTTGTCTCCCGACGTAATAAGGAGAACGTTATCCGTTCAAAACGGGAAAATAGCAAACGCTTTCATATTGGATCGCGATTTAAATCTTATTCATCGAAGTGATGAAGGTGCGTCACCAGGAAGCAATATGTCGGGGGAGTCCTATCTTCAACAGCTTCAAGAAACCGAATCCACCACCGGGCAGTACATATCCAAGCATGAGGGGGAGACGGTAACCGTCACCTATCGTAAATCTTCCTACAATGGCTGGGTTTATGTTTCAGTGGCCTCTAACGAACAAGTGAACGAGCAGAATCAGATCATTGGCTGGATTACCTTACTCGTTTGCTTTTTGATCTTGCTAATTACTCTAATTCTGGCGTGGTTTGGTTCGAAGAGAATGTACAGCCCGATTCGATCCATCTATTCGACCCTTGTAGCTGTAGCCACCCCGGAAGCAGGGAGGGAGAGAGCTTCGGGAGAACTGCAAGTGATCGGAGAACGGGTAAACGATCTGATTCGTAACCACTCTGTTGTCATGAACGAGCTCCAGGGCCAACAATCACAGCTGAAAGAGTTCTTCATGCATAAATTGCTGAAGGGTGAGATTGCTCATACCGATTTTGAAGAGAAATTGGGACTGTATGGCGTTAAGCAAACATGGTCGTCCATGAGCCTGATTGCGATCCAGATGGACACCCTTATAGGTACCCGCTACGAGGAGAGGAATCGGGACTTATTATTGTTTGCAATCAGTAATATGGTCGGTGAATTGATACCAAGTGATAACAGGTTGGTACCAGTAGTGGCCACTGATTACCAAGTTACCCTGATCGGCTCATCGAACGAGGGTGCAGAGCTTAAGGAAGAGTTGTTCATGTTATCTGTGGACGTCCAAAAAGCAGTTGCCCAATATCTCGGGATCCGGGTTAGTATCGGAATCAGCCGTCCATTTCACGTTTTTGACCAAGCAAGGAATGCACTGCATGAAGCCATGACATCACTGAAATTTAGTGTGGGACTTGGGCAAGAGTCCATTCTGTTTATAGAGGATGTGCAGCCGCAGAAAAATGATCCGGGCAGGTTTCCACATCACCGAGAACAGGCGCTGTTCGATGCCATACGAGCAGGAGACCTGGCCCAATCCGAGATCGAATTGGAACATTTTATGGAGGAACTGTTTCCGGCCCAAACACCATTTCAGCACTATCATTTGTCACTTTTGAGGCTGTTGGTGAATTTCCTCAAATTCGGTCATGAGCTTTCTATTCCAATGGAAGCCATCGAGGGAGATGAGTCCTCTTTAATTGATACATTATTTAAGCTGCGGAACGTTACGGAGATGAAGACCTGGTTTTGGACATTATTTGTTGTGCCATACGCCAAGGAACTGGAGCATCGCCGTGAAACGCAGTTTAAACATATATCGGAAGCCATCGTCGACATGATTCAACGGGAGTTCGACTCGGAATTAACCTTGGAAAGCTGCTCAGCACGAATCAATTATCACCCTCATTATGTGAGTCGGGTGTTTCGACAGGAGACGGGGGTAAACTTCGGGGAGTACCTGACAATGTACCGAATGGATATGGCCAAGAAGTGGCTGAAGGAGACGGATATGAAAATTGCTGAAATTGCAGAGCGCCTGCAGTACAATAATTCGGCCAATTTTATTCGCTCCTTCCGGAAAATTGCTGGAACGACTCCCGGAAAGTACAGAGAAGAACAATAACGTGCTGCCAACTTCTCTTAGACAAAAAAAGCTCCTAGGTCGTGAGATAAAATTCAGCGTCCTAGGGGCTATTTGCGAATTTACGAGATGATACCCGATATTACTTAGTGGCAGATTTGGCGTAATCTGCATTAATCTCTTCAATAATTTTGCTTCCGCCACCTTGCAGCCACTTATCCACCGCCTGATTCCAATCCTCTTCGCTGACGGTACCCATAATGTACTTGACTGTGGCATCCTGTATGATTTTATTGAGTTCATTACCGAGCTCAATGGCAGTATTAGAGATATAAGGAGAGGCAGGATTTTGAATAGCAAAAGTGGCGTTGTCTTTGAACAATTCTGTGCTGAGCTTCTCCAATTCTGTACCGAAGTTCTCCACCTGATCCTGCAATATCATAAACTGGTTGCTATCCGTCATTTCTGACCGCAACTTGGGATCCGGGTTTTGTTTGTATTCTCCATTTTCAACCGAGTACTGCTTGCCTTCAACGCCATATTTTAAAAGGTTTTGCATGTCCTTCTCCGATACCTTATCGAAATAAGCAAGAATTTGCTTCAATTCTTCTTCCGTTTTGACACTTGTTTTCGGAATCATGTACATTCCCAAATAACCTGTGCCTGCTCGCGTGGCATTTCCGTTCGGGCCAGAGATGCGGTTAATCAGATTGATTTTGGCATCGGGGGCGACCTTCTTGACATTCTCTTCAATGTTCTTTCCATCCACCATGTTGTCAATCCACAATCCTGCCTTACCTTTGTACATCACCGATCGACCGTCCTGAACGAGCGCAAAATCCTGATTGATAAGCTTCTCATCATATAGTTTCTTGTAAAACTTCAAGGTATCCATATAAGCGCTGGTCATGTGAGCCGGGATTAACTGTCCGTCTTTCAGTTCCCATTCATTTGGGCCTCCCAGATAGACCAAAATGTCTTTGAATCCAGCGATATTATTTCCCTGCATGCCTACCGCAAGACCGACGGTATCCTGTCTGCCATTTTGATCCGGATCCTTTGTGGCAAACGCTTTCAATACGTCATAAAGTTCATCCACATTTTTCGGAGCCTCCAAACCCAGATTGTTCAGCCAGTCCTGTCGAATCATCAGACCGAAACGGGCAATATCCCGTTCGCGATACAGGCCATAGATTTTGTTGTCAATGGATGAGTTGCTTAACACAACATCAGACATCTTGCTCAGGTTTGGATAACTGTCGAGATACGGTCCCAATTCCCAGAACATGCCTGACCGGGCAGCATTGATGATAAAAGAAGCTTTTGGCTCCAAAGCAACGAACGTTTTGGGCAGCTCGCCGGAGGCAACGGTAGCGCTTAATTTATCCGTGTAGGATGAGGAGGGGACCCAGGACACGGTTAGATCCGTGTTCGTTTTCTCCTCAAGCAGAGCCAAAATGGAGCTGTTCGCATTCATCTGTTCCGCACTGTACGTTGGCAGCATCATGCTCAAGGAGAGAGTACCTTGTGCACCGCCCGTACCTGTCCCCTGAGCCTCGTTGGAATTGTTACTGGCACATGCTGTAATCATTAAGCTTAATGAAGCGATAAGAGCTCCAGTGCTAATCAACGACTTCCGATATGGTTTCTTCATATTCAAATCCCCCTAATCGTGATTTCATGATTTAAGTTACGATCAGCCTTTTACAGAACCAAGTAATACGCCTTTGGCGAAATGCTTTTGCAAAAATGGATACACGAGCAGGATCGGTAGAGTGGATACAACAATGACAGCCATCTTGATAGATTGCTCCGGTGGGGAAACATAGTCTGATTCCATGGCAGTGGAGTCCCCGATTCCACCAGAAGCCAAAATAACGAACTGCCGTAATAGCACTTGAATTGGCCATTTGGTGTTATCGTTAATATAAAGCACAGCACTAAAGTAAGTATTCCAATGGCCTACCGCATAAAACAGGGAGAAAGTAGCGATTGCCGGCATGGAAAGAGGCAGAACGATGCGAAAAAATACGCTTAAATCATTGCATCCATCGATCTTGGCTGACTCTTCCAAGCTCTCGGGAAGCTGCTGAAAGAAGTTCCGGATAATGATTAAGTTAAAAGCGCTGATGGCTCCAGGTATAAGCAAGGACCAGTACGTATTAATCATACCTAACTGTTTGACCACGAGAAACGTTGGAATCATGCCACCACTAAATAACATCGTAAAAACGATCAGCATGAGAATCGGTTTGCGGAAGTCCATGTCCCTTCGAGCCAATGGATAGGCCATTAAACAGGTCAAAAATATGTTGATCAGCGTGCCGAACACGGTAATGTAGATGGTAACAAGCAAGCTTTTGACAAGTGTGGGGGTTGAAAAGATGTACCTGTATGCATCCAGTGTAAACTCTGTTGGAAACAAAATGAACCCACGTAGTAATAATTCCTTCTGGGTGGCGAAGGAGCCAGCAATAACATATATGAAGGGTAGTACCGTGAGCAGAGCAAATACAGTCAACAGCAGTATGTTCAGTACATCGAAAACTCGACTTCCCACGCTAGGTTTGATAGGCATTCCTTGATGAGCTCCTTCCTTAGTAAATTCCTTCTTCACCAAACCTCTTGGCCAGATGATTGGCTACAACTACGAGCACCAAACCAATCAAAGACTTGAACAAACCAACGGCGGTACTGAAGCTGTATTGCCCTTGGCTAATCCCTACGGAGTATACGTAAGTATCAAATACTTCCCCGACTTCACGGTTCATGGCGTTGAGCATCAGGAAGATCTGTTCGAAACCAGTATCTAGGAAGTTCCCCAGACGAAGAATCAACAGAATGATGATGGTGCTGCGAATGGCAGGCAGCGTAATATGCCAGAGCTGGCGAAGTCTGTTCGCTCCATCCATCCGCGCTGCTTCATACAACTGTGGATCGACCCCTGACAGCGCGGCAAGGAAAATGATCGTTCCCCAGCCCGTTTCCTTCCAGATCACCTCAGCAGTAACGATGGTTCGAAACCACTCATTGCTCGCCAGGAAATTAATCTTATCCCAGCCAAAGTACACCAGAAGATCGTTGACGATACCACCTTCTGTCGTTAAGAAAATATAAGCAATCCCCACGACAACTACCCATGACATAAAATGCGGAATATACACCAGTGTCTGAATAGTTCGCTTAAACAAGTGGTGGCGAAGTTCATTTAACATAAGTGCAATAACAATGGGTAAGGGGAAGAAAAACAGAATGTTGAGCATGGCAAGCATGAGCGTATTCCGGAAAAGAACGATAAAGTTAGGATCGTTAAATAAACGTTCAAAATGTTTGAGCCCTACAAAAGGACTATCCCAGAAGCCAAGGAATGGCTGGTAATCCTTGAAGGCGATGAGTATTCCATACATGGGCCAGTACTTAAATATAAGAAAGTACAGCAGGCCTGGCAGAAGCATGAAGTACAACCATCGGTTTCTTACCATTCTGCCTAACAGCGTTGGTGCTCTGGAGGCGGGGAACATGAGTGTGGTAGCTTTTGTATTTCTTTGCATCTGACTTCATTCCTTTCCTCAAGAGTCTCATATGGGGATGCAACCATAGCTGTATCATAGTGGCGGGATGAAATTACCGTCGATAGTCCTTGATTGTGGAGATGGTCCTTAGCGTGCGGAATAGCGCGATGTTACAGCGTGTAGTCATCCGTTGCGCCGGTGTTCATTACTTGCTTTTTTCCGTGTAAACAGCGATATAACGCCATCAGGAAGCACATGTCTATGAAGACACAACAAAAAAAGGAACCCTAAAAACGGGCTCCTTATCTATCTCGGACTGCTTTAAGATTTTGAGGGTTGTCCAACCAGCTAAAGTAATAACTGAATATATGTCCAGAGAGAAAGAACGAACTCATACAAAAAATAAAACGAAAACCCGAGCAGAAGTATGCCTGCTGCAATGGAAACCCAATGGATCATTCTTCGGCTCATCACTTTTCGTGTGATAGAAACCAGAGAGACCAGACCCAGGTCATGGATCAGAATACCGCACAGCACACCACAAGCCGCAATAGCGAAGCTTTCCTTCCCGGCTGAACGATAGGAATCAGACAGCACGGCTCCGAATACGGAAACCCAAAAGATCAGATTACCTGGGGAAATGGCTACAAGCAGGCCGTTACGGTACGTTTTCCAAAACGATTTCTTCACCTTCTCGTCGGCTGGTGTGATATCCTGGTCTGCATTTCGAATTGAATCATAGCCGAGATAGGCAAGAAAACCGGCTCCAACAAGCCAGAGAGGAATCTGGACATAAGGCAGCGAAAGGATGGAGGCGAATCCAAAATACATTGCAAGGATCAATGCGGTATCCAGGGTCATTCCACCCAAACCAACAGCCCAGCCGTGAATGAAGCCATTCTTCAAGCCCTGTTTGGTCATCTCTACGGTGATTGCTCCGACTGGCATGGCGATAGCTAGTCCAATCAGAACATATTTGATATACAGTTCCATGTCCATAATCATTTCCCTTTCCTGAATCCGGTTAATGAGACGCTCCTCCTAATATCTGCAGAGTACAGCTTATTCGAAGGAGGCCTCTTTTAGGACAAGGAAGGGTAAACTTCTATTCCTGAATCTTTTCCGTTTGGAGAGCACGAAGAAAAGGACAACGAGAAGGGGAGGTATCATCATCTCTAAGAAAGTACTGCTTATATTCGAGATTCCCATGCGATCCATATTGTTTTAATTCAGGATGAGCGGGTACAGCATCGTATTCGGCAAGTCGTTCACGAATCTTGGGCCCGATGGCAGCAGCTTTCTTGGGATGAGCATTCCACTGGTCAAGAACCCAGCGAGGTGTCATAGCGAGCATAAAATATGGGAAACTTCGGCTCTGCCTGAACGTGTGAGCAGGTGTTCCGCAATAAACGAAATAACGTTCATCGTCATAACAAAACTCCCATAAGGGATTCTCCGGGTTCTCCGGTATATCTTCCGGCCATGGCTTTACATCCAAATCACTAACCTGGCTTAACAGTCCCCAAAAAAACGTTTCATACTCCAAAACCGTTCTTGTTGTATCCCTCAATTCAAGAAAGACAATCAATGAAGAATATTCACCAAAAGAACGCGAGGCCCGGCCGTATTCCGAAATGATCTCCGCGAGTTTACGATCGGTGGGCTGGTGATCTGAGCCAGAAACAAAGCCATACCGAAGATGACCCATGGCGAAAGCCTGCGTCGCCGGAATACAAGGGAAACGTGCTTCCCGATCACTCATTTTGGAGGCAAACAAGCGGTAGGCATCCTTTTTCCATTCTTCCAGAGGAGCATCGTTATTCTCCAGTTCAGAATGTTGATACAAAAGCGACATGAACAGTCCTCCTTTTACCTATAGGATATCGTCCAGAGGCAAATTGGTGACTGTCCCACATCACTTCGATAGGGTAGGCGGGTGAATATATTCAATAATTCAGAAGGCGCCCACCGTCATGCCATTGTCCATACATTTTGTTATTTCTTGTGTGTGTAATGAATTTATCCAATCTGTGATCAAACGTTGCAGGTTGATTCTTAACGCTCTGGATCGTGTCGATCCGTACTCTTGTATATAAAGCGGGAAAAGCCATGAAATTCTCATAAGTCTGTGTATCCTCTTTGAGCCTGATCTCAACATCCTCAGCAATGCGAAAAGAATCAATCTCCATGTTCGGCAGTACCCGTCTTCCTTCATCCCTCATGAATCCCAATTTTTCAAGACGTCTTACCCGTTCTTTGTTCAATTCTGTCCAGGAACTGTTATGGCTTCGGGGTGACAGTCTCTGTGCTAGCGCTGTGTCAGAAATTTTCTTCTTCAGCCCATCAATCCAACCAAAGCAAAGGGATTCTTCCACGACGTCCAAATAAAATAGCGTATCCGGCTTTGGAGTCATACTTACAATAACCCAGCAGGAAGTTTCAGTCCTGCAATGGGTCTGAAACCATGATCTTAAGTCTTCTCTTGAGTTTATAGAGAGTAAATTCTGAATTTCCATTGTTCGACTGCTCCAATCCTTACTAGCCTGATTCGTTGTTCATTTAATTGGACTGCACGGGTTGCTGATACCAATACAGACAATAGTCGTTCATGGTGGACGCATGCCCCAATTGACGCAGCATGGTAGATACATTGCCCCTGTGATAAGTACCGTGATTCACCACATGAAGCAGCATGTTGGACAATGTTGTTTCACATATGCCGGCGTATGGATTATCAAGTGTGATGGTTTGCTCCAAATCGGTTTGACGCTGTATCCATTCATGGTATCGTTCTGCCAATTCCGCATAAGTGTCCATGTACTCTTCGACGGTAAGGAGTGTTTTTTCATTTAATGGCATGCACTCTTGCAGCGATTCACGCATTTCCATACCTGATAAAACGAGATACCACATCTGATCGACTGCGTAGATATGGCTTAGGGCATGGGCGAGGGTGGGGAACGAACTGTTTAATTCCTGACTTAGTACAGAAGAGGGCAATTCCTTGATTCTGCCCAGGATGGTTTGGTTGGCCCACGTGTGGTAATTCAGCATCTCCACTGGATAATTCGTCATTTGAAAGGTCTCCTTTTGTAATACAATGATTTTTGTTTTTGAATCTGTAGTGATTATAAAAAAAGAAGTATGACAACAGAGTGTCATACTTCTTCGTATAGCAGGATTGCTAGTTGGAGCTGTTCTTTCAGAATCCCTCGAAGTTCTCGAGGCTTCATCACTTCGACTCCACTGCCCAAACTCAGCAGAAATGATCGAAGCCACCTTGCCTGAAGGGGTTGGTAAACGGAAATTCGCATGGTCATGCTTCCGTCCTCATTAAATTGCTTCTCTGCCTGATGGAAATGGTCCAGCGCTTCCGCTAATGCCTCAGGAGCAACCCGAAAGACAACGTCACTTATTTGATTTTGCCATTCCTCATTTTGCAAAGAAGTCTCTCTTGGCACCTCATTGTGCGGTAGGAATGATTCTTGGGTCAGCGAGAGATTCATCATTCGGGATAGACGAAATTCCCGGTAATCCTGACGTGTCCGACAGAAACCATATACGTACCAATTGCGATATTTAAAATAAAGCGTCACCGGTTCCAACTCACGGGTTGTGCGTTCATTCTGGTTGTTAATGTAATCGAAGTGCACAACGATATGATTCATGATCCCCGACCGCAGCTCGCGAAGTGCATAGTGATCCGTACGGTGAGTTTCCAAGTCAACCGCCAAGGTCGGGGTTTGCTGATCAGACCCGACCGTTTGCAGACGTTCAATCGTGCCCTGTGCACGCTCATCCTCAAATACAGTGGAGAGGCTGCGAAGAACCGTAATCAGAGAGTGAACATCGTACGACCCGAGCAGGCTTTTGTCCATTTTGTATCCGTCAATCATGCCATACCCGCCATTCATCCCCTGATAGGAAACCACAGGAAAGCCGGCGGCACAGATCACGTCGATGTCCCGATATATGGTTCTTTGGGATACCTGAAACTCTTCGGCAAGCATGGAAGCAGAGACAACTTCGTTGTTCAGCAGCTTATAGATCATAGAGATTAATCGTTCCATTTTCATGAGTAAGGACCGCCTTGTCCACCGTTTTTATTCGTTATCGTTGGTCGTTATTATATCACAAGTGATTGCTTAACAATAATAAAACAATAAAAATCAATAATTATTTATTGTAAAACGATAAATTGTGTGATAAATTCAAATCAATTAAAACAAGTGAGGTGCTTTTTGTGAAACGAGGTTCAACGATCTTCTTAAAAATGGCTGTACTGCTTATTGGGCTTCCCATTCTAGCTTTATGCATCTTCGGCATACCTTGGTTAGCGAATCATCCGGTGAATCCGAATTATGCCGGTTCGCTATATCCTATTGTGGTCATTATGTACCTCTCTGTCATACCGTTTATCATTGCTCTGTTCCAGTCATTCCGTCTCCTGAGCTACATCGATAAGAACGAGGCCTTCTCTTCAATTTCGGTCAGTTCTTTAAAAATCATAAAATATTGTGCTATTGTAATCAGTAGCCTATATCTCGTGATGCTGCCGTTCGTTTTTCTTGTAGCAGATAAGGATGATGCCCCTGGGCTTATTATTGTTGGGATGGTTCCTATTTTTGCTTCGCTGGTCATTGCGGTGTTTTCCGCTGTTCTCCAAAGACTGTTACAGGAAGCCATTGATATTAAATCCGAAAATGACCTAGTGGTTTGAGGTGAAGACATGGCCATTATAATCAATATTGATGTGATGTTGGCAAAGCGGAAAATGACAGTTACCGAGCTTGCGGAGAGAGTTGAAATCACGATCGCCAATATTTCCATATTGAAGAACGGGAAGGCAAAAGCGATACGTTTGTCCACGTTAGAGGCAATCTGCAAAGCGCTGGATTGTCAGCCCGGAGATCTATTGGAATATAGAGCGGATGAAGACGAAGATTCCATTGAGCAGTCTTGATAACGATGAAGAAGACTCTGCATGTTGAGTGCAGAGTCTTCTTTTATGAAAAATGTTCCTCTTTCATATGATTGTGAATATTTCTGAACTGCAGTGGGGTGACATTTTCCTGACTTCGAAAACATCTAATGAAGTAGCTTGACTGGGAAAACCCTGTCTCTAAGGTAATTTGCTTAATGGAAAGATTGGTCGTAGCTAATAATTGCTTCGCATGCAACAACCTGGATTCCATTAGGAACTCCGGAAAAGAGATTCCAATCGTTTTACTGAACTTGCGGCTAAAGTATGGAGTACTATAACCGGCGATCCCGGCTGCTTGTTCTAGCGTGATGTGCTCATTACTATGGGAGCGGATATAATTTGCTGCTTCACGAATCCGCTCTGCGGTTGGATTCATGGAAACATTGATTTGGCTCGCTCCGGACTGTAATCTTGTCAAAAGTTCATACAACGTTGCGGCCATACTGTGCTCATCGTCAACCTGATATCCCCTGCCTATCTCCAGTAACCGGTCCATCAGAGCTGTAATCATTGGAAAGTTGGAACATTGAAACAGCCATGGCTCATCCACTCCTTTTCCATTCAATAATTCTTCAAGACGAATACCGTAGAAGTGAATCCAACGAATACTCCAGGGGTCATCAAAGTCCGAATGATATGTTTGCCTGAGACCAGGACCGTAGAGGAATCCCTGTGCACGCGTTAACTCATAAGAATTGGTCCCGCTGTGCAGAAATCCTTTCCCGTCATATACAAGATGCAAATTATAGCATTGATCCAAATTACTTTCTTTGGTCCGATACTCTCGATTTACACGATGCTTCGGAAAGTCACTGTAGCCTCCAATAAAATCGGGAAAGCATACATGCCGGGGAAAAACCGGCTTAGGGAGAAAGAGGTGTTCTTTCACGCGTATCCTCCAGTTGAACGCAATATTTTGATGTATATCATTATAATAAAGCAAGTCATCCGTTGTATCGTTAGTTATTGATGACAATATTTTATTATAAGTCGCATAATCTTGTCATTTAATATACGCGATTGGTCCAATAGAATGGAGTCAGTATCGTAGTTAAAGGGGACAATGAGATGGCGAAATCAATACACGTGGACGAATTAAAACTGGGTGTCTGTTACTACCCCGAGCATTGGAATGAGCAATTATGGGAGGACGACTTCCGCAGGATGCAGGAGATGAATATTACGGTTATTCGAATGGCTGAATTCGCATGGTCCATCATGGAACCGGAAGAAGACCGATTTGATTTTAGTTTTTTTGGGCGGGTGATGGATCTTGCGCACCAATATGGTTTAAGTGTCATTCTGGGGACACCGACTGCAACTCCGCCAGCATGGTTAACTGAAAAGTATCCTGAAGTGTTAAATGCGAATAAGGACGGCGTCTTGTATCGGCACGGCATGCGACGACATAACAATTACAGCAGTCCGATCTATCGGCAGCAATGTGAAAAGATAGTGCGGAACATGGTTCTGGCATATAAAGATCATCCGGCAGTCATTGGATGGCAGATCGATAACGAACTCAACTGCCATATCAATGTTTTCTATGCTGAGGCAGACCATGTCGCTTTCCGTGAGTGGCTGAGAAATCGGTATGGGTCACTGGAACATCTGAACCAGGCATGGGGTACGGTATTTTGGAGTCAGACCTATACGGCGTGGGAACAAATATATCTCACACGGAACATGGTCAATTCATCGCCCAATCCCCACCTGGCGCTGGATGAAAAGCGCTTCATATCGGCGAATACCATTTCATTTGCCAAGCTTCAGGTGGATATCATTCGTGAATTGGACCCGGAACATTGGATCACGACAAACGGTACGTTTGGACATATAGACAATCATGAATTGACGGATGAACTCCTTGATTTCTTTTCCTATGATTCGTATCCGCAATTTGCCACAATATTTCCTGATGAGGACGAGAAGCCATTGCAAGACCGGGCTTGGAGCATGAAATTGTCGAACGTACGCAACATGTCGCCGAATTTTTGCGTAATGGAACAGCAGTCTGGTCCAGGCGGCTGGGTTGATAGTATAGGTATGGGCACGCCAAGACCGGGCCAGATCCGATTATGGTCATACCAATCCGTTCTTCATGGCACAGACCTACTTGTATACTTCCGCTGGCGTACGGCAACGTTTGGAACCGAGATGTATTGGCACGGTATCAATGATTACCACAATCAACCCAACAGGCGAGTGCGTGAAGTTGCACAAGTGGGCGAAGAGTTTGCCCAAATAGGACGAGTTATTGCAGGTACGACATATCATGCTGACGTTGCCATCCTGCAGGATTACGATAATATGTGGGACGGAGAGTTAGACGAGTGGCATGGTCCGCTTCACCACCAAAGCACACGCGCTTGGTATAAGCAGCTGCAATACCGCCATATCCCTACAGATCTAGTTACTCTGCGACCAACGACCCTACTGGAACATCTGTCCAAATATAAGGTGATTATCTATGCTCATCCCGCAATCATGACAGACGAAACAGCAGAACTTCTTCGAGCTTACGTCAGCCATGGAGGTACCCTGTTATTCGGCGCACGGACCGGATATAAGGATCTCAAGGGACATTGTTACATGAGGCCATTTCCAGGAGCTGTTGCAGCGTTATGTGGAGTAACTGTAGAGGATTTTACCTTAGTCAAAGGAACCGTGACTGGGGCCAAGTTGCAATGGAAGGGTACAAGTGAGCAGTGGTCTCACGGATTAGAATCGGTTGGATTTAACGAAATTCTTCATGTGGAACATCCAGAGGTACAGGTGGTCGCCGAATATGCTTCCGAATACTATGCAGGTAGTGCTGCGATGACGAGGCGCGCAGTAGGTCAAGGAGAGGTATGGTATTATGGGGCCGCTTACAATGAACCAATCGTTGATGCTCTCATGGATGAAATAGGGCTGTCTTCGCCGGTTGATGACCTGATAGAAGTACCTTCCGAAGTTGAAATCGGCATCCGTTCCGCCAAGAATAAAGCATATCTATTCTTACTCAACTACTCGGACCAGGAGGTTTCCATCAAGCTCAAGAAGGAAACGAGAGAGTTACTAACGGGAACATCCTATAAGAATGAAATCAAAATGTCTGCATATGGTGTTTTCATTTTTGAGATAGATAAGTGATATAAGATAACAGCCGAACTTACTATGTTCGGCTGTTTTTTAGTTGGATAATAAGTAAGGTATAGTTTACCGGGAAATTATTAGAATTCTTTTATGAACCAAATGAAGTCTTTGAGTATCTAATGAATAGATAGTTTGAGAAGGAGGGGAGATCTTCGTGGATTTAATTGAGAATGCAGAACTTGCGAGAAAAGGGGATAAGGAAGCATTTGTGTTATTAATACGAGCGGTACATCAGAGCCTCTTTGTTATCGCAAGATCAATTGTTAAGAACAACGAAGATTGTGCAGATGCGATGCAGGAGACCATTGCCAAAGCATTTTCTAATGTACATACACTGAAAGAGCCTGCTTATTTTAAAACATGGGTTATTCGGATATTGATTAACGAGTGCAATCAGATCAATCGAAAAAAGAAGCGAGTATCCCTCATTCCTTATGATTTAAGAAAGACATCTTATAAGGATGAGTACGAGCAAATTGAGCTGTTTGAGGTGATTGACGAACTGGATGTACAGCTTCAAACCATTGTCACGCTATTTTATATCGAGGATATGTCGGTCAAGGACATTTCCAACGTGCTCGAAGTTTCTGAAGGTACTGTAAAGTCACGTTTGTTCAGGGCAAGAAAGCAGCTATCGGAGCTTGTATTAGGGGAAGGAGAAGACAAATATGAGTTATCATGATCCAGTTGATCACAAGATAAAGCAATTTCTAAAGTCAAAAACACGAGACGTAATCATCCCTGATACAGTCCAATTAGCGGTGGAGGACGCTCTTTCTTCACTTTCTGAGCAAAAGTCGAAAAAGAAATCATACTTTATACAGTGGAGATGGGCTGCCGCAGTAATAGCACTCTTTTTTGCCATAGGTGCAATTACGATCTATACCGTACCAACATTTGCTGAAATGATCAGATCTTTGTTTGCCAAGGACAACCCCGATATCGGGCTGCTTCGAGCGCAGGAACTGGGGTTGGTGCATAATCCACATATTAAAGTGAAGGACAAAGGGTATACGCTTGTCATTGAGGAAGCTGTAGCAGATCCTACACGGGTGACAGTTGCACTTCAGCTTTTTGATAAAAAGGGAAAGCATGAACGCGAAAGGCTTATTCTTGGAGAACAAAACAACATAACGATTAAAGATGATAAAGGAAACACCGTGGGCAGCATGTATGATATGGGATATACAAATGATTTTTATTATATGGTTGAATTCTTTAGTGAGCCGCTGCAGACGGACAAGATTACGATCGAAGGGAATATTAATACGCTTGGTAACAGAAATGTACCTTCTATAGAAGGGAATTGGGATTTTAGCTTTGACCTGGATATGAAAGAGGCAAATAGCAAGACCCGAGTTGAGGAACTCTCTGGAACTTATACAACACCACATGGAATGACTGTCCATTTAAAAAGGATCACACGAATGGTACAGGGAGTACGATTCGAATTGGAGACCGAATTGGATGATGCAGCAATGGCAAGATCTCCCGGTGATTTGTGGGAAAAACAAGCACTTAGCTTTCACTTTGAGAACCTAGACAAAGAGGAAATACACTCAGTAAATCCAAGGAAACTTGGTTACATGGATAGCCTTATGACATTTGATTATAGTGTAATTGAAAAAGGAAAAATGCGATGGAGCTATACTTTTAAGTATCTCCCTGAGAATGAACCTTACCGTTTTGTATTGGATGGATACTCTATTGCTGAAGTGGATGGTAGCAAGTTTTCTTTTAGACCTGCGGAGTTATCCGAGCCCAAATCATTTAAGGTTTTGAAGGATAGAATAGACGTCATTGGGACTTCGTTGGAGAAATCACAAAGAGGAGACAAAACAGATGAACTGGCTGTCTTATTTTATGGGAGTATGGACAACGAAATTCGTCACGAGTTGTGGACTGCATATGATTCGGAGGGTAAACAGTATATCGTGAGTAAGAGAGGTGCATCGAGTCTGGAAAATAGTTTGCCCGATCAGTGGCGAAAGGGATTTATCAGCATGGGAGATCGTAACATGAAATCCCCTTATGAATTCCGAATTGAAGAATTAGATCATATTCCGGAGGAGCTCACCATGGAAAGGGAAGTAGTTGATAAACGATACAACGACCCTAACTGGTCCGTTTTACTAAATGATTAGCAAATAAACAAACTTATTCCCGAGATGGAGTAAGTTCGTTTTTTTTAGTGACTAATGAATGAGTTCAAAATTTGTGCCCATCCTGGCATCATACTTATTTTTTCTTTCTGTTCATACCAGGCAATGAACTAGTGACGATCATAACAACAATAAAAACGAATATTAATATGGTATTTGAAGGTATTTCTTTGAATATGTAATCTTGAACCAGTAGAACAATGATGGATATGGCTAGGATCACTCTCATGATTCGGGCCGATGAACGGCCCGGATCCTTGGAATGTTGGGATATAAGATATATGACATACCACAGCCCAAGAAATAAGAATATAGAACCTGTAATTACGCTTGCAAACATGTATGAACACCTTTCAAAGAGCAATTTCGTTAAACGATTCATTCAGATGACTTAATTAAAATCAGATGCTTACCGATTCTTGAGTTGAGATTGCTTTCTCGATGGCGAGAGACAAACGCACATCCTTAAGAGCTTCGGTCAGGGGATAAAAAGGGATATTCTCTCTCACAAAGGCAGACATGCGCGTCAAAATTTCAACCATAGCCAGCTCTTCATCGGAAAAAGGTACAGAAGAGAAGGGATTACGGTACAGGCACTCTTGTCCTGCGCGTAGCTCACGGAGGGAGAGCGGTCCCAGACTTCCTTCCATGCCGCTTTGAATTCGGTGGATGGAGTATGTATCATACGTATCGGTCCCCAAGCTGATCGTGACTTCGTTATCCCGTATCTCCCCATGGGACCCGCGAATCAGAACCCGGTTTTGACGGAGAGGCGAAAAGTATTGAGAACGGGTGAAGTCCAGCACAGCACTCTTGCCGTTATGAAAAGATAACATGGCGATCTCTTGAACTTCATTCTCGATTCGATCCTGGACTTGTCGACCGCGGTAAGGTACTTCCAGAATGGGAAGTTCGAAGCGGCGGCCGACAATTTCGCAGCTGATATCCGTGAGCGACAGCCAGTTTCGTATCAGACTGATCCCATGATAACCGTGTGCTACTGATGCTTGAACATGATGAACCTGCCCCAGTTTCCCTGACTGGATCAGGGACATCCGAGCGAGTTGATGCGGCAGCGGGGGATACTGTTCTGCAATTTGGATCTGACCGTTTTTCTCGGCAAAAGAGGACATTGTCCTCAAGCTTTCTACATCAAAAGCCGGCGGTGTTTCAACCAAGAGAGGAACCTGTAGTGTTACAAGTTCTTCAAGGACGGCAGGAACGGATGTTTTGGACACAGCAACCAGAAGAAAATCACAATGACGGGCCATTTCAAAAGATGACTCGAAAAGGGTGACGCCCCAACGTTTGGCAGCCTCCACATATTTGGACGGATTACGCACAGCTACGCCGCTGATCTTGAATACATGGGGGAGCTGCTTCGCGATCCGCAGATAAGCTTCTGCTCTCCAGCCAAATCCTATAATCCCAAAGCGAATGGGTTTACTCAAAAAAATCTCCTCACTTCTCATGCTTCTACTGAAAGAAATATGTATGTGTTTTACCTGTATTTTCTATTCAAGAATACCACGAAGCTAAGCATTTACAACGAAAGAATTGGAATAAGCATATGTAACACAAATATCAATAAGAGTCTGAACGTACGTTTAATCCATCTTATTTCGGAGTTAACCTACACAGCGATATGACAAAAAGCCCTGAGTTGTTCGATTTGAACAGATTCAGGGCTTAATAAGCTCTTAGTTGGAGAATGGGACGGATAGTTGTCCAATCGCAGCAGCAGTTTTAACCGGATACAACGCGACCTGATATTGCGGAATGGCTTCGATTCGGTAGAACTCGGCGATCTCGACTCCCTCAAAGCGCTCAATTTGTGCCTGATTGACAAAGGTATGGACCGTTCCTCTACGCTGCGGCGTTATGGATAAGTGTAATTCAGAGAATTCAAGCTGAGTGTAGAATTCTTTTAAGCCTATGGACCAGGTCTTACCATAAGAGATATGATCTGTTATGAGCCTGCCATTCAGGAACGCTTCGGCTACATCACCTTCATAATCGACCTCAAGCCATACATCGTGAACATGGGATGGCCATTCTCCGGCAAATTGCAGCAAGGCCGATTTTTCCGCTGGTTTCTTAATCAATACCTCTGGTGTATATTCAGGCAGGTCTATTGTATAGGTAGTGAAAAGAGTGGAACCCACGTGTTGACAATGAACAGTGCCGGAACTTTGGGTTTGCAAATCTTGCTCTGGCTTGGGGTACAGCGAAACAGCAATATGGGAAGATCCTGTCGATGTGCAGATAAGCTGATGATTACTGATCGTTACGGGACAATCGCTGATAACCAGCGTTGGTTGTCCCCATAGTTCAAAGGTGTATGCTTTTTGCGCTTCTTCTCTTGAAAGCACCACAAAACGTACGGTATCTCCAACTGTGGTTAGGAAGTTAACTGAATTATTTGTGTCCACGCTTGGTTGAATCACATAATAAGATCCGTGGTCCAATATTACACTTCCGCTGCACTGCACATCCTTTAGATTCGTTTTGGAAACGACGTATTCCGGTGTCATGCCTTCATGTGCATAGAAGAAAATCGTTTTGTCTTGATTTGTGTCGATCATGGTGAGCAGTGGAGCCGTTGCGCTAAGTAGGGACACGCCATGAAGTTCCAGATTGAACGGCAGCATCAATCCGATTCCTTCAGGAAGCTCAAGTTCACCTTCAGCAGGGAAGGCAACGCTGCCTTTGGAAGTTTCCAATTCGATTCGTATTTTACGGCGGGGCAGGTCGATCTGGTCCTGAAAATTATTCAGAAAAACAAAGCCTGAGCCGTCCTGATGTCTGACACACCAGCGTAGTGTCTCTGTATCTGTCGGATCGATGGTAGACTGTCCCTCAGGCAGAACCGTTTTCATCGGAGCAAGGACCGATCCGAAAGATTCAAGAAACAAAGAGATGGCGCGGATGCGGTCATAAGATGCACCGACTCTGCCGAACTCACCCAAGGGAGACTGGTAGTCATACGTAATTTTCGGCAAGAATTGCTCATTGAGATAACTCTTCTTGCCGACGGGGTTGGAGCCGCCATGATACATGTAATAACCGAGCAGATTGCTGCCGCTGGCCAGTTTGACAAGGGTCATGGCTTCAATACTGTTTTCCGGGACGTATGGCCTCACATTATAACTGACTTGCATACCACCAGCCATTTCGCAATACGCAACGGGATATTCAGGCGTGTCGAAATGAACGGGCTCCGCCGGAGTAATATGAAGATCGCGATATACAAATTCCTTGCTTGGAGGCTGGTCAGGCAGCCAGGACGTATAGGCGTAACCTGCAAGCATGGGCAAAAAGCCTTCCTCAGGAACGGCTGCCCCGCCCCAAGCGGTCGCCGTGAAGAACAGAGGACGAATGCCTGCTTCCTCGGCAATGCGGCGCAGTTCAGCCAGATGAGCTGTACCTCCAGTTCCGGAGGACAGAAACTTACCGGTTTTGTAACCCCAGGCTTCATTCGGTGCTCCGGCGTGCATGAATTCATTTTCCAACTGCACAGCTATAACGGGTCCTCCGTCCTGATACAGGCTGCCTTTCATCTGACTGGCGATTTCCCGATACAGTCTGCGTGTCAGCTTCAGATATCCGGGATCATTGGAGCGGATCTCAATAGGCTTGGAAACTACCCAATCCGGAATTCCTCCATTGCGAACTTCGCCGTGGCAGAATGGACCAATACGAAGGATGAGGGGCAGATCCAGTTTGGCACACAGATCGATGAAATGGCGCAGGTTTCGATTTCCACCCCATTCAAAAATCCCTTCTTCTTCCTCATGAAAATTCCAAAATACATATGTAGCGACGATATGAATTCCACCGGCCTTCATTTTCAGCAGCTCTTCTTCCCAGTACAAGTATGAAAACCTGGAGAAGTGAAATTCACCTACGATCGGGATGAAGGGCTCGCCATTACGAGTCATATAATAATTGGTGAATCCAAAGGCATCTCCTTTGGGATTGGTTCCACCATGCATACCCAATTTTCCCGGATGGATTTTCTTACGGTCTGCATCTATTAATGATAATTTTGAGATGTGGCTCATTGCTGGGACAACCTCCTTGTGATATGTTCTTTACGATGAATTCTACTGTGTTCAAAAATAAAAGAAATATCGATACAGCTACATTTTAAATGGAACAGATCATAGCGAGGTAGTGTGATAATGGCTGAAAAACATGCGGATTATGCTATAGTTGGACACAGGTCCTTTGGAATATTGATCGCAGGTCATTATAAGGAGTTGAACGGATATGAGATTCATCGACCAACAGGGAGTATCGACTGGTTACTAATGTATACGCTTTCCGGTGAAGGGGAAATACAGCATGGCAAGAATTCGATAACCTGCACAGCGGGAGATGTGGCAATTCTTATGCCAGGGCTTCCGCACCATTATAGAACGAAGCAGGATCATTGGGAATTTATATGGGTACACTTCATACCCGATCCCAATTGGAGTACTTGGTTGAAGCTTCCCGAAACGTCAGCTCGTTTCATCTACCAGCGGATTGTTTCGGAAGACGCACAGCGTGATTTGCAGAATGCTCTTCAAAGATTGGTGCGTCACGGATTTTCGGAAGGCCGTTCGGAACAATATCGCAGATTATCCGAGCTGGCCCTGGAGGAGACGTTGATTCACATTCAACATACCTATCCACCGGATGTTCCGGTGACTATAGATCCTCGAATTGCGGAGATCATGCGGTATCTGCAGATGCATCCTGCGCAGAAGATAAGCATACCGGAACTTGCGAACCGATGCTGTTTATCCACCTCACGCCTCTCTCATTTATTTAAGGAGCAGGTAGGGGATACGATTCTAAATACCGTTCACAAGTTCAGGTTGGAGAAGGCAGCACAGCTTCTCGCCGGAACGAACCGGCAAATCGCAGAGATCGCTGCGGATGTCGGATTCGACTGCGGTATACATTTTACAAGAAAATTCCGTGAAGCCTTTGGCGAGACACCATCAGCATTTCGGAAACGAAAAAATAACCTTCAAGTGTGATTGTTAGATTGTTCTAATAAGCTGCTGAAGTGGAAGGCAAACCAAATGAAACGTTTATAATGTAAAATACGGTTATAGTATCAGAGGAGGACAAGTGCAGCATGAACCTTTTTCACATCCAATCCACCATACACGGAACTGATCGAACTGCAGCCTTCCTGGAAGATAACTTTATCGGGATCGATTGGCCAGCTACAGGGGATTTGGAACAGCTGTCGGCTGAAGAATGGAAAGAGCAAATCGGGCAGCATTATGTAATACCTGAATCGGAACTGAGCGGGGTAATAGGTACCCTACAGACGTTTATAAACATCATACAGGATGGAGATCATGTCTTAATTCATGACGATGAGTGGGTATATGTTGGAGATGTGGGTGATTACTTTTACGATGACTCCGTTAGTATTAGAGAAGGTTCGATATGTCATCGGCGAGGCGTAACGTGGTTGGGGCGAATTCCACTGACAGAGATAAACGATAAGGTACGTGCTCTGATTTCGAATGCTTCCATCATTTCAACATTCGAGTATCCACTTTCACAGGCTCAATTGGATCCGTGGCTTACAAGAACTCCCGAAACGGAAACGGCAGTTCAACATTCGATTGGCGTAGATGACGGGACAGTACAGGAAGCTCTAGGTGTACTTAAGAATGCATTACAGAGCGAAGATGAAGAACTTCGTATTCGTGCGGCGACGGCCATTTTACAATATGCCAAAAAATAAAAAGAACCTGAACAGATAAGAAGTAACGAAAATTGAATTAGCAGACGTACGCACTTTCAATGCACATTACCCCTTATGTCTTTACAGAAAGAAGCACGCAAAGCCCTCATGAAAAAAGTGAGCTTTGCGTACTTTCGTACATATTATGAGGTTTCTTTGGATTGCATGCAGGCTGATTTGATCGTGTGTTCGATCAGCGTAGCGATGGTTACGGGACCCACTCCACCCGGGACGGGTGTAATGGCAGATGACGGAGTCAAGCAGGATGAATAGTCCACATCACCGATATTGCCTTTATTGTAACCTGCATCAATGACAACTGCACCAGGTTTAATCCAGCTTCCTTTTACAAAACAGGGTTTGCCAACGGCAGCAATCACGATATCTCCCGACTTCACGATTTCTTCCAGATGGACGGTTTTGGAGTGACAGGTAGTTACCGTTGCATTTCGGTTAAGCAGCATGGCTGAAACGGGCTTACCCAGAATTGGACTTCTTCCTATGACCACAGCATGCTTGCCTTCGATTGGAACGTTATAGAAATCCAGAATACGGATAATCGCTTGTGGTGTGCAGGAAGGGAATGCGGCGACTCCAAAAGCATTTAACGCAAATCCTAGGGTGGTAACTCCATCCACGTCTTTTTCTATGCTAATTGCATCAAAAGCTGCTCTTTCATCGATATGATGCGGTACCGGGTGCTGCAACAGAATGCCATGTACGGATACATCTTCATTTAATTTGGTTATTTCCTGAATTAATTGTTCCGTTGTCGTCTCTGCAGGCAAAACCACTTTAATGGAATGTACCCCTATTCGGGCACATGCATTGCCTTTCATTCGTACATACGTTTCTGAAGAGGGGTCATCACCAACCAAAATAGTAGCTAGACAAGGCGTGATTCCTTGCTCCTTCAGGATGGCAACCTTCGAAGTCATCTCTTCCTTCATGAAGTCCGCTACCGTTTGTCCATTCAACATTAGCTTCTCTGTACTCATGCTCATCATCGCCCTTTCCAAATAAAAAGAGGCAAGGAAATAAAACTTCCTTACCTCTGCCCAGGCGTACGGCTTGATTAGACATCATATGCTCCCTCACGGTTCACCGTGTTCGCCAGTTACATATGACCATATTAAATTGATAGTACTTCATTTTGAAATGTACATCAATCCTTTTAACTTTTAGCTATACTTGGAACTGTGTGCAGATTGGTATATACTTTTTTGAGTTAAGAAGATTAAAAGGAGATTATAAGTAGTGTATATTAAAAAATGGCTAAGTGCTGTACTCATTATTCTTGCGACGATGCTGTTCGCAGGTTGTTCACTAGAATCGCTATCTGTAGATGAATCGTCCCAGACTCATGCTGTCTTGAATCAATTTGACGAAGTTGCCAATTATCTTGCCGAGCATCAGGAACTTCCGGATAATTATATTACCAAGAAGGAGGCCAGAGCTTTAGGCTGGGAACCAAGTGAAGGAAATTTGCAAGATGTGGCCCCAGGCAAAAGTATCGGCGGTGATATATTTCAGAATCGGGAAGGCTTGTTACCCAAGAAAAAGGGAAGAACGTGGTACGAGGCAGATATCAATTATTCCGGGGGAACCCGGGGAAGTGACCGAATTCTCTATTCCAGTGATGGCTTAATATACAAGACAACCGATCATTATCGCACGTTTGAACAAATCAAATGACCAAAGGTAGGATGGTATGAAGACAGTAATCATTGATGGAAATGATATTCATGGAAAAGAAGAGCTGCATGATATTCTTCAGGCGAAGCTGGGGTTAGATGACTCTTACGGGCGGAATCTCGATGCGTTATGGGATGTCATTACAGGCTTCATTTCAATTCCACTAACCATTCAATGGGTTAATTTTGAGGCCAGCAGGGCTGTGCTTGGAGAATACGCTGATCAGCTAGTGGAGTTAATGCGTGACGCAGAAGAAGAGCTGGATCAGTTTCAATTGGATCTGAATATGTAAAAATCAAACGGGCAGTCCGCTGAGGACTGCTTTTTTTATTGTGCAACATGTTTCATGAGACTTCCGTTAATGAGTTTAGGAATATCCATAGGAGGTGAGGGTCATCCCAAGGAAGTTATTGTACTTCTTTTATGTTCTATCACTGGTTAGTCTGACTACATCTTGTGCAAGCACGTTTACGAATACAGAGGCTGATAACAGTCTAAGCGGACTATATCTTGCAGCATTGGAAGAGGTCATATCAACAGATTCAGCTCTTAATCGATCGATGGAGTATATATCAATAGACTATGATCGGACACCTGCATTAAGTGATTCTGATGGACAACATATAATGAAGTTCTTACGAACGAAATATAAGGTGGACGTTTATAACCTAACTTATGAACAATTGCTTAAGCAAGGTTTATATGAAAGTAATGAAAGCAATCTCCGAGGAATTTTACTGCGGATCGAAAAGTTTGAGCTGGCGGACGAGCAGAATGAGGCCACACTTGTGGTAAGTAAATATCGTTCGAATGAGGGTTCCATCGCTGTAAAAATAACGCTGCAGTATAGGGATAACAATTGGATGGTAGTTGATCATGTTACCTTGAAAGAGAGCTAATACTGGATAAGGATTGCGAGGCTATAAAGTTCTCCGAACACTAAACAATCTGTCTTAAAAGTCGCCCATGGCGGCTTTTTTTGATCCTTGGAATGGAAGTCTGTCTGCGGGGTTAAACATTCAATTTAACACATTTTAAAAAGAGAACCAGAATTAGCTTGTCAAATAGACTGCATCATGATAAAGTGATAACGATTATCAATATCAATTAAAAAGGGTGGGTTTACATTGTTGAGACGATCTAATTCGATCTTGCTTATTTTGGCACTAACCGTGCTGCTGGTACTAAGTGCATGCGGTCAAACCGCCACGACGAGTACAGCAACCGATGCAAGTGCAAACACGGCAGAGCAGACAACTGACTCAGCATCAGCAGCTGACTCAGCGTCAACTGACGAAGGGGAGACAGTTACATACCAATCGGATGCGGGAGAAGTTGAGGTACCCAAAACACCGCAGCGTGTCATTGATTTGACGTCGTTTACGACAGGATACTTTGTAGCACTGGATGTTCCCGTGGTAGGAGCTCTGTCTGGAGCAATGGGCAATAAGTATATTAAGGATCAATTGATAAGTGAAGGAACAACTGATCTGGGTGAGCAGCCTACAGCGGAACAGCTGGTAAGCCTCAAACCGGATCTGATCATTGCTTATACGGGCACAGAGGGCCTTGATCAATTGTCTCAAATTGCCCCTGTGGTGCAGATCCAATATGGCAAACTCAACTATAAAGATCTTATGCTTGAACTAGGCAAGCTAACGAATAGGGAAGATGCAGCGAAAGCCTGGGTTACAAACTGGGAAGCGCAGATTAGCGAATGGAAACCCAAAGTAGAAGCCGCAGTCGGTGACCGCACTGTCTCCATTCTGAATCCATACGCGAAGGGATTGTACGTATTTGGTCATAACTATGGTCGTGGCGGTGAAATCCTCTATGGTGAATTTGGCTTGAAGGCCCCTACCAAGGCTCAGGCAGAAGCGATTGACAGCGGAACAGGCTTTGCTTCGATCTCCATGGAGGTGCTGCCGGAATATGCAGGTGACATCATCTTTACAAGCCCGTGGTCGGGCGATACAAGTGATGCCGAAGTCGTATACAGCAATACATTGTGGGAGAATCTGCCTGCTGTTAAAGAAGGACATGTCTTCCAGCTGGATAAAACTTCGGACACATATAACGACCCTATCACTTTGGAAGGACAATTGAAATTTATTACGGACAGCTTGCTTTCTGTGAAGTAAGCAGTAGAAGAACACTCCTGACCGTCACGAAGTGACGGAGGAGTGTTATTTTTTATAGCTGAATTATAATACGTAGGATTCTCCATCCTCAGGAACAGCAATGTTACTGGTGATTCCTTTATCCTTCAAAAAGCTTCTTAAGTCTTCTCTGGAAAGACCCCAATGGTTAACTGCTTCCATGTGGACTACAATGATTTTCGCGTCTGGTGCAGCTTGGTATACTTTATAGATATCGTCTATGCCCATAACCAAGGAACCACCCTCCAGAAACTGATTATCTCCTCCATTAACAACAAGAACTTCAGGTTTGTGAGTGTGGATCACTTCTTGAACAGATTCGACCCAAACGGTGTCCCCTGCTACATATAAAGTCTGCTCACTAGTGTGTTTAAAGACTACACCACATACTTCGCCAGCAAGCTTCAAGACTTCTCCTCTCCCATGCTCCCCTTTTGTTTTAAAAAGTTGAATGCCCTGAAATACTGAATTTTCATGAAGAATCTCTACGTTGTTAAAGCCAGCATTTTTAACTTCAGACGCATCAGCTTCGTTCTGTACAAACATTTTGATGTCTTTGGGCAGCGCTTCTTTTGCGGCATCATCAAAGTGGTCCAAATGAAGATGGGTAACGATCACCGCGTCGATACCACGGACTATATTTTCAATAGTTGTCGGAAGGTCGACCAATGGATTCTTCTGATCCTGCCTCGCAGAATTTGGGAATGGAGGATACACACCCTTGTCAGCCAGGAATGGATCAATTAAAAAGTGTTGTCCTGCATATTCAACGATAATCGTAGCATTTCGGATTTGAGTTATTTTCATTGTAATTCTCCTTTGATCATGAATATATAAATAGCTTACACGCTCCGGATTTCTGCGTACATGCATAGAATCAAGTCTTTCTTCTCATTTACTTGAATAATGAAAGTATTTCTTTTCATGATGGGTTTGTATGTAGAATAGAGTAAGCTTTACTTATCTCATGAATTGGGTTTTCATTGGTGATGATACTAAATTAAAAGGGGTAGGATAACGAGTGCTCGATCACATAGATGAATTAATTATTAAAGAGCTGTCCGCGAACAGTCGCATTACGATGAAAAAGTTGGGGGAGAAAGTTCATCTAACTGGACAAGCAGCTGCTTCGAGAGTGTTGAAGCTTGAGGAAAACGGAGTTATTGAAAAATACACCGTCCAAGTAAATCAAGTCAAACTAAACTGTTTAATCCATGCGTTTATCACGATCAAACTGACGAATCCACATCATCAGTCGTTTCTGTCTTTTGTTAAAACTGAAAATGATTTTGTACTAAATAACTATAAAGTGAGCGGAAACGGATGCTACATTCTGGAGGCCAGATTTCCATCCAATGAAGTGTTGGATCAATTCCTTGTTCGTTTAAACGAACATGCGAACTATAGTCTATCCATTGTCATTAACAAGCAAAATTGAATAAGAAACAAGAATAAAGATGCCTGATCCCGCCAGCTCTGACCATCGGAGAGCACTGGATTTGGATCAAGCATCCTTATTATTAGTCTATACGTACGAGACATGATAGCGCTTTTTTGTCCGAATCATCGACTTAGTCATCGGAATACACAGTTGCGTTGAAACTTTCGGGTCCGAGTCGGACATTGCTTACGCCGGTATCCGGACCATAGGAGAATGTCGCATAGACAGAATAAACGAGTTGACCATTTCCCGGTGCAGTTACGTTATAATCGGAGCCCGTAAAACTGAGCACACACGGGCTAAAGAAAGGGTTGCCGAGGACAGTCTTTTCTGCACGATACACCAGCTGCTGCGAAGCTCCCAGACCACGATATACCTCAATGGCAAGAGAACCGTTGTTAAATAACTGATTGGCGGTTACCGTTACTATACCTGAGAAAAGTGTGCGGATGGTTGGTCCCGGATTACTTATTTGCAGTCCAACTTGGGCGAACAATAACGGAACGCCGTTTGTGAAACTGGGAGTGAGAACGCCCTGTCCCCCTTTAGAGCCTTGAGAAGTTCTTGCATCTAATGTCTTAACCATTTGAAGTCCTCCTTTCTTCGAAGCTAAGGAGTAATCGAAACGTAGAGTTAATCGTCGCTGTAAGCGACCGCATTGAAGCACTCCGGTCCAAGACGGGTGGCTTGTTCTGATGCGGATACAGGGACGAACGTTGCAAAGCAGGAGTAGATGATCTGCCCATTGGCTGGTGCAGGCACATTGTATTCTGAACCTTCAAAGCTCGCCAAAATCGTACTGTCGTTAGGAAACACAGGCTGGGAAACCACATAGATCGGTTGGCCCGTATAAGTTGCCCCTCTGAATATTTCAAAACGAATAGAAGAAGGCAAGGAAGACACATTGGACACCGAGATCCGATAGGTCCCATTAAATTGCGTTCGAATGATCGGCCCCGGATTGAAAATATTGAGTCCAACAACTCCGAGCAGGGTAGGTGTATTTGCGCCAAGTGGGACGTTGAGCGGGGTAATGCCTGCTGACCCCAGTGACGTACGGGCGTCAAGTGTACGAACCATAGCAATTCCTCCAATCTATCATTTTGTCATATGATATGTTGCTCAGTGGAAGGAGTTGTCCGCTTAGCGGCAAGAACTTTAAGCTGCTCCAGAGAGATACAGCATGAATCAAACGAATTTTTATTTGGAGACTTGAAACGAACGTGTATACTTGAGGAAAAGAGTAAGTTGCCAATTAAACCAACGGACTAACTTTATTCTATATAGGAGGAATTTACTTGAAAGAATTTGAAGATTTTCTGGCACGGATGGATAACCCCGAACAGCGTGCCCGAGCCGAAGAAGTGCTGAATTGGGTGGCTGCGAAATTTCCTAACCTCAAGGCCAAGATTGCATGGAATCAGCCAATGTTTACTGATCACGAGACCTTCATTATTGGATTCAGCGTTGCCAAACAGCATATGGCGATTGCTCCCGAGAAGGCAGGCATTCTTCAGTTTTCAGATGAGATTGTGGAGGCTGGCTATGATCATACGAAGGAATTGATTCGAATCAAATGGAGTCAACCCGTGGATTTTTCTCTGCTGGAGAGAATCATTGCTTTTAATATTACAGACAAGGCAGACTGCTCGACTTTTTGGCGGAAGTAAAAGCAAAGCATGATATAACGGCGTTTCACGAATGACACTAGTTAAGTAAAGTTTAATTAGAAAGGTGTGAGCCAGATGGGGCAACATACGGGTAATCAAACTAAAGGTGATATCGAAGAGACATCTGCTGAAGAGACTGCAGGATATGGCTTGAGCGATACACCGGATTCATTAATGGAAGCGTTCATGGAGGCTGAGTATATCGTTGGCGGTCATGGCAGTCGCAAAATCAAGGTTCTCCAGGAAGCATTTCAGCACATTGATGGTGAGATGTACAGCGATCATTACGGGAGCGGAGAAACCATTGAACATTTCCAGCGGCAGATGGCTGATGTACTGGGCAAGGAGGCTGCCATCTTTTTCCCAAGTGGAACGATGTCACAGCAGATAGCGCTGCGGATTTACTGTGATCAAAAGGGACTGAAGCGTGTAGCTTATCATCCCCTGTGTCACATTGAAATTCATGAAGAGAATGCGTTGAAGGAGCTTCATCAGATTGAAGCGGTGCTGCTTGGTGACAAGGATCGATTGATACGATTGGAAGATGTACAAGCTATCGAAGGCGACATAGCCTGTCTATTGCTTGAATTGCCCCAGCGGGAGATTGGCGGCCAGCTGCCTGCATATGAAGAACTCGAAGCCATCTCGGCTTACTGCCGTGAACGCGGAATCAAGCTGCATTTGGATGGAGCCAGACTGTTTGAGATCACACCTTACTATCAGAAGTCGGCAGCAGAGATCTGCAGCTTGTTTGATAGTGTGTATGTGTCTTTCTACAAAGGCATTGGCGGTATTGCAGGAGCCATACTGGCTGGAGATACGGATATGATTAAGGAGTCCCGAGTTTGGAAACGCCGGTTTGGCGGGGATCTGATCGGTCTGTATCCTTATATTCTAAGTGCCCAATATTATTATGATCAACGTATCAATAGAATGGGAATCTATTATGAACAAGCGAAGCAGCTCGCTTCATTGCTGAATCAATGTTATGGAGTACGCACGCTGCCCGAAGTACCCGTGTCGAATATGTTTCATGTGTACATCGAACGAACCCCAGCTGAGGCTGAACCGATTCTCAGCAGAATGACGCAGCAGTTTGGAATAGGGTTAACTTCGTATCTAAACGAAAACAGCGAGACCGGGCATTGTTCATTTGAACTTTCTCTGGGAGACCGATATGAAACCGTACCGGAAGATAGGCTGCAATCTGCTCTGATATGGCTGGATGAACAGCTGCGTTCGGATGGTCCGAAGCGCTGAGTAGACTTCATTGTGAAATTTAAGGAAAACGTTCGAATTGGAAAAATCAGTCTTTAGTCGGAGGCGTGGGAAGATGATGTCCGTATAATTATGATTTGAAGGGAGACGTCAGATCATTAAAGTATGGACATCTTTACGACAAATGGAGGTTGAGGGGATTGAATAGGCAAGTCCAAGGCACTAATGCACCAAGCCTGTTTCGCAATCGGTTTCTTCAGACAATCTTGTTATCCAGCGTTCTCCTACAGATCGGCATCTGGGTTCGGAATTTTGCAATTCTACTGTATGTGGCAGAGACAACGAATAATGATCCATACGCCATTTCACTCATTAGTGTGGCCGAGTTTGCCCCGATTTTTGTGTTTTCGTTCATCGGAGGTACCTTTGCTGATCGCTGGCGGCCAAAACGAACGATGATATGGTGTGATGTATTATCTGCTGTATCGGTATTTGCAGTTCTCCTGACCATACATTATGGCTCATGGCATTCCGTCTACCTTGTTGCATTTATTTCGGCAATTCTGTCGCAGTTCTCCCAACCTTCAAGCATGCGATTGTTTAAGTATCATGTTGCAGAAGAACAGCTGCAGCAGGGCATGGCTCTATTCCAATCGCTGATGGCCATCTTTATGGTGCTTGGCCCGATGCTTGGCACCTTCGTATACAGCACGTTTGGCCTGGAAATATCCATCGCTGTTATGGGCATCGTTTTCCTGCTGTCCGCACTCGTTCTTGTTCGTCTGCCCGAGGATCAGATGCAGACACAAACGGCTGCGGTTAAAGGGCAGTTCCGAAAAGAATTCGTGGAAGGGTTTCGTTACGTTTGGCAAAGTCAGGTGCTCCGGATGCTCGGGCTAGCGTTTATACTTGCTGGTCTCTCCGTTGGCGTAGCTCAAGCGCTCAACCTGTTCATTGTTACCGAGCAGCTTGGCAGGAGCAAGGAATTCCTGCAATATCTTCTGATGGTGAATGGTGCAGCTATGCTAATTGGTGGGGGAATAGTAGCCACATTTGCGAAGAAGGTTCCACCACAAATTCTGCTGGCGATTGGAATGGTAGCCGGTGCGGTATGTACAGCCATCGTGGGTTACTCGACAAGTGTCCCCGTCACGCTGACCGTTCAATTTCTGAATGGACTGGTGTTCCCTTGCATTCATATAGGAATCAGCACCATGATTCTGAAATGGTCGGAGGCTTCCATTGTCGGCCGCGTGAATGGCGTCTTGAATCCGATGTTTGTAGGCATGATGGTCATTTCCATGTCCTTCGCAGGGGCGTTAAAAGATACCTTTTCACTGAGCACCATCTACAGCGGAGCAGGGTTTCTATTTCTCATAGGTGCATTGGCCATGATTCCAATCATGAACCACAAAGCACCGGATAAATTACCGCAAGTGGCCCAAGAGGTGTAATACAGCAGCAGCTTCATATATGCAATTCACAGGAATCGGCATGAAGTGCCGGTTCTTTTTTGTCTTTCACGATGAAGTAACCTTGCATATAACCAACGGTTCATACAAAATGAGATGGAAGGATTTCTATACTGAGGTCGTTCGACTCGACTGATTCATTGCAGCGAGGATGGAGTAAACTCAGAGAACGATAATGGAGGAAACAGATCATGACGTTAGAAGAATTAACGGAATACTGCTTGTCGTATCCCAGTTCATATGAGGATCATCCATTTGGAGAAGGATGGACGGCGATACGCCATCAAGGAAACCAAAAATTATTTGCACTCATATTGCACAACTACAACGGACATGTCAGTGTGAATCTGAAGTGTGATCTGGAACGTTCAGATTTCCTGCGAAACGCATTCCCGGAGGTGATTCCCGGTTACCATATGAACAAGGAACACTGGAACACCGTTAATGTGGAAGGTAATCTGCCTGTAGAGGATGTGCAAGGAATGATTAAGCACAGTTACGAATTGACAAGGCCCAAGCGGGTAAAAAAGAAGAGCGAAGCTTAGTGCAGGATATTAGATCCCCATTAAGTTGAAGTCAAAAGGTTAAAAGACAAAAACCCACCTTGTTAGGTGGGTTTCTTTGGGTGGCATTTAAGAAAATGAGCTCCGGTTGTAAAAGCTGTTTAGCCTTTGACTGCTCCAGCCGTGAGGCCGCTTACGATGTATTTCTGACCAAATAAGTACAGGATGAATACGGGCAGCGAAGTCAGTACAAGATTGGCAAAAATCAAATTCCAGTCCCGGCTGTACTTGCCGTAAAAATTGTAGATCGAAAGCGGCATCGTCCACGTGGAGCTGTCTGTCAGGAAGTAAACCGGAATCGTGATGTCATTCCATACCGACATGAACACCATGATGGCTACCGTCGCGTTAACAGGCAGAATGAGTGGCGTGACGATCCGGAAGAATACGCCGAACACGCTTGCACCTTCCAGAAATGCAACCTCGTCGAGCGCTCTTGGAATGGTTTTGATAAAACCACTGTACAAGAATACACTGAATGCCGTATTAAGAGCGGCATAGATCAGGATAACGCTTGTAATGCTTCCATAGAAGCCCAAGCCCTGTACAACCCGAATCGTTGTAATGATCGACATTGGAGCAATGAGTCCCATGAAGAAATACATATAGATCGCTCCGGAGACTTTCGTTTCTCTGCGAGCAAGAATGAATGATGCAGCTGAAGATGCCACAATATTGATTACCGAGGATACGCCAGTAATCCAGATACTGTTGAGAAAAGCCCTCGATAGGCCGCCTTCTTCGAAGACCCGCACGTAGTTCGAGAACTGCCATGTATCAGGTAAACTAAGGGAGAAGCTGAGTACCTCTGCGCTTGTTTTGAATGAACCGAAGATCAGAATCACGAGCGGCAGGAGAACAATCAGGGAGGCCAGAATTAGAAATCCTTCCACAATGTAATTGCGGATGGCAAGTTTGCGAGTATAGCCCATGTTATTCGGTAACCTCCTTACGACGCATAAAAATCAGCAGCGGAATGGCGATGATGGTGACAACGACGAACAGCAGTGTGTTGACTGCGGTACCGAGTCCCCAGTTGCCTTCACCGAAGGAGCGCAAAATAATGGTACCCACAACCTGAGAAGCATTACCCGGACCTCCGCCGGTCATGACGTAGACTTCCGAAAATACTTTGAGTCCACCAATTAGGGTCAGCATCAGGTTGATATTAATGGCTGGCAGCAGCAGTGGCAGCGTGATTTTAAAGAAGCTTTTCCATGAGCTAGCCCCGTCAATGGTAGCCGCTTCGTAGTATTCCTGGGAAATGGATTGCAGCCCGGCCAGATAGATGGCCATTTGAAATCCGGCGCTTTGCCAAATGGAGACGATGGCGATGGTCCAGATGACGATGGACGGATTGGTCAGCCAAGCCTGGCTTAATGAGTGCAAGCCTACAGCTTCGAGCAAGTTGTTAATCGTGCCTTCGGTTCGCAGCATCGGTGTAAACAAAATACTGATGACGAGAATGCTCAGTATGGAAGGGGAGTAAAAGATGGCACGCAGCAGATTTTTGGTTCTTAATCTCATATTAAGTCCTACGGCCAGCAATAGACCGATGACATTTTTGCCAACGACAGTGACAATCGCGAAGATCGCCGTATTTTGCAGTGCCAGAATCAGCGTTTTGTCAGAGAAGATCTTCTTGAAATTGTCCCAGCCAATGAACTGAAGTTCCAGTCGATCCAGCCGCCAATCCGTAAATGAATAGTAGAATCCTGCGATGGCAGGGATGACGAAAAAGATGGAGTAGATCAGCAATGCCGGATAGATCATGTAGTACGAATACAGATTTTTAGCCCTTTTCATGTCTCACGCTCCGTTATAGCTCGGGCAGCATAGATAACAAGATTCTATGCTGCCCGGTTTTTTATCTTCTTAGAAACCGGCTACACCTTTGTCTTGCATCAGCTGGCTGAACTTCTCGCCCCACGCCTTCAGTACTTCTTCCGGTGTCAATCCGCCTGCAAATTGATCCTGCAGCAATCTGTACAGTTCACTGCGGTCAACGAGCATATAAGCATCAGTAGTTAGCACCGTTTTCTTAGGCGTAATGTAATTGTCTACGATATCCTGTTTATAGGCAGGCAGCTCAGGCGTTGTTACGTCACTGAAATTGGATACATAACCTTTCGAATCAACGATCTGCTGAGCAACGTCCTTCGAAGCAATAAAGTCCAGGAACTGTTTGGCTTCTTCCAGATGTTTGGATTTCTTCGGAATGAACAGTTGCCCGCCGAGTGGACTCGCACCCAGACTCGCATCCTGGGAAGACGGAATTGGGAAGACGCCGAGTTCCATGCTAGGATCCTGCTCGGCCACACCTTCGATCAACCAGTCACCCATAAACATCATGGCGACTTCCTTGTTCAGGAATTTACCCACGGCCATATCGTAGCTGTCACTAAGCACGTCTGTGTTGGTGTAGCCTTTGGTGTATACTTCGTACTGCTGCTCCAGAAAGGTTTTGAACTCCGGAATATCGGACCATTTTTTCTTATTGCTGTTCAGGTCATCAAAAAACGTAGGATCATTCTTGGCTACAAAGTCAGCAAAAGCTGCTGCAGGCCAGATGTTGGCTGCCCAGGCATCTTTGTAAGGCATAAACACGGGTGTGATGCCGCTCGCCTTGATTTTTTCGCATATAGCCAGAAACTCTTCGTAGTTTGTCGGAATGGACAAACCAAGGTCTTCAAAGATCTGTTTGTTGTAAACAACCCCTTGCATGCCTGTATCCTGGCTGACATGGAAACTGTAGAGATGACCCCCGGAAGAAAGGACGTCCTTGTTCACAATTCTGCTCGCCCAAGGCTCGTTATCCAGAATTTCAAAATTACGTTCCAGGTTCAGGTCCGTCACAGCACTCGCCAGGTTGTATTGAATGATATCAGGCGTTTCATCAACAGCCAGCTTGGTTTGCAGTACGGTCGTGGTCTGTTCTGCTGGAATAAGCTGCAGATTCACACGTACATTTGTCTGTTTTTCAAACTCATCCAGAATGTCCTGCTGAATAAAGGCAGAGTCCTGCGAGCTTTTGGAGATGGCGAGTTCCAATGTGACCTTGGAACCTTTGCTGTCTCCGCCAGCAGCTGTTCCGGAATCACTTCCTCCAGATCCGCATGCGGTTAATGATATGGATAACAAACTGGCCAAAACGATGGATGCTGCTTTTTTTCTTTTATGATTCTTCAATGCAAATCCCCCTCTAAAACGTTTAATGAATCCGTTTACAAACTCGATTATAAGTTTTTATCTGTTCCCGGTACATGTCTGTGCTTGAACGTTCATGTGTAATATTCTGAACTTGAAATCGCTATCATTTCAAACGTTCACATGATACAGTAGGACATAAATGGTTGAGAGACGCATCATGTTGGGGGAACAGGAGGACATTTGGAAGGATGATAAAGCTGATACATCGGGCAACTCAATTCAGTTTGCAAACGAAGGTATTCTTGACATTTCTGGCCCTGCTAATGTTCGTGCTGGGCTGTTTTATCGTTTATGTAAACGTTATCGTTATCCGCCCGCTGAAACTAAAAACGGAGCAGGATATGCTAGTGACAGCGACTAAAGTCAGAGAGCAGGTTGATCTCTATGTTGAGCAGCAGAACCAGTTGTCCCAGCGAATTTTGGCCAGCAAGGATATCTTTGCAACGATGGAGAAGAGTTCCTCGGCTCACAGTAATTACGAGAGGCTGAATCAGATCCGGAAGCTGAAAGACATCATGTTTCAGGCCATCGGACCCAGCATGAATATGAAGGACATGACGATCTATGACAAGGAAGGGGTGCTGCTCACCTCGTACCTGGGAAGTGGAGATCTTCCCGCCATGCTCAGCAGCATGATGGCTAACAGCGGTGATGGACGAGAGTGGGAAGGGAACGGATTCATTCTGGTGCGCCAAGAGGATACGATCTCCTTTGTCCGCACAATCAATGATCAGAACGGGAAGGTGTACGGTTATCTGAGTATTCAAATGGATCAGGCTTATATCCAAAAACTCACTGAAGGAATTGCTGCAGGCGAGGTGTATATTCTGAATCAGCAAGGTAATCAAATGACCGGATCGGAATCAGGAACCACGTTGTCGAAATGGACCAAGCCGTTATCCGACGAAGGATTGGACGTGGACAAACAGAACAACTATGTCACGCATTCGACCTCCCCCAGCACGGGATGGATTACCTATATCGTTACACCGAAACAGTCGGTACTAGGCTCGATCCATTCGGTACAAAGCATGTCGATCCTATTGATTACAGCCTTGATGTTGGTGTCTTTTGTGTACATCCTCTTGACCACACGCAATTTGCTGCTTCCGATCCGCAAGCTTCGCAGTCAGATCTGGCGTATCAATTACAGCAACATGAATCTGAAGGTGGATGAGAGACCGAAGAACAATGACTTGCTGCTGCTGAATGAAGCTTTTCAGGATTTGATGGAACGATTGCAGCAATCCATAGACCGGGAAAAGGCAGCCTTGCATGAAGAAGTCATGGCGCGCAATTCGGCTTTGCAAGCTCAGATTGCTCCTCATTTTATACACAACGTCCTGTATCTCATCAGCATCGCAGCACAGGAGGGAAAGACCAAGGTTGTATCGGATATGTGCAAACATCTCTCGGACAGTCTGCGCTATATTGTCTCCTCGCCTTACGCACATGTGACTTTGGCAGATGAGCTGGAGCATACCAGACATTACTTATCACTTGTACAGCAGAAGTATGAAGAAGATCTGGAGTGGGAGATTCATGCCGACGCTTTGGCGAGTGAAATTCGACTTCCGAGGCTGGTCATTCAACCTTTTGTAGAGAATTGCATTGAACATGCCTTTTCCAATACGGCACCGCCTTGGCGCATTCAAATTACGGTGAAACAGTATAACGGACTATGGGCTCTGGAGATTAAAGATAACGGAGAAGGCTTCACACTTGATAAAATTCAGGAAATCCTCGCGAAGGTTCAGGAATCCGCTGCTGGAGAGAACCATCTTCTCAATCATCCAACGTCCCTTGGTAATATGGGGATGCTCAATAGCATCAACAGGCTTAAACTGATGTATAGCAATCGGCTTTTTTTCAACATTTTCAACAATCACGCACATGGCGACAACGGAGCCACCATTCAAATCATCGGCTCGCTGACAAAGGATTTTTACTAGGCAAAGGGGAGACATGTGATGTATAACATCATGATTGTAGAGGACAGCAAACCAATACTGCGTAATATAAAAATGCTTTTGGATGCGCTTAACCTGCCCATTCATGTGGTGGCTACGGCAACGAATGGAGAGGATGCCCTGGCTGCAATTCAGCTTGAACCCATTGATCTGCTACTGACCGATATTCGGATGCCGAAGATGGATGGGTTATCGTTGATTGAGCAAGCGAAGAGGGTGAACCCGGACTTGAAAGTGATTCTGATTAGTGGTTATAGCGACTTTGAATACACACGAAAAGCGCTCAACCTGCAGGTGTTCGACTATTTGCTGAAACCGGTGGAGCAAGAAGCGTTAGAAGAGGTCATGAGACGGGTGATTAACCAGCTTGATCAACAGAAATCCAAAAAACTGAATGACTTGCAAGAGATTGTCGACCCTCAGTGTTATGCTGAAGTGCAAAAGGGGGAGGATTTATCGCTGTTTTCTCAGATGATGATCATTTTGCGTAAGCAGCCATTTACACCAGGGAAGGAACTATGGACACAGCAGACGCTTCTTGGCTTCGTGGAGGTTCTCTTTGCCCCGCAGCCTTGTCATGTGTTACAGAGTCGAACGCCGAATCAATTTATCGTTTTCGTAAACAAGGGAGCACTTGCTGCTTATTCCTCCATGCATGAATGTCTGGAATCATTACGGAGGCATTTGGTTACGTATCAAATGGATGTGATGATTGGAGGGCAGCTGCTCTCCACTGATTCGGGACATCTGCCAGAAGTCTACCATCAAATAACGTCGATACTGTCTGCACAGCAGCGGTTGAACCAAGGATTGGCACTTGATACTGGAAATCCAGTTTCGACGGCCAGGCTGGAATCAGGGTGTCTGGATTCCACCTTGGAATCCACATTTGTGCAAATGATACAGGCTTATCAGAAAGATCGGTTTGCTCTGAAGCTCTCCGAGCTGCTGGACCGATGGTCGGAGCAGCATGTGCATGTGAGAGAGGTGGAACGTTTCATTGGATTATTGGTGGATACATTCGCTCATTTGTACGAAGAACAAGGATCGGGGATCAGGCTTGGTCTTGAGCATCGGGCCAAACAGCTCTTGGAAGCACCGACATATGCAGACTTCTGCCAGGAACTACAGGAATGGACAGGGCAGTGTTTTGATATGCTGCAGTCGCATATCCGAAAAAGCAAGGAGCTCTTATTCGAGCAGATGGATGAGTACATCAAGCTTAATAAATATTCCCATTTATCCATCAGCGACATTGCTTTGAAGTTTCACGTCAGTCCATCTTATGTTAGCAGAGTGATCAAAAACGTAACGCAAGCCACTTTTGTTCAGTATTATACCCGGCTGAGAATTCAGGAAGCCTGCAGGCTGATGGAACAGCAACCTGATATGAAGTTTAAGGAATTATCGGACCTTCTATCCTTCAGTGATCAGCATTATTTCTCTAAGGTGTTCAAGGAGTATACAGGATACAGCCCTACGGAATACAAAGAATTGATACCTACCAATGGCTATCATAATTAAATTCATGTACGAAAGAAATATAATGGAATCTGTAATTTTGCAGTAAAAAATAGCAAAAAACCTAGCTCCGAAAGGAAACTAGGTTTTTGTTGTTTCTTTAGTTGGTCACCGATTGCCCCATCTTATTCATTTTATGGATATCTTCCGTCCCTGCTGCGATGGCGGTTTTATAATAGGCGCATTTGTGTTCAATGACTTCCATGGTCTTTCTCAGTTCTTCCATTTGTGCTTCCACACTGGCTTTACGTTCAATGAACATGTCGTATCTCTCCTGCAGTGTGGAGTCGCCTTCGGAACACCATTCAATGAAATCCTTGATATCCTTAATTGGCATACCAGTGAGTTTCAGGCACTGAATAATTTTCAGAAAATCAATGTCCGATTCTTTAAACTTGCGCACTCCGCTTGGGGTACGTTCGACAAAAGGCATAAGTCCTTCCTTATCATAATAACGCAATGTATATACGGTGAGATTCAATTCTTTGGCAACTTCGCTAATTGAGTATGTCATACAGGTCTCCTTTACTTACGGCATAGACTTCGAGTTAACTCTAGCTTCTGTGGGGAATCTTATCACGGTAAATACAGGATGTCAAAGTCAGCAAAGACATAATGGGGATTTAGAAATATCTTTATCTATTTCTATAAAAAAATTTAGAAAAGATATTTGACCTAGAGTTAACTAGAGGGATTAAGATAATTTTGCGAGAGAAAAAGAAGGAATGATTGGTCAATGTATCAATTGTGATTCTTGCCCCTGGATGGGTGTGTTCTCTTGGAAAATGAACATCTTAGGAGGTTTTAATGATGATAACTGCTAAAGCACGTGCTGTGGACGGACCGGATCAATCGTTCCGGTCAGCTGAAATTAAACGACGCGATCTGGACACACATGATGTCCTGATTGAAATCAAATATGCCGGCATTTGTCACTCTGACATTCATACGGCTCACGGTGAGTGGGGTCCTGTGAATTATCCGCTTGTTCCTGGTCATGAAATTGCAGGAATTGTGACGGAAGTAGGAAGCGAAGTTTCCAAATATAAAGTCGGTGATCGAGTAGGCGTAGGCTGTATGGTTGACTCCTGTGGGGAATGCGAAAATTGTCGCCGAGGCGAAGAGCAGTATTGCCTCAAAGGCAATATTCAAACGTACGGTGGGGTTGATAAATACGGTGAACCCACACAAGGTGGATATTCGACTCACATCGTTGTAACCGAAAATTTCGTTATTCGGATTCCGGATAACATTGCACTCGAAGCCGCTGCACCGTTACTTTGCGCAGGTATCACGACATACTCTCCGCTTCAACATTGGGGAGCAGCTCCAGGGAAAAAAGTAGCGATTGTAGGTATGGGCGGTCTCGGCCATATGGCTGTCAAAATTGCACATGCTATGGGTGCTGAGGTGACTGTTCTGTCCCAATCCCTGAGTAAAAAGGAAGATGGTTTGCAGTTTGGTGCAAACCACTATTACGCCACAAGTGAAGCTGAAACGTTCGAGAAGCTTGCGGGTTCTTTTGATCTGATCATTAACACGGTAAGTGCCAATATCGACATTAATGCTTATTTCGGATTGCTCACGCTGGATGGCACACTTGTAAACGTAGGTGCACCTGGTGAGCCTCTCGCAGTAAACGTCATGTCATTAATCGGCCACCGTCGTTCATTTGCCGGATCCATGATTGGTGGCATACGTGAGACCCAGGAAATGATGGACTTCTGTGCGGAACATGATATCACACCTCAAATCGAAGTGATCTCGGCTGATCAAATCGACGAAGCTTACAAACGCGTTCTTGCTTCGGATGTGAAGTACAGATTCGTTATTGATACAAGCACGATGTAAGTGCTGAATTGAAATTAAACTTCATATAAAAAGACTGTGAGGATGTCTCCAAAGTGTTAACTTTGAGGACATCCTGTTTTTTTTACTGGCAGTTAGTTTTAAGTTAGAAATGTATAGTTCTATTGTTTAACTCGTAGGTTTTCTTTTATATATAGTCGCACTTGAAATCAGAGAATTCTGCTTGAGCTCCTTCGCCATAGGCATATAAACCAATAACTACGCCAGTAAACCCGCCGGCTACCTCGGAGGATAGGTATTTCGTATGTGCGCGACCTAATTCAATCTCCTCGCCCTGGGTATCCAAGCTAAAGGTATAACGATCATTGGTTGCCCGGATCTTCAATGTGGCGTGATTACGGCTTCCGAGATCCACTTCGTTTTCAACTGATTTGATATCTCCAATATTAAGGCGCTCGATTACCTTGTAACCTTCAGCGTCTTTCCTTATAGCCAGATCATAATGATGGTGCTCATCCATATACAGGGTGATGCCTGCCTCTCCATCTGTAAGATTAACATCACAAGAAATATTGGCATTGAAGTCCTTTTGCCGTATACCGATGAAGGTTGGAGTGCCCGGTTGATCGAGTGAGACGTCTGTTCCTTTAAGCGTTAGCTTGTTGGATTGCAGCATATAATTCTCTGTATGAGGATGTCTGAAATAACACCAATCCTTGTCCCATTCCGTGTTGTCAAAAGTAAAGGACTTCTTCTCCACCTGAACGACAGATTCGGATATCCGGTCTGTTTCAAAAGTTAATAGAGTCGTTCCATGGTGACCTGCTGTAAACCAGCCGTCTTCATCAAATGTTACAGGTGCTACAAAAACTTCGCGGCCCAGATGGTGAAACGTCTGCCATTGTCCGATCTGCCGGAATCCCAAGTGGAAGAGCCACCAATTTCCCTCAACATCCTGAACCAGATCGCCATGCCCAACACCTTGCAGCTCATAACCGCCCAGGTTACGGTTAGTTAACACCGGATTGTGAGGATAGGCTTCGAAAGGACCGGAGACAGCGGATCCGCGTGCATACGTTTCCATGTGACCGTATTCGGTGCCTCCTTCAGCAGCCAGCAGATAATAAAGACCGTTGATCTTATACATATGAGGACTTTCCAGGTAACGTCCACCAGTACCTTGCCATATGGTCTGGCTCGGCGTAAGCTTTTTGCCGGTTTCAATCTCAATCTCACATTGAACGATCCCCGAGACAGCAAAATCGTCAGAACCGTTACTCATAAAGTACGCTTTTTGGTCTTCGAAATACAAGTCCGGATCGATTCCGCCCTGGTCCACGAATATGGGCTCAGACCACTCGCCATAGATATCGTCTGTCCACACATAGAAGTTCTGGCGGGTCGTATCATTCGTGGTCGTCATGTAGAATCGCCCGTTATGATGCCGAAGGGTAGGAGCAAATACGCCTCCTGAACTGTTTACATGTGCAAGCTGTACCTGACTCGTTTTGGTTAGACAATGACCAATCTGTTCCCAGTTAATCAGATCTTTGCTCTCGAAAATGGGTACTCCGGGGAAGTATTGAAATGAACTGCATATCAGATAATACGTATCGTCTACTCTGCATACGCTCGGATCTGGATAGAACCCTTTGATGACGGGATTGTTAAACTGCATTCGTTCTTTCACCTCGATGATAAATTCATAAAAATAAGAATTCTAATAATAGGAAGCTACTGAAATTAAACACCAACCCACTGTCTATTTCAATAGAAGGGACTTGTAATTTCAATTTATATTCTTTAAATTTATATAAATGTGATTTCACTGAGTGATCAGGAGAGTGAAAAAATGATTAAATCGAATGGGGAGTCCCGGTTTATGCCTTTATACGATGCGCTGGCTAGTGAAGTACGCTGGCGGATTATGGAGTTGATAGCCAATCAGGAGATGAGCGTTAAGGATATTGCTGCACAGATCAAACTTAGCCCTTCCATTGTCACAATGCATATTCGAAAATTGGAACAAGCCGAATTAATCGGAAGCCGCAGAGTCCGGCGTAATGGAGGAACACACAAAATGTGTTTTCTCAAACAAAAAAAGATTGAAATTGAGCTGCCCGCAGCCAGCAGAGTTACCAACATGAGGGAACAGACCATTTCGGTTGGTCATTATACTGCGTTTGATATTCATCCGACTTGTGGTCTGGGTACAAGGGAAAAGGAAATCGGGGTATGGGACGATCCGCGCTACTTCCTGGATCCTGAACGGGTCCAAGCTTCCATCCTGTGGTTCGGGAGAGGTTATGTGGAGTATAAGACGCCTAACTATCTATATCCCAATCCCGGTGCGGATGCTGTGGAAATTTCCATGGAGATCGCTTCTGAAGCACCAGGTCTAAGAGATGATTGGCCATCAGATATTACCTTCACCTTTAATGGCATTAAGCTTGGAACCTGGACCAGTCCGGCGGATTTCGGCAGGGCGGCACGAGGCAAATACACACCGGAATGGTGGCATCGCAACGTGAATCAATATGGATTATTAAAGACGATTCGAGTGGATGCTTCGGGGACAACGATAGATGGAGACTGGATGTCAGACGTGACGCTGTATGATGTGAAGCTGGGTGAACCGTTCTGGACACTCAGGTTTGCGGTTGAAGAACAAGCGGATCATGTCGGGGGATTGACGTTGTACGGAGCCGGTTTCGGTAACCATGATCAGGACATTGTGATCCGAGTATATGTCGATGACAAACCAAATTATGGTTAACATATCCGTTCTATTTATGCTATAATACAAAACAAATAAGGCTTGTTACTGATTTTAATCAGGCAATACCTGTGTATATGTATGCTCAACGTTTCTTTGAGTGTGCATATATATGGGTTTTTTTGCGTTTACATACGGTAATACATTAACAATTACAGGAATTACATCACTGATGTGACGTCGTTTACAGAGCAATTATTAGCTATTAATAAAATTAAATATATACCATTAATTAAATTATTTACTAGATATACCGATATATAGTTTTGTTCATAATTTAAACAAGAGAGGGAGATCCATTTGAACGAAAAGAAGAAAAAGAAAAAAGGGTCATTATTCACGAGACTAGCATCTGTTTTACGTTTGATGAGTACCAGACTCATAGCCGCTTTCCTAACGGTTCTTATCATTCCAACAGCACTTATCGGATATTTCTCTTATCACAGTGCACAAGAACAGGTTCAAAAAAGCATGACCGATCCGATGAATACGATACTAACCATGGCAGGGCAGCATATTAATAATCTGGTAGGGACAAAAGCAGAACTATTAAGTTATATAGATGGGTTGTTAAGTGCTGATGCCAGTCAGGTGAACATTGAAGCAGTGCAAGCAGAATTAAACCAGTTAGCAGATACATATCCTGATATTCTCGCAATTACTGTAGGTAACGATCAGGGCAGCTTTATTACATCTCCAGAGATCGGAGAGACAACATATGATCCACGCAGTACGGAATGGTACACCCATGGTAAAAATAATAACGGATCGGTCTATTTTTCTAACATTATGAAAGACTCCGATTCCGGGGAGATTTATGTGGAGATATCCCAGGCTCTCTCAAGTGAACAAGGCGTAGCAAGCATAAAACTTGATCTGGCACCATTAGCAGAAGAGATCTCCTACGTGGATGTTGGGGGGAACGGAAGTTTAATTGTAGTGGACTCCAATCGAACCATCGCCGCCTGGGCTGGTGCTATTGTTGAAGGTGGTGGAGGAGAGCTTGGCGGGGCGCTTATTGACGGGATACCTGTCCATCCGAATACAGCATCTAGTCCTGATGAACCCATGGCATTCTCCCAATTTGTCCGAACGGACCTGGAATATGATTTGGAGGTATACAACGGCGTTAATGCGTTAACAGGCTGGAATGTCATCGCTTTGATGGGGCATGAAGATTTCATTGCAGCAGCGAAACCAATATTGGTCACTAGTCTTACCGTAATTATCATTTCTACATTGCTGGCTGGAATGATCATTTTCTTTATTTTGAGATCCTTCATGGTTCCTATGCAAAAATTACGAACGGCAACCCGTCGTGTTCGAGAAGGAAATTTGACAGAACGGGTTGATCTTAGGAATAAAGATGAATTCGGCATATTGGCCAATGACTTTGACCAAATGACCATATCATTACAATCTGTCGTGACAGAACTTAATCAGACATCGTCGCTTCTAAACCATACCTCGCAAATGATACAGGAAAGCACCGAACAAACGAACGCTTCTGTTCAGCATGTTGCTGAAACGATCCAGCAGACCGCTGAAAGGGCAGTCGCCGGTGCAGAAAGTTCTGAACAAACAGCGAACGCAGTGGAAGAGATGGCCAGAGGGATTGGTACCATAGCTGAATCTGCCAGTGCCATTGTAGATTCGGCTGAGGAGACAGAGCGTGCTGTCGCGAACGGTGGGAAAACCATCAACCAGGTTGGCGACCAAATGGAGCACATCCTAGTGGCCGTCCAGGAAACCTCAGCATTGATTAACGAGCTGTCTAATCTATCAGCAGAAGCCAACAGAATGAACGAGGCGATTGCGGATATCTCTCGCCAAACGAATCTTCTATCACTTAATGCATCAATTGAAGCGGCGAGAGCAGGAGAACATGGTAAAGGTTTTGCTGTCGTTGCAGGTGAAGTACGCATGCTGTCCTTGCAATCCAAACAAAGTGCGGAAGAAATTGGCGCAACCATCAGCAAAATGTTTGACTTGATCGAGAAATCCACTTCATTAATGAATGATAACGTTCGAAATCAAGTTGGCGAAGGGATGCGGATTAGCCGGGAGGCTTCTGCAACCATATCGAACATTGAACAATATACGGCTCATATTGTGGACCAAATTCAGGATGTATCTGCTGTATCAGAGCAGCTGGCAGCAAGTACGGAGCAAGTCTCTGCTTCGGTGGCAGAAATGGCCAATATCTCCAAAGTGTCTGCTGACAGTGCCCAGACCACTTCGGCAGCAGCCCAAGAGCAAATGGCGGCCATGGAGGAGATTGCTGCATCATCCGTGCAATTATCCAAAACGGCTGAAAATATGCAAAACTTGGTCCGTCGATTCACGCTCTAGGTTAAATATAAGTTTAGGTTTGAATGACAAAGGCGCTCCTTATCAGGAGCGTCTTATTGCATGTTATCTTAGTAGCCGTGATGGTGTGTTAAGGGTTGACTAGATCAGGGAGATATCTCTTTTATAAATGGGAGGCAGTATCCCCGAACATATCTTTTTGATTTCGCTTGCGAAAGCTTCGCGGCGATTCACCGACCGTTTTGGTAAAAAGAATGGTGAAGTAATTGGGGTTATCATACCCAACCAGCTTGGAAATCTCCCATATTTTCTTCTTGGTCGAGACTAATAGCCGGGTTGCTTCACCCATTCGTCGTTGGATCAAGTAATGATAGGGGGAGGTGCCGTAGCGATTTTTATACATATGAATGAGGTAATAAAAATCGATATGAAACTGTTCAGCGAGTTCCTTCAGTTTAATGTTTTGCCGGTAGTTGGTATCCAGATAGTCCTTAATACTCTCAGCAAGGGTGTTGCTCCGTATAATCTGTCCAGAAGACTGTTGAAGGCCGGACATACGTTCGATGATCAGTAGTACGGCTTTCAACACATGCTGGGAGATGCGCTCGTATCCATCCTCACGAATGGAGAATTCACTGAATAAGGTCTGCATTAACGAATGCAGCTCTTCCGAATACCGGTTTGCGCGAATGATTGGTTCACTACCTGGAGGTACGACCCAATCGGCGTCGCTCTGAATATCCTCTCTGAAACGAAAGCCACAATAAAAGGTGGATAACGGATATTCCGGATCAGACTTTTCTTCGTGAAGTGTTCCTCTATTGTATATGAGCAGGTCTCCCTTTTGGGCCCAGTGCTTCGCACCATCAATGGTGAATGATCCTTTGCCTTCATTAACATAAATAATCTCGTGCAGATCGTCATGCTTATGCGTCGGAAAACTCCACTGGGGATTGCCGGCCAGCTTCCCGACATAAATAATGATACAATCCTGATCTTCATATCGTTGGCCTTGTTCGTGGCGTGTATCCATCTATGTCTTCCCTTCGAGGTTCTATGATGAAAAATGACAACATACATCATGTTTTGAATCAAATCCACAACAACCTTGATTGTCGTCTGACACGTCTGACAGTACAATTTCACTATCCAATATGTACTATATATCGAAATCGAAGGGATGGGAAAGCAGAAAATACATAGCGTAAGAGCTGTCTTAAGAATTGAAGCGCTTGCAACATTAGAAAGGATTAGTGAAATTAAATTGATGACCAGAACTAGAGAAAATCTACTTATTTTAACGCTTACGCTCGTCAGCTTTGTACTCGGAACAACCGAGTATGTCATTGTGGGTGTGTTGAAAGAAATTGAGAGTTATATGAAAGTATCTCTCGCTGCTGCAGGTGCCCTAGTGTCCGGATTCGCTATTGCTTATGCCGTGGGGACACCATTCGCCGTGGCATCCTTGGCCAAAATATCCAGAAGAAGCTCCATCTTAATTGGATTCGCCATTGTGCTTGTGTTGAATGTATTAACCGTGTTCTCAACAACGTTCCCTTCCTTGATGGCTATTCGCATCGTTTCGGCCGTTGCTTGCGGACTTACGATATCGCTTTCGATCTCTATCGCAAACGACGCCGTTCATCGGGAGCGGAGAGGGGAAGCTATCGCTTGGATTTTGGGCGGGTTTTCCATCGCGAATGTTCTAGGTGTGCCGCTTGGTACTTTTATTGGACAGCATCTGTCCTGGTCCATGACATTCGTAGTTACTGCTTGCATCGGTGTCGTGCCGTTTGTATTCATGTTCCGAATCCTACCACGTCGCACGACTACCGTTACTGGTTCATTTGGTGATCAGATGGCTCTCTTTATGAAGCCTCGCATTTTGTTAGCCTGCCTAATCCCCGTGCTGGGCAACAGCTGTATCTTCGTCACTTTCACTTATATTACACCGCTCCTTAGCGAGTCTATGGGGGTGCCCGTACGTTGGATTAGCGCTATACTCCTGATCTATGGGGCATGCAGTATTCTGAGCAATTGGATCGGTGCCAAAATAGCAAAGGGTGATTTTCTACCCAAACTTAAGTGGCTTTTCGTCATTCAAGCGGTTATTTTCCTCGGACTGAGTTTCGCTGTATCCAATCTCTGGCTTGGTTTGACGTTCCTGCTTCTGATCGGCTGTTTGTCTTCGTCCATGAGTGCAGCATCTCAGTTATATCTGTTTGATGTATCTGGAACGATTGCACCGGAATCCAAAGCTTTTGCATCCACACTGCTGCCTGTGGCGGCCAATGTGGGCATTGCTCTCGGTTCTGGGGTCGGTGGACTTGCCGTTAACCTTGGCGGTGTGGCATGGGTGCCGCCGGTAGCCGTGGTATTAGCTTTGCTGGCCTTTGCAATTACAAGAATATGCCAGCGTGCCATTCAATTGAATGCGGATGAAGCGACCACTTCAAACGCTGCGTAGATCCACGAGTACCAAATAAGACCAGGTAATGGGCGTACCATTTACCTGGTCTTTTTATTTATAATGGACCAAAGATTGCTTGAATTAACCTTTTCCGTTTTTACTTTTCGGAATAATGTATAGTTCTCCGTCGTCACCATATTCTGCATAGGCGATATCCTTTATATTGTCATAGCCTTGCTTCTGAATTTCTACCCTGACCATCTCCATATCGATATTTTTACCTTTCATGGACTTCTTAAGCAGCTCTCCTTTATCAATTACGGTTACCGCAAAACGATCAGGTGATGTTTCCATACCCATATCTTCTGCGGTAGGTGGTTCGTACTCGGGCTTGCGAAGCACGGATAACGATCCATCCGTTTCGAGGATGGCGTATTTCACTTCCTGAATAGAAAATACATTCTGTTTACGAAGCATGGAAAGCAGCTGCTTAAATTCAATATCGTATTTTTTTAACAAGCCTTGATTGACTTCACCATTATCAATTAAGAGCACGACTCGTCCTTCCGCGACATATCCGAACTTCACAAATCTTGTTGTGGCTTTCTCGAAAAGGTAGGAGAGTGCAGTCCAGAGTGCTAATGCGAATAATAGATGAGATACCTTGATCTCATCATCATACAGCGTATTTCCCACAATCTCACTGAGCACCAACGAGGATAGGAAATCGAGCGGTGTAAGTTGGCTTAGCGTTTTTCTGCCGGTAATAAAGGCGATGGCCCACAGGCCGAAAAAGCTAATGACTAGTTTGATGCTTAACTCCAAGAACATGCCTATCCCTCCCAAGTTCGGAATCTTGATTAATCATTACCCGGGATATTCTATAAATAACATATTGGATTGTTTACCAGTGAAACTAAATCTGTATAAGGTGTGCAGGATTAAGATAGGCAAAGGGTAGGAAAATGCAATAATTTGGTGAGTTTGTATATCAGGAGAAATGATAAAATGAATGAAAAGATTTACGTTTTCTCACATAGCGATTAACATGAAAATGACCCCATTAGGAGGTAAACCAATGAAGAAGCCCATGATCGGAGTCCTGCCGCTGTATGATTCCAACAAAAAAAGTTACTGGATGCTTCCAGATTATATGGACGCAATCGAGAGTGCAGGCGGAATTCCAGTGATGCTGCCGATGACAACGAATCTCGAAATAGTTGCAACTTTGGCGAATAAGTTTGATGGGTTCTTGTTCACGGGCGGACATGACATTAATCCGGAGCTTTATCATGAAAATGCAGAGGATACCTGCGGGGAGTTATGTATGGAACGCGATATGATGGAGTCCTTGCTATTTCAGAAAGTAATCGAACTTGATAAGCCCGCCTTCGGCATATGCCGGGGATTACAGCTGTTTAACGTGATACTGGGTGGATCTTTGTATCAGGATATTCCTACACAGCTTCAAGTAAGCAATACCGTTAATCATAAGCAAAGCCCACCCTATACGAATCTGGTACACGATGTACATATTGAAAAAGGTAATTTGCTGCATGACATTATTCAAGCAGATACGATGAAAGTGAACAGTTACCATCATCAAGGAATTAAGACGCTCTCGGATAAGTTACAAGCAGCTGCAGTCGCTGAGGATGGAATTGTTGAATCTGTGGTTATGCCCAACCAAAAATTTGTACTGGCAGTGCAATGGCATCCGGAATACAGCTACGCAGTAGATTCATCTAGCCAAAAGTTATTTTCAGCCTTTGTTCGTTCTTGTACATTCGTTGGCTATGATATCAATATCGACGAGATAACAGCATAAAAATAGTAAAAGCAGTCGATCCGTGCGATCGGCTGCTTTTATATTTTATAGGGATACCCAGGTATATACATTATGGAAGGTGCTGATTCATGATTATAGATAAATATGTAAAAAATGTATGATACAATAAAACAAGCGCCTTGAACTTTGATCTTTATCCAGATTGGAGGTGAAAAATTTGCGAATAAGACATTACATAATTCTCTTCTTGTTTGTACTAACAGGCTGTTCAGCAGAAAGCGCAGAGGCTATTAAACCTGACCAATCGATAACTGACAGCATCAAATTAACTCCGGTGGATCTGGCTCAAGGAGAAACGGCAAAATTGATACCTTTCCTCGGCACCATGTCTGGTGCATTTAAGTTAAGATACGAGGGAGTGAAACCGAGCGCTAATTTGGATATGGATATATGGGAGAATGGAGTGAAGGTAGATTCTGCGGGATCTCTAGGGGACCTGTTCTTCAGTCCGGAAGGGCAGGAGAATAAGAGTAATGAAATTGAAGTCATTATATCAATCGATACGGTAAGAACAGAAGAAGACAAAGAAGTATGCATTGTTAAAATCAGTACAGGGTCAGGCTTAGCTACGTTTACGCTTCCTTGGAATTCGGAGTTGAAAGGACGAGGATTGATTCAAAACACCGAAACTTTAACCTTTACACCAAATCATCCAGTTCATACGTTTGCTATGCACGCAACAAGTTCAAACCAGGTATTCGCAGGAGACTTCTCAGAGGAAAGTTTAAGCAAAACCGAATGGGCTCTTGTGTTCACTTTGCGCTTTGACGAATAGAAGACTGTGAAAAGGTAGCGTTTGAATATAAATTATTTTAACAAATTAAAGTTCATTTCGGACATGAAGCAGCTGCAGTGGCAGTTGCTTCATGTTTTTATTCAAATTTATATGAACTTCCTAATCAAGTGCTAATCTAATCAATGTTTTCGATAAGCCAATTACCTTCTTTGTTCTTTGTGAAGAAATACGTTATGGCTTGCTGCTTGAATGATTTGTTTGGTTAATTTCATTCATCGATTCTCTATCGGATGCTGTACAAGCAGATTGAAGCAAGAGCCAGTCATCACAACAGATAAAATGCCATAATAACGTCTATTCATTAGAGAGAGCCTCCAATTTCTAATTTTTTCGAACAATCAACTATTTCAATGAATGAACTAAATTCATGGCAAAAGGTTTGAAACCACGAAGTAAAGGTTTAAATTTATCCCTAATTACAATATTTAAACATATGAAAAATTCACAATAGAAAAAGCTTTCTACGTACTTTGATTCTACCTTCCTAAGTGTTCATATCTACTCACCCTCGTTGTTTAAAAAAATTCACGATCCTTAAGAAAAACACAAGCACTTTTTCTGAGAAGTTGAATGATTCGCAGTTGAATCCTCTGAAATTAATGTGGAAAAAAATCAGCTATCATCTATGTAGTAATAATGAATTAATCATGTGATAAGAGTTAAGCTTTGTATAGCCATACATTAGAAAAAGAAAGAACCCCTTGGTTGTACTCAACCAAAAGGTTCTAAATGAGGCTCCTTCGATGTCATCGATACAAGCTGCGCTGCGGTTCTACAGAATTCAACAGATCATACTCCATTTTCATTCCATCAAGGAAGGTTAACAATTCTTCGTTGAATTTCTCCGGTTCATCGAATAGCATGGCATGACCACTATCTTCAAATCTCACGATGCGGGAACCCGCAATGCTCTGTGAGGTTAGTTCTCCCAACTCAGGCTCAACAATTTTGTCTTTTTGTCCGTGGAACACAACCGTTGGGATTTGTATTGCAGCCAGGTCTTCACGAAGATCCTCATCTCGTAATGAAGCCGCAGCTTTAATCGTACCATGATGTGATGCCTGATAACAGAGCGATTCCAGCCACACCAGCATACCCGGATTTGATTTTGTTTTGGTAAATTTCAAACCGAATTTGTTGAGCATGGCAGGTCTGTTCTCATAGGTAGCATGTATTAACTGCGCTGTTACTTCGTCAGGCTCCATCCCATACTCCATACCAGACCGGCGGGTAAAAACGGGAGTAGCTGCTCCTGCCAGAAGAAGTCTCTTAATACCGTGGCCGTTATGACGTGACATATACCGAGATGCTAGTTTTGATCACTATTAAACGCATGTCTGTTTGGGCAAACCATAAAGTAACATCTTCATGAATGTTAATGAGCAGCAAATAAATGAAATTGTGATCAGGGCGATTAATCTATAAATGGCTTGAAAAGACAAGGGAATAAGCGAAAACGAAATATGAGAACGATTGGTAAAAATAATTCTTTACTGATCGTTCTCATTCTGTTAGGATGATTTTACAGGAAAAAACCTATGAGCATCTGTAGAATATTCTTTAAATCGTTATAAACACATTACAATTGGTGAAGGGGGGAACCTGAGATGGCGAGAAGCAAAGAATTTGAGGAAAATGAAGTTTTAGATAAAGCCATGAAGCTGTTCTGGGAGCAGGGATATGAGAAAACGTCAATGAGTGATCTCGTTGAGCACATGGGTATTCATCGCAGAAGCATTTATGATACGTTCACCGATAAACGTACCTTGTTCTTCAAAGCAATGGAACGGTTCGGTAATCGTACCGATGCCAAAATGTCAGCAGGCGTCAAGCAAGCCAAAACAGCCAAGGAAGCTCTTCATTTTATCTTTGATTATATGAGCAGCACTGAAGAGGGCGAGCCATCTGGATGCATGTTTGTCAATTCTGCAGTGGAAATGGCTTGCCGGGATGAAGCTGTAGATGCCAAAGCGGTTGGGGCCTTTGAAAAAATGGAGCATCTTCTTGTGGAGATCGTCACCTGGGGGCAAGAAAATGGGGAGTTCTCAAGCCAGTATGGCGCGCAAGAATTAGCGGAGTACTTGCATAATGCTTTAATCGGGATCAGGGTAATGGCCCGGACATCAGTGCCTAAGGAAAAGCTAGAGCGTATTTCCACAATGAGCATGCTTTTGTTAGAAAAATAAGATGAAGTGGTGTCGTCTTGACGTGATATTTAGAATGGTCATACTCAATAAAAGCAATGGCGGATAGTTAAGTGCAGGAGCCAGCTCCTGCCTTAACCAAATACAGAGCATTCTTGTGCACCGTTTTTAGAACGATCATTCTCATATAAAAATTAAGGAGTGTTTAATTCTGTTTACAATTCGGGATATTGCAAAACCAATGGAGGCGCTCGCCAACTACGTCGGTGCCCATTATCTGCCGCCAGTTGCTATCCATAACACCAATCATATCACGGATGAGCAGATCGCCATTAGCCAAGAGGCTTACGTGGATCATCTAAGAAGTGTAAAACATGTGCAAACATCAGGTTTGATCACCATTAACAAATAATCATAAAATCTGAGGAGGAACAAAAAATGACAAACAATAAAATTGCATTGATAACTGGAGCAAATAAAGGAATTGGGTATGAGGTTGCAAGACAGCTCGGGGAATTAGGCATTACGGTTTTGGTAGCCGCACGCAATCAAGCAATAGCTGATGAAACAGCAAACCAACTAAGCAAGAAAGGCATCGAAGCCGTGGGTGTGGAGCTGAATGTGACAAACCCGGAGCATATTGCGAAGGTAACCAGATGGATTAGTGACACGTATGGTCGATTGGATATCCTGGTCAATAATGCAGGGGTGTGGGCTGAAAAAGAGGATTACGAAGGCGATGCACTGCGTGATACGTTTGAGGTCAATACATTCGGTCCTTATCATCTCACAGAATCATTAATGCCTCTGCTTCTGAAAAGTGAGGCTGGTCGAATTGTTAATCAGAGCAGTGCTCTCGGTTCCATACAATTTCTGCTGACCAATGAGCTTGCGCAGCGGATTGCCACACCTGCATATTCTGCATCCAAGGCAGCATTAAACATGCTGACAGCATATTGGGCTCAAAAAGCGCAAGTAACGAATCTTAAAGTGAATTCCGTACATCCCGGTTTGGTTAAAACACAAATGGGCGGTGAAAAGGCAGAGCTATCCCCAGAGGAAGGTGCCAAAACGGCTGTGCGTCTGGCTACCTTGTCTGAAGACGGTCCAACAGGCAGCTTCTACTATATGGATAGTCAGCTTCCTTGGTAACTCATTAAAGCCGCATATTGCGGCTTTTTTTGTTGATGGATGTTAGATGAAGAAGCAACAAACGTTTTAATCCAAACGTCTAATATAGGAGGTAGCTGTGTTGTGAGGAGGAATATAATTGAGAAAATCGGTCATAGGTGTGACGCTACTCGTTCTTCTATGTACTCTTAATGGATGCCAAGTATTCTCGACAAGTGAAGTTGGGGATTACATCCTTCAGAAGGAAGAAGATCGAATTCTTGTAGCGGAAAATATATCTAGAGAAGATGCGAATCAACCTTTTGGCGATCTTAGAGAAAAAAAGGTCACCCTAATCCATTATTTTGTTGAAGATTCTGAGCTCCTTGAGCAGCTAGAAGTAGGGGACAAAGTTAAAATTACTCCCAAAGTGAATGAAGAGGGGTTCTATCATGTCAGACAATCTGATCCACCTCAGATTATAGCGGGCAAGATTGAGAGAGAAGAATGAACCATAATCTTCAATGAATCCTAAAGTAAATAAGTACAAAGAAAAGGGAGAACAATATAAATGGGTAAAGGTGTAAAGTTTCAATAACTTTAGTAACTATACTAATGTCTGTTGATAATCTTGATTCCATAAATAACTTATTGTATCTGGGAATGCAGAAAGGACTTGCAATTCTTGCGAAAATGGTTCGTGACCTTATAAAAATGTTCTTTCCTCAGTGAAAAAGATGATCACTCATATGTTACTGTTACATTGTGCAAACTACAAGTAAGCATCGGAGCAGAAGTGAAACCATAATGAATGTCATGAACCAGCTCGGAAAGCTAAACGGAAAAGCTATATCTGATTAAAGGAATGTCTGGACCAGAATGAGGAAAAAAGTTTTTTTGAGTTATCCCTTGATTTTTTTAAAAGTGTTTGTTATTGTTTAACCTGTGATTTTGGAAAGCAGTTATATCAATTGGAACGAGCACTTTCCAGCAGATAATTTTTGACCACTTCCATGAGGGAGTCAAGGCCATACGGACAGCCGGGTCAAACGCCGATTGGCAACTTATGTTGCCTTATTGATTGAGTTAAAAGCTCAAATTTTATAAGTTGGTTACTTTACAACCAGTGCAATTGCACATCAACTTGTGAAACGGTCAATAAGAGTGGTAAAGGCGAATTATTTGCTATATAGACTCTGATCTGATATTGATATACATGAGGGAGCTTTCCACCAGAGGAGTTCTTTGAACTTTTTTGGTTATGGAGACTTTACGTTTTTTCACGATGTATATCGACAAGCAAGTGTGATGATGCGCGGGTTGCGGCATTTATTCACCTTGCTTTTTTTGTTGTCAGGAATTGACGGAAGTTGAACAATGAGAAGACCTTGAAACGGACATTTGAATCAAAAACCAAAAAAATCTACATATGGGATAGGAGAATGTAAAAATGGGAAAAGCACTAATCATCGGCGCCGGCGGCGTGGCTTCTGTGGCAGTACACAAATGCGTTCAAAATAGCGAAGTTTTTGAGGAAATCTGTATTGCGAGTCGTACCAAATCCAAATGTGATGATCTCAAAGCGAAGCTGGACGGTGGCAAAACAAAAATCACTACAGCACAAGTGGACGCGGATAATGTAGACGAATTGATTGCTTTGATCAACGAAGTTAAACCGGATATCGTTATGAACCTGGCTTTGCCTTATCAAGATCTGACGATCATGGATGCGTGCCTTGCAACCAAAACGCACTACATGGATACAGCTAACTATGAGCCAGAAGATACTGCAAAATTCGAATACAGCTGGCAATGGGATTACAAAGAGCGTTTTGAAAAAGCAGGAATCACTGCACTGCTGGGCAGCGGTTTTGACCCAGGCGTAACTGGGGTATTCTCTGCCTATGCCCTGAAGCACTACTTTGACGAAATCGAGTACATCGACATCCTGGACTGCAACGGCGGCGATCACGGCTATCCGTTCGCAACCAACTTTAACCCGGAAATCAACATCCGCGAAGTTTCGGCAAACGGAAGATACTGGGAAAATGGTGAATGGATCGAAACTAAACCGATGGAAATCAAACGTGTCTACGACTTCAAAGAAGTTGGCGAAAAAGACATGTACCTGTTGTACCATGAAGAGCTGGAATCTTTGGCGAAAAACATTCCTGGCTTGAAACGGATTCGTTTCTTCATGACATTTGGCCAAAGCTACCTGACTCACCTGAAAGCACTTGAGAATGTGGGCATGACTTCCATCGAACCTATCGAATTCGAAGGCAAACAAATCATCCCGCTGCAGTTCCTGAAGGCGGTACTGCCTGACCCGGCATCCCTTGGACCACGTACTGTGGGCAAAACGAACATCGGCTGCATTTTCAAAGGCAAAAAAGACGGCAAGGACAAAACGTACTACGTTTACAACATCTGTGATCACCAAGAGTGCTACAAAGAGGTTGGTTCCCAAGCTATCTCGTATACAACAGGCGTTCCAGCAATGATCGGCGCAGCTATGGTTATGACAGGCAAATGGAATAAACCAGGCGTATACAACGTGGAAGAGTTCAACCCGGATCCGTTCATGGAAGAGCTGAACAAATGGGGACTTCCATGGGTAGAAGACTTCAACCCGGTTCTTGTTGACGAACTGCCAGAAGAAGTGAAAGAATCGGAGCTCGTTCGTTAAGATGCGGTTTGAGCAATTACCGACACCATGCTTTGTTGTTGATGAGGCGCTTATTGAGAAAAATGTGAAGATCCTTAACGGTGTCATGCAGCGTACAGGTGCCAAAATCGTGCTGGCTCAAAAGGCATTTTCCATGACAGCGATGTATCCACTAATCGGACAATATTTGAGCGGGGCAACGGCAAGCGGGTTATATGAAGCCCGTCTGGGCCACGAGGAAATGGGCAAAGAGAATCATGTATTTGCACCAGCCTACCGTGAAGACGAGATCGATGAGATTATTTCAATCTGCGATCACATTATTTTCAACTCTTTTTCGCAGCTTGCGAAATTTAAGGATAAAGCACTTCAGGCTGGCCGCAAGATTGGCTTGCGTATCAATCCTGAATGTTCGACCCAAGAAGGGCACGAGATTTATGATCCGTGCTCTCCAGGTTCACGTTTCGGTGCCAAACAGGAGGATTTCCGTGCAGAGCTGCTGGAAGGCGTCTCCGGTTTGCATTTCCATACACTATGTCAACAAAATTCCGACGATCTGGAAACGACGCTGAACGCAGTGGAAGAGAAGTTCGGACAATGGCTGCCTCAAATGGAGTGGATTAACTTCGGTGGTGGACACCACATTACACGTGAGGATTATGACATTCCAAGACTGGAAGCATGCATCAAACGCATGCAGGACAAATATGGCCTGGAAGTTTATCTGGAGCCAGGGGAAGCTGTTGCGCTTAACGCGGGTTATCTGGTGACTTCTGTGCTGGATTTCCACAAAAACGGAATGGATATTGCCATTCTGGATACGTCGGCCACTTGTCACATGCCAGACGTACTGGAAATGCCATATCGTCCGCCGCTCGTTGGCTCCGGAGAAGCAGGAGAGAAGCCTCACCTGTACCGTCTTGGCGGTCAAACTTGTTTGTCTGGTGATGTCATTGGAGATTATTCGTTTGATGAGCCTTTGCAAGAAGGCGATCGTCTGGTCTTTGAAGATATGGCGATCTATTCCATGGTCAAAACGAATACATTCAACGGAATGCCATTGCCAGCCATCGCTGTAAAACGCAAAGATGGCGATTGTGAAGTTGTCCGTGAATTCGGATATCAGGATTTCAAAATGAGACTGGCTTAGTTAGCTATTATGTATATCATTAATAATAAAACCGGATTCCACGAATAGGAATCCGGTTTTTATGTTTTATCTTAGGAGTACTACAAGGACGATATGAACTATAGTGATTTATAATCTCGGATGATCACATCTATAACCCGTTTTCCCCAGTTGGATGACTCCGAACCTGGTTCATTGCAGGCATAAGTGATAAGTGCTTTCCATAATGCCCATCCTCTCGCACGGTTAATCATATCTTGGTCAGCATTCATTCGGCGGAGGAAAATATCACGACTCCTATCATCAAAAAAGTTCCATGCCATCACCAGGTCGCTGGAAGGATCACCTACGCCCATCGTTCCGAAATCAATGATGCCGCACAATCGGCCGTCTTGTACGAGCAGATTTCCTACAGCAACGTCACCGTGCAGCCAGAGTGGTGTGGCATCATATTTTGTGGCAAGGGCAAGCTCCCATATTTCCAATAACAGCTTTGGATCGTACGGACTGGGTAAAACGTCAATGACGGATCTGGTGTCCTGGTCATAAACAGCCAGGTTTCCGCCGCGATGAAAATTTTGGATGCCTGCGGGAATACCTTGGCTTGCATCAATCGCTTCCAGTTCAATTAGAAAACCAGCGAGATCCTCAGCAAATGTGTTCAGATCCGTTATATTTTCAACTGTGACTGTGCTGCCTTCAATCCATTGGTTAACAGACCAGGGAAGAGGATATGCTGCCGTAGGCTCACCTTTTGCAATCGGTGCCGGAATCGGCAAGGAGAGATAAGGCTTGAAAATGGGCAGCCACGTCAATTCTTTTTGAACAGCAGAGGCATATCGCTCATGACTCGGTAAACGAACAGTCATCTCATTTCCTAATCGATAGGTCCGATTATCGTGTCCACTTTTGTCCACGGGTGCTATGGTTAGGTGTTTCCACTCGGGAAATTGACTCTGGATCAGCTGACGTACCAGTTCAGTCGTAATTTCAATCATTTCACTCGCCCCCTGCGGAAGTCGTTAGGTGTTTGTTGATGCTGTTTTTTGAAAGACTGAATAAAGTGATTCACATGATTGAAGCCCACTCTATGGGCTATCTCCGTTATAGTATAGTCGGTCGAGCTTAATAACTCACAGCTTTTTTTAATTCGATACTTAATCAAGTAGGCATAAGGGGTCATATGAATTGTACGCTTAAAACTTCGGGTGCATTCCGAAACACTCAGATGAGATGCATCGGCGATCTCTTGTAATGTAATCGGATCTGCATAATGACGGTGGATGAAACTGAGCATGAATTGAAGTCTCTCCTGTTGACGCTTCACGTTCACTGATGCTTCCTCTGTCGATAGCGAAAAATTGGAGATTATAGTCAGCCACAGCTGTACCGTCTGAATGGAAACCTCGTACTCCCAGCCCCATTGTTTGGTCATCTCAAATTTTGTTTTCATATCCCAAAGCATTTCAAGTACTTGAATTTCCCATGTAACTTCGCCTTTGATTACAAGGGATACAAAGGACGAGTTGGTATAGGGGAGGACATAGTTTTTCTCCATGGCACTATCAGAGTAGAAAGCCAGCAGTTTCTCCGGAAAATTAAAACTGACATACTGTCCGTTATGCGTCAAATGGGTCGTAACATGAAGAATGCTTTTATTGATCAGAATGGCCTGACCTGTATGTAATTCATGATCCATCCCGTTAACCTGGATCACCAGTGTTCCTTTGGTAACCAATGTGATCTGTAGATCTTCATGCCAATGCAGGTCGTTGAACCCTCTTCCTTCAGGGATGCTATCGTGGACCGTATGCGTGTACATGAAATAAGGGAAGGAAGTATCGGGATATTGGATGGTCTCATGCAAGGGTTTCTCCATGGAGTTGATTCCTTTCAATTGACGATATATCGATATAAATGAAAGATATTATTGCACTAATGATCGATAAGCGGTGATATTATTATATCAGATCTTAAGGTTATCAATACATCCTGTGCACAGACGATTGGATAAAACATCCTGGAGGATTTACATGTGAAAATGAAACAATCGTCGTTACCGCTCCATCCGTATATATTGCTTTTGATCAGCATCCTGTCTGTTTCGATCTCATCGATTATGATCAAATCATCAGATACGGCAACCGCTGTGGCTGGAATGTACAGATTGTACATATCCGTAATCATTATGCTTCCTTTTGTACCCTGGAAAGCCCTTCTGATCTCTAAGATGAACAAGAAAGACTGGGTTACCGTAGGGGTAGCAGGGCTATTTCTTGGATTACATTTTTTATTTTGGATGGAATCCTTGGTCCATACTTCGGTGGCGAGTTCTATGGTCATCTTGTCATTGCAGCCTTTATTCGTAATGATGGGCTCTTATTTTATGTTTAGAGAACAAAACAGCATGCTAACGATCTTTAGTTTAATTGCTGCCCTCATTGGTTCAATCATTATAGCTTGGGGGGATCTGGGGATTTCGCGAGAGGCGATATTAGGAGACGGACTATCCTTGTTGGGAACCATTTTGGTTTCTGCTTATATGCTTGCAGGACAGAAGGTCAGTCGTAAAATAGATTCGAATTTATATAGTATCCTTGTTTTTTTCCTGGGCGGGACCGTGATGCTGGTTTATTGCTTGTTCAATCAAATCCCTATAGTGGGATACCGCTCTTCGGATTGGACCTATTTCTTGTTGCTCGCCGTAATTCCAACCATTTTTGGTCAGAATATTTTTAACCTGCTATTAAAAACGATCGGCGCTACGACAGTTTCTGTAGGGATTATTGGGGAACCTGTTCTGGCAATTCTTCTGGCTTATCTATTTTTGGGAGAAACGATATCTGCATTTCAATTAACAGGCGGATTGATTACATTGTTCGGCATGGGCATGTACTTTTGGATCCGCTCCTCAAGTCATTTCGCAGCTAAACAAGAATGGATTTAGTGTATGATATTGGAATAAAACAAAAGATGAGGAGATTATATACATGGCAACCATTGATGATTTTATGAAGCTGGATATCCGCATTGGAACAATACTTCATGCTGAGTTTTTTGCAGAGGCAAAAGTGCCGGCGATCAAGCTGGAGATTGATTTTGGAGAAGAGATTGGTATCAAGAAATCGAGTGCACAAATTACGAAAAGATATGAAGCGGAAGTGGTCATAGGGAAACAAGTTATTGCTGTTGTTAATTTCCCTCCGCGCCGGATCGCCGGATTCAAGTCGGAGGTATTGGTTCTAGGAGGGGTACCCGAAAAAGGGGATGTCGTGTTGTTAAAACCGGATACTGAATTACCACCAGGAACACCTATAGCGTAAAAAGATTTTTGGTTTATCGATCAAACTAAAAATCGTACGAAGTAGAAGCATCAAATAACGACGTTATATAGAGGCTATTTCTAGACATGTTTATCTGTCTGTGAAAAATGATACGACGATAGAGCCGTAACAAACGGGCTTTCCTTTCATTCATCTTCGTATAGTGCACCATGAACACTGCCATGCCAATCGATAACATGTAAAGGATGGAAAGGCCGGTTAACATCACCTTTCCGGCTTTTGGGGCATCCTTTTTATCCTGTAACTGGATGGACATGAGTCCAATGGTCTCTACACCGCCATATGCATAAAACGCGTAGAGAAGTGAAGACCAGAAGGCTGGAAACTTGCCTGGGAACAGTTCTGCGGCTGAACTTGGCATGCCTGGCCGTTCATTGCTTCCCCCATGGATCCAGCCTAATAGTGCTGCTGCAACTAGCAGAATAAACATGACAATAGCTGCGGTTTTGACCACAGCGAGAACATTCTCTATCTTGTCAAACCATTGTGTCCCAAGTAGGACAACAAAAATGGAGAGTACGGCATACCCCGCCGCAAAAACCCAGAGTGGAACATTAGGAAACCAAAATCGGGAGAGAATGGACAAAGCCGTCAGCTGGCTTCCCATAATTAAAATTTTGGTACTCCAATAGTTCCATCCACAGCCAAAGCGAGCCCAACGTCCAAAGGCTTTGCCTGCATAATAACAGAACGAACCTTCCTGAGGATCTGCAGTCGTCATTTTGGCCAGGAAGTGAAACACAATGTAGGTACCCAGAGCGGCGATCAAAAAGGATAACACCATTGAAGGTCCGGTCTGTTGATCCCTATTCCCGAACCCAGAAAGTATCCGGTACCAATCGTACAGCCGATGCCAAGCAGGGATAGCTGCCACCATTTTAAGTTTCCCTTCTCCTTACCTTCAGATGAAGAGGAAGCATCTTGTGCAGCACAACTTAAATCCGTCAAAGTAGGTACACCTCTCTTCTCAGATAAGGTGAACCAATAGGAGATAAAATATGCCTCAACTTGTTACGTACGCTTTTTCGGGAAAAGAATACGGGTTCGTTGACACAGCTCTAAATGGTGTCTTACAATCTAAACGTCATTACATGGTGTCTAATCCCACAACCGTCTACCCCCATAGAAAATCAAGATGGATCCGTCTCAATAAAAGTTGAACTTGAATGTCCAAGTTATGGCTGTATTCTATGAATAAATAAATCGGAGGGTTCTAACGCATGAGCGAATCTAATCAGGAGTACATCGTACTCACTGGTGCAAGGGAGAACAACCTCAAGAACGTTTCTTTGCGCATCCCCAAGCGTAAAATTACGATCTTCACCGGAGTATCCGGATCCGGCAAGTCATCGATTGTCTTTGATACAATTGCGGCAGAATCCACTCGATTGTTGAACGAAAACTTCAGTATGTTCGTTCGTACGTTTCTGCCTCGTGTTCCCCAGCCAGATACCGATGCCATTGAAAATCTGAGCATGGCGGTGATTGTGGATCAGAAGCGGCTCGGCGGCGGATCTCACTCCACAATGGGAACAATCACCGATATTTCACCTATCCTTCGTCTTCTATTCTCTCGCGTTGGACAGCCTTATGTCGGGCCAGTAAACATGTTCTCGTTTAATGATCCGCAAGGCATGTGTCCTGAGTGCAACGGAATCGGACGCAGACTTGGCGTGGATATGAGCAAGGCTGTGGACATGGAGAAATCTCTAAACGAAGGGGCGCTGATGCTCCCGGATTATGCCGTGGATGGCTGGGATTGGAACATGGTGCTGCAATCAGGAGACTTTGATCCCAATAAGAAGTTAAGTGAATACTCGGAAGCGGAATTGGACCTTCTTTTATATGGTAAGGCAAGAAAAGTAAAGATGGATTTCGCTGGTAAAGCAACGAATATTACCGTAGAAGGTGTTATTGAGAAATTCACGAACAAGTACATCAAGCAGGATGTGAAGACGAAATCGGAACGTACTCAAAAAGCGGTTATGCCGTTTATCTCTGAAGGTCCTTGCTCCAGCTGTAACGGTGCGCGACTTAGTCAGGCAGCACTCAGTTGCAGAATTCATGGACTGAATATTGCGGAGATGTCTGCCATGGAAGTGGGCCAGCTTATTCGCACCATCCGGGAAATGAATGATGCAGTTGCAGCACCGATCATTAAGTCTTTGTTGGAACGACTGCAGCATCTAGTGGATATCGGACTGGACTACCTGACATTGGATCGTGAGACAGATACGTTATCCGGCGGCGAGTCGCAGCGTGTCAAAATGGTGAAGCACCTAAGCGGCAGCCTTGTCGATGTCACCTATATCTTCGATGAGCCCAGTGTTGGCTTGCACCCTCGTGACGTACACCGATTGAATGAATTGCTTCAAAAGCTGCGCAACAAAGGTAACACCGTGATTGTTGTTGAGCACGATCCGGATGTCATCAAGGTTGCGGACCATATCGTGGACGTCGGACCTTACGCTGGTAAACGCGGTGGTACCATTATATATGAAGGAAGTTTCAGTGGATTGCTGGAATCTGGCACTCTGACTGGCAGACACATGAAGCGGCCTTTGCAATTAAAACACGACTGCAGGCAGCCATCTGGCAAACTGCATATTAAAGATGCAACTTTGCATAACTTGCAGAATGTAAGTGTTGATATTCCGACCGGAGTGCTTACTGTCGTCACAGGTGTTGCCGGATCGGGAAAAAGTACGCTTATCAACGAGGTGTTTCTCAGTCAGCATGCAGATGCAATAGTAATCGACCAGTCAGCAGTCGGTGTATCCACACGGTCGAACCCGGCAACGTACACGGGCATTATGGATGACGTGCGCAAAGCGTTTGCCAAGGAAAATAAGGTGAATCAGGGCTTGTTCAGCTTCAATTCCAAGGGAGCGTGTGACAACTGCCAAGGACTTGGTGTCTTATATACAGACCTTTCCTTTCTGGACAGCGTGAAGCTGCCATGCGATGTATGCGAAGGCAGAAGGTTCAAAGACGAAGTGTTGGAATACAAACTTGGTGGCAAGTCGATTGCTGAAGTGCTGGAGATGACCGTTGAGCAAGCACTCGAGTTTTTTCAATTAAAAGAAGTGGTACGCAAGCTTCAGGCGATGAGCGATGTCGGATTGAACTATATTACACTTGGCCAGCCGTTAAGCACACTCTCAGGCGGGGAATGCCAAAGAATCAAACTCGCAAGTGAACTGCACAAAAAAGGTAGTATTTATGTAATGGACGAACCAACGACAGGTCTTCATATGTCGGATATCGGTCATCTTCTGGAGATCATGAACCGTCTCGTGGATGCAGGCAACACGGTTATTGTGATTGAGCATAATCTCGATGTGATCAGCCAGGCCGATTGGATTATCGATATGGGACCGGATGGAGGAAGCAAGGGGGGACAAGTTGTATATGAAGGTATTCCTTCACAGATCATCCGTGCAGAACAGTCGATTACTGGGCGATACTTGTCTATGAATTGAAACATTATTGGCTGTCCAGCCATATGATTGAGAACGTCTAATGACTGTTTACTTAATGGAACAGAAACATACTTACGGAGGTTTACTTCTATGTTGATCAGAGAGATTGAAGAAAGAGATAATCAACAGGTGGAACATCTGATCAGAACGTGTTTGATCGAATTTGGTGCGAACAAACCAGGGACAGCCTGGACAGATCCACATTTGGGAGACTTCTATAATCTGTACCAGAATGCGGGGTCTAAATATTGGGTAGTTGAGCAAGATGCTGTGGTCGTAGCGGGCTGCGGTATTGGTCCGATTGACGGTTATCCTCAGATTTGTGAGCTGCAAAAGATGTATGCATTCCAAGAAACCAGAGGTACAGGGATCTCAAGTGAATTACTGCAGGTTGTCCTTGATTATGCGAAAGATCATTATGAACAATGTTACCTGGAAACCCTGAGCAATATGACGGCAGCCAACAAGTTCTATGCCAAAAATGGATTTATTGCATTAGACAAGCCCTTGAATGGATCTGAACATTATGCATGTGATACTTGGTATTTGAAAACATTATAAGTGATCTGATTAGCTCGGATATGTGCTTTACCGATAGACTCTGAGGGATAGGGTTTATCGGTTTTTTATCTTTATAAACCACTGCAGGCAGGTCAACAATAGCTACCTGCATACATTTACCTTTTTATGTATAATCAGAGTGTGAAATGGTTTATCCATGAGCTTGTAACTAATAATTAAGAATTTAATGGAGGAGGGAATATATGCTCGCTATCATCTTAATTTTGGGTTTGCTCTTTATTGTTGTGTACTTGCGTGCGATCTATATGAAGCTTGAAAGAATAGTTGAGGTCTTGGATCAAAAAACGGAGTAATGAGAGTAGATTGCAGTGAACCCGAATGCAAAGGGCTCTGCAACTCTTATCATGTCAATAAAGTAGCTGCGTCAGTCTAGAATTGCTACATAGTAAGAGGATGTTTTATAAGAATTTATTAACTAACTATAGGGCAATAAAAACTGATGAAAATACTAAATTGAGCCAGTTGCCAAAATAATTCACGCGACTGGCTCATTTAGGTATGGAGATGCTCTAAACCAGGTAACCCATGATCAATAGAATTGATAGAGTCGTACGCCGTGCGAAGGAATATTCATCTGTAGAACGTCTTCAGTAAGTTCGGCTGGCGTTTCATTCCACAGCTCGGTGCCCGAGGTGAAGCCCGTAAGACCGATGTCATCAACAGACAGACTTACCGGGAGCTCTGAATCACCTACATTGAATAATGCAGCATAACGGGATTGATCAGCGGCTTCTGCTGTCCAGACAATGAGATTGCCTTGACGCAGCCTTTCCTTGGCTCCATGGCTATCCTGATTCAAACGCAGCACTTCCTTGTTGGTTAACAGGGATAGGGTCCATTCGTCACAGTCGCGAAGCTCACCGCCGAAAATGAGCGGAGAGCGGAAGATGCTCCAGAGCGACATCATGGTCAGCTGCTCATCCCGTGTGAAACGAGTCCAGCGATCCGCGCCACCTCCGTCAACGGACCGGATGCCGATATGGCCGAGCGGGAGCATGTCGCAGTCCGGCCAGCATCCCGCCTCAGGGATACCTTGCCAGGTTCGGCAGCGATCAAACATATCCAGCAGCAGAGGCCATTGATCCCAGAAGTCATCCGTGACCCGCCACATATTGGCATGTTCAGCGAAGAACGCGGAGTATTCCACAGGAGCTGGACCAGGAGAGAGACTCAGTACCATAGGCCGGCCGCAGCGTTCGATGGCTTTGGAGATTAGCTCGATCTCAGGCTGATGGGTATCATACAGCCTGGATGCAGCGATGTCGTCTACCTTGACCAAGTCCACGCCCCATTCGGCGTAGAGTTCAAAAAGAGAGTCGTAATAGGCCTGCGCACCTTCCTTCGATGCGTCAACACCATACATGTCCGTATTCCATGGACAGATCGAATTGGTATGTGCAATATCACGTGCTGTAACGGTGGTATTCAGAATAGGGGTAGCTGCATGTGCAGCCTGCCTTGGAATCCCGCGCATAATGTGAATGCCGAATTTTAATCCAAGACTATGTACGTAATCGGCTAATGGCTTGAATCCTTGACCGCCTTCAGCAGAAGGAAAGCGGTTCTCAGCAGGCATAAGCCGGGAATATTCGTCCATCACCAAAGGAACAAAAGCCCGGTATTGAGAGGAATTTGCATAAGGTTCATACCATTGGATGTCGACGGTAATGTAGTTCCAGCCGAAGGGTTTGAGATGTTCAGCCATGTATTCCGCGTTCCCGCGAATTTCTTCTTCCGTTACGGCCGCACCGTAACAATCCCAGCTGTTCCAACCAAGCGGTGGTTTGGGTGCTGCATGCTTGTGATTCATGGGAAATCTCCTTTACTGATTAATTATTGCTCTGGTTAAGTTCATATTAATCAAGGAGACTAGCAATATCTATGGTAATCTTGGAAGCTGAATAGTACTATATTGCTGTTAATCATAGAACAGTTTACGATAAGCAAGGCTCTCGCCTCCGCTGCGGAACTCCCCTGGTGTAAGTCCGGTCATGGTACGAAATGCTTTAATAAAATAACTTCCGCTGGAATACCCGATACGCTCGGCAATCATGTCAATGCTATGCTCGGTTCCCCGAAGCAGTTCCATGGCTTTATCAATGCGAATGCGAGTTAAATAAGCTACGGGAGTAAGTCCCGTGCTGGCCGAGAAGCGCCGAATCAGATGATATTTGGACAAAGAGACATGTTCGGCTAACTGATCGATACTAATCATTTGTGAATAATGCTGCTCTATAAATTCAGCTGCACGCTTGACGTTATCCGGCCATGTATGCTTGTTCCGCAGAGTCGTAACCTGTAATCTGGCCAGCTCCGTCATGAATTGATATACCGAAGAGGATGCGATCAAGGGATCGGAGATTCGGCCTGCTGCTGCATCATTTACAATCATTCGCAACAACTTAACTGGTGCACAGTCTGCAGGGAGATAGGGGACTTCCCCTGCTTCGCGCAAAAATTTACGCCAGTGAGGCAGAATTAGATTCGGCCGGAAAAGCAAAAACAGAAATTCCCACGGTTCTCTGGATTCAGGGTGATAGTAGTAGCGATGGGGTCCAGGGATTTCGGCAAGAAAAGCCTGTCCGGCAGAGACACGGTGCTGCTGTTCTCTTGATTCGTATACTCCCTGACCAGAAAGCGTGTACTGGAAAAGAAGGAGAGGCCCATCGCTTCGTGTCAATCCATCCCAATGATAGGAAGGATTGCTGATGCTATCAGAGCCTGCGGCATATAATATACATAGTTGCAGTTCCGGATCTTCAACGAATCGAAAGCCATATGTACCTTTTGGTATGTCCATGAATATCTCCTTATGGGTCTAAGAATATATGCGATCTAGCTTGTGGAATAAGTATGATTATAATAAAAATCGTGGCCGTTTGTTATGTTTACTGTTCGCACGGGAGTATTTCATGAATCTGACCATGAGCTGGACTGATAGATGAAACGTTCCAAAATTCTTTTGGTCAAAGGCATGAAGATATTCAATATGAATCCGCCTAAACAAACGGTTAGGATCGTTCCCATCCCGATGGGTCCTTTTAGGATCAACGCTAATCCAAGAAAAATAAGATAAATGCACGTTCTGGCTACAAAGAGATTCGTTCGCATAAGTTCCTGTACAATTAATGTTAATCGGTCCAAAGGGATCGGTGCAAAATGGGTCAATAAGTATGTGGCAGTTCCTATTCCGATGAGGATCAGGCCGATGACCATGTATGCCCATTTAGTTAGCCATAACTCAGGTACAGTCCAGCTATGCAATAGAAATAGCCAAATATCGATGCCAATTCCCGTAACGAATGCGGTCAACAATCCTAAAACTTCCGGTCTGCTTCTCCGTATGAGCGAATTACAACATAACAGAAGTAACGCTATGATAATCTCCCAGCTGCCTACAGAGAGCCCCACCTGAACAGATAAACCTACCAAAAGAGCGTCAAACGGGGATGTCCCTAGATCGGAATGGATTGTGAGTGAGATACCAAGAGTCAATATCAAGATTCCAACGCAAAAAAATACATATTTCAACTTAATCCACCTCTTTTTATGTTTTTTTGTTGCAAATACAACATGTTTGGAGTAGGTTTAATATAACCACTTTTTATTGCATTTGCAACAAAAAAGTGAGGGTTCAAAGCGGAAATAGAACTACGAAAAAACTGTTTATTTCATAAAGGGGCGATATCTTAACATGACAATAAAAATTACAAAGTGCAGTCGTGAAGATCTGCAGACACTCCAAAAAATCAGTATAGACACGTTTCATGATACATTTAAAGATCAGAATACGCCTGAGAATATGGAGGCATATTTGGCAAAAGCATTCTACTCGGAACAACTGGAAAGGGAGTTGGCTAATCCATCTTCAGACATTTATTTTGTATATTTCAACGAAGAACTAGCTGGCTATTTAAAGGTCAATGTCGATGATGCACAATCCGAGAAAATGGGGGAAGAGTTCCTTGAGGTTGAGAGGATCTATATTAGAAGCCAGTTCCAAAACCATGGGCTGGGTAAGCATTTATTGAATAAAGCAATCGAAATAGCGATGGACAAGAACAAAAGCAAAGTTTGGCTAGGGGTATGGGAGAAAAACAGGAAGGCCATTGATTTTTATTACAAGATGGGATTTATCCAGACAGGAGCCCATTCCTTTTATATGGGGGATGAAGAGCAGACCGATTTTATGATGAGTAAAACTCTCGTATAGCATAGCAATACATCGCAGTTCATGCATTGTGAAATCAAAAGATGAGTACAGAAAAAAAGAACCTGAATACTGCATTCAGGTTCTTTTTTATGGTACACGCAGGGAGAGAAAGCTTACTGATAAATGAATGATTGATTTCACTCACATGGCCTCTTCAATCTCTGGCAATGCCTTGGATACATAAGAGGATCTCATTCGTTGATTCACATACAGAACGAGGCCAAGAGCGATCCAACCCGTACCAAGAAGCAAAGAGGAAGCTTCAAGTTGAGTGATGAGATATAGAATGAACAAGGCGCCTAACAAGGGAAAGACCATTCTCACAATCCAGTCCTGCACACTGCGTTTTTTCTCGCGAATGATGTAGTGACAGATGACGGAAAGATTAACGAACAGGAAGGCCGTTAGCGCACCGAAACTGACAAACATGATGGCGGTCTCCAGACTAATGAATAAGGCAGCCAGGGAGATGATGCTGACCAGCACAATGTTGAACACAGGTGTACGGAATTTGGGGTGAACAGAACTGAATTTCCGAGGAAGCAAGGAGGATCTACCCATGACAAACAGCAGCCTTGAAACGGTAGTCATGGAGGACATGCCCTGTGCGAGAACGGAGAAAATAACGACAAAGGTGAAGATGGATGCAAGCGTTCCTCCGCCTATAACCTGCATTAATTCGAATCCTGCAGCGTCCATATGTGTAAAAGTGAACGAGGGATACATTTGTTGAATTAAATATGCTGTTGCAAAATACATGATCCCGGCGACGCTAACGATAATGAGGATGGCCCGAGGTATCGTTTTTTCGGGTTTTCGCGTTTCTTCCGCCATCGTTGTAATGGAGTCAAAACCAAGGAAAGAGAAACAAACAAGAGATGCACCCGCCATTACGGCGGAGAAAGGAACTCCATCTACGGAATGAAGAGGATTAAATCCTGCGGATACTCCTTGTGTCACTGCTTTGTATACGAGAAATGCACAGAAGCCTGCTATAAAAATGATCTGCATCAGAACAAAGATTTTGTTGACGTTTGCTGACGTTTTGATGCCGATGATGTTGATAGTCATCACAATTAGGGTTAGAAGCACAATCCAGACAGGAGAAGGGATGGAGGGAAACTGAGCATGTAGATTAATGCCAAACATGAGGACAGCTACAATGCAGGAAAACAGATAATCAAGCAGAATCACCCAGCCCACCAGAAAACCGATAAACGGATTCATGGCCTGGCTTACATAGGTATACGCCGAACCAGACACTGGAAAAGCTTTGGCCATCTGCCCGTAGCTGCCAGCTGTAAATAGAATGGCTACAAAAGCAAGAACATAGGCAGCCAGGAGCATACCATGTGAACCCTCATGCAGCACGCCGAAACTTGTGAAAAAAATCATGGGAGACATCCAGGCCAGCCCCAAGGTCACCACATGGCTCAAGGAGAGATTTCTTTTTAGTGTTATATTTTGTGACATTATAAAACCTCCTTCAGAATCGAGAATGATACATCGTAATGCTATGTCATGACACTTCACATTTTTACAGGGGTTTTATCAAAAATCAAGTTATTTTTTTAGAGATACACGAACATTAGTTCATTTTTAATAGTAGGTATTTCGTTTTTTTGCGAAGAATATGAAAAAAGTGCAAGTGTAATTGGTTTTTTATCGCATATTTTTTTAAAAGTATTGTGAAATGTAATTTTACGTGTTAGTATTCATAACATCAATTAAATAAAATGTTTTCTAGGGTTCCGAGCCGTCCACTGGCTGACTGGTCCGAGAGAAAACGCATTGGGAGATTAAAACCTGATGTACACGGCGGGATAAAAGCCCGGGAGAATCGATCAAAGAGCAATCTTTGATGTTTCTCCCGGGCTTTTTTCTATACTTTTCTACAGGAGGAATGAACAATGACAGCCTTATTTACAATGACGATGCAGCCTGGAAGCAAATGGTCTGCTCATGTAGGAAGAGGAAAATCCATTACATTAAAGGCAACAGGGGATCGAGCCAATGTGTCGGCATTGTTCTTCCATGCACATGATCCAGCGGAACGGTACAACATGCCCGATACGCTCAAAGCCCAACACACCGCTTTTTTGACAAGAGGCAATATATTGATGACGGATCAGGGAAAGGCGCTTGCTTCCATTACGGAGGATTCGGTAGGCTGGCATGATCCTTTATCGGGATATACAACCCGAGAGGGTACGGATGAAAAGTATGGGAAGACCACATATCAGGATCACCGCAATGACTGGCTTAGAAGCGGGGAAGAGAACTTAAAGGTTGAACTGTTCCGGAACAATCTGTCACCACGCGATATCGGGGTTACGGTCAACTTTTTCTCCAAAGTCGTTTGTGAGCTGGACGGAACGATGAATTACTCGCTGCAGGAAACGGCAGAACGCTCAGTGACCATCCGCACAGAAATGGATATGCTGCTCGTGTTATCGAACACACCTCATCCACTTGATCCTTCGGGACAATACCCGGACGCATCCATCGTTGTTTCCGTTGCAGATGCTGAACCTGTCACTGACATGGACCCGTGTGTACTGCACTGTGATGAGAATCGGAGAGCCTTTGAAAATACGTGGAACGCATATGCTTTGCTGAAGGGAGCCAACTAATATGAGTACATTTCAACCTGTCCAGAGTCCATTACTGACCGAAAAAGCTTCGTATGAGCAAGTCATCGCTGCGGGTGATGGCTGGATACATGATTTGCTCCCAGGCCAGGTTCTTCGCATTGTTGATATGGAAGGCAATCAAGCTGTTGATACGCTGTTTTATTCCACGGAGGATCCGTCAGATCATTATAGTGCAGTGAGAACGATTACCCGCCAGGGCAATCTGTATTTGACAACAGGTTCAACGCTGCTCGCTGAATCAGGCCGAGAGTTGTTGCGGATAACAGCCGATACCTGCGGAAGGCATGACACAATCGGTGGCGCTTGCTCAGCTCAGAGCAATACCGTCCGCTATGCTCATGATAAATTGCCCATGCACAACTGTCGTGACACCTTTATGTTAATGCTCTCTCAGCGAGATGAATATACCAAGCGGGATCTCGCCCCAAACGTCAACTTTTTCATGAACGTGCCAGTGACACCGGAAGGAGAGTTAACCTTCGCCGATGGTCTATCTGCACCGGGTCGCTATGTTGAACTCCTTGCTTTGGCACCGGTAACCGTGCTGATCAGTAACTGCCCGCAGTTAAACAATCCATGTAATGCCTACAACCCAACACCAGCCAAAGTCCTTATATGGGATGCAGAAGGAGTGAGCGCCAATGTTTAAAAAGGTACTGATTGCGAATCGGGGTGCCATTGCGGTACGCATTATTCGGACTTTGCGTTTGATGGGTATCTCCAGTGTAGCCATCTACACTACAGCAGACCGAGACAGCCTACATGTTGAGCTTGCCGACGAAGCAGTACTGATCGGAGAAGGGACCGCCAGAGAGAGTTACGTCAACGCCGAATTGGTACTCCAGACAGCAGCAGAGACAGGGGCAGATGCGATTCATCCCGGGTACGGATTTCTGAGTGAGAACGCGGCTTTTGCCAGAACGTGTGCTGAGCGAGGTATTACGTTTATCGGTCCCTCTCCTGAACATATTGAGCTCTTCGGCTTGAAGCATACGGCACGAGCAATGGCTGCAGAAGCTGGAGTACCCTTACTGCCAGGCACAAGCCTGATACAGTCTCTGGATGATGCGGTTAAACAAGCTGAAATCATCGGTTATCCCGTCATGTTGAAATCCACTGCCGGTGGTGGTGGAATCGGCATGCGGGTCTGTGAACACGAGGATGTGCTTAGGGAGGCATCTGAATCCGTAACACGTTTGGCATCCGCCAATTTTAATGACGGGGGCGTGTTCATTGAAAAGTATATTGCACGTGCACGTCATGTCGAGGTTCAGATTTTTGGCACAGGTAACGGTGAAGCAGTCGCTTTGGGAGAGCGTGATTGTTCGGTGCAACGGCGTAATCAGAAAATCATTGAAGAGACCCCTGCGCCATGCCTGCCGGATGTAATCCGGCAAGAGATGCATGAGTGTGCCCGCAGACTGGCGATTTCGGCAGGTTACCGTAACGCGGGAACGGTTGAGTTTCTGTACGACCCTGATGAGCAGCGGTTTTATTTTCTCGAGGTGAACACCAGACTTCAAGTGGAGCATGGGGTGACAGAAGAGGTACTTGGCATTGATTTGGTGGAATGGATGGTCAAGGAGGCAGCTCACGAGAGCGATTCATTGAACGTTACGGTTCCCGAACCAACAGGACACAGTCTCCAGGTACGTCTGTATGCTGAGGATTGCATGAATGATTTTCGGCCGAGCGATGGACGCATTGATGCCATTCACTGGCCTGATGACGTGCGTGTTGAAAGCTGGATTCAGCCTGGATTAAACGTAACTACCTTGTATGATCCGATGCTGGCAAAATTAATTGTGCACGCGAGCACGCGCATGGAAGCTATAAACAAAATGAAGAGTGCTCTTCGTGAACTCCGGGTATACGGTGTCACCACCAATCAGGCTTATATCGAAGCATTTCTGGATAACGATGCTTTCGCTAATGGAGAAGTATATACCCGAATGCTTTCGGGCTTTAAACCAATGGAGCATGCGATTGAAGTTCTGGACGGAGGTGTTCAAACGACTGTACAGGATAGTCCCGGCAGGATCGGCTACTGGGATATCGGCGTACCGCCGTCCGGCCCGATGGATCAGCTTGCCTTCCGCATTGGCAACAGACTGCTCGGCAATGACGTACAAGCGGCCGGACTGGAAATGACGCTGCGTGGGGGAACTTATCGCTTCCGGGATGAAATGACCTTCTGCCTGACAGGAGCAGATATGAAAGCCGAACTGGATGGCGTTCACGTGGAACCCTACACACCGACAAATGCATCTCCTGGTGCAGTGCTGACTCTGGGTGAAGCCAAACAGGGAATGCGAACGTACCTGCTCGTATCCGGGGGGCTCGATATGCCGATCACACTTGGCAGCTCAGCAACCTTCACATTGGGGGGATTCGGTGGGCACCGTGGGAGTGCGCTGCGAACGGGTGCAGTTCTCCGCGTGCATGAAAAAGGAGGAAATGCTCCGGCTCTGCTTGCTCCTCTCAGTACAGAACGCAGACCACAATACAACAATGAATGGACGATTGGTGTGATACCGGGACCTCATTGTACGGACGAATATGTTCTTCCGGCTTATCTGAATCAGCTGACGGAGACGACATGGGAAGTGCATTTCAACAGTTCCCGAACAGGTGTCCGATTGATCGGTCCGGCTCCGCTGTGGGCAAGAACCGACGGTGGAGATGCAGGACTTCACCCTTCCAACATTCATGACAACGCCTATGCCGTCGGTGCACTGGATCTGACAGGCGATATGCCGATCCTGCTCGGTCCGGATGGTCCCAGTCTTGGTGGTTTTGTCTGTCCGGTGACAACGGCCACCGCTGAATTATGGAAGCTGGGTCAACTCAGCCCTGGTGATAAAGTCCGTTTCAGACTCATTACCGTTGAGGAAGCCGAGCAGTTAAGAGCAGAACAAGAGTTGTACTTGCGGGAACTGGACGTTCCGCATGAGTTACCGGTTTTAGTCGAAACATCAACTGGTGAGTATATGCCGATTCTGGCCCAAGCGGTGGAAGGCAGACGTTTCTCCATTACTGTACGCTGCTCTGGTGATGAAAATATTCTGGTCGAATACGGAGAACGCGAATTGAACTTGTTATACCGATTCCAGGCATACGTACTTATGGAAGCAATCAAGGAGAATGGAAGCATTCCTTATATCGAATTGACACCAGGCATTCGCTCTCTGCAGATCCACCTGGATGCTACCCGCATGACGGTAAAAGAAGCGGCAGCACGAATCATGGAGCTGGACCTGCAGCTTCCTGAGCTGGAAACGATTGAGGTACCCTCGCGAATTGTCAAATTACCATTGTCGTGGGATGACCCAGCGACGCAGCTCGCCATTGAGCGATATCAGCAAAACGTTAGACCTGATGCACCTTGGTGTCCCAGCAACCTGGAATTTATCCGGCGTATGAATGGACTCGGTTCGCTGGAGGAGGTAGCGGAAATTGTATTCAACGCCTCGTATCTCGTCATGGGACTTGGTGACGTGTACCTGGGAGCACCAGTTGCCGTACCACTGGATCCGCGCCACCGGCTCGTAACCACCAAATATAATCCTGCACGGACATGGACTCCGGAAAATGCCGTAGGCATAGGCGGCGCGTACCTCTGCGTGTATGGCATGGAAGGCCCGGGTGGGTATCAATTTGTTGGTCGTACAGTGCAAATGTGGAACTCGTTCAGGGAAACAAGCAATTTCGAGGCAGGAAAACCTTGGCTGCTGCAGTTCTTTGATCAGCTTCAATTTTATCCTGTTTCGGAAGCTGAACTGCTGAACATGCGTGAAGAATTCCCGCGAGGAGGATTTGAACTTCAAGTAGAGGAAACCACATTCCATCTGGGGTCCTATCTGAACTGGTTGAAAACGATTGAGAACGAGTCCGGAACTTTTCGTCAGCAGCAGCAGAGTGCATTCCAGGCTGAACGAAATTACTGGAAGGAACTCGGTATTGCGGAGTATGTATCCGAACCTGAAGCCGCGGCAGCGCTGGAAGAGGTGGAGATGCCGGAAGGGAGTCAGGCCATGAGCAGTTCTATGTCGGGCAGTGTATGGAAGGTACTGGTTGAGCCCGGCCAGGAAGTGCGAAAGGGAGACACTATTATAATAGAAGAAAGTATGAAAATGGAGTTTCCGCAGCTCGCTCCAACGGATGGAATAATTGCTTCCATTTACGTCTCGCCGGGTGATCAGATCAAGTCGGGAGACTGGATTGCTGCCATTATTCCAACAATTAAGGAGGAGGTTGCACAATGACGGTAAATGCCATCCCGGAATTGATGTCGATCAGTGCTCTGCGTACAGGATATCTACGAGGAAGCTTCACACCTGCGGAAGTGGTGGAGAGCATCATCGAGCGGGCAAAGGATACGGAGGATTACCATGTCTGGATCACGCCGCCGTCTAGGGAACGAATTACGCCGTACCTGGAGAAACTTCAGCACTTGTCCATTACCGAATATCCGCTGTGGGGCATTCCTTTTGCCATCAAAGACAACATCGAGGTTCAAGGGTGGCCGGTAACGGCTGGTTGTCCTGAGTTCTCATCGGTTTCGGAAAAACATGCTATTGTTGTGGAGCGACTTATAGCTGCAGGTGCCATACCTGTCGGTAAAACCAATCTGGACCAATTCGCCACAGGATTGGTCGGTACGAGAAGTCCTTATGGGGAGACACGGAACGCATTGCGGCCCGAACTGATCAGCGGAGGATCCAGTTCAGGCTCGGCCGTAGCGGTGGCACTTGGGCAAGCAGCGTTCTCACTTGGGACAGATACCGCCGGGTCGGGCCGAATTCCGGCTGCACTGCATGGTCTGGTTGGTTACAAACCTGCAGTAGGCGCATGGCCTTCCGCTGGTTTGGTGCCTGCATGCCGCAGCATTGATTGCATTACCGTGTTTACCCATGAGCTCGAAGATGCTGTTTCCGTTGACCGGATCGTACGAGGCCCACATGACGAAGATGCTTTCTCCAAAACCCGTCCTTTGGGACCAACCAGTGCACCTGCCAAATGGTTGTTACCTAAGGGAGAGTTAACTTTCTTTGGTCCCTTTACAGAAGCATACGAGACGGCTTGGCAAGCCGCCAAACAAACCTTGCTGCAGTCAGGAGTACATGTCGAAGAGGTCGATATATCCATGCTGCAAGAGGCCGCAGCACTTCTGTATGAAGGACCGCTTGTTGCAGAACGATGGGCGGATCTGGAGATGTTCGCCCTGCAGCATCCAGGAGCGTTGTTTCCTGTAACGGAGAAAGTGCTCCGAACAGGCAGCAAGGAAACATTTACGGCTGCTGCACTATTCCGGGCACAGCACCGACTAGCCGAAATTCGGCGAAGCACGGCAGAATGGCTGCATAACGCCGTTCTTGTATTGCCAACCTGCGGAGGAACATGGACAAGAGAACAAGTGCAGCAGGATCCGATTCAAACCAACAGCCACATGGGAATGTACACGAATCATTGCAATTTGCTTGATTTGAGTGCCATTGCTGTTCCGGCAGGCAAGGCTGCAGAGGATATGCCTTTTGGAATAACCCTGTTCACATTGCCTGAGCAGGAAGCTTCCATGGTTGAAGCAGCAAGAATACTTGAGCCGCATCACAAACGTCTTTTGGTTGCTGTCTGCGGACTGCATATGAGAGGCATGTCACTGGAACCCCAGATGACCGGGTTAGGAGCCTTTTTTGTGGAGGAAACCCGAACCGCTCCAGAATATCGTCTGTACAAACTGAACACAAATCCTGCAAAACCGGGGTTAGTGCACTCTCTTGAAGAGGGGACATCCATTGATCTGGAATTGTGGAGCATGCCGCTATCCTCCTTTGGTTCATTCACTGCAACCATACCTGCTCCATTAGGTATAGGGAAGATTAAGCTGCAGGACGGCAGGGTGGTATCCGGATTCATATGCGAAGCTTCGGCTGCTCAGAATGCGGTGGATATGTCTCATCTCGGAGGGTGGAGAAACATCGTTGCTGGTGATGCAGTAGGCACGAAATAGTTGTTTTTCTTTACGGAGGATAAGTAAGGCTAAAATGTTGATTAATCATTCATGGGTCACATCTCACATTAGAGTCGCTATTTTTAGCGGCTTTTTTTGTATAGCTTTCTTTTTTTGTTTGAACATTATAGGGATATTAGTATAGACAAGAGAGAGTGACTTTATTTAGAAAACACATCTTCAAATCAAGGAGTATTCATAGTATTTATTATGTAAACCTTTATTATTTATATTTATATTTATATTGATAACTGATTCTATAAATTCTACAGCTGGTAGATCCCCATCAATGGATTTGATAAATACACTGGGGGATATATTCATCTCTGTACATTTTGAACGATTAACATGTCTGCGCCTTATTGAATTGTTGAATAATCAAATTCAAATAGTTTAAGACCCTTGAGATGGTATCTAAATCAAGTGACCTAGCAGCCTCATTTTCCAAAAAATTTATACGATCATTCACAAAATGAATAGAAGTATACACATTAAACATAAGGACAGCGGTCTCTTCTGTAATAGAGATAACAACACTTTTCCATCTGCGTAAGAGGAATAGGCAAACATATGAGACAAATGAGATAACTGATATTATTTCATTTGTTGCATAATAGGATTAGGCGTTTCGTGGATTATCTATAGCTTGAATAGGAGGAATGAAGAATGGAATATTTAACATTAAATAATGGGGTACAGATGCCGATTCTCGGATATGGAGTTTATCAAATTCCAGATCAGGACGAATGTGAAAAATGTGTGCTAGATGCGATAAGTGTTGGATACCGTTCCATTGATACTGCACAGGCGTATCGTAATGAAGAAGCTGTAGGACGTGCCATCAAGAAAAGTGGAGTGCCGAGAGAGGAGTTCTTCATCACGACAAAAGTCTGGATATCCAATGCAGGTTATGAAAAAGCGAAAGCTTCAATTGAGGAATCACTGAGAAAACTCCAGCTTGATTATTTGGATTTGCTCCTGATCCATCAGCCATTCAATGATTACTATGGGACATACCGGGCAATGGAAGAATACTATAAGGCCGGTAAGATTAGAGCCATCGGGGTCAGCAATTTCTATCCGGACAGATATATCGACCTGGTACAGTTCAGTGAAATAGTACCTGCAGTCAATCAGGTCGAGACGCATGTTTTTAACCAGCAAGCTAAAGCACATGAGATTATGAAGAAATACAATACGCAGATGGAATCGTGGGGTCCTTTTGCAGAAGGAAGAAATGACCTGTTCACGAACGCTACTTTGCAAGAGATTGGAAATCAATACAATAAGTCGACTGCACAAGTCGCTCTGCGTTTCCTCATTCAACGCGGTGTGGTCGTAATTCCGAAGACGGTCAATAAAGATCGGATGGAACAGAACTTAAACGTTTTTGATTTTCAATTAACTGCTCAGGATATGGAAAAAATAACTGCTCTTGATACAGAGCAAAGTGCATTTTTCTCCCACTATGATCCGCAAACCGTTGAATTCCTGACAGACTACGGCAAAAAAGGGTTGGAATGAACCTCAAAAACGAATAGTGACAACAAAAAAGACCGTCCAACAGGACGGTCTTTTTTGTTGTCACTATGATTGCACCAGTAAAGCTACCAGCACGAAGTTTAGAACGTTTTGTTTTAATATTTGAATTAGTACCAATACTACATATCCAAGGGGGATTGTGGAAATGAAGTTACAACCTGAATTTTCTAAACAAATTCGCGAGAATATCGATCTCATTTGTGACTTCATGGGAAACAGTTCTGATTTTGTTGTTCGTGAGATCACAATTGGGAGGAATCAAGCGGCTCTGTTTTATTTGGATGGAATGGTTGACTTGCAAAAGGTTCAGGACAGCGTGATTCGTCCATTGCATGAATTCACCTTTTCCGATTCCAATGAGTTGTCTTTGCCATTTTTGAAAAATAGCATACTAGATGTCGGAGAAGCAAGTTTGGTTCAAAACTATGAAGATGCGTTGGATCAGATTCTATCAGGCGGACTGCTCCTGCTAATCGACGGGATGGGGGAAGGGTTAGTCGTTTCCATACCTGGTTGGGAAGAACGCAGTATAACGGAATCGAAGACGCAGCCTGTGATCCGAGGTCCTCAAGAATCGTTTACGGAGAATCTTCGTACCAATACAACGATGGTCCGTCGCAGAGTGAAGGACACAAGAGTTCGCCTAACAAACGTCAAGGTTGGCGAAAAAACAAAGACAGACATATCGGTTATGTATATGCATGGAGTTGCTGATGATGAATTGGTACGAAACGTGATATCTAGACTGAAAAATATGAAAGTAGATCGCGTGCTTGAAGGGGAGTACCTCGAAGAATGTTTAGTGGAGAACAAGCAATTGACCATTTTCCCTATATTTTATAATTCGGATCGCCCAGACTCTATTGCAGCAGGTGTGATGGAAGGAAAAATCGCGATATTTATCGACGGAACTCCCTTTGTCATACTTGCGCCAGCAGTATTTGTTGATTTCATTCAATCCGCGGAGGATTATTATCAATCTTTTATTTACAGCAGCATCATTCGAGTCTTAAGGTACATCTCCCTGGCAATATGTTTGCTGGCTCCAGCTATATATGTGGCACTAACTACATTTCATCAGAACATGATCCCAACGGTTCTATTACTGAGTTTATCTGCGCAACGTGAGGGTGTGCCCTTTCCTGCATTTGTTGAGGCAATGATTATGGAGATCATATTCGAGATCCTGAGAGAAGCTGGTCTACGAATGCCGCGAACGGTCGGTCAGGCCGTTTCGATTGTTGGATCCATTGTCATCGGCCAGGCCGCTGTAGAAGCTAACATCGTTTCGCCAGTTATGGTCATAGTTGTTGCGATTACAGCGATTTCAAGCTTTGTCATCCCGTCCTACACCATGGCTATTCCCATCAGGATATTACGGTTTGCTTTTATTGGAATGGCCGCCATGTTTGGCGTATACGGATTGACGGTAGGCATACTCATACTCCTTGTGCATTTGAATAGTCTTCATTCATTCGGTGTGCCATATATGAGTCCAGTAGCCAATTTTCAATCGTCGAAACAAAGCGATGCCTTACTGCGGTTTCCTTTTAAGAACAAAGCAAATCATCACAACAAACCAAGGGAGTAAGCCGATGAACTCGTACCGATCCATCATGTCTACATTGATAGTGTACATTTTGCTTATGGTCATTGTAACGGGTTGTTGGAGTAGTAAGGAGTTAAACGAAATATCCGTCGTGATGGCTATGGGCATTGATACCGTAGATGACCAGTATGAGATTAGTCTGCAAGTGGTTGACCCGTCTCAGATGTCTCGTAATCGAGCGATGGAACGGTCACCTACAATCGTTTTTTCCAGCAGAGCAAACACGCTGTTTGAAGCTCTTCGAAAACTCACCACGGAATCATCAAGGAAGATGTATCTGTCTCACCTAAAGTTTGTCATCTTTGACGAAGAAACAGCAAAAAAAGGAATCAAGAAGCCGCTGGATTTCTTGTTTCGTGATCATGAAGTTCGTCCTGATTTTCATTTGGCTGTTGTCAGAGGCAGTTCAGCAAAGGATGCTGTTACGTTTGTGGCACCAACCGAGGTTTTGCCTGCAATGGATATGTATAAAGCACTGAATGTGTCTGAAAAGACATGGGCGCCCACTTCCGCGGTCAATGTCAAAGACCTTCTGCAGCGTTTAAAGAAGGATGGCATTGAGCCGGTCTTGACTGGCATTCGGCTGAACAATCTAGACAAAGGATTAAAGGTGGATAATGTGACTAAATCGCCACAACACGCGAACTATTTATTTACCGGCATTGGTGTCTTTCAGGGAGATCGTCTGATCGGCTGGATAGAAGAATCCAAAAGCAAGGCGTTTACCTATATATCAAACCGTGTTTCCAGTTCTGTAGCTTCCGTCACGTGTCCGAATTCAGAAGGGGAATTTGCTTTTGAAGTCATACGTAACAACGTCAAAATGAAACCAGGCATAAAAAACAATGAACCGATTGTCTCTCTTGTCGTGGAAACTGAAGCCAACATCGGCGAGGTTGGATGTGATGCTGACCTGAAGGATGACAAGACATTTAATGAGTTTCAGGCAGCAGCCAGAGAAGAACAAGACCAGATCCTGAAGGAGGGTATTGAAAAGGCGCAGCAGATCGGTTCCGACATATTCGGATTCGGAGAAGCCTTTCATCAAAGGTTCCCTCGACAATGGCACCAATGGAGAGGGGATTGGAAGCAAAAATTTCAAAAGCTTGAGGTAAAGCTGGATATCCGTTTCCATTTAAACCGGGTTGGGAAAATTACCAATCCTATCGACTCTGAACCGCAACATTAGGAGTGAATGTATATGCTGTATGCGGTACTAATCATCTCGATTCTGACCATGTTCTATGAGTTTCGTCAATTGAAGGAGAAGCATCGTGTGCGTGAAATGGTGGTTAGTTTAACATTGTTCACCGTAGGGACGACGTTGATCATTCTGGAGCTAGTACACGTTGAACTTCCGAGTCCATTAACAGGTATTCGGTGGGTTTTCCAACCGGTAAGCCAGTACATTGCACGTATTTTATCTTAAAGGGGGGACGGAAGTGGGGAGCAAATTAACTGTTCGACAAGCCATCACTTGGTTTGTATTGTATCAGATTGGAAGTGCGTATTTGGTGCTTCCAGCTGCCATAAGTTCTGTTGCTAAACAGGATGCCTGGCTTTCCATTCCCATTTCCCTGGCTTTTCATTTGCTTTTGATACCGTTATATACTTCTATCGTCAGGCAAATGAAAGGCAGATCCTTTGTTGCGTATCTCCGAAGCGTGTTTGGTCCCTTGGGCGGGACGATTAGCATCCTCTTTATACTTGCCTTTCCCTTTCTGGAGTGCATCATGACACTTCGAAATCTGGGAGACTTTGTGACGACCTCAATTATGCCCGAAACTCCCTATGATGCAGTATATTTTATTATGCTCCTGGCCGTTTATTTTGCTGTTCGCTCGGGTCCGGTTGTAATCGGGCGTTGTGCGGAGATTCTTATCTTTTTTCTTCTGGCCCTATACTTCTTAGTCAGGATTACTCTTTTTTCAGAGGCAGATATCAAAAACCTGCTGCCGATGTTGGAGAACGGATTGAAGCCTGTTATTCTCGCATCCATCAATCTCTTTGCATTTCCATATCTGGAGGCAGTTTTGTTTCTTTTCTTTGCACATCACTTCCCGGATCCGAAAAAGTGGAGAAAATCGGTGATTACAAGTGCTCTGATTAGCGGAGCCATGTACTTTTTCATGGTTATGCAGATCATCACTGTAATCAGCGCTGGTGTCGTAGCGGACTTGACGTTTCCTACTTTTTTTATTGATCGGACCATCAGTATTGGGGAGTTTCTTCAGCGGTTTGAAATCATCCTTGCCATTGTCTGGTTCGTCACGATTTTTTTTCGTCTTGCATTGCTTCTATATGTTTCAGCACAAGGTCTTGCAGAATCTTTTCGTCTTCGAAGCATAAATTCACTATTCGTTCCTTTGATACTGATTATGTTGGCCATGGCCAATTTTATCTGGCCCAACGTTTCATATATCATTGAAATAAATCAGGTTTGGCCTTACTACGCCATGATCTTTGGCATTGGGTTTCCGATCGTGCTCTGGTCGATGAGTAAATTGAAGGGTTCAATGGATTCCAATCACAAGTAGAAAACTTCTGGCTTCAAGAACATGTAATGAGAAGGATTGTTTTTATTGAAGAGTCACTTGCAATCTCAATGGTCTGGATTCAATGTAAAACACCCCGATTGTGCAAATAACCACAATCAGGGTGTTTAAGTATTAGAAACAGCTGAATGAGCTAATCCGCTGCAGGTCAATGCCGCTGTACACCCAGAAGAATCCAGTCCAGCGGAAGCCAGCTACCGAATTTCTGCCGACAAATACGGGGTACATCCAGAAGCCAGGACCTTGATTCGGCCAAATATACGTGTACCGGAACAGACAACCGGATATTGCTCTTGGATCTACAGCATACAATGAAGGCGACTGCTGTGGAACAAAAGAAGGCGGCGGTCCGGGAGGAGGTTGCACGCCTTGCGGTCCACCGCCCCCACCTCCGGGGAACGAAGGTGGACCTGATTGTCCTCCAGGACCTCCTGGACCACCCGGCCCGAAAATTCCACCAGGACCGCCTGGTCCGCCTGGACCACCAAACCCGCCACCAGGTCCAAAGGGAGGTAAAAATGTCATACATCATCACTCCTGTTCATTAGTCTAGGGTATTGTATGTAGGCACTTAAACAGGGGGAATGGGTTGAAGCCCATAGATGCGGAAATTTTGTAGGCTGTTCGTTCTATGGATACAAAAGAATGTAAGAGTATAATACATGATTGGGTTTGGAAAATGCTTTTCAAGCCTATGAGACAGAGGCATTACGCATGCCCGCTGAATAAGACAATTTTAGGAGCTGTTCAAATCAGGTTGGGATCTTCCGGTTCATAAAAAAACTACTGGCTAACTGAGAACACGTAAAAACACCTCGTACGAGGTGTTTTTTATTTAAGATTTGGTGTTGGCAGAGAAGGAAGTCTCTTCATAGACTAATTTTCAAATGTGTTGACACGACACCATTTGGTGTCATATAATCAATTCGACACCAAATGGTGTCTTAATAAAATAATCAAAAAATATAAAGTGACATTAAAAACAAATCCTCCGTATCATCCATGTTCCGATACAGCAGATTGGAGGGAAGTGGTGTGAGTGAGAACCAAAGATCACGTGATGTATTTGATGCCATTGCAGATCCAACCAGACGTCGACTCATGCAGATGTTAACCGAAGCAGAGGAGGTACCGCTTCATGAATTAACCTCACAATTTGAAATGGGGCGTACAGCGGTATCCAAGCATCTTACCATTCTTAAAGAGGCGAATCTGGTCGTTGACCGAAAAGTCGGCAGGGAAACGAGGTATAGGCTCAATGCTTCACCATTACAAGAAGTTCAAGATTGGGTGGCTTTCTACAGCAAGTTCTGGAGTATAAATCTGATGCGCCTGGACCAACTATTAAAGGAGGAAGAAGAATGAGTTTAACATTGGAATTGGACTATCAGTATACGACGTCGGTCGAGAAGCTCTGGTCAGCCTTAACGGATTCAAGCAAGCTTGCCAAGTGGGTAGCCAATATTCATACCGGTCAAGGGATGGAGAATGATTTCAAACCAGTCGTTGGTCACCGTTTTCAATTTCGAACGCAGGCAACGGAGTACTGGGACGGAATTATTAAAGGAGAAGTCCTGATCGTAGAAGAACCACATCGCCTGTCCTATACCTGGGAAAGCGGAGAGAAACATACGGTTACATGGACATTACAAGATTTAGGAAACGGTAAAGTAAACCTTCACCTTGAACAAACCGGAATTTCCAATCCTCAAGCACTGGCTGGTGCCAAGTATGGCTGGAGTAAATGGTGCGATGAGCTTGAGAAGCTTTTGGCATAATCTAAGGAGGGACATCGATGCTAAAAGGTGAAAGAAATACAAAAATTGATCCCTATTTCAACAAGCTGAAGAATTGGAAAGAAGAATTCGAGCTGCTGCGGGAGATCGTTCTGGATTGCGGGCTGACAGAAGATTTTAAGTGGATGCATCCCTGTTATACTTTGGACGGTAAAAATATCGTTCTGATCCATGGTTTTAAGGAGTATTGTGCCCTGTTGTTTCACAAAGGGGCGCTGCTAAAAGACCCTCATGGAATCCTGATTCAGCAAACGGAGAATGTACAGGCAGCACGTCAGCTTCGGTTCACCAATGCTCAGACGATTCAAGAAATGCAGCTGATCATCCAGGATTATATCGAGGAAGCCGTTCAGATTGAGAAAGCGGGTCTGCAAGTTGAACTTAAAAAGCATGACGAGTATACCCTGCCTGAGGAATTAGCCAACAAATTTGTTGAAATACCCGATCTGAAAACAGCTTTCGAAGGACTGACACCAGGACGCCAGAGAGCATATATTATGCATTTTTCTTCACCCAAACAATCCAAGACCCGAGAGTCGAGAGTTGAAAAGTACATCCCGCATATTCTTGATGGGAAGGGGCTTAATGACAAGTAATTGCGTGTTTGTGGGTATAAAATGCGTCACACCTTAAGTCGCTGATATAGCGGCTTGTTTGTGTTTTTTTAGAAAATTTCATGACCGTACTTTTAAGGTTTGTCAGGGGATACAACGGGTAACAAGAACGAAAAAAAGCAATACTAACAGTCATAACTAATGCGAAAAATTTGTCAAGATGGTGATTATTAATATAAACTATATTTTATGAGTTCTTATCCAAGGAGGAAATTGAATGCATCAAAGAAAGAAACCAAAATCGAATAAGGCAAGAATTTTTTCAAAAGTTATATTGATCATCATCGGGGCTTTTATTACGGCATATGGTCTTGAAGCCATTTTGATTCCCAACAATGTCTCGGACGGTGGTGTGACAGGACTGAGTATCGTTGGTTCACAATTGTTTGGATTGCCACTGGGGATGCTGATCGGTATAATCAACATTCCTTTTGTGTGGCTGGGATATAAGCAAATAGGTAAAAGCTTCGCTCTCTATTCCATTATCGGTATTGCTTCACTCGCAGTAAGTACCAGTCTGATGCACCATGTACCTACAATTATTGAAGGGGACACCTTGCTGGTTACCGTTGTCGGCGGGATTATCATCGGTTTCGGTATGGGTCTGGCACTTCGTAATGGCGGGGCGTTGGACGGAATAGATATGCTCGCAGTACTGCTTTCACGAAAGGTTCCTTTTGGTACCAGTGATCTAATCTTGTTCCTAAACATGTTTGTATTTATCGTCGTTTCATCTGTGTTTGGTCTGCAAGGCGCCATCTTGTCGGGGCTAGCTTATTTCATTGCTTCCAAAGTTATTCATATCGTTGAAGAAGGCTTGAGCGGTTCCAAAACGTTTAAAATCATCACCAATCAACCCGAAATCATGGTCGAAACCATTCGTGACCGATTAGGTCGTGGAGCAACCTATACGGATGCATATGGCGGATACTCCAATGAACAGTTCAAAGAAATCACTTGTGTAATCAACCGTATGGAAGAGAGCAAAATTAAAGAGATCATTCATGAAATTGACCCGAATGCTTTTGTAGTTGTGTATGATGTAGCAGAAGTGAAGGGCGGCAGCTTCAAAAAGAAAGATATTCACTAATACTTAAGCATGATGGAAAGACATAAACATAGGTACAACAAAAGGTCGCTAAATATAGCGGCCTTTTTTAATGCTCTTTATATTTTGTATTTTCAAACGTCAATCAAAGGCTTCCGATTCGCTTCAAATGGAAATAAGGCTTGTGCAGCCTCAATAAAGGCATTTACTGCAAGGGTACGTTCATTCTCAGGACTCGTGGCAACATGAATATCCCGATAGGCTTCAGGTGACAGGCGTTTCAGACAAATGCCCGGCGGCAAATCCAGAAGGGACAACTCGGACATGACAGCCAATCCTTCACCGGCAAGAATCATCTGAAGTGACGTTCTGTAGTTGTATAGAATGTATTCGACTTGTGGCGTGACTCCGGCACTTTCAAACCACTTCAGGACAGGCGGCTCGTATCCGGCTTTCCAGAGAAGCATGGGCTCCTCCCGCAAATCTTCAGGGTGAATGATGTCTTTAGATGTTAAAGGATGATCCTCTCTCATGACAGCATATATGCCTTCACGATACAGGGGGAACGAATCTGTCGTCTCTTCGGAAGGAATGAGCAGGCCAACATCAATCTGTCGATTATCCAACCAATCCTGCACCTCCGCAATCGTGCCTTCCACGATACTGAACTCCAGGTTAGGGTATTGCTGCTTCATGTAACGGATCAGTTTTGGGACAAAGTAGGACGAAGCTACCGGGAAGGCACCAATCCGGACAGAGCCAATCTCCAATCCTTTTTCACTCGAGATTTCTTGATCAATCTTCTCATAACCTTGCAGAATTTCCCGGAAGATCCGGACGATACGTTCACCGATCGGCGTGAGTGCAACACCGCGACGACGGTCACGGATAAGTAGTGTAACTCCGAGATCACGCTCCAGAGTTGTGACTGCACGGCTGACTGCGGGCTGTGTCATGTTCATTTTTTCACTGGCGAGTGTAAAACTGCGGGTCTCCGATATCGTGACGATTAACTGCAGAAGAGATTTGTTCATATCAAATTTGGTAACTCCCTCATAAGTTATATTCATTTTATTTATATTCGAGTGTATTGTATCATGTTTATAGCAAAGCAGAAAAGAGAGGCAGTAACTAAACGTATCGGATTCCACTGACACATCACACTAAAGATCCGGAATCTGGAATACAAGCGGATAGGAGGAAGATGATATGAAAGTAAGAGCCTGGTTGTTTTTGATCTTGGCTAATTTATTTTGGGCGGGAAACCTGATGTTTGGAAAGGCCGTTACGTCCGACTTTCCACCGATCTGGGCGTCTTTTCTAAGATGGGTGATTGCGGCAATTGTATTGATTCCGCTCGCGCAGCTGGTGGAGAAACCAAACTGGCTGAAAGTATGGAAGAATAACTGGGGCATTCTGCTATTCTTATCCCTGGTAGGCGTTGTGTCCTATACACTTCTCACATACACGGCATTGCAGCACACATCATCTACAAACGGGAGCTTGATTAACAGTCTAACTCCAGCCGTGATGATCGTGTTGTCCCTGGTTTTCCTGAAAGAAAAAATAACAGGATGGCAGGGCGCAGGGTTGGTATTATCGTTCCTCGGTGTCCTGACTGTGCTAACGAAAGGCCATTTACTCGGGTTATTCAATACGCATTATAACCAAGGAGACGGTATTATGCTGGTGGCCGTATTTTTATGGGCGATCTATTCGATAGTGGGCAAAAGAGGACAGCATCTCCCGCCAATTACGTTCGTTGCCTTTACAGCTTTTATCGGTGTTATATGTATGATTCCGTTGTTATTTTTCCAGCCGCTGCGTATGGATAACATCACGACCTTTGGCATGACCGGTATTATATATCTGGGCTTATTCCCTTCCATCGGCTCATTTCTGTTCTGGAACCAGGGCGTCAAGGAGCTAGGGCCGGGGAAAGCCAGTATAACAATGAATTTGATGCCCATCTTCACTGCCATTCTATCCGTTATGGTTGGTCAGGAGCTGCTGATTTCCCAAATGGTTGGTGGTATTATCGTCATTGCGGGAATGTTGTTATCAGCAAACTTGATGCGCCGGAAAGCAACGTCCAGAGCATTTTGGAAACGCACAGGAAGGACCGCTTAATATAGTCATGGTTTACCTTCTTCAGACACAAAAGAAAATAAAGAAGACAGAGACTGTTGTCCCTGTCTTCTTTGCGTTTTAGCCTATTTTGCTGCCAAATTCATCTCGACGCACATGAGTATGAAGGCACCTGCCCCGTGTAGATCGTTTTCACTGGTTGGCCGAGCAATATAGTGATCATAGTCGCCAATTCCTGTGCCAATACAGATATTACCGATGATAACCTTCCCGTTCTCGTCAAAGTGTAATGTATCAATAACGCCTTGGTAACCTTTCCATGCATACTGCAAATATTTTGGGTCCAGATAGCCGAATCGAACGGCTTTGGCAATGGCATGTGCAAAGAGTGCCGTACAGGAATTCTCATGCCAGTTATCCGGATGATCACCTTTGTCGATGACTTGATACCATAATCCGGTGGCAGGATCCTGGTAATTTGTCAGAGCGATCAGCAGATCCTGTACGATCGTTACGAGTTTATCTTTGTCCGGATGATCCTCAGGCATGTATTCGAACATTTCAAGTAGTGCTACCGGATACCAGCCAATGGCCCGGCCCCAGAATTCCGGAGCAAGACCCGTAACAGGGTCAGCCCATTTGGCTTCTTTTGTCTCATCCCATCCGTGGTAGAGCAGGCCAGTGACAGGGTCTTTTGTATGCTTTTCCATAAGCAGCGCCTGATAGGTCATCATATCGATGTAATCTCTCTCACCAAATGTTTTGGCGAATTGCACCGCGATAGGTCCAGCCATATATAAGCCGTCCAACCACATTTGGTTCGGATAATGTCCCTTATGCCAGAATCCGCCTGATGCATTTGTGGGCCAGGATTTTAGCAGAGGAACTAAGGTGTGAAGCGCCTTTTTGTACCGTTCATCTCCCGTCTGCTCGTAGAGAGTGAAGAGAAGAACACCGGGCTGGATGTCGTCGAGTTCGTCAGACTTATACTTTTTGATGCTGCCATCCTCCAGAATCTGACTATCGACCCAGCCTTTCATGTAATCATAGAGCTTTTGTTCTCCGGTTTGTCGCCAACATTTCTCCATCCCGGATAAAAAGACACCCTGATGATAATGGAATCGGTCTGGCGGGAGATGCTCCGGCTCGAATGTATCCATAATTGCCTCACAAGCTTTTAACGCCCATTGAATTGGCGTCATGGTAGATGAAGTGGTTTGCATGGTTCCTTCCTCCTTGGTTGGTTGTACTCCCATTTTACCAACAGATTATGTACATGATTTGCGGAAATTGCCTATTTCTTCTTATTTCTTGCGATATAATATAAACATCAAGGACGGAACGGAAGGGAGCATGACTTTATGGGGAATCTTTACTTTGAAAATTCAGAGAGTACATTTCTGGTATCCCACCGAAAAGCATTAAGCCATCATATGCCGGTAAGCCATTTTCACAGCACGTATGAAATCTATGTGTTGATGTCTGGGCAGCGGGAATTTTTCATCCAGGACCGGACCATTACCATCGCGGAAGGCGACGTGGTTATTATTGCTCCCAACGTTCTGCATCGCACGACCAATGCGGAACGGCCAAAGCATGAGCGGCTTATTATTAATATGCATGCACAGTATTTTTCGGTGGACGGTTCCCATGAAGAAGTGCTTCAACCTCTACTTCAGCGGGATTATTTGATTTTGAAAGGTTCCCTGCGCAGTAGAGAGCTGATTGAAATGCACACAAGAGCCATTATGCAGGAGATGAAGGAGCGCGGAAGCGGCTTCGAATTGTATGTCCAGACACTTGCCGTGCAGCTGCTTATCATGTGCTGTAGACAATTCAGGCAGCATGATGCGGAACAGCTGGTATCTCCAAGTCCCATGCATGAACGTATTTCAGAGATTGTCCGTTATATTAACGACCATTACATGGAGGAACTGTCGCTTCATTTGCTGGCAGATCAGTTCTATATCAGTCCTTTTTATTTAAGTCGATCGTTCAAAGAAGCGACAGGATTCGCTTTTGTAGAATACGTCAATAGTGTGCGAATCAAGGAGGCAAAAAAGCAGCTTGAGAGCTCAAATCTCAAGGTCAATTTGATTGCGAGGAAGGTAGGATTCGGGAGTGTAACCCATTTCGGTCGGGTATTCAAAGCAGTCACTGGTCATTCGCCATTGCATTATCGAAGGATAGGAGACTGAATTTCATGCATAAGCTTCGCTCTCTTATGGAACACTTCTGTAGTGCGACTAAACAGCACGGATTCCATTTTTGGGGAGGTGAGATGTATGAGCAAACCGGATAACCGTGAAGACAACGTGCAGCATTTGCAAAATGCGGTTCAAAACACAATCGAAAATTACCGGGAAGCAGAGGATTATCTCGAAGAATTCGGAGATGAAATTCCAGCTCGGGAAAAAGGTCAGATTGAGGAAAAGAATGAGCGCCGTAAACATAGCATTTCCGGATTCCGTGAAGAAATTCAAGATGAATCCAAGCATCAGCAAAACTCATAATGTGGAGATCATTTTGATTTTGTAGGAGGGTTAGCAGATGACGAATCAGGATCCACAAGAACTTCTTAAACAAAAACACGAGCTGGATGAGCATAAAAGGCAGTTCACCAATTTTGCCCGAAGCGTTTCAGGTCAAGGCGAAGTAGAAGCCGGGCAAGAATTCAGTCATGACCGGCAGGATGACGATCAAAACCGCATGAAATCTGTTGAGAACAAGCGTGCTTAACGGATGAAACCCGCAAATAAGCCGATCCATTATTGGATCGGCTTATTTGTCTCTTCACCTTAATTTTATCCGGTTGTGACTCTCACCTGGATTTCCGTCAAGAATTGATCGGAAACGATGGTATCCCGATTATCAATTTCATAAATTTCAAAAGGATCTCCGGATATGTTCAGCCCTTGTTCGCTTGCATACGTAATCAAGTCCAGCATTTTCTCGTGACTTTGACGATAATGACCCCGATAGTAGAGTGATAAATAATCACCAGCAGGCAGCGTATAATCAGAATCAATCCGTTCTGCTTCATCTGAATTGAATATGAAGAAGACTGAATTAAATACATCTTTTATACCATGCTTCAAGTCCTCAAGAGAAACTGATGCCCCGTACAACTGATTACCAAAATTCAAGACATGAATTTTATGCTTCTGGTGCAGCTTCTTAACCGCATAATCCATCTCCTCATCTCTGGTGATCCGTGTATTCAATTGCAAGCATGGTCTATCGGAGTAGGTTTTGATGGTAAAAACGCCCGTCTTGATCTGCATCGCTTCGGTCAGTACCTTGATTCGGCTCTGGATGATCTGCTGCGTCGTTTCAAGCTTAGCAATCTGCGCCAGGATCAACTCTTGTTCCTTGAACAACAATTCAAGCGTATTTTCAACACTTTGATCATCCAGATACGCTTTGATCTGCTGCATGGTGAAGTCCAGCTGACGCAGGTCACGGATGATGTTCAGTTTATACATATCCTGAAGACGATACAGGCGATATCCGTTGCTATCTCGCGCAGGAGACAGTAACCCCAATTTCTCATAATAACGAAGCGCATCAACACCTATGCCGTAGAGCTTTGCAATTTCATTAATTTTATAATCGGTTTTCATGGTTTTCCCTTCTATCTGCACTTATCTATTCAATACGTACGTGTAAGAATCATAGACGCCGTACACTTCCTTATACAATATGTCTCGAACCGTTTCAAACTCACTTGAAGTCAAAGGGTCCGGATAACTCATGATCTGAAGAGGAAAGGACCGCTGCCCTTCACGGAGTGCCGGCTGAACATATGCATAGTCTTCCAAGTGGAATCCCAGTCGTGTATAAAAACCGATTCTTCTGCGTTTCAGTTCATCCTCTGGCAACTCAACTTCCAATATAACGAGTTTGTCGGACTGCTTGATGAATCGTTCCATCATCCGTCTGCCGATGCCACCACCGCGAATAGCTGGGGAGACAGCTACATTCTCAATATACCTGAATTTTTCGAACTCCCATCCTGCGAGGAAGCCAATCACTTCATTCTGCTCGTTCTTCTCAATAAGTAGTTGATAACGCGAATTAGCCAGCAATCTCTTCTGCTGCGCGTATTCCCGGTATTCTGATTCAGGAAATGACTGCTTCATCATTTCAAATATTTGATCAAATGGATCGATAAACATTATTATTCCTCCTGATTCGTAAAAAAACATATCTGCTATGGATTACGATAAACCCTGGTACAATACCAGAGTCAAGCCGGCTGGAATAGCTGTTCTAAACCGGACCATTCAAATCTATACATGAAATCGGCATCTGCATCCACAAAATGAAACGACACTTTTTTCCGAGCGTATCAGTTGTTGGAAGGCCTAAGATATCTCTATTGAATGGAGAATGCCCATGAGTGGAATGAGGTTAACTGACACCGGAATATCCGAAAAGTTAAACGCGACAGTAATGAATGCGGTGGTCTATGATACCTACGGAACGCCAGAGGTCCTGCGAGTAGAAAAGGTAGACATTCCGGCGCCGATGGACAACGAAGTATTAATTGAAGTCCATGCGACTTCGGTTAATTCCTGGGATTGGGATCTCCTTCGCGGGAAACCGTTTGTTAACCGGATAGGTGCCTTTCGTCACCCGCGTTACCGGATTCTCGGTGCAGACATCGCAGGGAAAGTGATCTCGGTGGGATCGGGTGTCAAACGATTCAAACCGGGTGACGAAGTGTTCGGAGATCTGTCCGGCTGCGGCTGGGGCGGATTCGCAGAGTATGTGTGCGCGAGCGAAGATGCGCTGACTCCCAAGCCAGCGGGGATCACATATGTGCAAGCTGCATCCATTCCACAGGCAGCCGTTTTGGCTCTGCAAGGACTGAGAAATCAGGGGAATCTGCAAAAGGGAGAACATGTTCTGATTAATGGTGCAGGGGGCGGAGTTGGGACGTTTGCCATTCAATATGCTAAATTGCTGGGAGCAGAAGTGACCGCGGTTGATCGTGGTGAGAAACTGGATATGCTGCTTGAAATAGGTGCCGATCATGTGCTGGATTATACCAAAGAAGACTTCGCGGCAAGCGGACCAAGCTATAATCTGATTCTTGATGTCGTCGGCAACCGTTCTGCGTTCGCACTAAAGCGGGCGTTAGTGAAGGGAGGCACCTATGTCATGATCGGGGGACTGATGCCGCACATTTTGCTGAACTTAGTAGGGAGTCCATTCGTTTCTTGGCTGGAAAAGAAGAAATTAAGCCTTCTAATCCATAAACCGAACCATAGAGACCAGATGATCTGGAAGGAGCTTGTTGAATCAGGCCAGGTTACTCCACGTATTGGTCGGGAATATACTTTAAGTGAAACATCTCAGGCCCTTCGTGACCTGGGAGAAGGTCGGGTAAACGGAAAAGCCGTTGTCTGCTTGAAGAAAGCTAAAAGTGATGATTGATGATGGCAATATGCTGTCACAACGTTTTTTCAAAAGACAGGAAACACGCATTTTATGTTATTAGAGATTTTTTCGTCATAGTTAAGCAGAGTAGGATGACCAAGTCGCGATTTCTGCGACTTTTTTTAATTTTGAGGTACTGGTTCGAATGAATGACCATGTACAAACAAAAAAAATCCTATGTTGGGAGGATTTTAGCTGTATGGGAGGTTCATGGGGCCAAGTTGCTCTGGAGGAAACTTACCTGTTGCTAAAATGGCATTCTATTGTACAATATTTTCGCAACGATTAGTTTAAGGTGAAAGGTAAGTCTTGTAGATCAGGAGAGGTTGATGAAGTTTGATTAAACGAATTCAATTCGAACCCGGAACGTTCAGCCGGTGGCTTCACGGCATCTCATTTAAACAAAGAGTTCGATTCGCCTTCATAATTATGATAACGCTTGCAATAGGTTCGGTTGGCATGACGACGTATTGGATTGCTTCCAAAGAAATTCAAAAGAACGCGTTTGAATCCAGCCAAGAGACGGTAAACAAAACGAACCAAATCTTAGACGATAAGCTGTCGGGAATCTCCGATTCGGTTCGTTCTCTTATGTTCAGTTACGCTTTTAAGGACATGATGCTGGATGTTCAGAGCAAAGATATATCGAACTATTATGTGCACTTGTCCGAACTTCAGTATGTATTCTCCCAAGTTTCCTTTAATGAACCACTAATCGACAGCATCCTTATTGCTACACCCATCGGAGACTTTTATCCAATATCGCAGCGGCGTACGCCAAACCATTCCTTCTATGAGTCCAGCATGTATTACGATGTAAAGGAAAACTACGGGGGGATATGGATCAAGGGGCACATTGACAAGTTTTTTACTGGTAACAGTCGCGCACTATCCTTTGTGACGAAGGGAACACTAGATAACAATTCCAATACGAATGTGTTTATCGTCGTAAACGTGAACGAGAGCGGATTGATTGGTACGGTCAACAAACATTCCTTGAATGATGACAGTGACTATTTTGTCATTGATTCAAAAGGGGAGGAAGTAATTCGAACCGCTTGGTCCTCCAGCCATAATCTGATGAAGGACAGCATGCTTTTGATGAATTTATCCGAAGACACACAGGGCTCCTTTTTTCATTCATTCGACAATACCGATTATCTGGTGAACTATACCCGTTCTTCCGTTATGGATGACTGGAGTTTGTTCGGTATTCAGCAAAAGGATAAACTGCTTGAGCAAATGAATAATGTCAAACGAACCACCTTTTTCATTATGATTTTCTTTTTACTCCTGACTTGGTTTCTTTCCACGAAATTAACAGCACTCCTATTAAATCCGCTGTATAAACTGCAGCAGCTTATGAAGGAGGTGGAGCAGAACCGTTTGAATGTCCGCTTCATAAGTCGTTCTACCGATGAAGTAGCCCAGGTGGGCTATCAATTTAACCGAATGCTGGATGAGATCAATCGTCTCATCGATGATGTGAAACTCAGCGAATCCGGGAAAAGGAAGGCTGAGATGCGAGCGTTAACCGCACAGATGGAACCTCACTTTTTATACAACACCCTTAACACAATATATTGCAAATCCATACTTGGTGAAAATGATGAGGTCAGCGAGATGATTATGTCCTTGTCCACCATGTTCCAGTTAGGTTTAAGCGGAGGGAAAGACTGGAACACACTGGACGAGGAGCTTCTTCATGTTAAGCAATATTGCCTCCTTCAGCAAAAATGTTACGAGGATTTGTTTGACTTTGATGTCACGGTGACAAACGATTCGTTGCTGGCATCACTACTGCCAAAAATTTTGCTTCAACCAATTGTGGAAAATAGCATTTTACATGGCTTCAAGGATATGGGCTCAGGTGGTCGAATTCAATTGCATGTCACCATCCGAGATCATCTCCTGCATTTGACCATTGAGGATAATGGGAAAGGCATGGACGTAGAACAAGTAACCAGAGGCATGCTGCAACCCCGTGTCTCCAACAAAGGTTTTGCGCTGCACAACATTGTGAACCGTCTTAACCTTTTTTATGGGGAAGACGCTGGAATTAAATTGAGCAGCCTGCCCGGGAAGGGATCAAAAACGGAAATATGGATGCCGATTGTTGAAGGAGAGGTGGAAGCATGACCGATAAAGGTCCTGTTATAAAGTTATGCATCATCGATGACATTCGAAGCGTGGTCGATATGATCGCACGAAAGCCCCCTTGGGAGGAGCATCACATTGAGGTGGTTGGTACAGCACTGGATGGTGAGGAAGGTATTCGCCTTGTGCAAGAAAAGAGGCCCGAAATTGTGCTAACCGATATCCGCATGCCCAAAAAGGATGGTCTCGCCATGACTCAAGAAATCCTCGAAAAATCTCCTTCCACCAAGATCATTATCCTAAGTGCATATACGGATTTTTCATTTACGAGACAGGCCATTCGTTTAGGTGCATTTGACTTCGTGAAGAAGCCGTTCTCGATCGACGAGATTGTGCAAGTCGTATTGAAGGCGAAGAAGGCTTATATAGAGGAACGGCAGGAACATAGCAAAGTGTTGGAACTGAAGCAAAATATGATGCAAAGCATGCCCGCTCTGCAACAAGAGCACCTGTCTCTCCTGATTCATCATCGAACTAATGCAACGACTGCCTATCTCCGATGGCAAACTCTCGGCATTCAGCTTGATTCTAGGGACTTCAATCTCTTTATCGTGGAATTGGATCGTTTCATGGACAAATATAAACAGCAGCCTGCGCGGGAAGTGGAGCTCATTCGCTTCAGTCTGCGAAATGTTCTGGAGGAAACGATTCGAGGTTTCACTCGTGGTGTCGTTTTTGGCGAGGCATTAAACCGTTTTGTATGTCTTATCAATTGCAGGGACATCGAGCTGGCTGAACGGATATCGGAAGCGTGCCGAACAAACATGTATCAATTCACGCATTCAACGATTTCCATTGGGGTTGGAACCTGTGTGGATACGATTGATGAACTGCCTGATTCGTACCAAAAGGCCTTAAATGCGCTGGAGTATCAATTCTATACCCATGGTATGAATAGTTATATAAGCACTTCGGAGGATGAGAAATCGCTCTTGAATTATACGGTTTCGACGGAACAGGAATTGCTATTCTCCTTGCGTTCGGGGCACCGCGAAAAGTGCCGGCTCATATTGGAGCAGATTTTTAATGATCTATTACAGCGGGATCCCCTCCTGAAACCGCAGCAAGTCGAAAACATATGCTATGAGCTGTCCTCCAAAATCTGTAGGGTGATGTCGGAGCACTATCCACCGGATCGGGTAAAAAAGCTTGAAGATCAATGGAATGCAGTAAGGCGTTCAGGTCATGTTTCATTTCAATTGATGAGGGAGACGGTAAAGGGAATATGCCTTGAAGCTTGTTCATGGATTGAACATGAACGATCCGACGAATCCACGAAACTGATCTATCAGGCAAAAGAATATATATGTGCAAATCTGCATACGAATCTATCCCTTGATATTTGTGCCAAGGAGTTTAATATCAGCCCCGGATATTTTTCAAATCTATTCAAAAAAGTACTGAATATATCCTTCCAACAATTCGTTGTTCACCAGCGGATGGAGAGGGCCAAAGAGATGCTGATCGACGATTATCAGGTTCAGGAGATCGCTCAAAGCCTTGGTTACGAGCATCGCCGCTATTTCAGTGAAATGTTTAAGAAGCATACTAATATGACTCCATCCGAGTTCAAGCTATATAGTACTGGGAAAATCAGTACGCCTGCCGATCTGGTCTAGAGTTGCTCATTATAGATTAAGCCTTGTTTCCGAACGATATTTGGATGCAGGGCTTATTTTTTTGAATGATGGCACATTGATGAAGAAACCTGCCCTTGATGTGTGGTTACCCGCATTATGTAAGTGAAGTGCACCCCCTATACTAAAGGAGAAAGAACGAGATTGCAGATATGATGAGGAGGTTAGGTAGATGAAAATAAGCAAAAAATTTCTCATCTCGGTGATGTTTTTGGTGCTTACAGGGAGTTTGGCAGCTTGCAGCAGCCCAAAACCTTCGGAACAAGGCTCGGGAACAGAAGCGGATGCCAAGACAAAAATCACATACTGGACGGGAGATCGCCATGATTCCGAGTATGTCAAAGAAACGATTAATACATTCAACCAAACGAATAAAGACAACATCGAGGTTGAGCTGGTCATCAAGGGAGACGATTTCGATCAGGCACTGGATATGTCCTATCAGACCTCAGAGCCGCCGGATATTATTCGCGTGAAGGAAAATACCATCCAGACGTTCTATAAAAAAGGATTTCTTGCCCCCATTGATGAGTTTTTGACGGACGAGATGAAGGAGAAGTTCCCGGTCATGGAGGACTTGAACAGTTTTGAAGGTAAACGCTATAGCCTGCCTAACTATGGTACGACGATGCGATTGATCTATAACAAAGAACTTTTTGACAAAGCAGGCATTAAGCAACCCCCCACCACTTTGGATGAGCTGGTCGAAACAGCTAAGAAAATAACCGAAGTGGGGAAGGCCAGCGGAGCCTATGGATTCGCTCAGAATTTCAAGAGTCCTTCGAGTGCATTTGGTCGCTCCGCGCGAGTGATCGCAGAGGTTAGCGGGTACGGGGGATTTGGATATGATTTTAAGACCGCACGCTACGATTTCAGTAGTTTTAAGCCCATTATAGAGGCTTTCAAAAAAATCAAAGATGATGGCAGCATGCTGCCGGGTGTGGAGTCGCTGGATATTGACCCACTGCGCGCACAATTCGCAGAAGGTAAAATTGGCATGTATTTATCCTTTTCCGCAGAGGCAGGAGTTTATCAATCGCAATTCCCGGCGAAGATTGACTGGGCCGCAGCACCCGTACCATCCATTAATGGACAATTCAATGGCGCCTCTGGTTTCTTGGGTGGCCAGTGGTTGGCCATCAGCTCTCAGTCTGAACATAAAGAAGCTGCCTGGAAATTTCTCACGTACATGTACGACGAATCCATCCTGAAACAGTACCAGGAAAAAGGATTTGGCATATCCATGGTTCCTTCCGTTAGTGCGGTCGCCGCCAAGCCGGAAGTGAAAGGGATTGACGGATTCCTTCCAAATCAATACGACGGTGTCTGGCCAGTATATCCGTCTGTAGCAGTTCAAGGCATGAAGTCGGATGATGCGTTTTTCAGTTATATGCTGAGTGGTGGCGATCTGGATTCCATCATTAGCGATTTGAACACTCGTTATAACGCCGCATTGGATGCTGCCATCGCAAGCGGGGATGTGAAGGCGGAACCAATAGCAGATTTTAATCCTCTTGATCTTGCGGGGCAATATGCTAAGTAGAAGCAGACCGGGGATGGTGCTTATACCATCTTTACCATTAAAAAAAGTGAAAGAAATACAGGGAGTTGAGAGGATATGAATAAAGCGAAGAATGCTGCCTTCTCATACAGTTTTCTTTTGCCTAGCTTTATTCTGACCATGGTTTTAGGCATTTACCCGATGGTATGGGCGCTGAGATATATGTTCTACGACTACAAAGGATTTGGCACCGAGCGATTTGTTGGTTTGGCCAATTTCAAACGCATTATGGGAGATCAGCAGTTCTGGGAGTCCGCTGCCAATACGTTTATTTACGCCGGAGGCAAAATTCTGCTATCGATTCCGCTTGCCTTGATCCTAGCTGTGATTCTGAACTGGAATATCAAAGGAAAGAATCTGCTTAGAGCCATTTTCTTCATGCCGACGATTATAAGTACGGCGGTCATGGCAGTCGTCTTTTTTACAATCTTCAACTCGTATAATGGCATTCTGAATCAATTTCTGATGAAGTATCTTTTTATTCAAAATGCCGTCGACTGGCTCGGCGTGGATTATGCGATGCTGACCGTTATTCTTGTGGCGGTATGGGGAGCGATTGGAAATTACATGCTTTTATTTCTGGCGGGTCTCCAAAACATTCCCCAAGATGTGTACGAGAGCTCTGCACTGGATGGGGCTAACAAATTCCAGCAGTTCAGATACATCACCATTCCAATGCTTGGTCCTGTCATGCAGATGATTATCATGCTCGCCATCATTAATGCACTCAAAGGTTATGAAAGCATCATGGTCATGACCGATGGAGGTCCGATCGGGAAAACGAATGTCATGTTCCTCTACGTGTACAAATTATTTTTCCCGCCGGCTGGCGGGGCCGCGGCGACGCAAATTCAGGAGTTTGGGTATGGGAGCGCCGTAGCCTTTGTTACGGCCTTGATTGTCGGCGTGATTACAATACTTTATTTCTACGGCTCTCGTAGAATGAGTCAGAACGATTAAGGAGGAACGTTCATGAAGATCGCCTGGAATACCGCACTATGGACGTTTCTGATCGTCGTTGCATTCCTGACCCTGTTTCCTGTGGCAATCACCTTTCTCGGTTCTTTCAAAACCAATGCCGAGCTAACGGCCGGGGCCACATTTCTGCCGGCTGATTGGCAGTTCTCCAACTACCTTGAGGCATGGAAACAGGCCAATTTTTCAACGTACACGCTGAATAGCCTCTTCGTTGCAAGTGCCTCGACGCTCGGGACATTACTCGTGGCTTCCATGGCAGCGTATGTCGTGAACCGCATGGATTTTATCGGTAAAAAGATCTACGTCAGCCTTCAGGCATTCACGATGTTTGTAGCCATTGGCGCTGTTGTGCTTCGACCCCAATTTGACCTTATGGTTAAGCTTCATCTACATGACTCGCTGTGGGGAGTCATTCTGATTCTGATCAGCGCCCATGCTTCAGCCTTTTTTATCCTGCTTAGTTTCATGAACGGGATTCCCAGGGAGCTGGACGAAGCAGCTCGGATCGACGGCTGCTCACCGGGAAGGACATTTTGGAGAATCATCATTCCCTTGCTTACGCCAGGGCTGGGTGTATGCGCATTGTTTGCCTTCCGAGGCGCGTGGAACGAGTATCTGCTCCCGTTTGTATTTACGCTTAGCAAGCCTGAATTGCAGACGTTGACCGTCGGTTTGGCCAATCTGAAATACGGGGTCGCCGCCGCTTCACAGACACACTTCATGATGGCCGGGGCGTGCCTCTCTATTCTGCCGATTCTAATCGCGTATATTTTTGCTAACAAATCCTTTATGCAAATGACCGCCGGTTCCTTGAAGGGGTAGCAGGAATCGATCTAACGAGGAGGCATATGCCATGAATTCACTTCATATCGGAGATTTGACCTCAAGTTCTGTCATTCAACGTTATCCGGATAACCCGGTTCTGGATGCATCCCGGGTTCCGTATCCGACTGCACTTGTGTTTAATGCAGGCGTAACTAAATTCAACGGGTTGTATGTGATGGTGTTTCGCAACGATTACGGCTCCACCGAACAGATGACACTTGAACCACATCATACCACGGACCTTGGAGTCGCTTTCAGTAGAGACGGTATCCATTGGGAAGTACGGCCTAAGCCTTGTTTTAAGCTGTGCGATCAAGAGATCATTCGGGCATATGACCCGAGACTTACGGTGCTAGACGGTCGTTGTTATATGTGTTTCGCCGTGGATACGAAGCATGGTATTCGCGGTGGAGTTGCTGTTACGGACGATTTTGAGAACTTTGAAATTTTGAGTCTATCCACGCCGGATTTGCGCAACATGGTATTATTTCCCGAGAAAATCGGAGGAAACTACGTGAGACTTGAACGGCCATTCACCGTGTACAGCCGAGGAGGAATGGACCGGTTTGATATGTGGATATCCGAATCTCCGGATTTGAAATATTGGGGCAATTCCGACTTGCTGCTGGCTGTTGAAGACGTTGCTTTTGCCAATGACAAGATCGGCCCTGCCGCTCCACCAATCAAGACGAAGCATGGGTGGCTTACCACATTCCATGTCGTAGATATTGATCCAGCAAGGGGGAAGAATGGATGGGAATCATCCTGGAAGAAGCGGTATTCGGCTGGCTTGATGCTGCTTGACTTAAATAATCCGAAGAAAATCATTGGCAGGGCCAAGGAACCCTTAATGGCGCCTGAAGTAAGTTACGAGATCGAGGGAGGGTTCCGGAATAACGTGATCTTTCCTGGCGGGATGATCCTTGAATCTGATGGTGAAGTGAAAATCTATTACGGCTCAGCAGATACGGTGGAATGTTTGGCCACGGCACATATCGATGATCTGATCAAGCTATGCCTAAACGATTAAAACGAGGTGGATAAACTATGACAGTATGGAACCTGCTAAAGGATCCGCCTGCTCGTTATCGAACAAAACCATTCTGGTCATGGAATGACGATCTAAATAAGCACGAGCTATTAAGGCAGATCGAAGCAATGCATGAGGCAGGCATTGGGGGTTTTTTTATTCACGCCCGAGGAGGCTTAACGGTACCATACATGGGTGAGGAGTGGATGGATTTAAACCAATACTGTATCGAGAAGTGCCAAGAACTCGGGATGGAGGTGTGGCTGTATGATGAAAATGGCTGGCCCAGCGGTTACGCAGACGGAAAGCTGCCTGCCCTCGGTCATTCCTATCAGCAAAAGCGTCTGTCGTACGAGTGGACACCCTTTAATCAAGAAGAAAAAGTGACGATTGCCAGCTATATTCAGATTGAAGATCAGCTGCATCTCCTTAAACAAGATGATCCACGCAGACCTGACTTCCGCGTGTATTACGAGGTCAATCCGTATTATATTGATACGCTAAGCAAGCGTGTAGTGAGCACATTTATTGAGATGATTTACGATGCTTACTGGCTAAGGCTTGGGCCAAAATATGGTTCTGCAATCAAGGGAATATTCACGGATGAACCGCAGTTTGGTCGAGGTGATCTACCGTGGTCACTGGAGCTAGCGGATGTCTTCGAGAGCCGTTACGGTTATTCGATTCTTGAAGCTCTTCCAGGACTGTTTCTGGATACGGATAACTGTCGCAAAATGAGGTATGATTATTGGTCTTGCGTTACTACTATGTTCACAGAAGCCTATGCCAAGCAGGTGGGTACGTGGTGCGGTGAGAGAGGGTGGATGTCTGTTGGTCATGTCGTAGACGAACAAACGCTTATGAGTCAAGTTACCTCGGTAGGCGACCCTCTTTGCTTTTATGAGTACCTGCATATTCCAGGGTGTGACTGGCTGGGCCGATCTGTTGGCGAAGATCCGCTGGTTCCCAAGCAGGTCAGCTCTGTTGTACGTCAACTCGGCCAAAAAAAGGCCATCACTGAAAGTTACGGTTGTACGGGGTGGAATATCAGCTTTCGGGATCTGAAACGAATCGGCGAGTGGCAATTTGTTCATGGAATGAATCTCATGTGCCAGCACTTGCAGGCATATTCGCTAAGAGGTCTGCGAAAGCGGGATTATCCGCCTTCTCTCTTCTATCAGCAGCCTTGGTGGGAACACTATCATCGCTTTAACGATTACTTTGCCCGGTTATCGATGCTTCTGGTCGAAGGCTCCAGGCAAGCGGAGGTATTGTTGCTGCATCCCATCAGCACCGCTTGGGTGGAACAACAGGGTTCAGATTCAGCAGGGATAGAGCCGTATCATCAATCGTTTGCGCAGCTGTCTCGCTGGTTGTGTCAATCGTTCATTGAACATGATTACGGAAGTGAAGGGATGTTGGAGCGACATGGAAATATTGATGGTGGACAGTTCGTTGTAGGGGAAGCCCGCTACTCGGTTGTAGTCATACCTCCATGCGTCACATTAAGCAGCAGGACAGTCCATTTGCTTCATCAGTTTATCCTCCAGGGGGGGATGTTAATTGCACTTGAACCCTACCCACGGTTGATTGATGGAGAACAGAATGAAGATATCAATCGTTTGATCCATACTGCCCTAAAACCCGCCAATACCCGTTTATCCATAGCCGAGATGATATCCGGTCAGGTTGCGCCGTCGATCTCATTACATGACAGGTGGGGAAACTCCATTGCATCTGATATGGTTAACGTCCAGATACTTAAGCTTGACGACTCTTACCTATACTATTTGGTGAATTCAGGTGACGAGTCATATTCTGATATTGAAATAACCATTCATCAAAAGGGGAAGCTTTGTCTTATTGATTTGGAAAGCGGTGACCTCAAATCAGTGAACCAAAGAACGGTTGATGGCGGTACGCGGGTTGCATTGACGCTCTATCCTGTTCAGTCCTATATGTTCCTGCTTACACAGCATGATGTGAAAAGTCACTCCGATCCAATAAATCTGCTTCAAACGGACCTAAGCAATAGTCATATTTATCATCTGGATAACCAGTGGCAAATCGAGCAAATCGATGTGAATAGCATCACGCTGGATACCTGCAGGTATCGCGTAAAGAATGGGGAATGGTCTACGGAAATGCCCCTTATTTTTATTCAGGAAAAGCTGCTGCAGATCGGTTCCCCCGTTCATATCGAGTTGGAATTCAGCATTAACCTTGCATTCGAACCTGATGACGGGCAAGAGATGTATTTAGTCGTGGAAAACCCGGAAAAACTGCAAATTGTAGTGAATGAAATAGATGTTGAATCAATCAGCAGTGGTTGGTGGAGGGATATCTCTTTCCAAAAGATAAATATCGGAGGATGCCTATTCAAAGGACGAAACAAGATCAGGTTCAGCCTGTACTTCTGGAATTCACCTGAAACGTATGCAGCGATGGCTCGGGCAAACCAATTCGAATCCGAAGCGAATAAGCTTACACTGGATACGGAACTTGAAAGCATATATATTATCGGTGATTTTGCTGTCATTTCCCAATCTGGTTATGTGGGTCATGAACATGGAGTGAGATGTACGGAGGGACCATTTATACTCGCCGATTCTCTGCAAATATGCTCGCTGGAAGACGATTTGGTAAGTCAGGGTTTACCGTTCTTCGCAGGAAGCATTAGAGTTGCGCAGACGATCCAAATACAATTCGGTGATGGAGATTCCTGGCTTTGGGATTTTGGTTCACAACCAGATGCAACAGTCACCAGGTTAAGGATTAACGGAGTAGAGATTCGTCTTTTCTTATGGGAGCCGTATGTCTCCAATATCACGGATTTTCTTAGACCAGGAGAAAATCACATTGAGCTGGAATTGACCGGAAGCTGCAGGAACTTGCTCGGGCCACATCATCATATAAAAGGGGAGCCAGTTAAAGTAGGCCCAGACAGCTTTAAGGATAAGCCGGGATGGACGGATAAGGATCTGGATCCGAATACTTCTATTTACCAGGAGCGTTATGCGTTTGTACCTTTTGGACTCTCTGCCACTCCCAGATTGGTTCGTATTCCTGAATGATTAGAACTAAGGATAATTTTGCTGAAGAATTATTGTATGCGCTTTCTAAGGTGATGAAATGACTGGAGGCGATATGAAATGGCATGGGTTAGAACGCATTTTCGTGCAACCATTATGCTTACTATAGTTTTTGCTTTACTGCTGACACCCTATTCGAATTCTCACGTTAACGCATTGGAGAGTGAAGAACAGCATCTTCAGGGGAGTTCAGCGACAATTACAACCTACGAGCCATCGGTCCGGTATGCACGTTCCGTGAATTACACGCTTAAGGCAAACGGAGTGCCTGTTCCTGTTGTGAAGGGGTTCAGCGATTATGACTATGCGCATTTTTCGATGTCAGATGGCCCCGTCACTTACGAATTAACGATCCTGAACACGGACAAGGTGCATGAGTATTCGATAAGTCCGAAGAAACTCGGAATCCAAGCCGACAAGATCGAGGGCAGAACCATCACTTTTACGACTCAATCTGATGAATACCTTATCGTAATGATGAATAATCGCAAGACCCGCATGGTCATCGCTGCAGATCCACTCGAAACGGATGTCCCTGCTTCAAGTGGCGAGGGAATCTTTAATATCGGAGCGGCGCCGTATCATGTGGCATCCTCAGGTTCGTCAGCCACTGGAGTTTCAGCAAGGACCCAGGCCATTCAACAGGCCATAGAAGATGCCAGCCATTACGGAACTTTAAAAGGCGGAGGGGCTCAAGGGATAGTTTATGTACCTGCAGGAACTTATTTGATTGGCAACCTGGTCTTAAAAAGTAATACGGCGATCTATATGGCACCCGGAGCCACCCTGGTAGGTACGGGCAAAACTTCAGATTATACGGAGCACTGGTTCAAGGATTCGATGGGACGACCGGCAACCTGGTGGATCTCTACTGCCTTCCAATCCGAGAACATTAAAATATATGGACGAGGTACAATTGATGGCAATGGGCAAGCACTGCATGATGACAAAAGTACCAATGGAAAAGGAATGATTAATAACCTGGTTGTTCCGATCGATACGACCCACTTTGAGATGGAAGGCATTGTCATCCGAGAATCAGCGGGCTGGGCTGTGGTTACGGTGCGTTCAGATGATCTTGTCTTCCGAAATCTAAAGCTCTTTAACAGTTTGGGTATGGGGGAGAACGATGGTATCGATATTTGTGAATCTCAAGATGTCATTGTACAGAATAGCATTGGTATCTCGCTTGATGATCCATTCTCCACAAAATCATGGAAATCGGATACGGATATCGCTTCCGGAAGAGTGCCATGGCCGGGTAGTCCTGAGCCTGTTCGCGATGTGCTATTCGAGGACACGATTGCATGGACGTTATGCTATGGATACAAGGTAGGCCAAGGTGTTATGCAAAATCAGTCCAATATCGTATTTCGCAATGGCGTTGTTTATAAAGCAGCAGTCGGGTTCGCAATCCATCACAAGTACGGCACCGGTACGGTGAGCGATGTTCGCTTTGAATCCATGGATGTGGAAGACATTAGCGGGAAGAACGAAGACAATAGTGCCTGGATGACCCTATTTACGGTGAATGCTGGCAATAACGGTGTTGGGCCCATCAGTGATATCAAGATTAAGGATATTACGGTACGTGACGCTGGCGAAAGTTTTGCGAAAATGAAAGGCATGGAAGGTGCGAAGATCACGGATGTGACCTTTGATAATATATATATGCCTGGAGCAAGCCAGCCGGCCACTACACTTCACGAGATGAACTTTTTGAGCAAGGAACATTACGATGATATTACAATCAGGCCAGTTCAAGATGAGGAACCACTTCCCAGAACCAACTTAGCGCTTCATCGTCCCGCAGTAGCTTCATCTCGTGATGGAGTTGAAGATACCGCCCCATACGTAAATGATGGGAATTTTTCTACACGCTTTGGTTCAAAACGGGGAGTGGATCCAGGTTGGGTATATGTGGATTTAGGCGAGAGTAAAACGATAGATGAAGTGAGGTTGTATTGGGAAACTGCTTATGGCAAAAGTTATCGAATACAGGTTACCGAAGATCCGAGTCATGAAGGGAATTGGCGAGATGTTTACAGTACCACAACAGGTCAGGGTGGTATTGAGACCATAACCTTTGACGAAGTTCAAGCACGGTATGTTCGAATGTATGGAACCGTTCGGGCAACCATATACGGATATTCGATCTGGGAGTTTGAGGTTTACGGTCCCGAGTAGAATCCAATAGCATTTCGGCAGTCTCTATCATTGAATCGATGCATTCAGAGACTGCCGCTTTTTATATTATTTTGAGATGTGATCTTTATCCAAGCAGAGTTACGACGAAAAAAGTGCTTCTGTTGCAACTGGCTTATGGATCGGGAGTGGCTGAAGGGCGGTTGATTGATCAATATGGACAAACGCATCATAACGGTCCGCCATGCTGGAAGGTACATAATTGCCGTAGCGTTCAAGCTTCGGATCATATACCACACCGATGGCGCGGTGACCAATGACTTTATGCAGTAACGAGGACGCTTCGGAGAGCATGACCATGCCATTACGGCCACCTCCTGCCTGATGCATGTAATCCTCCCAGCTTCCCGGCTGCCCGGGTGGAACGACCATTTTCTCAACAGGATCTCCCCAGCCTCTTCCTGCAAGGACTTCTCCTTTATAGGTTCCGAAGCCAACGGCAAACACCTGATGCTGTGCATCCTCACGCAGCAGCTGACCAACATTCACCATGCCATCTTCCAGCATGTCTGTTGCTCGCGCATCTCCAATGTGTGTATTATGCTCCCAGACAATGGCTTTGGCAGAGGACCCGTAATATGACATGATACGCTTCAGTGATTCCACCATATGCCTGTCACGTACATTCCAGGAATCCGGGCCACCGCGGACCATCGTTCGATAATAGGCTTCTGAGCTGGAAGTTACCAGCATGTTAACCTCTGCGTTCAATTCTTCTTCACTACCCGGGTGCACCACATGCTGTTTCTGCATCTGCTTTAGTAGTCCGACCACTTCATTCTCACAGCTCTCGGAGAGTAACCCTGCTGCAATACCATAACTCTGATGATCCTTGTTGTATGGATCGAAGCATGCATAGGTGCGGCGGGCCTGTTCCAATTGAGGAGATTTGGTTTTCTCCAAATACCCAATAATGGCCTCCATCGATTCCCATAAGGAGTACATATCGATCCCATAAAATCCGACCTTAGAACGCTCACAGCTGCCACTGATTTCAGCTGCATTATATTCTTTTAGCCACTCGGCAAAATTACGAATTTCTGTATTCGCCCACATCCAATTCGGCCAGCGAGTAAAATCACCCAGTGCGTCTGCTGCCGAAGAATCGGCACCCGGTGCTCTTTTTATATACCGATTCAACCGATAAGCAGCGGGCCAATCTCCTTCAACACCGATGATGTTAAATCCTTTGTTTGTAATCAGCTTTTTCGAAAGTTCAGCCCTGTATCGATAGAAGTCGGCTGTCCCATGACTTGATTCCCCAAGGAGCACAATATCTGCATCCCCGATTGCATCAACCATTCGATCCAGATTCTCCATTTCGTCCAAAGGGATAAATAAGGCACCCAGTTCTTTTAAATAAGCATCATTCTCTGATTGAGAGTTGGAATTCATGAAGTCCTTCCTTCCTATAGGCGGTATGAGAAAATTATTTCCGAATTGTTCAATGAATAACCGAATCAAGCTGCTTGAAAAGAATTGAAGACATAATTGTTCACCGCCCTAAACGAGGAATGATTCTAAACGCGAAATATAAGCGGTTGTTGATATAGACTGAATAAGTCGAGTGAGGTTTTTCGGGAGTATTGAAAAAGGTCTGAGAGGGGGCACATGGGGAAGGAAATGAAGAAGGAACAATTGAACGAAATAGCAAAAAAAAGGACCTGACATTTAGTCAGGTCCTTTTAAAATTATTGCATATAAAGTAACACGATGGTATGATCAGTTCACGAGTATATTTATGTATTTACGCATAGATAGTCTATCTTATATTTTTATTTTAGCATGCCGCTGATATCTTGTCAAAGGATTTTTTTCTCAATTTGATGATTAGGAGAGATGTTGAATGAGTTCTATGGTTCTCAGTTTCCAGGAGATCGAAAAGTCACAGCTTTGGCTTGTGGGTGGGAAGGGTTTGAATCTAGGAGCATTATCCAAGAGGGAAGGGATTCGGGTTCCTGAGGGATTTTGTGTGACAACGTTGGGATACCAGAAAGCCATCGAACAAAACATGACATACCACTCTTTGCTCAGTCGACTAACCATGCTTCATGTAGAAGAGCGAGATCAAATTGGTGAATTAAGCAGAGAGATTCGGCAGATCATTATGAATTCAGAAATTCCTTATGAGGTTGTCGAGGCAGTAAGCCGCTACCTCAGCCAGTATGGAGATGAACATGCATATGCGGTGCGTTCCAGTGCAACTGCCGAGGATTTGCCACATGCTTCTTTTGCAGGTCAGCAGGATACTTATTTGAACATCATCGGCAAGGAAGCCATACTGGAGCATATTCGCAAATGTTGGGCGTCCCTTTTCACGGATCGTGCTGTAATCTACCGTATGCAGAACGGATTCGATCATAACCAGGTATACTTGGCTGTTATTATTCAGAAGATGATTTTCCCGCAGGCTTCAGGAATTTTATTTACTGCCGATCCCATGACGTCCAGCCGAAAACTCTTATCGATCGATGCCAGCTATGGTTTGGGAGAAGCACTGGTTTCCGGCTTGGTATCTGCTGATGGTTATAAGGTAAGGGAAGAAGAAATTGTCGATAAAAGAATTGCAACCAAAAAACTCGCAATCTATGCTCGAAAAGAAGGCGGGACTGAGACGCGGACAATTCAATCTGATCAGCAAAAAGCTCAAACACTCGCGGATCATCACATTTTGGAGTTAGCTCGAATAGGAAGACAGATTGAAGCTTACTTTGGTTGCCCGCAGGATATTGAGTGGTGCTTGTCCGATGGCACCTTCTACATTGTCCAGAGCCGACCAATTACAACGTTATTTCCGATCCCTGAAGTGAATGATCAAGAAAATCATGTGTATGTTTCTGTTGCCCATCAACAAATGATGACTGATCCCATCAAACCACTCGGACTTTCATTTTATCTCATGACAACTCCTGCACCCATGCGTGTAGCTGGCGGGAGGTTGTTCGTGGATGTAACGCCTATGCTAGCCTCACCTGTCACCAGAGAAAACATTGTGAATGCCCTTGGGAAATCCGATCCGCTTATCAAAGACGCTTTAATGACGGTAATTGAGCGAGGAGATTTTGTGAAATCAATACCGAACGACAATCCAGTAGAGAATTCCGATAAAGGTAATAGAGGTTTGCCCCCAGCAGGCACTCAAATACCAGTCGATGAACAAGATCCGTCCATCGTTGGGGATTTGATCAAGAACAATGAAGCATCTATAGAAGAATTGAAACAAAAGATTCAAACAAAATCAGGATCTGACCTGATTGATTTTATTCAGGAAGATATCCAGGAACTTAGAAAGATATTATTTGACCCGCGAAGTTCAGCTGTAATAACAACGGGTATGAATGCTTCATTCTGTCTCAATGACAAGATGAACGAATGGTTAGGTGAAAAAAACGCAGCAGATGCGATCTCCCAGTCTGTTCCAAACAATATCACTTCCGAAATGGGGCTCGCCTTATTGGATGTCGCAGATGTGATTCGTCCTTATCCTGAGGTCGTTCAATACTTACAACATGTACAAAAGGATCAATTCCTGGATGATCTTGTTCAGTTCACTGGTGGCCAGGAAGTACAAGAAGCGATCATTGCCTATCTAGAGCGATATGGAATGCGCTGTGCCGGAGAGATTGATCTAACCCGAACTCGCTGGATTGAAAAACCTTTGACACTTGTTCCACTGATTCTGGGTAATATTAAAAACTTTAAACCAAATGAAGGGAGCCGCAAGTTTGAGCAAGGGCGACAGGAGGCTTTGAGAAAAGAAGAGGAATTATTAGAGCGATTGAAGCAGCTGCCTGATGGAGAGCAGAAAGCACAAGAAACAAAAGAAAAGATCGACATCATTCGTAATTTGAGTGGGTACAGAGAGTACCCCAAATACGGCATGGTTCATCGTTACTTCATTTATAAGAAAGCTTTGCTCAAGGAAGCCGAGCGACTAGTTCAAGCGGGTGTTTTGCGGGAAAAAGAAGATATATATGATCTTACTTTTGAAGAACTTCGTGAAGTGGTGAGTACCCGTAAAGTGGATGACCAGATGATCCGCAGGCGAAAAGACGAATATAAACTATATGAAAAATTGACTCCTCCACGTGTGATCACGTCAGATGGCGAAATCATTTCAGGTAAGTATAAAAGAGATAACCTCCCAGCCGAAGCATTAGTGGGTCTCGCTGTCTCTTCCGGTGTTATCGAAGGGCGTGCACGTGTGATTCTGGACATGGAGGAAGCTGAGCTGGAAGATGGAGATATTCTCGTTACTGCTTTTACAGACCCTAGCTGGACACCACTATTTGTGTCCATCAAAGGGCTAGTCACCGAAGTAGGTGGACTGATGACCCATGGAGCCGTTATTGCACGTGAGTACGGCTTGCCAGCAGTGGTTGGCGTGGAGAACGCAACGAAACGTATAAAAGACGGGCAGCGAATTCGTGTGCATGGAACAGAAGGATATATTGAAATCTTATCGTTGTAATTACAACATCAAAAAGGCAGCATGAGATTGAGTTTAAGACAGAGTTAGTTGCAGTTAGAGACATGTATGTTACCTTCAAGCCGCTAGTTTAGCGGCTTTTTTTGTTTTTGTGGAACAAGTTATTTCGGAAGGTAGTCAACGCTTACAAATGGTCGTATAGTAGTAATATGTGATTCGTGGCGTGACCATGGTTCACAGTGTGCAATAATAAAAGATTCTACATAGAAGGACGGATAAACATGGACTTTAAACCGCTTGCTTCATTTATTGATCGAATCACATCCTGGAGAATTCCATGGGCTGAGGTGATGGTCATCCATCAAAATGATACCGTTTTCCACTATCGTAATGGTTACGCTAATCTGGAGGAGAACACACCAATCGCCGATGGGGCCATCTTCAATCTCTATTCCATGACCAAAATCATGACCTGCGTTGCAGCACTTCAACTTGTAGAAAGAGGGCATATGCTGCTCAGTGATCCAGTGTCCGACTATCTGCCGGAGTTTGCAGAGATGAATGTGAAGAAAATAATGCCGAATGGTGAGATCAGATTGGAGAAAGCCACAAGAGCCATTACGGTACGAGATTTGTTTACAATGACCGCGGGCTTCTCGTATGACGTTGGTGCGCCATCTATCAAGGAAGCCGTACAGAGCACCGATGGAAAACTGCCAACTCGCGAGTTTGCGAAAGCGCTCGCGAAGGAACCGCTTCTGTTTGAGCCAGGCACGCATTGGAACTATAGCATGTGTCACGATGTGCTGGGAGCATTAATTGAGGTGGTAAGCGGCAGACGTTTCGGGACATATCTGCAGGAAGAAATCACCGGACCACTCGGCATGAACGACACAGCTTTCGATCTGAACGACGAGCAGCAGTCACGTCTGATTCCGCAATACGCATACAATGATGAACTCGAAAAAGCCATCCGCATGGACGGTAACGGGTTCCGTGTTGGTTCGGAATTGGAGAGTGGGGGTGCAGGACTGTTATCTACCGTACGTGATTATGCGTTGTTCCTGAACGCACTCACTGGTCGTGGTACCAGTCCTGAAGGTGTTCGGATTTTGTCGCAGGCATCCGTGGAATTGATGCGGACAGATCATCTGAATGAGATGACGCGCCCTGATTACTCTTGGGATCATATGGGCGGATATGGTTTTGGACTCGGTGTCCGTACGCATATATCCAAGTCAGAGAGCGGTTCACTAAGCCCTCATGGCGAATTTGGCTGGAGCGGAGCTGCCGGATGCATGGCGATTATTGATCCCGACTCCGGGCTCACCGTCATGTATGCGCAGCATCTGCTTAATAGCCAAGAGCCTTACGTTCAGAGACGTTTGCGCAATGTTGTGTACTCCTGCCTATAATTTGAACGGCGAAGGCAGGGCATCAGTAATCAAATCAAGTTTACTGGAAAGTGTAATTCTACAAAATCATCGTATTTTAGATATTTCCCTATAACGAAAGAAACAGGGACGCGTGTAATGACGTGTCCCTGTTTCTTATTTTATTGTCTAATTGGTAACTGTAGTTAGCATCTACATTGGAATTGAATCTGAAGTTGGTCTCCAATGAGCACCATCCATCAGTACGTCAACCATGTGTAGGATGGCATCAATCATCTGGTTCGGATCTCGCAAGAGATGGGACAGATCATTAAAGTGATCACCGACATCTCAAGGCAAACTAATTTGCTTGCACTAATCATCCGGGTGAAGCGGCCAGACCAGGAAATAATGTACACAATTACAAGTCGCTATGTTTAGCGGCTTTTTTGTTTCAACTTTGGAGTGTGTCTTTATTCCAAAGCAAAATGCATATACACGAGAATAATCGTCATAATAAGGAAATGCTGCTTGAAGAAGGGAGTGAAGTGAAAAAATGAAGGAACCATCTGGAACAATCTCGAAAGATGATAACATCACACCAAGTTTGAACGAATCCACCGCCAGAATTCAAGAAATCTTTACGAATACTCCCGACTTGATCATTCGGAAGCTGTACATTAAACAAACCGGTGAACAAGCTGCCATCATATACATGGACGAAATGACTGACAAAACGATACTTAATCATGATGTCCTTGCTCCACTTCAGCTAGAGTCCGGTAACCCGTCTGAAGACTTCATCACAACAGTCGGGTATGTAAAGCCTTATTCCAAATGGGAGGATCTCAAACTTTCCATTATGATCGGCTATAGTGTGCTTTTTATTGAAGGGCGAAGTGAAGCCTATGTACTGGATACCAAAGGTATTCCTCAGCGTGCAATTGAAGACCCTCAGCAAGAGCCTTCATTGAAAGGAGCACATCAGGGATTTATAGAAAACGGTTCTCAAAATATAGCCATGATTCGACGTTATGTCGCAGACAAAGAACTAAAGTTGAAACGGTATATCGTTGGAACACGAGGACAGACGGCCGTATCCCTGCTTTATTTGGAGGATGTGATTGACCCTGAGGTCGTAAAAGTTCTTGAAGAACGCATTCAATCCATTGATGTAGACGCCATTATTAACACGGGCGAATTAGTTGAGTTTATTGAAGACCAACCGCTAGCTTTGCTTCCTCAGATCATCACGACAGAAAGACCGGATACTGCTGCCTCGCAAATACTGCAAGGTCGGTGTGTCGTTGTCGTTGATGGTTCGCCGAGTGTAGTGGTAGCTCCAGTTACGTTTATGTCCTTTTTTCAAACGGTTGATGATTACAGTTCCCGATGGTCCATCTCCTCATTTCTTAGAACATTGCGAATTTTTGCTTTTTTTATCGCCATTTTTCTGCCGGGCTTTTTCATATCCGTTATTTCATTTCATTATGAAATTATACCCATGAAGCTGTTGTTAACGCTTGGTGAATCAAGGGGTCAGGTTCCGTTTCCTCCTTTCGTGGAAGCGATCATCATGGAACTGACTCTTGAAATGCTAAGGGAAGCAGGGGTTCGACTTCCGGCTCCAATTGGTCAGACGGTGGGCATTGTCGGGGGTATTGTCATTGGTCAAGCGGTTGTACAGGCTGGTTTGATCAGCAATGTCATGGTTATCGTTGTTGCGTTTACGGCGATCTCCTCATTTATTATTCCGAATCAGGATATGGTTGCTGCTGTACGATTAATGCGTTTTATGATGATGGTTTTCGCCACCTGGTTCGGGTTCATTGGACTGGTAGTCGGCATGATGACCATAATTGGCAGATTAATAACGATAAACTCGCTTAACACTTCGTATAGTACGCCTATTGCTCCATTCAGACCTGTAGATTGGAAGGATACCTTACTCCGGTTGCCGTTATGGATGATGAACACGCGCCCGATCAGTACGCGGTCACGCCAGACAAGACGACAAGGAAATAGCAGGGAATGGAAGGAGAAGAAGTAATACATGAAGACATATCGCCCGATAACGACGCTGCAATTCATCCTTATCATTTCTACTTTCCAGATCAGTGTTGCCTTCCTGGCTCTTCCAAAAGAGCTTGCAAGACATGCTGGAACGGATGGTTGGATGACGGTCTTTTTAGGATGGGGGCTCGCGATGTTAGCCTCTATGGCAATGGTGAAATTAATGAAACATAATCCGGACAGTACAATACTTGAATTAGTTCAGCGTTATATGGGCCGATGGGCGGCAAAACTGGTTACTTTTCTATTTATGATTTATTTTTTGCTGCTCGCATATGACGGTTACGCGGTTGCTACGCTGGTCATTAAACTCTGGTTGCTGCCGACGACGTTAATTTATATTCTGGCCTTTCTGCTTCTGATTCCCACCTATCAGATTGCGCAGCATGGGTTTCAGGTGATCGGGCGGTACACCGAAATTGTTTCGATGCTCTCCATGTGGATTCCCCTGGTTTATGTTTCAACGCTGAATCGTGCTCATTGGCTTTATTTGCTTCCACTATTTAAAGAGGGTTGGCTTCCCATATTTACTTCCATAAAAATCATGATCTATCCCTTGCTTGGCATTGTACTAGTTTTGTTTCTGTACCCTCATTTAGTGAAAAAGGAAAAGGCTATGACGGCTATGGTAATCTCCAATTCCCTTACTTGCCTGGCATATTTGGGGATCACCATTATTTGCTTTGTTTATTTTAGTCCTGATGAGATCGGAGAATACAATGATCCGGTGATCAGTATTTTGAAGTCTATTGAATTTCAATTTATCGAACGGGTCGAAGTGTTGTTTATTGCATTTTATTTGTTTATCTTCTCATGTATTTGGATTCCCTCCATGCACATTGTTTCCAGATGCTCTGCCTCGTTGCTGGGAAAAGGTAAGGACAATATTCACCTTGCTATATGGTGTATTGTCATACAGGTCAGTTTTTTCATCTATCGCCCGAGTTTTATGGCAGCTGCACAAATCAACAATTCACTCAATCTTATCGGATTTGTGATGGAATTCGTATTGCCTGCAGCCATTCTTTTGTACGTCGTTATTTTCAACAAATGGAAGGGAGGGAAACGAACATGAAATGGATTAAAAAAACCGGTATTTCTATTGTACTTTGCATATGGCTGTGTTCAATCACAGGGTGCGGAAGTGGCAAAACCAATTTGGAAGATGCTACCGTTCCATTGGCATTGGGCTTGGATGTCGAAGACCAAAAGCTCCATTATTATGTCTCCGCGCCTGTATTCAGCAAAGACATTCAAAAGAAAAGCCGCGAAGCGGAAGGGTTAGCTGAGGGATTAAGATCGTCCAAGAATCAGCAGGATGCTCAATTTCCAGGTTCGGTAGGAGGACGGAATTTTCAGGTTATTATTGTAGGGAAAGAACTACTTAAATACAAGGATTGGTTTAAAGTATTGGATGTTACTTTCCGTGATCCGCGAAATACAATTACCGACAAGATCATCGCAGTTGATGGTCCAGTTTCGGATATTTTTAACTTCCAATCGAAGGATCAGCCGCCAATACTCCTCTTTTTAAAAGCGATTGTCGAATCAGGAAGCAAAATTTCGACTACGGTCTCAACAACTGCGCAAGAGCTGCATCGACAATTGTATGACCGGGCGATGACCCCTGCCATCTCGGAAATCAAGATTGAGAATAACAAGATCCTACTTAAAGGAACGACTCTCCTTTCCCGGAAAGGCCAGTACCGAACGTCCCTAACCTATCAGGAAACGTCGCTCCTTCAAATTTTGAAAAAGGAGGCGGTACCCGGAATCAGTCTCACTTTTCCAGTGGATAAACTACAACAAACGGTTCCGTATAACATAGATAAAGTAAGTTTTACTCTAGGAGGCACCTCAGTAAAGATTAAATCTTCTTATGAGAACGGGAAATTCCGATACAAGGTAAAAGTAAAATCAATTATTGCCATCACGGAAAAGTTTCTTGAATTTGAACTCCGGGATGATTTCGATGGCATGGAAAAAAAATTGAGCGAGGGAATGAAAGTAGCGATTGAGAAGCTCATTGAAAAATTCCAGCAGCATGAAATAGACCCTGTCGGTTTCGGGTTCTATGCACGGGCATATCAGTACCCGTTGTACAAGGAAGTGCAGGACAATTGGGGAAAAGAGCTATCCCGTGCCCAGTTTGATGTCGAAGTTGATCTTCGGATCGCCGCCACCGGGGCAGTAGAGTAATCTAATAATAACTTGCTAGTGCGCGGTAATAACCACTATAAATAATGTTCTGATTAGTAGATTTACATGTTTCGGTTAAGGCTTGGTGCACAGGGAAATATGATATCGAGAACCCTCATCCAAGAGGCTTGGTACTTACACAGCATATACATGCTCTCGCTAACGATGGATCAAGACTATTCCTATGTTTATGGAATACCGCAATATTAGCTCGTTCTTCTGGTGGTTAGGTGATTGGGATGGAGATGAAAATCTACTTTCAGAGGAACAACTAAACGCAATCGATAATGCCGTTAAGCTCATTGAACGAGATGTACCTTTTGACGGATGTGACATTGAAATTTAAGAAATTCTCATTTTGTTACGTAATATATATTATGTAAACCAATTGGATACTAAAATGGATACCCTGAATAGGTGTGCGTAATTCGGAACTGAAAATTGAACACACATCCATAACGCAATGTTATTGTTACCATAAAAGCGAACACACAACTAACTCCGTGACTCTTGATATACTCAAGTGGTCACGGAGTTAGATCGTTGTCCTTTTTCTTTAACTTAGGCAGGGAAAAGAGGGTTTCCATTCATTCCGATCCACAGTCCGGATGCTTCCAACTGGCCAGCCAGATGGAGCAGCCAGTCTTCACGCCCTTTGGTTGCCATAACTTGCACGCCCATCGGCAAGCCATCAGCTGTGAGGTGCAGCGGAACACTCATTGCAGGCTGGCCTGTCAGGTTGGCGAGTTGGGTGAAGGGAGTGTAGGTGAGACTTGGTTCAAACATTTCATAAATCAATTGCTGCTGATGCACCTTATCCAATTCGCTAATCTGCATCAGATGCTGAATTTGCTCCTCATGAGGAGTTAGCTCTCCAACCTTTGGTGCAGGAAAGGCATTAACGGGTGTGATATAGAAGTCGTATCGTTCGAAGAGCGTAGACATCTGTGCGGCAGCCACGTCCCATTCGGCAAGACTGTGAACGAATTCTGCAGCCGATACCTTTTTGCCTGCCTCAGCCAGCACCCAGGATTCAATCTCCATATCGCCCGAAGTCAAAGATCGGCCCATAGCATGCTCCATGGAGGCGATCATCGCCGCCATTTCACCGCTGTTCATCATATAATAATTCTCCATCAACCGAACACCGTTCACCGGACTCAATTTTTCCTCCACGTGATGACCTTGTTCCTCCAGCCACCGAACCAGCTTGTACACTGCTTCCTTCGCATCATCACTAACAGGGGTGCCTACTGGTGAGTCCGTGGTATAAGCGATCTTTAGTTTGCGTTGGTGCGGATAGTTCATATCGGCCAAGTAACTGCCCGGAAAGAGCGGGGCATGAAACGCGGCTTCAGGCTGAATGACCTGCAGGGTATCCAGTAAGGCGGCACTGTCTCGCACAGTCCGGGACAGCGCGAAGTCGATGGATGCACCTTGCCATTGACGGCCTACACCTGGTCCAACAGGAGTCCGTCCCCGAGTAGGTTTTAGTCCGAATAGTCCACTGAAGGAGGCGGGGATCCGGATCGATCCCCCACCATCACTGGCTCCGGCCATGGGTACGATACCCGAAGCAACAGCTGCAGCTGCACCGCCGCTTGAACCCCCGGGTGAATGATTCGTATTCCATGGATTGCGACTCGGACCATGAAGACGTGGCTCGGTAATATTTTTGAGGCCAAATTCCGGTGTGTTCGTATGTCCGATAATAACGAAGCCTGCATCCCGAAGTCTGGATACAAAGTTAGAATTGCGCAAAGCTCGATGATCCTTGAGAAGGCGGGAGCCGGAAGTCAGAATTTCCCCCTCCAGCGATTGCGAGATGTCTTTGAGGAGCAATGGAACGCCTGCAAAAGGCTGTTCCCCAGGACGAACATAGCCGGCTTCCTCGCGTGCGCGTGTTTCATATGTACGAATGACCGCATTAAGCAGCGGATTAACTTCTTCTAGGCGAGCGTAAGCCGCTTCCAGCAATTCAACGGGGGAAACTTCCCGTGAGCGAACCAGTTCAGCCAGACCTATGGCATCATAGGACGTATATGAAAATGAAGACATGACGATCGTTCCTCTCCGAAAATATGAAATAGTATAAATACCTGTCCATATGTCATCGTACCACTGGAATTATAAAAAGACAAAAGGCACTGCCGATCCAGAAGGATGTGCAATGCCTTTAAGATATAAATAAGATCTTTCTTACTCTGTCCGAAGCTTAGGAGCTGCGTCAGCAGCTGTGGTAGATCGTTCCTGCTGTTTGGATATAGCGAACAAAGCAATCCAGATGAGAATGAATCCAAGCAGCTGTTCCCATGTGATGAGCGTTCGGAATGCAATCCAGTTCACAAGCACACCCGCCATTGGGAAGCTCAGCTCAGCCAGTGTGGCTACGGAAGCTTTGGTGGTCGAGAGACCTTTATAGTATAACAATAGACTCAGTAAACCTGGCAGTAGCGCCTGCCCCAGAATGTTGAGCGCAACAGCTGCCTGTTCTCCTGCACCGGATGGCAAGGTCCACGCTGCACCTTCGTTCCAGGTCATGAAGATCAGCAAGGGCAGAGCTACGACGAAACGAAGGGAGGTGACCGTCTCATAACGGGTTTGCCCCAGCATCAGTCGGCCCATCACCGTAGAACCGCCCCATAAGGCAGCAGCGCCAAGTGACAACAGGCTGCCCGCATGAATCCAATTGTTCCAGTTTCCAAGCGGAAGCGTAAACCCAAATGTAAGCAGATAAGTTCCGATAAGAGCAACAACGAATAACCAGCCGAAGCGGCGGGGCAGTGTTTCCTTCAGTAAGAACTTAGCTAAAACAATCGCGAAGATGGGCTGCATTTTTTGCAGCAACAAAACGGTATTCGGATCATTGTGTGTCAGTGCGAGCGTGAATAATACCGTTGCCAGTGCAGAGCCGCCCCATGAGATAAAGATAACGGCGATCCAGTGACGGGCTCGAAGGTTTTTCAGGTCGGCGCGGAATTTCCATAAGACAGGTATAGCGACTAAGCTCACGATAATATGTTCCACCAGTACAATTTGAGTAGAGGTCATCGTTTGCAGCAAAATGATGCGGAACAATGGATCTACGCCCCATAGGGCTGCACCGAGAACAACGAGCCAAAATCCGGTATTGCTTCGTTCCTTGCGATAAACGGTTGATGCATGCTGTGTCTTTTCCATATTCAGGACTCCTTCGTCAGAACACGGAATCTTCAGTTGGCAAAATCGACAAAAGCCCCCGTTTTGGCATACACCAAATAAACGGGGGCTCATCCATGAACATATCGTCAGGAAAGAAACCTTCCCATAGGCGGTATGTCATGTGTTGATCTTCTCTCATCCGGACTGTACCGTCGGCCTTGGAGTCACACCAAGTCAGTCGCTGTTGTCCTAAGCAGTCAACAGCGAGTCGCGGGCTGGTTCCAATTGGAACATCACCGCCGGTCGGGAATTGCACCCTACCCCGAAGATCCTATTCAATTTATAGGTTATAGTACAAGTTGTAACATTAATAAGTTCATCTTATTCCTGTAAGCGCTAGCAGTTCAAGCATTTTTTTAGAAAATGATGTTCCAGCTTCCTTGCTGCCTGCGAAGAAGTACAATCTGACCCGCGTGATAAGCGTCGTGAAGAACCCAGCGGGCAAGCGTTTGAGCCCAATTTTGTTCGGAATCCAAATAGGCTTCTTCAAGTCTGGAAACCTGTAACGTAACCAGGTTATCGTGCAACTGCTCTGCCAGCTTAGTGGTTCGCTCCACTAGTTGGCTCCAGCCAATTTGGTCCAAGGGGTCACCCGGTTTGCCAAACGTAGCTTCATTCGATTCGGCTGCGGGTACAGATGGAGCATGACCTTGAAGACGCTCTAAGATCCGCTCGTTGTAATAATACATATGATTGACCAGCTGCCATATGCTTAGTCCTCCTGAAGGAGGGATCCAACCTGCTTGCTCTGCGGTCAGCCCTTCAATCGCCTTTGACAATGGGACGATCCAGTTACATTGATCCCAGGTGTCTTCTTTTTGAATAACCAACACATCTAATGCAGTTGTAACAGACGTCATCTTTAAGTTCATTCCTCTCTTGTGGAACTCATCTCATGACTTGCGTCTTCATGCTTGTAACTAGCTAATATGGTTTGAAATGGTTACAATTAATATAACACAATTCAAAAGAAAGTAACCATCTTTTTTAAAATTAGATAGTTACAATGCCGGAGGTATAGATGGATAGATTATGGACAGATTTTGTAAATAGCGACTATCATGATTGGCGTGGCGGGGATCGATCTGAAGACAGACTGGGAAAAGCAGGCTGGCAGCAGGATTTCTTGAATCGTTGGCAATTAGAAGCACAAGTTCCGGCATCGACTGAAGAGGAATCCGCCATGAGAAGCTTTAGAGATGAGTTACAGTTTCTGGCTATCCGTTTGTCAGCGGGAACGCCCCTAACGGAGAAGGATCAAGCATGGTTAAATGACTCTATGCGGTGTGGTGGGGTAATCAGACAACTAATTTCAGAGGATCAAAGACTGGATGTTAAGCTGGTTCCCATCCATGCGCATTGGTTTCAGGTGATGGCAGAAGTCGCTGCTGACTTTGCAACTACACTGGTGGAGGGCGATGGAAAGAGAATTCGATGCTGTGACAACCCGGACTGCCGCTGGATCTTCTATGACGATACTCGCAGTAGGACACAGAAATATTGCGATGATAAAATGTGCGGTAATCTAATGAAGGTGAGACGTTTTCGAGCGAAACGTAAGCTGGAATCCAACGGAGATAAGAATGAAGTTTAACGATGTAAGACTAGTTATCACTATAGATAGGAGTTTGGTGTCCAGATTTGATAAATATTAACACCTGATATATAATATATATATACTAGCGAAAATATAGTCATAAATTATATGTAAGGACAAGCAATGCGGATCAGATCATTTTACAAACCATTACGATTGGAGAGGTGTCTCATGGGGACAGGTTATCTATTGAAAAACGGTTGTGTATTATCGATGGATGCTCGTATTGGTCAGTTTAATAGGGCAGATGTACTTATTCAGGATTCGTTGATTGCAGCCGTGCAACCGAATATCGAGGTGTCAGATGCAGATGTTGAGGTGATCAACGCATCAGACATGATTGTCATGCCTGGACTCGTGGATACACACCGGCATATGTGGGAATCTCTTGTGAAAACGGCTGGAACGAACTGGTCGCTGCCCGTGTATCTGTAAAATCTGTACTATGGTGCCATGGGAAGCAAGCTTCGACCACAGGACAGCTACATTGCCAATCTTCTGGGTTCTTTGGAAGCGCTTAACGCGGGTGTGACGACGGTACTTGATTGGAGTATGCCATATTCACCTGATCATACCGATGGACTTATTCGTGGGCTGCAGGATGCAGGGATCCGGGCTGTCTTTGCTCACGGTGTTCCAGGGGAAACCGACTATTGGAATCGAGAAAGTACCCTTTCATACCCGGAGAATATCAGAGGGGTGAAGGAGCGTTATTTCTCCTCTAGTGACCAATTGGTCACGTATGGACTTGCTATTCGCGGCCCAGAGTTTAGCCACTGGGATACAACGGTGCAGGACATTCAGCTCGCAGAAGAACTGGACGCAATTTGTTCGATGCATGTCGGGTTTGGCAGCTGGGGATCTGCAGATCGTTCCATTAACCGAATGTACGAGGCAGGGCTGCTTACCCCGCGAATTAATGTCGTTCACGGCAATACGATGGGCATGGATGAATTCAAAATGCTGGCAGACACTGGAGCATCTTTGTCAGTTACGCCTGAAGTAGAGATGATGATGGGACATGGTTATCCTGCTACAGGATATTTTCTGGAACATGGTGGCACGCCAACGCTTGGAGTGGATGTGGTGACTTCGACAGGTGGAGACATGTTTTCACAGATGAAATTTGCGTTGCAAGCTGAGCGTTCCAGAACGAACGAGTTATTGCTGGCGCAAGGTGAAATGCCGGGAGAGCTGAGTTTGCAAGCGAGTCAGGTACTGCGGTTTGCAACTTCGGCTGGTGCACAGGCTTTAGGGCTGGAGCGAAAAACAGGCTCAGTCACACCGGGAAAAGAAGCGGATTTAATTATGATTCGTACAACCGATCTGAATTTGTTCCCCGTTCACGATCCAATCGGTGCTGTTGTGCAATTCGCCAATCCATCCAATGTGGACACGGTCTTTGTTGCAGGAAAACTTGTGAAGCAAAATGGTAAGCTGCTGCATGTGAACCTGGACGACATTCGAAGCAAAGCGATGGAAAGTAAGGAATATTTATTAACACAGTATCGGATGTCTGATGCGGATCGGATTGTATTTTCTTAAAGGATCGGGCAGAAGTAAAGTAAAAGAGCCGTTACTTAAGCACGGCTCATTTTTGTTGAATCCATTTCGTCGTATTTACAGAACCAATCGGTGTTAAAGCAAGGGTTGTTGACAAATAACAAAAACAGTTTCTACTGGTATAAAAAGGTGATTGAAACCAATGGGCAAGATTTAAGCTGGGAGTAAAGATGATATAAATCGTATAGCCAAATCATTTGTCGAGAGACACCTGTCTGACACAAGAATAAATTGTATTGAAAGGAGCCGCTAAATGTAGCGGCTTTTTTCTATATCTAAACAAAAAGAAGTTAACTATAGACGAGAGCAGGGGGATGGAGACGTAGCCCTCAGACGAATTATGGCGCGAAGTGACAGCAGAAAAAGACGAAAAAACCCTTTATTTACGAAAGTGCTTATAACAACGAGTTAAAGTGGTTTATGCCTTTGTAAAAGCACTCAAAAAACTGCGCATAATATAAATTATACGCAGTTTTGTTTTAAATCGATTTTCATTATGCGACCAATCCATCAGTTCATGATATTATTCGCCTAGAAAGCACAAAATAGTACAGTGATCAAAAATAAATTTAGTATAGCAACGCGACAACGTGTAGAATACGATAGATTTTTGTAGGTGATCGGTAATATAGAACAAACGACTTTTTTATAGAACAGATCGAGATGAAGCAGCTTGGAAGGTATACTTCATTCTACATTTGTAATGAGAGGAACATGTCTATGTCAGAGAATCAGAAACAATCTTCGCTGCTTCGGAAAAAACCAATTGCCTTCGGAGAAGAAAATAGTGCGTTAAAAAGAGCGCTAGGTCCTTTGGACTTAACAACGCTTGGAGTAGGAGCAATTATCGGTACAGGGATTTTTGTATTAACAGGAGTCGCAGCGGCAAATTATGCTGGTCCTGGATTGGTGCTCTCTTTTTTGCTTGCAGGCATCATCTGTGCATTCGCTGCACTATGCTATTCCGAATTCGCATCCAGCGTACCTGCTTCAGGGAGTGCATACACGTATAGTTACACTGCCTTTGGTGAAGTCATTGCCTGGATTCTAGGCTGGGATCTGATTCTGGAGTATGGATTCGCCAGTGCGGCCGTGGCCAGCGGGTGGTCCGGTTATTTTCAGTCGCTGCTGTCAGGCTTCGGATTACAGCTGCCGCATGCACTCAGCAGTGCATACAATCCTGAAAAGGGGACCTATTTCGATGTTACCGCAGCAGCCATCACGTTACTGATCACCTTTCTGCTCACCCGTGGAGTCAAGGAGGCAGCCCGTGCCAATGGCATTATGGTGGCGATCAAAATTATTGTTGTGCTGATTTTTATCGGAGTGGGCGTGTTTTATGTACAGCCTTCCAATTGGCAGCCGTTTTTGCCGTTTGGCATCTCAGGAGTAACCGCTGGTGCGGCGACGGTCTTTTTTGCCTATATTGGTTTTGACGCGGTTTCCACGGCAGCGGAGGAAGTGAAGCGACCTCAGCGGGACTTGCCGATTGGTATTATTGCTTCCTTGGCGATCTGCACCGTGCTGTATATCGTTGTATCCTTGATTTTGACAGGCATCGTGCCTTTCCACATGCTGAATGTTAGTGATCCGGTTGCTTTTGCGTTTGAATTCGTGAATCTGCATGGGCTGTCCTGGATTGTGGCTCTTGGTGCAATCACCGGGATAACAACCGTTCTGCTCGTTATGATGTATGGGCAGACCCGTCTATTGTATTCCATGTCACGTGACGGATTGCTCTCCCCGGTATTCTCAAAAATCAGTGGTAAAAGTCAAACGCCAGCGACAGGTACATGGGTGGCAGGTATCATCATTGCGCTATTCTCAGGGTTCATCTCACTCGGTCATTTGGCTGAGCTTACCAACATCGGTACATTGTTTGCATTCGCAGTCGTAAGTCTGGGCATTATCGTTCTGCGAAAAAACAACCCTGATCTCAAACGCGGCTTCAAGGTGCCTTTTGTTCCATGGATTCCGATACTGAGTGCAATTGGTTGTGTATATCTGATGACCCGCCTAGCTGCTTTGACATGGATCACGTTTTTCGCTTGGCTGGTTATCGGTTTGATCATTTATTTCATGTATGGACGTCACTACAGTCACCTGAATCCTCTGCGGCGGGGATCAAAAACCGTTGATCAACAGCCGGTCAAGCCAAAGGGAAATAAATAATAAATAAATGGCTTTGTATCACTAGATATTCCTGATGCACTCACTACCCCATACTGCCTAGCTTAGACTAGAGCAATATGGGGTTTTCTATATAAAGCGAAGGTAGAAATAAAAAAAGAAAGTTGGCTTAAGACCTATATTCGGGTATCTATTAAAGTACATGTCCATACTCGACCATACCCAGCTCGGGGTTGCGGCCAGTCCAAATATGACATATATTGAGGGATGTGACATGCCATCAGACATAGGAGAGGGGATGTATCATGAACACACCAATACATACGAATCAGCTTCACCTGAATCCGAATTTCGGGTTTGCACTAGCAGACTCTGTCGTACTTGCAGAGGCAAAAGTGAATATCTCACATCCTGAGGGGAAGGATGCCTCTCAGCTGGAAATTGACCCGGATCGCAAGTTGAAAGATGGACGCAAAGTATCCGTTATTGCACAGCAGCTTGATGCGCCGATTCACCGGGATGACGCTGCGATCATATATGGTCAGGAACTGGGTTACGTTCAATATCCTGTTTCTTTGAAACCTGAAAGCACGATTTTCTTAGACACCATAGATGGGATCCAGCAGCCTATACAGTGGGGATGGACCGATTTTGCAGAAGGTAATTACGAGCTTCGGATTTCCTTGCACCTGAAGACGCCCCGGATTGCCGAAGGTCCTCTGGAACCTGAACAAGAAGCTATGGTAAAATACGCTCAGGTCCTTACGGTATTAATGAATTTATTTCCAGCAGAAGCAAATCGGCATTCATCTGCCGTTTCATCCACATGGAGCAGAGATCATCATGTATTTGACGGGTATGGCAGTGGTGGATTTATATTGGCAGATCTGCCGCACATGTCAAAACGAGTGGAAGAGCTGATTGGTTCTGGTAATCACAATTTAATTGAACAATTCGGAGAGGGTGACCTCTCGGACACTTTATTGGAGGAAGGACTCATGGCTATGGCGTGGGGCGTATCTCCGTGGTGTTACTCAATATACTCAGCACCCGACAAGCAAGCGGCTTCCATACTTGCAGTGGACAAGCTTGGTGAGGAGCCTGAGTTCAGAGGCGTTTACCGGATTGCACCGGCTGTACAGCAGTTAAGCATCGTACCTGCTCATGAACTGGCCAACTGGCCAGCATGTACCACGAAGGATTGGCCCGTGATCGATGTATCAGGGGAAGGGGAGACGTTGCATATGGACCTGTATGTACAGATCTGCGAATCGGTTAACGGTTTGTATGAAAATCCGCTGCCATCCTTTGTGCTAACGCGCAGCGAAGGTCGTCCGAAGGAGATCAGCCCACTCATTGATGTCGTCATTGTTGATTAAATGAAACAAAGTTTATTTCAGGAACATAAAGTGAGCGAAATGGCTCGCCTTACTTATACACTAGAATGAATTGTGGTGACGAATACCGATGATAAGCGAGGAAATTCAGGAGCAATACGCTGATGAGCTTGAAGCTTTTCACATATGGATGAAAGACGCCGGTTACACGGGACACACTGTAAAATCATATACGGGTGACGTCGCCGAATTTCTCTCTTCTATTCTAGGAAAGTCACTGGAGCAGGTGAAGAAGCTGCATGTCTTATCATTTCTGTCACGTGCCCGCGAACGTGGAGTTAGTGATGCGACGAGAAATCGTAAACATGCAGCGGTAAATTGCTTCTTCAAGTCGCTCATTGAATTGGAAGTGTTAACGAATAATCCTGCGTCAGGAATCAAAAAATCCAAAACCGAGAAAAATCGGGCCCCCGTCTTTCTGGATGAGAGCGGTCTGGAACGATTCCTGCAATCGGTAGAAGGAAAGTACCGTACACGCAATCTTGCGATCTTTCTGTTAATGGGTTATATGGGATTGCGGGTTGGTGAAGTCCATGCGCTAAACTGTAAAGACTATAATGCGGAGCGGCGCACGCTGGACGTCTTCGGTAAAGGCCGTAAATGGCGTACACTCCCTGTTCCGGAGATGGTTGCTGAGCTGTTAACCTTAGCGGTAGAAGAGAGATTATCTCCATGGCGGGCGAAGGAAGAAGCTTTGTTTGTTTCGCAAAAAGGGAAGCGATTATCCATTCGCAGTATTCAGCTCATATCGACGGAAACCTTCGAACGTTTTCAACTGGAGTCTCCGACTCATCAGCGTCTGCACTATTCAAGCCATAAGCTGCGACACTCATTCGCAACCATGATGCTGCGGCGCGGCGCCGATCTGCGTACGGTTCAGGAATTGCTCGGTCACGCATCGATTCAAACCACAACCGTTTATACGCACGTTACCAGTCGGGAGAAGGAAGAGGCGATGGCTCTGCTGGACGTCAAACTTCCGGAGTTTGCAAGTGAAAAGTAACGTGTATCAATCCAGACCTGTCCATGAGGGCAGGTTTTTTTATTTTCGAGGAGTGCAACATCAACAATTCAATGAATCGCAGTATTCGTTCGGGGTGTGGTTAAAGACAAATACATCCATTTGGTTAACGAAACTAATGTTATGTAAACCGATTGATAATGAACCATATCATATGCCCACCGATTATAGATTTCATACGAAAGAACCATCCGAATCAGCATGATATGCGATCCAGATGGTCCTTTGGTTATATTAAAATAATGACATTATTCCAATCCTGCAATCTGTTCCTTTAATTTGTTTGCTGAAGCCTGGAAAGCGACTTTCTCTGTCTCATTCAGTGGAAGCGGTAATATTTCACGTACTCCGTTGCGATCCACCACACATGGAACTCCGAGATAAACATCGGAAACGCCATTGTAGTCCTCCAGCAATGTAGATACGTTTAGGACCGATCCTTCATTGCCCAAAATGGCTGCTACAATACGATCCAAAGCAAGTGCGATTGCATAGGAAGTGGCTCCTTTGGCATTAATAATCTCATAAGCCGCATTTTTGGTGCGATCAAAGATATCCCGCTGCGTTTCCTCGTCGAGATCCAGATCTATTCCCGCCACGTTGGCTAAACTCCATACAGGTACTTCGGAATCACCATGTTCCCCAATGATGTGTGCATGAATACTGCGGGGATCAATGCCTTTGTTTTTACCAATCAGGTAGCGGAAGCGGGCGCTGTCGAGCAAGGTACCGGAGCCAATCACCCGTGAAGCAGGCCAGCCGCTCTGTTTCCAGGACGTATAAGATAAGATGTCTACAGGATTGGTGGCTATGAGCAAAATACCATGAGAGTTCACTTCGGTAATACGTTCAATGATATCTTTGAATATGCTGGCATTTTTCTTCAGCAGATCAATGCGGGTTTCACCAGGCTTCTGGGAGGCCCCGGCTGTAATAATAATGATGTCCGCGTCTTTGCAGTCCGAGTAGTCACCAGCCCATACTTTGACGCCTCCGGTAAATGGAAGCCCGTGGTTCATATCCAGCATTTCGCCTGTAGCCTTATCATGATTCACATCCACAAATACCAACTCGGATGAGCGCTGTCTTAACATCAGCGTATATCCCGTTGTTGTTCCCACCGCGCCCATGCCAATAATGACTACGCGACTCGGCTTGAGCAAAGCACTGTTTACCATGTTCATATCCTCTCCTTTTTGGGGTAGACTTCCATCCATATTAAGGTATAAATGTTTGAAAAGAAAGCGATGTCTATAAAATATTTCACTTTCGTTGTCTGTTTAAGGAAGATTGAGTCGAAAGTATGGCATGGGCATCCAACTATGGAACGAGTACTTGATACGGGTTCCCTTTTGACACCCTGTTACCCAAGATGAGCCTTTTCGACATGGTTTGTGGTAGAATGGGAGAAGTGGATTCGAATGAATCGTAAAATGTATACCGATCGGACAGGCATGCGCGCCTGCTATTGGATGAGAGAGGTGAACTCCACTTGCGTTTGCAATGGACCAAAATCGCGCAGACAGCATTGCTGTCTATAGGAATAGCTGCCCTACTGGCTGCCTGCACCGACACAGGTCAGACCCCGGTGGCAGAACCGCCCCAAGAGCAGGAAGAGATCGGAAATACCGGACAGACATTAACGGTTGTTCCTCCTGATAACAGTACGCAAGCGACTACGGATACGGCGGAATACCAGATCCAGACACGTCTGACCGACTTCCAGCTGCTTAATGACAACGGAGGATTGGCGTGGGGTGTTACGAGAAACGCACTGCGTTTATACTACACTCAGGATCAGGGCGTAACCTGGACGAATATTTCTCCTTCAGAGAACGTGCAATTTCCGGCCAACCCGCAGTATGGGCAAAGTATTTATTTTGTGGATCGTACCCATGGATGGATCGTTCGTGAAGGGCTGGGCGGAACCGATACGATGGTCTTGCGCACCAATAATGGGGGAGTGAGCTGGAGCTTGTCTTCCTTGTCCCAGACGGACAAAGTCACTGCCATATCCTTTGTATCCCCGGAGAAAGGCTGGATTCTGACTACGGTGGATACCTCCATCGGGAAGCAAGATAAAAAGCTGTATGTTACCGAGGATGGAGGCATCACCTGGAAGGAGATGTCATCCAGTGATGAGGACGTTCAGCCGGCTTCGGCCGAGATTCCGACACGTGGATATACAACGGGCTTGACTTTTTCTGATCCGAAACACGGCTTCTTGACAGCCCTTGAATTTGGAACTCCGAAGCTGTATGTCACAACAGATGGCGGAGAGAATTGGAAGACCGGACCAACATTTTTTGACCGGAACGACTTCAATGGGTGTGGCAATTTCAACATTGGTTCACCTCAGTTTTTTGGTCGGGAAGCGAAAGGGGCCTGGATGCCTTTAACCTGTTCCAGCGGAGATTATACCAAGTTCAACGGATACTTCACTGATGACGGAGGTAAGAGCTGGACATTATCGACCTTCGGCCTGAATAAGCAGAAGGGAATCAATCGTAATCTGACTCCCGCTTTCCTGAATGCATCAGAAGGATGGGTAGTTCAGTCGGGCACAACATACCAGACCAAGGATTCGGGAAAAAGCTGGAAGGCACTTCCGGGCAGTAAAGTCCTGGACGGTATTCTGGAGGATTATCCGGAGATCGTGAAGCTGCAGATGGTTTCCTCGAAACTGGGCTGGATTCTGGTAGAGAATACGGATACCAAGAGATCCTTGCTCCTGCAGACTGTGGATGGTGGTATGCAGTGGAAAGTGCTGTAGGTAAGCTAAATATAGACGTTATTTAGAAGAGAAACCGTCGTGTTTCTTTTCTTTTTATCTACTTTGTGAAATAAATCACAATAACTTATATTAAATGATGTTATATTGAATTCAAGAAGAGATGGGAGTGATGAAGATGAGAACCAATGAACAAACTCAATTCACGCAGGCGGACGAATTAACGAGATACATGCTTCACTTATGCTACAATTGCGATGATGCCAACCGTTGCACAACCGAAGAAGAAGTGAAGGCCTGCATGGCACAATACGCACAGCCAGAAGAACCCGAACAAGCGGAGGGAGCAGAAGCAACTCGCGGTTTCATGAACCTGATGTATGCATAAATAACAAACAAGCTGAAAAAGTAGGTAGATCAACGGATCGCCCCCGATTGGGGGCGATTTTTATTTGAAATAATTATACTTAACGCACTCCAAGTACCTAATACGATTTGAACTTCAATTTGAATCCAAAAGCAATATTTATTTAGGAGAGTATCAATCCTATTTGCTGTAGTGTTTCTTACAAATCAATCTTTCGAGTCTATTTGTGTACACTTAGGTATTACCAAGGCAGGAGATCGGTTACTTCATAAAGGCTTTTCCAGCATTTCACGAACAGAGCCTCCATGTGAAGTAGCCCTTTTTCTTAAAGTTAGGTTCCCGTTTAGCTAAATATAGATGTTCGTCCATACGTCAAACTAACTACCTACGTACAGTAATCTATGTTCATAGGGAGGTGTCCACACTTGGGTAGTCCGGAAGAGAAAAAGAGGCGCAAGAAAAAAGTCATATCTGTATGTCAGCCAAAAGGAAAAAGAAAAGAACGGAGAGTAAAAGTTGTTAAAAAAGTAGTACGAGTAACATGTCCTCCACCTGAAGTTAATGTTTCTACTCCAACTGTTGTTGGTCCTAAGGGGCAACCTGGTCCTCAGGGTGTGCAGGGAATTCAAGGGAAACAAGGTATTGAAGGACCACCTGGACCAACGGGACCAGCAGGAGGACCTTCAGGTCCGCAAGGAGCTCAAGGGCAACCTGGCCCAGCTGGTGCAAGAGGTCCACAAGGCGAAGCTGGCCCTGCAGGGCCGATGGGGCCACAGGGTACCCCTGGAGAGCAAGGCCTCATTGGACCTCAAGGCCTTCAAGGCGAGCCTGGCCCAGCCGGTGCACAAGGCCTTCGGGGTGAGGCTGGTCCGGCAGGTCCGATGGGACCACAGGGCATCCCCGGACCACAAGGGCTAATAGGACCTCAAGGACCGCAAGGCGAGCCTGGACCAGCGGGAGCCATTGGACCACAAGGTTTCCCTGGACCAGCTGGTATAGCAGGCCCGGTGGGTCCCACTGGAGCAGCAGGTCCAGCCGGTGCAGTAGGTCCAGCCGGTGCAGTAGGTCCAGCCGGTGCAGTAGGTCCAGCGGGTGCAGCAGGCCCGGCGGGTCCTACTGGTGCAGCAGGTCCAGCCGGAGTAGCAGGCCCGGCCGGTGCCACTGGAGCAGCAGGTCCAGCCGGAGTAGCAGGCCCGGCGGGTGCCACTGGAGCAGCAGGTCCAGCCGGAGTAGCGGGCCCGACGGGTGCCACTGGTGCTGCCGGCGGGGTCCTGGGATTCGCCGATTTTTTTGCTCTGATGCCTCCTGATAATGCAGCTACTGTTGCTCCGGGCACTGATGTAAGTTTTCCACAAAATGGACCAACTAGCGGAACAACTATAAGTCGAACAGGACCCAGTTCATTCAATCTGGCAGCAATAGGCACGTATCAAGTGCTGTTTCAAGTGAGCATCAATGAAGCAGGCCAACTTATTTTAACTCTCAATGGTGCTGATTTGGCTCCGACCGTAGTTGGGAGGGCAACAGGAACGTCTCAGATTGTAGGGGTAGCCTTGGTACAAACGACTGTCATTAATTCAATCCTAACCGTGCGAAATCCGGCTGGTAATGCTACTGCATTAACGATTACACCTCTTGCTGGTGGAACAAGACCTGTTTCGGCACATCTTGTAATCACACAATTGGCCTAACAAGAAATGAAATCTCATCTTTCACCTTTTTGGGTTTCAATACCTAAAAATAAAAAGGTGAAGCAAGGTATCTTTAACTGGGATAGCACCCACGTTTGAGAGTGCTATCTCAGTTGGAGCCGTGTATTCATATTAGGAGAAAAGGTAGATGTACACGCGTTGTGGAGCTGATTTTGTTTCGAGGAGATCATGATTTCGGCATATAGTAATGTAATCAGGATATGGTCCACATCTATAAAATGAAGAAGAGAACATTCCTGGATGTGAAAACACTGCACGCGGAAAACGAAGTTTTCGTTACATAGGGTCATCTTCTGTTTAGCAATAACGTTCAAGGATCCTATTCCGGGCGGTGTTCCCACACATTGCTTTGGGATTTTGAATCGGATAACAAGTTCCATATTACTCGCGCATATACATGTACAGGAGACGGGTCAAGACTCTGGCTGTCCTAGGTGTAAGAACGGAGGGGAGAGACATGGGCATTGAATCATCCTGGATGTTTGACTTTTTCGGAACCGTCTTTCCAGTCGTATTTGTTCTGATTATAGGTATTGTTCTTCTGTCTGTGGGGAAAGAAGTATGGAGATGGGGGCGCAACAACGCCGAGCCACTGCTTACCGTACCTTCGCGAATAACGGGCAGAAGGATGCAGATCAGTCAGTCGCAAGCTGAACCAGGCAGTTCAGCCCGTACGCTGTATTACATTACCTTTGAAGTAGAGAGCGGAGATCGGCTCGAGTTCAAGGTGAACGGAGAAGAGTACGGATTGTGCTCCGAAGGAGATGAAGGCCGTCTTTCTTTCAAGGGAACACGGTATATAGGCTTCGAGCGCTACAACCGCCTGTATTCAGAACGTGTACGCGGATAATCCGGCTGGCTTGCGCCATAGTGCGTAAGCTTTTTTTAATGTTAATTTTCTTGGACAAGCGTTTCTTAAAGGTGGTATCGTGTTTTTATATAAGGAGAGGGTCTTTATAACAATAAGGTTTCTTGATTCGACATATTCGTATGTGATGACAGAAGCGTATTAATAGAGGAGGAGTTCATGATGTCATTTACAGATCAAGTCGTTGTTGTTACGGGAGCAGCTCAGGGGATCGGACGCAGCGTAGCCGAAGCTTACGCGGTTGCTGGTGCCAAAGTTGTACTTGCCGATTACCAAGAGGCAGAAGGCGCCGCTGCTGCTGCTTCGATTCGCAATGAAGGCGGCGAAGCCATCTTCGTTCAGTGCGATGTTCGCAAGGAGCAGGATATTACGAATTTGATTCGCACAACCATCGAAGAATTCAAACAGATCAACATCCTGGTGAACAATGCCGGCGTAGCCAGGTGGAAGTCTCCTTACGAGCTGACCTTGGAGGAATGGGACGATGTGCTTAATACGAATGTAAGAAGCTGCTTTCTCGCGAGCCGTGAAGCGGCCAAACATATGAAACAAAATGAACATGGAGGCGCTATCGTCAATATGGCATCGACACGTGCGTTTATGTCTGAACCTGAGACAGAGGCCTATGCAGCGTCCAAGGGTGCCATTGTGGCCCTGACACATGCGATGGCGGTCTCACTTGGCAAGGACGGTATTCGGGTCAATTGTATCAGTCCGGGATGGATTGAGACAGGCAATGTGGACGAATTGAAGCCGGAAGATCATGAACAGCATCCTGCAGGACGCGTAGGCGTCCCTTCGGATATCTCCCGCGCATGTTTATATTTGTCGGATCCAAGCAATACCTTTGTCACTGGGACCAATCTGATGATTGATGGGGGCATGACTCGAAAAATGATATATGAGGACTAGAACCGGGATTCCCTCTTTCTGTTGTACAAATTGAATGCTCCAGCATCCGTAAGCCCAAGTTAAGCACTTGGGCTTATTTGAAATTCAGAAATCGGTTGCTATAATGAATGTGATTTTACAACAGAACAAGAATGGAGGGAGTATATGTTCGGGAATTCATCCCGGAAGATCTTTGGCCTATTACTGCTGATTGGAGGGATCATAATGACAGGAATGGCTTCGCCTGTGGAGGCAGACACGGGCGACATACGGGCAGCCTGGGTATGGCAGGCCAAGTCTGTCCAAGATGATGGAGGAGACGAGCTGCTGGCTAACGCAGCTAAACATAAGATCAACAGACTCTATGTCAACGTGGATATGAATTTATCCGATGAGGTATATCGCACGTTCATATCCAAAGCCAGTAAAGCGGGTATTGCTGTTGAAGCACTAGGAGGGGACCCGTCCTGGGCTGTTCGTGACCGGGAGGCCCCAATGCTCCGTTTGGCTGCGTGGGTTTCTGACTATAATCAGGGAGCTGCTGCAGAAGAACGATTTGATGCCATCCATCTGGATGTCAAACCTTACGTTTTGCCTGCATGGAAAGACGATTCAGAGCCTTTGGTTCAGTCATGGGTAGCGAATATGAAATTGTTGCTTGAACAGGTCGAGGCGAATGGTGCCATCGACATTAATGTGGATCTGCCATTTTGGCTGGATTCTTATACGATCGCAGGTACAAAAACAACAGATGATACAGATAACCTGCCGTTATCACGCTGGTTCATGGAACAGTTTAATCATGTTACTTTACTGGCTTACCGCGATAACGCACAAGGGAATAACGGCATTATTCAACTCATTGAACAGGAAATGAATTGGGCTGATACCAGCGGTGCTTCAGTCACCGTTGGGGTGAATACGAAGCCGATGCCTGGTGAAGAATTTACGACTTTTGCCGGAAAGGGAGCAGCGCAGCTGGAGAGTGTCTTGGCAGAGGTTGCGGAATCCTTACGTAATCATGCTTCATATGCCGGTTCTGCCGTACATGATATCGTGTATTGGGGACAGCTTGAACCGGATGGAGAGATTGCCCCGGAGAAACCAGCCCCTCAGCCTGAGATTCGCGGAACTTACATCTGGGAGGCCTCGCAGGTAACGAATGATGGCGGTCAGCATATTCTTGAATTCGCCGCAGAACAGCATATTAACTTTTTATATGTCCGGCTTGATCTGGACCAACCCTATTCAAGTTATCGCAGTTTTGTTAAACGAGCCCAGGCACAAGGGATTCAAATTCACGCCATGGGCGGTCATCCCATCTGGGGTAGATCCGAGAACAGACCACGGATCGAGCGACTGATCAATTATGTGAAAAATTATAATGCTGAAGTTGAACCCGAAGAACGATTCAAAGGCATTCACCTGGATATCGAGCCCTACACACTGCCGGAATGGAATTCCGACCGGGATGCACTTTTGACAGAATGGGCTTCCAATATCTCCTTTTTCCAGGAAGAAACGAAAAAGGACAGCAGTTTGGAGACCAGTGCCGATCTCGCTGTATGGCTGGATAGCTTCCCTTTGCCAGGACAGGACATGTCTGTTACTGAATTTATGATCCGCACATTGGATCATGTCTCTCTCATGGCTTTCCGTAACTCGGCCGAAGGGTCCAATGGCATAGCCGCAGTGGTCAGACAGGAGATGGAGATCGCCGACCGTTTGGGCAAGCCGCTGCTGATTTCGGTAGAAATGAAAGAGAATCACGAAGGCGCCCATATCTCATTTTATGAAAAAGGTGCTGCCGAGATGGAACAGCAGCTTGCGAAGCTGCCTGAACTGCTGAAGGATTATGAAGCCTACCAAGGTAACATGGTACATGCTTACGATTACTGGATTAATGCCAAGCCTTAATTAGGCTGGTTATATAGGAAATGTTTTATCTCGGGACTTCACATGGGGTGAGGTTCCGGGATTTTTTTGTGGAAAAAAGCTGGATTCGTGTCACCGAATAGGCTCCTGCACAATACGATGTACGGTGATGAAGAGCTGAAGCAAGGGAGGAAACAGAATATGGCTGTTATTAAAGCCAACTCAGAAGACGTCAAGCTGCTGGCAAGACTGATGAGGGCAGAGGCTGAAGGTGACGGCGAACAGGGCATGCTGCTCGTAGGTAATGTGGGTGTGAACCGTGTGCTGGTGGACTGTTTGGATTTTGGGGACATTCGTGACATTAACCGTATGGTATTCCAGAATCCCGGTGGGTTCGAATCGACCCAAAAAGGCTATTTCTATCAGCGGGCGAGACAATCCGAGATTCGCTTGGCACAACGTGTAATTAATGGAGAACGGATCTGGCCGGCCAGCAATTCCCTATGGTTTTTCAGGCCCGTGGGCGATTGTCCTCCAACCTGGTATAACCAGCAAAATACGGGCCGTTTCAAAGCGCACTGTTTCTTCAGTCCGACAGGTGAAGATTGTCCGGAAGTTTATTAAATTTTAGGAGGAATTACAATGATTAATCAACCATATCAACCAACAACACAGGCACTGGGTCAACAGGCCAACTCGCAAGTTCAAGGAACATCCTATAAAATCGGTAATGGCATGCCTACGACGTCGCCTACACCAGGCATGGTATCACCTAGCATGGTTTCTCCAAGCATGGTATCACCAAGCTCCACAAGCGTACCACCGCTTGTATCCAGCGGCAGTCCAATGACACCAACAGGTGGAGTTGTAACGACAACTGCGCCGCAGTTTGAACAATCATACATCGAAAATATCCTGCGCCTGAACCTCGGCAAATTTGGTACATTCTACATGACATATGAAGGTAACAAAGAATGGAATGCTCGCATTTTCCAAGGAATTATTGAAGCTGCAGGTCGTGATCACATCATTATCAGCGATCCTAAGACAGGAAGACGTATTATGCTGTTAATGGTTAACTTCGATTATGCTACGTTTGATGAGCCATTGTTGTACCAATATCCGGGCGTTGTCGGAAACTATCCTCAAGCTCCAAGCAGATTCTAATTCGTTATTAGACGGGGGTTTCTGTAGAAAGAATGTTTAACTAGGCTGTCCCGCATGTGGAATCAAATCCGCAAGTGGGACAGTTTTTTTCGTTATAATGGAGATTGTAGTAACCTTTACTCGCAATCATGGCACTTATACATATACAAGCTGAGCAAGACGCTCACAGAGAGGAGTTTACATCATTGAACGAGTGGATTGAGGGAGCCATCCGGGGCGAGCCTGAGGCATATGAGCAGTTAATGAAACAGTTCCGCGGAATGGCGCTTGCTGTAGCTTATAACAAACTGGAGGGCGGTTTCTGGGCTGAAGATATTGTACAGGAGGCGTTTACAGAAGCATTTGCTAATCTGTCGAAGCTGGAGACAGCCGAAGCCTTTCCAGGATGGTTTAAAGTAATTGTTGAACGACAGTGCTATCGTTGGTTAAGGCGCAAGCAGCACAGCACTTCCCCTGAACAGGAGTTACTGTACAACATCGATTCGAGCGAAGAGGGGGATAGCCCTGAACAGCTTGTTTTGCAAAAGGAACGGTATCGGATTCTTCGCGATTCCATATCCAATCTGCCGTTATCCATGCAGCATGTAGTGGACATGTTCTACTTTCAGGGATATTCGCTTAAGGAAATTTCCGATTTCCTTAGCGTATCTGTTCCGGCATTGAAGAAAAGGCTGTTCGATGCCAGGGCGAAGCTGAGGCGTACATTACCTGTAGCGGACGTTATAACCGTAATTAATGAACTTTATGAAGGAGGCAAAGGCATGCTGCATATTACCAATGGAGATCATGCTGCAGATCGTTTACGGCAAAGCGGGGTCGAAGGAGAGGTTATGGTCTGGCGGGAACTTTACACCTTTGGTCCTGTTGTCCAAGATATGGGGAACGAGTTGGAGAGAAGGAAGCGCGCTGCCTATCTGGAACAGCAATTAGGGATTCCCCAGACGGAATATCTGCAAATTGCGGAGCTGGAGCGAAAACTGCATGCGTTTCATCAGTACAAGGAGATTGTACTCTGGTTTGAATATGATCTCTATGATCAGGCGATGTTGTCTTATCTGCTGCACTATTTTAATGGTCAATCGCTTGGGGATACCAAGCTGAATCTGTTATGTATTGATGCGTATCCGGAAATAGAGAACTTTCGGGGGCTGGGACAGCTTACACCCGGACAGATCGGACGTTTGTCTGGTACGTGGCATGTAATGGGAACGGAGGAGCTTCAGGCGGGAAGTCAGTTCTGGCAAGCGTATACCTCTTCCGATATTCAGGATCACATGGATTATTTAAAACAAAACAGTACGGTTCTCCCATTTGCGCATGCTGCATTTGAGGCTCACTTGACCCGTCTGCCTTCACAGTCGAATGGTCTGGGTGTAATTGAACAAGCGACTCTGGAAGCTGTGAGTCAAGGTGTCGATCATCCATATCAACTCTTTAAACATGTGAGTGAGCGGCTGCATGTTTTGGGAATGGGAGACTTGGAATATTGGGCACATCTGAGAAGAATGACCATGAAGCCCTATGCCCTACTACAGATTAGCGGAGCAGATACGTTCCCTGATTTCACCCAGCACCATGAACATTTCCGTAATGCAGTCTTGTCTCTGACTGAGCTCGGTATCCAGGTACTCGCTGAAGAAGCAGACTATGCGGAATTACGAAGAGACGAAATGTGGATTGGAGGTTTGTGGAACGCACAAGGCGAAGAACCGCAATGGCGATGGGATACGGAGTCCCGTTTCCCTGTCAAAATAAGCACATAAGGTTATGTCCTTATCTCGAATTACCATCAAAGAGTATTCCTGAATTTGGATATCAACGGGAATACTCTTTTTACGTTTTACATTTTACTTGGAATTCAATTTTGACACCCAACGAGCACGAGATATAAACAATAAACCCGTTTGGGATCTGTTCAACATAGTCAGTTAGCAAATGTAAATAAGACGGCGTATTCGCTACCTTTGTAAAGTAATTTGCTGGTTAGCATCATTTCGTTGTCATAGGACACGGATTGACTGTGTAGTTTAGAGTTATATAATAAAAGAAGCATATCCTTTTATTCGACACAATCCAGAAGGAGGTGGAAGCATTGGGAAGTTGAACCTGCATATGAGCGGCAGAATGGCTAATATCCTACATTTTCGAAGGAGGTGGACCTATTTGCCGAAGAATGACGGCGAATAGGATGACAATTTGAGTGACCCCTTACCGAGTATATTAAATTTATTTTTAATTGCTTTGCTTGTATTGATGAACGGTTTTTTTGTCTCGGCAGAATTCGCGATGGTAAAAGTTCGCGGCAGCCGAATTGAGGCTTTGGTGGAAGCAGGTAACAAAAGAGCCATCTATGCTTCTAATATTGTACGTAACCTGGATGCCTATCTGTCTGCGTGCCAATTGGGCATAACGCTGGCTTCCCTGGGACTCGGATGGCTCGGAGAGCCTGCCATTGCACACTTGCTTGAGCCCATGTTTACTGCGTTTGGACTCGGCCCGGTATATGTACACGGAATTTCGATTGTGATTGCATTTGTTATTATTACGATTTTGCATATTGTACTCGGGGAACTTGCTCCCAAGACGATGGCAATCCGCAAATCGGAGACGGTCACGTTATGGTCTGCGGTACTGCTTACGTTCTTTTACAAATTGATGTATCCCTTTATCTGGGCTTTGAATGGTATGGCGAACAGCCTGCTGAGATTGTTTCGAATGGCACCTGCTTCGGAGCATGACTCGGCACATAGTGAAGATGAAATACGCATTCTGATGAAAGAAAGCAATAAGAGCGGTTTAATTGACAACACTGAATTGGCGCTTGTTGATAATATATTTGATTTTACGGCAACAACTGCCCGTGAAATTATGATTCCGCGGACGGAAATGATCTGTCTGAACGCCAATCAGTCCATGCTAGAAAATCTGGAAATCGCCAGTGAAAGCATGCGAACCCGCTATCCGGTTTATAACGGTGACAAGGACCACATTATCGGCTTTATTCATATTAAAGATCTGATGCGGTCCCAGCTCACAGATACCATTTCTGTAATCCGACCAATTCTTGCTGTTCCAGATTCGACGCCAATCAGTGATCTGCTGAAGCGTATGCAGCGTAGCAAGACACAGATTGCCATTCTGATTGATGAATACGGCGGAACTTCTGGAATGGTAACGCTGGAGGATATTATGGAAGAGATCGTGGGCGAGATTCAGGATGAGTTCGATCATGAGCGTCCTGCCATAGAGAAAGTGGATGAGATGGAATACTCCATTGATGGCATGATGCTGATTGAAGAAGTCAGTGAGCGATTCGAACTGGATATGGATCGGAGCGACTATGACACGATTGGTGGCTGGCTGTACTCCAGAGTGGAGACGATTCCGCCTGAAGTCGGTCAATCCGTTGAATATGGAGGATATGTATTCGTCATTCAGGAGACGGAGCATAAGCGGATTTCACGGGTAAATGTCATTAAGCTTGAAATGTTGGTTGAGGAAGAAGGGGCTTAAAGCCAATATAAAAGTTTAGGTCTTTGTAAAGGGCTGTGCAGTAAATAACTGTACGGCCCTTTATCTGTCTATCATTGGCGTGCATGACTGGAAACAGGGTATAATAAAGCAACTTTGCAAGTGAGGAGGGACCATCATTAGCTATCACATTGAAGTGGGATTCACACCCGTATTTGAGTTCATGGCCAGTTTGCATACATACATATGCCGGAAATCACATAAAAAGATCGATCTAACATCAAGCTGGGCGCAGGAAACAGAAGAGAAGCTATCATCCGATCTTATAACTGTTCTACAAGACATGAAAGTGGATGATGATTGGAAATGGACCTATTTACTTGTTTGTTTACAGTCACAGGCTGAACAGCCAGAAGCGTTTATAGACTGGTTCAGCGGTCTTACAGAAGATGAGTTAGAAACTATTCTTGGTCGGTATCCTTTTCCTTTTCCAGAAGACTTGAGTGCATATAGGAACAGGATGACCTATGTATTAACGGAGTGGAATCAGCAATATTTCCGTTCGGTTGACCTTTCAATTTTGGAACATTTGCAGCAGGAGGCTCAACATCGAAGAGAGCAATTGAATCATTCTCCTCAAGATGAGGTGCTGGACGACGCAACGAACGGTTTGATGTTTCGCCCATTTAATGGACTCGAGAAATTACTGCTTGTGCCGCAATTTCATTTTCAACCACTTAATGTCATTTTGTCTTTTGGAGATACAATCGTATGCCATTATTCTGCGAGAATGTATACCGGAGATCAGGAGTATATTCCTACCCATCAATTGCGGGTAATTCGCAGTTTGGGAGAGAAAAACAGGTTGAAAATCATGCGTTATCTGTACCAGGGACCTCGCACATTCATTGAAATTGTTCGTCATTTGAAACTGTCTAAAGGAATCACCCATGATCATCTCTCGAAACTACGCGGGGCCGGATTGGTGTATGCACACTTCGAAGGTGAAAGTCTGGTCGAATATACGCTTCGACCTCGTGCACTTGAGCAAATTCTGCCTAATGTCATGAATTATTTGAAGCAATGACCTTTATCAAAATGTGGTTTTTGCAAAAAAATTAGCTTTTCAAAAAGCCGTAAGATTGCTGCAATGAGCCTGAACATTTTTCAGGTTTTCCGCGCAATCATACGGCTATTTTATTGCTTTAAAGTGGATATTAATGGGTTTAATATAAATATTTTTTTGTGGTTCTCTATTTACAGAACTAATTCGCGTTCTTATAATAGGGCTTATCGAACTTATACCTTACTAATTTCATAGGAATTATACATATTTAAATGGTTCTGAAATTAGGATCGGCTGAGTGAGAAATATATGAGTGATGACAATTAGGGAGGGCATTATGAGATTAAAAGTATTATCTTGGGCATCGTTGGTAATCAGCAGCACACTATTGTTGTCTGCATGCTCCGGCGGTGCGGGTACAGAGACAACATCTTCCGCAAGCGGAACAACGCCTTTAGGCTCACAGGCAACACCAGTCGCAGCGTCTGCTTTGGATGCACCATTTCAGGCAACAGATCTGAATCAACTGCCCGACACAGCGAAGAAGAGAACCGATACGATTATTGTGGGGCTTACAGATCCAAGCGGCGCCTTCACACCTTATTTTCATCAGAGTGGCTATGACGGCAATGTCGCATCATTGTTATTTGCTTCGCTTGTTACAGTGGATGAGAAGGGATTGCCTATCGCAGATCTGGCCGAAAGCTGGGATGTATCTGATGATGAGCTTACATACACGTTTCACCTGAGACCGGATTCCAAATTCAGTGATGGTTCACCGCTTACGGCTGACGATGTTGCCTTTACGTGGACGATTCTGCATGACAAGTCCTATGACGGCGGATTCGATATTTTCTCTTCACAGGTTAAAGGTGGCAAAGCGTATACCGAAGGAAAATCGGACCATATTGAGGGCATCAAGGTGATTGATCCACAGACCATTTCCGTGACACTGGAGAAGCCCAACGCTACTGCGCTGCTTACCCTTGGTTCTGAAGTGCTTTCCAAAGCCTATTACGGCAAGGACTATCAATTCGGGAAGCTGGATTATATCAAAAATCTTCACTCCAATCCGGTAGGCACCGGTCCTTATAAACTGGAAAAGTTCATTCCAGGTCAAGAGGTTCGTTTCGTAGCCAATGAATATTACTACAAAGGCAAGCCGAAAACAGAGCAGTTTATCTACAAAACATCCGAAGGGGATACCTGGCAGTTTATCGAAACGGGAGAGATCGACTTCACTTCTTTTACGGCTACCCAGGAAAACATCGACAAGCTTAAAAATATCCCTTACCTTAATCTGCTGCCTTACACACCTAGCACATATGGCTACTTACAGCTTAATCTGGAACATGAACAATTGCAGGAAAAAGAAGTTCGGCAAGCCATTACTTATGGTCTTGATCGACAATCCATCTATGTGGATGCCAATCAGGGTGCAGGTGCCGTAGCTAACATTCCCGCTTCGCCAATCTCCTGGTCCTATACAGAAGAGGGCATTAATCCATATGCATATGATCCAGACAAAGCCAATCAAATACTGGACGAAGCAGGATGGGCCAAGGGTGCCGATGGTATTCGTGAGAAAAACGGGAAGAAGCTCTCTCTTCATTTTCTCGGAACCAAGAGCCCTGCCACCGATATCTTCATCGCTGTAGCCAAGGAGAACTTTGAAGCAATTGGAGTTGAGTTCCAGCCTGAAGTATTCGCCGATTTTAACTCGCTTGTGTCCAAAGTAGAGAGCGGTGATTATGATGTTGCTTCATTCTCCACACCGATGCTGACAGACCCTTCAGATGGACTTCAACAATTCGTCGATGGAGAACTGAAGGGATATGACAATCCCAAGGTAAAAGAACTATACAACAAAGGCCTGGCGACAACGGACATTGAAGAACGCAAGGCGGTATACCAAGAATTATATCAAATGCTGAATGATGAGCTGCCCGTCATTTTCACAAGTTACAAAAAGACAGTCTACGCCTATAACGGCCGGATTGATGGGCTGTCTGTCAGTCCTTACCGAGGCATTGCAACCAGCTTGCCGGAATGGTCTCTGAAGTAAATAGGAACTAAACAAATCGTCCCTTGTGTTTGCGAAATCGCAGATACAGGGGACGCATTGATAAGGAGACAGATATGAGTACTTATATTGTGAAACGGATGACGTACATGGTCGTCATTTTGCTGGCAGCATCCGTCTTAATCTTCAGTCTGTACGCTCTCACACCGGGTGACTATATCTCCAGCAATATCAAACTGAGTCCTGAACGGAAAGCCGAGCTGCGGGAACTGTACGGATTGGACAAGCCTGTTATAGAGCGCTATCTCATCTGGATGAAAAATGCGCTCCACGGGGACTTTGGTTATTCCCTGGCACAGCAGAAGCCGGTGCTGGCATTGTTCAATGAATACATCTGGAACTCGTTCCTGCTTGCTGCAGTAACCACTTTCCTCACCTGGTTTATCGCCGTAATCGTCGGCGTCATTGCCGCATACAAGCAATATTCGTGGTTTGATACCTTAGTGATGATTGGCATATTTGCCGCCATGTCTGTGCCTTCATTTTTTATCGGACTATTCCTGATCAAAATGCTGGCCGTTGACCTGAAGTGGCTCCCGCCAGGCGGAATGATCACCACGGGCAGCAACGCAACCGGTCTGGCTTATGTCAAAGAGGTGATTCAGCACATGACCCTGCCTGTGATCGTCATGACTCTGCTCGGTGTAGGATCACTTACCCGTTATTTCCGCAGCAACATGATTGATGTCATTAAGCAGGATTACATTCGCACGGCAAGGGCCAAGGGATTAAAGGAAAGCAAGGTCCTTTACACCCATGCTCTGCGTAATGCTCTGCTGCCTGCAATCACTCTGATCGGATTTGAGCTTCCATCTCTATTCGGGGGATCATTGATTATTGAGAAGATATTCAGCTGGCCCGGAATCGGTCAACTATACATGCAATCTTTTTCACTGCGGGATTATCCGCTTCTTATGGGTTTCACGATGTTTATCGCAATTCTGACCGTTATTGGAACGCTTCTGTCCGATGTGCTGTATCACATTGCAGATCCGCGTGTCCGTCTGCAATAGGGAGGCTGTAACCATGACATCTTCAACATCTGTTACTAGAAACGCCGCAGAAGCCGTCGTGCCTGTTCGGGTTGCACCCAGATCATCTTTGTGGAGGTTATCGATTAAACGCCTTCTCAAAAATAAACTTGCCGTCGGTGGGTTTGTTGTCGTTTTGTTCATGTTTATCGCCTGTTTTATTGGACCCTTGTTCTCTCCTTATACTGATAACAAGATTAATATGGCAGCCATGAAACAAGGACCGAATATTCATCACTGGCTGGGAACAGACGCTTTGGGCAGAGATGTGTTGACCCGTGTATTAATGGCTGGTCGAATCTCGCTGACGGTCGGATTGGCATCGATGGTCCTGTCCGTATTTATTGGTTCTTTACTCGGAGCTATTGCGGGCTACTACCGCGGGATTGTGGATCAAGTTATCATGCGGATCGCAGACTTGTTGCTCACAATTCCGGGATTGCCGTTGTTGTTTATTTTCGGAGCACTATTGTCGGACTGGAAGGTTCCACCGGATTCAAGGATGTATATCGTCATGCTGATGCTTAGTTTTGTAAACTGGCCGGGCATGGCACGAATGGTGCGTGGTCAGATGTTGAGTCTGCGTGAGAGGGAATTCATGCAGGCGGCAATTGTGCTCGGATTGCGGGACCGGCGCAAGTTGTTTCATCATCTCCTACCGAATATCGTACCGCTATTAATCGTTATGGCCACGCTGAATATCGGAGGTTCCATTCTCAGTGAGTCGGTGCTCAGCTTTTTTGGACTGGGCGTCATGCCGCCAACACCAACCTGGGGCAATATGATTGATGCCGCCAACAACATGATTGATTTTCAACAACATCCGTGGTTGTGGATTCCTCCGGGGTTGTCCATTTTTGTTACCGTAATCGCCATTAACATTTTTGGTGATGGTCTGCGAGATGTTTTAGATCCCAAACAGAAGAGAAGGTGAATACTCCACCATGCAAAATATGATTGAAATTGAACAACTCGAAACTCATTTTTATACAGAAGAAGGCAATGTCAAAGCCGTAGATGGTGTGAGTCTCCAAGTACGTGAAGGAGAGACGGTCTGCATCGTTGGCGAATCAGGATGTGGCAAAAGTGTAACTGCCATGTCTATCATGGGTTTAATCGAAGAACCAGCAGGTAAGGTGGTAGGGGGAGCCATTCGTTTTGCCGGGAAAGACCTGCTTCGCGAGAGCAAAACCTTCTTGCGGACCATCCGAGGAAACGAGATCTCCATGATCTTCCAGGAACCCATGTCTTCACTGAATCCCGTCTTAAAGATTGGGGAGCAGCTTATGGAGCCGTTAATTGTGCATCTAAAAATGAGTAAAAAACAGGCTCGTGCGAGAGCCATTGAACTCATAGCGGAAGTGGGGATTTCCCGCCCGGAACAAATTGTGAACAGTTATCCGCATGAACTGAGCGGGGGGATGCTGCAGCGCGTCATGATCGCCATCGCTATTTCCTGTGAACCCAAGCTATTAATCGCAGATGAACCGACCACTGCACTGGATGTAACCATTCAGGCTCAGATTCTCGATATGCTTCAGCAAGTCAAGTCGCAGTCTGGAACCTCCATTTTGATGATTACGCATGACTTGGGAGTTGTTGCCGAGATGGCCGATTACGTAGTGGTCATGTATGCGGGCAAAGTTGTGGAAGAAGGGGAGGTTGTGCAATTGTTTGAATCCCCCAAACATCCTTATACTCAAGGACTGCTGCGTTCCAAACCAGTGATCAATCAGAGGCAGGAGGAATTGTATTCAATCCCTGGGCATGTGCCTGATCCATTATCACTGAGAGATGCCTGTCATTTCGCAGATCGGTGTGAGCATTGCATGCCAGTATGCACTTCACGTATGCCCGCTCTGCAGGATCTCGGGCAAGGACAAAAAGCAGCCTGCTGGTTGTATGAGGAGGCAGTAAACCATGGCTGAACCTTTGCTCGAAATTGAACATCTCAAGACGTACTTTCCAGTACGCAAAGGGTTAATGAATCGCACTGTGGGACATGTGAAAGCAGTGGATGATATCAGTATTACCATTCATGAAGGCGAGACTTTTGGTCTTGTGGGTGAGTCAGGGAGCGGTAAAAGCACGGTGGGAAAGTCCATTGTTCGTTTAACGGAAAAAACAGATGGACAGATTCGTTTTCAAGGTGTGGACATTCACAGTTTGTCTATGCAGGAGGTACGGAGGATTCGCCCCCAGCTCCAACTTATTTTTCAGGATCCCTATAGCTCCCTTAATCCACGCATACGTATTGGTGATGCCGTAGGAGAAGCACTGCTGGATCATGGACTTGCTGCAGAAGGGGAAGTGCGTGATCTCGTGAAGGAGGTACTAGGGGCGTGTGGCTTGTCATCCTACCATATTGATCGCTTTCCGCATGAGTTCTCAGGTGGGCAGCGCCAACGAATCGGCATAGCACGGGCCTTGGTCCTGAATCCCAAATTAATTATTGCGGATGAACCGGTCTCCGCACTGGATGTATCCATTCAAGCACAGATCATTAATCTGTTTAAACGGCTTCAGCAGGAAAGAGGGCTTGCATATTTGTTTATCTCCCATGACCTTAGTGTAGTGGAACATCTCTGCGATCGGATTGGGGTCATGTATCTGGGATCCATGGTTGAGACAGGACCAAGGGATGAGCTCTTTAGAAACCCGCTTCATCCCTACACCAAGGCATTGTTATCCGCCGTGCCTGTGCCGATTCCGAAGTTAAAACGCGAGCGAATCGTCTTGAAAGGCGATATTCCCAGTCCCGTCCATCCACCAGCCGGATGCAAATTCCATACACGCTGCCCGTGGGTATCAGACATCTGCAAGCAGCAAGTGCCGGAATATCAAAATGTGGGCAGGAATCATTATGTAGCTTGTCATTTGGTGTGAAGGTTGCTACAGGGGAGAGCTACCCTCAAATGCTATCATCTTAAGTCGCTATTCTAGCGGCTTTTTTTGTCTTTTTTTATGCAAAAAATAAAGCATAGTGGAGTGGTTATAGTTATAGCTTCGTAAAATTGGTCATAGAATGAGTCTTGACAAGGGATAGCGATGTCCCGCATATTTAACATAAACACTTTATAAAGTATATTTATTAATCCGGATGATCAACCACATCAAGAGAGGAGTTACAAAGATGGCAACCTGGTTTCTCATCGTAATTTATCTGGCTTTTATAAGCCTGGGACTTCCGGATTCACTACTTGGATCTGCATGGCCGGTCATATGGCCGGAAATAGGTTCCTCCGTAGGCTCAGCAGGTTTCATTTCCATGATAATTGCCGCAGGCACTATTGTTTCCAGTCTGGCAAGTGGGAAAATGATTCAGAAAATGGGTACAGGTAACATTACGTTGTTCAGCTGTTTGCTAACCGCAATTTCGTTGATTGGATTTTCCATGGCACCTTCAATGTTGTGGTTTATGATCTTGGCCGTTCCACTCGGCCTGGGCGCAGGAGCCGTGGATGCAGCGTTGAATCATTACGTCGCCGCAAATTACCAAGCGCATCATATGAACTGGCTGCATTGCTTCTGGGGCGTTGGCGCTACCATGGGTCCAATTATCATGGCTGGTTATATAGCGGATCAGAACTTTTGGAGAGGCGGTTATGCTGCCGTTGGTGTCATCCAGTTTGTACTGGTTATCGTACTTCTTATCACGCTGCCGTTATGGAAAAGAGTGGCTGCATTGCGTGAGACGGCACCAACAACTATGACCGATAACGATACAAAATCGGAAATACGTATTCCGGGGAACGTCTTGAAATTAAGAGGCGTTAAGCCCTCGTTGCTCGCTTTTCTATTATATTGCGGGGTTGAAACCACAGTCGGATTATGGGGAGCCAGTTACTTGGTTGGAACGAAAAGCATCTCAGCAGAGATGGCAGCGGGCTGGATTTCCCTTTATTACGGAGGTATTACGTTTGGCAGGTTCATTACAGGTTTTATCTCGTTAAGAGTCCATAACCGATTATTGATACGCTATGGACAATGGACAACGATCCTCGGAGGACTCCTTTTACTTCTTCCGCTTCCTTCATCGTTTTCGGTAGCAGGCTTTATTTTAATCGGGCTTGGTCTAGCGCCAATTTATCCTGGACTTTTGCATGAAACGCCGGCTCGCTTCGGGAGAGAAAACTCCGTTAAGTTAATGGGATACCAGATGGCTGTCGCTTATAGCGGTACGACTCTGCTTCCTCCGCTCTTTGGATTTCTTGCAGCGAAGACCAGTACGGATTCATTTCCGGTTGTAGTGTTTGTTCTACTCCTATTGATGTTATTTAGCGCGGAAACCGTGAATCGCATACTTCTAAAATCTCAGAATGTGGGGAGGTGAGAAGATGGCATATGTTATTTTAGCTGTTATCATCTGGGTCGCAGCTTATGCGTGTTTAGCATTGTCGAAACAGTCTATGGAAGTGAAACCGATGCGCTCCGTCGATGATTGGTTTGAGTAAAGGAGTACAATCCTAAATAAAGAGCGTTGACATGAAACCAGTTACATGGATTACGCTTGTTATGAAGTTTAATTGCATACCGATTACCGTGAGAACATGATTATCCTATTTTTCTGTCCTCTTTATAAATATACATTATAAAGCAGGCGTGAAAAGTGGTTGGATTATTTTTAAACAAAGAGGGGATTGCTACATGATTAAACTTGTTGTAACTGACTTAGATGGAACGTTCCTCAACAGCAAGGGATTATTCGATATTGAACTATTCAGCAAAGTGCATGCAGAAATGCAGAAGCTGGGAATGACCTTTGCGGCATGCACAGGAAAACAGTGTGAACGGGTGGAGAAGTTGTTTGGAGAACATGGCAAGGGGATATGGGTCCTTGGAGATAGTGCAGCCAGAATCAAGAAAGATGGGGAAGTCGTAAAAGAATTCAGCATTCAGCGAGAACTTGCTTTACAAAGCATTGAATCCATACAACGTTTTGCTCCAGACATGACCCTCATTGTATGTGCAAGCGATGCAGCATATGTTCTTTCTTCCATCCCAGAAGAGATGTACAACGTGGTTAAAAGCTCTTATGAACAGGTTAAGAAGATTGACTCTTTCCACGAGATCGACAGCCGCTTAATTAAAATAACAGTATACGATACCAGAGAACGGAGTAGTGCCTTAAGGAAACATGTAGAAAAGACACTTGGCGGCCAAATCTATATTGTGGATTCAGAACCCAAGTGGCTTGATATTACAGCACTGCATACGCATAAAGGAGAGACGGTTAAAAAATTACAGGAGCTGCTCGGCGTCACTTATGAACAAACGATGTCCTTTGGGGACGGAGAGAATGATGTAGAGCTTATGGGTATTGCCAAATACAGCTTTGCGGTCAGCAATGCTTGTGAGAATACCAAAAAAGCAGCGCGTTTTATTACAAAATCCAACGAAGAAAACGGTGTTCTCCTGACTATACAAGACTGTATGGACCTTCAAAAAAACGTGAATTGAAAAGGGAGTTGATAACATGACTGAGGAAGAACGGATTTTAAACGGGATTTTGTTCAGTCCCAGCCATCCGGAACTAAAGGCCATCAAACTTCGTTCGCACAACTTAAGCCAGCAATACAGCCAGATGTTCGAGGATCAGGCAGAGGAACGTGAAGCGATTCTGACGCAGATCCTTGGTCACAAAGGCGAATCCTGCTTCATTCAAGGGCCTGTATTCTTTCATTATGGTGTTCACACAGAGATCGGCAATCATTTCTTTGCCAACTACAATCTAACGGTTCAGGACGATGCCAAGGTTACCATTGGAGACCATACCAGTTTTGGACCTAATGTAACGATTGTTACTCCCATTCACCCGTTTATCGCATCTGAACGCCGGCAAATGCTTGATCAGAACGGTGATCCGAAGTCTTTGTGTTACGCCAAACCCGTAACGATCGGAAACGATGTATGGCTATCTGCTAATGTAACGGTATGCGGAGGAGTTACCATCGGAGACCGTTGTGTAATAGGTGCCGGAAGTGTAGTGACCCAGGACATTCCAGCAGACTCCTTCGCAGCAGGTGCCCCCTGCAGAGTCATTCGCAAAATTACAGAGGCAGATAGTATGAGTTATAAACCGGAAGTCATGGCGGATTGCCGTGTTATCGAATAGCAATCCATCCTAAAGGGAGCAAGTGCTTGTCCAGACCCGGATAAGAACTGGCTCCCTTTGCTGCGCAAGGATCCTTCTGGGAGCGCCGCACCATCATCCTTGACCCACGAATCCCATCCATGTTAAGTTTTCTGTATCTGAAAGTTGAAACCATACGATTTTAAAGGGGGATAGAGTTATGACTGAATTAGAGGTTGTAGATGTTTATGTGAACCTGTCACTGGATATGAACATTGGCATGGTTCACCAAATCATGAATCGGAATTCGGAGCTTTATCTATCCACGCATAGTTTTACCTGGCTTTGAGTTTCTTTTTTGCTTGGATTCATCCGAGAGTGGATACAATAAGGGAATCATGTCATGATCATAACCTCATTTATTTAGCATCGGAATATAAATGAAAAGGATGATCCCTTATGTCAATGATAAACGTATCAAACCTGACCTTTGCCTATGACGGCAGTTACGATAATATTTTCGAAAATGTGAGTTTTCAATTGGACTCCGACTGGAAATTAGGCTTTACCGGAAGAAACGGGAGAGGGAAAACGACCTTCCTTAACCTTTTGCTTGGTAAATATGAATATAGTGGCACCATCTCAGCCCATGTTGATTTTGAGTACTTTCCTTTTCCTGTTGAGAATAAAGACTCGATGACACTTGATGTGATAAGTGATGTTTATCCAGACTATCAGCATTGGGAACTGGTACGGGAGCTTAACCTTCTGAAGGTTTCCGAAGATGTTTTGTACCGACCATTCGATTCCCTATCCAATGGAGAACAAACGAAAGTCATGTTGGCTGCCTTGTTCATGAAGGAAAATCAATTTTTGCTTATTGATGAGCCAACCAATCATCTCGACATGCATGCCAGAAAGCTCGTCAGCAGTTATCTAAGCAGAAAAAGTGGCTTTATTCTCGTATCACACGATAGATCCTTCCTGGATCACAGTGTAGACCATATCCTTTCGATCAATAAAACGAACATCGAGATTCAAAAAGGCAATTTTTCCGCCTGGTGGGAGAATAAGAAGAGACAGGATCAATATGAGCTTGCAAGCAACGAAAAGTTACAGAAAGACATTAAACGCTTATCCGACTCCGCCAAACGAACTGGCGGTTGGTCACATGAAGTCGAAAAGTCCAAAAACGGGACTAGGAACTCCGGTTCGAAAGTGGATAAAGGCTACATTGGACACAAGGCTGCCAAAATGATGAAACGGTCCAAAAACATCGAACAACGGCAGCAATCTGCCATTCAAGAAAAATCCAAACTTCTCAAAAATATCGAAAGTGCTGAACGGCTGCAGATTCATCAATTGGACTTTCACAAAAATGAAATTGTCCAATTGGAAAATGTGTCGATTGCATATGGCTCCAATATTGTTTGTAAGGATATTTATTTAACGGTTGAAAAAGGAGACCGAATCGCTCTTTACGGTAAGAATGGTTCGGGTAAATCAAGCATTCTTAAATTGATTTGCGGCGAGGATATTGCCTACACAGGTCAACTTCGCAAGGATCCTCAGGTCAAAATATCGTATGTATCACAGGATACCTCGGGTCTCGCGGGAAGCTTATCCGAGTATGCGATGACACAGGGCATTGATGAAAGTCTCTTCAAATCAATATTACGCAAACTGGATTTCTCCAGGCTGCAGCTGGATAAGGATATTTCAACGTTTAGTGCTGGACAAAAAAAGAAAGTACTGATTGCCAAAAGCCTTAGTGAGGAAGCACATTTGCACGTTTGGGATGAACCACTTAATTTTGTTGATGTCATTTCCCGCATGCAAATTGAAGAACTGCTGCTTGAGCACTCGCCAACACTTCTTTTTGTGGAACATGACAGCGAATTTTGCTCGAATATTGCCACGAGTATCATTGAGTTATGAATAGAGCAGATGTGACTCTTTAAAGCCTATACGAAATGGAAAATATTTAGGTTTCACTCTCGCTGCAGAATTCACAGTAAGAAAAGACGCTGCCGACACGAACGTCGGAGCGTCTTTTTTATTTTTGAAACCTGTGACCCACTCAGTCCGTTTATACCTTACACAAAATCAAATATGACATTGGAGGAGGAATACATATGTTGAAAATGAGTCTGTCGTCCATTCTGAAAATTACCCTTGCTGCTGCATTATCGGTGCCTGCAATTCTATCCATTCCTGTTGGCAGCACTGCCGCAGCTAGTCCTGACATTGTATCTGGTGCACTCACTGCACCACCACCGCCGGAGGAGCAAACTGTTCACTCACTGGCAGCTCTCAAGTATATATATCAGGCAGCAGGGAACGTTTCTCCGGGAGGAGGGCTGACAGCGAACGTTACTACATCAACAACAACTTACAAGGAAATGAAATCACTTCAGGTGGATTACCGGCTGGAACGCTGGACGGGCTCAAATTGGGTGACGTATCGGTCTGGCACCAAAAGTAAAACACAAACACAATCCCTGACGGCACAGTCGAGCTGGACGGTGATCACAGGTTATTACTACCGGGTCGTTAGCACACATACGGCGAATGACGGAACCAATTCTGAAAATACAACCGATATTTCGAATAATGTATTATTTTGATTCATTGTCTCGTGCTGCCAGGGAATTTTTGTTCCTGCAGGTCATTGGCAATGGCAATCATTTCTTCCTTCGTGACCGTTCCAAACAAGCTCATGTTGACCGAACCCATCATCCACTGAAAAGTATTATATGGCGGGCCGACGGATACAAAAGCATCACTACCGTCAGCTAATTTGACTACACTGGTTTCACGAAGCATGGTCCCTTGGATGACCTGCCCTGGCTTAACATAGTAATAATCAAATTGAATAATTTGTTCTTCACCATTCACGCTATCACCCGTGTAGCGGACTCTCATACGATCGGATTTATAATACTCATCTGAATCGACCGGAATTTCAGGATTCACGGTAAGTTCAAATTTTATCTCTTTAAAACGCTCGGGTATTGCTCTTGACAACAAAAAGTCACCATTGAATCCCGAGCGGGCTATTTCTTCCGTTACGACGATATCATCAAATAAAATGTCTTTCTCCACGGTTTGTTTTGGCAACTCCTCGGCCTCCTCGCCAGTAGCAATTGTAGGAGCTTCGTTAAGTCCGGGTTCAGGCGGTGGGAGTGTTTTGGCAGTAGAAGGATCTGCGCCAAGCTGTGCGGTGCGATCTTCAATAATGATGGATTTCATACCATTGCCCCAATCCTTGATTGACTGAACAAAAGGGGAAACGGCCTGCGTTCCGGATGGCAGACTGAAAATGACGCCACCGATCGTTAGGGAGGCAGCTACCACAACGGACAATTTCAAGGTACGCATTCTTTTCTTTCTGACAGCAATCCGGGTAATTTCCTTTTGAACACGGAGCCAGGATTGATGCATCTGCTGGGAGTCAGGGGCAGGGGGAGCAGAGAGAGCCTGATTGAAAGCCTCATCAAAGGCCAGATCAAAGGCGGCATCAAAATACTCTTCTTCTTGCTCTGTATGATAATGCTCAATATGTCTATCTGACTTGCCTTTGCTCAATGGTCCCACCCCATTCCTTATGTAATTGCTTCTTGATACTACCTCGGGCCCTGAACAAACGTTGTTTCACAATTTCTTCCGAAGTGTCCAGCAGCTCAGCCATTTCCCGATAGGACAGACCTTCTTTCCAGCGCAGCTCTATTAATACCCGGTATTCGGGTTTAAGTTGCTCCAGATAGAACTCAATAGATTCCTGCATCATTTGCGTCTCCACGGTACTCTCTACGGAAGCTGCTGTCTGATTGATCGTCTCCATATCTATAAAAACACTATCCGTATCCAGTTGGTTACGGTTATTTTTATTTTTTCTAAGATAATTAATGGCGGTATTCCGGGTGACGACCTTAAGCCAGGCTTTCAGTTTAACTTCGTTCTCGAAAGAGGGTTTGTTTTTAATAATTTTAATGAATGCTTCCTGAATAATGTCTTCTGCTGCAGCACGTTCCTTGATGATATAAACGATGAGTCCATGAACCATATTATAGTATTCGTAATACACTTCTTCCTGAAGTGAAGGGCTCAAATTATGGAAATCTGAGGCCAAGAGTAATTGGAGCCGATTGGCCATGATGTTCTCCTTTCTGGTGAACAATCCACAAACATTGGTATCATTTCATTTTACAACATTATATGGAAACGATACAATGGGAGGTTGCTAAGACAACCTTAGAAAGGTACTTGCCGAAACCAAAATAGGCTGCCTGCCAAACCAGTCATTCTGGTCTGCAAGACAGCCTTAAGATATCGATACAACGTGATTATTCATTGGAAAAGCTTAAAATGCCCAATCTCCATTCAGGAAAACCGCTTCCCGTTCTCCGCTTGCGGTAATGCCATAAATGTTGGTTTCCGGAGAACCCATCATGAAGTCTACATGCGTGATGCTGGAATTCATGCCACGAGAAGCAAGTTCTTCGGAGGACATGGTTTTTCCGCCTTCCATATTGAAGGCATAGGAACTGCCGATCGCGAGGTGACATGAGGCGTTCTCATCATACAGCGTCGTGTAATATAGAATGCCGCTCTCGGAGATCGGAGAATGGAAGGGGACAAGTGCAACCTCGCCAAGATAGTGAGATCCTTCATCCATGTTGATTAATCTTTCCAGCGTATCTTGACCTTCTTCCGCATGAAAATCAACGATTCGGCCACTCTCAAATGTGAGAGAGAAGCGATCGATAATACTTCCGCCATAACTCAGCGGTTTGGTGCTGGACACTGTACCGTTGACACCATATTTGCTAGGAGCAGTGAATACTTCCTCTGTCGGAATATTAGCTACGAATCGAGTCCCTTGTTCATTTACACTGCCCGCTTGTGCCCAGATATGACCTTCAGGTAGTTCAACCGTCAGATCCGTTCCAGGGGAGACAAAATGGAGTGCTTTATACTTTTTGCTGTTTAGGGCAACTGCTTTATGTTCCAATCGATCGATATGCTGTTCCCAAGCTTCAACTGGATGATCCAAATCTGCTCTGACAGCGGCAAAAATAGCTTCCCAAAGCTGCTTCATCTGCTCAGCGGCTGGCAGGTCGGGGAACACTTTTGCAGCCCAGTCCGGTGAAGGGCAGGCAACACCTGTCCAGCTCATTTTGTCAGCCTGCTGATACTGTCGGTATTTGGCCATGGCTTGTCCATATGTACGCTGATGGGTCGAAATTCGTTCAGGATCAATCCCTTTGAGCAGATCTGGACTTGAAGAGAGTACGGTCAGAAAGGCAGCGTTGTTCGCTGCAAGCTCTTCAAGTTCCGCAGCATGCCACTTGGGCGGCTCTTGGAATGATTCCAGCGGAGCCATCTCGAATCTTAGGCGATTGACGGTTTCATCTCCATATTTTACGATGACTTGCTTGGCCCCGGCTTCGTATGCTTTACGAACGAGCAGGCGTACATATTCAGCGGTATCGATCATGGCGCTGATGACCAAGAATTTGACCGGGTTGTACGTTGGCCCCCACCTTGACTGCCAGCTCGGCATAACGATCCAATTTTTGTTCAAAAGTTAACATGGTAGTGACCTCACTATCTATAATTTTACCTTCTTACGCAGGAAAAGAGAGGAGTACTCTCCTCTCTTCATGTAGCGTAAAAATTAGAATGCCCAGTTACCTTGCAGGAAGATCGGTTCTTCTTTTCCTTCGGAAGTAACACCGTGAATGTTCATGTCAGCCGATCCAACCATGAAATCCACATGGGTAAGGCTGGAGTTCAAACCATTATCGATCAGTTCTTGCTTCGACATCGTTTTGCCGCCTTCCAAGCAGAATGCATAGGCATTACCGATGGCCAAGTGGTTGGATGCATTTTCATCGAACAGGGTGTTATAGAACAGGATGTTCGTATCGGAAATCGGTGATTTATGGGGAACAAGAGCGACCTCACCCAGATAGTGCGCACCTTCATCCATTTCGATGAGGTTTTGCAGGGCATCATGTCCTTGTTCTGCAGTAAAATCAACAATACGGCCATTCTCGAAAGTAAGAGAGAAGCCATCGATCAGATTCCCACCATAGCTCAGTGGCTTGGTGCTGCGAACGGTGCCATTGACACCCGTTTTCAGCGGAGCCGTAAATACTTCCTCCGTTGGCATGTTGGCGATGAAGACATGACCCTGTTCATTTACACTACCACCGGATACCCAGATGTGTCCTTCTGGAAGTTCGATGGTCAGATCTGTACCAGGGGCAGTATAGTGAAGTTTTTTATATTTTTTCGTATTGAGCAGATCAGCACGGGAATCGAGGTTTTGCAGATGTGTTTTCCATTCGGAAACGGCATCCTGCTCGCCAATACGAACGGTTTTGAAAATAACATCCCATAGCTTATCCACTTGCTGCTCCGCAGGCAGATCCGGGAATACTTTGGCAGCCCATTCCGGGGAAGGGACTGCAACGATGGACCAGCTGAATTTATCAGCCATCTGATAGGCACGATATTTCTCCAGTGCTTTTCCGCGCACTTTTTGACTGGTAACAATACGTTCTTGAGCCACACCATTCAAGAGGTCAGGGTTTTCCGCGATGACATGCAGGATGGCAGCCCCTTCTTCTACGAGTTCTGTCATTTCACCCGCAAACCATTTCGGTTCGATAGAGAATGCCTCATCCGGTGCGAGATCATAATGAAGACGTGTTACGGTTTCATCACTCCAGTTTACTTTGACCAGCTTGGCACCTGTTTCATAGGCAGCCTTCACGATCTTGCGTACAAAATGTGCTGCAGTGATTGGTGCATTTACAACGAGTGTTTGTCCAGGATGGACGTTTACTCCCACTTTGACAGCTAGTTCCGCGTACTGCTGTAAATGAAGCTCAAAATTATTATTCATGCTATATTCTCCTCCTGTAATATAAGGTTTCCGTAGCTCGTTCACTGGAACATGAAGCCCTCAAATCATGTATGTATGGATACCCCCGAGGACCTTCATTTGAATAAGGTATACGTTGCTACGATATATATTGTACAATTAACCAATAATAATTACCAAACTAGGTTTACCATAATTGTTGTAGACCTGTTACAGATGAGAGATTAAAGGAGTGTATGTTGGTGAATATCGAAATTATTCGTGCCGAGATGCGTCGGGAAGACGAGAAATCCTATATTGGAACAACCGTTTTTCGTGCAGAAGGGGAAAAGTCCATTTATGAGGTAACGTTCATGAGCAAGAACGGCAAAGATTGGGATTATAGTCTCCATTTCACGGAGCAATCTGGTGATGAAGAAGAACTTCTGCGGATGGACGAGCTGCTCGAAAACGACGACGATGTATACGACAAGCTGCTTGACGCGGCATTGGATGCCTTTCCTGCATAATCAGAGCATAGGAAGTTGTTCTATTATGTGAATGAACAGACTATACTAGACGGTGTGTGCCCGAACGGGTATGCATCGTCTATTTTTAATTAGATGAGGGGAATAGATATCCAAAAAAGGGGCAGTCTATGGATGGCAAACAGAGGGACAATCGCCTGAATGGGAGGTAACCGTGGATGACATCTGACAATCTGATCACAGCAGGAATGACGGGGCTTGAAGAAGTCGCGCATGATATCCTCAGTCTGCGTACATTATTTGTTAATGTAGTATTCATCGGTGAACCGGGAAGCAGGAACTGGATTCTAGTGGATACCGGGATGGCGGGATTTACGGATCATATTGTGCGGATCGCAGCAGAACGGTTTCAGGGACCACCGTCCGCCATCATATTGACACATGGTCACTTCGACCATGTAGGTACTGTAATAGAGCTTGAACAGTTCTGGGGTGTTCCCGTCTTTGCCCATTCAATGGAATTACCTTATTTAACGGGCCTTAAAGATTATCCACCAGCCGACCCTTCCGTAGGTGGGGGACTGATGGCAAGATTGTCATTTGCCTATCCGAACGAAGCAATTAACCTGGATGATCGCATCTTCAGCCTGCCGGAGGACCATTCGGTACCTGGTATGCCAGGATGGCGTTGGATCCATACTCCAGGACATACACCTGGTCATGTGTCGCTCTTTCGCGAGGAGGACCGTTTCCTGATTGCGGGAGACGCCATTATTTCGGTAAAACAGGAATCGCTATGGAGTGTACTGCTGCAGGATGAACAGATGCATGGTCCACCTGCATACTTTACGACGGACTGGGACGAGGCTCATCGATCCGTTCATGTGATCAGGAACTTGGAGCCACGCGTCGTGGTCACGGGGCATGGACATTCGCTGACAGGTGATTTCTTGCGTGGTTCGCTTGAGCAGCTTGATCTGGATTTTGAACAGGATGCTGTGCCGGAGCACGGCAAATATGTCGATTAAACGATATGAAATGAACATTTGGAGGACAGCCGCGAACAGTGCAGCTGTCTTTTTTGTCGCCTGATGATGAAAATGTTCTATATCACAGATTGGTATTTTGTGCCCAGTCATGATATATTCGAGCCGTATAATATAACCCTAGTATGCAGGAGGTACATATAACAATGACACAGAATTCAGCGTATGAGGAGCAATTTGGCGGAATTCCGGCGGTATGGCTTCGATTCAATCAATTTGAGGCGGCCGTAATTCCAAGCGTGGGTGCGAACCTGGTTGCGTTTCGTGATACAGAACGCGGTCATCGCTATCTTCGTGAACCTGATTTGAATAATATGGATGCATTCAAGGCTGCTCCGGCCGTGTACGGCATTCCCGTTCTTTCTCCGCCGAATCGCTATGAAGATGGCCGCTTTCCTTGGAATGGCGAAATCTATCAATTACCTGTAAATGAACCTGCTACGGGCAATCATTTGCACGGATTTTTACACGAGGCAGATTGGAAGGTAGAAGGATATGGAACGACTGAACTGGAGAGTTATATCCTGCTGAGCCAAGAGATAAAAGAAGGACACCTTTTCCATCAATATTTGCCGTTCACGTTCACGGTAACGCTTCGTTACTCTCTTGACAGCACAGGGCTCCAGCAGCAGCTGAAGGTTCGTAATAACGGCAAAGAGCGCATGCCCAATTTGTTCGCGTTCCATACAGCCATTAATGTCGCCTTTGTACCCGACAGTGATGTGTCGGACTATACCGCCAAAATCACCATCGGTCAGCGCCGTGAGCTGAATGAACGTTCTTTGCCTACCGGGCAATTTCAACCGCTTTCACCGAATGAGGAGAAGTTGAAGACAGAAGGGGTTAGCCCATTTTTCGAATCCATGGATAATCACTATACAGCGGAACCCCAGAATGGTCGAAATTATATGGAGCTCACGAACCAACGTACAGGGGACAAATTTGTTTATGATGTTGGAGCATCGTACAAACACTGGATGATCTGGAACAACAACACGGAAGGTGGATTCTTCTGTCCTGAACCCCAGATGAACCTGGTTAATGCACCGAATGTACAAGGACTACCTGCCGAAGAAATCGGATTAGTCGGACTTGAACCTGGTGAGATCTTCGAACAAGCCAGTCGTTTGTATCCAATCTATTCGTAATTTCATGAGTCAATAAACGATTGCGTGTTTTGACGTACGCTTACAATTTTGTCGAAAAGGTGAAAATCTGAACGACAATCATGTATAATATGACGAGATGATTAAATTTACGAGAAATAGAATTCATCTTTTTGGAGGAGGAAAATCAAGTGGAATACCGCATTGAAAGAGATACGCTCGGAGAGATGAAGGTACCAGCGGACAGACTATGGGGGGCTCAGACACAGCGCAGTAAGGAAAACTTCCCGATTGGTCGTGAGCATATGCCGATGGAAGTTATTCGTGCACTTGCCATTTTGAAAAAAAGTGCTGCAGCGAGCAACCATAAGCTCGGCAAGCTGTCTGCCGCCAAATCGGATGCGATTGCCTATGCAGCGGACGAGATCATTGCCGGTCGGATTGACGATCATTTCCCGCTTGTTGTATGGCAGACTGGTAGCGGCACGCAGTCCAACATGAATGTGAACGAAGTCATCGCCAATCTGGGTAACCAGCTTCTTGAACAGAAGGGCAAGGAAGAGCGTTTGCATCCGAATGACGATGTGAACATGTCCCAGAGCTCCAACGATACGTTCCCGACAGCTCTGCATGTTGCAGGTGTACTTGCTGTCGAAGACCAGCTCTTGCCAGCCATTGCTGTACTCAAATCTACCTTTGCAGACAAATCCGAAGCTTTCAAGGATATTATCAAGATCGGACGTACCCATCTGCAGGATGCTACTCCTATCACACTCGGACAGGAGATCAGCGGCTGGGAAGCGATGCTGGACAAGAGTGAACGCATGATTCGTGATAGTGTTCAATATATGAAGGAACTGGCCATTGGTGGTACCGCAGTGGGAACAGGCATCAATGCTCATCCTGACTTTGGCGATTTTACCGCCAAGGAGATCGGCAAACATACAGGTAAGGATTTTGTATCGGCACCAAACAAATTCCACGCACTTACAAGTCATGATGAAGTCGTTTACGCCCACGGCGCTGTTAAAGCGCTTGCAGCTGATCTGATGAAGATTGCCAATGACGTGCGCTGGCTGGCAAGTGGTCCGCGCAGTGGACTCGGAGAGATCCGCATTCCGGAGAATGAACCTGGCAGTTCCATCATGCCAGGCAAAGTGAATCCAACCCAGAGCGAAGCATTGACGATGGTTGTAACGCAAGTGATGGGGAACGATGCTGCCATCGGATTCGCGGCAAGTCAGGGTAACTTTGAGCTGAATGTGTTCAAACCGGTCATTATTTATAACTTCCTGCAATCCGTACAACTGCTTGCGGACTCCATTATTGCTTTTAACGATAAATGTGCAGTGGGTATTGAACCTAATCTGGGTCAAATCGAACATAACCTGAACAACTCGCTTATGTTGGTTACTGCTCTTAATCCGCATATTGGATATGAGAACGCAGCCAAGATTGCGAAGCTGGCTCATAAAGAAGGCTTGTCTCTGAAAGTGGCTGCTCTGCAGACCGGGTTGCTTACCGAAGAGCAGTTCGATCAGTATGTGGACCCAGCGAAAATGATTGCTCCGAAAGCTTAAGTTTTTTTATAGTGCAAAAACACTAGAGGAAGAAACGACCCGCATATGCAGGTCGTTTTTTCTTGTTAAGAATATATCCAAACCTTCTTGACTATGTCTGAATTTGTCAGAGCTTACAACCCCAGAATAGTCAGACTGCACCCACATGACCGAAATGCGTTTAACCCCAGAATGATAACCTTGTACTATGTCAATGACGATATAAGCCTAGATTGGATATAATGCTTGTCAGACTTCATGTATCCATATAAACTACATATGCAGATCTAAATTGTTGTGCGTGAATTGATTGATTTCATTGGAGGTTTCCGCGTTGTCGAAGAAGAGAAGGTTTACGATACGCTCCAAAATTTTGTTGGGCTATCTAGTGGTTGTATTGTTATTTGGAGCTGCCTTGCTGGTTCTATCGGCTCAAATTAACGAATTGCAAAAAGAAAACGATTTTATAAGCCATCATGACCTCGAAGTACATAACCTGACCAATGCCATTGAGAAGGATGTACTCGATATGGAGACTGGACAGCGAGGATTCATGCTAACAGGTAAAGACAGCTACCTGGAGCCCTACAATCAAGCACTCTCGGAGTGGAATTCGAACTATGACCAGTTATACGGACTCATTAGTGATAACCCATCCCAGCAGCAGAGATTGCAAACGATCAAAACGCATATTCTACGCTGGATTGAGGTTGCAGCAGAACCTTCCATTGCATTGAAAAATCAGGGTGATCAGGAGCAAGTGATTACGTTTTTCCAATCCGATCCGGGTAAAAACGAAATCGATTTGCTTCGTTCACAACTTGCAGGCTTTCGCAATACAGAAAGTGCTTTGACGGAAGCACGAGTTACCAGTCTTGCCGAACGCAGTTCCACCCTGCTTACGATCATGTATACCCTATGGGCTGCTATTGCTGCATTTTCAATCGGAGCAGCGATCATGGTTTCTGGTAATATTGTCAAAACGCTGCGTGACGTAAGACAAACTATTCGTAATATTTCCCAAGGCGGCAACTTGGCAGAACGGATTCATGTGCGAACCGAGGATGAAGTGGGTGACCTTGGACGGGAGACTAACAAGCTGCTCGATAAAGTGCAGGAGCAGAATCGCGTGAAGGATCAGCTTACGAGTATCGCTACACTCCTGCAGAACCCGACTAATCTGGAGGGTTTGTCACGTCTTTTCCTGAACGAGCTTGCCATTCTGCTGGAGGTTCCCTACAGTGTACTGTACTACTGGAAGGATAATCGGCTCTTGCGCGTAGCTGCTTATGCAGCAGATGGAGACAAAGAGCACTCCATCGGCAAAGTTTCACTTGCACCGGGCGAAGGGCTCGTGGGTCAAAGTGCGGTGGAGAAACGGATACTGCGTATGAATGACTTGCCACAGAACTATATTCGAATCTCTTCGGGACTAGGCCATGCTTCTGCAACATCTCTTACAGTCGTGCCAGTGATCTTCGAAGGACGAACGATCGCGGTCATAGAGTTGGCTTCATTAAAGCCATTGCAGGAGAACGAACTCGAACAGCTTCATGAATTAGTTGAAATATTCAGTGTATCTCTACACTCCACAGCGACACGCATGGAACTGCAGCAGTTATATGATGAATCCCAGGTACTGAACGAGGAGCTCCAAGCTCAATCGGAGAAACTTCAGCTGCAAACCGAGGAAATGCTGTCACAAACAGAAGAACTGCAGATGCAAACCGAAGAGCTGCATATGCTGAACGAGCGTCTGGAATTGCAAAAACATGCAGCAGAAACATCAGCGAGCGAGCTTGCGAGTGTAGCAGACCAGCTGCGAACAAGTTCGGGATATAAATCTGAATTTTTGGCTAATATGTCACATGAATTACGTACTCCCCTGAATAGTATGCTCATCCTGTCCGAGATTTTGGCTGAAAACAAACATGAGAACTTGAGTAGCGAAGAACAAAAATACGCATCGGTAATTCATACTTCAGGCAAAGATTTGCTTAATCTGATCAATGACATTTTGGATCTGTCCAAAGTGGAGGCAGGGGAGATGGACATTGATCTTGGCGAAGTTTATCTCGGCGTCCTGCCGGAGACGATGAATCAGTATTTCTTAAAAACCGCTGAGCAGAAAGGAATCGACTTCCGGATTCAGATGCAAAGCCATTTACCGGAAACGATAGTCACGGATGAGATGCGTTTGCATCAGATTCTAAGAAACCTGCTCTCTAACGCTTTTAAGTTTACAGACGAAGGCGAAGTTGCTCTGACGATCTCCCGAATGAATCTGGCAAGCCCTGAACCAGGTGGTTCAGAGGCGGATGTTATTGCATTTTCGGTCAGTGATACGGGGATCGGCATTGCAGACGATAAGCTGCTGCAGATCTTTGATGCATTCAAACAAGCGGACGGCGCGACTGCAAGGAAATACGGTGGAACCGGACTCGGCTTGTCCATTTCCCAATCTCTTGCGACTTTGCTCGGGGGTTCCATATCGGCGACCAGTCGTGAAGGACAGGGCAGTGTATTTACTCTTTTCTTGCCATTGAGACCAGAGGAGCCTGAGACAAAGAATAACTCACGACTATTCTTGAACGAAGCAGCTACAACGATTCCCATTGTGGGATCTCTATCTAATACATCAAAGGATGAGATTCTGCTGACACCTCTGGAAGAATCGTTATTAAGGGGGCGCCAAGTTTTTGTCGTAGATGACGATATTCGTAACGTATATGCTCTTGCGAATGCACTTGAACAGTATGGCATGCATATCATTACCGCGCAGAACGGGTATGAATGTCTGGAGATGCTGGAACGCGGGGAAGCCAATCCCGATATTATTTTGATGGATATCATGATGCCGGAACTGGACGGTTACGATACGACACGTCAGATTCGGGAGCGATTGAAGCTTACCCAGCTGCCGATCATTGCATTAACGGCTAAAGCCATGAAAGAAGATCGTGATAAATGCATTGCAGCAGGTGCCTCGGACTATATTAGCAAGCCGCTGAATATCAAAGAGGTAATCTCCCGAATGAAATTGTGGCTTAGTCCGGAAACGCTAGAGATTTAAGAACTTATTTACCGCAAATCAATCATTTCATACACATTATAAAACCAATGATAAATTGCCAAGCTCACGCTGCAATGATGTCATTGGTTTTATTTTTGTCATGTAAGCTCTGAAATCAAATTTGATGTTATAATACTTAACAAATAGTTTGATTCCGATGAACTAAATGGGTTGTTAACCCTGGAGAAGAGCTTTTCATTTCCATTATAAGAGGAAAATATAACTTAATAAGTTATATATGTGGGAGGTCGTGTCTATGCAGCTTACGGTTAAAGAGGCTTTGCAAGTATATCCGTTGTCTGAGGCCAGACTCGTTGCCGGCGGGGAGGGGACTTCACGGATGATGAAATCCGTTAACGTCATGGACGCCCCAGATATCGCGGATTGGATTAAATCCGGAGAGTTGTTATTCACAACCGCTTTTATCATGAAAGACAATGAAACAGATGCCCTTCGATTAATGCGCAGACTAAATGACCGCGGATGTGCAGGACTCGGCATTAAACTCGGACGTTTCTGGCAGTCCATTCCCCAAGGGATCATAGAAGAGGCGGACCGTTTACGTTTGCCGCTGCTGGAATTGCCATTCCAGTTTACGTTTTCGGACCAAATGAATGCTCTGTTCAAGGCGGAACACGAGCGAAGTCACCGGCTGCTGCATGAGGTTGTACAGAAACAGAAGAAGCTGATGCATTTTGCATTACAACAGCAGCAGCAGCATCGAAATGTGTTTGCCGAGCTTGCGACCGTATTAAACTACCCGCTTGCAGTTATAGGCTCCAGGGGACATGTACTCTATGGGAGTGAGACGATTGCCGGAGATGCACTGGTACAGGGGTGGCCATGGAAATCCGTTATGCATCGCGTGAAATGGAATCAGGGCAGTTGTCATCGGGTTCCCATCAAACAAAATGATGAAGAGTATGGGTTTCTGCTCGTGTTTACAGATTCAGCCCTCTCCCTGCGGGCAGAGGAAGAATTATTTCAGCAGGCTGCTGACGTACTGGCATTTTATATGGATATGACCTATCGTGAACACATTAATCCGACTGTGCAGGATGAGATGCGTACATTGTTAACCCAATACCTCGAAAATAAAATGACGGTGGAGGAGCTGACCAGACTCAGTGAGAACAAAGGCGTTCATCTGTTCCAGGGTACTTATCAATGCGTGCTCATTACGCTGGAACCTTCGGTTTTCGCCGAGGGGAAGCTGCTGAAGCAAATTCATCGTGAACTGCAATATAATCCATTGATGCAATTTACGGCGTCGCAGCATTTTCAGATGGAAGATGGCATTCTGTCGATATATACATGCCCGACAGGGCGCGACTATGGGGAGGAACTTTCGAGTTTTCTACTCAGTCGCTTCGCGGATGTATTATCTGCACAGGAGGCAAAAGGAGCATCTGTGCCGAGATTCTGGATTAGCAAAATGAAACATGAGCCCAAATCATTACGTGAAGCTTATCAGGAATGCCTGGATACCCGGCAGCTGGCACGCCGCTTCGGAATGAAGGATCGCGCACTCCAGTTCGAGATGTTGGAGTTTGCCTATGTGTTCCAACATGTCCCGGATAACATCATGGAGAATTACTGTAATAAAGTATTGGAACCTCTGCTGGCTAGAGATGGGGACCCTAATCACATATTGATGAACACACTCGAATCTTTCATTGAGAACGATGGACTGATCAACGAAGCTGCGAAGCAGCTGTTTGTTCACCGCAACACCATTACGTACCGCATGGAGAAAATCGGAAGTCTGCTGCAGATGGACTTTAAAAAAACGAATGACTTGCTAAAGTTAAAACTGGTATTTACGTTCCGTAAATTTGGCCGGGATAAAAGAACCGAAAGACCATAAGGATGCATTAGACAGAGAGTGAACAGATCGCAGATAGAAATACACAACTCGAACAAATCCAGAGTTGCCGACTTTTGTGCTTCATAACTATCATCATAATTTAGATCAAAAACCGTACGCCCCTTATCTGGCGTACGGTTTTTTAGATTATGTGACATGAAGACCCTTAATTCCTGTGCACAGATAACAGTTCGTGAATATGATGTTATGTTATATTACAAAATTGCGTAGATATTATTGCTGCATCCTGCCCTTGACCTTAAAATGAAGAACAATAATTCACAGAAGACCGGAGGTTCTGACATGAGCGATTTTATGAAACTCGTTAACAGCTGGTCTGTCACACAGTTCGTGCATACCTTTGGTGGCTTATTTGAGGAATCACCATGGGTGGCTGAACGTTCCTGGACTTTGCGACCTTTTAATTCATTAGAACACATGATGAATATCATGAAACATGTTGTTGAAACGTCTGACGACGATGTCATCCTGCAGCTGCTGCGCAACCATCCCGATCTCGGCGCAAGAATCAGCATGAGCAGCAATTCCGTGAAGGAACAAGCTGGTGCTGGACTGGATTCTCTCTCCCCTGAAATGTATGACGAATTGAATCAATTAAACAAGGAATATACAAGCCGATTCGGCTTTCCATTCATATTGGCGGTAAAAGGTCATACCGCTCAGTCCATTCTCGAATCGATGCGTCAGCGTCGCTCGCGAAATAGGGATGAAGAATTTCAAACGGCTTTAAATGAAGTATTCAAAATTGCATTTATCCGGCTGGAGAAGTGGCTGGTTCAAATTGGGCATGAACATGAAATTGAACCGAAGCCTGCTGTGGTGCCGAAACGAACCATGTATTACGGCAAAGGTGACGTGTGGTTGTATCGCTCCTATGCTAAACCTCTAACCGGGATCGGATCAATACCGGAATCCCCTTTTACCGGAAGAAGCAACGTTCTCTTCGGCATGAACATTAAGATAGCTGTGCAAGGGGATGCATTCTTGCCTTCGTTTACGGAAGGGGATAATTCCAGCATCGTGGCCACGGATTCCATGAAGAATTTTATTCTCAAGCACGCTGCGAGTTATACCGGTGCTACCGTTGAGGGATTTCTTGCGTATGTGAGTCAGCTCTTTCTTGAGAAATACCCTCAAATGATGAAAGTTCAGATGACCGCGGATCAGATCCCTTTTGAAGATGTACCCATTGGAGCCGATGGAAGTTATCGATCAAGCACGATGGTATTCCGGTATTCGCAAAATGATCGGGGTACGGCAGCAATAGAGGCAGAACGAAACGGTAATCAAATTGAATGGAGTAACCATTTCAGTGGTCTAGCTGATCTGCGACTGATCAAGGTTAAGGGTAGTGAATTTGCGGGATTTATCAAGGATGAATATACCTCGCTGCCTGAGACAAGAGATCGTCCCTTGTTCATTTTTCTGGATATCAACTGGCGGTACCACGACCCAAGAGATGGAATGGATGATACGCGCGGACGTTATGTGGCTGCTGAACAAGTAAGTGATATTGCTGCTGCGGTGTTCCACGAATGCCGATCTGCATCCATTCAACATTTGTTATATCAGATCGGACTCCGTATATTGAAGCGATTCGGGCAATTAACTGAAGTATCGTTTGAATCCAACAATCGGACATGGGATACGGTACTGGAAGAAGTGGCCGAAGGAGAAGGCAAGGTGTATACCGAGCCCAGACCACCATACGGGTTTCAAGGTTTTTCAATGACCAGGGAAGACCTTGAAGCAGAGTACAATGATTCGAAGAGAGTAGGTAGATCGTAATGACAGAGGCTGGAGGACGCATAACAACACACGTACTGGATACATCCAAAGGAGTACCAGCCGAGGGAGTTCGGATTGTACTGCATCTTGTACAAAAGGATGGAGAGTCGGAGTCCAGGTTAAAAGTTGCCGAATCGGTGACCAACGGTGATGGCCGTCTGGATGCACCCTTACTGGACGGGGGCCGTCTGGAGCAAGGCATTTATGAGCTTCATTTTGACGTCGAAAAGTACTATGCAACTCGTTCACCTGAACAATCGGTGCAAGCATTATGGACGGTTGTACCCATCCGTTTTGCCGTATCCGATACTGAAAGTCATTATCATATTCCTTTACTAATCGCTCCAGGAGGTTACAGTACATACCGCGGAAGCTGAACAATTTTGAACACTGGTTCTGACACAGGGAGGGCATCCAAATGGCAAATTTTGATTCGATCATCCGGGGAGCCCGGGTCGTGTTAAAAGATCGTGTACAGCAGCTGGACATTGGTATCCAAGATGGGAAAATCACAGCTTTATCCGCTCAACTGAAGGTTGAGGAAGGAACTGAGGTAGTCGAAGCAGCTGGTTTCACCGTTATGCCTGGCGTAGTGGATATCCATGTTCATTTTAATGAACCGGGGCTGGCCAGTTGGGAAGGATTCAGTTCGGGATCGGCTGCGCTTGCTGCAGGAGGAATTACCACTTATGTTGATATGCCGCTTAATGGAGTCCCACCAACGACAAGTCCGGAAGCTTGGAATATGAAAAAGCAAGCTGCCCAGGATCGCTCCTATGTCGATTATGCATTCTGGGGAGGGTTAGTTCCTGGTAATCGGCAGCAGCTAATGAACTTAGCTGAGTCCGGCGCAGCCGGATTCAAGGCATTTATGTCGGAGCCGGGCGGAGAAGGAGAGGACATCTTTGCGAGAGCCGATGAGCAAACGCTTTTGGACGGCATGCACGAGATAGCGAGGCTCAATCGTGTACTTGCCCTTCATGCCGAAGATGAAGAGATGGTTGCACAGCTTGGGGCGAGAAGCATTGCCGAAGGAAAGACAGGGCCAATGGATTATGTGAAATCCCGTCCTGCAGAAGCAGAAGTCTTAGCCGTCACCAGGGCGCTTCAATATGGAGAACAAACCGGGTGTCCGCTGCATTTCGTGCACATCAGTACGAGAGAAGCGTTAGAACGAATTGCGGAAGCCAAGGGGCGCGGTCAGGACGTCACCTCTGAAACTTGCCCTCATTACCTGACGCTCACAGAACAGGATGTAGTTCGGTTGGGCGCTGTGGCGAAGTGTGCTCCACCTCTCCGCAGCAGCGCCGAACAAGAGACATTATGGGATGCGCTGGCATCCGGGCTTATTGACGTCATCGCATCCGATCATTCACCGTGCCCGCCATCCATGAAACAGTCAGACAATTTTTTTGAAATATGGGGCGGTATTTCCGGTGCGCAGAGCACGCTGCTGATCATGCTGGATGAAGGTCATCTTCGCCGCCGTTTAAGTTTGCCTTTACTCGGAAGGGTTCTTGCTTTGCAGCCGGCCAGAAGGCTTGGGCTTGAGAGTAAAGGAGAAATTGCGATCGGTAAAGACGCGGACCTCGTGCTTATTGATTGGAATACCAGTACCACATTAAACGTGGACGATTTGCTATATACCCATAAACAGAGTCCATATATCGGACGTACATTTGCATGTGGCGTAGCTGAAGTGTACTGCCGAGGGATCAAAGTATATAGCGAAAAGGGAGGGCTATCATCTAATCCTGCAGGTCAGTTTATTGCTGCTGGCTCGTATGGGAAAAATGGCACGCGCGGAACGGAGGAGTATCATGACAGAGTTTGAAACGTTCATGGGTTCCGAGACGGAAGAGCCGATTCTTCCCTTGCCGCAGCTGGAAGAAGTGAAGCTTCAAGGCATGCTGGATTGGCTGTCCACATTCGGAGCTGATGCCAAAGGCGGCGTAACTCGCCTGTTGTATGACAAAGCCTGGTGCGAAGCACAGCATGCCCTGGCTGCACGGATGGAGCAAATGGGACTGCTTCCCGAATTCGACCAGTCCGGCAATCTATATGGCACGTTACGAGCTGCAGATTCTGCAGCAGGAGCTGAGCAGCTCCCCATTGTGACCGGCTCACACATTGATTCTGTCGTTTATGGTGGAAGGTATGACGGTGCCTACGGTGTAGCAGCAGGAGTACTCGCTCTGGAGTACTTACGACGACATTTCGGGGCGCCGAAGCGTACGCTTCAAGTAGTTTCGCTATGCGAAGAGGAAGGAAGCCGATTTCCATTTGCCTATTGGGGATCACGAAGCATTACGGGGATCACCTCTCTTGAAGACATTCAACATTTGACGGATAAGGATGGAATAGCTTTTTCACAAGCGATTCGCGAAGCCGGATTCGGGTCAGACAGTGGCTACAGACCGGCTGCTCAAAAGTATGGTGCCTTTATCGAACTTCACATCGAACAAGGACAGGTGCTTGAACGACTTGGTCATTCGATTGGAATTGTATCCGATATCGTTGGTCAGAAGCGATTGAGTATTTCGATTAGTGGCGAAGCGAATCATGCGGGTACAACACCTATGTCATGGCGGAAGGATGCACTGGCAGGTGCAGCCGAGATGATTACGGCGGTTAGGACGATTGCTATGGCAGCAGGTGAACCCCTTGTGGCAACTGTTGGCCGAATCACTGCTGTGCCTGGTGTAGGTAACGTGGTCGCGGCACATGCCGAATTCTCGCTTGATATCCGACATATCCGGCAGGAGAGTATTGATCGGTGCTGGCATGACATGCTTCAGGCATTTCTTCAGATTGCATCTAAACTGCAGCTTGAATTGAACTGGGAAGAACACTTGTCGGTAGCCCCGATTCCAATGAACGAACAGATCACAGCGGATATTCAGAATATTTGCAAACAGGAGCACCTGTCCTATATGCATATGCCCAGCGGAGCTGGCCATGATTCACAGATTTTTCAGCCAGCCTGCCCGACAGCGATGATCTTTGTACCAAGTCAGGGCGGGATCAGTCACAGTCCCCTTGAATTCACAGCTGAGGAGGACCTGATGCGAGGATTTCGGGTTCTTGTTCAGCTACTTTATAAATACGGTTACGGGAGTTGATTGACCATGTCCAGCTATAGAGAATTATCTCCGTCCTTGCGAACCATCATGACCCCGGGACCAGTAGAAGTCGACCCCCGAGTTCTAAGGGCTTTGTCCTTCCCGATCCTCGGACAGTTTGATCCGGAGTTTACGTCCCTGATGAATGAAACGATGGTCATGCTGCGTGAATTATACATGACGAACAATGAGTGGTGTTATCCGGTAGATGGCACCTCACGTTCCGGCATTGAAGCCGTGTTGGTTAGTTTGATCCAGCCGGGGGATAAGGTATTGGTCCCTATATACGGACGGTTTGGACATTTGCTTGTAGAAATATCGGAGCGCTGCGGTGCGGAAGTTGTATGTATTGAAACGGCTTGGGGATCGGTCTTTGATCCAGAAGAAGTGATCAAGGCCATTCACACTCATAAGCCGGATATTGTGGCCATGGTTCATGGAGAGACATCCACCGGCCAGATGCAGCCCCTCGCCGAGATCGGCAAAGTATGCCGTGAATTGGATCTTCTTCTCGTCGTTGATGCGGTTGCCACCATAGGGGGTACGCCCGTTATGACCGATACCTGGTATCTGGATGCGGTAATGGGCGGAACGCAGAAGTGTTTATCCGTTCCTTCCGGCATGGCCCCATTGACATATAACAGCCGCGTAGAGAAAAAATTGATGAGTCGCAAAACGGTCGAACGCGGACTCCGTGACGCGACAAGCGCGAGGGCAGAGGGACGAACTATTGCAAGCAACTATTTTGACTTGAGTCAGCTGCAGGATTATTGGAGTTCTGCCCGGTTGAACCATCATACAGAAGCTACATCCATGCTCTACGGTTTACATGAAGGTTTGCGAATTTTGCTTCAGGAAGGACTGGAAGCCCGTTTCGAGCGGCATCGGATTAACGAAAACGCGCTCGTCGCCGGAATTCAGGGGATGGGGCTTCAAATTTATGGAGACATGTCCAGCAAACTTCCGGTAGTGACGTGTATCCATATTCCGGAAGGGATCGATGGCGAATCGGTACGAAGCATGCTTCTACATGATTTCGGCATCGAAATTGCGAGTTCATTTGGTCCTCTTAAGGGGAAAATCTGGCGAATTGGAACGATGGGCTTCAGCTGTCAGCGCAAAAACGTACTGCATGTGCTTGGTGCACTGGAGGCGGTTCTGCTCCGTCATCGCCACGGGCTACCTGCGGGTGAGGCAGTGCAGGCAGCACTCGACGTGTACGCTGGAAAGGAGGAAGCCTTATGTTAAATCAGATGCCCGTGTCCAGAGAGGTGATGGTCACCTCACCACATTATCTGGCGAGTGCGGTTGGAAGCTCAATTCTCCAGAAGGGTGGTAACGCTTATGATGCGGCTGTTGCGGTGAGCGCAGCACTGGGCGTAGTTTATCCGCACATGACTGGACTTGGGGGAGATGCCTTTTTCCTCATTCACGATGGAGCAAGCGGTGAGATTACCGCTTATAACGGAAGCGGCCGCTCGGCAGCAGGTATTCATGCCGATACGTTCAAAGCAATGGGCATGAATGCCATTCCCCAACGCGGCGTGCTCAGCGCGATAACGGTTCCTGGAATGGTGGATGCATGGTGGGAAGTGTGGTCTCGCTACGGGAGATTACCATGGGAGCAACTGCTTGAACCAGCCGTGCAGTACGCGGAGAAGGGGTGTCCGGTATCGCGCAATCTGCGTCTGTGGCTGGAACGGGATGAAGATTTCATTATGGGGCATTCGCCGCTGCGAGCGGTATTTGCCCCTTACGGCACATTGCTTCAGGAAGGTGAGCTGCTCGTCCAGACCGAACTGGCTGCTTCCATTCGCCTGATTCAGGCGGGAGGACGGGATTCTTTTTATACAGGAGAGCTTGCAGATCGTCTGACTTCAGCGATTCGAGAAGATGGCGGCATGCTGGCACCTCAGGACTTTGCAGCACACAAGGGAGAATGGGTAAAGCCTGTCAGCACGGAATACCGGGGTTATCAAGTGCATCAAATGCCGCCCAACTCGCAGGGATTCTCGATATTGATGATGTTAAATATGCTCGAACACATAGATCTCTCTTCCGTAGGTCGGACTTCGCCGGAGTTCTACCATCTGATGGCCGAAGTGGTGAAAAAGGCATTTCGTGATCGTGACCGGTACCTCACTGATCCTGACTTTCGCGAAATCCCCTTGAATCAATTGTTATCGAAGACTTACGGGGATGAGTTATGGAATGAGATCCAATCTGCACCTCCAGTAGCACAGCCCTTCTTGTCCAAAACGATCGGGCAGGATACTGCCTACGCTGCTGTAGTCGATCAGGAAGGCAACGCCGTCTCGTTTATTCAAAGTCTGTACTTTGATTTTGGCGCAGCCTACGTTCCGGGAGATACTGGCGTAATTATGCAAAATAGAGGGTCCTTTTTCTCTCTTGATTCGACAGATGCGAATGTGCTTGAACCCAATAAACGCTCTTTTCATACGCTCATGCCTGGTCTTGTTACCCGCAATGGGAAGCCTTATATGCTTCTGGGTACACAAGGCGGAGAAGGGCAGCCTCAGACGCAGTTATCCGTACTTACTGGCGTTCTGGACTATGGTCTGACCATTCAGGAAGCAATTGGTCTGCCACGCTGGGTCTACGGACGGACGTGGGGTGAAGAAGGCGACACGATGCGGGTAGAGAATCGCTATCATGATGACGTATGCGAGACGCTGGCTCACTGGGGACATAACGTAGAGATCAGAGCTCCATGGGATGACATTATGGGTCAGTCGCAAGGGATTGTCATCCGTGAGGATGGCATGATTAGCGGAGCTGCCGATCCCAGAGGAGATGGCATGGCCATCGGATGGTAACCACGCTTGGTTGCTGCTTGGATTGGTTTTGGTTTCTCATGAAAATAGCGTAAAAAAAGACATAGATACGATAGGGGAGATTATCATGGGAACGATCCTGCTGAAGGGTGCACAGCTTGTCACGATGAATGCGGAAGAAGATATATTTACAGGGGATCTGCTGATCGAGGATAACAAAATCAAAGAGATTGCCGAGCATATCGACGTTCAGGCTGATCAGGTTATTGATGCCCGTGGCAAAGTTCTGCTGCCAGGCTTTATTCAGACACATATTCATTTGTGCCAGACACTCTTTCGCGGGCGTGCGGACGACCTGGAGCTCATGGATTGGCTTCGTCAACGAATCTGGCCACTGGAGGCAGCGCATGATGAGGAATCTGTCTATTATTCGGCGATGCTTGGGCTGGGCGAACTGATTTCGAGTGGAACCACGACCATTTTGGATATGGAGACGGTGCATCACACGGATTCGGCTTTTCAGGCAATGGCACAGAGCGGCATTCGGGTGATATCTGGCAAGGTCATGATGGACCACGGCGACGAAGTGCCTGAACCGCTGCGTGAAAATACGGCAACCTCGCTGCAGCAAAGTGTTGATTTGCTTGAGAAATGGAATGGTTTCGGGGGCGGACGCATTCAATATGCGTTTTGTCCGCGATTCGTCGTTTCCTGTACAGAGGAGCTGCTTGTTGAAGTACGTGATCTATCGAACAAGTATCATGTGAAGGTGCATACGCATGCATCGGAGAATCGTGGCGAGATTGAACTGGTCGAACATGAACGCGGAATGCGTAACATTGTCTATCTGGATCATATCGGTCTGGCAACCCCACGTCTCGTCCTTGCACATTGTGTCTGGCTTAGTGAAGAAGAGAAGGAAATCATTCGCAAGCGAGGGGTAAAAGTTACCCACTGCCCCGGCTCAAATATGAAATTGTCATCGGGTATAGCGGAAATTCCTGACCTGCTTAACCGCCAGATTGCGGTGGGAATCGGTGCGGACGGCGCACCATGCAACAACAACCTGGATATGTTTCAGGAAATGCGTCTGACAGCATTAATTCAAAAGGTTCCTCATGGGCCTACGATCATGGATGCACGCACGGTTCTGCGCATGGCAACGATGGGTGGTGCCGAAGTGCTTGGGCTGTCGAAGGAAATTGGAAGTCTGGAAGTGGGCAAAAAGGCAGACATGGTGTTGTTGGATCTGGATGATTTCCATACCTATCCTTCGTATGAGACAGATGTTTATTCCCGCGTGGTGTACTCCGCGACTCGGAGCTGTGTGGACACGGTTATTATTGATGGAAGCATTGTGCTCAAAAACCGCAAGATTCAGACCATTGACCGTGGCATCGTGCTTCGCGAATCGGATAAGAGCATTGCACGTTTGATGAAGAGAATTTGAGTTAGGTTATTTTCAGAGGGAAATGTTGTATAACTGCTGCTCGCAGAAGACTTTTCGGAAAGGTGGAGACGAATATGGAAATGCATGATCTGTGTGCAATTGCAGCAGGTGAGCCCCGCTGTGTACTTGCAACGGCGGTCAAGGTGGAAGGTCATGCTTACCGTAAGCAGGGAGTCTCTATGCTCTTGACCGAAGATGGCAGAATGTATGGCAGCATCAGCCCGGGATGTCTCGAGAGTGATCTGCAAGCACGTGTAAAACAAGTACTGGACACGGGACACATGGCATTTGCCGAATACGACATGCGCCCTGAAGATGATCTCTCTTGGGGAGAAACGATTGGCTGCGGAGGATTGGTCGTCGTCCTGCTGGAACCTGTCTGCGGCGAACTGCGAAGTGCATTAACTGAGATGCACGCTTGTTTCAAATCTGGTTCAGCGGCGGAGTTTACCCGTTACTTTCAGCATAACTATTCCCTTGTTCAATATGAATGGCATCGAGTTGATTCAATCGATAGGAACCTTGTTCCTTCCATAGACGTAACTCGTATGTCTTTCGATTCATACAGGACAGAAATCGATAAGGACGTAAAATCAACTGAGTCAGAGAACTGGAATCTGCCTTTACGAATAACGACCATATATACTCCTAAACCGCGACTTATTATAATCGGGGCGGGAAATGATGCCATACCTGTTGCCAGGCTTGCGAGGGTATCTGGATTTCATGTCATCATTGCGGATTGGAGAGAGGGTCTGTGTACGTCCGACCGGTTTCCGGATGCAGATCTCGTTCCTGGTTTTCCCGCTGAAATCATGCCTGTGCTGAATATACGACGTGGAGATTTCCTCATACTGATGAGTCATCAGTTCCCGCGTGAACGTGAATTCTTGGAGCTGCTGTCGGGAAGTGAGTATGCTTATCTCGGTATTATGGGTTCCAAAACACGGACAGCACGACTATTGAATGATTTACCACCGCTACCGAATCTCCATTCTCCCGTAGGTCTCAGTATCGGGGCAGATGGACCAGAAGAAATCGCCATTAGCGTTGCTGCTGAACTGATTGCGTGCAAGCGCGCTGCTGGAACTGAAAACTGCTCTGCTCAAAGGGGGAGTACGCATGCGATTGACGGGCATTCTGCTCGCCGCAGGTAAGAGTACCCGTCTTGGCCGAGATAAATTAGCAGTGACTATGCCGGATGGGAGAGCTTTGTCGGCCTGGTCACTTCAAGCGGCACTCGATTCTGAATTGGAACAGGTCATCTGTGTGGTGAAACCGGAGGATTCCTTGGAATGGCTCCCCGAAAATGTACTCCACGCATCAGTATCCTCAGCTAACTATAGGAGCGAGACTAAGCTCCAAATTGCTCTCAGTACAGAATACTCTTCTGGTATGGCCGCATCGCTTCAATGTGGTCTCAAGGAAGCCAAGGAATACGGGGCAGAAGGTGTAATGATTCTTTTGGCGGACCAGCCTTTAATAAGGGCGCAGGATATTAACCAGGTTTCGGCAGCACTTGCATTGAACAAACAGTCTGATTATGCAGCTGCTGCGGACGGCCAGGGGCGGAAGCCTCCTGTTGCCTTTCGCTCTCATATGTTTGATCACCTCCTTGCTCTTGTCGGAGATGAGGGTGCGCGGAAGATTATGCGTAATGACACCTTCTCTGGAACTGAGGTAAACTTGCCTGACTTTTGTTTCTGGGATGCTGATACGGAGGCTGAACTGAAACGCATTATGGATTATGTAAATAAATCAGCTCAAATGAAGTAACTTCGACCCAATAACATGCCCCCTCAATTGAATACAACGTAGTCGTAGGTTATCTACTTATCTCTGCTCTCTTAACATAAACAGGTCATCCAGTTCGTTTGGTTGGCCTTTTTGTGTCGTTTATATCATTCCAAGCGAAGAGCAGTGTTAGGTATGGTTACTCCTATCATGCATGAAGCACAAAACGCGGATCGTATTTATACATTTATCCAAATCGATGTGAAGCTAATTGACGCTAACCCTTTAGTCTCATATGATTTGAAGAATTATCTGGATCCTGTAGGATGAATTATCTTTAACAGTCAGCGCCTATACGGATTGAATCCAGCGTCCTATATCGTGCTTATAAGAGAGAGGGGATGGAACGATGGTAATACCAGCATATGGGTCAGGAGCGATGCCATCGGTATGGCAGCCGGAAGATCTGGAAGAACTCCGGATGTTGAGGAACAGGTTGAACGGAAGCTTCTGCTACGCTGCAGGCGCAACATTGCTGCGGACCCAGTGGGAAGGCGGTCTTGTACCTTCACCGGAGCATATGATCAGTCTGGCACGTATTCCAGGAACAAGTGACGTATATATAGATGGAGATCGAATTGTGATCGGGGCCCTGACCCGATTGAATAGATGTATTACTGACGAATTACTTCATCATCTATCGTTATTACAAGAGGCTGTGAAAACGATAGCTGCGCCATCCATTCGCAATGTAGCGACAATTGGCGGCAACATTGTATCAGGAGTCGGAGATACGTTACCCGCATTGCTCGCATACAACGCAGAACTGCAGTGGATGACGGACGCAGGGTTGGAAATCCGTACACTAGACTCCTGGTTGAAAGGGGGACGTGACGGCAGTCGCAATCCAAGTGACGTGTTAATCTCGATCCAGATCCCGCTGGATAAGCTGCCTGTCTCCAATCTCAAGAACCAAGCAACTGACGCGAGAGAGATTGCATTTTACCGCAAGCTGGGCAGGCGAGAGACGTTTAGCGCATCTCTGGTAACCATTGCTTTTCGTGGAGAGATTGATCCAGATGGTCGTTGGAATAAGGTTGCGATAGCAGCAGGCGGAGGGTCAGGTGTGGCCATGCGGTTACCTGCGTCGGAACAGCTGCTGCTTCGCGAAGAAGCTTCGCTTATGCAAGCAGAGCCGCTAGGAAGGACTGCCTCTGAGGAATTTGTGACCTATGGCGATGTCTTTGCAACTGAAGAGTACCGCAAGCAGACTGCTGGTAATTTGCTGGGGGCTGGACTGTGGGAAGCACTATACCGTTGATTCAAATCTTGATCAAGAAAAGGGGAGAGAGACCATGCTGCTGAATCGGAAACATAGCGGAAAACGGTGGCACTTGAGACCGGACGGAATTCCGAAGGTAACAGGACAACTCCAGTATCTGACGGATATGACTCTACCCGGAATGCTTCATGGAAGAGTTCTGCGCAGCACCTATCCTTATGCTCGCATTCTATCTATAGATACTACAGAAGCAGAGGCCATGGAGGGAGTGTATGCTGTCCTTACCTCCAAAGACGTACCCGGCCTGAATCGTTTTGGAATTGCAACGCCTGACCAGCCTGTATTTTGCGAGGATGTTGTACGTTATGTCGGGGATGCCCTTGCGGCAGTAGCTGCGGATTCCCCGGAACGTGCAGCGCTGGCACTCAGTGCAATTCAAGTGGAGTATGAGGAGCTTACCCCGCTGGACAGCACGGATGCAGCTCTCGCTCCGGACGCACCGGAACTGCATCCACATGGACCGGGCAATGTACTGCATCGCACCGAAATTAAACGCGGGAATGTGGAGCAGGCTTTTGCGGCATGTGAACATATTGTCACGGAAACGTACTATACACCTCGTCAAATGCACGCTTATATGGAGACAGAAGGCGGTCTGTTTGTACCGGATGACGATGGAAGGCTTAATGTCTACGCTGCCACGCAGCACGGGTACAAGGACCGGATGCAGCTGGCACGGATTATCGGTTGTCCCGAGGATGACATCCGTGTCGTGTCGTCTCCCATTGGCGGTTCTTTTGGAGGGAAGGACGAACTAAACGTGCAGCCTTATGGTGCTCTTCTTGCATTGACCTGCGGACGTCCCGTGAAAATGCACAATTCCCGCAAAGAATCCGTTCGTGCAGGTCTGAAGCGGCATCCGATGAAAATTGAGATGCAGACAGGAATCAGCCGCGAAGGCATCATTCAAGCTCACCGGGTTCGCATTACGGCAGATACAGGAGCGTACGCCACGCTTGGAGCGCCTGTGCTGAACTTCTGCACGGAGCATTGTCTAGGTCCTTACTCCATCCCCAATGTGGATGTAGAAGGCTTGTCCGTGTATACCAACAATGGGTTATCAGGTGAATTTCGCGGATTTGGTGGGAATCAGGCTATCTTTGCAGTGGAAGGCCAAATGGATCGACTCGCTGAGATCATGAATATGGACCCATGGGAGTTTCGCAGACGGAACATGAGGGAAAAGGCTGACCCTGGTCCGTTAAATCAGAGAATTCTGACTACAGACGGACTGTCGCAAGTATGGGAAGCCATGGATCGTTCTGAATTATGGCAAAGGCATCAGCATCCCCAGGCAGATCCTTCTCTGCCTCCATGGATTAAGCGAGGCGTAGGTGCTGCTATTGCCATGCATGGTGCCGGATTGGGTTACGGGATTCCCGACCCGGCAGGAGGCCGCTTATCCCTTAATTCGGAAGGGAAAATAGAAGTGGCTTTCAGTTACGAAGAATTTGGTCAGGGATTGATCGCTACATTGGAGATCATGCTCTGCGATCTGTTTCAATGCAGTACTTCGGATTTAAATATCATCATTGGCGATACGGATCGGGTTCCTCACAGTGGCTCAAGCACCGCTTCGCGTTCCACAACGATGGCCTGGATGGCTTTGCAGCGATTGCAGACCCCTTTCCGTTCCAGAATCCTATCGGCAGCTTCGGCCTTGTCGGGTATTCCGACTGATGAACTGGTGACAGGACCTGGCGGTGTATGGCGTAAAGGCCAACTGCCTAGTACTGATGTAGAGACGAAATCATTGGGGTTTGTTACTGCCTACTCAGATTTGGCGGGCCAGGGCACAGCGGAAGAATGGGTATTTGATACTCATTTCGATTATCCAACCACGCCTGACCATGTCGTGGGCGGACACTATCTATATACGTATGCGGCGGTTGCCGCAGAGGTAGAAGTGAACACGTTAACCGGAGAAGCCAAATTGCTCGATACACGTCATGTGGTAGCCGCGGGACCCGTCATTAATCCGATGGGCTTCATTGGACAGATCGAAGGTGGAAGTGTGATGGCACTCGGGTTTACGTTAACGGAGGATGCTGTCATGCAGGATAGTCGATATCTTACTACCAATCTGGATACGTATTTGATTCCAACGATTCGGGATATCCATACCAATCTCGAGGTTGAGGCTATTGAAGACCTTCCCGAAGGGGATCCTTTTGGACCGAGAGGGATTGGCGAGATTGGTTCTGTGGCACTCGCTCCAGCAATCACTGCAGCAATTCATCAGGCTACCGGGGTGTGGGTGAACCGATTGCCCGTTCCGCGTGAACAACTGGTTCAATCCCTACATGTACCTTTACAGGAAGGGGTGAGTCCCTCATGAGCAAGCCGCTTAGTAACATCTGGTCAGCAGTAGTGAATGGGGAAGAGAAGGTACTTAACATTGCTCAAACGACCCGGCTGGTGGATGTGCTTCGGACTCATTTGAACCTGACCGGAACCAAGGTGTCCTGTGAAGTTGGACGCTGCGGTGCATGCATGGTGCTTATGGATGGAGAACCGGTCAACTCCTGCCTGATTATGGCTTATCAATGTGAAGGAAGTGAAATTACGACCATTGAAGGGCTACACGGTGAGCGGGAAGGGAGTCTGCATCCGATACAGCAGGCCTTTGTAGAAGAGGGCGGGTTTCAATGCGGTTATTGTACACCAGGTATGGTCATTGCCACGAAGGCACTGCTCGATCATCATCCCCAGCCTACACAGGAACAGATCGAAACGGGATTATGCGGTAATCTGTGCCGCTGCACCGGATATGGAGGAATTATAAGAGCAGTATGTAAGGCAAGTGAGGGTTGTGAGGAAACGAAGGCTACTTAGCCATGAGGTACAGGTGAGTGATCAGCTCATTATATTTTAATATCAAACGAATAAAAAACCGGGCGTGAAGGGAGTTCTCAATTCCATCACGTCCGGTCTTTATTTTATGGATAAACGTAATAAATATTATGTAAACTTATTATTTTCGATAACCTCCATAAGCCTCATCTATATTGAAGAATAAAATAGTTGAACCAACATCTACCAACATATTTAAATTTCAACTCAAAATTATGAAATAAATATAACCTACTCTCATGGATTTTCCGCTTCTTTACTTACTGGATAGGGTAGAATTATAATCGTTTTCGAATCTTGATAAAAAAATAAGACCACTCTAAAAAAACATCACGAATTTATCGATTGTATGTTGTTTGAAGAAGTTTTGAATGCGTAAACAAATGTTTCTTTTAATATTCATCATTCTCGTGTTCTTAATAGCTAAAAGGCACGCTGCTGAAATCAAAGTTGGAATTACCCTGCAGGTTATCTTTCAAAGAACCAACTCAATATCGTTGGAAAATGATAAGAATTAGCTCCTTAAAAGAGAAAGGGGTTAATTCCAAAAAATGATCCTTAGCTGATTATAGATCATTTTCATATGGATTTGCGATGGATTTGGGAGTACTTTCCATGTATGCTGTTGAAAACTGGAAAGGAAGTGGGAAAAATGGAACGCGAACTGGCGTTGGAAATTGTCCGAGTAACAGAATTGGCTGCGTTAGCTTCAGCCCCCTGGATGGGACGAGGTGACAAGAACAGTGCAGATGAAGCGGCTACTTTGGCCATGCGCGCCATGTTCGATTCCGTGTCCATTCGCGGCACGGTGGTAATCGGTGAAGGAGAAATGGACGAAGCACCCATGTTGTACATCGGCGAGGAAGTGGGTAACGCTGAAGGACCTGAAGTAGACGTTGCTGTAGATCCTCTTGAAGGTACAGAAATTGTGGCCAAGGGACTGAACAACGCTTTATCGGTTATTGCAGTGGCGGGAAAAGGAAACCTGCTCCATGCACCGGATATGTATATGGAGAAACTGGCTGTAGGTCCGGCACTGGTCGGCAAGGTCAGCATCGAAGACCCGGTTGAGGTTACGCTAGAGAAAGCAGCTGCCGCACTGAACAAAAACATTTCGGATCTGACTGTCATGATCCTAGACCGTACACGGCATGAGAGCACGATTAAAACGCTGCGCAAGGTTGGCGTACGGATCAAGTTCCTCAGTGACGGCGATGTAGCGGGTGCCATGGCGCCTGCATTCCCTGAGGCGGGCATTGACTTATACGTTGGTTCTGGCGGAGCTCCTGAAGGCGTGCTGGCTGCAGCAGCACTCTCTTGCCTGGGAGGCGAAATACAAGGCCGCTTAATGCCTGCCAATGCAGACGAGTTCCAGCGATGCCTGCAGATGGGCATTGATAATCCTTACAAAGTCTTAACGATGCAGGACATGATCGGTACCGAAGATGTCATTTTCGCTGCAACCGGTGTAACGCCAGGAGAGATATTGGGCGGTGTGCGTTATCTTGCAGATGACCGTGCCGAGACAGATTCCATTGTCATGCGTGCCAAAACCAAAACGATCCGTTACATTCGCTCCGTGCATTTCCTGCCCAACAAGGAAGTGCTTCACAAGGTACGGAAACTGCAAGCTACGCCGGAACCCTCAGACCGTATCCAAAGCCCGGCTAAAATAGTAGAACAGGCAGAGTTTAGCCAATCATCGGTGAATCAGAGTGTGTTGACTTAGACAAAACGGCGCTTTAAAGGTCTAAAAGTCACTGCCAAACCATAGGTTATCTATTAGAATCATCCATCATTCCTAGGACAAGATTTGTGCTCGTAGATTTATCAAACAGGAAGGGAATCTGCTAATAGAGATCCTCTTCCTGTTTTATGTTAAAAGCATTGACAACGGTTACAACACATGAGAAAATGTACGCGCGTACATAAAAATAATCTTCTACAAATAGTATCGTATTTAAAGGACGTAAGGGGGTGAAATTCGTGGCATCCCGCAAAGAGGTCGCTGACTTGGCAGGAGTCTCCGAAGCTACGGTCTCTCGGGTTCTTAACGGGGTTGGTCCGATCAAAGAGGAGACAAGGCGCAAAGTGTTGGAAGCTTCCCAGAAGCTGGGGTATGTGCCGAGTGCCCTTGCACGCAGCTTCGCCAGAAGCAAAAGCGGCAACCTCGGGGTTGTTTTGCCTTATGTTCCGAAGGCGCATTTGTTTTCTGCTTATTTTTTCTCGGAAATGCTAAGTGGTATTGGTAATAAGGCCAGAGACAGCGGTATGGATCTGCTGGTCATGTTCAGATCACCAGGTGAAGTCATGAATTATGCCGACCTGTTCCGACGTCAAAAAGTGGACGCCTGCATTATTCTTGGGGCCAGAGACGACCTTGGGGAACTGGCAGCGATGCAGCAGCTGCAAGAGGAAGGTCATCCTTTTTGCGTCATGAATCAACACTTTGCAGGAGAGGCCTTTCTGGAAGTGGATGCTGATCATGTGGAAGGCAGTCGGCTCGCCATTCGTCACCTTACCGATCAGGGTTACCGAAATATTGCATTTCTCAACGGTCCGGACAGTTATTCCAACAGTCAGGAGCGGCTGCAAGGTGTTCGCGTTGGTTTGCAGGAAGCCGGAATGGAGCTGGATCCCAGCCTGCTGCTTGAAGGGAATTACAGCAGAAGAAGCGGTGTGGAGGCTGCAGCCACGATTGCGGCAAGGCTTGACGAGATCGACGCCGTATTTGCTGCCAACGACCGTATGGCTATTGGTGTTATGCACGGTTTGCGTGAGCGCGGGATTAGGGTGGAGGATTTCCCGGCTTTTGTCGGGTATGACGACTCCGATGCTGCAGAGATGGCCGTGCCTCCGCTAACCAGCGTCAGGGTACCTTTTTATGAAATGGGTGAACTGGCCGCATCCAAACTCATACATGGTTCTCTGGATGGAAGCGCTTCAACTAAGGATTCAGATTTTTCATCGGAGTGGCACAGAGAGTTATTGCCTGCAGAGTTAATCGTCAGGGCTTCATCGATTCGTAAGTAGCATAGAGCATGATTTTAGATTCCAAAGGAGGAAAAGAACATGTCACAACGTCTACGTGTCGGAATGGTAGGATACAAGTTTATGGGGAAGGCCCATAGCAATGCTTATCGCAGTTTGCCCATGTTTTTCCCGTCAGCACCGCTACAGCCTGAAATGGCGGTTATCTGCGGCCGGAATGAAAAAGGTGTCCAGGAAGCAGCGAACCAGTTCGGCTGGTCCGAAAGTGTAACCGACTGGCGTGAATTGGTACAGCGCGATGATATTGATCTGATTGATATTAACGCTCCGAGTGATGCACATAAGGAGATTGCACTGGAAGCAGCCCGTCAGGGTAAACACTTGTTCTGTGAGAAACCGCTGGCCTTGTCGCTTGCCGATTCGAGAGAGATGCTTCAAGCAGCAGAAGATGCTGGTGTTGCCCACATGGTTGGATTCAACTATCGCTTCTCCCCGGCTGTGCAGCTTGCCAAGGAATTGGTTCAGAGCGGACGCCTGGGTAAGATCTATCACTTCCGCGCATTTTTCCTGCAGGACTGGATCATGGATCCATCATTCCCGCTTGTCTGGCGCTTGCAAAAGGAAGTGGCTGGCTCGGGATCGCACGGCGATCTGGGTGCACACTTAATTGATCTCGCACGCTTTCTTGTTGGGGAGTTCCAAGAAGTCATCGGAATGAGTGAGACGTTCATTAAGGAACGGCCGCTTGCTTCCGAAATGACTGGACTTAGTGCCAAAGGCAGCTCGAATGCGGACGCACCGAAGGGCGAAGTGACAGTGGATGATGCGACATTGTTCCTGGCCAGGTTTGCTGGCGGAGCGCTTGGCAGCTTCGAGGCTACACGCTTTGCAGCAGGTCACCGCAGCACAAATTCATTCGAGATCAACGGCAGCCTGGGCAGTGTCCGGTTTGACTTTGAACGAATGAATGAACTGGAAGTGTATTTTACGAAAGATGAAGATGACGTTCAGGGATTCCGGCGTGTTCTGGCTACAGATCCGGCGCATAAGTATGCCGAGGCCTGGTGGCCAGCAGGACATACCATCGGATTTGAGCATACCTTTACACACGAGATGCTGGAGCTGGTTACAGCCATCTCGGAAGGGCGTCAGCCTTCACCAAGTTTCCATGATGGTGTTGCCTGCCAGGCTGTGCTCGAAGCCGTAGAACGTTCTGTAACAGAACGGCGCTGGGTTTCCCTTGATGAGATGTAAGCAAAGTTTAGCTGTTTATACATGCTAGAGAATTTGAAATGAGAGAAGTCAAATGATCAGCGTGATAGCGATACACAGGCAGGATCTATAAAAACTATCCGAAAGCGAGTGATAAAGCGATGAGTAAGGCACTTATTGTATGGGGCGGCTGGGATGGACATGAACCGGAGCAGGTAGCAGCGATTTTTGAGCGCATTTTGAAGGAAGAACAGTTTGAGGTCGAGGTCTCGAACACATTGGAAGCCTATGCAGATGCCGACAAACTGCTGGGACTCGATCTGATCGTCCCTCTGTGGACGATGGGACAGATTGAACAGGAACTGGTCAACAATGTATCGGCTGCCGTTCAGAGCGGCGTTGGGCTCGCGGGTATTCACGGCGGGATGTGTGATGCGTTCCGGAACAATGTCGATTGGCAGTTCATGACTGGCGGTCAATGGGTTGCACACCCGGGCAATGATGGCGTCGAGTATACGGTAAACATCAAACGCGGTTCAAGTCCGCTGCTGGACCACATTGAAGATTTTCAGGTGAAAAGCGAGCAATACTACCTGCACGTTGACCCTGCGGTTGAAGTACTGGCAACAACTCGTTTCCCGGTCGTGGAAGGTCCCCATTCAGCGAATGGGCCAGTGGATATGCCGGTTGTATGGACGAAGCGTTGGGGTGCTGGCCGTGTGTACTACAACTCGCTTGGTCATCATGCGGATATTGTAGAGATGCAGCAAGTCACCGAAATGATGCGCAGTGGCTTCAAATGGGCTGCAGCAGGCAAAGCGGTTGCCAATAATACAACAGGCCAAAAAGCTGAAGTGTACACAGGCATGGCCGATAACCAAACTTAATTTCCGTTACTTTTTGTGATAAACCAAGGGACATACGTACATGAGCACATTTTGACCAGCATTCTACAATTCCGATCCGTTTGAAGGGAGCCCACCTGCATGAAAACAATGAAAGTAGGCATTATTGGCTGTGGTAAAATCAGCAGTATTTATATGGAAAACTGTCACCGATTCGAAATCTTAGATCTGGTTGCCGTGGCGGATATTGACCGCAAGAGGGCTGAAGAGCAGGCAGCAGCCTATAACGTTCCGAATGTATACACGGTTGATGAGATGTTGGCCAATCCGGAGATTGAACTGATCATCAATTTAACGATTCCTGCTGTCCACGCAGATGTATGTTTACGCTCTCTTGAAGCGGGGAAACACGTCTACGTCGAAAAACCACTCGCCGTTACACGCGAGGAAGGGCAGGCTGTTCTGGAAACAGCCAAGCGCAAAGGATTGCTGGTAGGCTGCGCACCTGAAACTTTCTTCGGATCAGGCATTCAGACCTCACTCAAACTGGTTGAAGATGGCGTTATTGGCAAACCTGTAGCTGCTACGGCTTTCATGATGAGCCGAGGACATGAACATTGGCATCCTGATCCGGAATTCTACTACGCTTCAGGCGGCGGACCGATGTTCGATATGGGTCCTTACTATCTGACAGCATTAGTGCAGCTGCTGGGTCCGATCAGCTCCATTGCTGGCATGACAGGCAAAGCGATGGAAGAGCGTACAATCACAAGTGAGAAAAAGAGAGGTCAAACCATCCCCGTTGATATTCCAACGCATGTGGCAGGATTATTGCAGTTCGAGCAGGGTGCCATTGGCACGCTGATTACGAGCTTTGATGTTTTTGGGGGAAGCGCACTGCCACCGATTGAGATCTATGGCACGCACGGCACGCTGCAGGTACCCGATCCTAACACATTTGGCGGCCCTGTACGTTACCGTTTGCTGGGTGAACAGGAGTGGACGGAGGTTCCTCTTCTTCCGGGCTATCAGGAAAATACACGCGGGATTGGTGTAGCTGATATGGCGTATGCTGCTAACAGCGGCCGCGCTCACCGAGCGAGCGGAGAGCTTGCCTACCATGTTCTTGAAGCGATGTGGGCATTCCATGACTCTTCCGATGAGCAGACTTTCTATAAAATGAGAAGCACCTGTCAGCGTCCTTCCGCTCTGCCAGAAGGTTTGGCACTATATAGCCTTGATCAATAATTTTTATATGCAGCATGCTAATACAAATACAAGCAGCCCTGTCTTCCGCTCAAGGAAGCAGGGCTCTTCGTTTGTTTTGATCTTACAAATTGATCGTATAAACCACATTTAAGGCTCAAATCCCGTCTGACTGATCCAGATCTCATGTTCCGCAAAATGCTCTCTCATCCGTTCCTCGACGATCTGATAGGCCTCAGGTTGATACCAGTCTTCTACGCCTAACTCCTGATAGAGCGACTCCATGCCCAATCTGCGCGTGCGTTTCCCTTGACTGCCATCGCCCATGAAGTAATCATCGATACATATACGTTGAACCAGAGGCCGAAGGAGGGAAGGAAAGTTATCGCTGCTCGGAAGTACAGGGGCAATCGCAACCTGAGTAGCTATACCTGCATCCCTTAGTTTTTCCAATGCATGTAATCTACCGGGAATGGGTGGTGCAGCCGGACTAAAGTGTTTGCGAATATCATCCCGATCCGTCTCAATCGTCATGCTGACACGCACACGGTCACCTAATTGCTGCAGCAGGTCCATATCCCGTGTAACGAGAGGACTGCGGGTTTGAACCAGAATGAAATCCGGAGGATACTGTATCATCACTTCGAGCAGTGAACGGGTAATTTGCTCCTTATATTCGACAGGCTGATATGGATCGGTACTGGATGACATAAATATCGTCACTTTACCTTTGGAGCGTGCACGTTTCAACTCTTTGGCAAGTACGCTGGCGGCTTCCTGCTTCACATCAACCCAGCTTCCCCAATCCTGCTTGCGGAATAAAGAAACGGGCATTTGCCTGACGTAACAGTAAGAGCATCCAAAGGCACAGCCTGTATAGGGATTTAGCGTGTGAGTATATCCGTTAAGGAAACCGGTCCCTTTGTTCAACAGAGTCTTTGGTGTTTTATATAAATATTGGGTCTTCTTCATTGGTGTTGCTCCTGTTCCCGGTAATGAGCAGGTCTCTGCCCTGTAAGCTTGCGAAACACGGCACTGAAATAGGCCGGATTAGTGATGCCTACTTGGCGACCGATATCCGAAATCGAGAGTGTAGTGCTCACAAGCAATTTTTTCGCTTCGGTCATCCGTGTGTTCTGAATATATTGCACCGGAGTTATGCCCGTAATCCGCTTGAACACACGATGCAGATGATACGGGCTACCATGGCTGATCTGGGCAAGAATATCCAGAGTAAGAGATTCTGAATAATGATGGTTAATGTAGTTCGTTACAACGGAAACCCATTCCTGATCAGGAACACGCTGTCCTGTAGGTTTGCAGCGTTTGCATGGTCTGAATCCTTGTACCAGTGCATCTTCAGGATGATGGAAACCCAGTACATTTTCGTATTTCGGATCTTTGGATTTGCATGAAGGTCGGCAAAAAATACCTGTCGTCCTGACACCATAATAAAATTTCCCGTCATAGGAGGCATCATTGCTGATAATGGCAGTCCATTGCGTTTCATCTAATGAAAAAGAAGGGAACTCTTGTTTATCCGGAAGCTTCATAGGGATCACCTCACGACACATTATACCCTTGTATAAAAGATGTTCAACCAATTCTCGCATGAAATAGCAAGATCTCAATGGCAAGCAGACAACTATCCTTTCCGTTCAAGGGAATGAAATATGCTACAATGAGCAGGATGATGTACATGCGAAATTCATTCACGAAAGAGGTAGGTAATAATGGTTCGTTTCGGAGTTGTAGGTACTAACTGGATTACAGAACGGCTTCTTGAAGCTGCATCACATGTGAAGGGATTTGAATTGACAGCTGTCTACTCACGGACAGAGGACAAGGCGAATGCATTTGCAGATCAATATAATGCCAAGCATCGATTCACTGACCTGGAGGACATGGCAGCGAGTGACACGATTGATGCGGTCTACATTGCTACACCCAATACATATCATGCTGATCAGACGGCGCTGTTTCTGAGAAATGGCAAGCATGTATTATGCGAGAAGCCACTTGCAGCCAATGCTGCAGAGGTTTCTCATGTGATTAACACAGCTCGCGATAACAACGTTTTGCTAATGGAAGCGATGAAGTCAACGCTGGCTCCCACCTTCAAAATGGTACAGGCCCACCTGCACAAAATTGGACCTGTGCGCAAATATATCGCGGGGTACTGTCAGTATTCATCCCGTTACGACAAGTACAAAGAGGGAGTTGTGCTCAATGCATTCAAGCCAGAATTTGCAAACGGAGCATTAATGGATCTTGGGGTGTACTGTCTGTACCCGCTAATCACCTTGTTTGGTGCACCAAATCAGGTTCAAGCTCAGGCCATCATGCTGGATTCAGGTGTCGACGGACAGGGCAGTGTACTTCTTGGCTACGATGGGATGGAAGCCGTGGTGACTTACTCCAAGATCTCCAACTCTCATGTGCCAAGTGAAATTATGGGAGAGCGCGGCAGCATTATCATTGATAAAATCGGATCCCCCGAACATGCGGAAATACGATACAATGACGGTACGGTTGAACTGTTGACAGCCGAGCAGACCTATCCAGCCATGTATTACGAGGTGGAGGAATTCGTTAACCTCGTTCAGCAGGGGAAACAGGAATCCGAGCAGAACAGCTATGAACGTTCCTATGAAACGATGCAGGTCATGGATCAAATCCGCAAGCAGATTGGTCTGGTTTTCCCGAACGATTAATGGAATAACAGGAAAGTGAGCTGAGACGAGATGAGTAGAGAAGAGCAGCAACAGAACAAGAGTCTAGGTCTTGAACTGGAGAAGATTATTTTCATTGGACGAACGTATGAGGAATATATGTCAATGTTCAACCTTACAGCAGAAGATCTCCGTGGCAGATCCATTCTAGATTGTCCGGGTGGGGCTTGTTCATTTAGCAGCCTTGCCCGCAGGCATGGCGTAAATTCCATGGCAGCAGATATTGCATACGAACACGAAATCGACAAATTGGAACTGAAAGGGCAGCAAGACGTCGAACATACCATCGAGCAATTGGAACAGGTGCGTGACAGATACAAATGGGACTATTTCGGTTCAATAGATGGCTTGAAGCAAGCAAGAATGAGTGCACTTCGGGATTGTACGGCAGATATGAGGAGCTTTCCCTTGCAGTATGTCTATGCAGAGCTTCCCGTGCTGCCTTTCACTGACGAACAATTCGATATGACGTTATCTGCGCATTTTCTGTTTACGTATGCAGATCGATTGGACTTCAGCTTCCATAAGCGAACCATTCTTGAATTGCTGCGTGTAACAAGACAGGAGCTGCGGATTTTCCCTATAGTCGATCTGTCTGGTAAACGTTATGAACATATGGACGAGATCCAGTCCTTTCTGAAGAACCTTGGATTCAGTGTTACAGAAGTCAGCACGACGTATGAATTTCAGCAAGGAGCCCATACGATGCTCAAAATTACAAAACCCGAATCCTAAGTCATGTGATAAGAGGTCTTTCCGTCCTTGAAACACAGGTTAACTGTTGTGTTACGGGGTATATTTGTTGTAATACTGCAAACCTCGCTATAATATATGAAACACCAGAAGAGGGTAGGAGGTCTATCGGATGAAAAAGGTACTCATTCTTGGCGGGACGCGCTTTTTCGGCAAACGTCTGGTCGATCATTTGCTGTGGGAAGGAAAATCGCAAATTACCGTTGCGACGCGCGGCAAAACGAACGTGGACTTCGGGCCGGAAGTGAACCGGATCAAGATGGATCGGGAGGATCCGCAATCTCTAGCTGAAGTGGCACAGATTGACCAGTGGGATGTGGTGTATGATAACATCTGTTATTCACCGAATGCGGCGAAGTCGGCGTGTGAGGCTTTTGCGGGACGGACCCAAAGATATGTACTTACATCAACGCTATCCGTTTACGGCGATCCCAAACCGGGATTCACGGAAGAGGATTTTGATCCGTACACGTATCCCGTGCAATACGGTAGCCACGAGGACTTCTCCTATGGAGAGGGCAAGCGGCTAGCGGAGGCTGTGTTTTTTCAGGAAGCGAGTTTCCCGGTCGTAGCGATGAGAATTCCAATTGTACTTGGAATAGACGACTACACGAGAAGACTGCATTTTCATATTGAACATGTGCAAAAAGGAAAGCCAATTGGCATGCCGAATCCGGACGCCGAGATTGGATTTATCAATTCCACGGAAGCAGCCAGATTTCTCGCTTGGTTGGGGCATTCGTCGATTACCGGACCTGTAAACGCCGCTTCGAAAGGCTCGATTACGCTGTCTGCCATGATGAATCTGATTGAGACAGTCACAGGCATGCAGTCCCAAGTGTTACGCGAAACCGTTCAGGAGGATATGTCGCCCTTCGGTATCTCGGAATCATGGACGATGGATACAACCAAGGCAGAGCAGGCGGGATATACCTTTGAAGCACTGATGGACTGGTTTCCGGGTCTCGTACGTGAAGTGGCACTGGCGCTGCAATCCGAAGGTTAAATTTGGTAAATAAGCATAAAGGTAAAACAGGACGCTGGGAGTGAGTAACTCCTTGGCGTCCTGTATTTTTTATACTACTTTAAGTCCAGACATACGAAGCCTATCATGATCCCAATGGTTTCGATTGCCCTAATGGTACGGAAGCTGAAGCACGGATACGCAGTTCGGATGGGAGAATGACCGTTTGCGGATCAGTCGGTGCGGTTCCTTCAATTCTGTCGATTAGCATATGCATGCCTTTGGCTCCAAAATCATAGGCAGGCTGCGCTGCTACAGTGAGGAAAGGATCAAAAGCGGAAGCCAGATCCAGATCGTCAAAACAAACGACGGAGATATCTTCCGGTACACGCAGCCCTCTTTTACGCAGCAGACGAATGACCCCAATCGCGAGCATATTATTCGCTGCAAAAATAGCCGTTGGCTTATCCGGCTGCATAAGTAACTGTTCCATTCCAGCCTCATCACTGAAATCACGATAGCCCGTCCGAAGAACAAGCTTCGGATCAACCTTAACTCCTGCTTCACGTAACCCCTCAGCATAGCCCTCTTCACGTAATCTTGCCGTAGAAACCTCGGAAGAGCCGTTAACGAGTGCAATGCGGCGGTGACCCAGTTCCGTCAGATATCGGATCAATAGAAGTGCACCTTGCCGGCTGTCCCCCGCAATGACATCCGATGTGATCCCTGGTACTGTCCTATCCAAGATCACAAACGGGATGTTCCTCTCATGTAACTGCTGCAGATGATCCAGGGAGCGGTCGCCCGCCGGGGCAAACAGGACTCCGTCTACACGCGTTGACAGAATCGTCTCCACATAGTTCTTCTCCTTGTTGTAATCTTCATCACTATTCCCGAACAACAGACGATATCCACGAGCGTTAGCTGCATCCTCGGCTCCGCGTGCGAGTGTCGTATAAAATGGATTGGTGATATCGGTAATCAGCAGAGATAACATCTGTGTTCGCTGAAGTACAAGGCTGCGTGCATTCGAATTGGGGATATACCCGAGTTCATCAATAACCTGCTGTACGCGTTCCCTGGTGGCCGTGCTGATGCGACCTGTTTGATTAATCACTTTAGAGACCGTCATGGCAGAAACATTGGCTTTCTTGGCAATATCATAAATCGTGATCAATAGAATCTAACCTCTCATAACATAGTCTTACCATTCTATAGGATAATGCCGATTGACAGCAATATGGGCGCGTGCTATGTTAGGGTTACCGATAACCCAAAGTGAAAAACGAACCATTTTTCAGCAAATCCTTTCACAGTATTCATTCTTTTTTTGCTTTATACATCCGTTCCTGCAGAGAGACAGGACTGCATCATGGTGATCCATACATAAAGTGAACTCTTGTTCAATTTTAATTTGTAAACGCATTCATTCAATAAGTTGCTCTCTTCTCCAGGACAGGCGCACCAATGGGTATCGGGATTATATCGTCATGGTCTGACCGCTTTAACTGCATCCTGAAAGACAAACGTGAAATCAATTCGTACCTATCCAGAAACCACTTGAAGGAGGACGTTTTAGTATGACACATCAGGATTACCGTTATAAACAGGCTTTTCCCAAGATTGGTATTCGTCCCACCATTGACGGCAGACGCAAGGGAGTACGTGAATCCCTGGAGGAACAAACGATGCGGATGGCAACATCTGTAGCTGAGCTGCTTACGGCAGAACTTCGTTATGCGGACGGCTCCCCGGTCGAATGCGTCGTTGCCGAATCCTGTATTGGCGGTGTAGCCGAAGCAGCTGCGGCGGCAGAGCTGTTCAATCGTTCGAATGTTGGTGTCACCATTACGGTTACTCCATGCTGGTGTTATGGTACGGAAACGATGGATATGTCTCCATCCATACCTACGGCCATCTGGGGTTTTAACGGTACGGAACGGCCTGGCGCAGTCTATCTGGCAGCCGTACTCTCTGCCCATGCTCAGAAGGGGATTCCGGCGTTCGGAATCTATGGGGAGGATGTTCAAGATGGCGGGGATACGACCATTCCAGATGACGTCCGTGAGAAATTGCTTCGCTTCAGCCGGGCGGGTCTTGCAGCCGCTACGATGAAAGGGCGGGCCTATCTGTCCATTGGCTCGGTATCCATGGGGATTGCCGGATCCATCGTGAACGATTCCTTTTTCCAGGAATATCTCGGCATGAGAAACGAATATGTGGACATGAGCGAGTTGACCCGGCGGATTGAGGAAGAAATCTATGATCCGGAAGAGTATAAGTTGGCACTGGCTTGGGTGAAAGAAAATTGCATTGAAGGACCGGATAACAACCCGACCCATCTGCAAACAGACCGCATGCGGAAAGAGTATGAATGGGAAACTGTTGTGAAAATGACTCAGATTGTACGTGATCTGATGGCAGGCAATCCGAGATTGGCAGAACTCGGTTTTACAGAAGAATCGATGGGTCATCACGCGATTGTATCCGGCTTCCAGGGTCAGCGGCAGTGGACGGATCATTCGCCTAATGGCGATTTCCTGGAGTCGATCCTGAATTCATCCTTTGACTGGAATGGCAAACGCTCCCCTTATCTGGTGGCCACAGAAAATGACAGCCTGAATGGTGTGTCCATGCTGTTCGGCTCACTGCTCACTCATACAGCCCAGATTTTTGCAGATGTACGTACGTATTGGAGTCCGGACTCGGTAGCACGTGTAACAGGACATCAATTGGAGGGAAAAGCGAAAGACGGAATTCTCCACTTGATCAATTCAGGTTCCGCGGCACTTGACGGTACTGGACAGCAATCCAGAGACGGTAATCCTGCTCTGAAGCCTTTCTGGGAAATTACAGATGAAGAAGTTCAGACCTGCCTGCAGTCGACATCATGGAGACCTGCCTCAGTCGAATATTTCAGGGGGGGCGGTTACTCCGCTGACTTCCTGACCAAAGGCGGGATGCCCATCACGATGACACGTCTCAATCTGGTTAAGGGTCTTGGTCCTGTACTGCAGCTCGCGCAAGGTTACACCGTGGATCTGCCTGATGAAGTGCATAATACGCTGGACCAGCGGACGGATCCGACTTGGCCATCTACATGGTTCGCTCCGATTTTAACAGGAACAGGCGCATTTACCTCCGTTTATGAAGTCATGAACCAATGGGGCGCCAACCACGGCTCGATCTCATACGGGCACATCGGAGCAGATCTCCTAACCCTGGCTTCAATCTTGCGGATTCCGGTGAGTATGCATAATGTACCGGAGTCCGAGATATTCCGTCCACGGGCATGGGGGTTATTTGGAACAAGTGAACCGGAAAGTGCAGATTATCGTGCTTGCAGCGTGTTTGGACCTTTATACCGTTAGACGATCCTGTCAGACGCCATATTCTGCCTAATCAGAATATGGCGTTCTTCCAAAGGAGGAGGCAAGAGAGATGGGAAATAAGGCAAACCATGTGCTTGCTGCTGACTATGGTGCCGGAAGCGGCCGGGTGGTCAGGGGAAGTTTTGACGGTGAGATGCTTGCGTTACAAGAAGTACATCGATTCAGTAACGATCCCGTTCAGCTTGCGGACGGATTGTACTGGGATTTCTTAAGACTGTTCCATGAACTGAAACAGGGCATTGTAAAGGGCACTCAGGGATTAACTCACCCGGTGCGCTCCATTGCCGTGGACACATGGGGTGTTGATTATGGCTTGGTGGATGGAGCAGGAAGATTGTGCGGGAACCCACGTCATTACCGGGAATCACGTAATGCCGATTGGATGAAAGAGACGCTGCGTATGGTTAATGAAGAAGATCTGTATACCATGTCCGGCGTCCTGCCTCAGCAGATTAATACGGTGTTCCAATTGGTTGGAAGCTTACGGGAAAATGCTGAATTACGTCCGGATATACGGATGTTATTCATGCCGGATCTGTTTCACTTTTATCTCTCGGGACAGCATGCCTGTGAATATACCATTGCTAGCACAAGCGGACTTTTGCATGCCGGAGAGGACCGCTGGAATGAATCCTTGTTTGGCCGCCTCGGTTTACCTGAAACACTTTTCCCACCCATTGTTCGGCCAGGCACTGTGCTGGGACGATTAACAGATGATCTGTGCGCAGAGTTAAGAATCGAACCCATGCAAGTCATATCGGTGGGCTCTCATGATACAGCCTCAGCACTTGCAGCCATTCCTGCGTCAGATCCGAATTTTGCTTTTATTAGCTGTGGAACATGGTCATTAATGGGCATGGAACGCGACTCACCAGTATTGGATGAACGCAGCCGAGGACTGGGATTCACCAATGAAGGGACGGTCAGTGGCAAGACAAGAATTTTGAAGAATCGGTCAGGTCTATGGCTTCTGCAGGAGTGCAAAAGGCAGTGGGAACGGGAAAATCATATTTTCAGTCATCAGGAACTGGTTCACCTCGCATCATCGGCTCCAGCGCTACAAAGCTTTATCCTGCCGGGGGATGCGATTTATCTAACACCGGGTGACATGCCTGAACGAATACGCCAGCAGTGCAATGCCACCATGCAAGTTACTCCGGAAACAATTGGAGCGATTGTACGCTGCATTTTGGAAAGCCTGGCTCTGGAATTCAGGCAGACTCTGGATGAACTTGAACTTGTCACGGGGAGCCGACCCAACGTTATTCACATGGTAGGCGGAGGTGTTCAGAATCGTTTACTGTGTCAGTTTACAGCGAATTCCACCGGTATTCCTGTTGTAGCAGGGCCAGTGGAGGCAACTGCCGCCGGGAATTGCATGGTGCAATTCCTGGCCCATGGCGAAGTAGGCAGTTTGTCTGAAATCCGGAAGATTGCCGCCGCTTCCTTCACTCTGGAAACCTATGAGCCAGAGGATAACCTGCTATGGCAGGAAGCCTATGAAATCTATCAAAAACTGAATGGGCGGTTAACGAAGGGATTGAAATAAAAAGAAGTTAAGGGAGTGGAGAAACACATGACTGAACAGCTGGTAAGAGAAGAACTGACCAAATATGCCCGCAGATCGGTAGCGCAGGGTCTCGTGGTTGGGCCTGGAGGCAATCTGAGTGCCCGTTCGGAAGGGACGATGCTGCTCTCTCCGAGTGGTTATGCACTTGAGGATATTGAACCGGAGGAGTGGATTGCGGTTGATATCGGGACAGGTGAGACCCGGGCGGGATCAACACGTCCTTCCTCAGAAGTGTTAATGCATCTGTACAGCTATCGCGTGAATCCCGATATTCAAGCGATTGTTCATACGCATCCTGCATATACGATCGCTCTGAGCCTCGTGTACGATGAACTGCCTCACCTTTTTCCGGACCAGTCTGCACTTGTAGGGGACGTCGGTTTCATTCCTTACGTTCTACCCACGACCAAACTGCTGGCCGATGCAGTCGCTGCTAAGGTGGACTCCCATTCGGCCCTCATTCTTGTCAATCATGGACTGGTCACGACAGGAAAAAATTTGCGAGAAGCCTATTATCGAACTCAAGTGGTGGAGGAAAGTGCGAAAGTGTACATGATTGCCAAGGCAGCTGGAGAACCAAGGGTTCTTACGGCTGAACAATATAAGGAGATCCAATCTCTGGAGAGTGAAGCGTATCGTATCCAGTTGTTGCAACAGCTCAAGTCGTAATACCAAGAGTATCCATATAGAGTGTATTCGAACTATTTCGTCATAATTCGACATCAACAGCAAAAAGCTGAACCTTATTCCGACACCTATTGCAAATCCTGAAAAACCGAGTATAATACTTGGTAAATAGACGAAAAGGGGATGCAATAAACGATGAAAACACATGCTGAATTGAACTCACTTCTTGTTGACGATTATCTGGATCTCCTGAACATAGCGACACAGTTAGGTGACGATGAGTGGAAGAACTCCATTCTGCAAGCACTTAAAGAAGAAGTGGACGCTAATCGTCACTTGGATTCTCAAGAAGTACGCCAGGATCTCTGGACCCAGTTTGAAGGGATTAATGAACAGATGCATGATCTCTTAATGCAGCTCAAACATGCGGATTCCACTGAAGAGAAAGAGCAAATCGTTGAAATGATCTGGGGGTTGAAAGTGGACCGTAATGCCATTACCCGCAAACTTGAAACCATAAGCCGTGCCAGTGCCGGTCAACAATAATCAGATATCATTCTCTATTATATAAAAGCCCGCTATGTCACCCTTATACTTATAGGGGAGCATAACGGGCTTTACTTTTTTTATTTCATGATTAAAACTGCTTCGCTGCAGTTCGAGCCTGTTCAATTGCATCCTGTTTTATCTGATCCGCCCGTTCTCTGAATTGGTTGTGACCTTCAATGAAGATCCCATCCAGCTTGGGTACACCCAGGAATGACATGATGATGCTCAGATATCGATGCCCGGATTCCGTTTGAGCTGCAGGACCTTCGGAATAAATGCCACCACGGGCCTGAATATGCAGTGCCTTTTTATTCGTCAAAAGTCCGATCGGACCTTGCTCTGTATAGCGGAACGTTTTGCCAGCCACACATATGGAGTCAATGTACGCCTTCATGATTGGAGGAAATGAGAAGTTCCACATCGGAGTCACAAAAACATACTTGTCAGCTGATGCAAACTGATCCGATAGCTCATTCAGACGACTTACCTTGGATTGCTCTTCCGCAGTGAGTTCACTGCCGGATTGGAGTTTACCCCAACCACTGAACACATCGGCATCAATATGCGGGATGTTGGAGCGATACAGATCGAGATGGACAACCTCATCCGATGGATTGCTTTCCCGGTATGCATCTATAAAAGCTTGACCAGTGGCCATACTGAAGGAGGTCTCATGATCATGTGGATGGGCAGTAATATACAGTAGGGTTGGCATAGAATACTTCCTCTCAGTCATGTATTTTGGTGAATTCATAATTCCTCAAACGATAAAGTGACCGCTGTAGTATTCACCCAAGAGTTCTTTTTATGCTTGGATTTCACAAATCTTCTCATATGTCATTAGCTACAGAAGGAATAGTGACCTGGTACTTCATGATGTATAATAAACTGGACTAGCAGTGAATTAAAATATGAATCAGTATGGAACAAGAATTGCAAACGATACCATGGATGAGTGAGATGATTGCAAATGGGAATGGATCTGGAGAAACAACGATTAAGCATTGAAGCAGCCAAATTGTATTATCAGTCGGATTACAGCCAGCAGGATATTGCCGTTAGGCTGGGGGTGTCTCGTCCAACCGTATCCAGGTTGCTCCAGTATGCCAAGGACCGAGGTTATGTCCGTATTGAAATTATGGACCCGCTGGAGGACATTGATATCATTGCCGGAGAACTCAAAGCCAAATATAATCTGGATACAGCACTCGTCTGTTTTGCACCATTGAAGAGTGATGTAGAGATACAGAGGCATATCAGCAAAAGAGCTGCGGACTATCTGCAGGACACCGTACAGGATGCAGATATTATTGGCGTGACATGGGGAACAACGATGTACGCAGTGGCCAAACAGCTTCGGGCCAAACAGGTTAAAGGTGTTGAAGTCGTTCAGTTAAAGGGAGGCGTAAGTCATTCCCACGTCAACACGTATGCAGCGGAGATCGTGCATTTGTTCGCGGAAGCGTTCCATACCGTTCCGCGGTACTTGCCCCTGCCTGTTATTTTTGACAATATTGAAGTCAAGAAAATGGTGGAAGCTGACCGACACATCGGACGCATCGTAGAGCTCGGCAGGCAGGCCAACATCGCCATCTTCACTGTGGGTACGGTGAAGGAGGACGCCCTCCTGTTCAAGTTGGGTTATTTCAACGAAGAGGAACAGCAATTGCTGATGAATTCGGGTGCGGGTGATATCTGTTCACGTTTCTTTGATGCTGAGGGTCAATTGATTAGTGAAGAGATCAACAGCAGAACTGTAGGGATTGACCTGGCCGAATTACGGAACAAAGAGAAATCGATCCTTGTTGCCGGTGGTCAACGCAAAATTGAAGCCATCCACGCTGCGCTCAAAGGGCACTATGCTAACATTCTGGTAACAGACCAGTACACGGCGCAGGCTCTGCTTCGATTCTAAATCTGAGGATGACAACATCTGCCACGGAAGAATGGTGGATGTTTTGCTTTTTTAGGGCAGAAGCTATAAGCATTGTTTCGCTCACAATAGCGGGTGAACGAGAGTGAACAAAGGTTCATATTGATTTTTACATATGTTCATGTTAGTGTAAGGCTATAAATAAACAGTTCAGATAAGGGAGAGATTCAATTGACTACAGCTCAATTAGCCAAAATGATCGATCATACCTTGCTTCGTGCGGACGCAACGCAAAGCGAAATCAACCAATTGACGGAAGAAGCGAAACAGTACCAATTTGCTTCCGTATGCGTGAATCCGGGATGGGTTTCTTATGCTGCAGAGCAGCTTCAAGGCAGTGGCGTGGATATCTGTACAGTAATCGGATTCCCTCTGGGAGCTTCCACTTCCGAGACCAAAGCGTTCGAAACGACTGATGCAATCGCTAAAGGTGCAACAGAAGTAGACATGGTTATCAACATCAGTGCTCTAAAAGATGGAAAAGATGAATATGTGGAGCAGGATATTCGTGCAGTTGTTGAAGCAGCTGCGGGTAAAGCATTGGTAAAAGTCATCATTGAAACGTGTCTGCTTACAGACGAAGAGAAAGTACGTGCATGCCAAGCAGCAGTTAGAGCAGGCGCCGATTTTGTCAAAACATCCACAGGTTTCTCTACAGGTGGGGCAACGCCAGAAGACATCGCCCTGATGCGTCGCACAGTTGGACCAGATATGGGTGTAAAAGCATCCGGCGGTGTACGCAGCCTGGAAGATATGCAAAAAATGATTGAAGCAGGAGCAACTCGTATCGGTGCAAGCTCCGGCGTGAAAATCATGCAAGGCGGACAATCTACATCCTCTTACTAATAACCAGGTCGTTGATCTGTTCTCCAGAAACCGGTATGTACACCGATGATGGGGAACAGGTTCTCAACCTCTATCAAATGAACAGTTTGTAAGCGCTTCATAATTTTTCTGAAAGCTTGATTTTACTATATGCCCTTTGAGCTGAATTCAACATCTGGCTTAACTACCTTCAAAGGAGAGATCAAATGAAATTTCTGATTGCCATTCTTGGTTTACTTGTTGTTTTTGGACTGGCTTACATTGCAAGTAACGGCAAGAAGCAAATTCGCTACCGGCCGCTGGTCGTCATGATTGTTTTACAGATCATCCTCGCTTATGCTTTGCTGAACACCAATGTGGGAACATGGCTGATTGGCGGATTTTCCACGATATTTAAAAACCTTTTGGACTATGCAAACGAAGGAATTACCTTTGTCTTCGGCGGTTTAGTAAACGTTGGAGCAGAAGGCGGGAGTGGCCCGTTTTTCCTGACGGTGTTGATGCCGATTGTCGTCATCTCTGCCCTGATTGGTATATTGCAGTATATCCGAATCTTACCTTTTGTTATAAAATATATTGGTCTGGTATTAAGCAAAATCAACGGAATGGGCAAACTGGAATCATATAACGCGGTTGCTTCCGCCATTCTGGGGCAATCTGAAGTGTTCATCTCCGTAAAAAAACAAATCGGTTTGCTGCCGAAGCATCGGCTGTACACACTATGTGCCTCAGCCATGTCCACGGTATCGATGTCCATTGTCGGTGCCTATATGTCCATGATTGATCCGAAATATGTGGTTACAGCGCTTGTGCTGAACCTGTTTGGCGGTTTTATCATCGCTTCCATCGTGAATCCGTATAAGGTAACCGAGGAAGAAGATATATTGGAAGTGCAGGAAGAGGAAAAACAATCGTTCTTCGAGATGCTGGGTGAGTACATTCTGGACGGTTTCAAAGTGGCGATCGTTGTTGCAGCAATGCTCATCGGTTTCGTTGCCCTGATTGCGCTCATTAACGGCATATTTAGTGCTGTTCTCGGCATTTCGTTCCAGGAACTGCTTGGTTATGTGTTTGCACCCTTTGCGTTTATTATGGGCGTTCCCTGGAAAGAAGCGATTCAGGCGGGAAGTATTATGGCAACCAAAATGGTGTCGAACGAATTCGTCGCCATGCTGGATCTGACCAAACAAACCGCACTGTCTGCCCGAACGACAGGCATCGTGTCGGTCTTCCTCGTATCGTTCGCCAACTTCTCCTCCATCGGTATCATTGCCGGTGCGGTGAAGGGACTTCATGAGAAACAGGGCAATGTGGTGGCCCGCTTCGGTCTGAAGCTGCTTTACGGTGCATCGCTTGTCAGCGTGCTGTCTGCGATCATCGCCGGACTGTTCTTGTAAGCCGGATAATTGGAAGGAGTGCGTAAGTTATGTCAACATTCAAAAGAGTACATCTGATCGTTATGGATTCTGTAGGTATCGGTGAAGCACCGGATGCGGCAGAATTCGATGACTACGATGTGGATACGTTTGGTCACATTGCACGTGAACGCGGAGGTTTGAACATGCCGAATATGGCAAGTCTCGGACTGTCCAACATTAAAGAAATTGAGGGCATTCCTGTCTCGGATGCACCCAAAGCGTATTATACCAAAATGCAGGAAGCGTCCCGAGGCAAAGACACAATGACAGGCCATTGGGAGATCATGGGCCTCTATATTGATACGCCATTCCGCGTATTTGAGAATGGCTTCCCGGATGAGCTGATTCAACGAATCGAAGAGAAGACAGGCCGCAAAGTCATTGGAAACAAACCGGCCAGCGGTACGGAAATCATTGATGAGCTTGGTGAAGAGCATGTGAAAACCGGAGCGCTGATTATCTATACATCCGCGGATTCCGTTCTTCAGATCGCAGCACATGAAGATGTGGTGCCGTTGAAAGAGCTGTACGAAATTTGTGAATTCTGCCGGGAGATCACGCTTGATGATCCATATATGCTGGGCCGTATTATAGCTCGTCCGTTCGTTGGGGAAGTGGGTAACTTCAAACGTACAGCGAATCGTCACGACTATGCGCTCAAACCATTCGGCCGTACGGTGATGAATGAGCTTAAGGACGGGGGATTTGATGTCATTGCCCTTGGTAAAATCGCAGACATCTATGATGGTGAAGGGGTGACCAAATCTGTCCGTACAGTGTCCAACATGGATGGCATGGACAAATTGTCCGAGACGATGGATGAAGAATTCACCGGGCTTAGCTTCCTGAACCTGGTAGACTTCGACGCATTGTTCGGTCATCGCCGTGATCCACAAGGATATGCTCAAGCACTTGAGGATTACGATGCGCGTCTGCCAGAGATTTTTGGGAAAATGACCAACGATGACCTGCTGATCATTACAGCTGATCACGGTAACGACCCAACGTATCGTGGTACGGATCATACACGTGAGTATGTGCCACTGCTTGTGTATTCCCCACGCTTCACTGAAGGTAAGCAGCTTGAACTGCGCAGTACATTTGCAGATCTTGGTGCTACGGTAGCCGATAACTTCGGTGTTCAATTGCCGGAGTATGGTACAAGCTTCCTGAAAGATTTGAAATAGGTTACCGTTGTTTACCGAAATCAAGGTACAGTATTTGATTTTAAAATAAATTGGACAGGTTCACCGGAGCAGCTTAGGCTGCCCGGGACCTGGCATCACTATATTAATGGATAAACTGGAGGAGATTTAACCATGAGTACACATATTGGAGCCAAACCCGGAGATATCGCAGAAACGATCCTTTTGCCAGGAGATCCATTGCGCGCTAAATATATTGCGGATACGTATTTGGAAGATGTCGTTTGTTATAACGAAGTTCGCGGAATGCTGGGCTTTACGGGTACATATCAAGGAAAACGCATTTCGGTGCAGGGTTCAGGCATGGGAATTCCATCGTTCGCCATCTATGCCAATGAGTTGATTAGCGAATATGGCGTCAAAAACCTCATTCGCGTGGGAACATGTGGAGGTATGCAGGAGCACGTGCGTGTTCGTGACGTCGTTTTAGCTCAAGCGTCCTGTACAGACTCCAGCATGAACAAGCTTGTGTTTGGCGGGTATGATTTCTCCCCAATCGCAACGTTCTCCTTGCTGAAAGAAGCGTATGACCGCGCGACAGCAAAAGGCATGAAAATCCATGTGGGTAACGTATTCAGTTCCGATTCGTTCTACCGTGACGACCGCTCTGTTACCGAAAAATTGATGCAGCACGGCGTATTGGGCGTGGAAATGGAAACGACAGCACTGTACACGATCGCAGCGAAGTTTGGCGTCAATGCATTGACTATTCTGACAGTAAGCGACCACTTGTTAACCGGCGAAGAAACCTCTGCCGATGAGCGTCAAAAAACATTCAACGACATGATGGTCGTTGCACTGGAAACAGCAATCACGCTGTAAATTACGCTAATATCCATTGATTTGAATTGAAACTTTTGGTGAGGCACGTAGTGGAGGCACCGGAATCAATTCTGAAGAAGCGAAGCGTTCGCCTTTGTCTCCGAGTTTTTCACCACCACAATAACACACAAATTTACACGATAACGGAGAGGGCAGAATAAACCTGAAGAAGCGAAGCGTCCGCCTTTATCACCGGATTTCCCCCTTTGAAGGAGGGAATCAAGAAATCCGGGGATAACAGCGGTCGGAAGGTTGTTCTGCCATCGGAGTGACCGTGTAAACACTCACCACAACAAAGGAGAGATCATCATGAGAATGGTAGACATTATTGCCAAAAAACGTGACGGAAAAGAACTGACAACAGCTGAAATTGATTTTGTTGTTCAAGGTTATACCCAAGGAGAAATTCCGGATTATCAAGTCAGCGCTTGGGCGATGGCCGTTTTCTTCAAGGATATGACGGACAAGGAACGTGCGGATCTAACGATGTCGATGGTTAATTCAGGGGAAACAATCGATCTATCCGCCATTGAAGGCATCAAAGTAGACAAGCACTCCACCGGAGGCGTCGGTGATACAACGACATTGGTACTGGCACCGCTCGTTGCCGCACTGGATGTTCCTGTAGCGAAAATGTCCGGACGCGGCCTGGGTCATACCGGCGGAACGACAGACAAACTGGAGTCCGTTGCCGGTTTCCACGTTGAGCTGGAAAAGGAAGAATTTATTAGACTCGTAAATGAACATAAGGTAGCAGTTATCGGTCAGAGTGGTAACCTTACCCCAGCTGACAAGAAGCTCTATGCACTCCGTGACGTAACAGCAACAGTTAACTCCATTCCGCTCATCGCCAGCTCCATCATGAGCAAGAAAATTGCTGCAGGTGCTGATGCCATCGTACTGGATGTAAAAACGGGTGCGGGTGCATTTATGAAAACGACGGAAGATGCAAAAGAACTGGCACATGCCATGGTCAGCATCGGTAACAATGTAGGGCGTAAAACGATGGCTGTCATCTCCGACATGTCTCAACCACTGGGCTTTGCGATCGGTAACGCGCTTGAAGTGAAAGAAGCGATTCTGACGCTGCAGGGCAAAGGACCGAAAGATCTGGAAGAACTGTGTCTTGCACTCGGACGTCAAATGGTGTTCCTTGCTGGCAAAGCAGACTCCTTGGAACAAGCGGAAGAGAAATTGAAAGAAGTGATCCAGAACGGGAAGGCACTGGAGAAATTCAAGCATTTCCTGGCCAACCAAGGTGGCGATGCGTCTGTCGTCGACCATCCGGATCGTTTGCCACAGGCGAAATATCTGATCGAAGTTGAAGCTGATCAGGACGGTTATGTCGCTGGAATCGTTGCGGATGAGATCGGAACCGCTGCGATGCTGCTTGGTGCAGGTCGTGCTACCAAAGAATCCGAGATTGATCTTGCTGTAGGCTTGATGCTGAACAAAAAAGTTGGCGACAAGGTCAAAGCTGGTGAATCGCTGGTAACGATCCATGCCAATCGTGAGGATGTGGCAGACGTGATCGCGAAGATCAAAGAGAACATTACCATCGCTGATCACGCCGATGCCCCTGTGCTCGTTCATGATATTGTTACAGAATAATCAATCAGAGCCCCCGAGTACAATATATCTTGGACTTGAATTGCAAAACCCGAAGCCGTGGATTCATGGCTTCGGGTTTTTTCTCGTTCAATGAATCTGAGACTCGGTCTGGGCCTTAACTTAGGTTTATACCAGACCTTTCCTTTCATTTGCCTTTGAGTTTATCATAAGCCATTACGGAATCTGCATTGGTATAAATATAAGGCGTGGATGGCTCGGAAACAGCAGTAATTTTCGCTGCCCGGATCTCAATGGTATCTTTGCCATTCACCTGCGCAGAACCGATGCTGCCATCAATCTGTACCCAGCTGTCGGTAGGGAAGCTATCGGCTTCAGGGATGTGGATCATTACGCCAAATGGCGCTGCATCTGCTGGACAGCACATGACGAGGAACCGCCCAAGTGCAAAGTGTGATTCATGATCCATACTTTCATCCCGATAGACAAAGCCCGTAAGGGAGATCGGCTTGCCTGCAAATTGTCGTTGAAACATGTCAATCGTTCCAAGCGTTTCCGAGAAAATCTCAGGATAGACTTTGATAACTGGTTCTGCATACAATCTTTCCGCTAGCTTAGCAAATTCACGGCTGTATTCATCAGGAGGTATGAATTGGACTTTACTCGCTGACCCAGATGCAGCAGATGATTGGTTCTGGGCAAAATCTTGAATATTCAGGCTGGCAGCTTCTTCTGGTGCAGGTTCTTTACGCCGAATTTCCGGAGGAGCGTAAGACAGCGACATGCCTTTCTGACTGGCCATGGAACTGCCGAGTGCCTGATCCGGCAGCAAAAAGCCGAGCAGCAGTGGAAACAGGATTAAGCCGTAGGTCACCAAGCTTCGAAGCTCTCCAGACGGAGGTGGATGTTCACAATCGCAATGGACCTGGCCATGACCGAACAGTCCATGCCAAGCCATAATGACCGCGATGAACATGAGTGGTATGGGACAGCATAACAGCAAACGCTGCATCGTAGGTGCCAGATAATAATGTAAAGAATCAATCTCCTTCAAATGGAAGATGTATACAGCAAGACCACCAATCCATACCGCACGGATTAATGAATGCCACTGGATGGAGTGCCTCCTTGGATTGTGACTATAGGCGTGAAAGGATGCAGGCTGAATCATCTAATCACCTCTTTTCAATTCTCAATGAAATGAACATATTCGCTACACCAGAAGGTTAATCAGCCAAGATCCAGCGAAGACGAGAACAATAATGGCTATGCTTAACCCAATGACAAACCTTGTGCGGAAAGTGGACAGCAGCATCAGTGTGCTTTTGAAATCGAGCATAGGGCCCAGAACAAGAAATGAAACGAGTGGACCGAGAGCGAAGGTATGCGAGAATGCAGAAGCCACAAATGCATCGGAAGTCGAACAAAGAGACAATACATAAGCAAATCCCATCATAAATACATAGGAGGCAACCGGTCCGTTCCCCAGCGCAATCAAGTCATTTCGACTAATAAACGTCTGTATGCAGGCTGTAATCAATGCACCAATGACCAAATACTTGCTCATATCGACAAATTCATCTCCGGCATGGATAAAGAAGCTGCGCCAGTTTTTCTCATGGTTATGGTCGTGGTCTTCGTGCTTAGGTGGGTGTGCCATTTTAAATGCGGAGTGAGTCTTGACCTCTGTCACGGCAACCTTAGCTTTGCGCAGAGGATTCTGCCGTACAAACAAATATACCAACAAGCCAATTGAAGCCGCGACGGAAAAGGCCAGTCCCATGCGGGCAATCGTGATTTCGGGATGTGATGGAAAAGCGAGCAATGTTGCGGTAAACACGATCGGATTGACTACTGGGCCGCTAAGAATAAATGTAACTGCAATGTATGCAGGCATGCCTTTATGCATCAAACGGCGAACAACCGGTATCATGCCACATTCACAGATGGGAAATATGATGCCGAGTAAACCAGCCACTAATACTCCACCAACAGGGTTCTTTGGTGTAAGCTTGCGTACCATTTCTTCCGACACGAACCACTGCATGAGTGAAGAGAGCAGTACACCGATAAGTAGAAAAGGGGCAGCTTCAAGGAAGATACCGATGAATACGGTTTTTATATTTTGCAAAGCTTCGCTGTTCCACGCCTGTTTCAGATCAGAGGACATCGTGATGAGCACGGGAACAAGAAAGGCGCAGGGAACCAGGATGGACAGGAGCTTCATATTGGCTGCAAGCTTCATACAACAGACCTCCACAACCGGACTTTTAGTAATCTATATGCTTGTACCTTAAGCAACATACGCAGTTTGGTCTTTTAATCATAAATTTTACGATTTATTCATTGGTATTGAATCGAGAAGTTGACAAGCGAAAGTTAAGTTAAGTATAGTGTTGATTGTTAATCGTAATATTTACGATTAACAATCAACCCAAAAAACATATTGGTTCTTCCTTTTTATTAAAGAACCTTGGAGTGGAGGAATAGACTTGTCTGAAATACAAGAGAATCCCCGGGTACCCGTAACCGTATTAAGCGGATATCTGGGCGCAGGCAAAACAACCTTATTGAATCATGTGATACATAATCGGGAAGGTATGAGAGTCGCCGTAATCGTAAACGACCTGAGTGAAGTAAACATTGATGCCGGGTTAATTCGAGATGGAGGCGGATTATCACGTATTGACGAGAAGCTTGTGGAGATGTCCAATGGCTGTATCTGCTGCACGCTTCGGGAAGATCTCCTGAAAGAAGTGGAACGTCTCGCTCTGGATGGTTCTTTTGACTATATCCTGATTGAATCGACGGGTATTGGAGAGCCTATTCCCGTTGCACAGACGTTTACCTATATCGATGAAGAACTTGGAATTGATTTAACGAAATTCACTAGGCTCGACACCATGGTAACCGTTGTGGATGCGGCGCAGTTCTGGCGGGACTTTTATTCAAAAGAAACATTAATGGATCGGGGTCAGGAAGCAGGAGAGGGCGATGTCCGGGGAATCGTGCATCTATTGACCGATCAGGTTGAATTCTGTGATGTGCTGATTCTTAACAAGTGTGATCTCGTCTCTGAGGAGGAATTGCTCAAGCTGGAAAAGGCTCTGCATGCGATGCAACCCGAAGCCAAGCTGATTCGAACGTCTCACGGGCAGATTGATCCGAAGGAGATATTGAACACGGGACGGTTTGATTTTGAAAAAGCGAGTCAGTCTGCAGGCTGGATCCGCGAATTGATGAAGGAGGAGCACACCCCGGAAACGGAAGAGTATGGCATTCACTCGTTTGTATACCATCGGAAACGTCCGTTTCATCCGGAACGATTGCTGAGCTGGATTGCCAAGTGGCCGGAGAGTATTGTCAGATCCAAGGGGTTGATGTGGCTGGCTACACGGAACCATATGGCTATTTCCTTCAGTCACGCAGGCACCTCCAAGCAACTTGGACCAGCTGGCTTATGGGTGGGTGCGATGAGCGAAGAGGAACGGCAGATGCATTTTGGAGATACGTTGCCAGCCATTCCGGATTGGGATGATACATGGGGAGACCGGGTAACGAAATTGGTATTTATCGGAATTGATATGGACAGGGCAGAGATTGAGCGAACATTGGACAATACTTTGCTTACCGAAGAAGAGATGCAGCTTAACTGGCGTGAACTGAAAGATCCCTTTCCATCATGGGGTTGACAATAGAAAAAGGATAGGATAGTATCATTAAACAGTAATGATTACGATTAAACAATAGGAGGTCACAACCATGAGAGTCATTGTAACTTTAGCTTGTACAGAGTGCGGGGATCGCAACTATACCACGACGAAGAACAAACGTAACCACCCGGAGCGTCTTGAAATGAAAAAATATTCACCACGATTGAAGAAAATGACGATACACCGGGAAACGAGATAAATTTTTTTGTCGTTTTTAAATCGTAATACTTACGAAAAGAGGACCTACCATGATTCTATCTTCCATGCGCGACGTGGTTTTTGGATATGGCAAAGAGCCCGTCATTGATCAATTATCGCTGGATATTCATGTGGGCGAGTTTGTAGGCGTTACCGGACCTAATGGTTCGGCGAAGACAACCATGCTGAAATTGCTGCTGGGGCTGTTACAGCCCTGGAGCGGCACGGTACATATGAATATTCAGAACAACAATGGCAACAAACTGGAGATCGGATATGTGCCCCAGCAGGTGGCATCATTCAACAGTGGGTTTCCCAGTACAGTCATTGAACTGGTGCGATCGGGATGTTATCGCAAGCTTGGTCTATTCCGAAAATTCTCACCCGAACAGGAAGCCGTAGTCGAACGCAGTCTTCGGGAAGTCGGCATGTGGGAATATCGCAATACACGGGTAGGCGAACTGTCGGGTGGACAGAAGCAGCGCATCTGCATCTCCAGAGCTCTGGCAGGACAGCCCCAAGTTCTAGTTCTGGATGAGCCGACAACTGGCATGGACCGCCGCAGCCGGGAAGGCTTCTATGATCTGATGCGACACTATGCAGATGTCCATGGATTGACCATTATTATGGTGACTCATGGCCTCGAAGAGATGGCCAACCGATTGGACCGGACGATCACCATGGAGCGTCAAGAAAGTGAGGAATGGCAGTGTTTGAGTACGAATTCATGCAGCGAGCCTTTTGGGCAGGCGGACTGATTGGCATTATTGCTCCGATTCTTGGGGTCTACCTGATGCTTCGGAGGCAGGTGCTGATGGCCGATACGCTGTCCCATGTTTCTCTGGCGGGAGTGGCCCTTGGTTCGGTCATGAATCTCAACCCGGTAATCTGCGGATTTGCAATTGCTGTCATTGGTGCGTTACTGGTCGAACAACTGCGGAGAAGCTATCGTACATATAGTGAAGTGCCAGTGGCGATTATCATGACCTCAGGCCTGGCACTGGCTGTGGTGCTTATGAGTCTGAAAACAAATTTGTCCAAGACCTTCAGTTCCTATCTGTTCGGTTCCATCGTTGCAGTCAGCAATGCTCAGTTATGGATGATGGCAGCTGTATGCGTCATAGGGTTAGTTTTTTTCATTGTACTACGGAGACCGTTATATAATTTGACATTTGATGAAGAGACAGCCTCTATTGGGGGCGTTCAGGTCAGAGGTTTATCGTTTGCCTTCGCCGTAATGATAGGTCTGACGGTTGCTTCGGCCATGCCGATCATTGGCGTACTGCTTGTATCCGCATTGATTGTGCTGCCAGCTGCGCTGGCACTTCGAATCTCTCGCAGCTTCGCTGCTGCATTGGTCATTGCCGTCATTACCGGGTTAATCGGCATTTTTGGCGGATTAACGACATCTTACCATTTGAATACACCACCAGGCGGGACGATCGCACTCATTTTGCTGGCCTTTCTATTGACTGGAATATCAGCACAAAAGCTGATTCAACTATACAATCGTAAACGGTACCGCAAGGAAGTAAAACAGCAGCGCGCAAGGATATTAATACAATCAAGGGAGAATACACCACATGAAATTCAGTAAAAAATCAGCAATGGGGCTGCTTTTCAGTCTCACACTTATTGTAGCAGGTTGCGGACAAACCAAACCCGCATCCGATTCGGATGCAGCTTCAACAAGTACTCCTGCGGCAACTGAGAAAAAATTGAACGTACAGGTTAGCTTTTATCCGATGTATGAGTTCACCAAAAATGTAGCAGGAGATTTGGCTGATGTACATACACTCGTTCCTGCTGGTATGGAGCCTCATGACTGGGAGCCAACACCTCAGGATATTGCAAGCATCGAGACAGCAGATGTACTCGTCTATAATGGTGCTGGCATGGAATCATGGATTGATCAAGTAAAGGATAGTCTGAGTAATGACAAGCTGGTACAAGTTGAAGCAAGCCAAGGCATTGATCTGCTTGAAGGCGTAGAAGACGGCCATCATCATGGGGACTCTAGTGCAGATGAACACGACCATGATCATGCAGATGAAGCAACGACAGAAGAGCATGATCACGAGCATGGGGAAGAAGCTGCTACAGAAGAGCATGACCATGAACATGATGCCGGCAAAGAAGAAGGGCATTCACATGATCATGGCGGACTTGATCCGCACGTTTGGTTATCACCTGTTCTGGCTGTTCAGGAAGTGCGGAACATCGAAGCTGGACTGGCACAAGCTGCACCGGAACATGCCGAACAATTCAAGCAAAATGCGGATGCTTACATCGCTAAGCTGGAGACACTTGATCAAGAATTTAAAGCGGCTGTAACCGACAGCAAACGGAAAGATTTCATTACACAGCATGCAGCGTTCGGCTATCTTGCACAGCAGTATGGACTGCAGCAAGTACCTATCGCCGGGTTGTCTCCCGAGCAAGAGCCATCTGCAGCACAGATGGCATCTGTAATCGATTTTGCCAAGGAACATCAGGTCAAAACGATTTTCTTCGAAACACTGGTATCTTCCAAAGTATCCGAGACCATCGCCAGTGAAGTGGGTGCTAAAACAGCAGTATTGAATCCGATTGAAGGATTAACTGAAGAGGAGATTGCTGCGGGTCTGGACTACATTGGTGTAATGAAGCAGAACCTGGAGGCCCTCAAACTGACTCTGAATGAATAATGAAAACCCATTTGATACCAGTCATCGAAAAAGGTACAATGGTACAACATGCTGAGGAATGGCCGTGCCATTCCTTTGCCTTTTGCCACGAAAAGAGCACAGCGATGTGCTCTTTTCGTTGTGTAAGATGCTATCGGAGGACCAATGGGGTAGGAGGAGAAGCTTATGGGTCCAAGTGAAGAACAGGAAGTATTGCTAAGTCAGCAGCCGCCTCATCTATGGAGAAGACGCAAGCAGGAGCTGCTGCACTGGACGGAACGCGATAAATATACCGTGTCTGCGAAGAAAACGGTATTGTGGAACGGTGTAGAAATAGATGCGGAGCTGCACGAAGCCTTATCCTTGCTTCAGCAAGCTGGCGTTGCGACCGAGTTTTCATGTGCCGGAGTGAGTCCGCTAGATGAACCGGTAGACCATTCGTTATATGCTTATGTTACACTAGTGCAAAGTGAAACCGCTGATCAATTCGTCCAATATGCACTGAAGCATATGCGAAATCGGCTGCTCGTTACGCTCGAGGTCGAGAAGGGACGTTATGATTTGTCTTCTTTCTTCATTGGGCATAATCGCAGCTTCTGCTGGTGGATGGAATATTGTGCAGCCCACTTTTCCATGAGAAACGAGAAGAGGGCTGATACGTAGTATAACGATGGGCATGTTTAGTCGGTGATGGGGAGGGAACACGGAATTGAATAAATGGCTCAAAACCATATTGTTTTTGGTGGCTTCAGTTTTTCTAACACGTTTTATTCCGTTTTCTTCGTTGTTCCGGAATCTGGACACAATGATTCATGAATTCGGCCATGCTTTAATGACCCTGCTGTTATCCGGAAAAGTATTACGAATCGAATTATACGCTGATCACAGCGGTGTCACATACTCATCTATGTTAACACCAGGCAGATCAATTCTGGTGTCATTGGCAGGATATATCACGGCCTCCCTTTTTGCATGGTTGTTATTTTATCTATACCGCAAAGGGCTGCATATGTGGGGGCTGGGTATCATGACCGCTGTAGCACTGGTTTCTCTTTTGTTATATGTACGAGGAGAATTCGGCATGTTATGGCTTACAGGCTTCATTGCTCTGAATGTCGTGATTATGATCTTTGGCGCCAAAATCGTGAAGTACTACTATCTGTTACTTGCTTTCTTGACCCTGGAAGAGTCTGTGGTTAGTGCCATGTATGTCGGTTTCATGTCCTGGACACAGCCTTCACGGGCAGGGGATGCAGCAAATCTGGCTCAACAGACGTTCCTGCCAGCCCTGTTCTGGGGTACACTCTTTGCCTTGTTTGCGCTGTGGTGTGCAAAGGGGGCGCTGAGTCTGTTTTTCCGCAAAGAAGGTACATCTCGCAGTCAACGTTCACGTGGTGTACGTTCGCGAAACGCCTAAATGCGTTCAAAAAGGCACTTCCTTTTGCGATAAAGGAGGTGCCTTTCTGCATCATTTGTTATTTTGCATACCACTAATCTCCGAGATTCTCCCATAGAACGTAGAAATAATAAATCTCCTCCATAATCGCCTGATCATCTTCAGCGGCAACGCCTCCCCTAATTCGTGCAAGGGTACCCAGAATGTCGTAAATGGTCTCACGTTCCACACTAAACTGAATACGATTGACGATACGGTCCCAGGCTTGCAATGCATATTCAATTTGAGACTTGGCCTCAGTCCACTGTTTTTTCTCCACTTGCTTTTCCAAGGTTTGTACGGATTCAAGCAAGCGATCCTGTGTACCAAATGGTTTTTTGAGAAATGACCCTGTGGCCATGATGGCTACAAACAGAACAAGCAATAATATGGGTAGTACATACAGCAACCAGAAACGTGTTTTCATTCAACCGCCTCCATGCAGATAGTAAAAGAAAATTAGAAGGGTCCCTTATAATCACCCATATCCGTTTTTTCTGAGAATTGGTCTTCGAAAAGATCGACATACAATTTATCGTTAGGCAAGATTGCCGCAAAAGCAATGTCCTGGATCGTAATGTTTTTCTTTTTTAACTGTTCAGTTAGCCAATTCATGTCCTTGTTTCTCTCTTTCAGATTTTGCTTGATCAAGACACCATCAATAATGAGCTCGGTCATCAGTTTGCTTTTTGGAGGATGCATATGCATGTCCTTGGCTGTAACTGGTTGATTCTCGGGTTTCAAAACGACGGAGAGACTGCCGTCCGGTTCAAGAATTGCGTAATCCAGTGTCGTGATGTCAAATACGTCTTTTTGACGCAGCATCATGGTCAATTCATCGAATTTCACTCGCATTTTATGCAGGTTCTGTTCAAGGATTTTACCGTTCTGTATGACAACGGTAGGATCAGAATCCATCAGCTTGGAGATCGTTCGATTTTTAAGTGTTATGTACTGAAAGATAATCGTAATGATTGTAAAAATGGTTAGCGCGACGAAATGAATCCAAGCCTTGGAAGACAAATCAGTAGCGAAGGTTCCCGCAATGGAACCAATGGTAATACCGTTAATATAATCGAAATACGTAAGGTTACCCATTTGTTGTTTGCCGAGCACTCTTGTATAGATGATCAGGGTCAAAAAAGCAATTATGGAGCGTACAGCCACAACCCATGTTTCTTCCATCATGTATGTATCACCTTCCTACACTTGGCGTACTTCAACATCATTTCAAGCTGCCAATGGTTATTGTTGACTAGTACAAGCTTTTCTCTCGGCTGGATGATCTTATTCGGAAAATGAAAAAACCCGAAACCAGGATACACACTCCTGATTACGGGTCGTTATTACATGTTAATAATTAATTTTAGCGCTTTATTATTAAGGTAGCCTATATAGAAGGATCAATCAGGCCATTAGACGCCAGCATAAGCCATAAATCCTCCGTCAACGGGGATAACCGTGCCGGTGACGAATGCAGACTGCTTCTCATCCGCAAGCCACATGAGCGTGCCCAGCAGGTCTTCAGGCTTCCCAAACCGGCGCATTGGCGTATGTGCAATGATTTTGCTGGAACGTTCAGTAGGAGAGCCATCTGGATGAAGCAGCAAATTCCGGTTTTGTTCCGTAAGGAAAAATCCTGGTGCAATGGCATTAACCCGGATTCCCGATTCGGCAAGATGGACTGCCAGCCATTGCGTGAAATTGTTAATTGCAGCCTTGGCTGCACTGTACGCAGGCACTTTGGTCATCGGCGAAGGTGCACTCATCGACGAGATATTAATGACTGTTGCAGGCACATCACGATCAATCATTTGTCTTGCAAAGATCTGGGTAGGAATAAGGGAGCCCACAAAATTCAGATCCATGACCTGACGGAACCCATCCACACTGACGTCAAAGAACGTGGTGACATCAGGCTGCTCGAGATCTTCCAATCTGAAAATTTCATTCGTGGTATTGGCACTGGCGTGATTACCGCCTGCGCCATTAATCAGGATATCGCATGGACCCAGCTTTTCCTGTACCGTTGCCGCCGCGGCCTTCACACTGTCCACTTGGGTTACGTCACAAGCAACGGCAATGGCGGTTCCGCCAGCAGCTTCAATTGCGGCAACAACTTCTTCTCCTTTGGAAACCGTACGATTGAGAATGGCCACACGGGCCCCGTGACGAGCAAGTTCTTCGGCCATGGATCGGCAGAGGACACCGGCACCACCTGTAATTACCGCTGTTTTGCCTTCCAGACGTGAAGATGTTTCAAATACATAGTCACTCATGCTTTTGTCCTCCTTTGTAGCGAATCCCAGACACCCCAGAGATACATGATACCCAAAGCACGATCGTATAGACCATAACCAGGTCTGCAATGTTCGCCCCAGAGGTGACGCCCGTGATCGGGTCTTGCATAACCTTCAAATCCAATGTCGTGGTAAGCTTCAACTACACCTGCAATATCCACGTTCCCATCCTGGCTTCGATGTGAAGTCTCAATGAAGTCACCGTTATCATACACTTTGACATTACGAATATGGGCAAACGGAATCCGGTCACGGAATTCATGAATCATACCAATAATATCGTTATCCGGGTTAGCTCCAAGAGATCCGCTGCACAGGGTTACAGAGTTGTAAGGGCTATCATAAAGATTCAGATATCTACGCAGGTTATCCTGGCTGATAATGATCTTTGGTAAACCGAAAATAGGCCATGGCGGATCATCCGGGTGGATCGCCATTCGAATGCCAAGCCGCTCAGCCGTAGGAATGATCTCCTGTAGAAAATATCGGGCATGCTCCCACATATCTTCCTCGGTCACATCCTTATAAGCTTCGAACAGACCAGTCAGGTACTGCAATCGTTCCGGTTCCCAGCCTGGCATCGTTAAAGCGGAATTTTCGGTTATGCGCCGCACAAGTTCCAGTGGTTCAATATCTGCGAGCTTGCTGCTTTCATAGAAGAGGGCAGTGGATCCGTCTTCCATTTCCTTATGAAGATCCGTACGCAGCCAGTCGAAGATGGGCATAAAGTTGTAACAGATTACTTTTACGCCGACCTGAGCGAGTTTTTCCATCGTTTTTTTGTAATTGTCGATGTATTTGTCCCGAGTAGGCAGGCCCAGTTTGATATCTTCATGAATATTGACACTTTCTACTACATCCAAATGCATTCCTGCACGATCGGCTGCCGCTTTGACAGCCAGAATTTTGTCCATGGGCCATTCTTCGCCTGCCGGAACATCATGCAGTGCCCACACAATGCCCTCCACTCCCGGAATCTGCCGAATATGATCCAGCGTTACCGTATCATTGCCTTCGCCAAACCAGCGAAAAACCATTTTCATCACGTTCACCTCATCAAGTGTAATTAGAAAAACCCAGACATGTCATTGTTGAAAATAGGAAGGATATGTATCCTGAAGGATGGCCAGATCTGTGACGGTCAGGTGAAGATGTTCCTGCATAATTCGTTCAGCCGTCTGGGCATCATGCTGCTGAATGGCCTCCACCATGGACCGGTGCTGCTGGATCAGATGATCCCACTGATGATCCGAAGACAAACGAAGCATCCGGCTTCGATTGAGGTGTACATTCATCTGCTGGATCACGGTCCATGTTTTGCTTTTGTTGCATCCTGCAAAAAGGGTGCTATGGAATTCCTCATCCAGTTGAAACATTCGTTCATCGTCCGGTTGCAGCAAACACGCTTTCTGCTGAGCAAGGTTTTGCTCCAATAAAATCATCTCCTGATCCGGAAAATGCTCGCATGCAAGCCGGATCACGGCCCGTTCCAGCTGCTCACGCATGAAGCGTGCTTCTTCAACGAGGTCTACCTGTATAAGAGAAACATATGTACCGCGCTGCGGATACACTTCAAGCAAACCTTCCTGTGCAAGTCTTACAAAACTCTCTCGAACAGGAGTACGGCTTACCTGAAACTCCAGCGATATTTCCTTCTCGGAGATAGCCGTACCGGGAGGCAATTTTAAACTTAGAATCAATTGCTTCAATGTAGCATAGACGATATCCCGGGTTGAGGAGGCTTGCTTATTCTTGGACGAAAGACCGTTTATGGAAGACGACAAACCGGCTTTGGACGAAAACTTGGGGATATATTCCACAACTTCAACTCCTTCAATGACATACTACCATACTTGTATGGTAGTATGGAAGCGCTTTTATTACATTTCAAATGGAATAATGAATGAATAATTGAGTTTTATCTGAAGTAGATGTAAAATATAGGTCGATAGGTTTAAACTCTTAAACCAATGCATATGAATGTATACAATGATTGAGCAGATTGAGGTGAACATATGGGTCAACAAGCGATAAGTATTTTCCAGTCCTGCATTCCATTATTCCAGGTGCTAAGCGATAACCACCGTCAAAATATTTTGTTAATCCTAACCGAGCGAGGTCAGATGACCGTAAACGAGATTACAGAGCAATCCAGTCTGTCGAGACCAGCCATCTCTCACCATCTCAAGTTACTGCTTGAGAAAGGGCTTATATCCGTGGAACAGAAGGGTACCCAGCGGTATTATTCCGCTTCCCTGAAGCCATCCGTTGAACTGTTGAAAGAACTGGTTGCTGCGTTGGAGAAAGAGTGTCTGTAGACAACTAATGAATCACAACGATGAAGCCCAAAGTCTTCCGTTCAATACGTTGGTTTGTTTAAACGTTTCATCAATATAAGTAGAGGAGATATACGATATGAGCACCTTGCAGGAATTAGATCGTCATGCGGTTAAGATGATTTTAGAGCAGCAGCACCAGTTTTTCCGTTCCGGGGCCACACGTTCAGCGGAGACTAGAATTGAGCGTTTAACCCAGCTGAAGCAGGCTATTCAGAACTATGAGTCCAAACTCACCGAAGCGCTGCATCAGGACTTGGGTAAAAGTGAGTTTGAATCCTACACGACCGAAATCGGTTTTATGATGGACAGCATCAAACACACGATACGAAAAATAAAAAATTGGGTCAAACCCGTTAAAGTAAAAACGCAGATGGCTCTGATCGGCTCCAAAAGTTACATTATCCCTGAGCCATATGGATCCGTGCTCATTATCGGACCTTTCAACTATCCGTTTCAGCTCCTGATGGAACCTCTGGTTGGTGCGATTGCCGCTGGGAACACCGCGGTGCTCAAAGCCTCGGAAAACACACCTGCCGTTTCGGCCGTTATTCGTGAAATAATCGCCTCGGTATTCGAGCCGGGTTATGTGCAAGTCGTAGAAGGCGCCAAGGACACAACGACAGCACTGATTAATGCTCCGTTTGACTACATTTTTTTTACGGGCAGTGTGCCGGTTGGTAAAATCGTCATGGAGGCTGCTGCCAAAAACCTCGTTCCTGTTACCCTGGAGCTTGGTGGGAAAAGTCCTGTCATTGTCGACGAGAAAGCAGATATTAAAGTTGCTGCTGAACGCATTATATGGGGTAAACTGCTCAATACGGGACAGACCTGTATCGCTCCGGATTATTTGCTTGTGCATGAACGAGTGAAGGAGCAGCTGATCTCGGAGATGAAAGCAGCTGTGGAGTCCTTCTTCGGTACAGACATTCAGCATAATCCCGATTATGGGCGCATCGTCAATCAGGCTCATTACAGAAGATTAACGAAGCTTATCGAACGGGACCAGGACAAAGTGATCTATGGCGGTCACTCTGATGAAGCGGATCGCTACATTGCACCGACACTGATTGACGCTGAATCCTGGGACGCAGCCACCATGGAAGATGAGATCTTCGGACCGATATTGCCTATAATCAGTTACCGCAGCATTGATGAAGCCATTGAGGCGATCTTGAAGCGTCCGAAGCCGCTGGCACTTTATTTGTTCACATCAGACATACAGCTTCAGGATAAAGTGCTCAGCGAGGTTTCTTTTGGAGGCGGCTGTATTAATGATACGATCACTCACGTAGCGAATCCACGGCTGCCATTTGGCGGTGTAGGACATTCCGGTATGGGCTCTTATCATGGGCGGTACAGCCTCGAAACCTTCTCACATATGAAAAGCGTGCTCAAAAAGAGCACCAAACTGAATTTGTCCATTTTGTACCCGCCGTACGATGGCAAGCTGAAGACAATCAAGCGTTTGTTGAAATAGTTTGTTGCAATAAGTACTGCTGCATCAGCAGAGGGATTTCATATTCATCTATTTCGCTCTACATTCTGACAGACTCACTGTGGAGCAAGCTGTTCCTGTCTGAATCGAGACGGTGACATGCCTGACCAACGCTTGAATTGACGGCTAAAGTGAGCGATATCCTTGTAACCGAGCATTGCAGCAATACTTTGAACGGACAGTTTCGGATTACCAAGCAGGACCTTTGCTTCGTGCAAAACCATCTCGGAGAGCGCCACGCGCGGAGACTGACCAAATACCTGCTTGAACACACGGTTACAATGAGAGGAGCTAATCCCCAGTTCAGCAGCAATGTCATCAATTCCATAGTGGCTGTCAGTTTCATTGCCTTGCTTAAATTGCTGGTTTACCAGCCCTTGGAGTCGATTCCGGATCTGATGAGCAAGCTCAATCCGTTCATATCCTTCGGAGAACAGATGCGCTGCCTCCTGAGAGACGGCTTCCCACAAGTGCCCGAATAATTCGAATACAGCGGATTGCAGCTGCATGCGCTGAACCATTGTATTCGGTATCGATTCTTCATTTGCAGAATTCATTAATTTGCTCAGAACCGGCTCAATTTTTAATGTAACCGGATTGTCTGCATGGAAGAGGGTCTGCTTGATTCGGGCAAGCAAGGAGAGGAACAACTGATCATCGATATCAAAGTGCATGCAGAAATAGGTAAATCCCTGACCGTCCTGGCTCTGGCTGGAATGAACGCTTCCTGGAGGAATGAGGAGCAGTTCGCCAGCCTTTTGTGTGTACATTTGTCCGTTCACCGACATGAGCTGCACACCTTCTGTCACATAGTTCAGCTCATACTGCGGGTGTTCATGTGCCGGATAATTCCAGTCCGCACCAACACTCCGCAGATGAATGGCAAAGAGATTGACGGTGGTCTGTACATCCGGGTAGAAGACCTCATGTACACTTTCACCCAGAGCGGGAGGCAAATAAGTAGAAGACATCGGAGACCTCCTTTATAATAGAAACTATTAATATGGGCAGTCAGCCTTATATGGCTGGCGTGATCAAATTTAAATGTAATCGCTTTAATCCATTATAAACGCTCAGCTTGATTTGGGTAAATATCCGATTGATTTGTCCATGGTCTAGGGCGGAATGAGCATGTTAGGATGAGGCTATGAAAACGTATGCAAACCATATTGAGAGGGGTCATCGTTCATGAGCACATCCAAATCAATCTTTTATAACGCCCACCACTCACCGATCGGAGCTTTTGCAAGTTTTACACTTGGATACAAAGGTGCCAAGGGGGGACTCGGCCTGGAGCTGGGAAAACCTGCAGACCAAAATATATATATAGGATTACAATCTCGCGATGGCGAACATTATGAGGCACTGCCTTTTTTTGCAGCGACCGAGGATGAGAGTGTGCGCTACGATGTAGAGAAACTGGACAATGCAGAAAGCGGAATAGAAGAGGGAGCCGAAACACTGGCTCAGTCCCAGGCACATACTTCAACCCGATCGAAGCGTCCGCTCATTGCAGCATTTCGTGATGAAGAAATTACACGTGAATTCAAGTCCGGTACAGACACCTGGACAGCGGGAGATCTGACTTTCCGGATCTATTCGCCAGTTCGCCCTGTACCTGAACCGAAGCATGGTGATATTGAACAATTAAAAGATGCCTTGGTTCCAGCGGTTCTCGTGGAGATGACGATTGATAACACGCAAGGACAGCAGTCACGAAGAGCATATTTCGGATACCAGGGTAATGATCCGTATTCGGCAATGCGCATGATCGGCGGACCCGAGGGCGGAAAGCTCACAGGTGTCGGACAGGGAAGGCTTACAGCGATTATGTCTGCAGATGATGGACTGTACCCTGCACTTGGGTTCACGTTAGATAAAATCCTGCAGGAAAAACATTTGGAGAATCTGGCTTTTGGATTAGGTCGCACAGCTGCATTGCTTATGGAAGTCCCTGCTGGAGAGAAACGTACATATCACTTCGCAGTTTGTTTTTACCGCGGTGGCATCGTCACTTCCGGTTTGGATACGACGTACTGGTATACCCGATATTTCGCGGATATCCAGGAAGCTGGCCAGTATGCCCTCGACCGTTTCGACGCATTGACATCATCTTGCGTGGAAGCAGAACAGCGTCTGGGTACCAGCTCACTGACGGATGATCAGGCATTTATGCTCGCGCATTCCATTCATAGTTATTATGCAAGCACGCAGCTGTTGGACGCAGATGGAGAACCGTTCTGGATCGTCAATGAAGGCGAGTACCGGATGATGAACACCCTTGATCTGACAGCAGATCAGTTATATTTTGAACTTGCCCTGAACCCTTGGACCGTACGCAACGAGCTTGAGTGGTTTGTGAAACGTTACAGCTACACCGATCAGGTTCGCTTCCCCGGGGAAGATCAATTGTACCCAGGTGGCTTGACATTCACCCATGATATTGGTGTGGCGAATGTGTTCTCCCGTCCAGGACATTCTGCCTATGAGTTAGTGGGAATAGATGATTGCTTTTCCCAGATGAGTCATGAAGAGCTTGTGAACTGGCTGTGCTGTGCAACCGTCTACATTGAACAAACCGAGGATCAGGAATTTGTGAAGCAGATGCTACCTGTAATTCAGGATTGCTTCGAAAGCATTGCTGAACCGGGATCACCCGGATGAAGATCAGCGTAACGGTCTGATGGGACTGGATAGCAGCCGCACGAAGGGCGGAGCAGAAATTACGACGTATGACAGCCTTGATGTGTCACTCGGTCAATCCCGTAACAATATTTATCTGGCAGGGAAATGTTGGGCTGTATATGTGGCTCTTGAAAAGCTGTTTGCCGCGGAGAAACTCTCGGATTTATCCCTTCAGGCCGGACGTCAGGCTGATCGCTGTGCCGCGAGTGTTGCAGCCCAGTTGACGGAAGGAGGCTACATCCCGGCTGTTATTGCAGAGAATAACGATTCCCGTATCATCCCGGCTATAGAGGGGTTGGTATTCCCTTACTTTACAGGCTGTGAAGGTGCACTGGATGAACACGGCCGGTTTGGTTCTTACCTGCAGGCACTCCGAACCCATTTGAAGACCGTTCTAGTACCAGGTACTTGTCTATTCGAAGATGGTGGATGGAAGCTGTCCTCGACAAGTAATAACTCGTGGTTAAGCAAAATCTATCTGTCCCAGTTTATCACTAGAGAAATACTGGGCATGGAATGGGATGAATCAGGGCAGGCATCCGATGCCGCGCATGTGAACTGGCTGCTGCACCCCGAAGAGTCTTACTGGTGCTGGAGTGACCAGATCCTGTCGGGCGTTGCCGTAGGCAGCAAATATTACCCGCGCGGAGTAACATCCATCCTTTGGCTGTTGGAAGGCAAAGGTACACGTTTGGAACAGATCTATGCTAGCAAGGAGGCGATACGATGAATCGTTCAATCGTTCAACAAAACTTAGCTGGCCCGCAGTATGATGCGTGGCTTGGATATCTCTCTGGTGAATACAGTCGTAAGGGTACTGCAAGTCAGACGGTTCCTGCTTGGGTGAAACGTATAAATACTATAGAGAAGCATGAAGTCATTGCTACAGCTCTGGAGGAGCTTACACTAGGATTGGAGAGATTGTTCGGTGAGAAACCAATAACAGTCTTATCCGGTACCGACCTTACGGATAAACAGTCTTCCCATGATCCTGGTATCTGGATTGGTACGTGGGCAGGCAATTCACTTCTTGCAGAGGCGTTCAGCGAGAGTGAACGTGCCGCTGTTCAAGGTGAAGGCTTCGTCATCCGTGAAGACGAGGAACTAGCCAGACTCTTCATTGGTGCTGAGACACCTCAAGGTGTACTGTATGGTACATTCCATTTGCTCAGAGAGCTGGTACTGGCACAGGGGAGTTCAAGTGAGGCGGATACATCCCCGAATAAATGGAGTCATGTGATTGAGCAGCCACGTAATGCGCTGCGGATGATTAATCAATGGGATAACGTGGATGGAAGCATTGAACGCGGATATGCCGGTAAATCCATCTTTTATGAAAATGGAGAATTCACGCAAGATATCGTACGCATTCGGGATTATGCACGATTGCTCGCTTCGACTGGCATCAATGCCATCTCCATCAACAATGTCAACGTGCATCAGCGCGAAACATTGTTTCTGACAGAACGCTTTCTGAGTGATGTAGCTCGTGTGGCCTCTGCATTCAGAGCGTACGGCATCCGACTTTACTTAAGCGCCAACTACGCAAGCCCAATGGAGATCGGCGGATTGCTTACCGCAGATCCCCTGGATGAGCAAGTACGAGAATGGTGGAACATTCAGACTGCCAAAGTGTATGCGGCCATCCCTGACTTTGGTGGTTACCTGATCAAAGCGGATTCCGAAAATCGACCAGGTCCATTTACGTACAATCGGGATCACGCAGACGGGGCGAACATGCTAGCTGAAGCACTTCGTCCATTTGGTGGATTGGTTATTTGGCGCTGTTTCGTCTACAACTGCAAGCAGGACTGGCGTGATCGCTCCACAGACCGTGCGCGTGCTGCCTATGACCACTTTAAGCCTTTGGATGGCCGGTTTGCAGATAACGTTATTTTGCAGATCAAAAATGGTCCGATGGATTTTCAGGTCAGGGAAGCTGTATCTCCGCTGTTCGGAGCGATGGATAAGACCAATCAGGTACTCGAATTTCAGATCACACAGGAATATACAGGTCAGCAGCGGCATTTATGTTATCTGATTCCACAGTGGAAAGAAGTATTGGATTTCGACACCTATGCGAAGGGACAAGGATCGGAAGTTAAACGTATTGCGGATGGTTCCCTGTACAACAGACCTCATAGCGGTTTTGCTGCTGTTTCGAATATTGGTGCAGATGCATGCTGGACAGGACATCCACTTGCTCAGGCCAATTTGTACGGTTATGGTAGACTCGCCTGGAATCCCGAACTGTCTTCGGAAAAGATTGCGGACGAATGGGTTAGACTCACGTTTGGGCACGACGAAGAGGTTGTTCGTCTCATCTCTGGCATGCTTCTGGACTCTCTGGGCATCTACGAAAATTATACGGCGCCGCTCGGAGTAGGCTGGATGGTTAATCCGGATCATCATTATGGCCCCAATGTGGACGGTTATGAATATTCCAAGTGGGGAACGTATCACTTCGCGGATTGTAAGGGCATTGGAGTAGATCGGACCGTACAGAGCGGTACAGGTTATACATCGCAGTATCATACTGAAAATGCGGAACGATATGAAAATGTCACGACCTGTCCGGATGAGCTGCTGTTATTCTTCCACCATGTTCCTTATACGCATGTGCTGCATTCTGGCAAGACCGTCATTCAGCACATTTATGATACACACTTCAAGGGTGCGGAACAGGCGCAAGCTTTAGCGGAAACCTGGAGTAAGCTCGAAGGTAAAGTGGACCCGGAAATTTTCGAAACCGTAGCTCTGCGTCAGGACAATCAGGCCGAGCATGCCAAGGAATGGCGGGACATGATTAATACGTACTTCTATCGCAAGAGTGGTATTGAGGATGAGCAGGGAAGAACCATTTATTAATAGAGAATTCAGCTACACACACCTTGTTTTATTAAATGAAAGAGCAGCATTGGCAACCAAGAGGAGGCGAAAACCCAATGGGACAGCATCAATTACCCCAGACTATGAAAGCAGCTGTAATGACTGAACCTGGACGAATCATCATCGAAGAACAGGCTGTACCGAAGCCTGCCGAGGACGAAGTTCTGATTCAGGTCATGGCAGTGGGCGTGTGCGGGTCGGATGTGCATTATTTTGAACACGGAAGAATCGGCAGATTTGTAGTGGAAAAGCCCATTATTCTGGGGCATGAATGTGCAGGTATTGTAGCTGCAGTAGGCTCGAACGTATCACGCTTGAAGGCGGGTGACCGGGTTGCCATCGAACCAGGCGTTACTTGTGGACGCTGCGTGGCATGTAAGGAAGGTCGCTATAATCTGTGTCCAGATGTACAATTCCTTGCTACCCCGCCTGTTGATGGTGCATTTGTACAATACATGACCATTCGTGAGGATATGGTTTTTCCAATCCCGGATCATCTGTCCTTTGAGGAAGCTGCCTTGAACGAGCCTTTTTCGGTAGGTATTCACGCGGCGCGTCGTAGTAAACTTGCTCCAGGAACCACGCTGGCGATCATGGGCATGGGACCTGTTGGACTGATGGCTGTCGCTGCTGCAAAATCATTTGGAGTCGACAAAATTATCGTTACGGATCTGGAGGAAGTTCGACTTGAAGCTGCTCGGCGTATGGGAGCCACGCATACGATCAATGTGAGAAACGAGGATGCACAGACGGTCATTCGAGAGTTAACGAATGGAATCGGTGTGGATACGGCTTGGGAAACTGCAGGGAACCCCAAAGCGCTCCAATCTGCATTGTATTCACTGCGGCGGGGAGGCAAACTTGCCATTGTGGGCCTGCCGGCACAGGATGAGATCGCACTGAATGTTCCTTTTATCGCCGATAACGAGGTTGATATATACGGGATATTCCGCTATGCCAACACCTATCCAGCTGGAATTGAGTTCCTGAGCTCCGGTCAGCACGATGTATTGTCCTTGATCACTGATCGTTATTCATTGGATGAAACTCAACAAGCGATGGAACGGGCGCTTAACAATAAGAGCGGCAGTCTTAAAGTGATGGTCTATCCCAACGGCATGTAATTCTCTACTCAGGAAGTCCCGATTCAGGGACTTCTTTTTTTCATTTTTACTAAATAAATGATTATACAAGCTCCCATAACATGGTATAATTCATGAAGATTTTAATATATAAATGGATACAAACCACTCTGGTTGGTAAGCTACTTAGCGAAAGGAACTGAAGGTTGTGAGAACACATGAATTTACGATTCACTCTGATTTTCACCGGGATGATCTGATGTCTATATCTTCTGAAGCGTCACGTTTTGCCTCGGATATTTCATTGTCGTTTGTTGAGTCTGAGCATGAGCATCGTGTAGATGTCAAAAGCCTGCTTGGTATGGCGCTTCTTCCGATTCGTCATGGCAGTATAGTCAGATTGCAGACGCGAGGAAGAGATGAATTGGAGGCTCTGGAGTACATGCTGGATGTACTGGAGAAGGGAATAACTTAGAACGAGATCAGGTGCAGATTGTGGCGAATAGGTAAATATTTATCGTTTCTTCAAATCCTGCTGGTACTTTGTCCAAAAAAAGAGTATAATAAAATTTAGTTCTATCCAAGGAAGTACCCATTTAAAGGAGTGTAAATAGATTATGCCAAAAGCTGATATCCATCCAAAGACACAAACGGTTATTTTTTACGATGCAAGTGCTGATTACAAATTCCTGAGCTCTTCGACTAAATTCTCGAACGAGACAATGGAATGGGAAGATGGTAACACTTACCCTGTAATCCGTGTGGACACTAGTTCCGCATCCCACCCTTTCTTCACTGGTAAACAAAGAAACGTGGACATCGGTGGTCGTGTTGACAAGTTCAACCGTAAATACAACCTCAAAAACTAGTTTGTCCATAGATGACAAGATCAACCTCGGGAATTCGTTTCCGGGGTTTTTCTATGTCTTGAACATCATTTGCAGGTCTACCAAGGCTCCAAACGCTGACAAATTTGATTAAGGATTGCGCTTACATATCATTCAGAGGTAAACTAGAACATGAGTGAAATCATATTGGAGGAGGAAATAGAGATGAGTAGTATTACACATATGGTTACGTTTACACTTTACGCTGGCAAGGATACAGCAGAGGCAGAAGCTTTTCTGAAGGAAAGTGCGGATGCACTTGCAGTCATTCCGGGCGTGGAGAACTTTCAGGTACTGCGTCAGGTAAGCGCCAAAAATGAGTTTGACTACGGTTTCTCAATGGTTTTCGCCGATCAAGCAGCTTATGAAGCTTACAATGAGCACCCGGTTCACCGCAAATACGTGGAGGAACGTTGGGAGAAGGAAGTTAGTCGTTTTCAGGAAATTGATCTGATTAATCACGGAATATGATATAAGCCTTTAATTATTAGGTCAGGGAATGACACGTTTCGAAACCGTTTTAGTTCATCATGCTGCATTTGCAGTGTTTTCATTCATTGATATAGAACCAGAGAGGTGCTGTCGCCATGCAATTGGATCTTACAGGCAAGACCGCGCTGGTCACTGGCTCCACTGGACAACTCGGGAGAGTCATCGCCCGTACGCTGGCTCGTTGTGGTGCCGATCTCGCGCTGCATTACATAAACAATGAAACGAAAGCTCTCGAACTTAAGCAAGAGATTGAGGCTGGTGGTAGACAGGCAGTTATCGTGCAGGGAGATATTACGAAACAGGAAACGGCTACGCAAATGCGGGATCAGATTCAGGCTGGTCTTGGCGTCGCTGGAGTTGACATTGTGGTGGCTAATGCAGTTATTCAATATGAATGGACCACGGTGCTCGAACAATCTCCCGAAGACTACATCAGCCAGTTCGAATCTTGTGTGCTACAAAGTGTGTATCTCGCCAAGGCATTCATTCCGTACATGAAGGAAGCTAGAGGTGGTCGATTTATCGGCATTAACACGGAATGTGCCATGCAGAACTTTGAGACACAATCGGCATATACCGCTGGGAAACGTGGGATGGATGGACTGTATCGGGTTCTTGCCAAGGAAGTGGGAGAGTATCAAATTACCGTCAACCAAGTCGCTCCAGGCTGGACGATAAGCGATCGTGATCGTAACAGCGAGCCTGGACATGATGAGGGTTACACGCGTACAGTTCCTTTGAAACGCAGGGGTGAAGATCAGGAGATTGCCAATGCGGTAGCCTTTTTGGCTTCGGATCTGTCCTCATTTATTACAGGTGCCTATATCCCGGTCAATGGCGGCAACGTGATGCCAGCTATTTAATTTGAAGATGTGTTAAAGATGTGTTAATTGAAACACTTATATATTTATATCTTGTTTGAGAAAGAATCATTGAAACACCCCTATCTAGCTCCGTGTAGACGGAATGGCTTAGGGGTGTTTTGTTTTATATATCTAAAAATACATATGATTTTGATTCGGTTTTCGAAAGATTGGGGTATTAGAATAGGTATATTAACCGGGTGGAAACATAACTCAAAATAAGCGATTAAAGGAGATCAGCTATGAAAAAAACAATCGCAGATGTACTGGTAGAAGCATTATTAAATGCAGGAATTAAACGAATTTATGGCATCGTGGGTGATTCTCTGAATGCCGTACTGGATTCCATCCGGCGGTCGGGTAAAATCGAATGGATTCATGTTCGTCATGAAGAGGTAGCTGCATTTGCCGCTGGAGCTGATTCGCAGGTCAGTGGAAGTATCGCAGTCTGTGCTGGCAGCAGCGGGCCAGGAAACATGCATCTGATTAACGGCTTGTACGATTGTCACCGAAACCGTGTGCCTGTACTTGCTCTTGCTGCTCATATTCCTAGTGATGAGATCGGAAGCGATTATTTTCAATCGACTCACCCGGAATATCTCTTCCAGGAATGCAGTCATTATTGCGAGGTCATTACGACTGCCAAGCAAATGCCTCGATCGGTTACGATGGCGCTACAAACTGCGGTCTCGCGTTCAGGCGTATCAGTCATTGTTCTTCCAGGCGACGTGGCAGGTCTTGAGGCAGCGAATCTGCCTGTCCCCGAGCATGTTTACCATGTGACACAGCCTGTTGTTCACCCCTCTGAGCAGGAATTGCGGAAATTGGCCGATTACCTGAATCAGGACAAAAAAATCACATTACTCTGTGGTGCGGGATGTGCTGGTGCGCGGGAATCTCTCATGCAGCTGTGTGATCGTCTGAAATCCCCAATGGTTATCGCTTTGCGTGGTAAGGAGTATCTGGAGTACGACAATCCCTATTCAGTCGGCTTGACCGGCTTGATCGGGTACTCATCCGGTTATCATGCCATGATGGACTGTGATGTTTTGTTAATGCTTGGAACAGATTTCCCCTATCGTCAATTCTATCCGGAGGATGCGATCGTGCTTCAGGTCGATATACAGTCATCCCATCTTGGTCGGCGTACGAAGCTGGACTATGGGTTGTGCGGAGATGTCAAATCGACCATTGAGGCTTTGATGCCTTTACTGACGCACGAGCATCATGACAAACATCTGCGTAAAAGTGTGGACCATTATCTGAAGGTACGTAAGGAGCTGGATGAACTTGCTGTCGGTAAACCTGGAAAGAAACCGATTCATCCTCAGTATCTAACCAAAGTAATCAGTGATGCTGCTGGGGAGAATGCCATTTTCACCTGTGATGTAGGTACACCTACGGTATGGGCTGCACGCTACCTGGAGATGAGCAGTAACCGAAGATTACTGGGTTCATTCAATCACGGTACCATGGCAAATGCACTTCCACAGGCGATAGGTGCACAGGTAGCGAATCCGGGAAGACAAGTGATCTCACTGTCCGGAGATGGCGGGCTTGCGATGTTAATGGGGGACCTGCTGACGCTCAAACAGCATAATCTTCCGGTCAAAGTGGTCGTGTTCAACAACGGTGCGCTGAGCTTTGTGGAGCTGGAGATGAAAGCGGCAGGATTCCTAGAATCTGGCACCGAACTCGTGAATCCCAACTTCGCCATGGTTGCACAAGCGATGGGCATCGAAGGTATTCGGGTAGAAGACCCCGCAGAACTGGAGGGAGCGGTGGAACGTGCACTTCAACATGATGGACCTGTCCTGATCGATGCTGTCGTGAATCGTCAGGAGCTGTCCTTACCTCCTAAGATTAATATAAAACAGGCAGAAGGTTTCACGTTGTGGATGATGAAGGCGGTGCTCAACGGGCGTGGCGATGAATTGATCGAGCTTGCCAAAACCAACTTGCTCAGATAATGTGCGTGTAATGCGTAATCTACTTGCTCTATAGTACATCTCACATGGATGGAGAGGGTAAATTCACCAAATGGTGAATCCTCTCCTTCCCGAGATGGCAAGGTTGTGATCCAAATCATGGTATGTACTTATATGAAATGGTTTGTTTTTACGTCGTAAGTCCATTAAAATAGATAAAGTCAGGCAGGATTTATGTCAGATTTAACCTACATATGTCGCAAATTGTTGAATTACATTTTATCGCAATGAGCCGATCCGATGACAAGATGACTAACACAACTGGAGGAGATCAGAATGAGTCATACAGGTAAAGTAGCCATTATTACCGGAGCAGGAAGTGGATTGGGTCAAGCAGCTGCACTGAAGCTGGCAGAAAAGGGCGCATCCATTGTGGTTGTTGATCTCGTCGAGGAGACTGGTCTAGCAACAGTGAAGCAGATTGAGAAGCTTGGTGCCAAAGCCATTTTCGTACAGGCCGATGTTAGCAAGGCGAGTGACGTTGAGAATTATGTCAAAAAAACCGTTGAAGAGTTCGGACGAATCGATATGTTCTTCAACAACGCAGGGATCGCAGGGCCTGGTATTAAGCTCATCGAACACACAATTGAGCAGTTCGACCAGATTATCGATATTAATCTTAGAAGCGTATTTTATGGACTGAAATATGTCATCACCGAAATGCTGAAAACGGGCGGCGGTGCCATTCTGAACACGGCTTCAACGGCAGGTATTGTCGGTGTTCCGGCAGTTGCTCCTTACGCGGCTACCAAGCACGGTGTAGTTGGTTTGACCCGTACAGCAGCCATTGAGTATGGCAAAGACAATATTCGTGTCAATGCGATTGCACCAGGAACAATCGAGACGCCAATGGTCATTCAATTCGGCAAGGACAACCCGGAAGTGTTCAAAGCAACCGTGGACAGCATTCCGTCCGGACGTCTTGGTAAGCCGGAAGAGATCGCGAATCTCGTTGCCTTCCTGTTGGGTGATGAAGCTCCTTATATCAATGGTGCTGTGTATCCGATTGACGGCGCAGTAACTGCACAATAATATCGCATAAAGAGAAAGAGGCCTGTCATACACAGGGCCTCTTTTTTGTCTTCCCTCTCCAAGTTTATATTTGTCACCACGTTGCGGATGCAACGTTAGCAGCATCGGCTTCAAGAGTTAACAAGCAAGCAGATCAGGATGAAGTACGATCTAATGCGTCTACATAATCTTTGGCTTCTTTAAGAGAAAGGTTTCTGGCTTCACGAAGATTTTTGATGGCCTTAATCTTATTGCCTTGTTGAATCATTAGGATCAATTCCTGATCCAGCTCTGACCACTCCGTTGGATGTTCGGACGAAGATGACTGGGTAGATGATGAAACAGGATAATTCAATGAGGAACGTGGCATTTGTTGCGTTATGCCAGCACCATTCTCAATGCGTTCCACATCCCGTTTAAGTTCATTCAGTTGGCTTTGCAGACTGATTACTCTGGTGAGTAGTATTACAATTAGAAGTAATACAACGATTAAAATAATGGTGTTGATTTCCATGATGTAGAGTGCCTCTCTTTCATTACGTGTGAATCATTTTATCATTTAAGTTGAACCGGGAGTTCCTTCAGTCCCCGAACAATCATGCCGGGTCTCCACTCCAGTTCAGTAACATCCGTCTGAAGCTGTATCTTAGGATAACGGGCTAGCAATGTACTGATGGCGATTTCGCCTTCCAGACGTGCCAGAGGCGCTCCAAGACAGAGATGAATGCCTTTACCAAAAGCGAGATGCTGGCTTTTCTCCCTTGTTATGTCGAAGATATCGGCATCCTTGAATTTTTCAGTATCCCGATTGGCAGAATCAAGCGCCACAATCACAAGCTCACCTTTGGCAATGTTCTGTCCACGGAATTCAACATCCTCCAGCGCCCATCGTGACGTACTGAATTCTACAGGGCCATTGTACCGCAGCATCTCTTCAACTGCGTTATGGATAAGCTCCGGCTTTTGAATCAGCAGATCTCGCTGCTCGGGGTGTTCGAGAAGGGCCAATACACCATTGCCAATCAAATTAACCGTGGTTTCATGGCCAGCAATAATAAGCAGGGAGACAACACCAAGTAATTCATTTTCAGTGAGTTGTTGTCCGGATTCCTCTGCGATCACAAGCTGGCTTATCAGGTCTTTACCTGGATTCTCGCGCACTTTGGCAAACCAGTCGGTCAGGTACTCGGTAAACTCCTTCGCATGCTGTTCAAACATCTCCGCGTGATCCGAACTTGATGCATCAATGATCGAATTGGACCATACGCGGAACTTGTCCTGATCCTCAACAGGTACACCCAGAATCTCACTAATGACAATAATCGGAAGTGGAAAGGCATACTCATCAATCAAATTCATTTTATCTCTGGAGCCTATTTTGTTCAGCAGATCATCGGCGATGTCCTGAATGTGGCTTCTCATATCCGCAACCAATTTGGGCGTGAACGCTTTCTGTACAAGTCCTCTCAGGCGGCGGTGATCCGGCGGGTCAGAAAATAGCATGTTATTCACAAAAACCGTTTGATTTTCGGGTCCATATCGTTTGGCTACATCCTTACTGAAGCGTTGATCCTTGAGTACTTCGACCGCATCCTCATACCGGGTTATAATCCATCCGAACTCGCCATGAGGAAACATGACCTTGAAAACAGGGTCTGTTTCTCTCAACTTTTCGTACACGGGGTAGGGGTTTTGAGTGAATTCCTTGGTAAAGAATGCCGTTTGTGACGTTTCATTCGTATTCAATTCAATTCTCTCCTCTCATCCAAGAGCTCAAATATGAAGTCCTTTGCTAAAAGGATCATATGTATGCTTCTGCGGCTTGATACCTAATGCCTGCACCCTCTATATATTCAATATGAAGATCGTAGAAACCTTGTTTTCATTGAAATCGGTTTTCCTGTAGAGGAGCCGAGAAGAAGACATAACCATGGAGAGGAAGATTTTATTGGAAGGAGAAGGAAAATTCAGACTGAAGAGAGAAGCAGTAGTGAATCAATACTAGTGAAAATTTCTAAGTAAGGAGCAATCTATCATGAATGAAACACGGCTTCCTCTGAATCGTCACCAAATTCCAGCGAGTCCGCTTGTATTAGGTTGTATGCGATTTGGAGGCGAGTGGGACGGACTTCCTATCACCGATGATCTAGTACATGAAGGTCACGAGGCAGTCGAGGCTGCTCTGGAGATCGGTATTAATCATTATGACCTGGCTGATATCTATACACGTGGCAAAGCAGAGCATGTATTTGGACGAATTCTGTCAGAGAAAAAGGGATTGCGAGATCAAATCATCATTCAATCCAAATGCGGCATACGTCTTGCCCTGGAAGACGAGGGTCCGCAGCGCTACGATACATCTGGTGCGCATATTCAAGCTAGTGTTGACGGTATTTTATCCCGGCTCGGCGTGGAGTACCTAGACATTCTGTTACTTCATCGTCCTGACCCTCTCGCACACCCTCAGGAGATTGGTGAAGCACTGGCGAAACTACATCAATCCGGAAAAGTCAGACATTTTGGTGTATCCAACATGGGTTCGGAACAGATTCGTCTGCTGCAGCTCAATAGTTCGGTGCCACTTATCGTGAACCAGCTCGAGATGAGTTTGGACAAAATCGGATTCGTGGAAGCGGGGGTTACCGTGAACCGTCCACAAGCCAAGGACCAAGTCTTCCCTTACGGTACGATGGAGTATTGTCAGGCCGAGAATATCCAGCTGCAGGCTTGGGGGCCACTTGCGCAAGGGAGATTTACGGGCAGGGTAGTCGAAGATCAGAGACCCGAGATTGAACATACCGTCCAGGTCGTGAATAAGGTTGCCAGGGAACGGGGCGTAACGGCTGAATCCATTGTACTCGCTTGGTTAATGAAACATCCCGCGGGCATTCAACCTGTGATTGGTTCAATTCGTCCGGAACGTATCCGAGCCTGCCGTGATGCTACCCGGATTGAACTAACACGACATGAATGGTATGAGCTATATTCAGCGTCCTGTGGAAGAAGAATGTAAGCAGGAAACATATGGATTCCCCATTAGCGGAAACATTTTCTCTTAAATGAGAACGAAACACAGGCCGGCGGTCTGTGTTTTTTTATTTGTCTTTTTATTGATAGATTCAATACGGGTATTAGTCGTCTAATGAATACATAAATGCGCTATATTCCATGTCCATAGACTTAGTTCAGAGTTCTGATAAGAGGGACGTTTCAACCATTTTTCCCGGTTTCTAAGGTGGTTCAGAAACCACTGTGATAAAATAAGAGGAATAAGAACATACGATCTGTTTTGTGGAAGGAGATTAAGGATAACGATGGAAATGCTTAAGCCGCCGGCTGAGACATTATATGAGACTGAATTACGCGCACTTCGGGAGGAAGACAAGGGGAAACGGCCCCCCAACTGGTTATTATCCCCCGCATATGTGCGAGATTTCATTATTGGCAGGGACAAACCCGCCATGTTGGATGGAGAAGCCATTCCGATTACTCGTAAATTCTATGGGAATGACGTCTTAATTGAACGTGCGGTGGTAACGCTGGCGGGCAATCGCGGCTTAATGCTGGTGGGAGAACCGGGAACGGCGAAGACGATGCTCAGTGAGCTGCTGACAGCTGCGATCTCGGGAACCAGTCTGAACACCATTCAAGGTACGGCAGGCACAACGGAGGACATGATCAAGTATTCTTGGAATTATGCGATGCTGCTTGATAAAGGTCCATCGGAAGCGGCTCTTGTTCCAGCCCCGTTATACAGCGGCATGAAGAAAGGCATCATCACCCGTTTCGAAGAGATTACACGTTGTCCGGCTGAAGCGCAGGATAGTCTGATCAGTATTCTAAGCGACAAAGTCATGAGTATTCCTGAGCTCGATGGTGGCGTGCTGTTTGCCAAGCCGGGGTTTAACGTTATTGCTACAGCGAATATTCGTGATAAGGGTGTTAACGAGATGAGTGGTGCGCTGAAACGCCGTTTCAACTTCGAAACGATCAAGCCGATCAGCAGTGTGAAGATGGAAGCGAAAATTATTGAATCCCAGGCACGAAGCCTTTTATTACATAGTGATATTGATATTGAAATTAATCCGGATGTGGTCGAGCTTCTTGCGACGACATTCATGGAGCTGCGTACCGGAATAAGCCGCGAGGGATACAAGCTGGACACGCCCCAAGCTTCCATGAGTACTGCAGAAGCCGTTTCCGTATACGTACAGAGTGCAATGACTTCATATTATTACGAGGATAAGGGAATTGCATTGGATCGCCTGGTTCAGAACATGCTTGGAACCATTGCCAAAGAAAATGACAAGGATCTGTCCGTTCTCAAAGCCTACTTCTCCAAGGTTGTGAAGGAGCGCTCCAAAGAAGAGGGAATTTGGAAGGACTATTACGAGGAGAAAAAATGGATCGGGTAGCGCCACAAGTGGAGCCGGATGTTACCCAGTTACAACCCCTCTTTGAGTCTCAGGTGTATAACCTGAATAATGGTACGGTTTATTTTCCTATAAGGCACCATAGCCCGGTTTGCTCTTATCATTTGTTGCAATTGATTGAGGAATACAAGCCGGACAGTATTCTGATCGAAGGACCCGAGAGCGGGAATCCATTTCTCTCCGTGTTGGCTGATGAAGCAACGATCCCTCCAGTCAGTTTGTATTATACCTATGAGAGCGAGGATGACCGCGCGGCGTGTTATTATCCGATGCTGCGTTATTCCCCAGAATATGTAGCGTTACGGGAGGCATCGAGGCTTGGCATTCCTGCACAGTTCATTGATCTCGATTACTATCATTTCGCCAACAAGGAGAAAGCGGAACAGCATGAAATATCTGTTCAGGATGAAACGCTGCTGGCCAGTTCGGATTTTATCAACCGTTTGTGTCAAAAAATGAACTGCCGCAGCTTCGACGAGCTATGGGAGAAAGTGTTTGAGATCGGTGGCTTGGAGAAATCCACACAGGAATTTGTAAAGGATGTGTTCACTTATTGTACGTTATCTCGTATGTGTTACACAGCTGATCGGTTACACCGTTCCGGTGACCTTGCGAGAGAAGAACACATGCGAAGCTGCATACGTGAGGCTTCCTTGAAATATGATCGCGTGCTCGTCATTACAGGTGGATTCCATACGTACGGGCTACTGGGCTTGGAAACAGACTTGGCTTCGCAGAAGTCTTCAGAGAAGCCTGGGAAGAAGAATATAAGCTCTGAAACCAGGAATTCGGTGCATCAGCAGATGTATCCCATGGTGTACACCTTTGCAGAAGCGGACCGTCTGAATGGTTACGCGAGTGGAATGCCATATGTGAATTACTACGACATGATATGGAGCGAGCTGCTCCGCAAGAAAAGTACCGCATACAACGTAACGGCAGTAAATCTGCTGTCCAAGCTTACACGTGCACTCCGTAAGGGCCATGAGCACGTATCGACCAGTGACGCGATTGAGGCATACAGCATGGTTCAGGGGCTTGCAGCGCTTCGGGATAAAAAAGAAGGCGGAGTCTATGAACTGATGGACGCGGCAACATCTTCCTTTGTCAAAGGTGAGCTTACACTGGCTACAGAAAAACCGCTGCAAGAGCTCCAGCTTCTTCTGACCGGAGATGCCATAGGAAGTGTGGCCCCCAATTCATTCAACATTCCGATTGTTGAGGATTTCAAAGCCCGCTGTGCGGTATCGAAGCTGCAGATTCGTACGACTGGTCAGCACAAGAAGGTCCTTGATCTATATGCCAAACCAGGGCATCGGCAGCTTAGTCAATTGTTCCAATGCATTACCTATCTGGTTCCCGAATTCGCGAAACGTCAATCCGGACCAGACTGGATTGCCCAGCGAGATATGAATTTGGTCAGGGAAACCTGGGTCTATACCTATTCATCAAGGATTGAAGCAAGATTAATCGAAAATTCACTCTATGGTGGTACCATTCAGGAAGCGGCAACCCGAAAAATGGCAGAACACATGCAGGATATTCCGGATCATCATAGCGGTGAGCTTGCTAGATCCATGCTCCAGGCTCTGCTTATGGGTTTACAGGATACAGCAGCGCAATTGTATGATCAGGTCCGCTCAGCACTGAGGAAAGATGGAAATTTCCTATCCCTATGCGGGAGTCTGCACATTCTGGACCGAATTCACCAGCACCGAAGATTACTTGGATTGTCGGATGACAGCCATCTTCCCGAGCTGGTTGCCGAAGCCTACAATAACGCAGTGGACAAATTGCTTCAGCTCGCGAGAACGAATCCTGATGAGCATCAGCCTGTTATACAGGGGCTGAAGCTGCTCGCGATGCTGGCGGAATCTTCCGAAGAACGTTACCGCGATGAAACCTTCAGAGCTCATCTGAATGAGCTGCTGGCAGATCACAACCTTCCGGCTCAACTCGAAGGTGTATGCCTGGCCATTTCCTCGGGACTTGGTGATCGGTCAAGGGAAGAGATCGTTGATCGTGCTCGGGGATACATTCGCGGAACGCCGGATCAAATGCGGCAGACAGCGCTGTATTTACAGGGCGTGTTTTCCGTGGCACGAGACGCATTTTTATATGAAGATCAGCTGTTATCCGAGCTGAATTACATGATAGAGCAGCTGGATCATGATGAATTTATGTTGATGATCCCGGAACTAAGGCTTGCATTCACCTACTTTACACCTATGGAGACAACACTGATTGCGGATCGGGTTGCGAAGCTGCATCAGGTTCAATCTGAAGAGATGGCGATACCGGGGATCGACGAACACACACTGATTCAGGTGAAATCCTGGGATGAAGCCATCCGGAAGGAGTTTGAGACATGGAAGCTGATCTGAACAGAGGGGAGAGAACTCCTGATCCCCTGAAGTCCCTTCCTGATTCCAATCAGGCTGAAACGCTGAACCGATGGCGATTGATCTTGGGAGAATCTGCTGAAGAAGGGTTATCGAATACGGATGCATACGACGCGGAGCATTTCAAGTATACCGAAATCGATGAAATTCTGGGTTACCTCTACAATCGGGAATATGGCGAAGAACAGGGATACCGAAAAGAAGGAGGACGAGGCACCTCTAATCTTACGGTTCCAAACTGGTTGCATAAGGTCAGGGAATTATTCCCCAAGCCAACCGTGGAGCTGCTGGAGAAACAGGCACTGGATCGTTATGGTCTAACGGAGCTGTTAACTGACAAAAAACTGCTTGAGTCTCTCGAACCCAACATGAACCTGCTGAAAAACATCATGCAATTCAAAGGACGAATGAAAGGGGACGTCCTGCGGAGTGCGAAGGAGATCGTACGGACTGTAGTTGAGGACCTTCAGCGTAAACTGGAGTCCCAGACCAGAGCCAGCATCATGGGAAAACGCAGCCGTTACACACCAAGTTCCGTAAAGTCCCTGCGTAATCTTAATTTCAAACGAACCATTACCAAGAATCTGAAAAATGTTGATCGAACTAACCGCAGGTTGGTGATTGATCGTCTTTATTTCGACGGTAATATCCAGCCGCATAATAAATGGAACGTCATCATTGCTGTTGACGAGAGCGGCAGCATGATGGACTCGGTCATTTACAGCTCAGTAATGGCTAGTATCTTCTATCGGTTGAATGCGCTGCGCACCCACTTGTTTATATTTGATACCCAGGTTGTCGATCTAAGTGACAGGTTGGATGATCCGGTTGACGTGCTCATGAGTGTACAGCTCGGCGGAGGCACTCATATTACCAAGGCTCTGCGTTATGGTGAGACCTTGATTGATAATCCTGGCAAAACGATCTACATCCTTGTAAGTGATCTGGAAGAGGGATATCCGATCCAACAAATGTATAAAGCGTGTAAGGATATTATAGATGCCGGTTGTAAACTGCTTGTGCTCACTGCACTCGATTTTAATGGGGATACCGTCTATAACAAACATGCCGCACAAACCTTAACCAATATGGGAGCGCATGTCGCCGCAATTACCCCTAACGAGCTCGCAGACTGGATCGGCGAGATTATCACGTAATGAGTTAATAACAAGGTTTTTCACTCAAAATTTAAGGAGGAATGTGTAATGCTTACTACAGATCGCGCTGTTGAGGCGTTAGTTGAGAAGTTTGCTGAGATGTGCTCGAAGGATTACTCCCTAAAAACAGATCGGAGTCAGGAAATCATTGATTATGTGCTGGGAAACACGGACAAGTTTCCCGAAATGATAGGGAATTCCAGCCATTATGTCTACTATACAATTGATGCGCTCATGAAGCTTGCCAAGAAAGATGATGGAGATATATTTTTCCGGGCAGGGGCTATTGTCATTCACCTGGAATCCCACTACTCCAGACGCAATTCGTGGGCTACTGATGGCTTCACCATATGTCTCGGCAATGACTCTGAAGCCTACGGCTTGAGTGGAAAGAGCAAAAGCCCAGATCGGATCGGTGGTCTGCTGTCCCGATTGGAGAAAATACGTCAGTTTGCCGGAGAAAAAGAAATTGTAGATGAGCTCAAAAGCAGGCTAAGCCGTGTACAGGTATTTGTTGAGTCCAAAAAAGGCAACGGATATGGTAACCATGAGCGGGAAATTATCGACGCCTTGCTTCTCCTGAAACTGTATTCCAAGCTGAACGGAGTTCCTTCACAGGCAGCACAGTTGCAATTACTAAGCAATCACCTGCCTGAGTTACTTCAACTGGTCGTTGCTGATGATGCAGGGCAGCTCCGCCCGGCGTTACATAAGCTTATTGAGCCACTGGTTGTGTGCTCCATGCAGAGCCGATCTAATCGGTCAGTGCATGATCTGAAACCGGAATTTCTTCAGCAAAAACGAAATCGCCTGATGGAAGAGCTCTATCCGGACACTTCATTGAATAAAAAAGAACAATTGTCTCAGAATGTGTTCCATCAGACCATGATCTTGATAAGCAGCTCGTTGTTGTATCTGATCAATGTCCATGGCGGGAAGGACCGGTTCCTCGAGAACAAAGGCGAAACAGGTCAAGCTCTATTGGAGGCAATTACTCAGCTGCATGAAATCTATCCGTTTGAGACGCGCATGTATCTGATGAGCATGGATTCCAGAGCCAAAAATGCCGACGGGCTGCTCGCTGGGCTGCTTCCTCTGGATGAACCATACCAACTGATCGAGCTTATGAATAACGAATTGAATATGTATACGATATCATGGCAGTCAATTCAGTCGGCCATTATGAGTGATCCGGAACAATCCATACGAGCTTATCATATACTCAAAACCCCTTACCTCAAGTTGGTTATCCAAAAGATTTTGGAAGATCACGGTAGAGAAATCCCTGATGCGGACGGTACGCTTGAACAAGCCGTCTATGCAGTACTCCGGGAGCCATTAGATGGTGGTCGCAGTGGTCTTGCCATCGCACGGTATCTCGAAGGTCAGACATCATTTGAAGATTACTGGAAAGACTCCAACAGCCGCAGTCTGTTTAACAATCTGAATCGTGACAAAAAACGTATTCAGACTCTGATTGCCATCAGCTTCCTGCCAGTGGATTCAGAGGCAATGCGCCGGTTTGTAATTCTGGCTACCTATCCGGACTGGACGCTGGATATCGTCTCAGATATGTATCGCTCCTACGCTTTCAGCGGAGAGAAGCTTCTGCAGCATTATGGGCAAGATCCGGAGGTACTGCAGGATAAGCTGTTGACCAGTCTGATCTCGCTAAACGGTATGACGGATTACAGGTACAAAGCAATGCCTCAGGATGAGTACCGCCGGATTATTCAGCAAAATCTCGACTATGCTCTGGGACAGTATAAAAAGCTCCCAACGGACACACGTATTTTAATTTTGGAGATTACCTTCGAGGAGCGAAGTGAACTCAAGACGGAGAAACTGGCCGAGGCGATTCGCGCGGGACTGCAGGATTCATCCAAAAAAGCCAACAGTCTCGCATTATCCGAATTCAATCGTGTACCTGATCCGGAACTGTTTACAACGATCTATCGTTCAGAGAAAAAAGCAAGCGTGAAAGAAATGGCGCTAAGCGCCATACGCAGCCTGGATCATAATAAAGAGCTATATCGTGAGCTTCTCGAGGGTGAGAAGTCGGCGGAATGGAAGAACTTGATTCAAATTCTGCTGGATACCGCAGATCAAAGCCCGGAATATGCCCATGCTGCACTTGCTGATCAGGCGGATGCCAAAAAGCTGGCTAGATTTAGTTGGTTATCCCTGAAGGACTTGCCTTCTCTTATTCGTTCCGAAGACAATCAACCTTTGGATGATCGAATCAAGCAATATATTCTGGTCCAATCGGTAGATCATACATCTGCACCGAACGAAAGGCTGAATGAACTGCGGGAGTATGTAGACGGAGAATCGTTATCTCGATTCGCGACTGAGCTGCTCCAGTTATGGATTCAGGACGGTGCACCTGCGAAGGAGAAATGGGTGATGTATATCTCTGCGCTCTTTGGCAGTGTGCAAATCGTTCACATTCTGACGCCTCAGATCAAGGAATGGACCGAAAACAGCCGTGGAGCTATTGCGGCAGATGCTGTGAAAGTACTCGCTTACCTGAAAGAGCCATCTGCTCTCATGGCCATTGATAAAATTAAACGCAGCGTCAAGAACCGTCAGGTGAAAGGCGCGGCAGAAGAAGCGCTGCAGCTTGCGGCCGACAACTTGGGACTTACACCGGAACAGTTAGAAGACCGGCTTGTAACTACGCTTGGTTTTGACGAGTCAGGAACGATGAGGCTGAGTTACGGTGAGCGTTCATTCCTCATTAAAGTGAATGGGGATTTGCAGGTCGTCGTTCTGAACGAAGAAACGGGTAAAACAGTGAAAAGCTTGCCCGCACCAGCACAGAAGGATGATGCAGAGCTCGCTGCGCAATCCAAAGCACGTTTTACGCAGCTGAAGAAAGATCTCAAAACAATGGTGGGCATTCAGGCACAGCGCCTGGAGGAATCATTGTCCAAGCAGCGTCTGTGGTCCGCTGAAGAGTGGAAAGCACTCTTTGTTGAAAATGTGATCATGCAAAAATTCGCTGTAGGTTTGATCTGGGGCACATATGAAGATGGTCAGCTGAATAGCACATTCCGCTACATGGAAGATGGCACCTTTAATACTGTGGATGAGGATGAATATGAGCTGCCTCTGAATATACAGGTAGGACTCATACACCCTCTTGAACTTGAAGCATCCACCCTGGACGGCTGGAAAACACAGCTCGAAGACTACGAAGTGAAGCAGCCTTTCGAGCAGCTTAACCGAGAAATTCACCTGCCTGAGGAAGAAGACACCAAGCTTGAGGAGTACTCCCGACTTCCGGAATCGGAATTTTCACCGACCGCTTTCCCAAAAGCACTGGAGAAATTCGGTTGGATCAAAGGGCCGGCAATGGACGGCGGCTGGTATCATGAATTTTACAAGGAGTACGATGAATACGTAGCTGAACTGCGTTTCAGCGGTACCAGTATTACGTATTATGAGGGGATGGACGATATTACGTTGGAATCTCTCCATTTCTTCAGACCGGAGAACAAGAGAAATTATTACTACAGCAATAACAAAAGCATTGCTCTGGGTCAGATTCCGGGACGCGTCTTCAGTGAAACGCTCTACGATATCCTAAGAGCGTCGGGGCGTTGATTGCGTGAGTGAATTTGAACATAAATTCAGGACATTTTCCAAATTGTGCACGGAAGACTACCTCATAAGGCATGCAAATAAGGGATTGTACAAGAGGTCTTTGAAAGAAATAGATAACGATGTGAGTGTGGAATACACGTGGAATGAATCTTCAGTCAGCTGTCAGTTGAGTGATGGAACTCTCTGTACGCTGGAAAGTACGCTCGATCACTGGGATTGCTCCTGTCCGTCAGAGCACATCTGCAAACATGTTCTGATCTCGATTCTGTATTATCAGCGTGAATATCAGACGGATGAAAATGCTGCGGGGCAAGATATTCAGGCCGAGACAGTTCCATTAACTGAAGCGACTGACAATAACTCGAATTCCAGTTCGATTGCTATGGATGCAAAGGAGTTAACACCGGGTGATGAATCCCGTTTCCGCTGGATGACAGAGTCTGACCTGTCTACGTTAATCCAATCGTATAGCTCCTCGATGATTGAAGAGGTTTGGTTCCGGTTGAAGTATCCCGAGCAGATCGAAGTTCTGGAAGATTCCCTTCTTACCGTGCGACTTGTAAGACAAAACATCGAGGTTTCATTCACTCAGGAACCCAGTCTCGCAAAGGCGCTGTGTAAGGTTAAACAAACGGCTGGAAATATGGCGAAGCTGGAAGCCTTGCTTCGATATCGCAGACAACAACATGTGGACGATGAGAATGTCTTGAGTGGACGAGTATATGATACCAAGTTCTCCATTCAAACCGTCCGTGAATGCCGGAGCATGCTTGCCGATCTGTTAAAAACGGGGCTTGCCAGGCTGCCACAGTCCTATATGGCCCAGCTGGAGACACTCGCTGTAGCTGCGCATAGTGGTAACCTCCCTGATGTTGAACGAAGTTTACGGGGAATTCAGGGTGAATTAGAGCTATTTTTCAATCGACATATTCGTTTCTCCATGCATACCATGCTTGATCGGGTGTCCAAGTTGTATCTCGCATTGCAGGTCTTGGAGCTAGAGCGTACTTCAGCTTATATGCAGAGCCAGCTTATTGGCAGTTTTCGCAGTAAGTATTACACAGTTCCGCAGCTACATCTGTATGGTTTAGGAGCAGATGCATGGGAAACCAGGTCCGGTTACCGGGGCATTACGTATTATTTCTACTGTTTTGAAGACGAAGAAATATACACGTACAGTGATGTGCGAGCTGTTTACTATGACGACAATTCATTTTCCTACGCAGAGCATTATGGGGCGTTTACGCCTTGGCACACCAACGTGACCTTCCGTCAATTTGCCGGGGAGGAGCTGCAGTTCCAAACGGTAAAAGTGAACAACGACCGCAGGCTCTCTTCAGGGGAGGGTGCGAAGCTGGAACTTATGACGCGAACGAAAGTGGAAGATGTGAATCTGGGTAAATACTTGCAGAATGTTCCTTCTCTACTTCTTGAGGATTCAAGGACATTTGAGCTATTTACCAATCCGAAGGAGCGTTTTGCCATTCTTCGGGTTGCCCGGATCGTAGATCACAGCTTTGACAAACGAACTCAACAACTTATCCTTTCCATTGAAACGGAAGAAGGGGAACTGCTTCCTCTGACGCTTCCTTACTCCATGGACTGGCACATGATGATCCAGCGTCTCGAGTCAGGATACGGAGCCGCCTCGCTCGAACACTTTTATGCTTTTGTTCGAGTTGAACAGAGCAAATTTTACCCGATCAGCTTTTTGAAGGGTCAACGGGTAATCAGCCTGAAATTGGATATAGGCTATGGAAGGACGGGTAGACTTGGAAGACTATAGTCAGTTCATGCAGCAGATCGGCGGCTGGGCAGAAGAATTGCTACTGCGCGGAATATCCCAATTTACCATGAAGGATGTAGGCGTGTTAGAACAGTTTCTAGTGGAGATCAAACGGTTTCAACTGACATTCCTTGAGGAAATTGTAGGGCTATTGATTGCGGAAGGACGCAGCCTGGCTCTTGGTAATAGCAACGAGGAGCTTCTGCTGAACCATTATTGCCGCTTAACCCAGTATGTACAACTAAGCATTCAGGAAACATCCTGAAGCATTGCGAAAGATTTGCAGAAGCGAGTGCCTCTGCAAATCTTTTTTTATGGAGAGAGCATTACTTGGTTTACTTCACTGGATTTATACAACTCCGTATACCAAACACCTTGTTGCTCACGATTCAGTAGTAATATTCGCTTAGATGTCATATCCCGGTTTATGACGCATACCATTAGGCGAATGCGGTCATAAGGGAGGAAACAGACATGTCGATGAGCGAGCCACTGTTAACTCAAATCGTAAAACAACAACTTCCGGCCGGCGCTAATGTCGTCACTATACTTAAACCTGTGGAACATCCAGCCATCTACGCGGCAGATCTGACCGGAGACGGTATGCCGGAGATCGCTGCGGTATATAAACTGGATGGAGAATTAACCTTGTTGATTTTGAAATTTGTGCAAGGACAATGGACGAAGATGTCGGTCACCAAAGGACTGGGGTATAACGCAACCTTGCTGACAGCTGCACCTGTAACATCCACGGCAAGAAACAATCTTATTGTCGGATGGCAGCTCGGTTCCATCTGGTCCAAACTTGCTGTATATGAATGGACAGAAGCAGGGTTAACGGACGTAGCACCAGCTGATCTATATTTCAGTCATGCCGAGATTATTGATATGCCCGGTCAGCATGGAAGAGATGGGAAAGTGGAGATAGCCCTTTGGACACATGATACCGGGGAGGCTTATCAGGTTGATATTATCCGGTGGCAAAATGGGAAATGGGTACCTGCCACAGACGTATACATGTATTACTTTCCCAAGGTTGTGCAGTACTACGAACAATTAACTCATCATTATCCGGACTACACCTTTTACTGGTATTATCTTGCCGACGCGCAGTATCGCGCCGGGTTATTACCGGCTGCTCTGATTTCAGTTCAGAAAGCGCTAAGTTTCAACGAGCCTTACCCATCGCGGGAAGCGCTGCTTGAATTGGAGAAGCAGATTAAACAAAGTATGGGAGGTAGTCATGTACGTGAAATCACCTGGTTATTCCCCATTTCGGTAAGAACGATCCAGGGAACCCGGTGGGGCTATATGGATGCACAGGGTCGGATCCGGCTGGAACCCGTACTTGATGACGCTCGTGATTTTCAGCCGAATGGCCTGGCTGTAGTTGTGAAAGATGGCAAGGCTGGTGTGATTAATCTGAATGGCCAGTATGTTGTTCAGCCTGTATATGATTCCATTAATTCATTCGAAGAAGATCGGGCAATTGTGATTGACGCTCAAGGCTTTAAAATGATCGATGAACAAGGTCATGTGCTCACGAAACGGGCTTATCCCTTTATCGCAAATATGAAGGATGGGCGAGCGCTTTTCTATGATACTTCCGGAGGTCAGGCAGGTGGAGATGTCAGTCGTTACGGCTACCTGGACGCTGCTGGCAATGAGGTGATCCGAGCACAATTCGTCTCAGCCTACGATTTCAGCAACGGAAAAGCCGTTGTTCAGATCAAAGACAATGAGTTCGCACTCATAGATCGTAATGGAAACCGACTGGCGACATACCCTTACGCGTATGTAGGACCGCTAGGAGACGGTTTACTTGCTTTCCAGAAGGAGACACCCGGAAAATACGGATATATCGATGAACGAGGTCAGGTCCGAATTGAACCTGAATTTACTGCAGCACTTCCTTTCAATGGTGGGCACGCGATTGTGAATACAGCAGAGGACTATAAATCCACTTATGGTGTCATTAACACGCAAGGAGCTTTTGTCATTCAACCGGCTTACAATGATATCCGAGATTTAGGGGAGCAGCGTTTTGCGTTGGGGCAGGCAATCGATCCGGAGCAACCTTTCATTGGCTCATTGTATGCGATTGCAGATGCTAATGGCAGGAGACTTACAGAGTTTATTTACCGGGATGTAGGCGATTACAAAGGGGGGCTCGCTTCTGCATCGGATGGAAGACAGACGGTTCTGCTTGACCTGAGCGGACGCCCAGCACCAGGATATCCCCGTGTAGAAGGTTCCGGTACACTTGAAGTCGTAGCGCCCGATTTGATCAAAGCAAACGTTGATCAGCGTCTTTTGTATGTCAATCGAGCCGGACAGATCATCTGGCGGCAAAATACGATCGTTCCCCTTCAGCCACCTTACCGTGTTCGTGAAGAGAAGTATAAACCCAATATCGATTATCTGGTTTATTATCCGCAGGTGGAAGGTTTAACTGACCAGGCCGCACAACTGGCACTTAATTTGAAATTGAGGAACTTGTCTCAAGTCAAACCGATTCCTCCAGACCAAAAGCTGGATTACAGCTACACAGGGGATTTTGATATTACATTTTATCAGCAACAGCTGCTTCAGCTGCAGCTTACGGGATATAACTATCCATTTGGTGCTGCACACGGTATGCCTACGATGATCTATGCCATTATTAATCTAAGCAGCGGGCAGCTGTATGAATTAAAGGACTTGTTTAAGCCGAATAGTGACTACGTGAAAGTATTAAGCCAGATCGTAGGAGATCAGATCAAAAATGATCCTCAGTATTCATATGTATTTCCGGATACCTATGAAGGAATTAGTCCGGATCAGCCATTTTTTGTGACGGCAGACGCGCTGCATCTGTATTTCAATCCTTATGAGATCGCTCCCTATGCAGCTGGATTTCCGACGTTTACAATTCCTTTTGTGCAGATTAGGGATATCATTAATACCGAGGGTTCGTTCTGGAAAGCGTTCCATATGTAATTTTAAATTCATAGCGTATATATGTGAGGCCATATGCTAATTATGGCTTCTTTTTTATTTGATGATTTAAGGGAGCGTTTATTTATACTATCTGGAGATTTAAGCACATAGATTGAATTGATGTCCTGGTAAAGGAGTTTTATCAATTTGAACTAGTTTGGAGGAAACATCTTGTATAAAGCTGGTTTTTGGATAAGGCTCGGTGCAAGTATTTTGGATGGTATCATTATTGCGCTGCCGTTGATGGTTATCGCAGGGCTCATTACAGGAAACTTTGACAACGATGAACCTATAGCGAAAATATTAAGTGCATTATATTCCATTTTATTACCCGCTTTCTGGTATGGGAGAACCTTAGGAAAACGCATCTGCGGAATTCGAATTCAAAGATACGATACACATGAGCCCCCTGGAATTGTAACCATGCTGATGAGAGTAGTTGTTGCAGGACTTGTATATGGAATAACTTTTGGCATTGGTTTTATTGCAAGTGTCATCATGGTTGCTGTACGTGAAGACAAACGTGCCTTACATGATTTTATCGCAGGTACCGAAGTTGTCTGGGACTAAAAAATGAGAAAGCGAGCCCTGGCGTAATATATTCGTTATATTCCAATCCACTCATATTCACCCACGTTACAGACGATGAACAGTGTTCATCGTCTGTTTTTTTGTGCTGTCATAAGTACAGTCACAAACCCGCGCCAACACTGCAAATTAAAGGCATTGCAGATGATTATATAGAGAATTCGTCTATCGTTTTGGCTAAATGATCATTTGGTTCTGACGAAATCAAAATGTCATTTCATCTTTTGCGAATATCGCTACAATGCGCTCTCCCTTACTCTGAGGTAGAGCACAGACATTTCCAAAAGGTGGAGGATAAGGTCCATGAGAAGAAAAGTGTTATCTACGAGTTTGATGATTCTGTTATTAGGTACAACGATCCTGGGGTGTTCGTCCGGAGACAGTAAAACGGGCGATGCTGAAAAAGGGACACCAAGCGGATCAACGGAAGCAACAACCTATCCAATTCAAACGGATAAGACGCTTACGTACTGGGGTGAAATTAACGGAAACTTGATCGGGGTCAAAAATTCGCACAGCGAAATTCCATTCTTTCAAAAATGGCAGGAAAAAACCGGCGTGCCACTCAAATTCACGGCACCACCGACAGGTCAGGTCAGAGAATCTTTTAACGTAATGCTGGCATCCGGGGATTTGCCAGACATGCTGGAGTACAATTTTATTGGAGATTTCCCTGGTGGACCGGAGAAAGCCATCAATGATGGTTACATCCTCAAGCTGAATGATCTAATTGACCAGTATGCTCCGAATCTGAAGAAATACCTGCAGGACAATCCGGACATCGACAAGATGGTCAAAACGGACAGTGGCAGCTATTATGTATTCCCGTTCATTCGGGGAGATGAGTACCTTCGTGTCTTCCAGGGTCCAATCATTCGTAAGGATTGGCTGGATGAGCTGGGACTACCGGTTCCGGAAACGATTGATGAGTGGACTACAACCCTGAGAGCTTTTAAAGAGAAAAAAGGCGCATCCGCTCCGTTCTCTGTTGTAAGTAAGCCTCGATTCTTTAACGATTCCGGTAATGGTGCTTTCCTTGGCGCCTTCGGTGTAAACCGCGGATTCTATCAGGAAGACGGACAGATCAAATTTGGTCCTGCGGAAGAAGGCTTTAAAGAATACTTGACGTTATTCCAGGAATGGTACAAAGAAGGTTTGATTGATAAAAACATCTCAACAGCGGATACCAAATCCGTTGACGGTAACCTCGCTTCGGGTGCTACGGGCGCTAGTGTCGGTAACGCAGGCGGAGGTATCGGCAAATGGCAGCCGCTCGTAGAAGCAAATGATCCGGATGCCGTTCTGGTCGCCGCACCATATCCAGTGCTAAAAAAAGGGGATATTCCTAAATTCGGCCAGCTTAACCAGGGATATGCCTCGGAAGGTACGGTTGCCATCACAACAGCAGCCAAGGACCCGGAACTTGCCGTTCGCATGCTGGATTACGGTTACAGTGAGGAAGGGCACATGTTCTTCAACTTTGGTGAAGAGGGTGTCAGCTATAACTTGGAAGGAGATTATCCGAAATTCACGGATTTGCTGCTGAAGAATCCGGATAAACTCGCTCCTGCACAAGCGATTTCACTATATGCCCGCAGCAGCTATAACGGTCCATTCGTTCAAGACAAACGTTATGCCGAGCAGTTCTTTGCATTACAGACTCAGCGTGATGCCATTGATGTATGGAAGAATACACAGGCTGCCAAATATAATCTGCCTTCAATCACACCTACACCTGAAGAAAGCTCCGAATACGCGACCATCATGAACGATATCAACACCCTCGTTGATGAGATGACCATCAAGATCATTCTGGGTAACGAACCAGTGGATCAATTCGAGAGCTATGTCGCGAAAATGAAATCGTTACATCTGGATCGAGCGATTGAAATCCAGACAGCAGCACTCGAACGCTACAACAACCGGTAATTGTAAAAGGGGAGGGCTCTAGCCCTCCCGATTGAAAAGAGGTGAAAAGGTACATCATGAGCAATCGTCAATCCTTTAGAAGCCGGTTCGTGCGGGACTTCATGATGAACAAATATTTATACATCATGATGATTCCCGTTATTGGATATTATTTAATATTTCATTACGGTCCGATGTACGGCGCAATTATTGCCTTTAAAGATTATTCTCCGATGAAGGGCATTTTGGGGAGTGATTGGGTTGGGCTGAAACACTTTGAAGAGTTTTTCAACAGTTATTATTTCTTGCGTGTTCTGAAGAACACCCTTCTTATCAGTTTGTACACACTGGTCTTTGAATTCCCCGCACCGATTATTCTGGCGCTGCTAATTAACGAAGTACGCAAGCGCACGTTCAAGCGGGTCGTTCAGACGATAACGTATATGCCTTATTTCATCTCTCTCGTCGTCATATGCGGTATTATTACAGACTTCACGAACGCGGATGGTCTAATCAACCGCCTGATCATGATGCTTGGATATGACGGTCAGGCGATGCTGCAAAAGCCGGAGCTGTTCCGTCCGATCTATGTTCTGTCTGAAATATGGCAGCGGATCGGTTGGGAATCCATTATCTATATTGCTGCGTTGATGAGCATCGACCTGGAGCAGTATGAAGCGGCTAAGATAGACGGAGCAAGCCGTCTCAAGCAAATGTTTCACATTACGCTACCCGGATTGCTGCCTATTATTACGATCATGTTCATTCTCCGGATGGGTAATATGCTGAATGTCGGGTTTGAGAAAATCATTCTCCTTTATAATCCGGTGACCTATGAAACGGCTGACGTAATCTCCTCCTTCGTATATCGAAAGGGATTGTTGGAGTTCGGATGGAGTTACAGCTCGGCAGTTGGTCTATTTAACTCGGTGATCAATCTCGTTCTTCTGATTTCGGCGAACTATATCAGCCGCAGAGTGAGTCAAAACAGCTTATGGTGAGGTGGTAACTTTGATAAAGGAAAGCGGTTGGTTTGACCGAATCTTTACAATCTTCAATTATACGTTTCTAATCCTGCTCGTCATCGTCACATTGTATCCGCTGCTCTACGTGTTATTCGCATCCTTAAGTGACTCGGCGCAGCTGTTAGCAAACAAAGGTCTCCTGTGGAAGCCGGTCGGCTTTAGTCTGGAAGCGTACAAGAGTGTACTTGCCAATCCAGGTATAGCCACAGGTTTCCGTAATACATTGTTTATTCTTGTGTTCGGCGTTATCGTCAACCTGTTCATGACTGCGCTTGGTGCATATGTGCTATCCCGTAAAAACGTGATGTGGAACAAGGTGTTCATGTTCTTTATCGTGTTCACGATGTTCTTTGGCGGCGGGTTGATTCCACTGTACCTGGTCGTAAAAGGCGTTGGCCTGTTAGATACATTGTGGTCGACCATTTTGCCTTTTGCCATCAGCACGTTTAACCTGATTATCATGCGAACGTCATTTATGGGCATACCGGACAGCCTGGAAGAGTCGGCCAAGATTGATGGAGCCAATCACTTCACCATTTTGTTCCGTATTGTTATTCCGTTGTCCATGCCAGTAATTGCCGTGATGATTCTGTATTACGCGGTCGATAAGTGGAACGGGTGGTTCTATGCATCTGTATTTATCAAAAGCCGAGAACTGTTCCCATTGCAATTGGTGCTGCGTGAGATTCTGATCGCCAATTCTACAGAGAGCATGTCAGCCGGTGCATCGGCTGGGGATCGTTTCCAGATCGGGGAAACCATCAAGTATGCAACGATTATGGTAGCGACGATACCAATCCTGTGCATCTATCCGTTTTTGCAGCGCTTTTTCGTGAAAGGTGTCATGGTTGGTTCATTGAAAGGTTAGATTAGAGAATTAAAGAACGGTAAGGAGGTATGAGGTTACATGAGCGTATTAAATGAAGTGAACAAGGAAGTATGGGATCAGATTAAAAGTAAAGCCGATCAGATGCTTGCTGCCATAGGTGAAAAGTCTCCGCATGTCGCTGGAGCAAATGGCATCTATGACGACATGAGAATCGATTGGTGGACCTCGGGGTTCTGGCCGGGCATATTATGGATTGTGTACGATATGACGGGTGATGAGAAATATAAAGAGGCTGCATGGAATTGGGATGAGAGACTATCGGAACGTTTTTTAGAAAACAACTACTTTGATCACGATGTGGGCTTTCATTTCCTGCCTACGGCTGTCATCAAATACAAGCTCACCGGAGATGCCGATGCCGCAAGGCGTGCCTTATTTGCCGCCAACTTCCTGGCTGGCCGCTTCAATACCAAAGGCAGCTTCATCCGGGCTTGGAATGGAGATATGCTGGGCTGGTCGATCATCGATACCATGATGAACCTGTCCTTGCTTTTCTGGGCATCTGAGGAAAGTGGAGATCCTCGTTTCAGTCATATCGCCAAAGCTCATGCGGATATGGTCATGAAGCAATTTGTGCGGGAAGATGGTTCTGTGCATCACATCATTCGATTCGATCCCGAGACAGGTGAACGGGCAGAAGCGATAGGGGGTCAGGGAGCGGCGCCGGATTCGGCATGGAGTCGGGGAGCGGCGTGGGCTTTATATGGATTAACGAATACGTATCGGTATACAGAGGACCCGGCATATCTGGATGCTGCACAGCGTGTGGCGAACTTCTTCATTTCCAGCCTGCCTCAGGATAGCGTTCCACATTGGGATTTCCGTGCTGAGCCCGAAGAAAGGGAGCAGATCCCACGAGACAGCTCCGCTGGTGCCATTGCTGCTTCCGGATTGCTTGAGCTTGTAGATGTACTTCCTGATCCGGAAGGCAGACTCTATGCTACCGTTGCCAAACGTATCCTGAGTTCCCTGCGGGATCATTATGGAACATGGGATCTTCCTGAGCACGAAGGTATGCTTCTCGAGGGAACCGGTCATAAACCGGCAGGTCAGAACGTAAACGTCTCCCTCATTTACGGTGACTATTTCTACGTCGAGGCGAGTGCCAAATTAAACGGTTGGAAGCATCGTATTTTCTAAAAAATGTATAAGAATATTTAAAAACATTCTCCACTTGATACCGAATGCCCGATAGACGAAAGTAGTCTATTCGGGCTATTTGTGCTTGATTTGACGGGGGAAATCGGTGGTTGCTATCCTTTTTGTCAATCGAATTGAACTTTTTATCTATATCCCAATCGCGCTCTGACCGTTATAATAAATTCCTGATCCAAACATCGATAATCTACGAAGAGTTGGGTGATGAGTTGTTGCTAAACATTCGATATTTGTGGCAAAAACGAGAAAGCATAATTGTGACCTGGCTTGTCTCTTACAGTGCTGTTTTGATTGTGCCGATTCTGATCAGTTTGGTTATTTACATGCAAGCAAATGAGACATTGAAGAGTGAAATACATCGGGCCAACGATTCTTTATTGAAGCAGATGCGATATACGATCGATACACAAGTTGATCTGATGAAGCGGTTAAACATGGAGATGACGTGGAGCCCAAATCTACAAACGCTGATGTATTCCAATCAGCCGGCCAAAGAGGCGCCGTATACGGCATACCAACTGGTAAAGGAACTCCGTCTCTATAAAACATCCTACGCATCCATCGATGAATTCTACGTCGTGTGGAAAAAAGATCAATCCATTCTCCGTTCAGGTAATATTCGGGATATGCGAACGGCATTTCATACTATACATAACACAGGTGCAATGTCTTTCGAAACGTGGCGGGATCAGATTCTGGGTACAGAGACGAATCAATTCGTCATACTGCCACATCAGAATGCAGCTCCGGCGGAGTCTTCCATTGCATACATTACACGCCTGCCTGATGATTTGAATGGTCAGGAGACCGGTACGGTTGTTGTCATGGCGGATACGCGAAGATTCCAGGAAGCAATTGAGAGCATTTCAGGTTTTAGTGATGCCACGCTGTTGATTCTGAATCAGTATAACGAGATTCTGATGAGCAATCATCCCGGGTCAGAGGAATTGAAGCCATTCATGAATGGCAATCAGGTTCAGTTGGATAACGCGAAGGTAGGCAAGTCGGAGATGTTCTACATGGACTCTGCGGTATCCGATCTGAAGTACGCATTGATTATTCCCAGCAGCCTGTATTGGGAAAAGGCAGTATATGTCCGCAATTTTACGTATATCAGCATCGTGGTGAGTCTCATTAGTGCGGGTGTACTGACCTGGTTCTTCATGCGCCGGAATTACTCTCCAATCCAGCAGCTCGTGGAATCACTCAAAGACAAAAATTCGCAGAACGAACCCGCTGATCGGAACGAACTTCGATTTATTCAGAAGGTCATTATGAACACACGATCAGAAAAGAATGAGATTGCTCAGCAGCTGCAGAAACATCAGCAGGTGCTGCGCTCCAATATGATTAATCGGCTTCTCAAAGGCAAACAGGATACGCTCGTGCCCTATGAAGATGCATTCCGTTCCTTTCATATGCCGCTGTATTCAAGTGAATTTGCTGTTATCTTATTTGTTATTGAGAATGAAGAGAATCTCTATGGAAAACTGCCGGGTATTGATATCAACGAACGAAACAAGTTAATCCATCTCATTATTTCCAATGTGGTTGAAGAACTGGCTTCAGAGTGTCAGCACGTCGGATATGTGGCAGAAGTCGATGATATGATGGTCTGCCTTGTAAATATGAAAGCGGATTCTTCGGATTGGAACCAGGATCTTCATCACATTGCGGCAGATGCGCAGCGATTCCTGGAACGTTATGATATGGAATTGACGATCTCCATCAGTGGACGCCATACGTCATGGATTGGTATCGCCGAAGCATACCAAGAAGCTGTAGACGCGATGGAATACAAAATGGTGCTTGGCAAAAAAGGTATCATTACCTATGGCGATGTCCGCAGCGATGCGATGGCGGATGACCCGTTTGGCTACTACTATCCGCTTCAGGTGGAACAGCAGCTTCTTAATTTCATCAAAGCGGGAGATACCGACCAAGCCAGCGCTTATATGAACGAGATTACAGAGCGAAATTTTGATAAACCGATTATGTCGCTCACACTTGCACGTTGCCTGATTTTTAACCTTGTAGGTACAATGATCAAGGCTATCAATGATCTGGGAGACAGGGATAACCATACGCTAACCCAATACCCGCATCGGATTGAGGACATTATTGCTGGGGATACCATTCAGGAGATGCAGGAGGCATTGCAGAACTTGCTTGAGGAGGTATGTTCCTATGCCGCTGACAAACGCGCAACGAATGTATCACAAGAACGTGAGGATTCCCTGCGTCATCTCAGTACCCAAGTCACGCAGTATATTGAGAATAACTATACAGACGTGAATTTGAACGTCAACGCCATTGGTGAACATTTTGAGCTGAAGGGCAGTTACTTGTCCAAACTCTTCAAGAATCAGACTGGTGAGGGTCTGCTGGACTGCATTCATAAGTGCCGTATCCGACAGGCTAAAGAAATGATTGAACATAAACAGGAATCCATTACAGAAATATCCCGAATGGTCGGGTATAACGATGCAGCAACTTTCATCCGGGTATTCAAGAAATACGAAGGCATTACGCCAGGTAAATATAAAGAAATCAGTTGATTGATTTGAAAGGAGACCGGAACATGAACGTAAAGAGGAAGTTGGCATTCATAGCAAAGTTGACAGGATTCATCCTACTGCTTGGCATGCTGACTGCTTGCGATCAGAACGGGACAGATTCGGATGCCAAGCTGGATGAACGTTCCGGCTCATCAGATTACCAGACCGTCTCAATTGCTTCACCCAATGACGATGGGAAATTAACCTACTGGGCAGAATTGAATGGCAATGCAGCGAGCATTAAGTCCAGCTTCAATGAAGTTCCTTTTTTTCAGGAGTGGCAGCGGAGAACCGGAGTCAACCTTCAATTCATCCGGCCTCCCGCCAATCAGGCCAAAGAAGCGATTAATGTGCTGCTTACGTCCGGAGAACTGCCGGATATGATTGAATACGAGTGGAGCAATTATCCCGGTGGGCCGGAGAAAGCGATCAAAGATGGATATATTCTGCGATTAAACGATGTTATTGATCAATACGCACCTCATCTGAAACAGTACCTGACCGAGCATCCAGACATTGATATGCAGATTCGCACAGCGAACGGAAGTTATTACGCGTTTCCTTTTATTCAAGGAGATGATAAGCTGCGAACCTATCAAGGCCCGATTATCCGGAAGGACTGGCTGGATGAACTTGGACTTGATGTGCCAACCACGATTGACGAATGGCATACGATACTTCAGGCATTTAAGGACAAAAAGGGAGCTGACGCCCCGCTTACTTTTCTAGGTGTTCCGAATCCGTTGTTCGGTATTGAAGGTGGCGGTTTTATTGGCGCTTTTGGCATTAAAAAGGGGTTCTACGTGGACGATGGCCAAATTAAGTTTGGGGCACAAGAACCTGAATATAAGGCGTTCCTATCCTTATTTCGTGAATGGTATGCGGAGGGTCTCATTGACAAGAATCTGGCTGCCGTCGATTCGGAGACTCAGGATACAAACATGACCACAGGACGCAGCGGCGCGAGTATCTGGAATGCAGGGGCGGGAATTGGTACATGGCTACCCATCTTGCAGGAGACGGATCCCCAAGCAAAGCTTGTGCCAGCGCCATATCCTGTCATGAACAAAGGAGATCGCCCGAAATTTGGTCAACTTGCTCCCGCTATCGGTTCCAGTGGAGTCGCCATATCCAGCAACAGTCATCATGTAGAAGAAGCAGCACGGATGTTGGACTACGGGTATGGGCCTGAGGGACATTTGCTGTTCAACTTTGGTATTGAAGGTGTTAGTTTTAAGATGAAGGACGGGTATCCGACGTATACCGAGACTATTTTGAAAAACCCTGATAAGTGGTCGCCAGCACAAGCGCTTGCGATGTACACGAGAGCGAGTTATTTCGGTCCATTTGTCCAGGATACGCGATATATGGAACAATATTATATTTTACCGGAACAGAAAGAGGCGGTGCAGTTATGGTCCAGCACGGATGCTGTTCTGCATCAGGTACCAACCCTGCCCAAAACCGAGAAAGAAAGCACGGAGATGTCAGTCATCATGCAAGAAGTGAACAAAGTGGTGGACGAGATGTCGCTTAAAATCATTTTTGGCATTGAGCCGATAGATGCTTTCGATACGTATGTCGAGCAAATTAAGTCATTACAGATTGATCGTGCGATTGAGATTCAACAGCAGGCGTTAGAGCGATATAATCGCGCTGTATCCTCTAAATAAATCCTTATATTGTATAAAGTGGGCATTGAAGTGTCGTTTTTGTTCATGTAATTTCGTTCCCTCGTGCTCTACAATCGGTTATGACATGCTGAGTTAGCATGCACATGATTCTTGTTTGAGCAGGATCGGAGGTGACTGTAGGGTTTCTTGAAACCGCTAACATACTCTGAAATCCAAAAAGGAGGAGAACGAAAGCATGCGTAGAAAGTGGCCTTTTTTATTGTTGGCATTTACGTTGACTGTTGGATTGTCTGTACCTGGAACCCAGGAAGTTCGAGCGTCAGAGGGCGACTCACAGCCATCTATTGATCGTGTCGGTGAGAATCTGTCTCTGGGTACGGATGGCAGAAGCAGACTCTATCCAAAAGATTGGTATCCTGGATTTAAAGATGAACAGGGAAGGTTTCTGCATGACTTTTCGTATGCCGGTTATCGGCGCGGAGAAACAGAACTACCTAAAACGGCTAAAAACAAACGTATTGACGTTACCAAATCACCTTATTTTGCCGATCCTTCAGGGAATCGAGATGCAACACAGGCTATTCAAAAGGCAATTGATGCCGCTGTTGCGTTAGGTGGGGGTGTCGTGTATCTTCCCAAGGGTACATATCAGGTTAACCCTCAGGATGGCAAGGATTATTCACTAAACATTCCTGCAAGTCGTGTGGTCCTGAAAGGTGACGGGATGAACAAGACTCATATCTATAATGCACAGCAAAATATGAAAAACAAGGATATTATCCGGATCGGTAACGGAGATTGGAAGAAAACCGGAATTTCTACGAAACTTCGAAAATCCGTTACTGATCCAACCGTCCTGCTACCCGTTGAGGACACAAGCGGGTTTGCGGTGAATGATTACGTGGTCATTTCATTCGAAACGACGCCGGGTTTCTTGCGTGAGCTTGGCATGCAAAACAAGTGGTCGTCACGTCTCGGGAAAGTAGAACCGTTATTCTATCGCCAAATTGTAGGCGTAGATCCGGAGAACCATACGATCACGCTAGACATTCCGACGCGTTATCCAATGAAGCTGCGCGATGATATTACGATTAGTCAGACCGCAGATCCGATTGTTGAGGTAGGTTTGGAAGATTTCTCGATTGCAAATATTCAAAATGCGAAATCGGGGCTTGGTGAAGATGACTTCAAAGTCGTTGGGACTGCTGGGTATGAAGCCGATAATGCCAAAGCGGTTAATGTGATTGCAGTGGCGAACAGCTGGATTCGAAATATTAACACCTATAAACCAGCTGGCAATGCAGATTATCACCTGTTATCCAAAGGGATTATTCTGGATCGTACGAAGAATGTAACTGTGGATCATGTAACTATCCAGTACCCGCAGTATCGTGGGGCGAATGGAAACGGTTATTTATATCAATTTATTGGCAATGATAATCTCATTAAGAATAGTAAGGCAATAGGAGCTAGACATAGCTTCACATATGCTAACTTCTCTGCAAACGGGAATGTCCTGCAAAGTTCGTATTCTGAGAAGCCTTCATTATTGACTGATTTTCATATGTATTTAAGCATGGCGAACCTGATCGATAACCTGGTCGTTAACGGGGACGGGATCTCTGCCATTACACGGGATTATGGATCATCCGAAACGAATCGTCATGGGGTGGTAACCACTGAAAGTGTGTTCTGGAATACGACCGGTCAGGCGGCACACCCTAGTAAATCCGGCGTTATTGTAGAATCAGAACAATTCGGGAATGGATATGTCATTGGAACCAAAGGAAAGGACACCGGCGTGAACGTCAACATTGTCGGTTCCATTCCGGATGCGAATACGCAGCCATTTGATATGGCGGAAGGCATTGGGCAGGGCGATCGTTTATCCCCGCAAAGTTTATATCAGGATCAGAGCAAGAAACGAATCAAAGATCTTCATCTGGGGCTTAAATCCCTGTTGGTGAATGGCGAAGCTATAGGGGGTATGCAGTTCTTAAGAACGGATTACGTTCATACTTTGCCTTATGGCACAACCGAAACGCCGATCATCTCTGCAAAAGCTTATGCCAAGGATGCAAAGGTTAAAATTAAGCAACCGCAAGGGACTAATGGAACCGGAGAGATCACTGTATCCTATCGGGGTCACACCCAGAACATACGAGTGAAGTTTAAGGTAGCTGATACACCCGTACTTCCAGAGAATATCTCCATAAGTCCCAATAAAACAGTACCCGGTTGGAGAGTCGCAGGTAATGCGATCAGCGCAGGCGGAAGCGGAGAATTATCCTCGTTTCTAACATTAGATAATGGAGAGATCGTAAACATTGCAGAATTGAATGTTCCTGTGACGTACACATCAAGTGATGATACGATCGGATATATGGAAGGAACTACATTCCATGCGGTAAAAGCGGGAAAGGTCGACATCATCGTGAGCTGCGTCTTTAATGGCGTAACGGTCGAGGCACAGGAGAAATTTGAAGTCAAAGAGCCTATGGCTGAACCGGAAGGACAATTCGCTGTCGTAACTAATGTTACGGCAAGTGCAGATGATGGCAATCTGCCGATCCATACGATCGATCGTGATCCAGACTCCAGATGGTCTGCAGATGGAAAGGGACAATACCTGCAGTTGGAGCTTGAGCAACAGACTCAAGTAGGGCAGGTTAGCATTCAATTCTATAATGGGCATACGCGATCCAATTATTTTGATTTGGAAGTTTCGTTAGATGGAATTAATTACCAAAAGGTATTAAGTAACGTGGCCAGTCAAAAACAGGCGGCTTATGAAACATTTGAATTTGAACCGGTTCAGACCAAATTTATTCGATATGAACAGCATTATTGAATTTTGGGTACACGAGAATTAAAAATGACGTAGGATCAGATTAATAGAATTCGATTCAGATTTCGAATATAATATGTGCTTATTTTAAAACTAAAATGGGTGCATATTATATTTGGATAGATTGGATAGCTGAATTGTGAAGAAGTCAGATCACATATTTATCCATATGAGTTTGAAAAGATCTCGGGGGCTATAAATCAAAAAAGCCACATTGATCCATGTGGTAAAACTAAAACTATGATACTGTTTCACAAAACTCGTATTTTGTACATATGTATAAGTAACCACTTTTATGCTGAATCGATAAATAATTTGTTGAGTAGCTCTCTTCCTGAATTTGGATATTACTTATGTCTTTTTTAGCCGTTTTATAAATTTCACGTAGCTCTGGCAAATTAATCTCAGACATATCAGAATTTAATTCCATCTCTGTTTCTTTTAAAAGTTGCTGTCTTACACTTAACTCACTTATTCTTGAACTAACAACGCTTATTCTATATTTGAGGTCATTTAGTTTTTCTAAGTCATTCTTATAATTTTCATTAATATTCAAACTTGTTTTTCTTTTTTCTAAAACTAGAATGTTCTTCTTTACAATGTCCAGTTGCAACTCAAGCTCTGTTTTTGATCTATGCTTTTCTAATCTCTTTCTATATTCCTGCTCGCCCTTTAATTTGGTATTTAATTGCGATCTATCTGAAACAGGGAAACCGAACATAAATAAATGTAATGTCTCATATTCAATATTTGTAGACCATGTACTCAGAACTCTTAAGGTTTTGCTTACTTTATTATCTTGGTACCTTATATAATGTGAAATTAACAATTTCTTCTCAAAATCTTTCCCCTTATCTTTAGTCAGATTCTGCCCGTTAATAGACATGATTTTTTTGTTTCTTTGTAAGAAGTTCCGTTTAATCACAATTTCATTTGAGGATTCAACCAATAGATCTTCTTTAAGAACCAAAGTTATCAGCACTTCACTCTCCACTAAAAAATCTTTAACATAACTGATTTCCTTTTTCGTTTCGGGATCTATGAAGATTTGTTCCCCATCCCCCCCCTAAACAATAGTCTATCAATGCAAGCACAGTCGTTTTCCCAACGTTATTACCAGTCTCAAGATCACTTTTTCCTATAGTTTCATCTACAATGAGATTAGCACCTAAATGAAATTCTATCTTTCGGATGATCTCTGAATAGGAAGATATTATTAGTTCTTTTAAGTACATAATTCAACGTCTCCTTTCTCATCTATTTTTATTGCTTCTATGAGGTACAACCAGTCAAGGCAATATGCAAATATCTTTAGTGATATCCCATATTTATCTTTTAAGAATTGAAACAACAATACGATTTGTAGTTTTTCTTTTCTCTGAACTTCTTTTAAGACTAAAGATGCAAAATAATAAACACTGTTTTCGGGTTTTATTTCATTAGGTAGCAACATAATTATACCCCTTAGGATTCTTGAAAATTTTACATCTAATAAACGCATCAACAGCGATTATTTTCACACACATTTCAACAATATCTTCTTCAAGATCATTCAAGTTGTTACTGTTGTTTATGTACTCTTCAACACTGCTTACTACATTAAAAAATCGTTCAACATTGTTAATATTAATATTGCACATTTCTTTTTCATAAAAGGATGTTAGTTTCCTTAATACAGAGATTCTTTTATTCTTCCCTTCATATTCAAATTCCTTATATATTCGATCCAATTTCGAGTAGTAGGGAAGGTATTCATTAATAGTTGTATCCTTAATAATTTCTAGTTCATTATAGACAATTTTTTCGTCAATATTAAAAATGTCGAGTTTAGTACTAGAGTTCCCACTCTCATCAAGGTCTTCTTCAGCTAGTAAATTCACGATTGTAGCATAGATCATGTACGAAACTATATTTACCAATACTTAATTGTGAAATTGAAGTTAACAAGCTTACTTTGTCCAAAATATCCTCTTCAGGTATAAATGAAATTTTGTGTGGATTTATATAATTCTTATTACGTAAGCTTTGTGTTTCATCAGCGATAAACAGAAATTTAATTTTATATCCTTCGGCAGCATAATCCATTGTCTTTTGTTTACATAGAGTATTCTCTATTTTCTGTTTAGTGGCTGTGGAAGATATTTGAATAGCTAGCTTGTTAGTTGCGTCAATTAAGTCTATAGCTGCCACATTTGCACTCAGAACGTTGGCTGACTCTAGCTGATAGTCATATACACTGTTCAAGAGGTCTCTATAAAATGTTTCAGCATGGATGTTAAGATCTAGAACATTTAATTTACCATTGGTTTTAATTCTCCTTGATAATATTTCTAATTTTTCGGAGATTTCGTTGTAATACTTTTGTCTCTTCATGGCCGAAAAGATCACCTCTTATCACGTTGGTTGTTCATCAGATTTTATTGCTTTCCCCTTGGTGTTTATTATAATCCCCTGAGATGAGATAGCGATAGTAAATAATAGAAACAATGTGTTTTATCACAAACATAAAAAGAAATTCAACAATAGAAAATCTGAGTCACTGTAGAAAAAATGAATAACTTGAGTTATATGTAGTTTGAGTTTTGTTTTGTAAGGTATGAACAATACTTTAAAATAACATGTTGATCTCGGTCCCTTACTGAACAAATTTCATAAGCCTCTGTCTGCCGGATAGTGGAATAGCGACAGATCCATAGATGAGACTGCCGCTACCAAAGCTAAAAGAATCGCCGATATAGTTCTCTACGTCGTTCACCGCGTAGTTGAGCATAGATTTGTGTGGTCGATGCTTTTTCATGCCCTAACATACCTTGGATAAAATCTAATGGTGCTCCATTATCAAGCAACTGACATGCATAGGTATGACGAAAACGGTGAGGATACACATTTGCAGCAACTGCTCCACGCGATGCTAGCCGCTTTAATACCCACCTGAGTGTCGGTATTGCCATACGTTTTACCGGATTGGTATCTGTTACAAATAAGGCTTTGCACGAGTCTTCGCGATTATCTAAATACTTCTTCAACCATACTTTGCACTCCGTGGTGAAGTAAACCTCTCTTTGCTTTGCCCCCTTTCCGTTTACAATAGCCGAGCAGTTTTCCCAGTTCAAGTCTTCTATGTTTAACTTCTCTACCTCACCTATACGACATCCTGTACAATATAAAAATTCAAGAAGACGTCTTTCCCGTAAGGTCTGACAAGAGATCTTTAAATGAATCACATCTTCTTCCATCAAAAACTTAGGTACCCGCTTCTCCATTTTTGGCTCACGCAGTTTATTGGAAGGATTGCTAGATAGATAGGTTTCTTCATATGCAAACCGAAATAAGGAACGTACAAAACGGATACGGTGTCCTAGGCTGTTTGGTTTTAGACGATCAGATTGCTTCGCTAAGTATTCCTTCAAAAGATTTAGAGTTACTCCCGAAATATCTACATCCCCTAGTTCCGTAACCAACATCTTGAATTGTAAAGCATATGCACGCAATGTATTCGGGCTAAACCCTTGAATTCGTTTATCTGCCTCATATTGATTCCAAAGTTCACTAACCTCCTATAAAAGCAATCAATACTAGTTTGCTTCAAATAGTAGTTTTAGACTGGGGCTATTTAACTAGAGTTTCCCGTTAGTTTAACGAGGAATAGAGCAGTTGCCAATTGCAAACTGCTCTATCTGTTTTAAGTATATTCAAAGAGGAAACTTTCTGAAACAATCACAACTCATGTATTTTTCTTACCGCAAACCATAGCTCAACGAAATTAAGCCCGTCTTTTAAATATTACTCCATAATTAATCAAGCCATACCTCTGACAATACTGCCGTAGTCAACAGTACTTCCAAACGAGGCAAATACGCTTCGTGCCGCCTCATCCACCTGCAAAAACACGCCGATTCCCGGAAACATGCCTCTCCCGACCGAAAGATAAATTTGGCTGTAACGAATAGGCACAAAATCGCTTGAATCCTTCTTTCTGACAAGTAGGCTTCTGTATGAAGGTTCATTGGGCTTCGTATCCTTATTGATCATGCTCCAGTACTTGTTTCCGCTATGTTGCTCTAATCTTTTTCCAGATTCCGATACCATTCATCGTGACGAGAAAGCAGATGGTTCTGCTTAAATGCATGTATTCCGTTGATAGCATGTGATTCCCATTGCTCGAATGAGGCTTCATTAAAAGTGGAACGAGATCGAACAGGCAACTCAGAACTAAAATGAAAATCAATAAGATTCACATTGTTCTCTGTTCTCGGCTATAATATCACGGGATAAACCAAATAAATGAGTAAACAACTCATTAGACCCTTTAATTTCTAGAGTTGGTGTTACAATCATAGCGGGTAGCGTCAACGTGCCAAGCAAAGGATTTATGATTGTTCAGCAAGCCCTATTTATCAGAGCAGGTAATTACTATTCCGTTAGCATATATTTATCTAAATATCCAGAAGCCATATCTAAATATTCCTTATACACTCTAGAATCATTCTGAAGCCCATGCCCAGAATGTTCACTTACGAAAAACTGATAATCTGCGCGTTATTATCAAGCGTTTCCTTTAGCCTTAACGCGCCTTTATACGGCTGAGCCTTGTCATATGGAGCATACGTTACAACGCTTGGAACCGTGTCCTTATCTACATACATAACAGCGGATATTGGCTTTAGCAAGTCTAAATATGATCCGTCAGCAATCATCTCTTCCGTGATTCTTTCTCCCGACATTCGAGAAACAAATCCCGCAAATGCTTCTCACTGTTCTTTTGTATCAGTTTTAATCCTATCCTCTAAAGCCTCTAAGGCATACACCTCTTCAGGATACCATTTAAAGAAAGTAGATTCTTTACGTTGAAAAAATTGCCTCGTATCATATATTTCATCAAATGATTTGGGGTGACTTTTCATTTGTTCTCTAAGACAATGGTAATACAAATATTTATTATCGTCGTTTCCCAGTTCGACAACAATATTCTTATTGTCATGGGAGTAGTAAACATGAGCTGTCAATTGATCGTATACACTGGTATAGTCCTCTATAGTAATAACCCTGTACAGTTCATCACTACCAACAGTTTCATCTCCAATATATTTGTCACGACTCTCTCTAACTCTTATATTATACAACTCTTTGATTTCATGTTCGTTTTTAGGAAGAAAATCTCCAGATATATCTTCTATGTTATTTAGGTAAACCATACATTTAGATTTATTTTAAAGGGTATTCGGAAAATATGGTTGAAACCAACCCACTTACACACCAAGTTGAAATCGGAATACACGGTTGAATCATCTTAGTATTAATATTATAATTATTCGGGTATGTGGTAATGGATGAATTCCGTTAATATATGGGGGATATAACTTAATGAACGAAAAAATAGAAGACCGCAGTGATGGCTTAGAGCCTCGCGATCCAAAGGTTCGATTCGTGCGCGCGGACGCAAAACGCAACATTAATGCTTTGCTCCAGTCCGCGATGACTGTGTTCGAGTCTTCGGGAGTAGACGCTCCGGTTCGAGAGATTGCGCAGAAGGCCGGCGTCGGCGTGGGCACTGTTTACCGCCATTTTCCACAGCGCTCGGACCTGATCGAGGCTGTTTTCCGTCAGGAGATCGATGCTTGCGCATATGCTGCGGGAGATTTAGCCGCTAAATATGAACCCGTTGAGGCACTAGAGCGATGGATGCAGCGTTACTTGGACTTCATAGCAACTAAACGCGGACTTGCGGCGGCTCTACATTCAAACGATCCGGCATACGAGACTTTGCCTGTCTGCTTTGTAAAGGAACTAAGTCCGGCACTAAAGTCCTTGCTTGAAACAGCGACAGATGCCGGTGAGGTACGTGCCGATGTCGAGCCAGACGAATTGCTGTGGGCGGTCGCGAGCCTCTGTACGGCGGTACATGACGGAGATACTGTGCATGCGCAACATATTGTTGCACTGCTCGTAGATGGGTTGCGCTACCGCGCAAACCGCTAACGCATCGTTAAGTGGACGGAGGTTGTCTCCGGCGAATCGATAAGAAATACACAGTGCGCTCCCTCACCGGCTCGACGCCGGTGAGGGAGCGCACTTTGCATTTCTTAGAGCTTATTTGGATTCAATTCGACCAATTGGGTTGGCACTCTCCGACAAAGTCTTTTGCACTACCGACCAGCTGGCGTGCTCAATGTCGAGTGCTTGGCGAAGGTACGCCCATGTGACCCGCTGGATCAAAGCGACACGTTCCGGGTTTTCATCTGTTGTTTCCTTAACCTCGTAACCCGAGATTCCACCAAGTAAGTGTTCTGCGCCAAAGAGGGTAAGCAAGCTCTCGGCTCCCGGGCTGAAGAAGTAGGGGTCGGTCATCCATTCCGGGCCGCGGACGGTCAACTGATATTTTTGCGGGATGTTGTCCTGATCCCCGGCGACCACAAGGGTAGGCGTCGTCATGTGCGCAAAGCTCACGTTCAGGTGCGGCATGTTCTCGGCCGCGAACGCTGTCAGGCTGTCCCCGCCTTGCCCAGCCGTAGCCAATAGCACGCCCGCTTTGATGCGCGAGTCGGCCAGATCCTCTTCCTTCTTGGTTTCCGGGTTGAGAACTCGCAAGCCCAAAAGATTGCCCGCCGTTTGGCCGCCGAAGGAGTGTCCGGCTGTAGCGATACGGCTTCGGTCAAGACGTCCGCTGAGGCCGGGAACGGAAGATTCTAGGAGATCTAGCTGATCGAGGATGAGCTTCATGTCTTCGACTCGGAAACGCCAGATCCGTGGTGTGCGGGGATCGTCCTTAGGAAGGCCCACTGTCCTCGAGTCGAGATGGGTGGGTTGTATGACCACGAAGCCGTGTGCAGCCCAGAAGTCAACCAAGGGGCCGTAGCCCTCCAACGAAGAGCCGGATCCGTGTGAGAAAACAATGATAGGTAAATTACGACCGGTCGTCGGCGCGGATACTCTCACTCGTAGATCCTCACCACGGCCCGGGGCTGATAACACTATCGGCTTCACCGAGATGACTGGAGAGGATGCGTTAATCTTGAATTCCATAATAATTGTTCCTTCCCTTCTTTAAAAGATATTAAGATTTATGGCTAACGCCGCCTTTGTTTTGAAAAGATAAGCTTAAGCGGAACCACGTTCCTATTATAAACGGAACAAAATTCCGTTTGCAATAAGTTTTTAATTAATCACTCGATTAGGCCTCATTCATCAACATTCCCCCTACTTTTATGGCAAAACATCTCCAGAGCATCAATCATTCGACCATCCTTCTGACAGGAAGTAAAAACTATCATTGCTCAAAAATCTTTTCCCGCCCTTCTTTCATCTCAAGACACCATCGGCATGCAGAGCTGGTCTTTGTATCAAGTCCATTTCTAGTATCAAAATGTATCCTACCCCACAAAAATGTTCCGTTCACACAAAAAAGTGCGTACTTTTCACCAATTAGTAAGGCTGATAACCTTACATACAGAACAATCAATCCACAATTGATTGTGCGACACACCGTCGTTAAAAAAATCATAGGTGAGGTGCTAAGAAATGAAGGAATATCAACTTATTTTGAAAGAGAAGAAAATCGTTTGGGGAGAAACCATAGATATTGAGCGACTCATTGACAACAAACCAGTCAACTCCATCAGACAGGGCGTTAACTCGAACATGGATTGGAATTTGCCTGCAGGCATATATCGAGCAAAAGAGATTGTTATCGAACTCGATAAAATGCTTGAGGCCATGCTGGTTCAGCTGGGCGAACCAGTGAAGAGCGATCCGACAGTACTCTTAGATAGCCTGTTAGCGAATTTGGCGATTTACGGACGCTTGTCTTCTTTGCCCTTAAAATCATTGGAACTTGAAGATCATGCCGGTATAGAGATTAGTGCTCAAGCGGTGCGTATCGGAGAAGAATTAATAAGCTGGGCCAGAGAGATCAATGCTGAGAAAAAGACATTGGCTGAGTATGGATCAGAAACGCTTAGTGAACTGGAATTTCGAAGCCACTGTTATGGTCATCCACTGACCCCGGAAGCCACTGCTCAGGTTTGGGGACCATTTGGCGGACCAAGAATTATGCAGATTTATAATGAATACTTACACCAATTCGTTTTACTTCGGGATGCCTTATTACCATTTGCTAATTGGGAAGAGGTTCCGTTTGAAGTCAAGGAATATTGGGAATTCAAAGGATTGCGTTTTCTAGAGCCATCCCGAGAAGTATTCTTAACGCAACTGTTCAAGAAAAAATTGACACACAAATCGATCATTCACTATGCACAAAGTGTGGTTAGCTCAGGGTTAGATAGAGTTGGTTACGGCTTCCAATATCGTCTAGGCACTGTTTTGCCGGCTGGTTTGGGTGAGTCTGCCCGTACGGCATCCCGTTATCTCTTGAGATGGCATCCCGTACAAACGATACAGGCAGAAGATGCAGAAGGTTTGACTGCGGTCTCCTTCGATTATGAATATGAAGATTATTATTCCGCGCCCCGTAAAGAGGCAGGAAAAGGAACACCCGCAGACGACGAATTGCTTCCTGAATATGGGGAGGATTACAATGAACCATCTATTGCCCGGTTGCTGCCAAATACCAGTATAGATCGAACAACCCTACAGTTCAGTTTGGAGATAAAAGGCAGCAAGTTTGCAGTAGATCTTGGTCAGCTTTTTAGGGGGCGGCGGTTTTTATATCGGCCACAAAGAAGCAGCAATGCCGGGTGCGAATTTAAAAAACGAGAATACATCAACTGGCACCCTGCTGAAGACATTCTCTCGCATTCCGGATTGGTCACCAATGCAGATGGCATCCATTTCATTCCGACTGGCAAAAACGAACTTGTCTTATGGGCTTTACTAGGCAAACTCTATCCCGAAAATGTAGTTTTATTGGATAAAGGAGATCAGGAGGAGCTGGAGGCGGCATATGTTTCCGGCAAAGGCTTCGGTACGCAATTTCTAGTGCTGTAAGTTGTGAAATGAAACCCACCGTTCATTTTGGATAGAAAGGAAGAATCTATATTGACCAGACAACAAAAGTTTTTGACAATGAATTTATTTTTAATGACCTTTATTCTGGGGACCAGTGAGTTTTTGATGGTCGGATTATTATCTGAAGTTGCCACAGATATGAAAATCGCCATATCGACTGCAGGCTTTGTGGTGACGGCTTTTGCGCTTACCTTTGCTATAGGTACACCGGTCTTCACAGCATTATTCAGCCGATTTTCCAAATTCCCGCTCATCCTTGTCTTACTCAGCATATTTATTGTTGGGAATATCATCACGGCTTTATCAGAATCATATGGCCTGCTTCTGGTGTCAAGAATAATCACGGCCGTAGTTACCGGCGTCTTGATCGCACTCGCGATGTCAGTGGCAAGTGAAGTCATGCCTCCGGAAAAAAGAGGGCCTGTGATCTCCATCATCTTTACTGGTTTCACTGTGGCAAGCGTCCTTGGCGTACCTCTTGGCACTTTTATCGGACAATGGGGCGGGTGGCATTTGGCCTACTGGTTAACCACATTTTTGGGAATCATTTCTTTGATAGCAAGCATCGCAACCATTCCTAGAGGACTAAAAGGAACGCACAGTCCACTCACAAAACAACTCAGATTGCTCGCCTACCCCAGAATTTTGCTTGCTTTCGCCATTATGATGTTAAGTATAGCAGCTACTTATAGCATCTATACGTATTTAGCTCCTTTGCTTCAGGATGTGCTTTTTGTTCCGGCTCGTTATATTAGTCTCATCTTTTTACTGTATGGTGTTGTGTCTATTTTCAGCACGCTAATCGGAGGAAAGCTGGCTGTCAGTGACGGGATGAAAAAAATTCGCTATGTGCTTCTGGCTCAAGGTGTCATCTTGGTGTCGCTTTATTTTACTTCCGGCTCTCTTGTTGGGGGACTCGTCAGCATCTCATTCATGGCTCTCGTTGTTTATCTTATGAACTCGACGATGCAGTTGTACTTCATTGATTTTGCCGATGAGCATGTTCCGGAGGCAAGAGACTTAGCCTCGTCCTTAACCTCCGTTGCCAACAATGTTGGCATTGCGATCGGATCCGCTTTAGGTGGATTTGTCACTACGAACATGAAGCTTATTGATCTATCCTGGTCTGGGGGAATTGTAGCCGTACTCGCGGCAGTGTTGGCATGGGTCAACTATCGTTTGAAGCAAGGAACCGTCAGTAAGACTAAAGTGAATAATGCACTGCGAGATCAACACGAAGGAAATATATAATTAAGACCTATAAAGCAGGAGGTAATTTGAAAAGTACCTCCTGCTTTTCGAGTATCAAGAGCAGCCCGATCAAGGCAAGGTTAATGGTAAATGGACAGCAGTAGCTTTTTATGCATTCTTGTGATCTGTGTACAATACTTCATCGGGAAAGTTTTCGATATAGTTGGTTCCAAAATCGCATAACATCATGAGCATAACGGAAAGTTGTTCACCCAGCTGAGATAAGCAATATTCCACTTTTGGCGGTGAAACTGGATAAACCTTGCGAATAATAAGTCCGTCGCTTTCTAGTATTCTTAGCTGCATCGTAAGCATACGTTGGGTTGCTTCAGGAAGTTCCCGTCGCAGCTCATTATACCGTACTGGACCTTTTGCTAAGCGGTTTAAAATGGATATCTTCCATTTCCCACTGATTAAGCCAAGTACAATTTCCGAGGTACAGCGATATTCTTTGTCTCGAAAGTTTATCATTTGTCGACACATCCTTTTTAGAAAAGATTATACAAATGTAAATGATCTCTCTTCAGCCAATTCGAATTATAGAACATTCATTCCATATATTATGTTTAAACACTCCATTCTTGTCAAGGACTTCTGGATCGATTAGTATAAAATTAAAAAAGGAGGTTATCTTATGCCGCGAACAGGACGTCCACGTACTTTTAATCGTGAAGAGGCGGTTGACGCCGCCATGATTCTTTTCTGGGAATATGGCTTTGAATCCACTTCACTAGCTCAGTTAAAGGCCGCAATGGGAGATATATCATCTGCAAGTTTTTACGCAGCGTTTAAGTCAAAAGAAGATCTGTTCCGTGAAGTGATTGATCGGTACATATCGATGTATGGACATGCTTCGGAAACTTTCAAAAATACAAACATAACGTCGAGAGCAGCCATGGAATTGGGACTGCTTGAAGCAGCTCGGTTCCAGACAGAGAACACTCACCCTTTAGGTTGTCTGTTGGTGTTGTCCACAGTTAACTGTTCTCCTGAGCAACAACATATCCAAGACCTTCTATTAAATGAAAGAAAGAGAGTCCGGGGGTGGATCAAAGATTGTATAGAACGAGCCGTAGCCAACGGGGAGTTGCCAGAATTCACGGATATCTCCATGGTGATTACGTTATTTGAAACATTTTTACGAGGGATTTCTACGCAAGCCCGAGACGATGTTCCATACGAGGAAATTGCTGCTGCCATAACTCATTTGATGAGCGTATGGGATTTGTTATCTGTTGACAACGTATTCGAGAGGATTGATTGAGCAATACAAATTACTTGATAGAGTGGCATCGATGCCCATATTCAATTTATTGTTTTTTAGATTGGTCGTCGTTATCCCTGTGTTGAAGGAACATCATAATCCTCCTTTTTATCACGGAATAAAGTTCTGGTTCAGCCCCTCACAATAATTCGATCAGCGTATCGCTTACCTTTTTATAAAACTTTTAGAATTAAATGAGGATTCTGCTTAAACTACCCGTTTGCCAACCATGCCCCTCTCGGGGCACCACAGAATAATGAAAATTCTGTAGATACGTTCTATACTATCTTACGGCTGGCGAGGGAGGTCGTTAAACTATGGTGTCTCGGACCCTTCCGTTAGTCTGACCCCAGCGACCTCGGTGCACCACGGACTGTCGCTCCTTTTTAGGAAGCACGCAGGGTAGATTAACCCTTTTTGGTTGTTGCACCAGCCCCCAATTTTACTTTGCCGTAGAAAGGTGAGTATCATGGATGTTCTCATTGAACGGGCATGCGGTTTGGATGTTCACAAGAAGAACATTACTGCATGCATCATTACACCTGAAGGAAAGGAGATTAAAACCTTCCGTACCCATACGAGGATCTGATAATTATCTCGGTGCCCAGTACAGGCGAATTGCAGCTCGCAAAGGAAGGCAACGTGCAGCTGTTGCTGTTGCGCATTCCATCATGACCATTGCTTACCATTTACTAACCAGGCAAGAAGATTATAAAGACTTAGGCTCCGATTATTTTGAGAAACGACACCATGACGCGATCGTCAAACAAACTGTTCGAAAGCTAGAAAACCTTGGATTTACTGTAACTCTGGCCACTTCAGAAGCATCCTAATTAACCTTCTCAAACCAAGAGACGCAGCTTTTTTTAAAATCTTGTAAGCTGCGCCTACTTTCGTATTGTCTTTTTTAGAGTTACGCTATGAGTTAATTTTCAGGGTAGTTTAATGCCATGGCATATAAATACGGTCAGTATCCGTATCAATTATAACATCTGGCCTAACATCTATTTCGTGTGAAGAAGGCAGACGCTCAAATTGAAACACCCTACAAAAAAAATCTGTAAATTCACTTATGTTTGTACAACTGGTTTTGGCTATTTCATATTACTTTCTTAATTCCGAAATTGAACATGTCTTGCCGATAATAAGTACATTTTCAAAATAACCATCAACTTCAACTATCAAATTCATCACCGCCGGTTACTATCCAGCCTGTAAGCTCAAAGGTATTGGTACATAAGATTAATAACATCTCTTAATTAAACTAAAGATTCCCGTCAGCTTAACAAATGACAGTTGTTGACTAAGAAGAAGGGATATAAATTAGTAAATTACATCTCCCGTCCAATCCACGAATATGAGACTATCTTTATCAGTCAGACTCCATTCAATTATGGTTTTTACAATACCTGACGTTATAACGTCGTCATCCCACAAAGGCGTCTGTACTCTAACCCATCCGCTACGACCACCATTTTCTAACCCGCCAAACTCCAAGCCCATAATTACGATGAAGGGGATTCGTTCTTTTTGGGATTGTCCAACTTCATAAGAAACGATAAAATTTTTATCATCCGAAACAATAAAAAGCTTAATTCGCCCGTAATCTTCATCATCTTCTTTGACATACCAATAATATCTTTTTTCACCATGAACGAACTTTCTTTTTCCCTTTGTATTAACACCCAATTTTGTCGTCCCCACTTTTCGACTTTAATCCATATGCGCTTGTGCATGATAATTCACCATTGTTTAGGTTAGACATTGGCATCTCAAACGTATAGTCTTTGGAAAAACCGTATGGTTCCATTACTTTCAACCTTCTCCAATTACATCAAATGTGCGGTTACCAGTATCATTATTATAACCCACTTTTTGAGTTAGTCGCTACGCTATCCTGCCCGTTAGCTTAATGAAACAGACAAATATTCTAATCGACATTCATACCCTATTCTCAATCTTTTCATCAATGAAACTCAGTTCTTGCCTACAGCCAAAGAAACCTGTTTACTAATACAAAAATCGTTAATTAGGCCAATTATGCTTTTATTTCGCCACATCAGTTCTGTGATGATAATATTAGATAACAGTCTAATCCGAAATGACACAATGTTCTTGTCCTTTTCAGCAATGGTACAATGTTCTTGTCCTCAGCTTGGGTCAAGAACTTGGTTCCTTAAAACAAAAAAGCCGCTAAAATAGCGACTTAGAATGGAACAATGTTCTTGTCCCGCGACACATATGTATAAAGCTAATAAGTCAAAGTTAGTCAAAGTCATTATTATTTTTGCTTCTGTTCCCACAGAAAGTTCCGTAGACATTAAATCCTTAAATTCTCCCTCTTTTTCATAATTGCTTTTGATTTTTCCTAACATTTCACCTAATTGGTTTATGTTATTAATCTCTTCTTTTCTTATATACACCCGCTCGTTAAATAAGAATAAATCTGCAGATGGATCTTTTTTGATCATCTCATTCGCTAAAATATCGCCTGTGCTCATCATTTGTTCTCCGTCGTTTTTCCCACCACATCCTGCAATGATAGCTATCATAATAATCATTATTATATATTTCATGAAATACCTCCCTAAAATCTAGTTGATAATATAGAAATTATAAGATATATTGGTAATTATATCAAATTATTAGGGTTAGTTCCTCTAGGTTTTTTTTTACCTCTCATCTAATGATTAGGGTCATTCACTCAATCATTGCCCCGTAGAATTAAAAAATGTGATAACTTTGAACTATTACTCATAACGCAACTCTTTTTGATTAGATAATGTATACTCACTCTTTACTTTGCTAAAACTGTCTTACTTAATCAATTATTTCCAATCTTTAAGAGATTGAACGTTCTTGCACCCAATCATACGACCTCAAGATAATTAAAGATAAATAAGAAGTATCCGCCTCCAAATCAATCGGATACTTCTTATATTAGGAACAATCGGAGAAAGTTTGTTTATTGAAACTGTGGAAGCAAATCTGTGTGTGCTTTCAACATTTTTTCAACTACAATGTGAGCTGTCTCTTTTTGAGTAATCGCAGGGTCCAATTCAACTGCTAATTTGACCCATTCCTTATCACCAGTAAATGCCGCTTTTACACTGAATTCGTGAATGTCAGAAATTTGATGAATCAGTTCTGCCAACTGTTGTGAAAATGGAGGAACAACTTTAGGCTTCACAACCCCACTTTCAACAGTGACAGGCACTTCCACGATTCGATCTTGAGGTAATTGAGATATGGCGTAGTTATTGCGCACATTAAGTATTGGCAATTCTACGTAGTTACCTTGTTGAAGTGCTACTGCCAGATCAATGGGATGTTCCCAACTTGGATTTATAAACAACCTCTGCCAATCCAACTTGCCATCTGCAATATTTAATAATTCCTGAAATCGTTCCTGCCGTTTTGTTGCTGTCCCATGATATGGAGGGGAAGTTGTATAGTGTATATTCTCACGATATGGCAGGTACTCCGCATGATGGTCTACAGCGCCTGCAGGTACCGCTCCATATAGATTATACCATTCTCTCATAATTCCGAGCTCTCGCTTTGTTTCACTGTCATACTTGCCCCAGTTTGCTTTTACAAGCACATCAATTAATTGAGGAAGCAAACTTTCACCTGTCTGCTTATCCATCATACTCATCACCCAGGCAAAATGATTGAGTCCTGCCGTTTCCACTGCGATCTCATCTCCTGAACGATTGACCAACCTGGCAAGAAATTCATAACTCTTTGGTCCGCGAAACGCGATATTGCAAAATCCAATACCTTTAATGTTGGAATAGCGTTCGATCGCAGTGACTACACGTGGCATGGGATTGGTTACATCCAGAAGAATTGCATCAGGACAAAGTTTCTCCATATCTCGGCAGATGTCGAGAATCAGCGTCACTGAACGGAATGTATTCAAAAGACCACCGATGCCACCACACTCCCTCGCTTGATCAGACAGTCCATGTTCTGTCAAAATGTTGAAATCTGTTAGCCAACGTTGTGCCCCTTGCGGAGAAGCGGATACGATGACATAATCGGCACCTATTAATGCTTCTTCCCGATCGATAGTCGCCTCAATTTCAAGAGGAACCTTCAGCTCACGAGCCACTCTTCGCCCCGCTCCAGCCATAGCTTCAACGATCTCTTTATTCACATCCACTAATACCAACTTGCCTGAAAGTTTATGCTTCACGATGGCATCTTCCAATACGGTAGGCGCAAACACGAAGCTACCTCCACCTATAAGTACTACTTTCATATGTCTTTCCACCCTTCTTTCTGTCCATTTCCATAGTCAAGTAAGAACAGGATATCGATACTATTGAATTTATATTGATTATCTATCTTCAAGCAAAGCATTCTCGTCCCAGTGAAATTCGACTTCCTGCCCACCCAGAACCCATTTCTCTGGGGAGGTTGTACTCATCCAATCTCTCGCATATCCTATTGGTAAAGACTGTGAAGCTACTTGGTAAGCTTTTCGAATCTCTTCTTTTATCTCATTATCGACAATCTCTGGGTCGGCAGAAATAAATAACGGTGTTCCACTACTGGATAAAAGCTTGAGCCACTGTCTGTTCAACTCCCATGGGATCTTATACGTTATACCCACACAGTCTGCGTCCACTTGGAACAAGGCATTGTGCTGTGGCATACGGAATGCCAAGGTGTTAATCCCCATTTTTCTCGTTCTTTCCCATTCAATACCGCTTGTATCATCACCCGTACGTTGTAAATGTACAAGACCTGCTGCTAGATGACCGATAGTATTACAACCAATGATGACAGTATTTCCGGCCGCCTCACGGATCGCTTTATACAAGTTCACGATGATTTCGGCTGTCGTTTTTGAACGATCTATGAAAGCTTCACGATACGCAAACAGAGAATCATTCATTTCATAACCCCATTTACCAAAAATATCGAATGTCGTGAAATCATGTTTAATCAACATATAGCCCCAATCTACAAATCTACGAATATCTTTTTTTATTAGTTCAAGTACTTCCGGAGCAGAGGGATCTAAGATCGTTGACCCATCTCCGTCACTTGTTCTTCTTTTAAAATAAACCTCTTGCCTTTCACTGGTCAGTAGGGGGCGGTACCATATCCCTGGTTTAACCCCGTGGCCTTTCATTTCATCAGCAAGTCGTTTCATATCGACGAATCGATTGTTTCCACGGTCCCACGGCCCTCCATTGCAAGATTGTCCGTTAAGACGCACTGGCTGCCATCCGTCATCAATGACCATGTAGGGTCGTGGTCCAGATATCGGTGCAAGTTCTGCGAGCAGCTTGCTATCTTCAATAATATTGTTGTAAGAGCTATTTCCGTAAGCATAATACCAATTGTTACTTCCGTATACGGGCTCATCCGTCTGTAAAGGGTCATCACATAACAATTTGCAAAATTCACAAGCTGCTTCAAATGATGTTTCTTTGGTTAGACCTGTGCGATATATAATTGTAGCCGCATTCAGTATGCGGTCACCAAGCCGTACTCCTTTGGTTCCATTTCTGACATCTAAAGTTAATGTATATCCTCGCGGATCTGTATGCCAGTAACAGATAGCACCTGGGCGTGTCTTCACGCCCAAACCATTAGTGGTTTCTCCTGTGTTAACGAGGAAATACCACGGAAGTTTCCGGTCAATTACGTGGCCTCTCCACTCCAGATCTCCGTAACCTCTCTCAAAGTGGTCGCCCAGAATTTTCACTTGTTGTGGCCAATGGACATTCCATCGTAGGACTATATAAAACACTTCAGTTAAAGGTGAGTGAAGACTTACTTCCATTTGCTCACCATTCTTAATAATATCAACAGACGTATCATCTTTTCTCCACTTCCATGTGGAAGTTCCCCTTGTCATTGGTGCTTTGCCCTTCATGGTTTCCACATACACAGTATCTGGTGGAATTGAAGTAAATAATGTCATAATAATTTTCCCTCCATTACTGATTTATTTCATATCAAATTTTTTCCTAATTTGATCCGCGAGCTTTGGTAAGGCGACTTCCGCTCGCTGTTTCCCTCTTGCAATTTCATCCACAACTGGCTGAATTAAATCATGTGCTTGGGCCAGGTTTGGAAATGACGGCATAACTACCGTATTTTCTTTCATTGCTTTTGGAACAGCTTCTACACTTTCCGGGGAGTACTGCCCGTCCAGAAACATTTTCTCTGCGCGCTTCACGGAAGGATACGCTCCTACAATATTGGACTGGATATCCTGTCCACCTCCGTGGGTCAGGAACTCCAGAAGCCGCCACGCTTCATCTGGGTGCTTCGTCTGAGAACCAATAGCAATTGGAAGACCAAGAAGCTGAGATTTATTGCCTGCTTTTCCGGCCGGTGTTTCCACAACATCAAAGGAAAACTTCGTTTCTTCCGTATAAGCTTTCCAGTTCCATGGTCCGCTAAAGGTCATCGCTGCTTTTCCAGCCAGAAACAAATCTCCAAGCCCTTGAGATTCTGCTGTAGTTGGTGCAACATGATGGACCGTCGTTAAATCGGCCACCCACTGAAGGGCTTCAATCGTTTCCGGAGAATCCATCAGTACCTCACTACCATCTTGACTAAAGAGCCCTCCTCCATTAGCAACTATGGCTTCTTGCCATGAATATGAAGCCATTCCGAATTGAAGGGTTCTCCCCTTTTCGTCCCGCTTCGTGAGTTTTTTTGCCGCATCTAAAAACTCATCCCAGGTCCAGTTATCTTGAGGGTAAGTAACACCCGCTTCGTCAAACATATCTTTGTTGTATGCGATATTAATAGTTATCAAATCTCTTGGAAGAGCATACAGTTTATCTTCCCATGTGCCTCTTTCCATAGCTCCAGGTAGCCAATCTTCCTTGTTTAACTTCTCTCTATCCATATACTTATTCAGTTCGAGCAGTAAACCTTTTTCTGCAAAATCAGCCAGGTATACGTCTTGTATCCAAACAAGATCGGGTTGGTCGTTTCCTGCGGACATGGTTACAAATTTTTGCATAATGTTATCATAAGGAGCAACGACAATTTCAACACGAATGTCCTGATTTTGTTTTTCAAATTCTTCAATAATTTGACGATCACCATTTACTTCAGCAGGGCCATTCCCCCACATCATGATCCGAATTGTTTTTTGATCTCCCTCTTCTGTCTGCCCTGCTTGGGTGCAGCTAGTAAGTAACAAACACATGAGGATTAGGAAGATCAATCCACTCAACGTCTTCATTTTTCTCATCTACATCACCCCTTTTGGTATCATTACGGAGAACATTAGCCCTTTAATCCTGAAGTGGCTATCCCTTGTACAAAATACTTTTGAGCAAAAAAGAACAATACAACAAGCGGTGTGATAACCATCGTACTAGCTGCCATCATAGGTCCCCACAACATTGTATTTTGTCCCTTGAAGGTCTGAATCCCAAGAGATAACGTGAACTTGCTCGTATCATTCAGATAGATCAATGGACCAAAGAAATCATTCCAACTCCCCATAAAACTTAAAATAGCGACTGTTAATAGAGATGGAACGATAAGTGGCAGCATGATATTCCAGAAAATGCGGAAAGGCCCGCATCCATCTATAATGGCTGCTTCATCAAGTTCTTTGGGTATTGTTCTGAAAAATTGACGAAGTAAAAATATGAAATACGCGCTCCCAAAAAAAGAAGGAACAATTAAAGGTAAGAAGGTGTTTATCCAGCCAAGTTTTGCGAAAATTAAGTAGACCGGAATCATGGTAACTTGGGAGGGGAGCATCATCGTTGCGAGTAACATCATGAACCAGAAATTTCTTCCCTTCCCGTTAATACGTGCAAAGCCATATCCAACCAGCGCGCTAGAAAACACCGTACCCACAACAGAAGTCAACGTAACTATAATGGTGTTCTGATAGAATTTCAGGAAGGGTACAAGTTCAAAGACTTCCGCATAGTTCTTCCAGTCCACTTCTTTAGGAATAAGTGAAGGCGGATAACTAATAGCTTCTGCCTCTGGTTTCAATGATGTCCCAATTAGCCATATAAAAGGTAAAAGGAACAAAATAGACATGAACACAAGAAGTATATACGATACAATGCGATCCAAAAGTTTAGATTCTTTTTTAGATGCTTGAATACTTTGAAGACTCTGTTCAGATACACTTGTATTTAGAACTGTTTTAGCCATTGTGCCCTCCTTAATCTTCATAGTAGACGCGCTTGCCAAAGACTTTGAACTGAACAACCGTGAAGATGAGAATGATAACAAACAATACCCAAGCTATAGCCGAAGCATACCCCATATTGAAATAGTCAAAAGCATTTTGATATAAATACTGAACCATAAAAAGTGAGGCGTAATTAGGACCACCATTACTCATGACATATGATTGCGTAAAAATTTGGAACGAACCTATCATTCCCATGATTAGATTAAAGAAAATAACATGAGACGTCATGGGGACTGTGATATGGATAAACCTATTGAATCGACCAGCGCCGTCCATTTCTGCGGCTTCGTATAAAGATTGAGGAACACCCTGCAAACCGGCTAGATATATAACCATCCCTCCCCCTGCTCCCCATAGACTCATAATAATCAACGCTGGTTTTACCATCGTTTCACTCGCGATCCAGTCTGATGTTGGCAAACCTATTGAAGATAACATCGTATTTGCAAGTCCGAACTCCGGCTGGAAAATGAGCAACCATAATAACGAGTTGGCTACTGCAGGAACAAGAGAAGGCAAATAGAACAACGTACGAAATGTGCCCATAAATTTCACTTTGGTGTTTAGCAGAACAGCAAGCAGATATCCCACCACCAATCCCAGAGGCACTCCAACAAATGTGTAGTAGAACGTATTCCATAGAGACTTCCAAAAAATAAAATCCTGAGTCACCAAGCGATAATTATCCAATCCAATCCAGTTGGAACCCCCAAATAACTTCCAATCTGTGAAGGACATATACAAGGAGTAAATCATTGGGCCGGCAGTAAGGGCTAAGAAACCAAACAACCATGGTGAAATAAACAGATAGAAATGTTTGGTTCTACTGTTCGTAATACTTCTCAATTCTTATCCACTCCTCGATTGGGTATTAATATAGAGCTAATTAAAATAGAACGCTTTCATATGTGAGATAGAGCAACTATAATATAAAATGTCTATTGCTATTGCCCCCTTCCCTAATGAAATGAACATAAGAATTAAATTGATTATAAAGCTATGTAATGAATTAATGGATAACCAACAAGGACTTCAAAAGCGTTATTAATGAACCAAATGGGACATAGTTTTTTCTTTTTTATCACTGTAGAACTTTAAATGGGGAGGGATCGAAGATGGAGAAAGCGGAATTTCAACACCTTTTATTTGAGAATAAACGTATGGAAATCTACTTACATGGTGCTCACGAGTCGGGATTTAATAATGCAAGAACGATATGTCAGAGACATTTGCATCATATGATGTTTGAGGTAAATATTGTGCTAGCCGGCTCACAGATCGTGATGTTTAATGACTTCTCATATGAACAGCATACAGGAGAACTCTTGTTGATTCCGCCAATGACCGTTCACCAGTATAAAACGGAGAAAACTCAATTCACCAAATTTTTTGTTGCTCATATTAAAGTAATCGATGTCGATTTTTTGCAGAAAATCGCTAATATTGCTCCTCTGTTCATTCAGCAAGGAAATTCAGATTTAACGGATCTGATAAAACCGTTGGTTTATGACTTAATGAACAAGCTTAAAAAAAATGCCTCTAATATATCCATTTTCCAAACTATACTGGACATTTCACTTCACATTGAGAATTACTGTGATGAAAAAGCTTCCATGCTCTCTTTGGGAACAGAATTGTCTTACGAAATCGCCAGAAAGATAGATGAACTAGTTGTGTTAGGGATGGATACTGAGGCTGATCTGAACATCAATTGGTTTGAAAATATCTCTGCTAAGCTAGGACGAAGCAGAAGACACTGTAGCCGGGTATTCAAAGAGCATTATGGCATGTCTCCTAGGGAATATCTAACTATTTTGCGGCAGCAAGAGGCCATGCAGTTGCTAATAAATACTGAAGAAACAATTGAACAAATTGCATATCGAATCGGTTTTGGCAACGTGCAAAGCTTTATCAGGCAATTTTACAAATGGACTGGTCTGACTCCGGGAGCCTTCAGGAGACAGGAAATCAATACGCATATGTACTTGACTCCACTTGAACTCCAACCTTAGGAATATCAAAAAAAGGAAGCCCGCCGTTCTAATAGGGGCTTCCTGACTTTAATTTATTGAACGACTACACTATCAAGATAGATCGATGTTGTACCGCTAGAGTTTACAGGTGAGTTGAACTGATCACCGACTTCCTTCACATCGTGCAAGTTCGCAACACCAGAGAGATTCAATGTCAGCGTTGTTGCATTGGAAGAGTTCATGTTAACAATTCCCGAATCATACCAAGTTAGCTTAGTGACTAAACGTTAATCGAACTATGCTTTTGCCCATTTCGGAGTCAGTACAAGTTCTTTCCTTGACCCGAGACAAGAACTTGTACCAATAAAATAAAAAAGCCGCTGCATTAGCGACTTCAACGTCTATTAAAGAATAATGACAAAATGAATGCTATTCCGATTCTGTATCTTCATTTTCCGCTTTTTTGAGCTGTTTTCTCTCCACATGGGCCTTCCCCCATTGATGTAAAGTTTCCAAAATCGGAGAAAGGCTCATGCCGTATTCCGTGATGGAGTACTCCACTTTGGGAGGGACTTGAGGATAAACAACTCGCTTCACGATCTCTTCCTCCTCCAACTCGCGCAGATGGAGCGTAAGCATCCTTTGCGTGATATCAGGCAGCAATCTTTTTAATTCATTGAACCTCAAAGGTTCACCTTGAAACAAATGATAAAGAATCATCGGCTTCCATTTGCCGACAATTGAATCCAGCGCAACAACGAATTGGCATTGGATAGGGTTCTTTTGCATGTGTTCTCCTCCGTTACAGTACCTTTTTTAATACTATACCACATGATTGTGCGTACTTCACAAATAGTATATATGCGATATGATTAATCCAGAAAGTGTATTTAATTCAATTACAGAAAGGAAGTTTTAAATCATGTCAACCGTATTATACATCACCGCACATCCTCTTGATGCTCAGTCATCTTATAGCCTCGCAGTTGGGAACGAATTTATTGAAGCATACCGTGAGGCAAACCCATCAGATGAAGTTGTTTATTTAGATCTATACCAAGAGAACATTCCGGAAATCGATGCTGATGTCTTACACGGTTGGGAAAAGATTCGATTAGGTTCTTCTTTCGATCAATTGACGGATGCTGAGAAATCAAAAGTAGCTCGTCATGAAGCGATTATTGACCAATTCGTGGCTGCCGATAAGTATGTGTACGTCTCACCTATGTGGAATTTCTCGATCCCACCTGTTCTGAAAGCATACACGGATTCGACTTCAATTCCAGGTAAGACTTTCAAATATACGAAGAATGGCCCTGTGGGTCTGTTGTCCGGCAAAAAAGCATTACACATTCAAGCTTCCGGATCCATTTATTCGGAAGGTCCGCTTGCTCCGATTGAAATGGGATACAGCTATCTAAAAAAGATATTACATTTCTATGGAATTCAATCTATTGAGGCAATTTTTGTGGAGGGAACGGCATCATTAGAGCAAGCACCAATTATTAAGGAAAAAGCAATTGCAAAAGCAAAGGAAGTTGCCAAACGTTTCTGATCTCACGTTAATAAACAAAAGCAGCCAATCACATGAACTGCACCCCAATAGTTAGATATCATCTGGCAATTGGAGGTACAGTTCAACATAAATCGGCTGCTTTCTTGTTTTTATTCAACTAACCTTTCCCGTTAGTTGAATTAAAGCAGCTGATCAAAAGATCAGCTTCGTTTCCCGTTAGCTTAATGAGAGATGATTGGAGCTAAGTAATAATTAGTTTACTATTATCGTTCATCAAAGTCCTTTAGTTCATGAAAAAAATGGCCACCTAATGGTGACCAAAACTGCAGTGAAACCATCTCTACTTCTTACTAACTCGAATCCATACCTCACAGATTGAATCTTGGTGCGTATCATCAATCCAGTAGTATTTCTCTATACATGGTCCTTCTAATTGTTCAAAATTCGTCGAGGGAAACCACTCGGAATAGATACGTTTCCAGATGTTCAGAATACCCAGTCCGATTTCAACATCGTCCCGAACCGTCTCCCTACTGTCGAATACCGCATAAGTTTGACCCGGAACATGAAGGACAGTAAATTCATCCGGAATCTGTTTTCCATTCGGTAGTTCTGCTCCCATCAAATAGCGTTTTGTACCATCCTCATCAAAATCAAAATGATAACCCTACAGCAGTGATCCCGCTGGTCTTTCTGGCAAATCGTTAATCTGATCATGAATGCCATTCTTCCAAATTTCCTCCACAAACACGGGTATCTCCTTGTAGGCATCCATTTGTATAGTAACCGTCTTACCAAAAACTGTTGATTCCATTTCCTCCACGATTCGATAATTCATCTCGGTTTCCCCTTTAATCTGAATTTGAAAGGAGATTCGAGGAAATGCTTTAAGTTTTACATTCATTTTCTTAGCCGTAAGAGGTGTAACCCCATGTATCCGTTGAAAAGCTTTTGTAAAAGCCGCCGGACTGTCGTAACCGTACTTAAGCGCGACATCAATGACTTTACAATCCGTTCCCGCTAACTCCTGCGCCGCAAGCGTAAGCCGCCTATTCCTCACGTACTGAGTTACAGTCACACCGGTTACTGCATGAAACATGCGCTGAAAATGATATTTTGAACTCATTGCCGACCTAGCAATGTCCTCAATCTCAATCGGCAGTGCAAATGTTGTTCCACATAATCAATGGATCGACGAAGCAACTTAAGTATTTCCAAGATCCGCATCTCCTTTCTCCTACAGTGTAAAAGAACCGTTGAATATCTTCTTGTTTAGAAGTGCTCCATTTTGTCTAGAAAGTCAAGTACAAAACGAGAAATTTTGTATGTAATGCTTCAGCATGTTCAACCCTTTGATATTTTGATTTATATTAACACATATTGAAAGAGTTCTGCCCATTTGCTTAAGAAAAACAACTGTGGTGGGAGACTATTCTTGGACTATTCCTAAACTAACCTGCCCATTAGTTGAACAAAAGCAGCCGATCATTTTGATCAGCTGCTTTCTTTGTTTTAACGCTATCGTTTCACGTTAGCTTAATTTCCAACATTTTCGAAGTTAGTTTATTGATTTATCATTTTCTTGCTCTACAGTAGCCTCAATTATATTTAAGCTCATCTCATTGAAGCCAAAATCTATAACTGGGTGTAGAGGAAAGAGAACCTGCCGAGCTCGACCACTGTGCGTAGCGGATATTCGCCTCGAAATTCGCGTGAGTTGCTCGAGTCGACCTGCGGGGCGCGCTAGGTGTTTTTCAGCACCCCATACCCGTCAATTAGCGCCATACCGAGGATGATCTTTTTATCTTCAACGGTTTGCTCCTGTCGAGCCGGTTGCGATGCGAGGGTCAAGTCCGTACTGCGGTGGCAGTCCCAGGTGATCGCGGAGGGTCTTTCCCTCGTAACCGTCATGGAAGAGGCCGCGTTCGCGCAGGACCGGGACGACTCGATTGACGAAGTCGGCGATCCCGGTGTGGAAGTCGTCGAAGGTGATCATGAAGCCGTCCGCTGCCTCGGCTTCGAACCACTCCTGGAGGTGGTCGGCGGCCTGCTCGGCGGTGCCGACCACGGAGGGGATGGGATCGAACACGGCGTGGGCGAGGATGTCGCGGGGCGACCATCCTGCTTTGGCCAGCTCGACTGCGCGTGCGGACCGGTCGTCCTGGGGATGCGCCCGGACGGAGGCGAGCTGCGCCGTGGTGAGGGGCTCGTCGGGCAGGGTGAGTTCCTGTTGCAGGCCGAGGTAGGCGCTCAGGCGTGACAGCGGCCCGCGGATGTCTATCCGGTCATCGAGCGCGCGACGTGCGTTCAGGGCTTGGCTTTCGGTGTCGCCGATAGTGAAGCCGGCGAATGCGATGAACTTGATTTCCTCGGGGTCCCTGCCTGCCTGTGCTGCGGCCTGTCGCACGGTGTGGCGCTGTGCTCGGCTTTCCTCGATGTTGAACGACATTCCGATGACGACGTTGGCGTACATTCCGGCCGCTTGTAGGCCGTAGCCGCTGCTGGCGGGCATGATGATGACCGGCTGGCCCTGCTCGGACGGTGGGACAGGAAGGGGGCCGCGTGCTCCAACGTGCCTACCTTGCAGGTTGACCGGTCGGATATAGGACGGGTCGGCGAACATGCCGGCTTGGTCGGGCTGGCCCGCCTCGTACCCCCAGCTTCCCCAGAGCGCGTGAACGACCTGCATCACTTCGTGGAGACGCTCGTACTTGTTCTCCCGGGGCGGTAGAACCTCGCCGAAGTTCGCGAAAGCATCGGGTTCGTAGCTCGGGACGGCGTTCCATCCGGCCCGGCCGTGGCTGATGACGTCGAGAGCCTTGAGCTGACGGGCCAGCAGATATGGCTCGGTGAAGGAGGTGGACGCCGTGCCGATCAGTCCGATTCGTTCGGTCGCCTGGGCCAACGCCGAGAGGGTGATGATCGGGTCTATGTTCATCAGGGGCGGTGACGTGGCCAGGTCTCCAAACATGAAGAGTCGGTCGGCCACGAAGACGAACTGCAGTCCACCTCGTTCCGCAGTCCGTGCCTGCTCCACCGTGACATCTATGTTCGTGTAGGACCCGGGGTCCACGTGCGGCATCCGCCATGTGGCGGGGTGATTACCAAAGTTGTTCCCCAGGCCCACGCCCAGAATCATGTGCTTGTTTTTCATTTCCGGCGTACTTGCGTCTGTGTCGAGGGCATCCCCATATAGTTGAAGCCAACCCCTTCAATAAGAGCGCCCAGTTTTAATTTTTTTATATTATTCATTAATAAGCCTTCTTTCTAACTAGAATGTCATCTTAGTAAAACAGACATAGCTGTAGTATTGTTTAGTAGCCATTCTATACATCGCCCTGTCACTGAAGTGAAAACATGTCTTCCTGTAGAATCAAAAATTGAATGAGGGTGCCAAATCTCAGTTAACAGAAGGACCGGAATGACGATTGCAAAATTCATCAAATTTGTCTGCCTATCTATACAATGTTCTTGTCATAAACTCGGAAAAAACTTGGTTCCTTAGACAAAAGCCTGCTGCGGCGAGCTTACGAGCAAGAAACCACCCATAAAATCCCGTTCCAAGAATTACAAAACTAACCTTTACATTTGCAGGGCGCGGCTGATCCTGATAATCGTCTCCGCGTCGGGATTCATTCCTGGCCCGAACCGCTCCGCAAAGATGGCTACCGACAAGTCGCGACGCTTGGGAAGCCGTTCCCGTTCGGCTGCTGCCAGCGCCGGCCCGATCTCGTCATAGCTCAGGTTAGTGCAATAGACCGGCGAACCGGGTTGTTGACGCCAGGAGTTTGCGAGCGTGCCAGCGTCATAACCATCGAAGCCGGTGTCATCCATCAAAGCAATGGCGACTTTACGGTCACTGGCACGATCGCCTGCAATAGGAAGAGCAACCCGGTTTGGTTGCCCCTTGACCTGCCCATTCTCGGCGAAGGGAAGCGCTCCGATTGCGTTCCATGCCTTAACGATTGGTCGTCCGAAGTAATCCTGGACCCACTCACTCTCAACCTGACCCGCCTCAATCGCCGGGTTCAGGCCACGTTGCGGGAAATAGTTAGAGGTGTCGATTACCACCGTCTGCTGAGGTAATGCCGCCACCAGGTGCCTCACCTTCTCGAATCCGGTATGAGGCATGGAAAGGATCACAACGTCCACATTGCTTACCGCATCCTCCGCCGTAGCGGCGCTCGCGCCAGTTTCCAGCACCTCGGTTGCGATTGTTTCAGGGCCGCGTGAATTTGCCACTTTCACGTCGTGACCAGCAGCAGCGAGCTTGCGGGCAAGTGTGGTGCCGATAGTTCCTGCTCCAAGAATACCTATTTTCTTCATTGTTGTTTGCTCCTTTCAATAAGAAGACCATTCAATAAAGGGATTGGCCAGCGCTTCGAGTGTGAAGCGAAGGTCTTGCCTCCCAGCTTCAGTTAGTTGGAGATCTTTGAGACTCTCACTATGATCCTGACGTATTAAGGAGGAATTTACCCAAGGACATACAAATATCAAAATAAACACTAACTCTCATAGTTAAAACTCCTCTAGTCAAAGAACACTTAGCAGACTAACTAAATATCTAAGTTTATTTTTAGTTGTCAACGTTACTACATTGATTGCTCTTATTTAGTTAGCCTCTTCCCCGTTAGTTGAACATCCAACAGATCAGTTCAAGAACGGTTCATATAACTTATGAATTATAAATTTCTCTACTTATATTAACAACATCTTTATCTGAATAACCAGCAAGAGCTGATAACTTCTCTAACACCTTATTCCGTAGGAATGGGGCTTTTTCTTTATTTGCATATTTTAATGCATTGGTTAGTTCCTCTTTTGTTAGTTCAGTGCAATATGCAGGAGTTCCTGGCTGGTGTCTCCACGAATCACTTAAAGAACCACTATCTACTGTATCAAATCCCATTTCGTTAACGATCTTCTGGATTGTTTGCTTTTGTGATTGACTATCCCCAGCAATTGCCATAGCTATACGACCTTGATTGCCTTCTGGTTTTCCTTTCTTATCTAAAGTCTCGGTTAATAAGTTGTTAAATGCTTTAATTATTGGTCTACCTAACTGATTTGAAACCCATACACTTTCAACCATCCCGTCCTCTATTTCTTCGATTTTATTGTCTCTAATAAAAGGAGCATAATTTGAAGTGTCTACAACGACCACTTCGTCTCCAACTTTATCTATAACATTACGAATGCTAGGCAATGCAGGAAAAGGTATAGAAATGATAAGAACATCAATATTTTCAATTATATCTTCTACACTCACAGGCGTTCCTGTAAGTTCTTTTCCTTCCAAACGCTCAATCCCACGAGCATCTGCAATTTTGACCTCATGCCCATTCTCAACTAATTTTTTAGAAATCGTTGACCCAATTTGTCCTGCACCTATAATTCCAAATTTCATTTTCATTCCTCCTAAATAATCTATGTTCTAAATAATACTTTTTCCCGGTTTGAGTAATTTGAGTACAAGAACTAGTAACATAGGACTCATAGAGAACATTGGAGTCTTAGCAATGAATTCTCTCCGCTAATTGAACGTAGTAATTTCTCTTGTTAGACTAGACTTGCTATTGAAATCTTATTAGAGTACCTTATTTAAAACAAGTACGTTTTTTTTTAGAACATACTACTAAAAATGATACTAATGAGGTTTTTCACACACTTTTAGGAGCAAAAGGAGGAAAACAAATGGACCACAGCAAGAAGCATTCGTATGATTGTGGAATAAACAAAGTACAAAGAATAGTTGGTGGGAAGTGGAAATTATCGCTATTATGGTATATTTCCGAAGAAACAAGAAGATTTGGGGACATTAAACGAGCTTTACCGGATATTACACAATCGATGCTAACGAAGCAACTCAGAGAATTAGAAAATGATGGACTATTACATCGCGAAGTTTATAAAGAGGTTCCACCCAGAGTGGAATATACCTTAACAAATCTTGGTCAGCGGTTTTTGCCAATCCTTAAAAGTATGTCTGAATGGGGAGATTCCAATTTATAATAAGAGTCAATCTTTTATTATGAGAAGAAAAGATTGTTCAAACAACCGGCTGTTTTTAATTTCATGACTTAAAGAACAGTTTAAAAGAGGTGTTCCAGAACAATATTTACTTATTATCTCGTTTGTAAGTAGTAGAAGTTATGGGCATTTCTAAATTTATTAAACTAACCTGCCCGTTAGCTTAATGAATTAACGGCAAATAACGATTAGATATACGACTAATCGGCAATAGGACTATGTTCTTGTCCATTCCGGCGATAAAATAAAAAAGTCGCTATAATAGCGACTACAATGGGAATATGTTCTTGTCCCCCGACACCCAACAACATTTATATTTATTTTTAAAAAAAGCCGAATGGATCGTTCTCATCCACTCAGCTCTTAGGGTTATTTTACAATAATTTGTAGAACATCACTTACCGTTGTTCCACTTCCATTCATATACTCAACGCGATATTGATAAATGCCAGGTCATTCGGAAAGTGCCGGTTCACCTTGCACCTCATTTGCAAGCAGCTCCGAGTCATCAGAATGCCGTTCGAACATAACAGCGTCAACCCTCGTATAGATCATATCGGCAGGAAGCGTTGGCGGGTCTACAGTTGTAGGCGTAATTCTGGTTAACCGGACATACTCGCTACCGTTACCCGTAAAGTCGTACGTCCCCAGATTAACCCAACCCGATGAGCCGACCGTTGCATCCAAATAGGTGATCTCGGTACCCGTTTTATGCTTCACTTCCACTTTGACATTATTATCGTTTCCCGTCGTATGGACCAGTTTGTAGATCGAGACCGTATATTTCCCTTCTGGGAACTGGCCTTTCCACGTGGCTGATGATCCTTGAACGGTTGAATAGCGGGATTTAACCCCAATTTTGTATCCGGCTAAATTGCTTTGGCTCCAAGACCCTTCTGTCGTGTATAACCCAGTTGTATCTGTACTGTCCACGATAACCGTTAGGTCCCTGATCGTGATATTCAAAGGCGCTGTGGTTAAGGTCACTCCGTCAATCGTGACAGTAGCCCATACCTCAATGTGATCCGTGTCTCCATCGAGATTGAGAAGGGTCAACAACCCACTGCTATTCACTTCAGCCAGATCCGTACGATCAACGAAATACTGCACATCGGCCTGTGTAAGATCACCGACCAAACCGTTATCCAAATAGCCGATCACGCTTAGTTGTGCGTTTTGAGTCATCTGTATCTCGCTGCGATCGGAGAGGATCACCGCAGACTCCAATTGCGGCACCCTGTTTGGGTCCACCCACATGATTGCATCGGCTACGACTCTGGATTTGTTGGCCTTATTCGTTAGTTCCACGTATCCGCTATCGCCTGCAGCAAAAGGATAATCCCCCAGGTGCACCCAAGTACCATTCGCCATGGTCTCATCAACAGTAACCGTCTCGGAGCCTCCGCTATAATAAACGGTAAACGAGGCATTTGTTGCCCAATTTTCACTCGTTGCAGTAATTTGCGGAATCTTGTAATACACACTGTAAGTGACACTTTCTGGCAGGTCAGGCCGCCATCTCATTTTGCTTGTCGCTGTGCCAGCCGTAGATTTGGCATACACATAGTTATCATAATAATAATCGTTAGCCGTCGTATCCCTTATCCAAACGCCTTCTGTCTCCGCTTCCGTATTATCCACTATGATAGAGGAACTTTCCTGCCCATCGGGTTGGACTGGCGTTTCGGTTACCTGATCCGGTAGATAGAGTGTCCGCTTGCGGGTCTGTTTCCCCTCTGATTCTAAGTAATACGTGAAGGTTTGGGATAAATCGTTCACCCGTATCGACCATTCCATCGGGTATATCGTATCTGGAATCGTCGTATACGTAGCCCCGCCATCCAAGGAATAATGGATCGTCGCTGGTTTCGTCGTTTTGGCCTGCACATAAGCATCATAAACCGTTTCGTCGGGCTTAACGATCAGCATGCCTTTAACCGCATCAATTGGACTGTGGGTATCGAAGAAATAGCTTGCATCCGAGGTATCAGCAGTTCTGACCTGATGCAGCGGTACATCAATGTCAAGTCCTTCTACAATGATCGCGGTGATGCCCTTGCCTGAAACCGTGGCTTGAATGATTCCGCCACTCATAACCGTTTGCTCTGGTGTACCATTGTCGCGGATGATCGTTACGGTATAATCCTGTGCCGGGTTGAATCCAATGATATGTTCATTTAATTCAATTGGAGTCTGAACTTCTTCTGAAGATGCGTTGCTTAACCCAATGTAGAATTTATCGCCGCTCTCACCCGTTATCCAATTCAATTGAGGATGGTTGGTCTTAATAATCCCCTTGGGCATCCAAAGCCAAACATCAGAATTACCATAAAATTGCCCTGGTTTATTCCCATAGAGGTGATATTTGAACCATAAAAAATTCGTTTCAAATACAGAAGGAAACGTAATGCTCCCGTTTGATTTCAATGATTGTTCGCTAATTAAATAATCCATCGTTTGTCCAAGCTGCCCCGGGATATGGTGATAATAAATGGATGTAGCCCCGCTTGGGCCTTCCAGAGGAAAATCCGGTTCGAGTTGGCTAACGGCGAAGCCTTTATAGTAATAACCTGGATAACTGGAATATCGTCCAATTACCGCATTATGAGCAATATCTTGCAGCAGCTTATCCCCTGTATAGAGCGACAATCTCAGCATGAATGGAGCTTCCTGAGCATTCATCCGATAATAACCTGTTGTACTTCCCGCTTCAAATGTCAATCCGCTCGGTGAAACAAGCCAACGATCCGCTTGAACGCCTCCGGCTATATCTTCTGGAAGCTAAAGCCTAGGATATTGAAATTTACCGCTTTCTGGCCAATGGAACGACTCCGCGTAATTATACGTCTCCGGCTGCGGAATCGTAACGTTTCCTTCAGGAACCGGGCGAGCAACGAACATGGTTGCATACCGTTTGGCTTCCTTATAGGCAGCATTCAAGTATTTGGGATCCTGCGTTTCTTCGTAAAGCTCCAAGATCTCCATCCACAGCTTGCTATAATAATAAATGAACTCATTTTTACTCACATCGACAGATGCGGGTGTATCGATATGCTGCGTGATATAGTTGTCAGCTGCATCCTTCGCAGCTTGTAAATACTGCGCATCTCCCGTCATCCGATACATCATCAGGGGCTGAACGACAGGACCCCGGTCTTTCTGTTCCGGGTCACGCACGAGGTATTCTTCCTGTGCCAGCGCCCCAATGCCTGCCGAAGTGCCCATCATCTGATTGACAGCGGCTACGCTTGAAACATCGAATGGCAGAGTAGCCATTTTCCATAAGGAAGGCACACCGTATACTTTCTTCTGCGTTGGCGACCAACCGATACCATTTCGCGATACGCCATACTGGACGGACGGCAGTGCTCTCGTATCGTATAGCTGGTCATCCCCAGTGAGATAATAAGCCCCCAAAAGAACCGCATTCGAGCTTGTTCGAACGCTATCCTCGTTTTCGATATCAATAAAACCCTTGGCACGGCTCCACCACCCGCTGGGTGATGGGACATAATTAACAGAGTCGTCTCCTTGCGGCTCAATCTTGAGCAAATCAATCATATTAAACATCGCGTCAGTAAGCGACTGATCTGACACATTTTCCCGGTATGACGAATAATCGTACTCATTGCGAAGAATATCCGTGTAGGACTCATACAGATTGCTTTTTTGCGCGATTAACCCCATATGAAATTGATAGGTGTTTTCTGCGGTCATTTGGGAATAGGTCCCTAATTGAGGCGCATACAGGATGGGCTGCACGCTGCCTTCGTTGTTGACCAGGCTCATGCCCAGCCGTTGTTTTGTAACGCCACCCGTTGGCTCAAATTCAACTGGTAGCTCTTCCGAAGGTACAAACACCCCATACGTCAATGGATTCCCCGAAGCATCATTCTTCTCAACCAGACTCATCGGAGCGCTCAGCTCCCTCAAGCTTGTGGATTCCACGGTACCTACCATTTTGGCATGCGACCTGAATCCATTTAACACTTCATTGATGCCTGATACGGACTCTGTTGTGAAGGACTGATATCCAATCACATAGTTGCCGTCGCGGCGAGGTGTAAAAGCAAAGGAAACATCTGGTTTATCCCCTGTCATGGACCAGTTCACTTCAAAATCGTAATCACTCTCATGCGAAGAATCCGTTAATACCGCCGTGTGGTTGTCGGGAAAAGTGATCCCGTCAAATGTAATCCAGCGTTTATTCATCGTATCGTAATAATTGGTTCGGCTGCCCGCATTTCCGTCCAATAAAACCCATTGCTCCTCCAATCTTTCCGCCACAGTATTGATCGGCATCCAGTTTCCCGTGTCTGTGTTCTTATAGAACATGTCACGAACGATGGATTTGCCTCCATCCCATACTGCCTCATAGAAGGTCGCTTTATAGTTATCATTTTCGATGCTGCCTTTTTCGGTGTAACTGAGATTCGTTAATGTGCGGCTCCGGAGCGGGGGCAACGGTGGTGCTTGTTGACGGATATTCCCCTCGAACTTGACTGCATCAGCCCGCGTAATAATTGTACCCGTAGAAGGTTGCGTTCGAGTCAGCCTGACAAATTCGCTATCATCACCACTGAACTCATACTCCCCCAAATCAACCCATCCAACCGATGGACCTGACGAAGGTCTTAGATCCATAAACTTCACATCCGTAATCCCGTTATGAACAATCTCAATCTTCACATTACTATCTGCTTTATCCGCCCAATCCAGCTTATAGAACGATATTCGCGCCGTCCCTGCTTCCAGGCGTGGATTCCATGTGATGCTTCTATTTACGGCGTCTGTAAATTTGGAGCTGGAATTATTGTACCCCTTCACCCCCGCGCTTGTGCTCCAATAAGGAGCGGAGAATCCGTTATTGACGTTGCCTGCATCAACAGTGACGACATGATCAATCGTGAGACTTCCATCATCAATGATGATCGTCTTATGTGGCTCTTTTTGCTCAATATTCCCTTCGAACTTGACCGCATCAGCACGCGTAAGGATCGTGTTCGTCGTACTGGTAGACCGAGTCAATCGAACGAATTCTTCACCAGCTCCGGAAAAATAGTACTCTCCCAAATCAACCCATCCCGCTGGATCACCAGATGAAGGTCTTAGATCCATAAAGACTACATCCGTCGTTCCATTATGAACAATCTCAATTTTCACATTACTATCTGCTTTATCCGCCCAATCCAGCTTATAAAACGATATTTTTGCCGTTCCTGCTTCCAAGCGTGGATTCCATGTGATCGTTCTGCCTGCTGTGCTCGTATACTTGGAGCTGGAAAGATCATACCCCTTCACTCCTGTGCTTGTGGTCCAATTTGGAGCTGAGTATCCATTGTTCTCGTTACCCGCATCAGGTGTCACAACATCATTGATCTTGATACTCCCGTCATCGATGATAATCGTCTGATAAGGTAAGGTCTCCGCATAAGCGATCCTTATTCCCATCAGGCTGAAAGGAACTACGATCGTCAACATGAAAACGATGAAGAAAAACAGCTTCCTTTTGACCATACAACTCACAGCCTCTCCTCGTAATGATAACGCTTCCATAAATGCATTGCCTTTTGCTCAAATGATCGTAAAAAAGCAATTAACCTTCCCCTTCTGCCTAATCCCGCTCTGTCGTTTTTATCTTAGCATGTTAGATCACGGTGAAATTTCTTTCATTTTAAGAATTTCTTATACGATTTTAAGTAAAAAAAGAAACCTACATCCTAATTGATTGCTCAGTTGCAGTCAGCTAGAATATAGGTCTTCCAAGTGTTTCGAGTGAACCCATCCATTATAATGGCGGCTGCACCAATAACAACTTTCCAAGCTGAATGACTGTTTGATCATACCAAGCTGGATGCTGCCGAACATGTTCCATACTTCGTTTATTGCCACTTGCCTCAAACACGGCCGCTTTGTCAATCTTCTCCTGATCGATCTCAAAGCGAACGCTATGTTTCCCATTCGGTAGCTCCGGCAAGAAAACATACTGATTTCGATTATGATCGTTATAGGGTGTGAATCGATCGACAAGAAAGGGTTCTCCTCCATCCACCGACACCTTCAATCGGCCAGAATCCGGCCCCCCGATATCGAATAACCCGATGTGGGTTCCCTCAAACTCCACCGTGATCGTCTCTCCAGGATCGACTGCCCGCCATAGGCCGGGGAACAACCAATCGTACTCGCGCACTAAAGCAAAATTATCAGGGGTCATGTAAGACCATCCTGCCGAAAAAAGAGTAAGACGGTCCAGCGGCAGCATGGTCGCATACTCCCACGGATTAGCCGGGACCAAAGGGTCCGGCGGCAAGTGATGTTCGACTTTTCCCACGTGATCTCGAAGTTCACTCATTTGCTCAAACGACCGAATGATTGTGTCCGTGTAAATCTGGTGTCCTTCGGGAATAGTCGGATGGATCGAATCATGCGTAAAAATAACGGCTCCGGGAATGAGCACGTCTGCCCTTGAGGTGAAAATAAGCTTTCCATCCGAAACCAATTGACTGACGGCTACGCCCAGATGAATCGAAGGAATGCCGTAATAATCGGCCACTTCCTCTTGCATAAGAGCTCCCTTCTGGTATTGGCCAGATTGAAATAAGGTTAAATCCCGCTCCTTAACCGTATAAACAAACAGGATATCGGTAAACCGGCTGCGCTTGCGGATCTGTCGGACAATGCCTTCGATCCGCGCCTTGGATTCGGGAACTCCGCCATCGTTGCCAACAAATTCAACAAATACGAGATCAGGCTGATGACGCAGTACATCTGTCTGCAAACGGGCGCAGCCGAGGTCCGATCCTGTCCCATCAATGCCTGCGTTCACTGCGCGGATATCGGCTTGGGGATATTGCTCTCGCAGCCAATCCGCGGTCATGACCCTGTATCCTTCCGAACGTGTATTACTGCCGCCAAAATAAACGATGGTCACAGGTTCCCCATTTTCCAACTTCTGAATGACATTAGGCAGCCCTCTCCGAGGAAAAAATTCTTTCATCGCAACTTCACCCGACCTCACTTCGCATTTTTAGGAGCAAAAAATTTCACTGCAAACACTTCATAATAAGGTGAGCCATACGTTGCACAGAAATCAAACCGGATCTGGGTTACACCTTGTACATTCACCTGATGTTTATTCAACGAAAGATAATTTCCGCGGACTTTAATTTCACTCTTTGTTCCGTCCTCTAACGTTAAGGTCACTTTATAATCCTGGATCAGTGGCTCGATTGGATCGTCGAAATGCTCCAAGTTCAGCTGTGAATTGAAAACAAGATGGAGTTCATCCAGATTTCTGGGGCTTGCAAAACCAAATTCCAACCATTCCTGTCCTTCCGTACGTTCAGAAATCCAGCCGTTCGGCAGACCATAAGGTCTGGAGTATCCGTTGACGACATTCGCGGGATTATACATATCCTGGGATGGTATCAGATCCTTGAAGCAAATACTTCTGTTGAATTTCTTCAGTCTGGACGGCTCTTCCGGTCTATAATGGAAGCTCACCGCTCCTGTCATTTTCTCTTCATTGGTGTGTACAGCAAGGCTTGCCGTACCCTCCAATACGATGTAGATTTTGTCGTCAGCCGGCTTCTTGCAGCTGAGGTCAAGCGATATCCAGTCATCGTAACCCGCTGAAATAACCAAGCGGTAATCTTTCAGCTCGTTGGTAGGAATATAGTTTTCCTTTCGATCACCACCATACAGTTTCACTTGCAGCGTCTCCGAATGCTCGGATCTATTTTTAATTTTGATCTGTACGCTTTCAAGCAGAGATGTCTGGATCGGCAAGACCAAACATAACGCTTTCTCCAAGGAGACCTCTTCGGTTGGATGAAGTTGTTCATAGCTTCGCTGAGACGAGGCACGAACCGTTAATCCGTCTGCGAAATAAGGATCCAACGGCTCTTGAAGGCCGACAATCGTTTGCCCGTCTCGAAGCAGCTGCGCCTGAAGCTCACCCATATGGGCTTTGACGATGTCCGCGGGGTCTGTTTCATATTTTACGCATAACGCAGCAGCTGTTCCTACCGCCTGCCCCATACAACCACAGGTTGCCATCACCCTTGTAGATCCAAAAGCCACATGGGTAGCGCTTATATTGCGACCAGCGAACATGAGATTTGGGATATTACGTGAAAACAAGCTGCGAAACGGGATATTATACAATCCCGGCACAAAGTTCCACGCCGTAGCCGGCCCCTCATCGTAGATGCCTTTATTTGCATGCAGATCCATATACCATCCTCCGACGGATACCGCATCTTCGAAATGAGGCTTTGTTGTAAGATCGTTCTGAGACAGCATGTGTTCCCCTATAAACCGTCTCGATTCCCGCTTTCCCGGAATCGGGCATACATAATCCAAAATGAGATTGTCTACATCATCAAACTCGCCGCTATTTTTGATATAATCCCAGATCCCGTACACCAATTTGCGCAGTTCCAATGCGATGTCTTCATTATTCTTGATAATATCCATATGTCCACCGTATTCCAGCCACCACAATCCGCCAAGCCCATTGATTTTCCTTGGAAAAGACCGATGGTTTAATCCTTTTCTGATACTATCAAAAAACTCCAGCTTCGTAATATCATACGCAAAGCCAGGCCTTTTGTAAGGAACGGCATAGTTTACGTCACGGGCTTGAAACAGAATCGTATCGCCCATGGTGTAATGATCCGCCACTTCTGGAGCGAGCTCCTCCTTGTATTCGTGCTTCGCCTCTCTTCCCCATCGGAAGTGAGCTCCTGCTTGATATCCAACAATTCCATCCCCGGAGCAATCGATATAGGTTGAGCTTTCAAAACGAAATTTTCTCTCGGAAGCCAATTGAAGGCCCTCCACCCATTGAATTCTGCCGTTCTCCATGCCCGTTTCATGTACACATGTGTTCAGAAATAGAGAAATGTTGGGCTCATCATAAACCATGTCGAGCAAAACCGTATCCGAAAGCGAAAGCATAAGTTTCTTGTTGTATAACGGATTATAATGAAAGATCTTCAGTTTCAGTTCTTCTACCAACCCGCCCTCGCGAGCATAATAGGATGGACTGTTTCCGAGATATGCCGACCCGTTGATATGAACTCTGACCTCGCTGCTCGCATTTCCCCCAAGAACTGGCCGATCATTGATAAGTGAAACCTGCAGCCCTTGGCGCGCGGCAGCAATGGCAGCGCATATTCCGGCAATTCCTCCACCTATGACAGTTACATCAGCTTTCATAAGCTCCATTTTGATAACCTCCATGAATAGATACTCCTATCATGGTAATGGTTTTGGCCCGTTTTTTTTTACAGGATTTCGCGAAAAAATCATACATTTTTTGTATCCTTATTGGAATTCCTACCGTGTCATTTTGATCCGGTATTGCTTAGGTGTATCACCGGTATATTCTTTAAAAAGTTTGCAAAAGTAACCTTCATTGACAATGCCTACTTCCTCGCACAATTCCAATAAAGAATAATCCTTCACATGTAACAACTCAAGAGCGAGGTTGATTTTTTTACGGTTGATGTAGCTAATCACGCCTTCGTTCATTGTTTTTTTGAATAAGCTGCTAAAATACGATGGCGCTAGATTCACTTCCTCCGCAATGGCCTCCAGCGTTAAACGCTGTTTCAGGTTTTTCTCTATAAAATGCATAGCACTTATAATTTCTGCACGATGTAACAGTTGGCCCGCATGCACGTATTCGAATGTGAAGTCTCCAATATAGGCGAGCTGCTCCTGAAAAGCCATAAATTCCATGGGGAAGTCTGGAACTTCCGTGGCCATCTTATTTCCTGATTTAAATTTCACGGTAATGTCTCTGTACAAGTCTCTAATCATTGGCACCATGATGGACTTGTGAATTTTATGGTCCGTAACAAATTGCGACAGATCGGCAAGTGCATTGTCCAGTTCTACCTTGGAAATCTTCCTCTTCAGGCGTATAAGAAAATCATTCAGCTTCTGCTGAAAGTCTGCTTTTTTGTCATTATGGTATTGGAACCGATGCATCGGTGTTTTTACGACTTTCTCGGTATGATAATAGAAATCCTCACTCACATTTTTAGCTTCCGTGTACGCCTGTTTGATCGATTCCCAGCCTCGGTGTGGACCTCCAAAAGCGACGGAAACCCTTTGATTCAAGTATTGATGCAAATGAGAGATGATCTGCCCTCCCAAGGATAGGCAAGCATATTCCGTTTCCATATCACTGCGGTTATTTTCCCAGGATAGAAAGCCAATAAAACGATTATCGGACAGATCCGCAGCTACCCCACTGCTACCATCCATCACCGTTTCTTCGATGATATTTGTAATCGCATACTTCAAGATGTTTTGATCTGTGGCCGCGTACTCGTTTCGGAAACTTTCATACGTATTCATCTCAACGATGAAACAGCAATAGTTGGCTTGAAAGAAATGAAACTGCATGCGATTGGCAAAATCCGATGCCCGATGAGAAGGAATTTCACCTCGGATCAATTCGTTAAAAAATTGCTTGCGGACTCTGTATTTATTTTCAAGCACGGATACGTTTAACGAGTGAAACTCCGCCTCTTTTTTCTCAAACTCATTTAAAATTCCGGCTGCCTTATCCAACGCTCGATTCAAATCCGCTTCCCTCAGCGGAACCTTTACAATGTACTCTAATACGTTGGCTTGAATCGCTCGCTGAGCGTATTCAAAAGATGAATAGGCGGTCAGCAGTATGTATTGGGTATGGGGGAGCTCCGACTTGAGCTGCTCAATCATGGAGATTCCGTCCATTCGCGGCATTACAATATCGGATATGACGATATCCGGTTTAAGTTTTATGATCTCCTCGATCCCATTCAGGCCATTATTGGCTTTGCCCACTAGAACAAATCGTCTATCCCTATTAGAAAGCTCATTAAAAAACAATTCCAATCGTTGAATGATCAGGTCTTCATCGTCAACAATGAAGCAGGTATAGTCTCTCCCCATTATGCATCTCCTTTTTGCAATTCTGCCGGGAATACAGCGCGTATACGGGTTATTTCCTTAGGTATACTTATGATATCCAGCCCGAATTGATCTCCGTAGTGAAGTCTTATTCGCCCATGAATATTATTCAGCCCGATTCTTTTCCTTTTCACTTCCTCTTCACTCGGTTCTGAGATTAAAATATGCTTTATTTTATCAGCTGGAATTCCCTCGCCTTGATCAACAACTTCTATGATGACGATACTGTCCTCCCTGTACGCATGAATCGTAATAGGTCCCTCAATTCCCCCTCCGTTGTAACCATGGAAGATACTATTCTCCACAAGGGGCTGCAGCAGCATTCGGAAAACCGGAAAATCCATTAACCCTGCTTCGATATCTTCAATCAAGTGGAAGTTTCGGTTATACCGAATGTTCTGGATCTCGATATAGTCTGCTACATTGCGTAATTCCTGGCGTAAGGAAACCTTCTCTGAAGCGTCGTCTATCCCATACTCCAATAATGAAATGAGCGACCCGATCACCACATCTACCTTCTCTATTTGTCCGAGACGTATCACATTGCTGATCGAACCAAGTGTGTTATACAGAAAATGTGGATTAATTTGAGACTGTAACACCTGAATTTCCAACTTCCGCTCAAGTTCATTATGAAGCTCGGCTCGGCGAATCAGTTCAACAATCTGCTGAAGCATACGATCGAATGCCCGTGAAAGATCGCCAAACTCATCGTTTCGATTAATCGTTATAGTCGTTGTGAGGATGCCTTGTTCCACCTGCTTCATTTTTGTTTTGAGCGTATAGAGTGGTTTTCTTATATATTTTGCAACCAAAAAAGAAATGAACAAACTTAAAAGAAGACCTGCAGCGAGAAGCTCGATATAATAGGTTTCCAATCTGGATAACGACGCTTTTAAACGTGATTCATCGTTGATCGAGATGATGGTCCAGTTGAATTTCTCCGTTGGTTTTTTCAAAAGGGAGACCGGAGTGCCATCGTTGGTATACAGTTGAAGGTTTGTTTCTGTCGTATCCAGAATTTCTTCCGCTGACGTCTCTCCGATCGAAAAAGAATGATCTTGAATATTCAGAGGTCCTTTATTCTCAGAAAATCCGGCAATGATCTTACCTGACGCAGTGATCAGAGCCAGATTCATTTGTTCCTGTTTATTAATTTTGAACAAGGTTTCTTCAATGGCATTTAGATCCAAATCAACCGCAATGGCCATAGGGAATGGAGAAACGTTCAGATAACGAACCATCGTAACGGTCCAGCCGGAATACTTCGATTTGTAAGGTTCACTAACAAAGGTAGTCCTTCTACTCTTGTCAGCCGCATCAAATAAAGGTGCTCTTTCAGATAAAGGTTCATCGAATATTCGAGTAGGTGTACTTCCACCCAGAATGGATAAATCGCTTTTGATCAAATATATATTACTGACATAAATACTGTTGAGTTCATACAGCTCTCTTAATTGCTTTTTAATCACTTCGGTATTGTTAATGTTGGCTTTCACTGATGTTTCGACTGAGAAGAGAATCGTCTGGAAGGAGGAGAAATTAACGGTGAAATACTGGTCTACCTTGTCTAGTATTTGATTGGTGTAAAAAATGTCATTGGTTCTTATTTCCTTTTGGACATAGCGATAAGACAGTTGGCTTATCAAGATGATGCAGCCTAATACAAAGGCAAACACGATAAAAAATAATTTTAAAGGCAAGCTGATTCTTCTTCGCATCGATCATCTTCCTTTTAGTTCCGTTTTAAACTAAGAATAGCATATGCTAATAAAGAGAGGGGCTACGAATAGCCACTCTCTCTTTGTTTATTTACTTGATAAGGCCGGCTTCTTTAAATTGTTTGATAGCAGTTTCCTTATATTTCTGCATGTCAAACTTGTTATCCAACGTTTGGAGGAAATTGTCCCAGTTGGAAAGAGGCTCTTTGCCCGTCATAAATTTTACTAAACTTTCATTAATGAAACGTTGGCGGTCAGCATCCAAGGTATCGCTGGGGTCTGGGGTCAATAAATTTCCGGGCAGCGTTGGCCCCACATATTGCTGATTGTTATTGAAAGCTTCCGCCGTCTTCGGATTCTGAAAGCTGAAATACTCCGCATCATCACCACGGCGTGGCATTCTATAATGATCAACCCACAGGTACTTTTCCTTCACTTCCTTCGATAATTCGGAGGTTTTATTTTTGATTTTACCGTCCACCACATCCCAATGAATCCCTTTAATTCCGTATGCAAAGTTGGGATAGGCTTCTTTATCCGTAAAGAGATAATTCAGCATGGACAAGATCCGAATGATTTTGTCCTTATCCGCTTTCGCGGATATAGCCCATGAATTGCCTTGGAACGATTTTCTCTCAACAATTTGATCACCGTACGGACCTTTCATCGGAGGGATAACGATCCATTCCGGCACCTCTCCACTAATTTCTTTCATTTTCTGCTGATAATCCGGCTCCAGTCTTCGAGCATCTCTGATCATGAAGCCAACTTTACCTTTAAACATCTTTTGGTCCAACAAATCAGGCGAATTCATCGTCACCCAGTCTGGGTCAACCACTTTGGCTGCCATCATTTTATTAATGTAAGCAAGGGCCTCTTTCATTTTGGGATCGGTAAACAGAAATACCGGTTCATTATCTTTAATCTCAACGGCCGAAGGCGGATTAACGCCAAACATCCACATCAAGCTATCGAAGCCGTAGGTTTGCAGATTGCCTTCTTTATTCATACCGCCGATGAATCCGTACGTATCGTTTTTGCCATTTCCGTCCGGATCTTTCTCTGTAAAGGCTTTCATAACTTCGAACAACTCATCAGGTGTTGTTGGCACTTTCATATTCAGCTTTTTCAGCCAATCATTGCGGATGAAGTAGCTTCGACTGATACCGTTTACATTGTCGTACCCTGGAACTCCGATCGTTTTTCCTTGATATGACATAGCCTCCCAGGAGTCGTCGCTAAAACGTTTCTGTAATTCAGGAAATTGATCCAGATACGGTGTCAAATCCGCAAGAACACCTTGGTCATAATATTGCGCGAGATCAGCACGACTCTTCAAGAAGATCAAATCTGGAATATCTCCGCCTGCAATGAGCGTATTCAGTTTGGTTGTTGCCTGCCCAGCTTGAGGAATCACCATATCCAAGTCGATGTTCATCTCTTTTTCCAACATTTGGCGTTGAATATCTTCATCACGTGGAGGGATCGGAGCAGCAGCATTGAACGTACCTTGGTTAAACATCGAAATTTTCATTTTGGTTTCAAACTGACCAGACTGCCCTTGCGAATTACCCGAAGTTGTCGATGTAACTTCTTCATTTCCCCCACATCCTGACAATAACGTTCCCAGTCCTAAGATTGCCGACAGAATAGCAAATGAAATCTTTTTACGCTCCATATTGACCTCTCCTTTGCTTGTATATTATCACGGTTTCCCCGTAATAACTTAGGTTGGAACATCTTTTACCCTTTAACGGATCCCAGGAGTACACCTTTGGTAAAATGCTTTTGCAAAAATGGGTAAACGATCAAAATCGGAATCGTAGTTACGACAACTGTAGCCATCTGCACAGCGAACGTACTTACAGTTCCGGAATTGGCGAGCGACTCAGCACTTTGTGTTGCGACGTTAAGCAGGATGTTGCGTAAGACTACTTGAAGCGGCATGAGGTCGGGATCATTGATATATACAATAGCATCGAAATAACTGTTCCAATGCCCCACTGCGTAAAATAAAGAAATGGTAGAGATGACGGGCAAAGACAGTGGTAAAATGATCCGCCATAACGATTGTAGTTCACTTGCACCGTCAACCCTCGCTGATTCCTCGATTTCACCTGGCAATTGCTCGAAAAAGCCTTTAATAATCACCAGATTAAATGCACTAATAAGATTCGGAATAATCAATACCCACGGACTGTTTAGCAACCCCAGAGAGCGAATTAGTAGATAAGTCGGAATTAACCCCCCACTGAACATCATGGTAAACACAATGAATAGTAAAAACGGACTGCGTCCCGGCAAATATTTTTTGGATAACGGGTACGCCGCGATGACCGTAAAAAACACATTTAATGCAGTGCCTATGATCGTTCGAAACAACGTAATTTTATACGCCTGCCAGAGCCCATGAGAAATGAATACTTCTTTATAGGCCAGAAAGGTAAAAGATTCTGGTATAATAACAATCCCTCTTCGTAACACTTCCGATTCTGGCGTCACGGAGACAGCAATCACATATAAAAAGGGTAATAAGCAAAGTAGGGATAAAAAAATAAGAATAACATAAACGACGAATTGCCAGACTTTTTCTCCGATTGTCAAATGGATCATTTAATCAACCACCTCACCAAATTTGCCCATCGAATTTTTTGGCAAGCTTATTTGCTGCCAGAACTAAAGCAAATCCGATGACAGCTTTAAACAATCCTACAGCAGTAGCCAAGCCAATCTTCAGACGCTCCAACCCTTCACGGTATACCCATGTATCGATAATATCGATCTTCTCCTGGTTAAAGGTGTTGGCAAACATGAATATTTGGTCAAAGCCAGCATCCAGAATATGGCTTAATTTAAGGATCAGCATCAGAATAATGACTCCTCGAATGCCGGGTAAAGTGATATGCCAGAGTTGTCTCCATTTGGAAGCTCCATCCATTCGAGCCGCCTCATATAAGCTTGGATCAATACCTGCTAATGCGGCGAGGTACAGTATCGCTCCCCATCCAATGTCCTTCCATATTTCAGATGCGATGACCAGCAGTCTTCCCCAAGCAGGCTCCGTTAGAAATGAGATGGGCTGAAAACCACTTTCCTTCAAAATCATATTAAAAAGGCCATCGCCTGGGGCTAATAAGGCTACCATCAATCCATATACAATGACCCAAGACAGAAAGTGGGGTAAATAAGTAATGGTTTGTACGATTTTCTTAAACCATTGGGTATGAACTTCATTGAGCAGTAAAGCAAGTAAGATGGGAGCGGAGAAACCGAACAATAGCTTATAGAGCGATATAACAATCGTATTTTTCATGATGTCCCAGAAATAAACGCCATTCATAAAATCCGTAAAATTCTTGAATCCCACCCACGGGCTATCCCATACTCCCAAAGCGAGGTTGTAGTTTTTAAAAGCAATCATGATTCCCGCCATAGGAATGTATTTGAATACGGCAAAGTAAATTAAGGCCGGTAATAAGAGAGCATACATCACTTTATACTTTTGTATCGTCCTTATCCATGACTTCCGCTTTTTGGAGAGGGGAATGGCGTCCGCTGCCAATTTCACTTGCATATCATCACCTCATCTTTATTTGTAGTTGTATAATAGCATCCTCCTATCGGATAAATTTCTGAAATTTCAAGAATTTCTTATAAGATATTAAGTAAGTGGGCTTTATAACGAAGGGGAAGGCGCCGCTATCGCAGAATAATTAGGACATCAAGAACCAGTACTACAAAAATCAATACAACCGTAAAAAAAGAAAAGCTTAGATCCATGGTTTTATCAAATCTGGAACTTATGTAGCGTTAGTTGTTAAATAAATCATGCAATAAACCAACATGTCCATACCTTTTTTTGGGAAACAGAAAGTAAAACTGCTGCCGGAATATTTCAGCCCGTTGGGATGGTTGAGTTGCCTAATTGTTTTTATTTAAAGTTTCCGCATGCGGATTTGGCCTTCTTCCCTACGGACACCAATTTCATTTCGGGGAAAAGATCTCGAGGCAGTTGTTTCCATAAAGATGCGAAAACTGTCATGTATCATGCCCAGTAGTGTATTTATTGAGGTTTGAACTACTTGCGCTTCTTATTTAGATATCCATTAAAACGGTAATCGGTACAAGTTCTTGTCCTTGGCTCGGGACACGAACTTGTACCGATTACATAAATAAGCCGCTTAAATAGCGACTTCAATGGGACTATGTTCTTGTCCCTCGACACCTTCGCAAGTTATTCTTCTACTAACTAACTAACTAACTAACTAACACTAACTAAATCATTATACCCCACCTTCTTGATCATCATCGGCTAAGGACATGAGTTTGTATTATCAAAATTTGCTCTTAAAAAGCTGTAAAGACCGTCTCCCAAGAATATCTTGGAAAACGGTCTTAACTTAAGGTCTCATGTTCTGACTTAATAAGAAAGATTATTAATGGTTTTTATAAAATCATCTTTCATCTTTGTATCATAAGATTTAGGCAGGTTATTCAGCAATTCATCCACCTGCATTTTGAATTGATTTATTTGTTGTAAATTATATTCTCCTCGTACATACGAAGAAAGTACCTTAAACATGGATTCATTAACCATCGTCACTTTGTCATCAAGGATTGAGGATTCGAGATTTGTTGAAGCCATAGAATTCTCAAATTTAATATAAGAATTCATTTCAAGGTTTAACCGCTCTTTTGCATGAATAAGAATATTCGTATTTTCAGATTTAGAATTTTCAGCTTTTAAAGTACCTATCGATTCACTAAAATAACTCAAACCATGAATAAAGGTTCTATAGGCTGAAGGATCTCCAGATGCATAATTACGTTGTTTATTTAAATGATTGTTATACGAGAGAATAACGAGCAATACATTCAGAAAAATGGATGCAATCAGAACGAATTTATAGGAGTTTTTTCTCATATCTACAGTCCAATCAAATAAATTTAATTTTATTCATTGTAGATCCGTTCCCGCTAACTCCTGCGCCACAAGCGTAAGACGCCTATTCCTCACGTACTGAGTTACGGTCAAACCGATTACTGCATGAAACATGCGCTGAAAAAGATATTTTGAACTCATTTACGACCTAGCAATGTCCTCAATCTCAATCGGCAAGTGCAGATGTTGTTCCACATAATCAATTCAGAAAAGGTGCAATGCTCTCCTCCAACGAAGTTATTGGTTTGCCCATCAATTGCTCAAGGTCCTTAGACGTAGATTCGGTATCAATACTGCTTAAAAAAGGATAGATCCAATGTTGTACCGACACATCCTCGATGTGCATGACAGGTTTATCCGCCAATGCTGTGAGCACCTCAGCCAGATCAGCAAAGTTCCAAGTCTTTGGCGCGGCCAACTCATATATCCTCTGCTCATGCCCTTTCTCTGCAAGCACGTTCGCAATGGCCCGTGCAAGATCACTGCGTGTAACCGCATTAAATCGCCAATCTCCGGCTGAAGTTGTTAGCACGCCACTTTGTATCGCCTCCTGAAGTCCAAGGACATTCACAAAATCAATATACAGCCCATTGCGCAAAATCGTATACTTCATCCCCGAATCAAATATGACCTGCTCGGTAAGTCTATGCACGCTACTCGAACCTTTAAGACTCGTCTGTGGGAAAGCAAAACTGGTATACAGGATATGTTCAACTCCAGCGTTCTTCGCCGCATTGATTACACTTGTATGTTGAGTTAACCGGACTGTATCATCGGTATGTGAGCTGGAAATCAGCAGCAATTTATTCACACCGGTAAAGGCTTTCTGTAGCGTTTCCGGCCTATCATAGTCAATACAGCGAACCTCCCCACCCTGATCCTTTAAAGCTTTTAAGGTTGCGGACATCCCCCCATTACGGACACCTGCGATAATTTCTGTAGCGGGGACCCGGACTAGAAGATTTGCAATAATCAGATTGCCTAATTGTCCTGTGGCTCCTGTAATCATGATCGTCATCCTGCTTTTCCCTCCTGTAAAAGAATTGCAACAAGTAGTTAAGTTATTAACTAAATGAACAGAGTGATTCACTGGACTACAACACATCCCTCGCTGAACCAATCCCATCCCTTTCCAAACATGTCCTGCCTCAGAATCGACTTGTATTAGTATCGTTTTAAAGTGTATTAAGGATCAAGACCTATTCAGCTTCTGTAACAGAACAATCAACTGATGCTGCTCCTGTTCATCTAAGTTGCCCATTTGTAAAGCCACAGCTTCACGGTTACCCGGCAGATGCTCCCTCAATAATGTCCGTCCTTCATCGGTAATGGAAATCACCGTCTTGCGACCATCTCGGGCATGTTCAGCCCTCGCAATGTATCCATCACGCTCCAGCGGAGTCAGCAGCAAGCTAATGTTAGCCTTGGTGACACCGATTTTTTCGGCAAGCACTGAAGGCAGCATCGTTCCCCCATCTTTTGCAATCTCTACAAGTATGCGAATTCTTGCTCCATTTAGCCCTTGGGATTGCCAGTATTTCTCCGACACGGCCACCAGATTGGCAGTCGCCTCAACCATCGTAAAAAAAGCTTCATTGGGCAGTGGCAGACTAAGCAAATATTCTTGCAGCGTATCTTGTTTAGGATCAATTGGCAGTAAGTTCTCTTCTTGCAGATTATCCATGTGTTCTGTCATCTCCATTTAGTTAATAGCTTAACTATATAGGCAAAGATAACTTACCCCACAGAAAATGTCAAATCATTATTTCTTTTCTATGAAAATCAAAACGCTCGCATGTTGGACTTCGTCGATTAAAGGTAGCCGTTTCCTTAAAATGACCATAGTGCACGGCCTTTCGCTGTTTAAACATATTCATAATTAGTTCATCCACCTTCTTCGGTAAGTCATGGGATCCTGGCTTCATCCAGATCTGCCTGTAAACGATCCAACTCAACCTGAAGCTCAAAAATATAGAATTCGAACTGAGTATTGTCTTCAATAAATTGACTCTTGTTGCCGAACATAATCGCTTTGGCCACTGTATCCGTTCATTTGACTATGAAGCATTCTCTGTCTCTGTAGATAAACTGCTTACTGAAAAATAGAACACAATAAAAAGGGAAGTGTCCGATCGTCTAAATCAGCAGCTATTTTAGTCCGTATTTCGCATTTTTTAATACCTAGCAACCGTGTTTAACCTCTCATCTTGTCAGTTGTCACATAACATTGTGAACATTTTCATGTATTATGGTACTTAATAAAGCTTTAATTGCATATTATCGATGATTAGATGTTCATCTAATCGGAAATCAGACTATGTTCTTGTCCATTCCGGCAATCGGGACAAGAACTTGTACCGATAAATTAAAAAAGCCGCTAAAATAGCGACTTCAATGGGACCATGTTCTTGTCCCTCGACATGTTTTACAACTATATCCATGTATATTCAAAAGTCATACTTTTAATAGCATGACTGAATATAAAGTTACATACCATGGTTTTCTATTTGCAATAATGGTTGTTTCTATGGCTGAGAAGTTCTTGACGATATCTGCGTCTAAGTCAACACACAGGCGGCCAATCCTTCTCTTATTGAGACATCAGTTAACCCTGTTGTCTCCATGTTTCATTGTGATAGAATCCCGCTTGGTACGAGTAAACCAATATTTTTGGGTTAATTCCCCCCATACGAAACACTCCAATCACGTTTTTACCATCCATATCACACAGCGGAATATCGTACCCCTCTGCTATTCTACTGTTCTGCTGTGCTATGGCTTCCTGAGGTGTACAGGGTTGCTCATCATTCAGGTCTTTTTTTAGTACATATCCTTCTGTACCATCCACACCTATAGCCTCAATTAGTTCAGATTCTGTTTCAGGAGAAGCCGCCTCGACGGCAGAACAAGTTTGTCCGTTATGGTTTTTAGGAAAATTCGTTTTCTTAGCACCAACAGAAATAGAACCATGATGGATTTCCCATCAACATCAAAAAGCGGGACAACCGTGTAGTTTCACTAAGATAATCTGTTTTCATGACATATCCAGCAATGCCGTCTACACTTCCTGCATAGAATAAGTCAGGTAGTATTTCAACGGATCTGACATTTTCAATCGTACCGAATGTCTGTACGTGTTCATTTTCAGGATAGTTGATAGGCGTTATGTAACTAAAATTAAGCGTATTTTTAGCATTTGAACTTTGGGATACTCCCAACTATACGGTGCAGTTCAGTTCTTGCTTTACTTCAATTAAAAATGATCCAGTTGAGGCTTGAACGTATAGGACATGCTTTTCGGCAATTTTACCGGGCTAATTTGTAGGTGTTAGTCTTATCTGTTTGTTTACTTTTATATTTGAATAAAAGATCGCCATTACTGTCCACTTTATCAAACAAAATAATGTGGTCGTATTCCATTTCATCATTACGATCTAGCCCTACTGTTATTAAGTAGTCTTTTTCATACGCTGGAAGATTAACTGCCTGGTGGACAAAAGTTCCTTTCTCTTCTTTAAAATCATAAACAATAAGATGCTGTGATTCGTATTCCCTTAAAATCATGAAGTCTTTATTGTATTCTTCAAGCATGTAAATTTGGTCTATGCCCATGATCTTAGTCAGATCTATAGAAGTTTGAACTTTTCCCTCTTTATTAAGCAATTCAGCATGTTTACCATCAGTAATTATTACATTGTCTTGTGCCTTTTTAATATTTGATACAGGGTAGTAACCCATGACTGAGAAATTAGCTTGATCGATTAACTTATCATTAACAACTATTGCCTGGCCTGAAACCTTAACTGTCCCGGATGGTCCCGATATCTGATTATAAGCAATATACGATGAAGATTCAGATAACTGGGAAACGTAAAAATCTTTTAGAACTGATAACTGGGTATCTAACTTCCCTATTGTTGTTCCAGCCTCTCTTGTATCTGCTTTACTCAGTTCACCTGTTCTGAGATTTATCCAATAAGTTATTGTCTTATCGCTACCCATCGCATAAGTTCTTGAGACAGTCAATGTTTTCAATGAAGAATTCCAAACAACAGATTCTTCTGTGGCAGTAGACACAAATTTTAAAGGAATATATGTTTTTCCGTTGATTACTTTGGCTGTTACTTCTAGCGAAGTTGGATTGTTGTTTACATAGGCTGTTTTACTACCTACTGTCATTTTGATTTCTTGATTAACGCCATATAAATAGGCTGTTTTTGATTTCTGATCCCAATAAACTTTTAGGTTTAGCGCCTCGCCAACTTTTCGAATAGGCAAAAGTACCCTTCCGTTGCTCACAATTACAGGTTCGTTTAATTCACTTAGTTCTTTATCTATCCCTGACTCTACAACAACATCCTTCACTGTAATATCCTTCCCCTCAACTTCCTTTGCAAAACCAATATCAACAAGGAATAACATCGATAAGAAGCATACAATAACTCGTTTTTCCAACATAATTACCCTCCCTCACTGTAAAAGCTATTACCCTTAACAGTGACTTTTATAGTTGTAATTCTTTTAACGTTGAAAGTAAATTTCAATACTTTATCACATTAAAATAACTTCGTTTGAAAACAAGATCAAAGTTTTGTATTGTCTTTTTCTAGAGTTACACTATGAGTTAATTTTCAGGGTAGCTTAATGAATTAACAAGAAGACCGATTATTGTTTTTATGCAATACGTTAATCGGTTCAAATTCTTGACCCGCTACAATGACAGGGGCAGCAGAAAGTTTGATCTAAGCAGGTTTGATTCATATGAGGATCTTCCTTCCCTTATTCATTAGGATAAATGATCTGCTCTATTATTCCTAAAGTGATACCTTTTTATAGTTCCAACATTGAAGCTGGTCATCTGATCTATAATCCAGCCTTTATTGTTTTAGTGACTTAAAAGAGACCAACCACTTCCACTTAGATATTCATCTAATCGGTAATACGAACATGTTCTTGTCCTCAACAGCTAGTTCATGTACCAATATTTCGCTTTATTAAGACTTATGACCTCCCTTATGTAGGATGTTTAATTAAATAGGAATTAACAGATTAGTATTCTTCACAAAAAAGTCATAACTATGGACAAAACATTAATAATTTTATAAAATGTAAACGGAGACATTATATATTATATATAATATATAATTTAATTTTTAATAAGGGAGATATTTATAATGGGAAGATTGGTTGGGAAAGTCGTACTAATTACAGGTGCTGCACAAGGTATGGGTGCAATGCATGTTCGTATCTTTGCTAGTGAAGGGGCAAAAGTTGTAGCAACAGATTATAATTATGAAGGTGTACAACAATTAGTTGATGAAGTGAATAAGGAATTCCCTGGTTCGGCAGTTGCTTATAAACTAAATGTAGCAGAAGAAAATGACTGGATAGAAGTAACTAAAAAAGCGTACGAACAATTTGGAAAATTAAATGTACTAATTAATAATGCTGGTGTTCTAGCAAACGCAACATTTGATAAATTAACACACGATCAGTGGAATCGAGTCATGGATATAGATGCATGGGGCGTTTTCATCGGCATGCGTAATGTCCTACCATATATGAAAGAAGAAGGTGTTGGTTCTATCATCAACTTGTCGTCCATTGCAGCAATCAATGCAAGTGGCGGTCTCTCAACATATACTGCCGCAAAGGGCGCTGTAACAGCATTAACACGTGCGGCGGCAATTGAATTTGCACCGTTTAATGTTCGTGTAAACGCGGTACATCCGGGAACTATAGATACAGCTATGTTCCGAGAAGGATTCCCGACAGATGAATTACGTAACGCTGCGATGAAAGGTCAACCTTTAAAAAGAGTTGGTAAAGTAGAAGAAGTTTCTTATTTAATGGTCTATTTAGCTAGTGATGAATCAGGATTTACAACAGGCACATCTCAAGTAATCGATGGAGGATTTACTGTACAAGCAGGTGATATTACGGCTGTTTCTTCAGAAGAATAAGCATCGATTGAACTTAAAAAAGATAGATTCACAATCGGGTGCCATTTAAATAGATTAGCATCTGATGAGTCATCATATATTACACAATAAAAAAAGGTACTAACATTTTTGATTTGTTAGTACCTTTTTTTGATGAATAGAATTGCTTGCAAAGTCTAATTAAACCAATAAGGACCTTTTTGCCAATAGTTCCAATTCCCGTTCCGCCTGTTTAAAGTCTGATTGAATTAATGCATTAACTGCACCGTCTAAATAGGAGTGCCAGCTCTTTACTTTTTCAGCATCATTCCAAATTGATTGGCAATAGGCTGTTGTAATATATGTGATTTCGGAATAAAATCTTAAAAATACTTTATTTCCAGCTACTTCAAAAATGTAGGAAGATATTTGATCGCATTTTGAGATATATTCAGCTATTTTCTCTTGAACTAATAATTCTTTTGCTTCGTTTAAGGAATTTTTTAAATTCTCTCGATGCTCATCATTCCAGTTTGGAACTGAGTAGGCTAAAGCAACTCTATATAATTCTTTTAGTGCCACAGTGTAGTCAACAATCTCTTCTTCCGATATTGCTTTAACTCGGACACCTTTTCTTGGTAGCCTTTCCACAATTCCGGTATTTTGTAAAATATAGAATGCTTCCCTTACTGGAATGTTACTCACATTAAGTTCCTTTGCTATATTCGTTTCAATTAATCTTGCGCCAAGCCCTAATTCCCCGGTAAATATTTTCCCCAAAATATAATGTGCAATATCATCAGGTAATGAATTTCTTGGATTTTCACTGTTGGAGGTGGATAAGAAATTATTCATCAGTCTATCCTTTCAAATTAATAAAAGATCACAATTATAGTCCGTATCGTATCATCTTATTATAATATATTTTGTATTCGATTTTAAACAAGATTCCAGGGATCTTTATAAAGATAATTAGAACGGAAAGAAGTTACTTCTTTTATTGGCAACGTAACAAAAACCTCAAGATAAAAAACGACTTGGAAAAATTGAGTTCATCACAATTCCTTTAATCTTTTATTTTCAGCTTCTAATCTTTTTATGCTTTCTCTCTTGGAGATTTTACCTGCTGCTACTAGTGATTTCTTAATCCAACTAACATGCCCGTTAGCTTAATAAAAAGGAGCAGCTGCCAGCCGGCCAACTGCCCCTTGCTTTTTTGGACTAACGTTTCCCGTTAGCTGAACAATAATCGTTCTTTTATTTCAGATCATGGGTATTCAATTTCCTTTTTGTTACCATTTTCTTCGTATATGATCTCTGTTTTTCTGCCATCCGGATATTCCTTGATCATTTTTTCATTTTCTTCATATACAATGGCCACACCATTGCTTTTGGCCTCTTGTCTGGCCGAGAGTGTTGCTTTAACTAAAATTTCATTCAATTCAGAAGTTGACATACGTTTCATGTGGAGATACCCTCCTTAAATAATTGTACGTAAAAGTTTCACACTATTATGGGCGGTTCATTTTTCAAGTTTAGCTACTCCTTCTCCCATAATGCAAGTTATTCTTGCATCAGCTACGCTAACCTGCCCGTTAGTTGAACAAAAGCAGCTGATCACATTGACCAGCTGCTTTCTTTATATTGTTACATTAACGTTTCCCGTTAGCTTAATACCATGGCGCATAAATACGGTCAGTATCTGTATCAATTACAACATCTGGCCTAACATCTATTTCGTATGAAAAAGGCAGATGTTCAAATTGAAACATCCTACAAAAAATATCTGAAAATTCACTTATGTTGGTACAACAGGTTTTGGATGCTTCATATTTCTTTCTTAATTCCGAAATTGAACATGTTTTGCCGATAATAAGTACATTTTCAAAATAACCATCAATTTCGATTATCAAAATTTATCACCGCCGGTTGCTATCCAGCCAGTAAGCTCAAATGTATTGGGTACATAAGATTGCTTAGTTAAACTAAAGGTTCCCGTTAGTTGAATAAGAATCATTTCCTCATAATTAGCTATTCTTGATTGTGATCTAGCTCTTTCCCAAAACAAGTCTTTTGAGGTAAATCAATATCGTAGTTTGATTTGAGAAATTCGGAACGAATATCCAGGGTTTTAATAGTGAGTATATATCCATTTATCGTGTTAGCAATCATTTCAATTTCAGATAAATTGTAAGAAGTTTTATCCATTTTTGATATGAACACTTGCTTACCAAGCACTTTTGATACAGAAGAGGTAATTTGTTGCTTTATATCGCCATTTAGACTTTCAAACTGGAGTACAAGGTTTTCAAGATCATCCTTGCTACATTTCATCAAACTGTGGGATTGGATAGCACTATGCGTTGGAGATGAAGACTTCATAGCATAAATCTCAATGATGTCATCTATTTTATATTATTTTAATGCAATCAAAAAGTTCATCCGACATTATAATCAATTTTCCGGTTCTTTAAATACGAAATTCCCCATACAACAAATGAAGTTAGAGCCAAACAGCATCCAGCAACCGACACATAAGTCCATTGACCGTTACTCCACAAGTAACTACTTAAAGTTGACCCGCAAGCTCCACCCAAAAATGTACTTACCATTAAAACCGTATTGAGTCTGCTCTTAGCACCTTCATCTAACGAATAAATACGTGTTTGATTCATGACTTGGGCACCTTGAACACCTAGGTCCATGAGTATAATCCCCAAAATTAGAACGAGCACACTGCCATTCCAGACAAATAAAACAAAAGAAAAAAAGAGAATTAATATCATGATCCCGATGACCTGTGACGGCATAAATCGATCAATAAGGCGTCCGATCCATGGCACGCCCAAAGCTCCAACTATACCAACCAATCCAAACAGACCTGCAATCTGACTTGAATAATGATAGGGATACCCTTCGAGCAAAAAAACAAGAGAAGTCCAAAATAAGCTGAAAGCTGCAAAGTTCAACGCCCCAATTAAAATAGCTTCGCGTAGAAGGGAATGCTTTCGAAGTAACGTCCATAAAGATTTCAATAGTTGACTATACGGTGGTGAATGTTGAGGCCTATCGTCAGGTAACCGGAATCGCAGAACCATAAGTAAGAGAAACATCAGAATAGCTGCGATTCCGTACATCCATCGCCATCCAATGGATCCACCAATAAGGCCCGAAACCGTTCTGGCCAGAAGGATACCCAATAATAAACCGCTTGTTACTGTACCAATTACCTTCCCTCGTTGCTCCGATTTAGCTAATTGAGCAGAAAAGGGAATAAGAATTTGGGGGACCACCGTGGTGAGACCGACCATTAAACTGGCTAGGTAAAGCCATGTAATTGTCGGCGAAATTGCCATACCTATAAGTGCAAGGGTAACACATGAGAGAAGTACAGTTATTAAATTCCGGCGATTTCGTACATCCCCCAATGGGACGAATAGCAACAAACCCACAGCGTAACCTGTTTGTGTAAAAGTCGAAACATAGCCTGCTTGATCTTGCGTTGTACCAAAGGTGCCAGCAATATCCGCTAATAGCGGCTGGTTATAATAAATATTAGCGACCGCAAGTCCTGATGCGATCGCCAACGTTAACAATAAAGGCTTGCTTAGATCATTAGGCATCTCGGAACTTGCTCATATCAGGCGTTGGCAATTTTTCGCTCTTATTAAGCGAGGAAATTCGTGTGACTTCTTCATCCGAGAGCGTAAAATCAAAAATGTTATGGTTTTCCATCATTCTGATTTTATTGAACGATTTAGGGATGGTCACAAACCCGCTTTGAATATCCCATCGAAGAATGACTTGAGCAACGGATTTATGGTGCCTTCCCGCAATTTCAAGCAGTGTCGGATGGTCATTTAGTAGTCCCTTCATCAGCGGCGACCAAGCTTCCATTTGGATCTGATGCTGTTTGCAATACGTACTCAGTTCATTACGTGTTAGGTGGGGGTGATACTCGACCTGATTTACCATGGGTTGAATAGTAGCAACCGTCTTTAGCTGTTCCAGGTCGGCGATTTCGAAATTGCTAACTCCGATTGCACGGACCTTCTTTTGGCTGTAAAGCTCTTCTAACGCCTTCCATGTTTCGTGTGATTTCCCTTCCACGGGCCAGTGTATCAAATACAAATCCAGATAATCCAGTTTTAGCGCTTCGAGGCTTTTGTTAAACGCTGTAAGGGTAGACTCATATCCCTGATCCCCATTAGCCACCTTTGTAGTAACGAAAATATTTCCCCGATTTACGCCAGATTCGATAATGGCCTGTCCAACTTGATTCTCATTGCGATATGCGGTCGCTGTATCAATGCTCAGGTACCCATTTTGCAATGCATATTTTACAGGCTCTGTTGCATCTTCACGCTCCGCTGTCCAAACACCAAGGCCCATCCAAGGCATTTTTACACCATTTCGCAATACGGTAAAAGTATCTTTCATGCTGTTATCCTCCTAAAGTTAGACTTCAATTTTTAATAATGCCTTCAATAATATCAAGATCTTCTTGTGTGAACGTTACATCGCTGGTTCGGCTATTAAGAACCACTTGATCTTTCCGCTTTCCTCCTGGAATAACGGCATCAATTCCTTCCTGGGAAAGCAGCCAAGCAAGCGACAAATTCGTCAACGTTGTTTCTTTCTCTTCCGCAAGTTCCTTCAGGCTGCTGACGATTTTTAAGTTCTTTTTAAATGCTTCCTTTTCGAACAACGGCTGGCCTCGTCTCCAATCTCCTTCTGCTAATTTGAAATCTTCCGTGTATTTGCCCCCAAGTAAACCATAGGCAAGTGGACCGTACGGAATAAAAGAAATATTATTTTCTCTAATGTAAGGTAGTAATTTTTCCTCAGCGGTGCGATCGAGCAGATGGTATGGCGACTGCAATACGGATATATCCCCATGTACATTTGCCTCTTTAAGTTGCTCCAAGGATACGTTCGAAATTCCGATGGCCTTAATTTTTCCTTCCTGCTTTTGCTTCGTAAGTTCCTCAATAGCCTCTGCTAACGGAGTTTTAGGGTCAGGGTAGTGAAGATAGTACAAATCTACGTAGTCTGTCTTCAATCGATTTAAACTGCTTTCAAGTGCACTACGCAGATATTGAGGTGTATTATCTACAACAACAGATCCATCTGCAAACCAACGCCTTCCGCCCTTGGTCGCAATTACAACGTCCTCTCTGTTATATGTTGTGAGAACTTCTCCAATAAGTTCTTCCGAGCGGCCTTTTCCGTAAATATCTGCAGTATCAATGAATGTAATTCCCAGCTTGTAATGCTTCATCAACCATCTCGATGCCATCAACTTCGTTCAAGTCGGTGAATAAGTTGTGCCCCCCGACCGCATTTGTCCCGAGTCCAATTTCAGATACCTTCAGGTCGGTACCACGCAACTTTTGATATATCATGGTTGTTCTTCACTCCTTTGTTAAACGTTTGTCCTTACACCTGTAATTCTAAAGGCTGTAGTTAAAACGAAAAACAAACCTAAAAAGAGTTTCTAATAAAGAAACTCTCTAACGCGACTTTAAATGTTCCAGTTCCAAGGATAGTTGTCTGCTGTACCGCTTGACCATGTTGGATAATGAACGTATTGATCTTCTTCTTATACTCCCCGTATCCCCATGAATAGCTAGTGAGCCGATAACACGACCATTTATGTAGACAGGGGCAGCCACACACCGTTTTCCAACATTCGTCTCTTCATCATCGACGGCAAATCCTTGTTCTTTGATTACCTCTAAATGATGTTTAAATAAATCCTTATCGTTAAATGTCTTTTTGGTAATGTTGCTTAACGAAAGCTTCATCAGTATCTCAGCTTGAAGATCAGACGGTAAATTAGCAAATACAGCTTTTCCAATTGCACTTGAATAAATAGGGGATCGATTACCGATGGCGTCCAAGTCAGGCATCATAGAAGGTGTCAAAATCACATTTTTGATTACAAGCTCTTCGTTTTCAAGTATGCCAACGAATACTTTTTCTCCGCTCACTTCAGCCAATCGGTAAGGTGTATTAAGGGACGACCACTGAATATCACGGATAATATGTATACGATCGTCAAAGAAAATACTGGGGTTCAAATAATAGTATTTCTCGACTTTCTTGATGTATTGCATTTTTTCCAAAGTAAATAACAGTTTATAGACTGTTGTCTTATTCAAAGACAATTTTTCTATTATCTGACTCATTGAAAGAGAATGCTGTTCGCGCAATAAATCAAGAATAATCAGTCCTCTTTTTAACGTCGTGAGTTCGTATGACTCCATTTTCATTTCCACCTCGTTTCTCGGATGAATTATGAAATCTAATATAATGGAATATCAAATCTCTTTCAAATCCTTTGCATTTTAGATTGTCCTAATTCCTGTAATTGATGTGTCCAATGATCCGTGATTCAACTTTTCCAAAGTTTCGTGCTTTATTCAGCATTATAGGCTTAACATTTACATTCCACTAAACTGCCCGTTAGTTAAATTAAAAGCAGCCGATCATATGGATCAGCTGCACGGTAGTTGGCCGTTACCTTCACGCGGTATGCTCCCCCTAAGATTCAAAATCGGCATACCCGTAGCAATTGCGTACGACCTGTTATATCCTTCGCCCGCGAATATGAGGATAAAAAGTTACCAACCACCAGTTGAATTGGTGATTGGTAACCTAGTATTATATACAATATAAAACGAACATCTTAGAGAGATTTCGTTCTAGTCAAGTTCTGGTTTAGAACCAGATAGATTCTCGCCTGCAGTTAGAATAGTTTTACAGAAAGAATTTACTGTTAGATGATTGTCAAGTGTCACTGTACGACCATCTGGAAGGGAAACAGTTCCTGTCATTGTTGAAAGCAGATAACAATACATACGAGTTCCTGTCGAAACTGGCCAGTGGCTGTAAGCACGACCATGTGCAGCAATTTCTACATCAACGACACAGTTGCCTTTTTCCATCTTTAGCTTCCATTTAACAGGCATATTCATACCACTTCTAGGATCTTCCCACTTCTCAATAATTTGGTAATCGATAATTCCATTACCTGGTCCAAAATCAATTTGTTTATCAGCATATTTTACAAAGCCGATTTGGTTAGGACCGGGCTGGAAGAAGTTTATTTTAACATCACCTTGAATTGTGTAAAGCCACCACATCCAATTAGTTGCAGGAAGATTTTTAATTGGGTCGTTTGACTGCCCTGTAATGATGTGTTCACGAACACCATATCCATTCTCAATCGTTAAATTATGTTCTGATGTGCGAATAGTTCCATTAACGTTAACGAATGCATCATAGCCAGCACGGTCATCCTCGTTAGCCTTTGCGAAAGGTCCCCAGTTCCAAAGAGCTGTACCAATTTGCTCGTACACAAGATCAAGCTCAGCATCACCAGCTTTTCCTTTGATGTTCCATGTAGGAGGAGTTGCTATAAACTTAAGTCCATTAAAGTCCCAAATGACTTTGTCCTCTGTTGCAGTAACCTTAAATTTATCGCCATGCAAACGCTCTTTAGGAGTCCACCCTACACGCACAAAGTTGTTGTCTGTCATGGTACCCCGCTGAGATTTTGGTACAACAATTAACTGAATTTCTCTTTCTGCTGACATACCAGGACCCCAAATGCCCTTTCCATTACCAAAGAGAGCATAGCCGGCTGCCCATAGCAGAATATCGTAGTCTCCTGCTTCTGCGACAACACCAGCAGCAGTTTCTTCCCAAATATCAGTTTGTGATGAAGGCACTGAAAGTGACTCAAAATGAGTCATCTCATCTTCTAGAGTAATTACCTCGTGAGAGGATTTAATATTAGCATACTTGTCGTTATAATCATCTGACATAATACGTCTTCCTTTCTTTCCCTTAATATTAACATTGAAATCTTTTATCATATTTATAAACTCATGAAATTGAATGGACAGATTTGGAGCATCTGTTCATTGTATTTTGTATATCAACCTCCCTCAGTCAAAAGTTAGTGTAAAATTTATTACACTATTTTTTCATAGCAAACTTTACACTATCATTGTCTAAAGTTTAATGTTAATTTGCTATGAGCACATGATATAATACTTATAATCAAAAATTAAGCACATAATTAATACATATTTACACCTTATCCATACATAATAATTGAAGGAGATTTAGAGTTTTCATTACTAAAACATAAAAAGAACCAGAAATGGAGTTTAGATATTTATGTAACTTTAGTACCATGTTTTTGTCGATTTTCGGCAATAGGACCAAGCTCTCGTCCTGAGATTAGGACAAGAACTTGGTCCCTTAAAACAGAAAACCCGCGCTGGGCGCGGGCTCTTATGTTTCTCTTGTTAATGAATTACAGGCAGGACAAACGTTCCATCAGCTTAAACCACATTCCCAAGAATTATATTATTCAAAAAATGATGCTATTAACAACTGAATCATCTTATGATTGTGCTCTATAAATTAAATGGAGGCTTGCGGTTTAGCAATATCCCTAAAATTCCGCAACATAGGCGAGTACTTCGTCGCCTTCCACACAATTGCAACATCGATATTTATCTTTGGTTCGTTAATCATCCTGTAATCAATAACATCCGTTAATATATGTCGGAAACTTCCAGGAACCAAAGCAACTCCAAGCCCTGTTGCTACTAGTCCGAGCAACGCCATATCGGTCTCTGCCTCTTGTATAATATTTGGTGTGAATTTCGCAGCATGACAATGTGCTATTAAATAATCATAGGATCTCGCCCTTACTTCTCTTGAATACACCAAGAAAGCTTCTTCTGCCAAATCAGAAAGGTTTATGAATTTTTTATCTTTCATATAATGGTTTTTGGGGAACGCAATAAAAGCGGGATCACTAAAAATAGTTTCATATTTCAATTCGTCAGACATAGCTCCACCATATAGAGCCACTATACCTAAATCTATTTCTTCATTTATTAAGTTATATTCTAACTCTGGTGAATTCTGTTCCGATAGTATAATCTCAACATCAGAATACCGATTCCGATATTCGCTAACTAAATGAGGCAAAATATTGTGCAGCGTCATACTATTATATCCTATGTGTAATTTCCCTGTTTCTCCCCTAGCGATCTTCCCCGCCTGCTCTACTCCCTTATCCAAAATTCTCAATCCTTCTAGAGTTTTCTTTTTAAGTAATTCGCCTGCGGGGGTCAATGCTACTGAACGTGTAGTCCGCTCAAATAATTTGAAACCAAGTTCACTTTCCAATTTTTTGATTTGAAAACTTAACGGCTGTTCTGAAATATGTAATAAATCAGCAGCTTTTCCGTAATGAAGTGTATCGGAAACAGCTAAAAAATATTTCAATTGTCTTAATTCCATAGAATCTCTCCTTTATGTATGTTTTCAATATTAATGAGCACCGATTAAGTGTTTAACTTCCAATAATAATGAGAGTACCATATGGATGTAAGGCGATCAAATTATACTTAAAGGAGGATATTATTTATGCCAAAGTTAGGAGATGTGTATGAGCGTGGTAACTTTTTTCAGCAACTTTCCGGTGCTCATCAACCCAGTGTAGAGGATGTATTATCAGACAGAGGTTATTTCGGACTTAAACCGAACCTTACTGCAATTTACGGAAACATTCGTACAGAAGATGGTGAAATGTACGAATTACTTCGTAACTTTAATCCTGATCTGGATACTGAAAAGGCTTATTTGGGACTAGTGATCCAATCCACCAAAGCTGATGGAGAGAATTTGATTTTTGATACAGAACTAACGGAAGATTGTGCTTCCGCTAAAGGAACTGTAGGTATTCAAGACGGAAATGAAGCAGTATGGCGAAAAGCTCCCGGGGTAGTTGGAGATGATTTCGAAATACGCTTCAGTGAAGATTATTTTGTGTGGAAAGAAGAAAAACTTTTTTCTCTGGAAGGACCTATGATTAAACCTGGCCTGCACTGGTACCTCCCCGGAAGAGATGAAGGAACTTATTATGTCTCCCACCTGTTTGAATTAACGGGTGAGTTTCAAGGGGTTAAAGCAAAAGGCTTTGTGGCCTTCGATCAGGTATATATGGCTGACGGTGCTGTCTTATACGGTAACAGAGATATCTTGATGGAGAACTTTGGCCATATTGTATGGTATACCTGGGCAAACAAATATAAAGATGGATCAGTTGAAGGAGGACACTTTCTTCTCGGTCATGACCGCTTAGGTTTCGCTGTATTCACCGATGGAAAGACCGTAACTGCAACACAAAATATAGAAGGAAAAGTTGCTACATCACCGAATAGCCCATTTTCACAAGGGATTGAATTTACAATAGAGGGTGAAAACTGGACGTTTACTCCTGATCCGAGAGGGAAAATGCCCGCTATGCTGCAAAAATATCCTCCAACTCCTCAGCAGGAAGGTAGAATGCAACGTGTTGGTGAGACACGCGAAGTAGATTCGTATTGGGCATGGGGGGAAACTGAGACAAAGCATGGTAATACAAGAATGAGCAAACTCCCAACTCGTAGATAAAAGTAAAATAATAACTAGTTTATAGAACAGAATGTACTGATATCTGACAACAAGTCAGTGTCAGAATGTTCTGTTTAATTATCATATCCCTTAAAAAGCCAATATGGATCGAATATGAAACTATGATTGATTATTATTCCATTAAATAAAAGGAGAATCTATGACAGCAAAATTTCCAGGAGAACATCATAAATATGCCGAATTCAAAGACGTCATTATCCCTATGCGTGACGGCACCAGACTAGTCGGTAGTGTCAAATTTCCACTCAAAGACGGTAAACCGGACTTTACAAAACAATATCCGGTTATTCTGATTCGTTCTGCATATCTTCACAGTGCTTCAACTACAGCTTGGTATGGACTGTTTGAGTATGCTACAGCAAACGACTATGTGTGTGTTGAAGTCGCAGCCAGAGGAACTGCAAAGAGTGAAGGGCAACTACAGCCTCTTGCCAATGAAGGATGGGGTGACGATGGAAGACCAGACCATGATGGTTGGGGCGTACACCGAGATGGAGTAGATACCATAACATGGGTTAGAAAACAGCCTTGGAGTAATGGACAGATTGTTACGAGTGGAATTTCATGGCAAGGAGCTTCACAGATTTTGCCTTGGCTTAGCGGTGATATTCTAGGGTTGGAAACATCCGTTATTTCTAATCCGGCAATCAACTCTGCGATTGGGAATAATCTTGGTTTCGAAAACGGCTTCTTTTCTCTCAATTTAAATGTTTTCTGGGCCATTATGATGCTTGATGACCAATTAGCTCATCACAGATTTTCACCGATTATCAAAGAAAAAATAATGGAGGATAACGCTCTTTTGGGAAATCCTTTAGGAGATCCTCGAAAAGTAAATGCGGGAGAATGGGCAAAAAAATACGGTTTAAAAAACATGCCTATTATGCGTCATATACCATTCTGGCAAAAGTGGGTAGAGAATTATGATAATATTGACTTTTTCTCTTACAACGATATCACCAAACGCACAAACAAATTCAAGAAGCCTCTCGTATTTGTCGGAGGATGGTATGATTTACTCTTAACTAATTCAATTATGGCATATGAACAGGCTGTGACCAATTCAGTCTCTCAGGAAGTTGCGGATGGTCATCGTCTGGTTCTCACTCCATTCAGTCATACCGCACGAACGAACGATCACCGTTTTGCAAACGAGGATACTGACCAGGCTAGCCTAAATATCGATTGGTTCAATCAGCAGTTAAAGGGAATTCCTGCAGATTTATTCCAGAAAGGCAAAGCTGTCATCTATGTTATGGGTGAAGAAAGATGGCGTGCTGAACAGGCTTGGCCATTGCCTGATACGAATCTCACTGAATACTACCTTCACAGCGATGGTAATGCTAACACTTCTGCTGGTGATGGTGTATTATCTACAGCATTTCCTGTTTCAGAATCAGCAGATCACTACTCCTCAGACCCTGCAAATCCTGTATATAATATACAGGAGCACACAATGTTCGGAGGAATGAACGACCATTCAGGTAATGAGCAGAGAAACGACGTGCTAGTGTATTCAACTCCTGTGCTGGAAGAAGATGTTGAGGTTACAGGCTGGATTAATGCTACACTTTACGCATCTACAAGCGGTTCAGATACGGATTTCATCATGAAACTTCTTGATGTATATCCTGACGGAAGCTCAATGCATCTCACCACAGGTGGTGTACGTGGTCGCTATCGCAATGATCGCAAAAATCCTGAGCCCATGGTTCCAAACCAGATAGAAAAAATGACTTTGAGGATGCGAGCAACAAGTAATATCTTCAAAAAAGGACATCGTATCCGTATTGAAGTTATGAGTACAAATTCATCAATGTACGATGCAAATCCAAACCGTTTTATTGATCTTAGGACTTGCACAGAAAAGGACTATGTGATTGCTGACCAAACCATCTATCACGATGCTGAACATCCATCTTCCATCACCTTACCTATCATACCTGCAGACAAGCAAGGTGAATGGTTGGATTGGCCATATGCTCCTGAAAAGACTGGCGGTTTTGACCATGCAGCTATGGCGGGAAAACCAGCATGTACTGAACCAGTTCCGATGAATACCGCAGATCTTCCTATCGAAGAGTAATTGAAAACACTCATTTTCATGGAGCTGCACTCTAACTAGTAAAACGTTGGAGTATAGCTCCAGTTATATGTAATGCGTCAGAACATCTAGTGCTTTTAGCTGACGAGCTGCGTAATACGAAAATTACATGTCGTAGATTGAGTGAGCACGACTCCTGTTTTATTAGTTACCTATATAATTTGACTCGCTAACTTCATTTTTGATCTGTATATAAAACAAAAAGGCATCAAGATTTGCTGTTCTGATACCTTTGAATTCTCCTGTATGAAATTCCCGTTTCTCCTTCAGATCAAGGCTATCCTTGGTTTCTTTTTATAACCAGAATAGACCTCTAAGAAAATTAAGCAACCGTTCCCCGCTTTAATACCGAGAAACAGTTGCTGTTTAAAAGGAACTTTATGTGGAGTAACCACAAGTAACCTTGTCCATTATCAGAAGGTTACGCACCCTCTATTATTAGGAGTCCTATGGTTACACGCTGAGCATAAGAAAGTGCTGCCGTTTCTCCAGGCGTACCATCAGCTGTTTCTAAATACCTCCTCAAGCATATTTAAATAACCACTCTTAATAGTCTTCTTATCTTTCAGTTTTAACAACAATTGATAAAAACCTGTTCTATAATCGGAATAGTGGGAGATGTTCGCTTTTTCCATCATTGTTGCAAATCGTTTTTCAAACTGTGGTGCATTACGCATCATATACTTGAAATTCATCACCCAGAGCTTCATCAAATGAATCCATTGATCATTTTCAAACTGTGTTTTGTCATAGCCCAAATTCTTATCACTGTTTAGGATACCGACATCATAAAATGCAAAAGGATTGTCTCCTCCAATAAATGTTGATACTAAAAATTTATCAGGCATCAGGCTGTTTGCAAAATCATACCACACCGGTTGGAACTTCGCTTTTACACTTTCGGTCACTTCGAACAATGCGATATCTGGAGTAACATCTTTAATTGTTAGCAATAAATCTACATCCGAGTAAGCGTCTGAGGTTTGTTCAACACGACTTCCAATTACATCTATTCGGGTAATAAAATCCAACCCATTTAAATGTTCTATCAACTGTTGGGTCAAACCTTCACTAGCCGACGTTCCCACTATATCCCCTCCGCTAAACTCCTGTTTGTCTTGTCTACGTTACTATATAAATAATGCTATTATAACATTCTTTGCTGGGGGTAGGATTAGTGATTATATCCGATCAAATTGGGGGACCCATATACAGTTAGCTTCTTTCGCACAAGTGAGGATGAAAATATGGAAGGTGTCCGTTTGTTCACAAGATTAAACTAACGGGACACGTTAGCGAGCATTCATGAGAAAACTAAATCGTACCGAGGGAGTTCAACATAAACAGCGTTGAACAAAGATAGTCTTTGTACGACGGACAATTGTCACTATCGACTTAATCTGCTGATATAACTACTATCAAACACTATTTCTTTTCTGATTGTGTGTACCATCACTTGTGATACCGTTCACCGCCAATAATCTTCAACTATCTTACCCGCAGTTGAATAAAAGCAGCCGATCACATTGATCAGCTGCTTTCTTAGCATTATTGAGCTATCGTTTTCATTGCCACTTAAAACTATGATCAATAACGAATGCTTAGATTTGTGCCATTCCACCATCTACGAATAGTTCGATGCCGTTGACATAGCTGCTTTCCTCCGAGGCAAGGAACATCACTGCACTGGCGATCTCCTCTGCTTTACCAAGGCGGCTCAATGGAACGGTATCCTTAGCGGATTCAAGGACTTGATCCAACGCCTCTCCAAACAAATCGTCGTAAGCCGGCGTATGGATCATTCCTGGGCTCAGTACATTAATTCGTATTCCGGTCCCCTTTAAGTCCGTAACCCAGTTTCTCGCCATCTGGCGGAGCGCCGCTTTGGTTCCTCCGTACACGCTAAACCCTGCATCGCCGATCGTAGATGCCGTTGAACCCGTAAGAATGATGGAACCAGTCTGGTCCGGAAACAGCGGCAGGGCCTTCTGGATGGTGAAAAGAGTACCCTTTACGTTTACATCGAACGTGATCTGGTATTGCTCTTCTGTAATATGGCCCAAGGGCAGGATGCTGCCAAGTCCGGCATTAGCGAAAAGAATGTCCAGATGCCCTTTCTCCTGTCTCACCGTTTCAAATAGTTTGTCCAGATCGTTTAGATTTGATATGTCACCTTGAACGCCAGTGACCCGTTCCCCAATCAATTTCACCGCTGTGTCCAGCTCGTTTTGTCTGCGTCCAGTTATGAAGACATGCGCCCCTTCCTCCACAAAACGCTGTGCCGTAGCAAGTCCGATACCGCTTGTCCCTCCAGTGACGACCACGACCTTACCATTGAAATTCCCCATGATTTCTGTCCTCTCCCTCTTGAGGCCGTATGGCCTATATTAGTACAGCTATAGTAACCAAACCATAACAACGCAGCGATTTTACTTGTGTAAGATGTAATTCCATCGTACAAGTGACATTATGTATCAAACATATCTAAAAAAGAAGTACTTACTTTTTTGTTATATAGTAACTAAAAGGAAACAATTGTAAGGTTGTTGGGCTAAATCTCTTCTATAGCCATTTATATAAACGAAAACCCCAAGAATGATATCCCTGGGGTTTTCGTTTTATACTATTTTTAATCCGTGTGCAAAATTTCGAACTCATCCTGTGCGAATGTTTCCTCTGCATATTTTCCACCCCAGTTGCAAAGATTCTTCAAAATAGATTCAAGAGATTGACCAAGTTCAGTAGTTGAATATTCGACTTTAGGGGGGACTTGATTATACACTTTTCTATGTATCAGTCCACTCGTTTCCAGATCTCGAAGCGTTTGAATAAGCATTTTTTGAGTAATACCTGGTATGAGTCTCTTTAACTCGCTCGTGCGCTTTGGACCTTTAATCAAGTAATACAAAACAAGCCCCTTCCACTTCCCTCCGATAATGTCCAACGTAACCTCAAGGTCACAATAATATGTTTTCATATTAGTAATAACAGCCCCCGGTTCTATTTATTACTTTATAGCTACTATATAATTAAAAAGCATGTACACTATTAATTAACACTCCAATTCATGATAGCATTTGTTGGTGCTTAAGAACAGTTCTAAAACAGTTATATATTCAGATCATTCAGTAGCTGGTCTTATCCTGAATTATTACTATAAACTGGAATTTATGAGGAATATTTCTCCACCTTAACCTGCCCGTTAGCTTAACGAAAAATGGAACAGCTGCCGACCGGCAACTGCTCCTTAATTTTTTGGACTAACGTTTCCCGTTAGTTAAATACATTCTTTATTCAACGGTGAAATAAATATCTATCTTTGTTTCCATACGAATTTCTCCTTCAATAAATACTGATAAAAAATCACTTCACTTCGGAAACTTGAAATAGTTTAAAAATCACCTCTCAAATTATTTTGAGGGGTGATTTTGATTATTTCTTAGAGTCTGATTATACTTCACAGATGTCTTCTTCCACCTATTTAGTTATGATACGTGGATCGAGTCCATATTGTGATGGTAGTCCGAAGTGATCACGGAAGGTTCTTCCTTCATAGTCTTTATGGAAGATGCCACGTTCTTGCAAGACTGGTACGACATGATCTACAAAGTCATCTATTCCAGTGTTAAAATCATCGATAATGAGTAGGAAGCCGTCTGTTGCATCTGCTTCATACCACTCTTGTAGAAGGTCAGCTGCCTGCTCGCCAGTGCCAACTACCGTTGGGTATGGCTCTAACACGGCATGAGCAAGAATATCGCGTGGAGACCATCCTGCTTTAGCTAGCTCTACTACATGTTGAGATGTAGCATCTAATGGGTGTGCATGAACTGCAGCAAGCTGTGCTTCTGTAAGTGGTTCGTCAGGCTGAGTGAGTTCCTCATTCAGACCAAGGTAAGCACTCAAGAGTCTTAGCTGACCGCGGATGTCTATCTTATCATCGAGTGCAGCACGTTTATCAAGTGCTTCGCGTTTTGTATCACCGATAGTAAACCCAGCGAATGTGATTAGCTTAACTTCATCTGGGTTACGACCTGCTTTTTCTGCGGCATTTCGTACAGTGTTACGTAAAGCTTTACTTTCTTCGATACTTGATGGTCTTCCAATAATGACATTGGCATACATAGCAGCTGCTTGTAGGCCGTAGCTACTGCCAGCAGGCATAACAACGACAGGCTGACCTTGATCAGACGGTGGGATTGGAAGCGGACCACGAGTTCCGACGTGTTGACCTTTAAGGTTGACTGGACGAACATGAGTAGGATCAGCGAACATGCCAGTTTGGTCAGGCTGACCCGCCTCATATTCCCAGCTACCCCAAAGTGCTTGGACGATTTGTACCACTTCATGGAGACGCTCGTACTTTTTCTCACGGGGCGGTAGATTCTTGCCGAAGTTTGCGAATGATTCAGCATCGTAGCTCGGGACAGCATTCCATCCAATACGGCCACGGCTGATGACGTCAAGTGCCTTGAGTTGTCGTGCCAGTAAGTAAGGTTCAGTGAAAGAAGTAGATGCTGTGCCAATTAATCCAATGCTCTCAGTAGCCTGTGATACTGCAGCAAGAGTAATGAGTACATCTAAACTGATTATGGGTGGTGTCTCCCTCAAGTCCTCCTTCGTAAAGAAAAAGTCAGACAAGAAGATGAACTGAAGTCCACCGCGTTCAGCTACCTTTACCTGTTTTACAGTGGCATTGATGTTCGTGTAATCATTAGGATCGGCGTGCGGCATACGCCATGCGCCTTGATGTATACCAAAGTTGTTCCCTAAGCCTACACCCAGAACCATTTGTTTCTTTTGTATTTTTTGTGTACTTGCATCTGTGTTATCGACATCTTGAACACCAGACGTGAATTCTTTTTTATTATTCATAGTTAAGCCTTCTTTCTATTCAACAGGTTTATTTTAGGCAACATTTGTTGTATGATTGCAACCGCTGTTTCAATTGCACCAATGACCTGCTGAAGGGTGTCCATGACTGCTGTGCAATGCGAAGATATCCTCCTGACTCTAAATTCAAATTTTTCTGGCTAATGTATCAAGAAAATAGAGGTTATAATACAAGTAAATAGTTTAATATTTTCAATTAAAGTCTTGCATTAAAGTATCGACCACTTCTTTTACAGTTCTGATTTCTTTAATTGGCGTAATTCCCGTACCTATAGAAATATAACCATCGTCTGTATTTCCTTCGAGCATCCCGATACGCATTCCGATTGATCCACGCATCAATTTCGCTGTTTCTTCACGACTAGCACCTTGTTTATCCATTTCGACTAGTTTATTCGCTAATTTAGTAGGTAAAGACCGATAGTATGCTGGTAAAGTACGGAACATTAGTAAATCTTCTGCTGTGGCATCTACGATCATTTGTTTCACGTTTTCTGCTGCTGGATTTTCTTTGGTTGGAATAAAGACACTACCAGCAAACACACCTTCAGCGCCTAAAGCAAATGCAGCACGCACGCCTCTAACATCTCCTATACCCCCCGCTGCCAGTACAGGGGTATTAATAGCATCTACAATCATGGGAACAATCGAAAATGTTCCAATAACTCGTTCTGGAACCGTACCCCCTTCATCAAATCCAGTCGCAACATAAACATCAATTCCAAATTCTTCTGCAGCTTTTGCATTTTCAATAGTAGGCGTAAGGGGTCTATAAACAATTTTAATATTGTTTTCTTTTAATGGTTTAAAGATTCTTTCATCCAGTATATCGTTCACAAGAACAACAGGAACCTTTTCGTCAATAACTGTTTCTATAAGTGGCCATGTGAAAGCTAAATCACGATTTACGGCCACAGGTATTCCAAATGGCTTATCTGTTAATGTTTTTATTTTTTGTATTTCAGTTCTCATTCTTTCCGCACTAATTTCGGGTGAACGAGTTACCTCAATCTGACCGGCATTGGGACCTAGAAATCCTAATCCACCAGCATTGCTTACCGCTGCAACAAATTCGGCATTAGTAACCCAAGACATCGGACCCTGTATAATGGGTTTTTCTATATTTAATATTTCGCATATTCTATTATTCATAATTGATCCTCCTGCTTGCGATTATTTTAATACCTTGGTCAATAAGTGAATATACTTTCCTTGCTAAATATTTTTCAGTTTGGCTAACGTACTACTGCAATATTCGGCCAGAGTATCTTCGAGGCATCCATAGATATAATTAGGCCACTAAATTTTAGTATACTAAATATTTGTTCGAGAAAAGCTTAGTCTAAGTTTTTCTCCATACGCTCTAGTAAATCCCTTAATATTAAACGTTCTTTAGCTGAAATGGACTGTAATAATTTTTCTTGCTGCTGTTTCCATTTAGATCTAACAGGTTCTTCTAATTCTTTACCTTTGTCCGTTAGATAAATTCTCATAACCCTAGCGTCCTCTGTATCACGTTTACGGTATATGAAACCATTCTGCTCTAGCGTTTTAACCATATTTGTTACCGTAGGCGGTTCGCATTTTAAATGTTCACATAGCTGCATTTGTGTTATTCCATCACCCAACCACAATCGCGCAAGTAAGTTATCTTGTCCTAAATATAGATTAAGTTCTCTAAGACTCTCACTATGATTCCGACGCGTTTGGGAAGAAACTTTATCCAAGGACCCCCGAATATCACAGTCAACACTAACCTTCATATATGAACCTCCTCTAACCCGAAAAATATTTAGCGGCCTAAATATATCATGGTCATTTTTTGTTGTCAATGATCACTTCATTGATTGCTCTTCTTCAGCTAATCTGCTCCAATAGAGCAATAGTGTATCAGTCTCTTCCAGATACTCACCCTTTAGTTCAATTAAATATTGTTTATTTAATAAATGTTGTTGAACATTCTGGTTATCCATTGATAATTGGTCATTTTCCCTGCATATATTCTAGAACTAGTTCTTGTATCCAAATATTCTCGTGCCACAAACAACTTGATCTTTGGATACCCATACTATTTGCCTCAACTTCTTTCAAAGCGTCGTCAATAATTACCGTTTAATACTCAATCTCTTCTTCACTTGTGTTTCCGCAAAACATTCTTTATTAATTCATTCATACTCTCATTCTATAATCAATTAAGGTTTTGTTTTTTAAACTTCATTCCAATAACTTTATGTTTTTTTAAAGAAATTACTTGTTCGACCATAAAATCTACAGAATGTGCAAAGTCTGTTCTAATCCAATACTTTATAACACCAATTGTTCCATGCATCTCAAAGTTAATAAGAATTTCGTACTCTTCTTCTAAAGTGACAGTATCACGTTCCAATTGAATTTCTTCAGTGAATATATTCAACAAACATTTCTCAAGACGATGATATAAATCCGGATAACTTTCAATGCGATCGAGTGCCTTAAACAACTTTTTATGCTTGTTGATATGTTCAAATAAAAGCTTTATAGAAGGAATAGTCTTATCAATGTTCACCCTATCAATACCTCTGTATGGTATCATCATGGACTTATATACCCCTTCGATAGCATCTTGATACAGATCTTCTAATATGTCTTTTTTATCTTGATAGTGGATATAGAAAGTTCCCCGATTAAAATCAGCGCGATTAGTAATTTCACTAATGGAGACGGATTCTGCATCGTTATTTTCTAAAATAAGGTCAATAAAAGCATCGCTTAATAAATTCCTTGTCAATTGTTTTCTTCTGCTTCGTCGATCAGAATTGCTCAAGATAAATCATCCTTTTGCTATTTAAGTAGTTAAAATGAACAGATACATTATCGTTGTTGATTCATCAACATATTCATTTTACCTGCTTATTGACCCTCATGTCGAACATTGTATACCATATAGATGGAAGCGCTTCTATAACAGAACAGAATATGGCGTACAGTCTCAGATTATATAATAGGTTCAGAGGTTTTCTTTAGGGGAGGAGTATATATAATGAAGTTAATGGAAGGTAAGGCAGGTCTTGTGACAGGGGCAGGTTCAGGTATCGGACAAGCAACTGCGATTGCTTTTGCCAGAGAAGGTGCTAAAGTAATCGTTTCAGATATTAATGAGGAAAATGGAAATGAGACAGTCAAACTAATTAAAGAAGCGGGTGGGAAGGCAGAGTTCTTTAAGTGTGATATAAGTGATGAAGAGCAAGTAAAAACACTTGTTTATACAACTGTCTCAACGTACGGTAAATTAGACTTTGCCCATAATAATGCTGGATATAACGGAAAATTCGTTCCATTAGGTGAAATAGAAAGTTCCACATGGGATCAAGTTATGAAAATTAATTTATACGGTACATTTTATTGCATGAAACATGAAATCAATGCGATGTTACAAACTGGTGGAGGAGCAATTGTGAACACTGCTTCTGGTGCTGGTGTAATTGGTGTCGCTAACAATGGCCCTTATAACGCTGTTAAGTTTGGTATCGTTGGACTCACAAGAAATGCTGCTATGGATTACGGTACAAAGGGCATTCGAGTTAATGCTCTCGCTCCCGGAGCTACTATGAGCCCAATGATGAAGAACGCTTTTGAACAAAACTCTGGCACTACTGAATTTGAAGAAAACGTTTTGGCTGGTATTCCAATGGGTAAATTGGCTGAACCAGAAGATCAGGGTAATGCAGTTGTTTGGTTATGTTCTGAACAAGCAAGAATGATTACAGGTATAACCTTGCCTGTTGACGGTGGATATCTAGCTGGTAAAAAATAGACAACTCTGGTATCAATTATCGTGATCTGAAAAATGAATCATAGGAAAACGTAGAGATGTTAAAGTCTCTGCGTTTTTTTACATCAAATCAGCACTGCAATTCGCAGTGTTTTTTGCGTTCACTATATAACTTTGACCTGTGTTAAAATTGGTGTGTACTACTATGCGAAAGGAACGTTAGGCGGATAATGGATAACGAGTTTAAAATCCTTAACCCCAATGTTATCCTCTATACTAATTTCTAAACCCGGACCATACAAAAGTATCAACGACTCGAAAAGTTTGACATACCAACATTAAATCATCACTAAAAGTAAGATTGTATAAACTAAGCTCCCACGTAAAAAATTTGACGTGCTCTTCATACCAGTATGTATAACTCAAATCGCCTTCACCTTCATTTTTCGCAAATTCAGCAGACACTTCATTCATTTTGAGTAGTTCAACATTGGTGTATTGAATAATGGCTGCAGGTTGATTGCTTCCATCTAATACAATATCGTATTGTCCCTGTTTAGGTGGCTCCTCGTTTTCAAACTCATATACGCAATATGCAGCACATGTTGCTGTTTTTATGCCGTCAACAACAAGCTTTGCTAGCGCATCGCCCATCTCCTTAGAACCATCTCCAAACATCCAAGCCGCAGGAACTTCTAAATTCAGCTTTTCTTTTTGAGCATAAATCTTCCAATATTGTTCAATTACGTTTGTTGTCATGATGTTCTCCCCCTGTTGTGATTCTTCCAGATCAATTTGATATGTGGGTTTGTCAGTATCAATATCAATTACGAAATCTGGCCTTACCCCGTCCTCCTCATACTGTGAGGGCTATTTTCAAATAAGCGCTTCTCCTAACTTGAGTAATTATTTCATTCTCAATATATCATTTATTCAACTAACCGCCCCGTTAGTGGAACAAAAGCAACCGATCGCAATTGATAGGCTGCTTTATTCGTATTGTCGAACTATCTTTTCCCGTTAATTTAGTGAATTATTACATAAGCCTGCCTCCACAAGCTTCTCGTCCAGTCTTGCCTTTTGGCACAAATGATGCCTGCTGTGCATGCCAATCATCTCAAACCAATCACGCGCGTTAAGCCAGCCAAACCAGCCATGACGCACCTTGCAAGCCTGATTCGTTCCGCGAACGTGTTCCTCCCAGTATCTCATTTTTATTAACACCTGCTCTAGACCGGCTATGATCTCTTCCTTACTATTGGGGTTACGGGTCCTGTTGACTGGTTCCTCAAGTTTCACACGGACATCGGGCCACACTTTTTCGATAAACGCCTTCGTTCCGACTTCAGTCTTGCCTCCATGTTTTTCTTGAGTCTCCATCGTACAAGTTTGAATATGATCGATGTACTCTTCTGCCACATCGATCACGTGAATATACATTTGTCCAATCGACCAAACGTCTTCCTTGAATTTATACCGCAACTGGTCTATCGTATATCCAGCCAGATTTCGCTTATATTGCTCGATAATAGCCACGGAATCATTTTTTAACATACGGTTTTCACCCCATCACATCTAGTCGTTAAAGCACCTCCGCTATCTCCCAAATATGCCCGTCAGGGTCGGCAAAACAAGCCGTCCGCCGCCCCCAAGGACGCGTTATCGGCCCATTTAACAATGTAACGCCCCGCATTTCCAAATCATTGCATACCCGGTCAACGTCGGGCACTTGGATTGTAAACAGGAACCTTGCACCATCCTCGACACGACCAAACTGAGCCGGATCAATCAACTCTTGGGCATTCGATTGATTTAAGAGATTTATGCATGTATTTCCGTAATCAAATACCGCGCAGTTTTCGTCTTCGTATTGGGTTAATAGTTGAAACGAATCTTGATAAAACGTCTTCGAACGCTGGAGATCTTCCACAAATAATGTGATTTCGGTAATTTTATTCGCCCAGCCAGTTATCCCCATCTACATCCGCTCCTATTATTTATTCGTAAACTCCCGTAATCATTCCGGTCGTTTGCTTGTTTATTCCTTCTACTCTACATCCAGCAACTCAATTTCGCTTGGTTGGAATTTTCTGTATGAAATATCTGTTTCGACGTTCTTATTCAACTATCCTGCTCGTTAACTTAATAAAAAGGAGCAGTCGCCAATCGGCAATCTGCTCCGTGCTCCCTTTGAACTAACGTTTACCGTTAGTTGAATACATTCTTTATTCAACGGTGAAGTAAATATGTTTCTAATAGAATATCTATTTTCATTATAATTAAACATCGATTCTCAAAAAGTACCTTCCTTATTGATTTCTTCAAGCAATTTGGATATTAACAACTTTAGTGAGGAATTAACCTCGTTTTTACGAATTCCCCGTATTCGTTCAATTTATTATTTGCTCCTGAAATTAATAATGCTCCACCATCGAATACATTCGCATTTAACATACTTAAATTAAGTTGTAATGCTTGATGAGTATTTTCCCCATCACATGAAGCTGTAATAACCGCTACTGGTTTCGTGTAAAGCTCAGCAGACGATACCAACCATTCTAAAGCATTTTTCAAGACACCATGTACACCCTTAATATATTCGGGGGTACAGATAATAACTCCATCTGCTCTTGAAAGCAATTCTCTATATACTTGCACCTCTGCTGGTGGTTAATCATTATCTAATTCACGATTAAAATGTGGGAATTTTTCAATACCATTGTATATTTCCAATATTCAACACTGTTGGGCATGAATTTATTTAGGCTTTTAAGTGCTTTTTGAGTTGATGAGTTTTTTCGACTACTTCCTGATAGGGCTGCAATATTTATCTTTGTTTCCATACGAATTTCTCCTTCAATAAATACTGATTAAAAAAATCACTTCACTTCAGAAACTTGAAGTCGTCCGACATCATTTCTCGTACTACATTTTATATTCAACCTTTTGGAGGTTTATTATAGTCTTTCCTCATGTCACTCATAAGATGTTCCGTATAGTAGACAGATTACTTCCTGTCTATTATGGGATGATTTCATTACTTATACGTCAGCTTGTTTTTTTAATCTTCGAGCTCTTTGGTGATTTTCGGATATTTCTTATCCAAATCATTAAAATACAACAGGTGAAGATCGGGGATCTGATGGTAGTTGGGCGGTATATGGATCGGATTCGAGCGATTGAGCCTCTCCGGACAACGCCTGCTGGCACCGTTTTTTGGGATATTCAGATGCTAGGTTTGAGGGAACCTCGGCGGCAAGAAAAATTCGGACGATCATGCCTCAAGCGCGAATTGTATTTACTACGGCGTATTCGGAGTATGCGTTAGAAGCGTTTGAAATTCAATTTATCGACTATAAGCTATATCTGAACGTCAAGTCCGTACGGATGCGAATTTCGGCAAGCACCCTGTATTCAGTGCCTCGGGGGAATTTCATATTCATTTGCCGTATACCGAAAGCAGGCAACTATCATGGAAAACGAGCAAGGAGAAGGAGATTAACGCTTTTTTGATCCACTAAATAGGGAAAGCTGTGAATGGACGCTTTTGATAAAGTCGCTTTGGCCGGGGTTACAAAATTCAAAGTATCGCTTTTAAAGACCTTAGCAATTATTTATTTTTTGATAAATTGCATGATTCCTTTAGGAAAAGTATCCTCTACCTCTGTTCTTTTATCATACAGATTGTACCAAGCCTCAGCCACTTGATCAGGATCAAAACTTGTACCCTGTTTGATTAAAGGACTAATGGATAAATGGCCCACAAATATTCCAAGAGGAAGCAAACGCTCGTGTAAACTAAGAATATAGTTTCGGAGTCCAGACATGGCGATACCCGAATTTCCAAACATCGAGCTTGGACTCATTGCGGAAAGATCGCTTGTGAAAAGAAGTGCTCCTTCACCCCGTTCAATCATTTCTGGAAAGACTTGTCTAGCTGTATTAATAGCTCCGATGACAACATTGTTAAAAAATTGAAGTGCGCTCTCATAAGTTGCATTTTGTTAGTGATATCGGCAGCAAAAACCCTGAGCTTCAATCCCCATCTCACCAAGCTGCTCTGCATATTTGTCCAATTTCTCCTGTGTTCTTGAAACTAGGGCGATACGGAAACCGTTTTTTCCAAAAGTCTTGGCCAGCGAGAATCCCAGACCTGGTCCTGCACCGATAATAACCATTGTTTTCAATGTATACTCACCTTCTATAGAGACATTAATAGTCATGATATAGCCCAACATTGTCAAAAAGAGTTGCATAAGAGTTCAAAATCATGCCAACCTTCTTCTATTCTCTGAAACAAATTATTCAACGATTAGTTTTCGTGACTTCAATCGCAAACGAGAGCCGATCTCCTATAGATACAAATACTCTTCTGTACGAGTATTTGTATCTAATTTAGACAATGGAATCCCTCCCGCTTCAGATATTGAACCTATTTAGCTGATGTCTCATCAGGACTACTCCTCCCTCATTTGTCAGTGTCCATCTCTCACTTTCTCTAAACGAATAAAAAACTTTTTTCACTCTGTATTCACAGCCTCTTGTGCTCAAAATGATTTTATCACATAAGAAAAAATAAATAAAGTTGAGTTACTTGACTTTGGACTATTATCGTCTTATATTTGTCCTTGTAAGTATCTTGCGATGGAGGTTTTAACATGACTAGACTTAATGGTAAACGAGCACTTATTACGGGTGGCACCAGCGGAATTGGCTTGGAGACAGCCAAACAATTTCTGGCTGAAGGCGCTGAATTGATTGTCACCGGAGTAACTCCGGCAAATGTAGAAAAAACGCAAAAGGAACTTGGAAATCAAGTCCTTGTGCTTCAGGCAGATTCCCGAGACCTCAATGCTCAACGTCAACTGGCTGATCGAGTTGAACAACATTTTGGCAAACTGGATATTGCCTTTTTAAACGCAGGCGTATCTGACTGGCGTCCATTCGAGCAAATCGATGAAGAAGCCTTTGACCGTTTGTTTGCCATCAACGTAAAAGCTCCATTTTTCTTAATGCAGGCATTAACTCCAGTGATGGCGAACCCATCCTCTGTCGTTTTAATGGGATCGAGCAGTTCTCATGCCGGATATGCACATTCCAACGCTTATGCGGCTACTAAAGGCGCCATTTCCACTCTGACCAAAGCCTGGAATTCCGACTTATTATCGTCTCACGGAATTCGCTTCAATACGGTGAGTCCTGGACCGATTGATACCCCGCTTTACGATAAGAACAAGCTAGGCGTGTCTGACGAAATTCGTGAGATGGTTATTAACCGCATTCGTGACGGGATTCCGGCTGGACGCATGGGTACTGCCGAAGAGATTGCCAAAGCTGTTGTTTATCTGGCTTCGGATGAGTCACGCTTCACCATTGGCGTTGACTTGGTTCTGGATGGCGCTCAAACGATTCTCTAATAGGTTAGCCCTTTTGCTGCTTAAGCCCTCCGAGGGTGCTTAGGCAGCTTTTTCTTTTAGAACACGATCAACTGTTGTATAGTAGAGAAGAGGGTGCTATCCCTCTGATAAGACTTAAATCCAACTTTGGAGTGGAATTATGGGAACTAAATCAACTTACCATGAACGTATAAAGGAAGAAAAAAGGGCGTGCGCGATTGCAGCTGCACAAGAACTGTTTTTTGAAAAAGGGTATGCGCGGACTACTTTAGCTCAGATTGCAAAACTTGCTGGTCTCTCTACAGGTACACTTTTCAATCATTTCCCGACGAAGGAATTGATTTTTGAAACCATCGTCAAGCATTTTTGGGAGCTTGATCCCGAATGGGACTTTCCACCGGAGCTCGGCTCTCCCCTTCAAGGATTAATAAAGTTCGGACGAGACTACGCATGCGTGCTGACTCGTGATGGAATGGCTCCCTTATTCCGGGTCGTCATTGCAGAAGCCAAGCAGTTCCCCGAGCTCAGTCTTTTTCATTATGAACTGGGCGAAGGCGCCGTGCATCAGAAATTGACGCAATATTTAGTAGATGAAGTTCAATTGGGTAATATAAATCTGCCGGATGTGTCAAAAACGGCCAATGAATTTATGAGTCTAATTGCTGGGCAGGTGCTATGGCCCAAAATGTTGCTGCTTGATTTCAGTATTTCACGAGAGCGAGCTTTTCAAATAGCGGATGAGGCTGCTCATACGATAATAAACAAGTATGCCGATTAAAAAGACGAATACGAGAGATCTCCCAATATGAGACTCCCTCGTATTCGTTTATTTACGTTCTTTGGAGAAATGAAGAACCATCAGGGTTTATTGAGTATCACCGTATTTTTAGAGCGACTTTTGCTTCAGAGAACTCACCTCTATCTGTGATGCGGTTCTCCGCACTTTCTGTCATAATCCAACCTTTAGCGAGGTAGCCACTCTATAGAGACTCAATCTACTTAGATATACATCTAATATGTAATCGGACTATGTTCTTCTCCATTCCGGTAATCGGTACAAGTTCTTGTCCTTGGCTTGGGACAAGAACTTGTACCGATAAATTAAAAAAAGCCGCTAAAATAGCGACTTCAATGGGAACATGTTCTTGTCCCTCGACAGCAATGTATTCCTGCAATTGGACACGATCATTCTGTGCTAGGGAAAACTCCTTACCCTCCGAATCCTGAGCTACCACTACTGTATTAACTGGAACAGGTCCGGCATCAATGGGGATTTCAAAATGATTTGAAGCAGGATTTAGAATTCCCCCCATTTCATCATAGGCACTTATAAAGGTAAATGATACAGAGAAACCTGCGCTGACCGATGCGCAGGTTTTTCTAATGGACGGACGGGAGAGGTATACATCAAACACCCTAAATCTTATGCAAAAATCTTAAAATTTTCATGGTCTCTATATTTACGGATGAAATAATTAACCCGTTATCTTAGTCAGGCATACCGGAATCGGATTCTACACTTATAAGGATTCCCCATTGCTCTTTATAACCTGTTTATACCAAGCAAACGAATCCTTGCGATATCTTTGCAGTGTTCCTTGACCGGCATTATCCTGGTCTACGTAAATGAATCCATAACGTTTACCCATTTCGGATGTGGAACAGCTAATGATGTCAATAGGTCCCCAGCTTGTGAAGCCCATCAAATCCACACCATCCGCTACAGCTTCCTTCATTTGCTCAATGTGCCGACGCAAATAGTCAATCCGATAGGTGTCATGAATGGTGCCGTCTTCTTCCAGTGTGTCAGTAGCACCAAGGCCGTTCTCAACGATGAATAAAGGCATCCGGTAACGGTCGTACAAACGGTTAAGCGCAACACGAAGACCGATTGGATCAATTGGCCAACCCCATTCGGTAACTTCCAAGTGAGGGTTTTTCACTTGACTAACCAGCATGCCGGAGTTGCTGTTGTCATTCGGATCATATTTTCCGATATAGGTCATGTAATAGCTGAATGCAATGAAATCGACTGTGTTGTCTTTAATAATCGCATCATCCTCAGGTTCCTTCACCAGTTCAATCCCGTTCTCCTCAAAATATCTATTCATGTAGGATGGGTATTCGCCCCGTGCCTGAACCTCTGGATAGAACAGATTCATCTGATCTTCCTTCAGCGTTTGCAGAACGTCCTCTGGTTTGCTTGATGCAGCGTACGTTTCCAGACGGCAAATCATACAGCCGATTTGGGCATTTGGCATCTTCTCTTTACCGCTTTTTACAGCCAGTGCACTCGCTACAAACTGGTGATGAGTCGCTTGATAGGCAACCTGCTCTTTGCTGCCTTTAATTTTATCCTCAAGGATACCGCCACCCGTGTATAGGCTTGTAAGGATCATGTTCATTTCATTAAACGTAATCCAGTATTTCACTTTGTCTTTATAACGGTCAAACAGTGTGTTGGCGAATTTCAGATATAGGTCAATGAGTCTGCGGTCTTCCCAACCATTGTATTTCTGAGTTAGATGTACAGGCATTTCGTAGTGGGAGATGGTCACGAGCGGTTCGATATTGTGTTTCAAGAGCTCATCCAACACATTGTCATAGAATGCCAGACCCGCTTCATTAGGCACCTCTTCTTCCCCTGTAGGGAAAATGCGTGTCCATGCCATAGAGATCCGTAATACTTTGAAGCCCATCTCAGCGAACAAGGCAATGTCTTCTTTATAACGATGATAGAAATCTACTCCGTTGCGTTTCGGGAAATACACATCTGTGTTTCCTCCCAGGAACTCTTCAAGCTCAACGGAATTGACGTCAAAGGTAAAATCCTTGCCATTACGAAGTTCTTTGGGTACGAATGGAGCCATGTCCGAAGTCGATAGCCCTTTCCCGTCAGCATCAAATGCTCCCTCCAACTGATTGGCTGCTGTAGCGCCTCCCCACAAAAAGTCTGCTGGGAATACTTTTTTAATGTCTTGTTTTGTCATGATGGTTGTGCTCCTTTTATATTGTAGTTTGTGTTTAAAGTTGAAATCATTTCATATGATAAATATGAAAAAACTTTTAGCGAACGGTGAGAAGAAGCAATTCATTCATTGAAATCACCCCCTTCACATGTACTGGCACAACATCCAGATAATCCGGTGTATTCGTTACAATGACGGGTGAAACAAGTTCCAGTCCCGCCGCTTTGATGCTCTCCAGATCGAATTCAACAAGCGGGTCGCCCAAGCGGACTGCTTGTCCTACTTCTACTTTGACATCAAAGAACTTCCCTTTGAGCGAGACCGTATTTAGTCCGACGTGGATGAGTATATCAATCCCATCCGTGGATTGAAGCATAATGGCATGTTTGCTTTTCGCCACCATCGTGACTGTTCCATCAAAAGGTGCGGTCACTTTGCCTTCTGTCGGTCTGATCGCAATCCCTTTACCTGTCAGCTCATCCGCAAATGTTTTGTCTGGAAGTTCTGCAAGTGGAACAAGTTCCCCGGTAAGTGGACTCTGTACTTCACCTTTCTTCTCTTCGATGGTGTGAACCGTAACTGGCAATCCATTTTCCTTCGATACGGTTTCAGGTTTTACTTCCATCGGTAAAGAGTCTGACGCAGGCGATGGCTGTGGTTCCGAATCATCCCATTTCAGCATCAAAGTCAAGATGAACGAAACGATGAAACTCATGGCAACTCCAATTAACGCATACCAGAAGTTGGACATCCCGCCCTTCGGGTCGATGTATAACGGCAGTGACAGTAATCCGGGAACAGCAAAGCCAAAACATTTCAGGCCAACAGCTGTTATAAACCCACCGCCAACGGCACCACCAACGAGTGATGCGTAGAATGGTTTTTTCAACTTTAACGTAACTCCGTACAATGCAGGTTCCGTAATGCCCAGTAAAGCGGAAATGCCACTTGACAATGCAATTGACTTCATGTTCGGGTTTTTCGTTTTGAGAAACACCGCCGTTACCGCGCCAGCCTGACTCATGTTCGTGACAAGGTTGATGGGTAACAAAAGCACGTCATAACCGAGTTTGCTCAAATTTTGCAGTGTTCCCGGGAAAAATGCATAGTGCATTCCTGTCATGACGATTAATGGCATCAAGCCACCAAGGATAATCCCCGTCAAAGGACCGGAATGGGCAAAGAGCCAAGAGGTGCCTATTTCCAAATAATTGCCGATGTATGTGCCTAACGGGCCGATGGCAATCAACAGAACCGGAACCGTAATGACCAGTACAATCATCGATGTAAAAATGACTTTTACCGGGCCTGGGATAATCTTGTCCACCCAGCGATACACGTAGCTAAGCAACCACACACCCAAGATAATCGGAATGACAGACTGCGTGTAATTCACGATCGATACCGGGAGCGAAAGAAAACGAATTGGTTCAAGGTGATTGGCATTGTAAGCATCCAGAATAGTCGGGTACAACAATGTCCCTGCTAATGTCAGAGCAATGTACTCATTCACCTTGAATTTGCGAGCGGACGATACGGCTAACAGGAACGGCAAAAAATAAAAAGCAGCATTGCCGATAGAGGACAAGATCTGATATTCACCACTGGTTTCGTGTAACAGTCCCAAGGACACCAGCAGTGCCAGAATTCCTTTGAGCATACCGGTGCCCACAATAGCCGGCAAAATCGGTGTGAATATGCCCGAGATGGTATCCAAAACGGCGTTGATGCCTCTGGAGCGTGGAGCTTGTTTGTCATGCTCCGTAGAGGTGCCCTGCTTTAGTTGTCCCTCCAATTCCTCATATACCGCCGCGACGCGATTCCCGATAACAACCTGAAATTGATCGTTTTGAAACTGTGCACCAAGGACACCGTCCAGTTTTTTGATCTGCTCCAGTTGAACCTTTTTTCCATCTTTAACGTTGAAGCGGAGCCTAGTGATGCAGTGCCAGGCCTGGATGATGTTTTCTTCTCCTCCTGTTAATTGGATGATCTCCTTGGACAACTCCTTGTGGTTCATGCTGATTCCTCCTCTGTTTTTGGCGAAAAAAAAACCAAATGTCTAACCGATCCGCCGCAAGTGCAGAGTCGGTAACATTTGGTGGTGCCTGATCGAATCAGTAACACTCCATATTCCATTCTTATTCATACGTGATGTGTTAGTCCGCATCGGAATGCGACGTCACTCTCTCGATGTGAATCATTAGATAAACCATCTCATCAGGAGTAATGGTGAACTCATACTGTCGTTCCATAAACTCCTTTATATCTTGCGCACATTGGAAGCTGGAAGGATACCGTTCTGACAACACGTCATACAAAAAATGCTGATCCTTGAACGAAAGTACCTCTCGGTTCATTTGGCGGACGATGAAGTAACGCAAATGGGTGATGAATCTGGAATAGTTCACAGACTCCTTATCCAGAGCATTGCCAAAATGATTGGATATGATCTCTAGGCTTTCGTTGATCATTTTAGTAATTTTTATCGTTTGGTTCATGCTGCCTGAGTCGAGCTGCGAATTCACGAAGTGAAGTGCAATGGAACTTGCTTCACTAGGGGACATCGTTACGTGAAAAGCTTCGTTAATCCGGTCCACGGCTTGTTCGCCCACACGATATTCCACAGGATACAGATGCCGGATGTCCCAGTGAAGTGGATTTTGCACATCCATACCGCTTTTATGGCGTTCAAGTGCAAAATGAATATGATCCGCAAGGGTCAACAGGATTGAACTATTAAGCTTTTTCCCAATCTTCTCCTGACCTATTTCAATAATTTGATCGGTTATATCGATGATCTGCAGAGGAATATCATGAAAAAATTGTTCGATTCGCTGGTATTTATCATTGGCTTCAATTCTGAACATTTTCTGGATCTGGTTCCGATCAAGGTATTGCCCTTTAGCCTTTTTGAAACCAATGCCTGTGCCTATGACAATCACCTCGCAACCTTCGTCGTCTTCGGCAAGGGCGATGTTGTTATTCAGTGACTTTTTGAATTTCATGCTACCTTCACCCCCTATATAACAAAAGCACCACCATATGTCTACAAACACAAGTATACACTCATGTAACCTAGACTGTGGTGGTGCCTGATCGAATCAGTGACACTCCTTATTTAGCTTTATTTTATATCAACAATGTAATCGGTGTCAATTACAATATAAGGATATGTAATTATTAGGATGATGGGGGCAAAGGCTAATAGTCTGATGGATCAGCTGCTTTGTTTGTTGTATGAGCTATCGTTTCCCGTTATTTTAATAACCTGCTATACATCCTTCTTACGACGCATAAAGGTAAGTCTATATTAACATACAGAATCCGACTTTATAGAGGGGTTTCGTTAACCTTCTAACAAATTACTTCTGACCTTACTCCTCACTATCTTTCTGTTCAATTACAATTTGCCAGCCATTTGCTTTACCTGATAAATATCCTTGCTCATAGAAATCTATTCCTTCAGAAGTGATGCTTACCGCAACCATTTCAGGTTTTTTTTCAACGGGTTGTGCGATTATATATCCTTTATCCAATAGATAAGATATTGCTCTATGCTTCTCTATATGTTCTGTTTGATAGAATCTATCTCTTTCCACTAGCACAGCAGAATTTTTAGTAAACCAAGCTGTATATAATTCTTCTGTTATGTCATACCTTTCCTGTATCCTTTCCTTAATTTGGATCTCTCGTTTATTAAACATACACACAACCTCCATATAATGAGATCAGGGAGCCTTTAATTAGGCTCCCTGGAGAGCGGTGAATCGTACCCAATTGTTATTGAGCTAACTTTTCCCGCTAGTTTTGATCATTGCTCTTTGAAGCTATTCCAGTTTAAATACGATTTTTGTTCCCGTCTCCTTGTCACTGAATGGCTTAATATATTCTATGAACGTTAATTCAAGTCCTGAAGTTTTATCGGGTAGTGGCGGAGATATTACATAATTAGTTGAAGCATGACCTGCGTGGCTACCACCATGAATCATGCGGCAATCATATTGTTCTCCAATTTGCAATTCAAAATGGCTACGAGACTTAGAGATAGAGGATACCTCTGACATATTCACATCCCAATCGATACTAAAAGTCACTACACTTGCGTTACTGTACTGCCTGATTGAATTTATAGTATAGAAAGAGCTTCCTTTTTCGACTGACTTTAGAACAGGTATATGTTTTCTAAAATCTGACGGTTCGATTATTGGCTTATAATACTCTTCACTTCTAAAAGTTCCAAAAACAGCTTTCAGAAAGTCCTCATAAAGTTCAAAAGTTTCAGCCCATACAGAGATATATTCAAATGGCGGGAAACCAGGATTGTTGTTTGAAAGCTGCTTTCGAAGTTTCAACATCTCACAAATTTGCTCGTCAATTTTAGAAATCCGTTCGTCATAATGCTCCGTTGGTCGTTCAAAAGGCATTCGTTTCAAACTTTGTTCTCCCCTTTACCTTGCTTTGTTATCGACTTCTCCCAGAGGTTATTCTCCAACTTCACTAAACTATCCTGCCCGTTAGCTTAATGTATTGAAGGGCAAGATGACGATTAGATATACGCCTAATCGGTAATCGGACTATATTCTTGTCCATTCCGGCAATCGGTACAAGTTCTTGTCCCTCGACACAAACATAATCATTTGGCACATAATTCACGCTTATCATTTTGTCATTTTAAAACCTGAATGTGGTATTCCATGAACAATTAGATTATCATGCACGATAGTTGAACAAAAGTAGCCGATATGGATCAGCTGCTTTCTTGTTATTATTGAGCTATCGTTTCCCGTTAGTTTAATGAATGGTCTATGTAGTCAAAATAATTATTGAGGTCAATGCCTAGATCTTTAAGGTGAAATAAATGGTCACTACCCACGAAATTTATGCCCAACTCTCTATGATGGGGCTATACGTCCAACCTTCTCCCACTCGCAAGCAAGCGCATAAACCTGCACGCCGTATTGACGGTTGATTTCCCTTTCCATTGCATCCAGTTTGTCCTTGGATCGCGCTGCCAGAATCGCATGACAGGCTTGTGCCGCCAGTTCTTTGGCATACGCTTTCCCGATTCCAAATGAAACTACGGTGACTACAGCCAGCTTGTTTCTATATGCATACTTATTCAAAATACTAAGCCTCCTAATGATAACACTGAACTGATGTAAATTATCTTAATCGTACTATCGGTAGAAGTGGTTAGCCACAGCATAGTTATACTATTAACGGGAGAAACCGCATCGTTTCTCGTTATGGTTCACTTTTGTAGCAACGAAACCATAACAAAGATTATAATGATCGTATACGAAGTGGTTTGAGTCCATTTGGTTAATTACGAACGTATCTTTCATATTAGTAATTAGAGGTGAAATGCTTGAAAACAAATCGTTTCTCATCCGCATTGGGTGAGTTCATAAAATCGCGCAGAGAACGCCTGCAGCCTTCAGAGGCAGGGATCCAACCGCTGCCCGGACGAAGACGCACTCCGGGACTTCGAAGAGAAGAAGTCTCTTATCTTGCTAATATAAGCGTGACTTACTATGCCTGGCTGGAGCAAGGCAAGGAGGTTAATCCTTCGCCGGAGGTGCTGCTAAGTATCAGCAAAGCGCTTCAGCTTGACGAAGACGAGCAGAAGCATCTATTCGATCTGGCCAATGTAGATGTGGCGAGCGTCGTCACAGTGCCAAATAACGGTGGGCCGGATACGGGGATTCTACAGAAAATCGTAAATCAACTGCATTATCCTTCTTTAATCACAGACGAAGGTACGGATGTTATCGCCTGGAATCGGGCGGCTGAACTGATCGTAGCCGATTTCGGCAGCCTGCCGGACAACGAACGGAATATGATGGAAATCATGTTTTTAAAGCCTGATTACCGCAACAGACTGATGAATTGGGAAAGCGCTGCCCGTTACTCTGTAGCCCTTCTGCGGGCAGGCTTCGATCTTTACAAGAACAACCCGTTATATATGGAACGGTTTGAACGCTTGAGACGGGAAAGCGTGGAGTTCGTACACTTCTGGGAGCTATATGAAATCAAACAAAAACGCGTAGCCACCGCTTTATATCATATTCCTGACGCACAGGAGATGGAGTTCGAGCTCCATTCCGCGGCTGTAATTGATAATGACCCGGGACTGCACTGGTGTTTCTTTGTTCCGGTGCCCGGTTCAGGCACGGAGGAGAGATTATTGCGTTTACTTGAGCAGGACAGGCAGCTACCGTAGACTGTTAATCCTGATAATAGAATAGACGTGCTGTGGCTAGCACCCTCCAGTTGTTTGTATGATTCAGTGGAAGACAACGATTGGAGGGTATTTAGCATGCAAACATGGTTCATTACAGGAGCGTCAGGAGGCTTGGCTTCAAGTATAACTCGCAGGTTGCTGGTTAGAGGGGACCGTGTAGCCGCAACGGTACGCAAGCCGGGGGTGCTGAATGATCTGCAGGCACAGTATGGCTCACAACTTTGGCAGGCTAATTTAGATTTGACAAACTCTCAGCAAATTGCTGAAGTGGTGGAACGTGCATTTTTAGAACTAGGCACGATCGATGTGTTTGTCAATAATGCAGCCTATGGCTTGTATGGCGCAGTGGAAGAAGCAAGCGACAGGCAAATTGAGGATCAGTTTATGACCAATGTGCTTGGCTCCCTACGTGCAGCTCGTGCAGTCCTGCCCTTTTTCCGTAAGCAGGGCGGCGGTCACATGGTACAGATTTCGAGTATGGCGGGTCATTATTCTATTCCGGGTATGGGACTGTACTGCTCTTCGAAATGGGCGGTCGAAGGAGCCTTCGAAGCGCTAGCTAAGGAAGTGGCTCCGTTCAATATTAAGACCACTATGGTGGAGCCCGGCGGAATCCGAACGAATTTCCTTACAAGTAACGCCGTATTCGGAGAGCGGATGGACGAATACCTGGATACGGAAGCGGGACAATTCGTTAGTTTGATGAAGGGAGAACTGCCTGGTATAGATATGAGCATGTTCAATCAAATGGTTGTCGGCGATCCGGATAAAATGGCACAGCAGATTATCCGTCGTGTCGACCAGGGAGAAGGTCCGTTACGTATGGCGTTGGGCAGTGACGCCTATGAGCAAATCCGTGCAGCTCTGCTGGACAGACTGGCCGCTCTGGAAGCACAGAAAGTGCTGGCTTACTCCACTGATTCAGGTGATGTGGTAAAACAACTTTAAAAGATACCAAAGAATTCGACATCTACGGCAACTGATATGTTCCTCTGAAGTAGCCGGGTTTATTTAGTAATCCTGTCTACTTAAAGGGGAACGTATTTAAAACTTGCCCTTATTTATGATATGGTTCACCGTAACCTTTTCACTAAACTGATAGGTTACAGTGTTCAGCAACATTCTCTATAATCTCAGTATTCTGGTAAGCAAGAGAAGCCTCATTCTCTAAAGTGTCATTGTCATTTCACACTATTTTATTTACATAGCTATAATTCTCATGATCTGTGCGAATCCTTGTATCTATTCCTTTTTGCGCACCGTATTTGACTCTTCCCGATTCTATTAACTATGCACTTGTCCTTTCCCACCTAAGTTCCTAAACGCTTGGATTACATCTGCTCTCCATTTACTCATTTCATTCACTCCAATCGAGAATAAAATTTATTTTATATGTTCGTTAATATAACATTTAAAATCTTTAATCACTTAAAATTTCAAATTCTATTAAAATAATGAGTGATTATACCTGCTTGATGTAAATAAAAATTACATAAATTTCATTGCTTTCACTTAGATCTCTATTATAATGTTAATAAATCTATCAAATTAGGAGAGGGAGTGTAAACAGTATGATTAGCAACAATAAACTACGAATGATTTGCGGAGCATTTACAGGGATACTCCTTCTTTTACAGCTGCCAACATCAGGATATGCAGCAACCGCCGCGAGCACCAGTACAGAGCTAAATGAATTTGTTTCAGCTAAGTGGGCACCGAGCGACTTCCTCACGTCCTCTAACGGAAAAAGCGCAGTACAAGCAAATGAACTCGTACAATTGTTAAACGAAGCAGCAGATGCGGCGGGTTATGATCAAGACATCATAAATAAATTAGGCTCCACCGAAATCAAACGAGAGAATGCAGCCATTTTACTAGACCAAATTATAGATGTACCTTTTTCGGAAGATATCTCTTTTCTTGATGTGAAAGACAGCACCTACCAACCCTCCATTGAAGTCATTGCAACATCAGGAATTATGAAAGGAATATCCTCGAGCAGATATGGCTTCGGCCAAACGCTCACATACTCTGAAGCGGCTATCGTTGCCTATCGACTCTATCAATATTTACAGCCGTTTAGTCCAATAGAGGCTTCAATCACCTCAATCCAGGACGCGCTTAAGTCTGGTAGATTGAACTCAGAAGAGCTTGTAGAGCTTTATTTGGACAGAATTGGGAAATACGACGACAATGGTCCGAAGCTTAATTCGATTATCACAATTAATGAGGATGCCATCGAGCTTGCAAGAAAGCTTGACGAAGAACGAAAGAAACAAGGAGCGCGCGGACCACTACACGGTATCCCCGTCATCCTGAAGGACAACTTCGATACAATGGATATGCCAACAACCGGTGGCTCTCTGGCACTGAAGGACAGCATTCCATCCGATGACGCTTACCAAGTGAAAAAACTAAAAGAAGCTGGCGCGATTATTTTGGCTAAGGCTAATTTGCATGAATTTGCTTTTGGCTATACGACGTCCAGCTCGCTTGGCGGACAAACGCTTAACCCTTACAATCTGGAAAGAGTACCGGGTGGCTCCAGCGGCGGGACAGGTGCTGCCATTGCTGCTAACTTCGCAACTGTAGGGATGGGGAGCGACACTGGCGGTTCGATCCGAGTGCCTTCCTCATTCAACAGCCTGGTCGGCATTCGCCCTACCATTGGACTATCAAGCAGGGACGGCATTATGCCGCTTGCTCTAACTCAAGATACTGGTGGCCCAATTGCTAGAACCGTAGCAGACGCAGTTGCAGTTCTTGATGCTACCGTTGGTTACGATCGAAACGACGAAACTACCGCAAGCGGTATCGGCCATTTTCCCGACTCCTATTCAGATTATTTGGATGTGGACGGCCTGCATGGAGCAAGGATTGGCATCGTAAGGGAAGTATTCGGTACCGATCAAGAAATTAATGCCGTAATGGACAATGCGATTGACGAATTGAAGCAAAGCGGGGCGACACTAATTGATAACGTTGCTATTCCAAACTTTGAAGAAATAAACAACTTCGAAAGCTTAAGCAACTGGGAATTCAAGTTCCAGTTCAACGATTACCTGGAGACACTTGGAGCCAACCGCCCTTATGATACTTTATCAGATATTATCTCAACGGGCATGTTCGATACATCCATCGCTAAGCAACTCAAAGACCGCAATGCTAAGGAAACCATGGATGACGAAGCATACAAAGACATCATCCTGTTCCGTACAAAGCTGGCTCAACAGGCCGTTCTGAAAATGATGGCTGACTACGATCTCGATGCGCTTATTTTCCCAACCTCGGCTGAACAAATCGTTGAGATTGGCGGAAACCAGACGATCGGCAATGGATTTAAGCTCAGTTCTTTCACCGGCTATCCTACCGTAACGGTTCCGGCAGGTTTCACGAGCGACAATATGCCGGTCGGCATGGACTTCTTCGGACGTCCATTCAGCGAGCCAACTTTGATTAAGCTTGCTTATTCCTACGAGCAAAACACACACCATCGTCAGGCTCCCAAGCTTACGCCATAACTAACCACCACTAACGACAAACAGCTCTGTTATGATGATATTAATTGTAAATGAGCTGATCTCATAGCTTTTCCCTACTTATGATACGGCTCACCTCGCGTGACCTTAAACTAACCTGCCCGTTAGTTAAACAAAAGCAGCTGATCATGTTGATCCGCTGCTTTCTTAGTTGTATTAAGCTAACGTTTCCCGTTAGCTTAATGGACCTTCTTCGATTTACCACAGTATGTGATACGATTTAGTTTAAGGGGACTGTCGGCATTAATGCATAAAGGACCCGTAGAATCCTACAATGTTTGAGGTATTGAAAGATGAATATACTCAATGCAATTTGCTGTTCAAATAACTTGCCGTAAAGGTAACAAATTCGGAAAAATCATCAACAAAATTTATAGCTTCATAATTCATTCCGGATTGTTCCATGGCTAGTTTTTGGATAGGCGTCGGCGATGTATAAGGGAATAGTCCAATCACATAATTGGATTGCAACTGAATGAATTTATCGATGGTTTTGACGTCCCATGCAGGAAAAATGATTTTAATGACGTTGTTTACCTCAATCATAGTGATAAGATATTGCTTTTTGAAATCTACAAGTCTGTCGAGAGAAACATTTCTCTCAATCATGGTAAAAAGCATAGAAACAAGCTTTAAAAACCGTGGATGCCGATACAAAACTTCTGCCCACTGGCGTGAAAAATTTGAAATATCATGAGTCATATCAGAGTCAAAAGTATGTCTGATGTCACGCATCCAATCCTTAATCTCATCCAGCGCTACCAGAAGATATATCTCTTCTTTGGAAGAGATATATTTATATAAATTCCCACGTGTAAAGGTCGTTTCATTAGCAATTTTAGCTAGGTCAATTTTATGAAATTCCTCTGTATCAAAAAGCTTGATCGCCGCACTTTTTATCTGTTCTATCCTGATCTTTCGCTGTTCATCATTTCTTACCCGGTTAAATTCCATCACTTAGAGCCTCCTTCGAAAAAAATTATAGCATATAAACCTTGCGCATCCCTATTTAGCAATTTATAATAACTGGTAAGTAACGTGACGTCACGTTACTTACCAGTTATTATCGTCTACATTCGGTTTATCGATTACCAATAATCCAGGAGGCGAGTGCGATGAATAGGAATGAGCAAAAGGTCGTTTTGGTCACAGGAGCATCGGCAGGAATAGGTAAAGCCACAGTAGAGTTACTATTACAAGAAGGGTTTATAGTGTATGGAGCCGCCCGACGAATAGAGCAAATGAAGGACATTGAATCCAAAGGCGCGCGGATTATAGCAATGGATGTAACCGATGAAACCTCCATGAGTAATGGTGTATATCGTATCATTCGGGAGCAGGGAAGAATTGACGTTTTATTCAATAATGCGGGATACGGCGCCTATGGCGCAGTTGAGGATGTACCACTGGAGGAAGCAAGACGACAATTTGAAGTGAATCTTTTTGGATTAAGCCGTCTGACACAATTGGTTCTTCCTTATATGAGAAGACAAAAATCAGGGAAGATTATCAACACTTCGTCTGCAGGCGGCAAAGTTTATACGCTACTTGGTGCCTGGTATCATGCTGCAAAACATGCTCTGGAAGGATTCTCTGATTGCCTGCGCGTGGAAGTTAAGCCATTTGGAATTGATGTCATTATCATTGAGCCGGGGGCTACTGATAGTGAATGGGCAGAGGTTGTATTTGAACATGTGCAGACAACATCAGGGAGTACGGCATACAGTATCATGGCCGATGCTTTTATAAAAGCTTTAAAAAAACCCGGTGCTGTTTATCCTCCTACTCGGATTGCACACTTGGTTTCAAAGGCGATCCGATCCAAAAAACCGAAAACAAGATACGTAGCGGGCAACGCCAGACCGGTTATACTCGTAAGAAGAATCTTGTCGGATAGAATGTTTGATCGTATTCTTTACCGAGCGTTTAACATATGATCGCTTGACGCTAATCATCACGCTCTTTATTAAGTGACTTTTATAAACTGACCTACACATTATTATCTATTCTCATGTACCTTCTCGCATTTCCTTAGCACGCAAAAAATTAGGTGTAGTATGGAGCGAGACCAATCACTCTTCTCGATGTAAATACAGGCTTTTCTAAAAACTTGCTTCCAACCGGTAAACTGCTCCTTGCTATTGAATTAACGTTTCCCGTTAGCTTAATCAGGACCACCCTTTGGACGGGTGGTCTCTGATTTTATAATGCTATCGTTTCCCGTTAGTTTAAAGGTTGATCCATTAATTAAGTTATTCACCTAAAAACTCTCTTTCGGCTTTTCCCCAATTAAGCCCAACAAAAACATTTGAGAAAAAGCGAACCCTTTATACGTTTTCGATAGACATGAAGGAATTGTCAGATCAAGGTCCATGTAGGTGGTTAGTATCCGCTGTGTGAATTCTTTCTGATTGGTTAAGGAATATTCCTGCAATTGTTTTGCAAACTCATTGCTTACGTTTCCTCTCCCGCCAAGCGCTTCTTGTAATTGGTACCCTGCCATATATAGCTCAGCTGCTATTTCTTCATCAACTCGCTGATGTTCAGATATATACGTCGAAATCCAATCACGCACTAGTGACGAGGTATCTTTATTATTATCCTTAGCAACCTGCTGGAAACTTTCTTTCATGTCTTTTGATATTCGTATTTGTAAATTCGTATCCATTTAATTCATTCCCCCTTAGCCTGAATATGCTTATTGTAATCCAGTCGTAATTACAATGTCAATACATTGTAATTACAAAAATCAAAGCACTATTACCCTGCTTCATATGGTTCGTTATTGCCCGTTAGTTTAATGAATTGAAGGGCAAGATGACGATTAGATGTACATCTAATTGGTAATTGGACTATGTTCTTGTCCTTGGCTCGAGACAAGAACTTGTACCGATAAAATAAAAAAGCCGCTAAAATAGCGACTTCAATGGGACCATGTTCTTGTCCCTCGACAGTTTTAGACGATTCAAACTAGCCCAAAACCAAACCCGTTAATGACCATTGCCGATTCTTGATCAGCTGATTTCTTTTTTATTGTATGGATGTCCTGCCTCAAGCATTATTTTGCTTAAATGACATATCCCCTATATCCGATAAACGATTTGACGAAGCCACTGCCAAGCTGATGATCAAATCTATCGAAACGGATGGTCATTGCACTACACCTTTCGATGAAGTATTTCCGACAGAACTAATGGTTTGGCGAACCATCTAATTTCGGAATGCCCTCCGAGAGTTTACTTCAAAAAGTCGAGCAAAGAACTCTTATGGGGTCCCATGCTCGACTTTTTCCATATTATTCTCTGATTGCGATTTTCACATTGCTGAGTTGAGCACTGCCTTGACTGACGAACAAGCCCAGCTTCCCTTGAAGAATATCATACATTCTGGCACTCATCGCAATTTCATCGTCTAAGTAAATTTCGCATATCGAATGGTCAATATAAACTTTGATTTCATAAGGACGATTGGGAACAAGCTGAACGGGGCGTTCCAGCTCAACCTCATAAGGGAACGTCTTCCCCCCTTCTTCCGACTGCATAATCGCCCCCCGAAAGGTAATGCGGTTCCGCTGTGGTTCCAGCGTGACATAATAGGCCTCATCCAGAGTGTCTTTTGTCCGGAGCATGAACCCAACACCTTGAGTTTGTTCAGTGAATGAGACTATAGCCGATATTTTACATTGATCGGGTAAATCTTCCGGAGTTGTACAACCGGCAAACCTATACGGTGACTCGCAAGAGATCGATCCGTCTGCGAACTCCCACTCTCCAATAATACCATTGAATTGAACAGGCAGCGTTTTCGCAAAAGCGGCATCAACCGTTTCCGGTACTTTTACGCCAAGGGTGCCATCCGCCCGTTGAACGATTTCATGCACAATCAGATTCCCGCCCCAGTCCCAAGTGTCGTAATCCTTGCCAAGGGACTTCGGCGGATTCCAGCCGAATAAATCGTCATTCTTCGTCGGATTCCATCCAAACAGATAGCGCTTCTCACCGTCTGAAACGGATTTGGCAGCATAGTAGGCACGACCGTCGAAGGTATCTTCCTTTGGAGTAATCCAAGGGCCTTCCAGGGAACGGCTCATCCGGTAAAAGGTCGCAAATCGTCCGGTATAAGAAGAGTAGATCAAATACCACCAATCCCCGATCCGAAACAAATCGGGACATTCGTGAGCCCCCACGTGCAGATTTGGCGAGTACAGGGGCTCGCGGTACTCCCAAGCTTTAAGATCCTTGGATGACAGCAGCGCGGTGCATCCTTTTCGATTAGTTGGCCCTTTTGCCATCGCTGCAAGCAACATCCAGTACTGGCCTTCCTCTTCATTCCAGAATACGAAGGGGTCACGCCAATCGGATAGCTCATATATGTGGTCGTCAGCGGTAAAGGTATCCTCAGGGATTGCCTCCCAGGTCTTGAAGTCTCTACTTATCGCATGACATACCAACTGCTTGCCTTCAGGGAATATGCAATAGAACATATGGTAGATGCCGTCCACTTTCAAAATGTGACCGGTCCCGCCTTCGATCTTGCAAGCTCCTTCTTCCCGATAATTCACAAAATCCTTCGTTCCGACAAGATACCAGCCGTGGTCGAGGCCCTCCCGGTAGTTATCTCTCCATCCGTGCAGATAGAACAGCTTAAACTCCCCGTCTTCATAATATGGAATAACGTCTCCTACCCATGCGTTATCCGGCCGATAGAAAAATTCCTTCATTTTTCATCCCTCCTGGTGTTTAAAGTAACTAAGCGGTCATTGAGCGAAACGGGCCTATACTCATCGCTTGTGCCCCGCTCCTGATACCAATAAACCGTGGAGGCATACAAACATTGGTTATTTAGGCCCCATTGATTCTCTTTATATTTCTCAATAAATCCCTCGAAGGAGTTCATGAAGGGAATGTTATCACAAATATGAAATCGGCTAACCGAGGTATGTCCGTTCGCATCCAATTCGATAAACGGCTGACTGGCGAAAGCACTGTCAAACATCGGGAAGGGAGGCTCAGCCGCCCAGGCATAGCCAATATAGTCCTCGCTGCCCGTTCCGAAAGTGGACGGGAAGGATTCGCCATCCACGAAAAATTTCTCGTCCCCTTCTTCCCCACCACCAATCAATCGTTTTTCGATCCCAACGCCCATACCACCAGGTTTCGGCTTCCTTATTGGGTTTCTCCCAGGTATTGTACACGTGAAGATGAACGCCGCAGAACCTTCCCCGCCCTTTCGTCAGCAGCAGAGGCCAATCCGGCCAGCGATCCCCGCCTTCCTTGAAGCGCCCCACGTCCAGATCCAGATAATCGTCCCGGTGCCATTTCGCATGAAAACGCAGGAGATCGCAAGTATGAGATGCTGTCAAGGGAAAATAACGGATATCAGCTGAGATCTCACACGGCTGCGTTCCATCATTTTCAATTTCGATCCTGGCACCTTCCGAGAACGGCATGTACCAATAACTGTACATTTCATGTTCATTCATACCCAGAGGCAGAGAGCGGTAAGGCTTGATGCCGGGAGCGCTTCCAAAAAAATCACCCAGTGGAGCCCATACGGAGGGATCAACTTCATTGTCCCATTTCATTGAGATGGCCAATTGCCTAGCCAAGATCCGCTGCTGTTCCTCGCTCTTTCGTCCAAGGTCAGTCCTGATCCGGATCATGGAGATAGCGCCGGCCCCCTGTTTATCAAAAAGCACAGCCTTGCCCCCTGGTGGTACGGATACCGTAACGTTCTCGAGGAAAGACCCTTCCGTATTCAAGGAAGAATCGATTCCTCTTTGCTGTAATACCCGATCCGCTTCGGCCAGTGCAATAGCTGACTCCTTGTCGATGTTACCATCAAAAGACGGCAGTTTGACTTCGGAAGGGAATGAAGTATAAGTGATGTGGTAATAAGCGCCCCAACCTTTATCCAACAGCACCTTGCAATGTTTTTGAAAGGAGATCGGAATGAAGTTGTTTCTTCCGCGGGATAATGTAGGCGACAGATTCGGAAAATTGGCCGGGGGCCCTTCCTGGTTGAATTCTTCAAAATAATCCCGGAAGGGCTGATTGATTACAGGGGTATCGGCATGATCAATGTAAATCCGGATATGTCCATCCTCCGGAAGCGCAGACCAGAATCTCCAGATCACGCCAGGACCGCCGAGTTCCATAGCGACGATGCTGTCCCCTTCCTTACGAATGAAGCCCCCTCCGTCATCATTGGCTCCCCAATTCTCGTATAAGCCGGTCTGGGCATTATAAACAGAACTTCGGTCAAAGCTTGAGAAGCACCCCGATTTCTCACCCGCCTGCGATTCAAAGTCATACAGTCTTCTCACAAGGTCCTTATATAAATAAGATTGCTGCTCTTGATTGGCTTGAGTCATACTGTATACTCCCCTCTTTCTTACCTGTTGATCTTCTCCATACTGCCTCCATTATAGATAATCTGAAGTCATAGACCTCTCCTAAAGCGGATAAATCCGCTTTATTCTTGCTTCCGGCACGCTTATCCATTCCCTGCAAATCCTTCAATATCTCTGTGGGAACTTCGATCTCTGCATCACTCTCTGATCTTCAGAGCGTTCTTTTCATCGTTGGCCGCTGTTCTGACCGGGAACCGCACCTGCATTTATTCCTTCTCCATTTCGAATGACAAGTTGCTCTGACTTGCTCGGTTTGTATGCGGTGACCGCAGAGTTATTCGGAGGGCTGCTAGGACCGGCTGGATCAATTGAAATGGTGGGATTATTTAGATTAGTAGGGTTATTCACCTTAACAGGTACATTGAAGTCATCGATGTTAATATGTCCAAAACCGCCTGAGGATTGGTCAACCACCTTGATGTATAGCTCCTCGCCGATATACGCCGACGCATCCCAAATCTTCCGTTGATACTCTTCATAATTGGTGGCGGTTTCTTTGAATAACTCTTTGCCGTCCGATACCCGGACCAGCGCAACATAAAGTTTATCGATATCGCGCCCTCCGCTGACCAGAAAATTGAGTTTACCGTTCCCGCCAAGGATGAAGTTCTGTGATTTAAGCGCTCCCGTTAAACTGTCGCCGCCGGCTTCCTCATTGAAGCCCCACAAATGATAGCCTCCTGGAATTTTATGCGACGGATTGAAATAAATCGTGTCCCAGAAAAACTGGGTATCGGTCACATGGACATTCTGGAAGGCGTCTCCTTCCGTTATCCAGCCTGTTAAGTCGCCTGTAGCAAAATCATGGTTAGGCAGGTCCGTAATATCGGTGTATACGGAGTTCTCCCAGTTGTCAGGCACATCGACCGGAGCAGCCGGTTCGCCCGTCAAAGCATTCATATTCCATACTTCCATCGACTTGACCGTTATATTGTTGTCGCCCCAGACCTGCAAGCCTAAGGAGTCGTATCTGCCTACATAGACGCGGGTTGTCAGCTTTTTCTTGTAATTGGCAAAGGCTTCAACAACCGAGCGATCGAGGAAGATATGCAGCTTCAGGTTCTCTCCGTCAAGATCTACGTACCCTCCTTGAATACCGTCCACGCGCACATCCGGATCAATGCTGCTCTTGGTCCGATCCACATTAAAGGTCCCGTTCGTCTTGTCATAGTAAATCAGCGTTTCCTCTTGGCCGATATCGGAGCGCCGCACTTTGAGACCGAATTTCTGGGCTTCGCCTGGATCAATTTCCATCACAATCTCCAGCATGTCGCCTTTGACATTTTGAATCAATTGATTGGCGGCAGCCAAATTTTTGTCCGAGAAATCAACCACCTTATCTCCCCGGAGACTCTGCAATTCTTGAATGGGCTCTATGCGCAATTGATCCTGGTCGTCCAGGCTTAGGGAAACGGGCAGTGCCAGGTTATGAGCCCATCCGGCTTGATATTCAGCCTGCGGTGTTCTTACGTTTTGCACCATGGAGTAAACGACCGTTCTTCCGTCAGGTGTGACCATACCGCTCTCTGCGGTTAAATAACCATCACCCACATCCATTTTGGAGGGTGCTTCTTGATCAGGTATAAATTTGAAGTGTTCCCGGTCCCAGGTGCCTACCCAGTAAAAGACCTCAACATCTCTTTGCACATCGTTCGCCGGAGGCACTTGCTCCGGTTTTTCATGGGGATTAATCATAAAAATATACTTTTGCTTGCCCGTACTGTCTTTGCCTAACGGCAATAATACGGGCAGTTCCCATACTGTACCCAACTCTGGATACTGGCTTCTGTCACTAACGTATAAAGGCCCCTTATACTCCCAATTGTACATGTAATCAGACACATACACCAAAGCTGTGCCGCTGCTAAAGTCCTCAAGGCCGGACGTCACTAACTGGTACCACTTATCTACCTCTTCGTCGTACCATACAAATGGGTCCCGAAACTCGTTATGGATGCCATTCCCGTTCTGCTCTGTTACCGGTTCAGGATATTTCACCCATTGCTCTAAATTGGGGTCGGACAAATCCGCCGGAGTCGCCAGTCCTGTTCTTTGGTTGGGGGACAGGGAGTCATTGCCGGCGGTATAAAAGAGAACGGGATTTCCGTCTCGATCATACGCTGCACTGCCTGACCATGCGCCGTCCGGATCAAGGGTGCCCGCTTCGGGGGCAAGAGCAGGCCTCACATTTTCCCAGTGAACCATATCGTCACTAACCCAATGTCCCCAGTGGATTTGATGCCAAAATGGACCCTGGGGGTTATGCTGATAAAATAAATGGTATTTGCCGTTATAATAAATCGGTGCATGCGCTTCATTCATCCAGTTTTGCGGAGGCATCGCATGGTACTGCGGACGGTGCTGATCACCGTCGAATACACTAGGGTCTTCATCAATATCGCCATTTGGAATTTCCGGAACCTCTCCGCCATGAAGTGACTTCACCTTGTCATATTCAGCTAGCAGCTCCTGAGCGGTAAGGGCTTTGTTCTGCAGCTTCACTTCATCGATGAGTCCGCTGAACATATTGTAGGAGAACAAGCCTGCCAACTCTACCGGTTTATTGTTTTTACCGATAATCAGGCTTGCCGCAGATGGTGTGATCGGAACGTTGACTGGTGTTGCCTGGGAAGCCACTTCCTCGCCGTTTAGATATAACTTAATCATTCCTTCTTCCTTGTCGAAGGTAGCGGCCACATAATTCCACTTGTATTTTTCGAGCGGATGATCCTTCACCCATACTTGAATCCACTGGCCGCCGATCCCGACCTGCATCGACCATGTGCCGTGCCGGTACATGCCAAGCGCGAAGCCTTCCGCTTTATCCTGATCGGACTGATTTACAATCGCAGAGAGCTTGTTCCCGTCTCCCCATTCGTAGGTGCGTGGGGCGACCCAAGCTTCAAGCGTGAACGCATCGCTTACAGGAATGGTATCCTTTGTATTCACCTCAATATCATTCGAATATCCATCGAACAACAAGGCGCCGCCTTTTACTCCGCGCGGAGTCCATCTCGGCTCCTTCGAGGCCATGTATCTGGCGTTGTTAAATACATAGTTCACATTGTGCTCCAGATTGCTTACTTCCTCAAGCGCCTTCTTTCCTGCGCCTTCATCAAGACTCATATAAAAAATGGTCCCGAAACCATGAGCTTGAAAAGCGTCAACCGCAATACTTGCTTGGTTGGATTGATCGACAACCTTGACATAGAGCTTCTTATTATAGTGTTCCTGTATTTCCCAGGTAATTTTCTCGTTCGCACTGACATCCCCGATCTTTTCAAGCAATGCATTCGTACCCGCATCATAAAGTGCGACGAAGGCGTCCTCCGGATTTTCGATATTCAAAACAGTAAAGGTAATGCTTCCGGTTCCCTGAAGGGTGAAAGTATTGGAGGTAATGGAGCCTTGTCCTTCCGCAGAGGATTTGGCGAAGAAGTTTCCTTCTTTACCGGCTTGAGCTTCTTGGGTCACTTGAAAGGCATTTCCCTCAGCTGTCCACCCATCCAAATTCCCGGTTTCAAAACTGCGGTTTGTGAGTTCGATCGGGATGATGTTTTCTGCCATGACTCCTTCTTCCGGCACGAGTTCATTGTAGGTGTGGAAGGCGTCTGCAAATACCACTCCCCAGTCCGTGGTTGCATTATCGACGATCTCCACATACAGCTTCTTCCCGATATACTTGGAGAGATCGGCTTTATATTGCTCCATATTGGCGAGTCTCAGGCCCTGTGCCGGATACGGGAAGCCGGACTCGTTAAATTCGGTGTTGCCGTACCTGGCAATCAGTTGACCTGTGTCCGCATTGATGACGTTCACATACACTTGATCCGTATGCTTGCCTCCGCCCAGTCTGAAGGTAATCCAGCCTGTTCCGCCCAGCTCGAAGGTGCTGGAACGAAGCTTACCTGTCGCAGTCTCGTTATACTTCAATCCGTTTAAATGATATGTGCCTTCCTGGTTATACGGGATTTGTTCAACCCAATAGGTGGTTTCGTCCGACACGCTGTTCGGACCAAACGCTTCTCCTTCTACAACCCTCCAGCCTGTTAAGTTCCCGGTTTCAAAGCTGGGATTTTCGATTTGATAGCGTTTGAAATCCGGCTTGATATCCGTGGCTATAATTCCTTCAGCCGGCTCGGATTCATGATACATGAAGAATGCGTCTGCAAATACCACTCCCCAGTCCGTGGTTGCATTATCGACGATCTCCACGTACAGCTTCTTGCCCAAATATTCGGAAATATCTGCCTTATATTGCTCCATATTGGCAAGCCGCAAGCCCTGATCGGGATTCGGGAAGCCAACGTCAGCGAAGGCGCTATTGCCATACCGAGCGATAACCTGCCCCGTCTGGGCTTCCACGATATTTACATATGCTTTGTTTGGATTTTTGGCACCGCCAAGCTTGAAACTGATCCAGCCGCTGCCGCCCAGCTCGAATGTGCTGGAACGAAGCACACCGGTCGCAGCCTCGTCATGCTTCCAGCCGTTTAGATGATAAGTACCTTCCTGATGGTACGGGATTTGTTCCGCCCACCAGGTTGTTTCATTCGATACGCTGTCCTGACCAAACGCTTGACCTCTGACAACCGTCCAGCCTGACATATCCCCAGTTTCGAAGCTTGGATTTTGGATTTGATAGACTGTATCCGTAACGGACAGCCCCTCGTCAGCCTTGGGAATATGATGGACCTCATCCGTAACCGACAATCCCATGTTCACCTGTGGACTGAGTGTTTCCTCAACATTAACCTTGGATTCGGCTGCGGCCGAGATTCCGGGAGCTATAAGCTGAAGAACCATCACCCCTATAACCATTCTGGAGATCTATCCTTTGTTTCTTTTGGCTTCTCTCATCAACGAGCCTCCTTCGTCATTTCTTATTCATGCAAACATTCATACGCAATTTTGAAATGGCTCTCCGTATACAAGGATGCATAGTCATGAAGTAAGAGAGGCGTTAATGAAGCGTTTCCATCCCCATGGGTGGTAAGTGGCCTAAATGTTAGTTACATTACCCATACGGTAAGTAAGGTGCGCCTAGGCGGTCACGTTACCATATGGATCGCATATCCCATATTTCCATGGACTTAACCAGCGGTTCCCCATCGCCCCAGATCTCAAGTCCTAGAGCATCCTTACGGCTTGGATATACACGGGTCGTCAAGCTTTTCAATCCGTTGGCATACGCTTCAACCATGGATCGGTCCAAATAGATGTGAAGTTTCAGATTCTCACCCAGCAGCTCCAGTTGACCTCCCTGAACCCCGTTACACCTTTCTCCCGGATGCAGCGTTGTTTTCCTCCGATCAACTAGGAGCTTAGCTTCATTTAAATCATAATATAGCAGCGTTTCTTCTTCTCCATCCGGCGTACACCGGACTTTGATTCCGAGTTGGCTGGCACTGCCCGGCTCCAGTTCCACTTGAATCTCAAGCATGTCGCCTTGAACATCCTGAAGCAGTTCATTAGCCTCAGCCAATGATTTGTCCCGGAGCGCTAGCCGTTTGGCACCACGCAAGGATTGAAGCTCTTGAATCGGCTCGATTCCCAGCCGTCCGTCATCCCGCAAATACACGCTGAGAGGCAAGCCACCGTTATGAGCCCAGCCCGATTGATATTCAAGCTCAGACGTCCGGTCGCCTTGGGCTATTGTAAATATGATCATTCTGCCGGTCTTCGGATCCACCATGCCGCTCGGGCCGGTAAAATGGAAATCACCGACATCAATCAGTTCCGGCTCCTCTTGATCTGGAATAAACGAAAGGTTTTGTTTATCGAGCTGCCCAATCCAGTAGAATACCTCGACATCCGCTCCTTGTCCCACAGGGCTGACCAGTAAAAGATGCTTGTTCACTCCCTGTTTATCGCTGCCAAGTGGAAGAAGCACGGGCAGCTCCCAGATCGGTCCAAGATAAGGGAACTTCTGAATCTCCGCTTTAAATAATGGCCCTTTGTACATCCAATTCAGCATATCCTGCGACGAAAATGCCAGCGCTGCTCCACCTTCGCCTTCGATCCCGGACCCGACCAAGGCAAGCCAACCGTCATCATCCTTCCACACGAATGGATCCCGGAAATCTCCGAATAAGCCCATGCCCTTCTTCTGTACAATCAACGGCTCCGGATGTTTGACCCATTGAACCAGATCCGGATCTCCATCCCTGGAATAGGTGCTTCGGGCAAGCGCCACGCTCTGATTCGGCGAAGCACTGTCATTGCCCGCCGTAAAGAACAAGACAGGCAGGCCTTCTGCGTCATATGTCGCGCTACCAGACCAAATCCCGTCCGGTGCGAGTTGATCTTTTTCGGGTGCTAGGGCCACGGGAAGATCCCGCCAATGTACCAGGTCCTTGCTTACCCAATGTCCCCAGTGGATCTGATGAAAGAACGGTCCGAGCGGGTTGTGCTGATAAAATAAATGATATTGTCCGTCAAAATAGATCGGCGCGTGGGGTTCATTCATCCAATGGGCCGGCGGGCTAACATGATATTGTGGTCTGTGCCGATCCTGCAGCAGAGGCGTCCGATCCAGCTTGATCTCATCATACGTTAATTGTGGATGGCTTCCTCCATGGGCGGTGTCCAGCACATGCCGATAGGAAGCGGCCACCTCGTCCGCGCTCAGAGGCCGATTATAAATCTTGAGATCATCGATGATACCGCTAAACATGTGCAGGCTGAATACTCCCGCCAGCAGGCTGCAGTGATTGTTTTTGCCGATGAGCAGATCCTCGTCCACAGCCTCGGCCAAGCGGGAACCACGAGGCAAGACGGCCGAAGCGATTTCATTGCCATTCAAATACAGCTTCATTTCCCCTTGGTCCCCATCGAACACGGCACTCACATAAGACCACACATTCTTAGGCAGTTCATGGCCGTCCGACGACCAAACTTCCTTCCAGCTCCCCCCTTCCAGACCGACTTGGAAGGACCAGGTACCGTGACGAAACATGCCCAGCAGATAACCCTGCTTGCGATCCATGTTGTAGCGATTCACAATGGCGGACAACTTGCCCCCATCTCCCCATTCATAGGAGCGTGGCGCTACCCATACTCCGATACTTAACGCTGACCGATATTCCGGCTCGCGCTTCGAATCTCCCTCTTTTTTGAATGAATGAGCAATGCTAGTCGAGTAACCGTCAAACAGGAGGCCGCTTCCCAAAACTCCCTGTCTCCACTGCGGATCGCACGGTTCGGTAAACTCCGCTTGATTAAATACGTATTGAATATCATTCCGATCTTGAGAGACGCTCTCCATCGTGCTGGTCCCGGTTCCTTCATCGAAGGCCCAAGACATAATCAAACCCTGATTGTCGGGTATTTGGTTCACGATTCATCCCTCCTCGATGTGTTTCCTGTGTTGTTATTTGAAATATGAATGGACTGAAGTGCATGGACATACAGCGAATTCAGTACAAACTGCCCTGATTCCGTACTTATTGAAATATGATCCACCGGGGCATCCGGAAAAATTTGATCCGTCAGCACAACCAGGCCTTCATTCGCATACACTTCAACCGAATTGCGATCTAGCCAGATATGTAGCTTAATTTTCCCGTTTTCCGGAAACAGCCTAACTCCATGCTGACATGCAAACGAAGGATGGAAGTCCGTTATGCCCGATTTGGATCGGTCGATGAAAAGCCATTGGCGCCCAGGATCATATCCTATGATGGTCTCACTCTGCTCGGACGATTGCATTTTGATAAGAACCTCGCCCGCAGATCTAATATCGATATCCGCTTCGATCTCCAGTAGATCATCCTTTGTCTTTAGCCTAAATGGGACATCCGGAGTAACCGTGGTATCAGACCAGCTTATCGATTCTTTTCGAAGCTGCTCTATTTCCTGGACAGGCATTTGGGTTAATACGATACCCTCATCCCGATTGGTTAAGGACAAGGAACGAGGCAGCGTCATGGCGCCTCTCCAGTCTCCCGTAGGCGTCTCGTTGGCATATTTCCAGTTACTCATCCAGCCAATGATCACGCGACGGCCGTCTAGTTCATGCATATCCGACCAGGTGACCCCTGCATAGTTGTCCCGACCATAATCCAGCCACATGATATGATCCGCAGGATTGTCGTTGATGAAGGTATTTCCGTCAAACTCTCCGATAAAATATTGCGTGCGTGATCCTTCCGGACAGGAAGGGTTATCCCCAATGCTAATGACAAGTACCCATTTGGAACGCCCACTGTTATCGATTGACAATTCAAAGAGATCCGGGCATTCCCAAACGCCATCATGCGAGCCTTCCTCTTGACCGAACTCCCCTGTTAGTGACCATTCACGCAAGTTTTTCGATCCATAAAACCGAACATGATCTCCCGCGACAATCGTCATGACCCACTGCTCACTTTGCGAATGCCAGAACACCTTCGGATCCCGGAAGTCTGCCAGAGCAGGTTCGGCAAGCACCGGATTCCCCTTATATTTGTGCCAGGTCCTTCCATTATCACTGCTGTAAGCCAAGCTTTGCCGCTGGCGCGGCTGTTCGGTCTCTGGACATGTATCCGCATGGGTAAAGATCGCAACCAATCCATGAGCACCTTCGAAAAATCCACTACTGTTGTTAAAGTCAACCACACAGCATCCGGAAAAAATAGCTCCATGTTCGTCCGGGAAAAGAGCAACAGGTTCATGCTGCCAATGAATCAGATCTCGACTTACGGCATGGCCCCAGTGCATTGGCCCCCATGTATTGCTATAGGGATGATGTTGATAAAACAGATGATATTCTCCCTCGTAATAGACTAATCCGTTCGGATCGTTCATCCAATGAGATGGAGGCGAAAAATGAAATCCCGGTCTAGATCCATTATTCACATGCTGTTTATTTAACTGCATTATCTTATTAATTTCATCTGTCGTCGGCACAGACTGAAGAGCCCCTTTCCGTATTGTTATTAACGTACCGCCAGCATTGGTAAATTCAGCAACTTATAAGTCTATCAATACTCCCTCGTCAGCTATTACATTAAGCACAGATTCTCCCCACCCAACGCTTGATTATTTATTTGTTTAAATTTGCGTTATAACGATCCAGCCCATTTTGATAGATCTCCATCAATTCGTTCAATCCCATCTTCTCCAGGTTCTTCAAATAGCTGTCCCACTGTTCATTCACGCCGCCATCAACAATGAATTTTCCTCGTTGGGTATTTACATATTTAATCAATTCGGGCTCAATTCTATTGATTTTGTCCAGTTCCTCCGGCTCAAAGAAGATACTCGGATAGTTTTCCTCTTCCATATAGGGATCGTAATATTTCTCCAAATCTTCAACTCGCTGTTGGGCTCTAGGCTCCAAATCAACTACTTTCCCCAAGTCTTCGATGGTAATGACGCCAGGGCCGCCCGCTCCTGGAGCCACTTTTTGACGGAATTCGCCTGCGGATGTTCCTTCCGGAAGCGGCAGGTTTACCAACTTTCCATTCTCGTCCTTCTTAAATACGATATCCAGCGGACCCCAGTGGATTTGAGCAGCCATGTACGGTTCATACTGCTGATCGATCCAACGCATTGTGATTTCCGGATTCTGGTTCTCTTTTGTAATCACGAAAGCGCCGCGCCCTGGACCGCCACCATTGCCGCGACCGATCAATTGATCCCCGTCCGGTCCTTTGAGCGGAGACAGTAAAGCATAATCTTCGCTTCGCTCCGTTCCGACCACCTCGTCGACTTCCCACCAGATATAGGAGCCGAGCGTTTCGACTGTTGTCTTCCCTTTGGCCAGGTACTGAGCGGCGTCCTGGGTGAACGATTCAGGGTCAATCAGGCCCTGCTTATACCATTTTTCATGAAAATAGTTCAATGCTTCCTTATATTCAGGTTGCGTAGCGGTAAAGATCACTTTTCCGTCGCGCACGACCCGATGTTCCATATTATCCGGAAGTCCGAAAGCTCCGAATATGCCAGCAATATCCATACACCACTGCATGTGCATAAAGCTTAACGGAATTTCATCGGCTTTGCCGTTACCATTTGGATCCTGTGTCTTAAAGGCAACTAATGCTTCCGTGTATTCATCCAATGTTTGCGGCATTTTCAGGCCCAGTTTGTCGAGCCATTTTTTATTAATGACGTGAAAGAAAGGGTTTGATCCAAGGTTGTTCTCTTCCCACGAAGGCAGCCCGTAAATATGCCCGTCCGGTGCTGTGATCGAGGATTTGATGTCAGGTCTGCGTTCTAAAAGCGCTTTCAGATTAGGCGCATATTGATCGATTAAATCCTCCAGCGGAAGGATCGTTCCGTCTGTGCCGTAATTAACCAGCTCGTAATCCGAGAATCCGGCTCCATAAAAAGCGTCAGGTAAATCTCCGCTGGCCAGCAGCAAATTTTTCTTCTCGGTAAAGTCGGTATCCGGAATGTTCTCCCACTCGATCTGAACGTTGGTTTGCTCTTCCAGCTTCTTGAAAATTTCCATTTGCGAGTACTCCGGTGCCAAAGCAGCTTTCGGGGATACCATCCTTAACGTTACCGGTTCATCCACAATCGGCAGCCCCGTTTTGTTGAAACTAGCAGCCTGATTGGAATTTTCCGACTGATTCTTGGAGCCTCCACCGCCTCCTGAACATCCACTCAGTGCAAACGCTCCGGCCAGCATAAGAATTCCCGCTCTTTTGAATACAGATTTCATCGTACATAACCTCCCTTTAGATCATTGCACAAGCTAGATACCTTTCTTTGACCTTCTTCTGTAGTGATATATCGAAACTGATGGACATCCCCCCTTTCAAGTACCATGACAACCTCATCCCTTGATCGAGCCGATCATTACGCCTTTGACAAAGTACTTCTGCAGGAAAGGATACAAAATCAGCAGCGGCAGACTGGATACCATGATGACACCATATTTGATCAGTTCCGTTACGCGCATCTTTGCCGCATAGGATTCCACATCTACCATCATGCCGGAGTTTACCTGATTCTGGACGAGAATATTGCGAAGCACCAGTTGTAGCGGATATTTATTTTCGTCGTTTAAATAGATCAAAGCGTCAAAGAATCCATTCCAAAACCCGACGACATGATACAGCACCATGACGGCTAATATTGACTTGGATAAAGGCAATACAATGCTCCAAAAGAATCTGGTATTTGAACAACCGTCAATCGAAGCGGCTTCCCACATTTCATCCGGGATGGAGGACTGAAAGAAAGTCCTTACAATAATGACATTCATTATGCCGCCAGCACCGGGGATCACAAGTGCCCAAATCGTGTTAAGCATATGAAGATCCTTGATTAACAAATACGTAGGGATCAACCCGCCGCTAAAAAACATGGTGATCAGTAAAAACCACATGATGGCCGATCTTCCAACCAGATTCTTTCGGGCTAACGGATAAGCTGCAAATACGGTAACACCTACTCCGATCAAGGTTCCTAAACCCGCATACAACAAAGAGTTGGCATATCCGATCCATATGGAAGAGTCACTGAATATTCGTTCATAGCCATCGAGCGTGAAGCCCTTTGGAAATAGCCATACTTCCCCCGAATAAATCAGATTGGGATCACTGAATGAAGCGATCAGTACAAAATACAGCGGAAATAAAACAATCAGCATAACTACGGTCAAAGAAAAATAGTTGATAGCGTCAAACCATGCGTCCCCTCTGGTTTTTCTCTTCAAAAATTGGTTCACAGTGAATCCCCCCTACCACAAACTGGTTTCGGTTAATTTTTTGGCGATCCGGTTGACGATGACAATCAGGATGATATTGATGACAGAATTAAACAGTCCCACTGCGGTAGAAAAGCTGTACTGCGCCTTCTGAATCCCCAATTCATATACATAGGTTGGAATGATATTCGAGGTGGCATAGTTCAGATCGCTTTGCATAAGAAATGCTTTCTCGAAACCAATGCTCATGACGTTCCCGAGTGCGAGAATGAGCAGGATGACAATGGTCGGCAAGATGGACGGAATGTCAACGTACCATACACGCTTCCATTTACTTGCTCCATCCACAATCGCAGCTTCATGCAGCTCGGGATTAACCCCGGCAAGGGCAGCCAGGTAAATAATCGTGGCAAAACCAGTCTCTTGCCATATCCCTGACAAAATGTACAAAGGACGAAACCATCCCTCGTCAGCCATGAATAGAATGGGGTCTCCACCGAACCAGGTAATAATGTGGTTCACGATCCCGCTGTTTGGCGATAAAAAAACATGGAGCATACCGACGAGGACAACAGTAGAAATAAAGTGCGGTGCATATATGACCGTCTGGATAAATTTCTTGTATCGCTTGCCTAACATCTGATTCAGCATAATCGCGATAATAATTGGGGCAGGGAAGCTGAACACAAGTGATAGAAAACTAAGTGTTAGCGTGTTTTCTATGATCGTCCAAAAGTTATATGAATTGAAAAAATCAATAAAATGTCGGAACCCTACCCATTCGCTGCCCCAAATTCCCTGACTCGGCGAAAAATCCTTAAATGCAATTTGTACTCCGTACATCGGATAGTACTTGAACAGGAGGTAAATCAGAATGATCGGCAGCAGGAACAGATACAGTTCATAGTCGCGTTTGACTCGACTCCAAGTTTTACGATTTTCTTTGATCAGGGGCTGATCTCCCCCAAAATCTCTTGAATTCATCCTCATACTCCCTTTCTTTACAGAATGCATTTTATTTTTGAAACGTTTCCAAAAAAAATGAAACGTTTCCAATTTAGTATAAGAAAAACGTCATCCGGTAATTCCACCGGTGAAGCAGCCGGAACAGCTGATGTTTTTCTAGTAATAATTGAAGGGTATACTATTTATTTCGAGGAATTAATCAAGTAGTTTCGCCTTTTCTAAAGATGACCGGAAGACGATAAACTTCCTTGTCCAATGTTTCGCCATCGATCTTTTTGTAGAGCAGCCTGATCGTTGTACGAGCCATCTCCTCTACAGGTTGTCTGATCGTTGACAATATCGGATGGAAATAAGTATGATCCTGAATGCCGTCATATCCGATGACCTTTACATCCTCCGGAACGCGAATGCCCTGCTTGCCTGCTCTTTCAATATATTTGGCGGCGAACATATCGGTAATGGCAAAAATGCCGTCCACATCCCGATGCTCCTTTAGAAACTCGCCAAAATAGGCATCATCGTCTACAACCGGGTCTGGCTTTTCGTATATAACATAGTCGACTCCCATTGCTTTGGCTTCATGAATAAAACCTTCTCTCCGATTCATCGTTTCGCTGAAAACGGATGTAACACTTCCCATAAAAGCCGGTTTTTGGGCTCCCGCTTTGACAAGTTCCCTTAACGCCAGACGTCCACCTTCATAATTGTCCGAAGTAACGCATGTGATTTTCTTGTTGAAGTGCCTGTCGATACTGACAATCGGAATGTCATTGCTTACGAAATTTTCGATATCGTTGTACGTAATGCCGACAATACCTGCCACTTTATTTTGCTGAAGCATATCCAGATAATACAATTCCTTTTCAGGTTTGCCGCCGCTGTTGCACAGCATCAGCTTAAAACCTTCCCGGTCCAACTCATCTTCGATGTAATAAGCCAGTTCAGAAAAATAGGGATGCCAGATACTTGGGAGCAGCAGTGCTACCATCTTGGACTTCCGCATTTTGAAATTTCGTGCAATCTCATTAGGGATATAATTCAACTCTTGTATGGCCTTCTCTACTTTTTTGCGTGTTGCGGGTTTTACAGAGCCTGAATTGTTAATGACCCGGGACACGGTCCCCACAGCTACACCAGCTAAGGTGGCTACATCTTTAATACTTGACATTTAACCCCCCACTTAATCTCTTTTATGAAAGTCATCATATCATCAAATTGGAAACGTTTCAATACCTTTCTTTGAAGCGCTTTCTTCTATTACTTTTCCGTGCTTTCTTAGTTCTATTACGCTATAGTTTCCCGTTAGATCAATGATTATTGTTATTCAAATTCAGTTCTGACGGTTGTCCTTCACATCAGTTACTGTATACATTACTCAATCTAGAGCATGCCTTCATTGATCTATAAACTTGAAAGAAGTACAAAGTCTAAGAACAGACTTCATACTTCTTTTTCTGAATGCTATACCTTATTTCAATTTGCCTTTAATTAGTCTCGTATAATTTCGCTGTTGATGTTACATCTAAAGAATAGCCAATCATTCGAATGGCAATTTGCATTCTTGTTCAACTTATTGTTCCTCTTTAAGCTTAACGTACATCAATTCGCGTAGCTATTTCCCAGACCATGGCATTTGAATTTATGCTTTGGGTTTTTCTTGACATCTTCTTCCTGAAGTTCATACATAGCTATCTTATAGTTTAGTTCTTCCAAGTGTCTTATTTTCTCTTCAATGTTCTTTTGCACTTCTATTTTATGCTTAACCAACATATCGTGTCTTTGCAAGAAGGTAGAATTTCCTTCTTCATATAGATCTTTATATTCCTTTATCTGAGCAATTGACATTCCAGTTTCTCTGAGACAACGTATAAAAGAAATCCAATCCAAATGTCCTTCACTGTAAACCCTTCGCCCTATTTCATCACGCGATACATTCGGCAGTATCCCTTGCTCTTCATAGAATCGAAGTGTCTTTGCCGTGATATTAAAGTTTTCCAACACATGTTTCATCGAGTATAACATTTCACTCACCCCTTACTACAGTTACTGTAACTCAAACAATATAACAAATGATTATAATATTCCAAAAAAATCTTAATTCTTATGTAAAAAAATTTATATTTGACTTGCCCTAAGGTTAACACATTACACTTTAGTAGAACTTGAAACAAATTAAAATGAATGAGAGGTTAATAAAATGAATCAAAAATACAGTAAGTTTTTTGACTCCTTCACCTTCAAAAGCGGAGTAACGATCAAGAATAGAGTTGTTATGGCACCCATGACAACATGGTCAAGTAATGATGACCTTACCATTTCGGATGACGAAGTAAAGTATTACAAACACAGAGTGAATGGAGTAGGACTCGTCATTACAGGTTGTACTCATGTTACACCTAATGGGCAGGGTTTTACGAATGAATTCGCAGGGTACAATGATGAATTTACTCCAAGTTTACGAAAATTAGCTGAGGCAGCAAAAAGTGGAGGAGCTCCTGCGATCCTACAGATTTTCCATGCAGGCAATAAAGCCATACCTGGATTGGATGCAGTTAGTGTGAGTGCATTGAAAGCCGAAGCTACTAATCCTTTTGAAATAAGCGTAGAAACAAGAGAGCTAGAACATGCGGAAATCCTGTCAATTATACGTGCTTTTGGCGACACAGCAAGAAGAGCGATTGAAGCCGGATTTGATGGCGTCGAAATTCATGGGGCTCATGGATTTTTAATTCAGAATTTCTGGTCGCCAGCGACAAACCAACGGACAGACCAATGGGGAGGATCACTTGAAAATCGCTTGCGTTTTCCATTGGCGATTATTGAAGAAGTCAAAAATGTCATTGAAAAACATGCTAAAAAACCATTCATTTTAGGATACCGATTTTCACCTGAAGAATCCTCCAAAGTGGACGGATTACGTCTGAAAGACACTTATGAATTAATTGATAACCTTGTTGAACAGGATTTGGATTATATACATGCTTCATTATTTGATAAGTCTATAAAGCCTGTAGATAGTCAAGAAGAAAAAACATGGCTTGAATTAATTCTTGAAAGAGCAAACGGTAAGGTCCCTGTGATGGCTGCTGGTTCCATAATAACACCGGATGATGCTCTTAAAGCTGTGGACTTAGGATTACCACTAGTCGCCATTGGACATGCATTAATTATGAATCCCGATTGGGTTGAAAAAGTGGAAAATGGACGTGAAGCCGAAGTCGAAACCGAGCTGGATATTTCAAAACTCGACCAACTTCTTATTCCAGGAAAACTTTGGGATCAGATTCAAGTATCGCCAGGTTGGTTTAATATCAAGAAATAAAAAAGCTGCCCTTTGGGGCAGCTTTTTTATTTCTTGCAACTATCCTGCCCGCTAGCTGAATTGTTACAAAGATAAGACCGGATTTATTTGCGCTCTGGTCTTCCTTCTTACTCTTTTAAACTCACCATTAATTCGGCTCTCTGCTTTACCACTACTTGTGATACGGTTCAGCGCGAATGATCTTAAACTAACCTGCCCGTTAGTTGAACAAAAAATTTTCTCCTTTAAGATATTTCACAAAATAATCTTGAATAACTGATGGGAAATTTTCTGCCCCTTTTGGATTAATATCAGAACAGGAACATTTGTTCAGGAATTCCAGCCGCTTGCCTAACTTTGCCGTATGTTTCAAAATTTTAGATCGTAAGCACAGCTTTGCCTGTAAAGCGGCGATTGATTAATTGACGTGCCACGGCGTCAATCTGCTCCCAGGATTCTTGCACCGCGATAACCGTCTGCAATTTGCCTGCTTCAACCAACCGAGCGAGCATAGCAAGATCTTGCGAAGGCGCATGGCGGTTCATTTCTTCACCGAGAAAAAAGCTATACAGCGTCCTTCCGCCTAAACCGAGTATGTGCAAAGAAGAGGTATCTGAAGAAGAATGACCCAGGGATACGCAGACGCCTTGTGGGATCAACTGCGGGAAAAGAGCGGCAAGCGTATCTCCGCCAACGGAATCGAGGATAAAATCATACGGGCCATTCGTAGCGATGGCTTTCGTCACGTCTTCCCCGACAAGGACTTCATCTGCGCCAAAAGCCATAGCTTGCTTGGCCTTGGACTCGGAACGGGCAACGCCGATTGAATAAGCGCCAGATAAGGCAGCCAACTGATGAGCGAATGCACCGACCCCTCCGGTTGAACCTGTAATTAACACTCGCTTGCCTAGCAAGAGTCCTCCTTTACGCAAGGCGTATAGAGCCGAGAGGCCGGCAACTGGCAAGGCAGCAGCTTGTTCGAAGGTGATCTCGTCAGGAATTTCAGCCAGAGTGAGGGCAGGTACCGCGATTTGCTCCGCCCAGGCTCCCGTTAGCAAAAGACCAACCACTCGGCTCCCTTTCTTGGGGCCAACGCCATTTGAGGCCTGCTGCCGTACAATACCAGAGAAATCCCAGCCGGGCCTGCTCGTTTCCTGGCGCTGGATTGCATCGACGACTTCGCCGCGATTAAGTGAAAAGGCTTTAACTTCCACGATGGTCTCCCACGGTTGTGCTCGAGGTGTTTCGACTTCCTGAATAGTGAATGGATCTTTGTTGTGCGGGTTGACAACAATCGCACGTATCATGATGATCCCCCCTTTTCAATGTATGGTGAGTTGGTATACTTTGTAGTATATCTGCAGCAATTTCATTTCCCAAGTGCAGAACTACACCTGTTTTTGAATGGGAGGAACACCGTGACGACATCGAATCAAGATAGAAGCGCTGCCGAATTAAAACGTGTACTAGACATGATTGAACGGCTTCGGATACAGCGGCAGCAGAACCCGGGTAAGATTGTCTCCCGGATCCAGAACATGAAGCGTTTTACCCAACAGGAATTGAATGATGAGGCTTGCGGCACATACAAAAACTTGCTGATGGGACGTTCTCGACGCTTGCCTGATCGTCAAACCCTTATGGACATCGCGAATTATTTGGAATGCACAGGCGAAGAACGAAATGATCTGCTTCTATCCGCAGGTTATGTGCCGATTCCCCTTCCCTTATCTGACCGACAATTGGACCGGGTTCTGGACCAAACCAGATCCATGATGCATCAGTTGCCTTACCCGGGGATGATCGTAACCGATGTGCTGGATATCGTCGGATATAATGAGGCTTTCTGTAACATGTTTGGTCTGTCCGATTTTTCTTTTGCCTCCAACCCGCCTAATATGATTGATCTTCATTTCAATAAGGATATGCCTATTCGAGCGGCTTCTTCCTTTGACGAGAAGTCGCGGGCCCGCTGGGAGTCCCATGGAATTGTTGGCATTCAAACTTTTAAGAGCCACCACCCGGCTCTATTTGTTGACCCTAAATATGCGCGTTTTCATGGCTTGATGGAGAAATATGCAGAGCTTCGCGAGTTTTGGAATAGAGAGGCATGGACGGTTGAGCAGGATTTGAAGACGGCGAAATACTTCCTCGCGCGGCAGCCAGGCTCAGCAGAACGTAGACCCATACGGTATAACCAACTGCACCTTGCCGTGACCGATCAAGCTTACCCGCGAATCGAATTCTTTGTACCGGCGGATGAATCCGCACGGCAAGTGTTTGCTGCTTGGGGTTGTGCTATTGATTGCTCATTTAAAAGTGGGCCCTACGCATGATATAAATGACGATTTGAACATGTGAAACTGATTGTAGCCTGCCCGTTAGCTTAATGAATTAATGGAAAATAACGATTAGATATACGACTAATCTGGAATAGGAACATGTTCTTGTCCATTTCGGCAATCGGTACAAGTTCTTGTCCTTGGCTTGGGATAAGAAGTTGTACCTATAAAATAAAAAAGCCGCTAAAATAGCGACTTTGATTGGAACAATGTTCTTGTACCCCATTGACGATTGACGTTGTTCTTCCCTTTATTTTATCCGGGTAACGCCAAACCTCCTCTTGGTGCAGATTCTTTTGTATTTTTACTCGCTTTGCACAGTGAATTTATAATAACTTTAAGCTTTGCGAAGCATTTGTCTCGCGCTTAGCTGTGAAAGCATATCCTTCGTCATGACCTTCAAGTCGTAGCGGGCATGAAATCCCCATTCTGTTTTCGCTGCCGTCGCATCAATGGAATGCGGCCAGCTATCGGCAATCGCCTGTCTTTTCGGATCAACCTCATAATCGAGGACAAAGCCGGGTAACTCTTCCCGAATCGCTGCAGCGATTGCCTCCGGATCCACGCTCATTGCAGTAACATTAAATGAGTTTCGATGCGTCAACCGGAATGAATCCGCTTCCATTAAATCGATGATAGCGTTCAGGGCATCCGGCATATACATCATGTCCATGTTTGTGTCTTTGGCGATATAAGATGTATACCGGCCAGCCGTCACGGCTGCGTAATATATTTCCACCGCGTAATCCGTCGTTCCTCCGCCGGGAGGCGTCATATAAGATATCAAGCCCGGGAATCGCAACCCCCTAGTATCCAGGCCGTACTTGTGAAAATAATAATCACAAAGCAGTTCGCCGGACACTTTGTTCACACCGTACATCGTATTGGGCCTCTGGATCGTATCCTGCGGGGTATTGTATTTCGGAGTCGTAGGGCCAAAAGATCCAATGGAGCTTGGAGTGAACAATTGGCAACCGAGCTCTCTGGATATTTCAAGTGCATTCATCAATCCGCCCATATTCAAATTCCAGGCAAGCAGGGGTTTCTCCTCTGCAGTAGCCGACAGCAGCGCAGCCAAATGGATGATGGTATCCACTTCGTACCGCTTGGCGATTTCAAACATTGCCTTATCATTTGTCACATCCAGCAGCTCGAATGGTCCTGATCGGGTAATTTCGTGGGCTGATGACCTGAGATCCGTAGCAACGACATGATCCGCACCATAAATCTCACGTAATTTAACAACTAACTCAGAACCGATTTGACCCAGTGCTCCAGTCACCAAAATCGTGTTCATAAGACATTCCTCCCGAAATATACTCCCGCAAATGCAGCTAAATCAGCTTCATTTCCTTGCCAACTTTCTCATAAACAGAGATCACCTGGTCGAGCATCTCCTTGGTATGAGCAGCTGTCGGCATGTTGCGTATTCTTCCAGTTCCTTTCGGGACCGTAGGAAATACGATTGCCTTGGCATAGACGCCTTCTTCATAGAGCCGTTTGCTGAACTGTTGGGTGGTTACTTCATCGCCAATGATACAAGGTGTGATTGGAGTTTCACTTTGGCCTACATCATATCCAAGCCGGCTCAAGCGTTCTTTCAAATGATTGCTATTCTCCCACAGCTTATCGATCAGCTCTTTGTCATTCATCAAAATGTCGATAGAAGCGCTACAGGAAGCGATTGCAGCCGGAGGTAGCGATGTCGAATACAGAAACGGACGGCTTCTCAGTTTCAGCCATTCGATCAATTGTTTTTTACCCGCCACATAACCGCCGACAACACCGATTGCCTTGGAAAGAGTACCAATTTGAAAGTCAATGCGGTCGGACAATTCAAAATGTTTCACGGTTCCTGCACCTGCTCCGAGAACGCCCGAACCGTGGGCATCGTCCACATAAGTAATCAGATCGAATTCTTCTGCTATTTTCACGATTTCGGGCAGCTTTGCTATATCACCATCCATGGAGAAAACCCCGTCGGTGATGACCATAATTTTATGGTACTGACCGGATTCCTTGGCCTCTTTCGCCAGCCGTCTTAAATCATTCATATCCGAATGTTTAAAGCGAATCACCTTGGCTCTCGACAGGCGGCAGCCATCAATAATTGAAGCGTGGTTCAGCTCATCGGATAAAATCGCATCATGCTGGTCCATTACCGCAGATATAGCAGCCATATTACAGTTAAATCCCGATTGATACACGATAACGGCTTCCGTTTTTTTGAAACGAGCCAGTTTTTCTTCAAGCTCAATATGAAGGTCCATCGTACCATTAATTGTTCTCACAGCCCCTGCCCCTGCCCCGTATGTCAGCGCCGCCTTAACTGAAGCATCAATCAGGCGGTAATCTGTTGCCAAGCCCAAATAGTTATTAGAAGACAAATTGATTAGGGACTTTCCGTCAATACGAATAACAGGACCATTTGCACCCTGCAGTGTATCGATGAAGTTATATAGACCTTTATTCTTTAGATCTTCGATGTTCGAACTTAAAAATTGGTCCAATACTTGACTTGACATTCGATTCCCTCCTTGATATACATTTGTCCTCATACAGGAGACATGTTATTCTGTGAAAAACCTTGTTATACATGGGGTTATACTGATTTCAATGTAGCATCTTTTTTATTCTTTGTACACATGTGGAGGACAAAAAGTAAAAAAATACGCAAATATACATAGTGATTATTCTCCCATCCCCAGAAGCAATCGCTATTAGATTTTTTGTTTATATTTTTTGCTGCTCCGTAACTTCTTGTGCAGCCATTATTTCTTTGTTTATTGCTTTAAATCAAGCAATTTACCCCAGTCCAAACGGGATTCTTACGTGGCCAACGCAATGAGATGAGTCCGTACAGGAACGCTTGCCGAAGTTAGGGTCGCCTCACCACTTAGGTATCCATCTAATCGGAAAAAGGAACATGTTCTTGTCCTTTGCTTGGGACAAGAACTTGTACCGATAAAATAAAAAAGCCGCTAAATTAGCGACTTCAATGGGAATATGTTCTTGTCCCTCGACACATTAATGGAGATTCCATTATAAGCATAGTACAGTACTAAAAACCGTGGTTCTCTAATTGAACGTTCTGTTGAATCATGCTGTCATAAGCTAATAAAGAACCTTTATATAATTTCATTTTTTCAAGAAATTGAAACCATTCTTCTTTTTCTACATTCGAAACTATTTCATCATATTTCTTACCGAAAACAAAATTCAAAAGAAATGTATCTAAGTTTACAAAATCTTGCAACCTTATAAGGCTTCCCTCATCTTTTATTAGAATTAATGAACCAGAAGACCTGTCTATACAAAGCGGTTGATAAATCACTTGTCCTATCTCAAGCCATCTATCAATAAAATCCGAGAATTCTCTCACCCTAAATTGATTATCAGGTAATTCCTCATAGGACCAAAAATTAATCGCCCCACACTATGCACCATTTGTTTTTTTAGAAATGATTTGTACGGAGTTAGATGAAGAGAATTGAACTTAATACTAGCGATCACATCATTGAACTCACCAATTATTATTCCGATGTGTATCCTCTTTCAAGCTTATCTTTAGCCTGTTAATTATATCTTCTAAAAGATTGTTCATCTTAAATAGTACTCCCATATGTACATCTTATTAACAGACAATGAATTTTTCTAAATTATATCCATTAAACAACTTACACATTTCAAGACAGATCTTCTATTTTCAAACTATCCTGCCCGTTAGCCGTCCATGCCCCTCTCGGGGCACCACAGCGTAATGAAAATTTTGATGCGGCGATTAATCTATTCTTACGGCTGGTGAGGAAGGGTGTTAAGCACTCTTAATGTTCTAATTTCTCATACATCCTAAGAAGCACCGTTTTTAAAAACCACTAAAGCTGGGCTTAGTTTCATGCTGCCATTTCTGGATTTCTACTATGAGTAATTTTCGAGATAGATATCGATATGATTAAAAGAGAAACGTTATTTTGTTTTTTTAGCAGCATGGCGGAAATATTTTATCACCCTTCGATACATTGTCTTGTCCTTTAATTGGTTGAAAATATAAGGGTCCGGTTTGACGTTCACCTCAATAATCCAGGGTTTCAAACTCCGGTCCAGTCCAATATCAACGCCGATTTGCTTAAGGTACGGGTATTTTTTCTTCATGTGGCGTGCAATTCGTAATCCAAGCTCATTCATCTCCTGGATGAGTTCATTTCTGCGTTTCAGGGATGCATGAGATTCCAGCAGTCTGTGAACATCCATTGGTTTACCACCGCTGTGATAATTGGTCACGATTTTTTTCGGATGACCGAGTCGGCCGATGATTCCCGTTGCCTCCCACTGACTGTCGGGACTTAACTGTATCATGACTCTGATATCAAAACGCCTCTTGTTGTGCTTAAGCAGATCGATTCCTCTCTGAATGAGATAGCTTCTTTTATGCACCAGACGTACAAGACTTGCATGGAACGAGTCAAAGTTATCAAACGACAGTCGTTTTTGTTCAATCTGATAGGTGAAATTCTGATGACTCAGCATCTCCGCCTTTATGACACCCATTCCGTAAGTGCCAATCTCGGGTTTAATATAAACCATACCGTATCTGCTGATCATGGACCACAGGCTGGCTTTGTTAAATCGCTGCGTATCAGGTATAAATGGTTTGATAGAACCATTATTGAGGATCACTTTTGTTTTCAACCATTTGCTTCTTAACGGCTTCAATTTATCAACCCCCATATAACACTTCTCCCTTCAACAAATGAATCCAACCCTGATGTTTCATCAAGATCATGCAGTATATGTAATACCGATAAAACTACCCTAAACAAATGCCCTTGTTCGTAAAAATGGTATATTCGCACATGCCCTGACCAAACCAATTTTGCACACATATCATGAACAAGATGTAACCATTTGTCCAGGGAGTTGAGAAGATGCCAGTTCAGCATGGAAAACAGTTAAATCGTGGGCCTATGATCGATGTTCTTATACCTGCGATTGAAAAAGATTTGAGCACCCTTCCTCAGGTTATCGATAGCATTCGCCGTTATGTGCGGCACCCGATTGGACAGATTTATATTGTTTCCCCGACCAGCAACAAAATCAGAAACCTTTGTTCCCGCAAAAACTGCATTTTTGTTAACGAGCGGTCAGTCCTGCCTATCACCAAAAACGATATACACTATCAATCATCCCGCTGGGACCGCTCAGGCTGGTTATATCAACAACTGCTTAAAATGAACGGGGATCACATTGTGAGAGCGAAGCACTTTCTGGTGATGGATGCGGATACGGTGCTCATTAAACCTCATTCATTTATTGTTGAAAATAAGACGGTATTTTACTGTCGCGACTGGAGTCAGCCAGAATATTTCAACACCTACCGCAAGCTGTTAAAAATGAAAGCGCCGCGCCCACGCTCTTTTGTCACCCATTATATGCTGTTCGAAAAATCGAAACTCGCTGCTTTGAAAAAGAAAATCGAAACGATCCATCAGCTGCCATGGTACAAAGCGATTATCTCGAATATCAATAAGAAGAAGCAGTTTGGGTTCTCTGAGTATGAAACCTATGCCAATTTTATGTATTCGAACAACCCGGCCAGCATGACCCTAAAGAGTTCCATGAATAAAAGTCTGAACATGAACGCTTCTTCGTTAAAAGAACAACAAATTCGCAATTTTGCGCTTAAATACCGATCTCTTTCCTTTCACAAACGTAAAATCTATAGCAAAACTCCCCGAGCTTAGGAGGAAGCCAATGCATATCGTACTGCTATGTGGCGGCGCAGGCAAAAGGCTTTGGCCGCTGTCCAATGAGCTTCGCTCCAAGCTGTTCGTGGATATACTTCCGTCACCTGCAGGCGGAAGAGAATCCATGATCAGCAGAGTATGCCGCCAGCTTGACAGCTCAGGCCTACTGGACCAAACGCTCATCATTTCACATCAGGACCAGACCGACATTACAGCCCGTCATACCAAAGGCAAGATACCCGTCATTGGAGAACCTTTTAAGCGAGGGACTTTTACCGCAGCTGCCTTGGCGACCTTGTATCTGAAATCCTCCGGAGCGGCTGAACCTGACGATATGATTTGTATCGCCCCAGCGGATGTGTTCGCAGATGAGGACTTTTTCAGGAGCTTCAAATTACTTCCGGATATATTGAAACAGACTCATGCCGATATCATTTTAATTGGGACAAGGCCCACATACGCTTCAGAACAATATGGATACATCCTGCCAGGAAAAAAAGAACCTAATGGTTATGCACCGGTTACACAATTCATAGAGAAACCTGAATTGGATGTCGCTGAAACCCTGCTACAGCATGGCGCATTGTGGAACTGCGGGGTGTATGCCTTCTCTCTTGCGTTTATGTTGTCCCATATTGAAAAAAATGGCCTTCCGGTTCATTACGATCAATTGTTAGCCCTGTATGAACAGTTGCCTGAACGCAGTTTTGACAAACAAGTTGCTGAACAATCGCAACGGGCTGTTGTACTGCCATATGAGGGTGTATGGCAGGATATCGGGAGCTGGGATGCTCTTTGTGATCAGTTGGATTCCAATGTATTGGGACATGGCAAAATATCCGAATCCTCCCCGGATTCCTACATCGTTAACGAGCTCCCCTACCCGATCCACGTCATCGGAGTCCCAGGTATTATCACTGTCGCAAGTCCGGACGGAATTCTCATAGCCAACAAAAAAGATTCAAATGAAATTAAAGAGCAATTGGGCAGTATTCCACTGCAACCGATGTACGTCGAGGCAACTTGGGGCAGCTATCGCGTCATGGAGAGATCGGTAGAAGACGAAAATACAACCGTAACCACATTAAATATGACGCTTTTGCCTGGCAAACATATCGGATTACGCCAGCATCGATTAGGGTGCCGAGCATGGACTGTCATTTCAGGCAGTGGGCAGGTGCTTATTAACGGGCAGATCAGGCAGGTGACCACAGGCAATCAGTTTGCAATTACCTTGAATAGCCTCTTTTCTATTCTGGCCGAAACCAGGATGGTAATTCTTGAGGTCCAGCTTGGCGTACCGGAGAATGAGGACAGCATGCCTTATGAAGCAGAGGATTGGAAGGTAATGATTGATCGCGCAGGATCTTATAAATCACCGGATTAATGCAAGATGAAGAAAAAAGCCGCCCATATGACGACTCCTTATGCTTTCTAGACAAAGGTAAGCCTTACGGAAAGAGCTTTATGGTCCTTCGCACTCGTGAAGGACCATAAAGCTTTCCATACGTTCTTAAAGCTTATTGAGGAGCAAACGGATCAACAACCTATGATCATTTTGGAATCAACAGGACATTACCATCTTCCTGTTACTCGTTTTCTCGAAGATCATCATTAATTGTTTGAAGTCGTTAATCCGATGCTGGTCTATCAGCCAAGAATACTAATAGAATGTAATGCATGGTTTCGACAAAGGTAATAATTTATGCTTCTTATCAGCTAAACCTATCTGATTCGAAATTGGTATTGAATTTGGGATGTAAACTTGCATTTATAAACCGATCGGTTTATACTGACACAAACGGTATAGAAAGTGAGGAAAACTTAATGAATAATTTAACTCCCCCATTCACTCGTGAGACAGCAATCCAAAAAACTCGTATGGCCGAAGACAGCTGGAATAGCCGAGACCCTCAGCGCGTCTCACTTGTGTATACTGAGGATTGTTATTGGAGAAATCGGAGCGAATTTATAACAGGTCGCCAAGAAATTGTCTCTTTACTAACTAGAAAATGGGCCAAAGAACTGGACTACCGCCTGATCAAGGAGCTTTGGTCATTTACGGATAACCGTATTGCCGTTCGATTCGCATATGAATGGCATGATGATAGTGGCAATTGGTTCAGATCGTATGGAAACGAGAATTGGGAATTCGCTGACGACGGCTTGATGAAGCGTAGATTTGCTTCGATTAATGACATGCCGATTAAGGAAGAGGAACGAAAATTTCATTGGCCTCTGGGCACGCGCCCTGCTGAACACCCAAGCCTAAGTGAGTTAAACCTATGACTCGTACCGTTTTTGAAAAATCTGATGTCATCCCTCTTATTACTGAGGTATTTCGTGAATTAGGTTATGAGGGGGCATCTTTGAGTAAAATTACAGCCCGGACGCGTCTATCTAAAGGAAGCTTATATTATTTCTTTCCGGGTGGAAAAGATGAGATGGCTGCTGAAATTCTTGCTCATATTGATCAATGGTTTATTAGAAACATTTTTGAACCGCTCGAAAAGAATGAACCCCGGGCAGCCATTGATCATATGTGGCAAGAGGTCGATACTTATTTTCAATCTGGTCAGCGTATATGTCTTATTGGTGCATTCGCATTGGACGAAACAAGAGATCGATTCGCTGCTGTAATTCAGCAATATTTTATACGATGGATTGAAGCCTTAAGCGCGGCACTAGTTCAAACAGGTATCTCTAAAGAGACGGCTGACCAAATTTCAGAGGAAACAATTGCTAGTATCCAAGGGGCATTAATTCTAAGTAGAGCACTTCATGATGAATCCTATTTTGAACGTGCGTTGGCAAATCTATCACAACGAGTCTCAAGTTATGTTTCTAAAAGCAACTCTGGTCACTGACGCAAAAGTGTTTTTTAGTAAAACTAGCGGAATTTCTTCACCAAAAAACAAGTGATTTTTTCTTAAGGATTTCAATAGAGACTGTATGGGGGGCAAAATCATGAGCAATTTTGTGGCAGATCAATTGGGATTTGTTCGCCGTCAAGCAGTTGAATATGTGAGGAATATAAATGACTCCGCCTCGGAAACCATTCCACCAGGTTTGAAAAACAATATAAAATGGAATCTAGGCCACATGTATGTTATACATGAGAAGTTCGCTTTCCAACTTACGGGGGAAGAAACCAATTATCCTGCTAATTTTAGCAAGTTGTTTGATCCAGGAACGCAACCGTCTGACTGGAATATAGAGCCTCCAACGATGTCTCAAATAATCGCCTTGTTAACTGAACAAATTGAAAGGGTTGAATCGATACTTTCAAGCAAATTAAAAGAAGAAATCAATCCTCATTACAAGTCTTCTACAGGACTTATCTTTACAAATGTAGAAGAATTACTGGGTTTTCTAATTTACCATGAAGCAATGCACTTTGCAACAATTAAAAATATCAAGAGCATAAATGAAAGTTAGGATTAATAAAGAATTTGTTAAATCGACCATTCTGGCAATCGGTACAAAATCTTGTCCCTAGATAACTAGAATTACAGTACTCTCCTTAACCGCATAACTATCTTTTGTTAAATAGTGGGCATTCGAGCCTTGCAGTAAAACAGAAGCCGCCTACATCGGCAAATGCAACAGGGTCGCCAACGCTGATTCCTTGGGCTTATCTGTAGAGCGAAATTAAAGGCACCCAAATGGGTGCCTTCGATGTTCTTACTGTCTCTCTTTGGCAAGTTGGATAAACGAACTCAAATCCATCAACCAACCTTGTTGGGACACTCGTTCACTGTACAGAACGTGCAAGTGCTGCGACCGAACCGCGGAAATCGGGTCTGCCGTCAGCCGTCCACAAAAGCTCCGTCACAAATGTATGGCGATTCGGATCGTACAGCGGATCTCCTATAATGTTCTTGTAGGTTCTTGCGTGAAACACAAATAGCGTCTTTTCGTCGGCCTCTGACACCGTGAAGGAATTATGACCAGGACCATACATCGAGATACTCTCATCTGTCGAGAAAACCGCTGCTTGCGACTTGCGCCATGAGGTGGCATCGAGCAAATCAGCATCCGCATCGGCTTCAAGCAGGCCCATGCAATAATTGAAATCAGTGGCGCTAGCCGAATAAGAAAGGAATACCCGATTACCCTTGCGAAGAAATGCTGCGCCTTCGTTCACTTTATAACCAATGATCTCCCAGTCATATTCCGGCATCGAAATCATCGTTTGCGGCCCAGTCAGCGTCCACGGATTGCTCATTTTAGATATATACAGATTAGAGTTACCTTCGATATTCGGATCCTTTTGTGCCCATACGTAATAACGGCTGCCATTATGCTCAAAGGTAGTGCCATCGAGGGCGAAGCTTTCCCACGCGGTACGAACCTGTCCTCTTTCCGTCCAACTGCCTTCGAGCGGATTGGCATTGTCATTCTCTAGCACATACATCCGATGGTCGAACAAGCCTTCATTCGTATCCGTCGTGTGTGCGGCAGCGAAATACACGTACCATTTGTCATCAATAAAATGCAGTTCAGGCGCCCAAATGTTGGCACTAAGGATACCCGTCTCGCGTTTTCTCCAGATCACCACAGGAGTTGATGTCACAAGGCCCTCAAGGTTCTCAGCTCTACGGATTTCAATCCGATCATACTCCGGAACGGATGCTACGAAGTAATAATAACCGTCCGAATGTCGGTACATAAAAGGATCTGCTCTCTGCTCAATTAATGGTTGAATGTCGTGCAATGCTCTTTGTTGCATTTTCATCTTATCACCTGCTTCATCATAATATTTGCTACCCTTTAACAGCACCTGCAGTCATACCGTCTATAAAATATTTCTGGAAAGCAATAAACAGTATGAAAATTGGAATGATGGAGAAGAAGGAGCCCACGATCAATAGGTCATAGTTATTGCCATAAGGAGTTAACAACGTTTTCAAACCGATTGGAAGTGTATATTTACTCTGATCTCCTAATACCATGAATGGCCACAACAGATTATTCCAGCTATTCATACCATTAAGAATGGCCATTGCTGCAAAGGATGGCTTCATAATCGGCATAATGAGCCTGAAATAAATTGCATACTCGTTTGCGCCATCAACCCGCCCAGATTGAATAATCTCTTTGGGTATGCTTCTTAGATATTGCCTGAAGAAAAATATTGTCGCGGCATTGGCCACACCTGGCAGAATAATTGCCGAATAGCTATTCACCATTCCCAAATCATTAATTAGGCTGTACAAAGGAACCAGCAGTATTTCGAAAGGCACCATCATAATGAGCAAAACACATATAAAGAGGAAGTTCTTCCCTTTAAAATCATATGCTGCGAAACCATATCCAACAAATGCGCTTACAAAAAGTGTTAAAACCACTTGAACGATGGTTAAAGTCATACTGTTCCAAAACCAAACAAAATAATCATGTTCTCCAGTAAACAGATAGATGAAATTGTCAAAACTCATAATACTAAAATCCAAACTTAGGTTAAGACCATATCGAATTAATGATTCACCTGGTTTAAAGGAAGATAGGGCCACTGCATAGAATGGAATCATAATGATAACGAATAGTATAATGAACAAACAAATAATAACTATTCTGGAAATAAAATCATCCCTCGTCTGACTTTTGCCCACTTTAATCCTCCTCCTTTTTGAACATTCCACTTAATTTCAACTGCGTTAAATTGATAACCATAGCAATGACTAACAGAATGATACCAACTGCAGCTGCGTAACCCAGCTTATTCTTCTCAATCCCTTGTCTATACAGAAATCCAACAATGGTTAAGCCAATATTTTTCGGTGAATTGTTACCGTTAAACATCATCAGGCTCTCGGTAAACATAGCTAAACCTGCATAAACACTAATTGTCGTAACATATACCGTGGTCGGCTTCAATAATGGCATTGTGATCGTTCTAAACTTCTGCCAAGCCGATGCCCCGTCAATTGAAGCAGCCTCATAATATTCATTGTCAATGCTTTTCAAACCGGATAGATAGTAAAGCATATTAACACCTGTCCATCTCCAACATGCGAGGATTAACAGTGCTGCCATACTCCATTCTCCGTCTTTCAGGAATTTAATAGGCTCTACACCAAATAGACCTAGGAAACTGTTCATTAATGAACCTTCCATTTCACCGAATGTAAGGCGGAAAATGGTACCCGCAACTGCGACAGATGTCAATGCAGGGAGAAAGAACGAAGATTTAAAAAACTCTCTTCCCAGCATTAACTTACTGTTGATCATAACGGCGAATAACATGGGAAAGGGAATTAACAGCACTAAGGTTCCTAACATGTACACAACGCTATTTTTAATAGCCGTCAAAAACACTTTATCTGTAAGTAATTTCGAATAATTCGCTTCACCAACCCATTTAGGATCCTGTCCCAACATCTTATCTTGAAAGCTCATTACGAATGAATTTACAAGCGGATAGAACCAGAATAACAAAAATATGAGTATAAATGGCAATACAAAAACATAAGGTGCAACCTTTTGAGAGTATACAAATTTCTTTATCATATTCTCAATCTCCCTTGACTATGGTTAAACCTGCCGACTACTATACCTGCCGACAGGTTTAATCAAATCATTTACTTATTGAATTTATTTCAATTCTTGTTCAATTGCTTCTTGTGCTTCATCCAGCGCTTCCTTCACGTCTTGGCCATCTTCAAAGATAGCATTCAAGGTAACCGTATTGAATATATTGCCGATGGTCGGTGAAGCTTTTACGGACTTGATTGCTCTAATTTCGTCCTTGATTTCATTCAAAGTATCAAATGCATTTGTTTTGAAGTATTGGACGTATTCATTATCAGGGTTTTTCGTTACTGCATCATCTTTCCATACTTCCATGTTGATTGGGTCAAAACCAAGTGTATTCCAGATTTCAGTCGTAGCTTCTTTCGAAAGCTTAGCAAAGGCTACAAATTCTTTGGCCAACTGAACGTCTTTACCATTCTTAGTAACAACTGTGCCAGTACCGCCTAAGCCAACGGAACGAGGATTACCTTCTTCAAATACAGGCAATGGAGCAATTGCATATTTCCCTTTAAGGTCCTTCATTTCGTTTACAAAGCGGGACATGTACCACTCAGGCATCAATGCGCTCGCGTAGTTGCCTTTGTTGTATTCGCCTTTTGCTTCTTCTGTGTCGGGTTGTCCGCCTGGGATCGTATGAATAACATTGTTCTTCTGCAGATCGACTAACATTTCATACGCTTTAATCATTTCAGGCGAGTTCACTTTTGGATTACCATTTTCATCTGTAAAATCTGCGTTTTGCTGAGCTAGCAGCAGCGATGCTTGCCACGTAGCTGATGTATCAGCAGTACCTAAGTACTTGCCAGTCTTTTCATAAACCTTGATGCCTGCTTGTTTGTAATCTTCCCAAGTTTTGATTGTCTTGTAGTCAACACCTGCTTGTTCGAGAATTTCAGTGTTGTAGAAAGCAAGCGTAGCACCTACGTGATAATCAAAGCCATAAACCTGGTCGGCTTTGGAGTAAATCTCGACACGTGAAGGAACAACAACGTCTTTGTATGGTGCAAATACATCATTCAAAGATTCCAGTGGAACGTTGTCACCTTCCAAGAATTTAGGGAATTGACCAAGCTCGATATCCGCGATATCAGGAGCACCTTTTCCGCTTGTAACTGCCAATAAGAGCTTGTTGTGCATATCATCGTAAGGCATAACCGTTACATTCAACTTAATCTGTTTGTCTGGGTTCTGTTGGTTCCATAACCCCAGCATTTTATCTAAATGCTTGCCGTGCAAATCTACGAATGTCCAAAATGACAATTCTGTTGCATTCTCACCAGCATTAGCGCCTAATTGCTGTGTTTCCGTTTTTGAATCAGAAGGAGTACCACATGCTGTAAAAACAAGTGACATAATAAGGACTGTAACGAAGGAGATTAACGTACTGCGTTTTTTCATTTTTTCGTCATCCTCTCTTTTTTGGTTATGCATTTGAAAAGTCGGCTGACTAGTTAGTTCTGTTAATTTAAGCGGGTTCAATCTACCTTGGCACCACCATCCTTAACATAAAATCTAACCGTTCAAAGATAAGACCCCTTCGCAACAAATTCTCAGATTCCATATTGTAAGCGCTTTACATGCCGTATTATAATATAGATGAAATATGCTTTATATAACCAATTGATTATAAAATCATAAAGTTTATGGGGAGATGCAACTTTTTGAAAAAGCTGGCGCTCTACAAACAAATTCGAGAAGATATTCTTCAGAAAATTAAATCAGGGCAGCTTCGGCCAACGGACCGCATTCCTTCTGAGCAAGAACTAATGGACGAATTCAGAGTAAGTAAAATAACCGTCAGGAACGCCCTAACCCTACTAGCTGACGAAGGATTAATTAAACGCGTACAAGGCAAAGGCTCATTCGTCTCTTCTAGTCTTGTTATTTCCAGTATCAATTCTCCGCCATCCCCAAGGAGCGCGTCCTCCATGCCGCTCATCGGCTTCATCATTCCGACGATGAGGACCCGTGTCATTCAGAAGCTCGTTGACTACACGGAACAATTCCTGCAAGAAGCCGGCCTCAGCATGATACTAAGCATCACGCGCGAGTCCTCCACTATCGAAACAAACGTCATTCGTACACTAACGGAGCTCGGTGTGAAGGGGCTGATCGTTTTTCCGACAGAAGATGAGAAGTACAACGAATCATTACTGCGTCTGTCGCTCGATAAATTCCCGTGCGTGTTCATCGACCGCTATCTGCGCAACATTGAGACGTACACCATTACATCCGACAATTACGGCGGTGCGTACAAGGCTGTCTCCCATTTGCTATCCAAGAGTCATCAACAGATTGCGCTCATCTCACCTGAAAATGCCAATACAGCCATCGAGGATCGCACGCTTGGCTTCGAGCAGGCGTACACAGATCAAGGCATCTCGATTGACAAGAGCTTGTGGTGTCACATCCCTCTCGACATTCTACGCAGCGATCAAGCATTGGACTATGTAAGCGACTTCTTACAGGACCACAGTGGAATTTCGGCAGCCTTCTCCCTGACTGAAGAAACCGCACGCCTTACATCGGCCGCTATCAGTCGTCTGAACGATCACTCCAATATCGATTTACTATCTTTCGATAATCCACATCTTTCAGGCGTAGCTTATGTGCAGCAGGATGAACAGGAAATGGCACGAACAGCCGTAAAGCTGTTACGTGAACAAATGGAAGATATTTATTCTCCTAAGAATGCCGTCATTCCCGTGCAACTCATCTTCCCTTGACATGACAAAAGTTGTAGCCATGGCGGAGCTGTTGCGGGAAGGATGTCAGTTCGCTCCAGTTTCTCGCCACAACAACACGACCATCTGTTGTCTTAAGGTTATTGCAGGTCTTTTCATTCGAGGGGATATAAGTGAGAATCATCAAAACCCAATAAGATTGGACGTACTTCACCGTGCAAAAGCACTTTCGACGGCAATCCTCATTCAGGTCGATGACAACTTTCGAACACTGAAGGAACTCAATGTCCCTTTCTTCCAACGGCGCTGGCAAACATCATAGACCAAGAATAGCGAAAGAAGCGAAAGTGCCGTCAAAAGCACGTTCGCTTCCAGCAGCGACACTCCTGACACTTTTCTTTCCCAGCCTCGGAGAGTCTCCTCCATTCACGAAGCCCTCTTCCCTCCGTGGGATGTGACGAGGATGCACCACTCAAAACGCGATAGCCTATGTACCTTTTCAGCGTTACCATGGCCCGAAACCTGCGCACTGTCCTTTTCGACAATGGTACAATGTTCTTGTCCTCAGCAAGGGACAAGAACTTAGTTCCTTAAATCAAAAAAGCCGCTATATAAGCGACTTTGAATGGAACAAGGCTCTTGTCCCGCGACAGCTTTACCGATAATACGCTTTGATTCCCCTTTTCCGTAGATATTAGATGTATCAATCAAATTGATTCCGAAGTCTAAAGCTTCATCAATGATTTTTATGCTCTCATCTTCGCTTGCTCTAGTTCCAAAACTTGATCCGCCTAATGCAAACGCACTAACTTTTGTACCTGACTTCCCAAGATATCGATATTCCATGGTACCCTCCTAAATGTAGTCAGCTTAAAATAATAAACACATGATGATTAAAGCTGTAGAACCTATTATAATTTGGCATTAACCCATCAATATTCAAGAGTTAATGCCACGAGTACGATAATGAAGCTTACCCCCAATCACGAAAGCCTTTCAGTACTTGCATGTTCATGCTAACTTCTTTAAAACACTAATTTGTTCGGGAGCTCCAACTGAATTAAGAGAGCGACTCCAATATTTGGTGGGCACACGAATGTTTGAAAATTCAACCAAAGATCCAGCCTATATGTTTTCTGACTATGCAATTGCTTATTTAGGAAATGCACAGTTTGGAATTATTCAGCACTGGTTTATGACAAATCGTGAATTCCCACCAGAAGATATAGCAAGGATACTAACCGCATTTATCCGCAAATCTCCTTGTCTTGTTTAATGAGGATTATTGAGCAATTTTAAATTTGAAGAGCACCAGCTCAATTTTTGAACTGGTGCCATAACCATTTGCCGCCATCGAGAAACTGACGTTTCTGTTCCGAGCCTTCGTCGTGTTTTAAAGTAAAAATAACGGAATGCTGAATCCATGTTGCTCTATGCACGTGCTTCCACTGTTCTTAGAACGCTATGATAACCAAGCCTGGCCGAAGTATATAATTAATAAGGACGGTCGCCAATAATGGAAATCCGTTCCGCTACGCGACGGTTTGGATAATAATCGGAAGAAGCGTAATGCTGGGTCGAACGGTTATCCCACAGCGCAATTGAATTTTTCTCCCAATGGAAGCGCACTTGGTATTCCGGAATTTCCGCCTGACGGAACAGGTACTGGAGCAGTTCCTCTCCTTCCTCCTCAGCCAGGCCAACAATTCGCGTCGTAAATACTCGATTAACAAACAGAGTTTTCCGCCCCGTCTCCGGATGCGTGCGAACAACCGGATGCTCGGCGGCAGGGAATTCCGCCTGCTTCTGTGCCAGCAGCTCAGGTGGCATTGACCGTCCGAAGGTTGGCGTGAAATCGTGAATGGCCTTCAGCCCGTCAATGCGCTCCTTCACCTCATCCGGAAGGTTGTCATAAGCAGCGCCCATATCCGCCCACAGCGTATCCCCACCTTGCGGCGGCACCTCAGACAATCGAAGAACGGCACCCATGGAAGGCTCAAGACGCCAGGTGACATCCGCATGCCAGTTGTTCTCCTGCCCCTTCATATTCGCATCTTTCTCGAAACGGGTAATCTCCGCTGCCGCACCCTTTGGCAGGAACGGATGATTCTCAAGTTCTCCCCATTGTCTCGCAAAATCCAGCTGCTGCTGGCTTGTAATGTCCTGGTTGCGGAAGAAAAGAACCTTCCATTCCAGCAATGCACGGTGTAGTTCAGCCTTAACCTCTGGCGACACCTGCTCTCTTAAGTCAACGCCTTCAATCTCGGCGCCAATAACAGGACCAAGCGGCTTGAGCGTGAATAACGTATAAGGACGGTCTTCCAGGCCGTCAGCCAAACGCTGCAGGAAACGCGGGCCTCCTTGTATCGTGCGTTTCGCTAAAAGATCAATTTGACGGGATGTGTCTACGGTTAATTGAGTCATGGTTAATCGCTCCTTTTTAGATAAAGTGATTTATTGGGACAGCTTCTCAAGAAAACTCATCTCGACATGATCCTGGAAGCTAATCTTATTCTTAATGAGCCACCACCGTTACCAGCGCTATAACTGATAAGTCTGTCAGCGTGAAACCCCGAAACTTGTTTCTTTTCATATGCTCCCTTTTTCTCAATGGAACTTTGCCTATATATTTAATCGGATTTAGAGAATAAAAGAAAGATTCGATTTCCTATCCTCCCCTGTGATCAGGTAAAAGGTTAGGAAATCGAATCTCCGGTCATCCAGTCGATTCTTCATTCACTTCGTTCGACAAATTGACAGAATGATCAATTTGTCATTTTATAACTGTGATAATACCAGCTGATTTTTTTGCTGTCAACCACTTTTTTGATTATTCCAATCCGCTTGGTTTACTTTTTTACAACAAGCCTCAGCATAATATCGACGGCATTACCGGAAGGCTCGCCGAAGCCGCGGTAACCCCATATTGATGTGCTTTGAAACAGCGACAGCAGCAACGTGGCCAGTTCAACCGCATCCCCTTCCACGATTGTACCCTCTGTCTGCCCGTCACGTATAATGTCAGCGAGCAGGTCACGGTTAGCCTGTGCTTTCTGATTGATCTCCGCTTTCTCCTCCGGATTTAACACTTCGGTCGCCTGCGCCTGCAGCACGATCCAGAAATTCGTGGACGTACTGCCCTTCTGTAGGTATTGTTCAATGAGCCATCTAAGTTTGTCCAATGCTGTTCCGCTGCCGCCGCGCGCTTCGAGCAGCAGCTCGGTATACCTCTCCTGTGAGGACTGTACAAGTGCCAATAGGATCTTCTCCTTGGAATCAAAAAAATTATAAACATGACCGTAGCTTAACCCCGCTTCGGTCGCAATATCGGATATTTTCGCTACGGCTACGCCTCGCACGGAAAATACGGAAGCCGCTGCCGACAAAATCTGATTGCGGCGCAGTTCCCTCTGCTGCTGGTCTTTGATGACGTTCCTGGCCATAATATCTGCTCCTTTGCCATGATCCTTTCAAGAGGTCTCATACGCTCATTCCTGTTTCCTTCGCATTTTCCGTCTTTAACGGGCGAAACATCGTAAGTGACCTCTCATGGAAGTCATTGAGATTAACGCATTCTGCCTGTCCATCGATACTTTCAAACTGCTAAAAGGTATCTCCGTTATAAATATATCACAAACGACGTCATTCAGGACCTACCAGCACGCCATGGTCTGTTTGGCTCTTGAAGTTAGCTGTGGTTTCCCGCTCGGGTTATTACAAGTGAAGAAAAAGCATAGCAGCGGCAATTATACATCCGAATAGGCCCTTTTTAGTTACAGCAAGATTTGAAAAGTGCATTTTTAACCTCTGTGTTATCTTGAGATCATTCATAATAATTCAAAAAGAACGGAGGGCATGAAGTAAATTATGGTAATTAGTATGCTGAATCAATCGGCAGTTTTTTGATAGGTGCATAAATGTGGAAGGCAGATTGAAAATTGTGTATATCATCAAAAGTTTGAATGAGCTCAATATGTGAATCCTCGGTTTCCTGTCTAGAAATTTTCAAAAATCTTGCATAATCAGTTTTAAGGATATCTCCTATTTCAAGGAGATCACCGAAATACTTGAATTTGGCACAGAAGAGATGTGGTACGTCAATAGTAAAATAAGAATCTTTATTGATCTGAATGTCATATGGGATTCCAAACAAGACTCTAAAGCGGGTTGAATTAGGTAGGCAATTTGAATAGATGATATAACATGGGCCACTTACTGTTTCATCAATTGACTTCAATAATTTGTCAGAATGAGAGCGAATCTTAGTCTTATAATCATCTTCAGCCAGATCAACTTCAAAAGCTATTCCGGTAACTCGTATGGATTCAAAGTCTGTTAGGGTGAAGTCAGTGACAATATCACCATTGATGTTCTTTACGGGTCTTTTGACCACTGAAGGCATTGGTGTTAGAGGGATTTTCATATTTTGTACTCTTAGAGCGCTCGGGGTTATGCCATATTGGCGTTTAAAAGCACGAGTAAATGATGATTGGGCTCCAAAGTTAAGTAGGTACGAAATATCTGTAAGGGATAATTGATCAGATTGTATGAATTGTAGTGAAGCGTTCAATCTTCTGGAAAGTATGTAATTGTTTAAGGAAGAACCTGTTATGGCAGAAAACAGTCTGTGAAAGTAATATTTCGACATGTTGGCTGTATCCGCTACAGAATCTAAAGATAAGGGCTGATCTAAATTGTTCTCAATATGGAGTAGAGCGCTCTCTATGACTGCGTAATGGTCCATAATAACCTCCAATCCATTTTTCAGGGTAACTCTGCAATTATATACCTAGACAGTAATTAATTTAAGGAGGTAAGGTAAAATGACGCAAGACAGAAGGAATGGAATTATAATCGGGATTTTTTATATTGTTGCTGCAGTCACTTCAGTTATCGCTGTTATCTCTTATGAGCCGGTATTATCTGAACAATGGTATTTGTCCGTGGCAAATGGTTTTAAAACAAAGGTCTTGCTCGGAGTACTTAACGATCTCATACTCGTTCTAACTGCAGTTGGTACATCGGTTATGCTGTTCCCTTATCTTCGTCGTTGGAATGAACAACTCGCGTTAGGATATCTATGCTTTCGATTCATGGAAGCTGTACTTATTGCCATTGGTGTGGTAAGTATACTAGGTTTAGTGCAGCTTAGTATATATTATGAAGGAAACAGCTTAGCGAGTATAGAAAATCTTAAAGAGCTCGGTCACTTGCTGCAAGCATTTCATCGATGGACATCGATGTTAGGTCCTAATTTTATGCTCGGTATTAATACTGCACTGTATAGCTATTTACTTTTTAGAACAAGGTTGGTTCCAAGAACGTTAGCGCTATCTGGTATTGTGACTGCTATACTTGTATTTATAGCGGGTCTTTTAGAAATGTTCGGTATTATAGAACCTCTTTCTGCACTAAAAGGAGTGATTGCTCTTCCCGTTGGCGTATATGAGTTGAGTTTGTCTGTATGGTTAATTGCAAAGGGATTTGACAAGAAAAACCTCAAGAAACTAGAAGCGAACTAGGGATTTAATCCTCAATATTTAACTTCTCCACCTCACCTTTACGACACTTAAAACTTTTGAATTGCCATTTCAATTTGTTTGTTAAATTTCGCATTCTTCGAATTGTCTACGGTTTCATGATGCCAATAAAGAATAAGAACATTTTTGTATTCATAGATGTTCGGTATTTAAATATCATATTTTTCATTATAATCCCCCTTATCATCAGTTATCGACGTTCCGAAATGGAGGCAGGTTGCTAAGATAAGGAATTATAATATGATGTCGATCCTGCCCGTTAACTTGAACAAAAGCAGCCGATCAAAGTGATTAGCTGCTTTCTTGGTATTATCCAAGCTATCCGTTAATTTGTAGAACTGTGTTTCAGACATGTAAGAAGCTCCCACCTAGGGAATCATAACTTCAACCCAAATGCGAATGACATATGTATCGGGATTTTGTTCAGAGAAATAGTTGATAAATCCATCGTGTAGGCGTCCCCCCCCACTCTCAAGCCCTTAATCTGTATGAAACTTCTAAGAATGGAACAGGCTCTTTTAGATTGTTCGCAACATAGCCCCAAAAAATCCTCCCTGATTCAAAACTTTCCTTACTTATAATTGTCCAGATCGGAAATTCATGTTGGATTACATAGGTCATATCATCAACTCTTCGTCTATCGGATATTCCCATAGTCCCAGTTTTCCCTTCGCAGGAATATAGGGCTTGAGCAGACGGAAACCCGCTATTTCCCAGGCAAAATAACCTGGACTGTAATCGCCTAACAGTAAGTCCTCACCCGTCACAACCTTTCCGCAATCCAGAATGGCTGACGAAGGATTAGTGTCGATGACTTGATAACAATTTGAAAGCTCGCAAGTTGCAAGGATAACCCCCGTAGGGAGGTTTTGTTCCGTATAGCCATTCTTAGCGAGTAAAGAACGTACGGGTTCATATTTGCAGGCCTGCTTATCGACTTTCCGGCTTGCATGAATGGCCAACGGACCGCGATACCGGGTCTTCCAGGATCTTGTTTCATAGAGAGTTTCGCCTCGGACAAGCAGGGTCGCCCATGGTTGAATCATAGATAATACTTTCATTCCTCTACGCTCCATTCCTGTTCATAATGAATTACTATTCCCCAAACATCCTCGAGACTTTCCATACCCGCATGATGCGACTCTAGATATAAACAGAGATCCTACCTGCTTAAATAACATCAATTCAAATGAACAACAAAAAAAACCGTTGATCCTCATTATTCAGATCAACGGCTTGTTCATTGTGCAAACAGCTGTTTTATTACTGTTCCTTATACACGCGTACATAATCCACTTGCATCGTCGCCGGGATATCGGAGGCGTTCGGAGTACGGCCGCCGTCAAAGTTTCCGCCGATTGCCAAGTTCATAATGAGGTAAAACGGCTCATCGAAAGGTGCATTCGGATTATTCGGTGCAGCTGCAGAATACCACTGCTCGTTAGTGACTTTATAGTAAAACTTGCCGTCTACATACCATTTGATATTGTCCTCTTCCCAGACTACCGAGTATACATGATAATCATTGGCAAAAGTTTGCCCTTCCGGGAAGTGATAATCGCCGCCCGAATATTGGTTGCCGGGCCATTGTCCCCCAAAGTGTATGGTACCGCTTACTGATCCAGGCAGACGGCCTCTCGCTTCCATAACATCAATTTCACCTGATGCAGCCCAAGTGCCGTATACCGAGTCTTGTGGAAGCATCCACAGTGCTGGCCATACACCGTCACCTGTAGGAAGCTTGGCACGAAAATCGACTCTGCCGTACTTCAAGGACAATTTATCCTTGGTGTTAATCTTGCCAGAAGAATACTGTGCAAACCGATTCGGATCCTGCGGGAAAGATTTGCTATCGTTCATGGCTTTGATATTCAGCTTTCCGTCCTGTACATAGACATTTTGGGTGCTGTTCGTGTAGTGCTGCAGCTCTGCGTTACCCCATCCCCATGTAGCGGGATCGTTATTGAGATAATAGCCTGTTTCATAGTTCCATTTGCTTGTATCCAGCGTAGTTCCGTTAAACTCATCCTGCCAGATGAGGTTCATGCCTGCGATTGCCGGGTCGGTTGGCGTTCCAATGGAGATATCCTCTTGATCAGATACATCCGGACGCGGAGCATTGGGATTGCCGATAAAGGTATAGTTGACGAAGTTGTTGCCTATATTTCCGCCCGCCTGTCCGTTCAGTGGATAGCCGATACGAATCTGCATATTCTCTTGGATCGGCTGGAACCAAAGGCCATAGACGTAATCGGCCCAGTATCCCCACTGGTTGGCATCGGACATATTGTTGTACCCATTACTGGAGTATGCAAATTTGCTCTGGCTGGAGTTACTCAAATCAACCCATTGCCCATTGATGTTAATTTGGTATACAAAATTGCCCAGTTCCTTGGCGATTGGCGCCCCCCCATCAATTTTCGGAAGCGGAACCCCAATGGAACCATTTGCATCTGCGGTGAAGGTTGTTCCTTCATATGGCGTAATCACATATGAATTTCGTGTAGGTTCATTAAACGTAATGGTATAAACAAGATTAGCCGAGGAAGTCTTTGATTCCAATTTGACATTGATCGACTCCGTTACATTAAACCAGTACCCACCGCCGCCATCAGTGAATTGGCCAAAATTGTGATCGTAGATCCAGCCGCTGGCTGCGTTATTATCAATATCAATCCAGGTGCTGCTGTTAACAGGTTTGACATACACCTTCAAATCATCCGCAACAGCTTCATAAGTGACCGCAGGATTATTGTTGAACGTTGGATATGTAAAGCCTGCACCGCCTGTGAAACTTGCTGTGATTTGTGGACCTTGTGTCGGACTCATCGCTGTGATGGTTGTTTTGTTGATGTTTTGGAATACAAGTTGATACTCCAGCTTAACACCATTCGCTTTGGAGTACAGTTGAATCTCGGTTGTTGCGGAGAGGGTGAACCAATAGCCATTGAAGCCGCCATCGCTCCAGTGCCCCCAGTTTTGGTTATAGATATAACCGCCTGCCTGGTCGATATCAACCCAGTTGCTGCCCACTTTTACATTAACGCCTACATCATTGTAAACATCATTCCATGTCGCGGAGCCTCCATTGAACTTAGGCATAACAAATCCATAGCTGGCTTTGCCAACCCCTGATTTTGAAATAACAGGCCCGTCTGCTGGTGAGAAGTACTCCATTGAGGTTACGGTAGTTCCCGCTGCCTGAACCTTTGAAGCTGGGAGTATGCCAACACTAGCCAGCATTACAACTACAAGGAACATACCAAGTAGCTTTTTCATAAACCGTTTCTCCGTAAAGTAAGATGGTTTCATCATTGCCCTCCTTTTAATGAAATAATAGCTTCTCCCAATTCATGCGCACTTAAGTAATCGCTTACATGGGGGATATCCTTATTCTATCGAATAGGTTATTTTGCTGAAAAGGTACAATTGTTTTTGTGGTATCCCATTTTTTTGGCTTTTGATTCAATCTGCCTTCTGCCGCATCATCTGTCGGTACTCTGTGGGTTGGATCTGCATCACATGTCGGAACGCCCGTGTAAAGCTTTTGTAGCTTTCATATCCAACCATAGCAGCCACCTCAACAATTTTATGATCGGTTTCGGCGAGAAGCCGCCGCGCTTTATCCAGACGCACATCTCGTAGGTATTCAGCAAAACCCTTACCCATATTCTTCTTAAACAGATTTGAAAAATAAGCATAATTAAGCGATACATGATTGGATACCATCGCAAGATCCAGCGGTTTATGGTAACTCTCGTGTATAAAACGAATGGCTTCATTCAGATCCTGCGAATGGCGATAGCTGCACTTATAGTCATAATAGAACTGATTCAGCCGAAGCAGCTGCTGTTGCAGTGCTTGTATATAATCACGCATCCCTTGATAATCAAAGAGATTACTCAATGATTCAAGGTCCAGCTTTTCTTCCCCCAAGTAAGGGCGGATAACTCGTTCGTATTCCTCCATCATCTGAACGGTGGCGGCGCAGAGGTGTTGGGTATAGCGAATAGGATAGCGTTGCAGCACCTTTTTGTGAAATATTGCAGAAATACCCTGAGTAATTATTCCGCTGTTATCTGTTCCAACTGATTGGAAGAGTTCATATAAGTCTTCATAAGGAAGCTGCCACTGCTGCTCCATATGCTCAATTTGTGCTGGGAGGATACTGTACTGATCAGGAAACAAGTAACTGTGGCGATAGAGCTCAAGCACTTGGGTATAGCTGTGTGGTAGTTCTTTTAACCCCTGAATCGGGTTAGTCATGGCCGTTATGGCAGTGATCTTTGCTTCCTTGAGCGCTTCAGGCAAAACACTTGGATCGATGGACGCATCCACCGCAAGGATCAGGTATGGGCGATGCTGCAGGCATATACAACCTTCTCTGCCAAACACACGATAAGCAATGGCTTCCATGCTATGGGAGCTGCTGGCTCCGGGCTGGTTTATGCAAGCTTCCTCCCGCAGCAGCGCTAGGCGATAATAACGCCATAACGCATCATTTTGTTCCTCAATCTGAAGAATCCATGCATCATCACTTAACGCACCTTGCATAAACATTCTTAATTCTTTACGATCTGTCTCTTGGGCTAGACGGGATACATGCTGCATATTGTGCGTAAGTGCCTGCCGTATCTGGATCTCTTTCCATACCTGCTCCAGGGAATTTTGCAGATCCTCTCGTTTCAAAGGTTTTAGCAAGTAGCCCTTTGCCCCAAGCCCGATCGCTTTTTGGGCATATGTAAAATCACTATAACCGCTGATAATAAGGTATTCCACATCCATGGATTCCTCTTTGGTTTGAGCCATAAGTGCCAACCCATCCATATCCGGCATCCTGATATCAGTAATAACGATGTGAAAGCAGTGCTGCCGCAATAGGGTCAGCGCCTCCATACCGCTCGCGGCACAGTATATGTTGTTCAGCTCCAGAGGAAATTGATGCAGCATGGCCTGCAGGCCGTCACGAATGTGTTTTTGATCGTCCACAATCAGGATATTCATCATGCTCTACCACCCTCCAAGATTACCATTTTTCCAAGGCAAGCGTATCGTTACACAGGTATATGCACCTTGCACACTATCAATCCAAAGACCGCAATTCTTGCCATAATGAAGCTGCAACCGCTTATTTACGTTTTCCAAACCAAGTCCGCTCCTGCTAGTAACCATCGGCGTATCCGATTCGCTCCGCAGTACCGCCTGAAGACGGTGTAACATCTCAGGCTCCAACCCCTCTCCGTCATCTCTTATGTTAATGAAAAGCAGATTGTCATCCTCTACAGAAAAGGTAATCTCTATAGATACCCTGCCACCTGAAGGTGCCCCGTGATGAATTGCATTTTCAACGATGGGCTGCATACACATCTTGGGAATGGCGTAGCGAAGGATCTCCTGAGGAAGATCTGCCGTCATAACGATACTGCCGCCTTCCATAAAGTTCATAAATTCAATATAACTCTGGATATTGGCAAGCTCCTCACGAAAAGCAACGGTATCACTGCGCCACTGCATGCTGTAGCGCAGCTGGGAGCCGAGCGACACCAATGAATTGGCTATAGCAGGCTGCCTCTGTACCTCTGCTACCATGCGGATCGATTCCAGAGCGTTATATAAAAAATGGGAGTTAATCTGCGAATGCAGGGAGTGCAGCTGTGCGTTTTTCGCAATTAATTGCTTATCCACGACCTGTGTCATTAGACGTTTGACCTCATGTAACATTTTATTGTAATTCACGGCCACCTCATCGATTTCATCTCCTCTTTCATTCTCATCAAGGCCAGTATCAATCATTGCATCCAGCTCGCCTTTCCGTACCTGACGCATGGATACCAGTACGTTGTCCAACCGCCGGAAAATACGCCGCGTCGTTTGGGATACGAGTAACATAATCAGCAGCAAAACACATAAAGTAATCGTTACCACAAATGCATACCAACTGCGCGGACCCTTCATCAATGTCTGTTGAGAAGCAATATCGACCACATAAGTGTTCAACGGAGCGATGTATCGATATAATGCATAGTAGCTCTGATCTCCTACCTTAACCTGAAGTGGGCTTTCCTGCGACGATGCATCCAGCTGGCGATGAATACTGTCAAGGATCTCCTTCAGCCCCTGCCCGTACTTCTCAGAAAACTCATGCTGCGGATTGTAAACATACTGGGGAGGATCACTTGCGTTCATCAACACCGAAAAGAAGTCCCCCTTGCTCTCCTGGAGCAGGTCGCTGAAAAACATGCTGTGCGGGACTCGCACTTCCATAATACTAGGGCGTTTTTGTTCCTGTCCTTGAAGTCGAACCAGACGATAGTAGGATAAGGTGTGTCCACCATCCCTAAATGAAAATAAACGGTAAGCCGAACCACCTTCATCCCGAAGCTTTACCCAATAATCCTTCGGGTAAAATTTCTTATAATGATAGATTTCAGGCCAGATTTCATACAAGTTTGGGTTATCGACGTAAAAGCTAAGCTCACTGATCATCGCATTGCTTTGAATAATATTGAGCATTTGCTCAAACTGGTTCTGCTTAAACTTTACGAGGCGCAGTCCATCCACTAGCATATTGGAATGAATAAAATCCACAAATGACTTTTGAGTGAGGGCCGTATTGGAAGCGCTCTCAATCATGTCCATTCTTCTGCGCAATTGTTCATTCAGCCATGAAACGTGGCTGTTGCCCGTTGCCATAGCGTCCTTATATAGCTGCGTTTCTTGCATGCGGATATACACAAAGGATATCAAAATAACAGGTATGGCAATCATCAGGCTAAATGCCAGAAACAGCTTCTGGGATATATGGGCATTCCGATAAAGCTTCCTCAATCTCGTCAGTAGGTATTTCATTCTGATGTATTCACCACCTTTGTTATACCAAAAATATCTAGTGTAAGAATGTGTTAGGGAAAGGTTATCTGGCTATCTTGGCTTTCCGCAGTTCCAGTTCAGCCTGGCGATATTCCATCACCTGGTTAAAGCCGTAGTTCACACGACGGATCAGAAAATTTTCGAAAATTTTGTCAAAGGCAGCTTCATCCTTCGCTGTAATTAGTTCTGGCAGCACTTCTTCCCAATTCTGAGAAATACGTGAATAGGCTAATGCTATATCGGAATCCCCTACAGGATCTAGTCCCTTATAGATGCCGCTGTCCAGATCGGCCTGTTGGTTGGCGAACTCCTCCATTTGCTTAATGGATGGGGTATGCTCTGGTCTCCACTGGTTAACGAAAGCAGGGTTTCGCAGCATCCAGTAGGTATCCATTATGCCATATTCCTTTTCCAGCCGCTCCCTATCCGTGTCATGCAACTGGACCATCGCCGCCGTTAACTGTGGTTTACCGTTCTCCATCACCCAGGTTTCACCTTCTTTGCCCAAAAATAAATCACGTTGGCCTTCTTCGCTGGCCAGATAGGTCAAAAATCGGATGGCTCGTTCAGGGTTTTTCGTGGATCTGCTAATCATCGTAACCATCCAGCCATCCATGCTGCCGGGGAACAGTTTGGCGGATTCTCCCCTGCTGCTCCGGGGTCCATCTACAGCAATATAGTATGAACTCTGATTCGTAAGGACTTCCAATTTCGAATTGAGGTCCGATATGTCTGTCCATTCCCGAATCATCATAAAATATTGGGCATGGTTGGTTTTTTCCTGCACCTGTGCACTGGAGTCGACCAGAAAATCAACATTAATCAGGCCCTGCTCGTAAGCGGTACGAAATGTTTTCAGCCACTCGATATAATCGGGATCTGTCATTCGGTCGTATACTTTACCGTTCTGCTCATGGGGGATCGCAAGCAGATTTTGCAAATATTCAGTCATCCCATAGGATGCATTCCCCTGTGCCCAAAATGGACTGATCAGCTGGCCTTTATAAACCGAAAATTGATTCTTCAGCAATTGCAGTGCATTTAGAAAACCTTTGGATGTGCTAAGGTCTGGTTTGCCCATCGACTCATACAGATCTTTACGTACGAGAAAGGTTTGGTTCGCTCCCGTCAAGCCGGTTGAACGCATCTGTTCGGGACTGTACGCATCATTGGGAATGACATAGGTATGACCATCTTCCTGCCGATACCATTGTAGAGAACCATCACCTGCTACCTTGAAAAAGTAAGGATCATACTGATTGGCTAACTCATCCAGGGCATAGATGAGATTACTCTCCCGAAGTTTGTTAACCGCACTCTCCCAGGAGCCGATGGTTATCAAATCTGGCAGACTACCTGTCGTCAACGTCCGTGATAACATCTCGCTTGGTTCACTAGTTGCTACTTCAAATTCGATATTGACCCCTGTTTTTTGGGTGACGTATTTGGAAGCCAGGCTCTCACCCCAAGTGTGCCCGTACCATTCGGCTCCAACGAACCACGTTAGATTTACTGGGGTGGTATCCAGCTTCCATGACGGTTCTTCCATATTCAGGCTCTGTATCTGCTCCGTGAAGTCCGCCTTTGTCGAAGCATCCCTGTCTTCCGATTGCTCTGACTCAGAACAAGCAGCCAAGCCTGACATCAGACACATCATCAACAAGGCTAAAATATATGGACTCCGAAACATAAGTATCTATGCGCCTCCTTTCTTTTCTTGCCTTCTCCAATCCCCATCTGCCCCATCATTTCTACTAGTGGTGGTACAATGATTTTACTATCCTTGGATTAAAATGGAAATGGTTTAGTGGTCGATTCTCAAATGTTCCATATCATTCCCCTAACGGAACATAACTTGTACCGATATAACAAAAAAGCCGCTAAAATAGCGACTTTCAATGTGACTTATAGAGGAAGCATTCGACTCGCCTATTATTTACTTTTTCCCTTTAACCAACTTTCAAATTCGGAGGCCACAATGCGTTCCCCCGAGATACCCTCCGCTTCCGATGAAGCCAAAAAGATAATAGGTTCCGCCATAACCTCCGGCTGCATCAGCTGGAATTTCGCCTCGATCTCGCTGCGCAGATCATCCGGAATCATGCCCGTCGCCGTTGCTCCGCCCGGTAGCAACATGTTGACCGAAATTCCAGATTCCTTAAGATCCTCTGCCATGATCGCTGACAGCGATTCTGTTGCGGCACGCGACGGACCGTACGGAACAAAACCCTTTCTTTTCATGGTCTCATGATTCATTGAGATGTTAATGATTCGTCCTTTTCCTTGTTCAATCATGAGTGGGGTAAATCCTCGCGCTACCAGAAAATAACCGGTGAGATTGGTTTCGATAAGATTGCGGAAGCCCGCAGGCGTCACCTTGTAAAAGGGCTGCGGGTCCTCCAGAAAACGCGGGTTAACCGTTCTCATCCCGATACCGGCATTGTTTACAAGGACATCAATTTTACCCCATTCAGCTTTCACCCATTTCACCGCATCTTCTACCGACCCCTCTGATCTCACATCCAATGGAACCTCAAAAACAGTAGTATATCCCTTTGCTTTAAGTTTTTTTATGGCTTCAGTTAATTTTGATCCTGGACGGGAATGTCTTAGACTAGAAATTCATTCTAGTTCACGAACTCTGTTTTCATGATTTGTAAGCGGCTCCGACAACGGCAATTATCATATGGACAACCTTTCATACTTTGAGATCGGCGCATTTCAAAGGTTTTTCTCTCTATAAAGAAAGCCTTTTTTAGGCACCTTCATTAAAAAATACTTGTTCACATTCTCATCTTATTCTCCATTAAAGCTAGACGGGCATAAATGCAACAACAAAAGTTACATTTATGCCCAAAAAAATGTTATTAATTTACTGTGACTTTTTTATCATATCGTCCACATCTTCTAAAGTGAAGCAAGCGAGAATATCTTCCATTGATTAAGTAATTGGCAGTATATTTAATGATTGTTGTTTCACGGTGAAATACTCAGAAATGATTTGTTACAAATCGACTTGGAAGCTACAGCAAGAATAACAAGTAACCATACTCATTCTAAGAAATTTACCGTTTTACATTCGTCAGTGTACTCCCCCATTCACCGACTGGTTCAAGCCAGCTTATGATTCTATCATCAATGAGGTTGGTAAGTGCACTTTCATACTCAGCTCGATAAGGTTTAGTAAGCTCGTGTTGAACCCAACTTTCTCTTGTTCCCTGCCAGATCTCATAGATGACAAGATCATCAGAATGATCAAGATCATCGGAGACGATTGCATTGACAAAGGCAGGTTCACTTTTGAAGTTGCTAATCATTGCAAATAGGCTTTCACGGAAAGCTTCTTTCTTACCAGGCTTAATTTTAAAACGTATATTGAGAATGATTTGATGGTTGTTTGTTGACATCACTAAACACTCCTTTTATTAATTTTTTATTATCATCATGGTCACGAGTCTCATTATGTACTAAGTATCACTTTTAAAATAGTACGTACTTTTAAGTTATATAGTAACTAAAAAGTGATAATTGTGATGGAGTACAGAATAAATTCATTTTAATTACTCTATTCTATATTTAATCTTCGATATTCATCCTTGTTCAATGTCTTCTCTACCTAATCCTGACCCCAATCACAAAGAGCTCGCAAAGTGGGTTCAAGTGACATGCCCAGTTCTGATATTGCATATTCCACTTTTGGTGGTACCTGATTGTACACTTTTCTTATAATCAAATGATTACTCTCCAACTCCCGCAGCGACTGTACTAACATTTTCTGAGAAATTGATGGTATGAGCCTTTTCAATTCACCGGTCCGTTTAGGTCCTTTTATTAAGTAATACAGAATAAGAGGTCTCCACTTTCCGCCAATGACATCTAAGGTAATTTCAAGATCGCAATAAATAGTTTTCAATGGAGAAACACCATCCCTCATTTAATTTCCATTATTATAGTACACTTATTGATTAAATCCACCTTCCTTGCCATATATGCGGTCTGTTTTTATCAATACCATTACCCTGTCATAATACGGAAAAGGGAGCCCTTTGAGCTCCCTTCTTTGCATGAATAACTTCTATTGGATAGTCAAATTGAATCCATTTTGAATTTGATGCACATTGGGGTTCGCAATGTTGCTCGTTGTCAGATGGTTAAACGTTGCTGAACCATTGCCGGTATACGTGTATATTGCAGCTCCTTTATGCGGCGTTGTGAAGCGTGATGTCTCAATTCCATCTAGACCGGTACCATTAATATTGATATTGTTAAACACAATGTTCTCGAAACCACCGCCGTAGCCGAATTGAATGGCACTCCGCTGTGTATTGAGAATATCGATGTTCGTAAAGGTTACATTCTTAATGGCATCATTGGAAGCTTCCAGATCGATCGCTCCCCGTTCCCCGTTATACAGATCCTTGCTGGTACCACTGTTAATAATCGTTGTATCTGAGAACAGAATGCCCGTGTTATTTTGGAAATGGTACCCAGGGAAGACGGTATTCATTCGGATTGCTGAACCGCCAACCGTATCAACAATCAGATTGTTGGTGGCCTTATGTCCGCTACCTCCAAAAAAGGCGATTCCCGCTGCACGCCAATTGTTCTCAATGGTGTTGAACGAAAAGGAGTTGTTCACCCCTGCCGGTGCACCATTCACGTTGCTGGTCCATACAGCCAGACCGTCATCACCGTTGTTGCGAACACTGCTGTTGCGTACCGTCGAATTGCTCGTGCCTTGGGCAAAGTTGACCCCATCTGCAAGGTTATTCCGAATACGACTGTTCTCAATTACCAAGCCATCGGCGATGATCGCTGGTGTGTGTGCATAATCCCCCACCCAGAACCCGCATTCAAAATGCTCAACCCATACATTGCTGACTTTCGAGTTTTTACCGAAATTGTCCATAAATCCCTTGTAGACTGCGTTCTCACTGTATCTTGAGCGCAGCATGGAGTTCATATAGACATTGCTGAAATCCAATTTGCCTTGCACTCGGAAAGAAATGCCACCCGATGCTGCATTCGGATTGGTGAATTGAATATTCGTATGCCAAATGCCTGCACCAACAACAGTGAGGTTATCAATCATGTTTGCTGGCGTTCCAATCTTCCACATGTTGCCCAGATGGAATGTACCCTCTGGGATATATAACGTTTTGCCTGTAGAAACGGCGGATTGAACGGCTGCTTCAAATGCGGCAAGATCATCCTTCCCATCGTTAGCCACTGCACCAAAATCGGTTACAGAAACAGCGTTGGCCGGACGCGAGATTACAGCAGGTACAGATTCAATTTCAAGAAAATCAACGCCATATTCCAGGTTATCCCCATTGGTCTTCTGAATACGAATCGTGTCTCCAGCTTTCAGAGGTGTATCTAGTTTCCAGTGAACTTCGTCAAAACGGAACAATGGACGTCCTGCGCTTGGCGTATCTCCCGGATGATCACTAGAGAAATACTGCCAGTTGTAATAAGAGGTTAGGGGAACCGTTTTGACCTTGCTGCCATTTACATATACGTCCAGCGATCCATCTAGTCCCATACCGTCTGCCGAATCCGGCATCGTAAATCGCATGGTAACTCCGGCGCCTCCTTCGCCTTGTCTGACCGTCCATTGTGCGTAGGAACCATTGGTTGGCAGGGCAATATACTTCTGCCCAGATGCTTCCGACGCCGTTAATGCCTGGTCAAAAGTCGGTGCTGACTTCAGCGTTGCACTACCGCCACGAGTAGCATCATCCGTATCGTACCTTGTGTACGGCATGCTCGCACCGCGAGCAGAATATACAGTCAGCGTGCTTGTCGTTACGTTGTTCGATTGTTTTACCGGGGCTTCATTACTATCAGCGGCAACGGTCGTTGTCACATTATAGTTACCATTTGCAGCTGTCCAGCTGCCGACATTGACATTGACGGATGCACCCGGAGCTAACACACCAGTATACGAGCCAGAGTATGTCTGAATCGTTGCTCCGGCAGCATTTTTGAGTACAACCGTAACACCGTGCGCACCGCTTGCTGAAGCCTGATTCCCCTGATTTTTCAGATTAACGGTAAAAGCTACCGTGCTGTTTACGGTAGGATTACTCGGACTCCAAGAGACCGTTCCTACCAGATCCGAGCTTGTAATTGGTGCAATGATCAGATCAGATGAATGCGTATAATGGTTGTTACTTTCATTCTCTTCGATGATTTGATTTTTCTCATCCACCTTCGCGCTTAGCGTATATGATGCGGCGCTTCGGTTGCCGGCGTTAAGCGATACCATTGTCGAAGCCCCTGCCTGCAACGCATTTACGGATGCTGAACCAGCCAGCTCATTATTCAGATAAAAGTTGACGATAGATGCCGGAGATGCAGTAGAGCCCATGTTTTTAACTATGGCATTCAGCGTGATTGGACTGTTCTCTACAGGTGAAGAAGGCGTCCAGGACATGCCTGTAATCGTCAAGTCGGGATTCGGTGCAGCGGTGCCAAATACCTGAAATTCAGCAATTTGACCAGCTGGAGCGCCAGAATTCGCCGTAATGTTTAATTGCAGACGTTTCACCGTTGCTGTTACAGGAATCTTCACGTTGTTACCTGAAGCTGGATTAAACGTGTACGATTGGGCAGACACCAGATTGCTGAAAGTGGTTGTGTCCTGGTTATGTCCAAGTACTTGAATCGTCTGCGTTCGTGTACTCCAAATCGGATCCGGGTTTAGTCTCAGTACAATGGCTGTAATCTGATGATTGGAACCGAGGTCCAGCGTCAGCGTGCTCGGATTGCTGCCTCCCTCCCAGTACGTATTGATATTATTATCGTTTGCATTCGCAGCAACATAAGACTGACTGCTGGAAGATGACGTGATTGCTTTGCCGATCGCAATATTCGTTCCTTCCACAGGCGCTTCGGGTTCAGTCGGGTCAGGATTTGGTACCTGCGAAGAAGGACCGTAAATTTCAAATTCGGACAATTGAGCAGCGGGCCATTCGGTATTTCCGGTCACCATGAGACGAACATATCGTGTTTCTGTAGCTTCAAAATTAATCGTAGTCGTATTCTCTGCCACGGATGGATCAAATATATAGTCTTTGGAAGCAACGATGTCTGTGAACGTTGAACCGTTACTGCTTCCTTGAATGGTGATCATCTGTGAGCGAGTTTCCCAAGCTGAAGGCAGCTTCAAGTTGATTTGTTCAATATTCGTATTTGCTCCAAGATCCACTTGAATCCATTGCGGAAATGCGTTGTTTGCACTCTCCCAGTAGGTCGTCTGATTACTGTCGGTCACATTGGTAGGGCTATAGGCTTGGTTATAGCTGCTTGCGGTAACCTGTTTACCCAGTGCCAGATTCTCCCCACCAGCAGCCGAAACTTTGGCAGGAAATCCGACATTCAGGAATACGTTCGAGACCAGCATTGTTAATACGAGTGACCATACAATGTATTTGCTGCGCATTCAATTCCTCCTCAGGATGCTATATAAACCGCTACTTAAAACATTCTCTGAATTCGAGCTTATTTAACGTTCATATAACGCTCATAAGCATCATTACGGATGGTCACCAACCGTTCAAGACCCATGTCATTCAGCTTTTTGACATAAGCATCCCACCCCTCTTCAATGCCACCTTTCGTTACCCATTGGGCACGCATCGTTGCCACATAACCATCAATATCCGTTGTCAGCGTTGGCAGCTCCTGAAACTCTTCTGCATTGTACATGACCTTCGGATAAGGCGTTGTAACGTCTGCGCTGCCCAACTGATCGATTTGCAGCTTGAGTCCGTCTCCCGCCTCCGGGTTGAGCTTGATGTTTTCTTCAAAGGAAGGGCTTACATATTTAGGCCCAAAATCGCGCAGCGATTGATCCCAGTACCAGGCATCGGCACTTGTGCCTGCAGGAGGGTCCATAAGTGTGTAGGTGCCATCATCATTTTTCTCAATGACAGTTCCGATCGCACCCCAGAAATTCTGAATGCTAGCTTCATTCGTATAGAATTGATCGGCCCAGCGTGCTGCTACTTCCGGAATCGTACATGAACTTGTTATGAGCAATTCATTACGGGCCAAATTCATGCCACCAGGGTCACCTGGCTGATAACGTTTGCCATCAGGTCCGGCAATAGGCGCAATCGCTTCGTACTGGTCGCTCCACTTGCCAAACACCGCATCAGGGGTCCATTGGTTACTGAAGCCGACAATGGGAATGTCTGCATTTTGCCATTTGGCTGAGGTCATGGTGTTGTCTTGGGTGAACAATTCCTGATCGATCAAACCTTCTGAATACAATTTATGTGTGTAAATAAAAGCTTCTTTATAAGCGTCCGTTGTCGGAAAATAGACCGGCTTGCCATCCTGAACGATCATGCTGCTGGCATTAATATCCGTGATCCCGAACGGATTCAGAAAGTCCATATTCAGACCCGTTTCCGTGTATGGAATTTCATCCGGTTTACCGTTTCCATTTGGATCTTTCTCCTTAAACGCTTTCAATACCTGATACAGTTCTTCTGTGGTTGTAGGTGCCTTCAACCCAAGTTTATCGAGCCATGCCTTGTTGATTACAGGTTGATTCCTGCTCTTCGGACGGGAAGGTAATCGGGTAGGCATGGAGTAAATTTTGCCGTCAGGAAATGTGCTTATTTTCTTCATGTCAGGCGTCTCTTCCATCGCTGCCTTCAAGTTAGGCATATACGAATCGATGTATTCATCCAGCGGACGGAAATAGCTCAAGTTATTGACAATGTCCGAATCGCTGAACACCTGATCCCCCAGAATAATATCCGGAAGCGTACCACTCGCCAGCATAATCGATTTCTGCTCACCCCAATCATTGGAGGACATGACTTGCCACTCAATTTTCACATTGGTCTCCTTCTCCAAATCCTTAAGCCATTGGTTCTGGGTAAAGGTATCACCCATGTTCCCCCAGCGAACCGTCAACACTTTGAGCGTTACCGGATTATTGACAATCGGCAGCCCTTCTTTATTAAAATCGCTTGATATTGGAGTCTCTGCGACCTCGCTGCTATTACCACTGCTGCATCCAACAACGCTTACCAGCATCACGGTAACAAGCAGCAAGCTATTCATTTTGGTGAAAAACTTCTTACCTATCTTTTTCCCCATGTGGGACCCTCCTTGATTCGTAATGAATGACCATCTGCCTTATTCCTTCACTGCGCCGATCATCACCCCCTGATTGAAATACTTTTGGATGAACGGATAGACACACATGATTGGAATCGTGGCGATAATAATCACGGAATACCTCATTAGATTTGCAAGACGTAAGGCGACTTGTGCAGCCTCCCCGGTTCCCATGCCGGATTGCATCTGATTCGTGATGAGAATGTTACGCAGAATCAATTGAAGCGGGTACAGGTTAGGGTCTTTTAAGTAAATCAAGGCATTAAAATATGAATTCCAATACCCTACGGCGATCCATAATCCCAACACTGCGATGATCGCTTTGGACAACGGCAGTACAACCAGCACAAAATACCGCAGATTACCGCAACCATCGATCTGGGCTGCCTCCCATAGATCCCCAGGAATGCTGGTCTGGAAGAAGGTCCGGGCAACGATCATATCGAACACCACTACGGAGAACGGTAGCACCATCACGAGAAACGTATTGTAAAGATGAAAATCGCGAATGGTTAGGAAGGTTGGAATTAAACCGCCACTAAAAAACATCGTAAAAATAAAGAACAGAGAGAAAAATTTTCGTCCAACCAAATCTTTTCTTGATAAGGCATAAGCCGCCGAAATATTAACAACAAGTCCGATAAGCGTTCCTACCACCGTGTATAGAATGGTATTGCGATATCCGATCCATATACTTTCGTGCCTCAGTAGCTCCTTGTACCCTTCAAGCGTAAAGCCTTTGGGAAAGACCCATACCTGTCCGTTAGCCACAGAAGAGGGATCACTGAAGGAGGCAATGACTATAAAATAGATCGGATACATGATCGCAATCAGAAAAAGAATAGCAAAAGCATACATTATAGCTTCTGCCACTGTCATGCGTGATCGTCGCTTTACTAGGGGAGTTCTGGTGGTTGCTGCCGTCTCCATAATGCTCATTTGGTTAGTCTCCCCTCTACCATAGGCTGTTCTCACTGTATTTCTTGGACAACTGATTGACCAGAATCAGCAAAATGAAATTAATCACCGTATTAAACAGGTTAATTGCCGAGGAGAAGCTGTATTGACTGCTCAGCAAACCGATTTTGTATACATACGTAGACAGAATCTCACTGGAAAGGATATTCAAGTCGTTCTGCATAAGATAGACCTTCTCAAATCCTACACCAAGCAATCCGCCCATCCTTAGAATGAGCAGCGTGATCGCCGTCGGCAGAAGCATCGGAATATCAATATAACGAATCTTGTGCCACCTGCTTGCCCCATCGACCGTTGCTGCTTCATAGAGGCTTGGATCTACGGCAGACAACGCGGCAATATAGATGATGCTGTCCCAACCGACGTGCTGCCACACATCAGACCATACATACACACTGCTGAACAGAGCCGATGAGCCCATTAAGTCCGGTGCCTGTGCTCCAAACAGCTGATACATATTGCCAACCAGTCCAGTGCTAGGCGAGAACAGAATTAACATTAATCCGACCATGACTACCGTTGAGATAAAGTGGGGCATATAGGAGACGGTCTGGAAAAATCGCTTGAACCTCCCTGCCCTCATCTGGTTCACCATTAATGCAAGCATAATCGGAAGCGGAAATGTAGCCAAACTGTACAGGCTGATTATAAGTGTGTTACGTATCGTATTCGTAAATTGATAGGAATGAAAAAACTTCTCAAAATACTTGAATCCGGCCCATGGACTGCCCCCGATTCCCGATGCCGGACTATAATCCTTGAATGCGATGATAACTCCGTACATTGGCTTATAAGCAAAAAGTAGTGTTAACACGACAGCCGGAAAAAGTAAAACGTAAAGCCCCCAATTGCGCCTGATTCTTTCCATTGTCTTTCCAAAGAATAGTGGGTAAGTCCGCACGGTTCTTTCTTCCCTCCTTCCATAATACTGATGCTGTTTTCCTGTTTGAACCTTTCGTCTCAGGAATAATCTCAGTATAAAAGGCTTCCCACTCTCTTTATCGGACCCCTTCGGACGGTATTCGGACTTCTGATGTTTCTTTCTGGGGTTGCCTGCGGGTAACCTCAAGCTTGCAAAAGAAAACATATGGCAATCCAGACCTTCCTGTGTGTATTCCGGACTTTTGAACTCCAAAAATGCAAATCTTTATGTTTTTTTCATGCAAAGGTTTTATACTATTTCTGAGATATTAAAGCGTTTACATTATGAAGCATTTAAGAAAGGGTGTATTGTTCTGGCAAACCTGGGCGCCATTAAACCCTATCCGATTCGTCATTATATTCGCATGATGTTCGTCATTTCATTTGTCGTGTTCGTTCTGGATCTGATCATCAGTGTTGCTTCCATCTCCTTGGTCAGGCAGCAGTCCGCCCAATACTTGCAGGACACCACGGATTTGTATATGAATCGCATTAATCATGATTTTGCCTACATTAATCATTTCATGGGATGGACTCTCGCCAATGACGAAAATCTGGAAACGATGAATACGTATGGTGTGAATAGCATTCCTTTTCTGAAGTCCAACGAGAAATTACATAAGCTTTTTGCCGAATTACAACGAAACTATGGCCAGTCGTACAATTTCTTTTATTACTTAGAGAACAGTGAATACTTCCTCAACTGTGCGCCAATAAGCATCTCATATTCGGATTATTCGGAAGTGAAAAGACAAATCATTACTCTAACTCGTGACAAAGGCGTATATGAGAAGTTCTATTCCCATTGGACGCCCATCCACGTGAATGGTACTTCTTATCTGATCAATATTGTGCCGTACTACAATCGCTATCTTATTGCGTTGATATCCGCAGATGATCTGATCGCTCCACTGCAGCAAATCAATCTGGGCGTCAACGGATACGCCTCACTGGTGGATAAGAATGGCATCCAGCTTTCTGGACCTGCCAGAGGAGAGAACATCTTGGAACCGATACCTTCCTTCCTTGATGTGCTCCAGTCACACAACGTTGTCAGCAGCGACTTTTCCAACGCGGATTTTAGTGCACGCATGGTTATCAAATTCGGTGCATTCGAGAAAATCATGGTGGCTCAGCTGCTCATCATGCTGCTTTTTTTGATTGTAACCTCCTCATTAAGCGCAATCCTTATGTTTTTCAGAAAGAATCTGCTTGTTCCCATTCAGCGTTTTTCCAAAAATCTTGCTCGAATAAACGAGGGTGATGAGGCGACAGATCATAAGAGCAGCCGGATTATGGAACTGGAACAGGTTAATGCACAATTCAAGGAACTGGTGGGCCAGATTAAGCGTTTCAAGATTGATCGCTATGAACAGGAATTGGAGAAACAGAAAATACGTTTGGATTATATGAAGTTACAGATCAAACCTCATTTTTTCCTTAATTGTCTGACAAGCATGTACAGTATGGCACAGATGCAAATGTTTGAGGAGATTGAAAGTATGGCTCTCGCCACGTCCCGGTATTTCCGTTATATCTTTCAAAGCGGAGACAATTTCGTTCTGCTGGAGAACGAAATTGAACATGTGAGAACGTATCTGGACATCCAGAAATCACGTTACCGGGATGCTTTCTCCTATCGAATTGCAACGTCCGAAACGATCACAGGTATCGCTGTTCCACCACTGGTTATACAAACCTTCATCGAAAATGCTGTCAAATATGGAGTCTCACGGGAACGGGAATTATGTATTACGTTATCCGTACATGTAGAACAACAGGAAAATGGTGATCGTGTGCTGATCCATATCTCTGATACAGGACCCGGATTCAAGCCGGAAATTCTTGAAGCTCTCATCCGTGGAGAAGCACTGGAACAAACAGGAGGCAACCGGATTGGCATTATGAATACCATTCAACGTTTGGAGCTGCTGTACCGGCATGAAGCTGCAATTACGTTTGCAAACGACACAATTGGCGCTCGAATCACGCTTTCCTTGCCTAAAATGATATTGAATTCAGAACCTTCTGGAGAGGTGATAAATCATGAATATATTGCTGGTTGATGATGATTACTTTGTTGTCATGGCATTGGAGAATAAAATTGACTGGGGAGCCTTAGGAATTAATACGATCTTCACTGCCTACAATATTGCACAAGCCAAAGAGGTACTGCAAAATCATCCGGTTCAGATTCTTGTTTGTGATATTGAGATGCCGCAGGGAAGCGGACTCGAGCTGCTCGCCTGGGTCCGTGATGAATCGTATAACATACAAACGATCTTTCTTACCAATTATGCCGATTTCAACTATGCGCAAAAAGCCATCGAACTGCAAAGCTTTGATTATTTTCTAAAGCCCATCGAATTCGACAAGTTAACTCTGATTATTCAGAAGGCAGTTGCCAAAGCCCGGGATCAGCAGTTTATTCAGAAGGCCATTTATGAAGGTGAACTTTGGCAGAAAAATAGAAGCAAGCTTATTGAGGACAGCTGGCGCAGGCTCATCTCCAGTAAAGTCTATCTGTCCAACTCCGCTGATGTTTCTGAATTTTTGACTGAGCAGCATCTGCCTTATGAGCCAACGGATCTATTTCTTCCTATGCTGGTTAATCTGTTTCCGTATGATGGTACGCTGGGCAAAACCGACAAAAATCTGTTTGATTACGCTTGTTTGAACGTGATGGTTGAACGGTTTCAAGACAGTTTGTTCTCTATTGAAGCGATATCCGAGATCAAGGATCATAACTGGATGGTTATTATAAAATGGAACAGGCTACCGGATGTACAACTTATCGAATTGATGTGCAGCGCCTTCATTCCGGAGGTAAACAACTACCTGAAATCGGATGCTTGCTGTACGATCGGCTTCTCCCTGCCGCTCGGGCAAATCCGCCATACGGTGAATGAGCTATTGTTGATGAATGAAGAGCGAATCAAGCACCGCAACCAAACCTTCTTGCTGGAGAACTATAAAAGGCCCGAATTAGATTATATACCGCCTGATCTGGGACTGCTGGAGCAATTGCTGAATGAGCATCGTTTCCAATCCTTTCTGGATGAAACCGGTCGTTATATGCATCAACTTGTCCATGAAGGCAATGCAGGTACCGCTGTTCTCAGTCTGCTGCGTCTTGATCTGGTGCAGCTAGTTTATGCCCAATTGAAAAGTAAGGGAATTGAAGTCCACAAGCTGTACATGGGCAGTACGAATGATCAATTGTTCATGCAGTCTCTGCATTCGATTGAAGATATGCAATCGTACATTGCCTATCTGGTCAATACGGCTGAGGAATATTTGAAGGTTTCCGAGCAGCCGAAGTCGGTTGTACACGAGATCACCCATTATATACGCACCCACTATGGAGAAGACCTAACGAGAAATAGTCTTGGAGACAGAGTCTATATGAACCCTGATTATCTCGCAAGACTGTTCAAGAAAGAGATGGGCATGTCACTCGGCAATTATGTTATTCACATCCGTCTTGTAGCTGCCAGGCAACTCCTTGAAACCACCACACAATCGATTCATTCCATTGCCGGACATGTGGGGTATGCCAACTACTCACACTTTACCAAACTGTTCAAACAGGAAATAGGATGCAGCCCTAATGAATATCGCAAAAAGCATAGAGAAAGCTCTCACGAAATAGGATGCTAAAGCTGACGCTAAATCATATATGCTTATACGAAAGCCAAAGATGTTTAAACGGCAAAACGTAAACAAAGGAGATTTTTTTGAACTCAAAAACTGCTCATATAAGAAAAAACGTCATATATTATAATGATGAAGCGCACAATTGGAAATATAAAAAAATACGTAAGGTAGCCAACTGCTATGCGTCATTTCATAAAACTAACCTGCCCGTTAGTTGAAAAAAAGCAGCCGATCATATTGATCAGCTGCTTTCTTTGTTTTATAACGATATCGTTTCCCGTTAGTTTAACGACGTATTAGTCCTTTAACTACTTCTTAGCTCTTTTGTGCTTCTAAATCTTGTAAGGTAGGATAGTCCGTGTAGCCTTTACTTCCTGCCGCGAAGAAGGTTTTAGGATCTGCCTCATTTAATGGTGCCCCTGTTTTAAGGCGCTCTACTAAATCCGGATTAGCTAATGACCATGCACCAACTGGTACGATATCAGCTATGCCGTTATCAAGATCGTTACTCAGATCTTCCAGAGCACGTCCTGCCCGGTTGACTAATAGTGGATTGGTCCAAATGGAGCGAACGTCCTGCAGCAGCTTTTCATTTCCAAGATGCATCACATGAAGGTAAGCCAAATTCAGCTTCGCTAATTCTTGGACCAGGTAGAGATAAAGTTCAGGACCTTGTTCCCCATCCTCAATTCCTCCAAGAGGTGTCCCCGGTGAAATACGGAAGCCTGTTCTTGAAGCGCCAATTTCTTCTACAACGGCTTTGGTCACTTCAATTGCGAAGCGGGCCCGGTTTTCGATCGATCCTCCATATTCATCCGTCCGTGTATTCGAATTTTCACCAATGAATTGATTAATGAGATATCCATTAGCTCCATGAATTTCAACGCCGTCTGCTCCGGCTTCAATAGCCGCTGCTGCTGCTTTGCGGAAATCGGCAATGGTCGTCTGAATATCCTCTTTGGTTAACTCGCGCGGAACAGGGATGTCCTGCATGCCTGTTCCGGTAAACATCTGTACACCAGGAGCAATCGCTGATGGCGCAACGGGCTGACGATGATGGGGTGTATTGTCGGGATGAGACATCCGGCCAGCATGCATTAACTGGATAAACATAAATCCGCCAGCTGCATGAACGGCATCTGTAACTTTTTTCCACCCTTCAATATGTTGTTCCGTATAAATCCCCGGCGACCACAGGTAACCTTGACCATCATCGGATGGTTGTGCCCCTTCCGTAATGAGAAGCCCCATCGAAGCTCTTTGTGCATAATACAGGGAGGTTAATTCACCCGGCGTACCGTCTTCTTCTGCTCTGCTGCGTGTCATCGGTGCCATAGCTAAACGATGCGGCAATTTCAGGTTACCGACTTTGGTTTCACTCCACAATTTGTTCATTTTGAACACTCCTCTTTATTTTTAGTCCAAACCGTAATTGTAATTAAGAAAGATGCGGGTATAGAGTAGCAACGCCACCGGAAAGTCCAGCTTGAATCATTCGACTGTTATCATCGGCAAGAATCTCAAAGCTGCCGCTTTCGATGCCATCAATAGCCATTCTCGCAACATCTGAAGGGTTTGATTTGGGAGCATCAAGACCGGCTGTCATGTCTGTTTCCATAAATCCTACATGTAAGCCTGCAACTCTAATCTGACGAGGGTACAAATTCAAACGCAGGTCGTTCGTCAATGCCCAAGCTGCAGCCTTCGCAGCAGTATAAGCACCCGCAGTTCCGCCACTGAACCAAGATAATGCGGAAAGAATATTCAGAACCGTACCTCCACCGTTGTTTTCAATGACCGGGGCAAAAGCGCGAACCATAGATAACGTACCGAAGAAATGCGTATCCATTTCCAGCTGGATTTTTGCCAAATCCCCTTCCAGGAGAGAAGCCCCAGTAGATGATCCTGCATTGTTGATGAGAAGGGTAACGTCCTTAGCAAGGCTGGCAGCTGCTGCTACCTCTTGAGGATTGGTTACATCAAGCTTTACAGGTATAACGCCGGGGATATCGATGGTCTCTGGATTTCTTGCCCCTGCGTAAACCTTAGCCCCTCTAGATAGAAGTTCAAGTGTAAGCTGGCGGCCAAGCCCCCTGTTTGCTCCAGTAACCAATGCGACTTGTTTAGAAATGTTCATTGTATTAACTCCTTTTTTTGTTTGTTTTGGATTGTAATTATTCATAATAAAATCAGGGCCCAAAGGCTTAACGTTTGAGAACGATCATTCTAATAATGATTGAATAAAGCACCATTTAGTAAGATTATTTAAATGAAGGATAGATCATTAATTTAAGAACGATCATACTAGAAAGTGCATAGGGAATGATGCAACCATACTTTCTTAGTCGGATCTTCAATCATTATTTAGTTAGCAGGTGAATCGATGTATCGGCTATATGTTGCAATTTTTCCGTGGGTATGGAGGTTCTTGTCATTACTCTTATCCCTACATAAACGGCATGCAAATGTTCCGCTTGGTCTTCAGCACTAAAACCAGTACTAAACTCTCCATTCTGCTGTCCCCACCGAATAATATCTCTAAACAACTGTTCTGATAAAACAAACAAATCTGTGGTCTTAATATCAACCTCGGTATCCCGCATTGCAAGTTCCACAGCTGAATTAACCATCAAACAACCGGAAGGTGAGTCATCCACACTCCAGATTACGGAACTGAAAATAAGCTGTAATGCCTCCGCAGCAGTCTTAGAGCGTTTAACCTCTCCTGCAAGCCCAGCACTTAATTTATCGTGAAATCGGTCCATCGCTTTCAGAAACAGTGTGTGCTTATCGCCAAACGTGTCATATAAACTTCTTCGGTGAATCCCCATATGCTCCACTAAGTCCGCTATCGATGTCTTCTCGTAGCCCTGTTCCCAGAAGAGCTTCATCGCCTTTTCTAATACTACATTCTCTTCGAATTCCTTACTCCTTGCCATTTGGTTCCCTCCCTGTTAGTCAATATAACATATTGAGAACGATCGGTAAAGAATTTTGAAGGTGTCACCACTTACTCATCCTTACTGCTTTGATTTGAGGAGCATTCGTCCCCAAGTATGTGTGATGAAATCCGGAGCGAACTTCATGGAAAAGCGCATAACTTTCGTAAACCCCGCATTTACTCGCAGTTTATTTTTCTCCATCCCTTTAATACCAACATGAACAAGCTTCTCTAATGGCAAGGAAATCAACTTATTTAATAAGCCTTCGTTAAAAGTGTCTGTGAGATTGGTTTCCGAAATAACCGGTGGACAAAGTTCCATTACATGTATGTTTTTACCTTTAGCCCGAATTTGCTCACGTAACGCATCACTAAACATGTGAATGCCAGCCTTTGTAGCAGAATACGTAGGTGCATTGGCAATAGTAATATTGGCAAGTAGAGAACTCATGTTAACAATCATTGCCTCCTGTTGTTTAGCTAACAGGGGTAACAATGCCTTGGTCATGTAGATTGTCCCGTTCAAATTTGTGGCAATTTCTGCAGTAAGATGCTCGTAAGTGACTGTTTCATCAAACAAGTCGAATTCGTGTATAATACCTGCATTATTCATAACAATATCCAGTTTGGGATAGTGAATGGTTAGTTCCTTCGCAAGATGCTCTACACTATTGGGATTGCTAACATCAGCCACTATGCCTATAAAGCCGGGATTGTTATTTAAGATCTGGTCGATTCGTTGTTGTGAGCGTCCAGTTATGATTACCGTATTCCCCATGTCGTGCAGTCGTTTCGCAAAAGCAAAGCCAATTCCGGACGTACCACCAGTCACCAGAATGGTTCTGCCTTTCAATTTCATGATCATCACCCCCTTCCCTTAAAATCGGATAATAACTTTTCCTTTAGGATGACCTGTTGCAACAAGGTTTAGAGCTTCATTGATATCTTCAATGCGAAACTCTGTAGGGTCCACCGCGGGAACAATTCCGTTCTTTTCAATAATCTTAGTAATTTTTCGTAACTGCTCTCCATCGCTGCGTACAAAGACGAAATGATATTCGATCTTCTTTTTCTTTGCTTTGTGATCATACTTGGCTCCGGCAATGCTAAATAGCTTTTGTTTCCACCACGGTAAGCCCATTGCTTTAGCAAAACGTTTATTAGGGCCTGTTCTTAGCGAAAGAAGATGACCGCCTGGTTTAATGACGGAGAGTTCATGATCGAATTCACTGGGTCCCAAGGTATCGATCACATAATCAAGATCGCGAAGTCGTTCCCAATAGTTCTCGGTCGTGTAGTCAATGTATTGACTCGCTCCAGCGGCCATTGTACGTTCGCGTGCTGTTGGACTTCCACTAACGATGACCTTCAGCCCCATGCTTTTAGCGATAGGAATAGCCATTTGGCCAAATGAACCAGAGCCGCCGGGAATGAACAAACTTTCTCCAGCTTTTGCAGCTAGCTCTTCATGCAAACTTTGATAGGCTGTCAATCCTGTTAAAGGCGCAGCGGCACCGGTTACAAAATCCAGATTACCCGGTAAGTGAGCGATGGCATCCGCATGAATCGCCGCGTATTCGGCAAAAGCACCGATTTTTTGCAGCGGGAGCCGTGTATAAATCGCATCGCCAACTTTGAAACCAGTGACGTTCTTGCCAATCTTTTCGACAATACCAGTGAGCTCATTACCGAGTGTCAGCGGGAACGCATAGTCCTGGATTAACTTCACGCTTCCGGTCGCGATAAGCAGTTCCAGGTGGTTGACCGCCGCAGCTTTTACCTTCACCAAAACTTCGTGATCCGTTATTTCCGGGACTGGGATATCGCGTACTTCAACTTTAAACTGTTTTGAATATTGGGTAATCTGTGCTGCTTTCATAAAATTATCCTCCTGCATGCAGTTTCACCAAGTAACATTTATTTAATTTTGTAACTTACACAGCAAGCATAATCTTATTGGTTACAAAAGTCAACGTTTGTTACTACACATTTTTATGCTAAAATAAATTAAAAGGTATGATTACCGGGTGGTAAAGACTAATTAACGAAAGAAGGGTTGGGCATAACGGTGTGAGACTGGGGTATAGCAGTAACTGGTCGCTTCAAAAAGCCCCATATTCACCTGCCATAACAAATGGCTAAAATCACGCAGCAGCTTATTATTGAAACTGCCGAGGCATTAATGGAGCGCACGGAGAAATCCGAAGTGACGCTCTCACAAATAGCGGATGAATTGAATATTACCCATGCAGCACTCTATAAGCATTTTAAAAATAAACAAGAACTCTGGGCAGCTGTAGCTAAAAACTGGTTCAATCGGATGATTTCAGAACAAATCAGTATAAACATGGCGCATTTGGCCTCATCCCAGGAAGTGCTCCACGACTGGCTTTGGGCATTTGTGAATGCCAAAAAACGCGCTTATAATGAGAATCCCAAAATGTTCGCATTGAATACACAGTATGTGGACAGTAATCCTTTGGTATTACGGGATGTTCTCTGGGATTCATATCAAATTATTGATGGGTTTATGGGTTATAACGATCCTCACTTTGAACGGGCCGAGGCAATACTATCTGCTTTTGCGGTGTTTAGTCTCCCCTCTTTTAAGGAATCATGGAATTCACCAGACTACCAAGAGCGGTTTGAACGCATCTGGAGTTTAATCAAACAGGGTGTTTGAAAGGATATCCTATATTACAAGGAGCAGTGTTGCCTGCCTGAGGTACCTGCTCCTGTTTCATTGCTGCACTTAAATTCTTATCTAAGTGGGAACTTGTTCTTGTACATGAGAGCCTGGAACTGGGGAGTTCTTTTCCGTCTTTTCCCCAAAAGAATATTCGCCTTTGTGGTAGTTCAGAGCAATTAATATTCAACTAAACTGTCCTATAGTTGAACAAAAGCAGCCGATCCCATAGATCAGCTGCTTTCTTGGTATATTAAATTATCGTTTCCCGTTAGCGTAATGTTCTGTACTTCTACCTTTGATACGGATCACCGTAATGAATCAATCCACTTCATGGCCGTGTGGGATTCTGAATAGTGATATCATATATTGCATTCTTCAGTTCATATTGATATTTACTATAGTTTTTTAAGTCCTTTTGATGAAAAAAGGTCTTTTTTTGGTTATAATTCTATCTCCAATAAATTTTGCCCTGTTGGATATTCAGCAGCCTCATTATATGAATTTGCAAATCCTAGAAGTTTCTCAACTTTCCAAGTTCCATAAAGATATTCTTCAGTTTCACGATCCAAACTTATACGATCTACAATACAATCGGATTTGTTTTCTGGAATAAAAGACTCTTCCGTTTCAAGTGTAAACTCACTTGATGCATTGGGATATGATGTTGTTTCAACATTTCCACAAGCCGATGCTCGCATCAACATTATCATAATACAAGCCAATAATGTTTTTTTCATTTCTCACACACATACTATAAAGTTATGTTGTTTACTCGCTTGCTAACTGAATTAATCCCCGTATGTATGGATTAAAGTCTCCTGCTCCATTGTTGTGTTTTTAGTCTAATACAAAATAAACACTCCGATTATTAAATAAAAGTCGCACATTAATATAATAGGGTAAAAGCAAACAGAGCACTCTTCAGAAGAGTGCTCCTTGTAATTCACTTATAGTTGATGCTGGAATTAACTTTTGTAACGGTATTCATTTTATTTAGGATGACCAATGCAAATATTGCAATCGCAATCCCAGCAGCACCAATCCATGTAATCGACGTGAGAGAGATCGTTTCAATAGCTATCCCTCCCACACCAGCACCTGCTGCCATAGCAAGCTGCATCATGGACTGATTAAGACCAAGCATAACTCCTGATGCTTCAGGTTCAATTGTCGTTAAATGATATTGCTGCGTTGGACCGGATGACCATGCTGAGAAGGACCACAACAAAAGAACGATCATTACGCCAAGTAATGTATGGGTCACAACGGACAACAGGATCAGCATGACAATGTGGAGTGCCAATCCACCGGATAATGTTCGATGAACGCCCCACCGGTCCGTACTGAAGCCGCCGATTTTGGAGCCAATCATGCTGGCTATACCAAATATAAGCAATGCGCCGCTGAGATATTTATCACCTAGTCCCGATACTTCAAGCAAATAGGGAGAGAGGTACGTATAAGCGATGGAGTATCCTCCAAGCCAAAAGAAGGTAATCGATAATCCTAATGCAACTTTAGGCTTTTTCAATAAACTTAACTGCTGTCTTAACGGAATAGGCGCGTCCCCCTTAATACGCGGAATGGCGAAAGAAAGAATGATCATTGCGATAATCCCCAAAAGTGCAATCCCCCCAAACACTGATTTCCAACCAAGAGTGTCGGCTGTGATTCGTCCAAGAGGTACACCAACGATTAATGATGCCGTGAAACCCATGACCACTGTGGCAATAGCACTTGCTTGTTTACCTGCTGGTGCAATTTTAGCTGCAATATTTAAAGCAGTGACTACAACGATTCCTGCACCTATCGCCATAATGATACGAGCAACTACAAACAGTCCATATCCTGGTAGGGTAAATGCGAGGATATTAGAAATCACAAATATTGCTAGGCCAATAATGATCAATTCTCGTCTGTCCATACTCGCGGTTATCGCCATTAGAATTGGAGTGAATAAAGCATAGACCAGAGAAAAAATGGTGATTAACTGACCAGCTGCAGCCAGTGAGACATCAAAAGACCCGGCTACCTTATCTAAAATGCCAGATAAAATATACTCAGAAGTCCCAACCAAAAAACTAACGATAGCTAAAATATAGACTTTCAAACTCGATGACATATGTAATACAACTCCTTTAATATAGTATAATAAATGACATATTGCGAAATGTAGATATGTATAATTACAAATAAACATATAACGAATTGTCGAAATGATCAGCGAAGAAAAAACTGAATTCTTGGTAAGAACTCAGTAACGACTTACATATCATTCATCATATAACGAGCCAATTGCTTTATGGCTTCCTCGTCTCTCTGATAATACGTAAATTTGCCTATCCGCTTTGTTGTAATCAACCCTGCCCGCTGCAATATCGTAAGATATTGAGAAGCCGTTGACTGTGTCATGTTAAGCTTGTCGGTTATTTGACTTACACAAACCCCTACTTCCTTCATATCCACTCCTTCATGGGGTTTGAAATGCACGTATGGTTCTTTGAGCCACTGTAAGATCTGTAACCTGGATTCATTCGAAATGGCTTTAAATACTTCAATTGGATTCATAACCCTTATTATATCGATCATTTGCGATATGTCAATTTAAATTTCTTAAACATATAGATCATGGAAAGTACCGAAAAAATAACTGCGGTATCAAGTCTTTTGAGCTAAAATTCAAATTTTTTAGATAGGATAAACTTTGTTACGGATAGAAAAGAATCGTTACATGACATGTAATGTTGTTACAGTTCAACAAAAACGATCGAAACCTACGAAAAATAGGTTTCAATCGTTTTGTTTTTTTTAATCTTATTCAGATACCGGATAAACATGTCCGGAAAGATCAATAACAGAACGAGGCTGCTATACAAACCATATGTATAACTACTCGCATAGGCCAAGCCGAAGCCTTCATTGAACATAAACGTGATTAGGTGAATCAACATATTCGTAAAACAGAAAGCATAACTTCGGATCATGTAATTCCGGTGTTTTACGATTCGTTTCTTTTTAATCTGCACAATCGCCATAACTGTCATTAGTGGCCAAATGATGTTGATTATGTTAAATGCGATGCTGTTGATCTTGCCTCCTGTGGAATATGGAGCCATGTAGCCGGATGTCAGCACAACCATCATCACAGAAACGACATAGACATACCCATTGATCCGATGAATTTTCCGGTGTTTCTCCAGTATGAAGCTTGAAAAATTGACTAATCCTGCTGCCATTGCTAAACATGCAAATGCAACATGAATGTACATGATTTTTAGCCATACCGGAAGATTCAATTCACGCTTCAGCCCGGTTTTGTGATTGAGAAATGCGGTTGCTTCCGGATCGAATACGTAATGTCTAACTAGTGAATACAGAATGAAAATGATGCTGACCCCGACCAAAACGCGGTAGGCCATGTTTGTTTTTCTCATGATTGAACCTTTCCATTTCTAATATCATCTGTCGTTACACTGAATCTCAATCAAACTAAGCGATGACCTGTCAGTTTCGATGCTGGCAAGAAACCAGCCTTGGCAGTTCCAGTCATCACATCCCCTTGTACGTTTACCTCAAAATGAAGCTGTAATTTCATCGGTTTGCTCACCCGAAGATCCCAGACTAATTTTTCACCCTGATCCCGAGGTTGGATGAGTTCCACAGTCTCACCGTCTTGCGTAGCTGTGCCCCGAATGCTGCCGTTATCTGTATGAATCACAAGCCTAGTTTCAAGTTTTCCAATTGGTGTTGAGATGACTACTTCCCATTTCCCTTCGTAAAGTGACGCAGAGGTATGCACCTTCTCTAGGGTAACCGGCGCGAATTTTATTTCCTCTTCTTTTCCTGTCGCGTCCATGTCATCCGCCCGCACCATTCCTTCTGCTTTCCATACCGTTCCCCGCCGCTCAAATTCAAATAGCTGTTCCACGGCATGTGCGATACGAGGGCCTAGTGTACGTTCCACTAAATATAACGCAACATCAAGCCCGGAAGTCACACCACCTGCACTCACCAAATTGCCGTCATCCACAATGCGTGCCTGAATAGGAAATGCACCGGTAGCGCCCAAAACTCCCATGCCCATATGATGCGTAACTGCATGTCTGCCTTCAAGCAAACCTGCCATCGCAAGCAGAAGCGAACCGCCACACACCGTAGCAACTAGAACGTCTTCTCGTTCCAATGCTTGTCTAATCTTTACAGAAATTTCTGTACCAGCAGCATGGTTCAGAATGATTGGAATTGAATCAGGCTCCTCTCCGGAGACTTTACCGGATGCGCCCGGCACAAGGATCATGCCCCCACATTCAGGATCCAGTTTCCCAGTCGCCTTGATCTCCAGCCCTTGAATGCCACTTGTGACGTGCCGTGGCCCTTCCGCGGTCACTAGTTCTACCCTCAGGGCTTCTTCAGTATACATCGATGCCGCAATAAACACTTCATAAGGCGCAATTGCATCCAAGAGATCAAAACCATCAAACAACACAATTTGAACATGCAACATAAATATGTCCTCCCTCTGATTTCGATCTTGATGCAGGGAATTCTCCCTGTTCCTTTGAAAAGGATACCAACAAAACCTCTCGAAAGAAGGCGCACACCCGCCACAAAACCATCAACAAAATATCACAAAATTATAAACATTCATTCGTTTTCAATACGCCCATGTTACACTAGGTTTTGAAGGTGGGATACGGATGAACGATTCAATTACTGTGCTTATTGTTGACGACGACCTTAGCATTGTCGAATTATTAAAAGACTTCTTGGAACACGAACAATTTCGTGTCATCACGGCTTGCAACGCTACTGAGGCTTGGGATGCGCTCCAGCATTGTGCCATTCAATGTATCGTTCTGGACATCATGATGCCTGGACAGAACGGCTTCGATTTGTGCCGCCAGATTCGCAAAGAAAGTTCTGTGCCGATATTGTTCTTAAGCGCCAAAAGTGATGACGTGGATAAAATTAGAGGGCTTTCGCTGGGTGGAGATGACTACATTGTGAAAACGGCTTCTCCTGGCGAAATTGTTGCTAGAGTAAAGGCTGTATTAAGACGTACTTCTTCCCCACCTCAGACCACGGTAGAATCTTTGCTGGAAAACGGTCATCTGCAATTAAACCTCGTATCCAGAGAAGTATTCGTAGAAGGCAACAAAGTCATGTTTACCCCCAAAGAATATGAATTGTTGCTGCTGTTTACCCAGCACCCCAAGCAAGTATTTACGTATGATCAATTGCTGGACAAGTATTGGGCAGGCATTGGCGACAGACATACGGTTCGTGTGCATGTAAGCCGCTTGCGCGAGAAGATCGAAATCGATCCGGCTAATCCGCAATATCTGGTGAACGTTTGGGGCGTGGGATATCGCTACGAAGGAGGTTCACGTGAGAACGTTAAGGATTCGTAAACTCATGTTGCTTTTTCTGCTGTTCATCCTGCTGTTGCCTTGGCTCCTCTTTTTGACCGCTCATTATATCGAAACCGGAACCTTACGATTTTCCGCAGCTCCACTGCTGAATAAAGAACAACAAATGCAACAGAATGAGATTATTGGGCAGATCGAAGCGAATATGGACCGCTGGAGTGTACCCGAATGGCAGGTGCAGTTGAAAGGCCTGTTGGATGATACAAACATGAAGGTTTCCCTGGTCTCCGCTGCCGGACAGGAGATTTATCGTACTAATGCGGACCATATCAATAGATATTCAACTGTTGAACGATATACATTGCTCGCAGATGGTCAAATAAAAGGGAAAATCGAACTTTACATTCCTAAAACAAACCAGCTCCAAGTGTTCTCAATCTTTATCGGATTTTTGGTTGCCTTGTTTGTCATCAGCATGGCGATGCGGCATTTTTTGATCAAACCGCTTGAGAGGCTTAGTACGTCTGTGCGATTGCTTGCTTCCGGGGATTGGAACGTGCCTATTCCTGCTTCACACATCAAGGAAATTGCCGATGTCCGGGATGCTTTTGACGAGATGGTACAAGGATTGCAAACGTCTCACTTGAAACAAACGAGCCTCGAAGAGGAACGTCGTTTCGTCATTGCCGCTGTGGCACACGATCTTAGAACCCCGCTCTTTGCACTGCGTGGATACCTCGAAGGACTTGAACTGGGGATTGCCCAATCACAAGAAAAAACAGCGAAGTACGTCGCCGTATGCAAAGAAAAAGCATTACAGCTGCACCGTTTGGTTGAGGATCTATTTACGTTTTCCAAAATGGATTATAGCGAATTTATGCTTATCGAAGAAGTCGTAAACCTGCACACTGTTCTGCAGCAATCGGTAGAAAGTGTGGCGCCCTCGGCTCAGCAAAAGAATATCTCAATAAATTTGCATTTAACAGGTGCATGCATTGTTCGCGGCGACGCTCATCTGCTAGAACGCGCGATCAGCAATTTAATGGATAATGCCGTCAGATACACCCCTGATTCCGGAAAAATTATCATAGAGTGCAACAGCATTACCGATCAAGTCAGGTTTACAATCCGAGATACGGGTTCAGGATTTGCAGAGAATGAACTGAAGCGGGTATTCGAACCTTTATTTCGAGGCGAGATGTCCCGGAACCGTTCTACTGGAGGCAGCGGTCTGGGCATGGCTATATCCGAACGCATCATCCGGCGACATGGAGGCGAACTTATGGCTGACAACGATACCCGCGGCGGAGCGCTCTTGTCGGGATGGCTTCCATCCTTGAAATAATCATGTAAGAGGCTAGCAATTGATTGATAGAGACCAGTCCATTAGTAAAAAAATAGCAGCCGATCATATAAATCAGCTGCTTTCTTATTTTTATTAAGCTATCGTTTCTTCGTTAGTTTGATGACACTCTCTCTCCAATTAGTGAGACTGAGTACTTCTTGTCCAAAAGATCAATAATCTAACTCTGCTATTATACGATGCAAGATAGTTTTGCTATCTTCATCCTTGGGTCGAGGTTCTCTACCGATTTGTTTGTAAACCTCCTTTTCCTCTAAAAGTTGTCTCGGGTGTAAAACATGAGCTGATATTCCGTTTAACATATAGCTTTGTGATAACAACGAATCGGGGCGCCATACCCACTCCGGTAAACCATTCATAATAATACTTCCATCATCTGTATTCGTTATGTAGGCAAATGTAATATCTACACCATCTTTACTAAAATCAGACTGCCTCCCACGAAACTGCTCTTTCACAGAAGTCTGTTCATAACCCGCCTTCGCAAGAGCGCGTTCTAACTCCTCTCTGTTTTGTATCCATGTTATCAGGTCTATGTCGTCATGTGAACGGGTAACCTTCCCGAGCAAAAAATCTATTGCCCATCCACCACGCAACCAGAATCTGCATTCAATTGCTGCACAAATTATGCTTATTTCACTTAACAACTTTAATTGTGACTCTGTTTGTTTACCAAACGCTGGATCTACCATGATTATCCCCTTTCACAAATGTAACCCATACCTATTACACAAATAATACGATATGCTGAGCTACTGTGTTCTAATGTTATCGTTTGTATTAAACTTTAATTCACTCATGTTAGTAACAGTGGGACATACCATTAATGAAACCTTTTTTAAAATTTTAACGTCTTATGTAATACGTATTGAACTCTTGATTGAGGTGAGCCAGATGAACCGAATCACAAAGTATATCTTTTTAGCATTTCCGTTGTCCTAGCCTATGGCATCGGAGCCTGGCTTTATCAAAAGGGAAGTCAAGTATTATTCAATCAAACCATTCATCATAGTGAATATAGTGGTATCGTTATTACATCGTTCTTCCTCTATTTGATGATTATTGTACCGGTAATAATATTGAGCATTTATGTGATTAACCGAACATCATTAAACACTGCATTAAAATGGTTACTTGCTCTCAGTATTTCCGTGGGTGCAGGACTTATCTTCCCATTTTTAGCCTCAGGTGGACAACTAGCTTCCCCTGAGGGGCAATTGTTATTATTATTATTCATTCCATCAGCAATTGTGTTGGGAATCATCTCTCATATACTTTTCTTGAAAAAACCAATAAAAACTTAACAAAATTTCATGCCCTCCTTGGTGTAGAGCCTTGAGTTTAAAAATATTTAGACGCTTCCAGTATCGATTCGATATATCATTTAGACTGGATAGCGTCTCTTTAATTTCAATTTTCTTGGAATTTCACATATTGACGCAGTACCAACGCATCGACAGGAAGTTACTTTTAAAAATTACGTTGTGGGGTCGTCCAATGCCCCCCTTGCAATACTTGGATAAATCTTTGCATGTACGACAAAAGTAAATTGCATCAGAAAGTCCGCTTGTGTTACAAAGAAAAAGCAGTTGTTTTAAAAAAACAACTGCAAAATTACACCCTACTTTATACATCACCAGGATTTATGTTCTTTATGATCGGGATCGAAACTTGCTCATATCAGGCTTGGGAAGCTTCTCATTTTTATTTAACAAATCAATGCTGCTCATCTCTTCTTCGGTCAACGTGAAATCAAAAATCGAAATATTCTCCAACAGTCGGGTTGCATTAAATGATTTGGGAATAGTCACAAAACCACTCTGTATATCCCAGCGCAAAATGACCTGTGCTACCGTTTTGCCGTGTTTATTTGCGATATTCTCCAGCGCTTCATTGCCAGACAACTGACCCTTCATCAATGGGGACCAGGCTTCCATCTGAATTTGATGCTGTTTGCAGAAAGCTCTTAATTCCAGATGAGTTAAATGAGGATGGAATTCGATTTGATTGACCATGGGAACAACTTCCGCCACAGACAACAGACCTTCCAGATCATTAATTTGAAAATTGCTTACCCCTATGGCTCTGACTCTTTTTTGTTTGTACAGATGCTCTAGCGCTCTCCAAGTATCAAGGGACTTCCCCTCGACCGGCCAATGAATCAAGTAAAGATCCAAATAGTCCAATTGCAACTTCTCCATGCTGGATTCGAAAGCATGCAGTGTCGAGTCGTACCCTTGGTCCCCGTTAGCCACTTTTGTGGTTATGAATATATCTTCTCTTGGAATTCCTGACTCAGCTACAGCCCTGCCCACCTGTGTCTCATTTTCATAAGCCGATGCTGTGTCAATACTCCTGTAACCCATTTCCAAAGCCTGTTTAATAGCTTCCGTTGCATCATCACGTTCGGGCGTCCAGACGCCAAGTCCGATCCATGGCATCTGCACTCCATTCCTGAGTTGGGTATAGTGACGGTTCATAGATATATCCCTCCTGAATATTTCTAAAAAACCTCCTGGATCCAAAATCCAAGAGGTTATTGTAATGATACATATTAATAATTATACCGTGTCTGATGATCCTAGTCCAAGTCTGAACCATTGGATGCAATGACTTTCTTGTACCAGCCAAAGCTTTACTTTCTTATTCTTCTTAGCGTCTCTTCGCCAGCGTTATCTTTATCATCGTAAATATATCCGTACCGTTTTTTCAATTCCCCGGTGGACGCGCTAATCAACTCAATGGCTCCCCAGCTAGTATGTCCCATCAGATCAACGCCGTCCTGAATCGCTTTGGAAACTTGCGAGAGATGCTCCCGCAGATAATCGATACGGTAATCATCATTAATGACGTCGTTTGCTTCTACGTGATCCACTGCTCCCAGACCATTTTCCACGATAAACAATGGTTTCTGGTAACGATCATACAAAAGATTTAGAGCAAGTCTCAATCCAAGCGGATCAATTTGCCAACTTAGGGGTAATCGGGTTGTACCCTGCTTCCTTGATTTTCTCCAAATCAAAATCAATCAATAAGGGTCTGTTTGGATATCGTCCTGAAATATTCTATAACTACCTCACGGAATTCGTGAGCCGCTCGTGAAATGTACCGACTCCTGTGCCATAACAGAGCGATCTCCCGTACCAATTCATGATTTTCTACTTTGAGATATTTGATATGTGCCCCAGAATACCTTGCCGTACTTGGTATAAAGGCTATGCCAATCCCAGCTTCCACTAGAGAACTTAGCCTTGCAGGTTCATCACCTTCATACACATATGTAGGTATAAATCCAGCCGATTTGCATATAGAATCCACCAGATCGCGAGTACCGTAGCCTCTTTTTACACCAACAAAACATTCATCCCTTAGCTCAGTCAAAGATATGTTGTTTCGGTCAGCAAGCCGATGCCCTTTGGGAACAGCTACAAGAATCGGGTCGACAAACATGATTTGACATTCGATGTCTTCCCCTCGTATAGGTGGTGAGGACAAGCAAAAATCAACCTCTCCTCTATGAAGAAGCGTAACCATTTCCTGCGTGGTGAGCATTTGCACATGAAATTGGATATCGGGTCGCTTGTTCCGAAACTCTCGAAGGATCTGAGGCAATGTGCTTGCGGTGGTCACCGCCAATTCGAGTGTGCCATGTTCTGGGCTGGACAAATCGCTAATCTCCTGCTTCCCCTGTTCCAATTCAAACAATGCCCTTTCTGCACGGAGATAGAATCTGCTACCAAACTCATTCAATCGCAGTTTCCTCCCTACTCGATCGAATAACGGGACTCCCAAATCCTCCTCCAAGCGCCCAATCGTTTTGCTTAGTGATGATTGAGTGACATGCAGACTTCGTGCTGCTTCGGTCATATGTTCCAAACGAGCTACCTCGAGAAAATATTTCAGTTGAAGAAGTTCCATTTTACACCCTCCACTCATTCCTTTGAGTCAATGAAATCATAACATGAAATGCATTGGAATAAATAAATGTTTTCAAGTACGATGATGACATTAATATACAGAGTGGAGGATTGAAATGAGTATTCGCAGTAGGTGGTTGATGATTTCCGTTGGACTAGGGATTCTATTGAACCCTTTGAATTCTTCAATGGTTTCAGTTGCTATTCCAAGGCTGCAAAATGTGTTCCATCTCGACTTTACAGTGGTATCCTGGATTATTTTTTCGTTCTACATTGCGAGTGCTATCGCTCAACCGATCATGGGAAAAGCCAGCGATTTATTCGGTAGGAGGAGGATATTTCTTAGCGGACTTGTTGTATCCTTCACTGCATCATTATTAGCTCCACTATCCCCAAACTTTGGATGGCTCATCGTGTTCCGCATTGTGCAATCCATCGGAACAAGCATGATGGTTGCGGTTGGAATGGCCATTGTGCGAATTCATATTACGGAGAAACAAGCAACTGCACTGTCAGTGTTGTCCATATTTCTGTCCGGAGCGGCAGCGATTGGCCCCTTTATTGGCGGAGTCATCATTCACTGGTGGGGCTGGCCTGCTATCTTTTTGGTTAATATTCCTTTCGTGGTAACAAGCTTTTTATTAGCTTGGAAACATATTCCTGAGGATGATCCGTCTACGATATCCGTTGCTCGCAACATGTCCTTTCGCAAATGGTTTGATTTGATTGATGCATCAGGAGTTCTGCTATTTACCGTGGGTCTCGTTGCTCTGCTCGTTGGATTATTGTCCGCAAAATCATCTGGTCAGATTTCATTTAATAACGTTATTGTCGGGCTGATTGGCTTCGTTGGACTGGGAGCTTTCGTGCGACATGAGCTAAAAGCGAAGGCACCCTTTATTCCTTTACGCACATTCGCTAAATATCCTGCAATGACTTGGATCAATGTCGAATTCATGGTCGTTAACTTGCTTTTTTACTCTCTCTTTTTTGGGCTTCCGTCCTACTTGCAAATCGTACGTCATGTCAGCGAGTTTCATACAGGGATGCTCATGCTAAGCTTAGGCTTGTGTTCGCTCATTGCTTCTCCAATAGCAGGACGCTGGATCGATAAATCAGGACCCGGGCCAGCATTGCTTATGTCCGGAATGCTGATGACATTGGGGTCCGTGTGGATCGTGACACTGGATCAGACTTCACCGGTTATCAGTGTGTGTCTGGCTTTAGCTGCATTCGGTATTAGCAACGGGTTGAACAGTGTCGCCATGCAAGCAGCCTTATTCAGAAGTTCACCAAAAGAAATTATTGGTGTGGCATCTGGAATATTCAATACTTCAAGATACCTGGGAACCATTCTCTCTTCTTTGCTGATTAGCATTGTAATGGGAGATAACTTCAGCTTCGAAGGATTTAGAGTACTTGGGATGATCCTCACGTTAATTGCATTGTCATTGGTATTCATAAATTGGCGGCACATGGAGACAGGGCAGTTGCATGAGTCCTAGGCATCTGACAGATGTATATTATCCTTCGTCTCAAGAGAAAGCGGCAGCTGATCGTGAAAATCGGCTACCGTAATATCTTGTTGAATTAACTTTTCTCGTTGGTATAATGACGGCAGCGGCAGGGTAATCTTATCATCTGTTCATCTATTCTTAAGTTCCGAAAAAATAGGCGGTTCATATGACCGACTGGCTCCTATACGACATTGAAGTAAAGTTCTCCCGTTAGTTGAATGAATTGAAGGGCAAGATACGATTAAATATACGCCTAACTGGCAATGGGACCATGTTCTAGTCTCTCGATATCCGCTGTATATTCTTCAATGGGGTTTTTCAATAACACGACGATATTACAACAAAAAACCGTTAATATTAAACTTAACGGTTTTAAAAAATTCGATATGTTTTCATATGAATCAACTATTTTTTGAGATTTCAGTCGATGTAATTTATTTGCTTATTGATAACTATACTTGAGAGCTATTTTTGGGAACGATTGATATCTCATCTCAATGATTTTCTTTAAGAGAGGAACACTGATCTCCTCACTTCTCTTCCCTGCTATTTTCCATAAGCGCAAAGAAAGACACGTACGCCTTCTGTGATGATACGTTTGGTTTGCTCCTCCTCCAAATCGCTTGCTTTTATCGGTTGATCAAATACCAACAAAAACGTTAAGGCAGCAAAGTGCTTTGTAGCCATTACAGGATCTGGCACAGCGAGCAGTCCGGCTTGTCCAAACTCGGTAAACCTCCTGATAATCCCCTCTTCCGTTGCGTTATCCAGCTTTTCCAAAAACGAGCCTGGCAGGTTGGCGGCTTCCATAGTAACCAGACGCATCAAAGCGCTGTAATCGGACGAACCGTTCGCAGAAGCTACGAATTGTTCGCAGAATAAGATAAGCGCCTGCTCTAGATCCTCAAATTCCCAGAGGTAGTCTGATATCCCTTGCTTGATCATGTCCAGAACCGCCTCACTGGTTTCTTCCACAACAGCAAGCAGCAAGTTCTGTTTGTCGCCATAATAATCATAAACGGTCCGTTTGGAAACTCCCGCTTTAGCTGCAATTGCATCGACGCTGGAACGATCAAACCCATCTGAAAGAAACAGGTCTCGTGCTGCCGCAATAATTTTGGCTCGTTTGTCTGAAGAGCCTTTGCGGATTTTTTTGTTTTCCGTATTATCCATCCTTATGTTTCCCCCCTATAGGTATACTATCAAAAATGAGTTCCACTTTACAAACTACACTGCACGGTGTAGTATAATCAATGCAACATATGAATATCAATGATCAAGGAGGAATTTATCCATGAAAACCGCGCAGTCTTATGTTGATGTTCTCATTGTCGGGGCCGGCCCAACAGGGCTTACACTTGCCTGCGACCTAGCCCGTCGAAACGTCGACCATCGTATTATTGAACGAAGCGCCTTATATAACGTAGCGTCTCGCGCCAAAGCAATCCAGCCCCGCTCGCTTGAGGTTGTTGATGATTTGGAGGCCGTTAATTACATTATGGACACAGGTGTTGTGGATTTGCCTGTTCGTTACTATACCGCAGATGGCAGGAGTGTCGACAAGCCTGCTATTACCGTTGCAGCCAGCGCCGAACTGGAGACACCCTATCGTGATCCGGTCTGGATTGCTCAGTATGATGTGGAAAAAGCATTGCGCGACCGCTATGCGGCGCTTGGCGGTCAAGTCGAGTTGGGCGTGGAAGCTGTAGGGCTTGAACAGGATTTGGATGGTGTGACGGTAACCTTGAATACACCGCAAGGAGAAGAGCAAATTCGCGCTCGTTATGTCGTCGGCGCTGACGGGGGGAAAAGCAAAATCCGCAAGTTTATTCACTTACCGCTGGTTGGGAAAACACACGATCAGGAGCGATGGTATCTTGGCGATGTACGATTGGAAGGGTTGGATCGCGATCATATTCATATCTGGACATCTTCGGAGGGGATGGTCGGGGTGACACCACTGCCGAAATCCGATATTTGGCAGCTGCAGGCTACAATTCCGGCAGACATCGAAGAACCAGAGCAGCCGTCACTCGAGGCGTATCAAGCCATGTTTGAGCGTCGGGCCGGGACAGGACTTGTTCAGCTCACGGATGCTTCCTGGCTTTCCATCTACCGGGTCAATGTCCGTATGGTTGAATGTTACCGTAACGGCCGGGTCTTCCTTGCAGGCGATGCTGCTCACGTTCATTCGCCGGCCGGCGGTCAAGGCATGAATACGGGGATGCAGGACGCGTACAACCTCGGCTGGAAGCTGGCGGCTGTCATACGCGGAGCAGACACCGAACTGCTCGACACATACGATGAGGAGCGCCGCCCAGTGGCTCAAGCCGTGCTTGAGGACAGCACGAAGAAGATGCAAGGGGTCATAGGAACGGCGACTGAAGGCGGAGGGTTGTCCCAATCGTTGAGCACCATATCCGACGATCTGACAAGTGGGCTTCTCATTTCCTATCGGTCAAGTTCTCTTACCCGCCCGTCTGCTCGCAGGAATGTTACCCGTTCATTGCCCGGGGATCGTGCTCCTAATGCTGTGGGTCTGCAAGGTACAGGGTTTGCAGGAAGTGTATTTGACCTGTTGCGCGGCCCACACTGGACTCTGTTGGCTTTTGTAAACCGCACAGATCATCTTTCTTTGGAGAACTTCACCTACGACGAACTCCATGTGCACTGCATCCTTCCATCGCATGTGGAGAGAGTGGAAGGCATAATAGATACAGCAGGGAATGCCTATCGAATTTACGATGTAGCAAGTAATGAACTCGTATTGATTCGTCCCGACGGTTACATCGCACTGCGGACCTCCATTAATGATACCGCTTCGATTTCGAATTATTTGAATTCCATTTATCGCGCAAATTGATTTGGTCAAGGCCAGTGGAATTCTTTTCAACATCTCATATGGCTATCGGCTCTTTTATTCTTTTAATTTAGGTTATGGAAGGACTGTTACTATGGAAGATATTATTCGAACCGTTAACTTGACCAAGCAGTACGGGAATAAAGTCATTGTAGATCGCGTTTCGATTTCCGTTAAGAAAGGAGAAATCTATGGATTCCTGGGGTTGAACGGTGCAGGGAAAACGACAACCATCCGAGCTCTTCTCGGAATGAGTAAGCCTTCTTACGGAGAAGTGTATTTGTTTGGTCAGCGCTGGGCGAATGGGAATCCTGATTTGTCAAGACGAGTAGGTTATATGGTGGAAGTTCCTTATGCCTACCCTACCTTTACGGTTAGGGAAAACTTGAGTTTAATGGCCAAATTGCGAGGATTATCGGTTCCGAGGGCAGTTAACGAAATTATGGAGCAATTGAATTTGACCCAATATACGGATAGTAAGGCAAGAGATTTGTCACTTGGTAACGCGCAGAAACTTGGATTGGCCAAAGCGTTAATTCATAAGCCTGACGTCCTGATTCTTGATGAGCCAACCAATGCGCTTGATCCAGCCGGAATTGTCGAGATAAGGGAGCTGCTGAAAGCTCTAGCTTCTCAACAAGGGGTTACCGTGTTTATATCGAGCCATATTCTTGAGGAAATATCCAAAATGGCTTCTCGAATCGGCATTATTCACAAAGGCGTATTGCTTGAAGAACTGACAACAAAAGACTTTGAAACTATCCGCCGAAAGCAGTTGATAATCGGGACAAAAGATGATCGAAAGGCTCAAGCTATTCTTACAGAGTCCGGGTATGCGGTACATTCGACTTCGAACGGCTTTGCGCTACCGGACGATCATGCCGTTAAACATCCCGAACATATTGCGAGATTGCTTGCTCATCATGAAGTACCGCTTACCATGCTTAACATTGAAGAAGAGAATTTGGAGCATTATTTTCTCAATGTAATCGGAGCCGAGGAGGAAAAACGGATTGAGACCATTGTTGACAGCCTGTAGTGTTGAAGTTTACAAATTGCGTCGTTCCTATGTTTTATGGGGCACGCTTCTGTTTATATTGTTTGTCACCACACTGTTCTTAGGACAGCCCAATTGGCGTTCATTTTTTGAACGGACTGCATTTTTGTATGCATCTGTGTTTGGGCTGCTGGGGTTTGGATTGGTAACAAGTTGGACTTTTGGCCGAGAGTATTCCGATCGAACGCTCAAAGATTTGCTCGTTTTGCCTGTATCACGTGGTAAAATCGCGATTGCCAAATATGTCGCAATTATATTCTGGTGTTTAGTAATGATGTTGATCAGCTTTGCTTATGCCTTAATACTTGGTTTTGCAATCAGACTTCCTGGCTTTTCGTTTGCAATTGTTCAACATTATTTGTTCTTAATACTTATAATTGGTGCTCTCCACCTATTATTAAGTGCTCCTCTTGCCCTATTGGCTTGTATATCACGCGGTTATCTGGTACCGATCGGCTTTGCATTTACAACTTTAATGTTGGCATTAGTGTTCGGCCCAACCGCCCTTGGAGCTTATCTGCCATGGTCTGTTCCTGCTTTGCATTTGCAGGAAAGCGGAGTATCTTTATTTCCCTTGTTGGGTACCAGTTATTTACTTGTTTTCTTAGTCGGACTCCTAGGTCTCTTTGGAACGGTTAAATGGTTACAAAACAGGGAGCAGTGATGATTTTACAAGGAAGACTTCTGCGTAAAATCCATTTGGAAGAAGATGATGCACGCACAAAGTAACTTGTAATTCTTTGTCAATCAAAAACAATCCTTCGACAAATTCCTTGTGGCGTCTCCAAGTATAACCGAGGCGCATCGGTTCCCCGAAATAACCCGTCAGCATGCTCTAATAGGCATATTCAACCCTATAGCTATATGTCGAAAAAACCTTATTTCTGGAATAAAAAAAATCTTTATTCAAGCGAAGTCTTATATTCATGTACTTTTATCTAATTAAATGATATCCAGCGTGACACTAATTAGATGATTATCTAATCCGTATAAAACTAAGTTCTTGCTCATTTCGGCAAAATAGTACACGGTTCTTGTCCCCAGCTTGGGACAAGAACTTGGTTCCTTAAAACAAAAAAAGCCGCTATCATAGCGACTTGGAATGAACAATGTTCTTGTCTCGCGACAAAAATCTCGTATAACTTAACAATGGTTGATACCTGATATATTCCTCTCCATTTGTTGCATCAGAGTTCTTAATATCAGACGTTCTTCCTCAGGTATGGAGTGAAGCAATTTTTCTTGTTGCTGCCTCCACTTTTGATCAACTGGTTTTTCTAACTCTTTTCCTTTTTCCGTCAGATAAATACGCATGACTCGCGCATCTTGTACATCACGTTTACGATATATAAATCCGTTATGCTCCAGTGATTTAACCATGTTTGTTACTGTTGGAGGCTCACATTTTAAGTGCTCACATAGCTGCATCTGCGTTACCCCGTCACCCATCCACAGACGATACAGCAAATTATCTTGCCCTACATAAAGATTAAGTTCCCTCAGTGATTCACTATAATTTCGACGCATTTGGGAGGAAATCCGATCTAAAGACTGGCGAATGTCACAGTCTACTGCATCTGTCATGTAGTATCCCTCCCTTGATGCTAATTAATATTTAGTAAACTAAATGTATCACGACGTTATTTTAGGAGTCAATGTACTTTCAAGTTAAACTACCCTGGTGCTAAGGACATCATTTTTAGCAAATTTCTCTGCTGAGAATTGTACTGTATGTGCCCAAAATTTTAAATAAACGACAGATAGACATTATTGCGTGTCTTCATCTGCCGCTTCTTCAAATTAGTATCAGAGTTATTGATTTAGGAATTATACATTTCTCTATTTAGGTTGACGATTTCTTTATGTGAATATCCACCAGAAGCCGTGATCAACTTCTCCATAACTTTGTCCCGCAGAAATGGGGCTTGTTCTTTATTTGCCTTTTGAAGTGCTTCAGTTAATTCCTCTTTGGTTAGTTCTGTGCAATATGCTGGTGTTCCTGGCTGCTGTCTCCATGAATCATTTAAATTCCCGCTATCGACCGTATCGAAACCTAATTCGCTGACTATACTCATAATTGTTTGCTTTTGCTGCACGTCATCACCGGCAATAGCTGCCGCAATGCGACGACTGCTGCCTTCCGGTGTACCCTCATGTTCTAAAGTATAGGCTAACAAATTGTTAAAAGCTTTGATAATTGATCTGCCTAATTGTTTTGTAACCCAGACACTTTCAACCATCCCGTTCTCGATCTCATCAATTTTCACTCCCATTTGAGGATAATAATTAGAAGTGTCGACGACAATAACTTCATCCGCCGCTTTTTCAACTACACTGCGAATATGAGGTAGTGCATGAAGAGGAATAGATATGATGAGAACATCAATATTGGAAATAACATCCTCTACCATTACAGGTGTTGCATTAATCGGTTTCCCTTTCAATCGTTCTATATCACGAGCATCTGCAATTTTCACATCATGGTTATTATTTACCAACTTTTTTGAAATAGATAAAGCAATGGGGCCAGCCCCGATTATTCCGAATCTCATTTTGTTCACTCCTATTTAATATTTAATAATGGTGTCATTTTACCTCATACATGTCATTTTGATTATCGGAAAGGTTTCCGTGAGCAATGGTTATTTTTTGGCGAATCCTTGTTTGTTCAAATAGTCCATCATTTGAGGTAGGATACTTCTTTGTAGATGATCCTGAATGTGATCACTCCATCCTGTTACTTTTTTCACTGTGAAAGGAGCTCTTACCGGACGATTCTCATAGTACTTCAACATGGTTTCGTCATAGATAGCCAATTTATCTTGATCGAGTGCCTGATACTGATTTTCAAGTAAAACCATAGATTGAGGCAGACGAGGTTTCAGTTCAGGTTTACTCCCCGTGGGGGTACCTATGCATAATCCTACCAAGGGAATCACATACTCTGGTAAGCCCAACAACTCTGTTAATTCTTCAATATTAGCTCTAACCGCGCCAATGAAAACACCGCCTAGTCCCATAGATTCAGCTGCAGTTAATGCGTTTTGTGCCATGAGCCCGGCATCGAAGGAACCAATCAACAGGAATTCAATATATTCGATATCTACATCCGGAGCAATTTGATGGTTTCGGTTAAAATCGGCACAGAAAATCCAAAACTCTGCCGCTTCTTCAATATAAGGTTGGTCAACACAAAGCTTTCTCACCTTTTTTCGTAGAGCCGGATCAGTGATACGAATAATGGACACGGCCTGCAGAAGACTGAACGATGAAGTTTGACTGGCGGACTTAAAGATCTCATCGACTTGTTCCTTAGCCAGGGGTTGCGATGTGTACGAACGAAATGATGTATGATTATGAAGCAACTCAAGTGTGTGATTCATTAAATTCTCTCCTTTATTTGTTTATTCCAATTCCCGCATCCCATATTCGTACGGAACGCCCATATTCTCTCGAAGGGTATTCCCTTCGTATTCGGTGTGAAACAAACCACGTTCCTGTAAGATAGGTACAACCTGCTCTACAAAATCCGCAACACCATCAAAAGCTATATCGGGGACGACCGAGAAACCGTCACACGCTTCAGCCAAAAACCATTCTTCCAAAAAATCAGCAACCTGTGTGGGTGTTCCTGCAACGACGGGATGATAATTAATGACACCATGAGCAAGAACATCGCGAACTGATAACCCTTGCTGCAGTAATTTCAAGGCTTTTGGTGAACGTGGGTCCATTGGCTGAGCATATGCATTTTTCAACAAGCCAGGAGGTAGTGGTTTATCAATATCTATCGAGTTTACCGACAAAGGTAAACTGATCATTGAACCGAGATAACTTACCCGACTAGGAATTTCCTGAGGATTAAAGCTCATAAGCTGTTTTCGACGGTTCAAGGCTTCTTCTTCGGTAGATGCCAGCGAAAACATAAAACCAGCAAACATTTTGATATCATCAGGTTTCCGGCCAAAACGAGCGGCACTTTGCCGAATCGCTTGTCTTTGTTCACGAGCAGATTCGATATCATATGGATTCGCGTACACTCCTGAAGCATATCTCCCAGCTAATTCTAATCCCTCACCCCCTCCTCCCGCCTGAAAAATAACAGGTTGGCCTTGTTCAGAAGGAGGTATTGGCAAAGGACCACGAGATGCATAATATTGACCTTGAAGGTTTATTGGCTTGATTTTGTCCATATCAGCGAATTGTCCTCCTTCTACATCAAGTGTCCAAGCATCGTACTCCCAACTCCCCCACAAAGCCTGAACAATTTGAATACTTTCATGTGCTTTGTCATACCGCTCTTTACGGTTGGCAACTTTTACACCAAAATTGGCTGCAGCTGAGGGGTCGGATGTAGTAACCGCATTCCACCCTACACGTCCTTGACTGATTACATCCAGTGCTTTGAACTGACGCGCGATGTTGTATGGATAGTTGAATGTCGTAGAGAGTGTAGCAACAAGTCCAATGTGTTTCGTTTCTCGGGCTACGGCCATTAGTGCCAACGTTGGATCCATTGGGAACGCAGGCGTCTGAGGGCCTAAGTTCACAGTTAATGAAGGAGTATCGGCAATAAAAATCATTTGAAACTTCCCTTTTTCGGCTATTTTCGCCCGTTCTACATAACTATCTATATTCGTATAAGCTGCTGGGTCAGTCCCGGGCATTCTCCAGGCGCTGAATTCACCTCCGTATCCCGAAACCATCTGTAGAGCCAATTGCATTTTCTTATTTTTTTGCATATATTTCTTCACCTTCATTTTCCATAGCAATTAGTGGATATACAATCTTTAGCTTGCTAACTATGACATTAAAAAATATAATAATTACTTAGCATGCTAAATATAAAACTAAAAAAATTTTTCTTCCTTCTTTTAAAACAATATTAAATGGGTTTGTTTGGGTTGTTGACCCAATCATAAGTGCATTCGTTTCGTTTGCAAAGAGGGCAATTTAAATGAACATAGTACATTTTTCTGTACCTATAGAATAGGAATGATGTCAATGCGGGTTTGTAATGAAGGATTTGAACAAGAGTTTATAAATGAAAATAGTGATATGTACGCGATAGCCTTTACGCAGAATCTTCTTTCCGGACGCTGGAAGTATTTTATATTATGGTATCTAAAAAATGAAACACGTCGTTATTCGGACATCAAAAAATTTCTTGGAGATCTCTCTCAAGGCTCACTTACCAAGCAACTTAAGGAATTAGAGAATGATGGCGTTATTCAACGTGATGTATATCCGGTAGTTCCTCCACGAGTCGAGTACTCTTTGACAGAAAAAGGAATGAAGTTACTTCCAATCCTTGAAAAGATGGAGGACTTCGGTAAAGAATTCGGTGGAAACAGGTAATTTGAATGGACGTTCCCTCAATTACTACGCTAAACTGCCCGTTAGCTGAACAAAAGCAGCTGGTCGCTTTGATCAACTGCTTTCTTTATATCATTGAGTTATCGTTTCCCATTAGCTTAACGTGCTATAGTAATTCTTTAAATACATATCAACCTGAGGTGACTTTCTAGTTTTTATCATCGTACAACGAACGTAAGCAAATCAAAAAAACCGCCAGTAAGGCTGGCGGGAAAAGTAAGAAGTGAACTCTTATACTAAGAAAGCCTTGGAGATAATGACCAATAAAATAAATAGTACGAGTATTGCACCAATGGACGTAAAGCCACCATATCCTCCACTTACTCCTCCTACATTATCATTACCATATCCAACTTCACTCATGCTTCCATCCCCCTCTTTGTAGTATGGGATAGATTATTCAGGTATATCCATTTTGACAAGGCTTTATTAAAAAAAAGGCCACCAACCAACAGGCAAGCCTGCTTCAATCAACTATGAATGGGAGTCTTGTTTATCATACCTGCTATGTCCACAACGTTAGGAGGTGGGTATCTCATGACAACATTTTTGGATGCTCGAACATCGGAACATGCAAGTTTAGCTAACTCTAGCGTTACTATACTGCCTAATTGAATTTGTACTGAACTAACCTGCCCGTTAGTTTAAAGGTCTAACCCAATTCGCAAAGATTTTGTAAATGTGCTCCGTCTCATGGTTGAACATAGCTGTAACCTCTTTATAAGCTACCTCGCCAGCTCTTCATTCTTGGAAACATCACCCTTTGCTTTTGCATCCTTCAACATGTATCTGAGCTCTGTAGCATAGGAAGGCTCAAACCATATGGTCGACAGGTCCTCCCTCCATTCAACTTCAGCGTCAGCATTTGGTCAGCTAAAAGGATATCGAAACAGCGGCATTGTAGGACACAAAGCCCTAGAATGCCTCTGTACATTCCCCGTTCGTATATCAATACATCATCTCTGCAGCACAGAGGCGTTAATGTACAATGAGAACTGGGCAAATGGATAGCTGTGAAACCTTGTGGCTGACACTTCCAAGCATGATTTCTTTTATCCCGCTTAGCCCACGGCTTCCAATAATAATGAGTTGCTGCTCAGTATCCCTTGCATATTTTAATATTTCATGTGCAGGGTTTCCCTTAAGATGAACTGTTTTCGGGTTAATCCCCGCAAATTCTAATTTGGATTTGGCTTGTTGTAATTGTTCCAAACTCGCTTTTTCCATTTCGTTCAATATTTCTTCCAAGAAATTCTCTGGTACATATGTCATGCCATTTGAAACATATTCCTGGCTGACATGAATCAAGGTAACTTGAGTTGGTTTATTGCGGGCTATTTCACCGGTTGCATCGAGGATTTTGTTCGTTATTTGATCTTGATCAATGGCCACCATAATGTTCTCAAACATTTTTATCTTCCTTTCCGTGCAGCACGTAGCTATATCGGTTACCTACAAAACGATTTCTTGCTGCTCCTATACCAACTAAAAAGAGTAAGACCGAAGCACCAAGTAGAATGAAAAGTGGCAGTTTCCAGCTATTTGTCGCATCATGCAGATATCCTATAAGGGCAGGACCGACTGCCGCAAGAAGATATCCGATCGATTGCGCCATGCCTGACAGTTCAGCTGCTTGATGCGCATTTTCGGTACGTAATCCAAAAAACATCATGGACAAACTAAAGGCGAAGCCTCCCCCGATTCCGAGTATTATGATCCACAACAATATGATATCGGAACTTCCGTTAAGAAGTCCGAGGGTACCCGTCAATAGTAAAGTGGATGTGATGACCACTAACAAACGTTGGCTAGACATACGCCCAGCAATAACGGGAACAACAAATGTAAATGGAAGCATGGCTAACTGCATGATCGAGAGGTACCACCCGGATTGGTTGGAGTCAATTCCTTGTTGCTTTAAAATTTCAGGTAACCATGCGATCAACACATAGAAAACCATAGATTGTATACCCATAAATAAGGTTACTTGCCATGCAAGAGGGGAACGCCAAACATTCACATCGTTGCTCTCCTTCTGTTGGCTCGTCGTGGCTGTTTGCCTCGTTTGATTTCTTAATTGCGGTAACCAACAAAGGATCGAAACGAAGCTTAGAATCCCCCATATTCCTAATGCTCCCTGCCATTTTAGACCTGCGTTCACGGCTAGCGGTACACTTATTCCTGATGCGATTGCTCCACTTAAACTCATTGAAATGGAGTAAAGACCTGTCACGGAACCCATTTTATTTGGGAAATCCCTTTTGATAATACTGGGCAATAATACATTACATACGGCGATTGCGAACCCAAGAATTGCAGTCCCAATATACAGATTAGCTGCGCCAGATAAAGAACGTATTACAATACCAACAGTCAGAAATATGAGTGCAATCAAAATGATGCGTTCAACCCCATACATTCGTGCTAATTTGGGTACTAGAGGCGATAATAAAGCAAAGGCAAGTAAGGGTAGCGTTGTTATGAGGCCGGCTAATGTATTTGAAATTTGAACGTCATCCCTTATAAGACTCACCAAAGGCCCAACTGAGGTTAAGGGAGTACGTAAATTAGCTGCAATCACAATAATGCCGAGAATGATAAACCCTATAGAAGATGGTACGGCTTTTTTATTTTGTTGGTTCGGCATTCTTCAATTCTCCTTTCTGAATTCATACGTATGGTTTGTTTCCTGCTGATTGAAAAAAGAGGCAATAACATCCGCGCGGACAACAAAAGTATATTATAATATATTATTTTTTACAATAAATATTCTATAATATATTTTAAATCGTTTAAAAACAAAAATACAACTCTGAATTCCCGTCATGGAATTCGGAGTTGTATGATAAGTAGAATTTTGATTTTTAGAAACCATACGTTAAGGAGATATGGAGCACTGTTTCGCTATTCGTATGATTGGTATAAGAGTGAGGACAATCTGCACGAAAACTGATCGTATCATATTGATTCAATGTGTGAATCTCTTCGTTGACTTGAATTTCAATGGAACCCGTCATTACTGTTGCAATTTCAGTTGTGTTGACATGATGACCTTCAGGGTGATACGAGCTATTCGGCTGCAAGTAAGCCCGACACATTTCAATACCGTTGCTTTTAAAGACGGGTTCAATGATCCAATTTTTTTGATCATTAGAAAATCGCAGTCCTTCGCCTGCTCGATACAAACTAACAGGGTCTTCTGATTTGAACAAAGCCAACAGCGGTAAAGATATGCCTTTTGATATTTTCCATATAATCGCCAACGTTGGATTGGTCTCGCCACGTTCGATATTCCCCAGTGTAAGTTTGCTTACGCCCGTTAATTCCGCTAAGTCATCCAAGCTCATATTTTTTTCTTTTCTGTACTTTTTCAAAGCACCGCCCAATTGTAATACCATTTGTTTTGATTCATTGATTTCATCCATTAAATATTCACCTCAACCATAAACTGTTATAGCTAGTATATTGTTTATCTGAATTCTTTTCCATACGATTAGTATTTGTTCCGTCACTGGCTTCTGCTAATAAATATGTTAGGAAAGCCTCCCTCCTCAATATATAGAAATAACTATTTAGTTCAGAATTATTTGAGATTTACAACATTTTACTTTATGTTTTAAAATTATTTTTAATAGAGACGAGGGATCAAATCCTTTTTCACCGGAGAGTTCTCGTCCTGATCATTGACCTATCTAACGGGTTTTATTCGAAGAATGTAACTTATGAAAGGTGGTTTAGCAATGAAGATTCTCATCGTCGGCTATTTTAGCGAAACCTCAAAATCAACTATTTCAAGGTATTTTCCGCAAGACTGGAACGTTGTTATTGTCCCACCCGGACAAGAAATGCTGTATCATATTGAAGATTGCCAGGTAATCATCCCTGAACATATTAAAGTAGATCACAGCCTGCTTTCTGCCGCAAAAAAATTAAAATTGGTACAGACAGGTGCAGGATTTGATAATGTAGATATTCCTGCCTGCACACAGGTTGGCATTTGGGTCGCTAATGCTGCAGGGGTGAACGCACAGGCAGTGGCCGAGCACGTAATGGCAATGATAATGTCTTTTTATAAAAACATACCGTTTCTTGATTCGTTCATGAAAAACAAGATGGATGAAAATCAATTGAACTATACAGGGAGTGAATTAAAGGGAAAAACAATTGGGATTGTCGGTTTGGGCGCTATCGGAAAAAAGGTAGCTGCGTTTAGCAACGTTTTTGATATGAATGTGCTGGCTTATGCCAGAAATACCAATGTACAGTCGGATGGTTTTGTGAAAATGACGGATTTCGATACGCTTGTAAGCACATCGGACATCGTCAGTGTACATATTCCTTTGAATCAGCAAACCAAACAACTGATCAACAAAGCGGTATTCAAGAAAATGAAGAATACCACACTGTTTATCAATACAGCCCGCGGCGGGATTGTCAATGAAAGAGACTTGATTGATGCATTAAAAAACGGGGATATTGCAGGCGCATGTCTGGATGTGTTTGAATCTGAACCGCTTCCTATGGACAGTGAGCTCCGGAATCTGGGTAATGTGATACTTACCCCCCATACAGCAGGAATGCCTGATGGTCGGAAGTTTCATAAAAAAAGATATGATTTCTTTATAAAGAATATAAAACGTGTAGAGAATGGTGAAGAGCCTGAAAGCAAGCTCAATCAGATATTGTAGTTTTGGTGTAATAAAAATGGGCTGTTGGACACAGTTCGAGTAAAAACTCGTGTTCTTTTGCAGGTGAAATGGTAATGTCATACAGCGGAATACGGGTCCCTCTGCTTCTCTATGTTATGCTGGGCTATGGCTTCCTCTTTCATATTCCCAATTACTTATCAAGTTCATTTTCTTATTCAGCACAAAAAAAGAGCGAGCCATCTTTTGGATGACCTGCTCTTTTTCTTCATTTAGAGCCTCCTCTTAATGACCTTGCCAAAGAGGGGTCTTCAAGTTATTAGTATTGGTTCGATTGTCCGCCATCAATAGGAATGACAGCACCATTAATAAATTCGGATTCACCGGATAGCAGGAAGGCAACAAGACGACCTACTTCTTCAGGTTTACCAAAACGTCTCTTAGGGTTTACGCTAACAAATTCTTTGCCGGCTTCTTCCCATCCTTCTTCGCCACCGATTTGTTTAAGGGAACCGACAACCATCGCAGTCATAATTGCCCCTGGAGCGATAGCGTTGATGCTCAGGTTATATTGTCCGTACTCGATTGCTGCATTTTTCGTCATACCCGATACAGCATGTTTACTTGCGACATACGCCGCCTGATTCAGAACTCCGCGAATCCCGCCAACAGATGCAACATTGACAATGGAACCGGATTGTTGCTCTTTCATCACGGGAAGAACGTATTTCATGCCATAAAAGACACCTTTAAGGTTAATGTCAATGACTTTGTCAAACACTTTACTGTTATATTCAGCTGTAGGAGCCTGAGTACCTTCGATCCCCGCATTGTTGTAGAAGCCATCGATGCGACCGAACTTTTGAACCGTATCATCTACATATTTTTGAACAGCTTGCTCATCAGATACATCCGCAGTAAGAAGAAGAACTTCTGCCTCAGGTGCAACTTCCAGAATCAATTTTTTGGTCTCTTCAAGTGCAGGTTGATTAAGGTCAACGAGAGCAAGCTTGGCACCATCTTTTGCGATTTCAAGTGCCGCTGCTTGTCCCAGACCTGAGCCTGCTCCAGTAATTAAAATAACTTTTGATTCAAAACGTTTACTCATGATCCATACTCCTTTATTAAGTGAATTAACGAAATGTTCGTCTATTTTAGATGAGAATAAAATTCTCAATTAAAAACCTTACATTGGCAATAATAAATCACAAAAAATTCACTTGCAATAATCAAACAGCACGCCATGTGTCCGCTAAACAACGTTTTATATTCATATGTTCACCCAAGTATGCAAAAATAAACATTTGTCATCGATTATGTTGAAACTGTCTCTGAATCCTCGCGAGCGCTCATCAAAAAAAGTCACTCAGGAACAAATCCTGAGTGACTTTCGGCTATTCTGGCAACCACAATGCAAGGACTTCGGAAGGAGTCCAAGTATATATTGATGTGTGAGCTTGACGACAAATATAAACGACCCCTTTGTAAAGGACACGATCACCGATGTGGTATGACGTATTCTCAGCCCAAGCTTCAGGTGCATCCGGTTCTACCACTGGCGGAGATGACTCAAGTGTAGTAACTGTAATGACGTTACTCGCTACAGATACATTTCCAGCAGAATCCTTGGCTTTAATTGAAAATGTATATGTCGAGCTTGATTTCAGACCGGTTACCTCATAACTTGTCACGGTTCCATTTACAGTAGCGATCCGCTCTGATCCTTGGTAAATGTCGTAGCTGCTAACGGCCACATTATCCGTTGAACTGGACCACATCAGACTTACTGATGCTGCACTCACGGTATGTGCGTGAAGATTACTTGGAGCCGTTGGAGCTAAAGTGTCAGGTATGGTTGCAGAAGTTGTCTGCACTGTAATCTCCGAACTGAGAGGGGATCCATTACCTGCAGCATCAATCGCTTTTAACGCATAGATATAAGTTGTTCCTTGACTTAATCCACTTACATCATAGGATATAGACGTTCCTGGAATAGTCGCAATCTTGTGTCCATTTTGATAAAGTTCATAACTCATTACACTCACATTATCAGTCGAAGGATGCCAGCTAAGTGTAAGTGATTTTGTCGTGATGTTGCTTGCTTTTAGATTTATTGGAGCTGTTGGCGCTGTTTCATCGGTGTTTGATCCACTTCCACTACCCGATTTCATTAGATTTACGTCAAGCGCTTGATAAAAGGCATTACCAGTGTCAGCGATTTCCCAAACGCCGAGAATAACATGATAACCGGTACGGTCTGCTGGTATTTCACATTGATGTGAGACCGATTTTTCTGGCATTTTCCCGCCATCACTGTAGGTACAAAACAGTTCTAAATCCTTACGCTCAATCGGAGAATTAGGGTTCCAGTCTTTCTTGGTTATGTAATATTTCCACTCTTTTGTTGCATGTGCCGCTGTCAATTTCCAGGTAAAGGTTTGGCTTCCTGTTTGCATGTCTAGCTTCGTCCAACGTTCTGCCGTTTGAGTATATAACTCCGGAAAGATACCTCCTCCTGTAATTTCTCCATCTGATGGTCCTCCCGCCGGAAAGTTTCCTTTTGCTTCGACACTCTGTGGTTCATATTGAACCTGACCGCAGTTACTATTGAGATTCTGTTGGCATAAGTATGCACGACTAGCTGGTGACTCTAAGTAACCATGAGCTGAGGTGACATTTGCATACACCAGCAAAAACAATATACCCGTTGCAAATACCAGGATCGTTTTCGGTACCAAGGATGTTTTCCTAGCACCTGAGATTGAGAGATAAGTTGACATAATAATCCTCCTGTAAAGTCTGATGATGTTAACAAGAAAATTTTATAAAATTTTACATGGAGCTGTAAGAGAACAAAGTTCTAATTTCTTTTGGATAAAAAAACCTTTTCATGATATTTGTTTTGTTGAAAAACAGGAGAAAAGTCGTATTAGCTCTTGGTTTGAACATAAGATAATTGAACCGCTCCTCTCTTAGTAGAAAGAACAAAAAGCCGCTAAAAGCGACTTTTCTGTTTGAATATACGTTATTTTAATTGGTCTCTTCGTGAATAGCATCCATTAAAATTTTCTTGGCTTTAGCGCCATTGTCCAAGTAATCAAACATTGACATACTCCCCCACTCACTGAAATCAGGAGCCCAATACCGGATCCCTATTAGACCGTGTGTTTTTCCCCACTCAATCACATCATGATAGATAGCAGCTTGTCCTTCTTCATTATGTGGGTAGCCCTTGACGGTTTTTGACCATCCGGCATATGCACCTTGCACCTCACCTGAAGGATAAGAAAACTCGGCGATAAATACAGGAATACCTGCCTGTTTGTTAATAGCAGTAACGATTTTTTTATACATAACCATTTTAGTTTGTTCATTTATAATGACGTCTCCCTTTATAGCTTATCTTGGCTAGTGATCTGATTAGGGTTATTTGAGTATAAAATCGTTTCATACCTTGCTTCGTTGACAAATAGAATTGCAATTGTTAGCATAACCTGAGTTACAGAGATAAGGAGGTTATCCCTATTCAACCCCGACAACGCCAGGAAAATGAGCGAAGCGAGCTGCGAGAGAAACGCCGTTTAAGCATCATTGAAGCTGCCATATCTATTTTCACACAGCAAGGATTCGAAAAGGCTACCATGCAGGAAATTGCCACGGCTGCAAGCCTTGGGGTAGCTACTGTATTCCGCTATTTTCCCAAGAAAGAGCATTTGATTGTTGCTGTTGCTTCATATATTGTTCAGTCCGAAGTGGTTATCTTTGAAAAGATTGTGCATGGAGAAGGAACATGTTACGAGAAATTAAACGAAATATTCGACACCCTGATTTTCTTTCAGCAAGCTGAGCATCAACAAAACTCCAAGTTGATTGAAGCCTTTGAATGTTACGTGGCGCTTTCGAAAGAGCCTGTAGAGCATATGGAATTGTATCAAACCGAATATAACAAAATCATTGGACTTTTTACCGAATTGGCAGCGTTGGGAGAACAGGATCATTCTGTCCGTGCCGGTTCAAATTCCGTCAACATTCTACTTACGATGATGAATGTATTCGGAACATTTTCCAAGAAAATGTCCATGCTAGAAGGTATCGATGCATTCAACACTCGTGTTGACCCTTCCGAACAATTCAACTTACTGAAAGGTCTTTTCCTAGAGTCTCTGAAACCTTGACTTCAATGACGTTTGAATGCTGCTAACTGATTCCTAAAATCTTAAGGAGAAGGCGCTGCAGTTGTGGGCAGCCCCCTCATCCTCTACTTTTTACATCTAATGAGTATCACTATCGTCGATTCACTCCTGAGGAATATCCGAGATACGATCGGTGAGTAGACGGAACTTAGCCATGTTTTTCACCAGAGAGCTTCTTTCCAGTAATAGTTTGATCAAAACCACTGGTGGCTTTATGGTTTTCTCGCATAACCGACTCGCCCTCTACATCGATGTTAGGCAACAAGCGATCAAGCCATGCCGGGATATACCAGGCACTTTTTCCAAGAAGGGTCATTATAGCCGGCACAAGTGTCATACGCACGATGAAAGCATCCACGAGTATGCCAAATGCCAGGGCTAATCCCATGGATTTGATAATGGTATCTTCTGCAAAAATAAAGCTGGCGAACACGGCAATCATAATTAAGCCTGCAGCAGTAACGACTGGGCCACTATGGTTTATCCCGCTTTTTACCGATTGTCGTGCATCTCTAGTCTGAGTGAAGTCTTCACGCATTCGGCTGACAAGGAACACCTCGTAGTCCATGGCAAGTCCAAACAGAATTCCAGTGACGAGAATGGGAAGGAAACTAAGCACCGGCCCAGGCTCAGGGATACCGAACATATTGGCCAGATAACCATCTTGAATGACCCAGACAATAAAGCCGAGTGTTGAACCCAATGTAAACAGAAAACCAAGTACAGCCTTAATCGGTACAAGCAAAGATCGGAAAACGAGCATAAGCAGTACAAAAGCAAGACCAACAATCAATAAAGCGAACTTAGGTAATGCCTGTTGCAATTTCTCGGAAATATCAATGTTAACCGCAGTTCCACCCGTAACCATAATCTCGACCTGTTTATTGTTTTGTTGATCGGCTTTTTCACGTATAGTCTCCACCAGTTCAGTCGTTCGAATATCGTGCGGGCCTGTCTTGGGTAACACTGTAATGATGGCTGCATTTCCCGATGGACTCGGTATTGCGGGTGTTGCACTAGAGACATTCGGCAGATCGCTGATGTAAGCCGTCGCTTGAGCGATTGCTGCTTGAGGATCGTCACTATGATTAGCTTTGGCGACAATCACGAGTGGGCCATTGAACCCTTCACCGAATCCCTCAGCCATGAGATCATATCCACGACGCTCTGTCGTTTCAGTCGATTTCAGGCCATTGTCGGGCAAGCCAAGTTGCATATGCAGAAAAGGCAAGGTACACATCGTTAAGACGGCAATACATAGAATGGTAGTAAGCCAAGGCTTTCTCGTGACAACTCGACTCCATGCGTTTTCGTTTGTTTTCTCTTTTTTGCTCCCGGACCATTTTCTCAGCCAACGATTTTCGCGGGACGGACTGATGCGGTCTCCTGCTGCAGCCAATATGGCAGGTACGAGAATGATTGCAATGAGGACAGCTACAAATACGCTAATAGCAGCCGCAAGTCCCATCATCGTAATGAAGGGAATTTGTACGACGGATAACCCCACTAGCGCGATAATTACAGTCAGCCCTGCAAATACAACCGAGCCTCCTGCTGTTGCGTTAGCCTGAGCGATCGCTGTTTCTCTGTCAAATCCTTCTGCCAACTGCTGACGGTATCGTGACATGATAAATAGTGCATAATCAATACCGACTGCTAAAGCAAGCATGACTGCTAACGTAATGGAGAATGATGACATCGATACGAAATTAGAACCAATGATTACAGTCATTAGACCAATTCCGAGTCCTATGACCGCTGTAAGTATGGGTAGTCCTGCTGCTAGAAACGAAGTAAACGTAAACGCTAGAATCATGAAGGCAATTAGGATACCAATGACTTCGGATATGCCCCCTACTTCTATTTCAGAAAAGGCAACACTGCCTCCAATCTCTGTTTGAATCCCTTCCTTACCGAGCCACTCTGCAATGTTCAACACATGTTCTTTCGAGTGCTCATCCACTTCACTGGCGGGTTTAGAATACGTAATGTCCGCATAACCAATCTTTTTATCCGCACTTAGAGTCATTGACTCAAATGGACTAGCTACAGATTTGACTGATAAATCCGTCTTTACATCTTTCAGGGCTTGCCGAATGTAATTTTTGTTTGCCTCCGAAGTCAATGAATCATTTTTCGCTTTGAAAATGAGCCTGATCTGACCACCGTCATCTGATGATGGAAACTCTGAGTTTAGTACTTTCGCCGCCTGATCCGACTTCGTTCCTGGTATAGTCATTTCACCCGTAAACGAAGTACCCATACCAAGTCCTAAAGATGCAAGCACAATAAGAAGTGCTAGCCCCATCGTAATGACCATTTTCCGTTTTCTCGTTGACCAAACCCCGAGACGATATAACCATTTTGCCATAACTTATTTCTTCCCCTTTCACTTCTACAAAAATCCAAGAGCTATCTAAGGAAATGCTCTGTACCCTCATGTTAACGAAATAAAACCAAAAAAAAATCGTACGAAAGGGCAAGCCTTTCATGTACGATGGGGCATAGAAGGGATAGGTCATAACGGGCATACCATTCTATTAACTTTTGATTACGAAAGAGTGCCTTACAAGTTACAAGTGTAAAATCCCCTTTTCGACAGCTACTGCAACAGCTTCTGATCGCGAATTCACTCCAAGTTTGTTGTAAATGTTAGTGAGGTATGCTTTTACTGTTCTCTCGGCAATACCCATATCAAAAGCAATATCTCTGCTGCGTAAACCACGAGCCACGGCTTGTAAAACGAGTAACTCTCTCTCACTAATCAGGGTTGACTCCTTGTCAATTAAAAGTTGTGGCTGTGTTTTGGATTCTTGAGAAGACTTCGCATGAAACGCAAAGACTCTTGACGTTATTTCAGGTTGAAGCAGTGTTTCTCCACGAATGGCAGAATCCAATGTTCGAAATAATTGTTCTCGGCTCGTATCCTTGAGCAAGTACCCTTTGGCTCCAAGGGAAAGTCCCTCGATCATCAAGTCATCTTCGTTGTATGTCGTTAGAATAATGACAGGTATACGAATGTGTTGCTCGTTCATACGTTTCAAGGTATTCAAACCACTGAGTCCCCCCGGCATATTTAAGTCCAGGAGAATGACATCAGGCTGTTTGTCTAACATAATTCGGATAGCTTCTTCTCCTTCCTCAGCCTCTCCGACAATTAGATAGTTGTCACTGGTCTCCAATATTAATTTAAGTCCTTCACGCACCACCCAATGATCATCTACGATGAGTATGTTATATTTCATTCAGACTTCTCCTTTTTCAAGTGGAACACGAAACAAAATAGTCGTTCCTTGTTTTCCGCTTTCAATCTCAATGTTGCCACCTATCAGCCTGGCCCGTTCATTCATCCCGATCAAGCCATAGTGCCCGGATTGTTTTCCGATTCGGTCTACGCTAAAGCCCCTTCCGTTATCTCGTATAATCAGATGGAAATCTTCTTTCTCCATAGCCATGTGAATGGTTACGCTCGTTGCCTGAGCATGCCTGGCTATGTTCATTAGCGATTCACTTAAAATGTGCAATACGTGCTCCATTCCTACTTTGGATATGAAACTCGGAGCATTCCCGTCCAAAACGACTTCAATTCCGGTTGCCTGTTGGAAACGTAGCGTCTGTTCCTGGATTGCCTCTCCAAAGGTAATAGCCGGTGTGGCCTTGGTTCGAAGGTCATCAATGGCTTTGCGTGCATCAGCCAATGTTTGGCGTGCTTGGCCCATTGAACTGTGAATAATCTCGTGGGCGCGCGGAAAGCTCCCTCGATTCATGTGCTCATCGACGGCCTCCAGCTGCATTATAATACCAGCGAGTCCTTGAGCCAATGTATCATGCAGATCTCTTGCCATACGTTGTCGCTCGCTTGTTAGCGTCAATTCCTCTACTTTTTGATGAGCCTTCTCCAGCTCATGCAGAAACGTTAATGTTCTAACACGGGCATTGACCTGACGATAGAAAAGCACTGCATAGGATACCACGACAACGATCATCATTAACAGTAATAGGATTAACAAGGCAACATCCGTACCAGATCGTGTAAACAGGGTTATCGTGCAGAATAATAAATATAATAAAAATGCAACCAGTACAATTTTTGCCGTCTCATAGTATATGGCAAAGGTCTGTCCAATCAACACCGGAATTAAACCAATCAATACAGCAGGCATACCGTCTGGCATTAACATGGCACTTCCGTAAATTAACCCTGATTGAAGAAGTATATAGAGCAATTTGGATCGTTGTATAAGTTTGTTTACTTCCCAGTACACCATGGTATGAATTAACATTGCGGCTACAAAGATAATACTAGGTACTAATTTAGGGGCTGACATCGTTTGCAGGATCAAAGTAGCTATGGCAACAAGCCAAAGCCAGATGATTATGGGAATACGTGAAGACGCAATCGGGTCCGTTTCTTCATTTATTCCGGACGGATTTGCCTTCTTCCGTACTATTTTCATGGGATCACCTCTTGTATAAGTCATTATAGTCCAAATCACGACCAAAAAGATGTACGATCGTGCATGCCCTTTCGTACATACCCTTTTGTAATGAAAAATCGTCCATAAGTTAGACTTATGGACGATAATTTCAAATAATTATGCGAAACTTCACAATGGGATCTCCCTCTGGACAGTTCCTATTGTTGTAGCGTTTCAGAATGTGAATTTGAACAAATAATTAGAGTGTGATGCCACCATCTGCGAGGATGATTGATCCTGTCATGTAACTGGAATAATCAGATGCAAGAAACGCAACGATCTGGGCGAGCTCTTCTGGCTCTGCATAACGCCCGATCCGCATATTCGGAAACTCTTCAGGCACGTAACCGCTCTCCTGCAGCGATTGGGGAACCGCAGCCGTTAATGTTGTAGCTACCCCGCCTGGACAGATGGCATTGATACGAATACCTTTGCGTACATATTCAAGGGCCGCCGCTTTGGTCAAACCTGCAACCGCATGCTTGCTTGCGGTGTATGCAGCCAGACTGTGTTCAGCACGAATAGCCGTAGTGGACGCCGTATTAATGATATGCCCGTATCCCTGTTTATCCATAACCTGCAAGGCATATTTCATGCCTAAAAAGATCCCTTTCACATTCACATCCATGATCCGTGTAAATTCTTCCTCGGAGATATCCTGGAAACGTTGGAATTTCTGGAGTATGCCCGCGTTATTGAATGCCACGTCAATTTTTCCATAGGCTTCTACTGCTTTTTGAATATAGTTTTGAACATCGCTCTCTTTGGATACGTCAGCCTGTACAAAAGTAGCTTCGCCGCCATTTTCGCGAACCAGTGCTAACGTTTCTTCCCCTGTCTGCTCATTGAAATCAACCAGTACAAGCTTCGCTCCGCGAGATCCCATCATCACCGCGCTGGCTCTTCCAATCCCACTGCCAGCTCCCGTAACAACGATCACTTTACCTTCCAGAGAAATGCCTTCTTTATTTCCTGTCGGTGCACCAATTTCTTGCTTCTGAACTGTTGCTTCAAACGCAATGGCTGCAAGTTCCTGCTTCAAAATCTGAAGAGTAGACAAAGGAATATCTACCTGAGGCAATGCAGCTAATTGATCCAACGTAAAGTTAGTGGCCATCTTGAACGTTGGTTCCTTCACGAATTCCGGCAAATGCTTTTCAAGTACAGCAAACGATTCTGCGTTGTTCAACAATTCACCAATTCGGATATTCTCGTCATAACTCATTAAGTTCATCTCTCCAATATATTGATTAATTTAGGTTCAAACTATGATTTCGATTAGTATACGACCGGAAAAGCTTTAAGTCCCCGGATGATCATACCTGGCCTCCACTCCAGCAGTTCCGCATCCGTATTTAACCGGATCTCCGGCAGCCGGTGAAGTAGAGCGTTGATCGCAATCTCGCCTTCAAGTCTCGCAAGTGGAGCGCCAAGACAATAATGAATTCCTTTACCAAAAGCAATGTGGTCATTGACTTTGCGAGTAATGTCAAACGTATCGGGGTTCTCATATCGACTGGAATCCCGATTCGCTGAGGATAAAGCGACCAGCATCATGTCTCCTTGGCGAATTTGTATTCCTTGAAAATCAACATTTTCCGCAGCCCATCGAACATTGCTAATTTCTGCCGGCCCATTAAATCGCAGCACTTCCTCAACCGCCGCTTGAATCAGATCCGGTTGCTCCATAAGTAGTTGCTTTTGCTGCGGATGTTCCAGCAACGCCAGCATGCCGTTCCCGATCAGATTCACTGTTGTTTCATGCCCCGCTATGATGAGTACGAACACAAGTGCATATAATTCCTGCTCTGTTAGTTTGTCGCCTTCTTCCTCTATGCTGATGAGATCGCTGATGAGGTCCTGTTGAATATGGTTACGACGCTCCGTGATCAGTTCTTGTAAGTAATCTACAAACGCCTTCATCACTTCATCGCTCTCCTGGTTCATCTGCGGATTGCTGACACTCTCCATAATGGTGTTGGACCAGGCTCTGAATTTGTCTTGATCCTTCAGCGGAACGCCTAACATTTCACAAATAACGATAATGGGCAGCGGGAAGGCATAGTCTTCGATCAAATCAAACTCCTGAGTGTTTCCTGCCTGAATCTTGTCCAGCAATTCATCGCTTATCTCCACAATTCGTCCCCGCAGCCTCTCAATCATGCGGGGAGTGAATGCCTTCTGAATCAAGCGCCGCAGTCGACGATGATCTTCTGGACCAACACTGATGAGATTCCGTGAAATAATCGCCTGATGCGGAGGAAGGGACTCCTCCGATTCATCGTTCCTGTTATCGAGAACTCCGGTTACAAAGCGACCATCCTGCAAAATGTTGACGGCATCCTCATATCGGGTAACCATCCACGCAGCATGCCCACTGGGCAGTAATAGTCGATGGACAGGCTCTTCGGCACGCAGCTTTTCGTAGACTGGGAAAGGCTGCTGAATGAAAGAATGATCCAAGAAATCAACTTTGGACTTGGAACAACCTTGATTTTCATTGGTAAACATCACATCACTCCTTAAAATGATAGTTACAATATCACTACGATGTAAAGACTATCATATTTAGCGATTCACTTTCAATTAAGTTCATTTAAGACCAGTAATACGCGATAACCTGGATCTTCCTAAGGATTCAAGCGTTCTTCCAGTTCTTTTACAATTTGAGGATACTTCTCATCCAAATCGTACTTGCGCAAGCAGATATAGGTAAGAACGAATATCACCAAAGGAAGATATACTGTCAGAACCAGGATGCTGGTAATCGCTGAATCCGCCTGTGTTACTAAGGCTCCGTCGTAGCTGCCCATGGCAAGAATCCAGCCGATCATCGCGGCAGCCAGGCCCGTACCAATTTTAACGCCAAAGCTGTTTGCGCTATTGACCATCCCAACTAAACGTTTACCTGTCTTCCATTCACCGTATTCCACGGTGTTGTTCACCAACACTCCGCCGACAGCCATCATTGGAATGGTTGCCAGTGTCGCGATACCGCCAAGTACTATAGCTGCAATAAAGTTATATGGCATGAAGCAACGAATAAGTGATGAAACGATGCCAAGAATCATGCCTATCCGTGCAGTTCTGGTAAGTCCGAATTTCTTGATCATGGGTCCCACCATAACAAATCCCAAAAAAACCGGGACTAATCCAACTGCCCCCATGATTCCGATCAGATTCTCATTCCCGAGAATATACTTGGTGTAATAGATTCCTGTTGAACCATTAAGCGTATAGAGCATGTTGATCAATAACTGAGCAAACAGCATGATGACCCAGTATTTGTTCAGGAATAGGAGCTTGATGCTTTCCCAGAAAGGAATGTTATCGCTTTCAACAATACTTGCGCCAGCATTGTTTTCTTTGGATGCTAAGAAGGTCAGGATTAAGGAAATGAAAGATACAATACCCAGAACAACCGCAACGATAATCCATGCTTTTTGATCCCCACCAAGCATATTGGTTAATGGAATTAATGCGATAGCGATAATCATCCCGATAATATATCCAAAGATGGTTCGGGTAAGGCCCATTTTACCGCGTTCTTCTACACTTCTGGTACGGATCGCCATCAAGCTTCCGAAAGGGATCGCAATTCCCGTATACACAATAGCTGAAGCAAAGGCAACTGTAGCTAACGCATAGAAGGTTTTTACCGTTGATGATGCCTCGGCGGGCACTGTGAACAGTAATATGATAGATGCCATTGCGGGGAGAGCCATCCATAGAATCCAAGGTCTAGCCTTTCCATATTTGGATTTTGTCGCATCAACGATCCTACCCATCAGCAAGTCTGTTATTGCATTGATAAATTTGGTGATGAGCATAATCGTGCCTACTGTGGCAGCAGCAATCCCTACCTTGTCTGTATAAAAATAAGTTAACATCCCAATCAGTCCGCTGATGGAGTTTAAGGCAACTTGCGCTGCTCCGTCACCTAAGTAATGGTAAGGGCGCATTGTTTTCTGAATGCCTTGGACATCAAGACCTAATGCCTTGGACTTCTTGCTTCCCTTTACAACTGATGGATTAAGGATTTCTCGCTCTGCTTTCATTGCTGTTCCCCCTTATTTCATTCGCTTCATGGTACCGCTTTCAAACATTATTTTAGTCCTCCACAAATCATAAATATGGTAACTTCATTATTTTTTTAGTAATTTTGTGTTGGAGCTTCGCTTTTTTTATGCGCTATAATTTCGTTATTCAAAAACGAATTTCTGTAATACAAAATGGCGCTGCTCGTTTCCTGCAGCGCCTTCATAATCAACCCTCTCCCCTTCATACCTAAGATGCATTGAGCATTTGGATGACTCTTCTAAATAACTGTTCGGTCTCCTCTGGCGTATTGGCGAGCAATTCACTTACAGATAAATCATAAGCATATTGAATCATCGGGTGATCCAGCATACCGGGAGCGTGCTCGTTTAACATTCGAACTGCTGTGGGCTCTTCCACAATCTCTTTGAGTGTCGAATCCATGGTAAACCGTTCTCTTTCGAGACTGGTTTGCGTCGCATATTCGAAGCTGTAAGATCCGGAACCAACCTCCACAGGCACAGGTTTCTCAGGCAGTACAATAATTGCGGTTGTATTTGCTGGTATCGTTACATTTACAATAATGTTACCCGCCCTGCATGACCAAGAGCTTTTTATCTCTCCGTAGACCGAATCAAAAGCAGCATCTACCGAACTGATTCCTCGGATGAATTGAGGTTTTATCAGAATCTTCTTATAACCTGCCTCAATTGGATTAATTCCCGCGAGTTTTCTATACATCCATTCCCCAATGGATCCATAGGCGTAATGATTCAAGGAATTCATACCTGATGTATCGAAATCACCATTAGGCAGAATGGAATTCCACCGTTCCCATATCGTGGTAGCCCCTTTTTTTACGGCGTACAACCAAGATGGGAAATCCTCTTTCAGAAACAAGGTACCAGCAAGGTCATGCAGGTCATTGTCCGATAAGGCATGGCACAGATATGGAGTACCAACAAATCCTGTCGTGAGATGGTTTTTATGTTTCGCTATATTGTTTTCAAGCGTCTTGCGAATCCGATCCTTGTATCTCTCCTCGGCAAGGTTGAAGTGTAGCGCTAACACGCAGGCCGTTTGAGTTTCGCTGACCAGTCTGCCAGTTGAAGAGATATATTCTGCATTGAAAGCCTGTTTGATCTGGCTGTGCAATTCTTCGTAACGGACGGCATCTTCGGTTTTGTCCAGAAGCTTGGCTGTGTTTGCAACCAGTTCGGTCGAATATGCATAATAAGCGTTTGCTACCAGATAAACATCTGTAGCCCCTGTTCTATCGTTACTAATCTCCTCTTTGTCCAACCCTAACCAGTCCCCATATTGATAACCAGTCTGCCATAATCCATTCGCTCCACAACGTGCAGTAATATAATCAATCCACCCCTTCATGCTGTCATATTGTTCTCGCAGCAATCGAAGATCTCCATAGGTTTGGTACATGACCCAAGGGACAATAACAGCGGCATCGCTCCAGGCAGCAGCACCTTCCTGATTTCCAAGAATGTTAGGAATGACATGGGGAACCCCATATTCCTCCGTCTGCTCAGAGGCAAGGTCGCGCAGCCATTTCTTGAAGAAGGAGGCAACATTCATATTGAACGCAGCGGTCCCGGCAAATACTTGTGCATCTCCTGTCCACCCTAGACGCTCGTCTCTTTGAGGGCAGTCCGTCGGTATATCCAGAAAGTTACCTCTTTGGCTCCACCGAATGTTGCTTTGCAGCTGGTTCACCATCGCATTGGAGGTCACGAAACGGCCTGTTTCCTCCAGACTTGAATGCAGCACGCAAGCTGTGAATTGATCGAGCTGGATCTCATCTACCCCTTCAATGGCGATATACCGAAATCCATGGAAAGTGAAATGAGGACGGAAAATTTGATCTTTACCGTTAAAGATCAATCGATCAATGGATACTGCCTGCCTTAACGTATCCGGATAGAAATTTCCTTCCTTATCAAGAACCTCAGCATGCCGTATGGTTATTGTTTGACCTTTCCGCCCTTTTGTTCGAAGCTCTACGAACCCCGTAAGGATTTGCCCAAAATCAATGACACGTTCTCCTTTAGGGGTTGTAATCAACTGAAGGGCAGGGAGCCTTTTTGTGATTTTGACAGGTTCACTTTCCTGAGCGACAAGGCGATTTTTATCGAAAGAAGCCGTTTCCACATGAAAGGACTGACTTTCATGAAAACATGAATCATAAGTCTCGCCCATGTAAATTTCACTTGAACGGATGGGTCCAATAGTCACCTGCCAGGTTTTGTCGGTTGCAATGATCTCTTTTGTTCCATCCGTATAGACAATATGGATTTCAGCAAGTGCAGCAACTCTATCCCCGTAATGGTTCGGAGTGCAAGTAAAACCAAATATGCCTTTATACCAGCCATTCCCCACCGTAATCTCTATTTTATTCTGGCTCTCCAGCATCCCGTCCAAACGGTAAGTCTGATACTGCAATCGCTCGTTGTAATTCGTCCATCCAGGTGCAAAGTAGTCTTCTCCTACTCTTGACCCATTGATCGCAATTTCATAAACACCGTGGGAAGTGGTATAGATTCGGGCTTGCTGAATTTCCTTTTCGACAGAGAATTCTTTGTAGAAAACGGGTGGAGCACTTTCTTCGCTCGGGAATGGATGTGTAATCCACTCTGCCTGAAAGTTGCTGCCATTCAGCAACCCGGTCTCAAAATGTCCTTCCATGACTGCGTGATTACCTTTGTTATCCCAAACTTCGACTTGAACCTGATACAAAGTCGAGGCCTGTAAACGAGGACCAGCATATTCCACTAAAACGGAGACGTCTTCATCCCTCTTTTCAGAATCCCAGATTTTCTGCAAATCTTGTGTGACACTTATTCGGTAAGCGGATTGCATTACGTCCTGTTCAGTAGAACCTAATTTCCATGAGAATCTTGGGTTTACTGTGTCCAGTCCAATCGGATTATGCATGTATTCAATCCGGAAATCTTTTAATTCCATGAGATGACCACCCTTCAACATAGATCTCACACACCTAAATGTTAACGCTTACTAAAATATCATAAAGAATTTTCCTCATACAATATGGTAATATCATTGTAATTTTATAATTTTGATGTGATAAAATGATTAAAAAAAGGAGTCACACACAAAATGGACCTAAAACGTCAATGTAAACTTATTGCAGAACTTTTTGATATGTCCATCTTCTTTGTAAGCTCCACCGGAGAGGTTCAATTCGAACTGATGGGTAATCGAATACTTAATCCGCTGTATAAAAATGATAAACAATTCTTTTTTTCAGTGTTGGGGTTTGATCCATCCGTGTGTAAAGAAGATCCTTCAGTTGTAAGAACGATGTTTTTTGAGAACTACATTTTAATTCGTATTGGTAACGATCTGAACGATGAAGGAACCATCATTTTAGGACCTTCCCTTCCATTTAGCTTGATTGAACATAAAATAAATGGGCTCATTAATGACACACATCTCTTTGCGAACCGGGAACAAGTATATCATTATTATCAGTCTGTTCCTGTGATAACCCATGAGAGGCTAATCAACATCACGATCTTGGTTAATCAAATGTTTAATCACGAATTGATCGAAGCTGAGGATGTAGTACAGGACTATTTGCGCGGTATTCATATCAAGGAAAAAGAAATACAAAGTTCCATAAATTCATCAAAAGGCTATGATGAGATGCTCCATCACAACCCGCTAAATGAAAAGAAATTGTTAACGATTGTTAAGGACGGTAAATTGGATATGCTCAAACACTTTACACAACTTGGTCGTGAAAATACAGGAGTCCTGTCCAAATCAAGTCATATCCGTTCTAAAAAGAATCTTGGCATCATCGGTATAGCTCTTGCAGCCAGAGCAGCAATTGACGGGGGTCTCTATTCGGAGATTGCTTTTTCGGTAAGTGATGTTTACATACAGCGCCTTGAGGATCTACGGACCGATAAAGAGATCGATCAATGCTGCTTGGAAGCATTTTTTTCGTTAACCGAGAAAGTCTCTCAGGTTAAAGAATCGCAGCATTCTAAAATCGTAACACTTTGCAAAAATTATATATATAACCACCGTTATTCCAAAATGACACATGAAAAAATTGCTGAACATGCCGGTATTAGCCCAAACTATCTATCGGTACTCTTTAAAAAAGAAGTTGGAGTTCCCGTTAATAAATATATTCAACAGATTAAAATTGAGGAAGCTAAACATATGATTCACTTTACGAGCACTCCACTTTCTGAGATCGGGTCTCTTTTGAGTTTTACGGATCAGAGTTATTTCACCAAGATTTTTAAAAAACACACAGGTAGAACCCCTAAGCAGTATCAACAAACGCATCATATGTTAGAGGAATAAGCCCGATGGCGGGCTTATTCTAACGATGCATTCATTCAACGGCTAACAGCGGATAAGATACTTTGAAGTGTTTCTTCTGTGAACAGACCGTTGCTCATAAGTGCTGCATTGTGCAATGTGGTACCCATAATTAATTCCTGCATTCCCTCACCCAATCCTGCTCCATTCCCGTCATATTGCCCCATCGCAGCCATAATTTCAGCTCCGACGGGATGCTGCAGTAATTCACCGAATGTGGAATGCCTAGTAATTGGTTTGGTAACTATTACGCTCGATTCTACCTCGATCGTTTCAGTGAGTTCAATCTCTCTTGAAGATTTTCCGACCATAATGTCGAATTTCCCCGTCTCCACATGCCAGTCTTTCAGCTTAACATCGTAGTAAGCAAAGGCTCTTTTGCCCAGTTCAAAATGTACAGTGGTCTCTTCACCAGGCTGAAGTGAAACTTTGGCGTACCCCTTCAATTCCTGAAGTGGACGTGGGACCGTTGATTCCACATCACGTACATATAGCTGAACGGCCTCTTTTCCCTCTGTTTCACCCGTGTTTTTAATTGTTACTGAAACCGCTACACTGTCGGTATCTTTGATCTGTTTATGACTGACCTGTAGATCACTATATTCAAATTGGGTGTAGCTTAAACCGAAGCCAAATGGAAACAAAGGCTCAACATCTCTTGTATCGTAATGACGGTAGCCAGTAAAAACACCTTCTCGATATTCGACAGTCTCGCCGTCTCCGGGGAAATTCAAGTACGACGGATTGTGGATCAGTTTTTTAGGAAATGTCTCAGCCAGTTTCCCGCTTGGATTTACGCTTCCAAAGAGAATATCAGCGATTGCACCGCCCAAAGCCTGACCTCCAAGGTATGCCTCCAATACACCCTTAACTTTATCCAGCCAAGGCATTTCAATGGGACCTCCATTGCTCAATACAACAACAATGTTCTCTTGAACCTCCGCGACTGCTTCAATTAAAGTTCTGTGACTTTCGGGCAATTGAAGATGTTTCCGGTCGAAACCTTCGGACTCATAACGTTCAGGCAGCCCGGCAAAAATAACTGCAACCTGTGCATTCTTTGCGGCAGCTACTGCTTCTTGGATCAGTTCTTCGTTTACAACATCTTCGTCCAATGTATAACCGGCCGCATACGAGATGTTTGCACTGTCAGTGGCTGTTTTAAGGATTTCTTCATAGATGTTATCCAGCTTCGTTGGTATAACATGTGAACTACCGCCGCCCTGGTAGCGCGGGTGCTGCGCAAATGCTCCGATAACTGCAATGGAATCTTTGGTGTTTAGAGGTAGAATGCTCTCCTCATTCTTGAGCAGGACCATGCATTCGCTTGCCATTTTTCTGGCCAATTGGTGCTGTGCCTCTACATTAACCGATACTGACTTCCGCTGGCTATCTACAGCTTTGAATACAAGTGACAACAATCTCTCAACAGACTGATCCAGCACCTCTTCGCTCAGCTTTCCCGATTGAACAGCTTCAATAATTTTCTTGCTTCCCGCACCATGACTGGAGGGCATTTCCAGTTCCAGACCGGCAGCTAGCCCCTGATCCCGTTCATTGACAGCTCCCCAATCCGAGACCACTACGCCTGAAAATCCCCATTCATCCCGGAGAATTTCAGTCAGTAACCGGCTGTTTTCGGAACAAAATTCACCATTTACTTTGTTATAAGCGGCCATGACGGTCCATGGCTCTGCCTCTTTCACTGCATGTTCAAAGCTTGCAAGATAAATTTCCCGTAGAGTCCGTTCATCCACCACTGCATCGACAGACATACGCTTATATTCCTGGTTGTTTACAGCAAAATGTTTGATAGAAGTACCCACGCCTTGGCTTTGTACGCCTGAAATATAGCTAGCTGCCAAAGTCCCCGATAAATAAGGGTCTTCAGAAAAATATTCAAAATTTCGGCCACACAGCGGGGAACGCTTGATATTCACAGCAGGCCCCAAAATAATCGAAATATCCGCTGCTTGTGCTTCTTGTCCGAGTGCTGTCCCCATCGTATGGGCGAGTTCACGATTCCACGATGAGGCAACTCCACTTCCGGATGGGAAGCAGGTAGCTGGTAAACTTTTGTTTATACCTAGGTGGTCCGCAGTCCCGTCTTGTTTTCTAAGTCCGTGAGGCCCATCTGACATCATAATAGAGGGAACCCCAAGACGGTCAATGGCATTGGTATTCGTGAAATCTCTACCTGAGCAGAGTTCTGCTTTTTCTTCTAATGTCATTTGCTTGATCATTTCTTTCAAATTAGGATTCATTCGCTCTCCTCCGTTGGTAAACGTTAATAATGTAATCGGTTACTTCATAAGAGTAGAGCAAATGACCCTGAATATATGGTAAGATCGTTTTCTTTTTGGAAAAATAATATCTTATTTATAATGTGTGAACTCCGTAAGTGCTAACCTTATTTCTGCTTCATAAACCAATTCATGATTACTCCAAAGATTAAACGAATAGAGTGAGTCCATATTACAATTTGACAAAAAAACTGCACCTCCAATCTGTTAGATGGTGTCTAACAATTGGGTGCAGTTCACACATTGGTCAGCTTGCTTTCTTATTTGTATTCAGTTAACGTTCTCGTCGTCTAACTTATGCAATAGGAGTACCGTTAGGGATTTCAGTATCCGGCGTTAATAGAATAACATCTCCTTTTTCCGGGACTCCGCCCAAAACTAATACCTCCGATTTGAATCCAGCAATGCGCCGAGGAGGAAAATTGACGATTCCAACAATTTGTCTTCCTATAACGTCCTCAGCCTTCTAACGCTTCGTTATTTGTGCACTTGAGGATTTCATCCCGATCTCCGGTCCAAAATCAATCTTAAGCTTAATCGCAGGGATCTTTGCTTCTTCAAAAAACTCCGCTTCCTTAATCGTTCCGACACGAACATCTAGTGCTGCAAACTCATCAATTGTTGCCAATGTTTGACCTCCCGAATGTTCTAGTTTAATGCGCTGGACGAAACGGTTTCAGGAGTCGAATCCCTTCCTCAATGGATCCCTCCATCAGTTCTAAGAGCTGAGGCACCAGTTCCTGCATCCGCGGGGCGTTCAGGTGTCGATCGAGAGCATCCCGGTTTTCCCAGCGCTCGTAGATGATAAATGTACCAGGCAGGCCTTCTACCTCGTGAGCTTCATAGTCAATGTTACCCTGGTCGTTCCGTGACGGGTTGACAGCTGCAGTCATAAACGCCTTCATCTCAGCTTCTCTCCCTGCCTTGGCTCTCGCCTCCCAGAGTACAGTAACGTAACGGTTATTGGTATCGTTCATGTTGATTCCTCCTAAGTTATTAATAATGCATGTTCAAACGGTTGTTGTGACATCAGTCATACTCCCGTTACTGCAGCTTCATCTGGCTGCGGAGCATCCGGTCGAGAAGTTTATCCGGGAGAATACGAACCAGTCGGGTCAGCAGAGCCGAATCTCGGCCAGCCGTATAGCGGGTGCGCGGATTACTTGCGTGGATGGCTCGTGAAACCACTTCTGCCACTTTCTTAGTAGGAATACCGCTCGTTGCCCACGATTCAGCCTGCGCCTTCACGGCGTCAAAAAGACGATCATGGCGTCTGTGCTGATCGGGAGTCATCAACTTGGACAGCCGATTGGCTGTCGTAACCCCTTTCTCCGACAGGCTGGTGCTGACACCGCCCGGAGTAATCATGATAACTTTGAGTCCGAACGAGGACATCTCTCTGCGGAGGCTGTCATTGATCGCTTCCATCGCGTATTTTGCAGCTGAATAAATTCCGAAACCGGGCATGGAGATTTTGCCGCCAACGGATCCGATATTCACTACGCGTCCGCTGCTCTTCAGCAAGGCGGGAGTAAGCGCCTGAATAACCGCAACTTGCCCGATCACGCTGACTTCGATCTGACGGCGTAATTCATCCAGCGGAACCATCTCAAGAGGTGCATTAACGGCAATGCCGGCATTGTTGACCACGGCGCAGAGCGGGCGACCAAGCGGATCTTGCTCCACTCGTTCGGCCAGCGCCCTTAGTGTGTCGATAGCAGTAATATCGAGAATCACCGGTTCGATATTTTTTTGTTTGATTTTGTCGGCATCTTCCTGACGGCGAACCCCAGCTAAAACGTGAAATCCTTCAGCGGCGAGCTGCTCCGCGGTAGCCCTGCCGATTCCACTTGAAGTACCTGTGACGACAACCATTTCTTGAGTTTTATATGGCATTGTAAACCTCCTGAGTTTAATAAGTTATGAACCACTGTATAGCACTGTTATACGGATATTATAGCACCGCTATACAGAGCTGTCTATAGCGGTGCTATATATATTTTTTTTATATTGTGATCCTCCTGCGACCTGAACATCATTAATGACGGGCGCAGCGTGAGTTACTTCGATGCTTACGAGATACCGTGGCGTGAGGAAAGAGATCATCGAATCCCTCTGAATTGAAAAAGATCGCCATCCTGCTTGGATAGGCGATCTCTTATGTGCCTCTATTTGTGGTCCTTCATCATTTACCATGAAACAAAACAAAGCCCACATTGGGGCTTTGTCTGGAGTCTCCAGGCTCTGTCATCGATCCCTCATTTTGAACCGGAGTCCGGCATTGGGATCAAGATGATCTGCATCACGCTTTCTCGAATGAGATCAACGACGTGAGGCTGGGGTGGGGGTGCCTTGCGTATTTGGGACGTCACATACAGCCAAGAGGCCGTATTGGCTGAAGCCCAGACCAGATCTGCCGCAGCTTCGGCTGAAACAGCCAGTTTTCCTGCGGCAGCAACTCTTTGAACATTTTGCACCAGTGCTTGGTACGACTGATCTGCCGCTTCGATATGGGCGCCCTCAAGCAGCCGCCCCATCATTGCCGCATATATCCGAGGACGGGCTGCCGCGAAGCGGACATAGTCATCCCACCCCTGACGAAGCGCCATCTCTGGAATTGGGGACTCCACTGCGGCAATTTTGCTTTCGAATAACTGTTTGAACGCTTCCACTATAGCTGCACTCAGGAGTCCATCTGCATTACCGAAATGGTGGTAGAGTGTAGGTGCCGTAACCTGCGCGATCGAAGTGACAGCTCGCGTCGAAAATTGGGCTCCGCCCTCTTCTTCGAGTACCTTAAGAGCAGCTGCTAATATTTTGTCATATGTGTTCATAACCTCTATTATAGCAGTGCTATACACGTATGTCCATGACAAGGCTGTACTCCTATGACCATGATCATCCCGTTCGAGATCACAACATGGTGAAACACTGCCTCATTTCGTTTTAATGGGTTCTATTTATCAAAAAGTAGGTGCGGGTAATTCATCAATTTTCAAACGCAGTAAACTATACGGTTTTATTCGCAGGTCTTTTCCATAATGAAATCTTGCCTGTCTATGTAATTGGTTCACAATTACATATAAGTATTGATCCGGTCCAATAGAAAACGTATCTGGCCATAAAATTCGGGGATCATGGGCGATGGTTTCCATGATTCCATTCGGCAATATCTTTCGAATACTATCGTTTTCATAATCTCCAGCATACACGTTTCCTTTTGCGTCCGTGATCATCCCATCCGATGCACCCTTCTCTCCCCAATACTGCACAAGATCACTTAACTTGAAATCCGGTATCGTTCTGTCTCTTAACGATTCTGTTGAGATCGAGTATAGCTGGCGACTGGTTAATGGACAATAGAATAACATTTTTCCATCAGGGGAAATGGCTATCCCATCAGAGGCCAAGCGAAAGGGAGATGTGGAACCATCCGCGTTTCGATTCATCAAAATTTTACCTTCCACTTTCGGTACAAAATACGGATCGGGTGAGGTTGAGCTTGCTCCATGCAACCGTCTATACGCATTGCCGTTTTCTAGATTTACGACGATAATAGCGCCGGGACCATTGGAAGAAGAATCCGTTATATAGGCGTAACCTGCGTTACCTACACGAAAGTCAAATCGGACATCATTCAGATACGTTGTCGGCAGGACCACATCATCTGCAAATGTATAAACTTTTCTTATTGTGTTTGTTTCTAAATCTACCGCGACTAATTTTGCCCCTCCTATAATTGGCTCAGAAAAATTTGGTGCAGCCGTGTCCAGTACCCACAGGGCTCCCCTTCCATCTGCAACAACACTTTGGACACTAATGAAGGACATCGCGAGATTCAATGGGTTGATCAAATTCGTTTCTACATTAGGATAAGGCTGCAGCTGTCCCTCAACAATTTCCGCTACCGTAAATCTAACGTCATCTCCCCATTTCGGAAAGCAAATAAAGATTCGCCCGGTTTCGGATACACTAACGCCTGTAGGCATAGCCCCGTAAAAGGAATGAACGAGTTCTAGCTTACCAAAATATTCTTCCATAGGTAACATAGGCTGTATGATGTCCTCCTCAACATAGTTGGATAGATATTACCTATAATTATGTTCAAGACTTTTTCTAATGCCTGGCCCTTAATCATTCTTTATCAACCGTGATTTTGAAATTGTCCGATACATCTAAAAATACAAAAAACTTCGGCGTAAGCCGAAGCATGTTGACCGTAACTATATGTGTTCTAGGAAAATTTGCTTCCTCCGATCGTCAACGCAGAGTAAATCCCCATGCAGAGAGTATCGGAGAAAATACGGAATAGAAAGAAAAACGCTGCCAAGCTTATCAGTACCAGCACCGTTTTATTGTTGGTCCGGGAGACGTAATGCGTTTGCGGAAGTTTGCGCTTGATCTAAAAATTCATCTGCTCGGGTCAATTGCTGCCGGGCTTTTTCCAGCGCTTGTGAATTTGTTGCATTAGATTCATTTAACGAGCTTATTGCCTGATTTAAAGCCGTCTGCACCTCAGAAACCGCATTAGATGCATGCTGCTCCAGTGTATTTCCACTCGAGTTAAGGGCACCTTCTGCCGGTTTTCTTGCATTTTCGGTGGCTAGATCAATTTTGTTTTTATTGGGCACAGTGAGTCCTCCTCCCTATTTCAAAATCATTTAAAACAGAAATAAGTATCGGATTATGATTTTGTTTATATTCCTGCAACTGTATGGGAATATTCGGATCTCCCATCTCCCGCAATCCATTTTAGTATAAGATCCGATTCGTTGGAAAATCTAACGCTAATGAAAAAGGAGGTGATCATTTCTCCATGAACAAACCAACACTAGCGCCGCACGAATCGATGGAACTGCATGAAGCTTTAAACTTTAAAACGCTATGCATCGCTAAGTCAAAACTGATGCAAGGCCTGGTCTTTGACCAAGAGCTAAAAGCTTTAATGCAGAAAGACGTCACTGAGTCCATACAACAGATCGCCGAGCTGCAAGCAATCTACGCGAAAGCTCCTTTCCAAGCACCTGTTCCGAGTAGTCCGACACCTATAACACATTAAGGGGAGCTCAAATGAATACCGATTATTTAGACCCGATTAACTCATTAAATATGCCGGAAATGGCAGATATGACTTTTGCCATGGACTTCCTTATTCGTGCCAAGGAAGGTGTACGTAATCTGTCTATCGCCCTGACGGAAACGGCTTCACCAGATGTAAGAGCCCTTCTGCACACTCAGCTTAAACAAGGGATTGCAATGCACCAGGAAATCTCGGAGCTCATGATTCGCAAAAAGTGGTTCCATCCTTACGAGCTGAATGAACAGTACCAACTCGACCAGCTATCGGCCAATAATACGGTAATGATCGGGCAGATGAATCTGTTCCCGGGAGATACGTCGCGTAAAGGGATGTTTGATCGGACCCCAGATGAACATATTGGAGGACATAATGCATGAAGGCGGTAACGTATCAAGGGGTTAAAAATGTCGTGGTCAAAGAGGTTCCGGATGCGAAGATTGAGAAACCGGACGATATGATCGTAAAGATCACCAGTACCGCCATTTGCGGTTCTGACCTTCATCTTATTCACGGGATGATCCCTAACCTTCAGGAGAACTATGTCATCGGACATGAGCCGATGGGGATCGTAGAAGAAGTAGGCCCTGGCGTGACAAAGGTAAAAAAAGGCGACCGTGTAATCATCCCTTTCAACATCGCATGCGGAGAATGCTTTTTTTGCAAAAATCAGCTGGAAAGCCAATGTGACAATTCCAACGAGAACGGAGATATGGGCGCATATTTCGGCTACTCGGGAACGACCGGCGGATATTCTGGCGGGCAAGCTGAGTATTTACGGGTTCCGTTTGCCAATTTTACCCACTTCAAAATTCCTGAGAACTGTGAACAACCGGACGAAAAGCTAAGCTTGATAGCTGATGCCATGACCACGGCATTCTGGAGCGTAGATAATGCCGGCGTAAAAAATGGAGATACAGTCATCGTTCTCGGATGCGGCCCAGTCGGACTCCTGGCCCAGAAATTCTGCTGGCTGAAAGGAGCAAAGCGGGTCATAGCCGTTGACTATGTCGATTACCGCTTGCAGCATGCGAAACGAACGAACAACGTCGAAATCGTAAACTTCGAACAAGATAAGAACATTGGCAATACGCTCAAGGAAATGACCAAAGGCGGCGCGGATGTTGTCATTGATGCAGTAGGAATGGACGGCAAGATGAGTGATCTTGAATATTTAGCCAGCGGTTTGAAACTGCAAGGCGGCACCATGAGCGCATTTATCATTGCTTCTCAGGCTGTCCGCAAAGGCGGCACCATCCAAGTCACTGGGGTATACGGTGGTCGTTATAACGGCTTCCCGCTCGGTGACATCATGCAGAGAAACGTGAATATCCGATCCGGACAAGCTCCAGTTATTCACTATATGCCGTATATGTACGAGTTGGTTACGTCTGGCAAAGTGGACCCCGGCGACATTGTTACTCACGTCATTCCGCTCAGCGATGCCAAGCGGGGCTATGAAGTGTTCGATACAAAAACAGACAATTGTATTAAAGTCATCTTAAAGCCTTAAATATGGATAGATACTTGGGAGGACAATCCGAATGAATTCCAAATACGCATTGCATGAGGTGCTTGAGGTACATGAAATAGCTGCATTCAAGACAGTTTGCTTGACTAAATCCCAGACCATGCAAGCTCTGGTAACCGATCCGGCACTCATGCAAATTTTGCAGCAAGATGTGACATTATCACAGCAGCAGCTTCAGGAACTCGGTGAAGTGCTGTCTAAAGCGACTGTATAGGAGATAAAATAATGAACCCAATATTAGAACACATGTCAGGCCTTCATACGCTTACTGATGACGTGATCGCAATGGATTTGTTGATAAACGCCAAGAGCGGAGTCAGAAATTACGCCATGGCTGTGACTGAATGTGCCACCCCCGAAATCAAGCAAATTTTGATGAAACAGCTCGATGAAGCTATAGTCTCTCATGAAAAGATATCAAATTACATGGTACAGCAAGGTTTATACCACCCTTACCATATTTCAGAACAAATTCAGCTTGATCTGAAAAACATTCAAACGGCTATGAACATTCCGTCCTGACACCTTAACCACTACCGGAGACTTCAGAGTGCATAGTGTACTGTGTCCATAATCCAGCAATGAAACAAGGGCGGATACACTCCGCCCTTGTTTCTGCTGCGTCACTATACAAAACTTAAATAAGCGTTTCGTCCCTTTTCCTTCGCCAGTTTTCCTTTGATATTCCTCGCGATACTAGCGGGCACAATTCCATTTTAGAGCAACTTAATTAACTCTTCTAACTCATCAACCAATACTTTGGCAAGTTCAAAATTAGTATCTTTTAAAGCCAATTCTATTTTCATTTCAATTGATTTTTTCTGTTGTTCAGCTTCTAAATAATCTTTATTAAAATGACTAGCATAAATCATCTGTCTAAATTCCTGCATACTCATTTTGCTAATCGTTTTATCGTCAATGATTAAAACATAATCCATACCATTTACAACAGAATAAAAATCATGAGAAATCATGAGAATCGCACCTTTATAGTCTTCAATAGCTTTCTCCAGTGCAATTTGTGAGTAAGTGTCTAGATGGCTTGTCGGTTCATCAAGAAGCAACACGCCCGCTTGACTACCAGAAACTTTAGCCAGTTGAAGCATGTTTTTTTCTCCACCAGATAATGATTTAATCTTTTGATCAAGGATTTCTCCTTCAAATCCATAATCGGTAAGATGCGATCTAATCTCATCATACGTTTTAAACCCAGCATCTATGAAATCATGTAGGATAGTATTCGAATCATTTAGCATTTCACCTTGAAGCTGAGATAAATAAGCCACATTCACATCATCATTTATTTCAATGGAAGCCTGATTGTTTTTATAAATTTCACGGAGTAATGTGGTTTTCCCGGTACCATTTGGACCGATCAGGGCTACTTTATCTGTTGATTTGATCTCGAAGTTCACATTTTCCAAAAGCAACTCGTCAAAGGAAACGCTATAATTATTGACTTTAAGGACAACGGTGTCTTCGATTTCCTTATCGATACCAAAACGGATATTCGGCTGCTTAATATCGACAAACGGCTCTTTTATTCGACGTGCTTCCAATCTCTCTTGAAACTTGACTCTGGCTTTTAACGCTCTGCCTCTTGAGGCTTCCGAATTATACGTGGCGATCTCTCTAAGATTGTCGATGATGTGATCGTATCTCTCTATTTCTTCAGCTTCAGCAACCGCGATTTCTTGCAGCTCGATCTTAGTCTGAAGCAGCGAGAAGTTGTACTCGATATATCGCCCGTCAAACTCTTGGATTTCCGTATTTTCAAGGTGAATAATTTTGTTGAAACAATGATTCAATAGATAACGGTTGTGCGTAACAACGAGCAGCATTCCCTTGTGGGAATTAATTAATTTTTTAAGCGAATTTAGGTTTTCAAAGTCCAAAAATACATCGGGTTCATCCATAATCAATAAGTCTGGACGATTGAGCATTTCCTTCATCACTTGAATAAGTTTGAATTCCCCACCACTCACGTCGGATATATTAAGATCTTTGAGCTTCATGAGGTTGGCCAGGTTTAGCTGCTTATTGATGGTGTTTTCGAAATTATCCCCATCCATCGATTCGAATGCATCCAAAGCCGATTGAACCTTCTCCATCAGCGAATCCATGTCAGACGTGGTGGACATCTCCGCATACAGTGCAGTGATTTCATCTTGTATCTTAATAAATTCTTCTCCGATATATTCAAATACGGTTGTTTCTTTCGTTTTGTCGACTTGCGAGAACTGACTGACATACCCTATTCTGCATTCCGGGTCTATCTCTAACTTGCCCTCGAACAAATATCTTTCCGGATCTATCAGTATATCGACCAGTGTACTTTTCCCACTGCCACTTGTTCCTATAAAAGCGCAATGTTGTGCCTCTTCTAACGTAAATGAAATGTTGTTATATAGTTCTTTTTGCGGAAATGAGAAGGATAAGTTATCAACTTTTATCATCGTGTTACCTTTCTTTATAACCTAAATGGTGACTATTATTAAATATATTATTGAACATAGACTTTCAGAGTAACACTGTTTACCAACTAGTTCAATCTATTTTACTTTCCCCAGTAATATGTACTGAGGTATCATTTATCCACCATTCCCTTTTGCCCTCTTGCGGAAATGAAAACTCCCAAAGTTTCAATGCCTACTTATTGGTAATTTGGTAATCAGTCTTCCGGTATTTGGCTTAAGTACTTTATAGCTGTTCTCAGCTACTACTCCACCCATCGTGTCAAATACTAAATCGATATCTTTTAGAATCTCTTCAAATTTTTCCTTTCTGTAATGAATGACTTGATCAGCACCCAATGAATAGAGAAGTTCATGTTTTTTTCACTTGCTGACGAGTCTACAAACGAAAAAATACCTGCCCTCTTCCGGGCAGGTATTAAAGGTGAATCGTATGAATGGCTTACCAACGTCGATCACTATATATTAGTCCAGAAGGCTGTAGATCTGAATGCTCTCCACCTTGGCATCCTTAATATGAAACGACATCACATCTACATAGTTGGACGGCTCGTAACGGAAGTCATCCTCCTCATCAGGGGCTCCATCACCAAGCAGTTTCCCCTCAGGGTAGGCGTTTTTGAGTGTATCCAGACTATCTCCTGCTTTAATGTTTCGTACTGTTGCATACTTAGGATCTGTAATTTCGATATGAAAGATGGAGTCTTGTTTCCCCTCCGGTATACTGATGGTTTTAATCTCCAGACCAGGATACGTGTACACTTTTTCTGTAAAACCGATTAATGTATCCATGTTTGTTCCATCGCCGGCACTGTACGTATGAGATTTCAGGTTATCCGGTTTGCCCAGCATCTGTTCCATCTGATCTTCATTCGCTGTATCGGAAATCGCAATGGTGTGCTCATTATAGACAAAAGCAAGCTCCTTCAGCACCACATTGCCTTCCTTCTCCATCGAACCTTCCTTAATAGCTTCAGTACCCTTTTCTTCCGAATTTTCTGAAGCAGGCGCTGTGGAATTCGATGCTCCTTCGCCTTTGCTTTGTTCATTCGCTGTGCTCTGTCCGGTTTCTGGAGATGTAGCATCACTGGACTGACAGCCCGTTAATGCCACCGCTAGTAAAGCACCTAGTACGATAAAACTTGCAGCTTTCTTTGTTAACTTCATCATGATCCCTCCATAAATGTGTGATTTCTTCTTATGAAGTGATTATAAAAAAAGCATTTGTTAGTCTCATAACAGAAATGTACCAATCTTGTAACGTTACCTAATTAGGCTTGGGTTTAGAATGCGGTCTACACACGAGGCAAAACAATCGTAACGCCCGTTCCTTCCCCAATCTGACTTTCCATGTCGATATATCCATTAAAGCGCTCTACAATCTCCTTGCAAATCGAAAGTCCAAGACCTGAACCGTTCGCTGTACTTGCATTTTTTGCCCGGTAAAAGCGTTCCTGCACTCTCTCCAGTTCATCGCTCGCGATCCCGATACCTTGATCACGTATCCGAATAACGATCTCGCTTGGCGTATGTTCCATCTCTACCTTAATCTGTGAATTATTGCCTGAATATTTGATGGCGTTGTCCACAAGATTTGCGATTGCATGGGACATTAACATTGGATTGATGTTGGCGTAAACTCTTGTTGTACCCTCATCATCCGGTTCTCCCTGTGCTTTACTAACCATAATCTTGATCCCTTTATCCTTAGCCTTCGCTTCCATATTCATTGCCACCTGCTGAATCAGTTCGTTCATTTCCGTTTTCCGGGCTTCCAGTTCGTTAGAACCAGCCTTGTCGAATCGGGAGAGCAGCAACAGTTCATTAATCAAGCGCGTCAGCCGATCCGATTCCTGCAGCAGATGAGCATAGATTTTTTGCAGCTCCTTGTTCTCAGTCTCCCCTTCAACCAAGTATTGAGAGAAACCACGAATCGCTGCCAAGGGTGTTTTTAACTCGTGAGATACGTTGGAGACAAATTGTTTCTGGTACTGAATGTAATCATGTAGCTGACGCCCCATGGAATCCAGCCCATCTGCCAGCATGCCCAGCTCATCCTTCCGGTTAAGATGAACTCTTTGAAACTCTTGTCTAGAGAAACTTTGCACTGCGTCAAGCAGCACCTTAATCGGCTTGGTTGTGTTGCGGGCAATCCACAGACTGGCTAACGTAATCAGTACAATGAAACCGCCCGCACCCGCAAACAGGATATAACGGATTTGATCCATCATCACATAAAAGTACGAAATGTCGTCCACGAACTCATACACATAAGCGTTCTCGTAAAATTGATTCTGAATGGGAGTCGCAAAATAAAGCAGATGATCTTCCGTTACGGTGTAGGCATAACTGCCGCTCAGGGCTTTCTCAATATTTTTGTCAAAAATAAGAGGTTTGCCATCATTAATGATGATGCCATCCACAGCGAGGCCCAGCAGCTGCTTGGAGCTGTCATAAATTCGTACTTCCTTCCCTGAAGCTTTCAGCTTCTCCAGAGCAAGTCTGACGATTTCCTGTGCCTGCGGCTCTCCTGACGATGATCTATGCTGTGCCAACACCTCACGGAAGGACAACTCGGACAGATCCGCCTTCTCCATCATCTGTTTTTCAATGGTAATAAAGCTGTAGTAATCAATGGCTTTATTCACCGCAAAAATGATGATGCCAAAGGATAGCACGGAGAAAAATAAATAATTCAGCAGTAACCGGGTTGCATACTTCAGGCCTCGCCACCTCCAAGTTGATAGCCGAATCCATAGATCGTCCTGACATACTTCGGTTCGTCCGCGTTATCCTCCAGCTTCTTCCGCAATCGCATGATGGTCATATCCACACTGCGACTGTCTCCCATGAAGTCATATCCCCATCCGATCTGCAGCAGCTCATCCCGGGTAAAGATTTTGTCCGGCCTTCTGAGTAACGTTTCCAGAATTTTAAACTCTTTGGCTGTTAAAGACACGGGCACACCGTTCTTCAGCACCCTTCGGCTTTCCAGATCAAATGTCAGCTCTTCATGAATGATGCGTGTAGATTTCACCTCAGTACCTTCACTGGATTCCTCCTTGCTCTCGTTTCTTCTCAGAATCACCTTGATCCGAGTAAGCAATTCACGATTGTCAAAGGGCTTGGTCATGTAATCTTCCGCCCCCAGCTCAAGTCCGAGCACCTTGTCGATAACCTCATTTTTGGCAGAGAGCATGATCACTGGAACGGCACGTTTCCCGGTGATTTCCTTGCACAGGTCATATCCGGAGCAGTCAGGCAGCATCAAGTCAAGCACCACCAGGTCCGGCCCAAAAGCATCCAGCAGCTGCAGGGCTATTTTACCGTTTTCAGCCGTTTGAACAACGTAGTTTTCTCTCCTTAGTACGAGCTCGATTAAATCTCTGATGGCAGCTTCATCATCAATGACTAGGATTTTCTTCAATGTACACCCCTATCTAGCCTTGTTCTCCAGCTTCAATTATATTTAACCCAATCTTAGCACAGACCCTTTAGATTCCTCCACCAACTGGAAGCTGAGGTATATTCCACTGAGCCCAACATAACTTGTAATAAACCCGAAGAAAGGAGAAACAATTCAATGGATCTGCTCTGGGTACTCATTGTTGGTGGACTTATAGGCTGGTTAAGCGGCAACTTGATTGGGCGTGACGTACCGGGCGGTGTACTTGGTAATATCATTGCGGGTTTTATCGGTTCCTGGTTAGGAACAGAATTGCTGGGACCAAGGGGTCCGGTGATTGGCGGATTTCATATTATTCCAGCCATCGTTGGCTCGATTATTGCCCTGCTCATCTTCTTCGCTCTGGCACGCGGCGGAGCCTTCCGAAGACGTTAACAACAGAGGCGGACTCCGATACCGTCGTTTATTAGAATTTTATTAAGTTGCTGCCACGGCATATAGGTACAGGATAAACACAAAAGGACCGAAAGCATTCATCGATGAAAGATGAACACTTACGGTCCTTTTTTTCTACAGGATTATCCCTTCTTCAGTGCATCGATCTGGCGTGCTACCCTTTCGGCTAATGTTGCATCAGCCTCGAAAAAATAGCCTAACACAATCGTCTGTATCTCTTGAGAAACTGCCGATAAGTCATCAGCGAGGTTCTGAACAAGATGATCCTGTTGAACTCCTGTTAGCGACTGGTAGAATTGTCCCGCTTGGGTGAAATTATCAGCCTTCGGAATATCGGATCGAACGAGCCGGCCAGCTACATAACGCCCTTCTCCGCTCGTTACCTGATCCGTCGGTGACCAGTTGGCTTGATGGTTAATCGGAATTTTGCGAAAGTCCGATCCAAGGCGATGGCGCTGTGAATCCCAATAAATATTACTGCGGCCTTGCAGCATTTTATCATCGGACAGCTCAGCACCATCCAGAAGATTGGACGGGGAGAATGCCAGCTTCTCGATCTGCTCCTGATAATTCGTAGGGTTCTTATCCAAGACGAGTCGACCAACGGGCAGAAGCGGGAATTGACGCACATCCCACACTTTCGTGTCATCCAACGGATCGAACGCCAGCATTGCCTCATCCTGTGGGTTCATCAACTGCACATACAGCCCATACTGGACAGGTGTACCTTGTGCAATCGTGTCATATAAATCTTTACCCGAATAATCGGGGTTCTCGCTAGCCAAACGGGCTGCTTCTTCCGCATCGATATATTGCTCTCCAGCTAATGGAATCCAGCGATATTTGACGTAGAAGCGTTCGTTCTTTGCATTTTTCCAAACATAGGTGTTAACACTGTGTCCTGGCGTATGGCGGAGGCTCTTGATCGTCCCTTCGTCCGAGTACAGTCGTACAACGAAATGAGTTGCCTCTGGTGCTCTAGCAATGAACCCCCAGAATCGATTCGGATCAATGAGATTGTTAACGGGTGATGGCAGGAAAGCATGAATTGACTCAGGAAACCGGATCGGGTCTCGTACGAGAAACACGGGGATATGATTACAAAGCAGGTCGAAAACGCCTTGCTCGGTATAAAATTTCGTCGAAAATCCACGAACGTTGCGGGATGTATCGGGTGTTCCTTTGTTGCTGACCGCAAGTGAGAAACGAACGGTAACAGCAACCTGTTGTCCTGGTTTTTGCAAGAAGCACAGGTTCGTATAAGCGGCCATCGAGTGTAGGGTTTCAAAATAACCCAATGCTCCGAATCCCTTTACGTGGACCGGGCGCTCTAAAATTTTTTCGTGGACAAAGGTTTCGAGTGTTTCATGCAGCATGCTGTCCTGCTCCAGAATCGGCCCCCGTTCCCCTACTGTCTGTGAATGGTGTTCTGGCGACTGCTTGGCATGCCACTCGGATTGCACATTGCCTCCCTTCCTGCTTCGACTGTTTCCCTGATTATTAGCATTGTTACCGTCCATTGTTCCGCCCCCTATACCTACATTCTCGGGGATATATATGCATGGCTAGGTACTCAATATGACAGCATGTCATATTCGGAGGCTGTATCTAGAACCTTCAACGAACAACTACTGGGACAATCCTTGGTTTGAAACTTCGATGCGTCTTTTTCATAACAGTCCCGAGCTAGGATGATTCTCACTGAACGTCCAGACTACTGAAAAATCGTTCAACAAAAACATCACCATATATTTTCTTCATATGTACTGTGTTAAAAATATATTGATCCATTTGCTCAAGCCTGCGCAGACTGCGTACCAGTACTTTCCGTTCATCGTCAGATAGATTAGGATCATGGTCAATCTTCGTCATCGCATTTTTCACACGTGAGGATACCTGTTCAACATACAGATGATTTTTGGATTTTGGCGGGATACATTGCGTCAGGTCACAGTTCACAAAACGAACACCTTCAAGGATGCAGTTTTCAAAATTGGCGATTAGCTTTTGTTTGCCATTTCCCTCAAACGTAATATCAACCAGCTTGCCGGTAAAGGAACAATTAACGATATTCGCCGCTTGTAAAATCCGGTCATTGAATCTGCATTTAACAAAAGTACAATCGATGAAGGTTGCATTCTCCAATGTCATGCCTCTCATATCGCAGGAAGTAAACTCACAATTGGTAAAACAGCTTCACCCTTGGCAATGCCAACTGAGCGCAAGTCGGAACGGATAAATGTACAATGATCAATCGTACTATCGGCAAAAAATCTCGCATTGGTAAGATCGCAGGTATCAAACTCAAGTTGATTCAGATTACAGTTCCAAAATATAGGTGAACCAACATTCGAGTTTTTTATAGTCGTTCCGCTTATCGTTATGTGCTCATACCTGACAATATCAGAAAATAATTCGTTGTCTATTGATATACCAGACTCGAGTCTTCTCATCCTTCTCACCCTTTCATTTCTTTCTTCAGAATCTCTTATCATTAAAAATACACTATACTTTCAAATGCTGCTCCTAAAAGTGATGATTCCCTCTTAGATTTTTCAAGTTATTTCTATATAACTAAAATCCGAAATTCTCAATCCACCATCTCAGTTTAACAGGCGATTATAGATAATTTACTATTCTGGAGAGATCAAAACAAACCGACGGGTGTTTCAATACAAGGCGGTTTGTTTTATTTTATCAACAGCTGGCTTTCCGAAATATTACACGCTGGACTAGTACATACTAAGGAAAAGTTGGATGAAGCTTACATAACGGGGGTTCTCTTCATGGTATTTACAATCACAATTATCATCGTTGCACTATTTGCAATATGGGGAGCTGTCGCTCCTGATCAGCTGGCTGATGCGGCTGACGTAGCCTACAACTTCTCTATTCAGAATTTTGGCTGGTTTTATTTGCTAGCAACACTGTTCTTCCTGATCTTCGCTTTCTATCTGGCATTCAGTCGATTTGGCGGTATCAGGCTGGGGGATGACGATGATGAACCTGAATATTCTACGGTTTCCTGGCTGTCCATGCTGTTTAGCGCTGGTATGGGAATAGGTCTGGTTTTCTGGGGAGTTGCAGAACCGCTGTCCCACTATTTATCTGCACCGGAGGGAGCGGTACCCGAAACTACGCAAGCCGCAAGACTTTCAATGCGTTATTCCTTTTTCCACTGGGGTCTGCATCCTTGGGCCATCTACACCGTTATCGGCTTAGCGCTTGCTTATTTCCAGTTTCGGAAAGGCCACAAGGGGCTGATCAGTTCCACCTTTATTCCTTTGATCGGTGAACGTCTTGCTGCAGGCTGGCTTGGCAAGGTCATTGATATTCTTGCCGTCATTTCCACCATCTTCGGAGTTGCGACCTCGCTTGGATTGGGTGCACTTCAGATCGGTGGGGGGCTGAATTACCTATTCGGTATTCCCAACTCAACGCTGTCCCAGGTTGTCATCATCGCCATTGTAACTGTATTGTTTTTAATCTCGGCAACCTCCGGTCTGGATAAAGGGATAAAGATTTTGAGCAACACCAACCTCGTTATAGCTGTGCTATTAATGTTGTTTGTTTTGGTGACTGGGCCGACTTCTTTTATATTTGACACATTCACGACCACCTTGGGAAGTTACCTGCAGAATATTATTAACATGAGTTTGAGACTGACGCCGTTTTCTAGAGAAACCTGGATTGGAACCTGGACGTTATTTTACTGGGCATGGTGGATCTCGTGGGCTCCTTTTGTTGGCACGTTTATCGCAAGGGTATCCAAAGGAAGAACCATTAAGGAATTTGTAATTTACGTCATGGTTATTCCAAGCCTTTTCGGATTTATCTGGTTCTCCGTCTTTGGGGGAACAGGACTTCAGTTGGAATTGTTCAATGGCGCTCATCTGGCGGAAGCCGTCAAAGAAGATACAACAACCGCTTTATTCCTTATGCTGGAGCAGCTGCCTCTAGGCACGATTACAGCATTCGTTGCTACTCTTCTGATCATGATCTTCTTTATTACGTCGGCGGATTCGGCTACCTTTGTGCTGGGCATGCTGACGTCAGATGGCAAGTTGGACCCGAGTACAAGAGTAAAATTAACCTGGGGAATCTTGCAGTCCGCCATCGCGGTAGTACTGCTGATCAGCGGGGGATTGAACGGCCTCCAGACAGCCTCCATTGTGGCGGCACTGCCGTTCGCTGTTGTCCTTATCGGCATGTGTGTCTCCCTACTTAAAGCTCTGCAGGCTGAGGACAGAGAACGCCGTCAGAAGGAAAAACGGCAGCGCCAAAAACTGAAACGATTACTGGAGGAACAAGAACTCGCAAAATGAACTTCCCCACAGATAATCTATACTTGATCTCTATAGAGAAGGCACCTGCCTATAGGCGGGTGCCTTTTGATTTGCCTGCCTACATTATTGATATTTAGTATTTCAGTACTACTTGACATGTGAATCAATTATCGATATGGTGTGAATGAGTTCACACTTCATATTAAGGAGTAATCTATGCCAAAAAAAACTTTCTTTCGTTTAGATGAAGCAAGGCGCGAGGAAATATCTAATAACGCTATGCATCTTTTTGTTAATAATCTTTATGAGGATATATCGATGAAGATGGTTTTGGATTGTTTGTCCATGCACCCTGGAACATTTTATCGGTATTTTGAAGACAAAGATGACCTTTATTGTCACTTAATACGTAATGTGACCAAGAAAAGAGCTTCGTATTTTAATAACACGAATGAAGATTCCCTTTACCGGTTTTTCCTTACTGGCTTATTTGGTAATGTTAATGGCATGATGACCGAGCCATTGAATGAGTTGGAAATCAAACTTACTGAAACAGTACTATACATTCCTGAGGACATTTTACTTAAAATCTATCTGGATGTGCTAAAGGGGGAGTCATTCCCCATAATCAAGAACATTTTACGCCGAATGAGGGTTGATGGATCTCTCCGACCTGATATTGATGACGACCTGATTTCTTTTATGTTTGAGTCCATGCAGTTTAATCTTGTCATGTTTTTTCGAGAATTCGATATCAAGGACTCTAAGCTGCAACTTAAGATTAGCAAGTACTTTGCTGACTTTATGGGTCACGGGCTGCTCGAAGATCATAAATATTCTGAAATGGTTAGCGATCTCAAGAAAGCCAAGGAGTAGATTCGATTCAAATGAATATAGGGGGGATATGAAAATGAAAACGTATGACGCATTTCCAGAACCCATTGGCGGCTATACGGTCGGTCGAACCCAGATGGATTTTGAGTACACGGCATCAGACCACTCAAAAAGAGAACTGACGGCGTTTGTGTACTATCCGTCCGACAGTAACGAAGGGAAGACGACATCAACGTACATGTTTCCTGAAGTATACGAGATGTTGAATGAGCAGCCACTTCTCACTGCGTTGAAGGATGCTTACTCTATCGATATCAAGACCCAGTGTTACGACGACCTTGCTCTCTCCGGGAAGGAAAAGCGCTATCCGGTATTATTCTATGTTTGCGGCGGGGGAGGTTCTCCAGAATGGGGTACCGTCATCTGTACAGACTTGGCAAGCATGGGATATGTAGTGGTAAGCGTCGGCCACCAGAATAGCACCATGTATAAGTGTAAAGATGGACGCCTGTTTAATGTATCAAAGGATTTTTCGGATGTTATTATGGCGTTTTCTGAAGATCCGGAAATGTTAAAGCTGGCTGGTAAGATGGAGATGCGGCCTGACGAAGAAACTGCCATTGAGATGTGCCAAAACGTGCTTACACTGCCGATACTTGCCAAGTTAACAGAGCATAGCGAATTACAGACAGAAGATATAAGGTATGTAGCCGATTATCTTTTCAAACTGGACTCTGGAGAACTGAATTCCATCTTTAAGAGCAGATTATGGCTTAACATCGGCATGGGCATAGTCGGACATTCTTATGGAGGGCCTACGGCGGCGATTGTTTGCCGGGACGACGAACGGTTCGCCTGCGGGATTGGCTTGGATAGCGGTGCGTTCGGACTTCAGGGCAGCGACCTTAAGAAACCCTTCTTGCTACTATTTAGTGAACCTAACTATAATATGAATGCGATAATTGGCACAAACAATAGCATGGAAACCTATTATTTCTCTGTTGATGGTGCTGCTCATTTAGATTACTGTGACATCGTGTTTACCAATGTTAATGAGGAACTCAGAGGCGAACGGGATGCTATGGAAATGCGAAGTCTTGTAACAGACTATACGAAGAACTTTTTTGATCATTACATACTACAGAAGGCAGCAAGTGTGGAAAGTCTGGCATACGTTGGCGTGGACTTGGTCAAGAAGACCAGCAGCAAGTGACATACCCGAGAGGCTGCTATAAATGCATGTCTAAGAACTAGCCGTACAGACACAGAGCCAACAACCCAATTATGCGGTTATCGGCTCTCTCCTATTTCGGGCATTGTTTTCTATTTGAGGTTTATTCCTATCTTAGCTTGGTGTCATCCCTTTTAATGTCCTTCGCTACCTGATTGCCTTCAGCCGAAATATTAAACATCTGTTGTCTGTGGATCTTGGTATTGGTGTGGTTTTAGATTACAACAGACGTTCCGACGTCTCTAGGAAACATCAGGCCTATTCAACTGAATGGGTCCAATAAGTCCACTTGGTTCCTGTTGGGCAAAAGAGGACAAGAAATCTCGCTGATCTTTTACCAACGTATTTGTAACCTCAATAATTAGTTTATTCCCCCCTTTCTCTAACTCCCCTTGGATTTCGAATCGATATGGCGGACAGATTCGCACGCCTATATGCTCACCGTTTAACCATACTTCTGCCGTTTCGAACACCTCGCCCAGATCTAAAATCGCTTGGTTAACGGATTCGTTCCATTCAAATTGTGTTTCATAACGAAACGTTCCGGAAAAATGCGGCATGTAATCGGGCGAGCTCATATTGGTTAACGTACTTAATTGGCCCCACTCCACAAAATGAGGATACTGTTCAGCGTCCGCCGTTGACACCGTCCAACTGGCTTGTAGATCAATCGTCTGGTTGAACTCCATTTCCACTGGATCTATCGCATGACTATCCAAGTTATCTCCATGAAGCAGAATGATGGATTCATAAGGATACAGCGTCAGCGGCACCGACTTCGGATGAGTGTCTGACGCAGTCAAATGGCTCAAGCGATTCCGGAAAGCATCATAGGCATAGATTTTCCCTTGTACAGGTAAAACAACATCTGTACGTATCGTGTCTTGCGGACTCTCATTGAAGAACATAAACACATCCAACTCAGGATGAACATAGTGGTAATGCCGCAGATAAGATTCATGCGAATGCACTTGAATGTCGAAATACCCACTGCTCATCAGATCCTGAGACAACTTGTTCAGCACTACCTTCTTAACATTCCTATGATTCGCAAGACATGATAGCTCACCAGCAACTTCAATGCCTTCGCTGGAACGCGCGGGCAGTCCGTCAACAAAATAAATGGCCAGACCCTGTTTCGCAAACTGAACCAAACGCTGCAGCAGCGCCGCAGGAAGCGCATGCGCATATGGCAGGATCAGGCATGCATAATCTTCTAGATGCACATGCAGTCTGCCATCCATCACACTCGCTCCGTCCAGAAGAACATCGATCGGAAGAATATCGCAGTCTATCTGATGCTGCATCAATTCTTTGACGGGCTCCTGAAAATACATGGCTTCCCCTGACCACTCGGCTTCAGCGTGATACATAACACCTGCAGTTGCCACGTGCCTTCCACCTGAAATCAGGTGGCTAATTCGGTTCATATATTGATTTAGATGTTTGTAGTATCGATACTGCGGATTTTTACCGCCTGCATACATATGCGGTGGGCAATCGGGATCCAGAAAGGGTTTCTGTGTAAAAGCATGCGGGACGAAGTAGTTAACTCCGCGCACCAGCATATGGTCGGTAAGCCACTTCATCAGCTTCAAGCCTTCCGTCCAGCCATAGGCTCCATACAATTCGCACATCGTCCGGCCTTGTTTTTTCGGATCCATGTGTCCGAGCGATACGGCCAGCTTCGCCAGGCCATAGTGGAAGAACAGACTGTCCGTCTCCCCTGACGTGGTGTGGAAGCTCAATTGGTCAAAGCCAGGCACGATCTGCCATAATACCACATCAAGGCCCGACATGTCCTGTCCCCAGAGCGAGCGGAAGAAGTGACCCGCACCGGGACCAAGCCTAGCATGAACATTGTTGTCTTCGAGGACATGTCCGATATACTCAACTCCGCGAGCTCGGCACCAATCCCCGATTTGATTGCAGAAGTTGTCTGCGTAGAGCTTGCTAACGATATTCATATACGTGTACCGCACAGTATCAGATCGCTCTCCCCCATTCTGCCAGAGAAGATAAAGATTCTTACGATAGTCCTCACCGAGGGCCTGCTCCAGCAAAGCTGGCATTTCAAGGCTCCAGGGAAGCGACACCCCTGGTTTGCCGGGTCTTGAATTGAAGTCGAATGTAATCGGGTCATTATAGAATCCAGGTTCGTCCGAAAAGAAGCCAGCAAAGGTCTTACCGAAATCCGCCTGATATCGTTCATAGACCTTCTCATAAACCGTATTGATCAGAATCCCAACCGAAGCCCTGTCCAGCGGGTTGAGATAATCTTCTTGCGCCTTGCTGCCACCCTCCTTATTGGCAGAAATTATAAATATGCGCCAGTATCCTTCAGGGATGTCCCAATACAGAATACCGTCCTGTACATGTTCAGTGATATCGACGCAGTCGCTCAGTAATGTTCCATTGGACGGATCCCGGCGGACTGCAACAGCGGAAACCAGTTTGTTTTTCCCTTTTGCATGATGACGATCCGATATGGTAGGCCGAAGCCCAGTCATCAGCAATGTATCCAGCAAAAAAGAGGCACCTTTTGCAGGACCTAGGGTATCAATATAACGCTCACCCAGAAACAAGCGGTGAAGCTCCTCAGGAGCTTCCTGTATTTTGCCTGCCGCATGCCCTGTAGGAAAATGATCGTCATCCAGCAGCCATACCTTCATCCCGCGCTTACGGGCTTCATCCATAATAATGTCCATGTCCGTCCACCATTTCGGTCCCAGAAAATCAGGATGCGGACGAGCTTCAACACACACAGCACCGATACCTGCCTCATCCACACGGGCCATCTCTTCCCGGATCACCTGCTCCTCCTCCCCATGCTGCCATAAAAATGGGAGGATATAATTATGTTCCTCACCCTTGAGTACTTCCATTAACCGATTTGTCATGATTCCCTCCTGGTCCGGCTTCTATTTCAATCCGTAGATTCGTACTCTGCACGTCAGATCCATATTAAAATTCGCCCGCCTTCAACAGAATGCGGGCGAATATCTTCGTTACTCCATTATTTCTGTACCTTGGCGTACCACTCTCTTGCGCGCTTGGTCACCTCTTCCCCGCCCGATGTATTCCATTTATCTACAAACTCATCAAACTTGCTGATTGGGTACTGTCCCAGAATGATTTTCGTGGCGTATTCCACGTATAGCGTCCGATTATTAATGTCCGGGAAGCTGTCGTACACGCTGGCTGGCATACCGTCACCGGCAATGACTTTCGCGTATTTCTGGGCTTCTTGCATATTACGGGTCACCTGGTCGATCGCCCATTTACTATCTTCTGATGATGTACTGTTAAAGAGGTCCATCGTAAAATCAAGTGTCGCCAAAGTCGAATACGGATTCAAAAGTTGATTTTCCTGACTGCTCTTGTCATCAGGAAGTTTAACGGCTTTGCCGTCTTTCATCTCATAGTGCATACCTTCCACGCCCAGGAACAGTTCCTTCCAGTTCTTTTTGTCATACATATTGTTCAGGAGCTTCAAGGTGGCCATCAGCTTGTTCTCATCCTTGTTGTTCTTGATGACCCACTGTGGAGGTGCAAATCTCTTCATTGTGTAAAAACCTTCATATCCTTCGACTTCCGGTACAGGGAGCACGGTAAAGTTAGCCTTCACGCCTGTGTTTTTCTCCAGATTCTCCAAAATCAAATTGCCATGCTCAACCCAGTGAAAATAGTTTCCTACTTTGTCGGACTGGATTTTGCCATCCCACTTATCCTTCGTGTTCAGAAGTGACTCCTTGTCGATTAAGCCTTCCTTATACAGCTTAGCCGCGAATTCCAGAGCTGCTCTCATATTCGGAGTCACTGCGGAATAAGTCAGCTCGCCGTCGTATATATCCCACTCCGGATAGCCTTCAAACATTGCTACCCCATACATGGCAAACAGATGGTCCATCCACCGGGCCTGCTCCCTGCCACCGGTAGGAAGCTCATCCTTCTGGCCGTTGCCGTTAGGATCCTTATCCCGAAATGCTTCGAGCACCTTAACATATTCATCCTGCGTCTTGGGCATCGTCAGACCCAGTTGATCGAGCCAATCCTGGCGGATCATGCCCGCGTATCTTCCGTATTCCACAACCCCAGGAATGTAGTAGATTCTTCCCTGTCCTGTAGGATCGTTCGCCTTGACTACATCCCACATCTCCTGCGGGATGGCTTCCCATACATTTGGCGCATATTTAGGCAGCAGGTCGGTCAGGTCGGCAATGGCACCATTTTTAGCCAAGCTGTCTTCAATGCCCTGCTGAGGGATGAACAAGTCAGGCATTTCATTGGCAGCAATTTTCAGGTTCAGTTGGTTCAGATAGTTGGTGCCTCCGTTCCATTCCACATACGGATGAATTACACCCACACCAAGCTTTTCCTTGTAAAACTCATACAACTGGCTGCCCTTAGTAATTGGTTTATAACCAATGTTCGTTCCCCATACTTCGATATCGACTGTTCCATCCTCATTGGCCGAAGTCTGGCCAGCAGCGGAAGAATCACCCGTAGAGCTTGAGTTACAGCCCGTGATTGTACTTATCGCCAGAACGCCTGCAGCCATCATTAAACCCATCTTTTTCAAAACCATAGCTAATCCCCTTTCAATCCCTGTTATTCTTCTAGATTCTTCTGTTTATTGATAAAACGAGATCAGCCCTTCACAGAGCCAAGCATGGCTCCTTTGACAAAATACTTTTGCAGGAAGGGATACACAATGATGATCGGAATGATCGCAAAAATGACGGTTGCTGCTCTCAATGTCCGCTCATTGTAATTCAGGTCCACCGTTGAAGCAGCACCTGCCATCATAACGCTATCGTCGGTGATAAACTGCCTGATCTTGATCTGCAGCGGAAACCAGTTGGTATCCTGCAGAAAAAATAACGGATGCTGAAACTGATTCCATAACACCACACCATAAAATAAGGCAAGGGTTGCCATTACAGCTTTGGATAAGGGAAGAACGAAATGGAACAGCATTCGGAAATAGCCACAGCCTTCAAGAAAGGCTGCTTCCTCCAGCTCTTTGGGAAATTGTTTGAAGAAGGTTCTCATGATAATCAAATTAAATGGATTCAGAATATGGGGCAAGATCAGGACCAGCGGATTATCATAGAGTCCAATACTGCGGACCGTCAAGAAATAAGGAACGATCGGTGCTTTGAAGATCATTGCAATCACAACGCATACCATGATCACGGAGCCCCATCGGAACTCTGACTTCGACAGTGGATACGCGAACAAGGCCGTCATCAGTAGAGCCAGTACCGTTCCAATCACGGTCGTACCTACTGTCAGAAAGAAGGACTTCCACAGATCCGGACGATCAATGATGTATTTCCATGAATCTAGCGTAAATTCCTTTGGCCACAGTGTCACCAGGTTCATGTCCACCACGCTTTTGGAACTAAATGAGGTGGAAATTACAGACAATAGCGGAATAATGGCCGCAATGGAAAACAGGATGAGAAAAATGGTAACCCCGGTAACAAATGCTCGCTCTCCTCTCGCTTCAACCATTTTTACCAAAGCCCCCCATCCGACACTTTTTTGGACAGTTTATTAAATACAAATACTAGGATAAAGCCAATTACCGACTGAAATAACCCGACCGCTGTCGCGAAACTATACTGCCCTTGCTGAATACCGGTCCGGAACACGTAGGTATCCAAAATATCTCCCACACTGTACGTCATTGGGGTGAGCATATTAAATACCTGATCAAATCCGAGATCCAGGAAGTTACCGATTTCGAGCAGGAAAAGCACAAGCACGGTTGGTAAGAGCAGCGGGAACGTGATATGGCGGATCTGCCTTAGTTTTGATGCACCATCAATCATTGCTGATTCGTAGAGTTGCGGGTCTATCGCGCTAATTGCTGCCATATACACTACAGTTCCCCACCCCGTGTCTCTCCAGATGGACGAGATGGCATAGATGGGTCTGAAATAGTCACTCTCCTGCATGGCTAGCACAGGATCCAGACCAAACCACCCGATAACGATATTGAACAATCCGCTTAAAGAAAAGAAATCGAACAAGATTCCGCCAACGATAACCCATGATAAAAAATGAGGGATATATAGTGCCGTTTGAATTCCTTTTTTTAACACCGATTTGCGAATCTCGTTAATCATCAGAGCCAGTAATACAGGCACCGGAAAAACCAACACAAGTTTCAAAAATCCGAGCATTAGCGTATTTCCAAATACCCTCGCAAAATCGGGATGTTCGATTAAGGTCTTAAAATGTTTGAGTCCTACCCACGGACTGTCCCCGAACCCTTGAAATACCGAGTAATCCTTGAAAGCAATGATTGCACCGCCCAGCGGGACAAATTTAAACACGATGAGAAAAACGATACCCGGAATAGCCATCACGTATAGTGGCCAATACACTTTCATTCGATGAAACGCAAATGCCTTCAACTTATCCCCCCCCCCAGTTTTCTCTAATGAATCCGCTTACAAGGTAACTATACAGCCAGAATAATCCTCACTCAATTAGGCATTTTTAAGTTAAAACAAGTGATTTTTAAGAAAAAGAATGCCACTTCGTTATGAAGTGGCATCCTTGATTATTATTGTTTTGCAAGACTTTTCCGATAATCCCTTGGCTTGAATCCGGTCCATTTTTCGAACATACGTGCAAAATGCTGCGCATCCGAATAGCCTACCTTATGGCAGATTTCGTACACCTTCAAATCTGTCTGTTCAAGCAGTTCCTTCGCTTTGCTAATCCGTATGTGGGTCAAAAAATTCAAATATGTTTCACCTGTCTTTTGTTTAAAAAATTGGCTTAGGTAATACGGGTTCATATAAAAGCGGGCAGCTAATTCGGCCAGACTGATAGGTTCATCATAATGGTCTGTGACATATTCCTTGATCTCTGAGATCATATCCTTTTTCTTAGGAGTACGTTGTTCCAGCAAAAATTCAATGATTCTACTAATGACTTCCACCATCCACTGCTCCAGAGACGCTAGCGTCTTAAACCGTGAAATACCCTCCAAAGATAACAACTGACGACTTAACAACTTGTTCTGCTGAAGCTGCTGAAAAGATACTTTTCGAATGCTAAGCAAAAGGATGTTCAGGCATTGCAGCTGGAGATCTGCCGGACTAAAACCTGGGTCAGCTTCTATTCTTCTAAAGATCCGATGAATCATTTCCACGCTTTCCCTTTCATCCAGGTTGTCGATGGCAGCCTCCAGGTCCGCGATCAGCTCCTCTGTAACCAGCTCGCTTTTCCCTGTCAGATTCATGATCTGGGTAAACGAAATGATGGGTTCTGTGCCCTTAATCACTTGATAGCTGAGTGCATTTCGCGCCTCTTCAAAGGATTGGCTAATACCACCAGGCCGATTCTGAACGCTGCCGACACCAATCACGCTGGAGACGTTCAGTTGTCTGAACAGAACCTCATGAAGGCGCTGTGCCGTGTTAACCATATTTCTGCTCTCCAAAGCTGCATCGTGCATCACGATCACTGCAATTAGTGCACCTGTATAGCGGAAACGATACACCCTATCGTACTGTCTGAAGACCAGATCAATCTGCCTAAATACAGGATCAAAACCGAGCTCTTTCAGACCGTCTGTCTTACTGCGGATTTCAATCAAGATACACGCAAATTGTGCTCCCACCTCAGGCATGCATCCGATCCTTAGGAGCTCCTCTGCAATTTCGGTATGGTCGTTACCCATATCCAGAATATCTCGCAAGCCATCTTCCTGCATACGGTGATGTGATGCCAGTTTTAATGCATCCATTTCCTGGACTTTGCTTTTCTCTATGCGAATTGTATCCATGACCTGACAAAGACAGTCACGCAATTCCTGTTCCTCAACCGGCTTATTGATGTAAAAATTCACACCCAGCTGCATGCCTTTCCGGGCATATTCAAAATCCGCATATCCACTTAGCAAAATGAATTTGCTCTGAATGTCGACCTCTTTTAGCATTTGGATCATTTCCAGTCCACCCGCCTGCGGCATTCGAATATCGGTAATAACGATGTCAGGCTGCCATTTTTGAATCAGCTCGAAGCCTTCACGCCCATTGTAAGCTGTTCCGACCACTTCACATTCCGGAATATAGCGATCTATCAACTTTTTGAGTCCTTCCAATATCCCTTTTTCGTCATCTACCAAAATCAGTTTCATTTCTCTCACCTTCCTTTTTCGCATCGAAACTTATGTGCTCAGGCTTGCCTAACCCGGGAATTCGAATTTCGATGGTCGTGCCATTCTCGATACCAGACAGCACCTTAATGTAATATGAATCTCCATAATGGAGCTTAATTCGTTCTGCAATATTGGTCAGTCCCAGACCGTTCTCTCCAAGGTCATCTTGGTTTTCAAGGCTGTATCGGTTTGAAGCCGCCTGTTCCAGCAGCGAATTCAGTTCCGTCCATTTCTCCGGTGACATTCCGGTTCCATTGTCCGAAATTCGAATCAGAATCTCTCCGTGTTCCGTCCAGCTCCCATCGATTCTGATACATAATGCTTGGGCGTAGCCTGCAAAACCATGATTGATGCTGTTTTCCACAATAGGCTGAAATACCAGCGGAATGATGCTGCACTTCAGCATGTCATCCGGCATGTTGACGGACAATGTGAACATATCATCGAATCGGATGTTCTGAAGCTGCAGATAGTTGCCTGTGTACTCCAGTTCATGCTTAATCGAATGATGCCTTCCTTCTTTCCCAAGCGTTAACCGGAACATTCGAGCCAGAATTTTAATCATTCCTGCCGTATCCTCATCATCTTTTACCAATGCCTTCATCCTAATCGATTCCAAGGTATTGTACAGCATATGGGGGTTAATCTGATTTTGAAGGGCGAGGAACTTGGCCTGCCGCTGCTTGATTTCTGCCACGTATACCTCTTCTATTAACGTTTTGATTGTGATAATCATTTTGTTGTAGCTGTATACCAGACTTCCAATTTCATCACTGGTCTGTTCTTTCTCTATGGGAAGATATTGACCTACCTCTGCCTGCTTCATGCTTCTTCGAAGTGCCTTGATGGGTCTTGTAATTGTATAACTGAGCCACAGCGAGATCAGAAAAATAATCAGGCAACTTGTCATGATCACGATCATGGTCAGCCCTTTCATCTGATTGATTTTCTGCAGCAATTTGGAGCGTGGAATCTCGGTTTTGATGAATAATTCCCCTTGGGCCGTGTGTTCCGATAAAATAATCCGATCTTCATTGGCACGATCTTCCGTAAGATCGAACCCTGAATGGAGGACCTGCTCCCATGTGATCCGGCCACTGGCGGCTTCGGAATGATAAACTATCTCTCTACGATCATTGCTTATAATCACGCTAATGCCATATTTATCACGAGCCTGCAGAAACTCATGCTCAAGCTGAAGCAGTGTAAAGGGATCGAGATCGATTAGAAGCATGCCGGCGTATGCTCCTTTCGAATTAAACAGTACTCTTCCCACGGTCACGACGGCTCCTGCGCCCTTATCCTCGTAATAGGAACGATCGTGCAGACCGCTAATAAAAAAAGTCTGATCCGAATTGCGGAGCTGATTGTACCAATCCTGGGATAACAGTCTGCTCTCATCAACTCTGCTGGTTGTAGTCGTGTATTGGTACACACTGTTATCGCGGGCGATCAGCATTACGGTGCCAATTTCGGATTTGAGCAATGACACCCTCATGAGAAGCTGTTGTACGGCCACCCGCTGATTAACCTCCTCGTTCATGGGTATGCTTGACCCTTCTCCGAGCCTGTAGATCAATTCGTTTTCGACTAATACTGACTTCGTAATCTTGTCATATTCCTTGATAAATTCATTCAATGAGGACTTGATCTGGGATGTATACAAGGAGGCAAATTCCTGTGAAGATTCTTCCAGCCCTTTAGCTGACTGATGAAAAATGAATACGCTTACAATTAATAGCGGAATGATGCAGGCCAGAAGGTAACTCAACATCAATTTGTTTTGAAATCTCAACTTTTTTATCATGGGCATCCCTTCCTTTGGTGCTCATCTTATCTTTTAAAATCTACTGTCCGCCATAATTGCGTTAACTTTAACGCTCCGACCCCTATCTTGTAAAGGGATTTTTGTTGCCTTCAAGCATAGTTTACAGCAGGAGGGGTCCTTGCATCATGCTCAACATGTACTGTCTTAAAAATGACTATGTAATTCCTTAAAAACAACCTGTTGATAGCGAAGTGGGCAGACCCCAAGTGGAAATAAATCATTTTCCAGTAAAATACAATTAGACGAGATAAAGCAAGGTCATGTATGGTGATTACACAACAAAAAATTCTTAGGAGTAATCTCACACTATGATTAATCGATTCGTTAGCCTATTTTCCATTCCTTCGTATGCTTTACTCTTTATGTGTATGGCATTACAGGGAATGGGCATTTCGCTCAGCACCCCCTTTTTATCAATTTATTTCACGGAAAAGCTTGGCGTATCTATTGGCATGTTTGGTCTTTATCTAGCTGTTACACTAATTGCAGGAATATGGATCAGCACGCTAATCGGGAGACGTTCTGACCTCGGCTTAAATCGAAAGGGCGTTTATCTTTTCTCTACTCTCGCTAATGCCCTGGCCTTTAGTGGATACTTGTTCATTCAAGATTTTCCGATCTTGTTCATTTACATGACTGTGTTTACTGCACTAGGTGCACCAGGGATGCCTCAGTTGTTCGCTATTTCCAGAGAAGCAGTGATAAAGAGTCATTTTACGGAGCGTGCGTTTGCTAATTCTACTTTGCGTTCTGCTTTCTCCCTCGGCTTTATTACAGGTCCCTTAATCGGCACTTTATTACTCGCTGCTATTGGATTTAAGGGGATTTTTTTGGGTACAATCGGAGCTTTCCTACTTGTTGCTCTGCTTGTTTTCCTATTTCTCAAATCAAACACGGAAATGAAGAGCAATCAAGCTGAAGTGAAAATAAAAAGTTTCCGGCTGGCTCAAAACCGGGATATTTTACTTCCTTTTCTAATTCTGATACTCATGTATACCGCTCATTGGATGAGCAGCATAAACACGGCTCTCTTTATTACAAACAATCTTGGGGGAACGACAAGCGATGTCGGTTTAGTCAGCAGTATATGTGCTGCGCTGGAAATTCCTTTTATGATTGTACTCGGTCTACTTAGTGCAAAATATAGTAACCGAATCTTGGTGTTTTGCGGGGCTATATTCGGAGGAGCTTATTATTTCGTTATACTTATTTCAAACGCGATGTGGCAAATGCTTGCAGCACAAATTTTGCTCGCTGTTTTTGTCGCCGTCATTTCTGCAATTGGAATTAGCTATATACAGGACCTGCTGCCCAGAATGCCAGGATATGCTTCCACGCTCTATTCCAATTCATCCACAATCGGCAGACTGCTTGGCAGTCTTGTTGGTGGTGGAGTAGCCAGCATTGTCGGTTACCGATACTCATTTATCTTCTGCTTTATACTAATCATTATTGCTGTAATTATGCTTGCGATAAGTGGACGACAGCCTGCAGATGAACCGCAAATTTCAACCTAACTACACCGAATCCACGGGAAAATTTAGATATTTGAGCTTTTCTACGTACGGGGTATGACATCTTATTCTAAACTTAAAACAAAAGCAGCTGATCACATTGATTAGCTGCTTTTGTTCAGCTATTGAGTAATCGTTTACCGATAGTTTAATAGAGTAAGCAGCTGGCATTCGCCGAACATAGAAAGACCGCCATTAGAGGCGGTTTTAAAGTTTATCAGTTCTGCCCAACAATATGTCCTGGGGATATGGAGATCTGGGATGATTCGCTGTAAGCCTTGATTTTATACAACAAAAGGTATTAATTCTCTTAAAGTTAGAGCCACTCACCTAATTAGAGCGTGCTGCACCCTGTTCTGTTTTTACCATCCAATAGCCGCACCATCGCAGCGGGGGTCTGTGCCCCCGAGCAGGAAGCCATTGTCATCGATCATAATGGCATGCGCATGTCCCATGACTCTAGCAAAATCTTCAACTGTGTGTACCTTGTGTCCGGCGAGTCGTAAACGCTGCTGCACTTCTGCCGCGATTCGGCCCTCAACTCTCAATTCTTGCGTTGCCTCTCCCCATGTTCTTCCCCACACCCACCGGGGTTCACGCACAGCGGTCTGGGGGGTCATACCATAATCCACCATGCGGGTCAGCAGCGCGGTCTGTGTCTGTGGTTGACCTTCTCCTCCCTGGGTACCGTACAAGATATACGGCTTCCCATCGCGGCAAGCCATTGCCGGCATCAGCGTATGAAAGGTTCTTTTGTCCGGTTCCAGCCTGTTCACATGCGACGGATCAAGGGAGAAGAACGAGCCTCGGTTCTGCAGCAAAATACCGGTGTCTCCCCCAACCACAGCAGAGCCGAACTCAAAATAGAGACTTTGGATAAATGAAACGGCATTGCCCTCACTGTCTACTACAGCCGCATATGCCGTATCATGACCTACCGGCTGGGTATCCATCGGCAGGGCTCGCTCCATATCGATGCAGGCCGCCAGCTTCGCGGCATAGGATTTGGATAGCAGCTGGTCCAGAGGAATGGAGGAAAATTGTGGGTCTGTCAAATAACGATCACGGTCACGGAAGCTCAGCTTCAGCGCTTCCACAAGCAGGTGATAGTACTCATAAGAACCATGCTCTATACTCTCCAAATCAAACTGTTCTAGAATTTGCAGCGCCATTATACCGGTAAAGCCCTGTGAATTCGGAGGCAGCTGATAAAGATCAAGCCCTCGGTAGCTCCCTTTGACCGGTTCCACCCATTCACCTCTGTGTCTCGCAAAGTCCTCCAGTGTCAGCAGACCTCCCTGCTGCTTGAGTGAGCGAACAATCTCCTGACCAACACTGCCTGAATAAAATACGTCTCGGCCCTGGTCCGCAACCTGCAGCAGGCTGCTTCCCAAAGCAGACTGCACAAAGCGGCTACCTTGCTCCGGGACCTTGCCTCCGGGCAGATAGATGGCGGCTGTCTGTGGATAAGCTGCCAGCACATCTGAACGCTCGGCCGTATTGACATGCTGGTCCGGCGACAGCGGGAAGCCTTCCAGCGCATAACGGATTGCGGGCTCAAGCACTTCTGCCAGCGTCTTCGAGCCATATTCCTGTAATATGGCATCCCAGCCGTCCACCATACCCGGCACGGTTATGACGCTTCGGGGTCCCCGCTGCGGGATGGCTGATTCGCCCGCAAAGCAGGCTGCGGTAATCCCGCTGCCCGAACGCCCACTCGCGTTATATGCCCTGACTTTTCTCTCTTCGGTGCTATAGGTTAACCAGAAGGAATCGCCTCCCAGTCCCGTCATATGTGGATATACGACGGCAAGACAGGCGCTCACCGCCACGGCGGCATCAAAGGCGTTACCTCCTTGCTGCAAAATACGCGCTCCTGCCGCGCTGGCCAAAGAATGAGGACTGACTACCATCGTTTGTGTGCCTGTGACTTGTGGAACCATCTTGCCACCTTCTTTCTATTCTATGTTCAACTGACGGTAATTCCTGTTTGTTGCTAATCATGTTACCAATTCAGACGCGAATGTCTGAGCTGTATGCAAAGCAGACTGCCATCTGCCGGAGGCATACACCCAGCGACTCATTTTTGTACCTGATAGCAGCTGCGTGACATCCGAAGCATCCGTGACAACAAAGTTGCAGGCATTCCCTTCTTCTATTCCATACTCGTCGCAGTCCGTGATTTCAGCAGGTATATCCGTGATCATCCGCAGCAGCTGTACTAAATCCCGTTCACTGCCCATATGGGCCGCATATGATGTGATTTGGGCGATCTGTATCAGATCCCCGCGGCCGAACGGATGGAACGGGTCTTGAATATTGTCGGAGGCCGCAGCAAGCGGAATGCCTTCTGCAAGCAGCTCGCGAATGCGTGTTGTGCCCCGTCTTACCAGGCCGCGATCTTCCCGTCCCTGAAGATAGAGGTTCACCGCAGGCAGCGTTACCGCGTTCAGACCGGCTTCCTTCATCTTCGCCATCACATGCTGTGCATCTTTTTCCGTCATTGCAGACAACGAGCACAGATGATCTGCCGTCACTCTGCCCTGATAACCGTAGCGAATCGTATGCTCTGCGATGCTCAGCACGGTTTTTTTTCCGGGATTATCACTTTCATCTGCATGCAGATCAATGGGCACGCCGAAACGATCCGCTAACCGAAAAACCCTGCCAATCTCTCTTTCAGAGTCATCTGCCAGATGAGGGGCTCCACCTAGTACATCAATTCCCATCCGCAGTGCTTCCTCGATTGCCTCATCCGCAGCTTCTTGATTGCCGCGGAACGGAACCATGAGCGCATATTGGATAGCCATACTGTCCTTCAACTTCTCCCGTACTTCCAAGGCTGCCTCAATAGTCCGAAAGGCCACCTCTCTCCCCAAATGAACAGGGAAGTCAAGGTGGCTCCTTATGGTCGTGGTCCCGTAGCTCAGAGCCATTCTAGCGGCAGTCAGCATGCGTTCCGCTAACTGCTCCTTGCTGAATGTCTGTACAGCCTGGCTGTAATTAAGAATGGCTTCATGAAGCGTGCCGGATCGGTTCGACACCTGCTCAAGCGAGAAGGCCTTATCCAAATGCATATGAGAGTCAACCAGGCCAGGAAGCATCATCCCGCCCTGCAGATCGATGCAATCCGCGTCTGCGAGCCGTTTCAGATCCGATCCAGCCTGGTGCGGGACCATCAGACGGGAAGCACCGCTTTCCCGTGCATCAAGGAAACGATCTTGCCGACGGATACTAACCCATTTTCCAACCTCCGCCTTTAGTTCATAAAGACAGAGGTCTTCTCGGTGCGGAAGGCATACATTAATGAAACGCAGCCCTGCACTCATTGTGCGGTAGCCAGCGCCTGAAGCACGGCCAGATCCTCCTCGTCAAGCTCGGTGGCCGGACCCGCTTTGATCATATCCGAGAACATCTCGTCCGGTACCATGGTCGTCAGACAATACAGACGCGTGCTGCCCGTGTTAATAATATCGTGATGGTTGCCCGGTGGAATGATAATGAATGAGCCTTGGCGGATCGGAGTCTCATACTCGTTGCCAACTTTGGCAAGCCCCTCCCCTTTTAACACATAAAAATATTCATAAGCCTCCCGGTGTTCATTGGATGGAGTTCTGCCTCCAACCTCGAAGATCTCCACAAATGAAGTGAAAGGAACCTGCTCCCTGTCGCACAGCAGAATGAACTTATTCGTATCCTGTGCGGAAATTTTGTGGACGGGACAATTCTCAAAGTTACCAGCAACCAGACCTGGAATGTTTACCATATACATTCAACCTCACTTTGATTGATTTTAATTAATGCTTGCTTTTCATCTTTTTAACGGCAGCCTCAAACAGGATATATCCTGTTCTGTACTGCGAACAGCCGTTGTGGCAATCTTCAACCCACTCGTTCCCGTGCTGTTCATCTCGTCCGTAACACCGTTTGGATGCCGGGCGAATAACGGGAAGGCGCTGCCTGTCAACTCAAGCCGGACATACGAGCCAGCCGGCAGGGTGGCCGCCAAGGGACGCAGCCGGATCCGCGCTGTTCTCCATTCATTGGAGGCATCTGCTCCTTCACTGCAGATTTCCGTGCGACCCACACTCAGTAGCCGGGCCGTCCCTTTCTCGGATACGGTCGTGAGGATGGCCACCAGATCCGTCGGACCGCCCAATGTTTGGTACTGAACGGATAACTCCGGGGACCCAAAAATCGGAATATCCTCTGCAAGCGGTCCTCCCGTATATACCAGAATCTCTTGCCGTTCCTGAATGGCAGCTCGGTCGGACGGCAGGTAAGAGTCAAGACGCATCGGCAGACGCGAGTCGTATACGAATACATCCGGCACAGCTTCCTCCACATCTTCCTTATGCTTTTCCAGTCTCCCGCCTCCTGCCGCACCGTTCGCCGGGGTCTGTGACCCGGACAGATAAAACCATTCGGACGGAGAGTGTCCATCCTCAAATACAGAAGGCAGCTGTTCCGCCGTATGCCATTCATGACTCAATTGGTCAAAATTTCGGATCGGCAGTTCACCAGGTAATTCCATGTCTTCCTTGCCCTTCAGCCAATAATCAAACCAGCGCAGCTGCTCCAGATGATGACCACCATCTGCCTGCTCGCCATGATCGATTCCGCCCGCTCTGCGTCCCCATGGAATGTGAGCCCACGGGCCGACAATGAGCCGATGGAAGCAATCCGGCGTGGCCGTAGCTTGCAGAGCCTCGAACGACTGCAACGTGCCCATGAGGAAACCGTCATACCAGCCCCCAATATGCAACGCCGGCACCGGCTCCCGGGCAATCTCGTCGATCCAGTTCATCTGTTCCCAGTACTCATCGTACGTTTGATGATCGATCCAATCATAAAATGCGGGAAAGTATTGCTCCAGAATCGGATGTCTTTCATTCAATGGCATTTTCCAGAGCATCTCCTCGGGGCTGCGCATCAATCGGGAGCATTGCTCTGCCGTTTCGAAGTCACCCGCTCTTTGTGCCGTGTCACGAGCCAGCTGGAAAGCCCACGGCAAATGATTGCCAAGTGCAAAGGAGCCATGCGGGTAAAATAAGCCATGATACATGTCTGCCGGACACATGCTCGGTGCAATCGCCTTGAGTGCAGGGGGGTGAAGGGAAGCCGCTGCCCATTGTGTTAGGCCTTGATAAGAGAAACCGTACATGCCTACTTTCCCGGTCGAGCCGGACAGACCGGCTGCCCATTCGATGGTATCAAATCCGTCCTCTGATTCCTGCACAAACGGATTAAATTCGCCTTCCGACTCTCCCCGCCCCCTGACGTCCTGGACTACCACAATATATCCCTTACCTGCATACCAGACGGGGTGGGCATGCGTAACGGTAGAAGCAATCGACCGTCCGTAGGGCTGGCGCATCAGCAGCACAGGATATTCTCCCGTCTCGTCCGGCAGGTATATATCTGAATACAACGTTATGCCGTCGCGCATCGTGCAAGGGACCTTTCGGCGGATGACTACATTTCCAAATTTCATGCAACTCGCTCCTTTGCTGTAGATACGGATTGACTATAAAAATCCGCATGGCACGTTAACTGCTGAAGGTTGCGCCATTCTTCCGTCACCCGTTGATCAGATACCGCTAACTGCCGAACGCTTTAATTTCTCCTGATTCAAAATTCCCTTCGGGTCGTTGCGGTGTTTGATTTCCCATAAACGATCATGGGCGTATGATCGCCCGCCTTCCTTCAAATCCCATGTATGCGGATTATTGACTCTAACCCGGTTTTTCTCGTAACATTCCATCAGCTGATTCAGGTTTTCCTCCGTTGTGAAAGGGACCAGCGGCAGGCCGGAGATTAGCAAATTTCCGTTTTGCCGGGCAAACTCGATATGATTCATCACTTCCGGATATTCCTTTTTCATTGATGAGATTTGCTCAAGGGCACTGGATGGTTCAAAATTTAGCTGCAGGTAGGTCAAGCCAGGGTCTGCCTTGCGCGCCCACAATGTTGTATGATTCCATGTGAAATCGGAGACCCCTACACCTTTGTGATACTGTTCGGCAGAGACCTTCATAGCCAAGTGACCCCCATATTCCGAAAGGATACGTTCAAGCTGGAATTCGTTGGCTGTATCCACTTCCAGTAATGCGACAGCATGATCAGCGGGGAGATCAAGCGGAAGAAAATAGGATGGTACCGGCCATTCATGGATGGAAATTAGCCGTTTCACCAAGGAAGTGTCCTCAGCAACCGACTGCCCGAAGCGAAAAGCCTGTTCAAAACTGTCAAAGGTTACTGCCCATTGCATCCATTCCACTCGGGGAGCCAGATTGATTTCCACTTCGGACAAAATGCCGATTGTACCGTAAGTATGCAGGTAAGGCAGCACTTCGTCTCCCTGAAGCTCCATGGTACGGGGATGAACCTCAACGGTCTTGATTTTTAGAGAACGTACCAGCCCATCCCAGATCGTCCCCCAGCTGATCGAACCGATGCCGCCAAAACCGCCGCATAAAAAACCGCCGATCGTCGCGGATTGAAAGGTGGAAGGCATCGTACGCAGCTCATAACCCGCCTTGCGGGCAGTGGATTCCATTTTGCCGAGTCTAGCCCCGGCCTGGATCCGCATCGTGCCTTCTCCCATTTCGAGCACCTTGTTGTATTTGGCCAGATTCAGGACGATTCCGCCTGTGACCGGAACGCATTGTCCATAGTTGCCGGTGCCGTTCCCCCTGATCGTCAGCGGAACTCCCAGCTCTGCAGCAATGGAGAGCAGATCGTCAAGCTCCTCCTCGGTTCGTGGACTGGCAATACACTCGGCGACCTTACCCTGCAGCTGACTGGCCAGCACAGGAGAGAAGTGATGATAATCCATCGAATATTTGGCAAGCGCCGCCTCCTCCCACTGCAGCAATTCCGGATCCATGCGTTCTTTCAATACGGCTATCCAATGTTCATTCATTCGGTTCCCCTCCCGTATGTTGTATAACTGATCTCCCAAAGGAATCTCTTAGGAATTCGGCAAGAACTCATCCGTAAATACTTTGCTGACATCAGGCTCCTCTTTCAATGCCCCAATCTCCTTTAACTGCTTTCCGAGCTCCGTCCAGCGTTCCTCTGTCATGTAACCAACACCGTGTTTCACCGCATCACCTTCGTATACGAACGGGATAAGTGTTTCAGCGGCATAGTTCAGCTTTTCTTTCGTAAAATCAGGGTTTTCCTTTAAAATGACGTCATTCACAGTATCATAATTGGTCTTGTAATAGTCCCAGCCCTTCATCGAAGCCTCGACATAACCACGCACAATATCAGTATGATCCTGAATATACTGCTCCGTGGTGAACAGCACATTGGAATACGGGTTATAACCGGCATCTGCCAGTAGCAGGAAATTAATGTCTACATTCTGCTGCTTCATCTCGTACGGCTCACTGGTTACATATCCCTGAATGGCAACCGTTTCATCGGCTACAAAAGGAGCCAGAGAACCGGTATAAGCCAATTCCTTCACGTTACCCAATTGGTATTTACTCTTCACAAAGTCCCAAAACACCGAGCCCGTCCCCACGTATACGGAGCGGTTGTTCAAATCGCCCAGGGAGGACACGTTCTGATTGGCATGAACCATAAGTCCCTGCGGGCTTTTCTGGAATATCGTCGCAATTGCTACAAGAGGGATTCCTTCTTCACGAGCGACCAGCAATTGATCCGCTGTAGCCAGTCCGAACTGCGCCTTGCCTGAAGCCACGATCTGTGTTGGAGACACCTGCGGCCCACCTGCCTGGATGGTCATATCGAGACCAGCCTCATTGTAATATCCTTGTTCCTTTGCCGCATACAGACCCCCGTGCTCTGCTTGTGCAAACCAGTTCGTCACCTGTGTAATTGCCGTGAGTTCCTCGCTTCCCCCCGTAGCAGAGGCATTCTCAGCAGTTGGCTGATTCCCGCAAGCCGCCAGCAATGTGGATAAGGAAATCATTGCTGCGAGTAAAACGACAGTTCCCTTTTGTCTGTACTTGTTCATCTCATTACCACTCCCCAAGGAAAATTACTGATGATTTATACGACTTCCCCTACCGGATTTCGAAGCGTCATAAAGCCACTGATTCTACATTCAGCGACATCTCCTTGCTGAATTCGGACGGATCCGGGTGTGCCCGTCATGATCACATCTCCCGGATGAAGAGTCATCATCTGTGAAAAATACGAGACAATGAACCATGGATGATACATCATGCGAGACACCGTATTGCTATGAATAACCTCATCATTCAACACCGTTTCAACGATGAGGTTCTGCAGATCGCCTATTTCATCAGGTGTTATTAGTTGTGGTCCGAGACTGAAAAATGTATCGAATACCTTGGATCGCTGCAGGAATCTGGGGTTCCGTGCGTGAATGTCCTGGTTAGTCATGTCCAGCGTTGCGGCAAAACCGGCAATGACCTCCTTCGCACGTTCTTCCGGCACATTTTTGCAGGTTCGGCCGATGATAATGCCAAGCTCTGCTTCTGATGTCACATTCACATCCTGAGCCGTCAGCTGGATATACTCTTCCGGCCCAATCAGGCTTGAGTCCGGCTTCATGAAGCAGACCGGCTCACGCTCGGGAGGAGTCGATGCGAGATCGATCGCTTTTTGCACATAATTCATGCCAATTCCCCATATTTTACGAGGGTTGTGGAAGAGAGGAGCAGGTACGGCTCCCTCTGAAGGTATGAAAGGGATTGATGAAACTGTTCTGTCCCCGTGCTTCTGATACCACTGGACAAGCTCCTCTAGCTGGCCTTGTTGCAAGATCTCCATAACGGAGGTGCCCCATGTGCTTCCTTCCGCCCTGTTGATCTCCTCCAGAAGAAAGAATCGTTCCCCATGTTCAATCGCTGCCTGTTCACCATCGCCGTGTTTCAGACTGACGAGCTTCACGGGGTGCTTCCTGCTGGCTGCTGAACCGGTTCAGTCCCGCGGACATCGGTGATTTCAAAATCACACAGTTCCTCCAGCGCCTCCGACAAAATCGTTGAGATTCTATCCTGAATAATCCTGCCTTTCTCAGGCGTGGCCGTCGTAGCATCACCAGCAATGCCGGTAGCGGAGATATCAGCCATCTTCCAGGCGAAGCGAATTTTCCCTTCTAATGTAAGAAAGCGATAAGAGGACATATCAGGAAGCTCTTTGACGAGGAACTCCTTCTTCACCCAGTCCGGTTTAATGGACATCACGAGAGAGGTCTCATAATCACCACCATGAATACCGTATTCCAGCTCCTCGGAAGACAGGAGATCCTCTGCCACATTTAGACTGCTGGGACTGAGATAGAAAACCATCATCCCCGTTCTGATCCGTATTTCTCGGGATACCGTATTTAGCAAATCCACGTTGCCGCCATGGGTGTTAAACAACAATAACTTGCGAAAACCACTGGCCTTCAGACTTTCTGCAATGTCCAGCATGATGGCATGCAGTGTGCTCGCCGATAAGGAAATGGTGCCCGGAAGTCCGATATGTTCATTGCTTTTGCCATACGAGACCGGAGGCAGCAGCCAGATCTCCTTATCCGCCCGCACCCGCTCCAGCGTTTGTGATAATGTCGCTTCCCCAATCAAAGTGTCCGTATATACGGGCAGATGGGGGCCATGCTGCTCCACAGCTCCGACTGGGAGAATAACCAGCGCCTTATCCTTCGGCAGTTCTTTGACCTGTTTGCTTGTCAGACGGGGCAAAAATCGTTCCTCCCACGCTGTTCCTTCATATCGTTGAAACATAACAGACACCCTTTCTCCTGCGGCTTTATTGTTTTTACGCGTAGCTTCATGTCTATATATCGAATGAAGCTCTTATCTTTTTACTTCTGAATTTACTGCTAAAAAAAAGGATGTGGCCCATTCCAGCAGACGTTGATCCTGTCCCGGACCGGCAATGATCGAAATGCCGACCGGGCGGCCCAGTACCTCCGCAGCGGGAATCGTAAGCTGCGGCAGACCCGACAAGCCGGAAATGCAGGTTAATCGCATCGTATTCACTCTTCGTTCTTCAATTAAAGGCCCGCCCAATCCCAGCTTCGGGGCCGCTCCAGTCGTCGTCGGAATCACAAGCACCGTATCCGTTCTGAGCAGGTCAGCCATGTGCTTGCACACTTCAACTCGCCGTTTGGCTGCCTTCTCCTGATCGGCACGTTCAACGGTGCCTGCCCAGGAGAATCGCCCGGCCGTATCTGGTCCGAAGGTCGGCTGCTCACGTTCAATCCACGCCCCGTGCTCCTGCCATATTTCATAACCCTGGATCGTCCTGAACATGGTCATCCATTCAGGTAGACCCTGCGGGGCGATGCGAACCGTTTCATGGCTCGCAGCCATGCCGCACAGCAACTTTAGGTAAGGGGTAAGCGCCTCTTTGCTCTCCGTGTCAGCAAGCTCCCATGCATCCTCACCGATGAGCACCCGGCTGAAGCCTGTACCCGGGTCTGTCTGCGGCAAAAGTACTTCACCTACCCGGCACAGTGTCTCGAGATCGCGTGCCATCCAGCCGACGGTGTCGAAGCTGGGAGCGAGTGGGATAACGCCTTTCGCGGAGACAATGCCATGCGATGGACGTATTCCATAAATTCCACAGTACGAAGATGGCACACGTACCGATCCTCCCGTATCCGTTCCAAGGGAGAAGTCAGCAAGCCCAGCGGCGACAGCAACCGCCGATCCGCTCGATGAACCGCCAGGGATACGATCGGGAGCCCTCGGATTCACTGGTGTTCCATAATGGACATTTTCCCCATTCAAGCTGAACATCAGCTCATCCGTATGCGTCATGCCCGTTAGCCTTGCTCCTTGCTGCAATAGCAGGTTGAGCGTTTCCGCGTGTTCCTTCGCCGGCTCATGCGTCTGGAGCCAACAAGGATTACCCGCGCCATTAGTAATGTCACGTACGGCAAACACATCCTTGACCATAAAGCTGAGTCCGTTCAACCTACCCTGTCCTGTCGGTTCAACGATCACCTGGTTGACAATGGCGTTCCATTGGTCCTTCATTGCTTCATCCCATCCTTCCGCTCAGCCTTCTAACGATGCCAGCTCTTCCGAGGTGTTTCTCTCTATAGGAGTCGCTCCCCCGCTCAGCTCTTGCACCAACCAGGTGGAATCTGTAACGAAGCCATAACATTGCTTGATATTGTACAAGGTCGCTTCTATGCAGAAATCCGGGGAGCTTGTTGCCGAGCAATCCTCCAGAAGTATGCCGTCATATCCGAGACAAGCCGCGTCCTGCAGTGTATGCATGACACACTGATCGAGATTTACCCCGGCAAACAACACCGTTTGAATATTAAGATTGCGTAGAATACTGTCCAGTGGTGTATCCCAAAACCCGCTCATGCGGTATTTATCCACATAGATATCATTGGGGGACAAATCCAGACCATCGACAATTGCCGTTCCCCAACTGCCTTTCTCCAGCACCTTGGACCCGTTCCCCGGCAGCGGGTCCCCGATGCCGTTGCCCCGCCCATCCGAATTGTACACATGGAGCACGGATGGCGGCACGTTCATTCGGTCTTCCCGATTGCCCCAGTTCACCCAAATAACAGGCACTCCCGCTTTGCGCAGCTCGGGCATCAGTCGGTTCAGCCGGCTGACCGGGTTTAGGAGCGGAGAGGTATCGACCCCAATGGAATCCAGCCATCCACCCGGTGTACAGAAATCATTCTGCATATCGATGACAATAACTGCCGTATGCTCGAGATCAAATATGACTTCCTGCGGCTGTGCAGGGAGGGTTACTGACTTGCCGTACTTTTGCGTTCGCCTTAGATCCACCAGCGTTTCGGACACTTGCCAATAGCTCTTTCGATTTCCAAGTTTGAACATATTAAGTCCCCTCATTTTTTCTGAAATTTCTGTTTTGAAGCTTTAAATACTTTGGGTTCAGGTTTATGGCTTCATCAGATACTCCGTTGTAAACGCCTGGCTAACATCTAGTGCCTTCGTTAACCCTCCGCCCTTGATCATCTGATCCTGCAGGGTGCTCCAGCGTTCCTTTGTCATGTAACCAATACCATTTGCCTCGGAATCCTTGTTAAGAATAAAGGGTTTTTCCTGCACTGCCTCGTAATTCATTGCTTCTACCGTCATATCGGGATTGTAGGTTTGAATAAACGGGTTTACCTTTTCATAGTTGTCTAGATAATAGCTCCAACCTTTCTGACTTGCCTGCACCACAGCTTCGACGACATCAGGGTGCTCTTTGAGGTAATCTTCAGTCGTAAAAAGAACGTCTGCATAATTCGCATAACCGGAATCGGCGATTTTCAGATAGTCCACCTCAACCCCCTGCTGAGAAAGTGCGTAAGGCTCATTCGTGATGTAACCCTGATTGAGCGAACTGGGGTCATTGATAAAATTGACAAGCTGCCCGTTATACTTCATTTCTTTTACATCTGTCAGATTGTATTGGCTCTTGATATATTCCCAGTAAGGCACCGCTGTACCGATGTATACGGTTTTGCCGTTCAGGTCTGTGAAGTCCTGAATGTTCTCCCCCTTGTGGTACATCAGAACCTGCGGTGTGCTTTGAAAACCGGCAAGGATACCGACAACAGGGATTCCCTGTTCCCGCGCCTTCAAAATTTCATCCGCATAAGAGATACCGAATTCAGCTTTGCCTGCAGCGACAAGCTGCATGGTTGACACCTCGGGGCCTCCAGGCTGAATTGTCATGTCGATCCCCTTGTCCTTATAATAGTTCTGCTGCAATGCCGCAAAATAGCCTCCATCTTCCCCTTTGGCGTACCAGCCCTCGATCAGTTTCACCTGCTTCAAATCGGTTCCAGCTTCCCCTCCCGCCGGGGCGGCGGATTCTAGAGCGGAGGAATTGGAGCATGCGCTCAGAAGCAGTATGATCAAAGAAGCAGCAGACAGCAGCCATTTCTTGTAACGAAAGTTCATATGATGTTTGGACATGTTGGATCTCTCCCCCGGTTCTGGTATCATTTCATTGCTGATTCATGCCAGGACTTCAAAAGTTTGTTCGACACCATGTTGATGATCAGGAAAAATGCGATTCCTAGGGCGGATGCCGCTAAACCGCAGGCGAACAGATAAGGAGTTTGCAGGCGGGTTGCCGCAACGGTAATCCCGTAACCGAGTCCGCCTTGTCCGCCACCAATGCCTGCAATGTATTCACCCACGATCGCTCCGACAACCGAACTGGAGCATGAAATTTTCAGCCCTGCCATAATGTACGGGAGTGCCGCCGGAAATCTAAGCCTCCAAATGGTTTGCAGCTTGCTTGCATTATACAAGTAGAATAAATTCTTCATGTTCTGATCCGTTGAGTTCAATCCGATCAGCGTATTCGATAAAATCGGGAAAAAGCTAATTAAGAATGAGATAATTACAATCGCATTTATTCCCGCTCCGAACCAGATTACAATGATTGGTGCTACCGCAACGACCGGAATAGTCTGTAGGATAATAGCGTAGGGATATACGCTTTTTTCCACTGTTTTGGACAGGGCCAGCAGAATGGCCAATGAAATACCGAGCACTACACTGATCGTAAAACCGATCAATGCCTCAACAATGGTTGTGCTTACCGACGTAATCAGATTCGCGCTGTTCTCAGCTGCGGCTGCGGCAATATCGGATGGCTTGGGCAAGATATATGGGGGCATTCCGAGTATCCGCACGATTAATTCCCATCCACCGATAAACAGGACAAACACGACGATTGGCGGCAGAATTTTTTTCAGCAGTCCAATGACTGGGCTCTCTTCTGCCGGATGATGGCTGCGGACATTGTCCTTCCCAGAAGCTCGGATGCCTGGTGTCGTTTCAACGGCTGGATTAGCTACCATCTCTTCCATGTTGCTTCCCTCTCCTCTCATTTCTGGCTATCAATGTTTTAGTACATTGGACACGCTGCGTACATATTCACCGAATTCAGGCTGGGTCCGGAATTCATCATCCCTCGGATAGGCAAACGGAATATCAATGAAATCCGAAATTTTACCGGGACGAGGCGTCATCACTACGACTTTTGTTGATAGGAACACACTTTCGAACACGTTATGCGTAATGAACAGAACCGACATCTTCTTGTCCTGTTCCCAAATATTTAGCAGTTCATTCTGCAGCGTCTGCCTGGTAATTTCATCAAGAGCACCAAACGGTTCGTCCATTAACAGCAGCTTGGGACGAGATATTAACGCTCGTGCAATAGATACTCTCATCTTCATTCCGCCTGACAACTCACGGGGCAGCACCTTCATATAATCCTTCAGACCTACCAACTCTAAAACCCGCTCGCCTTCGGTAATCCGCTCCTTTTTGGATACGCCACGCAAAGTAAGAGGCATGGTGACATTATCAATCAGCTTGGCCCACGGTAGCAGGGTATGCTCCTGAAATACAAAGGCAATTTCATTCTGTTTACGTGCTTCCTTTGGGGAAGTACCTAGCACAGTCAGATGACCGGAGGTCGGTTCCGTCAAACCGGCAATCATATTGAATATGGTAGATTTCCCGCAACCGGAAGGACCGACAAAACATAGAAATTCTCCTTCCCCCACATGCAGATTTGCATGCTGCACAGCTACAGTGCCATTGGGGTAGATTTTGCCGACATCATCGATTACAAGCATGGAACGGCTGTCCTTTTGGGCCGCTGCCTGTTGATTTTGGGTGAGCTGCATCTGAATCCCCTCTTCTCTTTGAAGTTGTGTCCTATCATAAAGCCAAAAAATATACATGTAAATATTCCTTACACAATTTTGGTTTTTTATCTAACGGTATACGCTTTACGTTGGTTCAAAAACAGAATAATCTATATTTTCGGTCATCTTATATGACATATATATAACAATGGGGATTGCAGGAATTCGACAAGACCCTATATAATTGCTTAAAAAGTTACGTGGCGTCCGGTACCTGATTCAGATATGTATCGTTTAGGAGGAATGATTGACATGCATTTAACTATAGAAGATGCGTTGGCAGTGTACCCGTTATCGGAAGGGAAGTTGGCAGCCGGTAAAAAAGGAATTTCTCGAACGATTAGCTCCATCAATTTGATGGATGCGCCGGATGTGATCAACTGGATGAAAGAAGGGGAACTCTTGTTGACTACAGCTTACGCGATTAGGGATTCACCCGAGGAATTTGTTAATTTGCTGCAAAAGCTGAATGAACGTGGGGCCTCCGGGCTTGGCATCAAGCTTGGTCGATACTGGGCGGAAATACCAGAGATAGCCCTGCTGGAAGCCGATCGGCTGGCTTTGCCCCTAATTGAGCTGCCTTTTGAGTTTACCTTCTCCGAGCAGATCACCGCTCTCTACCAATCCGAGTTCCAACGCGATACCCGCCGACTGAATGAATTGCTTGAAACGCAGAAGAAGCTGGTTGATTTTGCGATGCAGGCGGATGAGTACACCAATTATTTTCAAAGTATCACAAGCATTTTAGGGGTTCCTTTAGCCATCGTTACCTCTGACGGACAGACCTTGTATAATATGACACGCTGTTCCGATATGGAGCTGTTGAGCGATTGGCCCTGGAATCAGGACAATCGGTTTTACAAGTCGGCGAGCAACCTCTTGTATCGGGTCCCCCTGCTGAAAAACGGAAAGTCATACGGTTACTTGCTGATACAAACTGAAAATCTGCTGGAAGCACATGAAATGGAGGGCATTTTTCACCAAGCTGCCGTCATTCTTTCCTATCATCTGGAGGTCATCCAGAATCAGGAGGCTACTGCGGCAGGCAGTCGTCTTGGCATGGCCATGGAACGTTACTTAAAGGGGAATGCCTCTCTGAAAACGGTGCTCGAATTTGCCGAAGCATTGGGAAGCACATTCTGGAGCACACCCTACGTATGCATGGTATCTTCCACAAGAGCGGATGCTTGGGACCATGAAAGTCAGAGGCGCAAACTGAGGGAGATTCAGAATAGGCTTCAGGACCATCCCAAAACGTCCTCCTTGGAATCCCATCATTTTTATGTGATGAACCGCATATATTCACTCTTCCCCCTTCTAGAAGAAGAGGCCAAGGATCGAAGGAAGTATGAGGATTCCGTACGTTCGTATGCGGATTTGATGCATTCATGGGACCACGGAACAAGGACATGTTTTATCAGTAAAGTGAGAACGGGCATGGAGGAGTTCATCGACGGCTTCCGGGAGTGCAGGGATGCTGAGAGAATCAGTACGGAGCTTGGTTTAAGCGAACCGATTGTCATGTTTGCTGACCTGGAGTTTATTTATCTCTTCAAGCATATTCCGCAGGAGGTTATGGTCCGGTATTGCTCTTATTTATTCCGTCCACTCATGGACAAAGAAGAGGAATACACCAGTGAGATGATGCACACACTTGAAGCCTATTTCGCCAACAACGGCCAAGTGAATGAAACTGCACGTGAGCTATATATCCATCGCAACACAGTGCTGTACAGGCTCGAGAAAATTTCGGGGCTGCTGAATCTGGATTTGAAGAATACCGATCATCTGCTGCTCTTAAAGCTGGGACTTATGTTTAGGCACTTGATGTCGCCTGAGAGGCAAATTTAAAAAGGGCAATTGTCGTCGCACTCTGTTCCACCCAATAAAGAAAAACCTCAGCAGGTTTACCGAGCTGAGGTTAATTTATTCATTATACTTGTTCACTCTTATCTTGAGCTGCTGCCACTCTAGTGTCTTTTGATTCCGCTTGAATTTCACATCAGGTGCTTCGAATACTCCCTAATTGACTACTAGAGCCGCACCCAGCTTATTCATTTAATAACTTCAACCTTTTTGTCCCCTGCTGTCTTCGCTACCTCTAACGTTGTGGTACCTTGGATCGCGACGATCACGCCAGCAGCCAGCATAGAAACGATTAAAGCTGCGTTGAGAGTTGTGGACATTTTCTTCTTGACCATAACCATACCTCCGGTATCTATTATGTAATAAGTAACTCAAAATGGACGAGTCGAGGGTGACTACATGATTGCAAAAAAAAGGAATTACAACATTTCAGTTTTTTGTAAAGTAACCCACTTGTTGATTGTATTATAACTTACTGTAAATGATTGTAAAGGGATTTTTTTCTAGGTTTAGATAAAAAAATATTAGGCGCGGAAAATAAAGTTGTCGACTATAACTCCGATATTTGGACTCTTCCAGCACAACTACATGGCTAGAATGAGAGAAGTAACACTTATATTGGCCTGAAGATAGATGGATATCAACCATTCCTGTGTTTTCATCTCGAGTGCTTTGCGGGATTTTACATATTTGAAGCCAGCGAGTGGTATCAAACCCAGCAGTGATTGTACGTAAACTCTATCAATTCATGGGTCGATGACTGCTCGCTAAAAGTATACTGACCTAGAATGGAATTCATGTTTGAGACTATACTTGATTTCGCACCTGCACTTTGACCTGCGTTTTTGTTCATTATAGATCAACAGCAGAGGAAGCGTAAAATACGTCTCCATGCATATGTTTAATTCGATTCCAGTTAGCGGGATTGGTTGTGTCTAGGGAGCGGTTCTCCATTATTGCTTGATATAGAGCTGTCTTTTCTTCCAAATGCGCTAAGTGCTGTTTGGCTTCTTCAAACTTAGCAAGAGCTGCCTCTCTATGCTCCATCATAAGTGTGTACCGTTGTGGGATCGTTGAATCTCCTTCGAGACAGTAATCAACATACATTTTAATATTTTCAATTGGCATCCCGGATTGTTTGAGACATTTGATGCCATGTAACCAGTTGATTGATTCTTCGTCAAACATTCGAATATTATTCTGATTGCGCTGTACACTTGGCACCAAGCCTTTATCTGTATAAAAGCGAATAGCATGCTCGGTGAGTCCTGTGATCTGCGCGGCCTCTTTGACGGTGTGCATGAGAAAACCTCCTTGATAAATATAAATTCCAAAGTATGCTTGCCTTCGTGTAACACGAAGGTGATAGGCTCATTGTAATGCAACTCGACCTTGAAGGGAACGCCCTGTTGAGGTGCCCAATTTCGAATCTAGGGCTATTGCATATTACATTTAAATATTAGGAGGAATACTATGCAAACCGTAACATTAAATAATGGGGTAAAAATGCCGATTATCGGCTTTGGTGTTTACCAAGTTCCGGATGCTGAAGAATGTGAGAATGCAGTATATGAAGCGCTGATGGCTGGTTATCGGTTGATCGACACTGCATCCGGTTATTTAAATGAGGAAGCGGTGGGACGTGCGATCAAGCGCAGTGGCGTGCCTCGTGAAGAACTGTTCATCACGACAAAGCTCTGGGTCCAGGATGCCAGTTACGAGAATGCTAAGCTTGCTTTTAACAAATCCTTAAATAAGCTGCAGTTGGATTATCTCGATTTGTATCTCATACACCAGCCGTTTGGTGATTACTACGGTGCTTGGCGTGCAATGGAAGAGCTGTACCATGAAGGTAAAATCAAGGCGATCGGTGTTAGTAACTTCATGCCCGACCGTCTGATGGACCTTATCGTGCATAATGAGATCGTGCCTGCTGTTAACCAGGTCGAAACTCACCCGTTCTATCACCAAACCGAGAGTGCCACCTTTATGAAAGAACAAGGAGTTCAACATCAGTCGTGGGCTCCGTTCGCTGAAGGGCTTAATAACATGTTTGGCAACGAAGTGCTGATATCCATTGCTGCAAAACACAGTAAATCTGTCGCGCAGGTCGTGCTGCGCTGGCTTGTCCAGCGTGGAATCGTTGTAATTCCGAAATCAGTGAAAAAAGAGCGGATTGTCGAAAACTTCAACATCTTCGATTTTGAGTTGGATACCGAGGATATTGAACAAATTACGGCCCTTGATACTCGGAAGAGTCTTTTCTTATCGTATCACGATCCGGAAGTCGCCAAGATGATGGGAAACTGGAAGATTGATCTGTAAACCATATTGTAATGTGCAAAAAGAATGTTGATCTGCCAGATCAACATTCTTCGTTTTCTTAACCATCCGATGCAAAAGCAGACTATTTCAGGACTCGTAAATGAAGAATTCTACATCCATATAACCTTGTTGTGTTTCGAGGTTCAGGTTATATATCCCAATTCGGTTTTCCCCGATCGTGTCCCCATTCCAATGGATAGACTTCACTGAAGCTAATAAATTTTTTGCCATCCAGGCTATATTCATACAAGTTTTCACCCTGCAAGTTCCAAACTGATCTCAGCCATATGCTGGATGTATTATCCGACGGTCCCCATATTCGTTACCAACTTTTCAAGTTTATCAGCGTCATCCATCGTTAACGAATTGAACTGAGTATCAGCCAAGTCATACAGATTGGGGAGTATACAATCTATCAAGTGTCTGCCTTTATCCGTTAGTTGTACAAATATCACTCGACGATCCGAATGACAAGGGATCCGTGCTAGCAGCTTTTTATTCTCCAATTTATCCAAGATATACGTCAAAGCACCACTAGTCAAAGATACATGTTGAGATATCTGTTGAATTGCTTGTTTCTCTTCATGTTCAAGCGATACTAACACAGAAAGTTCCGTGAAATTGAGGTCTGCTTTCTTTAACTCGCTCCGAAATTGGTCCTGAATCATTTTTGACATTTGAATGAAATGAAGACATGCTTGATATCGAAAATTATTCATTGTTTCTCACTCCATTTTATATATCTCAGATTTAAGATTCTTTATTTAGATATTACTTGTTATATGTACTTTTGTCAATTTCAGACCAAGCTCAGGAACAAAATTTCTTGTTACTGATAACTAAAAAAAAGCCTCCATATTTAATTACCTACGATCCCAGATAAACGCAAAAAAACCTCCCAGGCTTCAACGAGCTCGGTTCGGTTTTTATTCACAGCATGATGACAGTGCTATCTCAGTCCAACATCTTTAAAACGATTGCTGATGGTTTCAGGAAAGGCCTGCTTAATGGCATCAATGGCACGTTGTTCCGTTTCTCTCGCTTGATGTAGAAGCGCTATCACAGACTGAACACACCCCGGTTCTTTTATATCCCATAAATTGGACTGATCAACCCAACGAATCATCTCCAAATAAAGATCTGACAAGGAAGTATATTCTTGAATGACCTGAACCATCTGGTCAGAGAGGTATCCAAGACCTGCAACATAGGAGGCAATATTCTCTCTTGATTTGCAATAATATCGGAGGACTGCAGCAGCTTGCCTCGGATCATAAACGCTTGTTTCCAGTGCTAAAGCAATGGCAGAATATGCAGCAGATCCGCAGGCATAATCTTGAGGTGGCAGCATGTAATCATGGATTTCCCATTTGTAGACGGCCTGAATCAACGATTCCTTGCAGACCTCCCATAAATCTACCGCTCTACAGGATTCCAGCACTTGATAATACCAATAAGGCGTACTATTTCGCCCAAAAGAATCGTAAGGCAAACGAGTAACGTCATGTCCTTCGCAGTTACAGATGAGCAAAACTTGCTCCACATCATCATACCCGGCAGCAATAACAAATTGGTCATGCCATACTATGGCCCCCACACACCGATCAATGGATGTCTTAATGTCCACCAATGCCTGTTTTTGATACAGAGGAAACGTCGGTGCAAATGAAAACCCTGCTGACTGACTGGCCGTTACTCCAATGAAATCAGCAGCTACAAAGTTTTCTGCCATCCAGTTGTAGGCTGAGATGGATTCTTCGGTCAGACGCCGATCTACGACCAATCGAAATACAGTTGCTGTCATACCCGCAATCATGTGACGAGGGAATTCTGTCCACTTCTTATGTATTAAAATGCGGTGCATCACATCTGCATAGGAGCCCATGCTGTTTGGATCCTTAGAATACGGGGTTTGTTTGGCTTGAATCAAGTCCAGATAAACTTGTTTTGTCATTATCCTTCCTCCCTCTGTCTATCTTGCCGAGTGTGCTCCCCATCGTGGCACAGTAGAGCGCTTACGATCAGGGAAATTTACGGATATCATGCGAAAAAAATGAACCGCTTGCTCTTCTAGTGCTTTCGCATCCATTAGAACTTGTGCCAGTTTTTCCGCTGCATCCAGCTCCAGGGTCCATTTGTCCTCCTGCTGAATCATGAATCCCCTCATCTGGTGAATTAACGTTCCAAGCTGGTCATAACATGAATAAGCTTGGTCCAGCTCATCCCATATTCCTTGCATATCCTGCAGGTACATTCGAATTTCATTTCGAGAATGACAATAAGATTCTAAAAGATAAGTTGCCCCAGATGGATCATAATCTCCACTTCGTAGAGCTTGCACCCATACGTCATATGCCAATCGGCCAGAAGCGATGTTTTGATCTGGTAATAGTCGATAAGGGATATCCCAATCCTCGATAGCAAGTCGTAAGGATTCCAACAACATATCCTGTTTGGGTATTGGAATCTGCTCACCAAAGATCTGACAATACCAGAAACCTGTGAAGTTTAGCCCGAAATTGTCATATAGCAAAATCTGAGGCTCCTTACTCGACCCATCTTGTAAGTAAAAGATACAATCTTCGTCATCATATCCATGGATAACCCCGAACTCCGGAATCCAATAGATTACTCCTTTTCCCTCGTCCAGACTTCGCTTTACCCATTGCACTGCATCTAGCTGATAATAATCGAATGTAGAATGGCGTGTACGTCCTCCATCCCAGATTGTGAATATTCCCAGGTTGTCAATTCCAGGGCGGTGTGCTTCTCCCCATTGTCCATACGCAGTTACCGACATGGGAAGAAGCCTGCGATGCACCGAAAGTTTAAAAGCCATTCCCGTATACCCAGAGAGCAAATATTTTGCACCTTGAAACTGACCTGTATGGGTCAATATAGCATGCAGACTATCCACAAATGATTTAGACTCTCGCTTTACCACCAGGTTGTTTAACTGTACTTCGGCCAAGATAAGATCTCCCTCCATGGTCTTTACTTCACTTGAGCATGATTTGAATTTTGAAGTCTGTTAAGTATTGTATCTGCATGGCTCTGCATCCTGCGTCTTAGCCACCCGGGAGATATTAATTCCTCCCACTCACTTATAAATAATTGCTGCATGAAAGCTTCTGTGTCATAAAATTCAATAGCGTGGATCTGATCCTGTTTGTCCCGAATGGGGTACCCTTGCCACTGCTCTGTTTGCTGCACTTCTTTCAGACGAATCTCAGCTATAAACGGTTTTCGAACAGGCAGAGGTTCTTCCCATCCACTGAGCTGCATGTCTGAATTACACTCGAATGTTTGATCCGTCAATCGGACATGAACGATACCCTCCAGCCGTAGGGCACTTTGCTGTACAGGATCCGTTTCATAGCCAATGACGTAATCAGCATTGTACTGGGATATGATCTTCAATGGACACCAAGGAAACTGCCTTTCTCCGGAAAAGTCTCTGTAATAGATATGTACTTTAAGTGATTCTGTTATGGCATGGGATAATAATTCAAAGTGCTGAAGAAGCTTCGGCGATGCAGCGAATGTGGGAAGTGGACGGCTTAATATCTTCTGCTCTTCAGCCGTAAATCGCTCTAACAGATGTGCCACACGCTTTACCACATCAGATTGTTCGTGATTAAAATGCCGATAACGATGAGCCAAATACTTAAGGACGCTCTGTTCTTCTTCTGTCATATATAAATGGGGTAAGCGATAGGTCTGGTCCTCATAACAATACCCTCTATATTTCGCAAGATATAGTAAAGGGGCACGTAATGAAATCGCCATATATTCAATATCGCGCTGTGCCTGACGTCGGGATATTTCAAATTCACGGGCAAGCCAGCTGCTGTTCGGAAAACGTCCGCTTCGAATCTGCTCGTCAAACCAGTGAATACGATGCATATTACTCATCATTACAGACCCCCAATTGTTCCCACAATGCAAAACGTAAACCCATTATACCAAACGAATGGCCCGCTCCGAAGAACAGGCCTGCTACGTTATACGGTTGCTCTATCCACTCTGGTTTGCACAGCTTTGGAACATTTCTTGCATACTTTCAGACTTGTCCCATCTGTTTTCGTTTGCGAATATAACAGTTTTATACGTGTGCTGCTGCATACCGGACATGTTCCCCGCCCCCGGGAAGGAATATTCCACAAGACGCGTCCTCTTTTGGTTTTTGCCAATGGTGTGAACCTCTTTTCAATGTAGTTTGTGTGTTCACCGTTATTATAGAGGTCATGGTACGACATAGAATGTCGCAGCAGTGCGTATTGAAATAAAAATGTCCCTTCTCTGGATGAAAGGACAACTTGCAGAACAAAGTGCATTCCGAAATTAAAAAGAGGCTTGAAGCCAAAAAAACGTTTTACTGGCGAATTTACATACAATATATGTTTTTGTCCACGGAATCGATGCTCCAATTCCCATCCTAAAGTATAATAATTAATCGCTATAAATCCACTTTCCTTTTTTGCTTGCGTCTGATGCTGTAAAATCGCATCCCTGCGGGTACACCTTTAATTTCAAGAACTCCATTATAGATAAGTTCCCGCAGCCTATATTCAAAATAAGAATCTCCGATATATTGTTCACAGTACCCGATTGCCTCTCCAATGAGACGGGCTGATTTTAAGAAATCCTTGTCACCCGCAGGTGGCTTAAGATCATCTAATTTCTCTAACAGGTACTCATCATAATAATCTGCTCGTACTTCAAGCACAGCTTGGTCAAGCCAAATACGTAAAGTTTCTGACTGCTCCGTGATGACCTTCCATTCTTTTTCCAGACGTGTAATATCAGCAGAATTTAATCTACTCTTGTCATCTAGTCTGCTGACTACTTCCCGCAGCTTTTCAGAAGGGATCTCTCCTGAGTACCTGTAATGAATGGATGCATCAGGCCGGTTGTAAAGTTTTTCACAGACTGCACAAGCATCATATAACGAAATAGCATTAGGTTTGCTGTGAAGTAAGTGAACCGCATGGCGTAAGCCTATCTGCTCACAAGCATTGCTACTAGTCCAAACAACGATCTCCGCTTCTTCTGGTATTAGATTAAATTTGTCTAGAATCTCATTGTATTCATTTTCGAATTCATCGTAATCTTCAAATCCACCGATGATGTTATTCCTGAACCAATTGCTGCGTTCCATACGTCCTTCTGCCGAGTCTAGACCAAGCGGACCAATAGCGTAATTCTCCGGCAACGTTATAACCTTGTGCGTTTCTTCGAAACCGAGTCCTCTTAAAGCTTGTTTCATACTGCCTGCAAAGGATTCTCCAATCACGATATGGACATGAGTACAAGTCGGTACAGGGGACCAGAAGACTTTCTTCTCTTGAAGACCCATCAGCTCATCATATAGTTCAATCAGTTCGTGAGCTACGGTTTCGCTTGTTCTCTCTTGCTGCTTCATCAATTTGATTTTGGCCAGCATAAATTGAAAATAGGGTTTTATTTCTCCTTCTCCCAAGCTATCGGTTGCTCTTTTAATGACTAGGAAATCTTTAAGATTCAAATCCACTTCCCTCCTCAATCGTTTCATCGTTCAATCTGGAATGACGTGTTAAGTAATTTTACTGCTGAAAATTTTCTCGCTTTTCATCGGGGAGATTGTGCATCCCCCATTTGCACATTTCCTCAAGAATCGGCATGAGAGTTCCCCCCCTTGGAGTTAGAGAATATTCGACTTTTGGGGGTGTTTGTGAGTACTCCACCCGGTTGACAATCCCGCTTTCTTCTAACTCTTTCAATTGAGAACTGAGCACCTTATGAGAGATCCCCACAATACTTCTCTTGAGTTCACCGTATCGTAAAATTTTTTGGCATGCTATTTGATACATGATTTTCATCTTCCACTTTCCGCCCAACACGCTTAACGTGTAGTCAAATGGAGTTAGGAGGTTATTGGTTCCACTAAGTTCGGAGTCATTGCTCATCAAAATCACTTCCCTAAATGTAAGTACGCACTTCAAAGTGCGTACTATATTATTCTTATAGCACGTGTTTATACTTACTAGAGTATGTAAGCAAGTAAATAAATTCATGAAAGGACAATAGAATCGTTATGCCAGGATATGACTCACTTCATTTTACTAACACCGATGTAAACGAGCAAGAAATGTATAAATTAATGATTGCCGCAGTTGTACCCAGACCAATCGCGTGGGTTTCCTCTATAAGTAAAGAGGGGTTTCTTAACTTAGCTCCCTTTAGTTTTTTCACAATTGCCTCTCGCACCCCGCCTACATTGCTACTCTCTATCGGACCCGGTGTAGGAGAGAGAGCTGGTACAATTAAGGATACACTTACCAATATTCGTGAGGTTGGCGAGTTTGTTATTAATATGGTACCTGAATCTTTAGGCGAAGCAATGCAGCGTTCGTCTGCTAATCTCGAGCCACAAATGAATGAGTTTGAGTATGCAGGTGTCACGCCTAAAATCTCCAAGACAGTCAATGTGCCAAGTGTGCTCGAAGCACCCATTGCTTTTGAGCTTAAGCTGGATCGAATTATTCCTGTGGGAGAAGATCATCTGATTCTTGGAACTGTTGAACACGTGCAGGTGGATCATTCAGTTTATGGAGGAGATTTTAAAATTGAAATTAATAGTTGGAAGCCTCTAGCAAGCTTAGCTGGTGACTTTTCTGGACTCACCCCACCATTTTCAATCGGTCCTGCCGATCGTGAAAATTAGTACAGATATCAACATAGATTTTATAGGTGCTTTATCTGATTTATAGTGAATATGATGATAACCCGTCACCCAACCTTCACTATACCCTGCCTCGTGTTAGATCGACCTACAAAAAGAAAAGCTCGCACAGGCAGGGTATGATGACTTCCCTGCCCAATACGAGCGACTACGTCAAATTTGCACTCAAACGGTATGATCCGGGTGAGTACGGTTAGCAATAGTTCATTTCATGGAGCGATATTCCAGTAAATCCGTCAAATTGGAGATCTTCTGCAGCAGCTTCTCCCCGATATTGGTTTCCCTCACCAGTTTCCGCGCCAGTTCTTTGTCCACCAGTCTTTTTATAGATAACACATCCGTTCCGTTACATAGCACATCTTCTTTTGAATTAAATTTCTGATGAGCGACGAGCTGCATGCCAAAGGAATTGTACAGCAAGGTATATCCGGCGATGCCCGTTGTGGATTGATAAGCTTTGGAAAAACCACCGTCAATGACGACCATTTTCCCGTTTGCTTTAACAGGGCTCTCTCCACGAATTTCTTTAACTGGCGTGTGTCCGTTAATGACATGTCCATGATCCGGATTCAAATCAAACTCCTGCAAGATCTTTCGACAGATCTCTTCCTTTTCACGTAAATGGTAATAAGGGTTCTTTCTCTCCTTATGCGCTTCCTTATCTTGGATAAAGTACCGTTCAAAAGTGGTCATTTCTCTCTTGCCAAAGAGCGAGGAACATTCCCCTGTCCAGATGTACCATACCATATCCGTCGCCAGATCATCTGTCTCTTCCGGATGCGCAAAGGCGTAACGTAAGTTATCTTCAAAAACATCAAGCAGCTGACGGCCCGCATACGTCTTGTCTTCAATCTGCATTTCTTCCATATTTCCTTCTTCATCCAAAGGAATACAGCCGTGGATCAACAAATTTCCATTGTATTTTAAATAAAGGCTGCCCTTTTTCATAAGAAAATTCATATGCCGGGCCAGCTTCTCGGAATGCTGAACGGAGAACAGCAGCTTTTCCATCACCTGGCGTTCTTCCTCCAGCAATTGTTCAGGGTTCTGCGGATTTACGGTTGCAAAACAGGTGTTTTCCAGCTGGTACGCTTTTCCGCAGATGTTGATTTCATTTTTGTCATAATCGATCTTCTCCAGCAGAAGTCTTTCAGACATATTAAAGTCTGGGCGTCTTTTGATAATCGGGATTTCAAGTTTAAACTGGATCATGGCAATGGCTTGGTGAATCTTGGTGATCTGCAGAATTTCCTGCTCCGATACGTTATGGCCGCCTTGCAGCTTAGGTCTGAAAGATGGATTATCTTCATAGTATTTCTCCGCCAGGTTTAACAGTGGGCGAAGATTGATTCCGTATACATCTTCGATGATGTCCAGATTGTCGTATCTCGCGCAGATTCGGATAATATTGGCAAGGCAGACCAGAGAACCTGCATAGGCGCCGATCCAGAGCACATCATGGTTTCCCCACTGAATGTCTACAGAATGGTAGTTGATTAACGTATCCATAATTTTATCGGGGTCCGGCCCCCGGTCATAAATATCGCCAACCACATGAAGGTGGTCAACCACCAGACGCTGGGTCGTATAAGCAAGGCCGATAATGAGATTGTCCGCCTGACCCAAGGATATAATCTGCCGATATATTTCCTCGTAATAAGGATCCTTATTGTTGGTCGTATCCGTCTTGTATAGAAGCTCTTCTATAATATATACGTACTGTTTCGGCAGAGCTTTCCGCAATTTGGAGCGTGTATATTTGGAAGAGGCATAAGAGACAAGCTTAAGCATGTTTTCAATCGTTTGTCTGTACCACTGGTTCAAAGCCTGTTTATTGCTCAGGTCCCCTATAACCAGCTTTATTTTTTCTTCCGGATAATATACTAACGCCGCAAAATCATTAATTTCCTGCTCTGTCCAAACCTCACGAAATAATTCTTTGATTTTCTCTTTAACGGTACCTGAACCGTTTCGTAGTACATGCTGAAAAGCCTGGAACTCGCCGTGCAAATCACTGACAAAATGCTCGGTTCCCTTCGGAAGATTGGAGATCGCTTCAAGGTTGATAATCTCTGTTATGATTTTTTCTTCCGTATCATATTTCTCAGCAAGTAGATCTAAAAATTGCTCATCCAAAACAGATGTCCCCTTTCAAGGAATTATCGTGATGTATAGTTGGGTCCAATCTTTGCAAATGCAATTATAACCACTCTATATATGTTTTTTACCAAACAAGGAATTCCTTCTAAATGCTATCCGCAAAGGTCATTATACTCCAGTTTCTTATGGTTCAACAAATTTCATTAAATGAATGTACTTGGCGTTTGCTTCATTTAAGCCTACCGGACAACATCAGTCCATATGGAAGCAACGTCAAGCTATGGCTGATTTCACATTTATCGTTTAAGTTCATTGTAGTTATTTTGAAATATGAATTGTATTTACGCTATTCATAACTTATGAAACCAGGATAAGGAAGGAAGCGAGATGATGAGCAATCATTCGTTAATGGGGTTTGCCCCTGCACTAGGATGGAATTCATGGAATACCTTCACGTGGGACATCAATGAGCAGTTGATTCGGGATGTTGCCGATGTGTTTGTAACGGAGGGTTATCTGGACGCCGGATACGAGTACATCGTCATTGATGATTGCTGGAGTCTGAAGGAACGAAATGCAGATGGCAATCTGGTCCCAGACCCCGCTAAATTTCCGAGCGGAATGAAGGCGCTTGCAGATTATATCCACGACAAAGGTCTCAAATTTGGCATGTATTCCTGTGTTGGTACACATACTTGTGCAGGTTATCCAGGCAGCTTCGAGCATGAATTCCAGGATGCTGCGTTATTCGCCGAGTGGGGCGTGGATTATTTAAAATATGACTACTGTTTCAAGCCGCGCCATATCTCAGGTGAACTGTTATACAAGCGCATGAGCCTTGCACTCAAAAACTGCGGGCGGGATATCCTGTTCTCTGCCTGCAACTGGGGAGAGGACAACGTATATGAGTGGATTCGTGAATCAGGGGCTCATATGTATCGCTCCACCGGTGACATTCGCGACAACTGGCAATCGGTCAAGGACCTGGCGCTGTCCCAGCTCGGGAAACAAAGCTACACTGGCTCCTTCTGCCATAATGACATGGACATGCTCATCGTTGGCATGTACGGCGGAAGCAACAACGACTTTATTGGAACCATTGGCGGCTGTAACGACACGGAATACAAAACGCACTTCTCGCTCTGGTCCATGATGGGATCACCACTCATGATTGGATGCGATGTACGCAAGGCCAATCAGGCCACCAAGGATATTTTGTTGAACCCTGACCTGCTTGCCATCAACCAGGATGCGGAGGCACGCGGAGCCTATCGCATCAAACCCGAGCCTCAATGGTTCCATACAGATGATGTATTCATGCTGGTGAAGGTGCTGACAGACGGCGATCTTGCCATCGGATTCTTCAACCTGAGTGACAGTCAACGCGAGCTGTCCCTTCAATTCTGGGATATGGGCCTACCTCACGCTGCGGGTTATTCCCTGTCACTCTACGATTGCTGGGAACACAAGGAGCTGGGTGTATTCCGCGAGCGTTATGCACCGGTGGTTGGGGCCCATGATTGTCTCGTCGTGCGAGCCAAATTGGTGAAATAAATGGCACAGAGTAGGCTGTGCACTACTTGTCAGGTTCCGCTCTTGTCCGATGATGTGGGAATTTATCTCAAATTGGTCTCTCGCACAGCTCAGCAATTCCTCTGTATCGACTGTCTCGGTGTGAAGCTGAATTGCGGGCGGGATCCGATTGAGAAGCTGATTCGTTACTTCCGTGAATCCGGGAACTGTGCGCTTTTTCGATAAAAGCAATATGTAATCTGTCTATGCGTTAGTGTACCGACCGTATTCCCTTAATGTTCTGCTTGTTTCTGATGTAACAGCATGTAGGCTGATGGTGTATACGATGTTGCCTTTTTGAATACTCTCGAAAAATAAAGCGGATCATTATAACCAACCGAATAGGCTATGGATTGAATCGACAATCTGGAAGACTTCAGTAGCTCACAGGCCCGCCGGATACGGCATGCTGTGATATACGCCGAGATGGATTCGCCTGTAGCTTCTTTGAACCTGCGGAACAGGTAGCTTCGCTCCAGATTCACGGCCTGTACAATCTCCGCAACCGTCAAGGTCGATTTCCAGTAGTTCTGCTCAATATAGGTCCTCGCCAGCCACACATAATCTCTGGCTTCCTCCTGCGTCTCGCGTGGGAAGTACTCCATGTAATAGGATAATAACAGGTGTAAACGTGCATCCGCCCTTAACACTTCACTGGGGGATGCCCCTGCATTCCAGGCCAAGTGAAACAAGGGTTCCAAGGTTTCCGGCGCAGCTGGCAGTACGGGATGCTGGACCGAAAACTGTGTCAACTCTATAAGTCGTCCTGCGTCTCGTCCGTTGAACTCCATCCATACGTATTCCCAAGGATCGGCCGGATCGGGGTAGTAATAGATTTCTTTTTGCGGAAAAATAATAAAGCTCTCTCCGGCACCCAGCCGAAATTGCTGGCCCCCGGTTTCCAGTGTACCCTGCCCTTGCATGATATAATGCAGCGCATAAACGTCACGCACGCCCGGTCCCCACTGGTGAAGATTGACGGGTTTATGGGCGCCGCTTATAAAATAAACCTGACTCGCCCTGCTCCCGTCTGTCCATAATGAGTCCACATCCAGCTCCTCCCTTCTTGATACCAGTCATTATATATGATTTTGTGGAGTTTTTGATTTATTTTGAAGCTAGAAACTACCTTTCAAGTTGCTTATGATCGAGATAGTGGTCTCATAACCCAACAGCTATATGTAAGCGCAACCACAAACATCTTGGATCGACATGAATAAAAATGCTCAATTCAGAGAGGAGAATGTTGTGTTGCTTAGAATCGTTCAGGTAGAAAATGGCCAAGTTCAGGGACTGCCTGCCGCAGACCCACGTGTAACAAGCTTTAAAGGTATCCCATTCGCCGCCCCACCTGTAGGCCAGAACCGCTGGCGTGCACCAAAACCTGCATCCGATTGGGATGGGGTGCTGCAAGCTTTTGATTTTGCCCCCACCTCTATGCAGGCCCCAACCGTCATTGACGATAATAACATCTATACGCGAGAGTGGTCTGTTGATCCCGATCTGCCGATGAGTGAGGATTGTCTATATTTGAATGTGTGGACACCTGCCAAACGAACGGATGAGAAGCTGCCTGTGTTTGTCTGGTATTTTGGCGGTGGGCTTCAGGTGGGTCATACTGCTGAAATGGAATTTGATGGTGAGCGCATTGCCCGCAGGGGAATCGTCGTGGTTACCGTCAATTACCGTCTGAATGCGTTTGGTTTCCTGTGCCACCCCGAGATTAGCGCTGAATCCCCACAAGCACCTGCGAACTTTGGACATCTGGATCAGCAGGCAGGTACGGCCTGGGTGAAGCGTAACATTGCTGCCTTCGGCGGTGACCCGGATCAGATAACAATCGGTGGACAATCTGCAGGCGGCGGCAGTGTGCTAAGTCAGATGACTTCCCCGCAGAACAAAGGCCTGTTCCAGCGAGCTGTCATCATGAGTGGAATTGCGACCGAACTGTATCCCAATGTGCGCGTACCTTCTGTCCGCGGCACACTGCGGGATGCCGAGCAGAAGGGCGTTGATTTTTTCCGTTTTCTGGGCGTATCCAGTTTAGATGAAGCCAGACAGCTGGACGCCGTCACGTTGCGGGATAAAATCCTGGAATATCAAAGCTTCTGGGGAACAGTCATCGATGATCAGTTCTGTACAGGTGATCCGTTCATTCGTTTCATACAGCATAAGCGCGAACTCGTTCCCGTTATGCTTGGGCATACCTCTTCCGAGTTTTGGACCCAGCCTGCGGTAAGCAGTATGGAGGAACTGAAGCAAACGGCGACTGAACTGTTTGGAGAGGACGCCCCCACCTTTTTGCAGCGCTGTGGAGCCGATACTGGCGATCTCGATCATGTATTGCAGCAGGCATCGATCCGCATGATTGAGCATGCGATTCAACTTGTTATTCGCTCCAATAGTGGTCATCCTTCCGAGACACCACTATATTATTATAATTTCGACGCGGAGATTCCGGGCTGGGATCAGCCAGGCACGTTCCATTCCGTTGATCTGTGGTTTTTCTTCGAGACTCTCGCCAAATGCTGGCGCCCTTTCATCGGTAAGCATTATGACCTGGCACGCCAGATGTGTAATTATCTGTCCAATTTTATCGCGACAGGTGATCCCAATGGACTGGATTCCACGGGCAAATCCTTGCCCTATTGGATTCCAAGCAGTGCCGAGCAGCCTTACCGCATGGAATTCGGTGATACGTCCCAGTTACAGCGTGCAGAGCCGGGGCCTGTACTTGAATTGGTCATTGAACAGTATTTCAAAAAGCAGAGTGAGCCCGTTGTGTAACATCTATACTTTTACTTGAATCAGACAATGAAGAGCCATGCAAGTATGCACGGCTCTTTACGTTGTCTCACCTGTCGCTGTTATTGATTTAGATCAAATAAAATGACCATCCAGTTTCAGCAGTCTTTCCGCGAAAACCTCGTTTGCTCTGGTAGGAATATGACCTATCCGGCGAACTAAGGAAAAGTTTCGTTCGATGTGGATATCTGGAATGGTGATTTCCTTCAACATGCCAGCGGATAACTCCCTTTTTACAACCCAGCGGGACAACATGGCGATGCCTAATCCAGAGAACACCGCTTCTTTGACGCCCTGACTGCTGTTGAACACGTATGAACGGTTTACCCGGAGTCCCGTCTGAGCCAGAAATCGATCACTAGACGATCTGGTTCCTGAACCCATCTCGCGAAGTATCCACACTTGATCTTGCAATTGTTCCAGATCCGCATTCACCGAAGCGTTAAGAGGATATCCTTCCGCTGCCACAATAATCAATTCGTCCTTCATGAATGGTGTCACGTTCAGATCTTGGGCCTCAATGTCCTCTTCAATCAAACCAAAATCCATATGATTATCTCGAATAGCTTCAACAACTTGAGATGAATTTCCGATGAATACTTCCATGGCCACTTCAGGGTATTGCCTGGCAAATGACGAAAACAGGCGAGGTAAAACATATTCTCCAATCGTAAAACTAGCCCCAATCTGCAATGAGCCGCTAACATTATCCTGTAATCTGGCAATATCCAATTTCGCCGACTCGTATAGATTCACCATTTCCTTGGCACGTACATATAGCAGCTCCCCAGCCTCCGTCAGTTTCACCCATTTGGGCGAACGATGCATTAACTTTACATCAAATTCCTTTTCTAATTTACGAATGTGTAAGCTAACACCGGGTTGCGATAAATGCAATAGTTCTGCCGCTCTAGAAAAATTGCGCTGTTCCACTACAGTTATGTACACTTTCAAGCTTTCCACGATCATATAATGCATCTCCCTGATAGTATTTAGCCCCAAATATCATTTCAATCATTATGATTCGTTATGATCAGCATTTCATTCCGGTATTTCTCTTTTCAATCATAACTAATTATAGTTACAAGTGAACAAGAAATAAAGAAATCGGACGTGATATCCATGAATTCAACTTCTGTCTTGCTACAAGAAAAAAAGAATAAACAAGGGTTTGTGCTGGGAATTGGGCTTACTCTAATGCTTGCCCTTGCTGCCAAATATGTAGCCAGCTTACCTTTTCTACACATCATGGGCCAGCTTGTACTTGCTATTTTGTTTGGCATGATCTGGAGGGCGGTCAGGAATGTACCTGATCATATAGTGGGCGGAATTTCCTTTTCAGCTAAAAAGCTTCTGCGATATGGAATCATTTTGCTTGGCATGCGGCTGGATTTGAAGGATATTCTTCATGCGGGGCCCAAGGTTGCCTTGATCTCCTTCCTGAACATTACCATAACCATTTTTGTTGTGTATGGCATTGCCAAATTTTTTCACGTCGAGAGACGTTTGGGGCTATTAACTGCATGCGGAACAGCGATATGCGGAGCTGCGGCAGTTGTAGCCATTGCACCCCAGATCCAAGCCAAAGACGAAGAAGCCGCCATTGGTGCAGCTACTGTAGCGATTCTGGGAACCATTTTTACGATGGTTTACACTCTTCTATATCCATTTCTACACTTGTCTGCATCCGGATATGGCGTGTTTTCAGGGGCTACATTGCACGAAATCGCACATGTGATTGCAGCTGCAGAACCAGTGGGCCAAGATGCTGTTGATCTGGCTGTCATTGTTAAATTAACGCGTGTAGCTATGCTGGTGCCTGTCGCCATCTTGATCGGATTCTGGACGAATCGTTTGGATCGCTCCAAAAACTCAGAAAACATCAAGTTGAATAAAAGAAGCCTGAAATGCCTCCCGATCCCTTGGTTTATTTTCGGATTCCTCATGATGAGTGCTCTGAATACGCTGCAGGTTATTCCTTCAGGTTTGACGAATCTAATCATTCTTGCGGCTTATATGCTGATTGCAATGGCCATGGCTGGTCTGGGCCTCAGTGTAAATACAGTTACGTTTCGGCAATTGGGCCTAAAAGCTTTTGCAGCCGGCTTTATTGGCTCCATCGTTCTTTCCCTCATCGGATATGTATTTTTAAAACTATTTAATCTTGGCTGATGAAAATGGTATGTGCCATCAATCCCTCTAGAACCCTATAAGCTGGACTAACCTTACTACGACAAATAGAAAAAAAGCCGCTAATAATAGCGGCTTCGATGCAACCTTCTTCTTGTTCCTAGACAATTGGTCTACGAAATAATGACTTACCCTGATCTCTTTTTATACTTCTTTACCAAATACGATTTCTTTAACCTCTGCAATTGGCATGTCTTCCCCAGTAAAAAGTTTATAAGCAAGTGCGCCCTGCCATAGGACCATACCGAGACCATTGATTGCTCGGGCACCAGCTGCTTCGGCCTGTGTTAATAGTTTGGTTTTGCGAGGATTATATACGACATCTGTCACGATCAAATCTTTGCGCAATACATCGGTCATATCATCAACGATACTTAATTCGTCTAATGGTTTCATGCCCAAGCTTGTGGCGTTTGCCAAAACAGCACTTTCAGCGATTTCTTTACGAAATGTTTCTTTATCTTCTAAAGGGTAAACGTTAGCCTTCACGCCAAAGTCTTTCATCTCGTTGTTAATGTATGCTGCATTCTCTTCTGCTTTGGAGAAGAATTTGTCATTTCTTGCGAAGATGCTGATCTCTTTAATCCCGGACTGCACCAATTGAATGGCGATTGGTGTTGCAGCACCTCCAGAGCCAACTAAAGTTACTTTTTTCCCTTGTAACTCGACTCCATGTTCTTCGAGATTTTTAACATAACCTAATCCATCGGTATTATATCCGATCAACTTGCCATTTTGGTTTACAACCGTATTGCTGGCTCTTGAGAACTTCGCAGTATCATCTAACTCGTCCAAATACTGAATGACATCAATTTTATTGGGCATGGATACGTTGAATCCTGCAACGCCCATCGCTTTCATACCCTCAACGGTTTCTTTCAACTTGTCCGGTCCAACCTCAAAAGCCAAATAGGCATAGTTCAAGCCACTTATTGTATAACCTACATTATGCATTTGTGGAGAAACGCTATGTCCAATCGGTGTAGCAAGTAATCCAACCAAGGTTGTTTTGGCATCTATTTTTGCAAGGTTTTTATCGTAATTATTCATTGTAAAGACTCCTTATACATTATATTTATTTATTAACGAAATACTTTTTTGCCACGAACAAGCACAAATGCTGCCAGCAATGCACTCAGAAGTGCAATGATCATATCCAAAACAAGTGTCATCGAAATACCCACCTGTCCCACCAAGAAGCTGGAGATGAAAGGAATCAATATGAAAGCAAGACTTCCTGCTATATTTACATACGACGTTGTCGTGCCTTTATTCTTGACGAAGAATTGTGTCATCACAGTAATAGCCAATTGGAAGGTACCAGAAGTAGATAATCCCAAGATAAACGTCATAATAATAACAATTGGATACGATTGAACAAAGAACAAGCTTAGCATGGATAAGAAGGCAATCAATGGGTATAGAATCATAACAGTGATTGGTTTAACGAGCTTATCCAGTACAGCTGCAAGCAATAGAACCGATACCAATGCTCCAATACTAAAGTAACTTAGGAGCTGTACCGAAACATTTTCACTCAGTCCAATAAATTTGGATCCCAGTTCTGGAAGCCACGTTTGCCAAACCACAAACAATGAGGTGGACGTAAATCCAATCAGGATAATGGCAAGTCCTTCTCCCCAGAACTTCGGCTCTTCCTTGAAACGACTTTTTCCACCTTCACTCTCTACCTCATCTTTAGCATTGGTTTTAAATGCTGGGAACGGCATAAAGATCAAGTAAATTCCACTGATCAAGAACAAGGCACCCAAAGCGTAAAATGACCAACCCCATGAGATATCGTTAGCAACTAGAATCGCAAGAATGAATGGCAGTAAAGTAGCTCCAATGGACATGATCGCTTTGACCAGGACCGTCGCCGAGCTGGATTTCTTAGGAAAGGATTCAATCAATGCAGGATATGTTCCTGAATCAAGTAATGAATTCGCTATCCCGGCAGTGATGGCCAATACAAACGCCACGGGGTAGCTTGACATCAAAGGAATACCCACTAAGAACAGTAAGTACAGAAAACTTCCTGTAATGATAATTGGTTTACGGCCTATTTTATCGGACAAGCGGCCGGCAAAGAATAAAGCAATCAGCTTACCAATACCAATTGCAGAAACAAGTAGGCTGATCTTTTCAACAGGTCGATTGTAGTTTTCGGATAAGGCACTCATATTGGAAGCTATAATGATATTGATCATCCCGAGCATGAAGTAATTCAAGTACATGCCAAGAGACGTTTTAATATATGGATTCTTCATTTCATTTCTCTCCTCTTATATTAAAAGCAAATATTTAGTGAGACTTTATTTTGATAGTGATCTTTCTTATTTGCTTGGATAAATAAAGCGCCAGACATGTACTCATCACAGCAATACATAAGTCAAAAACAAATACTGCGGATATGCCAATATATTTAACGAGTAAACTTGTGACAAATGGGATAACCATGAAAGCCACACTGGCAGCAGCACTTACGTATGAGACGCTTACCCCTTTTTTTGCCGGAAATAAATCAATCATTACCGTCATAGCTAATTGATACATTCCTGAAGTAAACAGTCCAAGGAAAAATGCGATAAACGGCGCCATCAAAGGATTACGGGACACAAGCAGCACAATCAAAAAGAGGGTTGCGACACCTGGTGTAACGATCATTGCCGTAATAGGTTTAATGAATTTCTTCAACAAGAAAGCAAGCACCAAAACACAAATTAATCCGCCCATGCTGTAAAAACTAAGTAACTCTACTGCACTCTTTTCGTTTAGAAGTAAAGCTTGTTTACCATAAGTAGGAAGCCATGTCTGAATAACGGATGACAACGACACAGAAAAAAAACCGATGATGACCAGAGCAGAACCTTCTTTCCAGCTATACAAGTCCGTCCTTTGCTCACCGGAATGTGTCTCACTTCTCTGCTTGTCAGGATTCTGGGTAGTCATTCCAGGAAATCGAATCGTTACAAAATACATTCCTAACAGAGCAAACAGAAACGCAGGTATGAAAAATGCATAACCAAAAAACAATTCTTTAGACATAAAAAAGGATATTAATGCCGGTAGAATGATGGCTCCTATTGACATGAATGCTTTTATTAACACAATTGCCGTACCTGCTGCCTCTTTGAAGCTTTCATTCAAGGCTGGGTAAGCACCAGAATCCAGAAGCGAATTACTGATTCCAGCCAAGAAAGCAAATATGAGAGCAATTTGAAAGTGAGTTGATAATGGTGTACCGACAAGAAAAACAGCGTATAGCACAGCAGCTGCAATGATCAAAGGTTTTCTTCCATAACGATCGGATAATTTACCTGCAATATTAATGGTTAGTAAGTGACCAATCCCAACAACAGAAATAAGCAAGCTAATATCTGTTTGGGCAACATGTAGTCGCTCCGATAAAAAGCTCATATTGGATGCGAGCATGATATTGACCATTCCTAACAGTAAATAACTTAGGTAAATCCCTAATCCCATTTTTAGGTACGGAAATTTCATTTGCTGTCCCCTTTGCGAAATACAACTTCAACAATTTGTTAAAATTTCATTCCTTTGCCCCCTAATGATACAATTTTGTACGCCAATATTAGGAAATATACCTTGATGTATAAACCGCGGTATATCGATGTACAAAAATAATTAAATAACTACAGTATCATCCTTTAAAAACAAGGGTTAAATCTAGTATATCGATATACTAATGATGCGCAGAACCTACTATACTCCTCTGAAAAAAATGTGTCAATATTGTGATAAATTTCACAGTTGTTTCGTTATTATGTTTAACGTCCTATGGGGAGTCTCCTTTCATTTGAGTAATTGAATGAGAAATCAAAAAAAACACCTCCCAGCGATACTTGGAACGTTAGATTAACGATCCTTATCTCACTGGGAGGTGTTTTTCTATTTCATCGAATTTGGAAAAACTTTATATTATTTAGATGTTTCTCTTACGACTAGCTCCGGCTTAAGAATAATCCGTTGAAGTTCTTCACTTTCACCAATAATCTTACTATGCAGAAGCTTGGCTGCTTGAATCCCGATTGATTTAGGGAAGGATGAGACCGTTGTTAGTGGTGGGTGGTAATTTTCTGCGTCTGGTATGTTATCAAATCCGACAACATCTACATCCCGTCCAACAACCTTCCCCTCTCTAGTTAACACCTTCATTACTCCGAAAGCAATCAAATCACTAAAGCAAAAAATGGCTGTAGGAGGATTCGGTAGACTTAATAATACGTTTGCGGCTTCCTCTCCGCCTTCGCTTGTAGGGTCGCTGGCTATGATAGTGCTCTCTTCGAGTTCAAGATTATGATCCATGAACGCCTTCCGGTATCCATCCATTCTTTTCGTCCATGTCGAAGATTCTTTAATGCCACCTAGAAAAGCTATTCTTCGATGCCCTTTTTTTGCTAAATGTGTGATAGCCAGGTACGTTCCTTCTTCATAGTCGATACCCGCATAATCGGCATGAATATTATACATTTCCCTGTTAGCTAGCACTAAAGGTATTTTCAGATTATTTAACTGTTTAACTGTCTTTTCTAAACTTATAGAAGATGGGTTTAGGATCAGACCATCAATCCTGTGTTCAACCATCGTTGAGATTAAATTTTGCTGCTTGGTTGCATTATCTGAAGTTGTACCGAGTAACACCGTGTAACCGAATTCCTCAAGTTTGTCTTGTGCTCCAATCAGAAATTCTGAAATAAATTTATTTGCAATATTAGTCACAATCACGCCAATCAAATTTGAACTTTGTGAGCGCATATTGGCAGCTACTCTGTCATAGATGTAACCTAATTCCTCAATTGAACTCAACACTCTTGCACGAGTTGCTTGTGGAATTCTGGGATTATTTCTAACCACCAGAGAAGCAGTCGTTGTAGAAACACCGGCGTGCTCCGCTACATCCTTCAGAGTTACTCGTTTTTTTGAATTTGTGTTTTTCATCTATTCCACCAACTTTTTATCTATGTTAATATTTTTTCTTATTTGAATCGTAGTAAAAATATTTCTTATATCAAAAGCTTCAACAAGAATTTTACTACATATTCTCGTCTACAACCACTTTCGGTGATGTTATTGCTTTTCACACATCAGTTCGTCGAATGATTCACTGTGGTGGGTTATATCACAAATTTTCCAATGGCATTAGCCACACCATCGTTATCATTTGAATTGGTTATGTAAACTGCGCATTTTTTCAGTTCATTGATCGCGTTCCCCATGGCTACAGGAAATCCGGACAGATGGAATAGGCCTAAATCGTTAAAATCATCCCCAAACACCATCATATTTTCTGAATTTACCCCAATTTCACTTAACACCCATTCCACGGCTTTTTCCTTTGAAGCTGATTTATGCATGATTTGGATCAATACTCCTTCATCCGTTGCGATCACGTTTACATGGTCACCAAATTGCTCGCTTAGATCCTTCCATGTGTTACAACCTAGAACTAATATTTTGGTCGGGGATAGAGAGTCTATATAGTGTTGGTCAACAACCTGAGGTTTCAGATCATTCGGACGGATACCGAATTGAGCGCATTGCGAGTCCAGAATTGGCCTACTTGTGTACCATGAATCATTAACCTCGTATGAGATTATGGATTGAGGCATGTTTAACTCGATGAATGTATTAATCTGTTGATTAATCTCCAAAGGGATACGAATATGGCGCTCCTTCTGTGTGGATTTGCATGTAACTAAAGCGCCATTGTAATAAATCATGTAATCTACAAACGGTAACTGCTTCACAAATTGATTTGCCGCTCTAGGCGGCCTTGCCGTGGCAACTATAATATGTATTCCTGAATCAAAACATCGTTTAACAGCCTGAACATTCCTGGGAGATATCGATTTATCACTTCCGAGCAAAGTTCCGTCCAGGTCCAGTACAATGGCTTTAATAGTAGACATCCGATTCCTCCCACAGAGCTAAATTGGTAAAATAATACTACGCTTCAAGAGGTATCGTCAACGAAAAAAGAAATTGCAGATTTGCAGGAACATACAACCATCGTGGTTGGAGCAACGATCAGTCCGGATTTACACCTAAAATTATGTTCGAGAGCAATGATCTGCAGTGTAACTTATTCGTACTTCCTCGTGTTTAATCTTCAAATGCCATAAGGAGGGTTCAATGCCAAAAGCCATTGTAATAACATTCCTGTCTATCTTTCTAATTTTCATGACAGCATGTAGCAAAGATAGTTTGCCAAAAGATGAACCAAGCATATCGGAAATTGAACCGAATCATGATGCAGCTTCCGATATAACAATAACGCAAGATGCTGTAACTAAATCATCGTCGAATATTGACTTTGAAGCTGGATTGACCATTGACCTAGAATCAGTTAAAGATTTGTTAAAAGAGAATGAGCGTCCCGCGCTGAGTGTACTCGAAAAGAACCTGACTGCTCTCGTGCAGCATGATCATAAAATGTACCGATCAGGTTTTGTTAATGATCGACTTGCTGATGCGATGGAATTTTATTATGGGAAGCACTTCCAGTATAAATTTTCAAGTATCCAAAGCATTGAGGAAAGTACGTCTATTAGGAATCAGGTGCATATTACGGTTCTTGGTGAACGTCTGGATACAACAAACGGCTCCGTTGAAGAACTAAAATGGATGTATGCAATCCGGCAGAATGCACAACGAGATTGGGATATCTATACCATTGATTAGGGTCATTTATCTGCATCTGCTTTTTATCTAGATTTATACGCTTCTATAATATGTAGACTCCGAACTGTTCTCAGCACAGCCCGGCTTTCTTTAATACTGCCTCACGATGGAAACCTTGCGGAAAGGCGCTTGCCAACGCCCGCCCGCAGGCGTACTTTCCTAAAAATCCACCTTGTTTCGACCGTATTTCTTGGTTATATATTCATCTATGTGCGGTACTGCTCCGTAAATACTTCAAAGTAAGGAGTGGTATCCCTTTCTGCCATTGAACCGTTAGCTCCTGGTCCCCACCCGATCTCCGCTCGCCAGCTTCCTAGCATACCTGAATGGATTAAAGCCTCCTCATTCACACCGATCAGCTGATCTGCCTGAGGAGCTACATAGAGTGCATCTACAGGGCAATAAGCTTCACACATAAAACAGGTTTGGCAATCCTCCTGACGAGCAATCACCGGAATCTTGCCTTGCATTTCGAATACATTTGTCGGACATACTTTGGTACACAATTTACAACCGACGCACCGCTCCAAGCTGATGAGTTCAATCATGTAGCCTGCCACTCCTTTCTTGCCTTTATTTCATAGGCATGAGGCACGGCCTCCGTACGGATCCTTATTTGTTGGATACCGGATATTATCAACCGATGGGTTTGTTCCGGGTCGAGCTCCGGATATTCCGCCAGCTTTTGAAGACCGCGTGTTTCCTTTCGGGCGAGAGCGGCGGTATACATCCACCTGCCGACCGTAAGCATAGCTGCTGCTTCGCGTGCCCGAACAATGCCCTGAACCGTGGTAGGAACTTGCTGGTTCAAGCAGGGCTTCAAGGCATCCAGCCGCTTCAAGGCGGAGGAAATGACCGGCTCGCTGCGGAAGTAATTGATCTGCAGCGGCAAGATTTCACGCTGGATCGCCGTGATGAGCGGCTTCACCTCAAGTGTGTCTGAGCTGTTGGCCCCAGCCGCAAGGCCGTAGCGTCCCGCTGCAGTAAGGTTGCGGCTGCCCGCCTGCCCTCGGCTTGAAAGTGCATATCCGGCAGCTCCCTGCCCTGCCCAGCTTCCGCTACATATGGCCCAAGAAGCGTTATAAGCCCCGCCGCCGGAGATGGCGCCGGTCACTTTCTCGCGAGATGCAGCATCACCCGCCGCATAGAGTCCAGGCACATTCGTCTGGCAATCCATCCCGGTTATGCGCAGACCTCCAGTTCCTCGCATCGTGCCCTCATAGCGCAGGGTAAGCGGGAATTTATGTTTAAATGCATCAATTCCCGCCCGCTCCAGCGGCATAAAGAAAATCGGATGCGCTTTGCGCAGAAAATCCTGTTTCTCCGCAGTATCTGCCAGATCCAACGAAGCATAGACTGCACCTTTCAGCATCAGTTCAGGAATACTGCCAAAGGTCCGATCTCCTTTTAGCAGCGGTTGACCATCCGCGTCATACAGTGTTGCCCAAGCCAGCATCCGTCCGCGTGTTACGGTTCCATCGGCAAAGCTTGGTGCGTACTGGCGACTGAACTCCATGCCTGACAGGTCGGCACCTGCCTCAGCAGACATCAGCAGCCCTTCCCCCGTTAGCACGTTGCAGCCAAGGCCCTTGCTGAGAAAAGCACACCCTCCGGTAGCCATCACAACAGCGTTGGCTTTTACTTCCCATGTCTTTCCTGTCAGACGGTCAATTCCACGTGCGCCTCCTACACCATGTTCATCCTGTAACAGTTCAAGTGCTGGTGACTGATCCATAATAGTAACTCCTGCTTTGCGCACAACACGTCTCATCATTCGCATGTATTCTGGTCCGTGCAAATGGGTGCGTAAGGATTTTCCTTCCGTATCCTTTGGAAAAGGATAACCCCACTGCTCCACCAAAGCCAGATTCTGTTCTACTTGATCGAGTACACGGTGAATCCAAACATTCTCCGATAAATATCCACCGGCCTTTAATCTGGACTGAACCGCCTGTTCTCTCAGCTCGGCAATCGGTGGAATAACAAGCAAGGTTGTCCCACCGGGTGCAGTTGCACCACTGGTGCCCAAGTAGCCCTTATCAGCTAGAACTACCCTTGCACCCTGCGACGCTGCACTCCATGCCGCCCACGCGCCTGCCGGACCTCCGCCAAGCACGAGAACATCCACAGTCATTTCCTTCTGGAGCTGCGACATTTCATTCCCCCTTGAATTCATGCTTTCCATCTTCCTTATTTCAGCTGCCAATCGCTGATATTGAAGTCTTTTTTCGCTAACTTCTCTTCATACAGAAAATTTTTGGTGCCCTCCAGCAGCTTAATTCCTTCATCAGTGAACGCGGTATCTTTGATATCACTAATCGGATTCACTTGCTTCGCCAGTTCAGGAGTCGTATCTCCAATCTCAGCTAGGAATTGATAATACTCATCCTCATGCTGCTTCAAGTCCGCCAAAGCTTTCTCACGGGCTTCGTTCCACACCTTCGGAAAGTCAGGGAATTTCGTTAGATAGTCCTCGGACACGACAGTTGCGCTAGTTCCAAGGAGGTTGGGATGCTTCGAAGCATCGTCTAAGTGAGTGTAGCCTTGATCAAGTAACTTTAGGGCTGGGACACCCAGGTTGGTCGTAGCATCTACATCTCCACGAGCCAAAGCAGCTGTAGCATCAGGAATGAGCATATGCACGAGTTTATAGTCAGTTACACCTTCTTCTTGGAGTAATCCGACAACATAACGGTGCATGAAGGATCCTTTTTGAATAGCAATCGTTTTGCCTTCCAGATCTTTCACCGTCTTGGGACCATCCTTCTTACCGATTAAATAGCCAATGGAATTCGTCGACGATTGTGAAATCAGGCGAGTCTTAGCTCCGGAAGCATAGGCGATAATGGCTGGCGTGTCTCCAAGACTGCCGATATCCAGCCTACCGCTGATCAAAGATTCTGTCTGATCTGGACCGTTTGGAAAGCCTGTAAGTTTCACTTCGGTAATCCCATGTTTCTTTAATTCTTCTTGAATAATCCCTTTGTACAAGCCCCATCCCTCAGCACCGCCCGGTACATTCAGTTTGTTGGAGCCGATAAAACCGTAATTCAATACTGGCGGAACATTACTTGTTGACTCTTCTCCTGCCTTGCCGGTATTAGCACCACCTGATGCAGAAGCCCCATTCCCCTCCGTGTTATTGCAAGCTTGCAGCACCAGCATTAGCATCATAATGGTAGTTAAAATTGCCAATCGAAGCTTTTTGGAGTGTTTAACTTCCTTCTCTTTGTACACTTGTTTCATGGTTTCTCCCCCTCGTATGTGTGTGTGTTATTTCATCATGAAATTAAGATCAGAAGCCTGCCCTTAACGACAATTTGTACATATAATCGTGACTTGCCACCGGTTGTCTGCCTTTACCCCAGCCTACCTTTTCACGGTAACCACCAAGAAGCCCCTGCTTCTCAAGTGCTGCCTCGGTTACTCCGATAATATTCTCTGAATCTGGTGCAACGTATAGTGCATCTACCGGGCAATAAAGTTCACACATGAAACAGGTCTGGCAATCACTCTGCCTAGCAATAACAGGAATACCATCTTCAATCCGATCAAAAACATTGGTCGGGCAGACAGATACACATTGGTTGCACTCTACACATCTGGCGGCACTGATAACCTCAATCACGATAGGACACCCTCCTTGGCTACGGCTTCCGTCTTCACCCATACTTGATCCAATCCGCCGCTAATCAAACGATGATGCTGCCCAGGATCTGTATCCTTAAAGTCCTCCCGCTTATGCATACCTCTCGTCTCTGTACGAGCAAGTGCAGAACTGTACATCCAGCGCGCTGTAGCGGTCATGGCTTCTGCTTCGCGCGCTTTGACTCCTTCGGGTGTACGCTGAATTTCGCGGTTACGTTGTTCTTTCCACAGTTCATCCAGACGACCTAAAGAAGAGGTTAACCCTTGGTGCGTTCGAAATAAATTGATGTCATACGGTTTCACTTCAGCCTGCACAGCAGATACGTACTCTGCCGTTCTGGCAGCAACTCCCGATTTCACTTCTTGATGCACCAATGGTGAAGAAGACAACCCGACTGGATTACGCTGTGCCGCATGTGAACCAAGGTTCTGTACATAGTCGGCAGCCCCTTCTCCAGCAAACGAACCGGAAGACATCGCCCAGGCTGCATTATGACTGCCTCCACCAGTGAATCCACCACAGATCAGCTCACGGGTGGCGGCATCTCCTGCAGCGTACAGACCAGGAACGCCAGTGCCGCAGCTCTCGTCAGTAACATGGATACCACCCGTTCCACGAACCGTTCCTTCGAGCCGCAAGGTCACCGGGAACAAGTCCTTGAAAGGGTCAATCCCTTGTCGGTCAAAGGGCAGGAAGAAGTTTGTCTGAGCCACACGTAGAAGTGGTCTTAGATCCTCGGGCGCTCCATCGAGCTTGGCATACACCTGATTGCCCGCCAGCAGATTTCGAGCAATCACGGAACGGCCTTTTTTAGAACCGGCCCCTTCCACAATACTTCCATCCTCATAATAAAAGCTGGCATAGCTGTAATACGCCGTCTTGGTCACCGAGGAGAATGTAGGGCAAATTGCATAGGCATTGGAGAATTCCATACCTGACAGACTTGCTCCCGCCTCAGCAGCAAACAGATAACCATCACCAGTCAGTACGTTGCAGCCGAGCGCTTTACTTAAAAAGGCGCAGCCTCCGGTAGCAATAACGACAGCCCCTGCTCGAACGTTCCAGGTCTCGCCGCTCTGTGTATGGACTCCGGCCGCTCCAGCTACACCATGCTCATCTGCCAAGAGCTCCAAGGCGGGGCTGTGATCCAAGATTTTCACGCCCGCTTTTTTTACCAGCTTACGCATTAATTTCATATATTCTGGCCCTTGGAGACCTCTACGGTGCTGATTGCCTTGCTCATCTAATGGAAATGGATAACCGGAAACACCAAGCTTGTTCATATTGGCATAGGTACGGTCCAGTACTCTGTCCATCCAGCGAGCTTCAGCCAGCTGGCCGCCTAGTGCGTAACGACTTGCCTTGGCTTCCTCCCGAAGCTTCTCATCCGGCTTCACATACCAGACTCCCGTTCCTGATGGAGCCGTTGCACCACTCGAACCGCAATACCCTTTATCTGCCAGCACTACCTTGGCTCCCTTTGCTGAAGCGGTTAGAGCTGCCCATGTTCCTGCAGGTCCGCCCCCTATAATGAGCACATCAGTTACCAAGTTCACCGATTCTTTTTGTACGAGTCCACTCATATGTTCAAGACCTCCTCAAATTGGGTTATCCTTTGTAACTTTCGCGCCAGAACAGAAACTTGCGTTCAATAATACGGAACAGCGAATCGATCAGCTTTCCAACAATAGCGAAAATAATAATGCCTACAAATACAATCTCCGTATTCGAATTCTGCTTCGCCTCATTGATAAGGAATCCGATGCCCGACTGTGAACCAATCAGTTCAGCGACAACTAAACCGATCCAGGCTACAGCCAGCGACAACCGTAACCCTAATAGAATTCCAGGTAGTGCTGCAGGTAATATTAGCCTCCTGAGTTTCTGGTAAGGGCTGAAGCCCAGCACACGAGCCACCTCGAACAGCTTGTTGTCTATATTCCGGATGCCCATAAACGTATTAATATAAAGCGGGAAAAAGGAGCCTGTCATAATGATTGCAATTTTGGAGACCTCCCCAAATCCGAACCACAGAATAATCAGTGGCGCTATGGCTAGATGGGGAACAAGCCTCAGTACCTGTACGCTAGGATCAAGCACATATTCCACACTCCGAAACAAGCCTGTCAGTATACCAAATACGAGACCCAGAACACCTCCGATCAGAAATCCGATTCCCGCTCTCCCCATGCTTACACCCATATGATGGATTAACTCTCCGCTAACCAAAAGGTCGGTAAAAGCTCTCGCTATGGACAGCGGAGTCGGCAGAAACGTTGCTGAGACCCACCCCATACTTCCCGCAAGTTGCCAAAGGACTATCGTCATCACCGGAATAATTGCACCTGTTCCCCAATCCGTTAAGATAGGTCTCCATGCTGCAGGAGCAAGAGGTTTCCTCGATAACTGAATGGACCTAGCAACGATATCCCTGCTATTCGGTGTTTCTCTAGACTTGGAAGTGCTCTTAATAGTCGCTTCTCCTCCATCACTCACGTCGTACCCTCCCATCGTTTAATGAGTATTCAATGTTATCCACTGTAACTGTCTTGCCATCTCAACAGCCGCCGTTCAATGTATCGAACAATGGAATCACTTACCAACCCTGCTGCGGCGAAAATAATAATTCCTACGAACACCACAGGGGTATCTGCGAATTGACGAGCATCGGACATCATATAGCCGATACCGGAGGTAGAAGCGATCAGCTCTGCCACAACCAAGCCCAGCCAGGAGAGTCCCAGGGAAAGACGCAGACCGAGAATAATGTTTGGCAGCGCTGCTGGAAATACCAGTGTACCGATTTGCTTCATACGACTGAAACCAAGCACCCGGGAAACTTCAAAGAGCTTGTTATCCACGCCGCGAATGCCCATGAATGTATTAATATAGAGTGGAAAAAAAGCGCCTTTAGCAATCAACAGCACCTTCGACTCCTCACCAATCCCGAACCATAGAATAAACAACGGTACTACCGCCAGACTCGGTATCATGCGAATCATTTGCAATGAGGGATCTAGTAGCTTCTCGGATCTGCGGAACAATCCTACAAGGATGCCGAATAGGAGACCAAGCCCACCGCCCAACAGAAATCCAGACAGAGCTCTGACCAAACTAATCCTAAAATTCGACCATAAATCACCTGAAGCAGCCAAGGTTACAAAAGATTCAGCAATGGTATAAGGTGTGGGAAAAAGCATTTCCGAAATCACACCATAGTGCCCGAGGATCTGCCACACAATCAGTACACTGACTGGGAGCAAAAGACCAAGCCCTAGCTTCTCTACCTTTCCGGGACGTCCGGAAGTTCTTATGGCCACAGGCCGATTTGTCATCATCTGCATCCACCTTTTTTTAGCTTTGCAACCCTTTAAACAAACAGAAAGAGACTCCCGAATGTTAATATCTTTCGAAAGTCTCCATGGGTATGGTCAACATATTTTATATTCCTGCTCCGTCCGTAAGCTCCAGATCATCTACTTTCTCAAAATAGTTCAACACCTTCAGGCGAAGCTCCTGAAAGGAAGTCGTTGTTTTTTTACGTGGATAGGGTAAATCGATGGGCACAATTTTTCGTATTTTCCCGGGACGAGGCTCTAGAATCACGACCCGGTTACCCAAGAACACAGCTTCATCAATATCATGTGTCACAAAAATCATGGTTGTTTTATTAGCTCGCCAAATGTCTAGTAATACCGTCTGCATATGTGCCCTAGTGAATGCATCCAAGGCACCAAAGGGTTCATCCAGAAGTAGAATTTTCGGATTCCGCAGAAGTGCACGCGCGATTGCCACCCGCTGGGCCATTCCACCTGAGAGCTCACGGGGATAAGATTTCTCAAAGCCATTGAGCTTGACCAGATCGATCAACTCATCCACTTTCCGTCTGACCTCTTTGTTCCCTAAAGGTAAATCGGAGGCGATATTCTTCTCAACGGTAAGCCAGGGAAAAAGGCGATGCTCCTGAAAAATAAAACCTTTATCAATCCCCGGACCGCCAATTTCCTCCCCTCCCAGAGTGACGCTGCCAGTGAATCCACGATCCAGACCTGCAACGATACGCAATAATGTACTTTTACCGCAGCCGCTGGGGCCGATGACTGTAATAAATTCACCTTCTTGGACATCGAGATCGACATTATAGAGGGCTTGAACATGACCCCCAGCAGACTCAAAACGTTTATTTAGTTTCACGATAGACAGCAGCTCTCTTCCCACCTTGAGCCCTCCTTCATACCATATGGATAAAAAAAATAGAGGCATTGCAGAATGGACACATTCGCAATACCTCTGTAGAAACAGTCGGTCATTATTCATAGTAAACAAATTGGAATTATGAAATTTAAATTATCACAAAACCAATATACTGTCAAACAAAATTGATAATGGAACAAGCTTTATTGAAAAGGCACCTAATATAAAAAAACTATTATAGCGACTGGTGATTACGTTATTGTCAATAAGTAACAAGTAGCATCTACTTTTCTAATAAAATCCTCCACTAACCTCCCTTGCATCATCTTGATTAGGAATCATTTCCTCCTGTGTCCTTCGCTTGATTGTCACACCATGTTCACCATTTATTCAAAAAGTTTAATTATACATAGACATTAGTCCAACAAGTGTCTATAACGTAGACACATCTTTATAGATTAATGATTGGATCATTGCAATTTTAGGCATACAATTAAAACCAAAATCCATATGTCATATTTTATATTAATGTCGCTTTAGGTAGTCGAAGGATAATACACAGCCCAAATGCGATGAATTCGCTTTGTTATCTTTTAACGAAATCAGTGAGGTGTAATTATTATGAAAGCAGCAGTTTGGTATGATCGCAAAGACATTAGAGTAGAAGAAAGAAACATAAAGACACTAAAAGATACCGATGTGCTTGTCAAAGTTGCGTGGGCAGGTATATGTGGTACAGATTTGCATGAGTATGAGCTCGGCCCCATTTTTATGCCCAAAGATACACCTAACGAAATAACCGGAGAAATGGGCCCTATGGTTCTTGGACATGAATTTTCCGGTATTGTGGAACAAATAGGTGATAACGTATCAACACTTAAAAAGGGCGATAAAGTCGTTGTAAATCCAGTCTATACTCCTGGCAAGCTTCCGGCTGAGATTGATCGTTACACGGGTCTGGGTTCATTGGGTCTCCACACGGACGGAGGATTTGCAGAGTATGCTGTCGTCTCTGAAACCAATGTCGTACAGATCCCGGATAGCATGCCTTTAGATAAAGCCGCATTGGTAGAACCACTGGCTGTTGCAGCTCAAGCCGTTAAAGACGGAAGTGTGAAACCTGGAGATGCCGTAGCTGTATTCGGTTGTGGACCAATCGGGCTGCTTACCATCGTTGCAGCCAAAGCCGCAGGAGCGAAGGAAATCTACGCTTTTGATCTATCGGATGAAAAACTGGAGAAGGCTCGCGAAGTAGGGGCAACTCAGATATTGAACACGAAAACTGGTGATCCAGTAAGCTTTATTAAAGAGAAATATGCCTTTGGTGTTGATGCAACCTTCGAAGCTGCTGGGGTGAAAGCTACATTCGATGCATCCATAGCCTCCACTCGACCAACAGGCACAGCAGTAATCGTTGCAGTACACGCCAAAAACTTGGACTTTAACCCTGTTGTGCTGATGCTGTCAGGTGTAAAAATGAGCTCCTCACTTGGGTATGAGCCTGAGACTTTTAAGGACACGGTTCGAATCCTAAATGATGCAAACACGAATGTAGATCCCATTATTACGAAAAGAATCAAGTTGGATGACGTTGTTGAAGAAGGCTTCGAGACCCTCCTCTCCGACATGACCCAAGCCAAAATTCTCATTCAACTCAGTGGTCAACTGTAAAATTTGGAGAACAATCTTTAATGAATCAGGCCATCCTTAACAGGATGGCTCTACTTTTATTTAAGTTATCAATCATCTCTCCACATTTGCTGCACAGCGAAAACCGACATTACCGGAGGAACTGTCTGGTGTATTCTTATTGCGGGCGGCTACTCGGTATCGGTTACAATAGGAATCATGGCATAAATAGGAACCACCTCTCATGGATCGCACATGTCCTATTCCGTTCCCTAGAGGATTAATTGTTGACGTTTGCTGATGATAATAAGGATTAAATGCATCCACACACCATTCCCATACATTGCCCGCCATATTATAAATCCCGTATCCATTCGGCTCATATTCATCCACTGGAGATGTCCCTACATAACCGTCCGATGCATCATTATTGGTTGGGAACTCTCCCTGCCAAATGTTGCACATATGTTGATCTTCTGGTGTAAGTTCGTCCCCCCATGGATACCTCAATTGCTCCAGCCCTCCTCGGGCAGCGTATTCCCACTCCGCTTCTGTAGGCAATCGTTTGCCGGCCCATTCACTATAAGCTACTGCATCATTCCAGGATACATGTACAACGGGATGATTCATTCGACCCTCCAGATCAGAACCTTCTCCTTCTGGATGCATCCAGTTTGCCCCCTCAATCACATGCCACCAAGGCGTCTGAACGACCATTGTAGCTCGGTTATGACGCTTTTCTGCCGGCAACAGCAGATGAAATACAAAAGAGTTTCCGAATCGTTCAGCTTCCGTTTTGTAACAGGTATCTCTAATAAAATCTTGAAACTGTGCGTTAGTCACAGCATATCTATCTATGTAAAAGGGACTGATCCTAACCTTTCTAGCAGGCCCCTCCCCATCCTCTGCAAAACCTTCATTACTGTCTGTTCCCATATAGAATTCACCTCCTTCTAGACGGATCATGTTTGAATCTGTTTGTACACGTTTAGCCCCCTTACTATGGTCTTGATTAATCACCTGTTTTGTATGGATTCGCGTATTCATTTTGAAACGAGTGGATGCTTTCTCATGTCCAGGTGCACAGCAAGAAAACTTCTTGTCTTGCTCATTGTTCTCCATAGGAACTTCCCCCTCCGATTTGGCAGTCTTGTTTCAACTTTTCAAACATCACAAAACCGTCAATCATCGATCAACGGTCTCTACCAATTTTGTTGCTTCATTATTTTTTCTAGCATACTTCAAACACAATAGCTAGATTATTCCAATGCCTGTAAAACAAAACGATCATTGACGCCTTGCTTAAATGCTATTTCTTTCTTAAGAAAGCCGTTCTGAAGGAGAATGGCAGTTGTTGCTTCCTGAGCGGCCAGAGCTTCTTCCGAATAAGCAGTTAGCAGGTTGGAACTGCGCTCCAGAACGACCTTGATGATGTCGGGCGGCAATTTGGTTTGTTCCGAATAGATCTGAGCCGCTTCATCCAAATTGGCCGATTGCCATTCAAGCGAACGTTTAAATTGCTTTAAATATTCGACGACCAGTTCCGGATGATCCTTAGCAAACTCAGAATGCGCAATCATGGATAGGGGCGCAAGGACTTCGGTATTAGCATCAAGTGCTTTTGCTTTATGATTGGCAACATTCAGTGTCACATTCGGATCGACGGTAACCCAAGCATCCAATTGACCGGATTCGAAGGCTGCTTGCGCATCCTCAGGCGTCAAATTAATGATGGTAAGGTCTTCTTGCTTCAATCCGTTTGCTTCCAACACTTTGATTAAGTACACATGCGAGGATGATCCCCTTCCCAATCCAACCTTTTTACCCTTTAGATCTTGAACTCCTGCTATGCTGCTATTTACCGGAACAAGTATGGAATTCAGGTTTTTGCCTTCGCCGATCAGGCCGACAATCTGAAGGGGCAAGTTGTTCGATAAACCTGTAATGGTTGCACCATCTCCAAGGAAAGTAAGATCTACCCTTCCAGATACCAATGCCTCAAGAATGGGTGGACCGCTGGCGAATTTGCTCCATTCGACTTCAGCATGAAGTTTATCGAATCCTTCCTTCAACCATCCCTTCTCCTGGGCGATGATAAGCGGATTCAAATTTCCGTTAACAGCAATTCTCACCTTGACTGTCTCCCCTTCACCAGCTGGTTGGGCGCCTGAGTCTGTTTTCCCTTCCGTGCCGTTTGAAGATATACTTCCTGAAGTGGAATTATCTGCGTTTGAGCATCCGGCTATTACAATAGCCATCACTATGAGAACAATAAGTAATGGCCCTCTATTTCTCTTCATTCTCATCATTTCTTTAAGCCTCCAATTCAGATGTAAATAATGGGTTTTACGAATCAAAAAAAGACTTTCTAACACAGTCGTCAAGCTAATAAAGCCTGAATCTCTGGTTGTCCAGTCGATTCTCATCAGGATAAATAACATATTCACAATGTGACTTTCAAGTCAAAATGTTTTGTGGGTAAATCATATCAGCAGGAAAATCAGAATGTCAATCTTTTCCCTGAAAAAATATTCATGTCCAATTATGGACCAATCATCTGCATGAGTAATTGGATCGTTGTTTCGTTCGCCGGCTCGTATTCACGAACCTTCAGCAGCATGAGGTTCTGTATTAGAGTTGCAAATAAAGTCGCCAAATGAATCGGATCTCCTTGACGCACGGAACCATCTGCCTGCCCTTCGCGGATTAGCTGAACAAGAAGTTGTCGGTTCTTCTTGCCACGTTCACGAATTTTCTTCTTTTCTTCATCGTCCAACAAATCGGTGAAGATCGCCTGCAGCAGCACCATATAGCTGTCTGCGTTCGACTCTTGTGACAACACCTTGGTCGCAATATACCTGAATTTGTCCGAAACTTTCCCTTCAAGCTCAATTGCTTTGTTCAACTGTTCTCCGTACAGATCTTGTCCCCTTTTAATGACGGCAAGCAATAGTTCTTCTTTCGATTTGAAGTAGCTGTATATGTATCCGTGGCTGCGTCCTGCCTCGGACGCAATATCGTCAATCTTGGTCAGTAAACCGCGACGTGCAAAGACGCTAGCTGCTGCATCGAGGATTTCCTTCCGGCGCTGCTCGCGCATCTGTGTGTCACGCATCACATTTCGTGGCATTGTATTAAACCTCCTGGGTTGTTCCAACGGGTATTTATTCCCTTTCTAGGTTAGTGTAACAGAGCCAGTCCCCCTTAAACCACAATAACATTTCGCCCTCTGAATTGTTCTTAAATAATTATCTGATCTGATTATTCCACTTATTTTACTTGGGTATTGACACTGGGAAGATTTAGGTGCTAAGATCACCAACAACATGACTTCAAAGTCAATTTGTCAACTGGATAGGAGCGAATGCCATGCAGCCGGTGTTACACATTCATGAAGTGAGCAAGACATTTCACACGGATCAACAAATCACTCCCGTTCTAGACGGAATAAGTCTTGACGTTCACGAAGGGGATTTCACGGCGGTCATCGGACCAAGCGGCTGTGGAAAAAGTACGCTGCTTAAAATCGTCGCCGGTCTTGACGGCGAATACGATGGCAACGTCCTACTGAAGGGTGAACCCATTCTCAGTCCCTCGAAGGAAAAAGGGTTCATTTTTCAGGAGCATCGACTTTTTCCCTGGCTCACTGTAGAAAAAAATATTGCTGCGGATCTCTCCTTGCGAGATGTGTCGGTCCGTAAAGCGGTGGATGATCTGATTGAGCTGGTCAAGCTCACTGGATTTGAGAAGGCTTATCCGCGTCAGTTATCCGGCGGGATGTCCCAGCGTGTAGCCATTGCCCGTGCATTGCTGCGCAAGCCGGCTGTTCTCTTGCTTGATGAGCCATTTGGCGCGTTAGATGCATTTACAAGAAGCCATATGCAGGAAGCGCTGCTCGACATATGGAGGTCCAATCGCACTGCGATGGTATTGGTTACCCACGATATTGATGAAGCCATTTTCTTGTCCACCCGAGTCATTGTCATGGATGCAAGACCTGGAAGAATCAAAGCGATCGTACCCATTGACCTGCCTTATCCCCGTAGCAGAACCAGTCGTTCCTTTACAGAACTTCGTACCCTTATTCTTAACGAGCTAGGCCACAAAGAAGAATCGGAAGACTACAACATTTAAAATGCATAGAAAGGAATGGATATTTATGGAGGTACCCATTAGGTCTAATGCCCATCGTGAAAAGAAACATAAGATGATCCCTCGTTCATCCGGCGGCTCATGGCGTCTATTCATCCGGGGAGCCATTCTCCCCGTGTTGATCCTTTCCATATGGCAGATTTTAAGCTCGACTGGAACCATTTCCACCCAACTTTTTTCGTCGCCTGCCCTCATTCTACGTCAGTACTGGGAGCTGAGTCTCTCGGGAGAGCTGCTTCACCATTTGCGAATCAGCCTCGTTCGTGCGTTGCTCGGTTTCTTGCTTGGAGGCAGCTGCGGATTACTTCTCGGTTTATTCGTCGGCATGTTCCGTAAGGTTGAAGAAACCGTGAACCCAACTGTACAAATGCTAAGAACTGTGCCTCTACTGGCTATTACTCCCCTTTTCATCCTGTGGTTCGGATTTGGCGAACTATCCAAAGTGCTCCTGATCTCCCTGGGTGCCTTCTTTCCCTTGTACGTAAATACGTTTCTCGGTGTGCGCAACGTCGATGCCAAGCTATTCGAAGTGGCCCGCGTTTTGGAATTCAGCCGATTTAGCCAGATGATGCGCTTGGTCCTTCCAGCAGCTCTACCCAATGTGCTGCTCGGTATTCGCCTATCGCTCACGATTGCATGGCTTTGCTTGGTTACAGCCGAACTTTTGGGCGCCGACACCGGCGTCGGGTTCATGATTCAGGACGCTCGCGCATTCATGCAGACGGATATTGTATTTGTAGGCATCACGATTTTTGCTATTGTTGGTAAATTGTCCGATTCCATCGTCCGGTTCTTTGAAATCAAGTTGCTTCGTTGGCAGGATAGTTATAAGGGATAATGTACGCTCCAAGCCGCTTTATTCATGAACAATCATATAATTTATGTAGGAGAGGACGTTCAATCATGACTTCGAAACCGCAAAATGTATTGTTTATCATGTCGGATCAGCATAACCGGGACATCCTGGGACACAACGGTCACCCCATCATTCAAACGCCCCATTTGGACCGGCTCGCGAAGGATGGTGTGAATTTCACGAATGCTTATAGCAACTGCCCTATTTGTGTTCCTTCACGAGCCAGTATTGCCACCGGTCGTTATCCTCATGATAACGGCTCTTGGGATAATGCAGCACCTTATTCAGGAGACAGACCAAGTTGGGGACACAGGCTTGTGAATCAAGGAATTCAGGTCACTACGGTAGGAAAGCTTCATTACCGGGATGCAGTCGATGATACGGGCTTTCCCGATCAGCGCCTCCCTCTCCATGTGCTGAATGGTGTGGGAGATCTGTTCACCCTGATCAGAGAGACGGGCTTGCCTTCAGGTAACCTGGGCCGCAAGCAGGTCCTTGCAGCTGGGCCGGGCGAGTCATCCTACACCCAATATGATCGTGCCATTGCAAAAGAAGCCGTGAATTTTCTCCGGAATGAGGCAGCGGGCATTGATAAACCGTGGGTGCTCTTCGTGTCGTTTGTCACGCCTCATTATCCACTGACTGCTCCACAGGAATACTTTGACTTGTATCCGTTGGAAAGTATCGAACTTCCGAAAAATTACGGATTGGATCAGCGTGGCTCCCATCCTGTCATTGATGAGTATCGACGCTTGATTGGTATTGCCGATGAATTGGAAGAAGCGGATATTCGCAATGCGCTTGCGGCATATTATGGCCTTTGCAGTTTCATGGACGCCCAGGTTGGTGAGGTGTTATCGGCATTGCGGGAAACTGGTTTGGACCGTTCGACACGCATCATCTATACATCGGATCATGGCGATTCCATGGGAGAACATGGTCTTTGGTTCAAATCAACCATGTATGAAGGATCTGTGGCCGTTCCTTTCATCATGTCCGGACCCGATCTGCCCAAGGGAAAACAAGTCGAAAATAATATTTCTCTCGTCGACTGCTTCCCAACCATACTCGAGATGGTCGGAGCACATCTGGCACCTGAAGATCACGATCTTCCGGGAAAATCATTGTTACCCATGGCCCAAGGGGAAATCGAGCCCAATCGTGTTGTATTTAGCGAATACCATGCCGCAGGCAGTATTACAGGCTTTTTCATGGTACGGGAAGAACAGTATAAATTTATTTATTACGTCAATTACCCACCACAGCTGTTCAATCTGGCCCAAGATCCTGCGGAATCAAACGACTTGGCTGGCGATCCACAATATGCAGACGTGATTCGCCGGATGAATCAGAAGCTGCGTGAGATTGTTGATCCGGAAAAGACTGACGCTGAAGCTAGACGGGATCAGCAGCGGCGGCTCGATCTTCACGGTGGTCGGGAACAGATCATGGCCAAAGGATTCAAAGTTCCATACACGCCAGCACCAAAGGTTGAATAGGAACGGTATAAGAAGGAGTTGAGAGCGTAATGGATCCGAAGCTAATAGACATTATCCGTCAGAATATGCATCACTCGTATCGGTTTCTCCCCACTGCAAGTGTGTTTCGCGGTAGTGGCGATGTCTCCCCGATCGGCAGCGATCCGCATCCCTTGGACGAACTTGCTTTTGTTGACGCCGCGGGAAGAGCCACAACGCTGTCAGAAACCTTGGAACAGAATCATACGGACGCTTTTCTGGTTATGCACCGCGGGAAGATCGTCTATGAGAAGTATTATTCCGGCATGGAGCCCACGCTTCAGCACGGACTGGCATCCGTCACCAAATCGTTTATCGGAACGTTAGTTTCGATTGAGTTATACGAAGGGAACCTGGTTGCCAATGATCGTGTTCATCGGTACATTCCGGAACTGGCCGACAGTGCATTTGGCGATGCGACCCTCCAGCAGCTTCTGGATATGCAGATTTCGTGTAACTATCCTGTTTTTTTTCCGGAAGCAAATTATATTGACAACCAGCGCAATCTGCTCCTCACTGCCATCGGTACAATTCCTGCCAAAGAAGGATATACAGGGCCCAGAACCATTCATGAATATCTGGCTTCCATTACAAAGTCTCAAGAACACGGCTCGGCATTCCTATATAGTAACGGTCCAACTGAGGTGCTGGGCTGGATTCTAAGTCGATTACACGGCGTCTCACTTGCAGAATTGTTGAGCCAACGAATCTGGTCCAAGCTGGGTAGCGAGAAAGATGCGTATTTCATAGTGGATTCGGAAGGTATCGAACAGGCTTGCGGGGGGCTTCATGCAACACTTAGAGACGTAGCTCGGTTTGCAGAGATGATGCGTAATGACGGCTTTTTCAACGGCTATCCCATCGTTCCTGAGGCAGTTATTGACGCTATTCGCCAGGGAGGTCGGCGCGACTTATTGGCCGCTAGCAATCGAGCCATGGCAAGACCAGGATATTCGTACCGCAATCAGTGGTGGATCACACATAATCGATTCAATGCATACGAGGCAAACGGACTATATGGACAACGCATTCATATTGCTCCATTAGCCGAAATGGTCATCGTGCAATTTTCAGCTTATCCAGGCCACAGTGATGAGACAGCTACATTGTTTTCTCATGCTTTTGAAGCAATCGCCAATCATTTGATTTAGCGATTGCTTCCCCCCAACTCATCGTTCTCTTAAATGTCATTATGCATGCCATCCTGTTTTATTTGCCTAAACTATCCCAGAAGGTTTGGAAAGTACCTTTCTCCACCTCAAAAACTACGGGTACATTACCGTACCGCACCAGTCCTTCTTTGAACAGAACCAGTGGGACTTGCGTCTTGTCTACCAACGCTAGGTAGATGATCTTACGGTCTTCCTGACCATAAAGATGCTCTTCCAAGTCTGAAGTCATGGCTAGTGGTTTGGACTCATATAGTGCGGAAATGAATTTTTCCAATAATTGGTCCGCTGCCAGCGGCTGTAACTGTGATAAGCCATTATTCCAGCTTTCAAAGGTCTCCCATTGTGCAGAATGGATGTTACCTTCGAGATTCAGCTGGCCAAACAGATCGACACCGCTCCCGATCGTGATATCATTGTTCTTGTCAAACAATTGAGCAAACACCTGACCATCCATTTCAGTGGTTGACATGATTCGGAAGTCCTTATCGTAGCCATGAACCATATAGATATCCGCTTCACCAATGTTGGAGGCCAGCTCTTTATATTCATCCTGACTACTCAGCTCATGTATACCACCCGTTGTAGTACCCAGTTTTTCTCCGCGTAATGCCAGCGCATCCTCACCGTTAAGCGATGTCGGGGACTGCGTATAGACATGCCCCTGGTATACAACCAGTTGAAGCATACTTGCCTTTGGACCGCTGCTATTTGAATTGGGGAGTTCCGTCTTCGGAATCACTACCGGGTCATATGTAACTTTCGCAGCCATTTGTGTCCCCGGTTGTGTCGAACCGTTCCACTGCTGCCATAAGCTCGGAGCAGCCAGTCCGATGCTGGCAGCAATGACAACACTCGCTGCAATGTAAAGAGGCCTGCGCTGGCGTTTTTGTTTATGGTGCCGCACATTGGAGATGTGCTCCATGCGTTTTTTCATTTGGTCATTTGTTTTCATCTGATCCACCGCTCTCTTATAATTTCGTTTGAATTGTTCCTCGTTCATTCGGTTCCTCCCCTTCAAGCTCCAGTTTTAACAGCTGTCTCCCCCGTTGTAATCGCATCTTCACCGCTGACTCGCTAATCTGTAAAATTTCACTGATTTTTCGGACTGGATAATCCTCGTAATAATACAGATGAACCACCGCTTTATACTTGACGGGCAATGACAGCACGAGTTCGATTAGCACTCGATCTTCAGGGTCATCTGTGGTTAGGAATTCTGCTCCCTCCAGATTGACCTCCCGTTTGCGCCAGCCTCTACCTAATAAGGATTTGCAGTGATTGGTGATGACTCGGATCAACCATGCTTTCTGATGCTCTGCATCGTTGAACGAAGGGGCTTTTTCCATTAGCTTGATGAAGGTATCCTGAGTAGCTTCCTCCGCGTCCTCTCGTCTACCAAGGTGTACCATGGCTATTCGGAACAGAGTATCCGCATAAGTCTCATAAATGTTCATCACATGATCGCCCGGTTGGGGCACGGATCGCCGCATGGTTGTTCAGCCCTCCTTTATACCTCTAACACTCTTAAGGACGGCATTTGGTCACATTTTGTTGAAAAGTTTCAGGATGTTAAAAGAATGATTGGATTCGGGATTCAAATTGCATACAAAAATACCGACCCTCAAACTTCAAAGGTCGGTTTACCCACATTCGGGAGAGGAAAACAATGGTTATAACTGCATTATGTCCACGCTTTGCAGTTATATACCACCTTCCGCTCTAACTCTAGTGTTATTTGGACAATTCAGTAATATCGACGTTCATATGTTCCGTAAGCATTAAGGTAACATCCACTTTCACTTTGCTCCATAATAACGTCATTTTATGAATGTAACCTCTCACCGAATAATTTACCGTTAAACTTAGCTCAGATCTCTGTTCATCAATGATTTTAATATGGTGTTCCTTTAAACTTTGTTTGGATCGGTACATCTCTAAGGCAATTTTCTTTTGGGTCCCGTCTAAGTAATCAACATAGACCGATTTCATCTTAAAGTTTGAAGCGTATATTTTATGCTTATCTACCTCCAGAGCGCTTAACAGATAGGGAAGCTCTACCAGTCTCTTCACGAGTGCAAGTTCCTCAGAAGTCTGTCTCACCGTACACGCCTCCCTCTTCAAGTTTGACCGTGACCAATTGATCAAAATCGACCCATTCAAATCCATTGTCCATTTCAATTTTGATTTTCTTTCCAACGGTACTGACTGAAGTAACGATTCCGTGTATATATCGATTGCCCGACTCATTAAACACTTCAATGGTGGCTTGTAATGTATAGTGGAGCGACATATCTACATTTTGAGCAATGATCTCCCACTCATCTTCATGAATTAGCGGTTTGGCTTGATCATGAATTTGATTACGATGCTGTATGATTCGCTCTTTATGTTGTGGAAGCATCATACGGCTCGATTCCCATAATCCATTGGCCTCAAGTTTTTTGCTCATTTGTAGTGCCCCCCAATTTTAGATGCTCTATCTATTGCTTGACCAGCAGCTGTAATGGAGCTTGCTCGAAGTATGGCAATGTCGCCAAATCGATCCTTAATGTCGTCCATCACCTGATCAATAGCCCGGTTGTGCTCCTGATCATCAAAGAAAGATAGTTGATATGTATCCGCGTCGGATAATTGAGAAAGGGATACGCCTACACGGCGCACCGGTTGCCCATCCCAGTGTTGATGAAATATGCGTTTGGCGATCTTGCACACATCAACGGTTATGTTTGTTGGATCAGACAGCTTAACCTGCCTGTGAAAGCCTGTTGGATTGTCGAAATCTGCTCCAGACACACTCACGGAAACGACACTCCCCATCAGTCCTTTTTTACGAGCTCTTCGGCATACTTCAGTACAGATATCGAGGATTACCACTTCGATCTCCCAAGCCTCTGTGTAATCTCTAGGCAAGGTCATTCCGTTGCCAATATCCTTTTGTGTACTGTGTGTGTTGACGGTTACCGGTGAGTTATCGAGTCCATTGGCGATGCGCCAGATCACTTCTCCATTCACGCCCCATTTACTCTTGAGTTGGGTAAGAGGTGTATTCGCCAAATCTCTAATCGTTCGGATACCCATCTTCCACAGATGTTTTTCCATTCTTGAGCCAATCCCCCACATATCGCGGATGGGCTTATCTCCAATGTGGAGGTGTAATTCTTCTTTCTTTAAGTGGAAAATGCCCCCTTTGACCTTTTTAGCGATCATATCGCAGCACAATTTACTAATGATTTTGTTTTCACCAATGCCCGCTCTTGCGTAAACCCCTGTTTCATTATAGATCTTATCTTGAATTTGCTTGGCTAGATCGACAGGATCATTACCAAACAGATGCATAGACCCTGTAAAATCAGCGAATAATTCGTCTATACTGTACGGCTCAACCAGATCGGTGAACTCTTCAATAATGGACATGATTTGAGTAGATACTTCAATGTATTCTTGCATATGAGGTCTAACAATGATTAGTTCAGGGCACTTCTGAAGCGACTGCCAGAGTGGTTCTGCGGTGGATACACCCCTCGCTTTGGCTAATGGACAAGCAGCAAGAATAATGCCAGAGCGTCTTGCTGGGTCACCTGCGACGGCGAGTGGTTTATTTTTGTATTGAGGCATTTTGGCCTTTTCGACTGAAGCATAAAAGCTCTGCATATCTATGAGCATAATGGTTCGCTGCTTAGTCAACACTGAAATCACTCCTGTACTTAAGAACGTATGTTTGTATATATTATAAACCGAACACACGTTCTTTATGCAAGAGGTAAATATTTATATTCATTCGAGGGATGGTCATACTCAACTTTCATAAGCGTGTGTTATGACAAAGAAAGACCCTGAGGGGATAAACCCTCAAGGTCGATTAGAGACTTCTTCATAATAAATTTAATTAATATAAAGTGCATATCCCTTCTATATAAACAGATTATGGTTTGATTTGTCAGCCTGGCCCAGATAATAACCTACCCCACCAATAGTAACCTGATCCATGATCTCTTCCCGCTGGATACCCATCAGATCCATAGACATCTGACAAGCAACCATTTCAACACCTTGTGCTAACGCAGTTTGAATCAATTCTTCCAGAGAGGCGACGTTGTTTTTCTTCATGATGCCGCGAATAACTTTAGGACCGACACCAATCATATTCATTTTGGACAAGCCTAACTTGTGACTACCACGTGGCAGCATAAGATCAAACATACGGCCTATCATGTTTTTGGATACCGGTCCCGGCTGATGCTTGCGAATAATATTTAGTCCCCAGAATGTATAAAACATGGTTACTTTGCGCCCGCTTGCAGCTGCGCCATTAGCAATAATAAGAGAGGCTATTGCTTTATCCAGGTCGCCACTGAAGACAACCATCGTACTGGCAGGTTCCACAAGTTGAGCTTTCGAAGCAGATGATCTGACCGGCTCTGTCTGCTTGGTTAGTACTGCTTCTATGATACCGTTCTTACCACGTTCCAACTGTAGGAGTGCTGCGCCAGACATTCCTGCCCATGCCTTTACATCTTCGTAAAACCCTGGATCAGAAGCTTTTACCCGTAGCGTTTCTCCATCGGATAGTTGATCCATCTTCTGCTTTACTTGTATTAACGGACCAGGGCAGCTCAATCCGCATACATCCAATTCTTCATCGATACGTAATGGCTGAGAAGAGAGTTGATCCGTCTGATGTAATGTATTTTGCTTTGGATGAGAAACATGATCGCCATGATTTTTATCATCTGTAACCTCATGCTTTTGGCCAGAATACGGAGCTGGTTTAAATTGCGCTTGGCGATACGTTTTGAATCCACCACTCAAATTTTTAACGGTGAAACCGTGCTGACGCAAAATCTGTGTTGCAGTATACCCCCGTAAACCTACTTGGCAGTATACCCAGATTTCTTTAGAGACATCTAACTCATCCATTCTCTCACGAAGCTCATCCACTGGGATGTTTAATGATCCGGGAATATGGCCATTCCGATGCTCCAGCTCGCTACGTACATCTAGTAGTATGGTTTGCTCCGGCTGGCGCATAGACAGCTGATCATAGGTGAATGTGTTGACACGTCCAGCCAGAATATTATCTGCTGCATACCCAGCCATATTAACCGGATCTTTTGCTGATGAATAGGGCGGTGCATAACTCAGTTCAAGTTCAGTCAAGTCGCTTATATGACCCCCAAAATGAATAGCAACGGCAATATCATCAATCCGTTTATCCACTCCTTCGAATCCGACTGCCTGGGCACCCAGGATTTTTCCTTCAGGTGAGAACAGCAATTTTAAAGTAATTGCACTCGATCCTGGATAATACGATGCATGAGAAGCAGGATGAACAATTACCGTATGATAATCCACGTTAAGACGTTTTAATATCTTTTCATTGCTGCCCGTTGTAGCTCCAGTCAGTCCAAACACTTTAATGATAGAAGTCCCTTGTGTTCCTTTGTAGCTAGAATTTATGCCAGCAATCCGATCCGCAGCAATACGTCCTTGCTTGTTGGCAGGACCTGCAAGCGGAATCGCTGTCTTGGTTCCATGAATGTAATCACTTACCTCAATTGCATCACCAACCGCATATATATGCGGTATATTGGTTTCCATGGCCTCATTAACAATGATGTGTCCACGTGTCCCCAAGGAAATACCACTACTTTGCAGAAATGAGGTATCTGGCGACACGCCAATCGCGAGAATCACAAGATCTCCTTTTAAAACGTGACCATCTGAAAGCTCGACCCCTATGCCTTGCTCCAATGAACGAAAAGCTTTTACACGCTTAGAAAAAAGAAGATTAACACCATGCTGCTCCATTTCTTGTGCCAGTGCAGCTGCGATTTCAGGATCAAATGGAGTGAGCAATTGTTCGTTACCCTCGACCAGCGTTACATCTAGTCCAGCTTCCCGCAAATTTTCTGCCATTTCAACACCGATAAATCCACCACCAATAACGATTGATGACTCGTTGTTAGATGCACTTATTGCCTCTTTGATTCGATCAATGTCTGGAATGCTGCGCACTGTATAAATGAATGGATTATCTATACCCGGCACATCGGGGATTTTCGGACGTGCACCGGGAGACAGAATTAACTCGTCATAGGTTTCTTCGTATTGACCGCTCTCCTCGCTGTTCACTAGAATCGTTTGATGCTGGGGGTTGATGGATATGACCTCACTCTGTGTACGTACATCAATTCGGAAGCGATCTGCCATTCCTTTAGGTGTTTGTACTAACAAACGGTCTCGCTCAGCAATCGTTCCGCCTATATAATAAGGTAAGCCGCAGTTGGCGAATGAAATGTAGGGACCCTTTTCAAATATGACTATTTCCGCATGTTCATCCAGCCGGCGTAGGCGGGCAGCTGCTGACGCACCCCCCGCTACTCCACCAACAATGACTACTTTCTTACTCATGATTAACATTCATCCTCTCCAAATAAAACAGTTATAATCTGTTCAATACGTTGGTTTGCAAGTATATAATTCACTTCAAGGCCATTTCGCTCCGTATCAACAATTCCTACACTGCGCAGCTTCTGTAAATGCTGGGAAACGGTTGATTGCGGCAGATCCAGACACTCCTGCATATAGGAAACATTACATTTCTTTTTACGCATCAACCCACGCACAATGCACAGGCGTATAGGATGAGAAAGGGCCTTCAGTAAGTTAGCAGGTTCCTCAAACTGCTTCAAATCACCGCTATCGTTAAAACCGAGTTTATCCAAAGTTAACCCTCCAATATCGTTATATTAGAATAATACGATATAGTAAAATGAAAGTCAAACGACTTTGTTTGTTATTATTATCCATTGTAGTGGATGATCTCCTATATTAACTCACTCTAAATTCTATACTTCATCTTATTTTTAGGACAATAAAAAGACGCTGTCATGCGCTATGACAACGTCTTTTTTCATTTAACATATTCACTATCCTCTGATTTACTATTCTAAGTATTACATATTCAAGCATGATCGAGATCAGGCCCAGAAAAGCTCTTTATTCAAATAAAATTAAATTTGTGAACCGAGCTGTATCAAAATCTCCGCATGTTCTTGAGCTAATCCCTTGCCAATCTTGGCTTGCACTTGATGGACAAATCCGTTGATTGCGCCTTTTTTCCCTCCCTCATTACCTGATTCATCGGCTCTTTCTACTTTGGCCCATTGTTCCTTTAGTCTATCAGCCAGCTCTTGATCATTAGCGAGGAACTTGTCGATAAGTCCTGCCATACCTTTATAGGTAAGGATCACCTCATAAGAAAAAGAAGAATTTGTCGTGTTCCCAGCGATATCATGGGCGGAAGCATGGGCCAAATGCTCCCCAACACCCTTCAAATAGGCAGGGCGATCTGCAAGCACAGCATCACAATCACTTTTAGCTACACCTGATAATGCATCCTGAGCGGAGCATTCGATCCGGACTTCCTCATCCAGCTCGTAGACGGATTTTCCTGAAAATTCGATGATAGGAGCCGTTTTGTCAATCTTAACTTCGGTAGTAGAGGGCACCCCGGGCACACCATAAGCCGATGCAGACCAAAAAGTTACGGCCGTCACTCCTTCTTCGCGTACAGTAAACTCAGTGGTACCGCCTTCGGTCTCACGCTGATTGATTTCCTCAGCCCCCGTAGTTTCGAAAAAGATGGAGCTTGCTCCTTCCGAGTTTAGCGTAATCGAAACATCTTCATGGTGCCAACCCTGCTCATTTGCCTGCGGATTAAGCGTAGCTTCAGTCAAGGGAGCCGTATTATCTTTAACCGTTACAGAAAAATCGTCATAGTAAGCTGTGGAGATATTATAGCGGCTGGTTACCGCAATTAGTCTGGCATAAGCCGTTCCTTCCGGTGCCGTACCGCGGAGAGTTACTTTTTGCCATTGGTGAAGTCGCGATTCATCCAGATGTGTTTCCAAAGTAGACAGGCTCTGCCCTTCTGCATTATAAAATCGGAACATGAAACCAGGCTGGCCTGACTCAATATATATTTGAGTACTTGCGGTGTACTCCTCTCCAGGCACTAATGGGATTGGATTGCTTTGCACCGCAACGGAGGCAGTACGAATACGATCCGTTGTTTTCAGGCTATAATCACCTGCATAACTCTTATTGCTGCTCCGCTCGAAATAAACATCCCCACTTGTCGCAAACAGTGAAGTCCAGCCCGGCAGCTTTCCGCTCTCTTCTGGCTGCTCCAACCCGGCATTGTTTACCGGCAAAGGAAGCCCCGGCGGTTCGGCCACAATCTCTCCATCAATTTGGATTCGATACAGAACCGTATTGGTTGCGAGATCTGTAAAATACAGGTCCCCATCCATGCCAAGATCAAATCTCGAAGCATCCGTTAATGTTCTGAAATCCAGTGTTTCCGGATCAATCACCGTCAGCTTGTTGTTAAACAGGACATACAAAAGTCCGTCTTCCGACCAACGCATCGGATGATGATGCCACTGGGTGTAATAGAGCTTCGGATAAATCTTCTTATATTTTACAAGTTGGTACGTGTCCGGATCGATCGCAAATATATATTCGTAGGATGCTCCCCAGATCAATCCATCCGGCCCGAGAGACAGGTCCCCAATGAAAATCGGATCGACAAGTTCGGGAAAATCCAGCGTAAACTCTGTAATTTTTTGCTCATTTTGAACATCCCACACAAAAATTTTGGCCTCCTGCTCGCTCGGCGTGGAGCCCAGTCCTCCCCTAATGGTCGTAGATCCAAAAATCTTCCCGTCTACATAAGCCGTACTGAGCACACTCTGATTCTGAACCACGTTTCGATGGACTTTGGTTTCACCTGTAGCAGTATCATGAACTGTAAGCGATCCTCCCAACGTCCCGTATCCAGAGATGGTCGAAATAAACAGTTTACCGTCCCCTTCAGACATATGCACAAGACGTTCCTGATCGTTCCCGAGTACAGCGAGACGCTGCGGATTCGTGCTTCCCGGTTCTTGATTCAGATCATAAACGTACAAGCCACCTTCCGGGTAGACTCCCATATAGACTTTGTTTCCAATTGGGTATACACTGTCCGCTTGACCAATGCTGAAAGGTTTTGTCGTCATGGTCTCTAAGTCAACTAACGAAGATCTTGCTTGAGAACCCGTTGTTATCAGCTGTGTATCGGATACGCTTTGGAGACGATTGACGACTCCCGGCAATCCTGGAATAATCGGCGGCTGTACAATGACTTTTTGGGTATCGATATTGAGCATGGCAACTCCGCCGTCATATCGTACCGTAACGAGCGTTTTTCCCGGCAGCTCGGGATTGTTCTGAAACTCTACCCAATCCGCCCCTCTGAACCCACTCTCATAGGTCATGCCGGTTTCCTCTACCTGATGTGTCGCCAGGTCAAAGGTTTTCAGTTTTTTCTCGGACATATAATACAGCTTTCCATCCACAGAGTCAGCTGCGTGAAGACCGGTTACCTGCTGAAGCTCCACATCAAGCCAGGATCCTGTTGTGGTATCGTAGATATAACCCTCACCCGGTACACCACTTCCATCCGTATAACGTGCGAACAAATAACGGTTATCAATCGTACTCAAATCGTATACTGTATCGTTTTTGACGGTAAGCGAAGCGGCAATATTCGTTTTTTCACCTGTAGCCAAATCCACACGCACGATCTGTTCATGGGCTGTACCGGCATAAATATATCCCCCCTGGTAAGCAATGGAGCGAACATACTCCTGATCAACCGCACCGATAACACGGCCATAATCCCTCACTTGCTTGGTCACAGGATCATACTGCCAAACCTTGCCGCCCGGATAAGTCCCCACGTATACTCTCCCCTGTTCATCCGTCGTGATACTATTGGAGACAGACTGTCCTTCAAATTGAGCCACTTGAACAGCCTGATGGGTGACTGGCGAATACTCCCATAATCGTGCACCCGATCCTTCGGCAGCCACATAAAGCGTACCGTTCGGCGCAACGGTATGCGCCCAGGAGCTTTCCGACGGCCCAAGAGAAACCGTCCGAAGCAGTTTGTACTCTTCGAGGTCGATCACATTCAGGAAGCCAGGCTTGCCTTTACTCGTGGCATACATGACTGGTTTTCCATCCTCATAGCCTACAGTTCCGTTAAAGACAGCTACCGTGTAATTGTTGGGAACAAGCAGTTCTTCGGGGGCGCTGAAGTTTTTTTGAGTAAGCTTGGATTCCTCTGCTTGGGCAGGAGCAGACTGCACGGGAAACATCACAATAACAAGTAAACAACTCATGAACATGGTGATCAGGTTGGAAAAAGGCTTTTTCATCACACATCTCCCCTTCTTCATGCATTAAAAATACTTGATCAACGTGGCAAGTGCCCCTTGAGCCGAATCGGATTGATAATTTTCATAAGCTTCAGATGCTTCATCCAAAGCAAATATATGCGTGATAGCAGGACTTACCGTAATTCGCTTATCAGCAAGCAACCTGACGTATTCGTCCATATTTCTTCCTTCCGTCCACCGCACGAAACCGATGGGATAATCCTGATTGTGCTGCTCGTACTGCAGATCGTACCTCCCAGGCCCGCCTGCTCTGGAGATAAGGATCTGAGCTTCTTTGCGAAACATCAAATCTCTTGAAAACTCCATGGACAAATCACCAACGATCACGACTTTTCCCCGGTCACGAAGCCACTCAAGTGACTTGTTGATCAGCACTTCACCAGGCCCGCCAGCACATAAGAGGATGGAATCAAATCCTAAACCTCCCGTTTCGTTCATCACAAAACGCTCCACTTCCTCTTCAGTTGAAAAGCCTGCTTGAATGCCCATCTGCTCCTGAAGCAGCTGAACCCGTGCTTTGCTCAGATCGTATGCAGCCGTGTGACATGCACCAGCAGTGGCGATTTGGGCCACAAGATTACCGAGAATACCCAGTCCAACGACAAGCACCTTGTCGCCGAATCTCACGTCAGCCGTACGAAGCGCATGTATGGCGATGGCTCCGAGCCCGGTAAATGCGGCCTCCTCTGGTTTGACATGTTGAGGTACTTTGGTTATCAGATTGGTCGGTACCGAAATGATTTCTGCATGTCTTACATAAGGCACACCATAACAAGCCACTCGGTCTCCCGGTAGAATATCTCTGACTTCACTTCCCGTTTTTTCCACAATCCCAACAGCGCTATAGCCAAGGTATACCGGGGATACGCCTGATCTTTTAATCGCACTCATTTCCGTGCCAGGACTAATGCCGGAATATTCGGTCCTCACTTGCACATGTCGTTTGTTCAGTTCGGGTATATCCGCTTCCAGTATCGTGACCTTTCCTTCCTTCGCAGCAACGATTTTCATTAGATACGGCTCCTCCTTCAGTCGATTTAGCCTTTTTCCGAACCGAGCATCACCCCTTTAGCGAAATACTTCTGAGCAAACGGATAGATGAGCAGAACGGGGATCATAGAAAGTACGATGGTTGCATTTTTAATAGACTGTGGGGCAAGGGCCGAACGATCCACAAGTCCCGCGTCGTTTTCTGCGCTGTAGATTAACATATCCCGCAGCACGACCTGCAAAGGATATTTATCCGGATCGTTCAAGTAAATCAGCGGTAGGAAAAAGCTGTTCCAGTGGCCCATGAAATAAAAAAGTCCGATGGAAGCAAGCGCAGGCTTGGATAAGGGAATGACAATGTTGAACAGAATCCGGTATTCGGAAGCTCCGTCGATCAGGGCCGCTTCGCGTATCTGGGAAGACATGTTTTCGTAAAAGCTTTTAAGAATGATCAGTTCCATTGTCCAGATGGCATTGGGAAGTACGAGTGCCCAAACCGAATCTGTTAACCCCAGCTGCTGCACGACCACATAAGTGGGAATAATACCGGGATTCAAAAACATGGTGAGGACAATGGCCATCATAAAAAACTTGCGTCCGAAAAATCCTTTTTGCGACAAAGGATATGCCGCTACAGCCGTAAAGAGTAAATTCACAAACGTACCGAATGCCGTATAAAAAATAGAATTCAGGTAGGCTCTTGGAATCGTGTCATTTTTAAGCACCTCGACATAAGCCTCAAGGTTCAGCCCTTTCGGAAAAAGAAACACCTTACCTTGAACGACCGCTGCTGTATCACTTAAAGAAACGGCCGTAATATACACAATGGGATAGAGTGTCGCTACAGCAACAAGACAGAGGATCAGCGAATTCAAGACACCAAAAACAGATATTTTGCGCTCACCTACCATAAGCCATTACCTCCCAGCCGTTTGCTGATCGCATTGGCGGACAGCAGCATCACCATTGCAACGAGCGCTTCGAATAGTCCTACTGCGGCTGCATAACTGTAATTGGATTCAAGCAGTCCTTTGCGGTATACATACGTTGAAAATACGTCTGCAACGTCATAGGTCATCGGATTATAGAGCAGCAGCACTTTCTCATAACCGACGCGAATCATGGAGCCGGTTTTCAAGATGAACATGATAAGCATCGTGGGAAACAATCCAGGAAGCGTAATATGGCGGATCGTATGGAAACGACTGGCACCGTCCACCTTGGCCGCTTCATAAAGCGTAGGACTGATCCCCGCAATGGCTGCCAGATAAATGATGGATTCATATCCTGCGTTCGCCCATATTTCCGAAATGACATAGATCGGACGGAACCAGCCTGGATCTACGAGAAAGTATTTTTTCTCAAAACCAAGTGCTGCCAGCATTTGATTCAAAATACCATGGTTTGGCGAGAGAAAATCGATAATCATGCTGCTGATAATGACCACGGACAAAAAGGCCGGCAAATAACTGAAGGTTTGAACCGATTTCTTAAACCATTTGGTTCTGACTTCGTTCAGCAGAAGGGCAAGCAGGATGGGAAAGGGAAAGCCGAAAATAAGCGTATATAATCCCAAGAGCAGCGTGTTCCGGAAAAGCAGCCAAAAATCTTGGTTCGTAAAGAACTTGATGAAATGCTCCAGTCCCACCCATTCACTGCCAAGCACTCCTGTAAACACACTGTAGTCTTTGAAGGCAATAATCAATCCATATAGGGGCCCGTAACGAAAGATGACATAAAATAGGATGCAAGGAAGAAACAGCAGAAGCAGCTGCCTGTCGCGCTTAATATGATTCCACGTCTGTTTAAGCCGGCCTCTGAAGCTCTTCTTTCGCAGTTCTTTATGGTAAGCTGCCGAATGTTCCGTGCCGATGTCTGCCATAAGATTATCGCCTCCAATACCTTTTTCCCTAAGGAGGAAACGTTCCAAGCATCGCCTCCTCCAGTTCAATCATGTCTTAAGCTCATTTATTTGGATTCGTCATATCTTTTTTGAGCTTCATTATAGATTGCCATCAGCTCCTCCACACCGCCTTTGCTGATCTGGCCTCTGAAATTCTCCCACTCGCCATCTCCGTAGCCGGCGTCAAGAATATATTTGGAGTTGAATTCTTCAGCTGATTTTTGCAGTGATGTCTGCAGCTCGGCAATCTTGGAGGTTTCCTCGTCCGTAAAATTAAGGATCGGATCAAGGGGCTCGAAACGCTCCTCATTCACGATTTTATCCTGCGCCTCCTGCTCTTTCTCCGAGAAACGATAATAGATGCTTCGATGGTCCGGTCTTAGGTAAGCTCCTTCGAGCCACATGGCATAACGATCCTCGAGCACGGTTATATCCACAAGGGGAAGATCCTTTAATTCCGGGTACACCGGATATCCGTCCTCGCCCCATTCGAAGTTCACCGTTTCCACTCCGATCGTCATTAACTCGCTCCCGGATGGACTGGTCAGATAATCGAGCAGTTTAAGCGAGGTTTCTGTATTTTTGTTTTTGGCAACGGCAACGCTGAAATCTGAAACCTCAGGCAGTGTTCTGATATTGCCGGTCGGTCCCACGGGATTGGCATATCTGAGGTCATAGTCTGGATTTTGCTCTTTGATCTGGTTATAAAAGAGATCCAGGCGTCCAATCCAGTCAAATGTGACAAACGATTTGTCTGTCGTCATCTTGGTCGTCCAGGAATCCTGAGTATCTGTCAAAAATTCTGGATCAAGCAGTTTTTCATTGTACAGTTTCTTCATGAAATCAAGCATGTCCTTATGCTCTTGCTGTACTGCGGCGTACTTCCATGTGCCGTCTTTTTCATCGTAATAGGCAGGGTACTGATCCGTATTGCCGAGTCCCCAGCCGAAGGCCCAATCTCTGAAGATATTAGCCAAGCTCTTGGATGCATAGGGGTAAGAATCGGGATAAGCTTCTTTTACTTTTTTCAGAGCTTCATAAAACTCGTTCGTGTTCGTCCATTCCTTGATACCAAGCTCATCAAAGATATCCTTCCTGAACATGAATCCGTGATTTACTTTGCGATTGAGATTGTAAATAGGCCAGGTATATATATTGCCGGCTTCATCGCCGAAAGACTTGATGACCCAGTCGTTTTCTTCCATATATAGCTTTTTGAAGTTAGGGAGCTGATCCGCGTATTCATTGATGGCAACCACACCGTTTTGTTTGCCGATTTTCTTGAGTTCGGCCGGTTTTAGCCCTGTAAAAATGTCCGGCAGCTTACCGGATGCCACAATGACTTTTAATTTATCCTGGTAGGTTTGTGGGGAATACGTTTGGAAGTTAACTTTAATACCGGTCCGTTTTTCAATCTCCTGGACAACCAGTTTGCTCGGGCCAAGGTCTTTTGCATTGCTTGGCAGCATGTACGTGATGGTCGTCGGCTCATCAACAAGAGGCAAAGTGAGACCCCCTGTATCACCGTACTGTCCGGGTTCCTGGGGCGGTAGGGCAGTCGAACCGCCTTTGTCTGTACCACTGCTGCATGCGGCAAGGATTGAGGTCAACAGTGTGATCGCAAGTAGTATGGAAATCCTCTTTTTCAGCTTCATCAAACATTCCTCCTTCAGATAGGTGGATCTGATTCACTAGAGCAAGGAGTCAACACGTATAAGGTTTGATCACATTTCCATGAGGATGGTGCATTTTTGTAGACGACTTTGCTCTGCGCACTCCAAAAACCGGATAACTTCCAGCGTTTTGGAAGGATGCACGGTGCACACGCCGTTTTTGAGCCAATTCATGACCGACTTCAGGAGCTCTTTGTAGCTCGGTTCAAGCGGGATATGCTGGTTAGCGTTTCTGGTGTGTAGCGTTATTCCAAAGTTCTCTGGGCCATTTTGGATTCCGCGGATCGTTCCCATCCTCCCCTCTTTCCAGGTTCCAGTAATGAGATCGCCATGATCGGTAGAGAAGGCGGTCACTTCCCTGCATCCAGGGCCCATGATTTGAAAGAGTAGTTCTGCCGAATGGATGCCGTACCAAAAATAATGACCCTGCGTTGATTCGACATGCATCGGTCCGTACACGTCCGCCCCCAAGATGTCTCCTCTTGTGCATTCAGACAGAGCTTCGGCATAACGCAAGCTTGAAGCACTCATTAAAGGGATTTGAAACTCTTCTGCGAGTCGGATGATTTCACCTGCGTCTGCTGAAGACAAAGCAAAAGGTTTATCGATAAACACGGGTTTAAGGTAAGAACAGATCGCCTTGAACTGATTCAGATGTATCCTTCCAAAACGCTGGAAGTTATCCGGTTTGATCACATTTCCATGAGGATGGTGCATTTTTGTAGACGACTTTGCTCTGCGCACTCCAAAAACCGGATAACTTCCAGCGTTTTGGAAGGATGCACGGTGCACACGCCGTTTTTGAGCCAATTCATGACCGACTTCAGGAGCTCTTTGTAGCTCGGTTCAAGCGGGATATGCTGGTTAGCGTTTCTGGTGTGTAGCGTTATTCCAAAGTTCTCTGGGCCATTTTGGATTCCGCGGATCGTTCCCATCCTCCCCTCTTTCCAGGTTCCAGTAATGAGATCGCCATGATCGGTAGAGAAGGCGGTCACTTCCCTGCATCCAGGGCCCATGATTTGAAAGAGTAGTTCTGCCGAATGGATGCCGTACCAAAAATAATGACCCTGCGTTGATTCGACATGCATCGGTCCGTACACGTCCGCCCCCAAGATGTCTCCTCTTGTGCATTCAGACAGAGCTTCGGCATAACGCAAGCTTGAAGCACTCATTAAAGGGATTTGAAACTCTTCTGCGAGTCGGATGATTTCACCTGCGTCTGCTGAAGACAAAGCAAAAGGTTTATCGATAAACACGGGTTTAAGGTAAGAACAGATCGCCTTGAACTGATTCAGATGTATCCTTCCGTCGGCACTCAAGATAAGGATGGCATCGGTGTTTTCTGCAACTTGCTGCATCGTGGGCATCAGTCTCACTCCGTATTCTTTCGTCATCCGACCGGCAAACGTGTTAACACGGGTGATACTGAGTGGAAAATCAGGAGATCCGCCCGCATATGCAGCCGTCACAGTCACATCTGCAAAAAGAGTCTCCCAACTTTCGTGAAGAATACGGGTGAATGCCAGGGCATGAGAGCTGTCAAGTCCAATGATTCCGATATTCATGTCTGGGAAAGCGAAGCAACCCTGAGCCACTCATCCAGATGCTTCTTCACAAAATCATCATCATTCAGGTGAGGATACTGGCGGTATACACGATCGATTTCCTCTTTTTGCCCGTTGGATAAGGTCTCCTGCGGATTCAAGCACCAAATCCCTCTCATGAGACCCTGCCTTCGAAGAACCTCGTGTATCCCCGGTATACAGCCAGCAAACTGATGGGCAGGATCAAAAAAAGTGGCATTGGCATCTGTAATCTCCACGTTTCGCGTGAGCAAGTCCCGTGACAACGGTGATCCCTTGGGCTTGCGGAGACGTTTCACTTCTTCCAGCAGCTGAACCGCTTGATGTGTCCAGACAGCAAAGTGACCCAGCAGGCCGCCAACGATTTCTTTTTCCATGGGACCTTCTTCCGTTTCGAACCGAAAAGTTGTAAGTAGATCCATCAGGATGTTGTCATCGTTTCCTGTGTACAATGCAATTTCATTGCGGCGGCTTGAGCAGCAAACCGCTCGGACAACATCAATCGTTTGATAGCGGTTAAAAGGAGCTATTTTGATGGCGATGACATTGTCAATTTCAGCAAAAGCCTGCCAAAAATCGAAGCTCAGCCAGCGGCCACCGACAGAAGGCTGAAGATAAAATCCGATGACCGGCATCATTTCAGCTATCTTTTCCGTATGCCGAAGCAGGTCTTGCTCACTCCAATCATGGAGTCCACCCATACTCAGCAGCACCGCATCATATCCGAGGGCTTTACTAATCTGGGCTTCTTCCTTCGCCTGTTCACTATCCCCGCAAACGCCCGCCACCTTGATGAAGGGCCTTTGCAGGCGAGCTTGCTCCGTTTCCTCTGCGGCCAAGCGAAGTACCCGTTCATAGAGGTTAACCTTGGGATCCCGAATCTCAAATTGGGTGGAATGCACACCAACTGCAATTCCGCCAGCTCCTGATGCGATGTAGTATTTTGTCAGCACCCGCTGATAGACTTCATCCAGCTCTCTGCGTTCATTTAAGGCAAGCGGATGAGCGGGGATAACCAACCCTTCATGGAATGCTGCTGCCAGTTCCGGTGTAAGTGAAGCTTGTTTTTTGTGCATTCAGAACCTCCCCTTCCTCTCCGAAAAGTGGGTTGGTTTGTTCCACGTAGGTCCGCCGGATTCAACCCATTCGGCAATGAAATCAATCATTTCCAGCAAGCCTACTCTCGGATAACCGAATTCGCGAAACGCCTTAGCTGCATTGCTCAGCAGAGCCGTTTCGGATTCGCTTCCCTCAAACGATGCGGTAAGACCAAACCTTTTGGCAAACTGCTGTGCTGCCCAGCGAACGGACATGGTTTCAGGTCCGGTCACATTCAAAATTTCGGGAGGACTTTGGCACTTAAGCAGGCTCCTTAAGGCAATCTCATTGGCATCTCCCTGCCATATCACATTGGCATGCCCCATCGTAAGGGATACGGACTTGCCTTCATGGACCTTTTGGGCAATTTCGAGCAGCACCCCATAGCGTAAATCAATGGCATAGTTCAAGCGGTACAGCAGCATCGGCGTGCCATACGTATGAGAGAAGTATTCAAACATTCGCTCTCTCCCCAGAGTGGATTGTGCATATTCCCCGAGAGGTTCAGGGGGGACTGATTCATCTACTCCGCCGAGAGCCACCGGGGAAAAGGGATACACGTTCCCGGAAGAAAAAACGACGATATGCGAATCTTTATACTTTTCTGCCACTCTTCCCGGCAAATACGTATTCATTGCCCATGTATAATACTCTCTGCCCGTTGTACCAAACTTGTTGCCAGCCATATATATGATGTTGTCCGCTGCAGGCAGCTGCATGAACTCTTGATCGTCTAAAAGATTGCAGGAAATGGTCTTAACTCCCGCGCTTTCAAGATCGTTCTTCACCTCCTGATCCTGAAACCGGGATACAGCAGTCACCTTCTTGTTCATTCCTCCCGCTCTGATGGCTTGTGCGGCCAATCTCGCAAGACTTGGGCCCATCTTCCCGCCTGCGCCCAAGATAAGAAGATCCCCATCCACTTTATGTAAGTCATTGATTAGCTGATCTGATGCCTCCGAAAGCTTTGCTTCCAATTCAGCCACGGTCTTCATCCGAATACGGTCACCTCTCCCTGTTAACTTTCATAGTTGGATCATATGTGGTTCTTATTTTCAATAAGAAATTAGCATACGGCACGTTTTCTGTCAACTGGTTCTTTTGTAGTTCATATAAAATAAAAAAGGCACTACCTGATGGCAGTGCCTTTTTAAAGCTTTTATTCGTATTTTATAATTTGAGACTTTTAGACGGAAGCAACACTTCAGCGAGTCCCTCTTCATCCATTAGATAAGACATGTACTGCTTCAGGCTTTCTCCGAAACGAATCTGAGTTTGCATGGAAATCGACAGATCCCGATACGTCATGTATTTCGAACTATAGTCTCGGTGAAGCTCCAACCTGGACGGTTTGTTTTTAAGCTCCACTGAACATGTTTCCGTTATATATCTGCTTGCAGGTAGACTGTAGGTCTGCTGCCTAATATAGGTCTGTGCCTCATCTGAATTGAGATAATTCACAAAGCAGGCTGCCGTGTCCTTTTGGCTCGATTCTGCACTGAGAGCAATGGCCGTTGACAGAAGAAGTGTCCTATCATTCTTAAAATGTGGTAGCTGTGCAATATCAAAGGAAAAGTCCGCATTTTTTAGCTCATTCAGCATGTAATATGTGGTTAGCATGACGGATACCTTCTGCTCCTTAAACAATTTCTCGGCTTCAAATTCACCTTGGGCCAAGGCAAGCGGAAATATGCCTTCCTCTGTCACAAGATCCCTCAGCCATCTTAATCCTTCTGTAGGAAAGCCAGTTCCGTTCTGAGCTGGACTGGAATCCGCCGAAGATAGATCGTCCTCATTTTGCATCCAAAAAATCGGCCACCGGTTCATGGAAAATAACTGAAAAGCGATACTGTAGCGATGAGGTGCCTTAAGTTCTCTAAGCAACGCCGCCAGTTCATCCCAGCTCCAGCTACTATTCGGTTCACCCAGTCTCTTCTCTCTCAGATGCTCCTTGTTGTAACACAAAATAACAGGTGAATATATGAAAGGCTGTGCTGCCAAAACACCCGATTCCTTCTCAAAATAAGTTGTAAGAAAAGGATAAATTGTATCGTTTCGATCCTGGTCGACCAACAAATCAAGGTACTTTTTCTCTTGGAATTGGTACATATCCTGCAAGTTGATGGTTAACGCATCGACAATCCCTAGTTTGACAAGATTGGCGATACTGTCTGAATTCATATAAGGAAGCTCAATGGTCTCCACATGAATATGTGGGTGTTTCTCGTGGAACCTCTTAATAAGTTCCTCCATCCCTGCTTCTTTATAAAGTGAGGGATATACACCAAAACGAATGGTTTCCCTCGAAGCAGGCTTTGCCACCTGCGTGCCCACCCTTGGGATTTTAACGATCAATCCCTCCTGTACAAGCTCATCCAGTACATATCTTACGGAGTTTTTACTTAAATTGTACTGTTCTGTTAGTGCCAACTCAGAAGGCAGAAATTCTCCCGGGCTGTAGGAGCCGGAGTTAATTTTTTGCTTCAGGTCGGCAGACATATGTCTGGTTCTGGTCTGAAAAGTATGACGATCTATTTTCGCCATGGGCCGTTCCACCTATCCTCTTCATCTTTTTTTATATTTTACCTATATTTTCATTGTATTTCCTGATAATTGTTTTTATTATACCAGATATGAACCAGATTTACACACAGTAAGTAAATGAATTCACAACCACATTCACTCCAAGTTTCTTGGAAACAAGAAAAATCCGGAACTGGTTGTCCCGGATTTCCTTGTGGTTAACTCTGCTGCCCATAAGTTTTATCCCTATATGCTTAGCACAATTCCAAGTGAATTCGCGCTCCCTGGTGGTTAGGCTCCAGCTGTAACGCTTCATTAAATCGGTTTTTGGCCTCTTCTTTGTTCCCAAGACCCAGTAATCCAAGGCCAAGCATAAACAAGCAGTGGGTTTGATTCCGCTTATTCAAATCATCCTCAAATACCAGAAAATCGGGCAAGGATACAGCAAAGTAGTCGATTTTCACATCATCAAACAGATGCCTTTCTGCGTAATCGATCAGCTTGTTAAATCGGCGCTTTGCTTCTTTCGAATGGTTTAATTGATCCCAAGCAAGTCCTTGATAAAATATCATCTCCGGTGGCTGATCATTGTAATACATCGCACTAGCTGGTTCCTCCAACCCCTCCGAAGCGAGTTTCCAATGATAAACAGCCTCTTCTAGCTGTCCGAGTCCCTGATAGGCCATGCCCAGCTCATAATGAATATTGTTCTCCTGTGCGCCTTCAAGTTTGCCTTCACCCAGATTCTCCGGATATTGAAGCGCTCGTTGAAGCAGCAAAATGGCTTCCTGATAGGATTGACGTGTATTCTCCTGCTTGGCAAGCTCTACGAGAGCTAGTGTATATTGTCCCGTTGCTTTTCCCTCTCCGCCTTCCCAAGGATGAAAGCGGCGACTTAATAATAAAGACAGTGCTTCATCATGTTTGCCTAGCGTGTTCAGCAGTGTAATATATTCGAGATAAAGATCGTCACGTTGTTCGACCAGCTGCATATGTTCCTGAAGCTTCGTTAATCGTTCTTGTGCTGAAACGCCCATTTTCTTAAACAGCTGATCGAGCTCGTAAAAAACCCGGGCATCATCCTTGTCACATGCAAACGCATGATGAAGCGAATGCAATGAAGCCTTTTGCATCATGGCGCTTGTTATAATAGGCCAGCGCAAGATTGCGGTGAGCCGTGGCGAATTGATGTTCAAGACCAATGGAAATCTCCCAGTGCTTTATGGCCTCGTCCGCTCGTTTTTTATCGTAATAGAGGTTTCCTAAATAATAATGGGCCTTACTGTCCGATGGATTTTTATGGATTGTATGAAGCAATACACTTAGATCAAACAGGCTGTTCGGGAAACAGTAATCCGGGGCAGCAGTGCCTCCAAGGTGACGTTCATGTTCTGCTTTCTCAATGAGTCCCATCTTGTCATAGACATAGGCAAGTGTGTAATGAGCCATAGGATACGCCAATCCATCCTGATGAGATGAAACTTCTTCTAGTAGACGCGAAGCTTCCTCATAGAAACCACTTCCCGCATAATCCCAAGCCAGGTTCAAGTAATTATGCGCGTCATCTCTCAACAACCGGCGGAGTTCCGATTTCACCAGATGAGCATCTTCGTTTTTCCCGATGGTTTCGAGATTCATGAATTTCTCATATCGGGCACCAAAATCCGCAATGTCCATTGTCAGCGTTTCGTCTGCAAACGCAATAGCTTCCTCATAACGACCCAACTTGCGAAGCAGCGCCGTTTTTACGAGCCTTGATTTGTAGTTTCTTGTATTGCGAATCAATGCACGTTCTACCAGATCCAGCGCTTCGATAAACGCCCCCTGCTCGGAAGTAATCTGACTTAATGCGTAGTAGCCGCTATCCTGATATGCTGCAGACCATACTGCTTTATAAAATGCTTTGAAAGCCTCTTCATTTCGTTCCTGAAGCCGGAGCGTCAAGCCTAGTTGATAATAAGCTTCACTGTCATACGGATTAGGATTTCGCCAGGTCAATGACTCAATTGCCTTACGGAAATGCGTTTCCGCTTTTTCCAAACACCCTCTTCGAAGCAGGAGTGTACCATAAGCAATATTGAGACGAATATCCGAAGTATCTCTTCTTAATCCTTCTTCGTAATAGCTTTCCGGTTCAAACGTAGCGTGCCTGTACTGCTCCAAATGAAGACCGGCAAGATACAACTGTTCTGTACTCTTGAGTTCTTCTGGAAGAGGAAGCGGTTTGGCGGCATCCGGAATCTGTTCGATGGATGGTTTCGCCGGCTTGTAGCTGATGAGCAGCTTTTGCTTGGCATCTCGCACTGTGACAAGCAAGTCATTCGGTTGATCTGCATCGTCTAACGTGATGATGGTTTTATAGGTAGATTCAGGCGAAAGGGTGGCAATATCATTGACATAGGTCCGCTTACGTCCCTTCAAGGTTATGCTTGCTCCTTCAAACACCGATGTAGCATAGGCCATTACTGTCGCCACTCGGAGCTGTTCATCTACTTCCAAATTGACTGCTGCATCAATAGAAGCGTTTTTAACAACGCCAATGTTTTTGTACGGCATGAAATATTGGGTAAAGGACTTTTCTTCGTACGGCTGGAGCCAAGTAAAGTCAGGCTGGTTGTCGGTAAATACGCCGGTCATCAACTCGATGTAAGGTCCATCTTCATCCGTCAGGCTTCGGTCCCAGGCTTGGCCGAACTCCCCGTTCCCCCACGTCCACTGCTTCTTGCCTGGGGAGATATGATGATTGGCTACATGCAGCAATCCTGCTTGCACGCTATGGTCGTAACCGCCTACAAAGTCGTAGTCCGATTTATATGCCATATAAGAAGTCGGGACGGGGATATTTTTATACCTGGAGATATCGACGCCTTCGGAATAATCCATTTTGTAATAAGTCCCGGTAGCAATCGGGAATTTGGATACATCCCTTTTTCCGTGATCAAAGACTGCTGTAACATCAGGTGGAAATACGGTTTGTGTATGATCATTGACAGCCACGGCCGGGTTGGCCCACCATAAAAACGTTTGTGGCTCGGATGTCCGGTTATACATTTGCGCCGTAATTTCGATATAGGCCTTACCTGGATGCAAGGTGAAACCCGTAGTTACTTTTGTGCCGTACATGCGATCAATCTCACTCACCCAGACGGTTGCGCTGCCGTCTTCATTCTCGGTTACCGTGTGCTGCACTGGTCCAAACGTATTCGGTCGATGATGCTGCGGCCAGTTAAATTCGATACCTCCTGAGATCCATGGGCCAGCAAGCCCAACGAGAGCAGGTTTGATAACACGATTGTAATAGACGAAATCATAGTTGTTTGTTTTATCTAATGCGCGGTAGATCCGTCCGCCGATTTCGGGCATAATTTCGACGCGAATGTATTCGTTTTCAAGAATGGCCATGCAGTAGGATTTGGATTCTTTTTCATCCAGGATTTTATCGATGACTGGATACGGGTAGACTCGTCCGGAACTCCCCTGGTACACGCGCTTCTCCAGAAACATGGGATTCTTGTCAGGTTTGCCCGTTCCGTAAGTGGGAATTTCAACCTGTTCCTCCCATACCCGCACCTGATTAGAAACGGCTGATGAATCTTTTGTACTCATATCGAGATCCTCCTTTGTGTTATACGTTTAATCTAAAGCCGCTCCCCCTTTTATACAATTAACGAAAGTCGGTAGTTGATGGATTATATTCTTAAACTTGATTGAGCAAATGTTGTTAAAAAATAATGGGATGCTCCCCGACCGAATATCGGAAGCATCCCATATTACTCTCATCTATAATCGTTAATAACAAATGCCTACCCGTGTCTTGATATAAGAGTCATCTTTAACTTGCTTGTAGGTAAATTCTGCTGTATCACTCACGGATATCTCCGTGCCGCCTTCAGGCAGAACATCACGCTCTACACGGTATACGCCTAAATGTTCTCCATCCGGCAAATACGTAGGACATACGATCGTCCATTCCAATGGTGATTCTTGAAGCAGCGAGTACACACGGTGATGCTCCTCGGCAGCGCGGGTGGATTTACGCCTCGATTCACTGGATTGATATCGTAGAATACTCGGAAAAAGCCTGCTTTGCAGAATACCTGCTGTCCCTACAGTAATGATTCGTTTTATCCCTTCTTCACGCATTGCTTCAATGATTAACGGCATACTTTCGGATAGTGTATGGGTTCCATCTGTGTTCAGTGCACTAATAACGACATCAGCACCACGAATAGCACTCATAATATCCTCCTGGTTCAACACATTGCCTTGAATGATTGTGAAATGTTCATCATTTACCTGGCATTTTTCAGGATGACGAACCAATACAGTTACATGATGCTGATCCTTAAGTGCATAGGCAGTGATCTGACTGCCGACTCGTCCTGTTGCACCCAATACTAGAATTTTCATATTTCTAATGCCCCTCCATATGATGCAGTGATCCATCTATTATCTTTTTGATTAATAACAAGTAGCTTAGGTGGCAACAACATTTCTGAATAAAAGTATCAAACAGTATATGACAAAATCAATAGCAGACATCTATTAAAAAGAAAAAAGCCGCTGATCAGCGGCTTATTTACCATCAATTGAACCGTATTATTATTTGAACAAACTTCCTCCACTGCTCAGAATCTACAGTTTCACAACGGCTCTGAAGGTAACTGTCCGTCTACTATAGCAGACCCTGCTATTCACTGGATACGCCAAGTGCTTTGTTCCGTTCCTTAAACCTCTCGTTATGTGACGATACATAAGCCATTCTCGGCGCCTCGGGATCGATATACTGTTTGGCGCTGTTAAGCGCTAAGGCAGCATCCGTGAATGCACCTGCAATCAGGTTGAGCTTGCTTTCGTAATTGGCGAAGTCACCAGCCCCGAAGATACCCGGCAAGTTCGTCTCTAGTTTCGGGCTGACAAATATGTTCCAGTCGTCCATATCCAGTCCCCAATCCTTGATCCCTGTAAAATCGGACTTCAGTCCGTGGTTGACGATAACCTCATCTACTTCTAGCTCGCGTGAATCCCCTGATTCGATGTGGTTAATCGTTACCCGTTCAATCGACTTTCCGTTGCCGCTGTATAACTGCGTGACTTCATATGGCGTAAGCACATCTGCAGAAGACTCCCTCATTCGAACAACGTTTTTTTCATGCCCGCCAAAGTGGTCGCGTCTATGCACGACAGTGACCTGAGCAGCGATGGAAACCAGCTCGTTGGCCCAATCGACAGCGGAATTTCCTCCTCCCGAAATAAGGACCCTTTTTCCTCTAAAAGGCTCCAGTTCCTGCACGGTATAGTGCAGATTGGATACCTCGTAGCGCTCAGCCCCTTCCAGCTCCAGCTTCGCCATTCGCAGAATGCCGCGGCCAATGGCCAGAATGACTGTACGTGTCCAGTGCTTCTCCCCCGTTGCCGCCTCCAGGATGTACGTCGAATCCGCTTGTTTCTCCAATCCGACAATGTGCTGGCCGAATACAATGGTCGGGTCGAACGTCTTCGCCTGCTCCGCTAATTGGGCGATTAATTTCTCGCATAGGATCGGCGTAACCCCTCCAACATCCCAGATCATCTTCTCAGGATAAATAAGCATCCGCCCGCCCAGCTCGTCTTTCGCTTCGATTAGCTTTGTCTTTAAATCACGCATTCCACTATAAAAAGCAGTATACATTCCCGCAGGACCACCGCCAATAATTGTCATATCGTATAATTCAAGCTGCTCAGTCAATTGATGTCCTCCTCAAGCCGGCTTATGTAATATCCGTGCTTATGATAATCATTATCAATATCATTGTAGCTTCGACAGCATGACAATAACAATGGACAAAACCGACGGTTGCTTTATACAAAATGGAGGATGCAGTTCAGTCAGTCACAAGAGAAACCAAATTAAGCTAACGATCATAGGATATCATCAATTTTTTTGCCGTTGGAGATCATTCCGTTATTCATCTAATTGACGATCACCCCGCATAACATCAAAGTCAAATCACGCCACAGGTCTGCCCTCTTGATGGCTTACAGGGTTGATTTTGCAACAGTCAAGATATTTATTTGTTGAAAAAAGAATACTCCGGTGAGCACTAACCTCTAAGCCTTGTTACCACAACTAACACTACAATAATTCCGAGTAAAATCAGCCAGCTTGCTGGGTGACCGAAATTTAATCCCCAGCCGACTCCGAACCTTTTCTCGACGAGTAGGTTTGGATCCTTACGATTGAAATAAATCATACCGAACAGCCATTTATCATCATCATGGACAGGTTTGACATTGGAGTGAAAGGCAGATCGCTCCAAGCGGCTTCCGCCTTGACCAGCCCAGAACGATAAGGCGAAGGCGTATAGTATGATAAAGGCTATTATGATTAGGATAATGGGGATAGCGAAATCGATGTTAAGCAGAGATATCATGTTTAGTTGCACGACGGAAACCAGGATAACTAATAAGAAGCTTGTTGTAATCATAAAACATGACCAAGTACGGCGGAAAGTTACGTCTTGTCTAATGGAACGGGTCGGATCAGTGGGTTGAACCTGCTGCTTCACACTGCGAATACTCCAATTCTCAAATATGAACAAAAGGGTTATGAACACTTGTATTATCGTAGTCATAAACACAGAGCTATAAGATTTATCTGCATAGCGGTCAACGTTCCAACTGCTGTTGTAATGGATCGGAATCTGATCAGGAATCTGATCGTAGTTGAGTAGCACAGTTACAATACTAACAACAATAATTAAAACATGAATGAGGAACCAATTATTAGACAAGCCAATGTTTCTTTTCCGGAATCCAGTGTCCACTGCAATGATCGATGGTTCCGGAGCAATAGCCAGCATAGGTAGTGAACTTTTCATTTTGAAATGATAGCTAATGTTTAAGACTAGGGAAATTACGACCATGGCGAGTGAATAAGTGACAATGATCCAACTTTGTTGCTTGGAATGTTCGTCACCGTACATTAGGCAGATGATACAGACAATAAATAGGATGGTATGCAAGGTAGCACTAATCCTAGCATATGACTTCCGTATCTGGCGCAGAGGCTCGCTATGAAATTGTACAGCGCTGACGGTGATCCCAAAACTAATCGTCTCTCTTGTTAAATAAGGCATGCTTACCATGAGTACAATGATAGGTACAAATACAAAGATCATCACTATAACAAGCGTTAACGTCATATCATTCGCCCCTCTTATACATAAGTGTATATTCGAAAACTCTATAATCCTTAGAGCGTATGAGATGCATCACTATGTCTTTTTACGTTTAACTTAGGGTAGGTAATCGACTTGAATATAAATTAATTATAATCGATTTTAGTGACTGCATGGATGAAATTAACATTTATCCAGATCTTTTTTCTACGCAGCGCTACTCATCTGACAACTGAGGAGAAATACATTTGCAGCTTGTTCAATCCCTTTTGCAGAAAGGTGGTTTTATGGATATCTCCGCCGCGATCAATATACGCAGACCACTTCAGAGGCCAAAGGACCCACATTTTATTCAGCCCACTGAACCTAAACTCAAGATATACGACTAGCTTTGCTACATCATTCGAGTTTTTATTCCATTTTTCAACATCCATGTTAAAATCGATATAACTAAATAAACGCTAATAAGGAGTATATTTTTACATGAAAGCTATTCTTATTGACGATGAAGTTTTAGCGTTGTCTTATTTGGAGCTTCAACTACTGAAGATGGGAAACTTCAGCCTTGATATTATCGGTAAATTTACAAACCCATACGATGCCCTGGATATCGTTAAACATGCCAAAGTGGATATCGCCTTTATTGATATAGAGTTACCTGAGATCAATGGTATTGAACTGGCGGAACGCTTGTTGGAGTATGACCCTGACCTGATGGTGGTATTTGTTACAGCCTACCAAGAATACGCTGTGGATGCCTTCGAATTAAACGCCATAGATTACATTGTGAAGCCGGTTCGCTTTGATCGATTGTCCAAAACAATGAATCGGATATTGAGCAAGAGTACCGCCAGATTGGATAACCCTGATCCCCATCAACCCCTCAGGATGACCATGTTCAAACAAGTCATGATTGAGGAGCCACAATCGCCTGGACAATTTACGTTGATGCAATGGAGAACCTTCCGAGCGCAGGAGCTTTTCCTGTATCTGCTTCAGCATAGGGGACAGCTTGTTCGTAAATCGTTTATCGTTGATTTATTATGGAGCAATACAGATGTGAACAAGGCCTACTCACAGTTGTATACAACCATTTATCATATTCGCAAAACTCTTACTGCGTATGGAAAGAGATTTCAGATTAAGAGTGCAAATGAAGGATATTTATTAGAGCTGGATCATATCATTTTGGACGTAGCACTATGGGAAGACTCTATGCAGACAATCGATATCTCAGAGGATAACCTGGAGCTTCATTTGGAGAAGTTAAACAGCTATACGGGTGAATATTTGCAGGAATACGATTATTGGTGGGCCGAGGCAGAAAGGCATAGACTTAAACAATTATGGCTAAACACAGCTCTAAGTGTCGGCAGTTGGTATGAGGATCAGCAGAGATTTAGCGATGCGTTGACTACATACTTGCAAATTCACCGCCTCTATTCAATAGAGGAAAAGTCTTCGTTTGCCTTAATGAGGCTGTATGACAAATTGAACGAGCCACAGAAAACGATGGAGTGTTATCAAGAACTCACGACACGACTAAAAGAAGAATACGATATTCTCCCAGGAAACGATATTCAAATATGGTTTAAGGAGTGGCAAGAGAAACAACTTCCCTCTTAATCCGCATTTTAGATGTATAACAAATAAGAGCCCTTTTTACAAGCCCACTATAACGTATGACAAAGGATTGTTCATGTTGCCATCATTCACACCTATTAATAAAATCATATCCAAACACAGGATGGCTTGGCTCATCCTCATATACTTAGCAGCTTTAATTGGAGTAAGATTTTTCTGGTATACGGAGTTCTCCCCTCCTAATGAGCCTCATGCAACCCAGGGAGAACTTGATCTGTCCTACTGGAAATTTACGGATCAACAGACGATCACACTTAACGGGCAATGGAACTTTACTCCGGGCACCTTCATTCATCCAAGCACATCCTTTCGTGATACATCACATTCTGCTAATTGGACAAAGGTTCCGGGTACTTTTAATGATACGAGTCCAGAATCGAATTTTGGAACTTATCGACTTCATGTACTTTTGCCTACATCTAATGCGTCTTATGGCATTCATATTCCTGAAATTAAGACTGCTTATCGCTTATATGTTAATGGAAGCCTTCTATACGAATCAGGCCATCCTGATGACAACCCAATAGGAACGATCTCTAAGGTTGTACCCTATACAGGTAACTTTACAGTGGAGCAGTCCACCATGGATATTGTCATTCATGTCAGTAATTTTCACTATCATAATGAAGGTGGCATCATTCAATCCATTAAATTTGGAACTCCTTCTGCTGTCCTGAATGAAATACATTTTAGCGAAAATATGCAGCTGCTCGTCGGAATTATTCTGCTGCTTCATATGTTATATATCGTTATTCTTCTTTTCGTAGGGCACCGACAGAAAGAGCTTCTTTATTTTGCCGGAATTATTTTGTTTGCCTTGCTTGTTACGTTAATAGACGATGACAAAATGCTGCTACAGTGGTTCCCGATCAATTTTGAATGGGCAGTACGTATGAGGATTATTGGATACTCCGCCCTTTGTTATTGTCTGGTGTTATGTACAAAGCACCTGCTTGGCGTACATAGTTTTAAGAAACTGATTTTTATTTTTTCTATTTTCTTTTACTCCTATGTATCCATTACACTTTTCTTTCCGATCAGTTGGCTGGATTATACCTCTAAGATTCTGGGTATTTTCATGCTCACAGCCATCTTACTCGTACCTATTATTTCAAGACAGGCCGTGAGGACTGGTCAAGAAGCAGCCACTTCGATATTACTTGCGGGTATTGCCGTATCGTTTAATATGGTATTCAGCGGATTTCTCAAGTCATGGTTTAATAAAGACCTGCCTTATTACCCGATTGACCTGATTGTAGCCTTTGTTGTGTTTGCATCCTTTTGGTTTGTACGTTTCACCAAAACAGCAATACGTGCTGAGAAACAAGCGGAAGCGCTCAAGAAAGTGGACAAACAAAAAGATGAATTTCTCGCGAATACGTCACATGAGCTTCGAAATCCGCTTCATGCGATCATTAATATGGCCCAATCCATCATCATTCGGAAGAGCAATAAGCTAGATACAACTGATCAAGAAGATTTGATGCTGATTACCAAAGTTGGACAACGCATGTCACATCTGCTCGATGACTTGATTGATATTACCCTACTGAAGGATAGCCGGGTTACGCTAGAACCAACAAGTGTCTCTTTACCAGCAGTGGCCAAGGGAGTAGTCCATATGCTGAACTATATGACGGTAAATGAGAACGTGAAGCTGCAAAACGAGATTCCTGATACATTACCTAACGTAGCAGCTGACGAAAACCGACTTACCCAAATTATGTTCAACTTAGTGCACAATGCATTGAAATATACCAAGAAAGGCCGTGTTTCCCTTCGTGCGGAGATCCTGAATGATGCTGTTTACGTTCATATTATAGATACGGGTATTGGAATTGACGAAGAACTGCAGCAGCGCATATTCTCCCCGTATGAACAAGCGGATTCCAGCATAACTTCTCCAGGCAGCGGCTTAGGTCTGGGACTTAGCATAAGCAAAAATTTAGTAGAACTTCATGGCGGAACACTAGAGCTGACGTCTAAGATTGGACAAGGATCCGTCTTCACATTTTCCTTACCTCTGGCAGACGCCGTACCAGCTGTTAAAGGTGTACAGAACGGCGAAGAAATAGAGTCTCATTTCAATCACCTGGTATCCGACGTGATGGATGCAACGAGTGAAGCAGCTGTTTCTTCAGAGAATAAATACAAGATGGATCCTATCAAGGGGTCTATTCTTCTAGTGGATGACGATGCCATCAATCTGAAGGTTATAAAATCATTGCTGGAGCTGGAAAACTATGAGGTCACCGCTGTAAACAGTGCTGAAGAGGCCCTTAGACAGATTAACCATAAACAGCAGTGGGATCTGGTCGTAACCGATGTGATGATGCCGGAAATGTCCGGATATACCCTGACTGAAATGATACGAAAGAAGTTTACGATTTTCGAGCTGCCTATACTGCTACTGACGGCTAGAATCAGACCAGAAGATATTCATACCGGGTTTCTTGCGGGTGCTAATGATTATTTAACAAAACCGGTTGATATGTTAGAGCTTCAGTCAAGAATTCGCGCTTTAATTCATTTTAAACAGTCTGTAGACGAGCAATTACGTATGGAAGCTGCGTGGCTCCAAGCTCAGATTCAGCCTCACTTTTTATTTAATACAATCAATTCCATTGCTTCGCTTAGTCTATTAGATCCAGACCGCATGATTACGCTGCTCGAAGCCTTCGGTGATTACTTAAAGGGAAGCTTTAATTCAAGGAACTTGGAGCGCCAGGTTCCTCTGTCCCATGAACTTGATTTACTGCGAGCTTACTTGTATATCGAAAAGGAACGATTTGGAGAGCGATTGGAAATAGAGTGGAATCTGCCTGATCCGTTGGAGGCTAAACTTCCTCCACTTACGATCCAACCTATCGTAGAAAATGCCATCCGGCACGGAATATTGAACCGTACCCGTGGAGGAAAGCTAACTCTATCTGCTACAAAAGAAGCGGATTACATCAAATTCATCATACATGATAACGGAGTGGGTATGGATGAGACCAAGCTGTCTTCCCTATTAGATAGTAATAAAAAAGCGGGGACCTCTGGTGTGGGAATAACGAATACCGATCGACGGCTCAAAAAAATGTATGGACAAGGCTTAACGATTCAAAGTCAACCTGGTGAAGGAACTACCGTTTCCTTCATCGTACCGAACCCATAGCATCCATTAAAGAAGGAGCGAGCATGGTTTCATGCGGCTCCTTCTTTATTTAATTTCAAGCCAAAAGCTTGCCTTTTACGATATCACTCGTCGAAAGGCTCTATTGGATGCTTTTCTTATAAATGAACCTTGTTAGATACGATAATCTCAGTTTAAATACTAGGATTACCTGGTTCCTCATTTCCTAAGTACATCTCGGTTTTTTCTCCATTGAATAAAAGCTGAATTTGCTTTCGCAATTTGGAAGGATACAATGGTTGCCCGATCAGATTATCGATATCAAGCCATTCATAACGGACGTGATATCTGTCACCTTGGAAAAGTAAATGGTCAGTTAATCCTTTATATACGCATAAAAACACAAAATCCACACGGTGAAACGCCTCACCATATACACCTTCAATGACAAATTCCAATGAATTAGGAATGATCTCTACTCCGATTTCTTCTGCGACTTCACGCTTCAATGCCTCAGTTAATGTCTCCCCCGCACTTTGACTTCCACCAGGCAGTGTATAAAAAGCATCGCCATCTTCGTCTATCTTAATTGCCAACATTTTTCTGTCTTCAATGATTAAGGCCTTTACGGAATTTCTTATCCTTCTCTCCATCTTATCTACTATCCCCTATATTCCTATTGATTTTATCCTCAGGTTCAGTTGCGCTTAAAACGAAGTTAACATACCAGTCTCAACATATTCTGAACACCTCTAATGTATTTTTCGTCAATATTAGCGTACAGATTTAGTCAACGGGCAAGACAATTTGTATTGGTAATATTTACTCATTAAACAGTGTTCACATCTTTGTTACAGTGGATAAGCATTATGAAGACATAGACAGGAGTTTTAATAGATATGAACGTTCGCACCAAATCCATCATTGGTCTGCTTTGCGTCACGACTTTAGCAGGCGCGTATTTCAGTTATACGGAGCAACAGAATAATCGACAATGGGAGCAGCAGCAGCAACGTAATACACAATACTGGTCGCACTTGCAATCAATCTACCTGCGCGATTTCGACTATGCGCTTGCGGAGTCCCTTGCGGCATCAACGATTGCAGATCGGCAAACAGCACTTCAATCTGCGATTGAACATGCCAATGTTATCTCGGAATATGTAAGGATCGGATCCGTTACCATGAACTTTCAATCTTCGTCCTCGTATGAGTCATTTATCACCAACGGCCGCCGCTATTTGGCCTATCCCGCCAGCGAGAAGGGAAAGTCGCTCGATCCGGATCAATTAGAACAAATTCAGCGTTTGAGAACCTTCGCGAGGACCGCCCAACCTTATCTCGAGCAGATGAGAAAGAAAGCTTTGGATTCCTCTTCTTCAGATATACAACAGATTTCGACCGAAATGGATGAGGCCTTATCTGGGCTTGACTCGGTCTTCACGTCCGGCAATAAAGCCTATAATGAATTCCGGTACAACCAGAATCCTTACATACCTCTGAAGCCAGGGCCCGTTTTCGCCGGTGAAACCACGTATACGGCTACGGAGCTTGCGGCCAAAGCAAAAATTTTCATGGGTGAAGCTTGGAATAAAGGAGTAGGTAAACAAATCGTCCACATGGCCTCTGGCGGGAGCAGCCCCGAGTTCGGAGAAGTCATGGATTTCAGGTTATCGGACACTGATGGAAAATCAACCAGCTCCTATACCGTAACACTAAGTAAAAGCGGACACGTGCTCCAAGTGAGACGCAAGGGCTCGATCTCCAAAGATGCAGCTGTAGAGCAGAATATGGACTTAAAGCAGTTTATTGCAGTTGCGGACACCTGGATGACCCGCTGGTCTGATGAACGTCTGACATTAACAGCAAAAGAGATAAAAGAAACTTCCGTTTATCTCGTCTATATTCCAGTCCGGGAGCAAATCTCCATTCCGCAGATGAAAGTCGTATGGCGATTTGATCGCCGTACCGGTGCGTTGATAAGCTTTGATGCGTCTAATTATTTTTCACATTATAATAAAAACTTCCCCCTTCACCCGAAGCTTACAGCGGAGCAAGCCTCTGCGAAGCTAGGCCCATACGTAAACGTCTCGGGTAAGCCAAAGCTGAAGCTCCACAACGACAAACTCGTTTATGCATTTCCCGTCACCGGGATTGAAGGCGTTACTCACGTATACATTAATGCTCGCACAGGCGCTGGTGAAGGCATTGACTACAAACTGTAACCTATAACAAAACGAGGCAGCCCCGCGAATACCATCTCCACGGACTGCCTCTTTTTTTGTGTTGTTGTCATATTAGAATAAATCTCACGAAAACACACTCTGACTCTTTCTAAAATTCACTCTTTCCGTTCATCCGTAGCACAATGAGCTGGATATTCTGCTTCTTCTGAAGCAAATCGATTTATTAATCCGATCATTGAGTTTGTGACAGCACGTCGGATGAAATCGGTGTAAACGTATACGTTCCACCAGCTTCTGCGTCGAAAGAAATCGGCTTAAGGCCAGGACCTTCCAACTGACAAAGTCCAGCTATTGAACTTTTTACGGTGACTTCAGTAATTTCCGATTTCGCCCAGGAAAATCCAATGGTATATCCGCCTCGGGCCCTGAGCCCCTCCACACTCCCTTCACACCAGTTGTCTGGTAAGGCAGGCAGAAGCTTGATCACATCGGTGTGGCTCTGCAATAACATCTCAGCAATTCCGGAGGATCCCCCGAAGTTGCCGTCAATCTGAAACGGAGGATGATTGTCAAAAAGATTGGGCAACGTGGAGTGCTCCAGGAGAGCTCTTACATTTTCATAAGCCTTCTGCCCATCCTGAAGTCTTGCCCAGAAGTGAATGATCCAGGCCCGGCTCCATCCGGTATGCCCCCCACCATTCTCCAATCTACGTTCGAGCGTTGTTCGTGCGGCTTTTGCAAGTTCCGGCGTGTGTTCTGGAGTGAAGCTTTCTCCAGGGTACAAACCAAATAGATGTGAGATGTGCCGGTGTCCCGGTTCCACTTCTTCGTAATCCTCCATCCATTCCTGGATTTGTCCGTATTTGCCGATTTGTGTCTTGGGAATTCGCTTCAGAACAGCAGCAAGTTCTTCGCTGAAGATATGGTCCCTTCCAATCAACTCGGCACTTTGAATGCATGCAGTGAATAGAGCCTCAATGATCTGAAAATCCATCGAAGCGCCTGCACATAGCACTCCTACCTCACCATTTGGCAGCTTATAACTGTTCTCTGGAGAAACGGATGGACAGGTAATTAGACGGCCATCTGCATCCTCAATCAGATAATCAAGGAGAAACTGCGCAGATTCCTTCATCGTTTCGTATGCTTCTTCCAGAAAAATGAGATTCTGACTATAGCGATAATGCTCCCATAAGTGCAGGCATAACCAGGCAGCACCCAGCGGCCAGAAGGAAGCTGGCAGGTAGGTATCCTGAGGGGCCGTGTCTGCCCAAATATCCGTATTATGATGTGCGGTAAATCCACGGCAGTCATACATCTTTCGTGCCGTAATTCGGCCAGGCTCCCGCATTCGCTCAATCAGATCGAACAATGGCTCATGGCACTCGGCTAGATTGCAGTTTTCGGCGAGCCAGTAGTTCATTTGGGCATTAATGTTGATCGTAAATTTGCTGTCCCAAGGTGGAGTGAAACTGTCATTCCATATGCCTTGAAGATTAGCAGGCAGGGAGCCTGGCCGGCTTGAGGAAATCAGCAGATAACGACCAAACTGAAAATAGGTTTCGATCAATTCGGGGTCTTCTTCTCCCCTTTGGAACTGTTGTAATCTCTCATCCGTCGGACCATCATGACGATCAGAACGTTTGGACAGGTTCAACGAAACCCTGCTGTACAATTCATGATAATCCGATGTATGCCGTACAAGCAGTGTTTCATAAGGAATCCGGCTGAGCTCTTCTATACGAAGTTTAGTGTATAATTCCGGATCTTCCTGACGGAAAGTCGTTTCCGCAGCAAGCAGCAGGGTGACCGAGCTCGCGTCCTTCACCAGCAAATACTCTCCAAGGAGCTGACAGGTACCTTCATCTGGTATCGCTTTCAAGACAGCTGCGAAGGAGCTGCCGTCTTTACCACCGCATTCACCAAGCATAATGAGTCCGCTCTGCTCCCACTTCTTGGTTTTCTCCAGGTATCTCCAATTCTGTCGATTGAATCGGGCTTTCATGGACAAGGCATTCTTCTTGTCTGCTGAGATTCGGATGATAATGGCTTGGTCCGGATGGCTGGCAAACAACTCACGAGTATAACGGATACCATTAACGGTATAACTAACCGTGGAGATGCCCTGGTTCAAATTCAGCTCACGTACATAGTCTTCCACAGGACCATCATGATTGCCGAATGATAACTGCAGCTCACCAAGTGGCACATAATGTCTCTGGGCTTCAGGAAGCCCGGCCATCGTCATGCTGGCCAACTCTTCAGCCTCCCGAAGTTTCCCTTCCATGATTAATTTGCGGATATGGGGCAGATTGGGCAGTGCATCTTCGTTATTCCGATCCCGAGGACCCCCATACCACATCGAGTCTTCATTTAACTTCAAACGCTCCTCTGCTACGCCTCCAAATATCATTGCTCCAAGCCGACCGTTCCCGATTGGCAAGGCCTCATTCCATATCTCTGCCGGTTTGCTGTACCACATGCGATGATTGTTCCGATTGGATTCTTTCATTCTGAACCTCCACTATGAATTTCAATGAATGATAAGAGATTAATCTCATATTAACATCCCGACAAAGAATAAAAATAACGTATTCATGCAGATCCATACTCTTTCATGATATGAGAATCGAAAAGATCATGTATTCGGAGATTTTCTTCGATAAACATCAATGAGATTGGCTGCCTGCCATAAAAGATTACGGACCTGATTCGCAAGAATGCGAACCGGCCCGTGTTTGATAGTAATGGTTGATTTATTTACCCAGGATGGGTGTAAACCTCCCCATTCTCCCTACTTGGAAATGGATGAAGAATCATACGCTGCCTGCATAATTTCCAGATAACGCTGGATGTTGAGGCCTTCCAGCCCTTTCACATAATCGTCCCAATCCTTTTCCAGACTCTTTGCTCCTGTGATGAATTGCAGGGCATTCTGGTCAATATAATCCTTGAGGTTCGTCTGCATCATGCTAGTTTCGTCTGCATTTGCCGGGTCCACCCATAGTGCCCAATGCGGAAAAACTTCCTCGGGTTCTTTGCCTTCCATCAAGAGTGTTGCCTCATAAAGTCGGCGCTCATATCCGTCACCTGCATAGATGTCCTTGCCTTGTACTTCGGCATCGCGGTATGCTCTGTGGTGATTATACTGACTCAGCGCACCCCAGCTGTCATTACGAGGTTCCTCACCTGTGGGGAGGGGAATGGCTTTGTAGAGTGGCTCTACCTGATCATTAAGGGCTACGTCGCCTTCCTCCGGCTTGCGCCAGCTGGTGCCCTCCTCACCCAGATATGCACTCATGGCTCCTTCTTGTGTGTAGAGATAATCCAGCATTTTTATGGCTGCAATCTGTGTCTCTTCACTTGCCTTGTTTGTGAGTACAAACGATGCTCCAGGGTCAATTGGATAGTTATAGGTCGCATAATTGGCATGCGGTCCTTTCAAAGGAGGAATCGGATTATAATCCTTCCCATACGGAGCACCCTCGGCCGTATTTACAAATAGAGATGGGTGCATGGCTGCACCTGCGCCAAGAAGCTGCGCATCCGCATTATCTCCGATTTTTTTAAAGGCCCCCACATTTTGCGTGAACGCACCGGGGTCAATCAAACCTTCATCGTATAGCGATTTGATATAGGCCAGTCCTTCCTTCCACTCCGGTTTGTTCGCAACCGTATCAACCCGGCCATCCTTTGCAATGAGATAGGTTCTGTCATCGTCGTAGATAAACCCGTTCATCAAATAGGGGATGATGTGCACACCGAAATTTTCAATGGAACCGCTCAGCGGCACTTCATCCGCTTTGCCGTTGCCGTTCGGGTCCTTGGTTTTGAATGCTTTTAGCACTTCCTTAAATTCTTCCGTCGTTGTAGGCTCGGATAAACCGAGCTGCTCTAGCCATTTCGTATTCATCCACATTTTGTTCGGATATGAGCAGTGGAAACATTCATTCAAGCCCGTCAGACCGTAAATATTGCCGTCGGGCGCAGTATTCATTGCTTTATAATATTCACTGCTGTCCAGTACCTTTTTGATATTCGGTGCGTATTGCTCAATTAGTTCATTCAGCGGTACAATGACTCCTTGCTGACCAAATTTCAACAAGTCAGTTTGAGAAAAACGGTCCACCCATGGAATGAGCAAATAGAGATCCGGGTAGTCCCCCGAAGCCAATGATATCTGTCTTTTTTCAGCCGCGCCGTCAAAAGGAACCGTCGTCCAGTTTATCTTCACGTTAAACTTCTCTTCCATCTTTTTCGTAAACTTGTTCGTTTGAAGGTTGGTATCCGAACTTTGATGAGCAAACACATTAATGGTCACGTTGTCCCCGGATGAAGGGCCGCTCCCCTCTTCTCCGCTGCCCTGATTTGAGGATGAACATCCTGCCAGTGCCACAGACAGGAGCAGTATACAAGCAAGCACGAATGACCCTGTTTTTCTCAAATAGACCCTCTCCCTTACGAATAAATGTAGTGAACTAGCCCTTGACGGAGCCAATCAACATGCCCTGAACGAAATATCGCTGCACAAACGGATAAATGACGAGTACCGGCAAACTGGCCATAACAATGAGTGAGAACTTCATCAACTCAGCCATTTGCTGCTGTTTCACCATCTCTCCCACATCCATATTTCCCGTGCTGTTACTCAGAATCAGAATGCTGCGGAGAATCAACTGAAGCGGATAGAGCGATTGCGTTTTTAAATAAATCAGGGCATCAAAATACGCATTCCACTGCCCAACGGCATACATCAATGACAAAACAGCGATGATGGGTTTGGCGAGAGGCAAAATGACGCTGAAAATGAAACGGATATCACTGCATCCGTCAATATCGGCTGCCTCGGACAGCTCTTCCGGGATGGAATTCTGAAAAAAAGTACGTGCGATAATCACCTGCCACACCCAGATGGCATTAGGAATCAACAGAGCCCAGCGGGTATCAATCAGTCCCATGGATTTTACCACCAGGTAAGTTGGAATTAATCCGCCTGAGAATAGCATGGTGAATGTAATAAACATCATGAGAGGGCTGCGCCCAACAAAGGTTTTTTTGGAAAGCGGATAAGCAATCATAATGGTCAGCGCTACACTAATGATTGTTCCTATTGTGGTATAAAATAACGAATTGGCGTAACCCATGATAACCTGATCGTTGCGCAATACAGACTTATAGCCATCGAGTGTCATATCAACGGGCCACAGCCAGACTTTCCCGGATGTAACTGCTGCCGGGCTGCTCAGAGAAGAGCTTACGATATAGATCAGTGGATAGAGTACTGCAATCAAGACAACCGTCAGAATGAGGTAGATGATGGCTATAAATACCCGGTCCCCAAAAGATTCTCTGATGGTGCTCCTCTGACTAACCGCTGAACCGGCTTGGGATTGCAACTTGCTCATCTGATTCCCCCCTTTCCTTTTGCCGCATTACCATAAGCTTGTATTGGACAGACGCTTGGCAGCAGCATTGACCGTTAACAACAGAATCAGGTTAATAAGCGAATTAAAGAGGCCAACTGCGGTAGCAAAGCTGTAATTGGCATTCAGCAAACCCATTTTGTACACATAGGTGGAGATAATCTCGGAAGCGGATAAGTTCAATGGATTTTGCAGCAAATAAATTTTTTCAAATCCGACGGCCATGATATTGCCAACGCTCAGAATCAGGATAATGACTGCCGCCGGCAGCAGGCCGGGCAGATCGATGTTCACCATTTTCTGAAACCGGTTGGCTCCATCAACCTTGGCTGCCTCGTACAATGAAGGATCAATACCTGCAAGTGCTGCCAAATAGATGACTGCGGAATATCCCATGCTCTGCCAGACATCCGAAAATACGTAGATGGAACGAAACAGCCCAGGCTCTCCAAGGAAATTGACCGCTTCAAAACCAAGCGTTCCTGCGATTGTGTTCACAATGCCCAGCCGCGGCGATAGGAAAAGCATGATGATGGATACCATGACAACGGTTGAAATAAAGTAAGGTGCATAAGTAACCATCTGTACCGTTTTTTTGAATTTGGCGTTCTTGACTTCGTTCAACGCCAGTGCTAGAAGTATCGGGACTGGAAAACCCACGACCAAACTGTAAAACGAAATATACAGTGTGTTTTTGATCAGGGTAGCGAACGCCGGGTTTTGGAAAAGCAGCTCAAAATATTTGGTGCCCACCCATGGACTTCCCCAGATCCCCTTAATTACGTTGTAATCCTTGAAAGCGAGCACTGCATTAACCATAGGCACATACTTGAAAATAATGAAGTACGCGACAGGAGGAATCATCAACAGATAGAGCTGCCAGTGTCTCCTCCAGCTTCTGGACAAGGCCAGTTTCACTGCAGAGCGCCTGCCTTGTTTTACTACCGTTTTGTCATTAGAAATTGTTGTTCTCAGAGTCATCCCCCCAGGAGGTAGCCAAAATGAATAAGGCCCTCTTTTTTTTGATAGCGCTTTCTTGTTCGTAATCATAAGAGGGCTCCCTTAGTCACGTAAAGGTACACTTTACTCGATGAGGTACGATTCAAGGACAACAAGGCCGAGAAGCCTGATGTGGCTTTAATTTCGCAATGATTTTTTTGATGTTTCTGCTTGGATTGATAATCATGATTGTGCTAGCTTCATTCCATTTCGTTCTCCATCTGGCGAAATGAACTAGGCAAAATCCCACGGACTCGCTTGAAGGCTCTTCGGAACGAATGTGCGCTGTTGTATCCGGTGGTCAGGGCAATCTCATCGATCGTCCGTTCAGTCTCACGCAGCAGTTCAGCAGCTTTGTTAATTCGTACCTTCTCCACATAGTCGGAAAGGTTCTCTCCGGTATACTCTTTGAATAACTGCGAGATATATTTTTCCGGTTTACCCATTTGTTCTGCAATGCGATATACCGTTAAGGTTGCATCGGCATAGCGTTCCTGAATGTAAGCCATCGTTTCGTTGATAATTTCAACATGCATATTGGATTTTTTGCGTTGTATGTCCAGGCAGACCGCTTTCGCCAGTTGATGAAACTTGTCCCGGAGTAAGGTAACACTGTCCGTTACCTGAATAGCCGCAATTCGATTCTTAAACTCATCGACAAGCGCTTCGTCCAGCATGATCTTGGGTTCCAGCTTCAGAAATGTTCCCTTCAATTCCACAACGAACTGCTGCGTCATGTCATAAGACAGCTCTCGCTCGGTAAAATTGCGGTGGAACAACTGATCCAGAACCCGATCCGATTCTTCCATTTCACCCGCCTTCAGCGTATTGAGCAGACGCTGTTCGGACTCCATCGGATAGTAATACAATTCGGTTTCCTTGACGGTGTCCTCGAATCTCACCAGATGCTCTGTTCCCATATGAATGGCATATTCCAATGCTTGTCTGGCCTCGTTAAACGAACGGCCAACATCATTCCATACCTCATAAGAAGACCCCATTCCAACAGTGGTCGATACCCGATATTCCCGATAAACTGCATCCATCCGTTTGCTCAGTTCGGAAACCGTTGTGTTCATGGCTATATCTGAGGGTTCTACACTAATCGGTTGTACAAATGCAATCTGATCGGTTCCCCAGTCTGTAATCAATACCTCTGAATTCCATGCCGTCAAGGCTTCACGCACGATAAGCCTGGCGACGCTTAGTTCTTGAATGATTTCTTCGCTATCCGGACTTCCATAACCGTCTACCTTCACAATTCCTACAACCCCTCGGCTGGTATGAAGGGATATGTCGGTCTGGGAAGAAATCGCCTCCAACTCGCGGATGGTGTAAAACTCACCTGTCAGCAGACGTTTGATAAATCCATCCCTTAACATGGGAATCTGTTCATTTAATGCATTCTTAAGTACATGGTTATTGGTAATTAGGCTGGTGATATTGCTTGTCAAAAAATCATATTCGTTGTTTGTCTTTTCAGGCAGCCCTATATCCTGTTCCCGGAAGACCGACAGAAGCCGGTGAATCGGTGCGCTGTGTCGGTAAGCCAGCATTAGCCCAATCAATAATCCAATACCAAGTGTTGCTAGCGTAAAAGTTAAGGTAACCCGCTTGATCTGATCGGCCTTTACCATTAGCGCACCTTCGGGGATGCCAGCCATGTAATTCCAGCCATTTTGATTGGAGTGAATGGAAATGAGTAGCCGCCCGTCGTCCATTGGCATCACTTCATCGTTCTTGTTAGCAGGCATACCTTTCAAGTGTTCCGCCTCGGCTTCATCTATACCACGTGAAAAAATAATATCCCCACTTGAATCTGTCACCAATGTCCACCCCCCATATTGCTCCACAATAGGTTGAGTCAAACTCGCCATCTGATTCTCATCAATCATGACGCCAATGGTAGCCTGCGGCTTGTTGAAGCTGTTTAATGGAAGCGACTGAAGAAACGTGATGGCTGGAGCGTTCACAAACACATCACTTCGAATCTCCTTCTTATAATTTTGTAGGGGAATGATTTCATTTAAATGCGGCCTTTTTAATACGTTCTCTTTCCACTCTTCAAACGTGATACCTTCCAGGCGGTTGGCAGCAAAATAATGCTCAGGTCGGTAGTAAACCGTCGTAGGCGTAATAATGACATTATAGTTGGGGATATAGATGAAAAAACGAGACAAATAATCATTCGTACTGCTGTACATGGACAGGCTGCGCTGCATGCGGCTCAAACCATAGACATTATTAACGTCATGCGGCTTGGGATCAGCTATCAAACGGTTTAAATCCTGGTTAATGGCCAGTTGTCTCGTGAAATCCTCAACCAGCATCAGATTTCGTTCAATAATCTCCTTGCTCAGGTTGAGCGATTTGAGGCTGTTCTCAATCGAGCTGGTCCTCGCTGCTTCAATGGATGTTCGATAGGAGGCATATCCGGCAATTTGAGGAATCATGAGAACAATAAGATACGAAATCATGAATTTGCGAAACAAAGGCGAGAATTTGGACCATAAGTGCTGCATATGTACCCCCTTCTTTCGTAAGCGTTTACAAAACTGTTTTGTTAATGATACACCTAACATTTGCACAAGGTGAAGGTACAACTTCGGCTTTGGGGTACAAATCCTTAAATTCCTGTCCAATACCGAAATCAATCGAACATCAACAAACCTTTTGCATTTCTCCGCACCATGCGTTAATATTTTTATATTGACAAATTTGCAGGTCAAAAATAAGGAGGTTGAACGTAATGTCACCCCGTACCAAAGAACAAAATGAACTTATTCGCATACAGCGCAGAGAACAGATTCTGGACGTCGCCGCGCGCTCCTATTTTCGCACGGGCGGCAGCTTTGATATTCGTGACGTTGCCCGCGAGGCAAAGCTTGGTTATGGCACAGTGTATCACTATTACCCCAACCGGCATTTATTAATAGAAGATGTGCTGGGCAGCGGCTTTGAGAAATGCGAACAAGTTATCGAAAAATGGACGAACAGCAAAAGAAGCAACCCGGATGATAAGCAGGTATTGACCTATTGCATAGCGCTGCTCCAGCTATGGCAATCGGACGCCCGTGCATATCTTGTCTACAAAATGGCAGCAGAACATTATGCAGGCTTGCCTGAGAAGGATCGCTACCACGCCAAGAAACGATTCATGGAACGGCTTTACGTTCCACTTCAATCGGCCACCCAGTGTGAAGATGATCAAATAGACCATATGCTCGCCGTGCTGGTCGGCTGCTGTGGATTGTACTATTATGCAGGCAATTCCGACCTTGATGTTAATCGAATTGCCCATCTCGCCATGCAAGCTATTAAGAAGGAGTCTTGATACGAAAATGGTCATTTTAAAAAGCAAGTATGAAATTGAGGCTATCCGCAAGGCATGCCAAGTGGTGGCTGAATGCCATCGTACAATCGCCCCGCTTATCAAACCAGGCATTACGACTAATGAGATTGATCGCCTGTTCGAGGACATTATGTTGAAGCACGGCGCAAAGCCATACCAGAAAGGCTATAAAGGCTACCCATATGCGACCTGTGCTTCCGCCAATGATGTGATTGCACATGGTTTCCCCAACAATAAGCCCCTTGAGGAAGGCGAGATCGTGACGATTGACACGGTTGCTGAGCTCGATGGTTGGCTCGGTGATTCTGCCTGGAGCTATGCGGTCGGGCAGATCTCGCCAATGGCCAAGAAGTTGATGCGGGTCACGAAGGAATGTCTTGACCTCGGGATCGCGCAGGCGCAGCCCGGCAATCGGCTCGGCGACGTGACAAGCACAATTCAGCGGCATGCGGAATCACACGGCTTCGGGGTCGTGCGCGACCTCCTCGCCCATGGCATAGGCCGCGACCTGCACGAGGAGCCGACTTATATGCATGTCGGCAAGCCTGGAAAAGGCCACCGCATCAAGGAAGGTATGGTATTCACGATTGAACCCATGATTACCGAAGGATCTTACTTCCTGACAATTGATCCCGACGGCTGGACCGCACGGACGATCGACAACAAGCTTGCCGCTCAATACGAACATACCATTGCTATCACGGCTGAAGGTCCACAAATTCTAACCCTCCAATAGAACAAATATAGGTCTTATACAGTAATAAGAGTTATTGTCTTAATAGAAAAATGCTCCCGCATCTGTGATCACGGGAGCACTTCATTTAGTTGCTGAAGTAATGAGACTGTTGGAGGTCGGCGATCAGTGTAGGGTGCACAGGACTCCATCCAAGAAGTTCCTGAGTTGCAACGCTTGATCTGGGGATATCCAGTGCTGCAAGTGTGCTGAGGAAACCGAAATGGGCGTCTGCCTCTTTTCGTGAAATACTGACTACAGGTACATGGAGTCCTTGCTTTTTCAAGCAATCATTTCCGTTTAGCCTAATCGTGTATCACACAAACTCAATTAACTTCCTATCTATTTCTGCGATATCACCAATCTCCGATGTACCATCCCAAAGAATAATTGAAGAAGCTTCATCGTTTTCAACAAAATCATGAAGTTCGCACAGTTCTCCCATAAACAGAGCCCCATATTCTGTCCGTTCAGGTCCATGGAAACTTGGCTGAAGTCTAAACTTCATTAATCCTTTAAATTCAGCCGTGTCCATAGGTTGATTGGTTTCCTCAAACAATTCTCGAATGACACATTGCTCAGCGTTCTCACCAGCTTCAATAATACCTCCCGGCAGTTCCCATTTGTTTCTCCACTTATTATGCATGAAAAGGTACTTCCCTTGGCACTTCACCACAATTAGAGCATGGGTTAGTGGAACATCCAGCGTCATTGAAATGAGCTTATCATACTTGATAGGATTAAATTCCAAAAAAATATTGCCTTTTGAATCCGTCATGATTGCCATGCACACATCCTCCATTTCTATTATAAAAAAATAAAAAACGCGCCAGACCGAAGTCCTGCGCGTTGTATTTCGCAGGATGGTAAGCGCGTATAGCGTTAACCCATCCCTAATCTTTCAAGGAATAGATTAACGCTCTCCATGATGATGACGTTGTTTTAATTCTAAAATGAACATGGTTCATTCCTCCAATCACTGACGTATGGGAATAATACCCACCATTGTGCTTTTGAGTCAAGTATAAGTTTTGATGATCTAAATTTTCTTTACGACGACCCAAATATGTGTTAGCTTTTATAACATTACCATTACGAAAGTGAGTGGGTTGAAGATGGATCTGCAGCATTTATTGACTATCCCCATTCTATCCAAAGCAAAGGTTATCGCCGGGCATCACGGCCTCAATCGCTTGGTACAATCCATTAACATTATGGATGCACCAGACATTGTACAATTCCTGAAACCAGGAGATATGCTGCTTACGAACGGCTATATACTGAAAGACCGCCCCGATGCTCATCTTGCATTCATTACGGATATGCATGCGATTGGATGTGCAGCACTTGCGATCAAGACACAGCGCTTCTCTTTTGAATTATCTCCGCAACTGCTCGAGACAGCCGACAAGTTGGGGTTCCCGATTATCGAACTGTCTGAGATCGACAATACACTCGGTGAAATATTCCAGCATTCGATCAGCTCCATCCTTCAGAACAAAACTGATGAGCTCCACTACGCCTTGTCTATTCACAAGCAATTCTCCACGATGGTTATGCAAGGAAAAGGCATTCCATCTATTGTCGATACGTTGTCCCAGCTGCTATCTTCACCTGTATTGCTGCTGGACTCGAAGAAGCAGATTACGGCAATCTCCCATCATGCACAACATATAGATCCCTATTCTCTCGCTGCGCCTATACTGACATTTATACATGAGTACCCTTCCTTCCAGATTGCATCCTCTATCTGCCTGCTTACTGCCGATAAATATAGGCATATCGAGCTGCATCCCATCTTCACCGACCGGCACGAGGGCTATTTGATTGCGCTGTACGACAGCCCTGCAACCTCGAAGCTCTCCAGTCTGGCGTTAGAGCAAGCCGTTAATGTCATCGGTCTGGAATTAACCAAGAAACAGGCGGTCAAGGAGCGTTCACGCCGGTACAAGAATGAATATTTCTCCGATCTCATTCAGGGTTTCTTTCGTTCTGAACAAGAGGCGCTCCATCGCGGCAAAAAATATGGACTGAAGGCACAAGAGAGTTCGGTTCTCATCCTTGCCAAGATGGATGAATCTCTAGCGGCCAGGCCTAATCCGAACCTTACTCCTATTAAGGAGGAGCGATACATATCGGAACGTGACGCTTATTATGAGCTGATTAAACAGGCTTTCGCTAGACTGAATCTTACCTTCGTCATGTTCACGAAGAACGATCAGTTCGGCATTCTCGTCTTTTTGGGTGAGTCGTCTTGGGAAGAACAAACCGTTGTCCAGCAGCTTGAGAAATTAGCGGGCAATCTGTATACGGATTCGCAGCTCAGCGTTTCATTCGGAATAGGCAATCCCTACACAAACGTATTGGATATCGGACTCTCCTATAAAGAGGCAGTTAAGGCACTCCAATCCGGCTATCAGATGAAAAAGACCCGCTTCGTTCATTCCTATCAAACCATGGATATAAGCCGGTTGCTGCGTATGATTCCTTATGATGAGATTCTCCAGTTTCATCAAGAAACCTTCAAACCCTTCGCCGGACGGGATTCAAACGAACGTAGTGAACTTATGAAAACCTTGTCCTCCTTCTATGAGAATCATTGCCAAATCGGCGATACAGCCAAAGAGTTGTTCGTCCATCGTAATACGGTTATCTATAGGCTGGAGAAATGTGAGAAACTGACGGGCAGGAATATCAAGGACCCGATGGAAAGTCTGCGCTTTCGTCTCGCCTTCGCACTTGAGTCCGTGTTGAATGCTAACCCCTCCCCTAATGAAGCTCCCCATACATTTTAAATTGATAGCGTGTCATTTATAATGACACGTTTATTTTTATTTATCTCATTTCATCAGTCACACTCTGTGCATTTTAACTGATTTAATTCTATATTTATGTTTAACATGACTAATGACAATTGAATCGACAATCTTTATGATAAGAATACATCCGACGATGTTATATTAACTAACACAAAATAGGATCATTCATCAACGCTGGAGGAAAGGGGCTGCCCATTATGGCTATTCAAATACAAAGCGTCTCCAAATCATTCGTCAATGCAAACGGAGAAGATATTCAGGTACTGGCTGAGGTTTCAATGCAAATTAAGAAGCAGGAGTTCTTCAGTATCGTTGGGCCGAGCGGATGCGGCAAGAGCACCATTTTCAATATTATTGCGGGTCTGCTGAAACCAACGAACGGCAAGGTTATCGTCTGCGGTCAGGAGATCGATCAGACAACCGGACATGTCGGCTATATGATGCAAAAAGATCTACTGCTTCCTTGGAGGAGCATTCTGGACAATGTCACGCTAGGCTTGGAAGTGAAAGGCATGCCCAAAAAGGACCGCGACGGTATTGCCATGGATTATCTGGATCGTTACGGCCTGGCTTCATTCGCCGATGCCTACCCCTCCACATTGTCAGGCGGTATGCGCCAGCGTGTAGCCCTTATACGTACTCTCGTTACCCAGCCCGATATTATATTACTGGATGAGCCCTTCTCCGCACTGGATTATCAGACCAGACTCATTCTGGAAGATGAAATCTTATCTATCCTGAAATCCGAGGGCAAGACCGGAGTTCTTATCACTCATGACATCGAGGAAGCGATCGCCATCTCTGACCGCATCGCTGTCATGAGCAAAAGACCTACGACAGTGAAGCAAGTGTATGACATCGGTCTCGCTTCGCAGTACGGTTCAGCACTAAAAGCCCGTTCCGACCCCAAGTTCAAGCAGTATTTTGAATCAATCTGGTCGGAGCTCGATATTCAAATGGGGAGGATCAGCTAATGAAAAGTACATCACCTGAAATGTCCCTAACGAAGGAGCATACTGGGGTTGCGAAAAATAAAACCAAACGCAAACAATCGCCTTTCACCAAAGAATGGACGATGACGATGATATGGCGGTTCATTATTGTTGCAGTCATCCTCGTGATATGGGAAGCTGCAGTCCAGCTAAAGCTGGTAAACGGTTTCCTGATGGGATCGCCGAGTGCCATTCTTGATGCCGCTATCACCATGTTCAGCTCAGGTCAACTTTTTACAGATGTTCTAGCTACGGTTAATGCCACCATTATCGGATTTGTGGCGGGAAGTCTATTTGGCTCATTGGCAGGACTACTCATGTGGTATTCCAAGGCCGTCGCCCGGGTGCTTGATCCGTTTATTGTAGCGCTGAACGGCATCCCGAAGATTGCTCTAGCTCCCATGATTATCATCTGGTTCGGTTCGGGTATCTTTTCCAAGATTGTTCTTGCCTCCGTGGCAACGTTTATTGTAGCGTTGTTATCCGCTTACCAAGCGACTCACCAAATTGATGAGTCCCAGATTAATCTCATGAAATCCTTCGGAGCAAAGAAATCACAAATTTTCCGCAAAATTATTATTCCCTCCTCTCTGCCATGGATCATCTCCGCCTTCCGTATCAATATTGGCTTGGCACTCGTGTCTGTCGTAGGCGGAGAATTCATTTCTTCAGACAAAGGTCTCGGCCATATGGTATTTGTCGAAGGCAACCTGTTCAACCTTCCGGCTGTGTGGGTCGGCGTGTTCATGCTTATGCTCGTTGCCATGCTGCTCTACACCTGTGTCAGTTATATCGAGTCACGCCTCCTTCCATGGAATGACAATAAAAACAGCAGCAAGTCCACATCCGTATAAACAACTTACACCATAAAAGGAGCCTGATGACCAATGCGTACATTCAAAAAGATAGCTATTCTATCAACGATGACCCTTTTATTGACTGCACTACTCAGTGCATGTGGAAGCAATGCGAAGTCTGTGAATGGAACAGACGCCATGGCGAGCGGAGGGCAAGAAGATAACAAGGTGGATACGATTATGGTTTCCGAGGTGTATCACAACCTGCTCTACCTTCCACTGTATGTAGCAAACAATCAAGGATTCCTAGAGCAGAATCGCATTGAGCTATCCTCGATCCGCGCTGCCGGAAGTGGGCCAACCGCCTTGTCTTCGGTCATCTCAGGCGAATCCGCCTTCTCCTTTCACGGTCCTGAGCATGTCGCATTCGCTAATGCAAAAGGTGGAGATGCCCGCTCACTGGTCCTTCTATCGGGCAGCGCTCCCGTATGGGCGGTTGCGCGTGAAGGAGTAACCGTGAGCTCGCCAGAGGAATTCAAAGGCAAGACCATCGTTGTTGGGTTGGCACCTACAAGTTCCAACAGCTTAATGCGTAAGTTGTTCGAAGACAATAACATCGATATCGAAAAGGATGTCACGATCACGGAGGTTCAAAATGGATCCGAACTTGGTGCCGTATTAGCCGGCAAAGCTGACATTGCATTCGTGTATGAGCCTCAGCTTGATCAAGGAATTGCTGAGGGACTGCACATTGTCCATGATTTCACGAAGGATTATCCTGACTTTGCTTTTGCAACAATGAATACAACCACAAGCTTCATTGAGAAAAATCCGGATCTCACCCAGCGCTTCGTCACCTCTATAGAGCAAGCATTGGACTACATTCACTCGAATCCTGAGGGTGCCAAGGCAGTCGCGGTGAAGGAATTCCCGAATCTGGACAAGAAAGTCGTGGAGCAAGCCGTACAACGCATGATTGACAGTAAGGTATACCCTGCTGATGGACATATCAATGAATCAGCCTTTGAGGCCGCGATCGGTATGCAGCGCTTCATTGGCAATCTGAAGGAAGACCTCGCTTACGAGGATATTATCGATGCAAGCTTCACCAAATAGAGAGAGAAAGGTTGATTATTCTGAATCAGGACGACTATCTCACCCACCGATGCACTGAAAATGCCAAATATGCGAATGGAGTTATTACGAGCGAGGAGCTTGCCCTTTTCACAGCAGACTTGAAATTGATTCGCAGCTTCAAGCTGCCTGAAGTAATAGGACCTAATCCCCCTTACAGGAGAGTGCCTCTGCGATGATTACGAAACCACTTAACGAGCTGTCGATCACCGAAGCGGCTGAACTGATTAAGAACAAGAAGATATCTCCTGTCGAGCTTACACAGTCCTATTTGAAACGGATTGAAGAGGTGGAGCCTGCTGTGCAAGCCTTTGTTACTATTACTGCTGAGCAAGCCTTGCAGGCCGCAAAAGAATCGGAGCACAAGCTGATGAGTGGCGATTATCTCGGTCCACTGCATGGCATCCCATACGGAGCCAAGGACATTATCCATACTGCTGGCATACGCACCTCGGCTGGATCAAGCACTTATCCAGACTTCATACCTGAGACCAATGCAACGGTGATTGACAGATTACAGACGGCTGGCGCTATCTTGCTCGGCAAGACCACAACGACAGAATATGCCTTTCAGGGGGGAGAGCCACCAACTCGCAATCCATGGAATGTGGAGCATACCCCGGGCGGTTCCAGCTCCGGCTCCGCCGCTGCAGTAGCAGCTGGCATGGCTTCCTTCACACTCGGAACCCAGACCTTCGGTTCCCTGCTTAGACCCGCATCTTACAACGGGTTAACCTGTATGAAACCCACATATGGCAGAGTTAGCCGCAATGGTGTCATAACAGCAAGTTGGAGCCTTGACCATGTGGGCGCCTTCACTCGATCGGCACAAGATAACGCAATTGTTCTTGAAGCCTTAGCCGGACAAGATGAGCTGGACCCCTTCTCGCTGCCTCACGGCAAGCCGGATTTAACAAGCACTCTTATGCATCCTATTTCGGGAATGGTTATCGGTTTGCCAAGCAGCTTTTTTCACGCGGATGAACCGGCGATCATGGTAGCCATTGAGTCGGCAATAGCTGTACTTGAAAAGATGGGCATGCAAACGAAGAAGGTTGATCTGCCTCCTTATATGGAAGAAACTCTTGCTGCTCACCGAACGGTGATGCGGGCAGAAGCTGCCGCCTTTCATCAGGAACGCTTCGCAGAGGCCGCTGATCGTTACGGCCCTACGATGCGGGAGCAGCTTGAGCTCGGCTACCAGACGAGTGCCGTTGATTATTTGCAGGCACAGCGCATCCGAACGTTATTCCGCAGCGAGATGATGAGGCTTTTCGATGAGGTCGATGTTCTATTAACGCCATCAACACCGTATGTGGCTCCCTATGGCTACAAGACAGGCAGTCCGATCTTTAACGGACCCTTTACCAATACCGGTCTACCGTCCATCACGGTTCCTATCGGATTTGATTCAACCTCCGGGAAGCACTTGCCTATCGGCATGCAGCTCTCTGGCCCACACATGAGAGAAGACCGTTTGTTGTCCATCGCTCATCATTATCAGCAAACTACGGAATGGCATCTCGCAACGCCAAACCTAAACTCCCACTAGGAAAGGATTGATAGCTACGATGTCTACCATCATACACACAAGCGCAGCACCTCAATTCCCGCTCCCCTTCTCACACGCTGTCCGCGCAGGAGATTTTGTCTACGTCGCAGGTCAGGTAGGCGTTGATCCGCAGACGCTTGATCCAATTGGCGGCATTAAGGAGCAGACGGAACAGTGCATTCGCAATATAGAAGTTATCCTCCAGGAAGCGGGCCTCACACTCGATCATATCGTTAAGGCAACCACTCATCTGGCGCGAGTAGAAGATCAGGCCGAATACAACGAAGTATACAAGCGAATGATGAAAGAGCCCTATCCTGCCCGTATTACCGTATTCAGCGGATTAGGCCCTTACTTGATTGAGATGGAAGTGTTGGCGTATGCCCCTTCCGTGCGGGGAGAGTAGTACAACGCCTAGAGATGCCCCAAAAACTTCAAAATACAATTTAGGGAAACAAAAAAATAATGACGGATTCAAAAAGGGACCAAGCATTGTTCTAAGCTGCTTGGTCCCTTTCTCGATATACGAAAATTCAGTTTTGTGCTCATCCAAACTATACGTTTCTATAGATATGAATATCTATTCCTGTATTCGAAGGTATGCCTTCGCCCATTAGTTCATCATTGTTCAAATAGGACAGCGCTTGACTGTTCGTGATGATTTTAGGAGAGGTTCGAAACAATATATTCTCCAGTTTCTCATCGAACATTCCATTATTCTCGATATACATTTTACAAGCTTCCCCTGTATAATCCTTACCTTGAAGCATGTATCTTGCAGATAAGCTATGCCGACCGCCATTCGGGCCAATAATTTGAGTATCTACCCCTCCAGGAAGAATGTCACCTTCGAAATATTTTCCTGTGACATGGCCACCAAAAGAAATCATGACTACGGAGTCGCCATCATGATTATTGGAGAGATCCGTAGTTTCCCCTATCGCAACATGTACCGTAAATACTCTTTCCCATGCCATGAATTCACCTGCTCTTTAAGTATAGAGTCATCTACAATTTTATCGTTAACAGCATCTGTTGAACTGAAATAGTCCTTAAATGGCTGTTATAAATGCGTGAACATAACCTTATAACATATCTTCTTATATGAAGCATTAGATCACAAGCAAACTTCAATCTTCAATTTAATGCCACACAGCGGAAGGCACTGATTGCAATTCGATCTTACAGGGGAACCCAATTTCTTCAATTCAACATGATGTTATTCTTTTCCTCCAAATGATCACAAATTATAATTTCTGCTTCTCCACCATCTTGTAATAAACCCCCTTTTCTTCTTTTTTCAGCGGATAAATAATGTTTTCTAAAATAAACTTATTCTACAGCCGTCCCTTTTGGGGAATACTAGCTTGCTTTCATAAGAGGTTTTAGAATCGGGTTAATGATCTCCTTTCTCGTTAGCTCAAAGACTCTGTAATCGATATTAGCCAATCACGGTTGCTTTCCTCGGCCACGACTTCATACTGTAACGCCTTCCCCGTAGTCGGTCCTACCTCCGCCCAAACCAATCTCTGTAATTCATTGTCTCCGACATAAACCGCTTCGTTGGAACGAATTGTTAACTTTTCAATCATTTGTTTCTCTACATCAGGTACCTGAATACGACTTTTTGTCGTTCCAAAAATCCGGAATTGAAATACGGTTTCATCTTTACGATATAATAAACTTACACCAACGAGCGTATCATTTGGTTTGAGATCTCTCACAACGTCTTTGCCAGTTTCTGAACTCTCCATAGCCATTTCATCGATTTCTTCCTCTGTCAGATTGTCAAATCCATAATAAACCTGTATATCCATCACATTAGCATCGGTAGGAAATACGGGCTCCCATGGAGATAGTTTTGCCATTAACTCTGTAACACCTCCCGACCACTTCACTGCTCTGTAATTTGTTTGCTGACTGATTTTTTTATCAGCGGCAAGATAAATCCCTTTTCCCATCCCAGGTTTTAATTGGCGAACAATGCGATCAATAGTATTCTCCTCTTGAGATGAATCGATATATACAATGGCTAACACTTCTCCCTCTTCATTCCTCATTTCCAAAGTCTAGACTCTCCTTGTAAGGTAGTAAGCACGCAGCTTCAAAATCATGAGTAACCCCCATCCCAGGAACCGATTAGCGGTTCAAAAGCAGGACGGGGGCTTGGCTAATTATTCTCTACATTGTCATAACGGCACACTTATTGGACTGCAGTGACATTGATGTTATCAATATTTGGCCCCTCTGTACCGGTTGTGACCACTTTAATCGTATTGGTTCCCGCGTTCATGGGGACCTGAATGATTTTTTCACTCCAGGTCGACCAGCTGCCTGTTGCCGGGAAGGGTTCGTTGCTAATGACTTTGGTTCCGTTAACGAAAATGTCGAGATTACGCGTTCCGCTTTCCAGGGCGTAACGAAATTTTACGTTTTTGGTACCTGTTATCGTGTTAGTGATGGCATTCCACTGAATGGCCGAACCTGTATACGCATTAAAGTTCACATATCCGGTCCCAGTGTATCCCGGGTAGAGAGTCTCGATAACGGCATCGGTAAGTGTAGTACCCGTTTCCGCCTCGTACGTGGTTCCGCTGCCTGGAGTGACACTACTACCAGTAATGTTGGCTACAAACGTTGTTACGCTTTGGGCTGGCAGTTGTGCTGTAAAGGCTCCACCTGACACCGTAATCGGTGCTCCGCTTGCCAGGTTTCGGCTGCTATCCGTAACCCAAGAGGATACAGTAGAAGCGTTACCATTCTGCAGGACAAATTTTTGGTTTACAGCCGAGGTGCCGCGATTAATCGCCACAATGACTACCTTATTATCCCCTTTATAGGCTGACACGAACGTATTGGTATCCGGATTTTTGGTTGCATCGACTCGGTAATAGCCTGGTCGCACGAATTTGGAGAAGTGGGCCATATTATATCCACGTTTGCTAATGCTTCCATCCTCGTTCATCGGGCCATATTGTCTCCGAATGTACCACCATACATAAGCCTGGAAATCCCCTTCAACCATGGCATTATGCATATGGTAAGATACGTCCAATGCCTCAGGCCAACGGTCCGACGAGTTGTTATCGCTGTTCGGGTAATACACTTCGGTCATCCACAGTTCTTTGCCGGCTCCCTTTTGCTTAAAGAGCGGGTATGCGAAATCTTTGAACTGTGTCCCGTACGTATGTGCTCCCAGAATGTCCATATTGGCAAGTGCCTGAGGATCATTTAGAATCGGATCAGACATGTTTTTCAAATACTGGAACGATTCAGGTGCCATGACTTTGGTATTCTGAATGGATCCCGCATTCTCCTTCATGAAACGAAGGATCTCCTGTGGTGTCCACCATGTCCATTCATGGGCATAATCCGGCTCGTTTTGTACCGAAATGGCATACAGATCTACACCGTTATCTTTCATATATGTGACAAAGTCGTTCAGATGCTGCGCGTACGCGGCATATTTGTCGTATCTCAATCGTTTGGCGTTCGTATCCCCGTTTCGATTGAAGGTTTCGACCATGTCGCTTGGCGGATTCCAGGGAGAAGCGAATACAAGCGCGCCTTGCTCTATGGCTCTTTTTGCAGTAGCCACCTCCCTGTACCAGTTATTTCGATTTTCGTCGACATAGATTCTCAGTATGGAAAAACCAAGCTGATTCGGTCCGTTGCCAAAGGCGGTTTCACGCTGAGCTGCCGTCAAGTCGCCGATCCAGGCGGGATGATTAATGCCTCCAAACCCCTTGATAAGCTGTTTTTCGGAGGACAAATTAATGTTGGCATCACTTGCTGCTGATACGTGTGTTGGCGTTAACATTAGAGGCAGGGCTGTTAAACAGGCCAACAGAACATGAACTGATTTTTTTAAATTCATCTTAAATTTCAATATCTTCACCTTCCTCAAATTATTGTAAATTGAAAGCGGATACAAGAAAATCAACTTGTCCAGCAGCGAATAGAAATTCACGTACCAACCCCTTTCAAATCAAAAACAAAAACTAGATTTTATTTGTAAATCTTACTATATTATTCATTCAGCTAAAACCTGACAAATTATAGGATATTTCTTGCAGCATAAGTTGCAGATATAGTAAATCACCAGATCAGCAGCTTGGCAGATGTCAAAGCTATAAAAAATGACCCCTGAAGAATACAGGAGTCATCTGTTAAGCACTTCACAACCTCAAGCTTGGTTTTTCAAACGTTTACTACAAAGGTCTTAATTCAGCATTGAATCGGTCCATTTATGTCGTTTCGTTGTTTGATTTCTTATACAAAAAGTAATCAAAATCAGCATGCTTGCGGGTACCGCCAAGGTCCTGTACACAGAGACCAATATAAGTTCCTGTAAACCGGATGTATTCCGGAGATTCATCGGACAGATGTGTGACATCCAACCATCCACCTGCAGGATACCAGGATGGGTCATCATCACATGCATAGTAAAAGCAGGCACGGTCATACTCATACACCACCTTCAACCGAATCCGACTCACTGATTTCAAGGGAATATCCTCCAACAGTTCATCGTATATTCCGTATCTCGACTGAAGAATTCCCAAGCACGTTCCCTTCTCTTCATGATAGGTGACCCGTAAATAGAGATAATCTTTGGTATCGTAGTACAGTATTAGTCCTGCCATTTGCTGTGGATGGTCCGGAGCAAATTCCAGGCAAGTTTCAGCTTCACACCTGAAATCCTGAAGCCTCCGGGCGACCATGCTTTGTCTGTGTGTCGAGCTCATGGACTCCATCCCGCGCAAGCGCAAGTAACCTGGACGTTCCGTCAGGCTGAGCCAAGATGGATCGGGTGGGATACGAAGGGTATTCCAATCGTTCCGGAGCTCTGATTGATCGAAATGGTCCAATTCCGGTGCCGGTTCAAATGGAACCGACGAGATTTTCGGTGCAGGCACCGAAACCTCCGGATGCCGACCACCGTTAGAAAGCTTCAGCCAGCCTTCATCGCTCCACGTACACGGTTGAAGAGCAGTCTCACGTCCAAGAATGCAAAATTTCTCATGAACTGGCCTTCCGACCAGATGAGCCATATACCATTCACCCGTGTGAGTTTCGACCAGACTGCCGTGACCGGCCTTTTGCAGAGTCAATTCCGGCCTGCCGTATGAAGTAAGAATTGGATTCGCCGGATCAACTTCATAAGGACCTTGCAGGGAACGAGAGCGGGCAACCGTAACGGCATGTTCATAACCCGTACCGCCTTCAGCCGTAATCAAGTAATAATAGTCTTTGTATTTATATAGATGGGGCGCTTCTGTCAGCCCCAGTTCTGTTCCCTTAAAAATGTTAATGGCAGGTCCGATCAGCTTTTGGTCCTGAACAGAGTATTCCTGCAACACGATGCCTGCAAACCGGTTTTTGCCCTTCCGATGATCCCAGATCATGTTGACCAGCCACTTGCGACCATCTTCATCGTGAAACAAGGAAGGATCGAAGCCGCTGCTGTTCAGAAAAACCGGTTCGGACCATGGCCCTTCGATATCTGTTGCGGTCACAAGGTAATTGTGAGTATCTTTGAAAGCCCCTACACGGCTCTTGACATCTGTGTAGATTAGGTAAAATACACCATTATCAAAGCTAAGGCATGGCGCCCATACCCCTCCGGAATTAATGTTTCCTTCCATGTTCAGCTGAGTGCTGCGGGTCAGCGGAGAAGTTATCGGCCGCCAATGAATCAGGTCCCGGGAATGGTGAATTCGTACACCCGGGAACCATTCGAAGGTGGAAGTGGCGATATAATAATCTTCCCCCGCCCTGCATACGGACGGATCGGGATGGAAACCGGGAAGAATGGGGTTGGTAATCATATTCATTATAGAAGCAACCTCCGGTATTAAAGTAATGGCAGATACAACAAATGATAAGAATGCATCACCATGCCAGCGCTTTTTTGCCGGCTTCCAGGGCAGTTATGATCCGGTCTACATCATATATATTCCCTCTCCATGTTCCGCCGCTGACAGCTTGCAGCGCAGCCCACAGCCTGGTATCATCCGGCAAATTTTTATCAGGACGCATATCTGGATGAAAGGTCCTTTGAGCCAGAATGAAAGCTCCTTCTTCCGGCGAAAACTCCGTATCTCCTTCTCCAATGAAGTTCACGCTGCCCTCCAGCTTGCCCCGATCCACAACGATGTCAATCAAGTCGCCGTTCCGGAGTTTGCCAATAGGCCCTCCTGCCAGCGCTTCGGGCCCAACATGGCCAATACATGCTCCGGTTGAAACTCCCGAGAAGCGAGCATCGGTGATGAGCGAAACATACTTCCCAAAAGACAAATGCTTGAGCGCAGACGTAAGCTGGTACGTTTCCTCCATCCCGGTTCCTGAAGGTCCACGACCGAGCAGTACGACAACGTCGCCAGCCAGAACCCCGCCAGTCTTAATGGCACGGATTGCCTCACGTTCAGTTGTAAATACCTTTGCCCGTCCACGATGCCGATACACGCCATGTTCATCCAGCACATCAGGATCAATGGATGTGGATTTGATGACAGAGCCTTCTGGCGCGATATTCCCGGTGGGAAAGGTCACGGTCGAAGAAATCCCAAGACGCTGCGAGTGCTCTAAGCTCATGATCACACTGTCCGGATCGATCCCGTCCTTCTCTTCCAATTGCTTGCGTATGAGATGACGACGTTCCGACGATTCCCACCAATCCAGCACTTCACCCAGTGACACACCTGTTACTGTAAGTACAGATTCATCCAGCAGGCCAAGCTGTCTAAGGTGAAGCATGACCTCTGGAACACCTCCGGCCTGAAAAACCCGTATGGTCGGGTGGAAGATCGGTCCATTCGGCAGAGCACTAACCAGTCTTGGAACGTTCTTGTTCACCTGTATCCAGTCCTGTACCGTTGGCACAGTTAAACCCGCTGCATGAGCAGTAGCCGGGATGTGAAGAAGCAGGTTGGTAGATCCGCCGAACGCGGCATGAACGGTCATGGCATTGCGAATGGACGCATCTGTAACAATGTCTGCCATCTTGATCCCTTGGGATTCCATGTTGATCAGTGCACGCGAAGATTGGCGCGCCATCTCGAACCAGATGGGCTGCCCTGAAGGTGCAAGAGCGGCATGCGGCACCGTCATGCCCATTGCCTCTGCTACCACCTGGGCGGTTGCCGCAGTCCCTAGAAACTGACAGCCGCCACCCGGTGTAGCGCAGGCCCGACATCCTAGCTCCGATGCCATTTCAAGAGAGAGCTCTCCATTCGCGTACCTTGCACCTATGGTTTGAATTTTACCTGCATCCTCCCCATCGGTAGGCGGAAGCGTAACGCCGCCGGGAACAATAACTCCTGGAAGCTGCGGCATACCTGCAAGTGCAAGCATCATGGCAGGCAATCCCTTATCACAAGTTGCAACGCCGAGCACACCTTTTCGCGTGGGCAGGGATCGAATCAATCTGCGGAATACCATCGCCGCATCGTTCCGGTACGGCAGTGAGTCGAACATGCCGGTTGTTCCTTGAGACCTGCCGTCGCAAGGATCGCTGACATAGCCAGCAAACGGGATTCCTCCGTGGCTCGATATTTCTTCTGCGGCAGCTTTCATCAGCAAGCCGACTTCCCAGTGTCCCGTATGGTAGCCAAGAGCTGCGGGACTGCCATCTTCATTCCGGATACCGCCCTGCGTACTCAAGATCAGAAACTGTTTTCCGTTCAATTCTCCAGGCTTCCAGCCCATTCCGACATTCTGGGACATGCCGAACAAGTCGCCGCTTGGAGCATTCCGCAGCAAATCATCGGTTAAAGGCAGACGTCCTGTTGCCCCTGGAGCATGCGCTATAATATCATAGCTGCTTGACTCCTTCTCCCCCATAATCGACATTATCTGTTCGTACATGGTAGCCTCCCGCAGTTTATGACTTCACAAAGACTGTTTTGATCGCCGTAAAAAACTCGATGGCCGCTTGCCCCTGTTCTCTGGAATGCGAGCTTGACATCTTCATTCCACCGAACGGTGCCTGCAGTTCTACGCCGGCAGTTTCCGCATTAATTCGTACGAGTCCGGCATCCATATCCCGGATGAAGGACAGCATTGCCCCGACATTTTGTGTATAGATTGAAGCACTCAAACCATAATCGCTGTCATTGGCCAACGCGATGGCCTCTTCCAAGGAATCCACAGGAATCAAGGCCAGGACCGGGCCGAATATTTCTTCTCGGGCAATAGACATGTGCGATTCGACACCTTCAAATACCGTCGGCTGTACATAAAATCCTTCTGCGAGCTCAGGATTGTCCGGTCTTTTTCCTCCAGCGAGCAGTACGGCACCTTCATCCTGTCCTTTTTGAATGTAACCAAGCACGGTACTCAGCTGGCTTTCACTCGCACATGGACCCATCCAGCTTCCGGAAGACATCCCGTCACCCAGACGGATTTCCTGGATTTGGGACAGGAGTTTTTCTTTAAAGGCATCATATACTTTTCGTTCAATAATGACCTTGCTGGTGGCCGTGCATTTTTGGCCAGTTGATTTCAAGCCGCCGCTGATCGTGGCCTCAACAGCCAAATCCAAATCAGCGTCCGCCGCGATGATAATCGGGTTTTTGCCACCCATTTCAAGCTGATACTTGGCTCCACGAGCAAGTGCTGCGGCGCCGACCCGCTTCCCGACTTCATTGGAACCAGTAAACGTTATTCCGTTTACATCGGGGTGCTCAGCAAGTGCCGAGCCGATTACCGAGCCTTTTCCGCTCACGAGATTGAGAACACCAGCCGGGATGCCGGCTTCCTCAAAGCATTCCAAAACCTTGGCTGCCGTAACCGCCGTTTCCTGAGCTGGCTTCAATACAACGGTGTTGCCATAGATCAAAGCCGGTGCTGTTTTCCAGATGGGAATAGCCACCGGGAAGTTCCAAGGTGCAATGACACCTACGACGCCAAGCGGCACACGGGTCGTGAACATTAGTGCCTCCCTATCGGTTGAGGGAATCACATCACCCGTTTTTCGCATGCCTTCCCCTGCGTAATATCTCAAAATGGCGACGCCGCGCATCGTTTCTCCCTTGGCTTCCGGGAATGTCTTCCCCATTTCTCTGGTCATGGCTTCCGCCACCTCGTCGGCCCGGCGCTCCAGCACATTAGCAGCTTGAAAAAGATAATTCCCCCGTTCCGCACCCGTTAAGTTCCGCCAGGACTTCGCCGCTTCTTTTGCCGCTGCGACTGCATTGTTCAGGTCCTCTACACCCGAGGCTGGCACATAACCCACGATTTCTTTTCGATTCGCCGGATTAATGCTCGGTTCCGTCTTTCCGGACGTTGGTTCTACCCATTCCCCGTTAATAAAATTGTTATAGGTCTGCTCTAACTGAAATGCGCTCATCGCATTCATCCTCCTTCTAAACTAGTTTGAAACGACAGGATTGATCAGTGTCCCGATATCACTTATGGATATTTCAATGCGGTCTCCTGGTTCAAGGGTGAAATCATTCGGAGGCACGATGCTGGTGCCTGTCAAAAGTACCGTACCGTCATACAAATCGTTATCCCTTGCCAAAAAGGAAACCAGTTCATCCAGCTTGCGGTTTAATTCACTCGTACTCGCTTCACTTTTAACAACCATTGATTCATCCCGATAGATCTGGCAAACAATGCTGAATTCATAGGGATTCTTCACCGTTTCCGCTAGTCGAATAGCTGGACCTATGGAACAGGATTTGCGCCATATTTTGGCTTGTGGCAGATACAACGGGTTTTCCCCCTCGATATCGCGGCAGCTCATGTCATTTCCGGCGATGTATCCCACAATGCTGCCATCCGCGGCAAGCACCAATCCCAGCTCAGGCTCCGGGATCTGCCAAGTAGAATCGCTGCGCAGCGTGACAGCCTCATTCGGCCCGACAGTCCGGGCTGCTGTGGATTTAAAGAAGATCTCCGGTCTCTCTGCGTCATAGACCTTATCGTAGAAAGTTTCCGCATCCAACTTTCCATCCGTAGCTTCATAATTCCGCGCTTCCCGGCTACGCTGATATGTCACACCTGCTGCCCACACTTCCGGTGCATCCACTGGTGCGATCAGGTGCAGAGAAGTCCAATCATCGGTCAGCTTGTTTACCGGTTTAAGAGCGCTTTCAATCCATTGAACCGGAGTAACCCCCTTCTCCCTCGCCTGATAGATTAAAGTCATAAAATCTGCTTGCGGCAAACGATACGCTTGTTCATCATCCGTAACGGCTGCCAACCACTTCTGTTGTCCATCCAAAAATCGAATAATTCTCATTCCAGCTTGCCCCCTATCTCCCTACCGGGTTGATAACATTACCATAGCACCAGCGATGTTTCATGACGATGTACTTATCACTCCGACGACTTACCCTTTTCACGCATTATTTTTCTGTTAAAATAAATCTATTCGTATTTGGAATACAGAGCGTTACGAGGAGGTAGCTGTGACCAAACTTTCAGAAGCCGTATATTTAGGCCGTCTGCCCGATGTTCGCATGTCTTTTCAATTGCTCGGACTGCATGCAAGACAAGTAGATTCCAACTGGACGTATCCGTCTCATGAGCATTCCATGTATGAAATTCACTGGATGTTAGACGGCGAGATGAACATGGTGGTCAACGGTCAGTCGTACAGTCAATCCATTGGAGACCTTCTGTTTATCCGTCCGGGTATGACTCACTCCTGCACAGGTGCCGGACCGCAGGGCTTCACATACTTTTCCGTTCATTTCAGCGTACATGATACCTCCTTCTGCAGAGAACTCAACCGCTGCAAGGACATTTATTATCCGGCAGATTCGAGCCTGGCTTCAGGACTGTCCTCTTCACTGTGCACCTTGTATGACCTGGCAACAGAACACTTATCCATGCCGTTGTCTTCCTCGAAACAGATGAAAGTCCATGCCGCCGTATTTGAACTGCTCGGCTCACTGGTTGGCCAGTTATCTCAGAACGCATCCGTTACCTTATCGAGAAAAGAAACCATCGCCCACCAAATTGCCGAGCACATTGAGGACTCCGTAAGATATATCCATCTTCATGGTGACGTTCGGGAGAGCGAACGAACCTGGATCCAAGATATCGCGAAGTCACTGAACATTAGCCCTTCACAGATCAACCGGATCTTTCGGGAGGTATACGGTACAGCCCCGCGCAAGTTTTTATCAGAAACCCTTCTGAACGAAGCCCAGCGGCTGTTAAAACAAACAGACCTGAACATTGACCATATTGCGATGATGCTTGGATACAAGACCAATGCACATTTCAGCCGTCAGTTCAAGCGATGGACTGGCATCACGCCAAGCGAATTTCGCATCCATTCCCAGCGGACTGCTGCAGCGGAGCATCTCGGTGATTGAAATACTTTTCCACATGAAATAAGCAGCTGCCGGGTTACCAGCAGCTGCTTTACTTTGTCTTAATAGTGTTTCAATCTGTGTAGCCGTTATTCTAATGTAAAAGAAGCCAGGCTAGCGCCTCCTGCTCCCCTGTAAGTCAAATACAAAGCCTGCCTGCCGTCTGGAACGGTAATGTCAGCCGTATATTTTTTCCATTCATTTGTAAAATGTACCGGAATCGTTCCCAGTACAGGACCGTCCCATGCGGTTTTAATCTCAAATTCTCCATTGCAATATCCTCGGACCTTCACGGTGACCTGGCGAATCCCATCACAATTGAAATATTTAAAACCTGCTGTGGCTGAATCCACCATATTGGCAATATATCCGACCTCTTCATCACCGTCTCGCCCATCCTGGGTAATCTTCGGAAAGCGGCTGTCCAGCCAAGCACCTCCTCCAAAACCACCGGTATACATTTGATCATCTTTTGCAAAAAGATTACATGCAAGGTATGCGGGATATTCCCCTTTTCCTACAAGAGGGCCCCCATTCACCCCGCAGGACGTCATTTCTACCTGAGATATCATTCCATGTTCGTCAAAAGAGATGCGTTCAATGCAACCCTGACGGTTAAATGCGTCCCCATTGGTATGGCGGTGATAGAAAATGTACCAGTCTTCATTGATCTCAACGATGCTGCCGTGATTGTTCCCGCCATAATACATCGGCTTGTCAGCTGGTTTATAAGAGTCAATATGTAGATCGCAGTTGCTTATGATTACACCCTGATATTCAAACCCTTTGTTAGGAAATTTGCTGGTAGCATAACATAATTCATGCATGACAATGGAGGAGTAAACCAGGTAGTAGGTATCCCCTCTTTTCCGGATGGAAGGAGCCTCAAAAAATTCATGTCCTTCGAACCCGCTGTCTTCGCTGTATGGCTGACTCGGCGCTATGAATACGGGCTCATCCACAATCGTGAGCATGTCGGGACCAAGCACCGTTGCCATCGCACCGTGTCTTGATCGGTCTCCGGGCGCACAAAATCCGGTATAAAGATACGTACGCTCTCCTTCGGTCAACACGCCTGGATCAAATTGGGGCTCGTCCCCTTCCCTTTCCCCCAGTCGAGTGCCATCCGCATATTTCACGTATCCGTAGAATTCATATTTGCCTGCTGGTGTATCGCATACAGCCACAGAAACAACCGGCACTTTATCCAGCACATAATAAAGATAATATCGTCCGTCAGGACCAAGCGTAACGTCTGGGGCGTAAAGGCACATACTGCCGCCCGGATTAAGCGGATCATCTGCCTTTTGGTAGATTACACCTTCATTGCGCCAATTCCCGAGGTCATCCACAGGTGCTGACCAACAGACGTAGTCGTTTAGACAAAAGACATGTCCGTTAAACCGGTCATGCGAACCGTACACATAAACTCTATCCTCAAATACATAAGGCTCACTATCAGGGACGTACTCCCAGGATGGAAGATATGGATTGAACCCCTGTTTTTTCATAAAAGCTACACTCCTCGTCAGCGTAATTAAGCAATATGAATCGAAAATGAATTCGGTATAATAGAAAAATAGTCCGTCTGATAAACTTACATGATATAGGTGAAAATCAATGACAAATATATTTTACGTAGAATATGACGCAGCACATCATAGCAATTTTGTTTTTGATATTCCCCAGGGACATCCCTGCTGGCTTCTGGTCATTACGCAGACTCCCGCTCAGTTCTGGGTAGATGGAAAACTCAAGGAATACCCTCCTCATTGTGCTGTTCTTTTCGAGCCCCATCAAAAAATTTACTACCGGGCTTCCGCAGGGAAATATATTAATGACTGGATCCGCTTTGCAAGCGATGAACCTTACGTAACCGAAACCTCGCTTCCCTATGGCAAGCCTTTTCCTTTGGATGATCCTGAATATTGTCACAAGCTGTTCCAGCTGCTCGTCGTAGAGAATTCATTCAATAAGGACTACAGAGAATCGTCCATTGATTGCCTGCTCCGAACCCTGTTCAACAAGCTGCTGGAGTCTTACTTTCAAGAGGAAATTAGTCCTCAGCACTACAATCTTTTAAAACTTCGGGCGGCCATTCATAACAATCCAAGCCACCCCTGGACCATATCGGAAATGGCTAAAATTATTAGCATCAGTCCAGGATACCTGCAGTTGATTTACAAAAGATTGTTTGGCCTCTCGTGTATGGATGATGTTATTCACAGCCGGATTCGGTTAGCCAAAGAATATCTCAGGCATGATCAGTATACGGTTGCGGAGATTGCAGACCGGTGCGGTTACCGCAATGTGGAGCATTTTTGCAGACAGTTCAAACAAATGACCGGTTCATCACCCAAGAAATTTCATAAACGCACGAGTAACTTAACTCCCGGCCCTGCAAATTCCGAAAAGGTCATCCTTTGATTCCTGTCATTGTAATCCCCTGAATAAAATATCTCTGTCCGATGAAGAAGAGGATTAGCACAGGAATAACGGTAATTAAAGAAACAGCCATCAGCATCTGTATTTGCGAGGAGCCAAAAGAATTCTGGAAGAACTGCAAACCGATAGCGAGTGTGAAATTCTGATCGCTGTTCAAATAGATCAGCGGAGACATGTAATCATTCCAGTGAAAGGTAATCGACATGAGACCGACCGTAATCAAAGCCGGTTTGATTGCAGGCAGCAGTATTTTGTAATAAATCTGGAATGCATTGGCACCGTCGATATATGCGGCTTCATCCAAATCTTTCGGAATGGTTTTGAAGAATTGTCGCAGCAGGAAAATGTTAAACGCGCCTCCCCCAAAAAAGGATGGAACGATAAGAGGCATCAAGGTATCGAGCCAACCAAGCTTGGTGAACAAGAGGTAAGTAGGAACGAGAGTGACCTGACTGGGGAGCATCATGGTCGCAAGCACGATCGTAAATAACAATCCGCTGTATCGAGATTTAAACCGTGCAAAGCCATAGGCAACGAATGAAGCGGAAAGAACCGTTCCAATCGTCGCAAGTCCTGTTACGATTAAGGTATTCCATGTATAACGGGTGAAATCTGCGTATTGCCAGCCCTGAATGAAGTTATCCCAAGTGAACGTTTCTGGGATGATTTTGGGAGGCAGCGTATAGGCTTCCGAAGGGATTTTAAAGGCGGTTGAAAGCATCCATATAAACGGAAAAATAAACACGACTGCTATGATCGTCAATATCACATAACTCAGGCTGACTTTAATCCGGCCGCTGTTTTTTTTACTTTTGTAATAAGCCTCCATGGTTGCACCTCCCAAATTTTAGTTATCGTAATAAACCCAGTGTCGGGAAGTCCGGTTTACGATTAGCGTGATGATCATAATAACGACGAACAATAACCAGGCCAGCGTTGACGCATAACCCATCTCGTTGTATTTAAATCCGCTGTTATAAATATGCATCATGTACGTGTAGGTGGAGTAGCTGGGGCCACCCTCGGTGAGAATGTACGGCTGCATAAAGATTTGGAAACCACCAATGATCCCCATAACCAGATTAAAATAAAGCGTTGGCGTGATCAGCGGCAGGGTAATCTGCGTAATTTTAACTAAACTACTCGCTCCATCAATCTCAGCACTCTCATATAAGGCTTCCGGAATATCCTGCAGCCCCGCCAGTGTAATGATGATGGAATTCCCGATGGTCCAGATCCCCATAATAATAATTGCCGGCATGGCCCATTTCGTATCGCTTAACCAGTTAGGACCGGTAATACCGAATAGAGAAAGGAAATAATTGATAAAGCCAAACTGGGCATTAAAAATCCAGCCCCAAAGCAAGGTAACCGCAACCCCTGATGTGATATACGGGATATAGAAGCTGGTTCTGAAAAAACCAACTCCCTTTATTTTTTGATTGAGCAGAAGAGCAATCAGAAACGACAGGAGTAAACTGGCCGGAACAGAAACCAACACAAAATATAATGTGTTTAGCAAGGAACGATAAAATAGTGGATCCTGTGTAAAGGCCCTGACGATATTATCTAAGCCGACAAATTGGCCTGAGCCGGTCATATCCATATCGGTGAAAACCAAAAAGATAGAATAACCCATTGGATATAAGGTGAATATTAGAAAACCTAAAAGCCATGGCGAGATAAAAAGGAAGAATTGTTTCTCCTCTCTGTTTTCAATGCGGTTGTTTCGCGCCTTCATTCTTTCGCCTCCAAAGCTGCCTCCTATTGAGACCGGATTAGGATAGAAGGGGGAAGATCGCTCCCCCCTCGTTGTAACCGGGTGTTCATTATTCGTTTATTTACTTTGATGAATGGAGTCGAGAGCGGACTGAATTTGGGATGTATAGGCTTTGGCTGCTTCCTCAGCGGATTTTCCTTGAACAGTGACCTGCTGCCAGGTTTGCTCATAGAGGTCCCCCGCCTTTGCAATGGAGCCACCCCACGGGAAAGTTATGGCATCCTGCAACCCTGTTACGAAATCCACCATGGAGATATCTGTGCCTTCAATTTTCAAGTTGGCAAAAGTACTATCCGCCGATTCTTTTGCCGCAGGAAGATTTACCTTACTGTACAGATCTCCGACCTCTTTATTCAGAGAGACCGTTTTAATATAAGCCCACGCTGCTTCCTTATTTTTTGAATCCTTGTTCATGGCGAAGCCTGTCTGGAATTTAATGTTGACGGTTTTACCAGATGGATCTTTTGGTGGCATCACGATACCCCATTGAAAATTGGAACCGATATTTTTGGCAATCGTCGAAGCTTCAAACACACCTAGCGGATACATCGCAGCTCTGCCTGCAGCGAACATTTGGTCCATAGGCATGCTCTTGGCTGCCGCATCATCCGGCATTGCTTTTGCATTCACCAGGTCTCCGAACAACTGGTACCCCTTCAGAGTGTTGGGATCATCCAGAGTCTGTTTGCTCCAATCTTCGTTATATGGCATCCCGCCGTATATAAAAGGCGCAAAACTTTGCAAGATCCAGTGGGACACAATGCCATAGACCCGGTTGGCACCTTCACCCGAGGAGACCTGTTTGGCTGTTGCCGAAAAATCATCCCAAGTCCAGTCATTCGTTGGGTACGGGAGCCCCGCCTTGTCAAAAATGTCTTTATTATAAGCAATCATAAAATCCGACGCGGTTGTTGGCATGCCTTCGCGTTTTCCGTCCGCATCGACATATCCCCCATCAACCCCCTGTGTTAACAATGCCTCGAGGTCCAGTTGATCCTTCTCAATATAAGGGTTTAAATCTTCGAACCATTTGGATCTCAACCCTTTCCAGTCTGGAGACATCATGATCACATCACCGGCATTTCCAGCAGCAAGAGCTGCATCCAGCTTGACATCAATGTTATCTGCCGGGAGCCAAACTTCATGTACCTTCACTTTTGGATACAATTTTTTGAAAATTTTGGTTGCTTCCTTTCGAGACTGGAGTTCCTCGCCGCCGCCCCACCCAAATACGGTAAGGTCACCGGAAATTTCTCCATTACCCGATGAATTCCTCTCTGCTTGATCACTGTGTGCTGAGCAGGCGGTGATCACTGTCACGAATATTCCGATAAGCAGAATGATTGCAAATTTTCTCATATATATCCTCCTTTTTATACTTAGGCGAGCGACTGGTGTCGTAACCCGATGAATGAATTTGGATTCTCAAGTGGCAATCGAATAAAAAGGAAATACTAATCTATCCTCATGTAATGTCGAGGATCTACAACCTTCCAAACCTGAATTTGTCATTACATTGCAAGGTGAAATGACAGTTAGCGCATATTAAAACACCACTCTTTCTGACTTGTTAGCGTTTCCATCGTTATTTAAAAGTAAGGTTTCTTCGTGCATGATACAATGACATATCCTTAAGAATTATTGATGAATAATCATATTCTGAATTTGAAATCCAGGGTTTCAATTCAATGAATGCCAAAAAAGACGACTCTGATCTCCGCTGTTCAAAACGGTTAGAGTCGCCCTTTTCTCTTTCTATTCTTTCACCTTTTTTGGAATTATGATGTGCGATAACAGCTTCGATAGTCCTGAGTAAGAAGGCTATTGGCAGACGCATTGGCCTTTTCTGCATCAAGCAGTCGGCGGAACAGGAACACCAGATTTAGCAGCAACAGGTTTTCGGTTTCTTTAAGCGGAATACCGATGAGCCGTTCCAACTTCTCCAGTCGGTAAGCTGCTGTATTGCGGTGAATGTACAACCTGGAGGACATTTCATTGATGTGGCCATTACAAATTGCGTACGTTTCCAGTGTCTGTAGAAGCTCAGGATCATAGCCTTCTACTGTAAGCAGGCTGCCAATATAGCGGTCGACATATTGTTGCATTTGCTCTCGCGGAATGTCTTGAACCAATCGGTGAAGATCTTCCTGAACGGCAGACAATCTACCAGCTTTTGCGGTCATTGCTTTCCCTCCTTGAAATGGGACGTACTCTTTTCAAGATCAAGCATGACTAGCTACTTATTTCACCGCTCCCGGGCAGACGATACTGAATTCCCTGCCGGTACCTTGGTTAAGCAATGGCGATGCTTCACTATACGTGATCCGGCCTCGCAGCAGTGTCATCTTAACTTTACAGCCAAAGCTGCGGCCAATGTAAGGGGAATGACGATGCTTCTGATAGAGGTCTGATGCTTTAAGTGTGTAGGAAGCATTTAAGTCAACCAGGGCCAGGTCGGCATCGCAGTTCACTGCAATCCGTCCCTTAGCCTGATCTAGTCCGAATCGTTCGGCTGGGGCACCAGACAACAGACGCGCCAGCAGCGGAAGGGGAACCCCCCTTTTCAGATATCCTTCATCCAGCATCAATTCGAGCGTGCTCTGTACACCGGCAATGCCGCCCCACGTTTCAAACATATCATCCCCTGTCTTCATGCCGGCTGGGCAGGGTGAATGATCCGAAGTTAAAAAGTCAAACCAGCCTTCCTGTAACCTGTCCCATAGCTTCCCCTGTTCTTCCGCATCACGCAGTGGAGGTGCACACTTCGCTACAGCACCCATGACTGCAAAATCATTGTCAGTCAGACATAGATAGTGCGGACAAGTCTCCATGGTTACATCAACTCCCGCTAGCCGGGCTTCACGGATTCGTTTTGCAGCAGATTCACTGCTAATGTGGACAAAATGCAATCGGCATCCGCTCTCGGCTGCATAACGCAGCGCTGTTTCCACTGCTTCCACCTCTGCCTCTATCGGACGTGAAGCGGTATAGCTCGCCGGGTCGAACCGTCCCAAGCTGCGGGCTTCACGAGTGAGCCTTGCAATAGTCGGCTCATGTTCAGCATGGAGTGCCAGCAGCTTGCCTGTCTCCGCAATCATTCGCATCCCTTCTCTGAGGGTTTCGTCGTCTGACCGACGAAATCCGTCCTTGTCCTTGTCCCCCGGAGAAGACATGAAGGCTTTGAAACCGATGACTCCGGCGTCAGCCAACAGCGGCAGCTCCCTAAGATAACCGGGCATAAGTCCACCCCAAAATCCATAGTCCGCATACGTTTTACCAGTCGCGCGGTCTCTTTTTTGCTGAAGTGCACGAACTGTAATTGTAGGAGGAACAGCATTGAGCGGCATATCCAGAAAGCACGTTCCTCCTCCGGCAGCAAGAGCAGCGGAACCCGTCTGGAATCCTTCCCAGGATTCCAGACCCGGCTCATTAAAATGTACATGAGTGTCGATAACACCAGGCATCACCGTCAATCCATTTGCATCAATGATGGGAGTTCCCGAAGGATCAATGTTATCTGCGATTTCAGCAATCAATCCATTCCTAATACCGATATCCTTTCGCTCAACGGCTGCTTCCGTAACGATTGTTCCGCCTGTAATGACTAGATCATACGTTGTTGCGGATTTCATGCTTGCTCCTCCTTATCCATACGTAAGGTTGTAACAGCACATCAGCAATCTTCTATGTGTTCATGCCGATAAGCCTTGCCGGATTTGTCGCTACCATCCGGTAAATATCATCCGGAGCGAATTGATAATCGAGCATGCTGGCAATCATTGTTCTCATCCCTTGCACAGGCGTTGAGGCCGCACGAATCCCATAGTCCGTCCCAAGAACGAACTGATCGATTCCCACTTCACGGATGGTATTCATCCATTTCGTCGCATTCGAGAATCTGCCGAGCTCAGCTCCCATATCCATGTATTCTCGTTCTACATAGTAATGGGTCCGGGGGACATCAGGATACAGCCAATCCACAAGGCATGCCTCTAGAAAAGCACCCCTGGCGGCAGCAGATTTTTGCTCTTCGATTGTCATTTGTCCGCGGACGGGATGAGCGATTAACACCTTCGCTATGCCGTATTGTTCAGCAAGATCCAACAGACGGAGCGCTTCCGGCACAGATACATGACCCGTATTCAGATAGACCTCCGGATGTTCTGCCACCATGCTCAAGATCTCATCCAGTGCTTCTGGAACAGGACCTTCCAGCGGTATTGACGTCGCCACAGACAGCTCTTTCTCCACGAATTTCGGATAGGCATCCTTAAACGGAACAAGCTTGCCATCGATCAGTGTGGACTCGCGCTCAGCTGAATGGCGTGTACAATGTGAACCGAAGCTGATGAAGCGGCAGCCTTCTTCCATATGCAGTGCGGTTTTTACGGAACGCGGATTCATACCGCCATGGCAGGAATTCATCAAATAACCCCCATACGTGTGAATGCCCGGTACATGACGGTTCACTACCCAGGCCATTCCTGAAGCCCAGCCGAATACATCATAGTACACAATGCTCCTCATGCCTGCAGCTGCGGCTTCTTGCGCTACCTGAATCGGGTCCAGATGCCCAGGGTTAGAGTTCAACACCGGCCCTGCATGTACATGACTATCAATGGCACCAATCAGAAGCTCATCTGGCAGTTCCATTGACCTCCGATAAAAGGATTCATTCCATTTCGTACGATCAAGTGTCCGCTTCTGTGGTTGTTCTTGATTGGAATCAAAAGTAAGCATAGTAATCCCTCCGTGAACGATGAATTTTTAGCGATTATCCCTTAATAGCTCCCGCCATAACGCCGGAAATAATCCGCGAACTGAATACAAAATAAATAATCGTGACAGGCAGCATCGATAATATCATTCCGGCCATAAGCTGTGGATAGTTGGTGCTGTGCTGGGACTTGAAATAGGACATCCCGAGCGGAACAGTGCGCAGCGACTCATCATTAAGCAGGACGAGAGCAAATGAAAATTCATTCCAACAGGAGAAAAATTGTAGAATTGCGACCGTTGTCAGTACAGGTACGGCTATCGGCAGGATAATACGGTACATGGTTCCACTGAAGCTAAGGCCGTCGATTGCTGCTGCTTCCTCAATTTCTCTTGGAATGCCCATCACGTAGCTGCTGACCAGCATGATTGGTAAAGACAGGTTAAAGGCAATATAAGGGATGATGAGCGTATACCATTGATCTGCCAGCCCCCAATTTTTAAATAGCAGGTAGATGGGAACAAGCAGAGCGTGAATGGGTACCAGCATACCGAAAAGGTAATAAAAGATCATTGCTCTCTTCCCCTTGAAGTCCAGCCGGGCCGTAATATAGCCTGTTACATATGCAATTGCCGTAATGCCAATGACCGACAGGAAGGTGATCCTCGCACTGTTCCACGATAGCTGCAGCATATTCGTCAGCTTAATCGCTTCCCAATAATTACTAAACTGCGGTGCACTTGGAAGACTAAGAATATTGTTGGCGAATTCTGCTTGCGTTTTCAATGATGAATAACCGATCCAGAGCAGCGGTATGATACAGCTGGCGGTAAAGAGCAGCAACAAGGCGTTCACTGCCAGCTTGGCTGGATTGGGAAGGAACCGACGGGGACTGCGCTGCGATTGTAATTCCAGTTGTAACTCCATTTTTACACACCTCCCTTGTAGTGATTCCGGCGCTGGAGTAGAAGTGTGGAGAGCAGGATCATAAGCATGGTTAGCGTAATGATGGCAATGGCGAGCGCAGAACCGTATCCATACCGGAAACGTAGGAAAGACGTTTCATACGCATATAACGCCATCACCGAGGAAGAGTTACCCGGACCGCCCCCGGTCAGTGCGTAGATATGCTCGAATCCGCGCATATTGTTGGCAATACAGAGCAGTGAAGCAACGACAAGGGTGGGCTTGGCCAAAGGAATGATGATATACCAGGCTTTGCGAACACCTGTTGCTCCATCCAGTTCAGCAACCTCCAGAACTTCCTTATTGATTGACGATAGCCCTGCCAGCATAAGCAGTGTGAAGAACCCGATGTTCTGCCAAGACAGAGGTATGGAGGCCAGCAGAACGATTGGGCCTGTCAGATCCAGCCAGGATTGCACCAATGCTCCCAAGCCAAGTTTGGTTAGTCCGGCATTGAGTAAACCGTAGTTATAGTTGTAGACCAGCATCCATAGAAAAGCGATAATTACCGGGGCAAGTGTAGAGGGGAAATAGCTCATTGTCCGATGCAGCCCTTTTAGTTTTACCATCTTGGACATCAGCAGCAGAGCAAAAACAAAACCGAACCCTACTTGTCCAATCAAGCCATAAGCTGTCATCAGCACATTGTTCAGAAATGAATGCCAGAACACATCATCCTGAATAATTTCCTTGTAGTTTCCCATGCCGATATACGTTTTTTTGGGACCTCCTGTCCAGGAGTAGAAGCTGTCTCGAAGAGCAGCAAGTATGGGAACCAGCACGACAAATGAATAGATAAGAAGACCCGGAAGCAGATATGCCACAAGCACCCAGCCTTTCGGTCGCAGCGCCTTGCCCATGTTCTCACTCCTTTTTAATAATAAGTTATGGATGATTTAAAAAAGTCTCATAGGCTTGTTGTGTTTCCTCAGCCAGCTGCTCGGGTGTTCTGGAACCAGCCATTACACCTTGAATCCCTGTATTTAGCACTTCTACGATCGAAGCATCAAACCAAAGGTCAAAGATTTTAGTCGCGTCTGCTGCAGCGCTGGCCTCGTAAGCAGCCAGGGCTACCGGATGCAGCTTCCCAGTATCGAAGTCTCCGGGATCATAGGCTGGAAATCCTCCGACTTCTGCCATAAGCTTGGCGCTATCCGAACCGGTCATATACTCTAGCATCGTCATGATGGCGTCTAACTTTTCTCCGGCTTCTACCCCAGAGTTAACGCTATAATAGACACCGGCGCCTCCGGAAGAACTGAGCGGATTGCCAAGTCCGTTCTCGACGCCCGGAAAGACGGCAACTCGTGTACTCGCCTTAATCCCATCCGGAGCATTGTTCACGATATTCATTGCTGACCAGATTCCGCTGACAAAGGCAGCCGACCGTCCTTCAAAGTAATAGTTAACCATGGTGTCGTTGTCGACAGAATTCAGGTCCTTATTCAGATAACCGGCTTTCGCCAGCTCACTCATGATGCCAATTCCCTGTATGAAACCTTCATCGGTAAATTTAGCACCATCGCCGTTCAAAATGGACTCCGTCCATTCCGGGCCGTTGATCCGATCAGTCAACGCACTGATCCAGCTGGACATGGCATATCCTTTGGACTTGTCTCCGTATGAGAACAGGTTAATGCCTTTTTCGGCCAGTTTGTCTCCGGCATCCATCAGATCAGGCCAGCTCGCTGGAAACTGATCGTATCCGATGCTTCCAAACAGATCAGCATTATAGTAGATCAGATGCGTAGGCCCTGCTGCAATGGGTATCCCGTAAATTTGACCTTCACGGGTTCCGGCATCCAGGGTTCCGGCACGGTAACCGTCTCGCCATTCAGGGCGCTTGTCCAATTCCTTGTCCAAAGGAAGTACGATTTCGTTGTCCACAAAATTGGTCATCCATGAGCCAGGTACGATGAATACATCAGGCATATCGTCAGCCGCTGCCAGTGCCTGAGCCTTAATGGAATAGTCCTCGTTCTGAAGCTGCTCCTCTATGATCTCGATATCCGGATAATCTTCCCTGAACCGCTTCAGTCCATCAAGTACTGCGGTATCTTCCGGACTTTTGCCGATATTGGATTCCTGATACCTGTGCATGAGCGATATCGTAATGGTATTGCCACTTTCAGCTGCTGATTCCTCGTTCTCTCCACTTCCGCAAGCACTAAGCACAGACGATGCCACCACCATTAACCCCAGCATGAATGACCGTTTGTTCAAATCTCTCCACTCCTTTGGATGCATTTTCAGGTAATTTAGAATCCAAAATTGGATACAATCCTATCCAAAAAAAATCACTTCTGAAAGATCTCTTTAAAATTCAGGACATTGGGCGCCGTTTCTGTGAAATTTAGCGAACGTTCGATTTGCCAGAGATGCTCTGTCATAATGCGAGCTGCCTGCTCACCATCTTGCTGCTGAATCGCCGCTAGCAAGTCTACATGATCATGGCAGAAGCTCTGATCCGTCCCATACAAGGCAATGATGACAGAGGTGAGCGAGATCAACTCCTCGAGAAAATGATAGTAGTAATAGTTATCCGATAGTTCTGCCAGCTTAAGGTGTATATCTACCGTGACATCCAATGCGCCAACGATATCACCTTCATGGCTAGCCTGATGCTCATCCCGGATCAGAGCCTCGATAGGGAATAACTGCTCCGGCTTCACGGTTGCGCATAACTTTTGGACCATTGAGGTTTCGATAACCCTACGCATTTCAAAAACTTCTCTTGCTTCATCAACACTAGGACAAGAGACAAAAGCTCCCCGGTAAGGTATAACCGTGACCAGCTTCTCCATTTCGAGCCTTCTCAGCACGTTTCGGATTGGAGTGCGGCTGACCTCAAAAGCTTCGGCCAGTGCATCCTCCACCAGTTGGGAGTTCGGCAGCAGCTTGTGCTGTGTGATCGCCAGTTTGATGTCCCGGTAGATTTCCCTCTCCTTTCCTTTAGTCATATACGTCATCACTCCATCTCTTCTTAGGGTTACCTACTAATTAAGAATGACTGAACTCTTAATTGAATATTATGATAGTTTTAGTCCTATTGAACGTCAATATATGTAACCTTATTTCGGAAAAATGCACAATAAAATCGACCGATACTCCCGACCTGTCATTTATACACCCTATATAGGTTAATACCTAACATGTTTATGATACGTATTCATTCATGCAGTCATTTGTTAATGTGTAATCCCACGGAGCTTAACTAGAAATTGTCTCGATAAAATAAAAAAAGCCGCTAAAATAGCGACTTTCATCAGAATTGTATTCTTGTCTCTTGGTCAACAATACTGCATCTGTAAGGCAGTTAATGCCGCGGGTTTATCCATTACGACAGCAATTCGATATATCCTTCAGTTCCGTGTAAACGAATTCGCTGCCCATCTTTTATCAATTTGGTCGCATTCTCCACTCCAACAACGGCAGGCAAACCGTATTCACGTGCGATAACAGCTCCATGAGTCATCAGTCCACCTACCTCCGTAACCAAGCCTTTTATGGATAAAAACAATGGAGTCCAGCTGGGATCGGTAAAAGTGGTCACAAGTATATCTCCATCTTCCAGATCCGCCTCCTCCATATTCAGAATGACACGCGCCCGCCCTTCGATCACGCCTGAAGATACAGCCAGACCGACAACAGCTTCAGCAGGGACGTTCCCACGTCTGTACTTGCCTGTAATAATTTCGCCATCAGACGTGATCACGCGTGGCGGAGTTAGTTTTTCATACAATTTGTAATCATTTTTCCGTCTGTCAATGACCTGGTAATCCAATTTCATCGTGCGTACGGTTTCCTGCAGTTCTTCAAAAGAAAGATAGTATATATCCTCCTTATCACGAAGAACATCGGCTTGGACGAGTTGGTCCGCTTCCTTTAGCAAAGCCTGCTTATAAACGAAGTAACGACTAACAATGTCGTATTTCGGATATTCACGATAACCGATGAAATTACGGATCAGGTCGATCATTTGTTTTGTTTCTCTAGCTTTCTGTTTGCCGCCAGGTAATAGCTTCAAACGAGCTAATAAGTCCTGTTCTTTTGACAAAGCTTCCTGTCGTCCTTGTTCAAACTTCCGTTTACTGGCTCCAGACTCAAGGTTCTTGATATTACTGAGGATCATAGGTATCAGAATACTCGGTTTTTCACTCCATCGAGTCCGTGTAATATCGATCTCCCCGGCACATCGCATTCCATATTTATCGAGAAAAGCTGAAATAGCTTCATATGCTTGCTGGCCGCCTTCGAATTGAACCAGTTTATCCATAAAATGATCATCTCTTACTTGTTGTAAGTACTCAATGATTTCCGGATAGAGACGAATCACATCAGCAACATCCAGGAGCTCCATACCCATCTCTGAAGTAATGTTATGAGGTACAGACAAGGAAAGTGTGTCTGCTGCGTTTTTCTCACCTAACCAGTCATCCATCTTTTCATTGATCCATGCGGATGCGTGAAAAGCGGCCATGATCACACTCAAATTTTTCGAGTCAGAAGAACGCTTCTTCCGCTGCTGCATATCTTCCAGAATGCAATCAAATACGTCCAATCCTGCTTTCGTTTGCATCGTATGTTTCAACGCAGATACCGATGTCGCACTACTCTGTATCAAAGCAGTAACAATGGCTGGATCGCTTCCTGCCTCTTCTAATATATCCGCAGGAGACATGCCCTGATGGCTTTTTATAGGTCCCTGTTCGCTTTTGTCAGTCGGGTCCAAAGGAATAAAATCTCCCCGATCTATAATGGTCATTAGTGCATCTTTTATGAGCGGGTCGGAGTGTCCCAAGACACCCAGCAAATTCTGCCTGCCCGCCGAGGTAGACAGACCCTTGGTAATATCGACAAACAGCCTCCCACCCCCCATTTTAAACATGGAGGGGTTGCCCGTTAGCTTCCAGATGGACATTCCTAATGGTTTGATTGGATCTGTCATCATTTGCTGATGACCAACAGATACATACACGTGATTTTCCTCATCTTGTGCTTCAGGAATCGGAAATAAAGTGGTGATGGGTCGGCTCTGAACCATGTAAAATGTATCATCGTCCATACACCATTCGATGTCTTGGGGGCATCCGAAATGTTCTTCGAGCTGTCTACCCAAACGTGCGAGATGTAAAATCTGTTGATCCGTAAGTGTTTGCGTCTTTTGCTGCTCAAGCTGGAGCTGCTTGGTCTCTGTTCCGCCTTCCTTCCGCTCATAAATCGCTACTTTTTTGGTTTCAATTCGCTTACTGACGATTTCCCCATCCTTAACTTGGTAACCATCAGCAGACACTAGGCCGGAAACAAGCGCCTCTCCGAGTCCGAAACTGGCATCGATCGAGATCAGTTTCCGATTGCAAGTGATCGGATCCGCAGTAAATAATACCCCTGATGCCTGCGGGAACACCATTTTTTGAACCACAACAGATAAATAAACTTGGCTGTGGTCAAACCCATTCTGCATCCGGTAAATTACCGCGCGTTCTGTAAATAGAGAAGCCCAGCATTTACGGATATGCTCCAAGATGGCTTCTGTGCCGATAATATTTAAATAGGTGTCTTGTTGACCAGCAAAAGAAGCATGGGGTAAGTCTTCAGCAGTTGCACTTGAGCGCACCGCATAGGCTTGATCCTCACCAAAGCGAGAGAGAGATTGGACGACTGCTTCCACAACATCGGAAGGAATGGCTGCTTCCAAGATGACCCGTTGAATCTCCTTACGGATTTCATTAACACGTTCTCGATCTTCTACCTTAAGCTCAGACAGCTGATCCAACAAAGCATGAACCATTTTATTCTGTTTGATCGCTGTTTGGTATCCGACCGTTGTGACACAAAACCCTTCAGGCACATGAATCCCTTCCAATTTGGATAATAACCCTAAGTGCAGCCCTTTTCCACCAACCAGCCAAAGCTGAGTGTGATCTATTTCTTGAAAATCGCGAACCAGTGAATTCATTCAACCTCTCCTCTATCCGTTAAAATGGAAAAACAAATATGATCGTGTCAGTCCTATTCCCCTCGAATACCTCCTTTCCCCACCTTTCAAAAAATAGCATTGACAAATCAAATTATAAGATGTACTATAAATATAGGAATAATAATACGTACATACTTTTTTTGATTGGTATCTATGACGTTTATCGATTATATCATAGCGTTTTTTTGTGTTCAATTATTTTTTACTAAAAAGAGATGACCTTTGTTTTTAGGGGATCCTCTCTTTTTTTACATACAGTCTGAATAACTTAGCAAACTTTCGTATGTATAAAGAATAGATGCCAGGAAAAATCTATTAAACAAGTGCTCAGAACAGAACTAGGAGATCTCACCATCTCCTGATCGACCCTAACTCCAAACTTCTTAAAAAAAGGAACTGCCGTATTAGCAGTTCCTTTTTTTATATTGCAGGCGAAACTCCGAAACTCCGCTAGCCAGACCAATTATGCTTAAGGCGCAGTTAGTTTTGAAGGTTTACGAGTTCTTTTCTCAGCACTACTTGAGGCTTATTCAGAGTTCATTATACTAAGAAAGCTTTGGAGATGATGACTAACAGAATAAAAAGTACCAGAATTGCACCAATGGACGTAAAACCACCATATCCCCCACCAATTCCTCCTACATTACCATTGCTGTATCCACTCATATTTCTTCCCCCTCTTCTGTGGTATGTGTTAGATTATTCAGAAATGCAAAATTTGACAAGGCTATATACAAAAGGGGCTTATAGCAACGCTGCCTTTGCTTGTTTCCTGTTCGTTCATAAAAAACAAACAGCCGATCACGATGTCGGCTGCCTTATTCTTTTATTCAGTTATGTTTACCCCATTATCTACAAACACGCTACTTCGATACAGGATATCACCATGCGAGCATCAGCTTAGGTTGCACCCATTGTTTGTTTGCTTCGTGGCAATAGACGCTAGCACTAAGGATTCGGAGGTGTTGGAATGGCTGGTTCTCCTTCGCGGCCAAGCCGCCGGCTTGCCGTTTCTTTACGCCCCGTCGCCGGAACGTGGGCTCCCGCTTTTGCCAATCCAAAGGTCGGCATATTGTTGTAAACACATTCATATTGCCCTTCAGGAACCAGATAGGTTTCGTGGAAAATCCCTACATCTCCCCCAGTTCCAACTTTGCGGTTGAAATCCCTCCATGCCTTCAGGTGGTTAGCTCCATGTCGGGCATAGTGCTCCAGGTGTTCAAAGCTCCTCCAATATTGAATGAGTGTAAGTCCACGGCCTGAAAAATGATAGGAACCATCCATGAACCCTAGCTCCTCTTTGTTTCGATACAGCTCCTGAAGCATAGGGGACATGGTATTCATAACAGGTAGCCATTTATGTACCGCCCACCATTTGTTAATCCGAAAACCAATCACGAAAACAACGAAGGAACCTTCCATCTGTGCGGTATAACGACCTGCGATCACTTTAGCCATACATACTCACTCCTTCTCCTATATTTCAAGCAGACCCAGATGCGTATCATAAAAGCGGCTAATATCCGCTGAATTGTACAGTTGAGCCGTCAGAAACGCACCATAGAAAATGGTGAAGCAGATCTGTACCGATTGCTCCAAGGTGAGAGATTTATTGAGCTTACCCACTTGTTGTTCTTCCTTCATGAACTGTTGAAATAAAACAAACATATTAGGCGATTCACTCCCCGCTTCCTCGTGACCTGGAAAGAGCAGCGATACTTCCGCTTGACTCAGTTCAGGCATACAAGGCTGCATGTTCTGTTCTGCAAGAAAGGAAATCAAACTCGGCATCATCCCCGGCCTTAATTGATGCTCCTTAGCAACCTTGGACAGCAAATGGCGGAATGCCTGGAATCCTTTTTTCTCTTCCTGTTCGATCTCGATCATTCGTTCAGTAAGCCAAACCCGCATAAAATAAATCAGCAAATCCTCTTTGCGTTGATAAAACTTGAAAAAAGTGACCTTGGATATTTCAGCAGTCTTGCAGATGTCCTCAATCATGACCTGACTGAACATTCGATCCTTCATTAAGGATAATCCCGCTTCATACAGCGCGATTTTGTTCTTGGCTTTTTTTAATTCCCTTAGTGAGATATCCTGATTCATATTGATTGCATCTCCTCGAAGTTAACTACAGTTAATAAATTAACACGAGTTAACTTATTTAGTCAATGCGGCTAAACAGACAGACTAAATACCCCTAACATTTGCTACACAGATGCAGGGGTGCAGCCCTAGTGAAATAATTTTTATTCCATTGGGACGCATATTAAATTGTTGTACCGATAAAATAAAAAGCCGCTTATCACGGCTTCTATAGTTCTTGTTCCATCTTCCCTTTTACGATCTCGATAGATTTCACATTTAAATGTGCAGTGCAATTATACACCGAACAGTCCCATCGAGGTTGTGCTGTTTGCAGTATGGTGATAGATGTGTTCATTAAACTTTCTGTCATGTCGATATGCGGGATAAGTTTCTTTAAAGTCATTCCAAGGAATGCACCATGACTCACGATTAATATATTCTCGTCTGGGTGTCTGTCTGATATGTCGGCAAGGCACTCCCTGCCTCTTTTTACAATCTCATCTTCTGATTCGATGCCGAGATCCAGTCTAAACCACCCATACCCCCATCGATTGACACGCTCTTGTTCTGTCGTCCCTTCTATAAGCCCACAGTTCATTTCTCTCAAGCGTGGGTCGGTTCTAACTTCAATATTGTTGATTTTGCCGATGATTTCCGCTGTTTCAAGTGCTCTCGACAAATCACTAGAATAAATATAATCCCACTGTTCTGTGCCAATTCTTCGGGACAAGAATTCAGCTTGTTGTCGCCCCTTTTCATTAAGCGGGATATCTGAATGGCCTTGTGTCCGATATTCGTCATTCCAATCCGTTACTCCGTGTCGGATCAATCCTAACGTTGTCATTTGGTATCCTTCTTTCCCTTGGAATTATGTAATCGGTCAAGAGAAAACCTTCTGTTTATTCAACGAATGTTTCCCTTAGACCAATGATGCTTAGCCCCGTTTCCTTTTCTTCCTTGCTCTCATGATGAAGACGGCACTCACCACAAGGATTATTGCAAGGACGATATACAAATCAAAATCCTGCTCCACCATAAACCACATCTTGGATTCCAGATTGACTTGTTGTTTTGGCTCGAATCCCTCACCGAATTGTTTAGTTGCTTGATTAAGGTTATTCATTTCAATGGTCGTGCTGCACGGACTACTGCTTAATTCGCCATCCATTTCACTAATAAATATGAAGTATTTACTGCCTTCCTTGAAGTTAAAACCCCAAGTGTAGTCGGTTGCGACAATGACCTCAGAATCAACTTCCGTTTTCCAGCTTCGCTCAACTTCCACTAGTATATATCTAACTTTCTCTTTTGTGCCCGTTATCCCTTCTTGCTTCAGATCAACTTTAATTTTCTTTATTTCACCGTAAACAGCACCAGTATATCCGTCTAACTCTTCTTGAAGGCTTCCCTTCTTCTCAGCACAGGATAGAGCTTTGACTTCTTGACCATTCGCAAAAAAGAATAGGGTAGTGAAAAGAAAAATGATCGTGAGTAAACGATGTTTCAGTTTCTCCACCTACTTCTCATCATATTATGACGTCCATCTTACATCTTATTGACTTTCTCAGCAGACGTAATGTTGCACTCATCCCTCAGCTAGTTGAACAAGAGCTGTCATACACATCTGCCATTTTGTAATTCCAAAAGACAAAAAAGCCGCTACTTTAGCGACTTTGAATGGAACATTTTTTGTCTGCGGCAATTCTTATTCTTATCCCCTTAATAGCTTCCTCTACCTGGAAAACTAACAGCATTTACATAAAGAATACAGTGAAACATTCGTAGATCACGTGTGCATGTTCTTATTTTTCTCCTATGTCTCTGCCTAATTAACTGTTGTCTGATGTGAGGTCTCTATATAAGAGACGATTCCTGCTGTATCTGTAACCATACCGAAATACGTATCCACTGTTTTCAGCGTCATATCATGTTCTGGTTGTGAAAAAGCTGCGCAGGCATCTTGTATAAGTACAATGTGATAATCAAGCATAAAACCTTCCCTCGCTGTAGACTCAACACACAAATTCGTGCTAACCCCTGTCATGATGAGGGTTTCTATTTTGAGCGTTTGCAAAACGCTCTCCAATCTGGTGTGGACGAACCCGCTGTAACGATGCTTTTTGACAATGATATCATTCGCCTGTGGTAACACCTCGTAAAAATCTGCCCCCCAGCTTCCTGTACGACAAATAGGGTTTATACCATCCGGAAAACGTGAAAGCCATACTTCGGAGTCCGTGGCATCCTCATGGTTGGTTTGCAAAAATATGACGGGTATTGAGCTTTTTCTTGCAGCTTCCAATAAAAAATGCAAATGAGGCATCATTTGTTTTACTGAGCTCACATCAATTCCGCTTTTGGAGATCGCCCCATCTGGATGACAGTAATCGTTTTGAACATCCACGACAATTAGAGCTGTATTTTTTCCCTCGAGATGAATTTTCATTTTATCCATTCGTACACCCCCGGAGCTTAGTATTTAGTAGGGTGCAGCCTTTTTATACAAAGAAATTAAGTTACAGACCAAATCATTGACAGACGCTTTTATTTCTGGTTAGATGAAACACTTAAAAAGAACTTTGTGATCAAGGAGATACATATGATGAACATAAATTAAGAAATCTGCTGTTTGGGATGATTGTGGGATGGGTCGTAAGTTATCTAAACTTTAACGAACATCTTTGTAGTAGGTAAACAGTGTATGTGCTATATAAGATATTATTAACGAGCGTCTCAAAAGGGGGTGCATATTAATGGAGGTTTCTTTATGTAAAGCAGAATTAAATGATGCAGTGACTATTCACAACATGAAAGTTAAAGCGTTTATGCCCTTGTTAGAAACGTATCAGGATTTTGAAACAAGCCCCGCCAATGAAACCGTAGAAAAAGTTATTACTCAAATCAATCAGTCTTTTACAGATTATTTCATAATCTATCATGTTGACGTTGCCGTGGGCGGTATAAGAGTCGTCAAAAAAGAGGATCAGATCTATAGTGTTAGCCCAATTTTTATCCTGCCAGAACATCAAGGAAAAGGCATTGCTCAAAAAGTCTTTACAATCGTAGAGAATATATATGATGATGCAAAGTCTTGGAGACTGGGTACCATCTTGCAAGAGAAAGGAAACTGTTACTTGTATGAAAAGATAGGCTATAAAAAGACGGGTATAACTAAAGTAATTAACGACAAAATGACAATGGTATTTTATGAGAAGCATCTATAGATGAATAGTCATCGAATAAAATGAACTGCCTCCTTAAATAGCGGTTAATTCCTATGTGAACTCACATGCTCAGCTATTCACAAAAAAAGGAGTGTTCCCATAAGGAAACACCCCTTCCTATCTATAATAATGCAATACCGTTATTTTCAAACCAATCTCAATCCACGGAACAAATGCTGCGACGGCAATACCCAGATAAATCCCAGCAGCGAAGTAAAAAGGTTAATCTTAATCTTTCTGTGCAAAATCCCTCGCCTTTTATGCAATTTCCACTTTTGGTTTTACAAATTCTATTTGCCCAGTGTTGAGCACAATGGGCGAGTTGGTTTACACAGATTTCCATCGCTCAAAGACTTCATTTTACCTCCTCTTTTTTCGATATATTAGGTACAGATTTAATTTAAATTTTAACTATCGGGTTCTGAGTTAGATCTGTACTTTGACATACTTAGGGGGAACTGAAGTGAAAACAAAAATAGGATCTATTCTAAAAATGAGAACGTTAAGGGCCAAGTTAGTCTCTTTGTGCTTGGTTATACTTATTGTGCCCACAATCGTAATAGGGTTCAGTTCTTATACCGTTTCAAAAAATGAAATGAATGAATCCGGCAAGGCCGCACTTGAAAATAGTGTACGAATGGTCATTGGTATGATTAATCTCCTCAACGAGCAGGTAGAGAACGGAAGTTTGACATTGGAGCAAGCGCAGGAAAAGCTCCGCGTAGAACTGCTCGGTGATAAGAACGCAGATAATAAGCGGCCTGTAAAAAGTGAATATACTGTAGGGGAAACAGGATATCCATGGGCTGTTGGCAAAGATGCGCATTCCGTAATGAATCCTTCAAATGAAGGTCAGGATTTGACAGATGTCGTTACAGAAGATGGCGTATATTTGGGAAAAGAGATCGTTAATGTTGGAACAGCCGGAGGCGGATTTGTCACCTACAAGTGGGCTCTACCTGATACAGGTGAGGTAGAAACGAAAGTTTCATATGTTGAAATGGACCCGCATTGGGGATGGATCATTGGTTCGGGTGCCTACTTAAGTGAGTTTAACAGTGGTGCTACACAAGTTCTGTATCTTGTTCTTATAGTTACGGCTGTGGCGGTTGTTCTAGGATCCATTATCGTTAGCATCATCTCAGGACGCCTAACGAAGCCGATCCTTATGGTCGCTAAGCGATTGAAATCCGTTGCGGACGGTGACCTAACCGTTGAAGAAGTTAAGATGAAGTCCAAAGATGAGATTGGTGAGCTTTCACAGGACTTTAACCATATGATTAAAAACATGAGAACACTTATTAGTCAAGTCGATCTCTCTACCAAACAGGTAGCCTCATCTTCCAAAGAGTTGACTCTTGGTGCGGAGCACACCAGTCAGGCAACTGAGAATATCACCATTTCGATCCAAGAATCTGCAGCAGGTGCACAAGAGCAACAAATGATGCTTCAACGGACAACCAACTCACTCGAGGAAATATCGATCGGGATTCAGCGAATAGCGGAAAGCTCATCAACCATTGCCGATTCTTCTGTTGATGCGATGGAACTCGCGAACATAGGTGGTACGGCCGTAGAGCATACGGCGAAGCAAATGAAGCTGATCAACAAGTCGGTTAATGAAACGGATGTAGTCATGAGAATGCTGGATGAACGCAGCCAACAGATCGGTACCATGCTGCATGCCATTACGGATATTGCGAAGCAGACGAATCTTCTTGCTCTGAACGCCTCGATTGAGGCAGCCCGCGCAGGCGAAGAAGGCCGCGGTTTCTCGGTAGTTGCTGCTGAGGTGAGAAAACTTGCTGAACAATCGAACCAATCATCCGGGCAGATTTCCACGTTGATTCAAGATATGCGTACAGATATCGAACAATCGCTCAAAACGTTGAATCGAGTTAAACAGGACGTCGACTCCGGCTTACAGATTGCTAATGAGACGGAACAACAGTTTAACAAAATCGTAGGGTCGACCAACTTTATCGCCCAACAAACGGAGGAACTTGCCAGCGTTACACAGCAGATCACGGCAAGCGTCCAGGAAATCACCGCGGGTCAAGAGCAAGTCTCCAATCTTGCACTCCAAGCTGCAGACAACTCCCAAAATATAGCTGCTTCTTCAGAAGAACAACTGGCTTCAATGGAACAAATTACGAGCCTAGCCACAACCTTGTCCGATATGTCTCAAAAGTTAGAGCGTTTGACGATTCAATTTAAATATTAATTTTGATTCTTCTAGGAAAAAAAAGCAGCCGACCCCTTCTACTTTGGTCGGCTGCTTTCTCCGTTTTAAACCACGAATGTATAGCCATCAGCAAGCTACACCGATCAAGCTCGCTTATAATTCCAGATCTGCGGCCCGGGCGTTCGCTTCAACCTGCTCCGGACTTTTGCATCCTGGAATGACGCAGCTAACGGCTGGATGCTTCAGACACCAGGCAAGAGCCCACGAGGCCATGTCGACACCTTCAGGGACTTCGTTCTTCTGGATTTCAGTTACCAGCTGCAGCTTCTCATCGATCTCTTGACGCTCGCGTCCCTTTCTGACATTGTCATTGAACACTGCGCCTGGCTTGTACTTGCCGCTCAGATAGCCGCTGGCCAGTGGGACTCTTGCGAGCACACCAAGGTCCTGCTCCTGACATGACGGGAATACCCTCTCCTCGGGCTTCTGGTCCAGACGGTTATATACAACCTGTATAGCCTTCGCGTTTAACTCGCTAGCCTTGCTCGTCTGATGCAGATTATCGTTGCTGCCAATGGAAATACCAAGATTTCGAATTTTACCGGCTTGTACCTGCTTGTCCAGCATGGTCCACAGCTCGTCGTTATCAAACGCCTCATCTGATCCGGAATGGAACTGATACAAATCGATATAATCTGTTCTTAGGGCTTTCAGGGATTCTTCCAGTTGAACACGGATTTGATCCACGCTCCAGGCATTGGTCCAGTGATCATGCCACTGATGACCAAACTTCGATGCGATCACCCAATCCTCACGCCGGTCACGGGACATAAAATCGCCGATAAAGTTTTCCGACATATGGTGAGGTCCGTAACATTCCGCTGTATCAATCAAATTAATACCAAGTTCTTTGGCACGGTAAAGAATATCATCGACTTCTTTCTGGGTATAGTCTTTACCCCAGTCCCCGCCAAACTGCCAGGTGCCCACACCTACGACGGATACATCCAGCTCGGTCTTGCCCAATCTTCTGTACTTCACTCTACTCACCTCGAGGTTTAATATGTTGGTCAAGTGACCGAATGGTACAATAAGTATTCGATTAACGATAACGCTTTCATAATAAAGGATAATTAACAAATTATCAATCTGAAGGCAAAATAAAAAAAGCCCCTTAGAAATGCATTGGATAAACGGCGCTTATTCCAATAACTTATCTAAGGGGTTCACTTGCTTGAAGTCAGAAATTAGTGAGTGAATTCTCTGTTTACTTCATTGGATACCTGTAGGAAAATCAGACTTATTCTTTATCGCTTAAACCAACGATCGTTTCATACGGTCGCAGCACCCTTGGCAGCTTGCTATCTTCGTAGTTGGTAAGCCAGATCTCGGAGAAGTTAAGGCTATGCTCTTCTTCCTTAAGCTCTACGGCTTGATCAGAGAGATTGACTACGACCAGCACCTGTTGGTCTGCCAGAGTTCGTGTATAAGCAAATACACTTGGATGTTCCGGCATAAGAAGCTCATAGAACCCATATGTCAGCGTGTCGTGTTCTTTTCGCAGCTGAATCATTCGTTTATAAAAGTGCAGGATGGAACGCGGATCCTGGAGCTGTTTCTCTACATTAATATGAACGTAATTGTCATTCACCTTAAGCCACGGCGTACCATTGGTGAACCCGGCTTGTTCTGCAGAAGACCACTGCATCGGTGTTCTGGAGTTATCGCGACTCGATGCCCAGATGATGTTCATGATTTCCTCATGCGACATCCCTTCTTCGCGTTTAATCTGATATAGATTCCGGTCAGCTACGTCGTTATAGTCCTCTATGGAAGGATAAGCCACATTCGTCATACCTATTTCTTGTCCTTGGTATATGAAAGGAGTGCCCTGCATGAAAAAGTACATGGCTCCAAGAGCTGTTGAACTTTCATACCAATACTCCGCATCATTTCCCCAGGATGAAACTTTACGTGGCTGATCGTGATTTTCAATAAACAAAGCATTCCAACCGATGCCTTCCAGCGATTTTTGCCACTTCGTCAAGACGTTTTTCAGTTTGGGAACATCGAGTTGCCGGTCTGTGCTGTTTTTCCACAGGTCAAGGTGTTCGAATTGGAAGACCATATTAAATTTGCCTCTGACTTCACAGATCCAATCGTATAGATCTTCTTGGTCCTCTACTTTTACTCCATTGGCTTCCCCAACAGTTACCACGTCATATTTGGATAACGTTTCGTCTTTCATTTCCTGCAAATAACGCTGAATTCCTTTGACATTCATGTGCTTCTCAAACGAAGAGATGTATTTAAAGCCTTCTTTGACTGGCATATCCAGCAGGCCCTCTTCTTTGTGGATATGGCTAATTGCATCGACACGGAAACCATCAATACCTTTATCCAGCCACCAGTTCATCATTTCATATATGGATTTCCGTACGTTTTCATTTGCCCAATTCAAATCCGGTTGTTTTTTGGAGAACAGATGAAGATAGTACTGTCCGGAGACTTCATCATATTCCCAAGCAGAACCACCGAAGATGCTTTCCCAGTTATTCGGTTCTTCTCCGTTCTTCCCATCTCTCCAGATGTACCAATCCCGTTTAGGATTATCCTGCGAAGATCTCGATTCGATGAACCACGGATGTTCGTCACTCGTATGATTGATCACCAAGTCCATGATGAGTTTCATGCCACGATCATGTACTTCTTTTAATAATTGATCAAATTCAGCCATCGTGCCGAATTCATCCATTATGGAACAGTAATCACTGATATCATAACCATTATCATCGTTAGGAGACTTGTACATCGGGCAGATCCATATCAGATCAATACCGAGGTCTTGAATATAATCCAGTTTTGAAATGATTCCCTTGATGTCACCAATCCCATCCCCATTGGAATCCATAAAGCTTCTAGGATAGATTTGATATGCTACTGCTTCTTTCCACCATACTCTTTTCATTTGATGTAATCCTTCTTTCTCAACCACGATATAAACTGCACCAATCGATCACACAAGGGCACTACGAGCACAGTACCATCTTCCGATCGCTGTTATCCCAAGATTTTTTGAATCCCCTTCTCTAAGGGGAAAATCCGGTGATAAGCCTATGCTTCCGATGCAGCTTTCCTTCGGAAAGCTTTTAAGCGAACGCTTCGCTTCTCCAGATTGGTTCTGCCTCTCCGTTAACGTGTGTCTTTTAAGCAGTTTATATAGACTTTATTTATAGTATTATTCTTTACGCATGCATAAGGTACATTCTCGCTTCATATGGACGCAGTTCGTTCAGAGGCAGTTCACCTGCATAATTCGATATCAGCAGCTGGTTCGTCTCTGCCAAGTGTTTCTGCAGCGGGAGCTTGATCGTATTCCCCTGAAAATTACATACAACAAGGACTTTTGTTCCGTTCAGCGTTCGGGTATAAGCAAACACCTCTGGATCATCCGGGAAAACCAGCTCATAATCTCCATACACAATCACTTCATGATCTTTTCTTAATTGGATTAACTTCCGATAGTAATGAAATATGGATTCAGGGTTATTCAAATTGTCCTGGGCATGGATATCGGTATAGTTCGGATTCACCTTGATCCATGGTTCGCCACTTGTAAACCCAGCGTTATCGGAAGAATCCCACTGCATCGGTGTTCGAGCGTTATCGCGTCCCTTGGCGAAGATCGACTCCATCACGCTGCTTTCAGGATATCCTTTCCCCATTCTTTCTTTATAGAGATTGAGCAATTCAATATCCCGATAGTCTTCAATCGCATATTGAACATTCGTCATGCCTAGTTCTTCACCCTGATAAATATAAGGTGTGCCTTGCATGCCATGAAGAAGGGTAGCAAGCATTTTAGCAGATTCAATTCTGTATTCTCCGTCATTTCCCCAACGGGAGACGATTCGAGGCAAGTCGTGGTTATTCCAGAACAAGCTGTTCCAGGCATCGCCTTTGAGCTCTGTCTGCCATTTGGACAGCACTTTTTTCAATTCCAGCACATCCAAAGGCTTGAGATCCCACTTTCCTTTGCCTTCTTGTTCATCCAAGCCGATGTGTTCAAACTGGAATACCATTGAAAACTCACTGCCGTCCGGGTTGCTGTACAGTTTGGCAATCTCAGGAGTAGCGCCCCATGTTTCTCCAACGGTTAGCAGATTTTCTGCTTTTTGAAACGTTTCCTTGCTAAGCTCCCTGATATATTTATGCAGATTGGGCCCATTCCCCGTAATCTTCGCATCCGGCTCTTTACCAATTAAGTCGATTACATCAAGTCTAAACCCGCCGACTCCCTTGTCAATCCACCAATTGATCATGTCGTAAATCTCTTGCCGGACTTTGGGATTTTCCCAGTTGAGATCTGGCTGTTTTACGGAAAAGAGATGCAAATAATATTGCCCAATTTCAGGAACCCATTCCCAGGCTGAGCCACCAAAAGTGGATCCTAAATCGTTCGGAGGCGTTCCTTCCACACCATCTCTCCAGACGTAGTAGTCATGGTACGGATTGTCTTTGCCTTTTTTGGCTTCTTGAAACCAGGGATGCTCATCCGATGTGTGATTCAACACTAGATCCATGATGATCCGAATATCTCGTTTCCCGGCTTCATGAATTAACGCTTCCATATCATCCAGAGACCCGAACATTGGATCGATATCCTGATAATCGGAAATGTCATACCCATAGTCATCTTGAGGTGACTTGCAAACAGGTGACAACCAGATCGCACCAATGCCGAGTTCCTGCAAATAATCGAGCCTTGACTCAATACCCTTCAAGTCGCCGATTCCGTCTCCGTTACTATCTTGAAAACTCCGCGGATAAATTTGATATACAACGGTTTCTTTCCACCATTTTTTATTCTCCATGTCATACAACCTTTCTACCTTCTCCAGATTGGTGTGCCTCTCCGTTAAGGTGTGTTATAACCTCTCATTATTCTTTGACTGATCCAACGACAATGCCGGTTACAAAGTATTTTTGCAGCAGCGGATAAATCAACAGCAGCGGAATGACCGCGACTACGATTTTAGCTGCATTCAGGTTTTTATTCGAAATCTCAGTCAGGTTGCTGAGCTCGCTGGAATTCGTACCAGCTTGCAGCAGATCGGCAATATTTACGTTAAGGGACTGAATATAGGTCATAAGCGGATAATTGCTGACCTTGGTCATATAGATCAAACCGCTGAAGAAGTCGTTCCATGTACCCACGATACTGAATAAGGCAACGGTCGCCAGCGCAGGAATGGACACAGGAACATACACTTTGAACAAGACTTGGAGCGGATTCGCCCCATCGATAAACGCCGCTTCTTCCAGTGCTTTAGGTACTGCAGAGAAGAAGTTCATCACAAGGATGACACTGAATATCGGGACAGCACCTGGCAGAACAAGTGCCCATATTGTATTTAGCATATCCAGGTTTTTGATCAGCAGGTAACTTGGAATCATGCCTCCACTGAACAACATGGCAAAAATCATGATATTCATATAGATGTTTCTGCCTTTGAATTCCCTTTTCGACTTGGATAGCGGATAAGCCATCAAAATAATCAGAATCATGTTAAGCACAAGGGCCAGCGCAACGCGCAGAACAGATATGCCGAAAGAGCGCCAGAACTGTGCATCATCAATAATTTTTGAATACGCGGCTGTCGTAAAATTGACCGGAACGAGACCTACGGCATTCGCCGATACAGCCTCGCTGCTGCTAAATGAAATGGCAACAATATTCCATAACGGAAGAAGGCAAGCCAATGCCAGCATGATCACGATGGCATAGATGACAAACCGGCCAATTCGTTCTTTAACGTTTGCAGAATAGGACACGGACATTGCCTCCTTAGAAAATTTTTCTGTCTGTATATTTTTTGGCGAGTTGATTCGCAGACAAGAGCAGCACGATGCCGATCACGGATTTGAACAATCCAACAGCCGTACCGAAGCTATACTGTCGCCCAACGAGACCAATCCGGTACACGTAGGTATCCAGAATATCGCCCGTTTCATACACTACCGGGTTATACAGGTTATAGATTTGATCGAAACCGGCACTCAAAATGTTGGTCAGACTCATTACACCCATGAGCAGGATAATAGGCAGCATACCCGGCAGCGTAATATGCCATACTTTTCTCCACCAACTGGCTCCATCCATTCCTGCCGCTTCATATAGACCGGGATCAATCGACGTGATAGCAGCCAAATAAACGATGGAACTATAACCAAATTCCTTCCAGACGTCTGTTCCGATGATCAGTGGCTGGAACCACGTGTTGCTGCCTAGGAAATTGATATGGTCCAGGCCAAAGAACGCGAGCATTTGGTTCACGATTCCATCCAAACTGAACATGTTGACCACGACAGATGCGAGTACAACCCAGGATAGAAAGTGCGGCAGATAAACAATCGTCTGCACGGATTTTTTAACGTATTTAACACGAATTTCATTCAATAATACGGAAAATATAATCGCCATCAACGTTCCGAGCAGAATCTTGGCAATCGCAATGACTAGCGTATTACTGATGACCTGAGCGATATCCGGGAGTTTGAACATATAAATAAAATGCTTCAGCCCGACAAATTCGGAGCCGAACATGCCCTTGGCTGGCACATAGTCCTGAAAAGCCGTAATGACACCGACCATTGGTATATAGCTGAATACAAGCAAAAACAAAATACCCGGCAGCATCATCATATGGTACATGGCACCTGTGCCTAGCCGGCCTCTTGCTTTTAATTTCCCCTGTTTCATGGATGAACCCCTTTCCTGAAGAAAGGCTGCATATCGCAGCCCTGCTACTGTTCATGGATGTCTATTGTTTCGATGCGATCTCGTCTTCGATTTCCTGAATGACTTGATCACCGCCTTGTTTCTTCCAGTTGCTGACGAATGTATCGAAGTAATCCAGCGGTTCGGAACCTGTCACAATTTTGATGAATGATTCCTGCTCGAGCTTCGTCAGATTGGCCCACGTTTGTTTCATGCTTGATGTCGTTCCAGAGAAAGCAGGAGTCATCCATACGAATTTATTCTCCTGTGTCAGCTTGTCGATCAGTCCAACTCCGTTAATCCGTGAATGGTATTTGGACCAAGCGGTTACGTCATCCGTGTCCATGTCACTCAAATACGTTTTAATGCTTCCGATATTGTTCTTCGATTCGGTTGTGCGAACCTCATCCAGACCAATTTCCCCTTTAATTCCACGAACGACATCAGAGTAATCATCCAGCAGCGATGTAGCGGAATTGACTTCAATGTTAAACGGTCTCGTAGAACCGTCTACCCCAGTCTCCTGATACTTGGCAGCTTCCGGCATGGTTGTTGCCACATCTTTATCATTTGCCAGTTTGTCGTAGAACAGGTTTACAATCTTCACTGCCAGTTCAGGGTGCTCATACCCTTTTCGTACCACGATAAACTGATTGGATGGATTAGCATGTGCCACGTTCACATTGCCGTCTGCATCTTCCAACGTATACGCCGAAAATTTCGCGTTTTTATCCATCTGCTTCACGCTGATCAATCCCCAGTCTGGGATATGCCACGGTCCAAAAGCGATACCGCTCTGGCCATTGGTATAGAGTGCAGTAATGTCATCAAACGTCCGGGTTCCGAATTGCGGGTCAATGATGCCGTTCTTGAACCAGTCCGCCATGATCCCTAGCATTTGCTTGGTCTCTTCTGTCGTGGAACCATACACAATTTTGCCGTCTTCCCCATTCATCCAATATTGTGGGAACGCGCCCTGGGTTGAGGCAACACCAAGCATGGTATAGGAAGAGGCATTGTAATCTGTAGTATTCAATGTGTTCACAAAAGGAATACCGACCGGATTACCGGTTTGACCTGGATCTCTTTTCAGGAATTCCTGTGCTGTTTTCTCCACTTCTTCGAGCGAGATGGCTCCATCTCCGTCTGCATCAAGTTGGATCCCCAGCAGATCCAGCCAATCCTGACGTACCCAAACCATCGTTGGTGCAGAATCCAGGGACGTCGCCGGAAGGCCCATCAAACGGCCATCAATCGTTGCATTATCTAATGCACGCCCATCATAGGAATCGTAAATCTGCTTGATGTTATCTGTGGCATATTGATCGTAAATGGTTGTCAGATCTTCAATCAGATCATTGTCCACCAGTTCTTTCAGTTCGTCTTTGGAGTCGACACGCATCATGTCAGGCAATTCCCCGGAGGCGATAGCGAGCGAAACCTGACGGCTGTAATCTTCACCATTGGCTTCAAATTGATCTGTGATTTTAGCGTTAAATGTATCTTTAACCAGTCGCGTATATGCGTTGTTCTCATAGGTATCTCCAGCTGGCAGTTTCGGATTGGCTGTAGTCACCCGTCCCATGGTTACGGTGATTTCGTCTTTGTAGGCACTGAACGGATCTCCCGGAGTTACCTCATATTTGCCTGCTTCCTCCGCAGTAGGAGGAGTGGATGCGCCTCCACATGCCGCGAGAGCTGTAACCATCAGCGCAGACATCGACAGCACGGCCAGACGTTTCGTGAGCGGTTTGCTTTTCAAGGACCATTTTGTTCTCATCTAATTCGATTCCCCTTATTCTGATTATCTTTTTTTGTTTACGCTTTCATTATAAAATGGAGTGAAGATCCACTGAGATAGGGATTGCACGTTCGTTTGGATAGAGAAATGATTACAGTTTTCTACCGCAATCCTGGAGCATTGGTTAGCTCGTGAACATTTATCCTACCTGCTGACTTACATTCATCTATCTATCCTTATTTCCATTCAAAAACAAAGGCCGGCAGCTCCTCAAACAGGAAACTGTCGGCCTTCAATTTATCCATAATCGATAAAATGTCTCTTGGACCATTTCCATGACGGCCTCCAACAATCATTATGGAGACGGTCACTTTCCCTATGATGGGTGTCTGTTCAATGGGAACACGTCTGCTATTTGACTCCTCTGCCTAGCTGCCGATATTCGCTTGGCAGAAGGCCTGTCATTTCACGGAAAATCCGGCTGAAATATTTTTCATCCGTATAACCCACTCGCTCGGCAATCCAGAAAATCGTGTTGTTTGTATTAAGCAAATATTCCTTCGACTTCTCTACCCGGATGAACCTGGAGTACTCATTAAAGGTTTTCCCCATCAGATCTTTGAAGCATTGACTGAAATAACTTCGGCTGATGTTGAGTTGTTGGGAAAGACCTGAAGCCGTATACGCCTGCTCCAAGTCATCCTGAATGATCATCACTGCTTTTTTCACGGCATGGATGATTTCCTGGGAATACGAAGTCTGTTCGTCGGCCTTACGAATAACTACAGCAGTCTGTTTAATCCATTTCTCAACCTCGTACCAGGAATTGAAACCATGGATCATCGAGATCCTTCCAAGCGTTGTTTGGGCAAAAAGGTGATTCCACTCCATAACGAGGGAGTACAGTAATCCCATCAACTGGCCCTTGTTTAATCGTAATGATGTAAACTGTTCAACGAGTTGGTTGTAGTACGTGTCATGATGAGTCCATGGGGTTTGGAACCAACTTTGCTTAATCCGGTCTATGTCCTCATCCTGCGGTTCTTTTAAAAATGTCTCTTCCTCGTTCATCGAAACGGCAATGACTCGGTAATCGGGGTTATACGCATAGAATAGATATGTCTCAGTATAATTCATAATCCAGTTTTTGATTTGAGACCATGTTCTCTCTTGTACATCGGACAACACCAATAAGGTACTAGAGGGAACTTGATCCAGGGATGCCTTCAGCTGAAGAAACAGCGGGTCCTGCTCATCATAGGAAGCTGCCCACATCCAGCTATTCCGTTCAACCTCCCACCGGATCACATCTCCATCGGTGGTCAGCTCCACTGGCCACTTCTGTTCGGATTTGCGATCTTGGGAAACCAGTGCATACACGTTCGGGTAATGGACATTGATTTCATTGATAGAAGGCATCTTTCGGCTAGAGCTCGTCAACCCAGTAATACGAGTATGGATCCGGTGCAGAACATGTTCAAATTGCTCCTTCTCCAGCTGGACTTTGGCTATATAATCAATGGCGCCCAGTCTCAGCGCTTCCTGGATATAATCGAAATCCTGATGTAAGGTTAACACGACAATATGAAGCTCCGGATAGAGCTGTTTCGTCGCTCGCATCAGTTCAATCCCTGACATGACCGGCATCGCAAGATCCGTCAACATGAGATCGACCGGTTGGGATTTCAGGAAATCCAATGCTTTTGCTCCGTTACTCGCTTCTCCTACAACCTCCATATTGAATTCGTTCCATGGCATCGCTGAGCTAATGCCTTTGCGTACCAGCTTATCGTCATCCACAATCAATACCTTAATCATGCTGAGATATCTTCTCCTTTAATGGGCAGTATGAGCAGAATACTTGTCCCCGTTCCCAATTCACTCTCGATGACCAATTGTGCTTGGTCCCCATATTGTGACTTCAACATGCGGTGAACGTAATTGAGTCCAATGCCCATTCCTACTTTTTGTTGTTCAGCTACGCGGTTGTTCAGCAGTTTATGAATGGTTTCCTCGCTCATGCCTGCACCATTATCCTGTATCATAATGTTCAATGTTGTATTACATGTCACTTCAATTTGAATAAAGCCTTCATCACTCAATCCATGATAGAGCGAATTTTCAACCAGCGGTTGCAGAATAAAACGAGGCACAGGAATTTGAAGCACTTGTTCATCAGCAGTAATCCGAACGTCAAATTCAAAGTCATACCGAATTTGCTGCAAAATCAGATACTGTCTTAATGCATCAATCTCCTCTTCCATCGTGGATACTTGCCCTAATTTGCCCAAGTTGTAATAGAGCAGCTTGTTCAATGACTGTACCAGCTTGTCGATCTCCCCTTGTCCGTTCATGACGGCCAGCCAGTGTACCGTATCCAGTGTATTCATCAGAAAGTGCGGGTTAATCTGATAGAGCAGTTTTTCCACTTCCAGGTCTGCACGAATTTTTTCTTTCTGCTGCACTTCCTTGAAGAGATCGCCAATTTGATGCTGCATGTTCGAAAATTCACCGAGCAGAAAATCAAATTCGGGAATCTGGGTGCGAGCTCGGCTCCCCGTCGTTTGTGGGTTTTTGGACATCCCGTTGATTTCCGAATGGAACAAACCAAGTGGTTTGTACACCATCTTCCACAGGAGCCAAGCTAGAAATACGGTAAAGCCGAGGAAAAATAATGCGACCAGCAATATTTGAAGTAACCACTGGTTTTTCTCCTGCTGATATTGAGCCTGCGAAATGACTGAAACGACGCTCCATTTCTGTGATGAATCCTCCTTGAACCAGTGATACCCCCGGGATATCCCGTCCTTGGCAGGATCGGCTGTCAAGCTGGAGAAATTCTCCCCGACCTTCATCGCTTCCGGTATTTCACTGTACACAATGTTGCCTTCACCATCCAGGATCAGATGAGACAGAGCCCCGTTGTACTGACTGTATCCCAAGTTATCCTGTGTGAGGCGAAAGCCCGACTCAACGTAAATGTACACGTCGTCCCTTTCAGGCAGTTGTACTCTTCGCAGAGCAGACAGAACGAGTTGGTCATCGAATCGGTTCATGCTGATATGCGGACCATAGTACTTAATGCCGTAGGTCTGGAAGAGCACAGGCAGTGACTCCGGAGAAAAGCGATCCTTAATCGGAAAGTTGCCAAACTGTGTAGTTCCATCCTTCTGGAAGTAATATAAGGTCAAACCAATATTCGGATTGGTAAACGTGACCACACTTAACTCGCTTTTTAATTCGTCTCTAGCCTCCATCAATAGGAAGATATCCGAGGAAGGTTTCAGGAATTGATCCAGCTTTTTGCCAATGGTTCCTCGGTAGGACAATTGCTGTGTAACGTGATTCAGATTGGTGATTGAATTCTCCAGTGAGGATGTCACCTGCTGTAAATTGCTGCGGATGCCGTCATCGATTTTATTTGCGAAAATGGAGTCAATGGTATAGTAGGAAATCGCAAATATGCTGATAAAAGGGATAAACGCACTGAGGAAGAACAATAAAAAGATCCTTTTTTTAAGTGTCATTCTGACCTAGTCTCCTTCAAAAAATAAAAACAGCAAGCCTCCTGGTTATGGAAGCTTGCTGTGAGTATACATACAGCTATACCGAATATCGTTATCCCCATAGGCTGAGGCCTACTTTGAAGCTCGTCGGCATTTCGATCCATTCAGGCGGACACATTTCAGGACACTTCGTCAGTTTCCGTCCTCGTCCAATTTCCTTCATAATTATAGATCGATATTCGAATAAGTCAAACGCTTTCATGCTTCTCGGCACCAAAACCAGAGGCAGGACAAGGGGAAGTTAATATACACCCCTTCTTACATGAAGGTGAAGAATTCATATAACTATATCTTTCCATATCGAGCAGGAGCAACAGAATACGAGTGTAAATTCATTTGTAGATTAACGAGGCTGCCGATGATATCGAGAGCCCGCGTTCATTTATATTAAGCTTTGTTTTCCAGCAGAATATAGGTGCCCTTTTTACTTTTGAGCAAGGATTATATAGACAGATTGGTTGGCGATTTGGGTCGACGGGTAGATCTTATTAACAATGGTGAAGCCAGCATCAAGCATTTCCACTTCCATATCTTTGGATGAAACTCTCGGACCCGTTGAAGTCTCTGACTTTTCTAATTCGATACATAAGAACAAGCCTCTGTCTTTCAATACTCTGTTGACCTCTTTCAAAGCTGTTGCAAGAGGCTTAACTTCGTGTAAAGAAATGGATGCAATAGCTATATCAAGAACCTGGTTATCTAACGGAATTTCTCTGAAGTCACCTACAACAGTTGTAATATTCGCAATGCTTCTCTCTTTCGCTTGGGTTTCCAAATATTCAAGAACATCCTTGTCATTATCCAACGCATATACGGTGTTCACTCGTTCAGCAATGGACATGGAAATATAACCAGTGCCCGCCCCAAGGTCCAATACATTGTCGGTTTTCTTGACAGGTATTAACTCCAATAATTCCTCTGCCGGAAATCTCTCAATATTTTCTAAGTTGTTAATTTTCTTTTGTAATTTTGGATTCATGTTGGTCTCCCCTTTAATTGCGGATAAAATAACTCTTTAATAACTATAATATACTTTCATTGTAATGTAAACGCTAATGTTCCTTAAGATAAGTGGGAGCATCGTTTTCGGTTAGTTGTATTTTTCAAATTGATTTTTCTGGAATAAAAGGGTATTTTATAAAGAGCTTAGTGATAAGCTAGTTCCTTACACGAAGGGAGATGTTTTAAATGGCAGCTACTTATATGGTGGTTTCGTCTTAAAACTGAATAGTTGGCATATACGAAAAAAGTGGGAATACACCCGCATTATTTGGTATGCCATCCAAAGTAACCTTTCGTGAATATTGCTGTTTGCAGATACGATGAAGGTCGTATCTTTTTTGCGTCCTGATGCCGCGCGACAGCAGCTTCTTAAGAGGCTGCTTGTCCGTGGCATTTTTGCGTCCAAAAAACAACATTAAAGGAGCTACCCAATAACATGATTGATTTGAAAACCTATGGATATACAGAGATAGATGCAGTGCAAGGCGGATTATTGCCCGGCAGGGTGACAGAGCTTAGGCGCGAGCGCTTCACGGTCATCACCGAGCGCGGGGAAGTAACAGCGGTTCTTAAAGGAACCTTTTATCACGGCGCGGCAACACGTGTGGACTTTCCATGCGTCGGGGATTTTGTCTTGCTGCACTACAACGAGAGCGGAGATTCGCTCATCGCTACAGTACTGCCCCGCCGATCCAAATTCTCACGCGCGGATTACTCCGGTCATGCCACTGGTTATACCAAAACCGTGTTGGAACAGGTCGTTGCAACCAACTTTGACTATGTGTTTATCCTTTCATCGCTGAATGGAGATTTCAACGTTTCCCGCATCATGCGGTACCTGACACAAGCCAGGCAGAGCGGCGGCCAGCCGGTCATCATTCTGACCAAGGCTGATCTCGCCCCAGATTATACTATCCCACTCTCCGAAGTCACACAAAGTATTCCTGGTGTGCCGGTTCACGCAATCTGCAGTCATACAGCCATGGGACTGAACGAACTCAATTCCTATTTCATGCCTGGCAAAACAATTGTCTTTCTCGGTATGTCTGGCGTTGGAAAATCGTCTCTCCTCAATGCATTAATGGAACAGAACGTAATGAAGGTGCAGGAGATCCGGGAGGTCGACAGCCGGGGGCGGCATACAACAACCCATCGTCAGCTGTTCATGCTTCCCTCCGGAAGTATGGTCATCGACACGCCGGGTATGCGGGAGCTTGGTCTTTTTGATGCCGATGAAGGCTTACGCACAAGTTTTACCGATGTGGAGGCATGGTTCCCTCAATGCCGATTCGCGGATTGCCGCCATCAGACCGAGCCCGGTTGTGCCGTTCTCACCGCGATTGCCGACGGTTCGTTGTCTCGTGAGCGGTGGGAACATTATCTCGCCCAACACCATGAGAACAGGTATGTCCAGGATAAAACGAGTTACCTCATTAACAAGAGGGCGAGAAGCAAAACGCTCGCCATGTATAGCAAGAACATGAAGAAAAACGGGGGTAAGAAGATATGAATATTAAATCCGAAACGCTGAACGCTGTCTTACGAAGAAGATTTAAGAGAGAGATCATCTCGGCTGATTATAAAACCATGCCTTTACATGGCGGTACTGTGGGAAATGTAAACATGGTGACGGGGGTTGCCGAAACATCCGAAGGCGAAAAATTGTCATTCCGCATCGTGCTAAAAATTCAGAAGCAATGGAATCGTTACAATGATCCTGGCTCATGGCGCAGGGAATATGACCTCTATGCATCTGACTTGGGTGAAACCTTCTCCAATGCCTTGCGCTGGCCAACATGTTATTATGCCGAGATGAATACCGAAGAAGATGAATTTCATCTATGGCTGGAATATATTGATGGCGTATCCGGTTTGGACTTAACCGGTGACATGTATGAACAGGCGGCGCTGGAATTGGGACGCTTTCAAGGCAAACTGTATGCCAAACAACCTGCTGTACTGCAGAGCCTGACTAACCTGAGCCATGCGGACCTCATGAAAAATACCTATCTGCACTACCGGTCATGGCCAGTTGTCTACGACTATATACGTTCAGAGAACTGCGAATTTCCGCAGCATGTGCGGCAAATGCTTATCGACATTGATGAGCACGCAGACGAAATATTTGACCGCATTGAAAAACTCCCCCTTGTGCTATGCCATAGGGACTTCTGGGTGACCAACTTGATCTATGCTGAAGGGAAAATTGCGCTTATCGATTGGGATACATCGGGATGGGGCTACTTGGGTGAAGATCTAGCAAGTCTGATTGCGGATGAAGCAGATGTTAATTACATGGTCGATTACTACAAGCGGTGTGTTCCCGCGTATTACCAGGGATTTTCTGAATATGCAGATGCCCCCCCTGTTGCAGACCATTGCGTCTATGAAATGATCCTTCTCGTATTTGGATACAGGTTTGTGGAGAGTTATCTCCACACAGAGGATGATGAAGAGAAGATAAAACTTGTTCAAATACTCCAAAAAATTCATGAAATGAAGAACATCACTGTTTAATTTGTCCTGACAGAGAAACTCCGAAACCCTTGAATATAGTGGGGTTCGGAGTTTCTTTTGTAAAATCAATCGATTCGACGAACTGAAATACTACTTTTTATCACTATTTTGACATCCTATATACCGGCCATAGCGCCCATCTCAAAATTTGGCGGCCCCAAAAAGCAAAGACGGTCGTACCAGTCCATAAGCTGCGTCTATTTTCGCTGTACTGATCGTTGATAATATAAGTCCTTGTGGATGCAGGGCTTTTCAGACCGAGCTTTTCCCACTCCGATGGATCATTTGAATCTCCAAGCCTTAGAAGCATCTTCTGAGATGCCTTATTGATGTTATACGGAATTTGCTCGTAGGCCTGGGTAATTTGCATATGAAATTGGTCGATTGGATTGCGGCTGGCTATGCTCTCCAAGTGGATGCTTTCGCGAAGGTAAGAAACATATGCCAAATGTTCCGCCCAGAACTCGTCGATATAAAAAAGACGTACCCTCTGTTCCGAGGGGCTCATCGGTATATCGCCTTTTAAAATCTGAAGACGTTCGGCGTATAGAATTCGCCTCTGATCTTCCACCATATCCGAATAACTGTTCAGTTCCAGATGAATATCAAAGTTCTGACCCATAATAACGCGCTGAATATGCTCGATTTTACTGAGAAGCACCGTGTCATCGAGTGCCTCATCCTGCATAGGTACGTGAACCAATTTATGGATGCCGAACTGAACCATTAGCTCATCTTCCAAGCTTACGAAAAATATGGAGGATCCCGGGTCGCCCTGGCGGCCGGAACGCCCGCGTAGTTGATCGTCAATCCGCACGCTTTCATTCACATATGTACTGATCACGTATAAGCCTCCCAGCTTGGCGACCAATCCTGCCTGCTCAGGATTTCCGCCGCTGAGCCGAATGTCTACGCCTCGTCCTGCCATATTTGTAGAAACGGTTACGGCACCGATTTCTCCTGCTTTAGCGATGATTTCAGCTTCTTTTGCGTCGTTTTTTGCATTTAAAACATGGCAACGAACATTAACCTTCGCCAGCGCTTCCGCTAGGTCATCGGACTCCTCAACGCTGGATGTACCAATGAGAATCGGACGTCCTGTCGCATGGACAGAAGAGATTTCTTGTACAAGAGCTTTAAGTTTGGCTTCTATATGAGTGTAAATTCGGTGCGGGTGGTCGATCCGTATGTTTGGTTGGTTCGGCGGAATTCGCATGACCTGCAGCGCATAGATATGGTCAAATTCCATTGCAGAAGCATGCGCTGTAGCCGTCATTCCGCAAATGCCCGGATACAGGCTAATGAAGTGTTGAATCGTAATCGTGCCGAGAATTTTCCCGCCTACTGTCCACTGCAGCCCTTCTTTGGCTACAAGCGCGGCTTGCAGTCCGTCAGGTAAATACCTGTTTTCAGCCACTCGGCCAGTATATTCGTCAATCAACTCGATTCCACCGTCCCGGATGATGTAATCGACGTCTCTTTTTAGTAACGTTTCCACATGCAGCGCACAATTTAATGACGTTAACAAATGAGTATTATGGCTATCGTACAGATTGCCGCATCTGAGCAGTGACTCTGCCTTCGCTGAGCCTGCTTCATTCAAGTAAACGTTCCGTTGGAACTCGTCAAATTCGTAATGCTCTCCTTGATCGAGCTGCTGAGCCACTTTTGCGAAACGAATGTCGTCATTCTTGGAAGAGCCCGACTCTCCACTTATAACTAGCGGCACCCGCGCTTCATCAAGAAGCAGCGAATCCGCCTCGTCGACGATGACGAAGTGGAACGGACGATGAACCAGATCAACTTCGTTGAGCGCGATCGTGTCTCGTAAGTAATCAAATCCTGCTTCTTTAGCCGTCACATAGGTGATATCGCTAGCGTAGGCATTCTTTTTCTCGTACAGATTCATGCCAGCTTGAACTGAGTTAACACTTAACCCAAGAAATCGATAGATCGGGCCCATCCACTCGGCATCTCGGTTGGCCAAATAATCGTTGAACGTCAGCACATGCACGCCTTGGCCTGTCAACGCATTTAGATAAGCGGGCATAACAGCGGAGAGTGTTTTTCCTTCACCCGTGTGCTGCTCGATTAGAAATCGCTCATGCAGAGCGATGGCTGCCATGATCTGTACATCGTACGGGTTTAATCCGAGCTTTCTCTTCGCCACCTCGCAGACTAAAGCGTAGGCATCGACAAGCAGCTCATCCAAAGCTCTGCCTCCTAACGCTTCCTCTTTCAGTCGATGTGATTCCTCTTGAAGTCGTTCATCGTCCCAGGCCTCCAAATTCCTTTTTCTGATAAGTTTCACTTGGTCTCGATAGCCTTTCAACTGCTGTCGGCTATCGCGATCTTTGAGTTCACTCATCAACTTGGTGACTACATTCACGGGTTGATCCCTCCTCGGTGGAAGTGCACTTCCTTTGCTCAATGAAGTGCACTTGGATTCGACAACATGAGATCCAAAAACAACTCACTATCACAGCAATTATTGTATTTCTTTTCACAAATGAGAATATGATTGTTGGGTTACTTTCCAATTCGTTCTAATTAGTATTCTAGCCGTGCAATTCCATCCCCTTCTTGATGGCTTCATTACCTAAAGAACGGTGTAATCGAGCAAGATCTTCATGGATTAAAGGGTATTCAGGCAGACTCGGCACGTCCGGCATGTCAATACAGAGGTTCTCATTATCTTTGATGGATTGTGTAAGCCTTTCGAAATAGACCTTGTACTCATGCACCCGCTCTTCCGCTACTTCTCTTGAAGGATGGCGGGACGCTGCGAGTAACATGTAACCCAGGTGCAAGCAATCTCCCACTGCAGGCCAGAGACTTGTAACCTTTACATCCCTGCGAAGTGATTCAGCTAATGCACTGTCATATACTAAACGAAGCTGAAGCAAAGCATGTTGGAGCTCCTGTTGTTTGGAGGCTTGAATTGACGTATGTTCACTCTCTAACATGGAAATCAACATCTCTCCTTCTTTTCCAACAGCATCAGAAAAAACGGTAAGCAACCGTTTGGAAGAAATCTTCCGCCATAACAACGCCGTCCCGACAATGGCCACGATGCTTCCAATGATGATATCGACGAGTCGGGCAGATATGAAATAACCGCTAGTCAGTGCTGGATTGATTGTCGTTCCAATCAGAAGGGTACTGGGAGTAATGAACATAACCGCGAGCGAATAATTTCGGGCGTAGATTAATTCCACGATAAACTGCAATCCGGCAAGTGTTAAGGAAACAAACAAGCCAGCAGGCTTCAGCCATAGCAAGGCTGCCCCTATCCAAATCCCAATGATTGTGCCCACCGAACGTTGTATGCCGCGATGCAGGTTACTGACATATGTACCGCCTCCCATGACTGCAGCCGAGGATAACGGAACCCAATACGAACGGTTTAAATGAAAACCATACGCAATAGCTGCTGAAATAAAAATTATCGTTCCGTAACGGAGAGCCACAAAAGGGATAAGAGAATCCCTGCTGAACGCTTTTTTAATTAGATCATTACCAATTACATTTTTCTTCTCTTCCTCACCAGAAGATGCTGGAGCAGGAATCAAATCAACTGTCCCAAAATGTATCTCATATGCGAACTTTACGTTTGCATAGAGATCTCTAAGAAAAGCACTGCTTCCTTCTTCTGATATTTGAACGATTACATCTCTTTCCTTATCTTTATCACGAAGCTGATTGCTAATGATCTGAAGTGATTCGGCGAGTCGATCTTCCATCTCATGCTTTTGCTCTTGCGAGACATCGAGTATAGAAAGAAATATGACTTCAGCTTGTGCGTTTAGTTGTATCAAGTTTTCCAAAACGTAATTGTTCCGCTTCCATTTTCCGAACAACTTGGCATGGGATAATGTTCGCTCTGCCTGTTTGGTGAGAAACGCCGTCTGATGCTGCCGTTCTGTATACGTATCCATTCCGATCGATGACAGTAGAGTCGCCAAGCTCTGGTATACCGCCGAAACGGCCTTGTTCTCGTTACGGTGCGGTTTTACAAGTACTCCTGTCATAGCAACGATCCAGGCAAAAATGGCGCCCAGCAATACGCATAGCACGTTGAATCCGAGCGCAGCCAGATCATGTGGCATGGAAGTGCCAATCGCATAAGCAAGGACAATAAACAAGCCTCCAGGGCCAACAATTTCAAAAAGCTTAAACAGCATGGTGCTAATAAACCCAACAACTCCAAACATAAGCACCATAAGTACATCGTTATAAGAGCTTAACGCACCAAGTGCAAATGAAGCAGTTAATCCAAGCGCAATCCAGAATAATCTTACAGCACGCTGGGAATACGGTTCATTCGATACATATAGAAAGGTGAAACCTCCGACGGAAGCTAGTATGCCGAGAGCAGGATCTCCGATCAAAAAACCGATTAAAGAAGGAATTCCCACACTGATCGCCGAGCCAATTCCCCTGAACCAATTGAGCGGAATCCGTTTGATACGGAAGGCTTCTCTATATGTTGCTTTCTTCGGAGACTGATGTTTAGGACGTCGTCTGTTATCATGGGTAAATTGAGTATGATCCATCTTACCAACCTCTATTTCAACATAGTTTTGTGTATGAGTTCTTGCATTGTTCTCGATACGGAATAACAGACTGCTCAACATGGAAAACTCTTCCTTCATCATACCTTCCAATATTTTGGCCAAAGTAGCGTATTCTTTATCCGTAATGGTGCAATCTCTTTTTTGAGAAAAGCCTTCAAGTTCATACACCCGCTTCAAAACGGTCCACTTTCGAATCAGCAGTCACGTTGTTGTTAGCATAGTAAAAAAGGACGTCCTGTTTAGGAACGTCCTTCTTTGTAGTCTAACCCTAAATGTATGTAGGTTTACATACTCATGGCCGAACATGAAGAGTTTTCAACTTGAAAATCAAAAATTTGGGTTGTTCGTTTCCCCCATTCATTGAATAAGGTATCTGAGTTAAATAACAGACTGTCAGAGTTCCAATTTATCGCTTCGGTACTCAATCCCTAATTCCTGAATTAAACTATTCAGCCCAGACCAGAGATTTTCACAGAGCTGATAAAGCTCTTCCTTTTCAGATAAATCTCCACTGATTACTTTTCTCGCGAGCTCAACATATCCTTCTGGCTTCATTGGTCTATCTATAGATTCTTCGAGGGTAACGGCTCTACTGGTATAGTATTGCTTGTTCAAGAGACCAATTAATTTTGCATTTTGCCATGTGAAATCAAAAACAGCTCGGGGTAAATAAGAAAGATTATTCGTAACTCGCATATTTCGTATCTTGCCCATCGTTTCGTAAGGCTCCCAAATGATAAATTCTGCGATCACTTCTCTAAATGCTTCTTCAGGTACGGAAAGTGCAGCTTCTTTCGTCCTTTCAAATATACCTTTCGGATCATACAAAGAAGTAATATGTAATAAGCTTCCCGCTTTAATTGCCCATCCATCGTCTACTGAACGCGCTTGATCTAACCATTCCGATGTCTGCTTTGTAGAAATCTCCAATTTGAATGGATGATAGATTAATTCATGGCTAGGTATATTCGCTCCATCTCGACAAATTACATGTAATTCTATATCTGAATAAGGACCGTCTTTTCCTTGAGCAAGCGAACCATAGATGCCAATAGCTTCAATATCCTCATCATATTTATCCAACAACTTGTCCTTTATCTCATATACGAAATCCAATTTTTCTTGACGACTTGTACGTGCTGGAAAAGGCAGCATATAAACCCTCCTGTTCGTTATCATGGTCTCATTTATTTTAACATCCGCTGAACTAAGCTGCCCGTTGGATTAGAGGGTTCATTGTTAATTATCCTCGGCTTAGTAAAAGATCATGTACTCTTTACGATTTCTCATAATAAAAAAGTGCTGCTCCTCAAATGGATGAGGAATAGCACTTTTTAATATATCTAATCTACTTCAGTTCTAAATCACTTGTGATAAAGGAATACCTTAAACAATTTTACCTACTTTCGTACGGTTACATTTAATTTGGACGATCTGGTTTCCCCTGAAGAATTACGAAGTACAGCTTCATACTCATAGATTCCAGGTCCCCTTCCAGTGATTGTGGTTACCGCAGATTGTGCTTTAGGCGTATTCGATTGCAGCGACTGTGTGTCAATCAACTTACCATCTTCGTAAAGTTCGTATTCGGTTGCGTTCGTTCCCCACCACAGATTCATGCTGACATTAAAATTACCATCTCCGTCCCAGTTATCGTTCGATAGAACGGCTTGCCCCGGAGAAGCATCGGTAACCGTGACTGTCAGCGGAACACTCATGGTCGTACCCAGTGAATTGATCAACTCTCCGGTATAAATATAGGTGCCATTTTTCTTTCCAGTAATATCAACTTGAACAGATTGAGCGGATGGTGATTGATCGACCAGTGCAATTTCCTTGATCAATTCGCCATTCTCATACAGTTTGAAGTGATTGCCGTTATTGCCCCACCACAAATTCATCGTGACTGTGTAGTCCCCGTCTTTAAGACCCGTGTCGTAACCGTTATTGTCAGAAAGCACAGGCGTACCAGGGGCCCCGTTCGCTAGTGGAGTTGCTTGGTTGAGCCATTCCTCCCACTTTATTAACACATTGGCCTGATCATCCGTAAAGACATTTCCTCTAGCTGCTTGAACATCATTACCGTATGATGCAAGAAGTTGACGTGCCTTTGCTCCTTCATGATTCATAGCTGCCTCGTTGGCCTGCCTTAATGTGTTCGCGAGCTGCTCAGCAAGAGCACTTGCATTAGGATCGATCGATTCATTCGCAAAGGAGTTGGTCAGATTAATCAGGCTATCGAATGTAGCAATAACTCCAAAGCTATATTCTACCGTCTGCTCCCAGCCAGCCAAATCGGAGACGGTTGCTATTACCTTGTTCAGGCCCGGTTCCAGTGTAAAAGCCGGAGTATCTAGGAGCACACCCGTCGGTTCTGCCACGCCGGATATTGAATCAGCGGCTGTATAGCCAATTTCCACGTGCTGATCAATGGTGTATTCGGCTTGACCCTGAATTTCAACGGTTGGTGGTACGAGATCAATAGACAGGGTCAGAGACTGTTCACTCTCTTGATTACCTTCCACATCGACGCTCCAGTAGGTGATGGTGTGTGTACCTTCTTCACTTAGAGTCAACTGTGTGCCACTCACCGTTTCGCCACCATTGATTTTATAATAGGTCCCTTCGATCTCAGAATCTTCATCATTTGCAGTAAAGGTTACTTGTACTGGAGAAGTATACCACCCGTCATGCTCATCTCCATCCACGGATACCGTGGTATGGGGGGCTGTCTGTTCCGGTGATTCCCCTTCCAGTGTGACAAAGGCTGACAGCGGTATATTCAGTTCTTTCACAAGACGTGCCACAAGTTCAGATACCTTGTTTGCACCGTTCATCTGCAAATGGGTATTGTCTTCCGTTGTGCCTACCCACATGAAAATCGATTTGGTTCCTTCAGTGCCGAGCTCCTGGAAATACTCCCAGCTTGCCTGGTTCAGATCGATGATGAGCGTTTCCGTCTCCTCCGCCGTTTCTTTCATCGCCTGAACGTATTCCGGAAAGCTTTTGTTCAGGGTCTCTCCAGTAAAATCACGACGGTTCACTGGTGTGACCAGAACAGGAATCGCACCTCTTTGCCGAGCTCCATCAATGTATTCTTTCAAGTATACCTTGAATTGCTCAGGCGTAAGATAACGCTCCGGGCGGGACGGTGTGGAATCGTTATGAGACCACTGCATAAACAGATAATCGCCTTCATGGATGTCGAGCAAAAGATCGTTGAGATATCCACCGACCAGGAAGGTTTTGCTGCTGAGTCCACCGACTGCCCGGTTATCAATGCTGACTTCATCTTGATCAAAATATCCGCCCAGCGTTTCGCCCCAGCCTGCTTGCGGACGATAGTTCTCTGCGTAATTGGCAACGGTGGAATCGCTCGCCAAATAAATAACAGGCTTATCGCCCACGCCGTTTTCAGGCAGACGCTCAATCTTCAGTGCATTAATCTTCGGTGTATTTCCAGAGAAGTCAAAGTTAAATACGCCGTCAATCAGAGCAATGTCCGTTGTGATTTCTTTAAAATCGCCCTTGGCAATGGTTGTGAGCGGCAGCTTCGTCATCTGCTCCACAACGACACTTGCGCTCGTCGATTCCTCCGCATCCCCAACGGTCATCGTTACCCGGTAATTGGCTGGTTCCATTTCCACCAGGAAGGAAGTCCCATTTACCCGCGTGAAATCCTCCTTGAGCGCATCTCCGGTTTCCCGGTTCACATCTTCGGTCAGCGCAGTATTCGCAAAGCCATACCCATTGCCTTCGATGAACGCTCTCTTGGCATCTACCTTGATGTATCCATCGGCAGCGCTGCCGGAACCAAAATCAAACTTGTACTCAGTTACCTCTTCAGCCGCCTCTTTGGTCAATGAATCCTTGGCGACGGTTAACATGTTAAACACATGGTCAACTTGAGCCTGCGTGGCTTCGGTATTGAATATGGCTTCCGCAGCTGCCAAAGCCCGGTTCAACACAGCTTTCGATGCGTCTGTATATTCCGACAGTTCCAGTGCTTTGATCTCATCATACAGAGCAATCAAAGCTGTCTGATCCCCACCCTCGGAAGGGAGCTGCGTGCCTTCAATTCGCACATTATCGATCTGAGTCGTCCAGTTCAGCGTGCCTCCACCGCCTTTTCTCGTACCCAAGAACCGAAGGGCTCTGACGTTGTCTGCGTAAGCACCGGAACTCATCTGAATAGATTCGATCGTCTGTGTAACTGTCGGATCCGCTAGGTTCGTTAATGTCAGATCCAGCGTTTTCTCTGCAAAGTTAACAGTTGCATCCACGTTCACCCACTGGTTCTTGGAAATCTCTGTCGCCGTTCCCCCTTCAGGTATGGCTGTATCACCCGTACCGTAGTCCGCATTATATGCACCGACATAATAATGAATTTTGGAACTTCCGGTTTTCGTATACAGTGTGAAAAGCGCATTTTCGTTAGAATCCATGATGGTAAGATGCCCCTCTGACGGATAGGCACTTACGTTGCCCGATTGCCAATCAAACTTCACATTTACCTGATCGCCGTTTACGGCATCGAACATACGGAACACTTTAGCCCGATGTCCTGATCCGGATCCCGTGACGGACAGCACTTTATTTCCGCTTTGTTCAACAACCGTTCCCGCCATCGTTCCTGCAATACCCGTAGCATTAACCATCGCATACTGGTAATCGGCAGGGTCTCCTTCAAAATCCTCTTCGTAGAGCTGAATTTCCGGCTCCGGTTCCGGCTCGGACATATCCGGGTCGATCACCAGAGAAGAAATACTCAACTCCATGTCTTTGACCGCGCCTGCAACCAGTCCGGCAATTTTCTGCGCGCCATAACGACTGAAGTGGGTGTTATCGTTGATCCCATTCGGGTATTTTGGATATTCACCCGGATTAGCATAAAGGAACACTTTTTCCGTAGCTGTATTACCAATTTTGTCGTAGTACGCAATACTTAACTTGCTCAGATCAATCAGCGCTACGTCAAGCTCCTCTGCCACTTCTTTGGCAGCCTGCACGTATACCGGGAAGCTGACATTGAACTCCTGAGTCACCGTATTGAAGTCTCTGCGTCCAACCGGAGTGAGCAATACTGGTGTAGCACCGCGCTGTTTGGCACCGTTTACATAACGAGCCAAGTAGATCTTATAATCCTCAGGGGATGCATACCGGTCCGGTATCCCTGCACTGGCATCATTATGACCGAAGGAAATGAAGAAGAAGTCTCCCGGCTTGATTCGCTGCAGGATCGTATCCAGACGACCGTCTACCATAAACGATTTGCTGCTTCGGCCGCCGATCGCATCATTCACGATCACTGCCCCATTTGAGAAATAACGACCGAATTGCTGACCCCACCCTTCTTGTGGTGCCTGCATCTCACTGTAAGATTGCATGGTCGAATCACCGGCCATATAGATCGTCGTTGCGGCACCGGCCGATTTATCCGGATATTTCTCTATGATAATGTCTTGGATGTCTATGGCTGTACCCGTAAAGAGGAAATCAAGCTGACCATCCACCAGGGCAATGTCATAGGAATACTCCAGCGGTTCTCCCGCTTTTACATTCGTCATAGCTAGCTTCTGGACATATTCGGATTTGACTCCAACGTTGGAGTCACGCGCATCGCTACCTAATCGCAGCGTCACCTTGTAATTTGCATTTGGCAGATCAACGGCAAATGTTGTGCCTGTGTTGACCGAAACCTGGTTTGCCCCTACCGCAATCCCGCTCGTATCCAAGAACCCGAATCCCGGATCTTGCGCGTAGAGCGTATCCTGTACATTTGTACTTCCTGAGGCTGTCTCTGTACCGAAATCAAAGCGGTAAACAGGCTCCGGCATTTCTGCATCCCGCGTCAGCGCCAGATCGGCTTTGGGAAATTCCGTAGCTTCTGCTCCAAGATAAAAGCCTGTATGTGGCGGCTGATTGTAGGCAACATTTTGCCAGGCAACGCCAAGTCGATACACAGGATCCTGCATCAGCGTAGGGATGCGATAATCAGAAGGAATGGTGGTCGTGTAGAGACGATACTCCGAGCTATCTTCGCTCCGCAGCAGAATTTCCTCTCGCCAGTCGCCCAGAATATCCGCCTGAAGCGCTGGATTTCCTTTGGTATGATTGTTTGTTAACGTACCGGTCGCCCGGAAGATTTCATCCAGCTTTTTGTTCTCGTAGTCCCACTTGTAAATGAGTGGAATTCCTCTGGCTGTACTGTTATCCCACTGATGGTCAAACAGCTCCCGCTGAAGATCTCCGTCCCACCAGATGGCGAAATTGGCGGTTTTGGGCCCTTCGCCCACCGTGTAGATCGCCTCTCCGGCAGCCGAATAGGTATTGGTTACAGGTACACTTTGCCCGTTGGTAACGGTCGTGGCCCATGATTCATAGCCCGGATAGTTCGGATCAATGTCCGCTGACATCCCTCGACCGGTGTCGATGCCTGTTTTCTGCCCCCAGATAATTTCGCCTGTAGCAGCATCGCGCATCTCCAGTCCATATGCCGCATCCGAATGCTCGTGCACACTCACCACCTGGTATCCATCCCGGTTCGGATCGAGCTGGCCTGCATGCATGGCGTCCCCGTGGCCGAGTCCGGTACTGTACATCAAACTCCCATCATCGTCGATGGCCAAGGCGCCGAACATGATTTCATCTTTGCCGTCATTGTCGGCATCCAGAACACTTAAGTTATGATTGCCTTGTCCTTGATATTGTGCTCCTGCTTCGTTCGTGTCGAAGGTCCAGCGCTGCACGAGTTTTCCACCAACATAATCATAAGCAGCAAGCACCGTGCGGGTGTAATAACCGCGGCTCATCACCACACTTGGCTTTTTGCCGTCCAGATAAGCGATGGCGCCAAGAAAGCGATCTACACGGTTGCCGTACCCATCGCCCCAATCACTGACGTTTCCTCTTGGGGGATTGTAATCCACGGTGGATACGGCCGCTCCGGTCTCACCGTCAAACAGTGTGAGATACTCCGGCCCTGACAGTATGTATCCGCCCTCGTTGCGGTAATCCTTTGTGCCATCACCAATGACCGTACCCTGTCCGTCTTTTGTGCCGTCCGCTGTTTTCACAACGACTTCGGCTTTTCCGTTGCCATCCAGATCGTATACCATGAGCTGCGTATAATGAGCTCCGGCACGGATGTTGACTCCAAGGTCAATCCTCCACAGCTTCGTGCCGTCCAGCTTGATGGCATCGATATAGACATTGCCGGTATATCCTGCCTGCGAATTGTCCTTGGAATTGCTCGGACTCCACAGGAAGACGATTTCATATTCGCCATCACCGTCCAAGTCCGCAACGGAAGCATCGCCCGCATAATAGGAATAGGTTCCACCGTCCTTGGTCCGACCGTCGGCCGGCTTATCAAGTGGAATAGGCAGATAATCGTTATGCCAGACCGATACAACCTCTGGCTGCATTTGCTCCTTGCCCGCAATAATGGTGGATATCTGATATTGCGAGCTGTCGAAGCCGGTTGTGTCCACATAGTTCGTCACGTCGCTGATCGGTGACGCGTTCACTTTGGTTCCATTTTTGTATATATTGAAAGCGATCTCATCAGGATCATTGTTCAGATACCTCCAGCTTAAAAAAACGCCGTTGTCTACGAGAACCGCAACGAGACCCCGGTTAAGATATTCTCCCTGGCGGCCCGTCAGGATGTCGGATGACTCTGCACGTGCCGGAGCCGGAGGTACAACCAATGAAATAACCATAAGGAATGCTAGAAAAGATACAAATATCGATTTCTGGATGGAAACAGTTCTTCGGTCCATTGGATTAGCTCCTCCTTTATCCAAAAATTGTTACTTCAAATCTGGGATTAAATCTGGGGAAAGAAGTCTTTCTGTTGTAAGACAGCCCCAGGAAATCAGTTCAATCTGCCCTGCATGATGTTGTCGTTCGCTGCACTTCTGCAGCATTATTCCTTTGATGCAGGAAAACTTCACTCGCTAACCAAAGGAACACAAACGATAGTCACCTCCTCCTTATGTTACCGCTTACAATTATCTTACAGGTGTAAAAAAAGGCAGACAATCTAAAAAATGTGACGTATTATATAATAAAATTGACTTTTTTAGGCAGGGGATGAAAGTATGGTCCATACGGTCTCTTATGCTTTTCGTAACGACGATACATCAATCATGACACTGGACTCTATTGGATGGCAGATCGTCTCCAGCGAGCAATATCGCTGTCCAAGTGACGATAGACCGGACCCCGGGCACGTTGTTTTTCAATACACCCTTAATGGACAGGGCTATTTGGATATTGATAATCAAACCCTTCCTTTACCGAAGGGACATGCACTACTCGTTAAAATCTCTGGGGAGCATTGCTATTACTATAAACAAGAGAATAATGAACCTTGGGAATTTATCTGGATAAACATTCGCGGGGATGAAGCGAACCGAATCTGGGATATGATTCATGATAACGAAGGTCATGTCATTCAACGAAACGCGGATTCTCCCTTGATTCAGGAGTTATGGCAAATCATTCATTTGATTCATCAAGAGAAAGTAACGGACAAGTATCGTTTGTCCATGCAAGTCTATCAGTGGCTGCTTATCTTGGTTCAGACAAGTCGGGATGCAGAGAGAGATATCGGCGTCCTTTCGATTACCACGATCGAGAAATGCAAAAAGTTCATCCGGGAGAATTATGCTGCTCCATTGACGCTGGATGTGCTGGCTAGCCATTGTGATATCAATAAGCATTACTTGTGCAGATTATTTCAGAAATCAGAGAAAACTTCACCGCTAGCCTATCTAAAGGACAGACGGATTGAGGTTGCAATCCGACTACTCCGCACAACGGAACTTCCAATTTCCCAAATTGGCCAACAATGCGGTTTTGAGAGTCCCAGCTATTTTGGCAAAGTTTTTCGGCAATATATGTCCATGTCACCCAAAGAATATCGCTTGAATAAGTTAGCGTTTCCTTACGAGGCCATCTATTATGAGTAGCCAAACTCCCACACCACTGCGGCATTCGAGGGCAAGAAACTTGTGCAGATAGCAAAAAAGCCACCATAACAGCGACTTTCGAAGGAACTGCGTTTGTTCTCTCTCTGCATTAAAGAACCATTTAAAGAATTACATCTGTCTGAATGTTGCCGTTGGAATGACCACCTTCCTCCAATGTGGTGGAAGCTCGTAGTTCTTGATATGATGATATGCAATGACTTTAACCTCGCCGGAATTGTTTATATGAAATGTAATCAAATCCTGACCAACACTTAAGTGAGGACCAACGTACGGTTCAACCGTGACGTGGGCAATAATGTGTGAATCATGGTAATCTAACTTTAAGTCATTCCCGCCTAGAAAAGGAGCAAACATAGGCTTTTCAATTAATCGATCTTTATAAAAAAGGGTTAGTTGTTCTTCTATTTTTGGACTTAAAAGAGTTAGAATCAGTCTTTGGTCCTTACAATTTGTATCCGATTCAGCATAGGTTTTGGTGGGTTCCAAAATAAGCGTTAGACAGAGAAGCAATACAAGTAATCTTCTTATCACTCTTCCAAACATCGACTTCACCTCCGGTTAGAGATAGCGCACTCCAACATTTGATCAATCTCCCTTTACTTCGAAATCACTCGGAATTAATTCATACAATGCACGAACGTCACAACCGATAGAGTCGGCAATCGATATGGCAATTTTGAGTGGCATTACTCTTTTGTTTTCCATAAAGTCGTAGACTCGTTCCGGTTTAAAAAGCAATTCCTTTGCCAGCCACTCTGCTGACTTTCCGGCTTCCATCAAGCGTTCATTCAGTAAGCAGCGACCTAGTTCGAATTTCAAGAAACGATAACCTCCTGTGTAACATTATATTTTTACTTTATGCTCTTCGTTTGTCAGCTTGGGTCTTTCCTTACGTATGTTTGTCTCATATGTCCAGCAAGTTTTATGGTGTACTATCGTTTTTCATCATCGAAAAGTGACTAGCCCAATCCATCATCTCCTCTTTGGTAAAGACTTTGCTGTCGATTTCAATATAAGTATCGTCCTGGATCCATCGTAGGTATCCTCCTGGCGTACGGTTAGCCCACCTTTCAAATCGCCCTTCAGTTCCGTTAATGTTAATTTTCTCTCCACGTTCACTAAACTTAAAATCTTCAACAAAAGTTCTTGTAACACTTGTCCGATTTTGAAGATCTACGTAAGTGACTTGACGTTCTGATTTGTAGCCAACTGCTTTGTGTTCTTCAACTGAAAACAAATATGTCTGTCCGGTATCATCAAAGAAATGAAGTCTAATTTCGGAAACAGGCTGACCAGGTACATATGGATTCTTTATTTCAACCTTAACTCTTCTGTCTAAGTTATATGGTACTAGCAGTTTAAAATCAGCAGCGCGTTGTAACTCTTGCATATCAATATCTAAAGAAACACCCTTAGAGTTAGCAGCTGCAATTAGTGGCTCCACAATGATCCCGACGGATACAGTCCAAATAAAAATCAATGAAACAACCTGTTTAAACAAAGAGCACCCCCAATGATTTTGTAGTATTGTACCCTTCGTTGATTTCAACTATCCTGTTCGTTAGCATATTGAATTTTGTTATTCTTCCACAACAAAAAAATGTCTAATGAACGAGTTAATCACTCATTCATTAGACACATCACCTTTCTCTTTACTACATATCAGCTCTATAACGTACTAGTGGAAACTTTATGGCCTCTGTGAATCTAAAGCTTTTGAAGTGGTGATCCAGATGGACACCATGAGGATCAATTCAAATATATTGGTTACAGCTGTACTTGCTACAGGTATTTGTAGCCCTTGACCTATAAATAATAGCAATGTTCCAACAAACAGCCATACCCATTTTTGTTTTACTAAAACGATTATACCTATTATCAACAGCAGAAAACCAACGATGATCACCATGAATGGCGGACCTGCAAGACTTTCTGACGTATACCTCAAAACCCCATACTCTTCTATGGGTATAAGACTTTTTACTTCCTGTAAGGTTGAACTTACAATTTGGTAAATGATAAGGCCCAATGTTATTAACCATGCCGTAATATGTGTAATGATATGTTTTGAAAACTTGACTTGTGAGCTGCGCAGGATGTAGTAGCCTACAAGTATCAACGTAGGGGTAGCAAAGGCATGAAGCCAAAATCGAACACTGCTAAGTCCCTTAAGCAGCTCTCCCTCACCTATCAAGTGACCTGCTGCGATGATTCCGTTATCGTACGCAAGACTGAACAATACAAAAATCTGAAAGATGGCGTAATTGAGCCATTGTCTTTTTCCAGATAATTGAGCAGCAATCCTGACAACAAGAAACAAATAAATTAGTGCCAGTGCCGAATAAATGACAAGATCCAAAAAGAATCACCTTCCCTTATACTTTTTTGTGTAGCAGCTTACATTTATCAGAATAGTCTATTCCCCCGTTATTAACCCACATATCAATATTCTTATTCAAATAAGTTAAACAGCCTCCCCTTTATATAAGCTATGGTGGAAAAGTTACTTCCAGTATGACTTTGTATTTAGGGTTCATTCTAAGATGATCAGTTTAGCGCCCCCTATTAGATGGCGATTTTATTATGTATAGATTTTTGCTATGCTGAATTAAAAATGGTTAACGGGAGACTGAGCATTGATGCATAAAATACTAATCGTGGACGATGAAGCCGATCTTCGAAAGCTGCTGACCGATTATTTTGAAATCAATGGATATGCTGTCCTAACGGCCAAGGATAGCAGAGAAGCGCTGCGGAAAGTCGAACAACAGCCCGACCTTGTTTTGCTAGATATCAACATGCCTGAACAGAACGGGCTTCAATTATGCGAGCAAATCCGTAATTTCGTCTCGTGCCCCATCTTATTTTTAACAGCTCGAATCGAAGATGCGGATAAGATAGCCGGATTTCGGGCCGGAGGTGACGACTACATCCTGAAACCTTTTAGCATTCACGAACTGGGTGCCCGAGTTGAAGCTCATTTGCGCAGGGAACAGCGTGTCCACACCAAATCCTCTGTGAGATTTAATGATGATATAGTTATTGACTATACAGCACGGATGCTCTACTACCAGGATAAGCAAGTCCCACTGGCCAAAAAAGAGTTCGAGATCATCGAGTTGCTGTCCACACATCCCAATATCGTGTTCGAAAAGGAACGCATGTACGAAAAAATTTGGGGTTGGGACAATCAAGGTGATAGTAATGTAATTGCGGAACATATCAGGCGAATTCGCTCTAAATTTAAAGAGTACGGATGCCATGACCGAATCGAGACCGTTTGGGGAGTAGGATACAAATGGCCAAGCACATGAATGGACGGCTATTCAAGCGCTTTACCTTGCGGCAATCTTTTATTTTACTATCTGTAGCCACAGTTATTGCGGTGCTTGCCGTCGTAACTCTGGAGTTCGCCTGGGCGGAGAAGCTACAGCAGCGTTTCAGAGAATCAGATTGGATTCTGCCCTCCCTCGTCGCGATGGTCATGCTTACCGTGGCAGCCGGAATTGTTACCATGGCCATCCTGTTTTACAGATGGAAACTAAAACGTCCGCTGGAGATACTCAAACAAGCCTCGGAGAAAATTTCGGCCAACGATCTAGATTTCCGCATCTCCTACGACAGCCGGGACGAGATGGGCGAGCTAATCGAAGCATTTGAAAACATGCGCTCAACATTAGAGAAAAACGTAAGGACGCTCTGGCGATCGGTTGAGGAACGCAAGAAACTGAATGCCATTTTTGCTCATGATCTGAGAACACCGCTTTCAGTTTTAAAAGGAAACACCGAGCTACTTGCAGCCTATCTGCCGGAAAAGAAATTGTCTGAAGAAAAGGCGCTGGAACTGATCCACACGATGAATCTTCACATCGTGCGTCTGGAGAGCTATGCGGAGGCCATGAACTCGATTCAGAAACTAGAAGATGTCCCCGTACGGCATCAATCGATGGATATAATCACGCTTACGACGCTGCTGAACGACAGTGCCAAACAAATGGCAAGACAATCGGGCAAAACCTTCGTCGCCTCCATGGAATATGATCATGTCCAAATCAACGTGGACCCCTATATCGTCATGCAAATTTTTGAGAATATAGTGGCTAACGGAATTCGATATGCTGCCAGCCAAGTGAATGTTCACTATGACATTCAGAAAAGCTTTATGATAATTAACGTCACAGACGACGGACAGGGCTTCTCAACAGATGCCCTAGGCAAAGCTGTCCTGCCTTTTTACCGGGGCGAAGTGTGGGATGCGTCCGAACATCGTGGACTGGGCCTTTACGTTTGTAAAGTGTTTTGCGATAAACATGATGGAAACCTGCAGATTGAAAATGGACCTCATGGCGGTGGAAGCGTCACGGCTAGTATTGGGATCAAGTTGATAAATAGTTGAAAATATTCTGATAGCATTCCCTTATCTTGAATGATGGGAGTGCTATGATGCTAAAAATGAAAAAAAGAATGTTAATTACAATCGCCTGTTCACTGTTGTTATGTTCAGTCTGGCAAAGCCCGGTTTCAGCCACAGAAGTCCGTGACAAATCAGAAATCCTGCAAGACATCGACGAATATATGAATCGGAGTATGAAAGCCAATCACATGCAGGCTGCCTCACTGTCCATTGTTAAAGACGATGAAGTATATTATGCAAAAGGCTACGGAACATTTGAAGATGGCCAAAGAGTTACAGGCGACACTCATTTCCCCATTGCTTCGCTAAGCAAGTCTTTTACCGCACTAGCCATACTGCAGTTAGCGGACAACGGCCAGATTGACCTGGATGCGGCTTATGATTCTTATTTTCCAGAGCATTCTGTACGGGATCCCCGCGTTCACAACATCACGATCCGCCATCTATTGAATCAGACTAGCGGTCTCAATGACAAAATAAATCCTGATATGACGAGGAAACCGCAATTCCAGGCTCTGCATGAGGTGAACCAGCTATTAAGCGATGTACAACTTGCCCATAGCCCTGGGACAGCCTACAGCTATCATAATCCCAATTACGTCCTGCTGGCGAACCTCGTGGAAAATGTGAGCGGAGAGCGCTTTTCAGATTATCTGAATAACCACATTTTTAAGCCGCTAGGTATGAACCATACCTTTAGTGTCAGTACAACGCAGCAATTTTATGGGAATGAAGCTATTCCGCTAGGACATTACTTGAGTTTGGGACGGGCGGTAGGACAAAAGGAACCGATATGGTTTATTGAAGGCCCGGCAGGCATCGTTTCAACTGCCGAGGACATGTCCCGATGGATGCTTGCCCAATATCAAGGACAGCTACTTTCTCCTACCCTAATGAAACAATATCATGCAGCGGGGACCATCGGTTCCTACGGCATGGGCTGGCTTGCTGACCAAGAAGAATCTCACGGCCAAATCATCTCCCATAGCGGCATTTTCTGGACATACAAGTCAGAAGAAAAGATTTATTTGGACGAGGAGATGGGCATTGCGGTAATGTTTAACTCCGGGTTAAACGCTTCTGTGAATTACTCGACTTTTATTCATGACATCGCGAAGATCATGAGAGGGGAACAGCTTGAAACCTCATTTGTGAATGGTCGAAACGTGGAAATGATTATGATTGCGCTAATCATCGCTACGCTTGTATGGGGCATATATGCATACTTTCACATCCGCTTCAGAAACAAACGCCTGACGACCAGCAAAATAATTCTGATAACGATTGGAAGGCTGACCCCGATCCTCATTCTCTTGACCCTTTCGCCATTGATGACGTTTATCGGTGGAGGACGTGTGCTGCCTTGGTTTGGTATCCGGACTACGCTGTCGACTCCAATCATATGGCTTGTTGTATGGTCCATCGTCAATGTTGTGCATCTGTATTGCTATTATTACGTCTATGTACAGTATAAGAAGAACAGTCAGTTGAATTAACATCAGTTCATATGACTTCAATTGATAATATCAAACGTCCTATCCAATTGTTAAACGAAAGCAGCCGATCATGTTGATTGGCTGCTCCTCTGGTTTATTGAGCTACGTCTCCCTTTAGTTTAAGGAGCTAGAACTCCCCATGATTTAGCACTCCAACAAGCTCTGCACCATTAGCCTTCTCAATTAGTGCAGCACGCTCTTACTCTTTAATGTTATCAAGTCACAAACAAGAAAAACAGCTGACAGACTCGAACCTTACAGTCGAATTTGTCAGCTGTTTATATGCTTCTATTCCATCTGTCGTTACTATTATTCCTTGGCAGAGGATTCTGTATCCTCAGCGGTAGCTGCAGGAGCATCCGTGCTTTCATCCGCTGGCTCAAGTGTATTTACAATCGTAGCCTTGGAGCGCAATTCACTCATCCAATTCGTACTGAGCTCACCGACTTGCTGCTCCACCAGTATGTTACGAATATCTTCTTTTTTGTCTTCCTCAGTCGGATTGGTTGCCTCTTTATAATCTGTCCTCTTGATAATGTGGTAACCATAATCGGACTTAATTGGGTCGCTAATCTCATCGTTTTTCATGGAGAAGGCTGCTTTCTCAAATGCTTCTACCATTTCACCTTCTCCGAAAAATCCAAGATCCCCGCCATTCGCTGCAGAGCCTGTATCTGTGGATTTTTCTTTTGCCAGGGTTGCAAAGTCTGCTCCCTCATCCAATTGTTTTTTGATATCATCCGCTTCTTCTTTTGTCTTCACAAGGATATGAGATGCTCTCACCTGCTCTGGAGTGGCGAATGTTGCTTTGTTCTCCTCATAATAGGCACTGATATCTTCATCTTTTACAGTGGTTTGTGGTTCAAGAATTTTACGGATTTTCACTTGGACTTCCGTATTTTTCTTAAGTGAATCCATGGTCATACCAGATTGAGAAAGTGCCGTGTTAAGCCCTTCTTCACCGCCATATTGGGTTTTTAGAGTCTCAATCTCGGCATTCACATCCTGTTCAGTAACAGACACGTTCGCTTTTGTGGCTTCCTGGTCGATCAACTTCATTGTAATCATGCTGTTTAGTGTGCTCTCGCCACCAAGAGAAACCAATTCATTATACAGCTCATCTTTAGAAATGTCCGACCCATTGACCGAAGCCACAGACTCCCTGCCCCCACCAAACGGTGGATATACAAGTACAACGATAAGTGCTGCAGCTAGAACGCCCGAGATTGCCATCCAGACCACACTTTTTTTCCCTTTAACCACTTGTGGTTGAACCTCGGATGAATGCTGTTGATTCTCTTCTTCTTGCATTTCAGGCAGAATCGTTGTTTCTTGCTCGGTTTCCCGCTCTGCGGTTAAAGAATCTTTCACTTCTTCTTCGTTGTCAGGTTGCGACGGCTTGTTGTTGTCCATTAAATTATGATCCCCCTTAGGTCTTTTCCTAAATCTACTTTTTAATTAAATATAATGTATTCGGAAAATAATACCTTAAAATAACATAAAAATTCTTAAATCCTTATTCATTTGATTCGTTTATTTGTGGTTATTTCGTTATGTAAATAGATATCGCCTTCTCCCACATCCACATGGGTAATTAGCCTTTAGCTCCCAAGGGGATATCTACAAATGGTACGTATCGATTTGGTTCTACTTCTTTATATACGCGAACAAAATGGACATTAAAGGTTGGATAAGGAGCTAATTCGTTCATTGCTAACTGTTCCATTTCGAGGATTTCAGTCTCATTCATTCCCCAGCAGGTTTGCCCCAAGGTCAAATGAGGATGATACTTATCCATTTCAAAGTAGCGATCTACCAGTTCTTGTGATGGGGAAATCACGTTGACCAATCTTCGATGTAAATCAATTACTTGTCCAGTTTCAACGCTAAGAAATAGAACTTTACTTCCGAACGACCCAGGTACCGATAATGTTAATGGAAAAGTTTGAACTGAAGAGCATGTTTGTCTTACCTTTTCTAACCATTGCAGATCTCCATAAAGACCTCCTTGGGCTTTTATAGTGATGTGTGGCTCTGCAACATCGTTATGATAACTACTAGACCAGCGATCACGGAATGTCACTATTTTTTCTTTGTAATCATCTGGAGGAACAATTCCAATAAAATATTTCATTATACAGTCACATCCTTTAGCAACCATTACGGAACATTTTACACTTGCTCTCACCATTCTTATTTCTTCGATTATTCAGACGATCCTGCCTGTTAGTTAAATAATGTGTCACTCCCAAGAAAATTCACCGATAACACATACAAACATTATTAGATATAAAAATAGACCCATTCTTATAGAACAGGCCTTCCCTTATATTCCTTATAAACCTCTTACTTTACTGTAGGCTCAACAGAATAAACTTATCTGCGTCCTGAAAAAAAATCCCGAATCATATTCAAACTTTCAAAATGTCGTTTCAGATTTCCAAACATGAACGCTTTTTAGTTCAGGTATCATAACTGACCAGATAATGATGAAGCTCTGTATTGTAGCAGCCGATACTGTGCTCTATTAGTCTTCCTTCCCCGTCATAGGAGTTACGCAGGCGCTTGAGCACATACATCCCCGTGGGGATCTCCAGCAGCTGGCACACCTCGGGAGGTGCTGGCTCTACAAAGAAACGGTCCCTGAAGTTTTCCAGCTTAATGTCGTTCTCCTCCAGTGAGTCGTACAGCGATTGAATATCTGTATTCATTTCTTGTGTACCGCCCGGCAGGGCAGCTGCGGCCAGAAAATGTATGAGATGAATATAAGGCTGACCGTTCAGAATGTAGAGCCTTTCAATCCGCTGGCAATACGGACCGAAGCGGTTATATTCCTCTGTCCCTTCATCATTGGTGACTAATTGGGAGTTCAGCACTCTCTTTTCCAGTTTATGACCCTCTTCCACGAGCAGCTCCGTAAACCGCTTTCCCTTAGAGAGCTTCTGATGGGAGGTATTGCGCATCACAATCGTGCCAACACCACTTTTTTTCTGCACATATCCTTCTTGAGACAGCTCCTGCACCGCACCGCGGACCGTCATTTTACTGACGCCGAATTCCTTCTCCAGCTGTGGCTCAGAGGGGATGATGCTTCCAAGAGGATATACCCCATGGAGTATTCGGTCTTTGAGAATTTTTTGAATTTGCTGATATAAAGGACCTTGCTTGCGCTTCAAGGACACTCGCTGTTCACTACCTTTCAACATCTAAGGTATGGTCTGACAACGCCCGGAGCACCTCACTCTCGCTAAAAAGCGCTGTATCGCCTGGAGTGGTGTGGGCCAGCATCGCTGCCGCCACTGCCATATTAACCGTCTGCTGCTGCGGGTATTGCTGCATTTCCCCATGGATAATGGCGCTGGCAAATACATCGCCGGCTCCGATTCGGTCATACACCGGGAAGGTCAGTTTGTCGGAAAATACAAACGTACCTTCATGACAGATATAACCTGTCAGGGAATGCGTATGGTCAGCATTAATCTCACGTTGGGTTCCCGCTGCCGTTCTGATGCAGAAGCGTTCCACAACTTCGGGGATCACTTGCTTTAACTGTGCTATTCTATCATAATCTCCAGCCCCAATGCCAAGAATATAGCGCGCATCCTTCTCATTGATCAGTGCTATGTCCGCAAGTTCGAGCATTTCTTCATAGTGTGGACGAGCTTTGGTATAGCCATCTGTTCCCCATAACGCAGGACGGTAATTGCAATCAAATACAACCTTCCCCCCAGCACGCTTCACTTCCACAGCAAGTTGTTTCATCTGCTCGCGAACGCCTTCGTTCATTGCCAGCGTGATGCCGCATAAATGAAGAACGTCGACTTTGGCCGCAAGAGCTGGCATGTCATAGTTACTCGCCTCCGCGGTATTAAAGCTGCTGCCCAGCCTGTCTGTGTAAGTGACTCTGCCGGGACGGGCTCCAAAGCCATTCTCCAGAAAGTACATCCCCAGATGCTTGCCGCCACGGCTGATCAGTGAAGTATCCACTCCAAGCTTGCGCAGATAAGCGATTGCTGATTCGCCCACCGGCGTTTCCGGCAAGGTTGTTATAAGCGCACCGGAATGGCCGTATTTAGCCAGTGCAGCGGTAACATTGACCCCGCTGCCAGAGAAAGAATACTCCAGTCTGCTGCTCTGAATCAGCGTTTCATAGCCCGGAACCTGCAAACGCATCATCACTTCACCAAAAGCAGCGATCCTAGGCATACCGGTCCACCAGCGATTTCATCATATCGAGTAGTCTGCGAACATCCTCCACATTTGTATTCCCCGTCTCTGGATCAATAATAGAGGAATAGACATGCGGGATAACCTGGGGCACACCTGCTTCTAAAGCAATCTCCAATATGGCTCCGAAGTTAGCCAGATCGATTCCACCCGTAGGCTCCAGTGCAAACCCGGCTTCTCCGCAGGCCTTGGCAACTGCTCGGTACTCCTCCTCAAGCTTCATACCCTGCATGGGATAATATTTGAGCGCATTGCCACCCATGTCACGAACCAGTGCAATGGCGGCATGAACCGGAACAATGGCATGCGGAGCGGTTCCTGAACTGACAGGCCCCGTTGATATATCTACATAGCCGGGTTGCCCACATGGAGAAACCAGGCTGTTAATCCAACTGTCCTTAGCTCCCAAGTTCGCACGGGTTGCCCCCACTGCCGGGAAGACCTGATTGATATGGCTTCCCGGATAACTTGCTGCAATCTCCGCCACAACAGCCGCCTGGCGATTGTCTCCGGCTCCGAGCCCAATGGATACGGCATCTAGAATAGCCTGACCATATGCAGTCATGGCAATTGCTGCTTCCTCCGCCGTATCGTAGTTTTTCGAGAGCACACCTATCAGTACATATCCTTCTGCAGCTTCGAATACTTCCTTAGCGTTCCCGATACTGCCAGCCAGTACATTAAGTGCGGCCCTGTTTTTATACAATCGCTGCTGTATATGACTCATTTACGCTCACCTCCCACGATTTCTTGTATTCTTGTGATAATGACCTGAAGATCATCACCTTGCAGCGGCCTTGGATCAATATCGAAATAACCTTGCTTAACGCCATAGTCTCGGGTATATACCGCAATTTCACCTTCACGCAGCTGGTCATTCACATCCTTCGCATCCATTCCTGCAACATTGGAATCAACCTGGATGCGTCCACGGTAGATCGCTCTGCCCGCTTCATCTTGCACGATACGAACTGAAACCCCAGGAATCTCAGCGAGCAGCTGAAGATCCTCCAGCGCCTGCTTCTCCCGTTCGCTGTTATCGGCCTTGTTCTGGTATTCCTCCAGCGCCTGAAGCAGCCCGAAGGTAGTCTCTTTACCAACCTTCATACTGCGGCCGATCCCGTGCAGCTGTATCTTAAGCCACTCGACGTATTTCTTTTTACCAGCAACAATCCCAGAGGTGGGGCCCTCAATCGCTTTGGAGCCACTGTAAATCGCCAAATCTGAGTACTGGACATATTTGGACAGGTCCTCTTCTGCTGCGGCATCAACAATTAGCGGAACCCCTCTGCGCTGTGCTACCTCCCAGGCCTCTTCCACAGAAATCATGTTCTTTTGGACAGCGTGGTGAGATTTGACATAGAGAATAGCCGCAGTATATTCACCGATGGCCTGTTCAATATGCTCCTGCCGGCCTTCATTGGCGTATCCCACTTCCACAACCCGGCCGCCGCCAAGAAAAACCATGGTTTCAACAGGTGCTCCATATTGCACGTTATGACCTTTTAGCATAATAATTTCGTTTTTCATTATCGGCTCTTGGTGAAGACGAAGACTAAGCCGCGGATCTCCGCCGGTCACCATGGCTGCCACTGACAGGGCTATGCCGCTGGACGCCGAGTTCACAACAGCTGCCCCTTCCGCACCAAGCAGGTGTGCAATATATTCACCCGATTTGTCTACAAGGTCCGCGATTTCCACGTACTGTTGTCCACCTTGTTTCATGGCCTCCATGACCGAATCCGTTGGTGCAGAAACGCCAAGAATGCTCATTCTACCACTGGCATTTATCACACGCTTCAGTCCATATCTAGCTTGTAATGAGTGATCCATTAGCATAGACTCCTTTAACCTTAATATAGTGCTGTGCAATTCGAACATCGCCTTCCGAGTCCTTAAGCTGCTTCTCACCTGCTTCCAGAGCAAACAAAGTCAGGTTCGCCTGCTGCCCCACCCTAATCTGTCCGAGCTCCGGCTTGCCGAGCCATACTGCTGCGTTGATTGTAACCGCGCGGATGACCTCTTCCAAACTGTAGCCAAGAACGAGAAACTTGGTCAGCACATTGGACATACTGTACACTGGCCCGTTCAGACGGTTGCCGCGGTAAATATCCGTACTGATTGTATTCAGCTCAATGCCGGCCTCTTTGGCCTGTTCTGCAATCCGGAAAGAGAAGCTCGCTGTGCCATGGCCCACATCCAGATGAACTCCACGGGAAGCAGCATCAATCAGTCCTTGTAATGGTGTGCCGTCCTCATGAAACAGGTTATTGGACTTGCCATTAAGGTAATGGGTAATTACATCGCCCGGCTGTAATAGCTCCAATACTTCGGAGATTGCAGGCGGAGCGGAACCAATATGAACCATGAGCGGCAGCTTCGTTTCTTCGGACAATATGCGTGCCAGCTTGAGCGGTTCAATGCCGTTGTCTTTGACGACGCTTCGGCTTATGCGTGCTTTCAGACCAACGATAAAATCAGGATACGCCGTTGCTGCTGCCTGGGCCATTGCCCGGTCTATCCATTTCAGCTGTGACAGCTCATCTGTCCGTTCAAGCCCGATCCTCGAAATATTTAATAGTGCAAACATCCGCGTCTCAGCCTTCAGGCTGGCATTGTACAAGGCACCGATCCGATCTGCACCGCAGCTTCCGGCATCCACGAGCGTGGTTACTCCCTGCTTCACACCAATTTCGTCGATATCATCGCCATAAGGATCAAGCTCCGGCACGGCATGCACATGCAGATCAATCCATCCGCTAGACACATATAACCCGGAACAGTCTTGACCTCTCTTAGCTTCCCCAGCCTGGCCTGACGGTGTAATGTCAGTGATGACCCCGTCCTGAATGGCGATATCAATGATCCGCCCGTCAACAAGCTGCAAATTGCGCAGCACATTCTCTGTGCCCAATCATCCCATCTCCTTCTTCGACCCAGGTATACATGCAAAATTCAAAATTGGATCCATTTCATGAAACCTGTACCTCCTTCTATTAAAAATAAACCTGACGTGCTACTTTATTCCAAAGATTATAATGTTATAATGTTTATACTGACTTAAGTATACTCCAGAACAGAACATTAATTTATATTCCAGAATGACTAATTCGAACTTTTTAAATGCGGGAGGGACAACTATATGGCTAATTCGGCAATCAAGCCATCCTTGCTCAACCAATTCAGACTCAGCTGGAATCATTTCAAATCAAGACTTCTTCTGAAATATGCGTTTTCCTACATCCTCATATTTCTCATTCCTCTAACAGGGGTTACTATTTTCGTATATGAAAACGCTGTCAAGGGCCTTCGTGTCGAAATTGAACAATCCAATGTTAATCAGCTGAATCAGGTGAAGAACACCATAGATACCCGTATGAACGAGCTTCAGGAAATAGCCGGGCGAATCGCTTATGACAAGTATTTGACCCCATACATGGTGAAGGATCCCTACTACAGCATGGAGGCGATACAAGCCTTGGCGAATTACAAAGCCAGCAGCAACATTGCCGAGGACCTGCTTCTGTATTTCCATAACGACTCCAACATCTATTCTCACCGTGGTCTTGCTGATCTTCATGTTACCTTCGATACGCTCTATCAATTTGAACGCTGGACCCCTGCAGAATTGCGGCAGGACTTAAATGAAATCCGACAACCGCTGGTACGTCCCGCGGAAAATGTAACCATTAATTCCCGGACGGATCCCATGCTTGTCATGCTCGTACCCATTAAACCGAATGACCCCTATCCATATGGAACGGTTGTCTATTTAATGAAAGAATCCAAGCTTACCGGAGTTATGGATTCGATTTTGAGTGACTTCACGGGGAGCAGCTATATATTCGGTCCTACCGGAGAGGTGTTGACCGCAAACAGCCATGGCGTCACCCTTCCCCAGAACGAGCTTGAGAAGATATCCGGACTTGAGCCTGGAATTCATAATCTGAAGCTGGACGGGGAACAACACTCCGTCGTTTCGGTGCAATCGGAAGAAAATGGATGGACCTATGTGACCACGATGCCAAGCTTCCAATTTTTCAGCCGTGTGGCCCATGTTCAGACCCTGATATTAATTGTCTTTTGTATTACAGTAATCACTGGAATAGCTGCGGCACTGCTGTTGGCCAAACGGCAGTACCACCCGATCAGGGATCTGATGGAATTCGCCAAGCTGAAAAGCAGCGGCAAGGATGCTCCCAGGGTTCGCAATGAGTGGGAATGGATCCGGCAGACTCTCCACGATTACAGTGCCAAAATAAATTTACAGGAGCCTTTCGTCCGCAATCAGTGTATGCTGCTGCTGCTTAAGCACGGCAAACCGGACGACCCTGAGATTGAGCAGATGATCTTCAGTACCGGCTTCAGGCATCCTCAGGGAGAAGGCCTCTATTTCTCAGCTATACTGTCCTGGGATGACACCAAGCCGGGCAGCAAGTCCTGGCAGGAACGACATCTCCTGCAGGAGATCCTCAGCAATGTGTGCTTGCCCACTTCTGGTGCACAGGTCTTTGGTGTGGAATTTTCGGTTAAGGACCAATTTGCCCTGATCATTTCACTTCCCGGAGAAGCGGACATGCTGGTCCAGACCCGAATGGAGCAGGTTATTGAAGGCATTCAAACGATCATTCGCGAGCACTCGCAGCTGTCCTTAAGCATCGGTGTCGGTATGGCATACAGCGATCTGAGCCGTCTTAACCAATCGTTTATCGAAGCTGCTGCGGCATTGGAACACCGAATGATCCGTCGCAGCGGACAGGTAACCTACTTTGAGCAGCTTGCAGAGCTGAACCCTTCCGCCACCGAGAATTTCTGGATTCCGCGCAAATCCATGTTGAAGCTGGAGCAGAGTCTGAAACAGGGCAACGAACCCGTAGCCGTCCAGATGATTGCTGATACCATCGAGATGATCAAAGACGAGCCGCTGCAGGTTCATCTGCTGCGCTGCATCTGCTTCGAACTGCTGAACGCTTTTCTGCGCACGGCCTCCGAACTTGGGATGGACAGTGTGTTCGCCAATATGCCGGAATTGACCTCTTTTGAAACGCTGGAAGAGCTGGAGAGCCGCCTGCTCTCTCTGGCCGCTGACATATGCATGCAGGTCGAGCGGAATACGGAGACTAGCGAATCGTCGTTAATGGATGACATTCTGGCATACGTGGACGAGCAGTTCGCAGACTACACACTCAGCCTGGAACATGTGGCGCTTAAGTTTGCCATTTCAACCTCTTATTTGAGCCGGAGTTTCAAAGAAAAGACTGGCAGCAATTTCACACAATATATCTGGCATAAACGTGTGGATGAAGTTATCCGGCTGTTGGAGAACACTAGCGCACCGCTCAAGGAAATTATCGAGCAGGTCGGTTATTTGGATACGCCGAATTTCATCCGCAAGTTCAAAAAAGAAATCGGTCTGACACCAGGGCAATACCGTAAAGAACATGCTTTGAAGGGGACTGTTGTGAAAAGGCCCATTTAATTCCGGGCTTTCTTCTTCCCCCGCAAAGCACCTGGAATCACTAACCAAGTTGGCCCTGCTTACTGCCCTTCCCGAAGAATATGCTCTACCAGTTCATCCAGAGGAACCGTGGCGAGAGCGATCGCTGTATCCGTTACGCCGTAATAGATATAGAGCAGTCCGTCTTTGACCACGTTTCCTGTCGGGAAGATCACATTCGGAATCTGGAATCCAAATTTCTCGTAGTACGTCTCCGGCTCCATAATGAAATGATGGGTCCGGGCAATGATTTTCTCAGGCTGCTCCAAATCCAGCAGCATTGCTCCCACGCGGTAGACGATATCTTCATCAACGCCGTGATAAAGCACCAGCCAGCCCTTGTCGGTCCGGATTGGAGGCGTCGAGCCCCCAATTTTCCGCGATTCCCAGGACAAGTTTCCGGCGGTGGCGAGCAGCTTGGGCTCTTCCCAGTTCACCAGATCCTCGGAGTAGGTAATCCACATGGCCGCCTTATCCGTACCGTAGCCTTCTCCCACATATTCCTCGGGGCGGCGCAGCAGCACGAATTTGCCACCTATTTTTTCAGGAAACAGAATGTTGTCCCGGTCGTTAATATCAAGAGGCGTCGTATCCGCCACAAACTCCCAATCCAGGAGATTATCTGATTTCAGAATGGAGGACCGGGTCAACCAGTGTCCCTCCTCTTCCCCCCAGCCGTCCGGATATTCGGGAATAGAGCGCAGGGGGACACCTGCTCCGGTAGGATAATAGCTCATGGCACAGGGACGCAGGGCATAGTTCAGATAGAAGGTTCCATCAATTTTGACAATACGAGGGTCCTGCACACTACCATAAGGAAAACCCAGCATATCGGGCGTCACAATGGGCTCATCCTTCACGTGGGTGAAGTTAACGCCGTCATCGCTCTCCAGCAGCCCCAGATAATTCTTGCATGGAGTCAGGGAGCCTGCAGTGCGCTCAATCATATAAAATTTGTCGTTATCTATGATGACCGCCGGGTTGAAGACCGTAACCTTGCGCCATTCATAGCCGCCCGGGACGACTATGGGATTGTTCGGGTGTCTCGTTATTTGCATGTCTGTTCCTCCTGGGATACATGTTCAATGTATAGTTTGCGCAGAGGCTTGATTAGTTAGATTTCCAGCGGTCATACGCAGCCTGATTAATTTCAGCCACACGCTCTCCGCCCATTTTCTTAACGGTAGCCACATAATTGTCCCAACTGGTAAGCGGCTCTGCACCGGTGATGAACTTCGCTTCCATCTGCTTCACGTAAGTGCTCAAATCCGAATTCAGGTTGCTGATTTCCGTCTGCTCTTCCACGGTCAGGAACAGTGTTGGGAACGGAATCCGAGCGCCTTTATCGAGAAGTTTATGCTTAGTTTCCTCCTCTACCCAGAGATCAAAGTCTGTCTTCAGCCCTTTACTAATATCATCCATGGACAGGGTCGGAGCAGGAATACCGTAGTTAGGTGTCAGAGTGGCTCGATAATCTTCCATTTCCTTTCCGTCCGGTACAGGCAAGTATTTCTTGACCCGGTTTTCTTTGTCGGTGTATTCCCAGAGAATGCCCTCTGGCCCTTTATTGAAGAACATGGCACCTTCGTAGGAATAGAGATAATCCACCCAACGCATGGAGGCTTCCGGCGCCGGGTTGCTCTCCGTAATGGCAAAGGCACCCGTAGTAATGCCTCTGTTCTTCGCAATCGCCGGAGCATCAACCGATTCGCTGCGGACCGGTGCAAACATCGGATCTGCCGTCGAAGGCTCTCCGCCTTTGGACATGTAGGCATGCCAGTCGGAGAAAAGGGCGACCTGATTGTTCTGTGCCTTAGCCTTTTTTTGCTCTGCCGTCTGCGAGAAGCTCTCATGATCCAGCAGCTCTTCGGACCACAGACGGTTCATATAGGTCAAATATTCCTTATATCCTTCTTCAAGCGGTGTATAGTGCACCTTATCGTTATCATCCACGTATATTTCTTCTTCATAAATACCGAAGGCGCCAAGCAGCCAGGTGCGAATATCACGGAGGTTGGCAGCAGGTGTTGTCACCGAGGATATCGGAATTTCATCGGCGATACCGTTACCGTTCGGATCTTCCTCCTTCACACGCTTCAGGTAGGTATACAGCTCTTCTGTCGTTTCGGGAAGCTTGTCAATATTCAACGCTTTCAGGAAGTCCCCGTTGTACCACATTGGGTTGCGATACCAATGCTGACTGAGTTCGACTACCGGCAAAGAGTAGATATGCCCGTCCGGTGCTGTAATGGATTTGCGGACATCCGGGTTCTCATCCAGCAAGGCCTTGAAGTTCGGAGCGTATTCTTCAATCAGATCCTCCAGTGGAACGAGGATACCCTGCTCTCCATAATTCATCTGCTCCGCAGTAGTCAAACCGGCAGCATAGAGAATATCCGGGTAATCCCCGCTGGCAAGCACCAGATTCTTCTTGGTTTCGAAGCTGTCCTTCGGTGCATTCCTGTATTCCAGCTTAATGCCTGTCTTCTCCTGCATCTGCTGGAGCACTTTCATGTTCTCCCAGTTCTGAATCCCTACATCCGGCGCCATAAGCGTAAGAGTTACGGATTCATTGACAATCGGGAAACCCTCTTTATTCACAGCAACCGCTCCGGTACTGTTATCTCCTGCTCCTTTGTCAGCATTGCCGCAGCCTGCCAGCAGTGTAAGAACTAGAGCCGAAGACAACAGAAGCTTCCATGGTTTGCGTGTGGTCTGCATGAATAATTCCTCCCTTGTTATATACACATTCTAATGGTTCAACCTTTAACAGAGCCAATCATGACCCCTTGGACAAAGTAACGCTGCAGGAATGGATACACCGCCACGATCGGCAGCGTGGAGACCACAATGACTCCATATTTGATTAGTGATGCCGTTTCAGCCTTGTTATTCATGGCGGTCGCTACCTCACTATTGATCGAAGCGCCCGTGGTTTCAGCCGACATCTCCTGAAGAACAAGGATCTGGCGCAGAACCATCTGCAGCGGATATTTGGCTTCATCATTCAAATAGATCAGGGACGGGAAATAACTGTTCCAGTGGCCTACTCCATAGAATAGAGCCATGACGGCTATAATGGGTGCTGACAATGGCAGAATAATGCGGATGAACAGCTTCAGATTCGTACAGCCATCGATGTGAGCCGCTTCCTGCAGCTCTTTTGGAATAGTTGTCTGAAAAAAGGTGCGGGCCACAACAATATTCCAAACTGAAGCAGCCACCGGCAGAATCAATGCCCACATGCTGTTGATGAGTCCGAGATTCTTGACCAGCAGATACGTCGGCACGAGCCCGCCGCTGAAGAACATCGTAAACAGAATGAGACCCATGAATAGATTACGCCCGACAAAATCAGATCTGCTAAGCGCATACGCGGCTGGCAGAGTAACGGCGAGATTGACCAATGTCCCTACCACCGTATAGATAATCGTGTTCAAATAACCATTCCATATCTTCGGATTATCGAAAACAAGCTTGTAGCCATCCAGTGTCACATTCTTCGGAAACAGCCACATGGCTCCCGAATTGACGTCCTGCGGTGAACTGATGGAAGCACTGAGAATATAGATTAGCGGATAGAGAACCACAAGCAGAGCAAGAACCAAATAAATATAGGTGCAAATCACAAACAGCTTGTCCCCTCTGGACTCTTTCATGGCAGTAACCAAAGACCTCAACTCCTTTCTACCAGAGGCTATTCTCACTGGTACGTTTGGCAATCTGATTGACAGTAACAAGCAAAATCACGTTGATTACCGAGTTAAACAAGCCAACAGCCGTTGAGAAACTATACTGGGCATCCACCAGACCGGCGCGGTAGACATAGGTGGAGATTACATCGGAAGCTTCCATGTTGAGTGAATTCTGCAGCAGCAGAATTTTCTCGAAGCCAAGGCCCAGGATATTCCCCATATTTAAGATCAGCATGATTGTAATCGTGGGTACAATGGTCGGCAGATTGATATGCAGCATCCGTTTAATCCGGCTCGCTCCATCCATAATGGCAGCTTCATGCAGCTGGGGATCTACGCCAGACAGAGCCGCGAGATAAATAATCGTACCCCACCCGGTACTCTGCCAGACACCCGAGAAAACATAAATCGTCTTAAACCAGGCCGGGTCCGTCAGAAATTGTGCAGGTTGAAAGCCCAGGAATTCGATGAACCGGACTATCATTCCACTGGAAGGCGAAAGAAAAGTAATGATCATCCCCGCCATAACAACGACGGAAATGAAATGCGGAGCATAGGTTACCGTCTGAACCGATTTCTTGAACGGACCGTTCCGCACCTCATTAAAGGCTAGCGCCAGAATAATCGGAAGTGGAAACCCAATCGCGAGTTCATAGAAGCTGATGCTGAACGTGTTCCAGAGCAGATCCCAAAAGAAATAGGAATTGAAGAATCGTTCAAAATGGTCAAAGCCAACCCATTCACTGCCTGTAATTCCTTTTGAAGGTACGAAATTCTTGAAAGCAATCTGAATGCCGTACATCGGGCCGTAATGAAAAACGAGGAAATACAACAACGCGGGAAGCATGAACAAATAAAGCTCCCAATTTTTCCAGATTCTTTTGCCAAGGGATTTGTTCTTTAATGAAGGTTTTACGGATACTGCAGCATGACTCACCTTCATTCTCCCACTCCTCTCTATGGTTTTTTTCGTTACATAAAATAAATTTGTATCCGCTTTGCATTTAGCTGACCTCTCCTATGCTAGCGCTTACAATTCAAATTCTAGTGAAACCTAGCTGACACCGTAAATATGTAGGTTGTGCATTGTCATATTAAAAAGCGCGTAAAACCCCGCTGCAGCGGTACTTTTCGGCTTGCCATGATGTAAATACCCCTAGATGAAAGATGGCTATAATGTGTGAATTATGAACCTCCCTTCACGCTGCAAAAGTTACATATTGTGATCAACAGACAAGTATGCAAACATTTGCTACGAATGCCAAGGCTACCCCACGCACGGATGATATCAGAAGATTTCTAATATGAACCGTGCAACCTTACCCTAACTATGTAGGAGGAGTTTGACTATGAACCTGCCATCTTCCATTACCGAGTATTTGAATGAGGCCGACGAACGCCTTGCCCATCATCCCAAATTGCAAAAGCTGTTCCGCAACTGCTTCCCTAATACACTTGAGACGACAACCAAACTGCTTGAAGACGGCACTACTTTTGTTTTTACTGGCGATATCCCAGCCATGTGGCTGCGCGATTCTACAGAGCAGGTGCGCCACTACATTCCGTTTGCCAAACACGACTCTGAGCTTCAGCGGATTCTCCGCGGCCTGATTGCCCGGCAGATGTTCTATGTGAATATCGACCCGTACACGAATGCATTTAATGAAACAGCTAGCGACAAGCATTACCGGGCTACGGATGATTGCAATTTAAATCCTTGGATGTGGGAGCGCAAATACGAGCTGGATTCCCTCTGCTTTGTCGTTCAGCTGGCTTATATGTACTGGAAGGAAGCGGAGCAAACCGATATCTTCGATACCGAATGCTACCAAGCACTCAGCTCCATTGTGAACGTTATTGAAACGGAGCAGTACCACGGAGAGAAGTCGTCCTACCATTTTATCCGGCAGACGCTTCAGGATACGGAGACGTTGCACAATAACGGACGCGGCATGCCTGTCAACTACACCGGCATGAGCTGGTCGGGCTTCCGCCCGAGTGATGACAGCTGCGAATTCGGCTACAACATCCCCTCCAACATGTTCGCTGTGGTGATTCTCGAGTATATCCGTGAGATCGCCAGCGTTATCTATAAAGACGAAAGACTGGCTGCCCGAGCAGCAAAGCTGCGCAAGGAAATTGACTTCGGCATCCGGACGTACGGGATTGTGAATCATCCGAAATACGGTCGAATCTACGCCTATGAAACGGATGGATTCGGGAATTATTCCCTGATGGATGATGCTGGCACACCGGGATTACTATCTATTCCTTATATTGGTTATGTAGGGGTGGAGGATGAAATATATCAAAACACCCGCCGATTTGCTCTTAGTTTCGACAACCCGTTCTACTTCGAGGGTAAACATGCCAAAGGCATTGGCAGTCCGCATACGCCAGGAGGTTATGTGTGGCATATGGCACTGTCTATGCAGGCACTAACAGCAGATAATGATGAGGAAATGAAAGAATTAATTGATATGCTGATCAGGACTGATGCAGATACCGGGTATATGCATGAAGGCTTCCACCCCGATGATCCCTCCGATTTTTCACGTGAATGGTTCGCTTGGTCTAACAGCCTTTTTGCTACGCTGATCAGTAAAGCGATGGAGAAAGGAATTGTCTAAGCTCATCTTACTGATCTTGGCATTCTGAAGAAACACTGCTTTCAAAAAGTGATGCTTTGCAAATAAAAAAACCGCTGCGCCGCTTAGATTAGAAGGCGGGCTCAGTCGATTTTGGAGTAATGATCGAATAACTATGCAAGGAGCTAGTAACAGAAGCTCCTTGCTATTTTTTTCAAAGCGTTAAGCTGTCGGCTGTCATTCCGGTAAATTTTCTCGTTTTATTGAGCTACCGTTCCTTTCAATCTATTGAGTGTTAGCTTCTCTTATAGCCTCGCAAACGTGATGTAATCGATTTGAACAGGCTCTGCCGATTCAATTCGAAGCGCTTGGTTGATCTGTCCCCGGTGATATTGCCCATGTAAGATAACCTGTGACAGGATGTCCCGGACAGACGTTTGAAAGAGAACCCCGCTCTGGTTCACGTAGTCAAGCATCTCGTCCAACCGGGATTCATCAAGTCCTTCCATATAGACGCGATATTGCTTGGCGTTTTCTTCGAACATCGACCGGATCACCGAGAGGTCTTCTGCCTCCTCCCATAACGAATACTGCCCGCTATCCTTGCCAAGCAATCTGGATAGCCAGACACGTTCTGCAACCGCGACATGCCTAACTAGCTTTAACAGGCCTTTGTTCTTCGTCTCACTTTTCTGAAGCGCGTCCAAGATGCGTCCGTCGGCCCAGTACAGATGCTCCATCATAGCCTTAATTGTCTTCATTTCGACAATCCCCTCTTCTTTTAATCACTTTAAATTCACCAGTTCAATTCTAATCAACTACATTCGACAAAGGCTTATTTTCTTATTGTGCAACTGAACAATACAATCGTTCATCTTATGGTTTAGCATATTTTAACATAATAAAAAGGTTGAAATGATTCAAGAATTCAATTATATTTGACATATCAACTATTGACTAGTCAAATATTGATGCATCAACTATTAGATAAAGGGAGAGAAATGATTATGAAACCATCTCAAAAAACAAACGATTTTAATGAAATTATATACGGACGCCGCTCGATTAAGACTTATGATCCATCCGTCAAAATTACCAGAGAAGAAATGACTCAAATGATCAACGAAGCGAGCACTGCTCCTTCCTCCATTAACATGCAGCCTTGGCGTTTCCTTGTTGTGGATACACCAGAGGGAAAAGACAAACTTGTGCCACTGTCCCGCTTCAACAAAGAAAAAGTAGCTCAAGCTTCAGCTGTTATTGCCGTGTTTGCTGACAAAAACAACTTTGATTATGCCGAAAACATTTATGGAAAAGCCGTTGAGCTCGGATTAATGCCGCAAGCTGTTAAGGACTTTCAGTTGAATGCATTCAAACCGATCTATAACAACATGTCTGATGCTGAAATGAACGATGTCATTATGCTTGACTCCGGTCTGGTTTCCATGCAATTAATGCTGGTTGCCCGTGCGCATGGATATGACACCAATCCAATTGGTGGATATGAAAAAGATCAAATTGCCGAAGTGTTTGGATTGGATAAAGAACGTTATGTACCAGTGATGCTGCTGACCATCGGTAAAGCAGCGAGCGAGGGATATACCTCCTACCGCCTGCCCGCAGAAGAAACTACATTCTGGGCTTAAATCAAATGAGCTGCATGCCATAATGCGAACAGCCATCACATTGTGATATAGTTGCCTTTAGCTGCTGAATGTCTTGGAAGAGATGTGCCTTGGTTACCAGGCTGCTTTTCCAGGATATTCGGCACCATTCAAGGAGGGGCACACATGAATTGTTCATTGGAGCAAGAAAACCTACTAATTCTACTTAAAAATATAAGTAATCAGCTGAAACCCAAATTTGAACGTTGTACGGGGATCAGTTCCTCACGATATGTTCTGCTGTACCATCTCTATATTCATGAAGAGGTGACTCAAAGCCATTTGCAAAAAGCCATTCATATCGACAGTGCTGCCATTACACGCCATTTGAAGCAGCTGGAAGCAGATGGTCTCGTATCAAGAAGACGAAATCCCATTGACCAAAGAGAAACCTTCGTTCGGTTAACGGAACAAGGACTCACACATATAGCCAACTTCAAACAGGATCGTAACCAGTTCGTTCATCAGATGCTGCTTGATTTCAGTGAGGAAGAAGTTGCCATGATGACAGACATGCTCGCACGTATGCAATTCAATATGAAAGATATGTAACATTTAAAGGGAAACGGTCTGGAACTGCCGAGCTTGGTCCATCTTATGGAGATCTTTACGTCCTATTAGCGAGTTTTATAGACCGTTTTCAATCCTGTTCTTCTTCACATTAAATCCTTGGATTTTTTTAACCACTGCAGTACCTTACTTGCCTTTTCTTGAATCAAATCCGGATCATGCGTCTTTTCCAATTGAGGAAAGGATTCAACATATCTAGCTAAGTATTCACTAACAGACCAACGGACTGCCCAATTGCTATCTGTGGAACATGGAATCCACTTGGATACTTCAGATTCATTCGTATTTTGTAACAATCCGTGCGCATACCAACCGCGCACTCCTCCCTCGCTTTCCTGGCTTAATCGTTTCCAATAGAGCCTTCTCTCATATTCGTTTTCTGGTTTAGCTAAGGCGTAGACTGCAATTTTTCTTACTACATCGGATTCATCTTCAGCATACTTCCATAATTCTTGTCGAGTTACGATTTGTTGTTGAACAAGTTTGGATAAAGCTAACCCCCTTTCAATATCATCTAAAGATTCTATAGAATGGTCATGGCCAGCAATACGGACACTCGATACACATGGGTTTGCTTTTTTAAGGTTGACCTGCATTTCTAAACTATGAATTACATTACCTACATTTATTCTTGGTGCATTATTTTTGTAATCTTCTATTGGATCAGCATTTTCAATCAATTTACTACGTAAGTTTTTTGAATCTAATTCGGGATATTTAGAAAATAAGTACGCAGCAATACCCGTTACGAGTGTTGCTGCACCGGAAGTTCCCCAATAATATGATACCTGTTCTTCTCTCTCCTTGGATTCACAGAAAGGAAGCGTTAGGTATACTCTTGGAGCTAGAATATCTGGCCTGAAATGACCATCTCCATTCTTGCCAAACGGCTCATCGGGATAAGGCAAATGCAGGTGACGCTCCGCCTTCCCACGATCATTGAAGCCGCCCACAGTGAAATATTCGATAGGCGGCATAATGTTGCCCAATCTGGTATTACCGTTTGAACAGATGACCATCAAACCTCTTTGGACTGCAGAATTTAAAGCTTGAACTGTTGAATTTTTATGAGTTTTCTGTAGGAGTACAGGATTATCCGAAGCATGCCAACCTGTGCATAAAATAATTTTAATATTCCAGTTTGGCTGTTTCAGGACCCAATCCATTCCATATTTTAAACGCTCACCTTCACCTTCTCTGAAAGCACCATGGTCAAGCACAATGAAGTTTGCAGCAGGAGAAAGACCTACATGTGTTTTTCCTTCTAAAAAGAAAGGTTTATGAGCAAGGGTTAATATTGTCATCAAGCCATGTTCACCGACTTCCTCATCTACCTCACCTGAAGATTGGAATGCAATATTATTGCAATTTATAGTTAAATCATTTTCGACAGTTACGTACTTAATTCGGTCATCCAAGTGGCGAATTGTATGATGGGGTTTCATTTTATCAATGATTACTACTCCAATATTATGGCCGGAATTATGAAAATCCGGTGGTTCCATAAATCCTAACCTTGCCCATGTTGGATCAGGAAATGCCATCGTTGTTATCCCCCTATATCGTTCGTAATAGAGATAATTTAGTTTTAACAGACTTTTCTACTACCCTGCCGTCAAATTCTTCTAACAGCGATTGTATAACAGAAAAGACTCCCTAAGGAGTCCTTCTTTCCATGCTTAAGCAAAATAAATTATTTGTTATCACTCTGGTCCATAAGATCAACTACACTACTTCTCCATTGGGAGCGGTGTAAAGAGCAGGTTAACTGGCAGGTTGCTTCCTGGGGCTGCTGAGAAAAGGATCGTTACACTTTCCGAAGAGGATCCTGTTCGGTATAGTACGCTTTGTTCACTGGACGTGTTGATCGATAAGCTACCATCGACAATTTGTACAACTTGACCGTTAACAAGAGCTACTCCAAAGTACTTTCCTCCACGTGGGTTAAACGAGATCAGTGTACGCGGAGCAACATTGCTTAACGTGATTTTGTATAACACCCCAAAGTTACCTGCATTGGATGCATCCGTGTAAGCCATCGGATCCGTTCCAACCAAATTCGGGTCACTGGCATTGTCTCCAAGGGGCAATCGCGCTGGTGTGCCTCCCACCTGCTGGTCGTACGTTATAACACGAGTTGCATTCGGGTATGTGCCACGGTTGTGCACACCATCACGATCGAGCACAGGCAGCGTTGGTAACGCTTCGAACGGGTCTTTATTTTCTTCAACCAGAATAACGTTATAATCCAGGGAATAATCGCTGAATGCATCCGAATACAGTGAGATTACTTGTCCTTCTTTCATCGGAGTTTTATTGAGTTCGGTCAAAATCAGTTTACTTTCACCTGGTTCAAAATATTCTTTCTTTTGATCCGCTCCAGTCTGTATCGACTTGAACCATTTATCAATAGACAATTTGCCGGCTACAGTAGCAAACGGTGTAGGTCCTGCGAAGCCCATATTTTGCTGCTCGAATACTGCCGGATATGGGTTGTTATTTGTTGCAATAACATACATTTTTACTCGTTTGCCTGTATTGTTTACATGGTGAATCATGAAGCGCGTCTGCCCCGAAGAAGACTCCTGGTACACAATGCCTTCCGTATTAACCGTCTCCGGACTGTTACTGCGAATGAGCAGACTTGCCTCATCCCTATACGTATAAGGTACTTTCTCCATGGAAGTCACTTCGCCACCATTGAAGGTAAATTTCTGTCCAACCGGAGTGAAGAGTAAATTAAAATCCGAGAAATTATATAACGTCTCATTGGTTATGTTTATGACTTTGGAATACGTATCAGTAGCACCATGGTTATCTGTGACGGTCAAGGTTACCGTTTTGGGTCCAGGTTCAAAGAATGCAAGCGGATTGTTATCCCAAACCGTTTTCTCAATCTTGCCTTCATCATCTGTACTTTGATCCATGTACGTTATTTTTTCACCCATTTTATATTGGTCCTTGTCCGTTGTGAACATGGCTACAGGTGGAAGATTAGGCTGCAACACTTGAATTGTAACCGAATAGGGATCACTCCACTGGCCGTTTGAATCCTGAACTTGATATGAAATGGTATATGTACCCGCTTGATCAAACGAATCCTGACGACCTGTCCAGCGTTCGCTCGTGATCTCCAGACCGTTTGGAGAACTATAGGAAGTCACATAATCCACTGTATCTCCCGCAAAAATTTCCTTTTGGGAAATCACAAAGCTTGCAACAGGTTTCTTATGTAAATTGAGCACAACGGTTTTCGCCGACTGATTCACTTTGTAGGAAATGTTCAGAGCTTGAGTAATGGAAGTTAAAGGCACCATAAACGTATTTTTTTGCTGATACGCAGGGCCTTTCATCGTTCTGGACTCACCATTAACGGTATAAACCTTGCTGTTTGTTTTGAATCGGAGCTCATTGTCACCACTGATAATGATGGTCTCCTTGGTTTTGTTATCGTATTTAACTCCGTATCCCACACGATCCACCAAAGCACGAATCGCAACATAGGATACACCGTTTTTGACAGTCATTGGCTGGCCTGCAAGATACGATTTTCCATCCTGCTCCATTTTATTGCTGTTCATGTACAATGTAAGGTCTCCACCCGGCGTTCCGGCAGCAGTACCTGTTGCAGGCTGCTCTACTTGAGCTGGAATAGCTGGCGTAGCTGGCGTCTTGTCATCCTCGGCAGTTCCTTCCTGGATCGCGGAACCCTCCTCGGATTCATTCGTTGTTGTTGCTTGATCAACAGCAGCCGGATCATTTTCTGCCGCCGGTGTTGTCTCCACGACTGCTGATTTGGAGGCTTCCGTGTCTTCTACAGTAGATTCACCTTTTGATGATGTGCTGCTTTTTATTTTCACTTCATTCTCGGTAAGCGGCTGTTCTTTCTTCATGACCTCTACGGATTCTACTTTGGCAGGCGTTACAACTGCTGCTTCCCCTTGATCCACGGTTTGTGCGCTCGCTGAACCAACTGTAAATGCTTGAAGTACAGCTACCGCCGTGATTATGGACATATTCTTTTTCAAATTCATTCTTTATTTCTTCCCCTTTCGCTCCCTCGCAAATTTCAATCTATTAAAAGTCATACTATTAAACGCTCGAATACGGAAAAAGTTACTAAATAAATTGAATATTATGGATTTGATGCAGCTATTTTCAATAGGCATGCTATTCATATAACAAGATTATTGAGTCACCTCTAGCTCAGACGCTATCCTTTCGTTAGGTTAGAAGTAAATCAAAAACAGCTGATCATATGGATCAGCTGCTTTGATTTCGGTTAACTAGTGATAGACTTTTAACCTCTACCGCTGAACCGTTTAATCGCTTCCTCGCTCACTGGCTGGAAGAGGTTAATGAGATTGCCGTCGGGATCACGGAACAATATCGCACGATTCCCCCACGGCATCGTAGTCGGTTCCTTCACCCAGTCATTAACAACAGGCTTCAAACGTTCGTATTCGGCATCGACATCGTGAACACGGAACTCGAGGATGACACTGCGATTATCGGCAGCCACTGCGGAGCCAACACCGAACAGTGGTACTGTCTGGGAGTGACCTATAGCCAGAGTGCACGAAGGCAGAACGAGTTCGGCAAAGACTGGCGCGGGACGTTCCGCTGTGATGCCCAGTACTTCCTCATAGAACTCGACAAGACGATCCACGTCGTCGGTAATTACACGTACAGAAGCGAAATTCATTAAAGTACATCCTTTCTACAATAAAAGATACAATGCCAAAACAACTTTAGGTCAGAACAAGCTTCCACCCTTGTAAATCATAAATGAACGCTACTGACCACGGTATGTCAGTAGCGTTCACACCTCATAACTTCTTAGATCCTTAAATTCTTAAATCATTCAAACAGATTCAAATTTCATGATTAAAAAAGGCAGACTGCCATTCCGCAGACTGCCCGTGATTTTTTATTAACGTTATCGTTTTCTAATCATGGTACATGGCATATGTTACCCGCTTATATGAGTATGATCGGCTTGGTCCCGGAAAGCCCGGTAGCTCAGCAAACCTACCAAAAGTGCTAGAATGGTTAGTCCAGCCGCGAACAAATAGAGATTCACAATCCCGATGTATTCGGCAAGTCCAGCCATGCCCAGCAGCGAAATGCAAAATACGAGATGCATAAGTGAAGCTTGAGCAGATAACACCTTGGGCAGCAGCTGTTTGTCTACACTATGCTGAATCAATGTGCGGCGGTTAATCACGGAGAGTTCCGCGAATGGCCCCATTAACATGACTAAAATAAGAGCGACAAAAGGCAGCGTGTTAAGTGCATAAAGCGCGGTCAGCACTCCATATCCAGCCATACCAATCATCATCACCAATACATAACGGTTACCGATAATCCGTGCCAGTGCCAGTACCAGCAAACCACCACCTATGGTCCCTGCAAAATAAGCTGCATTAATAAATCCCCACCATTCTTCGCCTTGACCAAGTGCAACTTGTACAAAAGCAAGGGTAAATGCGCCTACCCAAATCGATGCTCCGAGCATGTCGATAATGTCCATAAAGGTTAGCACCCTCAGGCGAGGCGTTTCCCATATCATTTTCCAGCCTTCAGTTAACGTATGCCATTTGGATGTGCCAATTTCCGATATGGGATTAGAAAATGCATCTAATTCCTTTTCGACGACTTCCGATCTCACGGGTTCTTTGACACCCAGCGTAAATACCGCGGCCAGACCATAAATAACAGCGGTGAGCAATAAAGTGGGGCTAGCTCCCATAAATGCAACGATGATACCGCTTAGTCCCCAGCCTGCAAATTGCACGATCTGGTCGCTGACGCTAAGCAGTCTGTTGGCTTTGAGCAGACCTTGCTCACGTAATACCAAACGCGGAACAAGTGCATTACGAGCCGGAGTTGTCCATCCATCGAGAAAAGACATCACGAATACAAGCAAAAACACCAAAACAAGTGATGAAGCCTCTCCGTTAAACTGCAAATAAACCGCCAAGCCAATGAATAACAAAAATTGTCCCACTTGCGACATCAATAGAAGGTTGGACAACTTGAAACGATTAATCAGTAATGGCGCAATCAAACTGCTCAGCATTTGGGCTCCGCTGCGCATTAGCGGCATAAGCGCTGCCGATACAAGAGAGTCAGTTCGATCAAGGACCAGCACTGTAAGTGCCATGATGTAAAGCACGTCTGCTGCATTCGCAGCAGTCTGGGTCGTCCATAAAAAGTAAAATGGACGGGTTAAATCAGATGACTTCATCGAAGCTTATTCTCCATTTCTCAATAAGTTACTTTAATAACTAATATAATTGATATTTCAATCAAAATAAGATTACGGCACTTAAAACCGTTTTACAACAAAAATCAATTTAAAAAATATAGATAGCAGCAGCAAGTCACCGTGAAAGTTGTACACAATACTCCAATACATAGATATCCCCCTCCTAAAGGAATAGTCCTGTCAAAACAAAAAAAGCCGCAAAATAGCGACTTCCAACAAATTGCTAAGGTCCGACTAGAAAAGGGCCGTTAATTAAGAAGACAAGGATAACTTCTGGATCAGCGATATCATACTCTTTCAACTGTTTATACAACGATAACGGTACAGTGAGACAAGTTAACTGCATATCAGAAGCAAAGTGCAGCTAACGAAAAAAAAGGCGAGCCCTTAAGCTCGCCAACATGTGACTTTCAAGCACTAGATGATTTGAATAACTACAATTTGTACCAACATCCGATCATTGAAAATGAACATATACGCAGCCAGAATAACAGTTATACTTTCATTTTCAAGCTGATATGTTTAGTAAATCGTAGGGACCATTCCTCCATCCATACGAATCGGTGAACCTTTAAATGGCGCTGCATAAGGGCTGCATACGAATGTAGTAAGTCTACCGATCTCGCTCGGTCTGATGAAACGCTGCAGCTCGGATTGCGGGAGATTCGCAGCCATGAATGTTTTTTCTTTTTCCTCAAAAGTCATGTTCTCATCCTGATAAACGCTCTCGATGATCTGTTGTACATTCTCCGAAAGTGTTGGTCCAGGCATGATTGTGTTGACCGTTACTTCCGTTCCCACTGTCAGCTTGGACAGACTCTTCGATAATGAGAGCAGCATGGACTTGGTGACGGCATATTGCGGCATATGACCTGGCATCACGGCTTCTTCACTCGCTATAAAGACGATCCGGCCAAATCCGCTGTTCAGCATAGCGGGCATGTAAAATTTGGTCAGTGCATTTGCGGAAAGCACATTAGTCTGAATGTATTTTTCCCACACGGCGTCATCTACATCGTAATAAGACATGATCTCATAAATCCCGGTGTTATTTACCAAAATATCAACCTGCGGGAACTTTGCAAACAATGCTTCGCGCTCAGCAACATTGACGATATCAGCTGCCGCATTCTGAGGCGAAGTACTCGGGTACGCCGACTTGATCTCTCCGACGACACGTTCAACATCTTCATGATTCCGACCATTAATGAGTACGTTGACCCCTTCTTTGGCCAACTCGATGGCAATCGCTTTGCCAATTCCTTTCGTGGAACCTGTTACCAACGCTGTTTTGTTATTTAACCCCATATCCATGATGCATTTCTCCTCTGTTCTGGTTGATTAATGAATATTCATTCTTTCTGAAGGCATATATACTGCACGGATCTAATGATACGCTCCACAATTCGATGTGTAACTAGCAGAGAGCGACAACAAACTAGCAGATCACGCCTTTCTCGAATGATACGTTCCAGAAAACAAACCAGGAGATCTGGGGACTGAATCCACTTCTTTACAGATCAAAGGTACACATCAAAAAACCGTCGATCTTAATACAGATCAACGGTTCAAATATAATATTTAGATTCTCATAACGGTGATGTTCTTCAAGAATCTATAAACGACCCTTCATAATCGAATCACAATGGATTTCATTTGTGAATGGCGTTCTGATCTTTGACATTTCTAGTTGCCTCTCAGTATATCGGAGTGCCGGTCGTCTGTTGTTTTTGCCCAATCAGGAGAAAACGGCATAGTGCAAAGCCTGCCAGGGCATACGCGCCGATCATGCCTACAATGCCGATCCAACCAAAATGGCTGTACAGATATCCCCCGCCAGTTCCACTAACACTGGAACCAACATAATAAAAGAATAAATACAGGGCGTTTGCCTGCGACTTATGATGTGCCGCAACAAGACCGACCCAGCTGCTGGCGATGGAATGTCCACCAAAGAAGCCGAAGGCGAACAAACCGAGACCCACAATTTTGATCCATAATGCCGGATGCATGGTGCAGATAGCACCCGCCAGAATGATCGCAATGGTAATGCTAAGTACATGGGACCGTCCATAACGGTCGGCAAGCCTGCCCATCCAGGTACTGCTGACTGTGCCCATAAGATACACAACGAAAAGACTTCCTACCAAGGATTGGCTGAGATGATAGGGAGCACCGGTCAGTTCAAAACCGATGTAATTAAACAGTGTAACAAAGCCTCCCATTAATAAGAAGCCCAGCCCATACAAACTGAGAAGCCGCGGGTTCCGGCATTGTGACCATAGAAGAGGCAAGGCTTTGGTTATTCCTGGAGAAGTCTTGATAAAATTCCGCGATGGCGGAATGACCAACCAGAAAACAACAGCCGCACATAGGCCGAGCACACCGAGAAATCCGATGGCAGCTCGCCAACTGAACCAGTCCGTGATGACCCCACTTATGAAACGTCCTGCCAGACCCCCGATGGAGTTGCCACTGATGTATAGCCCCATGGCGTACCCCAAACTAACAGGTTCAATTTCTTCCGACAAATACGTCATCGCCGTGGCAGGCAGACCCGCAAGTGCCACGCCTTGCAAGACGCGGAGCAGCAACAAGTCAGCATACCCTTGGCTGAATGCGCTCAGAATAGCGATGATGGAAGATAGCACCAAGGATGCCGTCATGATAAATCGCCGCCCAAGGGCATCAGACAACGTGCCGATAAACAGCATGGTGATAGCCATGGCCACCGTTGAAACGGAAAGCGTCAGGCTCGATTGTGCCGGAGTAATGTCAAATGCGGCACTAATCTCCGGCATAAGAGGTTGGAGACTGTATAACAACGCAAACGTAACGAATCCTGCGGCAAACAACGCAAGGCTAATGTTTCGAAACGTCTTGGTTCCCTGCTGAATCATTGAAATTCCAACTTTCTCGGCAGGAAAGCTCCTGATCGGCAGCTGCCTGATCGCTTGCTCGAAGCCTTCCGGGATTCGTTATTTAATGAATAATTTGCGCTCCATATGCGTCAGAAACTCATATCCGTCCGGCGTCACGACAACCGTATCTTCGATTTGAAAGCCACCTGCGCCAAGCTCGTAATAAGGGACTTCCACGCAAAGAACCACACCTGGCTCCAGTATGTGCTGGTCACCCGGGGAAATGGTCAAGTCGTCATACAGCTCGAGGCCGATCGCATGGCCCACATGCTGTCTCCGGTAATGAGGGATCCCTTCCAGCTGTACGCGGGATACCGCCGCATGAAATACATCCGATGCTCTGACACCAGGTCGTACAGCTTCTAGGGCAGTTTCCCAACCGCTCTTCACCGCATGAAAATGTTTTTTCATCCAGGCCGTTGGTTCACCCGCAACGACGGTACGGCCCGTATCCCCCCAGTACCCGTCTAACTGCATGCATAGATCGAAGCGGATCTGGTCTCCCTGCTCGATCGTGTGGAAATAATTTTCGATCAGCGGCAGAGCACTGCGCGGTCCTGCTCCCACGGCTGTCATCGCTGGCGTACCGCCCGCACGCATCACGGCGATCCGGTAATGATCGGCGAGTTCCTTCTCGTGCACGCCTGCGGCGATCAGATGAATCAGCTCCTGCTCAATTCGTTCATTGACCTCTGCCGCGCGACGCAGCCGTTCGATTTCGAATGGTGTTTTAACTAGTCTGATATGCCTGAACAATTTATAAGCAGGTACAACAGCTCCATCTGGCAATGCGTCCTGGACCTGTGCCATAATATCCGGCGCAATCCGCATTTCGTCGATGCCAATAGGCTGGTTCTCGATGCCAAGGTGTTTCAACGCAGCAAACAGGGCATCTGTCGCTCCTTGGTGAATCACGGTCGTTTGCAGCAAGGAATAGAACAGGTCGATGTCTGCGGTGGAAGGTTTGCCTTCAATCGTTCCCTCAACGAAGAAATCGCTATAAGCAAAAATGTCAACGTTGGTGATACCAAACTGAGCAACGACGCCAAGACGATTCGTCGGAATGACGATGCACGGTCTTGCAGAACGGTCAGCGGGTAGTATGGCATAGATCTGCATCGTCCAATTGCTGGCACGCAATTGCGATCCGATGACATAATGGATGTTTTCCGGCGTCGTCGCGATAAGGGCTTGAAGTCCCTTCGCTTTCATTACTTCATCTGCGCGGTCCCTGTTTAAGCCTGAACCTTCGGATGGTTGCTGTGGATTCATGTTTTCAATTCCTTCCATTTATTTTTTTCTGCTTCCAAACCATCCTTCGAGCCCCGGAATGGAGCGAAGCACCAGCTTGATGGCTAAAAATAGTGCCAAGGCGCCGAGAATCAATACAACCGATACGGCTGCGATCGTTGGATCCTGCCACTTCTCCATATAGAGGAATAACTGGATCGGCAGTGTATAGCTGTCCTGACGAAGTAGCAGCAATGCAGCTTCGACTTGATCAAACGTAAATACAAAGGCGATCGATCCGGACAACAACATGGCGAATTTGAGCTGAGGCAGCGTAATGGTAAAAAAGATCCGCCACGGGCTTGCCCCCAGATCTGCCGCGGCTTCCCGATGGACCGACTTCAGGTTGGCCAATGCACTGCCCACGATGGTAAGTACAAACGGCAGTACAATGACGGCTTCGCCTAGTACAAGTCCAAATAATCCGCCTGCGATGTGCATTTTAGAGAACAGAATTAGATATGCGATACCCAATGTGATTTTGGGCATGACCATGGGCGATACAAAGAAAGCTCGCAGCAATCCCGCACCAGGAAAAGGATACTGCACGATGGCTACTGCAGCGAGCGTGCCCGTCACCAATGCCAAAATTACAGCTCCTGCTGAAGCAATCAAGCTGTTTTTGAAAGCATCAAGAAACTGGGTTTGTTCCTTCAGGTTGGCGTACCATTCCAAGGTCAACCCTTGAGGCGGAAATTTGCTTGCTGAACCCGAGCCTATGGAAGTAAATGCAATCATTAATAGTGGAAGCAGTAAGTATATGGCGACCGCTCCAACGAACACCGTGAGTAGCCATTTTGTCACACGTCCCGATTTAACCATGTGCACGTCCTCCTTCCCGGGAACGGCGGAACATAAGCCACTCCGCTCCTTTGTTGACCAGCAGCGACACCACGACGGACGACACCAGCAGGAACAAGCTAGCAACTGCCGCCATCGGCCAGTTAGTGTCCAGTGTTCGCTGGTAGATGAAGACCGGCAGCGTCATTACCCTTCCCCCGCCGATTAACTGAGGGGTCGTGAATGCCGTCAGGCACAAGGTAAATACGATTTGGATTCCGCTAGCAATACCTCTGGCCGACAACGGCAATGTTATGGTAAAAAAGGTCCGCCAGCTTCCTGCTCCGAGATCATGTGCAGCCGCCTTGAGTGAAGCATCACTCTGGGAGAGCACATTCAGAATCGGAAAGACCATAAAGGGCAGGAAGATGTGTACGAGTGCAATGACTACGCCTGTCTCGTTGTTCATCATATTGAAGCCTTCCTCGGTCAAACCCAGATGAATGAACAGCCAATTCATGAAGCCCTGCTTGGACAGAAGCAGCTGCCAGCCATAGGAACGCACGACCGCGCTCACGAGCAGAGGCAGAAACGTAAGCAGCAGCAAAAACTGCTTCCATCCCGGCTTCTTCAAGCCCGCGATGCAATATGCGAGCGGATAAGCGAGCAGCAAACTCCACGCGGTTACCTTGAACGCAATGCGGAACGTATTTCCGATCAGTTTCCAATAATACGGATCTGTCAAAAAATCCCGATACGTGCTCCAATCCCAGCCGCGGACCAATTTGCCATTGTCGTATATATCGAAGCTGTATCTTCCGAATATCAGCAACCCTCCGAGATACACGATGCCCATCAACAGCAGCGCGGGCAAAAGCAGAAGCAATTGGGTCGTCCATTTGCGATTGCCGGACGAGTATACATCGACGACTTTGTCGGTAATCCGGCTCATGATGCCGCACCCGTGCCTGAGTCTGCGAGCAGCAGAGCATCATCTGGGTCAAAACCCAGCTGGACAGATTCGCCCGGGGAATATCGCGTTCCTCCGCGTTGATGCGGTACACTCGCCTGAATGCGAAGTTGATCCAGCGTTTCAATGACATAACGGATACTTGCCCCGCCATATACACTCTCAATAACGCGACCTTGCAACTGGTTTGCACAATGGGCCGCCTCTTCCCCGAGACGAATATACTCGTAACGGATGGATAAGGAATGTTTCGCCCCTGGCAGGAACGAAGCAGGTTCTTCATTGCTTCCTGCGAGCAGCGAATGTCCCAGAATGCTTACACGTATTCCATTTGAATCTGGCTCGACAACAGAAACCTCCAAAAGGTTGGTATCCCCGATGAACTTGGCAACAAAGCTGTCGGCAGGTCTTTCATAAATTTCATCCGGCGTTGCGTATTGAAGCAGCCGACCTGCACGCATAACGCCGATGCGATCAGACATGTTCATCGCTTCGCTCTGATCGTGTGTGACGAAGATGAAGGTACCGCCGAATTCCCGCTGAATGCGTTTCAACTCCCGCTGCATATCAAGACGCAGCTGCATGTCCAGCGCGGAGAGCGGTTCATCCAGCAGCAGCACTTCCGGTTTGTTGATTAATGCTCTCGCAATCGCTACACGCTGTGCCTGTCCGCCAGATAGCTGAGACACGGCCCTTCTGCTGTAGTCTCCAAGTTGTACGAGTTCCAGCATCTCATGGACCTGGCGTTTGATTTCTGCTTTTGGGGTCTTTTTCACCTTGAGTCCATAAGCGATGTTGTTGAATACATCCATATGCGGAAACAGTGCCAACTGCTGGAAAATCATATTGCTGTTCCGGCCGTATGCTGGAACACCCGTGACATCTTGCCCACCGAGCAGAATGATTCCGTCGTCGGGTTGTTCGAGCCCACCCAGCATTCGAAGCAGCGTTGTTTTGCCGCAACCGCTCGGACCGAGAAGGGAGACGAACTCTCCCTTGTTGACCTGAAGCGTGACTTGATCGACGGCAGCCCGTCCGTCATAGATTTTTGTAACATGCTTTGCCTCTATCGAGACGGATTGGTGCTCATTGCTCATCTCGGATCCTCCTATTTCTGCCTGGTAATCATTTCGTCTATGTTCCAGGCGACCATGTTATTGAAGATTGGTTTTCACGAGACGATCCCACAAGTCCTTCCATGCGGAGCTGTTTTGAGCGAGTACGTCCCAATCTGGATTGATGCCATTGCTCTGGGTCTCAACAGAGAACGATGGATCATCCTTGTATTTATCCGGTACAGCAGCGGCTGTACTGGTCACGGGTGTGCCAGTTGCTTCGGCGTAACGTGTCAGCGCGTCTGCACTCAGCAGCTCGTTGATAATTTCGCTCGCCACGCGTGTTTGTTCTGGCGTCGAACCTTTCACGACCTGGAGCGAGTACGGAAACGATATTGCCCCTTCTTCCGGATAGGCTACAGCCAGCGGTGAACCGCCATCGATCCAGGTTTGGGCGACTTGCGCGCTGAATGGTGCAATGAGGGCATCACCGGATTCGAGCAATGCTTTCAACTGGTCGTTGGATGTAACGAGCGTGCCGACTTGATCACTGTGGTCAGCCCAATATTGAAATGCAGGTTCAGGATTGTCGTAGGATGCGCCGATCTCCTCACCTTTGGTTGCAATCAGAGGTGAAATATAGGAATAGAACAAGTAATCCCATAATGCCGTTTTGCCTTTGAATTGCTCGTTATCCCACAGATCATTCCAACTGGTTGGCGGCGTAGTTACCAGATCTTTGTTGTAAACCAGGCCGAAGCTGGATACGCCCCATACGATGCCCTTGTTGTCAGGCTGGTGAAATTGTTCAGGAATGTCCTTGATGTTTGTTACGATGCTGGTATCCAGCGGCTCCCACATGTCATCGTTTACGCCTTTGGCTGTGGCATCTGCATTAAAGTAACCGAAGTTGACAACCGGATTGTTCGGATCGGCTTGTTTGCCAGCTACCATTTTGGGATACATGATCGCATTGGAGGATTCCTCGAAAGTAACTTCAACGTTAGGGTGTTCCTTGACATACTCCGCAACCACTTCTTTAGGTACGATATCCTGATTGGAGCCTGCCCAGATAAACATGGTCAGCTTGATTTTGTCGCTACTGCTATCCGAAGTGCCCCCATTCTCAGAAGCAGTTCCCGAGCTGCTTGCTCCGCCGCAGGCTGAAAGAATAAGTGAAGCAGTCAGTGTTAATGAGGCCAAGCTGAAAAAACGTTTGCGTTTTGATTTAAACATGTGAATTCCCCCATAAGATTAGTTGGTTTAATATTCATACACGTTCACATTTGCAGGCTTACGTACGACCGGCTCCATGCAGTCCGATGTTGTTCCTTAATCCACTCACGGTGGACGCAATTTCCTCTGTTGTCACAGACAGTCCATCGGCATGCTTTTGTTCCAAAATATCCATCGTACGGCGCTTCAGGTAATCCCGAAGAGCAAGCGGATATTCCTTTAACGCTTGTCCCAACGTCAGCTGCATCTCATCGCTCCAGATGGCTTCGAATTGGTCTCTGGTTGGACCATAACTGAAATCTTCCGCATTAATCTGCATAGTCGCCCGCAGTGATTGCGTTTCGGACTCGTCAATATTCGTGCCCTTCACCACGACGCCATAAAGTTCACGTGCTTTTGCAATGGAAAGCAAACCGCTTCGAACGTCTGCGAGCACAGACTGGACATTTCGGTTTAACGGATCTCCATATCCTCCTCCTCCTTGGGACAGGAAGGTCACCGTATCGCCGGGTTGCAGCAGCAGTTCGTCAATTCGACCAAGGTCTCTCTCATCGAGAAGCCCCTCATTCAGAATAGCCTCTCCATGCGTTCCGACATCGCCGCCCATTCGGCCCCAAGGCTGAAATTCCATGCGCTCCATGTTGCGTGCCGTCATAACCGTGTCTGGTGTGACGACTCTAACCCGCAAGGCGATCCCGCTTCCGCCGCGATATTCCCCGGCGCCCGCGGAGTCTTCGCGAAGCCCGTAATGCTCAATGAGGACTGGCATTTCGGCCTCCACCGTTTCTGCCGGAATGTTGCGCAGATGACCAACAGCGAAATCCATACCGTCAATGCCGTCTTTCATTGGTCTTGCTCCGGAACCACCGCAGATTGGCTGGATAACCCCAACCTTTTTCTTTCCGTCATTTGCATCCGTCATTGCCATCATGACGATACAGGCTTGGCCTGCTCCGGCCGCAGGCACTTTACTGACCTCGGCTTTGCTAAGAGCACCCGTAATCACGTCCATCAGACGGATAAACGTGGCTGCTCGTGCGCCGACAGCGGCCATCGGTTCCGGATTCAGCACCGAGGCTGGTGGCGCGTAATTGCTCACCATGCGGATCATGCCGGAGTTCCATGGAATTGTCGGGTCCAGGGTGCGGAAATAGCGAATCAACGCAGGTACTAACATGTAGTGGCCTTGCTGATTATGCGTCGGAATATTAAACGAAGCCCGGACCTGAGGGTCGGTGCCGCTGAAATCAAGATGAATGTTGCTATCTTCGATTGTCATTTTGCATCGTAAACGGATTGGATAGCCTCCTGGTCCCTTTTCGAGATAATCCCAGAAATCGTAAGCTCCATCCGGAATCTCACGAACGATGGCTCGAGCCTTCATTTCGGCATATTCGAGCAATTGCTCGATGCCCTGCTCAATCCGTTCCACGCCATAACGCGCGATCAGTTCGGCAAGTCGCTGTTCCCCCCGATTCAAGGCTGCCATCAGCGCCTTGAGATCCCCAAGGTTTTGCTCTGGAATCCGGCTGTTATCCAGAAACATTCGCATAACCTGCTCGTTTAACACGCCTGCTTCATATAACTTGACTGGGGCGATGCGTATGCCTTCCATATGAATATCGTATGCACTTGGAGAGACACTTCCAGGTACCTTACCGCCAACATCGGATGAATGAACGAAACACATCCCATAGGCAATGATTCGCCCCTCGTGGAAGTAGGGCTTAATGAGATGAATGTCTGGAAGATGGGTTACCATGCCTTTGGTCGCATAAGGATCATTGCAGATGACCAAGTCCCCTTCCTGCCAATCCTTAATGCTGCGTATCGTTGCTTCTGCAGGAATACCGAGCGATAGGTTATACCCTGTTTCCAGCGGTGAACCAAACGTTTCTCCTGAAGGAGACAACAGATAAGTACCGAAATCACCGGTCTCTTTGACAAAAGCGGTAAATCCCGTTCGCAGAACGACGTTTGCCATCTCTTCGACTGCCGCTTGGATTCGATTGTTGAAAATTTCCAGAAACACCTTGTCCGCGATCATTCCGTCGCCTCCCCGATCAGATTGCCGTGCGCATCCCTTCTTACGTTATAACCTGGAGGAACAAAAATGGTCGTATCGTATTCCTCCACAATGACCGGGCCCGGAATACTTGCTTCCAGCGGGATCTGTTCTCTAGTTAGCACTTTCGCCGTTCTCCGCGCATGATCGAACGTTATCGTTCGTTCCTCTGCTCCTCCGCCATGACTGACTTGGGCATACGAATCCACGCTTCCATGGCTTGGTACGATGCCGACAATTGTCGCCCGCAGGCTGATGAACATCACTTCGGATTCCGGCTGGCTGATTCCGAACACATTATGATAGAACGCATGGAACTTCTCCTTGGCCTGTTCAGGATTGGCAATCTCCTCCTGCGTTAGGGCAATCTCCAGATCAAAGGCCTGTCCTTCGTATCGCATATCGGCACTATAGAGACAGTAGACGCTCTCGAGTTCAACACCGCCCCGGGCCTCTTCCTCTACCCAGCTTCGCCCCTGCTGCTCCAGATCTGCATAAAAGGAGGCCAATTCTCCACTGTCTAATGCATGGCTGCTCTTGTGCAGCGATAGGACAAAGTCGTTTCGGAGATTTGCCACCGTGCAACCCATGGCACAAAGTGTTCCAGGAGCAGGTGGCACAAGTACACGCCGGATCCCGACTTCCCTGGCCATCAGAAACGCATGCATTGGTCCCGCTCCTCCGTAAGCCAGCAGTGTGAAATCACGCGGATCAACACCCTTACGAGCCATTAGTGGCGAAAATTGGGCGTACATGTTCGCTGTGGCCACATCCAGAATCGCTTGTGCGGTCTGTGATGCGTCAAGTCCTAGCTTCGTGCCGACCGTGTTCAGTGCACGTTCTGCGAGCTCTGGATGGAGTTTCATCTGACCACCAAGGAAACGATCTGCCTGCAAAATGCCAAGCTGCAGGTAAGCATCCGTCGTTGTCGGTTCCTCGCCACCTCGGCCGTAACACGCAGGTCCCGGATAGGCGCCGGCGCTGCGTGGACCAACCTTGAGCACACCGACGCTGTCCAGCCATGCAACCGATCCACCTCCTGCGCCAATCGCCGTAACGTCAACTGCCGGCAAAATGACCGGAAAATCACCGACTTTGTTTTCCGTGGAATACGCTGGCTCCTTGTCAATTAAAGCCACATCCACACTTGTACCGCCCATGTCGAACGTGATCACCTGATCAATGCCGGCCTTCCGGGCAATATGCGTCGCTGCGATGACACCTGAAGCAGGACCCGAGAGCAGGGTGCGAACAGGTTCACTCGCAGCACTTGCCGCTGTCATAATGCCACCGTTGGACATCGTGGAGAGCAGATTTGCTTTTAAACCGTACTGATGAATGCCTTCCTGCAGCCTGACAAAGTACGAACCCATGCGTTCTCCCACATATGCATTCATGGCCGTTGCAAGTGTCCGCTCGAATTCACGCTGCTGCGGCCAGATGGCACTACTGCGGCAAATGAACAACTGCGGATGCCGTTCCCTGATCATCTCTTCGGCTTCCTTCTCATGAGCAGGGTTAGCGTAAGAGTGCATAAAGCTGATCGCGAGTGCGGTAATGCCTTCGTCCACCAATTCATCAACCGCCTGCATCAGCTGATCTTTGTTAAGTGGTTGCAGTATGTCTCCACTAGCTAGCGCCCGTTCTTCAATTTCTTTGACGAGATATCTCGGTACGAGCGCCTCCGTTTTATCACCGTACAGGTTCGTCGTATCCTCCAGGCGAAGTCTTCGAATTTCGAGAATGTCCCGAAAGCCCTGGGTTACGATTAGTCCGGTTACAGCTCCATTGCGTTCGATCAACGTGTTCACACCTAGCGTCGTGCCATGCACAAACAAATCGATATCGCCAATGTCCACACCTTGTTCCTGAAGCTGATCCAATGCATTAAAAATAGCCCGTTCTGGCGCTTCTGCGATAGATGGCGTTTTCAGTGCAGCCACCATCCTGCCTTGCCGATCCGTCACCAGTGCGTCCGTGAACGTGCCTCCGATGTCGATACCCAAGCGATAGTTTTTGTCCACAAGTTCATCTCCTTTTTCAACGCGCTTCCTCGATGTTTAATATCTGGTTTTTTATAGCAAAATAACGTTTGACATCTTCGATCATCTGATTGATATGATTGACCATGGCCGCTTCGGCATCTTCCGGGGACCGTGATATGATGGCATCCAGGATTTGACGATGATCCACCACCAATTCACTCCCAACAGTGCGCCGAATATACGCAGTCTCCAGAAAGTCTCTGCTGGTGTCCCATACCAATTCCACGGCATGGCGCAAAAATTGGTTCTGGGCGGCAAAGGCGAGCAACCGGTGGAATTCCCGATCTTCCTCATAAGGTATGATATTTTGCTCCAATTTCCGATGCTGCTCCTTAATGGATTGTTCGAGCAGATGGATATATTCTTTTGTGGCATGTTCTGCTGCCAACGAAGCAATCTCCCGTTCAAGCGCTTTTCGTGCAACAAGAATGTCAAGAAGCGCCTTTTCCCCAGAATGGTTCAGCGTTTGCATCAGGCGTGAGTTAGCATTTTTCTGCTGCAGCTCCCGTTCAATTAACTTCAGCCGTTCTGAACCCGCTTCGGTCAAAATACGACCTTTCCTGCCTTCCAGAGCCGTATATCCTTCAACGTCCATTTCCATTAGCCGTCTGCCTATCGTTGCCTGGCTTAATCCGTATTTTTTGCCTAACGTATGAACGAGTGTACTTGCACCGATTGGAGCAGTTGCATCCTGAAGTTGCTTCAGCAGGTCGTACTCCAATTCCAATTCATATAACTCTGGAGCCACATGTTCCCCTCCTATGTATGTAAGTTTCACTTTCTTGTTACTCACTGATGATTAACGTAATTAACAGAAGTATATCTTCTATCGAACATAATATCAATCATTCAGACCAAATTAGTATGGATTAAATTTAATATTTTGACGTCCAGAATTGTGTAGTGACGACTCTCTCAAAAAATCAGTGTGTTTTTTCAAGGGCAACTTCCCCGTCATTCAATTGAAGTTGAAATTATCCTAATAATTATGGAGGATTCTGCCGCATAAAGGAAATAAACAGAAAAAGGCCACTTCCATCCATTGGACGGAAATGGCCATGATGACAAAACCAATCTCCCCTGCCATCAGCTCGCTTTCGCGAGTTTCGTGCCACGTACTGATGATATCGCATATACGATCAGTGAAGTCCAGATCAACGCGAACCCAACAAGGAGAACCGGCGATACTGATTCCTTAAATACAAATATGCTTAGGAACAGCATGATGGTTGGCCCGATGTATTGTACGAATCCGAGTGTGGACAGCGACATCCGTGCAGCAGCACGCGCAAAAAATAACAGCGGCAGCGCTGTTACCACGCCAGAAAGAAGCAGGCCGATGAACATAGACGAAGACAGCGTCCATGCAGTCGATTCTCCTACGACCGCCAAATAGATCCAGTAGCCTAGCGCGATGGGCAGCACTACAGCCGTCTCCGACAACAAGCCTACAGAAGCGTCTTGCACCGTTTTTTTCTTCGCAAGTCCATACAAGCCAAACGATGCAGCCAGCGAGATCGCGACCCATGGAAAACGACCATAGTCGATGGCGATAATGAGCACCGCGGCACCAGCGATAGCAATGGCGAGCCACTGACCGCGGTTTGGCTTCTCATGAAGGAAAACAACGGCTAGCAATACGTTTAGCAGTGGGTTCAGATAGTAACCAAGACTTGTCTCAACAACGTGCCCATTGTTGACCGCCCAGATGAAAATAAGCCAATTCACTGCAATCAACAGTCCACTTGTGGCGAGCGATAACAGCTGTGACCGATTAGCAGCAATCCGCTTCATATCACCCCAGCGGCGCTGGACAGCCACGAGAATACCCATGAAGACAAACGACCAGACGACACGGTGGGACAGAATCTCGCCTGCTGGCACATCGTTGAACAATTTCCAATAGAGTGGAAGAACCCCCCACATGATATAAGCAATTATAGCGTTGACTAACCCGTTGTTCATGAATCCAATTCTCCTCTTCTATCTCTGATGTCAGAACGGATTATACGCCTTGATCCCAAGCTAAGTAAAGGAAATAATAAGGCATGTAGCAAGCCACGCTCTTGACCTTCCCTCCAGGTATCTTGCAAAGAACATATCAAAAAGCAACCGATTGTTAGCCAGCTGCTCTCATGAAATGTTGCTGAGTCACTAATAATACGATAAGTGAAAAAATACAGCTTGTTATTGCAATGATGATCTGAATACAAGTGAACGAGATTTTTTCCAGAACATTTCTTCTCTTTTTTTGACTAAAATACGAGTAAATTAACACAGTAATCACAACAGGCAAATATTGATGAAGGTCCGGTCCCTCCCTACTCGGTAATACTTTATGAATATATCCACCTATAGTCTCGTCAATAATCATAAAACTATATATAATTCCGATGATCGCAGAAATAAAAAACGAAAAAGCTACCTGAACTAGACCTTTATTATGAGTGATAGGACCCCGTTTTCGGTGTAAGTCTTTTATCATAAACGATTACTAACCTCCTCCTTTTTATTGATCCCTCCTTACTTTACCACAGTCTTCCAATTCATGCTGTCTTGGGAAGCCGCAGTAGGGTATAGTAAGTATAGTTCGAAATATATTCCAGGAGGGTACAGCCATGTCACAGGATATCTGGATTAACCTGCCAGTCAAAGACGTTGAGAAATCAACTGCTTTTTTTAATGAGATTGGATTCCATGCGGTAAGCGTTGGTAGCGAAAGAGCCAAGCTTACCATCGGTCAAACCACCATTCTGCTGTTCCCGGATACGGCGTTCGAGAAATTTACAGGTTCAACCATCGCAGATACTTCCCATAGTGCAGAAGTCATATTCTCAATTGGTGCTGATAGCAGAGAAGAAGTCGATGCTTTTATTCAGAAGGTTGAAGTTGCCGGAGGAAGTATCTTTGGCAAACCAAGTGAAAATGAAGGCTGGATGTACGGTGCAGGATTTGCAGACCTGGACGGTCATCGGTGGAACCTGCTCTACATGGATGAGAACAAAATGCCGAAACGCTAATTGAAAAACGCCGGTAACCTTTATTAAGGTCACCGGCGTTTTCGTTATACCTCTTCACTCTTACCCTCTTGCCCTCTTGCCTCTTACTGATTGCTCATGACATGGAGATAAAAGTTCAGGTCGTTCTCCAGGTGCTTTTTCATCAACTCTTCGGCTTTCTCGCCGTCTCTGGACTTGATTGCATTATATATTTCTTCATGCTCATCAATCAGGTGAGGACGATTATAGATGACAACGGTTTTCCTGAACAGATAAATAATAGCCTGCATCCGGTCTATAATATCGATCATGAGCGGATTATTACTCGCTTTTACAATGTCATTATGGAAGCTTTCATTCGCGGACATAATCTCATCCTTGGTCCCGGATCTCCCGATTTCCACATACTTGTACAGTTCCTCAATCTCGTTGTCTTTCAGGAAATTCGCCGCGCATTTAGCTGAATACCCTTCCAACAATATCCGAACATTGAACAAATTACGTAAGTCCTTTTCCGTTGGCTTAACCACTTTCTTTTGAACAATTAATCCTTCGTTCTCCAGTTTTCGTATGGAATCCCTAATGGGCGTTCTGCTAACTCCAAGCTCTGCAGCTAGTTTCTCTTCAACGATCTTTGTACCGCTAGGAAGCTCACCGTTTAAGATCTTGTCTCGGAGAATTTCGTAACACTGATGATACGCCGGTCGTGAGCTATTATGGTCATGCACTAACTTCACCTCAGTTTCATTTCTCATCATAAATATAGTACCAAATTATGTTCATAAAATCATTCCAATAAACGATGGTAGGCAATAAAAGTATACGTAATTTCATTAATTGTATACAATTTTATATTTTAATGTATACAATTTTTAATTTTTAGTATACAATGAAAACGCAAACAACGATGTAAGCGGTTGCTGAATCAATCGTTTTATTTTCAGTAACTCAAGTTCACTTCAACGTTGTTTGAATCTAATCAGTGTACAGAACTCAATTCATAGGCATATAAGCCTTTCTTAGAAAAGTTATTAGGAGGAAAACATCATGGCAAAAAAAGTTGGTTTTATTGGACTCGGCATCATGGGGAAACCGATGGCTCTTAACCTCAGAAAAAAAGGACACGAACTAACCGTTAATGATCTGAATCAGGAAGCGGTTCAAATATTGGTAGAATCAGGTGCAGCTGCAGCTTCCTCACCTAGAGAAGTCGCTGAAAACTGTGAAATCATCATCACGATGCTCCCTGCATCCCAACATGTGCAAGCTGTAGTTTTGGGTGAACAGGGCATTTTATCCGGAGCCAAAGAAGGCTCGATTATTATCGATATGAGTTCCATCACTCCTGCTGTTTCCATTGCTCTTGCTGAAGAAGCTGCGAAAAAAGGCGTCGGCTTTTTGGATGCACCCGTTAGCGGCGGAGAACCTAAAGCGATTGATGGCACATTAGCCATTATGGTGGGCGGTAAAGAAAGCGTATTCGAACAAGCCAAGTCCGTATTGTTTGATATGGGAACGGCTGTCACCCTGGTTGGAGATAGCGGATGCGGAGTTACAGCGAAGCTCGCGAACCAAATCATCGTTAACTTGAATATTGCTGCGATGTCCGAAGCCCTTGTCCTGGCTGCCAAAGCGGGCATCGATATTGAGAAAATGTATCAGGCAATCCGAGGCGGATTAGCAGGCAGTGCTGTTCTGGATGCCAAAGTTCCGCTTATTCTGGACAGAAACTTTGCCCCGGGAGGCACGATTGCGATCAATATGAAAGATATTACGAATGTCATGGATACAGCTCACGAGATTGGAGTACCTCTTCCCCTTTCCAGTCACCTGTTGGAAATATTCCATGCCCTAAAAGTTGACGGGAAATTAATGAACGATCACGGCGGGATCGTACAGTATTATGAAAAATTAGCAAATGTCGAAGTTAGGGGTCTTGACCATGAAAACGAATAATCGGTCTGTTGAAGAAGTGTTCAGCAACATTCCTTCTGTGGATACCACTCTTGTCCATGAAATGATTGAAAAAGAGCTTCAACACTTTAATCACAAAATTATCGTGTTGGATGATGATCCAACTGGTGTCCAAACGGTACATGGTGTATCGGTCTATACGGATTGGTCGTTGGAAAGCATCGACAGAGGTTTTAAGGAAGAGAATTCGATGTTCTTTGTTCTCACCAACTCACGCGGATTTACTGCTGCAGAAACGACAAAAGCACACCAGGACATTGCTGCAAATATCGTAGCAGCTGCCAAGAAAAACAACCTTGAGTTCACCATTATTAGTCGTGGAGATTCCACACTTAGAGGCCACTACCCGCTGGAAACGGAAATACTGAAGGATACCGTTGAAGCCCAGTCAGATATCCGATTTGACGGTGAGATCATCCTTCCTTTCTTCAAAGAAGGCGGACGCTTCACGATCGATAATGTTCACTACGTGCAGTATGATACGGAACTGGTTCCTGCTGGAGAAACCGAATTCGCCAAGGACCGCACCTTTGGTTACACCAAGTCCCATTTGGGTGAGTGGGCTGAGGAAAAATCGAATGGTCAGTATAAAGCTGAACACATGACTTACATTTCGCTTGAAAGTCTGCGTGCCATGAACTTGGATCTGATTGAACAGCAGCTGTTGAACGTTGAAGGTTTTAACAAAGTTATTGTGAATGCAATCGACTATGCCGATGTACAGATCTTCACCATTGCTTTAATTCGAGCCATCAACCAAGGTAAACACTTGATGTTTAGAAGTGCTGCTGCCCTTACGAAGGTCATGGGAGGCGTTAGTGACAAAAGTCTGCTCACTCGTGATGAGATGATGAGTGATCACACAAATCATGGCGGACTAGTCATCATCGGATCCCATGTTAAGAAAACAACGGAACAGTTTGAAGAACTGAGAAAGTCCGGTGCAGTAGAATTTGTTGAATTTAATGTTCATCTTGTTCTGGAGCCCGATCAATTCGAGAACGAGCTTAATAGAGTTGTGGAGACTACCAACCAATTCATTCTTCAAGGTAAAAATGTGGCTGTCTATACCCGAAGAGAACGCTTGGATCTTGGAGAAGACAGAAAAGAAGAGGAATTAAAACTTTCCGTCAAAATTTCGGATGCCGTCACGAGTATTGTCAAACGGCTGGAAGTAAGACCATCGTATATCATTGCTAAAGGTGGAATTACCTCGAGCGATATTGGAACGAACGGCCTTGAAGTAAAACGAGCTACCGTTGCTGGACAGATTCGTCCAGGTATCCCCGTGTGGACAACAGGCAGTGAAAGTAAATTCCCGGGGATTTCCTATGTCATCTTCCCTGGTAACGTCGGTACCAAAACGGATTTGAGAGAAGTCGTTGAAATGTTGAGTACGAAATCATTCTAATTCAGTTTAGTATGGCCAGACTGTAAGGAGTAACACTGATGAATAAATATAACAAAAATCAATCGTGCACTCCTTACATTGTGGTCTCTTTGATCAAGCCAATATAGAAAAGAGGAAAAATATATGCCAATTATCTCTGTTACCATTGGGGTCATTTTACTGCTCATATTAATGATGGCTTTTAAGTTAAACGCTTTCATATCACTCATTATTGTATCCCTGGCGGTTGGCGTACTGGAAGGAATGACACCGATTCAAGCTGTCGAATCCATCGAATCCGGTCTGGGTGGGACGCTCGGACATTTAACGATGATTATTATTTTCGGAGGTATCCTCGGGAAACTAATGACTGATTCAGGTGGTGCCCAGCGTATTGCCACAACCATGATAGGTGCCTTCGGTCAAAAACGGACTCAGCTAGCGGCAGTTATTACGGCGGCTATTGTTGGAATCGCTTTATTCTTTGAAACAGGTGTAGTGGTATTAATTCCATTGGTATTTACCATCGCGAGAGCTGCACGCGTGCCAGTTCTGTATCTGGGAATGCCCGTTATTGCAGCGCTGATCACCATGCACGGATTCGTGCCTCCTCATCCTGGACCGACAGCCGTTGCTAACGTTTTTGGAGCCAACATCGGATTAACGATGATCCTGGGTATAATTATTGCGATCCCTGCCTTTATCCTTGCGGGTCCTGTTTACACCAAGCTGTTTAAAAAAGAAGCATTGCAGATTGATATCCCTAAAGGTCTATTTAATCCGAAGGAATTCAAAGAAGAAGAACTTCCTAAATTCGGAATCAGTCTTTTTACAGCTCTTCTACCGGTCATTTTGATCGCACTTCAAACCATTGTTGAGATTTTTGCTCCTGAATCAGCAATTTCGCCAGTAACGGACTTTATCGGTAATGCAAATGTCGCTCTGTTAATTTCAGTTATTGTGGCTATCTTTACTTTCGGGTTAAATCTGGGCAAAAAAATGCCTGAGATTATGACCTCACTGAGCGAATCTGTAAGCGGAATCGGAATGATCCTTTTAATCATCGCCGGTGGTGGTGCATTTAAGCAAGTTTTGATCGACAGTCATATTGACCAATATATTTCTGATCTCATGTCAGGCTCGACCCTCTCTCCACTCCTGTTAACCTGGCTGATCGCAGCAATCTTAAGAATTGCTGTCGGTTCTGCAACCGTAGCCGGTATGACAGCAGCTGGTATAGCCGCACCTCTGGTTGCTGCAACGGGCGTAAGTCCCGAATTGATGGTTCTCGCAGCGGGTGCCGGTAGCGTTACCTTCTCTCATGTCAATGATGCAGGATTCTGGATCTACAAGGAGTACTTCAATCTTAGTATCGGTAAAACGATAAAAACCTGGTCCGTCATGGTCACGATAATCTCACTTGTGGGACTTGCTGGTGTTCTGATTATGGATATGTTCATGTAAATCGTAAATAGGTAACGAAGTAATAAAGGCACGTTCTTATCAGAACGATGCCTTTATTTTGTGATCATACAATGAGAAGGCCATTGATATGCCATGTGCCTGTTATCTGTATTTATGTCCTCAAGCTTTATAACATAAGGTACGATAATAAATAATTCGCCCATTTACCATTCTTGAATATATTGTAGGAATTCGAATGGAAGGACGGATTGGCATATGAATCGTACTGATCGTGAAGCAATCCTTTTTAATTCTAATGTTGGGGGTGGTTCGTACGACATTTGGCTTTATCACGCTTTAACAGCTCGGACCATGAAGCTAACCCAGAATCTTGGTGAAGAGTTTTCAATTCCATATTGGTCCCCGGATCTTCAGCATATCGCCTTTATTGGCAAGAATAATACTGTGATGGTATTGAATCTTAACAGCAGAACATGGGCACAGATTGATCAAATTGAACCTTATACATTACTGAGCTGGTCACCGGATAGTCATTACTTGACTTATGTAAAGGACCATCGGATTGTGATCTACAATATCTACACGCATACCAGCGGCTCGATCGTTCAATATAGAGTCACCGATGTTCAATGGTTTCCCTCTGGAGAAGCTTTCCTGTATGCAGCACCAGATGAAGCAGGCATCACTCAATTATATAAGATCAACCGGGATGGCATGAACAAACAGCAATTAACTCGTAATACGGAGGGGCCACTCCACAATGTCAGAATATCTCCGAATGGAGAGTTTGCTCTATATACATCCCCAGGGGCCAGCATTTCCTTAATCACTACCGTGAATTTATCAACAGGAGTAAGCTCCCAACTCCAAGGTGGACCACAGGCCAAGAACTATTTTCCCGAATGGTCTCCAGACTCTGCGACAGTCGCATACAGCGCCACAGATATCGTGAATAATCAATACGTTTCATTCATCCAGACTGACAGCCGAGCTGGCGGGCAGCAAAAAACATGGGCGGTCTCCACCTGTTTCTCCACCCCGCTTAGTTGGTCTCCGGACGGGAAACGACTTGCATACTTATCAGGATGCAGCAATCAAGAACAAGCAGACGAAATTTGGGTTATTGATTTAGATCACCCTAATCATCCGACTAAAATTGTTGAAGCCAAGTGGATTACATCTCTAGCCTGGTCACCACAATTCCATGAACATGATTCCTATAAATTATACCTAAACCAGGTATACAAGGTATCCTTCTATTATCCGCGAAACTGGCGCAAAGTGACCGAAGAACGATTCGAAGGATCGGACGGATTTTTTCAGATATCGGCGATATCTTCCGAAGAGGAAATTCACGCAGTATGCAGAGCCGAAGCCTTCCATGTCCTGCAACCTTATGGAACCAATCCACGAATCTTTCCTGCATTGGTTCAAGCACAGGAAGCCTGTTTCATATTTCCTTCAGAAGACCAAGCCGTAGAAATGAGAAATCAGGCGGCACTTATTGTCAAATACCCTACGCCTGTTGTGATTCATGGAAGTACGTATTCCTATTTCATCTTGTGGGCCGATCAGGATCACTTAATCTCACTGGTAAAGACTTTGACTTTCATTTAACCTAAAAAAGAAAAGCTAATTTAAATAGAGGTGCAGAACGAAAACAGTGTTTTGCACCCCTGTACCAAGTACATCATCCTTGCCAATGAAATAGAAAAACCGCCTTAAAATAGGCGGCTGTTTTCTGTGAGGTATGTGATATGATCTACCTTGTGTACCTTTCAATATCGTTTATCTCAGAATGCGACTCTCTTCGATAATGATCTTCGTGCTGACGAACATCATTCTTTAACTTTACTACGAATCCCCATCCCATTAAGGCAAGTAAAAGTACAGTAATCAAGGCATAAGCGAAACTGAATAAATTCATGAAAAAATTAATAAAAATTGCACCCAGCATGAATCCCAAAATCCATAATACCCATTTTGTGCTCTTTTTCAACCATCTTCCTCCTTGAAGTGATTCCTTATTTTCCCTTCTATGTATCATAGTACATACGAAGGTAATTATAAATAGTTTCCAATCAAGGATTCGAAGATTCACAACTAGCTATTAGCGATTTATCTGGTTAAACCATGCTTCGAGTCCAGCTACTACTTCCTCCAATTGCTGTTCCTCAGTAATTGCTGGTGCATGATCTCCTTTTTGTTCCCCGTACGAGCCAAACTGCCCATGATTACCGCCTTTGATGCTTACATATGTCGTGTTTTGAGGAAGATTTATTTTGGATTCTTCCCATCGTTCGAAATTCAGCACTCCATCATCTGTACCAGTGATCTGTAAGGCTGACAAGTCCGTCTCCTTTAGGCTTCCACTCTCATCGGCGTAGGATGCTAAGTAAAAGACACCGTCCAGCGTGTCTGTGTGCTCGGCAGCATACCGTGATGCAAAAACTCCTCCCAGCGAATGGCCACCAATTACAAAGGCTTCGTCTGGATGTTCCTCAATAAAAGAATCCGCCTTGTTTTCCCCAAACATGGCCAAATTGAAAGGCATATCGGCAATATAGACTCTATGTCCTTCTTCTGCCAATTTTCTGGCAAACGGAGCATAACTGGCTGGTTCCACTAGACCTCCCGGATAAAAAATGATGTTAGGTTCCACGATCTCGGTACCCACCCGTTCAAACCGATAGCCATTTTTGATCTTATTGATGCTAACCTGACTATCCGGGTTCATGGCTGCTTCGGCTCTTTCCGACGGACTATACGTGACGGATTGGAGATAAACGAAAAGTCCGATCACAACTATAATTACGGATAGACAAGACCAAATGAGTACCTTTTTCCACTTGTTACTGCGTTTTGCTGTCTTCAACTTCATTCCACCTTTATTCATTACTCGTTTCATTTCATACAAATTATACTTACCGGTAAATATAATTACAAGTTGATTTTGCTTATGAACGAGGTTTGTCATAAAATATTCATGGAGGAGAGTGTGCAATGCCAGATAAATCACCCAAACGTTTGCCCGGAAGACCCAAGCAAGCGGACACCAAAATTTCCGTACAGCAAACGATCATTTTAACTGCTTCCAAATTGTTCAAGGAATACGGCTACGAAACTGTCACGCTCCAACAAATTGGAAAACGATGCAATGTGTCTAAGCCGACCATATACTATCACTTTGCTAGCAAGCCTGAACTTTTTAAGGTTGCTATGATTACCATGTTCCAGAATGTACGCCGAGTAACTTCAGACTTTCTTGATCATGCTGAACATCTGGAAGATGGACTTGTACGGTTGGCCGAGGCCAGGCTGGCGAACCCGCATGCAGAGGTTGAAACCATGATTAGAGAAGCTGAGCCTTTTCTTGAGAAAAATCAAATTCAGGAAATTAGAGAAGCCGAGGCTCGCATTCATGAGGTATTGGCGACCCATTTCCAATTGGCCATGGACCAGCAAACTCTCCGCGAAGACGATCCCATGTTCTTAGCTGAGACTTTTTCGACCCTGATGTTAATGGGCAATCGGGAGAACACCCCGCAAAAGTATGAATCTAATCTTGCACTGGGCCAAAGGTTAGTAGGTATCTTTCTGAGAGGTGCGAAATCAACTTAGATTATGGTTGCTCCAGTGTAATTATGTTTTTTGATTTCCTGAGGGAACTTTTTCAGATCTGTTCTTGAACTGCATTATTAGATTGTTGCCCGCAGTCGAGCTTAGCGCTTAGCTGCGGTTTTACATACTGTGTTGTAGTTAAAGCCTCAAACAATATCATTACCTTACTTTATGCCTGTAGATGAATTTTCAATTCTCTGATTATTTATTGGAGAACGTTCTTTTCAGGTATAGCTATTCGTACACGTTCTTATTCCTGCTCCTAACTAGGCGTATGGTCCCTATATATAAAAAAAGCCGCTAAATGGTATTAGCGACTTTTCAAAGTACAATGTTTTAGGACTCGTATATCTACATGTTGAGATCGGACTGAACCTCATCAGTATGATCGGGTATCTTTCTAACCAGTACGAAGTAAGTGATAATAGCAACAATACTCGTCCCTAACAAAGTAAGGCCCAATGGAACAGCTGTATCTTCACCGGCAATTCCCACCAACGGAGCGACTAACGCGCCAAGCAAGAAGGGAACAACCCCAAGTAATGCTGCGGCACTTCCGGCACTTTTGGCTTGACTCTCCATGGCAAGTGGAAATGCTGCTGTTGACGTAATCCCGATAGAACATACAAAGAAGAACAGCGGTATAACCAGAGCAAAAAGAGGGCCGTGAGCCAGCGTCACCATCAAGGCAGCAATACTTGCCACTAGTGCAAGCCATAGTCCCGATAATAGGAGCGTCTGCTCAGAGATTCGCTGTGCCAACCGGCCTACAAGCTGAGAGCCGATGATCAAGCTGATCCCGTTGGAAGCAAATAATATAGCAAAAACCGTCGGCGTGACTCCATATATATTTTGATAGATAAAAGGTGTGCCTGCTACATATGCAAAAACCCCAGCCGTCATAATTCCCTGTGCCAGCATGTAACCTACGAACTTCCGGTCACGTAGAAGCTGTCCATAGTTACGTAACTGAAGTTTGAAGTTAGGAGCAACGCGTCGTTCCGGCGGGTTCGTCTCTTTCAGACGCCATTTAGTCATTGCCCATAAGAAAACTCCCAGAACGGAGAGTGAAATGAACACACCAATCCATGTCGTAAATGAAAGAACGCCACTGCCTGCGATCGGTGCTGCCAAAGGCCCCAAATTCCCTACGAGCAATAATAAGGAGAAAAACTTGGTAAGCTCATGTCCACTGTAAAGGTCGCGAGCTATCGCGCGGGAAATAACGATTCCTGCTGAAGCCGAGAAACCTTGAGTGAAGCGAAACAAAATCAACAGACCAATATTCGGAGCGTAGGCGCACGCTAATGAACAGATGATATAGGCTGCCATGGAGATCAGTAGCGGTGTACGTCTTCCATAAGCATCGCTCAGTGGTCCCATGACCAGTTGTCCCGCACCCAGCCCTAGTAAGCAAGCAGTTAGACTGAACTGAACAAGTGAAGCGTTCGTATTGAACGTTGATGCAATCTCAGGAAATGCTGGTAAGTACATGTCGATCGTGAATGGGCCCAAGGTTGAAAATAAACCCAATAACAAGGCCAGGCCTGCAACATTCCATTTGTTGCTTTTAATCATTGTTCCATACCTCTCTCTAAACATTACTTTAAACCTTTAGATAGTATAGCTCTTAGAGTTAACTTTAGGTCAAGCTATATTTGAACGTTCATGATTCAAGCGTTGTACGAACTGTTATTCGTTAGCCACCCTTCATGTATTAAACCAAGTAAAATAAAACCGTAAATCATTTTAGATTAACGGTTTTTAATCATTTACTATTCGTTTGACATAACCTTCAACCACAAACAACACAAAAAAAGCTGCCCAATTACTCGGCAGCTTCGGTGCTTTGTTTTAATATAACGTTGGAACCGGAGAACAATTGAAGGAACGAATCTCACTCAATCCTATTGAATACTGATTCCATCTCCCGCCAAAAAATCTGTAGCCATAGGCTCTGAATTCACCGACCGCTGTCAAGAAAAACCAAAAGTTGTCTCCATTCCTAAGCCACATATACGTGAAACGATTAATGCAATTTTGAAGTCCCAAGGGATTAGCAGGATAGGGAAAAATGGATTGTGGGTATGACATATTTTCAGATTCACTCCTTATAGGTAATTGACCTAACACCACTTTATGCCCAGCGTTACGATTTGGGTTGGGTGTTAGCCCGGGAGATCAGCTGATTTACATCATTGAATTTGCTTTGATTTTGACTTATATGAATCGCGCACTCCTTCTGCTTCCGTATTGAAAAAACCAAAACCCAATTCCTGAGTAAAAAAAGGTTTAGTCCAAAGTAAAATATGTGCACGTTCTCCTCTTCTCCATTCTCCTCTCTGATTCAAAAGTAAAAAATGAACGCGTTCTCGTCAATAACTTTGATATCGCGTTATCCCTTTCTAGATTACAATATTTTCAAGAATAGATTTGCTGAAATATTGCTAATAAGGGGGAAAAGAAATGAACAAGAAAAGCAAATTGGTCATGTTGTCATTATGCATCTCATCCTTATTATTGGCCGCGTGCACGAGTGAGGGCAGCTCCGGGAAAAGTCCAACGAACACAGACTCAGAAACCAACGAGGCTGGAACTGTAACCATTCACACGGTAACCTCTGAATACACTTCGGCCAAATATCCTAAGGGTGACGATATCACCAACAATGTGTGGATCAGGAGATACAAAGAGAAACTTAATATTGATGTAAAAACAGACTGGGTTAGTGATGAATACGATACCAAACTGAATTTGGCCATATCATCGAACGATCTTCCTGACGTCTTTCGGGTGAATCCTTCACAACTACGGCAATTAGTCGAAGCAGATATGGTCATGGATCTTACAGATGCATTTGAACAGCACGCCTCCGACCGTCTCAAAGGATATATGAAAGCGGATGCAGACAGTTTCGAATCGGGTAAAAAGGACGGCCAATTGTACGGGATACCTCAAATGCACTGGGGTTTAATTGATCAACCGGACTTCGTCTGGATCAGGAACGACTGGAAGGAAGAACTCGGCCTCGAAGATCCAAAATCAGTGGCAGATATCAAGAATATCGCACTGAAATTTATGGAAAAGCACGGTGGTTATGGCATGGCGGTAGATCAATCGCTGGATTATCTGAATCTGCTCGCCATCGCATGGAACGCCCATCCGGATATTTGGATCGAGGATAGCAGCGGAGAGCTCGTATATGGCTCAATTCAACCGGAGATGAAAGCAGCACTGGCTGAATGGGCCGAATGGTATAAGCTTGGCATCATTGATCCGGAATTCGCGATCAAGGACTTTAATGCCATGAATGCCGATATTGTCGCCGGCAAAGTGGGCATGCAGCCTTACTATCAATGGTGGGGCTATAACCCTGGAGTTGATACGGTAGCCAATTTGGGCAAGGACGCCATCTTCTATCCGTATATCATCCCCACAATCGACGGTAAGGAAGCAAAACAATCGATCTCTTTTGCGAACGGCAACTATATTGTCATGAAAAAGGGATTTGAACATGCTGAAGAAGTCATTAAAATCCTGAACGACTACGCTTATATCGTAGATGAGGGCCAGGGCAAGGAATCCAAAGAAACGTTATCCGCCTTACTGGACAACGATATCGCTCACGTGGTTGGAGCTTTCCGTGTACTTAATCCGAACTCCGACTATGAGCAGTTTGAGGCGGTATCCGCTGCGCTTCAGTCCAAGGACACCAGCGGCCTCACCACTTCGGGAATGTGGCAAAAATATAACAACAGTGTTGAATTCATGGAAAATGCAACGCCAGGAGCAGTCGGTGACTATTTGCAGCAAGGGGCTCCTAAGAATGCTTATGGTCTTGCGAAAAAAGTGCTCGATAGCGAGAACTATGTCAAGACAGGTTTATGGGGAGTAACCCCAGAAGCGCTGGCGAGCTACGGCACAACTCTGGATGATATTCTGACCGAAGGATTCACCAAGATCATTATGGGTACGGAAAGTATCGATTACTTCGATGTGATTGTTCAGAACTGGAGAGCTGCCGGCGGGGATGAAGCGACTCGTGCAGTCAATGAAGCTTACGGGAAATAAATAGGTTTGGTAGCGGGGATGAGGAATTTTAACTTCTCTCCCCTTTTATTTTGCCGGAGATTCGATCTTATTACCGTGAACGGAGGAAAATGAATGCTGAGAAAATTAAAGCAGCAGAGTCCCTACCATTTAATGTTGATACCTAGCCTAATTTTGGTTTTCATCTTCAGTTACATCCCATTCTACGGACTCGTTATTGCCTTTCAGAAATACAATCCGGGGCTGGGGTTCAATTCTCCATGGGTAGGATGGGACAATTTCTCACACGTGTTTAATCAGCCCAATTTCGTTAGGACGATCTGGAACACGCTCTATATGTCTGTCTTCAAGATCATCGGCGGCATTATTGTACCTGTTATCTTCGCCTTACTGCTGAACGAGGTCGTAAGAAGCGCAGTCAAACGCACGTTCCAAACCCTTGTTTATATCCCCAACTTCCTCTCTTGGGTCATCATGGCTGGAATTATGCTCGATATACTTAGTGCCGACGGCATCGTTAATTCGTTTTTAGGGGTATTCGGGATAGAGAAAATCTCATTTCTAGGCACACCATCCATTTTTCCGTGGACCATGATTATAAGTGATATCTGGAAGGGCTTTGGCTTTGGTACCGTTGTTTATCTAGCAGCCCTAACGAGTATTGATCCCGGGCTATATGAAGCCGCTGTGATTGATGGAGCCAAAAGGTGGAAGCAGACCATATATATTACTTTGCCACTTCTAATGCCAACCATTGTGCTGATGACCGTATTATCCCTTGGAAATGTACTTAATGCCGGTTTTGATCAAATTTATAACCTATACTCCCCTGTCGTCTATCAAACAGGCGATATTATCGATACCTATGTGTATCGTTTAGGGATACAACAGGCGCAATATTCCATCGGTACCGCTGTCGGATTATTCAAATCCATCATTTCCACCATACTGATGGCCCTATCTTATTTCCTGGCGTATAGGGTAGCAGGCTATCGCATCTTCTAAGGAGGGCTATCCCTATGATCAACGATAATAGTATAGGTAGACGTCTGTTTCATATCATAAACTACACCATATTGATGATCATCTCTCTACTATGCATTCTGCCATTTATCAACCTGCTTGCCGTTTCATTTAGCAGCAGTGCGGCAGTGTCTGCAGGCAGTGTTACATTCTGGCCCGTAGAATTTACGACAAAAGCGTATGAATTTGCATTATCCGGCGGGGCATTCTATTCTTCCCTTTGGGTAGCTGTCAAACGTACCCTGCTTGGAACACTCGTTAATCTTGTCCTGATTGTGCTTACGGCGTATCCGCTCTCGAAAACAAAGCAAAAATTAATGGGACGGAATGTATATATGGGATTTTTCATCGTGACCATGCTATTTAACGGAGGATTAATCCCTACCTATCTCGTGGTGGTCAAAATGGGATTGATCGATTCGATCTGGTCACTGATATTACCTGGCGCTCTTCCTGTCTTCAGTATGGTCATTCTCATGAACTTCATCAGGGGATTGCCAGAAGAGATCGAAGAATCCGCGATTATCGATGGTGCAGGTCCTTTACAAGTCCTTGTCCGTATTTTACTCCCCCTTCTCAAACCTGCTCTCGCAACGGTTGGGTTGTTTAGTATCGTTGCCCATTGGAATTCCTGGTTCGACGGAATTATCTATATGAACAATCCGGACAATTATCCATTACAGAGCTATCTGCAGACGCTCCTGCAGAGCTTTGAACAAATCATGCTGAAATCAGGCTCCGATTATACTCAGCTGCTCTCCATGATGAACGCCAGAACCGGGCGTGCCGCCCAGATGTTTTTGGGTGCCATTCCGATCTTGCTCGTTTACCCGTTTCTACAGAAGTATTTTACGAAGGGTTTGGTACTTGGTAGTGTCAAAGGATAACGCAAGAGGCTTGCAGGTTCACCTGCAAGCCTCTATTTTTTTACTCAGGTACACTCGCAATAGCAGGAAGCAGGATGGAAAAAATCGTACCTTCTCCCACCTTACTCTCTACCCGTACTCCATAGGGTTTGCCAAAATGCAGTTGAATGCGCCGCTGCACATTATGAAGACCGATTCCATTAGAACCATTGCCCGGATCGACCCTTCCTTCCATAAAACTCCGAATGGCATGATGTTCCATACCGACACCATTATCACAGACTTCTATTGAAATATTATCACCCTGCGGCTGAATCCGAATCGTAATTACACCGTCTTCTTCGATTTCGGCCAGACCGTGAAAGATGGCATTTTCAATAATAGGCTGTAGAATCATCTTGGGCATAAGATAATCCAGTAGATCATTTTCAATCTCATATCTCATCTGAATAGACCCATAATATCTGACGTTCTGTATGGTTGCGTAATTCATGATATTATCCACTTCCTCGCGAATGGTTACCAGGGTTCCATCCGACTTGGTCGCATAGCGAAGCATCGAAATAAGTGCATCTGTCATTTCCACGATTTTGTCGGCTTGCTGCATGGATGCAATCCATTTTACGGATCCAAGTGTATTGTACAGAAAGTGAGGGTTGATCTGGTCATGAAGTGCTCGCATCTCGGCGGCCGCTTTTTCTATTTCTTCTTTTTGCATTCGCTCAACCATACGTTTCAGCTCATACGACATCTTATTGAAGCGAACGGATAAATGTCCGATCTCGTCTCGAGATCGAACCTCTTCCACCTGTTCAAACTGTCCTTTTTCAACCAGCGCGATATTACGTAAAAGTTTCTTGATGGGACGTGTGATCACATGCGAGAGAAAAATCGAAATAATGGCAGCAAACAGGGACATGACGATAGCCAGCATGATGAGATTACGACCCAGTATTTTGCCATCCGCAGTCAGCTCATCCAAAGGCATATATAAATAAGTGGTCCACTTTTGCTGACTTAGCGGGCTGGTTACGACAATATTCAATGATTCTACTGGACGAACGTTGTCACGGAACAAGGTCCCAATCAGCTGGTCATTTACGTTGTATACAATTTTGTCATCCTCATCAACGATCATGAATCTGGAGCGAAGCCCTTCCTGCAAGTTGCGATTAACGATCTCTATAAATCTAATATCGATGCTGACGACGATCACTCCGAGCAGTTTTCCATTGGTCACATCATGAATCTTACGTGCGTGTGATACGGCCAGGATTTTATTTTCCAATTGCTTATCAATCCTGGTGGTCAACGTAATCGTTCGATCATCGGAATGCATAAACTTTTTAAACCATAATTCGTTCGCCATCTTGAAGTTGGGGTCTATAGGCTGGTGTGGACTAACGAACAGATCCTGTCCTCCATTCAAGTTATAGAGGTAAATGGAAAATACACGGTCCTTCATCATGATGTAATTCATTAGCAGATTATAGGCCGCAATCTCATTCTGCTCCTTACCATCCCGCAGGAAATCCTGTATCGGAAAGCTTCCATCATGTGTCGCAGACAAACTGTCGTTAAGACCATTACTGGCCAGCAGTGAGATTTTCTCGATTTCTTTAAGAAACTCGTCAATGCGAATATTGGTCTGCTTGGCCAGATCGCTTAGCAGCTTGGTATAATTCTGTGCCAACAACCGTTCAGAAGAGTAATATGAATTGATGGTCATTACGAACACCGGAAGGATAATCACTGTCATACAGATCACCAAAATTTTGTACTTGATACGGAAAAGTCCTGGACGCTTCATATGCTGCACCTCTATTCACGGGATAACCTGGACTCCAGCTCTAGCTCACGGTATTCCTCTGGAGTTACACCTACGGACTTTTTGAAAATCTTACTGAAATACGTGTAATTGTGGTATCCCACCGCATCTGCGATCTCATATACTTTTAATTCGCGGCTTAATAGATAAGTCTTGGCATGTTCGATTCGAACCCGTGTCAAGTAGGAGATAAAGTTCTCTCCTTTTTCCTGCTTAAACATTCTGCTAAGATACGACGGATTCACATTAATCTGACCAGCCACGCTTTGCAAAGAAATGTCCTCGGCATAATACTTGTCAATGATTTGAATGGCCAGATCTGCATACGTAAGCTCCTGCATGATTTGGGAATCGGCTTGAAAGCAATATGCGATATGCGTCAGCATTTCCTGATGAATGTCCTCCCAATATTCTCCTCTTAGAACCCTTTCATAGGGCGACTCTTCCTTTAAGTAAGGCTTGCTGCCTCGTGTATCGCGCGTCATATGGGAGTGGAGCATTTCCATTACCGTGATATATTGCTTACGAATGCTGTTCTCATCCCCCCCCTTTGCTTCCAGATCCGATCGCACCATTTCAAGAAACTTCTCGGCCTCTTTGACGTCTTTGCTTACCCACAACTTATGAATGTCTTTTTGTTGCTGCGGACTCAGCATCCCATTTATTTCGTATCGTGCCGGTGCTTGAGCCAGACTCTCGTAAAACAATACTCTGTTGCTGCCTGTAAAGAAACTCTCCCTTAGCGCGGACTCTGCCTCTTGACATGCCTTCCTAAGAAAGCGAAATCCGGAAACCGTTGCACTTACACCAGCCGTTAGTGATAGATTCATGAAATCCTTGATCGAGGATAGAAGCTTATTGCACAGTTTATTAATGTCGACTTGGCTGGAGCCACTGCCAGAAGGGAGATTGACGATAACCCAATATTCGGATGAACTTTCAACTAAAATCTCCTTGTTCCACTTGGATGGAATGATCTCCTCCATAATATTCACGATCGAAAAGCGGAGCAGCTTTTCTCCTTTCTCAATATATTTCCTCTTCACTTGCTCGTAATAGTTCACGACAAACTTGATCACCACAAGCCTGTCAGACCGTATGCGAAAATGCAGTTCTTCGGCTTTGGTAATCATATCTTTTTCACTTATGAATCCGCTTACAATATCCTGGAAGAAACTATCCTTGAGATGTCTTAAACTCTTCGAATAATCATGCTGCACCAATGGTACATGGGTCAGACTGTTCTGTTCGCTTTGCAGTTTCTGCCTGATCTTCGTAAGCAGTTCGATCAGGGATGTTTCTGTAATCTCACTTTTGATCAAGTAGTCTACAGCACCCAGCTTTAATGCTTCCTTCACATAATGGAGTTCATCAAAATTACTCAGAATGACATACTTGCAATTTTTCAGTACTAAGGATGCTTCTTTTATTAGCTTAAGACCATCCATAATGGGCATTTTGATATCCGTAATGATCAGATCGGGAGAAGCTTCGAGTGCAAGCTCCAAGCCTTCCTTACCGTTTCCTGCTTCACCGACAACACAAAAGTCAAATTCCTCCCAGTTCAGCATGGAACGAATTCCAACGCGCATTAACAATTCGTCGTCCACAATCATCAGTTTATACATGAGAACCCCCAGTTTACGTTATTTCGTGATGAACCCTATTCTATTGATTTTGCTGAAAAATGTGAAAGCCCTGGAGCTTTTTAGCTATTTTACCATTGCAAAGTGAACGAGCCTATCTCCTTCAGAACTAAAAATGGTAGTCCATATGTAAAGCCAGGAGCTTATCTACTTCCCTTACAGCCACTTCACCCAACAGCAAGAGATCTGTTGAAGCCCTTACTTGCGGAGATTGAATCCTAGGAAAATATTTTCTAAAGGCTCCCTTGTAAACAAAACAATGGAGCACCTGCCGACTGACAAGCTGCTCCATTACGGCTTTCTTTTCTTATCAAATAAAATGATATTCAATACGCTTGAAACAAGCTATTCCTCGATTCTTCCACAAAGCAATGGTTGGATATCGGCTATACTAATCCAGCGACCCATGGGGATAACAGCAAACTGACATCACTGGTATTAATAAGATCACCCACCGCTAAACCTGTAAGATTTTGAACTCTAAAATTGATTGGTATAGCGTCATCTACAGTCCCTGTTCCTGTAGTACGGCCAGCTATGGATGAACCGTTAATTTGATTATAAACAGCTAAGTAATAGACTGTATTACCTGAAAGAGTAACTGGTGCAGTTAATGGTAATATAAACAGGCCTGGTGTTATGGTTGTTGCTACCGTAGTGACACCAATGACACTTGCTGTTGTGCCAGTGACTGGCTCCAGCACTGCCATCTGAAAGGTACCTGTATTTGTACCCATTTGTGTGACAAACGCAGCAAGTCTACTGATCGTAGAGTCTTGACCATCAAAAGCAAGTGCCCCAATGGCCTGATTATTTCCGCTCCCAGCATTAAATGGGATTAACGTATCGATGTCTCCTATTTTGAGAGTTTCAATAAACGGTGAATCGATGCCAGCAATTCCAGTCGCCCCAGTCACACCGGTTACTCCCGTTGAACCTGTAGCGCCCGTTGCACCCGTTAAACCTGTGGCACCGGTTGGGCCAGTAGCTCCTGTAGCGCCTGTTGCTCCAGTGACTCCCTGCGCACCCGCTGTACCCACGCCTCCAGTTGCTCCAGTCGGACCTGTTGGACCTGTTGCTCCAGTGGCTCCCTGCGCACCCGCTGCACCTGCGCCTCCACTTGCTCCGGTTGGACCAGTAGCGCCTGTTGCTCCAGTGGCTCCCTGCGCACCCGCTGCACCTACGCCTCCGCTTACTCCGGTTAGACCTGTTGCACCGGTGACTCCGGTAACGCCTGTCGCTCCTGCTGCACCCACGCCTCCGGTGGCTCCCGTTGGACCTGTGTTGCCTGTCGCACCGGTAACTCCTTGCGCACCCGCTGCACCCACGCCTCCAGTTGCTCCCGTTGAACTTGTTGCACCTGTTGCTCCGGTAACTCCTTGCGCACCCGCTGCACCCACGCCTCCAGTTGCTCCCGTAATTCCTGTAGCGCCCATTGTTCCGGTGACTCCCTGCGCACCCGCTGGACCAACGCTTCCGGTGGTTCCCGTTATGCCTCTAGCCCCAGTTGCTCCTGTTACTCCCCGTGCACCCGCTGGTCCTACACTTCCGGTGGCTCCCATTGCGCCTCTAGCTCCGGTTGCTCCAGTCACTCCCGTCACACCCGCTGGACCAACACTCCCGGCTGCGACTCTATCTCCTTTTACACCTCTAAATCCTCGTGGTCCTCTCCAACCTGCACATCCTCTTTTACACGTTCTGCTCTTCTTTTTCTTATTATATTTCTTAGCATTGGCATCTCTACTACAGTAAGGTTTATGATCTTTTGGAAGCTCATGATTTTGAATCTGACTATAACAAGGTTTTGTCTTCTTCAGTTTCTTCTTCGTCGAAGAGCGATGGCTGGCCTTTTTCGGGTGCTTACGCAAAGCGTTTTCTTTTATGCGAGTAATCTGATTAAGCTCCAATGAAAAGGTCAACTATTACACACCTCCTTATGCCTAAGATATGCGATGGTTGAAAACTGGGACTAGGTAAAGTCACCAATATATAGCCTATCGTCATAAAGGCAAATGCTCCTAGTAACCAAATCCATATGTAGGTCAAGCCAAATATGCAAAAACCTGAAATGCAATACTATGTATAACTGGGATCGACCCGTAAGTCTATACTCCATGAATTTCACTATAGTTAGCTCCCTTCTCGTTTTCGACCAAACGGTTATTTTGTAGTCTACGAATACCTTGATATATTAATATGAAGAGCTATCAGTCAGATATATAAAAATTGGAGTTCAAGTTTGTGAGGTGAAGCACGTGTATACCATAAGTGAAATGCAATCTATATTGAATATCAATGCTTCGACTCTCAGATATTACGAAAAAGAGGGGATTCTCCCCGAAATTGAACGTAATGATGGTGGAAGACGGGTTTACAGGGAAGAACATGTACTGCTGATGAAATTTCTCCTCTGCTTAAAGGAAACGGGAATGAGCATTGAAGACCTGAAAGCCTATATGAACTTAGGCTATCATGTGGAGACTATGCTTGAAGACCGAAAAGATATTTTAATCAAACACAAAAAAAGCGTAGAAGAGCAGATCTCCCAAATCCAATCCAATCTGGAACGCATCAATCAGAAAATTGGATTCTATGATGATTTGATTTCGAAGAAGAACCTTCCTGAGTGAGGATGCTTGACTTAAAGTTGACTTTAAGATGTATGTTATGTACACATCACATAAAGGAGAATTACACATGCACTCAAACAAAACTTATCATCGTACTCCTCAGGAGCCCATTACATCAGGTTTCGGAAAACATTCCACAGCAAAAGAAACGCTCCAAAAAATCAATCTAAGCGATAAAATTTGTATTGTAACTGGTGGATACTCTGGCATTGGACTGGAGACCACACGTGCTCTTGCTGAAGCCGGTGCTACAGTCATTGTTCCTGCACGAACCATAGAGAAGGCTCGTATGGCTCTAGCCGATATCCCTCATGTTGAGATAGAAGAGCTGGATCTCATGGACCCTGCTTCCATAGATGCCTTCGCCAAGCGTTTCCTGGAATCGCAACGCCCACTTGATATTCTTATTAACAATGCTGGTATAATGGTTCCTCCTCTAACCCGAGATTTCCGTGGGTATGAATCCCAATTCGCTACCAATCATCTGGGACATTTCCAGCTCACTGCACGTTTGTGGCCTGCCCTTAAACAATCAGGAAGCGCTAGAGTCGTATCGGTCTCCTCTTCAGGCATTGTGTTCGGAGGAGTTAATTTTGAAGACCCGCATTTCGAACAAGAACCATATGAGAAATGGAGAGCTTACGGACAGTCCAAATCTGCAAACTCCCTTTTTGCCGTTTCATTAGATGAACTCGGGTATGATTATGGCATTCGGGCATTCGCTGTCCATCCTGGTGCAATCTATACCGATTTGTCACGCTTCCTGTCCGAGGAAGAATTGAATAATTTGGACTTTGGAATGGACCTCAAGACAGAAGAGCAAGGAGCAGCAACGAGTGTATGGTGTGCCACAAGTCCGACTCTGGAAGGTCAAGGCGGTGTGTACTGTTTAGATGTGAACATTGCCAGAGCCGTACCTACTGTGCAGGATATGCCAGGTGTACTGCCTTGGGCCATTGACTCTGACTCAGCACAACGATTGTGGCAGCTTAGCGAGAAATTAACCGGTGTGAAGTTTGATCTCTAACCTAACCGGAAGTTTACGAAACGGTACCTTTAATGATCACCATTTTTACATTTGATTCCTCCACGCTAAGTCATAACTCCAGAGAGCAAGGCGAATAGGCAGCCATTTATCCCTTCTCGTTTGGGACAGGTGTAATCAACAAGAAGCGAGCCGTGCACTGATAGCACGAGCTCGCTTCTTGTTGTCCTATGACTACTTTTACTATGACCGCTTGGTAACTTCCATCCCTCTCCTCTTACCGGTTCCTACAGGACTTCACTCCATTATTTTAATTCTCTCGTAAACTCCTTGATTTTTTCAGAGATTTCTTGGGGATGGGAACGATACAAGTAATGTCCCGCATCCATTAGGAGCATTTCTGCATGTGTAGAATCCTTTATTTGCTTCTCATGTTCGGGAACCCATTGATCCGTTGCGGCGTTATTCGCTTGAACAAAGAGGAGAACCGGTAAGTTTTGAGGGAACGATAGCTTCTCGGCTTCAGTAAAGTTGGCATACATGTGCTCTGCCTCGTTCAACTGCGTGTTGTTATACATGTTTTTACGTATGAAGATGTCTATTTGCTCTTTGGTTTGTTGATCATATGGCAGTCCTTCATAAGGGTCCGTGCTTAGTTTTAACTGTATGCGGTGGAAGCCCAGGTTACGAAACCATTTAATCGGAGTGGTCACCGATGAATCAATGGTCTGTTCTTCTTTCAGCGTTGGAACACTGCTATCCAGCCCGATAAATGCTCTCACCTCGTCCGGATATTGGTTCACATAATCCAGACTATAGATCCCTGATATGGAATGCCCCATGAGAATGTACCGGTCAATATCGAGGCTTTGTAATGCTTCATGAATTTCACTTACGATATTTGCAGTGCTGCGCTCCTTCTCAGTCTGATCGCTTAATCCGTAACCAAAAGGCTCAACGACAACGACTTTGTAAAATGGTGCTAATTCTGCGATAAGTGGTTTAAAATCAAGTGCAGGTGCCGCTGTTCCATAACCGGGTAGCAGGACAACCGTCTCTTCGCCTTTCCCCTGAATCGAAACATTCATCTGCTTCCCATCCACAGATACAAGCTGACCGTAAGGTTCCGTTCTTTTTTGTTCTGAATAACGGCTAACCTTGTTAAACGTATACGCGCTGGCTACAAAAAGCAGGATGGCTATTACGATTACAGCGATAATTTTAAGTAAAATATGTAACACTTTCTTGAATAATGTTCGTTTCCTTACTTCCCTTGCTACTTGTTGTGTCAATCTCTTTCAGCTCCTCTTGTCATCTATACAATGGCCTTCCGGCTACTGATGCAAGTCTAACCAACCAAGTTGTCCTCTGAATGAATGCAATATGAACGGAGTATGAACAACCTAAAATGCAAAGGATGAAGTTCCTAAACTCCTTCCAAGCGTAAGAAATCAGCCCAATGTAATTAAAAAAAGCCGCTAAACAGCGACTTTTAGTTTAAACACTCTTATTTAACTATCCAGCAAATTTAATTGGATGCTCTTCATGCATTTTAATTAATACTGAAATACCGCCGGGAATTGTTGTACAATTCTGCCTGTCATCATATCCGCCATCTCTAACGCCTGCTGTTGAATTGAATCACTTATTGCAACATTTCTTACGTAATCTTTCGCTATCCGAGTTGCTACTTCTTCCGTGAGGAGACGTAAATGCTCATGCATCATCCGTTGCCATTCGATTTGGGACCAGTATGGATTAATTTGGGCGAGAAAGGCTGCTATTGCATCTGCATTCGCATACCACCGTTTCTGAGCATCTGCTGCAGCTGTTGTGTTACCTGACTTCAAGTTACTAACAAGTTCTGCGGCAATCGTTAAATGTTCTCTGAACAACGTTTCAAATTGATTGGCAATGGCCGTCCCGTACAACGGTTCAAGCACCATCGCGAAATCATTTGGATTGCGTAGAAGTCTCGCGGTTGTTGGCTGGACATCCTCAAGCCCATCGACGATACTGTTCACCGTTAATCTCGTCCAGAACACATGCTGTTCCCATAGTGATCTGAGCTTCCTGTTTAGATCGACACTGGCTGGCGTCCAGCTCAAATGATCTGATTTTCGATAGACAGGATAATAGTACGTTGGAACATAATTCATCATGATCCGTCAGCTCCTTTTCTACAACAATATATAGGCAATAGCCTTTATTGGTGCATTCTAATGAGCAAAGTTGATACTTTTGTCATTCCTAAATATGTATGAAAAAAACAAAAAACCAATGGACGAATCAACGTTCACTGGTTTACAACTTCTATATCGATTACACAGATTCTTCCCACATCTCGGGTTCAACATGTACATGTACAGTATACACGTCGTGTTCTCTGAGCAATTCGTCTTCAACATCGGTGCATATATCGTGTGCTTGCTGCATGTCCAGGTCAGAGCGAACCGTAATAACGACGTCTACAACCGCATTATTTCCGTAGCTTCTCGCTCTTACATCTTTCACGGTCTCTACCCCATCAATCGTAGCAATGGTTTTTCTGTACTCCCGAATAAGCTCCACATCAAAACCGTCTGTTAGATGGTGAGTAGCCTCTTTGAAAATATCCCATGCTGTTTTACAAATGAGGAAACCTACGATGACTGCTGTTACCGGGTCAAGCCAAGGCAGGCCAAACTGCGAGCCTACAATTCCAATGACGGTACCGGCACTTACCCAAGCATCGGATATATTATCACGAGCTGCGGCCATGACCGCCTGGCTCTTGATTTTGGTAGCAAGTCGTTTATTGTAGCGATAGACCAAGTACATCACAACAGCACAGAAAATGCCTGTATATGCGGCAATCAGATCAGGCGATTCATTTTCCCCTTGAAAGACGGAACCAATGGCTTCAAATAAAACTTGTAAACCAACAGCCATCATGATGAACGAAGCAACTAATGATGCAACGGTCTCCGCTTTCCAGTGACCATATGTATGATCCTTGTCTGCTGGACGTTGAGCAAGCCGGAGTCCAATAAGGACTGCGATCGATGCCACAATATCGGTTGCGTTATTCAACCCATCTGCTTTGAGCGCTTCTGAGCCTGCGATGGAACCGATAACCAGTTTTAATGCGGTCAGGCATATATAAGCAATGATGCTAATAATGGCTCCTCGTTCACCCATTTTTAAATTGTCGTACTTCAGTTGATCCACGAATAAAATCCTCCTGCATTCCCCAGTCTTCTAGCACGTTTTCGATAGTATCATCGAGAGATTATGTGGGTCTAGAGAAACGTTTTGGGGACAGTGAAACATAATCTGAACGCGGCAAGACTGTTATAACAAACTAAAAGAATTGGAGAGGGTAAACTTTTCCCGGGTGTAGAAATAAATTAGAAAAAGCGAGCCGTTTGCTCGCTTTTGTAACCTAGCATCTCATCCTATTTTTTGTTCTTCACGTATCTAGTTCATGTTGTGAGTCTTCATCTTGGCCAATTGCTTATTTCTCTTTAGTAGTTAATTCTTCAAGGCCGGTATCTGAGTGCTCCACTCTTCCCCGTTGAGAGCCCCCTTGAATTGGTAGACTGGCTGGTGATACCCCTTTGAATCGTAGGCATAGGTCAATTCATAATCCGTTACAATCAATTTGTCGTTTTTTTGCAGGTCATTATACATGTAGAAATTACCTCTGAGAACTTCTTCATACGCCTGCGCCGGACTGCTCACATCAACAGTACGAATATATTTATTTTTATTCATGGCATAGAACAATTCCTGTGGAATAAGACCTTCTGCCGCAGGAACAATGATGATCATCCCATGATCAAAGTCTCGTTGTTCTGTTGACATATCGGAGTTGGTCATATGCAAATCCCATCGAACGGTATCTTCATTTTGCGTACTAAATTCAGCTTTTTGAGGCAGTAATCCATGCTGACTTAGCCACTTACCATAGGCAGTTCCTTTTTCTGTCAGAACCTCCGGTTGCATTGAAATAGTCGCATACTGATCAGGTGCCAACGACCAATTACCGCTATTCATGTTGTAATTAAAGGTGTAATCGTTCCCTCCGCTGTCATACAGCTTCCAGATTCGGTTGAATCCGTCAATGGAGATGTGACCTCTCTGTTGCAGTTGAAAATGATCACTCAGTAATGAGACCATCTGCTTGGCATACTCCATGTTATGAATCTCAAAGCTTCGATATAGTGCTACGGGTTCAGCGTGGTCGGGCAGTTTCGTGTCTAGCGTCACATGGACCTGATTCATTTTCTGCGATGTGGCTGGACGAATGGCAAGGTTCCCGAGTTCTTGGCTGGAATACATGATAAGTGCCCCTGTAAATAACAGTACAAAGGTCAAAGGAATACAGAACGCACGAAACATAGCTTTGAAGGATATTCTCTTTTTTTGCCTGATATCAAGGATTGCACTCATCAACCCGTATCCCGCTAAACTGCCGAGCGTATTGTGCAGTATGTCATCCAGTTCAAAAATCCCTCTGCCTGTCACCATCTGAAATGTTTCTATACCTATTGTAATCATCAGCGATATGATTAATATCGACTTGAAGCCACGTGTCTTCATTCCCAGAAGCGGAAGCAGGAAGCCTAGTGGTGCAAACATCAACATATTGAAAATAATAAGCTGGAATTCACTCAGCGACCATTGATTCCATGCACTTACATAGCCGCTGAACAACTCCAGGTTTACCCATCCGCTATAGTTAGCGCCTCTGCTAAATGTAGTTAACATCATGACCATGATCAGCCAGCCCATCAACGAAAATGAGGCTATAAACTGCCATAATTTTATCATGCGTTTTCCACCTCTTTTTCTATACAACCTATACGTTATTAACACGATTCCCAAGGCTATGAGACCGACTATTAATGCAACACCCACGACAGGTAATAGTTTCTGTACCACTTGAATGAAATCCATCTGTAACTCCTCCCATAATGAATGGCTGCACTGCGCAGCCCTTAATGGTTCAAGTATACCGATAGTGGAAAAAAGCTCCTATCTATCAAGCTTTCATGAATCTTTCAATCGTGTAAGGTTGTGCTTGAGATCCATACAAAATAAACCAAAAAGGAGAGCGGCCTGTATAATTACAGGTCGCTCTCCCTCTATTTTAAATCGTTTTCTAGTGATCCAGAAATACAAGCTGGATGAAGAACAATACCGCAAACACGTAGAATACCGGATGAACATCCTTTCCTTTACCACGAAGCAGCTTCAGAACCGGATAGAAGATGAATCCTACGCCAATACCTGTCGCAATACTGTGCGTTAGTGGAGTAAGGATGATAATCAGGAAAGCAGGAAATGTTTCTTCGAGATCCTTCCAGTTGATTTTGCTGATAACACTGATCATGAAGTACCCTACAATAATCAGTGCCGGAGAAGTAATCGCCGGAATACCGGATATCACACTTACGATTGGTGTAAAGAATAGCGTAAGCGCAAGCAGTACACTGACCGTTACTGCAGTCAATCCCGTTCTTCCTCCTGCAGCTACCCCTGTGCTGGACTCGATATAAGCCGATGTTGGGCTGGTTCCGAGCAAGGCACCAGTGGTTGTTCCTACGGCATCAGCCAAGAGCGCACCGCGTGAGCGAGGGAATTTCCCGTCCTTCAGGAGTCCTGCTTGTTCAGCAACTCCCAGCATCGTTCCCGTTGTATCAAACAGCGTGATTAACAGGAAGGTGAAGATGATCGTATACAAGCCATTGGAGAATACACCTGCCAGATCCAGTTGGAAAGCCGTTGCTGTAAGCCCTTCTGGCATAGATACGATCGATTCCGGCATTTGAAATAGTCCCATTATCCAGGCAAGAATCGCGGTAACCACCATTCCGATGAACAGATAACCTTTTACATTGTAAGCCATCAGCACAACCGTAATAATCAACCCAATAATCGTCAGATAGGTCATTGGCTCTGCCAAGTTCCCGATGGTGATCAAATTCGATTCCGAATCGGCAATAATTCCCGCATTTTGCAAGCCTACCGTCGTAATAAACAGTCCGATCCCTGCTGTAATCGCGTGCTTGAGACTCGCGGGAATGGCATCGAGCAGCATGTAGCGGAAGGAAGTAAGTGATAAAACAATAAACAAAAGCCCTGCGATAAATACCGCGCCCAGTGCAACCTGCCAAGACACACCATATCCCGCAACTACACTATAGGCAAAGAAAGCATTCAGACCCATGCCCGGCGCGATAACGATTGGATAGTTGGACCATATCCCCATAATCAGCGTTGCCACAATGCTCGCAAGAACCGTTGCGATGAATACCCCGTTGAACTCCATTCCCGTGCTGCTGAGGATTCCCGGGTTTACGATCACTATGTATACCATCGTGAAGAATGTCGTGATCCCTGCGATGATTTCTGTTGAAACACTCGTGCCTCTTTCTTTCAGTTTGAACCAATTGTTCATGGTAAAGCCAGCCTCCAACTTTCAAATTATTTCTGGATTAGATAAAAACAAAAAAATCCTAATCTTCATATAGGATTGTAAATTTATCGCTCCTATATTCGTCATTAGGATTGAACAGCTAAGCTTAGAGACCCAAAAAGTGATCCTCATATCTGTTATAACCTGATGTCCATTTCGTATTTTAATAAAAGTAACACGCATTGTCAACGAATCATCCGATTTGTTCACAGTTAATTACGAACTATATAGATATTTTATAGATTATTCATTCGTTTTTTCGACTTTGATACAGTTCCCCATTAGCCATGGGTATCTGCAAACGCAGAACAAAAAACAAACCACGGCACCGAATCCGGTACCGCAGTTTAAAATTTACCATACTACTTTATTTCCTTCATGTATTCTTTGAATTCCTGGGCAATTTCTTTGAATTTCGTATGATGCAGGTAATGTGCCCCCTCCATTGGGATCATTTTACCCTGTGCAGATTGTTTGGCTTGCTCCTCATGCAGCGGAATCCACTGCTGATTTTGCTCATTATTTGATTGAACAAAGAGAAGTACTGGCAGATCACGAGGATAGCTGAGATGTTCTCCATTTTTGAAATTGGAACCGAGATGCCGTAGCTCATCCAACATCGTTGGATTGGTCGCGACCTGATTCGAAATCAAGTTCATCTGTTCTTTGGTATGTTCTTCGAAATCAAGGGATGCATAAGGATCGCCACTCACTGCTTTAATTAATCTCATCCAACCTGAATCCTGAAGGAACTGCATCAATCCCAGAGGCAATTGGACATCCATGCCAGGTTGATTGGGAACACTGCTGTCTATGCCGACAAAAGCAATAACTTCATCCGGATACGTGTTCACATAGGATACTCCATAAAGTCCTGTAATTGAATGCCCCATCAGAATGTAACGGTCAATACCAAGCTGCTGCACAGCTTCGTGATATTCACGGATAATATTCTCTGTTGTTCTCTCTTTTTCCGTTTCGTCACTTAATCCATAACCGAAAGGTTCAATGGCCACGACTCTGTAATCGGGAGACAATTCATCAATCAATAATTTGAAATCAAGTACAGGCGACGGAGTACCCTGCCCCGGAAGAAGGACGATGGTCTGTTCGCCGTCTCCCTGAATATATACATTCATTTTTTTCCCATCTACATGGACATACTGGCCATAGGGTTCGATTTTCTTTTTCTCGACTCCGTTACTTATAGCATTAACGACGAATACGACGCCCATGAACAGTACAAGGACCCCAACAATTCCTCCAATGATTTTCAACCATAAGTTTCGTTTCTTACGTCTCTTCATTCCCGTTGTTTGTATTTCCACCGTTTTTACCACGTTCATCTTCTCCTGTCTCTGCTTGTGAAGCGCCGCCTTGGCGACATATTCCAAGTGTAATCAAGCAAGATGTCCGCTTCGTGACGACAGTATGAACGGAGTGTGAACAAGTCCAAAAGAAGGCACTGCACCTGTAAGATGTATAGTGACACTAAGCTCACTGCAATTCCCATGGAGACAATAAGGACCTAAACTAGCGATCAAATCGCTAAATTAACGCAGCTAGTAAATGCGCTCCACCTGCATTGGGCTGTGTTTTATCCCTCGGCACGAAGTGCCCAGCAGATATCTCCCATGTCCCATGGACAAAACTAAGGGGCTAGCGGAAATTACCGTCTAACCCCTTTGCGCTATCATCATTGTTCTACTTACTCAACAAGGCATCTGCCTTCTTCACTGCTTCGGCTATAGCTGCCTCTGCCGTAACGGACGAATCAACAACCGCACGAAGAATCTCATCCTTAATCATCTCACCAATTTCAGGATAAACCTTCTGCATCGGACGAGGACCTGCATATTCCAGTTGGTCTACCGCTACTTTGAACAGCGGCTTTTCTTCATAGAGCTTCTTCATTTCATCACTTTCCACCGCGCTGATCCGGCTAGGTAAATATCCCGTAAAGGAGCTCGCATAGATCGTTTGCTCTTTCGAGGTCATCCACTTTATAAACTTCCAGGCCGCTTCCTGCTTTTCGGGGGACAGGCCAGAGGTCATAACCAGGTTGGCACCACCCGTTGGCACACCAAACGTATCATTCGCAGGCATAAATGTTGTTCCAAGTTCAAAGCCCTGCTCTTCTGCAACCTTCATATTATTGGTTAAATCTGCAGTGGAAGCGAACAGCATCGCTGAACGCTGATTGTGGAAATCCGTCTTGGCTTGCGTACCCGCATCATCCGTTGTACCGATGCTCATGATGCCTTCATCCTTCATCTTCAGCCACAACTTCACAGGTTCAATTCCCGTTTCATTATTGAAAGCAGCACTTTTCCCATCCTCACTAATCATCGTTCCTCCGCTCTGTCTTACAAAAGCTTCATAGAACCAAATATCGACAGGCATCGAGATGCCATAGCGCTGATCCTTAATCGTTAGCTTGCGTGCATAATCTTCAAATTCAGTCCAATTCTTCGGTCCAGCAGGATCAAGTCCTGCCTCCTCCAGCATCGTACGGTTTAAGTACAGGATAGGTGTACTGCGTAAATAAGGCAGAGCATACAGCTTGTCATTCACGTAGGAATTTCCCATCAGACCTGGAATGAAATCATCCATATCAAGCTGATCCTTCTCTACAAAAGAAGTCAACTCCTGCGTCATGCCGGATTCGGCAAATACACCAACCGAAGCAATTTCATTTTGCCATACTTCGGGAGCATTGCCTGCTGCAAAAGCAGCCTGTGCCTTGGAATGCTGATCTGCATACGATCCCTGATATTCTGCCTTCACAATCACTTCATCCTGGGATTCATTAAACATTTTCACCAGGTTCTCATTGTTCTCGGCGATTTTGTCCCCCCATGAGTACCAATATGTAATCTCTACCGGTTTATTCGCCGTGCCATTCGAACTCCCAGAAGCAGCAGCATTATCGGTTGAACCCGCAGAATTGGAATCACCACAACCAGCCAAAGCAAGTGCAAGAGTTCCTGCTAACAAAAGTGAACCAAACTTTTTCATGGATAAACCCTCCTATGAATGATGGATTGAATTATTTCACACCCGAATAAACAAATGCTTTAATAATTTGCCTTTGTCCAAATAAGAAAACAATCAGAATCGGAACGACCAAAATCATGTTTCCAGCCATCAAAATGTGCCATGCCGCCCCTCCGTCCACCTCGCGAAGCTTGGAAATCCCAATCGGAAGTGTTCTGGCTGCATCAGAGGTCGTCATCACTAGCGGCCAAAAATAATCATTCCAGTGTGCAATGAAACTGAATAATGCAAAGGTTACCAGCGTTGGACGGGCCATCGGCACCATAATCCTAAGGATGATCTTCCATTCAGGCGTCTGGTCAAGCCGTGCAGCTTCAATGAGTTCTTCCTGTACCTGCTTGAATGACTGCCTGAGCATGAAGATCCCAAAGGCGCTGGAAGCGAAGGGCAGAATAAGTGCCAGCAAATTGTTAATGAGTCCCCACTTGCTGAGTAACAAATACACTGGCAAAAAGATGAGCTGACCCGGAATCATTAAAGTGACCATCGTAATTCCAAATAACAGCTTGTCTCCTTTGAAGGAGTATCTGGCAAACGCATAAGCTGCCAATATAATGGTCGTAAATTGAAGAAGAAGGATACTGATGGATACAACAACACTGTTCATTAAATATTTCAAGAAAGGTCCAGATTCCCATGCCGCCTGGAAATTGCTCCACATCACCTTAGAGGGGATCCATTTGGGGGGAAAGATCACGGTCTCCGGATACGACTTCAAGGATGTTGAGATCATCCATAGAAAAGGGATAGCAAAAATCGCAACCAGTACGATCGTGGCCGTGACGTTCAGAGTACGCAGAATTGACTTACTTGCCATGATATTTCCCTTCTCCTTTCTATTGGTAGTGAACCTTGCGGCTTAGCAGCTTGAAGTAGACTAATGTAAGCAAACCAACGACAACAAGCAGGATAACTCCCGCAGCCGAAGCGTAACCGATCTTGAAGTAGCGGAATCCGTACTCATAAATGTAAAAGACGAGTGTGTTCGTTGAATTGATCGGACCTCCGTTAGTCATGATGGCTATGGTTTCAAATACCTGGAACGAACTGATCAGATTAATGATAATTAAGAAGAAAAGGGTCGGTGATAGCATCGGCAGCGTAATCTTGTAGAACTTCCGCCACCAATTGGCCTCGTCCAGAGCTGAAGCTTCATACACATCCTTGGGAATACTTTGAAGTCCAGCGATGAAGATAAGCGCGTTATAACCCACGCCCTTCCAGACCGAAACAAGGACAAGTGACAGTAATGAACTGTCTGGGCTGCTGAGCCACTCCAGCTTGGGCAAGCCAACCATGTCCAGTAAACCGTTAAGCAAACCGAACTTGGGATCCATCAACCACATCCACACCAGGGATACAGATACAAGAGAAACAATATGTGGACTGAATAATGCCCCCTGTACAAACCCATACCATGCGCCTTCCCGGTTCAGCCATATGGCTAGCAGCAGTGAAATTACAATGGATAAGGATACGGAAAGAAGCGTATAGTTCAAGGAATTGCTCAGGACCTGAAGAAAGGCACGATCCTTAAATAACTCGACAAAGTTGTTGAAGCCTACAAACTCCTTGACCGGATTAATGAAGTCCCAGTTATAAAAGCTCAGGAAGATCATATAAAAGATCGGATAGATGAAAAAGATTGAAAATATGACGATTGAGGGAGCCACCATGACATAGGGACGAAATTTGGACCAAACGGTCATGAATATTTCCCTCCCAGGACAATGAGCTCTCTCTCTTCGGATCTCTCATGCTGACGAGCACGGACTCCGTCCCGATCAAAGTAGTACAGGTCCTGCATGGAGATCGTGATGTTCACCTCGGAAGCTGTCTCCAATGGCTTCAAAAAACTCTTCACAGACACAAATCCAAGCGCGGATTCCAGTTGATAGATGATTTCTGCACCTAGTGTCTCACGTGTCATGATCCGGCCCGGGAAATGAACAAGTCCGGACTGCGGCCGGTTCTCAAGCGTCATCGTTGCTTTCTCCGGTCTAAAACCAACCTGCCCAATGTTGTCATGCAGCTGCCCATTCAAGTATGGCAGGATACGTTCACGATCAATGACATTCATCGGCGGTGTACCGATAAACTGAGCTGTGAACACATTATCGGGATCGTCGTAGATTTTCATCGGACCATCTGCTTGTTGAATCAGTCCTTTGTTCATGATGACGATGCGATCTCCCATCGACATTGCCTCAACCTGATCATGTGTAACAAAGACAAAGGTTGCGCCCAGCCGTTTGTGAAGCTGAATTAACTCCGTACGCATTTGATGACGAAGCTTGGCATCGAGATTCGACAATGGCTCGTCCATCAGAAAGACCGCAGGACTCTTCACCATGGCCCGAGCCAAGGCAACCCGCTGGCGCTGACCTCCAGACAGAGCTTGCGGCTTCTTGTGCAGATACTCTGCCAGACCGACAACCTCCGTGATTTCTTTAACGAGGCGCTCTCGTTCGGGCCGGGGGACCTTGCGATTTACGAGTCCGAATTCGATGTTCTCCTTGACAGTCATCATCGGATATAATGCATAGTTCTGGAATACCATGGCCACATTGCGCTTGCCTGGTTCTACACCATTGACACATTGATCTCCGATCCAAATTTCTCCGCCCGTTTCTTTCTCGAGCCCTGCGATCATGCGGAGTGTCGTCGATTTTCCACAGCCAGAGGGGCCGACCAATACCGTAAAGGAACCATCCTCAATGGTCAGATCCAGACCCGCTATGACTTTATCCTGCTTGAAGCTTTTTTCAATCTGCTTCAGCACAATTTGTGCCATGAGCTTCCCTCCTCTTTCATTTATTGAGCGGCCGATGCGAATTGAACCGATAAAATAAGGTCGCTTTTTTCTCCTAATGCACCCACGACAGGGCCGAAGCCTGGCATATCACAGCAAAAGCTCTGAATATCAGCGAGGAGACCCGCATCCTGTATCGGATGGTGAGTTATCTCTACCTGGCCCTCATGGACTTCGATCACACGGTATGCCGGCACGTCCAGGCAAGCTGCGGTCTGAACATAGTGCCACTTCCCCTGCTTCACAATGGAGTTGATGTGATTATGTCCGCAAAAATAGATGCCGCCTTCCGGTCGACTATTGAATATGCTCTTCAGTTCATCCTGTGGACGAATGTACAACTTATCAATCGTCGAGCGTGCAGTGGTATCAAATACCGGATGGTGCCCAAAGAGAAGTACTTGCTTATCAAGTGAATTGTTAAGCTCTTCTTCGAGCCATGTCAGCTGCTCTTCGTCCAGCTCCCCTCCCCAATCTGCAGGATTCATCTCCTGGGTTGTATCCAGAAAAATCAGCCTGGCATGAGGCGTGTCAATCGCCCGATAGCGATCTTGACCTGTTAATTTGGAGATTTCATGCTTCGGTATCGAATACGTGTCATGATTGCCAAGCACATGAATGAAGTTCCGTTCACTCCTGGAAAGGAAGGAGAACATCGATCTGAATTCCTGAGCCGTTCCTTCATGCGTCAAATCGCCAATAGAGATATGAAAGTCCGCCTCTACCTCCAAAAAAGCCTGGAGCATATGTTCATAAGCTCGAACTCTCGCAGCTTTCATCTCTTCCGTTCCGTGACTCATGCATGAATAGTGATAATCACCAAGTAACGCTAAACGCATGAACTCCACCTCCATTATTTTTCAGAACTTACTGCTATTTAAATTCTCTTCATTTGCAGCACCATTGAGTGCTTGGATTGGCTATCCTGCTCCATGATGCATTCATTGAAAGAAGACCATATATAGTCCGGAATAATCCCTGTTTCCTCGATATCCTCTCTTGAGGAGATACCTGTAAGCACAAGAGCCGTCTTCATTCCATTCTGTTGACCAAATAAAATATCGGTCTCCAACCGATCGCCTATCATAAGGCATCTGCTGTTGTTCACATTCAAGAGCTGGATTGCCTTCTCTGCATAGTAACGGGAGGGTTTACCCATCACGACGGATGTTTTCTGCTGGCTGGCTGCCTCAATCGAGCTTAGAATCGAGCCGGTATCCGGAATGATATCTCCCTGAACGGGACAGCAGCTGTCCGGATTCGTTGCCATGAGAACTGCTCCATGACGAACTGCTTTTGCCGCCAAATGAAGCTTGTCGTAATGGAACTGCCGATCCATTCCGACTAATACATGCGTTGATTGAGTTGGATCTTCCGTCATTGTGATCCCGATCGCTCGAAGTTCACTCCGCAAAGCCTCCTCACCTACAACCAGTACTCTGGCATTAGGCGCATACTCTGCAAAATACATCCCTGACACGTATCCCGCGGTCAGAATTTCGTCAAGCTCGCATGGTACACCCAGACTCAGCAGCCTCTTGTAGCAATCCTCCCTGGTATGTACGGGAGTATTCGTTAAGAACAACAGACGCTTGCCTTGTGATCTCAAGCTGCTAATGAAGCTGTTTACGCCAGGAAGGATCATCTGGCTAACATAAATCGTTCCGTCTAGATCGAAGCAATACGCATCGTAATCATACACATTTTCCATAACCTTACCCTTGCCCACTCATACTGAGCTGGGCAGCTCCAACACATCCATGAAGGATTCGAGCTCGTCTGTACAGACCCACACAGACGGATAATCTTGAAATTTCTTCATGATGGAAGTCTCGTTAATTGTCCAGGCCATCAATTGAATCCCCAGCTCTTGACATCGATGAATATATTGCTCGGTTACAAAAGCGTAGTGCATAGACAAGAACGTCGCTCCCATCTCTACAGACCAGTCAAGAATAGCCTTCGAACAACCAAAGGTAATCAGACCAATACGTACCTCACTAGATAATTGTCTGATTCTCTCCAAGGCATCAAAATCAAATGACGTAATGACGACCTGATCCAGCATGTTGAATTCCTTAATCACTTCAAGTACCTTCTCCTCGAGCTGAGGATAATAAGTACCCATCTGCTTAAGCTCGATGTTAAGCCCAATGTTCCCCTTCAAAGCTCGAAGCACCTCTTCTAGGGTTGGTATGTGCTCATCTTGTTCTATGTGGAACGATTGCAGCTCCGAAGCTGAATAATCAGCTACCCTACCTGTTCCATTCGTCATGCGGTCAACCGTATGATCATGAATGACAACCGGGATACCATCTTTGCTTAGATGTACATCCAGTTCGAGATGGGTGAACCCAAGTTCCACTGCTTTTAAAAAGGAAGACAACGTATTTTCAGGATATTTCTTGGGATAGCCTCGATGAGCAACTCCTTGAATGATCATGCTCCATTACCTCCTGTTGTATTTTTTTGGACAACACAAAAAACCCAGCAGCAAATCACCCTCCTTCAACATCAAGGTTGTATTGATTTACTTACCACCGGGTTTTCTCGTCGTCTCCACCCAAGGATAAATGTATGAAATTAAGCCCAGAATTTCTCATGGCCAATCGAAACAAAATCTGCCCCACTCTTTAGGGCCTGCTGTATCTCTTCCTCATGTCGAATCAGTCCACCAACGATCAATGGCTGTGTGATTCGTTCATTAAGCTCTTGAATGACTCGCGGCATAAGCCCCGGCATCAATTCAACCTCATCAGGCTTATAGCTCTTAATCATTCGCACTGCAGTCTCAATGGCTGCTGAATCAATGGCAAATATGCGCTGAATGCTCAGTATGCCTGCTTGCTTTGCCGCAGAAACTGCATTACTCTTCGTTGTCACGATACCATCAACTCTAAACACATCGGCAAGATATTGAATGGCCGAGGCATCCCGTCCAATCCCGGATACCATCTCGGTATGTACATAGGCCTGTTTGCCGCTCTGATGCAACCTGTCTATGATGGAGCCAAGATTCGTAATGTTTCCTGTCATCAGAATAACTCGCTTCACATCGCTTGCTATAGCCTGTGCAATCTGTTCATCTACCGTAATGGAGGCGATGATCGGATAGTTCTTCATGATTCAGTCCTCATTCCCTCGTTAGTCATCTTACATGTTAAAGCAGAAATATTTCTTTTGTTTCATGTTCATGTAAACGGGTTGTTAATTTCACGACTCCACATTCACTATTCGGAGACAGCCTAAATGAAAAGTGAATTTTGGTTCGTAGCAGCTTGAGTTAACTGAACGCTTAAATAAAAATAGGTCCGTACCCGACGAAATCGACTACAGACCTATTCAGTCACGCTATTCTTTTGTTCTTAGGCTATGTCCTATGCAGCTACTCCTTCACCGAACCCAGTGTAATACCGTGAATGAAAAAGCGCTGCAGGAATGGATAGACAATAAGTACAGGAAGCATGGCAATGAAAATTTTGGCTGCATTTAAAGTTTGATTAGACAACTCGTTCATGCGTTTATACTGGTCTTCCGTCATGTTCGACGCGTCGATGACCACAACGAATTGCTGGATTAACGTTTGCAGCGGATAATGATCCTGCCCTGAAGTCAGCACCAATCCATGGAAGAACTCATTCCAATGGTAGACGATGGTGAACAATGTGACAGTAGCCAGTACCGGTACGGCCAGCGGTACATAAATGGTGATTAACATTCGCCAAGGCCCGGCCCCGTCCACGAGCGCAGCCTCGTCCAGTTCCTTGGGCAGATTACGGAAATAGTTCACGATCAGAATGACGTTAAATACCGGCACTCCCCCGCCAAGAACAAGTGCCCAGATGGTATCATATAGACCTATCGCCTTCACCGTCATGTACCATGGAATCAGGCCGCCGTTGAACAGCAGCGTGAACACAAGAATCCACATGAATACATTCCGCATACGGAATTCTCGCGGGCTTCTTGAGAGCGGATAAGCCATCATCGTTGTCACCACAAACGTGATTGTTGCACCAAGCACAACCCGCTGAATGGAAATCCAGAAGGAATTAAAAAAGGAACGGTCGCCGATAATTTGTTGATATGAATTGAAGTTGAAGCCAACGGGCCATAACCATACTTTTCCGGCAGCCGCCGCTGATTTTTCGCTTAAGGACACGGCCAGCGTATACCAGAGGGGCAGTATGCACAGGAATGCAATCAGGAGCAGCACAACCAGAAGCGTGACATCAAACACCCTGGATCGCAGCGTTGTTTCTCTAATCATCTCGCTCGACTCCTTCTCCTTATCAGAATATACGGTAATTGGCGAACTTCGAAGCCAGCAGATACGAAACGATAATGAGCACAAAACTGACTATCGACTTCAGCAAACCAACTGCGGTTGCAAGTCCGTACTGCATGTTCAGCAATCCTTCGCGGTATACCCAAGTATCGATAATGTCACCCGTGGAATAGAGCAGCGGGTTGTACAGGTTGAAAATCTGGTCAAAGCCTGCGTTCAGTACGTTCCCAAGGCTTAACACCGCCAAGAGTACAATCGTGGTTCGCAAGCCAGGCAGTGTTACATGCCATATTCTCCGCATCCGGGTTGCTCCGTCAATCGAAGCCGCTTCGTACAAGGATGGACTGATGCCCGTGAGTGCAGCCAAGTAGATGATCGTGTTGAAGCCGAACTCCTTCCATACATCGCTGCCGACGACAATAAATGGGAACAAGTCTGCACGGGCGAAGAACAACACCGGTTCAATCCCCACGATGTTCAGTAATCCGTTGACCGGACCCGTGTACGAAAACACATCGAGCAATATGCCTGACAGGATCACCCAGGACAAAAAATGCGGAAGGTACACGATCGTTTGAACCCAGCGCTTAACCACCATAAGACGCAGTTCATTCAGCATGATCGCAAAGACTAACGGCACAATCAGGTTACCTGCTATTTTCATGACGGCAATGTACATGGTATTGAAGAAAATGGTCTTGGTATCGTTCAGGCTAAACATATATTCGAAGTTCTCCAGCCCAATCCAGGTCGATTTCCAAATGCCCTGGCCCGGGTTAAAGTCCTGAAAGGCAATGGCAATCCCGAACATGGGAATGATGCTGATGAACAGCAGCCACACCATTCCGGGCAGCAGCATGATGTAATAATGTTTGATGAAACTTCGGTTTCGCATCCGGTGTTCCTCCTCTGCAATCTCCCATCCCTGATCTTCTCAGGAAGAAGCGCCGGATGACTGACCCCCGGCGCTCTGGACAGCTTCTACTTGACGTACTCCTTCACTTCCTCGGTGATTTTGTCCCCGCCTTGCTTTTTCCAGTCGCTGACGAACGTATCGAACGTATCCAGAGGTGCAGCCCCCATAATGATCTTCAGGAAGGTTTCATCCTCCAGCTTTTTCAGATTCGACCAGCGGCTTTCCATCGTGCGGGTTTGGGAATAGAGCAAGCTGTATACCTTGTTGTAATCCTGCTGCAAGGACGATGATCCGACCAAGAGTGAATAGATGCGGCTCCATACACCAAGGTCTGCCTGAGGGTCCCAATACTGGATGTCCATATTGTCATACGGCTCTTTCTTCACCTTTTTGACGTTCTGAATGTCTGCAGCAAGCAGTTTGTAGCCTGGATCGGTGAAGTCTTCCGGTTTTTTTCGTGCCAGCAAGTACTTCTTGCAAAGCTTTCGCTGAATATTCGCTCTCATCCATATAAGACATCGGTACACGCAGCGGATAGTGACCTACAGGCACAGAGATATCAAACTTCGATTCATCCCGAATGAGCAGATTCAGCATTTTGATGACCGCTTCGGGATGCTCATATCCTTTGCGCACAACAACGAATACGGTAGAAGGAGCGCCCATATGAGCATTAAATTGTCCATCAGCATCCAGCGGCAGCAAGTATGCCTGCCAGTTGGCGTTTGGATCGTTTTTAATCGCATCGGGAAGAGGTCCATATCCCATCCACCATGGTGCGAAGAAAATACCAGCATTACCGTTGACTACGGGCTCGGACGCGGCTTTGCGAATGCCGAGTTCCTTGTCGATTAGCCCATTCGCATACATGTCGCGCAGTTTGGCGAGCGCTTCCTTCGTTTCTGGCAGAATGGAGCCGTAGACCGGGTTGCCAGCATCGTCTTTTAACCAGTAACCAGGATAAGCCTTGTAAGCCCCGAAGATTGGATCAAGTCCATACGTGTTATTCGTTGATTCCAGGAAATTCGCATATAATCGGCCGCCGTTCTGCTGTCCTGCAATCCCAATCGTATCGTTCTTGCCGTTGCCGTCCGGATCTTGTTCCACGAATGCTTTCGCTACATTCTCCAGTTCCTCCATCGTTTGGGGCGGTTCAAGTCCCAGCTTGTCGAGCCAGTCCTTGCGTATCCACATTTGGTGAACACCATCGGAGTGTACTTGTATACTAGGGATAGCGTACATTTTCCCGTCAAATGTTACCGCCTCGGCAGACACACCGTTTGTTTTCTCCATATAACTCTTCATGGCTGGTGAAGCATATCGATTAAATGCATCGGTCAGGTCTTCCAGCTGGCCCGCCTTCACCATCGCCCGCAGCTGGGTATCCTTGACCACGAGTGCATCGGGTAAATCGTTGCTTGAAATCGCGAGGTTAACTTTCTGCTCATAGTTCGTTCCGGTCGCCGCTTGCCAGGTGACTTTAGTATCAATATTCAGATTGTCCTTCACATAACGTGAATACTGGTTGTTCTCCGGTGTGTCCCCGGCAGGCAAACTTTTGTCTGTTGGATCGACCTCTTTGCCATACCTTAGTGTAATCGTCTGGTCGTACTTGCCGAATGGATCTGCCGGCCCTTCTTCTACAACGCCAGGCGTAGTATTATTTTCCGCCGTTTCATCCTTGTCGCCCGCGTCGCTGCAGGCGCTCGTGAATGCGAGCAACAGCATCATTGCCACCATGACCATTTTTTTACCCAAATGGATGCTCCCCCTTAAAATGGAATGTCCTTCGCGTCCAGCACCAACAATATAACACGGCCGGAAAACGTTTATGGATAGAGAGCCGAACGAAGAACAGGAGGTGAAACGTCTGTTTTTGTTAACGCTTACAATTCATTCATCCTACCTTCTCTCCATTCGTCTACCCTCTTCTTGGTGTATTGCGGTACTCACTTGGCAGCATGCCTACCTGCTCACGGAAAATCCGGCTGAAGTATTTTTCGTCCGCATAGCCCGTATGTTCCGCGATCCAGACAATCGGTTTGGCCGTTTGGGTCAGATAGTTCTTCGCCTTGTCGATCCGAATTTTGCGCAGATATTCGTTAAACGAATAACCCATCATTTCCTTGAAACATTGATTGAAATAACTGCGGCTGAGGTTGACCCGCTTCGATACATCGCTGGCGAATAACGGATTCTGCAACTCGTCATGTATGATTTTGACGGCGGTCATGATACTGCTGCTGACCTCCTTGCGCAGATACTGCCCACCTGATAAACGTAGCGCTTCTGCACGAAAGTTCGCCATCCATTCCACCACATCGTTCCATGATGCAAAATGAACAGGTATCGTCATTTCCGTGATGACAATGTTTTTAAACGTCCGGTTCCAGTCTTCCGTTACACCGTACAGCAACTGCATCAATCGGGGGACAGGCAATCTCATAGTTTTCAAATCATCCAAAAGTTCAACCATATAAGACTGTTCATGAACCCAGCGAAACGAATGCAACTTGTCCTTAACGCTCCCATCGCTCGCTTCAACGACTGATGACTCGAACCGTTCACGTTCACAGCGCGAGTCACCGAACGATTTAGTTTCTTTTCCTTGCTCCCCATAAAATATCGCATCCTTTCCGGATTCCATCGTGGCTTCGTCATTGAACCGTTTTCGCCTGTCGGCCTGGATACGGTCATGAATGCGCCCAAGCACTTCCTCGAACCGTTCTTTCTCAAGCTGTACTTTGGCAATGTAATCGATGGCGCCCAGACGGAGTGCCTCCTGAATATATTCAAAATCCTGATGAAGGGTCAGAACCGCAATTGGCAGATCCGGGTATAGCTTACGAGCGGTACGGATTAACTCGATCCCTGACATGACCGGCATGGCCAGATCGGTAATCAATAGATCGACGTGGTTTTCAGACAGAAATTCAAGCGCCTTCTCTCCGTTTCCCGCTTCGCCAACGATCCTCATTTCAAATCTGTCCCAAGGCATTGCGAGCATTAGGCCTTTGCGCACGAGTTGATCGTCATCGACGATGAGTACGTCAATCATGATTTTTCCTCTCCTTCACAGTGAATTGGCAGCTCAATGACGATCCAGGTTCCTTGCCCCGGTTCGCTGGATACGTTCATACTGGCTTGGCCTTCATAATATGACTCCAGCATACGCTTGACATAATTCATGCCAATCCCCATTCCGACCCGATGACGCTCGGCCTGTTCTTGTTCCAGCAGCGCTTTGATCTTTTCTTCGGAGATTCCCCTGCCGTTGTCTCTGATCGAAATTTCAAGCCGGTCGTTGTGCCTGCTTACTTCAACTTCGATTCTTCCTTTGTCATCCAGCCCATGGTACAGCGAATTTTCAACGAGCGGCTGCAAAATAAACCTCGGCACGGGCACGTTAAGCAGCTTGTCATCAATATGAATGCCAACATCGAATTGAAAATTATAGCGAATCTGCTGCAGGATCAGATACTGCTTGAGCGAATCAATCTCCTCCCGTATGGTTGAGCTCTGTCCGCCCATGCGCAAATTATAATACAGCAGCTTGTTCAGCGAAGTAACCAGCCGGTCGATCTCCTCCTGTCCATTCATGACCGCCAGCCAGTGCGCAGTATCGAGCGTATTCATCAGAAAATGCGGATTGATCTGGTAGAGCAGCTTTTCAATTTCCAGGTCTGCCCTGCGCTTCTCCTTTAACTCCACTTCGGAATATAACCTTGCAATGTGGGACTTCATTCGTCCAAATTGTGTCAGCAGCATTTCAAATTCAGGTATGCGCGAGTTCGCGTCGACCACGTTGAAGTTGCTGTTCAGCATCAGCTTCATTTCCCTGTGGAATTGGGACAACGGCCGATATACCATTTTCCACAACAACCAGCCGATGGCCAAGCTGACTGCCGCGAATAACACGGTTAACAGAACCATCTGCATGATCCAGCGGTTTTTCTCCTGATCATAATCTGCCTTGGACACGAGCGACACAACGCTCCATCCCTGGTTGCTGTATTGCTGGTACCAATAATAGCCCGAAGCGATTCCCGACGTTGTAGAAGGTTCGGAGAGCTGGCCGGAAACCGGGAAATTTGCGTTCTCAGGGAAAGCGTCCCTTAACTCACTGTAAGAGATGCGTCCGTGATTATCCAAAATGAGGTGGGCCGTGTTTTTACTGACATCATCCAGATCAAGAATGCTCTGTGTCAGATTAAACCCGGTTTCAATGTATACATAGGCATCCTCCCGTTCGGGCAGATCCACCTTTCGGAGCGCGGAAAGAACATATTGATCGTTGAACCTGTCGTTACTGATATGAGGCCCGAAATACGTGATTCCGTAATAACTCGCCATGATCGGCAATTTCTCCGGATCGAATGAGTCCTTCACCCCCATAGTTTCAAAGAGATAGGTGTCGTCTTCACGAAAATAGTACATCGATAACCCGATATTGGGATTGGTAAACGCAATCAGGTTCAGCTGATTTTTGATCTGGTCGGTCAAATAACTGCGGTCATATGGTTGATCCGCAAGCATGAGCTGCTCCAGTTGTTTACCAATGCTTCCCTCGAAGGCGAGCTGCTGAGACACATGGTTCAGGTTGCTGAGAGTGTTTTCCAAGGAAAGTGTCACCTGTTTCAGGTTACTTTGGATCCCGGATTGCAATTTCGTCGTCAAAATGGAATGGATTGTTCGGTAGGATAGATAGCAGGATAAAAGAAAAGGAATGAGGGCTACTGCCGCAAAAAGGAAAAGAATTCGGTTTTTGAGTGTAATTCGTTCAATACGGGATCTTCGTACATGTTCTGGTTTCATGCATTCATCTCCGCTTCCGGGTTTCGAGAAGGCCAGACATGGCGGAAGTCCCTCGGGTAATATACGAGGGACCTTCTGTCCTGCCAATATTGAAACCACGCATTATGTTCAGGTGCCATTCAACCTCTTCAAACAGTGGAGCTGCTTCGATGACCCACACTTCAGCTGCGCAGCCAGACGCTCATTTCACCCGGTTCACGGTTCCCCCACAGATAATAAGGAATGGCGGTAAAACGTACCGGCATGCGAGGTTTGCGGATCGATTGGTACAGTTGATCCTCCTGCCATGCTGACCCATCCGTAGTCAGTCCGTCGCCCTCGACAACAACGCATCCGCCAAGTAATTCCGGTGCATCGCGCTCCGTTAAGTTCGCTGCTTCTGCAATGGATAATGAAGCTAGCGGCGCTCCGTTATCCGCCTCTTCCACGCAATATACAAGTGGTCCGCGCTGAATGGCTGCTTTGCCTGCATCAGCTCGAATCTGCGGATGAGCTTCTATCAAGTGCGTTTCAAATGGCAGTAACCACTCTAATGAATCTCCTTCCGACCAAAGTCGTTGGATATGAGCATAACCATTGTTCAATGTATATGCCTGCTCTTCGCCATTCACTCGCAAAACTGGCTGCCCACTCTGGAACCAGTTTGGAACTCGCAACGCAAGTGTGAATGCAGCACCATCTGAGCTGCCTGGAGCAAGCGAGATATTGAAGTTGATTTTTCCGTTCCATGGAAGTTCGGATTGTTGACTCAGCTTGACTGACCTGCCTTCGGAAGACGTAAATTCTACCGTACTGCCAATGTATAAATGAACATAAACCACATTCTCTTCCGCTGAGACATCATAAATATAATCGTTCAGCGAGCTGAGCAATCGCGCGACGTTTGGCGGGCAGCATGAACAGCCGAACCACTTCTGACGGACCGGTTTCACATGATGCTTGTCCGGATTGCGCATGCTGGCCTCTGGCCATACTTCAAGCGGGTTGACATAGAAAAAGTGTTTGCCGTCCTTGGACATGCTGCCAAGCACGTTGTTGTACAGCGCACGTTCCATCACGTCCGCATACTCACTCTTCGCCTCCAGACGAAGCATGCGGCGAGCCCAGAAGATCAGTCCGATGGATGCGCAAGTTTCCGCGTACACCGCGTCATTCGGCAGATCATAATCGAAAGTGAATGCCTCGCCCAAATGTGTCGCGCCGATGCCTCCCGTAATGTACATCTGTTTGCGAGTTGTATTGGCCCACAGCCGTTCGCACGCTGCTCGCAAGCTCTCATCCTTCGTCAAACGGGCGAGATCGGCCATGGCCGTATACATGTAAACGGCACGTACGGCGTGCCCAACGGCTGCTGTCTGTTCCCGTACCGGAAGATGGGATTGGTACATTTCCAAGTTCGGTGAACCGTGCGACCAGATGTTTGTTCTGCCTCCCCGTTCCCATTCCTGGATGAAATAACTTGGGCTGCTGCCCCGCTCATCAATGAAATATTGGCTAAGATTCAAATAACGTTCCTCACCGGTTGCATGATATAACTTGACGAGAGCCAGTTCAATCTCCTGGTGCCCGCAGTATGCCCGTTTCTGGTTCTCTCCCGTACCGAAGAGATTGTCGATTAAGTCAGCGAAACGGCAGGCAATGTCCAGCAGCTTACGTTTGCCCGTTGCATCAGCGTAAGCCACTGCAGCTTCGATCAGGTGTCCGGCACAGTACAGTTCATGGGCTTCATACAGGTTTTTCCACTCTTTGCCCGGTTCCTTGATTGTAAAATAAGTATTGATATATCCGTCATCCCGCTGAGCCTGCCCGATGAGGTCGATTGCCCCATCTGCGGTGTCCTCCAATTCGGAATCAGGATGACTCCTCAGCGAATAAGCAACCGCTTCCAACCATTTATATAAATCGCTATCCTGAAACACCCATCCGCCGAATTCTCCCTGTTCCAGACCCGCAGCAATTCGGAAATTGCGAATGGCGTAACTGGGTTCCGCCCCTTCGATACGATCATTCAATGCCTCCCATTGATAGGGTATGACGGTTTGACGTACCAGTGCGGAATAATCCTCCCAAAATGAGTCCCGGATATGAACCTGTGTTGTCTGCATCAGTAGTACCTCCTATATTAATTGACTCTTTACGAACTCAATTATATGCTTGGTATAACCGACTTAATAGGAATGGAATGAACCATTTTCTATAAAATATGACACAAGCGAAAGGATGCGAATGTTCTGGGTGAAGACACCATGATTGAACTTCATATGCCCCCACTCCCCTACTATTTGGGATCGGGCCTGACAGAGTATAAAAGCGGGGACCAGCATCCCCATCGCAGCAACATCGGGGCGTATGATCTGCTGATCCTTGTCCGCGGAGAGATGTACATCGGCGAGAATGGATCACAATGGACACTAACCGAGGGAGACATGCTGCTGCTGCTGCCTGATGGAGAACATTATCCGATCCGACCTTGCGATCAGGATACCGTTTTTTACTGGGTTCACTTTGAGCATGCACCAAGACGGGATGCATTAGTGACAGAGGAAGTGGAGAACCATACATCACCTTACACAACCAGGCCATTTATTAACCCTTACACGCTGCGATTGCCTAAATACATGCATTTGCCTGACTCACGTACCGTGTTCGGTATGGTAGAACAGCTGCTCACCCAGCCGTCCACACTTTCCTTTTGGCAGGAACAGCAGCTTCTCGGAGAACTGCTCGGCTTGCTTGAAGAAGAATGTTTCGGCCGAACAGATTCGGTGGCCTCCCGATTGGCCGAGCGGACGGTAGCTTACCTTCAAGCTAACTATCGGGAGAAAGTCACCAATGAAGGCATCGCGTCAGCCCTGCACTTTCATCCAAACTATATTGTACGATGCATGAAGTCGAGATACGGATGTACGCCATCCGATTATTTGCAGCAGTTTCGGCTGGAGCGGGCCAAACGTCTCCTGGTCACGACCGATTGGTCCATTGACCGGGTCGCTGAGGAAGTGGGTTTTCGGTACTCCCCGTATTTTTCGTCCTGTTTCAAACGGGAATTCGGCTTTTCTCCGCTGCAATTTCGCAAGCAATACTTCAAATAGCAATGATCACATTCCTATCAGATTTGAAAGTCCTCATGATCAATCATGGAGGCAGCGATTGTCATGAAATCTTCGGCCCCAATTTCAAAATGTCCTTTGCGGAATGGTAATCCCCAATTTCGATTTCCGCGTGTAAAGTCGAGTTCGTTTAATAGAGAGGCAATCTTTACTTCCCGACACGGAACATAACGGATATCCCGGCGGAAGGGTACAAATGATTCCGTCATCTGATATTTGTAGACTGGGCTGTCCTTCACCTGGCCAATAGCGGTAAATTCCTGGAGCGGCTTCCCTGTCGACATGTCTGTGCGCGGAGAATAGTATATCAGCCAATCACCAGGGGACATCAGACGCAGTGATGCTGCCTTCCCGTGACACAACTGTGCAAATCCGCCTTCTACGGCTGTATGGACATGAGAAGCAGAAACAACGCCAATCCAATATCTACTTGTCTGATTTGTTATAACCGACATTAGATTTCCCCTTCTCTCTGCCCAATGCCTAATTCCATCTTCAAACGATCCAATTGCAAAAAGTGATGTCTGTAATGCATTTCGATCAATAAAAACCATTCCTGGGCGTCCAGTGCCCCAAGTCTTGGGTGAATGACTTTATCCGTTGCAGGCGATGGGCGTAAAACAGCTTCTATGTCCCTCATTTCTTCAATGACTTGATGCAGCCCTTCAACCAGCTGCTCCTTGTTCTCCGGTGACTTCGGAGTGTATTGCGGTGAAGCAGGGACTTTAACTCGAATGGCCGGAAATTGTTCTTGCTCGAACACGCTTTCCCCCAGCTCCGTTTTTCCCTTATTCAAATGTACCGATGGTTCGCTGTGAACCAAACATTGTTTTATATTAGGCAGGTGCATAAAGAGCGCTGATTGAATCAAATGCATATACATCTGTCCTATGGACCATTCCTCCTCATTCGTCTTTCTATGTAATTGCTCCATACCCAGCTGTTTCAATTCAGCCAAATACCTCTCTACCACATTTTCAAAAGATTTTAATACATGAAGTGTGTTTTTCATCCTTCCAGCAACCCCTTTTCATCTTAGATATAATCAAAGTATAAAAAAACACTACTGACAGGGGTATGTCAGTAGTGTTTTAAGATATTTTTCGCAGCTTCTTGAATTCGCAAGCGCAGAGACTCCGGCTCAATCACTTGAATATCCCCACCCCAGCCAAGCAAATGATGCAATAGTTCTTCCGTATGCCGGACACGAAAATGAAAATTCACACCGTCCACATGATCCTCTATGGTTTCAATATAGAAGTTGACTCCCTCTATAATCTTGTCTGCTATTTCAGGGTTTGCCCTAATCAATACCCGTACATTCCGATCATCAGACGGCCGATATTTGCTTAGGTCAAAACCATCCGGTAAAAGAAAGCGATCCTTCAATACGTGAAGTTCCGTCATTCGGGACAGTCGGAAATGACGAATGTCTTGTCGCATATCGCAGTGTGCGATTAAAACCCAATGTTCATGCAAAAGGGATAATCCATATGGAGAAACCTCCCGGAGATTGCTTCGATTCCCGTCTGGCCCCGGCATTTTTTTACGGTACATAAAACGAATCTTGTGCTTTTCCAAAATGGCGCTGCGTATTTGCTTAAGGTACGTTTTAACCGTTTCCCCAGTTAAAGGATCACTTCCATGAAGGAGTCGCATGGTTTCCCGAACACGTGAAGATTCATTTCGAACAGATTCTGGCAAAATAGCTTCAATTTTACGTTGAGCCGATTTGGCTTCATGTGCGTATGTATGATCCAATCTCTGTTCAATAAAGTCTGCCCCCATGAGCAGGGCTACGGCTTCTTCGGCTGTAAAGCTAACTGGGGGGAGAAAATATCCTTCCATTAGAGAGTAACCCTGACCAGGTGCTCCTATTATTGGTACCCCAGCTTCGCTTAGTGCTTGCATATCCCGATATATCGTTCGTACACTTGTCTCAAACCGGGAAGCCAGATCTTCTGCCCTTAGCGTTTTGCTGCGCTGTAACTCAAGGGTAATTGCAAGATGCCGCTCCGTTTTATTCATACTTCTATCCTCCGCTTATCCATCATCCAAACTGCATTCATTCTATCATAGTAAGGCGGTATGGGATGAATGAGATTTAGCGAAATGCGATATTGAGTTTCATCGATATACGACGGCAACAATAAGCCTTTTTCCTCAAAATAACGAACTATTTTTTCAGAATTACTCTATTCGTTTCTCGTATTTGAATAAAATCAGCTTTTGTGTAAGCTGAACCTCTTTAGTCTTTTGGTACCCAAACTTTTCGTAAAAGTAATGATTACGAAAGCTTAAATGCGGTGTATATAAGGTCCATAATTTTGTATTCGGAAATTGTGATTCCACAAATTGAATTGCTGCAGTACCTACGCCCTTACTTTGATTACATGGAGAAATGAACACCTTATCAATGTGCATGCGCTCATCGTTGCCTCTTACATCAATCGCACCTATAATTGTTTTTCCCTCTAAAATGGTAAAGTGTTGATATTTTCTAATATTTTCAGCCAACTTATCATAGGTTTCACATGCCGGATTAGATTCAAAGTCTTCGTACTTTTCCAAATCCTCTTGAAAAGCTGCTTTTTGAAGAAGAAGCAATGTTTCAATATCTTCTAAGGTTGATTTCTTAAATGTTATAGACATCTTTTATTCTCCTTTTCCATAAGAAAGCCAGTATGCTTATCCGCTTGTCTAAAAGACCATAGAGGTTCACTTAAGTATGAATTGTACCTAGCTGTGATCGACATACATCCAAGGCGCGGTAGGCAGAGCGTTCCATGTATGCCAAGATCTCGTCTAACGAAAAAACACTCATCTCCTCCTGGACATGTTCTACTGGATAGTTAAAGTCCTTCAGCGCCTGTTTCTTCAATACAAATACATTCTTCTCATTAAGTTCATCCATAACCGGTATGTATACAGCGGAATTCAGTGCTTCGTATAGTCCCTCAGAAATAAACATCTCATTCAGCTTCGCATTGCACAATCGAAAGTCATGGTGATAGCGATCGTACAGTGTAGGCTCCTTGATCAGTCGCTCTTCCAATCCGCTAAAGTAAGATTTCATTGCCCAAACTTCATCCGCCACCAAATGAGTTAAGTAACCCAGCATGAAAGGTTCAGTAATACGCTCCTTATATTTATTGATGAAACGCCCGTACTCCCATCGCCTGTTGACGCCATACTTGAATTGATCCCCCAGAAAATGGGTATCTCCTTTTTCAGATTTTGCATCTGGCGCTATGGCGCCAAGGAGCATATCACCACGCTGCTTGATAGACAGCTCCTTGCCCACAAAATCTGAAATCAACAAATGCATCAACCTAGAGCCCACCTTATCATCCCCTTGATCCATTTCAGATGTTCGTATTCCAATGATAGTACCACATATTGGGATTAACGCTCAAAAAAAACAGCCGATCCATTGATCGGCTGCCTTGATAGAAACTTTGGTATTAGTTAATCGTAAATGCAGACTACTCGTTCTGTGATGGCTTCATACCCACTAAAATCTTAAAGTCCATCGTAATTTGTCTCAGATCCATCCGTAAAATCTGTTCTCTGGACTCTTGTGAAGCCCCCCAAGATAACGGAGTCATCCCAAGCAAAGGTGGAATGAGGTGCTCACTGAGGCTAACTTGATATTGAATGTCTTCAACCGCTATTAAATCGAAACGTTCGTTAAAATAACGAATTGTAGGTGTATTGGAATAGACCTGTTTACCTGTTCCTTTGTAGAGGATATCTCTTATTTCTTTTAGATAATGCTGCTCTGGAACCACTTTAATCACCAAACCATCATCTGAGAGCAATCTCTGGAATTCGGAATAATTGGCTGGGGATAGAATGTTTATGATGAAATTGAATTGCTGGTTAGCCAGTGGGATGTTTGCAATATCTGCAACACACCACATGGCATTTGAATATTCCGCTGCTGCAAGACTGATCCCCTCTTTTGAGATATCGATCCCAACGGCCAATAAAGGGATACGTTTTCTCTGATTAATAAAGGTTTGTATGCTGTTCAGATGAGAACCTTCTCCGCAACCTGCATCAAGTAAACGTATTGGTTCTTTGGTCTTGTTTTGACTCACCATTATTTCACTTACGGCAGCCTGCAAGGGATGAAATAACCCGCTCTGACTAATTATTCTTCTTGTTTCAAAGGTTTGTCTATCATACTTAGATTTAATGGAGCGTGAAGATAGATTGATATATCCTTGCTTGGCAATATCGAAACAATGCTGATTCATGCAGATTAAGCTCTGCAAGTGAATCAATTTCATGGGTTTACTGCATAACGGGCAACGAAATATCTCTTGCGAGTCCCTGATTCTCTCAATACTCATCCACTTTTTACTTTTGTTGAACACAAAAAAGCACCCTTTCATTCGTTTTAGGTCAACGAAAAAAGGCACAGTCAAACAAACCCGGCTTCTTGTTTTAAAAATTCCGGGGGATGTGAGCTGTACCTCTCCCTACCTTAAACGAATGAATTGGATGATCATATTTAAGCGCTCCTTATAATGATAACTTTAAAGCACTTAAATAGTAACATGTTTCGCATGTCTGGTGAACATTTACTTAAATCATAAAAAACATCACTTTGATGAGGCATATCTTCACCTAGTTACCTGTATTGTTAGTTTCCGAAGTACGTTGTTCGAAAGTATCTAAATGCTGCATCGAGTTCCCGTGAGTTGCCCATACTACGTACCGAATATATATAAGGGAGAGACTCGAATGGATCTGCAGAGTGGTAAGTTATACTGGCCGACAACAATAGCTAATCCCCCCTCTTATCCTAAGTTGGAGGAGGACATATCCTGCGATGTGCTCATTATCGGCGCTGGCAGCTCCGGAGCTCAGTGTGCAAATTTCCTATGTGACCAGGGTGTATCTGTCGTTATTGTCGACAAGAGAAAAGTTGGAGAAGGCAGTACCAGCACCAATACGGCCTTGATTCAGTATGCAGGTGAAAAAAGTTTTGTTTCGCTTAGCCACTCCTTTGGTGAAGAAGTTGCCGCTCGTCATCTTAAGCTATGTGAAGAGTCCATTAACCACATTGAACAGGTAAGCCGTCAATTACCCATCAATCCTGATTTTATAAGACGTGATAGCCTCTATTACGCAAGCTATGAAGAGGATGTTTCCGCTTTGAATGAAGAATATGCCCTTCTACAGAAGTACGGATTCAAGGTAGATCTGTGGAATGAAGAGCACATATCCGGCTCGTACCCATTCCGGAAAAAGGCAGCACTGTACTATCATGACGATGCAGAAATGAACCCCTTAAAATTCGTATATGGACTTCTTGAGAAAGCAAAAGCTCAGGGAGGAAAGATCTATGAGAACACGGAGATAACAGGCAGACGATTCGAACAGGATTATGCCGTCTTCTACACCAAGGAACGTCGCGAAATCCGAGCCAAACATGTAATTATTGCAGCCGGGTATGAAGATAGTGATTTTAAATCCGAAAAGAATGCTACGCTGGCAAGCTCCTATGCCGTCATTACGAAGCCTATTAACGATTTTTCAAGCTGGCACAAACGAACATTGATCTGGGAAACTGCACGCCCATATGTGTATATGCGTACAACCCCGGACAATCGGGTTATTATCGGAGGAATGGATAAGGATACTTCCTTCGCTTCAACCCGAGATTCCAAAATTCTGGCGAGCAAGGACAAGCTCATTCAAGAGTTTAACAAGCTATTTCCTGACATTCCTGCCGAGCCTGAATACTACCTGGGCGCCTTCTACGGAGGCACGCATGACGGATTGCCTGTCCTCGGCCAATACGAGACATATCCCCACTGCTATATTTTGATGGCATACGGAGATAACGGAACGGTGTATAACGGTGTCCTGGCCAAAATTGTTTCGGATCAGATTCTTACTGGATCGAGTTCGGATCTCGATATCTACCTGCAAACCAGACCGCTTATTTCCAGGTAATCCAAGATAAAAACGACCTTCACGGCAAATGTATGGGTACAGGTCTGCAGTAACATGCTCAGGTTCTCGTTCCCCTGGAACAAGAACCTGAGACACAAAAAAGCCGATTTCACAATGGAAATCGACCTTCGACAACGCTCTTGTTCCCGTTACTCCGTGATAATAATCGGACCATTTTTGGTCAGGATAATCGTATGTTCGATTTGAGCCACATAGCTGTTTTTGGTAGCAAAGGTCCAGCCGTCATTTTTTTGGAATACTTCTTCTTCAGAAGTTGAAATAAACGGTTCAAATGCAATAACCATTCCATCTTTCAGCAATTCATCATCCGATGTATCGTTGTAATTATAAATATGATCGGGTGCTTCATGGATTGTACGTCCAATACCATGTCCTGTAAGATTTTTGATAACCGTTAATTCATGCTGCCTGGCAGTTTGAAACACTGCTTTTCCGATGCCGCTTTTTTTGGAACCGGGTTTTGCTTTTTTAAGCCCTGCTTCAAATGCTTTTTTAGCAACGTCGCATATTTTGGTTAATACTTCTTCTCCCTCGCCAACTACAAAGGAGATTCCCGTATCTGCAAAATAGCTATTCTTGGAGCCGGATACATCTATGTTTACGATATCACCTTCCTGAATAACGCGCTGTCCAGGAATCCCATGCGCTACTTCATCATTAACACTGATACAAGTGTACCCCGGAAAATCATATTCACTTTTTGGAGCTGACACGGCCCCTTCTTTGGCAAAAAGCTCTCCGGCTATATCATCGAGTTCTTTCGTCGTTATACCCGGAACGGTCCGCTGTACCAATTCATCGCGTATGGCGGCTACGATCTTACCAATTTCCTTCAAACCATTAAAGTCTTCTTCTGTCTTTGCAATCATTTTTTTCTACCTCACTATCTTTTATCATCAGTGCACTTCATTAATGCTATTCTCTCGAATAACTCAAACCATGTAAATGAGTAACCATACCTCTAACTAAACTTACCTGACAGGTTGTTGGATGAGCCTTATTATAATCTCTCCAAAATCATCGGTGTTCAGAAGTGGAACACTCGGCCAATTGTGACCACATTTATTTATAATAACGCAAAGAAGCGATATTAACTATCCTGTCAATACGAAATTTAATGCCAAAACATCATAATTTCTTCAAATTGGTTCATCCTATAAAGAGGGATCAAAGTACTTTCCAGAGAGAAGGGGATTCGAGATTGAATGGGATAAATGAATGGCTCAAGCAGATCGCACATAATTACGTACTGATTGTTATTGCGGCAATATTATTTTTTGCAGTTAAAGCCGTAATCGGGTTTATTACATATAAGCATTATGATAAACAATTAACAATCTTAAACCAGAAGCTTAATACCCTACTTGAGGATAAAAATAAGAGGAACTAATGGATAAACCGGCTTTGTGCTAATGGTCGTTGAACAGGAGGAATGATCAACATGTTGGGAAATATTATTTTTGGTTTTATGATTCCTGTTCTAATTGGTGGATGGATTTTACGGAGACAGCCCAAAATTCTTCTCCTTTTTTATCCGCTAGGAGTAGCTGCCTCTGCTTGCATCAACAGTGTGGGTTTCAACTTTTTCTGGAACATACTCCCTAACTCCAATAATCAGTCCTATACCGCTCTTCCAATGGATCTGGGCATCTACCCGATCTCAGGATGTCTTATGATGTATGCCATTATCAAAAAAGGCACAAAACCCTGGCTCGCCATAGTCATTACATCCGTGGTTCTTACCCTCATTGAATGGCTGGCCAAAGAATTGGGCAGAGTAGTGTACTTCAATGGATGGAACATCTACTGGACTGCCGTTTCCTACCTTCTGCCTTTAGTTTTAGCATACGTTTACGGCCTTCTTTTCAGAAAGCTGTTCATACATTCAGAACTATAAAAAGAGATTTTACATGTGGGATATCGCCGGGACACCAATCCTCTATGTCAAAAAGAAAAGCCCCTTACGTCTGTCAAAGGGGCTGTGAGTTGATTATGCTTCTTCCTGTTCGGCCTGACTAGGCCCGGCCATGAGACCTTGGACAGCACCCATGAACGGCTTGATGGACTTGATCATACCGTAGCCCATTTTCACGACGGGCACGAATTGCTGAATCATGCCGAATAACCGCATTCCTCCGCCAAGTAATCCTCCAGCACCTCCAGCTGCAGCCCCGCCACCGAGCCCGCCAAACAAGGAACCCATCATGGGCAGAAAGGACGAAACCTGCGCTTGCGACATTTGGCGCGAACGCGTAGACGGCTTACGTGTGCCTTTGCCCTGTTTTCTTTTGTGAGAGGAGCCTCCCTTACTGCCTGAAACAGCCTTACGGTTCCCGTTGGAACGATGGGAGCTGTCTCCTGGTGTCGGTGTGCTCAATACGGTTCCTCCACCAGTTAGCACCACTCCACCGTTATTCACTTCAGCGATATAACCAATGTATGTTTCACCATTATGAAGAGTCACGCAGACGGGTTTGGCTTTATATCGCTTTGCCTTTAGGCGTATATCGTTGATTTTAGCCATAGAATTCACCTCGCTCTACTGAATCTCCTGTAGTTTACGCAATAAATGGACTGCTTGCCTGTGCGAATGGGGCATATGTAAGGTATTCTCAAGACCCCAACGATAATTGGAAGCCCAATGGCTTCTGCGCCAATTCCGATTGCTGCTCCAGCAAGTGTACCAGCACTAAAAAGACCATGAAAAGCAGGCAATAAAACTTTATTTAACGCCTTCTCGACTGCAGAACCTTCCATGTTCAGACCGACTTCAGCTGCACCAAAACCACATCCAAACAGAAATAATCCAGTCATAACGAGCGACGTGACCTGTATTGATGCTTCGATCCCTATGACAACAAATTCAACAATTTTTTCCGACAGGATTAACACATAAGAGTGTGCCTTCAGGAGCAAAAAGCAGTCAGATGATCTATTCTAGGATAGGTTATAATTAGCGTTCAGTGTGAATTTCACGCGCCATCTGCACAAGATTTCTATCTCAGCGGTGCAAAATGGCTGATTGACGATAGAATCTTCTCCGTTCGTTCGATGACCTCAGAAGTAAGTACCAGTTCGGTCGCTTTGATGTTTTCTTCAATTTGTGCCGGTCTACTGGAGCCGATGATGGCCGAACTTACAGCAGGCTGACGCAGAATCCATGCCAGAGCAAACTGGGATAACGTTGCCCCGAGCTCATAAGCCAGTTCCGACAGCTGTGCAGTACATTGGAGCACGTCTTCACGCAAGTAACTGTTGATAACCCCATTGGTTTGATTATTGGAAGCCCTTGTTCCTTCCGGAATCTGCTGTCCAGGTTTGTATTTGCCCGTCAATACACCTTGTGCTAATGGAGAAAACACGATAAGTCCCTTTCCTTCCTGCTCACATTGTTCAATAATACCTTCTCTCTCGATATAACGTTCAAACATGTTGTAAATCGGCTGATTGGATATGAATGGACGCAGATTCAGGCGTTTGCCGATCCCGGAGGCTTCCGCAATCTGTGCTGCGGTCCATTCGCTGACACCCGCATACAGAATTTTGCCCTGTGCCTGCAAGTCATCTAATGCCCTAAGCGTTTCATCAATCGGTGTTTCAGAATCAAAGCGGTGGCATTGATACAAATCAATGTAATCGGTACCTAATCGCTTTAAACTCGCTTCGCACTGCTCCATAATATGTTTGCGTGACAATCCACGATCGTTAGGACCCGGTCCTTGTGGGAAAAAGAGCTTTGTAGCCAGTACGTAACTGCTGCGTGGATACTGCTTCAATGTACTGCCCATTACCTGCTCCGCACCGGGATAGGAATTGGATGTATCGAAAAAGTTAATGCCCAGTTCATATGCCTGATGCATGCAGGCACGCGCAGCTTCCTCCGATGTAGCCGACCCGTAGGTCAGCCAGCTCCCCAATCCGATTTCGCTTACTTTCAATCCGCTTCTGCCCAATCTTCTGTACTTCAACCCAATCACTCCTTCATTGAATGTTAAAATGAGAGCTTTTCTCCTGAAAACGCTCTATTGAACAATCTTAGGATAGTGGTTAAACTTAGGTTTAAGTCAAGCCATTCAATCGATTTTTTGAAAGGAAGATTTGCTTGGAATTTACGATTAAACAAGTCGCGGAACGCACCCAATTACCGCCTTCCACGTTACGCTTCTACGACAGGGCAGGTTTAATGCCTTTGTTGAAAAAGACAGAATACGGCACCCGCCAATATTCCGAAATGGATATCTGCTGGCTGGAGTTAGTCCGCTGCCTGAAGGACAGCGGCATGTCCCTGGAGGATATCAAAGCATTTATGCTGTTATGCCTGGAGGGTTCTTCCACGAGTGAACAGCGAAAGGTTATGCTGGAGCAGCATCGACAAAATATACTGAAACAACTGGATGTGCTGAACTGCAGTCTTGGTACCATTGACTATAAGCTGGAGCATTATAACGAAATTGGCATCTTTCACATCGACTCTAAATAGCATATCGATTGCTTAATATTCTAATAAGAAAGAGGCCCATCTGAATCTGCTAGTTCAGGTGGGCCTCTTCATTTAGGTGAAAAGTTTATAGCAGATCGAACCAATCCAGACGGCAAAGACGATCCACGCAAGGATAAACAATCCTCCTGTAATCCAATTCGTGGGTTTACCTTTCTTTCGGATCTCCTCCGCTTTATCCCTACAATCCCGGATGACTTCTTGAGGAATCAGCTTCAAAGCTATTGTAATGCCGAGGGGCACTATAATCAGGTCATCAAGATACCCAAGTACAGGTATAAAATCAGGGATCAGGTCTATTGGACTGAAGGCATAAGCTACTACGCCGACCGCAAATAATTTTGCATACCAAGATACCCGAGGATCCTTGTACGCCAGGTACAAGACGAATACATTCCTTTTGATCTCTCTTGCCATGGCTTTTACTTTATCGATCCATTTTATTTGTTTCATCTTCTGCCCTCGCCGCTTGTCATCGTAATGAATTGATCATAAACCATTCACCTCCGGTTTGATAGCAAATTATGAGTATACTTCAGGCATCACACTCACAACATTTATCCACAGGGCTTCCTTCCACTCCCTGTCTGTACTTGCTGGTCCTCTTTTTTTGTAAACTTTTTACACAACGATTACAGAGGACTAGGACTACTTTTACAGTCGAATGATAATGTTCATATTGACGGACAAATGAATAAAGATACATATGTTCATGTTTAATAATAAAAGGAGGAATTATCGTGAAATTATCAAAAAAAGTACTACCTGCAGCTGCACTCAGCCTCGTCTTTGCTGCTTCTACCGTCTTGTCTGCCGGTCAAGCCCACGCGGTACAAGCCGTTAGTGTAGAGACAAAAAAAATCAAGAATATCATCTTCCTCATCGGTGACGGCATGGGAACGGCTTATACTTCCGCTTACCGTTATATGAAGGATGACCCTTCGACTAAGATCATGGAGAAAACGGTATTTGATCATTATCTTGTGGGCGCTCAAATGACCTATCCGGATGACGACACACAAAACGTAACTGACTCGGCTTCCGCGGCGACCGCAATGTCTGCTGGTGTGAAAACGTATAACGCAGCTATTGCTGTTGATAATGACCATACTGAAGTGAAAACGGTTTTGGAGCAAGCCAAGGAAAATGGAAAGTCCACCGGACTTGTAGCTACGTCTGAGATCACTCATGCTACACCTGCTGCCTTCGGTGCTCATGATATAAGCCGGAAGAACATGGATGCAATCGCAGATGATTATTATGATGAATTGATCAATGGGGAGCACAAAGTTGATGTGCTTTTAGGCGGAGGAAAAACCAATTTTGTACGTGAAGATCGTGACTTGACCAATGAGTTTGAAAAAGCCGGTTATAGCTACGTGACTGATCGCAGTGCCCTTCTCATGGATACAAATAAACAGATTCTCGGACTATTTGCTGACGGAGGTATGGACAAGTTGATTGACCGTACTAGTGAAACGCCTTCGCTGGCCGAGATGACAGATACAGCCATTGATCGCCTGAGCTCAAACGAAAATGGGTTTTTCCTCATGGTTGAAGGAAGCCAGATCGACTGGGCGGGTCATGATAATGACATCGTTGGGGCTATGAGCGAAATGGAGGATTTTGCTGCAGCATTCGAGGCGGCTATTGATTTTGCCAAAGAAGATGGAGAGACACTTGTCGTAGCAACGGCTGACCATTCCACTGGTGGACTTACGCTCGGGAAAGACGGAGAATATAACTTTTTCGTGGATCCGATCAAAGCCGCTGTACGCACTCCAGACTTCATGGCAGCTCAAATCGCTAAAGGGGCTTCGGTGGAAGAAACACTTAAGAGCTATCTCAAACTTGAGTTAACTTCCGAGGAGATTCAATCGGTAAAAACCGCAGCTAAAGACGCAGATGTCACGACGATCGACAATGCCATCGAAGCGATTATTGATAACCGCTCGTTCACTGGCTGGACGACAGGCGGACATACGGGAGACGACGTGCCAGTCTACGCTTACGGTCCGGCAAGTCATCGATTCTCCGGCCTGATTGATAATACGAATAATGCAGAGATCATTTTTGATATCTTAAAGAAGCATAAATAATAATCTGCCTTTCACCAGTAGCCCTCCTCTTTATCCCACAGGAAAAGGAGAGGGCTTTTCTGTTTTATTCTAAGTTACCTTAGTAAAAGAATGGTTATAAGAAGAAATATGCAGCTGATATTATTGGTTTTCTCGCGACTTCTTGTCTATCTTAAGCTTCCCACGACTCAATCTGCCTTGCTAGTTAATGTAATTTCAAATTGTGAATCAGTATCTCCTGCAAAAACAACTCTCCCATTCTCCGGAAGAATAACTTCATTGGTACCGCTGACCACAGAGTGGTTAATACAGCGACCAGCCTGATCATACACAGCAAAAGCGCCATGTGATGGCAGTTTGACCGTCATGCGTTTTCCTGCCACTAAATTCGGAACTGAATACCATGTCGCATAGCCACTCGCCTGAATCGTGGTCTTCGATTGGGTTCCCGCATAGAGCGGTTTCACGATGTCTTCACTGGCATAGATACTTCCTCCTGCGGAAATGTACTCCACGCCGCCTACCTCTGACACTTCGAAGTTCATTAAGTCCCTGCCGGCCATACCCGGAATCTGCAGATCTCCTACAGCCAGATTGGCATCCATGATGGGGTTGGTGTACACACGGCCCGGTGCCTCATTGAACATTTGCAGAGAGACAATCGGCAATGCATTCATATACAGCATGGATGTGTACTTCTCGTTCATCAAAACATATTTTTTCCCTTCACGCGCTTGCCATGAAGCTGTTACATCTGCGGGCACTTCGGGGGTATCCAGCTTTACGGCCTTGTATTCAGAGGTCGCTAGCTGTCCCAGGCCTTTCGCTGACAAATAAGAACGGGACCATAAGTAGGTTTTTCCATTCTCCTCCTTAATGAATGATAACTTCTCCGTTCCTGCTTCATTTACAAATGAACCATCGGAGGTATACACATACGACTGTTCCTGACTGTTCGGCGCCGTAACGGTTGAAAGGGTTAATTGTCCTTCTTCCTTTATGTTCAACTTCAATATGGCCCTGTCCCTGGCACCATAGTTTCCTGCAAAATGCCTTAGTTCCTCAGGCATGTTTGCTTTTACTGGAGTACCGAACGACTTCTCCGGCTTACGCTCTGCAATGATCTGCTTCTCCTCAAGCGCACCGAGCAAGAGCTCTCTTGCAATCAATTGATCCGTTGAGCTCGAACCTCCAGAAGAGGTTACTGCCGCTGCCATGTTGTATTCCGGAAGCACAACGAGCGAGGAATGATACGATAACGTGTCTCCGCCTTTGGTTACAGCTTGGATGCCGTAATCATTGAAAGGAAACAGGTTTACACTATCCCAGCCGAGCCCGTAAGCAATGGAGGAATCAGCCTCACTGGGCCACATGCCTCTTCTGTATTCTTCTTGTGCCATGGCTTCGACCGATTCAGGCGAAAGAATGCCTTCCACTTCTCCAGTGAAAATCTGCGAGAAACTTGACCAAATCTTGGGCAGTGGAGTAAATGCCTCCTGAAGCAATGATATTGTAATTTTCTTGCGGAAGCTGCCCATCTACCTGTGGAGAATACACTGCGGCCATTTGGGCAGGGTCCACGTTATCCTGTGGTGTTTTGGTATGCTCCATTCCGAGCGGTTCAGTGAAATGTTGATGAATAAAAGCAGTAAAAGTCATGCCGCTAACCTTCTCAACCAAAATCTCGGCTAACGTAAAACTATCGTTGGAGTACACGGAGAATGTTCCGGGGTCTGCCTTCAGGTTTTGAGTCGCCAATCGGTCCAAAAAGGTATCATGCGCCTCTGTATCGTTATCTCCGTACAAAGTGGCATTATGACCGGAGGTTCCAAGAAGTCCGGAGGAATGATTCAGCAGCATTCTTGGTGTGATTTGTTTGTAACGCTCGTCCTTCATTTTGAATTCAGGAATGTAGCTCACCACAGGCTTATCCAAATCGAGCTTGCCTTCATCAACCAGCTTCATCACGGAAGTTGTAACCATCATTTTGCTGGTGGAACCGATACCGTAAATCGTGTTTGCCGTAAGAGGCACCTCATCGTTTAGGTCGTTTTTCCCTGTCTGTCCGGAAATTACGATCTCACCCTCATCCATAAGCGCATACTGCACACTTGTCACGCCATACTCTGCGGTCAACATTTTGGCTTTTTCCATTACGGTGGCCTTGGTCGCATCGTACGTTAAATCACTTCCGGTGCCGGAGGCTGGTGCTGCCATTGCGGACATGGGGGCCAGCATGGTCATCGCGAGCGTAATGACGGCTATGGAAGTTCTCTGTTTCAATGTCAATCACATCATCTCCTGTCTGGTTAGATAAGATCACTACTTCCAATTGGATCATCTGCAAGTATATTCTATAAAAATGTATTGAATATGACGTGATGATGAACAGAAGATGAACTGGGCTTGCCTATCGCTCGTTTGATTTTAAAGCTCCCCGACTAGAGGCTGAGTGAGGGTAAATAATTGTTCAGATAAAACAAAAAAAGCCGCCATTCAGGCGACTTCCTCTGTGTGAATTACATGTGCGAGTTGCTCTGCACGATGTTTATTCATGAATCAGCATATACACTATTTTAGCCATTTCTGCCCGTGTGACTTTACCTTTCGGATCAAAGCGTAGGTTCGCTTTGCCTGTCATCAGTCCAAGAGCATTCACATGCTCTACAGCATCTTGAGCCCAAGCAGATACCTGGCCTTGGTCAGAGAATTCTGCTCTTACCGTGGATTCCTGCTTCTCCATAAACAACACTTGCTGAGCTTTCATCAGCATCACGGCTGCCTCTTCGCGGCTGATTGAATCCTTCGGCCTGAAGAGATTACCGTTTCCTTGTACAATACCAAGTTCGGTCGCCTGAGCAACGGCTGCTGCATAATATGCATTCGCTGGTACATCTGCATATACCTCGGTTTTCCCCGAAGAATTCACCCCTGCAGCACGCATGATCAGGGTAATGAAGTCGCTTCGACTTACCTGCAGGGCAGGACCGTAGTTCTCACTGTCCATCCCCTGAATCAGATGTTTTGCAGCCAAAGTATGAACGTAACGTTCAGCCCAGGAGTCTTTCATATCCTTAAAAGGTTTATGATATTCTAGGATTGCGTACAAGCCTGGCTGCTCCGCCTCAAACGTCACCGTTCCAGCTACGAAGCGACCACCTTGATATTCCATTCCTTGCCCAAGCAAATATACGCCTGCATATTCAGATTGAATCTGTTTTTGCTGTTCAGCCGTCAACACTCGATCCATCTCGACCGGACTGCCGAACTTCGTAACCTCCGTCTCGTTCTCTCCTTGGATCAAGAACATACGAAGCGATTGCACAAACTCCGTGCGGGAATAATGCTGCTCCTCCAATAGATTGTTATCCAATACCTGCTTCGCATTATTGTCATATACAGTACTGAGACGCAACAGCAGCTGGTCTGTCTCTCCCCATTCTTGCGGCAGGGAACCAGCCGGGAGAGTGACTTTTAATACAGGTGATGAGATCTCTATGGAGAGCCCGTCTGCTTTCACCTTTTTCACCGCACTGGCAGGTAGATATACATCAAACTCCCCGTTCTTGTTCTGCTCTTGTATGCCAGCAAGTGTAATGACTACTTCCCCTCCACTCGCTGAACTGGCGGCTTGCTCCAGCGCTTGTGCTTCAGCACGATAACTACCATCCGAAGATGGATTAAGCGTAATTTGACCATTGCTGATCGGCGCTGCTGGCTTCGTCACACTATTATTTTCGGCAGGAGCTGCCGGATTACTGTTACCTGTACCTCCTCCATTACCCGGAGTCTGTCCCCCTGGAGCAGTGGCCCCTGTAGAGAATCCCCAAATATCGGATAGTGCACTTCCACTATGCTGATCTTCAGCTTTGGCGTACCATTGATAGTAGCTTTCGTCTGATAGTCCCTTCCATACCACAGAGGCTTCTCGTCCACTCGCTACGTTCGTTTTTGAGCCTATCTTCTCATCTGTGTAAACATGAACACCGATGTAATCAGTGGCTACTCGCTTTGTTGTTGGTGCCAAACCAAGATCCAGGCTAAACTCATCTTTGCCTTGTTCGGTCTCTGGATCGTAATAGTTGTAGTCATCTAGATAAGGTGAATACGTTTTGATATGGAGCTTGTTGTTTGCCATGTCAAACTGCATAAGCCGGATATAACCAAGTCCTCCTTCCGGAGCACCTTGATAATCTGCCAGCATTTGATAAACGTTACGGTCAGGAATGCCATCTCCGTTATCATCCAGCTGATCGACCTTAAGCTCGGCATCGTAATAGTGCCCGGAAAGGGCAGCAATCACGTTTTTGTTCGGTTTTACAACCTTCTCAAAAATCTGATCTGCAATCGGTGAACGGTTATTGGATACGAGCAAATACTCATGCAAACAGAGAATTGCTTTACGTTCCGGGTATTTGGAAACGATGTCGTTCATCCATTCAATCTCTTTTTCACCGAGTCCCCATCCCATATACACAATGACAAAATCATTACCGTTCGCTGAAACCAAATCATAGTGTCCACGGTTATTCTCGTATGAACCGCTATATACCTGATTATTGATGAACCGGTTCGCTCCAAAATACTGCTGGAACTTCGCATAATCGTTATCCTGGTGACCCACGTCGTGATTTCCTGCCAATACTCCATAAGGTATCGAAGCATCCTCAAGTACTTTCATGTTTTTATCTGCTTCAATCCACTGGTATTCCTGATCTGCCTTATCAACGACATCCCCGGTATGAATAACGTATTTGATGTTCATATTTTCTTTTTGCCCGGCGATCCAGTTGACGATGTTTTGATAAATTAGTGGATAGCTCTGGGAATAGTACTGTGTATCCGACATCCAAACAAATGAAAAATCGTACGGGTCCTGTGACTCCGGTGTAGGCTTATTGCCTGCAGCAGCAGCTGTTTCCGCTAATTCGTCCTGCACCATAATCTGGATGACATCTTCGTTTTCATAATCCCCCGCCTGGACCACAGCATTTAATTCAAAATCTTCTGTTCCAGCAATAACCTGATCCAGCTGATTCCATTTTTGCTCGCTTATGCTCCACGCATACAAGCTTACTTTCCTTCCTTCAAGCGACTTGCCCTGCCATTCGATTTCAACACGATCTGTACTTTTCACGGTTGGATCAAGCTTCACTTCGAAGCGTTGATAAGGAAACTGCTCAACCGAATCATTGACGAGATATGTTCCATCAATCGCATCAATTTTTTTGTAATCCTCTGCATTCATGGCCTTTTCTCCGGAAGGAACCATTTCTCTAGGCGGCTCCGTAACGGAAGTATTCAGGTATCCTGCAAAACCTTCGGCTCGGGTTGCATCGTATTTATAACCTTTGTAAAAGGTCACATTCATGTCGTCTTTGCTTGGGTCCTGAACTGTAACTGTCAGGTTGGCATCTGTGCCAACATTCGTTTGATTTTGCTTAGGCGCCACCAATTTCGGTGGTAGCGGGTTCTCATCGGGTACTTCAAATTTTACCGTTCTCTCCGCAACGTTACCCACCTTATCCGTTGCCTGAATTTGCAGGACATGATTCCCACCTTGCATCTCTCCCGATGAGGTTCTTAATGGAAGAGTAATTACATTGCCATCCAGCTTCACATTAACCTTGTCTACGCCGGCTATCGCATCCTGGATTTCAGCATCGATGATGAAATCACCACGATAGGTTTTGCCTTCTTCCACGGTTGGCTTGATATCTGGTGGCGTATTGTCCACCATGACTTTGGCCGTTAACTGCTCTTGACCATCGGTTAGAGCGACTTGATGTGCTCCATCGCTGATGCGGGTGGTGTCCCATTCATAGGCTTTAGCCGTAAGATGTTCCGGTTTCAACTCAAAATGGAAGCCGATTGATTCGCTTTTCCCGGCAGAATCGCCCATTTTAATCTGTTGTTCCTTTTCAGCGTAGGCAGGATCCCATATTTCGGTCCCGTCAGCCAGAAGCAAGCGTACGTTTTTGACTTCAAAATCATCTTTGTTTTCCTCTGGTCGCTGATCAAACGGCGAGGTTTTGGAACCTGCCCGGATGTAGATCACATTATTCCCCTGAAGCAAACGTTCCGAATCAATAGGAAAAGACAACGTCGTATAGCTCGTAATGGGGTTCATGAACGTATAGAGAATCGATTTGTCCTCCAGCTCTGGTGGTCCCATGGTTACTGCGTTTTTAAAATAATAATCGACATTAACGGCTTCGAATACGAAGTATGCATCATGTTCAAGCGCAGCATAAGTACTGCCATCAGGCAGAACTTCACCGTCTATACTGAGGCTGGCGTCCATTCCCACCGCTTGCGAGGTTCCTTTAATGGTGTGCACACCACGAATGGTATCCAGTTCCTTCACATTCAGTCGAAGCGGTTCATCGCTTACTCCTCCGGTCACGGATATAACAGCTGGCTCGGTTCTCGTTTCGTTAATGCCATCAGAAGCGACAAAGTAATACTCCATAGTTTTGCGTCCGATGAGATCGGCCGGTGACATGTTATAGTGATACCTCAGGTCATCGTAATCTTCCGTCAAACGATGCGCCGTGAATTCAGCCTGTTTGTCAGAGCGGACGAATACTTCCACAGACGTCACTTCGCGGTTATCTCTGGCATCGACGATGAGTTCCAATCCCTCGGATTGGTCAACTTCTGTCATGTTCGTCATGTCCTGAACCGTTGGCGGGACTGCGTCCGCCTCCACATGAACGGGTACGGCAGGAACCTGCTCCGGCGTGATGCCGCCTGGCGATGGAGATTGCACACCCGAACTTGATTTGATCATCATTGTGCTGCCGTTTCTAGGATAGGTGTAAGTGATCGCTTTATCTTCCTTCGTTTCATCACCTTTGGTTCCATTTTCATAAGTCTGATCAGCATCGTAATAGGCAGAGGATATTTCCTTGCCGGTATTCGTTTTGATCACGAGTGCTCTGCGGCCAGAATTCGCCATGCCATCACTCTGGATCGAGTGCAGCATAACATTGGGGATGAGGTTGGTTTGATAGAATGAGTTGAAATCTTCCTCGCTATAAGCAGTGTTGGTGCTATTTTTAATCCAAAATGCAACCGATTGCTGCGCAGGAATAACAAAATCGGGACGAACTGCCCCCCATTCTACATCCGCGCTTGGTCCTTTGTCAGGATAACGATAGTACAGGCTGTAATTTTTAAAGTTAACCGGTTGGTCTGTATTGTTATATATCTCGATATACTCATAGGCATCGGAGGACGTACCCGGTACATTCGTTGTATTCGGTACAAGCTCAGTTATAAGCAGCGTAGGTGCTTTGCTCGGATCGAATGCATCCCCTTGAACCTGTGCCGAATACGGCTTGTCCATATTGCCTGCTTGTATTCGGTATTGCAATTCAGGCTCGGTAAGTGCCGACGCGGGAATCGTTGCTGTATACTCGTTTGTTTCACCTATATTCGTCATGACTGTTACACTGTATCTGTGCTGGGCAGGCGTCTTGTACAATAGCTTGACCGCAGGCTTGCTTCCATCTGCATTTGTACCCAGATTCTTGATCTGCGCCTTGATCTCAACATCCTGAATGGCCAAGGCATCAGTTGGAGCCGTATGCAGAATTTCGATTTGAGACCCTTCTTCCACAACTGGCGGAACAGCCTGTGCCGGATCAATGGATCCTGGTGTGGCTGAGACTTTTCCGGAATTCTCCATAACACTCATCTGCGTGCTTCCAGCTGCCGGATGTTTGAAGAAAATCCCCATATTCGCTTTAACCTGAGCCGGTTCATAAGCTGCTGAAACGATACTCTCGTTGGCTTGATTTTTGATCACAAGTGACCTGGCACTTCCATTCGCCATACCAGCTCCACCCTGTATACGGAATAAGTGCTCCCCTTCGGACAGAGATGTTCCATAATTTAGATTAAATTGCTCAGCCGTAAGATCGTTATTGCTTCCGTTCAAAATCCAGAATACGACCGGACTGTGAACAGGAATCCGAATGTCCATATCTTCTTCTGTCTTCCAGGTATCCTTATTATTGTAGAAGAAAGTGTAGTCTTTAAAATTAATCTCATGATCCGTGTTGTTATACACCTCAACAAACTCATACGCATCCGTACTGAGGTTGGGCAGATTGGTCGTGTCTGGTACCATCTCGGTAATCAGCAGATCAGGTCCTGTGGACTGCTGCACTAGAGACATGGATGGTCTAATGGAAGTCGAGAATCCTGTCGATTGAATGATTTTTCCTTCCTCATCCATGATGTCAATGGCATAGTTTAACTCACTGCCGATCAAATTCTTACCAGGAATGTTCCCCACATAGGTTTCCGGACTCTGCTCTAAGGGTACAAGCTCCACCGGAGCATACATTTGTCCGTCTACCGAATAAGAGATACGCCCGGTCCATGACTGGTCAGTGCCATATACCGTTGCAGTAACCGTGTAATCCTGCATTTCGTAAATCCAATCCGCCGGGGCGTGGTCTACCTGAACGTTTTCAGCTTGAGTGACTTGTGTCTTGTCCTGGCTGTCTCCCTGCGGCAGGCTTTCTGCATAAACTGCTGGCAGTGATGTGTGAGGCATCCCGGTTGTCAAGATCATGCTGCTTAATAAAGCGATTGCAATACTTCGCTGAAGAATCCTTCTTCTGTTCAATTTAACCCGCATCTCCTTTTATTCCATTTTTGCTTGCTCCACTTTGACAAACATTGTTTTATCATAAGTGGGATTTGTTAGGAGAGTGCGCTCCCTAAGTAAATGGAAAGTTAACGATAGTACTCTTTCTCGATTAACTAGAGTTGAACAGGCTCAACAAAAAAAGCCGCAAATCGCGGCTTTTCATGGAATTCTATTCTCTATCAGGCAAGGAATTTATATCAACAAATTAACGTCCGTCTACCAGATGTTTAAATTCTTCAATATTTGTCTGAAAATCAGGAACCGTTTGTGTCTCTTCAGCAGCTTGGACCAGCTTCACAACCAAGTCATTATACGGTGTTGTTATTCCTGTACCTTCCGCTTTGCTCGAAACGACTCCATTAATGTAATCAATCTCGGTTTTGCGTTTTTTCTCCAGATCTTGAAGCATGCTTGCTTTGAGCAGCCGGGAAGGTTCCATCACATATCGTAACGTTTTAATCCGTTCAGGAATATCTTGTTCACTTTGGAGTTCAAGGGAGGCGATATCGAATCCGTTCATTTTGACAAATTCAACCCCACTCGCATGTCCGACCTTGATCGTTTCGTCTGCGATATGAACGGCACTCACAATACCTACTTCATCATCCAGAATGTCCCCGTATTCTCCGTTCAATGCCGCAGACAGACCACTGAATGCATTATTGATCAGCAGCTTGGACCATTTGGTTCCCACTAAGTTGTCGGAAATGTGTGTTCCACCCACCAGGTCCAAAACCGATTTTACACGCTGAATGCGATCGGACGTTTCTCCATTTAATTCGCCAATCTGAAAAGCATACTTCTTGAATTGTGTGTACTCCGTGGTGAGGCTCGATACACCTGGTTCCATGAACGTGGCGCCAAACTCAACGGATCCGGCAATTACGCGCGCTGCACCTACTATGGAAGCCACGTTTTCTTCAGGAATCCCGTTCTGCAATGAACACACGATACTCTCCTCATGTAAAAACGGAAGCAACTCCCGAAGGATGGTACCGTTGGATAATTGTTTGGTCAATAGCAGCACAAGATCATATGTCCCAGATTTTTGGTCAGGAGTAATGGCTTTAACTTTTGCATGAAACTCCGTTGTACCGACCACTTTAGCTCCCGTTTCATTCAAGGCATCGACATGCTCTTGATATGCATCAATTAACTCCACATCCATGCCGCCATCCGCCAGGTATGCTCCTACGATGGTTCCTAAAGAGCCTGCTCCTAGTATTGCAATTCTCATTGTAATTTCCTCCTTATTTCTGCTCAAGATAGTTATATACAGGCTGTGCTGCGTTTAAGGTCAGGTCTGTCAGGATATGTGAAGCTGAAACAACTTCCAATACAGGCAAGTCGGCAAGGGGTGCGAGTGCATGTTCAAAAAGCTGAAGCCGTGCTGGTCCCGTCCATGCTTCCTTCACTTCGATATCCGTAATTTGGGTTCGAATCAAATCACATATTCTTAAATTCCCACTGTAATCCGTAGCAATCTTCATCATAAAGTTAGGCCGACAGATTTCACTTTTGGCGAGTTCCTTATCCATCGGAACATGCTTATATCCCATCGTTGCAGTTGCAACACGAAGCGTTCCGTAATCAAGCGTACCCACAAGTGTATCTGAATCAATGTATAGTTTGGGTGCACCTAACTTTTTTGGATACGCCGTGAGCTCTCTACCACTTGCAATCGCAGGAAAGTTATCCACGTACATGGAATGCACATAGTCACCATCCTCACCATTGAATCGCACAGGGATAACCTGCCCAGCTTCGGTATATGCACCTAATCCGGAGACATCTGGCATCCACATCACTTCAAATTTAACCAGCGGCTCAACAATTTCCAGTGGTTCTGGCACCGCTGCCCGCAGAGCTTTTTCATCCGTTCGATAAATAATGTTTAAGTATTCCCGATTCACAAATTTATAGGGTGGCATGGGGTAAGCCGGTGCCGTTAGGGGTGTATTCAGATTTTTGGCTATGTTATTCACATCGATTTTCATGAAGGACACCTACCTTTTATGTTATGTTTTTATCTCTCTCACAAATAAAATTCTACATTAATAATTAAATTTAATATAATACATAATAAGTTCTATATATATTTATTGAAATAAATAAGGAGTGCGAAACGAATGGAATTGCTTCAGCTCAAATATTTTCAAACCGTTGCCTATACCGAACATATCTCCAAAGCAGCTCAACAACTGAATATTGCTCAGCCCTCCTTAAGCCTGACGATCAAAAGACTGGAGGATGAGCTTGGTACAACCTTGTTTGATCGAAAAGGGAGAAACATTCAATTGAATTCGTCAGGGAAAATTCTGTTGAAGCATGTTAATCGGATCTTTACCGAAATTGAAAATGCACAACTGGAGATCCAATCGGAAGAACAACACGTTTCTAAAACCATTCGAATCTCGATCACGAATCCAAGATTCCTTACCGGGCTGATTAGCGAATATATTAATAGCAACCCGCAAACCCAGATTCATCAAGGCATTGGAACGAAGAACGAAATCATCACAAGCTTGCAAAAAGGGGACATCGATGTAGGAATAACAGGTCATCCGATCCAGGATGAGGAGATTGAGAGTTGTGTGCTGGTTAATGAGGATATTGTTCTTGTTGTACCTTCCCATCATCCGTACGCTGGAAAGACAAACATCTCGTTACATCTTGTTGCAAACGAACCCTTCATATCTCTTGCCGATAATGTGGAGTACAGCAACTTTACCACCATGCTCTGCGGGAAAGCAGGCTTCGTACCCAATCAGGCCTTTGAAGTAGATTCACACACACTGCTTGAAATCATCAAGCTTGATCAGGGAGTTGCTTTGTTACCTGTTTCCGTATGTAGAAAGCTGGGGTTGCACTATATAAAAATTGCTGATGATTCAGCGATCTACCCGATTAGCTTATCCTGGACCAAACAAAAATCATTGTCTCCTTCGGTTCAACATTTTCGTGATTTTATCTCTATGTATTATGAATTGAATGCTGACCTCTTTACGGTGGTTAAGAACAGAAAGAATTCATGACAAAAAGGCAGCGGGATTCACCCGGCTGCCTTCTTCATCTTTACCCATCTTCCATTAATGATGATTTAATCAGCTACTGCTGTCTGCACAGGGCCAAGATTGGTCAGGCTGACACCAGACAACGTAATTGTGGTGTTACCATCTTCGGCGGCACCTGTAATATTACCCATGTCAAACACGATACGGCTGTTTGCATAGCTTGGCTCGGTTGTATCGAATGTGAAGGTGTACTCTTGCTCTTCCGTGGATAAGTTCACTTGCTGCCCATAAAATCCATGCCACGCGTATCCAGCCGGAACATCCACCCAGCCGATACCAACCCCCATTTTGCGCGCTTTATCCGCTTTGGCCTTGAAGGTCAGCTTATACTTGGTTCCCTGCTGCATTGCAAAACCTTCATTAATAACCTGCCGATCCCACGGATTCGTTCCCGCCTGACCGATCACAGCTTGCAGCTGCTGATTCTCAACATGAATCGCAAGGTCAGATTCAACACCGGCTGCATATTTGAACCAGCCTTCACTTCCTTTGGCAAAGTCACCATTCGGGATCAGATTGACGTGTACCGGCTGTCCCCCCTGATCCGCACCCGGGTTCACCTCGAACAACATCACATTTTGAATGGATACACTGTGCTCTTCCGCTAGCGGTCTGCCAAGACCAAAGTTCAGTAAGGCCGCCGCATCCGCTGTTTCTCCCATTGTAAATGTGAAGGTGTATGGCTGCTTAATTTCAGTTAGATCTACCTTTTCATCCATATACTTGGCTTCGCCGCCATTACCTTGCGAGACCACAGCCTGTATTGATTTAGATGCAGATGCTGAAGCTTCAAAGCTCAGACGATAGGTCTTGTCAGCCTCAAGAGCAATTGAACCCTGCTGGAAAAACGAATCCCACCCATCGTCGGTTGCAGCCGGCAACGTAATACTAATTCCATGGTCTTTCCCATACGTAGCCGAGAGCACGTCGGGAATTAGCGTCCAATCCGTTCCATCTGCGGTCAGTTCGCCATTCCTTACTTTATTCTGTGAAACGTCCAACCAACGTGTATTATATTCGTTTCCTTCAAAATTCACATAATACGATGTTCCGGATTTCAGAGAAACTGCTGGCAGATATACCGTCTTATAGGATTGCCATCCCCCCGTATCTCCAAGCAGAAGTTCGGAGCTTGCCACCGTTGTGCCTTGTTCATCCTGCACACTGAATCGGACTTTTGAATCAGCTTCTGCACTTGCCAACCTTGTAGAGAATGCATATACGCCATCATTTGCTGCATCGATTTTGAATTGCAGCAGATCACCTTCGTCCATGTAGCTGACATGTTTGCCGCCTTCATCGGAATTTTCGAGCTGCAGACCTTGCATCATCCATGCATCCGTAGCAGGAATATGAGTATAGCCCTGGATCGTAACCGGCTTTCCGCGTTTGGTCAGCTTCACATTGTCAATGTAGACCTTCCCTTCGGAACTGCCGAACAAAAGCTTCAGTTCGGCTGTTACCGTTGCTGCTGTCGTTGCGTTCTGTCCGATCACAATTTCACCCGAATAATTCTTGAGTTCCTGCCCAAGTTGAATCTGCTGCCCTTGATTCACCTGCACATCATGCCCCTCTGCGGTAGACAAATCCAAATCCATCGTACGTGGCGTATCTGCCTTTGCATCAAAAGAGAATCCGTAGGTAGTGCCCGCTTCCAGCTTCATTCCCGGCTGTACCACAGCCACCTGATCAGAATGGCCGTTCGTTCGTAGAACGTCGACCACGAGCTGCCGTTCCATGATCGGGAACTTCAGGAAGTTGTTCACGGTAATCTGCGCTTCAGCATCAGACTGAACCTGTTTGGACCAGAAGCCGAGGCGATCCTTCCCTTGATCAAATGTGCCATTAAAGACATAATTTCCATCCGGCAGTGCTTTGCGTTCCACCGGAAGAGAGTCGGCTTCACCGATATCTGTCAACCGCACATTGGTCACCGTAACTTCCCCTTCATTTAATCCAAGATTGAATTCAAACCTTGCATTATTGTCTGCCCCATTCCGCATGTTGAAGGTGTATTCATACGGTTGCCAATCTGTAGTTAATGAGAAGCTCTTATCGTCGGAGTAATTTGTCCAGCTTTTTTCAAACTGCGTCACTTTCGAATGAATGACACGATCAGCAGATGCCTTGGCATCGAACTGCACCTTGTATTTTCTGTTTTTCTTCATATACATCGGCATTTGTGTCAGTTGTACGGAATAACTTTCGGTTCCGGCTTGTGAGATCGTTACTTTCGCTGCCTTGCCCTCCTGCACATCATCAATTACCTCTACCTTACCAGCCCCGCCTGCATTCGTGATGAAGTTCCATTCGTTCGGCACACCATCTACATCCACACCTTCAGAAAAGCGATCATTGTAGATCTGGTTTCCATCCGCTTGCGGTTCCCGCTGCCATTCAGGTTCGATAGGATTAGAAGTTACGTCAGGCCATTCGCTCAATTTCTTGTACTCGTAAACCCGAACGAAATCAACACTCATCTTCTCAGAGACAAAATCACTTTCCGGCGATCCCGGCCAGTCTCCTCCAACGGCTAGATTGAGAATCAGATAGAACGGACGATCAAACGGAGCAGGAAAGGTATAACTTTCCGGTTGTCCCGCTGCGGTCGTCTCCCAGTTATTTACCTGATGATGCAGTTTGCCGTCAACATAGAAACGAATCATGCCAGGCAGCCATTCCACCTGAAAATCATGATAATCATCTGCGAACGATTCACCTTGTGGCAAGCTAAACTTGCCTTGGTCATGCCCGTGTGAACCGTCTGTTTTTGGGGAATCGTAATGGATCGTACTGTATATTTCATGATCTTTGTTTTTACCGCCAATCAACTCCATAATGTCGATCTCCCCGGAAGCGGGCCATCCTCCGTAATGTGCTTCATCTGTAGGCATCATCCAGATTGCTGGCCACATGCCCTGCTGCGCGGGCAATTTCGCTCGTACGACCACTTTTCCGTACGTCCAGTCACCCTTCTCTTTCGTAATCAGTTTACCAGAAGTATAATTTTTGCTGCCCTTCTGCTCCCGCTTTGCTTCAATCTGCAATACATTGCGGTTGCCATCCTTAACAATACGTGTGTTATTCGGGCTGTAATATTGTAACTCATTGTTGTACACAAGCTCCGTATCCTGAACGGTCCATTTGGATGCATCCACGGAAGGCGCATTGAATTCATCATTCCAGACCATTTCCCAATGCTCATCCGGAATCGTCGTTGCAGGAATCGGTTTTTCTCCTGAAGGATTGCCCGGTACGGATGGTGTCGTTCCGCCTGAATTGGAAGAGCCGCCCCCACCTGTACTAGAATTATTGCCACCGTTAGAAGTACCTGGTGTAGCAGCATTTGGTTGCTCGGACTGTCCTGTCCCAGGCGTAATGCTATCCTTGTATTGTCCTGGTGCAACCGCTTTCCCATTAAGCAATACGTTGTCTGCATCTACGTCCAGCAGATTGATTTTACCTTTGCTGTCAATCATGGTATTACGGGCTTTGCTGCTTACTTTTAATGTATTAATCGTACTCTCGGCAGACAACTCAACGGTAGCTCTGCGTTCAACAAACATGTTTTCAATTTGAGTTGTCCCTGTGATCTTCACATGTACCGGACTGGTGTTTTTGTCTACCACGACTCGATTTAGTTTGGAGTTATGAATATCGATAGAGTGGCTTCCTCCGCCTTTCACGATTACACTTCCAGTGACCGTTACTCCGTCGAGCGCCACTGTACCTTCTCCAATGGCTTCTGTAAGGAGCAAGTTGCCGTTAATTGTTGTATTTTTCAGCGTCACATCGGTTGAGCGAACGATCAGATTTCCATCTACATTAGATTCATAGGTACCTGGGTTACTTTTAATATCTGCTATCAACGTAGACATGATGGTAGCAGCTTCTGCTCTCGTAATGTTGGATTCAGGTGCAAGATTTCCGTTGTATCCGTTTACAATTTTATTGTTTACAAAGTAGTTCATCGCATTCCTAGCATAGTCAGCTACATCTTTGTCGTCTTTAAACGCAGAACCGAGCGATTTATTCTCACTGCCTGTCGATAACTGAAACGCACGATCTGCCATTACGACAGCATCCTGCCGGGTAATCGGAAGCTGGGGGGACAGATGTGTTGCATCAGTTCCCTGAATAATGCCAGATCCACTTGCTCGTGTGATCGCATCATAGTACCAGTCTTTTTCACTAATATCTGTGTATGACGCCGCTCGGGGACCTCCAGCAAATCCGAACACCCGATCGAGCATTACAACAAATTCGGCACGGCTGATACGTTCACTCGGTCTGAATGTGCCGTCCGTATAACCTTTAGTGAGCGCCATATCCTGCATACGCATCACTGCATTTTCAGCCCAATGTCCCTGCAAATCTTTGTACGGTGCCCGAAGCAGGCCTGACGCCTGCTCCTGCTCCGTTACCATTTTCTGCTTCATCTGTTCTGCCCCGACTACGGCCGGAGCTGCCAGTGAAGCGATCATGCTTCCTGCTACGAGACAAGCCAACCCTTTTTTCACTCATATTCCTCCCTAGAATGTGTGGTCACTTTCAGGGCAGTACTACTCTTTTACTGCCCCAATGACGATACCTTTAACGAAAAAGCGTTGTAAGAATGGATATATGACCAAAATCGGCAATGCCCCGATGAAAATCTGTGCTGCGCGAACCGTACGCTGGGAAACATTCTCCAGCATGGATGGGTCCACGTTGATTTTACTGAGGTCTTGCTGCACGATAATGGTTTGTAGCAAGGAAGCCAGTGGGTAATTTTTGACATCTGACATATAGATCATGCCATCGAACCAAGAGTTCCACTGACCTACCATGGTAAACAAGGACAATGTTGCAATCGCAGGCATGGATAGCGGTACATATACCAGTGCCAGCGTTTTAATGTGACCTGCTCCATCCAGATAAGCTGCTTCCTCCAGCTCTTTAGGCAGACCACGGAAGAAGTTCATCATCAGGATAACATTCCACACGGACAATGCACCTGGCAGCACCAGTGCCCAGATCGTATCCATCAGTCCTAGTTTCTGGACCAAGATATAACTTGGAATCAAACCTCCGCTAAACAAAATCGTAAATACAAAGAACCAGGTGTAGATCGAACGGCCTTTGAAATTAATATCTTCCTTCGACAGTGGAAATGCTGTCAGAAGCATAATCACCATACCGATCACCGTAGCAATGACGGTTCGTTTAACCGAAACCAGCAAGGAATTAATGAAATTTGAATTGCCGAACGTTTTGACATATGCATCTGTCGTAAAGCCAATCGGCCAGAAGCCGACAAGATTGGCTGAGGCCGGTGCCATGCTGCTGAACGAAACAGCTAAAATATGAATGATAGGCAGAATGCAAAGCAGTGATAGTACGCCCAGAAAAATATAATTCGCAACGCTGAATATTCGATAGCCTTTTGTTTTGTAATACAAGCCCTTTTCTCCTCTCTACTAGAACACGCGGTAATTCGCCAATTTGTAAGCCATGCGATATGAGATAACGATCAGAATGGTTGCCACGACCGATTTGAACAATCCTACAGCCGTTGCGAAGCTCATTTTGCCATTCAAGATACCAAGACGATATACGAAGGTATCGATAATATCACCTTTGTCATAAACTAGCGGATTGTACAGATTGAACACCTGATCGAACCCTGCATTCAAAATGTTTCCGATGGAGAGTGTCATGAGTACAATCGTGATCGGCATCAGGGCTGGAATTGTAATGTGCAGTGTTTGTTTGAACCGGTTTGCACCGTCCACTTCCGCAGCTTCGTACAGTGCCGGGTTAATACCGGACAGAGAAGCCAAAAATACAATCGTGCCAAAGCCAAATTCTTTCCACACATCACTAACAATCAGTGTTATCCGAAACCAAGTTCCATCCCCCAGGAAAAAGATCGGATCTCCGCCTAGTGCAACGACCAGTTTGTTCACCATACCGCCCTGCGGCGAAAGAATATCAAGCAATATTCCGCCCAGGATAACCCATGACAGAAAGTGCGGCAGATACACCAGTGTTTGACTGACCCTTTTAAAAGCAGATAAACGAACTTCGTTCAACAAAATCGCAAACAGGAATGGAGCAATTAAACCTGCGATTATTTTGAAAAATGCAATCACCAGTGTATTCCAGATGACCTGCCCTACGTCCGGGTATAAGAATAAATACTTGAAATTATCCCAACCTACCCATTTGGATTCGGTAAATCCGAGGTATGGTTTAAAATCCTGGAAAGCAATCACAATCCCGCCCATTGGTATGTACTGAAAAACAATTGCCAGCAAAACCGCTGGTACGAGCATCAAATGCAAGGACCAATTTCGTTGCATGTTCCAGCGCTGTCTCGCCTTGATGGCACGCCCCTTGCGAGGCGTTTCTAACGTATGTTCCTTCACCCCTACATCCCCCATGTTCTAAAATTTGTATTTTACAAGTGCATATGAACTTGTATATTAAAATTATAGCAACGGTTATAAGCAATCTATATCCTAATATTGCAACAACGATAACAATATTTTAATGAGTTTAGGAGGCCCCGCATTGTTCGCTCGTCTGAATGTCTTTACCAAAATTACACTGTTGTTTGTAGCATTGCTTGTCCTGGTTTTGTTTCTGTACACCTATTCAAACCGGGAAAGTGTACGGGTGATCGAACACGAAATTCAGAACAATACCATGAATCATTTGTCCACTTTTGCCGACTCTGTAGAATCCAACATTTACCAATTATCTCTCTATGGGATGTCCATTGGGCAAGATTCGAGCATACAGGAATATCAGCGCCCGGATTACAAAGATGTGCCATATGAACGGGTCAAAGTTGGAAGTGCCATTCTTGAAAAAATGAATCTGTATAATGCAGCCAGCAAATGGCATTCCACCATCACCCTTTATTTTCCAAGGTTGCAAAAAGTCATTTCCACGGATTATTATGCTTATATCCCGTATGAAGAGGATGAATTTTCCAAGCCACTTTCGAAATCATGGGCATATAAGCATAATCAATTTGAGTGGTACACGACCGATCCAACGACAGCGATCGACACTCCTGGGAAGTCGAGACTGATTACCAAGATCAGCTTTCCAGTGTATCATCTGACCAGCATGCTGGATCAGAACAAATTGAATAACAAAGGTGACCCTTTTATGTTCCATCCCGAGTTTGGCTTAATAAGCAACACTAGTGGAAATGGCACATTGACTGCGATTCAGTCCAAGCTGAAAGAGATGACTTTGCAGGGGAAAGGCGGATTCACCACGACGCTTGACCGTACAGAATACTATGTCTCTTACATACATTCAGACAGTCTGGGATGGTACTACGTAGACTACGTGCCTATGCAGCAAATTCTAGGGCCGATCACGAATAGTCGTAATCTCTTCTACGCTTCCATAGCCGTTTTGATTGCTATGAGTGTTGTGGTGTTGTATGTGCTTTATCGAAGTGTGCAGCTTCCATTGCTTCAGCTCGTAAAGGGAACGAACCGTTTGTCGACTGGAGATTTCTCTGTTCGATTACATCATTCTTCACGTAATGAATTCAGTTTATTGTTTGCACGATTTAACATCATGGCACAGCGAATTCAGGAGTTGATTGAGAACGTGTACGAAGAACAACTCCGAAGACGTGAGGCCACACTAAAGCAGTTACAATCACAGATTAATCCGCATTTCCTATACAATTGCCTCTTCTACATCAAAAATATGGCGAGGATGAAAAATGAGAAAGCCGTTGTGGCAATGGCGCTTAATTTAGGTGAGTATTATCGGTACATCACAAGATCCGAGAATGATCAGGCCTCCATCAAAGAAGAGTTGAACATGGTAAAAAATTACCTGGAAATCCAGGCACTCCGGCTGGAACGCATGCATTTTACCATCGATGTACCGGACGATATGCTTCATAAAACGTTACCCCGTTTAAGCTTACAACCTATCGTTGAGAACGCTATCATTCATGGCATTGAACCCCGTACTGAAGACGGTCATATCAACATAACAGGTTATCATACGGATGAATTGTGTACGATAACCGTCGAGGACAGCGGGCTGGGTATGACGGAGAATCAGATGCAAGAATTGGTTGATAATCTTAACAAACCGCTCGATGGCAATATGGGATGCGGAACTTGGAATGTTCATCAGCGTTTGTCTTTTTTGTATGGTGAAGACGCGGGTCTAAGCTATGAACATACGCCTGGCGGAGGCGTTAAGGTAAGCATTACATGGCACAACAATATCAATGAGTAGGTGAAGTACATGTTACAAATTTTGTTAGTTGATGATGAACGTTCCGTTGTAGAAACGCTGGCGGAAACCATTCCGTGGGAAAGCTGCGGGATCGGCACTGTACACGAAGCCTTGTCAGGTGCCGTAGCGCTGGAAATTATGGAGAATCATGATATTGATATTGTAATCACTGATATTCGCATGCCGGAGATGTCTGGTATTGAGTTAATCACGGCAATTCACGAGAAATGGTCGCATGTGCAGACCATTTTACTCTCGGGCTTTGCTGACTTCGAATACGCCAAACAAGCGATGGCTCAAGAAAGCTTTGATTATTTGCTGAAGCCTGTAAGTGATGAGGATCTAATCGAAACCGTACAGCGGCTTGTTGACCGGATCAAACAAAAATGGGAAGCGGCGGCCTCCTATCAACGTGCCTTACATGCATTCCAGGATAACTTACCTTTATTGCAATCTACGATGCTCCATGAATTGCTGACAGGCAAAACCTATTCTCCCTCAACGCTCGCAGACAAGCTCGAATTACTAAATCTGCCCTATTCGGTTGGTGAGGAGCTGGGCATGCTTGTTATTCGAATGGAAGAGCATCTATCCGAGATGGCTGACCATGATCTTTCGCTGATGCAGTATGCCATTAGCAACATTATCAGCGAGGTGACGCAGCAGCATTTTCATATTTGGCATACGCGGGATGTCCATGATTATCTGGTTGTGCTGGTTAGTGTCAAAAAAGGCGGCACACCAAGTGTGAGCAAAGAGGAAAAACCTCAAGTGCTGCTGGAACATTACGCTGCCCAAATTCAGACCAACGTTCAGTTATATTTAAAAGGGGCTATTTCAATCGCAGTCTCTCACTGGGGCAAATTCCCTAATGAGATTGGTGAGATTTATGAGAGTGCTGTCAGATCCATGCGGAAGCGTATGGGACATGCGCAGGGTTTGTTCATCACTGCTTCAGACGATAAGGATGTACACCCCCTTCCTGCCATCCGTTCTCTGTACAAGCCTCCAACCCTAATCAGTCTTCTGGAAGCTGGCCGCTTTGACGATGTGGAACAGAAGATTGAGGTCATTTTCGAGGAATTGCTCGAATCCGCGCAGCATCATGATATCGCGGAAACGACGATTGAGGTGTATCATGCCTTGGCAGGGGCTTTTGCTTATATCATCCACAAAAACGGAAAACAGATCTCTTCTGTCCTGCCTGCCGAAACGTACAAATACTTCCAGGCACCAAGCTATGCTACTGCCCAGCAGTTGAAAGACTGGTCGATCCGCACACTTTATTCCATCAGTGAAGACGCGGAACAGGAGCTGAAGGACAATCACAGTACCATCGTTCGCAGTGTCAAAAGCTTTGTGGACCTGCATCTGGCTTCCGATGTTTCCTTACCGGCTATTGCCGAACATGTCCACCTGCACCCTGTGTATCTTTCCAAAGTGTATAAGACGGAGACTGGAGAAGCGCTGACAGCTTATGTCTATCGTTTGCGGATGGAAAAAGCAGCTTACTATTTGAGATCCTCAAGTGCCAAGGTATTCGAAATTGCGGAGCTTGTCGGCTACAACAACACGGCGTATTTTATTCGGGTATTTAAAAAATTTTACGATCTGACACCGCAGGAATATAGAGAGAATCTGCCGGTTTGAAGCAAAAAGGCCTTGCTGGAATGATTTCCAGCAAGGCCTTTTCTTTGTACTTTCCCACCTGCTTTAGCAGCTTGGTTAGAACGAAATAACGGATAAGATTTCGTTGCTTAGCTCGTACTTACTTTCCGCTCGTAACGGATTGGTACCACTCATTAACTTCCTTCGTATTTTGATCTCCACCGGAAGACTTCCACTTCTCTACAAACGTATCAAAAGCATCAATCGGAGCTTTACCATAGATGATTTGCGAGAACAGGTCCTTCTCCATTTTGGTTAAGATGTCGTTGTTCATTTGCATTGACATCGTTGGTGCACCTGTGAACATCTGTTTTAAAGCGATATCTTTTTGATCCTGAACAATCTTGGCCGCTTCCACCATGGGTACCGGTACACCAGACTTAAGTTTTTTCTCGAAAGGTGTTGTTGCTTCTTCACCGTTAGCAAACTTCGCAAGCGTAGCCATGTTCAGACTTGGGATACGTGCACCATCAAACGTTAATGTGTATTTCTCAGGTGCATAACCGCCTGTCACACTAGCATCCGTTGTTACTTTGCCGTCTTTCATTGCCCAGTCATATCCTTCAGCGAAGCCATTTTCGAATTCATCACCTGCTTTTGGATTAGCATAGTGATCAAACAGATAGTTTTGATAAGTGAAAAAGACTTCTGGGTTTTTCATATCTTTGTTAATCAGAATTACACCGTTGTCGTTCGCGGTACCTCGTCTGCCTGCCTTTCCATCAGGTCCGGATGGAATCGGGTAAGCTTTGTACTCCGCTTCCGGATTATTTTTCTTCACATCTTCAAGCGGCCATGACGGCATCCAGTGAGGACCTACAACAATCCCGGCTTTACCTGCTGTAAACTCTTCTGCTGCTTTGGTTTCATCATATACCCCAGCTTCTTCTGGAATATACCCTTTTTTCATCCAGTCAGCCAGTGTTGCCAAAGCTTGTTTAGCTCCTGGATTTACAGAACCGTACTCCAGTTTGCCTTCTGCGTTCAGATTCCACTGATTTGGCATCGTGCCGTAGGCTCCGAAGACCCAACCAGCATCAGACATCCATGTGCTGAGCCAGTTTTTGAATCCGATGGTCAGACCGTAGGTGTCTTTTTTACCATTGCCATCCGGGTCTTTATTCGTAAACGTTTCCATAATCACTTCAAGATCAGCCAGCGTTTCAGGTGCTTTCAAATTAAACTTCTTCATCCAATCCTCGCGAATCCACATCACCGGATCACTATTGTAGGAGTAATCCAGAATCGGAATACCAATCCGTTTACCATCCTGCATGTACGGATACCATACGGAAGGATCTTCATTCACGGCAGCTTTCCAGGTATCACTTGCATATTGATCAAACAATTCACCAGCATCAACGAACTTGCCTGTTTCAATCAACTCACGTGCCAGATTGAAATCGCCGCGATACGAAATAATGTCCGGCATTTCTGCATTGGAAGCCAGCGACAAGCGCAGCTTCGTTTCAAACGCATTGTTGGTGGACGGTGATACCCACTGATTTTTTAATTCAATGCCGAGCTTGTCTTTTGCCCATTTGGTGTGCACGTTATTGTCCTGATCTTCACCAGATTTGAATTTGATTTCGGGTCCCCAGGGACGTAAATAAGTAAGTGTTACGGGCGGATCATACTTCCCATCCTTCAATTCCAGTGCAGTACTCGGTGTGCTCGGTGCAGCCTCTTTGCTTGCTCCACTGTTACATCCGCTAAGAACTGCTGTAAGCGCCAACATTCCTGCCAAAGCCAAACCGCCAATCTTTCTTTTCTTGATTGTTTTCAACTTGTGAGTCCCCCTGTATGTAGTGATGTTGTCTACAGAGTCCATCATAATGAATGAACCATATGAATGCCCATACTAATATTGCAACATTTATTGTATTAATTTAGGATATTAAAAAGTGAATACGGATGTTGTATTAGTACAACGTCTTACTCTTGTCTCTCGTTCATTTCCACCCTTTTCCCTCATCATCTTACGTTTCGATTGTTCTGTAAAGGTTGAAAATGATCATAAAAAAACAGAGGATTGCGGAAGTAATCCGCTCCTCTGTTTCTTGCAGTTTATTGCACTAGTTGGACCCGTTCGTGAGTTTCTGTTAATTACTCGTATATTTCACCCAATCATATTCTGCGTATAGCGGATTAGCTCCATTATATGCCCCTAACCAGCTGTCAACGCCGGTTCCGTTCCACAAGTTCATCATAATCTTCCCAGGTGTGCTGGGAATGTTAGTGGTGGCCGTATGTTTCAGGACACCATCCACATACCATTTGATATAACCGGGTTGCCAATCAAACGCATACGTGTGGAATCCCTGGGACGCATCGAAGCCCAGATTTACGATCTTCTCATGATTTCCAACGCCGTTTGTATAATAATTGAATTGTACTTTCGTTGTGTCTTTGCCAAGGAACTCGATATCAATCTCATCCCATTGTGTGCCATCAGAAGGACCGGTATAGGTGAAAAAAGAGGATACAATTCCTGTATTTTTAGCAGGCTTCATACTTACTTCATAGAGACCATAGCCGTAAGTATTCGTTGACCGATATTCTCCACAATCAAACTTGTTGTTTGAAGGACTTGTCAGACTCAAGCGCAGCTTGCCATCACTCGTAAAATTAGCATTATTCGCCCGCCACGTGCAGTTGAACATGGAACCGTTGGAATACCCATCTGCCTTCTGCCAGGTACTTGCATTGTGATACGTCAGCGGTTCCCAAAACACCCACCCAGCAAAAGCGCTTACCGAAATAAATAATGAAACCACTCCAGATACCATTAATGTGAACCAAGTCTTCCTCTTCATCAATACACCTCCATTTCTTATTCCAACCGTGTAAACGAATTTTTGAAACTCCCTTCGATCCTAGATTCAACAGCCAGTGCTTGATTTAATTATTTCATAAAAGCGCTTACATTGGTTGGTATTTCCATTTTATATGGTTCATAATCGGTGAACTATAGCAAAGTTTAAAGAAAACATATTCATTTTTTAAGATCATGTTCTCTGTCGTCTTCTATAAAAAAGGCCCTTCTGTTAGGAAGGGACCTCTTATATTCCACGTACGACTCGAAACCCCTGATCGGGGCCAAATCCATTGGCATCAAATTTACCCGGAAAGGAAATCTCATTGTTGTTAACACCGCCAATCCAGCCGCCCCCCTTGACCACACGCCAGGTATTCTCCGGGCTCTCGGGATGGCTGTACCAGTCCCAGCACCACTCTCTCACATTCCCTGACATATCATGGATACCCAGTTCATTGGCCTTCATGGTACCCACTTTTTGGGTTTGATTTCGGTTGCTCTCAATCGCAGGCCAGCTCCAGTCGCCAGTCAATATCTTGTCCCCTGCATTGATCCAGTACCAGGCTACTTCATCAGGATTGCTGCTTCCACTATAGACGTAGTTCATGCTTTTTTGGCCTCCGCTTGCAGCATACTCCCACTCTGCTTCAGTCGGCAAGCGGTAACCGTCTGCGCCTTCATTTACAGTAATCGTCCATTTGAGATTGTCGTTTTCGTTTTTGTTGCTTGGATCGGTCGTATTCTTGTCGATATTATAGTAGGGTTTCAGGTTTTCCTTGATGCTGCGCTGATTGCAGTATTCCACGGCATCGTACCAGCTCACCATTTCAACGGGCAGGTCATCTCCCTTGAAACCGGATGGATTCTCTCCCATGATCTCCATCCATTCCTTCTGCGTAACTTCGTATTTCCCAATGTAAAAATCAGAAACGGTTACGTCCTTACCGCTAAACGTCGACTTGGTGCTCTTAAAGGTTCCACCCTCCACGTAAACAAAATGATCCCCTACATCAGCATTCGTTGATGTACAAGCGCTTAGGCAAGCCACAGCTGTAATGAACAGAAATAGCATCCACTTTTTCATTTTATGTCTCCTTCTGGTTCCTGGATTGAAAGCAAGACAGGCCTTGGACCTGTCTTGCTAGATCTCCTGTTCAGAAATTACGATTGAACCATTCCCTGGGAATGATGACCAGAAGCTAGGACGTTACCAAACGGTCACGTTGGAGCTTCCGCTGCTTTGATATCCTTCAGTTGCCATCACCTGATAAGACCAGCTGTTGCCCAGATACATGCCTTTGCTTGCCCATGCATTCACGTGATTGCTGAACGTAATCGTAGAGTTCACACCAATGGGACGCTTGGTTTGTCTCACACTCCAATATTGAGGGAAGGTCTGCGTGCCATCAATGGAAGGTGCATTGTATCTCATGGTGGTATAGATGTCATATGTGCCGCCATCACTGTTTACTGTGCCTTTGTATGTTCCGGTTGGACGGTATGTTCCCCAGTTGTCCACCACGTAGTATTCAATAAGTGCATTCCGTGTCCACCCGTAAAACGTCAAATATCCGTTGCCGGATGGAGAGAATACACCCGCATTGTAATTCACTACACGATTAGGTGTACCGTACGTCCACCCTTTACCGACAACAAAGTTCCCCGTGTTCTGCCAGTTTACACTGTAGTTTCCTCCCGAACCGTTCACGGCATTAACAGTACCCCCTCCATCTGTCCAGTTCTGCCAATAATCTGTTGCTGCGCTGGATGTAGCGGCAAATACTCCGAAGCTCATGGAAGCGGCAAGGACAACAGTTAACAATTTTTTTCCGAATTTAAACATGGTAAAAACCTCCTGATATTTGGATTAGGTTTTGAATAATTCGGTACTTTTTTCGGGTAGACACTGGAGTTGGAGTTGAGTTGGTATTTATTTAAAAAGACGTTTGGAAAACAGATACAAATCATTTTTCCACACTGGCCAGTCATGACCTCCGCTCTCTTCATACCAGATGTGCGGTAGGCCCTGCTGTTCCAAATATTGATGTACGTCAACGCTAATTTGGATAAGATTATCCTGATCGCCACAGGAGATCCAAAGGAGCGACAAAAGCGAGATTGCTTCCTGCGGATTAGGAAGGAGCAGCTCTGGCGCTTTGGTGTTTGGAGCCGGAGAGAAGGCACCGACCCAAGCGAAATGGTTGAGATTGCCCAGCCCGATGTTCAAGGACTGTCCTCCGCCCATGGATAAGCCGGCGATTGCCCTATTATCCCTGGTTGTACTTGCGGAATAATTGGATTCAATATAAGGAATAAGATCATGAATCAAGTCGGATTCAAATCGCTCAAAGGCTTTTATTTTCTCCGGGTCAAATAGATCTCCCTCGGCTCGATCGTTGGGCATGGCGCGACCGTTGGGCAAAACAACAATCATGGGCTCCAGCAGGTTATCGTTGTACAGATTGTCCAAGATGATCTGCGGGCTACCGTGCTGCTGCCATTCCATCTCATCTCCACCGATCCCGTGAAGCAAGTAAAGAACAGGGTATGTGTTTTCGGAAGAAAATCCTGGAGGTGTGTACACCAACGCTTTCCGTGTATTCCCTACCGTAGTGGAATCATACTCTATCGTCTCTATTGCTCCGCGAGGTATATCATTGCGGTATTGGTCAAATCCAGCCGGTGCTGAAGATATCATGTACAGTACTCCCTTCATAGGTGCATTTAGCTATTGGATTAATCTCCGGCCTTTGTTTTGTTAACTGACATAGCCAAAACCAAGAATCGTGAAGCGTTTATCCTCATGTCCTTCTGCCATTTCAATCTCGATCGTATGCTCTCTGGCATGCTTATCTTGAATCAGGAGCATGGCATGACAGCGTGTCCAATTTACTTCACGCGGATTGGCTTGTTTCGTGAGAACACCATCCACTTTGATAAGGGCTGTTCCGAACTCGTCGCTTCCGGAGTCTTTGAAGATTAATAGAAGACATCTGCAACGCATTTGCAGCTTGAACTTTTGCGTTTCGGCCCTCTCACCGCGGGTATACATCCAATTGTGCGGGAAGAGCGGCGTAGCATAATCGTGATCATCCATCTCGGCCATCTGCAGGTCGGTATCCGTCTGCGCGAAGCACCCCGGGTTGATTTTGGCAAGTTGATTGCCGTTTTTCCGATCCAGCAGTTTCACGTGGACGAAATCATCCCCAATCAGAGGCGGCCTTCTCAGATCATGATCTTCCTGGTCCAGTTCGGCATGATTCACTGCATCAAACAGGTGACCCAGTGCATCGGCCATGATCTGGTGTCCCAGGTTGGTCGGATGATATATATCATGAAAATATTGCTCTTTGGTTACGACGTTACCTTCGTGCTTGGTCTTGTGGAATTGCTCGACAAGAGCATCCTTCATGCTCACCATGGGCAGATTGTAATACCAGCCCACCGGAGCTAGGCGATCCTGTAGATTCCAGTCGTTCTCAAAGACACTGAACAAAAGGATGACTGCAGGCTTGTTATCTGCAGCAAGCGCTTTCAATATTAAACTTTCGTAACAGTTCCCCCGGGTTTCATCGTCCGCATCATTAACTGCAAACTCAATAACGATGATATCCGGTTGAATTTGGCCATCTCCAAGCACATCACGATCATAGCGTATCATTCCCAGTTCAGAAGGCGTTCCGCCTACTCCGGCTTTAACCAGCTGAATGGAACGGCTGTCTGATGGAGCAAACATCGCCTTGAACCGCTCATACGATCGATAGGCGTAACTACGGAGATGAATAGGAATTGCGCCAGCGCCGTGGGTGATCGAACCACCGATATAAGCCATAACAACAGGTTCACCCTGCCCAGCCTTCTGAATCGCCCGTTTTAATCTGGCATTGTGACCTTTGTTCAAAAGAGATTGGCTAATCATGTTGTGATATTCAGGGGAGCTGTAATCGAACGCTGTCTCGTTATTCGTCTCCTTCACTCCAACGGGATCACGCGGTGCAGTCATCCCTTGGTGTATATCTGCTTCTGGTGTATCTCCTGCATCGCGAACCATGTTTACCACCATCCTTTCTTCGATCATAAAGTTCATAGTCATTTGAAGGAATCCAAACCGGTAGAACTTTATGCTTGAATGGGTCCTTCTTCACGAGTGTAACACTTACATAATTTAACAGATACCCGATAAAGTATAGGACTTGCAGCAATCATATCATTTCAATTTGGCCATGATAATCCGAAGAAGGAAAGAACTAAGATTTCCAATGTAAACGCTTTAATTTATACACATTTACCGTGATATAATGGGTTTAACGTTTGCATTAAAAGGAGGAAAACCCATGAATATCACCGGTCAAGGCGCCTATGATACAAATACATATAACAATCTCTTTCACAAGTTTGGTTATGAGGAACAGGAAATAAACGCACGGCTGGAGGCGTCATGGAACGAGCTGTTTTATGGAGAAGAGAATACGCGAATCTATTACCCGATGGGTGAGGACAAAGGCTATTTACTCGACACCGGTAATAACGATGTTCGCTCCGAAGGCATGTCTTATGGCATGATGATGGCTGTGCAGATGGACAAAAAAGAAGAATTCGATCGGCTCTGGAATTATTCCCATACATTCATGCAGCATGCTGAAGGTCGATACAAGGATTATTTTGCCTGGCACTGCAAACCTGATGGAACCCGCTTATCTCAAGGTCCTGCACCTGATGGTGAGGAGTTTTTCGCGATGGCTCTGTTCTTTGCTTCTAACCGCTGGGGTGATGGGGATGCGCCTTTTAACTATAAGGAACAAGCCAGAAGAATCCTCCGCGCATGCATTCATCAAGGTGAAAATGGCGAGGGAGATCCCATGTGGGACCCGGAAACCAAGCTGATCAAATTCGTACCGGAATCACCATTCAGTGATCCATCCTACCATCTCCCCCATTTCTATGAGTTGTTTGCATTATACGCGGATGAAGACGATCAAGCCTTCTGGAGAGAAGCAGCGGCGGCAAGTCGAGCTTATCTGCATACCGCCTGTCATCCTATAACCGGGCTTTCGCCTGAATATGCGAACTATGACGGATCACCCGCTCCTGTTCAGCCGCATGGAGATTTTAGACACTTTTACAGCGATGCTTACCGGGTTGCCGCGAATATTGCTCTGGACTGGGAATGGTTCCGCAAGGATCCCTGGCAGGTGGAACAATCGAATCGAATTCAGTCCTTCTTCAGCAGCATTGATGTCGCAGAATATCGCAGATATACCATTGAGGGTGAACCGTTCGATGAACCTTCCTTGCATCCGATCGGTCTGCTCGCTACCAACGCCATGGCCTCACTGGCTGCAGATGGTCCACATGTGGAACATTTCGTTAGCCTCTTTTGGAACACCCCCCTGCGCCAGGGTGAGCGCCGCTATTATGATAACTGTCTGTATTTTTTCAGCTTGCTGGCTTTAAGCGGCAGATATCGGATATATTAATCACTCTACAATGAGTCATCGTACAAACGGAGTTCCTATGCATCACAGCGCATCGCGCAGACTGAATCTCAACGTAAAGAGGACCTTTCCGGCGATAACAGCCTTGGAGGTCCTCTTGTGCAATAGCGTTAATTGCTAACCGCGATAAATTTCCATTGTTGATTCGTTGCACCCGTGTACGTATTCTGCTGCAACTTGGCGCCATCAGATGTGGAAGCGTTTTCCACTTCAATCGCTTTGTTGCTGTTCACGTTAATGATGCTCCAATATCCATTGCCCAGATCGTTGACTTTGAAATGCTGTGCGGTCGTGTTCAGATTGCTCATGAGCTGAACCGCTTCACCGTTCGTGAGAGTACCGTTGCGAATATCAATTACTTTGTCCGGTGAGTTCACGCTGGTTAGTGTATAGCTGCCACCGCCGATGGAGGTCAGAACCCACTTCTGAGGATTGCCGCCCAGATCGCTCCATTGCTGAAGCTGAAGATTGTTTTGATTTTGCCCCCCAGGAACGTCAATGACCTTATTGGAATGTCTGGCCACAATTTTGTAGGTTGCACCTGACACAAGCCCGGTTGTGGGTCCACCACCATTTCCACCCGGGTACGATTGAGCACGTTCATGGTACCAGTTGAACAGGAATCGTCCCATGGCACTTCGTGAAGCATCGCCATCCCATTTCAGTCCAGCCGTTGGATCGGCAAAAGAGCTGCGCTGCCCCGGCTCAAGAATGAAGCCGTTCATGTGAGCCGCAATACTAACGTTTCCAGCCGCGTTGAAGATGGTTTTGGTATTGGTACCGAAACCTTCGTTGCTGCCATTAAACAGGTTCCAATAGGCCGAATCACCAGGCTTGTTCTTAAACCAGGTTACTTCCGTGATATTGATCGGATACTTGTCTGCAGCTGCTTTCACATTGGTATTCCACTGATCTTGCAATATGGAGAAGTTATCGTATGCGCCGTAACCCGGATACCAGTGAACTGCATATCCATAGTTGTTCAGGGGATCCGTCAATGGATGGCTTGCCGTCAGACTGTAGAACTGGTTATACCCCAAACCTGCAGCCCAGATTACGTTATCGGCACCCTGGTTACGAATCGTGGAGATGATGGAGTTCTGGAAATTGCGCAGGTCATTCCAGTGATCCACAAAATCATTTTCCCCGTTGTATCCGCCCCAATGACCATTCGCATACGATTTTACTGGCTCGTTAATGAGCTCAAAGTGAACGTTATCGGCACTTTTAATCTCGGGACGAGATGCAAGATATCCCCAGATTTGATTGAATTTCTGCAGGTTGGAAGCGGTGGTTGCCTGGTCATCCTTCAACGTAAAGTCGAGTCCCAGGACGACATACACACCTTTGGTTTTGGCATATTGAATGTATGGGATAATGACGTTCTGCGTAACGGTCTGCACCCCGGCAAAATTGTATGTACCCGCCGCCACATCACCCATGTCCTCACGATCAATGAACAGACGAACCTGATTCATGTTCCATCCATGATTGCTGCCGTACTTCGGACTTGTGTCCGCAAATGTATCGGTAATGTCTTTCAGGTAGGCCAGTGTAGCCGCATGACGATTGTTGCCGTGCAGATTAAGATAATAATTGCTGCTCTGATACGTCCAGTAGGCACCTGAAGGTTGATGCCAACCGTTCAGAAGCACAGGCTGATTGTTGCTGTTCACCAGATTCTTGCCACTTACGTGAAGCTTGCCCATAGGCATGCCAACCCACGCCTCTGCGCGGCTTCCTCCCCATGGAGCAATCGTAATCAGTAAAGCCAAAACGAGTAAAAGTTTACAAGACATCCACATCTTTTTCACTTTATATCCTCCTGTCATGATCGATTGCTTTTCCTCAATGCAATATCCGATGATTGCAGCAAAATCTACGAGTAGACTAAGCTTCAGTTGGCGCACGCTTCCGCAACCCGTTCCATACGTTCAGGTGCAAGACTCCTCCTCCTCCTCTCTTCAGATCGTATCGAGCTGTCTCGGATCTTTCTTCACGGGTAAGCCTAGCGTTTTAGCCAACGATTCCTGTACGTTCTACACTCTCCACAAAATAACGCTGCACGAAGAGATAGATGACAATCAAAGGCAGAATGGCGAGCAATATTCCCGTATCCTGAATCATACTTAGATAAAAAGGATCCGCCTTAGAGGCTCCATCACTTACTTGTTGGGCTAGATTATACGGAAGCGATGACAGTTGGGTCGACATGACCTTACTTGAAGTCAGATACGTGGTCGTGTAGAAGCTATCATTCCACTGCCATACAAAGGAAAACAGCATCACGGTCACCATGGATGGAATTGCATTCGGCAGCATGATTCGGGCGAAGGTCCGCCCAATGCCTGCCCCGTCCACATATGCAGCCTCTTCCACTTCCTTCGGAATGCCGCGGAAGAACTGACGAAAGATGAAAATATACAACCCGGCTTTAAGCGAATTGGCCGTAATGGCGGTCAGAATGAACGGCCAGTAGGTATTCAGCAGGTTCACCGGTTTGCCGGTAATCAGTGTCATCAAGCCCATCAGGTCGAAGCTTTTCAGATTCAGATACACCGGAATCAAAATCGTCGTGGGTGGAACGAGAATCGTGAGAATCACACCTGCGAACAGCAAATTGCTCCCCTTGAACTTCAACCGGGCGAAACCATACCCTGCAAGGGCACAGGACGCTGTCGTTAACAGTGTTGTTGTCGCTGACAGCGCGAAGGTATTGAACAGCGTCGCCCAGTAATCCATAACCCGGATAGCCTGCTGAAAGTTATCGATCGAGAAATTCTGGGGGATCCATACCACCACTGCGGAATACAGGTCACCCTTATCTTTGATGGACGTTGAGATTTTCTGAAATATTGGAAAGAGGATAACAAAGGAAAGTCCAGTAATCAGTACGAACCGAATCACAGACCAGAGCCAGCCTTTCCAGTGTTCCAGCGATAATAATCGAGAAGTCGTCACGCTGAACGTCCTCCTTTCTAATCTTGATAGAAGACTCGTTTCGAGAAAATAATGGATACAATCACGAGAATGATGGCAATCGCCAGGAAATACACCCATGCCATCGCCGAGCTGAGGCCAAAGTCAAATTTCACAAATCCGGTATCCCGGATCAGTTCAGTCATGGCGTTATTGGCAAACGAGTCGATAATGGTGTAGATCGCATTGACAAAGATCAGCGGACTGACCATCGGGAATGTAATCTTCCAGAATGCTTCGTACCCGGTAGCACCTTCCATTTTGGATGCCTCATAGAGCTGAGGAGAAATGGTCTGGATGCCAGCCAAAAAGATCAAAATCTGCACGCCCGACTGGCTGACAATCTGATAGATCCGATCCACGGCACTGCTCAGATACGTCACGATCCATTCGCTCACCCCGGCATCCAACATCAGATTTTCGAGCTCAAATGTACCTAGTGCGCTTCCTCCAGTACTGTTCTGGTTAACAGCATCAATCAAGCTGGTGCTCTCCAGTGACATGATGACACCGGATGCCAAAATAACGGGCAAGAAGAATATGGAACGTGCCACTGCCCGGCCTCTGAACTTCTGGTTCAGGATGACGGCGAGAAACAGGCTAAATATGACAATAAGAGGCACATTGACAAGCACATCGGTAATCGACTCGATCAACGCTCGGTTAAAACTGGTATTGACGGTGAGTGCCTGAATATAATTGGCGACCCCGGTGAATTGAATGGCAATGCCTTCCGCATTGGCCTGAATCGTGCTCATGCTGTAACGCAGTGACGCGAGCAGCGGGATGAAGAAAAATAATACAAATCCGACCAGCCATGGAAGCACGTAGATGACGCCCCACATGGCTTTCTGCTGAGCGTACGTACGACTTCCCGATTTCCTTTTCAGGAGTGTCTTCAGAGCTGCTCACCACCAGTCACATAACCTTGGGCTTCCACGGATTGGCCCTCAACCTCTACAGGAAAATCATTATAATTCACGATCACGAAGCCACCGCCATCATAGGTTGTTCGGTACACACCTTCCGCCAATGCTTCATGCGACTGCATGAAACGCCCGGCAAATGGAAGATTGGTCTGATTGACCTCGTTGTACATCTCGGCAGCCAGATCCACCCACTGCTTGTAATTTGCCGCGTACAGATCGTCATAATCGGTCTGTTTGACTACATGATTAGGCGCATTAAACCAGGCAAAGTACGGACTTGCACCGTATTCGATCAGCTTCAGCACATATTGTCTCGGGTTCGTATACGTCGAAAGATTGTATGGAGATCCCGTGTAACTAATATTTCCATGAACCACCAATTGAAAGAATGGAATCTCCTCATCCTCCAGTTTGAACTGGCTGCTGCTCATTGGAGCATCCGTCAGTCCGGTAACATACGGCAGCGCGTAGCCATTTCCACCTTCGGCCACAACGGAGCCTGCCTGCTGTTTGATCTGTTCGAGGGCTTTGGTGACCACGCCCAACGCTTCCGTTCGATCCAGCTGCTTCTTGGGATTCATGTCGCTGTTCAGCTGTTCAGCCAGATCCTTCAGGCTCAGTGATTGCGCTTGCTCTTCTTTTGAAATAGACTTCATCTCATCCAGCATATCTGTGGTAACTTGATCCAGCTTGTTGGGCGAAAGTACATAGGATGGTGACCTATCCCGATCACGGCGCTGTAAGGCTTGATTCATCGGATACACGACAGCCGGTTCCTGGGTTAACGTTCGTGAAGCCTCTCTATTCGGTTTGAATCCTTTCTTCGACTGCACATTCAGGAGAGCTATGTCCGGATAAAATCCGATACCCGCTTCCCGTGAGTAATCACTAAAGTCACGCATACCTTTCTTGCCACCAATGGCTCCGTCCACCGAAATGGAATCCGGCAGCCGATGGTGCAGTCCATCATTGAACCATCCGGCGTAGCGAACCTGAATGTTGGATACATTTTTCTCCGTCAGCGTGGACAGAATCTGCTTGGCTTCCTCAAAGGTCGTAAGCGCCTCAGTAGAATCATAAGGGATACCCAGCATATGCTGCCGGGTTGTCATCCCGCCGAACAATTTCAGATAAAATGGAATGCCCGCCTGTTCTTTACCCGCTTGCTGCTCGGGAAGTCCGCCGGTTTGCAGCAGATAATTCCGATAGAGTTCCGCCAGCCCTGAATAGGAAGCCTTCTCCCCGCCGACAAAGGAGTAACGGACAACAAAGTCTGACGCTGTCGGTTTTTTCTGGAATTTGGGAAGTGTTCGTACCATGTCACTTGCCTGAAGCGTTACATCGCTCTTATTCATGACATAGAAGCTTGGATATACGTTGTTATAGCTGTTCAGCTTGCCGCTGATATCCGCATTCACCGTTGCCACAGCGTCCCCTTCCTCGATAATGCCAAGGAAAGCTCCCTCTTTGCGAATCAGTCCAAAGACCGGCAACCGGGCTTTGGCTTCCGCCGATCCGGCTTCCCGCAGCTTCATCGTCAAATCCGGGCCATAAATATCTTGTTGATACCCTGGATATTGGAGCTTCCCATTGTTAAAATGGATCAGTGCTCCCGAGCCGTCCGGTACAAATATCGCCCCCTCTTCTTTCATCCCTCCGGCTCCGAAATATTCCAGTACGGAAATGGTGTTGATCGGATATTCTTCCGGAAAATGAATGCCGGATGCTGGAACACGCACCAGCAGATTCTCTCCATCCAATTCATATTCCAAAGTCATCATGAAGAGCCGCGGTCCACTGCGCTCCTGATCAATTCCGTGTTCGGCATGATCCTGTGCCAGGTCTTCTTCCGTATAACCAGCCGTGTCAAATGCCTTCAGGGCACGGGACAACTGGAGTCCCTGCAGGGCCTTGTCGATTCGAACATAAACACCTTCTTCTTTGTCTTCGGTATACCCGATCTTCAAGGCGCGTTCTCCTGCCTTGTCGAGCTGTGCTAACAACTTTTGCTCAAATCGTTCCTTGCTGATTTTGACCGGCAAATCTTCAATGGAGCGCTCGGTGCTCCCGAACTGATAGTGAACCCGGACCCCGCTTGGCATAGCCTCAAAGCTAACCTGCTTGTGACCGATACTATCCGTATAAGAGTTCACCGTACTGCTCTGACCTTGGTTGTTGAAAAAGCTAAGTCTGGCCTGGGATGACAGAAGATCTTTGTTAATCCCAGCCGCAATCCCGTCCTGCTCTCGATCTGCCGGATTGCTGCGCCAGATCTGTCCGCCCTTTCTGTCCAGGACAGCAATCTCTGCCGTCTTTTCATCGATAAACAGCTGCAAGGCTTCATTCCGGGCAATACCAATCATGCCTTGCAGGCGAGGATCGCTGAAAGAAGATTTCAGTTGTTCTCCGGGAGGCAGGGAGGGAAGATCGGCCTGATCTACAGCTGCTGCTGCCTCACGAGCTTGCGGTGATAGCGAGAACTGGCAGCCACTTAGAAGCAGACTGCCAATCAGCAGCATTCCGGTTATTTTTTTTGCTACAGCATATTTCACTGGATGTCCTCCTTCCTTAGCCCCGAAGCACGATTTCTTGATAGATGGTTACGACAAACGATATGATCTGCTGCACAAGACTGAAGAAAAGCAAGCACAGAAAAGCCATAAAAGCCATGGCTACGAGGGTAAGCAGCATCGTAAGCACCGTCTTAGCCGGTGTGTACTGATGAACGGTCATGTTGCCCACGAATAACAGATACACCGTCCAAGCCACAGCAAGTGCATTGGAGAAATAATAAAAGGCTGTCTCCTGCGCGGAAATGACCAGACTCAGCCAGATCCACGGGAAATGAATCAGGAGCAGCGGCACCAGTGCAAAACACGTCGACATGAAAATCTCCGAAAACTTGCCTTCTCCATCCATCAGGGTCGTTAACGACCAGTTGGCCACACACCAGAACAGTACCGGGATCATGACATACAACACTTCAAGCAGGCTGTTCAGATACTTGGGATTGTTAAAATTAATGAGAAATCCGCTGTACTGGGCATGCAAAATCTTGGTAACTGTCAGCAGCAGCATGATCATACAGGCAATCAGCAATGTCGTTCGTTGATTACGTTCATATTTCAGTTCCCAGTACCCATCGAACGGGTGAAAGATGAGGTGCATCGGATACTGGTAAAGCTGCTTACTTGGCGCTTGCATTTGTTGTCCTCCTTTTCTGCCTGCGAACGATGACGACGGTAACAAACGCAGCAACAGCAAGGAATAGACCGGACATCATCCACGAAAAATGCTCACGCATCAGCTCCTTGCGGAACAAGAGAAAAGCTTTGGAGTAACCCTGCCGCTCCATGCTCCGTTTGAAATATTGCGCAGATTCGGCGTAATCCTTCTGGCGAAGCAGCGACTTGCCAATACCCGCATAGGCATACTCCAGATTCGCATTCATCTCGGCGGCCTTGGCGAACAGCACCGAGGATTGATCTTCATCCCCGTTGTAATAACTGCGCACCGCTTCGTGCAGCGTGCGCCCGTATTCCGTGATCTCGAATACCGTAATCTCACCGAGCGCCTTATCCAGCACAAGCATTCGGTCTCCTGCACGTTCCAGTGCAACTGCTGTGTTAAACTGTCCCAACCGATTGCCTATCCCCCCAAAAATATGGAGCAGGTATCCATCACCGTTATAGGTGAATATTCTCCCTCTGTTGGAGTCAAGCACCGAATACATGTCACTGTCTCCCACGTCTACATCAATCAGGCGCGATGGCCCTGCTTCATTTGTGTACATCAGATCACCTTGTGGGTAATGATAGCCTTGTCTGCGCAAGATATCGGTCCCCTGGGCATTCAGCTTCTTGATTGGATCTTTGCCGCGGTCACCGCTTGTGGCATAGATGAATCCCTCTTCATCCATATCCAGGTTGGTAAATTCCGTCGGGGTGAACATGACCATCTGACTGCGCTGCTCGCGCGTGGCAAACCGTTTCCACAAATACTCTACCGGGTCAACTTGAACCCTGTTCGCTCCGATAAAGGAGGAAAATGTACCGTCGGCACTGAACTCCATGAATCCGTCAAATACACCCGCTGCCATGACGTAAATGCGGTCTCCTTTATCCATGACAACCCGAACGGGTTTGAATTGAAAATCCGCTTGTAACAGATCCGATTTCGGCTCATCCACAACCTTGACCAATTGGCCTTGTTCATTCAGATGAACGACCCGTTGATTGTCGGTATCCGCAATGAGAAGATCCCCTTTTTCACTCACATACAGCCCTTGCGGATTATTGAATTGCTCCTTCTTTCCCTCACGTTCAAAGGAATCAATCGTCCGGACCAGCTTCAAATTACGATCCATTTCCACAATGCGACCATTGCCGGAATCCAGTACGAACACTCGCTGATCCGCTGTGACATGCATGTCACTTGGTTCTTTGAATGCACCAGCGTTCACTTTTTTTCCCGTAATGATAGACGTGGCCTCGTATGCTGCAGGAGCCGGAACGGAATCGCCCCAGTAGGAATATTGGTAAGCATCCTGCTTGCCATCTGCACTCGCGGGTACTGCTTCTTGGCTGAACCACAGGAGGCAGACCATGCCCATGATGATCCAGCCCTGCTTGTTCCATGTGCTTTTCCGCACCTCGCTGCCTCCTTTCTACTCTTTCATGCCCGAAGTAGCCATCGTCTGCATGACACTGCTCTGGGAGATGATGAACAGCGTAATCGGTACGATCATAAGCAGCAGTGCAACCGCTGCACCAACCCCCGCTCTCGCTATTCCTCCCTGAACAATCTGGCTGAGCGCGTAATGCAATGTTTTAAGATTTTCACTGTAAATAAAACTTCCACCGTCTGTTCCCCAGAGGGCCGGAAACTGCAAAATCATCAGAGTAAGCCAAGCCGGCTTCACATTAGGCATCACAATACTCCAGAAAATCCGGTATTCATTCGCGCCATCAATTTTCGCTGCCTCCAGCAGTGCATCCGGGATCTGTTCCATGAACTGTTTCATTAGAAACAGTCCCAACGAGAACGCTAGGGATGGCACGATAATCGAAGCATGACTGTTAATCCAGCCGAGCCAGGACATCACCATGTAGTTCGGGATGGCAGTGACATGCGGCGAAAACATGAGGGACAGAATGACAATCGTGAACAGCACCTTAGAACCCGGAAAACGATATTTCGCCAGTGGATACGCCGCCGCTGAGGCCAGAAGGATATGTCCTGCTGTTCCCAGGATTGTAATGAGCAATGTATTGGCAATATAGCGGGATAACGGTACCCACGAATTGCCCATCAGATTGATCAGATCCGCAAAATTCTCCGTTGTCGGATTGTTCACCCAGAAGCGCGGTGGAAAAATAAACAATTCATCCAGTGGCTTAAATGCGTTGTTAACAGCATAGATGAGAGGTAACACCATAAATGATCCAAACACGGCCAGCAGGGCAAACAGCATCAGGCTGACGGTAAATGACCGATTCAGTCTTTTGGGCATGCCGAACACGGCACGTACTTTGCTGGTCATTGTCATTCACCTATCTTTCTCAGCATTTTTTGCGTCAAGACGTTCGTACCAAGCATCAGTGCAAACAGCACCGTTGCAATGGCCGAGGCATATCCCATCTCGAAGCGAATGGTGCCGAAGTCCATCAAGTGAGTAACGACCGTATGCGCTGCATAGTTAACACTTGGGAAACCGGCCAGGGCAATCGAAATTTCGGCTACAGCAAATGAAGCCGTAATCTGCATGACCGCGCCAAACATGAGTTGGGGTCTCATCGATGGCAGGGTAATATACCAGAGCTCCTGCCAGCGATTTTTGATCCCATCCACGGTACCGGCTTCTACCAGAGAGCGGTCAATCGTCTGCAAACCTGCGATAAAAGCCAGGAAGCTGGTTCCGAGACTGAGCCATAGTTGAACTATAATGACGATGGCCAGCACGTATCTCTCATCTGCAAGCCATTGGATGGGTTCCAGGGTGACGCCCAGACGCATCAGGAAACCATTCATGTACCCGTAGCTGTCACCGGAGAAGATGATCAGCCAGATGAAAAATACGTTACCGGATATGGATGGAGCGTAGAATACCAGCGTCATGACCGCCCGGATTTTGGGCGACAGTTCATTGATGATCCAGGCAAACAAAAAGCAGGCAATATAACTGACTGGGCCGGTGATAACGGCAAACAGCAGCGTATTTTTCAGAGCAATTAAAAAGACATCGTCCCCCAGGAACAGGCGTGAATAGTTTTGCCAGCCGATAAAACGCGGTAGCTCCAGCATATTAAAATGGAAAAAGCTGAGCCCAAGCGAAATGCCGACCGGTATGACAGTAAACATGAAAAAGATCAACATAAACGGTGCCATCAATACGTAATAGTGTCTGCTGAGATACAGATCCCTTTTCAAAAGGGACCACCTGCCCGCTGGACGCGTATGGATGGCAGGAGCGGCTGCTGTCTTGGCTGTTTTGGCTTGCAACCGTTACCCTCCCTTCCTTCTACTTCAGATTGAATTCCTTGCGCTTCAACTCGATTTCATCATCGATATACAGGACATAGTCCGACAGGGCCTCACGCGGGTTTTCGTTGGCGTTGACTACTTTACGGAATGCATTGTCCAGATGCCTGCCTGTGAAATAACCTCCCGGCAGCTGCGGGATACCCTGTACCCATTTCCATTGTTTCTCCAGATTTTGATAATCCTTCACGGGCCAAGGCAGCTGCTGAAGTGCCTTAATATTGGCCGTCGGATAGCGGGCAGCTGCCCCCATCAGGCCTTCCATTTCTCTTCCGTATTCGATCTGGGTCTGCTCATCGGTCCACCATTTCATGAACTTCCATGCAGCTTCCTTGTTGCCTGCATTTTCGAGCATCATTACGGCGCTGGTCGCACTGGCTACCTCATGCCGTATAGTACCGTCCGGAAGCTCCGTACCCGGAACAATGGTAAAATCCCAGAGGTTGCGAATTTCCGGTGCCATAACCGTCAGCATGTTGTACGTGGTATAATCGGCGATGCCAATCGGCATTTCCCCAGTACGGAACCGGTTTGGAAAGTCTGCCTTGAGCGGAAATTTGTAATTGGTATAGAACTGGGTCCAGCGTTTAAATGCATCCATTGAAATCTCCGAATCCAGTGCACTCTTCTTCTGATCTTCCGTATAGAAGGTGCCATCATTTTGATACAACAGCATGGCAAAAGTGGAATTCGGTACAAGGTTTGCATTGTTCAGCGTATCCTCGATCGGCAGATAGAACTCCATGTTGTGTTTTTGCAGCACCGCGATGGCGTTATAGACGTCCTGCCATGTCTTCGGCGGTTCAAGGCCCAGCTCATTCAGGATATCTTTACGGTAAAAAAGCATCGGGAAGTGCTGCTGCTCCGGCAGCGCGTAGACCCCATCATTGTAACGGTAAGGCGTCAGTCCGCTTTCACGGAAACGTCCGGAAATCTCTTCGAAGTCCGGGAACTTGCTCAGATCCGCTGCTGCATTTCTCATCGCATAGTTCACGGGAATGTCCTCGCCCATCTGCATGGCCACGTCCGGTCCTTCCCCCGAAAGCGTTGCTGGCAGCAGAATGTTAGGCGGAACAAGGCGCAATTGTACCGAGACATCGGTATCCGGGGTAAACGAATCATCGATCAGACCCTTAAGCACCTGGGCTTGGTCCCGTCCAGTTGTAATCCAGACGGTAATCGCGTCTTTCTTTTGCTCCACGTTGCCGATACTGTCGTAATCTTCCGTATAGGAAGCGACATAGGCACCCAGTTCATGCTTTACTTGCTGGATGGCCGAAGAATTTGCATCCGGCAGCGAACCACCTGGCTGGGATACGACAAGGTAATCCATTGTAATGGGCTGCTCTCGCACGGTCAGAATCCAGGTGCCAAGTCCGCCCACGTTAATCTTGAATGTATCCAATCGTTTCGGTACCGTCTCGGGTCTGGCCACCATATCCTTAAGCTGAACGACCATCGCATTCAGAATCGCAACTTTATCGCTCTGCTCACCCGTGGCCTGCTCCAGATAGGCTGCTACCGAGCTAAGTGTATCCGCCTGTCGTTCAAACACCTCGGTCATCTCCGGAATACGCCGTTCGAGCTGATAGTCCCGCATCGGATCGGGCTGGTTCGAGGTGATCATTAATATTTTGCGGTACATCTCGTTCAGTTCCAGCACGCTGGACTCCACGGTACGAAGCAGCGGAGCGATATCACCCAGTGTGACCGTCATCCGAATGCGGTGTTTCCCTTTTTCAAGATGGAACTGATAGGGCTGTTCTTCTTCGGCTCCAAGCACTTGCGTTTGCCAGGAAGGACTGTAATTAAAACGAATGCGTTTCATTTCCTTGAACGGTACGTTGCCGTCAATGGTCAGACTGCGGGTAGCATAAATGCCACGCAGTTGGTCCTGCTTCACCTTCAGCGCGAGCTGATATAACCCGTCTTCCGGGACGTCAATCTCCCACTCAATCCATTCACCAGGCAGCTTCCAGTTTATTCCTCCAATGGCGTTAATCCGAATCTTCGAAACGTGATATGGCTCCAGTGAAGGACTGGATCGATCCGAGATGGGTGACAGTGTCGGCGAGGACTTGCTCACTGCCTGCTCTGCCTGAACCTTCAACATGACAGGCTCAGCCGGCTTCAAGCCACGTGTCTCATAACTTGCCTGCAAATCCGCATAGGAAGGGACGTCCTCTTCCTGATACAGTTCGATATAATCAATGGCCATGCTCTCTCTTAGCGAGGTGAGCGTTAAATCCTGTGTACCCTGTTCAAAATAAAATTGGAACGGCTCCTCGAAGTAACCTGCGCTATCCCTGAAGGAAGCGAGCTGCCACTCGGGCTGTTCCACCTGTCTCGGCCTGAGATCGTTGCCACGGTCATCCCGCCTGATGTCTTCTTCCCGATTGCCCCACACCCTGTCGAACAGCAAGACGTCAGCACCTCTGAATGGAACGTGCCCGTTTAGCTCCAGCCTGCGTTCAATTCCTGAACTCTTGCCTTCAACGGGATAATAGTGGATGCGGACATGGTATAGACCACTCGCTTGAACGGGCACATCCCAGCGAATGCTTCCGGTTTCAGGTGTAATGACGGCTTTGCCATCCAATCCCTCATATCCCTGTACAACTTCAAACGCTCCGCCTTCCGCCTGAACATAAGACTCGCCTTCAATTCGTATGACGTTGTCCGGCTTGGCGCTGCTGGCATGCATACTCAGATAATGTTCATAGCTGCTTTCATCGTCCGTGTTCGAGACCGCTTCAAAATCTTCGAGCGCATGTACCGTTCCCGTGCCTTGATCACGCGATGGATAGATCGTCCAGATCGAGAACACTAAGGCCAGGACAAGCACCAGAATCAGCCCCATTTTCTTACGTGACCGCATGTTCGAATGTATCCCCTTTCCTGTAAGCATAGCGACCATAAAACGGTTGACTAACTAACCCGGACAGACCACACCGATATTGATGCGTTCTGCCCGTGTATAGTGTAGGTGCCTATTTATATACCTCATCAATCGCTGCCTGGAAGGGAGCCTTGTATTTCTCAATCAGCGTAGATACGGATACGCCCTCTTTAAGCTCTGCATCAAAGTCCCAGAATGGCAAGGACGGGAATGTATTATGGTCGAGTACAAGCATTCCCTCTGCAACCTCTCTAGCGTTATTGATGTCCGCCTCATCCGTCAGGTGTGTCTCCAGCGTGGATTGGCCAGGATACTCGTAGATCGAATCAATCTCGTTAATTTTCTCCCAGATGTACATCAGTTGTTCCGGATTCTCCACCGCTTTAGGAATTGTAATTGCCTGGTAGCGTGATTCACCGGAGTGATACTCCGAAGCACTTGGTCCTTTGGGAAAAGGTACAAAGCCGATATCATAATCCTTCATATCCGTCATAATGCCTTCCACCTCGTACATTGCTCCTGCGTACATCAGTGTATTACCTTGACGGAAGAAGGTGGATGGTTCTGTCCAGTCGCCGCCTTCTGAAGCTCTGCCGACTTTCTCGGTTGCCATTTTGGACAGGAAGTTCAGCGCTTCTTTGGTCTTCGGATCTTCCAGGTTCTGCTTATCTTCTTTGGTCAGAGAAGCTTCGTTGGAATACAAAACGGGTTCAAGAAGACCTGTCTGAGCAAGTCCCCACGTATCCAGCTTGCCATCATTGTTTCGATCCTTGTTTGCTTCTTTTGCGACGCTGAGGAATGTATCCCAGTTCCATTCATCGGCATCCACATATTCCTGCAATGGCTTCAAGCCCAGTTCCTGCATAAGGGTCCGATTGTAGAAAATGCCGTTAATAAATGAAGATTGATCTTCGGTAAACCCGTAGCCCTTGCCTTCGTACTGCATGTATTCCTTGGTCGTTTTCTGGTTGAATACCTTGTCGTTTTTGATATAGTCATCCACTGGCCACAAAAGATCCTGTTTGGTCAATGCGGGGATGGCGTAATCCTTACCGAGCCTTACAAAGTCCCCAAGCGGTTCACCTGCCATCAGGGAAGCCACCACTTTCTCCTGATACTCACCAAAGTCGATGGAAATATATTCGATGTTAAAGTTGTGTTTTTTCTTCAGTGCTTCCAGATTTTCGAGGCGCTGAATATTGTCCGGGTTATTGTCCTGAATCTCCATATCCCACCAAGCAACCACTTTGATGGTCCGGCCGCCCATATCAAAATCCATCTCCGGCGTGGAGTTTGCATTCTCGGGCTCCGTTTCGGCAGGTTGTTGTTCCTCCTGAGGTGCCGGTTTCTCCGGTTCAGGTTGCGCGGTTGGCGTAGAACTGCATGCAGCAATTAGTAGCATGACCGCGAATACCAGGCTCAGCAGCATAAACTTGTTTTTTCTCATCGTCTTCCCCCCTGATTGTCGTTTGCTCCCACAGTGTATCTCTCAGATGAAAGCGCAAACAACCTGATGAAACTTAGATATTTACCCTGTCAAATTATAGAAATGCAGGATTTGAAAGAGATACGCTGTCTTTTTAATGTGAATTGGTAAAGAAATGCACTGTCTGAAAAAAGTTGCACATTGTATGCGCTTTCTTTTATTCCCATAATAAAAATATGCCTTTATCCAGAGATGAACCGCCCGAACGAAATTCAGGAAGGTGAGGTCATGCTTCTTGTACAATATGCTGCTTGTCGATTACAGTCGCCGTTGGTGCAGAGAACTTCAGCATCTGCTGAACCATAACAAATCGCAGTATGTGATCAGTGAATGTGTCCATTCTGCTCCTGCAGCCCTGACTGCTTTGTCTGAAAGGCAATTTGCCATTGTTGTTGTATTTACGGAGCAGTATGATACGGCTGGGCTGTGGTTATGTCACCACATAAGGAAAACCAGTGATATTCCAATCCTTCTACTGGGTGGAAGAGATCACTACCGACTTGTGCGGAAAGCACTGGCTTATCAGGTAAATGACTATTTGTCTGGTCCAGTCCGTCCCTCGGATCTGCTGAACAGTTTACTTGGAATGCAGAGCAGGCTGAGCTCTGAACCAGTCAAACAAAGTGTGCCTAGTAAATCCCCTATTCCAATCTACGGAAAAGCAATGAACTCGAGTCATGTCATCCGCCTTGTCAAAGCCTATATCCGGGATCATCTGGGGGATGAAATCACGTTAAGGAAAATTTCCGATATGCTGCATTTCAATTGCGCCTACCTGGGCCAGAAGTTCAAGCTGGAGGAAAGTATGTCTTTCACGGATTACTTGCTTCAACAGCGTATGGAAAAAGCCAAGCAGCTTCTATCCTCAACCCGTTTGCGAATATACGAGATAGCTATAGAGGTCGGTTATAAGGATATTGATTGGTTTTACAAAAAGTTCAAATCGTATACCGGTTCAAGTCCCAATGCCTACCGGAGACAGAAAACCCATACGGCATAGGATGAATGAATCTGTTTGCTATTTGGAACTCTTCCAGTCAAACCAAAAACGCAGGAGCATCTGCTCCTGCGTTTTTATCATATCCGGATTCTTTTAACATCTGATGAAGACAGTTTACCTATCGTAAATGTACGGAAGCATACTTGACTCATGTAACCTGTGTCAGCCAATTATTTCTGTTTTATTGCATTCCCCTATCGAACCAGCAAGGATTCGCGATATTCCTGCGGCGTCATACCTGTCAGCTTCTTGAACAGACGAGTAAACGAATGAGCTGCTTCATAACCAACTTGCAGCGCGATCTCCCGTACCATAAGATCCGTATGGGCCAGCAGCTCCTTGGCTCTTCGAATGCGGCAATCGTCAATAAACTCGGATAAGTTGATCCCGGTTTCCTGCTTGAAGAATCGGGAGAGATAGGATGGGTTGAAATGATTCAATTCAGCCAGTCGGACCAAGGATAAATCCTTCTCCAGATTATTTTTGATGTATGTGCATATCGTTTGGGTTACCAAATTAGCCCGTTCCGCTTCATTGGCCTGTTTGAATTGAACCAACTGATCAGCTGCCTGGTACAGGTTGTGTACGGCCTCCCGTATACTTCGGTAATCTCCGAGATGAAGAAGGCTTCGCTGATCAGGGATCTCATGCGGAAGCCCCCAACGATTGAATGTGGTGTACAGCATCAGTGCCAAGTGATAGTACGTCTCCATCGCTCGCTCCATGATCATGTCCTGATGCAGCAATTCATTGATCAGCTCTTCAAAGACGTCATAAAAAGACTGGAACCTGCCGGTTTCCAAATAACCGATCATTATTTCGATCCGGCTTGAAATGCGCAAATAATCCTTGGAAGCCCCTACTGCAGGTTCTTCGGTTTTATCTGTTAACACCATGGATATCCCGTCCCCGATCTTCATCCACTGCAGGAGACGCAAACGTTCGTATTGTCTTGGAATTTGGGACCATGGACAGCCCTGTCCGCTTAATGCGAATGCAATGGATACACCTAATGAGGACTGGCAAGCTTCTTGTACAAGTTCCAATGTCCCTTCGACATAGGTGACAAAATGATCGTCCGAGCTGATGTTCTCTCTATTCGGTTGAATCAGCCAGACCGCATCGCCATAATGATCGGTTACGCTGGCAGATATCGCATGTTCACGAATAAGCGAAGAGCCGATCACTCGAATGGATGCTTGAACATGTTCGAGATCAGCCGGGTTTACAGGCATCGTGTTGAATCGTCCAAGCACCAGGAACACCGGGGAATCGGCTTGCAATTCAATGTTTCTTCGGGTCAGCTCAGCTTGGATCTCATCTGCTGAACCGGCCTGCTTACACTTCTGAAGAAGCTTACGCACATATTCCTCCTGCTGCAGCGCGGCTAATCTGGAAGTAATCTCATCAGACTGTTCCAGCACTTCATTCATGGTATGACTTTGCCGAATCTCTTCGATTACCTGTTCGACGACGGTCATTACTTTGTCATAGCCCTCCGTTTTGAGTAGATACCTTACGTTGCCCATTTGAAAAGCCTTGTAGGCGTAATCAAAATCACTGTGTCCCGTCAAGAAAATAACGCGGCATTGCGGCCATCGGGCCTTAATCTCCTCGGTCAGCTCCAGGCCGCTCGTTCCCGGCATACGGATATCCGTCAGTACAATGTCTATCCTGGAGCGCCGCATCCAAGATAACGCCTCCGCAGCAGAATAGGCTTTGCACACGTCAAGATTGTCTGGCATATATCTGGCAAACGTCTCATACAGACTATCCGTGATAATCTCCTCATCGTCCACGATCAAAAGTCTATACATTCGTTATTCGACTCCCCTTCCTTCCGCCTGAATCCGAACAGCGACCCTTAGCCCCTGCAGCTCACTCCTGGAGAGAAAAAGACCACTTTTTTCCCCATAGGTCAGTCTAAGGCGCCGGTGTATATTCATTAATCCGGTCATTTCATCTGTACTTGTTTCATTCAGCAGCCGTTCTTGGAGGAGCTCAATATCTTCCATGCGCAGCTCGTTTCCGTTGTCTTCCACGACAAATTCGATAAAGGATTCCTCCATATAGAAATGTACGCGCAAGAGACCCATATCTGTATTTTTTTCAAGACTATGCTCGTAAGCATTCTCAATAATCGGCTGAATAATCAGCCTGGGCACCTGAATATGTTCCATCTCCAGGGGTACCTGCCCGAAGTCCACCTTGATACGTCTGGAGAATCGCAGCTGCTGAATTTCCGTATAGATTCTCGAATGCTCCACTTCCTCCTTCAAGGGGACATGATCTGTCCCGTTTCGGGTGATGAAGCGAAAATACTCGCCAAGCATGTTCGTAAATTGTTCAATGCGATCCGTATCTCCTGTTCTGGCGAGGGAATTTAAAATAAAGAAGCTATTGTACAGAAAATGCGGATTAATCTGGGATTGAAGCTGTCTTAATTCTGCCCGCTGCATCATCATGGTCATTTTGAAATCACGGTCAATCAGCTGCTGAAGATTTTCGATCATAAGATTGAAACGGCTGTACAAGAAACCGAATTCGTCTTTTCGATGATGGTTGATTGGGATGTCCAGCACGCCTCCCTCCATTTTCTTGAACCTTTTGACAAGCAGCAGCAGCGGCATATGGATCAGCTTGTAGCTGGAATACAGATACGCCGCAATGGCGATGAATGAAGTGATGGCAAAAATCCAGGCCCATTGAACAAATCTGCTGAGAGGTTTGGTTACGATTTCCTCCGGCAAATAGGTGGCTACGGACAAGCCCAGCGTACTTATATGAAGCTGGTTCACATGATACACGGTATCCTCCACACTCACCTGAAAGTTGCTTTGCGGATTTGTAAGACTGGACTTGCGGTGACTGGACAGAATGGCATCACGCCGCTGGTCCGAGATGGCAAGCCCCGTTTTGTCCTCAATCAGCAATGTTGCGCTCTCGGGATAAAGATTCAGCTGTGACAATTCGTTCTGAACTTCCGCGTTATCCAGTTCCACTTGGACAACAAACAGCGGATCCTCACCTCTTTGACCAGTTAGTCTTACAGCGCTAAGATTCAGGTTGTCACCTTTCACAGTAAAGCGAATCCCTTTTTCTTCTCGAGTTGAGCTAAAGTAGCTAAAGGATTCCTGATCAAAGTCATCAATGCCCTGCATGGCCGATACGCTCTTGTTGACTGAAGGGATATGTACGTAAACGTTCCTGATGTAAGCACTGCTGTTTTTGAAAGCAGCCAATCGTTCCGATAAATAATTCAACGTTTCACGTCGCTCCACTTGATCCATCATGTTCCATAGAATGGCAAGCCGGTTCAGTTTGCGGTCTTCCGCGATGTCGAACTGCTGCAGCTCCATCCATTCGATTTCCCTGTTCAGCTCCATGGCAAATTGGTTCAAACGCCGATCTGTCGACAAGGATATTTCCTGGCTTGCCGTATCGTAACTCCAGTGATATAGATATACGCCGAGAAGAATCAGCGGAATGACAAAAGCCAGGTAGGTCATAATTAGTCTTGCAAATATGCTATTGAGCCACGACTGGGCAGGGATCCTAAACAACCTTTTCACCTCCTGTGAGCCAAACCGCGAAAAGGTTTGTGAATTAATTCGAAGATGCCAACGAGCCGTGATCCCCTCCACCATTGGTTCTGAACCACGCATTCACCTCCGATGTAATTTCTTCCCCACCCAACTTGTACCAATCGTCGACGAACCGATCAAACTCTTCGAGGGGTGAACCAAGGATAATATTCATGTAGGCTTCAAGCTGGAGATCTCGAAGAATAATTTGCCGGTCAACCATGCTTTCAGTTATCCCACCCGTATATTCGTCGTACATCAGCTGCCCGTTCAAGTCATAGGCATCGGCAATGCTAAAAGCACCCGAAGGGCCATAGGTCTGTTTCCATCCCCATCCACTCTTTACGCCTTCGGAGTCATAAGCAACTATTCGTTTGTGGATCGCAAGTGCTTCATTCTCCAGGCTGGAGTAGTCTCCTTTTTCTGTGGCGTCACGAATATCTCTGTAAGCATCTATGTTTTTGGTTCCTGGGAACGGAGTTACTGGCGAAAGTTTCCACACGGCAAGTGAGTCATCATTGTAGTACTTTTCATACTCAGCTTGTTCACCCCAGTTTTTGTCCAAATGCAGATTCATAAGCTTAACGATGACCTCAGGATGGGCAAATCCTTTTTTTACGGCAAAATATTGTCCTGTATTGGAACGCAGCGGGACCCGTATGTCTTTTCCAGACTCGGCCACAAGAGGGTATGCTTGCCACTCTGCGCCCGGGTCCTTATCGCGCGTAGTCTGAAGCATGAATGGGGTCCACTGTTCACCATACAGCATGCCTATTTTACCGTCCTGAACCAGTCGAGACTCCTTGCTTCCGTTTTTGTAGGCAAACTCGGGATCCACCTGGCCATTAAGGTATAAGTTTCGCAGCATCTCAAGCGCTTGTTTGACCTCAGGTTGTATGCCGCCGTAAACGAGATTCCCCTTCTTATCCTTGATCCAGATATTCGGATAAGCCTCGTAACCCGCCATGAATCCGGATACACCCATGACGGGATCCCACAAATAACTCGTCATCGCCATTCCGTAGGTGTCGTTTTTCCCGTTACCATCAGGGTCCCCTTTGGTGAACGCTTCCGATATGTTCAGGACATCCTCCATCGTTTTGGGCGGCTTTAGGTCCAATTTTTCCAACCAATCCTTTCTGATCCATAGATACTGCGCCGTTTCAATGGAAGATGACGATTCAGGGATGGCCATCAGTCTACCGTTTATGGTAGCAGCGTCGAACGCACCTCTTCCCTCAGCCTCCAATATTTTTTTGGTAAGAGGAGTGGCTTGCGTCTCGTACACTTCGGTCAGGTCTTCAATCAATCCGGCATTGCTTAACTGCCTGAGCTGGTATGGGTTTACTTTGACAACGTCAGGGAAACGGCCTGAAGCAAGGGCTACCCCTAGCTTCTGATTATAAACATCACCCGTTGCGATCCAGTCATAACGAATCTGAATTCCCAATTCTTCTTCATACAAGCGTGTCCAGCGATTATCTATCAGACTTTCACCCGGTAACTCCTCAACCATTCGCTCCAGTTCCTCCTCTGTTTCCCTGACAAAAGTGACTTGTATGGACGGAACATATTTCCCTTCCTCCTCAGAAGGCTCTCCCTGCTGCCCCGCGGGTAACGGTTGCGTCTGCTCAGACATTCCTTGCATAAGGCTTACAGGCATGAGCACCGCAAGGAGCATAATTAAGGTCCATCTTGTTCTGTACTTCCATCGATTAGACACGACAACTTGCCCCATTTCTATTGGAATGAATCATGCCATTTATTTTAAGGATCATCCGGAATTCAATCATTCTATATCCAAAGATCTGTAGGCGTACAAAAAGCCGCCACCAGGCGACTTTATGCATACCATTGTGTGTTCGTTGCCTAGATTACCCGGTATTCGAAATTGGAGAAATCGGCTATACCTCCAATAACCTTCGTTGAGTAGAGGAATAAGCCAATCCGGCAGCCCATGAAATGGTCCAATTTATAGAACATCTTGTGAGGGATGCCAACTGGCTTCCACTCCGTACCATCAAGATAGGCAAAAGAACACTCATCCCGATTGTTCACAAAATGACCTGACGCCTGGAGCGTAACGACCGGCCCGGCTACGGGGATTCGTGCATGTTCCGTGGCAGGCTCCTGATCAATCAAATTCCCAAATATGCTGGAATCCTCACTTTCCCGTGCATGCATGACAAGGTAGAACTGTCCTTTATCCCTAGTTAACGCAATCAGACCGTAAGTTCCTATTAAAAAACATATGCCTGCATAATCACCATCGTTTAATCCGCTGCCGTCCAGTGTCACGTTAGCCGTACATGCAGGTCCCATCGCGCGCTGGGTTAATGTGTTTACGGCAAACGTTAAGTTCGGACTGAGCTGACCGCTCCGAATACGATATGTACCAGGCTTCTCGGTTACAGTCCAAAGCTCATCATGGGGCGTATGATTCCACTGCCAAAAATCACGCAGGCGTACTCTACCGTCTTCTCCAATGTGATAACTGAAATCGTCGCTGCCTACCAGTGGGCTGTATTGATAACCCGGCCTTGTGCTAGGAATATCAATTTCTTTTGGTGCCTTGCTTGCAAAAACGGGTATACTGCCTTCAAAATGCACGGGAACAAGTACTGGAATACGACCCACCGCACCATGATCCTGAAACAGCATAGCATACCATTCTCCATTCGGTGTATCAACAATCCCACCTTGCGCAACACCTGAATTGAAATAATCCATATCATCGTTAAAAACTTCCCCACCGACAAATTCACCTTCTATCGTATCCGCCATGAAGTAAGCCTGAGTTCTTCGTCCCGCCTCTTTCGAAATGTGAATCAGGAACACATAATACTTCCCTTTGATTTTATAGAAATGGGCACCCTCGTATCCCAGATGGTAAGGCTCTCGCTCTTTTACGATTAAACGCTGCAATCCCCCCGGTTTGGGTCCTGACAGATCAGCCTCTAACTCGATCAGATGAATTTCGGTATTGCCATGTACCAGATATACCCGGTCGTCATCGTCAAAGAAAAGTGAGCAATCATGATAAAAGCCCTCAACAATGCGTTTGTTCCATGGCCCCAATATAGATGAAGATGTGTACAAATACGTTTTTCGCGTATCATTGGCTACAAAGATTACATAAAAAGTCCCTTGATGATACCGAAGTGAAGCTGCCCACATTCCTTTACTATAAATCTGCTTGCCGTCTTCCAGTCTTTGGGCGGGTGTGTCATCCAGTCTATCATACACATGAGTTGCCACTTCCCAATGCATCAGATCATATGAACGCAGGATGACACATCCTGGCATCATATGCATCGTAGTACTCACCATGTAATACGTATCTTCTACGCGGATGACATCGAGATCCGGATAATCGGCCCATAGAATCGGATTGTGATGAACCATTCCTTAATACACCCCGCTTATTTTGAATATTGTAAAAATATCGTTAAAAATAGAATTCAAACACTGACTCCTCAGTCAAACCCATTTTACATGTTTTAATCCAGAAGCAACAGAAAAAAATAACATCGTTCTCCATTATAATGAAGGTTGATGACACTTCCGCATACAGCATAATAAATTCCCATGCAATCGTTATATGACAAGAAGATTAATCATGAGTTGACTATGAGTGCTAGCCCGCTTGAGCAACTGATTATGTGATTTTGTGGATGCAAGAACAATCACATCCTATAGTAAAAGGTGGAGTAATAAAATCAATATTTAAGCGCTTTCATAAATAGATAAGCTAATATGACCTTCTCTTTAAAACCAAATACATGCCCAAAAAAAAGATTTTAAAGGGCGGCTTCAAGGGATGATTATATAAGTAGGGAGGCCCGCGAGGCCCCCCTTAAACTTGTTATTTTTCCGGGTATGGATCAATCATGCGAATGGTTCCATCGGAGTTATACGTCAGTTCGGCAAATTTGACACAGCGCTTGTAATCGACACCGCCGGACAGGGAACAGTCATGATAAAATAAATACCATTTATCCTCAAATTGAACAATGGAATGATGTGTTGTCCATCCCAAAACAGGCGGTAATATAGTGCCCTGGAACGTGAATGGTCCCATAGGATTGTCCCCTGTAGCATACACCAGCTTGTGCGTTGTTCCCGTGGAGTAAGACAAATAATACTTGCCATTATACTTGTGCATCCATGGGCCTTCGAAATATCTGCAATCTTCGTTGCTGGCGGTAAGCGGCTTGCCTTCCTGATCCACGATTACAATTTCCAATGCTTCCGTAGACATAGAAAGCATATCCTCGCTGAGCTTGGCAATTCGTGGGCCAAGGGCAGGCGCATCCGGAGCAGGACCTTCAGCATCTTCCGCGTAGCTTCCCGTCTGCCACTTCTCCAACTGTCCGCCCCACAGCCCGCCAAAGAGCATGTAGGCCGCGTCGTCCTCGTCAATGAATACGGCAGGGTCAATGCTGAAGCTGCCTGGGATGTACTGCTCCTCAGGTTGGAATGGACCTTGGGGAGAAGAGCTTGTTGCTACGCCGATCCGGAAGATGCCGTCATGATCACGTGCGGGGAAAAACAGATAATATTTTCCGTTTTTGTATGCAGCATCTGGCGCCCACATCTGACTGGATGCCCACGGGACATCCTTAACGTGCAGCACTTCACCATGATCCACGACCGGTGAATTCAGATCGGCCATGGACAATACGTGATAATCCTCCATTTTGTATTGGTCTCCGTTGTCATTCACCGGACCGTCATGATCCAGATCATGAGATGGATAGATATAGATTCGATCTTCAAAAACATGAGCTGATGGATCTGCAGTATAGATGTGGGTAACTAACGGTTGCTGCGGTTTAGGCACTTCAGACATTCAAATACTCCCTTTCAAAAAAGATGATTCTATTTCAACATTTTTTCGGACGCTTTAACGATATAAGTATCACTTTTTCTCCATTGCAGCTTGCTTCGGAATCTGCGCGACGCGCTCATAAGCCGGTTTGGGAGCATGCGACTCATCGAACAAAAATGGCCAATTTTTCCTGCCTCTGACCGGGAAATGATCAAGCCAGGTATAATCATCGGCTGCTCCCCAGAATGTGACAGCACTGATGTGTTCACGATATTCGTAAAGGAGACGGAAAATGGATTCATAACGCTCGGCTTGCAGTTCCAGCATCCCCTTCTCAGGACGAGTCAGGTCTGTACGTCGGTCTTCAAAGCGAAATACCGATACGTCAAGCTCAGTGAGCTGAAGCTGAAGGCCAAGCTGGGCATAACGCTCAATGGCAGCACGCATGTCGTCCAGCGTGGGGTCGTATAAATTCCAGTGTGCCTGCAAACCTACCCCATGAATCGGTACGCCTTGATCCAGCAGTGAACGAACAAGTCGGTAGATGCGCTCCCGCTTATGCGGGTTGGACTCGTTGTAGTCGTTATAAAACAAAAGAGCTTGTGGATCTGCTTCATGAGCAAACTCGAATGCTTTGGCAATAAAGTCCTCCCCGGCAATATCCAGCCATTTGGAAGGCCGCAGAAATGCACTTTCATCATTCTCATCAGAGATGACCTCATTCACAACATCCCAGCAGTAGATCACATCCTTATATCTGCCGACGACAGTCTGAATATGCGAGCGAAGCCGTTCAAGCAGTACATCCCGCTCCGCCTTTCCGCCCGTTTCGTTTTCGAACAACCAATCGGGAGTCTGATTATGCCAGACCAGCGTATGTCCTCGCAGTGCCATACCTTGTTCTCTGGCAAATGACGCTATGACGTCTGCGTTCTCGAACGTGTACAGATTCTCCTCCGGGTGTAGGCTTGAAAATTTCATTTCATTCTCTGCTGTCAAGCTGTTGAAGTGGTAGGCCAGCAGCGAGCGCTGGCTGTCGATCGTCAGGGGATTAACCGCTGCACCGATATGAAAAGCATCCTCATATAAAGCCTTCAATGATTCCTCTTCACGCCTGGATTCCATAATTCCCCTCCTCCTGATTACCGAATAAGTAATATTAGTTCGTCTCGTTAGATCAGTTAGCTAGATTTCATAATCAAACCAATCGAAGCGTGCAGGTGTATGACTTGCCTGGCCGTTGCCAGTGGCATATAACCCAACCACCGCTCCGGTAAAGCACATTTTATGCACAAAGTCCTCCGGAGAGATGGCCCGTGCCGAACCCGTGCCAAGACTTACCCAGTCCTGTTCATCCAAGGAGCAGCTCAGTTTATAGTCCGTCTCCGTTGATTCAATGCGAAGAAACAGCTGCTCTGCTTCAGTCTCATTCTGGTACACGATTTTCGACTCTCCACGTACCGTCAGACGGGCAAAAATGAGGTTGCGTCCTTCCGACCTTTTAACACCAAGCTCATAATGCGCATCCTCATCTCGGCGAATGCACATGCCCGCTTCTTCTCCATCAGCAGTCGGCACAAATGTCATGCTGGTTGTGCAGCAGGCCTGAAGATGCTGCTGTCTACGGCCAATAAACGTAATCTGACCAACGTCGCTGAGATTTGCTTCCTGCCCGTAAAGTGTCAAAGAACCCGGATTATCCGTTACGGAGCATACTCCTTCTGACGGATTGCGCACAAACATCCACTGCGGACCCAGTTCTTCATTAAAGTCATCCCGGCCTGCAACAATTGCTGCATTACCATCCGCTTGAGAAGGAACTGACATCGGCATACGCTGAATCGCCATGTCCAGGCTTACCGTACCTTCATTGTTGTCAATGTGCGGCCAGCCCTCATTCCAGACAACCGGTGCAAGGAATGTTTCGCGTCCAAGCACGCTATATCCGTCTTCTGTCAAGCGGACGCCAAGGAATACAGCCCACCATTCTCCGTGATGATCCTCCACCAGATCGGCATGGCCCAAATACTGAATAGGGTGGTCCAAATGGCGGTGAGTCAGAATCGGCTCTGGATACCGTTCGAATGGACCATACGGATGTTCGCTGCGACCGATGATTTCGCGATGCTCCTTGGCTGTCCCTCCAGAAGCAGACATCATATAGTACATCCCGTTGATTTTGTACAAGTGCGGCCCCTCGGTCCACGGTCCACCGTCTCCGTGCCATACCACCTGCGGTTCGGATAACGCCTCTCCTGTCGTGATGTCGATCTCATATTGAATGGCATGAGAATCGTAGTCCGCTCCTTGCTGCGCCGTAACATACACTTTTCCGTCATCGTCAAAAAACAGAGAGGGGTCGATTCCCCCATACGGAATGCGAATTGGATCAGACCATGGTCCGGCAGGGTTGGTTGCCGTAACATAGAAGTTCCCGATACCTCTAACATCTGTCGTGATCATATAAAACGTACCTTCGTGGTATCGCAGCGCAGGGGCATAAATCCCGTCCGAGCTCTTCTGACCAGTCAAATCAAGCTGGCTTACCCGATCCAATACGTTGCCGATCTGCTCCCAGTGAATCAGATCCGGGCTCCGAAAAATCGGAACCCCCGGAAAATACTCAAACGAACTGCAAACAAGGTAAAAGTAATCCTCTGCCTTCACAATGCTAGGATCCGGATAAAAACCAGGAAGAATCGGGTTCGCATAGCGAATTTGTTGTACTTGAAGCTGTGACATTTATTCCTTCACACTCCCTACATTAAGTCCTACGACAAAGTATTTTTGCATGAACGGGTATACAAGCAAAATCGGAACGGAAGCCACAATGGTCACGGCTGCACGAATGGAAATTGGTGTTACCTGAGTCGAATGCTCTGCCCCTACACCATTGGCTACGGAAGGATTGCTGTTGGCGTTCATGCTGGAAGACAACAATTTCATCAATTCATATTGCAGCGTGCTGAGCTCTTGACGAGACGACGTGTACAGAAAAGCATCAAACCAGGAGTTCCACGCACCCACGGCAACAAAGAGCGCAATGGTTGCCAGCACAGGTTTACATAGCGGGAAAATAATTTTCCAGAAAATCCGGAAATCTCCTGCACCGTCTATTTTCGCAGATTCAATCAAGCTTTCAGGTATCGTGTAAATATAAGTACGAATGACGATCAGGTTAAACGCACTTACCAGTGATGGCAGGACATACACCCAGAAGGAGTTAATCAAATGCAAATCCTTCATAAGGAAGTATCCCGGAATCAGACCGGCGTTGAAATACATGGTCAGTACAAAAACAGTTGTAATCAGCTTACGGAAGATATAATCGCGCCGGCTCAGCGTGTAGGCCAGCATGGTGGTCAAGAAAATATTAAGCAGAGTAGAAAGTACGGTCCGCGCAACTGAAATCAAAAACGCATTATAGATCGTGCCCGAAGCAAAAACTGCTTTGTAATTCTGCAAGGTGAAATCACGAGGCCATAAATATAAGCCTCCCCGAATGGTGTCATTCCCTGCATTAAACGAAACTACAATGGTGTTTAAAAATGGATACAGCGTCACAATTACGAGCACGATCATGAAGATCGTGTTAAAGGTGCCGAATAGAAACGGTTCAAGTCCTCTGGCACCTGGACGGCGTACAGAAAGCGCCGATGTATTTCCTAAACCGGACAATGGTGTTTTTTTCATCTTATAAGAGCCTCTCTTCCCCAAGCCGCTTGGCTGTCCAATTCGCTACAAGCAACATCGTAATGCTGACCACGGTCTTGAATATACCGCCTGCAGTCGCAAGCGAATAGTTACCCTGTGCAATCCCGTATTTGAGCACAAAGATATCAATCGTTTCTGCCCAGTCAACAACCAATCCGTTACCCAGCAAATATTGAACCTCGAAACCGGCCTCTAGAATATGCCCGATCGACATAATCAACAGGATGACAATGGTAGGCTTGATTCCAGGCAAGGTGACATTCCACATTTTTTGATAACGGTTAGCTCCATCAATGTCGGCAGCTTCGTACTGTGCCGGGTCAATCGAGGCCATGGCCGCCAAATAAATGATGGTACTCCATCCAACCTCTTTCCAAATGTGGGAGCTTGCAACAACGCCCCAGAAATACTTACCTTCCGTCAGCCATAGGATAGGCTCATCAATTAAATGCAATTTCATCAGGATATCGTTGACAATACCGTCAGAAGCAAGCGATGTCGCTACGATTCCGGTAACGATAATCCATGATAAGAAGTGAGGCAGATACGAGATCGTCTGTACCGTCCGCTTCCACAGGACCTTCTTGATCTCATTAAGCAGCAATGCAAGAACAATAGCGGTTACAAAACCCAGAATCATGTTGATGACACTCATGGCTAGCGTATTGCGAAGCACTCGCAAAAAATTGTCATCGGTAAATAAAAATTGGAAATGCTTAAATCCTACCCACGTCTGCTGCGAGAAACTCCGGGCCGGTTTATAATCCTGAAAGGCCATCGTCCAACCCCATACAGGTACATACGCAAAGACAATAATGTACGCAAGCAGAGGAACAGACATCCAAATGAGTTGTCTCTGTGCTTTAATATTCTGCCAAGTAATCCGCCTGATTTTCGGTTTTTTCTTCGGGCGGAGCGGCTTGGTACCCACTACAATTTCCTCCATAATATCAAGCTCCCTATCCATCTTTATAATCAAAGGAAAACGTCGAAACAACCAGAACACATCTGCCATAACCATGTTTCAAAAGAATCAGGAAGGAAGGTTATCTTCCTTCCTGACATAAGTTGTTTTTATTTCACAGACCAGTTATCAATTCTCCACTTCAACACTTCATTGATACGATCTTCATATGCCTTGATGTCAAGCTTTTGAATCTCGGAAACGTATTCGTTCCAAACATTGTCAAACTCTGATGTACCGGCCAAGATTGCTTTTGGCAGATATTTGGTCGACAATTCGTTCAACTTCGTATTGGCAATCTTGGCTGGAGATCCCTCTACCACATCGACAGACCAAGCAGGGTAAGTTACCGGATTCTCTGGTGGAGCACTGAAGAAATCGACATAGCTATTGAAACCATATGCATCCAAAACTTCCTTATCAAACGGTTTCAAGCTTGCCTGGTATTCTTCTGGCTGATTACTTGCCGAAGTTGCGTTGCCATCGCTAAAGTACCCTTCCGTTTTCGGCGCAGTTCCATAAAATGCGTCAGCTTTGTTGGCAAGCTTCCAAGCAGCATCCGATGCATTGTCGCGTTGCTCTTGTGTCTTCATGAAGCGGCCTTCTTCATTGACATAATAGTCTTCATCCACAATGCCCCAAGTGAGTGTTTTCTGCCATTCTTCCTCCATCAGTTTGTCGAGCACTTTGAGGATTTTTACAGGGTCTTTGGCACTCACGGTAATACCGAAACCATTGTTAAGATTCAGTGCTGCGCGGTCACGATAATAGTCTTTGGTGCTGCTGTCATACACGAGCGGGAAACCTACATAAGTGCGTTCAATTTTGTCTTGCGTTATGAGTGAATCTTCCGCGCTTTGGAAATTCCAATGTTGATCAAACATGCCGAGTACGGAACCACTGGACAATTTGGCCATGTATTGGTCGTAGTTCTGTGCAAACGCTTCCTTATCAAGCAAGCCTTGGGCATTGATTTCATTTAGCTTCTGATAGTACTGTTTGGCATAATCCTTATCGGCGAAGATCTCCGCCTTGCCATCGTTGACAACCACTCCGCCATCATTCGGATGACCGATCAAATGCTGAGGCGGGTTCAACAAGCCCCAGTTTTTCCAGTCATAGTTCAGGACCTCAAAACCAATGGTCGGCTTGCCGTCAATCGTCGGATATTTCTCTTTGTATTTCGCGATCAGGTCGAAGTATTCATCCAGTGTTTTTGGAGTCGGGTAACCGAACTCTTTCAGTACGGCTTTTTGAATCCAGAACGCGGGACCGCTGTAATAGGTGTCAGCTACTTCGCCGTTATATGCACCATAGTTTGGCAGGTAGTAGATATGTCCATCATTTGGATCCTTCATTTGATTCCAGTACTTCTCGTAATGTTTTTTCAAATTCGGGGCGTGTTCCTCAATCAGATCTTCAAGCGGAATGACTGAACCTGCAGCTGTCAGTTTGGTATCAGCTGAGATCAGGTCTGGATAATCCCCACCAGCAATCATAACGCCAAGCTTTTGGTTTTTGTCACCGGCCAGAAATTCGAACTTGAATGATACGCCAAGCTCATCCTTCATTTTCTTGTAAATCTTGTTGTCAGCGGTTGGCTGCTGTCCGGCCTCGTTAAGGAATACCGAGATTTCTATCGGATTGTCAGGCCCTACCTCTGTACCACTTCCCTCTTCTCCGCTGCCTGGGTCATTTGTACCGCCGGAACAACCAGCCAGTACAACGCTCAGTGACAACAACATGGTTGCCCCCATACGGAAAAACTTCTTTTTACTTTCCCCCATAAAGCACCTCCAAAGTTTGATTACGCCTTCATGAAAGCCCTTTCATTTGAATAATTTCATTATAAATTTAATGTTAAATGGAAAATACACCCGAATTATAGCTCTTTCCGAGAAAAACTCAGGTTTTCATTTTATAATCTATAGATTCAACCGTACGCGATTTTCTAAAGGTATTTTGTTAGACATGTTTCTTATATTCATTCGGAGACATGTTCAGCCTTTTCTCAAACTGCTTCAAAAAATGATGGTAGGTGGAGTATCCAACTTTTTCCGAGACCTCGCTATTTTTGTATTGATTCATTTGGAGTAAACGGCAAGCTTCCTCAATCCTCAAATTATGTAGCAGTTCATTGAAACCAATGCCATTTTTTCGTATAAGCAGCTGTCCCAGGTAGGCTGGATGCAAAAAGAAACGCTCGGCAAGCATTTTAATGCTCAAGCCTTCCCGGTAATGCTCATGAATGTAATCGTTGATGTCCTGTACTATACCCTGCGCTTCGGAAGCATTCTCCTTAAGCAAAAGTTCAAAACAGACTCGCCCGCACGACTGCAGCATGTCGATCAGATCAATCCATGTCAGCAGGCGTTCATCCAGATTGGGAATATCGAACAGACGATTTGGAGCGCCCGTATCCTCTGTCAGTTCGGATCTCATATATGCTCGAATCTCATGAAGTAGGTAGATCACGTATTTGCGGGCCTCCTCCGGGTGAACTCGTAACTGGCGAAAAGATCGCTCAATATAATCCACTGCTGACCTGTAAGCATCGTGATCAATGAGTTGAAATGCCCCCAAGATTCTCGCTGTGAGTTCTACCTGATCATCATGTCTTTGGAACGTAAGATCCTTAAGGCTCTCATAGTCCATCACGCTGTTCCTATTCGTTTCATAAAAGGTATGCAGGAGCGCTTTTTCTGCTGTGACCCTGGAATGATTTATGAAAAGAAGTGAAGACGCCGCTTCACCAATGGCCATAAATGCGCGAAAGTTCGCCAAACGGCGTGCCAATTCCTCCAATCGGTGTCTGGCTGTGCAGCTCGAACCATGGGAGGCTGATTCAGCACTGCCAAACACGATGGAAACCAGATCATTTCGCAAGCGAATCACATACATGGCTTTTGACCTGTCCAAAAATTCCGCAGCAACCGTGCTCCACCTGCAATAATCCTCTGCCGCGATCTGAACAAGGCATACATTCCAAACATGAGAGGAGCCAGACAAGGACTCCAGTACACCAGCAGCTTCTGTGGACAATCCTTTGCCAAGTAGAGCCTCCTTTATCGCCAGATTTTCCTTCTCTCTCTGTGCCACCTGCCCGACGTATAGTTGTTCCCGCTCCTTAGCCAGTTCCTGTCCCACCTGACGAATCTCTAGCTCGGCCTGTTCCTCATCCAGCGGTTTAAGCAAATAGCGTGAAACTCTATATTTGAGTGCCTTTCGTGCATAATCAAAATCACTGTACCCTGTCAGGATAATGAATTTGGTAGACTCGTTGCCCCTGCGTCTCCACTCCTCAATCATCTCCAGTCCGTTCATCACCGGCATATGAATATCAACCATGACCAGATCGGGCTTCAGCTCCTCCATTTGCTTCAGGCCCTCCGAACCGTTTCCACAGACACCGCACACCTCAAAGCCAAGGTTCTCCCATGGTATCCATAACTGCAGACCCTCAAGCGCCAAAGGCTCATCGTCAATCAACAACACTTTAAATGCCATCGTCCACGCCTCCTTTTACATCCTGACGTTCCAGCAATTGCAACGGGATTTCAAAGGATACCTCAGTCCCCTCCCCGATCCTGCTTACCAAATTAAAATTCACTTTATCGTCGTAGTACAATTCAAGACGGCGATACACATTTCGTATTCCAATATTGTATCCGCCGCTCTCTTCCTTGCTTCGCATGTGATACAGAACCTCTTGAAGCCGTTCCTTGTCCATACCCTTTCCATTGTCAGATACGACAACACGCAAATGCTCGTTCACAATTTCAGCCTGAATCTTCACATAGCCAAGCCCCTCAATGGCCTGAATGCCATGTTTGCAAGCATTTTCCGCCAACTGTTGGATACTCATTTTGGGTATTTTATATCGCCTTGCCTCTTCAGTGATGTCAATATAGTATTCAAACTTGTCCCGGAAACGGAATTTCTCAATACCCAGGTACATGACCGTAAAGCTCATTTCCTCCTCCAGCGTGACCACATCGTCCTTCCAGTTCAACAGACGGCGAAGCAGCTTGGACAGATCCTTGATAATATCCTTCACGTCCGCATAGTTATTTTTCGTGCTAACTACAAGCAGCGCATTCAACGTATTGAATAGAAAGTGAGGATTCATCTGGCTTTGCAGCAGATTAAGCTCTGCTCGAATGCGCTCAGCCTCCTGGCTTCGCTGCTGAATTTCTAGCTTGTACACGTTGTTGATCAATGAATGGATTCGTGCCGTCATCATATTGAAATTGCTAATCAAATGCCCAATCTCGTCATGTCCGCCATCCATGTTGATTAGTTCGAATTTCTCGTTACCCACCTTCTGCATATGTCTCGACAGCCGCTTGACACGATAATTGTAGGAACGGAGCATGACATAAATGAAAATGGAAGTGATCAGGGTAATAATCCCGGCCAGCATTCCAAAATAAAGCTGCATGGATAACATTGCTTGTTTGACACGTGTTTCCTGAGGAACACCAATCAGCTTCCAACCTTTCACATAACTAGCACTACCGATTGGAACGATATGCAAGTCTTTGTCTGCCGCTTTGCTCATATCAAACAAAGCATAGCTACTCTCCATCTCGCCCTGATACTTGTCATCCGCAGATACAATAATTTGATTCTGGGCATTCACCAGATACAGATCCAGAGAACTCTTTTCTCTGGCAATCACATCATAGAAGCGACTAACGTAGAAATCGATGCGTACCAATTTCTGATAAGAGTTGTCGGTGTTGTAGTAATCCATTTTTTCGATCACGCTTAAATACGAAGAGGTTGCTGCACGATCATTCGTTGCCTGATCACGGTATGCAAGCACTTTTAGGGTTTCCCCAGCGGCCTTCCACTGCTCGAACCAGGTTCCTGAGCGTACGTCGTTGTCCAGAACATAGTAATCCCCGCCAGGCACAATGGTCGGATTTTCGGTGTAAACCCCTATTCGCTGAATTTGGTTGTTCACAGGAATATAGGAAGTCACCCGGTGACGAAGCTGATCATCAAGTGTGTTATAGAAATCCAGCTGACTGTTATACACCCGATCCATGGATTCGGTCAACAACTTGTCCGTAATCAAGGCATGACTGACGGCGACGCCACCATCAATCATGGTATGAATATCCTTTCTTGCACGCTCCAGTGAGATTTGTAAATTCTGCTCTTCCCGTTCCTTGATCAACCCTGACATACGATCCATAAACAAAACATTGCTTACAAAGATAGGAAGCAAAATACCAATGACATATATCAAGATAAATTTGTAATTCAAGGGTATATCGTTCACGATGCTGCGAAAACGGAATGTTTTGAACATGTTTGCTATCGCCATCCTTCATTCGTACTTCTCATCTCTCGGGGGATCTATTGCTGCTTACGATATGCAGAAGGCGCCATGCCCGTCATTCGCTTGAACTGACTTACAAAATAGTCTGCATTCGGATAACCAGACTGAACCGCAATGTCAGCAACGCATGCGCAGCTTTGGCGTAATAGTCTTTTTGCTTCCTCAATCCGTTTATCGTTTAAATATTCCCGAAACGTTTTGCCCGTCTGCTGCTTGAATGCCTGCCCCAAATAATTGGCGTTCATGTGAAATTGATGTGCGAGCTCCTGAAGCTGCAGCTTCTTACGGAATTCCTGATTGACATATTGCACCACACGAAAAATGGTGCTGCATTCCTTTTCTTTTCTCTGCTCCTGCAGCGCCTCCAAAGCGTTCAAACTTAACACACGTGCATAATCCCGAAATGCTGGATAGGAGTCGATTTTAGTAATGCCGCCTGCCTTATTTTGAACGTGAAGCATAAAACTGCCCATATCTCCATCCAGCTCTTTCAACTCCTTGAGAACACTCATTTCAAGGGCAAGCAATTGAACCCGGACGTATTCCATATTGGAGAAGGGCAATCCTAAGTCAGGATCAGCAAGAAGTGCTTGAATCTTCCCTTCCAACCTATCCTGTTCACCAGAAAGAATGACTTCCATCAGATTGGCTAAAGCTTTTTGATTTACGCTGGCCAATGGGTCACTCTGCGGCAGATCCTGATGATGAACAAATCCGCCCCCTCCCTGATAACGCTTCCATTTTAGAGCGAACAAAGCTTTCTCGTAGGCTGACCGCATACCGATTTGTGTGCCCGAATGATGTCCAACGGCCACAATCATGGAGGAATGACCAGCATAGGTCTCCACGATATTTCTGCCCATTGACCCAAGCAGGTTCAAAGAATTATCGATATCGGCAGCGAACACACCTAGGTTTCCTTCAGCATCCACAAAAGGTTCCGACCAATGGACACCACCAAAAGCGTGTATTCGCCCTTTCACGTCATCTTTACTGATATCCGCGGCAATTAGAAGACAGGCCATATCCTCATGACCTTCCATTTGCAGCAAGGTGTTCACTTCGTCCTGCAGCTCCATGCTGTCTTCCCCTTGAATCAGGCGATCAAACAAACAATTCACATACAGGGCACGATCACGCTGGTGTACTTCTGCCGAAATCTGTTCTTCCTGAATTTTACGGCCCATCTGTTCCAGTACATTTTCTATCTCGATCTCATCAATAGGCTTGAGCAAGTAGTCCTCTACTCTCTGCTCCAGCGCTGTTTTTACATACTCAAAGCTGTCATATCCACTTAATATAACGAATCGGGGTGCTTTGGCCAGCTCATGCTTGGAACGGTCAATCAGTTCCAGGCCACTCACAGAGGGCATATGAATATCTGTAAACACCAGATCCGGTTGAAGACTTTCGATCATGGACCAGGCGGCATTGCCATTCTCCGCCTCACCACAGATGCGAAAACCGTATTTGTCCCAATTCACCATGGTTCTCAGGCCTTCGAGCACCCACGGCTCATCATCCACCAACAAAACATTCATCATTTATGTTTCCCCCTCTCCATTAAATGAAGCACGTATCGTGTTTGATAGCGAACTTATAATGTTTCATTTCTTTCAACCAATACTATCATATGCTTAGCATCATTAAACCTAAAAAATACGTCGATCTTCTCTCCCGATGGAGAGAGATTCAACACATCTGGCACTATCCTCAGGTCTAACTGACTACAATAATAACTGTGTAACATTCTAATTATCCAGAGCTTTTAGCACATATACAACATACAATACTTGATTTAGCATCCAAAGCTTTACTATTTAATAGTAAATAATGATACTGCGACATGTTCACAGCGGTAATGAAGAGATCTGCATGTAAATTGTACATAAGAAATAAAGGATATGATCAGCCCTAATCACTTTGAGGCCTGCATGCATAAATTAGCTTCATAGCAACACATGGTTATGGAGGGATGAAAAATGAGTGAAATATGTAAAAATGCCAATTCGACAGGCACAAATTCAAATAAGTCCGCTTTCTACAGGGACATTTGGGAATGGGGAGCTTCCGTTTCCTCCGGCGGGGATGAAAAAGTCTACCCTTTTGATTTTGGTGAAGCCGCTAAATACGAGGTACCGAAAACCCTTGAAACGGAAATTCACCGTTATTTGACGCCCTATACCGCTCATCCTGAAGGTGGGTATGTTGCATACATATCAAATGGGCGAGTTTGGGGAAGATCAGGTTCTGTCCTGACATCAGATGAAAAACTGATCTTCGACCTTTCTCCCGAATACGATGGAAGACTTAATAGAATGCTGACACTGGAAGAACACCCTGCTTTGTATCGGAGTAAGACACAGGAGCAACTTTATCTCCATGGGACTTCTGCCGTTTTGACTTTTTGCGGGAGTCATAATTATTTTCATTGGTTATATGATGTGCTGCCTCGATTGGGTATGCTTAAAAATCTAAATATTCCTTTTCAATCGCTGATCATGAATCCGAATCCTTATGCATCATTTGTGGAAGAAACGTTATTGATGTTTGGCGTATCGAAATCGTCCGTGATTCGTACTGGAGACAATCGGGAACTTCAGGCTGACAGGTTGGTCGTGCCTTCCTTAATGATGAATTCCCACTATCCCCCTTGGGCTACATCTGTCCTTCGTATGTTTATGCTGCCTGGACGCGACACAACGCTATATTCACCGGAACGCATTTTCATTTCCCGGAGCAAAGCCGCTGCACGACGGATAGCTAACGAGGGTGAAGTCATCCGGCTTTTGGAGACGTACGGGTTTGTTCCGATCTGTCTGGAAGATTGGAGCGTTGCCCAGCAGATTCAGCTCTTTGCTTCCTCAAAAGCGATCGTTTCACCGCACGGAGCCGGGCTGGCCAATCTCGCTTTCTGCATGAAGGACACCCTTGTCGTAGAAATTTTTCATATCCGGCATGTAGTGCCTACTTACTGGATGATCAGCAACCATAACAAACTTGATTATTATATGATGTATGGGCAAGATGACGGAACGACACCGGACCTTTTTCCGGGATTAGAGGACTTCACCGTAGATCTGAATCGACTGGAGCAAACGCTGCGTATAGCTGGACTGAATAAACGGGCTACCTGAACAGCCGTTCATGTCCCTTAGAGCCACTCATCACTAGTCGGTAAGGATGCGGGTTTCTATATCGTGGTTACATAAAATAATAATAAAGGGCTACTGACTAGGAAGTCAGTAACCCTTTATTGAACTCGGGACATGCATCAGACTGATGATTATGGACCGATGAATTTGCATATACCATCATGGACTATTCATGTGACAGCATGAATGGGAAAGAATTTATGCTCCCATAGTTGTTTTCCCTTGTCACAATATTCGGTTCTTGGGTTCGAAGGACGATCGTTTAAGCGAACCCGCTTTCTTCATACCTATCTAAGTTTCTCCATCCTCCGCAGGCGGATATATCCTCTGCCCCTTCTTCAGCGTAGCCCTCGCATATAAAACCAGACACCTCTGTCCCGTCCTGCAATTCAATTTTGCCTATACCAAGCGGGGCCGGAATTAATGCAGCGAACGCGCCAAAAGATGCTACAGGCAGCTCCCATAATTCAAGCGCAATAGCACTGCCTCCTACCTTTTTCTTCAACAACCCGGGCTTAGCCGGAACTGTAGGCAGCTTCACCATTTGATACTTCTCCGCCGTATGCGACTCACGAACAAATTGACCCCCGTGTTCCAGCATCTGCTTCTCCAGTGGATAACCTCTCATGTGCAGGCCGCAGACGGCAACCAGGATCGTTTCTTGCCTCTTTGCTTCCAGAGGCGGCAAATTTACTTCAAGAAACGCGGCCACAGCGTTTTCCATCAAGTGCTCATTGCCAGACAGCGAAAATAACGTAATTCCAAAAGGCATCTGAGACGCGGCATCACCCGCTGGTACAGCCACCGCACATAAATCTAGAAGATTACAATGGTTCGTATACCGCCCCATGTCCGAATTCGTAGCTATCGGATCGGCTTCAACCTGTCCTCTCGTCCATGTACCTCCACAGGTCGGCATGATTAGAACTGCTTCCTGGAGAAGCTTGTTGCTTATCATTCGCAGCTCCTGAAGCTTATGCATCGCGGTAAATACGGAAGCTGCGTCATGCTTGCCTGATCCGCCTGATCGCAAGACTTGTTCCGTCACCGGGAAAGTGACTCCTGGACTTGATTCAATGAATTCACCTACACTGGCCCAGCGCTCAGCTACCCAAGGTCCATCATACAGAAGTGCGGCAGCCTCCTCAAAGAGAGCGTAATCGATATACTCGACTGGCAGCTCCAATCGTTTGATCCTCTGGACGGCTGAATCCCATGCCTTGCTGTATTCCTCAGCCAACGGACCAAAAAACGTTAATGGTTTTTCAGGCAGATACAACTTTTTGGGAAGCTTATCGACCAATCGCGGCATTTCCTTGGACCATGGGTCTGATGATTCAAGGCCTCGTACTTGCATATCGACAATCCTTGCTTCGTGTATTGAATGGGTAAATACAGTCACACAGTCCAGACTGGCACAAGCGGGAACAACACCTTTTGTCGACCAGGCTCCGAGACTCGGTTTATAGCCGATGAGACGGTTCAGCGCCGCAGGAACCCTTCCGGAGCCCGCTGTATCCGTGCCCAGGGCGAATGCCGCCTGTCCCCTCGCTACCGCTACAGCCGATCCCGAACTGGACCCGCCGCTTATCCATTCAGCGCTCAGCGCGTTATGTGTCTCACCGTAAGGACTCCGGGTGCCTACAAGCCCGGTTGCGAATTGATCCATATTGGTTTTACCTACAGGAATCGCTCCGGCATCTAACAATCGTTCTACAACTGCAGCAGGCCTGTCTGGAACATATGCATATTCGGGACAGCCAGCCGTTGTTGGTGTTCCAGCCAAATCGATGTTGTCCTTAATGGCGAAGGGTACACCCCACAGCGGCAAGGAAGTATCCATTGTTTGGAGACGGTCCAAATACGGCTTGATTCTCTCCAGCACAGGCGGGGTGATCCAAATATTCATCCCTTCGTCCTCACGGGAACGGCGGATGATCTCTTCAATGACCTGCTCCGGCTTGAGCTTCCCGCTTCCATATTGCGCTTGCAGCCAGTCTATTGTCAGTTCGCGCGGTATTTTCATATCCAGCTTACTCATCCGTCATCCCTCCTTGACGCGTACATATCAATCAGGCTGGTCTCATTTCATTCAGCTTCATCGCTAGATGCAGCTGAAGCACATCATCGCCATTATCCATGCTGATCCCCAGCAATTCACACACCCGCTCTACCCGATAGGAAACCGTATTATAATGGGTAAAAAGCTCCGCTGACGTCTTTTTCACATTACGATTATGCTTAAAGTATACCTTCAACGTTTCAAACAGCTGGGAATTATGCTTCGCATCGTACGCAATCAAGGGCAGAATGAATCGATCACGATACTCCTGAACCTCCTCCGTATCAGGCAGATGGTATAAAAGCTGAAACACGCCTAGCTTCATATAGTCCACATAAGGTTCACGGTAATCGCAAATGGAGCTGATATGATGAATCTTTTTGGCATCGTTATAGCTTTCGTATACCTTCTCCGCAGCTTCGGTTCGATTGCCGATACAGAGAGAATAGCTCTCAGCAGGGAAAACCACTTTCATATCAGCGATAATGGCTTCCATCGCCACATTCCGAATTCCATGCATTTCTTCTGCGAAAAGTAGGACAAGCTCTCCCTCCAGTATGGTTGCCTGAAGCCCTACACATCTGGATTTGGTTCTCAATCTTTTAATCGCCTGCTGCATGGTCCTGATGCTAGGTTTGACGTTCAGAAATCGCACTAACGCGACATGCCGCGTTTGATCATCATCAAGTGGATGTCCGCACGCTTCCGCTCGCAGCCTCAAATCCTCAATGGTTACAATTCGGCCCGTAACCCAGTCCTGCAGAAACTGATCGACGTACTTCAGCTCTACTTCCCGCCTGGCGTTGGTATTGATCATCTCGAGTCCTACCAAAACACCTACGCGATCAATCGTCAGCCGATCGACAACCGAGTGCTCCTGATTCCATTCCAGCAGAACCAGCAAGCATTTGTCGTATTGCTTGTCATTAACGGCTGATACATATACACGAATTCGGCGCTCGCCTAGTGTTATGAAACTCACACCGAGGCTGCTCTCCTCCCGCAGACCGGACCACAGCATCGGATTATCTGCCTCCACAATCTCCTCTGCCTGGGGAGAGAGGAACAGATGATTGGAGTCATCAAGCAATACAATGGGATTGTTCAATATGCCATCCAGCGTTTGCAAAAATTCCTCTAATCCTTTCCCGTACAGGAGCTGTTGAGACAGCTTGTGAAAGCGGCTTTGCAGCAGCGATAGCTCTCTTGCCTCCTGCACAAGGACCCGTTCCATAATATCCCGGACAACATCCGAAAAAACGGTCGCGGCCGGAAGCTCGAAGATCGGAAAGCCCAATTGGTCAGCCAGCTCGAGTGCACGGGCAGGAATATGATCAATGAATCGTTTGGTTTTGATCCCCAGCGCTGATACACCTTTCTCCACCAGCTGCGGTATGATATCCGCAATGGCCTCCGGCTGATCACGAAATGGAAATCCACTGGTGATCAGAAACTCCCCCGGGCGCACCCAATCGATCACATCCGGCACTTCCATCACGTTGACACGGTTAATCATTCGCTGCATGCCACTTGCTCCAGCCAAGACGACAGCTTCCTTAAAGTCGGGGATCAACAAAACATCACTGCACGTGAATCCTGCCTTCTTGTGATCTGCCATCTCCCATCCCGCCTGACTATTTCAATTTGGTGGAAAAGACATCTTCCACTAATGTCGTATTAAAAAAGGAGTTAACCGGAGCATCTTCTTCAACCGGCAAAAAAATACTGATCTGCTCTGTCGGCTGTACATCGTCATTGGCTACCGAATGAATAACGCCTGCAGGGACATGGAATGTATCTCCTGCCTGGTAGCTCTTCCATTCTCCATTGCACAGCAGTTTCACTTTACCTACCGTGATGTGAATGATTTCAGCTACATCATGATAGTGAGGCAATACCTGACCGCCGACTCCAATCTTTTCCCACAAAACAGAGCTGGCACGAAACCCCATCTGATCCGCCTGTTCCGCAGACACAATCTCGCGGTGATACAGGTGAATATGATTCGGCATTAATCCCCATTGCATGTCTTCTCCAGTGATAACCTCAGTTTTCTTGGCTGTAATCATCGTGTCATTCCTCCATTTGTTTTTTTATGGATGTATCCCGTCTATTCCCTACGTTTAAAAACGACAGCCACCGGCCCGCCGCCTGCCGGTCCCTGATGTTCGGCTCCACCAGACACATAGATCATTGGATCACCACACACCGAAGCAAGCACACCTCCGACGACAGCCCGCGCATGTCTCGTATGGTTGATATCCGAATCATCAAGCATCGTGTGCCGGTGACCCCGGATGAATCCGGTGGGATCAGCCTCTGCCTTAGCCATCACCTGCACCATTTCAGCATCTGCATGAACATCCAGCAGGCGCTTGAGTGCAGGAGCGTCAATAGAATCGTTCATTACAGCATGGTCGATAAAATACGGACCTTCCGCAAAGTCAGAATTGCCGAAGACGATCACCTCACAATACGCCAGCTCGCTGCCTGCCGACGTGGAGGCTACACTGCTGAACAGATGCCATGAATCGCAGATATCTGTAACTTGAAGTCCAGCTCGTTCCACCTCACCGAGAGCAACTGCCGCACCTAGTGCGGAGGCTCCTCGTGAATATCCCATGGATTTGTAAGTATCTTCTGTCACAGTGGTTTGTGATCTGCTCAAAGCATCATGCACGCCCTCGGACGTTAACAGCGGACACTTAATTTGCACAAAATGTACATCTGCCGAAGATTCGATGCCAGCTTCCGCTATGGCTCGCTGAACGGCAGCTTCCACCTCGTCCACTTGAGCCAGCCTTCCTATTTCCTCTGGAAGGAAATCACGTGTTTTCGCGACGCCAATGGCCAGCGATTTCTGATCTTGTCTCTGACCATCTTGGTTATAAGCACCCTTGCGGCTAATCACTGTAAAGTGAGGGCTCAATATGCCCTCAGTTCCTCCAGACATGACATAGGATATGGACGAAGTTGATTCTTTTCGGTATTCGCCAAAAAATTGCTTTAACGCCAGCACAGCATAACCGCGCGTAAAATCGTTCACGCAGCCATTGCCCTCTGTTTTGCCTAATACTGCAACCACATCTTGAGGATCAATGATTCCCTCTTGGATCGCTTTCTCCATCGCAGCCGTATCGTTAGGCGAACGGCTTGGAATACGGTTCACAGTGCATCTCATCATAGGTCATCCGTCCTTTGCCAGAATATAATTCTTCTCTCAAGTAAGCTGATGGCCCAAAAGAGAACCAGTCCGCATAGTGCGGATGCAATAATTGCGGAGAACATCACAGGTGTATCCATATGGTATGAAGATACCAGGACGACATAGCCGAGCCCTTTGTTAGCGCCGACAAATTCACCGACAATGGCACCCACGATAGCCAGCGAGGTCGAGATTTTCAACGCAGAAAACACGTAAGGTAAACTTGCAGGCAGCCGTAATTTCCAGAAAATTTCCGACTTGGTGCCTTTATATGTGGAGAACAGCTCCCATGCTTCGTGCTCAATGGCTTTCAGACCCTTTACGCTGTTGACCAAAATAGGGAAGAAACAGATTAGCATGGAGGCTACGACCTTGGAGGAATATCCCGTCCCCATCCATACGACCAGAAGCGGAGCCAGAGCGACGAGCGGGGTCGTTTTGAGTGCAATCGCCAGCGGGAACACTCCCTTTTCAATGGGTTTGGAATGCACGAAGATCACTGCGGTAATCAATCCCAGGACATTGGCAAGCACGAAGCCTGCCAATGCTTCCAGCAGCGTGACCAGCATATGTGACCATAAGGAGCTGTCCATTACCGATAAGATTCCTGTGGGAGATGGAAGCAAATAAAGGGGTATGTCGAAAAGGCGTACAATGAGTTCCCATAATATAAGAAAGGCAAGGGCGAATACGACAGGATACATGGCATCTTTGATCTTGGTTTTCATAGGTGTTTGACCCGCTTTCTTAACTCATTGACAGTCTGATGGAAGGCCGGAAGTTCATCCATGCCAATCTCCCTCGGTGAAGGCAGGGGAACCGAAATAATATCCTCCACGCCGGCAGGCCTTGGTGACATCATGATCACGCGGTTGGATAGCAGCACGGATTCCTGAATCGAGTGGGTAACCATAACAACTGTACTTAGGCTCGTTTCGGGACTCTCCCATAGACGCAGCAGCTCGAAATTCAGCTTTTCTCTCGTAAATTCATCGAGCGCCCCAAAGGGCTCATCCATAAGCAATACCGTCGGATCTGCAGCGAGTGCCCTTGCAATCGCAATCCGCTGCTGCATGCCGCCGCTCAGCTGATGCGGAAAATGATTCATGAAATCCTGAAGTCCAACCAGCCGCAGCGAGGATTCCGCTTTTTCCTTGATCTCTTTTTTGGTGAACTTCTTCTCTCCGATGGTGAGAGGCAGGGATATATTTTGGATTGCGGTTAGCCAGGGCATCAATACAGGCTTTTGAAACACCATGCCGAGCGAGAGATCCTTCGATGGATAAACGATCTCTCCTCCTGCATTGGGTTGAAGCAGGTCGAGCATTAACCGAAGCAGCGTTGACTTCCCGCAGCCGCTTGGACCGAGAATGGATACAAACTCATTTTTATAAATATCAATCGACACATTATTCAATACGTTGACGTCACCAAAGGATAAGGAGCAATTTTTCAACGTAACCGCGATGTCGCTTTTGGAAGAAATGGTTGTCTGTTGTTCATGCAGCCCTGAAGCTTCTTTCTCCAGACCACTGGCCGTTGTTAGCATAAAATCACACCCTATTCGATAAATTCGTTTGAAAATACGTCTTCAAGATTTTGCTCTTCCTTCAAAAATTCCAGATCGATCAAGTTCTGTTGCAGCACGTCCCATGCCTCTGATTCCATCTTGCCGAGGGGAAGATTCTCCGGCTCCAGCAAAGGAATGCTTGCGTTCATCATGCTCGCCTCGTGATCAATCGTTAATTTATCCCCGTATTTCAAGCCAAATTCGGCAGCCTCTTCCGGGTTCTCAATAGCGTAGCTCCAGCCCTTCATGGAAGCTTGTACGAAGCTTTTCACCATTTCGGGATCACGCTCGATGATGTCCTCTGTCGTAAACAACGTATCCGCATAAAAGTTAATATCATAATCGCTCGGCTCAATAATATTGACTTCATTCCCCTGCTCCTGTACGGCGAGGACCTCATTGATGACATAACCTGGCCATGCTTTTACCTGTCCGCTGAGTAATGGGCTGAGATCGTATTTTGCTGGCATTTCCTCCACCTTGGTTCCGTCTATGCCCGCATTCTTTACCATCGCTCGGTAAGTCAGCTCTTCATTCCCTCCAAGCTTCACACCAATCTTCTGGCCGACCAGATCCTCCATTTTTGTGATCCCTGAATCCTTGAGACTAAACAACACAAATGGCGTTTTTCTGTAAATGGCGGACAGCGCCTTCACGGGAACCCCTTTCTCCCTGGCCATCAGTATTTGATCTGCGCCCGTCACGCCGAATTGCTCTGCACCTGATGCAATCATCTGTACGGAAGGAAAATCCGCGCCGCCTGGTCTGATCTCAACATCCAAACCCGCTTCTTTGTAAAATCCCTTCTCTACGGCAGTATAGAATCCGGCAAACTGTGCTTGATGAACCCATTTTAGACGCAGAACCACTTTTTTCAATCCACCGGATTCTCCATCTCCTGAAGCAGAGCTAGGCACATCGTTCGACCCGCAAGCTGTTAGTGCGAGCAAACAAACCGACATTACGATAAGCAGTGACTTTCTGGACCATCTCCACATATGATTTCCTCCCATGTTGTTGTTTTTCTATTGCTGTGGCAGTGTTGCTTAAAAGGCAGCTAGCGCCTTTAAAACCTCGCTGGAGTTACTGACGCTGCCGAACACGCCTCCCTGCATTTTGACCATCTGGAGCGCTGCGTGATGATTATCAGGGTCGGTTGCTCCCGTGCAGTCTTCCAGGATCAGACATTCATATCCTCTGTCATTGGCTTCACGCATGGTTGTGTGCACACAAACATCCGTTGTAATTCCCGTTAAGATCAGATGAGTGATGCCTTTATTCTTGAGGATTAGATCCAGGTCTGTAGCATAAAAACTGCCTTTACCCGGCTTATCAATGATCGATTCACCTTCGATGGGAGTAAGCTCCTCTATAATCTGCCAGCCCGGTTCACCTCGAACCAAAATGCGTCCTGCCGGTCCGGAAGAACCGATCTCGGCCCCGATCTGTTTGCTGCGCCATCGTTTGTTTGCAGGCAGATCGGATAGGTCCGGTTTATGTCCCTCTCTCGTGTGAATGACGTGAAAATCTTCTATCTGTCTGACCCGATGCAAGAGCTTTCGAATAGGCTCAATGGGTTTGGCCGTCAGGGACAAGTCATACCCCATCTGTTCCACATACCCTCCTTTGCCGCAAAAATCGATTTGCATATCAATAATGACTAATGCGGTTTTACCGGGATCGATGCTCCCGTCGTAAGGCCAACTGTAAGGTGCTGCTGTAATTTGCATAGAATATTCTCCTTTCAGAACAGAAACTGAGATCCCTGTGTTGATATATTAAGATGTTATATAACCTGACTTATTTCTTGATTTATTCTTCTTGTGTCATATTATATTACGAACATTTCTGGATGTCTTTGTAGTTTTCCATAAAAAAGCTTCATTATTTTTTGTTATTTTTCACAACCATTCAATCCATGTGTTATAAATTATTACATAATCCTTTATCCCCTGGCCTAAAAAGCAACAAAAAAAGCCGCTGATTCAGCGACTCTTGATTGGTATGAGTTGTTAAGATGAACACCTATCTTTGACCATAAATAGAATTCATAAGGTTTACTGTGCAGTTATGTAGCCACTCCTTGGTTCAGGATCATACTGCATTCGATAAAGTCGATCCGTTCCACGCGATACAGATCATAGATCTGCTTCCTTGCATCAATGGATCCATATAATTCAGAATGCGAATCATTGGCCAGTTTTACATAGGGTAGTTTTTGTGCAGCTTTGCCCGACCGGATATTTTGTTTGCGAATTTTCAAAAACACCGTTTCTATGGCATGTTCGAGAAATAGTTCACTCAAAAAGATGGATTTCGCCCGTTGACTGTATCCGTTACCGAAGTAAGGTGCTCCAATCCATGTGGCCAGAAACCCTGTATGGTTTACGATATGATACAAATCAATGGTTCCAATGGGCTGGCCCGCTTCGTTTAAAATTGTACGGGAAATCGTGGTTTTCTGTTCTTCCTCGTCCATCAACTGTTTGGTCAGGAATACATATTCCTCAGGTGAATGACATTGGTAACGAACATAAGGTGACACTGAGGGGTCGTTCAATAAGCTGTACAGTGCGTGGCATTCATGCAAATCGCGTTTTTTTAACATTCTGTCTACCACCTAGTCCTTTTAGTTCGCTATATAAGCAAATTAAGTATATAAAAGGTATTGTGGCGTTTAATGAATTCTGTATATGGCTTATGTAAAATTCATTGGCAATATTGTATTTGTGTTTGAACGATACCGAACGAGTACTACATAAAAAAAGGCATGTCCTTTCTTGTGAGAGGACATGCCTTTCGTACGATGAAAAGCATGATTTGATTACTGCATCCCCTGCATAATGGCATTAATAATGCCTTGCTGGGTAACCGTGTTGTTTGAGCGGTTAAACAAAGCGAAACCATGCTGACCGTTATTTCCATTGTCCCAATACACCGGCACGGCCCCGTACTTCTTGGCAGTTGTCGTTACCGCTTTCGCATAAGCTTGACGATATACGTTATTGGTGGAGTCATACGCCGTTTTATCAATGGAGCCAAATTCTCCAATAACAACCGGATAGCCCTGTGTTACAAACTTATCGTACATCGATTTGAACTGTTCATTCAGATAGTCTTCCTGACCCCAGGTTGATTTCTTCGAAGGATTTGTTGCCGCTGCGCCCCACTGCGTGATATTTCCGTTCTCCTCACCAGCAAAATCCCACGGAGAGTAGTAATGAGCGGAGATCATAATTCTCTTCTGAGAGCTCGGGATTGCCGAGGATCTGAAATGATCTGTTGGAAGAGCAAAGCCATAATTGCCCACCGTATAGTCAATATTGGTGTTCCAGCCTGGAATCAGTAACCATCTGGCGTTGTTGTTGCCCCCAGTCTGCCGGACCGTGTCCACAAAGATTTGATTATAGGCGTTCAAGTTAGCATAGTATGCAGCATTCGGATTGCCGTAATTTCCGTCGAACACTTCATTCATCGATTCAAAAATAAGACGCTCATTATAATTGCTGAACTTGGTAGCAATCTGCTGCCACACCTTTTGGTATTTCTCTTTAATTGCAGCCTGATTGCTGCCATTCACAAGAAGCCATCCGCCCGGGATGGAATTATACCCATCTCCATGAATGTTAATAACGACATATAAACCTTCATTATATGCATAATCAACAACGGTTTGGACTCGATTCAACCACGCCGCGTTAATTGTGTAATTGGTAGCGCTTCCAATATGATTGAAATAGGATACAGGAATGCGAATTGTCTTGAAGCCTGCTGCCTTTACCTTTTTAATCAACTCTGGAGTAACGACAGGATTGCCCCAAGCCGTTTCACTAGGGACGCCATTCACCGTTGCTTCAAGCTGGTTCCCCAGATTCCATCCTGCACCCATCTCCGATACAATCTGTGAAGCGTTCAATGATCTGAAATCCGCTGCCGATGCTTTAGTACTCCACCCGGTCAATGCCGCAGCCACAAACAATACAAGTGCCAAACTGCAAACGCCATATTTCTTCATTTTTTTGAGCATAACCAAACCTCCGCTTATTATCATTATTTTACAAGCAGTGCCGTTACTCTCTTTATAGCAATTGAATGAATCGAGCAGATGTCCCTCCCTTCTATATCGATCACACCAATGAAATGGTCGCCTATCATCCACAGAATAACACAAATATGGAAAATAAAGAACAATATTCTGCATGGAATTTTCGACGAAAACAATCTGTCCCAATCTTGGCTATATCCCGTCATACTCAGAAATTCTTTAGAAAAATCCTGCCCAAATATTCAGAGTTTTTCTCTATTATTGCTGTGACCTATTTACCAATTAGACATACCATTCAACTTATTTTTCGGAACATTGAGCAATCGGAATCCTACGAATACAAGGAAGAATACATCCAGCTCGTACACGAAACTTATGCAGCAGCATATCAATTGCGAGAATTGCTCAATGACCATCGTTTCTATTAAAACAAATCAAGCCTAGCCAACTTTTTGGCAAGGCTTTTTTAGGTTGAATGGAGATAAGTTGTTAACTTACTTAAACAATCTTTAGATTTTCTTTAGAAATATACTCATTAATTCCTTAGTTTATTTCATTATGATTTTGCTATCGACAAGCGAGGAGGTAAAACCATGGTCAGTAATACAATCTTAGAGCTGCTTCATCAGTATGGATATCTGATTTTTTATTTTGCCTTCTCCCTGGGTCCGTTCGGAATTCCCATTCCGAATGAGATCACGATTATCAGCGGGGCCATCCTGAGCCACACCGGTGCAATCAATGCCGGGATCACTTACTTCTGTATTCTATCTGGACTTTTAACAGCGATCACTGCTGCCTATGTTGCAGGTAAATTGTACGGCGCCAAGAACCTATACCGATTTCAACATAATAAACATTTTATCAAGGCCGAACGAATGCTGAACCAATGGGGCCATTGGGCGATGTCGATCGGTTTGTTTATTCCAGTCGTACGATATGTTCTTCCTCTGGTGATCGGGCTGAGCGGGGTACATTTTAGAAGATTTGCAATGATAACCTATTCCAGTGCTCTACTCTGGACCTTAACGTATTTTGCTGCAGGCATTTACTTTGGAGATCCCCTTCTGTCTGTGCTTCAGTGATTACGCTTTTGAGTCCGTCTTGTATTTGCAAAAATCGATATGAAACCCTTGGAGGAACTTAATTCATGAATTCAGATGAAACGATTTTGTTTTTGAAAAGCTTTGTAAAGAATCCCAAACATGTAGGCAGCATCATACCAAGTTCTCGCTTCCTGGCTAGCAAAATGGTCAGTCATGCACCATGGCCTGAATTCCAGGCCATCGCAGAGCTCGGTGCAGGCACAGGGGCCATCACCCGTTATATTGAAAAACAGGTGCAGGATTCTACCAAGGTATTCGTGTTTGAGTCGAATCAGATTATGAGGACCAATTTACAAAAGGCATTTCCCACATTCTCCTTCTATCCGAATGCTGCTCAATTAGTAGCTTCGATGAAGCAAGAAGGCGTTCAGCAATTAGATTGTATCTTTAGCGGATTGCCGTTTTTTAACTTTGAGCCTGAGCTCCGAAACACGTTGGTAGACCAAATCGATCAGGCTCTCAAACCTGGAGGTTTATTCATCGCCTTTCAATATTCGCTTCAGATGAAAAAGACACTTTCCAAACATTTTGTCATCGAGAACATCGATATCGTGCCATTGAATATCCCTCCTGCGTTTGTTTATGTCTGTCGCAAAAAGGAAACAATTTAAACATTCTGGACGATGGATTACACTGGTAGATGTCACGAATTCATTATATTTATTTTAGAGTGGACTAAAAAGGAGCTAGATTTATGAACACCGTACTCGTTGTCGATGATGAACCCGATATCCGCGATGTCATTCATGTCTATTTACGTAACGAAGGATATCACGTCATTGAAGCAGCCGATGGTCTGGAAGCACTCAATATTATAAAAACAACATCGGTTCAACTCGTCATTCTGGATGTTATGATGCCCGTCTTGGATGGAATTCAAGCCTGTCTTAAAATTCGCGAAGTATCCAACACTCCGATCATCATGCTGTCAGCCAAAGAAGAAGACATTGATAAAATCACTGGCCTGACTACCGGAGCCGACGACTATATGGTCAAACCGTTTAATCCATTGGAATTACTCGCTCGTGTCAGGGCTCAGCTGCGGCGTCAAACCCTGATTGGAAAAGCTGAATATAACTCTTTAATTCTCGTTAAAGACCTTGTCATCGATAAAAGTAAACATTCCGTGAAGTTAAAAGAGAACGATATTCCGCTTACACCGCTGGAGTTTTCAATTCTTGAGCTGCTTGCCAGCCACCCCGGACAGGTATTCAGCTCCGAGAAGATATACGAAACCGTGTGGAAAGAACCTTACGGATATTCGGATAATACCGTGATGGTCCACATCCGCAATCTGCGTGAGAAGCTGGAAGTGAACCCAAGAGAGCCTCAATATATTAAAACGGTATGGGGAGTAGGTTACAAAGTTGACTAAGCCGCAATCCAAGCAAACGAAAAAGATACAGTTCCACATCCTCAATCGATTGGTGATCAGTTTTGTTATTTCAATTGTTGGTTCCGTTTGCGTGAATAATATTCTTATTATGACGGCTTCCAAAATCAGTGATGGATTAGAATGGCACTGGCTTCTTAACTTTTTCCCTTATGTCATTACGCCTATTTTTATATTGATCTTCACATTCACTTTTTTGATTGCCACGCGAAAAATAGTCAGAGATTTGGTCTCTTTGGAGCAAGGTCTTCAATTCATATCGGAGGGCCATCTGGATTATCGGGTAGCCGTTAATCGCCAAGACGAATTGGGACGGGTCGCCACCAACATTAATCTCATGACGGAGCAGCTGCAACAACAAATCATGAAGGAACGCGAATTGGAAAAATCCAAAATGGACTTAATCACAGGCATTTCGCATGACCTTCGTACGCCTCTTACGAGTATTATTGGCTACATTGAGCTTCTGCGGACCAATTCCTTTCAAGACGAGGCTGAATATACACGATTCGTAGAAAACACCTATAACAAAGCGACGCACTTGAAAAAATTGCTGGATGATCTATTTGAATATACTCGTCTTACCTCCGTTGATACCCAATTGGATCTGAGAAAAATTGATTTATTTCAACTTTTAGACCAGATGTTATTCGAGTTTGAACCTCTCGCCATGGAAAATGGCATCCACATCGAGAAAGACATTGGCGATTCACCAATGATGACCTATATCGACAGTGATAAGATGGCTCGTGCCATCGATAATCTGTTGATGAATGCCCTGAAGTATTCCCTCAAACCGGGTACTATTCATATCCGAATGGCCATGCAGCCTGAGCATGTAATCATTGAAGTCGAAAATAAAGGAACTCCCCTAACGGCAGAACAGATGGACAAGCTGTTTGACCGGTTTTATAAGGTGGATTATTCAAGAAGCAGCGAAGGCATTCAATCGGGATCCGGGCTCGGCCTTTCAATTGCGAGAAATATTGCAGAGCTGCATCATGGCACCCTAACCCTTCAGCATGAGGATAATGTATTTAGGTTTCGGCTAAGGTTGCCTTCCGGCAACCGGTAGATTTTACAACAATGGAGGATGAATGATTGAAAATACCCAACTTTCTTCTTTTTCTGCTAGCTTTCCTTAAGAATCCGAAAAGAGTAGGAAGCATCTTCCCCAGTTCTGCATTTCTGGCACGTAAAATTATTCAGTCCGTGTATTGGAATGATGTTCAAGCCATAGCAGAGCTTGGGGCAGGAACGGGTGCTATAACACGCATCATGGAAGCCCATTTACCGAGCTCTGCAGCAGTACTTTTATTTGAAAGAGACCGAAGAATGAGGAAAGCTCTAAAAAAAGAATATCCTCATTTCAAGCTCGCTTCCAATGCCTCCTCTTTAGTAAAGAAAATGAATCAGGAGCAAGTTCTACAGTTGGATTGCATTATTAGCGGATTACCTTTTTTTAATTTTTCCAAGACAATGAGAGAACACATTCTTGCTCAAATGACACAAGCTCTCCGGCCAGGCGGCAGGTTGGTCTTATATCAGTACTCACTTCATATGAAGCAAACTCTAGCTGAAGAGGTGATTATTGAGAACATCCAGTTTGTCCCCTACAATTTCCCACCCGTCTTCGTGTATACATGCCGCAAGAAAGACAACGACACCTGAAAAATATCCACACATGATCAACTAAGTTAAAATCCCCCTGACTCATACAAACTCGTTCGTGTTTCCTTCAATCAAGAAAAGCCGCTTAATTCAGCGGCTATTTTCATTAAAGCTCAAGTTCATAGGTTTGTTCAATGTGGCGAACTCCCCAGGCATCGTTCTCTTGTTCCTTTATTTTGACGAAACCTTGCTTGGTATACATGGCTATGGCCGTTTCCTGGTCCTCCGTCGTTTCCAGAAAGACACTCCGGTACCCTTTTTCTCTGCAGTAAGCAATGGCGTCCTGGATGAGCCTCTTTCCGATCCCCATGCCTCTGCAATCCGGATGTAAGATAAACCAGCGAATCTGAGCTCTTTTATCTGAATGACCGATCACCGCAATACTGCCGACAATTTCGTTATCGGCTTCTGCCAGCCAGAACCGATCTTTGTCCGGGCTGTAGGTTTGCAGCAGCTCATAAAACGTCTTGCAGACATATGCTTCGAAAATATGATTATAGCCGCATTCCTCCGCATATACCCAACCGTGAAGATGAATCAATGCCCCGGCGTCCCCGGGTTTTAGTTCGGTCCGGAATTGTATTCTCGGTTTTGCGGAATGGCCAGATAATTCATTCTGAATGGCGGTCATACTTCGGGCGATATCTAACCGGCTCTTGTCAGGCAAATTGATAATCATGTTACGAATTTGATCATCGGATAAGGCGTTCATTCGAGCCAAGGTTTCTTCTCCGAATTCCGAGAGATACAGCAAGGACGATCTTGCATCCTCCTTGGATTGAACACGGTAGGTTAGTCCGAGCTTTTCAAACCTCTTCAACATACGGCTCAGGTACCCTGGATCAAGTCCCAGTTGCTCCGTGAGCACACTTGCGGTACAGTGTTCGGCATTGCCTATTTCGTAAAGAACCCGGACCTCCGAGAGAGAAAAGTCACTGTCGAGCAGATGCTTGTCCAGCAACCCCAGTATCTTGGTGTAAAAACGGTTAAATTCGCGAATAATTGGAATGATCGATGTTAGTGATTTCATAGTTTCCTCCTGACACACAGAACATAATTTACTGGGTTCATTTACTTGACTAAGTCAACTATATACACTTTACCCTATTTTAATTGACTTAGTCAAACAAATGATGATGCTCCTCCCAAATAAAGAAAAACCGAATTGTTGCCAAATTGAGGACACAACTCAGTTTCTTGTAACTACCTACTTGATAAATAACGAAGGTCCATATGCCTCTGGAATCAGACCACACCAAAAAAGCCGCCACATGAGCGACTTTCTTCGGTAGTTCGTAAACAATTTAGGATTAAAAACCAGACCCTTTTCTATGAGTTATCCGAGAATTCAGATTTTGATCAGTCCATCCGAATACCAGACACCTGGGATCATCTCACGTTCCAATTCCAGAAGTTCTTTGATGATCTGGTCCGCGTCACCGATGGAACTGACAAGCGGATCCGTCAACATCGCTCTTCTTAGCTTCTCCAAGCTCTGCTCCACAACGGCCTCTGCCGTAAGCTCATGAGTATCCAGTACAAGCTCCTGCATTCCCCGAATTCCTCTCGGCATCTCACCCACATGAACCGGCTTCGCTCCCTCCATGCTTACGTCACATAACAGCTCCAGGAACGAATCATCATTCATATTTGTCACTGCCCCATTGTTGAGCGTATTCACGAAGAAGCGTTTCCCCAGATTGCCCACCATATTTTCAATAATGTCTGTTGCATGATCCGGGCCGAAAGTATTCATGTAATTGGCAATGGGAATGTTCCCCGAAAGGAAGCCGTCGACTTGGTTCCACATCTCGTCGTGACGCTGATAACGGTCCTCTGTCTCCCAAATCGATAACGGCGGGATACGATCCGGCGATTTACCATGACCTTGCCAATAACGGACATATTCCTTCGTATGTGCAGTGCATGTAGGGATATATCCAAAAATATCGTACAACTCATACGTAATGGCGTCGTTATGGAGAGCTTTGGCACCTTGATCACCACCGTTGTTCTCCTCACCGGCGGATTTCCGCATAGCCTCCGCAATCGTCGGCATGACATCCTTGCCTTCGAACTCCGCCTTTAGGAGCCACGTAAAATGATTGACCCCGGCAATGCGGAAATCAAACTTCCGATCGATTTCCTCGGTGAACTCCTTTCCGTCGCCAATAATCCCTGCTCGCACAGCATAATAAGCTTTCTTATGAGGCATATGATGACTGTCACAAAGCGCGAACGATTTCAGCTTCGGTGCATAACGGTGTAACGCTATACCGTGGACGGTAGATGGATTGATATAGTTAATCACCCAAGCATCGGGACAGAGCTCCTCAATGTCTTTGGCACATTCCATAATGATCGGCAATTCCCGCATCGCACGGAAAATTCCTCCTGGACCGATTGTATCCCCTGAGCACATACGGATGCCGTATTTCAACGATACCTCGCAATCAATCCCCCGATATTTCACCGATTGTTCTGCGAAGCTGAGTACAACGAAATCGGCCCCCGGAAGCACCTGTCTTCGGTCTGTCGAGCCCTCAATCTTCAAGGATACATGGTTCTCCCGAGCAACCATCTCCGCAAGTTTCACCATTTTTGCCAGCCGCTCTTCGTCCGTATCCACCAGAGCAAGCGTTCCCTGGTTCAAGTAAGGGGAATGAACCATCTGCCATATGGACTGACGACCAAAAAATAGACTCCCTGCTCCGATAACGACAACCTTAGGCTGCGGCATGTTCGTCGTGTTCATGAATAACCCTCCTCATGTGATATAAGTTCATTATAGAAGAGTGGCTAATAATCGGAATGTGCAATAGTTTTCAATACATGTCATATCGTACGATATTTAACAACGTGTAAAACCTTTGATATAATGAATTAATTTTAAAGATGTCATGTGGTAAAGGTGGATGAGGAAAGCGGATGAGTGAAAACAGATTGAATATGAGCATCCTTAACGAACTTTCGGAATATATTCATCTCCGGATGAGTTCCTATCTAGAACAGACTCACAATCAAGACTGGACTGAACACAAATCGCATCCTGATTACGATCTTTGGTTCATTCAAGAGGGCTCCATTAAAATGATGATCGATGGGTTCGAATATACGGCAGTCCCGGGGGATGCTATATTTTTTTATCCGGATATGCCCTATATCGCCTCGACGTCCGAGGACGTTTGCCGATTCATATACATCCATTTCGACTTTGGCATCGGCGAGCAGCAGCGAATTCTGGGCGGTTTTCAACTTCCGGGAATTGTGCCGGGCAACCTGATTCAAGAGGAAACCATGCTGTTCACCAGAACATTTCGTCGATTGAAACAGGAGAACGGCACGTCAGGGAACCAACTCTACTTAAAAGCCTCTCTTCTTGCCGTTATCGCAAAAATTATCGAGCTTTACGGTCAGGGCGCCTATGTGGGTCAATTCCTGAACGGCAAGAGACCCAGAAAATCCGAAGGTAGCCTGGACATATTACAAGACGTATTTCAATATGTCGATGCGAACCTGCATCGTCCCATACGGATGAACGATCTCGCAGCGATAGCAGGGATCTCCGAGAAGTATTTTATTTCCTATTTCAAGAAAACCGTCGGGATCACCCCGGGTCAGTACATTTCCCAGATCAGAATGAATCGCGCGAGGGATTATCTATACGAAAAAAAGTATACGATCCAACAAATCGCCGGCTTCCTGGGCTATCCGGATCCGTTTACCTTCTCGAAAGCTTTCAAAAAATACTATAACGTGCCTCCATCCAAGTTTGAATGATTAGATTACATTGATGTAGTGTGCAGGAAAAACGCAAAAAAGCCGCCTCATGGCGGCTTCTTCTCCTAGATGTGCTCCCATTGTATTCTAATCGTTCTGTCCCTACCCTATTTATTCTTCATAGACTACAACGGTTCTGCTTTGCTCTTCCCATAGGACAGTTGCGCTCAATGCCTCACTTATAAAACGAACAGGCACATAAGTACTCCCTTTGGTGATGGTGGCTGGCGCATCCAATGATACGTTTTGACCATTGACAGTTGCGTTCTTACTGTCAACCACAAGTTTGATGCTTACTCCATCCTTGGTGACAGTTATGGAGCGTTCTTCAGGGTTCCAGGTGACTTCGGCGTTCAAAGTCTCGGCAATGGCGCGAAAAGGAACGAATGTGTTACCTTTTTTGATGAACGGTTCGGCATCTGTCCCTTCACCATTCACATACAGCTTCACTCCATTCTTTTTACCCACCTTTTCATTCAGTTTCCCCAATGTTTTGTACAGATCCAGGTTTTTGAAATTAGCCTTTATGGCTTCTTCCTGCAAATACACAGCATCCGTCACACTACCATTATTCTCAAGCATCTCTGCTGCGGTTTCCAATGCCTTATCCTCTTCCATGATAGCTTCCAGTTCTTTTTTCTGTTCGTCCGTCAATTCAGCTGCATATTTTGTGAGCAAAATATCAGTTAAAACGGTACCCGCCGGCTTATCTTTTACATTTTGAATGGCTTTTAACAACCCTTTGTATCCTTTTGGTCCTTTTTTACCGGGTTCTGATGAATCGGTTGTAGGGCTCTCTGTATTCTCTGCCTCTGATCCTGAAGGCTCCTTCACTTCATCTTCTTCCGTGCTAGCCGTTTCAGAAGGGGCGATTTCATCGGTCTGTTTCTCCTCCACTTGCCGCTGCTTGTCCTTAGGTGCTTTTGATGATACTTCTTTACTTGGTTTTCCGGGTGGAGTGTTTCCCGGTTTGGCTGAGGCTGTGCCTGCAGCGGTGCCTAACATTAGCGCTAGACTTGTTAACAAGATGACCGTTTTTTTCATCGATGATTCCTCCTGAAGTAAAAATATATGCACCTTCATTATCGGCAGAATGCATACGTTTCGATAGGGAGTTTATAACACCATCAGTGAGAAAAGTACTCTTTTAACTCGATTAAATCATCGATAACGATATCAGCCTGTGAAAGTTCGTCACTTTTGGCAAAATCAAAATTACATCCGATCGCTACCAAACCGTTGTCTTTAGCAGCAAGAATATCCGATAGGCGGTCCCCTATTACGGCTCCATTCGAAATTCCATATTTTACGATAATCTGCTGAACAAGATCTGATTTATTCAACGATTGAATTTGCTGAATGCTAAACGTCTCCGTAACCCAATGATCCAAGCGATAATACGCAACAATGGCTCTTAGATATTCAGTCAAACCATTACTTGCTATGTAAATTGAGAAATCTCTCTTTTTAAAGTAGGTGAATATTTCTTTTACGTTAGGGTATAGAGCCCCTTTACCATTTCTTATATTATGTATTAATCTTTCTAGGAAATACGCATCCGTTAATTCCCTCACCTCTGCAGAATGATGGGGTAATAACGTTTCCCATACCTTGGGCAGCGGCACCCCCATAATTTCTCGATATTGATCAATAGGTGTAGAAGTAAACCATTCATGTCGTGCTCTTAAATGATTAAACGTATCTTCAAGTGATAATTCTAAAATTTTATCTGTTTGAAACAACGTTCCATCCATATCAAATATAAGTGATTGTGACATAGCTGCATCTCCCTCGGTTAAATTACATTATATATTATTATACATATATTAGGTTCTTACGGTGTGACTGAAATGATCTCTCTTAATAACTATTGAAAAAGAGCAGTTTGCCCATTGGCAAGCTGCTCTTTTCATTTCCAACAGATATACCCCTCTATTCTTCATTCGGTACAGTTTAGAGTCGTTCTGTAGTTAGTTCAGTGTCACTTTTTCGTAAAACTTACTTATGCGGGGAAAGAGACGAAATGCGTTGCCGTAAGCAATAGCCTTCATGTTATCTTCGCTAATCTGCATGGCTTCATGGAGTACCGACTCCCGCTGCATGCGTAGTACGCTGTCTGCCGGCCAGGGTATATCCGCACCAAATAGAATCCGATCAGGCCCAATTAACTTTTGAATTGTGCCGAGGTTCAGCGTGGAATCATAGTAGAGATGGTCCAATTTGGCCATTTCGGCTTCGAACAGTTCCGGCGTTGCTTCCACTTGGATGGAATCCTGCCCAATGGCTGCAAGGGCAATCCTCCATTTGATGTACGGAACCATGCCTCCTGTATGAGGAAGAATAAACCTAATTGAAGGGTATTGGTCGAAAATGCGATGAACCGCCATCGTAGTGACAGCACGCGTCGTATCAAAGGTTCCTTCAAGCAGCGCAGGACTCAGTCCGGCAATTTTCTGGGGAATGAGAATCGGGTGAAGAAACACAACCGCACTACGTCGATCCAACTCGCTTAGCAGTTCAGCGTAATCTGGATGACTTAAATATTTCCCTTGATAACTAGTGAGCATTGCAACTCCATCCAATCCAAGAGTATCTAGCGCATATATGGTTTCTTCCAGGGCAGCTTCGGCATCAGGGAGCGGCAGCGTAGCAAATGCACCATATTTTTCTGGATACTGCTGAGCATACGAAGCAAGCTCTTCATTCATTTTCCGCGCAAGCGTATTGGCAGATGGCTGGTCAATGAAAGTCAGATCTGACGGGGCCGAAAGAAACGAAAACGAAATGTCGGCTACACCCATTTTCTCAAGTCCAATCTCGGGCGTCCACTTCGGCATAAAACTCGGAATCTCCATGCCCAGCTCCTTCTGTTTTCTTTGCATTTCTCTAGAAATGATATGATGATGCACATCAATAACGGGATTAAACATATATGATCAGCTCCTTTTATTTGTTTTCAAGCCATTGGTTTAACTGGTTTTGCTTTTCTGCCAATATTTTGTCAACGCCTGCACTCTTTAATTTTTCGATATAAGCTGGCAATTCTGCCGGGTCAAACGTTCCTGTCTGAAATCCAGCGTCATACTGATTCTGGACATTGGTTACCGATGTAATTTGCGTTTTGACCGGATTGATATCGAAGCTGAATCCCATCGCCCTTGATTTTACGGCACTTTCATTTTCACTCTTTAACACCTCCCACATATCAGGGTCATTCCCTTCCCAGATATAGGATAGAAAATTGTTGCCAACTGCGTATTGATTGGAATCATATCCTGATGAGCTCACGCCGTCCGGCTTGGCAATGAGGCCATCGCTCTGTTTAACATAGTGCTTGCCCTCGATGCCATTCGTGAACAGATTAATAACCGCTTCGTCCGAGTAGAACAGTTCCAACACCTGAATTGCCTTATCCGGCTGCTCACTGTTTCTCGCCAAAGACATCATGTTGGAAGCAACGCTATTTCGCGTCATATAGGAATCCTCCAGGGGAACACATGCAAGCTCTGTCCCTGCCGCCAGTGATTCCGAGTAACACTCATTGATATTCCGGATATAGGAGAAGGCTTTGCCCGCCTTGATCAGGTTGGATCCCGTTTCCTGGGATGTTGCAACATCTTTGCTAAAATAACCATTCTCGTACCACTCGCGCATCAGATCGGTCATCGTTGAGAAGCGTTCGGTGGCAAAGAGATTCTGCACGGTGTAATCTGTTCCATTGAAATCCAGTACGCCAGGCGCTGTTCCCAATGGATCGAAATTCAGCATGGCCTGTCCGGGAGTTTCCTGCGAGGTATAGCTGACGATTGGTGTGACTCCCGGCTCTTCATCCTTGATACGTTGCAGCACACCCGAGATATCGCTCCATGTCTTTATGGACTCAAGGTCGATACCATGCTTATCAGCCAGCTCCTTGCTCATCACAAAACTTGGAGATAGTGCCCAGGCTTTGATGCTTGGAACGCCATAGGTTTCACCATTCATTCTTCCGGCTTCCGCCGCTTCTCCCGGAATGGTCTCCAGAATCTTTTGGCCGAATTCATTCAAATGTTCGTCCATAGGCAGCAGCTGCCCCCTGCTGATCTGAGACTCCAGACCAAACCACACACTGGTATACACCAGATCCAGTTTATCGCTGCCAGCCAGCATCAAGTTCATCTGATTCGCATAATTGGAGCCATTTACAGGCAGGAGCTTTACCGTTGCACCTACTTTCTCAGCTGTAATTTCACTAATGGCATCCTGGACCTCCTTGACATCCGTCACGTCACCAAAAGCTGGATACGTCATGACCACTTCGTACAAGCCGGTTTCTGCATCATTTCCGCGTACCGATTCTTCCTCGCTGCCCGAATTTCCGCATGCTGTTAGTAAAACACCAAACAAGGAAACCACCAGCGTGAAACCTACAAACCTTTTTTTTGTAAACATCTTTCTTCACTCCCCCATGTTTGCTATTGGAACAACCTATTGGATGCCGAGCGCTGTTAGCCTTTTACAGCTCCAATGGTCAACCCTTTAACGAAGAACTTCTGGAAAAACGGATAGGCTGCGATAAGCGGCAGTACACCGATGACGGCAATAGCCATTCTCACGCTTGCAAGAGGTACGGATGAAGCGACAGCCGTCTGGCCGGACAAACTGTTCTGCTGTAAATACTGAACATCCGACAACATCCGGTTAAGCAGGTTCTGAATACTGTACAGGCTTCCATCATTGATGAAGATCAGACCGTTAAACCAATCGTTCCAGTACGAAATCATGAGCATCAGACCAATCGTAGCCAGACTGGGAAGCGCTAGCGGGAGAACAATTTTGTAATAAATAACCCATTCATTGGCACCATCCACGTAAGCCGACTCCACAACTTCACCGGGAATTGACGTGGAGAAGAAACTGCGCATCAATAAAATGTAGAAGCCATTAGTCAGTAGATTCGGGATGATCAAGGACCAGATGGTGTCTTTCAAATGGAAGAGGTCCGTATACACCAGGTACATGGGCACGAGCCCGCCATTGAAAAGCAGGGTGAAAAATACAAAGAAGGACAGGAACGAACGAAACGGAAGCACATTTCTCGATAATGGATAAGCGATAAGGGTTGTAATCAGAAGGCCAAGAATGGTTCCCACAATCGTGATGAACGTGGTAATTCCGTACGAGCGCAGAATCAATGAATACTGATTGAACAAGTATACATAAGCGTCGAAACTGAATTGATCTGGAATCAAGCTATATCCATTTCTAATGATGGCTTGTTCCTCGGTAAGCGAAGCGGATATGAGGAGCAGGAACGGAAATGCTGCAGCAATTGCCATCGCGATGAGCACGAAGTGAACCGTTATTTGATAAATTCGATTTGAATACAAGTTGACCACCCCCTTTTACTAAAACAGAGCCAGATCCTTGTCTTTTCGGCGAACAAACGCATTGGTCGTCAAGACTAACACAAATCCGACGATGGACTGGTACAGTCCTGCTGCAGATGACATCCCGAAGTCCCCGAAAGTCATCAATCCGCGGTAAACATAAGTGTCAATGACATCCGTAGTAGTTTGCAGTGCACCTGAATTCAACGGAACCTGATAGAACAGTCCAAAATCGGAATTGAAGATGCGTCCAACCGAAAGGAGAACCAGAATAACCATTGTGGGTTTAATCAATGGAAGGGTGATGCTCCAAACTTGCCTCCACTTGGAAGCTCCATCCAGCGTAGCTGATTCGTAGTACTCCTCGCTGATGCCTACGATGGAGGCCAGATAGACGATGCAGGTATAACCAACATTTTTCCACAGGTACACGACACTTAATATGTAAGGCCATTTCCCAGCGTCTGCATACCACGACACCGAATCGATCCCCAGCCAAGGAAGCACGTAATGGTTGACGAACCCGTTCTCCTCGTTTAGCAAGGCTAGTACCAAATAAGCGACTATAACCATAGAGATGAGGTAAGGCAGTAAAATAATGCTCTGATACAAGCGGGAGACGAATCTTTTTCTTACTTCGTTTAGCAACACCGCTACGGCTATAGAGAGTATCGTTCCGAGCACGATAAACGCGCCATTGTACAATAATGTGTTTCGGGTAATCACCCAGGCATCCTGCGTTTGGAACAGGTAGGCAAAGTTATCAAGACCTACCCAGTCGCTTCCCCATATCCCCTTTGCGAAATTAACATTTTTAAATGCAATGATAATGCCAAGCATCGGCAAGTAGTTGTTGATGAACAGATAGATGATACCTGGTAGAATCATGACCAATAGCAACCAATGCCTTTTTATGTTTTGGATGCGATATGCAAAGGTACTACGACGCATGCCCTTCTCCCCCTTTTCTACGTAACGATACTTGGTGTCGTAAATCAAATATATCCCTCCTTTTCTTCTTCGTGTAAGTTTATCTAACGTTATTTTCTTCTTACAAGAATAATACGCTGTAAACACCCCCTAGTCATTGGTGTTATCGTCTAAAAAATTCAACGCATCTTGGACTGATACACCAAAAGGAACTCACTATCCCGATATCCGTGTCAACAATGATTACGTAAAAGCACAACATGTCTAGTTTTTCATACATCCTACTTCAGCAAACAAAAAAAGCAGCGCATCAAGGACGCGCTGCTTCTTACTCCTAGCAGAAAATAGTTATGAATGAATTTCTGCCATCTGCCTACTGGTTGGGAACGCACGGCCTCCAACAAGCACACCACACCGAGAATACCGCTTCTCGAGGAGGTACCGCTGCCAGCGCATGCATCGCATTCAAGGCATGTACTAAGGAGAAATCGCCGCGATCACCCACTTTTGGAGTTAACGGCGCATTGGAAATCAGCTTGTATGTCTCAAGTAACCAGTGGTCTTCTACCCAACCGGAGGCTTCAGCGAGACGTGACCCACGTGAGAGCATATCGCCATTGCCGAATGGACTCCACGAATCCAGAATATTATCCGAACCGACATGTACAGCTACTCCCGCTTCCAGCAATAGCTTAATGGGCGGCATAGGTCTATCGATAGGTGCACTTGTCATGATGGATACGCCGGTCGCACACAGCTTTTCTGCCAATGTACGTACCTCTGCTTCAGTAACCTGACCCAAACAATAGGCGTGGCTCACTGAAGTGCGGCCGGACATGCCTGCTTGTTCCGTTAAATCAGCGAAACGATCGATCGTGTATGTTCCGAGGTGATCCGGGTCATGCAGATGTAAGTCGATTCCCGCAGCAAATTCAGCCCCCAGCTCAAACATCGCTTCCAGGCTGGCGTCCACTCGGCGGTCCAGCCCGGCCGGATCCACACCGCCTACATAATCGGCTCCAGCGCGGAGTGCTTGCCGCATGACGGCTACAGATTCGGATCGAAGTAGTCCTTGTTGAGGAAACGCAACGATCTCCATATCCATGCGGCCCCGATATAATTCACGAACTTCCAATATCTCTTCAAGATGCGAAAGACCGATTTGCGGATCAACGTCAACGTGCGTTCGGATCTTGGCCGTACCTTGGGCGAGCATCAAATCGAGCAACCGTTTAGCGCGTTCGCCTGCTCCGGTCGGAAGTTCTCCCAGCATGCGTTTCTCGAATTCCAATTGGCCAGGCAGGGTGACAAAGGGCTGCAGTGTCTTCCACGGCTCGCCAAGAAAATGTTTGTCCAGGTGGATATGCATATCTGCCATGGGTGGAACGTAATGCAGACCTCCCGCTTCGAAGACATTTGCCCCGTCATGGTTGGTACCTCCAGATGCAAACTCCGCATCGGTTGCAGCTGTTTCAATGCTGATGATTGTTCCCGTCGTTCGATCAATCGTTAGATCGAATAGATCATCTGCCCATTTTACGTTTTTAATGATGGTTAACTGTTTCTCCATAGCTTCATCCCCTTCACTCGTGTTTCAATGGTATCCATAGCATGTGATTTCCGCAGCCATTCTATTGCTTTTGAACCATACTACCCACCTGCACACCCGATTTCCAAACCATTCTTGTTTCCGGCCTATCCAGCAGCACATCCCTTTCTGATCGTTCCCAGAACAATACCATATCTGCCGTAGCGCCTACCTTCATTCCATAATTTTTAATACCCAAAGCCTGAGCTGCGTTATACGTCAGCATCCTGATCAACGCAAGGGCATCCCGTTCCCCGCCCATATACGAAGTGACTGCCAGAAGCCAGGCGACCTCTAACGGATCCGCTTTGCCAAACGGTGTAAATGCGTTGCGGACATTATTGACGCCAATTGCTACATTCACACTGCATTCCTGCAGCAATTTCACTGGCGCCAAGCCTCTGCGCGGCCCTTCCGCATCTCCTCGACCATTCAAAAACAGGTCGGTCATCGGCAGCGTAATAACGCTGATCCCGGCACGATGCAGAAGTTCCGCGATATCCATGGCTTCATGCTCAGGCAGAGAACCGAGCGAGGTTACATGTCCGGCAGATACCTGTCCCTGCATTCCTGTGATGAGTGTTCTTCTGGCTATGTCCGCAATGGCACGGTCCTTGGGATTGTCCGAAAAATCCGTATGAAAATCCAGCGGTTTTCCGTATTTTTCTGCCAGACCAAATGCAAAATCCAAGTGATCTTCCAGGCATTCATCCTGATACGTGATTCCTCCGACGACGTCAGCCCCCATACGCAGCGCTTCTTCCATTAACTCTTCCGTCCCAGGACTTCTGAATACGCCTTCTTGCGGAAAGACAACCACCTGCAAATCCAGCTGATCTCTTAAAGATTGTTTCAAATGGAGAGCCGACTCCATTGCCTTGAGACCAAGAATCGGATCCACCTCAGCATGGCAGCGCATATGGGTAACACCGTTGCTGACGGCTTGACGAATGACAGCAAGCGACCGCTCGTACATGTCCTCGTCTGTAAAAGAACTTTTCAGTTTAGCCGTTATCTGAATTGCGTCTTGGAGAGAATCTGCATCCCGATCCATGACATCCAGTAAATAGGCTTTTTCCAGGTGAATATGCGGCTCGACAAAGCCGGGCAGCAGCAAGCCTCCTTTGGCTTGAACGACATTCATCGCTTCCGATATCCCTTCACCGGTTGGTGAGATAAATGCAATTTTACCTGAGGATACCCCCACATCCATTCGCCTTCCATCCTTGGACAACACGGTATCGGTGATAAGCAAATCAACCATGACAGCCCTCCAATCATGTACGCTTTGGTTACACGTTAAAAACAATTCAAGCATATTCCACTCTGCAGGGGGAAGTCATTGGATGATAAAGATAAAAATAATTTGGATTATTGGACGAACAAGCCAAAGATATTTACTCGCAAGGATCATAATGTTATATTACTTAACAATAGTTTAACTTGTTCCAGAAAGGGATGGGTCGATGTGCTGCTGATAGATTTGCTCAATAACGGCATTTACGATGATGCCAGAGTGATTACTGGGCACAAGGGTCTTACGCGCGAGGTTCAAACCGTTAACATTATGGACTGTCCAGATATCATACGGTTTTTAAGGCCCAACGAGCTCTTGCTGACCAACGGCTATTTCATGAAACAGCAACCTGAGGTGTTCATTCACCTGATCAGGGACATGCAGCGGCTTCGCTGCTCCGGTTTGGCCATCAAAACCAAGCGTTTTGAACTTCCGATCCCTGATGAAATATTACATGAAGCCGACCGTATCGAATTTCCTATCATTGAAATTTCCGATGTATGTCTATCCCTTGGTGAGATTTTGCAACGATCGACCAGTGTTATTCTGAACAATAAGAGCGACGAACTCCAATATGCACTTAGCATTCACAAAAAATTCTCCGAAATGATCATGCGAGGCAAAGGAATTTCCGGCATTATCCAGTCCTTGTCCAAACTACTCTCCTCCCCAGTCATCCTGTTAAACAACAAATGGAAAACCATTGCTGCCACCAATCAAAATGCAAATATTACTGAGCTTACCGCAGCTGCAGTTACTGCACTTCACAACTTGTCCGATACCTCCAGCCCGACTTCATTGTGCTTAATCGACTCATCCCTTCGGGAACGCAGCTGCATGCTAGTATATCCTGTAAAAACGTATCGTCACGAAGGCTATTTGTTATCTTTTCATACGCCAGATCAATGGACTGGTCTGTACGGTTTAACGCTTGAACAAGCCTCCAACGTCATTGGAATGGAGCTGACCAAATCCCAAGCAGTCAAGGAACGTTCCCGCAGGCATAAAAACGAGTTTTTTTCCGATTTGATCGAGGGGTATATTACTTTCGAGCAGGAAGCGCTGAACCGCGGCAAGAAATACGGGCTTAGAAAGGGTTATTCTTGTGTCGTGCTGGCTATTCGTAATGACGAGGCGGCGGCTCTAAAGGGAGACAACTTGACCGAACAAGAGGAGCAATACGAGCACATTAAACGTCATTTTGGTGCGTTGGAGCATTCTTTCACCATGTTTACCAAACATGATACCTACTGCATTCTGCTATCCATCCCGGAGTCAGGCTGGGACGAGGTGAAGCTCACCGAGCATCTCACAGGAATGCTTAAACACCTCCATTATGAGAATGGAATGAGCATGTCAGTTGGCATCGGCAAACCTGCAATGAATGTGCTCGGCGTTCGCCATTCTTACACAGAAGCAGTCAATGCGTTGCAATTCGGCTATCGATTTAAACGCAAACAATTTGTCCAATCCTACCAAGCCAAGGATATCGGATATTTATTCCATATGCTTCCCCATGACGAACTAAAACAATTTTACGAATCGACTCTAGATGGATTATTGCAAATCGCCGACGAATCCGAAAGAAAAGAGCTGCTCCGTACCTTGAATGCGTTTTATGAAACACAATGCCAGCTTGTCGAAACATCCAGACAGCTTTTCGTGCATCGGAATACGGTGGTGTACAGATTGGAAAAGTGCGAACGACTCCTGGATGTTAAACTCAAAGATCCCGCTGAAAGTCTACGAATTCGTATAGCGCTAGCGATTGAACCTTTATTGCTGCAAAAAGATTAAGAGACACATCTTCATGAAGGTTCTTGTTTCGTCAAATTCCTATGCGATGCATCCCGCTGTTCTACCGGTATCTCACTAAAAAAACAGCCGCTCTCAGGATCTCTGTGATCGGCTGCAAATTATTTTTTTCAACGAACGCTATCATTGACATGAACGATATATACATTTATGGCCGAAACACGAAACGAGAAGCTATCGACAAAAGGAGGCCCATTATTAAAAGTGACGCCCACGAGTCATGAGCAAACATTTGAACAAGCTCCCATACGTTTGAAGGGCCAGATTGAGGTCCATCACGATATGGATAATTAAAAAATAGAGGAAGAGCTGCAGTGATAATAAAAATTGCTCCAAGCACAAGTAAGGATTGTGATGCCATTTTTCTCATCATGAACCGCACCTCTAATTTCAGTTTTGTCAGTTCTTATGAACACAACCTGATCACACTTCTCCCCAAAATATCTCCGTTTCATAATCAAAAAGAACAGTACCCTCCCGTTTATTTCGCTCAAATATGTTCTGAAGCTCAGTCATCATCGGAGTATAATTGGGATGACCGGGCACAGGACTGTAGGAAGATGATTGCAATCTGCCTTTCAAGCCCTCGAAGTCGAACTCCTGACTCATTTGAAAGTTCGCTTTCTGCATCGTGCCTTCCTTGAAAAAGGAATGAAGCACAGTCTCAGAAATATTCTTATGATTCACTTTTTCATAGTCGGTTCCGTACGCATGCAGCAGCTGATCGTATTCTACACGAAACGAGTTACCGCTAGTAAGACGGGAATTCCAGATTAATACCACTTTACCTCCCGGCTGTAAAATCCGCCTAAACTCGGTCTGTGCTGCCAAGCGGTCAAACCAGTGAAACGCCTGTGCGCACACAATAAATTCTACCGAATGATCAGGTAATCCCGTAGATTCTGCAGAGCCTGATATCGTCTGAAAGTTCGGTTCATTCTCTAGCATCTGCTCGGCGGCTGCGCGCATGGCCTGATTCGGCTCGACGGCTATAACATAGCTTCCACGTTTCAGAAGTAATCTCGAGAAAATCCCTGTCCCTGAACCAACATCTGCGATCTTACTGTTCGAATGCAAACCAACGGAGTTGTATAGATAATCAATGGCCTTTTTTGGATAACTCGGGCGGTAGTTCGTATAGGAATCAACCCGGTTTGAAAACCGTTCTTCATTTTTCATCTGTCATCAGGTCTCCTTTGAATTCAGATATCTTAAGCACCATATCACTACCTTCTCTCTTCACCTCAGAAACCCCTCCTGTTTATTCCATATTGTTCCTATAAAAAAACAGACCACGGGCAGCGTGTGCTCGCGATCTGTTATTGCCATTGAACTCGTATGATGTAACCCGCGTTTACTTTAAATGGATCTTGAAGACATCTCCAGCTTCACCACCAAAAACGATAAAGCCTGCTTTGGGAAGCTCAATGGATTGTTGATCGGTAGCGACGGAAAAGTGAACCACTTCACCCTGCTCATTATATACAGCGTAACCGCCGCCATTCGGCGAATCTACCGTCAACGATTTGTTTGCAGAACGAGAATCGATAGCAAACCAACGGGCTTGACCGCTCGCCGGTATGGTGGCCTTACCTGTCTTGCCGCCAAAGATCGGTGTAATCGCATCCTCTGCAATATATTCCTGTCCATCCTGAATCAAAATCTCAGCATTATTCTTGGTGTAAAATTGCAGATCGAAAGCATCTCTACCGTTCATCACGGGAATCTCTGCCACATTCACTGCATGGTCTGAATCTACAATTTGAGTGCCGTTTGCATAACCGTTCTCCGTATCCACGCTCAGATTTTTGATTAGCATCGAAGGAAGCAGATAAAAAATCGATGTGATTTTTTCATCTAGTGCGTAATATTTGGAGCCGCTGCGATCTGTCCATTTCTTTTCTGTGGCTGTGTTCAAAGGGTTGGTATCCAATTTTTGATAATCATACGTGTTCATCACCGTTTGACCTAAACCCGGCAATGTAATCACTGCCTGCACCTTAACATATACTTTACCGTTTTGTTCCTTCACGAAACTGGCCTTCACACTTCCATCCGTACTTGTGAATTGGCCCTCTCCAGTGTAGACATACTTCTGCTCTGGAATGATTCCGCCCTGCAAAGCTGGCAGTGTGAGTTCGTCGTTTTTGACTACAATATCCAGTGTTGTACCTACTGTACCATATAGACCCGAATACGCATTGAGCTCCGTAGGCATCTTCACTTTTACGGGTGGAGAGAATGTCTGATCTTCCTTGATTTTCTTGATGACACCCTGATCCTCCAATACCTCCAGCAATACTTTGCTCGCAAACATCTGATTGTAGATGGAGGACCCACCTGAGGACAGAACGGCCATTGAAATATCATGCTCAGGAATAGTGATTAGTGATGCATGATACATCATGGTGTCACCACCTTTGGCAAGTGCAGTAATACCATGATCGCTAAACGGGGCAAGATCCACAGCATCCCATCCCAGGCCATAATTGAACGTATTCCGCTCATCTGATACCCATATTCCTTGTCGATATTCATGATTTTGCATAGACTTGACCGAGGATTCGGACAATATGTCCGGTCTATTACCCATCAATACTTCAGCAAATTCGGTCAATTCTTCGGATGTGGAGTATATCCCACCTGTACCAAGAATGTTCGCATTTTCAACTGGCATTTTGGTTTTAATCGTGGGCCAATACGCTTCAGACAATTGATCTCTATCGAATGAATCCAGCGGTGTTTTGGTTGCTTCCAGCTGTAACGGATTGCTGATATACTTGGCAACATAATCGCTGTAGCTTAAACCGCTCACGCGTTCAACCAGGATTTCAAGCAATTGAAAGCCATCGTTACAATAGACAGAATATGAGCCAGGTTTCGATTTTAACTTTTCGGTTTTGAGTTTGAGCAATAGTTCATCGTGGTTGCGCGTATCATTGTCGTCAAACAGCATGCTGTTCCCATAATGTGAACCGTAGAGACCCGATGAATGATTCATCAGCATCCGCGGGGTAATCTGACTGTACCGGGCATCCGCCATCTCAAAGTCTTGAATATAGGTAGTAAGAGGCTCATCCAGATCGACTTTACCGGAATCCACCAGCATCATGGTGGCAGCGGTGACAACCATCTTGCTCACCGAGCCAATGCCGTACATACTTTCCCTGGTGACTGGTGTCTGGGATGCTTTGTCTTGAAAGCCCGTGCTGCCCGACAATATGATTTCCCCTTGTTCCCTAATGGCATATTGCAGACTTGTGACTCCATAATTTTGCACCAAATCTGCGGCCATTCGTTCTGCCTGCTTTTCAATTGAAGTGCTCTTATTCGCCTCTGCCATGACGTCTGTCATTGGAGTGATCACAAGCACCGCTGTAAATAACACACTGAACAGTTTCTTCATCCTCAGCTTCCTCCCTCAGTACTTTCTATAGGATGAATTCATCATATCTTGGAAGAAGCACTCTGAACGTGAATACACCCTGAATGGAAAAAAACAATCCCTGAACGGCATGTTCAGAGACTGTTTACTTCAAAAGGTAGCACGACCATATTATTGAATGTCCGATGATGATGTTCAATCGTCATATGCCCACCGTACTTTTCGCACATTCTTGATATATTCGTAAGGCCGATTCCGTGATACTCCGGATTGGGCTTCTCACTCTTCAAATGTGTTAATGAATGCTCTACATGATTCAACACCTGGACGATAATTGCAGAGGCAGTAGAGTGAATCGCGATCAGGATATATCTGTCTTCAGCCTGTCTGACTTTCTTGGAAGCTTCGACGGCATTATCCAGCATATTGCCAAGTACAACGCAGAGATCATAACGATCGATATGGACCTGTTGAGAATGAAGCTGAATGCGGGCGTCAATCTTGATCCCGTTTGCCTGTCCTACGGCTATGGTATTCGTGACAAGCGCATCGATCACGAGATTGCCGGAGTTCACCCGCTGGTACACGCCTTCAATCTTATTCAAGGTAAGCTTTATATGATCAGAAGCCGCTTCATGTTTGTTTTGCTTGATACATTCTTCAATGTACAGAAACTGCTGATGAATATCATGGATGATGCCTTTCACATTTTTGAAACTGTGCACCGTCTTCTCGTAGTTGGCATCCTGATAATCCATCTGACGCTGCAGCTGGGCATTCTCATTCGCAAGCTGAACCTTCTCCACCATATTATCGAATACATAGACAATGAACACATTGAGAAACAGCGAGCCCATCACGGAAATGATATAGTAGATGTTTTTCTCACTGTAGTTCGAAGCCACATTAATCTGATATAACGTAATGATCGGTACAATGAGAAATAAAAGATAATAGCGATAGTGCAGGGCGAAACTTCTTCGTTTGGCAATAAGACGAACGACCTGAATGACAATAAACATGAGACTGCAGCCAAGCAGCATGACCTTGTAGAACACCCCATGATAACCCTCGTTGAAGTGATCCCATGTGGTGTAATCCGTAGCGTCCCAGACACTCATAATATATACAGCAATATAATTCACCATGGTGACCAGTACGGCATATAGGACCGTGAAAACCAGTTTTAGCTTCAACTCCACGTCATAGGATTGCGCCAGACTGAAGATAAATATTAATACAACCAACGACGAGATGAGCGAAGGCAATGTAGAAGCCAGATAGAAAAAACATAAGACAATAAACAGGACAAAATAGACCACTCTGTTCGGCTTTTGCCTGGACTTGCCCAGTACCGAATTGAAATAAAAATTCACCTGGAATGCCATAAGCAGCGTAACGACGATGACAGACAAGATCGTAAATGGTTCCATATCATTGAATCCTCATAATCATATATTTGGTGTAAGCATCCTTGACTTCCTTGACTTTGGAACGGCCGATGGGCAATTCAGCACCATTTAACATGACGACCTGGGAGCCGCTAAACTTCTGGACATGCAACAGGTTAATGATAATCGAGCGATGAATTTGCAAGAAGCCATGATCCTTCAACGCATCCGCATAATTCGAAATAATGCCTTTACTTTCATGCGTGCTTTCGTTGGTCACAAAATTCAGTTTGTTTTTGATCGTTAAACTCTTCATCACTTCAATCCAGAGAATATCATCGTATTTCAACAGCAATTCTTCATAAGCTGATTTGATTAATACAAACTTTTTGTCCATTGATCTCAAGTACTGGCATAGTTTAATCATTTTCTCCTCGAAGATATGTGTCTGGATCGGTTTGATCAGATATTGAAAAGTAACCACATCGAAGCTCTCTACCATATACTCCGGATAGCTGGTCAGAAACATGATTTGCACATCCAGAAATTTCATCGTTCTGATTTCTTTGGCCGCCTGTATGCCGTTCATCCCATTCATCTCCACATCCATAATGAGAATATGGAAGGTATCCCCAGCCGTTTTGTAATGTGAAATCAACTCTTCACCGGATGCAAATAATGTAACTTGGAAATCAATATTCGTTTTCAGAGATAAGGAGATCAGCATCGCTTTCACGAGCTCTCTTTGTTTCTCCTCATCATCACAAATGGCAACATTAAACATGATTGAACATCCGCCCTTCATTTGACGACAATTCTGAGTTTCACTCTCAAATATACTACTTTATCATACATTTCAGGGGGAAATGGGATGAAACGCATGTTTCAAACCCTAAACTGCATGGAGACCGGTTAGATCCGTTGAAATTTTTATATTATCGAACCACTATTGCTTGCTACCCGTGTCATTGATCAACTTTGAGAAACATTTTTTCTATGGATTAAATAGGCTAGATTATGCACCGTCCCAGCTAGTAGTGCGTAATAGAAGTAACTATTCAGATATCGAGGTGATTCAAATGAAGGCTGTAACGAAGTTACTGTTCCTATGTATGATTCCTCTGTTCTTGTCCGCCTGCTTAAAAACTCGGAAAGGAATCAACCGACTAATACTTCAGATCTGAAGTCCCCGGTTAATATTTCATTTGAAGAAGCGGAAGCTAAGATTCCGTTTGAAATTAAACAACCGTCAGTTCCTTTCCATGTTACTCAACAATCAGCAAGGATTTTAGATACCAATGGAGAATTTGATGCAATTGAAATTACGTATGCAAATAGCGACGAAGGAATGAATCTCATCATGATGATTACAAACTCACAGATTGATACACCTCCGACTGGGAAGAAAGGTTTGAAATTAACTAACGGTTCGCAAACATGGGACCAAGGAAACGAACATGTGAGTGCCATCTATTGGAGAAACGGGGGACTAACTTACTCTCTTATTTCAGGAAAAAATAACAATCTTGAACCGTTATACGATTACCAAACCTTAATTGATATAGCAAATACATTCAATTGAATTTGATTGCTAATCGTACTCATAATGAGACAAGAAAAGGAGCCAACTCCGAAAGTTGGCTCCTACTTGAATGTGAAGATATAATTTAGTAACACATGAATCATATAAATTAGGTTATTTTACAACCCCATATCATCAGCAAGGTTCTCAACACCTGTGAAGATGGAATCTCCGTAACCCCAGAAATTGTTGAAATCAATAACATAGATTTTCTTGTTTTTCACTGCGTTAATACTTTGCACCTGCTTGTTGGCTAGCAACTTGTCAATCGTTTCTTGCGGATCAATACCGCCAGCATATTTGGAAATGATCATCACATCCGGATTGATCTCGATGAGCTTCTCCAAACTGAGTGTGCCTGTTTCATTGATCAACATATTATGTACGTTGATTAATGACATTGCACTTTCGATAAATGTATCTCCATTTCCGTTGTAAACCGCAATGGTTCCATCACCATTATCAGAGAAGGATGCATAGTTGATCGTTTCAGCGCTAGCACGAGCCTTCAATGCTTCCTCGCGTACTTTAAGTTCCTCAATATAGGCCGCCGCGTTAGCTTGTACGTTAAAGATCTCGCCTAGCTCGGTGATATCCTTATACAGACTATCCAACGAAGCATCAGTAACACTCGTGCTCTGCACAAACGTTTTGATACCCATATCATTCAAGCTGTTGACTGTACCCACACCCCAGTCGGCATCCTCAAACAGCCCGCCACGACCCATAATCAGGTCAGGTGAAGCGCCAATGGTCACTTCCTTCCCAACATATCCTTCGGCCAGAACAGGGATTTTCTTAAACTCATCAGCAATATCTTCAGGCACACTGCCAAACAAAGCCGCTACTCCCACGAGCTTGTCCGTCAATCCAAGGCGAATCATCAGCTCGGCTGCACCTTGGGTATTGGCAACAACGCGTTCAGGTGCCTTGTCAAATGTTTGTTCCTTGGCGACCCAAGTACCGTTCTCTGTTGTATAATTCGACACGGTTACCGGGTAAGTTGTTTCAGCTGCAGCTGAAGCATCAGCATCAGTCTGTTCCCCATCTGCCGCCGCATTCGTGGCGCTGCTCTCCGCAGCTTGCTGTGAGCTGCCCTTGGCACCGTCGCTGCCACCGCTTGAACACGCAGCAAGCACCAGAATCATTGCAGTAATCAAACAAAGAAACATCCCTTTTTTTACGGACACCAACATGTAAATAACCTCTCCCTTTTCCATTCTCGCCTGTCTTTTTGACCAATATGTAAAATAACTATTGTCAGTATACAGTAAATGTAGGAGTGTGTAAATGAGAACAATAATCAATATCATTCTGTTGAGAACAAAAAAGCCGCTTTACAGCGACTCACCATACAGTTCTATTCTTCCCTCTACATGACATCCGTTCATGAGGCTGCACGAACAAATGATCAATATGATTGCCAAAAACGTTCCTCAACCCCATTTAAACTGTTGATCATGGTAGGCTTTATCCAGATTGACCTCTCCTCCGGACCATGCCTTCCGTGAAGTCCACTCGGCCTCTCCCTGCCAGAAATCAGCCTCAGGCGAGAGTCCTAACGCAAGGAATACGGTCGTGCACAGATACAAACTGCCCGTTGATATGTAAGCTTCACCGATTTCCGGCTGGCTTCCGGCGAATCCAATTCGCAGCCATCCGGCATCGTCAAACGTCCCTGGCATCTGAATCTGCCGCTGGATCACAGCCGTAAGGGCACAGCGAACTTGAGCTGGCTCCACTTCTACCGGGAGTTCCTCTCGGAGTGCCATGAGAGATAAATGCTGAAATGCTCCGAAACGATAGGCAAGTGATCGCCCAATGGGCGGGAAGGTGCCTTCTGGTGAAATCATTCGTTCCAGGATGGCAGCATAGCGAATTGCTCTGTCTAACACCCTGATCCTTATCGCCTTCCAATCGTCGAATTGATCTCCTAACACGTCCAATGTATCCACGAGCATGGGTTGAATCACAAAGCTGTTATAGTAATCCCAATGAAAGTCAGGCCCGTCACCATATGCACCATCACCCATGTACCATTGGTCATGTTGCCTTACCGCATAATCCACTCGCATGCGATCCCAAGTCTCTGCACCCATTCGGGCAAGGGCCGCTTCAATGATGGCACTAAACAACAGCCAGTTGCTGAATACAGGGCGTATAATCCGTGTGGCGAGCAGGGCTGATTTCAGATTATCTTTTGCTTTCTCGTCCAGCAGCTCATACAGCTCATGTGGAGCCCGAAGCACCGCATTCGCAAGAAAAGCAGCATCAACAACAGGCTGGCCGCCTTGCGTGAAATTCATAAAATCGGGCGAAGCGGGATCTGTCGCTACTCCGATTGCACGCCTGGCCAGATCTGCCATCCTGGCTCGAATCTCCCCTTCCTCACCTGAACGAGGGCCATGTTCTAGCCATGGTGCAATTCCTGCCAAAGTCCGCCCCAAAGCTTCCAAATAGGCGTAGTCGGTACGATCTCCCCCCTTTGATTCGACAGGCATATCGATAACCAGTCTGCTTTCCGATAAGGAACAGAGCACAGGATGCGCTATGCGAACCAACGTATCGACCCAATACTTTCTGTCAACCGACACTTTCTCCTCCTCCTTCAAAATAAACATTTTTAGAAATTATAGATGGTTGTTTAGACGTGAACAATAAACTATAATCATCAAAAACTGACCTATTGTGCTGAGGAGGATAAGGCATGCTTACGTTACTTTCTTGCGGCTATCGTACCATTCACCATGAAGGGATTGTGAGAAACCGGCCAAATGGCTCGGGAAATTACACCTTTGTGTTTTTTAATAGCAGAGCAGAAGTGAGATTGCATGACAATACAAGCACGGTGGAGAAGAATACCTTCATTTTGTTTCAACCTCAAACGCCTCATTATTACCGTGAGCTGGAGAGTCCATTTATTAATGATTGGTTCCACTGTAACGGCAGCGATTTCCACGAATTTCTCCTAAGTATTCAATTTCCTGTGGACACGCTTATGGAAGCTTCAGATCCCTTGTTGATCTCCAGAAGCATCATGGAACTTCAGAATTGTTACAGACTGGATGGAAAGCTGCGTGAGAAAATTATCGATTGTGACCTTCAGTCTTTCTTCATGAAATTGAGTGACTTGCGAGCAAGAACTACTCCCCACCAACTTAGCCGTTATTACATCCAATTTACTGAACTCCGCAACGATATCTATCGCTCTCCTCAGCAAAACGTAACCGTAACAGAACAAGCTTCACGATTAAATATGAGCAAATCCTACTTTCAACACATCTATAAAGAGCTATTTGGTTGTTCCGTAATGACGGATATGATTCATGCACGGCTTGATCATGCCAAATATCTTTTGGATCACAGTGAGCTCTCCGTTAATCAGATTGCGGATGCATGTGGATATGAAAATGACACCCATTTTATGAGGCAGTTCAAGAAATTTGTTGGTGTTTCGCCCAGGAAATACAGATTCAGAATCGAGCCCAGTTGAAAACGATTTTGTTAGACTTCAGAGATTTAACCAATCTGCCTTGCGAAGCTGGTAATGGTTGTACTTCTCCTCTTCAATTTCAATCTCAGCAATGAAGAGAAAATGGTTTTTCAGAATGACTTTATTAGACGACCCGTTCTCTAAGAGTGCAATTGCATTTAATTGTTCAACTTCTGTATTTTCGAATAAATATTGAACAATCCCTCTAACAGCTTGAGAAGCATAACCTCGATTTCGATGTTCTTTCGATATTGCGTACATGATTTCTCTGTTCGGATTCGGTAGTTCATCTTTTATACCAGAACAACACCATCCGATAAGTTCTCCTGTCTCTTTCAAAACAATCCCTAATCTTAAAATGAGTTCCTCCACAGGTTTGCCCTCTTGCACGCGTTGAATAAATTCATTGTTGGTTGGGATTTCGTAATTTATCAGCCATTCTTGGCGAACTTCCTTTGGAACATTCCACCCTGGTAAATAGCCATGAATTTCAGGTTGCCATGTGAGTTCATGAATACCCTCAAGGTCGGAAAGTCGATATTCCCGAAGGATAATATCTTCACATGTAATGGAGAGTCTGTTATTTATGGTGTCATTAGATTGCATTATATCCTCCTATAATTTTATGTACGATATCCATTTGCGAGCGCAATTCTAGTAAAGATAGCCTAGCAAGTCCAGCTCCCCTTCATCCCAACTCATCTCACTTACTTCCTTGATCATGATTTCGCTTATCGGCTCGTGACCTATTCCGTTCGTCATTAGTAATTCGTCATTAATCTTCAACCACTTTACTCGATTTTCAACTCTTTTATAACCGTTCTTTAGATACAAAGCCATGTTATCTGCAAACAGAAGATGAAAGTCAATATTCCTACCAATTGAGAATGTATCAATTTCCTTTAGCAGCTTGGACCCCAGCCCTTGAGAGCGCTCGTTTTGTGAGACGCACAAATCAATCACACCAAGGACTCTAATGCGTTTACCATTTAGATTCATCACCCTGTAATCCAGACCTACTTGTCCTACAAGTTCATTCTCATCATTAAAAGCCAAGAATCTAAACTGCGGTACTTGCTTGAAGTAAATTCGATCCACAGGATAAATTTCAGGAAAGCTTTTGATTAATAACGCTTGTATTTTCTCGCTAAGCTCCACACCAATTTCGAATTCTAATACCTGATCTATTCTCAAATGACTCCTCCTAAACGAAAATATGGATATAAACCTTTATCCATTGCCTTTCTACACTGGTTTGCTAAAACCCTTTTATATTAACGCAATAGATTTCTATAAAAGCAACAAAAAACACCCTTACGGGTGTCTTTTTTGTTTACTCAAAACTTGTGGTTCATGAGAATCTGGTGGTTCACTTCGTCGCACTATCGTAAACTTCATCCGTGACAGGTTCAAGCCATTCAGGTGTACCTGCAGTGATCGCTATATGTTCAAACCAGCTGTCTTTTGCGGCACCATGCCAGTGTTTCACACCATCATGCGTAACAATAACATCGCCAGCTTTCAGGAATTGGGCAGGCTTGCCTTCCTCCTGATACCACCCTTCCCCACCCGTAACTAATAATATCTGGAATCCGTCACGGTGAATATGCCAGTTGTTTCGGCAGCCCGGTTCAAAGGTCACGTTCCCTACGCCAACATTCACTTTCGGATCTGCAACCAGAGCTTGAAGATAGCTTTGTCCCACAAAATATTGGGCATAAGCTTCATTCTTCTCTCCTACCGGAAATATAACGCCGTTCTTTACCTCTTCATGTTTCGTCATATCTGATTTCTCCAATCTGTTGATTAAAATCATTTCTCTTCATTTGCCGGAATCACTTCATTGATGCAAGCAAGTGCATTGAGTGTCCTTGGAAAACCCATATAAGGAAGACAATGTGTGATCGCCGCAATCAGTGTTTCCTTGTCATTTCCCACATTTATATTCCCCTGTACGTGTGCCTTAACTTGGCCTTCGGCTCCTCCCAATGCACTAACCATAGCCAGTGTTAACAATTCCCTGATTCTCAAATCAAGTCCGTCACGAGTATAGAAATCCCCGAAGCAAAAAGCCGAAAGGTACTCCTGAATATGCTTCTGGTTCGAAGGTGCACTTGCTCTCATTGTTTCAATGACATCACCAAAAATCTCTATCTGAACAGCAAGCCCTTTTTCCAAACGACTATGTTCTGAGACCTGGCTTTGGCTTTCAATAGGCAATGCAATATTACGGGACGTGAACACCTCATTCACTTCATGAATGGCGTTTAATGTTTTCGGAAAACCGATGTATGGGGCACACTGGTAAACGGCTTCTTTAATTTCTACCGGAGTCACCCCAACATTCAATGCCGCACTTACATGAGCCTTAAGCTGAGGTAATGTCTGATTGACCGTAAGGACCACCAGTGTCAGCAGCTCCCGCTGAATGTCCGTCAGCGTACCTTGATCGAACACTTCTCCAAAGATAAAACGGTTTAGGATGTCCTGAAATTCAGGATCTGTTGCATAGGAAGAAGGTGCGCCCTCACCAAATAGTTCCTGGTATTTTTCCTTGCTCTTTTCGATTCGATCCATGCGTCTCGCCTCCCTTAATCTTCTCTTCTATTATTTCAGTTATTTCAGTAAAGGAAACATCAATGATTGAGATAATACATATTGATGCGTTACCGCACATGTGTATAATATAAATGCAAAGTGATTCAGCTTCAATAAACAAACCGTCTTCATTCGTGCGATATTGCACAAATTTGAAATAATGTGCGATTACCCTCAGGAAAGGTGCGAACCCCATGTCCAAATTGAAATTGGATCGAAGAGTACAAAAATCTCAAGATGCCATTAAGAATGCATTCACCCAACTGATGTCTGAGAAAAATCTGGATCAGATTACGATTCAGGACATTTCCCATCGGGCAAACGTCGGTCGAAGAACGATCTATGATCATTACATGGATAAATTTGATTTGCTCGACAAAATTATTGAGGAACACATTAACGAGCTACGAAGAATATGCGAAGCCGCATCTGACTTAAGTTTTGCAGAGGGAAATCTCCTCTGGTTTGAATACTTTGAACATCATCACCCCTTCTTCTCAGCCATGTTATCAAGCAAGGGCGCCTCTGTATTTCGTCATCATTTTCTTGCATTTGTTATTGAAGAATTAGAGGGAGAAGTGAATATAACCGAAGGAATAAATCAGGGATTAAGCAAGGAGATCATTCTTAATTTCTTTGGAGCGGCAATCGTGGAGATCGTCGAAGGGTGGCTTACCAATGGAATTTCTGAGCCTACTCAGGTTATTGCAGAACAAGTAGGGGTTTTGTTAGATCGGAACTTTTAGGAACGGATTACAGAAATGAGATATCACAACAGAAGGGGCATTGAATCATGATCTTTATTACCAAAAAACTATTGGATCGACTAACTCAATCTCATAGAGAACCTAACATGTTCATATGTTATTCCACTCCGCAGAGCTGGTCAGCGAAGACAAGCCGGGCTATATTGCTCATGAATGAGGATAAATTAATTATTCTTTTCCTCAATTTTTTTTCGACTAAAGTCGTTCATAACGTTGAATTCCAAACAGCTGAATTACAAGATCAAACCTATCATTCTGGAGCCTTATTGTCTGCAACATGGTCATTCCATGTTCAAGGCCGGCGATGGAAATTCATGATTCCCAGGAAGATCCTTACGCTGGGCTCGATGCAGAGCGACTTTTTGAATTTTATGAAACTGCATATCTATCATTAATGTTCAAATCGTCACATCGGTCTCCGGCCGTATGAATAAGAGCAGTCGATCCAACGAATCGACTGCTCTCCTGTGTCCAATCAACAGCTGTCCAACCAATTGACGCTTGAGCACCTGCACATAACTTTATTCAACTGCAAGCACCCGTACAGCTAAACATGTCGATGAAGCTTGGTGTTGCACTCCGATGTTGTCGCAGTGACATACTCCACGTAATTCACTGAACCTTGAAAATTCAGATACGCTTCATAACGCATGCGGATAGCAGGTAGTGTAATATAATCCAGCACCTGTTCCTTGGGAACCCACCTGCACTCGCTCGTTTCCTCAGATGCAGCTAATTCTCCACCTTCTAATTTGCACACAAAATCAAACATGACCTTTGTCGGGACATCCGTCACACCGTCATACCACTTATGTACTGCTGTATTCGAGACCACACTAATCAAATGACTAACACTGGCCTCTATCCCACTTTCTTCCTTGATTTCACGGATCACGCCATCAATCAGGTTTTCTCCTACTTCAGTAATCCCTCCTGGGTAGACCCAGCCATCGTCATGGGCCTTTACTAACAGGACATTTCCGTGTCCGTCTTCTACAATTCCGCCTGCCGATACAATATGCGTTGGAAAGACCATCTAACCACCTCCTTTACAGTAATCTGTATATATATTCCACATCCTTCATACAGCCTCCTGCTTAAACAGAGTCCATTCATATTTTGGATACAAGCCGCAGGAAATGTGATATGGTCTAGAATGTATTTGTTGCATCACATACGCAATACAATTTGAGGAGAAGATTAAACGTGAACGACAGTAACGCAATTGAGAAACCGAACAGGTTAACAGATCCATTGGTTGTAACCCTAATCGCAAGCCTATGCTGCTTGTTGTGGGGAAGTGCTTTCCCATCCATTAAACTAGGGTATATTGCTTTTGACATCCTGCCAGAAGATATTGCCTCCAAGTTTGTATTTGCAGGGTATCGATTTGTACTTGCAGGCTTGCTGCTCCTGACCCTATACCGCTTGATTCGAAAACGAAAGTTTGCTCTATCTGGACGACAATGGACCAGCCTCTCTATGCTGGGCGTCATGCAAACAGGACTGCAGTATATGTTTTTTTACATAGGTGTATCCAATACGACCGGTGTTAAAGGCTCCATTGTAAACGCAACAGCTACCTTTTTCAGTGTGGTGCTAGCCCATTTCCTGTATCAAAATGATAAGCTAAGCAATAAAAAAGTCATAGGTTGTGTGCTTGGATTTATCGGAGTCATCATTGTGAACTTCAATGCAGATCTATTTGCATTTTCTTTTACATTTACAGGTGAAGGCTTCGTGATTGTGGCTGCTTTTATATTTTCCATTACTGCCATCTACGCAAAGCATCTAACATCTTCCATTGATGTATTGGTCGTTACGGGATTCAGCTTGTTTGTCGGCGGATTGATGCTTGGTCTGCTGGGCCTCTTGCTTGGCGGACAGGTTACACATTTCACCCTGGAATCCACCAGTAACTTAGTTTATTTGGTTCTGTTGTCATCAGCGGCATTCTGTCTATGGAATCTGCTTCTGAAATACAACAAAGTAGGAAAAGTGTCGGTGTATAACTTCCTGATCCCCGTGTTTGGCGCATTACTATCTGCTGCATTTTTGGGCGAAAGCATTATGGAACTGAAGAATCTGATTGCCCTCCTGTTCGTATCCATCGGCATTTACATTGTGAATCGAGCAAGCTCTGCATAACATTCGGCTGCTCGTAAACGGTATGTCCCGGAACGATAGAAAAACCAAGTTCATGTCCTTTTTACGGGATCGAACTTGGTTTTTCTTTACCTTATCTATTATTTCCGTGCCTGGTTAACCTTGGCGATAAGTTCATGAATAATTTCATCAGGCGAACGTTCATCCATCCATTGTTGACCGAACATTTGGAATACTTTGATCATCGGGAAATCTGCCCAGAATCCCACAAACTCCTCATTAAGATATACCTTGTCCGTAACGTGCTCGTTCATTTCATTCAGGCAATGCTCCAATTCCTTTTTCGCTGCAGGATCACTCATCCACTCACTGAGCAGACTGAATTTGTGGAACGTGATTTCTTCCTTACCAAAGTCACAATGCAAACGTTCTGTAATTCGGAGATCTTTGGACGAGCTGCCAAGTGAAATTTGGAAATAGCCGGTCTCTGCCACCCAACGGTTATACTTGGTGTTGTAGTATGCAAAATCTCTCTCTTCCAGTTCAAAAGTAATCTTGCGTTTTTCACCGGGCTCCAGTTCAACTTTGGCAAAAGCTTTCAATTCTTTCTCTGGACGGGTCCATGTGCACTCTTCATCGTGAACATACAATTGAACAACTTCTTTCCCCTTGCGCTTACCGGTATTTTTCAATTGGAAGGACACCGTAACACCGGTATGGGTCTGAGCCACTTCCAGATCCGTATACAAAAACGATGTGTAAGACAATCCGTGTCCAAACGGGAATTGAGGTGCTAGTTCTTTCCGGTCATAATATCGATAACCCACGAAAAGGCCTTCGCGATAATACAGCTTGCCGTTCTCTCCGCGAATTCGCATATGTGAAGGGTTGTCCGACAGTTTGACAGGGAAGGTCTCAGACAGCTTGCCTGATGGGTTCGTCTGTCCGAACAATACATCTGCAATCACTTTACCCATGCCTTGACCCGACAACCACGAATGAATCACCCCAGGTACATGCTGTACCCATGGACGCATCGCCAGTGCGGAGCCGCTGCTCGTCACGACAATGCACTTGGGCTGAACCGCGGCTACCGCGAGAATCAATTTTACCTGATGCTCGGGAAGATCAATGCCTTGCAAATCATGCATCTCTGATTCGGCATATTCCGGTTGGCCAACAAACAGTACAGCAACATCGGAATTCTTGGCTAGTGAGACGCTTTCCTGTATTAGCTCATCATTGATAGAGTCATCCTCCGGGTACCCTTCTGCATAGTTCATGCTCATGGCATCACCAGCCAGATTCTTTATCTCGTCCCATGGAATATCAACTTTTGTAGGCGTTACCTTCGCACTGCCTGCTCCCTGAATTCTCGGTTTTTTGGCAAACCGTCCGATCACGGCAATGGACCCCACCGATTCCGGCTGCAGGGGAAGAATTGCGTTCTCATTTTTCAGAAGCACAATACTTTCGGCCGCCGCTTTACGTGCGAGTGCATGATAGTCCGCATCTGGAGAAGAATTCATGTCTTTTTTGCCCGTTACCCGCTCAACCAGCTTCAAAATACGACCCACGCTTTGATTCAACTGTTCTTCGGACAGGCTTCCGTTCTGAACCGCTTCAATAATCGCTTTGGCATTATAATTGGCGGGACCCGGCATTTCCAGATCAAGCCCGGCCTTCAGTCCGCGTATACGATCATTGACAGCTGTCCAGTCGGATAGGACAACACCTTCATAGCCCCACTCTTCTCTCAAAATGTCATGCAGCAAATGTTCGTTCTCACTCGTATATGTTCCATTCAATAAATTATAGGAACACATGACCGTCCATGGGTCGGATTTCTTAATAATCCGTTCAAAGGCGCTCAGGTAAATTTCGCGAAGCGTCCGCTCGTCGATTTCCGAACTGGTCACCATTTTCTCGAACTCCTGGTTGTTGCCGGCAAAGTGTTTGACAGAAGCGCCTACTCCTTCGCTTTGGATCCCGTTAATAAATGCCGCACCAAGCTCGCCCGTCAAGTATGGGTCTTCCGAGTAGTATTCGAAGTTTCTTCCGCCAAGCGGCGTTCTTTTCATATTTACACCAGGTCCAAGCAGAAGCTCGACGTCCATCGTTTTTGATTCACGTCCCAGTGCCACACCGACTTCATGCAACAATTCTGTATTCCACGATGAACCGATGGCTGAACCCGTAGGGTAACAGGTTGCGGGGACATTTTCCGTTGTAATACCCATTTCTTCATCGCTGTTCGTTTTACGGATGCCGTTTGTCCCATCGTACATATGAACTGGCGGAATGTTTAACCGCTCAATTCCTTTCGTCATCCACATATTCAAGCCTGCGCAGAGTGAAGCTTTCTCGGCCAGCGTCAATTCCGATAACAATTCATTGATTGATTTATCCATAGTACTCACCCTTCTGATATCAATTTTGTTCCTGTTCTTTCTTCAGTTCCTGTGCATCATACAGTTTGAAAAACGGAAACCAGACAATAAATACAATCACCAGGACAACCGCCAGCAAGATAAGCCCATTGAATCCGGACATAATGTAGGTGGACAGGCCGATCGGTGTGTACCATAACTGGAAGATCTGGCTCGGAATTCGTACCCAACCCCAGTCGAGAGCCAAGTAAACAATCACTGGCGTGATAAGTGAGGTAATCCACATCGGCACCATGAGTAATGGATTAAAGGCAATCGGTGCTCCGTACACGACTGGTTCATTAATGTTGAACAAGGACGGGATAATAGTCGCCTTGCCGACAGATTTCAGCTTTTTGGAACGTGCCATCAGGAACCAAACAACTAAAGGCAAGGTCGCACCCATACCACCAATACCAAGCCAGCCGGAGAAAAAGGTTTCAAATGTGTTGATATTGACCGGATCTTGTCCCGCTGCGACAAGAGCTGCATTTTCTTCGATTGCAGGTATCCAGATTGCATACCAGATCGGTGTCATGACCCACGGGCTTACGCCGAAGGAATACAGCACGACGCCGATAAAGTTGAACAATAAAAATCCGGTTAAACTTTGTCCTACGGCATTGATCGGCTCAAATACGTTCACGATCAGGCCAAAAATATCAAAATGAAGCTGATATACAAGCACCCATCCTGTTGTTAATACCAGGGCGATCGGGACGAGAAAATCGAACCAATCCATAATGAATTCGGGAAGTGAAGATCCCTTTTTGAAGAACGAAAATTTGTTGCACAAGATCATGACAAGAGCGACGAATACACCTACCAGAAGTGCTGTAATCATCCCCGAGGGTCCGAATCGTTCAAGGATGAACTGAATGGTACCGTCTTCGTTTACCGTCGGGTTAAGCAGCATGACGAACAGAGATATCCCCGTCATTCCCGCCAGCAGCTTGATTTTGTGTCTTTCTCTTTTTTCCATCACCACATAAGGCGTCAAGAAAGCAATAAACAACCCAAGCAAACCGAAACTGAATGTCGTGATCGGTGTCAGGTCCGGCATACCAGGAATGAAATCCTGCAAAATCGAAATCAATGTAATAATTGAACCGATGAAAATCATCGGAATGGCGACCATGATGGCTTCTTGAATCGAAGAAACCCAAATATTGTTCGTAAACGCCTCCAATCTTGGCGCAAACGAATCTGTCATCCATTTCATGAAACGCTTCATCCAAAACTCCCCCTGTCTTCCTCTTTGCTGCCACAACCATAGTATATCGATTTGTGTGAACGCTTTCTTGTTGGAACTTGCCACTTCATGGTTCGTTTTTTGCCCATTTCTAATCCTACTTTCTAGCTTGCCTGCCTGTACAAGAATTAAACAACAAAAAACATCCCTCCATTGCTGAAAGGATGCCTTAAGGATACTTTTTTTAATATTGTCTATTCAAAATGAGCAGCGTCACGCCATGTGGCGGGAGCAAAATCTCTCTGCGCCAACACTCATCCCTAATTATCTCTGTCCCCATGAAGGGTCCGCTTCTGCCGTTTAGATAAGAGATCTCTTCTTCCGTTAAAGAGTATGGCGATCCCATGCGTGTCCACTCATCAAATACGGAGCCATGATCCCGATCGAGTTGATAACTGGTGCATTTATAAGGCCCTGGAAGCTTGTTAAGCGTGAGTTCAAAAGCTTTGCTGCCCTTCTCCTCAAATACGTCATAACGGGTTGAACAGGATAATTCGGACCAATCTCCACTCGCAAACAACTGATCTACATGCACATAATGATAGAACAGAAATTGCATGCTTCCGTCACTTTTTCGCGTTCCGACATAACCGTCCCCCTTGATTAGCAGCTCATCCCCCAGCTTCTCCATAAGCTCAAATGCATAATAGCTAGGTTTCTTCAGACCATCGCGATTGATCAGCCCAAATCCCCCATAGAAAGGAGAAGTTGGAACGATACTTTCTTCGAATACATCGGTAAAAGACCAAAAAGCCATGGCTTTCACATCACCGAGTGTATTCATCGTGTGATAAATGACGAACGGAGCCATGAACATGGTATCGTGCAGCAAGTTACGGTCATACAGCGAAAAATTCCACTCGGTGACATGGAGTTCAACATGTCCGTACGAAGACGCCTTCATTTTCTTACGAAGAAGATCAATGCTTTCCTTATAGAAAGAAGGCGGCATGATTTGAGTTAATCGATCCTCTTCAACTTTTAGCTTGGGATACTCCGAATAGATATGGAACGAGAAAAAGTCGAGAGCAGCTTCACGTTTCCTGCAATATGATAGAAACTCCTCAGCCCAGGTGTCGTTCCAAAGAGATCCATAACCCATAGCTGGGCCTCCCACTTTCAGATCGGGCAATACCGTTTTGATGGCATGGGCGGTCAATTCGTAAAAAGCGAAATATTCTTCCTTGCTTCCTGCCCAACAAACACCAGCCAGGTCAGGCTCGTTCCATACTTCGAAGTACCACTTCTTCACTTCTTCCGCCCCATAACGATTCAAGCAGTGCCTAATGAATTCACGAACAAGTGCCTGCCACTTGGCGGGGTCGGATGGGGGGCTAATATTCCCCCTCCACCAAAACAACGTTTCCTTGGATCTCGCCAGCTGGCTCGGCATAAAGCTTAATTCCACGAATGGCCGAACTCCCTGATCCAGCAAGAAATCATACAACTTGTCCACATAAGACCAGTTATAGACAGGAGTGCCTTGCTCCGTTTCGCTATATACCATCATCTCATCATTAAATATGCCGTGAAATCGAATGTACTTAAAAGGTACTTTGCCTTTCAAAGCAGACAGCTGCTTCCGCCAATCTTCACGCAAACCTTCGATGGCTCTTCCCGCCGTCATGGTGATATTCCAGTGCTTTTCGTAGATGAACGACGTCTGATCCGCACGAACCTCGATGCTAGTTTGGTCTGACAGATGTGCAGGTGATACAGGGAGCATCTCCTGATCTGCGTCGCCCTTGTGATCCAAATATCGATACAGCGAGCCAATCGCATTCAACGTTTCCATCTCGTAATAATCTCCGCTAGAAGATTCCTCATACGTTTTGGGCTTGCGATTCACATTCAACTGATGAGGTTCCGGTGTACGCGAAGCTTCCCGATAGGAACCGGGCGTGCAGCCGTACTTTTCCTTGAAGTATTTGTTAAACAGCTTCACATTGGCAAATCCGCAATCCAGCGCGATCTCCGAAATATTTTTATCGTTTGCTGCCAGTTGGGCCTGGGATTTCTCCAGGCGAATGAGGGTCAAATACTTTTGGAAAGGTATCCCGATCTTGTCCGTAAAGAAGTGGGAAAAATAATGCAAGCTTAAATGCTCGGAATCTGCCATATCCTGAAGCGTAATCTTCTCATTATAGTGAATATCAATATATGTGAGGACCCTGTTCAGCCTTTTATAGTCATAGTCCCTGCTTCCTTCTTCCAACGTCGGATTCGTTCCATTTGAAAAATACCTCTGCAGGAAGCCGCATAACATCTGTAATCTGCCCATGGTGAAATTTTGATACCCCGGCGTTTTTTTGTTGATCTCCCACACCATTTGCGCAAGATGTTGTTTGATGCTAAGCAGCCGGGGAACGTCCTGCTCCACGTTCAGGGCAGAGTTACAGGAGATAAAAGCATTATTGTTCATCAACTCCGGACCAAACTGCAATGTTAATAACACGTTGTCCTGATTGGTTCGTTCTATCTTGTGGACGGACATGCTGTTTACCACAATGAGATCATCTTCATGCAATGTATACTGCTGCTGATCCAGATACATGTTGATTGAACCATGGAGAACATAGACAACCTCCACTTCCTTATGCCAATGGAAATCGATATGTTTCACTGAGTTCACGAAGAGTTTCATAGGCAGATCGTCGTGATGTTGAATAAACTCATATAGATAGCGAATGGTCTGCACCTTCCTTCATACCGCTTATTATAGACACAGCATTTTGAAGATATCAATGTGCAGGTCAATTTCACGTCCGTTACATTCATTGTCTGTCTTTTGGAACATCCGTACGTTGTTCTTTAAGAATAACAAAAAAGCCGATCAATTATACTCAATTGATCAGCTTTTTTCCTCACTATTCAGACTACCTACTACTTATCGAAGTCCCTTATATCTTACCAACCGCGGTCGGACATGCGCTCATCCGCAGACAGTTTGGAAATCTCGATTCCTTTCATCGGCGCACCCAGGTTTTTGGACACTTCGGCGATCAGTTTGTAATCCGTGTAATGTGTTGTCGCTTCGACAATGGCACGAGCGAATTTCTCAGGGCTATCCGATTTGAAAATACCGGATCCAACGAATACGCCGTCTGCGCCCAAATGCATCATAAGTGCAGCATCTGCCGGAGTGGCTACACCGCCTGCAGCAAAGTTAACAACTGGAAGTTTGCCATTCTCATGTACTTCAAGCAAAAGCTCATAAGATACACCCAGGTTTTTCGCTTCAGCATACAATTCGTCCTTGGACATGTTTTGGGCTTTGCGGATTTGGCTGTTAATCAGACGCATATGGCGAACAGCTTCCACAATATTGCCTGTTCCAGGCTCACCTTTGGTACGAATCATGGATGCGCCTTCACCAATGCGGCGAAGAGCCTCTCCCAGATCTTTGGCTCCACATACAAATGGTACAGTGAACTCATGTTTATCAATATGGAATACTTCGTCTGCAGGTGTCAGTACTTCACTCTCATCGAGATAGTCCACGCCAAGGGATTCAAGCACTTTGGCTTCGATGTAATGACCGATACGCGCTTTGGCCATCACCGGAATGGACACCACTTTCATAACCTCTTCAACGATCGTTGGATCTGCCATGCGAGCTACACCGCCAGCTGCGCGAATATCAGAAGGTACCCGCTCAAGAGCCATAACAGCTGTTGCCCCAGCCGCTTCCGCAATTTTAGCCTGTTCCGCATTCATGACGTCCATGATGACGCCACCTTTTTGCATTTCAGCCATTCCTCTTTTAACACGATCTGTACCTGTTTGCATGATTGTAATCCTCCCAGTTTAACTTTTGATTAATTTCAAAAAGGACATCTTATTTCAACAAAGTAAATGATCTATTTTTCGATGCCACTATTGTTTCCCCTTAAACTATGAATTAGTATAAAATGAGAATGGATACATAAAAAGATCCAATATCACCGGATTTTATTGTACCACTTTGAATGTGTTGAACCACTTTATACTACCATTGGAGGATCTATGCAATTTCATCTAGCGTACAGTTCATATTTGAACCGACAATATACTAAAATGAAGGCTCTCTATCACGCGGTTCGTGATGCTATTCATGATGGTAATCTCGTATACGGCGAAAAGTTACCTTCCACAAGGGAGTTAGCAGCGTCATATCACATTTCCCGAGGAACCGTGAATCAGGTCTATGATACGTTAACTGCCCAAGGTTACCTTCAGTCAGAGCACGGAAGAGGTACCTTTGTTGCTTATCAAGCGGATTTAAGCCATGAGGAGTACCAGGTAAAATCCTGTACTCATCACTTGTCAGCTTGGGGAAACCGTATCCAGCAGCTTGAGCAGCAGCCCCCTCAACAAACGGTACAGGTTCGTGATCATAGCAAAGAGAATAGCGAAATGATCGACTTCAGCAAATATCAGCCGGATCTTTCCAAGTTCCCTTACGATGAATGGAATAATCGATTGTATGCAGAGATACGGCATCGTGAGGAGAACGTTATCCATGCTTCTGCCTCTGTTAGCTCCACAGGAGACCCGAAATTAAGAGAATCCATTGCTGCGTACCTGCGGAGAATGCGGGGTATTCATGTAGATGCGGAGCATATTGCCGTTACTGCAGGTTCAATGCAGGCTATAGCGCTGCTCACTCAGTTGCTCGCAGACCCTGGCGATCATGTCGTGACGGAAAGCCCTTGTTATGTCGGGATTTCTCAAGCCATTATGGCTGCGGGCGCCAAGTTGATTGAAGCCAATCTCGACGGTCAGGGACTGGTTCCCCAAAACTGGGATGCACGTATGTTGTTTGTCACGCCATCGAGGCAATTTCCAACGGGCGAAATGCTTAGTCTTGAACGCAGACAAACCCTGCTGGACTGGGCACATCGCCGGGATGCCATGATTGTCGAGGATGATTACGACAGTGAGTTCCGGTACCGCGGAATGCATGTTGAACCTCTGAAAACACTCGATAAAGAAGGGCGCGTCATTTACCTTGGAAGCTTCACCAAAACATTGCCTTTTGAAGTCCGACTGGGTTATGTGGTCCTCCCTCCCACCCTGGCAGACACCTTTAGAAAAGCTCAGGCTTTATATGAGCCAAGACCTGTCAATCTAATTGAACAGCGGGCGCTCGCAGCATTTATGACAAGCGGTCAGTATGAACGCCATCTGCGCAGGATGAATCGTCTGTACAGCCGCAAGTTCCATATGTTACTCAAACTGTTGAATCAGCAGCTCTCTACATGGTTTGATTGGGTGGAAAATGAAGCGGGTCTGCACGTATTCGGCTGGTGGCGAGGAAAAGCCTCAGCTTATGAAGCCTTTCGGGCATCCGCCAGATCGGAAGGGGTCCACTACTCGGAAGTCAGCAGCTCAACATCGGATGGCATAAAGGTTGGTATTTATTTATCATTTGCCCATTTGTCAGATGCACAAATACAGGAAGGTGTAGCGAGATTACAAAAAGCTGTAATGGACTAGCCCCATAATGAGGCATTTTGTCTCTTTAATAACAGTAAAAAAATCCCCTCATGTGTGGCAGGAAGAATTCACGATTACGTGTGATTTCTGATTGATCCTGTCACCACGAGGGGATTTTTTGATTAATGCTAGGCATTGCTTAATGTATAATGTGCCTATTTCCTATTTCATTACATTCTCATTGCTTATTTGTTAAATGTTACCTTCTCCAAACCGTCTTCAAGAATGATCGACGTATCCCGTGGTTTCGTTTCCGCGATTTTGCGGCCGCCTCTGAATGAGTAGAGCACGCCAGCTTGTTTACGGATGGCTTCATATTCATTCTCTGCTTCCAGAACGATGAAGTTGGCCGGCTTGCCTTCTTCAATGCCGTACACATCCTCGATGTGGAGCGTTCTTGCGCTGTTTTTGGTAATCAGGTCAATGGAATTCACGATCTGATCGTAACCAAGCAGCTGCGAAGCATGGATACCCATATGCAGCACCTGAAGCATGTTACCCGTACCGAGTGGATACCATGGATCGAAGATGTCATCGTGACCGAAGCACACGTTCAGACCTGCTTCCTGCAGCTCTTTGACACGAGTCAGTCCTCTTCTTTTCGGATACGTGTCGAAGCGTCCCTGCAGGTGGATGTTAACCAGCGGGTTGGATACGAAGTTCAGGTCAGCCATTTTCAGCAATCTGAACAGCTTGTACGTATATGCATCATTGTATGACCCCATTGCCGTCGTATGACTCGCTGTCGTACGGGAACCCAGTCCACGTTCGTAGGCTTCCTTGGCAACGACTTCTACAAAACGGGATTGCTCATCATCGATTTCATCACAGTGAATGTCGATTAGACGGTCATATTTCTCAGCAAGGTCAAATGCAACCTTCATTGAATCGACGCCGTATTCTCGCGTGAATTCGAAGTGGGGAATGCCTCCCACGACGTCAACGCCCATTTTCAGCGATTCTTCAAGCAGTTCCACACCGTTGGGATAGGAATGAATACCTTCCTGCGGGAAAGCGACAAGCTGGATGTCAATGTAAGGCGCCATCTCTTCTTTTACTTCAAGCATCGCTTTAACTGCCGTCAGGCTTGGATCCGTTACGTCCACATGTGTACGCACATGCTGGATGCCCTGCGCCATTTGCCATTTCAGCGCCGTTTTGGAACGTGTTTTAACGTCTTCATGCGTCAGAAATGCTTTGCGTTCGGACCACCGCTGAATGCCTTCGAACAGCGTACCGCTCAAATTCCATTCCGGCTCACCTGCCGTTAACGTTGTATCCAGATGAATATGAGGCTCAATGAACGGTGGCAGTACAAGCGAACCGCCTACGTCGATAACTTCCTCATTCGCAGTAGCAGCTGGCTCCTGCGTGATTTGTTCGAATTTTCCGTCCTTTACGACGATATTCCATAGACCGTCTTTACCCCGCAATTTCGCGTTCTGTATAATCATTCATTTTCCCCTTTTCTTTAGATTCTTTCGCAGAAACGATCAACATGAGTACAATGTAAGCCACCGCTGTACCAAGAAGTGCATTTAATGGCGTTACTCCTGGTGCCAATTGGGCGAATGCCACGCCGATCGCCCAAGCGACCATCGCTATCCAGTTTACCGTTTTGAAAGTCATCTCGGCAAATGGTTTATAATTTCTGCGCTTCACGAAGAAGTAGTCTGCAATGATGATGGCTCCGATGGACGGTACGGCTGCGCCGAGTACATTCAGGAAACCAACGAAGTTGTTATACATCCACATCGCAAAGATGGTACCCACGATGCCGTTGACAACGACGAAGAATTTTTTCGAAATTTTAGTGATGTTGGCAAAACCAAGTCCCGAAGCATACAGAGCATTGTCGTTTGTTGTCCAGATATTCAATCCCAGAACGATGATCGCAGGAATGATCAACCCTTGCAGGAACATGACTTCCGAAATGTCTGCCAGGTTATAGGCCATGGCGCCGACTGCACCGAACAGGAACATGAGCGAGTTGCCCAGGAAGAATGCAATGACTGTTGCGGTAACTGCCTGGCGTGACGTACGGGAGAACCGGGCAAAGTCTGGCGTTAACGTACCCCCGCTGATAAATGATCCGATACAAATGGTTAGTGCTGCTGCTGCAGTGAGCGACTGTGCCGGCGTGTAATCAAACAATCCTTGCAGGCCACCAAGCGTGTCTGCGCCTTGGAACATGGAGTAACTCCCGAGAATGGCAATGGCCGGAACCGCGATATAACCCAAAATAACAAGCGACTTCATACCGAAGATTGCAGATGCCGTCATGGCGAGACCAAACACAAAGATTAACAGGTACACATTCCAATCCATCGCTTTGGCCACGGGAATCGCGAACATCGCTACGCCGACACCGAACCATCCAACCTGCGTGAAGCCGAGCAGGAACGAAGGCAGATACGACCCTTTCTCACCGAATGCATATTTGGCCAGCAAATGTGTGGACAAGCCTGTCTTCGCCGCGATATGTGCCAGTGCTCCCGTATAGATCCCGAGCACCAAATTACCCGCAAGCACGATACCAATGAACTCCATAAACGTTAAGCTGACACCAAGCGTCCCTCCTGCCAGCATGCTTGCCGAGAAGAATGTGAAACCCAGCATAACGGACAACGTCTTCCAAAAATGGTTTCTCTGCGTTTTTGGCACTGCCTGCCATGAAAATTCTTGATCTTGTTTGCTCATCAGAATACCCCCAACTTAAAGTGTCCTGATACCAAAAAGCAGAAAAAAGAGGCTACTCGTCAGGTCATAACTGACAAGTAGCCTCTTTTTTGCATCATAACCCGCGCGAAGACGCAGAGCATCCCTGAACGGAATATGCCCTATTTCACGCGTGATTATAAAAATCCGCTGCCCTTGCCAGCCTCTCTGGACTGAATTAAAGGTACCAGTATTCAATTACATTCTATTATTTTGGAAAATGACACATATGTCAATGTCATTATTATCCAAACACGATAAAACAGCTATGTAGTCCACTTTTCTTCTTCGCAATGCTTCATACACGAATATGATGAATGGACGGACCATTTGGTTTATTACAAAAATATCAATTAATTTTTTCCACTGGTGAATCCAAAGATTAAAATCAAAAGACGGACTCCGTATGCTGGAATCCGTCTTTTGATTATTTTTTTGAATATTTTCAATATGTTTTAATTCGTTTTCACTGGCAACTTGCCGGTAGCTTCTTGATGGCCAAGCAGCACGTTGATTCCGGCTTCTGTATTGGGCTCCTGTTTGCCATAAACAGCAAGTCCTGAGCGAATGTTCTTCAGATATATCGTTTCATAAGGGTTGCCGAGTGACAACAGCGTGTAGCGTTGATTTCGAGTGTTCATCTCATTGATTAAGGCTTGATAAGCGCTCCATCCAAATTGGCTGGCTACGTTACGGAACTGGTAGGAAGCCAGGATGACATAATCGGCTTTGGCAACCGTATCTTTCGTTTGTGCTTGTCCAATTAGGGCAATTTCCGTCTTTAACGACAGGTTATTTGAAACCTGCTTCAACTGTCTCTCAAGCTGCTTGGCTTGCTCTTCTTCCACTGCAACAATTACGACCCGATCTCCTCGTTGGAATGAATCCGGATGCATACCGTCACGGCTGGCCAACAGGGTCACGGCTCGCTCTGCAATTTCCCGCTCCACCTCGCGATGTCCCTGTGAACCGATAACATTGTTAAGCCCGGCTAGCTTAGACGTAAGGCTTTCACTGCGTTCAAACAAGCCATACTTCGCTTTCAGCTCCAAAATACGCTCGACTGAAGCATGGATGGTTTCCATCGGAATCGTTCCGTTCTTCACCGCGTTCACCAGTGTTTGATGAGCAGCAGCAGAATCCTGCGGCATTAGGATGATATCCACACCTGCGTTGACCGCCCGTTCTACCGCTTGGTCTTCGCCAAAATGCTCCGCTATCCCATCCATAGTGAACGCATCTGAAATGATGATCCCCTCATATCCCAGCTCTTCCCGAAGCAGACCATTCAATACCTTTTTGGATAACGTGGCAGGAACAGGCACGCGTTGTCCGTCTTTAAGCGATGTGACCTGTTCGCTGTCTATGGCAGGAAAAGCAATGTGTGCAGTCATGATCATCTCCACCCCGTTTTCGATTGCCGCCTGAAAAGGTTTCAGCTCCACCGCATCGAGCCGCTCGCGGTTATGCGTCAGGACCGGCAATCCGAGATGGGAGTCCACCATCGTGTCCCCGTGTCCTGGAAAATGTTTAACTGCCGCAACCACGCCCGATTGATGCAGCCCTGTTATCGTTGCGAGACCAAGTCTGGTAACCAAATCTGCATCTGAACTGAATGAACGCATACCGATGATCGGATTGTCCGGATTGCTGTTAATATCGAGTACTGGCGCAAAGTTGATGTTCAGCCCCAGTGCTTTCAGCTCTTCTCCTGTCAGTTGTCCGGCCGCTTCGGCCAGGGCCGAATCTCCGGTTGCGCCTAGAGCCATTTGACCCGGCAAATTGGTGCCGCCAGGGATTCGCTTAATAACGCCTCCCTCCTGGTCAATGCCAAGAAACATCGGAATGTCCCCTGCTTCCATTTGAAGATTGTGCGTAAATGTTGTGACCTGCCGAGTGTCTACAATATTTTTATCGAACAGGATTAATCCGCCCAGATCCTGATTATCGATACTGCTTTTCAACCCTTCATTAACGGTCGTGGTCACTTTACCATTCCACTGCCGAATGTCAGGCATAAGCATCTGACCGACCTGCTCACTCACGGTCATATAAGAAATGAGCTTGTCCCAATCCTGTGCCTGAATGGCTGCCTGGCGTTCAAACTGAATTAATCGTGACATAAATACGGCATATTCTGCTCGCGTAACCGTTTGATTCGGACGATAGGTGCCATCTGAATATCCGCCGACCAAACCATTGGAGCTCATGACGAGAATGGGCGCTGCTGCCCAATGATTTTCCGTATCGGACCAATTGGCGGTTTGCTTGCCTTCCGATAGAGAATATGCGCGTGTTAAGAAAGCTGCAGTTTCAGCGCGGTTTAGCGGTGCATCCGGACGGAAGGAGCCGTCCGGGAATCCGCTGGCAAGTCCATTTTTAGAAGCTATCGCAATTTCTTTATTAAAGGCGTGTGTCTTTGGAACATCCGAGTAAGTCGTACCTTCAGCGGGCTTCTCAAGCTGTTCCGGATATAGCTCCCGCACCAGGAAGGTGACAGCTTGGGCCCTTGTGACAAGCCCTGCGGGTTTAAATTTCCCATCTCCGTACCCTGCGACGGTTCCCCGCTTCGCCATGTACTCAATACCGTCTTCTGCCCACTTCGAATATTGTAGGTCGTTAAAGCGCTCTTCCGCTGCTGCATTTCCCGCCCATATGAGCATAGAGCCGAGAACGGCGCCGAATATGCCTATCATTTTTAGCTGCATTTGTTTCACTCCTGTTGCTGTTCTATGTAAGATAAATAGACGCTATTGATATCCGTTTAGTTGCGTTTTATAGCCATGGACTTAATCATCGCTTATGTACACTTGACTGTAAATGACTCATCTAAGATAATTAGGGTTTCACTAAAAATAGACGAAGAGGAAGATTTTACATTGGGAAGTGAGGTGATTGTTTTGAACTGGTTAAATGAACTCTCTAAATCACAGAAACGCAAACCGAAAAAGGACCTCGAACGCTCGCTTGTGGAAGGCATCTTTCGGGTGTATGACCGTTTTCCCCGAATGGGTCTTCGCGAGCGGATTGGGCAGCAGGATATGTCTCTGGATATAACGGATGCCTATGTTAACGGGCGTAATGCCATGATTGAAGCTGGCGTGGGTATCGGGAAGTCTTTTGGATATCTCATCCCCAGTCTGCTCATTAATCAGGTTTCACAACAGCCCATTATTATCGCCACATCCTCCATTCAGCTTTCGGAACAGATACATAAGGATCTTCGCGTCATCGGCAGCCGGCTCGGCTTCACTACAGTTCGCTCTGTCGTAGGGAAAGGCATGGGCCAGTATGCTTGCCGAAACAGGGCTGCGGAGTTGTTCAAGCCAGATGATCCCAATTCCCCCTTGTCCACCCTTGCTCAGCGAGTAATCAATTATGAAATTGATGAAAGAGCAGACATCCAAGGTGGAATTAGTGATACCGAATGGTCTAACGTGTCCGTAAATGATTGCCAATTCGAACGATGTCATCATAAAAATGGATGCATGTTTTACGAAATGCGAGCCAAAATTAATGCAAGGCCAAGCGAGATTGATTTTATAATTGTGAATCAGGACCTGCTTATCCGGGATCTGATGAAGAAAAAAGAAGGAACACGGGGCATCATTACAGAAAGACCAGCTCTAATCATTATTGATGAAGCTCATAATCTGGAGGCCAAAGTTAGAGACGCAAGGACGCTGGAGTTCACATTAAGAGGCATCTGCCGTACACTGGACGACACGGTGCAATTGCTCATGAAGCAGTCTATGGACAAGACTCTCCTTTCCCAATCCAAATTTATCAAAAGATGTGCTCAGCATATTTTCAAACAAATCGACGCTGACCTGCTCCGAGAGGCCAAACAGGATAGTGACCGTATCCAGATTTCTGAGATGCAAGTCATACCATTTCGCCAAGTCTCCCAACATTTGAAGGACCTTAGTCTTCGCTTATCGGTTCTGACCTCACGCAACGAGCGGGAGATTGACGAAGTTTATGAAGCTATGAACGGGCTTATATCTCTTATGGATGTCTTGGCTAACACAGAGGAAAATCATCTTAGTTGGGCAAGTAGGACACTTCGGGCAACCACGATCAGCATCTGTCCCAAAGATATAAGCCAGTTTCTGAAACATACGTTATTTAACGGTAAGACGTCTGTAATTCTTACGTCGGCCACGATGTGTCAAGGCGGAGATACGCTGGAGGAACAATATTCTTATTTAACACAATCGCTTGGTTACAGGGGCGATTATATGGACCGCAAACCCTCTCCATTTGATTACACGAACCATGCCATGATGTACATCTCGAACAAGGTTCCAACCTATCATTACGATCAGCGCGAGCTGTATCTTGAAGCAGCCTACCACGAAATGATTCAACTCTGTAATCTAACCCAAGGTAGAACATTAGTCCTTTTTTCTGCCAAGGAAGACATGAAGTATGTTCATCAGAAGTTGATCTCAGATAAGAGTCAATATCCATGGGCGGTACATGTTCAGAAGGAGGGATCTTCCCAAGATGGGGTAATCGCTGAATTCCGGGGAAGTAAAGGTGTGCTGCTTAGTACAGGCGTTTTCTGGGAAGGTGTAAATATCGAGGGTCCTGACCTGTCACAAGTCATTGTTTTTCGTCTGCCCTTCCCTGTTCCGTCCGATCCCATCTATGAGTATAAGGCCACTTTATCGGACAATTCGTTCATGGACGTGTTTGTACCGGACATGCTTCTTCGTTTACGGCAAGGAACGGGACGATTGATTCGCAGCGAAACGGACCTTGGCGTGCTCAGCATCCTTGACTCTCGTCTTAGCGCAGCAGCCAGGAAGAATTACCGGGAACAGGTGCTGGAAACTTTGCCTTTTAAGAAGGTGACAGAGGATTTTTCGGTACTGAAGAAATTTGTCCACGAAAAGGGCATTAAACGGTAAGGTTGAAATGGGATACTACTGTTGACGATTGGTTGCAGACACTCATTAAAGAGTCGAATTATGGGCGTTCAACATAAAAAAAGCTGATACGGTCTTATCACCCGCATCAGCTTTTTCAGTTTACAATCCAACAAGGAAATGTACCTTGGCAGTCACTTCTCTAATATAGACTGTCTCTATTTCGTTGCACGTTATGCGCAGCGCATCGTGAGGTCTGCCGGGGCAACTTCATCCCCAGATGAGCAGTGAATATCGATTTACTTCTCATGCTCCTTGATAACCTGCTCAATCCCCATCAGAATCAACTTCAAACCAAATTCAAAAGCCTGATCGGTCCCCATTACCTCAAAAAGTCCGCTTTTGTACATTCCTCGGAATAGTCCCGCTTCTGCCTCAGTCATGGAGTCCAGAAGTTCGTTCATCTGCCCGCCCGGAGCCACTCCCTCATCCTCCAGCATCACGGTGATATTACGCTGATGTTGATAATCATCCAAAACGAAATAGAACACATAGTTTGTAAGCGTTATAACGGCTTGCAATTTCTGCTCTTGCTCAAGTGGGGTCGATTCGACGCAAAGCAACATACGGTTGGTGAATCGGATCATGTCAGGTTCATGGGGCAGCGTCATCATCATGAGCTGCGTCGAGCAGGGGTAACGACTCAACACACTTCGAATGGTTTTGGCTAATTCCTCCAACTGCTCTTTCCAATTCCCCTCCGAATTGAAATCCTCCAGAATGATTTTCGATATCTGGTTAGCCAGACGTTGATAGAGATTCTGCTTGCTCTTGAAATACCAGTAAATAGATGGTGCCTGAATCCCCAAACGATCGGCTAATCGTCTCATGCTGAATTTCTCGATGCCCTCTTCCCCCAGAAGTTCCCACGAGGCTTCCAATATTTTATCTTCCGAAATTTGTGGCTGTTGTTTTTTCATTTATATCCGCCCTTTATCTAACAGTGTAAGTTTTACTTTACAGGTTCATACACTCATGATATCATCTTACACTGTAAGGCACAAACTAACACTGTTAGATTGTCAGCAATACTAAATTACAATAAGAAGGTAGTGACCCACATGGATGCAGAAAACCTCCATTATTTCGAAAAAGCACCAATCACCAAAGCCGTAGCTCACTTTGCCATCCCCATGATGCTCGGCACGTCAATGAACGTTATATACTCCATCTTGAACGCCTATTTTCTCGGTACGCTGGGCAATACTGCGATGTTAACCGCTCTTGCCCTAACCTTGCCTTTGTTTGCCGCCATCATGGCGTTAGGTAACTTGATTGGCATAGGGAGTGGCACCTTTATTTCTCGTTTGCTGGGCGAGCAGAAATATGATGACATAAAACATGTGTCTTCCTTTGCGTTCTACAGCAGTTTAGCTCTCGGTTTGCTGGTCATGGCCATCGGTCTTCCGTTGATCGATCCCATCGTTCATGGTCTTGGTGCAACAACAGAATCATTTGGTTTCACAAAAGACTATGTCACCGTTATGCTGATTGGCTCGCCATTTGTAATCCTGTTTTTCACACTGGAAAATATCGTACGTTCCGAAGGAGCGGCCATCACGTCGATGGTCGGCATGATCCTCAGTGTTGTCGTTAATATCATACTTGATGCGGTAGTCATCTACGTCTTTCACTGGGGCGTTATTGGTGTAGCCTCTGCTACCGTGATCTCCAACCTGGTTGCGAGTGCATTCTACGCCTTTCATATGGGGTATAAAAGCCGTTTACTAACCATTTCTGCCAAATGGTTCAAGGCAAGCAAAGACATCCTGAGCAATGTATTCAAAATTGGTGTTCCTGTCTTTATCATGAGTATCTTCCTGGGGGCCATGTCGCTTTTCTTGAACCATTTTCTTGCCGACTATGGGGATCAGGCTGTAGCGGGATACGGAATAGCATCACGTTTGCTGCAGTTTCCTGAATTTATTCTAATGGGGTTATGTGAAGGAGTTGTGCCATTAATTGCTTTCACGTTTACGGCAAACAAGCTGCGTATGAAACAAACCATTGGATTTACGATTAAAAGCATTCTCGTTCTAGCCGCCGGGTTCGGCATCATCGTTTATCTGATCTCTGATCATTTAATCGGACTATTCACGAGTGATCCGCAGCTCATTGAAATGGGAAGCTATATTCTGCATGTGACATTTCTGTCCCTGTTCATCTCAGGAATGACGACGCTGTTCACAGGCATTTTCCAGGCAACTGCCCAAGGAACCGCTGCTTTTGTTATGTCCATTATTCAAGGAGTTACATTGATTCCTGTGCTTTTCATTGCGAGTCATATGAACGGCTTCCATGGCGTGGTCTGGTCACTTGTTATTGCGGATGCTGTTGCTTTCCTCGTTGGTGCGGCCATGATGTTTATTCTGCGGAATAAACTGCAGCCTGAACTGGAACACCTTGTACAGTAGAAAATATTATCGGGTATTTGTGTGACTAGGCCAGAACGTTGCAAAAACAAAAATAAGCCGCTTAAGCAGCGACTTATTTTTGTATATTCCTAGTGTACATTTTTAATTTTTACAATGTACTTTTGCTTCTATCCATTTACGGATTTGTTGACCATAGACCCGCATGCTTCAGCAATACGCGTGGGTGCAGCTTCAGTTGTGCCACAATCAGGTCTGCAAGATCTTCAGGCTGCATCACCTTGTCCGGATTGCCGTCCGTCAACTTGAGCTCGACTGCCATATCCGTAGCAACGGTACTAGGAGTCAGAGCCGTGACACGAATGTTTTTCTTGCGTACTTCAAGCATCAAGGACTCGGTGAGTCCATTCACAGCCGCTTTAGATGCAGTATACGCGCTCGTAAGCGGCGCCCCTTTTTGTCCAGCCGTAGATGAAATGTTAATGATATCACCTGCGTTGCGCTCCATCATCTCTGGCAATACCGCACGGGTCGTGTAATATACACCCTTCACATTGACATCAATGATATTGGTCCATTCTTCCGGTGTTAACTCCATGAATCCGCCGAATTTGCCAATACCCGCATTGTTGATTAGAATATCGATCGCTCCGAGCTCTCCCCGTACAGACTCTACTGCTGCTGTAATGGAATCCAGATCGGCCACATCAGCTGCAGCAATCGCTACGTTCACATTGTACGGTTTAAGTTCTTCCTTGACCTTTTGCAAATTCTCAAGCGTACGGCCTACAAGGCCTACGTGGATGCCCTCTTGTGCAAATGCAATGGCAATCGCGCGACCAATCCCGCGACCCGCTCCTGTAATTAATGCTACTTTCCCTGCTATGGACTGCATATTATTGTTCGCTCCTTTGAATCTTAGATAAGTTAAATTGAATTAAAACCTAGCGTTAAAAACAATCGTTCTCAACTTCTATTCCATTCTAACTGCCCTTACTTTAAATGAAAAGCATGCACTTTTTGGTGCGGTGGTTACCAAACGGTAACTGCCACATCCATTTACTTGATTTCTTCCTTAAGCTGACTTAGCCGATTCAGACCCCAAGTATACATCATTTCAACGATGGGCAGTATGCTCATTCCTACTTCTGTCATCGAATATTCAACCTTGGGAGGGACATCCGGATAGACTTCTCTATGAACTATGCCATCCTCAATTAGCTCACGCAGCTGGCTTGTCAACATTTTATGTGAAATTTTAGGAAAGAGCTTTTGTAAATCGCTAAACCGATGAGGGCCTTCCACTCCCAAATGCCATAAAATAACCACTTTCCATTTGCCGCTAAGAATCGATAACGTATACTCTTTCTCGCAATGGTAATCCTTTTGGGCTAATCGATCCCGGATATCTTGTCTCAGCGAATCTGTCATGTAATATCATTCCTTTATTGAAATAAACTCCTGTTAGCGATCTCGCTACCACTGTGGTCAACACAGCAACGTATTTAGCGACCTTTCTATTATACCATCACATGTTTGAATGTAAGACGATAACGTGAAACGGATGTGAAACACGAAGCTGCTCTATCAACTTGTCAATATGTAAGGCGGCCGAAAGATAACACACAAAAGGTTCTTTAACAACAAGCGAGGACCTTATTCGTGAAGAAAGCAAGGTTCATTTCGTCCGGATTCTGCTCTAGAATTAATTCACCCTATTAAATATTAACACCATAAAGGAGCAGCTTCCTGCCATTGAAAGGTTGAGAATATGTCCAAGCATATACTACAATTAAATCCAGAGCTAGAAATCCAAAGGAGGCGCTACCATGCTTGAAAGACCAACGACAGAGGAGTATGCAGCTTATTATGAAGGATACATAAAACTGGTTCCCGAAGGGAATATCATCGAACGGTTGGAGCAGCAATCCAATATCGTACAATCCGTTCTGTCCTCATTGACTGAGGAGCAAGCGAATTACCGTTATGCTGAAGGCAAATGGAGCGTAAAAGAGATCATTGGCCACCTGACGGATAATGAACGTATTATGAGCAGCCGATTGCTTCGCATCGCCAGAGGCGACCAAGCAAATCATCCCGGTTACGATCAGGATGTCCTTATGCAAAGTCATCCATTCGATGCTTACACCGTGGCCGATCTAAACGAAGAATATGCGGCCGCACGCCGCTCCACCCTGCTCATGCTTCGTCACATCTCGCCGGAAGCCTGGCTGCGTAGAGGAATTGTTAGTGATAATCCTGCTTCAGCTCGATCCATTGCTTATGTTCTGGTTGGACATGAACTGCACCATCTGTCCATTCTACGCGATCGTTATGCGGTAGATGTGCCATTATAATTACTAACTTAACCTTTTGATGTCATTCCCATTATGGTTATCGGACAGACGTTGATCCTTCTTTCTCATTGAAGATTTCAACATCTGTCCGTCATTCCTTAATCCGTCGTTCAGCGCTTACGGATCACCTTAGCTTTAAAAATGATCAAACCCTTCCTCCTTCGCAATGACCTCCCTTGCTGCTTCCAGAAAAGATAACAACATGGGTGAAAGCCACTTGTCCTTATGCCATAACATTTGTGTATACACGTGCAAGTCAGCAATTTTCCAAGGAAGAACGATAAGTTCACCCCGATCTACTTCGGCTTCCGTTGTTAATTCCGGCAGGAACGCAATACCTATTCCAGCCATGGCACATTGCTTAATCGCTTCGGCATTTTGAAATTCCAAATGTGTAATGGTATCAATCCCCTTTTTCTCAAATGCCCGGTCAAACATGGTTCGATATGTACAGCCCTTCTCATTGGTCAGGAACACTTGACCGTGAAAATCTTCAAGCTTTAATACCGTATGCTGCGCAAGTGGGTGATCCGGCGCAGCGTAGAAACGGAATGTCTCTTCCACCAACGGTTCCACTGCAAGTCCTGTAGAGAGGATGGGTTCATCCAACATAAAGACCACATCTGCGGTCCCCTCAAAAAGCGTTTGCTTCAGTTGTTGGTTGGGAACAGAGCGGAAGATCAGGCGAACTCCCGGATGCCGTGAGCGGAAAAGACGAAAGACCACTGGAAGCCGGTAGGCACATAGAACCTCATTGGCACTGATCGTTAAGGTTCCACTTAATTGTTCATCGTCATGAACGGCGCTTCGAGCTTCATCCAGTTTATCGAGAGCACTCTGAATATGATTTAAGAAGCGTTCTCCCGCTCCCGTGAGAACAAGCTGCTTGCCCAAGCGGTCAAAGAGCCGAACACCGAGCTCATCTTCCAAAGCCTTGATCTGCATTGTGACATTCGAAGGTACATAACCCATGGCTTCAGCTGCCCGGCTGAAATTCAGGGTCGATGCGACTGTGCGAAACATATTCAATTGGCGTAATTCCATCCGCTTATCCTCCTCTTACTATCAATAATATTGAACACTATATTAATTTTTAATCACTTTTATTGAGAGTACCACGGTCCTATACTGAGTACAAGAAACACACTTAAGGATTGGTTATATTTGAAGGGAGAGATTAAATCATGGACTACGACATTTTTAATTTGGGTGATGTAACCTTGCAATCGGGCGTGACGTTACCAAATGCTTTTCTTGCTTACAAGACTTACGGTAAATTGAATGAGGAGAAAGATAATGTTGTCGTTTATCCAACGGCTTTTGGCGACCAGCATGTACAAAATGAATGGTTAATCGGAAATGGCATGGCACTCGATCCGGAAAAATATTTTATCATCGTTCCGAATCTGTTAGGTAACGGATTGTCCTCGTCTCCCAGTAACACGCCTCCTCCATACGACCGTGCGAACTTTCCGAAGGTAACCATCTATGACAATGTTGTTCTGCAACATCGGCTGGTTACCGAACTATTCGGCATTCAAAAGATTGCACTCGTCGTAGGGTGGTCCATGGGAGGTATTCAAGCATTCCAGTGGGGGGCAAGTTATCCCGATATGGTGGAGCGAATCGCGCCTTTTGCCGGCGTGGCCAAAACATGGCCTCACACGTTTGCGGTCATGGAAGGAGTATGTGCCCCCCTCCTGTCAGCCGTGCAATTTGATTCGAATCAACTCAATCATTTGACCACTGCAGACATGCGCGGGGCTGGCCGGGTTTACGCGGGATGGGGATTTTCACAGGCTTTCTATAGAAGGAAACTCTACCGTGAGCTTGGTTTCGACTCATTAACAGATTTTATGGCAGGCTTCTGGGAAGAAGTCTTCATGACTATGGATCCGCACAATGTTCTCGCCATGTCATGGACAGGCCAACATGCTGATATTAGTGATAATCCCCTCTATAACGGAAATTTCGAGCATGCGCTAAGCAGTATTAAAGCGCTCGCCTGCATTATGCCAGGTAGCACGGATCTCTTCTGCACGGCGGAAGACAACGAGTACGAGGCTGGCCTTATTCCTAATGCTGACTATCAGCCGATTCATTCGATTTGGGGACATTTCGCCGGTCGTGGGATTAACCCTGCCGATAACAAATTTATTGATGACAATCTGAAACGGTTGCTTACGTTAAGTCCCGTCGGCTAAACCGACTCATCTTTTGATTCATCTCTTATCATTTCATTACTCAATAACAAGTGAAAAACCAACCTCTCCTATCGTCATGACCACATGAACGTCAAGAGAGGTTTTTTCATGTTTATCACGCTCTCTCTACTCTCAGCCCGTGCACCAATCCATGTCGGGATAATTTCTATAACGAAAAGGAACGATTGAATAACATGATGGGATAAACGTACAATTTTTCACTCAAGGTAATTTGATTATAATACTACCTTGACAGTCACAGTAATATGACGTATTATACAATTGCGAGGTGATTACATGAGCCAAAACAAAATTACATCCGACCTACTACGCGGCCATACCGATACAATGATTTTACGGCTCTTATCCGAAGCTGACAGATATGGGTACGAGATTGTCAAAATGATTGCCGAGCGCTCAGGCGGTGAGTACGAATTAAAAGAAGCTACCATGTACTCCAGCGTTCGGCGACTTGAAGCGGAGGGTGATATCGAATGGTATTGGGGCGATGAATCTCAAGGTGGACGCCGTAAGTATTTCAGGATTACCGAAAAGGGCAAAGCAACACATGCCAGCAACAAAGAAAACTGGGAGTACGCGAAACGTGTGCTTGAAAACTTATTATAAGGAGTGTTGAGGTTATGAATGAAAAGCTCACTCACTATTTGAACGGAGTCTTTGCACCGTACGATGAGGTAAAAAGTGTCACCGAATTAAAAGCAGACCTGCACTCCGATTTGCAAGAAAGGTTCCGTGACCTCAAGGCTGAGGGCAAAGATGATGAAACTGCTTTTGAGATGACCATTGAAAGCATCGGCGATATTGAACAGACCGTGCAGGAGGTTGCCAACCTCTCCCGTTCACTGGAACGGCAGGTAGTGACAAACTTTAACGCAAGTAACCTGTCAACGAGCGATTTTGCTGGTGTTACCGCGCATAAAGGACAATTCAAGTCCAGTGCGCTGCGAGGCTCCAATTTCAGGGATGCAGATTTGACTGGTAGTTCTTTTATTAGCAGCGATGTCCGGGATGCCAATTTTGACCGCGCCAATCTGACGGACTGCACCCTCTCTACACTGGACCTAGCAAATGCAAGCTTCAGTCAATCCGTTCTTGTACGCACGAACTTCAGCAAGTCGGGTATGGACGGGGCCAAATTCACAAATGTCAGACTGACTGACGTTGCGTTCTCCTTAACTGATCTTAGAAAGGCTATTTTCCATAACTGTATCTTTGACGGTGTGGAGTTCAAGTCCTCCGATCTGAGCGGGCAGCGTTTTGATGGGCAAACCTTTACCGGGGTCAAGTTTGACAAGGTGGCATTGAACGAAGTTTCATTTCAAAACGCTACACTCAAAAACGTATCCTTTCCAACGTCTTCATGGTCCAACAAGTATTATCGGGTGATCAAGACCGTCTGCTTTGACGGTGCAATGATGGATAAACTCACTTATGCTGCTCTCAAAGGTATGGAAGCCAATGTGTCCAAAGTTACGGTTATCTAAGGAGGAGATCCTGTGCAAAACAAGTCCATTCAAGTGATTGGCCTGCAAAAATCCTACAAACAGCTGCACGTCCTTAAGGGCGTGGATTTCGAAGTGGAAAAGGGCAGCATCTTCGCCCTGCTCGGTTCCAATGGTGCTGGCAAAACAACCGTTGTCAAAATTCTCGCCACACTGCTTCAAAAAGACAGTGGAACTGCGACCGTGAACGGATTCGATGTTGCAACCAATCCTGACCATGTACGGCAGGCGATCAGCCTGACCGGTCAATTTGCCTCGGTGGACGAAATTTTAACCGGACGGGAAAATCTGATCATGATTGCCAAACTGCGATATCTTCACAATCCGCGTCAGATTGCAGAAGACTTGCTTCAACGCTTTGGTCTGACGGATGCTGCGGACCGCAGGGTATCGACGTATTCGGGCGGGATGCGTCGCAGACTCGACATTGCTCTAAGCCTCGTGGGAAAACCACAGATCATTTTTCTCGACGAGCCAACAACCGGGCTGGACCCCGAAGCACGCATTGAGGTATGGAAGATTGTTAAAGAGCTGTCGGATGGCGGTACGACAGTATTTCTGACTACACAGTATCTGGAGGAAGCTGAGCAGCTTGCTGACCGAATAGCCATTCTCCATGAGGGCAGAATTATCGCCAGCGGCACGCTCTCCGATCTGAAGAAGTTGATTCCATCTGCAAAAGTGGAGTACGTCGAAAAGCAGCCTACACTTGAAGATATATTCCTCGCAGTCATCGGCAAAAAGGAGGCCAATTAAATGGAAACGGTAAAAAAACATTTTTTCAGTGATATGAGCGTAATGCTGGGACGTTCGTTGCGCCATATTCTTCGCAGCATGGACACCGTTATTACGGTTACAATCATGCCGATTGCCTTCATGCTGCTGTTCGTCTATGTGTTTGGCGGTGCGATTCAAACCGGGACGGACAACTATGTCAATTATCTATTGCCCGGTATACTGCTCATAGCAATCGCCAGCGGAATATCCTACACGGCGTACCGCCTGTTTATCGATGTTCAGCGGGGCATATTTGAACGGTTTCACTCCATGCCGATTTCACGTTCCACCTTGTTATGGGGGCATGTCCTGACCTCGCTGGTTTCTAACGCCATTTCCGTAGCCGTCATTATTTTGGTTGCACTCATCATGGGTTTTCGTTCACCAGCCGGTATCCTCTCATGGCTTGGCGTAGCAGGCATACTCACTTTATTTACACTGGCATTAACCTGGGTCGCTGCGATAGCAGGACTGTCCGCAAAATCCGTGGATGGCGCAAGTGCCTTCTCCTACCCCATTATATTCCTTCCTTTTATCAGCTCTGCATTTGTACCAACTGAATCGATGCCTACGGTTGTTCGTGTCTTTGCCGAAAACCAACCAGTAACCTCCATTGTCGAAGCGATCCGTGCGCTGCTCTTAGATCAACCGGTAGGCAATGAGATATGGGTTGCTTTGGCATGGTGTGTCGGGGTCCTGCTGGTCGCATATATTCTTGCAATGAGAGTCTATAACAAGCGGGTGTGAGAACTTATCAGCTCACCTTCTATGTATGACTCGATGTCGCAGCCCTAAATAATCCAAAAACCTGGATTATACCTTCCTTCGATAACATTAATGTGTAAATTATCTTTAGCAGATTAGTCTCTTCAAACCATTAGCTTCCCAGAATCAATTTCTGCTGCTGCGTTTTTCCATCCTTTGCTCAGGCATGAACAGCCCCTTTATTCACTTCCCTTGCTTTGTTGAATGCCAATGAACAACCTTTATTGCTTCATGCAAGCATGCAGCAATACAACCAAAAGGCCCACGTATGCTGTTATTAAGCAGCATACGTGGGCCTTAAACCTGCACACAACCTTGAGTTGAAAACAAGTCATATGTCGATAATATTAAATGGATTCATTTTCGCCGAAGTGCAGTAAAATATCTTTCACCGATTGCTCTGGTGACTGCTCCGAACTGTCCAGCCAAAATCCGATTTTCGGTGTTTCCTTCAAAAAATCCGAATACAAATTTTCTACCGTAAATCCGGTATACCCGACTTTTCCCCTTCCTTTTTCTCGCTCTTTTACCACCTCAACATTTGGACACAGCACAACCACCTGAAGCGGGTAATCTTTAAGCTGCTCCATCATATAGGGTAGTGCCCCTCCATAGTAATTATCTTGCAAAACAACAGAAAATCCATAGTCATAATAGGTCTTTGCGGCATTCGCAGCTAACCGGTAACGTAAATATAATTGACGGACAGCTTCTTCGGAAGGTTCAGCGGACATTTCTTCGCGTCCTGAACTAATCATGCGACGGAATATATCCCCACGTAGATGAACACCTTTTCCCAGCTTGGAAGCCAGCAGCTCCGATACCGTTGACTTTCCAGAGGCCATAACTCCTGTAATTAAATAAATGGCTTCTTTCATCATATACCGCCTCCGCCCTTATTTTAAAAGATTATCTTTGTTAGACACCGAATTTCGACATCAATACATACCTATTTACTGCCATGATTATACATCTAATGGAACTATCCTCGCCCTAACTTTTAGAGTCCTTTTAAAAGGAAGCCTTCTGATCCAAGTTCGCCCGAGACAGAGACAAGAACTTACTCTTTAAAACAAAAAAAGCCGCTGTATTAGCGGTCTAAATGTTCATTCGGGCATTTTCATACTGGTTTGTTTTAAAACTGAGTACAATTCATTCATATGGGTATATTGGATAATAAAGTATTTTTTTGGGTGGAGGTGAATTATCATGCCGAGCAAAGCTGAAAACGAAAATTCGGACCCGAATATAATGAATCGCTTCGTTTATTCGAATCGTAACCTATGGTCTGGGATTCTCTTCGGCATTGGTTTGGTTGCCTTTATCGATGAGACCGTTTTCCATCAGCTGCTGCACTGGCATCATTTTTATGACAAGGCGACCACAGAGGTTGGTCTGATTTCAGATGGTCTTTTTCACGCTTTTAGTTGGTTCGCTACCATCGGAGGATTGTTTATGTATGCAGATCTTCGAAGACGAAACGCATTTTGGCTTACGAGATGGTGGGGAGGCCTTCTTTTTGGAGCGGGTAGCTTCCAGTTGTATGATGGACTCATTCAACACAAACTCATGGGAATTCATCAAATTCGTTATGTGGAAAATGTTATTCTCTATGACCTGGTATGGAACGTCCTTGCTGCTCTAATGTTCCTGACGGGGCTCAGTCTTATGTATCGCACAAGAAGCAGACCATTCTCAGGAAAGGCTCACTCCTATGAACATTAATACTCACATTCATGATCACCATGGAACTGAGCTGGATCATATGGCGGGGATGGTACCTGAGCTGATTCTGGCACTACCTTTTGCACTCGCGTTTGGGATGTATATTTATGCTGCAGTCCGTTCCATTCGTAAGAAATCCTGGCCAATATACCGGACTGTTCTCTGGTCCATTGGCACTCTTTTGGCGGTTATGGCCGTTGCGGGACCTCTTGCAGATCTGGCCCATACTGATTTCGTGGCCCACATGTTCAGTCATTTACTTTTGGGTATGCTTGCACCACTGCTTATGGTGTTGTCCGCACCGATGACTCTTCTGCTGAAATCGCTAAGCACACCATTAGCCAGGCGTCTTACACGTCTTCTGCGAAGTTGGCCGTCCCGGATATTGACTCACCCTATGATCACTTCGCTCCTTAATATTGGAGGACTCTGGATACTATACACTACAAACGTATACTCACTCATGCATGAGAATACACTTCTGTATCTCGTTGTTCATTTCCACATATTCGCAGCAGGTTATCTGTTTACCATGTCCATTATTTACATAGACCCCATGCCCCACCGGCTCTCCTTTTTGTACCGCTCCATCATACTAGTGATTTCTTTAGCAGGTCATGGCATGTTGTCCAAGCTGATCTATGCACACCCGCCTACTGGTGTACCTTTGGATCAAGCCAGGGTTGGAGGCATGCTCATGTACTATGGTGGAGATGCTGTTGATATAGTCATTATCTTCATATTATGTTTGCATTGGTTTAGAGCAACTCGCCCTAGAACTGGCTTAATCATGAGTTAGAGATATCCTCCAGCTTACTTTCCAACAATAGTACCTCCCTTACGTCGCCCATTTCAGACGAATATCATGAAGAAGAGGTTATAAATCAAGCACAGCCTGCATGCGAAGTGCAGACTGTGTTTTTAATTCGGAATTAAGATGTGCGATAACGGCTTCTGTAAGTCCAGAGTTAGGAGGCAATTACCGGAAAGCTCCCCCACCTCTGCTTCGAGCAGCCTGCGGAACAGGAAAACCAGATTTAGCAGCAGCAGGTTTTCCGGGTCCTTGAGCGGAATGCCCTTGATCCTCCCTGGTTTGTCCAGCCGGTATGCCGCTGTGTTACGGTGAATGTACAATCTGGAGGACATTTCATTCATATGGCCATTACAGGACGCACCAGGGGTACCCGAAAAACCCTGTGTTAATGCTGTTTCACCCATTAAAATTCCCCAATAATCAAGCTTTGATGTTTCTCATAAGAGCGCACTTATTTTCAAATATGTAATGGTGAACGTAAAATTCCGAAACATCTGTGAGTTGGATCTGAAGCTTGAAATGATCAATCTATTTCCTATGTTATAATGAACCAAAGTAATTCATGGATAATATTGGAGGGGTATCATGTTTAGTAGTATTGGTTTTCCTGGAATCATCATTCTGCTCTTAGTCATTCTTTTATTCATATGGTTTGTCCGCAAACTGATGAAATCCTTACGGCAATAGGCACACATTTCTGCACTCAACACGGGGAAAGAACTTCGTTATAACACAACAAAGAAAGCCACTATACTAGTGACTTTCTATGAGAATCAACAGTATTTGGGCATATAAAAGAAATTCAACATTACTTATCACTTTGTACGGTTGCCAGGGAAACTAGAACGGGTCCGGCAAAATCGGGGGTTTCTTCCCCTTTTGGATTATGAAGCCGGAACAGAAAAACATCTCCCGCTTCAGACTTCCATACCATATAATCACTTATTCCTTCCTCTCCGGAAGCTTGAAGATAGAGTTCCGCGAAACCTAGAGGATGTTCAACTAGTTCACCACTATAATCAGATACCTCACCAACTGTGCTGAGCTCCTCCTTGCCTTCGGCTTCAAGCTGAGTCACATCGTAATCGGAGGGCAGCGGTTCAATGTCCACATAATAATCGGGATTACTTCTTAACGACAAGCGACCTGCTGTCTCATCGAAGGCAAACTTTTCAAAGACATACAAGGAAAATCCTTCACCCTGATGCAGGACCGCCTCCATGGATTGATTACCTTCAGCGGTCATTAGTTCAAAACTCTCCGTCTCCGGGCGATTCGCTTCAACGGATTCTTCCTGTCCCTGTTCTGATGAAGGTGGCGATACGGCTTCAGCTTCTGGAGCAGCCGTTTCCGGGGTGGCGACAGGTTCTGTCTCACCTGTACAAGCGGAAATCATGACGACCATGATAAAAATCGGAATGTTTAGCCGGAAGGGATAGCGATTTTTCATAACAACGCTCCTCTCAAACCTGACCTATTGCTCTGGATAGAATATGTGTTCAACATGCCAAACGCACCAAAACTTGCTTATGTTGCCTACAATAGACTATTACCCATACCAATATAGTGCACGCATCCATTTTTACCAATCCTCTAGATTTTATCTTCTGCTCCTCTACCTACTAATTTAGATTTTCTCTGGTGAAATTGAGATTGATCCATAAAACAAAAAAAGCCGCTCGTTTGCGACTTTGAATAAATCCGTTTCTTGAATATGATAATGCTCGCTTGCTGCGCCAAGCATTTGTCATCTTCAGAGTTTAATATGCGAATTGAGAAGACTGCCAGCATTGTCGCCGGCAGTCTTACATTTATACTGTAGTATTCTTCTCGTCATATTCGCTCGATATTTCTTTAAGCGATCTGATTTTACCATGAGGATGCTGTTCTTGCTTTCGTGACTTCCAAGCAGCTTCCTGCCTTTTCTTCTGGCGAGCCATAAAAGATCTCCTCCTCAGGAAATTAGAGTGATACTACTTTTCTATGATGTGAATTATCACTGAATTTCATTCACGTACAGCTTCATCTTCAATAATCCACTATTCAGAAGTCACCCACTCTTATTGAGCAGTGTATCCACCATCCACGATCAGGCTGTTTCCTGTCATGTAAGACGAATCATCGCTGGCCAGGAACAGAACGGCTTTAGCCATCTCTTCCGCTTGACCAAGACGTTTCATCGGTGTTGCAGCAGAAAGAGCCTGCTTGCTCTCTTCAGGAATAATCGGTGTATCGATAAAACCTGGGCATAGTGCGTTGACGCGAATGTTTTTCTCTGCATATTCCAGCGCCAGCGAACGAGTCAAATTCACAACGCCGCCTTTGGCAGCATTGTAGGCTGCAGAACCAGGTGAACCAACCCATCCATACATGGAAGCCGTGTTAACGATTGTGCCTCCACCGATTTTGAGCATTTCACGAATGGATTCACGCGCAACCAGGAATACTCCGTCCAGGTCGACATTAACCGTATTACGCCACTCGGCATAGTCCAGCTCGTGTGACGGATGAACACGTCCGATTCCTGCGTTGTTGAATACGATGTCCACTTTGCCAAAAGCTTCGACGGTTTGTTTGAAAATCTCAGCAACCTCTTGTTCGCTTGTGATGTTGGCTTTGATAAATAGAGCCTTCGCGTTAAGCGCTTTCAGCTCCTGCTCAAACGCTTTGCCTTTTTCTTCATTTAAGTCCACCAGGACGACTTTGGCTCCTTCGGAAACGAATAGACGAGCTGTCGCTGCACCAATTCCGGATGCTCCTCCTGTGATGACTGCTACTTTGTCTTGTAGTTTGCCCATGACTAAATCCTCCAGTATACTATTTTGAATAGCGCCTATATCAATAGTGCTATATGATGTTTACAAAACTAATTGTATGCTTAAAATTGTAACAATCCAATCATTAAGATAAAGCCAAGTGTCTACCTTCTAGACACTTCTCTAAAAAATGTCTAAATTTATAGGAGATTCTTTGAATGAATGATGAACTTACTGTGACTTCTCAACATCGTAATCGAACCAAGGAACATCTCAAAGCCGCTCTGATTCAGCTCATTAAGAAAAAAGGCTTCCATGCTGTGTCTGTCAAAGACATCGTTGATCAAGCGGGTTACAATCGCAGCACCTTTTATTTGCATTACCAGGATAAATTCGTTCTTGCCGAGGAGTTATTGATCATGAAGCTTGAAGGGTTGAGAAAAGCCACAGGTAAACCCTACTGGCACGGTCAAAAGGTCCTCACAAACAAGCTTAACGTCGAATCTTTTCAAATCGTGGATTATATTTATGAACACCGTGACTTCTTCGAATTAATCCAATACGATGATACGTTACCTGGTCTGCATACAGGCTTTCCGCAAACCATGCTCAAAATTTATGAAGAGCAATTTGTATTCGAAACGATCAATAACTCCCCTGTCAACATGGAGTATTTCAAGTACTATACTGCATACGGTTTTTTTGGACTATTGAACAATTGGATTTTAAGCGGATTTCGTGAGTCACGGGACGCGTTTATCCATAACGTAATTGAACTCACCAAAACGCATATTCAATCTTTTCATTATGTGGGGGATAAACTGGATTAAATACTTTGTTTTGCAGTTCAACTAAACAAGGCATTTTCCACCATACGTCAAAGTTATTTATTACATAGAAATTTCAAGTTTAAGCGGATTCGAATATACCTTAAAAGCAAAAAAAGCCGCTAATAGCGACTTTAAATGATTGTATATTCTTGGCCGGCCCCTGTTGTTGTGACGACTGCCCGCAAACTTCACAGGCAGTCATTCGCTTAAATCACAGTACGCTTTCTTCATAATTCGGGTGATAATTACTTAAGCGATTTGATTTTTACCAGGAGGATGCTATTCTTGCTTCATGACTTCCAGGCAGCTGAGACGACATCCTGTTACTATCATCACGCTGACTTTGTGCCAATAAGTTCAGCATAATTGACAGCATTCAGCAGAAGCGATACTGCTTCAGCCGCATCGCTGTCTATTTCTATCTCGACGATCCAGCCTTGCCCGTAGGGATCGTCGTTGACTTTTTCAGAAGCGTCCAGTAACTGATCGTTAACCCTCGTAACTGTACCGCTAACTGGACTGAATAAGTCCGATACTGTTTTGACCGATTCAATCGTACCCACCGTCTCGTTCGCTTGAAGCGTTGTTCCCACTTTCGCCACTTCTACAAATACGATGTCACCAAGCTGTCTTTGCGCATAATCCGTAATACCGATCCTAACAAGGCTAGATCCCCGCACCTCCACCCACTCATGCTCAACCGTATAACCCAATCCAGCTTTGACTTCACTCATTCATCGGCACCCTCTCGGTCTACATTTTTTTCTGAAGCTGCCCCCTCGAGAAGAGAGGAAACGCCCCGGCAAGCTCAGCAGTCTGCTCTCTTACTTTGGCAATGACTACCGGGTCGTCTCGATGTCTCAAGGCTCTTGCGATGCAGCGTCCAAGTCTTATCATTTCTTTTTCGTCCATACCTCTCGTAGTCAGTGCCGGGGTGCCGATACGGATGCCGCTCGTGACGAACGGACTGGTCGTCTCTCCAGGAATCGTGTTTTTGTTCACTGTAATGCCAACATGCTCGAGCAATCTTTCGGCCTCTTTGCCCGTGAGTCCCCACGGACGAACGTCGATCAGCATCAAATGGTTATCCGTGCCTCCGGAGACGAGTGTTGCACCTTCTGCCATCAATGTGTCCGCAAGCGTTCCAGCATTGCTGACGACCTTCTTCGCGTACGCTTGGAATGACGGCTCCAGTGCCTCTCGAAAGCTTACGGCTTTGGCCGCAATAATATGCATGAGCGGACCGCCTTGGATACCCGGAAAAATCGACTTGTTCAGCCCTTTAGCCGTTTCTTCGTCGTTCGTCAACAGTAGTCCACCGCGCGGACCGCGCAGCGTTTTGTGCGTCGTACTTGTTGTAACGTCGGCATATGGAACCGGAGACGGATGCACTCCTGCCGCCACAAGTCCAGCGATATGTGCCATGTCGACCATGAATTTCGCACCAACTCTGTCCGCAATCTCCTTGAACTTTATAAAATCAATGATCCGTGGATAAGCGCTGGCTCCGGCGATGATCAGGGCCGGCTTTTCCTTGTGGGCCACCGACTCTACTTGGTCGTAGTCGATCAGATGAGATCGCTCATCCACTCCATAGGAGACTGCTTCGAACCATTTGCCCGATAAGCTTACCGGGCTTCCGTGAGTCAAATGACCCCCCTGAGAAAGGTTCATCCCCATCAGCTTGTCGCCCGGCTTCAGCCAGTGGAACAGCACGGCCGTATTGGCTTGCGCACCTGAATGGGGCTGAACGTTGGCATGTTGGGCACCGAACAGCAATTTCGCCCTCTCCATCGACAGAATCTCAACTTCGTCCACATGTTCACAGCCTCCATAATACCTTTTCCCCGGATAACCTTCCGCGTACTTGTTCGTCAGGACCGTCCCCATCGCCTCCATGACCTCCGGACTCACGATGTTTTCGGAAGCAATCAGCTCCAGCGTCTCTAATTGTCTGTCGTGCTCTCGTTCAATCGCAGCATAAATGTCGGAATCATAGTTTAATAAACTCAAGTAAATGTCCTCCTTAGGATAATATATAAAAAAAGGGACAGTGAACCGGCTCATGCCGTGTTCTCTGTCCCGGGTACCTGAGAGTTTAAACGGCCCTCTTCGACCGTTATTACCCCTTTGGTGGCTTGTTGGCTCTCTCCAGAGTTGCGTCGGATGGCGGTACGTTTACCTGAGAGTTTAACCAGCGGCTGGCCAGCCGCTGACTTGCTCCTTCGGTGCCCCGAAGCTTTATTTCGCTTCCGCGGTCTCTCCCGGCCATCGTCATTCGCTATATTCAGTTGATTGGGAATTACACCTTCACCGGTGTTTGTTCAGATGCTGCTCCGGCCGTTTTTGAAGAGAAGGAAAGAGTCGGAGGTATCACGTCATCAGGGAACGGGCTAACGTACGACTCTCCTTCCAGTCGTTCCGCAAGCTCTGCCTTCGCCTGCTCAATGAGGGCAGGGTCAAGCAGCGCTGCAATGGCAGTACACGCCATCACTTTGCCTGCGAGCAGCATGCCTTTGTGTGCATAGCTGCTCTTGCCTTGCGCAACAGTCTGCCAGGCATGGATCGGCGTCGCATAAGCCCAGGTCGCGGTACCGCATTGTGCAGTCGGCACGTTCCAGCTAACATCTCCTACGTCCGTTGACGCTGGCATAACGCGCATTGTATCCATAAGTGGAGCGACGAAGCCCGCAAGAGGACGGGCCGAGAGCATGTCATGGACCTTCTTTCCACTCTGTCGCGATGCACTTGTCTTATCCTCTTCAGGGATCATAGCAAAGATCTCTTGGGCAAAGGCCAATTCGTCCTCAGTATAAACGGGAAGCTCAATCCCAGTGAGGAACTCGTGCATTTTGCCTTCCAGAGCCGCATTCGGGATGAGATTGGACGCCCCGCCTTCATAGTGATATGACATCGTAGTTCCCGTCATCAGGGCCGCTCCACGAGCAACATCGAGAACCCGTTCAAACAATTCCGCAACCTGGGAGGACTTCGGCGCCCTAACCAAATAGTTCACTTCTGCTTCAGCCTGCACAACATTGGGTGCAAAGCCTCCTGTATTCGTCACGGCATAGTGGATTCGCGCATCCGAAATCATATGCTCACGCAAGTAGTTCACTCCCACATTCATCAGCTCGACCGCATCCAGCGCGCTTCGTCCGAGATGGGGTGCGGCCGCCGCGTGGGCGCTGCGGCCCGTGAACTTGAAGTGCACATGCAGATTAGCAAGAGAGGACATATGCATGACAACGTTCATCGTGGCAGGATGCCAGCAGAAAGCGACGTCGACATCCCGGAACAATCCAGCTCTGGCCATGTAGGCTTTGCCAGATCCACTCTCTTCCGCCGGACAGCCATAGTATCGAACCGTGCCGGACATACCATGTTCCTGCAGATAATCCTTCACCGCAAAGGCAGCCGCCAGAGAGCCTGCTCCGAGCAGATTATGCCCGCAACCGTGTCCATTCGCACCCGGCACAAGAGGATCGAAAACTGCTGATCCCGCCTGCTGACTAAGGCTTGCCAGCGCGTCAAACTCACCAAGAACAGCAATGACCGGAGAACCGTTCCCGAAACTGCCTACAAACCCGGTGGCGAGTCCGGCAACGCCTTTCTCTACTGAAAACCCCTCCTGTTCCAGCGTCCTGCAGAGCAAATCCGCTGACTCGAATTCTTCGAATCGCGTTTCAGCGAAGTCCCAGATCGAGTCGCTTACATCGATAAATAAATCTCTCTTGCCTTCGATATACGCGGTGACTTCTTCAATGATCTTCTCATTCATGCCAAACACCTCTCTCCTTAATTTCGGCTACTCTACATCATTGGGCTACGGAAACAGCAAATACACTGAGTACAGGCTATCTGTTAATTAAATGCAAAGCAGGCAACGGCATGATCGTGACCTTTAAGCTCCGGTTCGAATTCGCGACAGATTGCTTTGGCGATCGGGCACCGCGTGTGGAAGCGACAGCCGCCTGGCAGGCGGACTGGGTTCGGAACATCCCCTTGGATAATAATCCGTTTGTGTGAACGAAGCTTTGGATCGATTACCGGATTCGCACTTAACAAGGCGTTCGTATAGGGATGCTTCGGCACCCTGAACAGCTTATCCCGGCTCGCAATCTCCACAATCTTGCCTAGATACATAACAGCTATTCGATCGCTGATATAGCGGACTGCGCCGAGGCCGTGTCCGATGAACAGGTATGCGAGCCCCTTCTCCTTCTGGAGCTTCTTCAGGAGATTCAGAATCTGGGCCTGGATCGAGACGTCGAGAGCTGAAACGGGCTCGTCGCACACGATAAACCTGGGGTTTAGGGACAAAGCCCTCGCAATGCCAATTCGCTGTCGCTGTCCTCCGGAAAATTCATAAGGATAACGACTTTTGTCTTCTGTCGATATTCCGACAGTTTCGAGCAGGCGATCCACCCGTTCTCCAACAGACGAACGACTTTCAAGTCGGTGCGCCAGCAGAGGCTCTGCCAGAATATCACTGATCCTCATTCGGGGATTGAGCGAGGAATAGGGGTCTTGGAAAACCATCCCCATGCTTGCCCGGATTCGGCGAAGTTCCCTCTTGCCGAGTTCTGCCAGTTCCCGGCCCGCATAGAGGATCCTTCCGTCATAAGGCGTCTCAAGTTGAAGCAGCGTGCGACCGACACTCGACTTCCCACAGCCCGATTCTCCGACGAGACCAAGCGTCTCACCTTCGCGAATCGAGAAGCTGACACCATCGACCGCCTTGACATAGTCTGTGACCTGCGAGAAAATGCCCTGCCGGATGGGATAATATGTCTTGAGCCCTTCTACGCTCAGCAGTGGTGGCCTTTTCTTTTTCATATCTAGCATCTGCCGCCCCTCCCTGAACCGAAGCTGATTGTTATTCGATCAAGGGGTGAATTTCCACTTGGCGACGTTGTTCGTTAAGCCCACCGTGCTGGTATCGAGACCTTTGCCGATGTCCAGGTTTTTGGCCGCTGCATACATTTGCTTATCAGCATACAGGGCAATTACCGGAACATCGTCGTGCAGCATTTGCTGAACCTGCTGGTAAATCTCGAAACGCTTGGATGGTTCAAGCTCCTCTGCCCCTTGGGCCAGCAGCTCGTCAACTTCGGTGTTCGAATAGTCTGCGATATTAAAGCTGACTCCCGTTTTGAACAGACCCAGCACGGAGTTCGGATCGAGAATGAAGCCCAGATTGAGTACCGTTAAGTCGTAGTCGTGCTTAAGAGCTCTTTGATAGGTTGTCGGAAAATCGAGCTTAGTCACTTGCACTTTCAAACCGGCTGCTTTCAAATTCTCGGCTATGATGTCAGAAGCTTGCTCGCGGATTTTGTTGCCTGTCGGGACGACGAATTCAATCGACTGGTTGAAGTCCCAGCCCGCTTCGTTCAGCAGTGCTTTCGCTTTCTCAGGATCGTAGCTGTAAAGAGGTATATCTTTATTGTAGTAAGGGTGGTTTTGGCCCAGCATGCCATCCACGAGTTCACCTTGTCCTTTCAGCAATTGATCTACAATAAGCTGGCGGTTCATGGCATAGGCCATGGCTTGACGCACTTTTGGATCCGGGAACTTCTTCGTATTGATGAACATGATGTTTGGATTATTGGCATCTCCATAGCCGGTGGTCACATTCGCCATATTCGCTACCTTGTCAAAATCCTGTACCGGAATGAGACCTACACCGGGAGAAGTCAACTGTATGTCACCTGTCTGAAGCTGTGCTGCGAGATTCGTCGCAGGCATCATTTTGATATAAATGTCCTTAATATTCGGCGCACCCTCGTAATATTGCTCATTCGCAGTGAGTTGAACGTACTGGTCCTTGGCAAATTTGACAAATTTGTAGGCTCCGTTGGTGACCGTAGGATTCATCATAAATTCGTTCTTGTTCAGATCCACCGGGGCCACATCCTTCAATATGTGCTCTGGAAGATATCGGAAGTACGTGCCGAACTGACTCTTGAATTGATTCGTTTCCATCGGGTTTTTCGTCTTAATGACGAAGGTGTAGTCGTCCACCTTTTCGAAAAATCCCAGCTCCGTTTGCCCCTCCTCTCTCTTACCAGCTTCGTTCAGTCCAGCGACAAACGTCATGTTGAGGAGTGTCTTCACGTTAATGTCCGTGAACATGTGGAACGTGAACTCGACGTCGTCTGTCGTGAACGGTTCCCCGTCGCTCCACTTGGCGTTCTTGTTCAGCTTGATGGTAAAGTTCAGGTTGTCCGTTGTTTCGATCGATTCGGCAAGCTTCGGATCGAATCCATAATCGCTGTTCATGGCAACAAGTGTATCGCTCATCAATGAGTTCACGAAGACACCTGCATTATCCAAATTAAAGACATCGAATGTCGTCACTGGATTCACAAGGCCGATATACAGAGGCTGACCGGTGCCCCCGGAAGCAGAAGCACTTTCGCCACCCGATCCCGGAGACGATGATGTATTGCTGTCAGAATTCGTACCGCAGGCCGTGACCAGCACCATTAATAATGTCAATACTCCGCAAATCCAAGCTTTACGCACCCTTTTCATCGGATCTCCTCCACCTAATTTCTCGTTTTGTATGTCATCATTGAGAGATGCACTGTAGTTTATTGTTTCGGGTCAAGTGCGTCACGTAAGCCGTCACCGACGAAGTTGATAGCAAGCACCGTCACCAGGATCATGATGCCGGGAGGCAGCCAAAGCCAGGGCTGGTCTGTCATGACACTAATAGATTGAGCATCCGTCAGCATATTGCCCCAACTAGCCGTTGGTGGCTGAACACCCATGCCCAAAAAGCTTAGCCCGGACTCTGCCATGATTGCCGCGGCAACACCAAATGTCGCGTTCACGATAATTGGAGCCAGCGCGTTCGGCAGGATGTGACGGAAGACGATGCGCGGTGTGCTCAGCCCCAAAGCCACTCCGGCTTTAATGTAATCCATTTGCTTGAGCGTCAGTACGCTCCCCCGAACCAGTCGGGCAATGGATGGCCAGGAGAATAGAGCAAGAACAAGCACCAGCGTCCAAAGTGTTGGTCCAAGCACACTGACAACCACGAGAATAACCATCATATAGGGGAATGCCATGAACATATCTGTAACTCTCATGACCAACATATCAACCCAGCCGCCAACATAAGCAGACCAAAGACCGATGATGGTTCCAAACGCGACATACAAGGCGACTGTTCCAAATCCTACCGTTACAGCAACTCTCGTCGCGTACAGCAGACGGGACAGCACATCCCTTCCCACCTGGTCGGTTCCAAGCCAATGGGAAGAGGAAGGTGCAGCAGAAAATTCGGCGGTTACCGCATAAGGGCTATGCGGGGCTAGCCAAGGAGCGAAGATGGCTATGAGGATAAGCAGCAAGGTAACAACAAGCCCGGCGACGGCCAGCCGATGCTTCAGGAAACGTCGGGCCATTTGCCGGAAGACGCTCTCGGGCTCTGCTTGTTGAATCGGCAGGATAACGCCTCCGGCGACTGGGGTTTGTACAGCAGACATCGAATCCGCCTCCTCTCATTCGTGGTTTGTTTCGTGGAATATAAGCCTTCACTTACTGATATTGGATACGAGGATCAGCTACCGAGTAAAAAATATCTGTAAGTAGATTGGCAGCCAGTACAATCATGGCAGCGACCAGATTTAGACCCATGATGGTCGAATAGTCTCTGGACATGATCGATTGAATAGTCAACTGTCCGATGCCAGGCCACTGAAACAATTGCTCCACAATGACGGCTCCACCGAAGAGCATTGGAATTTCCATCCCGACAACAGTAATGATCGGAATCAGAGCATTGCGCAGGGCATGCTTGTTGGTGACATAGAACTCTTTGAGCCCCTTGGCTCGAGCTGTGCGCAGGTAATCCTGCTTCAATACATCCAGCATACTGGCCCGGATATAACGTACTTTGCGTCCGGCAATGCCGACTGCCAGTGCTATGGAAGGTAGCACCAAATGTCTGATCCGGTCGGCTAACCCTCCTCCGCCGCCAAGATCCTCTGTTCCGCCGACGGGAAGCCAGCCCAGTTGAACAGCGAAAATATAAATGCATAAGAGACCAAGGAAAAACTGGGGAATGGACGTTCCGACGAAGGAGAGTCCAGTCATCAGATAGTCGAATTTCGAGTTTTGCCGGACCGCACTCATGATACCGATTGGCAGCGCGATCAGAAGGCCAATAATCAGTGCGCAGATGCCGAGCAGCACTGTCTGCCCCAGACGCTCACCGATGAGTGAAACAACCGATTCACTAGTGCTGAAGGAATATCCCAAATTGCCGGCCAGCAGTTGACCGAGCCATTTGAAATATTGAACGATAATCGGATCGTTTAATCCAAGCTGCTCCTTACGTAACTCGAGCAGTTCCGGAGGTGTATCCGGTGTCATGTACATGTCAATGGGGTTACCAGGCGCAAGGTTGATGATGACAAAATTGATGATAGTAATGCCAAACAAAACGGGAATCGCAATCAGAATGCGGCGAATGACGTAAGTAAACATGCTTTTTCTCCTCTCTTGCGATTTAGCCGGCAGTCAGTGGATAATGACAAGCCACCGCGTGTTCTTCTCCTTGCAGAAGGGGCTCCTTCTCCTTGCACATTGCTTGGGCGTACGCACACCGAGTATGAAACCGACAGCCTGACGGGGGACTAGCGGGACTGGGTACATCTCCCTGAAGAACGATCCTCTCTTGTCCACGCTTGCGGGGATCCGGAACCGGATAAGCATTGAGCAAAGCTTGCGTATACGGATGACGCGGGTTTGCAAAGATCTGCTCCTTCGTTCCGATCTCCACCACCTTGCCAAGATACATCACCGCGATACGAGTACTGATGTACTTGACGGCCCCGAGACCATGAGCAATAAACAAATAGGTGAGTCCCAGCTCCCGTTGCAGCTCCTTGAGCAAGTTCAGAATCTGCGCCTGAATGGAAACGTCAAGCGCGGATACCGGCTCGTCGCACACGATGAGCTTCGGATTCAGGGAAAGTGCACGAGCGATCCCGATGCGCTGCCGCTGACCGCCTGAAAATTCATGAGGAAATCTCTGCTTATAGCTTCGGGGTATACCGACCGTATCCAGGAGGTGATCTATCCTCGTCTCCAGCTCCGCTCCGGTGGCCAGACCATGCACCCGCATCGGCTCGGCAAGCAGCTCCTGAACCCGCATCCTGGGATTAAGTGAGGAGTATGGGTCCTGAAAAATCATCTGCATTTTCGTCCGTTCCCTGCGGAGGTCCAACATTGTGCTTTTCGTAATTTCCTGCCCTTCAAACCAAATTCTTCCGTCCGTTGGATTCTCAAGACGGATGATGCTCCGGCCGATGGTCGACTTGCCGCAGCCCGACTCACCAACGAGTCCTAGCGTTTCTCCTGGGTACAGCTCCAGCGAAATGTCGTCCACCGCTTTGACATTCCCAACTGTGCGAGACAGCAATCCTCGTTTAATAGGGTAGTACGTCTTCAAACCTTCGATTCGAAGTAGAGGTTCTTGGGCCACTCTGCGTTCCACAAGCGTCATATGGCTTCCTCCTCTCGCGCATTCCAGGCACCGGGTTCCTGTTGTGCCATCCAGCAGCGCACGTGGTGGCCTTCCTGAACCGGCAGCAGTGTCGGTGCTTCGGACAGACATTTCGCTTCGGCAAACTCACAGCGAGTATGGAATCGGCAGCCCTTCGGCATGTTCGTAAGTGGAGGCACCGCACCAGGGATGGAGGCCAGCACCTCCTCGGCATCGGATTCAATGTGGGGAATGGATCTCATCAATCCTTGTGTGTAAGGATGGAGCGGCTTCTCAAACAGGGTAAACACGTCAGTCTCCTCGACCACCTGACCGGCGTACATGACGATGACCTTGTCCGCCATCTCTGCAACAACGCCGAGATCATGGGTGATAAGCATGATCGAAGCCTCCATCTCTTCTCGAAGGTCCTTCATCAGATTCAGTATCTGCGCCTGAATTGTCACGTCCAGTGCGGTCGTAGGCTCATCGGCAATGAGCAGTTTTGGCTTGCAGGAAAGTGCCATTGCGATCATCACGCGCTGTCTCATTCCCCCGGATAGAGAGTGCGGGTAGCTCTTCATGATTGCTTCAGGGCGGGGTATTCCGACCTTTTCAAGCATTTCGATTGCGTATCCATCAGCTGCCTTGCCCCTCAAATCAGTATGCAGCCGGATGGCTTCCGTCAATTGATTTCCAATAGTGAACACGGGATTGAGAGAGGTCATCGGTTCCTGAAAAATCATCGCAATGTCTCCGCCGCGAATCAGACGCAGCTCAGCCTCCGACAGCTTCGCGAGATCCTTGTCCATGAACCGAATCTCCCCCTCCCTGATGCTGCCATTCTTGCCGAGCAGTCTCATGATTGAGAGGGAGGTAACACTCTTACCACAGCCTGATTCTCCGACGATGCCTATGGTTTCCCCCTTCTCCAGCTTAAGGCTAACCCGGTCCACCGAAGTGACTTCCCCTTTGTCCGTTTTAAAAACCGTCCTTACGTCCTTAAGCTCTAGCAGCATGCGCAGCCCCTCCTTTGTCTCAATATTTGGTCTGCCACCAAGCTTTAATGTTATATTTCCTTACATAATTATTATCTTACGAAGCCCTCATAAGGAGGATAATGTGAAGTCCCACACTTTAATCTCTTATTCATTGGGAGAATCAACATACATTTCACAAAAAACTTATGCTATATTTCAATTATCGTATTCTTCTTTTTGTAAACTCCCCCTAACATCTCAATCATGTATCTTACCTTGTAACTTTATTTAACGTTAATATGACGATTAATTAAAGACACTTTTCATTAGCTTTTGGGATCATTTCTTGGCATCAAAGCCTCCATAGGACCAAAAAGGTATCAAATTTTAAGAATACAAAAAGAACGGGGTGTGGGCCGTGTACAATCTTCTAATCACTGATGACGAAAGCGAAATTCGCAACGGTCTAAGTAACTATTTCCCATGGCATGAATTTGGGTATCAGGTTGTCGGTCAAGCTAGCGACGGAGAGGGAGCCCTCGCCTTTATCCAGGAGACGCCTGTGGACGTGCTTCTCTGTGACATCCGCATGCCCTCCCTGTCGGGCATTGATGTAGCCGAACGGCTATATCGGCAAGGCTCAGAGGTCAAGGTCGTTCTTCTAAGCGGCTTCAAGGAATTTGAATATGCACAATTGGCTGTACAGTATGGAGTTAAGCGGTATTTGACAAAACCTACTAAATATACGGAAATTGCCGAAGTGTTTGGACATCTCCGAAGTGAAATGGACAATGCGAGATTGCCTGTCCCTTCCCCCTCTGCATCGTCCGCGGAGAACAGCCTGACGGACCAGACCATCGAGAAGGTTAAAGCTTACTTGCAGGATAACTTGTCCGCCGCTACCCTGGAGAACGCTGCAAAGCATGTTTTTCTTAATCCCTTCTATTTAAGCAAATTCTTCAAAACCAAGACCGGCGAGAACTTCTCCGATTATGTAATGAAGCTTCGCATGCAGCGTGCGGCCGAGTTACTGAAGACCACACACTGCAAGACGTACGAAATCAGTGAAATCGTCGGGTACAGTAACGCCAAGAATTTCACTAGGATGTTCCGGAGCTTCTTCGGGGTGACTCCCAGAGAATACAGGAACGAAGAATAATGTATGGTCACGACTACTGTTCGCTTTTTCATCAAGAACCTGCTGACCTTTCTTTTGCCCATGCTGATCCCGCTCGTTGTTCTCAGTGCTCTGTCCGCTTTCCTAACCCAGCAGTATGTCGTTCAAGGTATCAAAAGCAACAACATGAACATGCTGAAGCAAACCAAAGAGAACATTGAACTCCTATTCAATGAACAGAACGCTTTGAACCTGCATATTATCGCCAGCACGACCCAGTTCATGAACCTTAAGGATATGCTGAACAAGCCCCTGCCATCGGCAGAGGATTACCAACAACTGGCCGTCCTGAAAAACTTTATCGATTCACCCTCCATTGCCAGCTCCTATATTGACTCTATCTATATCTATCTAAATAACGACAACCAGCGCTACATTTCGTCCGTTACCGGAGGCTTTATCGAGCTTGGAGAGGACCCAGATCACTTATGGTACGACAGCTATCTACAGCATAAACATCACGAAGCGATCTGGACGGAAAGCCGGAAGATTCCGCGCTATAATTTGAACGAAGAGATCGATTATGCAGATGTCATTACCATGTACCGCAATTTTAAGGTGTCGGACGACACTACCGGCGTTATCGTCCTTAATATCAAACGTGAGTATATTGAACGCAGGCTGAACGATCTCGCTACCGCAAAAGGGCAACTGCTCGCCGTTGTGGATCAACAGGGCTCTGTTATATTTCAGAATAATGCCAAGTACGAGCTAAGCCCCGAGGAACTGAAACAGGTCATTTCGAGTAAAAACAGCTCTATTACGACGCAAGCTCCGAATGAGGAAGCCTTGATCAACTTGATTAACTCTGAGACTTACGATTGGACATTCATTTCCGTCACTCCGAAGCAATCTCTATACACCGCGCTTAATCGTCTGCTTCGCATTGGGGCTGTTTTGATGGTCATGGCGTTGGTCGCTGCGCTTCTGCTAGCCTTCCAGCTGACGAAGAAAAATTATTCGGACCTTAAAATCATCATGTCCATTCTGGACGCCGCAGAGAAAGGTAAGCCTCTCCCTTTACACCGTTCAAAGGGTAACAGTGTGTACAGCCAAATTATCCGCAGCCTGTTGCAGAATTTCATTGAGCATAACTACATGCGCGTTCAACTTTCGGAGAGCCAGTATAAAACGCAAGCTGCCCAGTTCGCTGCCCTACAGTCACAGCTCAACCCTCATTTTCTCTACAATACGCTGGAGACAATACATTGGAAGGCAGCCGGATACACCGACGGGCCGAACGAGCTAACGAGCATCGTAGAGCATTTATCCGATATTTTGCGGTATTCTCTGGACGGGCAAAACGGACTTGTACCGCTTAACGTGGAGATCGCAAATACGAAGAGCTACATTGCGATTCAGAAAACAAGATACGGGGAGCGATTTGACATTTGGTGGGAGTACGACGCGGAGCTGGAGAAATACCAAGTGCTCAAACTGATCTTTCAGCCGCTGATCGAGAACAGCCTGCAGCATGGCTTGAGCCGTTCGGATCAGAAGCTGGCGGTTAAGATCAAGATTCAGCGCTGTGGCAAATGCCTGCGTTTGGCCGTCATTGACAATGGCAACGGTATATCGGAGACGCGGATGGTTGAGCTGCGTACAAGGTTGTTTAGTGACTCGATGGACGCCAACCACATTGGTCTTATTAATACACAGAGAAGAATACAGCTTGCTTACGGTCACAGAAGCGAGTTGTGCATCAAGAGCAAGCCCGGCTGGGGAACGCTGATTGACATCAAGCTTCCAATCAATTAATTCGCGGGCTGTCAGGCTGGGACGCTACTATATTTTTTCGCATGCTTCCGCTTCCAGGAGTTTGAGACTTCTCGGAGAAAGTCTTGGCTAAATCTCCGTTTAAGTGTCGCTCAAATGGCAGGCCAGATAAATTTTCAGCCATTCGTCCGGCTCGTCCAGATTCAGTCCAAGAAGTTCTTCGATCTTGCGGAGCCGATGATATAGTGTGTTAGGATGTATATGAAGTTTCTCCGCTGTAAGGCCTGCAGCACGGTTTGCGGCCATGTAGGTTTTGAGCGTTCGCTCCAGCTCGCCCGATTGCCCGCGCTGTGAGCGAAGCGGTGCAAGCACGTCCCGCACGTACGTCTCGATTTCATCCGGATCTTGATTGATGAACAGACGGTTAATGCCGATGTCCCCGTAACGGATAATTCCCGGCCTCTCCCTCCGAATCAGGTAAGCGAGTGAGCGGTTGGCTTCGTCATTACTCTTGGATACGTTCGCAAGCCCTATGTACAGCCCTCCCACTCCACCGAACAACAGAGATGTCTGTAAGCTGGACCAATTATCCACCACCGACCTAAGTTTCTGCACGAATCGGTCTTGTATCTGCTCATCGGCGGCGGAAGCAAGAAGCGTAATCTTGTCTTGCGCGCTGAACAGCAGCAAGTTTGTTCGGCCAACCTCCTTCTCTATCCCTGAGATCAGCCTGCGGAACTCGCTGTCCTGCCGCTTTGAATCCGAGTTTTCTTCCGTCAGCTGTAAGATGCAGACAAACAGCGGTGCGTGATTGGAAAGTCCGAAACGTTTGAGCTTCATTTCTAGCTGCCTCGGCTCCTGGTGCAGCACGATCTCGTTGAACAATTCCTGATTTCCACGATAGTACATCTCGGTCAGGGAGTGCGTGTTCATCATCTCCAGGGCAACGACTGCGCTCCCCTGCTCCAGTACAACATAATCGAGCCTCTCCAGAGGGCGCCCGAGTTCGACGACAAAGCATCCGAGTAGCATGGAACGGTTCCAGATCGGATAGAGACAGTGCTTCCTTTCATCTTGACTCTCCAATGTTTGATATGTCGCTAAGCTACCAAACAACTTGCGCAGCCTCTCCCCGGAGAAGTCTTGGGATGACTCTGAACGGGGATACCATTCATCCTTGACCAGATCCACAAAGAGGACGGACAAGCCAATCATGCGGCTCATCGTTTGCGTGAACATTCCCAAATCGTTGCCTTCAACGGATAATTTTGTGAAAATATCGTGGATCTCGTTGCGCTTTGTCAGATAGCGATTCTTTTCCTCCAGCTCGCTGAACAGACGGGCATTAGCGATCGCAATCGCCGCTTGATCCGCGAAACCTTGGAGCCGATGAAGATCGCGCTCTTCCATTTGTTTATACTTCTTAGTTTGATGGACGAGCATGACCCCAATTTTGTCTGTGTTCATGGTTACAGGAACAGCCATGACCGCGTTCACCTTTTCTGGAGAGTCCTCAAACGCCTGGGACAAGCTTGCCATATTGTCCATAGCCACGTTATCCATTGCTTTTATGAAAGAGGGCGCGCGACAAAAATATTTCTCCCTTTCCACTGTTAAAAATTTTCCCAGTAATACCTTCCCCCGGATGGACCCTAAACGCATAAATTGATTCTCCGACCCCCACGCTTGCCCTAGGAACTAGCTTGCCCGACTCCGAATTAAACATCATGAAAAAACCGCAATCCGCAGAAGGAATCACCTTCAGGGCACTGTGCATGATACGCAGAAGGAGCTCGTTTAAATCTAGGGAAGAAGTCAGCTCCCTGAGGCTGCGCAGCCATAACTCATCTTCTCTGCTTCGCTCAATGACAAGCTCTTCCAGCCACCATTCCCGGATAATCCAATGCAACCGGTCCTGCCAATCGACTTGAAGATCCAACTCTTTGGGATACAGAAGCAACGCCTCCCGGCACAGTGGCTCTTCATATTTGAACAGGATTCGCTTAGTCCCGTCGCCATGTTCGTCCTGCAGCTCCGGATCCATGCCAGGAGAAGTGATCCCAACCCCTTCATTAGACTCTCCTCGTCTCCAGCGGCGCCAAGGAGCTTCTGATCCAGAACGTGCCCATAGGCCATACTGTGAAGAGTTCATCCAAGCCTCCAAATTCGATCTCAACTCTCGATCTTTCACATTCATCCCTCTTTTCATGTAACCATTCCTACCATACAATCTTATTTCATAGTGTATTCAAACAATAAAATCTTGTAAAGATCGTTGGATGAGACAATGTATTTGCCATTAAAGAGAGCTAAAATGTAACTATTCTTAACAAGGAGTTGAAGCCCTGATGAGCAAACAGGATATTCTCAGCTGGATTGATGATAACTCTACAACCTTTACCGAAATGGCTAGGAAGATATGGGAGCATCCGGAGGTTGGATATACGGAACGTTTCGCCTCCTCGTTACAAGCGGACACGCTAACGAAGGAAGGCTTCAGCATTGCTTGGAATATCGGAGAAGTATCCACGGCATTTATCGCTGAATATGGGAATGGCAAGCCGATCATCGGTATTTTGGGTGAATTCGATGCTCTGCCGGGTCTGTCCCAGGAAGTCAGCTATACGGAAAGCCCTATCGTTGCAGGAGGTCCAGGGCATGGCTGCGGTCACAATCTGCTTGGAACCGCGGGTGTTGAGGCTGCGATTGCACTGAAGAAGCGTATGGAAGAGGAAGGTCTACCAGGAACGATCCGCTATTATGGCTGTCCGGCGGAGGAATTATTGTCGGGGAAAACATATATGGCGCGAGAAGGGGCCTTCGACGACCTGGACAGCGTGCTGACCTGGCATCCCGGCAGCTCCAACATGACGGCCAATTTTAGCATGCAGGCGCTGACGGCGGTCGAATTTTTCTTTTCGGGTCGGACCGCACATGCGGCCGGAGCACCACATCTTGGGCGAAGTGCCCTGGACGCCGTCGAGCTGATGAATGTAGGTGCAAACTACATGCGTGAACATGTGCCGGACGGGTCGCGAATCCACTATCAGATCACTAACGGTGGTCTCGCGCCGAACATCGTTCCGGACAAGGCAAGCGTCTACTACTTTCTGCGTGGTAAAACCCGTCTGGCCGTTGACCAGTTACTGGAACGTTTGATCAAAACAGCACAGGGCGCAGCCATGATGACCGAAACAAGCGTGGATTGGGCTATTCGTGCCGGCTGCTATGATACACTCCCGAATGTGGCACTCAACGACCTCATGCACACCCAGGCTGAATTCGTCGGACCGATGTCCTTCACGGAAGAGGAAGAGCAGTTTGCGGTTCAACTTCGCGGAAGTATTCACCCTGAGGTGCTTGCCACCGGAAGCGCAATGACTCCGTCCAAGGAGAACCTACCTATCGGCTTCTTCAATCTCAAACAGACTTATGGAATGTCCTTAGGGGGCTCCAGTGACATCGGTGACGCTTCCTGGATCGTGCCAATGGGCCAGATCATGACTACGTGCGCTCCTGCCGGCGTCCAAGTGCACACATGGCAGGCAACCGCCGCCTTCGGCTCCTCCATCGGCATGAGAGGCATGCATTACGCAGCCAAGCTGATGGCGTTATCTGCGTATGACCTGCTCCTTAACGTTGATGGCATCATCGACAAGGCCAAAGCCGAGTTTGCTTTAAGTACGAAGGGTGCCACATATAAGAGCTGCATTCCAATGGATGTGAAGCCGCCGTTCTTCAAGGAGACAGTCCCCGCCGGATAATAACCTTCCAGACAACCAGCATGGGAGGTTGGCGATACAACTAGATCAAAGATTAGCTATTTGGGATTGTTGATAGAGTGAGCCCTATTAGCCAATAAGCCTAGACAAAGGATTCCTCCTATGTCTAGGCTTATTTTCATTCATCACTCCCCAAAAGCGAACAACGCTGCTAATTTAGTGCTACGAGGGGAGAGAATTTTGCTTTTAATTAAATAAAACTCACCTTCATATCGGTTATTCTTCTATGGTTTTTATTACTTTTGCCGGTATACCAGCCACAATGGTGTTGGCAGGCACATCTTTTGTTACTACCGCTCCTGCTGATACAATGGAATTTTCACCGACGGTTACTCCTGGCATAATGGTTGCTGCAATGCCAATCCAGGCTCTTTTTTTGATGACGATCGGAGTCGAAACGGTGGATCTTCTATGAGATGGCGAGATTGGATGATTGATGGTGACGAGATTGACCTTAGGCGCAATCAACACATAATCTTCTATCGTAATGCCACCTCGATCCATAAACGTGCAACCTTGGTTGATAAATACCTCTTTTCCCACCCGGATGTTTTGGCCGTAATCGGTGTAGAACGGTGGTAGTAATTCAAACGTTTTATCCACTTTTTCTCCGGTTAACTGGCTAAATAAGTCCCTTACTTTATTGGTGTCATGGTACCCCGAATTTAACTCTGCAATTAGCTTTTGTGCACGTTCAATAGCTTCGGCGATTTTATAAAACTCAGGGTCACTGATCGAAATGATTTCTCCTGAACGATCTCGCTCAAAAATATCTTTGCTCATTGGCGCTCTCCCTTCTTCCTATATAGCGTTGTAAGTATTTTTACCGTACCACTTCGATTTAACTCTAGGTCAACATCTATTTTAAGAAGGAGCAATTTCCTTCCTTTATTACTCCTTGATTCTATCTATGGTACATCTACTTTTCATTTTCTTTCGAATGTCTCCAAACCAACTTACCAACAAGGTAATTGGGCAATTCATACACCCGAACCGAGCAGAACAAAAAAATCCCGCCCTAGCGCTTAGCCAAAACGGGATGTCACGAGTACTAGTTGTTTGCGTTTTCCTTGGTCACCAGCTTCAATTCTGCCGGGATGGACTTCTCCACCTGTTTGCCGTCCAGAACATCCAGAGCAGCTTGTACGGCCAGCTGTCCAATCAGTACCGGCTGCTGAGCGACGGTTGCTGTCAGTTTTCCGTCCTGAATGGATTTGATTGCATCGTCGTTGCCGTCAAACCCGATCACTGGAATGTCTTTGCCCGAGCTTTGAATCGCTTCAATCGCACCAAGTGCCATCTCATCGTTATGGGCAAATACAGCCTGTACATCCGGATTTCCCTGCAGCAGGTTTTCCATCACATTCAAACCTTTGGAGCGGTCGAAATCCGCCGACTGTTTGGCAACCACATCAAGCTTCTGGTCAGCCACCTCGTGGAACCCTTTACCCCGTTCACGTGTAGCGGAAGCCCCTGGCACTCCTTCTAGTTCAATGACTTTAGCACCTTCACCGAGCTGTTCAACGAAATATTCTGCTGCCATCTGTCCGCCTTTGACATTATCGGATGCTACCAGAGCCGCTACCTCACCTTTGTCTGCGGAACGATCCAGTGTAATTACGGGAATGCCTACGCTGTTGGCAGATTGAACTGCCGTAGAGATTGCCGCGGAGTCCGCTGGGTTAATCAGGAGTGCATCAACACCCTGCTGAATAAGGTCATCCACATCGTTGGTCTGCTTGGCCGAATCATTTTGTGCATCGACCACGATAACCTCAATGCCTTGCTTTTGAGCTTCGGCAACGACTCCGTCTTTCAATGAAACGAAGAACGGATTGTTCAGTGTTGAAATCGAGAGACCTATTTTCTTCTGTCCTTTATTTCCGGCACCGTCCGGCTTCGCCCATTGAGGCGGCTCCAGTGAGCACCCGGCCAGAACAATAATCATGATCATGCTTACAAGTGTTAATGTCCATTTTTTCATAATTGTTTCTCCCCTTAAGCCGTTTTCTTGCGGTCCAGCAGGACAGCAATCGCAATGACGACACCTTTGACCACCATTTGATAGAAGGAGTTCACGCCGAGTAGGTTCAAACCATTGTTCAGCACGCCGATAATCAGAACACCAATTAATGTGCCCACGATCCGTCCGCGTCCACCTGTCAGGCTTGTTCCGCCCAGAACAACGGCTGCGATCGCATCCAGTTCATAAGAAGTACCTGCAGTTGGCTGTGCGGAATTCAAACGAGATGTCAGAATTGCACCTGCCAGAGCTGCCAGCATGCCTGCAAGGGAATAGATCATGATCTTCACACGTGTAACTTTGATACCCGAGATGATGGATGCTTTCTCATTACCACCGATCGCATACGTTTTGCGGCCAAAAGCCGTTTTATGCAGAATCGTCCATAGAATCACGAACGTAATCAGCATCGTTATGGCAGGTACCGGAATGCCTAGCAGATAGCCGCGTCCAAACAGTTGGAACAGCAGACTGTCCCCGAGTCCTGTAATCGGATTACCATTCGTATATACCAGCGTTAAGCCGCGGAATATGGTCATTGTCGCCAATGTTGCGATAAATGGAGCCATTTTACCCTTCGTAATCATGAGTCCGTTCACCATACCCATCACACCACCAAGTGCTACCCCGATGATGATGGACAAAATCGGATCCAGGCCAGACAACATCATATTTGCGACAAATGCGCTGGATAAAGCCAGTATGGAGCCAACGGACAAGTCGATCCCGCCTGTCAGAATGACAAAGGTCATACCAAAGGCAATCAGTGCATTAATCGATACCTGACGCAGCAGGTTCAAGATATTAAGCGGTTCCAAGAAGCTTGGATTCAGTACGGATACGATAATAATAAGAATGATTAAACCAAGCAGCGGTCCTAATTTCTGTGTTACGCTCGATAAGCGGAATCCCGTTCCGTTTGTTTTGTTGTTCTGCATTGTTGTCATTTCACTGTCCCCCTGTGGCCAATGTCATAATGTTTTCCTGTGTTGCTTCTTCCCTGGCCAGCTCTCCGCTGATCTGCCCTTCATGCACAACCACAATTCGGTCACTCATACCGAGTACTTCAGGAAGCTCCGAAGATACCATGATGATGGCGACGCCGCGTTCTGTCAGTTCATTCATCAACTGATAGATTTCACGCTTTGCTCCAACATCCACACCTCTCGTTGGTTCATCCAGAATGAGCACACTTGGTCCGATACCTACCCATTTGGCAATAACAACCTTCTGCTGGTTGCCCCCTGATAGGTTACGCGCAGCTGTCTCCGAAGATTGCGTCTTGATCTGCAGACGCTTGATCAGGGTATCGACGAAATCCTGTTCTTTTGGAGCTGAAATGAACCCTTTACTTGAGAAGCTGAACAGATTCGTCAGCGCCATGTTTTCCCGAATCGAGAAGTCCAGTACAAGCCCTTCATCCTTACGGTCTTCTGTTATGAAACCGATGCCGTGTTTCACTGCATCCGAGGGTTTACGAATGTTCGCTTTTTTGCCACGGACCAAGACTTCTCCACTGTCCAGGGTATCCAGACCAAAGATCGCTCTCATGATCTCTGTTCGCCCCGAACCCATAAGTCCGGAGAAACCAACAATCTCACCTGCTCTTACGTTGAAGCTGACATGTTGGAACAATCCCTTAATGCTTGCGTCCCGCACTTCCAGAACAACTTCGCCATAGGAAGGATTACGGGCCGGATACCGCTCGGTTAACTCCCGTCCAACCATTTTCCGCACCACTTCATCGAAGCTTGTCTCAGGAATCGGCCGGGTATCTACCGTCCTGCCATCCCGCATGACCGTGATCCGATCGCAGATGGTGAAGATCTCCTCCATACGGTGAGAAATATACACAATGGATACTCCGTTTTTCTTCAGTGCAGTAATCACATCAAACAACTTCTGAATTTCGCGTTCCGTTAATGCTGCAGTAGGTTCATCCATAATAATGACCTTCGCATCCGTCATCAGCGCCTTGGCGATTTCAATCATCTGCTGCTGTCCAACGGAGCATTCTCCTGCTGGTCGTTCGAGTGGGATTTGTACCGACAGCTTGGCGAATTGTTCTGAAGCGAGCGCTTTCATTTGTTTTGTATTGAGGAATCCTAAGGAAGATGTCATCTCCTTACCGATGAAAAGATTATCGAGCACCGTCATTTCGGGCCAAACGTGAAGCTCCTGATGAATAAATGCGATACCTAACTTCTCTGCTTCCTTCGGACTGCCGAAATAGGTTTCCTTTTCATCAATGGAGATCGTTCCCTGATCACGCTGGTGAAGTCCGATCAAAATGTTCATCAGCGTGGATTTGCCAGCTCCGTTCTCACCCATCAGGGCATGAACTTCACCTTCCCTCAGTTCGAAATCCACTCCGCTTAGCACCTGGTTGGTGCCAAATGCTTTATGAATGTTGTGCATCTGAATATGCATCATGCAACCTCCTTTTAACCAAAATGGACTCCTGCTTGTAAAATGCAATTGGCATAGGGTGTAGCTTCACCTGTACGAACAACCGCCTTAACCTGCCGGGTTAGTGCTTTGAATTGTTCGTGGTTGATGGAAGCATCAATGGCATCGTTGCCAAATTGATCTGTAACGAACTGCAGAGCTTCCGGATTGCCTTCCTTGATCTCTTCTGCCACGATTACTCTCTCAATGACCATGTCTTCTGCGATCAGTTCAACCACTTCCTGAAAACTTGGCGTTCCGAGTTTCAAAGCCACATCAATCTTGAGCACCCCTTCCGGAACGGGGAGACCCGCATCCGCAATGGCAATCATGTCTGTATGACCCAAATCAGATAGTATTTTAGAAATGTGACTATTTAGTATGCCGTTTCTTTTCATGATAAACTCTCCTCCACTTCGTCTCTCGTCGGCATGCCGCCCTGTGCTCCAAACTTGGTCACGGACAACGATGCGGCACGATTGGCGAACCGTATGCTCTCCTGCAGCGGCTTGCCTTCCGCTAAAGCAACAGCAAATGCAGCATTAAATGTATCCCCTGCACCGGTAGTATCTACTGCCTTCACCTTATATGTTGGTACGAGGATTTCCTCCGCTCCGTCAAAGTAACGAACACCCTTGCTGCCTTCCGTTATAAACAGTTTGTTTGGGTATTTGCGCAATGCCTCAGCTGGGCTCATGCCTTGAAACAGGATTTCGGCTTCATGCTCGTTCGGCGTGATGTAAGCTGCATTGTCAATAACCTCCTGCGGCACTGTTCTCGCCGGAGCCGGATTAAGCAGCAGCGGCGTTCTGTATTCAGCACACAGGCTGCTCACATGGACAACGGTTTCTTCTGGAATTTCCTGCTGGATCAGCACGATATCGGCATTGCGAATCACCTCAGCCGCATGATCTACATAAGAAGGAGTGACTTCGCGATTTGCCGCCTCGACGACTACGATACTATTATCACCTTCTGCCAATATGATATGGGCCGTTCCACTTTCCATATGTGTAACCGGTTTCACATTTTGCGTATTTACAGCGTTTGCTTTGAAATTATTCAAAATGTCTTGACCAAATGCATCGTCTCCTACCCGGCCAATCATCGTTACATCACCGCCCAATCTTGCCGCAGCAACGGCCTGATTGGCTCCCTTACCGCCAGGTACTGTTTTGAAACTTTCCCCGAGGACGGTTTCACCCGCCCCCGGACGTCTTGAAGAAGTAACGACCAGATCCATGGAACTGCTTCCGATTACGCATATTTTAGCCATCTGCATTCACCTTTCTGGTTGTGCCTCGTTCGATAAAACTTACGGGCATCTGTATGTTTTTGTTCTCAATTGGAGCTTGTTCCACAAGTCCGATAAGTAATCCCGCCGCTTCCCTGCCCATCTCGTATGCAGGCTGGCGAATGGTTGACAATGCGGGAGATAACAGGCTGCTCATCGGAATGTCGTCGAATCCGATCACTTGCACATCGTCAGGAACCTTTCTCCCAATTCGCGAAGCCTCATGCAGTACCGCCATAGCTGCAATGTCATTGCTGGCAATAACTCCATCCGTGTCACCATATTTGCTGAACAGCTCTTCTGCCCACAATCCCGCTTCGTTAAAAGAGAACGAGGTCGTCTGAATCACATGGTAATCCAATCCGGCATCCCGGATGATTTCAATGGCTCCCTCGAACCGATCCTGTGCTGGCTTAATATGTGACGGACCCTGCATAACGGTTATCCGATGACTACCGCGCTTGATGATCTCTCTCGCTGCTAATCGTCCGCCCTCTCTTCCGTCCGCATAGACAGAAGGACTATCCAGTGCAGTCCTGTCAAGAAACACGACTGGAATTTTTAATTTTTCATATATTGGAGAATGAGGATAGTTCGTGGATGAAATCACACCTACTACGTTATTTTGGATAAACGTCTGGATGTAATCCTGCTCCTTCGATTCATCCTCATCACTATTTCCGAAAATGAGCCTGAAATCCTGCTCCTGCATCCGATCTTCGACACCCCTAGCTAACTGTGGAAAGTAAGGGTTTGCAATATCAGGCAGCAGCAAACCAATCAGTTTAGACTTACGTTTATATAATGAGCGAGCTACTTCATTAGGGGAGAAGTTAAGCGCCTTCACGGCATCTTCTACTTTCTTGCGTGTATCCGCATGTACATAACCCCTGTCATTGATGACCCTTGATACGGTGGCTACTGATACGCCAGCCAGATTCGCTACGTCTTTGATTGTTGTCATGAATTTGTTCTCCTCTATGTGTAACCGGTTACAGACACTAAATTATCATATATCTTTTTAATTGACAATCATTTTTTTGTTGGGAATTTTATACATGTTGTTCTGAGTTTACTTCTGTTAATAAATATCTGAGCACAAAAAGCCACGTTTAGCGCGGCTTTTTGTCTGTTTCTATTGATTTTTTTCATCGTTTAATTCTTTTTGCTGGCGAGTGTAATTTCAAATGCTGAACCGATATCACCAGCAAAAACAATGATGCCATTCTCAGGCAGCACTACTTCATTTTGACCGCTGACCACGGTGTGATTAATAGAAATACCCGCTTGGTTATACACGGTAAAAGCACCTTTCGAAGGCATTCGGACCGTCATAACTTTACCTGCCACGGTCGCTGGGATCGAGTACCAGGTGGCATACCCGTTTGCCTGAATCATTGTCTTTGATTGATTTCCGGAATAGAGAAGCTTCACTGCTTCTTGGCTTACATAAACTTTGCCCCCTGCTGTGACGTATTCCTCTCCGTTTTCCTCGAAGAATTGGTATTCCATCGTATCACGACCGGCAACGCCGGGGATTTGCAGCTGGTTCACAGCGAGGTTGGCATCTATGATTGTATTGGTGTATACCAAGCCTGGCACTTCGTCAAACAGGTGAATCGGGATGATCGGTGTAGCACTATCATATACCGTTGAAGTGTATTTCTCATTCACAAGAAAGTAGTTTTTGCCTTCACGTTTCTGCCAGGCTGCTGCAACATCCGGGGACAATTCACTCGTTTCTAGCTTCTCGGCCTTATACTCGGAAGAAGCGATCTGCCCAAGCCCAGGAATGGACTGATACGAGCGTGACCATAAATAGATATTCCCGTTATCCTCTTCAACGAATGTTAATTTTTCCGTACCTTCATCGTTGACAAAAGTTCCATCCGCGGTATAGGTGTACTTTTGTTCAGGACTATTCGGTGTTAAAGGTGTGGATAAGGTTAGTTGTCCATCAGCCTGGACAGCAATTTTCAGCAGCGAGCTGGCTCCACCTCCATAGATGCCCGAATACACTGATAACCCCTTAGGCATCGTTAAGCTTACAGGCGTCCCAAATGACTTATCCGGCTTTCGTTCCGTAATGATATCCTTCTCCTCAAGTGCACCAAGCAGCAATTCCGTTGCAATCAATTGATCCGTCGTGCTTGTTCCTCCCGAAGAGGTAACGGCTGCAGCCATGTTGTATTCGGGAAGTACAATTAAAGAGGAATGGTACGAAATCGTATTTCCACCTTTGGCAACGGCCTGGATGCCGTATTCATTGAAAGGAAAGAGGTTTACACTATCCCAGCCCAAGCCATAAGAAATAGACGAATCTGCATCTTCCGGCCACATGCCATTTTTGTATTCTTCTTCTGCCATGGCTTCTGCCGATTCATGCGAGAGAATTCCTTCGACCTCTCCCGTGAAAATTTGCGCAAATTGAACCAAGTCTTCGGCCGTGGAATAAATGCCTCCCGAAGCAATCATGTTTGTGTTTTCTTGTGGAAGTTGTCCATTATGCAGGGCTGAATACGTCATGGCCATTTTGTTGTCACTAATCAGATCCTGTGGCGTTTTGGTGTTGTTCATGCCCAAAGGCTCGGTAATATAGCGGTGCATGAATGCAGTAAAACTCATTCCACTAATTCTTTCGACCAGAATCTCGGCTAACGAAAAGCCGTCGTTACTGTAAACCGAATATGCTCCGGGATCTGCCTTTAGCTTTTGCGTTGCGAGTTGATCCAACAATGTATCATGTGCATACGTATCGTTATCCCCGAACAGGATTGCGCTGCTGCTTGAAGTTCCAGGGAGTCCGGAGGAATGATTCAACAGCATTCGCGTTGTGATTTCTTTGTAACGTTCATCCTCCATTTTGAAATCAGGGATATAATGTATGACTGGTACATCCAGATCGATTTCCCCTTCATCGACCAACTTCATCACAGCAGTAGTAACTACCATTTTGCTGGTTGAACCTATGCCATAGATCGTATCTGCGCCGAGAGGTACTGTGTTATTCTGGTCATTCTTGCCGGCTTGCCCGGAGATCACGATTTCTCCATCATCTATGAGTGCATACTGCACGCTTGTTGTGCCATAGGCCTCGGTAAGGATTTTGGCTTTCTCGATCACTCCTTTTTTAGTCATCTCGTACATCACATCGCTGACGTTACTTAACGGCGCAGCCATAGCAGACATTGGAGCAAGCATGGCAAGCACCAGAGTTACGGCTGTAATTGAAGTTTGTTTCTTGATGGACAAATTATCATCTCCTGTTTTTCTGTGTTGGCTACCATCAGGTGGCGCATAATCATTGTACTTAAGGGAAATGTACTGCCGATGTAATCCATATGAACTGAACATGAACAATAAAAAAAGTCGCTAATGCGACATTATCAAGAGACCCTCAGTGTTATGGATGTGGTTCTAATGTATTGGTTCATTCCACTTTTGTTTTATTGGCAGATACTCTTCTTGACTTTTACTGTTGGATAATGAAGTTTTTATAACGTTTGGGGAGCGTAAGTGTAACTTGTTTGTAGGCAGAAACAAAGTGCGGAAAATGGTTTGTTTTTGTGAATTTTTCATATGTTGAAATATTATAATATTGGAGTAAAAAAGAACCTTCGAATTCACAATAAGTGATTTGAAGGTTGTAGGATTCGCTCAAATACGAATCAAATCCAGGTTTCCTACGTTGGTTGCTGTTCCCTTGCCTGTAGTCGTTGATGTGCTATCCATAAAAAAGGCACTCCGCATACAGCACTTATTGCAATGGGTGCAAAGACAAGCATTGGTTGGTTAGCCCCGAAACTATCCAGCAAAAAGCCGCCCAGAATCGGTGCACTGACATTACCCAGATTGTTGAATCCGATCATGCCGAAATATGTCCCTTTCAGTTCCGGCTTCGCAATCCGATCCACCAGAACATCCATCAGCGTAAACATGAGTACTTCTCCTACCGTAAAAATGACAACTGCCGCTACCAGCAACCATGGGCTTTGCGCCAATCCAAACAGCAGCAGACTGACAGATACCATAATATTGCCTGTCATGAGCGGCACTACAGGTGGAAAGCGACTCGCGATACGAACCACCGGAAATTGAACGGCGAGAACAACCACAGCGTTTAAGGAAAGCATGTATCCAAACCATTTCGCACCATCAACCATATTCGGGTTAATCGCCATGTACTGAGGTAGCGTCGAGCTAAAGTGTCCGTACCCGAGCACACAAAAGATGGTACCAATCAAAACAAACATAAAAACAGGATCCCCACTTGTAATGCGGAATGCTTGTTTCAAACGGATCGGCTCCGCCGTCCCTGAACTCTGCTCGTCCTGCTTCAGAGGATGAAGAATAAATTGAACAATTAATAGAATACCGTAAGCTATGTATACTCCTCCAGCGACCAGAAAGGATAAATTGGAATCCGATAATCCCAAATACAGTCCCAGCAGCGGTCCGAACACAACCCCCAGATTTATCGCTGCATACCTCAGATTGAATACAAGCAGCTTGCTTGACGGTGGTGTGATATCCGATAACAACGCCCTGGATGTCGGTTCAAATAACGCCCGGCAGATGCCGTTGAGTGCATTCATGATAAAGAACAGCCAGATCTGGTCCGATAGGGCAAACCCAATAAATACGAGCGCCCAGACAAATACTGACATGAACAACACTTTTTTACGACCAATTCGGTCAGAGATGTATCCACCATAGAAGCTGGCAAAAACACCGACGAGCGCGCTCACGGCCACGATTAGGCCTGTCTGAGTTGGCGACGCCCCCATCTGCTGTGTCAAATAGATGGACAGAAACGGAATGCTCATTGAAGTCGCCATACGTCCAAAGATGGTACCGACGATAATCGTCCATGCCAATGGATGAATTTGTTTTAACTGTGAAGCCATGCTGTTCCCCCTTGTTGACCACTCCTGATTTTACATGTTCTTATAAACATATGTTTGAATTCTATTATACGGCCCGTCGACTTACTAGAGGGACATTTTATTTGGAAAACAGACTTGACTTTTTACGTTTAGGCTTAATCCTCGCCCTTTTTCTCGTCACAGGCTTACACTTTATCTATATCTCTTGCGGATACACGAAGAATGTTTATTGTTGTGAATTTTTCATATGTTGTAATATTATAATTATTATATTTTCAAATTCTTCTTCTATTATTTTTTCTTGTCTCCTGTAGCTTGGATGCCTAGATTCAACTAAAAAAAGCCGCCCGAGGGCGGCTTTCAAAAATCGACGGTTCTATGTCGAAGCGTTTGCTCCATTCTTCCATTACGTACGTCCGGTCCAATCCGCTCCGGCGACTTCCTTCCATCGTGCCCTGATTTCATCGTACAGCTCCTGCGGAAGAGATCCTTTTGCGACCAGATCAGCATTTTGCTGCCACCGGTTCGGCTTCGTTGTTCCAACAATCGCTGTATCAACGCCCTCCGTACTTAACGTGAAACGAAGAGCCGTTTCAACCGCCGCTTGCACATCATTACCTGTCAGAAAACCGTAGCCCAGCTCCTGCAACCGTCTCCAATACACGAATGGATAGGCATCTTCGGGGAGCGCGTCAAACGTCCATGCTGCATTGGCAATCGGTCGTTTGGCAATGACACCCATGTTTCTTTTTCTCGCCTCCGGCAATGTCAAATCAATCGCTTCCTGGTCTGCAATATTTAGCGAAGTTTCCAAACTGTCGAACACCCCGGTTTCAATCGCGTACAACGCGTCCGTTGTGTCCCCGCTGTACCCGATAAACCTGGTCTTTCCGGCTTCCTTGGCTCGCTGCAGCACTTCAATTACCGCCCCTTGCCGGAGAACTTCTTCAGAACAGCTATGCAAATGAATGACATCCACATATTCCGTTTTGAGTCTTCTCAGACTGCGGTCAATCGTTTGCTCCAGCACCTTGCCGTCCCAATCAGGTCCATCTATCCCGGCAGCATGTCCGCATTTGGTAAACAAATAATAGTCATCGCGCCGATGCGAAAGTACATCTCCAATCAGTTCCTCACTGTCCCCATAACATTCGGCGGTATCAATGACATTCAATCCGGCATCCAAAGCGGTATTCAGAAGTGTTTCCACGTCTTGTTTGGATACGTTGCTTCCGATTTCGGATCCGCCAAATCCGAGCGTGCTTACTTTCATGCCTGTGTTTCCATATTCGCGCAGTTCCATGATTGATTCCTCCGAGCTTCGTTAATATAGGTACAACTTATGAAAGCTTGACAACTCTATGGGTTATTACCCGTTAGACGAACATCGCACCCACTTTAGATCTATTTCTCCAACAAACATTTAAAATCCGTATAAGAAAAGTGCCCTCTGTTCTTGTCCATGAAATATCGGATCTAATCGTGTCACACGCTCCTAGTTCAATCCAATATGTATAGTGACAGTCGATTAGTTCCTCACACACTTTTACGTTACAAAAAACTGGCTCGGATTACCGAGTTCCGGATGAAATTTCTCACGAAATCTTCCTCCTGTGTAGGCTCCGATCACTTTCCTCCAGAACGCCTGAGCGATCACATTGTTGCGCACCTGTGTTACTTTCCATCTTCCCGGAAAACGATGGAACAGCTCGTGTGCCGCTTGAGTCCCTATTCCGCTCCGCCGATATTTTTGCATGACAAAGAACTCCGTTAAATAATAATCGTTATCCTTGCTGCCAGGCTCGAAGCGTTCCACCAGTGCAAAACCGGCCGGGGCTCCATCACACGTAATGAGAAAAGCAAATTTACGGCCTTCCTCCTCCCAAAATGCTTCCAAACCGGGATACTCCGGAAAAATGCCATTGCTGTCCACATCGATATTCAGATATTTTGTAAAATCATAGAGATAAAACTGCATTAAATGCCGAATTACCTGACTCCGTTCCCGGGGAACCAGCTCGATTTGCATATTCATCCGGTTCACCTCCTCTGCTTAACTTATACTATTTACTTTAAAGGTTTGTAAGGCGAAGGGCAAGAATACAGCCCTCCTCTGCACTATTCCTTGAACAGGCTGTGACCAAGCAAATTATGGTACACTAAGACATAGACTTTTAGAAGAAGAATTAACCAGGAGGTGCCGAACTTGACCAATGTGCAAAAAGAGATTGATCGACGCAAGCTGGATGATAAACTGCCTTCCATGCCTTGGTTCGTTCAGCAATTCATTGACTATAAGCTTCCCGATTTATCACCCTCTACCCTGCTGGAGTACTTAAGGGATTATGATACTTTTTTCAGTTGGCTGCGTGCTGAAGGATTGTCCCAGGCTGAGTCGAACCGGGAAGTGACGTTAACTGAACTAGAAGTATTACGGATGGATTCGGTAACCTCGTTCCGATTGTTCCTCGCTACTAAACGCGAAGGAGCCAATTCGAGAATTACGGTATCCCGCAAACTGTCTTCTCTGCGCTCCCTCTTTCATTATTTGAGCCAAATTGCCGAAGATGAAGATTTCTATCCGCTGCTGAAGCGAAATATTATGGCCAAGATTGAGATCAAACGCACACACAAGCCAAAGGACACTGCGGCAAAGCTCAAAGGGAAACTATTAGAGGATGAGGAGCTGCTTGAGTTTATCGGATATATCCTCGAAGGATATGCAATCGACATGCAAAAAAACAAACAAGCCCTCTATTCCCATGAACTCAACAAAGAACGGGATGCTTGCATCGCCAGTCTTATTCTGAATTCCGGACTGCGTGTATCCGAAGTGGTTAATTTAAATGTCGATGATCTGGATTTGAACAACAAACTGTTATATGTTTACCGCAAAGGTAACAATGATGAAACGTTCAAAACACCCGTATATTTCAGGGAGCAGGCCAAGGATGAACTAGCCAACTACATGCAGCTCCGGCAATCAAGGTATCGCACACCCAAACGGGAAAAAGGATTATTCATTGCGCTTCGTAACGGTGAGTCTGAAGGCAGCCGTATGACCAAACGAGCGATTCAGGCCATGATTATGAAATATGCCAAATGTTTTGGCAAACCGTATCTGACGGTGCATAAACTGAGGCATTCCTTTGCGACAGACTATTACCTGCAAAACGACATCTATAAAACCAAGGAACAGCTTGGGCATGCTTCGACAGAAACGACCGAAATCTATGCACATCTTACGGACAAAACGATGTCTGAAGCCATTGAGCGTCGTTCGGAAGGTACGGGGTCATAGGAGACTCCCATAGCAATCAAACAGCGGATACTTTTTACTGATGACCAGTAAGAATATCCGCTGTTTTTTCGTTTATTCAATATTTTTTTGATAACGAATACTGTAGAGTTTGCTTAAATGAACCTGGATTACTCTTTCGATCACACCAAGTTCTTCCCCGTCCTTGTCTACCCTTTATTCACATGTTCCAGCAACCATCGAACAATAAATTCTGGCTCCTGCACAGAGTGCCAAACCACATCGCTGAGCGGATCAGGTTCACTGCATGAGGATTGCAAGGATTCTCTCGGAAACCAGGAAACAACTGCCATCACTCCCTTTAGCTTCTGAAGTATAGCCACATGCTGTTCTTCACGAATCATCACCAGTTTGGGATAGGGTGCCGCTTTGTATCCTTCAATTAGAATCCAGTCGTAATCCGATAGACGAGTCAGCATCTTCTCCAGACTGGTTGGCTGCTGCTCGATGATAGCCGTTCGCTTCTCCGACATTACAATCACTGCGGTGGCCCCCGCCTGATTGAAACGAAATGAATCTGTTCCTTCATGATCCATCTGGAAATGATCGTGTCCGTCATGCTTAATGACGGCAACCCGTAACCCTTCCGAAGAAAGATATCTCGTGAGTTCTGCAGTTAAGGTGCTTTTCCCCGTATTTTTGTATCCCACGATCTGCACAATGTGTGGAAGTGTCCTTTTGTTGACCATGTGCCCTACCTCACCTGTCCACTTGGCAGCTTAAGTATGCGTACCTGTTCTCCTGCAGCAATCCCTTTCTTGTCAGGCGGAATGATGATCAGACAATCACTGTCCTTGATGGTAATCATGACGCTGGACTCATCGACTCGTGACGCAGCGGGCATTGCATATACCCTGCCATCCCGAATCTCTGTGCGCCCCCGTACGAATCGCGTAAAATTGTTCACTTTTGTATATTCTTGATCCAGGGTCGCTGTCCACTCTTCCAAATAAGGCCGGGCATCGTTTTGCATTATGCGAATGGTAGGCCGCACGAACAGTCCGAATCCTACAAAACAAGCTCCCGGGTTACCGGATAGGGCAAATAGTAACTTCCCACTCACAACCGCTGCTGTCGTAACACTTCCTGGTCGCATCGTCACTTTATTAAACAGCATCTCCATGTTGCCTTCCCGTACCAGATCCCCCATGATGTCATAATCCCCAACCGATACGCCTCCAGTGGTCACAACGATATCGTTATGCTCGACTGCTTCTGCCAGTTTAGCACGAGCCGTATCCACATCATCGGCTATAGATCCATACATCACAGGTTCGCCACCTGCCTCCACGACCAAGGATCGGAGCATATGACTGTTGCTGTTACGAATGCGTCCAGGCTGCAAAGGCTCATGCACCTCCAGCAATTCCGTTCCCGTTGCAAAAATGGCGACTTTCGGACGTCGAAACACCGGTACATCGGCCACACCAAAAGTAGCCAATACGGATTGTTCTCCTGCCTGGATGATCGTTCCGGCTTCAAGCAGCAGTTGTCCTTCCTGAACTTCCAATCCAATTGGCGTTATATTGGCATTGGGCTGGATATGGCGCTTTAAGGCAATCCATTGTTCTCCATCCTGTTCCCTGCTTTCGGTCATCTCCAGCATAACAACGGCATCTGCTCCTTCAGGTACTTGAGCACCCGTCATGATCCGCGCGGTGGTACCTGGAGTGATGGGTAAATCCGAAGTATATCCACATGGAATTTCATCAACGACTCGCAGCCAGATCTGTTGATCGCTGGACGCGTGAGCTGTATCACTGCTGACAATCGCATAACCATCCATACCTGACCTTCTGAAGAAAGGGTATGGATGCGGAGCATGAATCGTTTCTGCCAGCGTTCGTCCATGCGCAGATTCCAAGGTTACTTTTTCAACTAAAGCTGTAGTAACATGAGGTGATATTCTGGCCTGAGCAGCTTCGACCTGCACGGCTGTACGGTTAAATTTGGGACTTGTCATATCATCTGAATGTGTATTGATTCTCAAAATGGAACGGACCTCCTTGGGACAGAACTTGTTTAAGAAAGTGTAGCGTGAAAGCAGGGGTGTGACAAGTACTCGCCTCGCGGGTAACATGAAACTGTGTGCTTATGCCCATAATAGGGGTAAGAACGGAGGAGCAGATATGAGCAGCCGATGCGAATTATGCGGTAGAGAGCCTGTGGAAACAACAGTTCATCATCTCACGCCCAAGGAACTGGGCGGTACTTTCATGCCTACTGCTGATCTATGTATCCCGTGTCATAAACAAATCCATTCGCTATTTACCAACCAGGATATCATAAGGCTCCATTTAACAGAACTTCAGGCACTACGAGAGAATGAACGAATGGCCCCTTTTGTTCGCTGGATTCGCAAACAGCCACCTTCCACCATTCCCCGGACACGCAAATCCAATCATGTTCGCAGATCCTAATTCAAACGATACTTCCTAATATAAAACAAAAAGAACAGCCACAAGGTGAGCTTGCGCATGGCAGGGTTCATTCTGCCTTACCTTGTGGCTGTTCTCTATAAACTCTTCAGGCTGGCAAATCTCATCTTTACCTTCGCCTCATGATTCGTCCGCCGCCTACCCTTGTTTTGGGTTTCTTATAAGAGCTCTTTGGTGAATTGAACAATCCACCGCTCTTGTTACGTTCGACGGTACCGGTGCTCGGTTCCTTTTTACGGCTAAATAATCCTCCGCCTGAACCTACACTAGTATCGGTGTCTCCTCCCCGCCGGGTAATGGATCCTTTTCGGTCAACCGTGATGGGCGGAGCTGCCTTTTTGTCATTGCTTGTTGGTGCACGATAAGTACCTTGATTCGGTTTGTACGTATCACGATCGGTGTACCCTCTGTACTTTCCGTATCCGCTGCCGCCAAAGGAATCAAACAAATTGCCAATGAGCGTTGCGGTCAAATACCCCTGTAAAAAGGAAGAATCATAATTCTGACGTACGTATTCCTTGGAATCCACCTCAATTAAGGTATCTTCCTTCTTGTTCGGGTCCTGCTGCAAATGATAATACTGGTCCTGATACACCAGGAACATCCGCTCTTCATTTTCCGCTGAGATCTGATCAGGTTTGCGCTGTTCGGATAACTCCTGAGCGACTTCCGGAACAGAACGGTCGGCAGCCCGATACACATAGGATGTCGTATTGCCACTACCACTTACAGACTCAAGCGGATAAGTGTCCTGAACGGAAGGCATCCCGCACGCGGACAACAGGGACATGACAAGGCTGAGGACCAGCATTAATTTTAATCCAAGTGCCATGCGCTTTTTCATTGGAACCTCTCCTAGCTCGAACGAATCACTTTGATATCCGCAGGAAGAATGGACTCACCTTCATACAGTGTAAATCTTCTGTCTTGCCATTCCACACGCAGAAGCATGTTATCATCAGACTGGTACTGCCAAACCAATTGCTCTCCAGCCTGACCATAAGGTGTCCTGCCTGCAGTGGTAACCATTCCTCCATATTCTTCCTCCAGATGATACGCGCGTCCGTCCAGATCAAGTAAGGTTGGTACTTCGTCTGGTGCGTCAAGACGGCCATCAATTGGCGTATAGAGGGAATAACGCGTCAATTCTCTTTCTTCTACATGCAAATGTCTAAACGTTGTACCGTCCTGCAGTGTTAGTACCACCGCTTTTCGGGCACGATGCTGCACCCGCCCCACAACTTCATACGTAACGAGCGAGACCTCACAGATATCTCCAGGCTCAAGGTCCAGCATGGTTTTCTCTGCTCGTGGTGGTTCGGGTTTGGCTAGTATTCCTTTAATCCGTTTCCATACACTCATACCCATTACTCCCGTTCGTTATCTTATAAACAAGCTGCAATAATTAATGCGCCTACGATGTGCAAAGCACCGGAGAACAAGCCATATCCGGTCTTCCCTTGCTGAATTCCTGTGTCCAAATCAAGATTGGCCCACGTGCGAATCATAAAGTGCACAACGCTCTCCAGAATAAGCAGGATGACAAATGAAACCACCGATACAAGCAGCGCTTCACCCAGATGACCCGCTGTCGAAATCGAAGTGGCAAGCACATACCCTTGAGCAAACAGCTTCATGACCATCCGTGTCGTAACCGCCATGTTCCCTGCCTTAACTTCTGCAAAATCCTTATACTTCGTAAATAATGAATCCACATACATCAATACAAAAAGCAAAACCGAGCCAGATAATGTCCAGACCAGCATCGCCAAAATGTTCAAATCCATTTACACAGCCCCCACTTATCAACATGAACCGCATTTAAAAGCGAAGGAGAAACGCTGTCTCTCCTCCGCTAGTGAACCTTGCCTAAGATGCAAGGTTTAGTTCTTATTTTCGTACTGCTTCATGAGTGCCGCCAGTTCATCCTCAACGGCCTGATCCTTGCCGAGTTTCTCGAACTCTTCATCCAGTGATTTTCCTTTGGAAGACATTTCGTTGCTCGCTTCAGCCTGTGCTTCCATTTGCATCATTTTTTCTTCCATACGTTTCATGCCAGCACTAGCTGTGTCGGAACTGAATCCGTTCAGCGCTTTGTTGATTTCGGTTTGTGCTTTTGCTGCATTGTAACGCGCTACCAGCGTTTCACGCTTGTTTTTCATTTGTGTCAATTGCTTGCGCATTTCATCCAGCTTGCCGCGCAGATTGTCTGCCGAAGCCTTGTTTTGATCATAGCTTGTTTTATATTCTGCCATTTTTACTTCAGCAGCTTTTTTCTCTTCCAGAGCCCGGCGCGCCAGATCCATGTTCTGTGCACGTGCTGCGGTATGAGCTTGCTCCTCACGTTTCTTCACCAAAGCTTCCTGTTCCTCGAACAGCTGCTTGAATTTTTTCTCAATCGCGATTTGTTGAGCAACAGCCTTCTCTGCATCTTCCAGATCTTCCTGCATATCACGGATATATTGATCCGTCATTTTGATTGGATCTTCTGCCTTGTCAATTATGGCATTAATGTTAGACATCGTTAAATCACGCAAACGTTTGAAAATGGACATTATGGTATTCCTCCTAGTCGATATTACATCCTTGTATATAATCATACATACGTGGTAACCTTCATCCCGTTTCAATTTTACCAAAAAAAATCATAAAACACGATTCCGGGTCAACCAAAATCTTCTATTTTATGTTATTCGCCAGGGATAAATGGTCGCCCAGCAGCTTCTCCGCCGTCTGTACGATCTCATCGATCTGTACACGTGTAATGGCGTCAAAATGAATGCCCATAATAACGGTTACGGTCACCTTCAGAGAATTTGCGGCCTTACGTGCAAGGCGCTCACATAATTCCTGTTCCTTATGCCCCGGAATACGGACTGCCGTTCCCACCACGCGTTCTCTTTCCGGATAAAAGGTCGCCACAGCCCCTATATGAGCTTTCCCACCCGTGACCAAAAATATCTTATCCTCTCCAGCTTCAATGACCTGCAATCGAACCGATTTCAAATCATACGTACTCATCCTAGTCCACCCATCCTTTTTGTGTATATGTAATGGTGGAATTATGAGCTTATCGACCGAATTGGACAATGAAACTTCTCACATTTATGCATAATGAACCATCACCGCGGGCATACCAAAGAGAACGCAATTTGACAAAGGAGGCTGTATCATGCGTATTCGCCTCATCGCATTCTCCATGTTGATCCTTATATTTATGAGTGGAAGCTATTCACCTGGACAAGTGCTGGCCAAACCCGTTCCAGAGAGCATACCTGCTGCAAAGCCGGATCTATCTGAGGATGAACAGCTGACACTCGGTCAGCTCAGGCAGAAATATGCCGATACGTTCAAGACCAATGGGCCTTCAACCAGACAGGTAGCACTAACTTTTGATGATGTGCCTGATCCGCGCTTCACTCCGCAGGTATTGGATATTCTAAAGAAATATAATGTAAAAGCGACTTTTTTTATTGTCGGCAACCGGGCAGAGAAACATCCCGACCTCGTCAGACGAATCGTTAGGGAAGGTCACATTGTTGGGAACCACAGTTACAACCACCCTGAATTCAGTAAGCTGTCTTTGAATGCTTTTCGCAAACAAATTCTACATACCGGTGACATTATTCGTAAACTGACCGGGTATACACCTAAAATGATCCGTCCTCCATACGGGGACATTAATGAGAAACAGCTGCAATGGGCCGCAAGACAGCAATACAGCATCGTCAACTGGAATGTGGATTCGCTGGATTGGAAAGGCCTCAGCAAAGAGCAAGTAAAGCAGAATGTTTTATCTGCAGTCAAGCCAGGCTCCATCATTCTTCAACACGCGGGCGGAGGCGTGGGCTCCAATCTGTCCGGTACGATTGGAGCACTTCCGGAGATTATAGATGAACTGCGATGCAGGGGCTTTAATCTAGTGACTTTGGACGAAATGCTGCAATTGCCAAAAAGCAAATAATACTCGGCTTCGTAAACCAAACACACAAGTTATGGAACTACCAATCTTGCGCGTTTTAATAAAGAAAAAGGGTACCCTTATTTCACGTTAATCGTGTCATAAAGGCACCCTTTTATTGGCGCTGATACTTATTTCAAGATATAAAGTTCAACATCCTGAAAACCAAATGTGCTCACAGACTTCTGGCTTCCAGGAATGAAAATATCAATCCGTTTCCCTTTGATCGCCCCGCCGATATCCCGGGCAGTAGCCACAAATGCCTGCTTAGGCAGCCCCGGATGGGAGTGACCTGTAACAAGAACCTTCGTACCCAGTGGGATCACACTAGGGTCTACTGCAATCGTGCCGAGTTCAAGTGGATTACCGAAGTAATCAACAGGACCCCATCCACCATTTTCGGAAGCGGCTGCAGAGTACGCTGTTGCTTTCACATCAATGGATTTACTGTAATCAAACGTTTTGCCCCAGGCCTGAACGACTTTATCGTCAGCATTCACATCAAGGCTAGCTGTCGTAATCGTCTTTGCACCCGTCGAGCTCTTCGCTGCTGGAGCAGCTGAGGCCGTGTTTGCTTTTCCAGGAATCGTAATTTTCAAACCACCATAAATGTTGTAAGGTGAAATATCACTGTTTGCTTTAACCAGTGTGTTCAGTCCAACTCCATATTGTTTCGATAAGGTATAGAAGGTATCCCCCTCTTTGGCCACGTGAACAGAATCAGCGTGAGCTGGAACGGCCTGAATGAGCATTGCTGCTGTCAGCAGGGCTGTTGCTGTTTTGGCTATAGTTCTCTTCTTAATCATGGTCTTCCTCCCTCATTGTGCCTGCGAAGTTAGTTGTCGGATTCGGATGGAGGAAACCACCCTATAGGTCTCTGTTACATTCGTCTTGCGTTATGTACCCCTAATTCACCCCAAGCAGCGTGCGTTTCAATCTTCCCCTCCACGGTCTGCATCATTACATCCTCCACACTTCCTCCTCAGGAAGTTTCGGCAGGAACAATATATCACAATTTTGTAACCAGGGTCCGTAGTAAATGTTACCAACTGTCTATAACAACACATTATGATGCTTTAAAAATAAGGATTTTTCTTAAAAAAGAGCGATCAAGCAGCTCTGGAACGATGACAGAAACGTTACTTTTACGACACTGGATCCTTATCCATGCACAAAAAAACAACCCTGCTAACGTGACGTGAGCAAGGTTGTTTAATTTCGTTATTTTGTTCATTCTATTTAATACGGTTCACTGACTGGATCATGCTCAAAGGCTATGACAAGACTTTACCGAGGAAGTCACGCGTACGTGGATGCTTAGGTTGACCAAATACTTCATCTGGTGTTCCCTCTTCCACAATTACACCGCCATCCATAAAGATGATGCGATCACCGACTTCACGGGCAAAGCCCATCTCGTGGGTAACAATAACCATCGTCATTCCGCCTTCAGCCAGGCGCTTCATAACGTCGAGTACTTCACCAACCATTTCAGGGTCAAGTGCAGACGTCGGCTCGTCAAACAGCATCACATGCGGCTGCATCGCAAGCGCTCTGGCAATGGCAATCCGCTGCTTCTGTCCACCAGACAGCTGACTTGGATAAGCATCTTTTTTATCCAAAAGCCCCACGGTTTTGAGCAAGTCTGCGGCGATCTGCTTGGCTTCCTGTGCAGACTGCTTTTTGACTTTGATCGGGGCAATGGTAATGTTTTGCTCCACGGTTTTATGCGGAAACAGATTAAAGTGCTGGAACACCATCCCCATTTTCTCCCGCGTTGCATTAATGTTGTGTTTGGGATCCGTGATCGATACGCCTTCGAAATTAATTTCACCTGAAGTAGGCTGCTCCAACAGGTTAAGACAGCGAAGGAAGGTACTTTTGCCTGATCCTGAAGGACCAATCACGACAACGACCTCGCCCTTGCCAATTGAGACATCTATGCCTTTAAGTACTTCGTTTTTGTCGTAGGATTTGTGTAATTGTCTAACGTCTATCACTTGCACTCAACTTCCTTTCCAGTCGACCCAGCAGCTTGGACAAAATGAATGTCAATACAAAGTATATGGCTGCTGCAATAAGGAACGGATTCATTCCTTGGTACGTAATGTTTTTGACTACACTTGCCTGATACATGATATCAACCATACCAATGACCGAGATAATGGAAGATTCCTTGATGATGGTTACGAATTCATTACCGATGGCAGGCAGTACAGCTTTGAAAGCCTGTGGCAAAATAATAAATCTCATGGCCGCTGCTCTACCCATCCCAAGCGAACGGGCAGCTTCAAGTTGACCACGGTCAACGCCTTGAATCCCTGCACGGAAGATCTCTGCCAGGTAAGCACCACTATTGATGGAAAGTGTTAAAATACCCGCCTGAAGAGGCGAGAACGTAATACCAAATGTCAAGGCAAGACCATAATAAATAATCATCAATTGAACCAGCATCGGCGTACCGCGAATGACTTCTACATATGCCGTACCAATCCACCGCAAAATTGCTGTATCATGCATTCGGAACAAACAAATGATCAAACCGATGATTACCCCGAAGATTACGCCAAGTGCTGACAATAGGAGGGTATAACCAACCCCCGTAGCATAAAAACTTTTGTACTGCCAGAATACTTCAAAAATATTTGGCGATTTGACCTCACGGTCTGCCATCAATTGACTGGCTTCGGTTACCATCTGATCAATTTTATTCTCGCTCTTCAATCGTTCAAGCGTACCATTAACAGCATTTAGCAACTCCGTATTGCCTTTGCGAATACCGATCGCTGCTGCTACCTGCTCTTCATCCGGAACTGCAGGAGCAAGTCCAATCATATCGTCCAGGTAGCCTGCGGCAACCGTATCTTCAACGATTGCAGCGTTGATCCGTTTAGTCTGCAGTTGAAGCACAATGTCCGAGATTTTATCAAGAGACGTCAGCTTGGCTCCAGGAATCTTCTGTCCGATCGTTTCCTGAATCGAACCTTTCTGTGCTCCGATCTTTTCATTTTCCAGTTCAGCCATGGTCGGGTATTTGTCTTTATCCTCATTGCGAACCATGATGACTTGTTTCGATTTATAGTAGGTATCCGAGAAGTCGATACTTTTTTTGCGGTCCTCTGTCGGTGTCATGCCTGAAATAACGATATCCACGCGTCCACTCTGCAATGCAGGCAGCAGGCCGTCAAAACCCATATCTTCGATGACAAGTTCTACGCCCAGATCGGCAGCAATCTCTTTGGCAATGGCAATATCAAATCCGACAATCTCATCTTTGCCATTAATAACTTTATGGAATTCATATGGTGCAAAGTCGGCACTCGTGCCGAGAACCAATTTTTTACTGTCTGAAGTGCCCGTAGTTCCACTTGCCAGCGCCGAAGGAATGGCAGCTGTCAATAAAACGACAAAGGTCAACAGCATCATGGTGTAACGACTAATCAATTTCAACCCTGTTCTCCCCTTACAATACATTATGTGCTTCCTCATGTTGATGCCTGAGTCATTATAAAGTACAATGCATGATTATGCAATGAGTTTTCAACTTACAAATCCTGACTTGTTTCTGAAAAAATCAAGCAAACATGATATAATGACTAAATTATTTTCATTTTGCACGAAGGAGTTCACGATGACACATACCAAATCACAAATTTTGTCGGTTATTGATCAATATGCTTCCCGTTTTAAGGAGATTTCATCATACATTGGTGCCAATCCTGAACTCGGGAACGAGGAATACCTTGCTTCTGCCCGCTTAAAGGAAGAATTGATATTTCACGGTTTCGAAGTAGAAGCTCCCGTACTTGGACTGGGTACGGCTTTTATCGGCACCTACGCTGCTGCCAAAAAAGGACCAACCATAGCCCTGTTATGCGAATACGATGCACTTCCCGAGATTGGTCACGCTTGCGGCCATCATCTGATCTGTATGATGAGCCTGGGCGCAGCTGTCGGTCTAAAGTCCATTCTGGATGAAGTTGGAGGAACGTTAAAAGTCTTCGGCACACCTGCGGAGGAAACTCGTGGCGCCAAAGTTCCAATGGCTGAAGCAGGTCTGTTTGATGATTGTGATGTCGCGCTAATGGCCCATCCTTATTATGCTTATGAGAAATCGGGCAGCTCTCTGGCCATTGATGCCGTGCAATTTGAATTCCACGGCAAATCCTCTCACGCCGCGGCCAGTCCGCATGAAGGGATAAATGCTCTCGATGCGGTCATTCAAACCTTTAACGGTATTAATGCATTCCGCCAGCAAGTGAGAAGTACTGTCCGGATCCATGGTGTTATTAATAGCGGTGGTCAGGCTGCCAACATCATCCCCGACTATGCTTCAGCCCAATTTTACGTACGCGCCGCAACCAGAAAAGAGCTTAACATACTAACGCAGCGTGTCATACAGATTGCCGAAGGTTCCGCGCTCCAAACAGGCTGTCGTCTTGTGACTTCGAATTACGAAACGTCGTATGATGAGATGGTAACCAATGAAGCTTTATCTGCAACGTTCAGTGAAAACCTCATGGAACTCGGTATTCCACAAGACGAGATCGTTAGCGGAGATGATCATGGCTCCATGGATATCGGTAACGTATCCTTACGCTGTCCTGCAATTCATCCTTACATTCGGGTCGTTGATGAGGTTCACACCCTGCACTCCATCGAATTCCGCGATCTGGCATTACAGGAACGGGCACTGGATGGCATGATCTTGGGTGCAAAAGCACTTGCCACAACAGCTTATGATGTGCTAACGAAGCCTGAGCTGCTGCAAACGATTCGAACAGAGTTTGAACAGGCCCTACGATAATATAAGTTTTAAATAGAGACAACCAAAGAGGTGTTCTCTACAGATTGGATGGATATCACCAGATCTGCAGAAAACACCTCTTTTCTTTATTTTGCATACGTATATTCAAGCCTAACCTGGAGATGCTTGTGAAATGAAATCGATGAAAGTAATGAAAATTTTACTAATTATGTAAACCTTTTATGGTTCATTTGCTGTCTAGCTTGGTTATGTAATGCTATACTCATCTTGATACAGGAGGTGCCGTCATGCTGCTCGAAGCGATGTATCACGTTCCCCGTGACAAGTGGGCTTACGCCTACAACACGTCTACGATTCATCTGCGTGTACGTACGAAGAGAGATGATGTAGACTATGTGACTGCACTGACTGGTGATAAATATGATTGGGACGGAACCTACAGGGAAATCCAACTGGAAAAAGCTGCATCGGATAGGATGTTCGACTACTGGGAGGCTGCGGTTAAACCCCAATTCAAACGACTTACTTATATTTTTCGAGTCACAGCGGGTCATGAAAATGTATTTCTGGCCGACAATGGGATTCACCGCGATCCCCCTTACCCTACTGGAGGATATTACGAATTCTCGTACATTCATGAAATTGATGTGTTTAAGGTTCCCGAATGGGCCAAAGAAGCTGTTTTTTACCAGATCATGACCGAACGGTTCGCCAATGGCAATCCAGACCTCAATCCCGAAGGAACTCACGCCTGGGGAGGTACGCCCGAGCTGGATAACTACTTTGGCGGTGACCTGCAAGGCGTCCTCGATCATCTGGATGATCTAACCAAGCTTGGCGTAAATGCTATATATTTCACCCCCCTCTTTCAAGCCAACTCCTACCATAAATATGACACCATTGATTATAAAAAAGTAGATCCGCATTTTGGAGATAATGATTTGCTCAAAAAAGTCACAGAGGAATGCCACCGGCGTGGTATCCGCGTCATGCTTGACGCCGTTTTTAATCATTGCAGTGAAGATTTCCCGCCTTTTCAGGATGTGCTGCAAAATGGAAAACAATCAAAGTATGTAGACTGGTTCCATATCAATGAATTTCCTGTCGGTATTAAGAACGGTATACCTACCTATGATACCTTCGGTTTTTATGGAAATATGCCGAAATTTAACACGGCCAATCCGGAAGTGAAAGCGTATCTGCTGGATGTCGCCGAATACTGGATTAAGGAGATCAAGCTCGACGGCTGGAGATTGGATGTAGCGAACGAAGTGGATAACCACTTCTGGCGAGATTTCCGCAAAGTAGTTAAAACGGCGAACCCGGAAGCCTATATTGTGGGCGAGGTTTGGAGTGATTCCCTGACATGGCTGATGGGTGACCAGTTCGATTCCGTTATGAACTACCCTTTTGCCGACAAGGTCCTGGAATTTTTCTGCGGATCCATGGATGGCTACAACTTTGCAAATGAGATGGGGTCCCTCATAATGCGGTATCCCCAGCAAACCAACGAAGTGATCTTCAATATGCTATGCAGTCATGATACGCCTCGCCTGCTCTCCCGATGCGGTGAAGACAAACGCCGATTAAAACTGTCCGTTGTATTCCTGTTTACCTACATCGGTACGCCGTGTATCTTCTATGGAGATGAAGTAGGCATCAGCGGTGAAGGAGATCCCGATTGCCGCAAATGTATGGAATGGGACCCTGCCAAGCAAGATCGGGAGCTCTATGACTTCTACCGGCTGATGATTGATCTGCGCAAAAGCAATGAGGCACTTCGCAAAGGGCGCTTCCGCTTTCTTAAAGCGGATCACAACGACCCCTGTATCGTTTACGAGCGAATGGATGATCAGCTTCACTTTACGGTTTGGATGAATAATACGCCCGATGTACGCACCCTCTCTCACCCTATGGAGACCAGAGACTGGAGAGATGCACTAACCGAAGATCCCGTTATTCCCACAGATGGCATCATGAACATTAAGCTCGATCCTTACGGTTATCGAATTCTATACAGACAGCTAGATCCTTCATAAAGGAATCTCCTAATTCATCAGATCCATGCACCCTTTCCTCGATCTGGTGTTTAGGAGGTTTTTTTATGATAATTGCTAAACCTTGGTCCCCTTGATATTACCATTGGCATCGACAGTGACTCTCCAGCGTGTGGAATTGGGTCCTGTCAGTACAAGGTCGTTCACCAGTTGGTAGACAGAACCGTTATTGTCCTTAACCACATCAATCACGACGTTTTTTCCATTCGAAAAAGCACTGGACCCGAATAAATATCGACCAGTGGCACTAGATGATACCAGCAACACATTATCTTTAATAATGTTATTTTCCACAACCCGATTAACATTATCAAAATGGACTGCCCACCAATTCCCATCATAGTTCATGCGATTGCCGGTTATAACGCTGTTTGATCCACGAATTTTCAGTGATGTGCCTTTACCCGAAATTGAATTGCTTGCGAATGTCACATTGTCATTAATGCTGACCATCCGGTCAGGATTGGTCGTGACAAAACCAGGCTGAATGATATTGCTGGTGGCGACTACCCCATTACTCAAGTCCATTGCAATGCCTGCTTTGGCAATATAATTGCCTTTGATGATGATGTTTCCGTCTGCAATGATCCCCCAATGATTGCCATTAGGAATCACGATATTATCGGAGATAACGCCAATATCCATGCCTTCAATTCCGTTATTGGTTCTTGCCTCAATGGCTGCTGTAGGATTCGACCTCAAAATAGTATCAATATAATTGCCCTGAATCACAAAAATATGGTTGCTCTCATCATTTGGGTTGAATTGGGAAGGGAGAAAGGAGACAGAAACTACAGAGCTGTTTCGAATATTACTGAAGAAGTTTGAAGTGACAAATGCGCCTCTAAAACCGATAAGTCCTACGCCAAAAGCTGTTCCAATCACACTGTTGTCATGGATATGCAGGCTCCGGGCCCCTGTCTCGCCACCTTCATTGTTACATGTAATGCCTCCACCTACTTTGGGCACATTGGACCCTTGCTGGCCTGCTGTAAACGTAGTATAGTCTGCATCGGTTGACAATACGGGTGTATGAAGAAAGTTTGTCGTTACAAATACGTTCCAGGTTGCTTTAATGAGGATCCCATCACCCAAGTATCGGTAGCAGTCATTTTGGCTAATGATGACAAAGGCCAGATTGGTCCTCACTGCAATGGGCTCTTCACCCAAGTGGTGAAGCTTGTTGTTTCTAATGATAACATTTCTTGAAGGATTCTCCTGACTGGTTGAACCATTAACGCCAATGCCGTCCGTAAATTTGCTAATATCATTATTCTGTAATATAACGTTGCTTGAATTCTCTACGTAAATGCCTGTTCTTCCTTTGGCCCATCCAGCCTGAGTTGTACGCCTTAACGTTAGACCGCTTACTTCAATGTGGTTGCTGTTCTCGAAGCGTAAACCCTGATCCGATACTTCCAATATGGCTCCCGGATGAGCTCTGATGGTTACCGCTTTTCCATTAAACGTATAAAACCATCCCGATTTGATGACTTTGTAGTGTCCCGGCGTGAATAGTAAGATATCACCTTCTTGCGCTGAGTCAAAAAAAGCTTTGATCTGTGCGGATTGGTCAGTTCCATCACCCGGAGCGAAGTTTCTAACGTCAATGATATTTCCAGGGATAGAAGATTCAACCGCTGCAATATTCCCCAAAATCTGACTAAACATTGCGTTCATCTTGAGAGGATCAAATGTTTCATTCCCACCCCATGCCTCCAGATTCGGATTATAAGTGGAGGTGAAATTAATATGATTGGCCATTTTACCAACTCTCTTTCATCCTTTTTTTCAACCTCATTCACTTCATTCGACCTCTACAGGGCATTCCAACATGGCTCCGGATTTACTCTGCAAAAAAAGCCACAGTACAATATATACTGCGGCTCCGTGGTTTGGTCATTATTTTGTATTCTCAACAGTAATGCTGCGATAAATGTCCATGTATTCATCAGCCGAAACATCCCAGCTGTAATCCCCGTTCATGCCATTTTTCACAATCTTCTTCCAGTGGTCGGGCTCGCGATACAACCTCTCTGCACGACGGATCGTATTCATCATGTCATGTGCGTTAAAGCTGGTAAACGAGAAGCCGTTCCCTTCACCGCTGAACTCATTGTATGCCTGCACGGTATCGTTAAGACCACCCGTTTCACGGACAAGCGGCACACTGCCATACCGGAGTGCTAACAGCTGACTTATGCCACACGGTTCAAACTTGGAAGGCATGAGAAATATATCACTTCCTGCATAGAAACGACGGGATAATCCATCGTTGAACTTGATTTGGGCTGACATTTTTAGTGGATAACGATAGGACGCCTCCCGGAACCAATGCTCATAGGCAGGATCCCCAGTTCCCAATACGGCAAACTGGATATCGTCGTAGTACAACAGCTCATCCAATATGCGACAAACGAGATCAAGTCCTTTAGAGTCAACAAGACGGGTAACCATTACCATCAATGGTGCATCCGGACGGACAGGCAGCCCAAGCTCCTTCTGCAGCTCAATCTTGTTCTCCGTTTTCTTGGATAGGCTTGTTCTGTACTTAACCGGGATTTTGTTATCCGTCGCCGGGTTGTAACTCTTGGTATCAATACCATTCACAATTCCGGTAAAACGTTCGCCAAGCGAGCTAAGCAAACCGTCCAAGCCATAGCCATAATAGGAAGTTTTCACTTCCTGTGCGTAGGTGGGGCTTACTGTTGTTACATGGTCTGAATAGACAATACCTGATTTTAGAAAATTGACATTACCATAATACTCTGCGCCATCTATGGTGAAATATCGGTCGTCCAGTTCAAGCAGATCGCTGAATAACGAATGTGGGAATACACCTTGATACAACAGATTATGTATGGTGAATACGGTACGTATCTCACTATAGAATGGCTCATGTGCATAATGCGCCTGCAGCAGCAGCGGAATCATTCCGGCATGCCAGTCATGACTATGAAGCACATCCGGCTTGAAGTCCAGAAGCGGCAATACCTCGAGTACCGCGCGATTGAAGAAAGCAAATCTCTCCCCATCATCCATATACCCATAGACACCGTCACGGCCAAAGTAATATTCGTTATCGACAAAATAAATCGGGATTCCGTCATGGACGAGCATTTCAATGCCGCAGTATTGTCTGCGCCAGCCGAGTGGAACATCAGTCACGATAACCGGCTTCATGGCCTCCTTATATTCGTCAGGGATCCCTTTATATTTGGGTAAAATGACACGAACATCTGCCCCAGCCTTTTTCAAGGCTTGAGGCAAAGCTCCAATAACGTCAGCGAGTCCACCCGTTTTGATAAATGGATGGCCCTCGGCAGCAGCGAATAAAAGTTTCACGCCTTTTTCCCCCTTTTTGATTTGGCAGTGGTCTTATTTGTATTTGTATTTTTGAGTGCTTTTGGTCTGACAGAAGCGACTTCATTTGCTGTCTCATCCGTTTTCCGACGTGTATTCTTTTTTAGAATAACCACGCTTAGCGGAGGCAAAACAATCTCCAGACTGTGGGGATGGCCATGAAAAGGAATCTTTTCGGTAGCTATCTGCATATCATTCAATATACCTGATCCCCCGTAATCGGGATGATCACTGTTCAGAACTTCGGCATACATACCGGGACGCATGACACCAATCCGGTAACGCTCCCGCTTGACCGGCTGGAAGTTAACAAGCACAAGGAGTGTATCCGCAGGTTTTTTTCCTTTGCGAACATATGAAATGACACTTTGGCCATGGTCCTCCGGAGTGATCCATTCATATCCGTCCAGGGAATGATCAAGCTCCCACAAAGCTTTTTCGCTCAGGTACAGCTCAGACAGGTCACGTTCAAACTTGTGGAGTTTGCGGTGACTGTCATAATCCAGCAAGAACCAATCCAGTTCATCCTCATCTTTCCATTCAATAAACTGGCCAAATTCTCCGCCCATAAAGAGCAGCTTCTTGCCTGGGAAAGTCATGAAGTAACCCAAGAAAGCTCGCATGCCATCAAACTTTTGTTCGTACGATCCAGGCATCTTGTCCAGCAAGGACTTTTTGCCATGTACGACTTCGTCATGCGACAGAGGCAGCACATAATTTTCAGAGAAGGAGTAAACCACAGGAAATGTCAGCAAATGATGCTTCGACGGACGATCGTGGAAATCGGTTTTCATATAATCCAGCGTATCGTTCATCCAACCCATGTTCCATTTATAATTGAATCCCAGTCCGCCTACGTCCACAGGAGATGTGACCATCGGCCATGCACTGGACTCTTCAGCCATCATCAGCGCATAAGGATAGTACTTGAAAATCGTTTCATTGAGTTGCTGCAAGAAGGCAACAGCTTCTTTATTTTCCAAGCCCCCGTCTGCATTGGGACGAAATTGGCCAGAATGCTTTTCAAAGTCAAGCCTTAACATGCTGGTAACCGCGTCTACACGCAGACCATCAAAATGATACATTTCCATCCAGTACAGCGCATTGGAGATAAGGAATGAACGAACTTCCGGTTTCGAATAATCAAAGCTTAGTGTTCCCCACCCTGGTTTCTCAGCCAGCAATGGATCTGCATATTCGAACAGCGGTGTTCCATCAAACAAACGCAGACCGTGGGCGTCCTTGGCAAAGTGTGCAGGCACCCAATCAAGCAGTACACCTATTCCAGCCTGATGCAGTGTATCCACTAAATACATTAGATCCTTAGGACCTCCAAAACGGCTTGTCGGGGCGAAGAAGCCCGTACTCTGATACCCCCAGGAAAGGTCATAAGGGTGTTCACTGAGCGGCATCATCTCCACATGTGTGTATTTCATCTCTAATAAGTAAGGAACGAGCAGATCCGCGATCTCTCTATAACTGTATAAAGAGCCGTCTTCCTTGCGCTTCCATGTTCCGATGTGCATCTCATAAATATGTAAAGGCTTGTTATATACAGCCCTCTGTTTCCGTCTCCATGCACCATCGTTCCATTTGTATCCCTGGATGGAACTTGTGATGGAAGCCGTGCGAGGCCTAACTTCGGCATGAAATGCATACGGATCTGCTTTCAGCAGTTCTACTCCGTTTTCCGTTAAAATACGGAATTTGTATAAAGTTCCTTCACTGATTTCCGGAAAAAAACGAGTCCAAAATCCAGAATCGGGTATCTTATATAAAGGTGCCTGTTCACCTTTCCAATCATTGCAGTCAAGAGCCAGCCCTACTTCTTTGGCATTTGGAGCCCAGACGGTGAAGCGATACCCCTGACGATGATCCTGAGTCGCAGGCTGTGCGCCTAATATTCGATAACTGTGATGAAGGTTTCCTTCATGAAACAAATAGATATCCTCCGGCGAAATGGCCGGATCTGCCAATGGTTGAATGGCCAAGAGATCACCTTCTTCCCCTAGAAAATAGATATAACGTTAATCATTACCCCATTCTAGCCAAGTTGAAAAGAAAAATGACGTGTTTAAAAAAATGTTGTAATTTTACAGGAATTTTACAGTATACATCGTTTCAACAGCACCACTTTGCGTTTATGTAAGTACTACACTGGACAAATATCTTGGGAGGGAAACGATTATGTTTAATAAAGATTGCATCGCTATGCTGTTGGCGGGAGGAGAGGGGAAAAGATTAGCCCCATTGACCTCAAGTATTGCTAAACCCGCTGTACCGTTTGGCGGGCACTACCGGATTATCGATTTTCCTCTCAGCAACTGCGTAAACTCAGGAATCGATACGGTTGGAGTATTGACGCAGTACCAAGCTGAATCTTTACACGAACACATTGGTGGAGGAGAACCGTGGGGACATGGGAATTCGGAAGAGGCAGGAATCTCCCTGCTTCCATCTTATCATACAGGAAATGACGAATACTTGGGAACGGCGGATGCCATTTATAAAAATATCGACTATATTGACCAGCAAAACCCCGAAAATGTTCTAATTTTGTCGGGAGACCACATTTACCACATGAATTATCGTGACATGCTGGAATCCCACAAAGCAAATGAAGCTGTTGCGACCATTTCAGTCATGGAAGTTCCTTGGGATGAAGCACATCGCTTCGGAATTATGGCTGCGGATGAAAATATGCGTGTGACCGAATTTGCGGAAAAGCCCGCTGAACCAAAAAGTAACCTGGCTTCCATGGGTATTTACATGTTTAACTGGGAATATCTGAAACGCCACCTTTTGCTGGATGCGGCTAACCCGAATTCCAGTCATGACTTTGGTAAAGACGTAATCCCTCAAATGCTTAATGAAAACAACTCTCTTTTCGTGTATAACTTCGATGGTTACTGGAAAGATGTTGGTACTGTAAAAAGCTTGTGGGATGCACACATGGATCTGCTGCATAACGAAGAAAACTGGAGCCTGCACAAAGAACACTGGCCGATGTTCACTCGTGACTGGAAAACCAAAATAAGTGCTCACAAAGCTCGTCATTCCCGTGCTGAGCATGCGTCCTCCATGGTCCATGAGTCATGCGCCATTGAAGGTCGTGCAGAGCGCTCTGTTATCTTCTGCGGTGCTGAAGTAGGAAAAGGTTCTGAAGTTAAAGACAGTGTTATTATGCCAAACGCCCGTATCGGTAGAGGTGTTCATATCGAACGTGCCATTATTGGTGAAGGTGCCATTATCAAGGACGGCGCCATCGTCAAAGGCACTGCTGATGAAATTGTCGTTGTAGGCCCTAATGAGATTGTATCTGCCAAACCGGCAGTCCGCACTCAGCCTGCACGTATTCTGAAAGAAGTATATGAGAAAACCGGTCGCTTGCGCGCTGGCGAACTCTCTTCATAATACACCAAAAAAGGCAAGCCGATAATGGCTCGCCTTTTTTGGTGCATTCAGAATGTGTCAATGGTAATCGGGTGTCTATTCGCCTTTGCCTGTATCTGAATCCGGTTTAATGTGTTGTGCCCCGCTCTCTTATTGCGTTTCTGAAGCGAGTTCATTCACCTGATGCTCAGTTACGATCTCTTCTTCCGGCAAAGCGGGCAGTTCTATCGTGACGGTTGTACCCGATCCGAGTTCACTTTGTATCGTAATCGTTCCTTCATGCAGCTCCACGAGTTCTTGCGTAATGGCAAGCCCCAATCCTGTTCCACCATTCTGGTGATTGACCTGGAAGAATCGATCACGTACTTTGATGAGATGCTCCTCGCTAATCCCGATCCCGGTATCCTGCACAGCTGCTATGATCTTTCCGTCCTCTTCTTTTACCGACAGATAAATCCACGAATTTTCGTGTGAGAATTTAATTGCATTATCCACGATGTTCAGGAATACCTGTTTCAGGCGATTTCCATCACCATGCACGTTAAAAGCACGGGTCTCATCTGTGTCCAGCTTCAAATGTATTTGCTTTTGTTCCGCTTTGGCCCAAACGTTCAACATCGTTTCCTGCACGATCTCACGAATGCTGACCGTACCTTTGACCAGCTTCATCTGATTTTGCTGCAGTTTGGAGAAATCCAGCATCTCTTCGACCAGCCCGATCAAGCGTTCTGTTTCTTTCGAGATAATGCTCATGCCAATACGTGTCTCATCCGGATCATATCCGCCTGAATCCAGCGTTTCACTCCAGCCTTTAATGCTAGTCAGTGGTGTTCTGAGCTCATGAGAAATGGATGAGATAAAATCATCCTTGATCTGGTTACTGCGAACGATCTCATGAGCCATAAAATTCAGTGTGGATGCCAATTCGCCAAGTTCGTGCTTATAGTTCCCTTTGACTCTGACATCCAGACGTCCTCTCGCCATCTGGGCAGATACCGCGGTAATATTGTTAATGGGACGGACGATGGAGTTCGCCATACCAATGCTGATAATCAGAACAATGGCCATAACAGCAATCCCCACGGCAACGGCAAGCAATCCCATGACAAGCAGCTTCGAGTTTACATTTTCGAGTGAAGTCAGATATCTTACAATGTACGTATTCTCCCCACCCAGATCAAGTTTGTGCGAAACGGCCATGACTTGCTCACCGGTGCCCGGTTGTCTGCCTACCCACCGTCCCGTATTGCCATTTATGGCCTGCATGATATCACTTGTCTGCATTACAGCCCGGTCAGACTCGAAGGCCGCAGAGCTGGCAAGAACTCGTCCGTTGAGATCAAGAATTTCGAGCTCTGTGCTGGATAGTTCCAGGTTCGAAAGCAACTTCGACAGATTACCATTATCCGCATTATCCTCGCGGGCAATGGGCTCCAAAAAGTCTTTTGACATGGAAATATGAGAGCTGATGGTATTGTAGATACTCTCGTAATAATACCGCTGCACCGCAAGCATAAAAATAAATTCCACCAATAACAGAGCAAGCAGAACTACGAAAAAATAATGTAGTACGATCTGCCTGGTGATGCCTTTTTTAATCATTGCTCCCGGCCCTTCCATTTATAACCGTGACCCCATACAGTCTGCAGGTATTCAGGTTCGGAAGGATTATTCTCGATTTTCTGGCGTAAGCGGCGAATGTTCACATCCACAATTTTGGGATCTCCCATATATTCCTTGCCCCATACATGATCCAGGAGCAAATCACGGCTAAGTGGTGTATTCTCTTTTTCCAGGAAGAATTGAATAAGTGAAAATTCCGTTGGAGTCAATTCAATCAATTCATTTTGTTTTTTAAATTGTTTGGAGATCAAATCAAGAGAAAACGGCCCCGATTGGAATGTGACCTTAGCTGCAGTCTCCCGATGCACATTTACTCTGCGCAGCAAGGATTGAATGCGTGCGATCAGTTCGGTCGGGCTGAATGGTTTGCTTACATGATCGTCTGCTCCAACAGAAAGAGCATATACCTTGTCCTGTTCCTGAACCTTGGCCGTCAAGAAAATGATGCCCAAACGTTCATTGGTTTCACGGATGCGACGACACACTTCAAAACCGTCAATTCCAGGTACCATGACATCAAGAAGAGCCAGGTCAATATCTGGTACAGTTTGCAAGATGCGAAGTGCTTCATGCCCATCTCCTGCTTCAAGCACTTCGAACCCGTTTCTCTTCAAATTGATAACGATAAAACTGCGGATGGATTCTTCATCCTCAAGAATAAGTACTTTACTCATTTAGTTCTCCCTTTCTGTTCAGCTGAGACATATTATCAAGTAATCCATCATTACTATCCTGCGCATTACGTGAAGCAATCACCCGGTCGTTTGTTCGGGTAATTTCCTTCCATCTCTTTCCTTTCTCCTGTTCCCACTGAGAAAGCGTGAAATATTTAATTTCACCCACGGTTTCATCCGTATCAATCATTTTAAATCGAATATATTTTTCCTTTTCCGATTTGGTGTCGATTGTAATCTTGCCGTACCACTCAGGTTTTAAGTTTAAATGAAACAGATTGGCATCATCACGGTACTGGAATGAGACAAATTCCTTTCCATCCTTGCCATCCCATTGATAAAAGGTATAAAACCACATGCGGGAGTCAAACACGTAATGTTCCCAGCCTTTTGGCGTTTCCTTTAGTCCAAACTCAATAATACCATCATTGTTGAAATCACCGCTTAAAATTTTGTCATCTCTATAGGTTTGATCAGGTGATTTGAAGGCATTTACCAGTTTGTTATCCTTCACATAGATCAGTTGTGAGAAAGAACTGCGGTCATCCAGCTCTGCGTCCAGCACAATACCCATCTTATCCTTGGCGATTTCTCCTCCAAGCGCATTGTAGATCTCTTTAACGGTATAATCGGTCTGCAGCCGATCAACTTCCTTAAAGCTGCCTTCGTCATACTGATACAACGCTACACTTGCAAACCCACTGTTATTTAGGGCTACAATGGCAAAATCACTTTTTCCATCCCCATTCATGTCCAGTGTGTTACCTTGCAGATCATCAATAATATACTGGTTATAAGGGACTCCACCCAATACCTGCTCAAGTGCACCGCCATTATATGAATACGCCGTCAGTGCTTTTTGGTCTTGCAGACTCACACCGAGTATGATATCCGGGTTCCCATCGTTCGTGATATCCAACACTTTAAAGGATTGCAATTCACTTCCCGGAACGTCAAACGTTAGCTTCTTAACCCACGTATCTCCTTGTTCCTCCAGGAGCATGCCATGGATACGCACATTCTCATTGGGTGTTTCGTAAAATACGATAGCTTCGCGCGTTCCGTCCCCGTCGAGATCTTCAACACGGATCATGCTGGTGTTGTTCATGTCTTTGGGGCGAATCAGATTGCTCTCTGGCGGCTGCTCTTTCTGAACAACGTAAAACAATTTTTCTTTGTCCGTGGACAGCATGGGTTTTTTCATCAAGCCCTTGGGGTCGCTTATGACCGTACATCCGCTAAGAACGGAGCCGAGCACCACCGTCACTGCTCCACACGCTAACAGGCGCCCCCATCTTGAGTTAAGCAATTTCATCACTCATTTCAATAGTTTAAATCATGTTTTTTTCCTTCTGTGTCAGTCTACGTCCACGTATATCAAAGGCAATCTTGCCTTCTGCAAGACCCCAGATGCGAGCTGCATGTTTCTCCGCCATCTCAATTGGTAAAACGGCAATAACCGTTGCCCGTTCCTCTTCGCACAGTTTCCGCAGTGTCTCGAGAACAGTATCGGCAGTATGTGGGTCAAGCCCAATTACTGGTTCATCCGCGAGAATGACTTTGGCCCCATGGGCGAGTGCACGGGCAATCGCTACACGCTGCTTCTCACCACCGCTTAGCTTTTCTGCGGTTTGATGAGCTTTATCCAAAAGTCCGAGTCCTTCAAGATAATCCATGGCACCCATGTAATCATCGGAACGGACCATTCCAGTCACCATTCTCCACCAAGGCGTCTGACCAGACCGACCGATCAATACGTTTTTGAGTGCTGACTTTCTAGGATAGAGCTGAGGATTCTGTTCCAAGTATGCCCATTCACGCTTAATTTTCCGTTTGCCGGACCAGCCTTCTTTCAAAATTTCGACACCGTCAACCGTAAATCGGCCGCCATCCCATTTCTCCATCATGGCCAGGCACTTGAGCAGCATGCTTTTTCCACTGCCGCTTGAACCGACTACTGCGATCATTTCACCTTGTTGCATATCAAATCGTATATCCCGTAGAACCGGAACACGGTCCGCTCCAACGGATTTACTCAAATTCTCAACTCTGATCATCGCGATGTCTCCTCTTGTCCATGTTTTTCCCTACTATATAGTGTACTCGGAAATGGACATCAATTTCCATGCGAACACCAGCTTCTATTTTAACACAGAATGAGAACTTGGTTTATGTTGGAACAGGACACCTGCGGCACCAAAAAGCAAATAAAAACAACCAAGCAGGATAAACATGCTTCCGGGTGAGATCCAATTGATCATCTGACCACCCAAATTCGGTCCCAGAATACTGCCTATCGTAAAATGGAACGAGGCCACGACGTTCGCTGCAGGAAGAAGTGCCTTTGGCAAAATATCTGCTGCATAGGCAAGTCCAAGGGAGAAAAAGGACCCTACCAGCCCACCTGCTACGGTCAGTAATACCAGCGTCCACCAGAAGTGAGTTCCGGCCACTGGTACCAGCATGAACATAACCCCGCCTGCAATACCAGCAGACATTAACACTTTTTTGCGTCCAAAGCGGTCACTGAGGATGCCCAGAGGCAACTGCAGAAACAATCCTCCAATTCCCACAAACGGCAGTAAAGATGAGATCTGATTGGCGTCTAAACCAATCCGCAATCCATATACCGGAAAGTTGCTGTTCATCCCGGCTTCCATATAGCCATAAAGTAGAGCTGGTATTAACGCATACCATGCCCATGCCCAGCTGCGTCGGAAGCGGCGTTCCGGGAGCTGACCATGCTCTGCTTTTTCCGGTTTGGTATCAGGAAGCTTCATTAATACAAGCAGGAGCACAGCCCCCATACAAACGAAAAGAACCCAGAACGGCACTGCGTCGCCAAATCCGAGCAGCTTGATGCCCAAAGGCCCGATACTGAAGCCAAGTCCGTAGGACATGCCATATAGGGATATGTAACGACCTCTCTTTTCGGGTGCCGTTACGAGAAGGACCCAGAGCTGAGCAGCATAATGTAAAGCACTATCGCCTATACCAACGACGAGACGAAGAATAAACCATATTTTAATATCCGGTAAATACGGAAAAAGAATCAGGGGAAACATAACAAATAGCAGGCCGCCGACAATCAGCTTTTTAAAACCAACCGCTCCGAGCAGCCGTTCAGCGACCAGAGTCATTGCAAAGGAACCTACATACAGCGCTGCTGCATTGAGGCCATTCAACCCTGGTGATACCCCTTTTTGCTCCAGAAAAATGGATAGTACGGGAAGCAATAATCCTTGGCTAATCCCTGCTACAACTATAACGATGATCAGGATGAGATAGTTGGATGTAGAATGTGATGATTTTGCGACATTAATAGATGACACGAATTTCATTCCTCCTGCGGACAACCAAAAGAAAAATCGCCATCGCTGACGACTTTTCGCATGTTATTCATATTCATATGATAAAGCGCTGCTTCACCGGTGCATTTGCCCCGGACTTGAACATTATAGTGGACAACGCCCTGCAAAACAAGCCATAATAGTACATAAGTCGCTGCGTACATTTAGATGTGACGGGAGGATTCTGCATCGTTATGACTTATCATGTCAAGATTGATGTTTCACCGATATATGAAATGCTGAACAGTTTTCTTGTATATGTCACGAAAAAATGGATTCAGCATCTGGATGTTGGACCCGAATGGATTCTTGAAGTGGAAGGCAAACTAAGTTCCAACGTACGTGCTGCTCTCGCACCTGCGTCGACTTGGCCTTTTGATGATTTTGATGTTTTGTTCGCATGGGCTGCCTACCGGACCTGCTCTTCAGAGAATCAGGATTTTCTGCATATGCTTGCGAGTCTGCCTGCAGAGGAATTATTTGCACGTGTATCTCCTCTTCTGCCGAGTATTACAATAGAAGAAACAAATCGTATTCGGGACAGTTACGTGCCGCTTCTACGTCTCTGGGACCAGCATTACTGCCAAAATATAAGTGACGATTATCGTACCTGGCTGGAAGAGGACGCTCATGAGAAGCGAATTCTTTTGGAGAAAATGGGACCTGAACTGCTTATTGAATATGCTACAGCAGGTGTTATTGTGGAGCCAATGCCCGGATTAGATGAAGTGATTCTATTCCCCACAGTACATAACCGTCCGATTAATATCTACTGCTTCTACGAAGGCATGATGATTATGCAATACCCGGTTGATACTCCTGAAGAGAATGAAGATCAGCCGCCAACCTGTCTGCTGCGTTTTACACATGCTTTGGCTGATCCCGAACGCCTTCGCTTGCTTCGTTACGTATCCGATGAGCCAAAGTCGCTTGCGGAGATGTGTGAAGAATTGAACAAAGACGAAGACATGGTTAAAGATCAGGTTATGGCGCTACGTGTCGCAGGTTTGCTGCGAACCCATCTGCTCGGCAGTAACCGCAAAGAGAAATACAGTATCCGGCCGGATGGCGTGTCTGAATTGAACATGTTCCTGGAATCCTATATTCGCATATAAATGAGGATCTTACTGGAGTTGCCGGCTGCAAGGAGTGATTTTGAAATGAACACGATTAAACAGCATATCATTTTCGATCTGGACGATACGCTCGTCTATTGCAACAAATATTTCAACTTAGTCCTCGGTGAATTCTTCGAGAACATGCAGGAGTGGTTTGACAATCATGCATTAACCGTTCAGGACATTCGTGACAAACAACTGGAGATTGACGTGACCGGTGTAAACCAGGTCGGATTCGCCAGTCACCATTTTCCACAGTCTCTTATTGATACGTATCGCTATTTCTCTCAGAAATATGCAAGAGCCACTTCCACTGAAGAAGAAACGTTCCTCACGAAGCTTGGCATGAGTGTATATGATCGGGAGGTTGAACCTTACCCTCATATGGTTGAAACACTGGAAAGCCTGCAATCAGCCGGACATGCCCTCTATCTGTATACCGGAGGCGAAACGGTGATTCAACAACGGAAGATTGATCAGATGAAGTTATCCGCTTATTTCGATGACCGTATCTATATAAGGCAGCATAAGAACGTCGAAGCCCTTGAAGGCATTTTATCTTCCGGCCCCTTCGACCGCAAAACAACATGGATGATCGGAAACTCATTACGCACGGATATTTTGCCAGCGGTCACGGCTGGAATCCATAGCATATATATCAAACAACCAAATGAATGGCAGTATAACATTGTTGAACTTCAGACCAATCCGGAGACTTCGATGTACACCATCACCGCTCTGGAAGAGGTTCCGAAGATCATACATGAGAATATTCAGCAGCAGCAGCAAAAAAGGACCCTGGGTTAAGGGTCCTTTTTGTTTACATAAATCTGTGATTGCTTTATTTTTTTGAACTACCTTACTACTCCTGCCTTTCAGCTGACAGCTTGCCCGAAGATTGATCCTGCAGGATGATCCGGGCCTTAACCGTACTCCCGTCCTTACGTTTGAAAGACAGCACCTGTGTGCTTCCTTTCTCAATTAAAGACTTTAACATCGTACTGGTTATTTTTTTGCCAACGTACTCTTTCCAGATGACAAACCCACAGCCTTCCTTAAATCGCGTACACCCATAGCCTTTTTTTCCCTCAATAATCTGACCGGTGCATCCCGGCGAGGGACAAGATGCCAAGGGCTCACGAACACCGCCATTTGCCGAGCTCGCAGATGCAGTCTTTGCCATTGATACTGCTGTGTTACTCGATTTGGAGACAGACCCTGAAGACTGCCGTGATGATTTGGGAGCTGAAGCTGCTGTTCTCGCTGTTGTTTTCGTTCCTGATTTTGAGGATTTTGCTCCCTTACCTTTGCCACGTCCCCCGCGTGAATCTTCCCCAAAGGCGTCTGCAGGTGCAGGGGCTTGTACACGCACCTTATCAATGATGGACATGGTAAACTTCTTAACGTTCTCCATAAACTTGTCCTGACCGGCTTCCCCTTTGGAGATCTGATACAATCTTCTCTCCCATTGTCCAGTCATCTCCGGAGAGGTTAACAAATCAACTCCGGCTCGCCGAATCAATTCAATCGCTGTTCGGCCTTTTAGCGTCAACTGCATCTTTTTCCCCTGCATCGTGATATAACCAACATTTTTGAGCCGCTCGATGGTTGCAGCTCGTGTTGCTGGCGTACCCAGACCACTGTCCTTCATGGCATCTCGAAGTTCCTCGTTTTCAATCTGCTTACCTGCACTTTCCATCGCTTTAAGCAAAGTTCCCTCCGTATAACTTTTGGGAGGTTGGGTTGCTTTTTCCTTGAACTCGCTCTTGCTACACTGGACTGGAAGTTCTGGCTGCACAGAGAACGACTTATCCGTCCATTCTTCGGATTCTTCTTCCTCATTATTGTTCTTCTTCGTTTTTTTCTTTCCCGAGCCATTCTGCTCTTGATCTGTAGAAGGTAGAACAACTTTCCATCCGAGTGACAGCAGCTCCTTCACAGAAGTTTTGAACTGATGCTGCTCTACTTCAGTAAGTACGGTATGCTGCTTGTATTCTGCAGGCGGATAGAAATGAGACAAAAACCGTCGGACGATCAGGTCGTAGATGTTCTGCTCATCCTTCGATAATGTACCTGGCCGTTTCAACGTAGGCAAAATGGCATGGTGATCCTCAACCTTGGAAGGATTGCAGACTCCCTTGTTATTCTTATGAACCAATTCAGGTTTTGCACCAATGGCCAGTTCACTATAGGGCCCGTTCTTTAGCAGGTTTAATGTTTTGTGCATACCCTCAATATTCTGTTCCGTAACATAGTTGGAATTCGTCCGCGGATAGGAAATAACCTTGTGTTTCTCGTACAAGGCCTGTGCAATGTCCAGTGTCTTCTTCGCTCCATACCCATACTTGGCATTGGCTTCACGCTGCAGCAGAGTCAGATCATATAGTCTGTACGGATACTCCTTCGTTTGCTTCGCCTCATACTTGGTAATATGTCCGGTCTTGCCCTTCACACTGCTCGCTATCGCTTCAGCAGCTTCCGCGTCCGTGAGCTTGTCTCCTTGGCGTAAACCTCTGTACTCTACACCCTCCTGACGGAACCAGGCAGCGACTTCATAAAATGTTTGTGATTGAAATGCCTCAATCTCCATTTCCCGATCATAGATCAACGCAAGAACGGGTGTCTGTACACGTCCCACAGATAACAGCGCGTTATGCCTGGTCGTAAAGGCACGTGATGCATTCATGCCAATCAGCCAATCGGCCTCACTTCGGGCGCGAGCAGCATGAGTCAGATTTTCGAACTCTGATGCATCCTTAAGTCCGTCAAAGCCACGCTTAATGCTCTCTGCAGTCAGGTCCGAAATCCATAGTCGTTTAACGGGTTGACGCAGCTTCAACTGCTGTTGAATCAATGCAAAAATATACTGGCCTTCACGCCCGGCATCACATGCATTTACGATCGATGATGCTCGTTTGGCAAGCTCTCCAATGATCTTCAGCTGATCTTTGGTTCTGGGATTCGGCACGATTTTGAACTGATTCGGAATAATGGGTAGATCCGCAATATTCCATCGTTTGTATTTCGTATCATACGCATCCGGTTCAGCAAGCCCGAGCAGATGACCAATCGCCCAAGTGATAATGTAATGCTCACCTTCAAGATAACTGCGATTGTTCTTGGCTCTTGGTTCTATGACGGCGGCAATGGTTCGACCCATATCAGGCTTTTCCGCTATAACCAATGTCTTCATCCGTCCATCTCTCCTCCTTCACCGTCCGCATGACGGCAAAAAGGGGCCTTCCGCCCACGGAAGCCCCTTGCTTCTGAATCCTATTATATCAGATTTTGATTCCGGGAGCATCCTCCGTGGAACAATTAGCCTGCAGCTTGTTCATTTATGGCCTGCTTTTCCCGGCATTCCCTGCATACACCCTGAAAGTCAAGACGATGATCCGTCACGGCAAATCCGTATTGACGTTCAATCTGCTGCTCCAGACGAAGCAACCCATCTTCCATAATTTCTTCCACGGTTCCGCACTCTGTGCAGATCAAATGATGGTGATGATGGGAGCCATCTGTACTCCGCAGATCGAAGCGTGCAGCACCATCTCCAAAATTAATTTTCTCTACAACCTGAAGATCACTTAGCAGCTCTAGTGTCCGATATACGGTTGCCAGGCCGATCTCAGGAAACTGCTCCTTCACCAGCAGAAACACTTCCTCAGCACTGAAATGATCCTTTTCATGTTCAAGCAGCACACGTACCGTCACTTCACGCTGTTGTGTCAATTTATATCCTTTGTCTACCAATTGCTTTTTAATGTCAAATATTTGTTCTGAAATGGACTTCTCCCGGTTTCTTGCCATAGCTGTCGCACCTCCGGATTTAAATTCTCTATTTAACAATGTCATTTGTTGTCTTATTTATAATTATTATAATCTAATAATAAATCTTTACGACTTAAAAAGCAATGCTATACCGCACACTAGCCCAAATTATTTGTTACGCAATAGAGTTATGAAATAAAAAAACAACTCCCACTATAAGCGAGAGTTGTTTTTTGTATCACATCTTTTGTTCCGATATAATTTATGAAATTATTGCTTATTACAAATTAAGCAAGAACGGTGGCACCCATCAGGTATTTGTCTACTTCACGAGCGGCTTCGCGTCCTTCATTGATTGCCCACACAACCAGACTTTGTCCGCGACGCATGTCACCTGCAGCGAATACTTTATCCACATTGGTATTGTATTTGCCGTAGCGAGCTTTAACATTGGTACGACGATCTGTTGCAAGCCCCAGCTGTTCAACCAGCGTTTGCTCCGGACCATCAAACCCGATCGCGATCATTGCCATTTGTGCAGGGAAAACGCGCTCTGTACCAGGGATTGGCTGGTAGATCTTACGACCTGTTTCATCAACGATACGCTCGATTTGAATCGTATGCAGCTCTTTGAGGTTGCCCTCTTCATCTCCAACAAATTTGGTTGTCATGATGGAGAATTCACGCGGATCTTGCCCGAACAATGCTTTGGCTTCCTCTTGTGCATAGTCCAATGTGTAAACGTTAGGGAATTGCGGCCAAGGGTTGTTAATGCGATCACGTTCCATTGGTGCTTGGGTATGTGTACCAAATTGAGTTACGGTACGACAACCGTGACGGAGCGATGTAGCCACACAGTCCGAACCAGTATCTCCGCCACCAATAACGATAACGTCTTTATCTTTTGCAGAAATGTAGTTTCCGTCCTCCAGGTTGGAATCCAGGTAACTTTTGATACTGCCATTCAGGAAGTCCATCGCGTAATGTACGCCTTTCAAGTCGCTTCCTTCAATATTGAACTCCCGCGGCTTCGTAGCGCCACCACACAGCACAACTGCATCATACTCGTCCACCAATTGCTGAGCAGGAATATCCTTGCCAATCTCGGTGTTTGTCACGAACTGGACGCCTTCCGCTTCAAGCAGATCCACACGACGTTGCACCACTTTTTTGTCCAGTTTCATTGTAGGAATACCATACATCAGCAAACCACCGACACGGTCCGAACGCTCATATACAGTTACCGTATGGCCTGCTTTGTTCAACTGAGCTGCCGTTGCAAGACCTGCAGGGCCAGAACCAACGACCGCTACGCGCTTACCTGTGCGTTTCTCCGGAGGTTGGGGAACCACCCAGCCTTCTTCGAATCCTTTTTCGATAATAGCTTCTTCAATCGTTTTGATGGTAACCGGCTGGCCGATCAGACCAACGGTACAAGATCCTTCACATGGAGCTGGACAGACACGACCTGTAAACTCCGGAAAATTATTTGTTTTGTGCAGACGATCAAGCGCTTCTCTCCACAATCCACGATATACAAGATTATTCCATTCGGGAATCAGGTTATGCACAGGACAGCCCGACGTTCCGCCAATCATATCTATACCTGTATGGCAATACGGGGTACCACAATCCATGCATCGTGCACCTTGTGTTCTGAGCTCTTCTTCAGCCATATGTTTATGAAACTCTTCCCAATCCTTAATCCGCTCAGCCGGCTCCCTGTCCGCAGGCAGCTGCCGTTTGTATTCCATAAATCCAGTAGGTGTAGACATCTTACGTTTTCCCCCATCCGTTCTCGTCTTAATCCTTTCATTGGCATGGTTCTATATGAAATGGATTACTCATGCTGAGTTTTTTGTCTATTGTATCACAAAAACTTCTCAAAGATATTTCAATTATAGTAGCATTTCGACAACTGAATATTAAATGGATTATCCGCATAATTATTTGTATTTTATACATCATATCGTCAGGTTTAGCTGTGGTCAATACCCTTATTTTGGAGCTGAAAATGATGATCAAAAGTCTGATCTAACGTTTATTATGTCGAAAAACAAAAAGAACGTCATGTAAATGTGAGATAATTTGCCATTAAAATCAAGCAAGTCAGCCCTATACACCTCCCAATTCCGAATATTCACTCGAATTTAGGGCTTTACAACGGTAAATGCCCATAACTTTTATACTTTTTTACTAGTTATGTTGAAAAGCTTATTTTTGAGCCCCAATTTCTCATGGTTACAAATGTTATATTCGTGTAAACCACAAATAATGGTAGAGGGCAACCTACATTTTTAAAAATAATGAAAAAAGACGCTGTTCACGAATATATCGTCAATCAGCGCCTTTTCTATTTTTCATTTCACACATCAAATTTCAATGAATTATCATCTTAAAGGTTAGCTTCAGCGTTTGCGTTCATAAAACTCAAACGTATAGGCGTACACATTTTTCTCGTCCTGCTCGCCCTCAATCTGCTCCTTCAGCTCCCATTCGGACCAATCCACATCCGGGAAAAAGGTATCTCCCTCAAATTCCTCATGGATCCTGGTAACCACCAACCGGTCCGCCAGCGGGAGGAACTCACGGTATACCTGTGAGCCACCGATTACACATAGTTCCTCTCCTTTGGTAGCCTCCAAACCTTCTTCAATGGAATGCACCACTTCTGCCTGCTCTACCTTGTAGTTCAGATCTCTGGTGACCACAATATTCCGGCGCTGCGGGAGCGGCTTACCACCAAAGGATTCCCACGTATTGCGACCCATAATAATCGTTTTATTTAACGTACGTTGCTTAAAAAAAGCCATATCTTTGGGCAATCGCCATGGAATGGAGTTGTTCAAGCCAATAACACCATTTTCACCCATAGCCCACACAAGTTCAATACTCAAAATGCTACACTCCTTTTTCGAGTCTGCTTATACCGCAATTGGAGCTTTGATCCCCGGATGATGCTGATAGTTCTCAAACTCAAAATCCTCAAACTTATAATCAAAAATCGAATCCGGCTTACGTTTAATGATCAACTTAGGCAGCGCGAAAGGCTCCCGCTCAAGCTGTGTTTTCACTTGCTCCACATGATTGGAATAGATGTGCACATCGCCACCCGACCAGATGAAATCTCCCACTTCAAGGTCACACTGTTGGGCAATCATATGTGTCAGTAACGCGTAGCTGGCAATATTAAATGGCAACCCCAGGAATGTATCCACGGAGCGCATCGTAAGCATACAGGATAGTTTACCCTCCGCCACATAAAATTGAAACGCAAAATGACAAGGTGGAAGCTTCATGTTGTTAATCTCTGCCACGTTCCATGCACTTACCAGATGCCGGCGTGAATCCGGGTTATTTTTAATTGAATCGATAACTGCTGAAATCTGATCAATTTTCTCCCCGTTTGGTGCTTCCCATGTTCTCCACTGTGAACCGTAAACCGGGCCTAGATCGCCATTCTCGTCTGCCCAATCGTCCCAGATCTTCACTCCGTTTTCTTTCAGATAGGCAATATTCGTATCCCCACTCAAGAACCATAATAGTTCATGAATGACGGATTTAAGATGGATTCGTTTCGTGGTTACAAGCGGAAAGCCTTCTGACAGGTTATAACGAAGCTGTCTGCCAAACACGGATTGTGTACCCGTTCCAGTACGATCCCCTTTATGAACACCGTTATCCAATATATCTTGTAATAAATCGAGATAGTTTTTCAAGTTGATTTCCCCTCGCATCTCTATATATGTTGCCACTCAGTTCCAGATTGGTCTGAGTTACATCGTGTCTGATCATCTTAACAGTTTATCACACTGTGCACGATGGAAAAAGAGTTGAAAACACATTCAATTTTGCCCATGTTTACAACACAATGTACATGATATAACTCTACGGAAGCCTTCTACACTCACAAAAAAAGAGGCGAATAACGCGTTAGCGCTATTCACCTCTTGATTTACGTATGATGCCGGACGAGTCTGAAGCTTAGACGATATTAGCGGGAAATGATGTGGATCGGGTGACCCATAACCAGTTCCGCAGCTTCCATCACGATTTCGCCCAAAGTTGGGTGAGCGTGAATAGTCAGAGCCAGATCTTCCAGAGTAGCACCCATTTCGATTGCAAGACCAAGCTCAGCAATCAGGTTGGAAGCTTCCAGACCAACGATTTGGCAACCAAGTACAAGGCCGCTTTCTTCGTCAGCTACGATTTTCACGAAGCCTTCAGCATGGTTCAAAGATACTGCACGGCCGTTACCCGCATAAGGGAATTTACCTGCTTTAACTTTGTAGCCTTTTTCTTTGGCTTCTTTTTCAGTGTAACCTACGCTGGAGCACTCTGGATCTGTAAATACAACAGCTGGCATACATTTGTAGTCAACTACAGATGGTTGTCCTGCGATTGCTTCAGCAGCCACTTTACCTTCATAAGAAGCTTTGTGGGCAAGTGCCAAACCGGATACGATATCACCGATTGCGAAGATGTGAGGAATGCTAGTGCGGCCTTGGTGGTCAACTTTAACGAATCCACGCTCGTCAACATCAACACCGATCAGGTCCAAACCAAGCTCACCATCCGTGTTTGGACGACGTCCAACAGTAACAAGCAGGTAGTCTGCAGTTACTTCTTTGGACTCACCATTTACGGAATATTTAACAGTTACATCTTTGTCCGTTTGCTCAGCACTTTCAGCTTTTGCACCCGTTACGATTTCGATGCCTGTTTTCTTCATGTTTTTAGCCACAAGGCTAGTCATGTCTTTATCGAATCCTGGCAGTACAGTATCCAAACCTTCGATGATCGTTACTTTAGCACCGAATTTGGAGTACATTTGACCAAGCTCAGCACCGATATAACCGCCACCGATAACGATCAGGCTTTTCGGTACTTCAGGCAGGTTCAATGCTTCTGTCGAAGACAGAATGCGTCCGCCAAATGGGAAAGGCTTCAGTTCGATTGGACGGGAACCTGTTGCAATGATTGCATTTTTGAATTTGTAACGCGGAGATTCGTGATCGTTGAATACACGCGCTTCGTTTTCGTTGATGAACATGCACTCACCGTTGAAAACTTCAACTTTGTTGCCTTTAAGCAAACCAGCTACGCCGCCAGTCATTTTTTTAACAACGCCGTTTTTGAATTCTTGAGTTTTGCCGAAGTCCACTTTTACGTTTTCAGCAGAAATACCGAATGCTTCACCGTGAAGTGCATTTTCATATTGGTGTGCAGCAGAGATCAGGGCTTTGGACGGGATACATCCGCGGTTCAAACAAACGCCACCAAGCTCGGATTTGTCTACAATCAATACGCTTTGGCCCAGTTGAGCAGCGCGGATGGCAGCTACGTAGCCGCCAGGACCCGCACCAATTACTAATGTGTCGATATTGAGAGAAGCGTCGCCTACTACCATATCTTACACCTCCATAACAAGCAGCTCAGGGTTAGCGAGCAGCTGTTTAATGTAGTTCATAAAGTTTTGTGCTGTTGCGCCATCGATGATACGGTGGTCAAAGCTCAAGGAAAGAGCCATTACAGGTGCTGCAACAACTTCGCCGTCTTTGATAACCGCTTTTTCGCTGATACGTCCAGTTCCGAGGATTGCAACTTCAGGGAAGTTGATGATCGGAGTGAAGAACATACCGCCAGCAGAACCGATGTTACTGATGGAGATTGTGCTTCCTTTCATTTCGTTAGCGCTCAATTTGCCATCACGGCCACGAGCTGCCAGATCACGAATGGAATCAGCGATCATCCAGATGGATTTGCGATCAGCATCTTTGATAACAGGAACGATCAAGCCGTTGTCTGTATCTGTTGCGATACCGATGTTGTAGTATTTTTTGTAAACAATTTCGTTAGCTTCTTCATCAATCATTGCATTCAGAGCAGGGAATTGACGGGAAGCTGCAACCAATGCTTTAACGATGAACGGCAGATAAGTAACTTTCGTTCCTTTTTTCTCTGCGATTGGTTTCATGCGAGTACGGAAAGCAACCAACTCGGTTACGTCCACTTCGTCCATGATTGTAACGTGAGGTGCAGTGTAAGCCGATTTAACCATAGCATTGGAGATTGCTTTACGGATACCTTTGAATGGTACGCGCTCTTCTTCAAGGCGTTGGTCAGCTGCTGCCGCTGCTGGTGCAGATTTTTTCTCTTCTTGAGCAGGAGCTGCGGAAGCTGCTGCGGATTGGCCGCCACCATTTTTGAAGGATTCAACATCTTCTTTGGTTACTTTACCGTTGTTTCCAGTGCCGTTAACCTGAGCGATGTCTACACCTTGCTCACGAGCAAATTTGCGCACGCTTGGAGTTGCCAGAACGTCTTTGGCAGGTACTGCCGGAACGCTGTTGTTGCCGCCTTCTTGAGCTGCATCCGAGCTGGAAGCTGCTGCAGAAGAACCACTAGTGTCAGCTCCGCCTTGAGCTGCGTCTTTCTCTTGTGCACCTTGGTCGCCAGCAGGAGCGTCGTCTTGCTCAGGCAGTTCGCCTTCTGCATCGATAACAGCAACTACTTCACCAACATGACAGATTTGACCGTCTTTAGCGAATACTTCAGTAACTGTTCCGTTAACCGGACAAGGTACTTCTACTACCGCTTTGTCGTTTTGTACTTCCATGATGATATCGTCGTCAGTTACTTTGTCCCCGACTTTGATGTGCATCTTGATGATTTCGCCTTCGTGAAGGCCTTCGCCTAGTTCAGGGAATTTGTATTCAAATTTAGCCAACTGAAAAACCTCCTTGATTATGTGCTCAATCCTGAAAACAACCCTTAGCTCCAAGAACTAACTGTTACTGCTAATGCAAATAACTGTCAATCAAGGGGCTAATGGCTGTTTACAGTGCAGCCTGTGCTGCGATGTCAATCACCATACTGCGCCTTGCGGCATGTCAGATGATCAAATTAGAAATTTACGACTTTGTTAACCGCAGCAACAATACGTGCTGGGTTAGGCAGCCATGTATCTTCAATTTGTGCGAATGGATATACAGTGTCCGGACCAGCTACACGCAGAACCGGAGCTTCCAGGTGAAGAATAGCTTTTTCATTGATTTGGGCAATGACTTCAGCTGCAACACCTGCGCTCTTTTGAGCTTCTTGTACAACAATTGCACGATTTGTTTTCTTGATAGAAGCAACAACAGTATCGATGTCGATCGGGCTGATCGTACGAAGGTCGATGACTTCAACTTTGATTCCTTGTTTTTCAAGCTCTTCCGCTGCTTTAACGGAAGTATGAACCATCATACCGTAAGTGATGATCGTAACGTCGGAACCTTCACGAACAACGTTTGCTTTACCCAGTTCAACAACGTAGTCTTCTTCAGGCACTTCTGCACGGAAAGCGTGGTACAGGTTCAAGTGCTCCATGAAGAATACAGGATCGTTGTCGCGGATGGAAGCGATCATCAGACCTTTTGCATCATAAGGGTTAGAAGGAACTACTACTTTAATACCCGGAGTTTGCGTGAGCAAACCTTCCAGAGAATCTGTATGCAATTCTGCCGCTTTTACACCGCCACCGAATGGTGTACGGAATACGATTGGAGAATTATATTTTCCACCGGAGCGGAAACGCATACGAGCAGCTTGCACTACCATTTGGTCAAGTGCTTCGAAGATGAAACCTACGAATTGGATTTCAGCTACCGGACGGAAGCCTTGAATACCCAAACCTACAGCCAAACCACCAATAGCGGACTCAGCCAGTGGAGTATCAAATACACGCTCTTCGCCAAACTCTTTTTGCAGACCTTCCGTTACACGGAAAACGCCGCCTACATTACCTACGTCTTCACCGAAAAGCAGAACGTTAGGATCACGTTTCAACTCAACGCGAAGCGCATCACGGATTGCTTCTTTCATGTTCAATTGTGCCATTTGCTTCATTTCCTCCTTAAACATTGACAGTTCACATTTGAATTCATACATGTATACCGAGACACCAGAGCCGGCGCCGGATGTTTATGCTTTATCGGAAAAAACTTATTGGAAATCAGCTTTTTGCTCTTCCAAGTGCTTAGGCGTTTGTTCGAACATGCTGTCGATCAAGCCTGAAATCGTCATTTTCTCGGTTTTTTCCGCTTTTTTGATCTCTTCATTCACTTTAGCTTTTGCTTCTTCTTTCACACGAGCTGTATCTTCTTCAGTCCAAAGACCTTTTTTCTCCAGATACTTAGCGAAACGTGCGATTGGATCTTTTTCGCTCCATTCAGCCTCTTCTTCTTTTGTACGATATTTGGAAGCATCGTCAGAAAGGGAGTGAGGACGGAAACGGTAAGTTACCGCTTCGATCAATGTAGCGCCTTCTCCGTTACGTCCACGTTCAGCAGCTTCCTGAACCGCTTTGATAACAGCGAAAATGTCCATACCGTCAACTTTAACACCTTTGATACCTGCTGCTACCGCTTTGTGAGCGATGGACAGAGCTGCTGTTTGTTTAGCAAAAGGAGTTGTGATGGCATAACCATTGTTTTGTACGAAGAAGATAACTGGCAGTTTGTATACACCAGCGTAGTTCAGACCTTCATAGAAGTCACCTTCAGAAGAACCGCCATCACCTGTGTACGTAATAACAACTTGCTTTTGTTTCTTCAGTTTATAACCCATAGCAATACCCATTGCGTGCAGAATTTGTGCACCAATGATGATTTGCGGCATCAATACGTTAACGCCATCAGGAATTTGTCCACCATGTTGGTGTCCACGGGAGTACAAGAATGCTTGATAAAGAGGAAGTCCGTGCCACACGAGTTGCGGAATATCGCGATAGCCTGGAGCAATAAAGTCTTCTTTCTCAAGTGCAAACTCACTACCAACCATTGTTGCTTCTTGTCCAGATACTGGAGCATAGAAACCAAGACGACCTTGACGGCCCAGGTTTACTGCACGGTCATCCCAAGTACGGGTAAATACCATGCGGTACATAATTTCTTTTAATTGATCGTCGGAAAGTTTAGGCATCATGTCTTTGTTTACAATTTCGCCGTCAGGAGACAGCACGGACAGAGCTTCTACATCCTCCGTATACACTTCATAAGGAACCTTGCTCATTTTTTTCTTCACCTCAACAAAAAATTTGAATATCAAGTTCCGCTGTTATAATATTATTATACACCTGTTTCACTGCATACGTCAAAGATATCCGTAATTTTTTTATGTTTCCTTCCGGATTGTATGTATAACAGGGGCTTAATATTGGTATAACAGCATAATACATGATTGCGTGTTTGACCTATCCCCGCACCAGGTTAATCTTACCGTATTGCGCGGACGAATGCAAAAATAAACCGAGAAAGGTGACGTTTTATGACGGATTCCCGCTATTTGAAACGTACGATTGTAAAGGAAGAAATCGATAGCCGCTATCTTGGAGAGAAGCGCACACTTCGAATTTATCTTCCACCAGGCTATAACGAATTACTCAGCTACCCTGTCGTTTATTGTCAGGACGGCGAAGAATTCTTTAACTTTGGTCGTATTGCTACGACTGCCAACCGCATTATTCTGGATGAGGGTGCTGAACCTTTCATTATTGTAGGTGTTCAGGTTGATGTCTCCGTTCGAACCCAGGAATATGCTCCATTCGGTAATCGATTCAAAGCATATACCTCATGCTTTGCTGAAGAGATTATTCCCTTTATTGAAGAGAAATATCCGGTAAGACGCTCTCCACAGGAACGCGTTCTGGCTGGCGATTCCCTTGGTGGCAGTGTTTCATTGCATCTGGCCCTGCTCTATCCGGATCTGTTCACACGGGTGATCAGCATGTCTGGTGCCTTCTATTCTGCCTCCCAGGAAATCTATGCAGCTGAAGAAGACTTGTCCTGGCTTTCCATCTGGATGATCGTCGGTTTACAGGAAACTGCCTTTGAGGCAGATACCGGCACTTATGATTTTGTTCAGCTAAACAGGGACACACGTGATTTACTGGAAAAGCGCGGTGCTAACGTCTCTTATCGGGAAAAGGATGGTCATCATCAATGGGGATTTTGGCAAAAGGAACTGCCTGAAGCCTTGTTATATTTCTTGCAAGAGAACTAGTGTGCTTCATATTATAAGCGGCTGTATTGGCCGCTATTTTTTTCCTTTTATTTGATAACGCTTACAAAAATCCTCTTAAAAAAAGCAGGAATCCCCTGCTTGTCTATAACCTCATTTTTGAAACGAATCCTGTACCTCTTAGGATTAGGCAAGAGAATGATCTTTTTGAATTTGCTCCAAAAGTACATTGCAACCCGCTTCTACCAGCTTGTACACTTCTTCAAAGTTACCTGTAAAGTATGGATCGGGCACTTCCCGAAGGGATTCATTCGGAAGAAGGTCCATGAATTTCATAATATCCGCTTCGGCTCCGCCAGTTATCTTACGCACATTGGCAACATTGGAATTATCCATGCAGACGATGTAGTCAAATTGTTCAAAGTCAGCACTTCCAAATTGCCTAGCAGCCATGTCGGCATAGGAAATTTGGAGCGAATCCAGCAGCTTGCGGGTTCCTTCATGCGGAGGCTTGCCAATATGCCAATCTCCTGTGCCAGCCGAGTCCACCTGAATCTGGTGCTGAAGTCCTCTTTCCTCTATCTTGTGACGCAATACCGCCTCTGCCATAGGTGATCGACATATGTTACCAAGACAAACAAACAAAACACGAATCATGATTACTCCCCCTTGCTTAACGTACGCTTAAGCGCTGACTGTGAAGACTGTGATGGAACTGCTTCTGCGCTTACCAAGGACCGGCGAGGAAGCTTCCATTTATAATGTACAGAACACATCCGGAAAAATACAACTGCTGCAAAACATATCAACAGTCCCGCATTCGAGGTAAACCATCCCATACCTATAACAAATCCGGCTGTCATAGCCCATACCGCATAGATCTCGTCGCGGAGGACTAGTGGCTTGCGGCCTGCAAGCAAATCACGAATAATTCCTCCACCGATCCCCGTCAGTACTGCAGCAACGATTACCGCGCTGATGGGATGTCCCATATTAGCAGCATACAGTCCACCCTGGATGGCAAACGCCGCCAGTCCGATCGCATCAAATAGCGCTTCTGTTCTCTTCCAGTGACCGATCCACTTCAGAGGAAGCAAGAACGCTACAGCAACAGATACCAGTGCTAGCATAATTAGTCCACCCTGACTCCATAGCGTAGTAACAGGCACTCCAATTAGCACATTACGAACAACCCCGCCACCGAAGGCGGTCACCAGCCCCAATACGAGCACGCCCAAGATGTCATATTCCTCTTCCATCGCTACGAAAGCACCAGACATTGCAAACGCAACGGTGCCTATAATGCTGAACACTTCAAAAATGTGCAAGTCCAACCTGTTCAAACCTCACTTTTCAAGTCATCTCCATGTCGCTCTACCCATTGTATCCGCGAGGACTGAAATTGTGCAACCACATTTTGTGTTTTATACTGAGAGCATTCGTGAATACTGTGAAATGATGTTATACGTTCTACATTAATAGAAAGGATGAATGGAATGACTACGAAACGCATTGTGATTTTTACAGGCGGGGCTCTCTCTCCTCAATTTCTCAAAGAAATTAGACAGGATGATATGGTTATCGCAGCCGATCGCGGAGCACTGTATTTAATTGAACATGGCGTAAAGCCTCATATAGCCGTTGGAGATTTCGACTCCATTACAGAGCAGCAATGGCAACTGGTGCGTGAAAACAGTGAGCGCATGATCACGGTTGATCCTATCGCAAAAGATTGGACAGACACTGAAATGGCCTTTGAGACGGCACTAGACCACGAACCCACCCATATCCTGATGCTTGGAGCTACGGGGACTAGACTGGACCACACCTTGGCCAATGTACATATTATGGTTCGTGCTATGCAGCATCATATCTTCTGTACCATTCAGGACGAACACAACTATATGATGCTGACAACATCAAAATTAGAGGTGGAGGACCGGGGATATGAATACATTTCCTTACTGCCCCTCACTCCAGAAGTTACGGGTATTACATTAGATGGCTTCCTGTATCCTCTTGATCAAGCTACCATTCGGATGGGACAATCTTTGGGGATAAGCAATAAACTCCTTGGAGCAACAGGAACTGTATCCATAGACAGTGGATTATTACTTATCATACAGAGCAAAGATTAAACCTGTATCCACGATAGTTATTACGTTTTTGTAACCTATAAAATGTACGGATTATAAGATCATAACTAGAAAAGACCCTTGATTATCAAGGGTCTTTTCTAGTTTTCTGTCCAAACATATAAGTCAACGATTAATTTTTTGACATTTTTAATTATTTTTTAATAAAGAAACCCAAACCTAGGCTGTACAAGGGATTATAGCGGTGTATCCAATTTCTAGGCTGTTACAAACCTGTTATACTCGCTTTAGCAACTTAACGAAAACGAATTTTGGAGGTAACAAACAACATGAAAACAAACATCTTAGTCCAAAAGGCCGTAACCGTCGGGTTGTGCGCTACATTAGGTTTTGGAGCTGTATTAATGACAAATGCACCTGTTGCACAAGCAGCAACTGCATCCGTATCTACTGGACAACAAATCGTAAACTACGGCAAAAAATTTACTGGAACACCGTATAAATTTGGCGCGTCAACGTCCACTACGAAATATTTTGACTGCTCTTCTTTTATGAAATATATCTTTAAGAAGTATGGTGTAGATTTGCCACGTACGTCTGTTAAACAATCCAAAGAAGGTAAGGCTGTATCGAAGGCTAACCTGCGTGTAGGAGATCTGGTATTCTTCTCGAGCGGTAGTCGTTCCACAGGTTCAAACATTACTCACGTAGGAGTATACGCTGGCAATGGCAAAATTCTGCACACTTACGGCTCTCCCGGTGTAACCATCTCGGATCTGAATTCCGGTACTTGGAAAAGAACATATATTAAAGCTCGCCGCGTACTGTAGTTATAATCTAACTTCTACTATAGACAGGCAGTTGGGACCGGATCTTGGATCCGGTCCTTTTATATTTACCCGGATTTCTCAGGATTACAAACAGGCGTATTTTGGTAATTTTACGTCATATTAATGTTGGAAGTCATTCATTAATTAGTATGAAGCATGTAGCCGATGCCGCGTACGGTATGGATCAGTTTAATATCTCTACCTTTATCAACCTTAACACGCAAATGTTTAATATATACGTCAACTACATTGGTATCCATCGCAAAATCATACCCCCACACTTCCCTTAGAATTGCACTCCGTGTACACGCCTCATTCACATGCCTGGCCAAAAATTCCAGCAGTTCATATTCCTTTGGTGTCAACATGAGGTATTCCCCTGAACGGCTTACCCTGCGTGAACGCAGATTCACTTTAAGATCATGCACAACGATGACCTCCTCATCCGTTCGGGCTGCATTCGAGAAGACGCGGAGTAAATTTCGAATTCTCGCCATCACGATTTTCCACTGAAACGGTTCAACAATTACATCATTTGCGCCTTGATCAAGCCAAGCGACTATCTGTTCCGGGGTTGCCTGTGGTGTAATCACGATAATAGGAACGACGCCTTCCTTATACTCCATTAGCCATTGCAGTTCCTCGACAATTGAATTGTCGTGCTCCTCATCCACTATGCCAATAATCATGCTGCAGGTTTCCAGCTGGGCGTCCTGTTCCTGATACAGTTCTTCCCATTTAATATCAAAAACGGAGTAACTCTCGGTACACAGCACTTCCTTAATCGAGTTCGTTCGGTCTTTGGCACCAATAAGTAAAATGGACGTTTTCATTTCGTTTCACCCGGCCTGTCTCAACCGCTGTCAAGGTGTAAAATGACCAATTCGCTTATCATTTCCACCTGGAGTACAGCAACCTATTGTTTGCTTAGCATGCCGTAAAACGAAAAAGTCCATTCCCCTATAGGGAACAGACTGTTGAATTTAATCATTTAGCCAAAATATCGATGTACGAGTGTTCGAGCTTCTGCAGTATCTTTTGTGCCATGAACCAGAACACGTCCATCCTGAAAAATAACCAATCGATGCACACCTGTCGTAAAAGAGATCAGGAACGGATTGACTTCAACGGGTCCTTCATCAAGCCTCCTCAGACGCTCAGCCGTATCTTGAAGATTCAGCTTCATGGAGCGAGAAGGACGAATCTGAACTGTATCCCTACCGCATAACACATCGGTTTTCTCCAGATTTGCAGCGGAAAGGTATGGATAGGAAGCGGTATTTCCGCAGGAAGGACAATCTGCTTTTTTGGCACCATCCACATTTATGGATATGTACTCATTCCGCCATACATCAAACGACAACAGCTTACGCCGCAGCGCACCTTCATTACCGCTAAGCAGCTTCATCGCTTCTGCTGTCTGGTTCGCCGTTACCATCTGCACAGCCTGGGGTATAATCCCCGATGTATCGCAAGTATCTCCACCGAGCGGTACCTCGCCAAGTAAACAGTTCAAACAAGGGGTATCCCCGGGCAGGAACGTATACGTGATACCATAACTCCCCACACACCCCCCATAAATCCAGGGAATGCGGTATTTCTGGGACATGTCATTAATCAGCAGCCTTGTATCAAAGTTATCCGTGGCATCCATGATAAGATCTGCATTTTGAATGAGATCCTCCAGCTCGTCTGCACGGACATCCATCACCTTGCCTTCAATGACAACCGAGGAGTTGATATCGAGCAGGCGTTTTTCGGCCGCCATGGCTTTTGGCATTCGCTGAACTGCATCCTGTTCAACATAGAGCTGCTGTCGCTGCAGGTTGCTCCATTCCACATAGTCCCGGTCCGCAATGGTAATGTGTCCAATACCTGACCTGGCGAGCGTCTCTGCAATGCCGGTTCCCAGTGCACCGGCACCCACGATAACAACCCTGCTGTTGTTCAGTCTGCACTGACCTTCTTTGCCAAGCGGAGCGTATCGTTCCTGTCTCGAATATCGATCACTTTGCTCCGTTGAATTTGTTTCTTCTATCATGTATGAACCATTCCTTCCGCCGGACTGCTGGCTGCCGCATAACGCTTAACGGGTATCATGCCTGCCTCATAAGCAAGTCTTCCCGCTTCAACTCCCATTCGCATCGCTTTTGCCATTTTAACCGGATCTCCCGAACCGGATACCGCCGTATTCAGCAGCACACCATCCGCCCCCAGCTCCATGGCATAAGCAGCATCTTTGGGGGAACGCAATCCGGCATCCACAATTACAGGAACAACCGCTTGCTCCATTATGATTTCCAGGTTGTACGGGTTGATAATGCCTCTTCCTGCTCCGATCGGTGAAGCTCCTGGCATGACTGCATGAACCCCAAGCAGCTGCAGCCGTTTGGCTAAAATCACATCATCCGAGATATAAGGCAGTACGATGAATCCTTTTTCCAACAGGATCTCGCAGGCCTTGTACGTTTCGATCGGATCTGGCAGCAGTGTGATCCCATCTCCGATCACTTCTACTTTTATCATATCACAAAGTCCTGAGGCACGGGCAAGTTCAGCGATTCGGACGGCCTCTTCTGCAGTGGAAGCACCCGCGGTATTAGGGAGTAAAGTGAATCGCTTCAAATCGAGTGTATCAAGGAAGTGGCGTTTATCCCGATCTTCCAAGTTGAGGCGTCGAACTGCAAAAGTCAGCACTTCGGTTCCTGACGCTTCTACCGCTTGACTCTGTATATCCAAATCGTCAAATTTGCCCGTACCCAACAACAATCTAGAATGAAATGAATGATGTCCTATCTTCAGCATGTTTTAACCGCCTCCCACAAAATGTACGATCTCAATTCGGTCTCCGTCTCTTAAAACGGTCGATGCATGGTGCTCCCTCATCAGAATTTGGCGATTTAACTCAACCACCACAGTTTTCACCTGCAAATTAAAAGATTGCAGTAGCTGATCTACATGATTTAAATCGTCCTCAATGTTCATGCTCTGCCCGTTTACGATGATGTTCACTGCATAATCTCCTTTCTGCTCAAACGCTCCGGACTCAATTCATCAATGCCAAGCTCCTCCGAAGAATGGCCAGCCATCAGATCAGCCATCAGGCTGCCGGTAATTGCGCTAAGTAAGATGCCATTTCTGTAATGTCCAAACGCGGTATATAACCCGGGTACGCATTTACAAGCTCCCAGATAAGGCAAACCGTCAGGGGTTGATGGTCGAACCCCTGCCCAGGCACGGATAAACTGGGCTTGCTGTATTCCAGGGACCCACCCTGCTGCGGATGCAAGCAGCTTTTGAATGCCTTCAACAGTAACTTCCCGATCTGAGCGCCCCGGTAAACTGGTAGCTCCGATCCAAACTTCGCCGTTTGCTTTGGGGACAATGTATACATTATCTGCATAAACAGTCTTGTCAGGTCTGTAATCTGCATCATGTTTCGCAAATTGTATTGCTGCAATTTCACCTTTCACTGGAAGAGTGGGCAGGTTAAGACCCACCTGCTTCAATATCTCTCCACCTTGTAATCCAGCTGCGACAACAACATGTTTACACGTTAATCTTCCAATCGACGTTTCCACACCCTGGATTCCACTCGAGTCGGCAATTAGACTTACATTCTGTACACCTTCGATTACTTTGGCTCCCATTGTTTGAGCTGCGCCCGCATAGGCACGTGCCAAATTGACAGGGAGAAGTTCACTTTCTGAAGCTCTATACAGAGCCCCGAAAGCTTCCTTGCTTATCCATGGGGCTTCACGTTGAAGATTGGAATGATCCCACCACATTTGCTCTGTAGGCAAAACTGTACTTCTTCTCGAATCGCTATACTTTTTCATCTCGGCTTCATTCCGAAATGGTGTAATAAATCCACTCTGCTGCAGGCCAATTTCAATGCCGCTTAGTAGTTCAAGCTGTTCTTTTTGCTGATGCAGTCGTTTTCTACTTTCATATGCTAGCTTTGACATCACAGTAGTATGAAACGTCTCGCTGTCTGCAGCTAACATGCCCGCTGCCGCAGAAGATGTCTCACTTGCAATACGCGCACGCTCGATTAAAATCACTTCTTTACCTCGTGAAGCTAGCTCATACGCGATGGCACAACCTATAACGCCTCCTCCCACAACAATAGTTTCCGCATGAAGCTTGCCACGAATTTCTCCACGTATTTGTGTCGTACAACCTGCTCCATTTCGGTAAATGCTGCCTCTTCGTCTTCGGCCTCTTGCTTCTCTGCTCATTCATTCACCTCCGTTATTCATTCGATAGCCCGCTTCAAGGCTGCTGCCGCGCTTTCCGGATTATCACTGGCCCAGATAGAAGATATTACTGCGGCACCACTTGCACCAGCTGCACGTACAGCTGCTATGTTTGCCGGTCCAATACCGCCAATGGCAATTACGGGGATGGAAACAGCTGAGCATATTTCAGACAGTGCATATATCCCTCTCGGCTTGCTCCCAGGTTTACTGCTGGAGGAAAATACATGACCATAAAAGAGGTAATCCGCTCCCCGTTCTTCAGCTACTCTAGCTTCGTGAAGAGAGTGAACAGAAATACCGAGACGAAGTCGATCGCTTTTGTTCAGGCTGCTGCCTTGAGTAGTCGCCATATCGGACTGGCCCCAATGAATCCTCTGAATGAAAACATGTTTTTCCAACTTATTCAGCTCACATAGACCATTGATTACGATCCTGTCAGATGGAATTCCTGCGTTCAGCAAACTATGAGCCCATTGAATTTTTTGTTCAGTGGTTAGATGTTTTTCCCGAATGTGGATATAGTCAAGCCAAGGCCATGCATCCGCTGCAATCTTCAGAAAACGTTGTTGATCCCCTACCCCTGGCGAAACAGCATGCAGTTCAAACGATAGTGAATTCACAGGTTTTTTAAAGGTATCCGTTTGGTTTCACCTTCCTTGCCGTCACAATATGTAAGCACAAAAAAGCCACTCCCGTAGGGAGTGGCCGCGATAACATGTCCAGTTAGTTAAATGAGCTTTACATGCCAGTTGTCAGGTATACAAGCTATTAAACCATAGCCCTGATATATACGAGATACCTTCATGTTCCACTTGTGAGCATTCACATTCGCTACAAAATCGAATATTAATTTGCCCATATCATTAACTAAAACGCGCCACTTCCCTACGCTGGTATAATCCAGATCAGGTGCAAAGGGTCCGGAATCGCATTATTCCATCTCAGCCGCAACGAGCGGCCCCCCTAGTGATCGTATGAAGTTGTAGCCTATGTTACCATAGTCACCTTTTTTTGTCACCGTTGATTTTTCAAACTCATGTTGATGAATGTTTTGATTGTAGAGCACTAAATTGCTCCGCAACAACTAGTTTTTCTCAGACCAGGCTTCGACGTCCCATGTCTTGGTGACCCAATCCTGATAAAATTCAGGTTCATGGGAAACGAGCAGTACTGTACCTTTAAATTCTTGCAAGGCTCGTTTTAGCTCCGCTTTTGCTGTTACATCCAGGTGATTTGTCGGTTCATCAAACAGGATCCAGTTGCTTTCACGCATCAGAAGCTTGCACAAGCGAACTTTCGCTTGTTCTCCCCCACTAAGTGCACTCAGCGGACGAGTGATATGCTCGTTTTTCAAACCACAGCGGGCCAAATGCCCGCGTACTTCATTCTGAGTTAGATGGGAGAATTCGTTCCACACATCTTCAATTGGCGTAATGTTGCCAGCCCGAACTTCCTGTTCAAAGTAAGCCGTTTCCAGATAATCCCCCAGGAACGTTTTACCACTGATCGGCGGGATTTTGCCCAATATGGTTTTAAGAAGTGTCGACTTACCTACACCGTTACATCCAACAATGGCTATTTTCTCACCACGTTCAATGGTCATTGTCATCTTAGGCAGCAAAGGGTAGGAATAACCTATCTCGAAATCAATTCCCTCGAATACTGTTTTGCTGCTGGCACGGGCATCTTTGAATTTAAATGTCGGTTTTGCTGCTTCATCCGGGCGATCGATTCGTTCAATCTTGCCCAGCTGTTTCTCGCGGCTTTTGGCACGTCCGGAAGTGGAGGCTCTTGCCTTGTTACGCTGAATGAAATCTTCCTGTTTCTTAATATATTCCTGCTGTTTCTCATAAGCGTCGATATGTTGTGCTTTTTGCATATCTGCCATTTCAAGAAACTTATTGTAGTTGGCAGCATAACGCGTCAATTTAGCAAATTCCAGATGATAAATCACGTTAACGACTTCATTCATGAACTCCGTATCATGCGAAATCAGAATAAATGCATAAGGGTAATCTTTCAAATATCGAGTTAACCATTCAATGTGCTCCACGTCCAGGTAGTTTGTTGGCTCGTCCAGCAAAAGAGCCGTCGGTTTCTCGAGCAACAACTTGGCGAGCAATACTTTGGTCCGTTGTCCCCCGCTTAGAGCAGCGACGTCACGATCAAGCCCAATAGCGGATAATCCGAGGCCATTTGCCATTTCTTCCACTTTTACATCAATCAAATAAAAATCGCCCTGCTCAAGCTGCTCCTGGATTTCACCCATTTCTTCCAGCAGTTTTTCAAGCTGGTCTGGGTCTGCGTCAGCCATCTGGTCTGTAATGGCCATCATTTCTTTTTCCAGTTCAAGCAGGGGAAGGAAGGCATCTTTTAAAACGTCGCGGATTGTTTTGCCAGGAGTCAGCTTGGTATGCTGATCCAAATATCCGTAACGGACTTTTGGTGTCCACTCTACTTTCCCGCTGTCTTTCAGCAATTTTCCGGTCAAAATGTTCATTAAAGTGGACTTTCCTACACCATTTGCTCCGACCAGGCCTACACGCTCTCCTGCAAGTAAACGAAAAGATACATTTTTAAATAACGTGCGGTCACCAAAATTGTGACTGACGTTCTCCACTGACAATAAACTCATGAGATGAGGTTGCTCCTATCTATTTAACATTACTTTTATTCGGTATTGTTGATACCGGTCAAGTTCTGAACTGAAACCCTATTTTAGCACAGGACCTGCCTTTTCTGAAAGCAATGTAGTAGGCGCAGCAGTCATACTCAGTGAACAACCTTGTTAATGTAACAATTCCCCTCAAAATACCCCGCTGCCGCAGCCTGCTTCACATCGGTAAAAACTTCTTCAGCTCGGAAGTTATTCTTACAAGTTGCTGGATAATAATATTTTATGCCGGTAGAAGGTTCTATCCCTCCAATGACTGCTGTTCTTTTAACCAACCTTCCTCCTCCGATGGCATAGGTGTTTACCTTCTGGCTCCCTACAGGCAAGCCCTGAATAAAGGCCATGATCCCCGTATCATTAATTGTATTGTACCAATCCTCCTGAGAAATAAGAGGCAAGGTAAACGTATAGGATATCCCGTTTCTTCTTGCAAACTCATTATGCCGATTAATGACTTCGGCGAGATTCTCCTGTACGCTCATGACGATGCGAGTTTGTCTGACCTGCTCAAACGAATCTGAATTTTGCAGCAATGGAATTCCACTAGTCGAAGCGAGTTCCCTTTGAAAACCTTCAATCCATTTACCCTGAACGGCATCATAAGCATATACATAACCGTCGAGTGTAAAATTAATGCTGCTGCCGTCTGAATCTGAATATGTATAAGGCATTTTAGGACTCCATACCTGGTGGTACGAATCATCAATCTCACCAGTCATCTCCGCTTCCTTAGCTAAGATATAATGACCATCGTAATCCAGTACAACTATGGCCGGTATGTAATCCAACAGTGCTTGTATTGCCTTTGGATCGTCATGTATGCCCATATTTAAGGCCATCGTCTGAGTGAATGTCTGAAGAGCCAGTTCTTTATCTGCCTTTACGAATTTGGTGGAATCATATCCTGCCTCACTGTTTTGCTTCTCATTCTGGTGCATTACGTTTCCAGCGTCCAATACAGCTGTTTGGAGGGCTGATCTATACCTTTGATTAAGAAGCTGAGCTTCATCCGCATCATGGGTATTCCGAGAAACCATCCAAAAAAAGGGTAGAAATACCAGAACAAACACAATGGACAAATCAGTAATCTTCATTGAGAACCATGCCTCCATATGTGGTAAACACTGCTGCCGCAGGAGCCGTACCATTCAGCCACTCGCGAATCAGCATGGCTGATGTCGGATTGGTATTTTTAAGTGTAATCGTGAAAAAGTCACCCATGGTCAGTGTGTATCTACGAAGCGGATCATCGGCTGCGTACGTGCCCGAGACAGGGAACAATTTTTCTAAGATTTGCGCTGAGTAATATGCATCCTGTACCGTCTCATACGTTCCTGTAAATGTACCTTGATCCATCAGATCCGTGTAGTGAGGAACATATTTTTTGTGCAGATGTTCCATGGTAATCTCGTAAACATTGCCTGTTCGCGCCAGCTGTTCTTCAAATTCGGCATACATCCCAGGAGAGATATAACCTTTCGTTCTGACCGAATCCACAAAACGGGTAACCGTCTGATATGTGACCATTCGCGCTATATCGTCTTGTCGATCTGCCGTTTCCGCAGTCGGATATACATATAGCAGAAGTACTGCCAGCATAACTGCTAGCAGCTTGGATACAGCATTTATCAATTGATACTGGCCTCCCTCCAAAATGCAATTCGAAGCAATTCCCCGCTATCAGTTCTTATAAACTCCGGTTTATAGGAGGCCGACAAATGAACAGGTATAGTCACACTTCGGTTGATAAGCGGGTCTATCGTATACTTTTTCCCGTCAACCTGCACTTCGACCGCTGTACCCGTCATTTGTCTAACCGTATGTAACACCTCAGCTCCGCTGTAACGAAGGGGTTTGCTCATTCTTAATGTTGTATTTATTCTTCCTTCCATGTCTTCATTCGTGTGCACACTGGAACTCAAAGCACTGACCAATACGCTAACGCTTTGTTGTCCATACAGGCAGGCTGTTACAAACAGGACAATTGCGGTACAAAACAACATGAGCTGCTGAGTATTCTGGGACAATGAAACCAACTCCTGTCAGGATTGCTGGAAGATTAGTCCTCTCACCACATTTGATTTGTCTTTAACGATTACGGCCTTGAACTTTCCACTTGGGTTAACGTATTGATTGTCCTTTTCGCTCATCGTCTGATTAATACTGCCCACTTTGTTATCTGGAGCAACGACTGAACCGTAGTCCGCATTATTAATATCCTGAGAAATGTTCAACTCATTGCCATACCACTGACCACCCTTGTTTTTTCCTGTAATGACCTGGATACCAAATTGATCCTTGTCCGCATACTTACGCAGTGCGTTAGTAACTTGGGAGCCACTGATCGTTGTCCCGTCATACACCGTAAATGCAGCCTGAGACAATTCTGTCTGAATATCCGCAAAATTATTTTGCGCTGTTTTGGTCGCCTCCTGAGCAGAAATAAACAGAAGTACCACAATCGTAATAAGGGCAATCGTCAAAAAGATCCCTGCGGCTACCTTTAAAGCACTTGAAGCATTGTTCATGTTAAATCCTCCTATGTTTTGATAAATAAATGTATATCAGCCTGAACGGGTTCAACCTGAACCGCTACAGTTTCTGAATTTGTTCATAATAAATGTTCATTTGCAGGAAGCTCATACCAACAAGCGGGATCACCAGATAGAGAAAAATAAGGGCATACATAGGTGCAAAGCCAATCATTCTGCCCCATGAGGCTTTTACATCTATCATTCTGGTATACTCCTGCTTCCGCTGATCAAAATAAAAAGCCATCATGCTGTCCAGATCATCAAACGCTTCCCGGATTGAAATTTTACCCAGCGCAAGCTGCAGTTTGTCTACCAAACGCTGAAACTCAGGCAATCCTGCATCCTCTTTCAGCTGCTCAAGTGCATTTTCGGGTCCATGTTCAAAGTGAAGCAGACATTTTTGCAGTGGTCGTTTGAAAATGACGGCAAAGCGATTAAGCCATTCCAAAATCTCTTCAACGGACATCCGGTCCATCTCACGCAAAATGGAGATCACCGTCTGATATTGGTAAATTTCATGCTTCATGTCCATGCTTCGCATTTTACGCTGGAACATCATGAGCCAAATGGGCATGTAATATCCGGCTGCGCCGATAAAGATGGCAATCAGCAGCTCCCACCAGTGCAAGTACTGCTTGTTGTATATTTCGAGCTTTTGAATGATGCGCAGACTCGTTTCAGTTTGTGTATCAGAGTCTAATGGGATGGGGGAAACCTGTTGTAACATGTTAAACACGTCATCATAACTAGTTCCACGTTTCATGCCTAACCGCCCCATTACCTCTCGGTCCAAAGCTGTTTTTTCGGCAGCCTGCTTCAGTTCAGCTTCGGCCATTGCTCCAAACATGCGGTCATCTCTTACCGGATCGTATAGAACATGATTTCGTTCAATTTGATGAAGCAGTAATATACAACCGATAGCCAGTGCAAAGGAGCACACAAATAACATCAGTCTGCGGATCGCCAGCCACTCGTATTTTAATTCAGCGCTGCTCTCCCTCATCAACCTTACCGTCTGGGTATAATTTGTACTTCCTGGTTTAGCAGCAAACAACATGGCCAATTTACGAATGAATTTTTGGTTGTACAAAAAACGGTCCATGATGGAAGGTTTGTGCCCTGAGCGGAATCGCGTTTCATCGTAATGCTGAAGTCTCTGCAACAGCAAGTAGGCCAAAATTATGATGATATAGATTGATATTTTGGTTATGAATCCAAGCTTGCTGCGGTAAAACTCATCCATGGTCGGGAAACTGCCTCTCGCCCAGCGTTCAATGGGAGCCGTAAACAATACCGGAGCCAGCGCAATCATATTCAATCCTTTTAAAAGGTAATCCAACTTGTCACGCCGCAAAATTTCCAAGTGGATTTCCTGAGTCAGGTTTCCCAAACCTTTCAGGTAGATTGAACCTTGAGCCCTGTCCTTGTCCCCGAACTCCATCACCATATAGGAGATGCCAGCAAAAGCCTTCAAAAATCGATTGGGGGCTATCTCGTAATACCTCTCCAACGCTTCATTGGGATCTGGTGAAGTCAGTGCCTCATAGATTAGCAATACCTGATCAGCTGCTTCACCCACACCAGCTTCTCCAGCTTCATAGAGTGCTTCTTCGATCATCCCGTGCTGATGGTACCGATGTCGCACGTCCGCAAACAGATCCAACATTTGGACCAGCAGCCGTTTCTCTGTGCGATTCAGCCACAAGTCCACGACAAGACTATGGATTACGACAGCGCAAAGTAGAGACAAAATGACGAAAGCAATCCCTGGTTGCATGAAGAACAGCAAGATACTAATACTTCCGTATCCCCCCGCAACAATCAGAACAACAGTCATGGTCATACGCCGTAAAGAGGCTTCATCTCCAACATGTCTGAATGAGATCCGCTTTTGAATCAAATAGGTGTAAGATGCCAAAATCGGCACCCTCGTACCCCAGCGATAGGACTGCAGCAGAAATGACCTTACCCAGACCGTTCGATTGGCAACAGGAGTTGTTGTTCCAGGAACTCTATCGCTTAAGCCCTTCCCCCTCTTTTGAAAGAATTGGAGAGTCAGGAGCGTAATCACGAGCCCGGAGATACATATACCCAGCAAAAGGATAAGCCACGATTTAGTTGTCATGCATATCACCCCAGTGCCGCTCAATAAACTGTTCAAACTGTGCAGCATCGTGCAATGTCATTTGGTCCCGCATATCCATAATGCAGCTAGGTGACAGGGGAGCGGTTACCACATATTCGCCATCCTTGTATTCAATGACATTCCGAAAAGCAAACCCTGCCCGTTCTTCCACACTGTCCACCTGATCAGCACGAGGCAGGCACTCTGTAATTCGCTCTATGTATCTGCGTCCTTCGGGGTCCTTTTTCATGTGCACATCAAAATTGATGACACTGACGACCTGTTCCTCAGCAATGTGCTCATGTTGAAACATACCTGTTTTGAGCAAAGAGTTGCGGAGCGAGAATACCAGATCCCGGAATGTCTTGGCATGGTGGGTAAACAGAGTGAACAAACTCGCCACCTGCGACATTTGAATCATCCAGGCAGCAACCTCATCACTCGCAACCTCTCCCAGTATGTTGACTGTTCCATCTGTTTTTTTCTGCAAATCCAGTCCTTCTTGACCTGAAATATGTTCCGTCTCCCGAAAGCTCAAAATATTACGACGACTGTAGATTCGACGCAGCTGCAGCTCGAATGCCATTTCTTGTACACGCAGCGTGTATGAGGCATAGATATGCTTGACCATCGCCATCAGCAGCGTCGTTTTACCAGATCCCTGAGCACCAGTCACAGCTGTAATACGACTTCCTTTCATGAGGTACTTCAGTAATGTGATTGGCAGTTCGGCATTGCTGCCGGTTATTAATTGCTCAAGCGACGCATTGGGAATATCGAATTTCCGGACAAAAAACGCCCATGATTCTGCAAAAGGAGGTCGTACCACAACGACACGAGAGCCATCCTTCATTTCGTTAACCTTATATCCATTCGCTTCAGATAACTGACCAGGATAATTATATTTATAAATATTCTGACAAACCCTCTTCAGCTCCCGTGTACTGCCAAACGATAAAAATGAAAGATGGATCGACTTCCCTTTGTAAAAAATCCAAACACTCTCCATACCACTTAGCGGAACGTCAACGGGTGTATCCTCCAAGCCATCTTCCAACAGATCATTCCAGGAAGCCGGGTGCTTAATTCCGATATCTTGCATGGCATCCAGCATACCGCTAACCCCGCCGCTAACTCCATCAATTCGCTGGTCTCTGATTTCATCTACAACCGAGAAACCTTTGTAATGTTGGTATATCCGCTGAACGATAATATCCGTTTTTTCTCTAAATCCGAGTTCACGGTATTCGCACTCAAATACATACCGGATATCTTCTTCGGAAACATAATATCCACCGCCGTCCTCAGCACCATCCTCCAATCGGAGTCTGCCCAGATCGTAAGTGTCAATCAAGCGTGACAAGGCATCGACGCCGAACTGCTGTCGGTACAGGTAAAAGACAATTTCAAACTGGTCTTGAACGGATAGCAGCTCGGGTTCCGCAAAAAGGATGACTTCATCCACATTGGTTTTATTCAGACCTATGTTTCGAGTAAGTAAGTCAGCGATCAGGTTCTTTACATAGGTTTTGTCACTTATGCTGCCAGAGACGCAGCCTTTCAGCGCTTTTCTCATCTCGGCACGCTGATTGATTCTCCTGCGATATTCTTCTTCATGAAGACCGATATCCCCAAGCTGACTATGACTTAATTCATGCAGCGAGTTCTTCACCTGTTCAGTTAGCATTTCAATCGTAAATGCTTCGCGTTCAGGAGTTCCTGCATTTTTTTGCTGATGGAATGATTTCGTTTTGATCCAGATGTATGTCAAAACAGCTATTACAATAAAACTGATCCCTATTGTATTCCAGAGCATTGGAGGTTCAGGCTCCCCTTTCCAGCCTTTTCAGAACAGTACGCATACCTGCACCGTCCATAATCAGGCGAGCAAGTTCAGCCATACTGGCGGCCATGCTCCCTTTTCGAAGATCTCTACTGTCACTCAATCCTTCAAGCTGCAGATACGTAGCCGTATCCCTCCGATTCACAGCATCCAGAAATGCAGTCGTATAAGGCACAATGGATATGGATCCTTTGTAACGGAAACGTCGGCGAATGTTGTTAAGAGTTGCCCTTGCTTGCGGATCATACTTGTTGATGACAACATGCATGTTTTGGTTACTTAAGTTATCAGGTTTGATGTGTTCAAAAAACAATTCCAGATCACGCATATTTTGTGTTAAATTCACTACAACATAATCAGCTTGAGCCAGTAGAACGGTCGCATCCATTCCCTCACGGTCCACATCCAGCAAAACCATATCGTAGTACTCATTCGCCACTTCCAGCAGTGCTTTCAACGTTTCAATGTGTTCTTTGGGCGTACGTTCCATCTGGTTAATTCTTCCGGTCAATAAATCCAATCTATCCCGTAATAGCGGCTTCGCGTAATCCTTCAAATTATGCTTGCCTAGGCTTCCGCTTATATGTAGTCGTTCTACTGCATCCCAACCACCCTCTTCAAATCTGAACAGACTGTCAGCCTGCCCTAATTCCATAGATGGAAGCGGTGCTTCAATACCACTGCCGACTGGACCTGTGTTCACTAATAAAATTCGTGTCCTGTATTGAAGTGCCATGGCGTAGGCGCTAATTACTGCACTGGACGTACTGCCCGAACCTGCAAAAGGACTCCAAAACAAAATGTTGCTCATGCTCTCATCCTTTCCGCTTCCTTGATCGCTCTTCGACTTCGAACACTTTCCCATCCAGTCAATTGTTCGAACAAACGACATAGTGATTTTTTGTAGCTCCGTGACAAAGGCCCTAACCGCACCCGACGGTGATGTTCATTTTCCAATTTCACCGCAGCAGTGAGTTCATCCCATGGAAGTATCAAAGATTCGCCTGTCCAAACAAAAGGACTTCCTTCCAGATAGGCCCATAGGTAACGTTCTTCCAATTTGCAGTCAACTGCATTAATCAGAATGCGCTGAAATGAAAGCTCTGTTGGTAATGATTGCTCTTCAAGAAGCCGCCTCAACCAGCCTTTTCCTCGTTCCAGATTGTAACGTTCATAATCACTCACCCAGACTCGAATATCAGCCGTGAGCCATAATTCTCTAGAGGCGAAATGGGAGGTTTCCATGTCATACAGGACAAAATCATAGGATTCCAAACCTTCTCCACTAGCCTCCAGATGACTCTCAACCGCGGCCGAAGTTACAAAGTGACAGGCAATATCAAAACCCTCAAATTCGGTGATACGCAGAGAATGGTGTCCTTCTCCAACCCCGTACCCATACTTTTGTTGTAAAGTTCCGTCAACCAGTAACACCCGCTTGCCTGAAGTGGCTAAAATTTTGCACAGATATAACATAAGATCATTTTTTTCACATAATCCAGCGAAAATCCAAGTATGCACGTGACACTCAACTCCTTCCTTTTATGCATTAGTTCGTTGTTATCAGCATTATATTTTTACATTTTGAATGTCTACTCCTCTCCTCCGGTCAACAGGTTTTTCTGTTCATCCGTATATGCGGAAGACTCCGTGGATTGATTGTTTCCATTTGTCGTTTGCTGATTGCTTCCTGATCCGTCATTCCATATGACTTCGTCCGATATATTGTTAGAGCGAGGTCTGCTGTTATGGGAAACGGATGATTGTGCAACATCTTGCTCAACACTTTGGGAGGGCGCTGTCATGGAAGCAGCCAGAGAGCTCTCAAGGGAACTCCGTACCTGTCTCGACAACTCCTGTTCCGCCCTCCGAACAATGTTCGGGTCACTTTCAAGCAGTTTCAGCACTTCACTATTGGCAGGGTACGTTGGAATTGCAGCTGTCTGGAACTGAGGCTCAACATACGTTAGTGCATAAATTGAAGCTTTATGTAAATAGGCATCTACGATTGCGCTGGACAGCGACAGAATCTCTTCCTCAGTCATGGTAATCCACAACGTCGCTTCATTCAGGCGCTCTACTTTCTTCTTGGAAAGTAGGATATAGTCCTGACCTGTTGGAAATTGGATGCGAATGTCAATATTATCGCCTTGTGCAAGTGAAGTGGGTAATAAAACGACCTGCAGTTCACGATTTCTTAAATCTGGCGGTGCTGGCGTGTCTTCATAAACCATTTCGGTTGTTATGGCTGTTCCTTTTTTCAATTCTATTTTGGCTACTTGCCCATCCATCTGTTTGGTGCTGGACCATAAATTACGTGGCGCTTGAGCATCAGGCACCGCGATAAGCTTAATATCCTCGGGTAAGATCGGTTCTCCTGCTTCAACGTCGCGTACCGTTACCCAGCCTTGTGCTCCTGTGTTCCATTGCTGCAGCAGCTCAGCTTCTTTTTGTTCGAAAGCTGAAGCATACTGGGACTCCATTTCAGATTTGGTGTCATTCATTGTAATCACGTTGTAGATGACATATCCCCCGAATAATAATCCTACTGCTCCCGCACCGGTTAATCCGGCATAGATCATTTGTCGGCTTTGTTTTCTTAATTTGGACAAAAAAGGCTCTCCTTTCACAAGCTCCTCTAATCATGAATTTATTCTTCTTGCAAAAAACGAACGCTTCTTGGGCTGCTGCCCGATCAAATGATTCAATATATGGGCTAATACCTTGTCTGTCTGAGAATCCCTATCAAAAGGATCAATGTGCAATGGAAGTCCGTACACACTTGATGTATTCAAAGTTCTACGTACACGTTGAACAGCATCTGTGGCTGCAAGCGGCAAACAATAAATCCATTTGTCTCTCGGATAACGATGATGCGAACGAACAAATGCATTAATCTCTGCCTGCTTCCACTCAGCACCTGAGCCCACAACAATAGGCAGGTCTGCTCTCAGAAATTCCTCCAGTCGATTCTGATCCTGACCACTACCCAGATCCATAACGATGAATTGGTAGCTGCCACCCAGCAGAGACAAAATGTCTGCTCGTCCGGACTGCTTCCAATAGTGCACTCCGTCTACTGCAAACTGTCTGCCTGTCGATAATGGTTTCCCAGCTTGGGCAACTTGCTGAATCCTTGCAAACGATTGGGAGCGCGGCGACATCTCGATGACTGCCACCTTAAACTGTTGTCTCTCCAGGTAATGGCTAATGGCTATGGCGGTATGCGTCACTCCAACACCGGAAGATGCTCCTGTCAGAGCAATAACTCTAGTTCCACCGCTAATTGTCAATGTTGTCGAATCATTACTCTCCGTTATTCCAGGTCTTCGAAGCAGTTCTTTGCGGACTTCATCGGCAGATTGGAAGCGTTCCTCGGGGTTCTGTCTCAACAATCGCCGTACAACCGGAATGTAAGTGCGAGGTACATCACTGCGTATGGAACTTTCGACGCCTTGTATCCATTCTGTATATGTACCACCCGTCATGAGGTAGAGCAGCAGTGCTCCGAGCCCATACAAATCCGATCTGGCATCCGTCTGTCCGGTACCGTATTGTTCGGGAGCAGCAAACCCTGCCGTACCCAGTTTCACCGTATCCTCTATATGCTGAGCCTTGAAGCTGCGAGCAATCCCAAAATCAATCAACCTGACTTCATGGTCTGGGGTTATCATAATGTTGGATGGCTTCAGATCGCGATAGATCACTGCTGGATTCAGACCATGCAAATAACTGAGCACGTCAAGTAATTGGAGCACAAAATCTGTCATATGTTCGAGGGGAATCTTTCCGCGACATTGCTTGTGATAATCACTCAGTGTCTGACCTTCAATGTATTCCATTACCAGGTACGTGTAGCCCTCTTCATCCGGTACAAAAAAATCAACAATCAACGGTAATCTGGGATGCCTGAGTGAGGTCAAAAGAGCAGCTTCCGTCTCCATACTCGATTCATAAGGTACCGTAGCAACACTTTCTTTTATTGCCCAGGTTTTACCTGGCAACTTCATATCTTCTGCCTTATATACGTGACTCATCCCACCTGTACCCAGTACGGACTCGATTCGATATCGTCCTCCCAGCAGGCTCCCGTGTTCCAGCCTCGCCGGATGTCTCATGTATAATCCTCCTTTCTGCATAACAAAAAAGGGAAAGCTTACCGAAGTGCAACAGTCCGGTTATCCAGACTTGTCCACCTCGGGATGCTTTCCCTTGGATTCATTATGGTTAATATTGGTATCATTATAGTATACGCCACAAGATATTGTAAAGTAGTAAATTTAAAATCTTTACGTGCTTAATATTTAATCATATAAAGTGTTATTTCCTCGCGATTGTGAAACAATTGTTTGGATCGTTGAATCTGCATCCGTGAACGCTCAAACGTATCAATGACTTCCTTGATCAGCGCGAGTGGTTTCTTATGAAGCAATTTTACCGTAACAACCGCTGTTCCACCGGATTGAAGACTATATAACAAGTCCGAAACGAGTCGGCTCATCAATTTGGGACTCCAGCTCATGTCACAGACAAGCAGGTCAAATTCACCTTCACGGAACCGTACATCACCTGCATTCTTTTTCAAAAACGTAAGTTTGGGCGATTCCAGAAGTGTGGCATCCATTTTGGCCGGGTCCACTGCTGTGACTTCTAATCCTCGTTCTAGCAAAAAGGAAGTCCAACCACCAGGGGCAGCACCAATATCAAGCGCTTTGTGAAACGATGCAAAATCGATGCCAAATGTCTGCTCTGCCTCAAGCAGCTTGAATTTGGCTCGCGAGATCTGGCCTTTCTCTTTTTGAAAGCGTACAGCTCCCCCGCTCCAGTCGGAAAGGTTCTGTTCAGGTCGTGATATACCAGCGTACAATGCATCATCTGCCGCAAACACAGAAATAACAGAGTCTGCATCGCGAACAACCCAATCACAGCCTAGTGTATCCAGCTTTTCGGTCAACCATTGCTTCAATGAAGCAGCGTTCTCCAGCCAAAATGAACCTTCCGTTTTACGAACCTGTAATGCCACTTTGGTTCCGGTCAACTCCGTATGGTTTGTAATAAAGGCAATCAGTCTCTCCATCGCCTGATCAGAATCTTCCGTATTCTCCTGAAACTGAACAGGTTGAATGTGACGTAAAAACGTTGGATTTTCCTCAAGGAGTTTGATCGATACCTCTTCTTCTGTTACCGGTAAGCCGGCAAGAAGGACTTCACCCGGTACAAGTACCGTGCTCTTAACAGCACCGAATGTACGGCGCAGTTCTTCCTGAGCATAGGGCGCAAAGCCATGATTGGCTGTGCAGATAAAACGGGAGAAGTTCCCTTCTCCGCTAGACGACTGTGTACTCAACTTGTGTTACCCTCCAGAACGTACGCGAATCCATGGTCGATCGTGATCCCACTCAATGTCGACCGGAATGTCATACGTATGCATAATTGTATCCTGTGTCAAAACTTCATGTTTGTTTCCTGCCGCAGCAATACGACCTTCGCGAATTAATGCTACATGTGTAAATAAGGGCATGATCTCTTCAACATGATGTGTTACATATACTACTGTTATATTGCGCTGATGAAGTCGGTCGATTTCAGCCAACATTTTTTCCCGTTCGTACAGATCGAGTCCAGCGCACGGCTCGTCCATAATTAATAACTTAGGATCCGCCATCAATGAACGTGCCAGCATGACTTTTTTTCGCTCGCCCTGGGAAAGTGTACCCAGCGGGTGATTAGCCAGTTTAGCGAAGCCCATGTCATCCAGAAGATTCAAGGCTCTGGTCTTCACTTCATCGGGTATGGTCTGATAAAAACGCAAAAAGGCAAATGCACCTGTCGCAACGACCTCCCAGACCGGATCTCGCAATGTCAGTTTTTCAATCAGCGTTTGACTGATATAACCAATCTCTTTTCTGACTTCACGAACGTCACATTGCCCATATAAGTTCCCCAGCACCTCAATACGCCCTTGACTGGGGAACATATATCCATTCATCATTTCCAGCAGCGTTGTTTTGCCTGAACCGTTACGTCCCAGAATGACCCAATGCTCGCCCTGCTCAATATGCAGATGAACGTCATCCAGGATCTGATTATCCTCACGGCGGAGAGAAACATGCTCCATCGAAATAATCCTCATTTCAGGACCGCCTTTCGAATTTCATTTAGCAGGTGCTCCACCGAGGACATTCGGTAAATTATTTTAGGTACCTCCTGCTCTCCATCAAACAGCATCACTGCTGGTACGCTTGAAATTTTAAACTGCTGCACAAGTTCCGGAATATCATGAATGTTCATTTCAAATAATGTATTCTCAGGCAGCAAATGCTCCGCGATTTCCAGCATTCTTCTCGCTGCAGCACATGTACCGCATAAAGGGGTGTAGATAAATACAGCTTGAGGAATACCTTCCCACACACCGCGCATCAATAGCTTCGAATGAATGGGCTTCATCAGCTGAGCTCTCCCGCAGCAACCCGAAGCATAACCTCACCTGTCATCGGACCGTTGTGTACATTTACAGTGTCAGGTTTATTGGTATATAACAATTCGTACATCTGACGTTTGCCGTACATGCTGGAGGTGTGTAAATAAATTTCGCGCGGAAACAGCCCTTCCCGTACAATGGCAGCTGCAACTTCTCCACCATTTGGCGAATCCGGACCCAATTCATAATCCAGGGACAGGATATCCACGTCACCTTCCCTGAGCAGCATCAGACATTCTTCAGCATTGGTAGCCAAGACAAATCCCTTGGGACATGACCGGTAATCATCCAAGAAAACATGCATACGACCACTCCTCTCCCCGTTTACAACCAGGAACGCATGACCTCAATATCATCTTTGTGCGTCCCATCCTCACCTGTCTCGGTTTCCAACACAACGACAGCTCGTTGGAACTCAGGTGAACTCAACAATTCTTGCATCGCTTTGCTTCCTATAAATCCCTGACCAATTCGCGCATGTCGATCCTTGCACGAACCGGAAGCATATTTGGAGTCATTAAAATGCACAGCAGCAAGTGCATCCCAGTACCCAAGCTGTCTGCCTTTCTGAAGCATATCCTGTTCACTATTGCTGTGCCACATCCCTGAAGCAAAAGCATGACATGTGTCAAAACAAAAAGCAATATGCTCCGGATATTGGCTCAGCTTGCGAATCTGAATCATTTCTTCCATCGTCGTGCCCATTGGACCGTGGTCACCTGCCTGATTTTCGAGCAAGATCTTTGCCTGTCCATTCCAGTCTTCCAAAACCGTATCCAAACAATGGATGAGATTCTGATACCCTTCAAGCGGCTGATCACTCTTAAGATGTCCAAAATGAACTACCGTTCCTACTGAACCGCACGCATCCGCAATATGCAGATCATTCCTTATGGAAGCTACGGTAGCATGAAACCCCGCCTCTCCACGGGTCATGCCCAAAGCCGGATTCGTCGGATAGGGTGAGTGTGCAATGGACGCAATGTCATTCTCCTCACACCACTCCCGGCACAATTCAGCATTTTTAAGGTCAGGATCTTTCAAACCAAGGCTCCGGGGGTTCTTCGGAAAATATTGAAATGCCGTTGCCCCCATCTCGTATGCCCTCTTGGCTGCTTGTAAAAATCCACCTCTCGTGCTGACGTGTGCGCCGATTCCGTATTTAGGCCTCATGCTGACAATTCGGACAGAAGAAAGCCTTCTTCCCCGTAATTTCCACTCGTTCAATCGTGCCTCCACAACGTGGACAGCTTTCCCCTTCGCGATCATATACCCTGCATTGCTCATCAAAACTTCCTGTTTTCGTGTCCCCTTGCATCAGCGGCATTTCCATATAACCACCCTCCGAAGCTGCTTCACGGAGCACCGACTGCATAGAACGGAACAAACGCTCTGTGAGCTCTGGTGAACTGGCGATGTTCTGTGTTTTGGAACTAGGTCTCAAACCTGCAGCAAAAGCAATTTCATCCGAGTAACAATTGCCGATACCAGCAATAATGTGCTGATTAACCAGGGTCGTTTTGAGCGTTCCGCGGCGTCCTTTCAGCAATGAAGCAAAACGCTCAGGATTCATGCGTCGATCAAGTGGCTCAGGTCCAAGATCGGCCATGGCTTCTTCCGTTTCCTTGGATGTAAGCAGGTGCAAATAACCCAATCGGAGTCCAATAAAGAACAAGATATGATCACCAAATTGAATCTCAACTTGTGTCGACCGATCAGGACGATCTGCCTCAGTCCCCCAGTAAATCATGCCTCCCAGCATGAGATGGAGCACCAGTCGTTTACCGTTTGCCAAATGAAAAATAAGATGCTTCGCCCGGCGCTCGACAAAAATAATACGATTGCCTGTAAGTTCGCGCGTAAATTCCTCTGGCTCCTTATTGATGGATTTTTCCCGATTAACGACAACACCAGTAATAGGTAAATCAAGTATTTCTGCGGACAATAATGTCCGGTAGTTTTCCATTTCCGGCAGTTCCGGCATCTGTATCTATCCCTTCTTGGATGCTTGGCTCGCTTGTTGCAACAGCCACTCAATCAGTTTATGCAAATCATCAAACACATGATCAGGACGTATCTTGGTCGCGCTAATATGAGTGTCCATATTTTCTTTCGTTGTGACTCCGGTCAATACGAGCAATGTCTCGCATCCAGCTGCTGCTCCTGCTGCAATATCTGTACGCATATTGTCCCCGATCACTGCCACTTCATCAGCCCTTAAATTTAATCGATCAATCGCTGACTTCATAATAATGCTGGAAGGCTTGCCGATTACAGTTGGTGAAACACCTGTAGCCGCTTCGATCGCAGCACCAATGGTACCTGCTCCTGGAGTCAAGCCATCATCAGAGGGGAGCTGCAGATCTGGGTTGGTCAGGATTGATTTTGCTCCATCATTAATCCAGCGCAGTGCCTTGGTTAGTTTTTGGTAGGAAAATTCACGGTCAATGCCTTGAATGACGTATTCCGGCTTTTCTTCCGTCCTTTGCAATCCTGCTTCATCGATAGCCTGATGTAAACCAGCTTCTCCAATGCAGGCAACTCTTGCGCCAGGAGATTCTTCAGCTACATATTCAGCAGCAGAAACTGCAGAAGTACAAACTTGAGATGCTTCCGCTGGAATTCCCATTTCGTTCAAGTGATCTGCTACCCCTTGCGGTGTACGTGAAGAATTATTTGTTACAAATAAATAAGGTGCAGCCTGTTCATTCAGCGTCTGAATAAGCTTGTCTGCCCCTTCAATCCGATGTCTGCCATGATAGAGTGTTCCATCCAGATCGATCAGATAGGCCTTAATCATACAGAGCACTTCCTTTCTTTTAGACCATTAACCATTCATGTCCTTAATTACATTTTGATGTTTTATTGATCCATAGCTATGTATTTCAAAAAATAATACGGGCTTGCTCGTATGAGCACGCAACACGTCGAACCGAATCGAACCCAGACGTTTTCACTCGCGCGCCTTCTGTACAAGCTTGTCATTTCCTGCGCTTTCCCGGAAAATAATTTGGTTCATTTCCCTGCTCATATTGCCCATCCTACACGCTTTCCGATCAGATTGCAAAAGGGACCTCAGGGCCTCTCCCCTTCAGTCCCGCCAGAATTGCCGCCTTTAAACAAACTTTTTTGAAGCCCAACTGCCTTAATTATAACTGAGATCCATTCTGATGATGAATGACAGGAATTAACTGATGCTCATTCGCCAATCTGGAGTTAGGAAAAACGGCCTTTGCCTCGTCCAAAAGGGGCTGCAGCTGTTCATCATCCTTATAACGAGAGCTAAAATGAGTCATAATCAATTCTCCAACATCTGCTGCTCTGGCCGCCTCAGCCGCTTGCTTAGCAGTGCTGTGATAGTACTCATGAGCGGTATCTGCCAAATCGTCCATAAATGTTGCTTCATGTACAAGTACATCTGCATGCTTAGCGAGGGGCAATACATTTGCACACGGTCTTGTATCTCCTAAAATGGTTATCACTTTGCCGCGTTTGGGAGCTCCTAATACATCCTCCGGACGAACAGCTTTGCCGTCATCCAGGGTAATCGTCTCACCGCGTTTAAGACGACCAAAAAGAGGACCCGGCTTCAAACCATACTCTGCCAGCTTAGCTTGATCGAGACTGCCTGGACGATCCTTCTCCGTAATTCGGTAGCCGTAGCTGTCGATCCGATGTTCCAGTAATGCAGACTCTACAATGAAGCTCTCGTCTTCAAACAGCAAACCACCTGTATGCTCAACAATCTTCAACTCATAGTTAATCCGAGACTGACTTAACTCCATTACGGTTGTAATCATACGTTCTGTCCCAGGCGGTCCATAAACCGTAAGGGGTGTCGTCCCTCCCTGGTAAGCCCTGCTCGAAAGCAGGCCGGGAAGCCCGAATACATGGTCCCCATGAAGATGGGTAATGAAGATTTTCTCCAATTTACTCAGTTTTAGCGGTGAACTCAAAATTTGGTGCTGGGTTCCTTCCCCGCAGTCAAACAACCACAAAGCTCTTCGCTCATCCAACATGCGGAGCCCAATGGAAGTTACATTCCGCTGCAGTGTAGGTACACCAGCGTTAGTTCCCAGGAAATATAGTTCCATCCGGATTGCACCTCTTTCTGTTGCCAGCAAAAAGCCTCCGACGATGCGGAGGGCTCTGCCTGACCTCTTATTGACTATGCTTTTTCAACATTAAAATATTTGGCTTGCGGATGACTGAACACCATCGCGGATACGGAAGCTTCCGGCTCCATCATGAAGCCTTCCGTCAGTTCCACACCAATGTCCTCAGGCTGCATCAGCTTGAAGAGTGGCCCCTGATCTTCCAAATCCGGACAAGCCGGATATCCAAATGACACCCGTATCCCTTGGTAACGTGCGCCATGACGCTGTTTCATGGTCATGTTCGCCGGATCCGGGAAGCCCCATATATCTCTCATCATATGATGCACTCGTTCAGCTAATCCCTCAGCCACTTCAAGCGCTACAGATTGCAGAGCATGTGATCGAAGGTAATCCCCTTGCTCCTTCCATGCCGTAGATAGTTCACGAACACCGTGACCGGCTGTTACAACCATGAATCCAACGTAATCCATTTCTCCAGATTCCACGGGCTTAAGGAAGTCAGACAGGCACAGGAACGGTTCAACCTTTTGCCGCGGGAATGTGAAGGTATGCAGAATATTGCTTGTATTCTCGGGATCGTAAATGATGATGCTGTTCCCGCTGGATTGTGCCGGGAAGAAGCGATACATCGCATGTGCCTGGATAATTCCATCCCGGACTGCTTCTTGCATTATTCCGTCTACAACCGCTTTGAGATCGGTAGCTTTTGGATCACCCGAAGCGAGCAGCTGCTCCACAGAACCGCGAAGGCCAAGATGATGACCAAGCAGCATCTGCATGTTTACATACGGCAAAATGTGCGACAATGGATAATTACGCAGCGTGTGCCGCTCAAGATCCGGAGGAACAAGAACAGGATTGTCGATTGCGATATCCGACCGCTCAACTCGCGTAAGCTCCGGCAGCGGTTTAACTGTTTCTGCACTGGACGCATCTGCTTCTTTTTCGGCCTCCATCTCCAGTTGCATGACTTCACGGGAAACCGGGTTCATCAGCTTGTTAGCCAAATCCAGACCGTCCATCGCGTCTTTTGCGTATACAACCATTCCGTCATATTCAGGACGAATCCGGTTCTTGGTGAATTTGCGCGTAAGTGCTGCTCCGCCCACCATGATAGGTACGTCGATACCCGCTGTACGCAAATCTTGCGCGGTGACAATCATCTGCTGTGCCGATTTGACAAGCAAACCGGATAAGCCGATTGCATCGACTTTTTCTTCTCTATATGCTTCTATGATTCGTTCTGGTGGTACTTTTATACCCAAATTAATGATTCGGTAACCGTTATTGGATAGGATGATCTCCACCAGGTTCTTCCCGATGTCGTGCACATCACCCTTAACCGTTGCCAGAATGATTTTGCCCTTCACAGATGTTTCATTTTTCTCCATGAATTGTTCTAGATAAGCAACTGAGGCCTTCATTACTTCCGCACTCTGTAGAACCTCAGCAACGATCAGCTCGTTGTTGTTAAACAGTCGGCCTACTTCTTCCATCCCCTGCATAAGTGGCCCATTGATGACTTCAAGCGCTGAGTATTTGGCAAGAGCCTGTTCCAAATCTGGCAACAATCCCTCTTTGCTGCCTTCGACAACATAAGAGGCGAGACGCTCTTCTAATGAAAGATTCGAAATCTTTTCTTTCTTCTCAACCTTTTTGTTTCGGAATGCCGCTACGAATGCAGCGAGTGTTTCGTCATTTGTATTATAGAGCAGCTCTTCCGACAATCTGCGTTCTTCTTCAGGGATGGAAGCATAACGTTCCAGCTTCTCCGTGTTTACAATCGCGTAATCGAGTCCTGCCTTCGTACATTCATACAAAAAGACAGAGTTTAGGACTTCCCGACCGGCCTCAGGCAATCCAAATGAGATGTTGCTGATACCAAGAATCGTATGACACTCAGGCATAGCTTCCTTGATAACCCGAATCCCCTCAATGGTCTCCTTGGCAGAACCAATATACTGCTCATCCCCGGTACCAACAGGGAACACCAACGTATCAAAAATCAGGTCCTCAGCCTTCAATCCATACTTGTTCACCAGCAGATCGTATGAACGCTTGGCAACCTCCAATTTATCTTCCCGACTAATGGCTTGTCCACGTTCATCGATGGTACCCACTACAACGGCTCCGCCATATTTGTGGATAAGAGGAGTTACAAGCTCGAATTTCTCTTCCCCATCCTCAAGGTTAATGGAGTTAATTATCGCTTTACCTTGAGAGTACTGAAGAGCAAGATCGATGACTTTTGCGTCGGTTGTATCAATCATGAGCGGAACTTTTACTTTTTTGACGACCAGTTCGAGAAATTTTTCCATATCCTCAGCTTCTTCGCGGTCCGGGTCCTGCACACAAACGTCGACAACATGTGCACCATTTTTCACCTGAGCGCGTGCAATTTCCGAAGCTTCCTCATATTTCCCTTCAACGATCAGGCGCTTGAATTTCCGAGAGCCAAGCACGTTGGTCCGTTCACCAACCATATATGGACGATTATCCTGCTCTATATATACGGGATCAATACCGGATAATGCTGGCGGATGTGTTCCGTTCATTTCTCTTGGGGGGTACTTGGCAAGCGTATCACGCATCGCCCGAATATGTGCTGGAGTTGTACCGCAGCAACCTCCGGCGATGTTTAACCATCCCTGTTCGGCAAATGCTCCAATCTTCTGAGCGAGTGAATCAGGTGATTCATGATAATTACCATTTTCATCAGGTAGACCTGCATTCGGATAACAGCTGACTGCTACTGAAGCCATTCCGGAAAGAGAACGGATGTGGTCACGCATAAATTCCGGGCCTGTAGCACAGTTTAGTCCCACTGAAATTGGGTTAAGGTGTTCTAGGGATATATAAAAGGATTCGATGTTTTGACCCGCAAGGGTTGTTCCCATCGGTTCAATTGTCCCTGAGATCATCAAAGGGAGCTTAATTCCGCTCTGCTCGAATGCTTGCTGGATACCTATGCTGCCTGCTTTGACATTAAGGGTATCCTGCGAAGTTTCAAGCAGTAGCGCATCAACGCCTCCCTCAATTAAAGCGAGCGCTTGCTCGGAATAACTGTCGATGAGCTCCTGAAACGTTACGCCGCCCGTAACCGAGAGCGTCTTCGTTGTTGGTCCCATCGCACCTACCACATACCGTGGGGACTCTGGAGTCGAGAACCGATCTGCCGCAGCTCTCGCAATTCGAGCAGCTTCGAGGTTAATCTCGCGGGCACGATCCTGGATATCATATTCGGCCAATACAACCGAAGTAGCTCCAAATGTATTGGTTTCGATTAAATCTGCACCAGCTTCCAGATATTCTTCATGAATGCGCTGGATGAGTTCTGGACGTGTAAGTACCAACATTTCATTACAGCCATCCAGATCCTCTCCGCCAAAATCTGCACCAGTGAGATCAACTTGTTGAATCATGGTCCCCATCGCACCGTCGAGGATTAATATTCGTTGTTTTAATGCATCATGTAGACTAAGCTTATCCAATAACTTCACCCCCGCAAAACGTTAAATCTTAGTTTAACAGAAACTTACTTATTGTGAAAGATCGGTTTTATTCAGCTGTATGGCGGGTTTCAGACGATCAAGGTCGAATTTACGAATCGACAAAAAGGTAGACATCCGATATAATATCTATTAAACCAAGTGGAAAAGAGGGAAAGAACATGGCTGAAATTGTGATCAGAAATACGAACGAACGTATCACTGGAGACGAAAATGTTCGAAATTTCTTGGACAAATATGAAGTACTCTATGAAAAATGGGACGCATCCAAATTAAGTGCTGAATTGCAAAATAACTTTGGATTGACTGATGATCAGAAAAACCAGGTTTTGGAAACCTTTGATTATGAAATCAAAGACCTCGCTGCACGTCGCGGATATCAAATCTGGGATGTCATCACCCTCTCCGAACAAACGCCAGATATCGAAGAAAAATTGGCCAAGTTCGAGGAAATCCACACACATGCCGAAGATGAAATCCGTGCCATTGTCGCGGGTAAAGGGATCTTTGTTATCAAAGGTACAGATGATGTAGGTTACTTTAATGTAGAATTGTCTCCTGGAGACGTCATTTCCGTACCCGAAAACACGCCGCATTTCTTCACTTTGATGGAGAACAAACAAATTATTGCTGTCCGTCTCTTTATCGAAAAAGACGGCTGGGTTGCTGACCCGTACCCGGATCCTACTTTTATTAAGCAGGCCTAATCTTATATTACGGATATTGTTCATTCAACAAACCCCTGTCCATTTGAACAGGGGTTTGTTGCGGTTTGGATCATTATACAACACTAGATGGATTATATAAAATAATGTGGATACTTTGCTTTGACCGTCTCCTGTTCAACAACGACAAGTCTAAGGTGAGCTTCCATCACCTTCATCGCTTGTTCTGTTTGGCGCTCCTTGATGAGCTGGTAGATTTCCTTGTGTTGGGAGATAATAATTTCGGAATTAATGTCTTCGGACAAGCGAAGGATACGCAGACGATTAAACGGAATGTTAAGCTGCTGAAGCATTTTCCACGTTCTCATTTTTCCAGTTCCCTGAAACAGGATCTGATGAAACTCCTCATCCAGTTCAAACAGTCGATAGAAGTTATTCTTATCCATGCACACTTCCTGCATAGCGATATTGGTTTCCAATCTGAATTTGAATTCTTCTGCAAATGAGGCACACGCCAGCGCTACAATTTCCTTTTCTATTTTTTCTCGCATAAATCTGCCTTCTTCCACATGCTCCAGATTAATATGTGAGACGATTGTTCCACTCTGTGGGATAATATCCAACAGTTCCTCTTCAGCAAGCTTCATGAAAGCTTCACGAACAGGAGTTCTGCTGACCTCAAGTTCATCCGCTATTTCTTTCTCTGAAATCTTCGTACCAGGTTTAAGCTCAAGGTGCAAAATTCTTTCCTTTATCAGCTCATATGAATAAGCCCGGGTAGAACCTCTAATCTTTTGATTAAGTGACATTCCTTAACCTCTTCCTCTCAGCCGTATTCATTCATCTTAGCATAAATTGCCGTTTCACTAAAATGAGCTCAGCGAAACGGCAATCGATTAAACTTTGTCTATCATACTACTGCTGTTTGTTCTCTTTATACTTTTTGTACGTATCGTTGGAAATCTGCAAGTACTGAGACAACCCTTGTCCTTCCAGCTCCTGTACAAATGCATCGAACTCGTCAAGACTGCGTTCGCCCAGAATAAATTTAAGGGTATTTTGGTCCGAGTAGTCCTTAAGTGGAGTACTAAGCAATGTCACCTGTTCACGGTCAAGATCTGAGTACGGGATTGGAGGTTCAGCAGGAATAACTTCCTTGGTATCCTTCATGTCCTGCTGGAATTTCAATTCTTCTTCACTAAACATGGAGTGCAGCAGATCCGTTGTTCCACCATAAGCAAACACGCCACCAGAGAAACCGTAATCAATACGCAGATCTTTTGTGCCTTTAGGATTCAATCCATTATAGTTCACATCATCCGCAAGCTTGCGAACCCCATCCTGTTTCGTGAAGGTCTCTCCTTCAACTCCCCATTTGGCAAACTCCTGTCCTTCATCACTGTAGTATAACCAGTCAATAAATTGCATTGTTGCTTTGAAATTTTCACTATCTTTGATTTTACCGGAAATCATGACACCGTTTTCAAGTCTTGATCCAGACATTAATTGTCCTTTCGGACCACCCGGAACCGTAATTTTAGCAATGGAGAATTTTCCTTCACCCAACGTTTTATTCATATCATTGCGATGCAGCACTAACGTTTGAGAGTTACCGTTAATGATAAACGACTTGCCAGAGACAAATTTTTGTGTCGCTTGATCATCATCTTGAGTGAAACTTTCCTTGTCCAGCAATCCTTCGGACACCATTTTGTTGAAGTAGGTCAGCATTTCTTTGTACTCAGGAGTAGTGGATGTATATACGAATTCATCCTTGTCTTCCTTATACGTAAGACCATTGCCGAAACCCCACCCGCCCTTGGTTCCAAAACCAGTAGCCGCAATATTCAACGTACTGTTAAATTCAAATCGGTCAGAGAACGGAATCGAATCTGGGTAGATCTCTTTCAACTTCTTGGCAGCATCATATAGTTCATCCCAAGTTGTTGGGATAGGAATGTTGTTTTCCTCGAAGACATCCGTTCTAACAATCAGTGTATAGTCTGGCCATACTTCTTCATGCAAACCAGGGAGTACATAATACTTCCCGTCTTCCTGACGGAGACCCTCCAGTTCATCCTCAAGTCCCCATTTCTCTATCTTGTCCTTGAAATTAGGCATTAAGTCAACATAGTCACTTACGGGTAATATGGCTCCAGAAGATACGAAGGCAGATTCTTCACCCGGATAGGTTTTAGGGATTACGAGAGGTGCATCTCCCGAACTGATCAAAAGAGATCTTTTTTGCGGATAGTCAGACATCGGTACAATGGTAGGATCCAAGGTCACACCCGTCAGCTCGGTGATTTTTTGGAAAAGCAACCAATCTTTCTTGTATGGATATGCTGGCTGATCACTATAAAGTATGGATAAGTTGAATGGCTCCGAGGCTTTAAACGTTTCACCCACTCCGTAGGACTCCATAGCCCCTTTGGATTCAGGTTCGGCCTTCTCGGTTCCCGCTCCGCTGCTGCATGCTGCCAAAACGACACTCATCATTGTTGCCAAAACCATCTTGCCTACAAGCTTGCGTGGTCTCTTTTTCATTCCATTGTCCCCCTGCATGTGGTTTAGATTGGCCTTGCGTCTAAGAGATGTTCACTATATGCACTTGGAATTACTGCTTAACAGATCCCAACATGATACCGGTTACAAAGTATCTTTGCACAAACGGATAAATCGTAAGAATTGGCAAAATCGTAAGTACCATCGTTACCGACTTGATATTGGCTGAGATTTGAGTCAAATTATCAGCCGACGCTCCAGCAGAAGCTCCTCCTGTTGCACCTGCAATCATATTGCGCAAATAAATGGTCACAGGGAACAGTTCCTTTTTGTCGAGATACAGGAATGCCGGAAACCATGAGTTCCAGTGTCCAACTGCGTAGAACAGAACCATTGTAGCCATTACAGCCTTACTTAACGGCAATATGATACGAAGTAAAATACCATATGTGTTCAAACCGTCGATGGCTGCTGCTTCCTCCAGCTCCTCGGGCATGTTTTCGAAAAATGACTTCATAATTAACATGTTATAAATGCTGATGGCTCCAGGTACAACTAACGCCCACATCGTATTGTTCATGCCAAGGGAATTAATCAGGACATAGTTTGGAATCAATCCGCCACTGAAAAACATGGTGAACACGGCAAACATTGTCCAGAACTTGCGTCCCATTAATCTCCTTTTCGAAATCGCATACGCGAATATGGTTGTCATAAACATGGATATCAACGTACCTACCACAGTGTAGATAACTGTATTTTTATAATTGGTCCAGAACATGCTGTCACGCGAGATGGTCTTGTAGGTTTCCACATTAAAACCGCGCGGGATGATGCTGACTTTCCCTGAATTGATATAGGATTCGCTACTGAAAGATTGTGCTACAACATTCAGGAATGGATAGAGTGTGATGAACACCACGAGCAGCAAAAAGATGGTGTTAAATACTTTGAAGACTTTGTATGATTTTGATTCCTGCATGTTATCCCTCCTTTACCACAAGCTTCGTTGTGTTAGTCTGCGTGAGATTGCATTTACCGAGAATACCAAGATCAGTCCGATGAGTGATTCGAATAATCCAATCGCAGTAGCGTAACTGAAGTTGCTGGATTGCAAACCTACACGATACAGATAAGTGGAAATCACGTCTGATGTATCATAGATAAGCGGATTGTAAAGGAGGAGAATTTTCTCAAATCCGACAGCAAGAAAATTACCCATATTCAGAATTAACAATGTAACGATGGTTGGCAAAATGCCTGGTATGGTTACATGGATCGTCTGTTTCCAGCGATTCGCACCGTCAATCCGTGCAGCTTCATACAAAGAATCATCGATTGTTGTTAAGGCGGCAAGATACAAAATGGCTCCCCAGCCCATGCCTTGCCAAATTTCAGAGGTTATATAGATCGTTCTGAACCATTCGGCGCGCTGCATAAAAGGAATATTGTCTCCAGTAAAGAATGCAACCAAGCCATTAATTGATCCATTCACTGCCGTTAGTTGCAAAATCATACCGGCTACGATAACGATCGATAAGAAATGCGGCAGATAGGATGCAGTCTGAACGAACTTTTTGAAGCGTTTACTTTTTACTTCATTCAAAAGCAGCGCAAAGATAATGGGAACCGGGAAAGTGAAGAGTAATGCAAGCCCACCTAAAATGAGTGTGTTCCCAAATACTTTCCAGAATGTGGGGTCCTGAACGAACATCTGAAAATACCTTAACCCAACCCAGGTTTCACCAAAAATGCTGCCTCCCGGTACAAATCTTCTAAAGGCAATCACATTACCAATCATGGGCCCGTATTTAAAAATTATCAGATAGATCACTGGAAGTATTAATAGTGAATACAGCTGCCAATCTTTGCGGAGTAAGGCTCCAGCCGTTCTTAACCTGCTTTCTTTGCGTAATGAGGTCATCGTAAGCGTGGTTTTAGCAGTTTCTGACTTCATATCTGATTCACTCCGATCAAATAAACTTGATAAAATCAAAAGTACTTCATGACAGCTCCCATCGAAGACCTTGCAGAAATTTCACCCCCACTGCATAATAGATATTTGGTAATGTAAGCGATATCAATTTAAAGTAGTTTAATGGATATACTTAGGTTCAGATTGTTATTTTATTGCTCAATCTCATGAGTACCTGTTGTATTCCAAAAATTAATATTTCCCAAAACTATGTAAAGCGCTTACAATATACATGAAAATAATAAAGCAATAACTTCTGATTCCATGACCTGGATATGCCAAAAGAGTACTGCTTTTAAATGATTCCCATACTAGTCATACTAGTATGTTAGTTACATTCTAAAACAGCAGTCCCAACATTACAATACCTTTTTTTATTATTTTTGATATTTCTTCACTACACAGTTGTTTTAAAGTTTCAACCAGATCAAAAAAAACATTGATAACCCATGAATGATTTTGCATCATTCAACGAGGTTATCAATGTTTTAAAATGCACTATTGTTCAATTCTGAAATAATCAGAAATTAGCAATAATACGATCTAATTCTGATAAGTGCTTAATCTCATGATCAGGTACATACGACTCCGAGTTCACTTTGTTCTCACGATTAATCCAGACAGACTGGATTCCTGCTGATAAAGCTCCGCGGATATCCGTCGTGAGTTTATCTCCAACCATCAAGCCTTCTTCTGGTTTTACTCCAAGTTTGCTGAGCGCATGTTCAAAGATGGACGGATCCGGTTTTCCCTTTCCAAAAGTACCCGAGATGATGATCTCATCGAAGAAAGGAGCCAGTTCAGGCACACCATCCAACTTCTCTTGCTGCAGAGCAGGACAACCATTCGTCAAGAGCAACAGTTTGAATTTTCCCTGCAAGTGACGCAAAGTGTCCATTGTTTCTTCATATACATGAGGTCTGGATCTTCGCTCTGCTCCAAATTGCGAAGCAAGACGTTCGGCCAAATCTTCACGATCCACTCCCAGCTTCAATAAGCCACGACGCCAGGACTCCTTACGATATACAGGGGCAAGCTGCTCCAATTGACGGAATTCCGGCTGGTCACCGCCTGTAAAATTAGCCCATAGTCCTTCAAACGGATTGATACCAATCATTTTGGTGAATGCATAGGTTTCATAGGATTCATATAGACTACGAGCTTCATTACGAACAGCTTCTTCCAATGCCTCAGCATCAACGCCGGTTTCTTGTGAAGCAAGCAGGCAAGTTTCGTGGAATGCTTCCCGCACACTGCGTTCATCCCACAATAAAGTATCATCCAGGTCGAACAAAATCGCTTTTAATGCCATTCCGATCATCTTCCCCTTTGTGAATAATTACTTTTTCTCGTCTGTTTCTACAGTAATCTGATGAGCTTTGGCAAATTTCAGAAGTCGTTCAGAAATGGCATCTGTGTCATAGCGGTTCAACAGTTTAGTGAAGACCCATCTTTTGCCTCGGCTGTTATGTTCAATAACTACCGTTCCCTGTTCGAATCTAAACTTAACGATGTCATCTACTCCAATGGAGCGTTCCCGATTCCCTTTGGTTGTTATAATCCGGTTGCTCCCGATTTTGATGTAAGGACGACGAAGCATAAAAATTACAGCCAAAAATACATACAACAGCATCGTAACCCAGTCCCATGTTGTCATCGGAGCTTTAACAAGAAATGTGCTCATAAACAGATACAAAAACGCAAGTCCAATGAGGAAAATAGGAAACAGAAGACTGCGTCCTTTGAAAATGTCCTCACCGGGCGTACCCGAAATCGGTTGACCATTTTTTTTGCGCTGCTGATTCAACTGCTTTGAATTTTTCCGAACCGTTCTCTCGAACGAACGAGCCATGAGAATCCCCCTTATGTCATCTTTGTATCGGCTTACAAAATTCGCAAACCGACATTCCCCCTATAAATTTGCATTCTCAAAATAAAAGGAAGAAACCTAAATATCACTACGATATCTTTAGGTTCCTTAGTGTTTGAGTTTGCCTTGGTGGCCTTGATCGTTCTCATCATCTACAATTTCAATGGACTCCAGTTGCTGTCTGAAGTTACTGCGGATGTTGTTTAAGTAAATTTCTCTAAGTTTAGCACGTTCGGCAAGTTCTTCCTCTGAAAGTCCAGTGGACTTTTGTTTACGAGCCAATTCATTGATGCGTGCTACCAGGCTATCTATATCCAAGCTTGTCCCCTCCAAAAATACAAAGTCATACTAACTTTGACATGATCGAGGCTGCTTGTCAAGGTTGCTACTTACTCGCTCAACTGAATCATGATTTTAAGGGGTAAACTGAGGCAAAGTTAGGACTTGTCCTACTTGAATTGAAGTGGTTTGAAGCTGGTTTACTTTCTTTATTGCTTCTATATATACACGTGTATCCATATTTTCAGGTTTATGTTCCAAAGACAAGCTCCACAATGTCTCACCCTGGGATACTGCTATTTTGCTGCCGGGAAGAACATTGTTCTCGTCTCCTGCAAACACAGTCAATACAGTGCTGCAGCCAATAAATATGATTAACGATGCCATAATCAATTTCAACATCCATGTTGGCATCTTGGCTTCTGCAAACCATTGTTTAACGTTACCTATGTTAGACTTGACCGCTTCCGAATTCACCGGTTCGTAAATACTTTGATAAGTTGAATATCTCATATTAATCGTCCTCCAAACGTTTGTTCCTATCTGTTAAAATCAATATAACACGAACACTTGTTTTGTACAACAGATTTTTAGAACAATTGTTCGCTTTATTTCAAACTCCAAATTTCCAGTAAATCTCTAGGTGAATCCGACTCGTTTTTTTACTATTGTTAGATTTGAATGACTATAAGAATAAAAGACTCAGAAACATTGATTTTATCGGATTTTATTTAGAACTTATGTTTGTACGAACGGAGGTTCTATGTTATAATTTTCCCAAACGTTACTAAAATGGGGTTGATACGGTATGTCGAAGATATCCAGCAGGCAGCAAGCTATTCTGGAGTTTATACGTAATGAAGTCCGGTTGAAGGGATATCCTCCTTCCGTACGTGAAATTGGTGAAGCGGTTGGACTGGCTTCCAGTTCTACGGTTCATGGACATCTGGACCGCTTGGAGAAGAAAGGTCTCATTAGACGTGACCCTACTAAACCAAGAGCCATTGAGTTGTTAAGCCAGGAGGAATCAGAACACTCCCATCAGTTTGCACACAGTGTCGCTCGCATTCCTGTCGTAGGTAAAGTCACTGCAGGGGTTCCGATTACCGCAACAGAGAACATTGAGGATTATTTCCCGCTACCGACACATTATGTTGGAGAACAGAAAGTATTTATGCTGTCTGTTGTTGGTGACAGTATGATCGAAGCAGGAATCGTCAACGGAGACTACGTTATCGTACGCCAGCAGCAAACGGCAGATAACGGAGATATTGTCGTTGCGATGACAGAAGATGACGAAGCTACAGTTAAAACATTTTACAAAGAGAAAGACCACATTCGTCTTCAGCCTGAGAATGCAACATTTGAACCACTTCGTTTAAAACATGTTAGCATTTTGGGTAAAGTGATTGGCCTTTTCCGTGATATTCACTAGTCTTTCTTTCAACAGCAAGTCAGCTGAACTGTAATGACAAAAAGAGGTTGCCCTGTTCAACAGGACAACCTCTTTTTCATATGCTATATTTCGACTTCGTTAGTTCCATATGTTATCGTTTGAGAATGCTTTTGTGATGAGAGAATACTTCAAAGCTTTGCTGACCATGATATGACCCCATACCACTCTCTCCTACACCGCCAAACGGTAAATAATGTGAAGTCATATGAGACAACGTATCATTAATGCATCCTCCACCGAAGGACACTTGATCCAAGACCTGGTTCTGCAGCTCCTCTTGCTGCGTGAACAGGTATAGCGCCAGCGGTTTGGGACGGCGCACAATCTCAGTGAGCAGAGGATTAAGATCATCGTAAGTCATTACCGGTAAAATGGGACCGAATATCTCCTCTTGCATAACAGGTGAATCCCAGTCCACATTTCCTACCAAGGTAGGTTCAATCAGCAGCTGATCCCGATCAGAGCGACCACCAATCAGAGCATGACCCTCTTCTAAGAATACAGACAGTCGATCAAAGTTACGTGTGTTGACGATATGCGGAAAATCAGGATTTCCCATGACATCCTTACCGAATTTATCTTGAATCTCCTCACCAATCTCTTCAAGGAGTTTATCGTGTACGTCCTGATGTACAAGCAAGTAATCCGGAGCAACACAGGTCTGACCCGCATTCAAGAACTTGCCACGGACGATCCGCTGAGCTGCCAACTTCAAATCTGCGTCTTTATGAACAATTACAGGGCTTTTACCACCTAATTCAAGCGTTACCGGCGTAAGGTGCTCTGCTGCTGCCTTCATAACGATGCGACCCACACCCGTGCTTCCTGTGAAGAAAATATAATCAAACTTCTCTTTCAACAAGGCTGTGCTCATTTCGACTTCACCTTCCATGACAGCAACATATTCCTCAGGAAAAATATCCGTGATCAGGTCATACGTCAGACGTGACACTGCCGGCGTTAATTCAGAAGGCTTAATAACAGCACAGTTACCCGCTGCAATTGCACCAATCAATGGACCGAATGCCAGTTGGAACGGATAGTTCCATGGCGCAATAATGAGAGCAACTCCATAAGGTTCTGGATAGATCGTGCTTGTACCATCAGGTATAACAGAACTTGTAGGCACTGCTCTAGGAGCCGCCCATTCCTTAAGATGTTCTAGGGCAAAATCCAGTTCACCCAAAACGATGCGAATCTCAGAGTTATAGGCCTCTGTTTCCGATTTATTTAGATCAGCATGAAGTGCGTCCAATATCCGTTGCTGATATTTCTCTATCCCTTGTCTTAATTGCTGTAGAGCATCAATCCGATACTCAATATTTTTAGTTTGTCCTGTATAAAAGAATGCCCGCTGTCTTGCAACGAGTTGTTTCGCTTGTTCCATATTAACATCTCCAATTAATGTTTTAAAATTAAATTGCTAAAAATATATTTGAATTATATCTTGTTTATATGAAATTATCAACATATTAAAATAGCTGTTCTAAGTAAAATATGTATCTTCTCTCTTACTATTATATAAATACTATTAAATGCTGGTATTTTTTTAGAAAACTACTCACCTCTGTCCCATTATGTAATTCATCAAAAAAAGCCCTTGGCACTTTTTTGCGCCAAGGGCTTTCCGAATTAGTACAACGTGATATATTGATCGCGTTCCCATTGGTGGACTTGTGTACGGTACATATCCCACTCAATTTCTTTCAGCTCGTAGAAGTGAGCCAAGGCGTGATCGCCAAGCGCATCACAGATGACTTCGCTGCGGATCAATTCGTTCAATGCTTCTTTCAGGTCAGCCGGCAAGCTTGGAATGCCTTCTTCCACACGCTCTTCTTCTGACATAATGTAGATGTTACGGTCAATCGGAGCTGGTAAGGAAAGCTCACGTTTGATTCCGTCCAGACCTGCTTTCAATAAAACAGCCAAAGCCAAGTAAGGGTTAGCAGCCGGATCCGGGTTACGAACCTCAACACGTGTACTCAAACCACGGGAAGCTGGAATACGGATCATTGGGCTACGGTTACTGGCGGACCATGCTACATAACAAGGGGCTTCATAACCTGGTACAAGACGTTTGTATGAGTTCACAGTTGGGTTAGTAATTGCTGCAAACGCACGCGCATGCTTCAGCGTTCCAGCCATGAAGTGACGTGCAGTTTTGCTGAGACCCAGCTCGTCCGACTCGTCTACGAATGCGTTCGCACTGCCTTGGAACAACGATTGGTTACAGTGCATACCGGAACCGTTCATACCAAACAATGGTTTCGGCATAAAGGTCGCATGTAGACCATGCTGACGTGCAATCGTTTTAACAACGAGTTTAAACGTTTGGATCTGGTCTGCTGCTTTTAGAGCATCAGCATATTTAAAGTCGATCTCATGCTGACCTGGAGCTACCTCATGGTGGGAAGCTTCGATCTCAAAGCCCATTTCTTCAAGTGTGATAACGATGTCACGACGACAGTTTTCACCAAGATCCGTAGGCGCAAGGTCGAAATATCCACCTTGGTCATTCAGTTCGTTAGTCGGGTTTCCTTTTTCGTCTGTTTTGAACAAGAAGAACTCTGGTTCAGGACCGACATTGAAGGAAGTGAATCCCATTTCTTCGGCTTCCTTCAGGTTACGTTTCAAGATGCCGCGTGGATCTCCAGGGAATGGGTTGCCATCCGGCAAATAAACATCACAGATTAGGCGAGCAACACGGTTCTCAGCTACCCAAGGGAAAATCAGCCAAGAATCGAGATCCGGATAGAGGTACATGTCGGATTCTTCAATACGCACATAACCTTCAATGGAAGAACCATCAAACATCATTTTGTTATCCAAAGCCTTATTCAATTGGCTTACAGGAATTTCAACGTTTTTGATAGCTCCCAGCAAGTCGGTAAATTGCAATCGAACGAACCGTACGTTTTCTTCTTTAGAGATGCGGAGAATGTCTTCTTTTGTATAACTCACGATACCTCTCCCTTTCTTTTCTGCTTATTTGGCTTGCATGTTATATTTGTACATTAGAAAGTTCCACGGGTCAAGGAGTCTGCCATCACAACTGCATGATTTCCCCTCACTCGCCAAGTTATGCGAACTTACTTTTTATTGAAAAATCGGGAAAGCTCTCCCTGAATGAGAGATACTTGTCCAGGTCTCTTACCCGAAACCAGCTGTTGCTTCAATAATCGGTGCAGCTGTGTATCCGACAGTTCTCTGCGCTTCACTTCTGTATCTGCAGTGATAACTGTCGCTTCTTCGGATTCCTTGGATACCGGATTCATAACCTGCTTGATGCCGGCAATGTTAACGCCTTTTTCGATCAAAGCCTTGATCTCCAGCAATCGTTCTACGTCATTAAAGGAAAACAAACGTTGGTTACCTGACGTTCTTGCCGGTACAATCAAGCTGTGCTGTTCATAATATCGAATCTGACGAGCGGACAGATCCGTAAGTTTCATAACAATACCTATCGGGAATAAGGCCATATTTCTGCGAATTTCGTCACCCATGTTCATCAACCTTCCAGTCATCTATTCTTCACCCTATTGTACATTTAGTTATTACTAAGTGTCAATGACGTGTTAGATAAACTCACAATAATTTACGATCTTTCATTGTCTGGAGCGCCATCAAAACGCCATATTTAACATGAGAGTAGGTTAATCCACCCTGCATGTAGCCGATATATGGCTCTCGAATAGGTGCATCCGCTGACAACTCCAGGCTTCCGCCCTGTATAAACGTACCTGCCGCCATAATGACGGGATGTTCGTAACCAGGCATGTCCCATGGCTCAGGAACGACATGACTATCCACTGCAGCAGCCCGCTGAATTCCCTGTACAAAAGCGATCAGATGCTCCGCGGAGGAGAACTGCACAGCTTGGATCAAATCCGTGCGTGTCTCATTCCAAGCAGGTTTGGTTACAAATCCCGAAGCAGCAAACATTGCAGCGGCAAAGGTACTGCCCTTAATGGCTTGTCCCACAATTGTCGGCGCCATGTAAAGTCCCTGGTAGATCCCACGGGTAGTTCCCAACATGGCACCAACCTCACCACCTATGCCAGGTGCAGTCAAACGATACGCTGCCAGTTGAACATACTTTTCCTTCCCGCATATGTAACCCCCGGTTTCAGCAAGGCCTCCGCCAGGGTTTTTGATTAGTGAACCTGCCATCAGATCTACCCCGACCTCTGTCGGTTCGCGTTTCTCAGTAAATTCGCCATAACAGTTATCCACGAACACGATAACATCTTCTTTGATGGCCTTTACCCGTCTTACCATATCAGCTATCTCATCAATACAGAAGGAAGAACGCCAGTCATACCCACGTGAACGTTGGATACCAATGACTTTGGTTGAAGCAGTAATATTCCCTTTAACTGCGTCCCAATCGACACTTCCATCTGCCAGCAAAGCGGTTTCACGGTATCCAATACCAAAGTCCCGAAGAGATCCGGTTCCATCTTCCGGACTTCCAATGACTTTGTGCAATGTATCATAAGGTTTACCTGTGATGTATAACAACTCGTCACCTGGGCGCAGTACGCCAAAGAGAGCGGTGGCTATCGTATGTGTACCTGAGGCAAAATGGGGACGAACCAACGCAGCTTCTGCGCCAAATACATCCGCATATACTTCATCCAGCACTTCCCTGCCACGATCGTTATATGCATATCCCGTTGAACCGGCAAAATGAAAATCACTGACTTGTTTGCGTTGAAACGCATCAATGACCTTCCACTGGTTGTAATCCGTAATACCGTCAATCATTCTCATCTGTTGTTCAATCTGGGCCTCAACTTGTTGTTGCAGCTCCACAATCTTTGTATCCAAGCTTGCCATCTTACTTCATTCCCCTTCATTGCACTAATCTAACGCATAATATCGATTATCGTGACAACTTACCATACCAATATGTCATGTATATTACAATTCAATGAAATCTTCAAGTAAATAACCGAATTTTTCATATTCCCCTTTTTGCAGCTCAACTTGATAGATCACATCGTTTTCTTCAAAAGTGGTTTCAACAACATCTCCAACCTTATAAAGCACGGATGTAAGATCGCCCCGCTCTGCAGGAATACGGAACCGCTTCGTATCCCCCGTCAACTCTTCCTGAATTCGCTCCCGAATCTTCAGCAGGTCAGCTTCTTCCAGTGCACTTACCTTCATATGGTCTTTGTCCAAAGGAAGCATTTCCAGCTGCTCCGGTGTACATGCATCTTTTTTGTTATAGAGCACCAATTGAGGCTTGTCGCCAGATCCGAGCTGCTGGAGAATGTCGTGCACAGTTCTCATCTGATCTTCCCTCATTGCAGAGGATGCATCTACAACATGCAAAATCAGATCGGCTTCGTTCACTTCCTCCAATGTTGCACGGAAAGCGGCAATCAGATCATGTGGAAGGTTTTGAATAAATCCTACTGTATCCGTAAGTACAATTTCTTTACCGCTCGGAAGCTCCATCGTACGTGAAGTTGGATCCAACGTTGCAAACAGCTGATCCTGAATATATACGTCAGCGGCAGTTAATTGTTTAAGCAATGTGGATTTGCCTGCATTCGTATACCCCACAAGTGCTACCTGTACAATGCCTGTCTTTTTACGACGCTCGCGATGAAGTTTGCGGTGGCGTGTAACCTCTTCCAGGTGCCGTTTCAGATCATCAATGCGCCCCCGGATATGACGGCGATCCGTCTCCAGCTTGCTTTCCCCCGGTCCACGTGTCCCGATTCCCCCTCCAAGCCGTGAAAGGTTTTTGCCATGACCCGATAATCGTGGAAGCAGATAGCTAAGTTGGGCCAATTCGACTTGAATGATACCTTCTCTTGTATTTGCACGTTGAGCGAAAATATCCAGAATCAACTGGGTACGGTCGATAATTTTGAGATCCAGTGCCTCTTCCAGGTTACGAACCTGAGCTCCAGACAGCTCTTGATCAAATATCGCTGTGGTCGCGCCTAATTCCTCTGCAATCGCACGTAGCTCCTCCACTTTACCTTTTCCGATAAACCACTTCGTATCCCGGGTTTCCCGGTTCTGGGACAATACACTCAGCACCTCAACACCTGCGGTCTCTGCAAGCTTCACCAATTCCTCCAAAGAGTACTCCGGATTAATGCCTGAACGCTTTACTTCATCTGTAATCAAACTAACTAAAACGGCTTGGTCTTTCTTGACTTGATCTGTATCATGGGTAACAGTCATATTCAATGTTTCCTCCTTCTCAAACTCAGCTTCATCTATTACGGTTATTGTTCCCTCATAGCGTACTTTAAGCCGAACCGGTTAACCCGGCCGGCTGCTCCAAAAAAACCATTATCGCTTACTTTCGCTCAAACTTCAAATCCTCTGTTCGAATCGTCATCAGTTCCAATTTTCCCGGACTGCCCTGGGTATACTGTTCCAGCAATCGTACCGCCTGATGACGTATGGACCGCTCAATTGCATTTCGAACGTACCTAGCATTGCTGAAGGCATGCAGAGATTCATTTTTCTCCTGCAGCAAATGCTGCTTCAACTTCAGGATGGTCTGTGGCATTAAAATATAGTCTCGCTCTTTCGCCATAATCTCTGAAATCTGTATCAACTGATCTATACTGTAATCCGGAAATTCAACCTGGATAGGAAATCGGGATGGTAATCCCGGATTGGTCTGCAGAAAGAAATCAATTTCTTCAGAATACCCTGCCAGAATCAAAATGAATTGATTTTTATGATCTTCCATGGATTTAACAAGTGTATCAATAGCTTCCTTGCCAAAATCCTTCTCGCCACCACGAGCCAAGCTGTATGCCTCGTCGATAAACAAGATGCCTCCAAGTGCCTTCTTCACCAGATCACGCGTTTTCTGGGCCGTATGTCCAATGTACTCTCCGACCAGATCGGCCCGCTCCACCTCAATAAGGTGCCCTTTGCTGAGCACGCCCATCTTTTGGAACAGCTTTGCCACAATCCGCGCAACCGTGGTTTTTCCGGTCCCTGGATTTCCTTTGAAAATCATATGATACACATGTGCTCCACTGATCAGGCCTGCCTCAGAACGCATCTGGGCAATTTGCAAAAACGCATAGATTTCAAATACGAGATCCTTGATATTTTCCAGCCCAACCAACTGCTCGAGCTCACCTTGAATCTCTTGAAAATGGCTGTGCTTGGCTAATCCCTTTACTGCCTGAAGTGGTGTCTCCTCTTCCTTCGCCAACATCTGAGGCTCTTGGTTACGCAATACAACATTAATTTGTCTGGATGGTCTGCCTCCCGGTTGCCCTCCTGCAGCCATGACCCGTCCGTTCATTCGCCATCACCTCTATTTTATCGGGCTGATCTCTCCTGATTATTAATGTATTCTATCAGATGCTCCAATATTAGAAGGATGGCGAAGTAATTCTCTGCTTGGTCAAAACTCAGATTTGAACGTTTTTGCGAAACTCCCCGTTCTCAAACAAGGTCTTCCGATGTTTCAATGATAGTTGAAAATAAGGAAACACATGAGCATCAATAGCATGCAGCAATTCCTTGGCCGTTCGGTTAGCCAGATCATAATCGCCGGTTGTAATATGCTTACGCGAGAGGGCGTCTTCAAGCTCATCTTCATCCAGCAAAAATACCTCTCCATCTTTCAGGACGACGACATCGAGATAGAGATCATCAAACCAGGGAACCCCCTGATCCGTGATGCCCTGGCTTCGACAGGTATCAATGTACCATTCAACGATCCGTTCCTGATCATCAAACATGGCTGTCACCACGAAATGCTCTCCCTTCGGGTAATACTGTAGCCATGAATACCCTTTATCTGCGATGCAAAACGTACTCCCCCCATAGGTTTTCCACAAGGGTTCTTTCAAATCCTGTATGGTATACAACGTAATGTAACCTGTAAAAACTTTGGATTGTACGAACCGGCATGTAAATTGTCGGTTCGTAATCCGGCGCCAGTTCGCGCGGTCCCCGAATTTCCGTTTCATACGAACCCCTCTTTGCCGACTACAGGCCCTTGACCTGTTCTCATATTGGTGAACACTGAATAACGTCCGCACAGCCGATTCCATGACTTACGAATCAGTTTTGCACAACGTATTACGATAGCTACAGCTTACCATATTTAAGTTATACACTCAAAATTAAGCTTCGCCTCACCAATTAATCGATGTGAATGGAGTTAAAATATCGCTGTCTAAAGCAAAAAACCTGCTTCACCGATCATTCGGGAAGCAGGTTAAGAGCTGCGTTAATGATAATTAGTTGAAGTTAACCATCGTTTCCGGTCTGTGTTTCAACCGTACCATCGTTTTCACCTGTGTTGCTTTCTGTTCCGGCATCCGGCGGAACAACTTCACCAGGAGTCGTAACCGAACCATCGCCAGATCCATCATTGTTCCCACCAGGATCGGTAGTTCCCGTTCCAGGGGATGTATTTCCATCACCAGGCTGGCCGTTTCCTTGCCCCGGTCCTCCATTGTTACCATTACCGTTGCCGTTACCGTTATTGCCATTGTTTCCATTACCATTTCCATTGTTACCGTTGTTTCCGTTATTCCCATTGTTACCGTTGTTTTCACCCGAATTCCCATTATCCGGTGAACCGTTATCCGGATTCTCGGTACCAGGCTGTTCCGTTCCTGGATCCGTTCCTGGGTCTGTACCCGGTTCTGGTTCCACTGGTTCGATCTCCTGTGCCTCAATCATAAGTGAGATCGTATTGGACGGATCGGTTTCAAGTCCGGAGGCCAGATCAAAGGCAGTAACATAATACTCGTATGTCAGGCCTGGAAGTGCACTTAGATCCTGTGCACTAGTCGATCCCACCGAATCAATCAGATGGGTGAATTGCGCTTCGGACGTCTCTTTCCGATAGATCCGATATTGAGTATTCGCATCTCCTGTTCCTGTCCAGTTAAGCGAAACCGTCTGAGAATTCGGATCATACGCCCCGCTTAATCCACTAACCGATAATTGCGGCTGCTCCGGTTGCGTTTCTTCCGGTGGTGGTGCCTGTGCACCTTTAGGTGCTTCAAAATCCTTCACAGGTACACCCTTCAGTGCATCAGTCATGACTTTGGCGAAGAAAGCTGCGGATAGCTTACTGCTGTTTTTGAGCATATGGGTTGCGTCCGGATTATCATATCCCATCCAGACTGCAGCAGTCCATTCAGGTGTATACCCGACAAACCATACATCACGGTTTGCGCTGTTGCCAGCGATGCCGCTCTGCACCGTACCGGTTTTACCTGCTACCGGGCGATCCAGTCTTGCTGAACGTCCTGTACCATCATTGACTACGTTTTGAAGCATCTGTGTCAATGCGTATGCATTTTGTTCACTCATGACACGCGTCGTGTCTGACTTGTCATGTTTGTAAACGGACTTATCCGAGCTGTCCTTGATTTCCTTGATCGAATAAGCCTGTTGATATTCACCGAGGTTGGCAAATGCACTATAAGCTTGTGCCATCTCAAGGGTATTTGTACCTTTACTCAGACCACCCAGAGCAATCGCTAGGTTTTTATCCTCATCTGTAAGCTGAATGCCTACACTCTTGGCAAACTGTACGCCTGTATTTACACCTATTTTATCAAGCAGCCACACGGCAGGAATGTTCTCCGACTTCGTGATGGCCTCGGTCATACTGATTGTTGAAGAGTATCCATGCAAGTTTCCCGGGCAATAATTGCCAAAGCACTGCTTCTGATTGCTCAGCGGCGAATTGGCGTTATAGTCGCCAGACTCCAGTGCAGGCGCATACGATACGATGGGCTTGAATGCCGATCCCGGTTGTCTGCGGCTCTGTGTTACCCGGCTGTACCCCTTCGTTTGATAGTCACGTCCACCCAAGAGAGCAACCAGACTACCATTTTCATGGTTCATGATAACCATGGATCCTTGAACCTTCTGGTCGTCTTTGCTTTCCTCAAATAAACTGTCATCCGAGAAGGCACTTTCCATGGCCGTCTGTGCCTGAGCATCCATGGTTGTATAAATCTTGTATCCACCGATGTTCAGATCATCTTCTGTTTTGCCTGTTACGCGTTCTGCTTCACGAAGTACATAATCAATAAAAGCTTGATATTTTTGCTCTTTCTCCGGTGGTGTATAATCGTAATCCACCGCTTTGGCTTCATCCATTTCTTCCTTCGTGATGTAGCCCTGTTCGTACATAAGCTGCAGCACCACACCGCGGCGCGCTTTGGAATCGTTCGGATTGCTCAGTGGGTTATAGGCGGACGGCCCTTTAGGCATCGCTGCCAGTGTAGCAATTTCCCACAACTCAAGTTTATTCAAATCTTTTTCCCCGAAATAAAATTCGGAAGCGGCCTTGATCCCATATCGCTGATGACCAAAGAAAATCCGGTTCAGGTACATCGTCAGAATCTCGTCTTTTGTGTACTTGCGCTCCAAAGCCATCGCAATGGATACTTCCGTCGCTTTCCGGAAGAATGTTTTGTCACGGGACAGGAACATATTTTTCGCAAGCTGCTGGGTTAGCGTACTGCCCCCCTCAACCATGGAACGGGCCATGATGTCTTTTACAGCTGCACGTCCGATGGACCAGATATCCACACCCTGATGCTCATAGAATCGTCTGTCCTCTGTTGCCACAAAAGCTTCCTTTACCAATTCGGGAATCTCATCTTCATCAACGGGTTCCAGCTTCTGAATCGACAGCTCCCCCATTAATTGACCATTGCGATCATATACTTTCGATGTCTCATTAATTGTTGTTTTGTCCATGTTGGCTGTAAGCAGCCGCTCACCACTGACCATGATGAACAGATACCCGCCAAGTGCACAAAAGATGGCGATTGCCATAGTGAAAAATAGTGTCCACCCAACGCGTTTACCCGTAATTTTTTTCTTTTTAGAGGTCTTAGGCTTCGCTTTCTTGGGTGACTTGTTATTGTTGTTGCGATTGTTAGACCTCGACAACGGATCGTTTGGCATGTTACCTCCTGACTCCCTTTCGGTTGCACAATTTCTATTTGCCTGTAAAGGCTAATGCTTATCATAACCCTTTTTTGCCCGGAATGAAAAGAACAACCCTTGTTAAGGTTGCTCTGCTTCAATTCCTATACTTGTAGACGAAATGGTTGTAGAAAAGGTTTCGTAATTTTTTTAAGCTTCGCCGCTGTTATCCTGCTGCATCAGCGATACGCTGCGTTGCGGCGTGAACGTGGAGATGGCGTGCTTATAGACCATTTGCTGGCGTCCGTCGCTGTCAATGACGATCGTAAAATTGTCAAATGCCTTGATCGTTCCACGGATTTGAAAGCCGTTGGTCAGATAGACCGTAGCAGGAATGTTTTCTTTCCGCAGTTGGTTCAAGAACGTATCTTGGATGTTGATGGACTTGTTCATTAGCCGTACCCCCATTGGTTCATTTGAATTCGTGTTTAAGATAGTATTCAATATCGCTGAGTAGCTTTCGTGCTATTATATCATGAACAGTTTCATATAATCCACAAAAACCCCTTGTCTACTAATTTGCATCTCGGAATCAGCCTGACGTGCAGTTAGAAGACTTATCCATTATACACCGCTTGTCTAAAATGCAAAAGAGGGACAAAATCATCGTTTTAGAGCGCTTTATTCCTGCCGTTCCTGGTCAACCAAAGGGTTCGACAATGCTTTCGTTAGCGGAATTTTCTGCCGTTCTTTTCGATCATGAATCAGCATTTTCAGGTATGTATTGGTATTGGACAGAACGATAATTACCCAAATTAGGGCAATAAGACCCAGAATGGCAACAGCAACTCCGAATAATCCGGAAAAAAATAGATATAAGCTCGTTCCTCCACTAAAGCCCGAATCCAAGAAGACCATCCCTTTCTCATTGGAACACACGGTTCATTATTTGATGTTGTTATGTGTTTTCATCTTAAAGTTCATGTCATTTTTTTACAACCATTTGATTAAATCTGTTCCTTTATTTTCTATGTTTTGCACTCAAAATAAAAAACCTCTACTCTTTTTTGAAATCAAGAGATAGAGGTTCAAACGTCCCATAAGGGACCTAATTCACACGTTTCGCAATCATTTGAACTTTTGCTGAATTAATGCACATACCCTCTCATAGTTCCCTGCGAAATCTTCGGTATCTGTCATATCCACCCATTCAATGTCCTTCATATGCCGGAACCAGGAAAGCTGGCGTTTGGCAAAGCGGCGGGTATCCCTCTTCAGCCATTCCACCGCAGCATCCCAGCTGACTTCGCCTTGAAGATACGCTGCAATTTCCTTGTATCCCAGTCCCTGCATGGAGATATGACCTCTGGCCACCCCGCGTTCCAGCAGTGACTTCACTTCTTCTACCAAACCTTGCTCAATCATCAGGTCAATCCGTTCTTCAACCCTGGCGTAGAGCTTTTGACGATCCATTGTTAAACCTATAATACTCAGATCGTACGGGGATTCTTTCTTCTGCGACGCCAGTTGTTCAGATAACTTCTCCCCTGTCAGGTGGTAAATCTCAAGAGCCCGAACAATTCGCCGCTGGTCGTTCACATGTAGCCGTTCCGCACTAATTGGATCTATTTCCCTCAGCTTGTCATGCAGCGCCTGAGCACCGTGTAACTCCGCATAGCGAAACTGTTCCTCCCGAAAAGCCTCATCCGACCCGCTTTCCGAGAATTGAAATCCGTAACAGACCGACTCTACATACAGACCGGTTCCCCCAACAATAAAGGGCAGCTTACCGCGATCCTGTATTTCACTGATCAGCCGGGTACAGCTCTCCTGAAATTCTGCAACCGAATATGGATATTCCGGTTCATGGATATCAATGAGATGGTGGGGCACTCCTTTCATCTCTTCACGGGTAATCTTGGCCGTCCCGATGTCCATTTCACGATAGACCTGCATCGAATCTCCCGAAATAATTTCGCAATTAAACGCTTGTGCGAGCTCGATACTCATCCTTGTTTTGCCTACTGCTGTCGGTCCAACCAGTACAAGCAGTTTAGGTTTAGCTTCCGCTTTCAACATTTATCACTCCGTACAGTGTTTTTGCATTGGCGCGATCCAGCACCTCGAATCCGAGCCTCGTAAACTCCGCGCTGCCGCGCTTTTCTTTCATCACAACCCGTTTGCGGGCTACCCGTTTGGCCTCCATGATACTTTGAATATCCAGTGCATGGGAGTTTGCATAATCCCGCAAGGGCTGAATCGCACTTGAATCCATCATCGGTTCGCGGAACATGGGGTCGAAGTAAACTGTGTCGCAGCTTCGATCCGGCATAGAACGAAGAAAATCCAGATGATTGGCATGTCTTAATTCAATTCTGCGAAAGGCTTCATCGACTTCGGGCTGATTACTCTCGTAATAGGACATCCCCTCAACCAACAGTGTATAGAGCTGCAGAGAGCTCTCACAAGCAATAACCTTCCCCTGCTTACCTGCTGCGACGGAGAATACAAGCGCATCCGTACCTAATCCGGCTGTACAATCAATGATGGTATCTCCTTTAATTACAGCTCCCGCTTCCAGCATAGGATCAGGCTCTCCGCGCAACACACGCTTCGCGCGTACGAATCCCATGCTTGGATGAAATTCAAGCTGCGGCGCATTCTTGCGATACAAGCGCGCCTTGCCCTGAAGCACGACCAGGATTTCGTTAACGCCATAACGTTCAATCAGCCTGGGCAAAGACTTTTTATTGCGCGGCACATAGGTACCACCCGTCGTTTCCGCGAGCTTGCGCGCGCGTTCCACAAGCGAAGGCGCCTCTGTATCACCGGTTGTAATATACATAACTTCCTCCTAAACAGCTACATGACCCGTTTGAACAATTTCTCCAGATCATAGGTTGAAAATGAAACGACTATCGGTCGCCCGTGTGGGCAAGTATAGGGCTGCCTGCAGGAACCGAGTCGCTGAATGAGCGTCTCTGCTTCCTGTTCTGTCAGCTTCTGATTGGCTTTAATCGAGGCTTTGCAGGAGCACATGATGGAAGCAGCTTCACGCATTTTCCCCACATCAATGCTGCGCTCGCTGAGCACCCATTCAGACATTTCTTCAATAATATCCTTCTCGTCCCCTTTGGGAAACCAGAACGGATGGGAGCGCACACGAAACGTCTGTCCACCGAAATGCTCCAGATAGACTCCAGCCTGTTCAAACCAGGCAAGCCTGGACTTGAGTTTTTCCGTTTCGGACGGTGTAAATTCCAGTGTGATCGGCAGCAAAAGCTCCTGTGAAGCTTGAGCCGGATTGCCAAACTTTTCATAATAATACTCATAATTCACCCGCTCATGAGCGGCATGCTGATCAATCAGATAGAGGCCGTCTTTATTCTGGGCAATCAGATACGTACCGTGATGCTGACCAATCAGGCTAAGCTCTGGAAACGCCGGCAACGTCGCATCCGACTTCACCGCTGCTGCCAGCTTTGCAGTATCAGGTAAACCTGAACCCTTCCAGCTGCGCTCCATATTGGAACGATTAGAAGCTTGATATGACAGCCGGTTTTCTCTAACTGGAGCATTCACGTTGGTTGGTCGATATGTCGGCGCTGTGTCCTGAGCTGGCACCTCGCGTTCATCTGTCTGAACCCGCTCATCAACAACAAGGGCCTGAAACGGATTTATCGGGTTGAGCTGATCTGGCGGTGGAGCGTCCGGCAAGGGTGGCACCTCTGAAAAGAGTTCCGCAGCATGACCCGGTTGAATATCAGCGGGGGCATCCAGATCGTCCTCTTCCATGGCCGTGTTGCCTGGCACAGGGGTGCTATTCTTTTTGGACTGTGCAACCTCATCTTCTATCACTGGCTCATCCTTGTATGGTCCTCGCGGAAACAGAAACTGTTCCTGTATAAATGAACTGTCGTCTCCACGTCTAATCTGCTGTTTGGTCACTTGAGGTATAAGCACTTCCTGCCGCAGAATTCCCCGTACTGTCGTTTCAATAAATTCGTACAACTCGGCTTCCTTGCTGAACCGCACTTCCAGTTTTGCCGGATGCACGTTTACATCCACGAGTGAGGGATGCATCTCAAGCTGCACCACAACAAGCGGAAATCGATTGATCGGGAGTAACGTGTGATACGCTTTAAGAATGGCTTGATTAAGACCATAATTGCGAATATATCGACCATTTACAATCGTTGACATGCCGCCCCGATTGGCCCGTGTCCATTCCGGAAGACTGATTAATCCACTTACCCGATAATCCAGATTCTCGCCCTGGACGGGCAGCATGGCTTTGGCTGCACTGGTACCGTAGATTGCTGCCACCACCTGAAGCAGGTCGCCGTTTCCGAGCGTCTGCAGCAGCACATTGGCATTATGCCGCAGCGTAAAGGAAATATGCGGATGAGACATGGCCATCCGGTACAGCACATCCGAGATATGTCCCAGCTCGGTTTGGATGGTTTTCATATATTTCAGGCGGGCAGGAGTATTATAAAATAATTCTTTGACAACAAACTCTGTCCCTTGAGGTGAAGCAGCATCCTCATGTGTACACAGTTTGCCACCCTCAATCACAATCCGGCGCCCCCGGCCGTCGTCTCCGCTAGCCGTTAGCACTTCGACCTTGGAGACAGCCGCGATACTCGGCAGAGCCTCTCCCCGAAAACCAAGACTTGTGATCTGGAAGAGATCACGTCCGTGCGTAATTTTGCTCGTTGCATGACGATAGAATGCTGTTTCCAGATCCTCGGGTTCAATGCCTGAACCGTTGTCTTTCACACGAATGCTGAGCAATCCGCCCTCTTCAACGGAAACTTCAATTTTGGTAGCCCCTGCATCCACGGAATTCTCCAGTAATTCCTTAACAACCGAAGCAGGCCGTTCAACCACTTCACCTGCTGCAATCTGGTTGGCAATATGTTCGTCAAGGACATGTATTTTCGCCACAGGTTTCCCCTCCCATCATATCAGGATAATTGCTGTGCCTTTAACTTAAGCTCATTCAATAATTGCATCGCCTGCAGAGGCGTCATATTCATAACATCAATGTCTTTCATGTTACGTATAAAATCTCGTGTTGGTTTGTCCACAGCGACCACATCATCGGGCTTGGTTCCCACGTTGGGCTCATCATCACCGAATATCGACAGCTGGACAACGTCCTGTGGTTTGGAACCAGATCTATTCTTATTGCCTCGCTCCTTGAACAACTCGCTCTCCACGTAAGTCACCGTATCGGGTACCGAAACCACAGCTTCCTCTCGTATCACTGTGGCATTTTCCATTCCAGGTGTATTATTGTAGTCCGATCCCGGAATGCGGCTTCCCTTCCCAGCAAACTCACTTCCGACCGCCACCTGTGCTGCCGCATGTTCGAAGCCGTGCAGTAAACCATTCGCTCGTTCAATAATACTATCCGGCAGACCGGCAAGTCGTGCGCAGTATATACCATAACTGCTGCTGGCAGCACCCGGAATCAATTTGCGCAAGAAATTCACTTTGTCCCCACTCTCCTGTACGGCCATGGAGTAGTTTGCCAGCTTATCCAGACTTTCTTCCAGGTGAGCCAGTTCATGAAAATGCGTCGATACGAGTGCTTTACAGCCTATAATGTCGTGCACATACTCAATGACGGATTGGGCAATAGCCATCCCCTCGCTTGTTGACGTGCCCCGGCCCAATTCATCGATAATGATCAGGCTTCTCGGCGTTGCTTTGTCAGTCATTACCTGAATATCCGCCATCTCCACCATAAACGTACTTTGACCGCCAATCAGATCGTCTGCTGCCCCAATTCGTGTGAAGATGCGATCCATGATGGGTACCTCTGCCTGACCTGCAGGTACAAAACAACCAATCTGCGCCATGATTGAGATCAGGGCAACTTGTCGCATATACGTACTTTTCCCGGCCATATTCGGACCAGTAATCAGAAGAATCCGTGCTTCTTCCTTTTTCATTGCCGTTTGGTTGGCGATAAAGGCACCATCCCTCATAACAGCCTCCACCACAGGATGACGTCCTTGTTCCACCACAAAGTCATAACCATCTGTCAGTGTTGGTCTAACAAAATTCCGCTCTGCACTGATTACCGCGAAGGATTGATATACATCGATCTCCGCAACCTGTTCAGCCAGTTTTTGCAGTCTTGCAATTTCATGATTCAACCGATCCCTCAGCTCAGCAAACAATCCGTATTCAATATCGACCATCTTGTCCTGTGCTTCGAGAATCAATGTTTCCTTTTCCTTAAGCTCCGGCGTAATGTAACGTTCTGCATTAGCCAGCGTCTGTTTCCGCTCATAACGGCCTTCCGGCAAGGAGGCCAGATTGGACTTCGTAATTTCGATATAATAGCCAAACACCTTGTTGTAGCCGATTTTCAGGGAGCGGATGCCCGTAGCTTCACGTTCTTTTGCTTCCAATTCAGCGATCCACTGTTTGCCATTCACCGATGCTTCCCTTAGTTCGTCCAGTCGTTCATGGTAACCTTCACGGATTAATCCTCCATCCCTTACGGAAACAGGGGGCTCGTCCACAATGGCACGCCCGATGGCATCCCTTAAGTCACTACAGTCATCCATCATCTCCGCAATGTTCTGCAGCGTGGTAGAAGAAGACTCTGCACAATACTGGCGCAGTCCAGGTATTTTATCCAGCGACAGCTTGAGTGCGTTCAAATCGCGCCCGTTGGCATTCCCAAAAGCAATCCGCCCCACCAGTCGTTCCAGATCGTAAATGTCCTTCAGTTCAGCACGCAAATCCTCACGCAAAATAAACTGATTGTATAGCGTGTCCACTGCTTCTAGTCGCTCATTAATTTTCCCTTTTTGAAGTAAGGGTTTATCCACCCACCGCCGCAGCATCCGCGCACCCATGGATGTCTCCGTTCTGTCCAGCAGCCAGAGCAACGAGCCTTTTTTGGAACGCTCGCGAACCGTTTCCACAAGTTCCAGATTACGTCTGGTGAATGGATCCAGAATCATGAAGTGATCCGGCTCGTAAGTCGAGATTTGTGTCAATTGCCCCAGAGAACGTTTCTGCGTTTCACTCAGATAAGAGAACAGTCGTGCAACACAAACTTGACGTTCAGGCTCCAGTCTTGCCCATGCAGCTTCGCCGAATTGTTGCCGAACGAGATCTTCCTTGCTTTTGGTCCAAGGCGTGTATACAACAGGTCTACCGATTGGTGAAGACTGCGCAGCGACGGTATCGAGAAGAGTCGCATCACCGACTAATTCGGAAGGTTCGTAAATGCCGATCTCATCTTTCAGCCATTCCTTGGAATATGGCACGGACGTCACGTACAATTCACCCGTTGACAGATCACACGCTGCCAGCGCCAGTGTATTTTGGTTTCCTGTCAGGCAGACCATATAATTGTTGGATTTGTCGCCAAGAGTCTTGCCTTCCATCACCGTTCCAGGCGTGATGACACGTACAATCTCCCGGCGCACCATGCCTTTTGTTACGGTTGGATCTTCCATCTGCTCACAGATGGCAACCTTGTATCCTTTTTCAATCAGACGCTGTATGTAATTGTCCGCCGAATGATAAGGCACACCGCACATCGGAATTTTCTCTTCCCCACCGCCTGCGCGTGCAGTCAGCGTAATTTCGAGCTCACGTGCTGCATTGACAGCATCATCGAAGAACATCTCATAGAAATCACCTAATCTAAAAAAAAGAAAAGCGTCTTGCGCTTCGGCCTTCACTTGCAAATATTGTTGAATCATTGGCGTATACTGAGCCATGAATATCCTCCATCCGTTCCTATGTTGTCAGGAAGAGTCCCTGCCCTAGAAGGAACAATAAGGCGGTCAGGCACATCTTCGTGCCTCCGCCTCATGTTTCGGCCACCTGCCGCTTCCTTCACAGACCAGTGTCTGCATGTCTTCCATAGCTGTAATCAGATCCAAAATTGACTTACTTTCTATTATAACAAAAAAACATCTACTCTTCATGAACCTGCACGAATATTCCAGACTTTGCGAATGTCCCGGCTCTCATCCCACGTCTTCCCTTCTCTCAGGTGACGTATGAGCGGAGCGGCATACTTTTCATATCTTGCGTAGTCCTCCAAGCCGACCAGATCGTCCAGAAGCGCTGGAATGTATTCCTTCATTCGTTCCCGGTCTCCTTCGTAAAAAGCAGCATGCACGGTTGTGTTCATCAAAGGACGAAGAGGAAGACTGGTGTAGGAGGCGGCAATAAGACCTGCGAGAGCGACCACTCCTTTGGCAACGAGTGGAGAGATCAGGAAGCTGGGCAGTGTTCGATATTCGAATCCACCATAGTGCTTCAATCGAAAATCACCCAGTGCTCCGTACCTTGGACGCCTGCCCGAACCACGCGGGTCCTGCAGAAACGCAAGCGGCAGGGCCAGATAATTGTCAAGCACACGCAGCAAATCCCCGTTAAGCGTCACTCCGCTGAAATGAACATGTCCCCCGAGCGGCAATCCACGCTGCGGCATTCCCCCAGCCTGCCAAATGAGCGAATGGTCGGTTATGCTGCGGGATGCCAGGTCAAAAGCTCTAAGTAAATGAGTTAGCAGCTCTCGCGGTTCCGAACTGGGGGCAGGACGAAGTTCAGCAACCGGATAGATCCGCCTCCCCCCGATAGTCACGGAATCGCAGCCTACCATTCCTGTGCGTCCGAGAAACCTTGAAGCAGGTATAATTTTGGACTCCGGCATCTGCACGAGTAGAAACTCCGGGTCCATTCCAAGCACGGGCGTTACTTTATTCTGACTTTCCTCATCCAGTTGAGACTGCAGCTGCTTCCAGCCTTCCCGGTACATGACAGATAGATCTGTCATGCCCTTCCACGGACGCGGGTCAATCGAAACAACAGTGCACCCGTTTTTCCCCGAAGCTTCCAGCCGTACAGCGCCGTGATCGAGTCCAAGGGTATACAAGGTTTTAACAGCTAGCCGCTCGATTCTTTTGAACAGCGTCGAAGCCGCTTCCCGGTCCAGTACGCTATCCTGTGCACCGCCCATGCCGCTCGTATCCCGCCGTTTAATCCGAAGTGCGTACAGGCAGCATATCTCTACATCGTAACGTACTCTTAGGCCAGGCTCCCTTTTTTGCCTGTCACGTGAGGCAAGCACTTCAATGCCGGCTCGCTCCAATCGTCCTGCCCGTTCTCCCGCCGACATGCGTTCGTAACGTTTAACCGCTTGCTCTGCCTCTTCCATTACATTCATTCGGTCCCTCCTTTCCATCGCCCAAAAAGAAAAAAGAGGGCTTGCGCCCTCTTCACTGCCGCTTGCGGCGCATATAATACCTTAGCTAAGGATACAAGAGACGAAGAAATTACAGTTCCTCGTCAAGCAGGTCCGGATCAAGATCATCATAATCTTCATCCGTGCTGCCAAAGTCATAATCCTTGTCTTCGTAGTCTCCGCAACCATCTGTGCATACCTTCACGCATACTTTGGTTTCGGCAACCAGTTCAACAGCGAATTCCCGTTCTACCCGGATAACTACGCTGCCTCCGCCTGCGGATACAGTGGCTTCCACACAGCTTGGTTCCTGCGTTGCATCCGCAGATACCTCTACTGTGGAAGCCCGGTGTTTCGGATCCAGGTAAGACAAAGGTACATGTTCTACATACGACACCGTTTCTTTGGCTACATCTGTCTGCGAATTTTTGTCATAGGAATACCAAATGTTGATATCGTAAGTACCAATAACTTCAATTCCGTCCCCCGCTGATACGGCTTCATATTGGTGGTTGATAATCCAAGCCCCCAAAATACTGGTCGGACCATTAGGCGGAGTCACGGTATGTGTTACGGTAGAGAACTTACGACCTTTGCCGCAGATCGCCTTCGTGATGATCTCTCTACATTGATGTTTATGACTCAATGACATCTTTAAACCTCCTCCATACAATCATTCACTACAAGTGTATGCAGGGCATCCGTCTAGGGTGACAACTATTTTCTATTATTCGTTTGTAGATTGGGACCGGTCCGTAATCGGCGACGGTGCTTTGTCCTTTTTCGCAATTTTCAGATACAGCGCGAGTTCCCGGCACAGCTGGAGAATCGCAGAACGAATCTCGAATTCTTCCCTTGTATCTGGCAGTTCCATTCGCCTGAATTCTTCCTGCACATTTGCGAGTAGTTTTTCGGTTCGTCCAGTGTAAGACTCTGTGAGCACATCCTGACTGAGCTGGTCAAACAGCTCCGACACCATTTCGGCGTGTGGCATCTTCTGATAAATTTGTGATACCAGATGCATCATATGCTGAATGGAGTCCAGCTGCGTTTTTCGCATGTAAAAATATACGCTCCATTCTTCGTTGGGATGAATGACCTGATTCTCCAGTGAACGCTTGGCTGCTTCAATGCCTCCAAGAACAGCCTTGTCCGCTTCAATCAGTTCCTTCCCTGCCCAGACCTCATTCGGATTACGAAGAGTCGCAGCAAACTCCTTGAAGATCACGGAGAATAGTTCATCAATCCTTTTGCGAATCTGAAGCATTTGCGGGTCCGCTGCTGGCATATATGCCAGATTAACGACCATTGCAGATCCCAGACCAATCAGCAGCAACCCGATTTGCACCAAAATGACTTCAACGTCCATCTCCCCGCCACTGAAGACACGAAAGACCACGACAGACCCCGTCACAATGCCTTCCTTGAATCCGGCCCGAACAATTACCGGAAACGCAATCAGTATGTACACGGCCAGAACCCAATAATGGAAGCCTAGAAAGTGAAAAAGTACACTTGCAAACAAAAGACCTACCACGGAAGCAAAGAATCGCGCCGAAATCGTGCGAATGCTTCTTTTTCTCGTAACATCGACACCCAGAATGGCTAGCAAGCCTGCCGATGTTGGCCCGGGCAAGCCGCACCAGTCCGCAATCAGCACAGCCATCAGTGCAGCAATTGCGGTTTTAATTACTCTAAAACCCATTTCTCATTACCTCTCCTCTAAGCTGCTTATATGGCCAAGCCAGCTCTTCGTCCCATCCGGATGAATGCATGTCCTGCTTCATACCTCTAACAAATCTGCGTTAGCCTGCTTCTGCAATACGTAGTATTCCTAGTATTACACACCCTTAGGCAAACCATTTCCCGTTTTACAAAAAATGAAGCTATTGAAGGGATGCATAGACATATGCAGTCACATCAGAATCAATAAACGGCATCAACCGACATGCCCATGCATGCCGGTCACAACATCGCGTCCCGGATGTGGGACGCTGGCAATTTCGATTTGATGCGGGGTGAAGACATATAAGGCCCTAATCTCCAATCTCCGCATACATGAAGGACTGCACGGAATATTCGTATTAGTATGGTACTTGATTTTTGGTTAGCGGGCAACGTGACACCCCTTGTGAAATTGTATACATAACACGATCTAGCAAGCTCTATTAACTTTTTTCGTGGCACTACCTGCGACCTGCCAGCAGTTTTCTCTCTACATACACCACAAGCTGATACATCGCTGTAGCTACGGCCGCGATAATAAGCAGGCTCGATAATACCAGGGTAAAATTGAAGACCTGAAATCCATAGATAATCAAATACCCGAGCCCCTGTTTGGCAACCAGAAACTCACCCACAATTACACCGACCCAGGCCATGCCCACATTGACTTTCAATGTAGAAACAATCGCGGGAAATGAAGCCGGCAGGACAACTTTGGTAAAAATCACGGACCGGTCGCCACCGAACGTACGAATGACCTTGATATAATTGCTGTCCACTTCGTTGAAACTGTTGTACACAACCAGGGTCGTAATAATCACCGTAATGGACAACGTAGTCATGACAATAGCCGTAAAGCCTGCACCAAACATGACGATGAAGATGGGGCCGAGTGCCACCTTTGGCATGCTGTTGAATACGACCATATAGGGATCAAGCACTTTGGACAAAAAAGGAGACCACCAGATCAGGACCGCAAGCAGCGTTCCGACAAGCGTCCCCAGCAAAAAGCCAACTGCCGTCTCCCCAACGGTGACTGCGACATGAATCCAAAGTTCACCACTGGCGATGTCCTTGCCGATCTGGGCAAAAACTTTGCTCGGATAACTGAACAGCAGCACATCAATCCAGCGCAGCCTGCCCGCCAGCTCCCATAACAAAAACATGCAGACCAGCAGGGACAGCTGAACCGCAAGTACCTTGCGGCGCCACTCAGCAACCTGCTTCATGTGGCCCTGGTGCAGTTTCTGCATCCATTCATCCCGGCGCATTTCCTGCTTCTCTCTCGTATGATTCACCCGTTCTTCTCACCTCCTCCGGACTGTTCCAGTTCGCTCCATAATGCCTGAAAAAGCTCATTAAAACCTTCCTGTTCTCTTGCGTAGAAGGGCTGGGATTTCCGAATGGCTTCCGGAATGATAAACTCTTTCCGAATTCGTCCAGGATTGCGGTCCAGCACAATAACGCGGTCACTCACTGCAATCGCTTCGGACAGGTCATGGGTGACCAGCACCGAGGTTTTTCCCGTTTCCTTGAGCGTATCTGACACCAGATCCTCCAGCTGCAGCTTGGTCTGATAGTCCAGTGCAGAGAATGGCTCATCCAGAAGCAGTAAGGATGGATCGGTTGCAAGCGTCCGCACGAGTGCGACACGCTGCCTCATGCCCCCAGATAGTTCGGAAGGATACAAATTCTCTGTTCCAGCAAGGCCCATCTCTGCAAGCAGCTCGCTTGTTCGTTTACGACTCCGTTCATCCAGCCTGCCCGTCAATTCAAGTCCGATCAATGCATTGTCCAAAATGGTACGCCATGGAAACAGATAGTCCTGCTGCAGCATATAGCCAATCTGGGCAGAAGGACCTTCAACCAGTTTCCCTTTAACTTTCACCTCTCCCGCGGTTGGCGTGAGCAGCCCGGCGATGATGGACAACAATGTTGTTTTGCCACACCCGCTCGGACCAACAAGACTGACAAATTCGCCTTGTTTAACCTGAAGGCTCAGGTCTTCGATGACCAATGAGGCTTCACGCTCATTGACATACACTTGCGAAATCCCTTCCAGTCTAATCACCGTATCGGATTCAGGCATGGCGATCACTTCCTTTCCTGAATGCCTGGTTACTTCACAGATGCTGCTTGTTCCGCATAGGTGTTGTCGACAATCGCTTTGGAATCCACCCGTTGTTCGAGTTCTCCAGCCGCACTCATGACGTCCAGCAGATTGTTCCCATTCTTCATCATCAATAATCGGATCTGTTGCATACGTCCCCTGCTCTTTATAGCGATTAATACTACTTACGAGAATGGATTGATCGATGTCTTTAAAGTAAGGGAGGATGACCTCGGCAATCTCTTCAGCCGAATGGGAATCTACCCAGACCTGTGCTTTGTGCAGCCCATTTGTAAATTTCTGTACCATTTCCTTGTTATCGTTGATGTAGCTTTGTTTTGTCATGAACACCGTATAAGGCAAATGTCCACTCTCCGTTCCAAACGATGCAACGACCTTCCCGCGGCCTTCCTGTTCAAAGATTGACGCCTGTGGTTCAAACAGCTGTACATAATCTCCGGTACCCGACGCAAATGCAGAAGCAATGTTGGCAAAATCGACATTTTGGATCAATTCCAGATCATTCTGCGGATCAATGCCGTGTTTGTTCAACGTGAATTCTCCAGCCATTTGCGGCATCCCGCCTTTGCGTTGTCCGAGAAATGTACTTTGGTTCAGCTGATCCCAATCAAAGCTGCCTTCCGCACTTCGTGCAAACAAAAATGTTCCGTCTGTCTGGGTTAGCTGGGCAAAGTTAATGACCGGATCTTCCGCTCCCTGCTGATAGACGTAGATAGATGTCTCTGCTCCGACCAGGGCAATATCCACGGAGCCCGCGAGCAAGGCAGCCATCGTTTTGTCACCACCAGCCGTTGTCTGGATCTCGACCTCCAGTCCCTCTTCTTCAAAAAAACCTTGAGCTACGGCTACATACTCCGGTGCGTAAAATACCGAACGCGTCACCTCGCCAATCGTAATTTTCGCTTCGTTTTTCTCTCGGTTGCAGCTCGTGAGCGCTACAATGATAATCAGCAATATAACGATGGCACGGATGAACCAGGGCGTGTATTTCATGCTGTTTCCCTCCTTCGCTGGTTTCAGCAGTTTCTCTCTACTATGAATATGCCGCTGCCCATCAAAAGGTTAAGAACTTGCACACCAAAAAAGAGCCGGGCATATGCCCGGCTCTCTCTAGTACCTGCTTCGTGGTATGTGATTGTACAACTACAGTTTGTAAATCTCGGTATACTTTGCTTCCAGGTAGTCCGCCAGATAATCCGGGTTTAGTTCCTCACCTGTCACAGCGAGAATCAATTCGGATGGCGTACGGCTCTTGCCGTAACGATAAATCTTGTCCGTTAACCATTCCTTGATCGGTATCAGATTGCCTTCAGCAATATAAGAGTCAAACTCCGGCAGTTCCTGGCGCAGCGTATGTAGAATCTGAGCGGCATACATATTGCCGAGTGAATACGATGCGAAATAACCAAAATCGCCACCGGACCAGTGAACATCCTGAAGCACACCTACACCATCGTTTGGAGGAACGATGCCTAAATATTCTTTGTACTTGGCGTTCCAGGTTTCCGGCAAATCCTTGACTTCCAGTCCCTCATTGAACAGCATTTTTTCAATCTCATAACGGATGATAATGTGCAGATTATACGTCAGCTCGTCTGCTTCAATTCGAATCAGGGAACTTTCGACGCGGTTGATCGCACGGTAGAAATCTTCCAGAGCCACATCGCTCAATTGCGGAAAATGCTGCTGCAAGTCTTGATAATAGCGAGTCCAGAACGGACGGCTGCGGCCAATCATATTTTCCCACAGACGGGACTGGGATTCATGAATACCCATCGACGTTCCTTCAGCCAGAAGGGTACCTGCCAGACTTTCGTCAATATTTTGCTCATATAGAGCGTGTCCGCCTTCGTGCAAAGAACTGAATACCGCGCTCGCCACATCATCCTGCAAGTAATTCGTCGTGATTCGCACATCCCCCGGGTTAAGTCCTGTCGCGAACGGATGCACACTCTCATCCAGTCTTCCGGCATCAAAGTCATAACCCATCTGTCCCAAAATGAACAAACTGAATTTTTCCTGTTGATCCGTATCAAACAGCTGGTTTAAGAACTCCGTATTCGGCTTGTTTTCGGAAGCATTGATCCTTTCCTGCAGCGGCACCAAACGTGCTTTCAACCGGGCAAATACCGCATCTACTTTCTCTACGGTCAGATCCGGCTCATACATATCAAGCAGCGTATCATAGCGTGTGTCTTTCACACCCCAGTAGTCGATGAACTCCTGTTTGAGTTTCACGATCTCTGTCAAATACGGGGAAAAGCCTTCAAAATCGCTATTATGCTTGGCATCTTCCCATGCCGTTTCCGATTTGGCCGTAAGCACCGTATATGCTTGAACCTTCTCAGGCGGGACGGATTGGCTCCGATCGTATTCCTTTTTGCATTCCAATACCAGACGGCGATTTATATCATCCAGTTGATTCAACACCTCTGGTTTTGTCAGCGTGTCCAAATAGGTTTTCATCTCAGCCGAAGTTTGAAGCTTGAACGCTTCGGTAGATAACATGCCAATGGTTTCCGAACGAGTCGGAACGCCTTTCTTCGGCGCACCAGTGCGCAGATCCCAATGAAGCAAACCAATGGCTTCGTGATAACTTTTGATTTTGCTGGCCAAATTAAGAAATGGTTCCAGATGTTTCAGGGTTTGTTCTTCCATTGTTATCGTTCACCTCTCCAAAAAAAGTTTAGACTCCCTATTGATGATACTTTTTGCAATGCGTATAATCAACTTTTAACAGAGGTAAATGGCTAGATTCTTATTCATAAGATATCATGCCGTTTGCTGACCGTGGTATAATCAAGAGCAGGGCGTAGGACAGGCTGCATACCGATGCAGCAGCCGTGCTCATCGTATTTGGATAACAGGAGGCAATGGACATGAACAACATTCAAGAGATTTTGGCGTACAACAAATCATTTGTCGAGACGAAAGAATACGAAAAGTATACGGCCGGTAAGTTTCCAACTAAAAAAATGGCAATTATCACATGCATGGACACCCGTCTGGTGGAACTGCTGCCTAAAGCGATGAATTTGAAGAATGGTGAGGTTAAAATCCTTAAAACGGCAGGCGCCATTATCTCTCAACCTTTCGGTTCTGTTATGCGAAGCGTGCTTGTAGCTATCTATGAGCTCGGGGCAGACGAAGTTGTTGTTGTCGGTCACACCGAGTGCGGTATGGCATCTTTGCAAGCAGACACAATGATTGGTCACATGCTTGACCGCGGCGTATCCAAGGAAGTCATCAATGCTCTGGACAACTCCGGAATCAATTTGAACAATTGGCTTCGAGGGTTTAACAGTGTTGATGAAGGGGTAAAACATACTGTAGGAGTCATCAAAAATCATCCCCTGTTTCCACAGGGAGTACCCGTTCACGGCATGATTATCGATTCCTCCACAGGCCAGCTTGAGCTTGTAGTTGAAGGGTACGAGTAACAGGCATCTCTCTAAATGGTTTTGGGTGCGGACCTCAGGGTCCGCACTCTTTTTTTGTCTAAATTGAGGCAGTTATGCTGTCAGGTTGTCAAACCATACAGTTTCAGTGTACACTTTTATGAAAGCGGTCATTGATGGCAATATTCATTGTTTTCACTGGCCTAGCCCTAATATTAAGGAGACATGTGCATGAACATACTTTCCTACGGATTGCTCGGGCTGCTTACCCGCGAGGAGTCGTCTGGTTACGATCTGATGCTGAAAATCCAGCCTCATTGGCAAGCCAAACACAGTCAGATCTACCCGCTCCTGTCCAAGATGGAAAATGATGAACTATTATCTTCCCGCTGGGTGCAACAGTCTGACAAACCGGACAAAAAAATGTATGCAGTCACGGAAAAAGGTATTGAGAAGCTGCTCGGATGGATGATCACTCCTGTTACTGCTCCGGTAACGCGTGACGAATTCAATTTGCGGATTTTGTGTGTCGGCATTGCCGAAGATGGAAGCATGAGACGCATTCTGAATGAGCGCAAAAACTGGTTTATGGAGCGCATCCGTTATTTCGAGGATCTGAAGTCCCGCATCCCTCAAGATAACCTCCGCGTAGGCAACCGGGAATTTGGGAGCTACATTTTGGTTCAAAAGGGATTAATGAATGCCCAGACCGGCCTGGAATGGTGCAACTGGGTGACTCAGCTGCTCGATGGTCAGGCAGCCATTCAGGACCCTTGTCCGATTATTTCGGAAAATTAAACAAAATTTGAAACGTTCCTGCTTTTTGACCGTATTACATGAGTAAGGCCCATTTTTAGGGCTAATCACACAATTTAATCGGGGGGTTACGATCTTTACAATGAAGAAAAAATTTGGAATTAAACATCTGATGATGGTTTTTATGGCTTTCACTCTGTTGTTCGCAACAGTTGGCGTAGCAAATCCGGATTCTGCTGACGCAAGACGTGGTGGCGGTTTCAAGTCAGGTACGAAAAGTTATACCAACACACCTAAGAAATCCGACAATAATAATGTGAGCCAATCGAACTCGAACAAATCGGGTACTGGTGCAGCTGCAACGAACCGTGGGGGATTCTTCGGCGGTGGCGGTGGATTCATGAAAGGCATGATGCTGGGTGGTCTGGCAGGTATGCTGTTCGGCGGATTGTTCGGCGGCATGGGAGCCCTCGGAAACATTCTTGGATTGCTTGTCAACGTCGCTGCAATTATGCTGATTGTGATGCTGGCAATGGCACTCTTCAGAGCGATCACGAATCGCCGTAAACCGGCTGCAGATGGTCGTTATGACCGCCGCAACGATCGTGATGATGATGACCGCAACAGAAACGGACGGTATTAATCATTATGGTTCTAAGCATGGATGAGATTGTTAATGCAATCTGTCTTCACATGGCTGAACGCAAAGGTGTGCGCCCGACCGATGTCAATGTTGAACTGAGCTGGGAAGAAGATACGGGATACTCCGCTGAAGTCTGGATTCAAGGCCGTAGTCAATACTTGGTTGAATCCAACATGATAGAAGCGATCCTGCGCTACCTGCACAGCGAATACAACATCCGGGCTTACCGTGAAAACGTCAGGCTTGATCTGGACGAAGAGATTACAGCCATTGTGAATCAATAATCAAATCAATTATTTGCGGATGAATTGTTAAAGGGCCGTCTCCCTAATGTCATTGACATTAGTGGAGACGGCCCTTTTGTTTACTTAAGAGTTATGAATATCCTGGGAATTTAAACTAACGTTGTTCTTCCCAAGATATTCATGATACGGTACGTTCCTACTTCAATTTCACAAGGCTGTAGTTCTTCTTGCCTTTACGAATAATGATGAACTTGCCACCAATTGCATGCTCCGCAGACACTGTGAATTCCAGCTCTGTAATCTTCTCTCCGTTCATAGAAATCGCACCTTTGGTGACATCCTCACGTGCTTGACGTTTGGATGGCTCAAGGCCCAGATCCACCAGCCAGTCCACGATGTTTTTGGCTTCGCCGTCTGTTTCAAATGTAGGCATTTCCTTGAAGCCCTGCTCGATCTCATCGGCTGTCAGGGAGCGAATATCTCCACTGAAGAGGGCTGCGGTAATACGTTTAGCTTGCTCCAGCATCTCTTCGCCGTGAACGAATTTTGTCATTTCTTCGGCGAGTGCCTTCTGCGCTTCACGTTTGTGCGGCTCAGTCTCTACCTTTTCAGCCAAAGCTTCAATCTCCTCTTTGCTGAGGAAGGTGAAGTATTTCAGGTACTTGATGACATCGCGATCATCCGTATTCGCCCAGAACTGGTAGAATTCGAACGGTGTCGTTTTCTCCGGATCCAGCCAGATCGCGCCGCCAGCTGTTTTACCAAACTTCGTACCATCCGCTTTGAGCATCAGAGGGATCGTCAAACCGTATGCTCTTGCTTCAGATCCTTCTTTCTTGCGAATCAGATCCAGACCGCTCGTGATGTTGCCCCATTGATCCGAACCACCGATTTGCAGCTGCACGTCCTCGTTTTTGAACAGGTGATGGTAATCCAGAGACTGCAGGATCTGGTAGGAAAACTCGGTGAACGAGATTCCGCCTTCCAATCTGCTTGCCACGACATCTTTTGCCAGCATCGTGTTAAGATTGAAGTTTTTCCCGTAATCACGCAAAAACTCGATGACGTTAATTTGATGTGTCCAGTCGTAGTTGTTTACCATGCGAACCTGGTTGTCGCCTTCGGTTACAAACAATTTTTTCATCTGTGCTGTCAGCTTATTAACGTTCTCTTGGACCTGTTCCAGTGTTTGCAGCGAACGCTCGGATTGACGTCCACTTGGGTCACCAATTGTACCCGTTGCCCCCCCAATCAGGATTACCGGACGATGTCCCGCTAGTTGAAAACGTTTCAGCATCATGAACGGAATCAGGTGACCGATGTGCATACTGTCTCCAGTAGGGTCAACCCCACAGTACAAGGATATCGACTTGGTTTCGGTCAGCTCACGCAGCCCCTCCGCATCCGTCTGTTGGTTTATGGCGTCACGCCATTCAAGTTCATCAATAATATTCAACCCAAACAACCCCTTTCTCTTCTAATCGTTCTTCAGTCATGGACTACGTTAATGGTCAAAGATACAGATGGGAGCAGCTTTTTTGGACACAAAAAAATCGCCTCCTTGTCTTCATTAGACATAGGGACGATTATCATAACCGTGGTACCACCCAACTTGCATGAACAGATGCTTACGCATCATCCATACCGCTTTTGGCAATATATCGTTTGCCCATTCCGCTTGGCATTACCCAAGTACTCCAGAGTGTAATTCGCAGCCCTTGTATGTATCAGGTTCCATCAACCCCTGACTTTCTGTAACAGGGACAAAGCCGCTACTGCGCTCCATCAACGTAATTCATGTATTAGATTATAGCCAGTATAGCCGAACGTTCAACCCATTGCAAGAGCCTGTATTTAATCTGCTCACAGTACAGCAAAAGAGACTCTGATCTTTTATACTATGCCTCTATATTCAGCTTCCTATGATAATGCGTGTATGCCTTCTCCGCAATTTGATCCTCGTTATCCCACAATCGCTGATCCAGAGTATCCAACCTTAGTTCCTCTTCTGTCGTGAGTAAACGGGGAATGTCCCATAATGCTGTAAGCCGTTCATCATCCGCCAAATGCTCTATCAAGCGATACTGCTCCTGAATATTGCCCAGCACCTGGTTCGCACCAATCGTATGTAATGCCCGCAAAACATGAAGATATGCTTCTTCTCCCCAGTTGCAGAAAAATTGAATGAACCCACCGTTATATACGTCTACTTCCAACAGCCATAGGGCTGCAATCTCCTGTTCCTCGGATGTTAATCCCGACCATCCCTGTTCTTGTTTGTTCTTTTTGTCTACAAACTTCAACGCATAATCATACCATACATCATTGATATCTTGATTAGTCATGCCCTTCATCCCTTCCCCTAGGCTGCATGCTCTCCAGTTCCTGGCGTTTACCGATTTGATGCCAGTGCAAATAGGGTTCTCCCAATTGCTGAAAAGCGTTCGTTACGTTGCGATCCATTTCATGTATCACTTCGCTCGTATATTTCAAATGCGTGTTGATATTATCAACATCATATTTTTTCAACATCTCCACATGCACCGTGGTAAAAATAATATCCTCCAGCAGCCAGTAGATAACCATCTCGGTCTGCTTCAACTTTTTCTCCAACATGGGCATTCCACGTTCATAGATGGTGACGATATAGGTTCCACTTTCCATTTCAACATAAGGCACACCTTCCCATTTGAAAGGCTCCAATAGACGGTTAACATATGTATTGCTCTGTTCTTGGTCAAAGTCTGTTAGGGATAACAGTTCAAGCAGCTTGACTGCTAATTCCTGTTTGGTTAAAACATCTGACATGGCAGCTCACCACCTGTAATTCATTTAAATTGCATTCCCCATGACCTGATCATGAAAAAGCTGCCGGTGGCAGCTTCTTCGTGATCACCAGGTTGCTTGTTGTACTCGCAAGGTACCTATTGCAACTCATGATTGTATTTTTTAATCTGAAATGTTCAATCTGAATGCTGAATCTGCACTCCCATCAGGTTCCGCAAAATGTCCGATAAGATGGATCACAGGTCGCCGGCAATGTGGCGTATTCTTCCTGTTCCGGTGTATGTGCGTAAGGTTTCCGGAGAACGGCTAGCAGCTGATTCATTACGCTATAATCCCCATCATTCTCTGCCCGTTCGAGCGCTTCTTCCACTCTATGATTCCGTGGGATGACTGCAGGATTGCTGCTCTTCATCAATTGCTCTACAGCCTCTTTTGATTCAGACTGCCGGCCCAGTCTGGCTTTCCAGCGTTCGTTCCATTCCGCAAATTCCGGTGCTTCGTTCAGATTCGAGTTCTCCCACTTATCAAAAGTCAAAGCTAAGAACGTATTCGTGAAGTCCGCCGATTGCTTTTCCATCAGTTCCAGAAGATCTTTCATCAGCGTTTCATCTTCGTCCTCTTCTGTCAATAATCCCAGCTTGGCACGCATGCCGGATAACCATTCATGATGATACTGCTCTGAAAATTGGGAAATGGCATCCTGTGCAATCTGTATGGCCACATCTTCATTATCATGCAGCAGCGGCAGTAATGTCTCGGCAAGACGAGCCAGATTCCAGCCCGCAATATAGGGTTGATTGCCGTAGGCATAACGGCCTTGCGTATCGATTGAACTAAAGACTGTAGCCGGATTATAAGCATCCATAAATGCACAAGGGCCGTAATCTATCGTTTCTCCACTGATGGCCATATTGTCCGTATTCATGACACCATGTATAAATCCAACATTCTGCCATTTGGCTATCAGCGAAGCCTGTCGTTTGATGACTTCCCGGAGGAAGTTCAAGTAACGGTTATGATCTAAAGGAATGTCAGGAAAATGCCGTTCCAGCGTATAGTCCGCCAGTGCTCTCAGTTCGTCTACAGTTCCCCATCTAGCTGCATACTGAAAGGTTGCCACGCGGATGTGACTGGAGGCCACACGGGTTAATATGGCACCCGGTCGTTCCGTTTCACGAAAAATGCTTTCTCCAGTAGTCACTACCGCCAAACTTCTCGTTGTAGGGATACCTAGTGCTTCCATGGCCTCGCTAATAATATATTCACGCAGCATCGGTCCGATCGCTGCCCGACCATCCCCTCCACGGGAGTATGGCGTTCTGCCCGAACCTTTGAGCTGAATGTCCACCCTCTCGCCCTGTGGCGTAATCTGTTCACCCAGTAGCAATGCCCGTCCATCACCAAGCATGTTGAAATTGCCAAACTGATGGCCTGCGTAAGCTTGAGCCAGAGGCTCGGCTCCAGGCGGAATTTCATTGCCTGCAAAAATTGCTGCCCCTTCCTTGCTGTTCAGCGTTTCAGCATTCAGTCCGAGGCTGGTCGCAAGGGTTTCATTTAAGATGACAAGCTCAGGTGACTGTACCGGTACTGCACCCTGACTCGTATAAAAGGTCTGCGGCAGCCGGGCATAACTATTGTCCAAATTCCAGCCTGCCCCTAACTTATCCTTTTCCATGTGCACTCCACTCCTTCTCCTCAACAAAGGAACTCCTCTGTTTGTATTCATGTAGCCTGTGTGAACCAATGCTCATTTATGTAGTCGCATGGAATTTCGAAATGATGAACATATCATATGTTCATAAGGAAACTTTAGCATATTTGTAGGGTGTTTGCATGTTTCATCGCATCCGACAGCCAAATAAGCCCACAAGGTATTCATTAGGAAGAAGGATATTTTCCACTCTTTCCAGCAATGAATCCTATGTGGGCTTACTCGTTTAATTCGCTATTATTCAGTTAAGATGGAATCAGGTATGTGCCTCCTGAGTTCCCGCTACAGGCTGAACAGGCAGACTTTCCTTTTTGAAACCAAGGTTGAAAAAGATATTAAGCAGAATCGCTGACAGACTTCCTGTAATGATACCATCGCTCACAATGATCCGAATGCTTTGTGGCAGCTGGGCAAACAGGTCTGGTACGGCTGTGACACCAAGCCCGAGCGAAACCGAACAAGCGACGATCAACAGGTTGGACTGCTTGCCAAAATCGACGGTTTGCAGCATTTTGATTCCAGAGGATACGACCATACCGAACAGAACCACTGTCGCACCGCCTAATACTGCACTTGGGATAATGGTTGCAAATGCCGCTACCTTCGGAATGAGTCCGAGGAAGACCAGTATGCCTCCGGCTGCAACCACGACATTTGTTGTTTTCACCTTGGACAATTGTACGAGCCCGACATTCTGCGCGAATGTATTGTATGGAAAGGCATTGAATATACCGCCAAGTACAAAAGCCAAGCCCTCTGCACGATAACCGCGAGCCAGATCCTTCTCATTGATGGGCTGATCGCAAATTTTGCTCAAAGCCATAAACACACCTGTTGACTCGATAATCACGACAGTACCTACGATGATCATTGTGATAATCGGGCCAAGCTCAAATGTTGGCATTCCGAAATAAAAGGGTTGTGGCAAGTGGAACCATGACGCTTCCTGTACAGGAGAGAAATTCACTTTTCCCATGAGGGCCGCAATGAGAGTTCCAGCGATGATGCCAATCAGGACGGCAAGAGATTTAACGAAACCCCGAGCATACCGGTTCAGTACCAAAATAAAGAGCAGTACTCCGAAAGAAAGTGCCAGATTGTCCAAGCTTCCGAAGTTCTCACTGTTTGCCCCACCAGCCATATTCTTAATACCGGTAGGAATAAGTGCTAGACCAATAATGGTTACCACGGTACCAATGACAACGGGAGGGAACAGCTTGACGATTTTGCTGAAAAATACGGCACAGATGACGATAAATAAACCGGCTGCTATGATGGACCCATAAATGGCTGGAATACCATACTGAGATCCGATGGCGATCATGGGCGTAACAGCTACAAATGAACTACCGAGTACTGCCGGCAAACCAATGCCCAGATACTTTCCCTTCCGAGCCTGCAGCCACGTTGCAATACCGCATGTGAGCAGGTCAATGGATACCAGATATGCCAGCTGCTCTGCAGTCAGATTCAAAGCTCTTCCCACGAGTAAAGGTACCAGAATAGCCCCGGCATACATTGCCAATACATGTTGAATCCCCAGTGAAAAAATTCTCATCTTTTTTGTTTCGTTCATCCGCGCTCGCCCCCGAAATTAGAATCAACCCATCGCACTGAATAATCATGTTATGTTGATTCACATTATATAAACTATTTCGAAAACTTCCATGATACATGAACGAGAATTGTTACAGGAGATAAAGAGATCGTATCTTTTTGGGCAAACGAAACAAAACGCCGGATTTTTAGTGTAATATTATATAACATCTCACTACATTTTTTACTGAATATCAGGAGAAAAGAAAAAAGCCAGCACTACATGTGCCAGCCTGCTGTTCAATCGTTTTAATCATCAGTGTTCTCCTTCATGACCTGTCTTATTTCGAAGGGATCGGAAAGTCCGTTACAATAACATTCTCTACCCATCCGTTAAGGGAAGCTACAAAAGCCTGATGGGCGGGATGTGGACCATATGCACGCAAGGCTTCTTGGTCTTCAAACGTCACTCTTAATCCAAGTGTGAATCCCTGAATATGATCCGTCTCTTCCGTTACATTGATCCCGGCAGTCAGATCAATGATCCCAGGAATCTCGTCCTGCAAGGCTAGCAATTGTGAGACAAATTCCTGCTGTTTTGCCGGCGTAATTTTATCGTTGAATTTGAATACCACCAGATGTTCGAACATGAAATTCCCTCTCCTTCGTTACAAAATATTCATTTACGACATAGTTCAGATTCTATAGGTTTTTACCATTTGTTTCAATCCGCGCTCCTGGTTCTGCTTCGCAATATAGACGAAAAAAGGCGCGTTCAAAGCCAGACTGTCGCTGACCTGACGCACCTCTACGCAGACACAGTGACGCTAAACGCGCTTAATGCCTTAACGCCCTGCTCTGAACATGGTGAAGGAGCTTCTCCAACCATGCAATGTTGCTCTCAATCGTGTGATAAGCATGATCCCTCATCAGCCACAGAGCATCCATCAAATCCTCACTTACATCGATCTCCTCTGGTTTCTGCTCGTCAATATAATCGAGTTTTTTTCTTTGTTTCACGATGATATCTTCAATAAGGTATGCAATCTTCTGATTATCCACCTTATCCAGATTAACCAGAGCTGCATAAAGGGACTGAATGGTCGTGAATTTCTGAAACACTTTATAGATGCTCTCTTCCAGCGCGAGCCGCCCTTGATCGGTGATCCCATACATCGTCTTGTCTGGTCTATTCTCACTCTGGATCGTTTCAATTTTCTCGATTAGCCCCTTTTTATGCAGCACTTCGAAATTGTAATAGATCGTCCCTTCCGTAATTTTGGCCTCGGTCTGATCCAAATGTTTGCCTATTTGCTTTTTAATATCATAGGGATAACAATTCCCTTCACTTAATGCACCAAGAATAAATATTTGAATTGACATGTGACTGCCCCCATTCTGCTCTTACCAAGGGCACAGCTTCTTTCAAATTCGCCTGAGCCCTTGTATTTCTTATTTTATACGATAGCGGGCTGTTGTGAAGACTCTTGCAGCGGATTGGTTTGCTTGGCCTGTTTGAAATGGTGAATGGCTGCATTGAGAACGAAAGCGACCAGTCCAACCAGCGCTAATCCAATGGCGTAATGGGCCGTTCTGCCACCGCCGAAGAGAATATTGTAATCCAAATGCGTGGAATAGTACATCGGCGTGATCTGACTGACGAATTTAAAATATCCAGGCATCATTTCGGGTGACATGGACGTACCGTTGGCAATGGATTGACTAAGCACGAATATCATGTTGATCAGCATACCTCCTTGACCGAGAAGCATGATGAAGATACTTGTAAATTCGATCGACACGAATAATTGCAGACTGTGCACCAGCCACATTTTTAGAAAGACTTCAACCCCATATCCTTGAACCATGAAATAGATGCCTACTCCAACCAGAGGAGCAATCAGGGAAATGAGCAGGTTCGCCCCCCGGAGGGCAAAAAAGGCTTTCCATTTTCCCATTTGTGCACGCAGCTGCTGCATTCCGCCCACGCTCTGCATGGCATAGATCATGGCTCCAACATAGAGCGCCATCGTAATAAACATCGGTGCCATCTGATTTTGCATACCGGCAGGCTGTGGGTTGCTCATGACGATATTGGATGAGACCTTGCCCGTGGTTGATTCCACAATCTGTTTGGATTGATCCGCAGGAACATGCATTCCGTTCAATACCGCTTCGAAGCTTTGAGCCTGAACCTGTGCGCTGATCTGAGCGGTAATTTCTGCTGCTACACTTTTCATCGAACTGGTAATTGTCGTTGGGTTAGATTCATTAATCAAATATTCCAGCTGTGCTTCGCCGCTCTGTTCAGACAGTTTCTCCGTAAAGTCACCAGGTATACGTATCACCATATGGATATCACGGTCTTCCAGACCCATCTTCGCCTGTTCCAGCGACTCATTAGTTACGATATTAAACGGGAGCTGCTCTTGCAGCTTCTGAACAAATTCAGGACCGGATTGTTGGTCTTCATTAACGATGGCCACCGTAAGATTCGTTACGTTTTGGGGATGGCGCTATATCCGGACATGAAAACGGTCAGCATCACAATCTGATAGAACACAATCATGAATATCCCCGCTTTGACTCCTTTATGTTTCAGCATGCTCTTCACTCTCTACTCCACCTTATTATTATAATTTAAATTACTTGAATTAAAGTACTCTTGTTTGTTATATTTGTCAATGACCCCAACTAAGGAGGTAAGATGAATGAAGAAGAGTACGATTATATCTCTGTCTGAAATCACGAAATTCCAATCGAAAGAAGAAGAGTTTAGCCCTTATCGTTGGTATCGCCACATGCTCAAACAGGAACCTGTCGTTTACAACGAAGAGACGGATTCCTGGCATGTGTTCAAGTATGACTTGGTCAAAACCGTATTGAATGATCATGAACATTTCTCCAGTGTAAGAGAAAGATCGATTGTGAACGTGGGGTATTCAAGTGAGGGAGAAGGTGCGGACAGCGAGCACCACATTCCGGACAAGCTGGATATTCACAACGTCGATCCTCCGGAACACCGCAAGCGAAGATCACTATTGGCCAGTGCATTTACCCCAAGAAGTCTCAAACTTTGGGAACCGCGCATTCAGGCTGCAGCTGACGAGTTAGTCGCAGAATTTTCTCAGCTTCCCGAGGTGGATATTGTACAAGCCTACACAAGTATGTTTCCAGTAATCATCATGTCTGATCTGCTTGGCATTCCTTCCAAAGACAGGCTCTTATTTAAGGAATGGGTAGATATTCTCTTCATGCCAACAACGGATGCAACCTTTAGCCATATCAATGAAATGAAGAAAATTGCGGGTCAGCAATATTTCGAATACCTTTACCCTTTTGTTGTGTCCAAACGAACGAATCTTGCCGAGGACATTATCTCGGACCTGATCCAGGTCGAAGTGGATGGTGAACATTTTACGGATGAGGAAATTGTACGCACCACCATGTTCATTCTGGGCGCAGGAATAGAAACGACAAGCAACCTGTTGGCCAATTCCTTCTATGCGCTGCTCTATGATCAGCCTGAACTGTACACGGAGCTGAGAGATAATCCAGAGCTAGTTGGAAATGCAGTGGAAGAAATGCTGCGGTACCGTTTCCATATCAGTAAAATGGACCGCATGGTCAAGGCGGATAATAACCTGCTTGGGGTTGAACTCAAAAAAGGAGACGCCATCGTAGCCTGGATGAGTGCAGCCAACATGGATGAGGACATGTTCGAGGATCCATTCACATTGAATATTCATCGTCCGAACAATAACAAACAGCTCGCTTTTGGCTTCGGAACACACTTCTGCCTGGGTGCACCTCTGGCTAGGCTGGAAGCCAAAATTGTTTTGACGACATTTTTGCAAACCTTCTCAAGTATTGAACCCGTCAGCGGATTCATGCTGGAAGACCACCTGATCCCGTCTGCAGCAGGACAATCTCTTAAAAGCCTTCCCATGAGGTTATATAAGTAGTACGCTATAGAGGGATAACAGAAAAAGAGCAGGAAATCTGCTCTTTTTTGCTGTTTCCCTGCTATTAATAGCTGCGAGGGAGCAATATCGTCCAAGAACTAACCTTCTTTTCAGTTTATACTGACAAGAACTTACGAGAAAGAAGGTGCAGCATGAATCGTGAAGTACGAACCGTTGTATTTGATACCGATCTGCAGCTTGAAGCTTATCAATTCCAGGGTATTATGCAGAAATTCCCCAATCACTTTCATGACTATTACGTCATTGGTTTTATTGAGCAGGGCAAGCGACATCTGGTCTGCAATAATCAGGAGTATGTGCTGAATACAGGCGACATGATCGTATTTAACCCTCATGACCCCCATGCCTGTGAAGGGATTGACGGAAGAACGCTCGATTATCGCTGTATCAACATCCAGCCAGAGGTCATGAGAGAATACACCCGCGAAATTACCGGACTAGACTATTTGCCACACTTTACAGCACCCGTACTCTATCAACACGAATTGGTCGGCTCTTTGCATGACCTGCATTTGATGATTTTGGAGGAGCAATCCGATTTTGGCAAAGAAGAGCTGCTGCTCCTGCTGCTGGAACAGCTGCTTCGGGATTATGCGGATGCTGAATCCCCCGTCTCTTCTCAGGATGTCACAATTGAAATCAAGCGTATCTGCGAATACATAGAGTCTCATTACATGGAAAGTATATCGCTCAATGTGTTAGCCGACCTAAGTGGAATGAGCAAGTATCACCTGGTGCGTCTATTTACTCGCCAAAAAGGCATCTCGCCGTATCGGTATCTGGAAACTATTCGTATTAATCAGGCCAAGCGCTTATTGGAACAAGGAACGCTGCCGCTTGAGGTATCCGCCCAGACGGGATTCAGCGATCAGAGCCATTTTACGAACTTTTTCAAAAAACTAATCGGCTTGACGCCCAAACAATATCATCGAATTTTTAACCACGAATACGAGTCCCAACGGCTGCAGGACCGTGTTTCACGATGAGTGAAAATAAACATACGGCTGGTCACCTGCTCGCCTTGCTTACGATTTTGATCTGGGGGACCACCTTTATCTCCACTAAAATTCTGCTCATCGACTTCACACCTGTGGAAATCCTGTTGTTTCGTTTTCTGATTGGATATGTGGTGTTGTTTCTGATCTACCCTCGTGTGATGCGGATATCAACGGTCCGGGATGAGATGCTTTTTATGGCGGCCGGACTGTGCGGAGTCACATTGTATTTTTTGATCGAAAATATCGCGCTTGTATTCACACTGGCTTCAAACGCAGGTGTCATTGTGTCCATTGCGCCCTTCTTCACCGCTGTGCTTGCGCATTTCTTCCTGAAGGATGAGCCGTTATCTCGGCATTTTGTCGTCGGTTTTGCTATTGCTTTGACAGGCATTGTGATCATTGCGTTCAATGGGAGTTACAGCCTGCAGCTGAATCCGCTGGGCGATCTGCTTGCTTTTGTGGCTCCTGCTGTCTGGGCAATCTATTCCGTCCTTATGCGTAAGATAGGCGATCTTCACTATCACACCATTGGTGCAACACGCAAAGTGTTCTTTTACGGGCTTTTGTTCATGCTCCCTGCCTTATTCCTGTTCGAATTCCATTTTGACATGGAGCGGTTAGCCGATCTGACCAACCTTTCCAATCTTCTTTTTCTCGGGGTAGGCGCTTCTGCATTGTGTTTTGTAACCTGGAATAGGGCGGTAAGCCATCTGGGAGCAGTGAAAACCAGTGTTTACATTTATTTGGTGCCTGTAATTACATTGTTAGCCTCTGCACTGCTGCTGCATGAACCCATTACTTGGATTACCATGCTGGGTGCGGTGTTAACACTCCTGGGTTCAATCATCTCAGAACGAAAAGTTCGGAAGCACGCCCCCGGATCGAAGTTGTCCGAGATCCATTAGCTCTGGTCGTTTGGAACGCAAAAGAAGGCACCCTCCATCCTTTCAGGATTAGTGCCTTCTTTGTGTTTGCGTGCGATGACTTACCTTTTGCACAAATGTTATTATTCAGCTAATTCAGTCTGGCAAGCAGCGTACTCAGCTCATGCTTCTCCAGATGCCTCCATCGTCCTCGTTCCAGCTGATCCAATGTTATATTCATAATACGGATGCGCTCCAGTTTCAGCACTCTGTACCCCAGGGCTTTGCACATTCTGCGAATTTGCAGGTTAAGCCCCTGTGTCAGAATAATCCGAAAAACATTCTCACGGTGACGATATACTTTGCATGGCTTGGTTATTACGTCCAGAATCTCGACTCCTTGGGACATCATTTTTAGGAATTCATCTGTAATCGGTTTATCCACGGTCACCACGTACTCTTTCTCATGATTGTGCTCTGAGCGCATCATTTTGTTGACAATCTCTCCATCGTTCGTAAGCAAAATCAAACCTTCCGAGGCTTTATCCAGCCTTCCAATGGCAAAGATGCGTGATGGATAATTTACATACTGTATAATATTGCCCTCGACTTGGTGTGCTGCCGTACAGACAATACCTATTGGTTTGTTGAGAGCCAGGTATACAGGCTCACGATCAACCTGAGGGATTTCCTTGCCGTCGATAAGGACGATATCTTCTGCTACAACCTCTGCCCCTTTTACACATACCTTACCATTGATCGTAATGCGCCCAGCTGCAATTAAGCGGTCTGTCTCTCGCCGTGAGCAGAATCCCGTTTCACTTATGTATTTATTAATTCGCATGCTTCACCGCTTCTCATCTGTAATAGAGCCATCATCTCATTTATAATGAAAGGAAGCAATGAAGCCTATGCGAAAGTCTTAGAATAAGCAACTAACTTTTGAGGAGATGCTCATGGACAAAAAATGCATTAAAGTGCTTAAAAAGCTGTATCTGCATACCAATGGCAAGTATGACAGGGAGCGCCAAGTGATGGTGTATCAAACGGATACACTAACTGCTGACGAACAAGAAGTATTACATACGCACGGCTGGATTCCTAATGATCTGGAGCTAATTGCTCATGACGAGATCATTCAACAATTAATTGATTTGCAGCAAAATGAACATCTATCCTGGACCACGATCACCAATGCATTTGTGGCGGGTGTTGGTGGAAGTTATCCCCGAGGCATAACTACACTTGGAAGCTATCATATGATGGTTCACATGCAGCACCATGCTTATGAAGAAGCGAAGCATTTCCATTGTTGTAAATACTGCGGTTTAAGCCGTAACAGCAATGACGCATGGGATAATTTGTCCTTTATTCGCTATGCCGTTCACTTGGGACATGATTACAGCTCGAATAGTTTAGGGACATATGCAGATTTGACAGAGTTAGTTTCCCTGCTTGAACATGAATCCATTACACCGAGTGAAGAGGACATTCACACCTTCAATCAACTGCTTCATAGTTTGGATCAGGCAGAGAGCGATGAATCTCCGGGAAAATATGAGAAACGGCTCACTGCGGAGAAATTGATCAAAGGACAGGCTGGCATCCGCCGAGGCATATTAAAATCTTTATCCCGAGTAGGGGTTCTGCCAAACCAGATTCTCCCCCTTCGTCCTGATCATTGGACCAATATCGAAGAGCTGCTGAATGCCGAATTACAGCTCAGCAATACGAAAGGCCGCTCCGACATGGAGATGCCTTGGGCTGGATGGCAAGGTAAACTCGGTGTGGATTGGGATAAGGCCCGTCAGCTTTTTGGAAATATGATCCTCCATCATTCTTAATCGAAAAAACAACCCAAACAGCTTCAATTCGATGAATTGAAACCGTTTGGGTTCGCTTGCTGCAATTGTTTTTGAACATGCATTTCTTAGAAAACGTCTAAACTGAAATATCCAGACTGCTTCCCAGATTCGGATGTGGGGCTGGAACAGATTTTAACATTTCCGTAAGCTGTTGACCTTGTTGTTCTGCCATGTTTTTCGACAATGACATCACCTGCAAACTCGCCGACTGCGCCAGCGACGTTTGACTCATGGCCATTGATAATGCTGCAATATCCATGTTCTGCACTCCTTTATGTTTCTAGTAAATGAGCGTACCTAATATATATCGGATACTGTACAGGAATTATGTAATCTAACACACGCCATGATCTTACTCTATGTTACAACTCAAGCGGGAGGGATCTGATGAACGGGAAAAAATTTGTATTTCTTTTTACGCTCCTATGCGGACTGTGCGTGGGAGGTTTCGGCGCTCTCCTCTTATGGATCCTGACCCTTGTCTCTGAGTCTTAACATTGCAAACAGACATCTCTATTACAGGAGCTGCCTGATCGCCCTACTATTTTAATTGGCAAGAACACTAGGACTGGATCAAGCCATACTTCACAAAACTGTGATACAACCCGTCTTCCTCAATGGTTCCGGTAATGTCATCGGCGATGGCTTTCAGACCGGGCTTCGCATTGCCCATGGCAATGCCTATATTGCAAAATTCCAGCATCTCGGCATCATTCATGCCGTCTCCTATGGCCAGTGTGTTTTCCCGAGACATGCCCAAGTGTTCCAGCAGATCCGCAATCGCAATTGCTTTATGAATGCCAGGAATCATAAGCTCCCCGCTTCCCTCTCCAAAGATAGGTACGGTACATTGGATTACCTCGAATTTGCCCTGAAATTCCTGCTTGATCCGTTCGAACGGAACCACAGCACTTTCCAGAAAACAAACCTTATTGACATCATCCTTATATAAGTTGGCTTCACCGTAGGTCAGACCCGTAATAAAGGGATGCGGCTTCTGTTCCTTTTTCGCTCTGGCTGCCGGATCATTCTCCACATCACCGTATATGCGACGTTCGAGATGGGTTTGAAGATTGCTACTTGCATAGAGGGCCGAATTGGATTCCAGATAAAAATCAATCTGATGTTCATTGAAAAAATCGACCATATGCCGAACGTCTTCAGCCGTTACCTTTTTATGATAGAGAACTTCATCACCAAACTCCACGTATCCGCCACCTGCACCAATCAGACCGTCGAATCCGACGTCCCAGATGGAATCATAAATTTCCGCTTTCGAACGCCCTGTGCACAAATAAAGCAGATGTCCATTCGCACGTGCCTGCCTACAAGCTTGCTGAGCTGAAACAGGTATGTTCCCATCATCATCCACAAGTGTTCCGTCAATATCGATAAAGACTATTTTCTGTGTCCGTGTGTTCATCTGCATCTGCCCCCATTATGTCTCATGCCATGTTGTAACCATCCATTCATTCATTCATTCAAAACATGTATACATTACGTATCACTTCTCAGCAGGCTTCTCCATATGCACAATTTGCCACTCATTATGCTCTTCGGTCACGATTGTAAATCCTTGACGCTGCCAGAAATCCACAGCCCCAGGCAAAAAACGGTGGGTGTGTAGGTATAGCGTGGTGTACGGCATTTCTCTTACCACACGCTCCAGCTCTTTCACTAAAAGTGAACCAATACCGTATCTGCGATAGGCAGGATCGACATAACATTTTACAATTTCAGCTGCGGATTGTTCCGGGTACCGACCTTCGATCACCTGAATCCGTCCATCATATGGCACAATGCCGATGGAGCCTACAATGCTTGCTTCTTCCGTTACGGCTACAAGAAAGACTGCACCCGCTGTCTCCATATAATGTTCTCTAAATTGCATCAGATCCGCAGGTATCTGTTCATGATTCATCATTGGAAATACTTCTCTGCGGACACGCATGGCAAAATCAACAGCTTGCTCAATCTGATGGAGCTGAACCTTCATTACCTTGGGCACTGTCTGAAGCTGTGTCACCATATTTTCATTCCTATCCTGTTGATTAGAGCCTGGCTTATAGCAGCTCCCCCGAACCCGCATTTTTAGCGAGCTCGCTCTCTTTCATCATCTTACCTAATTTAATTTCTTCTATCAATCTAGCTGTACTCCTATCCAAAATGATAGAAAGCCCGCGCGATGTGAGAGACTCTCTGCATACGATAAGACGTGTTACCAAATCAAACTCACAAGGGGGAAAAAGCGATGTGGCTATGGCTTGGTATCTCTGCTGCATTTCTGCTCATGCTGGGATTTGTATATCGTTACGTAGAAGACATCCTTGAAACGCGAAAGTTTCATCCCCATGCTCCCAAGCAACTCTTGATCAAATTTAGGGAAGGCACCACGGCAGATCAAATGCACACTCTGCATAAAAAAGGAAGATGCAAAGTTGCCGAAACGTATGAGGATCTCGGCTGGTATCGGGTGGAATCAAACAGAATCATGCATCGCATGCTAAAGAATTATAAGGATCATGAACTCATTGAACATGTAGAACCCAATTACCTCGCTCAGGCATCCTATACCCCGAATGACCCCTACTTCCCTTATCAGAATAACCTGCAAAAGATTAACGCACCTGCGGCTTGGGATATTAGCCAAAGCAACAGCTCTATCAAAATTGCCATTATTGATACCGGAGTACAGCTAAACCACCCCGAGCTTGCCAGCAAGCTCCTTCCAGGTTATGACTATGTCAGCTATGACGCCATCCCCGAGGACGGGAACGGACACGGCACACATGTGGCCGGAATTGCGGCTTCCGTCACGAATAATGGAGCTGGCATCGCTGGCGTTGCTCCGCTGGCGTCCATCGTACCCATTCGTGTGCTGGATGATAGCGGGATGGGAACCATGGGCAATGTCGGCAACGGGCTGGTCTATGCTGCCAATAACGGTATACAAGTCGTTAATTTGAGCCTGGGCGGACCTGTAGGTGATGCCTTCTTGCAAGCTGCGGTACAGTATGCCTGGGACCGCGGGGCAGTCATTATTGCTGCTGCCGGCAATGACAATACTTCGTATCCAATCGTGCCCGCTTCCTACCCCAATGTGATTGCCGTCGCTTCCACCAATCCTTCCGATCTGAAATCCAATTTCTCCAACTATGGTGCATGGGTTGATATGGCTGCTCCGGGTGACAGCATACTGTCGACATATCTCGGCAGCTCGTATGCTTATATGAGCGGTACATCGATGGCTGCACCGCAGGTTGCAGGTGCGGCTGCCTTGCTTGCAGCCCAAGGCAAAACCAATGCCCAGATCCGCGATGCGTTGTGCTTTGCCTCCGATCCCGTATCCGGGTCCGGTGTCTATTGGCAGTATGGCAGGCTAAACGCTCATCGGAGTCTGCAAGTCCCTTAATTGGTTCTTCTCTTAGATAAACATAAAAAAGTGAATTTTCCAAAGTTCTGTTCATTTGAACAAAAGAGGAGCAGAACCGTGTGTAACACAGGACTGCTCCTCCCTTTTTCTGAATTTCACTTACTGGACAGCACTTAGAAGTATTGTGCCCCATGAGTAGCAATGATGTCTTTGTACCAGTGGAAGCTTTTCTTTCTCACTCTTCTAAGCGAACCCGTACCGTCATTATTTCGGTCTACATAGATGTAACCATAACGTTTCTTCATTTCTCCTGTACCTGCACTGACCAAATCAATCGGGCCCCAGCTCGTATATCCAATGATCTCGACTCCGTCCTGAATGGCTTCTGCCATCTCGGCAAAATGACGGTTCAGATAGTCAATGCGGTAATCATCCTCCACCGTATCATTATCCAGCAATACATCCGTAGCACCAAGACCATTTTCCACTATGAATAATGGCTTGCCGTAGCGGTCGTGCAGCTGATTGCAGGTAATTCGCAGACCTTTCGGGTCAATGGTCCATCCCCATTCCGATGCATCAAGATAAGGGTTTTTCACGGAACCAAATACATTGCCCTCCGTTGAATCTTTCAAAATCTCCGGATCTGTGCTTGTGCAGCGGCTGGCATAATAGCTGAAGCCGATATAGTCCACCGTATTCTGCATAAGAAGTTCGGTATCTTCTGGATGCATCTCAATATGAATCCCGTTTTCTCTGAAGAAACGCTTCGTGTAGCCCGGGTATGCCCCTTTGGACTGAACATCAATGAAGAAAAAAGACTCGCGATCCTGCTCCATCGCCTTCCATACGTCCTCCGGATTGGAAGTGTAGGGATACACCGTACCTGCAGCCAGCATACATCCGATCTGTGCACCGGGAACCATCTCGTGACACGCCTTGACGGCAAGTGCACTGGCTACCAGTTCATGATGCGCCGCCTGATACAGGACCTGCTGCTTGTCCTCTCCCTCTTGCAGGACGATACCTGCACCAATATACGGAAGATGCAGAAGCATGTTGATTTCGTTAAACGTCATCCAGTATTTCACTTTGTCCTTATATCGATGGAATAACGTCTTCGCATAGGTTTCAAAAAAAACTATCATCTTGCGGTTCTTCCAGCCGCCATATGTTTGCACGAGATGTACAGGTACATCAAAATGACAAATGGTAACGACTGGTTCGATATTGTATTTCAACAATTCATCGAAGACATCATCATAGAATTGCAGACCTGCCTCATTTGGCTCGGCGTCATCCCCGTTCGGGAAGATTCGGGACCAGGCGATCGAAAGTCTGAAACATTTGAACCCCATCTCGGCGAATAAAGCAATGTCTTCCTTGTACCGATGATAGAAATCAATAGCTTCATGAGAAGGGTAGAACTCGCCTTCCTTGGGTTCGAACGAGTCCAGGTTACCCATCGCAATGGGGAAACGCCTAGACCCGGTAGGGATCAGATCGACCGTAGTCAATCCTTTCCCCCCTTCCAAATAGGCACCTTCCAGCTGATTCGCTGCTGTTGCTCCTCCCCAGAGAAAATTCTCCGGGAAGGAAGTTGGCTTTTCAAACATAAAGCACTCCTCCTCTTCATCGTAACTTGATTTAACCAAGCACCGTCAGCAATTTGTCTTTTTCGTTCACCGATGCATTCTCTGTGCCCACAACATCCAGGTAATTTGAAGTATTCGTAATAATAATGGGAGTAACCGTCTCATAACCGGCATCCTTGATGGCCTGCAGATCAAACTCCATAATCAAATCTCCAACGTTGACACGGTCACCATCTTTCACATGAGCATTGAAATGTTGACCTTTCAGTTGTACCGTATCTTGTCCAATGTGGATCAGCATCTCTAAACCATCATCCGTCACAAGTCCAATGGCATGCTTTGTGCGGTAAACCGTTTGTACAACACCTGTGATTGGAGATACCACTCGGCCACTTGTTGGTCGAATCGCAATGCCTTTACCCATATGCTCACCAGCAAACGTAATGTCGTTAATTTCCTTCAATTGAATAACTTCGCCAGCCATTGGGCTGAAGATTTCGTATTTGCTGTTCGGATTGGGATCGAGTGCAGGTGCTGGTGAAGCTGCCGGAGCTGATACTGGTGCAGCAGCTTCCTTGAAACCAATGACATACGTGAGAACGAAACCAAGTATGAACGCAACAGCTGTTGCAACAAGTGCCATATAGAATGTTGAATCAACACCTGTGGCCGGGTTAATGAAGGTCGGATAACCGAATACGCCAAGTCCACCAAACATGTACATTTTCGAACCGAAGAATCCCAGTATGGCGCCGCCAATACCACCTGCAATACAGCTCATGATAAACGGTTTTTTCAGTGGAAGGGTCACACCATAGATTGCCGGCTCGGTTACACCGAAGATGCCTGAGATGAAGGCAGGAATACTCAAAGATTTCAGTTTGGCATTTTTAGTTCTCAACATTACGGCAAGTACCGCACCAATCTGAGCAAAGGAAGCAGCGAACGACATGGCAACCACCGGATCCGCTCCGGACGTACTGAGGTTCAGAAGCATGACTGGAACTAGACCCCAGTGAAGACCGAACAGTACGAACACCTGCCACAGGCCGCCAATGATAAGTCCTGTAAGAAGTGGGCTCAGATCATAGATTCCGGTTGCTCCTGCACCGATCAACTGTCCAGCCCAAGTGGATACTGGACCAATTACAAGGAACGTTGCCGGAACGATAACAAGCAGCGTAAAGAATGGAACAAGGAATGTGCTAACCACTTTAGGAATAACATTTTTGAAGAATCTTTCGATTTTCACGGCAAAGAATGTAGCAATAATAATTGGAATAACCGACGATGAATAGTTCATCAGGATCACAGGAATACCAAGGAATGTAATATGAATCGGTGATTCAAACAACGTACCCGCGAATAGTGTGTACAATGGATCTCCCGCAGTCAAACCGGACAGCGTAGGATAAACCAGTGTAGCCCCGATGGCCATACCCAGAAACGGTGAGCCGCCAAATTTCTTGATAGCCGTATAACCTAGGAATACCGGGAAGAAGTAGAACAGACAGTCACCTGTTGCATTCAGCAAATGGTACGTTCCGGATGTGTCCGTCAACCAGCCGAAGGATAGAAACATGGCTGTAAACCCTTTGATCATCCCTGTTGCAGCAAGCAAGCCGAGAAGTGGAGTGAAAACTCCCGAGATCATATCGATAAATCGGCTGAACAGCCCTACTTTTTTCCCCGATTCGTCCTTCGTCTCTTCAACCTGACCTTCTGTCGGCAAGTTGCCCACCTTCACAATCGCTTTATATACATCCGGCACTTCATTGCCGATGACTACCTGATATTGGCCTCCACTCTGCATAACCGTAATAACGCCAGGCAGATTTTTAATCTCTTCTGTTTTAGCAACGCTTTCATTTTTCAGTTTAAAACGTAATCTGGTTACACAGTGGAAAACGCTGTTCACGTTTCCAGAACCACCTACACGGGATAGGATGTCTTTGGCCAGTTGATCGTAATTCATAGTTATTCTCCCTCTCTAAGTAGACTCCCCATGCTTGTGAAACAAAGAAAACCTGAACTACTGAACATACACAACGTGCCGGATGATCCGGAAACAAGTCGTGTTATTCAGCAATTCAGGTTTTGCCCTTAATGGTTGCAACCCTGTAAGGCTGTACACAGCGATATTCGGTTGTTACTTCAACAACTTCATCTTAAAGTAAGTTGCAACCAGTCTACTGACCTGGAGTGATCGGCATTGCCTGATTGAACAGTTACAATCCGATTTTGTATGCGCTTACTTTATGGATTCATAATAGTATAACTTCTGATCTTTTGCAAGCGCTTTTTTAATGGAATATTTTGGTTATATCGATCTACTCTGAAGTGGCGTGCACCACGCGTTCAATATGAATCGACAGATACATCATTTCCTCGTTAGTAAGTTGATACGTGTAGTTATTTTCAATGAATTTTTTGATTTTTTCGGAGCACTTGTGCGCTTCGGGATACTTCTTCTGGATCAGTTCAAACAATTCATCATCATTGTTATTTTTATAGTGCTTACCTTTCACCAAACGCTGGGCGAAAAATTTCAGATGTGTCACAAATCGGTAATAGTTCAGCGAGTTCTCGTCAAAATCCATTTTGAAATGGTACTTGATGATCGTCAGCACCTCTTGCATCACCTGCGTCATGCTTCGAATGTTCGGCATTTCTTCGTTAAGTGCTGCATTTACAAAATGCAATGCCATAAATCCGGCTTCATCTTCCGGTAACAGGACACCAAATTGATCACAAATCATGTTGAGGGCCTCGAGTCCCACTTCGTACTCATCCTTGTACAACTGTTTCGTTTCCCACAGTAGTCCATTTCGTATAGGCAGGTTGTTGCGATATCGCTCAATGGCGAAATGGATATGATCTGTAAGATGGAGATAGATGCTGTCATTCAATTTTTTGCCCAATTTCAGTTTGGCATACGCGATGATCTCTTCGGAAACTTTCATGTATTCCAGCGGTATGCTGGCGATTAATGTTTTGAAATTTTCCTGGATATCTTCGTTTTGCAAAGTAAAGATCTTGTCAATATGCTCCTCGGAGACCCGATCACCTGCCCGCTTCTGAAAAGCTATTCCTCGGCCAATGACGATGACTTCGCGCCCATCCTGAATGGCAACTACAGCATTATTGTTCAGCACCTTCTCGATTTTCACTTTATCCACCCCAATATACAGAAAAAGACAAGCCATACCTTCAACGAGGTCATAGGTCCTGCCCTTTTCAACTTCAATATCTACGATATGTGCGTTCATGGTATTACAATTTTCTACAATGTGCAACAATAAATTTAATTTGGTTCCATCTGTTTTATTTTATTCAGTCTCTCCCGTATGTTCTTGAAGCATTTGCATTAATTCCTCTGGAATTAGAAGAATACACCCAAAAATGAAGAGCAAAACTCATCTAATTTTCGGTCTGAGATAGCCAGTATTCCATACCATTCATGGTTAATGAGAGAAAGCGGCATGTATTACCGACCCGAGGAGAACTATCTCTTTTTTTGCATTAAATTGCATGACGTAACAGACTTGCACGCCTAGTTTTTCTTATTTCTATTTTCCTTCTCCAGTTCAGCTTCAATCCTCTTGTTAATCACACTCATCTCATCGGAACTAAGTTGATCCACTTGCTTGAACTCTTTATCGAATTCGTACTCTTTTGATTCCTTATTGTTCATCAGCCCCAAATGATTTTTAATCGCACGAATGTCCTCACGAAGATACAACGTATTTCGATAATTATCCACCACAAGACCAAGTATAATGCCAATGACGATGACAGTGCCGTACGGCACCAAAAGACTAACAATGGCTCCTGCAATCATCAAGACTAATACAAACAAAATGATTCAACTCCTTAGAATTTGTAAATATTAATACAATCGTTTCTCATACGATTCTTGCATAGAACGGTCGACATCGTCCTCCGTAACACCTAATTTGCTAGCATGCGCAGCGATAATACGTGCTGGTTTGGGTAATTCCTCCTTAACGAGCCAGTTCTCAGGTTCCCATGTGTGCGAACGTTTAAAGGCTTTGCCACAATGCATATAGCACTCTTCTACCGTTACAGCGATACCTAGTTTGGGTGTTTTGCCCTGCGCCTGCATTTGCGTCATCATGTCCATATCCCGAATAATCATCGCTCTGCCATTGATACGCAGTGTCTCTTCAAGTCCAGGAATAACAAAAATCAATCCAATGTGCGGATTGGACAAAATGTTTAGCAGCGAGTCAAAACGTCGGTTGCCCGGCCGTTCCGGAATGACCAAATGATGCTGATCTACGACATGTACGAATCCTTCTCCGTCACCACGGGGAGATACATCACAAGAGCCTGATCGATCACTGGTTGACATAAAGAGCAGGCCAGAACGGGCAATGAATTGCTGACAATGCTCATCCAGATAGGCAATCGATTTATTCTTCACCAATTCTCCCGGTGTACCGCAGATCTCTCGAAGAACGTCCTCCGACGCTATGATGTCTTTAAATATGTTGTTGGTCAACATGACCACGTCCTTTCTATCCTTCTAAATTTCTGGGTAATTAACTGATTATAGATCAAATCTTTTCTTGATGGCTTCTGCCACCTCTTCAGGACTTTTATGTGTGTTATTGATTCGAATGTAGTGCTCATGTGTAAATTCTCCAGGGACTGAATTCAGTTGGTGCTTGTTCATGCTATCTAGCAAATCCTGTTCGGACCATTCTACGTTTCGCTTCGTTGCCTTATGCAGCAGCCGGTGAGGACTCCGGTTACGCTTCAATCGCTCCGGCATATCTGCCTCCAATTCGACATAACACACCTGTCCGCCATGAGCAGTGAACAGCTCACTGATTTTACGGATATATTCTGCATCCTCTTTAGAATCAAACGCCCACACGTATGTAAAGATCAAGCCGGGAAGATTGCTCTTCGCCACTTCTTCAAAAATTTCCTGGCGAAACAGACTCACCAGTCGTTTACCTTGAGGTGTACCATAACTGAAATAGGGAGCTACCAGTTCAATGGTCATGTGATTATGAAACAACTTCAGATCCGTGATCTTCTCCAGTTCCTGGCCGACAGTCATCTTCCCGACCGCTTGTGGACCAAAAATGATGACAAACTTCATCCCATCACTCCTCATTTGGATATAAATGATTTGAATTTTCTGGACATTCATCCATAATACCTCTTTAAAAGCAAATAAAAAAGAGATTCAAGTTCCCCCTTTTTCATCAGGAGCCTTAGAATCTCATTCATATTTTTAAAAATAATATTCAAAATTATCGCCCAATCAGTGCCCAGCCCCATTTCATTCGCCGTAATCCAATCGCTATCAACCAAGAGAGCAGCAGGGCAAGGACGTATGACAGTAGTATGCCAAGACTAAAATGCCGGGCCAGTTCCACCGAGAACTCCCGTCTCCAGAATAACAATACTAATGGGTGCATCAAGAAAACTCCGAAGGCCACTGTACCCAGTGAGTCGAAAAGACGATGAATCCGATGTGCTCGATCCCGCTTTTTTGCCGCCATTCTTTCACATCCCATCAACAATAACAAACATGCAGAAAGTGTAAACAAATTCCGGAACAAAAACAGCAAGATATACATCATGATTGGAATTGCAGTTAAGGATGTTTTTATGTAGACACTGCCATAGATAAATATAAAAGCTCCGCTTAAAAAGGCCAAAATTAAGACATAGCGGTATGAAGGCAGTTTCCCCAGAGAAACGTTAAAGTTCAGGCCAATCCATGCGCCAAACCCAATAACGATCAGGTAACTCGGCAGTAGACTTCCCATTCGTTCGAAGTGAAACTGAAGATGCAGCGCATAAAAGACAGCCTGAGCTGCAACGAAGAATAAGGGCAGATAACGCTTAAATAAACGAAACCGGGTTAGTGATAACAGTAACGGAAATACCGCATAAAACTGAAGAATAATAAGAAAAAAGTATAAGTGCGTATGGGCTGTTCCTGTGAGCAATTGTTTAAGAAAAAAAGTAAAATGAGACATTGGATTATGACGTGCCAGCAGCTGTTTGACCGCAAAGTAAATGAATGACCACATCACATAAGGCACAAACACATAGAGCAGACGCTTTTTATAAAATCCGAACACCCACCCTGTTTCCTTCACCCTGGCACTATAATTGTAGAACAAGACAAGGGAGGACAAAAACAGAAACGCAGGCACCGCAAATTGCAGTATACTGTTCCAGAAAAAATAAAAATCATGGCCTTGCGAATGAGTTGAGTAATGTGTAACTGCTGTGGATGTTGCATGGATGGCAACCACCGCCATGATGGCAATAGCCCGAAACAGATCCAGATATTCAATTCGCCGGGGCCGATTAACCGGTTGATTCATGATAAAACCTCACTTATGACTGATATGGGATGATAGTTTCCGGCCGCAATCCAGATTCTACACTTCATAGTAATCAGCCTGAGAGGGTTATACAATCGATATCCATATTATTTTCGTCAATTCACACCCATATTCAACATTATTCGACATTATCAATCCAGAATCGCTCCACTACGTTACCATCTGGCTCAACATAATGTTGATCCTGCACTCCCCCATTACGAAGAATGACTTTTTTGGAAGCGATATTGTGGGCGTCGCACACAACCAGCACTTTGGTAATTCCAAGCTCCCGAGCCTTAACCAGGCTCAGTTCAAGGATCTGTGAACCATAATGGTTCTGACGCTCATCTGGACGAATTCCATATCCGATATGTCCACCACTGTTGAAAAGTTTGTCCGTAAGCTCATGCCTGATATTTACGGCACCAACCATCTTGCCGGTCTCTGTTACAAGCCAGTATGTACTATCCTTGACCCACCCTTCCGGAATGTCAATTCCTTGTTCACTTCGATGAAGAGAGGCTATCATTCCTTCAAAATCACTTGGATCTTTTGCAATAACCCAAGGTACCATCAATTCTCCACTTTGGAGCCAATCCTGATAAAATTCCATGTAAGCTTCTTTATACGCAATCGATGGTCTAACGAGTCTGACTTGTTCTTTTGTCATACGAAGTACACTCTCCTTTCCCTGATTCTACAATTACATTAAATAAAAATGAAGAAGGACCTGCGTTAATGCAGCTCCTTTTTTCACAATTCTTATATTCCTCTATCTATATTACTTTATGATTACGTGCTCCGATTCCTCCACACACTTGTATGTGAAATGGTAACTTCCCGATCCCAAATCAATCTTCACGTGAGATTCTCTCGTTTGAACACCCTGAAGATGAGGCACCTGGTGCAAAGGAAGGCCACCCTCCATAACTGTCTGAAGGCTTGCACCCGGCAAAACAACGGTACCAGTTGCATTTGCGGGAATGGTTACGTGCACTTCCATCTCATTGTGTTCCCGGCGATACCAGTTTGAACCCACACGTCCATACATTGTATCAAGACTTGCTTCCACCCAATCCAGACCCGGACCAGGCTGCGGCTCAATATGCACAACATGGAAGCCCGGAGATTGCTCACCGGAACGAATGCCTGCAACATTACGGTATAGCCACTCTCCAATGGCACCGTACGCATAATGGTTGAATGAATTCATATCTGCACTCCATAGGCTTCCATCTTCTTTTATTCCGTCCCAATGTTCCCAGACGGTCGTCGCCCCTTTCGTTACCTGATACAGCCAGGACGGGTAGTCTTCCTGAAAGAGCAGCGTGTAAGCCAGATCATGATGCCCCGTTTCGCTGAGTACCGGATTCAGGTATGGCGTTCCAACAAAACCGGTTGTCAGATGATTCCCTGCATCTGTAACCAGTTTTCCCAGTTGGTCGATAGCCCGCTGTCTTGCCTTGGAATCCAGTAATTCAAAATGCAGGGCAAGAACATGGGCTGTTTGTGTAGGAACCGCCAATTTCCCCGAAGGCGTAACAAATTCCTCACGGAAGGCCGTTACAATATGTTCATGCAAATTTGCATAGTATGCTTCATCTTCGCCCTGCCCAAGAACTGCGGCTGCCTTTCTCACAAGTGAGACCGAATAGGCATAAAACGCAGTTGCCACAAAGTCCTTGTCCGTGGCACCAATGTAGCTGTCCGGCTTGGAATCGAGTCCAAGCCAGTCCCCAAAGTGAAATCCCGTGTTCCATAAGTATGGATCGTTACCTTGCTCATAAATATAATGAACCCAACGTTTCATGCTATCATATTGCTCGGCAAGCAGTCTGACATCCCCATACATCTCGTAAATGGTCCAGGGACAGATGACCGCTGCATCGCCCCAAGCAGCCGAGGAATGACTGGTATCTCCCCAGCCCTCTGAAGTTGAACTTCTTAGATCCGGAACGAAAAAGGGAATACCGCCGTCCTCGCCCTGATCTGCCTGAAGATCCCGCAGCCATTTCGTGAAGAAGGGACCCGTGTTCATTAGATATGAAGCTGTCCGAATAAACATCTGGGCGTCGCCGGTCCAACCAAGACGTTCATCCCGTTGTGGACAGTCTGTCGGTACGTCAAGAAAATTCCCCTTTTGTCCCCAAAGTATGTTGTGATGAAGCTGGTTAACAAGCAGGCTGGAGCATTGAAAATCACTTGTTCGCTCCATATCAGAGTGCAGCACCACTCCCTTAAAGTCATCTAGATTTATGGATTCCGCGAATCCAATGAGCTTAACATAACGGAATCCCTGAAATGTGAAATGGGGTTCATACGACTCAACCCCCTCACCTTTTAAGGTATATCGAATAGACTGCGCTGCCCCGCGCAGATTCTCGGTATAAAAATTACCCTCATGATCCAAAATTTCAGCGTGTCTTAACTCAACGGTATGCCCTTGTTTACCCTCGATGTTGAATTTCACCCATCCCACCATATTTTGCCCCATGTCCAGCACGCGGTCTCCCTGTGGTGTTGTGATCAAGGCGATAGGTTCGAGCTCCTGCACCTGGGTAACAGGTACATTCTCCTGAGCAACGATAATATCCTTGGTATATTCCAGTACTTCTACAGTTGACCAACGGTTTGAAGTGTTATCTGTCCAATCTGTCTCCAAGCGCGCATCGTATGTCTCCCCCATGTAGATATCCGACATACAGATGGCACTGCTCGCCGTCTTCCAGTCTCCATTAGACAGAAGGGTTTCTACCGTTCCATCCGCGTAGTGAATATGGAGTTCCAGCAGTAAAGCTGCTTGATCTCCGAATATCCTCTTTTCTTTATTCCATCCCAAATGACCTTTATACCAACCGTCACCAAGGTATGCACCCAGAATATTCCCACCTGCTTGAAGAAGATCAGTGACATCATACACCTGGTATTGCAACCGCTTACCATAACTGGTCCATCCAGGCGTAAAATAATCCTGACCCACTCTCTTGTTATTCAGGTGCAATTCATAGAGTCCAAGAGCTGTTACATATATTCTTGCACGAGTTACCTCTTGTTTCAGTTCGAAAGTCGTACGTAGGCGAGGACAGGCCGTATCATGCTCATCTTCGGGTCTTGACGTAATCCAATCAGCCTGCCAAGCATTCTTGCTGTCCATCAGTCCCATCTCGAAGAACGCTGCTGCTGACCAGGCAGATTGCTCTTCAGCAGTGTCCCAGACACGAATGCGATAATAATACCGGGTTCGTGCCTGAGGCTCCCAACCAGCCAGTTCCACATGAATGGACTGATCGGAGATTACTTTCCCGGAATCCCATTCAGTCTGTTCATGGCCATCCGTTAGAGACAATTGAATTTGATAGGCGGATTGAACACAGTTTCGCTGGTCCGACTGCAATTGCCAGCTTAATCGGGGTGATTTTACATCCAGTCCAATCGGATTTACTTTATACTCGCAACGAAGATGATTGATGGTCAACATAGGATAAACATTCCTTTCCATCGTGGTTTCCAACACAGGCTTACGCTATAATTATACTGATCCCGCTCAAGGAAATACCCGGTAATGAGGACTATTTAACCCGGTAATTCGGCCATAACCATAAGGAGGTGAAGCCATGAACTCATCAGTACACCTGTTAAAAAGTGAACTCTTCTTCAACTCCGAACTGCAGCTCTTTGTTAATAGATGTACCGAGGACTTCAACCTCCCTTTCCATGCCCATGATTTCTTGGAATACAGTTATGTTGCGGAAGGAGCAGGTTTCCATCACATTGATCAGGACATTGTCCAGGTTCAAAAAGGCATGCTCTTTGTCATCCCGGTCGGTGTTCCCCATGTATTTCGTCCATCATCCGCCAATGTCTCAGAGCATCCGCTCATCATATATAACTGTCTGTTCCATACCGAGCTGATACATAAACTGTCCCTCACCATTCAGGAAGAGGACATTCGAAGCCACCTGAACGATTTGGCCAACAATGAGGTCTCTTATATATCCATTGGTGATCAGAATCGACAAATTGAAGAATTGATGGTGAAGCTCTACCACGAAACTTCGGTTGCGGGAATCGGATCTTCCACCATGCTGTACACCCTCGTTTGCCAGCTTATCGTAACGACCTACAGACAGCTTCATCAGAAAAGGCACGGTGAACAAAGGCCATCTTCCGATTTTGAATACATCCTTCAATATCTGAATCAGCATCTGGGCATGCGCATTCGCATGAGTGATTTATCTCACCGTTCAGGTTGGAGCGAAAAGCAAATTGGCCGCATGTTCTTGAGCTATACGGGCCAGACGTTCAGCTCTTACCTCCAGCACCTGCGCATACAAAAAAGCCGTGAACTCCTAAAGAATTCACAGCATAAAGTTAGCCTCATCGCTGAGCTTGTCGGCTACCGTGATGTAGATACATTCTACGCCGTTTTCAAACGAATTACAGGGGAAACTCCGCTGACATACCGCAAAAAGTCCAGAACCTGAAGTCCTGGACCTTCCTTTTGGTACTTTGACTAGCCACTTGCAGTCTCAAACAAATCATCTATGTACGCTTTGGCACCTTTCCAACTGGACATCAAGGGAAACGGATATTGTTCCCGTTCACTCCCATTCCATGGATGCGGAATGCAAATGACTTTTTTTCCCTCTTTCCAGGCAGGAATCAAATTATGTGCTCCGTCATCAATTAACAAGTCAAAGTTAATCAAATTTTTCCGTTTGCATGTGATAAACTGCTCCGGCGTGATAAAGGGCATATGGCGCTGAAGCCAGTTCCACTTTTCCACCACGGTCTTCGGGTCTGCTGCCGTTACAATAATAACATCATAAGCTTCATTCAGCTTCTGCATTTCATCCACAACGTACTCGTCATACAGCTCCAATTCCTCGAATAGTCCCGGCCGACCATAAAAAACATCATGAGTACTCTCCGGATGACGCAAGTGAGACGTATCCCAATGAGTCATATCCTCATAACGCAGCGGATGGGTCGGGAAGTTGATGTTGTTGTGGTAAATGGCTCGCCGGACCAGATGACAGATCGTATCATCCATGTCTACAGCAATAATTGGTTTCTTCATGTTATCCCTCCCCCGTACGAACACAGTATATCACCCCGGGTGTCATGAAGCTATTCTTTTTACCATCTCCTCTATGGGTAAAAAAAAGCCGCCCCCTGCGCCGCTCATCTGCTGCGCCTGGGGCTGCCATTATGAATTAAGCCAAATCTTCACCGTTGGAAGCAATGACTTTTTGATACCAGCCAAAGCTTTTTTTCTTATAACGGTTCAATGTACCGTGTCCGTTATCGTCTTGATCGACATAGATTACGCCATAACGCTTGGACATTTCGGAGGTGGATGCACTGATGATGTCGATCGCTCCCCAGTTTGTGTAACCCATGAGGTCCACACCATCCATAACGGCTTCCTTCATTTGCGTAATATGTTTTCTCAGGTAGTCAATCCGGTAATCATCGTTAATGGAACCATCAGCCTCAAATGTATCCTTGGCACCTAGTCCGTTCTCCACGACGAATAATGGTAATTGATAACGATCATACAGCTCCTTGAGCACTACGCGAAGACCGATTGGGTCAAGCTGCCAGCCCCATTCTGTACGCTCCAGATTCGGGTTCTTGATCGTGCTGTACAGATTGCCACCGGTCACTCCATATTCCTCAGGATTTACGGCAGATACCAGAGAAGTGTAATAACTGAATGAGATGAAATCGACTGTGTGCTTTTTCAACAGCTCCTCATCGCCTGGTTCCATGACAATGGAGATTCCATGCTCAGCCCAGTATCGAGCCATGAAGGTTGGATAGCTTCCTCGAACCTGTACATCAGTATGAAGCAGATTCAGCTGATTATCAATCTGTGCCTGCAGCACATCTTCTGGCTTCGAAGTGGCCGGATAGTGAATCATGCGAGCGAGCATGCAGCCAATCCGAAACTCCGGATTAATTTGACGTGCTTTTTCCGTAACCAGACTGCTGGCAACAAATTGGTGATGAAGTGCCTGATACGAAGCCTGCATCACGTTATCCACACGGTCTTCGATAATGCCTCCACCTGTAAACGGCTCGATGATGGTTGTGTTGATTTCATTAAACGTCAGCCAATATTTCACTTTGTCCTTATAACGGGTCATCACCGTTTCGGCGTATCTCAAGAAATGGCCAATCACTTCCCGGCCAGCCCAGCCGTTATACTTCAGTACCAGTGCCATTGGCATTTCATAATGAGAAAGTGTTACGAGTGGTTCAATGTTGTGCTTGCGCAGTTCATCGAATACTTCGTCATAGAAGCGCAGTCCTTCTTCATTAGGTTCCGCATCATAACCGTTCGGGAAAATACGCGGCCAGTTGATTGATAGACGAAATGTCTTGAAACCAAGCTCAGCGAATAGCGCAATATCCTCTTTGAAGCGGTGATAAAAATCAATGCCGTAGCGTTTCGGATAACCCTCCGCACTATGGTGGGACATCGCTTTCTCAACGGTTGCAGTCGTCACATGCATGAGCTCTCTTAGATTGGTGTAGTCTTTTTTTTCAAAATAAGGAACCATGTCCGCCGTGGACCAGCCTTTGCCACCTGCATCGAATCCACCTTCAGCCTGATTGGCGGCAATGGCGCCGCCCCACAGAAAGCCTTCCGGAAATCCTTGTCGATTAATCATGCGTATCTCTCCTCTTCTCGTTGATTAAGATTAAATTTGGGCTTTCAATACCTCTTGACCCATCGTGATCTCACCCAAATTTACTGGCTGAATGTCTTTGTAATCAGCTGTGTTCGTAACAACCATGGCCGTTGTAATGTCATATTCTTTTGCAATTTGATCGAGTTCGAAGGAAAGCAGCTTGTCTCCAGCCTGTACGCGAGTTCCGGCAGCAACATGGGATTCAAAATATTGTCCGCGCAGTTTGACTGTATTGATTCCCACGTGGATCAGGAGTTCCATGCCGTTATCACTGCGTACAACGATCGCATGTTTCGTTTTGAACACATTCATAACTGTTCCTGTCACTGGAGATACGAGCTCGCCTACGCTTGGAACAAATGCAATACCTTTACCCATTAATTCATCGCCAAACGTTGGATCATTGACTTCTTTCAGCGGAATTGCTTTTCCTGTCATCGGAGCTACAGCTATCGCATCACTTGTTGGTGTTGGTGCACCCATATCATCCACGTTCACTGCTGCTGCCTCATTGGAAGGCGCTGCTGCTGGCGTAGAAGAAGCACCAGGTGAGAATTGAGCGAGCGCTTCTGCGTCTCCTTCTTCTTCCTTAATTCCAAATACCGTGGACATAATCGCACCTACCACGAAAGCAAGAATCATACCAATCAGGGAATACCAGAACGTTTGTCCAATCAGGGAAGGCAGTCCAGGAAGTCCGCCGTTACCCGCAAGTACATAAGCTTTGGCTCCAAAGGCCAGTGCGAATCCGCCACCTACAGCACTACCGATCATGGCTGCAGCAAATGGTTTTTTGTATTTCATGTTTACCCCGTACATTGCCGGTTCAGTTACACCCATGAGGGCTGTAAAGCTGGTCGATAATGCAACGGTTTTGAGCTTTTTGTCTTTTGCCCGGAAAAATACGCCGAGAGTTGCACCGGCTTGACCCATATTGGAGATATACGTCAGCGGCAAGAATTTATCAAAGCCCAGTGTAGCAATGTTACTCAGGATAATCGGAACAAGTGCATAGTGCATTCCTGTCATAATAATCAGCGCCATTGCACCGCCAAGCACGATACCTGCAACCAATCCGCCTTCATTCAGCAGCCAGTTAATACCGCCGGACAATCCATTACCTACGAATGTACCCAATGGACCGATCGCGATCAGCGTAACCGGAACCATAACAAGCAAAGTAATCAACGGAACAAGCAGCAGCTTCAAAGCGGCCGGAATTACGCGGTCAACCCACTTCTCAACATAGGACATGAGCCATACGGCCAGCAAGATCGGGATAACCGATGATGCATAGCTTACTGCCGTTACCGGGATGCCGATAAAAGCAACGGATTCGCCGCTGGAGAGCAGTGTGCTCATATCCGGATACATCAACGCCGTACCTAATGCAATCGCAACAAACGGATTACTGCCGAACTTGCGGGCAGCGCTGACTGCAATCAGCAGTGGCAGGTAATGGAATACACCATCACCGATGGCTGAGAGAATACGATAGGTGTCCGTACCTGCTGACATCCAGCCGAGAGATACAAACAGGGCAAGCAAACCTTTGAGCATACCTGCAGCGGTGATCGCTGGCAGCATGGGTGCAAATACGCCTGCAATCGTTTCAAATATTTTAAGAATTACATTTTTTTTGTTATCCGACTTGGTCTCTTTCTTTTCCGGGCTCTGCTGCAGAGCTGGATGTTCTTTGACCATCGCATCAAACACTTTTGGTACATCATTACCAATGATAACCTGGAACTGGTCGCCGGAAATGTTGGTCCCCATGACCTTGTCCAGCTTCTTGAGTGTACCGTTATCCACTTTGTCATTGTCTTTCAATTCAAAGCGAAGACGGGTAATACAGTGGTACACCGAGTTGATATTATTTGTGCCCCCAACGGCTTTGATAATTTCCTGTGCCGTTTCCTGATGGTTCATGATGTTTTCCTCCTCATATTTTCCAATAAAAAATACCCGAACGAATATGACACGTCATGTGCGCGTCATTTCATTCGGGTATTGCCTGATTGAACAGTAACAAGCCCATGGGATATTCAGTTAACATCTAATTTTCTCGCTTGGTTTTCATTAACCGCTCCAGATGGAGCGTGAGATATAACTGTTCCGAGTGTGTCATGTCGTATTGATAATTCTTATGGATAAACGTTTCGATCTTGCCGATACATTTGAAGGTTTCCGGATAGTTTTTCCGAACCACCTCGTATAAATACTCCTCTGCATCATCATGAGTTGAATGCGTGATGACTCTCTGGCAGAAGTACTTCAAATGTGTGATGAAACGGAAATAGTTAACGCTATCTTCATCCAACTCGACATTGAAGTGATATTTGATAATGTTCATGATTTCCTGAAGCAGCTGCATGAGATGAGTCACATCATTCATGGAATCATTGACTTCCGCATTAATGAAATGCAGTGCAATATTGCAAATCTCATCTTTGGGAAAATCAATATCCAGTCTTTCCTTGAGCAGCGTGAGCGCTTCTCGGGCGACATCGTACTCCGCCTTGTAAAAGTGCTGCACTTCCCAGGAAAGCGGATTCCTTGTAATCATGCCCTTTACCATTCGCTGGACAGCAAAATGAATGTGATCCGACAACGAGACATAGATCCCGTCACTGATGGTTTTATTCAGTTGCGTACGCGCCAGCGTTACGATATCATCCGTTGCCTGCAGAATTTCAATCGGCACTTCTGTGACGATGGACTTAAATTTCTCATAGATCGATGCATCCTGAAGACGGAATACTTTCTCTATCCGTTCCTCATCAATCTCATCACCGACTTTGAACTTAAACCCGATACCCCGGCCGAGGATCAGCAGTTCCTGATTTTTGTCATCCACGGTACTGACAATATTGTTATTAAATATCTGTTTAATAATCATTTTGGACCACCCGTTTTTTTTGAGGATTAAAAAAGGGCAAAACCAAAATAGAAATAATAAAATCATTTCCATAGTGGTTTTGCCCGCATTACCGGTAACAAGCCTCGGGTATAATTTATCACAACCTGAAAACGGTGTCAACCAAAAATGCTACCACTGTCTTATTTACATCGGCTAATTACATAGAAAAATCCTTTTTATTAGGGCTTTAATCTTAGCAATTTACTTTCTATCAGCTATTTACTTGTTTACCCCTATAGAGTATTGCCATCGTACAGTGGTGTGAAACCTTATTAATAAATACTAGTTATTCTAATTCATTCGGGTATCATCTGTTACTTTAGAAAGCAAAGGCTTGTCACTTAACGGTTGAAATCGCACAAGCTTATAACTGTTAATCCATTCTTCGCTTACTGCATTTAATACAATTATTTCTGCGAGGTACTGTTTCTTTAACTCCGTTAACTTCACATCTACAGTTGAATATTCAATTTCATCAATGCCATAATAGACGTAAATCCACCCCTCATGCTCAGCAGCTAACACTTCAAATTTTCTGGCTTTGCCCGCTTCGTCTTCAATTACCTCCATGACCTCAGGTGGTGCCTGAGCAAGTTCAATCGTCTCAAAAGCAACTTCAGGAATCTGGGACTGGTCTCTAATCCAGTAGAGATAGCCAGCCAATATAACCAACATCAGACCCATGACGGGCACTAATCGATTTCTTATTCGGGAATGTCTTTTTGTGTTCAACTGATCATCTCTTTCTTAGAAGTATGTATGTTAATATCCTAGTTTCCGAAATATATAAGCTCTATTTATATAAACACAGGTTAGATGCTTTTGGTTTGCTTAAAGCAAAGACACTTCCATAAAAAAAGACCCTTCCTTTGAAGGGCCTTTTACTATTATTGTTGGAATGTCACATGAATCTGAACAATTTCAGAGCGACTGCTCGTGCGGATTGGCGGTCCCCAAAAGCCATAACCCGAGGTCACAATGGAATGCATCGAACCTTTTTGTAAGTAACCCCAATCGTTCTCGTAGATCGCCTGCGTGATGAATTGAGCTGGTGCAATCTGGCCACGGTGGGTGTGACCGTACACAACCAGATCTACATGATTCTGCTCCGCAATATCCAGATCATACGGCTGATGATCCATCATCAGCACCGGCTTGCTGAGATCGGTATCCTGTATCAACGTTGCCACTTCAGCACGATCGTCTTCCGTTCTGTCTTTCCGTCCAATCAAAGTGATTTTGTCGTCCAATATGATCTTATCATCGTAGAGAACCTGCATATTGCTCTTCTCCAGTGCAGCAATCAGATCTTCAATCGGACCGTCGAACTTGTCATGATTGCCCAATGAAGCGTAGACTCCGTAAGGCGCCTGGATACCACTGATAATATCTGCGATGCCACTACCCAGGTACATGTCCAGATTGTCATCGATAATATCACCGGGATAGAGGACCAAATCAGGCTTCAAAGCGTTAATTTCCTCCACCATGCGCTTGGCATGTGCCGGTCCTGATAGAAGTCCAAAATGCATGTCGGCAGCCATAACAATGTTGAGACTGTCGATTCCTTCCACCTTTTTATCAATCTGAATGCTGTACTCTCTGACGACTGGACTATACGCATTGTAGATCCCGTATGCCATCGTAGAGAGAAGTAACACCAAAGTAACTACACCCGCCCACTTCTGCGTGTGATGTCTGGGAATCCGCGTTAATCGGAGCAACCACAATGTTAAATGAATAACGGGCAAGATCAGCAGCAGCAACGAAAAAATTGCAAGCCAGTAAGAACCAATCACACTTAAGAAGGATATACTTCCAAACAGCCGGGCCAGAATGAATGAAACTGCAAGAAATACAAGGGCCACAATATAGAACCATCGAAATCTGGCTGACACGACAGGCTTCATCCAGCTCCAGCCGCTCCAACCTATGTAAAACACCAATAAACCGTATACCACCAAAAACAAAATGCCTGCCAATACGAACATGCTCCGGTTAACCTCCACGTCAGTAAGTTGATTGCTGAATTTACACCAAACAAACGATAACTAGTAGTCTGTCTGAACCAGTATAACGCAGTTTGCAGGGTCGAGGCATCACCTTCACCAGCATAGATACGTACATTTTATTACAATTTGGGGATGCTTAAATTCCAACCACTCGCAATTGATAATATTGAGTAGTATGGTACCTAGTTAAAATAAAAAAACATGCCTGCATTCGTCTAGAATATCACACTTCTAAACGATGCAAGCATGCTTGCTTGTTCTGTTCAGTACATTGAATCAACAGATCTTACTCGTTTGTATCCATCCATTGGAAGTGGAATGAACCTTCTTTGTCCACACGTTTGAAGGTGTGAGCACCGAAGTAGTCACGTTGCGCTTGCAGCAGGTTTGCAGGCAAACGCTCTGTACGGTAGCTGTCGTAGTAGGAAAGCGCGCTGGAGAAGCCAGGTACCGGAATACCTTGTTTTACAGCAGCTGCTACAACTTCACGCCAAGCATCCTGGTAGGATTCAACGATATTTTGGAAGTATGGATCCAGAAGCAGGTTTTTGAGTTCTGCATCTTTGTCATAAGCTTCTTTGATGTTTTGCAGGAACTGTGAACGGATAATGCAGCCGCCGCGGAAGATCATCGCGATGTTACCGTATTTCAGATCCCAGCCATACTCGTCGGAAGCCGCACGCATTTGGGCAAAGCCTTGTGCATAAGATACGATTTTACTTGCGAACAATGCTTTGCGTACACTTTCAATGAACGCTTTTTTATCGCCGGAGAACGCTTCGGCTTTCGGTCCATTCAGGATTTTGCTCGCAGCTACACGCTCGTCCTTCATCGCGGACAGGAAACGGGAGAATACGGATTCTGTAATCATGGACAATGGTACGCCGAGATCCAGCGCGCTTTGGCTTGTCCATTTGCCTGTACCTTTTTGTCCGGCCGCATCCAGAATAACGTCAACCATCGGTTTGCCGGTTTCCGGATCGTATTTGGAGAAGATATCCGCCGTAATCTCAATCAGATAGCTGTCCAGTTCGCCTTGATTCCACTCTGTGAAGATTTCGTGCAGTTCCTCAACGGAAACATTCAGAACGGATTTGAGCAGGTGGTATGCTTCCCCAATCAACTGCATATCTCCGTATTCAATACCGTTGTGCACCATTTTGACGTAGTGTCCGGCACCGTCTGGTCCGATGTATGTGCTGCAGGCATCATCGCCAACTTTGGCAGAGATCGCTGTCAGAATCGGTTCAACCAGTTCGTATGCACTTTCTTGACCACCTGGCATGATTGCTGGGCCTTTCAGTGCGCCTTCTTCGCCGCCGGATACACCAGCGCCAATGAAACGGAATCCTTTCTCTTCCAGCTCTTTGCTGCGACGTTGCGTGTCAGGGAAGTAGGCGTTACCTCCATCAATAATGATATCGCCCTCATCCAGATGAGGCAGCAATTGTTCAATCGTCGCGTCAGTCGCTTTACCGGCTTGAACCATGATCAGAATTTTGCGCGGGGATTCCAGGGATGCCACGAACTCTTCAATGGAGAACGCACCAGTCAGGTTTTTTCCCTCAGCTTCTTTCAGAAGATCATTCGTTTTCTCCGGCGAACGGTTGAACACCGATACGGAAAATCCCTTACTTTCGATATTCAGGGCCAAGTTTTTGCCCATTACTGCAAGTCCAATAACACCAATCTGTTGTTTACTCATTATGTCCTCCCCATGCTCTTTGTTTTATAGGAAACGTTTAGTCTGATTGAATTCACTAATCAGAAGTTACCCTTATTGAACTGTTTTTTTCCAGTCCGCTGCGAATTTATCCATGCCTTGATCCGTCAGTGGGTGTTTGGAAATTTGTTCAATGACAGAGAATGGAACCGTAGCAATATGTGCTCCAGCCATAGCTACACGTGTAACGTGGTCTGGATGTCTTACGGAAGCTGCGATAATTTGAGCATCCAGGTTATGTGTACGGAACAATTCAGCTACTTTGGCAACCAATTGAACACCATCTTCCGAAATATCATCCAGACGTCCGAGGAATGGAGATACATAAGTAGCGCCTGCACGTGCTGCAAGGAGTGCCTGATTCACAGTGAAGATCAGCGTTACGTTCGTTTTCACACCTTTTTTGGTGAGGTAACGGCAAGCTTCAAGTCCTGCAAGTGTCATTGGCAGCTTAATTGTAATGTTTTTGTCGTTATTGTTGATTTTGATCAGTTCGTTCGCTTGGGCGATCATTTCTTCAGCTGTAAGGGCATCCGGTGTTACTTCTGCAGATACGGATTCAACTTCAGGTACTTCACGCAAGATTTCCTCAATGCGATCTTCAAATTTAATGCCTTCTTTGGCTACCAATGATGGGTTAGTTGTTACACCGGACAGGACGCCGATTTTGTATGCTTTTTTGATGTCTTCCAAGTTTGCTGTATCGATGAAAAATTTCATGTTAAAACCCTCCAGTTAATTTGTTTTTTGAATTACAAGTTTGAATTTACAGCGAGTGGTGCAGCCAGTGCATCTTCAGCGAATTGTACTGACGGCTCATCGAACCACCAGTGATGACCTTCGGCAGCAAGCATCTCGTCTGATTCCACAGGACCATAGCTACCTGCAGGGTAGAGATGAAGCGGCAGCAGATTTTCCTCAAATGCCTCCAAGATTGGTTGAACCCAAGCCCAGGACAATTCAACTTCATCCCAATGAGCGAAGAACGTTGGATCCCCTTGGAGCGCGTCACGAATCAGGTTCTCATATGCTTCGGCCAGATCTTCCCGATCAGGTGCCAAATCAATGTGAACCGGCTTGAATTCCCCTTTGTTCTGAGGGTCGCTCGCATTGAGCTGAAGTGTCATGCTTTGATCAGGACTCATTTCAATGACAAGCAGGTTTGGCTTAGAGCCATTGCTCTTCGCTGCATTTGATTGACCAGACGGTTCCTTGAATTCGATGACGATACGTGTTGATTTCTCCTTCATTCGTTTACCTGTGCGGATGTAGAATGGAACCCCGCGCCAGAAGAAATCATCAATCTGCAATTTCGCAGCAATAAAGGTATCGTTCATTGTATTTTCGGCAACGCCCGGCTCGGCAGCATACGCGCTTACCGCTTTGCCTTGGATGGATCCTTCAGCATATTGTCCACGAATCACGCTTGCACCCACATTTTGTTTCTGCAGCGGCTCGATCGATTCCATAATATGCTTTTTCTTCTGCCCAACCTTTTCGGTCGTGCTGTTGTATGGAAGCTGGATGGCCATCATCATGAGCAATTGCAGCATGTGATTCTGGAACATATCCCGCACGGCTCCTACATGATCATAATAAGAAGCACGTTCCTCCACGCCAACAGTCTCGTTGGCCGTGATTTGCACGTTGGAGATGTAACGGTTGTTCCACAATGCTTTCATGATCGGATTGCTCTGATGCAAGGTTTCCAAACGCTGTACCATCGGTTTGCCGAGGTAATGGTCAATCCGATAGATCTCTTCTTCCGTGAACGCCTCACTCAGTTTGCGATTAAGATCACGGGCCGATTGCAGATCATGACCGAACGGTTTCTCAATTACGAGTCTCTTCCAGCCTTCAGTGGATCCAAGTCCGCTGCTTTGGATATTTTCGGCGATCGGTTCGAAGAATTCTGGGCCGACAGACAGATAGAACAGGCGATTGGACGGAATGCCCAGCTCTGCTTCTCTCTGTTCAACCAATTTTAACAGCTGTATATAATCTTCCTTATGGCTAATATTCAATACATTGTATCGAAAAGCCTGCACGAACAACTTCACACGTTCTGGATCCGGCTTGCGTCTAGAGAATTCATTCAGTGACTTTTCAACTTGTGCCTGAAAAAATTCATCAGACCATTCTCTGCGGCCCAGGCCAATCAGTGAGAAGGTTTCAGGAAGTTTCTGCTCAATATATAAATTGTATAAGGCAGGATATATTTTTCTTTTGGCTAGATCGCCAGTAGCACCAAATAAAATAATGCTCGTTGGTTCCATTTCACCGTTCTCCTTCCAAGTAACTCTGGTTTCTTTTCTGTAGTTACACTATAATACGTTTTATAGCCATACAAGTAATTAATATATTTCACAGGAGCTATAGACAATATCTATGACAACAAATTATGAGTTATATAAAGTCTTTTATTGGGCCGCCAAAACCGGAAGTTTGACTCAAGCTGCCAAGGCACTCTATATCACTCAACCCAGTGTCAGCCATGCCATCAAGCAGCTGGAGGAAAGTTTCGGCCTTACATTGTTTTATCGGAATTCCAAAGGGGTGGCATTGACGCAGGAAGGCGTTAGCCTATATTCCTATATTGAACAATCCCAGATTCTGATTTCTCTAGCAGAAGAGAAAATGGCTGCATTGAAAAGTTTGGACAGTGGAGAGCTTCGAATCGGCGGCAGTGACTCCTTGTTCAAACATTACATGCTCGCTTACCTGGAAGAATTCCATACCCTCTATCCCAACATTAAGCTGCATCTAAGTCATGGGACAACGCCGGAAGTCATTACGTTTCTGAAAGAGGGCAAAATTGATCTCGGTGTTGTACGGATGCCGATTGTTGATCCACAGCTGGAGGTCCGTGAAAGCATACAGCTCAAGGATTGCTTCGTCGCGGGCGAACGTTATGCTCAGTTGAAGGACAAAGTGATGACACTGGATATGCTGCTTGAGCACCAGCTTATTCTCTTCTCGCGGAACAGCCGGGTTCGTATGGCCATAACGGAATTGTTTAATAGCTACGGTTACACACTGAAGCCTGAAATTGAGGTCGGAAGCGTGGATCTGCTCATTGAATTTGCACGGCGGGGATTGGGTATTTCTTATGTAACCCGTGAATTTATCTTCAAAGAGCTGGAAGAAGGTTCACTGTTTGAAATTCAGCTCGATGTCCCTCTTCCCCCTTCACATGTGGGGATTATGACCAAACGGAATATGCCTATTTCCCTGGCGGCCAACCGATTTATGGATCTCATTTTTAAAAGTTAAATAACTCCTTAACACAAATAAGTGCTTCTACTCCTGATAAGGAAAAGAAGCACTTATTATTGATCTTGATAGCGATTATTGCTTTAGTTATTTTTATTTATTGTTGTACTCTTGTAAAACTTTGCGCTGCAGAAAGCTCATGATGTTCCATACATTTGCTCCAGCTCCAGCAGACGGCTCTTGATTCGCTGTGGAATTATCTCAAATAACTCGTCCCATAGGATAAACTTCTCCGGTCCAAGTATATACTCCTCAAACTGCATTGCCGGCACAAAGGCTTTGGTCTGGAGATATTTCCTTACTCGTGCATCAATGACTCCATTGGTCTCATAATAATTTTGGAACAAGTCGTTTACCAAGAGACCGTCACATCCGGCTTGGATACCTGCAGCGGAATACAAATCGGGAAGCAGCTCAAACACGACAGGAAGCGGGGAGAACGCGTGCTTACCTGGCTGTGAATAGAGACAGACGTGACGATCAACCATATTCACCCGATCCCTCAGCATCCCGCGCAGTACTTTACCATGAAAACTGGCTTCACAATCCACTACCTCTCCATCGTGACCCACATAGACCCATACATGTTCCATTTCATACAGGTGCCCTATCTCATAATCCCACCATATCGCATACTCAATCACAAATTGCACGGCCTCAACCGGGAAAAGGATCTCCCGCCTTAACGAAGGTGAAGGACCAGGTTTCTCGAGCAGTGAAATACCAACCAGATCCGGATAAAACGGTTCGTTCTGATCAAACATCAGAATGGGCGCATAACTCATCGCTTTTTCCAGCAATACTGAATCCATTGTCGTCATCCATGTTCCCCTCCGTTAACCCTATGTATGATTACATGCTAATTCTATATTAACCAAGAAACTTGGTTGTGTATATTTGTGCAAAACAAAAGCCAGTAACCAGACGTATATTCTGGTCACAGGCTCCGCCATGATCTGAAATGAAACTAAAGTCATCCTTTGGTTTTGGATGCTGGATTCACTTGGTCCGAAACGGACTCCACACAACCAATTGGCGGTCCCAGGATCGCATCATTTTGTATGGATGCAACCGCTTGGGCATAGGCTTCTTCGTCAATGCAGTAGGCTCTATGCGCCACCTCAGGAGGTGTTGCAGCCAGAAAGTCTGCTCCCAGCACAATATCAGGCGTGGGCTGATCAAAGATGGTCAGCAAGTGAACATCGTCCGTATCTGCCACAAACCAGTGAAACCATCCTTTGGGGAAGATGGAGACTTGGCCGGGTTTCAAATGATAATTAATTCGCCTGCGGGCAAAGGGATCAAACACGGAAGTTGTTATCTCTCCACTAATCAGTACAATCATTTCCGTCGTGTTGGTATGCCAGTGAGGCTGAACAATAATCCCCTTGCTCATGTGTATATTGAAAAAGCCATTTTGAATGGTGGGCAGTTGTTCCCCGAATAACTGCGTAACATAATTTCGCGGGTCTCGCTGATAGTTCAGTACAGCAGTGGAATCACCTGCGAGTTGAATATTCGGGATTTGCAAAATCGGATTGATCATGCTAATTTTTTCCTCCTTATGGGCAAACATCTCATTGTTGTAATGTATGCCCGCAGCACTGAGATCATGCTGTTAAAAGGGGAGCTGTGCATATCTTTCTTCCTTGGTCTGTCTCTATTTTCTTGTGAGTCATGACGTATATGCGGGTAAGAACATATAAGGACCGAAAGGTGGGGTTATCATTTGAAGTGGAATACAATCACATATCTTGCACTCGGGATCATAGTCACTTTAGCTCTGGCAGCCTATAGTTCAGCTCCTGAGGAGCGTTCGGAGATTCAAACCTCAGAGAACTTGCAGAAACGACAGGAAATCCAGACGGAAAGCTATCCAGCGGCGGAAGGTGAAGCATTATCACAAGGAGCTAGAACTAACAAGAAGTCCAGTGAATCCCTGGAGGGTCATCCACTTTCCGTCACCGAAGCATCCACTAGCATTATTAAAGCTCTTCAAGAAAAAGACATGGAGACTGTAGCTTCATGGGCTTCAGAGGATGGAGTCCGCTTCTCCCCTTTTGCCAACATTGACCCCGTCAATGATCTGGTGTTCACACCAGATGAGATTAGCGACCTACTGAAGGATCCTACCAGATATATATGGCGAACCGTACCTGGTAATGATGATAACAAAATCAAAATGACCTATGCCGATTATCATCTTAAATATGTGTATAACAAGGACTTTATTCATGATGGCGAAAACGCTGTAAATGTTCTTCTTGGCAAAGATGCTCATCCTGGTAATTTACACGAGATATACCCTGAGGCCAATCATGATTTCGTTGAATTCCATGTTAAAGGCACAGACGCCGAGGGAAAAGATTGGCATACACTGCGTCTGGTATTTGAGCAGATCGGTCAGGACCACATCCTTGTTGGTATCGTCCATGATCAAGGGATACCCTGATAAAACTTCTTTTCTAGCACTCTTAAAGCCCAGACTGCAATATAAATAACGCCCCCGACCTGAATGGAAATGAGGTCTGAGGCGTTTTTGAATGCCTATAATATTCTAATTTAGGTTTTTGTACGCAAACTTTATCCTAAAGAATTGAATTACACTTCAGTCGAGCCAGATCAAGATGCCCGCAGCGTCGTTCCACAATACTCACAATCTGTTGATTGTTTAGGATAGATTTTCGCTTCAGGATATTCGAACTGTCGTTCCACAGTATTCACATTCTGTCGACATATTCGGATATACTTTTGCTTTGGCTCCACATCCGGGGCAATTTACCGAAACAGCCTCTTGGGGTTTCTCAAACTCATCTTCATATTGTTCATATTGTTCATACTCTTCATGATATTCTTCCTCATAATACTCATCATGATTGGAGTGGTGGTGATAAGTATCAGCGGCATACGCGTGAGAGTGAAACTTCGGTTTACTGCACATTTTAATCCCCGTAACAAGCACGATAACACCAGGTACAAAGAATATAATGGTACTAATGACGGCAACATCCGTGCCTTCTGATACTAAAAACAGCGAGAAAAGAATAGTTAGCGATGAAATCAAAATTAAGATGATCCCGAAAAATTTTTTCACAGCTTTTCCTCCTGAAAACTCATGATTTGCTAGCGATTAATTGTCGATTCCGCTCAGTTAACCGGTGTTTTAATTGTGATAATTGCCCAGCAAGCCGCTCGCTGTTAACCCCTTCACCGGAAGCATATTGATTGGCAATTTCACTATTCATTAATTCAATATCCAGCAAAATTTGGTGATCATTATATGTAAGTGAATCTGGAGTAATGGGATCACTGTATCTTACTAGCTCAATGAGAGATTTGACATCTCTCCTCTGCTCATCCACGGATGCTGTTAGAGGATTTCCCAGCGTATGATGTAATTGTTGAAGAGCTTTTTCGATTAGCTGCAGGGTTACCATTTTCGTTTGCATGCCTGCTTCCTGACGTTGCGTATTTCGAATATAAATTATAATAATGCCGCACAGAACCAATGCCAGTGCCAATGTTACGATATGTACTAACGTGAATAAGCGAAGCGAAAGATGAGCTATGCTTGTGAATAGAGAGTAAAAGACTACACAAAGGAGGTACATGACTGCAACTACACCCAATGCTGTATAACCAGGCACAAACCGTTTAACCTGTTCCAAATTCCTCATGATATAACGTACATATATCCAGATAGCGGTAATCGCCACATAGGAAGCGACCAGATTGATCCAAAATGCAACCGAGCCAACCGCATCATTGAATATCGTAAATGAAGCGACAGAGATTACCACGATACAGATCAGATAGATCGCATTTAAAATCAGGAAATTACTTTGTTTCGTAGTCACTAGACCTGTCCCCCCTCTTGCAGATTGTGTCCGCAATCCAGACAGAACTTCTGACCCGGTTTCACTTCATGCTGACATTGACTGCATTTTAATGCCAGATTGGTGCCACAATTGCCGCAAAATTTGGTATTTCCAGAATTCATGTGGCTACATTTTGGACAAGGACTTGGCATGGGCTGATGACACTGAATACATTCTACAGCGGTCTCCGGATTATCTGCTCCGCACGAAGGGCATGCATGATATTTGTCACCGCAATTAGGACAGAATTTGGTCCCCTTTTGTAATGAATGTCCACAATTATTGCAATCCGTTGAGGCTGCTTCCTTTTTCAAAGACTTACCGCATTTACTGCAAAAAGAGGCTTGTTCCTGATTCGGATGGTGGCAGTGCTCGCACATATGCATGGTTGGCGTTTCAGTAGTAGACATTACCCGTGACATTTGGGACATTTCACTGCTGAAGGAACCTCCGAGACCAACACCCATACCCATTCCAAGCCCTGCACCCATAATGTCGGACTGCATGCTTCCTTCATTTTTGGCTGCCCCTTCAAGCGTATCGAAAGAGCGTTCCTGCTGATAGGTGTATCCGATAATATCCATCTCGGCTTTGCGTGCCAGTGCTTCCCTCAACCGGATGACGGAAGGGTCCTCTTCAGGCAGATTGATATTGTGTATATACAGATTAATTAATTCGATGCCAAACTCATCAAATGTTGAAGCTATTGTATCTGCAAAATGTCGGGATATTTCTGCGATATAGGCGTTGATTTCCAAGACACTAACTTTTCTATGTACTAAGTAGGAAGACAACATGGAGTTAATATTCATAATGATCAACCCGCGGAAATAATTGACCAGATTGATTTGGTTAAATTCAGGCAATGTTCCTACCAACTTGACCAGAAATTTGCGTGAATCAGCAATTTTGATTCCCATCTGACCAAAAGTCCTTACAGGAACGATAATGTTATATTTGGGGTCTTGAATCTGAATCGGATTCGCTGTTCCCCATTTGACATCCAGAGCGCTTACTTGGTTTACATACCATACTTCTGCTGCAAAAGGTGACTTCCCACCGAACGGTAGGTTAACAATCCGGTTTAAAATCGGAATATTGGCGGTACTTAACGTATGGCGTCCTGGACCAAATAAATCTAGCGCCCTCCCATCCTTGAAAAGTATGGCTTGTTGTGACTGATTCACAATCAGTTGGGTCCAAGTTCCCAGTTCGTTCTCTGGATGCTTCCAGGCAAACACATCGGGTGAGCCATCATACTTAATTACATCAATAATTGCCATGTTCAATTCCTCACTTCAGTATATGATTACTACAAAAGCTCAATCAGGCTATGATTCTAAAATCTCATTATTAAACGAACTAGTTAAAACGACTATATATTATTCTACGGAATTCTTGTTTAAGCATTGCTATTTTACCATTTCTAACCTCTTTCCGCATCAAAATAGTTCATTTTTCCCGTGTTATTTTTCCTAAAAAAATTATTTCTGCTCCAGGCAAAAAAACGCCTTTAGGCATTTAGAATGCAAAAGACGCGTAAATGTAATTTCGTCGTTCCGTTATGAAAAGTATACATAATGTCTTCTAGTTTAAAATCGCTTCGATAAATGGTACAGGTTCCCCTATAAATGCATCAAACGTTCCGAGGTTTGCATATTCCTGATGTTCTAAATCAACGTAACCAATAAGCTTTTTACTGGGATTCCAGACGAGATGAATATGGGAGTATTGATCTACATCCGCAGATAAACGAAGCAGTTTCTGTCTGCCCATCTTCATCTCCACAGTATCTAACAGACTAAAGAAATCTACATATGTAATCCCTGATTCGTTATCAGGCAATTCCACTCTCCGCGGTCCTTCTTTAAGAAAATGAACAAGTTCCTTCGGCAGCTTGTAAGGCTTTAACGCATGCAACTTGTTACTTAAGTCATGGAATTCCTTCGGTTCGCGAGCCTTTAAGTAATCGGCCATCACGTCATTTTTTTGACTAACCGCAATCGTGTATGCCCGTTCCCCGTCCTTTTCCTGGATGGTCACATCTGCCCCCTGTTCCACGAGAAATTGAACCATCTTCATATTGTTGTTACGAGCAGCGACAGTAAGCGGGGTTGGCCTATAAGGGTACACCATATCCGGTTCATTATAGTTAATGTCTACCCCTTCATCCAGCAAGTACTGTATCGTTCTCATATCATGGCCAGACACTGCTGTGCGCAATGTTTTCCCACCATATTTGCGAATATCCAGTCCAAGCTCGTTCAGTACAGCTATATTCTTTTTGTTGCCGTAATAGGCTTCATCGTACGCACTCGATTTCACCTTGTTTAAACCAGTCAACTTCGCACCCTTTTGGTGCAGATACCGGACGACCTCTTCTCCGCCATATCTGGCTGCGGTAAGAATAGATGGTTTATCCTTCATATTGAGATTGACGCCGTTCTCTACGAATAACTCTATGATCTTCTGATGATTGGTGATCAAAGCAAGATCAAGCGGTGTCAATGCTATGTATTTGCTGAGAGAGATAGGTGCATCCAGATCCACACCCTCTCTGATCTTTTCTTCTACGGCAGCAGTGTCTCCCTTATAGATCGCCATGGCGAAATCAGGCAGCGTTTCAAACGTTCCTTGACTTCCAATTTTGAACACAGGTGTACCCTCCCAGTTGGTATATATTGATATGAAAATTACTTATAAGCATCTACTCTATTATAACTTCGATATATATTTTTGCCTAAATGGATCTCATCTCCTTTACTTCATTTGAGCTCAGCACTTTCCTATGCTAATATTATGAACACCTATTTTATAAACAGCCTCAGAAAGGAACATTATGAATCCTTCATCCGTACAATCTATTTTTCAACAACATATTCCGTCATTGGATCTGCGAAGCTGTCTCGTCAGCATGCAAGGGGAGAGCATATACAAGCATTATCGCAATAAGGAAGCAGCAAGCCAGATCGCCAAAGTTAATTCTTGCACCAAAAGCGTGCTGTCTGCACTTATCTGTATCGCTATGGATCACGGTTGGCTGCCAGATGCATCTACTCCACTGTCTGCCTTTTTTCCGGCGCTGGTTTCAGATCCTGACCCCCGCAAACCGCAAATTACTCTGGAACAGCTGCTCACCATGACAGCCGGCTTCAACTGGGATGAGTTTGGTGGACAGAATTCGTTTCCACGTATGACACGCACGGAGCATTGGGTGAACTTTGCGTTGGAACAACGTCTCAGTCATACACCCGGAACACACATGGAATACAATTCGGGGGTATCGCAAATACTTGCGGCCATTCTAATGCAGCATACTGGAATGAGTGTAGCCGGATTCGCTGAACGGTATTTGTTTGGTCCATTGGGGATTACGGAGTATCAGTGGGAGTGTGATCCTCAGGGTGTACATACAGGAGGCTTCGGGTTAAAGATGCTGCCCGATGATTTGCTGAAATTCGGTCAGCTCTTTTTGCAGGAAGGCATGTGGCATGGTGAGCGTTTGATTTCAAGTGAACTGGTTAACCGTTCCACAGAAGCATTCATTACCGTGACACCACCGAATCGTGGGAGCTACGGCTGGCACTGGTGGGTCGATACTTGCAAGAGGGATGAACGATCTGAATATAGTGAAGAACGTACACCATCGCATTTGTCAGAGTCTACCTCCATTAACAGCGCTGACCGAAACATAACTGTACTTGACTATTATTACGCCCGTGGATTCGGCGGTCAGTTTGTATACATTGTTCCTGAGCTTGAGCTTGTTACGGTCCTGACGAACGACAAGCGAAAAAAGGAAAAGCCTCCTCTGGATGTTTTCCCTAGATTGATCGCTCCGCATTTACTTAGCCTATTGTAGACCGCATCTATCAGTTTATATGTAACCCCGTATAACCCCAACCATGACCGGATATTTTCCGATCGGTTGGGGTTACTCTCGTACATTTTTACTTCGTTACACCTCAAAAAGTGTCTCTTCAATTGCACGCGTTATCGGATACGGACCTGACTCCTTATTGGAGAGAACGACCAGTTGCGCAGCATGTTCAGGATATACCGAAGACATGAACGACACGCCAGGATCAAATCCCATGACATGTATTTTGAATATCCCTTCATTTTTTTGATCAACCCAAACACCACGTCCATAGTAAGTCTCTCCTTCTTCATGTACATGAGGTGTAATCAAATGTTGTGTTGTCGATTCACTCAATAACTGATAAGTTAACAGTCCATCCCAGAAACAAATCATATCAGGTGCTGTTGTATACGCCCCACCATCGGCCCCGCCCTTGATTGGGATTGAGAATATGTTGGTGTTCCAGGTTCCATCCTCGTTGTCGATATATCCAATTGCTGTGTTTCGTGGAAGCTGATCGGTCAAAAAATAACCGGAATTCGTCATTCCGCAACGTTTAAAAATGTGTTCCTGTACATATTCGGTGAAAGGTTGTCCCGATTGTTCTTCCACAATTAAGCCTAACACGATAAATGCCGCATTATTATAGTGGAAACGTTCACCCGGAGCTGCCTTCATCGGCAGATGCTGGAACATCGGTAAAAAGTCGCTCCCATTACGCATGGAATAGACGGGCCGCTCTTTCCACAATTTAGCGAAATCCTCCATGACCTCTTCGTCAAAGTAATCCGGTATGCCTGAGGTGTGCGTTAATAGTTGATGAACGGTAATCTCCTTATGCCACAGAGGAAAATCAATATTTAATGCCTCTGCAAGCCTCATGTCATATGACAGCCTGCCCTGTTCAATCAGTTGACATATGCTCACTGCCGTGAAAATTTTGCACCCTGATGCAATTCCAAATCGGGTATCGATCTGGTTGAAAAGCTCATCGCTGCGATTCGCGTATCCCCGGCTCAGATTCAAGAGTGTCTGTCCGTTTTGTTTTAACAAAACTACACCTGAAAAATCCTTAGAATCCATTAGTTCTTCCACTTTACGTGCTGCATCCATTATATTGGTCATTATTATTCACCTATCTTCTTTTTCATTTCTTTTCTTAACACCATATCTCCCCAATATGTAGCTTTTCTCTATCCTATTATGATTCCGCTATAAGCCCCTTTACTTTTGTTTCAAATACATCCCACTTTAAATCAAACCCCTTTTCAAAGCTCCACCCGTTTGAACGGAGTTTCTCGCCTAAATAAATGAAATTAGCACGCTGCTCATCGTTTAAACTCACATCAAAAAGTTCTTCACTATACTTGAACTTATCCAAGTAGTCGAGCAATTCCAAGAACGTATCATCTTTATAATTGTCTTCCTCCATTCCATGATTTAAGAGAATAGAATCAAGGGCATCATCAAGTTTCTCTGTAACAAGGGTTTCATTTTGCCAATTATGATCGATTTGGTACTGAATCGCCTCTTCAAGTTGAGCTAGATCTCTGTAAATGGAAGAATTCAATAATTCATTTTTAATTTCTTGTTTCCTGCCTGCACGTTCATGATTTTGAAAAAACGCCAAATTCCCGAGCAGTGAGAATATTAAAATTACTTTAAACCAGTCTGATTTTTTCATGCTCTCCTCTTTTCATCACCACTTAGATATTCCGGATTCTATCTTTCTATGACCTTCCTTTCGATGACGTAAAATAATAAAAAACCGAATATAATCCCACATATGGTATGAGGTGTTGTTCCAGAAGTGATCAATAGATAACCCAAGGTTAAATCATAATAAGAAATAGGTAGACTAGACCAATACAACAGCGGAACTATAGAGACATAGAGTGAAGGTATGCCGAATATACAGAGTTTAATCCAATTTATTTTCCATTCTCCAGGCTTTCGCATTAAATCTAATAATCTTATCAAACCGAGTAATACGCCAATGAACATTGGAAATAGGACAGAGAAAACAATACTAGCTTGAAGTTGATACGTCTTCTGAGCTTCTAACTGTAAATATTGTTGATATTTTAGCCCTAATATAAAGACCAAGACCATTATTAGTAATAATCCCAAATAAACAAACAAGTTATTTAACAATAACTTTTTCATATATTCACCTCATTTAGTTTAATAACCCATACATTCCAAGTATAGCTTTATTTAGAAACATGTCATTTAATAAACGCTATTTCTTATGGTTTTGTTTGTTTTTTTACCACTAAAATATCCTGCCCTCTGGTTGAATGTTTCCGATAAAATAAAAAAGCCGCTAGATTAGCGACATTAATGAGAATATCTTCTTGTCTCTCGACATCTGAAGAAAGCCCAGGCAGTTAATAATCACTTTTTATATGTAGACTTCGCATTAACGAGATAATACAGCGTCAAGTAGATGGTAAGAACAAATACGCCAAAAAACAGGCAAAACGCAAGCGATGGACGACTGATACTTTCTATCATTAAATTAAACAGCGTATCACGGTTAGTTAGTGCATCCCAGCTGTTAAGTCGGTAGACCCTGCCGAGCAATACACCGTAACTTCCCAACGCACAACCCGCCAATACAAAGACCCATGATGCCACATTTCCCATTTTCCGATAAATAACTTCTTGAAGCTGATACATGGACAAAAAACCAAGCAGCAGCCCTGTCCAGACAAACATCAGCAAGACAATCAGATCGTACCAGTACTTGTAATCCAGACCGTTGCCAACATAATAACGGGAGCTTCGCGCCGTCAGATGAACAAGATCCGTTACGATATATGACGCATTCGGGAAAAACAACAACCATAAGAGCCCACTTGCCACCGCAAGCCATGGAGCAGCTCTCCACTTCGATGCACTGAAGACATATGATATATAAGAGAAAGAAAAAGGAATCCAAGCCAAAAACAGATTCCAGATGAGAAATCGGTAATAACGTTGGTCCAGCCAATCAGCAGCTGCAAAGTACAGTCCTACTGTCACTACAGTAACTACGCTTAGGAAAATAAAAACTTTAAAATAATTCAGCTGTCTCAATAGTGCCTACCTCACTTATTTTCGGAAATTGCGAATGATCACTTCCATCCTCATCCTAAAATTGAATTAATCACCACATTAGGATCATACCACGTACTCCGCGAGAATCAAATTTATCTGAGTTCGGTACTACTATGAGGTCCGTTGAAAAACATTATGCCGATACTGGAATCCATACTTGCATAGCACAAAAGCGGCTGTTCCGTTAATAGGAGCAAGCCGCTTTTAATTGTTCACTTCTTCTTCTCCGTTGCCGTTCAATGACCTCCTGCTGCAATGGTCTTCAATTTATCTGGATTCACAACCAGATAAACGGCCTCAATTCGTTGACCGGACAAGTCGGACTGAAGGCATATGACTTCGCTTACCTCACCATTGTTCAGGAGTGCAACCTGGACTTCTCCATTGATAATCGTTGGCACCCACTCCCGCTCCCTTAATCGGGTAAGCACACGCCGTGAAGTCAGAAGAGCTAGGACACCCTTGTGAACCTTCATCGTTCTCATCACCGTATGTACCCTCCCACCACCGTCAGCAGTGAATACAGGTTGTTCAGAGAGCAGATCGAGCATGGCCGTCACATCATAAGCAAGAAAGGCAGTCGTGAAACGTGCGAGCAATTTTTCTTTAGTAGCATCATCTGTGGTGGTCTGGACCTTATCCGGAAGTTGATCCGGCAGGTTACGTCTGGCCCGACTAAAAATTTGTCGGCAATTGCTCTCCGTTTTGCCAAGCCAATCAGCAATCTCCCGGTACTCATACTGAAAGGCTTCTCGAAGTACAAATACAGCCCGCTCCACGGGCGTCAAACGTTCCAGCAGTACCATATAAGCATAGGAGATCATTTCTTTCTGCTCATAGGTCTGCTCAGGCAGATCCACTGTCTCGCCTATCGGCTCCGGAAGCCACTCACCAACATAGTGTTCTCTTTGATTGCGCGCGGAATTCAGCAGATTCAGGCTTCGATTTACTACAAGTTTGGCAATGTAGGATTTGGGATTACGGATAACCTCGTCAGATTTGCTATGCAGCCCTGCAAAGCAGTCCTGTACGACATCCTCAGCCTCCACAACACTCCCAAGCATTCGATAAGCAATGGAGAACGCATATGCTTTATAACGGATATACAGTTCACCAACTTCCAGAGAAGACTCTTCCGGTTCAGTGGTGAGTTTATCAGGATTCATATGAAGGCCTCCTCTGGAAGCGGTATTTGAAATTTTTAATTAAAGCAGCCTGGATACATGCCTGTCGTGATTGCAATTCGGTTCCAGTTGTTAATGGTATTAATCGCCATAACCAGATCTACCAGTTCTTCTTCACTAAAGTGTTCCCGGACCTTATTGTATAATTCCAGTGAAACCCCTTGTTCAGAAATTCGGGTCACAGCTTCAGCCAGTTCAAGCATAACACGTTCTTTTTCCGTAAATAAAGGAGCTTCGCGCCAAACGCTAAGCAGCAGGATATGATCTGCGTAATCACCAAGCTTCATCAGATCTTTGGCATGCATATCAAGACAGAAGGCACAGCCATTGATTTGTGAAACTCTGATTTTTAACAGTTCATATAATACTTTATCCTCAAATTGACCCGATAAAAACTGCTCCATTGCCATTAATGCCTTGAAAGCCCCCGGATTCGCTGCTCTGTAATTCATTCTCAAACTCATCTCATTCGCCTCCGTAATGTAGTGTACATACTGAAGACAAATGAACAGATGAATCTGTGACATTCATTTCAAAAAAAATTATGAAATATAATTAGTATCTCCAACCATTACCAATAATAGGACGCTGTACAGTGTACGGCATATATTCGGACTCTGCTGGTACATAAGCAGCATTTGGATTATGCCCATACGTTGGATTCATTGGATCGGGGTAAATATATTCCGGACTTGGCGCGTATTGCATCTGTACATAAGGCTGAACGTTTGGTTGGATATTTGGTTGGAGGTTCGGCTGACTGTTTGGTTTAGGCATGTTATCGTCAGCTGGTGACACTTGAGTTGCACAATCTGCAGGCGGTCCAATGAATACCGTCTTTTGAATAGGAGCTAACGTCTCTTTAACCTTGTTCTCATCCAGACAATACGTATGGGCCAGCACACTTGCAGGCGTCAGACGCAGAATGTCTGAACCAAATATCGCTTCTGGGACCGGAGCATCGAAAATGGCCAGAAGGTGAGTCTGATCAACCGTCGCAACTTCATAATGCCACCAGCCTTGGGGAACATTCGCTACTTGGCCAGGACTAATAGGGAAGTTTAATAACTCGTTGGTAAAGGGGTTAATGAGGGATACGACAGCAGAACCACTAATACAATAGACCAGTTCTGTTGCATTTTGATGTATGTGAGGTTCAACGACATTGCCAGTACTCAAATAAATATCCAGTAGGGATGCATTCCCCAATGTGTTTAACTGTTTAATGGATAGGGAATTGATGTAGTTATTTTCATCCTTTTTGAACAATTGATTCTGGTTCACATCATACGTGAACTGTGTGGTTGGTAACGTATAATCCATATAAGAAGTCGCCAAAAGTTAACGCCTGCCCTTCGCTCATGGTTTAGGTAAAAACCTATACGCCAGCTTATGCCCTGGGCATTTATGCGTGAGCCCAATTTTGCAGGAGCCGATTTCGTGGCAAATAAAAACATGAAAAACCCTTGAGCCATTTCAAGGGTTCTAATTATAAACAGAAAGGATCAAGAGTGAAGGAATGTGTTTAACCTTATACTCTAGATCCTTTCTGTCAATGCTGAGATGCGCGTGGAGGGACTTGAACCCCCACGTCAAAGACGCTAGATCCTAAGTCTAGTGCGTCTGCCAATTCCGCCACACGCGCATATCGTATTATGGTGCCGGCGAGAGGACTTGAACCCCCAACCTACTGATTACAAGTCAGTTGCTCTACCAGTTGAGCTACACCGGCGTTTTATGGTAGCGGCAGAGGGGATCGAACCCCCGACCTCACGGGTATGAACCGTACGCTCTAGCCAGCTGAGCTACGCCGCCACATTATGTAGTTTAAAAACACCCAAAAGGGTTTCGCTTGGCAGCGTCCTACTCTCCCAGGACCCTTCGGTCCAAGTACCATCGGCGCTAGAGGGCTTAACGGTCGTGTTCGGGATGGGTACGTGTGGAACCCCTCCGCCATCGCCACCAAACATGATTTTTGCGCTGTGATATCTTCGGTGAATCATCACCAGCAAAATATCAATCCTCAGAAAGGACATGCAACTTAAATCTTACAAGGATTTGATCCCTGAAAACTAGATCCGAAACGAAACTTGCGACTAAAACCTGCGATTTGGATAAGCCCTCGACCGATTAGTACTGGTCAGCTCCATGCATTACTGCACTTCCACCCCCAGCCTATCTACCTCGTCGTCTTCAAGGGGTCTTACATACTGGGAAATCTCATCTTGAGGGGGGCTTCACGCTTAGATGCTTTCAGCGCTTATCCCGTCCGTACATAGCTACCCAGCGGTGCTCCTGGCGGAACAACTGGTACACCAGCGGTACGTCCATCCCGGTCCTCTCGTACTAAGGACAGCTCCTCTCAAATTTCCTACGCCCACGACAGATAGGGACCGAACTGTCTCACGACGTTCTGAACCCAGCTCGCGTACCGCTTTAATGGGCGAACAGCCCAACCCTTGGGACCTACTTCAGCCCCAGGATGCGATGAGCCGACATCGAGGTGCCAAACCTCCCCGTCGATGTGGACTCTTGGGGGAGATAAGCCTGTTATCCCCAGGGTAGCTTTTATCCGTTGAGCGATGGCCCTTCCATGCGGTACCACCGGATCACTAAGCCCGACTTTCGTCCCTGCTCGACTTGTAGGTCTCGCAGTCAAGCTCCCTTATGCCTTTGCACTCTTCGAATGATTTCCAACCATTCTGAGGGAACCTTTGGGCGCCTCCGTTACTCTTTAGGAGGCGACCGCCCCAGTCAAACTGCCCACCTGACACTGTCCCCGTACCCGCTAAGGGCACTAGGTTAGAACCTAGATACGATCAGGGTGGTATCCCAACGGTGCCTCCACACAAGCTGGCGCTCATGCTTCAAAGGCTCCCACCTATCCTGTACAGATCGTACCCAAATTCAATATCAAGCTGCAGTAAAGCTCCATGGGGTCTTTCCGTCTTGTCGCGGGTAACCTGCATCTTCACAGGTATTAAAATTTCACCGGATCTCTCGTTGAGACAGCGCCCAAGTCGTTACGCCATTCGTGCGGGTCAGAATTTACCTGACAAGGAATTTCGCTACCTTAGGACCGTTATAGTTACGGCCGCCGTTTACTGGGGCTTCGGTTCACAGCTTCGGGATTACTCCCTAACCGCTCCCCTTAACCTTCCAGCACCGGGCAGGCGTCAGCCCGTATACTTCGCCTTACGGCTTCGCACAGACCTGTGTTTTTGCTAAACAGTCGCTTGGGCCTTTTCACTGCGGCCCCCTCGTGCTATTCACACTACCGGGGCACCCCTTCTCCCGAAGTTACGGGGTCATTTTGCCGAGTTCCTTAACGAGAGTTCTTCCGCGCGCCTTAGAATTCTCTTCTCGCCTACCTGTGTCGGTTTGCGGTACGGGCACCTTCATCTGGCTAGAGGCTTTTCTTGGCAGTGTGAGATCATGACCTTCGCTACTGTAATTTTCACTCCCCATCACAGCTCAGCCTTACGGTTAGCGGATTTGCCTACTAACCAGCCTCACTGCTTGGACAGGCATCCATCAGCCTGCGTCACTACCCTACTGCGTCCCCCCATCGCTCGTAACGATTTACGGTGGTACAGGAATTTCGACCTGTTGTCCTTCGACTACGCCTTTCGGCCTCGCCTTAGGTCCCGACTTACCCTGAGCGGACGAGCCTTCCTCAGGAACCCTTAGGCTTTCGGCGGATCAGATTCTCACTGATCTTTTCGTTACTCATACCGGCATTCTCACTTGTATAATGTCCAGCGCTCCTTACGGTACACCTTCAACCCTTATACAACGCTCCCCTACCCCTGGATCGACTTCACTCCAGCTTCGAAGTCCTGTGTTTATCCCCTGAGAACCATTTGGTCATCCAAGATTTTAAGCCTTGTCTGACAAAAATGTCCTTGTGGTAAACACCGCCTCAAAGAAGCAGTGAAGTCGATCCAAGCCATAGCTTCGGTGGTGTGTTTAGCCCCGTTACATTTTCGGCGCAGAGTCACTCGACCAGTGAGCTATTACGCACTCTTTCAATGGTGGCTGCTTCTAAGCCAACATCCTGGTTGTCTGTGCAACTCCACATCCTTTCCCACTTAACACACACTTGGGGACCTTAGCTGATGGTCTGGGCTGTTTCCCTTTTGACAATGGATCTTAGCACTCACTGTCTGACTCCCGGAAGTAAGTCTATGGCATTCGGAGTTTGACTGAGCTTGGTAACCCTTGCGGGCCCCGCACCCAATCAGTGCTCTACCTCCACGACTCTGTTTTCCGAGGCTAGCCCTAAAGCTATTTCGGGGAGAACCAGCTATCTCCGAGTTCGATTGGAATTTCTCCGCTACCCCCACCTCATCCCCGCACTTTTCAACGTGCGTGGGTTCGGGCCTCCAGTGCGTGTTACCGCACCTTCACCCTGGACAGGGGTAGATCACCCGGTTTCGGGTCTACGTCCACGTACTATGTCGCCCTATTCAGACTCGCTTTCGCTGCGGCTCCGGCTCTTCACCTTAACCTTGCACGGGAACGTAACTCGCCGGTTCATTCTACAAAAGGCACGCCATCACCCCTAAAATGGGCTCTGACTTCTTGTAAGCACACGGTTTCAGGTTCTATTTCACTCCCCTTCCGGGGTGCTTTTCACCTTTCCCTCACGGTACTGCTTCACTATCGGTCGCTAGGAAGTATTTAGCCTTGGCAGATGGTCCTGCCGGATTCATACGGGGTTTCACGTGCCCCGCACTACTCGGGATCCGTCTCGGAGGGAACAGGCTTTCAATTACAGGGCTTTTACCTTCTTTGGCGGGCCTTTCCAGA
>NZ_JBEPOM010000001.1:2877500-4442500 GCF_040546835.1 Paenibacillus sp. PvP094 | reverse complement strand
AATATATCACATTTCATTATATCTTGTAAAGAGTTTCCTCAAAAAGTTTTTTTGAGTTTTCCGTGCCTTTTGCGGCCGGAAGATTAATATATCATTTTGTCAGCCTGCTTGCTAGTTGTAAATTATTCCATGCGTTAAAGCAAGTTGAACTGCAAAGAATTCCAATTTGCCAAAATCCCAATCTGCCTTTGGCTTCAGTCTCTAGCTTCATTAGGAAGGGAACCTTTCCATAACAAACATTAAACCAGGAATACGCTCCATTAGATCTCTCGCTTCTTGTTCTGTAATTCGCATTCCACATCCATCTTCATGTGCTTCCGTATACAAATAGTCGCTTCCATCTTCATTCAGAAAGCACAGGTCCTCTGGCAAAGAGGGATACAGCCAATCAAGGAAACCATCGGCCTCTTCCTTAAGAATCTGTCCAGAGGCTGGCGTACATTCATATATGTAATAGATTCCTTCTGTGTAGAATGCTCTTGTCCTCATCATCATTTCTTCCCTGGTACAACGCTCAATCAGATATGGCTCCAATCTCTCGAAAACTCTGGCGACTTCCGCTGGAGTGTCCCCACTGTCGTGTCGTCTGTCCACAAGAAAAAAGCGACCCGTCTTATCCATCAATTCGTCAATTAAATATCTATAGGCAGCGCCGCTTGGAGCCTTATGAAAAGGTATTATTCTCATGCCAATCCCCCTACATGTTCAATATCTCTGATGATTTTTACAGTGTCATGCGGTGGCATTGTGGCATAGGCTGATATCACCTATTCAATAACAGGAGGCTGATCACATGGCATACGCACCTGGTTCGATTTCATCTCCGTCCTCTGCGGGGTATCCTTATCCATATTATCCACCAACACCACCGCCCCCTTATCCCTATCCCTATCCTTATCCGTACCCCTATCCATACCCGCCATATTACCCACTGCCTTTGCCCATTCCCTATGGCGGTCCATGGTGGCATGGAGGGTATCCGGGAGGCGGGTACCCAGGTGGACATCACGGACCATTCCCTGGAGGCGGCTATCCCGGTGGTCCACATGGCGGAGGTCCTGGTGGTCCTCCAGGTGGAGGTCCCGGAGGTTTTCACGGTCATCGCTTTTTCCAGCAGGGATAACATTTGGAATCGTGCAGGAGCTGCTACAGGCAGTTCCTGCAATTTATGATCGATTTTACGATTTCACTAGTGATCTAGTACTCAATCTCATCCATAATCTCCAGGTTACGATTAGAGTCTTTCAGCAGGTTAGTGAACGTGTCTGTAATAAAATAAACAAAATCGGGATCATGTACATACATAATAATCTGGCCATAACTGCCCTGTTCTGACGGGTCAAAGTCCAGCATCAAATACAGGGAACCCCCGGCCATCGTTGCAAAGGGCATCCACGGTTTATGAAATAAGTAAGGTTTGATCTCGGGGTCAAGTTTGCTGATCTCTTCAGCTGTATAGTACTCACTCAGCTTCTCATCACGCTCACAGAAATATTGCTTGGTTTCCCGTATCTCATCAAGTGACATCATGTAAAACGGGGTGCATTCCTCTCTCTCGGCATCGCCGGGATACAGGATATGAAAGGCATAACCACTACCATCTTTACATTTGTAGAATTCGCGAAAATCTTCGGGCAGCCGGACATCCATCTCGGTTTCAAAAGCAGCCAAACGATCCTCGGAAGCTCCTTTCTTCTCCTGATACTCATTGTATAGCTGCCTAATCTCTTCATCCTTCACTTTTACATCCAATAATTCATTCAAATGATTCATCAGTTCATGCATTCTTTCGTGTATATCCGATTTCACAACCTTCTCCCCTTCTCACCATTTTCTGCCTGTTCCCGCATATATTCCTTATATCCCCAGAACGCTTCTTCTTCACCGCCATCTTCAATCAGAATCATGACGGCGTAAGAGAGAAGGTCCAGCCATTCTTCCATTAAGGCAATTTGCTCATCCGAAATGAGTTGGTTCCTGCGCAGCATACCATCAGCCGATATCGCCCATGCACGCGCCAAATGCATAATGCTCCATAAGCAGGACATCACTTCCCGGTTTAGTGCGGGCTGCTTAAGTTGTGGTGCCAACGTGCGGACAATTTCCATTAACTCGTGAAAGTTTTCTTCTATTAATTGCCCGCGGAAAGGGCGCAGGCTTCCCAGAAAGCCGCTCTCCATCTTGGGATGCTCCAGATCGTCATGAACAAAGGCATGACATTTCAACAAAAGAACAGCTTCTTCAATTCTCAATGAGCGTTCCTCATTTCTTTTTGCATGTCATACATCCCCCCCACTCTACCATCGTAAAGGCTGCGCTCCACGCCACACGACAAAGCGCTCTACTTCACGGAGTGTTCCTGTTCCAATACTATAGTCATCCATATGGTCAGCATGCAGATCAAGAATATGCACCATGCCTCCAAACGTACCTACTGCTAGCCTAGATTGGTCAGGCGAAAGCGCCAGTGAATAGATGGTGCTGCCTACAAAATGTCTCCAAACTTCCTGACCCTTCTTATCTATACATTTGAGATAGCCATAAGCATCACCAAGAACCATGCCTTCAGGTATTTCTACCGAAGCATAGACACGAGCAATTTCATCCATTATCGGCCAATCTTCTCTGGATTCATTGCCTTCCACTTCACTCAATTCCACCTGCATCGTAACTCCATTGTAAAAATGACATGCATTAAACCATACCTTCCGGCTATCTCTGGTAAATAACGCATGATGCGGATAGCTGGATTCCGGATAGAGCGAATAAGTATGATTACGTTCAAGATCCAGAAGCATATGGTCACTGACCTGACTGCCAAACGCAATCCATCGTCCATCCTGTGATACCGCAGCGTGACCCATGGAAATTTGTGTATCCTCCAATTCATGCTCCTCCACCTCTGCAGGATCAGGATGAATTGGAGATACCTTGCCATGTTCCACCAGATAAATTCCGTAAGTGGACAAAATGAGGAGTGCCTGACCTTCATTAAATGGAATAAGCCCTTCAAGTGTGCGCTCCGGGTATTCACAGTCTGCAAGAGATTCAATTCGAGGCAGCGCCTGATGAATGGCCGATTGAATCTCGTCCCAGCGGAACATGGCCACTTCTTTTCCTTCCAGATGACGATCTGGATGTGTTATCACCCGAATCCCTTCACTGCCTGCCAGAGCATACTGTGCAGCATCCGGGGACTGGCCCGCAAATTGATATTGCGGAAAAGAAAGTACTTGCTCGGAATTCGCAGTATACACACAACCTTGATCCGTATGAAAACCACTATTGAATACAACGGTACTGTTGTTCATATATCCGGCTATACGCACGGCCTGCATGGATGACTGGAAGGTTTCACTGAAAGGCCAAGTCGCTGCTGGCAACTCCGTGCGCAGTCTTTGCAGATCGTTCTGCTCATTGGCCTTCTTCACCATGTCCCATACTTGCGCACTGATTGCGGCTCTTCCGTCGTCTGTCAGCTCGGATTCATCCGGCTCTTCTCCCGCCATACCTCTGCGCACAAAATCATTTACACTCTGGGCATAGCGTCTCCCTTCATTCCTCCACTGCTCCGCGATCTGTTCGTTTAACCAACTCATCCGTGAGTCCTCCACTCCGTGTCAATTCATGATTTTACAGTGATGTGCGAGCAAAAATTGTTCGATGTCGTAATCTGTTGTACCGCGGTTGCCGTCCGTTTCCTCATAGAAAAGAGCAACTTCTCTCCCATACGCGTAATTAAAACGCAGGTACCCACCGATTGAAGCCATAAACAGCTTACAGGTATATTCATTTTCCATCACGGCATCCCACTTGAACTGCGATTGGCATAACTTGGACAAGTGGTGGAGGGAGAGCCCTTCCCCGTTATCCTGCAAGTGGTAAAAGATATGATTCCTCAGCTCATTCCACGGTTCATAATATCTTAGCGTGCTTGGAGCAGCTTGGCGGTAGTATCCACCATAGATCTTATCCAGCATATCTCCAAATTCGGATTCAGTATGTTCCCACAACGTAATCTGTTCATCGTGGCGAGGGAGCCACAGCAGCCCGTCAATCTCCGGATGAATGGCCAGAAAATCTCCATCCACAGAGCTGCCAATACTAATGCACTCCTTCAACTGATCTTGACTGACAGGTGTATCTTCGGTATGCATCCAAAAATCATACTCTGCAAAAGGCTTCAATACGTCCTGATCGGGCCGCTGGATATTCATCCAACCCGAATAGGTTCCTTCTCCATATTGTTCAAGCCACTGACGATAGGATGCAGGCAATGATACAGAATACTGCTGCTCAAAATGTCCAAGCTCCTCCGCAGATATCGGTTTTAACCTATGACTTACCACGTACATGAACGACATCTCCTATCTTCCAATCAGATCTCTGTCCTATAATTCAAATGAACAATCAGGCAAGCTCCTCCTGAACAATTTCCGTTGTTACGCCTTTACGATTCACGATACGAATCGAGAATGCATCATATCCATCCCGTTTAACCTGGTCAAAATCCATATGTTCACCCGTAATCAATTCGTAGGTTCCATCTTCATCCACATCTTCTCCGAACTCCTCATCCCAAGGAACGTTATAAAAGGCGGACAAGTGAACTTCAAACGTATCTTCTCCTTCTACGTCCAGATAAGGACGCAGCGTCCGCTTGCTCAGCTCTTCCTCAGGATAAGTTTCACACAGCATCGCATCATAACCATGTTTGGCTGCATCAATAAGCAGGTAACGCTCTCCGGTCACCGTGTGCTCGGCATATACAATTAACGGTGTCGAATCCTGCCAGGTTATCAGATCATCTTCCATCAAGTCACCATAATAAAAGATATGGAACTTGTCATGGCCATCACTCGTTTGCAGCTTGCCTTTCCACTCCACTTCCTGGTTTTCCCCATCCGTTACTTTCTTAACGATCCCTTCCAGATATGCAGGTCCATTATGTACGCCAAACAAATTCATGGTCTCGCCTCCGCTTTATTCATTCGTATCCATACGATTTTCTTTTCTTCATCTACGGTCAGATTGACATCCACATTCAGCTTATCGTGAAATAGTGCCGTAATGTTCAGGTACGGGTCACGTGCCGGTTCACTTCCTCCGTTATGAGAGCGAGTCATCCCTTGGTGAATAATGGATTGTACCAGATTCCCATCGCCTTTGCCCGTAGATTCATAAGTATAAATCTCATGTCCTTCTTTGTTGTAAAAATGAAGGAAGGTGGTGTAATCCCTGGCATTGGAATATTCCATTTCCGATTTCACATACGTGGTTTCAAGGCTATGGAAGTCCACCTTCCCTGCCAAATAGGGATTCTCATTGTCGGGTGAAATGTCATACTCCTGATAAGCCAATTGAAAAAGGTAGTTAATATCGCTCATATCTACCCGGTAATATAGCTGGCGATGATCTCCGCTCTTATCCATGGCAGCGAAACTGTTAATAAGCGGCCATGCAGCATACGGTTTTCCATCCACATCGATCGCGAGCGCATAGTCTGATAAAACTTTTTCTTTTTGGAATACACCAAACGTTTGTAAAATAAAAAAGGCCGGGATCATCAGGATCCCTAAAATAATAGCCAAAGTAAGCAGCTTACCGCGCAATTTCATTCCTTTCCTCCTTCAAACATGTACAGCATCAACCTTAGCCCGTTTTGTGCTGAAGCTTGGTGAGTGTACGCACCATTTGCTCCCTGTTTTTTGCCTCCTTCATATATACAGGTAGATAGTGTGATGCTGTTTTTAACGGCACATTTCCACGTCGTACCCGCAGATCGGCAGAAACATACGAAATCAGATAATTTAAATGCGCCCTGTTAACAGCCCATACCAATTTGCCTCGAACGTGGTCCAGGAAGTATAATTCCATCCCAAAAACGGGGTCTCTCCCGTCACGGGTGTCCATAATATATCTTCTGCAAACCGGCTTGCTATGCAGCTCTGCCTGATTGACTGCACCGCAGTGTGGACAATGGATGTGCGTTGATTTATGTGATACTTTTTTCTCATCTGTTACTTCAACATTGAACCATCGTTCACAGAGAACACAATTACCCTTGGCATGATACTGATATACTGGTTTCTCCACCCCATGCGCATAACATGCCGAGCACTTCCACGTTATTTCATCCTGACATTCTTCAATATAAGCATGACCACCACAGGATTGGCATGTGACATCCACACGCTCACCTCGGCGGAGTACCCAATAAAAATTATATTTGTAGGCCCCTTCGTCCACAAATCGCTTCATAATTAAATCCACTCCTTTCTCGACTGAATTTTAATCGGCTTTCATCAGCACAGCAGTAAACAAAAGATTTCAACCATCAATATTTCCCATCCAGCGCTACCTAAAATTATAAGTAACTCCATCGCGTAGTACAAGAAACGTGACTATTTACGAGAATTTTGAATCTTGAGGCGTTAGGGAGAGTCTGTTTCAGTCAAAATTGTCCCCATCGGGCTGTGTTACACGAGACAGGGTTTCGGCATGATACTGTATTCTTTGTGAATCATTTCACTTTTGAGATAAAATATGACCATCCTCGCAGGCTGTTTTATTCACTGCTGAGATAAAAGAGTATCCGCATCTCAAAAAGATATGGGAGCGAATACTCTTTTATGGCATGCTGCTTTCTTACAGATCAAGCAGCAGGGATACAAGAAGCCCCATGGAAGCAATGAAGCCTACGACAGGACCCCCTTCTTCAAAAGCTTCAGGCATCATGGTAGAACAGATCATGGCTATAATGCCGCCACCTGCAAATGCCCCAATGGCCGCAGCCATTTCATCCGGAAGCTGTTCCAGAAAGAGATACCCGCATAAGGCCGCAAGCGCAGAAATCAACAGTACACCAAGCCACATCACGATGATTCTAGATTTGGAATACTGATTGCCCCGCAAACCCACGGTGCTTGACAACCCTTCAGGAATGTTGCTTACAAATATGGAAACAATGAGCACCACACTCACACCCTTGCCGGTCAGTAAACTTGCTCCCAGCATAATGGATTCAGGGATGGCATCCATCACCGTACCTGCAAAAATGCCGAGCCCGCTCTGACCGCTGTCTCCAGTCTTCAAGTGTGCTGAACGTTTGCGTCCGGCACCACCCTTGCTGGAAATAAGCAGATCGAACAAGGTGTACACAACAGCACCCGCTGTAAATCCTATGGCTGTCGGAATAATCCCTCCATCATTCAGGGCATCCCCAATTAGTTCAAATGATGCTGCCCCAATCAATGTTCCCGTACCGAATGCCATAATCCAGCCAATCACTCGTTTAGGAATCTTGAGAAACAGTGCAGCAAGAGCACCAATAACTACTGCTGAAGCGGAGATGCCTCCCCACATGAATGCAGCCCACATCCGGGTCATCCCCTCTCAAGTCTTTATCACATCTAAACTTTCATTAACCTGGGTTGTTACCCAACAAACATCAGGTGCCATGGCACAAGATACAGTATATTTTGACTAAACGTCTATTCTTCATCACCTACCATACACATGCCTGCACAGCAGAGTAGATACTTGATGGTTTCATCTATGGATATTTGGTGATGACTGGAATGATCATCAGGATGATATACAGCAGACGGGCTATCGTTACCCCGCATTTGTAGATTCGATAATGGAAGACTGATTTCACAAAGAACATACTTCCTGTACAATGTGAAAAGAAAACAAAAGCACATGGTACCTAGATCATTCATAGGCAAACTGCATCATCTCATATTTCACTGCCTGTCACTGCCCATGTGTGCAGACGGCGTCGATCCGAATTCATTATACAAGATTGCAGTATGGGTCATGCTCAGAGTTATAATCTAAGTGCTGCCATGAATAGTTGTAGATGCAGCCACTGGCCATGGATATAGAAAGGATGAATCTTGATGAGCAGGGAAAACAAAGATACGGCAGCAGAGTTTCTTCAACAGTTCCCCATTTTCCAGGATCTAAGTCCTGAGGAATTGAAGCAGGTGGAGGATATCGCCATTTCCAGATACATTCATAAAAAAACGGTTATTTTTTCCGAAGGCACCGAAAAGGAAGCTGTATTTTTTATCCGAAAGGGTATCGTAAAAGCGTTTAAAACAGATGAGAACGGGCACGAGCAGATCGTTTCCTTTTTGAAAACGGGAGACATGTTTCCGCATACCGGGTTCTTCAATGCCCATCCTTATCCCGCTACAGCAGAAGCCATCACGCCAGCGGAACTAATTGCGATCCCGGTCAGGCTGTTTGAACGCCTTATGCTAAGTACACCATCCATTGCGATCAAAATCATGCGGGTGCTCGGCGATAAAATTCGCGAACTGCAGGATAAACTGCAGGTGCTGTCCGGCCAGGACGTTCGTAATCGTGTGCTCTCCTTCCTGCTGATGTTAGCCGAGCAGCACGGTCAGCCTACCGGTCACAAAATCATTATCAACTTGCCCATGACACATCAGGAATTCGCCAATTCCATTGGCACGACCAGGGAAACGGCCAATCGTTTGTTGAATCAGCTCACGAAGGAGAATCTGCTTGAAGTAGATCGGAAACAGATCATCATTCGTGATCTTCAGGCCTTGAAGCATTTACGCGACACTTGAACAGTCCTTGATGGCAATAAAAGATTAAACGACGAGACGACCTCGTTTCTCTGCAAGACCAATGGTGGCCTCCACCCCCGAGTTGAATTCAAGAAAGTCCTGTTCCACACCATCGCTAAAAATGACCCCATCTTCAGGCATTTGCGATACGATCCGCAGAGGCTGTTTCGGATGAACCTGACCAAACACCAGGTTAACTGCTGTTGTCCGGCTCGGGAAAGGTTCACGAACTGTAAAGTACAAATAGGGCGCATCCCACCCAAAGTTCTCCATTTGATTTCCTCGGGCAGCCGAACTTACCGCGTTAACATCGTCATTGATGTGCATATGCTTCCATGCTTCGGACCCCACAATGCCGGCTGCTCCAGCCAGCACACTCTTGAACCAGCCTGTCGATCCGAGTCCTGTGGAAACAATAATACCGCTCGATGACTGCTGTTCTACCGAGGAACCCAAACGGACTTCATACCTGGCTGAGACATGGGTCTTCCGTCCGATGAACAAATCGTTAACCCCGTACAGAAACTGTCCGTCGTTAAGTTCCACTTTTGCCAAAGTTACTTCTTTCAAGGAACGCTGCTTGCGCATGACATCCGGGATAATCATCTTCAGGTCCTCCACCGTAAAAGGAAGAAGTACGCCATCCCATCGCATGGGATCAGGATTCACGCCGATGAGCGGCTGTTCCGTCACATATTTGAGCGTATTCGCCACCAGTCCATCCTGCCCTACAACCACAACGATGTCCTGTTCTCCGAATATAAAATTGGGGACATGTTCCCGGTCAATGGTCTGTACCCGGCCGAGTTGACCCAGCTGATGCTGGGCCTGCTGCACGGAATGTCGATAACGTCGATCCTCTTCAATATAATCACTGAAATCGGCACCAAGACGTTCAATGTAAAATTGGGCCTGCTGCACCGTGTTATAACGCACCACCAGTTCTTCCAATCTTGTTCTGCGTTTGACCAGAATCAGCTTGGCATCGCCAAGATGGTTTTGGTCAGCATGTGTTGTACGTGAAGACTTATTGGAGTGCCCCAGTCTCATCGTGCATGGCCTCCCTTCTCTCTTCCAGGTGTCGACATTAAACCTTGCAGCAGATCAGGCGAAATGTTGAGCTGACCAATTTTCCCTGCATTCTCCGCCAACTCCTGAAATGCCAGCGCAATCAGTTTATCCGAATTCATTCCCATATTGGCCATTGCTTGAAGTACATTCGGTTCAACATCCTGCAAAGATCTCATAACGGCAGCAATTTCATAGGCTTTCGCATCCGCTTCAGCATTTTGGTTGGCAATGGTCAATTCAATAAGCTGCTGTTTCCGTTCCTCCATGGCCGTGTTGAATTGAAGCTGCTCCTGCTCCATTTCATTTTCCTTCTGCTTGACCGAACGCTCCGCCTGTAATTGTGTCTCCCTGATCTGCTGCTTTTTCGTTTCCACGGCTATTTCCGTATTGAGCTCGTTTTCCTTCACTCGTCTCTCCTGCTCAATGGAGGCGTTGCGGCGCACATATAATGCTTCATCCGCCTGACGTAAAATTTCTTCCCGTGCCTGTGCCTCCAGTGCCCGCATCGTTTCCTTATTCGGCAGAATGGCCAGAATGGATAGACTCATCAGCTCAACGCCCAATTTCTCAAGCTCCTCACTTTGCACCACTTCGCGCTTCATGCTGCTTGCAAGCCGTTCACTGGATTGAATGGCCTCCTTCAATGGCATCTGCTCCAAATGCTTCTTGGTTAATACTTTGGCCGTCGTAATCACACGTTGATCAAGCTTGCCAGGATCGTCAGAGATATATTTGTTTTTGCGTAAGTTGTACGTGTAATTCAAGCTTTGCGTTATTTTCAGGTAGTCCACGATGCGGTAGCTCAATTGGCCCTGAACCGTCACCGTTTGATAGTCCGCCGTAATTTCTTCGAACATAAACGGAACATCGACGGATGATACAGGCAGGACAACAACCGACGTTGTAGGCTCATAATAATAAAAGGACAGTCCTACACCTTCGCGCTGCACCTTCCCATTTTTAATTTTCATTACATATTCACTGGGTTGAAACTTCACGAATCGGAATCCAAACATCGCTCATTCCCCATTTCTTAATATTGTCATTATGATATTATCGAAATGATAACAAACGAAAGTGATAATGTCAATATGACATTAATGATTTCCGAAAAAATAGACCCGTCTCTAGGCCGCAGCCTTAAGACAGGTCTGTATTTCATTGTTTTACTATTTCAATATAGCAGTTCCATCATTCTGGCGACGACAACAGCACCCTGTGCACGGTTAGCCGTCTGTTTGGGAGCGAAGTTTCCATCCTCCATGCCCTTCAATAATCCTAACTGCTGCATGGATGACACGGCTTGCTTCGCATAACCTGAGATATCTTCGTTATCCCTGAACTCAGCACCAGTGGATACATCCAAATCGGACGTTTCATCCTGCTTCACAGCTTGAATGACACGTTCCAGAATAACCGCCATATCTTCACGGGTAACCCGTTCATGCACTCCAAAAGATCCGTCAGGGCGTCCCTGAATAATGTTCATCTGCAAACCAAGACGAATCGAATCCGTATACCATTGTCCTTCGGATACATCACTTAGCAAATATCCGGTTTTGTTCGGAACATGAGACTCACCAATTCCCTTCATAACCATATGCAAGAACTGGGCCCTGGTCAGTTCACCCAACGGATCGAAACGGTCACCGGACATCCCAGAGACAATTCCTTTACCATACAAACTCTTTACTTCATTCACTGCCCAAGAATGTGCTTGTATATCCGTCAGAGTCACATTCACCTCTACTATAACGAATGAACCGGATTGAAGCGGCTTGAACGTCATTATTTGTGCAGACTCATCATATGCGGAATACAGGACTGTCTTCATCTGACCATCTGGCGATAAGGATTGAACAACGGGAACTGTATTCGCTGCCTTTGGTTTAGTTATACCCGAAAATGCGATCTCAATAGCTCGATCCGTCCAAGGCAGCACTTCGCCATCCACCAACAGTTTGACATCGATAACGGAGTGATTACCGATCACTGCTTTTTGCTGCTCGGACAGATTCGCAGTGGACCCCTTCGATATCACCACATCCAGAGTTTTGGCGGTCGATGCATGGATCTCCTGAAGTGATTTCATCGGTATGCGTACCGAAGTCTGGCCCACGCTCAGCTCCATTGACTTTAACGCCTGCGTCTTAACCCATGCTCCGAGTGAACTCACAGGCAATTGGAATGTGACAGCTTGGTATGGCTCAGCAATGTCTGCAACCAAACGCAGCTGTTGGTTACCTGCTTCCAGCCCTTTCACCAATTGAACGAGCTGCTGTTCGTTCAGTGAAACAGAATACTGATCTTTCCCGGTCAAAACTCCTTTGATTAGGGTAGATCCCTTTTCGGTCTGCTGCTCCGTTTCAGGTGCAGGTACTGTAACCGCTGGATTTCCTGGTGAGGATGGCGGTGACGGTTGGACTGGTTGCGATGGTCCAGGGGTTGACTCCTGCCGGACCAACTGACGCATGGCTTCTTTTAATGCGGTGTCAGCTTCACTGATATTCCGACTTGAAGCTTCGATATCTTCCATCCATTCCTTGGCTGTAGTCAGCGCTTCCACCAATCTGCTCCAACTCGCAGCCGTGTATTGATTTTGCTGAAGCTTGGACGCTGAGTCCACGGTCATCTGAAGAGCAGTTTTGTCTGCAGGAAATGTTCCATATGCCTCAAAATCCATGAATCCTACCCATGTTGAACCGGCCGTGATAGTAACTCGAATGTAACGTGCCTGAGTGTTTTCCGGCAGTATGTGTCTTGGACTGGTGGATACAACGACATCACTTGTGGTATCCACCACCGTGACATAATTTTCATTGTCTTCAGAGACTTCGATTCTGTATTTGATGCCTCCGCTCCACATGGACATTTCTAACTTTCGGATATTGGCAACCGCACCGAGGTCCACTTGCCACCAGCTGCCTACACTTTGATCCGTTCCCCATGATGTATTCGGGTTGCTGTCAATTGCCCCATCAGGTGAGTTGCTCTGTCCGCCGCCCGTTCCTGCACTGGTGGAGGCTGTTGCTGTCTTCCCTGTTGTCAAGGCTTCGAGTTGAACAAGGTTACGGCCGGCTTGCTGAAGCTGTTCCAGTGCTTGATTCACTTCAGACTGGATGGCATCAGGTTTGTCTCTTACCACAATGGCTGCCTGCAGCGCCGTCTGCAAAAGGCTCCAGCTTCGGTAAGTATAGGATGATTCACTCTGCTGCTGAGTCTCTTCGATGAGCTGTATCAGCAGAGTCTTGTCTACATCGGACAATCCCTGAATGGCTTTCTCCAAATGGATCATTGCCTGATCCACTTCGGTCTGGGTCGCTCTTGGATCAGCAAGTACTTGTTTAGCCTTGGCGAGTGCTTTGCTAAAAACAGTCCATGTTGCAATTGACCAATCTGCTTCATGATATAATTCAGCTTCTGCAATTTTGCCTTCAAGCGTCTTACGATCAGCCGGGATAACTTCAAGCTCCTGCATAACGGCTTCGAGAGATGCTGCAGCCTCATCAGTCTCCTGTTGCGTCAGAACCTCTGAAGTATAGGCTTTGTGATATGTGTCCTTCGCCGTCTGAATGGCAGGTGCCAGGGTTATCCAGCTAGACGGGGTATAATCAGAAGCCACCATTTCACTCCCACGTTTAATGGCTGCCCATAATTGCTGGCGGTCTACAGGCAGGGTATCCATCCCTCGTTTGTACACATTCAGTGACTCCAAGGCACGACCTTCGAACGAGTACCCTCCATTGGCAGGATATTCATCATAGTCGAACATGGCATGGTTCTCCCACGCATCTCCCTCTGAAGCAATCCAACCCACATTGGCGGCAATCCATGCCGGCTCCCAGTAGAAAAAACCCGCTCCGCGGCCATCAGGAACTTCTGCAATCATATCCATAATGCCGGCAATGGCATCATGCTGACCTTGCACCGTAGCCGGGAACGTCGCACCTCCCACATGCAGCGCCTCTGGACTGCCAATAATGTTGCCATGGGCATCTCCATTTTTGTAGGAAAACGGGTATGAGGTCTCGGCAATGATTACTTCTTTTTTATATTTGGCAGAGACTGTATTCATCGTCTGCCGTACGTCTGCGAAGGTTCCATGCCAGAACGGATAGTAGGATAGTCCAATGATGTCATACTCCAGTCCGCGCTTCTCCACTTCTCCAAAGTACCAATCAAACAGCTCCGGTTTGCCGCCTTCTGCCAAATGAATCATGATCTGAACCTGATCTCCACCATTGACAGCGCGCACACCATCTACACCACTCTGCAGCAAGGCAACATTCTCATCAAAATTCACATTGCTGTTCAGGCCGTTCAGAACGCCGCTGTTAATTTCGTTCCCGATCTGAACCATATCCGGCATGGCACCCGACGATTTCATCTCACCTACGACCTCAGACGTATAATTGAATACCTCCTGTTTCAGTTCTTCAAAGGACAAGCCCTCCCATGCCTTCGGTCGAAGCTGCTGACCTGGATGAGCCCACTCATCGGAATAATGGAAATCCAGCAGGATCTTCATTCCCTTTTCCTTAACACGTTTAGCAAGTCGAATTACATCATCTTTATCATTATACCCACCTGACTTTTGTGGATCATTCCACAGTCGGAGACGAACATAATTGACTCCGCGGTCCTTAAGGATGTCGAGCAGATCCCTTTCCGTCCCATTACTGTCCAGATATTTACCGCCATTGTCTTCAATTGCCGTTAAGGTTGAGATGTCCACTCCACGTACAAAATCATTCCGGTATCCCCCAACCTGAATATCAGCCACCGGTTGAGTAGGCGCTCCATATACATCCCCTGTAACGGTGAAGCTTCCAACGGAAGAATACTGAATCGGATCTATCGCGTTCCATGATACAGGAACATCTGCCGTCTTTCCATTTGAATAATGAGCCTGCACTTCAGCAGGCATTACGGGTGCAACCCCTTTTAAGGTGGAAATAGTCATTGGAGAATACGATGTAATGAGTTCTGGCGTAAGCCCCTCTTCTTGCCCCCAGACTTTCAATTCGGCAATGCCTGGCCACCAATCTGGTCCAGCATAATATGGAATCGTAACCTTCACATACCTCACGTCGTTAGCCTGAAAACTCACCTTCGCGATGTCTTCGGCTATTTCGTTCGTTCGGTGATCCGCAGCCGTTGTCCATTCAGCGCCATCTGCTGACACTTCAACATGATACTTTACCACCTGGCCTTTATCTTTCCATGTCACTTCAGCTCCCGATACCTGGTACGTTCCTCCCAGATCGACCATTAACCAATGAGGCTGCTCCGCTTCATTTCTGCTGTCTGCACTCCATTTGGTATCGGCGCTGCCGTCCACGGCATTTTCCTTGTTGCCATTGTATTGCAGATCCTCTGCACTCACGGTAACCTGTTTATTCAATGCAACGTTTACCCCTGCTGCCCCAGCCGGACGTACCCAGAAGCCGAGCTCACAGAACAGCATGAATAAGACCAGGCAGCCGCTTATGTATTTCTTGTTCACTCTCGATCTCCCCCTTTTTTATTACACTTGAACATCATTGAATCATTGATGAAATCTATATTATTGTAAGCGCTTCACAGCGAATCGGAACACGGCATTTTCCAAAGGAAACAGCAGTTATTCAAACAGTTTAATATCATTTGCTGCTAGCCGAACCATTCCAACCGTGAACTCTCTCTGCTCCTCCTGTGTTAGAACAACGCCTTAACGCAAAAAAACCTGCCCCTTTGCCTACGGCATCTGGGACAGGTGTATTCATTGTATTATTCCTTCCGATGAGATCGGAGCAACAGTAATCCTATTTTGAATCAGGATCCGTGCCTCATTTTTTCACGAACAAATCATTTATTTGTCAAGCTTCAGTTCCAGTTGGACCTGAATATCATTCTCTGTGGATAGCACAACCGAGTGAGGATTCTCCATACCGAAGTCTTCGAAAGTGACTGTTGTCGTTGCAGACAGCAGTACCTGATTATTTTCATAGGCAGCCTTTGCATCAAAAGTAACCTCTTTTTCGACGCCTTTAACCGTAAGGGTACCGTTCATTTTAAAATCCACGGTTTGTCCTGCAGTCCATTCTGCTGGAATGCCTTCAAAAGAAGTAGCGGTAAAAGTCGCTTGCGGATGTGTGCCAACATCGAAGAAATCAGCTTCTTTCACGTGACCATCGCGCTGACCGTTACCCGAATCAATTCCGCTCATCTCAATCTGACCTTCCGCTTTCATCTGGGAAGCATCGTCCACATTAATCGCCCAGGTTCCACTTACCTGCTCGTCCACAAAATTGACGGTCTCCTGTGATGTCGTTACCGAAAAATACACCTTGGAGCCTTCGCTGATGGTCCAATCCCCGTTTAATTGCTCCGCGCTTGCTGCTTCATTTGCAACCGTCGTACCTGTGCCTGCATCCGTTGTGGATGCTGCGGTGCTTGCTGGTAGTACCTGCTCAATATCTACGTTATTCCCCATATAACTGTTAGCGACATAGTAACCACCGCCCCCAAGAATTACGATTGCAGCAACGCCGGATATCACCCATGTTTTTGTCTTTTTATTCATCTCTATCTCCTCCAATTGGTCATTGTATAGTTGGTTGTTGCAAGAATCTTATCAACCCAATGTGTCAGGATGACGTCAAAAAGGATGAAAGCCTCATTCTTTTTTCTGAAAATATTTGCCTAATTGGCTTTAGGGCCCTGCTCATGTAAAATCAGTACACAAGCTTATGTCGTGAAAGGAGAAACCTTCTTGAAATCCATACTTATCGTTGAGGATGAGCAGGCAATTGCTCGTGTGCTGGCTGCTTATCTGAGAAAAGCGGGTTTTGAGGTCCGTCATGCCGCAGATGGACCCACTGCTCTCACTTTATTTGATTCTGACGTACCCGCCTTGGTTCTGCTCGATGTCATGCTGCCAGGGATGGATGGTTGGGATCTGCTGCGGGTGATTCGTGAAAAAAGCCCTTGCCCTGTCATTATGCTAACGGCACTGGACGACATTCAGGACCGTCTCAATGGGCTGAATGCCGGTGCCGACGATTATATGAGCAAACCCTTCGTGCCGGAGGAAGTGGTTGCAAGAGTTAATGCCGTTCTTCGCCGGAATCCACATTGGACAGCTGAAGGGGAAGGTAAACGTTATTTCGGCAATCTGGTCATTGATCTGGCAGCCAAACAGGTACTGCTGAATGGTGCAGAAGTGGCGCTAACGCCTCGCGACCTGTCGCTGCTGATGTTCCTATCTGAATATCCAAATCGAACGTTCACCCGGGAGCATCTCATTGAGCAGGTATGGGGCATGGACTATGACGGAAGCGACCGTGCTGTGGATCTTTCCATTAAACGGTTGCGTCAGGCCCTCTCCCACTGGCTGCCAGAAACAGGAGAAATCCGGACTTTAAGGGGAATGGGGTATCAATTTTGGATCGCAAACTGAGCCGAAAAACGCCTAAACGAAAAACATCCATTCTCTCCTATTGGACGCTTCAATATTTTCTGATCCTCTGTATCGGCTTCATCATAATTGTGGCAGGGGCACTCTACTGGATCAGGACCACTTCCCTTGAGAAAGGTCTCAAAACCGCTGAGCTTCTGGGGCTTGAAATTGCGGAGAAGGTATCAGGGACTGAAAACAAACTGCACATTCCTCCTGATCTGGATCGATTGGTGGACAAGCGTACCAAGCTTTTTAATACCGATAATCATTTTTGCATCATGATTCTCGACAACAACAATCAATTGATCTATTCCAAACCGAAAATGACCCAGCAGGAAGTTTACACTAGACTGTCAGATGATCTGTCGGAGCCGCGAAACCACAAATTTGCGGGTGTAACCGTCAATGTAGTGAATGCCGACCAGACGCTGGGTAAAGTATGGGTGTTGCAGTCCAAAAAAGCCATAACTTACAGTCCGGACACTCTGCTGATTGTAGGTCTGCTGTTTGCTGCTCTCATTCTGTGTGGCTGGTTTACGATCTATCTTCTGTCCCGCAAGCTGTCCAAACCCATTCGCCAGGTTGCACATGCTGCAGAGCAGATTCGAACCGGCAATTATGATGTTAACCTGAATCTGGATACCAAGGAGCAGGAAATGAATGAACTTGTCCATTCTTTTCGCGAAATGTCCTTGCGATTACAGCAGCTGGAGGAATGGCGTAATCTCTCACTGGCAGGTGTTACCCATGAGCTGAAAACCCCAGTTACCTCCATCAAAGGACTGGTTATGGCTGTTCGAGATGATATTGTTAGCCCGCAGGAAGGCAAAGAGTTTCTCGATATCGCCTTAAAAGAATCCGGACGTATGGAACGCATGGTGGCTGATCTTCTGGACTATAATGCCATGAGTGCAGGCAGTGTTGCCGTACGCCATGAGCGCGTCGATCTGAGTCTGCTGGTTGGGGAGATTATTTACCAGTGGAAAATCGCTTACGAGGATCAATCACCGGAAGTTGCAATGCATGTACCTGCGGGGGCACTGTATACGATCGGTGATGCATTGCGGATTCAGCAAATTATCGTCAATCTGCTGAATAATGGTTTGCAGGCCACTACTTCGGGACAAACCACATTGTTCGACATTCGCCTGCGAGCTGAAAAAAACTATCTCTACGTAGACGTACAGGACAACGGAACAGGCATTGCCGAGGGAGATCAAACCAAAATATTTGAACGTTTCTATCGAGGCGAGCTCAAGAAGCGCCAGTCTAGGGGATTGGGACTTGGGCTCACCTACAGCCGCCTTCTTGCTCAAGCACAAGGTGGAGATCTCACCCTCACCTCAAGCAGCCCAAAAGGAAGTCAGTTTACGCTGAAACTGCCACGCTGGAAGACACCTGAAGCAACAACTCCGGAAAAAGCATACCGTTCACCAGCAAATGCTTAAAACATCTTAAACAGCAGAACAGCCCCGCCCTGGTTCCTGAATGGATTCCTGGCAGGGCTGTTTCGTTATATTTTGTTAATCGGACAGTAATGTTTCGGCTCAGCTTCTATGTAGATAATAATCGCGGCATATACTCATCATATGCATCAGTTATCAATTGTTCATGCAATGGGCTGTCCATAATAATCGCTTTCCGTTTGGCTTTGAGAACAATCTGCTCCACATCGGCGTAACTGCACCCTTTTAACTGCTTGCACATATAGGTTTTCAGGTCTGGCTGATGCTCAAATTGTCCAACCAGTTTGTTGATATATCGCTGCCTGCTCTCTTCATCCGGCATGGCATACGTTATTTTGGTATCAAATCGACGCCATACGGCATGATCCAGTTGGGTTTCCAAATTGGTGGCTGCCACCAGTACGCTATCGCCTTCGAATTCATCCAGACACTGCAGCAAGGTATTAACTACCCTGGCCATCTCTTTCACTTCATCATTGCTCTCCCGGGTGCGGCCAATGGCATCGAACTCATCCAAAAACAAGACACAGGGATTCAGGCGTGCATACTCAAAAAGTTTGCGTACATTCGTAGCCGTCTCTCCCAAATGGCTGTGAATGATTGCGTCCAGACGTACTAAAACCAGTGGGAGATTAAGCCGAGAGGCCAGGTAGGATGCCGTTAATGTCTTCCCGGTGCCGGGAGGACCAAACATGACCAATTTGTTCGGCATGGAAACATCATGCTCCACAAAGCGTTCCTTCATGCCGAGAATGGCTAGGAATTCCTCGATGATACGCTCGTTCTCCTGTGAGAAGACAATGTGCTTTACTCTCCGTGTACACTCTTTCGATGAATAAAAAGCAGCCATATCCATTCCCTTGGCACGGGGAATACGGTTCATATGATTTGTTTTGCTCATGTTTTGATAACTCTCCTTCGTTCATGCCAGGAGAGTAAACTGCGAATCTCCAAGCCTAAAGTAATTGATGTTTGAGAAACCGAATAAAGAGGTCACGATCAACTAAGATTTATAATCGTCACTTTAAACGACTTAAAAATGTTGTGAGCTTCTTATTGAACTTTCGATTAATCGTAATTATTACTATTTAATCATAGCATACGACCACCTTTTTGCAAAGTCAGTCATCTTCGCTCGCGCAAGAAGCTTTGAATAAGCATTGCACATGTTGCATGCTTTGCCCAAATTTGCTATTCTGAAGGTGCATCGTTGTGTATAACGCAAATAAGCCCTCTTTATTAAGAGGACAAAATGTTCCAAACTTCAAGTGGCAACTTGAAAATTCGGAATTATCTTTATACCAACGGATGTAATCTAACTCAAAGTGAGGTTATTAACCATGGCAAAAGACGTATTGTGTGAAGTGAATTCCTGTGTTCACTGGGCTGAAGAGAACAAATGTAATGCTGATTCGATTTATATCGTGAGCCACAGTTCCCAAGAAGCAAGTAAGTCTGCTGAAACAGACTGCAAAACCTTTGAAGTAAAATAGAAACTTTACCATTGTTTTAAGTTAAAGGAGCCCTGGCCGGTTCCTTTTTCTTTTTGTATTGTAACAAGAATGATAATTATTATCAAGCCCCTTTTGCCAAGTTCGTTATTCCTCTGTCAGGATGCACATAATGGTTGCTGCCCACGTAGACTACGAGAGCAGTCTATCTGCCCATGAACGATTAGATCCAAGAGGTGAATAACGATGCCTGTTAAAAATGGCAAGCAGTACATTGAACGAATCAATTCCCAGACTGTCCCCTGCTGGTACAAGGGTGAACTCGTTACGGGTAAAAGATCAGAACATCTTGCTTTCAAAGGCCTCATGGAGACACAAGCGCAACTCTACGACATGCAGTCAGATCCGCTGCTTGCAGGTAAGATGACGTACGAATCCCCTGTAGACGGCAAACCGGTGGGACTATCGTTTCTGCCGCCCACCACTGTTGATGATCTACGGAAACGCCGTGAAGCGATGAGTGTCTGGTCAAACGCTCATCACGGGTTTCTGGGTCGGTCACCCGATTATATGAACACGGCCATCATGTCATTCTACACTGCAGCGGATCTCCTTAACGAGTTATCTCCGCAGTACGCTGAAAATCTGAGGAACTACTATGCTTTCTGTCGTGACAACGATATTACCCTCTCTCATGCCTTTATACAACCACACGCCAGCAAAATATCCGGGCAGATGGATGCTACCGAAGATGCAATTGCAGCCAAGGTAGTTGAGCATACGCAAGATGGGCTTATTATCACCGGGGCATTCATGATGGCTACACAGGGTGCTACATGTGACGAAATTTTGGTATACCCTTCTCCCTCACCTGCTCCATTTGATGATGAAAATCCGTTTGCCTTCGCGTTTGCTGTACCTAATGACCTGCCTGGAATCACACTTGTTTGCCGGGATACCTACGCATCTGAATCCCGCTTTAATTTCCCGCTCAGCTCCCGATTTGAAGAGATGGATAACCTCGTCATCTTCGACCATGTCCTGGTGCCTCATGATCGGATTTTCTTTGCCGGAAACGAAGAAATGTCCTCGCGTCTATTTAGTGGAAGCAACTTCCACATTCACGCGGGACATCAAGTGTTATGCCGATATATAGCCAAAACCGAATTCATCCTGGGAACACTTCAGTTGCTCACCGATACGCTTGACCTTGTCTCTGAAGCACACGTCGTTGAAAAAACGGCACGTGTATTAACCGGACTCGAGTCTCTTAAGGCCTTAGCCATCGCAGCTGAAGCTGGTGCCATCCCTGATGGTAGAGGTTTTATACTGCCTGCACCACAGCCATTGATGGCTGCCAATATTCTATATCCGAAGCTGTATCCCGAGATGATTGAAATCATCCAGCTAATGGCCTCAAGCGGGATGATTATGGTGCCTCAGGAGGAAGAATTCAAAACGGATGCAGCAACGCATTTGGACATCTACCTGAGAGGAACGGATATGACAGCACAGCAGCGCACTTCCCTTTTCCGTTTGATCTGGGAGCTCGGTGCAGGTTCATTCGGTGGCAGACAGACCCAATTCGAACGTTTTTTCTTCGGGAACAGTATTACCGTATCCAACCGCTTGTACTCAACCTATTCTGGCGTAGACACGTATCGTCAGCTCGTTAGCAATTTCCTGGCAGACACGCATCATTAATTTCTGTTCGCCTAAGAGGCAACGGTTTAAACCAGATGGTCGTAGACTGTCATCAGTTCAGAGGCTGGTCTGCTAATATCCACATCTCTTAATGCAGGCTGGTCTCCGTAACCGATGTGAAAGACCCCTAATACCTGCTCTTCACTGGTTAAGCCCATCAGATTCATAAAAACGGGGTGCTGCTGATAATCATTCATTTTCCAAACGGCATGCAGTCCCTGTTCTGCTGCCAGCATGGAGAATCGCCTGCTCCAGGCTTTTGCAGGCAGTATATGATCCTCTTGAGTGTTGGTTGGTGCAACAACAATCAGATGCGCAGGGATGGCTTCTGTATATTGATATGCGGCCCAGTCACCATATCGGTCTGCCAAGTGAGGAGGATAGCTCTGTCTGACCGCTTCCAGATAGAGCTGGCGCCCTTCTCCTGCAAAAAGCATAAATCGCCAGGGTTTAGAACTCATCACGTACAAGGAAGGGTCTGCCTCATCAAGCAAACGTCCAATCACCGATTGTGGTACCGGAAGCGGGCTGAATTCGCAGCTTCCTGCACGCTTCTTGCCACTCCCCAACTGATTCACACCGGTTAACATTGTGTCGCTCCTCCTTTATCTTCACTTTCTGTCAGACACTCTTCATGCAGATTTACATGAGCCAGTTCTTCTTGGGCTCCACTTCACTTCTTCTTCGGTCCACTTCCTCATGTATCCGGGCTTTGTCACGGGAGGTGAAATGTTCCGTTTCTGAATTTTCCGTTTGCGGGATACTGTCACGTACAAGCCTGATGTAATCCATTGAACGAATCAGGGATTGACGTCCCGGAATGAATCGAATTTTACGACCTTCGAGCAAACAGTAAATTTCAATCATGCCAGGCAGCTTCCCGAAGGCTTCCCAGCAAAACACACTGGCCATATGCTGAAAAGCTTCCACTACGTTTGGATCGTGGACCACCATGAATTTTTGAAGCAGCAGAGAGTCCCACCCTTCCGGTTGCCAAGCTGTCTGGAAAATCATCGACAAGTGCATGGAAAGTGCAGGAATTTCGGTTTTCCACTGTTCAAACAGGATCATGGGATGTTTCAAATCATCGTTCATGGCGATCGCCAATGATAGTTCATCAATGACTTTATTTTTCACATCCCAGTAATGAAGGATGGATTCGAAACCTGCTGCCTTTTTCGGCCACCACTTTTCCAGCAGATATTGTACCGGAACCTCCTTGCGAACATCCGGATCCATACTATAAAAGGCATTAACCGCATGACTGACCGCATACTGAACGCGGTGTCTCCATTGCAGCGGGGAACGCTCTGCAGCCTCCGATTCTGGGCGAATGAATCGATGCGGGCTGCGAAGCATCTCCTCCAATTTATAATCCTCAAGCAGTCGCTCCGAATTGTACGTACCTCTCGGCTGAACGGCTGCCTGAACATTAGGTTTCAACATAATTTCTAGGACACCTGTAATCCGGCAGCAGCGAAGCGTTTACCGAATTCACGGCATGTATCCTTCTCCTGCTCCATCGGACTGTACTCAATCTTCAGCATCTCTGGAGATACCTCCGCCCCGCGCTCCTGCAGCTTCGCAGCTGCAAGATCCACTGCTCCGCAAAATTGTTCATAAGATGTGTCACCGCTGCCGAAGACAGCCGCTCGTTTGCCACTCAGGTCCAGTTCATCCAGCTCTTCGTAAAAATCAAGGAATTCATCAGGCAGTTCCCCGTCTCCCCATGTGTATACTCCAATCAGGAAAGCATCATATTCAAGCACATCTGCTGCATTGCAATCCAATACATCCTTGAGGACTGCCTCATGCCCTCCCTGTGTAATTCCTTCTACAATTAGTTCTGCAATTTCTTCCGTATTTCCAGTCATGCTCGCATAAGCCACCAATAATTTAGCCATCTATTTTTCCCTCACTTTAATTTAGTCATCTAGATCATGCAGTTCAAAAGGATATCTGAATTATCAAAATCATATGTGATAATGATTATCATTGTCAAATTAAATTTTCATCTTTTCTTCATTTTCCGTATATGGCTACACAGCAAATTCAACACAACCAAAGTCCCTTCTGCCCACCCCAACTGGCGTACAGCCCCTTTTTTGTTGTACAATAGTATCCAAATGACTTTTGAAGGATGGATAAACGACTATGTACGTAGCATCGAACTGGAAGGACTATGAAGTAATCGATACAGGAGGCGGCGAGAAACTGGAGCGTTGGGGCGATGTCATCTTGCGCAGACCCGATCCACAGATTATTTGGCCTCTCGAAAAAGAAACCAATGAATGGCGCCAGGTGCATGGTCACTATCACCGCAGCTCTTCCGGCGGCGGCAGCTGGGATATGAAGAAGCCAATTCCGGAACGCTGGACCATTGGATACGAAAACCTTAAATTTCACATCAAACCGACCAGCTTCAAGCATACTGGCCTGTTCCCTGAACAAGCTGCCAACTGGAGCTGGATGATGGATAAAATCTCGAATGCAGGACGGCCCATCTCCGTACTTAACCTGTTTGCCTACACGGGCGGTGCGACGGTTGCTGCAGCTTATGCCGGTGCTTCGGTAGTTCACGTGGATGCAGCCAAAGGCATGGTGCAGTGGGCCAAGGAGAACGTTCAACTCTCCGGTCTTGCAGACCGCCCTGTTCGTTTTATTACGGATGATGTATTTAAATTCGTACAACGGGAACAGCGCCGTGGTAACCGTTACGATGCGATTATTATGGATCCTCCGTCCTACGGCCGGGGACCTAATGGAGAGACGTGGAAGCTGGAAGAGAACCTCTACCCCTTCTTGAAATCTTGCATGAGTATTTTGTCGGACAACCCACTATTCATGCTGGTTAATTCCTACACTACTGGCATCTCTTCCACAGTTCTGCGCAACATGCTGACGATGACAATGTCAGCTCAATACGGAGGCAGCATTACTGCAGGAGAGATCGGTCTGCCGATTACACGCAGTGGTCTGGACCTGCCTTGCGGCATTCTGGGCCGCTGGGAGTCATGATGTCTGATCACGTACAGCCATCAGGTGATATTCCTGTACTATATGAGGATAATCACCTGTTAGGCATTACGAAACCTGTTAATGTCCCCACCCAGGAGGATGCGTCGGGAGACCCCGATCTGCTCACGATCCTGAAGCAGGATTTGAAGGAACGGTACAATAAACCCGGTAATGTATATCTCGGTCTGGTGCACAGGCTGGATCGCCCCGTTGGAGGCGCAATGATTTTTGCCAAAACCTCCAAGGCGGCTTCCAGATTGTCTGAAACGGTCCGCGGACGGCATTTTCGCAAAATATACGCGGCCGTTGTCCATGGTAAACTACCTGCGCAGCAGGGTACGTTAAGGCATACGTTGCTGAAAGATGCGCGAACAAACACGGTAACAGCTGTACCAAAAGGTACACCCGGCGGCAAAGACGCTGTTCTGGATTACCGGGTTATCGGTCAAACGGATCGATACAGTCTTGTACACATCGAACTTCACACCGGCAGATCGCACCAAATTCGAGTTCAAATGAAAGAATCAGGCTGTCCCTTGTTTGGAGATCAGAAGTACGGTGCAGGTGTGAACAAGCCTGGACAGCAGATCGCTCTCTGGTCTGCCATCGCGGCTTTTCCGCATCCGGTAACCAAGGAAAAGATCACATTAAGATCGCTGCCTCCCCGCGAGTTCCCATGGGCGGAATGGCCATCTGGCTTGTATGAGGATGCGTTTAAAGAATAATGGACAAACCGTGTATCCGAATCTATATTCTGGGTACACGGTTTTTTTAACAATGCGTCTTGATCGAAACGACAATGTATTACGACCATTCAAGATAAGACGAAGATCTGTAGAGAAAAGTGCCAGTACTCCTGAGATGGAGAAAGGAAGTTTCCATTCAAATGACACCGTTCACTAAACAAGTCGTGGCCATCATTGCATCTATACCGGAAGGCAAAGTCATGACCTATGGCCAGATAGCCGCTCTCGCGGGCAGCCCCCGTGCTGCAAGGCAGGTTGTGCGCATTCTTCACTCCATGAGCCGCAAGGAGCGACTTCCCTGGCATCGTGTTGTTAACGCCAAAGGAGAGATAGCCATTCCGGATGAACACTCTCGCTTGATGCAGGAGACCGAGCTCATCAGCGAAGGTGTTGAATTTCAGCTGAATGGGACCATTAACCTCCAGCAGTTTGGATATGATCCTGGGCCTGTATTTCTTGACGGTTTATCAGATAACCAGTGATAATTCTTATTCACTTTCCAATACAAAAAGAGCCCCAGCAGTTCAAACTGCCAGGGCTCTCTCTCATTCAATCGCTTTGTAAACAAGCGTAGATCGTATGAATATTAAACGATGATACCAATAATATATTTAAGCTGTTGCATTAGCTTTTTGATGCTGTTCCACCGGTGTCGGTTCAATCGCCGGCTTCGTCTTACGGATAAAGAACGCCAGAAGCATTGCGGCAACGGTCATCCAGGTAGCTACCGTAAATGCGTAGTTTACCCCGTAGATGGTTGCATCTGCCGTAGCACCAAGCATAGCAGCTTGATCCTCAGGATTAATCTGTCCCAAGGCAAGTGTATCTGCCAGGTGGGATTTCAATTTACTGCTCATGATCGTAACCAGAACGGCTGTACCGATCGCACCAGCAACCGTACGAAGTGTATTGGACATCGCTGTACCGTGTGCATTCAGACGCTGTGGCAGTTGGTTCAAGCCGGCAGTCTGAATCGGCATCATCAACATTGACATACCGAACATCCGTGCAGTATAGATAAACATCATGTAGCCATAAGTTGTATCAATCGACAGGCGGCTGAGTCCCCATGTCGTAATTGCAGTAATCGCAAGACCTGCAACGGACAGCCAGCGAGCACCAACTTTGTCAAAGATACGGCCTGTGATTGGAGACATAATCCCCATCAGAATCGCACCAGGCATCATGAGCAAACCTGATTCAATTGGTGAGAAGCCGCGAATATTTTGCAGGAAAATCGGAAGCAAAATCATGCCGGCAAACATCGCCATTGTCACAAGCATATTAATAATCGTAGTTAATGTGTACATGTTGTATTTGAAAATACGGAACTCCAGCAGTGGATGATCCGTTGTCAGTTGACGAACAACGAACAGGATCAGCGATATGGCACCTACGACCAGACAGCTGATAACAATTGCGCTTCCCCATCCATCTGTACCAGCATCACTGAAGCCGTACAACAAGCTACCAAATCCAAGTGTCGACAAAACAACCCCTGGATAATCGAGTTTCGGTTTGGATTGACGGGTTACATTTTTGACAAATGCGATACCGATTGCTGTTGCAATCACGGAGAATGGCAAGATGATGTAGAACAGCAGTCTCCAGGAATAATGTTCTACGACATAACCGGAAAGCGTTGGTCCAATGGCCGGAGCAAGGATCATGGCGATCCCCATTGTACCCATGGCCTGACCGCGTTTCTCGATCGGGAAAATGGTCAGGAATACGACCGTCATCAGAGGCATCAGAATACCGGCGCCTGCCGCCTGAATCACACGACCAACCATCAGAATGGAGAAATTCGGACTAATTCCGCAGACGAGTGTTCCTAATGTAAATAACGTCATTGCCGTAATAAAGATCTGACGTGTTGAAAATCTGGCAATCAGATAAGCCGTAACCGGAATTAGCACGCCATTGACAAGCATGTATCCCGTTGTCAGCCATTGGGCTGTATTCGCCCCGATACCGAGATCTTCCATGATTTTAGGAAGAGCCACGTTCATCAGGGTTTGGTTCAAGAAGGCTACAAATGCACCAATTAGCAGCGCGGCTACAATCGGTCCCTTCTTAATGTTGTCCATCGCAGAGGATGGAGCTGCAGCGGTAGTACTCATGGGTTGTTCATCTCTCTTCCTTCTAACTTTTCAATCATTTGAGTATGAATTCTCAGCAGATGCTCGAGATCTTCTTTTGGAATATCCAATATGGGAGATACTCTTTCCATCCACAACTGGTGCGTTTCCTGCTGTGCCTTATCTCCTTTATCCGTAATTTGCAGCATGACGGATCGGCGATCAGAATGGGAACGTGTCCGGACTATGTATTCACCCTTGACCAGACGTTCAACCACAGCACTCATGGAACTGCTGCCCATATGGCACAGTTCAGCCACCTCGTTGATGCCAATGGAAGGACGCTCCTTCAAAATGGATAACACCATAAATTGAATCGAAGTTAACTCAATCTGCTTGTTTTCATTCCAGAATGCCCGAAACAGCATTTGATTCACTTGCCGGAACGAATTGATAATGTAGAATACTTCATACGTATCAATCATTAATTCACCCTTTTTACTTTTGGAATATAATATTTCGCACACGAAATATCAGGGGAACAATTATTTATTATAACAAAAATAATGACATAGTCAACTCTTTACATATAAATTTTCTGAAATAATTCATTGCCCTATGAAACAGACAAATCAATTCACTCCAGCCAAAATAAAATACCATAGCACTCCTGCTTGTATCCGCAGGAGTGCTATGGTATAGCATTAACTTTAAATCATATCATCATGAATTAGCCCCTGTCCATCATTGTTCATTAGGATGTGGAGGACAACGCATGCTCCTTTGTTTTGGGTGCTGTCATCTTACCCAGTAGATAGACAAGCAGCTGTTGGTTGTGCATTGAAATATTGCTAAGTACGGAATTCATGAAATCATTTCGAATGGCAACGCCACGTTCTGTCTCCATTCGTCCCTTGTCAGATAAGGATACCCACACGATTCTTCGATCGTTATCATCCCGATCTCTGCGAATCAAATTGTTTTTTTCCATACGGTCAAGCAGCATGGTTACGGCCGCAGGTGTTGTAGCCAAAAAAGGAATCAGATCGGATGGCTTCATTTTCTGATGATCCTCAAGAACCTCCAATACAGCCAGCTGTGCCTCTGTTAAAGAGGGGGCCAGTTCCTGATCCATATGCAGCTTATAGTCCTTGGTGAGCCTTGACCAGCACTTGGCAAAATCGGAATTATACATCTTGAATCGCTCCTCTCTGCAACCCGGTTTTTCACTTCACTAGCTTAACTTTTCGCGCTAAAAACCCGCATTCCTGCTGCATTTTTTCAATTTCCCAGCGATCGACCGTAATCGACGAAGGTTGTTAAACTTCGCATGGACAGCCTCTTTTAATCCGAGTTTGAACAACAAAAAAAGACTCTTTGCACGACAGAGTCAACTACTGTGCAAAAAGTCTTTTTACTCATATTACGATGTTGATGGTGGCTGATTTTCATCGAAATTCATGAGAAGTTCCACGATTTCATCCTGTTTCTCCACATGAACCAGCAGCTTACCAATATGTTTGCGTTCCGTAATCGGTACACCTTCAGAAGAAATCGGATACGCTTGCCCTTCTTTGGTCATAACCGTTACGTTTCGTTGTTCCCTGCAATAGAAGGCCCCGGCTATGCGGCTTCCGTTCGGTTTCACACGCTTGCCTTCTTTGAATTCGAATGTGGCAATACCTTTGCCTCCGCGACTTTGCAATGCATAGTCCAGCAGCAGCGAACGTTTACCGTAGCCCAAGTCGGACAGCACGGCAATCTCGCCCTCATCTCCTTCCACCCATAGGGCAGAAACGACCTCATCCGTCTCTTTTAACTGAATACCACGAACCCCTCCGGATACCCGGCCCATTGGATTGACATCATCCTCACGGAAACGGATCGCCATCGCTTCCTTAGTGATCAGCATAATATCCTTGCCGCCTGTGCTCAGATGTACCGACAATACCTCATCGTCCTTACCCACTTTGCAAGCAGCTACAGCTCCGGAACGTTTGGTGACGTACTCTTTCAGCTCGGTACGCTTCACCTGTCCCTTACGTGTAACGAAGACGAGACTGTGACCTTCTTCTTCGAAGGACTTGACTGCGAGCACACTCGCGATACGATCATCCTTCGCTAACGGGATGACATTGACAATGGCTGTTCCGGGGTCTTTCCACTTGAATTCCGGCACCTGATGAACAGGCAGCAAAAAGTACTGGCCTTTTTGCGTGAACACGAGCAGGTTTTCAAGCGTATTAACTTCAAGCACCTGTGAAATATAGTCGCCTTCCTTTACACCGCTTCCGTTGCGTTCGCCGCCTGAACGAGTAAAGGACTGCATGCCCGTACGTTTCACATAGCCCTCTTTGGATAATGTAACAAACACATCTTCCGCGTTGACGAGGACTTCCAGATTAACCTTAAGTTCTTCCACCTCACCCTGAATGGCCGAACGACGGTCGATCCCGTATTTCTCCCGGATCTCCATCAATTCTTTGCGAATGACACCAATTAGCTTGCGGTCGCTATCCAGAATGGAGCGTAATTGGGCAATCTTTTTCATCAGATCGTCAAGCTCCTTCTGGAGGGATGAGATCTCCAGATTGGTCAAACGGTACAGCTGCAGCGTCAAGATGGAATCTGCCTGGCGCTCCGAGAATCCGAACATCCACATCAGATTATTTTGCGCGTCCTGGCGATTTTTGGATGCCTTGATTGCTGCGATGACTTCGTCAAGAATGTTTAGCGCCTTGACCAGACCCTCCAGCACGTGTGCACGGTCTTCCGCCTTCTCCAGCTCATACTTGGTCCGGAATGTCACAACCTCACGCTGATGGGCAATATAGGCTTCCAGGATGGATTTCAACCCAAGCTGTTGAGGTGCCTTGTTGACGATGGCAACCATGTTGAAATTGTAGGTTACCTGAAGATCGGTTTTTTTGAGTAAATAAGCCAGAATACCTTGCGCATCCGCTTCTTTTTTCAATTCAACCACGATACGCAGACCGTCACGTCCACTCTCATCGCGAACTTCGGCAATACCTTCTACTTTTTTCTCAAGTCGAATATTCTCCATGGCTGTAACAAGTCTGGATTTTACCACCTGATATGGAATCTCGGTGATGACAATCTGCTGTTTGCCACCGCGCATATTCTCGATATCCGTTTTCGAGCGAATGTAAATTCTTCCTTTGCCTGTCCGATAAGCATCCAGAATACCTTCGCCACCCATGATTAAGCCGCCTGTAGGGAAATCCGGGCCTTTCATGAACATCATGATCTCGTCCAGCTCAATCGATGGTTTTTCCATCACCGCGATGCAGGCATCAATGACTTCACGCAGATTATGCGTTGGTATCTCGGTTGCAAAGCCGGAAGAAATCCCACTTACGCCATTGACCAGTAGGTTGGGATAACGAGATGGCAGCACAACCGGCTCTTTGGCTGTATTATCGAAATTGTCCTTAAACAGAACTGTCCGTTTCTCGATATCTCGCAGCATCTCCATGGCGATCGGCGACAATCGGGCCTCTGTATACCGCATCGCTGCAGCCGGGTCATCATCCTGTGATCCCCAGTTACCATGACCGTCTACGAGCACATGGCCCATTTTCCAAGGTTGTGCCATCCGCACCATACCATCATAGATGGATGAGTCACCATGGGGATGGTAGTTACCCATCACATCACCGACGGTTTTTGCAGATTTACGATAAGGCTTTTCAGGCGTATTACCGGAATCGTACATGGCGTATAGAATACGACGCTGCACGGGTTTCAACCCATCCCGAACATCGGGAATGGCCCGATCCTGAATAATATATTTGGAGTAGCGACCGAACCGGTCACCGACGACCTCTTCGAGAAAGGCCGGCAAAAATTGTTCTGATAGACTCATTCCAAGCACCTTCTATTCTTCGTACTCTGTAAAGTCGACGTTCTCTACAATCCAGCGTTTACGCGGATCGACCTTATCACCCATAAGTGTTGACACACGGCGCTCCGCTTTGGCAGCATCTACAATCTCCACCTTGAGCAGCGTCCGTGTCTCAGGATTCATCGTCGTTTCCCACAGCTGGTCCGGATTCATCTCACCCAGACCTTTATACCGTTGAAGTTCGACGTTGTTTCCAAACTCCTTCATGTAATTCGCCAGCTCATCATCCGTCCAAGCGTAGCGAACACTTGCCATTTTACCGGACTTGCGGGTGAGCTTATACAATGGCGGCTGTGCAATAAACACTTTACCTTGGTCAATCAGAGGTTTCATATAACGGTAAAAGAAAGTCAGCAGCAGCACCTGAATATGTGCACCATCCGTGTCCGCATCGGTCATGATTATGATTTTGGAATAATTGCTGTCTTCAACGGCAAATTCAGTCCCAATACCCGCTCCGATTGCAGCCGTTATCGCACGATATTCCTCGTTTTTGAGGATATCCGCCAGCTTTGCTTTTTCCGGATTGAGTGGTTTTCCTTTCAGAGGCAGTATGGCTTGAATCTTCGAATCGCGTCCCTGTTTGGCCGAGCCTCCCGCGGAATCACCTTCAACAATAAACAGCTCGTTTCGGGTAAAATCCTTGGATTGTGCCGGAGTCAGCTTGCCATTCAGGTTGGAGCTTTCACTGCGCTTTTTGCCTGTACGCATCTCGTCACGGGCCTTGCGTGCAGCCTCTCTTGCCTTCGAGGCCTGAACCGCTTTGCGAATCAACGTCTGAGCCACCTGCGGGTTTTCTTCCAAAAACCGCTGCATGTTCTCCGAAACGACCGAATCGACCGCACTTCGAGCGGAAGCGCTACCGAGTTGATCTTTCGTTTGTCCAACGAATTCGACTTCGGACATTTTTACGCTGATAACAGCCATCATGCCTTCTCGCAGATCATTACCCTCAAGATTTTTATCTTTTTCCTTAATCATGTTGGTACGTCTTGCATAGTCGTTCATCACACGGGTATACGCCGTCTTGAATCCGGTCTCATGTGTACCGCCGCCCCTGGTCGGGATCGAGTTAACAAACGAAGCCAGCGTTTCGGTATACCCTGCGTTATACTGGATTGCAACTTCCACCTCGATGTCGTCCTTCTCCGCATAGAAGTGAATGACATCATGCAGCACATCTTTATTTTCGTTCAAATACGCAACAAACTGGCTTGCTCCGCCTTCATACATGTACTCATCCTGATTGCCTGACCGTTCGTCTTTCAGAACAATTTTCAGGCCCGAGTTCAGAAAAGCAATTTCCTGAAGCCGTTCTGCCAGTGTATCATAGTTCAATTGAATGCCATTTTGGAAGACACGTATATCGGGTTTAAACGTTACTTTGGTCCCTGTCCGATTAGTATTCCCGAGTACTTCGAGTCCCGTTACCGGCTCTCCAACATGTTCGACACCCTTTTTGTCCTGCCAATATTCAAAACGTTGACGATGAATCTTGCCATCACGGAAGATTTCGACTTCAAGCCACTCTGACAAAGCGTTCGTAACCGAAGCACCTACGCCGTGCAGTCCGCCTGATTTCTTATATCCTGATCCACCGAACTTTCCGCCTGCGTGCAAAATCGTAAACACGACCTGGGGAGTAGGAATCCCTGTTTTATGTATACCTGTCGGAATTCCCCTTCCGTTATCCTGAACCGTAATAGAACCGTCCTTATGCAGCGTGATATCGATTTTGGAGCAGAATTTGGCGAGATGCTCGTCGACAGCGTTGTCCACAATTTCCCATACCAAATGATGCAGACCTGAAGTACTGGTGCTGCCGATGTACATCCCGGGCCGTTTCCGAACCGCTACCAGTCCTTCAAGTACTTGAATGTCGTCCGCGTCGTAGCCTGAAGACCCCTGTCCTCCGCCTGTCGAACCTGCCGACATATCGATTTGCTCGACCATTCATGCTCCCCCTTCTTAACTTGCAACTGAAAAAATACCTAAAATGCAAACAGATGTTTTCTTATCCTTGTCCATTTTAATTCAAGATATCCCGTTTCGTAAAGACAAGGAATGACACAATGAGTGAGGCAATGCCCCAAACACTAAGCACAATAAGGGAAAAACCCAAATTCATTCCTTCAATCGGTGGCAATCCGCCGGACAAATAATCCGGAAGTTCCAGATTAACCATGAACAGGTATTTGGCTGACTGCCAAGAGGCAGCCATATTCGTGAGAATGGTTCCTGCGATAAGCGCAGCCATCATAATAACAATACTTGCTGCCGTGCTGCGAACCAGTACGGAAACCATGAAAGCCAGAATGGCCACAATGACGCTCACAAACCATATCAATCCAGCCTGCATGAGAAGATACAGCCATTGATCCACGGCGTGTACAGCAGACAGATCCACATCCGTACCCACAACCTTGAATCCGGTAAAGATCGGCATGCCGAAACCTTTATATCCGAATACTGCACCTGATATAACGTAACAGATAATATACGCAGATACGACGATTATAGACACAAACATAATCAGGGTGACCAGTTTGCTGAGCAGTACCTTCCAGCGTTTGACCGGACGAGTCAGCAGCATCTTGATGGTACCTGTTGTGCGCTCACCCGACACCAGGTCCGAGGCAATGGCCATAATAAGCAGTGGAATAAACAAGCCAACCGCATTATTCATGAATTCCCGGGTAAAAGTTACACCATTGGGCTCCTCCGGATTCACATCATTTTCCAGATAATATTGCATCTGCTGGATATAAACCGTGCGGTACTTCTTGTATTCCTCAGGCACCCGGTCGCTGCCCAGTGAATTTTGATTATCCGTGATTGCCTGCTGAAGTTCAAGTCTCCAGTCGCCACCAAACTTGTCGCGGTTATTTTCCGCAGATTTCATCTGGGCATACGTAAACATCGGAACCAGAACCGCAAGTACAATAAATATAATATAAAGACGTTTCTTCTTCACCATCTTAATCGTTTCATTTCGGATGAGCGGCATGATATTACTCAATGGATTCACCTTCTGTCATCTTTAAGAATAATTGTTCCAGTGTCGGCTGAACCCGCTGTACACCTTCAACCTGAATCCCTGCCTGTACCATCTGATTCACTAGACCCGATATGCGATCCTCGTGCATTTCAGCAACAACCGCATTGGATCCAAGCCCTGCGATAATGGTATCATCCATCACCTCGGCAGGGCGATCCACTAACGCAATACCTGCGTCAAGCAGCATTTTTCTGCCCTCCTCCAGAGGTGAGACATGCCATATGGCGAATTTGGAGTGATCTTCAATTAATTCATCTACGCCTCCAACGGCAAGAACGCGGCCTGCACTTATAATTGCAACCCTGTCACACAGAAGCTGAATTTCACTCAGCAGGTGACTGCTGACAAATACAGCCATCCCTTCGCTTGCAAGTTGTTTGATAAACACCCGAAGCTCCTTAATCCCTTTGGGATCAAGTCCGTTGGTAGGCTCATCCAGAATTAGCAGACGTGGGCGTCCAAGCAGGGCCTGGGCGATACCCAACCGTTGGCGCATGCCTAACGAATAGGTTCTCACTTTATCATGAATCCGTTGATCCAGACGGACAATATCCACCACTTCCTGAATACGGGCATGATCAACACCAGGCTGCATCCGGGCAAAGTGCTCCAGATTCTCCCAACCTGTCAGGTATGTATACACCTCCGGATTTTCCACGATGGAACCGACATATTGAAGAGCACGCTCAGGATCGCGATTCACATCGTAACCACAGACTTTAATATTGCCTTCTGTCGGTTTGATCAGATCAACGAGCATCCGGATGGTTGTTGTTTTCCCCGCTCCGTTCGGGCCGAGAAAACCAAAAATTTCTCCGGGTTTCACTTCAAAAGTGACATCTTTAATAATCCATTTGCGTCCTATTTTTTTCTTAAGATGCTGCACAGACAGTACATAATCGCTCTGCGGCTCTGCCATTAGTTCGTGCTCCCTTCTGCCTGTGTTTCAGCCTGATATTCCTGCGCGATCCGAACCGCAATCTCCTCGTATCCTGCACCATTCGGGTGAAAGTGATCGGAAGAGAGATACTCGCCCAGATGATTTTCAAACAAGTCAAAGGTGGGTACAAGCGTCATCTTATCCTCTTGGTTCAAGATTTGGAGCGCAGCATCATTCCATGCAGCTACAACCGCATTGCCGGGAACCTCCAGCTCCTTCACATCCCCAAACGGGTTGTATAAACCTATGTACGCAATCTGTGCTTCCGGATTGATCTCCTTAACTTTCTTCAAAATTTCCTGGAGACGCTTGGACGTTTCAGGCAATGCTGCAGCCAGCTTTTCGGCGGTCGGCGGATCCTCACCCTGCAATACCTGTCCACCCTGAAAGAGATCATTAGCTCCAATGGACAATAAAATAAAGTTGGACTGCTGGAGTACATAGCGTACACCCTGTTCATCCAGTTTACTTAGTAGTGCATCCGTTCTCAGGCCATTAACTCCCAGGTTGTTCAGAACCTGAACATCATGTCCCTGTTCCTTTAAAATATTACCTGCACGTCTTACAAAGCCCAGTCCTTCATCATCCCCCGTGCCTCTAGCCAGAGAATCACCAATAACGGCGATTCGAATTTTACCATCATCAACTGGAGCTGCAGGTTTGCTGGCCTCATCAGCCGGTGTTTTCGTCGACTGCCCCGTCCCTAAAGCTGAGTCCCCCTCAGGATAGATGACGTCTTTTATGGCATAACCAAAACCGAATAATAACAGAAGTGTTGCCAAAATGGACACCGTACTGATCGTTCTCCAGATCCATGGCGCTGAATCAAGGGTTTTTCTTTTCATTCATCACATCTCCGCTCATATACACCTGGTTGGGTGTTTATAATTTAAAATGGTTTTACATTAAGATGACGCTTTTTCTAAATAACATAAATGTTCTGTCGTTAATTTGCAAATTTTGCCGCTCTATTCTTTTTTAAAATTTATAAATGGAAAAAGGCTATGCCTCACACAGATTTCGCTGTGCCGACATAACCTTTTTTCGATTTTAAATCTGAACGTTATTCATTCAAATGACTTATTTGCCGATAAATTCTTGAGCCCAGTAACCATTGTAGTATCCAACACCGATTTGAGTAAAGTTTTTGCTCAGGATATTCGCACGGTGTCCTTCACTGTTCATCCATGCAGTAACGACTTCCTGAGGCGTTTTTTGACCTTTGGCGATGTTCTCACCAGCATAGCTGTAAGTTACTCCAAATTGTTTCATCATATCAAATGGAGAACCATACGTTGGTGATTGGTGATCAAAATAGTTGTTGTTGCTCATGTCTTTTGCTTTGGCAAGAGCGACTTTATCCAGAAGTGCATCGGATGCCAGTGCGCTCAGACCTGCTTTGGCACGCTCAGCATTCACCAGTTTTACAACCTGTGCTGCGAAATCGGATTGAGCCGACTCACTACCACTGTTGCTTGTGTTGTTACCTGTATTACCTGTGTTGCCAGTGCTTCCGCTGTTCTCCGGTTTTTCCGTTGGTGCAGGAGCCGGTTTCTCTTCTTGCGTTGGTTGAGACGGTTTAGTTGTTTCTGGTTTTGTTGTTTCTGGTTTTGTTGTTTCTGGTTTTGTTGTTTCCGGCTTTGCTGTCGGTTGTTTAACAACCTGACCATTCGATACCGTAATTCCGTTATCCTTCATCCACTTTTCAAGCAATGTTTTCAGGCTAGTTGCATCCGTAAGTTTAATTGTAGCTTTATATGTGGACACCTCTGCCGCAGAAGCAGAAGCAGGGAGCATAATTCCTACGGCCAGTACAGCTGTCAGACTTCCAGCGACGACGGTTTTCAACAAGTTCTTTTTCAAATTCATTCATCTCCTCGAAAATTAATTAGTTACAACTTTGTAATGAATACTCTAGCAGTATACCAATTCATACGAGTGATGTGAACCTATAAATTATGGAAAAGTTACTTTTTTGTAATCTTTAACTTCGTTTCAAAAGCATCAAACTGGTTTAAATGTTTAAGTCACGCTTTAAGACATGAACCTATTTCCGTAGGTGCAGTAGAAGTTGGATTATAGTTTTGATAGGGTACCAAATACATGATAGCCTCATTGCCTGTCCCAATTGTATATGGCTTAACAGTTTTTTTCATGTGGACTGCCTACTACACACTATCATATATGAAAACCATCCTTTAAGGGGCGTCCTTATTTAACCAAAAAAAAGACATCCGGAATAAATACATCTTGTCCGAATGTCTCGAGTTACCTGTACATCAACGATCTGGTTGAGGAATAGGTACCTTGTTTTGAAGAATCTTTTCTATAGAAGGACTTTACTGAAACGATATCCTCTCTTTTGAAAGCCAATATGCTCATAGAAAGAATACGTTGATGAAGCAACTTCACGATTCGCACCGGTGACAAACAGTTGTTTCCCACCTTGCTGTCTGCCCCAGTCCTCAGCACGAGCCATCAGACGACGGCCAATTCCGCCTCCACGGTACTCTTGCCCTACAATCAAGGACGTAATTTGAGCGGCAGGTTCTGGATAGGCATGACTTTGCACACATTGCAAGCCGATCATACCAATAATTTGTTCATCCACTTCGGCAACAAGCATGCACGCGTTTGGATTACTCTCCAAACCTTCAATGCGCTCTTTCATAACATTGGCTGTTGTCGGATAGCTGACCTCTCGCATCAGTCCCGTTACCGCTTCAGCATCTCGCAGTTCACACTCTCGGATCGTCAGTACAGGGGCCTGGGCATTATTGGACATGATTTACCTCCACTTTCAGCATATTTGCGGCTTGAACCGCCGTTTTTCGAGCTTCTTCCACATCGTGGCCTGCACTAAGTGCCACAGCCATCCGGCGTCCCACTTTGACCTCAGGTTTGCCAAATACACGAACCTGCGTACGTGGAAGAGCCAGTGCTTCTTCAATCCCGCCTATAGTAAAGTCGGATGTTTCATGATTGGCCTTCAGCGTAGCTGAGGCTCCAGGTGTAAGCAGATGTACATCTGTTACAGGGAAACCCAGAATTGCACGCACATGCAGCGCAAACTCGGAGCTATCTTGCGTTACCATGGTAACCATACCTGTATCATGCGGACGAGGTGATACCTCGCTGAACACAACTCCGTCCGAAGTCAAGAATAGTTCGACACCGAACAGTCCATAACCACCTAGCTCATCGGTAACAGACTTGGCAATATGACAAGCTTGCTCCCATTGCTGCGGAGTCATTGCATGCGGCTGCCAAGATTCGACATAATCTCCATCCTTCTGAATGTGACCAATCGGAGGACAAAATACAGTTCCTGATACAGATCTTACGGTGAGCAGCGTTATTTCACTGTCAAATTTCACAAAGCTCTCCACGATGACACGTACAGATTTGCCGCGCGCTCCAGAAAGAGCGATATTCCAGCAATTCTCCACGTCATCCGGCGTGCGGCATACACTCTGCCCTTTACCGGAAGAACTCATCAATGGTTTGATCACACAAGGTGTACCCAGTTCACGAACGGCTTCTTGAAGCTCTTCCAAGTTGTTCGCAAATAGATAGGCTGCTGTCGGAAGTTTCAATTGTTCTGCCGCCAAACGCCGGATGCCTTCGCGATCCATGGTTAAACGGGCAGCACGTGCCGTCGGCACAACACAAAATCCCTCTTCTTCAAGCTCCAACAAGGAATCTGTCGCAATCGCTTCGATCTCCGGTACGATGTAATGAGGTTTTTCCTTGCGGATCAATTGTTTCAAAGCTTCGGCATCTAACATGTCGATGCAGTAAGACCGGTGTGCTACCTGCATGGCAGGTGCATTGTCATAACGATCAACAGCGATCGTTTCCACTCCCAGTCGATGGGCCTCAATAACGACCTCTTTTCCCAATTCTCCGCTACCCAGCAGTAGCATTTTTTTGGCTTGAGCCGTAAAAGGAGCACCCCACATGTTCTTTCCAATCCTCCCAAAGAGAAATCTTCTATATCTGTCTCTCTATTTTCGGGGTTTTGGTTAAAGATTGCAAGGGTGCTCCCTATTTTTCTTGTGAATTTTACAAGATTTTTTGTGTTTTTTCGATCAATTTTTACAAAAATCTGTATTGAGCTTCTATTAATCCATTATAAACTCCTTGTTTCTGGATAAGTTGCTCATGGTTTCCTTCTTCCTTGATTTCACCGTGATCGAGCACAATAATGTTATCTGCATTCCGGATCGTCGAGAGTCGGTGAGCGACCATGAAAGAGGTTCTGCCTTTAAGCAGCACTTTCAGTGCTTCCTGAATTTTGAGCTCTGTCTCGGTATCGATGCTTGCTGTTGCTTCATCCAAAATAAGAATCCGTGGATCCGCGAGCAAGGCACGGGCGAAGGACAACAGCTGCCGTTGTCCCATGGACAGCACGTTTCCTCTTTCTTCAACCTCCGTATCATATCCACCAGGCAGCTTCATAATAAATTCGTGAGCATTGACTGCCTTCGCAGCCTCCTCCACTTCTTCATTTGTTGCATCCAGTCTGCCAAATCGAATATTGTCTCGAATCGTTCCGGAGAAGATAAAGGTATCCTGCAAGACAATGCTTACCTGACTGCGCAGACTCTCAACCGTAATATCCTGTATATCATGGCCGTCAATCGTCAGTCTTCCTCCGGAAATATCATAGAAGCGGCTAATCAGGTTGATAATTGTACTTTTTCCTGAGCCGGTGTGACCAACCAGTGCAATGGACTCGCCTGCTGCAGCCTTAAAGCTGATTCCTTTAAGCGCCTGTCTGCCTTTCTCGTATTCAAAAACGACATTGTCAAAAACGATATCGCCTTTAATAGAAGGAATCGGCTTCGCACCCGGTTTGTTTGCAATGCTTGGTTCCTCATCCATGAATTCGAAAATACGTTCGGAGGAAGCCATAGCTACCAGCAGTTGATTGTACATCTGGCCCAGACGGTTGATCGGATCCCAGAAGTTACCGACATAGTTGGCGAAGGCTACAAGCAAACCAACAGTTAACTGACCATCTTGAATCAGGTAGGCACCAAACCAGAACAGGATCAATGTACCGAAACCGCCGGTAATTTCAATAAGCGGTCCAAAGCCCTGGTTCATGGCTGATGCTTTGTCCCATGATTTTTTGCTGGACATGTTCATGTTGTCAAAGTATTTCATGTTTTCTTTTTCCTGTGTATACGCCTGAGTCACTCGAATCCCCTGAATGGATTCATTCAAGTGGGAGTTGATGCGGGAGTTCTTCATGCGTACATCCTGCCAGGCACGGCGGATCAATACGCGCAGCTTGGTGGAGATAATAAACATGATCGGTACCGTAATAATAACGGCAAGGCCGAGTTTCCAGTTGATAAGCATCAAAATAACGATAATTCCCAATAACTGCACGCAGTCGATCATGACGTTGACTGCACCATTGGTGAACAAATCCTGCAATGAGTTGATATCATTCGTGACACGAACGAGTACGGACCCCGCCGGTCTTTTGTCAAAAAAGTTAAAGGACAGTTTCTGAATATGTTTGAACAGATCCGAGCGAAGGTCATAAATGACCCGCTGTCCTATAATGTTGGTTAATTTGATCCGGTACGTATTGGCAGCCCATTGAATGAGATAGAGCAGGAGTACCGAACCCCCAATAATATATAACAGGGTCATGCTTGGCAGTCCGCTCTCCGGTGCTATGGCTCTGTCAATCGCCAGACTGATCAAGAAAGGAACCGATAATTTCGTGATCGTACCCAAAATCATCATCAATATGATCAGCGGCAGAAGCTGCCTTGCGTAAGGTTTCATATAGCCGAACAAACGTCCAAATTCTTTCCAGTTAAACGGTTTCTCAATGATCTCATCGTCCTGATAAACGAATCGTTCATTTATATTCTTCTCAGAGGTCCCTTTGACCTCGCGCCTGTCTGCTACCGTTTCGGCACTCATGAGTTCACCTGCTCCCCAGCCTCCCGCTTGCCGCGGGCGATGTAGTCTGCGTATTGAATTTTGTAAACATCCTGATATGGTCCAGGTTCTTCAATAAGACGTTTGTGTGTGCCGCGCTGAACGACACGCCCTTCATCCAGTACCAGGATCTCATCTGCATGTCGCAGTGAGGAAATCCGGTGTGCAATGATAAAGGTTGTTCTTCCTCGCATAACTTCCTGGAAACCGGACTGGATCTCATGCTCGGTCTCCATATCCACTGCACTAGTTGCATCATCAAGTACTAGAATTTTCGGATTTTTGAGCAAGGCTCTTGCAATCGCAATCCGCTGTTTCTGACCGCCGGAGAGACCCATGCCTCGTTCACCAACAACCGTGTCATATCCGTCCGGAAACTCCATAATGAAATCATGTGCTTTGGCCAGCTTCGCTGCCCGAATAATGTCATCCATGCTTACGTTTTTGAGACCATACGAGATATTGTTGCGTATGCTGGAAGAGAACAGGAACGTTTCCTGAAATACGGATGCGATCTGGCTCCGCAAGCTGCGTATCCCCATGTCCTTAATATTTTTGCCATCCAATTTGATGGTTCCCGAATTGACGTTATACGCACGCATCAAGAGCTGAATAATGGTGGATTTACCGGAACCTGTGCCTCCGAGGAAACCGATAACCGAGCCCGGAGGTGCATCAAAATTGATATCGGTTACGGCCGCCATTTTATTGCCATACGCAAAGGTTACAGATTCAAACGTTACATGCCCCTTTACCTGATCAGCCTCGACAATGATTGGATCTTCTGTCTCCTGCACGTCCACCGGTGTATTCAGCAGTTCAAGCACCCGTTCGCCCGAAGCTTTGGATTGCGTATAGTTGTTGATATGGAATCCAAGGTTCCACATTGGTCCGATTATGTACCAGATCAAACTGAAAAAGGCAACGAGTTCACCAAGTGACAAGGTCCGATTAATGACCATTCTTCCTCCAATGATAAGAAGGAGTACAACGCTTACAGAAGCAAGAATCTCCATGATGGGAAAATAACGACTCCACAATGTTGCAGCATGAATCTGATTCGTTTTATAACGCTCGTTGCGTGTGGAAAACTTCTCCACTTCGTAAGGCTCACGTGCAAAAGATTTTACGGTACGCACTCCAGTAATATTTTCCTGTACGGCTGTCGTCAATGAACTGAGCGCCAGTCGCATCTCCTGGAATGCAGGATGGATCTGGGATTCAAATCTTAGCGCAACAAAGGCAAGCAGAGGAATACATATGAGCGTCAGCAGGGTAAGCTGCCAACTCATCGTCATCATCATGATTGCGCCGAATACGACCATCAAAACCATGTTGAGGATCTGTGCGAAGCCAAATCCGATAAAGTTGCGGATGGCTTCCAGGTCTCCCGTGAGGCGGGACATCAGATCACCCGTCTTGGCCGTATCATAATACCGGAAGGATAAAAATTGAAGCTTTTCGTAACATGCGTTACGCAGTCGGTACGCCAGGAAGTTACCAAGGCGTCCTCCATAAAACCCGTGTAAAAACTGCATACCCGCTTTCAAAATCACAACACCTAACACGGTTAAAGCAAGTATGGGAACGTCTTCAAAATTGCGCGGTATAATTACATCATCAATCAGTATCCTGAGCAAATTCGGATACACCAGCCCGAGCGCGGTCGCTATGGCGAGGAACAAGATTGATACAAATAAATACGTGCGCTTTTCCCAAAAAAAGGTTTGCAGTTGCCTGAGAACATCCATGTTTCTCCTCCTCTTGTCTCGTTCAAAAACGGTATGAACATTTATGAAGTTTATCACCGTCCCCCATTCGCGGCAAAGCGAATAACTGACCATATTCAGGCTACTTTCTCCTTAATGCGTCATTAACAGGAATAAAAGACCACCTATCAATCAAATGTTTGAATATTCTCTTTGTTTCAGGTTGTTCGGACAAAAAAAGGCTCCCTGTATGACCTGGTCGGTCAGGAGCCTTTTTGAAGATACATATGCATACACTCTACGTGTATACTTATTCGTGTACGAATTGCTGCACTTGGGCTGAAAGACTGTGCCATTCCTCTGCTGGAACGCCACTTGTCAGTGTCTCATTCAATGCGGCAACAGCTTCTTTCAGTCGCTCTTCCAACTGGCTGGCTTGATGCTGCAGCGACTGGTGCAGTTGGGCATCATAGAACTGAACCAGTTTTTCCTGTGCAGCAGGAAGAGCGCCAGCAACCATTTGTTTGATGACCGGGTCGAGCGCTTCCTGGAGTCGTTGTCTCCCCTCACCTTCAAAGAATTGCTTCGGGTTGCGGAAGTAACTGAGATACGTTTTCCATCCTGACGGTTCCTCCAGCCGGATTTCCTCGAGCACAGGTGTACTCCAGTTCTCATTAAAAGCAAGCGAAAGATCCATTCCGCCTGATCGCTCTTTAAGTTCCTGAACGCAATCATCGATCTGTCTCATTAACCAGCTCTTCCCTGCCTGTTCCAGTCGGAGTGTCGTCGCAAGCAATTCCTGTTCCAGCTCTACAGCGATCATACGCAGCAGTTCACGTCCGCATGCTGCAAATGCACCTTTTAGATTACCACGGTCTTCCCGCAGAACGGAAGGATGAAACGCTTCTGCCATAAAGAGTCCCAGTCGATAACCCAGCCGCTGTCTGACATGAAAGAGCAATTCAGCCGTCTCCTGAGCAAGCTCTTCTCTCATGGAGCGCTCGGCAAGGGTTCGGATTCGCACGAGAGACTGATCCATGACGGCATGCAGTTCCTGCCTCCGCTGCTGCAGCACTTCTTCACCCTGAACCGCATCGTGTGCACGCTGATCTAACCGCTGGATAACCCTCGACAGTTCTTCGGCAGAACCTCCAACCGCAAGGTCAGCAAGTTCTGTGCCGGCAAACCGATTGAACTCTTCCTCAAAACGAAGGAAACCGGATTGCTCAAGCATATCCGCATCTCCCATGCTTTTGCCTTCCATGGCAAGCAGGCTGGAAACCGGAAACAATCGTGGGGCCCGAATCCCATTCGTTCGAAGCTGCGTACTGACATGCTCCAGTACCTGTTCAAGTTCATCTTCGGATGATGATAAGTCACTGGCATTCACCACGAAAAACATCTGGTCCATGGCCGAGCTGTCTTTCACCCGTCCCAGTTGGTTGAGAAACTGTCGATCCCCCTGGGAGAAAGCATGGTTGTAGTAGGTTACAAAGATAAGCGCATCCGCATTCTTCATATAATTGAATGTAACACCCGTATGACGGGCATTCACCGAATCGGCCCCAGGTGTATCGACCAGCACAATGCCTTGCTCCGTAACGTCACAGCTGTAGTACAGATCAATGCTGTCGACAAAGCAGGATTTCCGTTCATTGGCCACAAAATTTCGGTATCCGTTAAGGTCTACCTGAACATCTTGACCAAGCTGATCCATCGTGTCATCCCAGCCTGCAGCTGCCGCCTGCAGGAAGCTGTAGTGCGGCCGTCCTGCGGGATGTACATCTTGGGGCGATAAGGACTGGACCCGTTTCTGCCAATCCGCTCCCGGTTCGCCCAATCCAAGCAAACGGAAGGAATAGGCCAGATCTTCCTGAAACGCGGCCAGGGTCTTCATGCGGACCCGGGCCGTTCCATGCTCCGCTCCTCCGGCCGGAGCCATGATCCGGTTAATCGCCGCTGTCGTTGGATGCGGCGATACAGGGAGTACAGCTTCGCCCAGCAACGCGTTGGCGAAGGAGGATTTGCCGGCGCTGAAGGCTCCGAACAGCGCCAGGGTAAACGTGCCGCCCGCAAGCGAAGCCGCGCGTGCACGCAGATCCCGTACCGCCGACCCCATGGCGGGGTACGGCTCTACCAGCGCAGCAGCGGCTTCCAGCCGTGCCGCAGCTGCGTCCAGGCGCCGGCGGCGCTGTGCGCCAGCCGCCGGCTGCATGTGCGCCGCAGCTTTGCGCGGCGGCGCTTCCGTCTGTGGCTGCGCAGCCACAGACGCGGATGTGCCCGGGTCAGAGCCGTGAGCTTCGCTCGGCTCTTGCGCGGGCACATGCGGGCCCTGCACCTCCGGCAACAGCCCGGAGGGGAGAGGGCCCGCAGGAGGCAGCAGGCTGCGCAGCCCTGCTGCCTCGGCGGCGGCGGCGCGCTGCAGCGCCGTATAGCGCGCCGCCGCCGCGGATTGCGCCAGCACCGCTGCGCGGCTGGCGTCCAGCGCCTGAAGCGCGGCTTCGCCCTGCGCGCCCAGCGCCTCAAGCATCCGGTCGACCAACATCATGGCCGACCTGCGGTAGCGGGCCTCAATCTCGCCCCGCACCTCCGTGCTGAATTGAAGCACATACTCGGGAGACACCTCTGCGCCAGCGCTTCGTTTCATCTCCAATAGTGCTTCATCCAGAACAGGCAGTTCAGTATTCAATGCCTGTTCCCAGTCCGTGTTCCACAGCTGATGGGCTTCTCCCAGCTTCCGAAGCATGGTGCGAATATGCACTTCCACTTGACCCGAAGTTTGATCCTGCAGCATTTTAACGAGCTCAGCTGCACGGCGCTGCTTTTCCTGTTCGGTCTTCCCACCTGAGAAAAGCAATCCTACCCGAAATCCAGGTTTCCGGCTCTCAAGATAGGATGCGGCCGAAGTACGGATATCTGCAGGAGTGAGGTTGGCATTCGATAACAGGGACTCCAGCTCCCCCCGGAACTTCTCACGCTCCCGTGAGGGCTTGGCACGAAGCTCGTCTTCTTCAGCCTTTAACTTATCCAGCTCTCGTTCAAGTCGTTCAATGCCTTCCTGTCCTCCGATTTCGTCCAGCAGAGCTGCCTCTTCGTCCTCTCGCCGTTCAGCCTGTCTAATGATGTGCTGCTCGGTGATATGACTGGCCGAACTTGCAAGGCTATGACGAATGAGTGCTTCCTTCTCGTTCAACATGTGTTGAATCAAATCAGGGAGCACATTCCATTGGTTATAACGATGATCCTTATCGCGAAGCGAAGTGAACAAGAGCCCATCATATCTGACTTCCCACGCGTCAAAAATCGCCTCTACACCTTTCACATACTCGTCAAACACTAGCTCCCGTTCCCTATGCTTATCAATCTGATTCACGATGAGAAACAGCGGCTTCCCCCAATCTGACAGGCTTTTGGCGAAAGACAAATTGCTCTCAGACTGAACATGGTTATAATCCATCACATAAAAGACCACATCAGCAAGGTGAAGCGCCGAATGTGTTGCCAAGCCATGTCCCCGGTCAGTCGAGTCCACACCTGGTGTATCCAGCAGCACAGCATCATCTGCCAGCAATGGGATGTCATCCCACACTTCAATGGAACGATATGCACCACCATTCTTGCAGTACTCTTCCAGTTGCTCAGGAGAGACTTCAAGCGGATCTGCGAGTACTTCCTGATTGTCAGCGCTTTCGTTAGCTGCCGTATAAATCAGCGCTCGCGGCGCGCCATTGCGAATGGACACCACATTGGCACTTGTCGGCACAGGGCTTGATGGCAGCACCCGTTTACCACATAAACTATTGATCAAACTTGATTTTCCTGCAGAGAAGTGTCCACAAAACGCGATCGTCAATTGCTTCATCTCTGCCTTGCTCATCAGATCTGTTAACGCATGTACAGCAGTATGGTCCTCTGTCTGCTCCATTGCCTTGCGCAGCGAAAGCAGTGGTTCAGCCAATTCTACTGGGTAATCTGTTCTGGTCATGTCTGGCCTTCCCCCTGGCTCCTCTTTATTGTACCTGTCATATCTTTATCTCATAATAAATGTATTTTAACATTAGACAAACCGAATTTGAACGGTTTCGTTCATTTAAAGCTAAGCGTTGCAGAAAGAAAACATCATTTTTACTTAAAAAAAATAAAACCGATCTGTCGGTTTTATCTGAATAATGGTTCTATTGATTACACAATGCTGTTCACTGTGCGCAGCTATGTATGCTGCATTCAATGCCCGCATGAACTTATGTGATAAGCTCAACGCCAGCATTGATGCAACATGTCTTGCATTGACCAGGAGAATTAGGAAACAGCATTCTCCAGGGAAGGCAGCAAAATTTCAAATACTTGGCCATGCTGCAAAATCGTAATGTCTCTTCCTTTGTCTCTCATAACCACAACTTCCGGTTTAGTAGACATACGTTCCAAATAGTGCTCAGGCACGTCGCCAGAGTGGCTTACTGTGATGCCTTCGACTTCTTTCTCTTCGTTTTCAGCCATTTCCTGTTCTACGATTTGCTCAAAAATATCGGAGAAGGCCTCAAAATTGTCAGTGTACACGGAAATGCATTTCATCATTACTCATCCTCTTCTGGTCATTAATTTATTTTTCGTTTTGGGCTTGTAGCACGTTCCTTATCTTTCCTGATTTGGGACGTTTTCATACGCTTTTTCCCTTCCCGGCATACGTCCAGCAATGGACAAATATGACACGCGGGATTTTGCGCCTTGCAATGGTAGCGTCCAAAGAAAATAATCCGGTGGTGAGTTAAAGTCCACTCATCCCGGGGTACGCGCTTCATCAGTTTTTTCTCGACTTCAAGTACGGAGTCGTCCCAGCCTGCCAGTCCAAGCCGTTTGGATACACGTTCAACATGCGTATCCACCGCAATGGCTGGTACACCAAATGCATTGGAAACAACCACATTCGCGGTCTTCCGCCCTACACCTGGCAGCGTAACAAGCTGATCATGTTCCTGCGGTACATCACCGCCATACTGCTCTATTAAAATACGGCACATGTTCTGAATATGCTTGGCCTTGTTCCGGTACAAGCCAATACGCCGGATGTCCTGTTCCAACTCTTCGAGCGGAACCGCCAGATAGTCGGCAGGACTGGTGTACTTTTGGAACAAGTCTGCGGTCACCTTGTTTACCGTTTCATCGGTACACTGGGCAGACAACAGGACAGCTACAGTCAATTCAAACGCATTGCTGTGATTTAATTCGCAATGTGCATCAGGGAACATCGCTTCCATCGTATCGAGTATGTGCCTAACCGTCGCTGCATTCATGAAGAGCTACCTCCCACAAAATCACCACACGGTGTGGAGACTTACTTTCCAAGCTTATTTCGAGTGCTCTGATGGGACGCCAAAAAGCTTGCAAAAAAAACGTCCTGATGGGGGAAAGATCCCGCATCAAGACGGTCATTCTTTTGATCCTCGAAAAAAACGATTACTGTTTTTGGATCTCCATGACTACGTTATTCAGGAGATACAATACAATATTATCATTATCTTTGAGAGATTGCACGCTTAAAGTGTTGTCACCCTGGTGAACAAATACGCCTGTACCAAGTGCAAAACGGTAATTTGTATCTGAAGTGGACTCACGTTTAACCAGGATTTGGTTACCAACGCCATCATAAGACCAGAACTGCTTACTCATAATGGTCATCACTCTGAAACGAGTGGAATTATCCGTATCCTTGGTCATTTCGACACGGTCACCCACTGTAAGGCTGTTTAACGTGGTTAATGTAGAGCCGGACTTGATTACTTTTACAGCACCGCTAACAGGTACGGTTTCGCTCTGTCCATTAAACAACTTCAGCGTTACCGAAGTCGCATCAACAGATGTCACTTCTGCCAACGTCCGTTTCACGACCTGAACCGCTTTAGGAGTCGTTCCTTCGAAAGTCACGTTAATCAAATTCCCGGCAGTCAGTTGAGAAGCTGTAATACTTTGTCCACCTTCACCTGTCAAAACAGCCTGATCCACGTAAAACTGGCTTGTCAGGGAGTCCGATTTTACACGAACACGACCATTGGTCTCTACAGATACGACTTCAAATTGTGCCACGGTGTTCAATGACACTTTTTGTACGTAATCCTGATTGGATCCAAGCGTAACGGTTACTTTATCACCAATCTTCAGGTCACTCAGACTTGCTCCAGACTTGTTGTAGATCTCTACTGCCGGAACGGTAGAATAAGGAACCGTGATCGTTTGATTACCAGACAATACGCTGATGGTTTTTTTATTTGTATCCATGCCGCTAAGCGTACCTTCGTATTTGTAAATAACTTTTACGGACAACGCTCTGGTTCCGACATACGTCAGATCGAGTTTGCGCCCTTCGTTCAATAGCGATTCCAATCCTGCAAGCGTAGGCTTGGTTGTATTGTAGTCCAGCTTCGTTTTGTCATCCAGCGTAAATACAAATGGTTTTTTGTTACTGTCAAGTACAGTCAACACTTTGGTTTTGCTGTTGTAAGAAACTACTGAAGCACCGTTCATCGGTTCCATCTGACGTCCAATAACCTGAATTCGAGTTACACGATCTTCACCATTTAGCGTCAGCTCAACCTGGTCACCATTCGTTGCATCTGTAATCAGATCTGACAATGATGCGTCCTGGATTCCGTTGATTACTACCTCCGGATTTTCGGCCAGCAGTTTCGCCTCAAGAGAGCCACCTTCACGTTTAAACGTCAATGTGGACTGATTGCCACCAATCTCCACCAGCGTGCCACGTACAGACTGCTCTACACCCTGAGACAATTCAATGCTTTGCAAAACACTGTCCTTCACGGTGTATTTTACTGCACTGCCTGCTTTAAGCTCTGCTAGAGACAGAATTCGATCCTGATAACGAATAATCAGATTATCACCATACGTAAACTGCTCTGTGGTTCCTGCTGCATTCGTGAACTTGATCGTTTTCCCGGTTGTGCTCACTTCCGCAATCACTCCGCTGTCACTTTTGTTGACAATGCCGGACTTCACGCGGATGGCCACCGTTTTTTTGTCTGCGGAGAAGGTCTCACGCTGTACTTCAATAATGCTGTCAGCTGTAATATCAGCAAGCTTGATCGCATTTCCGTTCTGGTCGATAAATGCCGTTGCTTCATCATACCCGTAAGTTTCATAGTTCTCGCCAACAAAGATCCCAATTTTATTGCCCGACAACGAACGCGCAAATGTACCTTCGACGCTCTCCACCTGCGGCGTCGCATCGATGACTTCCACATAAGCTGCATTTCCAGCAGATCCAACTACCTGTACTTTGGTATAGAGTTGAACATTCGGTTCTGCCGCACGTGTCTCACTATCTTTTGTAAAATATGGAGTGCTGCTGTTCACCGTAAAGTTTGTTACTTTACCATTAACCAGCAGGCTGATCTGACCATCTTTTAATCCAGTTACATAACCCGTGTACGTGTTCGGATAAGCTGTATCTGTTAACGCTTCTCCTCTGCTAAAGAAAGTCGCTAATTGGGCCCTTGTTACCGATCCGGTTGGATTAAATTTGTTACCTTCCACACCTTTGGCAAGCTCCAGGCTGACTGCCAGATTGACGTAACCTTTGCCATCTGTAGAGATGCTTTCATCATCGGCGAAGCCAGTGGACTGACTGTTCTGAGCCTTCGCTTCAGCCTCTTTGTTCAATGAACGGATCAGCAATTTGGTAATCCACTCACGCGATGCAGGCTTCTGTCCCCATGTTGTTTTAGATACGTCTGTTGTAGCTTCTTCCGTTTTATCAATCAGTCCCAGTTGAAGCGCCAAAGCCACATATGGCTTGAAATAATTCCCCACTTCCATATTTGTCGGTAATGCCGTAGCCGTGCTGTCGTTCAACTGGCCTTCCTGGTTCATAAAACGGATCGCCATGGTTACAGCTTCCTGTTGTGTTACCGCATCTCCAGGACGGAACAGACCATTGTTACCGAGAAGGATACCTTGGTTTGCCAGCTTATATACATGCTTCTCAGCCCAGTATCCAACCTTGATATCACTGAACAAACCTGCAGGTGCAGTCGTATTGCTTACAGCCGCAGTCTGGCTCTGCTCCGCTTCTGTTGATTCTGCTGCCATGGCAGCTCCGCCAGCGCTAAGGGCCATCATGCCTGCAAGCACGGCTGATACTACTTTTTTAGAGTGTGATGGATTGTTATATTTAAAAGTCACCTATGATTTCCCCTCTCATGTAAAACGGTCGATATCCATTGGAAAACGGTAAAACAACATGCTGCAGCGAAACTATTCGGATCTTGTCATTGGATGCTCAAGATCGACATGGCCCATCAAGCTCTCAGATTGCTGCCCGTCAACCAGCAAATCAAGCGATTTGACTTCATCAAACTGGAAGAATGTTTTCTTCAAGGCATCAATTGCATATGCTTCTCCACCTGCACCAAGACGTGCAGTATCAGGCATATGAATGTCCAATGTAAGTGCACCTGCATCAAATTTTACGGACTTCAATTCAATATCTTTGGCCCACAGTGGAACAAGTTTGTCATCAGACGTTTGTTGTAAAGCCGCAAATGCTTCCTTGTATTTATCATCATCTGCTGCGTAGGAGATACTTGCTGTGGCTTCATGCAGATCCAGCTCTTCCGGATCGGTATAAAACACCTTGATCGTTTTTTGCTCTGTACTCTGTGAAGTGCTGCTCGAATCCGTAGAAGTTCCTCCCGAAGAAGTTGTTCCTTCTGAACCTGAGCTGGAAGGTGTTGAATCCGGTGTAGATGTTGTACCTTCTGTTTCCACAGTTACAGGATCAGTAATTTCCGTATCATTTGTCTCATTCTCATTCGTTTGATCCTCAGGGACACTAACTTCCGTACCTGCCCCTTGAGTCTGACTTGGAGCAGGAGCTGCTGTTGGCTTGCTTCCGCATCCGGCAGCAACTGCCATAACCGTTACCAGCAGTGCTGCAATCCATATTTTTTTGTTCATTCTAACTCCGCCTCCTGATCATAAGGGAAACCCTTATTTAATTCCCAGATACTCCTTGATTCCTGCAACAATACCCTTGGCAACACTGTTTTGGAAGCTTTCAGTGAACAGAGCTGCTTCATCACTCTTATTGCTCAGGAAACCGCCCTCCAGCAGAACAGCTGGCATTGTCGTTTCGCGGGTAACATGGAGGCTTGCCGTTTTCACGCCACGATCCTTTAATCCCGAAGATTGCAGAAGATATTTGTGCATGATGGTAGCCAATTCCTTACTGGTGGATCGAGTATAGAAGGTTTCTACACCGTTCGCAGCAGCAGGTCCACTATTGGCATGAATGGAAATGAAAATATCCGCGTTTACCTTTTCGGCAATTTTCACACGTTCACTCAAAGCAAGAAAAGTATCATCGCTGCGGGTTAACACAACGTCAATTTTAGACTCTTTTTTCAGCAGTGCTTCCACTTTCAAAGCCATTGCCAAGTTGAAATCCTTTTCTCGTTTACCGGTAACACCAATTGCTCCAGGATCGTGATCCCCGTGTCCTGCATCAATGACGACAACTTTCTTGCCATTATCTCCAACTGGAGGAGTAGGTGTCGCGCCTTGTTTGTTCAGATCAACCATAATCAAACCCGAATCGTTCTGAACGTCATAACCTTTGGCACTCGAAAGGTCAATGACAAAACGAACAGTAGAAGGGCTGTTGCTGTATAACGAATACCGAATCTTGGAAACATCGGGATAACCGCTGACTACAAGCTGTCCATTCTGGTTGCTGTCAAGAGCTTGTCCCTCACTGAAAGAATCAGCAAATGCTGTATTAGGTAAGTCGATAACAATCCGATCCGGTCCTGTCATCGTGAAGACGTTCGGCTTCGTTTCTCCGCTGGTTGCAATAAAGAAGCGGTTGTCACTGAAGCTGATGCCGTTCACCAGTACAAGACCTTCCTCATTCGTACTTCCGCCATTATTGCCGGAGTTCGGAGGAGTTGTTGTCCCGTTTCCGGAACCTGAATTCTGGGTAACTAATGTTACCGTCTTCGTAGTGTTGTTCCAACCCACCTTAAGACCCATTTGTTCACCGATAAATCGGAGTGGCACAAGAGTCGTACCATTTTTTACGAGTGGCGGGGCATCCAGGTTCACGTTACTGCCGTTCACCGTTGCCGTCTTCTGTCCTACAATCATCTGCATGGCAGTGTTGTCTTTGCTTATCGTCACGGTGCTTGTACTTTGCTTCCATTCCACACCGTACCCCAGACTCTCGGAAATAACCCGAATCGGCACCATCACTTTGCTATTGATGATTTCCGCTTTGGCATCCGATGGCTGCACAATTTCTTTCCCGTCTAGGATAATTTTCGTATCCACAGCTGCATGACTATAGCCCGGGAAAACGAGCCCAAAGACAAATAACAGTACCAAAAAACCGAACTTCTTCATCCTTCACCCCTACCATTCTCATATTTTTTCGCCGCATGTTGTGACTTACAGCTCCGACTGACCACGTGGGCATTACCAGACACCTATTAGACGCCCCGTACTCTCAAAAGTTGCGAATATATTCCAACATAACAGAAAAAAAACGTTGTCAAATCAAGCTTTTTCTACATTTTAATGTCTTTTTATTTCCTTTTTTATCAATTAAACATCTGAAAACAACGAGCTTTCCTATACTGCGCATTTACGAATAATCGTACTTAAAGCCCTAAAAATTCTATAATTCCATCTACAATTGCTTCTGCACAACGGTTCTGATAATCTTCTGTGAGCATGAGTGCTTCATCTGTTGGATTACTCATAAAACCTAGCTCAAGCAGAACTGCTGGCATGGACGTCTCACGAGTTACATGCAGGCTGACCATTTTCACACCACGATCCTTGAGGCCTACAACTGGCATGATATGTGTATGAAGCACATCGGCCAGCGTTTTGCTCTCCATCCGACTATAGAGCGTTTCTATTCCGTTCGGATCAGCAGTCGTAAATTTGTTCCCGTGAATGGATATGAGTACGTCCGCCTGATTAAGTTCTGCCATCTCGACTCTCTGCTGCAAGGAAAGTTCAGTATCATCCTGACGCGTGATCACCGTTTGAATATCTTCATGCTTCTGCAGCAGTGCTTGTACTTTCAAACCCACTGCAAGATTAAAGTCCTTCTCATACTTTCCGGAAATACTTACTGCTCCCGACTGCCTCCCGCCGTGCCCGGGATCAATAATCACTATTTTCTTGCCATCATCCGTTGGTAAGGCGGGTTGACTGGCAGACTCCCCATTACTTGCTGTCAGATCAACGAGCAGCACATGGTTATCTCCAAGCGACCATTTAGCCGTAGCAGATTGTTTCAGATCAAACACAACACGAACCGTGGATGGTGAATGGCTGAACATGGCGTATCGCACCTTGGATACCACAGTGGAATCTGTAACGACAATGCTGCCGCTGCCATCCGAACTGAAATCCTGTCCTTGGATGAAAGACTCAGAGAACGTAGTTTCAGGCATATCCACAATAATCCGATCCGGTGCACCGAGAGTGGACAGTTTCGGCTTGACTTCTCCAGTTGTCGTTATCATCAATCGATTACTGCTGAAACTTATACTTTGAAGCTCAGCCTTCAAGCTGGGAGAAGGAGTTGTGGGAGCCTCATCCTCTTCCTCTTGTTCTGCCACTGGTGGAGCGGTGCGTAGGCTGACTGTCTTGGTTCCATTGTCCCATCCTACTTCAAGCCCCATGCCTTCTCCGACGAAACGCAAGGGGACCAACGTCGTTCCTTGTTTGACCAAAGGTGGGGAATCCAGTTCTACAGGGCTTCCATTGACTGTTGCTGTATCTTTACCGGCCGTCATTGCTATACTGCGGCTCCCTTTTTGAACCAGAACAGACTTGGTTTCCTTTTCCCACCTCACCTGATAACCGAGGTTCTCTGAAACAATGCGGATTGGGACCATCACGGCATTTCCGACATTTTCTGCTGGTGCACCGGATCGCTGATCAAGGGTTACTCCATCAAGAACAATTGAGGGCACGACGCCTGCTTGGGCTGCGATAGGAAATAAACACATCAACAGAAAGATAACGACTGCAGCCGACCATTTCTTCATAGATCATCCACCATTCTGTTGTGTTCTGTACCTACGTATTGTCCTCTATGTAACCTTCCATAATATACTAATCAGTTTATCAGATAATGGCTTTTCATCCGGTTACAACGTTGTCATATTTAGTCGGAACCAAGATGAAAAAAGAAATTTGGAGAAATATCTTCTTTTAGTCAACACGAATTGAATATCCTGTCAAAAATATCATCTATTGATGCTATTATATTTTATGAGGCACCATAAGAAGACCCTCATACATAGCCAGTTGTCCAATCTACTTTGTATCATAAAGAAAGAATGAAAGTCATTTTATTCATAGGAGGGAAACCAGTGATCACTTTGTATAAACAGGCATCCAATGGCAAGCTGCTCTACGCAGAATACTGGATCGAAGAGGATCAGGTTGTGGAGCATATCGGCGAAGTCGGTACGGTTGGCACAACGACCAGAATGGATCTTCCAGCCCCGTTTAGCGATGAGGACGAATTCAAGGTTGATTTTCTTAATCGCTACTCAGACCAGGGTTACAAACAACCTTCTGAAGACGAGGGTTACATGCTGATTATTCAATATCCGATGAAGAGTCTGACAGGTAGCAAACGTGATCTATGGCTCAAGGATAAAGCCAGTGAGGCACTGATAAGTGAGCTAGGATGGAAAGGACTCGGTATTGTAGATGGACATGATATGGGCAAAACGGCAAATCCAGTCCCCCAGTACGCTTTGAATATTTACTGCTTTGTAATGGATGAGACACTTGGAATTCAAGCAGTGAAGCGTGTGCTCCGAGAGACGCGACTGGACTATACCAAGATCAAAATCGCATCAAGAGATTTAAAAAATGACGGGGATTACATATTGAAGTATTCAGCAAAAAACAATCAGGAATTCTACGTATAGATCACTTGGTTTAAATGTATAATTCTAACAAGGTAGCAAGATTAATCAGCACTGGATAATAGAAAAAGCTTCTGTCTCTGATCGGAACAACGTTCCTACGGAGAAGCAGAAGCTTTTTTATTCGATATGTCAGATATTATCCAAACAGTTTTGCGGCATGACGCTGCTCATACGCTGTAATCTCATCATCATGTTGCAATGTCAGACCGATATCGTCCAGACCTTGCAGCAAGAATTGACGACGATGTTCATCCAGATCAAAATCGATATGCAGTCCGTGTGCATCGGTAATCGTTTTGTTTTCCAGATTAACATTCAGTTCATAGCCTTCATGGGCAGCTGTACGCTGGAACAGATCTTCTACTTGCTCTTCAGACAATTTAATTGGCAGGATGCCGTTTTTGAAGCAGTTGTTATAGAAGATATCTGCAAAAGATGGTGCGATGACACAACGGAATCCATAGTCCATAATCGCCCAAGGTGCATGCTCACGAGATGAGCCGCAGCCAAAGTTTGCACGGGAAATCAGAATGGATGCTCCTTCATAACGGGATTTGTTCATTTCGAAGGAAGGGTTGTTATTCCCCTCTTCATCGAAACGCCATTCGTAGAACAAAAATTGTCCAAATCCGGTACGTTCAATCCGCTTCAGAAATTGTTTTGGAATGATCGCGTCTGTATCTACATTGACCCGGTCTACCGGTGCAACGATGCCTTGCAGTGTTTTAAATTCTTCCATGTGATCCGTTCTCCCTTCTGTCTGTTACCTGTTAGATAACTGCTTCCGTTTTAAAATTCCAGTCACGTACGTCAACGAAGTGACCTTTAACCGCTGCCGCTGCAGCCATTGCCGGAGATACCAGGTGGGTACGTCCTCCGCGTCCTTGACGTCCTTCAAAGTTACGGTTGGATGTTGATGCACAGCGTTGTCCTGGTTTCAATACATCCGGGTTCATTGCAAGACACATGCTGCATCCTGCATCACGCCATTCAAATCCTGCTTCCGTGAAGATTTTATCCAAACCTTCTTTTTCGGCTTGAATTTTAACACGTCCTGAGCCAGGAACCACGATTGCCGTAACATTGCTGGACACGGTATGGCCTTTGGCAACCTTGGCTGCCGCACGCAGATCCTCAATCCGTCCATTCGTACAAGAACCGATAAATACATAGTCTACCTCAATTTCAGAGATAGGTGTTCCAGGTGTAAGACCCATATATTCAAGCGCCTTTTCAGCTGCTTTGCGTTCATTTTCAGTTGGCAGTTCTGCCGGAACAGGCACTTTGGATGAGATATCCGTTCCCATACCCGGGCTGGTACCCCAAGTTACTTGAGGAATCAGAGACTCCACATCGATCTCTACAACACGATCAAACTCGGCACCCTCGTCTGTAACAAGCTCTTTCCAAGCTGCAACAGCTTCATCAAACTTCGCATCAGCAGGTACATATTCACGTCCACGCAGATACTCAAATGTCGTTTCATCCGGAGCGATCATGCCTGCTCTTGCTCCACCTTCGATAGACATGTTGCATACTGTCATACGCTCTTCCATGCTGAGTTCACGGATCGATTCGCCCGTATACTCAATAACATAACCTGTTGCAAAATCTGTGCCATATTTGGCAATTACTGCGAGGATCATGTCTTTTGCTGTTACGCCCGGATTACGCTTCCCGACGAAGCGAACCTCCATGGTTTTTGCTTTTGCTTGCTGCAGACATTGAGTAGCCATGACATGCTCCACTTCACTGGTTCCGATTCCGAATGCCAGTGCACCAAATGCTCCGTGTGTGGACGTATGGCTGTCACCGCAAACAATGGTTTTACCCGGGTGAGTCAGACCAAGTTCTGGTCCCATAACGTGTACAACACCTTGGTCAATCGTATCCAGATCATACAGTTTTACGCCAAAGTCACGGCAGTTTTGAGAGAGTGTATCAATTTGTTGTTTGGAGATTGGATCTGTAATATTGAAACGATCCTTGGTAGGAACGTTGTGATCCATTGTCGCAAACGTTAATTCCGGGCGACGTACCTTGCGTCCTGACAAACGCAGACCTTCAAAAGCCTGTGGAGAAGTTACCTCGTGCACAAGATGAAGATCGATATACAGAATGCTCGGTTTTCCTTCTTCCTGATGAATTACGTGATTATCCCAAATTTTCTCAAACATCGTTTTTTTACTCATCATTTTCACCTCATCTTAAGTTCGGTCCTTGGAAGAGCCTCTGTTTTTGTCTAAAACCGTGAAGCTCTTGAATGACATAAATATATCACCCTGTCCTTCATTGTTCCAAGATATAATATCTATAGATGTAATAGGTTTGACCTATAATGAGTTAAACGACAATAAACCACTGTATCCACAGCGGCTCTTAATTGATAACAATTATCATTATCACATACTGCTTATACTACGTTGCTTCACCACGAGTGTCAATGCTTTTTATCTATATTCATTATAGAAAAATGATTTATTTATCCAGGATGATATAATAGTGGCATAACGAAAGGAATGACAAGTCTTATGGAATTCAGACAACTTCAATATACGCTGCAGATTGCTGCAGAACGGAATTTCTCCAGGGCGGCAGAGAAACTTCATATTGCTCAGCCTTCGCTCAGTCAGCAATTGTCTAAACTTGAGAAAGAGCTTGGCGTTCTGCTCTTTCAGCGTAATACCAGCACGGTGGAGTTGACCCATGCTGGGGTCACCTTTGTGGAGCAAGCCCAAAAAATTGTAGATGCTGTGGAATTACTCAGACAGGAAATGTCAGATATCTCCCAGCTGCGCAAAGGCAAAGTCGTTGTGGGCAGCATGCCGATCACCGGTTCCCATCTTCTGCCGCATGTACTCCCCGCTTACCAGCAAGCCTATCCGGATATCGAAGTTACGCTGCTTGAAGACGCCGGTCTAACGCTGGAGAAGCTGACAGCCAGTGGCAAAGCTGATCTCAGCCTGCTCTCCTTGCCCTTGCAGGAACCAAGCCTGTCATACGTTGCCATCGGCGAAGAGAGAATCGATCTGGCGGTACCTCCTCATCATCCCCTTGCCGTCCGGGGGAATCCGGATCATCCGATCCCTGTGCATATGGAGGAGCTTCGGGACGAGTCGTTTGTTGTATTGAAAAAAGGACAAGGCTTCCGCAAGCTGACCTTTGATCTGTGTGAGCAGGCTGGATTCAATCCGAGTGTCGTATTTGAGAGCAATAACATAGAAACCGTGCAATCCCTTGTAGCTACAGGCATGGGCATTACCCTTGTTCCACGCTTTATAGCCAGGGCACCACGCAGTGAGTTTGTACCTGTCTATGTACCACTTGCTGAACCTGTCCCAAGTCGTACTCTCGTGGTCGCTTACCGTCAGGGACGTGTACTGTCCAAGGCGGCAGAAGCTTTTATTGACACGTTTAAACAGACGGTTGCCAAGCTTTCCGAAGGAGACTATGAGAATCCTGTCTCTGTAAATTAATCATTTCAAAGATAACAAAATAAACAAAGGCTTGACCCATATGGGCCAAGCCTTTGTTCTATACTCTTCTCCCGCATAAGCAGGATCAAGTTCTTGCATGAAATCGCAGTACATCGTTACATCACAATGTTGCTGATATCATGATCTAAAGTTAACGTAGAAACGTACATAAGAGATATTCATGTCTTGTTGTTTATTTTCGCAAATTACGTTCACTCGTCAGCCTGTTCTGTTGATTGACCAGTCGGCCTTCGTCCTGAACAGTTTGTTCAGGCGGTGATAGCCCTCCTGCTCCATTCTCTAAGAATGGCCTCAAGTGATCTTCCCTTGTGTTTTCCTGTTCCAGTCTCCTGAGCGTATCTTTCACATGGTTGTCCATTGATTGATCATCCTCCTTGGTGACGGGATAGTTATCATTACCCGCCTCCTGGAAGAATAAACACTTTACTGGAATTATTTTTTTTATTATTTTGCACCAAAATAAATACCAGGTCTGCGGTCTTCAAAAACAGGAATGCGACCCCGCACTTCATCAACAAGGGAAGGGCGAATCAGTCCGGTCACGATCTCTTCCCCTTCTCCTCCCTCAGCCACAATTTCGCCCCAAGGATCAATAATGAGAGAGTGTCCAAAAAATTCGGTCTCTCCCCCTTTACCGACCCGGTTGCACGCAATCACATACATTTGATTTTCAATCGCTCGTGCTGTCAGCAGAGTGCGCCAGTGGTGCAAACGTGGATTCGGCCATTCTGCAGGTACGATCAATGCTCTGGCCCCATTCAATGCAAGCGTACGGGCTAGTTCTGGAAATCGGATATCATAACAGATGGACGCCCCCGCTGTCAGACCGTTCTCCAGTTCGAAAATTTCAGGATCAGCTCCAGGCTGCAAATATTTCTCCTCATCCATCAGGCGGAATAGATGCAATTTATCATAACGTGTAACCTGCTTACCTTCACTGTTGTAGGCATACATGGTATTAAAAATTTGTCCATTTCGCTTCTCTGCTATGGATCCACCGACAATTGAAATCTGATGCTTCTCGGCAAATGCCGATAACCACTCCCGTGACTTTTGCCCTTCCGGGTCAGCGAGCTCGTGGATTTGTTCCAAAGCGTAACCTGTATTCCACATTTCCGGCAGCACGGCCAGCCCCAGATCCGGATATTGTTCAACTGCTTGGTGAAGCAGAGTCTGCATATGTTTATGATTGGCCTCAGGATTACCAAGCTGGATGTCACCCTGAATCAGGGCAACACGCATTTCCCCCAATTGTTGTTTTGTCATGACGTGCACTCCTCCGAACTTTAATACCTGTTATCATAGCTTGATCCGCGCGAAGCCTGCAACAACGTTTTGATTAACCTTATTTATGACTTCAATGGCTGCTAATGGACGATTAGAGAGGATGGGCCAGTTCTTTCAGCAATTCAGGGAACAGGCTCTGCAATCTGCTGTACGATAAGGCATCTCCCATATTCCACACCTGCTCATCCAACGTGTACACTGTTCCTTTTTTTACAGCGGGCAGCGCCTTCCACTCATTACTTTCAAACAGATTCTCCGTTGCTGCCCTGGCTGCATCGCTCTCTGGCAACATGACAAAGATATGGTCACCCGCATACTGGCTTATCGACTCTGTTGAAATCTCCTTGTAGGCTCTCCCTGCTGCTAGAGCTTCCTGCACTTTGCTTACAGGCACAAACCCCTGCGGGTGATACAGAAACGGAGCCAGTCCGATATTGCCCATGACAAACAAGCGGGCACCGCGATGATGCACAAGCACTGAAGCCGTTTCGCCAAGCTGAATCCATGGTTTTATGCTGCTCCACATCTCCTCTGTTCTCCTATGATAAGATGCTATCCATGTCTCTGCATCCAGCTCCATGCCAAACCAGCTTCCCACTTTGCGGATACGCTCCTCCAGGTTCGCATAGGAATTGTATATCAAAGTAGGAGCAATACGGGAAAGCCGTTGGTATAACTGTTCATTCGTGCTATCCAGCAAAATCAGATCCGGCTGCTTCTGCACGGTCCATTCCAAATCAATGGAAGGTAACACATCATAAGCTTTGCCATCAAGCACGGGAAGCCCCAACGCAAGTAAGTCCCCTGCCGAATCTCCATAGTATAGAATCCGCTCAGGGTGTCCAGGAATGTTTACTTCATGTCCAGCCCAATCTTGAACAAGCGTATGTCGTTGAAGAGATCGATCATATTGCCGGGGAGCCAGTCCGGTGTGCTGCCTGAAGCGTCTGCTGAAATAGTACTCATCCCGGAAGCCTACACGACCAGCAATATCGCGCAGAGGTTCATCGGAAAGGGACAGCCATTCCTTCGCCTGTTCAATGCGTACATGGTTCAGGTATTCAAGAGGCTTACGGCCTGTAATTTGCCTAAACAAAGCTGTAAATTGAGCTGGTCGAAGATTCGCGAGCCGCGCTAATTTCTGTACACTTATATCCTGAGCGTAATGCTCGTCCACGTATTGAATTGTGCTCTGTACCCTGATATCCGGGCTTTGTTCTGTTTTGGGCAGTGTATAGCGGGACACCACTAGTTCCATCAATTTTTGAAAATGTACATTTAACCGGCTATATTCCGCATCCGTTTGATAGAGGGCAGCCGATTCCAACAAATCCAGCATGCCGAATAACGCGCCGGGTGAAAAATCGTTCATCTGGTCCCTTTCTTCAAATAAAGAACGTGTGTAAAGTTCCGGATCTCCTGTTACCATGTGCACGGCATCGAAATGAAGCACCGTATACCTCAGCTCACCAGAACGGTTATGCTCCAACTGATAATTCTCTCCTGGTGCCATGGGGTATATCTTGCCGGAGATAAATGGATGTAACTCAGATCCGATATATATGCGGCCTTCGCCCTGTTCACAGAACAGCAGCGTATGCCGTTGACAGCTGACTTCAAGCATAACCTGTTCAGAAGTTTCGATATGACTCTTGATATGAACATAACGGAACAGGAATGCGGAGAAAAATAAGGGATTACCGTTTGCGATCATTTGCTGCACTTCCGTTTCACCTCATACTTACTGTAAATGAGAATGGTTATCATTAATCTATTCTGATTATACGTCGCAAAGCCTCATTATTCCAGCATATAAACAAAAGACACCGATACACGATCAGAAACATTAATAAGAGCCCTCAACGATACGCTGAAGGCCCTGTTCAGGATAAGAATGGTCTTTTATTGAATCATCTGTTTCGGCAATTCTTGCAAAAGCCACTCTCTTGATGTAGCATCGCTCGATGCTTTGACGATATCAAATCGATAAACCTTGCCCTCCTTGACTGCAGGCAGATTATTCCACACCACACTATTCATCAATTCTTCCGTTGATTGTTGTGCACCTTGATCTACTGCATTCAAAATAAATATGCGATCTCCGGCGAACTCTGCCATTTTTTCCTGGGATATCTCAACAAAACCTACTTCTTCATCCAGTACCTTCTGGATCTCAGGGGTTGGCTTCATACCGCCTGGTCCATACAACAGCTGGGGCAATCCTGCACCCGCCATCACGAACAATCGATCACCTGGATACATGGTAAACACCGATGCGGTTTCGTCCTCCTTCAGCCCATTCTCACGAAGCTGATTCCACATTTCCTCTGTTGCCTTGGCATGAGCGGCCAGCCAGTCTTCCGCCTCCTGTTTTTTGCCGAGCAAATCTCCCAGGAATCGCATCCGTTCTTCGAGTGGCCAGAAGGAGTTGAACGTCACCGTCGGAGCAACCTTTGAAATCTGCTCGTATTGCGTTTCGTCATCGTTCGAGAAAATGATCAGGTCAGGATTGAGTGATAGTGACTTTTCAACACTGATTGGGAAACCAACATCTTCTGCATCTGCCACCTGATCATCGTATACCGTACCTTCATTTTTAAGAATACCTACAGGAACTACCCCGAGAGCCAATAAATCTCCCGTAACCTCGCCGTGATATATGACACGCTGCGGATGGGTTGGAACTTCCACTTCGTGCCCGGTCCAGTCTTTAAATATTTTCGTTTTACTCGTGTTGTCTGCCTCTGCCACCTCTTCTTGCCCGGTATTCTCTGCTGCTGCCTGCGATTCATTGGATGTTGCTGCAGCAGTTGTCTCTCCGTCACCTGAACCGTTCGTGGATGAATTGCCGCAAGCAAGCAGCAATACCGATAACGCTGCAATCATGAATGTCGTGCTCATCACACGAAAGACGTTTTGTTTCATTTTTTCTTTCCCCCTAGGTAGATAAGCGTTCTCTCAATGATATTGATTATCATTATCGAAAACGATCATAAGATAAAGCATCTTCTACGACAATGGACAAACACGAATCTGGCCAATTCGGTTTTGTACAAAAACCCATTTACACGGCAGATAAAAAGACCTCAAATCACTTATCCCCTCTATACAGCTCGGGATTAGCGTGATAAATTAATGAATACAATTCCCATTTATATGAACCGGAGTGATGAAATTAATGAGTAATCTACAGCAAAATTCGGGTCGTTCCGCCTTTGACATACCTACCTCAGACGTCATGACACAGCTGCCAACGCAATTTTTTGCAACACTCGTGCAAAATGTTAACCGTGAAATCGCAAGTGGTCACGACGTGATTAATCTTGGTCAGGGGAACCCGGACACTCCTACACCACCGCATATCGTAAAAACATTGCAGGAGTCTGCCGAAAATCCGCTTTATCATAAATATTCACCTTTTAGTGGACATGCCTTCCTGAAGGAAGCCATCGCCAAACGTTATCAAGAAGATTACAACGTTGACCTTGATCCGGAGACTGAAGTTGCCATTTTGTTTGGTGGGAAAACGGGGCTTGTACAGCTGCCACAAGTGCTGCTTAATCCCGGGGACGTATGTCTCGTTCCTGATCCGGGTTATCCGGATTACTGGTCCGGGGTGGCTCTTGCCAAAGCGCAAATGTCATTTATGCCTCTTTTGGAGTCGAATGCATTCCTTCCTGATTATGAGGCAATCTCGGATGAAGTTCGCGACAAGGCCAAGCTGATGTATTTAAACTATCCCAACAATCCAACATCCGCGACTGCCCCGCTGTCATTCTATGAAGATACCGTGGAATTCGCCATCCGGAACAAGATTGTCATTGCCAGTGACTTCGCATATGGTGCGATAGGGTTTGACGGACATCGTCCGGTCAGTTTCCTGCAGGCGCCTGGCGCCAAGGAAGTCGGAATTGAATTCTATACGTTATCCAAAACCTACAATATGGCAGGCTGGCGGGTTGGGTTCGCCCTGGGGAATGCGGAGATCATCTCCAAAATCAATCTGCTGCAGGATCACATTTATGTTAGCCTATTTGGCGGCATCCAGGCAGCGGCAGCTGCTGCCCTGACTTCCTCCCAACAATGTGTTACCGAACTGGTCGCGCGGTATGAATCCCGCCGTAATGCATTATATGAAGCACTTTCCTCCATCGGATGGGTGGCTTCGAAGCCCGGGGGTTCTTTCTTCAGCTGGCTGCCTGTTCCTTCCGGGTTTACCTCAGCCGAATTTGCAGATTTGCTGCTTCGGGAAGCCAAAGTCGCTGTAGCACCGGGTATCGGGTTTGGTACACATGGGGAAGGCTACGTCCGCGCAGGTTTGCTGAGTGACGAGAAGCGATTGGAGGAAGCTGCCAGAAGGATTGGCAAGCTGAACTTGTTTAAGTAATTAAAGGCCGCATACCCCTTTGCATCTGCCAAGTTTCCATGGTATGTTATTAACAAATATCGAACGAAACGTGATGACGGGACCAGTACGAGAGAACAAGCCGCGCCCAGAGAGTAAATTCCACCGGGCTGCAAGAATTTACCGCGGCTTCTCTCCGAAACCTACCCCTGAGCGGCCTGTTTATGCAGGACAGTGCCTTCTGTTACAGGGCGAGAGCCGGATGATGCAATCATCAATAAAGGTGGTACCGCGGAAGCAACAAACTTTCGTCCTTTTTACAACAAAGGACGGGAGTTTTTTTTGTACCTGAATAACAGTCCATTGGTATCTCATTCATTATGTTTAAGGAAGTGAAAGCATGTCTTCACGAATAGTAGTCAAGATTGGGAGCAGTTCTCTTACCACCGAGGAAGGCGGCCTTGACCGCAGTTCCATATCATTTTACGCCAGTGAGATCGCTTCGCTCTATGAACAGGGCCATGAAGTTCTCCTGGTCACTTCCGGAGCCGTTGCTGCCGGATTCCGTGAAATTGGTTACCCTCAGCGTCCCAAAATGCTGCATGAGAAGCAAGCGGCAGCCGCAGTAGGTCAGGCATTGTTGATGCAGGCATATCAACAGGCTTTTGCAGCGCACCGCGTTACTACAGCACAAATTTTGCTAACCAGAACCGATTTTCACAGTCGGAAACGGATGGGAAATGCAGGCATGACCGTGGAAGAGCTGCTCAGACAACGTGTCATTCCCATTTTCAACGAAAATGATACGGTATCAGTAGACGAGTTGAAATTCGGGGATAACGATCTGCTCTCTGCGCTCGTTGCCAATTTGGTGAAAGCCCAGCATCTTGTTATTCTCACGGATACCAACGGACTCTATACGGCAGATCCCCGGAAGGATCCGAGTGCTGTACGTTATGATCGAATTCCTGAAATTACAGAAGAAATCTATGCGTATGCCGGAGGTTCAGGTTCATCGGTCGGTACAGGTGGCATGCGGTCCAAGGTTGATGCAGCCAAAGTGGCAACACGAGGAGGCGTCCCTGTCTTTGTGGGCAGCGTCAAGGAACCCGGCGACTTGCAAAACGCGGTGGAAGGCTGCGGCAAGGGGACGTATTTCGAAACTCGTCTGGCCGCACTCTCCCGCAAGAAACAATGGTTAGGCTTCATGTCAACACCTCTCGGTACAGTTGTCGTGGATGCCGGCGCCGAAGATGCCCTCGTTCACGGCGGTCATAGTCTGCTGCCAGTAGGCGTCAAACGGGTTCTTGGCACATTCCACGCAGGTGACGTTGTCGAGGTCATGGGTATGGATGAAACACTACTTGGCCGAGGCATTGTCAATTATGATGATGATCAGCTTCGCCTTATCGCAGGTTTGCCAAGTGGTGAAGTCATGAAGACCCTGAATGCCATTCATCGGCTTGAGGTCATCCATCGAGACGAATGGATTACGTTAAAATAACAAGTAATTGTATGTATAGGTTAGAGACATGGACTTGCATAAATGAAGGAGGAATTTCAGATGAGTGAAGTAAGACAAAAAGCCAGCAAAGCTCAATCGTCTGTTCCACAGTTAAACCGTTTGAGTACAGACCAGAAAAATAAGGCCTTGCTTGCCATGGCGGATGCGCTTATTACGGAATCGGAATCCATTATTACGGCCAATGCGGAAGATCTCGAACGTGGCAGAGAGCAAGGGACGCCAGAATCCATGCTTGATCGTCTCGCTTTGAACAAAGAGCGTATCGCGGGAATTGCGGAGGGATTGCGTCAGATTGTTGAACTCCCAGATCCTGTTGGTGAAGTACTGGAGTCATTTACGCGTCCAGATGGACTCCACATTGAAAAATTAAGGGTGCCGATTGGACTGATTGGCATCATCTATGAAGCCCGTCCTAACGTTACGGTTGATGCAGCAGGACTATGCCTTAAGACAGGCAATGCCGTTCTGCTGCGCGGGGGTTCTTCTGCCCTCTCTTCCAATCGTCGTATTGTAGAAGTACTCCACCAGGCACTAGCCAAAACAGACCTTCCGCCGGATGCGCTGCAGCTCGTGGAAGACGCTAACCGCTCTTCCGTCGATGAAATGCTCAAGCTGAATGGACTACTGGACGTCATTATTCCAAGAGGCGGTGCTTCACTGATTCGTAACGTGGTGACCAATGCAACGGTACCTGTCATCGAAACAGGCGCAGGCATCTGCCATACGTATGTGGATGAAACGGCGGATCCGGTCATGGCAGCAGAAATTGCGATCAACGCAAAAGCACAGCGCCCATCCGTATGTAATTCCATGGAAACCCTACTGCTTCATCCTGCTTATGCAGAAAAGCATTTGCCTGCCTTGGCCGAACAATTCCGCGAGGCGAATGTTGTATTGAAGGGTTGTGACACGACTCGTCGTCTGGTCCCTACTGCCCTTCCCGTGACGGCAGAAGACTACGGTACAGAGTATAATGATTATATTTTGAATATACGAGTTGTGCAGGGTCTGGAAGAAGCCATGCAGCATATTGCCACGTATGGTACCAAACATTCCGAATGCATCGTCACCCGTGATACAGCTCATGCGGAACGCTTTTTGCATGACGTGGATGCTGCCGCCGTTTATCACAATGCTTCCACCCGCTTCACGGATGGATTCGAGTTCGGTTATGGAGCCGAAATTGGAATAAGCACACAGAAGCTGCATGCTCGTGGTCCAATGGGACTGCCTGCCCTTACTTCTACCAAATACCGCGTTACCGGCAATGGACAAATTCGGCAATAATATCGCAGCCACAGCCATATAGGAGGAACGATAACCATGAGTCAAGAACAACAGACGTTATTACAACAAAAGATTACTTTCCACGGAGCAGGTGCCATGGCAGAAGCCATTGTGCGCGGACTGATCTCCCGCCTCGTTGTACGCCCGCAGGATATTACGATGCTGAACCGGAGCAACCAGAAACGTCAGGAAGAGCTGAGTACTCGTTATGCCGTTCATACCGGAACAGCCTCCCAATCATCTGAAGTGCTCTCCGCTTCTCCCGTTATTGTATTGGCCATGAAACCGAAAGACGCTGCGGCAGCTCTTCGTGAGCTTGGTCCCCTCCTGTCACCGGACCAGCTTATCGTCTCTGTCATCGCCGGATTATCCATCCGCACGATGCAGACACTGCTTGGCCGCAAACAACCGATCGCTCGCTCCATGCCGAATACATCCAGTACGATTGGACTTGGTGCAACAGGGCTTGCCTTCTCCGCCGAAATTACAGATGAGCAGCGCAGTACGGTCATGACGATGTTTGAAGCGGTGGGCATTGTTACCATTGTTCCTGAAGAGAAACTGGAAGTGCTCACGGGTATTTCCGGAAGCGGCCCAGCTTATGTATACTATTTGATGGAAGCCATGATCGCCGCGGGGATCCGCGGCGGACTGTCCAGCCAGCAATCCCGCGACCTGACTGTTCAAACTGTACTTGGTGCGGCGAGAATGGTTCAGCAAACGGGAGCGGAGCCCATGAAGCTTCGCAGTGATGTTACCTCACCTGGAGGCGCCACACAGGCAGCACTCAAAACACTGGATGAGGGCGATTTCTTTGAAAACGTGATTGCAGCCGTCAACCGCTGCGCAGAGCGCTCACGGGAGATGGGAGCTGCTCTGGAAGGAGATTTACGATGAACAACATGTGTACTGCCACATATCGTCTGCATGATGATCGTGCAGATTTCCGCAAAAAGGCGGAATCCATTGCAGTCGGCATGACTGTCGGCAGTTGGACTGAATTGCCGCAAGCCAAGCGTGAAGCCATGCAGAAACATCTTGGCGAAGTGATAAGCGTAGAAGTACATGAACATGAGGGCATGGCTCCAGGAGAACGATATGCAGATATTACGATCGGATATCCTGATGTGAACTTCAGCCGCGATATTCCGGCTCTGCTCGTTACCGTCTTCGGTAAAATTTCGATGGATGGCCGAATCAAGCTGACAAGACTGGGCTTCTCGGACGGATTCCTAAGTGCATTCCCTGGTCCCAAATTCGGACTGAATGGGGTTCGTGATCTGCTTGGTGTTCATGATCGTCCTTTGTTAATGAGCATCTTCAAATCAGTCATTGGTCTGGATGCAGATGAGCTGCGCGAACAGTTTATCCGTCAGGCTCTGGGCGGAGTTGATCTGATCAAGGATGACGAAATTCTGTTTGAGAACAAGCTGACACCTATCGAGAAAAGAGTCGAGGTTTGCATGAAGGCTGCTGAGCAGGCCCGCCAGGAGACTGGCAAGAAATTGCTCTACGCCGCCAACCTGACCGGCCCAACTTCCCGCTTGAAGAAGCAGGCTGAACGAGCGATTGATGCGGGTGCCAATGCCCTGTTGTTTAACGTTTTGTCGTACGGATATGACGTTCTGCATGAGCTTACAAGCGATCCGGACATTAACGTGCCAATCATGGCGCATCCTGCCCTTGCTGGCGCACTGTACCCTTCACCGCATTACGGGATATCCGCTTCGGTGCTGCTGGGTCAACTGATGCGTCTTGCCGGAGCGGATCTCGTTCTCTTCCCTTCGCCTTACGGATCGGTGACCATGCCAAAAGAAGAAAATATGGCCATTACGGAGCAGCTGCTCTCCAAAGATCTCCCGGTCAGAACCAGTATGCCGGTTCCATCCGCTGGGATTCACCCAGGTCTTGTGCCATTAATTCTCCGTGATTTTGGCATGGATGTTATCGTGAACGCAGGTGGAGGTATCCACGGACATCCAATGGGTACTGAGGCAGGTGGGCGTGCATTCTTGCAAGCCATTGAGGCGGCACAGCGCGGAATTCCGCTTGCAGAGTATGCATCTGAGCACCCCGAGTTGAAAAGTGCACTGGACCTGTGGGGTGGAGAACGATGAGAAGTGACAAGAAAACGGTCATTTTCTGTGATTTTGATGGCACGATTACCCTTTCGGACAATATTGTGGCGATCATGAAGCACTTTAAGCCTGAAGGATTTGAGGCAATCATGAAAGATACGGTGGATCAAAGCATTACCCTGCGTGAAGGGGTCGGAGCCATGTTTGCTCTGCTGCCTGCATCGCAAAAGGATGAAATTGTTGAATTTGTGCTTGGACAAGCAGGCATCCGCGAGGGATTTGGCGAGTTTCTGGAATATGTTCGGAACGAAGGCATTGAATTTAATGTGACCAGTGGCGGTATGGACTTTTTTATCGAACCACTGCTTGCACCTTTTAACATTCCACATGATCACATCTATTGTAACGGTGCAGACTTTACAGGTGATTTCATCCGAATTGAATGGCCTAATCCATGTCAGCCCCCTTGTGATAACGGCTGTGGTATGTGCAAAACGACGGTCATCCGCACATTCCCCGAAGAACAATATAATCGGATTCTGATCGGAGACAGTCTAACCGATTTTGAAGGTGCCAAAATTGCCGATCTAGTGTACTCCCGTTCCATCCTGACGGACAAGTGCATCGAACTTGGTGTAGACCATGTCCCATTTGCTACCTTTTACGATATTATGGAAGACATGAAACAGAAGCAAACACAAGGAGTGCTGTAAAAATGGGTTTTGAGAAGATTACATTGGAACACAAACGTCAGGTGCTGGAGGAACTTGCTGATATTAAAGCCCTCTTTGCCAGCCGCAACTGGTTCCCTGGAACAAGTGGTAACCTGTCGATGCGTGTGGGAGAGTTTGATCCCGAGCAATTTTATTTTGCCGTTACGGCTTCAGGCAAGGACAAATCTCTTCGCACGCCGGAAGATTTCCTGTTTGTGGACAAGCATGGTAAAGCGATCGAAACAACAACCCTGAAGCCAAGTGCAGAAACACTGATTCATTGTGAAATCTATCGGTTGACTGGCTGCGGGGCTGTATTCCATGTACACACTGTATTTAACAACCTGATCAGCGAGTTCTTCGGCGGAGAAGGTCATGTGCCGATCCAAGGCATTGAACTGATCAAGGCTTTTAACATTTGGGAAGAAAATGCCGAGATTCGTGTGCCGGTACTGCCTAACTTTGCTGATATTCCATCCATTGCCGAACTGGTTCCAGGTGTGCTTGACTCAAAAGTGCCGGGAATTTTACTGCGCAATCACGGCATTTATGCCTGGGGCAAAGATGCATTTGAAGCCAAAAGGCATCTGGAAGCGTTCGAGTTTCTGTTTGAAGTGATGTATCGTCAGCTGCTTCTGAAAGGTATTTCGAAATAGCCATCATTTTCTAACTGTTATTCAGGACCAAATTAAAAACACGCTATGACTGAATGTTCAGCTCATAGCGTGTTTTTTTGGTTTGGGGCTCCTACAAGCCCGAAATTCATCTTAATTTACAATCAATTATCCCGATCCTTGAACAGGAACAGATTAGCCGAATCGTCTTCTTTTCCGTTTAGTCCGCTATGCTGCGCAATTGGACGCTGCTTGCCAAAGAGCAGCTTCAATCCGCCAAAAATAAGCAATAGCGAAACAATAACCGTGTTCACATAGGAACGAATTTCATACGTCATAAACAGATTAGGGAACATTTCGTTCAGTTGTGGAATGACAAGCCGGATTGCCAGATAATACACGCCAAGTGCTGCAATGCCGAATCCAATCAAACGCTGATGTTTAGCCCAATCCTTAAATATCGGTTGATCCGTAAGCGGTTCCCGGCCATATCGGCTTGAACATTGCAGTCCATCAAAGAAGCTGTAGAACCAAACCAGCGGAATCATGAACAGGAAAACGGACAAATGCAGCAGGTCCAAAATATAAATGCTGCCGAGGAACAGGAACATTAATTGCATTCCTCGCTTCTGAAGACCCAGGTATAGATGACCTGCCCCTGGAAATGCCGACAAGAGGGTAGCTAACACCTTGCTGCGTCGTCCAGATGCTCTGCCCATTTCCAATTCTTCGAACAATGTACGGTCCTGCAAGACTTCACCTGCCTGCTTTCGATGTACATGTTGTACAGCGTCAAACATGCAGTAAACCCAAATGACTGGCAGAATAAGCAGAAACATCAGAAAGGTCTCTTCATTGGTAATGGAAGCAACAAAGACCATCATCGCGAAAGAGCCAAAGAATGCGATCAAAAAGGATAGTCCCCGATGAAGCAGCCCCAGATGAAGATGTCCCAGACCTGGGATGAAAGACAGTAAAATAGTAAAGAATCGTTCACCTTCACTGCCTTTGCGATAAACGGGGGGGCCGTATGTACCCTCAGGAATACCATATCCACCTGCAGAATGCTGACGCATCTCTTCCCCATTCATTGGCTCCATAACGCCATTTGGATCTGGATAGCCCTGTTCATAAGGACCTCCTGGATATGGACCATATTGAGCCTCGTAGCCCCTGTAATGAGCATTACGTGCAGAAGGGGTACGCAGCAGAACTATGATGATGTCCAACATGTTGATGCACCAGAAGAAAAAGGCAGCGAGTGCTCCGAATATCATCAGGTCCCGTTCATCGCCAATTACTGCCAACATGAAGGCACCTATCAAAGAGCCAAACACGAGTAATGGGTAAATCATCGCCTTAGCGGTTCGACCCCAATAGAGAAAACCAAGACCCGGGATCACATTTAATAAAAATGCAAATATTTTGTTGCGATCTGATTGCACAGTCGTCATCCTTTCTTTTCAGGCAATGCGTATGATTTATGGTTTAGGCTTGAAGTTATCCAGCCAATTGGTGGCGGCTTCCGTCCATTTTTGTGTAAAAGATCCCCGCTGCTCGCCGTCATTGAACTTGTGATAGGGCGCTACCTTATCAAACACTCCGGAGGAGAGAAAGATCAGCGTCAGGCAAGCCGCTACAGCATAATGAAACACCTTGTGCTCCAGCCAGCGTCTACTTCGGCCTGAACGTGATTTGCGCTTGCTTCCTGACTGGTTCAGATCCGTAATACGCTCCATGATGGAATCGGCAAAATGGGCCGGGTTCTCCAGTTGTGGCCATGTTTGATGAATCCCCATCGCTTCCAGATAGTTATCCATGGCTTCCGGATCTTCAATGATAGCCTTTTCCATGGTAACAGCTTGGTCACCGGTAACTCGTCCTTCAATATAATCCGTCCAGTCCTGCACACTGTACATCTCGTTTTTACTCACGCCACTCATCCTCCTTCCAATGACTTCTGATCCACTGCCGGGCACGGTACAAACGGGATTCCACGGTTTTGACAGCCACCTGGGCATCATGTGCGATCTGCTCATAATTTTTTTCGCTTAAATAATACGCCGTAATAATGTCCCTATGCTGGGCAGGCAGTTGGTTAATTCGTTCACGCAGGGTTTCCTTGCGCTCTTCCCGAACGAGCCGGGCCAAAATATCTTCCTCGCTTCCAGGCAGGTTGATTATTCGTTCTTCTCCACCCAGATCTTCACTGCTTCGCCGGCCTAACTTGCGTTTTGCATCAATGGCTTTGTGAAAGGCAATTCGGGTAAGCCACGTTTTGAAGCCTTCGGAACGGTACTCGGGGAGAGATTTATACATCTGAATGAACGCCTCCTGAGCTGCATCCTGCGCCTCCTGATCGTTCCTGAGTACGGAATATGCCACATGATATACATGCTGGCTGTACTTATCGATCAACAAGCGAAATTTGGATGCATCTCCTTGACGGATTTGTTCGATTAAGCGCGCTTCGTCAATGACTCTCCCCTCCTCTCCACTACAATAGACGACAACGTTCTGGGCTGCCCCTGCGTATTTATATAAATTTTTTAAAAATTCTTATCATAACAGTGCCTGAATAGATGATGAGTTCATCAATCACTTCATTGTAGACATCCTTATTTCCTTCCAGCATCAAAAAACAGGCTCAGAATGTTTCTGGCCTGTTCCTTGATTTTCCTTTGCACTCAGACTAGCGTCCACCGCTGCGAAAACGCTGCGTGTATGCCTTCGCGTCCTGAACATTCTTCACCCGGTTGCGACTCCACTCCAGCAAAATGCGGTCAATATAGCGGAAATGTACTTTACCGGCAAATACCGCTTCCTTCAGGGCCATCAATATCAGTTCTTCCTGATAACGGTCCTGATCCAGCCAGCTGGAGATCGTTTCGCATTCCATGGGTGAAAGCGGGCGACCAAATTCTTTCTCGAAGATGGAAAACATATTACGTTCTTCCTCTTCTATTTGAACACTGTTCGAATTAGGACGTGCTGTCATGCTCATTTGCTGCTGCCTTGCGGCTGCCGCATCTTCAGCAACACATGTTGCGAGTTTGGCATACAATCCATGCAGATCGTAACGCTCATACTGAATATCCCGCTCTTCGTCCCGATGCTCATCAATGGATATATACCCATCCCTCATCAACCGCTGGAGCATTCGGGCAATGCCTTCGGGGGCAAGTCCCATTCGTCCCGCGAGTTCTTCCAGGGTAGGAAACTCATTGAATTCTGCCTGACGGTAGCCGAGCAATTGAATCAGCAGAAGCACTTCGGCATCTGATAATCCGAGTTGGTGATAAAAACGCAACAAAGCATACGGGAGCTGTGCTGTCCCAGACGTTAACCCGTAAGCTACACCACTGAGCCACGCTTTGGAGCCGGTTTCTTCCATAGACTCGCGATTAATCATTAAGGGTACAGACGGTAGAGCATACGCGGGAATGCAATTGTCTCACGTACATGATCCAACCCGCAGATCCATGCTACTGTCCGCTCCAATCCCAGACCGAATCCGGAGTGAGGTACCGATCCGTATTTACGCAGATCCAGGTACCATTGATACGCCTCATCAGACAATTTGTGCTCTTCAAAGCGCTGCTGCATCAACTCGGGATCATCGATACGTTGGGATCCGCCAATGATTTCGCCGTAACCCTCTGGTGCGATCATGTCAGCGCAGAGAACCACTTCCGGACGATTCGGGTCCGGTTTCATGTAAAATGCCTTGATGCCAGCCGGGTAATGCGTAATGAATACAGGAGTATTATACTTCTCCGCAATCGCTGTCTCGTGTGGAGCACCGAAATCTTCTCCCCAAGGAATATCGAAGCCTTGTCCATTCAAGAACTCAATCGCTTCATCATACGTAATACGAGGGAATGGAGCTGTGATTCCTTCCAGTTTGGATACGTCACGCCCGATGGATTCCAGTTCGGCACGGCAGTTTTTCACGACAGACTGAACCACGTGTGCAATAAACTTCTCTTGTACTCGCAAACTTTCTTCGTGATCCACAAAAGCCATTTCCGGCTCAATCATCCAGAACTCGATCAGGTGGCGGCGAGTTTTGGATTTCTCAGCACGGAACGTTGGTCCGAAGGAATATACTTTACCCAGCGCCATTGCTGCAGCTTCCATGTACAATTGGCCACTTTGTGTAAGATAAGCATCCTCATCAAAATATTTAATGTGGAACAGGTTAGTTGTTCCCTCAGCGGACGAAGGTGTCAGAATCGGAGGATCAACCTGAGTGAATCCGTTACCATCAAAAAACTGCTGAACTGCACGGATAATCTCTGCACGAATCACCATAACAGCACGTTGCTTCGTAGAACGCAGCCATAGATGACGATGATCCATCAAGAAGTCCACACCATGCTCTTTCGGTGTAATCGGATAGTTTTCAGTCAAATGAATGATCTCCACGCCCGTAACCGTCATTTCATATCCGGATGCGCTGCGCGGTTCTTCACGAATAATTCCCGTTACATACAAGGAGCTTTCTTGCGTGAGGCTTTTGGCATCATTCCATACCTCTTCGCTAACTTCACTCTTTACGACAACCCCTTGAATATATCCGGTTCCATCGCGCAGCTGCAAAAATTGAATTTTGCCGCTGGAACGTTTGTTATTAATCCAGGCACCGATCTTCACGGTTTCGCCCACATGCTCATTCACATTACGAATTACACAATCCGTACTCATGCCCATATCTCCCCTTGGTTCCTAAATTTGAAAATGCAGCGGGCAGGCCTCAGCCTGTCCCCTGCACTTCCTTGACATGCTATATTCACTTTACAATTAGATTACTGAGAATTCAATACGATTCGGTGTGTATCACGTGCAATCACCAATTCTTCATTGGTAGGTACAACAAGAACTTCCACCTTGGAGTTTGCTGTTGTGATCCGGCGCGGTTCGCCGGAACGGATGGCATTGAGAGCTTCATCCACTTCCACACCCAGGTAAGTAAGCTGTTCGCATACTTTTTGACGAAGAACTACGGAGTTCTCGCCCACACCTGCTGTAAATACAATCACGTCCACACCGTTCATTGCTGCTGCATACGAACCGATGTATTTACGCAAACGATATTCGTACATTTCGAATGCAAGGGTGGAGTTCGCATCACCGTTCTCCATTCCTTCCGTAATCTCACGCATGTCACTGCTGATGCCCGAGATGGCAAGCAGTCCGCTATGTTTGTTCAACATGGAGTTCACTTCGCTCACGCTCAGTTCTTCCTTGTTCATCACATAAGGCACGATGGCCGGGTCAAGGTCACCACTGCGCGTTCCCATCATCAGACCTTCAAGCGGAGTCATACCCATGGATGTATCTACGGATACGCCACCTTTTACTGCCGTTACGCTACCACCGTTACCGACGTGGCAAGTGATGATTTTGAGGTCTTCTACTGGACGGCCTAAATACTCAGCTGCAGTCTTGCTTACGTAGTCATGGGAAGTACCATGGGCACCGTAACGACGCACTTTGTATTTTTTGTACAGTACACGCGGAATCGCGTAGAGATATGCTTTCTCAGGCATCGTCTGATGGAATGCTGTATCAAATACCATGACCTGTGGTACACCTGGCATATTGAGTTCAGCCGCACGAATACCCATCATTGCTGCTGGGTTGTGAAGTGGTGCCAAATCGAACAAGCGGCGAATTTCAGCCTTCGCTGCATCGTCAACCAGTGCGGATTCCTTGAAGGCTTCCCCGCCGTGAACGACACGGTGTCCAACAGCCTGAATCTCATCGACTGAACCGAGCACACCGTTTTCTTTATCTGTCAAAATATCGATAACTTTACGAATTGCCGTTGTATGCTCCAAAATTTCACTAACTTCTGTAACATCCTCACGGCCAGTCGGTTTGTGCGTAAGAATGGAGGAATCCATCCCGATCCGTTCAACCAGTCCTTTAGCGAGTACGGACTCATCCGTCATGTCATATAATTGATATTTAAGCGAGGAGCTCCCCGCGTTGATTACGAGTATTTTCACAGCCGGTCACCATCCTTGTCGTACTTGAAGAATCCTTCGCCCGTCTTAACACCGAGATGTCCTGCACGTACCATTTTCTTCAATACGGTAGAAGGACGATATTTGAGCTCTCCGAATTCACGGAACATTCTTTCCAGCGCAGCTTCAACGGAATCCAATCCGAAACGGTCAGCCATCTCAAGCGGGCCATGCTGGAAGTTGTATCCGATACGCATTGCATCATCGATATCTTCAGCAGAAGCCACGCCCTCTTGAAGGACATGAAGAGCCTCGTTGATCAGCAAGCAGATCAGTCTGGACGTAACGAATCCAGGGGATTCATAGATCATTACACCTTTTTTGTCTACAACCTCTTCCACAAATCTTCTTGTTTCATCGAAAGTGGAATCGGATGTTTTCAAACCACGAATAATTTCTACAAGGTCAACCCGGGAAACCGGGTGAATAAAGTGCATACCAATAACACGCTCTGGGTATTTGGTCGAGCTTGCAAGCTCGGTCAAACTCAGCGTGGATGTGTTACTTGCAAGAATAACGTTGCTTGGGCAAACTTGATCCAATTGACTAAATACCGCCTTTTTCGCTTCCAGGTCTTCCGAGATCGTTTCGATAACCATATCGCATGATCCCAGTTCTGCCAGATGAGCTACTTTGGTAATACGGGATAAAATCAATTTTTTCTCGGCTTTGGTAATAGCCCATTTCTCTAATTGCTTATCGAGGTTTGTTTCAATCATGTCATATGCATGGTTAAGCTTCTCCGCCGTATGCTCCACTAGAAGCACATCAAGTCCTTTGGCTGCAAGCATTTGGGAAATGCCTTGTCCCATGGTGCCGCCGCCGACAACTCCTATTTTTTTAAAAAACATGGTTCTGCTCCATCCTTTCGGTTCTCTATTTCTCTATTGTACCCTGTTCGCCGAAAATTACAAATTTCGACCCAACATATAATAATATCTTAGCACGAGTGAAAAGTAAAAAAAAATAACCGGCATAAATAAATTATGCCGGTAAAAGGGCGCTGTCACGAAATTGACAACGAAATTGCTCCCCAGACAAAACTTCTTCTCTCATCAGCGTATCCAATGAATTGTCGAATATTGTCCGTTGTTCTTCGAGCAGACGTTTGGTCTGATCCATCAGATCCTGCAGAATCATTTTATTTTCGCGCATGAGCTCTTCTGTTGTAACCATATCCATGTTTACAATACCAAGCGAGGTCAGACCCGAAGCCATCATGGTCTGTACAACATTGGTCGCCTGTTCGAAGTCATTGCGTGAACCGGTACTGCGACCACCATAGTACATTTCTTCAGCGGCTGCACCGCCAAGTGCAATCATGATCTGTTCTTCCAGAAAACGCTTGGTGTATAGGAATTGCTCCTGCTGCGGATTGTGACGTACATAACCGAGTGCCTGTCCACGCGGGCTGAGAGCTACCTGGCTTACGCTGCCAGGACGTACGAGCTCTGCCATGATGGCATGTCCCAATTCGTGAATGGCTACCCGTTTTTTCTCTTCAACACTGGATTCACGATCTGTCTTCTCACCCATCATGACTTTATCAATCGCCAGAGACAAGTGGCGCTGTTCAATGTTGAGCAGTCCATCTCTCATGGCGTAGATTGCTGCTTCATTCATGACACTTTCAAGCTGTGCACCTGAAAAGCCGTAGGATTCCTCTGCTGTTTTCTCCAGGTTTACACCTTCCATAAGAGGTTTATTCACCGCATGAAGCTCTAAAATATGTTTTCTGCCTTTCTTGTCAGGCAGGTCCACCTGGATATGACGGTCAAAACGTCCCGGACGAGTTAAGGCGCTGTCCAGCATTTCCTTACGGTTTGTTGCCGCAATAACGAGAATACGCGGTGTATCAGATGTATAAATTCCGTCCATTTCCGTTAACAGCTGATTGAGCGTCTGGTCATACTCACGCTGCTGACCGCCTTCACGTTTACCACCAATAACATCAATCTCATCGATAAAGATAATGGCGTTCTCTTTGTTTTCTTTGGCGGCACGTGTTCTGGCATCACGAAACAAATCACGAATTCTTCCTGCACCTACGCCGACGTACATTTCTACAAACTCACTGCCTGAAGCAGCAACGAATACGGAATCAGTATAATGTGCAGCCGCTTTGGCCATCAGGGTTTTCCCTGTTCCTGGAGGGCCCGTAAGCAGGATCCCCTTCAATGGGCGAATCCCGAACTTCTGAATTTCTTCATGTTTGATGAGAAAATCAAGAGCCTCCCTCAGCTCCTGCTTGGCACTATCCTGGCCGCCAATTTCCTCAAACGTCAGTTTGGAAGGTCCTTTTTTCTTGCGCTTACGTTCCTGACCCGCTCCAACCGTAATGCCACCACGCATCTGCATCATAAGCAGCAGTCCGCCCACAACCGCCGCTGCGATCAGAATCGGAAAGATATTCACACCAATAAAAGCGAGAAAAATAATCAACACGGGGACAAAACCAATGGCAACTTCCTTCGTCCATTTAGGCATTAGGCCACACTCCTATCTGGCCGGGTACACGCGGCAGAATAATAAACTTGCTGGCATCTCCGTCTCTAAGACTTACATATACGTTATTGTCATCCATGGCAGTATTCACTTGAATACCATTGGTCGCCATCTTGGATAATGTTGGTGTAATTTCGGTGTACTGCTTGTTCTCCATCGCCTGAGCAACGGTAAACATCGCATCGCCCCACCAGTTCTCCAGGGCTTCATTCGAATGATCAACGACATCAAGTTTCAATGAGCGCGAGCCGATCAGGGTCTGTCCTTCTTTCTGAATATATTGAACCAATCTGCCCAAATCTACATTTGGCTGCAAATCAAGTTTCAATTGTACATCATTGCGGTTAATAGTTAACTGAACATCATTAACCCCTTCATACTGGGTTACCATTTTTTCAATCGGATTCTGCATGGCCACCTGACGATACACAAACCAACCTCCAAACAACACAACGGCTGAAATGACGGCAGTTAAAGCAATAGGCAATACTTTTAGCTTCAAGTGAGTTTCCCCTCCCAAATTTTTGGCCCATCCCTATAGCTTATAGGCATAATATGAATTGTGTACGAATGACCTGTGATGTGCCCAACAGGTTTTATTTCTGTTTGATGTAACCTTGAATACATATTTGAGTATATCACATCGTATATACAATTTCGAAGGCGAAAATATGAATAAATTATTAATTTTAACTATTCAAATCCAGAATAATTTTCGAGATACGCCAAAAAACCGGATCAGGCGGGGTTCCGTCTGCCGGTTCTTTGAAGATTTTACCTAAAAAATCTCTGAATATCTGTTAACTGTTTGGAATCGTATAGACCAAATCAACCTGTTCTCCATTGCTGAAGCGATAGAATCGATAATAGTTGTGCGTATCATCATTGTAATAAACTTGCCATACATAGACGCCATTGACGACTCCAGGCATAATTCGTTTGATCTCTCCGCCCGGTACTTCAGAGCTGAATCGATTGCGAACTTGTGCTTCCGATAACCCGTTCTGCAGCAATTCACTGTGCACAGCATTGCTTCCTGTGACCGGTTTATTGGTTGCATCAAACTTAACCCAGACGGCGATGTCCTGATTATCTTTATTTTTGGCCATCATCGTCCAGTAAATGTTATCTTCGCCTTCTTTTTGACCCCAGACGTATTTTCGGAGATCCTCATAAGAAGTTATCCCGAGCTGCTCCTGCGCCGCTTGAATAGCTAGCGCTTCTTCGTTGCGCTGGTCCTGGGTAATATAGACATAGAAGCGCTGTAATCCAAACAGAATCAAAATTAGGATAAGCAGCGAGATCCAGATCCATTTCTTTTTTCTTTTCAAAAGCCGAACTTCCTTTCCCCTATGACGCTGCTGCTATTCTGAAATTAACGGGCGAGCAGTCCGTCAAATGCAAGTTGAGACTCGCGCAGAATGCGCTCTTCATCCATAGTAAGACATTCACCATGTTTCACCAGCTGTTTGCCGTCAACCCATACATGCTCCACATCCTTGGCTGAAGCGGAGTAAATGGTATGAGAGATCAGATCCGTGTGCGGATAGAAGTGTGCTTGTTCAATATTTAGCGCAATGAAATCAGCCTTCATGCCGACTTGAAGTGCTCCCGTATTGTTCAGGAAGATGGATTTGGCACCATACCCCGTTCCAAGTAGCAGCGCTTCTCCCGCTGGAACCGCTGTTGGGTCACCGGATACTCCCTTGTGAATCAAAGCAGCCAGTCTCATCTCTTCAAACATATCCAGGTTGTTGTTGCTTGCTGGTCCGTCTGTTCCCAGAGATACGGTTACTCCAGCTTTCAGCAGATCCGGAACACGCGCAACACCCGAAGCAAGCTTCAGGTTGCTTCCCGGATTGTGAGAGACCGCTACATCATGGCGTGCCAGAATTTCAATCTCCTCATCATTCAAATGCACGGCGTGAGCTACGAGAGAAGGTCGAGAGAAGAAACCGAGCTTTTCCAGATGTACCACTGGACGCAGTCCATAATCCGTTACATTCTGTTCGACTTCGCGAAGGGTTTCCGACATATGGGTGTGCAGCGGCAGATCCAGATCATGTGCAACCTGTACCAGCTTCTCTATGTAATCCGGAGGGCAAGTATACGGCGCATGCGGTGAGATGATCGTCGTAATTCGACCACCAGCCTGTCCGTTCCACTCGCGTGCAAACGCAGCCGATTCTTGCAGTTTGCGCATTTGCTCTTCTTCGGAACAGAGACCAATGACACCACGTGCCAATGCGGCACGAATCCCGGATTGTTCAACTACTTTTGCCACCTGGTCCATATGATCATACATATCCAGGAATGCCGTTGTTCCGCCTTTCAGCATTTCTAATACAGAAAGGGAGGTACCCCAATACACGTCCTCAGACGTCATTTTCGCCTCCATAGGCCACATTTTCTCCTGAAGCCATACTTGCAGGGCCAGATCGTCCCCGTGGCCTCTCAGAAGCGACATGGCTGCGTGACCATGCGTATTGATCAGACCCGGCAAAAAGACCAGTCCTTTGCCATCAACCTTTGGCAGGCTCTCATCTCCATCCGGCAGTGTCTCACCAATATGCACAATCTTATCCTCTTCAACGACCATATACCCTTGAACCACGGTCCATTCCGTACCACTATTTACAGCAAATTTGCCGTTATGAATTACCCATCTATTTGTCGTCATCTTCCTCGTCGTCCTTTCCGTTCTCCAGATAATAAGCCAGGCTAAGCAGATCCGTTGTAAAATCAGCATGATGAATGCGGACGTGCGGTGGTGTTTTCAAGATGGTAGGTGCAAAGTTCAGAATCGCTTCAATGCCGGATTCCACGAGCTGATCGGCTACGTTCTGAGCTTCGGTATCCGGAACGGTAATGATTCCAATACGAATATTATCTTTTTTGACCGAATCCGTTAGTTCATTCATGGGCTGTACTTTCAGGCTGTTAATCTGACTGCCGATCTTAGGACCGTATGCATCGAAAACAGCAACAATTTTCATGTTGTCTTTCAGATAGGCGTTGTAATTGGACAATGCATGTCCCAAGTTACCAGCTCCGACCAGAGCAACATTGATTTGCTGATCAATTTTCAAAATATGACGGATTTTCTCGATTAGATACGATACGTCATATCCAATGCCTTTGCGACCGAAGTCCCCAAAGTATGCAAGGTCTTTGCGAATCTGGGCAGGATTAAGATCCAGGCGTAGTCCCAGTTCCTGTGATGACACCGTGCCTACCTCACGTTGATGCAGTTCATTCAAATAGCGCAAGTAAACAGGCAATCTGCGTACCACAGCTTCCGAAATTTTATCTGATTTCATTACATTACTCCCCCTTACCAAGGCCACAATAGATAAATAAAAATGTAGCATCCCGCATAACCTTTTTCGTTTCCGAATGAAATCATGCAAGATGCCTTATAAAATATCAAGTTAAAAGTGCTTCAAAAATAATTCACACCCTAATAAAGTTTACAGCGAGAAGCCCTTATTACGCAACGACGTCATCCCTAATTCGCCGTAGTTTCATCCTGTGCTGGTGTTTCCAGCCACTCGCTAATCCGTGGAACCATCTGTTCAGTCAGCATATGTTCCATTTTGGGACCGGGTAATGAATATAGGAAATACTTTCCGTAATAAGACTCAATTACCCTTGTATCGTAAACGATGACAATGCCCCGATCCTTGGCCGTACGAACAAGCCTGCCGAATCCCTGCTTGAAACGGATGACGGCCTGTGGAACAGACAGCTTCATAAACGGATTCTTTTTCTGTTCCTGCAGCAGTTCACTCTTCGCCTCGACAAGCGGATGGTTCGGTGGCTGGAAGGGCAATCTCACAATGGCCAGACAGGTTAGCGCCTCGCCAGGGATATCTACCCCTTCCCAGAAACTGCTGGTGCCCAGCAGAACGGTTGCTTTTGCATCCTGGAACCTGCGTGTTAACTTGGAACGACTGCCACTATCAACGCCTTGACCAAGCAGCGAAATATCGTTACCCGACAGCGCTTCTTTTAATGGGTCGTAAACCTGGCGCAGCATTCGGTATGAAGTAAAGAGCACCATCATGCGGCCCTTTGTCGCAATAGCCGTTTCGGCCAGAGATCGTACAAGCATGTCGACAAAGTGAGCATCCCCCACACTGCCTTTTACGCTTGGGAAATCACGAGGGATGACCAGCAAAGCCTGGTCCCTATACCGGAATGGCGATGGCAGCATGGACGTCAGCAAACGGTTATTATCGGCTGCTTCCTGCAAGCCAAGCTGTTCAATCATGAACTGAAATGACTTATCGACCGAGAGCGTAGCCGAAGTAAGGACAACGCTTTTCTTTTTATCGAAGAACATGTCCTTCAACTGTGCACTAACATCGACAGGAACGGCATACAGCTGCAGTGATTTGCTGCGGAATTGGCCGCTTGCCTCCATCCAGTATACCGTTTTGGCATCATCCATTCGCATGAAGAAACGAAGGTTTTCTTTGAGCGTTGCCAAATCCTTAAGCAGACTTGTAATGTCCGTGATCAAGCTATCCGATTGATAATCGTCCTGGTCTTCTTTCACTTCAAGAAGCAGCTTGTCTCCCTTGCGGATCAAGTCCCCCAGTGTGACATAAATCTGGTTCTCGTAATCCTGCAGCTCCTGCCACTTCGCCGGTTTCATTGAAGGCTTCAGTCTGAGGGAAAATTGCCCCGTTTCTCCCGGAGAAGCATCACTCCGCTCAGGCAGCAGGTTAAACAAGGCATCGCTCAAACGATCCCACATTTCTTTGACTTCAACAGCGAGCGGAAACATCTGGTCAATGACTGAGCCCCACTGCACCGAATTTTCATGCCCCGCCAGTTGTGTTCGCAGCATGGGAAGCTGACCGTTCCGACTATCCTTAAACAATCGGGTCAGGGTATGAACCAACGTGAAATATTTCATGTGAAGACCCAGGTGCTTACCCGCCACATCCTCAAGATGATGAGCCTCGTCGATTACGAGACTATCGTAAGCAGGAAGAAGCTGGTGAGCTGCTTTTACATCCGTAAACAATTTAGAATGATTCGTAATGACGATATCGGACAATCCTGCTTCATGCTTCGCCCGATGGTAGAAGCACTTCCTGAACCACGGACAAGAACGTCCCAGGCAGGATTCCGATTCGCTCTGTACCGTTTCCCAAAAGTCCCCACCGCGCGCACTGAGGTTCAGCTCCTCGTCATCTCCAGTCTCTGTCTGGGTGAGCCACACAATCATCTGAGCCGCTGTAAAATAATCTTCTTTCGGTGTAGCGAACTCACGTTTGTTGATCTTGTGCTCAAACTTCCGAAGACACAGGTAGTGCCCCCGACCTTTGAACACGGCAGCCTTAAACGGAAAAGGCACCACTTTGGTCAGCAGCGGGATATCACGCTCCCGAAGCTGTTCCTGCAGGTTGATGGTATGCGTGCTAACCATTACTTTTCGTTCCTGCTTCACACTTTCATATATGGCCGGCAGCAAGTACCCCAGGGATTTCCCCGTACCCGTACCTGCTTCAATTAACAAATGCTTTTCTTCGTCCAGCGCTTGCCTTACACTGCTGAACATCTGTGTCTGTGCCTCGCGTTCTTCATAGTGATCCAGGGTATCCTGCAGATTGGCCCGGACCTGATCCATATACTGCTCAAAACTTACACCTTCGAGCGGATTACCTTCGCGTTCATCGCGTGGAGCACCGATCTCAGTCCAATCACTCACATTCAAGGCCAATTGGCGGTAATACGTATGTCCATCCAGATCCTGTATGGGCTCTGCTTCCTTCTCACTGCGCATGCCGTCGAAGAACCAGCCCAGATCGCTGTCCTCAGGTGCAAACAGGTCGCTGAGACGCTGTATCGTAATCAATGGCAGTTGACGCAGTTCATCCAAACACTTCAGGAGCACATAGGCCGTTGCCAAAGCATCACTGTCTGCCTGATGAGGACGGTCGTGCTGGAATCCGAATTCTGAAGATACATACCCCAGTTGATAAGAACCAAGTGAAGGAAATGAAATTTTGAGAAAATCAATGGTATCCAGAATACGTCCGGTGAACGGCAAGTAGCCGCATCGGTCAAGCGCATTCTGAAGGAAATGAAAATCAAAAGCCACGTTGTGTCCCACCAGGACAACATCGTCAAGCAGCGGAACCATCTCCATCATCATCTCTTCGAGTGAGGGAGCGTCCGCCACATCTTCGTCAGTAATCCCGGTTAATCCCGTAATAAATGGAGGAATAGGCACACCAGGGTTTACATAAGAACTATATATTTGAGTTATGCTGTAGTCATGATCTATGATGGCAAGTCCGGCTTGTATAATCTCACCGTCGGACTGCGTGCCGGTTGTTTCGAAATCCAATACGGCAAATTTCATTGCAATGTACAAGTCCCTTCCATTCCAGTCTATGTTACAGCATAGCAAAAAAACGGGCATTTGAAAATTAACTGACAAAAAAGGCGGTGTTCCCTCCATGATCTTAAAGGAGAAAACACCGTCTTGATGCCGCTGCACTGCACTTGAATTTCAAGTACGGTCAGCTTATTCCATATTGCAGTTGTCCGCTGTTCAGCCTGCAGGCTTCCATATTATACAACGGTTCGGTCAACGTCGGGTCATGCTGGAGTGCCTGTGCAAACAAGGAACATGCTCCTTTGGGATTCGCCATCTTGGCTTCGAGGCAGCCCAGTGCATTACAGGCTAACCCCTTCAGCCTCGGAGAACCATTCAAGTGTACGATGAGCCGCAGGTGACTTCCCGCTTCCGCGGTTTGATTGAGGTTCATATGCGCAAGTCCCAGATAGTACCGAGTCAGTGCACTATCCGGATATTCGGCAATAATTTGTGAGAACTGCACAATCGCCTGTGGATACATCTGTAACTTGAAGTATCCCTGACCGCGACTAAAGGATTCCAAATGGATTTCAGGCAGAGCCGTGACGGCTTCCTGTTCCGGTTGGAGTGCCACCGGCTGTTTTAAATCTTTGATCTGACTCATCTTCTCCTCAAACATCAGCCACTCATCAATCATCCCGTCACTCATCCGCTTCAGCAAGTTCCACTTTTGCAGCAGTTCCTGTTTGTTCAGACCTTCAGCGGAAGGGTAGCGCTTGATAATTTCATCTAACATGTCGTTCATTTCGGCGAAAACATGCTGGAACATCGATGCATCCCCACCCTTGAAAAAATGGATTAGTGCGTGACCTGTACTCATTTTTTGCAAGGTGGACCGATTTCATTCCCCTTACCAGCGGATTACATAATTGTCGCGTGAACTTCCTGCTTCATGGTCTGCACAGGTTTGTTTTGACCGTCCACAAAAACCACAGTAGGTTTGTGCGTATTCGCTTCTTCCTGAGACATCATTGCATATGAAATGATAATAACCGTGTCTCCTGGCTGCACAAGCCGTGCAGCTGCACCATTCAGACAGATTACTCCGCTGCCGCGTGGTCCGGGAATTACATAGGTCTCGAGTCGTGCACCATTGTTGTTGTTTACAATTTGTACTTTTTCATTTTCCATCAGATCAGACGTTTCCATCAGATCTTCATCAATGGTAATGCTCCCCACATAATTCAGGTTGGCTTCCGTAACGGTGGCGCGGTGAATTTTGGATTTCATCAATGTTCTAAACATGGGACAGTACCTCCGCTCTTTGCAATCTTGTATTATCAATCAGTCTCGTTTTGCCAAATTTCACAGCCAGCGCAATCAGTATATCATCTCGTCCATGCACTTTTTCCTGATCAGCAAGCGGCTCCAGACTCGGAAAAGCCTGAATCTCGGCATAATCAATAACAGCACGGGACGAACGCCCGATGTTCTCACGCAGAATACGCCGTATATCCGCAGCTGTTGTGTCAGCACTTATATCCACTGCTTCTTGAGCCGCACGCAGCGCCTTGGACAGGACCAAAGCTTCCTGACGATCTTCAGCACTCAAATAGACATTACGCGAACTAAGTGCCAAGCCATCCTGCTCCCGTACAATCGGACATGGAACAATCTCAACAGGCATATTCAGATCATTGACCATTTGCTGGATAACCGCTACCTGCTGTGCGTCTTTCATTCCGAAAAATGCGCGCTGTGGCTGCACAATGTTAAACAGCTTCGACACCACTGTTGTCACTCCGTCAAAGTGTCCTGGACGGGAAGCACCGCACAGCCGGTCAGTCAAGCTTGACACCGATACTGTTGTTTGTGTCTGCTGTGGATACATCTCTTCAACGGAGGGAATAAATACGATATCCACTCCCTGCGCACGCGCCGTCTCCACATCCCTGGCTTCATCCCGAGGGTAGCTGTCAAAGTCTTCATTTGGCCCAAACTGAATCGGATTTACAAAAATACTTAATACAACAATATCACTTTGCTGTTTGGCAGCATGCATCAGGCTAGCATGACCTTCATGAAGATAACCCATCGTAGGCACCAAGCCTACAATAGACTCTCTGGATTGTGTAGCTTGACGCTTCAAACCAATTTCCTGTCTAAGTTCTGTGATGGTCCGAATCACTTTCATGAGTTGCTCTCCACCTTTTCTTTGCGATGTCCATACAGCTGCTCCACAACGCCGTCTGCGGCAGTAAATACATGCTCCTCCGCAGGGAAGGAACGGTCTTTGACTTCCTTGACATAAGCTCCAATGCTGTTACGAATCAGCGTACCTACATCGCCGTATGTTTTGACAAAGCGTTTCGGCATGTATGGAGAGGCATACTGAACCACATCATGGAATACCAAAACCTGACCGTCACATCCACGTCCTGCGCCAATACCAATTGTGGGAATGGACAGTTCCTCCGAAATAGCTCTTGCCACTTCTTCGGTAACGAGTTCAAGCACAATGCCGAAGGCTCCCGCGGCTTCGAGTGCCTTCGCTTCATCCATTAGTCTTCTGGCATCTGCTGCATCCTTACCCTGGATCCGATATCCCCCGATCTGATTCACCGATTGCGGTGTCAGTCCGATGTGTCCCAGAACCGGTACGCCGGCTTGCACTACAGCCTTAACGGTATCCGCGATCTCCACGCCGCCTTCCATTTTGACTGCATGCGCATGACCTTCCTGCATCAAACGACGAACACCCTTTAGCGTTTCATCCACGCTGCCATGGTAGGTCATGAACGGCATATCCGCTACGATGAATGTACTTCCAGCACCCCTCACAACGGAGCGGGTATGATATACCATATCGTCTATCGTCACAGGCAGGGTTGAATCATAACCCAGCACTACATTGCCGAGCGAATCCCCGACCAAAATCATGTCAATGCCTGCTTCTTCCGCAAGCAGGGCCGTTGGATAATCGTAAGCCGTAATCATGCTGAGCGGCACGCCATCCTGCTTGTATTTTTTCATTTTCACAATATTCAACGCTTGTTTGTTAGCCATTTTCTTCATGGCTCCTTTCTCCTTTTCATTTAAGAACGCAACAAAAAAACCTTTTAGTTTTCCACTAAAAAGTCCCGAAAAGTCAAAAAAGAGTCACTTGCGATCGTCCCTTCTGTCTCGGTCCTCTTCGGCTCAGAGCAGAATCCAACAACTCACTTAACACATTTTCCATTTTGCTATGCATCTGTTCATCATCAAGCCAATCAGGCATACTGTTGCCGGAGTGCAATTCGGTCTGCAATAGCCGATATCGCCTCACGAACACAGTATACCAAAGATTAGCCCAAACTTCACGTGTTATGTTCATTATTTTAGTGGAAATTCGACAATTTCCTTAATTGATCAAGGATATTTCTCCCGATACTACGGTTATGCGTTCGCCACTTCTCTTCTCTACAATCAAAGCCCCTGAAGGATCTAGGCCAATGGCTGTTCCCTCAATGTCTCCCTGCGGGTTCGAAACCTTCACTTCCCGATGAATCGTAACGGAGAGAGCTTCCCACAATGACGCGATTACACCGAAACCTTCCCTTTGATACAAAAGGTAAAGATGTTCCATTTCATTCAAAATGGCAGCAGTTAACTTCGTTCGATCCACCTGCTGTCCGGTCTCGACTTTGATTGAAGTCGCAATGGACGTCAGATCCTCCGGATAATCCGTAAGATCAAAATTCACATCTACCCCAATACCTGCAATGCAGTATCGCAGTTCATGATCTTCTACCGCTGACTCTAGCAGGATGCCACACATTTTGCGTCCGTTAATCAAAAGATCGTTCGGCCATTTGATGCCTGCATCCGCCCCAGTATGTGCCCGTACAGCCCGGCAGACGGCTACCCCCGTCAGTAATGTCAGCTGTGGCGTATTCCGAAGCGGCTGCTCCGGACGCAGCAATATGCTCATCCAGATCCCTTTGCCAGGAGGTGAGAACCATTTACGCCCAAATCTTCCCCGTCCACCTGTTTGTTCCTCGGCAAGAACTACCGCACCTTCTGCCTGACCCTGTTCGGCCATTTGCTGAACATCGCCTTGCGTAGACAAGGTTGAATCTAGGATGAGTGCTTTACGGCCAAAGACAGACGTTTGCAGAGCCAGTTGAAGGCCTGCTGCATCAATGCTGTCTGGTCTCGTGATTAGGCGGTATCCTTTGCGGGAGACAGCCTCAAATTCGTATCCGAGATCGCGTAGCTTGTTCACATGTTTCCAGACTGCTGTTCTGCTAATGGACAGGTTCCGGCTGATCTCTTCCCCTGATACAAATTGTCCATCTGCATTCATGAGCATATGTAACAGTTCTTCATGCTTGGTCATCTGCAGCCACCCGTTTCACTTCAGCGGTCAGCGCTTCATGCTGATTCGCTATATTTCCAATCGCTGTTTCACGTAACAAATGCTTCATCAACTGGCCAAGCCAAGGCCCACCCTTGCGCTCGAGTAGCCCAAGAACATTCTCTCCGGTAATATGGAGATCCTTCAGCTCATGCACCGGCATGGATCGACTCCAATCCGCTGCGTTAGCAAGAATCGCTTGGTATGATGCCTCTGCTGAAGCGGAAAGGAGATGGCCAGCGGGGAGAACAAGTTGAATCTTGAGCCAATCCGCAGCGGCTTGACGTCCGCACGTCAGTTCAGCACTAATCCACTCAGATCGTATTGACACTTGATCCTTATGGTTTTGCACAACCGTCTTCAGTAACTCATCAAACTGTAAAACCCCGGTAACGCGCAAACGATCATCGTTGGAAAACGTCCACTTGCGTAGTAAAGCATCGGCTTCATCCTTCTTATATTGACCTGCGATCAACAGAAGCGACCAGCGCAGTAAGGAATCATTATCTTTCAGTTCCCCGATTCGAAGTAGTAGATTCCTATTGAAACGGCTGCCTTGCACCGGTGCCTTGATATATTCCAGTATTTTACTGTGCAGCAGCAAATCCAAACCTCGCAGCGGATGAGGTCCAGCCATCATCTTCACCATCTCGGTACGGACTCGCTCCATGGCAATATGTTGCAGCAAGTCTCTCTGCCTCATGAGACCTTTCCACGTGTTATAGGCAATGCTGAAGTCAAAAACCGAAGCAAACCGGACACACCGAAGCATGCGAAGCGCATCCTCACCGAATCGCTCACTCGCTGCGCCCACACATCTGACTCGTTCTTCACGAATATCCACTTGTCCACCAAAAGGATCAACGATTGTACCCCTTCTATCCATGGCCAGGGCATTCATCGTAAAATCACGACGCTGAAGGTCTTCTTTGATATCCTTGACAAACTGGACTTCAGACGGTCTTCGATTGTCTTTGTATTCCGATTCCGTACGGAATGTTGTGACTTCGAAGTAATACCCCCCTGAACGTACAGTAACCGTCCCGTGCTGGAGTCCTGTCGGAATACAGTCTGCAAACAGTTCCATCACTTGTTCAGGAGATGCCGAGGTTGTAATATCCATATCATCTACATTGCGACCCAGCAGCTCATCCCGAACACAGCCACCAACCCAAAAGGCATCATAGCCCTCTTCATTCAACTTGAGCAGCACCTGTTCACTCTGCTCAGCCATCTCGAGATCAACCCTTGTCCACTGCACCAAACCAATCACCTCATTACTTGCCTGTTGCTTGATCATTTTGTATCGCTGCTTCTATCGAATAAATAGAAGTTCAACCGCAAACGGGTTTTAGATTGGGAACTTCTCTTCCCAGTACCCGATAGTATATTTGTTCATATTCATGACGGATGGCATCATTGCAAAAATCATGATGTGCCCTATGAAGACAGGCTTCTCTGAAATCTGCTGCCAGTCGATCGTCGGTCAACAAGCGAATGGCGTTTTCAGCCATGGACTGTGTATCGCCGATGGGTGATAAATATCCGGTTTTCCCGTGTAATACGAGTTCAGGAATGCCTCCTGCCTGTGATCCAATGGTCGGCACACCGCAGGCCATCGCTTCCAGGGCCACAAGTCCGAAGCTCTCTTTCTCCGAAGGAAGCATTAGGATGTCTGCCATAGATATGACTTGTGCAATGTCATCCTGTTTACCCAGGAAATGAACTTTGTCATTCAGGCCCAATTCATTAATTTTCCATTGGATTTTAGGCAAATCCGGCCCCTCTCCAACAAACAGCAATTTGGCTGGAACCTGCTCCTGAACCTGACGGAAAACTTCAACAACGTCCTGTGTCCGCTTTACCGGGCGGAAGTTGGAGATATGCATCAATATTTTCTCGTTTGGAGCCGCAAAATCCCTGCGCAGACTGGCCGCATCCCGAGGATAATAAATTCGTTTATCAATAAAATTATATGTCAGATCAATTGGACGTTGAATGTCCAAAAGTTCAACCGTCTCCCGAATCAAATCCTGTGAAACCGCAGTTACAGCATCACTTTCGTTGATCGCAAGCCGAATGAGATCTTTCAGAGATTCATCCTGTGCCAGTACGGTAATGTCTGTACCATGCAGAGTTGTGACAACCTTCAGATCGTCGCCCACCATCTGTTTGGCCAGGAAAGCACATACTGCGTGCGGAACTGCATAATGCACATGCAGCAAATCAAGCTGCTGGGCTTTGGCTACTTGAGCCATCTTGGTTGCCAAAGACAGGTCGTATGGTGGATAACGAAATACATAATAATCATTCACTTCAACTTCATGGTAAAAGATATTTTTCTGAAAAGTACCCAGTCGGAACGGAATACTATTCGCAATAAAATGAACCTGGTGACCCTGTTCGGCAAGCAATTTGCCGAGCTCCGTTGCGACAACGCCAGACCCTCCGAGGGACGGATAACAGGTGATACCAATCTTTAGCTTTTGATCCATCCGGTGGACGCTCCTTTCATCTCCCGCGTGTGCGAGTTGATGTAACGCTGGCGGAATTCATATTTATATTAGGGTAAGAGCTTGCGCAGCAACGTATTATCTTGCTGCTGCGCCAAACTGCCCAACGACATAAGGTGTAATACTCGCAAACCCTTCTGCGAAAGAAATCAAACTCCGCTGACCCAGTAAGGAGTCTCTTGCTCTTACGCGCTCGATGTACCCCTGATTCAACGGGGTAGAAACTGTTCCTGCCCCTATCTCAAATTGGGAACGATAACTGAGCAGCGATTTTTCCTTTTGCTCATAGTGTTCCGTAATATCGACAATCAAATCCACCGGTCCCATATCGTTAATGAAGTAAAAATACAGCTCCTTCACTTGGGTGGCTGGCATGTTCGGCATATAATTACGCAGCTTGGCATTGAACACCGCTTCCTGCACAAGCTTGCTGCACATGACATGATCCGGATGACGATCTTCCCAATAGGGTGCAAATACAATTTTCGGGGCATGCCTGCGAATCTCAGCCGTCACTGCCTGTATGTGCTCAGGGGTTATGTATAAACCACGATCTGGCAAGCCCAAATTGGTTCGACACGAAAGACCGAGGACGCGGGAGGCTTCCTCCGCTTCCTCGGCTCTGCGCTCTACAGTCCCGTTGGACGACATTTCTGCTTTTGTCAGATCACACACGCCCACTTTCATGCCCGCTGCAGTATGTTTGGCGATCGTTCCCGCCATTCCAATCTCCGCATCGTCTGCGTGTGCCCCGAAAATCAGAATATCAAGACTCATTCGGAATCACCAGTTGTGACTCCAGCTTCCGGTTTGTATTTATGCACGAGCTCTCTCCATGCAAAATCGCCGCGATCCAATGCCTTAACCAGAATTTCAGCCGTTGCAATGTTGGTTGCTAGCGGAATGCCCTGTACATCACACAAACGAAGCAGGGCATTAATATCCGGTTCGTGTGGCTGAGCCATCAGCGGATCACGCAGGAAAATAATTAGATCCATCTCATTCTGAGCTACTAAAGCACCAATCTGCTGGTCTCCTCCAAGAGGACCTGATTCAAACCGGTAAATCTTTAAGGAAGTTCCTTCCATAATGCGAAGTCCGGTAGTGCCTGTCGAATACAATTGGTGATCTGTAAACACCGGTTCATAAGCTGTTACAAAGTTTACCATCTCTTCTTTTTTGCGATCATGGGCAATAAATGCAATTTTCAACATGACAATCTCCTTTAGTCGATAAAGTGATCAAATCCATAGATGAGTCCTGTATATTCCATAACCTTCTGTACACCGATTTTTACACCGGGCATGTAACCTGCACGTTCGTATGAATCATGACGAATTTTGAGCGTTTGGCCAAAATCGCCAAATACCACTTCCTGCTGCGCAAATACGCCAGGTAAACGAACACTGTGAATTCGGAATCCGTTATAATAACCTCCGCGGGAGCCTTCAATGGTTTCCTCTTCATTAGGGTTGCCCTGACGGATTTCCTCACGGTTGGCTGCAATCAGCTCAGCCGTTTTAATTGCTGTTCCTGAAGGCGCATCCAGTTTTTGATCTCCGTGGTACTCAATGATTTCAACGTTAGGCATATGTTTGGCCGCTTGTGCCGCGAATCTCATCATCAAAATGGCACCAATGGAGAAGTTCGGGGCAATCAGACCTCCGATCCCTTTGTCCTGACACTGCTTGTCCAGTTGTTCGATCTGCTCCGTCGTGAAGCCGGTAACTCCCATGACGGGTCTGACTCCATAACGGATCGCAAGTTCTGTATGAGCGAAAGCATATTGAGGTATTGTAAAATCAACCATGACCTGCGGTTTCGTCTCTGCAAAAGCCATTTCGATATCGTCGGTTACAAGCACTCCGCATTCCGGAAGACCGACCAGGGTTCCGGCATCAATACCCGCGCCGGAGCGGTTAACCGCGGCAGCAAGCTCCAGTTCCGGGTCTTGAAGAACCAGCTTCACCACTTCCCGGCCCATTCGGCCAGCCGCTCCGATTACGGCAACTCTTATTACTTCACTCATCTTGGCTGCATCTCCTCACTGTATGTTGGTTCAGTCACTAGAAAATTCATTTTCGTCAGCTTTCGCGTCAGATGAAATGAATTTCTTATTGAATAGAATTCTTACGCTGCTTAATTTGTTGGTACATTTGATGCAATTGTGCGTTCTGCGGATCCAGCGATATCGCATCACGAACAGCCTTGATTGCACGATCAAATTCATTCAAATCGCTATAGGCCAGCGCAAGCATCACATGCGCTTCGACAGACAGCGGATCAAGCTTAACCGCTTCTTTCAGCAGAGCAGCAGCCGAAACATATCGTTCGTGTGTTCCGCTGCCAGCCTGTTCCAGCAAAACCTTCGCCTGTGTACTTAGCTGTTTGGCTTCCAATGTCTGCAGATGCAGAACATATTCTTCGGTGCCACCGGACAGCTCAGCTGCCTTACGGGCATGTTCCAGTGCCGGACCAAGGTGCAAGCTGCGGGCATGTGTAATGGAACAACGGTAGTGAAGCTCCGCATGTTCCGGGTAAGCAAGAATAGCCGATTCAAACCAACGGATCGCTTGCTCAAAATCATTTTGCAAAATACAGCGGTAAGCCTGCTGCATATAATCTTCCGGCTTCATCATCCAAGCTGTCCCTCCCCAATCGGGTGATGGTACAGCATATGTAATCTACGCCTAATCGGTGTTTTTTGGAGTCCACCGATTTGCATCGCGTGTATTAAATTTATGCATGACTTTGTCGTGTGCCTGTGCCAGGTCAATCCCGAGCGAGTTGGCAAAACAAATCGTGATAAACAAAATATCCCCGAGCTCCAGCTCAATGGAATTGTCTGCTTCAGAAGCCTTCTTCGGCTTTTCACCGAACTCGTGATTGACTTCCCGAGCTAGCTCTCCCACCTCTTCCGACATACGCGCCAGCATGGCCAGCGGACTGAAGTAGCCTTCTTTGAACTGGGAAATGTAGAGGTCAACCTCGCGCTGCATTTCTGCGATGCTTTTCTCCATGAGAACGGATTCTCCTTTTGAAATTGTGTCGTATTTGTTCCTAATATATCAGTTATTTAGTTTGACTTCCACCATCCTGACGCACAAAACATTTTTAAAGAATCAATAAATAGGTATACTAAGATGGCAAGTATTGCTTCATCATTAATTTACATATGGAGAGGGATCTAATGAGCACTGCCAAAACTTGGATTCAAATCAAACTGATTCTCCCTATTTTGCTAGGTACTGCTTTGTATGCTTTTGGCCTGCTGTACTTCATTATCCCTAACAAACTAATGGAGGGCGGCGTCACCGGGGTTACCGTACTGCTCAATTATGCGTTTGGCCTCTCTCCGTCTCTGACGACCCTTGTTATCAATGTCCCGCTATTTCTGATTGGGCTCAAGATATTGGGCGGCAGACAGATGGTCTATACAGGGGTGGGCATTGGTGCCCTTACGGTGTTTCTGTGGTTGTTTGAGAAAATGATTCACTCGGGTTGGATTGAGCCACTGCACACGGAGAATGATCTCCTGCTGGCAGCCCTTTATGCAGGTGTCACTCTCGGGGCTGGTTTGGGCATCGTATTCCGCTCAGGCGGTACGACAGGTGGTTCAGACATCATTGCACGGATTCTCAATCGAAAATATGGATGGAGCATGGGCCGAATTTTGCTCGGTATCGATTTTATTATTATCGGCATTTCACTAATCTACATTCCAAAAGAAAAAATACTCTATACGCTGGTTGCCGTCTTTATCGCCTCCAAGGTCATTGACTTCATTCAGGAAGGGGCTTATTCCGCTCGGGCATTCATGATCATTAGTGACCACGCTCCTGAAATTGCCGATCTGATTACCCGGGAAATGGACCGCGGTGTAACTCTGATTCCAGCCATTGGCGCCTACTCCAAGCAAGCCAAACATGTTGCTTACTGCGTTATTTCACGTCAGGAGTTCAGGCGACTGCAAACCATTGTCAGATCTGTTGATCCCCGAGCCTTTGTTATCATCAGCGATGTTCATGACGTTCATGGAGAAGGCTTTAAGGAATCTTGAAACCCAACTGAAATATATGCAAAAAACCTCTATCCCAAGGACAAGCCAATTCGCTGCCTTGCGGTATAGAGGTTCTTTGGTTTGAAGTCGATGATCAGCGCCGGAATGGAAAGATGCCTTGCTGTTGTGCACGATATTTACGATATCCTGCATAAGTTAGTGCGGCCACAATCACGGAAGTGATGAATAATCCTGCCGCTCTCCGGTTCGGTCCCTGAACAAATGGAACAAAGGCACTCTCATCCTTCTCGCGACCAAACAATTGATTAACCAGTTCTTCGCCTTGGGATATCATGCTTTGCAGCTGAGTGATATCTGGCTGTTTAGCTCCAGTCAGCCCTTTGGTATGGGATAACCAGGCATCCAGCTGAGCGATCTCGTAGGGTTCACGGCGAATCATCGCTGCCGGTCGAATGGTTTCATAGTGTTCTTCAAGCAAAGCATATCGGCTCGTGAGTGCTGCTGCTTTCTCATGCTGACTCACAGCAGTGGATATGGCCTGAAGGTCATCTTTTACAATTTTATAATATTGGAGCCATAAGGGTTTGGATGGATTCGCAAGACTGTCAGCAGCGAGCCTCAGCTTGGCAGAAGCCTGCTGAAGACCGGTGTCATCACTTTTGACGCGGACGGCTGCTTGTTTTACTTCCACAATCGTTTCGGATAAGGCATGGATGCCTTCGACCGTCGTCTGACCTTCAAACGAAATATGCTCCAGTCGTTCGCTAATTCGCATAATACCATTTCTGACTTCTTCGATATTATGATCCAAGGCATGCCTGTAGAGCGATGTCGCTTCCTGATTAAGCTGCTGAATGGAACTGTTGACAAGGGCTTGTTGATCCGCTTCCCCTTCATTCCCTTCACTTTGTGCAGATACACTGTATGACAAGTTCGTCCAAAACAACAGCGCCATGAACGATACTACCAATAACCCGGTTTTGTTCCAGAACATTCTCTTCATGGACATCCCCCCCATACCAATGTATGGCAGGGCACGGCCACTTAGAACAAGCTTGCGAAATCAGGCTCGTCTAGCCTGTCTCAATGCAAGCAACGCACACAGAATGCTAACCAGGGTAAGCCCGAAAGTGAAATTGCATACGCCATCCAGATGCTCATAGAGGGCACTAGGCAGCCAAGGGAAAATATTATATGTATAGTCCATCGTATCGTTCAATAACGTCCATAGACTGGCAATAAGCAGCGCTACCCATCTGAAACCAAAGAACCTGACATAAATCAACGCTTCTATGGCCATGGCACTGTGTGAGGCGATCAGCATCCAGTCCTGCCAATGCGGCGACCCACCCTGCATCCAACCCGCAAAAATAATCGAAACGGCCCAGACCCCATATTTCACCGATGTAACCACAGCAAGAGCTTGAATAACATGTCCGATTCGGTTGAGCACCACAGACTTGGGTTTATATAGAACCCATAAAAGACCAAGGGTAAAAAACAAACTCGCTGTAGGACTGTCCGGAACAAACACAACCTGCCATATGGGCTGTTCCGCCAGTGTTAATTTCAGCTGATCTCCGTACCATATGTACCCATACACGGTACCCACTGCATTACACCAAAACAGAAGCCACAGAAAATACCGATTGGTCAGAAACTCCCGGCTCCAGAAAAACGATAAAGACACGTTCGCTGCCCCTTCCTTCATACTATTTCTATTGTCTTTATGAAGCGTTGATTGGTAAATCACTCAAAAAAACCTGACCGCAACAACAGTCAGGTTTTTGGCTTAATTTGATTTTACTGTTCTGCCTTCTGTTTCGCAAGCCATTCCGCCAGGTGATTAATATCGTCATCTGTCAGACCTTGGGCGATGGCTTTATCATACATGGGAGGCATACCGTTATATCCATCCTTAATAATGGCTAAAATTTCATCCTGACTGTGCTTGTCACCCACACCACGAAGTGAGGGGCCACTTGCACCCTTCATATCAGCAGCATGACAAGATACACACCCTGCCTTTTTAAACGTTTCCATTGCAGGGTCATCCTTCTCAACGATGGCCACTTCTTGCTGTTGGCCCGGTGCATTGGACGTTGGCAAACCTTGTGCATGTTTCTCAAGCGCCTCTTCCTCACGCTGAATGTGTTCAGGCTTCTGGCCTGTCGCTTCAAGCTCGTGCTTGTAGTGTGTCCAAGCCACATTCGTGAGATAAAATACAGAGAGGATTGACAGAACCATGAGTGATGATGCAATTGGACGTCTGTAAAACCGTCGTTCCTTGCCTGTATCCAAGAACGGGGCAAGCAGCAACGCTCCAAAAGCAACCCCGCTGACACCCAGAACACCGAGCAGGACATAATCGCCTGACGCATAAGGATATTTCAAATATTGATACAGAAATAGGAAATACCAGTCCGGCATTGGAATAACGGATGCGCTTGGATTGGCCGGATAACCAAGCGGCGCAGGTTCAGAGATGGTCAGTACCAGGATACCCACCAGCACCACAACACCAACCATCCATTCCTTCAGCAGAAAGTTAGGTATAAATGCTTCTGATTTGCCTGGATACGCTGTATAATCCGGCGGGGTAATAAAACCTGCCCCTTTTCGGACGCGTGAATCACCGACAAAGATAATCTTCTCCTGGTCATCAGGCTTGTGTCCGTGAGCCATTGCGATTCCTCCCTTCTCAAGTTATAGTGGTCCCGAAATGCCCTGTCTGCGGATCATGATGAAGTGTCCGACCAGAAGCACCAGAAGCACAGCGGGAAGGAAGAAGACGTGCAGGGCAAAGAATCGTGTTAGCGTCTGTGCACCTACAATGGTTCCACCTTGAAGGAATTCTTTAATAATGGGTCCCAACCATGGGACGGTATTGGCAATTTCCAGGGTAACTTTGGTTGCAAAATAGGCTTTGTTATCCCATGGCAGCAGGTACCCGGTCAATCCAAGACCCAGCATGACGAAAAAGATCAACATGCCAACAACCCAGTTCATCTCACGGGGCGCTTTATAAGAGCCTGTAAAGAATACACGCATCGTATGTAAAAACATCATTACGATTACCAGACTGGCTCCCCAGTGGTGCATGCCGCGCACAATTTGGCCGAAAGCTACCTTGGTCTGCAGATACTCGACACTGGCATAAGCATTGATAATATCAGGTACGTAATACATCGTAAGAAACATTCCTGAGAGAATCTGAATTACGGTGATAAAGAACGTCAAGCCACCAAAGCAGTAGACGAATGCGGAAAAGTGGTGAGCCGGGTTTACGTGCTCTGGAACTTCATGATCCGCAACGTCCCTCCAGATTGGCGTGATATCGAGACGCTCGTCAATCCAGTCATAGACATTTTTAAACATCTGCGTTCACGCCTCCTATTTCACTCGGGTGTTCGGAACAATCTCGCCCAGGTATACCCAGCCCTGTTCCTCCTTGACCACATATTCATCCAGCGGTTTCGGGGCTACGGCAAGATTTTTCCCTTCCTTGTCATAGTGCGCGCCATGGCACGGGCAATGATACTCATCAGGATAATTTTTGTCACTGTTCCAGCCGACTGTACAACCCAAATGTTTACAGATCGGTGAAAGCGCATAAATTTTACCCTGCTCATCCTTACGAATCCATGCCACAAGCGAAGCATTACTCAGGTACCAACCATCTTGCTGCTGCAATTCAAATGTGAATTCTTGAGGTTCGTTCGTGATTTTGCTGATTTCAGCTACTTTGACAGAAGTGCCTTCTCCCTTGTGCTGCAAAATTGGGTCCACCGCAAAACGGACCATGGGAAGAATCGCACCGGCGGCCATATAGGCTGTAGCTCCACCAAGCGTGTACGTTAAAAACTGCCTGCGCGACATTTCCATCCGGCTTGGTGGTTTGTTCGAGGCTTCGTGCTGGTCATGCTCACTGCTCATACTGTCTCCACCCCCCTTTTTCAGCCAACTCTCTCATACGTTTTCATTATCAGAAATTCCACGACTTACTAGAACATACATAATCATATAGTAGCCCTAGAACACCGTCAAGAATTTGTCACACATTTTTAAGGTTCAATTGTAAGCGTTATTAAAAAAGTGTTGATAAATTGTCACATTTCCAGTCAGATGTTAATTTTTCCACATCTCGCGCACTTTTCCCCCGACATACCCTGCTATTTTCGCTTCATCTATTTCCTGAACCATTTGAGATCGATTAAAAACCAGATCTGCAGATGAAATTTTATCTTTCTCCAAAAAACCATCTGATGTCATTATCACCACATATTTGAATCCTGAGCGCTTCAGCTGCTCGCATATGGTGTTTAATGCCATTGACATTTCCGGAATAGCGAAATGGAATGCTGGATATGTCATGATCCTCCCTTTAAACGGGACTTCAATCAGATCCAGAAAATCTCTAAGCCTCTCTAGTGCTTCCGTGGCTTCAGCCGGCGAATGATTTCCCGTAAGACCGGTGAATGGAATAAGGCATGTATCCAGATAGAGTTGCAGTTCAGCCCAGCTGTCTTGAGTCATCTCACTGAATTTCAATTCCCTATTTCCCCTCTCTATCCATTTTATTCCCATATTATATATGAGCAAACGATGTAAATCTATAGAGTTATTCGTAAATCTCTCCCTAAAAACACAAAAGGAAATGCGTAATCACGCATTTCCTTCTTATATGGTTGGATCATCAGTTCATCAGTTTATGGTTTTCAGTTCATCCGTCAGACTCCGGAAAGCTACTTCGTCTCCGGTAGCCAACGCCTTGTCGATTTCCATATACAGCTTCTCGCTACGCTGTTTACGAAGCGCTTCGTCCCACACCATCTCAGCAGCCAGCCCCAACATGACTTCATACGTAACTTTCATTTTATCCAATAGGATGCACCTCCAAAACGGATTTAAGAGCTCCTATATTCCTTACCTTTGGCAACATAACCAAGTGAAGTCCTCGACATCCGCTCAAGGTCGGCATCCGTCAATTCACGGATCACTTTGGCTGGTGTCCCCAGAGCCAGGGTATAGGGCGGAATTTTAGTATTTTCAGTTACAACAGAACCGGCCCCAATCAGTGTGTATTCACCAATTTCAGCTCCATTGAGAAGGATGGCTCCCATACCGATCAGTGAGCCTGTTCCAATGTGACAACCGTGAATAATCGCGGCATGTCCCACTGAAACGTCATCTCCCAGAATCAAAGGTTGATTCGTATTCACATGTCCAACAGCATTGTCCTGAATGTTACAACGTTGTCCGATCCATATTGGCGCCAGATCGGCCCGTAATACGGCATTGAACCAGACCGTAGAATCTGCACCTAACTTTAGGTCACCTATAAGTTTGGCCCCTTCAGCTACATACACCGAAGAATGAAGCTGCGGTTGTTGACCCTTGAATGGGATTATCATATCAGTATCACTCCTTAATTTGGGAGTGATTTTAGCAACTTGTCCCCTAAATGTCAAACACCAGAGGAGTCGTGTCACCAGACAGCGATCGGCAGGTTGCAGCGAGCCGCAAGCCCCATGCTGTCATTTGCACGGTACTCTCACCCTCCTGCTCTCCGAGGCGTAGCATCCCCAGATGCAGCATCATTTTGACAACTCTTGTTTCATAGATCGTCTCCGGTGTGTCGTAATAAAACGGCTGGATTAACGGGCCAATTTGTCTGAACAAGGACTCTGCGGTGGACCAACCAGGCGCACATTCTCCTGTCCAATACACAATGGAGGACAAGTTCGGAATAGCACCTTTATAAAGTCTTAACCAAAACCGAAATAGCTGTATCATCTCGGCTGTATTCTCTGCGCCCAGTTTTTCCTCACCGGCTGCAGTCAATTTCAGCAGCCCCTGTTCTTCCCGAACAAGCCGGTGGTGGAATGCATAGTCATATAGCAATGCAAACCGGTCAGGGTAATCCTTGAAGGAACGACCGTAGCCAAACCTCCATCCTGCTTTTCCAACCAATGTTTCACTGACATGAAGATGATCCATCACCTGCTGCTGAGAACGTCGGTACATCATGCCTTCTGCGTTCAACGTAATTTCATGCTGCTGCACAAACTGCAGGAACAACTTCAGATCGTCTACCAGCAGATGGTATTCATCTCGATACATCAGTGGTTCATTTGTCGTTTTAATACCCGCCTTCAGGTGTGCGGATAACACATCCCGGAACCTCATTTTCAAATCCTGGGGTACCTGGTATAGGTACTTCGTATGCTGTGTTGTTCCATTGAATAACCATCCACTCTTGGTGAACCGAACGATAAGATCTCGCGGACTGGCTCCGGACTCGCTATCTTTTTTGTCCATCGATTGACGGGCAATGGCGACAAGCTCCTCCATACCAAAGTATTGCCGAGGATCAAATAGCAGGTTGTTCAGGAAACGCAGATGGGCCATATTAAGTTCGCTGACCTGTTGCTCAAAAAATCGTCTACTGCCCAACGTTGTGAGAATACTCTGGATGAGTTCATGTTTGGAATTGGGTTTGCACTCACATTGGTAATAGTCCGCTATTCGATTAAGCTGGCCGATATCGGCAAAAGTTAGCATATCCGCTAGATTCATGGGTCCATCGCCTCGCCGTTAACTACTATTGGGCTACTGATTCGGGGCCGGAGTAGTTTGGTTTTGTAAACATGTTTGACGGAATTCCCATGATCTAAACCTCATTTACCAAATCTTTTATCTTTTTATTCATCCTATGCCCGAACTTGTCTGCTCAGAAGAAAAATGAGAGGCACAGAATGATACCAAACGACAGTTTCGCTGTTTCAAAACAAAAAAAACAACCTGAGTCCAATTACTCAGATTGTTTAGCTGCATCCAATGATAGATGTCGTGTGCAATTATATAACAAGGGACTCCAGTCATCCTGTTCTTTTTCCAGGATCGTAAGCGACAGGTTTCCAATTCGTTCCGTATAGCGGTCTTTGAACAAGGCAGACAACAGGTTTGCGAGAAAAGCGCCATGAGTTACAATCAAAATATTTTTGTCCTGATATGCAGCCCACAAATCTTCTAAAAACGCTAAAGCGCGAGTCTGTATATCAATAATCTGCTCCTGTCCCAGATCCAGCGTCTCCCAGTCCGTTCCCCAGCGGGTGATTCGTTCATCCGAGGTCAAACCTTCGATCTGACCGAAACCTCTTTCTTTTAAACGCGCATCTGGCTCAAGCATAGGCACGTCTAGCAATCCAGAGATAATCTCTCCTGTCTCCTGGGCCCGTGATAAACCACTGGTAATGATATAGTCCCATTGATAATCCTCTGTCAACAGACGGTGTCCCAGACGTTCTGCCTGCTGACGCCCTTCGGCATTCAATGGTATGTCTGTCTGCCCTTGGATACGCCCTGCAGCGTTCCAATCGGTAAGACCGTGACGAATAAGCCCAATTCGCATCTCATCCCTCTTTTCTATACGGCGAACGCCTGGTTAACTACGCACGCGCACCTTGTTTACGTTTGTTGGTCGTTCGATGCATCCGCCCCAGCGAAAACAAAGCCATGCCAATAGCGAGTAGTGACAAGGCCATCCAGTATCCCGGATACGCAGGTCCCATACTTACGACAAAGGGTTCAATAATGCTTCCTCTGTCGGCCCCTGGCATGTCGTACTGATACATACCTGAAGCAGTCAGATCGCTTCCAGCAACAGCTGTTTCGAGAATCCCCGTAGAAACGACGCTTTGCTGTTCAGCTTCTGATACCCCAGACTTAAACATCGCCATGTATAAGAAACTGCATAAAAAAATGGCCAGAAACGCAGCAATCCACAACGTCATATGCTTGCGGATCGCAGCAGAGAATCGATTCACTTTTGCCTCTTCAGGCAAAAGCCACGGGGACTCCGCATAAATGCGGTCCATTACGTTGCGATTGACTCTCTCTGCCTGCTGCTCTGTCACTGGTTCCGGTATGCTGTGCAGCAGCACTTGGGCTTCTTCCCAAACTTCAAACTGCTGCGAGCACTCCTCACAACCATCCAGATGAGCATGAAAAGCAAGCCGCTGAGGATGATTTGCCGGCAAGTCCCAGATCAGTGCAAACAAGTCCTGGGCTTCATTGCAATTCATCGGTTCTTCATCCCTTCATATGGCTCGTACACCGGTTCGAAGAAATAAGGTTCCAATTGGGTTTTTACGCTTGATCTTGCTCTGAACAATAACGATTTTACAGAACTGACGCTCTGCCCAAGAATATTCGCAATCTCCTGGTAGTCTAGTTGATCATATTCACGGAGTATGATGGCAGAACGCTGCTTCTCCGGTAAGTTGTTAATGGCATCTCTAACCAGCATGACCCGCTCACTGCGCAGTGCAGCATGCTCTGGGGCGTTCTCGGAAGGAGCAATGGGTACAACCCCGCTCTCTTCTAGAGGAACACTGCCACTGCGCTGTTTGCGCAGCTCACTCAGTACCGTATTTCTCGCAATGGTATATAACCACGTCGAGAATGAAGCATCAACCTCGCGGAATGAGTGTAAACTGCGGAATGCCTTATAGAAAGTCTCAGAACAGAGATCTTCCGCAAGCAGCTCCATATTGGAACTTTTCAACATATGATATACGAAAGCCAGTATTTTACGCTGATAACGACGCATCAGCTCGGAATATAACTCCAGGTTACCTTCCTTGATCTCTCGAATCAACTGGGAATCCGTCATTTGAGTGCGACCCCTCCTCGCCCATCCATGTGCTTCTCCCCGTTCGACTCTATCCATGTATTACCGAATAGGCACAAAAAAGTTGCGGTTCTCACCGCATAAAACAGCGTAAAGCCATATCAGGCCTCTACGCCAAATTCCCCTATGTAATGGCAATTTCCCCAACGTTTCTACATTAACAGTATTTATTGTACAACGGTCAGCAGCCTCCTGGCAAATTCTTTAGGATTTACAAAAGCCCGACCTGTCATTCTTATGCCTCTTATTTTACGAGTATGACGACATAAGACCCAATTGGCAAAATTGCACATTGCACACTCATTAGACGCAGAGTTATCCAAAAAGGTTTCAAAATTTTAACCTTTTTTTTCGATCCTTTTTTGGAGGATTTTATTTCCTGAATTTACGTAAGTTATAATTTGGTTTAACAAATTTTTATAAAGTGTTGACAAAATGAAAACGTATACATATAATAAAAGTACAGTATGGTTTCTCTCCACTCCTATCCAATAACTGTATTGCTCCACGTGAGCAATGGCCGCTTATGTAAGCGGTCTTTTTTTTGCCCTTCTTTAAGGACGTATCGTAACAACTGTTTATCAACACAAAGAGAAAGAGGGCTTTCGCCCTCTTTTTTTCTATCCTCATACCCAGACCTGATATCCCAGGGAATCCAATAAAGACTTCGCACGTTCCATATCCTCTTCCTGACGGAATGACAAACGCATGATGCCTGGCACATCAACCCGGTTCTCGATAATCTCCAGGTTGCTCAGATTGATATCATGTGTCCCGAGCTCTGTTGCAATCTTACCAATCATCCCTGGCGCATCCTGAACGTCTGTATACAAGTCAAACAGCGGCGAGATCATGCCTTTACGCCGTTCTGGCAATACGCTGCGAAATTCACGGGCCTGACGAAATGCATCTTCGATTCCTGGGCCATTCTCGTTCTCCAGCATATCCGTAAAAGCAGACATCTGGCTGTTCCAGTCCTTCAATAGACCAAGGAGTACTTCACGATTGCTCAGCAGGATATCACGCCATACAATCGCATCACTGGATGCAATACGTGTGATATCCCGGAACCCGCCTGCCGCCAACATTTTATACAGGGGATTCGATTCATTATATTCACGTACCTGATTCACGAGCGCTACTGCGATGACATGTGGCAAATGACTGATAGCTCCCACAATATCATCATGTAATAACGGCTCAACTCTGACGATCTGAGCCCGCGTATACGCTAGAAGCTCGGATAATCTGGCATATGCCTCTTCAGGAACATGTGCAGACGGAGTCAGAACATAGTACGCATTCTCGAAAAGTACGGCCGAAGCCGCGTCAACACCAGCACGCTCAGATCCGGCCATCGGATGACCGCCAATGAAGTAGGCATCGGTCATACGTACATGCTCAGCACAAGCAGCAATCGAAGCTTTGGTGCTGCCAACATCCGTAATGATGCATCCCTTTTTCAAGGGCAGCTTCGCCAATTGTTGAAAATATGATTCAAGCAAACCTACCGGAACGCACAAAAAAATAAAGTCGGCATCCTGCACCGCTTCTTCCAGAGAGAGTGTAGCGTCGTCCACTACACCACTCGCTATGTACTTTTCTTTCAATTCAGGTAGATGTGCATAGCCCATTACAGTTACTCCCGGCTTGCCTTTGAAGCAAAGCGCGAGAGATCCTCCAATGAGCCCCACACCAATCATTGCAATTTTTAATTTCATGAGACCTCACTCTTTCATCGCCGGTTTTAGTGGCTTGTTGTCGCCTTCTCAGCCAGCGTGTTCTCCAATGCCGTCACAAAAGCACGGTTCTGTTCTGGTTTGCCTACTGACACACGGATGTATGTTGGATAGACTTGGAATCCAGGGCGGACAATAATCCCTTGTTTGAGCAAGGATTGGAATGCATCCTTAGATGGCATATCCAAATCGACCAAGATGAAGTTTCCTTGTGACGCGAAGAACGGCAATCCAAGACGGGCAAACTCGTTTTGCAGATAATCACGTTCAGATGCATTCTGCTTCGCACATTCCCGAACAAATGGTTGGTCCAAAAGTGCAGCCGTTGCTGCTACCTGGCCAAAACGCGACGTATTGAATGGTTCACGTACACGGTTAATCAGGTCAATGACCTCCGGACGTGCAATGCCATATCCAATTCGTAGTGAAGCAAGGCCATAGATTTTGGAGAATGTCCGTAGAATGACCAGGTTCGGATAACGATCCAGCATGGAAATGGTTTGTGGATAAGCCGCATCCGTTACAAACTCATAATAGGCCTCATCCACCACAACCATTACATGAGCAGGTACCCGATCCATAAATGCTACAAGTTCCTGTTCAGAGATAATTGTCCCTGTAGGGTTATTCGGATTACATACCCAGATGACTTTGGTTTTATCACTAATTTCCGCGAGCATGGAGGACAGGTCATGCGTTCCATCTTGAAGCGGAACTTCAATTGTCACTGCGCCCTCAATGTCTGCATTGCTTTTGTACACGGAGAACGTCTGATCCGCCATGATGGTCTCATCGCCGGGAAGGAAGAAGGCACGGGTAATTAATGCAATAATCTCGTCTGATCCACAGCCAAAAATAATGTTGTTCCGTTCCACGCCCAAATGCTTTGCCAGCACCCCTGTAAGCTCAACGGCGCTGCCATCAGGATACAGACTAACTTGGGCCAACTCTTTCGTAATGGCTTCCAGTACGGCAGGAGAGCTGCCATATGGATTTTCGTTGGAGGCCAGCTTGATCACTTGCTCAAGCCCCAGTTCACGTTTCACTTCTTCAATCGGTTTGCCCGGTTGGTACACAGGCAGATTGACAATCTGGGATTTCGGTTTCAACCCGACCGCCTCCTGTAGTTAAGTTATAAGTTACATGCCGAAACATGCAGGGCAATAACACGTCGTTATCTCCCTATCCTTTTAATTGTGCCACAAAGTTGCGAATTTGCAACAGCCCTGCCTCACGGGTATCCGGATTCCCAAGAAGAGGAATTGCTTCTTCCACCTGACGAACAATGGCACTCCCTACAACCACCCCGTCGCAGATGCGGGAAAAACGCTCTACTTGCTCATGGCTGGAAATGCCGAACCCTACCGCTACCGGAATATCTGTCAAACTTTTCACAGTCTCAATAAAACTCTCTACTCCGTCAAAGAAGGAGGCTCTTTCCCCTGTTACACCTAGCGAAGATACGCAGTAGATAAAGCCTCTCGCTCCATTAACGATACGCTCAATCCGCGCGTTGGACGTAGGAGCTACCAGCGGAACCAGATGCACGCCTGCCGCGTCCGCCCTGCGGCGCATCTCTTCTGCTTCCTCAATGGGAAGATCCGGAATAATCATGCCGCTAATATCGTGTTTGACAAGTTCATCAAAGAACAAATCAAGTCCCGTTTGCAGTACAGGATTGTAATACGTAAAGAGAACAAACGGCAGCTGTACCCCTGCCTCGCGTGCTTTGGCAGCTGTTTCCATGCAGGTACGAATGGAGATTTGGCTTTTCAGCGCACGCTCGGATGCACGCTGGATGACAGGGCCATCCGCAAGTGGATCGGAATAGGGAACCCCAAGCTCCAGGATGTCAGCTCCTGCCTGTTCAAGCTCCTTGATAATATCAATTGTCGTCTCCACATCGGGGTCACCAACGGTCAGAAACGGAATAAGTGCTGTACGATTTTGTTCCTTTAAACGCAGGAAGGTCTGGTCCATTAGGTTCATGACAAGTTCCCTCCCGTATATTTCATAATGGATTCAACATCTTTGTCTCCCCGACCGGACAGACAGATGACAACGATATCCTCTGCTGTAAGTTCAGGTGCAAGCTTAACGACCTGAGCCACGGCATGTGCAGATTCCAGTGCAGGAATGATACCTTCTGTACGACTGAGCAGCTGCAGGGCATCCAGCGCCTCCTGATCTGTAATCGGTACATATTTAGCACGTTCAATGTCTTTCAGATAGGAATGCTCCGGACCAACGCCAGGATAATCTAGACCCGCCGAGATGGAATGTGCAGGTTGAACCTGTCCATACTCATCCTGAAGCAAATAACTCATGGAACCCTGAAATACGCCATGTGTCCCTTTACTCATCGTCGCTGCGTGAAATTCAGTGTCCACACCTTTGCCGGCAGCTTCAACACCAACCAGCTTCACATCCTGATCCCCGATAAACGGGTAAAACATGCCAATTGCATTGCTTCCGCCACCGACAGCCGCAACGATCACATCAGGAAGACGCCCTTCGATCTCCTGGATCTGTCTGCGCGTCTCATCGCCAATGACTCGTTGAAAGTTACGCACCATCATGGGATATGGATGAGGACCAACGACTGATCCAAGCACATAGAATGTATCCTCCACGTTGCTGACCCAGTAACGAAGAGCCTCATTCCCTGCATCCTTCAGTGTCCGTGTGCCCGACATCACCGGAATCACTTCCGCCCCCAGCAGCTTCATCCGGAATACGTTCAGTTGTTGACGCTCTGTATCTTCTTCGCCCATGAACACTTTACACTCAAGACCAAGCAGTGCAGCAACGGTTGCCGTTGCGACGCCATGCTGTCCGGCACCCGTTTCGGCGATGACTTTCTTTTTACCCATACGTTTGGCAAGCAAGCCTTGTCCGATCGCATTGTTAATTTTATGTGCACCGGTATGATTCAAATCTTCCCGCTTCAGATAGATCTTCGGTCCTCCCAGATGGCGAGACAACTGTTCCGCATGATACAGCGGAGTCTCCCGTCCGGAATACTCACTCAGCAGATAGTTTAATTCCTTATTGAATTCATCGTCTTGAGAGTAACGATCATACGCCTCTTCCAATTCGATTAGAGCGTTCATTAGTGTCTCAGGAACAAAGCGGCCTCCGAAGGGACCGAATCGCCCGTGTTGATCCGGCAATTGATGTGTCATGCCTGCTTCACCCTTTCTACAAATGCTGTGATTTTTGCAATATCTTTCACGCCGTCAGACTCTACGCCGCTGGATACATCGACGCCGTCTGGTGCATAGGTCTGTATCAGTTGCTCTACATTATCCGGATGCAGCCCCCCTGCTACGAACAGAGCAATTCCATGTTGAATTGCCCATTCGGCATAAGCGGGAATACGATCCCACGCAAACGTCTTGCCGGAACCTCCTCCGTATAACGGATCAAAGGTATCCAGTAATATGGCATCAACAACGTTTTGATAAGGATCAAGTGCCTTCTTGGCAGTATCGTTCACTTCTGCAGCTGTTCCATCTTTGGGAAAAGAGAGAGCCTTGAATACCTCGGTGCCGAAACGCTGCTTCACCAGTCCGCAAAATTCCGGAGACTCCTGTCCATGCAGCTGAATAACATCCAGGTGAGCTGCTTCCATGACACTCTCCAGCTCTGTGATTGAAGGATTCACAAATACTCCCGCCAGTTTCGGACGATAAGAAGCATTCCAGTCCATGAGGACCGCTCTTAACTCGGCAGCCTTACCCGCATTAATTTGGCGACGGGACTCGGCAAAGACAACACCAATGTAATCAATCGGCAAGTTTATCATCGATTTTAGCACTTCAACGTCCTGAAGTCCACAAATTTTTACTGCCGCTGCCGATTCCCTAGGCGCCCCGTTATCTCTGCCGCCCACACCGTCATTCATAAGTTTATTCATCCTCTTGGCCCCATCAGTTCGTAAACGGCAGCTTCCACATCATCCTTACGCATCAGATGCTCACCGACGAGGATTCCCTGTACTCCAGCCTCTATAAGTGATCCTAAACGCTCTGGACCGTCAATTCCGCTCTCACTGATTAACGTTACGCCATCCGGAATCAGCTTCATCAGATCAAGCGTTGTACTTAAGCTGGTTTCGAACGTCTTCAGATTACGGTTATTGATCCCAACAAGAGTTGCCTGCGGAATCTCCAGTACCTGCTCCAGTTCCGTTCGGTCATGGACTTCAATTAAGACATCCAGTCCTATACTTTTGGCAAATGACAGATACTGACGGATCTGCTCTGGGGACAGGATGCTTGCAATCAACAAAATGGCATCTGCACCAAGCAATCTTGCTTCAGCGATCTGGCGCTCATCGATAATAAAATCCTTACGCAAAAGAGGAATATTCACTGCTTGATGAATGGCCTGCAAATATTCTCCACTGCCTTGAAAGTAGGAGACGTCCGTCAATACGGAAATACAATCTGCTCCTGCCCGTTCATAGGCTAATGCAATCTCTACCGGATGAAAGTCAGGACGTATAAGCCCTTTGGATGGTGATGCTTTTTTCACTTCGGCAATAAGTCCCAGGCTCCGATTACGATTCTTCGATAACGCCCGTTCAAACCCGCGGGTAACCGGCAATGTTTCAATCTGTTTTAATGCCTCTTCCATCTGAAAGGTTTGGGCCAATACTTCAACCTCTTGCTGTTTCGTTGCTACAATTCGATCAAGATACATGACTGTACGCCTCCGTTGTGTGTATTAGCTGTTCCAATTTCATCGCTGCTTTTCCGGAATCCACAGCATTCGCGGCCATGGTCACACCTTCCGCAACGGTCTCAGCAAGACCCGAAAGGTAGATGCATGCTCCAGCATTTAACAGAACGACATCACGGTACGCGCTCCGTTCTCCGTGAAAGATTCGTTTTATGATTTCGGCATTCTGGAGAGCATCTCCTCCAAGAACGGTCTCCAGCGGATGGAGCGACAACCCCATATCACGCGGGTCAATGTCGTACGTCTGAACTTCACCATTACGCAGTTCAGATACCTGAGTCGGTGCGGATATGCTGATCTCATCCAGTCCATCATGACTTGCAACGACGAGCGCTCTCTTTAGACCGAGACGATTGAGAACTTCTGCAATCATCGGCGTACGACTGCGGTCATACAGACCAAGGAGCTGCCGATCCGCACCTGCGGGATTAGTGAGAGGACCAAGCATATTGAAGATCGTACGTACACCGAGCTCTTTGCGTGGTGCAGCCGCATGTTTCATGGAAGGATGGTACACCTGAGCGAAACAGAAGCAAATTCCGATCTCATCCAGGCATTGTCTCGCCTGTTCTCCATCCAGATGAATGTTAACCCCCAGCGCTTCAAGAACATCCGCACTGCCTGCTTTACCTGAAGCAGATCGATTGCCATGTTTCGCCACTCGAACAGAGACTGCTGCCGCAATGATGGCTGAGGCTGTTGAGATATTGAACTTGTGAATCCCCGATCCACCGGTCCCGCAAGTGTCGAGCAGCCCGCTGCCATCGGTAAGAATCCGGCCGCCCTGTCCGCGCATCGCTTCGGCAAAACCGGTGATTTCATCCACCGTTTCCCCCTTCATTCGGAGAGCCATCAGCAACCCGCCGATCTGAGCCGGAGTCGCTTCACCCCTCATGATGGAGTACATCAAGTTACGTGCTTCCGCCTGCTCGAGATGGTTCCCCTCCAAAATTTTGGCAAGTCCGTCCTTCATTCCTTCGTTCTGGCTTAAGGCAGATGCGGATCTTTTGGAATCTTCATTCATCACAGGGTTCATATTCATATCCGGTCTCTCCTCTCTCAGTTCTGTACAGCCGTGGCTGGCGTCACAAAATAATCTGCATTGGCAAGTGTCAGGTGGTTATCTTTCCCCTTGGGAGGGAACATGGCCTCCGCTGTCCGGATTGCTTTAAGTAATGCTTTCGCCTTGTTGACTGTTTCCTCGTATTCACTTTCAGGTACCGAGTCCCATACAATGCCTGCTCCGGCCTGCACGTACGCTTTTCCTTTTTTGAAAATGATGGTTCGAATCGTAATGCAGGCATCCATGTTACCGGAGAACCCGAGATACCCGATAGCGCCTGCGTAGGCACCGCGTGCTTCTTTTTCAAGCTCTGCAATAATCTCCATCGCACGCAGCTTCGGTGCACCCGATACCGTTCCAGCTGGGAGACAAGAGAGGAATGCATCGAAGAAGTCCTTGTCTTCTCTGAGCTCGCCCGTCACGTTCGATACCATGTGCATGACGTGAGAATAACGCTCAATCTCCATGAACATGTCACACTTCACACTGCCAAATTTCGATACACGGCCGAGATCGTTGCGGCCCAGATCAACCAGCATGAGATGTTCCGCCCGCTCCTTCTCATCCTGCAGCAGATCGGCTGCAAGAGCACGATCCTCCGCTTCTGTTGCACCTCTTGGACGTGTGCCGGCAATCGGCCGTGTCTCCACACGATTTCCGTCCACCTTCACCAGAGCCTCTGGTGAGGTCCCGACAATGATTTCATCATCCATTTTCAAATAATACATATAGGGCGATGGGTTCAGTGTCCGAAGTACACGATACACATGAAGCGGGGAAACTTCAGTATCGATGTGGAAGCGCTGCGACAGCACGACCTGAAAAATATCACCTGCACGGATATATTCCTTGGCTTGCTCCACATTGCCGATAAACTGTTCCTTTGTTAGGTTGGAACGAATATCCCCCAGATCAACGTCTCCCGGAATGGATCGCGGATTCAGGTTTTCCCCTGGTCCCTGCTGCTGCAAGCGCTCAGCGGCCTGCTCAAGCTTCTCTGATGTCACTGTATAAGCTTTCCGGATGTCCTCATCCGTTGCTCCTTCTTTGACATGAACGTTCCCGACAAGCAGCATTTGCTGTTTCACGTGGTCAAACACAATAATCTGGTCACAGAACATGAAGCGAATATCATCCATATTCAGATCATCCAGCGCATGAGCCGGAAGCTTCTCATAATATTGCAGCAGATCATATCCAAAAAAACCAATCGCCCCGCCTGTAAATGGCGGCAGTTCGTCATCTTTGGGACTACGGTACTTGCGCAGCAGCGCTTTTAGTTCTTCAATGGGTTTGCCTGGCAGCTCGCGCTTCTGGCCAGCTTCTTCCACTTCCATCCGACCCTTTTTGGCCGAAATCATCAGAAACGGATCCGTACCAATGAAAGAATACCTTGCCCACTGAATACCACCCTCCACACTTTCCAGCAGGAATGCCCGGTCATTCTCAGCATAACGGCGGAAAATCCGGATAGGCGTTTCCATATCAGCCAAAATCCGTTTGACTACCGGAATCAGATTGTATTCATTCGACATTTTCAGTACTTGATTAACGTTTGGCGTTATCATCAGATCACGTCCTTTCAGATTAGGTAGAAGAAAGTGGTTGTATATAACAAAAAAACCTCTACCATCAGGTAGAGGTTCTGGGTTTATAAGCTGTAATTAACAGTTTGGTGCTTCATAAATAACAAGTCCCTATACTTCCATGCTGGATCATCAGACCAGTCTCATGAATGAACGTTCTACATCCACCAACCTGCACGTCTTGAATATGGATTCACTAGCTCTTCCAGCTTGCACGATACCATCACAGAAACGAAATGGGATCTCAACAAACAAAAATGAGCATATACCAAAACAAAACGGTGTCACTGGACACGTTTCACAATATGAGGTTCCTGTTCCTATCAATCCTGTAGCACGACGTACCGCGAATCAGTTGGCCGACCTTGTTACTCCGGCTACCACCCGCTGGACTCTGCTATATACTCCACTATCTCAGCTGCTCTCAGCTCAACTCATACTCTACTCAACTGGTTCTCACTATACAGCATTCAGAATGGTTTGACAACCATTCTATTTCTCATGAATTCGAAGGTGCGACCAAATCAGGCCGCAGGGATTGTGCACCATTCAGGTACACATGATTGATTTCATGTTGGTCTTTGGTTGTGTTCACATGCACCATGAAACGAATGCATTGCGGCAAGGCACCCTTAACGGGTACTTCCAGTGCACACATCAAAGGTACCAATTCCCAGCCTTCCAGTTGGCGAATGGCCTTCGCTGGAAAGGCTGCATCCAAATCGCCCGTCATCGTAATCCAGACGCTGCAGATATCTTCCGGCTTAATATCGTTGCGGTCCACAATCTCCTGCAGCAATACCGCTGTTTCCTTCAAAATCTGTTCTTCGTTATTTTGCGTGACTGTTGTAGCCCCGCGAATTCCACGTGTTACCATCGTTATTCTGCTCCCTTCTTAAGCAATTCAATGACATCCCGAACTGCCGATACGGGCACGTCTTTCACAATTCTCGCTGCTCCAATCCGATCCGGAATAATAAAAACCATATGTCCTTCACGGAATTTCTTGTCATGCATCATGGCATCCATCAACGCATCCGTATCCAGATGTTTCGGCATGGTGACCGGTAATCGCAGGGAACGAAGCATCCGCACCGTATCGTCATATAGACCTGCAGGTGCACCAAGCTTCTCGCCCAGCAAAGCCGATCCGGCCATCCCGATAGAGATGGCTTCTCCATGCAAAAACTCCCCGTATCCAGCAATCGCTTCAATCGCGTGACCAATGGTATGGCCCAAATTCAATAGTGCACGCTCTCCGTTTTCCCGTTCATCACGAGACACAATTTCAGCCTTGATGCCGCATCCGCGTTCCAGTCCGTATCCGAGTGCTTCCGGATCCAGCGCGAGCAACGCTTCAGCATGCTCTTCACACCAATGTGCAAACGCTTCGTCGCGAATCAGTCCGTGCTTCAGCATTTCCGATAGTCCGGCTGAAACATCGCGCGGCGGCAAGGATTGAAGTGTGTCCACATCATAGAGCACAAGCTCAGGCTGATGGAATGCACCAATCATATTTTTGGCCAGCGGATGGTTAACGGCTACTTTACCACCAACACTGCTGTCATGTGCGAGGATTGTTGTAGGTACTTGTACAAACTTGATTCCACGCATATATGTAGCCGCCACGAATCCAGCGAGATCTCCCACAACGCCTCCGCCCAACGCAATAATGGCGGAACTGCGATCCAGCTTACCCTCAATGGCAACTGTCATCATGTCTTGATAAACCGATAGGGATTTGGATGTCTCTCCCGAAGGAACCACTGCCGAGACGACTGTAAAGTCAGCCGCTCGGAGGGTCTGTTCAAGACCAGCCAAATACTTGGGAGCCACATTCTCATCTGTAATAATGAGCAGCGGACTTTTCTTGGTCAATCCATATTGTTCAAAAAATCGAGGCGCCTCAGCGAGCAGACCACTGCCAATCAGAATGGGATATGAGCGTTCCTCCAACTGAACTGTCAGCTGACGCATATTAGTAGCTCTCCAATTGAACGTTATAGTTGTTGTAGTTCGCGCGAATTTCCTCCATGGAATCCCCACCGAACTTCTCAAGGAATGCCTTGGCAATCTCCCATGCCACCACATGTTCCATGACTACGCTTGCTGCTGGAACGGCACAAGCATCTGACCGTTCGACTTGGGCAGTGAAGGCTTCTTTGGTATCAATATCAACACTTTGAAGTGGTTTGTAGAGTGTCGGAATAGGTTTCATAACCCCACGAACCACGACCGGCATTCCGTTGGTCATGCCGCCTTCAAATCCACCCAAACGATTGGTTGCCCGGTGGTAACCACGTTCCTCCGTGTGAAGAATTTCATCATGTACCTGGGAGCCACGAATCGTTCCTGCTTCGAATCCGATACCGATTTCCACACCTTTAAAGGCATTAATGGACATGACACCTTGAGCAATCCGTGCATCCAGTTTGCGATCATACTGCACATGGCTTCCGAGACCGACAGGCACACCTTCAACAATGCATTCCACGATTCCTCCGATGGAGTCACCTTCCTGCTTGATCTGATCAATGTAGGCTTCCATCTTCTTCTCCGTCTCTGCATCCGTTACTCGAACCGAGGAAGCTTCGGTTACTTCAATCAGCTCATCAATAGGCAGGTCTTGGTAAGGTGCCTCGATCTCTCCGATACGCAGTACTCGCCCCGCTACCTTAATACCAAACTCAGCCAGGAATTGACGGGCAATCGCTCCACAAGCTACACGTACCGTTGTTTCACGTGCACTGGAGCGCTCTAGAACGTTGCGCAGATCTTTCAGATTATATTTGAGTCCGCCGTTCAGATCCGCATGTCCAGGACGAGGACGATGAACGCGGCGTTTCTCTTCATCACTGCCTTCAATAGGCTCAATATTCATAATGTTCTGCCAGTGTTTCCAGTCATTATTTTGAACGACCAAAGCTACCGGAGCTCCAGTTGTATATCCGTGACGGATGCCACCCACAAAATTGGCCTGATCTTTCTCAATCTGCATCCGGCGTCCACGACCATATCCTTTTTGTCTACGGTGGAGCTGGAAGTTCAGTTCCTCAAAATCAATATTCAGATTGCTTGGCAATCCTTCGATAATCGCGGTCAATTGGGGTCCGTGCGTTTCCCCTGCGGTTAAATAACGTAAACTCATAATACGTTCCCCCTTTAAACTGTTAAACTGCACATTGCTAAAATCCCATAATTTCTTTGCTCATTATAGTATAGCTGACCCGCTTTGACAAGAAAGCCCGTCGTTTCCTGCCCAAAAACAAAATTCTGGTCAGCTTGTCCTGGCACAATTCGGAGCTGAAATTACACTCATTTTTACCCGGAAATACAAATAACCGTCTGGACACATGTTCGTGTGTAATCCAGACGGTCATCCAATCCGTTAACTTTATTTATTTTTTGCGATAGAAGAACGTTTCCGCTGTCTCCAGACCGTATTGTCCAGGGGAGAAGATCTGTTCTGTGCTGCCTACGAATAAAATGCCGCCTGGCCGTAAACTTGCTGCAAATTTATGATACAACAGATTTTTGGCTTCCTCGGTAAAATAGATCATTACATTCCGGCACACAATCAGATCAAACCCATCATCAAACGGGTCCAGCAGCAGATTCTGCTTCATAAACTTGATTGAGCTTTTGAGCTTGTCATCGATTCGATAAACCAACCCGTCCTGTTTAAAATAACGACTGGCTGTCTCTTTGGGGACATCCTTGAGCGAACGCTCCATATAACGCCCTTCCTTGGCTTTGGCCAGTGCGCCTTCGTCCAGATCACTCGCCGTAATGGAACTGTCCTTAAGAATGCCCATCGTATCCAAAATCATGGCAAGTGTATAGGGCTCTTCGCCAGTTGAACAAGCTGCACTCCATACCTTTACACGGCGCTTTGGACCAATCAATTCAGGAAGGATCTCGTCACGGAGCACTTCCCAGCGATTAGGATTTCGCCAAAATTCCGAAACGTTAATCGTCATCCGATCGAGAAATTCGTAAAACAGCGACTTATCCTTCTGCATGGCATCAAAAAAATTAGAAAATGTATGAAACCCGTTTTTGTTTCGAAGTGTGGTCAGCCGTCTTTTCATCTGGCCTTCCTTGTATTGAGCAAGATCAATGCCTGTGCTCTCTTTGATTTTCCGAATAAAACCGGCATAATCCGGGTCTAGTTGTTCCTGCTCCAGCATCGTATCACCCTTCTGGCTAATAAATTACAACCAGGCTGCGATGCTCTTGTCGTACGTCACCAATTCATCTGAAGTAAAGAAGTTTGCTGCTTCACGAGTGGCAGACTCCGGGGAATCAGCTCCATGAATCAGGTTATGCGGTGTGTGGCTCGCAAAGTCTCCGCGGATCGTACCGGGAGCCGCTTCCTTTACATTGGTTTTGCCGATAACGATCCGCGCAAGTGCCACAATGTCATCACCTTCCCAGACCATCGCAAATACAGGCCCGGATGTGATAAACTGCACCAGATCATCAAAAAACGGCTTTCCTTCATGTTCCGCATAATGGCGCTTTGCCTGCTCCTCTGTCATCTGAACCAGTTTCCCAGCCACCATTTTAAACCCCTTGTCTTCCAGACGGCTAACGATACGCCCAATCAAACCACGCTGCACACCATCCGGCTTTACCATCAAAAATGTACGATCCATACGCTCACTCCTCACTCACGGTTCAAAGTTAGTTCATTATGTAGACGCAATCACTTTGATTGTAACATACATGTCCAATTCCTCCCAATGAGGAATCTCACATCTATGTCTTTGGAGTAAACCGGAGCAATAAGCAGCATGATCATATCACTGCACTTTAATGAGTCCGCTTGACAACAAAATGTGCAATATCGCGCAAATTTTTGCTTGTCTTGATATTAGGCAGCTGTTCCAGAGCATCGAGCGCTTTCTTCATATATCGGTCAGCCAGTGCTTCAGCTTTAGCGATTCCTTGACTTTGGCGAATCATTCCAATCGCATCCGAGGCACTTGCCCGTCCATCTTCACGCTGAACACGCGAAATCTCGTTAAGCAGCGGCTCACGAAGATCACGTTCCTGTAGAGCGTATAGAACTGGGAGCGTGATATTGCCCTGTTTCATATCACTACCTGGAGGCTTGCCCAGCTGTTTCTCTGTTCCCACCAGATCAAGTACATCATCCTGAATCTGGAAGGCCATGCCCACATTATATCCGTAAGTATACAGGAGCGAAGAAACATGTTTTGGTGCACGTGTAGCCAGAGCTCCAAGCTGGCAGCTGACTGCAATGAGCAGCGCCGTTTTGCGACGGATCCGCAGCAAGTAATTGCGAACACTCTGTCCTGTATTGAAAAAGTCACGAATCTGCTCCATCTCACCGATAGACATCTGCACCATGGCCTTCGCCAGAATACGATGGATGTCCGGATCGGACAGGCCAGCTGTCATCTGAAGTGCTTTTCCATAGATATAATCCCCGGTGTACATGGCAATCCGGTTATCCCATTTGGACTTTACCGTTGGTTTGCCTCTCCGTGTCTCCGCATTATCAATAACATCGTCATGTACCAGCGAAGCGGAATGAATCAATTCCAGCGGTACCGCAATCAACTTCAGGCGTTCAATGTCATATGTACCATATTTACCGCCGAGCAGTACAAATACTGGACGCAGACGCTTCCCGCCTGCTTTGAGCAGATGTAGTGAAGTTTCACTTAGCAGTTTCTGGTCTCCCTGCACACTGCGATACAATTCTTTTTCAATGTAATCCATGTCTTTTTTTAACAACCCGAAAATATCCAATAGTTTCATTCGTTCACCCGTGTCAGCGTATTATCAGTCCAAAAATCCATGCTTACCTTCCCCTCCAGCAAGTCGGGCCTGCAGGCATAACGAAAAACCAGGGCTTGCCGTTCCTGCTTGTGTTCTACTAAGTCGTACTTACTTCATCGAATGTCATGGCTGACATCCGGGAATTAAACTCTTCGACTTGTTCTGAAACAAATCCAGAAGTTGCCGGAGCATGGGTCAAGGCTGTGGTTTCACAGAAACTCTACCATCAGCGCTCACCAATACCCCGGGATACCGGGGCGAGCAGGTCATATCCTGCTTATTAAGTTCAAACAGTTATAGAAAAAACGGCTAGCCCCGTTGATCCGGTTCTCCCCATCTTGCGAACAGTTGATGCTGAATGCGCAAACTATCCAGCACTTTACCTACCAAAAACAAAATCAACTCTTCCATCGTCTGAGGTTTGTGATAAAAAGCCGGCATGGCCGGAATCATTCGAACACCCAAGCGAGAGAGCTTGAGCATATTCTCCAGATGGATCGCATGCAGCGGAGTCTCCCGTGGCACCAGAATTAGCGGCCTTGCCTCCTTCATCATGACATCCGCAGCACGAGACATCAGATTGTCTGATGACCCCTGTGCGATGGAGGAAAGTGTGCCCATGGAGCATGGCATGATGATCATGCCATCAGCCAGGTAAGATCCGCTTGCGATCGAAGCCCCTATATCACTAACGGGATGATAGATCAGCGAACCGCCGAGGCCGCCGAATTTCTCTTCCAGCACACCTTCACGATTCGTGACATCCCAATCCATTTCTTCTTTTAAAACCCGCCAGCCGGCATTAGAAATCACCAGATGAACAGTGAAATCCAGGCCGAGCAGCGTTTCAATAAGTCTTATGCCATAAATACTTCCGCTGGCTCCGGTAATTCCGACAACAAGTCGTTTATTGTCCAGCTGCTGCATGTTTATTTCACCGCCAGGTCTATCAAAGTAAAGGTAAATACGACCAGACTCAAAACACTATTCATGGTAAAGAAAGCCGTCTGTACACGACTCATATCGTTAGGCGATACAATATAGTGCTCATAGAAAAGAATACCATATGTAATCAGCATGCCTGCACCATACCACCAGCTCAGATCCGTCATCAACAGAAGCGCCAAAAATCCGATGGCTGTAATAATGTGAAAGAACTTAGCAATATTCAACGATTTAATAAGTCCGAAACGGGAAGGAATGGAATGAAGCCCCTCTTCCTGGTCGAACTCCAGGTCCTGACATGCATAAATAATATCAAAGCCTGCTGTCCAGAACACAATCGTAACGTACAGCACTATGGCTGTCCAATCCATGGACCCCGTAACAGCAACCCAGCCTCCAAGTGGAGCAAGGCCAATAGTCATTCCGAGAACAACATGGCAGAGCCATGTAAATCGTTTGGTGTATGAATACAATACCAGCATAAACACTGCGATTGGAAGTAATTGCATTGATAACACATTAAGATTGGATGAAGCCCAGAATAACAGTACAAACGAGACAATAACAAAGATAACAACCTCGCCATTTTTGAGCAGGCCCGCTGGGATAGCGCGCATAGCCGTCCGCGGATTTTTGCCGTCGATCGCTTGGTCAATCATCCGGTTGAGTCCAAATGCCGCACTGCGTGCACCAACCATGGCCAGCAGCACCCACATAATCTGCATCCAGGTTGGGAACGTTCCGTTCACGACCATAGACCCGAGGATGGCACCCATAAATGCAAAAGGTAAAGCAAAAAGCGTATGTTCAATCTTGATCATTTCTAAAAAGATGCGAATTTTCCTAAACATGCTGATTCTCCTTGGTTCCAATATGCAATGCCGCGATGCCTCCGGTCAGAGGATAGGCCTGCACTTGCTTCAATCCGGTTTCTTCGAAAATGGTAGCCAGTTCCTTCCTTCCCGGAAATAATGCCAATGAATCAGGCAGCCACTTATACTGCTCATAACGTTTGGCGAACAATTTGGCAAGTCTCGGCAGTACTTGTTCAAAATAAAAATAATAAATACCTTTAAACGGTTGCCATGTCGGCTTGGACAATTCCAGGCACACAACCATGCCACCTGGTTTCACTACACGTTTCATCTCCGATAAAACCTGTCTCAGATCAGGAACATTACGAAGGCCAAATCCAATGGTAACATAATCAAATGAATTATCTTCAAAAGGAAGTGACATGGCATTCCCCTGAACAAGCGTAATCTGCTTTTGTCTGTTTACGGCATTAACCTTGTTCTGCCCGACTTCAAGCATGTTGCTGCTAAAGTCCAGTCCATGCATGTGACCTGTTTCACTTGCCTCTGCCATCGCCAGCGTCCAGTCACAGGTACCGCAGCATAGATCTAAGCCTGTATCCCCTTTGGACATGTTCATTTTCTTCATTGTGAATTTGCGCCAGGCTTTGTGCCTGCGGAAACTCAGGATGTCATTCATGACATCATATTTTCCGGCTATACTCTGAAACACCGAATGGACAAACTCTTCTTTTGGTTTCGACTCTGCGCTCCCCATTTGTCTCCCCCTCAATCTTCCCTTACTGCTGCGTGTGAAGGCTCCAGATAACCCAAATAGGTTTCCAAGATGGCATACAGCTCAGCTAATCCCCGCTGGTCTTGTTCTTCCTGCAGCAAAAGCTTTATGCGGTTTGTACTTTCACGAAGCCTGTCCAGCAGAAGCCCATCAATTTGATACTTCACTGCCATGGCCCCACATGCCCGCATATCTGGCTCCGGCTGGCCAATCAGGTTCCGCTCATCGGCTGTACCTTGCTTGTATATATGCCAGAAAGCATAGCTATGGCTGAATTTCTTCGCGTCTTTCATTCGCTGCAGCTCTTCCACAACGGTCTCGCACAAGCTGAATTCGGCAAGAAGACTCTCCCATAGCTTCTGTTCCTTTGATCCAATCATGTCCGCAAAAGAAAGAAACAGCTGCATCTTCAGCTGTACCGTTTCACGCAAGTATTCTTCAGCCGAAACGAGAAGCTTTTTCATCCGATCATACAGCGTCATCTTGCGCACGTTGACTTCCGATACGGCACCGCTGAGCTTACCGATCATCTCAATACGACCCGCATGGGCAAGCAGCTGATAAAAGCGACTGCTCAAATAATCACCAGCAAGAACATTCAACTGGCGTGAGCGCATCTCCTGCTCTTTCCGATCCCCGGAGATCGTATCGATTCGATCATGCGTATCCATGGCCAGCTGGACGAGCGAGGTAGCCAGAGCATACAGCTCATCATGCTCCTTTTCATCTGTACGGCCCACAAACGCCTGCAGCAGACGAGCCCGGCTATCCGGAAACGGTGGTATTTCCGTATGTTGTCGAATCATGTCGTAATCCGTATATTTTTTTGCTAGTTGGGGTACGCGATATGAATTCATTCTCAGCCTCCGAGCCTTTGCATTGTTAAACCATTTCTGCACTACAATCTTATATATTATAGCATATGTTGAACAGACACGCACTGAATCCTGCTATTCTATTACCCTTCGTTCAACAATTCGAATTGCTTCTTCCACAGATCGGTCTCCATGATGTGAAACCATTCTTTTATTTCACCGGATAGGACGGGGCTTTTCCAATTTCGAAGTGCTTCGATTGCATCTGTTGGCCACTCATTTCTTCGTATATCTGCAGCAAGCAGCAGATGCCTTTTGTGCAGCCACTCATCTTCTGCCATGACACGAAGCAGTATTTGCTCTACGTTATCAAGACCGTGAAATCCAAGCTCGGCCACCGTTGCCATATTATCATAGATTTCGGTGTAACTTGTTCCGGTACCTGTCACCTTCAGATCCAGTTTCAAAATGGACTGCTTCCACTCTACTTTTGCAATCGGTGTAGTCAAATGCATGGAGCTCAGCACGTCCACCAAATTCTCGTCAGACAGTTCCAGCTTTTGCTCAGCTGCAGATACCGGCTGTACCCGCTCTCCGCCCAATGTTCGCATATGTAAGGTTTGCACAGCAACCAACAGGAAAACTGCTGCAACCGTTGCCAGCAGCGAAGCCGTCACGATCATCCGCGGTTTCATAAATGCCTCCCTGCCTTTACATGTTAGTGTAGTCTGTCCGGTAAAGGCTCATACCTCATTGTACAATGAAAAAAAGCAGGCTATGCCTGCAATTTTTCGTTCATACCCAAAGTATTGGCTCTACCCCAATCCACTTCGTGAACAGGCAGGAGATTTCCGTAAAACGACGCTTAGCTCTGATGCAACAGACTCTTAACTCGTCTTTTATTCTGATTCTATTTGGCCATGCTTTGTAATCATGGTAGCCTTACCGCGGATTTTGATCGCGGAAGTATGATTCGTAAACTGGGCAATCATAACTTCACCTTTGTCCAGCTTCTCGGTATGATGAAAACGCGTGTCCTGTCCTCGCGTCAAACCGATGACCTGAACTCCGTTTTCCTCTGCCTTAATGACAATGTAATCACTGCCGGTTGGATGATCCATTACGTAGCGTCCCCTCTCCTAATTGTTCAATAGCGTTAATGATGATTAAGATTGATTCATTTGTCAACTGAGTTTTGCTTGTTAAGCTGCAATAATCTATGGGAACCGGGTCATACTACAGGATACATTCCATAGAAAGGAGCCTCTGCATGAAGTACACCCCTGCAACCTTGACAGACGAGCATATTCATCAGCTACAGGACATTGAACAGCACCTTTCGGAATCAGCAGGAGAAGATCTGATATTGATCGCTTACAGCAAGCAACCGGACGACCCTGAGGACACAAAAAACAGCGAGGCACATCGTTAGAAGACAAAAGAAAAGGCCGTGAACGAGTCACGGTCCTTTCTTTGACATATGGAATATGTAGAAATCTTATTTAATTCCGTCTTTGAGCGCTTTACCTGGTTTGAATGCAGGAATTTTGCTCGCAGGAATTTCGATTTCTTCACCTGTTTGCGGGTTACGCCCTTTGCGTGCAGAACGCTCGCGAACTTCGAAGTTCCCAAAACCAACCAATTGTACTTTGTCTCCGCTTTGAAGAGCCTCAGAGATTGCTTCGAATACGGCATCAACCGCTTTCGTTACATCCTTTTTGGACAATTCAGTCGCTTCGGACACGTGTGTAATCAAGTCTGATTTGTTCATTTGTTTTCACCTCCTGAATCAATGTCCTGAATGTTATACTGTGTTTCCGTTTTAAAGCGAAATATACGTTCATACGCAAAAAATCTACGTACATCTTGAGCGTGATGAACACAATTATCCGCCTGCGGTCAACAGTCATTTCCGGCAGAATGCCGCCTGAAACCAAGCGCGTTTCAGACGCGGAACAAATTTTATACTAATACAGACAGCACACAATTTCAAGTGCGGTTGCGGTTTAGCACGTAAAATGTCACCGCCAGGGCAAGCACGAGGACGCCACCTTTTACAATATCATGAGTAAAATACTGAACATTCATCATGGTTAAACCGTTCACCAGTACCCCAATCAGGACTGAACCAATGAAGGTTCCGATAACATTTGGTTTACCCGCACCGAAGACAGAGAACCCTACAAACACAGCTGCTACGGATTCCATTAACAACGGAGATCCTGCATCAATTTGTCCTGATCCCACTTTGGAAGCGTAGATAATGCCCCCTATTGCAGCAAACACGCCAGCAGCCACATAAGCAAGCGTACGCACCTTTTTCACCTTGATTCCGGACAAGCGCGCCGCCTCTTCATTGCCTCCAGTAACGTACATCTGGCGTCCGTATTTCGTATACGTCAAAAAGATATGAACACCAATGACTGCAACGAGAAGGAGGATAACCGATATAGGCATGCCGAGCCATTTCCCCTGACCAATCAGCAAGAACGTAGGATCCATCTCTCCGGCTGCCTTGCTGCCATCAGGAAATTGCATATGATTATAAATGGTATACCCTTGCGCGTACGTTTTGTGAATACCTCCAATGATGTACATGGTCGCCAGCGTGGCGAGCAGATCAGGAATGCGCAGTTTTACAATCAACAAAGCATTCAGGAGGCCAATGACTGCACCGATCACGAGCGGAACAATAATGACAACGGCGAGCGGCTGCTGATACCAGATCATTAACGATGCCGTTACAACGGTCGTCAATGAGACGGTAGCCCCCACCGAGAGATCGAAACCATCCACAATGAGAGATAACGTTACACCGATAGCCACAAAGGTCACGATCGATATCGACCCCAGAATGTCAGTCAGATTACTGTAGGTAAAAAAGTAAGGCAACTTGATGCCAAAAAAAGCAATAACTCCGATAATAACGATAATCGCCCCGTAACGGAACGCAAAATCCATAGATTTGTCCTTCATACCTGCACCTCTTGTCCACCGCTTGCATAGTATAGCAGCTGTTCTTGGTTGGTCTCGCCACGCTTGAATTCTTTTACGATTTTCCCTTCACACATCACTGCAATGCGGTCTCCTATACCGAGCCCCTCGTCCAGCTCACATGTGAAATAGATGACCGCCTTGCCTGCCAAAGCCAGCTCGTTAATGATACGGAAGATGTCACTTTTGGCTCCAATATCCACGCCCTTGGTAGGTTCATCAAATATAAAGACATCAGCGTCCGCATTCAGCCATTTGCCAATAGCTACTTTCTGCTGGTTACCTCCGCTCAGATACTTCACTTCCTGACGTACCGAAGATGTTTTAATGCCAAGCTGTTGAACCAGGGATTCCGCGTTCTCCCGCTCCTTCTTGCGACTCACGAATCCGAATGTACTAAGACGTCCGAGCAAGGGCAGGCTCAAATTTCGTTCCACATTTTCCTGAATGAGAATCCCCTGCTTGCGACGTTCCTCGGGTACGGAAACAATGCCTGAAGCTGCAGCATCCGCCGGCTGAGAGAAGCGAAGCGGTTTATCGTGTAAACGAATATCCCCTTTCTCCAGCTGGTCTGCTCCAATCAGAAGACGGGAGCATTCCGTTTTGCCCGCACCGACCAGGCCGACAACAGCCAGAACCTCACCACGGTGTACAGACAAATCAACCCCCTTCACCTTGATCCCCCGGTGCAGTCCACGTGCTTCAAAGATTACCTCGCCTATAGGTGCTTCCGTCTTCGGAAATTCCTCTTCGAATGGCTTGCCCAGCATTTGTGTTACCAGATCATTGACAGTTAGTCCACGTGCCTCACCCGTAAATACATGCTGCCCGTCTCTCATGATGGTCACTCGATCACAATGCCCAGTCACCTCAGCAAGCCGGTGGGTTATAAAAATGCAAGCTACTCCCCGTTCTTTTAACAGATGAACGATCCGGAAAAAGGCATCGGTTTCTTCCTGGCTCAGCGGAGCAGTCGGTTCATCAAAAATAATCACCTTGGCATCCTGAATCAGGATGCGCGCCAGCAGAATCATCTGTTTCTCTGCAAGGGTAAGGTCCGCTACCTTTTTCTGAACTGCAATGTCTGCTCCCAATTCTTTGAGTGCCTCAAGAGCACGCTGCTGGAGCTTACGCGGGCTTTTCCACCATCCACCAACTGGAGAAGCCAGCTGATCCAGCATAATGTTCTCAGCAGCCGTCAGCTGGGGTACCAGTGCAGCATCGACCTCCTGATAGACACAGTGAATTCCGTTTGCCTTAGCGTCCCCCGGTGAATTTAGACGTAAATGCTGATCATTTAATCGAATCTGGCCCTGATCCAGTTGGTAGGCACCCGACAGAATTTTCATCAAGGTACTTTTGCCTGCTCCATTGGCGCCAAGCAGTGCATGAATCTCTCCACCTTTTACAAAGAAATCAACGTCTTTCAGCGCAGGAACGCCAGCAAACTGCTTATGAATATGTTCCATTTGAAGCAAAATCGGTGCAGTTGTCATGATGTAGACCTCCAATCCCTCCTCCAGGGAGTCGTGCTATCCTTACAATCTGTTGTTTTACATATCTGCCTGCGAAAAAAGCGCACCTTGCGGCGCGCCTACTAACGCTGCTTTATTTAGCAGTGATTCCGTATTCCGCCATCCAATCCTTGATGCCCTGTGTACTTCCTCCCCAACCCTCAACATATTGGGACAATTCGGAAGTAGAGATCTGTGTCTCAGGCAGTGCTTCGCGTTGAACATAAACCGGATTAAGGACCACCTGATCTTCAGTCTCATCGCCGTTCAGTTTCTGATAAGCATAACGTACCTGAACACGTCCAATGTCTGTCGGGTCTACCGCTGCGGAAGCAACCCAAGGATTTTTCGGATCCTGAATCATTTGCAAATCCTCATCACTCATATCGATACCGTAAACTTTAATTTCGTCACGACCGGCTTGCTGGATTGCACGTGCAGCACCTTTGGCAAACTCATCCCATGCAGCCCACACGGCTGTGATTTCGCCTTTCGGATATTGTTTCAGAATCGCTTCCATCTTGGCTTGTGTATCCAGAGCCGGGTTTTGAGCCGAGCCAAATGTGGCAATCTCCTTGATGTCTGTATTCTCCTTCATGAATTCGCCGTAGGCAATCTGGCGACGTTCCATAGGAGCGAATCCGGCCACCCATACTTTCACGATATTCCCCTGGCCGTTAATATCCTTTTTCATTTGTTCCAGTGTAAGTTCCGCCATCTTCTGGTCATCCTGAGACAGTACGGTTGCCCCTGGTACTTGGATAGCTGCATCGAAGACTACTACCGGAATGTTTTGTTCTACTGCTTTTTTCACACCCGGTTCCAGGAGCGAGTCCCCGTGATCCGTCAAGATTGCATCGAACTTCTGGTTAATTGCGCTGTCCAGCAAAGAAACCATTTTGGCTTTATCATTATCAGCAACAAATGTAGTTAGCTCACCGCCGAATTTTTCAATTTCCTCTTTTACGCCTTGTACATACTGCTGTGAGAATGTGCCCGTGTTAAATTCCATGATTAGGGCAATTCGTTTACCACTAAGCGGGCCAGTCACTGCCTCCGTCTTGGGCTTGTCCTCTGATGCTCCGGAAGCTGGAGCTGCTGCCGGTTCTTTTTTGATCCCGCAAGCGGACAGTGCCAATGTAAATACAAGCAGAACACTTAGCCATACCCATTTCGTATCTTTCTTTTTCATCTCTGTCTCCCCCTATTCGTGCACTCTCAGTGACCTTGATCACAATAGTTGAATATTAATATAACGGCTAATCCCTAGTATGTAAATGGGTTTTAACAATTTAAAGCTAAAACTCGCTAAGTTTTTCTTGAAGCATGTAGTATACATCCAGTAATACCGTTTATAGGAAATTAAATCATACAGCAAAAAGACCACAAGGATGGCCTTGTGGTCTTTTGTCTTACAGAATGATGGCAATCAAGCCGCCTGAACCTTCGTTTATGATACGTCCCAATGTCTCCTGCAATTTGTACCTTGCATTGTCCGGCATCATGGCGATCTTGCCCTGAATCCCTTCGCGCACGATGGAATGCAGTGAACGACCAAACATGTCTGAATCCCACACCTTGATTGGGTCGTTCTCGAAGTCCTGCATCAGGTACCTCACCAGTTCCTCACTTTGCTTCTCCGTACCGATAATCGGTGCGAACTCGGACTCGACATCGACCCGGATCATGTGAATGGAAGGTGCAGTTGCTTTCAAACGCACACCGAATTTGGTGCCTTGGCGAATGAGCTCAGGTTCATCCAGTGCCATCTCAGCAAGCGAAGGTGCCGCAATGCCGTATCCGGTCGTTTTGACCATCTCCAAGGCTTCAGCGAAGCGATCATATTCCCGTTTGGCATGAGAGAATTCCTGCATCAGCTGCAGCAGATGATCCTTGCCTCTGATCTCAATGCCGACCACTTCCACGAGGATCTGATCGTATAATTCATCAGGTGCGTACAGATCAATTTCGGCCACACCCTGGCCCATGTTCATGCCGCTGAGTCCTGCGCGGTCAATGAACTCATACTCCATGAACTGGGATACAACCCGGTCCACGTCACGCAGTCTACGAATGTCCTTCACCGTGTCGCGCACGGAATTTTCGTAGTTGTTACGCAGCCAGTGGGTTTCATTCAGGACCATAACCCAGCTCGGCAGATTCACATTCACCTCATGAACAGGGAACTCATACAGGACTTCACGCAGCACGCCTGTCACATCATCTTCCGTCATCGTGGCCGCGCTTAATGTCATTACCGGAATATCATATTTAGCTGCCAATTCGCTTCGCAATTGAAGAGCCTCTTCACTGCGAGGACGGGTAGAGTTGATGATCAGTACGAACGGTTTGCCAACCTCTTTCAGTTCGGCAATGACTCGTTCTTCGGATTCCACGTAGGAACTACGGGCGATCTCGGCAATGGTGCCGTCTGTGGTAACCACCACACCCAATGTGGAATGCTCCTGAATGACTTTTCGCGTGCCAATCTCCGCTGCTTCCTGGAACGGGATCGGCTCTTCGAACCACGGCGTGGAGATCATGCGTGGACCATTTTCATCCTCATAGCCCTTCGCACCCTCCACAGCGTACCCTACACAATCCACCAAACGTACATTAACATCGAGCCCTTCAGCCACTTTGATCTGGACTGCGTTATTCGGTACGAATTTCGGCTCGGTGGTCATAATCGTTTTGCCTGCTGCACTCTGTGGAAGTTCATCCACTGCACGGGCACGATCAGCCTCGCTTGCGATGTTTGGCAGTACGATCGTTTCCATGAATCGTTTAATAAATGTTGATTTCCCCGTCCGGACTGCGCCGACAACCCCGAGATAGATATCCCCTCCGGTCCGCTCAGCTATGTCCTTAAAAATGTCCACTTTCTCCAATGAAATCCCCTCCCTAAATTACTCCGAAGGAAAAATGCTAAAGAGCATCCGCTTCGTTTTTTCAATCAGAAGACTGAAATCCCTGCAACGGTAGAGCCGCCTTTGTGAGTGCCCGGAAGTCGTCCGCCGCCGAACGTTGCATTCTGATGAAACCGGCGAAAGCGGCGTTAACTCGTACATGCAATTGGACTAGTATCATCTTATGTATCCGTATGCAGCAATATGACGCGTTTTTTTGTTTTTTTCTCAGGTCTTCAGCTCCGGGATGTTGCCCCGCTCTCGGACTGCGCGTCATTATTTCAATCTACTTTATGAACACAGGGTCGCATTTATGCTGGTTTCATTCATTTCTATTTGGGGTATCGGACACTTGGAGAGTTAGAGGTATACTGTGAAGGAAACATGGTTTTAGAGCCGAGCTGAGTTAGATTGAAAACGAGATGAGAAAGGTGAGATGAGCATGGCACAGATTAAAGTTTTCGGTATACGTGAGCAGTTAAATCCAATGAAAGAACAGCTTGCTATCGTGATTCATTCCGTTATGATGGATGTGCTGGGACTGCCAGAGAACAAAAAATTCCAACGTTACTTCCCCATGGATGCGGAGAACTTTCAGTACCCGAAAGATCGATCAGCAGCATACACCATTGTTGAAATCAGCATGTTCGAAGGAAGATCTATGGAAACAAAGAAAGATTTAATCCAGCAATTATATAAACAAATACATGAAAAACTCCAGTTGTCTTTCCATGATTTGGAGATTACTATTTTCGAGACACCACGTGCACACTGGGGCATCCGTGGAATGCCCGGCGATGAACTTATGTTGAACTACACCGTTGAGGTCTAACGTATTATCTGATCTGGTTCTCTGAAGCTCCTGAGAACGTAATGCAACAATAAAAAGAGAAGAGATACTCCTTAATAAGGAGTATCTCTTTTTTTGGTGCATTTCATCTATGGTTTTTCTTGTGCCACTGGGGCATTATTCTGCCACGTATAACTAACCGATTTTACAGGAACGAAATGGGAGTGCTCCAGCAAATACTCGCGCACATCATCCCCTTCCACAGGAGAACGATCCGATTTTTCTACCGCCTGCATGATATCGAAGGCATAATCTACGTACACATTGCCTTCATCGTCCATGATAAATGGTAACTCCTGACCGGAATATACACTGTTCAGTGTAACCTCTGGAGCACCTGCCTGAGCAGCTTGTTTCATATCTACAGCATACAGACCGGTATACAATTCCTCCCCGGCAGGCAGTTTGCCGTTATGTACTGATTTATACTGGTTAACCATGCGCTGTACATCATTGACCTTCTGTACCGTCTGCAAGTCCATTACTTTTACAGTGGGTGCTGTCTCTTCATTTTGAATAAGGAAGTAAGCGCTCCCACCACTCTCAAAAGCGGTACCCGGAATCTCGTCCAGATAACCTTGCTGTTTCAGCTTCGGCAGATCCACTCTGAATTTTTCATATTTTGGGGTATCCATATCCGCATTAATCATGGGCAGAATCCCCTGATCCTTCTGAAATGCCTCTACAGCACTCTGTATCCGGTTCACACTCTCCCTGTATGCTATTTTGGGGTCATCGTTACCCTGGGTTGGATACATGCAGCCACTTACTGTAGCAACCATTAAAATGAAGAGAAGGCAGCGGACTCCCTGAATCCCGTACCTCTGCCCTAAACCGATGAAGAGTCTATCTTTGTTTTCGTTCATCCGCATCCTCCTTGAATCTGAAGAGTCCAACGGGAAAACCCAATCCAATTGAGCTCCATTCAGGTTAGTTTCAGAACCAATCGTCATTCTCCTGCTGCTGGCGTTCCAACTGCTTACGTATCGCAGCTTTGAGCGGATCCTCCGGAACATGAACAGACACGGATCCCCTCACCTTGGCCTGACAAGCAAGACGAGTTCCTGCTTCCAGCAGGGTACCCAGTTTCCGTTGTTCAGCATCTGTAGGGGGGTGCAGGGCCTGCAGCTGATCACCATCTACTTTGACCTTGCACATTAGACAAGCGGCTTTTCCATCGCAACGGGTTGGAATCTTCACTCCTGCACGGCGTGCGGCACTGAGCAGGTTCACTCCCGCTTTTAGGCGAATGCTCTTATTTTGCGGTAAAAATGTAATCGTGTGCTCCATCCTCTTGCCTCCCCACCTATGAAGTCCATGTAAAACCAACCAACTCTTCTACCTCAGCGGAGAATCGGCTTGTCCACACATTATGCTTACCCAATGAAGCCAGTAAGGGCTGATGAAGCTGTGGATCCTTCCGGATTGCTTCAGCAATAGCCTCATAACGGTCAGCTCGACCTCTCAGCAGATTAAAAAGCAGCTCATGAGCAAGGGGCATCAATCTTAACGTGTAAGAACCAATTTGAGCCTGAGGCGCATGATGAATCAGCAGTTGTTCAATCTCAACCCGGTACCAGCTCTGCCTGGACCATACTTCAAAGCCACCTACGAGTTCAAGCGCACACTCTCCGACTTGATAATGACTCAGCAATGAAGCGTATGGCCCTGTTCGATCTATCACCGGTTTATCCAGGGCAATTCCTGGGGCAGCATGATGCAGCCCATGTGCAGCAGCCAGATCGGCGTACACATCAATATCTCTTGGAGCCTGCTGCAACTCGACCTGCTGCAGCAGCAGTCCACAGCTCCCCCCAAGAAGCCAAGCATAAGGTACTGTATTCCAGGTTTTTGCCGTTTCCAGCAACGCAGCGTGCAATTCCGGATAGCGCTCTGTAAGGCCCTCTGTTCCATGTGGTCCCAACCGGCTCACCTTCCCTTCATCCGTTTTCATTGTGTCAGTTCTATGGTGTACTTATGCGGATGTTAAGCTGCACGCAAGAATAAGATCAAGTGAGCGATGCAATTCCGCCGAAAAAACCAATCAGCATAATCAGAAACGCGATCAATGACAGAATCCCTCGCACAAAGCCTTTGGTTTTGGCTCTCGCGAAGGTGATCAGGAATACAGACAATCCCATAATCAGAATTGCAACCAATGACAGCCACATCTTGTCCATTGCGCTCATAATCCAGCAGTCTCCCCTTCAATCTGTTATTCATCACTGACACGGTGACAATTGAAATTATTATAACACGAAATTCAGAGGACTTTTCCAAAAAAAAGACAAAAAGAAAGCCAGCCTTAGCTGACTCATCTTTTTGTCTTGCTTGCACACGTTGCAGAAGCAAAAACGATCTATTATTTTTTCATCATCATTTTCATTAATGATTCCATGCTGTTTGGATTCAGTCCACTTTTTTTGACCGCACTTACAATATCCTGAACCGTATCTTCAGATACCGGAACTTTCGCCATGGCGGATACTTGTTTAATCAATTGGCGCAGCTGAGCTTCATTTTGCATGGTGGACGGTTTTACTGTGCTCGCCAGTTTCTTGACAGCACCTTCTGTAATTGTTTTGCCCGTTTTTTTATTGATCGCTTTCAGTGCATCCTTAGAAATGTTGTTACCCATTCGTCTCCCCTCCTCCGGCAATACTCATGTGTATAGTATGAGTGTAGCGATGAAAAGGTGAATGAGCTTCTTTATTTCTGGTGAGTGAAGCAATGGAGAATCAGGAGTGCCACTGTTCCCATGTTTCCAGTTTCATAACTTCCATTTCGGTCTTGGGATCTCGGCCCATAAGTGCCTCAACCGCATCACGCGGCTCGCGATCCTGAAAGAGAACATGGTATAGTTGATCCGCAATCGGCATCTGCACCCCGTATTTCTGGGAGATAAAATAGGCTGCTTTTGTCGTACGAATTCCTTCTACGACCATTCCCATGGAATTCAGTACATCCTCCAGCTTTTGTCCTTGTCCCAGCATAGAGCCGGCCCGCCAGTTCCGGCTATGTTGACTTGTCGCGGTAACCACCAAATCACCGATTCCTGCGAGGCCCGCAAACGTAAGCGGGTTTGCTCCCATCTCCACGCCAATCCGGGTGATCTCTGCCAATCCACGAGTCAATAGAGCGGCTTTTGCATTATCTCCGAAGTCCAGGCCATCCGACATCCCTGCACCAAGTGCGATAATATTTTTGAAAGCACCTGCCAGCTCCACGCCAAGCATATCCCGATTCGTATACACACGGAAATAGGCATTCATGAATAATGCCTGAGCAGCATCTGCTGCGGCTTTGTCCAGTGAAGCCACAACCACTGTTGTAGGACAGCGTTTGACCACTTCCTCCGCATGACTCGGACCCGAAAGTACAACGATATGCCCTTCTTCGCATTCAAGTTCCTCAGAGATCACCGTCGACATCCGTTTGAGGCTTTCCGTTTCAAATCCCTTGGTTGCATGGATTATTAACATGTCTGGCGTATAATACGCCTTGAATTGGTTGACTACCGAACGCATGGCTGAGGAAGGCGCAACAATCAAAACGGCCGATGCCCCTTGAACGGCATCCCCCATATTAGTCGTTGCCTGAATGCGAGGTGATAACTCTGCACCAGGTAGAAAACGACTGTTCCGATGCTGGTTGTTAATTTCGGCGGCCTGCTCTTCACCACGTGTCCACATCGTCACTTCCAGCCCATTGGCGGCCAGCACACTTGCGAGAGCGGTCCCCCAACTGCCTGCGACCAGGACGGCAACTTTTTTAGACAACGCGTTTTCCACCCCCAGGTTTATTGGCTCCTAATTTATTTTCCTGTCCTCTGGCAAGCTTCGCAATGTTGGTGCGATGTCTCCAAAAAGCAAACAGACAAATAATCAGACTTCCCCAGAATAGATTCATGGAATATCCCGGGAACACTAGGATGAAGATTGGTGTTAATGCTACAAAAATAAGAGAACCCAGTGAAACGTAACGTGTCAAAACGATGGACAGGATTGCAAAAATTCCGGCAGAAACTGCAGGAACGAATGCAAGAGTGGCGAGTACGCCAATTGCTGTTGCAATTCCTTTTCCCCCACGGAATCGGAAGTAGAGCGGCCAGTTATGTCCTGCAATCGCTGCTATACCGCAAATTGCAGGAATCCACTCGGAGCCGTTACTGAGCCACACTCCAATCCATACAGCCGCAATACCTTTAAGGACATCCAACAGCAGCACAAGAATAGCCGGTCCTTTACCCAATATTCGCAATGTATTGGTAGCGCCTGCGTTTCCGCTGCCATGCTGACGAATGTCGATCCCCCGTATTGCCTTTGCAAGGAGGACACTAAAGCTGATTGAACCGAGCAGATAGCTCAGTACAATCGCTGCGATTGGTAAAATCACAAACTTCTCCCCTAACCTTCGTCGGACTTCCTCCGAGTAAATATGCGAATTGGCGTACCTTCAAAATCAAACGCTCCGCGGATTTTATTCTCCAGGTAACGCTCATAAGAGAAGTGCATCAATTCCGGATCGTTTACAAAAATAACCATGGTCGGCGGTTTGACAGCAACCTGTGTCACGTAGTTAATCCGCATTCTGCGTCCCTTGTCTGTAGGCGGTGGATTAATAGCCACGGCATCAGATACAACATCATTAAGCAAATGCGTCTGAACACGCATAGCATGCTGCTGAGCTACACGAGTTACCACAGGAAGCAATTTTTGTAAGCGTTGTTTTGTTTTGGCTGACAAAAAGACTACGGGAGCATAAGTCATAAACAGGAAGTGATCCCGAATTTTTTTCTCAAACTCATTCATCGTTTTATCTGTTTTATCCACCACGTCCCATTTATTCACAACGAACAGGGAAGCTTTACCGGCTTCAAATGCATAACCTGCAATGTGCTTGTCCTGTTCAATGATGCCTTCCTCGCCGTTAATGACGACCAAAACGACATCAGCACGTTCAATGGCACGCATAGCACGCATAACACTGTATTTCTCGGTAGTTTCATACACTTTACCACGTTTACGCATACCTGCTGTATCAATCAGCACGTAACGTTGCCCATCCTTTTCGAACGGGGTATCAATGGCATCACGCGTCGTTCCGGCTACATCGCTTACGATTACGCGTTCCTCACCCAAGATGGCATTCACCAATGAAGATTTACCAACGTTTGGACGTCCGATTAGAGCAACACGAATGACGTCTTCATCGTATGTTTCTTCTTCAAGTTCAGGCAATTTTTCAACAATCGCATCCAGCAAATCACCAATACCCGTACCATGACTTCCGGATACACCGATCGGATCTCCAAATCCAAATCCGTAAAACTCGTAAATGAGCTCACTGCGCCCAATATTATCCACTTTGTTAACGGCTACAACAATAGGCTTGCCTGAGCGGTACAACATCTCTGCGACTTCTTCGTCAGATTGCGTAATTCCTGCTTTTGCATCACACATGAATACAATAACATCCGCTTCTTCAATGGCGAGCTCTGCCTGCATCCGAATTGATTTAAGAATGACATCCTCGCCGTCGATTTCGATACCACCTGTATCGATAATACTGAATGGTTTACCGTTCCATTCACCGATTCCGTAGATCCGGTCACGGGTAATGCCCGGCTTGTCTTCCACAATGGCCAGTCTGTCGCCGATAATCCGATTAAAAATAGTGGATTTACCCACGTTCGGTCGCCCGACAATTGCCACAACGGGTCTTGCCATACATTCCACTCCTCCTGTCCATACTTACGTTACTCATCATAGCAAAAAACACATGTCTTGGCTAACCTTTCATGCCAAGAATGCTCACAATAACAACAATCGGCGAACCCGCTGGGGCTCGCCGATCTTGCTTTTATTGTTCAGCAAAATATGCAGTATAACTTAGAACCATGCATGAATAACTTATTTGAATTTGCTGAGTTTGTCACCGAAACGTTCGCCGAGTGTGATACTCATACCTTGGTTGCTCAAGGAAACGTTCGGGTTGTTGATTTCTTCACGCGGTGCGTTGTTTCTAGCAGGTCTTTCAGCTTTTGGCGCTTGGGCAGGAGCTTCTTCTGTTTCTTTGATGCTCAGGCTTACACGTTGCTCAGCAGGGTTCATGTCGAGAATCTTAACTTGAACTTCCTGACCTTCTTTCAACACTTCGTGTGGAGTGCCGATGTGTTTGTGGGAAATTTGTGAAATGTGCACAAGTCCCTCAACACCAGGAGCGATTTCAACAAATGCTCCGAAATCAACCAGACGTTTAACAACACCTGTTACGATATCACTAGTGTTGAATTTCTCGCCAGCTGTTTCCCAAGGTCCTGGTTGAACAGCTTTCATGCTCAGGCTGATTTTGCCTTTTTCAGGGTCAACTTTCAGCACTTTAACGCTGACTTTGTCACCTTCGGAAAGGACATCAGATGGTTTGTCCACATGCGTCCAAGCGAGCTCGGAAACGTGAACCAGACCGTCAACTCCGCCTACATCAACGAATGCTCCGAATTGAGTCAAACGTTGTACTGTACCTTCGATAACTTGGCCTTCTTGCAGACCAGCCATAACCTCAGCTTTGTTAGCTTCGAATTCTTGCTCCAGAACGTCTTTTTGGGAAAGGATCACTTTGTTGTTCTCACGATCGATCTCTTTCACTTTAACGCGCAGTGTGCGTCCTTTGTAGTCGCTGAAGTCTTCTACGAAATGGCGCTCAACCATGGAAGCCGGGATAAATCCGCGTACGCCCACGTCTGCTACCAGACCGCCTTTTACCACGTCAGCTACAACAACTTCGAATACATCTTGGTCTTCAAAGTGCTTTTGCAATTGATCCCAAGCGTTTTCGCTGTCGATTGCACGTTTGGACAGAACGAGTTTTTCTTTCTCGTCGTCGATGCTAAGTACTTTAGCTTCAACTTCTTGTCCAACTTCTACTGCATCAGACGCGCTGTCAACATGCAATGAGGACAGTTCGCGAATTGGAATTACACCGTCATATTTATATCCAATGCTCACATAGGCTTGGTTATCTTCCAATTTGACGATGGTTCCTTTTACAGTATCTCCTTTTTTCAAGGAAACGAATTGATCCAACTCATCTTGGGTTGCTTCTTGATTTTTCATTTCTTCCGACATGTCAAATACCCTCCTCAATTCAAAAACCCCATTATATTCAAACCTGCCTGTAGCAGAGTTCAAAACACTTTCAACGCTGAATGGCTCGGATTAGTTTCCCTCAAAAATATGGAAATAATGCATTCAGACTTTCGGTGAAGAGCAAATTATTTGCTCGGTACACCTGTTTTCACCATCTCATTAATTTTGGACATAATCTTTTCAGTTGCTCTTTCCAGTGCATCACCAGAAGGATCTTCCTTAAACTCGTCCAAATTCACCGGTGCTCCATACACCACTTTCATCTTACGAAATAGCTTGTAGTTGCCGATAATAGCAGTAGGGATAACGGTAGCACCACTCCGAAGAGCAAAACTCGCTGCACCTTTTTTGCCGATGCCTCCATCGTTGTGCCGACTCCCGGAAGGGAATATGCCAAGCACTTCACCATTGCGCAAAATGTTTAGTGAAGTTTTGATGGATTCCTTGCTAACGCCTCCACGCTTAACGGGAAACGCGCCCACAGCCTTGATGATCTTGCCAAGTACCGGAACATCAAACAATTCACTTTTGGCCATGAAGCGTACCTGCCGGCGAATTTTAATACCTACCGTTGGAGGATCAAAGTTACTGATATGATTAGAACATAAAAGTACGCCGCCCTCTTGGGGGATATTCTCCCGTCCAACTGCTTCCAGGCGGAAAAGAATGGTGTAAATGATCCGCAGTACTGTGCTGCAAAATGTGTAAATCATAGACCAACCTCTCCTCTGACCATTGTGCAATAAGATACGATTTTGTCAACCACTTCATGAATACTCATCTTGGTTGTATCAAGAACAGTTGCGTCCTCGGCACAGCGAAGTGGGGATATTTCCCGCTCTTCATCCAATTTGTCACGTGTGGCAATGTCTCGCTCCAATTGCTTTAACGTCAGTCCTTCAGAGGGGTCCAGTTCTTTGAAGCGGCGAAGTGCGCGCTCTTCCACACTGGCAGTCATGAAGATTTTCACTTCCGCATCGGGCAATACTGTCGTTCCGATATCGCGTCCATCCATGACGACGCCCTTGCGCAAAGCCATTTGCCGCTGAGTATCCACTAATTGCGAACGCAGCCCCTCGATTTGCGCATATCGGGACACGATCCCCGTAACTTCACGGGAGCGGATTTCCGAGGTTACATCTTCCCCGTTACAGAACACTTTCTGTCCGCCCGGGTCCGGCTGTAAATCAATGACCAGTTTGTGGGCTTCTTGAAGTACCTCTGATACATTATCCGGAGAAATCCCTTTCCGAATCATGTGTAGGGTTACCGCGCGGTACATTGCGCCAGTATCGACGTAAATATAACCGAGCGCCTCTGCAACCAATCGGGCCACGGTACTTTTCCCGGCACCAGCAGGTCCGTCAATTGCAACGTTCATCTTCCCGTTCTCTGATGTGTTCTGGCTTGCCAACGGGGCATTCCTCCTCAAACGATAAGCCTCAATAAAAAAACAGGCATTGCCTGCATCGTGAAAATTATACCACACTATACACATGGATGCAAAAACAGCCAATTCATTGATGTTCCCTTTTCGTTGAAAGCTCCATGTGAATTGGTGTCCCCTCCATTCGGTCTATCCGGGTCACATTTTGTTTGAAATATGGAACCTGAAGCAGCAATTGGTATACCACCAACAACAAGAATAAAACGGCTATAAGCTGAAAGAGTCTTCTTTCCATTCGTTTGGAGAACACGTAATACAGCCGCTCATATCTTCGGGATGTACGTCGGTGATTCATACCCAAGCACCTCCGTTTTTCCCATTACGTTTCCCGCCATATTTCCTTTTTATTCAAAAAACGTGCCCTTACTTCGTACGATAATCCAGCTGCCGTTCAAAGCAGAACTTAATGATTTTTTGCCGCTCCGAGTCTGTGATCAGGGTAAACTTCAACATGCAGAGCTGTCTTCCAGACTCGAGGGTTTTAATGCGAACCACTTCAGCTTCGAAAGCCACATGCTCAATCGTTGAATTCCGATAAGGAACGAGCAGCCAGCAATTCAACTTTTGTCCTTCCGCAATCGGGAAGTTTGGTTCTCCATATATGGACAATCCCCCGCCACCTATATCCTCGGTCAATCCCACCGCACGAGTCAGATCTTCTGCTTGAATGGCTAGTTCAAGATTCGCATGAACACGCAGGAAGCTGCGTCGTTGTATTTTTGAGATATCATCAGGCAGCGGTTTGCGTATACGCACAAGCCTTACCACATCTTCTTCAAATCCGGTCACGTACGTATTGAAATAATGTCTGACGCCATCTTCTGTGATATATGAGATGGACAGCTCTTCGCCGAAATACAATCTTTTCAAACGACTGCTACCTTGCTGCATTGGTACTTCAATCAAAAAACTGTGATCATCCATGTCTGCTATACGGGATTTGTATTCCTTACTCTCTTCTTTTTCATCGGCTGAGGCAATTTGGATGTGTAAAATTTCATTAATTTTCGGATACAAGCTCTTCACCGCCACCTTACTATTCATCATCGTATGTACAAGGACTATTATACCATGACCTTTCTCATAGCGGATAACAAAAAACAGACCACGAGGTGGTCTGTTTGGTAAAATTATTGAGTTTCGTTTTCCCTTTAAATTCTTAGGAAGTCGCATTCACAGGTTTAATTTCTTCAACTGCTTCTTCGACCCCTGTATTAGCGTTGATATAAATTCGGTATTTCGTCCCGTTGATGCGTCCACCGAATTCATAACATAATACTTCCTTGCTGTAATCATTCTCAATTAATGACTTACGTGCATAGCTCTCCTCAAATTCAGGATTGAGCTTTTTGCGAGCCTGTGCTTCGGTAAGAGCCGCTTTTGGTATTTGCCGTTTTTTCTGATGCTCATAGACATAATCACTTGCCTGGAAGCCAGTAACGTCACCTGTGTCCAGACCGACGCGTACAGACATTTTCTCCGGATAAAGCAGGGTATCCCCTTGTTTGCGCACGTACGTTAAGTTTGCTAGGTTACCATACTCATCGTAGTTTACTGCTTTCATATCTTTGTAGCCCTTATTGACGAGAAATTGATCCGCTTTGGCCATGGCATCTGAACGTGAGACCTTTTTCGCGCCAATCGGTCTAGTATCGCTGTAAGAAATCAACATTCCCCCATTGCGGGTGAAGTCCATCATCAACTTGCTTTCTTTGCCCTGATTGATCGTAGCGGTATAGGACTCCCAGTCCGTACCTTTACCATTCTCCTGTACATGGATCTTATTGGTGTCTGCATTGGAGAATTTCGCTGCTTTGCTCTGAATTTGCTCTTTCGATACTGGAACACCATCCAGCTTTTTGACTGAACGCTTTGCATAAATGCTGGATACCGAAGGGCCCCAATCAAGTTCAGGATACTCCTGTACTTTTTTGTTCACCGTGCGAAATCCATCGACAATGGTGTTATCCATCGTTTCTTCTTCTGTAGCCATAGCCGTTTCGGCATCCATCCAGCGCAAGCGGTCAGATAGTACTTTTTGCTGGACTTCCTGCAGGTTTTTAGTGATCTCGGAGGAATTCTGGTACAGCCTTTTCAGGTTGCCCACTTCCTTCTCACTTAGTGGTTCATTGGTTAAATCACGCATGGAAGCCTGATAAGCAAAGTTTGAGATTCGAGAAAGAAATTCCTCCGTCTCGTTAAAAGGTAGCATCGTCAGCGGCAGTTGGTTAATCTCATTTTGCGCCTCGCTGGTAAGCCGCCACACATTCATCAGACCTTTACGGTGCATGCCCTGGGAAGTGGAGTTCACCGCCAGTGTATTACCGATTTCAGAGTGCAGCTTGTCCATATGGAAAGACAAATCATGAAATGCACGCTGATACTGATTCTCCGCTTTGATCAAGATCGCATTTTTCTCCTGGTTCTCCTGGTATCCCCACACAAGGGCACCGATCAGCAATACTGCAAATATCGGAAACATGACTGAACTTAAACGTTTATACATCGGTAGAGTCTCCTTTCATCTGAACCACTATCTATATTGTGGATCGAAGAAAGTCCTCTTATGCATCGGTTTTCCAGCCGGCACAATGTTTGACTCTTTAAGAGCTACTTAATTCATTTGAATCCAAGACGTACCGCCATCTTCTTCAATTTCAAATTGATGCCGATTATCACACAGACACTGCTTGAATCCGGTCTCAATTCGCCCTCTTTCTTTTTTGCCGCGCAGCGTAAACCGCTCTCCGCACTGTTTGCATCTGATTTTTATTTTTATCCTCATTACGCTGTCCCCGTTTCTGTTGTTCATTCCCCGGGATTCTTTAGGTCAAAAACAAAAAAACACACCGGGGCATCAGGCGCAGTACGCGCTCCATGTCCACCAGTGTGTCCGTATTTCTATAATTTAACCTCTTCCTCCCGTTTCACAAATCGAAAAGGAGAGCGGTTATTAGCCCGCGTAATTTTGCCCATGGCTCCATACCACAATCCCGCCATTAGCGGTGCTATGAACCACAGCCAGTAGTTTACCATCGTATTCATGATGACATCGTACAGTGCATGCCAGAAAAATGGAAGCAACAGCGATAGCATCAAGAACCAACGTTTCTTCTTGCCATCCGTAAATTTGGCCCGACCCATGTAATACCCCATAATTACCGCAAACATGGCGTGTCCTGACACAGGAAGTAATGCACGAAGAAACATGGCTGAGACGGATGCATTCCCCGCAAAGGCATACAATACATTCTCCACCGTTGCGAAACCAAGCGAAACAGCAACAGCGTAAAGAATACCGTCATATGGCTCATCAAACTCCGTGTGATTATAAATGATGTGGTATAACACAAACCATTTAACAAATTCCTCTACCCCGCCGGAAATGAGAATAGACTCAACGTAGGGGTTATCTCCGAGCCACAGCATCATACCCCGCTGAATAATCATCACAGGCAACACCATCAAAATACCCATGACGAATACTCTCAGTACCATATGAAGCGGCTCGGAATCATAACGGTCTTTCAGATAAAAATATGTTAACAAGGCGAGACCCGGAGCTACTGCTGCCGCTAAAACCGAAAACAAAAGCACCGAAATTCCCTCCTCTGACTAAGACGCGTTTGCAATTGAATTTAATCCTGACGTTTGAAATGGGTGCAGATCACTTCAATGGCCTGTTCAGGCATAATCACTTTACCGTACTCTTCCATTACCGCTGGCGTAACCGAAGAACCCTCACCAAATTCAGCAAGCAGTGCTATTAGAGCAGCATGTTTGGTGCTATCGACTTCGTCCGGTTCCAGATGCAGAAACCACTTATCTTTATAGGAATAGAGTCTTCCCGCATTCGTTACATGTTGACGCAGCATATGTGCAGCCTCAATCAAGATTTCAAAATCCTTAAAGGCATATACAATGGAATCGCTCTGCTCCAGTGTAACTTCCATCTCGTATACTTCTTCAGGCAGATCATCCTCATGGCCGGAACCATATTGTTGCGGATCATATTTCCCACGCGTAACAATGACCACCATTCCTTGAGCGGGAAGTGCGAATACTTCGACAGCAAGCGGACCTGTAGCATCGAACCCAAGTTCGGAATATGCCTGATCCATCATTTCAGTGAACAGTTCATGAACTTTAGGTATTTCCTGCCACATATCTTCTTTTTGTATTCCGCGCTCGCTCAGATCGTCAAAGGTCAGGAAAATCCGTATCTTATCGTGACTTAATCGTTCTATTTTCATACAGGATCTCCCCTTTATAAGCAAGTCTTATAACAGATTATGAAGCACAAAACAATATGTGCTGAAAATAAATCTATGTAGTTATGTTATCATTTTATACCTGCAAATGCACGAAGTAAAATCGACAAAAAAAGAATCAATCCACATCAAACAAGACTGTGGTTGATTCTATTCCAGTAGTTTTGGTTTATAAACCGGGTACTGTTGTGTTTGTTTGACTCAAAATTTGCTCAACTTCATGTTTAACATCCGGATTGGTGCGAATAAAATCTTTGAGCATGTTCATGTTTTCTTCTTTTTCCTGCGGGGTAATGGCTCTTGCTGTTTTTTTCAATGCACTTTTGTGGGATTCACCATGCTCATTATTCTTAGGGCTGAATCCATCCATGCCTGGAAAAGTCATTTCCATCATCTTGTGCTTGGCTTGACCCATCATGTTGCCGGACGAGAGTGAAGACAACATGGGAATTTTGCCCTTGGACAGATATGAACTGGCAGCAACACCAACTACAATCCCCCAAAAAAAGGATGACGCCTTCATTACACCAACCTCCTCTTATGTTAAGATCACAACTAGTGTTTGCGGAAGCACGACATCTCATTCCGCATAAATACAGGAAAGTGAGTTGAAATTATGTTTAAAACGACTGCCGCAATCCTTATTGCCGTATGTCTCCTGTTGTCAGCATGTGGGGAGCAAGAAACACCTACTACCGAAAACACCGCTCCTGAAAATGAAACGGTCTCCTCTGTACCAAGTGAAGAAAGCAGCACTTCAAACGCAGTGGAAGATGATCTACCTTCATCTCAAGACAGCTTAGAGCAAACACAAGAACAAGAAAAAGAACAAGAAACAACTGAGGATAAAAAAGAACAACACATTAAGAAGACGTATCATATGAATGAAAATTATTACATCAAACCCAATGATGAAAAGGGTGAAAAGAAGGTCGTTCTTCTGACATTCGATGACGGCCCTAAGGAAGCAGAAATGATTAATGGATTAATTGATACACTTGACAAGCATAATGCCAAAGCCATATTTTTCGTTAATGGATATCGTGTCAAAAGCCATCCGGAGTTGTTAAAGCTTATTTACGAGCGTGAGCAGATTATTGGCAACCATGCTTGGGATCACGAGGATCTCAAAAAAATGTCCGCTTCAGAGGCTGCCAAGCAGGTAACGGATGTTCAACACATCGTCAAAGAAACCGTTGGTGTGGAGCCTGAATTCTTCCGCCCCCCCTTTGGTTCTGGTAATGACGCTTTGAAGGAAACCGTCAAACAAAATGGCATGTTATACATGACATGGTCCAATGGTTCGCTGGACTGGGACAAGAGCACTCAGAACAAACCCGATAAAGTCGTTCAGAATGTGCTTGATCAGTTAAATCCCGGAAGCAATATATTGATGCACGAACTTCCTTGGACTGTAGAAGCCCTAGATGATTTGTTAACGAAGCTGGAGAACAAGGGATATTCTTTTGTTGACCCTCGTTCGATAGAGCTCGAAGCCAGGTAAGGATATAGATAAACAGCCTTGATCCATATAGATCAAGGCTGTTTTATTTTGTTTTTATCGATTTTAAAGTAATCTTGTGCATCTCAGCTGGACAGCATAATCTGAGCGGCAAATGATTCGTTCCATAACCTCTGCTGACCAGCATTTTGCCATCCGGATCACCGTTCATCCGTTTCAAGGTGTACCATCCGTTCGACACATTCCGGTAAGCTTGGTTAAGGAAAATCGGTCCAAGAAACGGGATCACGAGTTGCCCCCCGTGTGTGTGCCCACTTAAAATAAGATCAGCATAATCATGAACACTCTTTGCCTGAAGTGGATCGTGAATTAATACAATCAAGCATTCATTTCTGTTCTTTTCCGTTAGGTGATTGCTAAGTCCACGAGACCGATAATCCGCTCCGGCCAGCTTTATGCTGGAATCCCTCTTTTGAAGAGACACAACCTGATCCTGCAGAAGCCGAACCCCGGTTTCCTCAAAAATCCGTGCCAACTGAGCCGTTCCGGCATGTTTGTCATGGTTTCCATAGACCGCAAAAGCAGGTGCGATATTGGTCAGTAGTTGCATATTGCGTCTGACGATGGACCATGAAATCCCCTTCTCCGCTACATCTCCACCTATCAAAACCCAGTCCACCTGGCCCAATAATGGCTTAATGTCCTCCTGCCTCAATCTCCTCTTATGAAGGTCAGATACATACAAAATGACGCTTCCATCAAACGAAAGGGGTAAGGCGTTTATTTCAACGTCATCCTCCACGACCCGGTGAAGGTGCGCTTCACGCCACATATGAACGATCAATATGAAAACCACCATCAACACAGATGCGAACCAGACCATCATTACCAAGGCCAAGGAAGAAATGTGTTTAGTGGCGGAGCTCCTTTTATGCCCCACCAGACCAGGCTGATCGTGAGTAAAACAAAAATAATGATGAGTGAGTTGACAAACCGTTTACTTAACCGCAATCGGCGAGAAGGATGAAGCTCAGTCCGGGTAGGAAGTGAACCTGCTTCCGTGACCGTTTCATCGGTCGCTTTTTGCGGAGATTTGGAACGTGCTGGAGCCCGGCTGGGGAGCACTGGGCTTTCCAATGCTGATGCATACGACTTGCGTTGTGATCTTGGTACGGATACGGTGGACAATGATGCCCCCGCCCCCTCCAGTGCAGCTGCCGGTTCAGCAACCAAGTTCACTTGAGGAGCCGCAGTCCGCTCGGTCTTCTCTGTTTTGTCCGAGTGGCGGTGGCGTTGACTGCCATATGTCTTCATTCTGCTTAATTGCTGGTTCATGATCCCCTCCGAAAACGTATCGCTAATCCGGACACCAAATCAATAATAAAGTGACATAATATCGGCGCCCACAATGTGCCGGATTGCAAATAAATCCAACCCAATCCATAGCTAGAAACAAATACCCAACCTGTAGGAATCCAGTGGCGAAGATATCGAATATGAATTACTGCAAACAATATGCTAGTCCAGTAAGGGCCAATGGCATGCTGTATGGCTCCGCGAAACAATAATTCTTCACAAATAGCGACAATAGCTGCTATACATACAATATGCCAGATGGGGCGTGACCTGAACAGCATATCATTGATTCCTCCGTCATCCATGCTCTCCTGAGGAATGACATAAGACAGGACCATATCCATGACGAGCATAATGCCTGCAAGACCAAGCCCCCACCAAATAAAATGAACACTTTCAGGCCAAGCAAGCACGTCGAACAGATTTCGCTTCTGCAATAAAATCCATACAACTCCAATGATCAGAGTTAAACCTTGTGTAAAGTATAGATTGATCAGAAGCAAGCGCTCGGTAAGCTGCTGTGGTTCAGCCTTCTGAATCTTGAACTTGGAAAACTTTGATTTTTTCATTGCCTGCGTCTGTCCTCTTACTAGATATTTGATGGATAACCTACTTGGCTGCCCAATCGGATAGTATACTAAATGATAGCCAAAAATCCAAATTGGTTCAAGACCTGCCTCAAGTCCCGGTTTCCTATCCTTTGTTACCCGAAATTCACTCTCATCGTAACGTCTGATCTGATTTTTTGAATCTAGAATTTTCTACGACTTTCAGTTATATGATTTAGGCATCTTTCATAGTAAACCGCTGATAAATGAACGTGATCCAAGTCATCTGCATTAAAACATTTATGCCTATTGACATGGTCATGTTAGCCATGATACATTATGAAAAAATTAGTCACGTTAAACACGATGATGGAAAAAAGATGTTGCTTTGTTCTTACAGAGAGCCGATGGATGGTGCAAATCGGTGGCAGGCAATGGATCTTGAGCGTTCCTGAGTTATTGCATTGAAATTGGAGTAGGTGCGATCGGTTTAGAGCCGTTATCCTCTTCGGTCTTTATTGACCGTGAAGACTGTCGTTGCGAAGCGGCAGTGAATTAGGGTGGTACCACGACAACTCTCGTCCCTTATTGCGCAAGCAGTATGTGGATTGAGAGTTTTTTGATTTATTTTTAGGAATATACGTGGGTCCACTCTATTATTACACCCCTCCCCTCTGCTGCGACACCGCGTTGTTGGGCGGAAGGATGAACCCGGTTTTAAGGAACGCCTCATTGCAGAGGTAAGTCCTTGACGATATAGATACACATACTAAGGAGGAAGAAACCATGTACAAAGTGTTAGTATCGGACCCAATCAGTGATCTGGGTATTCAGCAACTGGTGGATGCAAATGATGTTGTAGTTGAGAAAAATACCGGTCTTAGTGAAGATGAGCTTGTAGCCATTATTGGTAATTATGATGCCCTTCTCGTTCGAAGCCAAACTCGTGTTACAGACCGTATTATGGCTGCTGGAACAAATCTCAAGGTCATTGGCCGTGCAGGGGTTGGGGTGGATAACATTGACCTGGAGGCTGCCACTCAACGCGGTATCATCGTTATTAATGCGCCCGATGGTAATACCATCACGACATGTGAGCATACATTTGCCATGATGATGGCATTGGCACGTCACATCCCACAGGCATACGCCAAAACCATTCAAGGTACATGGGATCGCAAGACCTTCCTGGGTGTGGAACTCAGAAATAAAACTCTGGGTGTACTCGGAATGGGACGAATCGGCAGTGAGGTAGCCAAACGCGCCAAAGCCTTTGGTATGGATATTCTGGCATACGACCCGTTTCTGACTCAAGAACGTGCAGAGAAACTTCAAGTTAAACTGGCCAGCGTGGATGACATCATTCGCAATGCTGACTTTATGACCGTACACACTCCATTGACACCTGAAACTCGACACATGATCTCCCGTGCACAATTTGAAATCATGAAAAAAGGTATGCGCATTATCAACTGTGCTCGTGGCGGAGTTATTGATGAGATGGCCCTTGTGGAAGCAATCGATGAAGGTATTGTTGCAGGTGCTGCATTTGACGTGTTTGAAAGCGAGCCACCAGCACAGGATCATCCTTTCCTGAACCACCCAAGTATCATCGTTACGCCACACCTTGGAGCTTCCACCGTGGAAGCACAAGAAAATGTAGCGATTGATGTATCGGAGCAGGTACTTCATATTTTGCGGAATGAACCGTTCAAAAACGCTGTGAACATGCCAGCGGTTGCACCAACCGTGATGAATAAACTCCAGCCGTATTTTAAGCTGGGTGAAACCCTGGGTAGCTTTGCAGCCCAAATTACACAAAATGCCGTGCAAGAGATTCGAATTGACTATGCAGGGGACCTTTCGGAAGTTGATACGTCGCCACTCACTCGTTACATTGTTAAGGGTATTCTAGCTAGGCATCTGGGCGGAGAAGCAAATATCGTTAACTCCATGCATCTGGCTAAAACCCGTGATCTGAATGTAGTTGTAAGCCAAACATCCGCAACTAAAGGGTTTACTAACCTCATCACAGTTACGTTGGTAACAACACAAGATGCAGAGGAACGCCGTGTAGCCGGAACGCTCCTTGCAGGTTACGGAGAACGGATCGTACGCCTGGACAAATTCCCGGTTGATATCGCTCCAGAAAGTCACCAAATTTTGATCTCCCATAACGATAAGCCAGGTATCATCGGACGGGTAGGTACGCTGCTTGGTCAAAATGATGTCAACATCGCCTCCATGCAAGTGGGACGGAAGATTATCGGTGGTGCTGCAATCATGATTCTGACAGTGGATAAAGCAGTTCCAAAAGATGTCCTTGTCCAGCTTACAGGTCTGCCTGAGCTTAATACAGCTGTTGAAATTGTTCTTGAATAGATGCCACATCACGCATAGATAGTCAAAAGAGACGAACCCAGAAGGGTTCGTCTCTTTTTTTGTAATTAACTTAATCGAATAATGTTGAGTGTGGCGCCTGGAGGTGACAATACTGCTGTTGCAACCAAACCGAACAATTGCAGTTGAATGGTTGATCCAGCTGTGACGGTTACAATAAAGTCGGTTGCTAACTGGCTAAGTGAAAGTACTGGCGAAATTACACTTGGTGGAACTACAGCACCGTTTAGCAGTATTCGAGATTGGACAGCGAGTGCTGCTGTAAGATTGATTTTGTAACTAATATAATAACGTCCGGCCGTAGCGAGAGTAAACGTATCATTAGTTCCATTTACGGTAATGCCGGTACCAATGTTTTGATTATTAGGCAGAGGTACAACCGTTCCGCCCAAAAGAACAAGAATTGTACCACTCGTATTCTCTGCATAAGAAGATGCTGCTGTAACTGAAGTTCCTGTGGCACCAGTTGCACCAGTGGTACCGACACCTGTAGCTCCTGTTATGCCAGTCGCACCCGTCTCTCCAGTTGCACCTGTAAGTCCCGTTGTACCTGTGGTTCCTGTTGTACCTGTTGCCCCGGTACTTCCGGTTACACCTACCCCAGTAGCTCCTGTTGCCCCGGTGCTTCCCGTTATGCCTACTCCAGTAGCTCCCGTTGTACCGGTTTCTCCTGTTACACCAGTACTTCCTGTTGCACCAGTTGTTCCTGTCGCTCCGGTACTTCCGGTTACACCTACACCAGTAGCTCCTGTTACACCTGTCGCACCAGTTTCACCTGTAAAACCTGTGATGCCTGTGACCCCTGTTGCCCCTGTAACTCCGGTCGCTCCGGTTATCCCCGTGATTCCTGTGGCTCCTGTGGCTCCGGTTACTCCGGTTTCGCCTGTACCACCGGTTACTCCAGTTGATCCGGTAACACCCGTTGTCCCTGCACCTGCCAGTAATGTGTAGTCTAGGGATGTCCCTGGTGTTCCCGTTGGTGCAGCAACATTGGTAATATACGTGCTGCCGTTAAACGTAACCACTTGACCCACTGGATATGTTGGTGCCACGGCTGGATCAAATGGTACCACTCCACTCAAACCGGTACCTGTTGCTCCCGTGATACCTGTAATTCCTGTCGCCCCGGTTTCACCTGTAAAACCTGTGATGCCTGTAAGTCCGGTAGCCCCTGTAACTCCGATCGCTCCGGTTATCCCTGTGAGCCCTGTGGCTCCTGTTGCTCCGGTTACTCCAGTTTCGCCTGAACCACCGGTTACTCCAGTTAATCCGGTAACACCTGTTGCCCCGGCTCCCGCCAGTAATGTGTAGTCTGGGGAGGTCTCTGGTGTCCCAGTCGGTCCGGCAACATTCGTAATATACGTGCTGCCGTTAAACGTAACCACTTGACCTGCAGGATACGTTGGAGCCACGGCCGGATCGAATGGTACCACTCCACTCAAACCGGTACCTGTTGCTCCCGTGATACCTGTAATTCCTGTCGCCCCGGTTTCACCTGTAAAACCTGTGATGCCCGTAAGTCCTGTAGCCCCTGTAACTCCGGTCGCTCCGGTTATCCCCGTGATTCCTGTGGCTCCTGTTGCTCCAGTTACTCCAGTTTCGCCTGTACTTCCGGTTGCTCCAGTTAATCCGGTAACACCTGTGATGCCTGTAAGTCCGGTAGCCCCTGTAACTCCGGTCGCTCCGGTTATCCCTGTGAGCCCTGTGGCTCCTGTTGCTCCGGTTACTCCAGTTTCGCCTGTACCACCGGTTGCTCCAGTTAATCCAGTAACACCTGTTGCACCAGCTCCCGCCAACAACGTGTAGTCTGCAGATATGCCCGGTGTCCCAGTCGGTCCGGCAACATTCGTAATATAAGTACTACCGTTAAACGTAACCACTTGACCTGCCGGATACGTTGGAGCCACGGCCGGATCGAATGGTACCACTCCGCTCATACCGACACCCGTTGCTCCCGTGATACCTGTAATTCCTGTCGCCCCAGTTTCACCGGTAACACCTGTGATGCCCGTAAGTCCTGTAGCCCCTGTAACTCCGGTCGCTCCGGTTATCCCTGTGAGCCCTGTGGCTCCTGTTGCGCCAGTTTCACCTGTACCACCGGTTACTCCAGATAATCCGGTAACACCCGTTGCCCCTGCACCTGCCAACAACGTGTAGTCTGCAGATGTTCCTGGTGTCCCGGTCGGTGCGGCAACATTGGCAATATACGTGCTGCCGTTGAACGTAACCACTTGACCAGCTGGGTACGTTGGAGCCACGGCCGGATCGAAAGGTACTACTCCACTCAAACCGATTCCCGTTGCACCCGTGATCCCTGTAGCTCCAGTTTCACCTGTAACACCCGCTATACCTGTAACCCCTGTTGCACCCGCTCCTGCTAGTAATGTGTAGTCTGGGGAGGTTCCTGGTGTTCCGGTTGGGGCAGCAACATTCGCTATATACGTTCCGCCATTAAATGTTACAACCTGACCCGCAGGATATGTTGGTGCCACAGCTGGATCGAAAGGTACCACTCCGCTCAAACCAATTCCTGTCGCGCCCGTGATACCTGTGATCCCTGTTGCCCCAGTTTCACCTGTACCTCCCGTAAAGCCAGTAACTCCAGTTATTCCAGTAACTCCGGTAGCTCCTGCACCTGCTAACAACGTGTAGTCTGGAGATGTGCCCGGTGTCCCTGTCGGTCCGGCAACATTTGCGATATACGTGCTGCCGTTAAACGTAACCACTTGACCCGCTGGGTATGTTGGTGCCACAGCTGGATCGAATGGTACCACCCCACTCAAACCAACCCCTGTTGCACCCGTGATACCTGTAATTCCTGTCGCCCCGGTTTCACCCGTAAAACCTGTAATGCCTGTAGTCCCTGTAGTCCCTGCAACTCCGGTCGCTCCGGTTATCCCTGTGATTCCTGTGGCTCCTGTTGCGCCAGTTACTCCAGTTTCACCTGTACCACCGGTGAATCCGGTAACACCTGTTGCTCCTGCGCCAGCCAGTAATGTGTAGTCTGGGGATGTCCCTGGTGTCCCAGTCGGTCCGGCAACATTGGCAATATACGTACTGCCGTTAAACGTAACCACTTGACCCGCTGGGTATGTTGGGGCCACAGCTGGATCGAAGGATACCACTCCACTCAAACCAACACCTGTCGCACCTGTGATACCTGTAATTCCGGTCGCCCCGGTTTCACCTGTAAAACCTGTAATACCCGTGACCCCTGTTGCCCCTGCTCCCGCCAACAACGTATAGTCTGCAGATGTCCCCGGTGTTCCGGTTGGTGCAGCGACATTGGCAATATACGTGCTGCCGTTGAACGTAACTACCTGACCCACTGGGTACGTTGGAGCCACAGCCGGATCGAAGGGTACCACTCCGCTCAAACCGATACCCGTTGCACCCGTTATCCCCGTGATACCTGTTGCTCCAGTTTCACCTGTGCTTCCTGTAAAGCCAGTCAATCCAGTTACTCCTGTGTCACCTGTTGCCCCTGCACCTGCCAACAACGTGTAGTCTGCAGATGTTCCTGGTGTCCCGGTCGGTGCGGCAACATTGGCAATATACGTACTGCCGTTGAACGTAACCACTTGACCCGCTGGGTACGTTGGAGCCACAGCTGGATCAAATGCTACCACTCCACCCAAACCGATTCCTGTAGCCCCGGTTATACCCGTTGCCCCAGTACTGCCCGTTATACTCACGCCCGTTGCTCCGGTTACTCCTGTTGCTCCAGCGCCCGCCAACAACGTGTAGTCCGGAGACGTTCCGGGTGTTCCCGTTGGGGATGCAACAGTGGCGATATACGTACTACCGTTAAAAGTAACGATCTGACCGGCTGGATATGTCGGCGCAACGGCCGGATCAAATGGCAAGATCCCGCTTAATCCTACTCCTGTCGATCCGGTTGGACCTGTAGCTCCAGGACTCCCTGTGCTTCCTGTTATGCTTACACCTGTTGCTCCAGTAACGCCAGTAGCCCCTGCTCCCGCCAACAACGTGTAGTCCGGAGATGTTCCGGGTGTTCCCGTTGGGGATGCAACAGTGGCGATATACGTACTACCGTTAAACGTAACGATCTGACCGGCTGGGTACGTAGGCGCAACAGCTGGATCAAATGGTAAAATCCCGCTTAATCCTACTCCTGTTGGACCTGTAGCTCCAGGACTCCCTGTGCTTCCTGTTATGCTTACCCCTGTTGCTCCAGTAACGCCGGTAGCCCCTGCTCCCGCCAACAACGTGTAGTCCGGAGACGTTCCGGGTGTTCCCGTTGGGGATGCAACAGTGGCGATATACGTACTACCGTTAAAAGTAACGATCTGACCGGCTGGATATGTCGGCGCAACGGCCGGATCAAATGGCAAGATCCCGCTTAATCCTACTCCTGTCGATCCGGTTGGACCTGTAGCTCCAGGACTCCCTGTGCTTCCTGTTATGCTTACCCCTGTTGCTCCGGTAACGCCTGTCACCCCTGCTCCTGCCAACAACGTGTAGTCTGGAGACGTTCCGGGTGTTCCGGTTGGTGATGCTGTATTGGCTATATACGTGCTACCGTTAAAAGTAACAATTTGACCTGCTGGATATGTTGGTGCCACTGCCGGATCAAATGGCAAAATCCCAGTTAAACCTATTCCTGTTGCTCCCGTTGGACCCGCTGAACCAGTAGGTCCGACACCCGCAAGCAACGTATAATCCGGAGAGGTATTTGGCGTTCCAGTCGGAGATGCCACATTGGTAATATAAGTACTGCCGTTGAACGTAACCACCTGACCTGATGGATATGTCGGAGCCGCAGCAGGGTCAAATGGCACCGATCCTTCCAAACCTACGCCTGTTGCTCCAGTCGAGCCAGTTACTCCTGCACTCGCTAGTAATGTGTAATCCCCTGAAGTTCCTGGAGTCCCCGTTGGAGATGCCACATTCGTAATATATGTTCCACCTGCATAGGTAACAATTTGCCCGGAAGCGTACGACGGAGCAAGCGCAGGATCAAAAGGAACGATGCCTGTTAAACCTGCACCTGTTGCTCCCGTAGCACCAGTTGTTCCACCCGATAACAATAATGTAAAATCTGGCGAACTTCCAGGGATACCCGTTGGGCTATTTACATTAGCTACATATAAATTCCCATCATAACTGACAACTTGGCCTTGAGAATAACTTGGACCTTGTGTTGGATCATATGGCGTTACATTATTAAACCCTGCTCCCGTTGGTCCTACTGGACCCTGAGCACCTTGTGGTCCAGCGGGACCAATCGGACCTACTGGACCTGCTGGGCCTACTGGACCTGCTGGGCCTACTGGGCCTACTGGACCCGCTAAGCCCGCCTCTCCAGGAGGCCCTGCCGGCCCCTGTACTCCAGGCACACCGGGCACTCCGGGTACTCCGGGCACCCCCGGTGGACCAGCAGGTCCGGTTATCCCGGACGAACCAATTCCTATGGTTGAACGGCTAAGTGCTATAGACGTATTCCGAATCAATCCTACAAGCTTATCTTTCTCTGGCGGGGGTACCTCAAGCAACAAAGTCACACTCAACAGATCATCAAGCAGATTCTGTAAGTTGCCAGACAAGTTGACTAACGCAACAGGTACGACCTCTGAAGCTGCAATGGTTAATTCCAATACAGCTTGAAGCTCGGCTTTTACGCCAGCACGGAAACCTGACTCGTTAACAAAAGTAAGTACATTCCGTAATCCTGACTGCAGCGCAAGTATGTTAGCAGATGTAGGCTGACTAACTGCAGCGGGGATGGTGATTGCCAACGATTGAAGTAACGTTTCAAATTGCTCCTGCTCACCTGTTGTTATAGGAATGAAGGGCGATCCCGCCCTGAACGATCTACCTTCCAAAAAAGCTTTGATATTTACCCGTTTACGCCTATCGGACATGCGTTATCCAATCCTCCTTTGACTACCTTGTTTTTCAAGCTTATGTCACGTTGGAGGGAAAATTATCTTGGACAATATAATTGTTTCGTTAATTTAACAACTTTTATATGTTCCACGTTGAACAAGATTAAACGGTACACTTCAACAAAAAAACACCCTCCTCAGGAGGGTGTTTCCACAATTTTCGTATGAAATCCGGCTATTTCGGGGAATTCACCGGAAATTGTAATATAAACTCTGTACCTTCGCCAAGCGTGCTGTTCACATGAATGATACCATGATGCGCATCAACGATATTTTTCACTATCGCCAGACCCAGCCCAGTACCCACACTTTCTCCACGAACCCGAGCCTTATCCGCTTTGTAGAATCTTTCAAAGATAAATGGCAGATCGGAAGTAGGAATACCCGCACCCTCATCCTTAATCGACACTTTAGCCATGGATGTTCGATGATCTCCAGCCAATGTGGCCGCAATAATGACATTTTTGTCGGGAGGTGTATGACGAAATGCATTATCAAGCAGATTGGTAAATACCTGCTCAAGACGATCCTCATCAGCCTGCTGAAGCATAATGCTTGACTGACTACATTCAAAATGAAGCCGGATATCCTGTTCTTTGGAGCGTACAGAGAATTTCCGATACACCCGTTCCAGAAGTTCCACCAAATCGACTTCCTTCATCGCCATATCCGTATGCCCCGCTTCCATCCGGGCCAGATCCAGCAGATCCTTGACCAGTCTGCCCATCCGTAGGGATTCATCATGAATGACCTGAATCAATTCTTCACTTTCCTCGGGAGAAGCTGCCATGCCATCCAGAAGAGCTTCACTGTAACCTTGCATCATGGATAACGGCGTTCGTATTTCATGAGACACGTTGGCAACGAAATCACGACGCATTTTCTCCAAACGAACCTCTTCAGTCACATCACGCAGAACGGCAACCGCACCTCGAACAACACTATCTGCATATAGAGGTGTCATCTGAACAGACCACACTCCCTGCTGAACATGCACATTCGAGCTCTGATCGCCGCCATGCTCCATAACCAGTTTGAACAAAGGAATCAGTGGTTCGGGAACTTCCCGTGAAGACACATCCCCATTGTTTACTTCCTGCCCCTCTTCGTCCTGTGCCCAATCCAGGTCACACCAAGCCTGCATGATCTTTTCCCCTGGAGGATTCGTCAGAATAACCTTACCTTCACCATCAAAAGTAACAACGGCATCCGTCATGCTACGAAGCACACTTGCCAAATGTTCCTTTTCATGGTTCAGGTTCCGAATGTTGTCCTCCAGTTGAGCCGCCATGTGATTGAATGTGTTAGCCAGTTCACCAATCTCGTCGCTAGTCACGAGAGAGAGCCTAGTCCCATAATTTCCTTTGCGAATTGCATTGGCTGCCTGAATCAGCTGCTGCATCGGCTGAGTGATCTTCGTGAACAAAAAGAGGGCGAAGAATGTCGTTAAACTGAACCCGATGATACAGACATATGTGAACAGGCGCTTGATGTCTCTGGACTCCGATTCCGCAAAGTTCGTATCGATATACGGTAGCAAAAAAAGACCCAGCGCGATGAGCACACAGCCCACGAGACATATAATCGTAATCCATAACTTCCCGACCAGTGATCTCCAGAAATTGAAACTATTTCGGTACTTCCAGTTTATAACCCACACCCCAAACTGTCGTAATCATAGCCGCCGATTCGGGCGACACCTTGTTCAGCTTTTCACGAAGACGCTTGACGTGTGTATCCACGGTGCGGAGATCACCGAAAAACTCATAATTCCAAACATCCTTGAGCAATTCCTCTCTGGAGAACACTTTGTCCGGAGATGTCGCCAGGTAATGTAATAACTCATACTCTTTTGGTGTAAGACTTATCTCTTCCCCACCAGCAGTTACCCGATGAGCGTCATGCTCAATAACCAGATGAGGGAATACGATATTGTTGCTTGAGTTACTTTCTTTGGACAGATATGCAGTTGCCGAAGAACGACGCAGGATTGCCTTCACCCGATAAATCACTTCACGTGGGCTGAAAGGCTTCACCACATAGTCATCTGCGCCTACTTCAAATCCTTGAACACGGTTAATTTCTTCACCTTTTGCAGTAAGCATTAATACCGGAGTCGATTTCACCTGACGAAGACGAGTGCACACTTCTACACCGTCCATGCCAGGCAGCATAACATCGAGCAAAATCAGTCCATAATCTCCAGCTGTTGCTTTTCGCAGTGCTGTCTCGCCGTCTTCCGCTTCATCAATTTCATATCCTTCTTTTTCAAGATACATTTTCAAAAGTCTGCGGATCCGTTCCTCATCGTCCACGACCAGTATCCGGTTCTCATGTTCTGCCATTCCACTCCAGCCCCTTTGCAATAACTCCAATCACTTCTATTATGTTCGATCTGGCGAACAATATTTGAATGCCCACTTTTGATGCAGGGGCAATGCATGGTTTCATGGATTTTTCTCCAATACTTTAGCGAAACTGCCTATCCTAGTCGGCTCCTGCATAAGAGTGCAGTCCGGCAATGATCAAGTTCACACCTACCAGCGTAAACATGACAACCAGGAATCCGAGCACGGCAAGCCAAGCAGATTTTCGGCCCTGCCACCCTTTGGATAAACGCAAATGCAGGTACACACTATAATAAAGCCATGTAATCAATGCCCACACTTCTTTGGGATCCCAGCCCCAGAAACGGCTCCAGGCAATCTGAGCCCAAATCATGGCAAAAATTAATGCCCCTAATGTAAATATCGGAAAACCGATGGCGATTGCACGATAACTGATTTCATCCAAATCATCAGCATCAATGCCGTCCAGCATAGGTTGTAGAGCTTGTCCAAGCGGTCTTCTTACGATTAATCGTATAATTCCATAGAGAATCAAACCTACAATCAATGACCAGACTACCGTATTCAATTTGCGTCCGGCGTTAACTCCGTTCATCCAGGATGGCGTCTCAAGTAGAGGTTCCTTCATCCCAAGAAACGGTGTCATACTCTCCACTTCACTCTGATAAGGTGCAAAAATTGGAGGCATGCGATAAATCACTTTCTCTATTGTACTATCTTCCTGTACCTCTGTGTCAATGCTGGCCGTTTTCTGGACAAAAACCGTCTCGTACCCCGTCGCACGAAAGGCAAATACGGTTCCAATAAACCCGATTACAACGACAATCGTAACGAAGGTAAACTCCACCCAGCCGCGCTGACGTCTGGACGATTTGTCTTTCCCACTGAAATCAACGGTACGGAGCAAATACATGAAGCCTGCTGCGAACCCAACTGCGAAGAAGGCTTCACCCAGGGCAGCAAGCGTTACATGGATTTTAAGCCAAATCGATTGCAATGCGGGGATTAAAGGCTGTACTTCCTGTGGGAATACGGCGGCGTATGCCATAATAATAATGGTAAGTGGTAATGCAAACAGTCCAAGCAATGATTTTCGATAGATGGCATATACCACAATAAATGCGACCATGATCATCATGGATAAAAAAGTCATGAATTCATACATGTTACTGACAGGGATGTGGCCTGCTCCAGCCCAGCGCGTAAAAAAGAAAACGAAATGCGCCGCGAGTGCAACGATCGAAGCGATAAATGCTCTTTTCCCCCATCTGGCTACATGAGCCTGAGGATCTCGATTACTCCACTTCTTGCCCATAACAGCAATAGCGTATAACAAAAATGCAGCACAATAGAGAAAAAAAGATACAATAAATGCGTCGCTGCTGAAATCCAATAAACTCATCCTTGGTTCCCCCCGTTATCCAACGACTTCTCATCCACTTCAAGATTCATCTGTTTTAACACGGCTGATACTTCACGCCTGAAGCCAAACCAGTTTTTGTTGGTGTGTCCTCCCAGCGTGAGCTGACCATCATCAATTCGGATCCAGATACGACGGTGATGCCAGTAGAAGCCCATGACCAATCCCAACATCACAATTCCGGCTCCAACCCAGACAAATGGCATTGCCTTATCTACACGTATATTCAGATAACTTACGGATTGGATGATATCAACCTTATCCATGCTGTCAACTTCAAGCTGCAGAGGAATTTCTCCCCCTATCAGCTGCTGGTTTATTGAATCCTGCCTAAAACGCTGTTTATCCACCTGTTTTGCGAAATAAAGATATTGAATCCCTTCTTCAGGCAGCTCCGGGCCTTTAATTACAAATAAAAAGGCTGGAGCATTAGGTGAAGGGGACAAGGATTTGGGCTGACCGTTTTCATCAAGTCCAAAATCCATAAACTTGTCTTTTACGGTAAGTGAATATGGACCTACCTCAAAGGAGCGCTCTGTATCGACCATGTCAATCTGGAATGAACCGTACTTCTCCCCCGTTTTGGCATCGACCAAATCAGGAGTTACAGAGCGAATGGTAGGTGTAAGGTCGTAATCGAACTGATACGCTTTCAACCCATGATAGTTTAATGGATGATTCACCCTTACATCATGCCGGGCAACCTCATTTAATTGAGGCTTCTTGGACAGATCCGAGCAATCGGCGGTGCATTCATATAACACGACTTTGGTTTCGAACAGTTTTGGAACAATTTTGTTCAAATTTCGAAACTGCTCGGGAACTTCCTCTTCACTGTAAAATTCAACATTGAACTGTTCGTTTTTTAAGTACATAGAGGTATTAGGGATTTTCTTAATCTCGCCTTCCGGAAAGGCAACATGCTCGTCCAGATTAAGTCCGGGAAGGCCACGGGCCAACACAGCCAGAAGAAAAATAATTAAACCGATGTGAATAACATAGGGTCCCCACCGGGCGAATCGTTGCTTCTCGGCCAGCAGCGCACCTCCCTCTGTATGCACTCGATATCCTTTCTTTTTAAGCGGCGTAACCGCTTTCGTAATCCATTCTTCTGCCCCCTCTTCAATGGGACCTTGGTATACCAGACGCTGCCTCGTTAGAAACTGCATGTGTTTACGGATTTTTTGCTTGTTGAGTGCTTTATAGAGCGGAAGCACCCGGTCTAAACTGCATATGACAAGTGAAGCCCCGATCATAACTAGCAATAGGATGAACCACCAGGATTCGTATGTATGGGACAGACCCAACAGGTAATAGATATGGCCCAACTGTCCATAGGTTTCTTTGTAATACACAGATGGATCAATGTTGAGAAACGTACTCTCTTGAGGGTAGATGGTTCCCAACATGGACCCTACAAGGGTAAATACAATCAGATAGACCGCAATCTTCACGGATGAAAAAAAGTTCCACACACGATCAATGATATTCGGGTTGCTGCGCTGCGAACGACGGGCCCTGCCATCATAGCGCATTTCCAGAACTTCTTTCGATTTAGCCTCAGCTTCGAGCAGCGGCTTACCGCATGCTTCACAGAGTACGGTACCGACCGGGTTCTGATGTCCACATTCACATTTGGTATTCTGGAACACGACTAGACCTCCTGTCAGGGCTGCTTCGCCAGCTGTGAAATTTGAGCGTCAAGCGTATCCAAATCAAGTTGACCGATATGAATGGTAGAGATTTTGCCCGTATTCGATACGAAAAAGGTTGTAGGCATCGGCGAGATTCCGAAATCCCGAATCGAAGTTTTGTCCCGGTCGAGCATAATCGGAAAATTGACTCCCACCTGACGAACAAAATTATCCACGGTCATCTGATCTTCTCCAGCATTAATGCCGATAAATTGAACACCCTGATCTTTCCACTTGTCTGCTTGAGCTTGAAGCGCCGGCATCTCTTTCACACAGGGCTCACACCAAGTGCCCCAAAAATTGATCACCATGGCCTTACCTTCATATTCTTCAGACGTATGCACTTGACCATCCAGGCCCAGCAATTCAAAAGAAGGAGCCTTGTCCCCTTCTTTCGGCTTGCCATTCGAGCCGGATACCGATGTGGTGATCGCATATCCGCCCAACACCAGGATCAATAACAAAATGACGATTTGCACCGTTCTTCTTGATTTCCCCATGTGCTGCTCCCCTTTGCAGTGACTGATTCGTAATTGTTCATCGTCTCTCCCAACTGTGAACATCCTATGAACAATTATAGCGAATTTCGTCACAAAACTGCGGCGGTTTTATGAAAATTATGTGTCCTCAGATTACCTTTTTTTCATTTTTTTGGCGGGTTCCGATTTTGCAAGTGTAATCAGGTTATTGACTTCCTCTTTGGTCAAATTACGCGTCAGTCCCCGTTTCAGGTTTTGCAGCAAAATACCACCAAAGGAGATCCGTTTCAAGCGCGTTACCGGGTGGTTAATCGCCTCGAACATACGTCTTACCTGGCGGTTACGACCTTCGTAGATGGTAATGGAAATGACAGCTTCATTGTTAGCTGTGTCCACATCCTTGTACTCCACCTCTGCCGGAGCTGTCATCCCGTCATCCAGCATAATGCCTGTCTTTAATTTCTCCAGGGCAGTACCATGCGGAACGCCTTTGACCGTTGCCAAGTACGTTTTGGGTACATGGTGTTTTGGGTGCGTCAGCAAGTGAGCGAACTCACCATCATTGGTCAAAATGAGCAGACCCTCTGTGTCGTAGTCCAGTCGTCCCACCGGATATACACGTTCTTTGACACCTTTAAGATAGTCGGATACAATTTTCCGTCCTTCCGGGTCAGAGGCACTCGTGATCACACCTTTGGGCTTGTTCAACATCAAGTACACTTTCTTTTCACTGCGAATCGGTTTTCCATTAACCGTAATCATATCCTCTTCGGGGTTCGCTTTTGTACCCAGTTCGGTTACGACCTCCCCGTTAACTTCCACTTTGCCGGACAGGATCAGTTCCTCGCTCTTACGGCGAGATGCAATACCTGCCTGTGCGATAATTTTTTGTAATCTTTCCATGTTTGTCATGTCACCTCACACTAATGATACCCATCAAGGCGGGAAATCACAAGGATAATCCAAGGAAAATGTAAACAGGAGGCGATAATGCCCTTTTTCAGCCACGAACTTGTGCATATTTAATTAAAAAGGCCCATCTTCCCATTTCCTGCACCATGACAGGAACTACGAAGATGAGCATGTTTAGTTTTGTGAATATGTATATTCACTTGACGTTAATGACAAGGGTTAACTGGTTACCTTGCCTGCGACAGCAATCTGTTTCTTGGCAGGTGATGTGGTTTCTTTGATGAAAGACTGCAATGTTTTCGACGTAATATAATAGGTTTTTCCGCCATATACAAATGTCATCATACCAATGACCCGATTATTCTGATCGAGAACAGGACCCCCGGAATTGCCTTGTGCCATGGCTTTCACAATACTGCCAATTCCCTTTTTGCCCGGCACATCCGAAGCTTGACTGCTGTATACCCGGCTTTTGGCAATCGTATTATAGGTTGAAGGAAACTCTTCGTCCAGCAGCACCAGATCACCGGCAGGGTTCTTCGGAAATCCAATCGTATATACAATCTGGTTATCCCTCGCGCTTGCGAACGTAACCGGCTCTGCAACCATGTCCTTGTCCAGCTTCAGCAAGGCCATATCAGTTACGGGGTCTGTCTTGATAATCTTAGCTTTAATGGGGCGTTCCAAGTGACCTGGACTCGCTACGGTTAACGTACCTTCGTCTCCATCCTTTAGTTCAGCAAACTCCTGAACGACATGGTAGTTGGTCAGAACCTCATCCTTTGAAATCAGTATGGAAGTTCCCACGTCATAGTACACCATATCCGGCTCATCCTGCTTGACCAGACGAACGTTCACCACAGGGAATGAATCTGCAGTAACCGCCATTTGTGCACGCAGTTGTTTGTCAAAGTAACCTGTAAAATGAATCGTATTGACCGCCTGAGCAGCCGCCATTCCTGTCTGTCCAGCAAGCAAAGAAACAGCAATGATGCTTGACATACCTAAGCGGAGCATTTGTTTTATCCTTTTATGCATGCGTCACTCTCCTCCTCCGCTACCATTCTAGCACATCTATTATATCGGAAGGAGAGTCGTTATATTTTAACCAAAAACAATCAAACAAATAGCCAGAGCAGCAATAAATCCGACCAGGTCAGAGAACAATCCGACTTTGAGTGCATATCGGCCATTTCGTATGCCAACGGCTCCAAAATAAACAGTCAATACATATAAGGTTGTATCTGTGCTCCCTTGGATTGTGGAAGCCATACGTCCGATCATGGAATCCGGGCCATATGTTTTGATTAGATCCGTTGTAAAAGCAAGAGAGCCTGTCCCGGTTAACGGACGTAATATGCCGAGTGGCAGTACTTCTCCGGGAACGCCCACCCAGGATACAAGCGGAGCGAACAGACTGATAACATAATCCAGTGCGCCTGAAGCCCGGAAAACACTGATTGCTACCATCATTCCCACCAGATGCGGGATAATGGTGATCGCCGTGGAAAAACCATCTTTTGCTCCATCAACAAAGGATTCATATACCGGAACTTTTCTAGTAAACGCATATAAGGGAACGAACGCGATAATAACCGGAATGGCCCAGACGGAAATCCAGTTGATGAAGGTTAACATGACGGATTCATCCTTTCATGCTGGAATTACCGCTCTTTATAACACGTGGCGGTCTGTTTAAGGTCCTGTTCCTATACCAGCGATCTGCCATAATGGCGGCGAGTGTGGCGATAATCGTTGCCATCAGCGTGGTGCCCACAATCTCTGTTGCATTGGCTGAATGGTAGTTCAAACGAATGGCGATAAGGGTGGTTGGGATAATGGTTATACTTGCCGTATTTAGTGCGAGCAATGTACACATTGCAGGGGAAGCCGTTTGTTTATCGGGATTCAGCTCCTGCAGTTGCTGCATGGCCTTGATTCCCATTGGTGTTGCCGCATTGCCGAGACCAAGCAGATTAGCGCTCATGTTGGACAAAATATAACCCATAGCCGGATGATTCCGGGGCACATCAGGAAACAAAAAGGCTACGACCGGACCCAGCAGTTTGGCTATTTTGCCAAGCAATCCCGCATCTTCTGCCATTTTCATCATCCCCATCCAGAACACAAGCACACTAATTAATCCAAAACATACAGTTACCCCCGTTGCCGCCCCATCAAAAGCAGCCTGGGTAACAACTTCAATATTTCCTTTCGCAGCTGCAAAGCCAAACCCAACAACAATCATCATAAGCCAGATTACGTTAATCAAGACGTTAAAACCTCCTCTGGAAGCACAGTACATCACAGATTCACGTTAAATGAGGTACTCATGCTTCCTGATGATTATGGAGATAACAAGTGACCTAGCACCGCCCGCCATGCAGTTGCCCATGTTGAAACTTCACCGTTCTCGCCAAGAGCTTCTTCTTCTGACTTCGGCTCAGGTGGAATGTAGCTGCCTTTGCGATACACCGGGATTGAACCAATAAACTCCCCTTTAAGCTCAAGATCAATGCGCCCAGCGAGGCCGAAGTCCAGTTGCTCCTCATTCTTTTCGCTTCTGGTCTCTGTTGGATTGGTCGTTAGCACCAGCCTTTTGGTTACGCCCGACTTCTCACTCTCCGCAAGAGGATAAGTAAATCCACGCCCCGTTATAACATCCGTGTTAGCCACTGGCTGCTCTTTTTGAGCGATCTCCACCAAAGGGAAATTCTCAAATCCAAAATCAAGCATGCGCGCATGATCATTCCAATCATTTCCATCATTTAAAGTGACAGCAGCCAGTTGCTGACCATTCCGGGTTGCGGAGCTAACCAGGCACCTAAACGCCTTTTTGGTATATCCGGTTTTCACCCCATCAGCGCCTTCATACAATCGCAGCATTTTATTTTTGTTGTGCCAGGAGTACTCCCAACTCTCATTCGGATTAGGCGCTGATTTGTCCTCTGTAGCAACGATTCGTTTGAAAACAGGATTGTGCAGTGCATAAGCCGTTAAACGGGCCAAGTCATTGGCTGTGGAATAGTGTCCATCTGCATCAAGACCGTGTGGATTCATAAAATGGGAATGCTTAAGTCCAATCTCCTCTGCCTTTTGGTTCATTAACAGGACGAAGCCTTCTTCTGATCCACCAACATGCTCTGCGATAGCAGAAGCCGCGTCATTCCCTGACCTCAGCATTAAACCGTATAACATGTTTTCCAGTGTCATTTCTTCTCCCAATTTGAGATAAAGGGATGACCCTTCCTTGGCAAAAGCAGTTGAGGATACTTTTACTTTGTCATCAAGTTTCCCTTGTTCGATGGCGACAATGGCTGTCATGATTTTGGTCAAACTGGCAATGCGCAGTTCCTTATCCCCATCCTTGCTGTATAGGATTCTTCCAGAAGTCACATCAATGAGCGCTGCACTCTGCGCATGGGTTGATGGGCCAGGGATCGTTCCTTGAGCTTCAGCCACTTGTATGAAAGGTAGAAGCATCAACGGTACAAGCAAACCAATCATTACTTTCTTAAACATTCGCATCAATTCATTCCTCCGGGTCACTGGAATCTTGTACTAACTTATGTTCGGACAACCTAAAGTATGTCCCATCTTTCCAAACAGCAAAAATCCCTCTCACAAAAATCTGTGATAAGGGATCCAGATAAAACGGCTTAGCTGTAAGTGGTATGATCCGGTGTAACGCGTACGCCAGAGTCATCATTTTGCGAAGTATTACGCTGGAACATCCCCTGTATTCTGTCAAGAACATAAGGTGTAGAATCAATGAGTTTCTCAAACAGATGCGTGGAGTTGTCCAGTGGCACGATGTGTACGCCTTGTTTTCCAACAACAAGGAAGGCAATCGGGCGGATGGATACGCCACCACCACTACCTCCACCGAATGGTGAAGCAACGTTAGCTGAATGAGCACTTTCAGTCTTTGCACCAGGGACCGAGCCCGAGCCGCCTTCTTTGCTCTTTCCATCATTCACATGGAAATCGCTGCCCCCAGCCGCGAATCCAAAACCGACTTTACTGATCGGCAGAATAACCGTGCCGTCTGGTGTTTCTACCGCATCGCCAACAATGGTATTAACATCCACCATGGCCTTGATATTCTCCATTGCGGTTTCCATTAAGCCTTGAATTGGATGATCTGACATTTGAATTCCCTCCAGTTTCAATTTGAACTAGGTTTGATCTAACCATATCATCCCCAAACCTGAACAGACTATGTAAGTCTCAGTGCAGAACAAGCAAGGAAACAGCACCCAACATTCTTGGAGACACTTCACGATTTCAGAACCTATTGCAACCAAAATACAGTAACGAACTGCACTTATCCCAATTAGCCTTGTTGTTCCTTCAATTTTTTCTTGTGTCTGCGCCGTTGTTCCCGTAGTATTTTCAGCCACATCCGCCATCCGCCATCCACTTCTAGAACCCGTGTCATTAGCCTCACTCCAGCGAGCATAACCGCCGTAATACGAATTTTCATTTTGCAGTTCAGTTCCGTTTGAAACTCCATCTCATCTTCCCAAACAGGAACCACTTCAAGCATGGGCGGACGTTTAAATTGAATCTGATACGACAAAAAACCGATGATAATCGACTTGATGCTCCATACCCAGCCCGTAAGAATAGCGGTGTGCGCTGCATCTCCGATACCTATTCGGGTTGACCAAGACAGCTGGGTTATATGTACACGGTTCAGCGTCTGTCTTGCCCAGATTTTGAGTGCATCCGTAGCCCTCATCATGATCTTCACGTCTTTTGCCCACTTTTTCACTTTACGTTTGTTGATACGCTCATGCCCTTCTGCTTCTCCGTACGTATGATTGACATGCTGTTCGGTTTTCACCAGGAAACCTTCTTTCATGTTACGAAAGACGATACTTGGTATTTCATAGTTAATTCGTACAATTCCGTAGAAAAGGCGGATGTTGATCCGCGCGAAATCATCGCTTTTATGTTTACGGAACGTAAAATGCACATGAACATTCGAGATGAGAACAGCGGCAAGCAGCAGTGCGGCGAACAAGCCGATTCCTCCAAGCCAAATCCACACAGGCCTTACCTCCAAGCCCTCAATTCTTTACAAGTCTAGTATGACACTCTATATAGGAAATAATTCACGGCTGACCTGAAAATTCCATTCAAGAGTTGAAATTCTCCACGTTTGCTAAGGGTTCATGGCACGCAAAAAAACCGCCACCTTATCAGGCACCGGTTTATTACTGTTTCCTATGAACAATTCGTTCTTACGAGTCCAGATCCTCGTCATGAACCTCATGATTGTTATGCATATTTTCATGATCAAAATCATTCTGATCCGTGCTTCCCAAGTCCACCTGTTGTCCATCCAGCTTGTTGAACAGCAGCTGTGTCTCTTCTTCCAGATTCTCGGAGTCTTCAAACAAGCCCGGTTCCGGAAGATCTTTAAGTGAAGCAAGTCCAAAATAGTCGAGAAACGATTTGGTTGTTCCGTACAATATAGGTCGTCCAATCGCCTCAGCTCGTCCTACTTCTTGAATCAAATCCTTATTGACCAGTGTATGGATGGCCCGTTCGGATTTCACACCGCGAATCTCTTCGATCTCAACCCGTGTAATGGGCTGACGATAAGCCACAATGGCGAGTGTTTCAAGTGCAGCCTGAGATAACGAGGTCCGTGCAGGAGAATAAGCCAGCTTTTCAAAATACGCAGCATGCTCCGGCAGCGTTCCCAACTGGACCACTCCCGCAATTTTGAGAATTTGAACGCCTCGTCCCTGGTTCATGAAGTCAGCGATCATTTCCTCTACGGCATCTGATACCAGTTCTACCCGCTGATCCACGATCTCAGCAATTTGTTTGATGCTTAGACCTTCCTCTCCGGACAAAAAGAGCAGCCCCTCAATAATCGACTTCAATTTCGGAAAATCCATGATTCCTTGCTTCCCCTCTCCACTCCATAACGATATCCTCAAACATCCGTTCCTGATAACAGACAATCTGTTTCATCTTCATCAGTTCCAGTACGGCCAAAAATGTGACAACAATTTCATGCCGGTAAATCTGATCATCCAGCAGTTTGGAAAATAACAGCCTTCCTCCCGGTCCCATACTCTCCAGTGCTCCAACGACATCACGTATACGATCCTTCACCGAGATCTCATCGCGCTGAATTCGTGTAACCGTTGTACGCTTCTCTGCCTTGCGCAGTGCCTTCTGAAAAGCGGCAATCAGATCCGAAGTATGCAAACCCTCTACCGGATTTGATTGGGTCTCCACAGGCATATACGGCCTCAGGTCCTCAGGCTCTTTGGAGAAAATAAGGCTCCGTTCCCATTCCCGCTCATGCAGATGACGGGCTATTCCTTTGTATTTGCGATATTCTATCAGACGTGCAATCAGCTCCGCACGTGGATCATAATCTTCTTCTTCCATATAATCATAATCCTCAAAGTCCTCAATCACCGGTGGTTTGGGCAGTAAAAGTTTGCTCTTGATGGACAGAAGCGTTGCTGCCATTACCAAAAACTCACTCGTAATATCCAGCTCCAATTCCTGCATCGAATGCAGATACGCCATATATTGATCGGTAATATCGCTGATGGGAATATCCTGGATATGAATTTCTGCCTTATCGATCAGATGAAGCAGCAGATCCAAAGGCCCTTCAAAAGTTTCCAGTTTATATGTAACTACCGTCACTAGACGAATCCTCCCGCCAGAAAAATACAAAACCCCGCTAAGCCGCCGAATCCGATCTCCCGAATTCGTCTGCGCAGAGCAGGGCACTACATTAAATAAGCACTATTTTAGCTGTTTCGTCAAGTTCGCCATTTCGATTGCAGCCGTGGCAGCATCCCAACCTTTGTTACCAGCCTTCGTACCAGCACGTTCAATCGCTTGTTCAATATTCTCCGTTGTAACCAGACCAAAGATCGTTGGCACGCCGGTTTTGAGGTTAATAGCTGCCACTCCTTTTGCCATTTCGTTGCACACATAATCATAATGTGTCGTTGAGCCACGAATAACCGTTCCCAGTGTAATGACAGCGTCATATTTGCCGCTCTCCGCCATTTTCTGTGCAATCAGCGGGATTTCGAATGCTCCTGGAACCCAGGCTACGTCGACTTCACTGTCCTGCACCCCGTGACGTTTGAACGCATCGAGTGCTCCGCTGAGCAATTTACTTGTAATAAATTCATTAAAACGTCCTACAACCACTCCATATTTTAAACCTTCCGATACCAAATGTCCTTCAAAAAAGTTCGGCATTTAAGTCATCTCCTCTAATGTATAATGTAATGTAATGTAATTAACCGATTTGTGAGCATTTATTTTTCCATAAATTACATGAAAAAAGATTAGTTTTTCTCTTCGTTCTGTTCGATATCATCGAACTTCAACATATGCCCCAGCTTCGCCTGCTTGGTATGCAGGTAAAGCGTATTATCCTCGTTCTCTTCCATCTGGATGGGAACACGCTCCACCACTTCAAGACCATAACCTTCAAGGCCTTTGATTTTGCGGGGATTATTCGTTAACAGACGAATTTGGCGAACGCCGAGATCCTTCAGAATCTGTGCACCAATACCATAATCACGCAGATCAGCGGCAAACCCCAGTTTCAGGTTGGCATCTACAGTGTCCAGACCTTCCTCCTGCAGCTTATAGGCTTTGAGTTTGTTAATCAGTCCAATGCCCCGGCCTTCCTGTCTCATATAGAGCAGAACGCCATTGCCTTCATCATGAATCTGTTTGAGTGCTGCATCGAATTGCGGTCCGCAGTCACAGCGATGGGAGTGGAATACGTCGCCTGTAAGACATTCGGAGTGAACACGAACCAATACGGGCTTGGAAGAGTCGATTTCACCTTTGACCAAGGCTACATGCTCTTTGTTGTCCACTGCATTCGTATAGGCCACTGCTTGAAACTCGCCAAAATCCGTAGGCATGCGGACAGCCACTTCACGTTGAACCAGCTGTTCCTTTTCATTACGGTAACGGATCATGTCCTGAATACTAATCAGTTTCAGGTCATGCTTGCGGGCAATCTCCTGCAGATCAGGCAGTCTCGCCATCGTGCCATCTTCCTTGATGACCTCACAGATCACACCAGCCGGATAGGAACCGCACATGATCGCCAGATCAACAGCAGCTTCCGTGTGCCCGGCGCGGCGGAGCACTCCTCCGTCTTTGGCAATGAGCGGGAACATATGCCCCGGCTTGCGAAAATCACTGCTTTTGGCTTCCGGATCAATTAGACCCTTCACCGTAATGGATCGTTCATGTGCAGATATGCCTGTTGTTGTATCCTTGTGATCCACGGAAACTGTAAATGCCGTTCCATGGAAGTCCGTATTTTGCTGAACCATCGGTTTCAGATTGAGCTCATCCGCACGCTGCTGCGTAATGGGAACACAGACCAGGCCTCTGCCCTCGGTAATCATGAAGTTGATGACTTCAGGTGTAGCCTTCTCTGCCAGCGCAATAAAGTCCCCTTCATTCTCCCGATCCTCATCATCCACAACAATGACGGGTTTGCCGCGCATCAAATCGTATATCGCTTCCTCTATGGGATCTAGTATGGATTGATCTGACATAAGTTCCCCTCCAGTCTCTCTTTGTAATGGTTATGTTCCTTATGCAAAGCCATGGTTGGCCAAAAACTCTTCACTGATGCTTTTCGGTTTGCCAGCACCCGTTTCGGGATGCCCTTTGCCGTAATGGAGCAGATGGTCCACATATTTCCCTAAAATGTCACATTCAATGTTGATGGTATCCCCCGGTTTTTTCACCTGAAGCACCGTTTCTCCAATGGTATGGGGAATAATCGATACGGTAAACGAGGCTTCTGTTGTCTTCACCACGGTGAGACTAATGCCATCGAGGGTTACCGAGCCCTTTGGAATCAAATATTTGAACAGTTCGTGGTCGTCAGGTTTGATCTCAAAAACAACCGCATTCTGATCACGTGTGATCCCACCAATGACTCCCGTACCATCCACGTGTCCTTGTACAATGTGGCCACCAAAACGCCCACCCGACTGCATCGCCCGTTCCAGGTTCACTTTACTGCCTGATTGCAGCTGACTCAGATTGGTATGACGGTAGGTTTCAGGCATGACATCTGCGGTAAATCCTCCGCTTTCCAGCGTCGTTGCCGTAAGACATACTCCGTTTACAGATACACTGTCACCAATCTTCAGATCGTCCATGATGGCGGAAGCTCCGATATTCAGGACCAATGCTTCGCCTTTTCGACCGATACGCCGAATCTGACCGACCTCTTCCACCAAACCGGTAAACATGCTGCCGCCTCCTTATGCTTATATCTTGCCTTGCTCATTCGATCCGTTATTCAGGCCAGACAGGGATTCCGCCAATACTGATATTATCTCCAACTTGCTCAATTTCCAGCTGATTCAATTGAATGGCCTGACTCATGCGCTCCACCCCTTCAAATCGGAAGCTTCCCGGTGTGTCGTATCCGCCCACAATCTTTGGAGCGATAAACATCAACAGCCGATCGACCAATTTGGCTTCCAGCATGGCACCATTCAATGTGCCTCCGCCTTCAAGCAGGATGGAGCCGATTTCCCGTTCTCCCAGCTTGCTAAGCGCACTCAGCAAATCCACACGTGGTCCTGGACCACAGCGAATAATTTCTACACCGTAGGCTTCCAGACGTTCGGCCGCCTCAGGGCTCGCCTCATCAGTCGTAAGTACCCATGTCGGTGCTAGTCCATCCTTGACCATCTTGGCTCCAACCGGGAGACGCAGCTTCGAATCGACAACAATTCGCACAGGACTGATCCCTTCCACTTGGAGGCGGGTGGTCAGCTCCGGATTGTCTGCAATAACTGTATCTACACCAACCATGATGCCCTGATGACGATGGCGAAGTACATGTACGATTTCCCGTGCGGGTTCGTTGGAGATCCATTTGCTGTCTCCACTGCGGGTTGCAATTTTACCATCCAGCGTGGATGCCGTTTTTAAGGTGACAAACGGCAAACCGGTGGTAATGTACTTAATGAATTTTTCATTCAGACGTCTTCCGCGCTCACGCAGAACGCCAACTTCAACCTCAATGCCTTGTTGACGCAGCATACTGATTCCTCTGCCGGATACCTGCGGATTTGGATCCTCACAACACACCACGACACGCTTCACTTTCTCGTGAATCAAACGTTCGCTGCATGGCGGCGTCTTGCCATAATGGCTGCAAGGCTCCAACGTAACATAGACCGTACTGCCCTCAGCATCGCTGCCAGCCATATTCAATGCGTGTACCTCCGCATGGCCCGTACCCCGCTTGAGATGACTTCCCAGACCTACAACCCGGCCTTCTTTTACAACAACACATCCGACGACAGGGTTAATCCCCGTTTGCCCTTGTGCACGTTCTGCCATATCCAACGCAAGCCCCATATAAAATTCATCATTGATCATTTCCAAGTCCGGTCACCCCACGGTTAGAATCTTAGATTATAGGCCTCCCATCGAGCAGAGAGGCGGTTATACCATATCCAAATAAAAAATCCCCACTCGAACTATCGTTCGGGTAGGGATGATGAGAGACATGTGTCACCAGCAGGATGTCGTTGATACGATTGCCAACAGCACTCCGCCATAATTCCATTTCAGGCAAGTGAAAGCAAACACATACCTAAAGAACACAATTACAGGTAAAGAGCTTCTATGATGTGGCATATGTATGGAAACCGCCGGATAACCGACATTCCCTGCACAGAAATAAAACCTCGTCTCATGCTGTGCAGCAACGCATCTGCGGAATGCAGTCCAATTAGGGCTGCATCCTCTCCTTCTCCCATCCAGACTATACTGTCGGTTCTGGAATTGCACCAGATCAGCCATCTGCCACAGGCAGACAGGTCACGGACTTTGCAACAGTGCTGGATAAATATCCTCACACAGGTGCATCACCGCCGGTAGGGAATTGCACCCTGCCCTGAAGGATCGCTTTCGTTATTAATTGGATGTTAGCACTTTAACGCCGAAAAATCAATTGTTTTTTGTTCCTTTTTGTCACATACTAACTTTTAATAAGCAAAAGGATATAAAAAAACCGCTTCGTCTTATCAACGAAACGGCCATTTTTATCAATTAGGATAACGATTAAACTTCTACGACTTCAACAGTTTCCATTTTGTCGCGACCTTCAAAAGCATCTACGAACTCCATACCTTTGGTTACTTTACCAAATACGGTATGTTGTCCATCCAGATGCGGCTGTGGCTGGTAGCAGATGTAGAACTGGCTTCCACCTGTGTTACGGCCTGCATGTGCCATTGCAAGTGTTCCGCGCTCATGTTTGTTCGGGTTGATCTCACAGTTGATTGTGTATCCTGGGCCACCTGCACCCGTTCCGTTAGGGCATCCGCCTTGTGCGACAAAGCCTGGAATTACGCGGTGGAATACAAGACCGTTGTAGAAGCCGGAGTTAGCCAGTTTCTCAAAGTTTGCCACTGTGTTTGGAGCTTCTTGATCGAACAGGTCGATTAGAACTTCTCCGCCGTTTGCCATTTTGATTTTCGCTTGTTTCGCCATATGTAAATGACTCCTTTCGTATTGACCATCGTTAGTGGTGCCATCCTGCATGACCCTGGGCCAAGCTTTATAGCACTTTTCTTAGTGTACACCGAAATGAGTCCAACCGCAAAATAAACCGCAATTTTTTTCGAAAATGTTGGGTCTAAAGGCAAAAAAAAAGACAAAAAGGAATGTTCCTTTTTGTCTTTTTTACTATTTCGTATTTCTTAACATTAACGGGTTACAGGCTGTTTAGCGATACGCTCAGGCACGAGGTCATTCTGAATGATGTCCTGGTACGTTTCGCGACGTACAACAACATCACCTTGGCCGTCTTTAACAAACACGACTGCCGGACGGCGAATTCGGTTATAGTTGCTTGCCATGGAGTAGTTGTACGCACCTGTGCAGGCAACGGCAAGCAGATCCCCGCTCTGAACTTTAGGCAGGTCCAGATCCCAGATCAACATATCGCCGCTCTCGCAGCATTTGCCGGCAATCGACACGGTCTCCTGAGCAGACTCATTAGCGCGGTTGGCGAGTACAGCTTCATATTTGGATTCATACAGTGCTGGACGCGGGTTGTCCGTCATCCCGCCATCAACTGCAACATATTTGCGCACACCAGGGATATCTTTGCTCGTACCAACGGTGTACAGTGTCGTACCTGCTTCACCAACAATACTGCGGCCTGGTTCTACCCAGATTTCAGGAACGTCATATCCAATTTGGGCAAAGTGATTTTTAACAGCATCCGTGATGGCTTTTACATACTGAGCCACTTCAAGCGGAGTATCCCCTTCTGTATAGCGGATACCGAATCCACCGCCCAGGTTAACCACTTTGAACGCTACGTTAATACGCTCATATACACTCGCAGCGAATTCAGCTACACGCTGAATCGCCATTTGGAAACCTTCCACCTCAAAAATCTGAGAACCGATGTGGGAGTGCACACCCAGCAATACCAAGTTGGACTGTTTGGAAGCGAGCTCAATCGCTTCAAATGCCGTTCCGTTACCGATATCGAATCCAAATTTCGAATCCGTTTGACCTGTGGAAATATATTCATGCGTATGCGCCTCAACACCAGGCGTCACACGAAGCAGAATGTTCACTTGACGATTTTTCTCCGCAGCTACAGCCTGCAGCAAGTGCAATTCATTGAAATTGTCCACAACGAAGCAGCCGATCTCGGCATCAAGTGCCATTTCGATCTCTTCCAATGTTTTGTTATTGCCGTGGAAATGAATGCGTTCAGCAGGGAATCCTGCTTGCAGTGCTGTAAACAGTTCACCGTCCGAAACCACATCCAGTGAGAGCCCTTCTTCCGCAGCAAGAGCACACATCGCCATAACGCAAAACGCTTTGCTTGCATATGCAACTTGGAAACCAAGTCCAGAAGCACGGAATGCATCCATGTATTCTCTGCAGCGATCGCGAACCAATTGCTCGTCCACAACATACAGTGGTGTTCCAAATTGTTCTTTCAAGTCCGTTGCATCTACTCCGCCAATTTCCAGATGGCCATGAGCATTTATTTTACTTGTACCATGTAAATACATAATCAGCATTCCTCACTTTTTTATATACTGGAACAGCTTCTTCTATTCCAATGATTTTACACCAGTATATCAAATTCGTCAGCGAGAAGAATGGATTTTTAGGCAGATCATTTGTGTTTTTTACTTTTTCGCTTTTCACCGTCCGGATCGTCGGACATTTTGGTGTTATCTCTTGTTTTGTTGAATGATGGACGTTTCTTACTTTCAAGCAAAGGCATACGGAACAGGAAGTTCCCCAGAGCCTTTGCATTAAAAGGTATAAACGGCCATAAGTAAGAGGAATTATAGGACCGGTGTATAGTCAGCGCTATAACAAGCAGTGTTGTACCTACCACAAACCCCGGCACCTTAAAAATGGCAACAGCGATCAGCAGAAACAGCCTTACCAGCCGATTCGCAAGCCCAAGCTCATAGCTTGGTGTCGCAAACATACCGATGGCAGCAATAGCCATGTACAGAACGACCTCATTGACAAAATATCCCGTTTTTACAGCGATATCCCCGACCAATATGGCTGCAATCAAGCCCATTGCCGATGCAAGAGGTGTCGGGGTATGAACCGCTGCCATTCGCAACAAATCGACCCCAAGCTCAATTAACAGGAACTGCAAAATGATGGGCAGCTTCACATTCTCTTGAGGACCAATAAAATCCAGTCCCGCCGGTTTGAGCGCAGGATCGATCACCATCAGCATCCAGAGCGGCAGCAAAAACAATGAGATTAATATGCCAGCAAAGCGGACCCAACGCAAGTAAGTCCCCATAAAAGCAGTCTGTCTGTTCTCTTCTGCATGTTCACACAGATCGAAGAAGGTTGTAGGCAAAATCATCACACTTGGCGATGTATCGACGAAAATGACGACCCTGCCCTCAAGCAGATGAGATGCCGTAACATCGGGCCGTTCCGAGTAGCGCACCAGAGGGAAAGGGTTCCATCCCTTATTGATAATCGCTTCCTCCAGCTGTTTATCTGCTGCCGGTATACCGTCGATATCTACCCGTTTGATTTTTTCGCGGACCGAATCCACCTGCACTTTATCGACGATATCATCGATGTACACCACGCAAACATCGGTTTGAGTTCTCCGGCCCACTTGCATGATCTCGAACTTCAATCCAGGGTCGCGAATCCTGCGTCTCACCAAAGTCACGTTGGTCAGAAGTGTTTCGGTAAAGCCGTCCCTTGACCCCCGGACAACTCGTTCGAGAGAAGGTTCTTCGGGTGAGCGAACCGGATAACTCCGGGTATCCATCACTAATACAGAGCGGTCCCCTTCAACAAACAAAGCACTCATACCCGTAAGAACCTTGTTGATGACAGCACTCATTTTATCGACTTTCTCTACCTGGATATGTGGAATGTAGCAATCGAAATACGACTTAAGCGCATGGCCTGATATTTGATCAGGAGTAAGGTATGTCAGCCTTTTCAAGACTTCCAGCAAAATTTCGTCTTTTGCAAATCCCGTCAGCATCAATAATCCAACATTTTTGCCTCCCAGGACCATCTCTCTCATATTGACATCAAAGGACTCCCCGAGACCCAAAACCTGCTTCAATGTATACTTGTTCTCACTCATGCGAGCGGAGATATCATCCCTATCCTGCCAGTACTGTACCGATTCTTCAACACTATCGGACATCTCATCCTGCTTCTTTTTTTCGTACGCCCTGCGCTCCTCTTCCTTTTGAATTTCATAAGGCGTCTTGTGCATCAGCTCTTCGGGTACTCCCTCACCTGAACCATGTCCAGCACTGTCAGATCTCACATCCATTTTCTTTCCTCCTTCGATTCCTTGACCTAACGCTGATATACAAAAAAGTCAAACAAGGAACCTGTCATTTTTCCCAAAATCATGGCCAGCAGCAGTCCAAACAGATACGATTTCATGCCCAGACGTTTAGCAAGTACTGGCAGCACATTTAATACCTCGGTCAGTGCCGCGGCAAGCAGACCGATAAACACACCGCAAAAGCACCCAATTATTGGACTCAGGATCAATATTCCATGTACCTTCCAATGCCAGAAATCAGCAATGGTTCCAACGAGCGACCCTCCGATCAATGCTCCTTCATACCAATGCGTTTTGTCATAAGAACGGGTGAGCTGCGCCAATCTGGGGATCATATCAAGCACGAGTATGAGGGCGATCACGCCGCTTCCTACGGCAACTCCTCCCGCAATCCCAAGTACAATACTGATCGCTCCATTAAGAACGCTCATCGGCATTCATCTCCCCGCGTTCCTGCTCATGCATTCGTTCGGTTTCCTCAATGACGACAAACTTGTCTACATTTTGCTGATATAAAAACATTTCCACTTCAAGCGGAGTAGGTTCTTCATTCCACTTTTTCTTGAATAAATGATTAAAGAATACAGCCATACCAAACCCGATTCCGATGGAGTATGCCACCTGAAACAAATAAGGATGCTCGTCCCGGCGACCCGTTATCATTTCAACGATTCGAATCTGAACTTCCTGCATGTTCACATCTGCATGGAAATTCATGATGGTCAGTGCCGATCCAAAGAACAACAGCAGCCAGACCAGGATGAACAGCGATTTGGAAGGTTTGCCCGTTCCCGCAACGACCTCAACCAGCGTATGCCCCGAACCAATGAGTTCGACGGTAACTTCCGGCAGCATGCGCCGTATCTGAGGGATGATCTGCAAAATGTCAATCAGGATCAGATTGCCGTCCTCCGGTCCCGGGCGCAGCAGTTCAAGCTCAAGCAGCCTTCGTTCCCCATCTTCCGGAGAGGTTAACACATGAGCGATATCACCAAGCTTGACGCCTCTGCCCCTCTGGATGCGGATACGGCTGCGCAGACGAATATAGACCGTTGGAGTGGGTGTCAGAGACATCCGAAACACTCCTTTACTGCGTAATTTAGGTTAGTATTTGAAGAATGTGCAAATTTATTACATTCGGGTTGGAAAAAGGTCGTGGGACAAGCAGATGCTCCGGGATGGATCGGTCACTGACCGCTGTTATCCCCGGATTTCTTGATCACTCCTTTTCAAGGAGGAAATCCGGTGCTAAAGGCGAGCGCTTCGCTCCCTTGACCGAATCCATCCCTCCGCTGCACGTGTCCCCGCTTTCCAAAAGAATATAATAAATATGCTGGGAAGTGGCAGAAGGAAGGTGAACAAACAACCTATTCCACAACAAAAAAAGCCGCCATGTGGCGACTAGACTGGATAACCTGGCAGAAAGACGGTTAATCGATTCGTTCCTCTTGTTTCTTCTCGACGAGCTCTCTTCTGAATCGTAAAGGCGTCTTTTTCATGCTTTTCCGAAACTGGTTAATGTAATAGCTCGTGCTGTTAAAACCGACCTCATACGCGATTTCGGTGATGCTGCGGTCGGAGAGCCGCAGAAGTTCAATGCTTTTCTGGATCCTGTAATCCATAACATATTGCATGGGTGTAGTTCGCAGGATTTGCTTAAAATACCGACATGTCTCCGATCGGCTTAACTGTCCCATCCTTGCAATATCCTCCAACCTGACCGGATCGGCATAGTTCAGATGAATCCACTGCAGCATATCCTTCATTCTTCTGCTCCTGGTCATCTCGGATGCATCATGCTCCAACGCATATCCGTTCTTAATGAGAAGCGTCCACATATCCAGCAGCGCTGAAGCAACCTTCAATTCGTAATAGGGCGCTTGACTCACAAGCTCCGTTCTAATTAACCTGATGGCCTCCAAAATCCGTGCTCCCCAGGCAATGCCCCCATCTATATAGAGAAAAGGCAAATTGGTAGCCGTTATATAGGGGTGCACATACTTAACGTACAGATCTGAAGGCGCTGCAAGTTGGGGCGTCAAATTCAGACATAGATAGATGCAGTTATTGTTCCCTCCATGATCTTCGGCCATATGCAGAACTCCACTGTTAATAAAAATGCCATCACCTTTGGATACACGAATTATTTGGTCGTTAATATGGAACAACACTGTCCCTTGGAGAACCGCAACAAACTGCAATTCATCATGCCAGTGTAAGGGGATGTGTCCGTGTATATTATTCACAATGGTTGTTTCATAACAGGCAACAGGTAAAGTTTCGGTCCGATGCTTCGTCATTTCCTTCAAATTTTGATCAATGATAAATTCAGTCTTTTGCATAAGCCTCATCTCAATATATTTATATTTTTACGTGTAATATTGATATTAATATATCGCATTTCTCCTTAATATAGCACTATTCTTATATTTAAGGTGAGGCGATCAAGAGTGACAACATCTGCAAGTTCCAAGCTATCGGGTATCCTGCTCGTTCTAACAGGGGCCATCTGCTGGGGGATCGGAGGAACCGTATCCCAAAAACTGTTTCAACTGGATGGTATTGAAGTCAATTGGTATGTAACTGTTCGATTGCTGAGCGCGGGTACCCTGCTTCTGGTTATTCAATCTTTTACACACAGTAGAGTCTCAGATTATTGATGTATGGAGAAATAAAAAGACAGCTGTACAACTGATCCTATTTGGATTAGCAGGTATGCTCGCCGTACAGTATACGTATATGGCTTCCATTAAACACGGCAACTCCGCGGTTGCCACTCTCCTTCAGTACCTTTCCCCCATCATGATCATGATTTACATCGCACTGCGGAAGCAGTCGGCGCTCACGCGCAAGGACCTTGCATGCGGCATCCTCGCACTCCTGGGCTGTTTTCTACTGCTGACGAATGGCTCGGTTACGCAGTTATCTGTCTCCTGGCTTGCGGTGATCTGGGGGTTATTGTCCGGGGTAGCCGCTGCATTCTATACACTTTATGCTGTACAGCTGATTAAGAAATTTGACTCACTTGTTATCGTTGGCTGGGCCATGATTATTGGTGGTCTGGGCCTTAGTTTGATTCACCCGCCATGGAAAGCGAACTTTGCCAGCATCTCTACTGAAACATACGGGTATCTGGTATTTACGATTATCTTCGGGACGATGATTGCTTTTTGGTTCTACATTGCGAGTTTAAAAAGCCTTACACCCAAGGAGACCAGCCTGCTTGGAAGTGCTGAACCTCTGGCTGCCGTTGCTACAACCGTCGTATGGCTCCATGAACCCTTTGGTTTCTATCAATGGCTGGGTACAGCCTGTATTATCGGGTTGATTCTGGTCATGCAATACAATCGCTCAGGATCATCTAAACGGTCGAACGACAAACAACCTCACTCGCGTTAGGTGCGCGATGAAAGGTTGTTAGTTGTCGTATATTGGCGATTCGGTAACCGTGTTGGAGTCCGCACTCCACCATCTACTGCGCGATTTGATCGCGAATCGATTGTAGTATCTTTTTCTCCAGCCGGGAAACCTGAACTTGAGAAATCCCCAGCCTAGTAGCGACCTCCGACTGCGTCTGATCCCTGTAATACCGTAGATAAACGATCAGTCGTTCCCGCTCACTAAGGCCGCCGATCGCTTCATTGAGCGCCAGCTTATCAAACCAGCGTTCCTGAGATTCGTCGGCAATCTGGTCCATCAATGTAATCGGATCCCCGTCGTTCTCAAACACGGTCTCATGAATAGACGTCGGCGGTTTGTTCGCTTCCTGGGCAAAAACAACCTCCTCCGGGGTCACCCCCAGCTGTTCAGCCACTTCCTTGATCGTTGGCAGACGGTCAAGGTGTTTGGACAGTTCGTCCCTTTTTTTGCGGACTTTATTCGCCATTTCCTTCAGGGAACGACTAACCTTGAGGGTTCCGTCATCCCGCAGGAAACGTTGAATCTCTCCGATGATCATCGGTACCGCATAGGTAGAGAACTTCACATCATAACTAAGGTCGAATTTGTCCACCGATTTGAGCAGGCCGATACAACCAATCTGGAACAGATCCTCCGGTTCATATCCCCTGTTCATAAAGCGCTGGACGACCGACCAGACAAGTCTGATGTTGCAGTTCACCAGCGTATCCCGTGCGACATGGTCACCCGACTGACTGAGCGCAATCAGCCGTTTGACCTCGGCATCGTCCAAATAGGTCTGTGAAGATGGTTTCACTTCAGCATCCATTAGACCAACCCCTAATTATACATTGCTTTCTTGGATTCAATCCTCTTCTTCATCTTGATGGAGGTGCCTCTGCCGGGCTCGCTGCTGACTTCGAATTCATCCATGAAGTTTTCCATAATGGTGAAGCCCATGCCCGACCGCTCAAGTTCGGGTTTGGACGTATATAGCGGCTGTTTGGCCAGTTCCAGGTCTTCGATTCCTTCTCCGCGATCTTCCACAATAATTGTAATCATGTCTTCGCGAATTTGCGCCTGAATGGACACGACACCCTCGGGATTGTTGTTATACCCGTGGATGATACTGTTCGTCACGGCTTCCGAGACAACCGTCTTCAAATCGCTGAGCTCGTCCATTGTAGGATCAAGCTGGGAGATAAATGCCGCGACAGTCACCCTTGCGAACGATTCGTTCTCCGACTTGGCCGCAAATTGCAAATTCATGAAATTTGTTCCCGTACCTTCACTCATGAGACGACCTCCAGACCCGAGAGAGCTGTTCCCTCATTTTCGTAAATCGGCATGATCTTGAACAAACCCGACATTTCCAGCAAACGATAGACCGGCGGATTAACATCACATACAACCATCTTGCCGCCTTTATTTTTAATGAGTTTGTATCTGCCCAATATGACACCCAGACCCGAACTGTCCATGAATTGAAGATCTTTCAGGCTAAGCACCAGATGTTCACACTGTCTGCGTTGGATGGCCTCATCCATTTGCATTCGAACCATATCGGCTGTATGGTGATCCAGCTCCCCGGATAATCGCACAATCAGAATCCCGCGGTGATGTTCCATTTCCACATGCAAGTTCACGTTTGCTCACTCTCCTCCCAGTCTTGAACAAGGATTTCTACGTTTCCGAAGGCTTTTCCTGCCCCCCGACAAAACTAGAAGAAAACCCCTATTTAACTACAAAATACGTTCAAGGAATGTATGCAGAACGCGCAAATCGCGTTTAATCAAACAGGTTCGATGTTGTTCGTTTAAACAGCTTCCACCATCCAGCTTTATTCACATCCTGAGGGGCCTGGATATCGAACTCCTTGATGACCTCGTTTCCTTGGTACACGACAAGCTTGCCTACGCTCTGACCAGCCTTGACGGGTGCTTTCACTTCTTTTGCCATTAACAGCTCATGGCGGAACTCATCGGATTTGGCGCCTTTGCGCATCAGCACACTATAATTTTGCGTAGCCGTCAGCGGCAGCTCAGCGACTTCCCCTTTTTCAATTTTCAGACTGCCGAGCTGATCCCCTGCTTTGTACAAAGGTTTCATTGTGTATTGTCCGAACGCATAGTCGAACATCGAAGACACTTCAGCATTTCGAGTTTTCGTATTCGGTTCACCCAGCACTACTGCAACCGTACGCAGTCCGTCCTTCATAGCGGTAGCCGACAAGCAGAATTTGGCTTCTGATGTATAACCCGTTTTCAGACCGTCTGCGCCTGAGTAGAAACGGACCAGTTTATTGGTATTCACCAGCCAGAAGGGCTTTTCCGTATCTTTACGAAGGTAGTCCTGGTATGCTCCTGTGTATTTCGTAATGCCTGAATGTTTCAGCAGTTCACGGCTCATCAGCGCAATGTCATGTGCGGAAGAATAATGATTCTCCACTGGCAGTCCGTTACAATTGGCAAAGTGAGTATCTTTCATGCCGAGCTCTTTCGCCCGTTCATTCATCAGCTGTACAAAAGCTTCTTCTGATCCGGCAATTTTCTCTGCCATCGCAACAGATGCATCATTACCGGAAGCCATGGCGATTCCTTTCAACATGTCATCAACAGTCATCTCTTCGCCAGGTTCAAGGAAAATCTGTGAACCACCCATGGATGCAGCATATTCACTCGCTCTCACCTTATCCGTCAGCTTCAGCTTGCCAGAATCAATGGCTTCGATCGTCAGCAGCATGGTCATAATCTTTGTAATACTCGCCGGAGGCAGCTGATCATGACTGTTTTTCTCAAAAATAACCGTCCCCGTATCGGCATCCATCAAAATGGCAGAACGAGCTGACGGGGCAAGATCTGTCCCCCCTGCCGTTTTGGGTGCTTCTTCAGCCAGCACTGTTGATGCCATAAGGGGTAGCAAAATACATAGGGTCATGAACGATGCCATTATTCGTTTCTTCACTAGGGTTAACCTCCTCAAATGACTTGCTTACTGCATTCTCCATGCATGTACTGCTAATCATTGTCGGCGCGTTTACAGTAAATTATTCCATCCCATGAATGATTTCCCGAACTTTTTCTATTCTCAAACAAATGCACAAAAAAACGTGCCCCTACTGAAGAGAGAACACGTAAGCTACCCACTATAGTGTAGCGAGGGAATCATCCCCCGAAATCCCAGGAATAGATATTCCAGAAGATAAGAAACGAAGTTAATACGACAGATATACGAATGTTCCACTTTGTCGGAGAGGTATAGGTTTGATAGATCATGATTAAAACGATAATGATGCTGGCAGCCAAAAACGCAATATTCGTTTTAACAAAGAAAAGCAGCAGCAGCACTCCAATATGTATGACTCCGATAAGACGGTCAATATTCATATCAAACCTCCTTACATCACATATAGATCGTTATAACTCCACTGAATGATTTTTCCTTAGGCAGAACATTTTCATGTTACTCTTTCTATATTTTCTGAATTTCACTTTTTTGTAAAAAAAATAAAAAAAGACAACCTCTTGAATGATCCCAAGGACCACCATAGGTTGTCTTACTGAAGCTTACGTTTTACATTTGCGGAATGACGGCTAGAACAAGCGCAAGGAATGATTCACGAACACGCTCAGTCGTTTCCATGACCTCATCATGGGACAACGGCTGATCAAGAATTCCGGCTGCCATGTTACTGATGCAGGAAATGCCGAGCACTTCCAGACCCGCATGACGTGCCACAATAACCTCGGATACCGTAGACATCCCCACCGCGTCTGCACCCAGCGTACGCAGCATCACGATCTCAGCAGGTGTCTCATAGTTAGGACCCAGCAAGCCTGCGTATACACCTTCACGCACATTAAAACCTTGCGAAGCCGCTGTATCTTTCGCCAGCCCGCGCAGACGGCGGCTGTAGGCTTCAGATAGGTCAGGGAAGCGCACGCCCATAGCCGGGTCATTAGGCCCGATCAACGGATTTTTGCCTGTCATATTCAAGTGATCCGAGATCAGCATCAGATCGCCTGGCTCGTACGAAGTGTTCACACCGCCGGCCGCGTTGGTTACGAGCAGTGAAGATACACCCAGTTCTTTCATGACACGTACAGGAAACGCTGTAAGCTCGGGGCCATATCCTTCGTACATATGGAACCGGCCTTTCATCATAACAACCGGACGGCCTTTAATGGTGCCGACCAGCAATTCCCCTTCATGCCCTTCTACCGTGGAGACCGGGAAGTGAGGAATATCCTGATAGGCAATACTTACGCCATCTTCGATCAGATCGGCCAGAATGCCAAGACCCGAACCCAAAATCAAACCGACTTCCGGCTTGATGGAGCTTTTGCTTTGAATGTAAGAAGCAGCTTCCTGAATCATTTGTTGATTTAATGCTGTCATTTCAAATGTTCCCCCTTGAGTTGAAACTTCCGTCTATGTCAGCTAGATGCATCGTTCAGGTATATTCCTCCTGACCGATGCACTCGCTTATTTAACGGCGTTTAGATGTGTACAGTTTATTTTATCCTAAATCAGCTATATGTTCCGCATCTATTATTGAACTTTTAGCGTTAAAGCCAATTATTTTGCTCGCGGATGATGAGTTTCATAGATCTCCTTCATCGTTTTGCGGCCATGATTCCCATATTGTTGTCCTGCCTGCTCCACATGGCCCAGCATGTCCTGTACTGCACGAGTATCCGCCCCGCTAGCAATCAGGTGGGCCGCAAAGGAATGGCGCAGCGTGTGCGGCGTAATCTCTTCCGAAATCCCTGCATCCATCGCCGCTTTTTTGAGCAGCTTCCAGAAGCCCTGGCGGGTTAAACGTCTTCCGGACACGTTGACGAACAGGGCCTGCTCGTCCGAGTCTGTTTTGAGCAGGTGGTTACGAAAATCGTTAACATACACACTTGCCCAATGTGCTGCCGGTGCGCCAATCGGCAGAATCCGTTCTTTGCCTGCACCTCCGCAGCGAATAAAACGCATGCCAGGTTGAACATCCCGTATATCCAGTGCGATCAATTCCGAGACCCGAATACCGGTAGCATACAAAAGCTCAAGCATGGCACGATCACGCACCCCTTGGGCAGAGCGAGTATCGGGCGAGGCCAGAAGGAGTTCAATTTCATCCACCGTTAATACCTGTGGCGGCGTTTTGTCCGCTTTCGGAGCCTCGACATCAAACGTTGGGTCCTGCAGAATCTCGCCACGGCGCATTAAAAAATGAAAATAGGAACGCAAGGATACCACGCTGCGAGCAATGGTCGCATTGGCACGCCCCGCCTGCTTCAGCTTGCCGATAAACAAGATAACATGAGTACGACGCACCTGCCCTGCCTCACGAATACCGTATTCCTTATCTGCAAATTCGATGAACTTGTCCACGTCCCGAAGATACGACTCCAGCGTACTGCTTGACATCCCTTTATCTTCTTCCAAGTATAAGGCATAGGGGTGTATCGTCTGTCTCATGTACAACGCTCCTCATCTGACAGCATTGCCGAACTGGCAACCTGCTTCCGTATTTGCATCCCTGGCTGTCCGGACTACTCCCCATACCAATAAAACAAACGGAGTCTCTCCGCCAGCGTAAGACGTGCTTCTCCATTGCCTGGCCAAACCGTCTCCTGAAAGACTTTGACTGCATTTCCTGTGGGCATCTGATACTGATCCACAGGTGAGATCCAGCCGTTGAACAAATCCAGAACATGATAAAACAGATAAACCAATCCTGCAAAAACTATAATAAATCGTATAAAACGAAGCCCTTGGCGCAGTGAAATAATCATGGGTTGTCCCCCTCCTGGTTTGAATCCAATTCATCTAGAATCAGGGTATGACGACAAACGCAGGAATATGACATTTGAGATGACATCAGAGATAACCTCACATCATGTACTGGACCAAAAAAGCTCTCCCGTCAAAACCGCCGGTGAGAGCTTGAAGATATGCTATGTTATTCTTCATCTTTGGGCTTCTGGTCATTTTTAGCTTTGCAACGATAACAAATCCCATGAAAATCCAGTCGGTGATCTACTACCGAAAAGTTAAATTCCCGCTCCAGACGCTCTTCAAGCGGTCCAAGCCAGTCTTCACGTATTTCATCCATACTTCCGCATTGAACGCAAATTAAATGATGATGGTGATGCTTGGATGTATCTCCGCGCAGATCATAACGCGCTACACCGTCGCCGAAGTTGATTTTCTCTACAACATGCAGCTCACTCAGCAGTTCGAGGGTACGGTACACGGTTGCCAGACCGATTTCGGGAGCTTTTTCTTTAACGAGCATGAATACGTCTTCCGCACTCAGATGATCTTCTTCATTCTCAAGAAGTACTCTTACGGTGGCTTCCCGCTGGGGCGTTAATTTATAACCTTGGGACTGTAGTTGCTGCTTAATTTTATCGATCCGTGCTTCCATTTTCTCCCTCCCCCTAGGAAATCACTGCACACTGCAACTTAACCCACTTCTTTCATTATAGGGGGAGTGCGTAATTAAAGTCAACATTTTACACTGTCCGTTACGGCGCTACGCCGGGAGCAGCATTGGCGTTACCCAGCGCATCATCGCAGGTGTTACCCAAGTTTCAAAAGACGCGACGCCTAACAGCAGTCCAGCCATAACCAGTGTCAGCAGCACATAAGAGGCAAACGGCCTTTGTCCACCCGGCGCCCGCTGCATGAGTACACGATTCCGAATGATATATAAGGAAAAGGTCATGGCCGACACACTGCAGATCAGCAATACCGGAATGACGAACAAATTATGCGGCGCGACGGATACCAGGGCAAACAGCAGCCCTTTCCAGGAATACTGTCCGACGAGATATCCAACGGTAAATCCGATCAGCACTCCTTTTAGAAAATCCAAAACCAATATACCCGGCAATCCGATGACGGACAGGCCCAGTATCCAGATAAGTCCAACCCATTTCAGATGTAGTATCGCTATATCCCAATAGGTTCCGGATTCGACGATCTGCCCGCTGTGCTGGACTGTCATGAAAAAATTGCCCAGATAGCCCTCCAGATCCTGACGCTGTTCAAGAGACAGGGCATTAACCATCAAGGCGCCAAAAATGACACCGACCAGAAACAAGACAGCTACAAATACATATAACGAGGTTTGACCTTTGAACGTGAAGTAGGAAGAACGCATACAGGAACGGGTCCCCTTTCCGGTTATCATGCTGCAGGATCTCTAAGAAATCCACACAGTCATTCTATGAACCGAAGTACGTGGGTAATGACTCCTTGTCCCGATACGCGCCCTATCCTTCCCTTCTACCTGTCTTAGTCCGTTTCCTTACCAGAGACCTTGCCATAGGTTCCCCCGCCTCCGGATGACAACTCCAGTCGACCATTTCGAGCAGCAACGATAAGACTGGCCAGAACCGGTCCCACAACACTCGCAAGCTCCTCTTCACTTGTCCGATGAAGTACATTCATTTCGGTGCCAAAGTGTTCCAGAAGCTGACGCAGCTTTGCCTTGCCCAGTCCCGGGATAAACTCAAGCGGTACCTGATAGTGGTAAGGTGGCCTGAATTCTGGAACGTGAGGACTCTCCCGATCTGCTATGGCCAGTATACGATCCAGAACGCCCTGCACCAGCTTCGTACTGCCGCAATAGGGGCAGCGTTCCGCTGACATCGCCTGTTCATCCATGATGCTGCCACAGGCTGCGCAATACGTGCGGTGGTATTTGCCAAGCCTCGGGTTCAAGCCGTAATTGGCCTTCATACTTCTTCCAGCCTGCCCCTTCAATGCCATGCTGAATTCTTCAAATGAAGGATGGGCAATCTGCAGCTCATTATACTCGCGTCCGATTTTACCAAGGGAGTGTGCATCCGAATTGGTTAGAAAAGGGAGCTGGTCAAGCTCCTGAATGTAGCTGGCCATAGATGAGTCTGAGCTTAATCCCAGCTCCACCGCATCAATCAGGCTTGTATCCAGCACATCTGCCATACGCGGAGCCGTGCTGCCATAGATGCCTTTGTGAGGTGTAAAGGCATGTGCAGGCACGATGAGCCCGCCACGGGCTTTTATCTCGGCCTGCATTTCAAGGGATGAGACATATACCCGCTGTGAACTGAGATTCACATTTTTCATATAACGCTGCATCCACTCCGTAAATGACTTCATCGTTGTCAAATCACGAAAGTAGGCCAGCATGTGATATTCTCTCATCTCCGGTTCGCGCAGCTCGATTTCGGTACCGAGCAGAATCGTGGTGTCCTGGTAGGCAATGCCCCCATCCTTCAGCTCGGACATCGTACCAGTCTCAAGCAGCTGCTCGATATCCATCTGTACCACTGGTGAATGGCAGTCTATGACGCCGAGCAGATGAATTCCCTTGCGCTCTGACGCTTCACGGGCAATATTCTCGAAGGTCAAATCCCGGCTGCCACTGATTTTAACAGCTTCACCGCGGGACGTACGCCCAATGTGGATATGCAGGTCTGCGTAACAGGAATCCCACGTGTTAGACGTTGTCTGCTGATCTGCCATCATTAAAACCGCCCTGTTGTTCTGTACAGATCCCACGCATACACAGCCATCATCGTTTTGGCATCACTGATCCGGTTCTGATCCATGAGCTGATACGCTTCCTCAATCGTGATTTCAGATACTTCGAGAAATTCATCTTCATCCAGTGCCATGTCTCCAGCTTCGAGCTCCTCGGCAATGTACAAGTGAATGATCTCGTCTGCGAAACCAGGTGATGTATAGAATGAACGCAGATGACGCAGCGACTTGGCTGCATAGCCGGTTTCTTCCCGTAATTCACGAGCGGCCGCGGCCTCCGGCTCTTCTCCCGGATCAAGTTTGCCTGCAGGTATCTCAACTTCTGTACGCCCCATCGCCTGACGATACTGATCAACCACTAGCATGCGATCCCCGTTCAAGGCAAGTACTGCTACCGCACCGGGGTGACGGATAATCTCACGTGAAGCTGTCTGTCCATTAGGCAGCTTGACCGTATCGACCTGAAGAGAAATGACTTTTCCTTCAAAGATTGGCTTCGTCGAGACTGTTACTTCATCGAGCTTGGGATTAGACGGGTGGTTAGAGCCCGTTTTGTTGGTAGGATTCATATAGGATCAACTCCACTTTTTCAAGATTTTATATTCACAATACGTATAATCCCCCGTTTTTTGGCATATCGTGAGCCTATAGCCTTTCGAGAAATATAAAACAAATCAGGGGGATATCCAATGAACAGTTATGTGACATCTCAATCGGTACATGTGGTCGGACAAGCAAGGCAAGTCCAGCTTATACTCAAGCAATGGCTGCGTGAATGGGGTCCTGATGCCAAACTAAGTGAACTGATTGCGGGACGAAAGTAATCCTTGTTTACTTTCATTTCTCCCATGAAATATAACATGAATTCGCAAAAAGTCCGAATCCGATGCTAACCGGTTTCGGACTTTTACGTAGAAAGGTGCTTCCTTCCAAGTAAACACCTCAATATATGCTTACTTGCTGCCAGAAGCCGTCTCCTGAATGATGGCTACGACAACCTGGGACAGTTTAACGATATCTTCCGCACGAATGCGCTCTTTTGTCGTATGAATATCCTCATAACCTACCGCCAGATTGACGGTCGGAATGTTGAAGCCATTGAAGATGTTTGCATCACTGCCACCACCCGAAGCAAACGTACTTGTTTCCAGACCCAGGCCGCGAATCGCACGCTGCGCAAGCTGCACAATCTCATGCTCATCGTGGAACCCGAAGGCAGGATACAAAATCTCGCTGCGGAATTCGGCTGTGGCACCGTATTTGCGGCAGGTTGTTTCAAGAGCTTCACGCATCTGAGCAATTTGCTTTTCCACTTTTTCCTGTACGATACTGCGTGCTTCCGCTTCAATCTGTACAAAATCACACACAACGTTCAGTGCAGATCCGCCCTGAAACTTGCCAATATTGGCTGTGGTCTCATCATCAATCCGTCCCAGTGTCATTGCTGCAATGGCCTTCGCCGCCACTTGGATGGCACTGATGCCGTCTTCGGGGTTCACACCTGCATGTGCAGATTTCCCATAAATGTTCATCTGAATCTCGGCTCTCGCCGGGGCAGCCACACAAATTGTTCCCACTGCACCATTGGAATCAAGTGCATAACCGAATTCAGCCTCAATATTTTTTGGATTCATTGCACGGGCACCGACCAGACCGGATTCTTCGCCAACGGTAATGACGAACTGAATTTTCCCGTGTGGAACCTTGTTCTCCTGGATCGCCCGAATCGCTTCAAGCAGAGCAGCAATACCTGCCTTGTCGTCTGCTCCGAGGATCGTTGTTCCATCGCTGCGAATCCAACCATCTTCCCCAAGCTCGGGTTTAATTCCCTGTCCAGGAGTTACAGTATCCATGTGGCAGGTAAAAAAGATCGGCGCTGCCTCCGGTGCACCATCCGCTTCCCAGGTAACAATCAGGTTACCTGCTCCATGCCCGGTTTTCTCCATGGTGTCGTCCTCATATATGCTGAGACCCAGCTGGGTAAACTGCTCCTTCAATACGTTGGAGATGTTATGTTCATTCTTCGTTTCACTGTCGATCTGCACCAGTTCCATAAACTGATGTACAACACGTTCCTGTTTAATCATAGGACTTTCCTCCCTCTCATGGATACGGTACAATACAATTAATATGCTTGTTTATTTTTCATTTGTTGAAAGGAGTTCTCTCTTCATGCAAAAAAAGAAATGGTTCAAAATCGTGATCTATCTCATGCTGATTGCCATGATCGGGTCTACCCTTTTCATCGCTCTTGAACCTCTACTATTTGGATAGAATTTGAAGCCCTTGACTGTCTGAACTAGAGACGGACAATGGCTTCTTTTTCGGTTCTCCAAGTCATCTCATATGGAAAAATACGTCCGAAATAGGGGACAATCTGCTGGGCAACTTGCTCCACGGTGTAGGTTCTGCCGGTGATGTCCTCGAGAGAGGTTACGCCGTACTGCTCTATGCCACAAGGGATAATCCCCTGAAATCCTTCATCCTGAATACCTGAAGTAATATTAAAAGCAAAACCATGACTCGTCACGAATCCTCGCCGATGTTTACAACGGTTGAACTTTACCCCGATGGCAGCGATCTTCATATCTCCGATCCATACTCCGGTGTATGCCTCTTTCCGGCCTGCCTCAATTCCCTCATCTGCCAGGTAATCAATGATGACCTGCTCCAGATTGCGCAAATACCCATGTAAATCAAGAGCTTCATCACGGCCGAGAACGAGCAGCGGATAACCAACAAGCTGGCCTGGACCATGATATGTAATATCACCGCCACGATCAATTTGAAACAAGGTAATCCCCTTTGCCTCGAGCTCCTCCTTGCTGAGTAGCAGATGCTCCGGATGATTCTGAGATCCGATTGTATACGTGGGAGGATGCTGCAGCAGAAGCATCTGCTCGATTCCCTCACCTTCGTCCAGCTGCTGTACAATTGCTTTTTGGCGGTTCCAAGCCTGTTCATAATCAAGCATCGGTATGTATGTCACATCCAGCGGCTTGTTCATGATTTCCCCACACCCTTCCGCTTCATTGTCCAAACCATATTTGATCGTTTAACCGCAGACAGCGGGAAAAGTGCACGGCCTGTGGCACATACACTTTCCCTTGACAACTCTATTTCATTAATACACTTTTGTTTCCATATTATAACCTTCAAGGTTTTCCTTGACCCGCTGCAAGAACCGGCCGCAGATGACGCCATCCAGTATCCGATGATCCAGAGACAGACACAGGTTGGCCATCGAACGAACGGCAATCATGTCATTAATGACTACAGGCTTCTTCACGATCGACTCAAACGTGAGAATTGCCGCTTGTGGATAGTTAATAATCGGTTGCGAAAGAATTGAACCAAACGAACCGGTATTATTGACCGTAAACGTACCACCTTGCATATGATCCAGCTTCAGGGTACCTTCACGGGTTTTGCGTGCCAAATCATCGATTTCCCGGGCCAAACCTGCGATATTACGCTGATCCGCATGCTTGATCACAGGTGTCAGTACAGAGTCTTCCGTACCTACCGCCATGGACAAGTTAATATCCCGTTTAACGATAATTTTGTCGACAGCCCAAACCGAGTTCATGATCGGGTAATCCTTAATCGCATTTACAACACCCTTCATCATGAAGGAGAGGTACGTCAGATTAATGCCTTCTTTCCGCTTGAACTCATCCTTGAGCTTATTACGCAGCATGACCAGGTTGGTAACATCCACTTCAATCATGGTCCATGCGTGAGGGATCTCCGATACGCTCTGACGCATGTTCCGGGCAATGGCATTACGCACAGGAGTAACATCGATAAAATATTCCGATCCTCCCTGGCCGCCACCTTCTACTTCAATCTGCGGGATTTTCGGAGATTCCGTCAAATGAATCCCTGAATGTCTCACGGGAACGCCAGCATCCGGCGCAGAAACCGCTTCTCTTGCGGAGATTCCCGTTTCTGCACCGCTTTTGTTCAAACCGCTAAACGGTGAAGCAGATGGACTAGCTTCAGAGGAAAGTTGTGCTGACGGTATACTTGTTTGGCCACCTTGAGCGATAACAGCAAGCACATCCTTGCGTGTGATGCGTCCGCCTGCTCCTGTTCCTTGAATGGCCTGCAAGTTGAGACCATGTTCTGCTGCAAGTGACTGTACCGCAGGAGAGTAGCGATTACGCATAGGCTGATTGGGATCATGACCTGCTGGAGTCACTGATCCTTGCTGTGCATTGTTCTGCTGGGATACTTGTGTCACTTGCTCTGCCACTTGCTCATCATCTGCAGCTGCTACCTGCATCCGGCAGATGGCTTCACCAACAGCAATCGTCGTACCTTCTTCCACCAGAAGGTCGCCCATGATTCCATCAACTGTCGATGGAATCTCTGCATTGACCTTATCGGTGATTACTTCACAGATTGGCTCGTATTGTTCAACCCGGTCGCCCGGTTTTTTTAACCATTTTCCAATGGTAGCCGAGACCAGCGATTCTGCCAGCTGCGGCATAATGACCTCGATCCATTTCATACGTTCAGCCATTTGTTATATCACTCCAAACTTTGCTTTTAACCTTTTTTTCGAATAGATTGTCGAAACTTATGATCAACCGAATTAATACTCCGCGAGGGTGCGCATGGCTTCCTTCGCTTTATCCTTGCTAAGCATGTAGAATTTCTCCAGCGTCGGGCTGATTGGCATTGCCGGTACGTCAGGTCCGCAAAGACGCTGAATAGGTGCATCCAGATCGAACAGGCACTCTTCGCTGATAATAGCCGCAACTTCGGCACCAACACCACCTGTTTTGTTGTCCTCATGAACAATGAGCACCTTGCCTGTCTGACGAGCGGAAGCAATGATCGCTTCACGGTCAAGCGGCTGCAGTGTACGCAGATCCAGAACGTGGGAAGTAATCCCTTCTTCTCGTTCCAGTTCTTCCGCAGCCTGCATTACAAAATGCAGCGGCTGGCTGTACCCGATAACCGTGATATCCGCACCTTCGCGAAGCACATTTGCTTTGCCGATCGGAACGATGTAATCATCCTCTGGTACGTCTTCTTTAATCAGCTTGTAACACTTCTTATTTTCGAAGAACAGTACCGGATCCGGGTCGCGGACGGCAGCTTTGAGCAAACCTTTGGCGTCGTATGCCGAGTAAGGAGCGATGATTTTCAAACCAGGTGTACCAAAGAAAATGGATTCCGGACATTGTGAATGATACAATCCTCCGAAGATCCCTCCGCCAATCGGCGCACGGATAACAATCGGACAGCTCCAGTCATTGTTGGAACGATAGCGGATTTTGGCCGCTTCACTAATGATCTGATTGGTTGCCGGCAGCATAAAGTCTGAATATTGCATCTCCGCAATTGGCTTCATGCCATACATAGCCGCCCCAATGGCTACCCCTGCAATGGCCGATTCGGACAAAGGTGTATCCATCACACGCATCTCGCCGAATTGCTCTTGCAAGCCTTTGGTTGTGGTAAACACGCCGCCTTTGACACCGACGTCTTCACCCAGTACAAAGACATTCTCGTCTCGCTCCATCTCTTCTTTCATCGCAAGACGGATCGCATCAATATATTCCATAACCGCCATGATTACCGTCCCCCTTCTTCGCTGTCCGCATAAACGTGCGTAAGAGTGTCCTCAGGTTTCGGATATGGCGCGTTGTCTGCATATTCAGTCGCTTCTTTCATTTCCAGCGCGAGCTGGGAAGCCAGATCCGCATCCCGGGCTTCGTCCCAGATGCCACAATCAATCAAATAATTTTTCATCCGAAGAACGCCGTCCTTCTTCCAATTCTCGTCAACCTCTTCCTTGGTCCGGTAAGCCAGATCATTGTCGGAAGTGGAGTGAGGAGATAAACGGTACATCATGGCTTCAATCAGGGTAGGGCCTTCACCGGCAATGGCACGGCGGCGCGCTTCTTTGACGGCAGCATATACTTCAAGCGCATCATTGCCGTCAACCCGTAATCCAGGGAAGCCGTACCCCAGTGCGCGATCCGATATCTTGCCGCTAAGCTGCTTATGGACCGGAACCGAGATGGCGTACTGGTTGTTCTCACACATAATAATGACAGGCAGCTTGTGAACTCCAGCGAAGTTAGCTCCTTCGTGGAAGTCTCCCTGGTTGCTTGAGCCTTCACCAAACGTAACAAATGAAACAAATTCTTTTTTCTGCATTTTTGCTGCCAGTGCAAAACCTACGGCATGAGGTACTTGAGTAGTAACCGGGCTTGAGCCCGTAACAATTCGCAGCTTTTTATGACCAAAATGCCCTGGCATCTGACGGCCGCCGCTATTCGGATCTTCCGCCTTGGCAAATGCAGAGAGCATCAGCTCGCGAGGCGTCATGCCTACCGCCAATACGAAGCCGTAATCGCGGTAATAAGGTAAGTAATAATCGTGATCCCGGTCCAGTCCAAAAGCAGCACCCACTTGCGCAGCTTCCTGACCTACACCGGATACGTGAAAGTTAATTTTGCCGGCCCGCTGCAAGAGCAAGCAACGTTCATCGAACTTGCGTGCAAGCAGCATGTATTTGTACATGTCCAATACTTCTCCATCGCTAAGTCCCAGCTGTTCATGGCGGTGGACCGCATCTGCAGTACCTTGTGAACTCATATGAGGTACCTCCTTTTAATCAGAGCCTATGCCCGTCTTACAACCCGATCTTATAACCTGGTACTAAGACTTGGCTTAACCTTATTATAATCCCTTTTGCCCAAAAAAGGAAAGGACCTTTCTTATAAGCCTGTTCAGACTTACATTCCAATGGCCTTTCCGTCTACGGCCAACATCGCTTCACCCATAATTTCGGACAGGGAAGGATGGGGATGGATCGTCTGGCCTACTTCCCAAGGCGTCGCGTCCAGCATTTGTGCCAGTGAAGCCTCTGCAATCAGTTCCGTCACATGGGTACCAATCATATGTACACCCAATATATCATTCGTCTTGGCATCGGCGATTACCTTCACAAAACCATCCCGGTTTCCATGAACGAGCGATTTGCCAATCGCCTGAAATGGAAACTTGCCGGTCTTGACATCGAAGCCGCGCTCTTTTGCTTCACGTTCCGTAAACCCTATGCTTGCAGCTTCAGGACGAGTGTACACACACCGCGGAATACGATGGGATTCGACTGCATGAACGGTTTCACCTGCCAGATGATTCACGGCCAGAATGCCTTCATGACTCGCTGCATGCGCAAGCTGTAATCCGCCAATAACATCTCCAATGGCGTAAATATGCCCTTCACCGGTCTGCAGATGTTTATTTACCGCGATGAATCCACGATCCAGTTTGATATCCGTGTTTTCGAGTCCGATATTTTCAACATTAGCCTGCCGCCCGACGGATATCAGCATTTTGTCCGCACTGAGCGTCTCCTGCTGATCGTCATTAATCTGAACATCAATTCGAACGCCCTCTTGACCAGCCTCATAAGATTCTGGCATGATTTTAGCCTTTGTCAGGAAGCGTACTCCGCGTTTGCCGAGCAACCGCTGCATCTCCCTTGCCACGTCCTCGTCTTCTGCGGGTAATACATGATCGGCAGCCTCGACAACCGTAATGTCCACCCCGAAGTCATTCAGCATGGATGCCCATTCCAGCCCAATCACGCCACCACCAACGATGATGAGTGATGTTGGCAGTTCATCCATTCGCAGAGCTTCGTCACTGCTCATGATATACCGGCCATCCGGCTCCAGGCCCGGAAGTACGCGCGGACGTGACCCGGTAGCAATGATCAGATTGGTCGGCACAACCGTATCCATCTCCCCATCTTCAAACTCCACAGCTACCGCACCGCTCTGAGGTGAGAAAATGGATGGTCCGATGACACGGCCTTTGGCCTGTACGACCTGAATCTTATTTTTTTTCATCAAATATTGGACGCCCTGATGAAGCTGTTCTACAATGGCATCCTTACGGGCCTGTACTTTGGGAAAAACAAGGGTTGCTCCAGCTGTCTCAATTCCATACGATTCGCTCTCTTGAATCTCTGCGTATACTTCTGCACTTCTCAGCAGCGCCTTGCTGGGAATACATCCGCGATGCAGGCAGGTGCCCCCAAGCTTGTCCTTCTCGATAATGACGACCTGTTTGCCCAACTGGGCAGCACGAATCGCGGCAACGTAACCTCCGGTTCCTCCTCCGAGAATGGCAACATCACATGTAATTGGCATCTTTTATGTTCTCCTCTATCAATATGATTTCGTTATGAATGGAACGATGTTGATGATGATGAAAAGCCTTTTGCAGAACTTTACTATATTCCATTGTACTCCCCTTGGGCAGTCAACTCAAAGTTTGTCCTAACACATGGACAGCGTGCACAAACCAAGCTATGATGGAATCAGGCATGACCTGTAAGCGCAACCTTTATTTTACGTCGACATTTGGCAGAAGGGGTTAAATGGTGATGAATACTAGACTGGTCTTTGCACGGTTTTTGGCGATTTTGGTCTTGGTTATTCCTGGACTAATGGCCATGAAAGGTTTTTTGATGATGAAAGACGCCCTTTTCCTATATTATGCTGAGCACGGGAATGATCAGATCTCACCAGGATTCCAGTGGCTTTCCTTTGGAGGCGGGCTTCTCCTGTTTGCTGCAGGCATGAGTTTCTTGGGGGGCTGGATTTTGTTCCGTGACCGTAAACGTAATTATGTGGGTCCCCGTTTCCGTTCCAAAAACACAACCGAACAGGCAGAGACACCCGGCAAGCTTTCATAAGTCCGGGCTTTTTGCTGTTCTCCCCAGCTTTATCATTCATGCAGAATCAGGTATAATGCTTATTTATTCACATGGATGTCTCAGCATCATCCCGCACGTAACTAGAAGAAAATGATGCGAATGATCGACATCAAAAAAAGACAGGATGGTTTAACATGATATCGTTTCTCATGACGCTGCAAAGATTGCTCAAGGGCATTTTCCACGCGTTCAAGGACCCCAAGTTTCTCGCACTCTTTATCTTGACTGCAGCAACACTGCTGTCAGGAACGTTGTTCTATACCCGTGTGGAAGGGCTGCACTGGATCGATGCGCTTTATTTCTGTGCCGTGACTCTGACGACGGTGGGGCATCCTGAATTTGTGCCTACCACCGGATTCAGCAAAGCATTTACCGTGATCTACATGTATGCCGGCATTGGCCTTACCTTTGCCATGATTGCCAGAATTACAGCAGGTATTCTATTTCCTCGCAAAATGCAGACAGAAGAGAACCCGGAGTGATCTCCGGGTTATTCGTATAATGCATCCCTCAGCTTTGTTGACATGCGGGACTCTTTGGAAGAAGACTTCAGAATGGTTCTGCGCAGGGTTAAATTGCTGGCCTGCAGCCGCTCTATTTCCGCAAACAGATCGGCAATCAGTGCCTCCGCGCCTTCATGAAGGACAGCCTGTCCCTTTAATTCCTCATACCGCTGCTGCATTTCATTTATCGCTTCATTCACTTGTAAAACACCTCTTTTCCAATACTACAGCTTCACAACTGCCGTTACCAACAGTGTAATAATCCATATAGTAACACAAAGCAGCTTGGATTAGTTCTAGCTCTGAACGGAGATTTTGTGGTACTCTGTAATGGTCGCTTTTTTTGTTGAATCCGTATGTGAGAGGAGTAGCAGCACCGTGCAAACAGGACGTATTACCGTAATTACTGGACCCATGTTCAGTGAAAAATCCGGTGAACTCATTCGCCGTTGTCAGAAATTGATTCAATTTGGCCGTAAAAAGGTCGTTGCTTACAAACCAGCCGAAGATGATCGGTTTGCTCAGGACGAGATTGTCAGCCGAATCGGATATCGCCTTCCCGCCCATTCCATCCCCCGGCAATTAACTCCGGAATCCGTGGAGATGATTCTTGCCCAGACCAAAGATGCTGATGTGGTTGCCTTTGATGAAGTGCAATTTTTCAGCAGTGCTATTATGGACCTGGTCTCCGAGCTTGCCTATTGCGGCAAACACGTGATTGTAGATGGTCTTAATATGGATTATCGAGGCAAGGAATTCGGATATATTGGGGGTCTGCTCGCCATGGCCGATGACATTGAGAAACTCTCCGCATTCTGTGCGGTTTGCGGAAGCCCTGATGCTGCCTTCACTCAACGTATTGTGAATGGAGAGCCAGTCACTCTTGGTCCGGTTGTCATGATTGGCGATTCGGAAGCCTACGAACCACGCTGCCGCTGCTGTTTCATTCCTCCTCACAAAGTAGAATGCTAGTTCAGCTTTTATTATATATTCGGCAGGTTCTCTGAGACAGAACTCTGAGTCAGACCTGCCTGTTCTTAAAAAGCCCTGAAGGGCTTTTTTTGCTTAACCACTGCATTCGCTCTACCCGGTTCAACATTCATTACAAAAAAGCACCGCTTCAAAGCGGTGCTCTAATTCGTAGTCTCCCACTAGTCGCGGGAAACAAAATATTTGTTGGTCATGTAGTATGCGTCACCGCGGGACGTTTCCACCATTCCTTTTTTGGCGTCCAGAAATACAATCTCTTTACACTTCGTACAATACCATTTGGTTCGCTTATACGGAGATTCCGTTACATATGCCGTACCGCATTTGCAATCAATTTTCATCAATAGCTCGGTTGATTTATATGCACTGGACAAGCGTTCCAGATTATCCTGCTGCTGTGTGGGCATGATGGTCTGTTGATAATCGGATAAATGATTTTGAACTTTGAAATCTGCCACGAGGCCTGCATTCAATCCAAAGAACTCTTTCCCAATCTCGGTCACGAAGCGCTTCTCATTTCTGTAGCAATCCAGCCACTCAATAATCTGCTTATTAGACAGTGGAACCGTACCCTTGATACCGCTGTTTAAGGTGTAGGTCATGATGTATAAAGTATCGTCTTGTCTACCTGAGTACATTAGAATCCTCCTTCGAATACATTTGCTAATGTACTACAAAAATGCTCATAAATCAAAGCAATGTTATTTCCTGAGCATGATTCTTCCTATTAAATGGGGTACATTCCACGTTCATCCGCCAACAGCTTACAGGAACTGCATACACCTGCAACATTTCCCTGAGGCGCTGCATAATGAACTACTGATTCAACTTTTTTCTTGCAAATGGAGCAGTAGTGCCTCCTTTCTTTTTTAGGTGTGTAGTCCGATAGCTTCACTACGTTTTGTTTGCGTCTGAATCCGTGTAAGAAGCCCAGCCATTTCATCTCACTCTCACTCTTTCTCTAGACTAAATTGCAGCCATTCTTCATCGTTCTCCGGTCAAATTGAACTTGCCGGTATTATGTATACAATTCCCAGTTGTGCACGTCTATCTCATAATCTATTCGACGTTTTAGAGCCTTTTCCTGTCTTTATTCAGTACACATATCAAAAAAAACCGACAAAAGCTATCCTCCCTATGGAGGGCCAAGGACAGCCATGTCAGTATTGAATCTTTATTTATAAAAGGTACCCAATACTTCCAAAGCAGGTGAACGCTCAATTCGGAACGGATAGATGTACCCTTGATTAAACCGGGTAAACTTTCTGCTCCACAGATCCAGCCCCGAGGTAAATTGATAGGCCTGATATACAAATTTGGAGCAATAATTTCGTTCAATGCTTCGCAAATTGGTCTGCAATCGATAAAACTTAACCTGCTTGTAGTGATCGTGCACCCACTCGGCCGCACGCTGCCCAGCCTGGTTTAAACGTGAACGAAATACAATGAAACGATCTCCTTCATAGAACCTGGTAAGATACCACTCCAGGGAATCGGCGAACACGGGTCCATAAGGATGAACATGATACACTTTGCCGTCCAGCCCAATAATCCCCATATGTCCTGCATAATAGGTCGATTCCGAACTTGGCGTGTAAACGATATCTCCCGGTTCCAGCTTCATTTGCCTCAGTTCTGCGACAGGAAGATCCTGCTGCAGCCGTTTGGCTGCGGATCGCTCACGCCTACTCTCAACCAGTAATCGATGCAAAGCACCGGCAACAGCAAGATAAATGGCTGCGTATTGGATTCGTTTCTTTCCTTTGGTAACCCTGAGGACAGAGGAAATGAAACTCCGAAACATTTTAGACATACCCCACCCCGTATTCTCCACTCTGTCAGATTTATTCGTCTATTTTCATATTATAGTTTTCACTTCGGAACTGATCAAACTGCCATACATCTTAGCTGCTGCATGTTTCAGTGTCTCTTAACAGAATAACCCAAAATTCCGATATTATAATAAGTATGATAAAAAAATCATGCGACTATCACACCCAGGAGGAATATCCTATGTTATCCGTTTCATCATCGAACAGAAGCACCGGAACCAATCAGAGCAGCAGTAATACAGCTACCAAAACGGACAAGATCATCCAGGACCTAATGAAACAAAAAGCAAGACTAAGCGAAGAAATGCAAACGGTGAGATCCAATGAAAAACTGGATACAAAAACTAAAATGCAGCGCATTCAAACTTTGAACTCCAGTATCCAGGAAATTGACGCTCAAATTGCTCAAATTAAAGCAGAAGAGATTCAGGAAAAGACACGTCAAAAAGAGAATGAAAAGCCCAAGAGTTCTGAATCTCAACCTGAAGATACGGTCTCACTCGGTTCTGTAATCAAGAATAGCAATACATACGATCAATTGGGAAAGCTGGTTGGATCCCGTGAGAAAATGCAAGGTTCAATCAACACGCTTGAGGGCGGCGTTCGATTTGATCGTACCTTATTAGATAGTAATCCTCATGCAGATAATGGCAAATCGGTAATGCTTGAAAATGCAGAGCATACCGTTTTTCAGATGAAACGAGAAATGGTTCAGGAAGTTAAATCCCACATTAGAAGTACGGATAAGAAAATTGGGGAATTACTCAAAGATATAAACGATACAGCTCCACGCAATGAACCGACTGCTGAGAAAACTTCTACAGAAGAGGTGAAAGCGGAAAAGGAAAATAAAGACGATATACTTTCGGATAACAACGATGTTATGGACAACAAACAACATTCCAATTCTTCGACAATGTTAAACCCCAATACATCGATTGACATTTTAGCTTAATAAATTTAGACACACAAAAAATAAACCACAACCCTAATACCTGGTATTCAGTCAAGGTAATTAAGGTTATGGTTTTTTGATTTGGTATTTATTCTTCTACAACACCGAGAGCTTTGTTTTTCTCTTTGAATCGGCTGTTATGAGAAGATACATAGGCTACTTTTTCTGCCTCAGGATCCATGTATAGTTTGGCACTGTTGACTGCTAGGGCAGCATCCGTGAATGTTCCTGCAATAAGATATAGCTTGCTGCCATAATCCACAAAGTCGCCTGCCGCGAATACACCCGGAATATTGGTTTGAAGCTTCTCTGTTGTGGTTACATGCCACTCTCCAAGATCCAATCCCCAGTCCCGAATGGGGCCAAAGTCACTCTTCATGCCGTGATTAACGATAATTGCATCGACTTCCAGCAGTTCACTTTCACCTGTTTCCACGTGGGATATCGTGACTTGTTCAATTACTTCGCCACTAACACTGTGCAGCGTATTCACTGCATAGGGTGTACGAACATCCACCGAGGATTCTCTCATACGAATGACATTTCGCTCCAGTCCCCCGAAGTGATCGCGTCGATGTACAACCGTGACTTGTTCTGCCAGAGCTTCAAGCTCGTTGGCCCAGTCGACTGCAGAATCGCCTCCCCCAGAGATAAGGACACGTTTGCCCCGGAAAGGTTCCAATTCCTGCACCGTGTAGTGCAGATTCGTTACCTCGTAACGGTCAGCTCCCTCAAGTTCCAGCTTCGCCATTTTGTATATTCCATAGCCAATGGCCATAATCACTGTTCGTGTCCAATGTTTGTCACCTGTAGCAGAAGTCAAAATAATGGTACCGTCAGGTTGACGTTCAAAACCTTCAATTTGCTGTTCAAACACAATCGTAGGTTCAAATGTTCTCGCCTGTTCTTCCAACTGCTTAATCAGATTTGCGCATAAAATCGGTGTTACACCACCCACGTCCCAGATCATCTTCTCCGGATAAAAGAGCATGCGTCCGCCCAGTCTGTCCCGTGCTTCAATCAATTTGGTTTTCATATCTCTCATGCCGCTATAAAAGGCAGAGTACATCCCCGCGGGACCTCCGCCGATAATGGTTACATCATATAGTTCCAACTGCTGATCCATATTAAGGTTACCTCCGTTAATTCGATCCATAACATCGAGTATTTGATATCGATTCTCATTATCACTTAATCCCTAGTTTAATGGGAATCTTATCAAAATACAATGGATAAAAACAAAACAATTTTCTCAAAACAAAGATGATCCAATAAGGGTCAGTTTGTTTTTACTGTATCCAATAAATGTTCCACAACATAATCGAGCTGTTTGTTGATGGAATATACATCCGAATAATAGAAGAAATCAAAGTCAATTTCAATTAAACGTCCTTCTTTTACCGCGGGTACACTGCTCCAAACCGGATTATCAGACAGATCGTCTGCTCCTTCATATACAGATCGGAACACGTACTCCCCCAAATACTCGGGGAGAACTTCCATGGATACAGTTGAACCTGCAGCTGCGGTTACTGTATCTATTTTTTGCTGAACAGCTTTTGGCGCTTTCATGCCCAAGTACTCATAAATCACCTGAGAACCCCGTCCATATTGCTTGCTTTCCGCAACGGACATCTCTTTCAGACCACCTTCGACGATGGAAACCGTTTTGTCCAGTATGCCTGCATCAGCCAGTTTTTTCTTGCCTGCTTCAACTTTACTGTTTAGTTCCACAATTAGCTTCTCGGCTTCCTGCTCTTTCCCAAAAATATTTGCGATATCCCGAAGTCTTTCTTCTGTGGTCATTTTCTCGTATGGAATGTAAATCGTAGGTGCAATATCTTTTAATAACGTATACGTTGCTTCCGAAGGTACAATAATCAGATCAGGATCCAGATCAATGACAGCCTCCGCATTTGGTTCAAACCAGCTCCCCAGTGAATTTACCCCGTCAAGCTCACTTTTGTACGCCGCTCCATCGAATACTTCCGAAGTGCCGATCGGTTTCACCCCAAGAGCAACAACATCTCCCTGAAGATAAAGCACCACGACACGTTTGGGATTTGCAGGTACAACCACATCTCCCTTCACCGTTGAGATCGTACGCGTTTCGTTATCCTGATTCGTCTGTGCACTTGCATCCGTGGTGGTTGAGGCTGCAGTGTTGGTGTTCGAACTGCTACCCGTTGCTTCGCTGGCAGTCGGCGCTGCTGTTGATCCTGCCCCGCAGGCGGATAACATCATGGTCAAACTTAATATGGCAATGAATATCATGCTGGAGCTAGCTTTTCTTTTTTTCATTGGTGTAGACCCTCCGTTAATATATTGATAATGATTATCATAATCAATATATCTTTGGTTCCGTCTACTGCCAATGGACAATTCAGAGACATCTAATGGACGATCCTCTATTATCCTTTGTTCTCTAACTTTTTGCTGATAATGGATCGGCGGCATCCCTACATGTTTTTTGAATAGGCGGCTAAAATAATATACATCGGAGTAACCGACCTCTGCTGCAATGTCCCTCAAGGTAGTGTCCGAATAACCCAGCAATTTTTTCGCTTCTGTCAGCCGTAACTGGATCAAATAATCAATCGGGCTAGAACCTGTCTTCCGTTTAAACTGCATGGACAGATGACGTGAGCTGTAATTGAAATGATGTGCCAACGTATCAAGGGTCATGTGCTCCCTATAATGGGTTTGTATGTACTGAAGCACCTGTTTCACTGGATCTGGATGTGCTGTACGTATTTCCTGCTCTGCCAGTTGAGACATAAGTTCGTGGACAAATTGATAAAATAGGCTTTTGAGCTGAAGCTGATCCAGATGGCTTGCGTGAATCCATGCCTTTTCCATTTCATTTAGATAACGCAACAATAAAAGAGGTTTGTCCGGCATAAATGTATATTGAAGCGCAAATGGTGTAACCGAAGCCTGTTCTAAGCGCCAGACGTACCTCGGTTTCGGAAAGGCAAGAAATGCTCTGTAAAACAGCATAATATATTCGAACTCATCCTCAGCTTCGATATCAAGTCTTGACCCCTTAGTTCCGTGCAGCAAGTTAAATTGCGTCGTCTCATGCTTTTGTCCATCCATTTCAACGAGAGCATTTCCCCTCAAACTGTACATAAAACTGTTCGCCGGGAGATAATAGGCTTGAATTCGCTCTCCTGCTTCCAGAACAACCCGGCGAACGTCCAGAATTTTGACCGCAGCCTGATTCCAACGTTGTATCTGATCATTTGATTGCATGAATCTCTCCCCAATCTTATCTTCCAAATCAAGCTTCTAACTATCTCTCTATTATAAATGATAATAATTTTCATTATCAATAATAAATTAGGAAACAAAAAATAATGCCGCAATCTATAGGGCGCTAATCGACCCGTAAATCGCGGCATTTAATATGTTGTTGCTTTCATAATTACCTAACTACTCCCGGTCCTTTCAAGACACCTTATGCTCGATTCTCAGCTTGTCGGCAACCATTGCGATAAACTCGGAGTTCGTCGGTTTCGACTTGCTGATGTTAATCGTGTAGCCAAACAGGTGGCTGATGCTGTCGATGTTCCCGCGTGTCCATGCCACTTCAATCGCATGGCGGATAGCCCGTTCAACGCGGGACGGCGTTGTTTTGAATTTCTCGGCAATCGCAGGGTACAGCGTTTTGGTAATCGCACCCAAAATTTCGATATTGTTATATACCATGGTGATGGCTTCACGTAAATACTGATATCCTTTAATATGCGCAGGAACGCCGATTTCATGTATGATGGACGTGATGCTGGCATCCAAATTTTTGTGTTTGCCCATTGGCACTACATTGGATTTGTTGGTCATAAACATGGATGAACCACTGTTCGTGCTTGAAGAGACGGTTGTCTGGGATCCTACAAGCTGGCGAACTCGGTTAGCGAGCACTTCCATGTCAAAAGGTTTGAGGATGTAATAAGAAGCACCGAGCTGCACGGCACGCTGTGTGATGTTCTCTTGACCGAATGCCGTAAGCATGATCACTTTCGGTTGTGGATTCAGGTTCAGGTTGCGCAGACGCTCCAATACACCTAAGCCATCCAGATGAGGCATAATAATATCCAGAATCAATACATCCGGCACATCACGGCTTTGCTCCAACAACTGCAGTACTTCTTCCCCGTTGTAGGCAATTCCGGTAACTTCCATATCTTCCTGTTCGGATATATATTCGGCAAGCAAATTCGTAAATTCACGATTATCATCAGCCAGCAATACCTCAATTTTTTGCAAAACGGTATCCTCCTTTGGTTTAACCACTGTTTCGTACATTTCCTTACAGGTTAAATTTTCGACACAGGCGAGGAAATTCCTTCTGTCGAAAATTATTTTTCTTTATTTTTTTTTCGCATTGCTATATAATAAATAATTTATTTCATTATGTGATAATTATCTTTTCCATTCGACAAAAAATCTTAAGGCGGTTTACCCAGCCTTAAGATTTTTTGCTTTTTCCTTTTTGATCATCACGCCGGCATCCTGTAACATCCACTCGATGAAACACCCGTAACCTGATTTAGGGTCATTAACAAACACATGTGTCACAGCGCCAATGAGCTTGCCATTCTGAATGATTGGGCTGCCGCTCATTCCCTGAACGATCCCACCCGTTTTATCAAGCAGCTTAGGATCTGTAATGCGAAGCACAAGACCTTTGGTTGCAGGCTCCGATTGATCAGCCACATGGACAATATCGATGGCGAAACGTTCAACCTGCTGACCATCGACAACAGTCAAAATTTCTGCCGGTCCTTCCTTCACTTCATGTGAGAAAGCGACAGGAATTCCCTTGGTGTATAAACTGTGATCAGGATTGTCAGACATCTTACCAAATATGCCAAAAGCCGTATTACGCTCAATATTGCCTAATATTTTGCTTTCTTTAAGAAAATGTGCACGTTTTTCACCCGGATCTCCGGATTCACTTTTGGATATAGATGTTACATTCGACTGGACAATCTGTCCACTGCCTACAACAATGGATGTTTGAGTATTCATATCCGTAATCACATGCCCCAAAGCTCCATACACGCCTTGGTCTGGTGCATAGAACGTTAGCGTTCCTACGCCAGCGGCAGAATCACGAATGTACAACCCAAGCCTCCATGCCTGATCTTCGGCATCATATGCTGGTGTGAGTCGTGTTTTAACGGTTTCCTTCCCACGTTGCAATACCACATCGATCCCTTTTTTACTTTTTCCCGCTTGCTCTACAGCTTCAGCAACGCCTGCAACGCCATCCAGACGTTTGCCATTCATATGGGTTATCAAATCCCCAAGTTTAATGCCTGCTGTTTCTCCTGGAGAGACTCTTTGGTCTCCTTCAGCACGGACCAAGTGATGACCTACAACCAAAATCCCAGCGGACTTTACTTTTACGCCAATGGTTTGACCCCCGGGTACAACTCGCAAATCCGGAATCACGTTCACATTAACCGTTTTGACCGGAATTTTGCCCCACAGCTTCAAGGTTAATTTCGCTTGCCCTGTCTGCTGAGGATGAAGATGCAATGGTTGCTGCTTCGTGACATGCACTGCTTGCTCCTGTCCATCTAAACCAACAATATCCGGTCGGTCTACAACGGCGCTGGAAGAAGCCGGTACAGCGAGTCGTACATCTGCTTGCCTGCCTGCAAATACCTGTAATTCGTCAGGTAAGGAGGCATAACTCTGCACAGGCTGAATGGCCTGGCTGATTACACATAGAAAGAAGGCAAATAAAAGACCTAGCAATTTCTTCCTGAGGGGGGAATTCAATGGCTGTCACACTCCCTTTGCTTCTTTCGCTTGACGAAAGGTGGTCGCCAATTGCGTACCTATAAGATAACCTTGCCCCCAGGCTTTTATTACTGTCAATCATTACGCCGGTCGCTCGTTTCCTCCTTTTTTGGCTTCCGCCAAATTCAGCATTTCCTGTGCATGATGCAATGTTTTTTCTGTAATTTCAACACCGCCGAGCATACGTGCCAATTCCTTCACTCTGCCCTCGTTTGACAGCGATTCCACCTGCGTCATTGTACGGCCATCAACGACATGTTTTTCAATGAGGTACTGGTGATCTGCCATACAGGCGACTTGTGGCAAGTGTGTAATCGAAAATACTTGACAGGTTGAGGATAAACGGAACAGTTTCTCTGCAATGGATTGTGCCGCCCGTCCGCTAACCCCTGTGTCAACCTCGTCAAATATGAGGACTGGAATTCGATCGTGACGCGCAAAAATACTCTTCATGGCAAGCATCATTCGGGATAACTCACCACCTGATGCAATTTTCCCTAGTGGACGCAGCGGTTCGCCCGGATTCGGCGAGATGAGAAATTCCGCATTGTCCGCTCCCTGACGACTGAGCCGGAGCCTGCGCCCGTTCCATTCAATCCCCTTCGGATCTTCTGATGGTGTTATTTGTACACGAAGCGTTGTACGCTCCATTTGAAGATCCTTCAGTTCACTCTCCACCTGAGCGGCGAGTTCATCGGCACACTGCTTACGTACCCGGCTCAGATCCTCTGCAGAATCCATCACCAGAACCAGGAGCTTGTCACGCTCAGCACGCAGTTTCTCCAGGCGCTCGTCCTTGTTTTCCAGCTGGTCTGTTTCATGGCTAATCTGTTCATAGTAATTCAAAATAAGGTCAACACTGTCCCCGTACTTCCGTCTTAGACCAGAAATCAAGTTTAAGCGCTGCTCAACCTCCTCCAGTCGACCGGGGTTAAACTCAATCTTCTCACGGTAATCCCTTAACTGGAATGTCGCATCCTCTAATTGATAAAAGGCCGACTGCAGCTGTTCTACGATAGGCTGCAGTCCTTTGCTATCGTAACCAGAGATATCTTCTATCCGGGAGAGGGCAATGCTTACTGCCTCGAGTCCGCGCTGACCACTAAGCAGATCATATGCACCGGCCACGCTGTCCATCATTTTCTCACTATGGGATAGCTTGACCCGTTCTTCACCAAGTAATTCATCTTCACCACTTGTTAACCCGGCAGCAGCAATCTCCTCCAGTTGAAAACGATACATGTCCAGCAGCTGATATGCACGCTGACTTGACTCCTGAAGGGCACGCAGTTCTTTCTCAGCAGTAATGAACCGGCTGTACCTTTCCTGATATTCCGACTTGACTGGACCAATGACAGCTGCTCCGTAGGTATCCAATAAGCCCAGATGGCTTTCAGCACGCAGCAAACTTTGGTGCTCATGCTGACCATGAATATTAATCAATTTCTCTCCCACTTCTCGAAGCATCGTCAGATTGACCAACTGACCATTGATGCGGGATGTGCTCTTACCCTGTGTATTCAGCTCCCGTCTAATAACGAGGTGTTCTTCAGGTTCACAATGAATCCCAAGCTTCTCCAGTGTTTCCCACACGGGATGACCCTGTTCCATCTCGAACAGAGCTTCCATCTCCGCTTTGTCACAACCGTAACGGATCAGATCGGCCGAACTCCGACCACCTGCGATCAAACCGAGCGCATCTATAATGATTGATTTACCTGCACCTGTTTCCCCTGATAACACATGAAATCCTGCGTGAAATACTACATCCACTTCTTCTACAACAGCCAGATTACGAATCGATAATGTAACTAGCATCGGCCAAAGCACCTCCGGATGACAAACTCAGCAATTATGTTTAAAATCGGATTTTAAGAAATGTAACCCATAATTCGATCGATAACCGTCACGCTATTATCTTCAGTACGGCAGATGATGAGAATCGTATCGTCACCACAGATCGTACCCATAACTTCAGTCCATTCAATATTGTCCAGCAAGGCCGCAATGGAGTTTGCCGTTCCTGGCAGACATTTCATTACAACCAGATTATTGGTGTGGTCGATATGGAGAAAGTTATCCACTAATGCCCGTTTCAACTTCTGGATTGGATTATAACGTTGGTCTGTTGGCAGTGAGTACTTGTAACGACCATCATCCATTGGAATTTTGATTAACAGCAATTCTTTAATATCACGGGATACCGTGGCCTGTGTCACCTGAAAACCGGCTTGACGCAGCGCTTCAACCAGATCATCCTGGGTTTCTATTTCATTCTGACTAATAATTTCACGTATCTTAATGTGTCGTTGTCCTTTCATACATGCCTCCAGTTTAAATAGTTACCATTGATTCCTAGCTCAGATCATCCCCATCGTATACATCTTCCTCATAATCCATCAAACGGATGATCTTTACGCTGGATTCTTCCGTATCCACGTACAATATACCTTCACAACCTGGATACAACAATAAATAGTACAAAAAGCGATCCCGTATTGCAGGACCTGTGAATTCCACCGGCTGTCTACGCCTTGACGTCTTGACCAAATATCTGATCTCATCACGCTCGGCAACATAATCAACAAACAGCCGACTATAAAAAACGGATTCATTGACCTCAAAGGCGAGCGGTATCTTCATTTTGCCTCCGATGACTTCATACCCCTCTGCTTCAAGCAGATCAACAACCGGGGAATGCGGTATGTCGGAATTCAGCTGCATGCCTGACAAACTTACCGGTACCGGTCGATTCAGCCAATTACGCAAACCGTAAAAGAGCCATATGATTAAAATGACAGCAAGTACACCAATAACGATTGTGTCGGATTGCCCATTCATCATCGTTCACCTCGAAGACTTATTCGAGGTCCGGCAGTCGATCTCCTGTTAATAGGATCACCTTTCCAGCGAAAAGAAACTCATCCTATGATGAGTTTCCCGTAAAAGTATGAGCGGCTTCCATAGCGACTTGCTGGGCAAGTGCATTGAGTGAAGCCAGATCCTTCTCTTGTTGTGATGCATCCGGTTCTTCCAGACGCCAATGAGCGAGAAATTCGATATTGCCCTCTCCACCGGTAATAGGCGAGAAGGTTAAGCCACGAAGATTTAAACCAAGTGCATTCGCGAAGTGAAGCATGGTTTCCAGTACTTCCTTGTGTACTTTTGGATCCCGAACAACACCAGACTTACCTACCTTCTCACGTCCTGCCTCAAATTGAGGCTTGATCAATGCTACAATATCTGCCGGCTGCTTCAGAAGAGCAAGCAAGGGCGGCAGTATAATACGCAGCGATATGAAGGATACATCAATGCTGGCAAAGTTCGGCTCAGGTCCAATTAAATCCTCAGGCGTCACATAACGAAAATTGGTTCTTTCCATCACGGTAACCCGGTCATCATTACGTAACGACCAGTCCAGCTGGTTGTAACCTACATCTATGGCATATACATGCGATGCACCATGTTGTAATGCACAATCCGTAAATCCACCCGTTGAGGAACCAATATCAAGCATGACCAGACCGTTCATGTCAAGACCGAAGTGTTTAATCGCTTTTTCAAGCTTCAATCCACCCCGCCCCACATAAGGATGCACCGAGCCTTTAACCTTTAGTTCAGCTTCCCGTGGTATTTTCATGCCTGCCTTTTCAATTCGTTCATTGTTGGCATACACCAGTCCAGCCATGATTGCCGCTTTTGCCTTCTCACGACTTTCATAATAACCCTGCTCGACCAGCAGAACATCAATTCGTTCTTTCGGGAGTGACATGTCTTTCTCCTATCATATAGTTAATTCATTTATTTAGGTATAGCATTCCATTTATCAAGAAGGAAAGCGGGTTCTGGACATGCCGTAAGAGGTTTGAGCTGCCAAACTACGCAGCTGTACACATACGTTATCTACCGTAAGCCCAACTTCAGCCCGTTGTTCATTGATGCTGCCATGTTCAATGAAGCGATCCGGAATCCCCATAAGGTCAACATGTACATCATGCAGACCCTGTTCAGCATAGAACTCAAGCACTGCGCTGCCCATACTGCCTGCTTGAGAAGCTTCTTCAAGCACAATCAGTTTGGTACCACGAATCGCGAGATCACGAAGCATTTGCTCATCCAGTGGCTTGAGGAAACGTGCATTGATCACTCCGGCTGTAATGCCTTCCTTTTTCACGGTTTCAGCTGCTTCTTCAGCAACTTGAACCATGGAACCCGAAGCGATGATGGCATAACCTTCAGATGGTCGCAGCTGTTCCCAAGTACCGATTGGAATCGGTACGAGCTGCTCATCCATTGGAACGCCTACCACATTGTTTCGAGGATACCGGTAAGCAATAGGTCCTTCATTATAATCAAGTGCCGTTTTCATCATGTGACGCAGTTCATTCTCATCCTTTGGCATCATAAGTACAATGTTAGGAATGTGTCTCATAAACGCGACATCATACACGCCTTGATGCGTCTCTCCATCAGGTCCAACAAATCCCGCACGGTCAATGGCAAAGATCACATTGGCATTATGACGACAGATATCATGCACGATCTGATCATAAGCCCGCTGCATAAACGTAGAATATACGGCAAAGACAGGCTTCAGGCCTTCCATGGCCAGTGCAGCACACATGGTTGCCGCATGCTGCTCAGCAATCCCTACATCAATCATGCGGTCTGGGAATTCCTTGCTAAATGGAATAAGCCCCGATCCTGTCGGCATAGCAGGCGTTACTGCTACAATACGCTGGTCTTCTTTCGCAAGTTCAACGAGTGTCTGACCGAATATTTCGGTGTACATTGGTTTGCCAACTGCCTTGAGCACCTGACCGGATTCTATTTTATAAGGAGAGATACCATGCCATTTGTGTGAATCTGCCTCAGCTGGCTGGTATCCCTTGCCCTTGGTTGTGAGAACATGAACGAGAACAGGTCCCTCCACGTTATCCGCTTGTTTGAACGTCTCAATTAATTTGGGAATGTCATGTCCATCGATGGGTCCCAAATAAGTGAAGCCGAGTTCTTCAAACAAAACACCCGGAACCATCATATATTTGACGCTATCCTTAATCCAGCTTGCCGATTTGGCCAAACGGTCTCCAATGGCAGGAATCTTTTTGAGCATTCCTTCCACATCATCCTTGGCTTTTAGATAATGGCGATCGGAACGGATTTTGCTTAAATATTTATGCATCGCCCCAACATTGGGTGCAATGGACATTTCATTATCATTCAGAATGACCATCAGTTTTTTCTGCTCATGACCAATATGATTAAGTGCCTCAAAGGCCATACCACCTGTAAGAGCTCCATCACCAATCATGGCAATAACCTGATTATCTTCACCCTTCAAATCACGTGCAAGTGCCATACCCATGGCCGCAGACAAGGATGTACTGCTGTGTCCAGCCTCCCATACATCATGCTCGCTCTCATTTCGCTTGACGAACCCGCACAATCCATTGTGCTGACGCAATGTATCAAAACGGTCCATGCGTCCAGTAAGAATTTTATGCACATACGCTTGATGCCCTACATCGTAAATCATTTTGTCTACCGGACTGTTATAACAGTAGTGCAGGGCTACCGTGAGCTCAACCACGCCTAAATTCGGTGCCAGATGCCCCCCCGTTACGGACAATTTCTCAATCAGAAATTGCCGAATCTCTGCGGATAATAAAACAAGATCATCCGGAGACATCGATTTTAGATCACTGGGTTGTTTAATTTGTGGAAGCAGCACGAGAATCTCCCCGCTTTCCTAGATTGTTTGATTAATTGGATAACACTTTTCAAACTGAATTTTATTAAATAACATTAAATCATTATAACATAAAAGAACAGGAATCATAATTTACGGCTTCATACTCCAGATTGCGAGCTTTTTCGCCAGCAAGATAAGTGAATTGAACCATTATTATGTATCCGTTATGTCAAATGTAATCACCGTGCAAAAAGCACATTAACATTATTACACCGATCTAAATCTTACGAAACAGCCTCAGGGCAGTTTCATTTACTTTTTAGACTAATGATCTCTGCGCATTAAATAATCTGCAATCTCCATCAACCGCGATGAATCTGATAGCTCAGCTCTGCCAAGAGCCTCTTTTGCAGATTGGGTCAAGGACTTCACCTGTTCTTGAGACGCTTCCATACCTATGAAAAATGGATAAGTCACCTTTTGCTGATTTACATCACTTTGGGTTTTCTTGCCCATTTTTTGCTCATCCCCAGTCAGATCAAGGATATCGTCCTGAATCTGAAAAGCAAGACCAAGATCACGTCCGAATACACGCAGTGCATCAAGCTGTCCTTCTGTTGCACCACCAATACGGGCACCAGCCAGCAATGAGAACACGATCAAATCACCGGTTTTATGCAAATGAATATACTGCAGTTGTTCCAGATCCGTCATCCCTTGCTCACCTTCCATATCGGCCACTTGCCCACCAACCATGCCACGGGCACCAGCCAGTTCGGAAAGATCCTCCACAATAGAAAGCAAAGCTTCTGCCGGCACACCGTTCTTGCGGCCTGCTTGCACCACACTATAGAACGCATGAGTCAACAAAGCATCCCCTGCAAGAATAGCGGTGGCTTCACCGTAAACCTTGTGATTCGTTAATTTTCCCCGACGATAGTCATCATTATCCATTGCAGGCAGGTCATCGTGGATAAGAGAATAGGTGTGTACCATTTCCACGGCGCAGGCTACCGGTAGCGCAGCTGCACGCTGTGCTCCGAGGGCTTCCGCCGCAGCGACGACCAGAAGAGGACGGAGGCGCTTGCCTCCAGCCATAAGTGAATACTGCATCGCATCACGCAGGGATTGAGGCACATCCCAGTGAACTGGGAGAATCTCTTTTAAAGCTTCCGTAACCTCATCTGTTGTCTGTTGGAGATACTGTTCAAAGGAAGGACGACTACTCATTGCCTTCACCGCTCTCAACTTCCGAAGCTCCGAACGGCTTCTTCCGAAGTTCCCCATCTTCTTCTACGATCATTTCAATCTTGCGTTCCACTTGTTCCAGCTTGATTCCACATAACTGGGAGAGTTTCATTCCTCGCTGAAACAGATCAATGGCCTGTTCTAATGGAACATCCCCATGTTCCAGCTGAGCTACGATATCTTCAAGTGCCGCCATTGCCTCTTCAAAATTCAGTTCCGGTTCATTCGCCATGGATGTTGTCATCCTCCTTCATTCCCCAAACCTGACAGTCCAGCTGTCCGTCTGTTAATTTAATCTTAATTGAATCTCCAGGCTGCACTTCCTTCAACGATTTGATCAGTCTTTGCTCCTGCTCGTCATACACCAGACTATATCCCCGAGACATGACTTTTAGCGGGCTTAGAGCATCGAGGTGGCGCACGGAAGATTTCCATTGCTGCTGCTTCGATCTGACGATAGACCTCATCGCAAGTTCAAGCTGACGCCGCGCTGCGGCATTTTCCCGCTGAGCCGTATACACCTGTTCGCGCGGATTAAACCGCTGCAGGGCAGCACGAAGACGCTCCTGTTTCTCCGCGGTCCATTTCATTCGTGTATCTACTGTCCTCAAAAGCCGCTGTTGCAGCATGTCCAATCGTTCTGTATGCTGCATCAATGTACGTCTTGGGTGAACAAGTACCGGCGAACGCTGTAATCTTGCAAGTCGTTCACGGTTATGTGCAGCCCGTTGACGCAGACTATGCTGTAGCTGACGCTGTCTTAACGCAATTTGGTCAAGCAGCTCTGCACGGTTTGGCACAGCCAGTTCAGCAGCCGCTGTTGGCGTCGCAGCCCGCAGGTCTGCAGCAAAGTCTGCAATGGTAAAATCGGTTTCGTGTCCGACTGCAGAAATCACAGGGATATCTGAATCAACAATGGCTCTTGCGACCATCTCTTCATTAAAAGCCCACAGTTCCTCCAGTGATCCCCCGCCCCGGCCTACAATCAGCACGTCCGCTTCACCAAGGAGATTCAGGTTGCGAATGGCTTTTACGATTGAAGGTGCTGCGCCTTTCCCCTGAACCAGAACAGGATATAGAAGAACTTTCGCAGAAGGGTATCTGCGCTGCAATGTAATCATGATATCCCGTACCGCTGCTCCTGTAGGAGACGTAACTACACCGATCGTTTTGGGATACCGCGGAATAGCACGTTTCCTGGAGGAAGAGAAAAGCCCCTCATCCTCGAGCTTCTTTTTCAATTGCTCATAAGCCAGATAGAGGCTTCCGATTCCGTCAGGCTGCATCTGAGTAGCGTAAAATTGATATTGACCGTCCCGCTCATAAACCGATACATTACCACGAGCAATAACCCTTGCACCCTCCTTTGGCACAAAGGGCAATCGCTGATTATGGGACGCGAACATAATAGCCTTAATCCGGCTGTCCTTATCCTTCAATGTAAAATACATATGGCCGCTAGAGTGATGTGTGAAGTTGGATATCTCCCCACGCAGCCAAACGTCCGACAGGACCTGATCGGATTCCAATTTCATTCGGATATACCGATTCAGGTCTTTGATGGAGTAGATCTGCCGATCTGCCACAGATGTACCTAGGCCAATCCGTGAGCGCGTTTGGCAGCGATCAGTGTATTTTGCATCAGCATGGTGATCGTCATTGGTCCAACGCCACCCGGAACTGGAGTAATAGGACCGGAAACTTCCTTCACACTTTCAAAATCCACGTCTCCAGCCAATTTACCATTGTCCAAACGGTTCATACCCACATCGATGACTACAGCACCCGGTTTCACATAATCGGCATCCACGAAGTTTGCACGACCGATCGCTACGACCAATATGTCGGCTTGACGCGTAATTTCTTTCATGTTTGCCGTGCGTGAATGACACATTGTTACAGTTGCATTCTCACGTTGAAGCAGCAAAGATACCGGCTTGCCCACAATATTGCTGCGTCCGATCACAACAGCATGCTTACCCGACATTTCCAATCCTGTCCGCTTGATCAGTTCAATCACTCCAGCAGGTGTACATGGCAGCAAACTGTCATCGCCGATCACAAGGTTACCCACATTGACCGGATGGAAACCATCCACATCTTTTTCAACCGCTATTGCATCAATAACAGCTTTCTCCTCAATATGCTTTGGTAATGGGAGCTGAACGAGAATCCCGTTGATCGAGCTCTGATTGTTCAGCTTGTCCACCAGAGCCAGCAAGTCCTCTTGGGACGTATCTGCATCCAGACGATGTACTTCGGAGTAAAAACCGAGATCGTGACAAGCTTTTTCCTTATTTCGCACATAGACCTGGGATGCCGGATCTTCCCCGACGAGCACAACAGCCAGACCAGGCACAACCCCCTGTTCGCTAAGCTGCTTCACTTCTTCAGTTATGCCTGCGCGGATCTCCTGGGACACTTCTTTACCGTTAATAATAGATGCTGTCATTGTACTCTCTCTCCCTTATGTGAACATTTAATAAGTAACTCGCTATTTAGGACAATTTCGCTTTGATCGTGTCAACTTCCTGGATCATTCGTCCAAGTACACCGTTAACGAACTTCCCGGATTCTTCTGTACCAAAATGCTTGGACAATTCAATCGCTTCGTTGACCGATACTTTCGCCGGAACGTCATCCCGAAACACCATTTCATATGCGGCCAGCCGCAAGATCTGACGGTCTACCCGAGATAGACGGCTAATTTGCCAGCCCTTGAGATAATCCACCAGCAATCCGTCGATGGCTTCCTTGTGATTCCATGTTCCTTGAACAATTTCCGTTACATAACTGCGCATTACATCTGCATCGTGAATAACGACTTCCGTTTCATTTTCCTCGGCCGCTTCGTTAATCAGCATATTTACAGCTTCAGCTGCACCCACTTCATTCATTTCCATCTGATACAGACTTTGTACCGCAATTTCCCTTGCCAAACGTCTTTTCATGTCCTGCCTCCTGCAGCGCTCATTCGAGCGTCATCATGCTTATTTTAAAATAAAAGAACCATCCACGCATCATGTTTGTGATGCTAATCGAGGTGGCCTTTACGATATGGTTATTGTTATCCCTTTTCACAAAAAAACCTGCAGTACGTTTCCTCCAAAAAACGGGCATATTAAACTAAGCTCTTTTCGGAAGAAACATATTGCAGGGTTCAGGTGGCTCACTTAAACGGACGCCAGCGCTCCCCGAGCCATTGTCCCCATTCCCTCCAGGGAATGAACAAGCCCAGCTTCGAATCGCTTCGTCTGCCTAATGTATAACCGATGAACACCAAAAGTGCAAAGAACAACATATCCCAAAACCCGGTAAACAAATAAAGAAATCCAAAAAAGATGCCGCCCACAATTCCGGTTATCCGGCCTCTGTGACTATCCCAAATCTCTCTCCACAGCATCAGTGAAACTCACCTCATTCCACTCGACTCTTGTAGTTAGGCGACTGGGTAACATTGGCAACATACACGGTTACATTCGAAACAGGGATCCCCGTAATCTCGTGTACATGATCATGTATGGCCTTTTGCAAATCCGAACTCAGCGTTGGAATTGGCGTCTCGCCATCGACCACTGCACGGATCATAATCTCCAATCCCGACTCAACCACACGAATACGTGCCTTAACATCGCGTACTCCCCGGAAGCGGGAAGTTGCTTTCAGGCAGAGATTTTCAATGGTCTCCATTGAGATCTGCACATCACCGTATTCCGTACGCTGATCTACAGATGGCAACGAAGCCCGCCCACGCCGTACCGAGATGTAAAAAAAACGCAAACTCAGGATAAACAAAATCGCAGCTGCAACAACGGCTGCAACAATGACGTTCTGTTCCTGCTGGTAATTCAATTCGTAAGGCAGTACTCCACTAATGAGTAGAATGACAACTGCCGATATTGCTCCAACGCTTATGCTGTATATAAACAACAGAAGCCGATCCAGTATTTTCGCCACGAACTGCACAGCCTCCCTTGCTCACTAACGTTGCTGTAACCTGAACATATACATATCATGTCAACACGTTCTATCCATATGTCCCAATGGAAGGTGAAGACATGTCCAAGACGGGATAACCCCCGACAGTCATGCCGGGGGAATCTGTCTTCTTTTATTTTACACGCTGACTGTTCAGGTCAATCTCTTCCACTTTTTCAGTGCTTTTGAACTGAACGTCATGAATATGCACGTTAACCTCGTTCACATTCAATCCAGTCATATTCTCAATGGAGCGTTTAACATTTTGTTGGATTTCAGTAGCCACTTGGGGAAGACGATAACCATACTCGATGATAACCGATACATCCACTGCAGCCTCGCGTTGGCCCACTTCCACTTTAACGCCCTTGGAGAGGTTTTTGCGACCAAGCAATTCAGCAAATCCGCCAGCGAAACCACCGCTCATGCCTGCTACTCCTTTAACTTCAACCGTAGCCAGCCCAGCGATTACTTCAATGACTTCAGGTGCGATCTGGATTTCACCGATATCCGTTCGTTCAAATTCTGTCGGTAGTGTACTCATAACTGTTCAACACACCTTTCGCGTAATAAGTTTGCGGCCATCCGTCAGGGCGCTGTCCTACAGGCTTGATGGCTTTGGACACCCTGCCGGCCCGGGATATTCCGGAACCCCTGCAAGCAAACTTCACCACGAAAAGTGTGGGCTTATCCCTTGCAGGAGACATGCGCTCTTATTATTACATACTATATCATTTGGGCTAGATTATGACAAACAAGCCCAATATGCTTGTTAAATCTCGTTTTCCTCGAGGAATTTAATATCAAAATCGCCCCGAATGAACGTTGGATGTTCCAGCAATTTCTGATGGAAAGGAATCGTGGTAGAGATGCCTTCAATCGCAAACTCAGCGAGTGCACGTTTCATTTTGGCAATCGCCTCTTCCCTGTTCGCACCCCACACAATCAATTTAGCGATCATGGAGTCGTAAAACGGAGAAATCGTATAGCCCGGATAAGCTGCGCTATCCACGCGGACACCTGGACCACCTGGTGCAAGATAAAAACCAATTTTACCTGGTGAAGGCATAAAATTGCGATCCGGATCTTCAGCATTGATACGGCATTCGATCGACCATCCGTTGATGACAACATCTTCCTGACGGAATGACAGCGGGTTGCCTTCAGCTACCGAGATCATTTCGCGTATCAGATCCACGCCTGTCACCATTTCGGTAACAGGATGTTCCACTTGAATACGCGTATTCATTTCCATGAAATAGAATTCTCCGTTAGGGCTGAGCAAAAACTCAAGTGTTCCTGCACCGGAATAATCCACAGCCAGTGCTGCACGAACCGCAGCCTCGCCCATCCGTGTACGTACTTCCTCATTCAGCACTGGACAAGGTGCTTCTTCGACCAGCTTCTGACGACGGCGTTGAACAGAACAATCACGCTCGCCAAGGTGTACTGCGTTCCCATGCTTGTCGGCAATGATCTGAATCTCGACGTGTTTCATGCCTGTTAGGAATTTCTCCAGGTACACCCCGCCGTTGCCAAAAGCCTTTTGCGCTTCCTGCTGAGCAGCCGTAATCTGTTTGATCAGGGCTTCTTCATCTTCCGCGATACGAATCCCCTTACCTCCGCCACCTGCAGTAGCTTTGATAATAACAGGGTAGCCAATATCCCGGCCAAGCATGATCGCTTCTTCCATGCTTTCGACAAGACCGTCGGATCCCGGAATAACAGGAACGCCCGCGTCCTTCATCGTTTGCTTGGCGACAGCTTTGTCACCCATCTTGGTTATGGCTTCAGGGGAAGGACCGATAAAGGTGATGTTGCAGGAATCACAAATTTCCGCAAAATCGGCGTTCTCCGCAAGGAATCCATAACCAGGGTGTATTGCGTCACATTCCGTCAATGTCGCCACACTCATCAAGTTGGTGAAATTGAGATAGCTGTCTTTGGACAACGTAGGCCCAATACAATAGGCTTCGTCTGCAAGACGTACATGCAGAGAATCCTTGTCCGCTTCCGAATAAACCGCAACTGTCGAAATACCGAGCTCACGACAGGCACGAATAATGCGTACCGCGATCTCTCCACGGTTCGCAATCAGTATTTTTTGAAATTTCATTTCGTTATTGTCCTCCTTCGAAGCTAAAGCGGTTGCCGCTCCCCGGCGATTTACCGTTATTCCGGTTTAACCAGGAACAGGGGCTGTCCATACTCGACCAGCTGTCCGTTCTCAACCAGCACTTCAACGATTTCTCCCTTGATGTCGGCATCAAGCTCGTTCATCAGCTTCATCGCTTCAATGATACATACCGTTGTTTTATCAACAACCTTATCACCAACGCTTACAAAAGGACCCGCTTCCGGTGAGGAAGCTCTGTAAAAAGTACCCACCATCGGGGATACAATTTTATGTAAATGGCTTGTAGTATCCACTTGCGGAGCAGCTTCTGTTACGACTGCAGCAGGTTGTTGTGCCTGCGGAGCAGCAATGACTTGCGGTTGAACCGCAGCTGCCTGAACGTATTCGGTTTTGCCCGGTTTGCGGATCGACAGACGTGATCCTTCATTTTCAATTTCCAACTCCTGAACGGAACTTTCATCTACCAGTTTGATCAGTTCTTTGATCTCACTCAATTTAAACATTTCCATTATTCACTCCTTCGGCATCATGCCAGTCTCACTAGGACGGTCATATGGCTTTATGTATTATATCATAATCGTTAAAAATGGAAAGAGCCCGAGACTTGAACAAGCTCCCGGGGCACTTCTCCATGGATCAGATTACTGTTCTGTCACGTATTGCACGCTGATTCTGTTTTGTGTAACGGCGAGCTCTTTCATGACTAAGTCCACGATAGAAACGGCTTGCTTAACGTCCAGTTTATCACTAAGCACGACTACTTTATACTTGTCAGCATCTTCTTGTACGATCGCATTGGCGAACTGTTGGGACAGCGTTTCTTCAATGCCGTTAATTTTGGCTTCTTTTTCCTCCAATGCACGGAGCTCTTCCGTTGCTTTCGCATTTTCCTCTGGCGTTTTGCTCAGATCGCCGGCAATGGTCATAAGTTCCTCATACTTGCGATTGTTGCTCTCTTCACGCTGCCATTGATAATTTTGGAACTGACTGCTTGCGGATGCCGCCGTATTTTGTTCTTCCATCTCCTTCAGTACTTCTTCATCCGTTTTGGTTGCATTTCCCTCAGTTTGACTGCTGGCATCAGGTGTAGCGGTTGTTCCTTTATCTGCTTCTTCATTCGATTCAGCCTTGTTCTCACCTGACTCTGCTGCTGGAGTTTGCTCTGTTTCAGCAGCCTGCTGTCCTTCTGCAGCCGCAGGATTCTCCGTTTCCTCGGAAGCTGGCTGGCCAGCAGGATCAGAACCGGTTACTTCACCTTCGTTCACAACTTCATTGACAACCAAACCTTCTGTAGGATCAAGAATGCCGGCTGTCTCTTTGACTTCCCCCTGATTGATACCATCGACTTGCTGGCTTTCCGCCACTGGGGCATTAACTGGACCAGAGTCCTCTGTGAACAGATAATATGCGGACAAAATGACCATCAGACTCAGCATAGAAACGAGCCATACCGTTTGGCGTTTGTTATTCATTAGAACTTCCTCCTCAAATTAGCTTGATTCGCATAATAACTGGGCCATTCCACTTGGATTGCGCTTGACTAGTCCTGCTTACGCGGCACGACCGATATTCGGTATGCAGCGACATTCAGTCCTTTTTCCACGGCATCGGTTATCAAATCCTTCACGACTTTGTTTTCGGCGCCTTTGGCAACGACGAGCACCCCCCTGATCTGTGGTTTGAGCTTTTTCGTAACAATCGGTGTCTGATCCCCTGAAATTTCATAAGTAATGATCTCGCCATCGCGGGTATATTGGGTCATGTGCCTCTTGCCTCCGTTTGCATCCGTCTCCTCGGTCAGCTGCTGCGAATCTTTTACGTTTCGTTGTACGACCAATTCCTCGGTTGAGTCGACAGTGACCATGACATCCACCGTTCCTACACCAACGATGTTTTCAAGTACACCCTTGATCTTGTCTTCAAATGCGAATTCTATGGCCTGAAACGGATTTTGATCTGCCGGATCAGTTGGTAAAGACGCCATTGATGCTACCGGATCCGGGGGTTCTCGTCCGATGTTCTCGGAATCAATCTTTTTCACATTGACGAAGGAGTTAAACAGCATAATTCCTACTCCGATCAGGCCCAGAATGATGAGCCAGCGGAACGTCTGGCTTCGCCTGGCTCCGCCTTCGCCTCCACCGAGCAGGCCTTCAATCTTTTTAAGCCATCGCTTCATCGGATACCCTCCTTTTTTTACAACGCCTGAGCGCTTTTCTGTTCCTTCACCTGTACGTTGGTGGCATCAATATCCCACTTTTCGGTGAGAAGTGTAATAATTTGCACAGCTTGCTCGGAGCGGGACGACCCTTGTTCTTTTTGATCATTGCCTCCAGAAGCTCCACTCACAGGTTCGGATACGGTCCCATTCGTTTCATCTTGGTCCAGAGAACCTTCATTAACTGCATGTTGGTTAACATTCTCTTTGCCCACCTCAATCTGTACTTCAGGCACCTGTACCTGTCCAATCTCGATTGGCTTTGGAGATGAAGCTGCTTCAGAAGAATCCCCAGCTTGTTCAGATTCAAACACCGGGCTGGAGTTTACCGCTGTACCTTGCTGTTCAGCATCATTTCGCTTTCCGCTCCCAGGAGGGGACATTTGCACGATGACACTTTTAATCACGGGCAGATCCCCTGCGGAAGAAGCCTCTGTATCGGCCTGGCGTTTGGACATGACCAACTGGACTTCAACGGATTGAACCCGTTCTCCCGTCGTTTCCTCGATCTGCCCTTTCATCACACTCGCGAGTTCCCGTGCCGTCCACTGCAGGGATTGTTCCTGCTCATTCGATTGCAGCTGCCTGCCTTGAGCCAAGATCTGTTCCAGTGTGACATTCCCATCCGATGGTGATTCCATGGCTGTCATGGCCCGCTTCAGTTCACCAACCGGATCACTCCGCAGCAGCTTGGTAATAGGAGACAGGAGTGTTAGGAGGATAAGGAGGCTCAGCACAAGCTTGACGTAACGCTCCATGGAGCGGTTGGGTAACAGCATATCCACGAATGTTGCCAGCAGTACGATCATGATCAATTCCCGGAGCCAAGTGCTCAGCCACCCCATCCTTCCAGCTCCTTTCCCGAGATCACCTGCTCATCTCATCATGATTGTCAGGTTGCCCGCAGTAAGCAGTATCGTAATTGCCAGAAAAAACATCAATCCCACGGCAGCCAGAGCTGCGAAGACATATATCATTGATTTCCCTATGGCTTGCAGGCAACCAACGATCGGCGTATCTCCTAACGGCTGCATGATTGCTCCCGTAATGTTGTAGATAAGGGCAAGTGTCAATATTTTCAGCGCAGGAAACGCACATAAAAACAGAATGATAATGACACCCGTTAGGCCAATGGCGTTTTTGACCAGCATGGAAGCCGTGATAACCGTGTCTGTTGCATCTGCAAATGTTCTTCCCACAATGGGGACAAAATTGCCTGCGATATACTTGGCGGCTTTGAGGCTTACGCCATCTGCAACGGAGCTTGAAGCCCCCTGTACTGAGATAACTCCGAGAAACATCGTCAGCAGAATGCCGAGTAATGCAACGCTAATGTTGCGAAGCAGATCTGCCAGTTGAGTCAGCTTATATTTGTCTGATATTGAACTGACAAGGTGCAGTACAGCCGAGAAAAATAATAGCGGAAATACAACGATGTGAATCAGCGTGCTGACCAGATGGATCATGAAAATGATCAGCGGATGCGTAACAGAAACGGTAATGATGTTTCCCATGGAAGCCAGGAGCGTGAATAGTAAAGGCACCATAGCCATCATAAAGTTGACCATACCTTCAATGGCTTCCTTGGCATATCCAATGGCTACGCTGAAGCTGTTAATCGCAATGACGATGATGACCATGTAACAAAGGGAGTAGGCGATTTTACTTATGTTGTTTTTCTCAAATGCGGTCTGCAGTGTTTCCAAAATCATGCTCAGCACACTCAGCATCACGATGGTGACGAGCAGTTTGCCGTTATATAAAATCTCATGCAGCATGAAAGTGCCAATGGCCACAAACACTGATTTTAGACTGAATCCCTCATTCCCCGGGATAAGCATATCCATGAAAGAAGGGGTCTTCCCATCCGGAAAAAAGCCACCATATTGCTGCATGAGCTGATCCCAATATTTCTCCACTTGATCCTTGGGAAGCTGATCGGCCTGCTGCTGCATCCATTCATCCGAGGGTGAGCTTGAGCCTGCTGCAACCTGTCCCATTATGGCAAACAGAAAACACAGCACCAGCACAATTGTAAGACGCCATCGCTGCTTGTCTTGCATCATGTTCATTTGCTGTATGCACGCCTCCTTCTAGACCGGCATCAGCTTCATGACGGTTTCAATAATAATGCTGATGATCGGAATAGCGAGTACGAGGATCAATACCTTACCGGCAAGTTCAATCTTGGAAGCGATGCTCTCCTGCCCGGCATCTCTTACAATCTGAGCACCGAATTCGGCAATGTATGCTATACCAATAATTTTCAACACCGTTTTCAGATAGATATTTTCCATGCCTGAATTTTCGGCCAACCGCTTCAGCACCTCAATCACAGCGCCAATCTTGCCAATGAGCAGCATGAAAATCACAATGCCTGTCGCAGCCGCAATCAGAAAGGCAAACATCGGCTTCTGTTCCTTAACGATGAGAATAAGAACTGTTGCAATCAGGGCTAGACCCACGACTTGGATAATTTCCACAGGTCACCACCATCCCGGCTTCATGACCGTTTTCATTGAAACAGAAAGATCGATTTGATCTCTTGCAGCAGGCTGTCCAGCATGCGAACAACCATGAACAATACAACGACAAAACCGATCACGGTCACCCAGTGCGCCATATCTTCCTTTCCCATTTGTTTCAGCACCGTATGAATCATCGCAATGATGATTCCGATGCCCGCAATTTGGAAAATTGCGTTCACTTCTAGATTCATGACCTTGGCACCTCACTATCGCGGCAATTTCAAAAGATCAGAATGACGATTAACGCTCCGACAAGCATCCCGAGACTGCGGCTCATCCGTTCGTATTTCATTTGATCGGCTTGAGCACGGGATTCCTCATGCATAAGTTGTTGAATGGCTAGCGAAATGTGTTTGGTCTGATCCTGACGGTCGCTGGTGCCAAGGCTGTAGCTTAATTGCAGCATGACTTCCCTCTCATCTGCTTTCATCGCTGATTTTCCCCATGCTTGTTCAATTCCGGACTGCAGACTCTCTCGTGCCGTGTGACCCAGCGGAGGCTCCATTTGCTTGGCTGCATGAAGAAACAGGGTTTTGACAGGCTCTCTGGTTTGAACTCCCATTTTCCCCATCGCATCGGGAAGCGGGGTCAGTCCGTAGTTGATCTCCGTCATCAACCGCTGCAGGGCAGCAATTAATTCTCGCAGCTGTCTAGGTCTGAGCGCATACTGTTTGGCACGGTAGAAACCCGCGAGTGTGCTGGCAAGCAGAATCATTACAGCACCCAGCATGTTAACCAAAGGCTTCACCTCCTGCCTCGGTCTGCTGAAGACCTCGCATTTTGCCATCGGCCACCTTGAAGCTCATGCCTCGGCTCGTCCGCTGCAGCTGAACATAACGCTGAAACATCTGTGCTGCGATTAAGGTGCGCAATGCAGGCCTGGAAGACAGCTCGGACAGATCCCGGCCGTGGGCAGTTGCAATAACCGAAACACCGGAATGCAGTGCCTCCATCACAGCTTCTGCATCTTCCGGACGGCCGATCTCGTCCACGATAAGCACGTCTGGCGACATGGAACGAAGCATCATCATCATGCCTTCCGCCTTGGGACAACCATCCATGACATCGGTTCGGGGACCGATGTCAAACCCGGGTACACCTTTATAACTTCCGGCGATCTCGGATCGCTCATCCACAATGCCAACCTTAAGACGTGGCCTTAGCCCCTGAATCAGCTCACTGACACCTGTTAGCTTGGTTCCACTACTGATTTGTCTGGCCAAATCTCGCAGCAACGTCGTTTTCCCTTGCTGAGGCGGTGAGAGTATCAACGTGTGGAATACCTGTCCGCTCTTTAGATCCAACAGGTGGGGCAGGATTCGATCAGCTACCCCATGTACTTCCCGAGCTACCCTGACGTTGAAACCATTAATATCACGCAAATATTCCACTCGGCCGCCGCTTAGCACCGTTCTGCCGGCCAATCCAATTCGGTGGCCTCCCGGAATGGTGATGAATCCTTTGCGCAGCTCTTCTTCCAGCGTATAGAGCGAATGATTGCTGATCAGATCCAGAAGCCGGTGTGTTACCTCTTTTTGAGGAATATAAGCTTCTTCAGGCTTCGCTGTCGTGCTGCCTTGTGCGGTAAGGAAGTGATAGGCGTTCCCAGCATTGATCTCGAGCGGCCTTCCTTCGCGGATACGTACTTCCTCCACTTGTTCCAATATAGCGGGCGGCATCCTTCCCAGAATGGTTCGAATCGGTTCCGGAAAGAGATCCTTCCAGTTCACCTTCATGAATAGGACCCTCCAACCTAAAATCGTATTTACCGCGTATCAGGTGCTTGTTCCTATCTCAAGTCTATGCCTGTACATTCAATTTATGACGCTGAAATCTAGCATTTCTTTCAGAACAGGCATGAGAGTCAAATATCATAGATCCAGCTTCTTCTAGGCACCCGTCTATATCATCATGCATATAGTGCTTGCAGACAGGTGAAATCCATTCCGGAGGGAAGACAGTACCATCTATCCCCAATTGAAGAGAGGAGTTGTGGGGAGTGCAAGTCGACGTGGTAGGCAATGTGAACGAAGTTCGAAGAATCGATATCGCAGGGCGAAGTGCCGTTGTAATCGACGTGCTGCGTACAACAAGTACAATCGTTACAGCCTTGGCCTATGATGCTGCGGGTGTCATCGCGGTGGAGACCGTTCCTCAAGCCAAACAGATGACTGTTAAAGATTCGATTCGCGGAGGGGAGCGTTTCAACAAAAAAATCGCTGGATTCGAGGTGGGCAATTCCCCCTATGAATATATGACGCAGGAGATCGCGGGTAAAACCGTGATCCTGACCACTACCGACGGGACACGTGCGCTGATCAAAGCTTCCAGGGCAAGACATGTGCTGGCGGGTTCATTTCTGAACGTGCAGGCTGTTGCAGCTGCTCTCTGCCTGCTCCGAAGAGACGTTCTGTTGTTATGTGCAGGAGATCAGGATGAATTCGCACTGGAAGATGGATTGTGTGCAGGATGCATTATTGAAGAGCTGTACCGTCAGTCCCATTACCCTATCAGGCTGAACGATCTTGGCAAGGTACTGCATCAGGCGGTTACCCAGTGCGAGGACACTTTACCGGATCTTGTCCGTGTATCTACAGGTGCAAGGCGGCTTGACAAATTGGGCAGAATGCATGACGTCACCTACTGCTCCCAGTTAAACGTGCTCGACTGTGTACCAGAGATGAGAGAAGATCATCGTATGGAATTGTTTCGGGGCTTGGAGGGAGAAAGAATATCCAAATTACTGTGAAGCATAAAAAAGGTGTTCTGTCGCCTGGATGGCGATACAGAACACCTTTTGTTCATTTATACATAGGCATCAAATTATCTGCGAACTTGTGGACCGCCAACGACAGCCTGTTCTGCCGTGTCGAGATCATACGCTGTGTGCAGTGCTTTGATCACATCATGAAGTTTGTCACCATCGATGACGCAAGATACCTTAATTTCGGATGTGCTGACCATTTTGATGCTCACACCTTGAGAAGAGATCACTTGGAACATTTTAGCTGCAACTCCTGGATGGCTGACCATGCCAGCACCCACGATTGATACTTTAACCAAATTATCTTCCGATGTGACTTCACGGTATGGCAAACGGCTGTGAAGGCCCTCTAGGACACGCAGCGCGTTCTCGCGATCAGACAGTGCCACCGAGAATGAGAAGTCTGCTTTACCGTCCATCACACCACTTTGTACGATAATATCGACATCAATCTGTTCAGATGCAAGTGCACCAAACACCTCGGCAAGAACTCCCGGTACGTCGGGAACTCCCAAAATACTGATACGAGCCACATTTTTGTCATAGGCAATTCCGCTTACCACGACGCCTTGTTCCATTGCTGCTTCCTCCTTCACAACCGTTCCTTCATTATGGTTAAAGCTGGATCTTACAATCAAAGGCACACCGGAATGCTTCGCGTATTCAACCGCACGCGGGTGCAGCACTGCGGCCCCTAGGTTTGCAAGTTCCAACATTTCGTCATACGAAATTTCCTTAAGCTTGCGTGCGACTTTGACAATCCGGGGATCTGTCGAATAGATTCCGTCTACATCCGTATAGATCTCACACGCATCCGCCTTGATGGCTGCTGCCAGCGCTACTGCCGTTGTATCCGATCCACCGCGACCAAGTGTTGTAATTTCTCCATCTTCGGTCATGCCCTGGAATCCTGCAACGATTACAATATTGCCGTCCGCAAGCGCTTCATTCACACGTTCCGGATGGATATTATTAATTCTTGCTTTTCCATGTACCGGTTCAGTACGGAAGCCTGCTTGCCATCCGGTAAACGAAATTGCCTTACGTCCCAGTGCCTGAATGGCCATGGATAATAGCGAAATCGAGATCTGCTCTCCTGTGGTCAGCAGCATATCCATTTCCCGCGCAGGCAAATCACTGTTCAGCAGCTTCGCCTGATCAATCAGATCATCTGTCGTGTCTCCCATAGCCGAAACCACAACCACACACTGATGTCCTTCATCAGCTTTCTCTACAACACGTCCGGCTACACGCTTCATGCGTTCCGTATCTCCGACCGAGCTGCCCCCAAACTTCATGACGTACAATGACAACGCAAATCCACTCCCTACCTTGTGCAGTATGCATAATTATGTCCATCGCCATTATTCTCTCCGAAAAATGACTTTAACCCAGTATATTACGAAAGTGACTGATAGGCTAATCTTTTTTCGAAAAAACCCTCTGCCAAATCATTGGCAAAGGGTTGAAATCATTGTGTATTTTGCTTACACCCTGTGAAAGTTACGCGCGGGAAGAGTATTTACCTTCACGTGTATCGATCAACAGCACATCGCCTTCGTTGATGAACAATGGCACTTGTACGTTCAGGCCAGTTTCCACTTTAGCGTTTTTGGTAGCACCTTGAGCAGTGTTACCTTTTACGCTTGGCTCAGTCTCGATAACTTTCAACTCTACGCTTGTCGGCAGGTCAATACCAAGGATCTCACCTTGGTAGCTAACGATTTTTACGTTCATGTTTTCTTTCAGGAAGTTCAATTCCCATTCCAGTTGGTCGCTTGTCAATGTGAACTGATCGTATGTTTCGTTGTCCATGAACGTGTGCTCTGTGCCACTTGCATACAGGTAAGATACGCCACGGTTTTCGATGATCGCACGGCCAATCGTTTCACCTGCACGGAATGTACGCTCAACGGTGTTACCGTTACGCAGGTTTTTCAATTTGGAACGTACGAAGGCAGCGCCTTTACCTGGTTTAACGTGTTGGAAGTCAAGTACAGTGAAGATATCTCCATCCACTTGTACGGTCAAGCCTGTTTTAAAATCGTTTACTGAAATCACGAAAAATCCCTCCTGATATGGTTGAAAAGTAGGCGATATAAGACGATGGTTAATTTATAGGTCGGTTCATCTCTGAATTGCTGACCATGTGCTAGAGTGGCCGTTACGGGTTCGGATCGTTCCTCTGATCGCTGTTGTCTCCTCATTTTCTTAATTAGACTTAGCTAAGGTCGAAAATGAGGAGACAAACGCGAACGCTTCGCTTCTTCAGAATCGATTCCGCCCCTTCACTACTTTTGCAATGATCCAGAACAATCAGCAATAACCTGTACCTAAAAAATAAAAATCGTATTATATCGCTAGTGGCTAGAATGTTAGCCGATAACGGTGAACTTCTTGTCCGACTTCGTTAAGATATGAATGCCTGTTTCCGTGATAACCACGTCATCCTCAATACGCACGCCGCCAAGTCCATCAATGTAGATTCCCGGTTCAACGGTTACAACCATGCCCGGTTTCAACACATCGTCACTTAGTTTGGACAGGCGCGGAGCTTCGTGAACTTCCATACCCAAGCCGTGGCCTGTGCTGTGTCCGAATTGATCTCCATATCCGTATCCTGCAATGATATCACGTGCCAGCGCATCTGCTTCCCGTCCGGTCATGCCCGGTTTCAGGTTTTCAAGCGTATGTAACTGGGCTTCCAGTACAATATCATAAATTTTACGCAGCTCTGGTACAGGTGTACCCGTTGCAATCGTGCGTGTCAGATCTGAACAGTATCCGTCAAGCAATGCACCAAAGTCAAATGTAATTAGCTCATTTTGTCCGATGACCTTGCTGCTCGCTACGCCATGCGGCATTGCGGAACGTTCACCCGAAGCTACAATGGTGTCGAAGGAAGAGGATGTCGCTCCATGCTTGCGCATGAAAAACTCCATTTCCAAATCCACTTCACGCTCAGTCATGCCCGGTTTGGCAAACTGCAAAACGTGGCTAAACGTAGCATCGGCCAGATCAGCAGCTTTTTGCATTACAGCGATTTCATCCTCATCCTTGAAGATGCGAAGTTGTTCCACGATGCCGGATACAGCTTTCAATTCAATGGATTGAAGTGCTTCAGCATAAGCGGAGTGCGTGCCAAATGTGACCGTATCCTGCTCGAAGCCAACCTCTTTGATGTTTGCTGATGCCAGCAGTTCCCGCACCGATTCCATCGGTTTTGGTCCATGCTCCACAACGGTAAATCCTTTTGCTTGCTGCGGTGCCTGTGTCATATAACGAAAATCAGTCAGCAGATAGGCTTCCTGTTCCGTAATCAGCACATATCCCGCTGACCCTGTAAAGCCCGTCATGTAACGACGGTTGATCGGGTTCGTAATCAGCATTGCGGTGAGTTCGCGCTCACGCATGGCCTCACGCAACTTATTTACTCGTTTGTTTTCCATCGGTAACCCTTCTTTCTCTCACATTCCCGGGTCCCCGGCTCAGGTTTGTTTGTCCAGATGACGCACGAGAGCCAGCAGCCCCAGTTCATAGCTTACTTCGCCAAATCCGGCAATCTGCCCGATTGTTTCTGCAGCAATCACTGAATGATGTCTGAAAGCTTCGCGTGCATGAATGTTGGATAGATGTACTTCCACGGTAGGCACTTTGACTGCATTAATCGCATCACGTATAGCATAACTGTAATGTGTGAACGCTCCGGCATTCAGCATGATTCCGTCTGCATCGTCCATCGCAGCATGAATACGATCAATGATGTCTCCTTCGTGGTTGGATTGATAAAAAGCGATGGAGACGCCAAGCTCCTCAGCCTGTCTGCGAATCTTGTCTTCAATATCCTTCAGACTAAGCGTTCCATAGATGCCAGGTTCACGTATACCGAGCATGTTCAGGTTCGGGCCATTGATCACAACAATCCGTTTCATAGCTGCTCCATCCTTTCTGCAAATAACCATCTGCTATTTTAACACAGCCATTGCCGGATTGAGAAGCTTTTTTGCGGCTATGCTCCCGCTTTCTCGGGCTCGCGTTTCCGTTCGTCCGTGTACTCCATGGCTACGGTATAGCCGATGAACAGCCCCCACAGCAAAAAGAAGCAAAACTCAGTGATAATGGAATCCCAAGTCAGACGGTTTATCGGCTTCACCATGTCCAGTTTGGGGCCAACCAGTACAAAGATGATAAGCCACCAAACGATCCCGTAACCAATACCGGGCAAGGGGCCTTTCCATTTTCTCAGTGTATATGTGTAAATTAGTGCAGCCACAATGGAGAACACAATGAAAAACAGCCAGCCTGTCAGATGCCCTGCAGCGGTATAGATGTACTCATGTTTGAAAAAGGGCTCCGCCAAAAAGCCTAACGGGACGATACTGAAGTGAAGCAGGTAGTTTAGCCAATGTATCCCTCCCCAAATAAAGCCTGCAAAGAAACCAAGCTCCACTGCAAAAGAAAACGGTTTGGTATAATAATGCTGCCCCTGGCGCTGCTTGGAGCGTCTGCCCTGATTCGCCTGAATTTCCGCATCCCCATGCTTTGTATCCACATGAGAAGCGTGTCTATCCGTATATTCTGCCATCTATATTCTCCTTTGCCTCAGTCATCTGTGTCTAAATACAACCAGATTTCGATCATTCTCTACCGGGTAGTATGTTCAGAACAGGACAAACTTAACAACAACATCTCCAGGTTTGTCCCTGAAACTAGAAATCGGTCTCAAAATTCGATACAATAAGGATATCAAACTACCTTTGAACCTGAGGGTATAGAACAGAATAGGAAGGTGAATAATTTGCCTCAACAATCCAAGCCTGTCAGCTACGGGGGGCAAGCTGTCATTGAAGGCGTAATGTTTGGCGGTAAACATGTCAACGTTACAGCTGTTCGAAGAAAAGACGGCGAAATTACGTATCTGGAAGTTCCCAAGCAAGACAAGACCTGGGTCATGAAATTGCGGCGGATTCCGTTACTGCGCGGGATTGTCAGCATTATAGATTCAAGTGTCAAAGGAAGCAAACATCTTAATTATTCTGCTGACGCTTATGCTGATGATGAACTCGAACCTGAAGAGAAGGCGAAACAAAAAGAAAAAGAAGGTTCCGGCTGGAGCCTTAGCATGATTATTGGTGTTACCGCGGTAGCCATTCTATCCTTCCTTTTTGGTAAAATTGTGCTCACGCTGCTTCCTGTCGTCATTGAGAATTTTTTGTTTAAAAATGCATTCGACAATCAGTTTTTGCATAATTTACTGGAAGGCGGCATTAAGCTGATTCTGCTTCTTGCTTACCTGTGGTTGATCTCACAGACGCCAATGATTAAACGACTATTCCAATACCACGGAGCGGAGCATAAGGTCATTAGTGCTCATGAAGCCGGTGAGGAACTTACACCTGAGAATGTTCAGAAATACAGTCGACTGCACTACCGCTGCGGAAGCAGCTTTATCATGCTGACGGTGATTATCGGAGTTTTCCTGTATTCCCTTTTCACCTACGACAACCTCTGGGAACGGATGGGACAGCGCTTGCTGTTACTGCCTGTTGTCCTCGGGATTTCATTCGAACTATTGAAGCTGACCAACTCGGTGCGTGACATTCCCGTACTGCGTTATCTCGGATACCCTGGACTTTGGCTGCAATTGCTCACTACCAAGGAGCCAACCAACGAACAGGTGGAAGTGTCCATCGCTTCATTTAACCGCATGCGTGAACTGGATGCGCAGCTTGCCAATGTATCAGCTACGTCCGAAGTACCTGTTGCAACACTCGATCCTGTGAAAGGGTGATTGATATGAATAAGCAGGCGGTCATGACTATCGTTTTTTGGGCAGCCATTGCTCTTGCTGCATTTGGAATAATAAGCACACTGGGAGACAGAGGTATTCTCGGGTTGATTATTCCTGTTGTCGTTCTTGGGGCTATATTCCTGCTTTATAAGTTCCCACCGGCGCGTTGGGCACGTAAAACCAAGCCCAAGATCAAACCTTCGGCACGCACCATGGCTAAGATGAAGGCTCAATCCGGGTCCGGAGCAAGAAAAAGCAGCGGTTCCTCCAAAAAACGGAAAGATTATCCCTTTCATGTCATTCAAGGAAATAAAGGAAAAAGCGATGACGATATTCCCAAGTTTCACTAGTTTTTATATGCAAAGTAAAAAGCACTGCTTCGTAACAGGAAGCAGTGCTTTTATTTGGTTATACAGGCGTTAAAGGCGGCGTTTGAGTTTTTTTTCGCTCTTCTCTTTTTTGTTTATCCAACTGCTCATCATAGAACTTTGTGTTCCACCGACTGAAAAACTCCGTACCTGCTGCAACACCCGATAAATACAATGCAGTACTTTCCTGTACGGACAGATTAAACTGTGTCGGCTTAACGCCCAGGGTTGGTATTTTAATCGTTCGGAAACGGTTAATCTGCTCAATATATCGCTCATCATGCGCTGTGAGCATCGTCTCAACCAATGCCTGAAGCATGCTTAAAGGACCTTTGATTCTGCTAGGCTCCCCCTCCGTCTTGCCAACCAACTTGAAACCGATCGTGGGAATGATGTCTCCATCGCGCGCTGTACGTTCCCCGTCAAACAACCATAACGGAAAATTACTAAGCAATCCTCCGTCCACGACATACACGAACTGATCGGGAAAACGCATGCCTTTGGACATCACAGGTGACCTGCGTATACCCACCGGATCGAAAAAATATGGAATACTGCAGCTCATTCTTACAGCCTTGGCTACTTCGAACTTATTAGGATCAATACCGAAACGCCGTATATCATCTGGAAGTACAAGTATAGTCCCGTTCGAGATATCTGATGCGGTAATCAGAAGCTTACCTGGTGGCAGGTCTGCGAATGTTCGAATTCCTTTTTGCTTGAGCATGTTCCCAATCCATGATTCAAGTGCTTCACCTGAATATAAACCCTTTTTCAAAAACAGCCTTGCCGCTGGTCCAATCCAGCGTATATCAAATATAGGTGAACGCCGCAGCAATGAGACAAAAGGCGTATTCTCTATGATGGATTTCATCTCTTCCGCTCGATATCCTGCGGCAATCAATGAAGCTACAATCGATCCGGAGGACGTCCCTGCAACACGATTGAACTGGACACCATAGTCTTGTGCACTCTGCACGGCACCTGCAAGCGAAATTCCCTTTACGCCTCCGCCTTCAAACACCCCATTGATTAACATATTAAAAACCCCCGTTCTCCAGGCAGTCCATTCCTACTGCCACTCTATGAGAACGAGGGTTGGTCATATTACGCTAAAATGAACTAAAGTCCATAATATGCTTTTAATTTCGCAATCAAGCCCAGCGGATTCTTCGTCAAATACTGCGAGCTAAAGTAAATATCGCCTTTGATCGTATCGTATTTCTCATTGTACACGAGCTGATCAATAATTTCCTGGGAAGTCTGCCAGCCAACCTCAGGCGTACCCAGCTTATAAGGCGAGTGCCCAATATACAGTTTAACGTCGGTATTAGCGACTTCGTTTGCCCACCAATCCACCACTTTGTCATAGCGTGCTGCACTTAACGTCATGCTCCAGTATACTTGCGGTGCGACATAGTCAATCCACTCCTGTTTGATCCATGTACGTACGTCCGCATTCATACTGTCATAGGCAGTTACTCCCGCTTTGGTATCGGAACCTGTGATATCGACAGCCTTATTGCGCCATACACCAAAAGGGCTGATTCCATACTCTACACCAGCTTTTACCTGGTGGATGCTCTCACCCAGCTGTTTAACAAACTGATTGATATTATCCCGTCTCCACTCGGCACGGTCTTTGGTATTCAATGTGTTATAGGCCTTAAAGGCAGCGTCATCGTTAAACGTTACGTTAGAAGGATAAAAGTAATCGTCCAGGTGAACACCATCAATATCATATTGGTTTACCACTTCCATAATAGTGTCGATGATATGCTGTCTGGCTTCCGGAATTCCTGGATTAATGTAAAGATTACCAGATGCATTCACGATCCAGTCCGGATGCAGTTTGGAAACATGATTGGCAGCAAGTCCGGTTGTGCTCGCCGAGTTGGTTGCTCGGAACGGGTTAAACCAGGCATGGAACTCCAGTCCCCGTTTATGAGCCTCCTCAATCATGAAGGCAAGCGGGTCGTATCCTGGATCCTTGCCCTGAGTCCCTGTTAGCACACTATTCCATGGTACAAGACCTGAAGGATAGATGGCGTCTGCATTGGCCCGAACCTGAACAAATACGGCATTGATTCCCATGTCTTTGAGCGTATCCAGCTGTTGAGTATACTCCAGCTTTTGCTTTTCCACATTGCCTTTGGCACTGGAGGAAGGCCAATCACCGTTCACTGTTGAGATCCATGCACCTCGCATATCATCCGTGCTTGGCGTACTGCCTGTTCCTCCTGGATTTGCCGGGGTAGCCGGGTCTGGCGTAGGAGCGTCTCCTGTCGTCAAACGAATTGTCTGTTCTGCCTGATTCCAATTCACTGTAATTCCAAGGTTTTCACTAACGAATCGAATCGGAACCAAAACACGGCCCTTCTTCAGTTCAACCGATGCATCCAAATCGACTGCGATACCATCTACCGTCGCTTGCTGGCGTCCACTGGTCATGGTAATGACCGATTCGGATTTCTTGATCGTTACGGTCCTCGAAGCCTGTGACCAAAGGACGGACGCTCCCAATCCTTCACTAATTACACGCAGCGGCACCATCGTCACATTCACTTTGGGCAAAATGTAGGGCGATACATCGGATTCCAAACGTTGACCATCCAGATAAATATCAATCTCTTTTTGTGAAGCAGCCTGCGCACTCAACCCAGCTGTCTGTAAACCCAGCACGAAAATGAGCAGCAGGATCAAACCATTACGAAACTTCATCAGTACAATCCTCCATCATCATTAAAATTCTCGGCAAATTCTGCTAGTTTAATAGACGCTCCAAAGGATTGGTTAGTTGCGATAATTCACCAAATTATGGGCAACAAAAAAACAGAGGGTATCTCTCCGCCATTTACAACGACAAAGATACACCCTCTGTTTTTAAAAGTTTAAGCTCTTAAGGACCTCTGTGAATGGTCCTGTGCTGCCTCAGGATTCGGTATTGCTCATGAGTTCCTGAATATTTTGCAGATCACGCAATCGGCTCTCGTCCTGACGGAAATATTCTACCAGAGACTCGATGCAGGTAATGGAGTCCCAACTTAGATGATGCTCGATTCCTTCCACATCCTTGTAGATATTCTCTTCCTGAACACCGATCGTCGTCAAAAATTGTTCAAGCAGATGATGGCGTTCCATTAAACGTTTCCCCATCTTTTTCCCTTTTGGAGTAAGTACCAACCCGCGGTACTTTTCGTAAATCAGGTACTCGTCTTTGTCCAGCTTTTGGATCATCTTGGTCACCGATGAAGGATGCACTTCCAATCCTTCAGCTATATCTGACACACGAGCATAGCCCTTTTCATCAATCAGTTTGTATATACGCTCCAAATAATCTTCCATACTGGGCGTTGGCATCTGCTTCCCTCTCTTCTCTCTGACCGGCAATATTCTTGCCTGATCCCTATCTTATAATGATACATGTTATCAATACGCATTGGCAAGTCTTGTACGAATCAATCGCTATGTCGTTTGTAACACATGGGCGCTTCTGATCCGGTACGCAAGTATTGGCAAGGGTGACTCCTGCCCATGTGGGCAAACTAAGCGAGTTCCTATTGAAAGGAGTGATTCCGTGAGTACAAGTGTAGCGCAGCCCCCGGTTCGCAAAGCAAAAGGTACTAAACCCTTTATTCCCGATTTGGTCTATTTTGAACCCGGTGCGCTGGAATATGAGAAGGGCAAACGGATTATGGAATGGGTCACTTCCAAAGAAATTCCATATCAGATGACGACCTCCCATAACCGGATCACCAATCTGCCTGGTGAAACAGAGCAGGAAAAATACCGGATGGCGAAGCGGACCCTGGTCGTAGGTGTGCGCAAAACACTCAAATTTGATCAGTCCAAACCTTCCGCTGAATATGCGATCCCTATCTCAACGGGATGCATGGGCCATTGTCATTATTGTTATCTTCAAACCACGCTTGGAGCCAAGCCTTACGTCAGGGTGTATGTAAATACCGATGAGATCATTCAGGCGGCCAAAGGCTATATCGATGAGCGAGCACCTGAAATCACCCGATTTGAAGCAGCCTGTACTTCCGATCCGGTAGGACTCGAGCATATTACCGAAAATTTGAGTGATTTGATCCGTTTTATGGCGGATGAGGAATACGGACGTTTGCGGTTTGTGACGAAATATCATCACGTGGATCCATTGTTGAACATCAAACATAACGGTCATACCCGTATCCGGTTCAGTGTTAATTCGGATTATGTCATCAAGAACTTCGAGCCTGCTACCTCAAGGTTTGAAGAACGTATTGAAGCCGCAGGCAAAATCGCGCATGCGGGGTACCCGTTAGGATTTATCATCGCCCCCATCATGTGGTATGACGGATGGCAGGAAGGATACGCTGAGCTTTTACAGAAGCTTGCCGACACGCTTCCGGAAGATGCCACGAAGGATCTAACGTTTGAAATGATTCAGCATCGATTTACCAAAACGGCAAAAGCCACCATTGAGAAACGCTACCCCAAAACCAAGCTCGAAATGGACATCGAGAAAAGAAAAATGAAATGGGGCCGTTGGGGGCAGTATAAATATGTGTACAAGGATGACCAACAGGACGCACTACGTGAGTTCATCACAGAGCAAATTTTTGAACACTTCCCGTTAGCGAACATTGATTACTTCACCTAAGTACTGACATCATATCCACGGTAGTGGCGATCAAAAAAGCAGGTTACATGGGACAGAATGTGCTCTGGCCTTCATGTAGCCTGCTTTGCTTATTTTCATACATTAAATAGATAAATGGCCTTAACTGATACTTTGCTCAAATAATCATCCAATCGGGTGTAATCTGCTGCAGCCATATGGTGATTTTGGTCATTTGATCCGTGAATAGCAGCACACCCAAAAACAGCATCAGCGCTCCACCCGCTTTCATCATCACATTGGAATATCGCAAGATCCAGCGTGTCGAACCGATGAAAAAGGCAAGGATGAAGAAAGGTAAAGCGAATCCCGCCGTATAGCCGGTGATCAAGGCCAGCCAGGTTGTCGGTTCACTCGCAGCCATCGCAATGATCGCTGTCAGGATAGGTCCGATACACGGCGACCAGCCTGCTGAGAAACCAATCCCGAAAATAAAAGAGCCCAGGTAACCTGCTGGCTTCCATTTTAAATCCATCTTGCGCTCTTTCATCAGAAACTGCGGTTTGAATACCCCTAGCAGGAATAAACCCATGAGCATAATTAAAATGGCAGATAACTGACGGATCAAATCACGGTTATCATTGAAAAATCGCCCAAACAATCCTGCTCCAAGTCCAAGCGAGTAAAAAACAGCCGAGAATCCCAAAATAAACGCCAGCGTGTGCGTTAACGTTTTAAGCCGTACTTCACGCTGATTGCGATCGTCTTTTAACCTTTGTACTGTCATTCCCGTAATGTAGGATAAATACGAAGGGTATAGTGGAAGACAACACGGTGATATAAATGAAGCCAATCCTGCGATAAAAGCCAGCCACACATTAACATCAGGCATGAAGCGGTGGTCTCCCTTCCCTGGGGCTCACTTGCACGCGTATTTCTTCAGGCTCGGAACCCTTTTTTTCCAATCATCGTAAGAATCAGCATCATGATAAGCAATAATACAATCGTTGCTCCTGGAGCCAAATTCCAAATTCCTGCTACCACCAGACCAATGACTACTGCAATCTCCCCGATAACAACCGAGAGAATAATGGCCGACTTGAAACTGCGAGCCATAAGCAAACTTACCGCAACAGGAATGGTCAATAGTGCTGACACCAGCAGTGCCCCCACAATCTTAATCGCAGTACTAATCACCAGAGCCGTCATCACCGTAATCAGCATGTTAAGCAATTTTACAGGCAGTCCTGTAACTGCCGCAGCGTCTTCCTCAAAACTGAGCAGGAAAAACTCCTTATGTAGCAGCGCAACAACGATGACTACAATCAGCGTTACCACTCCAACCAACTTCAAGTCAGTAGAGTCCAGTGTATAAATGCTGCCGAACAAGTAACTCATTACATCCGTATTGTACCCTTTGCCCAGTGTAAAGAACAACGAAGCAAGCGCCACGCCACCTGACATAATAATAGCAATGGATAACTCGGCATAAGTCTTATATGCCTTGCGCAGCTTCTCTATGGCAAAGGATGCGAGCACAGCAAAGACAAGTCCCACTGCAATCGGATAAACCTCAATCAAAAAACCGAGGGCAACCCCCGCAATCGTTACGTGAGATAGGGTGTCCCCGATCATGGACAAACGCCGCAGCACCAGAAACAGTCCAATCAGTGGAGCTGTAATACCGATCAGCAATCCTCCTGCCAGTGCACGCTGAAAAAAATCACTCATTAAAATCTCCAAAACACACGACTCCTTCAGCCTTGTCTAATCTAGTTGTACAATATCATTATCGTACCAGGGCAGTAGTATGCTGCAAATTGGTCTCGGCACAATCCTCCACCTCATGCGAATGACGAACATGAAAGTTGATTTTCCCGTTAGTTGCAGCCGCTTCTGAACCAAGATAGTTCTCCATCCGGTCCATATCATGTGAAACCATCAGGAACGTCATCCGGTGGTGTTCATGCATATGGGTTATGAGCTCAAAGAAACTTGCTTGAGACTCGGCATCAATCCCCACTGTAGGTTCGTCCAAAATCAACAAATCCGGGTGATTGATAAGCGCACGTGCCAGAAACACACGCTGCTGCTGTCCTCCGGACAATTGTCCAATCCGTTTGTTTGCCAGATCCTCGATACGCATAACCTCCAGTGCATCCGTGCACTGCTGCTGCGATTTGCGAGTCATCCTGCGGAACATATTCTTATTGTTGTACAAGCCAGACATGACCACTTCCCGCACGGTTGCAGGGAACAATGGATTAAATGCATTTTTTTGCGGGACATAGCCGATCCGTTCCCAATCCTTGAATCTGCGAATCGACTGTCCGAACAATTTGATATCCCCCTGCGCTGGAGTCAACAGTCCCACCAACATGCGCAGCAGTGTCGTTTTTCCCGCTCCGTTTGAACCTATAATACCGACAAAGTCCCGTTCCTTGACCATAAAATCAAGATTTTCGATCACTCGCTGGTCACCGTAAGAGAAAGATAACTTCTCAATCTCAATGATTGGATCATGACATAGTGGCATGATTTGCTGCATGGCAAAGCCGCCCTTCATTATATATAAGGATTGCAAAACGAATCCTTCAGTCTATCTTATTTTAATGCGATCAGCAGATTTTGCAAATTTTTCTCCATCAGGGTGAAATAATCATCCCCATTGGCCGCCTGTTCCTTGGTAAGCCCTTCAACCGGATTCAGCACCATCGTTTCCACACCGGCTTCGCCAGCGAGTGTTTTGGCCAATTTGTCGGAGACCAGCTCTTCGAAGAAGATGTACTTGATGCCCTCTTCCTTCACAAGCTTGGACAGATTCACAATATCCTGACCTGTTGGTTCAGCATCCGGGGATAGCCCCATGATCGCATGCTGGGTCAAACCATAATCACGTGCAAGATATCCAAATGCTTGATGGGACACAACAATTTCTTTATTGGAGACTTTGGATAATTCGTCCGTAAAGCGCTGATCTAGCGCTTCGAGTTTGGTGCGAAGTTCCTCATAACGCTGTTCGTAACCATCCTGATGATCAGGATCTACTTCGACCAGACTATTTTTGATATTTTCAGCCATTACGATAGCCGACTTGGGACTTACCCATGTATGAGGGTCCACATGATGGTCTGCAACGTCCTCTGTGCCTGCTTCTTCTGCGTGTTCGTCTTCATGCTCTTCTCCATGGTTATGCCCATCATCACCTTCAGCAGTCAGCAAGCTCACTCCATCACTTACAGCCACAGACTTCACTTGAGTATCGCTGTTAAGGGACTTGAGAAAGTTAGGTACCCATCCTTCAAGGCCTGCACCGTTGTATAGGAACAATTGTGCCTTGGAGGTGTTTACAATGTCCTGGCTCTTTGGCGTCCAGTCATGGGGTTCAACGCCGGTTGGCAGCAAATTAATAACGTTTGTGTCTTCACCGCCGATGGCTGTTGTAAAAGCATATACAGGATAAAAACTCGTGATCACATTCACTTTGCCTTCCTCGATCTTGGCACTTTCCGAATTACTTTGTCCGCACGCCGACAACATGAGCAAACTGAGAATAAGCAAGCTGCTCCATAACCATTTCGTTCTGGTTTGGCCACGTTTGCTTGTATGCTGTATCCGGGTACCCCTGGTTTGAGTTGTTTCATTATACCATTTCACTATTGCTTCACTCCGCATCTCTTAATCGTAAACATTACTGAAAGAATTATAGGTAACCTGAACGTGGTTGTCAAGCGGTCGGGTCCTATTTATTCTCCCCTGGAGCGCAGAGTTCATAACAGTATATGCTTGTTTTCCTACGTTATTAGCAGGGCAATCAAGAGGAAAGAAAAAAGCGACCCGATAGCATCGGGTCACCTTCATTCTTCATATAATCAAGCGTCGGACTAAATGTTCAGCAAAATTTATTTTACTTGTGCACCATTAGGCATATTGTCCGGCACCGTAGCCAGTGTTAATTGGTCTCCATGAGATGCCGCCAAAATCATACCTTGGGACAGCTCACCGCGCAATTTTACTGGTTTGAGATTCGTTACACAAATGACTTTGCGTCCAACCATCTCTTCGGGGGAGTAGAACTTCGCGATCCCTGATACGACCTGACGCTGCTCATAACCGAGATCCAGCTGCAATTTGAGCAGCTTATCGGCTTTTTTGACCGGTTCACAGGCGATAACCTGTGCTACACGCAGTTCCACTTTGGCAAAATCGTCGATGCCGATTTCTTCCTTGCTCTCAGGTGCAGTCACAGGTTCGGAAGCTTGAGCAGAATCACCAGCATTACCTTGTGCGCCATCCGCTTGCGGTTCCGCTTTTTTGCCTCCGGTCATGGCTTCAGCAATATACGCAACCTCCTGCTCCGAGTCGAGACGAGGGAAGATTGGGTCACCCTTTTGCAGAGCATTTCCCGCTGGAATGACACCCCACTGCTTAGACGTATCCCAAGCTGTAAGTTCGCCTTCCTGAATACCAAGCTGTTCCCAGATTTTATGCGGAGCACGAGTCAGGAACGGCTGCAGCAAGATGGAAGCAATACGCAGACTTTCGATCAAGTGAGACATAACGGATGCGAGTTCATCCCGTTTCGCTTCATCGCGTGCCAGAGCCCAAGGCTGTGTCTCATCAATATATTTGTTACTCCGGCTAACAAATTGGCTGATCGCCGTCAGCGCAACGGAAAATTGCAGATTTTCCATCGCCTGCTCCACTTTATCCACCGCTGCAAGGCCGGCTTCTTCCAGTGAAGCATCGAATTCCGTTACACCCGAAGTAAATGCAGGTGCCTTGCCTTCAAAATATTTATCCACCATCGCAACGGTACGGTTGAGCAGGTTCCCCAGATCATTGGCCAGATCCGAGTTCACACGCTCTACAAAGCTCTCTGGAGTGAATGTACCATCCGAACCAAATGGAACTTCACGCAGCAGATAATAGCGCAGTGCATCCAGGCCGTAACGGTCAATCAGGGTCACTGGATCAACAACATTGCCCTTCGATTTGGACATTTTGCCGTCCTTCATCAATAACCAGCCATGCGCAAATACTTTTTTCGGCAAAGGCAGGTCAAGTGCCATCAGCATGATTGGCCAGTAGATGGTATGGAAACGAACGATTTCCTTACCTACCAGATGAACGTCTGCAGGCCAGAACTGGTCATACAGTGATGAATCGGATGATCCGTAGCCGAGAGCCGTAATATAGTTGGACAATGCATCGATCCAGACATATACGACGTGCTTCGGATCGCCTTTGACTTTAACGCCCCATTCAAACGTTGTACGGGAAACGGCCAAATCTTCCAGACCCGGCTTGATAAAGTTGTTGATCATCTCGTTCTTGCGGGATTCCGGCTGAATAAAACCAGGATTCTCTTCATAATATTTCAGCAAACGATCTGCATATTTGCTCATGCGGAAGAAATAGGATTCCTCTTTGACAAGTTCTACCGGGTGTCCGCTATCCGGACTTTTGGCAGCGACAATTTCACCCTTCTCATTCTTCTCTACATCAACCAGTTGGGTTTCCGTGTAGTAGGTTTCATCTGGAATGCTGTACCAGCCCTCGTACTCACCCTTATAGATATCTCCCTGTTTAAGCAAACGATCGAAAATATCCTGTACAACTGTTTTGTGACGTTCTTCCGTTGTACGAATGAAATCGTCATTGGAGATATCCAGCTTGTTCCACAGCTCCTTGATGCCTACAACGATGTCGTCTACAAATGCCTGTGGTGTCTGCCCCTTCTCCTGAGCCTTGCGTTCAATTTTCTGTCCGTGCTCATCGGTTCCTGTCAGGTAACGCACTGCATAACCGCGCAGACGTTTGTAACGAGCCATTGCATCTCCAGCTACCGTTGTGTACGCATGCCCAATATGCAATTTGTCACTCGGATAATAAATCGGCGTCGTCAGATAAAATGTTTTTTGATCAGTCATGAAAGACTTCTCCTCCTTCATATGTCATGCTTGCTTTCGCGTTCTTAACTAAAAAAGAACACAAAAAACTCCCGCCCCTATGGGACGAGAGTAGATCTCACGTGTTACCACCCAAATTCCCCGTGCTTTTTGCAAAACACAGGCTCTGCCGGTCCTTCGACCGCCCATTAACGCTGGATCACGCCCCAGCCTTACGACAGCGTCTACATACACGTCTGCACGCTCGGAAGAGGTTCCTCCGGGACCATATTCCATCCTCCTCCCAGACCGGTTCTCAGCTCATCCGGCTCTCTGCACTGGGGGTGTGTCTGTACTTATCCCTTCACTGGAAATCATTATACGAAAAATATACTGAAATGCAGCCCTCTTTGTCAAGTCGGCAGCAGTACAACTACGACCTTGTCATCCGATCGTGCCGTTAATGACTCCACCTTCATCCCTCATCATGTACCATGACCGTTTTTTCTGTCTTTGGCGGAACCAAATCAACGCCACCGGGATGAAACGGATGGCATTTTGCGATACGCTTGGCAGCCAGCAGTGTACCTTTGAATGCGCCATGAACCTCGATCGCTTCCATTGCGTATGCCGAACAAGTCGGATAGAAGCGACATGTAGGTGGCTTCAAGGGAGAAATATAATTTCGATATACCCGAATGGGCGCCTGTGCCACTCTGCGGGATAGCTTCATGGTTAGTGTTTCCCGTGATCGTGTGAATGCCCAGTGGACACTTTCGCCGGAGCATATTCCGCACAATCTTTGCAGTATCCGAACACTTCAAATTTATGATCCACAACCTGAAACTGTTCTGGAGCATCTGCCAGCTGCATCGGACAAAAAACGATCGGATAGGTCTTCTGACATTTCAGACAGATCATATGATGGTGATGGTGATCTTCACTGCAATGCGCTCTGAATTTTACACCGTCTTCAAAAATGACCTGCTCCAGCACACCCAAATCCTGCATGACACGCAAGTTCCGATATACCGTGTCAAAGCTCAGTCCGCTGTAAGTCTTACCCATATATTCATAGACGTCCTTGGGTGTAAGATACCCAGGAGATTCGGCAAATAACCGGGCCAGTGTCTTCCGCTGATCCGTAATGCGAAGTCCCTGTGAGGACATAGTATTAATAATCTGTTCTGTCGACAGCATGACTTCAAGCACCTCCTGTCATACAAGCATTATGCATACATCCTAAGAGCAAATCCAAATTAGCAAAAAGCTGGATTACTAAGGTTTATTCGTCCAGATGCTACCCATTGGACTTCATGGGAATTACAATTATGCAACGCTGATACCATGCTTGTTATTATAATTCTAATAATGCCTCAAATTCGGATTAGAGTCAACGAAACGACTAGCGCACTGTTCACCTCAGATCATTAAAAAGGACCCCATTCACATGGAGTCCTTCTCTGACGGTTCAGAAGATCATTTCTTCGGGCGACTTTTGGGGTGATCGGGTATATGAAATATAAGCTTTCACTCCAAACCGTCCGTTCCTTGTTGCCTGGTCAAGATTACTTCTCAGCCGGAAGCGGGGTGAACAGCAGATTTACAGGAAGATTGCTTCCTGGTGCCGCTGAAAACAGAATGGTAACACTCTCACCATAAGAGCCTGTGCGATAGAGTACACTTTGCTCGTTAGGAGCGCTCAAGGATTTACCCTCGGAAATTTGTACAACCTGGCCGTTAACAAGTGCCACACCCGAATATTTACCGCCACGAGGGTTGAACGAGATCAGCGTACGCGGTGCTACGTTATTCAGTGTAATTTTATAAAGCACACCAAAGTTACCGGCGTTGGAAGCATCTGTGTAGGCCATCGGGTCTGTTCCGACAAGGTTTGGATCACTTGCATTGTCACCAAGCGGAAGACGGGAAGGCTTCGCACCTACTTCTTGATCATACGTGATGACACGTGTTGCATTCGGGTATGTTCCCCGGTTGTGAACACCGTCACGATCCAGTACAGGCAGCGTAGACCATACTTCCATCGGGTCTTTGTTTTCTTCAATCATAATAATGTTGTAGTCCAGTCTGTAATCGCTGAATACATCGGAGTACAGGGAAATGACCTGGCCCTTTTTCATCGGCAGGGCACTCAGTTCCGTAAGGATCAGCTTGCTCTCTCCAGGCTGCAGGATAACATCTGTTTTGCCAGTGCCTTCCTGCATGGATTTGAACCAGCGGTCAATCGACAGTTTCCCGGCAACAGTAGCAAACGGAGAAGGACCTGCGAAGCCCATGTTCTGCTGTTCCAGTGTCGCTGGATACATATTGTTGTTGGTAGCCACAACATACATTTTCACGTTTTTGCCCGTGTTGTTCACATGGTGAATCATGAAACGTGTTTGTCCAATGGAAGATTCCTTGTAGACAATCCCTTCGGTATTAACGGTTTCGGGACTGTTACTGCGAATCAGAATGCTTTGCTCATCATAGTAAGTGTACGGAACCTTCTCCATGGCAGGCACTTCTCCGCCATTAAAAGTGAACTTTCCACCTACCGGTGTGAACAATTGATTGAAATCGGAAAGAGTGTACAACGTTTCACCCGTGATATTGATGATTTTGGAGTAGCTGTTACTCAGACCGTGTTTGTCTGTAACGGTAATCGTAATCGTCTTCGGTCCAGGGACAAAGAATGCCAGTGCGTTGTTGTCCCACTCTGTTGTCTCAATGGCATTTTCGTCGTCTGTGCTTTGATCAATGTAGGTGATCTTTTCACCCATTTTGTACTCTTCCTTGTCTGTAGTGAACATCGCTACAGGAGGAAGATTCGGTTTTTGGACCTGGATTGTTACAGAGTAAGGATCACTCCATTGACCGCTTGAATCCTGGACAGCATACGTTACCGTATATGTACCTGGTTGGTCGAACGAATCCTGACGGCCAGTCCAGCGCTCATCCACAATATCCAGTCCTTTGGGAGAACTGTATTTCGTTGTGTATGTTACGTTGTCACCGGCAAAAACTTCTTTGGGTACCGTGAAACTGGCTACCGGTTTGGTACTCAGTTTCAATACCACCGTTTTGGCGGATTGGTTCACTGTATAAGTAATGTTGAGTGCCTGTGTAATTGAAGTCAGCGGCACCATAAACGTATTCTTTTGTTGGTAAGCAGCGCCCTTCATCGTTCTCGCTTCACCATTAACGGTATAGATTTTGCTGTTGGTCTTGAAACGCAGCTCATCTTCCCCGCTAATAATGATCGTTTCCTTGGTCGTGTTGTCGTACTTCACATCATAGCCAACTCGGTCAACCAGCGCGCGGATCGCTACATAGGATACACCATTTTTGACAGCCATCGGCTGTCCGGCAAGGTATGTCTTGCCATCTTGCACCATTTTATTGCTGTTCATGTACAGCGTCAGGTCTCCGCCGGCAGTTCCGGACTGACCACTAGTGGAAGGCTGCTCAACCTCTACAGGTGTAGGTGCTGGCGCTTCTTCCTCTGTACCTTCTGCATCTTCAGATTCAGCAGGAGTTGCAGGGTCAACTGGAGTAACGTCTGTACCTGATGATTCTGTGGATTCAGGATTCGTCTCCTCCGTTGTATCGTTATCGGAAGTCTGTGTACCTGATTGATCTTTTACTTCGGATTCCGCTATGGTTTGTTCTTTCTTAATAACCTCAACGGATTTAACTTTGGCTGTATTCACTGGTGTCGAATCGCTCTGATCAGCTGCCTGTGCATTCGCAGGAATGGCTGCAAACGCCTGAAAAACAGCTAAAGCGGTAAGTATAGACAATTTCTTCTTCAAATTCATTCTTTTTCTTTGGCTCCTTCTGCTCCCATTTTATTAATATCCCCCTCAAAAAGTCATACTATTAGACGCTTGTCACCGGGAAAAGTTGCTAAAAATAATAGATTAGAAATGTAAAGTTTTAATAGAGCGAAAACACTATGAAAATAATTAGTTATCATTTCATCATCATTCAAAGATTCAATTGATATATTCAACAAAAAAACCTTACCATTATATGGATGAATATCACCACATAATAGTAAGGCCGTCTTTATCACTTTAAAGTTAACTTAATCGGACGGGCAAGCTTCCACACGGATTCAGTTCACCCGTAATTAACAAGGAGAGTGCACGCACGACGGCAGGTGTATTTTCGTAAGTACATACGTAAGCTCCCGGCCTGGGTATTTCCAGCAGATCATAGGGATTACGCAAAGCTACAACAATTAATGAATGGTTTACACTCAGCCGTTCAATCAAGTAACGCTGACCTTTGGGAAGAACCCCGGCTGAGGTGTACGTGCATACAATGACTTGTTCTCCCTCCATCACACTTTTCGTAATTCGTTCTGCTTCTTCATATGACGGCTGTGTTGTTATTTTATGCTCCCGAACATGTTTTTTGTATTGCCCAAGCACCCTCCCAAGTGAATCCGAATGGGACCAAGGTTCATCTACCTCTGTTCGCTGTACAACCTCAGGCCATACAACAAACACATTTTGTTCGGGCTTTAATGGCAGTACACCGTCATTATGCACTACGGTAATGCTCTTGCATGCAATTTCATCTAACAGCACATTCTCCGGAACGGATGAAAACGAATATGGCATACTTAATTGTTCACTTGATTGTTCACTTAATTGATTACCGCAGCGTTTTTGCTTCCAATCCACGACACGCTCCAGTGCCAGGTCAATGATCTGCTCTTCGATGTCTCCATAGCGGACCGCTTCTACCACAGCATCTATAGCTGCAATTTGCTCCTCCAGGGTATGACTGACCAGAATCAAATCTGCTCCTGCCTTAACTGCACGAACAGCCGCATTCGCAACCCCATATGGTTTGGATATTGCGTGCATCTCCAGACAATCTGTAATAATAATTCCTTTAAACCCCATTTGTTCGCGCAGCAATTCATGTAATACGTTACGGGACAACGTTGCAGGAATAGGCTCAGGTTCAATTGCCGGAAAGATTACATGTGCGGTCATGATGGCATCCACACCTGCCTCAATGGCCCGGCGAAAAGGCCGCAGCTCCACCTGCTCCAGCCTTTGCCATTCATGCGGAACCGTTACCATGCCAAGATGTGAATCTACGGCTGTATCTCCATGCCCCGGAAAATGCTTCGCTGTTGCAGCTATGCCGCTGGACTGATATCCAGCAATGGCTGCCGCACCATGGACGGCGACGTTCTCGGCATTTTCCCCATAAGACCGCACGCCTATCACCGGATTAAGAACGTTATTGTTCACGTCAACAACGGGTGCAAGGTTCATATCGATCCCAATCCGCTTAAGCTCAGCCCCAAGAATCCGTGCACATTGATACGTATAGTCCGGATGACCTGTTGCGCCAAGAGCCATGCTTCCCGGTACTCTGGTAATCCCGTCCTTATCAATTCTCGCAACCATACCGCCTTCCTGATCTACCGAGATCATAAGCGGCAGCTCACTGCTTTTTGCGGCCAAACTCTGCAGCTCGGCAGACAGTCGGGTCAATTGTTCCACACTTTCCACGTTGCGCCTGAAGTAAATAACACCCCCAACATGGTAGTCCTGTATCAACCTTGTAATCTGTTCGTCCACTTGCTGTCCATGAAAACCGCACATAAACAGCTGACCCACCTTTTGCTCCAGTGTGAAATGTCCCCATGAGCTCATGTATGCATTTCCTCCTCCAATGAAGTGGCTACTCTATGGCTTTGCCTGTATTCGGACGGCTTCATATGAAAATGTTTATGGAATACCTTGGAGAAATAACGCCGCTCTTTATAGCCGGTGGCTTCCCCAATCGACGTAATGCTCCATTCCGTTGTACTCAATAACATCGCTGCTGTTTCCATCCGTTTCTGGGTCATATATTCAACAAATGTAACCCCGACATGGCTTTTGAACAGCTGACAAAAGTAACTCGAACTGATTCCCAGCCAATCCGCTACCTCATCTATGCCAAGATCATGATCCAGATGTGTATCCATATACTCACATGCAGACTTGATCCATTCCGAAACCGAAGGACGCGAGGCGCTTTGTTTCTGACAATGCCGGTATCGCTCAATAATCTGGTGGTCCAGACATACGGGCGTATCGTCCAGAATAATCCTTGTCTTCATTGCTGAATCTGTAGCAAAGATGGCATTAAGCCTCTTTTGAATACGCTGAGCTAGTTGATCTGCTCTGGTCTCCCATCCAAGCGAAGCCTTAAGCAATATCCCCCATTCTCCCTTACGGACGTGAGTTATGATGCTTCCTTCTATTACTTCTGTTAGATCTCTAAGATTGGTATGAATTTCATCATGCCATTGCTGATGCTGGTCAGCAGACCAGCCGATGGAATGGCGGAAATAACCTTCTGCATCCACAAGGATCAGGACATAGCGATCAGCAGAGGGGGACGTTTCCGAGGATTGCACTGGGAAGCATGCCAAATTTTCCTTTTCACCCCGCAGCAAATCGGTCACATGTTTGTGCCTGATCCAGTTTTCCATTTCTATACTTCGATGGCGTTCAGACTCACTTGTTATTCGTTTCTGAATAATTTGTTCGGTTAACTCACGTAATTTGTTCTCCAGATCCGAGTAATCAATGGGTTTGCATATGTATTCATGTACATTGTAACGGATGGCCGTTCGGGCATATTCGAACTGCTGATATCCGGTCAGCAAAATAATCTCACATGACTCGCCCCGCTCGCGCAGGATTCGAATAAGTTCCAAACCATCCATGGTAGGCATGCGGATATCGCACAGCATGATGTCAGGATGGCAATCAGCTACCTTATCCAGTGCTTCTATTCCACTTCTGGCCGTGCCCGTAATTTCAATCCCCATGTCCTCCCAGGGCAGGATCAGTCTCAAATTTTCCAAAATCGGCAGTTCATCATCAACAATCATTGCCGTCAGATTCATCTAGGCATCCCCCTGCTCATATCGTGGAATTATGCATTGAATTACTGTTCCATGGCCTGGAGCAGAACATATGAATATGCCATATCCCGCCCCGTATCGGATTCGTATCCGATCTGCCACACTTCGTAAGCCGAGTCCCCGGCGTTCAGCCATGGAGGATACGGACTGCTCCCCTTCTTTTGCATGCGAATGTTCCGGAGGATCCTCTGCCATGTATTCGAATCTCCCCATTATTTCCTGGGGAATGCCAAGTCCGTTATCCTCCACTTGCAGTATCAGATTATGGTGCAGCTCAAACGCACTGATTCGAAGTACTCCCTTGTACTCAATACCCTCGAAGCCATGCTGGATGCTATTTTCTACTAACGGCTGCAAGGTCAGTTTAAGTACGGAGGATGCATATAAATGAGTAGGAATATCCACTTCGTACGTAAACAATTCGCTGAATCTGTATTGCTGAATTTCAAGATAACTCTGAAGATGCCTTACTTCCTCGCCCAGTGGAATTTCTTCCTGATCCTGAATACTGATCCGAAGAATATTGCCAAGACGGTTTACCATTTCACTGACTTTCCGTCCCTCTCCCCGCATGGCCAACCCGTTGATGGATTCCAATGTATTGAACAGGAAGTGTGGTTTGATCTGAGCCTGCAGCACACGCAGTTCAGCCTTGGCTTTTTGCTGCTGCTCTGCCCGCACACGGCGAAACAGGCTTCCAATCCTGTCCAGCAGTTCATTGAATCCATGGGCAAGAAGCTGCATCTCATCGAATCCCTTACCCTCAACCCGTGCGTTGAAGTCACCATCCTCGACTCGCCGCATGAAGCGGACCAGCACCGCAATATTGCCGGTTATACGATTCATGAAAAACAGGTTGAAGACCATCGCAGCAAGAAGACAGACCAGAATAATAATCACCGACCAGCCTGCAAACACGTTCGTTTCAGCCGACAGCGCTTCCCAAGAAGTGACACTGATTAAACTCCAACCGTAGTTTTTCAGATGATACTGGGACAGGATACTCTCCGTGCCATCAAATACGGTCCGGATGCTGCTGAAGCCAGGGCCATAACTGGTTGCGTTTACACCGAGGTTCTCCATCTTCTCCCCACTGTATCGCCCGGATGGGTCATAGACTACCAAACCTTCTTCATTTATTAATAGAAAGGACGTATTTTGAGCGGAATCACTGATCTGCAAATGCCGGAAGATGCGATCGATCTCCCCCTTTTTGATTTGTACCACCAGAATTCCGATATTTTGAAAATAACTGAGTTCCTTCACTAACCTGATCTGCGTAAAGACAGGATCGTTACCGGTAAGTTCGGGATACTCAAGCGGGGCAAGCCATTTGGGCACGCCATTAAGCTGATGGATTTCCTGAAATAAAGGGTGTACCTTGAATTGCTGAAAAGGAAGCGTTTCAAAATTTTCCTTGGTAAATATGGAGACGATCTGATTGTTCTGGGACGAACGCAGATCATACAAGAAAGCATAGCTAATGAACGGATAGTTATATAGAAGAGATCGGAAATTGCGCTGGCTGGCATTGAGCGATAATTGATTACCGGTCCCGAGATCCTGCTTGGTCGGGTCTTTGGCGTTGAGTGCCATTTGAAATACCGACGTGGCGATCCCGTTATCCGTGACATTGTTTATCTGCTGAAAAACATTTTCGATATTATAACTAATGGCCTGGAGGGCATATTCGGCCTGTTGGTTGTATTTCTTCTCAATCGTATGTGAGGTGACCAGAAACATCCCGACACCCAGTGCACACATCGGTACAATGATTAACAGCAGAAATGCCAAGGCCAGCTTCATGCGCAAGTTCATATCCGTTCTCCCCAATAACCGCGTAGGCCATCAACCCTTGACGCCGCCTGCGGTCACACCTTCAATAATTTTCTCCTGTAGTATGGCGTAAATAACAATGACAGGCACAACACTATATACAATTCCTGCGGACATCTGGGCATAGTTCATCTGGTACTGATCACGAAACTGGACCATGCCTACAGGCAGGGTGCGCAGCTTATCTGTAGATAGGAAATAATTGGCGAGCAAAAATTCGTTCCAGTTGCCGAGGAAATTCACGATAAATACCGTAACGATGGCTGGAACTGTAAGAGGTATCACTATTTTAGCAAAGATCCCCGGGGCCCTCAAGCCATCCATTACCGCTGCTTCCTCTATCTCTCCGGGGAGTGATCTCATAAAAGCAGCCAGTATGATAATCGTAAAAGGAATGGCATTCGCTACATAGGGAACAATCAAAGCCAGATGCGTGTCCAATATGCCCAGCTTGCGGACGAGCAAATAAATGGGCAGCATCAGCGCATTGTTCGGAATAAGCATGCCGGCCAGTATAAGACTATAGAGAATCAGGCTCCACTTGCGGTGTCTCATCCGGGTTACAGCAAAAGCAAACATGGCACCCAGTATAATGGTTCCTGCCGAAGAGAGCACCGAAATGTACATGCTGTTCCAGAAATACGTACCAATTTTGGCGTTGACCCAGGCTTCCACGTAATTGCTGAACACCCAGTTAGTTGGCAGACCAAACGGATGGAGAGCAATTTCATTGTTATCCTGTTTGAATGAAGAGAAGATAACGAATAAAAAGGGAAATAAAATAGCGATCAAATATAACATCAACAACACATGAGGAATACTGGCTCGTATATTCTTTACCATCAATACTCCACCCTTTCGTTGTGCCTTGCCACGAGCAGTTGGTACACAGCCGTCAGCACAAGTGTCAGAGCAAAGATCAGAACCGCTACCGTATTGCCGTACCCATATTTAAAATTGGTAATCGCATATTTGATCATATACGTAGCAAGCACCTCGGTGGAGCCGGCCGGTCCGCCTTTGGTCATTACAAGCACAATATCTGCTGCCTTCATCGCTCCGGCAATGGACAACATAATGACAACCGAAATAATGGGCCTGATGAGCGGCAGCGTAATTCGGGTGGCCCGCTGCACTGCCGTCGCACCATCGATGGCTGCTGCTTCGTCCAGATCACGGGGAATGGCGAGAATGGCCGCCAGTACCATGACAATGTAAAATCCGGTCCACTGCCAGGCATTGGTCACAAGAATGGACAGCATCGCGAAACGATTATCCGAAAGCCAATAAACCGGCGGAATGCCAAACGTATTTAGCAGTTGATTCAACAGCCCGATGTTGGGCTCATAGATAAATCCCCACAAAATGCCGATGACTGCCGTCGACATAATAGAAGGTAAAAAAACAGCCGTTTTGTATACTCCCTTTAATCGTTTGACATTGGCAATAAGCAATGAAAATAATACAATCAGCGGAACCTGGATCAATACGGAAAATCCGATAAAAAAGCCATTATTCCGTGTGGATATCCAAAACCGTTCATCGGTTAAAGCCTTGGCATAATTCGACAAACCCACAAATCGTGGGTCTGTCGAAACGCCATTCCAGCTGGTCAAGCTATAGTACAGTGAGCTGCCAATCGGATACAGGAAAAACATGACAAACAAGATCAATGCCGGTAATACAAACAGCGTGTAGATGAGTGGGCTGCGGAGTGAAGTATTCATATTCAGCCTCCTTCAGTAACTTCAGTTGCAGCTTTGGGTAGAGTAGATTCATTATTCCACGGAAGCGTTGGCTTCCTCCTGAACTTGCTGCAGCTCCTCCGCCATCTTCTCCGGCGTGGTCTGTCCGCCAACTAGTTTTTGAATCTGCAGATTGCTGATCTCGGTGGTCACATCCGCCTGTACCAGCGCATCAAAGGCTGGGAATGATGTCTGGGATGCATTCAGGACAGCAACGATTTCCTTCATCAGCTCGTCAGTAATGCTGTCCGTTAATACCTTCTCATCCAGCTTCATGGCAGGAAGGACTCCATCTTCTACAAGTCCACGCACCTGCATGTCTTCATTATAGAAGTTTTTGATGAACGCTTTTACCGCTTCCAGCTTCTGAGGATCTTCCGCTACAGATGCCGAGAAGCCATATCCATTATTGACATCACGCATGAGGGAAGTCTGATCTCCTACGCCATTCTCTACCGGCGGCATATTGAAGAATCCAACCTTGCCGATCAACGATTCCCCGCTCTGTCCTTCCTTGAATACAGATGATTTCCATGTTCCGTCATACATCAATACCGCTTCACCACTTGTGAATTGAGTCGTGTATTCAGCGTATTCGAAGCCGAGCTCGCCTTTTTTGAAATACCCCTTATCGACCCATTCCTTATGCTTCGCAAAACCTTGAATCACACCCGGATCGGTCCACTTGGCTTCACCAGTTGCAAACTTCGCAGTAATCTCGGGACCGGCATAACGGGACCACAGATGGTTCGTCAACATCAGCGGGACCCAGCCGGCCTTGGAAGCAGAGGCAAGAGGCACTTTCCCATCTGCTTTGATCTCGGCCAGCATATTATCAAGCTCAGCCATGGTCGTTGGTGCTTGCCAGCCCTTTTTTGCAAAATATTCTTTGTTATAGAAAAAACCTTCGCCTGAACCACCAATCGGCAATCCATACACTTTGCCTTCATACGTGAACGGTTCAAGGGATGTAAACTGATCCTGAATGCCCAGCTCTTGCAAAATCGGTGTCAGATCCAGCAGCATGCCTTCCTTGGCATACACTTTGGAGTCCGGGCTCCCGAACAGTTCGAAAATATCCGGTGGATTGCCGGCCGCCATTTCCCCGCGAAGCTTTTCCTTCCGGTTCACATCTGATTCAACCCCGTCCAGCGTAAAGGTCAGATTAGGGACCTCACTTTCCACTTTGTCGACGACGTCCTGCAGAATGGCCAGCCGTTTCTGTTTATCCGCCCCTACTTGGGTGTGACGAAGCAGCATTTCCACCGGTTCCTTGCTCGTCTCCGGTTCGGAGCCTGAGGCTCCCTGCGGATTTTCGTTCCCTGAGCCCGAACATGCAGCCAGCGTCCAGGACGTAACCAGCAGCAGTGAGAGCAGCATTATCATTCTTTTTTTCATCGTCGTTGACCCTCCTCGGCATATTGCGCATTTGGTTTTACACTCTGATTATAAAAAGCCGGAGCTACCATCGTAAGGATGACAATTCATCAATGAGGGGATAAAATCCTTCACTGAACAAGCCTTTTCGTAATCCTCATGTAAAATGCAACAAAAAACAGCCCTTGCGACGTCTGTCGCAAAGACTGTTTGAAGAGTGGGTCCATTTTATGGAATATTCATTTTCTATCGGACCCATGGATATGGATCATTTTGCCCGAGCAAGTGTGTCTGTCGTTTCTTTCCGCCCCTGTTCAATCAAGCGATAAGCCCGTTCCACATCTTCTTCGGTAGGAGACGGAACGCCTTCGAGCGGATATACTTTTCCCAGTGCCTGCCATTTGTATATGCCCATCTGGTGATATGGTAAAATCTCAAACTTCTCCACACCATTCAATGTTCCGATATAGCGTCCCAGGTTAAGCAGATCTTGTTCATCATCATGAATGCCTGGCACGTATACGTGCCGAATCCACATTTTCCGGCCATGATCCGATAACCAGCGGGCCATCCGAAGTGTTCTCTCATTGGATTTCCCAGTAAGCTTGATATGCTTTTCATCATCGATATGTTTCAGATCCAGCATGACCAGATCCGTATGGTCCAACAAGTCAAGAATACGTTCAGGTTCATTGTAGCCGTTGCTGTCCAGGGTGGTGTGCAGTCCCCAGCGCCGCTTCACTTCTTTGAAAACCTGGCCGACGAACTGAGCCTGCAGCGTCGGTTCGCCTCCCGATACCGTAAGTCCGCCACCCGAACTGCGATAATAGGTCAAGTATGGCTCGATCTCAGCGAGAACTTCCTCCACGCTCATATCCCGGCCTCCATCAAGCGCCCATGTATCCGGGTTGTGACAATATTGGCATTTCAGGTGACATCCCTGCATAAAAAGCACGAAGCGGATGCCTGGGCCGTCAACCGTCCCGAAAGTTTCGAGTGAATGAATATGTCCGTTAACCATGCTGCCTCTTCCTTTCTGTATCCGCATCCGCTGTGCGTTTATGATGGTGATCTACTCCTGTTTACCGTGTTATTACATCGAACCGTGGAAGGTCCGGTTAATGACATCCAGCTGCTGCTCACGCGTCAATTTGATGAAGTTTACGGCATATCCGGATACCCTTACGGTCAATTGTGGATAGTTTTCCGGATGCTCCATGGCGTCAATCAACTGCTGACGATCGAACACGTTCACGTTCAGATGGTGAGCACCTTGACCAAAATAACCGTCCATCATGGCAACCAGATTGGATTTGCGCGTATCGGACTCTTTACCGAGCGCTTTAGGCACAATCGAGAATGTGTTGGAAATACCGTCCAGGCTGTGTTCATAAGGCAATTTGGCTACAGAACCCAGGGATGCCAGAGCTCCTTTTTTGTCACGTCCATGCATCGGGTTGGCACCTGGAGCAAACGGTTCGCCTGCTTTACGTCCATCCGGTGTTGTACCGGTTTTTTTGCCGTACACCACATTGGATGTGATGGTCAATACAGATTGGGTTGGAATGGCATTGCGGTACGCTTTATGTTTGCGGATCATGCCCATGAAGCTCTCTACCAGTTCAACCGCGATGCTGTCGACACTGTCTTCATTGTTACCGTAACAAGGGAAGTCTCCTTCAATTTCAAAATCAACGGCGATTCCTTGCTCGTTACGAATCGGTTTAACCTTTGCATATTTAATTGCACTCAGGGAGTCGGCTGCAACGGACAGGCCGGCAATACCACAGGCCATGGTACGTACGATATCGCGGTCATGCAGAGCCATCTCGATCCGTTCATAACTGTATTTGTCATGCATGTAGTGGATTACGTTAAGAGTATTCATGTACAGTTTAGCCAGCCATTCCATCATCGGTTTGAACCGTTTCATGACCTCATTGTAATCCAGCACTTCGCTTGTAATGGCCGGATATTCCGGTCCCACCTGTGCTCCGGATTTCTCGTCGCGTCCACCATTGATCGCATACAGCAGTGCTTTTGCCAGGTTGGCACGAGCGCCGAAGAACTGCATTTGTTTACCGATCTTCATGGCCGATACACAGCAGGCAATCCCGTAATCGTCTCCGTAGATGGGACGCATCAGATCATCATTCTCATATTGGATGGAGCTGGTTTCAATGGACACTTTGCTGCAATACTCTTTGAATGCCTCCGGAAGTTTGGTAGACCAGAGTACGGTCAGGTTTGGTTCCGGTGCTGGTCCCAGATTGTGCAGCGTGTGCAGGAAACGGAAGCTGTTTTTCGTTACGCGTGTTTCCCCGTTCACGGACATCCCGCCGATGGACTCGGTTACCCACGTCGGGTCACCGCTGAAGAGCTCGTTGTAATCCGGTGTACGCAGGAATTTGACGATCCGCAATTTCATGACAAAATGGTCAACGAGTTCTTGAGCCTGTTCTTCGGTCAGGATGCCTTCCTGCAGATCACGTTCAATGTAGATATCCAGGAATGAAGATACACGTCCAAGGGACATTGCAGCACCGTTTTGTTCTTTGATGGCAGCGAGGTAACCGAAGTACAGCCATTGGAACGCCTCTTTCGCTGTGGTAGCCGGCAGGGAAATATCGAAGCCATGCATTTCGCCCAGCTGCTTCAATTCCTGTAGAGCCCGGATTTGTTCGGATAACTCTTCACGCAGACGAATGACATCTTCATCAATGACATCCACTTCAAGAGCGTTCAGTTCTCCTTTTTTCGCGCGGATCAGGAAGTCCACCCCGTACAGAGCAACCCGGCGGTAATCGCCGATGATCCGACCGCGGCCGTAAGCATCAGGCAGACCTGTAATGATGCCGGCTTTGCGCGCTGCGCGCATCTCGGATGTATACGCATCGAATACACCCTGATTATGTGTTTTGCGAATATTAGTAAATATATCAATGACTTCTTGAGGCATTTCGAAGCCGTAAGCCTGACATGCATCAATCATCATGCGAATTCCGCCTGTAGGCTGAATGGAACGTTTGAATGGAGCATCGGTTTGCACACCGACGATCTGTTCCTTGGATTGATCCAGATACCCTGGTTGGTGAGACACGATCGTTCCCGGAGTGTTTACGTCCACATCCAGTACACCGCCGTTATCCCGTTCTTTTTTGGTCAGATCAGATACGATGTCCCACAGGTCTTTGGTGTTCTGTGTTGCCCCTGCGAGAAATGCTTCATCCCCGTAATACGGAGACAGGTTGTGTGCCAGAAAATCATTCACATCCACGGATTTGGTCCATGTGCCTTTCGTAAAGTTTCTCCAGCCTGTTTGTTGTTTTACGTCTTTTTCGATCACCGACATAGTAATCCCTCCACAAATTTGGATTTCCGGACACATGACAGGGTGCAAGCAAAATCGTCTCATCTGTGCCCAGAGCCGCGATTAATGTGAACTTTTTCACATATCAGCCGGAACACGTTCTCTCTACATGGGAACCGGAACCGCGGGATGGATGTTTTTCTTACATTTTCAGTATACGTCTTGCGGGTTTCACCATCTGTGATTTTTATCACAAAGTTAGTGAACTTCCTCACTCCACCATTGCAGGATCATGGTGAAGGTAAAAGTTTACACCGGATCACTGCGTGGTAGAACAACCTTCCAATCGCTGTTATCTCCAGATTTTTTCGTTCCCTTTTCAAAGGGAAAAATCCGGAGATAAACGCGAACGCTTCGCTTTTACAGGTTATTTCTCCCCCTCCGTTGTTGTGTAAAATGTTAACTTCAACGGATCCCCAAAGGATTCCGTCATCGACAAAAAGACGGCAATCGGGGCTCCCCTCCCGGGGAACCCTGAACCTATTGCCTAAACCTTGCTGTTAACGATACTGTTTATTCAAACCGTCCGTAGAACGCATTGCGGTAAACGTCTGCCAGTTCAGTCACCAGCGGCAGTTTCGGATTGGCAGTTGTACATTGGTCTTCGAAAGCACGATCGGCCAGGTAATCTACATGAGCTTCAAAATCCTTGGCATCAAATCCGATTTCCTGGAACGATTCCTCAATACCAAGTGTTTTGTTCAGTTTGCGAATTGCATTGATGAGGCTGTTCACCCCTTCTTCTGTAGTTCGTGCAGGCAATCCCAGAATTCGAGCAATTTCAGCATACCGCTCATCTGCCACAAAGTGCGAATATTTCGGGAATGATGCAAATTTGGTTGGTTTTTTCGCGTTGTAACGAATGACGTGCGGCATCAGGATTGCATTGGTACGTCCATGTGCGGTGTGATACTGTCCGCCCCATTTGTGCGCCAAGCTGTGGTTAATCCCCAGGAACGCGTTAGCAAAAGCCATACCGGCAATCGTCGAAGCATTATGCATTTTCTCACGTGCCAGTTTGTCCCCTTGCAGCGCCGATTGCTCCAGGTATTGGAATACCAGCTGGATCGCTTTGATCGCCAGACCATCCGTGTAATCATTTGCCATAACCGATACATAAGCTTCAATGGCATGAGTCAGTACGTCCATACCTGTATCTGCAACCGCTGTTTTCGGCAGTGAATAGACGAATTCAGGGTCTACGATGGCTACATCCGGTGTAAGCTCATAGTCTGCCAGTGGATATTTGGTGTTGCCCAGATTTTTATCTGTGATTACGGCAAACGATGTTACTTCCGATCCTGTACCCGATGTTGTCGGAATCGCTACGAATTTTGCTTTTGATCCAAGGCGTGGGTATTTATAGATCCGTTTACGGATATCCATGAATTTTTGCTTCAGATCGTTGAAGTCCGTGTCCGGATATTCATAGAACAACCACATGGCTTTGGCAGCGTCCATTGGTGATCCACCACCAAGAGCGATAATGCAGTCAGGCTGGAAGCGGCGCATCATTTCTGTACCGCGGTCTACCGTTGTTGTTGATGGATCGGGCTCTACATCCGAGAATACTTCGATTGCTACCGGCATTTGGCGTTGACGCAGATAATGCTCCACTTTTTCCACATAGCCCAGTTTGACCATCATGGCATCCGTAACGATGGCTACGCGAGTAATATCAGGCATTTTGGCCAGATACTGCGTTGCTCCTTTTTCGAAGTACACTTTGTTTGGCACTTTGAACCATTGCATATTCACGGTACGGCGAGCCACCCTTTTCACGTTGATTAAGTTGACGGCAGTGACATTCGATGAGGTCGAGTTACGGCCATATGAACCGCATCCCAGGGTCAATGACGGCATGTTTGTGTTGTAGATGTCCCCAATGGCACCGTGTGTGGATGGCGAATTCACGATGATCCGTCCTGTTTGCAGACGATCCGCAAATTTGCTTATCACTTCTTCGTTATTCGAATGAATAACAGAGGAGTGCCCCATGCCGCCAAAGGCAACCACTTCCGCAGCACGCTCAATCCCTTCAGCTGCCGTTTTTACTTTGTAACAAGCGAGTACGGGACTTAATTTCTCTGCAGACAGTGGGAACTTGGTGCCGACGCCTTCAATCTCTGCTACAAGAATTTTGGTGCCAGCCGGGACTTCGATACCACACATTTGCGCAATGGTTACTGCCGATTGACCGACAATCGCCGGGTTAACGGCACATTTCTCCGCATTGATGGCACCTGCTGTCAATTTCGCAGCTTCATCCTTATTGACAAAATAACAACCGTTCGCAATCATTTTCTTTTTCACCTGATCAAAGATCGGCTCTTCGATGATGACTGCTTGCTCGGAAGCGCAAATCATGCCGTTATCAAACGATTTGGACAAGATCAGATCCGTTACCGCCTGATTAATATCTGCCGTTTTCTCGATAAAGCAAGGTACATTCCCTGGTCCAACGCCGAGTGCCGGTTTACCACAGCTGTACGCTGCGCGTACCATTGCTGATCCACCTGTCGCCAGAATGAGCGCTACATCGTTATGATTCATCAGTGCATTCGTGCGGTCCATGGAAGGATCATCAATCCACTGGATACAGTCGGCCGGAGCACCATGCTTCACTGCGGCTTCCAGCAGAATTTTGGCGGCTTCGCGGCTGCAGTTCTGAGCTGATGGGTGGAAACCAAAGATGATTGGGTTACGTGTTTTGATGGAAATCAACGCCTTGAACATCGTGGTGGATGTCGGATTGGTCACCGGGGTAATTCCCATGATAATGCCGACTGGCTCCGCTATTTTCTGGAAGCTCTCGTACTCGTTATCTTCAATTACACCTACGGTTTTGTCATATTTGATGCTGTGATACACATATTCTGTTGCAAAGATATTTTTGGTGATTTTATCTTCATACACTCCGCGGCCGGTTTCTTCCACCGCCATTTTGGCAAGCATCATGTGTTTGTCCAGACCTGCCAGTGCCATGGCTTGCACGATGCGGTCAATCTGTTTTTGATCCATGGACATGAATGCTGCGTGTGCTTTATTCGCTTTGTCAATTAACGTTTGAATATACTGACCTGCTGTCGGTTCTTTTGCTGGGGCGACTTCGTTCTTTACAGCCATCTCCCTCATCCTCCTAAAGGTTCGTATTGGTTTTTGGTTTGTCTCTCTTCTTTACGTACACATCGTAACATGTCGAAAAGGTTAATTATGTGATTATTTTCACAAAGTATAACAAATTTAATTTAAGTTTTTTGGAGTTCCTTCCACAGGTCATTTTCACTTCCTATTTAAACTATATAGCTGTCAAATGCAGCCTTCCCTCTCCAAAGTGAATTTAATCACAATGTTTGAAATTTCGCCATTTTTGCCACCTTTCCATGCCCCTCAAACGGTAAGATTAGGTATATACTGAACTTAAAAATTGAACCACCGCAATTTGTACCGTCCTCCCCGGCGGAGATGACCCTAATCAGGACGGTAACGATTGCGGCGAACCATGGAGTGGGGACTGCATGTTTGTAATCCCCCTCCAGTGGATACAAAGGGGAGATAGACTTATGAGAGAACAACTGAGTGTCATGGAAAAACGCGGCAATACCAACTGTTTCTCGGAAGTGAATTTCAATCATCTGCTCGTAACCATGAAAGACCGTACCTATCCTGAAGGGACCCACCTGTATTGGGAAGGTGATGTGTCCGACAAACTTTATTATATGAAAAGGGGCCGTGCCCAGATCACCAAATCAACAGATGAAGGCAAAGAACTTATCATGTACATGTACCAGTCCGGTGATATGATTGGTCAGGCAGATCCGTTCTTCGGTTCCAAGCATACGTTCTCGGCGGAAGTGCTGGAAGACAGTGAAATCGGTGTACTGGAGCATAAAGACCTGGAGATGCTGATCTGTCAGCATTGTGATTTCGCCATTGATTTTATGAAATGGATGGGCATACATCACCGCTTAACCCAAACCAAGTTCCGTGACCTGATGTTATACGGTAAACCTGGTGCGCTCTGTTCCACCTTGATCCGATTGTCCAATTCTTATGGCGAGCCCCACGGCGATCACGTGATTATTCATAAAAAAATTACCCACACGGATCTGTCCAACATGATTGGAGCTACCCGCGAAAGTGTGAACCGCATGCTTAGCGATTTGCGCAAAAAAGATGCCATTGAATATGATAACGGCATGATTGTTATTAAGGACCTGAAGATGCTCCAAGGCATCTGTCATTGTGAATTATGTCCCAATGAGATCTGCCGCATCTAAGCATTAAGTGCTTGAAGTCATCACCTTTCGGTACTAAGCTTAATCTATACGTGACATGAAAAAAGCCCGTCCTCCTGCAGAGGTCCGGGCTTTATAATTATGTTTAAGATGCCGTTAACTGTAATTTAACCGCATCCCGTGGATTCAACTTCATATCCAAACCATTTTCCATCAGTTCCTTATCATTCACCATGATTACCCAACGCTGATTCATGCGAGGAACAACATTTTCAACCGAAACGACGTATTTGTTGTTTTCCGACATTCTGACGATGCCGCTGGACTTAAGTACATCCCGAACCGTGCACTCCTGGATATAGACACCCGCATATTGACGATTAAGGTCTGGCATAATATTGCCGCCGCTGATCTTGAGCAGGGTTGTCTGATATGCAACACCTTCTCCTGTACTGTCGGCGGCTTTTACGTAAATGATCACTTCATCCTTGGCATGAAGCTCCATGCCCCAGTTTTCCGGATCAATATCCTTGCCGTTTAGCTTAACTGCCCAGCTTAGCGAGGAATCAAGTGAAACTTCCCCTACGGATTGAATCCGCTTGCCGTCGGCCGTAAAATCAACCAGACCACTGTTCAATAGCGCCTTCTTAAGCGTGAGTCCTTCACTAAAATCCCTCTTAATCGACTTCGTTGCATCAGGCAAAAAAGTGCTTCCATCGACAGCAACGGTAATGGTATTGGAAGTATCGGTCTCCTTGACCACCGGCTGTTCAGAAGGCTGTGTCTCTGTACATCCGGCTAGAATTGCCATAATAAGCAAACATAAACCGATGTAACCGGGGAACTTCTTCATCATGTCGGTAACACCACCCTGCGTAAAATCTTCACCCTGTTGTCCATAACTTCTATTATGGCACAATATTCATCCAAAAAAAGTGTCAATGCCGTTACTTTTCTTCCATATTCCTTCCTGCAGCACAAAGAGCCCACTAACGGGCTCCTTCGTTCGGATCGTTCAACCCTTATATTTATTTACCCTCTATTGAACACAAGCCTGCATATAAGTCCGGCCCCCGTCCCCATTTTTCAGGTACGGATTAAGCCCATGGAACTGTTCCTCCGACACATATACACCTGTCAAAAGTCGCCCTTCGAGCAGCTCTCCATCCATCTGTACACAGAATGTAGGAGCTGTTACGTATTCCTGATACAGCGGGATCTGACTGTACGGATGGTGAATCTTGAAGAGCTTGCCCTGCTCATGCAGGGGACGTTCTGAGAAGTATGTCGGTACAATGTACCGGGCGATGACATCCAGCTCTTGTGTGGTATAAAAAGCTTCATCACCAAGCCATGGTGCCAGCAGCCTGATTTTTTCATATTGAGACCATACAATGGCTTGAATTAGCATTTCGGGTTTCACATATCTTCGTTTCCCGGCAGTTCCAATAAGCTGACCACGTGGAAAATCATCATCCAGCTTATCCTGCACAGATCCCTGGTATTTTAATTCACAACCAATGCATTTCCAGCCTGACGATGTCTGAATCCACTTTTGCAGGACAACCGGAGCCAGTTCCTGCCCGGTGCTGTTTCCAAGTGTAGATGCTTCCCCTGGGTCCGGGTTACCCACGCGGGGATTAACATAATATTTAAACAGTTCCGCAGCTTTTTTGTAAATCAGATGAACCTGAATGGATGCGCTCTCAAGTTCCGCAATATCTTGCTTGCCGTAGCGTACTTCACGGGATAAGCTTTCTTCTCTCATGACAAGTGGCCTCCTCGCTCCGGCCGCCTGCGGCCATTTTTCTTAAATTATACTATAACTTCTGTCAATATGTGCAAGGCCTGCAGGAAAAAGGTGGTTTCTTTCTACCTTCCTGTATATTGAACAGACAAGCCGTGATGACTGATTAAGCATATAAGACAAAAAACTCCTGATTTCAGCGAAATCAAGAGCTCTCTGTTGTCAGGTCACATCATTGAGCCTGGACATATGAATCGTTTAATCTACCCATTGCTCTGCCCAATCCTGAATTTGGTTCATTACAGGCTGCAAAGCTTTCCCTTTTTCTGTTAGCTCGTATTCAATACGAACCGGCGTCTCGGGATAAACATGACGAATCAGAATACCTTCACTCTCCAGATCCTTCATCCGTTCAGATAACATCTTGTCACTCATCGACGGAATCAGGTTGGAAATATCCTTGAATCGCTTAGACCCACTCATCAACGTTTGAATAATCAGACCGTTCCAGCGTTTGCCCAAAAACGAGAATGCCGTCTCAAAACGCGGACACATCCGTAAATCTTGGCCTTCCACATTAATCACCTCTTTAGAGATCACTGAACTTACATTTAGTTAGTATATTTCATAATAACACATTTACGTCACAAAGAAAACGTCTGCCGTAAAAAAGTTAAAATTTAATAGGCATCTTTGCACTTTGACTATACAACAAGTATACCTCAGGACGATTCGATGAACCATGGCAAATATCGTATAACTCCCATGTACCTATCTTACCCAAAAAGAACCCAACTGCCACAGTCATACTTGACTCGGAGAAGGGTTCTTAGGTATACGTTTCATTTGCCCATCAGATACTACTTTTGCGGCCTAGACCAGCACGCCACCAAATGGTCTTACAGGTTCGCTCTTGCCAAATTGCGGCTTGAAGCTGCGGGCAGGATATGCCCATTTTACTGCATTGCTGATCACTCTCAGAATTTCCGGCTTGTAATACGTCGGATAGGTTTCATGGCCTGGACGGAAGTAGAAGATTTTGCCTTCGCCGCGACGGAACGTACAGCCGCTTCGGAATACTTCCCCACCCTGGAAGTTGCTTACGAACACGAGCTCATCGGGTACCGGAATATCGAAGAATTCACCGTACATTTCTTCCTTTTCAAGTACAATCTTGCCTTCAATCCCATCCGCAATGGGATGAGAAGGATTGACACACCATACGATCTCCTGCTCGTCAGCTACACGCCATTTCAGATCACAACTGGTGCCCATCAAGGCCTTGAATGGTTTGGAGAAATGCCCGGAATGCAGAACAATCAATCCCATGCCGTTAAGTACTCGCTGTGCAACCTTCTGTGAGACCTCGTCGCTTACACGATCATGTGCCATATGTCCCCACCATATCAGCACATCTGTGGAATTCAGCACCTCATCACTTAAGCCGTGTTCAGGCTGATCCAGTGTAGCTGTCCGAATCGCAAATCCTTCGCCGCCGAGTCCGTCTGCCAGTGCCCGGTGCAATCCGTCCGGATAGACTTCCCTTACTTCATCGTGAATTTTCTCATGGACAAACTCATTCCAAATGGTGACGTTAATCATATTCAATTTCCCCCTAGTATAGCTCTAAACCCACCACATATCGCCCAGCGGTTCCTCAATCAATACTTGCTGGAGATTTTGTACGGCTTTAGAGAATCCTTCTTCAACCGACATCAGACCGTCTTCGTGTTCAATACTTACAACGTAATCGTAGCCTACGAGACGCAGGGCACTGATAATATCTGCCCAAGTCTTGTTATCATGACCATAACCTACCGAGCGGAACTGCCAAGCGCGGTCAAGCATGTTTGTGTAATCCTGCATATCTGTCAAACCATGTTTGTTTACGTTTACCGGATCGATCGTTGTATCTTTAGCATGGAAGTGATGGATCGCGCCTTCACGTCCCAGAATGTGGATCGCTTGTACCGGATCAATTCCTTGCCACCACATGTGACTTGGATCCAAGTTCGCACCAATGACTTCGCCTGCAGCTTCACGCAGTCTTAACAATGTAGCTGGAGTATGCACTGAGAATCCACCATGCAGTTCCAATCCTACTTTCACATTGTGATCTGCTGCATACTTGCCCCACTCTGTCCAGTACGGGATCACTTTGTTCTCCCATTGCCATTTCAACACTTCCTGGAAATCATTCGGCCACGGTGCAACAGGCCAGTTCGGATACTTCGCATCTTCATGGTCTCCCGGACATCCGGAGAATGTGTTCACTACAGGAACTTCCAGCTTTTGTGCCAATTGAACTGTTTTCACGAAATCATCGTGGAAACCTTTGGCGATATCTTTTTGCGGATGAAGCGGGTTACCGTGACAGCTCAGTGCGCTGATGGTCAGACCGCGTGATTCCACTGCATTTTTAAAGTTTTTCAGTGCTGCTTCATTGTTCAAAAGCTCCTCCGGGTTGCAATGTGCATTGCCTGGATGGCCTCCAGTTCCGATCTCTACTGCTTTCAAACCCTTGGATGCTACGTAGTCAAGTGCATCCTCCAATTTACGTCCTCCGAATAGTACCAAAAATACGCCGAGTTTCAAGTGCGATTCCTCCCTGGATTAAATATCGAATAATTGCTGATTAAATGAACCAAGAACTGCATAAATGTACCGTTCAGATCACAAGTTTGTTTTAATAGTGTGGAAAATCTAGAGCATTTCTATCCTGAAATTAAACGTAACAATACTGGTTATTCCAGATGGAAAAACCATCTTCCTGTGTTGCCCTAACTTCAACTTAAATCAACTGAATTACCTTAATTCGATTGCACAATTTCTGTCGGATCCTCATTTGCTTTGGTGGCTGCATTTGGATCGTAAGTACTCTCAAGCATAACGTGCTTGCCCTCCAAAGAAGAGCGCTGGAATGCATGCATCGCTTCTAGCACGTGATACGCGAGCTTGCCGCTGGCTTTGTGTTCCCGTCCGGCACGAATGGATTCGACCATCTCGGTAACACCAATTCCGCGTTCATTCTGACTGCTCTCGAAGACAGGGGTTACCGTTTCCCAGGTGTCCTGACCGAATCTGCGCAGCTTCACTTCCCCATTGAAATAGTTAGGATCCGGTACACTCAGCGTGCCTTCGGTTCCGTAAATTTCAATCCGAGGCAAGTCTGAAGCTCCACGAATATCGAAGCTGGTAATCATCGTTGCAATGGCTCCGTCAGTAAAATCGATGGTACCTGCCAGATGCGTCGGAGTTTGTACCCGGAGAGGCGTTCCTTCCTTCGGTCCCGAGCCAATAACACGATCGGTAATCTGAATGCCTGCAGAAGAGCTAATTCTCCGAATGGGTCCCAGCAATGTAACCAGCGCTGTCAGATAGTATGGTCCCATGTCAAACATAGGTCCTCCTCCCGCAATGTAAAAGAACTCGGGATCGGGATGCCATGCTTCAGGTCCGCCACCCATGAAGAAGGAAGTCGCCGCAATCGGTTTCCCGATCAGACCGTCTACAATAGCCTGACGTGCCGTCTGAATGCCTGATCCAAGGAAGGTATCCGGTGCGGAACCAACATACAATCCCTTCTCTTCAGCAAGTTCAATGACCTTGCGGCCGTCTTCAAGCGAAATGGCCAGTGGCTTCTCGGCATAGACATGCTTGCCTGATTCGAGCACAGCCAGATCGGTCATGGCATGACTGCCAGGCACCGTCAGGTTTAGCACAAGCTCGATTTCCTTATTTTGCAGCAACTCATCTACATTGTAAACGTTTGCGATATTAAATTCATCTGCCCGTTCCTGAGCACGTTCACGGATCAAGTCCGCTACGGCTACAATTTCAATGAGCGGGCTATTTTTCAGATTCTCCAGATAGATGGCGCTGATGTTACCGCACCCGATTATGCCTGCTTTTAATTTCTCCAATGTGACGTTCATCTCCTTACGGATGGTGAGAAGCTGTGATGAATGTTTTGTGCCTTGAATTTAATACTATGGTATTCCGTTTTGGGTTCAATTAAAATGAATAATATGATCGAAACATGAACTATCTGGTCATAATTTTCAAATTGCAAGGAGTATGCCAATGCCGACCGATTATTCCTGCCAGGTTCTTACAGCAGGCTTCTCATTTCATCGCAAACCCTATGCTGGTATTCATCCCGACGGGGTTAAGAACTACCTCCTAAGGCTGCAGACCGACGGTCGCTGCCGGGCACGAATAGACGGCGAGATGTCACTCGTCGATGCGGGCGATCTGCTTCTTTTCAGTCCGGACGAGCCTTATGAACTCAAAATAGACAATGAACGTAATCCGATGGGAGAACGACTCGTAGAGAGCGGTGACTACCATATCTTCTTTAATGGTTCCTGGGTGGATGAATGGTGGGAACGCCACAAAAGGCCAAACCGGATTAAGGTCGAATTGACCGAAAGCCTGCTGACCCTGTTCCGTCAACTCGTGCTGGAGCAGCGCCGAATCTCCAATCCATATCCCGAGATCTCCAGTTACTACATGCGTATCTTATGTCTGGAAGTGGATCGTCTTCTCTCCGAACATCCGACCATTACCAACACCAACTATGTGGCGTATGAAATAAAAAATTATATCGAGGAGAATGCTTCCTCCCTGTTCAAACTTGAAGATGTAGCAACCCATGTTGGCATCAGCGTGTCACGCGGGGTTCATCTGTTCAAGGAAGCGTTTGGCAAAAGTATCATGCAGTATACCCTGGACGTACGGCTGAACATGGCCAGAGAACGGATCATCTTCAGTCCAATGACCCTGGAGCATGTCGCCGAATCGTCGGGGTTTAACAATTACACGTATTTCCACCGCGTATTCCGCTCCCGGTTTGGCATGTCGCCCAAGGAATTCCGGCTCATACACCGGGAACAGATGTAGTATTATACGTAAATTCTGCTTATTTGCGCGCGGCGATTGCCTCCGACACCACCATGGCCAAGTCTTCGTTGCCAAACATGGACAACACACCCAGCACCGTATCATCCGGAATCTCTCCGGCTTCCTCCTTCGGCACAACCAGCTGCAGCACTTGCTGCAGCCGTTCATTGCTCTGCTGATCCGGGTAAGCTTGCCGGTACATCTCTTCTGGGTCCAGTCCATGATTGGCACACCACTGGGCAAATACAAGAATCATCATTTCTTCTTCCTGTTTATAGGTTTCTACGACCGCTTCTTCGATCTGTTTTCTGCGTTCCTTTTCATATTCGTCCATTGTGTCATTCCTCCATGAGTTATGTTCTTTATCCCGTTTCAACAAAAAATCACTTGCGAATCAGCTGCTCTGCCAGCTCATGGCTATCCATTACGTGACTGGAGCTAATGATGCAATCGTCCGGCGTGTCCAGGTTAGCCAAGAAATGATCTACGGCTCCGTTAAATCCTCTGCGCGTTAATATGGAGTCCCAGCTGCCGAAAGTTTCCTTGCGTTCAAGACCTCCTCCTTCGATATATCTGGCCTCTTCCATATTCACAACCTCTACCGATCTGCCTCCGCCGTGGAGTTCGATCTTCTCCAGGTCAGCCCCCGCCTCGCGCACCATATCAAATCGTCCGATGGCCTTTCTTCCAAGCTTGGCAGATCCGGCAGCATGAAGAAGCTGGTCCATATCATTCGTCCGGATCCATTGATGAACCAGCTCCACATGGTGATCCGAATACCATAACATCAGATCCAGCATATGAATCAGATCATCATAGATCGTTTTTGCTGCAGAAAGAATCTGAATGCCTGTCCGATGCTTAGTTAACATCAAGGATTCAAACCCCTGCCCGCCTTGCATCCACGCTTTCGCTTTCTGATACATGGGTGCAAATCTTCGGTTAAAGCCTACCGCAAGGAGCAGCCCCTGCGCCTCGGCAAAAGCAGTCATTTCTTCGGATTCACGCAAGGTGTAGGACAGCGGTTTGTCCACATATACAGCTAGTCCCCGTTCCAAACATTGCATAACAATGTCAAAATGTGCTTCCGTTGCTGTATGTACAAAAACGGCATCCAGATCCCAGGACAATAGTTCTTTCAGATCCGTCGTTCCGTTATCTAATCTATAAGCATGCTGAGCAGCCGCTACCGGCTCTGGAGAACGGTTCATAATACCGGCAATTTCCACATCAGGATGCGCGGTTAACAGGGGCAAGTATACTTTGTGAGCAATACCCCCAAGTCCGATGATCCCAGCTCGGGTTCGCTTCGTTGTTTCCATGATAAGCATTCCACCTTCAGATGAGTTCTAAGTTCCACGACCTATAGTTTAACCCTTCAGCCAGCAACATGCCAGTTGATCAGCACAAGAAGGATTGAATTATCCGGTTCCCTATCGAACGTGGTACACTTGGGTAGAAAGGCATGTAGGATCAGGAGATTGGAGTAGTGCCCTGACCTGAAAGGAGCGTTTGGGGATTTGCGGAAATGGTTATGGCTCCTCTTGTATGTTTTGCTCGCCGGAGTCACGTTTATTTACAGATATGAACTGCTGGCATGGACCGATCAGAATCAGTCCATACCCCTTCTAATTATCATAGCAATGCTTTTTGCATTGGTACCTGTGATTCCCTACAAGTTTGTAATCGCAGCTTTGGGGTACAGTTACGGCACCACAACAGCAGCTTGGGTATGCTGGGTGGGGACCACCCTCGCAGCAGTGCTCGTTTATGCGGGAGCGAGATATGCTTTTCGTCATCAGGCCAGAGCTTACCTGGATCGCATCCGTGGATTGAGTCGTTTTACCACCTGGATGGAGGCGCATCCCTTTATGGGCATTATGACGCTTCGCCTGCTTCCTGTTGTGCCTCAAACTGCGGTCAATATCTATGCCGGCATTACCTACACCCCTTTTTGGGTGTTCATGGTGGCTACGGCCATCGGGAAAATGCCTGCCATTTTAATTTTTGCCTATGCGGGCGCGCAAGCGGAAACTTCCATCTGGGCGAGTCTGCTCATTTTGTTGGGATACTTTGCCATTATGGGCCTTGTCTTGCTGCTGTTTCGTGTTCGCTCGCGAAAAAAGACCTGATTATTACTTATCACCTTGACTCACGGGCTTCCTCGTCCCTGTCCGGCTTGGTTGGCTTGCCAATTCAGGATATAATAGAAGTGTAAGCCAAATTCATTGATCTTCATCAGAAATGGAGTGACTATAGCATGGAACAACATTCAAGCGAAAAAGCAACATTTGCAGGCGGATGCTTCTGGTGTATGGTATCCCCCTTTGAGGAACTTCCCGGAATCCACAAGATCGTATCGGGTTATACAGGAGGACATACCGAGAATCCCACATATGAGGAAGTCTGTTCGGAGACGACAGGACACGTAGAGGCCGTTCAAATTACGTTCGACCCTTCCATCTTCCCTTATGAGAAGCTCGTCGAGTTATTCTGGCAGCAGATCGATCCGACAGATACGGGTGGACAATTCCATGACCGCGGATCTTCATACCAGACGGCCATCTTCTACCACAGCGAAGAACAGCGTCAGATTGCAGAAGCCTCCAAGGCGGCTCTGGAGCAGAGCGGACGGTTTGATAAGCCGATCTTTACACCCATTTTGCCTGCCAAACCATTCTATGAGGCGGAAGAACATCACCAGGACTACCACCACAAAAATCCGGCTCACTACAAACGGTATCGCAAAGGCTCCGGCCGTGAAGACTTTATCGAACGCAACTGGTCCGGCAATGTGGATAAAAGCAATCTGAAAGAGCGTCTGACTCCACTGCAATACGAAGTGACCCAGAATAATGCAACGGAACCTGCGTTCCACAACGAGTTCTGGGATCACCACGGTGACGGAATCTATGTAGATATCGTTTCTGGCGAGCCTCTCTTCAGCTCAACGGACAAGTACGATTCCGGCTGCGGCTGGCCAAGCTTCACGCGTCCATTGCGTGATTACAACGTGAAGGAAAAAACAGATCTCAGCCATTTCATGATTCGCACCGAAGTCAGAAGTCGTGAAGGGGATTCCCATCTGGGGCACCTGTTTAACGACGGTCCTGTCGAAGCGGGTGGTATGCGGTACTGCATCAACTCCGCTGCTCTTCGCTTTGTACCGAAGGAAGACTTGCAAAAAGAGGGATACGGCGAGTATGCAGTCCTCTTCAAATAAATTAAATACGACTGCCTGACCGTAGAACCAACACACGGTCCAAAAAAGCAGGAGCAGCGGGTTATCACCGGTGCTCCTGCTTTTTTCATGTTCTTATTTGAATCAGATGCGACATGTAAAGAATTCTTGACACCGACACATTTTTCCATTTACAATACAGCTGTAAAGAGTTCTTTACAACCTAGGGGCACGAAAAGAGGTTGATTCATGCAAAACCGCATAAAGCTGCTGCGTGAAGAGCTGGGCATATCCCAGGGCAAACTCGCCGAGATGTGCGACGTCAGTAGACAAACCATTAACGCCATAGAGAATGACAAATACGACCCCAGCCTTCCGCTCGCCTTTGCCATTTCCGAGGCGCTTGAGGTCACCATCGAGCAGTTATTTCAGTACGAAAGGAAGAACCCAGAATGAAAATAAAGCATTGGAAAATGACCCTTACAGGTGCTGCAGCATTTATTGTGCTTGCTACCGTTATTTATCGTACTGCAACAGGAAGGGACATTGGATTGAATGATATTGCTTCACTTGGTGCAGTTACGATCCTTTTCCTGTCAGCCCTAACTTGGGGCACCAAAGAGGATCGTGATGGGGTGCGTGAGGATGAGGAACTGGGCAGACACATTACGGAGCAGAGCTCGAAGGTGGGATATTTTATACTGACCCTGTTCATTCTGGTGGCAGTTGGCATAGATCAATGGGTCCATGAAAAGCCAAGCCTCCTGCTATTATCGTTGCTCGGACTTTCCATGGTTACGCTGCCTTTTATCGAATGGGTTCACATCCGCAAATACAGGACAACAGAGGATTAACGTGTTCTGCGCAGCATCCCTCCCCAGATGTGTTCCATTTACTTCTTCACATCCAGCTGACGATCCAGCCAATCCAGTAGGCAAATGGAATGAGCAGCAGCTGGGCCACAAGCGTGCCGAATAAACGAGATACCAGCATGCAGCCATAAATCTGATTCATTCGGTCCAAACGGATTTCGCCTCGCAGGGATTTGTCACTGAGCAGAGAAATTCGCGGATCGATCAGGATCGTTAGCAAAATGGTCGCAATTCCGTTAATTAGCCCTGTCGATTGAGAGGCAGCCACTGCCTGCCCTGGATATAGATAAGCTGCGTACAAACTGGATAATACGCCCGTTGTATAAATGGCTGTCACCGCTACATTAAGCGTCATTAGACGTCTTGGCATACCATGCTGCACTAGCCGCTTAGCCATCTTCCAGGAAGGTGGCGTAATATAGTAGGCTGCGTTTCTGATTTTGGTGCCGTTCAGCAACCCTCGTACCATCACCGGAATGGACCCCGCTGCTTCAAAATGCACAACCATTCTGGACGCAAGCTTCACCATTGTTGGAAAACACAATATGGCGATTGCGGTTCCTGCTGTCGCTGCCCCCATCAGCCAGTGCAGCTGCACGGCAAAATGTGAGTTCCCTCCACTTGCTGCGGTATCCACCAGATTCCCTACCATCGGTCCCTGGGCCATATTGGATGTACGCGATACCAGCAGCAGAATCCCCGACAAGGAAAGGGCCAGCGCAATTCTGCGGGTTCTTAGCCCGCCAAGACGAAGCGCATAGGACAGGCTGTCTGCAGCATGAATAAGCATGGTAAACAGCATCGGAATAGCCAGACTTAGACTGAACATATGATTGTACTCCTTTTATTTTCCTGTATTGGACTTTATGTACATGTGACAGCATTATACCCCTTTAGCATGCAAAAGTATAGGAATGCCATCCCTGTATGACAGCTCATTCCCCGTCACAGCCTGTCCATCTTGTCGTTTATCCCTTCTCCCACAGGGTAATATACAACTAACTCATTACTATACAGGAGGGATTCAAGCATGCCTTGGAATAAGAATGATTATCCGGTATCTATGAAAAATCTGGAGCCCCGTATCCGACATAAGGCGATTGAAATCGCCAATGCCCTGCTGGATGACGGGTATGAGGAAGGACGCGCAATAGCGATAGCCACTGCCAAAGCCGAAGAATGGGATGAGAACCACCCTGCAGCGGGTTCATCGGATTCGGGCCGATCATCTAGTAATAACGGCTCTACTTCTAAACGTCGCCATTCAGAGCCCGTCTCCTCTTCGAAAAGCCATGACAATATTCACGTCGTACCTACGGATTCGGGCTGGGCCATTAAGGAAGAAGGCCAATCCAAATATGTATCCACATTTGATACCAAATCTGAAGCGGTGAACGCCGCCAAAGAAATCAGCGACGAGCAGAACATTCGGGCCATTATTCATAACCAGGATGGACAAATCGCTTCTTCCATCAAACCCTGACAGGTTTGTGAATCGCCCTGACCTTGAATCCATATGAAGAGTTACTTTCCAGCTATGAAAAACAAAAAAAAAGTCCTTTTCACTGCCGCTCAGGCAGTCAAAAGGACTTTTTGGTTACTTTCATTTAATGTGTTACTCCTCTCGCCACCGAAGTCCGTGGTGCAGGGGCAGTCACCGCCTTGGCTGCCGAAGGCATGGATACCTTCACAGCTGAGGTCGTAACAGGCCGGCGTACCGGAACACTGACCACGTACGTAATGACTTTGCTGGCAATCCACACGGCCAGAATGGTATATAAAGTTTCTTTTACCGGAAGAAAGAAAAGGGATAAGCCCAGTACAAACGCATCACTGACAAAGAAAACTGTTCCCAGCTTCCATCCCTTCCAGCGGCTAACGAGCACGGCGAGAATATCGTCTCCGCCTGTCGCTCCGCCGAATCGGAGCACAATCCCTGCCCCTACACCCGTCAATACGCCGGATAGGACTGCCGGAATCCACAGGTTTCCGTTGAATGACATCTGCAATGTGGAGTATCGCTCAAAGCCGTCATAGAACAGGGAGAACGCGCCGACGCCAATCAGCGCCTGAATCATGAACTTCCAGCCCTTGATGAACCAGGCCAGAATCATGACCGGGATATCGAGTAACAGCATGCCAATGGCAGGCGATAACCCCGTGGCGTATTTTCCGAGCAGGGCCAGACCGACAAATCCGCCCTCCGATAAATGATTCTGAAAATTAATGTGATAGTAGGCAAATGCCAAAATAAAAGTACCGAGCAGCATGATGGCGAGTTTTCCCGCCTCAGCCTTAATGTGTTGTTTGGTTAACGATGTTCTCTTCATTCAGGTTCCCTCGCAGTTTGTAGGTTGGTTTTTAGACCGACCGTACCCTGCAAAAGGCAAGCCTGGAAGAAATCATCGTATTTGTCCTTCGAATATTCATTCCAATCCCCTCTTTCGCAGAGTCAGCCGTTTTTTTGAATACGGTTGGTTTACTCTACAAGGGGCGCTAAGTGTATGAGAGATCGTAACGTTTCCAGATCGTCCTTGGGGAGATTGTCCTTCGGGAACTCATGGTATCCTGATCCTTTCTGTCTGTTTGTGGTTAGCTACTTCAAATTAAACTGGCGAACATCACACGTTTGACTCATGAACTTTACACTTGACCACTACGATTGCAGCACCCTCTTCCGATCGCTGTTATTCCCGGATTTTTTGATTCCCTTCCAAAGGGAAATCCAGTAATAAACGCGAGCGCTTCGCTTCTCCAGATGGGTTCTGCATTCTTCGTTCCGTGTAAATGACTGTCTGATGAAAAACATGTAATTTTTACTATCCAGTTTAAACTTCTATAGCTAACTTGCTTGTTCTTCTATTATATAACACCGACGTGGACGGGTCTAAACAGCAGACCCTTCAAAAATGCTCATAAAGCATGCTCTGGGCGGCTCCAGCAGGCAAACAGCCACACCAGGACAATCAATGCTTACTAATGGTGCAACCTGCTCCTTCATTCTATGACCGATGATTGCGAATATAACTGTCCAGTCACCCAACTGTGACAATTTGGGGCCATTTTTTATTTTCTTGCGAATTTTGAAGGAATCATCGGGAGCTTTCACATACACTATAGCAAACGAAATCGGCTCATTCTTGACCAGCGTGGACGTTTTCCAGACTTACTCTGCTTTTTATGGTATAATATAACAATTGATTCCCACTACCGTTTAAGCGAGGCGGATTGATGAAAACGTTGAAGCCAAGAGTCTTTATTGGCTGCTCGCTGGAAGCGAAGCCGATTGCAGCCGCAGTACACGAAAATTTGCGTTTCTCAGCCGAAGTTACTCCTTGGTACTCCGGTGTTTTCAATCCAAGCAGCTATACGATGGACGATCTGGAAACAGAGGTGCGCACGACGGACTTTGCCATTTTTATTTTTCATCCGGATGATATATCCAAAATTCGCGGGAAGTACTATGCATCTGTCAGGGATAATACAATGCTGGAAATGGGTTTGTTTATGGGCCGTTTGGGACGGAAGCGTATTTTTTTCATACTTCCGGAGGATATTACAGACATCAAGGATGCTGCAAAAATCGAGGGATTACGTATGCCTACCGATCTTCTTGGTTTGAATCCACTGGTCTATGAGATTCGTTCTGATGGCAAGTGGGCGCCAGCCGTGTCGGTTGCATGCTCCAAAATCGCTGACAGTATAGAAGAACAAGGACGATGGGTAGATCCAGAATTGGAAAAAATCATCAATCAGCATAAAGTGACTGAAGGAGAAGCACGATTGCAATTGCTAAAGCTTCTAAGGTTCTTCAGAGAGCTGCTGCGGGTTCGCAAAGCTGATGCCGCCATGCTCGACCGAATGAGTGATGCCCTTCGTACGGCATTTGTGTCCCATCCTCCATTCGCAGTACGTGGTACAGCCATATACCGTACAGATGACAGTGGTTATATCGAGCAATTATGTGGTAATGTAGGGGAACCGGGGAGAAAATATGAGTTGTCTGCCAATGACGACAAAGAGCCGGATGACCCCAAGCGCATCCTGGTCATTGATTCTTACCGTGAAAATAAAATCAAGATTAACCTGTATGACGATTACCTTGAGAAAGAATATCTGCTATGCTATCCTGTAGCCAAGAGGTATGTGATTACGGTTCATATTATTGGACATATAGAAGCGGATGAGGCGGTATTTCAACAGATTGACCTACAGAATCGTCAACTGTTTAACGCCATCAACGATTTGTTAGGAGGCGAACCGGAATGAAACCGGAAATGAAAAAAATAAGCAAGCGCTGGGGCAGCGAAAAGAAGGTACGCCTCAGCTCTGCGCCCGAATCATCACGACCGGTTCCGGAACCTAAGGAAGAAGATCGTTTCCACAAACCGGCCGTCCCGCTAATTACGATCGGCCCCTCGCTTAAGGGGAAGGAACGACCTTATAAGGTCATCCTGGAAAAAGAAGCTTTGTACGAGAAACCTCAATATTTAGCTTAACTTTCTATGCATTGTTCTCGATTCTGCCGCTGAAATCGATAGTACGTCCAGGCCCCGCCGCCCAAGGCAGGGGCTTTTTTGTTGGCATTCTCTCGCAAGTAAACCAACCAACCGGAACATCCTCTTCCCACTAACCTCGTAAAGCTTAAGAATCCAGCCCTGGAATTGCATTTGGCCATTTCTTACGCTCTTAGGTTTCCTGCAAAACCCAGAAATTATACCTAAAATTTGGAGTATGCTTGTCCTGATCAATCATCCCCATAATGAATGTACATGGCCCTGCCGAAAGCCTAATCCCATTTTTTTCTTGTTGTATTCCGTATCATCATTGCATATATTGATTATAATATAAGAACACATGTTCTGTAAATATATATGTTCGAATTCAAGGTTAAGGAAGTGAATGTATGTCATCCTCCCCTTCCGCCCCATCCCCTACGGATGAAGACCATCAATTGGTTAAAAGCCTTGTTGTGCGTACCCTGCTGCTGGATGTGCTTGAACGGGATATTCACACCCTGGATTCACTTCTGCTGAAAATGCCCGAGGTGTACGTCCTATCCCTGACCCGCATTCAAAATCAGGTACTACAAGAAATGCTGGTAGTTCGGCAGCAGATGCGGAAACGCGGTGTCAAAATTCTTGAGGAGAAACGTGAACAGGATGGCATTGAAACAGTCTACCTGTGCAGGGGATATTGGCAGCGGTTCTATATGCTCTGGACGTTCGCACGTAATGAAGTCAAGCAAGAACTCAGCCGACATCTGCATATTGATCTGACGCAGCGCTTGTAGCTTGAACCAGAATACAGGTTGACCCGGAGTGGCCGGGTTCATTAAGATGGAATGGAACATTATCGTTATCAACGATGAACCTATATTAGACGTGAAATGAATTCTTCCTAAAACAAAAAAGCCTGTCGTCTATAATAAGGCGAACAGACTCTATGATTAGAAATTCCCTCAGACGTCTCATTACTCAAGGAGTTGTACTTCATGAATTCAAATTCGGGTAACCAACCATCCACCAGATATACAGGCATTGCTGCAGATGTCACCGAGTTGATCGGACAGACGCCGGCTGTAAAACTCAATAGGCTCACAGGCAGCGACTCTGCTGACGTATATGTCAAACTGGAATATTTCAATCCAAGCGGCAGTGTCAAGGACCGTGCCGCTTACAATCTGATCGTTCAGGCTGAACGGGCAGGGCTGCTGCTTCCCGGAGCAACCATCATCGAGCCGACCAGCGGCAACACCGGCATCGGTCTGGCCATGAATGCAGCCGCCAAAGGATATAAGGCCATTCTCGTCATGCCGGACAATATGTCCAAGGAGCGCATCAACATTCTGAAAGCCTATGGCGCAGATGTCGTACTCACTCCAGCGGCTGAACGGATGCCCGGAGCTATCCGCAAAGCCAAGGAGCTTCATGCTGACATTCCGGGAAGCTTCATTCCTCAGCAATTCGAGAATCAGGCCAATCCGGACATTCACCGGGTTACCACTGCTCCCGAGATTATACAGCAGATGGAGGGCAAGCTGGATGCCTTCATTGCAACCGCGGGCACAGGCGGCACCATTACCGGAACAGGTGAAGAGCTGCGCAAGCAGCTGCCGGATATCCGAATCTATGCGGTGGAGCCCAAAGGTTCACCCGTGCTGTCCGGCGGTGAGCCCGGTCCCCACAAGCTCGTCGGTACAAGTCCGGGGTTCATACCGGACATTTTGAATACCGACGTGTGGGACTCCATTATCCAGGTGTCCGATGAGGATGCACTGGATACCATGCGGCAGCTTGCTGCCCGGGAAGGGCTGCTGCTCGGCCCTTCATCTGGTGCTTCGGCCTGGGCCGCACTGCGCATTGCGCGGGAATTGGGGCCAGGCCACCGAGTGCTCTGTATTGCGCCGGATACCGGGGAACGGTATTTGAGCATGGGTATTTTTTAACACAACATAATCTGTACTCCCAAAAAAGGCTGTCCCTTAAGTCATCATGTTGACCGAGGGCAGCCTATTCACGTTCACTTACTCCATGAACCTGATACACGCTTAGCTAGGAGTAAGGGAAACTCCACTTCAGGCACCCTCAATATCATATCAAAATCAAAATAAGCTCCTGCTCACCTGCAGATGATTCATCCGCAGAGAACAAGAACTTATTCGATAAGGAATCATTTTAAGAACATTTAACCTAAACCAATCAGTGTGTCAACGTGGTCCATTCCACACCTTTGGGAAGCAGGGCCGCAATGCGGTCTTTGGCTTCCTTTCTGGTATACAGCGATTCATCGAGAATAACCGCAGAACCCGAGTCACTGCTTGTGCGAATCAAACGTCCCAGACCTTGCTTCACGCGCAGCAGCATGTATGGAAGATCAATCTCTTCGTACGGTGCCGCCGATGCACTGCGTTTAGCATTAAATACAGGATCCTGCGGTGGATACGGAAGCGACCAGATCATGACATTGGATAATGAAGGTCCTGGAACGTCCAGTCCCTCCCACAGATTGACGGAGCACAGCACACTCTCCTCATCCTGCTGGAACGCTGCAATCAGATCACTGATCTCCCGGTCGCCTTCGTACATGAATCGCAGTCCCTGCGCTTCCGGAACATGAACGATGTCCTGTTTAAACGTTCGCAGCTCTTCCATGGTACGGAACAGAATAAGCGCACGACCGCCACTTTCCTGAAGCATCGACACAGCATCTCGCATCCGATTTTCGTTCTCCGGGTGACCTGGCACAGCTTGATCTGTAATCTTCATCTGCATTTTATCCGCATAGTCATATGGAGAAGCAACCGAGAATGATACAAAATCATCAATCCCCAGACTGTCCGCTACATAACGGAAGGAATTGTCCACAGACAAGGTTGCAGACGAGAATACAATTGGAATCCCGGTATTGAACACGCGCTCGTTCAGGATTTCTTTTACCGTGCGAGGCATGATGGACAGTGTCGTCTCGTCCTCATTCTCTTCAGCCCAGCAAATGTAGCCATCTTCCTTGCGGAACAGAGACAATGCTGTCTGGATCATATCCAGATGTTCTTCCACTACTCGCATTTGATACCCATCCAGCGAGAACAGTCCGCTCTCAAACACCAATTCTTCACCGATGGCATCCAGCACACTGGTCAGACGTTCAATTTCACGCAGCAGCGGTGCTTCTACCCGAACTTCCTTCCGTTCCGATCCAGGGATAGCTACCGTGTAGGTATCCAGCAGCTTAAACAATCGTTCACTGCTCTCAATGGCTTCGTCCACACGTTCTGCAAGGGTTTCACGAATCTCCCCTTCCAAAAGCCGGGTTACAAGTTCCTCAAAGATGCGGTGTTTCAGTTTATAGCTGAGTGCGTTCAGCGCTGCCTCTTCAAGCAGATGTCCTTCATCAAATACAACCGAGCTGTGATCAGGCAACAGCGGCAGCTGTCCCTCGCGTTTGCGGGCCTCATAGGTCCACACATGCTCCATGTAATAATCATGGGAGCAAATGATGATGTCCTTGGAGCGGCGATAGTGGTCACGTGATAACGTCAGGCCGCAGCGTTGTCTTTTTGGACAAACAAAGCAATCCTGGAATGGGTCCCAGTTGATCTTGTTCCACTGGCGATCGTTCAAATGCGGATACTGTTTGCGGTCACCATAGGGATGGAAAGCCTGAAGCGTTCCAGGTGTATTCACGAAGTCCGGCAGGCTCTCATGCACTTCTTCAATGACAGGCGCATCCTCATCCGCGAATCGCACCGCACTTAATTTGTTCAAACAAACGTATTGATCTGGTGATTTACCGAGACGAGCGTCCACCTGAAGATCCAGATGTTCAGCCAGCTTCGCAATATCTCCGCCCGGCTTCACCAATTGTTCAATCAATGACTCATCGGCGCAGGCAATCACTGCCGGTTTGCCCGTATAACGTGCATAACAGACCGCATAGAGCAGGTAGACTAACGTCTTGCCTGTCCCTACACCAGCCTCAGCCATAATAGTCTTTTTATCTCCATAGGCCCGTTCGAGCTGGTACGCCATAAAAATCTGTTCATCCCGTACCTCGAAGCCGGACTCAGGCAAAATATCGTAAAAAACATCGGCTACCCACTCTCCCAATCGGGATACAAAGGGCTCTGCCGGGTCATATGCAAAAGGATAACGTTGTGTAGACAATCCTTGGTCAGCCTCCTTCTTATACAAGCGGTCCTCAACATTTCCCGTTCAAAAAAGGCCGCTGGGCAAAAGTTAATTATCTCACACCATGAGGTAAGTGACAAGCTTTTTTTACTACAAGAAATGTATAGAACAAGGATGCAGGGAAAATATATATTCGAATCCATCAAAAGGAAAGGCGGTGCTCCATGAATCATCATTCTTCACACTCAGAGCATTCCCCAGACACGTCACCAGAGACTTTAACGGATCGTCAGGGCCATCCTGTCACCGATAATCAGAATGTCCGAACCGTCGGCAGCCGGGGACCGACTACGCTGGAGAATTATCATTTTCTCGAAAAGATTACGCATTTTGACCGCGAACGTATTCCTGAGCGGGTGGTACATGCACGCGGTGCTGGTGCTCATGGCATATTTGAAGCATACGGAACAGCGGGTGATGAACCCGTATCCAAATATACACGTGCTCGTCTGTTTCAGGAGAAAGGCAAACAAACCCCTGTGTTTGTCCGTTTTTCCACGGTAATCCATGGGGGGCATTCACCAGAGACGCTCCGTGACCCGCGCGGCTTCGCTGTGAAATTTTATACCGAAGACGGCAACTGGGATCTGGTTGGCAACAACCTGAAAATCTTTTTCATTCGTGATCCGCTGAAATTCCCGGATATGGTACATGCCTTTAAACCGGACCCGTTGACCAATGCACAGGACATGGAGCGGTTTTTCGACTTCGTTTCGCTTAGTCCAGAAGCTACCCATATGATTACGTTCCTCTTCTCTCCATGGGGAATACCGGCCAATTATCGCCAAATGCAGGGATCGGGCGTCAATACATACAAATGGGTAAACCAAGAAGGCACGGGCGTGCTCATTAAATATCACTGGGAACCACTGAAGCAAGGGATACGGAACCTGCTGCAAAAAGACGCGAGCGAGATTCAGGGACAGAATTTCAACCATGCCACCCTGGATCTGTATCATGCGATTGAACAGGGCGATTACCCGGAGTGGGAGCTGTGCGTACAGATCATGGAAGACGGCGAACATCCGGAGCTGGACTTCGATCCACTCGATCCGACCAAGCTGTGGCCGCCAGAGCAATTTCCATTTTTGCCTGTTGGAAAAATGACCTTGAACCGCAATCCTGAGGATTACTTTAACGAAGTGGAACAAGCTGCGTTTGGCACGGGTGTTCTCGTGGATGGGCTGGATTTCTCAGATGACAAATTACTGCAAGGGCGCACCTTCTCCTACTCGGATACCCAACGTCACCGGGTTGGAGCGAACTATTTGCAGCTGCCTGTGAATGCTCCCAAAAATCGCGTAGCTACCAACCAAAGCGGTGGTCAGATGCAGTACAAAGTTGATCGCGCGCCAGGACAGAACCCGCATGTGAACTACGAGCCTTCTTCTCTGGGGGGTCTGTCCGAAGCGGCTCCACGCGGCAAGGAGCATGAACCCCTTATTGAAGGTCGTCTGGTTCGGGAGAAAATTCCGCGTCCTAACGACTTCGGTCAAGCCGGTGATACATACCGGGCGTTTGAAGATTGGGAGCGAGAGGAACTTGTCAGCAACCTGGTTGATGCACTCTCCAAATGTAAACCGGACATTCGTGAACGCATGATCTCACACTTCACTCAGGCCGATGCCGACTACGGTCGCCGTGTAGCTGAAGGACTGGCATCTGTGCCGACCGATGACAGTGCCACGGTTCAGCCGAAACATGAACCAAGCGCGGAAGAAGCATCCCGGCGCGGGCACGAAGCAGATCCGTATTAAAATTCGAAACAAGGACAGCTGGTGACAGAAGAGGTTAGCAAGTAGTACCGTATCGAAATTCATCTTGGATCGTGACCACCATGTGGCAAGGGTCCCGATGGCATCTGCCTAATGCAGCTGTAATCGGGGCTTTTTTGAGTTATATCCATGGACAAATAATCTTCCAATTAAGTCCGTCTTTTCCAATTTTAATGAAGTCCAGGTTCATTTCGGTGGATCAACCTTGTTTTCATGCCATTTTGTCATCCAGTTGACCCCTTCCCCGCGTTCATTTCAGATGATTGCTCGTTAAATTAAGGCGATCTGCCAATGTAAGGATTATGCACCACCTTTTAAATAGCAACACTTGAGACCTCGATGTCTGACATACCGGCTTGTATAGCTGACCTAATGAAATGATTATTGTTGATAACGCTTACACGTTTTACGATGAACCTGTGCCTTACCGAAATGCACTATCCCATTAACCAAGGAGGTTTCACAATGAAATGGTTCCCTTCTGTTTCTAATTATCCATCTGTACGCTCTGAACGTTCGTTGAAATCGAAAATGGCCTGCCTCTGCCTGTGTGCTGCTTTTCCTGTATTGTTATTTGGCGGGGGGTCCGCTGGAGCGTTGGAACTCATCGAGAATGGTGCACAAAATTCATCAGAACAGGCTGCCTCGACAACTACCGCTACACTCGCTGCTGGTGATTTATATGTCGCTCCTAACGGATCAGCAAGCAATCCGGGAACATTGGCAAGCCCAACCACACTCGCAAATGCACTGACTCAGATTACTCCGGGCAAGACCATTTATCTGCGAGGTGGAACCTACAGCTTTTCGGAAACGGTTACCATTGAACGAGGCAACAGCGGGACAGCGGGACAGCGCAAAAATCTGATTGCCTACGGATCGGAGAAGCCTATCTTCGATTTCTCGGCCCAAGCCTTTGCGTCCACGAATCGGGGCTTGCAAATGTTCGGGGACTACTGGTTGGTTAAAGGGCTTGAAGTAAAAGGGGCAGGCGATAACGGGATTTTTATCGGGGGCAGTTACAACCGTCTGGAGCAGATCGAGGCTCATCATAATCGGGATACGGGGATTCAGCTGGGACGATATGCTTCCACCGCCGCCAAGAGTGAATGGCCTGCTTACAATGAAGTCATCCGCTCCTACTCTCACGACAATTATGATCCTGATAACGGCGAGGATGCAGACGGTTTTGCCGCGAAATTGACCGTGGGCCCGGGCAACCTCTTCGATGGCTGCATTGCAGCCTACAATGTGGATGATGGATGGGATCTATACAGCAAAACGGATACGGGTGCTATCGGTGTGGTCACGATTCGTAACAGTATTGCGTACGCCAACGGAGCTACTTCCGACGGTACATCCACCACCGATAGTGATGGAAACGGATTTAAGCTAGGCGGAGAGAAAATTGCCGTGAATCATATTGTGGAAAACAGTATTGCCTTTAATAATAAAAAACATGGCTTCACATACAACAGTAATCCCGGTTCGATCCAGATGAAAAATAACACGTCCTGGAACAACGGCCAAAGCAATTTTGCCTTCGATGTAGGCACCCATATCTTCACCAACAATCTGTCCTTCCAGGGCGGCGCCAGTGACAAAACAAGCGGAACGGACGTCAGCAGTACCAACGTCTGGTGGAAAAACAAAAAGAGCGTAAATGACAAAGGCCTGCTCGCGAGTGCAGACGACTTTGTCTCCCTTGTACCATCTGTAACTCGCAGCAGCGATGGGACGCCTGTACTGGGTAATTTCCTGAAGCTTGCTGCAGGGAGTGATCTGATTGGCTCGGGTACGCCATCCGGTACAAATATTGGGGCGCGGTAATATATAATAGTTTAAGAAATCCCCTTCCTTATTTCCGTCCTTAATGGCGGTTAAAGTGAGGGGGATTTTTGAGATTCGACGGGGGGAAGTTGGGTCGAATTGCATTGTGTTTTGTTGAATTCCCGCTAAACACAGTGGACTGATGTCAGTTTTAGATGGATAAGTGCTCACGCTCAACCTTTGCCTAAAATCTCAATAATAAGTCTGCCACCTGTGCGAAAACCCTGCTCAAACGCAGTTTCCACGTACATAGATGTAGATTGCCCAATCAAGTCGATCAGTTGCTCCAAAGTATCGTATTCTGTATCTGGAAGCTTTGTTTTGTAGTTTTGCATCATGTCCGATATTTGGCAGTTGATCTCTTGATACTCAGCTTGTTCAGGATGAATCGACTCATCCAACCGCAGGTTTCCGTGAAACAAATCTTCGATCAGGTTTGACATGTTATCCTTCATGGTAAGGACACCTCAGGAAGCTTGTACATTAAGACATAAGGTGGGCTGAGAATTTAGCGGGAAATCCGCTAATTAATATTTTTTTGTATTTGTGAGATTAAGCCAAAGTTAGATATACATAACACCAAATGATCACCTAATTAGCACTGTAAAACAGGTTTATAGCTATCGCATACTTAGCCAAAATACCATCAACATTACATCTATTTAGGTACTTTTGAATAATTAATGCTAACTTTTTCACCAAATAGTGAACCAGCTATTTCTCGGGGTAGAGTTTATTTTCCACTAATCATATCTGCAAAAAGATTATGATTTATTTCTATACGATATTCAAAGATAAGATTTCTAATTTCTTTTTTTCTTTCAATTAACTTGTAATTAATGCTTTCAGAATTATCATTTTTAATATGTTCAACCAAAATAAATTCAAATTCTACATACTCATCAACTTTCTTCTCCAATCTTTTTTCCTTGCTCACCTCGAAATATTTGCTTTTTAGATCTATTGCCTTTTCAACAACATCATCCAATACCTTGCATTTATATAATTTTTGATTTGGTAAAAGATATAGAAAATAATAAGGTAAATTAAATTTTGTTATACCTTTAAAGTAATATCCTTTACTATTAACAAAACTTACGAGAAGTTTTTCGAATTTACTTCGAGAAATATGGAAGCCTAGAATCTTAGAAATACATTCTCTTAATTCTTCCGGATAAGTTTTAATAAGCCTTACAATTTCATTATTTTTCTTTGTTCCTGGAATATCTGTATATAACTTACCAGCTTTGTCATTATGAAGTGGACAAGCTTGATATGCAAATTTATCAAAATCAGCTAACTGCGATACATCTTCAGTGAAATGTCTCCCATGTAATTCTCGTTTTCTTTTTCTATCCGTTTGATCATTAATATATAAACCAATAAAACTTATTGGATTTCCACAGGCAGGACATATTGCTAAGTATCTCATCCTTTTTCTAATTTCTTGGCAGTAAGGATATTTTTTATCAGTCAACATTTCGAAATTTGCTCTAGTAATTTTATATGTCTTATTATCATTAAGTATCTTAAATGAATCCATATCTTACTTCCTTCTTGAAAGTTTTTAAATCAACAATTAATGAAATATTTATGTTTAAGTTCTTATAATGTCAAACAGTAAACCTAATTTCTTCGAATCTATTTCAGTTAATGTTGGCACATTGATAAATAAACGGTCCGTAGCTCTACTTATTGCTACATAGTTTATTCTTTGCTCTTCTTTATTGTTATCGTTTAAGTTAGGGTTAAGTAAAAATTCGATGTCGCTCTCTTCTTGTAGAACAACCAAGACATTTTTGAATTCATCTCCCTTTGCTTTGTGAATTGTTTTGTGTCTGCTAGTATCTTCGTCAATTCTTACACACAGAGCTAATTGCTGGTAACTATGGCTATCATAAAAGGTCTTAGCAGCACCCCTTGATAAATTTGATATATCAGGTTTTATATTGCTTTTTACAAAAGAATGGAATTCTATCAATGTTTTTTCTTTGAAATCTTCATACTTAGAGAGGAGTACACAAAGATTTTTCAAAGCTTCTTTTCTTCCTTTATCTTTGTCATTCTTATCTTTGAAAATCCTCTCTAATTCTTTTAATGCACTTTTAAATTCGTTCTGGCGTGCAAACTCAGTTGCTTTTATACAGGCAATAATCACTTTACTTCTGTACTTATTGCTACTGCTAGGAGTATCTTCGTTTAAAAGTGCTTCAATTAACTTGTTGTTAAATAAATCCCCTATAATTTCCTTTTTCATCGCATTCGAGATTATATTTTTTCTTGACAAAGAATTTACCGGCTCGTTATTACTCTTTTCTTTAGCTATTCTCAGAGCATCTAGCCGCTCTCCCACAATAATTATGGGTTTGTCCCCATTAATACTTCTGAATTTGTTTTGTTTTATATCTACGCGTACTGTATTTAAAATATCTATAATTTGATTTGTGCTTCTTCTATTATCCGCCATTATATAATCAACCATGTTGTTTAAGTTAAATGAATGAAATTGAAATGGTTTTGCTCCTTGAAAGCTATAGATAGACTGAGCTTTATCACCAATTATCCCGACTATCGTTTCTTTTTCCCCTATTAATTCCATAATCTTCACTTGTATAGGATTTGTATCCTGGAATTCATCAACAAAAAAGTATGGAAATTTGGATTGCAACACTTGTAAAATAAAGGGGTACTTTTCAATTAATTGATAACTAAAAAAGAGTACATCATCATGGTGAATTATACCTCTTTCCCAACACATTTTTTTATATTCATAGTACGAATCATTCTTGATAGGATATTTACCAATCTTGCGAGGATAATCAGGCTTTGCTACTAAAGTTCCTAAATCATCAAATTTCCATTTTATTGAATTAAAAGCTTCAACAATTAGTTTATCTTCCTTGAATCTTTGCTGTTGAGTTCTGTTTTTCCATTCTTTTAAAAAAGAATAATTTGATAGAATAATGTCATCATGCCCGTCCATTGATTCCACGTTCACCCCATAATCATCAACAAGAAAAATGGCGTATGGTTTTACAATATGTTTGTATAAAAAACTATGGATAGTAGATACTTCAACTTGATTTATTGTAGTATTTAAACGGGTTAAAATCGTTTCGACTCCAATATTTGTGTAAGTAATGCACGCTACTTTGCGAGTTTTCTCTAATCTTGTAGATCTATAGAGAACATTCTTAATATGTTCAACTAACCAATGAGTCTTTCCTGCCCCTGGACCCGCAGAGACTCGAAAATGGTGCTCAATAGGAATCAATGTATCAGAGCTTATTGGGATCATTTACATAACCACGCAATGGCTTCTTTTATGTAATCAGGAACAATGAATTTTTTATATTTATCAGTTCCTTTGTTTTGTAAATTTTCATCCAAAATATATGCAAGCTCCAAAGCGTTTTCTCCTTTCCCTACTGAATTAAGATATCGTGAAGCAATTAATCCTCTACATTTTTGTTTCTCGTTCCAAGAAGTGTTTTGATTAATACCTTCAATAATTCTTTTATTCTCATCGCTTTTTCTTAGTATAGATTCATAATCTGTTTGTGGTTTTCCGTCTGTATAAAGCCTCATTAAGCTCTTAATTTCATCTTGATTTTTCATAGAATCTGTCACCAATATTTCGAGAGAAGGATTAACTAGAATCAGATCATATTCCAGTGTTTTTCCTTCAACTTTATCTTGACTAAAAAATGCAATATTAGGGTGAGTACCTGGTTGGTACAATAAATTGTTTCTTTTATACTCATACTCCTCAGTATTAGCATCGTATTCAAACGGGTAGCATTTTTTGAAATTAGTGTTAGATGATTTTTTCTTCCTTTCAGGGTCCTGATCTGTCAAACAAACAATTCTTTTATTTAGAGTATTTGCTTTCTCAGTGTCAAACAAATGAAGGAAATGATTAAAATATCTGCCACCTACATTTATAACTGCAATATGATTTTCCTCCAAAGAAACACCTTCATATTCCGCAAAAACTGACAATAATAATTGTTCAGCTAGGCCTTCTACTAAAATTATTTTTTGAGCAAAAAGCATATCCGATTTAGTCGCATCTAAAAATCTTTGAACATATTTTTTACTGTTTTCATCTGTCGGAAATACTTTTCCAGGATATCCAATGGAAGTAGTTCCTCCCTCGTTATGCAAACAAATAATTTCATCTAGAGCTACTGAAGATGTAATATGCGTGGAGTGACTAGTCACAAAAATTTGTCTAACCTTTTTATCAATTTTGTTTTTCTTTAAAAATTTTAGAAACTGATACTGCATGGCAGGATGCAGATGTGCTTCTGGCTCTTCAATTGCTAATATAGGAAAAACTTTTGCATTGCTTCCTAAATATCCACCATCTGCATTAACTTGCATTTTTGATAGAAGTAAAGACATAAAAATTAAGTTATTGTAGCCAAGACCGTTATGTGACGCTGGTATCTTTATCCCTGTTTCAAATTCAACAATAAGCCGCAACGCGGAGAACATTTCTACATCTGATAAACTTCCTTCAAAATTAGGTATTGCTTTATTAAATGAAGCTCCTGTATCTTTTGCATACGATAAAATGTGTTCTTTACCAACACTCATTCTATCTTGTAAGTCACGTAATAATGTACCTGCAATCTCACTAAACTCCATCTGCTTCTTTTTAATTTCTGTTTTCTTTACTTCATCAGATTTTACAACGTCTGATTTTATTTCATAATCCATAAAAAATTCCAATACATCTTTAAGAAGAGTGTTTCTACCTGAAAACATATCTCTCTCAACATCACGGATAGCATCTAAAAATTGAAAATCAAATTTCTGTAAAAATTCACCTTCAGCTGTATTCTGAACAGTTTTATCTCCGCCCCATATTTTATGAACATAGAGCCTTATAAAGTCATGTTTTATTATTTTCCAAGCGGAATCTAGATCAGGGGAATTTTTAATATTATCTAGGTAACGAGCTCTTTCCTTTTCAGGAAGAAAAAAATCGTATGTTACCATCGCTTCGTAAGGTTCATCTAGCTTAGTAAGCCAATTCCCAACTGTCACTAAGTCATCTGAATTTAAATCCTCATTTAAGCTTTGTTTTATCACTAAACTTATGGTAATTCGAGGTGGATTTTCTATCAATTCTGAAAGAGCAACATTTTTATTGAAGTCATCTATATCCAAACGTTTGGTTCCTTGGGAATCAAGTACCAAGGCTAATGCTTTAAGTAAATTAGTCTTTCCAGCATTATTATGACCAATAATTACATTCACTCCATCGTTAAATTCTATTACTTGTCTTTTGAAATTCCTGAAATTATCAATTATCATTTTATGTATATACATGTTCTACCTCCTCTTTTTCATAAGATCATACTTTATCTATCGATTCCCAAATGATGACCCTTTATATGTTCTCCAACTGCGAATGTATATCTGATAATAGCTTTTTTAGGTATATTGTACCATAAAGAATAAGACCTTTGGAATAAAATCCAGAAGTTTACTATAACTATCAGGGAGGTGCTGAAACTATAAGATTAGTAATAAGTAACTATCAAGGACTAATTATGGGTGGTCCCAAAGAGCTTTATTGACAAGTAATCTTTTGTGCTGAGAAGTGAACAGTATTTTATCTAGTCATTGGAGGGTAAGGGCACGAAGCCAACTTAATCAAGTAAACACTTTTGTGTGTTCAGCATCCCATACTGATTGGTGCATCATTATTTGCACTCGGTTTAAGCTATCCCTCACAAGCTCCTACTGAAATCTTCCTTTCATCCTTCCCGAATCGAGACAAGTAGTTTGCTTGCTCTGCGGACTTGAAAACAATCCTTTATGCACCTTTATTTTGCTAACTCTATCCATCTTGGCTTTCAAATGAAAACCCCAAACGACTTGCCTAGGAGATTCCCCCAAGGCACCGATTCCACTAAAGTGAAAGATGAAGAAATCGGCTCATTCACTGGATTTGATCGGCCTCAGACCTCGAAAATATTTGGTTTGGAGAATCGCTCACAAATCCTTGTCAGAAGAACTATCTCCACTTGACAATCTGACTTTGCAAAACAAAACAACCCTTGAAACTTTATCAAGGGCTTAAATTATCAAATATTGTTTATCAACTGTACTATACGATTTTCTTGTCACACTGTAATCGCTTATAAAGTTACTCTACAGGTTTTTTATAACACCAATCCGGGTCATACGGTAAAGATTTCAGCTTTTGTATGTCCTCCCAGCTGTATGTCCAATCATTATCTGCTATCCAGAAATAATCATCTGGATTCAGCTTGAGATATTCATACATAAAATGAAGTATCAACTCTTGATTACCATAGATATCCTCAATATGCCCAACCTGATATAGCGATTCACTAGTATCTAAACCTAAATCTTCGTGATAATAAAATTCAGTACTCGGGCTATTTATGCTGTGAATATGGAAAATTAATGAGGATTCATTATCCCCTGTGATTGACTTACGGTTAATATTAAGCGTTGTATACAAAAACTCTCCTTCGTTTGTATTCGTTTTGTTGTTATAGAAATAAAGAGCAGAGTCGGAATGAAAAGCTGCAACAATAGTGTCAGCCAAGAGTTGCTCTGGAGAATATTTATCTTTGTTCGTTAAAATAACAGCTGAAGTACCCATACTTTACTTCAATACCCCCTTGAGTTCATCTAAAGAGTTCACAACAGTAACACCTCTAGATTTGATTAATTCCAATTTTATCAGATCATTCGGATGTGGATTAGTCAATGGCTTGTCAATATATAAAATGACCTTCTTCTGTTCATAGTTAAAGAAATCTTGGTGTTTTACATTCACGTATTTATCAAACTGTTCCACATCTGTGATGGCTTTCAATGATTTTTTAACTTCAATAATTTCATGTTTCGTTACTACGTCAAAATCCCCTGCAGGATTGCCATCAGCCCTTTGAATTTTTTGGCTGAAGGCTGTAACTTCCTTACTTTCTCTTACAGCGTAAGCTGCTTTGGCTTCAGTTGCTTTTCCTGAGTCCTTACTGTTTAACAATTGATCAATGTCTCGATTAATATTTTTGGGATGCTGATCATCCCAATGCAGCACATTACCGACAGGATTGGTGTATGTCGTTTTGTTTCCTTCTTTAACTATACTACCGATATTAGAAGCCTGCTCCGTAATCTCAGAACCCCTTTTTTGCCCATTTGCTTTCTTCGCTTCAGCCGCTTCCAGATTCTTTTTAAACTTCGCCACTGCTGGATGGGATGAAGGCAACCGGAAAGGCCCTTTGGAACCTGGCATACTCCCACGAACCATCTGAAATGCCATGAAAACCTGGCTAAACTTTAGAGAAGCAAGCATCGTCTGAGCATACTTATCTGATACAGGTTCCCCTGTCATCGGATGAATGCCCATCTCAAACGCCTTGATCTGCATCGCATAAATATCTTCGCCAAGGGGTTCTACATTCACTGCTTGCATCCGGATGATATCCAGATGCCCCTGATCCCTCTGATAAGCTTGAAGAGCAGCCTGATCGGTAACACCTTGCTGATTCACAGGCATCATCTTCCTAAACATCGAGTTATAGGCCATTCGGTATCCCTTATCATCCGAACTTGTATTAGTTACCGAATTCCTTATCATCGCTGCCGCACTCACGGTCCCAATAGCACTGCCCAGACTCACCTGCTCAGCATCTGTATTCTCAAAACGCGTGGCGATATCCTTCAATTCCCTGGAGGTCCTCACCATACTCTCTAACGCTTTATCCAGAATAGGACGTGACCGTTCAAACTCATAGAAAAATCTCTCCTGTGTCGCTCCTACCCAAAACGTCTTAATAAACATGATCTGTCTTGTGAGATCTCCTTGTATACTCTCCATCTGTTGTCTGGCCCGATCCACCTGATTCGATACGTGATGTAGTTGCTCAGGGGTAACTTTAATTGTACTCATGCATTTTCACCGCTCATCTATGATAAGATAAGACTATGTTAGCAGAATTTTAATGTTGACTATATCAGGCTTATCTCCTGATTTAACTTAATGAACCTACTCACATTGTTCAATACTACGGTCCAAACTCATTTCTCGTATACGTAAAGGAGGATTCTGAAATTAATATCAAAACAAAACCAGCCCTTAAGATGAGCTGGCTTGCTAACTAGCACTTTTTTTTAATAATAAAGTTGGAATTTCGCTATTTCTCCTCTGAATAAACAAATACATAATTACTCTCATCCGAATTCTCTTCGGAGAAAACAAAATCTAACCGATCAAAACTTCTGATCTCCTTCACATCTGTAATCTTACGCTCTGCCATGTACCGTACCATCTCACCTCTGGCCATTTTCGCCCGGGTTGCCTTTTCAACCATCTTCCCATTGACCATTTGTCCAAATACACAATTGATAAATCGGGTTTCCTCGCTCAAAAAAGGAATGATGTTTTTGCTGTACTCTTTGGAAGCCAAATTTAGAATACAATTGCTCTCTGATTGAAGCTGATCTGCGAGCTTGCTGCCCCAAAAATGATAGAGCGAGCTGAAACCCGGACCTTGCAGCTTGCCCTGCATCTCCAACCGATAAGGTGTAACCCCGTCCAGAGGCCGTAACATGCCATAAAAACCAGATAATATGCGCAAATGCTGCTCCAGATACGCCAGTTCTTCCTGCTGAAAAACACCCGCTGCCATATACTGATACTGAATGCCCTCATAGGCATAGATGGCTGGCGTAAGATTGGCTTTTACATTCATTTTTCGAATCCGTTCCATGTTCTGTTCAGCGATTGCATCATTACACTTCCATAACGCTTTGAGCTCGTCATAGGATAACTTTTGGAGCACACTCAACAGTTGTTCTGACTCGTTTATAAAACGCGGCATCTGCGCGCTGGTCATAAGATCAGTATCGATCTTCATCTTTTTGGCAGGTGATATGATAATTCTCATCGTGCTGATCCATCCTTAATCTACCGTTGTTTTTATCGTTATCCATTGTACAGGATTGGACAGGCGAATCCAATGGTGAAGCATATTTTCCTCTTTTGTCTTAGTAAAAAACTTGGAACAAACAGACTGTAGTCTAGGTTACATTTCGAATGAACAATCGATCGAACCCGCTTTGTCTGAAGTAGGCCCTTGCTACTAGACCAAAGTAAGAACTTATCAATATGCTATTAGCTGAAGTTGGGCCCATATTCTCATGGTCACCATGAACTGTTTGTTATGATTATGTACGATGTATTTGTATTGCTATTTTCCAAAGAGAAAGGGTGCGCATTTTATGTTTGTTTTTCATTTACTGCTCGCTCTCGCACTTTTGGGCGGTTCAGGCAGCTCCAATGATGCCACATCTACACCACTGGAAATCAATCCGTTACAGCCTCATCCTGCTGATTCTGAGCTTGTCTTGGAATCCGGTTTAAAGCCTTTCCGTGCTGAACTAACATACAAAGGACTTAAGCCAGATTATAATCCATTCGAGCAAGCTGCCAGCGATCTTCAGGACAAGCTTTTTGAAAGTGCACCATCTCCGCTTCTGTCCGAACCGGGAGATACAGGCACATTTGATTACGGCGGACAACTCCAATTGTTAAAAGCTGTGCATCTGAAACAAAGTATTGAATTCGGGCCATTAACGATTCATATTATGGATGTTCAATTATTAGAGGCTCGTGAGATTCCTCAGGATTCCCGAGAAAACATTGCAATTCTCAATCAAGAAGATATCGGTTCTGATATGACTTATATCAAAATCGTCTACAGTGTAGAAAATACAACGGCTCAAAACATCGGATTTTACGGGTTGAATTCCATTCATCCGAACACGGGTAAACCCATCTCAGCAGATCGTAATTTCATGAGGAAACCTTATGTTTATCATCAATATGACGGCGTAGTCATGGATAATATGGGCTATGGTTTCGTATATACAGATGACACTGACAAGCTGGAATCCATTGAATTGGTTTTCAATAGAATCTATGACTATGACACCGGAGAGACCATTGTAGAGCCTACTTCGTTGAGTATTCCTTTCACGGTCCAACCATAAAAATAAACTCCTATTTACTTCAATGCCAAGATATCATTTGTCCACGATAACATCATTGTTAAACCCCAGCCACGTACCTGCAGAAGCGCAGCATACACAGCTGGGGTTCCTTGTTGTTATTAAAAAAATGTATTTGCTCTATCTACTGCCTCAACCTGCCTCATCTCGTAAAATCATGCTGCCCAATCGTCAGGAGTGTCGGCCTGCTTTTGCTCCATAGCGAGGTTGCGATCTTCGGATTGTAATAATAGAGCGCACCATTCGTCGGATCAGCACCATTCAAAGCTTTCCGTGCTGCCTTATAAGAAGTAGCCGTCGGCTTTGTATTGAACTGACCATCATCAATTGCAGTGAACTGCCCTTTCTGGAAAATCACCTGCGGAATGGATGACGGAAATGCATTGGATTGCACCCGATTCAAGACGACCGCCCCTACAGCAACCTGTCCTTCAAAGGATTCCCCGCGCGCCTCCCCGTGAATTAGCTTCGCCAACTGGCGCAGCGTCTCACCTTCGGCTTTGGCCTTTTTGTTCAGCCTATTCAGTGTAGCCGGGCCTGCAATCCCATCCGCACTCAGGCCCTGAGCCTGCTGAAATTTGCGTACAGCGCTTTTGGTAATGGAACCGTAATATCCGGTCAATCCGGCTTTGAAGTAACCCAGATCCCGCAATTGCTCCTGCAATTGCAGCACATGCTCACTTTGAACGCCCTGCTCCAGCTTCTGGGCTCCCGCAGACGGAGCTGCCATCGTGAGGCCAAGAGCAATCGCAAAGGCACTGAGTAGTACACTGACTCGTCCTGCTCTTTTGCCAGCCTTTTTCCCCCTCCGATGAGTTACTGCCCGACTCACGGTAATCGGTTCCATGTTGCCAGCAATTTTACTTAATTCTAACCTATAGGCCCTGATCAGTTCATTGGCACTTTTCGTTCCATTCACATTATGCTTTGTAGCCATTTTATTCGTTTGATCCATTTTATTATCGTTTTTCATGATTCAATTAACCTCCATTATTCTGAGTCCAGACCCCACTTTTTCCCCTGAACCCTCCCTTATGGACATCCCGAGTGTCATTATAGGATATCGCCAAAGTGCCGTCTATCGGACCGATGGAGCATGAAAAACAGGGCCTTGAATATAGCAAAAAGAGGCATGAGCCCATGGTCATATCAGGGCTATGCCTCTTCTTGTATCAACCTTATGCCGCTTGTCCAGCCTCCATTTCCGTAGGCAGGCAGACCCGCACAAAAGTTGCGCTTGAATTTATTTACATCTACTCTGCCAGTTCCTGACCCTTCGTTTCCCGGCCAAGGAACAGTACAGCTGCTGCCCCAATCAGGATTGTCACGAAGAAAATCGTGAAAATCATGCTGATGGCTACCTCACGCTGAACCAGCATGCCGACCATCAATGGAGCAAGTACGCCCCCGATGCGGCCCACCGATGTGGCAAGACCCACACCTGTCGAACGAACCGAATCTGGATACAATTCCGGACTATACGCGTACAGACCACCCCATGCCCCCAGATTGAAGAAAGAAAGACAGATGCCTGCGGTGAGAATCGCCGCTTCGGTTGTTGCCAAACCAAAAGCAATTGCACTCACTGCCGTCAGTGTAAGATAAACGACCAGGACGAATTTACGTCCGTACCGCTCGATAAAATAAGCCGCTGTAAAGTAACCTGGCAGCTGTGCCAAGGTCATAATCAGCACGTACTGAAAGCTTTTGACCAGAGTGAAGCCTTTGGCCATCACGACGGAAGGCAGCCACAGGAACATGCCATAGTAGGAGAATATTACCGTAAACCACAAGATCCAGAGCATAATGGTTGTCCGGCGATGCGGAGCAGACCATACTGCAGCCACTTTCTCCCGAAACGTCGTCTTCCGGATGGTCTTGTTTTGCTTGTAACGCGGCGGGTCCTGAATGACACGGCGCAGATACAGCGCGTAGAATGCCGGAACAGCACCAATCGCAAATGCAATTCTCCAGCCGTATTCAGGAATCACAAAGTTGGCAATGAGTGCCGATACAATCCAGCCTCCAGCCCAGAAGCTCTCCAGCAGCACGACGGCACGGCCGCGTTCTGCTGTTGGCATGGACTCTGATACCAGTGTGGAGGCTACAGGCAGCTCGCCACCAAGCCCAATTCCAGCAATCAGGCGCAGTACGCACAGTACGGCAAAGCCGGTCGCCAGTGCAGACAAACCGCTCGCAATGGTGAAGATTAACAGGGTCCACATCAAAATGGCCTTACGGCCAAAACGGTCAGCGAGTGCACCCGCAAGCAATGCACCCAGCGCCATACCGATGGAGTTGATACTGGTCAGCACACCGACTTGTCCGGGACTGAGGCTCCATTCCTTGGCAAGAGCTGCCACGATGAAGGAAATCATGCCAACCTCCATTGCATCAAACAGCCAGCTCATCCCGGCACTAAACAGCAGCTTGCGCTGTTTGGGATTCCGCAACACTTCCAGTTTAGTCATAACGATAGCTCCTTGATCTCTATGTAGTCATTCTGACACTAAACCATTATTATGCAGAATGATCCAGAAATCAATGAAAAATACGCTCTCCTCCACGTCACCTTCCAATAGCTCACCCCTTGAGTGAACCCGCTGTCAGACCTGCAACAAAATAACGCTGGAGCAAAATGAACAGCACAATCATCGGAATGGCCGTCACCAGTACTCCCGTCAGCATCATCGGATAGTTCGTCACGTACTCCCCGCGGAACTGCATAAGTGCCAGCGGTAACGTCAATTTGGACTTGCTGCTGAGCATGAGCATCGGAATGAGCAGATCATTCCAAACCATGACCAGCAGGAACGTAGCCGTTGCCGCAAGTGAAGGCGCAGCCAGCGGCAGCGCAATCCGTGTGTATAGGCGCCACTCGCTTGCCCCATCCATGCTGCCCGCCTCCAGAATTTCGGCATTCAGCATGCGCATGAAACCCGTCAGCATGAATACGGAGACAGGCATCAGCATGGCGGCCGATACAACGATCAGGCCCGTCAGACTGTCAGACCAACCCAGCGTACGTGTAAGGGAGTAGATCGGCAGCATGCTGACCTGGGAAGGAACAATAAGCCCAGCCACAAACAGGCCAAACACAATTTTACCCACGCTTCCGCCCCAGCGAACAATGGCGTAGGCAATCATGCTGCTCAGCAGCAGCTCAATCACCACCGTACCCAATGTCACGACAAGACTGTTTCCGAAATATTGCCACATTGGCTGATTGCGAAACATGCCCGTAACGTTATCCCATGTAAACGGATCAGGCCAGCTGAATGGACTGGTAAAGAAGTTGCTGCTTGTTTTGAATGAGGATACAAATACGAAGTACAGCGGCACGATAATCAGCAGCGCGTACACCAACAATATCAGGCGATTGAACCATTTAAGAAACATGTGAACTCCCTTCTGCCTCTTGTGTGAGCACGTTCCGGCATCAATAGCTTACCCGGTCGGCACGCAGTGCCTTGAACTGCACAAACGTCAGCAAGGCCAGCAGAACCAGAAAGATCATCGAACCCGCAGAAGCGAGGCCAAATGAATAGCTGCCAAAGGCGGTATGATAGATATAACGTCGTCAAAATTTCAGTTGCGTAGTTCGGGCCTCCGTCCGTCATGGTGAAAATAAGATCAAATGCCTTAAACGATTGGATCGTTGTATAGGCAACGACAATCGTAGCCGAAGGGGCAAGCAGCGGCCAGGTCACCGTACGGAATACCTGCCATTTGCTGCCACCGTCCATTCGGGCGGCCTCATACAGTTCAGCAGGAATACCTTGCAGGCCAGCGATAAACACAATCATCATTTGCCCGGCATGAGCCCAGACCTGCACGGCTGCAATGGAGTAGATTGCAATTTTGGGATCACCGATCCAGTTGCGTGCAAGACTCTCCATACCTGCCCCGTTTAACCCATAGTTGATCAATCCAATGGATGGATCATACATGAAAGCCCAGATCAACCCAACCGATACGGAGGACAAAATGGCCGGGAGAAAATACAGGGCGCGAAGTACAATCCGCGTTTTGGTGTTTCGGACGAGCAGTAATGCCAGCACAAGTGAAATAAAGGTTTGGGCAATAACCACCGTGAGCATGAATTCAACGTTATTGCCAAAAGCCTTGCGAAAGACGATGCTGCTGAGACTGTCCTTATAATTATCCAGCCCTACAAACGCATACGACGGGGATACCCCGTCCCAATCCGTAAAGGAGTAGAACAGCCCCGTCAATGTAGGAAATACGAACAGTCCCACGTACAGCAGCAACCCGGGTAACAGAAACAGGGATAGCTGAATACGATTCTTCATGACTTATTTCCCGATATGCTGATCGATGATCGCTTGTGCCTGCTGCGCAGCTTCTTCAGGAGAAGTACCGCTAAGCACAGCCTGAATGGAGTTGGTGACTGCCTTCTGATTATCTCCGTTCAGAATGGTGAACCGTGGCTGGAACACGGTCTTTTTGTTTGCCCACTCCCCTGCAACCTGGAGTTCGGCAGAATCATACTTCACGTCATTTACGGTTACGTTCTGACCCGTCTGGTTGGCATACGCTCCAGCCACTTCGGGTTTGCTCAGAAACTCGATAAATTTCTTCGCTTCTTCCGGATGTTTGGACTTGCTGTTTACCGCAAGCATGAACGTCGTGGTATGAACCCCTTCATACTTTGCCTGATCTGCACTTACGGTAATAGGTGCAAGAAGCTTTTGCTCCAAATTCGGATTTTGCAGCTTGTTCTGAGCGAGCTGATAGGAACCACTTGCAAGCATGGCTGCCTTCTCTTGAATGAACAGCGCTCCTGCCGCCGGGTCCTTGGTACCCAGTGCATCCTGCTGGAAGTAGCCTTTATCGTTCAGCTCCTTAATTTGCGTGAGTGTTTTCACCCAGAACTCATCTGTCAGTTTCGCCTCGCCTGCTTCCACTTTGGTAAAAATGTCGTCACTCGGTGCATTATTCATCACCATGGTGTTCATGAACTGCCCTGGACCAATGTCCGCTCCGGCAAAGGCAATCGGGATAATTCCGTTGTCTTTCAGTGTCTGACAGAGCGCCAGGAAACTGTCCCAGTCCTTCGGCGGTGTCAGACCGTATTTTTCAAACAGCTTCACATTATAAATTGGATCGTTGTATACGAGCTGATACGGAATGGCATATTGCTTGCCATCCTGCTGACCTGCCTCAATCAGCTTGGAGTTATAGGCAGAGAGAAAAGATGATCCTGTCAGGTCCGTGAACAATCCGGCTTTGGTAAAAGCATCGAACTGTGCACCCGGGAAGGAGGCAAATACATCCCCTACCGAACCATCACTGATTTTGGATTGAACTGTGGATTGATACTGGTCTGAAGGGAGCGTCTGCATCTCCACATGAATGTTAGGGTTTTCCTTTTCAAATGCATCAATGGTCTTGTTCAGCGCTTCAGCATCTTCACCGCGCCAGTGCATGAAGCTGATGGTGACTTTGCCTGAACCGGAGGAACCGTTCTCGCCTGCTGCAGAGTTATCCCCGCCCCCACAAGCGGACAGCAGCAAGGACATGACCAGCATACTGACCAGGGGAAGGATGAATTTTTTATTTTTTCTCATGAAAGACGACCTCCTGAGTAATGATGAATTAGGTGATAATTAAATTAATTGCTGCTAAGCTGATGCTTCACATTTCTCGTACTCCACTTGCTGCGAATGATCGGCATTACTTTCTCGCCAAATATTTCGGCTTCTTCCAGATGCGGATAGCCTGACAATATGAATGTGGTCACGCCGAGATCCGCGTATTCCATCAGACGCTCTGCAACTTGTTCTGCCGTGCCCACGATGAGGATTGCCCCGCCTGAACGGACAACGGACAAACCTGTCCACAAGTTGGGCCCTACAACGAATTGCTGTTTCTCGGACAATTCACGGAGCTCATTCTGTCTGCGCTGGTTGGTGGCATCTGTCTCAGCAAAAGCAGCTTTCGCTTTCTCAATGGCTTCAGGGGGAACTTTGCTAATAATCTCCCACGCTGCTGCCCAAGCTTCTTCCTCAGTATCCCGAATAAGTACCTGTGCCCGCATTCCGTAACGCAACTCGGCGATCCTGTCCTGTTTCCTGTTTCACCTGTTCGCGGATCACTTCGATCTCCTCAATCTGTTCCTGAATCCAGTCGTGCGGTTCACCCCACATGAGGAACGTATCCGCATGCTCTACAGCCACTCTTTTGGCAATGGGTGAACTTCCCCCCAGATAAAATGGAGGGTAGGGCTTCTGGACCGTTTCCGGCATGCCTACCGGACCATTAAAGTTGTAATACTGACCATTAAACTCCGAATTATTATCGCTGGATGCTTCAGCGTTCGCTTTGGAACCACTTCCGGCAAACTCGGTCAGGTTGAGTCCGGTCGATTGTGTCCACGAACGCTTCATCACTTCCATGTACTCGCTCGCCCGTACGTAACGTTCGTCATGGGCATGCGCCAGCGGATCTCCCAGTTCCTCCAGATCTCGGACCGAGCTGCCCGTCACGACATTAATCATGGCACGTCCGCCAGAGAGTTGATCTAGTGCAGCTCCCATCCGTGCGGCGAGCACCGGTGTAACCAGGCCTGGTCGAATGGCCACGAGAGGACGAAGTGTTTGAGTGTGACTCATTACTGCCGAACCGACGACCCAAGCATCCAGACATGCCCCACCGGTCGGGATCAATACGAATTCAAATCCTGCCGTTTCGGCCGTTTGTGCTACCTGTATCAAATAATCCAGACTCGGTTCCCGTTCCGGGGCGACCCCAACATATTTTCCGTCTCCAGCCGTTGGCAAAAACCATCCGAATTTCAGTTCTTCGTGTTCACTCATATAAGGTCATTCCTCTCTGTTGATAAATAAAGTCCCATTTCAAAAATAAAACTAACAGCTGCGAAGTAGCCGTTCCGGTAACGAATCGTTCTTCCGATCGCTGTTATCCCCGGATTTTTTTGCATCCCTTTCTCAAGGGGAAAATCCCGGGATAAAGGCGAGCGTTACACTTCTCCAGAATCGATTTCGTCCCCTCCACTACTTTTACACTTATCAAAAACTGATTTTAAGATTGCGCCTTATTTTCTTATTATAATTTGTAAGAAGCATTCGAATACCGATTAATTAACTTGGTTTAATAGGTATGGTCATCATATCAATTGATTTGTCTGTGATCAATGTCATTTTACGACAATTTTATTTTGTCATTTTGTGGTCATCTTACAGGAATAAGTCATCCTGTTCTTGAATATGTACAAAACCCACCTGTATAATAGGGTATATTATATTAACTCACAGATAGATATTGAAATTAAACTTATTTTAAAGAGGTGTTCCTGATGACAGAGAGCATGAAGGAGGACCACCACGAGTTTTTGGATATTATTTTTTTTACTCCGTCCGAATTCGAGAAAGCTGGTGGAGCCTGGCCAATACGAATTGGACGCAATATCGCCAAGAACAATTATCATATCGGCCCTCGTACAACACCTTATCATTACCTGCTGTTTGTCCTCGAGGGAGAGGGTACTTTTATACAGAACGGACAACAGTATCCCCTTAGGGCCCGGGATGCATTCTGTCTGTTTCCGCATGTCACTCATGAGTATTGGACTGATCCCAAGGAGCCGCTCCAGAAGATCTTTATCGCCTTTGATGGTACCCATGCAACCGAACTTCTCTCGCGGCTTGGACTTACGCCAGATGCTCCTCATCGTTCCGGTATACTGACTCCGGAGACGGCTAGTGGAATGCGTGCTTTTATGGAGGAAGTTCGCAGACCTCAGGGGGGAGCAAGTGACCTGGGACGACTCACCCGGTTTCTCGGTCTGTTTGATCGCGTTTCTCGTTCCTCTGCAGCCAAGGGACTTCAGCCGGATGCGGCTATCCCCTGGCTGCAAAAAGGGAAGGAATACATGGATATCCATTTTGCCGGAGGGATCACGGTAGAGGGCGTATCTGCTCATGCGGGGGTGGACCGAACCCATTTTGCCAAACAATTTCGTAAAGCGTACGGGTTGTCTCCGGTGCAATACATCCAGCAGCTCAAAATGGACCAGGCCAAGCGCCTGCTCGTCCAAACCCCTTTGACCTTGACGGAAGTAGCTCATTCGGTCGGTTATCCGGATTTATTTTCCTTCTCCAAAGCGTTCAAAAAACAGGTGGGTCTGCCGCCCAATCGGTACCGGACAAGCGAAAACGGTAAAAGCTGATTGCCAAGTCCAGCGCGGCAAAAAGCAAATAAAAAGAAAAAGGCAAGTCTCCATTCACCGGAAACTTGCCTTTTTGCTGCCCTGCTTTTCCCATACTCCCATTACTTCTCCTCATCACTCTTGCGAGCCAGGGGAAGTCCGTTTTCCTTCGCATACCACGCTTCATAATGATGCACAGCGACTCCAGCAAAGGAGGAATGAGATCCGGCCAGGTCAAACACCCTGGCGATCTCTTCATCCATATTGCTTATGGATTTCCCGAAAAAGGTCAGATGCTCACCCTCATGTGTATCGGCAAGCTCCGCTCCAATCCATACGTCCTTATGCAGTTCATCCGCCTCATCCAGTTCTTCCTTCGACAGGTCGTACATCTGCTGACCACTATCCCGATAAGCCATGATCGCAACGGCATCAAAGTGGGAAATGACCCACCTGCTGAACGTTCCTCCGCCTTCGGTTGCCTGACGCGCATCCAGCCAGAACGGTATGGCTGCACTCATATAGAGTCCCGCATCCTTACCAGCTTTCGTCCAGGCCTTCATGTTGTCACTCCACTCTGCAATGACGCTGTCCTGCTCATTCTCCCAGCGCTGCAGTTGGTAGGGCTCCACATCCAGCTGAATGCCTTCGAAACGCTCATTTTTTGCCGAAGCGGCATTATACGCACGAATGCGCTCAATGAAAGCGAGTCCCTCTTCCTGTTTGTCCTTGTAGGCCCAGTCCGCATGACCATTCAAGGCATGTACCTGGATCTCTGCCTGCCGGGCAGACGCAATGAATTTGCGATACGTATCATCCGATACCTCATCCTGTATCTGCAGGAAAATGACATCAACACCTTGCTCCTTGGAGAAGGAGATGATATCCGGGGTCTGTTCTGCGATGATGGAAGCATCCCACAGCCAGGTCGCTTTTTTCTCCTCTGCCGAAAACCATTTGAACAGCCAGGGCAACAGCAGCAAACAAAAGGTCAGCGCGAGCAGAGCCCATTTTGTCCTCACCGACATCCTGCCCCAGCGAATCATGTTGTTTCTCAGACGAGCAACGCTTCACTTGGTTCCAGCACAGGATGCTGAACCGAGTGTCCAATTTTGTAGATGTGCGGCTGTGTGTATGTCCGGAACGCATTGCGTGTATCCAGAATTGGCACACCCAAATCGGCAATATCGCTGTATGGCAGATCTCTGTGGTTGGTAATCAGCACGATGCAATCATATTTCTTGAATTGCTCCAGGTTGAATGCTTCGCTGTACACCGTATCGTCATGCTTGTCACGGAAGGAATCGGCATATGGATCAAAGTAGCTGACATTCGCTCCGCTTTCCTTGAACAGTTCATATACTTCGAGTCCCGGTGACTCACGCAGGTCTGCAATATTCGGCTTGTACGACATGCCGAGCAGCAGGATGTTGGAGTTCCGAACAGATTTCGCGTACTCGTTCAAAATGGTTGATGTTTTGTTCAGCACATAGTACGGCATGTTGTCATTGGTCGATTGTGCCAGCTCGATAAATTTGCTGTAGAAGCGGAACCCTTTCGCTTTCCAGGACAGATACATTGGATCAAGCGGAATGCAGTGACCGCCGATGCCTGGGCCTGGGTAGAACGGCATGAATCCGAAAGGCTTCGTCGCCGCTGCATCAATGACTTCCCAGATGTCGATGCCCATGCGGTCACACATCATCGCCATTTCATTTACAAACGCAATGTTTACGCTGCGGAACGTATTTTCCAGCAATTTGGACATCTCTGCCACTTTTGGCGAAGATACCGGTACAACCGTTTGTACATACTTGCTATACAGCGCGGTTCCGAGTTTCAGGCAAGCTTCTGTGGTCCCACCGATAACTTTCGGCGTATTGTACGTGGTGAAACGTCCGTTGGACGGATCCACCCGTTCAGGCGAGAAGCAGAGGAAATAATCCTTGCCGGCTTCATGGCCGATTTTGTCCAGCTTTTGCTGAATCAGTTCTTCCGTTGTACCCGGGTAGGTTGTGCTCTCCAGTGTAATCAGCATGCCCGGTTTCATGTGCAGTTTGATCTGATCCACTACAGTCTCAATGTAGGATGTATCCGGATCCTGGTTCTCACTGAGCGGTGTTGGCACGCAAATGCTCAAGGCATCAATGACGCGCAGCATGCTGTAATCCGTTGTAGGCTGGAAGCGGCCTGTTTGCATCACTTTTTTCAATTCCTCGGACGAGATATCGTGAATATAGGAATCCCCATTATAGATACTGTCGACCTTGGACGCATCCAGGTCAATACCGATTACCGTAAAGCCTTGATTCACCATTTCCACGGCAAGTGGAAGTCCTACGTAACCGAGCCCGACCACGCCGAGCACCGCTTCTTTGTTTTCAATGGCATTCAGTAAAGTATGGAATTGTTGATTCTCCATGATATTCCCTCCAGGTTAATGTATTTGTAATGTTCCGTAATTCCGTTTCGGTTGATCATCTTATTAGTGCAGGCAGCGACGAATACGTGCATCCAGCTCCACAGGGGAGAAAGGTTTGGTCATATAATCGTCCACACCGCTGCGGAAGCATTGGCTGATCGTCTGTTCGACACGCTGCTCGGTCAGCACAACAATCTTCGGCGGCTGCTCGACATCCAGGTTCTGAATATGGTGAATGAACGGCAGGCCGTCAATGCCATACAGATTCAATTCGGTCAGCACCAGATCAGGTGACACCTTCTCAATCAATTCAAGTGCAGCCAGTCCATCTACAGCTTCATACGTCTCATAACCTTGCATTTTCAGGCGGAGCTGCAGGAACTCGCGAACCGTCGGATCGTTATCCACGATCAAAATTCTGCCCGGCTCGTCCGCCGTATTGTCCAGCGTGTAGATATGAATCTCCTCAGGGTCAACCAGCTTCGCGGATTCAGCCATGTGCTGAATCGTCGCCTGAGAAGGACGCTCACTATCCTTGAAGCTCGCCAGCGTAATCTGCGGCTCGGCTCCAGGAACCGTCTCCTGCAGCTCATGCTTGATGCGAAGCCCTTCATAGTGGACTTCGTTCAGCGTCAAACCAGGCAGCAGGACCGCAAGCGTCTGGGTTGCCCCATCCTTCCACAGCTGGAAGGCGAATTCACTCGTTTGCTCCAGATAGTTCCTGACCTGCTGCTCCGGCTGGGCCTGTACACCTCCGCAATGGATGAACATTAAGCCGCAAGTTCCGGCACCCGTATCCTTCAATCCCTGTTCTACACTTCGGTACACATTAACGGCAGCTTCACGCTGCAATGTTGCCGTATTAGGCATGTTCTTTTCCACCCTTCTCCCTTGGTTATCTATTCTGTTGCTGCTGTATTGCCAGTCATTGAAATATCGGATGCTGCCCATGACCTTGCACCCTTTGATGGCGACTACAAATTAGGCAGCTTCGGTTCCCTTTTGTTCCTCGGACCAGCTCTGACGTGTCATCGTTCCCCAAGAATTGTTGTTTTGCATGAACTGAATGTGTCCCTGCAATCTCCACAGAACGCCAAGCTGGTGATAGCCCACAAATTTCAGAGCAGAGTAAACCAGCATTTTGACCAGATCCGACAGCTTGTTGTATCTCCGGAACGCAATTTCTTCCAGTATCAGTGCCCCTACGCTCAGCAGATAACCGCTCACGAAGTTCAGCAATCCGAACAGAACAAGAACCGGCCACTGCGTCATATCGAGCAGCACATAACCAACAAGAGCGATCAGACCGGTAATCCGGAAATAAGGGTTGAGCGCTTCAAAAATGACGTTGTATGGCATGGTCAGCATGCCCATCACCTTATATTTCGGGTTGAACAGCATGCCGCGGTTCTCCAGCATGTTCTTCAGATTCCCGCGTCCCCAGCGCTTGCGCTGACTGGACAAGATGCGGTAGGAATCCGGTGCCTGTGTCCAGCAAACGGCCTCAGGACAGAAGGCTACGCGGTATTTCAATTTATTTTCCAGCATATAGCGATGAAGCTTGATGATAATGTTCATGTCTTCTCCGGGATATCCGTCCCTGTATCCGCCAACGGCAATGACAGCATCTTTGCGGAACATACCGAAGGCACCCGACACGATGATCAGTCCATTCATGTGGCTCCAGCCAATCCGTCCACCCAGAAAGGCTTTGAGATACTCAATGGATTGGAACATCGGCCACATTTTGCGCGGCAGGGAGACATCCTGTACCGCTCCGTTTTCGATTTTGCATCCATTTGCTATGCGAACATCTCCGCCAATCGCCACCGTCTCTTCGGGATTCTCCATGTACATGCGGGCCATGCGGATCAGGGCATCCTTCTCCAGCAACGAGTCGGCATCAATGGAAGAAATCAGCGGATAGTGGGACAGGTTGATCCCCGCATTAAGTGAATCTGCCTTTCCGCCATTTTCCTTGTCGATTACGTACAGATCCGGGAATTCCGGATTGTGGTATATCCCGCGAATGGTTTGACAAGGAATTTTGCCACGGATCTTGGTATCAGGTACAGGTTTCAGGCGGTATTCCTTCAGCAGCACCTTCAGGGTACTGTCGCTGGATCCGTCATTCACCACGATGACTTCGTACGTCGGGTAGTTCAGTGTCATCAGACAGTTCACATTTTCAATAATCGTCAATTCCTCGTTGTAAGCCGGCACCAGCAGGGATACCGAAGGCACCAGTTCCGAGCCTGACAATGTATTGTATTTGGAATAATGCGACCGTCTGAAAATGGTCCAGATGTTGCGGAATGATAGCGCCAGAATGGAAAAATAAAGCGCATTTACAGCAACGACATAGTAGATGGCTACCATGCCATAAATCAATAACAGATCCCTAAGCAGTGTAATCCCCTCCTACCGCAGCCACACTGGTGCGTCTCTTCGTTGTTCGGTTACCCGGTACAGGGGCAAAATATTGGTCATAGAGCAGCCTTCTCTTGTTGTGCACAATCATCTGGTCAACCGCTTTGTGATCGGCTCCGGATTGTTTCATCGTGCTCTCGATTTGCTGCATTGCAATTTCACGTTCAGCACCGGTACCTTGTACCGCTGCCTGACATAACGCTTCGAATCCGGGTTCGCCCAGCATGCTCAAGCTCTCTGCACTCGTATAGCGCACTCGCCAGTCTTCGTCACGGAGCGCCTTGCGCAGCAGTGGAATGCTGCCTGCCGCATGCTTCGAACCAAGCGCCTGAACCACTTCTGCCCGTACTTCCGGATCAGCATCCTTCATCAGCTTGAGAATCGTCTCATCCTGAAGTGCCGGACTTGCGCTCAGATACAGCTTCACCGCTTCCGCCCGTACATCCTGATGTTCTGCACCGACCAACCGGTCGAGTGCCGGCATGACTTCAGGTACAGCCTGTCCCCACATGGCAACCAGTCCAACCTTTACAAAATCAGGATTGCGGTCTTCCAGCAGCTCAATCAGAAGTCTGCTTGTATCCAGGCTGGTCTCAAGCAAAATATCTGCAGCCAGATGATGAATCGATTTTCCTTTTGTGAGTAACACCTCAAGCATGTCCTTCAATTCACCCTGACGGGTTGTGCTTCTCGCAATGGAACGTCCAATCATGAATGCCATCGGTCCGGGCTTCTCATCCTTGAGCATTTCCATCAGGCCCGGGACAGCTTCGGGACAGCGCATGCCGCCCAATCGATAAGCTGCATCGATCTGCCGGCCATAACGCAATCGGCCCAGTTCTTTCAGATCATGTTCTACAAATCCTGCTTCGCGGCAGAGTGCAATCAATTTGTCCCGGTACTCCCCTTTGAATTGATCAATCCACTCAATAAGCTTGCTCTGAATCACCTGTCGTTCAACCGGAGCCAGCTTGCCTGGAGGCAATCTCAGCGGACGACCTTCAGTCAGTGCCGTTTGCAGATACGTGAAGTAATCTCGCTGCTTTTGTTTGTAGAATTCAATCTTGCGCCGTTTGCCGTTATGGGACACTTTCATGGCAAACAGCAGGATCACACCCAGAGCGACGAGCGCTATACAGATGTATAAAAATAGATAGGCCAAAGCCAAACTCGAAAACATGTGAAAAGGTCCTCCTTTATACTCATTTAATTCATCTGAGAACTTGGAATTTGTTCAAAGACTTTCTTCATTTCTTCGTAACTCAGCTTCAGTCGTTCACTGTATTTCACCTGCTCCCACGGCTGCCAGCTATACACAGGCAGGGTTTTCAAATCCAGCGTGGTCTGATCACCTGCAGGCCAGGTCACGTTGCCCGTCGATCGATCCATTAACCATGGAACCAGCGTTATACCTTCAGTCGTCACCGTCTTAAACGCCCGACCTTCCTGCAGGGGTCCATAATCGATCACTTGCAGTGAACTTGGGTCACCAAACCCAAGCAGCATCCAGGGAATTCGCATCTCCACCTGATTGCCGTCATACTGCCAGGTCGTCAATGAATCCGTGTCGGACTGTCCGGGAGCCGTTGTTCCCCGCTTCAGGATACCCACCTTCTCATTCATAAACGGATGAGCGGACCGGGTATCCGGTGGCGTCATCCTCAGGCTGACTGCCAAATTCCATGGATGGAAGGGATCAGCGGCATTAGCTTGCTTGTCCGGCAGCATATCGTATCCTTCCTTGCCGTACAGACGCTGGTTAAAATCATAATCCTTGGCGATCTCTACCTGGGATTCATCATCCTGTCCCAGCGTGATGACCGTTTCGAGACCATCACTTAGCGTTCGTTCCGGAAGCCGCTCGCCAGGCTGATTGCCGCCCGCCAGTGTATCCGTCCCTATGCGGAGCACCGTTTGATCTGGATCATACGGCTGGTCCAGTGTCATCCCAATGTACAGGTAGGCCTCGTCGTGGGTCAGCTTCATTTCCTGAATGCCGTCCACTTTTCCCTGCCATACCGTAACCTCTTCTTCGTTCAGCGCAGCCCAGTCATCCAGTTTCCCGTCGATGGTCAGCTGTTCCTGTTTGCCGGGGTCCATGGCGAGCAGACCGAACATTTTCTCGTTGGTCAGCACGTTTAGCCAGTAGGCCCGCCGATCAGCAGGAATTTCAAAAGGCATCGTGTTCCAGGTTTTCTTGAACCATTCATCCTGCCACATGAACAGAATCGCTCCCGCATACCCTTCGTCATAGATATCCTGAGTTAGTGAAGCGTCAATGGCTCCTTGTTCGGCCTCGTTATGTCCGCCCTGATCCCTTCCCCCCATGCCTAGATGAGAAATCCCCAGGGAAGAAGGTACACCATACTCTGTTACCATTACAGGCATATCGGAATACTCGGCTTTTAGCTTGCGTAGATAGCTTTTGTACGTGTTGTACTCGCCGTTTGCATCCTTGATCGTTTGAAGGGTCTGGTCCGTATGGAATAAGTCCGGATAATAGGGATATACATGATATGCTGCAAAATATCCTCCCTGCCAATCCTCCGGCTGAATATGCCGGGCATCCACACTGACGAGATCCTCCTCATACAATGGCTCGCCTGGATGTTCCAGCACATCGGTTGTCACCCAATTGGTGAACGTCATCGGATGTTCCCATCCATACTTCTTCTCCAGAACGGCTGTGTAGTCGAGCAGCTCGGCTAACCAGTTCTCGAAAGGCGAAGCATCTGCAGTCCCGGAAAAATGAACGCCCTTGTATTGCGGAACATCGGGATGTTTTTCATTCGTGTTGTCTACCATCGTGGGATCCCACTCGGTGCCAACATGCCAAGCCATCAGATATTTACCGGCATTCTTTTTGTACTTGCCGCTGGAGGCTCCGGCCTTTTCGGGAATATCCGCGTCCCCATATACCGCCGTTACCACTTTTTCAATCTCCTGCTTGAACGTCTGTTCAATATGATCAGCATAAGCGTCCTGCTTCTCAATCAACTCTTCTTCCGGCGACCATATACCCTGTATAAAATATAACGGCTGCTCCCGGCCACGGTTATAATCGACCAATGCTGAGTAAAAAATCGGTTCGTGGACCGTATACACCCGTATGACATTGGCCCCCATCTCCTGAATCTGCTGGAACCACCTTAGGTAATCCTCTTCGGTCAGGGGAAATTCTCCCGGATAATATCCCGGCGAAGTTGCACCCAGGTTGACGCCCTTAACGAACATCTCCCTCCATGTTCCATCGGGCCCGTATTCCATGAACCGGTCTCCCTGGGTCTTGAATTTCATCTCCGTGCCATTCTCGGCTGTGTAGGTAACGAGCTGGGGCTGCATGTAGTGCCAACCGGCCAATATTCCACCGGTCAGTACAACCGCTCCCGTCAACATCGTTAACATCCAGCGCTTTCTTCTTCGTCTGCTCATGGCTCCTGATTGCTCACCTCTCTATTATGCATCCTGCCTGTTTTCGTCTGAATCTGAAATTAAAGCTAACAGACATGCAGCCATTCATACTGCTTGGATGTCCGCTCCGGGTAGAGATGCCAGCGGTGTGTTCTCACTATAGCGCCAATACTCTGCATTTGTAACTAGGCTGATGGAAGCAAACGTGGAATGCAACATTCTGCCCATAATTCGTAAAAACGGCCATGAACTAGCATGAAAAGTTTGCCTAGCTTCTCTTCTTCACGAATGCCATTTTGACATTGATAAAACCACATTCCGAACTCTCTAACCTGTTGCAGTTCTCTACCCGTTAAAGTTATATGCAACGCGGTATGCAGCAGCTGTTTCGGCTTGAACACTTACCCCTTTAAACGCAAGTCATTTGTTAAAGTTGCGGACGTTTTTACAGTATTAACCATAAAGATTACAAAATTGATACTATAGTCCGATAACGCATCAGTGAAAACCCGCGGCCTGACAAGGTTTTCTGAAAAGTGCAGAAAAGCAAAAAAGGACATCAGTCCCCCCTTATAGGACTGTGCCCATTTATATTACTTTTACAAAAAACGAAATGAACACCCGGGTCATCACCCTGAAGTCACGAATCTCTTACATCAAATGTAAAAAAGCACATCTTATTTCCTAAATTCTGACTCTATTATTTGGATTCCATAATTGTGTCCAATTTGCAAAAAAATTCCGGTTGCCGCTTTAGAACATTCGGGATATGCTTATAAAACAGGAACACATGTTCCAAACTGTAAATAAAATGTAAAAAACATACGGCTGAATAGTTCTGTCTGTTCGTGAACAGCCGAATCATGGAATAAAGGAGAGACCTGTTATGTCCCGCAAAGATGGACGCGTCATTATGCTGGCAGACTGCCAGTCATTTTATGCCAGTGTGGAGAAATCGGCACATCCCGAATACAAAGACCGTCCCCTTGTCGTAGCGGGAGATCCAGCGCGCCGTTCAGGCATCATCCTTGCGGCCTGCCCTATTGCCAAATCTTATGGAATTACGACGGCTGAGCGACTGGGTGAAGCCCTTGCCAAATGCCCGGACGTTGTCGTCGTTCGTCCCCGGATGGCAGAATACATTCGCGTGTCACTGCACATCACCCGGATTCTTCAGTCCTTCACTGACCGTGTTGAGCCCTACAGTATTGATGAGCAGTTTCTCGATGTCACCGGAAGCCTGGAGCTGTTCGGCAGCCCGGAGACTATTGCTCGCAGCATTCAATCCAGGGTCATGGAGGAGACGGGCGTATACATTCGGATTGGCATCAGTGATACCAAAGTGGTGAGCAAAATGGCCTGTGACTTATATGCCAAAAAAGTCCCCGGAGGCATCTGTGTACTGAATCGTAAGGACATGGAGAAAACAATCTGGACCAAACCTGTCCGAGAGATGTTCATGGTCGGTTCACGGATGGGGAAACATCTCTATAACATGGGTATTCACACCATTGGTGATTTGGCACGGACGCCTCTGACCAGACTGAGGGAACGTTGGGGAGTTAATGGTGAAGTAATATGGCGAATTGCCCGTGGTATGGACGATTCACCTGTGAAACCCGGGACATACACACATCAGCAGCAGGGCATTGGACATCAGATGACGCTTCCCAGAGATTATGAGTCCTGGGAAGAGATCAAGGTTGTCCTGCTTGAGCTGGCAGAACTCGTCTGTCGACGCTCCCGGGACAAATCACTAATGGGTAACGTGGTCTCCGTGGGATGCCGCGGGCAGGATTACGACCGCCCAACTGGCTTCTCGCGCCAGATGAAGGTAAACGAGCCAACCAACATCACGGATGAAGTCTATGATGCGGCCGCGGTGCTCTTCCTTCGTCATTGGGACGGATTACCCATCCGCCGCATCAGCATCTCACTGACCGGGCTGGTGCCTGATTCCGAAGTACAGCTGTCCTGGTTCGATGATCGTGAACGCAAAAGAGAACTGGAACGTGCCACAGATGACATCAAGCGCAAGTTCGGAGACACCGCCATCATGCGGGCTTCCTCGCTCTGCTCGTCTGCACAGGCACAGGACCGTTCCCATAAAATCGGAGGTCATTACAAATGAGTAAAAAACTACAGCAAAACGGACTCTTTGAGTCTTCGCGCATGATGCTTCCCGAGCACCGGGAAGCTTACATTCTTCATCAGGAACAGCTTGCTCCCCGGACCCGTCCATCACTGGATGCTCAGGCAGCGGAAGAAATGTCCCGTTTGCTCAGCAATTCAATGATGCTTGGAGATGCGGTGACCATCACCCTGTTCCATGAACATGACGATATCCGGTTTACTGGACAGGTACTGAAGCTGGACCCCGCTGTTCGTACTCTCAGGCTGTTGACATCAAGCGGGACCCGGGACGTTCAGATGAATCTGATTACCAATGTGACACTGGCGAAAGAATGACGCAGCAGATAGCACGTTCCAACGTTCAAGTTTATATCGGCAATAGGAACTATTCACTTTACCCACTCTCATTAGCGAATATTCCGCGATAGCTGCAGCCAAATTTATGCATGCAGGACCGTTTTCCTACACTCCAATATGGCCCTCTCAGGCATCCAAACACCCATTATCCCCGAAGCTGCCTTCGGCCCAAAGAAGCAAAATGACCGATATGTGATTCATCGGCCATTTTGGTGGGTATATGGGGAAATCTTTAGAAAAGACTCCAGTCAAATTCCTTGGAAAGGCGCTCCAGTAAATGCACGCCCGCAATGCTGTTCCCTTTTCGATTCAGTGCCGGTCCTACAAGACCAATGCCAAACTGGCCAGGAACAAGGGTGATAATTCCGCCGGATACTCCGCTCTTGGCAGGCAGCCCGACTTCAATGGCAAATTCGCCCGATGCGTTATACATACCGCAGGTCGTCATGAAGGTTTTGGCAATCTGTACATAACGGCGTGGAATGAGCTCATTTCCTGTAATCGGATCTGTGCCATCATGAGCAAGCACCAGAGCCATACGCGCCAGATCCGCACAAGTCACCTCGATCGAACAGTGGCGGAAATAGACACAGAGCACATCTTCCACATCTTCCTTGATCACACCATTATGCTTCAAAAAGTAAGCCAGCGAACGGTTCAAGTGACCTGTCTCCGATTCGGACCGGAAGACCTCTTCGTTATAGTCCAGCCGATCATTGTTCGCGAGCTTGCGGAAAAACTCCAGAATTCGCCGTGACTTCTCTTCCTTGCAGTCTCCCGCGACCAGGGAGGAGACCGTTATGGCTCCTGCATTGATCAGCGGGTTAAACGGGATACCCGGTTCAACCAGTTCAAGCTTGATCATCGAATTGTAATCGTCACCAGTAGGTTCTTTTCCTACATTAAAGAAAACCGCTTCTTCCCCATGATCCATCAGGGCGAGAATTAGTGTGAACACTTTGGAGATGCTCTGCATCGTAAAGGGTACACCGCAATCTCCGGCAGATACATGATTGCCTTCGGCGTCCATAATATGTATGCCCAGCTCATCCTGTGAAGCCTTGACCAGCTCCGGGATATAGGAAGCTACCTTTCCCTGCCCTGTATGCAGACGACTGGTCTCCAGCCATTCCGGCAGCAATTCGTTCAGACGCTCCATTACCGTATTGCTCATCTCTATCCCCTCCATATCTTTGTGCAGCATCCTGCATTATTCCCGGTCGGGTATGAGCTCTATTGCCAGGTATAAGCAGAATGTGTATATATCATTACCCTTCTGGCTTAATCGGTTACCGACGTACTTGAAGGTTTAATTCCAGAATCTCGCCGGGGAGTCCTTCCATATCGCCTGTCCATGTCGATACAAAGTTCTGTCTGGTTAATATTCGACGGGATGCCACGTTGGATGGGTCAATGATCGCATAGAGCACACCAATTCCCGCCGCCTGTGCTTTTAAAATGAGACGCGACGCAATGGACGTGCCATGACCTTGGCCCCAGTATTCAGGCAAAACCATATAGCCCATCTCCGCTCGGGAAGAATCGGATTCATCCGGAATGAGTTTGGCGTAAGCCAGCCCAGCTCCGTCTGCACCTGATACCCGGTAATATCCGCAACTGGAGCTCAGATTATAATCAAGCATGGACCGGAATTGGGTCTTCGCCTCCTTCTCCGGGAGAGTACGTTCCGTAATTTGTTTCATGACTTCCATATTGGAAACCAGAGCATAATAGTCTGCAAAGTCAGGTTCAGCATATTTAACGAAGTTCATCAAAATCCTCCTCCAGCTCCGAACAGATGTTGTTGTCCTTTAATTCACCTAGAGTATAGCAGAAGCACAGGATACAATGCACGCTGCCCCCAATTGATCCAGTACCAACCAGTAGTTTTTGCCTATCCCTATTGAAAAAAGCGGCCTCCGCAGAGACCGCCATCATTTATTTAACATAGAACATTAAATTATAACGATATTCAAAAATTCGAATTCACTCAGCTTGCCCGGGATGAAGGTTTGAGACTCATTTGGCCTTCATGCTGACGTGTACGACGATTTTGACCCGGAGGTGTAATCATCAAGGCAAGCAGCAGGGAAACAGCACAGAGTATGGCAATAACGATAAACGTCAGATGGAATCCGCCCAGCAGGGCACTGATAAAGGATCCAGCCAAGGCTCCAATGCCAAATCCCTGATAGATGACGCCATAGTTTTTGCTCTGATTTTTCAATCCAAAATAATCCGCGACAATCGCCGGAAATACGGTAATGTTACCACCGAAACAAAACGCTACTGCAGCCACGCAGGCGAAGAACACACCATAGGTCAGCGGAACGAGGCTTAGTGTCATGACGGCGGCTGCCGTAACCAGCAGTGCTCCGGCAATCACTTTCATCCGGCCTACTTTGTCCGACAAGGCCCCCAGAATGATACGCCCTGCTGTATTGAAGATCGCAACCATCGCAACGGCATTCGCAGCAGTAGCCACGTCAAGACCTGCAAGCTGCACGCCGATGTCTTTGACGATACCGATCAGATACAATCCGCTCATACAAGCCGTGAAGAAGATAACGAACAGCATATACGCTTCTTTCGTGCGAAGCATTTCTTTTACCGTGTACTGATGACGAATAACTTCTTCCTGCTTCGCCCCTTCAGTCTTGCTAACGGGAGCCTGTTCACGAACTATGGCTTCACGAATCAGGAAAGATCCGGCCACAACCAGGACCAGGACGATGATACCCCAGTACATAAATGCCTGAGCAGGTCCTACAGCACCAATCAATGCCGAGTTCACATATTTAAACAACAAACTGCCTGTACCAAAAGCACCAACGGAAATACCCGAGATGAGACCTTTGCGTTCCGGGAACCATTTGATCAAGTTGGATAACGACGTAATATAAGCGGTCCCGTCTGCAAATCCAACTACGAATCCTGCCAAAATGTAGAGCAGTGTTAATGAAGTGACCTGAGAACTGAGCACCAGTCCCAGACCAAGGACAATCCCCGCAACACGGATCAGGCGCTGTAGTCCCCACCGTTCCTGCAGACGGCCTGCAAACAGCGTAGCAAATGCGAGTGCAAAACTTGTGATCGAAAAAGTTATCGCGACCGAGCTGACGTCCCATCCGAAACGGTCAGACAGCGGTTGATTAAATAAACTCCAGGTGTAGATGGTTCCAAGCCCCATTTGTACAATGATTGTTCCCAGTACAATAAGCCAGCGATTCATTTTTATGGATGCCGATGCTGAATTAGGTGCTGATGAAATAGCTGCTTTCATCGTGATCTCCCCTTTGCCGATGTCATGTCTGAGCACACTGTCCATCATTTGGTGAATGACAATGCTGCTTTGAATGCGTTCACAAGCTAATCATACATGAAAGGGGATTCATAACACCGATTTAAGCATGAGTTGCATCAGAGACGGAATGAAATGCCTCTATATGCGCATGAGCTGCCTGAATTCCTTGACCTTGCCCCGGCTAACCGGCACTTCCGCTTCCAGATCGCGCAGACGGAGCAGATAGGTATTGTTAAACCAGGGTACAATTTCACGAATTTGAGACAGATTGACCAGGTAAGAACGGTGACAGCGGAAAAAGGACTCCTGAGGCAGTCGGCCATGAAAATCCGAAATGCTCACTGGCATCGTAAACTCACCATTTTTGGTATACACCTTCGTTACTTTCTCTTGTGCTTCCGCATAATAAATGTCGGCTGTATCCGTTACGATAATGTTATCGTTTCGCAGCAGATTAATTCGTATTCCACTTCCGGCGACAGATGCTTTTGGCGGTGATCCTTGTACGGAAGTGTCATCCGTCACTTGAGCCTGCCCATGTTCAACCAATCCCTCTCCCGCATGATCACGTTTGAAGGCATTCTCCAGCTTGAGCAGCATGGCTGCAATTCGTTTCTCATCATAAGGCTTCAGAATGTAGTCAAAGGCTTCCAGCTCGAATGCTTCTGCTGCATGCTCCTTGTACGCAGTCGTAAAGACGATATAAGGCTTACTGGCGAACTTCCCGATATGATGGGCCAGCATCATGCCGTCCAGAGATGGAATGTTAATATCGAGAAAAATAACGTCCACTTCCTGCTCCTGCAGAAATTTTAGTACATCCAGTCCATCTTCCAGGCAGGCAACCACTTCAATCTCACTATGTTCCTGAATCAAATAATTCAATTCTTCACTTGCAGGAATTTCATCTTCCACTATAAGGGCTCTCATAGACCAATCACCTTGTAACGACATCTCCTTTGGGTACGTCAAAAATAATATCAGTTCCTTGCTCCAGCCGCGTAATGGTTACACCTTGTCCATAAATGAGCTTCACCCGCCGATGAACATTATATAGACCAATCTGATTCCCCGGCATTCGGTCATGATAGACCTTCTCAATGATATCGGGGTTGATACCAGCACCGGTGTCACTAACTCCTATTCGTACAAAATCAGGGTAATCCTGTACCCGAATCCGCACCGTTCCAGGACCTTTGACCTTGAGGACACCATGAATGATGGCATTTTCAACAAGTGGCTGAATGACCAGACTTGGAATATGCACCGCCACTTCATCAATCTCATAGATCACGTTAAGCCTGCTGCCATAACGAGCTTTCTCAATTTCCACATAATTGCGCACCTGCTCCAGCTCCTTATGGATATCGATCAGCTCATCCGACAGCTCCAGATTGTAGCGCATATAACCCGACAAATTCACAATCAGCTCCCGTGCCCGGTCAGGCTTCGTTCGAATCGAAGAAGCAATCGCGTTCAGCGCATTGAAGAGAAAATGAGGATGAATGGTCGTCTGCAACGCCCGCAGTTCCGCTTTGTTGGCGGCTGCCTTAATCTCTTCGACCCGGGATACTTCCATCTGAGTCGAGATAATCTGGGATAGTCCCACAGCCATCGTTTGCAGGGGATACGTAATTTTATAAGCTTTACGGTAATAAATCTTCAGGGCTCCCGTGACTTCGCTCCGCTCCTTGAGCGGAATAATCAGCAGGGAATGAATATCCGGTGTTTTCTCATCCGTCACATCATTACTGATCGTAATCTCTCCGCTGGAGATCGTCTGCTTCGTCATCTCGCTAATAATCTCATTGCCAATGTGATATCGTTCTTCCCCGAACCCGACATAGGCCAGTACATTGCGAGTATCCGTAATGGCAACAGCGTCAGCCTGGATATCCTCCTGAATAATGCGACAGATGGTCCGCAGGGAGTCCTCATCAATGGAGCGGAAGTAGGGCAGCGTTTTGTTCGCAATTTCCAAGGCCAGCTTGGCCTGGCGTGCTGCGATCATTTCCTTCTCCCCTTCTACACTCTGCACCAGCAGTACGATCAGTCCAATATTGACCTCACCCAGAATCATGGGCAATGCAATCTTGGATACAATGTCCGCACCGAGCGGGTCCGGATAGGAATATAACAGAATCAGCAGCATCGTAAGTGCTTCACAGATCATCCCGGCCGCAATACCAACCATCCACCGCTTCGACTTGGGAGTGTATTTGTGAATGTAACCCGACACCAGACCAGCAATGATACTCGTTATGAGACACGGAACGGCTGTAATCCCATCCATATCAATCAAATACCGGTGCACTCCCGATACGATCCCCGTAATAATGCCTACAGGTGCTCCAAACAAAATACCACCTGACAAAATGGCGATAATCCGCACATTCACCAGTGACCCTTCCACATTGATCCCGGTATAGGTGCCAAAGATCGCAAAAGCACAGAATAACAGCGTCACGGCCACATACTCCTGCGGCCTTAGTTTTCCCTTCTGCAAAATCTGTCTAAAACGAGGTACCCTCGATAAAAAGAATAAAAAGATAATTAGCAGCGCCGCCCGCTCAAATAAACCCAGCAGCATCGTAAACATTTCCATGAAGCCCGCTTCCTCCAAATCCATCAAAAATCAGCCTTATGCCATATGCCTTAATATTGCGTCTCCGATTTTCGTTCCATTTTACATGATCCTATGAATGCTCATTTTGCGTTCATCCCTTTTTTGCTCGTATGCACCAGTTTACCGCTCTGCCAAGGAGAAAGCAAAGTCATCAGGTGGAAATGAGAAGCAAAAGGTTGCAGTAGAGAGTCAATTGCTCCATTCAGACTGACTTTAAGGAATCTGTTACACCTTATTACGAGAATTAGAATGGAGTGAAAACTTTAACGAACCTATGCGACGCTATATAAGTAAAAAACTGCAATCACCCTCGCGAAATGATGAAATAACAGCTCTACGATTCCTTACGACACCGAACCTGATAAATATACCCGAATAGCGTGCGTTCAGTTCGCTACAACTCTTTTAGCTTTTTGTGAAACCTGTCCTTATCATGCATCACAGACGCTTGTCTGATGTCTAACATCAAAAAAGGCAGTCCATAAGTCATTTTCCTGACTTATGAACTGCCCCGCTCTTTAACCAACCTACACCCTCGGTGTAGGTTGAGTCTTTTTAAAATAAACAGATCATTCACACAAAACGAAGAGGACAGAATAAACCTGAAGAAGCGAAGCGCTCGCCTTTATCCCCGGATTTTCCCCTTTGAGAAAGGGAATCCCAAAAATCTGGGGATAACAGCGATCGGAAGGTTGTTCTGTCATCGTAGTGCTCCATGTGAATGTACAGTTCATTTTATTATCCTCAACCTACAGCGACCTCACCGAAACATCCCCCACAGCTTAATCAAATGAAACGTATTGTTGGGATCAATCTTCTGGGCGATGACGAAGGCAACGAACTGCTCCTCCTGAGCTGACGAGAAATTTTCATTCAAGATAACAGCAGATGACTTGACCAATCTTCTAACCTTGGCCCGATCCTGAAGGTCGGACTTCGTAATTCCGTCAATCAGCTTTTTGATGCGATCTTTGACAGCAGGATTCTTCATCTTTAATTTGATCCGCTCCACCAGCTGCGGACTGATTCCATATTGTTGATAACCCAAAACGTACAGCACCTCCCAAAAATGAACTCACTTTCTATTCATATGATGGGAGGGCTTGTTCACTTGACTTTTTTCGCACGATTTGCAGGAAAGCCATGCATCCAGGCCACAATCAATCGATCAGATCACCCTGGAATACCTGCTGCTGCTGTAAATACTCTCGCAAAGCTGTATAGTCCACAGATGTCCAGAAATTCGGATCGCCGATCAAACTGGACACATCATCCCTCGCTTGCTCCAATACGGCAAAGTCTGCAACCATATCCGCCAGGCGGAATTCCGGTAATCCACTCTGTTTGGTCCCGAAGAAATCCCCCGGTCCCCGCAGATCGAGATCACGGCGAGAAACTTCAAAGCCATCCTCCGTTTCGGTCATGACCTTCATGCGCTCCTGCCCAACCTCTGTTTTGGGATCGGCGATGAGCACGCAATAGGAAGCGTGGGCACCCCGGCCAACACGGCCGCGAAGCTGATGCAGCTGGGACAGGCCGAAACGGTCCGCATCCATAATAACCATTAACGTAGCATTCGGTACATCGACGCCGACTTCCACCACCGTGGTGGAGACGAGAAGCTGAATATCGTTGCTGTAGAACGCACGCATCATCTCCTCTTTCTCCCCAGCGGTCATCCGTCCATGCAGCAGGCCTACACGATAATTCGGAAAGTTCTGCTGCATCTGCACATGCAGATCAATCGCATTTTGAACATCCAGCTTCTCGGATTCCTCAATTAAAGGGCAAATGAGATAAGCCTGACGGCCCTGATCCACTTCGCGGGAAATGAAACCAAGCACACGCTCCATCATGTCATGTTTAACCCAATAGGTGGAGATCGGAATTCGTCCCTTCGGCCGTTCCGAGATCGTCGATACTTCAATATCCCCAAATGCCGTAATCGCCAGCGTCCGCGGAATCGGAGTCGCCGTCATCGTTAACACATCGGGATTATATCCTTTTCGCCGCAAAATGCTGCGCTGGTTCACCCCGAAGCGATGCTGCTCGTCCGTCACGACAAGACCAAGATCACGGAAAAATACATCTTCCTGAATTAAAGCATGGGTACCCACCACGATATCAATCATCCCCATTTGCAATGAAGCAATCAGATCCTTGCGTTTCCGTCCATTCACGCTGCCCGTTAGAAGGCCCACCGTTACGCCAAAAGGTTCAAACAGCTTTTGCAATGATCGCATATGCTGCTCGGCCAGAATCTCGGTAGGGACCATTAGAGCTCCCTGGAAACCGGAACGAACTGAGGTATACAGCGCTATGGCTGCAATCACCGTTTTACCCGAACCCACATCGCCTTGCAGCAAGCGATTCATGGAATAAGGTGAACGCATATCATGAAGAATTTCCAGTTCCACCTTCTTCTGAGCATCTGTCAGTTCAAACGGCAGACTGCGCACAAACTCGCGAATGGTGGCATTATCCGTTGTATGCACAACCCCATCCATCCGATTTCGGTTCAATGCACGATAAGCCTGCATCTTCAGCTGGAACAAAAACAATTCTTCATAGACCATGCGCTGTCTGGCCTGCTGGCCTTCCCGATTATCCTGCGGACGGTGAATCCCCGCGATCGCCTGTTTACGAGGCATCAGCCCGTATTTCTTCATAAGAGATGGAGGTAAAATCTCGGGAATCAAGTCTCCAAATTGGATTAACCCCTGATTAATCGTCTTGCGCATCCAGGATTGCGTCAGCTTGCCCGTTACCGAGTAGACCGGCTGCAGCGTACCTGAACGGCCATCTCCCTTATCCGGAAACTCCGAATCCGAGACGGTCATCTGCATGCGCTTTTGCTCCCACTTCCCGGTAAGCACAATTTCGCGGTTCGGCGTAAGCTGGTCTTTTAGAAAATGACGATTAAACCAGGTCGCCGTAATCATCCACTCTTCGGTCATCACCTTGCAGGTGAGACGGGACTTTTTACCATAGCGCTGCAACACCGGAATACCCATGATCTTACCCTGGACCGTAATCTTGTCCCCGTCTTTCACTTCACTAAGAGAGCGCAGACGATAATCCTCATAACGAAACGGATAGTATTCAAGCAGGTCTTTAACACTAGAGATGCCAAAGGCGTGAAGCTCTCCCTCTTTGAGAGCACTCACGCCGTTAATTTGCTTAACCGATATTTCTTCCAATTTCATGTCTAATCCCTCATTCCGGAACAGGCCACATAAAGATGGCAATAACGCCAGGCCCAACATGGCTGCCAATAACGGCTCCAATATTGGTGTACACCACTTCATTCAGTGTAAAATGCCCACGCAACTGCTCTGCACAAGCAATCGCTGATCCGGGATCTGCGGTATGGCCTACGGCCACATTCACACGCTTACCCGCAAGGTCCTGCTGAAACAGCTCAATGATGCGTGCCATTGCTTTTTTGTGTCCTCTGACTTTTTCAACAGCGTATATGACACCTTCCTCATCAATGGACAAGATGGGCTTAATATTCAGTAAGGTGCCCAGGATAGCCGCTGCCTTCCCAATCCGCCCGCCTTTTTGCAGGTACTCCAGTGTATCCACCAGGAAAAACAGCTTGCGGCTCTTCTGCATGGCTTCCACAGCTGCAGCAATCTCGGCTGCGGACTTGCCTTGACTCGCCAGTTCAGCTGCCTGAACAACCATCAGACCATATCCATAAGATGCCGACTTGGAGTCCAGCACCGTAATGTCGCCATCGCGCTCCAGCAGGGATTTGCCCAATAGTGCCGATTGATAGGTTCCACTCATGCCTGATGACAGGTGAATCGAGACAATCGGACGTTCCGGGTCTTCATCCAGCAGAGTCTGATAGATGTTCATGAATTCGGTTGGCGAAGGCTGTGACGTTGTAGGTAACGCCGAAGCCTTCTCCAATTTGGCATAGAACTGTTCCGAAGTCAGATCAACGCCGTCTGCATAACTTTCTTCACCAAATAGCACGCGCAGTGGAACCACATGAATTCCGTATTTACGGACAAGCTCTTCCGGTATATCTGCGGTACTGTCTGTTACTATCGCAATTTTATGGCTCAAGCGAGATTCCTCCTTGCGTGAGTGTACTATCAGGACTCCACAGAGAACAAATAATAATAAACGGGCTGTCCTCCGGAATGTACCTCCACCTCAGCATCAGGATATTGCGACTCCAGCCATGCCGCAAGTGCAGCAGTAACCTCAGAGTCAGCTTCTTCCCCTTCGAGGATGGTAACCACTTCATCTCCACTCTCCATCATCTGCTGCAGCAATCCTTCACACGCACGCAGCATGCTTTCATCTGTCGCAACGATTTTGGAATTGTGGATGCCAATGTAATGGCCTGCCTTGATATCCAGCTCATCGTACTGAGTGTCTCTTACGGCATGAGTAACCTGACCCGACTGCACGCGGCCAATGGCTTCCAGCATCTGATCACGGTTGGTATCAGCAGACTCATCCTCTTGGAAGGCAAACGCAGCTGCCATTCCTTGCGGAATGGTTTTGCTCGGGATCACCGTGATCCGGCGTTCGTCTTCAAGCAGTTCTCGTGCCTGTTCGGCAGCAAGAACAATATTGGAATTGTTCGGCAAAATAAATACCTGTTCCGCAGCGATTGAGCGAACTGCATTCACAAAGTCCTCAGTACTTGGATTCATCGTCTGTCCGCCGGACAGAACAACATCCACTCCGAGGCTTTGAAAGATTTCCGCAATACCCTCGCCTGAAGATACAGCGATAAAACCATACGGAGCCATCTCATCTGCCGGAGGTACTGCCTCTTCATGACTGCGCGTCGTTTCAGGCGGAATCTCTGCAAACAATTCAGGAGAAGGCGCAATGTCCATGCCCGCCGTCAGCAGATCCCGGTGCTGTTCACGCATGTTCAAAATGTGAATCTGAGTAATTTCGCCGTAACGAAGTGCCAGATTCAGTACATCTCCAGGTGTCTTGGAGTGCACATGCACTTTGATCACTTCGTCGTCAGCAATAATGATGATGGAATCTCCATTAACTGACAACGCTTTCCGGAATGCCTCATCATCGAATGCCACGCCTGCATTATCTCCGAGCTGGCGGTTAATGAAAAATTCCATATCATACAGGAATTCGATATCTTCCGTTTCCAGTCTAGCCTGTGCAGACAACGGCATCTCTGGAGCAATGACCTGCTGTGCAGGCTTCGCAGGCACCTCTTCTGCCGGTACAGCCGGTTTCAATGCGGATGATGCCACAGATGGTTGTACTTCTTTTTGCAGGGATGCACGGCTAACACCGTCGGTCTGCAGCAGTACTTCCATAAAACCTTCGTAAATATATACAAGCCCCTGTCCACCCGAATCCACGACGCCAACCTGTTTTAGTACAGGCAGCAATTCCGGAGTCGTTGCCAGTGCCTCTTTTGCTTTTAACAATACTTCATTCATTAATTCGGTAATATCATTCGTCCGTCTTGCATAGTAGCTGGCATGTTTCGCTGCTTCCTTAGCCACGGTAAGAATGGTTCCTTCAACAGGCTTCACGACAGCTTTGTACGCTGCGTCCACGCCGTTTTGGAGGGCTGCTGCAAATTGGAGCGTATTCAGTTCCTCATAAGGAGCAGCTGAACGACTGAACCCACGGAACAACTGCGATAAAATAACGCCAGAATTCCCCCGTGCGCCCATAAGCAGGCCTTTCGATAAAATACCGGCAGCTTCTCCGATGGAGGCAGAACTCTTGCGTTTAATCTCTGCAACTCCCGCACTCATTGTCAAATTCATGTTCGTTCCCGTGTCGCCATCCGGCACAGGGAAAACATTCAGGGAATTGACGTGCTCTGCATGCTGTCCAAGTTGTTCCGCGCCGGCAAGTACCATTGCGGTGAAATCTGTTCCATTTAAAGAACGTATACTCAAGTGAGAATTCCCCTTCCTAGCTTGATACACGAACATCTTGCACCAAGATGTTAACTGGTCTGTTCATGCGTTGACGCTTCTGCGTCATTCTTCGTCCACACCTTGTCCGGCAAAGGCATACAATTCAACATGTCATCCGGATCTACGGTCTGGGCGGCCGAGCCACCGATATCCTGCAACCGCTGAAGCCCGAGTTCGGGGCATACGGATATGCACCGGTATCGAGAGCCGGCATGAATGCCGCATGGAGACTGGTGCCAGTGATGGAAATGTCACAGCGCACAGCGTTGCCAAATTGCAGACCACCGACCTCTTGGGACGGTCAAATCTCCGGCTTTCTCGCGGCAACAGCCTGTTCACCGCTGTATTATGGACTATTCAACATTGTACTATATTAGGCAGGAGAAATAAATAAAGTTTTTGGATCAGTTGACGAAGCTTTTTTGGGTATGATATTATATTCAAGTATTGTTTTATGCAGGTTAAGTAATGGAAATGATCCGGCCATGCCGGCTTGAACAACGCCATTAGCTACTGGAGCCTGACCACTATGGTCAGGAAGAACAATTTAGCCTTTAAGGAATGACTTTCGTCTCTCCGAAGGCAACTGGTTATTTTAGGATAGGAGGTGTAATCTATGTCTCGCAAATGTTATGTGACAGGTAAGAAACCGGGCACCGGTAACCACGTATCCCACGCTAACAACCGTAACCGTCGTTCTTGGGGCGTAAACGTTCAGAAGGTCCGCATTCTCGTGAACGGTAAACCAAAACGTGTATACGTAAGCACCCGTGCACTGAAAGCCGGTAAAGTGACTCGCGTATAATCACGCAAAGCTACTATAAATCGGATAAGCAAAAAGCACCTTGTTCCTTGCAGGTGCTTTTTTGGTATTCAAAAAAGTACATAAATACCTGCACAAGCATGTGAATGCCCGCCGCATGGCACTTCTCAGGTCGGATTCCCCAATCGTCCTGAAGCCATAGCGGCGGTATTCGCCTTTTGAGCCTGCTCTCGATCTTATCAGTTCTTTTGAAACGTATTAAGGATCGCCTTTACAAACCCTCCCAAAAACTTCGGCAGTTTGAATGTGTAAAATTTCATACTTCACCCTCCCCATCATGCTCATGCATCCGCCGTATCCTATGCTTCAGGGCCTTCTTCACCTTAAACACGACAAAAAAGGCTACATGAGAAACCTGCTCATGTAACCATATTTATGCGGAACCACCTGTCCCTATTCCAACATGACGAGCCCGAAGAACAGCTCATTTACGTTTGGGCAGGAACAAATTGATAGACAGCGATCATGAATACACTCAGCAAGTAATACAGTATGCTGAATATGACGAAGGTAACACGCGATCGTGTACGATCAAACTTTCGAAAATACATAATGACAACGCCCACGCCAATCAGTGAGGTAAGCGCATTGTATGGGGATTGAATGACTGCAAATAACGCAAGCACCAGTCCCGTTACAAGGCTGGCAGCCATTGTCCACAGCGTCTCCTTAAGGCCCATAGATCAGCCTCCGTAGCTGCTACGGATTTCGGCAATGGCGGCTGCACGGTCCTCACGTCCGAATACCGCACTACCTGCGACGAGTACATCCGCGCCAGCTTCAACAACGAGTGGTGCTGTATCGGCTGCAATTCCCCCGTCCACTTCGATGTGTACGTCATGGCGTCCTTTTTCATTCAGCCAGCTGCGAATTTGTCTGATTTTGTTCATGGTTCCCGAGATGAACGCTTGTCCGCCAAACCCAGGATTCACGGTCATGACCAGAACCATGTCCACGTCATCCAGCACTTCCTGAATGGCACTGGCAGGTGTCCCCGGATTCAGAGCAACTCCCGCCTTGACTCCCTGTTCCTTAATCAGATGAATCACACGGTGCAAATGTACACATGCCTCGGCATGAACGGTAATAACAGCCGCTCCTGCTTTGGCAAATTCCTCAACATACCGTTCCGGATTCTCAATCATCAGATGTACATCCAATGGCAGGTTGGTATGTGGCGCAATAGCTTTCACAATGGCAGGACCCAGCGTAATATTCGGAACGAAATGACCGTCCATGACATCAACGTGAATCCAGTCGCCTCCAGCAGCTTGCGCCTCAGCTACCTCAGCACCAAGACGTGCAAAATCTGCAGATAAGATGGATGGAGCAATTTTAATCATAATTAGTACCTCCGCTTCTTGTCTTTCATTTCTGTAAGGAACTGCTCATAATGCCGGTAACGGCTGTCGGAGATTAGACCTACCTCCTTGGCTGCAAGAACTCGGCATTGGGGCTCATGTGTATGGGTACAGCCGCGGAATTTGCATTGATCCGCATACTGGGCAAATTCACGGAAACAGGTGGATAATTCCTCCACACCAATCTCGAGAAAATCCAGTTGGCTGAATCCGGGTGTATCTGCTACAAATCCACCATTATCCAGCGGGATCAGTTCAACGTGTCTGGTCGTATGTTTACCGCGTCCAAGACGCATACTGATTTCACTCGTTTCAAGTGTCAGCCCTGGCATCAGGGCATTAAGCATGGATGACTTACCTACACCGGACTGACCCGAGAACACACTGATCTTGCCTGCAAGGCGTTCTTTGAGCAGTTCATTGCCCTCACCGGTTCGCGAACTGGTCGAGATGACTTCATACCCAATCTGTTCATAGAGAGCCTTAACCTCGGCTACAGTGTCCCTGGTATCCTTCTCTGGATCTACGAGGTCCTGCTTCGTTAATACAATTAGAGCATCCAATCCCGCCTGCTCAATATGTACGAGAAATTTGTCCAGCAGATTGAGGTTCATGTCCGGTTCTTTAACGGAGAACAGAAGAACAGCCAGACTGACGTTCGCAACAGGAGGACGGATTAATTCATTCTCCCGTTCCCGGATCTCGTCTACTGTTCCTTCGCCATTCTCAGTCAGCATATAGCTGACGCGATCACCGACAAGCGGAGATATGCCTCTCTTTTTGAATATGCCTCTCGCTCGGCATTGAACGGCGGAGCCTTCAACCGAAGGCACCCCGTTTTCTAACAGTGGCATGACATAATAGTAACCGCTTAGCGCTTTTACGATGATACCTTCCGGCATAGCTCCGTCGCCCTCCTTTGATTTGCGGTGCATTCCAAACTAACGTCAGCAACAAGCCGTCCTTACGGACGGCTTGTTGCGTTTACGACTTCATTCTTCTTATCTTTTCCATGACCTTTACCCTTATCTTTATTCATGGCAGACGTATCTTCACTTTCATTATCTTCTTCACCGTCGGCAGGAGTCGATTCAGGTTCACCTTCCTGGTTGCCGTCTACGCTGCCTTCGTCACCACCGCCGCCTTCTTCAGGCTCATTCGCTGGTGGTGGCTGATTACTGATCTCTGGCTCAATGGATGGCACGACTACGGTACCATTTTTGGCTTCAGCGTAGGTAACCACGTACGTATCCAGGAATTGACCATCCCGATATACAGATACAGCACCATTTTCATTAGGAGCCAGAACAAGCGGAATGGTTAGGGCCTGATAGGACTTGTTAATGGTACGGGTTCCCCATTCCTGGTTCTTTCCTCGGGCATCCTCAAATGTAATCCGGATCTTGCTGTTCTTGCCCTCTTCTTTTGGCGAAACATTGATATTGAAGGAATACTCCAATGCCTCAGGCGGATATCCGGTGCTGACGAAAATGGTAATTTTGTCACCAGGTTTCACATCGGTTCCGGCTTCCACAGGCCATTGTTGGGTGACCTTCCCCTTATCAACCGTATAGCTCGACTCTTCCTGAACCTGAGCCAGAACCAGTCCGGCAGACTTGATCATCTGCTCCGCTTCGTTACGGGTGCGATTTTTCAAATCTGGCATTTTCACGGTTTCTGCGCCTCTGCTGACGGTTAAGACAATTTCGGTCTGTTCCGGATCAAATTCTTGATCGGCCCCAGGTGTCTGGGACATAACCATGCCTGATGCAACGTCATTAGAATATTCATCTTTACGTTTGATCCGATCCTCACTGATTCCCAGATTTGTCAGATCCTTGACCGCATCCTCGTAGGAATCACCTTCAACGCTGATCATTTTGGTCAGTTCCTTTTCAGCTCCAACACTAAGTTGAATTTCCGAACCTTCCTTGACCACATCACCTTCGTTTCGGCTTTGTTCGAATACAATACCGGGATCGACACCTTCCTTATACTGCCGGATGACATCATCGCTCACAACCAAACCTTCATCCTGTAGCATCTGGCGTGCCTTTTCTTCAGTCTGGTTCACGACATTTGGCACTTTCACTTCAGGCACAACGAGCATGCCTTTGACGTACCACACAACACCCACCATGGCGATTAGAATTAAGACAGTCAATGAGATCAATAGTGTTGGTTTTTTCCAGTTTTTCGTCTTCGGCTTGCCTTTATGGTTCTCCTCGTCCGCTTCCATGACCGGAGCCGCGCCCGTAGAAGTAATTCCACGTGGTTCCGGTTTGATGGCAGGCATGACACGCGTCTGATCCACATCATCCTCATCCGGGAAGTCAATCTTGTTTTCATTGCGACGCTCTGGCATCAAACAGGTTTCCAGATCGTTCTGCATTTCCTTGGCCGACTGATATCGCTCCTGCGGATTTTTTCGCATCGATTTCAATATTACATTTTCCACACTTTGCGGAATCAGTGGGTTGAATTTGCGAGGTTCATCAAATTCTTCCTGCAGATGCTTCAAAGCAACACTGATCGGACTCTCGCCGAGGAACGGAAGCTGCCCAGTCAGCATTTGATAGAGTACGATGCCGAGAGAATATAAATCCGACTTCTCGCCAGTAACAATCCCTTTGGCATGCTCTGGTGAAAAATAATGCACCGATCCGACTACGGAACCAGTCTGTGTAATCGTCGTGGAGGTAACCGCTCGGGCAATCCCGAAATCGGTAACCTTCACACGGCCATTTCGGCCAATCAATATATTATGCGGTTTGATATCCCGATGAATAATCTGATTATGATGTGCATGATCCAAGGCGTCTGCAATTTGGGAAGCAATTCGAACAGCCTCATCCACCTGCAGCGGAGCCCGCTCTTTAATAATCTCATTCAGGTTTTTGCCTTCTACATACTCCATGACAATATAATGAACGTCATCTTCCTGGCCTACATCATAGATGCTTACAACGTTGGGGTGAGATAAGGATGCAGCTGACTGCGCTTCTCGACGGAATCGTCGGATGAATTCCTCATCATGTACAAATTGCTGTCTCAGCACCTTGATCGCCACATTCCGGTTCAGAAGCAGATCCTGGGCCTTGTACACAAGTGCCATGCCGCCACCGCCAACACGCTCAATGACTTCATAGCGTCCGCCTAGCTGGTGCCCTATCATGACTCACACCCCGTTTCCGTCACCACGGAACCTTCCTGTTGCACTTCAAACAGCGCAACCGTGATATTATCATCTCCGCCAGCCAGCAGAGCCAGCTGAAGCAGTCGATCGGCACGCTCTTCCAGCGGCAGCTCTTGATTCCCTGCCACTTGAACGAGCTGTTCATTGCTGACCAGATTGCTAAGCCCATCACTGCACAACAGCAGAACTTCACCTGTTTCCAGCTTGATGGGATCCAGATCTACTTTGACTTCTGCATCAGTTCCAAGAGCACGGGTCAGCACGTTGCGACGCGGATGATGAGATACGTCTTCCTTGCTGATCTGACCATTTTTAAACAATTCATTCACCAGGGTATGGTCTTCCGTTAACTGGATCACTTGTTTGTTTGCAATTTTGTAAGCTCGGCTGTCCCCGATATGACCGATAACCCCTTCTGCATCATTCAACAAGGCAGCAACCACGGTCGTACCCATGTTGTGATATTTGTCGTCTCCGGATGCAGTCCGATATATCACTTCGTTGGCATGCAAAATAGCATCGCTGAGGGCAGCAGACAAGGATGCATGTGACAGCCCCGGTTCCAATGTTCCCAGGTCATGCACCAATGTCTCAACTGCCAGACGGCTGGCGGTATCTCCAGCGAGATGCCCGCCCATGCCATCAGCGACAATACCCAGTATATACCCTGTCTCCAGATTGCGGATCCAGGCTGAATCTTCATTAACCGAACGCACGCGTCCGATATGGCTCACATGAACTGTTTTGATCAAAACGTTCTCACCTCAACTCCATATGCTTTGCACGAAGCTGACCGCAAGCGGCAGCAATATCATGTCCCTGTTCACGACGAATGGTTACATTAACACCCTGCTCCGAAAGAATCTTCTGGAAATTGAAAATGTCACTTCTCGATGTTCTTACATACTTGCGTTCAGGTACGTGATTGACCGGGATCAGGTTCACGTGGCAGAGCATGTTCTTGAGCACACTTGCGAGTTCCGCGGCATGTTCCGGCTGATCGTTCACGCCACCGATAAGTGCATATTCGAATGTGATTCTCCGGCCCGTTTTGGCCAGGTAATACCGAAGGGATTCCATCACATCGTCAAAAGGAAAACGACGGTTTACCGGCATCAATTTGGAACGCAGCGCGTCATTCGGTGCATGGATGGAAATGGCCAGGTTAATCTGTGTATCTTCATCCGCAAACTTGTAGATGTTTGGTACAATTCCGCTTGTGGACACCGTGATGTGGCGCTGACCGATATTCAGGCCCTTTTCGTGAATCATGATGCGCAGGAAAGTCATTGTCGCTTCGTAGTTTTCAAACGGTTCGCCCGAACCCATGATGACAATACTGCTTACACGTTCGCCACGCTCATCCAGAATCTTCTGAGCCTGTACGACCTGAGCAACAATCTCGCCTGCTGTCAGGTTACGCTTCAGTCCGCCCAGTGTAGAGGCGCAGAATGTACAACCGATCCGGCAGCCCACCTGTGTCGTTACACAGATACTGTTACCATAGTTGTGTTTCATGATAACTGTTTCGATTGCATGATCATCATGAAGACCGAACAGGAACTTCACCGTTCCATCCTTGGATTCAAACTTCGTAATTTCGGTAAGGGTTACAAATTCAAATTGCTCTGCCAGCTTCTCGCGCAATGCTTTGGACAGGTTCGTCATCTCACTGAAATCATTTACTCGCTTCACATAAATCCAGTCGAAAATCTGACCCCCTCGAAAAGCGGGTTCCCCATTCTCAACAGCCCATTGCTGCAGCTCTTCCAGGGAAAAATCATATATAAAAGGTTTCATTTTGTTGTCAACACCTATTCCTTCTTTTCTTTTCATTCTTCCTATTCTATCACAAAGACCACTTTACATCCATGTATGCCCTAGAGTCTTGCACTTCATGCATTATAACACCTCGGCGCACAAGCCGCACCCCATTACAAAAGAAATCCGCCGAAGTTCCCTCCGGCGGCCTTCCTTGCGTGCTATGGATTTACTCATCGGCTGCACGTGTCAGCCTCGCAATGAAGAAGCCGTCACTGTGTGCATACTGGGGCAGAATCTGCACGCCCCCGTTCACCGGATTCCACTTTTCCATCTCGGTTCCGGTCCAGGCAGAATCCACGGCCTGGTATTCAGGATGGCGCTTTAGGAAGTCAGCGACCATAAGTTCGTTCTCTGCCGGCTCAATCGTACATGTGCTGTACACCAGAACGCCGCCCGGCTTCAACAGCGGTGCAACCCGGTCCAGCAATTCTCGCTGCAGCCCCGAGATATCTTCGATATCTTCGGGCGATTTGGTCCATTTGACATCCGGCTTCCGGCGAATGACACCGAGACCTGAGCAAGGTGCATCCAGAAGGATCCGGTCGAACGAAGCATGAGGATAACGTTCATCCAGATCCAGTGCATCTCCGGTTACTGCGTCGATACAACTCAGACCCAACCGGTCTGCCTGATCCATGATAAGCTGACGTTTATGTGCATGCACGTCATTGGCAATAATCCGTCCACGGTCCTGCATTTTCTCGGCCATATGAGCTGTCTTACCGCCAGGAGCTGCACAGCAATCCAGCACAATTTGACCTTCTTCAGGTGCGACCGCTTCCGCCACAAGCATGGAACTTTCGTCCTGTACTGAGAACAATCCATCCCGATACCATGACGTTAATGCCATATTCCCACCGCTGCGTACAAGAATGCCGTCAGGACTTAACCGGGAAGGCTCCACCACTGCACCCGTGCTCTCCATCTCGTGCATAAGCTTCTCACGTGTGGTCATTGTCGTATTTACCCGGACACTCACTGCCGGTGGTTCATTATTGGCCTTGCAGATCGCTTCTGCTGTCTCTTCACCGTATTGGCCGATCCAGCGTTTAACCATCCACAGTGGATGAGAGTGCTCCAGTGCGATGCGCTCAGCAGCTGGCAGATCATTCGGAATCCGCAATTCATCCCGGTTACGGATCATGTTGCGCAGAACGCCATTGACCATACCCGAGATTCCTTGGTGACCCAGTTTCTTCGCCAGATTGACGGCTTCACTGACAACAGCATGTTCCGGAATCCGATCCAGATACAGCATCTGGTAGACGCTGATCCGAAGGAGACTTCGTACCCATGGCTGGAGCTTGGCCATTCCTTTGGCTACAAAACGTTCCAAGAAATAATCAAGCGTGTTTAGTCTTGCGATTGTTCCGTATACCAGCTCGGTTGCCAGCCCCGCATCAGCCGGACTAAGCTCCGCCTCTTTCAAACGACGATTGAGCTCCAGATTACTGTAGGCTCCATCCTGTTCCACAGCACTTAGCACTTTCACTGCAAGTGCGCGTGGAGAAGTTTTGGGTCGTTGAGAGCGCGAAGCTTCTCCCGAGGTTCGGGAGCCCCCAGCGGTTCTGGAACCACCCGATTTCCCTGGATTCGGGCGTCGGTTCTGTTTAGCGTTACCTCTGCTCGGACTGTCTACGGATCTGCCGGATCTATTCTCACTCATCGTAACACCGTGCCCGGTTTCAGCGTACCGCCTCGGCCAAAGTCAGCCGCCTTCATCGCTTTCTTGCCGGCCGGCTGAACTTCTGTCAGCCAGAGTGAACCGTTGCCCGTCTGTACCTCGATACCGGATGCATTCAGCTGCAGCACCGTACCAGGCTCAGCTTGTCCTTTGACTCCAGTCTCTGAAGCTCCCAATTGATTGGAATTAGCAGCAGCCCATACCTTAAACACCTGCTCGTCCCACATCGTAAATGCACCAGAGAACGGAACAAGACCACGGATCTGGTTATAGATTTCACGGGATGTTCGATTCCAGTCTATTTTCTCGTCTTCTCTAGTCAGATTGCGGGCATACGAAGCTTCGGCTTCATCCTGAGGGACAGCCGTGGTTTCCCCCGCAATAAGACGGGGCATTTCTGCCTGCAGCAGCTTGGAGCCTGCATCGCTGAGCTTCACAAACATAGTGCCAGAGGTGTCCTCATCCGTAATTGGAACTTCCACACGAGAGATCATGTCCCCGGTATCCAAACCTTCTGCCATAAACATCAGGGTAACTCCCGTTACGGACTCCCCGTTAATAATGGAGCGCTGAATTGGAGCACCACCACGATATTTAGGCAAAAGAGAACCGTGCACATTTACACAGCCTCGCACAGGCATATCCAATACGGCCTTCGGTAAAATCTGCCCAAATGCTGCAGTCACAATCAAATCAGGCTTCCATTCAGCCAATCTGGCCACGGATTCAGGATCACGCAGCTTCACCGGTTGAAATACGGGCAGGCCATGGCGCTCAGCCGCAGCCTTAACAGGCGTTGGCGTGAGCACTTTTTTGCGGCCCTGCGGTTTATCGGGCTGGGTTACTACACCCACCACGTTATAACCCTCAGCGATGAGCATATCCAGAGAAGGAACAGCAAATTCCGGGGTACCCATAAAAACAATATTCAAATCCATCACTCCTTAATTACGTCGCGGTCCAGTCTGATCGGCTGCAATTTCGTACACCTTCTCAGCGATATCCGTGAAGAGTACGCCATCCAGGTGATCAATCTCGTGCTGGAATGCCCGGGACAACAGACCGCTGCCCGTAATAATCAGTTCATTGCCTTCACGGTCCAAGCCTTTAACGGTAACTGTCTCAAAACGGCGAACGTCGCCGTTAATACCTGGAATACTCAGACAGCCTTCCGGCCCAAACTGTTCGCCTTCACTTGCGATGATTTCAGGATTGATCATTTTGATGAGGCCCTGTTCATCCCCGGCATCAATGACAATCAGGCGTTTCAGAATGCCTACTTGAGGGGCTGCAAGACCTACTCCTTCAGCGTCATACATTGTATCCGCCATATCATCCAGCAGTTTTTGTACATTCGGTGTTACTTTTGTAACTTCCTTGGCTCTTTTGTGAAGCACCTCATCTGGTTCTTTAACAATAATACGAATCGACATGTTGTAAGCACCTTCCTAACCCAAATCTCATGTTGGGTATCATTCTTTTGAGTATCGTTTGCTTTGTTTTTAATCTATGTTTATACCGCTTGTTCACATCCACATTTTGCTCTAATCATTTTCCCAATTTTTATCACACGAAGTGTCCATGGAAAACGATGCATCATGCTTACATTAACATTTGCGGGTCTACATCCAAACTAATGAGCAGTTTTTGCGCCTGAACATCATCGTCCATGCGCCGGGCTGTCTCCAGGGCAATTCCGATAGCGTCTACATCCCCCCGCCATTTTATCATACATTGGAATCGGTATCTATTCTTGATCCGGGGAATGGGCGAGGCTACAGGCCCTAGCACGTCGAAGGCATCGTTGCTGAAACGGTCGAGGCTTCCCAGCCAGCCTGCTGCATTGGCACGTTCTTTCAACAGACGTGTGTAATTTTCAGCCAGCCGGATTAGTACAGGCAATTGCTCATGGGAAAAGGTCACCAGAATCAGGCGGCAATACGGCGGGTATTGCAGATTGCGGCGGTGAAGCAGTTCCTCACGCACAAAAGAAACATAATCATGCTGGCTTGCATGCCCAATGGAATAGTGCTCCGGCGTATAGGACTGCACAAATACCTCACCTGGCAATTGATGGCGCCCGGCACGGCCCGCTACCTGGGTCAACAGCTGGAAGGTCTTCTCGGCAGCCCGGAAATCGGGCAGGTTCAGTGCCGAGTCTGCCGTGATGACACCAACTAGGGTAACATCTGGAAAATCCAATCCTTTGGCAACCATCTGAGTACCAAGCAGCACGTCCGCTTTTTTCTCCCGGAACTGCTTCAGAAGTTTCTCATGCGACCCTTTCTCTGTCGTTGTGTCCACATCCATGCGGATTACACGGATTCCCGGGAACAACTTGGCCAGTTCTTCCTCCACTCGCTGCGTACCTGTACCAAAGTAACGGATATGTTCACTGCCACATTCCGGGCATACCTCGGGAGCGGCTTCCGCATACCCGCAATAGTGACACCGAAGATTGTTTGAACGCTGGTGATACGTCAGTGAAATATCACACTCGGGACAGCCAGCCACATAACCGCAGCTGCGGCACATGACAAAAGTGGAATAGCCTCGGCGGTTCAATAGCAAAACTGTCTGCTCCCCGCGCTCCAAGCGTTCCTCCAGTCCCTTGTGCAGAGCCCGGCTGAACATTGAACGGTTGCCATCCTTTAACTCTTCGCGCATATCAATGATCCGTACATCCGGCAGGTTGTTGCCAAGCGCCCGAGTAGGCATTTCCAGCAGCAGCGGGGCAAAATCATCATTGCTCTGCGAACGTGCGGCATAATAACTTTCCAGCGAAGGCGTCGCGGAGCCCAGGACCACAACAGCCTGATGCTGCTGTGCTCTTTTTACAGCTACATCACGGGCATGGTATTTCGGCGTTTCCTCTTGTTTGTAAGAGGTCTCATGTTCCTCATCCATAATGATTAGACCCAGTCGGTCAAATGGAGCAAAAACAGCGGAACGCGCGCCAATGGCAACCTTTACTTGTCCTTCCCGGATTTTGCGCCATTCATCATAACGCTCTCCACCCGAGAGACGGCTGTGCATAACGGCAACCTGGTCTCCGAATCGTCCTTTAAACCGCTCAACCATTTGTGGTGTGAGGGCAATCTCAGGCACAAGAACAATAGCCTGCCGATCCTGCTCAATACATTGCTGAATCGTCTGCAAATATACTTCGGTCTTACCGCTACCTGTTACACCATGTAACAAAAAGACGCCATGGCGCCTTTCCTGTAATCGGCCATTTATTTTATCGTACACATTCTGCTGCTCTGCAGTAAGAGCAAGCGGTTCAGTGGCGCGAAACTTTCTGCCCTGGTAAGGGTCACGAAAGACTTCCACGTCTTCCGTTACCAGCAGCCCTTTCTCCTCAAGCCCTTTGACGGTAGCCGCAGACACTTGAAGCGTGGCCAGCAATTCTTTCATCGGCATCGGCAGCAGCTCTTTCATTTCCAGCAGAAAAGCAAGAACCTCCTTCTGCCGCTGTGCCTTAGCGGGGAAAGATGCAAGTGCCTCCTGCGCAGCAGCCGTATCTACCGCCAAATCCACTGCCTTCATTGTTTTTTTGTTCAGCTTGTCCTTGATTGCCTGGCTCTCCAGCAATACACCGCCAAGCAGAAGCTTTTTGATCAACGCTGCATGATTGGGATATTTACGGCTCAATTGCTGCAAAGGCACCTGCCCCCGACTTTGAACAAAACGTATAATGTCCTGCTGCACCTTCTCGGAGGTGGACTCCTCTCCCCACACGAAGAGGACATCTTCATCCGACCGTGCTCCGGCCTGCTGTCCATCCAGTGCATCCCCAATAGAGATATATCGTTCTGCTTTACCTTTCAGTGCAGTCGGCACCATGACCTGCAGCGACAAAATGCGGTTGCTGGCATATCGCTCACTCATCCACTCCGCGAGCTGCACCAGATCTTCTGACAAGGGGGGAACAATGTCCAACAGTTCCTGAATGGGTTTCAACTTGAAGGATTCTGTACCGGTACGCGGTACAAGATCAACCACAAATCCCTGCACGGTTCGATGTCCAAACGGCACACCTACCCGACTGCCAATCTCAATCCAATCACGCATCGATTCCGGCACCAGATAATCAAAGGGCCGATCGGTCTGTTTCACCGGAACATCGACAATAACCTTGGCGATCTCCATATTTAATTCCTCCCGGCAATGCGCTCCGCCGCAATCGCAAGCAATCGGTGAGCTATGTCCTCCTTAGACATCACCTGAAGCTCTTCCACCAACCCTTCACGGTCATATATATGAACTGCATTGGTATCTGCTCCAAATCCGATACCCGGACGGGCAACGTTATTGGCTACGATCAGATCACAGTTTTTCCGTTCCAGCTTCTCCCTTGCGTACATCTCTACAGAATGGGTCTCTGCGGCAAAACCAATTAGAAATTGATGACTCTTTTGCTTCCCTAATGTTTCAAGAATATCTATATTTTTCACAAGTTCCAGCGATAGCGTATCGCCTTTCTTTTTTATTTTCTCCTCATGTACTTCCTTGGGACGGTAATCGGCAACTGCCGCAGCCTTAACGACGATATCAGCATGATCCCAGTGACTCGAGACCGCTTCGTACATATCCTGGGCAGACTGCACCTGAATCACTTCCACATTTGTTGGCGGCTGAACTTGTGTACTGCCCATAACGAGCGTAACCTCTGCTCCCAAATCACGTGCTGCTGCAGCTATAGCAAATCCCATTTTGCCGGAAGAGTCATTGGTAATATATCTGACAGGATCAATACGCTCAATCGTCCCTCCGGCCGTCACAACCACTTTTTTGCCTTTTAACAATGAGGCCTGTTGTTTCAAGCCCGGTTTGGCTGACTCCTGATCTTCAAAAAAACGTTCAACCACCTCGACAATCGTCTCCGGCTCTTCCAGTCGCCCTTTGCCCACGTATCCACATGCGAGTTGTCCTTCACTTGGTTCAATCATCAGTGTTCCTCGCTCGGAAAGTAGACGCATATTGTGCTGGACAGCAGGGTGATCATACATATGAACATTCATGGCAGGTGCGATCATTACCGGAGCGGTCGTTGCCAGCAGTGTTGTGGATAGCATGTCATCGGCCATGCCATGTGCCATTTTGGCAATAACGTTGGCTGTTGCCGGGGCAACCAGAACCAGATCGGCCATATCGGCCAAATGAATATGTGATACGACCGATGGCTCACGCTCATCGAATGTATCACTGTAGACTACATTTCGGGTCAACGTTTGCAGCGTTAATTCGGTAATAAACTGTTTGGCAGAGTCCGTCATAATGACATGAACGTCCGCCCCTTTTTGCACCAGTCTACTGCATAATGTAGCCGCCTTGTATGCGGCTATGCCGCCAGTCACGCCAAGTACGATTTTTTTACCGTTCAACATGGTTATTTCCCCCGATATATACGACGTTTAAACGATGAATAGAGAAAAAAATAACAACCTCGCGGTTGTCAAATAAGTCCGGCTTGCGCCGTATGCAGTTGAAGAGCAGCCGCAGGCGGCTTACTCTTCTTCCTCTTCGTCCTGTCCTTTGATGACAACGAGATGATCACCATAAATTTCTTCGAGTGCAACGCCAACCTGTTTATGGGATCTTGCATTTCTCAGATCCGTTTTTTCGCCTTCACGAAGCTGTCTGGCCCGGCGGGAAGCAGCAACAACAAGAGAATACTTGCTGTCGACTTTGTTCATCATTTCATCAATAGAAGGATACAGCATGTTTACAAAACACCTCTTTGCATTAGTATAATCCCTTTGACCTGCCTAACAGAATGCAACCATTCAGTCGTTCACATGAACCGAACTTCGTCTGACCATCTATAGATATATGTCAGCAGTTCTCCGAATAATTGCATCCTGCGGCAGCCAAAAAAATTATTTATTGATCTTACAATGTTCGGCGATAATAATGCTTTCTATTCGTTTGCACGCCAAATCAATCTCGTCATTAACGACAGCGTAATCGTACTGCTCCAGCAGACTAATCTCATCCACGGCTACGGACATTCGGTGATCAATTGTTGCCTGACTCTCCGTACCGCGTCCCTGGATGCGATCTTTGAGCTCGTCCAATGAAGGAGGCAGCAGAAATACAAAAATCCCTTCCGGGAACTTCTCTTTCACTTTTAACGCGCCTTGAACTTCAATCTCAAGAATGATGTCGCGGCCTTCGTTAATCGTTTTCTCCACAAAGTCACGTGGTGTTCCGTAATAGTTACCTACATATTCTGCATGCTCCAGCAGCTGGTCTTCAGCAATCATGTTCTGGAACTCTTCATGACTTCTGAAGAAGTAGTTCACACCATGCTCTTCACCCAGACGAGGCTGGCGAGTCGTTGCAGACACAGAATAGATCAACTCCGGCACACGTTTGCGCAAAGCGCTGCATACTGTACCCTTCCCGACCCCAGATGGGCCGGACAACACTATCAGTAATCCCTTAGACATATTACACTCCATTTTATTCGTCGTTGTCATCATCTTTCGAAGAAAGACGATGGGCGACCGTCTCAGGCTGAACCGCCGACAGAATGACATGATCGCTATCCGTGATAATCACGGCACGAGTACGTCTTCCGTACGTTGCGTCTATCAGCATATGACGATCTCTTGCCTCTTGTATAATTCTCTTGATCGGCGCCGATTCCGGACTTACGATGGATATAATCCGGTTCGCCGATACGATGTTACCGAATCCAATGTTAATGAGTTTGATTGCCATAATCAGGTTCTTCCCCCTATACATGCGACTCTCTTGCCGAAATATGGCCGTTCATTCGATATTCGCCGCCTGCTCGCGAATTTTCTCCAGCTCCGCCTTCATCTCGACAACACGGTTCACCAGAGCCAAATGGTTGGCTTTTGATCCAATCGTATTGACTTCCCGATTCATCTCTTGAATAAGAAAGTCCAACTTGCGGCCTACCGGCTCTTCGCTCTTCAGCAGTTCCCTGCTCTGTCCGAAGTGGCTGAGTAGACGCGTAAGCTCCTCCTCTATGTTAGAACGATCGGCAAACACAGCAATTTCCATACCCAATTTATGCTCGTCAAAAGGGAAAGAGCCTTCCTCCTGCATTTCCGTAAGCCTTTGTCTTAACTTGTTGCGGTAATCTGATACCACAGTAGGTGCAAGAGCAAGCATCTCGGTATGCAGCGACTCCAGACGACTAATCCGCCGTTCCAGATCACTGGCCAGATGAAGACCCTCACGCGCGCGCATTTGCTCCAGACTGGACAAGGCCTCTTCCAAACTCTGCTGCAGCACACGCTCCCATTCGTCCTTCTCTTCCTCCGGAATTGAACTCGTTCCATCGGAATGAACCATGACATCCGGCAATGAAAGCATGTCCATAATGCTCGGTTTGCCCTGCATCCCAAAGCGGGATTCCAGCTGTTCTGCTGCCTGCAGATAGGCCCTGACTGCCTGTTCATTAAGCACGGCAGGAAGAGCCTGATCTTCATCTTTTTCTTTCATTACATAAACATCAATCCGCCCGCGCTTCAGCCGGCTCTGTACTCTTTTCCTCAATCCGTCTTCATAACATGTCCATTCTTTCGGCATGCGCATCATCACTTCACAGTAACGATGATTGACGGATTTGATCTCCAATTGTACCTTGTAGCCTCCAAAATGAAAGGCGGATTGACCGTATCCGGTCATACTGAATGACATCGGCATCACATCCGTTACACTATTGTAATTGATTATTAGGGTTGAAACAAGTAGGACATTGGTGCTCGGACTTCTCCCATACATATTGGGTCAGTTCGGCAGTCATGCCGTAGAACATAAACGGAGTCATCAGGTAGATCCCCTTGAAATGGGCTGTTGCCACATCCAATAGCTCTTTGGCAATTTTCACGCCCATAGCCCGTCCTTCTTCTCCTTCGAGACCAGCCATGCGAGAACGAACTTCATCCGACAGCTGAATGCCTGGAACTTCGTTGTGCAGGTATTCTGCATTTCGTCCACTTGCCAGCGGCATTACACCAACGAAAATAGGCACTTCCAAATGTTTGGTCGCCTCATGCATGGCTACGATCAATTGCGGGTCATAGACAGGCTGCGTCATAATGTAATCGGCTCCGGAGGCAATCTTTTTCTCCAGCCTCTGAACCGCCTTATCCAGATGTTTCACATTCGGGTTAAACGCTGCTCCGATGACAAAACCTGCCTTCTGTTTAAGCGGTTTGCCGGAGAAAGCCACACCGTCGTTCAATTGCTTGATCATACGTATAATTTCAAATGAAGTCAGATCGTATACGGAACTGGATCCGGGAAGATCACCGAAACGCGCTGGATCACCTGTAACCGCAAGCACGTGGTTGATACCGAGAGCGTCAAAACCCATCATGTGTGACTGGGTCCCAATGAGATTTCGGTCACGGCAAGCAATATGTACAAGCGGACGTAAGCCCGTACGATCCTGAACGAGATGTCCCAGAGCCATATTACTCATGCGGGTTACCGCCAAAGAGTTGTCAGCCAGTGTCAGCGCATCCGCACCAGCGGCTTTCAGTGTTTCGGCACCTTTCATGAATTTGGCAATATCCAGGTCACGAGGCGGGTCGAGTTCAACGATAACCGTGTGGCGCTGTTTGACCAGATCCACAATGGTCGGCTGTCCACCACGGCCGGACCGTTCATCCACATTTTCATGCAGTACGATACGCGGTTTTGCTTCTGTTGGGTCAGGCAGGACGATGGGTGCTGCAGTGTATTCGGAAAGAGCCTGTGCGATTGCCGCAATATGATCAGGCGTTGTACCGCAGCATCCACCGATAATACGGGCGCCCAGATCGGCGAATTGCATCGCGGTCTGCCCGAAATATTCCGGTGTGGCACCATAACGGAACTGGCCATCGACGTAGTCTGCCGCACCCGCGTTAGGGTAAACAGACATCGGAACTCCGATTCGCCCGGATACGGTTTCCATGGCACGCATAATTCCGTTTGGACCGGAACGGCAGTTAAACCCAATCACGTCCGCACCCTGCTCACGCATGATCCGGAACGCTTCCGGCATCGTGTATCCATCCAGCGTATGTCCAATATCCTCAACTGCAAACTGCCCAATCACCGGCAGATCACTCAGCTTGCGAGCCTGCAGCAGGGCGATATCCATCTCTTCGATATCATAGAAGGTTTCAAGCAGAATCCCGTCAACCCCTTCTTCAAGCAGGGCAAAAATCTGCTGTTCGTAAAAACGCTTCAGTTCGCTTGTCGATACATTGGTCCGCTTGCCTCCACGAATGGAACCCACGGCCCCTAGAACGTATCCGTTTGAACCGGCGACCTCCTTGGCAATGCGTGCACCCGCACGATTGACTTCCGTCACCTTCGATTCCAGTCCGAACTTGGACAATTTGTCATAGTTGGCAGAGTACGTATTGGTCTCAAATATTTCAGTACCCGCTTCCAAATAACGACGATGCACATCTGCTACCACTTCAGGTGAGACCAAATTTAATTCTTCGTATGAAATTCCAACCGGGAAACCCATTTGGTACAGATATGTTCCCATCGCCCCATCTCCAATGAGAACTCGTTCCTGCAAGACACTCCGCAAATCCGCCTTCATCCCTTTTCCCCCCGCCTAGCTGATCATTTCATACTAATGTAACACAAAAGCCGATCAATAACGTAGAAAAACACAGGTTTTCCATGAAATTCAGTCAAAAAAAGAGGCCCGAAGGCCTCTTGGCTTAATCTGTTATCTTATGATGTGACTCCCTTGAAAACAACCTCTGCCGGTCCGGTCATATACACGTGATTGTCAGCTTCGTTCCACTCAATATGCAGGTCCCCGCCTTTGAGGCTAATAACTGCTGTACGATCCGTGTGTCCGTTCAATACGGAGGATACAAGCGTTGCACAAGCTCCGGTCCCACAAGCCAGGGTTGGACCCGCACCGCGTTCCCATACACGCATATCGACGAATCCGCGATCACGCACAGTGGCAAACTCAACATTGATCTTTTTCGGGAACATCGGATGAACTTCCAGCACCGGCCCCCAAGTCGAGAGATCAAAGTTCACTGCATCATCTACATAAATGACAGCGTGGGGATTTCCCATCGAAACTGCCGTGAATTTGAACTCCTGTCCGTTCGCTTCAATCGTATGGTCAACCACAGGGTTGGCATCCACTGTTGTCGGAACCTGAAGCCCGTCCAAAATAGGCTCGCCCATATCTACACGAACGGTTGCCACTTTGCCGTCAAGTACATTAAGGGTTACCGGCTGCACACCAGCGCCGATGGTTTCAATGGTGATGTGCTCCGACGTCACATGGCCATGGTCATAAACATACTTCGCTACACAGCGAATCGCGTTGCCGCATTGTTCCGCTTCCGAACCATCAGAGTTCATAATGCGCATCTGAAAATCCGCCTTCTCTGAAGGCAGTATATAAACGAGTCCATCCGCACCGATGCCGAAGAAACGGTTGCACCATTTCACAGCAAGCTCTGCTGCATCAGCCGGAAGCTGTTTTTCTCCAAATACAACGATAAAGTCGTTGCCAAGTCCGTGCATTTTTGTAAATTCCATATCCTTGCCCACTCCTTTTGGCAGTCTGCTGCCAAAGCGTTATTCTTGCCTGTTTACACAAAAAAGCTATCCTGCAAAATGTCGAAGGCTTTCGCCCCGAATCATTTTGAGGATAGCATAACGAAAACGATAAGGAAATGCTATTGATTTTATGCCGAAAACTTTGTACTTTTCGGTACGAAGCTTCCAGGACCCATCCGGCGACGGTTACGACGGCCACCCCAGACACTGCCTGCCCCCATCAGGAACGTTGGGATACCTGCGGCAACAATGGAAATGGCCCATTCACGCATGCCGAGCGGTACGGTTTTGAAGATCGGCTGCAGCGGCTCCACGTACATCACAACCAGCATCAACACGACGGACGAGATCACCGCAAGAACCAGATATTTGTTCTGGAGCGGATTCCGGTGGAAGATGGAGCGTGAACTCCGGCAGTCAAATACATGAATCAGCTGCGCCAGAACAAGTGTTGCAAAAGCGACGGACTGTGCTTTGATAAGCTGACCCGGTTGATCCGGAGCTGCTTTAAGGGTAAGCCAGAACGCACCTAATGTACATAATCCGATCAATACACCGCGGCTGATGATTTTCCAGCCAAGTCTCCGGGCAAAAATATTTTCCTTGGCGCCGCGTGGCTTGTGCTCCATCAGGTCTTTCTCCGGCTGATCCACACCCAGTGCCATGGCCGGCAGGCCATCTGTCACGAGGTTCACCCATAGAATCTGGATGGGCACGAGCGGCAGCGGCAGTCCCATCATCATCGCGAAGAACATCGTCAAAATCTCGCCCACGTTGGAAGCAAGCAAGTACCGAATAAACTTCCGAATATTCTCATATATATTACGCCCTTCTTCAATCGCCGCTACAATAGTAGAAAAATTATCATCACTGAGAATTAAGGCCGATGCCTCTTTCGTCACATCCGTACCTGTAATTCCCATCGCAATCCCGATGTCCGCCGCTTTGATCGCTGGTGCATCGTTGACACCATCCCCGGTCATCGCTACGACATGGCCTTTGCGCTGCAGGGATTTTACAATCCGGAGCTTGTGCTCAGGTGACACCCTAGAGAAGACATAGATACCTTCCACCTGTTTATCCAGCTCATCGTCCGTCAATCCTGCCAGCTGCTGCCCGCTTAGCGAACCTCCGCCCCGCGGAAGAATGCCCAGCTGCTGGGCTATCGCCTCTGCAGTAGTCCCGTGGTCACCCGTAATCATGACCGTACGGATACCCGCTCTGCGGCAAGTTGCAATCGCATCTCTGACTTCTCTCCGAGGTGGATCAATCATGCCTGCAAGTCCAACGAACACAAGCTGATTTTCGGCAGCATGCTCGTCATCTACTTTTTCCTCAGGGCGTACTTCACGATAAGCCATCCCCAAGACACGCAGGGCTGCTCCGGCCATCTTCTCGTTTGCGGCCATCACTTTCTGTCTCAACGTTCCGGTGAAAGGTACAACTTTGCCTTCCCATAAAATATAGCTACATTGTCCAATTAACACATCAGGGGCACCCTTGGTGTAGACCATGCGGCCTCCCTGATGCTGGATGAGGACAGACATTCGTTTGCGGTCCGAATCGAACGGGAACTCCTGTTGACGTACATATAACTCTTTGAGACCGGCAGGAGTAAGACCCATTTTGGAAGCCAGGGTGACGAGCGCTCCTTCGGTTGGATCGCCTTTCAGCTCCCATACGACGCCATCCTCCTTGATCGCCTCCTTCTTGCCATCCTTACCCTTTTTCTTATTGCGTTCTTCTGAGAAACTTTCCACAATACTCGCATTGTTACATAACGCACTGATCTGAAGCAGTCTTCGCAGCGTCTGATCACTCTTCAGCTCCACCGTATGGCCGTCTTCCAGCATCTGTCCTTCCGGTGCATACCCGTCCCCGGTGACTTTGATACTGCGACCTTCCAGCCATACATCGGTCACTGTCATCTTGTTCTGGGTTAATGTCCCTGTCTTGTCCGAGCAGATCACGGAGGCACAACCAAGTGTCTCGACAGAAGGTAATTTTCGTACAATGGCTTTGCGCTTAATCATTCGCTGCACACCCAGCGCAAGTGCAATCGTGACGATCGCCGGCAAACCTTCAGGTATGGCAGCCACCGCCAGACTGACGCCAGCAAGGAACATCCCAATCGCCGGTTGTCCATGCAAAATACCAGCTACAACAACCATCACGGTAAGCCCCAGTGCGACAAAGATGAGTATTTTGCCCAGTTGCTCCAAACGATGCTGAAGCGGCGTCTCCTGTTCCTCGGTATTTTGGATAAGATCGGCAATTTTGCCCATCTCGGTATCCATGCCTGTCCGAATGACAACGCCTCTGGCCGTCCCGCGGGTAACCATGGTGCCCATAAATCCAATGTTTTTCTGATCGCCGAGCGGTACGGCATCGTCTGCAATGGGGTTGCAGTGCTTGCTTACCGGAACCGATTCTCCAGTGAGTGCTGATTCCTCCACATCCAGACTGTTCGTTTCCAGCCATCTTACATCCGCCGGGATGCGATCTCCACTCTCGACAAGGATGATATCCCCAGGCACCAGCTGTTTGGCAGCAAGCTGCACTTCCTGACCTGCCCGAAGAACTTTGGCAAGAGGTGCGGACAGCTGCTTCAATGCGCGGAGGGAACGCTCAGCCCGAAATTCCTGTACGAAGCCCAGAATGGCATTTAACACAATAATCGCCACAATGGTAACGGCATCCAAATATTCTCCGAGCAATCCGGACACCAGTGTCGCCCCCATCAAAACGAGCACCATAAAGTCCTTAAATTGGTTAAGCAGCAGTGTAATTGGGGATATACGTTTTCCTTCACTCAGCTCATTTGAACCGGCGACCTTCCTCTTCTGCGCAACAGCTTCATCCGTCAATCCTTCCTCCAGACTGACGTCAAGCGTGCTGCGAAGCTCTTCTACGCTTAGTTGATGCCACTTGGTCTGTTCCATGCTTCAAGGTTCCCCTCCCAGTCTATATTTCCTGTAAAAGACGTTCATACAGCTGCTCGTGATCGCTAACAGGCAGCTGTATGTTACGCCGGACAAACTACCTGCTCTATATGTATTCGGACAGGACCCCAATTAGCACCCGGATGGTGAATCCTTTCCCTGATGGACAGAATAGGCTAAAATAAAAGTCTGCGGTCATAACGCAGTAGAAGCCGAGTTATCTTATGCAAGAAGGCAAGTGACAAACGAACTGCAACCGGTTCTGATTTCTACATATTCCAGTTGTGTGTTTCAGTTATAGATAGAGAGGAAGTTGAAAAATATGGCATTGGACGGCATTGTTACACGAGCCATCGTACACGAACTGCAGGGCTGCAAAGGCGGCCGCATTAGCAAAATTCATCAGCCTAACGGCCATGATGTCGTACTGACCCTTCGTGCACAACGCGGGAACAGCAAATTGCTGATATCGGCCAGTCCGACGTATCCCCGTGTGCACTTTACGGAGAAGACATTCTTAAACCCTACAGAAGCACCAATGTTCTGCATGCTGCTGCGCAAGCACTGTGAGGGAGCCATTATAGAGGAGATTCGTCAGATCGGCATGGAACGGATCATCCACATCGACGTTCGTCAACGCGACGAACTCGGTGACGTATCCGTAAAACGAATCATCATTGAGCTCATGGGGCGTCACAGCAATATCGTATTGCTCGACCCGGTCACGGGAACGATTTTGGACGGTATACATCACGTTACCCCTTCCATCAGCAGCTATCGGGTCATCATGCCCGGCTTCTCCTACACTGCTCCGCCAGAACAGCACAAAGTCAATCCGCTGGAAGTGAACAGCGTTGAATTCCTCAAGGGTTACTCTGAAACGGAAGAAGAGGCTGCCCGCTGGCTTGTGAATTCATTCAGCGGCCTGAGTCCGCTGATCGCAGGCGAGATTGCTGCTCGTGCCTCTAATCGTGACAATGGAGACGCATCGGCCGAGGCGAACCCCCTCTGGAATGCCTTTGATTCTGTGATGGAACCTGTGAGAGAGAATAACTACACCCCTATCACAGGACTGAATGCCAAAGGGAAAATGATCTTCTCAGCTGTCCGTCTTCAGAGTATTCAGGATGCGGAGAAGACCTATGACACGATGAGCAAATGCATGGAGGATTATTACGGGGATAAAGCCGAGCGGGATACGGTAAAGCAAAAGGTAAGTGATCTGCTGCGTTTTCTGCAAAATGAACGAAGCAAAAACGTCAAAAAACTCGACAATCTGAACAAGGATCTGCTCGAAGCCGATGACGCGGAAAAATACAGATTATGGGGTGAATTGTTATTTGCTTCTCTTCACCAGATTAGCAAGGGAGACAAAAGCGTTGAGCTTGTAAACTTCTATGATGAAGATCAGGCAACCATTACCATCGCACTCGATCCCCTGCTTACACCATCGGACAATGCGCAGCGTTACTTCAAGCGGTACAACAAATATAAGAATAGTCTGGCTGTCATTCATGAGCAGCTTGGCAAAACCAAGGACGAGATCGTCTACCTGGACAACCTGCTGCAGCAGCTATCCATCGCCTCCATGAACGATATTGAAGAGATCCGTGAAGAACTGGTTCAGCAGGGATATCTTCGCGACCGCAACAAAAAAGGCAAGAAGAAAAAGAAAAACGACCGTCCAACCGTACATCAGTTTACCTCGACTGAGGGGATTGATATTCTGGTAGGCAAAAACAACTTGCAGAATGAATATGTCACTAACCGTCTGGCGTCGGCCAATGATACATGGCTGCACACCAAAGACATCCCGGGTTCACACGTTGTCATTCGCAGCACGGACTTTGGGGAAGCTACGCTGGAAGAAGCAGCACAGCTCGCAGCTTATTTCAGTCAGGCCAAGGAATCAAGCAGTGTTCCTGTGGACTATACCTTTATTCGTCACGTACGGAAACCAAGCGGTGCCAAGCCAGGTTTCGTCATCTACGATCATCAAAAAACACTGTTTGTGACACCCAATGAAGAGTTGGTCAAAAGCTTGCCATCCACCATCAAAAACGGATAGGCGGCAGGTGCAACCACAAACAAAATGACACAAAAAAAGGCCCAGAACAGAGAATATCGTGTTCTGGGCCTTTTCAATGTGTTATAGTTGGCGGTTTGCCGCTGTCCGCAGTTGTTCAAGCACATCCAATGCTACCGTCTTGCTCCCCAGATCCCCGTGAAAAACAACTCCCTGTCTCACACCGTGGTAATCTGAGCCACCTGTCACAATTAAATCAAATTCATGTGCCAATGCGGCATACCTGTGTTCCTCTTCAGGGCCATGGTCGGAATGAAATACTTCAATTCCGTCCGGACGAGAATGCTCAATGATCCGGCGAACCAATTCATCATCTCCATAGAGACCCGGATGTGCAATTACTGCGGCTCCCCCTGCCTCTCTAATCCACTGACAGGCATCTTCAGGAGCGACACGTGGAACCGACACGAAGCCTGGCTTACCTTCCGCCAGATATCGATCAAAAGCATCCCTCATATCGACAGCATAGCCTTTGCTGACCAGGACATCAGCCATGTGCGGTCTGCCAATGCTCTCATCCGGCTCCAGAGGACGTCCCAGCCCCTCAATAACTTCCTCCCAGCTGATATCAAGACCAAGCTCCTGCAGTCTGGCAATAATGCGATGATTGCGTTCCTCACGTGCATCACGAAGTCCATGCAGCCGCTCCAGAAAAAGTTCATCCTTTATATTCATATAATAACCCAGCACATGGATGTCTTTGCCTCCTGCGCGGGTACTGATCTCAACGCCGGCTACAACCTCGATACCACATTCCTGGCCTGTCTGCTGTGCCTCTGCCACACCTGCTACCGTATCATGATCCGTGATTGCAACGGCTGACAGTCCCTTTTGTTTGGCCAGCCTTACATTTTCGGCAGGTGACTGCATACCATCCGAAGCCTGACTATGCGTATGAAGATCACAGCGTCCGTTAGGTAGATCCATTAACAACATCTCCTTGCTACATGGTTGTGTTCACGATTACTTACTTCCTTTATCCATCATTTCTTCCGCTCCAGTGTGCTCCTGCTGTCTCAGGTAGTTCAAGAATGCTACTGCGGATAGAGGGAGCAGGGAAGACTTCAAATGAATGGCATAGAATTGTCGTTTGAATGCAAGTCCGCGGATCTCAACAATATGCACGAGACCAAGTGCTAATTCATGCTGAACGGATGAAGGAGACAGCATGGTAATACCCACACCAGCTTCAACTGCCGATTTTACTGCACCCGTACTTCCAAGCTCCATCACGACATTCATGTCCTGCGGGTCAATGTTTTTCTTCTGCAGTTGGTCTTCCATGACCTGTCTTGTACCGGAGCCCTTCTCCCGCAGTACAAACGGATAAGCCATAACCTCTTCAAGCTCCACTTCCCCACGATCGGCGAGCGCGTGACCTGCCGGAACAATCAGCTTCAATTCGTCCTGCATCACCGGTTCCACAATCATGTCGGGATGATGGATCGGGGCTTCGATCAGGCCAAAGTTCAACTGGTGTTTCAAAATATCGTCCATAATTTGCGTTGTATTCATCACTTTCATTACGATCGAGATATCGGGATATTGCCTTGCAAAGGGACCAAGCATCCTCGGTAAAACATATTCGCCAATGGTCAAACTGGCACCGAGCTGTAATCTTCCCTGCAGCATCTGCGTGAAGGCCGACATAGCTTCATCGGTCTGCCTGACCAGTTCCACGCTCCGCTTGGCATGCGGCAGCAGGGTTCGCCCAGCTTCGGATAATTCTATCTTCTTGGTTGAACGGTGCAGCAGCTTGGTGCCAAAATAGTCCTCCAGTGATTGAATCTGCATCGTCACCGCAGGCTGAGTCATATGTAAGGCTTGCGCAGCTGCTGAAAAACTTCCCTTTTCCGCCACGGTGTAAAAAATATGCAACTGATGAAAATTCATATCTTCGCCCCTCTTCTGTACACTTACCTCATTGTAGCCGATTTCTTGAATTCCAACAAAAAAAGCATGCAGCTTGTCTGCATGCGATGTAGCTTGAATATATCATGGCTAAAATCTTAAATGTTTCTTCTGAATTACCTATGCTTCCGACTGTTCTTCACCAGAGTCATTCGTCTGGAATGCCTCAACCAGGAATAATACGATTTCAGGTCACGGAGCTCAATGGTCTCTGACATTCGCCCCAAAAAGGTAACTACAATCATCTTGTGAAGAGGATTGCCGGCGATGTCATATTCACCTTCAAGCTCGGAAAATTCCGCAACCACTACCACATCCTCGTCGATGAGGTAGACGTCCTGCTCATTACGGTAGTATGGCGTAATACGGTCCTGCTTCAGACACTCCCATAACCAAGCCGCAATATGGTCATCATCATTACGTGTGGGCTCAATACGGTCTGCATACCGCATTTTGGCATGATGGGTAATGACGATGTCAGCCACTTTTTTGTCTCCAAGAGCTACGAAAAACGGCTCGTAGGTGCTCCAACGTTGCATCACCTTATCACGCATGGGAATCACTCTCCACCAGATAGGACTTTCTATCTATTTATTACCAAATATATTACAACATAAGTCCCGCAAGCTCAAGGCGTAAGTTCAGATTTTTTCACAAAATCCGTTTTGTGCCTAATTCTTTATAAAAGTGAGCAAAAACCTATGATAACCAATAACCTTCTCTCTATATTAATCTCTTTTTAAAAGAAAAGGAACCCGCGATATGCCGGATTCCGCATAAGGTATTCAGTTTCTCACACCTATAATACATGTCGTCCTGCGCCGAGCTCGTCATCCATCGTTCTCAGCAGCTCATGTGACGCATCACATTTATATTCCCAGAACATCAATCCCGCGAGATCCTGTTCCAGAATATATCGGCATTTGGCCGTTACTGATTCCGAATCGTCGTATGAAATGAGTGTGTTGCCATTAAACAAATAAGGTGCCTTCGCTTCATCATCCCAATACCGGATATATCCGTTAAGGTCAATATACTTCTCGCTTAACTCTGTATATTCCGGACCATAGCCTCCGGTCGTCTCAGCCATCTGATGCAATCCGTTGTTACGGTCAGGCACCCCCTTCCACATTCGAGAGTAAAATGCCGCACCAATAACGATTTTATTTCGGGGTACACCCGCCTTTAGAAACATGCGTACGGACGCATCCGTGCTAATCCGGTATAAATCACCTGTCCCAGTATAGAGGTTAGTATGGTGTCCAGTCAGCACCTGAAAACCTCCACGCATGTCATATGTCATCAGCTGCACATAATCAAGATACTGCTGTACCTGATCCATTTCCGTGCCGTCAATGTAGTACTGGTCAGCACCGGCTGCAATCGTCAGCATGTAGTATCTATCATCTTGCTCACCTTGCTTCGTCAGAGCTGCCCTCATTGTTTTTAACAAAAGTGTAAAGTTAACTCTGTCCTCTGCAGAGGCAGCAATACCCGCCTCCCCATAGCACGGGTATTCCCAATCCAGATCAATCCCGTCCAGGCCATAGGTAGTCACTGCCAGAACAGCTGATTCTGCGAGCTTTTGTCTTCCTTGCTCGGTCGCCGCTGCCTCCGAGAATCCGCCTGCACTCCAGCCTCCCACAGACAAAATCATTTTCAAATCCGGGAAAGCTTTCTTGATGATTGGAATCCGGTCCATATGCTGCAGATGGCTGGTCTGAATGATACCTTCCTGTATATGACCAAAAGCGATATTGATATGCGTCATCCGGCTCAGCTCTGCCTCCAGTACATTATTCAAATCACGATGTCCGACGTATCCAATAATCCATTTGGGGTTCATAGGCTGCCTCCATCATGTTGGAATGGTTCACTGCGCTGTCCGGCCAGCTGCGAGCTTACCTGAATGGCTTCCTTCACGGCACCAATCCGATACCCCGATGAGACATAACGAATCTGATAAGCCTCATCCAGAACAACCAGATGGGGGTACCCTGACTCTGTCGCTCCAGAGCTGCGGAACACCTCGGGCAGTGAGGTAGGTGATGCCTCGCCTAACCGGACTTGTGACGGCAGCATCTCGAGCTGCTGCGTCTTCAAGGACTTTCCTGTAGCAGCAGAGCCAGTAATTAGAACAACCGATATGTTACGTTCCACCAGTTCTTGCCTCAAGTCAGCAAGTTCTTTCAGCAAATGCATGGTCGGTTCGCGGTCCGGTTCAATCCAGGAAAGAAGTATGCCTGAGGCCGTCCCACTTACGCAATGCTCGAGTGTAGATACGTTCTTGTCCTGCCATCGCAATTCCATGTGTTTATCCACCGTTCCAAGGACAGGAATTTCTTCATCGGCGCTGCGGAAGGTTACGGCAACACAAGACTCTTCCCCTTCGTTCAAATTAAAATAAGTGAATCGAGCTCTTACCGTGCCGTTTTTCAAACGTACGCCTGTCGTCATGCGATAGGCCCCCTCCTCTGCTGGCAGAGGCTCATCAAACAGCTTTGTCTCTTTATAAGGAAAATGCAGGGTCACGTATTTCCCCTGAACAAGACGAGCAATGGAAATATTCTCATAGTAGGAAGCCTCCGGCATGTTTCCTCCTGACTGGTTTTGCACAAGACGAATGTTTCCCATTCGCTGCTTCCCCTTTTCTTTATTACCAAGATCCGCGAAGATCCAGGACCCTTTCTGCCAATACTGCGGCTTGCGTTCGCTTGGATGCAAACGGGATGGGATGCCAAGGCTGCGACAGAGGGCAACAAACAGGATCGCCAGCGATTCCTCGTCCCCGGCCATGATCCGAAAGGTTCCTGCTGCTGTACCTTTTCCTTTTAGATTGGGCAGATCCTCCCAATGAGCGAACTTTTCCTTGAGTGCCTCAGCAAGAAGCGAAGGCTCTCTCACCATTGCGTCCCTCTCATCTGAAGCAAACGCGGCTCGGAATTGTTTCCTGTACGGCCCAAGCATTTCAAAGGCAACGCGCGGACATAACAAATAGGGAATAAACAAGGTATCCGGGAGCATACCACGCTGCGGAAGCGAATAAGCTAAATGCTCATGCAGGACCGGACGGAACGTATCAATCAGATCTTTACTATTCAGCGACTCCAGCAGCAATAACGGCCATTGCCCGTGCTCAGGAGAGCTTTCCCTGAGAAACGCGGCAATTTCATGACTATTTCCGCGCGCCTTCTGCATGACGTCCCATACCCTCGCCTCCGGAAGTCTTAGCTCACGAGATAGATCGATGCTCTCCTTATGGGTTACAAACGTTGCTTCATACGCAGTCCGGATATACGTCCCTTCCGACAAACGCTGCTGATGGAGCGACTCCGCTTCCTCTGTCAATGCCGGGAGTTCCTCTCCCACCGTCTCAGGCGGAGGAACCATATCGAAATCAATCACTCCGCTCTCCTGCTCAGGTTGATTTTGCAGATCCAGCACGAGTTCCAATCGGTCTGTTTGGTCAATCGTGATCTTATGCTCCCGCCACCGTCCCTGATATACCGCCCGGATGAGCAGATCTCCATGTCCCGTTTTGAAGACCACTTCTCCGTCTTCATTCGTCAATAACTCCGCAATCGGATAGAATTCGGCCATGTTATACAGCTCAAATCTCACGGAAGCACCCTCCACTGCAACTCCGGCCAGATCCTTGACCGCTACGGTCAGCTCCTTCGTTGGAGCGTAATTCTCCAATAGATTCAGCTCGGTGTACCATTCGGTTGCCAGTGTCACATCCTCTGGACCATGGTAACCACCCAGTACTCTCGTATTCATCAGCATCGAGCGACGGGCAGGAGGCGTAAACCATCCCTGGTTCAGCCTGGCCTCCGGTTCACAGGCGCCGATATAATGCCAGGTTCCGTCAGCCCACGCTTCCACCCAGGCATGATTGTCGTCACAATGCGCCCAGCGAGGAGTGTATACCTGACGGGCAGGGATACCAATACTTCGTAGTGCGGTCACTGCCAGTGTTGATTCTTCCCCGCAGCGTCCCCTTGCACTCCGAATCATGGTGAGCGGCGAAACCGTCCTAAGGTCGCTGCCAGTATAGACTGCTTTTTCATGGCACCAGTAGTTGGCCTCCAGAATCGCGTCTGACATCGTGAGCGACTTGATGCGATCGGACAGTTCTGCGTAGAAGATCGCTCGGCAATCTTCGATATTCTCCGTATTCACCCTGCATGGAAGCACAAAGTGAAGGAACAAATCATCCGGTACCCGCTGCCCCCATGGAACCTCCCGCCGTATTCGCAGAGTTGATCTTACGTGATTTAAAAACAGTGTACCCGGAACATCTGCCAGATCCTGAAGCGGACTGTATGCATACACAAACTTGAGCGCCCACTCTTCTTCTACGGACAGCGGCTCCCTAAATACGGAAAAGATCTCGTCAGCCTGTGCCTGGACAAGCTTCTTTTTGATACGGAGTTTATCTTCAATCGATTTCATTTCTTCGGGAGTAAGCGAAAACGCCGACGTTTGCACACTCATTTCGTATCCCTCTCTTCCCACAGGTTCCCGTCTTCGCGAATGAACCATCTTCCGGTCCCATCCGCAGTCGCAGCTGAAATTTGAAATAGGCTTGTAGCAGCATAAACCTCAGGATGAACTTCCACTTCAGAAATCCAGCCGAGCAATGACAGATCTTGCGTAAACGTCCCATTCTTTTCTCTGTAATTACGCTGCAGATAATATAGCTTTCTTAGCTCCCATTTAATCCGTTCATCCTGTGGCAGCACAAAATCGTCATGACCATCCTCACCCGCAAACACAACATAACCCCATAGTTCGGGATAATGCATATTCACCAGTCCCATCGGCGACCAGACCCAGTTGTCCTCGGGATATGGCTTACCGGTTGCGGGATCCATTATTTTGCGGTAATTTCCATCCACCACTTCAGTCTGCCACTCCACCCGTGAGAAATTGACTCTCCAAAATTCACCCGGCAGGGGTGCCCGCTTTTCCTTGGCGCATTCTTTCAGACTGGTCCACGGGATCGCAACCTCAACAGACCATTTCCGGTTAATCCCTTCGGGACGATTCAGCTCGCCGTCAATATACACGGCTGTCTTCAATCCTTTTAAATCCCAGCTGTCCAGCGGTGGCCCTCCGTCCCGGTATGGCTTGATGAGGAGCAGGTCCCATACCGTATTTAGCGCATTGATCTCGAATTCATAATAACCGTGGCTGTCCCCGTCAGGATCAATAAAAATTTCAAAGTCATTATCATAAAAAATGACAGAATCCCGCTCCGTCAGCGTTGCCCAGATCTGATCTTCCCAAAGCTCGGCACCAAAATAAAAATATTCATCATCCCATAGCATTTTCACCCTTGTATCCTTGGCCGGAGCAGGACGAAGATCCCCTTCAATATCTACGAACTTGTCCGTCCATTCCGCCTGATCCCAAAAAGGCTTATCCAGCCTTCCGTCTAGCTCCAATCCACCTGCTGCACGATGGCAAATGTAGTGTTTCGGCTGATAAATATCGATATGTGGTATAGGCACGCCACTTAGCATCATGTTGATCCCTCCATTCAGTTATGAGTAACGACTGCCCCGGAGCCGCCATACATATCTACCTTTTCATCGAACTCCAGCTTCACTACCGTTGTCAGTTCATGGGTGTCTTCACCCGTCAGGTGAATCCAGGTTGTACCAGGAATTTGAAACCACGGAACCCCGCCGTGAATGTCATACGTCAGTTCTTTGCCTGAATGCAGCACGGATACTTTCCTGATCTCGTTACACAGTCCCTTCACACAAATGCTTTCCTTCGGATCGCCATGCACAAAGAGATAGAGTGTCTTTCCATCTGCCGAGAGCGTGCTTCCATCTCCATAATATCTGCTCATAATTCCGTCTCTTGTCCCGTATACCGCTTCTGCATGTGCTCTAATCCACTCGCCCAGTCCAAGCAGGATGGCTTCCTGCCTCTCATCAATTGTTCCGTCCTCTCTTGGGCCGATATCGAGCAGCATGTTGCCACCCATGGAGATGCAGTCGCAGAACATGCGAACGATTTGAGACAGTGATTTGTATTGCTGATCCGTAGGGACGTAGCCCCATGAGGAATTGATCGTTGTACAAAACTCCCACGGCCCATCTGGTCTCGTAATCGGCAGCCCTTGTTCGGGCGTTTTGTAATCCCCATGTCCCTGCAGGCGTGAATTGATGATGAGATCTGGCTGCATTGATTTCAAATACTGCTTGAATTCCGGCAGGTTCCACTGCTTCTCGCTTCGTTCCCAATCCCCGTCAAACCACAGCAGGTCAACCTTGCCAAATCCGGTGAGTAATTCTTTCAATTGATGGTTGTTAAACTCCAAAAACTTCTGCCATTTGGTTTCATCCTGAACCCCATCCAAGGGATAGGAGAACGGATTGCTAGAACCGGGGTCATCCGGCACCTTGCCACCTTCATATACACTTGGGTAATCCGGGTGGGACCAGTCGATCAACGAGTAGTATAGTCCGAGCCGAAGTCCCTTCGCCGTGATCGCTTCGGCATATTCTTTGACAATGTCACGCGCAGCCCGTGTTTTCTTTACCGTGTTCAAGTCACTGTACTGTGTATCCCACAGAGCAACTCCGTCATGATGCTTGGTTGTCAGCACAGCATACTTGGCACCCGATTTCTCGATCAAATCCGCCCACGCCGCGGCATCGAACTTGGAGGCCGTGAATCCCTCCATTTGCTTCATGTAGTCGTCATAAGTCATGCGTCCATTGTAAAAAGACCACGACTCCGCAACACCGTCCACGGCATAGATTCCATAGTGAATAAAAATCCCTAGCTTCGCATCCTCAAACCATTTCTGCATCATCATCTACACCTTTTTCTCTGCGATATTTGGAAACCGTGTGCACACGTGCGAAAAAGCTATGTCCAAACCGTTTTTTTATTGATATCATTTATAAGAAAAGAAATGGCATTTCTCCATATGGAAAGGAGGCAGCATTTCACTTGCGAATGGACTATTTCAAATCCAAACTGTTCCTGAAATACATTTGGTCCTACCTGTTCATTCTGCTAATTCCTCTCGTATTCATGACCGTATTTCTCTATGAAAACGCAGTTAAAACCCTCCGTACTGAGATTGAAAGCTCGCGTCTGGCCCAGTTATCACAAACCAACGTAACCATTGACAGCCGAATGAAAGAGCTGAGCGAGATTGCTTCCCGCATTTCTTACGATAATCGGCTCTCTTCCTATCGGGTCACCAATACCCAAACCAGCCCGGAAGCCATTCGTGCCTTGGATCAGTACAAAGCCACCAGTTCCATGATTGATGAAATCTATCTTTATTTCCACGATGATACACGTATTTATTCCAGCAAAGGTCTGACCGATTTTGAGGTGTTTGCCGACAATCTCAGCTTCGAGAGATGGGACAAACAATCCCTGTATAACGATCTCAACGAAACGAAGCATCCTACCGTAAGACCTGCCGATGTGGTAACCAAAACTGGTGGAGTACAGGACCGCAAGCTTGCTTACCTTATTCCCATTACTCCCAACAGTCTGAACCCCCACGCCACGGTCATGGTTTTTATCAAGGAATCGCAGATTACGAGCCTGATTGATTCCATACTCGGAAACTATCAAGGCCTGACCTATGTCCTCGATGCTGAGGGTCAGGTACTAACGGCCAACCATCAGGGAGATACCCTAAGTACAGATGCATTGGCTGCCTTGTTTAAAACCATTACTCCAGGAATCCAGGAGCGGACGCTGGACGGCAAAGATCATTCCATCGTATCTGTGCAATCGGAAACCAACGGCTGGACCTACATGACTGTAATGCCAAGCTCCCAGTTCTTCAGCAGTGTACTGGATGTCCGCAGTTTCATGATAATGATCATAGGTATTGTGCTGCTGGTCGGAGTCGCCATTGCTCTCGTTCTCGCCAAGATGCAGTATCAGCCTATCTCAACCCTGGTCGAATTTGCCGCTTCCCGTTTCCCGGAAAAGAAACCTGATGGAGAGTCTCGAAATGGAAATGCCAATGAACTGGAACGGATTCGTTCTGCCTTGCAGAATTACAGCTCCCGCATTGATTTACAGGAACCGTATGCTCGGAACCAGTACTTGTCGACCTTAATTAAGTCTGGAAATCCAGATCCATTATCTTCTGAACTGGTGCAGCTGTTCGACCTGAAACTGAACAAGGATTATTTGTTTGTCATGGTCATTGGCTGGAATGATTCCCAGCATGCCGATATGGAACTCCGCCGCCGCATTGCAAGCAGTCTTGCACAGATTGAATTGCCTGATCTGCTGGCGACCGGTTATGGCGTTGAGCTGCCCCAGCTGGACCGATTCGGTTTAATCATGAGTTTTGATTCAGCTGAAGGAATCGATCTGATAACACGTATAAAACAGATTATGGAGCAGATAAGAGGCTTACTTTTGGAAAAATTGTCCATAACTCCGTTGATTGGTGCCGGAAGTGCCTATTCGCAGCTTCACGAACTGACCCAATCTTACGTTGAAGCCTGTTCTGCTTTTGATTTGCTCGTACCAGGTGAGTATGGATCATCCGCTTTATTTGAAGAAATGTCCAAGACACCGAGCCATTCCTACTGGATTCCGAACCATATGCAGCTGAAGCTGGTTCAAAGTCTGAAACAGGGAAATATCGATATCGCTTCCCAGATGATTCGCTCATCCGTGACCAGTTTGCAGTCTTCGATGCTGCCTGCACTGCTTGTGCGCTGCATCAGCTTCGATCTGCTGAACACGATCCTTAAGACTGCTTCGGAACTTGGAGAACATCAAATGCTGCAGCAGATTGCTCCCAACATGGTTTTTAGCAGCTCGCTGGAAGAGCTTGAATCCGTTCTGCTCTTGCTTGCCTCCCAGTTATGCAATGAGGTGAAAAAGGATACGCAGCAGGAAGAGCAGACATTGATAGACCGCATTATTGAATATATCGATGCCCATTTTACAGATCACAATCTTAGCCTGGATACGCTTGCGTATGAATTTGAAGTTTCACCTTCCCATGTGAGCCGCTCCTTCAAGGAGAAGACCGGAATCAACTTCCTTCAGTACATTTGGCAAAAACGACTCGACAGGGTCTTTCATCAGCTAAAAACAACGGATACCCCTCTGAAAGATCTCATTCAGGAAGTCGGATATCTGGATACACCGAATTTCATCCGTAAATTCAAGAAGGAGACCGGGCTTACACCAGGACAATATCGCAAGCTTCATCGCACTACGGGTAGTGATGCAGGAACTGAATCGGCCAGCTAATAACAGGAAAGCCAACAGACGAACAATCAGGATTGCCGTCGATGTTGGCTTTTTTTCTGTTATTTCAGAGTGGTGCGAACGGAGATTCACATCCGATTACTCGCCTGCGAAATTCCACGTATCATACACTTCCTGATAGATTTCCTGAATCCGGTCTCCACCCATTTTCTTCATCTGTTCAACATAGCCGTCCCAGTTGGACAATGGCTCTTCCCCGGTTACAAACTTCGCTTCCATCTGCTTCACGTACGTATCAAGATCAGATAACAATGCGGAGGCTTCATCCTGCTGTTCGTTGGTCAGATACGCATTCGGAAACGGTGCTTTACCGATCGGTATCAGCTTCTCTTCGTTCTCCTTCGCTATCCACTCGTCAAATTCGGTCGTCAGACCATTCGTCAGCTCCGGTGAGTTATGACCCGGAGTCAGCATGCCGAAGTTTGGCGTAATGGTGCCTCTGTACTCTTCCCGATCACCGCCTCCAGGAACAGGCAGCCATTCTTTTTCATACGTATCTTTGTTGGTATACTTCCACAGCGTGCCTTCAGGACCTTGATTGAAGAGCGTTTGTCCCTCGATGGAATACAAGTAATCGATCCAGCGCATGGTTGCTTCAGGATGCTCATTCATACTTGTGATGGCAAATGTTCCGTTAGCAGAGAGTCCTGGATGCATACCGTAAACAGGCGTTCCTGCAATATCGCTCGCTACGGGTGTCATAAGCGGATTTTTCATTGCCGCATCCGGATCGCCACCCAAAGTAAAGTAGGAGTAATAGTCGTTAAAGAGAGCAATCTGATTGTTTTCCCCTTTAGCTTTTTTCTGCTCAGGGGTTTGCGAGAAGGTTTCGTGATCCAGCAGATCTTCCTTCCACAAACGATTCATAAATTCCAAATATCCCTTGTATCCTTCCTGCATCGGGCTGTAAAACACCTTATCTTGCTTATCTACGTAAACGACAGGGTCATATATGCCCCAGAAGCCCAGAAAATACATGCGCAGATCATCCAGCTTCACGGAGGTCAGTGGAATTTCATCGGCCTTGCCGTTGCCATTCGGATCTTCTGTCTTCACTCGCTTCAGCAGCGCGTACAATTCCTCTGTCGTTTTTGGCAGTTCTTTTACACCAAGCGCTTCCAGCATACTGCCGTTATACCACATGGGGCTGCGATACCAGACGGCGGCACTGTCGATGAATGGCAGGGCGTAAATGTGTCCTTCTGGCGTTGTGAACGATTTGCGAATATCCGGATTCTCATCGAACAATTTTTTAATGTTCGGAGCATATCCCCCATCAATGTAAGGTTCAAGCGGGATAAGTGAGCCTTGGGTGCCATAGGTCACCTGCTCTGCCGGTGTAAGATCGGCTCCGTACAGTACATCAGGCAAATCTCCACTTGCAAAGACAAGGTTCTTCTTGGTTGCAAAGCTGTCAATCGGAGTAAGCTGAAATTCAAACTTGATGTTGGTAAGCTTCTCTGCTTCCTGAATAACAGGCATGGTTTTCCAATCTGCCACGCCTACATCCTGGGACATCATGGTCAATGTGATTGGTTCCTCCACAATAGGAAAGCCCTCTTGCTTCACCCCTGTCTCTTCCGGTGTACCCGGTTCAGCGGTTGAACCGCCATCAGGAGATGCTCCGCATGCCGCAAGCATGCTTGCAGCAAGGATCAGACTTAACAGAACCGTTGATTTCTTGTGAGCTCTCTTCATGACAGCAACTCCCTTTTTGATGATTTATTTGGTATAGATCAGCCCTTGACGGAACCAATCATGACACCCTGAACGAAGTACCGCTGCAAAAACGGATAGATGATAATGACCGGAAGTGTCGATACAATAATGACTGCATAACGGACGAGTGCCGCCACTTCGGCTTTGTTATTCAGTGCCGAGGCCGATGAGCCGTCCATCATGCCGGAGCCTTGAGCTGACATTTCCTGCAGGACAAGAATCTGTCTTAACACGAGCTGAAGCGGATATTTGGCCGAATCATTCAAATAAATCATTGCTGAAAAATAACTGTTCCAGTGACCTACTCCGTAGAAGAGCGCCATAACCGCTATGATCGGCATGGATAATGGCAGTACGATTTTGAAAAACAGCTTAAAATTAGAACAACCGTCCATCTGTGCAGCCTCCTGAAGCTCGCTCGGGATCGTTCCCTGGAAGAAGGTGCGGGAGACGATGATATTCCATACCGAAGCTGTGGAAGGCAAAATCAGTGCCCACATGCTGTTGATCATGCCGAGCTCCTTAATCAGCAGATAACTCGGTACCAGTCCTCCGCCGAAGAACATCGTGAACATAAAGACGCCCATAAAGAACCCCCTGCCGACCAGGTCTCTTCTGCTGAGCGCATAGGCTGCAGGAATGGTGACCGCCAGGTTCACGGCAGTACCGACAACCGTATACAGAATCGTATTTGCGTAGCCTGACCAGATTCGTTGATCCTGAAGCACACGCTCATAACCTTCAAACGTGATATCTTTTGGAAATAGCCACATTGCACCTGAAGCAACTTCCTTCGGATTGCTGATAGAGGCGCTAATCATATATACCAGCGGGTACGCCACAAGAAGGAAAGCAATCGTAACGTAGATGTAGTTCAAGGTTAGAAAAATTTTGTCTTGTCTCGTTTCCTGAATACCGGTTAACATTCAGCCTCCTCCTTTACCACAGACTGTTCTCGCTCGTCTTGCGTACGATTTGGTTGACGGTAACGAGCAAAAACGCATTAATTACAGAGTTAAACAAGCCGACAGCGGTAGAGAAGCTGTACTGGGCATTTTCAAGACCTGAACGGTATACGAAAGTGGATATGACATCGGAAGATTCCATGTTCAGTGGGTTCTGCATCAGAAGGATCTTCTCAAACCCTACCCCCAGCAGACTCCCCATGTTCAGAATGAGCAGGATGGTCATGGTTGGTACCAGCACGGGAATGTTAATGTGCCGGATACGCTGCAGTCGGTTTGCCCCGTCTATAATTGCTGCTTCATGCAAGCCAGGATCCACTCCAGACAACGCAGCAAGGTAAATGATCGTTCCCCAGCCCGCACTTTGCCATACGCCGGAGAGAACGTATACCGTCTTAAACCATGCAGGGCTTGTCAGAAATGAGGGTGCATCTATTCCCATCCATTCCACGAAACGGATCAGGATTCCGGTTGATGGAGAGAGGAAAGCAATCACCATCCCAACCATCACGACAACTGAGATAAAATGAGGTGCATACGTGACGGTTTGGACCAGCTTTTTGAAACGTTTATGCTTCAGTTCATTAAACGCCAGAGCCAGAATAATCGGAATCGGAAACCCGACAGCCAGCTCATACAAACTGATCGCCAGTGTGTTCCACATCAAATCCCAGAAATAATAGGATTCAAAGAACCTTACAAAATGATCAAAACCTACCCAAGGACTCCCAAATACTCCGCGTACCGGATTGTAATTTTTGAACGCAATCTGGATGCCGTACATGGGTCCGTAATGAAAGATGAGAAAATACAGAAATGCGGGTGCAATAAACAAATACAGTTGCCAGTTTCTCCAGACCTTTTGCCATCGCTTTCTACTGATGTTCGGCTTGTATAATGTCTGCTGCCGATTGGCCGTTTCTACTTCCTGCACACAGGATCGCCTCCTTCTGTCGCTTCTCATGTTTGGGTCATACGCTGCAGGAAAACGTTGGAGCATTCATGTTGCATGTTAGTTTTGTTGGCGCAGCTGTAGTTTAACAATAGGGGATCACGCATTTTTTCGTAAATATGTCATTTTGTCAGGCCCAATAAACATTGATACAACAAGGTTTTTTAACGTTTCTCCTCCAGTTTAACAATTCATAAATGTGTTGTTTTCGACCAAAAGAAAGCGATTACAATTGCAAAAGTGGAAAATTACCAATTGAAAATTTCGTGTGTACACGATTTATTTTACTTCACGTTTACTTATTTTCGGTGAATTCACTCTTTTAATGTTATCTTAATTAACAATCCAATAACATGATCCTGCCTTCACTTAGTACTTCTATGATTTCTTCATGGTCAGTATTTATATATGTATCACGTTCTTGTAGGCTGGATCGAAGTATGATCCCAAAAGAAAAGGTCGCCATGAAGGCGACCTTTGATCAAATATGTTTTATTATTCCGCGCTTATGTCCAGTTCCACCAAATCACTAACGTTGAAGACTGTATATTTTAAATCCCGTAAAAACTTGTTTTGTCCATCGTTTTACTGGCATACTCTGTCTTGATTTCATTACGGTAAGATCTTTCAATCTTGCGCACATAGGACAGCCGCTTCACATTTTTCATCGTATCTTCAGCCCGCTCTGCATTAACATACATGACGACATAATGCATACGGCGGGAAATGTAATGAACGGTACCATACTTTTCGAGATTGCGGGCTGCTTTTAGATCACTAACCCAAATAATAAATCCTGTCCTTTCCGCAAACATCATTTTCCCCGCCCTTCTTATAATGGAGACCGGACGCTTCGAGGAGAAGGTCCGGTCTATATGGATTTTAATTCATTCGGAATTCAGTTAACCGCAGCTGCACTTGCCGCCACTTCCACAGCCGCCACCTTTGGGGTTCGGGTCATTGCTCGGAACCTTGATTGTGGTAGAGACTGCATAAGCAATGGTTTCAGACATCTGGTGAAGCATTTCATCGAGTGCTCTCTCCGCCTGCTTAAAGCGAGCTACTGCCTCAATTTGTTCCAGTTCCTGTTCCAGAGCCTTCACCTGGTCTTTTGCAGCATGATAATCCGGGTGGAAGTGTCCAAAACGCTGTGTTTCTTCAAACAGTTCCTTTTTGGCTTCCAGCTTGCGTATTCCCGCTTGAACCTCCGGATTGCTCTCAACTTGCTGCTTCCAATATAAATAATCCGATACTTCGGCAGATTGGTTAATCATGTCGCCCAGTTCATATGCGCCCGTCAACACTTGGGCCATATCGACCGTGTTCAATTCCGCTACGCTCATGAAATTCATCCTATCTATATATAAAGTTCTACGTAAGGTAGACTACTTTATCATAGCATATCCCCCGGTAGTTAAGAAGAGTTTTTCCTGCAAATAGAAAATAGGGGAACATAAGCTCTTCCTGCTTCAGATCTGCTCCGGAACGATTAATCTGATCTTGTCCCAATCCATGGGTGAAATGGTGCACCGTTCTATTGTCCTCTCGTCTGCCCCAGGTACAATCCAGCCTGTCAGCGTCCAATCGTCCTGTCCTTGAATTTGATCCGGAATAATGTATACCTCGGACTGTTCGTTTCTCAGTCCCAGCTTGGTCTGCCATTCTATCGCTTTTGCCGTAATCTGACGTGTCGTGGACATATGATATCGCCGCCAATCGTTATGCCACATGTCGGGAATGGAGCCGAATGCGGGTAAATCATCCGACTGCTCCACTATCGGCTGTCCTTGTGTATACGAAGATGCCCTATCCGGTTCATTTTGAATCAAGCCCTGCCTGCCATGCACATAAAAACTTTCTCGTAGACCGCTAAGCCCAACCCTTGGCTCATGCTTGTGAATCTCAGTACTCTTATCCTCCCCTGACCCCTCGCTGCATATGAAATCGGTCGGCTGTATACTTTGTATTTTCTCTGCATTTCCCCCACGCTGTGCCTTTAATCGCTCCCACTCATTTCCCCACTGTTGAATCGCGTGATACACATGCTCGGGGACTCCCGTGGCAGCATAACGGCGCAGAAATTCCACCACCTTGTCAGACGTAAACCCGCGATGTGACGCATTTACAATTTGTTCTTTGGTCACACGGTAGATGCTCATGCGATCACAGCTCAGCAGTTCGGCGCAGTGCTCTATTTTCCAGCGGACCTGCGGGACTACCTCTGCCGGGACCATAATTTCAAAATCAGGCTGTACAAAGAAAACATTCTTAGCGCTGTCCAGTTCCTGCTGTACTTTCGAGGGCAACAGCTCCTCAGGCTCAACCAACCAGCGAAAAAACAAATCACCCGATGCATTTTCACCACTCTCTCCGTACCCCCATCCAGCCAGTGCGTTTAGCCAGCTCTGGATATATCCAGGAAGCCCGGTATCACTGCCACTGCCCTTGAAATGCGGAATCAGATCTGAAATATTGAACCAGGTTTCCTGTCCTTTACCGAGCAAGACCAGGCGATAGCGAAAATGTTGTTCTGCAGGACTGGTTACACCATATCGTTCCATGCACACCTTGAATATCTCGCGATGCATACACGACCACGGCTGCTCTAACCAGTGACTCAGAGTCTCATCATGTACCCTTATTTTCTCTTGATCCTTATGGAGAAGCCCCAGAGCAAGCAGCAAATCCAGCATAATGGCGACATGAACAGGGTAGATATCCGGATGTTCGTAGTTTAAATTCAATCCGGCAAAGTCATCAGGGCATAAATGAGTCAAAGCGCTCAACCGCTGCAGCATTCTCTTGTGAATCGTACCTTTATTCGTCAATGTAAGCCCTTCTCTTGCGATCCAGGCCAATAGATGAATGATTTCGGCAGCGATATCAGGCCTCGCTTCACGAATAACGTGAATTTGATCACTACTGACCATCTGGGTTCTAGACTCCTTCTGATCCTGTTCATGTATTAAAAATGGATGTTTTCCGACTCTATTTGCGTAGGCTACGGTTAATGCAGGGATATAACGCAGCGGAATGTAGTATAGGTTCTCTCCCCAAGTTTTGCGAACCGCTTCGATCCACCCTTTTTGTCTTAGGCGCATAAAACCCAACCTGGCTTCCGCCCCGCTCAATCCTTCTTCCGCAGACTCAGTGGTGGTCATCATTACTGAAAAGGGTTGACACGCATGTTTGTGAAAAAGAGCACCAAGTACCGAATGTTCTGTGGCTGACAGTTCCATTATTTCATCGATATCCACTGCTTCATGTCCATGCATTACAATGCTCCCGCCTTTCCTTTTCCCACACTAACGATTAATGGTGACTTAAGTATGTTCATGTATTATGGAGTATTCATACCCCTGCTCGACCAAAAACATCTGACGGCGCAATGCAAACTCCTGTTCCTTGCTATCCTCTGATACCAGCGCATAGAAATATGCTCTATTATCACCAGGCTTAGGCCTTAAAATCCTGCCCAGTCGCTGAGCCTCTTCCTGCCTGGAACCATAACTTCCCGATATCTCAAGTGCAACAGCAGCGTCAGGAAGATCGACAGCAAAATTCGCCACCTTGGAAACTACAATGGTTTTAATTTCGCCCCGCCGAAAGGATTCGAACCACTTTACCCTTTCGTGCTGTGACATCGTACCCGAGATCAGCGGAGCGTCAATTTCCCGGGCAATGGTTTCGAGCTGGTCCAGATACTGACCGATCACAAGTGCAGGCAAACCATCATGTTGACGCAGTAATCGTCTGATCACTTGTAGCTTAGCGGGATTTTCCGCTGCAAGACGAAACTGATGTTTTCCTTCTGCCTCCAGATAGGTCGTTTTAAGATCTGTTGAAAAAGGAACACGTATCTCCTGACACTGCACATTGGCAATCCACCCTTGCCGCTCGAGCTCTTTCCACGGCATATCATAGAGTTTAGGACCAATGAGGGAGAATACATCCTGTTCACATCCATCTTCCCTCACCAAGGTTGCCGTCAATCCCAGTCTTCGCGTAGCTTGAATATCCGCAGTTGCCCGGAAGACAGGAGCAGGTAACAAATGCACCTCATCATAAATGATGAGTCCCCATTCCCTCTCACTTAGCAATTTAATGTGAGTAAAATCAGAATCTTTGGATTTTCGATGTGTAAGAATCTGATACGTAGCCACCGTGACAGGCCGAACCTGTTTTTTCTGACCGGAGTACTCCCCGATTTGATCCGAAGTAAGGGTAGTTTTATCCTGTAATTCCTGAATCCACTGCCGCACAGAGGTCGTATTGGAAGTCAGGATGAGGCATTCACATTGAAGACGTTCAAGCACAGCCATGCCAATGACTGTTTTTCCAGCTCCACAAGGCAGCACGAGCAGCCCACTCCCTCCCATGCCCTCACTTCCCTCAAAAGCGTCTACAGCTTCTTTCTGATAAGAACGCAGTTCAAAGGCTTTCTGATCCACATCGGTTTCATGATGTGTATTCTTTTCATTCTTCCAACCAAACGGAAGACGTGTTCCGGGGCGATAGCCTGCATAATCAAGTACAGGGTAGCCCAGACGCGTCAATTCTTGCTTGAGCAAGCCCCGCTGTTCTCCGCGAACGACAAGCTCATCCCGGGCAACACGCTCCATCCGAAAGGCCGCTATGGTTTTAAGCCCACTTAATTCATCAAGCAGTTGTTCACTGTCTCCAACCAGACGCAGGTGCTGGTGATCCTGCTCCCAATGCAGCTTCAATTTTCCGTATTGTTTTACAATTCTCCGAATATCCTGCACAAGTGCTGCGGGTACATTCCAGCGAGAAACGGACTCGAGACTGCTAACAACTTGTTCCGCACTCCATCCGAGTGCTGCAGCATTCCACAGGGATAATGATGTCATGCGATAGGTATGGAATCCCTCCGGCGTCTTTACAAGTTCGGCAAATACGCTTAGTCGTGTCCGTGCCTGCTCGAATCCCGGATGACCCACTTCCAGCAAAATCGTAAAATCCCGTTGAACAATACAAGCATCCGTCTTCTCCATGTCTGCTCCTCCGATCCGGTACCGATTACGTTGTGCTCCAAAATAGATGCTCATGACAAAAAGTTCAGTTCCGGCATACCCAGAAATGAACCTTTACAGCCGACACCTACCCGGTAATTTTGCAAAAAAAGAGCACCCTACTTCTATGAGTAGGATGCCCAACTATACCCAAAACATTCTATTTACCACCCATGTAATCGGTAGCCATGGCAATAAAGAGCTTAACTGCATGCTGCATGGCATCTTCATCAAAATCAAACTTTGGATGATGATGCGGATAGATGGCGTCTTTGTCCGGATTCCCTGCCCCGACAAACATGAAGCAGCCTGGAACCTTCTGCAAATAATAAGCGAAATCTTCTGCTGGCATCAGCATCGGAGACGTGTGCACTTGGTCATCCCCGAACACCTGAACAGCTTTGCGGAAGAAGCGATCCGTTTCTTGCTTATCATTGACAACAGGCGGATAACCCATGATGTAGTTCACTTCCGTCTGTGCCCCGTATGCACCGCCTGTCTGAGAAACGATGCGATGCACACGTTCTTTCATTTCGGCTCTCGTTTCTTCGTCAAACGTCCGGACTGTTCCGCTCATTTTGCAGGACTCGGCAATGACATTCTGGGCAGATCCTGCCTGCATTGTACCAATCGTCAGCACCGCAGGTCGGAGCGGATCCACGGAACGGCTGACCACCGTCTGCAGCTGCATGACAAGTGCAGAGCCTGCAACCAGACTGTCCACGGTCGACTGCGGCATGCCACCATGCCCGCCCTTTCCTTTGATCTCAATGTAAAAGTCGTCAGCAGCCGCCATCAGCGGTCCTTCCTTGCTGGCTGCCACTCCGACCGGAAGAGGCGTCCACAGATGGATGCCATAGATGACATCCACGCCTTCAAGCGCACCATCCGCAATGACTTTCACAGCCCCGCCAGGAAGCAGTTCTTCCGCAGGCTGGAACAAAAAGCGAATCTCGCCTTGGATATCAACCTTGTGCTTGCTGAAATACAATGCCGTTCCAAGTAAAATGGAAACATGACCGTCATGACCGCAGGCATGCATTGCTCCTGCCTTCTGTGAAGCATACTCTACGTCCTTCTCATCCTGGATGGGCAGTGCATCCATATCAGCCCGAAGCATGACGACTGGACCGGGCTTGTCCCCCCGAATCGTACCAATCACACCATGACCACCTACATGACGTTTCACTTCAACACCAAAGCTCTCCAGCATATCCGCTACAAAAGAAGATGTCTTTTCCTCATGAAAGGAAACCTCGGGATTGCGATGAAGATGACGCCGCCATTCCACCATATGGATTTGCAGATCGTCCCACCATATATTATTTGTCATTTTCTCCCCATCCTTTCGATCTTGAACGGAACTTTCATCAAGTCCGAACCATCCTCTTCAAACCTATTGCTGTATATTGTAGCAGAATTGGAAGAAAACCGATACGAAACGCCTTTGGAAAGCTTGCACGGGAAGGGGAAACATACTATCATGAACTAGAGAAATGCACGAGAATTATACTCGGAAGCTATGAGGAGGATCAGACGCTTATGATTTTTGAGAATACAGGCTTGGATGGCTTGAAAAGCGACTTGGCATACCTGGATGAGAGCGCCGAGAAAGTCGGATTTGTCCGGTGGCAATGGGAGTATTACCGTGCTACATATGACTACAAAATCGAAGATGACAACACCAACTCAGAATACTTTGTACGTATTAACACCCGTGTGGTCGATGGCAAACTTGAAAAACCCGATACCGTGCTCTCTGTCGAGGCTGTTTATCTTGGCAAAGCAACCTTTCCGCACGGTCTCGATTATGACTCTACCGTTCCGCAGCCAGTCGTGAAGCTGGCCGCCCAAAAATTGCAGCAGCTCAAAGAACTGCTGGAAGCATAGGCTGGGCCAAACCATGAAACAACAATCGGCCCAAACGAAAACGAAGAGAGGCACGCCGGATTTCCAACTGCTAATCCTCACTTTATTGTTAGTGGGCTTTGGACTGCTGATGGTATTCAGCTCCAGTTCCAGTATTGCAATTGCAAACAGTAGCTTTAACAATGATCCCCTATACTTCACGAAAAAACAACTTATGTGGGCGGTTATCGGTTTAGTTGGTATGTTCTTTGCCATGAACATTCGTTTTAATAAATACAAGAAGCTTTATGCGCCTTTTTTCCTGTTCACCACGGTATTGCTGGTGCTCGTACTTGTTACAGGCGCAATGTTGAACGGTGCACGAAGCTGGATCCGCATCTTTGGCTTTAGTCTTCAGCCTGCGGAGTTCGCCAAAATTGCCATAATCCTATACCTTTCTGCACTGATCACCAAAAAAGGCGAACGCTTCCGGGACCTCAAGACAGGTTATATTCCGGTCCTAGTCATTGTCGGATTCATTGCAGGATTGATTATGCTGCAGCCGGACTTCGGTACCTGCTTCATTCTGGTTTCCACCTGTGGTCTCGTCATCTATGCAGGCGGAGCAAGCATGAAGCATATTATCGGTTCGATCCTGCTAGTTGTACTGGGAGGGGCACTCGCACTCGGCGCGAATGCCCTCTTCTCCTCCATGTCTCCTTCAGACACTGTAGACAGTACTACTGCCGCCTCAGCCGAGCAGAACTACAAGATCGGGCGTATTCAGGCATTCCTTGATCCGTTATCCGACACTAGTGGAGGAAGTCTTAACCTTTTTCGCTCCCTTGTGGCCATCGGTGACGGCGGCATGACCGGTTCGGGTATTGGACAAGGTACGATGAAGCTTCATTATCTGCCAAACGCGTATAATGACTTCATTTTCTCTGTTATTGGGGAAGAGCTTGGTTTCCTGGGGAGTGCGCTATTCCTTTTGGTTTATCTGTACTTTATCTGGCGAGGCATTATCGTCTCGTTGCGCTGTCCTGACCCGTTCGGAACGCTGGTAGGTATCGGAATCATGGGATTGATCGCCATTCAGGCGTTCATCAATATCGGAGGCGTGACCCAGACCATACCGGTGACAGGGGTTACCCTTCCGTTTATCAGTTATGGAGGTACGTCACTCTTTGTGATGATGGTGGCCATGGGTATTCTGCTCAGTATCTCGCGTACGAACAACCAGGACGTCATTAAGGAAGAGAGAACCAAATCCGTAACGGTACAAACGCAAACACGTACTTCTCCCGCTCTTCGTTCACGGGATTCCAAATCCATTCGGCGCATTCGTTAACAGGTGTACCGGAATAAAAAAAGACTTCGCATCCTCGGGATGTGAAGTCTTTTTTGGGTTAACTGGAGCTCAAAGAACATCAACGTTCATCTGCTCCAGTTAAATTGGAGGTTAATACCTTACAGGTCGTCGCCTTTGAAGGATACGCCTTCTACCTTCACGTTCACTTCGACAACGCGCAATCCGGTCATGGTCTCTACCGCTTCTCTCACATTCTGCTGAAGCATACGGGATACTTCATGAATCGGTGTCTCGTACAGGACGATGATGCGCAGGTCAATGGCTGCTTCCAGTTGGCCGACCTCAACGCCTACGCCTTTCTGTACGTTTTTACCGCTGAGACGTTTGGCCCAGCCCTCTGACAATCCTCCAGACATTGCGGCAATCCCGGGTGTCTCCATCGCAGCCATTCCGGCAATTTTCGCCACCACGTCATCGGCAATCCGGATGTTACCGCCTTCTAGTTGAAGTTGTTCTGCCATGCCACATCCTCCTTCACTTCGTTACTCGTATTTTAAATCCTTTCCACCCCAAAAAGCAAATTAAACTCGAAAACATGCGTTTACAACCTACCACCATTTGGTTATATTGAAATATGAAAATAATCTCATAAGGCTTTCATTGTCATTTAAAACAAAATAATTTTAACCGAGGTGTTTGTTGTGAGAAACCGGATTTCATCCATTTTGCTGATTGTCTTCTTTGCCCTCAGCGCCATCGCCCACTATCTGCATTGGAATCCGATCCTGCAGTTTGTGATTTCAGCCATTTCGGTTATTTTTGTGGCCGGTTTTTTAGGGAAAGCCACCGAAAATGTTGCGCATTATGCGGGACAGCGACTTGGCGGATTCTTGAATGCAACGTTCGGTAACGCTGCCGAATTGATCATCGCCATTTTTCTGGTCAAAGAAGGACTATTTGACATGGTAAAAGCCAGCCTCACCGGTTCCATTATCGGAAACCTGCTGCTGGTGCTGGGGCTTAGCATCTTTGCCGGAGGACTCAAGTTCAAAATTCAAAATTACAACGTCTCCCTTGCGGGACTAAACGGCTCCCTGATGATTGTGGCGATCATTGCCCTGTTCATTCCAGCTGTTTTTCTCAACACCCATTCGATTACTCAAAAGGACACAGATACGCTTAGCCTGATTGTCGCAGGGCTGTTGATTATTGCCTATATCGCTTGGCTCTTATTCTCGATGATAACACACAAGAACTATCTCGCAGATGTCACTGTCGATGAAGACGAAGAATTGCCGCATGAACATGCGCCGGCGTGGTCCAAGAAAAAATCGATTCTATACCTGGTTATCGCCACAGTTATGGTAGCCTTTGTCAGTGAATGGCTCGTGGGTACTCTCGAGGTATTTACCGAAGAGTTTGGTCTGAGCGAGCTGTTCGTTGGTGCATTTTTGGTTGCGATTATCGGTAATGCGGCCGAACACAGTGCAGCCATTATGCTTGCCATGAAAAACAAGATCGGTGCCGCTGTAGAGATTGCGGTCGGCAGCAGCTTGCAAATCGCACTTTTTGTTGCACCTGTGCTGATTTTTGTGAGTTACTTTACAGGCAGAACCATGGATATCGTCTTCACAACGATTGAGCTTCTTGCCATTGGTGTATCTGTATTTATCGCCAAGTCGATTACCCAGGATGGTTCAACGAACTGGTATGAGGGATTGCTCCTGCTGGTTGTGTTACATCATTCTGGGTGTGTCCTTCTTCCTGGTGTAACGTTAGAAGCAACATAAATTCAGACATATATAACGAATAACAAAAGCAGTCCGGAAACGAGTTTCCGGACTGCTTTCGTTTATGGTCGCTTACGCTGCGCACTCAATATTTTTACCACGTTAAAACATACAAAAAAAGCATGCAAAATGCCTGCATGCCTTCTATTCTGACCCGCACGATTGCAGGCTATTGCTCATTCTTTTTGTTCAAAGCTTCATATAGAATTGCCAGATTCCGCTCAAGCGCGCTTACCAGCTGCTTACCAGCACCTTCAGGAAGAAGCCCTGCACGAACAGCAAAATCGACTTCCTTGGAGAACCCATACATCTGTGTATCCAATACTTCCTCATAGAGAGGGCAGTAGCGGGTAGCCAGATTCTCCATCTGTACTTCAATAAGCTTCTGTATTTTATCTGCATCTTCTTGAAGAAGACTGATCGCTTTCATGTTCAGCTGGTCCTGCAGATCAGATGAAGTCATGCATTTTTCCCCCCTATGTCCCAAAAATCGCGTAAAGACGTTCTACCTCTAATATTAGACGAAATCAGGAGCTAATACAAGAACCTGACCAAAATAACCACTCAAAACGAAGGCTTGGACAGCACGTATTTTAACTCCTCGGCAACGGACCCAAAGAACCTGTTCATTTGTGTATACGAAAAAGCACCCCCGCCAAGACAGGCGGAGATGCTTCCTGGAATGATTACTCGGATGCGATGCTTACATTCAGGCCATGTTTGGCAAATACTTCTGACATGGCTGCTTTTGCTTCGTCTGCATCTGGTCCATGAACATGAAGTTCATAGCTGTGTGTGCTGATCAGCGTGGTAAACAAACCGAGAATACTTTTCACATCAATATACTTGTTCTCCGAATGAAGCACGATTGAAGAAGTAAACTTGCCTGCTGTTTGAGCAATTTCCACTACAGCCGCGTTATTACTCGACATAGGAATCCCTCCGTCTTTTCACATTTGGTATCATCTATTAATTACCACTACATGATACCGTGAATCCGCTTTCCTAGCAACAGCAAAATCCCGCGGTTACTTCAATTGGTCTGGATTCAGGCATTCCAGCTCTGGAATCACAAAGATGCCGTCTTTGCGAATCAGCACATCGTCAAAATAAATTTCGCCGCCGCCGTAGTCTGGGCGCTGGATGAGCACAAGATCCCAGTGAATGGAGGAACGATTTCCGTTGTCCGTTTCTTCGTATGCCTGCCCAGGAGTAAAGTGCAGACTGCCTGCAATTTTCTCATCAAACAGAATATCCTTCATTGGATGCAGAATATGTGGATTGAAGCCAATCGCGAACTCACCAATATGACGTGCACCGTCATCGGAATTCAGAATCTCATTCAGACGTTCTGTATCGTTACTTGTCGCTTCAACGATCTTGCCATCCTTGAAGGTGAACTTGATGTTTTCAAACGTCACCCCGTTGTACAGGGTTGCTGCATTATAACTGATTGTTCCGTTTACAGAATCACGCACAGGCGCACTGTAAACTTCGCCATCAGGAATATTTTTTTGACCAGAGCATTTCACTGCACCGATATCTTTAATGGAGAAGCTTAGATCTGTTCCTGGTCCTGTAATACGAACTTTGTCCGTGCGGTTCATCAGGTTAGCCAGGGAATCCTGTGCTTTGTCCATTTTGGCATAATCCAGGTTGCACACATCGAAATAGAAATCTTCGAATGCTTCCGTGCTGGTATTCGCAAGCTGCGCCATGCTGGCATTCGGGTAACGAAGCACAACCCATTTCGTATGTTTAACCCGCTGCTCGCTATGTACCGGATGGGAATACAGGGAGTTATACATTTTCATTTTTTCTTCCGGCACGTCGGACAGGTCGTTCACATTTTCGCCTGCACGGATACCAATGTAACAATCCATTTGTTTCATGCGGTTCAGGTCAATTTCTGCCCAGGTTTTCATCATCTCTTCTGTAGCATTTTTCAACATCGCACGTTGTACTGTCTTGTCGGTCAGCTGTACAAAAACATTGCCGCCTTTTTTGCCTACTTCTTCAATAATAGCGTTAATCAGATCACGTTCCGATCCAATCATCTCAACCAGCACGTTCTCGCCAGGCTGTACATCTACAGAGTAGCCAACCAGGTTAGCTGCAAGTTTCTGAATTCGTGGGTCCTTCATCTCGTAAATCCTCCTGTCATCTGCCATTCAAAAATTGAACAACGGTAAATTACGATACTATTGTAGCACGCTACTGCAATCCCGTCAGCAGGAAGACCCCACGTCTAATCATATGTTTTAAAATTAACATCCATGACCAGAGCTTCTTTAGTGCTTTTATTGCTTGCATCTTGGTACGTCACCTGGCTTTCCGAAGAGAGCCGCAGCGGCAAACTGGTCTTCCTATCCACAGTCAGATGATATACCGTTTGTACTTTAGCCTGTTTCATCATTTGCTCCATACTGGCTTCACCCTGCTGCCAAACCTGGCTCAATTCCTTCTTAAGCTTCGCCTTGCTCGTCCCTTTGATATTACTCGCCCTGTGCATATATTCTGCCTTAATCGCGTTCATCTCGTCGTTCAACTGGGTTGTGGCCCAGGCTTTGGCATCTTCAGGTGCCAGTTCAATCCGCAGGATCCTTGTTCTTCGACCAGAACCGTATTCGGATTTTATCGTTTTGTTCATCCGGTCAATATTCTCCAATTGGGCGATGGGGTTGTAACGGGACAGCGAGCCACGGAGTGGTTCTTGCTCTGCGGTCAATGCCTCCCATTGTCCCTTTTTTCGCTGAAAAGAGGCGCTGAATCCACTTGGTTGGGTAGTCAGATTTGCAGAAGCGGCATCCATACCGTCTACCTTACTTGACCCTGCTGCAGTGACAGCTCCAGGGAGTCGGGTCTGCAGCGTTAGCTGATCATGATTTTCCAGCTTTCCTTCAAATTTGAACTGATTTTCAAAAAGTCCGCTGCTCTCTCGTCTTAACCCTGCTTCCCCTACAAAATCTAGCTTCTCCTTACCTGCAATTCCGGATAAGGCCATGGAGAACACCTCTTCTGGAGTACGTTCACGATGTATCAGCCCACAGCCCGGTGCAAAAAGGATAACAACACTCAAAAGCAGCATTAATGTACGCATACCCTGCCTTGTAATCATCTAAAATCCATCCTTCCGTCCAAGGTTCTCCATAGCCTGCCCCTCCTGTATACCCTTATACTTCACATCAACGCAAACTTTGCTGCAAAAGAAAAAAGAGAGAACGACTCCAATCCATGGAATTGTTCTCTCTTAGCGTGTAACTTCCTGTTCTTCCAGCACGATCCGGTTGCGTCCATTATGTTTCGCCTCGTAGAGCGCCATGTCTGCCCGGTAGAATAATGATTCCACACTGACCTTGTCATCCATCCAGTTCCACTCGGCTATACCACTGGATACGGTCACGGGTGGCCTAGTCTCTTCCGCCACTCGGCTGCGTATGACCTCTGCATACTCGAGTGCCTGGCGGATCCCCAGCTGCGGCACGTAAATGGCCAGCTCTTCGCCACCCCACCGGGCACAGATATCATCGGAACGAACGGAGGATTTAACAATATCACTAACCTGCTTCAACACCTGGTCCCCGGTTTGATGGCCAAATGTGTCGTTCACCTGTTTGAACTGATCGATATCAACCACAATTAATGAACCACAGAACTCATGGGCCTGCTTTTCGTGAATGACACTATCGAGATAATGTCTGACGTACAGTCCAGTTAACATATCAAGGTTGGCCAAACGGCGAACCTCCGCATGCAGCGTTGCATTGGAGAGAGCCAGTCCTACGTGAATGGACAGCATCTGCAGCAGACGATAATTATCATATGAGAAATACTGCTGTTTGGGATGACCCAGCAAAATGGTTCCCTTCACTTGACCGTTGACTCGAATCGGTGAAGCCATCAGTGACATGGAGCTGGTAATCTCCATAAACACGGAAGACACTTTGGTGTACTGTGCATAATTGGACAAAATGAGCGGTTCTTCTGTCTGATACAGCAGACCAGCGATACCATAATCCTGCGAAAAGGATTTATGACGCATTTCCCCAATGTTGGATGACATCACCTCAAAACGATTCGTGGTGTCATTCAATTGAAGAATACAACAGGATTCAGCTTGAAAAATATCCTTTAACTCCAACTCGGCCATTTTATAAATCTCTTTCAACTGCAGACTTCTATTTAGACGTTGTGTCAAATCATTGATTAGACGAAGTTCCTGAATCAACATGTTCGATTGCTCATGCAATTTGGCATTCTCAAAAGCAGTTCCTGCCATATCCGCCATCATGGTGATAAGCTGCAAGTCCGGCTCTTCCATGAGTTCGTCATTCATCTCGATATGAAACACACCATAGATACCCTGCTTCCCCTTGAGCGGTAGTCCGACCTCCACAATACGATTCTCCCCCTGATCGGAGCGAATAACTATCGTTTGTCCATCTTTAAATGAACGGAGACAAATATCTTCCCCATGTTCATGGACAAGCAAAGGTCTGATTCTCGGATTGGAACTGTTGCGATCTTGGGACATGTACAGATTCATGTGTGTGGTCGGATACAAATAATCGATACTGTCAAATACCTCGTCCAATATGGCATCCACGTCCATTTTGTCATGCATCCGCTGCACGATCTGAAAAAGAATGGACCTCCGGTGCTCTTCACGCGCCGTTTGCTCATGAGCTTTTAGCAGATCTGCCATAAATATGTATTCGAATCTTCGGTAAAAGCAAGTACGATAATGCGCTGCCTCGGATCGAACAACCTCCTCAGACATTTCATAACGATGAGGCTCGTAAATGAAAGCTGTAAACACGGCGAACATATCCTTGTTGATTCTGGAAAACAGAGGCTCGGCAATGTATAGGAAATCCCCGTATTCATCTGAACCCCGCAATGATTCCGCTCGTCCGGTTTCAAGACACATCATTACCGTCTGAACTGATTCAGGCCTGTCCATAGACTCATCGGCGGTCGTCGCTACACAAGTACCTTCTGTATTCCACACGCTGTAAATCGCAGATGGTGCGTTCCAGTTCGAATCATGCTGAGTCAGCCAATCCGTATAGGCTTGCTGCAGCAAGTTTTTCAAATATGAGAAATCAAAAGGTGTGATATCCATTTGCTGCATCCAGAACGCATGCTCATTACGCTGAGCTGCAGAAGATGCGGAATCGCCCGAACTTGGCGAATGCATGCTGGCTGGTAAACTTCCTAGATGTTCTAACATGTCAGGCGCTCCTTTGCACCGTTTTTGCAACCTCTAAAGGGATGCATTAATCTGCAGACGTTATCGCAAACCTGCAAAAACCTTACGATAACCTTAATGTACATGATCATTTAAAGTTAAGATACATTCTATTTTACTCTCTTTATTGCTTTTTTGCATCCATATTTCAGAAAATTGTCCCATTTTTTTGGGCCTAATGACCTATCGACAAATTTAGACGTTTTTTTGCCTTTCTCCTACTCTTGACTTTGTCTCTTTTAAACTGTAATATAAATTGTTGATGAAGACTACTAATGGGTCTTTAAATTTGGGCATTACCGGTTGTGTCACCCTCATTCTTTTTGTTGCTTTCAGGACAGCGGCTGAACTTTCCTGATTGACGTATGTGTGGCCTTGCCCGCATCAACAAATTGGAGCGCAAACAGAGCCCTATATGAACTTTAACTAAAAAGGAGCTACTATAAACATGGCACGTTACACTGGTCCTAAATTTAAATTGAGCCGTCGCCTCGGCATTTCCCTGAGCGGAACAGGCAAAGAATTGAAACGTCCTTTCCCTCCAGGTCAGCACGGAGCTAACCAACGCAGAAAAATGAGCAACTACGGTATGCAGTTGCAAGAAAAACAAAAACTTCGCCACATGTACGGTTTGGGCGAAAAACAATTCCGCACTCTGTTTGCTAGAGCGCAAAAAATGCAAGGTATCGCGGGTGAAAACTTCATGTTCTTGCTTGAGTGCCGCCTTGACAACCTCGTTTACCGTCTTGGATTTGCTAACTCCCGTGCAGGAGCACGTCAGTTGGTATCCCACGGTCACGTAACAGTAAACGGTAAAAAAGTCGATATCGCTTCTTACCAAGTAAGCACTGGCGATGTAATCGGCCTGCGTGAAAGAAGCCGCGGTCTTTCTTCCGTTAAGGAAGCTTTGGAAAACCGTTCGCATCTTCCAGCATACCTTGAATTCAACGACGCTGCTGTAGAAGGTAAATACATCCGTCTGCCTGAGCGTTCCGAGTTGTCCCAAGATATCGACGAAAAACAAATCGTCGAGTTCTACAACCGTTAATCGTTGGAATTTCAGTAAAGCATCACACAAAAAGCGATTCGAGATTTTCTCGGATCGCTTTTTTGTTGTCTGCAAATTTTTGCATACAGGATTTAGTAGGCATGAAAAATTTCATATTCCATAAAATAATGGCAATTTTCGACCATTGCTTGTATTTCTCAGGCATGCAAACCCGCCTTTTTATGCTATAATAAGTGCTGTTAAAAGGAGGAAGACACTGAATGGTTGATGTTAATAAGAAAAAGCCCGATGAACAGCCTGCCCGCAAGCGCAGCTTCGCCCGCAGACTGGGCAGTGTCGTCAAATGGGTGGTTGTCCTGGGTTTTATGGGGGCGCTATTTGTAGGCGGTGCTCTGATGGGATACGTCAGTTCCATTGTAAAAGACGAGCCCGTCCGCTCCAGGGCCCTGATTGAACAAAAAGTCAGCGAAAACTCCATCACAGGCTTTGCTTACTTTGCCGACGGTAGCCCGATCGGTCAATTACGTACGGAAGAAGACAGGCGTCCGGTCACCTTTGACCAGATACCACAGAAAGTTATTGATGCTGTCATATCGATTGAAGACAATCATTTTTACGAACATAAAGGTGTAGATATGAGCGGAACGCTCCGAGCCGTGAAGCAGAAGGTGCTGAAAGAGTCTGTGCAAACGGGCGGAAGTACGCTGACTCAGCAATTGGCACGGCGTGTGTTCTTGAATCTGGATCGTACCGAAGACCGCAAAGTCAAGGAAATACTGCTGTCCTTGCGACTTGAACGATTCCTGACCAAGAACGAGATCATGACCGCGTATCTGAATAAAGTTCCTTTTGGTAACGGCTCCAGTGGATATAATGTGTATGGGATCAAGGCAGCTGCCAAAGGATTGTTCAACATTAATGATCTGGAGAAAATAAACACGGCTCAGGCAGCCTATCTTGCCGGATTGCCTCAGCTCCCCTCCTCTTACTCAGCCTTTAACGGAAAAGGCGACTTTGTAGAGGATAATTTTGAGCGTGCAATCAACCGCCAGCATCTGGTATTACGCCGTATGCTTGAACTTGGCAAAATCAATCAAACCGAGTATGACGAAGCTCTTGCTTTTGATATTAAGAGTTCACTGGCACCGAAGACCGTCAAGGCTTACAACACTTATCCATATCTTATGATGGAAACCGAACGCCAGGCTGCACAAATTTTAATGAAACAAATGAATTCTGACACAGCAGCTGAGGGAACTTCCGAGGGTTCAGATTCTACCGAGGATGGGACCCAAAAGGAAAGCAGTGCTCTGCTCGAAGAAGCTCAGCAGCAATTGCGTACAGGTGGATATCGCATATACACAACGATTAACAAAAGTGTGTACAAAACCATGCGTACCATTGCCGAGAATGACAGCAATTTTGCTGCGGACGATCCCAAAAAGGGAAAAGAACAGACTGCAGCTATCATGATTGATCACAAAACCGGGGCTATTCTGGGCATGATTGAAGGCCGGAGCTTCCAGGATGAACAGATGAACTACGCAACCCAGATGGTGCGTCAGCCAGGTTCAACGATGAAACCTATTGCCGCCTACCTGCCTGCTCTGGAAGAAGGACTGGTCCAACCAGCGTCCATCATTGATGATTCACCGATCATTCTTAAGGATGGAGGCTCAAACGGGTTCCATATTCCGAAGAATGCGAACAATCGTTATCAGGGACTTGTAACCGCTCGTAGAGCCCTGAACTATTCCCTGAACGTTCCTGCACTCAAACTCTTCAATGAAGACGTCGGGATCGAAAAAGCCTGGGCATTCTCCAAGAAGCTTGGCATAACGACCATTCAGCAGCAAGATTATCAGGCTCAGACGGGTGTTCTCGGGGGACTCCAGTACGGTGTAACCGTTGAAGAACTCACGAATGCTTACGGAGCTATTGCGAACAATGGGGTATATAACGACTCATACATGATTAGCAAAATTGTAGACTCCAAAGGAAATATCGTTTATAAACATGAATCCGAACCTGTCCAGGCATTCTCCGAACAGACGGCGTACCTCATGACAGACATGTTAAGAACCGTAATTACCGAAGGTACTGCGGATAAGGTTCGTGAAACGTATAAGTATACGAAAAGTGCACCTATCGTAGGAAAAACGGGTTCAACGCAAAACTATGCGGATGTCTGGTTTGAAGGCTATACGCCTGATGTTACGCTTGGTGTGTGGGTTGGATACAAACAGCCTGTGAACACCCTTGAAACCAAATCTCAGCGTAAACGTGCCCAGCAGCTCTGGTCTCAGATTATGAATGAAGTCGTTGCAACCGACAAGCAACTGTTCGTGACAGATTCATTCAAGAAACCATCGGGCATTGAAACACGTACGGTATCTGCTTATAGCGGCAAACTGCCAACATCACTGACTGACAAATTTGTAACCGATATTTTCAACAGCAAATTTATTCCCAAAGATAGTGATGATGGTGTCGCCAAAGCAAAATACATTACCTACAATGGTGTAAACTACATCCCTCGTGATGAAACACCTGGCGACATGCTGAAGGAGAAGACGGTTATTAAACGGAAGAAACCGATCTCCGATCTGATCAAGGAATTGCAAAATGCATTCTCACGGATGAGCCGTCACGAATCCCTTGCCTATTATCTGCCAGAAGATGCGGATGCAGACATGCCAACACAAGTCGACCCGAGATCGGACAATGGCAAGGCACCAGATGCACCAGGGAATGTGAGGATATCCGTTGCTAATGGCAAAGCTGTAATTACATTTAACGCAACGCCTGAAAATGACGTTGTCGGATATCGGTTGTATCGCTCCGTAAATGGTGCCGGCTTCCAGAACCAGGGCCAAGTTGTCCTGACAGGTGAATCCAGATCATTTACAGCATACGCACAGGGCGGGAATTTCACTTTCTATGTCACTGCCGTCGATGTAGCCGGCAAAGAATCTGCTCCTAGTGCTGTGGTTAGCAGTGCAGGAGTGTCAGATCCACTCCCGGATGAGGAAGTAAAAGAACCGATCAATGTTCCTGGAACCATCGTTGAGCCGGAAGAAAATGAAAACAATAACGCTACAACCACCGTTCCAGGTACCCCTGGACAGGTTAGCGTAGCAGCTCTCACCCAAGGATTGCGCATTCAATGGGCCTCCAATCCAGAGAGCGATGGTGTACAGAGCTATGCCGTCTATTACAGTGAAACGGGCTCTGCCCCTTATACCAAGATTGGAACAACTTCGGGTACCTCAATGGATTACGGTGTACCTGCCTCTACAAGCGGATGGTTCAAGGTATCTGCTATCAACAGTGTAGGAGAATCCGAGCCCTCTGCTGCTGTCCCATATCAACCGTAAGGATTGCCGTAACGCACGTTTTTTAAGCCCCCACCCTCTCATTAGAGGATGGGGGCTTTTCTTCATATAATAAAAAGCCTGATCTGCATCTTACGCAAATCAGGCTAGTTCTTAAAAATACAGGCACCGCGTATTCAGTAATTAACTTCAACGGTTATTAATCTTCAATAGTGGACAGATCACCTGTCGGCAAATCGAGCTCCCAAGCCTTCAGCACACGTCGCATAATTTTACCGGAACGAGTCTTGGGCAATTTATCCTTAAACTCGATCTCTCGCGGAGCAGCATGAGCAGACAAGCCCTCTTTTACAAAACGATAGATCTCTTCCTTCAACTCTGGAGTCGCTTCATAGCCCTCACGCAGCGCTACAAACGCCTTGATAATCTCCCCGCGGGTGACATCCGGCTTACCGATAACTCCGGCCTCTGCTACGGCAGGATGCTCTACGAGCTTGCTCTCCACTTCAAACGGACCAATACGTTCTCCGGAAGAATTGATTACATCATCGATCCGGCCCTGGAACCAGAAATACCCTTCTTCGTCCATATACGCCGAATCCCCAGATACATACCAGCCAGACAGCCTGAAATATTCATCGTATTTGGCCGGGTTGTTCCAAATCTTCGCCATCATGGATGGCCAAGGTGTACGTATAGCGAGGTTTCCCATGCTGTATGGAGGGAGCTCCTGTCCTCGGTCATCGATAATGGCTGCTTCAATTCCAGGCAGCGGCCGCCCCATTGAACCAGGCTTAATCGGCATCTCCGGATAGTTACAAATCAGCTGTGCTCCGGTCTCTGTCATCCACCAGGTATCATGAATTCGCTGACCATAGGCTTTCCATCCCCAACGCACCACTTCCGGATTGAGCGGTTCTCCAACCGACATTACATGCCGCAAGCTGCTGAGATCATGTTGTGCAATAGTCTCGTCCCCTGCACCCATCAGCATACGGAACGCAGTCGGGGCACTGTACCAGACGCTGACTTTATTTTTCTCAATGGTGCTGTACCAATCTTGCGGACTGAACCGGCCACCACGAATAACATTGGTCACTCCATTCAGCCACGGAGCAAAAATTCCGTAAGAGGTACCTGTTACCCATCCAGGGTCAGCCGTACACCAGTACACGTCATTTTCCCGTAAATCAAGAACTACCTTGCCTGTATAGTAATGCTGAATCATGGCATTTTGGACGTGATAGACCCCCTTAGGCTTGCCCGTAGAGCCCGATGTATAGTGAATAAGCAACCCATCCTCACGATTCAGCCACTCCACTTCCATATCATCCGAGGCTGCAGACATCTCTGCGTCAAAGTCGATTAGACCCTCTTCAGTCTGGGCACCTCCACCCACAACAAAGATATGCTTCAGTTCCGGCAGTTCCGCACGTTTAATGCGTCCCAGCAGTTCTGGCGTCGTGACGAGGGCTACGGCCCCGCTGTCTTCCAGCCGGTCTTTGACTGCCGTCTCCATAAACGCCTCAAACAGCGGTCCGGCTATGGCTCCTGCTTTTAACACACCAAGCAGGCTGAAATACAACTCAGGACTTCTAGGCATAAAAATAAACACCCGGTCTCCCCGGACAATGCCATATTTGCGCAGGACATTCCCAAAACGGTTTGATTGCTCGCTCAAATCCGCAAAAGTATACGCTTCTTCACGCGAGGCATCACTGTATAACAGTGCCGTTCTCCCGCCTCTTCCTTCCAGTACATGACGATCAATCGCTTCATGCGCCATGTTGACTTTTCCGCTGGCGTGCCACGTAAAGTGCCTCTCCACCGATTCCCAATCAAACCGGCTTCGGGCCTCTGTGTAATCGCCCAGGTTAGATTCAGACACAACCGTTTGCAGCATCTCACCATGTGCTTGACTCATGCTTGCCAGCCTCCTTCAACTCGACATTTCGATTTCCCATAATGGGTTACTTCTCATTGCCTTTGTGTTGACTGAACTTCCAGTTAGCGCTTACATTAATAGAGAGAAATTCTCATCATGTACCTGTCTGGCCAAACCAATGAACTCAAATCTGCTTGAATTGTGAACGTTTTTTGTCTACGCAATTATAGCAAATCTACACAATCATCGTCTATGGGTTTTCAATTTTTTGATTTTTTGCTATAAGTAGGGGGAGAGAGGAGCATGAACCATGGAGCATATCAAGGCGTATCATATGCGTTCCATCTTCAAGTCCGGCCACCGAGTCACGGTAGAAGGCCCTGTGCCTCCCGAGGCAATCACCAAACTTGCGTTCCATCCCGATCTGGATGCCTTTCGTCGTCCTTCTGAGCAGCAGGAAGCGCTGGCCGAGATTGCGGCATTGCCTGAAGGAAGAATCATCATTGCACGTGAAAATGAGACGATTATCGGATATGTTACATTTCACTATGCGGATGATTGTGAACGCTGGTCTGAAGGGAACATGATGGATCTCATTGAGCTCGGAGCTATCGAAGTGGCTGACGAATACCGTTCACTCGGGGTCGGACGCGAGATGCTGCTCACCGCATTTGAAAATGGACAGATGGAAAGATATATTGTTTTCACCACGGAATATTACTGGCATTGGGATCTGAAGGGCAGCGGCCTTTCCGTCTGGGATTATCGCAAAATGATGGAGCGACTGATGCAGACTGTGGACATGACGTGGTACGCCACGGACGATCCCGAGATTTGCTCTCATCCGGCCAACTGTCTCATGGTGCGCATCGGCAGTGAAGTACCCATGTCCTCCGAGGAACAATTCGACCGTGTACGGTTTCGTCATCGCTTCATGTATTAATACATTTATTGAGATATACGTGTATCTGAAAAAAACCGCCTCTCTAGGCAGCTCCAGATGACAAACTGGAACTGCCCACGAAAGGCGGTTTTCGTTTATAGACTCATACTTCTATATGGCAGCTTCTGAAAGAGACTCCACATTACATATTTTCAAGCATGTGCTCGACAATCCGATGAGAACGCTGAGAAGATTGCACGGTAAATTCAGCAAAGTTCACATGAGCCGACCCGTCCGCTTTATCGGACATACCGCGCAGCACAACAAAAGGAACCCGATTCATGAAGCTAACCTGAGCGACGGCAGCTCCCTCCATCTCCGCACATGCTCCATCCATTTCGGTATACAGCATGTTCACGGTCTCCTTGCTCGCAATAAACTGATCTCCAGACAATACCTTACCAATCAGATACTTGGCTCCCTGTGCCTTACACGCTTCCTCTGCTAATGCAATCAGAGCAGGTTCCGCGGGGAATGCGGAGGTTTCCTGATACGGGATCACTCCCCGTTCGAAGCCGAGCGGAGTCACGTCCATGTCGTGCTGAACGCATACGGAAGAGATTACGATATCTCCAATGTTCAGTTCCGGGTTGACTGCGCCCGCAACACCCGTAAATATAATCCGGTCCACTTGGAAACGATCGATCAAAATTTGCGTGGTCACCGCCGCGTTCACTTTGCCGACACCCGATTTACACACCACGATCTGCTTGCCCAGCCATTCACCCGCCACATACGTAATGCCGGTTTGCTTCACCGTCTCCAGCTGCTTCATGCCAGCCAGCAGAAGTTCTACTTCTTCATCCATAGCTCCAATGATCCCAATCGTTTCCTTCAATCTTGCTACCCCCTATTCACTTCCGGACCTGTCCGGTTCGCCTGATCCATCCTCATGAAGCACAAAAGCTCCGTCTCCGGAGCTTCCGTATATCCATTATGTAGAGAGAATTCCTTCTCCCTTTTCGAATTGCTTTGGCTTAGCCAGCGTGGCTTACTGACAGACGAAGAATCGTTTCATGCGGCAAAATAACCCGTGGGTTCTCCACATTTTCCTTCTTCATCAACTTGGTGAGCAAACGCATCGCTACTGCGCCAAGGTCATACATCGGCTGTGCCACCGTTGTCAATTGAGGACGAACCATGGAAGCCATACGAATGTTATCCACACTAATGATGGAGAAGTCGTCTGGTACCTTCAAGCCTTCATCCTGAATGGAGTGAATGGCACCAATGGCCATTTCGTCCGTTGCAGCAAAGATGGCGGTTGGTCTCTTCTTCAGTCCGAGGAAATATTTCATGGCTTCCACACCGGACTCGTAACGATAGTTACCGATCCGTACCAGATCCTCCTGATATTCCATTCCCGCCGCTTCAAGTGCTTTTTTGTACCCTTGGAAACGGGCATACCCGTTCGCAGGATCCTGCAGTGTACCACTGATCATCGCAATTTCCTTATGCCCATGACGAATCAATGTGTTCACCGCATCAAAAGCTGCAGCTTCGTGGTCGATATCCACGGAAGGATATGTTCCCTTCTCGTCACTCGTTGCACAGAGCACGATTGGTACAGCCGCAGACTGAAACGCCTGAATATGTTCATCCGTTACTGTTCCACCCATGAAGAGCAGGCCATCTACCTGTTTCTCCAGCAGCGTGTTGATGACACGGATTTCTTTTTCCTTTTTCTTGTCCGCATTACACAAAATAATGTTGTAGTGATACATATTCGCAATATCCTCGATCCCGCGGGCAATCTCTGCGAAAGTCGAGTTTGAAATGTCCGGAATAACGACCCCGACCGTGGTTGTCTTCTTGCTCGCCAAACCTCTGGCTACCGCATTCGGACGATATCCCAACCGCTCGATGGCTTCATATACTTTTTTGCGCGTTTGTGGCTTAACATTCGGGTTGTTATTTACCACCCGCGATACCGTTGCCATGGACACACCAGCTTCACGTGCCACATCATAAATGGTTACCGTCACAGTACTTCTCTCCATTACCAGTAAATTTTCATACCATTTTCATTAAGATTTATATTACGACAAATTTTTGCATTAATCAATTAAAATAGGCTTTAGGACTCACTTAGAGCATTCGTGAGTGTGGACGAAGTAATATCCGAATGGGAAGTATGCCATACAGGGATTCCTTTTTTGACCAGAATCGCCTGCGGAGATTCGTGCTTAACTCCCAGCTTGTCGGCTGCTTCATTAGACACAGGCCGATCTTCCACGACGTAAATGATGCCATAGTTTACATTTTCATTAGGATTATTTTGCAAATAATTGTTCATCTCCTGATAAGCATTCGCGCTGATCGGGCAGCGTGTGCTGTGCTTAAACAGAAGCAAGGGTTGGTCTCCAGTAGCCTCCACTGCGGAGTTTAGCTGTTCAATACTTGTCATTTTAGTCATGTCAGCCATTTGATATACATCCCCCTTTTTCAGGAATACCGCTATGTTGAGCGTTTTCACTCTAGGATATCTTAACAAAAAGCGCATGAAAAAGCCAATTTTCATGAAAACAAGCATTTAGCACGTCAAAATTAGACAGCATTCGAGAAATGTGCCTGCCATACAAAACCAGACAATTGGCTCAACCTGCGCTCCGTGGTTTCCATCCATTCTTCGTCGCCCGACTTCTGAGCATATCCCATAATATCAAGCAGCAGATTAATTCGTTCGTTCACGGCTTGCTGCATGTGATGTTCCATCTCGCGATCACTTGCATCTGGCCAGGCCAGCAGTTGTTCGTGGAAGAGATCTGCAAGTTCATTTTGCTTACCAAAGGATAGATCCTGTTTCACGGGTTGTTCACCCAGCTTGCTGATACATTCTTTCAAATCCGGCTTGACTGGCTGTAATACTTCGTATGAAACACAATCCGTGCATGCGAAAACAGGCACATTCCGAATCTCCACTTTCTTCGCATAAACTACAGTTCTCAATTCCAATTCCATTACATGTCCGCATTTGCACGTTTTGCGCACATTCATCACCTCATTCGTTCTATACTCGTATACGTTACCATTCGACCTTTTTCCGCTTAAATCCTGCCGCAAACCATAGGTTGTACAAATTACCACTCCCCCCAAATGCAGGTTGTCGAAAATAAGCTTTCATATATATGTAACCGTTATCTGAACAGGGAAAATGCGCAATCATGAAGTGTCATACAGAATCTGTTACAATATAAGTTGCGACATCCTAACCACGGCAAAAGGAGAGATGGTTGTGAGATTAACAGGAAAAAAAGTCATCGCACTGGTCGATGAAGAATTTGAGGATCTGGAGTTGTGGTACCCGGTACATCGCGTGCGTGAAGAAGGTGCCGAGGTACATCTGGCCGGAGAGAAAAAAGGTAAAGTCTACATCGGAAAATACGGTGTTCCCGCTGAAGCGGAATACAGCTTCGATGAACTGGACAGTTCACAATATGACGGCATTCTCGTGCCAGGCGGCTGGGCACCTGACAAGCTCCGCCGTTATCCGAAAGTCCTTGAACTGGTGAAGGACATGCATGCAGATCGCAAGCCGATTGGGCAGATCTGTCACGCTGGCTGGGTGCTGATCTCCGCCAAAATTCTGGATGGGGTCACCGTAACTTCCACACCAGGCATTCGGGACGACATGGAAAATGCCGGAGCAATCTGGAAGGATGAAGCCGTTGTTGTCGATGGACATATCATTTCGGCTCGTCGTCCGCCTGATCTTCCTCCCTATGGCAAAGCATTCTGTGATGCACTTGCTGAAAAGTAAATCAGGAATACAAAAAAGCCCTTCGCTCATGGCGTGGGCTCTTTTTTTGTATCATATTAACTCAAATGGTATAAAAATGAATATATTAATTTAAAGGTATTTTACCATGCACTATGGATTCAAGAAGCATTGGACCCGCTTTGTTCATCAGGATTTCCTGTTGAATCATTATATTTCTGCAAACGCTGCTCAATGTCTGCACTGGTTCTCAGTGCGAAGCAGTCACGCGCCGCTTCTTTGGCGTCCACGGCTGTTGTGTTCAGCACCCTGTGCTTCACCCGCAGCAGAGATTGCGGTGACATGCTAAGATTACGAATGCCCAGCTCCAGCCAAAGTGGAATGGAACGTTCGTCACCTGCCATCTCTCCACACACACTAACCTCAATTCCAGCGGTGCGAGCAGCATCGACCGTTGCACGCAGCATTCGCAGAACTGCCGGATGATACGGATGGTACATGTGAGCAATCTGTTCATTCATACGGTCTACAGCCAGCACGTACTGTACCAGATCGTTTGTCCCGATGCTGAAGAAATCCGCTTCCTCGGCCAGCAGGTCAGCAATCATGACTGCTGCAGGCACTTCGATCATGATTCCCACTTTAATATGAGGATCATAAGCAATTTGACGTTCATCCAGATCGGCCATCGCTTCCCGCAGAATCTCATTGGCCTGTCTAAGTTCTTCCACAGAGGAGATCATGGGATACATAATCTTGACGTTCCCTGCCGCACTGGCCCGCAGAATTGCTGTGAGCTGTGTCTTAAACAGATCCTTGCGGTCCAGGCTGATCCGAATGGCCCGATAACCCAAAAATGGATTATCCTCTTCAGGCAGTTCGAAATAATCGAGCTGTTTGTCACCGCCAATATCCAGTGTACGAATGACCACGGATTGACCTGCCGTCTTCTCCGCTACCAAACGATACACCTCATACTGTTCCTGCTCGCCTGGGAAGGTCGCACGGTCCATGTACAAAAATTCCGTGCGGAACAGGCCTACACCTTTTGCCCCGTGCTTGAGAGCCAGATCCAGCTCCTTCACGGAGCTGATGTTCGATGCCAGATGCAGCATTGCACCGTCCTTCGTGATCGCATCCACTGTAGCGAGCACCTGGAGCTGTTCCTTTTTCTTCAGCTGTTTGCTGCGAATCATGGTGTACCGTTCAATTGTCTTGCGATCCGGTTCTGTGAATACCAAGCCGTTATCACCATCCACCACTAACATATCCCCGGTGTCCACTGGCATGCCAACACTCGCTTCCAAACCGGAAACGAGGGGGATGCCAAGCGCACGGGCCATAATTGCCGAATGCGACGTCTTGCCACCAATCAGGGTCACAATGCCCAATACGTGACTGGGATTCAGATGGGCCAGCTGTGATGGAGACAGTTCCTTGGCTACAAGTATATAAGGTTGAGTATCCGAAGGGAGCGTAATCTCCGGGGCTCCCAGCAGATGCTTCAACAATCGGTTGCCGACATCCTTGATGTCGATCGCCCGTTCCTTCATATATTCATCATCCAGCAAATCGAACATGGTAACAAAGTGGTCAATGGCTTCTTTTACCGCCACTTCTGCCGCTTTGTACTGCCGCTCAATAATGCCGCGTATCTCGTTCATGAATACCGGATCTTCCAGAATGGCCAGATGTGCATCAAAGATGCTGGACTCCTCCGGACCAACAACTTCCTTGAACTCATTCTTGATAAATTCGATCTCATCCTTCGATGTCCGTATTCCCTCGTACAGTCGTTCGAACTCCTGGGCGAGATCCACCGAGTCCATCTTCTGGTCCGGCAGATCCCATTCCCAACTGGGCAGGACAAATGCTTTGCCGATGGCTACGCCTGCAGCTCCATTGATGCCTTGTATCTTCATTCTACCCCTCCAACGTTCCTGTCATAGAGCACCACGGACATGACGGATGCCTGACCTTTCTTGACTTGCTTAAATGGAGCAAAGCTCCATGATTTAACACGATCCGGATTCGTGATCACCATCGGTGTAGTCAGTGACGCTGCCTCTGCCCGCAATACAGCCAGATCAAACTTGATCAACAACTGCCCGGGCTCGACGGTATCTCCTTCCTGAACAAAGGCTTCAAAATGCCCCTTCAGCTGCGAGGTATCGATACCGATATGAAGCAGGACCTCAAGTCCTTCCCGAGTGGATATGCCCAAAGCATGCATCGTCGGATACAGGTGCATAATCGTTCCGTAGACTGGTGACACCAGCTCTCCCTTTTCCGGAACAAAAGCCACCCCATCCCCAACCAGCTTCGCTGCAAAGATCTGATCAGGCACCTCTTCGATCGGCAGCATTTTGCCTTGGACCGGTGCACAGAACAGGACTTGCGGCAAATCCCGCTCAAGGAGCTTGGCAATCTCTTCACGAATCAATTCGGAATACGTGCCAAACACGACCTGGACGTTACCACCACCGAGCTTGATCAGCCCCGCAGACCCCATACTCTTCATGGCTCCCGTATCGATGAGACGGTCGTTGTGCACCGTCAGACGAAGCCTTGTAATACATGCCTCTACCTGAACGATGTTCTCCTTACCGCCCAATGCTTCCAGGATCAATGGTGCCTGGTAAGGAATATTCCCCACCCAATCCTCCAGCATGGAGCCTTCTTCCCGTCCTGGCGTTGGAATCTTGAACGTACGAATGGCCCAGCGGAACAGGAAGTAATAAACCAGTCCATATAGTATGCCAATCGGTATGAGTTTCCAAGCATTCTCTGATAGATGGAAGTTGAGTATGTAATCGATAATGCCGGCGGAATAAGAGAAGCCGTGCCTGATATCAAGCCAATAACCAATCCACATCGCAAGTCCCGACATAACGGCATGTACGATAAACAGATAAGGTGCTGCAAACAAAAAGGCAAATTCAATCTGCTCGGATACACCTGTCAGAAAACAAACCAGCGCAGAAGTGAGAAATGTCTTTTTGATCTTCGGTTTCAGATCTTCCCTTGCCTCCTGAATAATCGCAAAGGCAATGGCAGGTATGGCAAACATCATGATGGGAAACAAGCCTGCCATAAAGTAACCCGCGGTTGGATCCCCTGCAAAAAATCGTGGCAGATCCCCCTGCACAATGTTACCGTCTGGCGTTTCATAGGTCCCCAGCTGAAACCAGAACACATTGTTAAGCAAGTGGTGCAGCCCAAAAGCCACCAATACTCTGTATAGGACTCCGTAAATGAACAACCCAAAACCGCCGAGACTGTATTCCCAAGCGGCGATCGCATTCAGTCCATGCTGTAATATGGGGGCGAGCCACAGCATGAAACAGGAAAACAGCGCCGAGCACAGCCCAACGATCAGCAATACAAACCTGGACCCGCCAAAAAATTGCAATATCTCAGGCAGCTTGATACTTTTGAACCGATTATGTGTCACCCCGGCCAGAGCGCCGAGAATAATTCCAACTAAAGAAGCTGGCTGTATGGTTCCATCCCCGAAATGGCGAGTCACCTGATCATATATAACGATACCGGCCAAAGCGGCAAGTCCCGCTTGTCCGGCCTGGTTGGAGAGTCCCAATGCTACACCGACAGCAAACAAATACGGCAAAAAATAAAAAATACCGTGTCCGGCCACGGTAGACACTTCACCAACAACTTTCAATCCCCAGGCGTCCCAGGGCAAACTGCCAACACTCAGCAAAATTGCGGCTGCGGGCAGGACCATTGTAGGCAGCATTACCGCTCGTCCGAGCTGCTGCAAGGATCCGAGCCAATTCATGGCGACCTCTCCTTTCTATCCTAGATGGTAAGCTTTACGAAACGTTTTGTCAAAGCAAAACGGTAAGCTGCTGGAAATTTGCCGTAAACTCTTATGACTTGCGACCCAATGACCACCACAGCTACGATCTAAAGGCAAGAAAGCAGTTTAAAGCAAGGAGCATTCGCAGCTCTAAACACAGAAAAATCCCGTTAACTTGAAGTTAACGGGATCCGGTCTATTCCATATTCGCTTAACCGCGTCCGGCACCGCGCAGAACGATGGAGTCCTCCACCTTGATGCAGCGATTCGTTACGGCTGTCATTCCGTTCTCAGCCGCAATCTGTACAGCCTCATCATTGTGAATGCCAAGCTGGAGCCACAAGACGTTTGCTTTGATGGCTGCGGCTTCACGAGCTACTTCCGGTGTATATTCGCTGCGACGGAACACATTCACAATATCCACGGGCTCGGGAATATCCGCGAGGGTTGCATATACTTTCTCACCAAGGATCTCTCCCTGTGCTTGTGGATTAACCGGAATGATCCGATATCCTCTGCTCTGCATAGCTTCTGCAACCATGTAGGATGTCCGATCCGATTTGTCCGATAAGCCGACGACTGCGATGTTGCCTGCCTTGCGTAAAAGTTGCCCAATTTCTTCGCGAGTTGGGTTGTTAAATTCCATGTTCAAGCACCATCCTTTTCTGCTTAAAGTGCGTGTTCAAAAAGACCAGTTTTCAGTACCGAGAAGATGGGATGAAGCTAGAAATGGAGTAGCGGAGCGTAGGGAAAACTACGTGAGCAACGGACATTTCGGCTGAATTCCATATTCGATGCTGATGATGCCGCTAGGCATCCTTCGTAATCAAAAGCGGACTTTTTGAACAACCTCTTAAACGTGTTATTTTACTCTTTTACCCATTGAACTGAGGCGCCAAGCGCCTGCAAATGATCAAAATATTGAGGATAGGACTTGGCTACGTGGTGTGCATCCCGAATACGAAGCGGCTCCTTGGAACGAAGGCCAACCACGGTCAATGCCATGATAACGCGATGATCGAAGTGAGCATTGATCTCTACGCCGCCTTCGACACCCTCCGGACGTCCGTGAACGATAATCTCGGCCTGACGCTCTTCCACGTTTGCCCCTGCCTTGCGCAGCTCGTTCAGGTAATCCGTAATTCGGTCACATTCCTTGTAGCGCAGGTTCTCTACATTATAAAACCGTGATGTCCCTTCCGCAAATACAGCCGCGGCTACCATCGCCAAAACAGCGTCCGTCGCTGCATCTCCGTCAAATTCTACGGCTTTCAATGTTCCGTTACCTTGTACATGTACCACATCATTCTCATGCGTGAGCGGCACTTCCATCATGCGCAGAACGTCAACAATTGCACGCTCTCCCTGTTTGCTCTGTTCCATCAGGCGCAGAATCTTCACATCCGATTGAGTAACCGCTGCTGCAGCCAGAACTGCAGCCGAACCAGGATAATCTCCTTGAACGGTATACGTCTGCGGTTGATAAGCCTGACCACCAGGTACGCGGAAAGACATGTAATCATCGCTCGCATGAATAACGATTCCTGCCTGTTCAAGCACTTCAAGTGTTTGACCGATTACCACTTTGGACTTGAGGTCGTTTAAAACTTCAATAGTGCTGTCTTCTGCAAGAAGCGGAGTAACAAAAAGCAATGCGCTCAGATACTGGGAACTTACTGATCCGGACACACGGATATGCCCGCCCTTGGCATTACCACCTTTGATCGTGATCGGCAGTCGTCCTTGTTCATGCTGCACTTCAACACCAAGCTGGCCAAGAGCATCAATCAGGTCGTCATGCGGACGTTTACCGAGTGAGTCCGGATAGGTATTCACAAAGGTAACTTCAGGACAGAGCGCGGTTACACCCATCAGGAAGCGAAGCACTGCACCTGCGTTGCCTACGTTTAACTCGCGCACATCACGAGGATGGCTGCCGAAGCCTTGAATGACGATCTTGCTGTCATCTTCTTCTAGTACGGCTCCAAGATCACGGATACATCTGCGCATCGCATCACTGTCTTCGCTGTGGGCCGGATAATGAATTGTACTTGTACCTTCTGCCAATGCTGCTGCGAGCAGATAGCGGGTAGTGTAGTTTTTGGAGGAAAGGGCTCCAATTTCCCCATTCAGTGTAGGGGTTGGTTTAACAATTACGTCCATGGATGAAATTCTCCTTCATTGATCAGATTAATCTGCTTTATATATTTGTTACAATTAAAACGAAGTCGATTCGCCAAATTGACATCCCCCACATAGCTTGGGTATCATTATAGGCGTTAAGTCCATACAGAAAAGAGGACCTGAATGATGACTCAAATAGCTGAAATAGAAACATCCGAGCTGCGTCGCCGCCTGCAGGCAGGAGAGAAGCTTCAGATGATAGACGTTCGTGAGGACGAGGAAGTCGCGCAAGGCATGATTGAAGGAGCCAAGCATATCCCGCTGGGACAAATTCCGGACAGATTGTCCGAAATCGAAAAGTCCGGCGAGATCATTCTGATCTGCCGCAGTGGTTACCGCAGCGAGCGTGCCGCCGAGTACTTGCAGCAGCTTGGTTATGCAGGCTGCACCAACATGGTTGGCGGCATGCTGCAATGGCAGCAGGAAGACTAAGTGATCTGGAGCAGGAACCAAACACAGCGTTATCAGGAATCGCAACAAGCCAATTCACCCTGTAGCTTTTGGATTCCGCTCCGCTACAGTCAGTTTTAAACGGGCCATCTGGCCCGTTTTGTTATATTCCCACTAAATCATTGCCCCTTATCATCTGCTTCACAGTTGTAATTCCCCCAATACTTGAGGTCATAATAGACATCAAAATGCAGCGAACACAAGCTTAGACGCGGTAATGCGCTAAAATAAGACGAGACACTTCAGCTGCGGATAACTCGGTTGTATCCACTGTGTAATGTGCAAATTTATATGCGTCCTTCCGTTCCTTCATAATGGTATGAATGCGCTCCTCTGCATTGCCTGCCAGAAGAGGACGTTTATCATCGCCGCTTACGCGCTGTACAATTGCTGCGGGATCCGCAGTCAGCGCAACAATCCAACCGTTCTTCGACATTACATCACAATTGTCAGAACGCAGTACCACACCGCCTCCGGTTGCGACCACCTGCGACTTCTTTTCCAGGACCGAACATAACATGCGGCTCTCGGCATCACGGAAATACGACTCACCTTTGCTTGTGAACAATTCCGGAATCGTACAGCCTTCCTCTTTCTCCACCGCGGTGTCCACATCGATCAGCTTGTAACCCAGCTCACGGGCGAGCAGGTCAGCTACCGTTGATTTGCCGGTTCCCATCATGCCTATGAGAATAATATTGTTAGACTTGCTCAAGGGTGTACACTCCTTTATCTCAAGCATTTCATGAGCGCTTTTGTCCTATCATAACACAGCCCTGCTAACGGGGGAAGGCCACAATAGGTCTGTTGGAAAACAGACGTATCATGAAAAATGACCCGGAAGCATCCGGCATACCGGAACTCCAGGCCATTCTTCAAGAAAGGGTGTCCCAAACGAACAGGGAGAGCACCCCAACCTCATATTAAAGCTGTTGAAGCTTCGAATGAACAAATATATATTATTCCATCCAGTTGTGATGGAAGCTTCCCTCTTTATCCACACGTTTGAACGTGTGAGCGCCGAAGTAGTCACGTTGCGCTTGCAGCAGGTTTGCAGGCAAACGCTCTGTACGATAGCTGTCGTAGTAGGAAAGCGCGCTGGAGAAGCCAGGTACCGGAATACCTTGCTGTACAGCAGCTGCTACAACTTCACGCCACGCATCCTGGTAGGATTCAACGATGTTTTGGAAGTATGGATCCAGAAGCAGGTTTTTGAGTGCTGCATCTTTGTCATATGCTTCTTTGATATTTTGCAGGAACTGCGAACGAATAATGCAGCCGCCGCGGAAGATCATGGCGATGTTACCGTACTTCAGATCCCAGCCATACTCGTCGGAAGCCGCACGCATTTGGGCAAAGCCTTGTGCGTAGGACACGATTTTACTTGCGAACAATGCTTTGCGTACACTTTCAATGAACGCTTTTTTATCGCCGGAGAACGCTTCAGCTTTCGGTCCGTTCAGGATTTTGCTCGCAGCAACACGCTCGTCCTTCATCGCGGACAGGAAACGGGAGAATACGGATTCCGTAATCATGGACAAGGGTACGCCCAGATCCAGTGCGCTTTGGCTTGTCCATTTGCCTGTTCCTTTTTGTCCGGCCGCATCCAGAATAACGTCAACCATGGGTTTGCCGGTTTCCGGATCGTATTTGGAGAAGATATCTGCCGTAATCTCGATCAGATAGCTGTCCAGTTCGCCTTGATTCCACTCTGTGAAGATTTCGTGCAATTCCTCAACGGAAACATTCAGAACGGATTTGAGCAGGTGGTATGCTTCACCAATCAGCTGCATATCTCCGTATTCAATACCGTTGTGTACCATTTTAACGTAGTGTCCGGCACCATCCGGTCCGATATATGTACAACAAGGATCGTCACCAACCTTGGCGGAGATGGCTGTCAGAATCGGTTCTACCAGCTTGTACGCACTTTCCTGTCCGCCCGGCATAATGGAAGGACCTTTCAATGCGCCTTCTTCACCGCCGGATACACCGGTACCAATGAAGCGAATGCCTTTTTCCTCCAGCTCTTTGCTGCGGCGCTGGGTATCAGGGAAGTAGGCGTTCCCTCCATCAATAATGATGTCGCCCTCATCCAGGTGAGGCAGTAATTGTTCAATGGTTGCATCCGTCGCTTTACCGGCTTGTACCATGATCAAAATTTTGCGCGGGGATTCCAGGGATGCCACGAACTCTTCAATGGAGAACGTGCCTGTGAGGTTTTTGCCTTCAGCTTCTTTCAGAAGATCATTGGTTTTCTCCGGGGAACGGTTAAATACCGACACCGTGAAGCCTCTGCTTTCAATGTTAAGGGCCAAATTTTTGCCCATTACTGCAAGTCCAATGACACCGATCTGTTGTTTTGCCATCTGGGTCCTCCATCCTTTGCTCCAATTAATTTTATTGAAATTTACTCTCAACAATATCCCCATTTTAACGGTTTTACGCATGGAAGTGAACCCCGCACCCATGCTGCGCAACGAGAAAACACCCCAAATATCTGAGGTGTTCATCGTATTTTCATAAATACGGTCTTCGGGCTCAACCTTCGAGCATCAGCATGTGCCCGGATAGACGCTTTAATGTCTCTCGGCAGATGTCTGCTTTCTCTGTATTGTCCATCTGAATGGCAGCGTACAGACGCTCCAGTTCATCATCAATTTCCATCCGCAGGAGCATGAGACGCTCCTCCCCTTCTCGCGATAGAAACATCTCTTCCATCTCCTCCGCCGTCGGCGCGGGTTCCTTTTGAAAAATGACACGCTGTTTGAATCCGGAAACTTCCACGAGACGTATAACCTCACCAAACAAAATGTTCTCCACCGTCATCTGCTGATCCTTGAAACGTTTAACGACAGCATGCCCGCGTGTATCCCCTATCAGCTTCTCAAGCCATTCTGCCAGCTTGGCGTCCTTAATGATGTAGTCGCCTGTCATCTTGTAGTTCCCGCTGCGTGTCTGTTGAAAACGGAGCTTCACCAGCTTGCGCCCGGTGCGGACAGACAGAATAAAAAAGGATTCATCCTCGCTCCAATATAGTGAATACCCTTCACGAATAAGGTCTTTGATCAAATTTTGGATATGCCGACGGTTGAACCGCAGCTCCAGATTGCAATATTCAACTTCATAACTCTTATTCACGGCACTCCCCTCCATTTGTACCGGATGTGTTACCGGTCCTCTTCTTCCAGTGCTTTTTTCATTGCTTCTTCCGTATCGGCTTACCCTATTTTATACTTCATTTTATGTAAGGGTACTTGGTTATTTGACTATTTTTCATCGAATCCTACAGTGGAATCGATGTTTCCGCAAATGCACAGGGGCAAGCCCCCGAATTTCATGATATACTGGACGCGAAATGGAGGAATACAGATGAATTTCTCGGGTTTTAACGCCAACGATTTTTATGTATTTCAAGTTACCGGGTTCGAGCCGAACATTTATAAACAGTAACCATGTTCTGAATGTTGTGGCTTGCATATAGCAAAAGGAGTTCCAACACCGGATTCAACCCGGTATAGGAACTCCTTTTTATGTTCATTTGGCAGGTGCTGTTCGATACGGTCTTCGCGATAACACAAAATGCACAACCGCAAGCCCCGCCATAACAACAGCACTTCCGATAAATGGAGCCGGGTGGCTGATGTGATCCCATAACAACCCCGAAACGATGGGGCCCACAACCATGCCGGACCCCTGAAGGGTGAGGAAAAATCCCCAGATGGCCCCTCGCTCCCCCTTCGGTATGAGAGTAGCCACGAAGGTGTTCCAGGCAGGTAAAATCATGGCATAACTAACCCCTACCATCATAACGATGCCGAAAACAATCGGAATGGATGTAATGGACGCAAAGGCAAACAGACTTGCAGAGGCGAGTAAAAAGCCCATGTGCAGAAATATCGATGTCCCGAATCGATCCACCATTTTACCCACTGGAAGCAGGGCAATCACCGTTATACCGCCGCCTGCGATTAACAGCAGACTATACAGGTTTGGTGAAATATGAAGGTCAGTTCGGGTATACAACGTAATAACCGGACTGAGAAGGCCTATAACAAAGGACTGCATAAACAGGGCAGGGTATACCAGCGGATTGACATTAAGCGTGCTGCGCACCCGCTGCAAGGTCCCCTGTACACTGTTTTTGAGCCTGATTAAAGGTGTAAGCAGATGAGGCTTCGGCGGGTATTTAACCGCTTTTGCGGTCGTTTCCCCTACTGTATGCTGTTGTTCTTCCACCACCACCCGTCCTGGTAGAATCATGGCGACCAAAATAACGAGGACGGCACAGCCAAGAAGGACAAGAAATACGGTACGATAATCGTGGTCGGTACGCTCAAGCAGCCAGTTCATACCGATCGGTCCAAGTCCCGTTCCACCCAGAGCGGCCATTTCCAGCGCCCCCATGGCTGTTCCGTTTTTGTTTTGAGGTCCTGACAGGGCGGTCACCCCCGTCATGGCACAGGGCCAGAGCGGTGATGTCCCCACACCAAGAATCAGACAGGCCAGAGCCAATCCAAATGCACTTTTGAAAAATAAGATCATGAGTACCGCAATCAATGTACAGATCAGGGCCGTCACCATCGTTGCACGAAAACCGATGCGTTCTGCTGCCCAGCCCGATGGTGCCCTGAACAGATTGTCACCCAGGTATTGAAGGGCAAAGGCTACACCAATCACCCCTGCGGACAATCCCAAAATATTATCCATATACACTGGCAGGACGGCCACCAGCAGTGCTCCTTTAATCACTTCAACCAAGAAAAGCGTTAACCACATCGCGATGAAAAATGGTGATCGCAAAATTTTGACTGGTTTGATGTCTGTCTGCATTTCTTATTCCCCTTTCGGTCTTCACCGGCCCATCACCTATCCATACTGTAACCGTCAGGGATACGCCCAAATCTTAGCAATTTGAAAATTTGTCAAGCCTACCGCTTGCATTCGGTTCCTAATTTGCTATACTCATCTTTGTTTGACATTTTATCAGGAAAGGTTGTGACAGCACTGATGGATCACCGCCGTACGCCGCTGTTTACCGCTTTAAAAAACCACGCGGCACTCAATCCGGTGCAATTTCATATCCCGGGACATAAAAAAGGATTGGGAACGGATACCGAATTTCGTGAATTTATCGGCGATAATGCCCTCTCCATAGATTTGATCAACATCGCTCCGCTGGATGATCTTCATCAGCCAACCGGTGTCATTGAGGAAGCGCAGATTCTGGCAGCCGATGCATTCGGAGCCGATCATACCTATTTTAGTGTGCAAGGCACAAGCAGTGCAATCATGACTATGATTCTGTCGGTATGCGAACCGGGTGACAAAATTATTGTGCCCCGCAACGTTCATAAATCGGTCATGTCTGCCATTATTTTCTCAGGAGCGAAGCCTGTATTCGTATCTCCCGCACAGGATGCCAACCTCGGTATCGATCACGGCGTGACTACAGGTGCTGTACGACGTGCGCTTGAGCGTCATCCGGACGCCAAGGCATTGCTGGTCATTAATCCAACGTACTTCGGTGTATGTACAGACCTAAAAGAGATTGTTGAACTCGCACATAGCTACCAAGTGCCTGTACTTGTGGATGAAGCACATGGCGTACTCATTCATTTCCATGAGGAACTGCCGTTGTCTGCAATGGCTGCCGGAGCGGATATGGCTGCAACAAGTGTGCACAAACTTGGCGGTTCCATGACACAGAGTTCCGTGCTGAATCTGAACACCAAAAACGGATTCGTGAATCCGCAGCGTGTACAGACCATTCTCAGTATGCTGACTTCTACGTCCACTTCGTATATCTTGCTTGCTTCACTTGATACGTCAAGACGCAATCTGGCGCTGCACGGTCACGAAATGGCGCAAAAGGCCATTGATCTGGCCCAATTCGCGAGACGTACCATTAACGATATTGACGGTTTGTACTGCTTCGGCAAAGAACTGCTCGGTACGGAGGCAACCTTTAACTATGATCCAACCAAAGTAACCATTCATGTCCGTCATCTTGGCATCACAGGCTATGAGACCGAGAACTGGCTGCGTGAACATTACAATATTGAGGTCGAGCTCAGTGATATGTATAATATTCTGTGCCTGATCACTCCTGGCGATACGGATGAATCGGTGGACATCTTGCTGAACGCACTTCAAGATTTGTCCCGTACGTATTATCAGGTTAACCCTGCACATGAACTTGTGGTTAAGGTTCCTGACGTTCCACAATTGATGCTCACGCCGCGTGATGCATTCTACGGGGATACGGAGGTCATTCCTTTTAAAGAATCTGCAGGACGTATTATCTCTGAATTCATCTACGTATACCCGCCTGGAATTCCGATTCTGCTGCCGGGTGAGGTTATTACGCAAGAAAATATTGATTACATTATCGACCATGTAGAGGTTGGATTGCCTGTAAAAGGCCCCGAAGACCGCAGTGTCACCAATGTCAAAGTCATTGTGGAAGCAGATGCGATTTTCTAAGGGATTACTCTAATGATCCTACCCCATGGGTAATGATATCGAAGGACCAAGCTCCGGCTTGGCCCTTTTTTGTTGCTTTTTAGAGCAGAAAACAAACAAAAGACCCCTTGAGATCAAGGAGCCCCGTTGTTCTATTGCATAAGAAAGATTACTCTTGTCCTGCGACGAGCTCGTTGTATGCCGCTTCAACGCGGTTCCACTCGGCTTCGTCTTCAATATTGTAGAGCACCATTTCCTCGTCTTCTTCTTCCATACGCAGAATGATGCCGTCAGCTTCAGGATTGTTACGTTCCAGTAGGAGCGCATAAACATGGTTTTCCACGTCAAACGTCTCCACCAAAACCATCTCCACGTCATTTCCGTTCTCGTCTGTCAGAGTCAGAAGAACTTCTTCATGCTCGTGGTCGTGGTCATGGTCGTGACCGCAGCCGCAGGCATCGCCGTGTTCATGTGTGTGATCGCTCATTGATATACCTCGCTTTGTAAATAGAAATTGTGTAACCTTGCATATCGTAACATGTTCACAAGGCTAGGTCAATTTACTCAGCAACGTTATTTTTCGCCTCATTCGTTCAGTGCGGTAATGATTTTCTCTGCAACCAGAACGTAGTTGCTGTTTGCATTTTCTTTAATATGAAAACCAACCTGGTATTTGCCAGCACGACTGAAATCATACGTAAAATCGTAAGTCCGGAACCAGAAATTATCTTTCTGGGTTTTAAGCTCCTGGGATTGAATATCCTTCACCTGGCCACTCGGATTGGTAATTGTCACCTTCACTGCAGCCACATCCGTTGTTAAGCTGTCCACTTGAGAAAACACATTGAATTTCAATTTGCCAACGTTCACGTTGCCAAATACGGTGTCTCCCTTAAACAGAAAAATATGTACATTCGGCTTAATCACCGTTACTCGCTTGTTGCTGTTATCCCATTTGGCGATCCCCCCTGCTTCTCTCACAGGTACATAGGTCGTTCCATCAATCAGATAACCTCCGTCAGCTGCTTCCTTGCCATTGATGAGCACCCGAATCTTTTCGTTTACGGAATCCGCAAACAATAAAGACCCGCCGAGCAAGGAGAATACCGTGACACACAGCAATATTCTTTTCCATTTCATTCCGTCAATATTCCCTCCCCTGCTGCAAGCTGTTGTACATTTATACTGCAGGTTCAACTACAAAGTTGCGCTGTTTTTCATCATTTTTCATTTTTTATCCAGAAAATTTCCCATCCCTTGGAACAATCAAAAAGAGGCCCTCTCCTTCGAGAACGCCTCTGTCGTATGGTTATTGTAAATGCGATCTTATACGAATTCCTTCTGGGAAACTTTAGCCTGAAAAGAGATTAGGAAGTCGTGTGCCGAGTCAGGATGCAAGGAACGCCTTTCCCTACGGCTCCTGCCGTCCGCATGCGTGCAGCGTATTCCATGCCTCGTGTACAGGGTGTCTTGCATCGCTCGCACACATCTGAAGTGACCAATTTCATGGACACACGGAGTTTGTCACTCTTCAACGCTGGTGCTTTTTTACCTTTGGCCTTTGCCATCCCGGATTCCCCATTTCCGCAAGTGCTTACTAATGTAGTGCATCATATGGGGATTCGCCCGGTTTGGTGTCAATGCCGAACGACTATTCTTGCGAAATCGTTAGATAAAGCCACCGTTTACACGCAGTGTCTGCCCGGTGACCCACTGCGATTCAGGGCTGACAAGAAAAGAGATGACACTTGCAATGTCCTCCGGTTCGCCCAAGCGACCAAATGCATTCATCTTGCGCAGCCCTTCCAGCTGCTGTTCTGTCTTACCAGCGGCAAACAGTTCCGTATTCACCGGACCAGGTGCCACTGCATTAATCGTAATCTGTTTGGAGCCGAATTCCTTCGCGAGCTGACGGGTAAATTGCTCCACTGCACCCTTGGTACCTGCGTACACGCTATATCCGGGAAACATCTGGCCAATTACGGAGGTGGAAAAGTTCACGATTCGTCCTCCGATTTCCATGATTTTCAGAGCTTGTTGACAGGCAAAAAACGTTCCCTTCACATTAATCGCAAATTGCTGGTCAAACTCCTCCTCGGTAACGTCCGCCAAAGGTGTTGTTTTCATCACTCCTGCGTTGTTGATCAGAATATCCACTTTGCCCAGCTGCTTCACCGTTTCGGCAAATAAGTGCTCCACGTGATTCTTTTGTGCCAGATCTGCGCGGATCGTGATCGCACGGACACCCTTTTGCCGAGCTAGTTCTGCCACTTCTTCTGCCTTGTCTGGACTGCTCGCATAGTTGATGACGACATCTGCGCCAAGATCAGCGAGCTGCAGTGCTATAGCCCGTCCAATTCCGCGTGATGAACCCGTGACGATGGCAACTTTACCTGATAAATTTGTCATGAGATTACTTCCTCCCTGAATTCAGATGAAATACACCTTGCTCAATCAGCAACCAAACCTGCTCGAATTCCTCATCAATGGTCTCACGATGCCATTCATACGCATGTGCCGGATGATGAAAGCGCGCTGTTGCGTGTAAAATTCCTGCAGCAACCTTGTTCGGTTTCGGGAAACGAAGCTGCTGGTCCTGCTGTATAATCTCGGCGAGATGCTGTGTTAACTGCTCCACATGTCTGTAAATGAGTTCTGCCGATTCCTGTGTAACCTTGGCATACATATCAAATAACTCTGTGTCTGATTCTGCATAGTGCCGTTTAAGGTGATTTAAGGTTTTGATATATTTTTTGAGATGTTGTATTCCTTCTCCAGCTTCAGTCTGTACGCTTACGACCTTCGCGAGTGGAGCGATAATCTCATCTTCCAACCACTGTGCCGTTACACCTTCAAGCAACTCCTTCTTGCTGGCATAATGCCTGTAAATGGTTCCATGGCTGACTCCAAGCAATTTGGCTACATCTGTAACGGAGGTTTTGGCAGCACCAAAACGCCGGATGGTTTCCTGCGTGGCTGTAATGATCTGCTCTTTAGTTAGAAATTCAGAAATTTTGTCTTTGGTCATATCCTTAAGATGGTTAAGAATAACCACCCATTTGTCACCTCCGTCGTAAAGTTAGACTATCACAGTTTATGACAAATGACAAATATTGATTTTTGTCATTTGTCATTTTTAATGATATGTACTTTTTCTAACAGCAAAAAGAGCCCAGCAATGGACTCTTCATCTGATCCTCTATTTATTCAGAAAACATACTTGAACAGTAAGAATAGGACAACCAGAATTCCTCCAAGAATCAGCCAGTTGCTAATTTCCCACCAAATGCCTTTACCTCCACCCGATATAAGCTGTTTTTCACGCTCCTGATGACGCTGGCTGTGTGTTTCTGTCTCTGAGGCATGCGGTGGTTTGCTAAAATCCATCATATACATTCCCCTTTCCAGCAGCTATGTTCCGCCTTTAAGTTCCATTATAACCCAGAATTGAGTTAAAGAATTAATTAATCTCATAGTAGATTCTGTTATCTATTCAGCGGATAACTCATTCTCTGTAACCCATTTATGATTTTTCACCAGATCTCCTCCAGTTGTCGGAATGTAATCCACCATATACACTGTCGTCTGTTCAGCGGAATCAACGGTGGCTTTCGCCCCTTTCATACCGGGCATGTGATCGGCATCCAATACAACCTCTGCTCCAACTTTAGAGGGCTCGTCGTTGGGCTCCTTCATTTCCTCCTGGATCACCCACTTGTGATTCTTCACCGGCTCTCCTCCCGTTGTCGGTGTATACGTAACAGCATAAACGGTCGTTTCATATGCTCCAACAATCGTGGCGGTTGCCCCTTTCATACCGGACATATGGTCGGCACTCATGATAACCTGGCTGCCAACCGGATATGTAGGATCCACCTTTTCCATAAGCCCTTGCGGCAGCTCTCCTGAATCCGAATGGTGCATTTCTCCTGTAGTGGCTGTATGACTGTTATTGCTGTCTCCGCTGCCATTGCTGCTATTCTGTTCCGTATTTTTACCGCAACCACTTACTATCAGACTTCCGGTGATCAGTAGAGATACCATCATCATTACGTACTTTTTCATCTCAACTCTCCTTTGAAATACGAATTTAGATACTTATAATATACCCCACGTGGGTATATTTCAACCTTCAACCTTCAAGGTTTACTCTCCGGCCCCCATAATAAAAAACACCTTCAACTCTGTCCTTTCCCCTTTTTGCAACGGTAATGGGACAGACATTTGAAGGTGTTCTTAGTTCGTATTGATTGTTACGCCATCTCCAGAGTTACATTTACATTGCCTCTGATTCCTTTGGAGTATGGGCAATAGTCATGGGCAAGTTTGACAAATTTCTGTGCGGTCTCTTCATCCAAACCCTCGATTTTCACTTCCAGCTCCACTTCCAACTTTACTCCGTTGTCCGAAGGATCTGTAACAAGCATCACCGTTGCAGATACGGTGCTTCGCTCAATTTCCACATTGTGTTTCTTCAATTGAAATTCCAAAGCAGAGTTAAAGCATGCACTGTATCCAGCTGCAAACAGCTGCTCCGGATTCGTAGCCGTAGTCACTTTACCACCAAGCTCCGGCGGTGCAGCTACATCCAGCATAAATACGTTATCTGGTGATTGTACGATCCCTTGACGTCCACCTGTATTGATTACTGTCGTTTCATATAGAGTTTTCATTGTAATTTCTCCTCTTCGTCATTGATTTTATTTGATAAAATAATCTCGTTTATTAATTGTTTGCAATTTGATTGTACACAATTTAATTTTGTTTGTAAATAATTATTTTGTTATAAAAAAAGAAGCCACCAATTTGGCGACTTCAACACTTCGTTTTCTTATTTTATTGTCTCTGAGTCTGATTCAAGTTTTTTTGTGAATTTTCGAAACAAATAAGAAAAAAGCCCTTGCTACGCAAGGGCTTTTCGTTATGATCTGTAGTGGGCTCGAACCACTGACCCCTACCCTGTCAAGATAGTGCTCTCCCAGCTGAGCTAACAGATCATGATAACCTATTCTGTTCGAATGAAGTAACAGTATCATACCAAGTAAACGCGTACAATGTCAATGGTTTATTGGTTATATTTTGTGGAGATTGGAGCACACTAAGGAATGATTACCATTTCATTAAAGAGGTGACTCCTATGCCACACGCAAACTCCCATGAATCCTGGACCCATTGCAAAAAATTGGGCTTCATTCTCCCCCTCACCATACTTATTCTCGTGATCTCCGGATGCAGTCTGGAACGGGATGAACATACCGTGCGATTTCAACAACTACAGCAACCGAATGTAACGGATGACTTGCCTGTTTGGCTCGATGTCTACTCGAAATCTGTCCATGAAGAGGTCTATTCGCCTCAGGGAAACAGTGAACTTTTGCCCTGACACTCTTGTTATCACTCATCCTCATCCCACTTTCTGGAGTAGGCTTTCTTGGTTACGTAATATAATAAAGCGATCATTCCGGCAGACATCAAGAGTGTAATGGTCATAATTCCTGCCACGCCCATCCTCTTCGCCCCTCTCCCAATATGTTCCAGACTCAACTATACAGGAAAAGCGATTTTTTGTATAATGCAGTCTGATATGTCGCTCAAGAGCAGAAAGAAGGAATGGAATTGGCAGCCGAAATTAGTTATGTAACGACAGATGAACAGCTCCAGCAAGCATTGGGCATCCGCCATGACGTTTTTGTCATCGAGCAGCAGGTGCCTGCCGAGATTGAAATCGATCAATTTGATGTCATCAGTCCTGATGTACATCATGTTTTATTAAGTACGGACGGAAAGACTGTAGCTACAGGACGACTTATCTATTACAGCAAGGATACAGCCAAAATGCAGCGAATTGCTGTGCTTCAATCCCACCGTTCATTCGGTTATGGACGTGTACTCCTGCTAGCCATGGAAGAGCGGGCACGGGAGCTTGGCTTGACTTACTCTGTACTGGATGCGCAATGTCAAGCCCAGAAATTTTATGAGAAGCTCGGATATGAAGTGATCTCGGAGGAGCCTTTTTATGATGCCGACATTCTGCACGTACGCATGAGAAAGAGTCTGTAAACCCTATCCTTCAGTGAATCTTACGTGTTTACAAGTGTTCTACGATGTCATGCATACTTTTCTTCGATTCGGACAGGCTAAAGGGGAACTCAAATTCTCATTTCCTCAGATAAGGAGTGTGACATGATGAATCAGACGACACGTGAGAGCTTCACAGCAGTACAAAAAAATGGTGACGGTGATCTGACTGGCTTTCAAACCTCATCTGGACGCATACTTGATTATCAACAAGCGCTGGCAGAAGTACAGGCAGGAGCCATAGCAGGTGTGAATGTGTTTAAAGGCAAGGACGGGGAAATGTACATTCGCGGCGATGCGGACGGCGACCCGACCAACAATCTAGATCAACTCCCCACTTTCTGAATATATGAACGATGTGCAATAACGAAGCAAGCGCCAGTCCGCATCCCGGATTGGCGTTTTTTCATTTCGCAATAAAGTTTCCCTAGTATTCCAAAAAATATTTGACGGCATCTCCGGCAGGCTGACTCTTGCGAATCGGCTGCGGATCCTGTTCCCATGCCTGCAAGATTTGTATTCCTTCCAGCGTGGACTTATTGGCCCAGTTAATATGCTGTCTGCGCTCCAGTTCAAGCAATGATTCGCGAATAAGATCCCGGCTTCGCCCCGTCTTGTTCTCGAGCTCATCCATTCGAGGCATACGTCGTCGCTGCCCGGCATAATTAACGATAATTCGTAAAATCTTCCGTTCAAAATCGTTTAACATATGCCCGCCTTCCCGTCCTTATGAAGGATAGGACGCCATGCCAGAATACCTTGCTCCAGGAATGTCCGGGGTGATCCATCTGCTCCTGCGGATGCTCGGATTCTCCCACCTCGCACACTGTTAATACGAATCTGACGCTGCGTAATATGTCCTGCTCGATCCATGTACACGAGTTCCACCATCTGGCCAATATATTTCCCCAGCATAATCATCCCTCCAATAAGAACGTTTGTTTGTATTCCTTATTATATGCGAACATAAGTTCTTTATTCAATGACTAAAAAAAGGATTTTATACAGCAAAAAACCAGGCTTGTCCCATCAATCAGAGATGCCTGGCTTTTTTTTATTTTTTAGTGTCGATCCGATTCACTGAACTGCACCTTTTTTAACTGCTGCGTAGACGGATTAAAATCAACATTGACATACACAGCAAACTCTTTGCCATCCTTGCCCCGCACCCATAACTTAAACTGCTCCCGGGATTGGTTGGCTGTCAGCGATGTACGTCCAATATGCTTGTAATCCAGTATGTCCACATTATATTTGGTCTGCGTTTCTTTTACCGCGATGATTCCCCACTTCGCATAATCCGGAATGGGAGCCGCTGAACTGGTGGCTAGTCCCGACAAACTCAGCATAATCGTCAACAGTGTAACGATAAGTAATCTCATATCAATCACTCCTTGGGGCTTGTTTCCGTTAGCCTGCCCATGGGAGGATGATTTTACACGATCAGTCGAATGATTAACGTTACAGGATGCTGAACCCAGCGAACAATCTGGAGGATCGTTTGATGCCGATCCAGGGGAGGATTGAAGCTTATTCCCCAGTCACCTGACAATACATGATTCGTGGGGTCCGGATCGGACGGTGCATCCAGCCCATACTTTTTCTTTAAGGCTTCCCTCGTTTGTTGATCCACTTCGACTTCATGATGAACATAAGCAGAGACCTGCTCCACATGAAGAAGTAAAAGTATACCTATCGTAAATACAGCGATAAGCCAACGTTTAAGCAAAACTTGTCCTCCTTTTCATTGCCCTCAGCGAAAATCCTCAATGACTCTAATTGTAACCCTAATACATCCCCAATGGAAACTAGATCCTGAATCGGATATATACGTCTTTAGCCCCAAATATGCTATATACGGTTTGATTCTCCCATTCTATGTGTAATAGGCCTTGATAGACTGAAGTATGATCTGAACACCCATTTCGAGGAGGTTATATGTAAATGTTCAAACGAATGGATGAAATCTTGATTGAAATCCCCAATGTCGAGAAGCCGGATCCCAATGCAGCTGCATCCATACAGGAGCTGCTAGGTGGCAAATTCGGAGAGATGTCAACGTTGAACAATTACCTCTACCAGTCGTTTAATTTTCGCTCCAAGGAAAAATTGAAGCCCTTCTACGACCTCGTCATGAGTATTACAGCCGAAGAATTGGGTCACGTGGAGCTGGTGTCTCACGGGATAAACCAATGTCTCAGAGGTTCAACCGCCTACAAGGAACCCGATGATACACCCCTTGGTTCCGTGAAGGATGCACGTCTATCCTATCATTACCTGGCGGGGGCCCAAGGTGCCATGCCTTTTGATTCCATGGGCAACCCGTGGACCGGTGCAAATGTGTTCAACAGTGGTAATCTGGTCGAGGATCTGCTGCATAACTTTTTCCTCGAATGCGGCGCACGTACACATAAAATGAAAGTATACGAAATGACGGACCACCCTGCTGCCCGGGAAGTGGTTGGGTTCCTGCTTGTACGCGGCGGCGTACACGTCGTTGCCTACGCCAAAGCACTGGAAATTGCAACAGGCGTGAACGTGACCAAACTGGTTCCTATTCCTTCATTGGACAACAAGGCGTTCACCGAGACCCGAAAATATGAAGAAAAAGGCGTACACACAAAGCTGTACACGTATAGCGATAAAGACTTTAATGCCATCAGCCAAATCTGGAAAGGAACACACCCTGAAGATGGACAACCACTTGAAGTCATTCAAGGTGTTCCAGAAGGCTTTCCGATTCCGGAAGCCCCTGCGGTGGAAGAAGAATTCGCCCCAGGCATTTCACATGAGGACTTCGCGGAAATTGCACGTCGTCTGAAGATGGCGGGAAATATTGCGGATTGATAAAGCATGATCATGTCATAACATATAAAGCCCTCGTTTGCTAGATAAGCAGATCTGAGGGCTTTTGTTTTTTTATGCTTCATTCACTTTTTTGTTCTTGCACCGATTCCACTGGCTCCACATCCCGGACTTCGAGTTCAATCTGGGCCTGATTATCATCCGCTGACATGGCATCCCGCATGCGAACCGTCCAAATTCCTTTATCGGCATGAAACTCAACGTCTTCAATGACCGGCAAACTTATCTCCTTACCATCGGATAAATAAATTCTGCCACGAATTGCGTCCGCCTCACTGATCTTCGCGCCATCGGGAGTTGCCGCAGCATACTCTGCAATGGACTTTGCTCTTGCACGACCTGGATAAGGCTCAACCTCCGGACTTCCATCCGTCCAGACTTCAACATACGTACCAATCTGAGAATCAGGCACATTGGAGAACCATTTTGCCGGATAATACTTACGGGTTTCTCCATTCGTTCCGATTTCATCATGTTCGGAATTCACAACAAGGATGGAATTCTCTTTGCGATCCACCACATAGCCGGTAAACCCTTTCTCTTTGGGAGCATCTGTTCGCGGCAGTTCCCCTTCCTTCTGAACCTGTACCGAACACCCTGTAAGAATTAATATGATGAGCAGCATAAGAACGATCATACGACTGGCCACTTCCATTCCCCCTCTATAGGCAACATGTGGTGCAGCCTATTTCTCTTCCAATAGACGGCTTTCCATGACCCGATGTTGCAAAAGAAGAGCATGCTTATCGATTAATTCTTTGGGATCTTTTGTACGCATACCTTCCCCAAATGATCAGACCTGCACAACACAGCAGAACACAGTAGCCCCAGGCAAAAAGCATGGCGATTCCCAGCCCAATATTGGCATCCAGCCGTTCATCGGTTAACTCGGTATAAAAAGCAAAGCCCAAGGGCACCGCCCCCACGATAAATAATACGGCCATCAAACCGCCCCACCGTCTGAACACCGGCTTTTGATGCGATTGCGACAGTTTTTTAATGCCTCGATACAGGATGACCAGAAGCAAAATGAATATCAGCCACGTGCCAAGAATTTGCGTCATCTTGTCCGCCTCCTTCGAATATAATCCCAACTTATCATGTTGAAGAATCATTTCCTGCTTATCCATTATATTTCGCCCTTCTCCGGTACATTAATCACATCCATATCAATTAAAACAAAAACGCCTTCGTCCGGCCCTATGCGTGCCAAATGAAGACGTTCTGTTACCATGTGAATAGCTCTATCTGGATCTGCTCAAAAGATAGAGGAAATATGGCGCCCCAAGGATCGCAACCAGAATTCCTGCCGGAATCTCGGAAGGCTGCAGAATGACACGGCCCAGCGTGTCCGCAATGAGAACAAGAAGAGAACCGACCAAAGCGGATGCAGGCAAAAGAAACTGATGTTTCGGACCCACAAGGCGTCTGGCCAGATGCGGTCCGATCAGACCTACAAAACCAATTCCGCCACTGACAGATACGCAGGACCCGGCAAGACCTACGGCAGCAGCAAGCAGGATGAGTCTCTCACGATTAACCGATGCACCAAGTCCACTGGCGGTCTGGTCCCCAAGGTTCAGGACATTCAGCACACGCGCCTTATATAGAACGACCGGAATAAGAATAATTAAGAATGGAAGCAATGCCGTTACGAACTTCCAGTTTGATCCCCAGATGCTGCCTGCCATCCATGTCGCCACAAACTGATACTTCTCCGGACTGAGCCGAAGTGTAAGCACAATCATAGCAGAGCTGATTCCGGCAGCTACCCCAATTCCTGTAAGAAGCATACGGGTAGGCATGATGCCCTCTCCCTTTTTATACGAAAGCACATAGATGAGAAAGGCGGCAAAACTGGATCCAATCAAGGCAAGAATCGGCAGCAGAAATACAGGGGCCGCCGTTGTTGTAGGGAAAAAGGATACAAATAGCATTACGACGAGCCCCGCACCTGCATTGATCCCAAGTATCCCCGGATCCGCCAGTGCGTTACGGGACACACCTTGCAAAATACATCCGGACAAGGCAAGCCCGGCACCTACCATGATTGAAATTACAATCCGGGGCAAACGGAACTCAAACAGGATGAGCTCCTGCTTCGGTGTTCCCCCACCGAATAACGTACGCAGCACCTCAAAAGGGCTCAGCTTCGTGAACCCCGTGTTCATGCTGATCATAAATGCTGCAATAATCAATGCACCAAGTACAATCATGACAATGGTGCTTTTCGTTCTCTTTTTGCGCTCAGCACCAGTGAGAGTTGAGGATCCCATAATTACAGAGACCTCCTTTCTTTACGGGCCAGATAGAGGAAGAAAGGTACCCCGATCAAGGCAACCAGAGCACCGATTGGTGTCTCGTATGGCGGATTGATCATCCGTGCAGCCAGATCAGCGAACACCAGCAGCAAGCTGCCCATGACAGCGGAACATGGAATGATCCAGCGATAATCAACCCCGACGATTTTACGTGTAAGGTGGGGGATGATAAGTCCAACGAAACCTACAGCACCAACCACGGATACGGCCGTACCCGCAAGAATAAGCACAACGATAAGACCAACGAGCTTAATCAAGCCGGTACGCTGTCCCAGTCCGACGGCAATCTCTTCGCCGAGACTAAGAAGCGTGATAGAACGAGAAATAATCAAGCCTACAATAAGTGCAGCCAGGACCCAGGGGAACATAATCTCCAGTTGAGACCATTTTGTACCGGCAACACCTCCCGCTGTCCAGAAGGCCAGATCCTGTCCAATTTTAAAATACAATGCGATCCCTTCACTCAGTGCGGACAACATGGCGGATACCGCTGCTCCCGCGAGCACCAGCCTAAGAGGCGTAAGGCCGGATCTGGACGCTGCACCGAATCCGTATACAAGCAGTACGCCAAGCCCTGCACCGATAAAGGAATACATAATGATATACATGTACGGCATACCAGGGAAAAAAGCGAAACACACAGCCAGGGCAAATCCTGCCCCGGAATTGAGCCCAAGCAAGCCCGAATCTGCGAGTGGATTGCGGGTCATCCCCTGCATGATTGCACCAGCTACAGCGAAGCAGGCACCAACCATCGCCCCGCCAAGAATACGCGGCAATCGAATTTCCCAGATGATCTGATGCGGGGTAAGATCCGGGTTGAAGTTAAAGATGGCTTGCCAGACTACACCGAGTTTAATATCTGCGGCTCCAAAAGAAATGGACAAAGCCATACCCAGGGCGAGAAGTACGAGACCACCAGTCAGGATCAAGGTAGCAGCCCAGGGACGAGTATGTATTTTGGCTGTCGGAGATTCCGTATTATGACTTGCCGATGAAGCCTTCGAACTCATATGTGCCCACCCTTGTTATGAGTGGAGTAGACCAATCCTATGTACATAACAATCACCTCTCTGTTATTGCCGTTCTTTTACTGATATTGATTCTCATTCCCATACATCATTGTATGTCAACAATCTCTCGCTGGCAATGGACAAATCGGACAAGTTTATTACATTAAACATTTTTTAGATCCAAAAAAGCTGCACCGAGCATAAGGGCTCCGGTGCAGCTTTTTTTTTTTGATGCTAACGGCTATGTACTCCAATCAATGCGGCCAGTACATCGGGAACATCCGTAATGATCGCTTCCACACCCATCTGGATCAATGCATGCATCTCTGCAAGATCGTTTACGGTAAACGGATGTGTCGAAATCCCCTGAGCCTGCGCTGCAGTTACTTCCTCCTGTGTTACAGCCAGCTTGTATGGATGCAGTGCCGAGGCCTCCAGTTTGGCTGCATAGTCGTAAGGACGATAAAGTTTTTCCATGTATAGAAGTGCCGTCCGAATCTCGGGAGCAATACGTTTACACTTCACCAAAGATGCATGATTGAAGCTGGAAAGGATCACTTGCTGTTCCAAATCCCAATTTCGAATGGCTTGCACGATCTTTTCCTCCATGCCCTTGTAAGCAACAATTCCATTTTTCAGTTCCAGATTAAGCAGAATCCTTTTTCCCCGCACGAGTTCAAACAGTTCTTCCAGTGAAGGGATTCGCTCTTGGGCAAAATCGGCATGGAACCAGCTACCTGCGTCAAGTGTGCGCAATTGCTCGTATGTTGTATCCTTAACCCAGCCGGATGCACCTGCAGTCCGGTTCAATGTCTCATCATGAATCAGTACCAATCTGCCATCACTGGACATCTGAACATCCGTCTCAATACCCGTGGCTCCAAGCTGTAGACAACATTCGAACGCAGTTATTGTATTCTCGGGACAGACGGCGGAAGCTCCCCTATGCGCAATAATTTCAATCGCCATTCCTCAGCACCTCCTGTATTCGCACATCAACTCTAGCAATTCCACTATACGACCGGTTTGTCATAACCGTATTAACAGAACGTTTAATGCGTGTTCGATTCCATAATGGACGTAGATGGCTTGGGGGAGATGTCCATTCAGATTGGGGATTCACTCATTTTTGCGAACTCAATCTGCAAATCGACATAACATAGTATGAGCGATAGAAGTTCCGTACTCCGCCATAAGGAGGTTGACTATTGAAGCGCATAACTTCCCATAAACCGGTAATACACCCTCATTCACATGCTCCCGGTCGCAAAAACCGAACCTCTACAGGGCATAAACGTCGAACAGGTCATGCATATATTCGAGGGCTGGCTGTACCTGACAAAACGAGTAGTCAATTTTCAACTGATGACGCACAGCGTGGACTTGATCAGTTAGCTTTAATAGCAGCGATCCTCGCTCTGATCGCCGCTGTGATTGGTGTGTACATTGCCTGGAAAACACTACTTATTCCTGGCGATAGCAATACGGTTGTTGCCGTTTAACCCTTCACAACTCTGTATACCGTTATCCGGGAAACAGGGTTTTTCTTTTTTGCAAACAAAAAAACCGTTCCCCTGAGACGCCGACAGCTGCCGGCGTCTCTTCGGAAAGGCTTATTCCTCATTCGGTGTGCTTCAGATCAAGTCTTCCCATCCAGGAAAGGCTGACCGAATTACAGAATGAAGGTGCGGGAGATGATAACCAGCAGAATGAACAGTACCAGAATCGCGCCTGTAGATGTCCATGCTCCGCCGCCGAAGCCTCCGTATCCATACCCGTAACCTGTGCCTTTGATTTCGCTCATGAGTGACACTCCCCTCTTAAGAAAGTACACTATAGACTATGTCTCGGGCCGCAAATTGCTTGGGCAGAACGGAAAGTTTTCCGCAGATGCCGGTGGTCAACCCCTATCTTGATTTACTTCTGTTCATTAAGCTGAGTCCATTTCTGAGTCAACTGCGCGGGAACGTAAGCCGACATCTTCGCAAGCAGTTCGGCCGGTTCGGATTCAAGACTCCACAGGCTGAGATGAGAAGTATTCGAAAATCCTTCATGGACACTATGCTCCACCAGTTTCATCAAAGGTTCGTAATAACCGTTTACATTCAATAAACCAACTGGTTTACGATGAATACCGATTTGAGCCCAGCACAGCACTTCGAACAATTCCTCAAAGGTGCCCATGCCACCAGGAAGGGCGATAAATCCATCCGACAGTTCCGCCATTGTTGCCTTACGCTCGTGCATTGTCCCTACTTCAATCAGCTGTGTAAGGCCTCCATGCACAATTTCCCCACGAAACAATCCGGTTGGCATAACGCCAATGACCTCTCCACCATTCTCCAGAGCTGCATCAGCCACCGCACCCATTAATCCCATGCACGACCCGCCATATACGAGGGAGAATCCGTTATCTGCAATTTGCTTGCCCAAGTTGGTGGCTTGCTGTGTATAGTCCGGATGATTCCCGGGGTTGGAACCTGCAAAAACACATATACGTTTCAAAGGGCTTCACTCCTTCTGGTTGTCTATCTCATTAGTATATAACAAGAATGTCATTGCTATGTTACCCCTTCATATTGTCTGGAGACAAAAAAAGCCCGACCGTTTGCAGCCGGCCGGGTTCCCATGTTATTACACATCATTTAGAAGGGGTTGTTACATTTAATATAAAGGCCGAAGATTAAATCTATATGATCTTTACATGAAATGAATATTAAATATACGTGCCATATTAGCGTATGCCCCGTCTGGTACGCACTACAAACATATGCTTGTCCTTGCGAAGCAACCGACCATCTGCAAGCTCGACCTGATCTTCATCATGACGAAGAATCGTCGTGGACAGGGCTACAATTTTAGCCCGCCGCCATATCATGACCTGTGACTTAAAATAGATGGCATTGTCAAACTGAATGGCCTTTTTCATCACATATCCGACCTTATGCACCTCAGAACGTGCTTTCTTCAGAGGAAGGCTCTCTTCGGGCAGAGGTCTGATCATTGCGATATTGTCGAACGACACCTTGATCCGTTTCGGTCCGATTCGTACACAATCCGCTTCTTCATCCCACTCTACCAGGGTTCCCTTCAGTGGCTCTCTTATTCCTGTTGCCCGATATACTGCTACTTTTCGTCCAACCCAATGCCGCAATGTCCTCACCTCCGCTTATCTAGTTTTCCGGTATAGTCCAATCAATCGGTTGAATACCTTTGGAGGTCAGGAAGTCGTTGGCTTTGGAGAAGGGCCGACTGCCCAGAAAACCACGATGTGCGGCAAGTGGACTGGGGTGTGTTGATTCCAGCACCAGATGTTTGTCCCGGTCAATAAAGGCTCCTTTTTTCTGTGCATGACTGCCCCACAGCATGAACACCATCGGTTCCGAGCGTTCATTCAAGGCACGAATCACCGCATCAGTGAACTTTTGCCAACCCAGCCCCTGATGAGAATTCGGCTGGCCCTCGCGTACCGTAAGTACATTGTTAAGCAGCAATACACCTTGTTCCGCCCAGTGCACCAAGTACCCGTGTTTGGGGATTGGCAATCCCAGATCTGCATGAAGCTCCTTATATATATTTAGCAGCGAAGGCGGGATGCGTACACCTGGCATGACCGAAAAGCTTAATCCATGGGCCTGTCCAGCTCCGTGATATGGATCCTGACCCAGAATGACTGCTTTGACCTGATGATAAGGGGTCAGTTTGAGCGCGGAGAACAGATTTTCTTTGGACGGATATACCGTTTGTGTTTTGTATTCTCCCGCTAATGCATAACGTATATCGTTAAAATACTCCGATTCAATCTCTTCTCTAAGCACTGTGTCCCAATCGTTTTCAAACATATGTATGGGCTCCTTTCGCTGATGAAAACATTCCCGTGCTGCCAGAAACCTCTGGCTGCCCTTGTGTTGAGCCTGAGTCAAGGCTCATAGACTATCCATCATTTTAACATACCTCCGGGCGGCAGGCCAGAAATGTGCTATAAGGGCATGTCTGTTCAGGTTCAGACTACTATACTCTGATTGTTCTATAAGCCATTTTCATGAGCTATAAACTAAAAAACGAGCCCCCAGATGGCTAAACCACTTGGGGACCCGTTTTTTGTTCATGCTTCCACTTTGCGAAAACCCATGTACTACTTATGCTTAGTACTTAATCAGATCCAGCGTTTCGTCGAATAGGAAGCTTTGCTCTTCGATCTTGCTTTCGTTGCCGACAACGCAGCGATTTCCTTGTTCCAGAATTGCAGATACGAGAGCAGCCGAATCAACGATATGAGCTTCCGTTGTGCCCAACACTTCATCACGCTCCTGTTGAAGATCTGCTTCGGTAACGTTGGACAAGTAGCATTCCAGTGAGAAGTTCCCTTCCGAATATGGTGTTCTCGGGGTATCCAGATCCTGGATGGCACCGATAATATACCGCGTCATTTCACGTTCATCCGCTTTGAAATTTTGCAAGTACTCCGGAATGTCTTCATACACTTTGTAGGTTTTCTCAAGGTTAGGGTCTCTGTATGAGGCCAGATAGCTGTCTCCATTCCGTCTAAAACCGCTCATGCAGCCGTAGGCACCACCCTTGGCCCGGATATTCGTCCACAGATAATCAAGAGATAGGATCCCCTGAAGAACCCGCAGCGAGCCTGTATACTGGAAGCCCTTGGTGAGGAAGTTGCCTGTCTGAACAACATATTGCACTTCCGAAGGTGACTTGAAGCCTTCATTATGATGAACCTCTTGGAATTCAGCATGCTCCTTCGCCACATCATGTGTATACAGCTTGGATTTCAGGTCAGACACCTGCTGCTCCAATCCTTCATACCCTTTCTCATCTGCGGTATAGCTGACAAGCAGCAGTTCAGGTCTGAAGATCATGCCAGTCAATTCTTGAAGACGAGTAGCAAGCTCTTCTTTTCTCTCATCATAGTTCGCCTGGAGGTCTTCAAGCCATTGATAAAAGGCGATTCCACTCACAGCTTCCCGGAAGGCAGCCACCGCTGAATGTTTGGCAGAGGATCTGCCCATGGCCGCAGAGTGCCCACTGTTGATCAAGCTGCGCTGCAGTTGCCCCTTCAGTTGGGAAATGATCTCATACAAGCGCTTCGAGTCGTCGAACCGGGAAGTCAATATGATTTCTTTGATCATGTCAAAAGCAAATCCCAGCTTGCTGTACAGTACTTTTGCGCCAAATTCAAAGTGAGCCCGGTACGCGTTGTACTGTTTCGCATCAGCACTCGCACCTACGCTTGCACTGATTCCGCCTGAATGGATATGGATTTCATTGGATAACTCGTTGAACGAGAAATTTTTCGTATCCACATAACCGAGTACACTTTTCAGCAGACCGGCATAAGGCAGCAGATGCTGCGGTATCTCTTTGACATCAAATAAAAGCTTCAGATAACCAATCCCGTTGGTGTATAGATTGTGATGCAGGATCGTTGTGCCCTCTACCGTCTTCAGGGTTTGGTAGAGGGTGGATGCTTTGGGTTCAATATCTTCAATCGACAAGGTTGGGATAACCTGCTGTTGTTCTTTGGTCGAAGGCTCATTTTGATAATCCGCAAGCTCTTTCGTTTTTTGCACCAACTCTGCGATTTCGGTCTCATTCAGACTGGACTGATAAGATTTCAACCGGGTACGCAGCGCCTCTTCCTTCCGCTGATTCAGCCCTTTATCCGGAGTCACGGCAACAAATGAGGTATGTGTATTTTGCAGCAAATACTGCTCAATCAACTGCTCGAAGTATCCTTCATTCATTTTGGTTCGCAGCGTTGCAAATACGTCATTGGCCTCCAGGTGTGCAAATGGCGCCTGATCATCATAGAGCCAGCTCTGAAGCGTGTAGAAGCCATAGATGAGCCCTTTCGGCATTCTTCCAAAATCAGCTTCACGATGGTTGAATTCATAGGAGTTAATGCCCGCAAGCAGCGCCTTGGGATCAATTCCTTCCTTCACCACACGCTGAAGCACTTCCTGCACTGTATCCAAGAATACCTGCTTGCTCTCCAGGTTACTCTTCTTCAAACCGATGGTCAGCACAGGCTGATACAAGCTGTCGTCATACGAGCCATAGACTTCTTTGGCAATCCCCTTATCCAGCAGTGCCTGCTTCAGAACAGCTCCTGGCGCACTCAGAAGGGCATACTGCAAAATTTGAAAGGCAATGTTCAGTTCCTGATCCAGCGTGGTTCCAATGACGGCATTATACGTCAAAAAGCTGTTATCCACTTCCGACTCGGTACTTCCCGCGGAATAGGTTTTGACCACATCAACCCGCTCGCTGAAGGCTTCCTGTACCCCAATCTCCGAGTCCGTCTCGATACGATCGTACTGGTTCAGGTAGGTTTCATCCAGCCATTTCAGCTTCTCTTCCATATCCATATCACCGTACAGGTATATGTAGCTGTTCGAAGGATGATAGTATTTCGTGTGGAAATCGAGCAAGCCCTGGTAGGTCAGATCCGTGATCTCATCCGGAATGCCTCCAGACTCGCAGGAATAGGTTGTATCCGGGAAAAGTGAATTCAGGACGGCTCTGCGTACAACACGCTCCGGTGAGGAAAATGCCCCCTTCATCTCGTTGTACACCACACCGTTATATGTCAATTCATCCTCAGGCGAGGCCAGATTGTAGTTCCAGCCCTCTTGCAGGAATATTTTCTCGTTCTCATAAATGTTGGTGTTCAGTACCGCATCCAGATAAATATCCATCAAGTTGTGGAAGTCATGATCATTGCGGCTGGCGATCGGGTAGATCGTTTTGTCAGGGTACGTCATTGCATTCAGGAAGGTATTCAGTGAACCCTTCAACAGCTCCACGAAGGAGTCCTTTGCAGGAAACTTCTTGGACCCGCACAGTACGGAATGCTCCAAAATATGAGGCACACCCGTATTGTCACTCGGAGGTGTTCTAAACCCGATACTGAATACTTTATTGTCATCCTCGTTGGATAAAACGACAATTCTGGCACCTGACTTTTTGTGTTCAAGCAGGTAACCATCTGATTTCAGTTCCTCCATCCTGCGTTCCTGTAAAACCTGGTAAGACTGAAGTTGTTTCAACATATGCTGATCCTCCATCAAAAGAAATTTATTTTGCTTCCTTGAGTTCCGCAAGATAAAGGTAATTTATGCCTATGGATAGTATACACCATCGTTTCATGTCTTCCTAACTTACAGCCTGAGGCAACTAGACGTCTCCTGATATGTATTATGTACAATTTCGGTTTATGAACCCGAAAGGCCCGGAAATTCAATTCCATAGGCTCAAAAAGGGTATAAAAAAAGATCGCATCGACAGCTTGTTCAACAAGCGTCATGCGATCTTCTTAATAAGGATGCCGAGGACCGGGATCGAACCGGTACGGTAGTCACCTACCGCAGGATTTTAAGTCCTGTGCGTCTGCCAATTCCGCCACCCCGGCATATGTATGTATTACTTTATTACTTGAGGCGACAAGAAATATCTTATCATAGGACTGAACATTATGCAACATATAATTTATTTTTTTTAAAATACAACTACCATAAAAAAGTGAAAAGGCACTACCAGCGTCAGCTGGCAGTGCCTAGAAAGTCCGAGTTGCGGTCCCGGACTTTCTATAAACCATCTATATTAAGGGAGGTGTGAGATCATAATACCGCCCCAACATTAAAGAAACCTAAAATCAGGCTTAAATTAAACTAAAAAGTTGCAAGAATCCTGTTCTACGCATCTTCCCCCTTCACAATCGGTGCAATGTGGGCAGCATCTTCCTCCCTGCATTCCACCACGATAAGGAAGTGATCCTGAAGAAGCCACTGCTCATAATACTGAGCATCCTCTTCAGCAATGCCGGCTTCTGCCAAAGTAAGAACGAGATCATCCGTTTCTCCTCCAATTTCATTGCCAGCCAGTCGGCGAACCGCTTTGCCCGCAGAGATCGTCTGGTCCATGCGTTTTCCCAATGCTGCGAGTACACCCTTGAAGACGCCGAATGCACCATCTGTACCAGCACCCTTCAACGGTTTGTCCAGACCTGCTTTTTCGCTGATCAAATCAAGATCCAAATGCTCCTTCGCCACAACCCCCATCGCTTCCGCTTCCAATCCTGCTTCCTTGAGCTTGTTAAGCATGATAATCGCTTCGTTCTCCGTTTGAACTAGCCCAACCAATAATTGTGTCATTCTGTTCCCTCCCTAATAGGACATGTAATAAACGTAACGTTAATCCGTCTTGGATCAAAGCTCTAAACAAACCATCTATTCCATAAGACAATTCACCTAAACCGGAAGGATTTATTTCTTTTCTGGAAATCCATACCTAGTTCTGATAGACTAGATAAAGAAGCCAAATTAACCATTGAAATTATTGACATATTAAGCAACCATCTCATAACCAGGAGCAATGTCTTATGAAAAAAGAGGTAGAAATTGCCATTCGTCGTAATCAACAAATTGTAGTTCGCAACACCAGCGGTCAAACGGTGACCGGATTTCCCGAGCGTTCTGCTGACTCATCCATTCTTACCCTTCGTACGGTCCAGGGAAACCTTTGGATTCCTTTTGATGAGGTTGAGCAGGTTACCCGCATACTGAGTATCCGTTCCCATCATATGAAGGGCCTGCAGTTGAGTATTGCAGATCTGTAGCTCTATCGCTGATTAACCCAAAAACCAGACCCTCACGGGTCTGGTTTTGCTTTGGTATATGTTGGGCTTAATAAAATCTCAAGCTACTTTACAACAAACTTCACCCGTGTTCCATCCGGATATGTACTCAGCTGATTACCAACCCATGAACCCGCTCCGCGGTTGTCCTTGGGCGTAATGTACTCGATATCTGCATTTGACCCGCCTTCAGCACACATGGCCATGGGCCACTCATCCCGATCCTTCCCTTTCTTCACGGGTACACCCTTGAGTGACAGGTCGCGATTGGCGTCTGCGCCCTCACGATCAATCGTGCATACATCCGAGTGCCCTGCCTTGATGGCGTCCTTGATATGCTTCGCCGTCTCCGGATACCGATCTGAGGGAAAGGTGATGGTGTGATCCACGCCCTGACTGCTCCCATTAAACGGGGATGGCAGATCCAGCGGCAATTCTCCCTCGAACCAGGCAAAGACAGCCAAAACCACCAGCGTTACCAGCGTAATAAACGATTTCTTAAGATTGCTCCAACCTTTGTTTTTCTTCTTCCTTGTGCGCTTCCTCTTCATGCTGTCTCCCCCGTTCCCTCTTGCATTATATCAGAACGTTCGTTCGTGAAACAATACCAAAAAGACAGTCCGCATTACCCCGAACTGTCTTATTTCCGTTTATTCTTATTAACCGCTTGTTAGCCTACATGTGGGATAACCTGCTGCCGTAACAGCGGTAGTGTTACATGGAAATGCGTTCCCTGCCCTGGTACACTCTCTACAGCAATGTCCCCCTGCATCAATTCAAGCAGTTCCTTACAGATGGTCAATCCCAATCCACTGCCACCAAATCTGCGGGCATGAGATACATCCGTCTGGGTGAACGCCTCAAATAATTGATGTAGCTTCTCTTCAGGAATGCCAATTCCTGTATCACTTACGGTGAACAGCAAGGTAGTGGAGTCCCCGTGTTGTTCCTTCACATCAAGCTGCAGTAACACTTCACCTTGCTCCGTGAACTTAATCGCATTGCTCAGCAGGTTATCCAGTACTTGACGTAAACGCAACGGATCCCCGACCAAAACGTCCGGTACCTGCATGTCGGCCTGACAGCGCAATTGAACCTTCTTCTGTTTAGCCGCAGGCTCGTGCGTTCTAACGATCTGTTGAATGAGCTTAAGGGGCTGAAATTCGATCTGTTCAACTTCCATCTTGCCGCGCCCCAGCTTCGCCATGTCGAGACTGTTATTCACAATATTGAGCAGGGCTTCACCGGACTGACGGGCGAGGTCCAAATATTCTTTTTGCTCCTCACTGATTTCACCCATGCTCGTTAACTCGATCATGCCCATAATCCCATTGAGAGGGGTGCGCAGTTCATGATTTAATTTTCCGATAAACTCCAGGTGTCCCCTGCTGTTCATCTCCGCCATCCTGGCCGCCCTGCGAAGCTGCTCTTCGGCATATTTCCGTTCAGAAATATCATATTGTATGCCAACAAAGAAGAGACACTGTCCCTCATCATCAAATATGGGATCAATGTTCAATTCGTTCCAGAATTGTTGACCACTTTTGGTATAGTTTAAAATATCAATTTTAATGGACTCCTGCCGATTAAGAGCTTTACGAATTTTGCTTACAGTCTCAGGATTCGTGTCCCTGCCCTGAAGGAATCGGCAGTTCTGTCCAACGACTTCTTCAAAGGTATAGCCTGTCAGAGCAGTGAACTGTTCATTGACATATATCAATGGTTGCTCTGGTGAAGTTGCATCGACCACAGTTACGGAAGATTTAAGCTTGGATATTAAAAACTCCCACTGAATGGGTATGGAGTGCTTATTTTGGATGCTCATGCTTCCCCTCCTGTTTTCTTGTGGTCCGTTGCATCAAATGAATATATAATTAGAATGATAACAATTGGGTCTTGGATCAACCGAAATCAATATATTTAATTGTAACACAGTTATTCAAATGATGTGGTTTGTGGGTAAAATACGCTTAACTCACACCAATCCGTCAGGAGGAACACATCATGAAATTTCTGTTGATTGTTATTATTGTTATTCTGGTATTGTACTTCTTCACTAGACGCAGACGTCGTTAATTTCGATTCGGGTCATGCAAACAAGGAAGGAAGATTGGGCATGAGAACCCTCTTTTTTATTTTCATGACACTTTGCATTATCAATCTCTGTTTTCCCAAATTCGGATGGTATCTCCGTTATGGATGGATTTCCAAGGGAGAGTCCGAACCCAGTAAGCCTTATATGACGTTCACCCGAATGACCAGTTTGGTTATGCTGATTATTGCTTTTACACTTGCAGCAGCCTGAAGAGCATATACTTATGAAGCAGTTGTCCACACGGATAACTGCTTTTTGAGCTATCAATGAACAGAAAATGATAATTTTATTTGTGGTGCATTGACCTCCATCCCTTTACTATTAGTATTGTTATTTCAGCGAGTACTGAATATATATGAACCTAGAAAGGGCATCTATGCATGAACATCATTTTCTACCCATACTGGGCTGCGAAGACACTCCTATCCTTTATACATGTATTATATATCATGGTTATCACTTTACTGGTCTATGGACAGACCGGATCGGTACTCTATGCCGTACTCTTTCCTTTCATTCAGATGACGGCACGAATTGTGGCAGCCTTAACCTCTCCCTGGCTTGTGGGACGTTTCGCTGTGGCCAAACTGCTTATTGGCATTCCAGTAGCTAAGACGCTTATGTTCACCGGAATTGCCACATCACTTCCTTACCTGACTTTACATATCCCGGTCTTACTGGCTGTTATCACCGTTCTTTCCTATCTGGAGGGCTGGGAGTCGCTGGTGCTTGACAACATCACCCCCCGCCTTGCTGTACAAGACGAATAGCTCGCAAAAACGAAACGCCTACTATCCTTCTCCAGCCAAACCGCAACCATTGTTGGATATGCAATAGCCGGTTTGCTTGTCAGTCAATGGGAAGCTTTACAGACATTCTGGGCAGCTGCAGCCATGTCATGGGCCAGCTTGACGCTTATGGTCGCCATCGGTTTACTCCTCGATGACACTACTGCAATGGAGGACCTCAGACATCTTGAACGCCCTTATCGAAATGTCCTCCGGGAGGGCCTGTTATTGACTGCAGCTTTCGGTGTGTCTGCCATCTTGTTTGGATGGTTTGCGGATGAGTCAGGAATTTGGCTGGTCTATCTCATGGGAGGAGCCGTGCTAATTCTTTCATCTATGTTTTCTTCCGGAATAATTCAAGCACGCCAGCCCGCTCGATCCGAGCATAGGCATTTTTGAATAAAATAAAAGACGAGCAGATCTCTGCTCGTCCCAGGCTGTTCCGAACATTGGCGGAACAGCCTAATTTTTTTGAAAACCATATGCGCTGGTCGGTTCATTATCTAATCTAACGGGTAATCGGTTAGCGGCTTGCCTTGCTTGTAATATAAAGTCGGGGAAAGGATATTGAAAAAAATATGAGCATCAGAAAGGCCTTCGTCTGCCAGAATACCATGGATGGAAGATGCAATGCGATTGTGAACTTCCTGATCACGCTGAAACATCAGGATCTCAATCGAGGCGGGAGATGGGGTGAGAGCTTGTACATCATAACGCTCTGCCTTCAGTCTTTCTCGTGGAATATTACAAATGAGAGCCATCTGCTCAGTAATCCGGGGGACAGTTTCCTCCAATTGATGACCTGTGAATCCTCTAAAGCGAATAAACGGCATTACGATCCCTTCAATCTCTAAATTTAGTCTCTTATGTGATTTTAAGCACATTGTTTTCGCTTGTCAAATGCAAGGCTCGCTGATACTTCTCTTATCCACATAGGAAAGGCCCCGCTGAGATCTCAGCAGAGCCTTGAATGATCCTTCCGTTCCGTTACCAGGTACGAATTAACACCAGAACGATTTTGTGATGATGACGAGCAGAATGAAGAGTACCAGAATTGCCGCAGTAGAAGTACACATACCGTATCCTACTCCACCAACATTGTTACAACCGTATCCAACTTGACTCATTTGATTGGCCTCCTTTGAATTTCAAGGTATGCCATAACATATGCCATATCAGCTCGATTGACCGGGCATATCCCCAATCTACTACGCCCAATCCAAATTAACTATTCCAGGCAAAATACACTGATATTCAAGTCAGCCGCCATCCAGTCCTGCCCTGTCCCCACTGACTTCAGGTCAATGATTCGGGTCCGAGTATCGTTTCTCGATTCGAGCAGAATATTGCCACTCGGAGCGATGCAGTAGGCAATTGGAATACTGATGTCCGAGTCCCGATAAGCTCCGTCAGCATGGCTTGTCCCCATAATCACACACTGCTCCGCAATCGCAATCTGCCTTGCCTCCTCCAACCATTCCGCATATTGCTCCTCACTGAACATCCCAACACCGATGGAATGCATGACCAGATGAATCTGCCCATCAGACTCCTTACGAAAACCCTGCCGCACCAATTCGTCACACAACAAAGTACTGATTACCCAGCCAGCCTCCTCAACCGTAGTGGCAGGTGTGTATTTCGCCTTTTCAAGCACGATGTCTCCAGCCTTATTCATAATGATGGCTCGATCCTTGGGTCTCTCATCCAATCTGCGGTGTCCGGACACAATCATCGTTTCATACTTCGCAGCCAACCTTCGTGCCTCTTCCACATTCTGATTCAGATAACCCTCTGGATACAGCACAATATCTACATCAGGGTTGGATCTAAGTTCCCTTTCCAATTGGTTAAGGGCTGGCTCCAGTTTCGGTTGTCCAATCAGGATTTTCATCTCATTTGTCCCCCATTCATGAATAAGAGAATAACGATCAACTTTCCAAACTTTGAAGCAACGAACACGCTTCTTCATGATCAGGCTCTATCACAAGTACTTCTCGGGTGTAATTCAAGGCTTCGTTTTCGAGCTCCAGCTCATAACAGCACACGGCCAAATCGTATAATACTGCCGAGCTGCGCTTCACTCCATCTGCTTCCAGAGCAATTTCAAGAAAATGTTTCGCGTCCTCATACATCCCCATTTCATTCAACAATTGCCCTGCTAGAAATGCAATATCCCCCACCTGTTCCATTGTGTAATAGGAGGACCACATGCTCTGAATCCCATGCTGGATATCTAACATCTCTTCATCACTTGCCTCAGGGAGAAGATCAGATATTCTCTGGGCACTATGTATCAAAAATTCGGCATCATACCTGCCCAAACGCCAAAAGGGCAAAAGCTGCTTAAGTTCCATTCTGCTTAGCTGATGGTCGAACCATTCTTTTATACTGAAGAAGTCATCTGGACCAAAACGCTCAATCTCTCGCAGATAAGCCAGTCTTATATTTACGTAGCTTATTGGCTCTTCTACCATCAACATACATCCGATATTCAGATCTTTGTAATGATGTGATGTAAAACGAACATGCGCTCCGCGCTGCTCAAAAACATGTTGAATTGCATGATAGTTCGCCGTCAACGAGAAGCTGCCATGAAGAACAAATTCAGGCGGCTCCGCAAACTTCCAATGATCCAGTCGATGATCCCCTTTATCAGCTGTAATAAGCACAAACCCGGATTGGGATAAAGTCTCCAGACGTTCCAGGCAAGCGAGTCCTGCGGCCGGGAACAAAATATGGGAGTCTTCCAGTTCTTCCTGGTATAGTGATATGACATCTCGATACGGAAAGTCCGGTTTACTGTACTGCGGTGCGGGACGATACGCATAACTCAGCTCCATGTTTTTCAACATTTCATTAGGTTGAAGATTCGTGGAAACATCGGCATTCGATATCATAACATCACATTCAAAGATCTGCCCTTCACCAACATAGATCAATTCTTGAGGAATACTATCAAAGAAGTAGTTGGCAATAATCAGTATTGGCTGACCCAGCTCACCCGGGCGAATAACCGTACCCGCTACCGTCAAATTTAATTCCGTGTCCTGCATGGCATCAAATTGTGCAAAATCAAGCAATCCTTGCTGGATCAACGGCTGCATGGACGGATGATCCCTCCACCCCGTAACATTGTCAGCAGCAAGATCCGTCATTACATAACGAAAGGATGGCAGCGTTGTTGCAGCATAGTCCCTGAGCTCGCATAGTTTGGTCACCATTTGAAAAGCCAAGCGTCCTACGCCAGCACCCAACTCCAGAATGGTTACTGTCTCCGATGTCTGTCCCTTGGCAGCCAAGTCTTGAAGGAAGCCAAAGATCATTTCCGCGTATGCAGTCGCAATCATGGGATTGCTTGTAATGTATTGTGGAACCTGATTATCCGTCCAGGCCTGCAGCCCTTGCTGCTCATAATAGGCTCGCTGCCAAGCCCATACCGGAGCTTCACTGAAACGGAAGCGCTGTCCATCGTTTTCAATCATTTCATTTAAAACCCGCTTTCTGTCCATAAATTCATTGGTTTTCATTATATCATAAGCCTGACACAACCCAATAAATTCGTACTCCCCCAATAATAAAAAAAACCTGCCTTATCAGGCAGGCAGTGATAACCCCAAACTTCTTCGGTCTCGGGTCATCGTTTAAAAGCTCTTTTGAACTTCAGCAAGCAGGTACGGGATTAGTCGGAGTACAATGCTCCATCAAAGTTCTCAGGACCTACACGAATGGTACCCAGCAAGTTCGAGCTAATAAAAGCGGTGTACGTCAGTTGCGGCAGAACCGGTGGATTGAAGTCATCCGCGGAGAATGTAATAACTTGAGGTGCCAGTACGCTTAAGCTGAAGGTGGACGTTGCGGAATATACAATGGGATCCGTTGGAGCCGTTCCGCGAACAACCGTAATCGTGATTCCGACGAGCGCCAATGGAAGCTGCACGGATACCGTACCTTTCATTTGCACACGCGGATTCGCCCCTATGCCGGCAGTCGTTACCAAGCCAATCTGTCCAAACAATTGCGGTGTATTCGCTACGAGGATCGGAACAGCAATGGAGTTAGCCAAGCTAGCATTCTGCGAGGTTCTCGCATCAATAAATTGACTCATGAAATCTACCTCCTATGGTTGGAATAGGATAGTATATGCGAGATACTAGAGATGGCATGGACAGACAAGGATATCCCAAAAAAAAGGCACCTCATCAAGTACTGCTTCCATCTTGACTAGACCCGTATTTGAAACTCTTCAGGAGGATTTTCCATGATCCTTTTGAGCGAGGATCAGACAGCCGTCCGGCTCATCTAATTTTTACCGTGTTTAATCCCCCGTTAGTATGATTAAATATGGCTAATGACAGTTTAGGAGGTGACTCGTATGTGCGGCAGATTTACCATAATTGACCCTCTAGAGGAATTAATGGACAGGTACATGGCTTCCATAAGTGATGACTACGAGTATCAACCCAATTATAATGCTGCACCCATGCAGTATATCCCAGCCATCATTGGAAGCACCCAAGGAAACCGTCTGGGTTCCCTTCGCTGGGGCCTCGTCCCTACGTGGGCGAAAGACGACAAGATTGGAAATAAGATGATCAACGCACGGGCAGAGACATTGGACACGAAGCCTTCATTTAAACGCCTCATCAGCTCCAGACGCTGCATTATTCCCACGAATGGCTTTTATGAGTGGAAGAAGGAAGGGACGCATAATCAGCCTCTCCGTATTCTGCTGAAGGACGAACAGATCTTCTCGCTCGCTGGATTATATGACACTTGGGCAGATTCCGAAGGAAACAAATTAAGTACATGCACCATTATTACTACTGAACCAAACGAACTGATGGCAGACATACACAATCGGATGCCTGTTATTTTGCGTCCACAGGATGAAGAAGAATGGCTGGATCGAAATCATAACGACGTCCCTTCCCTGCTGTCGCTTCTGAAACCGTATAAGTCTTCTGAAATGAGGGCCTATAAGGTGTCCAGGGATGTGGGGAATGTCAAAAACAATTCGGAAGAACTGTTGAAGGAAGTTGATTAGCCATAGCGATCATCTTCCATAAGGTAATCACCACATGAAAAACAAGACAGAAAAAAACCCTTGCTGCGCAAGGGTTTAAAGAGAATGGGCCCTGAGGGACTCGAACCCCCGACCAATCGGTTATGAGCCGACCGCTCTAACCAACTGAGCTAAGGGCCCTAGACATAATGTATAACGTGCAGATGATGGCTGTGAATCATCCAAGTGAAGCTAAATTGCGGGGGCAGGATTTGAACCTGCGGCCTTCGGGTTATGAGCCCGACGAGCTACCGGGCTGCTCCACCCCGCGTCAGTAAAATATTAAAACAGCGACTTAATTAATATACACCATGCCACCCTAATAAGTCAAGGGGTAATGTCAGGGAATAAAACGAACGCCATATCTTCCTCTTTTTGAACGATATACTTCCACTTCTGCTGGCTCATTATGACCGTAAATCCACCCGTCCTGCTCCATACGTTTGGCAAGACACCCTGCCTGAAATTTAGTTGCATATAGCTTGCTGAAATATACCCAGCGCATCCTTCTCTTCCTTTCCGGAGTTATGATTCATCTCTGCTTGTTGTAGAATACCCCATTTCCCAAAAAAATAGCCGCCAGAGGTTAAAAACTCCAGCGACTATTTTGCACTATGCCAATATCAAACCTGTCTGCTTCCTTGTTAAGGCTTAAAATGTGGCCTTGGGATCCTTTTTTAATTTCTCTAACATTTCATTACCTTTGGCTGCCCACTCACCAAGTGCTTCTTTTGGCGTCTTCTTGTTCTCAAGCACCTGCGTGAAGTATTCCATGCCTTTCTCGCTCACTTGCCAGAGGCTAGGCATTTTTTGGTACAGTTTATCCAGGTTGGTATTGGTAGGAGGCACAGGCTTCAGTGTATAGAACGCCTGGATATTGTAATCCAAACCGTCCTTCGGTTTAATGAAGCTTTTGCGGGATACCATCTCGTAACTGCTGCGCGCCTTAATCTTAGCCCAGTCTTCACTGTTCATATATTTGATCAATTCCCAGGCATCATCCGGATTTTGAGCTGAACTATTAATCGCCATCAGGCTGCTGAGATAGATATTACCACCAATTTCAGGTGCTTCCGGATGCACCGGAGGTGTCACCACGTCCCAGTCCACCTTGGTGAATCCTTCCATTTTATCTGCATTTTTGTTAGCGTCAATTAATTGGTTGATGTAGCTGTAATCCCCAATAACCATAGCTGCCTTGCTGCTCATGAACAGATCACCTTGTAGCGGGTTATAACGTCCGTTCGGATCCTGATCCTGTTGTTCGTCTCCTTTAGGGATGACTTTATCAATAGCAAGCTTGCTAATGGTACTCCATACCTTCTCCCATTGCGGTGAATCTACGGTCATTTTCTCTGCTTTATCATCGAAGATCTTCAATTGCAGAGCACTGTAATATTGCTGCATGGTGTAGTAAGGCGAACCACCCTGGTACGTAGAGAATGAGAACCCGAATTCGTGATCTTTTCCTTCACCTTTGGTCAGACGTGTTGCCAGGTTGAAAATATCATCCCACGTCATGTTATCAGTAGGTGGCTCTACGCCTGCTTTTTGGAACATTGCCTTGTTATAGAACAGCGCGGACGAGGAAAAGGTCGGTGTCAGCGCATAGATGCTCTGATCGCCCAGATCCTTGATGCCTTCAATAACACTTGGCACAATATCGCTGGTATCGAATTTGTCCTCCTGCATCAGTGGGTCCAGCTGTTTCACCATATTCTCCTGGATGAGCGATTTAATCGTAGCTGTGTCAGCCACAACGACATCCACAGGATTATCGCCAGTCATGATTTTCTTCATGTTTTCCAGGCTATCCGGCATTTCCTGCTGTTCTTCCTGAGTGCCATAGCCATACATGCTGCCCTGATCTACTGCCGCCACCACTTCAATCGTTACATTTGGATGTGTCAATTCAAATGCATCCGTAAACTGCTGACGGAAGTAGCTGTCATCCTGGCTTCCCCACAATGTAGCCACACGCAATACACGCTGCTCTGTATCCTTGGCCTCACTTGCTGTACAGCCCGCAATCAGCGGCAATGCCAGACTGGCTGTAGCCAGCACAGCAAGCACGCGTTTTCCCCAAAACCTGTTCTTCATCTCCCAATTCCCCCTCAAATTTATCTTGGCGGTGTAATCACAATGCGCTCACCGTCAAATTCCAATGTTGCCCTGTTGTCAATGGCCAAGGCCTCCAAATACTCTTTGGGTACCTGAAGGCGTCCCGCCCGGTCAATGATGACAAAGGCTTCATGGATATCCGGTGCTCCCGCTTCAGATAATCCATGTTCATCATCCAGGTTCGGATTCCGTTTCACAAACTCGGTGCTGGTCAACCCATCACGTATTGCTACAATGCGGTCCACCTTGCCGGCAAGCGTCAGATCATGGGTAACAATCACGATCGTAACGCCCAGTTCCTTGTTCATTTTGCGAAAAATGTTCATGATCGTATCACAAGTCTCGGAATCGACCGACCCTGTTGGCTCATCAGCAAGCAGAATCTTGGGACGATTGGAGAGCGAGATGGCTATAGCCACCCGCTGCTGCTCCCCTCCGGATAATTGATGCAGCTTGTTGTGCATCCGATCCTTCAGTCCAACCCATTCCAGCAGCTGCATCGCGTACGCGCGATCCCGCTTGCCGCCAAGAATCATGGGTGTTTCCACATTCTCCAGTGCCGTTAGATAAGGCAGCAGGTTACGCCCGTTGTTTTGCCAGATGAAACCTACGGTATGTCGTTTGTATTCTACTAGCTGGGCGTCTGTCATTTTCAACAAATCCCAGTCTCCAACAACCGCAGTACCGGCCGTTGGGCGGTCCAGTCCCCCCAGAATGTTGAGCAATGTGGATTTACCGCTGCCGCTGTTGCCGATGATCGCCATCATTTCACCTTGATTAACAGTCAGGTTGAGACCTTGAAGGGCAACGACTTCCACATCGCTGGATTTAAAAATTTTTACGAGTCCTTCGCATTGGATCACGTTTACCTCTCCTCTCCCATTTTGACCGCTTGGTGAACCCGCAATCTGCGAATCTGCCACAGCAGCATCGTTGCTCCCACAATCAGCATGACCACAGTCACGCCGTACAGCTGCAGCATATCTTGTTGTTCAAATACAATCCGGAACGGAGGTACCTGTGCAGATACATTATCTGTCGTTTGCAGGAATGGCAGGAACAGACGACTGGATACCTGACCGATTCCGATGCCAAGTAGAATGGAAAGACCTGCCGTGAACACTTGTTCCAGGAGCAGCATTCCGCTCAGCTGTGCACGTGATAATCCCATGGCTCTTAATACACCGAACTGGACAACACGACCTGATAGGTTAAAGAACCAATACAGGATGTACCCAATCAGGGATATGATGACCGAGACCAGGAAGCCCAGACTCAGAATCCCGAACACACCGCCACGCGACGGATGTTTGCCTTGGGATACCAATTCTGTACGTACATCGCGTACGGAGGATAGCTCAATGCCCTCTGCTGCCAGCTTCTCCATTAATGGAGCCACCTTGGCATCAGGTTTCATTTTCAGCCAGACCTCATACGGAATCAGCGGCACCTGATCATAGATATAGTCCAGATTGGCCACGAAGAATGGCGTCTGGTCCGGATACTGTGCAGGCCAGTATGGGATAATGCCGAAAACCACGAATTCAATAGCCTGGCCCTGAACGCCAATAGAGATCAGATCTCCCGTTTTGAGCTTGAACTTATCCGCAAATTTGGATGAGATCAACACAGCCCCTTCGTACTTGCCTAACAAATCAAGATACTTATATGGATGTGCCGGGAACAGGTCGTTACGGAACCACGCCACCTTAGCAAAGTCCACATTATCAATCCCGACCAGCATGCCCTGGCCGCCGGATTTGCCGGATACAATGATATTCCCTTTCGTCTGCAGCACTCTCGCTGCATGTTCCACACCGTCCAGTCTGCGGAATACTTCAAATGGAGGTTCGGAGTAAATGACTTTGGATGGTTGGGAATTCCCACCGCCCCCACCTGGAGCACCTCCACCGCCATTTCCGCCTCCGGCAGCACCACCGCCACCAGAACCTCCGCCACCGTTTCCACCACCTTGCTGCCCTCCGCCTGAACCACCGTTCTGACCGGAACCGCCAGGCTTAACTTCAGGTGTTCCTTCCCATACCGTTTGCATAATGACGTCAGAACCATATCGGTACAACGTACGCTCAGTGGAGTTCAGATCAATGGTCCGAGCTGCAGCCGAGTTGTACACACCAAGCCCGAGTGTCAAAACAAGCAGGATCATCAACGGGTAATAAGACGATGATGACCGCGATAACTGTGTCAGGGTCAAGTAGAGTGGAACCGGCAGGAATTTGCGCCCAATCCACTGAATGAGCTTCAGAATCCACGGGAACAACCGCAGGAAGAACAGCCCCAGGGCAAAGATCGCAAGCGCAGGTACAAAGAATAGAAACGGCTGTACCTGCAGCTGATCTGTCGTCATCCCCGTCTGGAACGTCAGCATCTGACGTTCATAGAACAGGTAGTATCCATATCCTGCAAGACCCAGCAGCAGGATATCGAGGAACCAACGCTGCCATATGGGAGCACGATCCGTACGTGCCTGGCGTCGCTTGGCCGAAACAATCGTCGCTCGTGCATAGGTTATTGCCGGAATAAGTGAAGCAATAATGGCTACGAGTACGGCGACAAGGCCCAGCAGGATAGCTTCCTTGGACACACCGATTGGAATCGACTTGCGATCCACGAATGACAGGAACCCACTGGCTGATCCAATGCTTTTGGCCATAAACCAGCCAAGCATTGGACCAATCACGAGCGCGATTGCCCCCAGAAAGATACCCTCCAGCAGGTATAGGGAGAAAATTTGCCGTGCTGAAGCTCCCCGGCTTCGCAGTACCGCAATGTCACTTTCCTGCTTCTGCAGGGACTGTCTGGCATTCATTGCAATAAAATAAAAAACCATCGCAATCATCGGTGCTGCCAGTGTAAACAGCATTGTCTGCAGCTGCAGACTCTGACTGCGGAATTGCTTCAACAGATCACCAAAGGTGATATCCACCTTCGTATCCTTGAGCCGCTGGTACAGATCGATATCCAAACGTTCCAGCATGGATGTCAGACCCGGCAGCTGACTGGTTTGGATTTCCTTCAGATCAAACGCATAATACCAGCGCGAATTCTGAAGAGGAATTCCTTTTTCCTTCAGCAACACATCATTGAACACGGACTCATCCACATACAGCCCATTCATCATGCCATCGAATCCCTGAACCCAATACGGACTATTCAGATCATCTGCCTTGAAGGAACCGGTGATTTTGACACGCAATGTGATATCAAGCCCGCTGTACACGGGGTATTCCAGAATATCACCGACATGCAGATCGTTCCGGTACATGCCTTCCTCCAGCATAACCGCTTCAATAATGTCGTCCTTCACTTGATTGCCTGGCTTCACGCCGGCAGTATAATTCACCTGTGCATCCAGCCCGCTCATCGTTCCGAGCGTCATGCTCCGAACCCGGCTGGCATCGACCTTGGTGGGATCCTCCGGATTCACCTCGGTGCTCCGAATGGATCTGGAATTCACATACGTATGAAATGGAAAACCGATATCGCGAGGCACATCCTCCCGAATATAGCGATCCACCTCATCTAATCCGCGCGTGTCGGTCTTAACCCCGCCTGGAGCCTGATAACTCATAAGCAACGAACCTGCAGGCAGCCCCTCACTGTTATCCTGCAGGGTCTGTGCCACCACCCGTTTCAGTGCACCGTCGGCATACATCGGTATACTGACAGTGAATGCTACCGCCACAATCAGTCCGATCAGTGTACTGAATGTCATCCAACGGGTGTTCCACATTTTCCGGAACAACAGTCTGAGCAATGGCAGCCCCATTAGCGGCCCACCACTTTCTGTCCAACGGTCAGACCCTTCAGAATTTCAACATCCGTGGATGTCTGCTGCCCCACTTCAACGTCCACTTCGCGCTTGCTGCCATCACTTTCAACGACCTGCACGTATGTTCTTGAACCGATGGAGCGCAGCGCCGATACAGGAATGACAATAGCATCCTCCGTACGCTGGGTCACAATGGATACTGACAGAGGGGTTCCGCGTTCCACACCCTTGGGCATTTTCGTCAGGGAGACGATAACATACTGGTCGAGGGTTTCTTTAACTGGCGGAGTGCCACCTTCGCCTGTACCTCCACCGTTTCCACTTCCACTTCCACTTCCAGTAGCCTCAGCAACAGGCATCACTTTAACTCTGCCGGATACCTTACCCGCTCCATTGATGTCGACATCCGCCTTCATGCCAGCCGAGAATTTCTCCAGGTCTTCCTTGGCAAATGTAGCTGCGACAACCAGATTTGACGTATCCGCGATCGTTGCAATCGGATCATAGGCTTTGACTGCTGCACCCTTCTCCACCTGAACTGCAATAATCGTTCCTCCGAACGGAGCGGTCAGCGTCGCTTTACCTAACTGCTCCTCCAGATCAGCCAGTTCCTGGCGCAATTCTTCAAATGCAATGGTGGCTTCTTCGAACTCCACCGGATCCATCTCATCTCGTTTACGAAGCGTTTCTTTCATTTGTACTTCCGATTTGCGAATCTGCAGCTTTTTGGCCCGAATTTCCTTTTCTACACTCTCCACGTCGAGCTCTGCGAGGAGCTGGCCTTTCTTCACTTTATCCCCCGGCTTTACGTTCAGTTCCTTGATGTGCATACCGTCCAGCGTGAAATACACCTTCTCTTCCCGCTGACTCATCATTTTACCGCTGCCGCTAACCTTTTTTTCCAGCGTTTCTGTCCGGACTTCATATTCCGGCTTTTTGGAAATCGTAGGCGGCGTGATCGGTGGAAGCACTTCTTCCTCTGTTTCTGCCGGCAGCAATGAGCAGCCCGACATCGTTGCAGCCACGATTGCACCAATTACAATCAGCGCTGCACGTTTCCCCCTTTTCGGAGCGGCCTCTTTACTGAATAAATCTGCCGTCCGCCATTTCATAAACATGGTCCGCAACCTCCAAAATCGTAGGATCGTGTGTAGTCATACATATGGTTACTTGTTCTACTTCGATAATATTGCGAAATACGGACATAACCTGTGCTCCCATCTTGGAATCCAGCTCAGCTGTCGGCTCATCCGCAAGCAGCAGTCTGGGTCTATGGGCAATGGCCTTGGCGATCGCGACCCGCTGCTGCTCCCCCCCGGACATCTCGAACGGCCGGTGCTTCACCCGTTTGGACAGTCCGACCAGATCCAGACAATGGCCAACCCGGTCCTTCCATTCCGAGCGAGGCACATCTGCCATTCGCAATGACAGCTCTACATTTTCCCATGCCGACAGCAAGGGCATCAGTGCATAGGCCTGAAAAATAAAACCAATTTCCTTACGCCGCAGAGAGGTCCGCTTCCGGTCACCCCAATCCTGCAAAGGCTGTCCGGAAAACAGTATGTCCCCACTGGAAGGCTGATCCAGTCCGCCCAACATATTGAGCAGTGTCGTTTTGCCCGAGCCTGATCGCCCTTTCAGCATAACCAGCTGCTGCGGGTTGACTTCCATGTCGATGCCCTTAAGTACATGGATAATCCGGCTGCCCGTCTGAAAGCTCCGATGTACATTACGAACTTCCAGCACAGGTCCGTCGTACGGAGGCAGCAAGCTGGCTTTTGTCTTGGGCTGGGACTTCGCTTCGGGTTCGGCAGCGGCAACGGCCACCTCATCCTGGATCATTCCATCACTTATGGATTGCGAGTCGATGGAAGGACTATCGGGGTCACTTATGTATGCCGAGGCTTCCTGCCCGGCGGTGTTCTGCTGCTCCGTGTGCCCTTTTGCATGCTTCCCGCCTGAATGGCTTTTGGCAGATTTCATACTGGAAAATAATTTCTTCATGCCAGCAATCACGCTCATCCTTTCTTAACATCCCATTCATTTCATTAAGGGTACTAAAATTAGAAATCTATTCCATACTACACTGCATTATAAACGACCGGTCCCAACTAAAAGTTACAAGCTTTTTACAACGTAGCCGGGAAAAAGTTAATATTTTGATGAACAAACGAAAAAAGCACCCCAGAGTGCGGGATGCTTCTTGCCAAATCTATAATTTGCCTCTATAGCGCCAATCATTACAATTTTGATACTGTTCACACGTCGAACAGCACAAGATGCATAGATGATATTATTTACCAAATGAAGAAGGATCTTCACGCCAGGATTTGAGCAGCTCGAAATCACTCTCCTGGATGGTTCCCTGTGCCAAAGCCACGTCCATTAGGGCCGTATAGTTGGAGAGGGTTTGCAGCTGAATGCCGGCTTCTTCAAATGCTTGTACCCCTTTATCCAGCTGATAGCTGAAAATCGCCAGCACGGCGAGCGGTGTTGCCCCTGCTGCACGTACTGCTTCGGCGGCTTTGATTGAGCTACCTCCTGTAGAAATCAGGTCCTCAATAACAACCACCTTTTGGCCTTCGGCAATGATGCCTTCAATCAGGTTTTCCTTACCATGTCCTTTCGCTTTGTCACGAATGTAGGCCATCGGCAGATTCAGCTTCTGAGCTACCCATGCTGCATGCGGAATACCTGCGGTTGCTGTACCTGCAATGACTTCTGCATCCGGGTACTGCTCACGAATAATGGCAGCGAAGGCTTCGGCAATGTCATTGCGGATCTCTGGATAGGACATCGTCAGACGGTTGTCACAATAGATCGGGGACTTGATCCCCGACGTCCAGGTAAAAGGCTGCTGCGGGCGCAGTGCCACGGCGTTAATCTTCAGCAGTTGGGAAGCAATATGATTAGGAATCTCGTTCAGTGCGATCATGCGTTCAACATCTCCTTCAAAATGGTTTCTGCTGCTTCACGTGGATTGGGCGCACCTGTAATCGGTCTGCCTACAACAATGTAATGACTGCCTCTGGCGATGGCTTCCCCTGGCGTGAGGACACGAGTCTGGTCACCAAGACCGCTGCCTGCCGGCCGAATTCCCGGGGTAACGGTGTGAAAATCACTGCCGCATGCTGCCCGGATTGCCGGCACCTCAAGTGGAGAAGCCACAACGCCATCCAGGCCCGCTTCATGAGCCAGTCCAGCATAACGAACCACTGCCGCTTCCACACTTCCCTCAATGCCAATCTCGCTGTTCATTGTTTCCTGACTTGTGCTCGTCAGCTGGGTAACTGCGATGATTTCCGGCCTTCTCAGAGAAGGATCTGCAGCCAGCGCTGCTTCCGCTCCTTCGCGTGCAGCACGCATCATGCTTGTACCGCCTGCTGCGTGTACGTTGAACATGTCTACACCGAGGCGGGTTATACTCTCGGCACCACCGCGAACGGTATTGGGAATATCGTGCATCTTCACATCGAGGAATACCGAATACCCTCTCGCTTTCAGCTCCCGGATAAAGTTCGGACCCGCTGCGTAGAACAGCTGCATTCCCACTTTCAGATAACACGGAATACCTTCGAGAGCCTGTACCAGCTCTTGGGCCTGCTCCGCATCAGGATAATCGAGTGCGACCATCAAACGGCCAGCCATTTCATTGAAATTAGGGTGATTCATCCAGTCCGCTCCTTCCACATGCTTGTTTTTTCCGTTTTTGCCCGATATAAAGGACATCCCGCCAGCCCGCAGGCTGACTGATGTCCTTCATCAGTACCTTTTTATTTTACAAAGACTGGCATTGCCTCTGAAGAGAAGTTGATCGTTTGCAGCATGATCAGCAGGGCACGAATCGTATCCAGGGAAGTCATACATACAATGCCGTTCTCTACCGCTTCACGACGAATTCGGAATCCGTCACGCTGCGGTGTTTTACCTTTGGTCAGTGTGTTGAAGACAAAGTTCGCTTCACCGCTGCGAATCATGTCCAGAATGTTCGGCGAACCTTCGCTCAACTTGTTCACCGTCGTTACCGGAATGTTTGCCGCTTCAAGCGCAGCTGCCGTTCCTCCAGTAGCCATGATTTTGTAACCCAGTCTGTAGAAACCTTCAAGCAGCGGTACAGCTTCGTCCTTATCTTTGTCTGCCACAGTAACTACAATCGCTCCGGTTGCCGGAATTTTCATTCCAGCTCCGATGAGACCTTTGAACAACGCTTTGGCGTAATTCGGGTCACGACCCATAACCTCACCTGTGGATTTCATCTCAGGTCCAAGGGTTGGTTCCACACGACGCAGCTTCGCGAAGGAGAAGACCGGAACTTTCACCGATACATGATCCGACTCAGGCCACAGACCGTCTACGTAACCCAGATCTTTCAGCTTCACACCCAGGATCGCCTGTGTTGCCAGGTTCGCCATCGGAATGTTCGTTACTTTGCTCAGGAAAGGTACTGTTCGGGATGAACGCGGGTTCACCTCAATGACATACACTTGGCCATCATGGATGACAAATTGGATGTTGACCAGACCAATCGTTTTCAGTTCTTTTGCAATCTTAATCGTGATGTCAACGATTTTTTCTTTCAAATCGTCGGACAGGTGCTGTGGCGGATAAACTGCGATGGAGTCACCGGAGTGCACCCCTGCGCGTTCGATATGTTCCATGATGCCTGGAACCAGGACCGTCTCACCATCACAGATGGCATCCACCTCAACCTCTTTACCCAGCATGTAACGGTCAATCAGTACTGGGTGCTCGGGATTGATTTTAACCGCCTGTTCCATATATGTCAGCAATTCGGCATCAGAGTATACGATCTCCATCGCACGACCACCGAGTACATAGGAAGGACGAACCAGTACAGGGTAACCCAAGCTTTGCGCCGTCTCTACTGCATCATCTACGGAAATGACTGTTTTACCTTTAGGCTGTGCAATTTCCAAACGGGACAGAAGACGTTCGAATTTCTTGCGATCCTCTGCTTCATCGATGCTCTCCAGGTCCGTTCCGAGGATGGTCACACCTGCATTACGCAGTGGTGCAGCCAGGTTGATAGCCGTTTGACCACCGAACTGTACGATAACGCCTACCGGCTGTTCCTGTTCAATCACGTTCATGACATCTTCGAAGAACAGAGGCTCGAAGTACAGACGATCGGATGTATTGAAGTCCGTGGATACTGTTTCAGGGTTATTGTTAATAATAACCGCTTCGTAGCCTGCCTTTTGCAAGGCCCATACTGCGTGTACTGTTGAGTAGTCGAACTCGATCCCTTGACCGATCCGGATTGGTCCCGAACCAAGCACTACGACTTTTTTCTTGTCCGAAGGGATAACTTCATTCTCGGTTTCGTACGTCGAGTAGTAGTATGGCGTTGTTGCTTCGAACTCCGCTGCACATGTATCAACCATTTTGTATACCGGACGAAGGTTTTCCTGCTCACGACGAGCTCTAACCTCTGCTTCCGTTGTCAGTGTGCTTCCAGGTTGACCTTGGGCACGCAGTTCAGCAATTGCACGGTCCGTGAATCCAAGACGCTTCGCTTGATACAGCGTTTCGGATGACAGCTCGGATTCCTCACGGATACGATCTTCGAAGCCGACCAGACCTTCAATTTTGTCCAGGAACCACCAGTCAATCTTCGTCAGATCCTGCAGTTGTTGTAATGTATACCCTCTGCGGAATGCTTCAGCCACCAGGAACATGCGCTCATCATCGGCTTTGACCAGACGTTCGTTGAGCGTAGCTTCGTCCAATGTTTCTGCCTCTTTCAAGTACAGACGGTGCACACCGATCTCCAAGGAGCGAACTGCTTTGTGAATCGACTCTTCAAAGGTACGGCCGATAGCCATAACTTCGCCTGTTGCTTTCATTTGTGTACCCAGCTTGCGGTTCGCGGAAGTGAACTTGTCGAACGGCCAGCGAGGGATTTTGCTCACGATATAATCCAGTGTTGGCTCAAAGCAAGCATAGGTTTGGCCTGTTACCGGGTTGACAATCTCATCAAGCGTATAACCCATGGCGATTTTGGCAGCCATTTTTGCAATCGGATAACCGGTCGCTTTGGAAGCCAGTGCCGAGGAGCGGCTTACCCGCGGATTCACTTCGATAACATAGTACTGGAAGCTGTGCGGATCCAGGGCGAACTGTACGTTACATCCACCTTCAATGTTAAGGGCGCGAATGATTTTCAGGGATGCTGAACGCAGCATTTGATATTCACGGTCAGACAGCGTCTGGCTTGGTGCCACAACGATACTGTCACCTGTGTGAACGCCGACCGGATCGAAGTTTTCCATGTTGCAGACGACGATACAGTTATCGTTTTTGTCACGCATGACTTCGTACTCGACTTCTTTCATGCCTGCAATACTCTTCTCGACCAGACATTGTCCAATCGGGCTGTACCGAAGTCCTGCTGCGACGGTCTCGCGAAGCTCTTCTTCATTCGCACAGATCCCGCCGCCTGTTCCGCCAAGCGTATAAGCTGGACGTACGATAATTGGATAACCAATCTCTCCTGCAAACTCAAGGGATTCCTCAAGTGTCGTTACAATAACACTTTCTGGTACAGGCTGTTCCAGTTCACGCATCAGATCACGGAACAGGTCACGGTCTTCCGCTTTCTCGATGGATGTCAGCTGTGTTCCGAGCAATTTCACGTTTTCACGTTCCAGGACACCGGCACGAGCCAGTTCCACGGCCATGTTCAAACCGGTTTGACCGCCAAGCGTAGGCAGCAATCCGTCTGGGCGTTCCTGACGAATGATCTGAGTGACGAAATCGAGTGTAATCGGCTCGATATACACTTTGTCCGCCATATTGGTATCGGTCATAATTGTTGCCGGGTTGCTGTTAATGAGTACAACTTCCACGCCTTCTTCTTTCAGTGCCTGGCAAGCCTGTGTACCGGCATAGTCGAACTCGGCCGCTTGACCGATGACGATTGGACCGGAACCAATCACCAGGATTTTTTTGAGGTCTTTGTTAATCGGCATGTTATTGCGCTCCTTTCACTGCGGCTGCCAATACGGCTTGACGCGGCTTTTGCGGGTTAGTGATTTTGTGCTCACGAATCATTTCGATGAAACGGTCGAACAGATAACTGTTATCATAAGGTCCTGGCGCTGCTTCCGGGTGATATTGTACCGAAAACGCAGGGAATGTTTTATGTTTCAGACCTTCAATGGTCTTGTCATTGTTATTGATGTGTGTAACTTCCAATTCAGTGTTTTTCACTGACTCTTCGTTAACCGTGTAACCGTGATTCTGGGATGTGATGAAGCAGCGTCCGCTCTCCAGTTCTTTGACTGGGTGATTACCACCGCGGTGTCCGAACTTAAGCTTCTCTGTATCCGCGCCTGCTGCCAGTGCAAAGAGTTGATGACCGAGGCAGATACCGAAGATCGGATATTCGCCAAGCAGTTCACTGATCATTTTAACGGCATGTGGTACATCTTTTGGATCCCCAGGGCCGTTGGACAGCTGAATTCCATCCGGGTTAAGACGGCGAATCTCTTCTGCAGTTACATCATGCGGCACGACAACAACGTCACAGTTGCGCTTGCTCAGTTCACGCAGAATTCCTGTTTTTGCACCATAGTCTACAAGAACGATACGCTCAGCCGTTCCCGGGCTGTTGTACACATGCTGCGTAGACGTCAGAGGTACCTGGTTGCGCAGCTCGGCGATGCTTGTGTCTCCCATCATCTCCAGCAGCTCTTCCACAGGCTTCGATCCTGTTGTGAGAATTCCCTTCATTGTGCCGTGATGACGAATCCGGCGAGTCAACATGCGTGTATCAATTTCGCTGATGCCGACGATGCCGTACTCTTTCAGCAGATCATCCAGGCTGTATTCAGCGCGCCAGTTGCTCGGTACCGTCTCATGACGGCGAACTACGAAACCATGCACGAATGGACGGATGGACTCGAAGTCGTCACGCGTAATGCCGTAGTTACCGATCAGCGGATACGTCATGGTTACGATTTGACCGCAATAAGAAGGATCCGAAAGCACCTCTTGGTAGCCTGTAATTCCCGTATTAAAAACGACCTCACCCGTTGTTTCACCTTCAGCACCGAACGCTTTCCCGGTGAACAGTGTGCCGTCTTCCAACAATAATCTTGCCTGTGCCTGCATCCCATTTCACTCCTCTGTGTTTATAAACTTGAATGCATTTCGTTGAACATGGGGTGCGTGTCACGGTAGCGGTGACTTCGTGGACGGAAAGCCCTTCGATCGCTGTTATCCCCAGATTACTCTTTATCCATTTTTCAAATGGATGTAATCCGGGGATAAAGGCGAACGCTGCGCTTCTTCGGGTCTTTTCTGTCCACTTCGTGTGCTACTGTGGCTCCCAAGTTCAAAACCATGCCATTCAAATTTGCTTTGTTTCGTATGTTAGGCTCTCGGCATGGTCTGCCTCGAGTTAGTTGAAAAGATGTTATTGCATTAAAGAGTTAATAACTCATTGGTAAGCCGATTTACTGTTGTACCGTATTATTCCATACGCTTTTGCCATCCACCCAAGTCTGTACCGGCCAGCCTTTCAGCTTCCAGCCCGTAAATGGTGTATTTTTTCCTTTGGTAGCAAACGTCGCAGGGTCAACTGCCTGTTCCTGATTCAAATCAATCATGGTCAAGTCCGCAGGTGCTCCCTCTTCCATCCTGCCTGTATCCAGTCGGAATACCCGTGCCGGATCGGCTGTCATGCGTTTAACCAGGAAGTCCAGGCTCCAAAGTCCTGTTTCTACAAACTTGGTGTACAGCAGCGGGAAGGCTGTTTCGAATCCAACGATTCCGAATGGTGCCAGTTCCATGCCTTTGGCTTTCTCCTCTTCACTATGCGGCGCATGATCAGTTACGATCATGTCCAGCGTTCCGTCCAGCAAGCCTTCAATGCAAGCCTGGACATCACGCGGTGAGCGAAGTGGCGGGTTCATTTTCCAGTTGGCATCCATGCCCGGGATGTCCTCATCGGACAGAACCAGATGATGCGGACACACCTCAGCCGTAACCTTGATGCCGATCGATTTGGCCAGACGAATCAGGCGAACGGATTGTTCCGTACTTACGTGGCAGACATGGTAGTGCACTCCTGTTGCTTCGGCAAGCAGAATATCACGGCCAACGTGAATCGCTTCGGATTCATTCGGAATGCCTTTGATACCATGGCGCTTGGAGAATTCTCCTTCGGTCACGTATCCACCTACAACCAGAGAGTCGTCTTCACAGTGAGCGATGACTGGCATATCCATGCTTGCCGCGAGGCTCATGGCATCTTTCATCATCTGCGCGTTCTGCACGCCTACCCCGTCATCCGTGAATCCGATGGCCCCTGCTTCTTTCAAAGCGGCAAAATCGGTAAGTTCACGACCAAGCTCGTTTTTGGTAATGGCCGCATACGGCAGAACCTTTACCAAATCAGCTTCCTTGGCTTTATTCAGAACCAACTTTACTACATCCGGACTATCGGTTACGGGTCTTGTGTTAGGCATGCAGGCGATTGTTGTAAACCCACCTTGGGCCGCTGACCTGGCACCTGTCTCGATGGTCTCTTTGTGTTCGAAACCAGGTTCACGCAAATGCACGTGCATGTCGATCAAGCCCGGAATTACCAATTTGCCTGAAGCATCTGTAGCGCTGTGCGCAGATTGTTCTGCTTGCAGGACCGCTTCGTCTTCCACACCGACGATCTTTTGGATCTTGCCTTCATTTATAATGATTGTTTTCCGTTCGAGTTCCCCTTGAGCATTCAAAACATTCGCATTTTTAATAATCTGTAGCATAATTGCCCTCCGCTTCGGTTCTCACCCGGATTCCCAGAGGATCCGAATGATTTGGATTTATCGTGTACTTTACCGTTCTAAAGAAGATCCGCCCTGTCAGCCTATGACCCATAGCCAGACCCTGTTACAGCTTTAATGCGCGTTCCATGACCGCCATGCGAATCGGAACACCGTTCGCCATCTGCGGGAAAATCCGCGATGCTGTACTCTCTACAACCGCGTCGTCAATTTCAACGTTCCGGTTAACAGGAGCAGGGTGCATGATAATGGTGTTTGGATTCAGGCGTGCCGCCCGTTCTTCCGTCAATCCGTAATGTTCGCGATAATCCTCTGCCGAGGTAATGAGACCATGCTTATGGCGTTCCAGCTGAACCCGCAGCATCATAACTACATCCGCATTCAGTGCTTCATCCAGACCTACATAAGGAGCGTGCTCTGCGAGTTCCGGTGCTTGCATCGTTTGCGGAGCACAGAAGCGTACATCTGCTCCGAACTTTTGCAGCGCCCACAGATTCGAGCGTGCAACCCGGCTGTGCATGATGTCTCCAATGATCGATACACGCAGACCTTTCAGCTCACCGAAGGCTTTTCGCATGGTGTACAGGTCCAGCAATGCCTGAGTTGGATGTTCGTTATTTCCGTCTCCCGCATTTACCAGTGGAACATTCACCTTCTGAGCCAGCTGCTGCAGAACACCTGCTGGTTTCAGCCGAATGACTCCCGCATCAATGCCCATGGATTCAAGTGTTCGTACCGTATCATAGATGGACTCGCCCTTCTCTACACTTGAAGCTGCTGCCGTGAAGTTCAGCACTTGTGCACCCAGTCGTTTCTCAGCCATCTCAAATGAGAAGCGAGTACGTGTACTATTCTCGAAAAACATGTTGGCAACAAAGCGTGATTCAAGTACAGGTACCAATTTATCCTTCTGAGCTTCCCAGTGGGCTGCTCTGTTCAGAATCGCTTCAATCTCACTGCGACTAAGTTCTTTCAGTCCAAGCAAGCTCCGGTCCTTCAATGCTGTCTGTGTAATCATCATGCTTGCTCCCCCCGGTTCTGAATGATTTTGACTTCGTCCTGTCCGTCCGTTTCCATCAGTGCCACTTCAATCTCCTCTGATTTGGAAGTCGGCACGTTTTTGCCGATAAAATCAGGTCGGATCGGAAGTTCCCGGTGTCCGCGATCCGCGAGTACGGCCAGCTGAATGTTCTGCGGTCTTCCACAGTCCATCAGGGCATCCATCGCTGCACGAATGGTACGACCGGTATAGAGCACATCATCGAACAAAATCACTTTCTTGTCATGAATCGAAAGTGATTCAGGTGTCATTATCAACAGTTCCTTGCGATTCGCTTTGTTCTCGTCCAAGCGGTCATCGCGATAAGGAGTTACATCCAGTTCTCCCCAGGGGACCTTGGCGCCTTCGATTTCTTCAATCTTCGCGGCAATCCGTTCTGCGAGATAAACCCCCCGCGTACGGATACCGACCAGCACACAACCGTCGATCCCTTTGTTTTTTTCCAAAATCTCATGGGCAATCCGTGTTAATGCGCGGCGGATCGCCGTTTCATCCATAATGACATGTGTTTCTGTGCTCATGCGTTCAGCCTCCTCAGGATTTCCCTCCAGATCATGGCCCCGTGACAGGAGAACAAAAAAGACTCCTTGCCGTGTTTATTGGCAAGGAGTCTCCGAACTTCAGACCGCTCTGAAGAAAGTTTACTCTCGGGATGCACCGTTATATTGCCGCAGCAAAAAACGATGTATCGTTCACGTTACCTTGCCAGTCTCACGGGACTGATTTAAAGGTGCTATTCATGTCGAACATACTGAAGTGCCTCACAGGGCGTTATTGATCAATATGCTCGTTTATCTTCATGAATTATGACAGAAAGACAACCCCCTGTCAACACCTCACCTTAGCAGGCGAACTCCCCTGCTGTATTCCCTTTAGAATCAACAGGTCGGCTGAAAAACATCCATGCACATCACATTTCATTCATTACTCATAATTATACAATGATTCTGCATATTTATCCATAGGTATTTGCAAACTTGAATCGATCCAATATAACCCTTCTGTTTTATAGCTGCTTATATTACAAGAAAGGTCGATTATTCACGCAAGAACGGGGTAAACAACTTTAATGCAAGCCCGTTCACATTCCGAACATAGGAACCGATATACATAAAGATTTGTATCTTCCTGAGATGGGAATGATATAAAACCTGGAATTTGATTAGAATTAGGAGGACATCATGCGTAACATATGGCAAATTTACAAAACGGACTGGCTTCACATTTTAAAAGTACCAACCGGCATATTCTTAATTGTAGCCATTATTTTACTGCCAGGGGTGTATGACTGGGTCAACGTTAAATCGGTGTGGGATCCGTACAGTAATACTCAAGGAATCAAAATCGCGGTAACCACGGAAGATCAGGGAGCAACCGTCGCTGGAACAACGGTTAACATAGGAGACGAATTGGTGACCAGCCTGAAGCAGAATCATAAGCTGGGTTGGACATTTGTGGATCAGGCGGAGGCCAGCCGTGGTGTGCAGACGGGTGAATATTATGCAAGTCTGCTTATCCCAGGTGACTTCTCATCCAAAATCACCGGTATTGTCGATGGAAAACTGGAACGTCCCGAAGTCATCTATACCGTGAATGAGAAAGTCAATGCCATTGCTCCCAAAATCACGGGATCAGGCGTCTCTTCTATCACAACGCAAATAAACGAAAGTTTTACCGAAGCGGTTAGCGAGGCGGTATTAACCAAATTAAAAGAAGCTGGTGTGGAGATCGATGCACAGCTACCTACCCTGCGCAAGATGGAAAATGGAATCTTTACACTGGAAAAGAATCTTCCTGCCATACAGTCTGCGGGACAAAAAGTGTTGGAAGTAGAAAAGGCGATGCCGGAAATCGTCAAAGAAGCCCAAAAAATTGTAGAAGTCGAGAAGCGTTTGCCCGAAATTAACGAAGCGGCAAAGTATATACTTAAGGTGCAGGAATACTGGCCACAGATTATGAATGCCTCTGCCGAGGTACTAGCCATACAGGAGCGAATTCCGGATATTCGAAACGCAGTCGAACGTATTCAAGAAGTGGATGAACATTTTGGTGAAGTATCCGGTGTCATTGATACGGCTTTAACCAAAACGGACAAGGCTCTAACTATCGTAACCGCTGCTCAAGATAAACTTGTCACGGTCTCAGGCATTACAGAAAACGGAGTAGAACTCGCTGAAGGCATGAATCGTTTCGTGGATGCCAGTGAAGAAGCATTTCAGACCATCGGACCAGTGATCCGGCAAAATCTATTGCTGGTGCAGCAGATTGCAAGTGCTGGCGGAGATTTGTTTGATCGACTTCAAGGTACGGACCTTAGCGCACTCCCTACAGCAGACGAACTGGACAGCATAGCTGTTCGGCTTGCCGTTGCCGTAAAATTGGTTGACGGTATGGCCGACCTATTGGGCAAGATGGACAATCTCCTTCCAAACCATCCGTTAGCCGATAAAATCACCAGATTGAATACCCTATCGGACAAGTTACAGCTCCAAATGAAGCTTGCCGGTATCATCAGCGATGCATTACGTCGCAATACCACTCCACCAGCTGATATCATTGATCAACTGAGCAAGTTATCAGAGGAAATCAACGGCGGTGTGGACCGAATTCTTGGAGCCTATGACGCTGAAATTGCACCTGCTCTTACTACCGGAGCTGATAAACTAAGATCTATTCTCTCGGCATCAGCAGATACTTTACAAGATGCCCAAGACAAATTACCGGATGTAGCGGACATCCTGTCAGCTACCAAGGAAGGTATTACTTTGGGACAGACGGAATTAAGAAAAATCCAAAGCGATCTGCCCCAAATACAGAACAAGATTCATGAAATATCACAGACATTGCAAAGTAAAAGTGAAGCTTTCATCCAGGCACTGAATACAGTAGCGCCTTTAATTCAGAATGACCTGCCCAAAGTTGGGGCCAAACTGAACGAAGCAGCCGATTTTGTCCGCAACGATCTGCCTCAGGCGGAGAAGCAGATTGGCAGAGCAGCCGACTTTGTACAACATCAATTGCCAGAGGTTGAAAAAGGCGTGCACCGCGTTGCCACACTTGTGCGAGAGGACCTGCCGGACCTGGAAAGTGCCATCAGCAAGGCGGCGGATAAGCTCAGAGAGGTGGAAGGCAATAATCAATTTGCCGAACTTGCCAAACTGCTGCGCGGAGATATTGAGGAAGAAAGTGCGTTTCTTGCGAGTCCGGTTCAAATCAAGGAAAATCAATTGTACCCGATTCCCAACTACGGATCTGCCATGTCGCCATTTTACGGCGTACTGTCCCTGTGGGTCGGCTCCACGCTACTGATTTCCCTGCTTCGAGCTGAGGCAGAAAATCCGGACGGCAAGTTTCGAGGGTACCAATTGTACCTTGGACGCTTAGGTACGTTCCTAACTATAGGGTTGCTTCAGGCTGTGTGCGTAACGGTCGGAGATATCCTGATTCTCGGAACATATGTAGCAGATAAAATATGGTTTGTCCTGTTTGCCATGTTGGTAAGCGCCGTGTTTGTCACCATTACTTACACCCTGTTGTCCGTTTTCGGAAACATTGGAAAAGGAATTGCGATTATATTTATGGTATTTCAATTCTCAAGCTCGGGAGGAACATTCCCGATCAGCATGACTTCTCCCTTTTTCCAGGCATTGAACCCGTTTATGCCCTTCACGTATGCGATCAGCCTTCTTCGTGAATCAGTCGGTGGCATATTGTGGCAGGCTGCTCTCAAGGATATTCTATGGCTGTGTATATTTATAGCACTTAGTCTTATCCTTGCACTTGTGCTGAAACGTCCGCTTAGCAGTCTCACCAAGCGTTCAGCCGAGAATGCAAAGAAGACCAAAATCATAGCCTGATTCCAATAGAAAGATGTTGCTGCAGAGGGTTGTTGCTTAGAATTCACCCATTGAATTACACATTGAATTAAAAGAAAGAGAGACAAGCCGAGTGGATATCATATCCATATGACTTGTCTCTCTTTTACTATTTACATCAATTCGCAGTCTGAGCCTGCTGCAATTGTTCATATGACTGTTTGATCGTGGTGAGTGTTTCTACATGACGGTAGATATTATTCGCTGCCATTACTAGTACACTAATGAAGAGTAAACCGAGCACTATTTTTTTGCCGATCCCCGGACGAAGACCAATCACCCACCCTCCACCAAGCAGGAAAAAGGCAAACAGATAGTGACCAGCATACAGGTACATATCGTATTGGAACACAGCCAGCCCGAAGCCAACTACGATATGCAGCAGAAGTGCAAACAAAATATAGGGTGCAAGGGTCCATACTTCCCGTTCACGAATTCTCATGATGAACCCGATCAGCGCCAGGAGCAAGATAAAGATACCGACAAGCTGAACATGAATCGGGTTGGAGCGGGACAGATCTGTTACAAAAGCGACCAGCCCCGGATCCAGCAAATGAACTTTGGGAGAGAGCATCGGATTAATCGTCAGCAGAGTCAGTGCCTTCCAATGAGCGGCAAACTGGAAAGGCGTAGCATAGCTGGTGCCTCCATTCTGAATTCCGAGCAGCCAATTGCTAACCCAGCTTCTTCCTCCGAATGCGATATACTGAATACCTGTCAATACGATAATGAAGGCGACCGCTAGTGCCATGATTCCAATATACTTTTTCCATGAGGAAGCCTTGCGCCAGGTACGCCAATTGAAAAACATAGCAGCAGCCAAAGGAACAACGTTCGTTGAGGTCAGTCCAAAATTAATCGTTGCAATCAGGGCATTTGGCACATAGCGAACGTCATTCCGTTCACGTGTGTATTGCATATAAAGAACAGACCATAGGATAAAAAACTGCACGTACGGATAGGAATCCGGAATAAGTGCCGTAAACATCAAATATGAACTAAATCCGAATAGCATCGCGAAGAGCAGTGGTGCCCCGATCTGTCTATCCTTTTGGTTGAGAAAAATAAAGACCAGCACTACAGATCCTGCATTGATCAGGGATTGCAGAATGAGGAAGAACCAGTTCCCTCCCAGCAACTGCGATACTGCACCAAGCGTGACGACAAGAAATGATATTAACGGATGAATAACCGAAGAACTGTTTGCCCCATAGTACATGGACGGATCAAAATTAAATAAATTCAGTGGAAATTGTTGTGTATTAAACGGGGTATATGCTCCAAGAACCTGTGGCTGATCCGCAATGTACAGAACATAGGGCACGTTCATCAGAGCGTAAAAAAGGGCAAATCCCGCGAACAGGCATAGTGCCGTCCAATTCGTTTTACGATCATATAATATGTAGTCCAGAAATTTCATGCATTCACATCCAATATGTCATTTTTCAAAATACTCTGTGCATTTCCTATCCGTATTACCAAACCAAGAAACACAAACCTCCCATAATACAAACCACACCCAGCCAGCGAAGCGGGCCTACCTTCTCCCTGAATGCAAACTTTGCAATAAAAAGTGTCCAGACATACGTCAGCGCATTGGCCGGCAGGACCACTGTTAAGGGAAGGAACTTCAGCAGCACAATGTTCAGAAGCGCACCCATACCATAAAAACCGAGGCCCATGAGGACATGCAGCTTTTTGCGACTTGTGGCATAGGCTTTCAAACCAGCACCACCCATAGCACCGCATAATGTCATTACAATCAGTACAACCACCATCCAGCTATCGATCAACACTGGTTAACGTCACCCCGATTCCGAGCAGTACAACGGCTGCAAACTTCTGTATCGTGAGCTCTTCTCCCAGCAGAAAGTGACCGTAAATGAGCGCAAAAACATAGCTTGCACACATCAACGGATAAGCCACAGACAACTTTTCCAGAGCAAAAGCCTTAATCATCAAGATCGCTCCCAGTCCATAGCACACAAATCCGATGCCCAGATAGATCCACTCCGTCAGCCCCCATTTCCAGAACAACTGTCCGGTGGCCGTGAGGAAAGCGGAGACAAGCATTAACCCCTTGCCCGTATGACGTCCCTTCATTTCCCCCACGATAATGCCTCCATATCCGGAACCCTTTTGTTAATAAAATAGCGCTGTGCCACAAGCTGCATCACCGGTAGGTCGGACAACGAATCAGAGTAAGAGCAGGATTGTTCGTAATCAATAACCATGTTTTTTTCACGCAGGTAAGCTTGTATCCGACGTACCTTCTCTTCTCCTTTGCAATTAACGCCTTCGATCGTACAGGTATACCCATTCTGGTGGCGCACCAGTTCGGTTCCAATGACATGGTCTACCCAAGGGAAGTTTTTAAAATATTTCATATAAGCATGCGGAGACGCAGTCACGAGCAACACATGATAACCCGCTTCCTTGCGATGCTGCATTTCCACACTGGCCTCTGCAAAAATGGCAGTACGCAATCGGGTATCAAAAAAATGCTCCAGATCCTGTTCGGTCATGCGCTCAATACTCTTAAAGTACGAACGCTTGACTTGTTCCACACTCATTAGCCCTGCCTTGAACATCGCGGTATGAAAGGCAATAAGCGGAAGTCTCCATACCTGCCCAGGGTAACGGCGAACGCTGTAATGTACAAACTGAAACATCGAATCCCGGCGTATAATCGTTTTATCAATATCAAAAATGGCAATTTTACTGCTTCTCACCCTGATCCCCCTCAAACTTTATAATCGATATGTTCCTTATTCAAAAATCGCAAAGATGACCACCACACTAACCACGTACAGAATGACGGTAACCAAAATGGGCTTGTCCTCAAACAAAACACGATCCGGTGAGCCCCCCTGGTTTTTCATATGAATGAGATACAGATATCGGAACATGCCGTAGACTACCAGCGGAATGGTCCACATCAGGTGAATTGTACGGTCAGAGGTGAATGTGAACAAAGAGTAGCTAATAATCGTTGCTGTCGTCACGATGGTATTAAACTGATCCAGCAGTGTGACAGAGTAGTTATCCAGTACCTTACGATGCGAACCGGTATTTCCCTCAAGCAACGTAAGCTCATTTCTCCGTTTGCCAATCGCCAGAAATAGGGACAGCAGCATGGTGCAGATCAGAAACCAGGGTGTAAAAGGTACGTGAATCAAAACACCTCCCGCTATGGCACGAAGAACGAATCCTGCTGCAATGGTCATCATGTCCACAATAACGAGATGTTTAAGAACAAAAGAGTAAGATACGTTCAACAGGAAATAAACAATGCATAGTCCACCAAAAAGCGGGTTCATCACAAAAGCAATGCCTGCAGAAAGAATCAACAGGATTATGCCAAACAGCAGAGCATAGGCAGGTTGAACCTGTCCAGAGGCAATCGGCCGGAACTGCTTCACCGGATGCTGTCGATCCCTGTCCCGATCCACGTAATCATTTAAAATATACACACAGCCTGCCACGAGGCTAAACAAAATAAAACCAAGCAATGTCGATAAAATGGTCTCTGTGCGAATTTCCTCAAAGGAAAACAATAACGCAGCAAATAACAGTAAATTTTTGGTCCACTGTTTCGGTCTCAGCAGCTTAAACAACCCTGTCATGGTGTTACCCGTTCCTGCTGTATGTGAGGACACCGTATTTGTTCTTGAAGTAAACAATTTCCATAACTCCCTTCCAAACCTACTTATGTATATAAAAATAACGTAAAGACTTAATCATAAGTTTGTTGGTTAATTTTGTAAAGGGATAAAACGGAATTTATTATAAAATTACGGACATAAAAAAAGAGACCGTCTCCGGTCTCTCGATTTATTTCATTCACTTGTATTGGTGAATTCCATTAGAATTCGAATTGTACGTCACTCAGACGACGTTTGATTTCAGCGATAACGCGTTTCTCTTCTTCTTCCCCTTTGGCTTCAAAGGTAACGGAGAAACGAACAAAGTTACCTGCATCATCCCAAGGTACAGAAGAAATCAATTTTTCACGAATCAGGAATTGGGAGAAGTCTTCCCCGGACTCGAAACGACGTCCGCCTACTACACCTTTTGGAGCTTCAACATACAGGAAGAAGGAACCTTTTGGTTTCTCCGCCTGGAAGCCCAGTTCATTCAGTGCAGCAACCAGCAGGTCATGACGACGGGAATATTTCTCTGCGATTTTCTCCGTAATTTCCGGATGGTTCAGACCGTAGGCAGCAGCCTTCTGAATCGCGATGAATTGACCCGAATCGTTGTTGTCCTTCACATCACTGAAAGCTTTGACCACGAGCGGATTCCCTGCAACAAAGCCAATTCTCCATCCTGTCATGTTGTAAGACTTGGACAAGGAGTGCAGCTCAACGCCAACATCCTTCGCTCCAGGTACGGACAGGAAGCTGAATGGTTTATTGCCGTCATACGTCAGTGCAGCATATGGAGCATCGTGAACAACAACTACGCTGTACTTTTTCGCCCATTCAATCACTTTAGTGAAGAATTCAACCGTAGCGCCAGCACCTGTCGGGTTGTTTGGATAGTTCAAATACAGCAATTTTGCACGTTTTGCAATATCCTCTGGGATGGTTGTCAGATCAGGCAGGAAATTGTTTTCCTTCGTCAGCTGGATGTTGTAGACTTCTCCACCCAGGTATTTGGTATGTGTACCCATAACCGGATAACCAGGAACCGTCATGATCGTTACATCACCTGGATTAATGAAGCACGAAGGCATCATTGCCAGAGCTGGCTTGGACCCAATGGAGTGCACAATTTCCGTTGCCGGATCAATGCCTTCAACATTGAATACATTTTTCAGGTAAGCGGCTGCCGCTTCCTTGAATTCAGGGATTCCGTTATCAGCATAACCACGGTTCTCCGGTTTGGAAGCTTCTTGCGCGAGTGCAGCTACGATGCCTGCATCAGCCATCTCATCCGGTTCGCCTACGCCAAGGTCGATCAGTTCAACATTTGGAAAATCTTTCTTTGCCGAAGCTTTGGCGCGTTTGATTTTCTCGAATTTATAAATGTTGGTGTCTTTACCATAGTTGGAGCCGCCAATACGGTCGGCAAAATTGGTTTGAATGTATGTTTCTTGATATTTATCGATACTCATACTCATGTTCATCTCCTCATTTGACGCAAATTTCTACAATCTAATATGAAGCATTTGCCCATGTATAGCCATGGACAAATTATCCGAACATTTGTACTTTCCCGAGGGGTCAGCGGCTGCGCAGTGATGCAAGGACATCTTCCATGTCTTGTGGAAGCGGAGCTGAGAATTCCATGTATTCGCCTGTTGCCGGATGAACAAAACCAAGAACCGCGGCATGCAATGCCTGTCCGTTCATTTTGATACCTTTATTGCGTCCATAGATTGGATCTCCCACAAGCGGGTGACCAATAAACTTCATATGCACACGTATTTGATGCGTTCGACCTGTTTCTAGTTTCAGTTCAAGCAGTGTATAATCGTTAATTCTCTCCGTAACATTAAAATGCGTGACAGCATGTTTGCTGTTACGTTCGGTCACGGTATACATTTTACGATCATTCGTATCGCGCCCAATAGGGGCATCGATCGTTCCCTGATCATGACTCAAATGACCATGAACAAGTGCAATATACCGGCGGTTTACACTGTGATCCTTCAACTGGGCAGCCAGTGAGGCGTGAGCACGATCGTTTTTGGCAGCCATCAGCAGGCCTGACGTATCCTTGTCGATCCGGTGCACAATTCCAGGACGCAGCTCTCCGTTAATGCCGGAAAGATCTTTACAGTGATACATGAGTGCATTCACAAGTGTACCTGATGTATGTCCCGGTGCCGGATGCACTACAAGACCACGTGGTTTGTTAATGACGATGACATCGCTGTCCTCATATACCACTTCAAGTGGAATATCTTCGGCAATGATCTCTACAGCCGTCGGTTCAGGAATCTGAAGTTCAATCCGATCACCCTCAGCCAATTTGGCATTAGACTTTACACCAGCTCCGTTTACGGTAACCAGACCATCTCCGATCCATAGTTGGACCTGAGAGCGGGAGACATTATCCATTGCTTCAGTAATATATTTGTCAACGCGTTCCTTCTTATGTTCAGCAGAAACAGTCCATTCCAATCGTTCATTGGTCATCAGGTCATCGTCTTGTACAGACGTATCCCCAGTAGTTTGTTCTTCATTGTGCATTTTACTCATGATGTTCATTCCCTTCAATCTTCGCGGCTGCCTTCTCGCGCCGCCCCTCAAGAAACGTCTCCACAATAATCAGTGCAACCCCGATACAGATGGCTGAATCGGCGATATTGAAAATCGGAAACGTATAACTGCCAAAATTAAGCTGCACAAAATCCACGACTTCACCCGTCAAAGCGCGATCCAGAAAATTCCCGATGGCTCCACCAAGCACCAGACTAAGTGCTACTGGCAGCAATTTGTGCGGGGAGTTTTTCACTTTTTGCAAGTACCAGACCAAAGCAATCACCACGATCACGGTAACGACGATAAAGAACCAGCGTTGGTCCTGCAAAATACCAAAAGCTGCGCCTGAGTTGCGATGTGAAGTGATGACAAAGAAATTGCCTATAACCGGAATTTCTTCCCGTAGTTCCATTTGCGTCGCAATTAAATACTTTGTTCCCTGATCCACCAAAAATACGATAAAAGCGAGGATATAATACACCACGTTTGTTCGTCACTCCGTTCTTGTCTTTTCCAAACCATACCAGGCTTTACGCCAGACTTGTTCATTGTAGCACAGCTGTTTGGAAGTCGTCCACGACAGGCGTTTTCCCTTTCTTAATGGCAAAATCGATAACATTTCCCTTCTGTAATCAAGGGCTCATTGGCACATCCTAGACCAGAGACCAAATTCGGATTCCAGACGGACAGAAAGGGGAAAACGATGGCACATCTTACTTCAGAACAAATCCAATCCTTGCGTTCCCAATTGATGGCTGAAAAACGTGGTATTGAACATCGGCTTGAGCAAAATGACCATTACGGCCTCAGTGGATCCATGAGATTTCAAACGGGTGAATTATCCCCTATCGATAATCATCCCGGTGATGTAGCTACCGAAATGTATGACCGGGAGAAAGATATTTCCCTTTTGGAGCATGATGAATTCCAATTGGAGCGTATCGACTCTGCCCTGCATTCCATCGAAGAAGGCCATTACGGAACTTGCGCAGTTTGTCAGCAGCCCATTCCTTACGAGCGTATGCAAGCCGTTCCTTACACCAAGTATTGCAAAAAACATCAGCCTGAAACGGTAGTATCCGATAACCGCCCAGTGGAAGAAGAGTTCCTCGCTCCGGCCTTTGGACGCACGAGTCTCGATGAGCGCGATGATCAGAACGGCTTCGATGGTGAAGATGCATGGCAGATCGTTGAAAGTTGGGGCACATCGAACACACCAGCCATGGCTGAAGGTCGCGATATTGACAGTTACGATGTGATGGCCATTGAAGCTACAGATGAGGTTGAAGGCTGCGTCGAAGCTTATGAGAGCTTCGTAGCAACCGATATTTATGGTCATGACGTATCCATCGTTCGCAACAGACAGTACCGGCAGTATTTGGAGAATCGTGAGGGTGAAGGCTTGCTCGAAATGGACAACGATTCTGATCCATATGACATGTACTAGACATGCTGCATCTCTAATATGTGTTCAATTCAAGCTGACGCTGTACGATACGGACGATATCTGCAATATAATCTCCTACGATTGGCAGATTGAGGGCTCCCAGCACCTGTAACACATAAATGATGGTGGCCGCAAAAAAAGTAAAACCAATGGCGATCCCTACACCTCGTGCTGCGCCTGATAACAGGTTGAGCCCAATCAGTTTCCACGGCCGATTTAACAATTCCGTATATTGTGCAATACGTGAACGCTCAAGCTCGTTAGCGAGTCGGTTCGTCAGGGTATGGAGTTCCTCAATTTTGTCATTATCGCTGCGTGGTGGATTGGATGGTGAAGCGGACGATGCCTGCTTGTCTTCATTCATGTGTTCGCTCAGTTCCTTTGGTATCATAGAGTAACTGCACAATAGAAATCATTGCCCATTTGCATAAAAACCAAACGAGCCAAGATACAGGGATTGTTCCCTGAGTCTAAGGCTCGTTTGCTATACTCTATATCCTTTCCTAAATGGAATAGAGATACTCTACTTCATTTGGGATCCATTTGTAACTTGAGTTCATCGATTCATTTGTATCAAAGAGAATGAGGTTACACCTCGATATAAACGCCCATTGCCTTACCGCCAGCTTCAATGCGTTCCATAGCTTCATGGGTACCAAATGTGACTTCAGTAACGAGTACATTCTCACGCAGGACCTCATCAAATGCCTCGATTGCAGCCTGGAGCTCAGGATCAACATCCAGTGTCAGGCGTACTCTCTTCTCAATCGGCAGATCCAATTTTTTACGTGTGTCTTGTACGGAACGTACAACTTCACGTACCCAGCCTTCCTGTTCCAATGCAGTTGTGATTTCGGTGTTGAGTGCTACCGTCAACCCGTACCCGGATGCCGAAGCAAAACCGGACTTGGCTTGTTTCTCTACCAGCAGTTCCTCACTTGTCACTTGCAGCTCTTCTCCTTCCGGAGAAACCACATTCAGCACACCCTCTGTCACCACTTTGCGTGTCTCCTCTGCTGACATGCCTTTGAAGAAGTTCTGCAGGAAGCCTACGTTCTTGCCGTATTTTTTACCCGCTACTTTCAGATTGAGTTTCAATGTGAAATCAACGAATTCGGCATCGTTATGCTCCGTACGGATACCTTTGACATTGATCTCATCCTTGATGATTTCTTCATAGCTCGCCAGATCAAATCCTTTATCAAGCGAAACGATTAACTCGGATAACGGCTGGCGATTCTTGATACCTGTTTCGTTACGCACGTTACGAGCGAGTTCGACCACTCGGCGAGCTGTCTCCATATCCTGTTCCAGATCCAGATCGATCAACGCTTCATTTGCTGCAGGGTAATCTTCCATATGGACACTTTCACCTGTAGTCAAGTTCAGATAGATATCTTCCGCAAGCATCGGTGTAAATGGCGCAACCAGCTTGGCTGTAGTTACAAGCACCTCTGTAAGTGTGCGATAAGCATCCAGTTTATCTTCGGTCAATCCACTTCCCCAGAAACGGTCACGGGAACGACGGATGTACCAGTTGCTCAGCTCATCGACGAAGGCTTCAATCGCTTTGGATGAATTTAGATAGTCATTGACGGACAGTGCCTTTTCCACAACGATGATCAGACTGTTCAGTCTTGACAGGATCCAGCGATCCAGCTTGTGCGCTGAAGGCTTAAACGGATGTTCCTGTGGATCAAAACCATCAATGGTCGCATACAACGTCAGGAATGCATGCGTGTTAACCAATGTATCCACCATTTTGGATTTCGCTTCACCCACAATACCTTTGGAGAAACGTTTGCTGTTCCACGGTGCACTGTCAGACAACAGAGCCCAACGGAACGCATCTGTACCATATTCTTCAATGACTTCCCATGGATCAATAACATTGCCTTTGGATTTGGACATCTTCTGTCCGTTCTCATCCAATACGTGGCCTGTTGCCATAACCGCCTTGTAAGGTGCTTTGCCTGTCAACAGAGTAGATACAGCCAGCAAGCTGTAGAACCAGCCACGTGTTTGGTCAATTCCTTCGCAGATCATATCTGCCGGATATTGCTGTTCAAACGTTTCTTTATTTTCAAACGGATAGTGCTGCTGAGCAAATGGCATGGATCCACTGTCAAACCAGACATCAATCACTTCCGGAGTACGTTTCATTTCATATTTACCACAGGAGCTGAGTACTTTGACTTCGTCTACGTATGGTTTGTGCAGTTCCAGGTTCTCTGGTACATCTCCAACGGCACGTGCACGCAGCTCAGCGATGCTGTGCGGAGCGAACTGTTCGCCAGTCTCTTCACATACCCAGATGTTCAGCGGTGTTCCCCAGTAGCGATCACGGCTGATGTTCCAATCCACCAGATCCTCCAGGAATTTTCCGAAACGTCCTTCACGAACGTGGCCTGGGTACCATTCCACTTCACTGTTGTTTGCAATCAGTTGATCCTTGATCGCTGTGGTTTGGATAAACCAGCTGTCCATTGCATAGTAGAGAAGCGGTGTATCACAACGCCAGCAGAATGGGTAGCTGTGCTCATATTTCTCTTTGCTGAACAGTCGGCCTTTCTCGGACAGACTTCTCACGATATCAATATCGCAATCCTTTACGAAGCGTCCCGCGAAATCCGTAACCTGTGCCACAAATTTACCTTCAAGGTCCACCATGTTGACAAAACTGATGCCATTCTCGCGGCATACCCGGTAATCGTCCTCACCATGTGCTGGTGCCATGTGTACAATCCCTGTACCACTTGCATCCGTTACAAAGCTCGCACCCAGAATGACATTTGTTTTTTCAGCCTGCACGTAGTTGAATGGAGGATCATACGTTTTACCAACTAAATCAGAGCCTTTCAGTGTACCGATGACTTCATACTCGCCTTTCGAGTCCTTCATGACTTTTTCCACGAGATTGGTTGCCATGATGTACACTTCTTCGCCCTGGCGTACACGGGAGTAATCCATGTCCGGATTAACCGCGAGTGCAACGTGTGAAGGCAGTGTCCAAGGCGTAGTCGTCCAGGCAAGCACAAATTCGCCGCTGTCATCCAGCTTAAATTTGGCTGTGGCACTTAGGTCTTTGACATCCTTGTACCCTTGGGCCACTTCATGGGAACTCAGGGTAGTCTGACAAGATGGACAGTACGGACTCACACGATGTCCGCGGTAGAGAAGTCCTTTTTCATGAATCGTAGCAAGGATATTCCATACACTCTCAATGTAATTGTTGTCCAGCGTGATGTACGGGTTATCCATATCCGTCCAGTAAGCAATACCTTCTGTCAGATCACGCCATTGCTGTTCATATTCAAATACGCTCGCTTTACATTCATTGATGAATTTTTCCACGCCGTAATCTTCGATCTCCCACTTATGGGAAATGCCGAGCTTCTTCTGTACACCAAGCTCAACAGGCAATCCATGTGTATCCCAGCCAGCTTTACGAACCACACGGTAACCTTTCATCGTATTGTAACGTCCTACAAAGTCCTTAATAACGCGTCCAAGCACGTGACCGATATGCGGCTTGCCGTTTGCCGTCGGCGGTCCTTCATAAAACACGAAATTCGGTTTACCTTCACGGTTCTCGATTGATTTCTTAAACGTATTTTCCGTTCTCCACTTGTTTAGCATGCGTAGTTCTCTAGCGCGTGCTTTTTCTTTGACATCCACTCTTTGCATCATGATCTTCCTTTCAATAATTGGATTGTGGACCGTCCACAATTCACATTTTTGGACACAAAAAAAACCCCATCCCTGGAAAGGGACGAGGTTGTGCTCGCGTTACCACCCTAATTCTGTTCATCACAAACCATATCCAATCACATGGGTATGCTTTGTCATTAACAGCACTTGTGCCCCGCTTCACTACAGCAGGGTGCCGATATAACGTTCGGCTTACGGTTTCGCTTACGCACGGCCATTCATCACCGCTTCAGCGTCACTTCTCCGGGGAGATATTCGGCTATAACCCATCCATTGGCTTGCACCAAACGCCAACTCTCTGAGGGATGAGATCATAACGTACTTGAACCCGTCATGGAATCATTATTCATTATGAATATAGTTATAGCCTCTTTAGAGTCAAAAGTCAACCGGGCAGGCAGACTAATAAATTTCCTTCATTTCCCGTTCACGATCACGGACTTCCTGTTCGCGACTCTCCAGTGCTTCCCATCCATCCTGGGACAACAGTTCGAGCTGTGCTTCAACAAGCGTACGGAAACGGGCCCGGTAGATCGAAGCCTGCTTTTTCAGTTCTTCCACTTCCAAAGCAATCTTGCGGGATTTCGCCAAGGACTCGTTCACGATCCGGTCAGCATTTTTCTCTGCTTCCTTCACAATGAGCTGTGCTTCCTTCTTCGCATTGTTCTTCACATCGTCGGCTGCTTCCTGCGCTATGATAATCGTTTTGCTGAGCGTCTCTTCAATTGTGGCAAAATGATCCAGTTTCTCCTGAACGGACAGCAACTGATTGCTCAGCTCTTTGTTCTCGCGAATGACGCCTTCGTAATCTTTGATGACTTGATCCAGGAATTCATTGACTTCATCCTCGTCATACCCGCGCAAGCGTCGGGAAAATTCCTTGTTATGTATGTCCAGCGGCGTTAATGGCATGCTGTCCACCTCCTGTTAAAGTTCCTTCCCGTTCCGAGAAGGTTTGCAGCACATGGGTATTACCCAAAGGGTCGTATGCAAGATGTCATATAGCAGCTTGAACGACTTGCACTTGCAGAATCGACGTTCTGATTCCAATACAGTTATATCGACTTTGCACTTCAATGTATATCGGAAACAGCGAATGTTTTTTACACCTTTATCTTAAACATTTCGACAAGAAAACGGGTTTTCCTGCAATGCCGCTAAGCAAATTTGCCGATTTTTACACGACAACGTCCCTTTTTGGTCATCCCATCCTGTTCCAGCACCTTGAAACGGCCAAAACCTTGAATGGAGACCACGTCCCCGGCTTTCAGAGCTTTGGACGGATCTTCCTCGACTTTCCAATTTACCCGGCATCGGCCCGCTTTGATGGGAACTAGCACTTTACTGCGACTCAGTCGGTACACATCCGCACAAATTCCGTCCAGACGCAAGGATGCAACAGTGATATCCATCGTCTCCAGTTTGCTCTCCGACCACTTCATCTCATGCAGAGGAAGCAGCTCTGTAAACACATGAACCCGATGAACCTGGTTCAGTTGAAGCGATAAAAAAGCGCCGGTCTCCGCTGCCACCACGGTGTGGCATCCGTCATCCAGCACTTGGATATCTCCGATCTTGCCGCGTTTCAGTCCAAGCCCGAGCAAGGCTCCCATGTAGTCCCCGTGCTCCAGCTCTGTAATTTTCTGATCATCTGACGTGATGCTAAGCACCTGCATACCCATTTCTTCATCATCGAGATACCGATAATCTGGTGCAATCAGCGCACGTTTGCGTTCAGCTGCCTCGTAGCCTCCGTCCAGACGAATCTGGACGTCATTGCGACGATTGACAAGCGTTTGCAATATAAAGGCCTGTCTTGGGTCAAGAAAGTCCGTTAGCTTCATATCATGAAGCTTGCCAGCGCGTTCCACCCAATCCGAGGCTTTATCCACGAAGTCACGCTCATCATGGCTAAAATGTTCGTAAATTTCACCACTCATCTATGTTCACCCTACCCTATCAGAAGTAGCTGATGATCGAGAGCAAACCTGATCTCGCCAGTTGAAGAGTAATTAACGCAACGATTGGTGAGATGTCCAGCATGCCGAACAAAGGCGGAATGAAACGTCTGAAAGGACTCAGATAAGGTTCCACCAATTTGGCAAGCCACTCACCAATGACGCTCTCCCGCGCGTTCGGAAGCCACGACATCAATACATATCCAATAATCATGTAGAAATAAATCTCAAACAGATAAAACACGACGACTTGAAGTTGATACAAAAGCGGCTCACCTCATTCTGTTGTAATCTTGCTCGCTGTCAGCCAGTATTTCCGTAATTGCTCCTTGAATTTCAACGGTATCCGGCGTACAGAGAAAAATGTTGCCGCCAATTTTAGAAATGCCCCCGCCCAGTGCGTAAACTGTACCACTCAAAAAATCAATGACGCGCAGTGCCTGATCTTGGCGCACCCGCTGCAGGTTCACAACCACTGTACGATGTGAACGAAGATGGTCTGCAATTTCTTGAGCTTCGTCATAGGAACGCGGTTCATAAAGGACAACTTTAACATTTTTCTGGGAATGAATGCTCACAACATTATTCCCCCTTTGGTTTCTACGTTTATCTAGACTGGAGGTTTCAGCTTCCTGTTGTTCAGATTCAGCCTCCTCTTGTGCAGCCAAACGTTCGCGTTCCACAATCTCTTCCTCTTCTTGAAGACCAAGGAAATTCATGAATTTATTCATTACGCCCATCGTGAACCCTCCTCTTTTCCTACGAGAATTGATCCCAGCCGTACCCATGTTGCCCCTTCTTCAATCGCCACTTCAAAATCATTGGACATTCCCATCGATAGCTGAGTCAATGGTTCCGATGTCAGGGCTTGTCCATTCAAATGATCTCTCAGCTCACGCAGTCCACGAAATACGGGACGCGTAAGCTCCGGATCCTCTTCGTGGGGAGCCATGGTCATCAGACCGACGACCTTCAGGTTGCTGAAGCTGCTGATCTCACGCAGAAATGAACTCGCCTGTTCGGGTTGCAGCCCATATTTGCTCTCTTCACCCGAAATATTCACCTGCAAAAATGTTTCCACTTGTGTCCCCAGAGCAGCTGCCTTTTTGTCCAGCTCCTTAGCCAGAGACAAACGATCCAGTGAATGTATGTAGCGGAATTTGCCTATGACGTCTTTCACTTTGTTGGTCTGCAAGTGACCGATAAAATGCCATGTTCCTTGCTGACCAAATGCTTCCCACTTGGCTTGTGCATCCTGCCAGCGGTTCTCTCCAATATGCTCAAGGCCACTTTCCAGCACAGCGCCTGTCGTTTCAAGGGAGACGTACTTCGTGACCGCAATCACATTTACGTCCTCACGCTGGCGGCTACTGCGCTGGCATGCAGCTTCGATCTTCTGATTTACCTGTTGAATTCGCTCCTCCAATGACACAGAGGGTCACCTCTCTTCCAGCCCAATCCAGCTCGCCATTCTTCCGGTCGTTCCATTTTCCTTGCGATACGAGAAAAACAGTTCCGGGTGGCAGCTTGTACACCACGTTGTACATTCGATATGATCCGGCAATATTCCTGCTTTCATCATAATGTGTCGATTACATTCTTTCAAGTTTAACATCGTCTTTCCATTTCCAGACGAATGATATGCTCGGCCCTGCACAGAGTTGTTGTATTCATCATTACCCGGAGCAGATTCAAACCAAACCCGTACTTGCTGCATAACTGCCTCATCCACTTCATAACAGCAATCCCCAATGGAAGGGCCTATAGCTGTCCGGATATCCTGTGCCCGGCTACCATATTCCCGTTCCATGGTTTCAACCATTGACTGGGCAATGCCGGCAACAGTCCCTTTCCACCCCGCATGAGCAAGCCCCACGGCTTGGTGCACCGGGTCGTAGAAATATAGCGGAACACAATCCGCATAAAAGGAAGTAAGCAGCACACCAGGTACATTGGTGACCAAGCCATCCGTGTCCTGCAGCGCTGACTGTCGATCCATCAGACCTCTGCCTCGATCCTCAGCTTGTATAACAGCCACATGTTTGCCATGGACCTGTTCACCACATGTCCAGGCGCTTACCGAGAAACCAAGCTTTTCGGCCACCAGAAGACGATTTGCCAAAACGTCTGAAGGATCATCGCCAACATGATAAGCGCAGTTTAGAGTGGCATAGGGTTCACTGCCCACCCCTCCCTGTCTTGTGGTAAATCCTGCCGTCATTCGGCTGAACTGTTCTCTCCACGGCTCCACATATAATAACAACGGATCTGGGCTTCCATTCACCACTTGATCTTCAGTCCGTTCAAAAAATGGTTTATTCAGAACAAAGGGTTCCATCTTATCACCTCACAGCTTCCAGTGTACCAAATGAGCCACGTTCTGTCTTGATTATATCGTTCGACGCTGGCTTCGGTCCAATCGTTCCAGGCGTTCAACCCGCTCCATACGGCTGCTTTGCTGTTCATCATACATCTTCGCTTCGCGATCTCGCTCATCGTAGCTCGTTTCCCTGACTTCATCCAGTTTAACCAAAATAACATCCGAACCGATCTTAACAATGTTCCTCCAGGGAATAACCAGATCCGTTCCGCCCCCGAACAACCCCATGAACCGGCTGTAACCGGGTACCACGATGGCCTCGATTCGTCCCTGCTTGAGATCCAGTTCCAGATCACTAATCTGCCCCAGACGCTTGCCATCCGTGATGTTAATGACATCCTTTGTCTGAAAATCGGAGATCTTCATCCCTCTTTGTGCCGACTCACTTGCGTTTACTTTCATCTGTCGCTCGCCCCCCGCCTAGTCCGCTTATACCGTTCAACGCTTCTATACAATATATGTTTTATAGGCGAAAAATGTCCTGTTTTTCGGGGTATCCCTGAAATTAGTACAGCTTGATTCGAAACTGGGCGTTCTCTTTAAAGCCGCTTATTCGATCGCAGTTCTCTCCAGACCTAATCGTATGTCTTTAAAAATAGAAAAAGACGACCAACGGATTTCAACCGTTAGATCGTCCTTGTAAATGAAGTGATGTTACGTCTTCACATGTTTCTGCATCTGCTGTATAGCCGATTTTTCCAGACGGGATACCTGAGCTTGGGAAATTCCAATCTCGTCGGCAACTTCCATCTGTGTTTTGCCTTCAAAAAACCGCATGGACAGAATCATTTTCTCCCGCTGTCCGAGACGATGCATGGCCTCGCGCAGTGCAATCTCCTCAATCCACGACACATCCTTGTTTTTATCATCACTGATCTGATCCATCACATAGATTGGATCTCCACCATCATGATAAATGGGTTCGAATAGTGATACCGGATCTTGAATGGCATCCAGTGCAAAAACAACATCTTCCTTGGGCACATTCAATGCTTCGGAAATTTCGAATATGGTCGGTTCACGAGAATTTTTGTTGGTCAGACTGTCGCGAACCTGAAGCGCCTTATATGCGATGTCCCGTAATGATCGGGATACCCGGATCGGGTTATTGTCACGCAGATAACGACGGATCTCACCGATAATCATCGGTACTGCGTACGTTGAAAATTTGACATTCTGGGATAAATCAAAATTATCAATGGCTTTCATCAGGCCGATACAACCAACCTGGAACAGATCATCGACAAACTCCCCCCGATTGTTAAAGCGCTGAATGACACTGAGTACAAGCCGCAGGTTGCCATTCACTAATTTCTCTCTTGCTGAGCGATCATGGTGCTGCTGTAGGGAATGAAACAATTCCCGCATTTCTGTGTTGGTGAGGACAGGCAATTTTGCGGTGTCCACGCCACAAATCTCGACTTTGTTTCGGGTCATCGTGATTTACCTCCCAAGGAGAAACATTAATGTACATTATCTCCGGGGCAGGCTTTTTTATTCGTCCCTGGCATCCTTGCCATTAATACCCATTATATTAAAAGCACAAGATTAGACCATCTTATTAAACTCCTTGCGGAGTCTTTTAATGATTCTTTTTTCCAGACGAGAGATGTAGGATTGGGAGATTCCAAGCAAATCTGCAACATCTTTTTGTGTCTTTTCCTCCCCGTCCGTCAAGCCAAAGCGAAGCTCCATAATCATCCGCTCACGTTCGGTCAATTTTTCCAAGGCCTTGTGCAGAAGCTTCCGATCTACCTGCTCTTCAATATTTCGATAGATTGTATCGTTCTCGGTACCCAGAACATCCGATAATAATAGCTCGTTTCCATCCCAATCAATGTTGAGTGGTTCATCAAAAGAAACCTCTGTCCTAATTTTGCTGTTACGCCGCAAATACATCAATATTTCATTTTCAATGCATCGCGAGGCATAGGTCGCCAGCTTGATTTTCTTTTCCGGATCAAACGTATTGACAGCCTTGATGAGCCCGATGGCTCCAATGGAAACCAGATCCTCAATGTTAATGCCTGTGTTTTCGAACTTGCGAGCGATGTACACCACCAGGCGAAGGTTTCGTTCAATCAGCATAGCGCGAATTGCAGCATCCCCGGAAGAGAGCTTTTGCAGCAAAAATTCCTCTTCTTCCCGCGTCAGTGGAGGCGGCAGGGCTTCACTGCCTCCAATATAATAGATCTCCTCACTCTTCAAACCAAGCAGAAATAACAGACGGTAATACTGCAGCTGCGCCACCAGTTTCCATTTCACAAGCATGTACGTTCCTCCTATACCACATTCAGCGGCTTTTCTGTTGCTCCCGCAGAGAGAGCCGTAGACTGCGCAGAGGCAGCGTCTTGCACAAGCTCAGGGTGAATGACCGCGCGGTACTTTCCTTCTGACGACAACACTCCGCCATCCAGCCCGATTAGTACTTTGGTTGTCTCGTAACTCATTTGATCCAATGTCACTCTCACCAGATCAGGCTTGATTGCCAGCATAAATGCCGTCCCCTTGTTGATCCCACGGTAGGGTACCAGTCTTAGTCGACCCTGCCAACGAAAATCCTCGTGGTCCAGCTCCATAATGAGGTTGTCCGGTGCTTCTTCCTTCAACCGGCCTTTCCAGGAAGCTGGCAGCATGTCTTGCCACAGTGAAACCTCCATCACCATAACCGGCAGACGGGAAAGAGGGTCCGTGAGTTGATTACCTGTATCGACAAGGCCTGTACAAGAAATAGTTACATCATCGATATAAACCTGCACTTGTCCCAGATAAGTTGTCATACGGTCTGATTTTCGCTTGGAACTTTGCACGGCTTTGAATAAAAACAGCACTGCAAAGAATACGATAAAAGTAAACCAGAAGGCGATCTTCAGATCAAAAGACATTCCGCCCGAAGCTGTATACCAAATTCCGTTAAACAGCTCGCCCGAACTCTGAAGCATGTAGTGTATACCTAAAATGCCTCCGGCAGCGACGAAGTTAATGACATAGAAGGTACCCAGATTCCTCATAAACACCTGGAGGCCCTTAAAACCAAAAGCGATAAACAACATCACGAGTGACAAACCAAACTTGATCAAAAAGGTAAACATAAAATCAAACTCCGGCACAAACATCATGACGACATAGAGGGCGCCCACAATGGAAGACAGCAGCCATCTCCACCAAACCAGCTTCGTTTTGCGCATCCAGGCTGTGAGTCCGATGAGTGCACCGTCAATACACAGGTTTGTCAAAAAAATAAGATCAACATAAACGACCAACTCTTCACCTGCCTCGTACCAAATATCGGTATAGCGTTGTTCCGATATTCTATGAGCATACACACAAGTATAAGGAGCTTTCTGTTCAAAGTCTGTCTAATCATGGGGGTGTCGTCTCAACTTTTTTTGTCGTAATTCCTCGTGACCCTTGTTCAGAATTTGTTCATTTCTGTTTGATATGCTGTAGATAGAAAAACAGAAAAACCCGGTTTCTCCATAAGGAGAACCGGGTTTGAAGTTAAATATGAGTGCTGCTTAGTCGTTATTGTTATTGCGTGAACGATTGCGCAAAAATGTCGGAATATCCAGCTGATCACTGCTCGGCTGGTTCCCGAACGGGCGAAGATTAGGCGAGCGATTTTCAGCAGGCTCACTCGTTGGTGTCGGTTTGCGTCCTGGTGGTGGTGAGACAGGCTTGTCTTCAAAACCAGTAGCAATAACCGTAACCTTGATTTCTTCTTTCAGATTTTCATCAATGATGGCACCGAAGATCATGTTCACTTCCGGATCGGATGCAGACGTAACAATCTCGGCTGCTTCATTCACTTCATAAAGTGACAGGTTGATGCCACCTGTGATGTTCATGATAACCCCGCGTGCACCTTCGATGGATGTTTCCAGCAATGGGCTCATAATCGCTTTGCGAGCAGCCTCAGCCGCACGATTTTCACCTGTTGCTTCTCCGATTCCCATCAAAGCAGATCCACGTTCAGTCATAATGGTTTTTACGTCTGCAAAGTCAAGGTTGATCAGACCCGGTACAGCGATCAGATCCGAGATACCTTGTACCGCTTGACGCAGTACATTATCTGCTTGACGGAACGCCTCAAGCATCGGCGTCTTTTTATCTACGATTTCAAGCAAGCGGTCGTTCGGAATGACAATCAGCGTATCCACTTTTTCCTTGAGAGCTTCAATCCCTTGCTCTGCATGGCTGGAACGTTTGCGTCCTTCAAAGGTAAATGGACGTGTAACCACACCTACGGTAAGCGCACCGCACTCTTTCGCAATCTCAGCGATGACTGGAGCTGCACCTGTACCTGTACCACCGCCCATACCGGCAGTTACAAATACCATGTCCGCACCTTTCAATGTGTTCATGATCAAATCGCGAGATTCTTCGGCTGCTTTTTTACCTACATCCGGGTTGGCACCTGCGCCAAGACCACGGGTCAGTTTATCACCGATTTGCAATTTATGTTCGGATTTCGCCAGATGCAACGCTTGAGCATCCGTGTTCACCGTTATAAATTCTACACCTTGTACACCATTTTCGATCATACGGTTGACTGCATTGCTTCCGCCGCCGCCTACACCGATGACTTTTATTTGAGCCAAGCTCTCCATCTCGAAATCAAATTCCAACATATTATTCCATCTCCCCCTCAATGTGCATGGATGGCCCGTCCAATTTTTGATTGAACCGAATCAATTTCATATATCGACGAACGAAGGCGTATATATTAATACCAGCGCATTCAGACGGCTTCTAGAAGTATGAAATAGATTCAACCTGTTATATAAATTCGCTGAACATATTTTTCAGCCGTTCGAACAAACCCGGTTTTTGCTCCGATTCCGGAGACGCACTCGGCTTAACACGGTTGGTCGGTTTCTTGTTGTTATTATTATTGTTGCTGCCACCGCCGCTGCTTACCGATGGACGAATGCGCAAACTGCGAATTACACTGTGCAAAATACCGACGCCGCTTGTGTAGCCCGGGTCGCGAACACCGATGTAATCCGGAACGGCAATTCGTACCGATGCAGCAAGCTCATGCTGAGCTACTTGCAGAACACCTGGCATGGAGACGGTCCCTCCCGTTAGTATATAACCTCCGGGAAGCTCCGTGTAACCGAGGCGCTTCACTTCTTGGGAAATCATCTGGAATATTTCCTGAACACGCGGTTCGATAATCGCAGCAAGGTCCTCCTGCGAGAATTCCTTGTCCACATTGCTGCCGATTCGCGTGACTTTGAACATGACGTCAGCCGCAGCATCATCAAGCCATGCGCAGCCATATTTCAGCTTCACCTTTTCGGCTTGATCAGTTAAGGTACGCAATCCATACGCAATATCGTTGGTAACAAATTCTCCACCGATCGGCAGGGTTGACGTTGCAACAAGACTGTCTTCTTCAAAGACAGCGATGGTTGTTGCACCTGCTCCAATATCAACAAGAACAGATCCCATCGTTTTTTCGTCTTTAGATAAAGCAAGCTGACCTGCTCCAAGTGACATGAGCACCAGATCGCTTACCTTCAGACCCGCTTTTTCCACGCAGCGCAAAAGATTATGTATCGCGGTTTTTGCACCCGTTATGATTGTTGCCTCAACTTCCAGTCGAACTCCAATCATACCCCGGGGATCCTGTATGCCCTCCAAGCCGTCTACAACGTACTGCTTGGCGACAACATCAATAATTTCCCGTTCCGGCGGAACCGCAATCACCTCGGCTGCTTTCAACACCCGTTCCATGTCTTCTTCTCCGATTTCACGATCCTCGTTAGACACCGCCACGACGCCGTGACTGCTCATCAGTCCGATATGATTACCTGAGATTCCAACATATACTTCGGATATTTGAATACCTACCATACGTTCAGCATGATCCACTGCATTGCGGATCGACTGCACCGTCTGATCGATATCTACGATTACACCTTTGCGAATTCCCTCCGAGTCGGCAGATCCAACTCCAATAATATTAAAGGTTCCATTATTAATTTCCCCAATAATAGCGCGAATTTTGGATGTACCGATGTCCAAACTAACAATGATGTCATTGTTGCTCAAGTCTGTGGCACCTCCTGACTCCAATAGTAAAATACGTTCGGGTTTAAACACTCTTAAAACATATTCAACACACGTTAGGCTTTCCCTCTTTTTTCTACAATTTTTTTGGGTGCCAAGATCTGGTTGCGAGACATAAAACCTTGAAGAAAAAAGAAGGAGACAACTTATGTGCCATAAGTTCAAGTGTATCATTTTTTCTCCGTCTCAGAAAGAACAACTTTCACGGATGAAACAGGGTCAAACCCCGACCCTGCTTGGACTTTTCATTAACTGTCATACGTGATTGGCAAGAGGATCAGGGCGTTGCACCTGGCTCTTCACCATCTTCAGGGTCATCTGCGATAAAAGGCACGTACGTGTCTGCCTCAAGCATCGTGATTTTCCCTGGCCGCTCCGTCTCAATAACCTGATTCAGGTACTCCACCTTATCCGGCAGCTTGGAGATCGTGGTAATCACTTCAAACTGTGATTTGGTATAAAGCCGGATCTGATCCGGGAACGAAGGCGTAGGGTTAGGAATAATCTCCGATATATCCGTTGTCAATTCGTTTGGAATTTTGGCAAGCGTCTCACTCAATTGTTCTTTGAGCGGATCGTCTGCTTTCCACTGGGTCAGAATAGGCTTCTCCACAGCAACTCCGATATTGGCCGGAACATTTAAGCTTGTCCCACTGGCCAGGATCGCCTGGAGTGTACCATCCGCACCCAGTTCGTAAGCAACCGTCGGATACTCCTGAACCTTGATATGAACGATCCCCGGAAACTGTTTATCCACTGTCACATTCGCTACCGCTTTGAACGTCTTCAAACGCTCAATGACCTCAGCGGAGCTTGTCCCAAAAAACTGATCGCCTTCCTTCAAACCACTTTTCTCCAGCAGTTCGGAAGTTGTCGTGTATACATTACCCGTAATCTCAATGCTCGAAATCCGGCTCATGGAAGAGCGGAAGAACAGCACGGCAAGCAATACAATAAAAAGAAGTAACAGAATAAGAACAAGTTTACGACTTGTGTTTCCTTTTGGCCGATTCTTCTTCAGAACCGGAATTTGACTTTTAGGCATAGGTCGCGCTCCACAAAGCCTTCGGTCCCCTCCCACAGCATTCTAAAGAAGGGGACTCAAAGGACGTTAATTGGCAAAATCCAGCTGTTTCGAAACGGGGGACTGTCGCTCAACCGAAGCTCCAAGGCTCTGGAACAACTTCTCGATGCGGTCGTACCCTCTGTCAATATGATGCACTTGCTCAACAACCGTTTTCCCCTGGGCAGCAAGGCCAGCAATAACCAGAGCTGCACCTGCACGCAGGTCGGTTGCTTCAACTGTAGCTCCGTACAAACGCGGGACTCCTCGGATAAAGGCTGCATTCAGATCGACCGAAATATCTGCACCCATGACGTTAAGCTCATCCACGTGCTTGAAGCGTCCCTCAAATACCGTCTCCTTCATTACACTGAACCCATCAGCCAAACTGAGTAAGACCATGATTTGTGACTGCAGGTCAGTCGGAAACGAAGGGTACGGTGATGTTACAATGCGATCCACGGATTTGGGACGGCTCATACAGCTCACCGTCATTATATCATTGCAGACCGTGATTTGAACACCAGTGCGCTTCAACACATGTATAAGAGAAGTAAGGTGTGCCGGGTTGCAATGTGTCAGGGTAACATTGCCTCTAGTCGCTGCTGCTGCAATCATGACGGTGCCGGCCACGATCCGATCAGGTATGATCTCGTAGGAACAAGGCTTCAGTTTCTCCACACCGTTAATCGTAATTGTATCGGTGCCGGCTCCAATTATACTTGCACCCATCGCGTTGAGAAAATGCTGCAAGTCCTGAATCTCAGGTTCTCTGGCTGCATTGAATATCGTTGTTGTGCCCTCAGCCGTAACGGCTGCCATCATGATATTTTCCGTGGCACCCACACTTGGGAAGTCCAGATGAATATCCGTCCCAACCAGCTTACGGCCCCGGCAGATAATCTGTTGATCAAGCTCTTCAATTGATGCTCCGAGCGCTTCCAGGCCCCGGAGGTGAAGATCAATCTTGCGTTCTCCGATGGCACAACCACCTGGCTGGTATACGGATACTTGCCCAAACTTAGCCAGCAATGGCCCCATCAAGAAAATGGAAGAGCGCATCTGTTTCATCAGATCCTCAGGTACATCATATGACCGGATAGACGATGTATCAATCGTCACTGTTCCCTGTTCATGCCGACACGTGCATCCAAGCCGTTCCAGGATATACAGCATTACTTCAATGTCCAGCAAGTGTGGAACGTTGTGCAGCGTGACTTCTCCATCTGCCAACAAACTTGCAGCCATGATTGGTAAAGCGGCATTTTTTGCTCCATGGATGCGTATGGATCCTGAGAGGGGTTTCCCGCCTTCAATCACCAATTTGTCCAATGTATCACCTCCGGGGTTTACCGCTCACCCACTGGAAAGACTTCCGGTACCAGGTTATACCGTTTTGAGATGATATAGTTGCTCTGAATTTGCTGCATAAGGGTGATAACGTCCTCTGCTGTAGCTTGACTGGACTGACAATCAAATTGGCATGCAAGATGGATACCTGTAGGCCTCCCGTGTTTACCCTTTGGCTCTGCTGTTTGAAACAGCTGGGCCGCTCGGTCACTGGGCGGATTTCGGAATACGCTGCCTGTGTACGCATATGCAGTGGCAAAACGTCTATGATTTTGGGCAAGCACAATTACTTCCGAAACGACTTTGCGCTCATTATGCCGAACTGAATATACAGCTTCTGGCACAACACCTCTCCATTAATGCAGCACAGAGTGGCCATACGCAAATTCCCTGTCCTCCTTGCTGTAACGTACCCATTCGCCTGTCTCCAGCACAATCTCAGCGGATTGAAATATACGTGACACATCCGATCCATAAGCACCAGCGTTGAATGTACACAACTTCTGCCCGCAGGGCCTACTTCTTTTGGTACTGACCACAATCACCTTTGATAGTATGGAATGCTTCTGCCGTTAAGCATAAATCATGCTGCTCAACATCCATGGAAGTATCCCCTGCTATACGACAAAAACCGTGATGCGGCGCCTTGGAACGATTGTCACAATTTATACGGTATCTTATGTCAGTCCTGCCTTGTGTGTGACAATCGCCCAGAACACACTTTACCTGCGTACAGCAAGCCTTTGAATCTCCTTCACCAGCACCTCGGCTGCATCCGGCTTGCCAAGTTCCCGAGAAGCAGCAGCCATGCGTTTGCGGGCCGCTTCATCATTCATGATGCGGGCAATGGCCTCATATAACGCATTTCCCGACAGATCCTTCTCCAGCATCGTGACAGAAGCTCCGCCACCTTCCAGTGTACGCGCATTCGCTTCCTGATGATTATTCGTCACGTTAGGTGACGGTATCAAAATGGACGGAATGCCAAGCGATGTAATTTCGGCGAGGAATGACGCTCCTGCACGATTCACAATCAATGAGGTACAAGCAAGAACTTCCGGCATATTATGCACGTAAGGAAGCACATGCAAGTGGTTTGGCATCGTTCCAAGTGAACTGCGTATCGCTTCCCGTGTTTCGTCAAAGTACGATTCACCAGTTACATAAACGACGTGTACATCGTCCAGCTTCTCCAGCATGGGAGCCATGTCTACCATCGCTTTATTGATGGCCTTTGCTCCGCGGCTGCCACCAACAACCAGCACAACCCGGCTGTCCATTGGCACGCCCAGTGTGGCAAATCCTCGATCACGGCTGGCCTTGGCAACCGTGGTTGCCCTCGGATTACCCGTGTACACTACTCTTTTGGCTCCCGAGAAGGCCTTCTCGGAACCTTCGAAGCTAACTGCAACGGTATCCACATAACGAGTAAGGAACTTGTTGGTTAAGCCGGGGATTGCATTTTGTTCATGAATGACACTTGGAATCCCCAGTTTGGCAGCTGCATAAACCACAGGTCCACATACATAGCCGCCTGTCCCGATCACCACATCAGGTTTGAATTCCTTCAGCATTTTCTTCGATTTCCGGACGCCCTGAATAAAGCGCATAACCGTCTTCAGATTGTCCACGGACAACTTCCGTCGAAATCCTGTAATATCAATGGATTGAAAAGGAATGTTCTCCTGTGGCACTAACTTGCTCTCCAGTCCACGGGTTCCTCCAATATATAAAAATGTCGAGTCGGGATTCTCCGCCTCACATTGTCTTGCTATGGCAACGGCCGGATAGATATGTCCACCGGTACCGCCGCCGCTTAGTACGACTCGCATCGCATAGTCACCTCGCATAACGTGATAAGTTTAACAGTATCCCTAGTGCTGTCAGCATCAAGGTCAGAGATGATCCGCCATAACTGATCAGCGGTAGGGTTATTCCGGTAACGGGCATGAGCCCGATGACTACGCCGATATTGATGATGACTTGTACAGCCACCATGCCGATAATGCCTACACCCAGCAAACTGCCAAAAGCATCCGGCACTGTCATCGCTACTCGCATACCTCTCCAGACCAGTACCAGGAAGAGTAGAAGTACAATAAGTCCGCCAATAAACCCGAGCTCTTCAGCCAATATGGAAAAAATGAAATCCGTTTGCGGTTCGGGCACATAACTGTATTTTTGCCGGCTCATCCCAAGTCCAAGGCCTGCCAGTCCCCCCGGTCCGATTGCATATAACGATTGGATGATTTGATAGCCTGCACCAAGCGGATCAGACCATGGGTCAAGAAAAGCCGTTATTCGTTTCAACCGGTAAGGAGCCGCCGCAATCAATGCGGCAAACCCAGCAACGCCGCCAAGGGCAAGCAGCAGCAAATGTTTCATTCTTGCGCCTGCCGTAAAAATAATCAGCATGGATGCCCCCATCATGACTGTGCCTGTCCCCAAATCGGGCTGCAGCATAATAATGCCGAAGGCGAGACCTATCAATCCAAGCGGGGGCAACAATCCGGTTGTGAATGTTTTAATTTTCCCCGGTTCCTTGCTCAGCCAGTGGGCCAAAAACAAAATCATGCCCAGCTTCATAAATTCAGAGGGCTGAATGCCAAACGATCCAATGCCAAGCCAGCTTCGTGCTCCGCCGCGGACCACGCCGATCCCGGGAATTAACACCGCAATCAGCATAATAAAACAGGCGATCAATATCGGTTTAGCATATTTCCGCCAGACCCGGTAATCCACATTGGCTGTGACAAACATGGCAGCCAGTCCGAGTCCAGCAAATAACAACTGTCTTTTGACAAAATAAAATGAATCGCCATAGTCATGAAAAGCAAGCACCGAGCCCGCACTATAGACCATAATAATGCCGATGGCAAGCAATGCCACAATACAAATCAGGAGCCAGATATCCGGCGCCGGTCGCGTCTGTTTCATCAGGAGGCCACCCCTTGCATGGAAGTAGGGGCTTTTCCACCCCCCTACTTACAAGTTATGCGCCGCCTCTTTAAAAATGCGTCCCCGCTCCTCATAAGAAGCAAACATGTCCCAACTTGCACACGCCGGTGAGAGCAAGACTATATCACCAGGCGCTGCAAGCCGCGACGCTTCCTGTACTGCAGCGGTTAACGTCTGGGCAGCATCATCCTCATTATCGACGACCTTAATTTGCTTTAATCCCGCCAGTTCCGCGACCTTGGCGATTTTCTCACGTGTTTCGCCGAGAGCCACAACCGCTTTTACCCGTTCCTGGAACAAGGGGAGCAGCTCCATCATGTCTGAACCCCGATCCAGTCCACCGGCGATCAGCACGACCGGATCCTTGAAGGAGTTCAACGCCATGACGGTTGCCTTCGAATTGGTAGCCTTGGAATTGTTGTAGTACTTGGCGCCATTGTGCTCCAGCACATACTCCAAACGGTGTTCAACCCCTTTGAATTCGGACAGGGGTTCCTCAAGCACAGCCGGATCGGCACCTGCCGCTACTGCAATGGCTACCGCAGCCAGCGCATTCCCAACATTAAATTGTCCTGGTATTCCAATGTTTTCAACGTCTATAACGATGTGATGGTTTCCTTGACCGTCGGCATATACCACCTGGCGTTTCACATCATCCTCTTCTCCATCCACGTAAGGAGGATCGGCGTATACGCCCGCTTCCAGCTTCTCAGTCATGGAGAACGGAAGCAGCCTGCTTTTAATATAAGGAACCAATTCCCGGCATACGGGATCATCCCAGTTCAGCACGGCTACGTCATCCGCAAGCTGATTGGCAAAGATTTTAGCTTTGGAAGCGATATAGTCATCCATATCCCCGTGATAATCCAGATGCGTTTCTGTAACATTAAGCAGACTCGCAATCCGTGGACGGAAATGAACAGTCCCCTTAAGCTGGAAACTACTAAGTTCAACGACCATCCAGTTATCGGCCGTAGCTTGTTCTGCCGCCTCGCTGAGCGGTGTACCGATATTGCCGGCCACAATCGGGTTCAAGCCTGCATGCTCCAGCATGTTGCCAACCCATGTGGTTGTCGTTGTTTTCCCGTTGGAACCTGTAATCCCAATCATCGGTGCTGCACAGAGGTGGTAAGCCACTTCCACTTCCGTTACAACCTCAATTCCGAGGGAAAGAGCCTGCTGTACTGGTGGCGCCTGATAAGGGATGCCCGGGTTTTTAACCACAAGCTTCACACCCTCATGAATCAGATCATCGGGATGGCCCCCGCATACAACAGAAATTCCCAAAGCCTCCAATTCGGATGCTTCGGGACACTGTTCCCTCTCTTTTTTATCATTCACTGTGACTTTCGCTCCCGCACGGTCCAGCACCTTGGCAACTTGCACGCCACTCTTTGCCAGTCCGAGCACAACAACCTGTTGACCGCGATATGATTCAGGATGGTTCATGATTTACAACCCCTTGTTGAGATAAAGTCCGAGCGCAGCCAAAATAGCACCAACTGCCCAAAAAGTAATAACAACCCGCCATTCCGACCATCCGCTTAATTCAAAGTGGTGGTGAATAGGACTCATTTTGAATACACGCTTGCCCCGGGTCTTGAACGATACCACTTGAATAATAACGGATAGAATCTCGATGACGAACACACCACCAATGATTACAAAAAGAAGCTCCGTCTTCGTAACAATGGCAACGGCACCAATGGCACCACCAATACCTAGTGAGCCCGTGTCTCCCATAAACACTTTGGCCGGATGCGCATTGTATACAAGAAAACCAAGCACAGCACCAATCATGGCCGCTGCACATACCGCTGCCGGCATAGACGTCGCCTGCATCGCTACAATTGCAAACGCTCCAAACGCAATAGCACTAATTCCGGACAGCAAACCATCCAGTCCATCCGTAAAGTTAACGGCATTGGTGATCGCAAGCATCATGAACACGACAAACGGATAATAGAACCATCCCGTCCAGTCGAAGGAGACGGATGTTCCAGGGATCGAGATCGCTGTGCTGTGCCCATTTTGAATGAGCAAGAAACACATCACGGCACTGAAAAACAGCTGCCCCAGCATTTTTTGTCTGGCGGTCAGTCCCAAAGAACGTTTGAATACAATCTTGATATAGTCATCCAGGAAGCCGATCAGGCCAAAACCGAGCGTAGCCACGAGCAGCACATAGAAATCCGTATTTTTGACTGCTGAAAATTTCAAAAAGGCTAATGTAAATGCAAGCAGGATCACAACCCCGCCCATCGTCGGCGTCCCGCTCTTTTTCAGATGGCTCTGCGGCCCGTCTTCCCGAACCTGCTGTCCGAATTTCATTCGGCGAAGTAATGGAATCAATAGCGGTGCAGCAATCACCGCCAAAATAAATGAAACGCCGATTGTTAACAGTAATACCTGAAAATCCATGGGTTCACCCCTCTAGTCTACTCAATTCTGTAATGATGCTATTTTTAGTGATTCGACCACGTCCTCCAGCTTCATGCCCCGGGAGGCCTTGAACAAAACGACGTCTCTGGGATGCAATTTTTCCAGCAGGTAACGGGTCATCTCTTCCTTGTTTTCAAATGCATGTACGGCTTCTGCCGGCATGTGCAGTTTTGCACCCTCAGCTATATTCACCGATAACGGTCCAAAGGTCAGCACCATGTCCATTTTCCCAGGGGTAATATACTCTCCGATACCACGGTGAAGCTCCTCTTCCTGAGGTCCAAGTTCCAACATGTCTCCAAGTACGGCTACTCGAGAGCGATAACCTTTGAGTCCATCCAACACATCAATAGCTGCTTTCATCGACGTTGGACTTGCATTGTAGGCATCATTAAGCATCGTCAGTCCGCTGACTCCTTGAATAACCTCAATACGCATGCCCGTCAGTTTCAAGCTGGATAACCCGGAAGCAATCTGTTCGGCTGTTACACCAAAGTGACGTGCAACTGCAAGTGCAGCCAGACAGTTAACAACATTGTGTGTACCCAGCAGAGGAAGCGTAAGTGCTTGTTCCCCCAACTGTTTTGTCGTGAAAACAACACCGTTCTGCGCATTCATGAGTCCTGTCGGGTAATCATCATTGTCTGTCTGAAGTCCAAATGTAAATCGTTTCATTCCCTCGGGTTGCTTCGTTTCCGCTTCAGCCAGAACCTGCTTAATCAACGGCTCGTCTCCGTTATAAATTAACAGGCCGCCTGGTTTCATGCCTGCAGCAATTTCGGCTTTTGCTCTGGCAATCTCCAGCCTGGAGCCAAGCTGCAGCAGATGGGATTCACCTATATTCGTAATGATGGCGATATCCGGCTGAGCAATCAAAGACAATGCCTCGATTTCTCTGCGGCCGCTCATGCCCATTTCCAGAATCACAATCTCGGTATCTTGTTCCATGCTTAACACTGTAAGTGGAAGTCCGATATGATTGTTGAAATTGCCCTGCGTCTTATGCACCTTGAATTTGGTAGAGAGAATGGCATCCACAATGTCCTTGGTTGTTGTTTTGCCATTGCTGCCGGTAATACCCACCACGGAAGTTTGGCTCTCGGCCAGATAGGCAGATGCAAGCCCCTGCAGGGCTGCCAGCGTGTCTTCAACGACGATGACTGCTCCTCCCTGCGGGGGAACACCATGGTCATTCTGCCATAACGCCCCTGCGGCTCCCTTTTCTAAACAAGCTTGCACAAATTCGTGTCCGTCAAACCTCTCACCGACAAGCGGGATAAACAAACTGCCTTCTACTGGCTTGCGTGAATCCGTAAATACACCTTCAACGCGGATGTCACCGTAAGCAGTGTAGTCGTTTAGTGTTCCTCCGCACATTTTGGCCAATTGTGCTAATGTTCTTTTTATCAATTGGATTTGCCCCTTATCGCCTCTTTGGCTATGATCCGATCATCGAAATCCGTTTTGGTTGTTCCGATAATTTGATAGGTCTCATGACCCTTGCCCGCAATCAATACTACATCGGCTGGGCTTGCCATTTCAATAGCTTCATGTATTGCCTGACGACGATCTACGACCATGAGATAACGATCAGATGGTACGCCTTCTTCTACCAGACCTACTTCAATATCTTTGAGAATCAGATCTGGATCCTCCGTGCGTGGATTGTCAGAAGTTACAAATACAATGTCACTATACTTCGCAGCAATTTTCCCCATTAATGGACGTTTGGTCCGATCCCGGTCTCCACCACATCCGAATACACAAATGACTCGACCTTCGGCAAACTCTTTTACCGTTCGCAATACGTTTTCCAAGCCGTCTGGTGTATGAGCGTAGTCCACAATAACAGCAAATGACTGACCTTCGTCTACGGCTTCAACACGTCCATCCACACCTGGAACCGTCTCAAGACTGCGTTTAATCTCTTCCAAGGGTACTCCTTCAACAAGTGCAGCAGAGATAGCTGCCATGGCGTTATATACGTTGAATTTCCCTACCATGCGCAAGTTAATGTCTGTACTGCCTGCGAATGTATCCACATGGAATGATGTACCCTGCGATGTAATCGAGATGTTGGATGCCCGTACATCAGCATTATCTTCCATGCCATATGTAATGACTTCAGCTGCAGTCACTGATTTGAAATAATTGGCCGATGGATCGTCAGCGTTAATGACCGCAAATTTGCGACGGGAGGCGTCTTCTGCAAACTCGTTGCCAAGTCTTGCAAAGAACAGGCCTTTTGCTGCGCGGTACTCTTCCATGGAATTATGATAGTCCAAATGATCTTGAGTCAAGTTGGTGAATACCGCAGTACGGAAATTGGTTCCTTTTACACGTCCCTGCTCCAGCGCATGTGAGGAGACCTCCATAACGCAGCAGTCCGTCCCCGCTTGAACCATATCATACAGACTGCGCTGCAGATCGAGTGCTTCTGGTGTAGTTCCCGACATTGGATAGGTCCGCCCGTCGTAACGCATTTGAATGGTACCAATCAAACCTGTCTTCTGTCCATGATCACTCATGATCTTTTCAATCAGATAGGTGGTGGTTGTTTTTCCGTTCGTTCCCGTTACACCAATCATATTCATTTTATGGCTTGGTGAGTCAAAGAAAGAGTCTGCAAGGACTGCCATTGCAAAGCGACTGTCTTTGACCAGCAGCTGCGGTACAGGTAGTTCCAGTTGTCGTTCCACGACCAGTGCTACCGCTCCGGCATTCACAGCTTTTTCCGCATAATCATGTCCATCTACCGTATGTCCCGGAAGACAGATAAACAGATCTCCCGGTTGAACCTGGCGGGAATCTGTCTGTAAGTTTTGGCATTCTGTATTAGGCTCGCCAATCAGGCGTGCAGTTGTCAGCTTCGATGCAAATTGTTTTAAAAGCACATGAATAACCTCACTTCTCCAAGTTTACTTCTGCTCAAGGCATTTCTTTTTATTAATATCGTCCATATAGCCATTTAATGAAACGCAACTTTTTGAATTTTGTTGCGCTAGGACCTGGAGCCGGTTAAGGCTCCTGTCCTGCTTCCCCTGTATGATCGTGTGCTTCTTTCAGCACATCACTCATATAGATTCGTATGGTAGAGCCCTGCTCCACCCTTGCTCCTGGCTTCGGAGCCTGGTTAATTACGTACTTCCCACTGCCGGACTTAGCCAGCATAAAGTTCATGTTGAGATCTTCATACAGATCTTCTACCGTTGCACCTGTGAGATCGGGAACCGTAACAATTTTGGTTTCGCCATACTTGTATTCTTTTGCAACCTGATCCTTGCGCACAGGAACATTCATATAGTGCAGCGAGTCTTCAAGAATATTCTGTACAATCGGAGCTGCAACGACACCCCCGAACTGAATCCCTTTTGGATTATCGACAGCCGTGTACACTACGATCTGTGGATCGTCTGCTGGAGCAAAGCCAATAAAGGATACAATATGCTCGGTAGAGGAATAACGTCCGTTAATAACCTTCTGGGCTGTACCTGTTTTGCCGCCTACCCGATATCCGTCGATGAACGCCGGTCTTCCTGTGCCTTTTGCAACAACACTTTCCAAAGCCTCACGAACCTGCTTAGATGTGTCTTCCGAAATGACCTGCCGTACAAGTTCCGGCTTGACTTCTTCCATCACTTCACCCGTTTCGGGATGAACCCACGCTTTGGTTACATAAGGTTTGTAGAGCTTGCCTCCATTGATGGCAGCCGATACGGCCGCCACTTGCTGAATGGGTGTAACGGAAACGCCTTGCCCAAAGGCTGTTGTCGCAAGCTCCACAGGGCCCACTCTGGACAGCTTGAACAAAATACCACTTGCCTCACCGCTAAGATCAATACCTGTTTTGGTTCCGAATCCAAAGTTTTTGATGTAAGAAAACAAGGACTCTTTACCGAGCTTTTGACCTAGAGCGACAAACCCGGGATTGCAGGAGTTTTCCACGACTTGCAGGAAGGTTTGACTCCCATGGCCGCCTTTTTTCCAGCAGCGCAGCCGGGCACCTCCAACCTCAACATATCCTGGATCAAAGAACTGATCTTGCTGCAGATTCACCTTCTTCTCTTCCAATGCTGCCGCCAAAGTAATGATTTTAAAAGTTGAACCCGGTTCGTATGTCATCCATATCGGTAAATTCCGGTTATAGATTTCAGACGGATACTGCTGGTAATCCGCTGGTTCATACCCTGGTCTGCTGGCCATGCCGAGGACTTCACCCGTCTTCGGGTTCATGGCGATAGCCAGAGCGGAGTTCGCCTGGAATTTGACCATGGCCTGATCCAGTTCCCTTTCCATAATGGATTGGATCGATTTGTCGATCGTCAGCTCCAGGTTAAGACCATCTCTTGGTTCCACATACTTCTCAGATGAGCCCGGCATAAGCCTTCCGGCCGCATCGGACAAGTAGGACACACTGCCATTTAAACCGGTCAATTTCTCATCATACCTTTTTTCGACCCCGGTCAATCCCTGGTTATCAATCCCCGTAAAACCAAGAATGTGAGCGGCCAGATCATCATAAGGATAGAATCGTTTATTATCCTCTGCAACAACGATACCCGGAAGCTTCAAATCACGAATGCGCTGAGCTTTCTCCATCGTAATTTTGCGGCCGCCGGGTTGTAGTCGTACAATCAGTTCTCTTTTCTTGATGGTTGCCAGCACTTTCTCTTCAGTCATTCCAAGTAAAGGGGCTAGTGCCTTCGCTGTAGTCTCCGCTTCCTTCACTTGAGCCGGAATCGCCATAATCGTCGGTGTAGTTTACATTATAGGCAAGAGAGGTACCATTGCGATCCAGGATCTCTCCCCGTTTGGCTGAATATGGAATGTTCCGCCGCCAGGACTCCTCTGCTTTCGCAGACAATTCCGGGCCTTTCCCGAGTTGTACATAAGCAAGCCTGATCACCAGGGCCGAAAATAACAATACCAAAATGAGCAAACTCCATAACAGCCTGCGCCGTAAATTTACACTTGAACCCTTCACGAAAAGATCCCCCCACTCGTCCCAAAATCATGACCTCGTTCATTCATGAATATTCGGGACAACCGGGGGTTAGAACAAGCTATAAATTCAATGGCTATGGGAGCACCGGATCAATCGCGGCACCAGAAGACGAGTCCGTCTCATTGGTTGGAGCCTCGGTTCCATCCAAGTTCCCCGTTTCTTCTGTCTTGCTGGACTCTTCTGCTGTCCCCTCTTCCTCCAATGCAGCATCTGAAGACTCAGGATCTTCATCCGCTATGCCGGTTACTGCGGCCTTGGCAGTCTGCAATGTGAGCTGTATGGTCCGCTGTTCCCCTGAGACCTGCTCCTTTTGACTCACGACATAACCCTCACCCTTGACAATCACTCCCACTTTCATGAGTGAAAGAACTTCCATGGCATCCCGAAGCGATTCGCCTGTGAGATCAGGAACTTTCATACTGCTGCTGTCTTCCGTAAGCAGATAGATTCTCTGACCTGGGTTCATAAATTCGCCTGCCGCAGGGTACTGGCGAATAACACTCTCGCCCTTCCCTAAGGTCTCGTAAGCAATTCCTGCGTTTAGAAGCTGGCTTCTAGCCTGTTTGGCTGTTTTCCCAGTCAAGTCAGGAGTCTTCGTCTGAACGACGGTAGCTGCCTTTTTGTCCGTGGTCTTTGTTGTATCTTTCGGAACACCCATGTATTGCAGGGTTTGACTGGCAATCTTTTTAAATACAGGAGCTGCTGCAGCACCACCACCAATGTTGGTTCCACTCGGTTGGTCAATGACGACTAGCATCGCAATTTTGGGATTGTTAACAGGGGCAAATCCGATAAACGAAACGACATCTTTGGTTTTACTATATTCCCCGTTCACCCATTTTCTTGCTGTTCCCGTTTTACCAGCAACCCGGTATCCTTCTATATAGGCGTTGCGCCCAGTACCGATCTGCTGGTCTGCTACAACCTGTTCCAAATAGCCACTTACCAGTTTTGCAGATTCCTTAGAGATGACCTGACGAACCTCTTTTGGCTTGATCACTTCAGTTGTTCCGTCATTTGGATTGATGATTTCCTTCACCAGATGTGGAACCATCAGTTTCCCGCCGTTGGCAATGGCCGAGATGGCTGCTACCTGCTGAATTGGGGTTACTTGAACCAAACCGTGACCATAGGCTGCTGTTGCAATTTCTGACTTATAAACCAATGGTTTGATCGGTGAAGCGGACTCGCTCGGCAGATCAATTCCCGTTTTTTGGCCGAATCCGAATTCGTCTATGTAGTGACGCAGACGTTCGCCGCCAAGCATGTTGTAACCGAGATTAACAAAGGCAACGTTACTTGAACGTTTGACGCCTTCGAGATAGGAAATCGTACCATAAGTGTGGCCATTATCACTGATTGAATATCCGCCAATATTAATTCGTTTTGATTCAAACGTTGCATTGGGATCAAACAACTTCTCTTCTACAGCACCAGCCAATGTAACAATCTTAAATGTTGAGCCTGGTTCGTAGATGGACTGTGTCGCATGGTTAATGAAATCTTTTTGGTCCGGAGTTTCCCAGTACGTATTGGGATTAAAATTCGGCCAGTTCGCCATGCCCAATATTTCCATCGTGTTTGGATCTGCTGCAATGACGGTCATACTGAGCGGATTATACTGAGCAACTGCTTCCTTAATGGCATCTTCAATGTAAAATTGAATGGTATCATCAATCGTCAGCTTCAGGTTATTTCCGTTTTGAGGTGGAAGATAGTTATCCTGAGAATCAGGAAGCTTGATGCCTTTGGCATCCTTTTGGTAGTTCAGGTAACCATCAGTGCCCGTCAGTTCTTCATCATACGAAACTTCAAGCCCGTTTACAGCTTTACCGTCACGACTCATGTAACCCAGAAGATGCGATGCAAGCGTCTCTTCGGGGTAAAACCGCTTCGATTCCTGTGCCATTACGATGGCGTTCTGAGCCTTGTACTCTTCCTTCAGTTCTTCCCTCAGCGCAGTTACTTTAGCTGCCAATTCCGGGCTAATTTTGTAACCCTCACTTCGCACCTCGCGCTGTTTGTAAAATCTCCCTTTTTTATCTTTAGCAGTCACCAAAGCACGCATTTCACTTTCATTCTTGCCAAGTATTGCAGACAGCTTTGTCGTGACAACATCTTCAATCCCAAGCTCATTGATCATCTCGGGATTGACCGATACCGTATACGCAGGCGCATCCGTTGCCAAGATGTTGCCGTTCCGATCCGTAATAGACCCCCGGCTTGCCTTAATCGTCTGCTCACGTTCCACCAGCTCGGAGGCATATCCTTGCCAGGTACTGCCGTTTACAACTTGAATAAAAAAGATTCGGGTTATCAGTACAAGAAAAAAGAGGGTAATACATCCCCCTATAAGCAGCGTGCGCATCTTTATTCTTTTTACCATCGGTACACCTCTTTACTTACTTGCTGTATCCGAAGACGACTCTGTATCCTGTGAGCTCGTTACACCTGTTGAACGAGGCACGATTATAACGTCTTTGCCGGACGCTTCTACATAGCCAAGTTTGCGTGCATTTTCAATAACCAAATTGTTCAGTCTTTCCTTTTCAACCTGCAGGTCTGCGATGGTTTTCTCCGCTTCTCTTGTCTCGGACAACGTTGATTGAGCCTGCTTGTTCAGATCATAGATATGAGCATAACGCCACATCAGTGCACCACCGATAACGATACAGACGATCAATGTCATCAGATACAAGAATTTCTCTCGTGCAGGAAGACCCGTACGACGAGTCACCACTTTGGTGGTTTCCTTGTACCGCTGCTGCGTCACACGTTCTTGGGTTGCTTTTTCTTTCACTGCAAGGTTACCACGTGTATATGCCATACAAAGACTCTCTCCTTCGCTCTTGGTTTACAGTTTCTCGGCTACGCGCAGTTTAGCTGAACGTGCACGGGAGTTCTCGGCCAGTTCCGTATCCGTCGGAATCAGCGGTTTTCTGTTGACTAAACGCAGTACACCTTTACCGCCGCACACGCATAACGGAAAGTCAGGCGGGCACGTACACTTCTCCAGATAACTGCTGAATATTTGCTTGCAAATCCGATCCTCAAGCGAGTGAAAGGTAATAACAGATACACGTCCACCTGGTGCAAGACACCGAACCGCCTGATGCAATGCTTCCTCAAACGCACCCAGCTCATCATTCACTGCAATCCGCAAAGCCTGAAAACTGCGCTTCGCCGGATGTCCACCTGTACGGCGAGCAGCAGCCGGGATGCCTTCCTTAATCAATTCCACTAGCTCTCCTGTGGTCTCGATAACAGCCTGGCTTCGTTTTTCCACAATGACGCGGGCAATTCTTCTTGAAAACTTTTCTTCACCATAACGATATAAAATTCGGGCAATCTCCTCTTCAGGCCATTCGTTGACAATCTCTTTGGCTGTCAGAAATGCATCCTGATCCATCCTCATGTCCAGCGGAGCATCGTGATTGTAACTAAATCCACGTTCTCCTTCATCGAATTGAGGTGATGACACACCCAAATCGTACAAAATGCCATCCACCTGCGGCACGCCGTCCTTCATTGGGACATCCAGTTCTTTCAGAACCTGCTCCAGATCACGGAAATTCGTTTTCACAAGCGTGATGCGATCTCCATACGAAGCAAGCTTCTCGCGCGCATTATCCAATGCCCAATCATCCTGATCCAGTGCGATAAGCCTTCCCCCTGGACCGAGCTTGGAAGCAATGACGGAACTATGTCCTCCTCCACCTAAAGTGCAGTCCACGTATATACCGTCCTGCTTGATGTTTAATCCCTCTGTTGCCTCTTCTTTGAGTACGGTTATGTGGTGAAACAACCTGCACCCCTCCTGACTTTATAGATCAAAATTAAAATCGACTAGCTTTTCGGCAATGTCGTTGAATGCTTCCTCGGATTGATTGAAATAACTCTCCCATATGCCTTTGCTCCAGATCTCCACCCGGTTCGACACGCCAAGAACAACACAATCCTTGTCCAATTTGGCATATTCCCGTAAATTGCCCGGTAAATTTACCCTACCCTGTTTGTCCAATTCACATTCGGTAGCACCCGAGAAAAAAAAGCGGGTAAACGCACGTGCATCCGACTTCATCAAAGGCAGTGCTTTGAGCTTCTGTTCCATGACCCCCCACTCCTCCATAGGGTACACGAAAAGACACTGGTCCAAACCCCGTGTGACAACGAAAGACGGCCCCAGAGATTCGCGGAATTTGGCCGGAATAATAACCCGACCCTTGTCATCAATGCTATGTTGGAACTCCCCCATAAACATTGGCCCACTCACTCCTCACCCGTTTCTCCCACTTTGCCCCACTTTCCACCACCTAAGCATAATAGATTCGCACTAAAAAATCAAAACCCTTCTTGCTAGCTTGATTTTTTTCAATTTGCTTCATAAGAAAAACGCCTTTGATCCTCTTGCTCAGGATCAAAGGCGTTTCCCCGGTACCGGTTATTCTACTTGCAATCGCTAATGAGCCATATCATCAATACACTATTCTAAACCCTTTGAATCAGTTCATCAGCTTGTAATTATTGGGTTTCCTTAAAACTTCCAGCTATCCAAATATTTCTCCTGTTCAGCTGACAATGAATCAATAGAGATATTCAGGCTTTCCAGTTTGTAGCTGGCAACTTGCTGGTCAATTTCATAAGGTACGTTAACAACAGTTTTACCCAATGCAGCGTAATTCTCACTAACATAACGCAATCCCAGAGCCTGCAATGCAAACGTCGTGTCCATAATCTCAGCAGGGTGGCCATCAGCTGCACCCAGATTCACGAGACGTCCTTCTGCAAGAAGATACATTTTACGTCCATCTTTGAAACGATACTCTTCAATATTGCGACGCACAGTGCGGATGGACTCTGAACGTTTGGCAAGCTCGGGTTTATTCACTTCCACATCGAAATGCCCTGCATTGCTCAAAATTGCTCCATCTTTCATCACGTCATAATGTTCCCCTGTGATCACGTCTTTGTTGCCGGTAACAGCGATGAAGAAATCGCCCAATTTGGCTGCTTCCACCATCGTCATGACACGGAAACCGTCCATATGCGCTTCAACCGCTTTGATTGGATCGATTTCAGTTACAATGACATTGGCTCCCAGACCTTTGGCACGCATCGCGACACCTTTACCACACCAGCCGTATCCTGCTACAACCACATTTTTACCAGCTACCACCAGGTTGGTTGTACGGATAATGCCATCAAAGGCAGATTGGCCTGTGCCATAACGGTTGTCGAACAGGTATTTGCAATAAGCGTCATTAACCGCAACCATCGGGAACTGCAGTTGTCCTTCTTTCGCCAAAGCTTTCAGACGGATAATACCGGTTGTCGTTTCCTCTGCGCCTCCACGAATCGTAGCCGCAAGGTCAGGACGTTCGGAAGCGATAATGGTTGCAAAGTCGCCGCCGTCATCAATAATCAGGTCGGGTTTAACTTCCAATGCACGAAGCTGGAGCTGCTTGAACTCTTCTGGCCCCGGATTGTATTTGGCATACACTGTAACACCATCTTCTACAAGAGCCGCACATACATCATCCTGAGTTGACAGCGGGTTACTGTGTGTAATGGTCACTTCTGCGCCGCCAGCTTGAATGACTTTTGCCAGGTAAGCTGTTTTGGCTTCAAGGTGAAGGCAAATGGCAACCTTTAATCCTTTGAAAGGAAGATCCTGCTCAAATTGGCGACGAATGCGGTTCAATACAGGCATATGTGCTTCAACCCAGTCAATTTTCAAGTGTCCTTCTGAAGCGAGCCCCATATCTTTAACAATACTGTTTTGCAGTGCAGGTGTAGTCATGCCCATCCTCCTCGTTTATCTGTGTTTCTTCTATTATAAAGGTCTGCTGAACCACACAGTTAGAGTTCAATCACTTGATGTTGACCCCGGAATTCACGTCCGCTCTCAATGAGCTCCTGAATCCACTTGGTTCCATAACGGTTCAAGTAGTGGAGCGCATTGTGCACTCGTTCCTGTGGTTTGTTCATAGGAAAGAGCGAGTTCTGTATGCCGTTCCAATGTCTGAGTCCAACCTCATGTTTATCCGCGATCGCCTTCTGTGTTTGCTTTTGCAGATATTGCATCTGTTCGTTGATCTTTTTCAGATTCGTATCACCGATCCGATCCAGTCCAGCGTGAATTTGCGCAAGTTGATCAAGCAATGGACGATAAAGCTCAGCAAAGGATTGCTGGACTTGCTCAAATTGCTCCTCGACCTGGAACGTTTCCTGTCCTGCGAGCCACTTCTCTCTTTTTTCTTCCATATGATATTGCACATCTTGGAAAGAGAGCTGGTACTGATTCATGTGCTTGTGATGGACATCCTCCAAAATGGTGAAGGACAACCTCGGCAGCAAGATGGGCATTTGCAGACCAAACTGGCGGAATGCGGTTCTGGTCAGTCCCCAGTATGCAATCTCACCTTGGCCCAATATCACCGCAGCTACAGGCAGCACGGAATCCTGCATTAACGGGCGGGTGAGTACATTATTACTGAATCGCTCGGGATGTTCCCTCAGCTCCTGAAGCAATCGTTCTTCTGTAAACGACACTAGCCCTTTTCGATCTGTGTACAAACCATCCTTCAGGAACAGGAGCAACCGGGTTTCATCATGAATATAAAACAAATTTGCTCCGTCTTCAGCGACTTCTGCCGGCATTGGGTAGCCCGCTTCCTGTACCTTCGAAGCACCCTGCAAATAAGCTTCACGCAATGAACCATTCTCACGAATCAATCGTTCGAATACAGGGCGTTCCAGTTCTCTTAATCCGGAATCCGCAGCATCCATTAGGACAAGTCCAGTACTGCCAAACAATGCCGACACCATTCTCGCAAAAGCATCACTAAGATTCGAGCTGGACTGATGGATCGAGACGAGCATCTCCATTAATCCTGGTTTATGTACAGTATCCGGCAGAAGATGCTCCACCTGCTCGATTACGTTCATCCATTGTTCCGTCTCAATCGTGACCCCGCTCACCGAATTTCGGCCATCGAACCGCCCATGCAGCTTGACCTTGGTCATTTCACCCTTGTGACCGGGCAAATAGGTGTGATTCACTTCGTCCCAGTCATGGTCTTCACCAGCGATCCAAAATACGGGAACGACCGGACGCTGGAGCTTCGCTTCAGCTTCACGGGCAGCTGCAACGACACTCGCAGCTTTGTAGATGACAAATAACGGCCCTGTCAACAAGCCGCTCTGCTGCCCACCAGTAACTACAAACGTACCTTTCTCGGCCAAACGTGCAATAGAATGATGTACAGCTTCGTGATCATTCAAACGTTTGTTATATATACGTAAATACTCTACCAGGTTCTCGCGATCCACACGTGTGTTCTCCGATTGATCCAGCCACTCGGCACGCGCATGAAGTCCGGACTCCCAGTGTATGTCATACTCATAAAGGCCCCGCGCAGCATCACGTGAGCAGATATAATCTTCTGCAAGTTGTGTTCCGCTGCGGAGTGCCTCGGTAATACCTTTCATGAGGTCTGCCTCCTATTCTGCTTCAAAGAGCCTTTCTTGATTGTACCGAACTACAGGCCACTTCGTCAAAAGAAAGTCGCCTAAAAAATCAAAAAACCGCCGAACAAGCCGGCGGTTTAATAACATCAATAAGTCCAAACGGAATATAATTCCTTAAACGTATGGTTCGGAAACCCAGTGACCTTTGGAAATCTCAATCAATTGAGCATTCTCCAGGTTATACGGATCGTTTACAGGACCAGTTGCTCCATTTTGGATTGGTCCAGACTGTTCGTCCGGCAGCAAAATGCGGCGTTTGTTTGCTTCCACTTCCGGATCAGGTACAGGAATAGCAGATAGCAATGTTTTGGTGTAAGGGTGAACAGGGTTAGAGTAAAGCTCTTCACTCTCTGCCAGCTCAACCACTTTACCCATATACATAACAGCAACGCGGTCACTGATATGCTTAACCATCGACAAGTCATGCGCAATGAAGAGGTAAGTCAGACCAAGACGCTGTTGAAGCTCTTCGAGCAACTTAACCACTTGAGCTTGGATGGATACATCAAGTGCTGACAAAGGCTCGTCACAGATGATGAATTTAGGATCCACTGCAAGCGCACGGGCAATACCGATACGTTGTCTTTGACCACCGGAGAATTCATGCGGATAACGAAGCGCGTGGCTTGGATTCAAGCCTACGAGATCCAGCAACTCCTCTACACGTTTCTTCCGCTCTTTACCGCTGGAAGCCAGCCCATGGATATCCAGTGATTCTCCGATAATATCCATAACGTTGAAACGTGGATTCAGTGATGCATATGGATCCTGGAAGATCATCTGCATGTCTTTACGCATTTCTTTCATTTTGCGTGGAGACAGCTTATAGATATCCGTTCCGTTAAAGTTCACATTTCCGCCCGTTGGCTCATAAAGACGAAGAATCGTGCGTCCAGTTGTGGATTTACCACATCCGGATTCACCTACAACCCCTAGGGTTTCGCCTTCAAAAATATCAAAGCTGACATCATTAACCGCTTTGAGAATGTTTCCTTTACCCAAATTGAAGTACTGTTTCAGGTTCTTTACTTCAACTAGCGGCTTGTTGGCACCTTTGATAATACCAACTGGAGTCGGTTTTTCTTTCTTAGGCTCGTCCAAACGAGGCAAAGCGTTCAACAATTTGATCGTATATGGATGCTTAGGATTGCTGAAAATTTCAGCTGTCGTTCCCGTTTCCACAACTTCGCCTTCCTTCATAACGACAACCCGATCACACATACCGGCTACAACACCAAGGTCATGGGTAATAAGCATGATGGAAGTTCCCAGCTTTTGCTGCATATCCTTCATAACGTCCAGGATTTGTGCCTGAATCGTTACGTCGAGTGCAGTTGTCGGCTCATCCGCAATCAGAAGGGATGGACGGCATGCCAGGGCAATAGCGATCATTGCACGCTGACGCATACCACCGGAAAATTGGTGTGGATAGTGATTCATGCGGATTGCCGCATTTTTGATACCTACGAGCTCCAACATTTCCAGAGCGCGTTTCTCCGCTTCTTTTTTGGACATGTTTTGGTGTTTGCGAAGCACTTCGGTAATTTGTTTACCAACTTTAATTGTAGGATTCAATGAAGTCATTGGATCCTGGAAGATCATCCCGATATCTTTACCACGGATAGCTTCCATTTGTTTATCTGTTTTTCCAAGCAGGCTCTGCCCGTGAAAAGTAATCTCTCCACTTTTGACCTTCGAAGGCGGGGAGGGAATCAACTTCATGATGGTTTGGGCGGTAACACTCTTACCACTACCGGATTCACCAACAATCCCCAGCGTCTCTCCTTTGCCAAGTTCAAAACTCACATTTTTAACGGCATCAAATTCACCAGAACGTGTTGTAAATGACACGCTTAGGTCTTTGACTGTTAAGATTGGCTCCATAATCCCACCTCCTATTTCTATTTACGTAATTTCGGATCGAGTGCGTCACGCAGACCGTCTCCGAGCAAGTTAAATGCAAGCATTGTAAGTACCATCAGACCTGCAGGGAACCACATCCGCCAAGGATACAGCGTCCAGCCTGTCAATGCGTCATTGATCATCGAACCCAAGGAAGATTTCGGTGCAGATACACCCAATCCGAGGAAGCTCAAGAACGCTTCAGCAAAGATGGCATTTGGAATGGATAGAGTCAGCGTTACGAGAATTGGTCCTACTGCATTCGGCAGTAAGTGGCGGAACAATTGACGTCCTGTGCTTGCTCCCATGGACCGCGCTGCAAGAATAAAGTCTCTGTTTTTCAATTGCATAATCTCACCACGTACAATCCAGGACATGCTGATCCAGCCTGTGATCGTAAGGGCAATGATGATCGTCGTAAGACTTGGTTCCAAAACAACGAGCAACAAGATTACAACGAGCATGTAAGGCAGGGAATAGAGAATCTCGGAGAACTTGTTCATGATACCATCAACACGTCCACCGTAGAAGCCCATAATCGCTCCGTAGATTACCCCGATGACAAGGTCAATCAAGGCAGCGGCCAGACCTACAGTAAGGGATACACGTGCACCTACCCAGGTTCTTACCCATACGTCACGACCGAGCTCGTCCGTTCCGAACCAGTGCTCCGCACTTGGCGCTGCATTGGCGTTAAGCAAATCATTAGAATAATAATTATAACTTGTGAATAACGAAGTTGGACCAATCAAAGAGAAAATGACAACAAGAACCAGAATGCCCAAACTGATCATCGCGGCCTTGTTGGTTGCAAGTCTGTACATGGCGTCTTTCCATAACGATACACTTTCTTGCGATTTCACCGCTGCCTGACTATCCAGGGCAGTGTTCGCCGTTTCTTTATTGTTATTGTTCGTGCCAGACAACGTTATGCCCCCTTCCGGCTTTCCAGCTTAATTCTAGGATCAATCAGCACATATGCGATATCTGTAAGGAAACGTGCCAACATCAGGAGGATACCATAGAAAATCGTAATCCCCATGATCATTGTATAATCCCGGTTCGTAATACTCTCTACGAATACTTTACCAATTCCCCCGATGTTAAAGATTTGCTCAATAACGACGGAACCCGTGATGATGTTAGCTGTCATCGGACCTACATAAGTTACAACGGGAAGAATACCGTTACGAATAACGTGTTTAAACATGATTGCAGGCCATTTCAGACCTTTGGCTTTTGCTGTCTTGATGTAATCCGCGTGCAGTACTTCGAGCATGCTGGAACGCGTCAAACGTGCGATAAAGGCAATCGGGGATGCAGACAATGCCGCAACCGGAAGTACATAGTCAAGCGGTCCGTCGAATCCCATAACGTTAAACCAACCCAGTTTGAAGGCGAAAACGTATTGAAGCAGGGATGCGAGCAAGAAGCTCGGTACCGCGATACCAATTACCGCGAGGATCATCGTGACATCATCTATCAGCTTACGATGGTAAACCGCAGCGATAAGTCCTAGCAAAACCCCAACGACGACAGAGATCACAATAGCGAAGATCCCCAGTTTCAGAGATGCTGTAAACGTTTGAGTGATCATGTCGGTTACTTCTTGATTCAGATATTTCATCGAAACACCAAAATCACCTTTGAGAATTCCACCCATATACTTCAGGTATTGTTCATACATCGGTTTGTCCAGCCCATACTTCTCTTCCAGTAGTGCCCGAATTTCAGGCGATACTTTTTTCTCGGATGTAAAAGGGTCACCCGGAATGGCCTTCATCAGGAAGAAGGTTGCTGATGCGAGTATGAAAAGCGATAGCAGCATAAATAGCAATTTTTTCAGCACGTACTTAACCAACCCTTGCACACCTCCAAAAACAATATTTTGTATACAAATCGATTGTAGAATTAGACATGAATAAAGTCCAATCCATTTATCGGAAATTTCAAGAATTATAAGGAAAATCGGTGCACATACAAAAAAATCGGGATATATATGGAATTCCACATATATATCCCGAAGTAATCATATAGACTTCAGAACAACTTATTTCTCTTCCAGATATGCACGAGTGAAGTCAATTGCTCCACTGAAATCAAGTTGTACGCCTTTCAGGTAAGGCTTAGTCAAAGATACGTTAGTGTAGTAGTAAATCGGCATTACGCCCATTTCATCTTGAATCAGGATTTTCTCAGCATCAGCAAATGCAGCCATACGTGCAGCTGGATCAGCAGATTTTACAGTGTCTTTAACATCTTTGTCGTACTGTTCGTTGCTGAATTTGGAATCATTGTTTGTGTTTCCAGTAGTCCACATTTCCAAGAAGTTGTACGGATCGTTGTAGTCTGCAGACCAGCCTGCACGAGCTACTTGGAAGTTTTGGTTTTGACGGTTCTCAAGGAATACGCCCCACTCTTGGTTTTCCGTTTTCACGTCAACACCGAGGTTTTTCTTCCACATGTCAGCAACAGCAAGCGCGATTTTCGCGTGAGCATCACTAGTGTTGTAGATCAATGTAACAGCTGGCAAAGTTGTGTAGCCTTCTTCTTTCATACCTTCAGCAAGCAATTTTTTAGCTTCTTCAACATTTTCAGTGAAGTAGTCGTCTTTGTGCTCATCACGGAATTCGCCGTTTTCACCGCGGATACCTGGAGGTACAAAGCCGTAAGCTGGAACTTGTCCACCTTGTGTAACTTTGTCAACGATCAGTTGACGTTCGATCGACATTGCAAAAGCCTTACGGATTTTAGCATTGTTGAATGGAGCTTCATTAACGTTGAACTGGTAGTAGTAAGTACTTGCAATACCAGTTGCTTTGAACTCATCCGGCAATTCCGCTTTTACAGAAGGAATTTGGTCGGTTGGAATTTCACCGTTAGGTGCACCAGTGTAATCCAGTTGTCCGGACTTATAAGCTTGCAGCTCGGAAGCACTGCTGCTTGTCAGGGACATATTGATTTCAGACAATTTGATGTCAGAAGCTGCGTGGTAGCCTTCGTTTTTCTTAACTACGATTTTTTGACCTTTAGCGTATTGATCCATAGTGAATGGTCCGTTAACGATCATGTTTTTGTAGTCTGTGAAGAATTTATCATTTGTGTCAGCAGATTGGTGTACTGGGTAGTACGTGTAGAATGCTGTCAGACCCAAGAAGTAAGGAGTTGGGTTTTCCAACGTTACTTCCAGTGTGTGCTCATCAGTAGCTTTTACACCCACTTGGGAGAAATCTGTGATTTTAGTACCTTTGTATGTTTCGTCTTTGCTGAGGTTGTAACCTTCAGCACCTTTGATGTAGTACAATTGGTAAGCGTACGGGGAAGCCGTTTCCGGTTTCAATGCACGTTCCCAAGAGCGAACGAAGTCTTCTGCAGTGATTGCATCACCGTTGCTCCATTTAGCATCCGGGTTCAGGTTGAACACATATTTCAAACCATCTTCGGAAATTGTCCAGTCTTTTGCAACGCCTGGTGCTTCTTTACCATCAGCATCGATGCGTACAAGACCTTCATACAAGAATTTCAGAACAGTGTTGGTTTGGCTGTCTTTTGCCTGAGCCGGGTCCAACGTAGGAGGTTCAGCTGTCAGGTTAATTTTCAGCACTTGATCTTTTGCGAGACCGCTTTCCTCGCCTGCAGAGCCAGTTCCCGTGTTACTTGTTGTGCCTTCATTTTTCGATCCGCACGCTGCAAGTACGGTACCGAACGCCAGAATCAGCGTCAAAAGGACTAATAGACTTTTCCTTTTCATCTAACACTTTCCCCCTAAATTGATGTGGTTTATGTTTATAGATTATACAACCACCGGTCAAAAAAATCTACATTACTTTTTCAGAAAGTAATGTTTTTTTCAGTTTTCGACAAAATCGACACATTTTTTGGCCGTTTTGCGTTATGTAACCTTACATCTGTTTCATTAAGTATCTAAATAAGCCAAATATAGTAAACAAGACATACCCAAAACTCATCATTACAAAGGCCATGCGCCAAACGGCCCGGAACATTCGACCCCCATCGACCTTTCCTTTCAGCCTATTTTGAGCCCCTCCAATTAATCCAAGTGCAATTAGTATGAGTATCATGGTTAAATAAAATCCAAAATTCGAATCAAATGTTAAGTTGAATAACGCCGAAACCGAGAAAATCAGAAAAACCGTGGTGACATCCATTGCGGTGCGAAGTGAAGCTCGTTTATCCTTTTTCCACCCATACATGACCCAGTACACAATAAGAAACGGAAAAAACGGTAGTATGCTCAGCACAATAAAAAAACCCATTAACTCACTCCTTCCGGCCTAATTCCTTCGATCAGATGAAGCATTAATTCATGCTGTGGAGCAGTCAACCCACACCCATGCGCCAGTTGTACCATTTGTCCACTGATGGATTCCACTTCGGTACGCCGTCCTTGCATAACATCTGCGAGCATCGAGGATGTATTCGAAGCCGTCGATCGACAAACGGATAGAATTTCCTCCCACATGTCGGTACCCACCATAATATCGCTCGCCTTGTAAATGGCTAAAGCTTCATCATATAAACGACGCATGACCTTTAAGCGATAATCATTCTGAAGCAATTCTCCATTGGGTATTCTCCATATCGCGGTGAGTGGATTAATGACAGCATTGATCAGAAGCTTCCTGTATATCAGCTTATCGATTTGATTCGACGCTGTACAGTTAAATCCTGCCTGCTGCAATAGTGCCTCCAACCGAACTTCTTCCAGATTCCCTGAGGTGTCTTTCTCTATTTCTTTCGTATGTACATCTCTACCAAACCAGGTTTGTCCCTCACCAGCCCGTATGACCCCATACTGCACCCTCTTGGCACCTTCTGTAGTTACTGCCCGGTATATGCTGGACAGCGGCAGGGCAGCTTGTATCTTCTCTATATGACCCATCCCGTTCTGGAAGCAGACAATGTTAAGGATATAATCTTTCATCGTCTCCATGATATGAATAACATCATCTATACTTGTCTGCTTAACCATGAGGAGAAGCCAATCACCAGGTTGATCATGCCAGTGAGCAGACCATTCGGTAATTGGATAGGCCTGAATATGTTGAGGAAGCAATTTAGTCTTCTTCCCTTGCTCTGTAATCGTTAGTCCGCGTACACGCAGTTCTTCCGCTTGTTCAGGCGTCCTTGTCCAAAACCGCACAGAATAACCTCCAGCCTGAAGCTTTCCTCCATATAAAAGACCAAGTGAGCCAGCTCCTACAATGTCGATCACCATGAGACATCCCTCTTCCACTCTCAATAATTACATCTATATATAATAGAACAAATATTTCAAACAAAAAACCCGTCTTACCTGCCGTTTGTAACGGAGATGTGACGGGCCTGATCAAATATCGTCATTCTTGCAACTTGATCCGTTATTCAATTCGTTCCAGATTGCCGTTGGCATCCATTTTGAAACGAGTTTTTAGTTCCTCATCTTCTTCAGCCAGAAAAGCAAGCCTGCGTGCACGATCCATGATCTGAATCAATGCCTTGTAATCATCATTTACGACACGGTAATCGGTTTGTACTTCATTCACTTGTTTGGATAAACGGTCATTCTCACAACGAAGCTCATGGAGTTCATCTTCTTTTTCACGAAGTTCCTTTTCGAGCATTTTGAGTTGACGCCCATTTTCCTGAACATTACCTTTCCACTGGCGCAAAAAGCGAATTACTGCATCAATGGATAAGGAGTCTTCTGAAACGCCATCGGCCTTGTACAGGTTTTCTTCCGTATCAAGCGTAGATAGAGCTGCGACCTGTGGTCCAAGCAAAGCCGGCTGTTTTCGGAGATAACTTCTCTTTTGACGCTGTGCCTTCGCATTGCTGATGGCAGACTCATACTTTTTACGCACACAGCTGTTCCAGCGAAAACCGCAAGCGGCAGATGTTCTGCCTATTTTTTCGCCCACTTCCTCGAAGGCCGCGAGTTGTGTGCTGCCTTCCCGAATATGCCGCAAAGTCACCTCAGCCAAGATCAAATCGTCCTCTGTACTCCAAGCATCCTGTCTCACTGCAGTCATGCTATAATACCCTCCTAACAACATCCTAAAATAACCGTCCTCATTACCGGTCTCCCGGTTTGTGAATTAGGTATAAAAGCTGCTTCATTCATTCTTATGCCTCTCATAGAGTTCATAGAATTGATTTCATACTAAAATGTATGTCCATATTTGCGAGCACTCATACCTTACATATGGAAAAGGTGACCTATTTGCTCACGGATTCGATAAAAAAGAATTCGCTTTCATATCCAATTCTGTTTACACCTTTTTCCTTTCCCGGTATAATGTTGTGTAGACAATCTATGATCGTACATAGAGAGGAGGACTAACCGTGGCACGCATGTTTCGGGTACTCGGGTTCTTCACGCTAACGATTGGCCTGATGGCTTTTGCGGGAGATTTGGTCGAGATGGCTTTGCTTTTTTTCCTGCAGACTGCGTTTTTCGTCATTTTGGGGTATTTAAAATTCACCGAAAGAACGTACATATTGCTCTTCTGGGGTTATATGATCGTTACTTTCACAGGGTTCAGCTACTGGACTGTGTTCCAAATGGGGTTGCCGCTTTAATCCGCCAACAGCATCAAAGCGATTCGGCCATAAGCCGTTTCGCTTTTTTGTTTTTCCTTTATGGCTGTCTGATTAACGGTTTGTTTTCAGAGTTATGTAACCACTAAGGATATTTCAAGATTTCATTTCATATATTGTCTGGAAGACAGAAGCCTGTACAATGAATATTGTACTTGAAGGAAAGGAGAATGATACGGTGAACCGTCGATATAGCATTTGTGCCCTAATCCTATGCATACTACTATTTGGTCAAGCTACATTGGCATATGCCTATGGAGAACCTTCACCTGAGGAAACACGTGAAATTTTGGAGAAGAGTCTGTCCATCGTGGAAATCGATCACGAAATTGAACGTATTGCCGTAAGGCAGAAGGATCTCAATCAACAGCAGGAAGAATTGAATGTTCAGCTCCAGGAACAGGAAGATCAAATACATATTCAGCAAGATCGGGCAGGTGCTGTAGTAAGGTCGTATTACACCGGAGAACGAGACAGCCTTCTCATGACGGTCCTGGGGGCCAGATCGTTCAAAGACTTGTTTATCTTATTTGACTACTACCAAATTATTATTGGCAGAGATCAGGCAGTGCTAAGCAAATATCAGGAACGTTATCGCAGCATGCAGGAAACTTCAACGAAAATAAGTCAGACCACGGCTGAGCTGGACGAACTAATGACTAATTTGGTAAGACAGCGAGAGCGTGTTGTTGCATTGCAGAAGGAAGTAGACGGACAAGTTTCGGCAAGTGGGAACCCGGCAGCCATTCAGAAGTTAATGGAGGAATTGACTATTTATTGGGAAAATGTTGGCATTTATGAGGTCAAACGTTATTTCAGAGCACTAGCAACAGCCATGCAAAATCTCCCTCAGTTTATACAAGAACAGAATGGCGGAATTTCCACAACCGGAACAGCCTATACCATTCAAATTGGACAAGACGATCTGAATCAATTCCTGCGTGAACAGAACCCGATCTTCGAGGATTTTGCCTTTCAGTTTGACGAGGACCGAATTACAGCCTCCGGACAGCGTGATCAGTTACAGCTCAGTATTGAGGGTCATTATACGGTAGAAAATGAACCTCAGAATTCTATCCGTTTTCATGTAGATAAACTTGTTTTCAACCAATTGGAACTACCTAATACGACAAGACGTATGCTTGAAAAGGAATTTGATCTTGGTTTCTACCCGCAGAAAATTCTGTCCTTCGTGAAAGCTACAGATGTATCGACAAGTAAAGGGGTACTTGAAGTTAAACTCGCCATATCATTTTGATGATTGCTGCATTTTTAAAATGTCATTCACATACTGATTCGCAGAAATCTCTCCCTGAAGAAACTGTTGAACTTTCTTATTATAATCTAATACCAGCTCCGGGTTATCCATCACAGGGGTTTCAGATGTTTTGGACATAAACCATTCCTGACCATTATCACTCATTATTTGCCCTTCGACTGAGAGCTTTTGGGATTCTGTGTTCAATTGCTGCTGTTGACCAGGCAAATGATGAGCTTGCTGGTACCAGTCTGATTGCACGGAATTGGAGGTCATGCCCTCAATCCATCGACTGGCCTGCTCTGCTTCATGTGAACCCGACGTAATTACGAAACTTCTGGATGTAACAGGTGCAAGGGGTTTAAACATAATCCGATTCGGTAGACGATCTTCAGTTAATGCCAGATCATTGTTCACCAGTTGAGAAAAAGGGGTTACCACCATTAACGCTTCTTCCTGCATGTCTTTATCAACAAAATCCGGGTCGGTATTTTGAACATGTATATAAGGCTGAACCCCGTTCAGTACCTGCAGCGCCTGTTCATTTCCCCCAGCTGTATGCGACTCCGTTGCCGTTTTCAACGTACTCGGAGCGACTCCAGACCCAAACTCATTTAACCAAGCATCTGCTGCATAAGCATCATCGATGTTGATCGCAAGTAACTTCTGGCTCTTATTCTCCATTTTATTAATAACCCTAGTCCACTCATCCAGGTTTTGTGGTAACCGTTCCAATCCTGCATCAGCAAGAGATTTGGACCGTGATGCGAGTACGTAAGGGTCGAAATCAAATGGCATTCCCCATTGATAACCATTCCATTCTGTCTTTTCCCGTAATAGAGATACCGAGTCACCAATCGCCTTCGACAACGTTGTTGCATTTAAAGGGTACAGATGCCCTCTTTTGGCGTAACCCTGAATTTCCTCACTATTAAGCAGGATTACATCCCCGCTGTCCCCTACAGCAAGCTCGTTATCCAGTACCTTCTTATATGTATCCGAGGGCAGATTCCGTAGATTGATTTTCACCACCCGCGCGGCAGCAACTTGTTTTGCGATTGCCGAGAACACCTGAAACTCACTTTCAGACATCGAAACAACAATTTCAACCGGCGCCTGTTGATTCTCACTACGGGTTACAGCATTGGGAAAGGCATCATTCTCCTGATCTTGATCCTGGTTCTGTTGTACTCCTCTAAAATCAAAGCTTGGAGACAGGATCGTCAATGAAAGCAGCAGCACTGCAAATAAAACAACCTGATGTCTACGCTTCATTAACTCTCCTCCTCGCTCCCTATATTTTTCCTGTAAAATTTATTGTAACAAAAAAGTAGTACTCCTGTCCTATCCTGCCAAAAAACATATTTTTGAGATTTTGCATACTAAGAGAATACATAGGTCTGTGCAATAACTCTTTTTAAATATTTCAGCAAAAAAAAGACCGGCTCCAATGAGCCGATCTTTTTCTATATTTTCCCGGGAAATATATCCGCTTAAACTTATAACAAATCCGCCGCCAATTGAGCCAGTTTGGAACGCTCCCCTTTTTCAAGCATAATATGTCCACTAATGCCCTCTTGTTTGAATCGTTCCACAACATAGGTCAGACCATTGCTCGCGGAATCCAGATACGGATGATCGATTTGCTCAGGGTCACCCATCAGTATTATTTTACTGCCTTCACCTACACGCGAAACGATGGTTTTTACTTCATGACGTGATAGGTTCTGGGCTTCATCCACAATAATAAATTGACCAGGTATGGAACGTCCGCGAATATACGTTAATGCTTCCACCTGTATACTGCCTAGTCCCATCAAAATTTTATCGATATCTCCAGCCTTTTTTGTATCGAACAAAAACTCTAGATTATCATATATAGGCTGCATCCACGGTCTCAACTTCTCTTCCTTTTCCCCTGGCAGATAACCGATATCCTTCCCCATGGGAACCACTGGCCTCGCAATCAATAACTTTTTATATTTATGGTCATCCTCCACCTTAAGAAGGCCTGCAGCGAGAGCCAGCAAGGTTTTACCTGTGCCTGCTTTGCCCGTAATGGTCACGAGTGGTATATCGTCATTCAGAAGTAATTCCAGCGCCATACGCTGCTGAGCATTTCGAGCACTAATCCCCCATACGTTATCATTGCTTAGGAACAGAGGCTCAAGTTTGGTTCCCTCCGTGTTTACCTTTAGCAGCGCTGATTTGTTGGTACCCATTTCATCCTTAAGAATCACAAATTCATTAGGATACAGCTTATAGGACAACTGCAATGGTTTAATTGGCAGAAAACGATATGTGTAAAACTCATCGATTACCGACGGGTGAACCTTCAAGGCTGTATAGCCTGGATATAGTTCACTGAGCCCTGCAGTCCGATCGGACAAGTAATCTTGAGTGAACAGACCGAGTACATCTGCTTTGATACGTACAAGTACATCTTTGCTTACCAACACAACCTGCCGTTCCACAACCTCTTTCTCATTTTCTTCAATTTGATAATTTAGCGCAACCGCCAGGATTCGGTTATCATTGGTGATTTCACCGAACATTTCTTGTACCCTTACAAAACTACGATGATTCAATTCGACCTTCAGGTTACCTCCATTGGCGAGAGGAACTCCACTGTGCAGGTGACCCAGTTCACGCAGACCATCAAGCAATCTCGAAACATTTCGGGCATTGCGGCCAATCTCATCAGCATTTCTTTTTTTGGAGTCAATTTCCTCCAGTACAACCGCGGGAATGATTACCTCATGTTCCTCGAAGGCAAAAATGGCATTGGGGTCATGCAGAAGCACGTTGGTATCCAATACAAAAATCTTTTTCATTCAATCCCCTCCAAAGCGGCGTCGTTAAAGGCATGGTTTGGAACGTGAACTCGGGAATGGCGGATTAGATCATAGGTTTTCCATGCACTAGCAGTCCTTTTTTTCCCATTCCCGAGTTCATCTGTGATCGTGTGATCTTTCAGCAGCGGCATGGACAATCATGCTCCCATACATAAATGTATTCGTCTCGGACAAAATAATTGCAACATTCTGAAAAACTCCAAGAAAGGATGAACATTTATGAGATATTGGGTTTGTACGCTGCTTCTGATCTTTATACTTACAGGCTGCAACAACACTACACGCAATGCCTCTCAAGAGCAGCAAGGAACTCATGCGAGGGGGTACGGAGGGAATGTTACAACACGGCAAGATCAACAAAACGGATCCCACATGCTCTATACAGAGGATGACCGAATGAATCCTTCACGCCTTGACCGTTTCAATGAGAATACGGGTGAAGTTCATGAACTGAACGTTGCCGATGATAACAAGACAGGCCGCATGACCAATGAAAATCGAATCACCCATCTCAAGGCACTTGCCAAGCAAGTGGAAGGTGTCAAAGACGCCAATTGCGTCATTCTCGGAAATACAGCGGTCGTTGGCATTGACGTAGATGGCGAACTTGAACGTGCTCGTGTAGGAACGATTAAATATTCCGTTGCAGAAGCTTTGCGCAAAGATCCAGAAGGTGTTGATTCGATCGTCACCGCTGATGCGGATGTTACCGAACGGATCAGGGAGATCGGAGAGCATATCCGCCAAGGACATCCCATATCCGGATTTGCTTCTGAACTCGCTGATATGGTGGGACGAATTATTCCACAGCTCCCGAAAGACGTCAAGGTCCGTCAAAACCCAGATGAGCAGGCTCCTGAAGAGCAGCAAATGCAGCAGCATACCACCGACAAAAAGCAACAAAAAGCCCAGTGATTTCTCACTAGGCTTTTTTCATGGCAGCAAAAACCTGCTCATCTAATTTCTCAGCAGCACGCTGATCGTATATTTTGACATATTGAGGCATAGAAGATAGCTGGGCTCCATAAAACAGGGCATTTCTGACCGCTTCAATGGAGATGTCGAAACAGCACATATTAAAGGGTACATCCTGCAATGGGTCCTGTCGAACAGAAGCACGTCCATTGATCGCATAAACCGTTTCTTCTCCAAATACCGTAACGGTAATCAACGGATTTTGTTTCATATTATTCACAAGACGTGAACGATGATCCAAAGCGACCCGAAGCGTGGACGCATTCTCCGCATAGACCCAGGAGATTGCGGTGGATGTCGGGCCTCCAGATTCAATGTCTACCGTATTCAGGAGTACGAATGTTTCGTTCTTGAATTGCTGCAAAAGAGATTCTGTCAATTGTGTGACGGCTTCGGACATTAAACCAGCCCTCCCTAACCTTCTTTATGCAATTCTTGATACTATGAATGATGTTATTATAACATACCCGGAAACTTGCTTCCAATCCCCCAGCTACTCTGCCGCCGGAGTAGCTGTTACTTTGCCTGAGAGCGTGTCCTGCAAGGCTTGCTTCGCATTGGCCAGCTCCGTCTCATTCACATAAACATAAGGGCTTCTCCAGTCCCCGGTTACAGGCGTATAGTGCACATCCGATTTGGAAATGTTCCAATACGTAGAAATAAAGTTTTTCATCTGTTCGGATTCCACGTCGGTTGTCATATTGTCATCAATCGCACCAATGACTTTGCTAATCTTCGTCACACCACCAAGTGACTTCATCTGATCCAGCATGGAGTTCAGGACCTGGTTTTGTCGCTTATTACGGTCAAAGTCATTGGATTCATCCGTTTTGGGATCACAGTTGGATTTGCGGTAGCGCACAAAATCGAGTGCTTGCTTGCCGTCCAGATGCTGATCACCCGCAACCAGATTAATATCTGTATTGTCGGCCGTATCCCGGTAACACATATTTTTGTCGACCGTCACATCCACACCACCCACGGCATCAACCGCATCGCGGAATGCCTGGAAGTTAAGCACCGTTGTGTAATTGATATCGACGTCAAAATACTTGCCCATCATTTCTTTCATCTGATCCTCAGCATTCTTACCTGAGGTCTTCTCCTGGGCTTTAAACTTAGGATAGTATGAATTCAGTTTGTTTGCCTTGTACCCTTCAAGTTCAATCCGCGTATCACGCGGCAAGGAAACAATTGTGGCCGTTTTGGTATCCGGGTTCATGGCTGCTACCATAACAACATCGGACAGATACGTTCCGGTTTCAGGACGGTTATCTGTACCCAACAGCAGCATGGTAATGGGCTTAGTCTTGGCCGACATCCCTGGAGGCACTGGTTTATCAATGCCGGTGTCCGCCACCTGATTGTATACCCAGTAGAGATATCCCCCACCTACAATGATGGCAATCACCAAAAGGCTCAAAACGAATTTGGCAAATGTGCGCCCCCGCTTTTTCTTTTTTGGTGGCTTACCTTTACTGTTGCTAGACCCTGAAGCTCCGGATTTGGCTGGTGCCTGTCTACGCGGAGGCAGTCCGTTCGAATTCGAGTTCATATCTTCAACACCTTTATCACATCTGTTTTGGTCCAAATAAAAGACAACCGCTTTCCCGAAGGAAAACGGATGGACTGTACAGAGACAGATTTTATGAATTTCTGGCGGCAGCTTCCGCCTTTTTCTTTTGACGACCTTCGATGAAATAGCGCACTCGCACTAACAGCATCAAACCGACGGCTACCAGCAAACATTGAATAATTGGGAGCTTGTCGATCTGAAAAATAAGAAGCATGAATGTGCCCATCGCCATCAATAGATAAAGAAAGATTTCCTTAACGAGCGGCAATTTCTGACGTACCCGAAACACCTTATTATATACGTAAGTAATCAGCACAAAGATGACGATGTAGGCTACGATCGGGTGTGATGCGAACCATGCTTGCATGCACAGTCAGCTCCTTTCGTGATCATGCTTGTATAAGTTATCTGGTTGATGGAACAACACGTAATTGGGAATTCAAACGAGCATTAGTGACCGTTTCGGGTTCGGATCGTTCTTTCGATCGCTGTTATCTCCAGATTTTTTGAACCATTTTTCAAATGGGAAAATCCGGAGATAAAGGCGAACGCTTCGCTTCTACAGAATCGATTCCGATTCCTACACTACTTTGAGCGGTTGAACTCAACGTATGACAGTGCGGTTTACAACATCAAACGTTAACTTATACATACTATTTTTTGTTAGTTATATTAAGCGTTATTTTGAGCCATTTTGCGTTGTTTCTCTGCACGCTCACGCTCGGATTTGTTCAGGATCTTCTTACGAAGACGAATAGATTTCGGTGTTATCTCACAATATTCATCTTCATTCAGATATTCAAGCGCCTGTTCCAACGAGAAGATAATCGGAGTTTTAATTTTAACCGTATCATCTTTACCAGAAGAACGAACGTTAGTCAGTTGTTTTTCTTTGCAGATGTTGACAACGATATCATTGTCACGCGTATGCTCCCCAACGATCATACCTTCGTAAATTTCTGTTCCTGGCTCAAGGAAGAGCGTACCACGATCCTCAACACCCATCATTCCATAGAACGTAGATGTACCCGTTTCAGTTGAGATCAGTACACCTTGGTGACGTCCACCCACTTGACCGGATACGACTGGAGCGTAGCTGTCAAATGCATGGTTCATTACGCCATAACCACGAGTCAATGTCAAGAAGTTGGTGCTGTATCCAATCAGACCACGTGCAGGAATCAGGAACTCCAGACGTACTTGTCCGCTACCCGTGTTGACCATGTTAACCATCTCTGCTTTACGTGCGCCCAGGCTCTCCATGACGGAACCCATGCTTTCTTCAGGGATATCAATCAACAAGCGCTCAAGAGGTTCCATTTTCTTACCGTCAATTTCTTTGACGATAACTTCCGGTTTGGATACTTGAAGCTCATATCCTTCACGACGCATATTTTCAATCAGGATACCGAGGTGAAGCTCACCACGTCCGGATACGATAAATGCATCTGGGCTCTCTGTTTCTTCAACACGCAGGGATACGTCAGTTTCCAATTCCTTCAACAAACGCTCACGCAGTTTACGGGAAGTTACCCATTTACCTTCACGGCCTGCGAATGGACTGTTGTTTACGAGGAATGTCATTTGCAGTGTTGGCTCGTCAATTTTCAGAACCGGCAAAGCTTCAGGGTTGTTCGGGTCAGCAATTGTTTCACCGATGTTGATATCCTTAATACCCGCGATCGCAACGATGTCACCTGCGCCAGCTTCCTCTGTCTCAACACGTTTCAGACCTTGGAAACCAAACAGTTTCTCGATACGAGCTGTTTTGCTTTTGCCATCACGCATAATAACCGTAACGGATTGGCCTTGACGAATCACACCGCGGTTTACACGACCGATAGCGATACGTCCGAGGTATTCATTATAGTCCATCAGCGTAACGAGGAATTGCAGTGGCTCTTCAACGTTCTCTGTTGGATGAGGGATATGACTTACGATGGTATCGTAGATCGCCATCATGTTGTCATCTTGTTTGGCAGGGTCGTCTTCCATGCTGGATGTTCCGTTCAATGCGGAAGCATATACAACAGGGAATTCAAGCTGCTCATCGCTGGCACCCAGTTCGATAAACAGGTCAAGTACTTCATCAATAACCTCAGCCGGACGAGCCGCTGGACGGTCAATTTTGTTTACAATAACGATTGGAGTCAGGTTGTGCTCCAGTGCTTTACGAAGTACGAACTTCGTTTGTGGCATACAGCCCTCATAAGCATCGACAACGAGCAATACGCCGTCAACCATTTTCATGATACGTTCTACTTCACCACCGAAGTCGGCGTGTCCTGGTGTATCTACAATGTTGATCAGGTAATCTTTATAAGTTATAGCCGTGTTTTTGGCCAAAATCGTAATACCGCGTTCACGCTCCAAATCGTTGGAGTCCATTGCGCGCTCCTGTACCGTTTCGTGATCACGGAAAGTACCGGATTGCTGGAGCAACTTGTCGACTAACGTTGTTTTCCCGTGGTCGACGTGGGCAATAATCGCAATATTGCGAATGTGTTCTCTTGAATGCATGGTTTGTATCCATATCCTTTCCAATTTCAATTCTTATCTACTAAACTTCCCGCATTTCTGCAGGTTACTCACCCAAAATAAGCGTCGGTGATATCCCGACGCATGTCTTTATCCCTTATATTATAGTTGATCATAGCTAAAAATCAAGATATTTCGCTTGGAGCAAGGTCGGGCAATGTTACCAGCCCTTCCTCCCGCGCCCGCGTCCAAGCAGCAACCAGACTCCGCCCAAAATCAAAAGGATCGCCAGCACATAAACAATTCCAGTATGAAGCAGGGTGAATCCGAATAAGACAATGGACAAAGCACCGATGCCCCATGCTGCAGGCAGCACAAACTCGGGTTTATAGCGTTCAGCAAGTCCGTACTCGAGTAAACCAACGGCAATGCCCAGCAAGAATGCCGGCCAGAGGCTGCTCATCAGCCCTCCGCCCCATGTGTTCGTAATTCCGAACAAAATACCATACACCGTTAATATCCCTGCGGGAACAAGTGACCACGTAGGAGTAACTCTTGCATAGTACAGGGCGTGTAGAGCAATTCCCGGCAGCAATAGAAGCAAAGGCCAGAAATGGCGTCCAATAAAGCCAAACACCCCAAGTTTGCCAAGCAAAATAAGGATACCTGCTGCCACGATAAATATGCCGATCGCTTGTTCATTTCTCATCTTCATCTGCAATCACCTCTTATATCAATTAGGCTATGTAGGTTATAAGCTTCAACGAATTCGTCGTCTCATGATGACCAGCTTTGGTAGACCTGCCTCTAGTGTAGCCCATGTTTTTGCAAAAAACTATACTTGATGTCGCATTTCGTCGCTGCTCTTTTTATGTATTACCCTAAAGGTATTGATCCGTCGCTTGTTCCTCAATGTTCACTACATGAGACGATTTCATTCAACAAAAAAACCGCCCTCGGCAGACGGTTGTCTCTCCACTCTATTTTGCTGCTGCATACCCAGAACGAAATTACGCATTTCGTCTGACAAATTTGTGTGCTCCCCCAACCGCTATGACCAGACCAGCCATCGCCACAGGTAACAGTGTGTGGGCTTCCGCTGTCAAGCTGCCAAGCCACTGACCCAGCTTCGGGTCACTCATCACCATTTCACCTGCCGTGAAGGCCAGGATCCCTGAACCGGCGAACACCAGAATTGGGAACCGTTTGAGCAACCCGACGATTAATCCGCTGCCCCAAACCACAATGGGAATACTGATCGCGATTCCAATGACGATAAGGGCCAGATCTCCATCGGCCAATGCCGCAATGGCAAGCACGTTATCCAGACTCATTACAAAATCGGCAATCAAAATGGTCTGAACTGCTTTCCAAGTCGTGGAAGCCTCCCGAATATGTACTTCGTCTTCGTTTTGAAGCAGCAGCTTCACGGCAATCCAGAACAGTAATATCCCGCCCGCAGCCTGTATAAAAGGAATTCCTAGCATTAACACCGCTGCAAAAGTTAGCACACACCTTAGTATAACTGCACCAAAAGCCCCCCACCATACCGCTTGCTTACGCTGCTTCTCCGGCAAATCCTTACTCGCAAGCGCGATGACTACCGCATTATCTCCACTCAAAACCAGATTGATCATTAGGATTTCAGTCAACAGCCACAATGTATCCATGTTTCTCCTCCCCCCACTCTTACTTGTATGTCAAAGTTGTCCATGCTATTCTTAACGATTGAACAAGCTTTTTTAGGTTCGGACATATAGAGGGAGTGACAGCATATGGAGCTTTTTAGCGCTGTTTTTTGGCTTGCTTTGGTGAAAATTGTATTTATTGATCTCATGCTGGCTGGCGATAACGCAATCGTTATCGGCCTTGCTGCACGTAATTTGCACCCTTCAGTGCAGAAAAAAGCGATTCTCTACGGGACAGCGGGTGCGCTAGTGATTCGGATTGTAGCCACAGTGGTTGTACTCTGGCTGCTTAAGGTGCCTTGGCTGCTGCTTGTAGGTGGCGTTTTGCTGATCTGGATTGCTTATAAACTATTGGCTGACCAAGGTGAAGAACATAGTGATATTAAGGCAGGCAGCTCCTTATGGGTTGCCGTTCGCACCATCGTCATTGCAGATGCTGCCATGGGACTGGACAATGTCATTGCAGTGGCTGGCGCGGCTGAACAGCATCTGGTACTGGTTATCATCGGATTGTTGATCAGTGTACCGATCATCGTATGGGGAAGCACCCTGTTCATCAAGTTAATCAATCACTTCCCATGGATTATATATCTGGGGGCCATTGTACTCGGTTATACCGCATCCCACATGATTACAGAGGAACGCCGGCTTGTGCCGTTTTTCACCGAGCATCCTGCCCTTCGCATTCTGTTTATCGTGCTGGTCGTTGCAGGCGTGGTATTCGCAGGATACCGCAAACGCTCCAGCAGTAGACAAGGTGGAGAGCACCAGCGATCCTATTCGTAAAATAAAGATACACAAAAAAAGGACCAGCCGATTTCCCATCGGCAGGTCCTTTTTTCCATCTCAGGTAACATAGTCCTTATTATGTCATTCTGCCAGTTCAAGGAAATAGAATCAGAACCAGTCTTCCTTGATTTCATTCCCCGTGTTCTCACTCGTTCCAGGAGCTGCTTCCCCAGCATGCAGAACGATGGTTTCCGTCTGAGCGACAGCTTTATCTATCCATTCCGGCAGATGGCTCATCGTTGCTTCAATTTTGTCCACAATGCGAAGATTCGGATTCGTTGTAGGTGATTTCGGCACGAACAGGGTGCAGCAATCCTCGTAAGGCAGAATCGATATATCATATGTTCCAATCTGTTTGGACAATGTAATAATTTCCTGCTTATCCATCATGACGAGGGGACGCAAAAGCGGAAGTTCTGTTGCACGTCCGATGACATTCATACTTGGCAGCGTCTGGCTTGCAACTTGACCAAGGCTATCCCCGGTAATTAATGCAAGTGCCCGCTCACGTTCAGCGAGCTTGGTTGCAATTCGCAGCATGGAACGGCGCATCAGGGTAATGATCAGATTATCCTGACCCAGCTGGGTGAATGCCGTTTGGATCTCCGTAAAAGGAACCAGGTGCAGTTTGATGGTACCTGCATGATCAGCCAAAGCACGAGCCAGATCGATCACCTTTTCCTTGGCACGCTGGCTGGTGAACGGATAACTGTAAAAGTGTACACATTCCACTTCCAGTCCACGACGCATGGAAGACCATGCCGCAACAGGGCTATCAATTCCACCGGACAGCAGTGCCATCGCTTTGCCGTTGGTACCCAGAGGGAACCCGCCGACAGCAGGAATCACTTCATTGAAGATATAGGTCCCCTGATCTCGAATCTCCACTCGCAGTTCAATGTCCGGATGACGTACATCCACACGAAGCTGTTGGAACTTTCTTAATATCGGGGAACCCACCATATGGTTCATTTCGTGTGAAGAATGAGGGTACTCTTTCCACACCCGGCGGGTATTCACTTTGAACGTCGTACCTTCCTTGAACTCGTTTTCTCTCTCATCCATGAAAGCTACAGCCGTTTCCACGATATCCTCAAGCACAGAAGGAGTTACTTTAACCGGGCTGATGGACATTACCCCAAAAACCCGTTTCAGTACGGCAATCAGTTCGGTATGGGAATGCCCCCCGAGATCCACATACAACCGACCAAATTCCTTGCGCAAGCTTGCGCCTGGATATGGCTTGAGCAGGGCCCTCACCTGAGTAATAATGGTTTTTTCGAAACGTGAACGATTTTTGCCTTTTAACATAAACTCTCCAAAACGGAGAAGCAGCATATCATATTTCATTTGACTTTACATCCGCCTTTCCAACGGGCGCAGCTGCGCCACCATCTGATGCAGCGCTTGTTCCAGCAAGGCCACATCCTCTTCTGTATGTTCGTTACCTAGACTAATCCGCAATCCTCCTGATGCGCTCGCGGCATCTCTTCCCATCGCAAGAAGGACTCTGCTGGGCTCCGCAGAGCGGGAGGAGCACGCTGATTGTGTAGAAACAATGATCCCAAGCTGCTCCAGCGTATGGAGAGCAACTTCAGCCTTCATCCCCGGATAGGAAAAGTGAATAATATGGGGAGCTCCATCCTGTCGGCTGTTCAGTTTAAGTTCAGGAATGGTTTCAATGGTCTCCATAATCCGATCTCTCAGCACTGTGGCACGTTCAGCAAACTCCAGCTGCCGTTCTGCCGCAAGACGCATCGCTTTTGCCATACCTACAAGCAAGGGAACATTCTCTGTTCCTGCTCTCATGCCCCGCTCCTGCGAACCACCAGACAGCAGTGGGGTAAGTTCCACTCCACTTCGTACATATAGGAGGCCCGCTCCTTTCGGACCACGGATTTTGTGAGCAGATAAACTGTACAGATCAGCTCCCCACGAAGCGGGCTTTGCTTCCAGTTTGCCAAACCCCTGTACCCCATCCACGTGAAAAAGCACGCGCGGTGCGGCACTTTTCAAACGGCTGCCTATCTCTGCAACGGGATGGATGATCCCTGTTTCATTGTTTACATGCATCAGGCTGACAAGAACTGTGTCCGGTCTTAATGCATCCATCACCTGCTGAGTGCTTACACGGCCATCCGAATCCACGGGCAGCCAGGTTACTTCCCAGCCCCACTGCTGCAGCTGCAAAAAACTCTCATATACTGAAGCATGTTCGGTAGCCGTCGTAATGAGATGTTTTCCCCGTGTCTGATACCTAAGTGCCGCTCCTTTTATGGCGAGGTTGTTGCTCTCCGTTGCCCCGGAAGTAAACACGATCTCTTCGGGCTTAACACCAAGTGCTGCTGCACAGCCGGAGCGTGCACGCCTCAGCAGTTGATCCGCTCGTTCTCCGTACCCATGAATGGATGACGGGTTGCCATAATGTGCCTCCATAATTTCAGCCATCGTTCGAACCACGTCTGAATCAGGAGGAGTTGTTGCTGCATAATCAAAATATTTCAAATGAGGTCAGACCTCCTTCAGATGTTCTCTAAACCTACAGTGAGCATTGTAACACGATCCCGCCCCAACACAAAAAGACCAATCAGGAACAGGCTGGCTTCCCAGGCATGCTCCCGAATTGATCTCCTCCTGAACTCGCTGTAAAACAATGATCTTTGACTCTATACCGTATATTTTGACTGTGCTTTTTCCACTTTGGAAATATACGCCTGTGTCTCCGCAGGCAACTGGTTAAGTACACTCATCAGCTCACTGTCGTTTGACACACCCAAACGGGAAACGCGCCCTGGCCCAGCATTATAAGCGGCAAGCGCCATCTTCACCTCGCCACCAAAACGCTGAAGCTGAAGGGAGAGATATTTGGTTCCGGCATCAATGCTCTGAGCAGGATCAAAGGCATTCGTTACACCGAGACCAGCTGCAGTCCCATCCATTAATTGCATTAATCCTTTGGCACCTGCGGATGATACCACGTTCGGATTGAATCCGGATTCCGTGTCAATGACAGCCTTGATCAGAGATTCAGGTACACCGTACTTGGCACTTGCCGCTGCAATCAATGATTCAAAATCGGTTGGCACAGATCCCTTGGTATCAGCTTTTACAGTATTGGTATGTGTCGACAAAGATACATTCTCACTGCTGCTGGAAGAACTCGTACTTGAATCCGTATTATACAAACTGCCCAGTTGTAACCACAACAAGCCGTCACTGGATCTTTTGGAGATGCCCATTGACGTAGAAGAAGATGAATCGCTGCTGTTCGAAGCGTTTGTACTCGCACTCAACAGCCCGTCCATCATATCGGCGAAGTCTGACGATGAACCCGCAGTTTCACCTGATACATTCGTTTGATTGGCAACATTGGACAATTGAAGTTCCAGTAACTGCCGTGACCCGTTTGGATCAATCTGCATCTGTTTTCCCACTCCCGTATAAATAAACGTATATTATGCCTATATTCTACATCGTTTTACAAAAATCTGCCATGGTTTTCAGAAAAATAAACCCATATATTCTTCTGTTTGCGTAAACGCGAAAAACCTTCACCCATAACCCGGATTTACGGGAAGGGAGAAGGTTAAGATATGCCCTATTCAGTTCAAAATTGCTGGCTAAAAACATGTATTTCGTCAACAAGAATTTAACGGGCAAATGGAATCATGAAGAAATAACTGATCGTAGCGAGTGCTCCCAGTCCAATGGACCAAGCTCCGGCCGTTTTACGCCCGTTTACATAAGCGTAATAACCAAGCACGGCTGCAGCCGGACCAAGTACGATAGACCACATAAATAAGGACGCAATCCCGCAAGCAAGTCCAATATAACCAGAGACCTTACCGGTTGACTCCATAACGCGGTCAGCTTCATGCTTTTCCGGGGCTGCAGCAGCATGTTCCGTGCGTTCTGTACGGACGGACGCCGGAGGTGCTACCTCTGCACCATACTCCTCGCGATGTTCACGTCGCGGATAATCGACACGCTCACGTTTTTTCACATTGGCGGGAGTGGCAGTTTTGGAACGATGGAATGGATAATCCTCTTTATTATCATTCTTCACTTCAAAGCACCTCCATAATAATTAGGGATGACTGCTCATTTGGGTTTGAATGTGTGACAGCATGTTGCCGAAGAAGTACGCGCATGATCCTGATGATCCGAATCAAACGTCTCTCCAGCAAATTCTTCATGCAAACGACGGGTAGCGTGTTGGTCGATGTCAATCATGATGGCATCGGCGTGGCAAAAATTGTTTTCTCCCCAGAAATGACAGTTGGACACACTGCATTTGACAATTGGCTTGTCTTGGCTCATATATTTATCACCTCGACATCTATTGTCTCCCCAGTGTAAATCGGCTATTCTCTGGCGAGATGTCAGATGATGACATGAATTTAGCCACTCTTTTCTTGTCTGAGAACGCCAAAAAAACCGCCATTGCTGGCGGTTTCATCCATTTTATAAAGTGGGTACAGCTGAACTATGCGTGATTGCGTTGATTCTGCATCCGGCGCTGGGTCAAATAGTCACTTTCATAAAAGGCCAGATCATCGCGCAGTTCTTCATACGTTTTGGAAACTTCAAGAATAACATCGCGTACTGCACGAACCGGCTTGTCACGGAAGCGAATGGCATCCTGACCTGTGTACGCATATCTTCCGTCTTCGGAATAGCATTCATTTTTGGGATAGAAAAAGCTGTTTACGCATTGATGATAGGTATTATAGAGAGCCTTTTCGGCAAAATCGACATCAAAATTGGCACGACGCAGCACAACGCCAAGTTTTTCGTAAGAAACTTCAGAAAAAACAAGCAAATGACGGAGATCCGAAAGAAATCCTTTGTAGAAGGTTGTCGATTCCTCAGTCTGGTTCTGATCCAGTTCAGGCAAGGCATTTTCATTCAAAAATTGTTCGATCCGATCGATAGCAGGTTTTAACTTTTCCCTAGTTGACTCACAAGTTTTCTGTACATTGGCTGCTGACATAAAGGTAGCTCCCCCTTAAATAAGTCCTTACATATAGGTCGGCCACGGTGGTTGTCCCCTGACCTTGAATTCTCAGCTACTATCCTACCATAAAAAGATGACGAGCGGTATCCCTTAATCATCCTTTACATAACCGCCACGATCCTTACCCATTAAGCGAAGTCAGCTCCGTTTTCACCTGCATAAAAATAACCGCTTTTCCTAACGATAGAACTATGCCAAGGACAACGATGAATACAGGAAACTCATGACTGCTGTCCAAAATACAAGAGGAGGTTATATTCCCCATGTCCAGACCTAAATGGATAAACTGGGCCATTGCCGCCGGTGCAGGAGCGCTTGCACTGACCCTGCTGCTTCCGACATCCAACCGTCCTGCACCTGAGCCGAGTGCCATGCCCGATGCTCCTCATGAGGAACATGCGAACAAACAGCGTTTAAAAGTCCAGGATGTGAAAGCGACAGATTTGTTGACACGTATGGATGCCAAGCAGCATCTCCGCTTAATGCTCGAGAAGAGCGCCGCTATGAATGAAGCCGAGTTCGGTCGATACGTTCAGGATTTACAGCGTACACACGATCATATTCGTTCCATTGATGTGCTGGATACCAAAGGCTCCGTCAATAAACATTTTGCTAAAGAATCTGGTCAAGGAAGCAAAGTGGAACAGCAAAAACTGGAGCACTCCCTTAACCTTGCGAAAAAAGCGGTAATGAAACGCCAAAGCTTCGAATCTTCCTCATTTCCTCTAGGCAAAGAAAAATATTTCGTAATGGGCCTGCCCTCCAAGGATGGGAACAAAGCGGTTGTTGCACTCTTTAGCCAAAGCGTCTTGAATGCGGTGGAGCAACACCAGCGCAAAAATCTGCGCATGATTCCTTACCCGCGTGAGGGCAAATTCAAAATCGAATCCGTACACCCAGATACCCTTAACGAAGTCACGGTAAAAACAGGTCATGATAATGCCAATGCCAGCCATTTTTATGAAAATGAAATCGTTATTCGTTTCCGACAGGAGCCGGGTGAACGGGATATGCGGATCATCAAATCCGATTTGCGTACCCAATCTGCGCGTAAGCTGGGATACACTTATGTTTTTCGTTCAGAACACATGAACTACGAGCAGCTGCATTCCTATTTTGAACGCAAATGGAATCCGCTGTATATGGAACCCCACTACATGTATTTAACCAATGAAGCCGCACCTGAACAAACCGATACGGATGTAACGATTCCCAATGATATTCTGTTCACGGATTATCAGTGGAATCTCCCCGCTATTGAAACCAATCGGGGCTGGAATATTACGAAGGGGAAAGAAGACGTTATTGTTGCCGTAGTGGATACCGGAGTGGACCTGAATCATCCGGACCTGAAGGGCAAGCTGCTGGAGGGTTATAACGTCGTTGATCCGAAGAGCAAGCCACTTGACGATGTGGGCCATGGTACACATGTAGCCGGAATCATTGGCGCTATTGTCAATAACAGCGAAGGCGTGGCGGGGATGAGTTGGTATAACAAGGTTCTTCCCGTTAAGGTACTGGACAATTCAGGTTCAGGAACCACGTATGCCGTGGCCGAAGGCATCATTTGGGCTGCGGACCATGGTGCCAAGGTCATCAACATGAGTCTGGGCAATTATGCAGATGCCCAATTTCTCCATGATGCCATCAAATATGCCTTCGATCGCGATATTGTCCTGATTGCTGCAACCGGGAATGATAACACTGAACGGCCTGGATATCCTGCCGCTTATCCCGAGGTGTTCGCAGTTTCGGCCACCGACCCGGATATGAATAAGGCTTCGTATTCCAACTACGGCGATTATGTGGATGTAATGGCGCCTGGCACCAGCATCGCTAGCACGTATCCCAATAATCAATATGCCGCCCTATCCGGAACGTCAATGGCCAGCCCCCATGTCGCTGCACTTGCTGGATTAATTCGTTCGTTGAATCCAGATCTGACCAATACGGAAGTGATGGACCTGATGCGTCAGAGTGTCATCGACCTTGGTGACCCGGGTCACGACAAGTATTATGGTTATGGTCAGGTCGATGTCTACAAGGCCCTTCAGTCCGCTTCAAGCAACAGTGCACCCTTACAGTTCTGGCCTCAGCATGTTAGGCAGCAGATGGATAACACGATGAAAAAATATACGAAGTAGCGTTTTGTGGATTGATACCCCAATTTGCTTCGTGTACAAAAATAAAAGCAGCTGCGCCCCGGGGCGTATGCTGCTTTTTGAGCTGTTCTCTATTTCCCCGGGGCACCCGCTGCGACTAGCGTTTGCGGGACGATGTGCGGGCTTTGCCGGATTTTTTCACGGATTTTTTCTTGCTGTTATAGCTGGATACATAGCAAGGATCTTCTTCTTTGACAACGACAGGATACAAATGGTGATGAACTGGCACACAGTGCGTTTTTTTGATGACTTCAATCGGGTGGATGACAGGTACGATCTGCGGAACGTAGTAATCCTCAACAACCTGGATCGGGTCACATACAATCGGGCAAAGCGGTGGACAGTAATGGTTCATTTAAAACCAACTCCCTTTCAAGTGATACTATAACGTATTGCACTAGGACGAAAGTGGATTGGATGTATGTCCTTGTTCCAAAAAATTAAATGAGCGGGAGCCTGTCCGCTGCTGTTCCCCCCTGCGTAGGCATGACCCTCTGAATAACACCGCACAACACACGAAGCCCTTCACACAACCCATTCAGATTCGTTACCGTAAAGCAGATTCGCAGACTTGCCGTATCCGTCTCACCTACATAACAAGCAGATCCCGGCAGAAAAGAAACGCCTGCAGCCAGAGACTGACGGTGGAGCTCCCGCATATCCAGACCATCTGGCAGCTGAAGCCACAGGTTTAATCCACCTTCAGGCAAGACCCAGTACATACCAGGTACACGGTATTCCTCCAGAACATCGGATGCTGCCTGTAGTCTCGCGTACAGCTCTTCGCGTAATCGAACGATATAGGAGCTATACTGATGCTGAATGAAGGATTGAATTGCCTTTTGTGTAAGTAAAGGACTGCCCAGATCTGCCGTGGATTTGGCTGCGACCAAACGGGTCAGCACACTCCCTTCAGCGATGGCGCAGGCTACGCGGCAACCTGGAGACAGCACCTTGCTGAAGCTTTTGATATAAACGACATGGCCTGTAGCATCCATCGATTTAATGGACGCAGGAGGAGAATCGCGGAAATACAGATCGGCGAATGGATCATCCTCCAAAATGAGACAGTGATAACTCTGAGCCAGATTCAATAACTGGGCCCGTCTTCTGGCACTCATCGTTACTCCTGTCGGATTGTGGTATGTAGGGATGGTATAGATCAACTTTGGTGGGTACGTGTCGCAGAGGCGTGTCAACAGATCAATACGCATGCCTTCACCGTCCATTGGCACGGTAATGATTTTGGCTCCCCTGCTCGTAAATACATCAATTGCGCCCGTGTATGTAGGAGCCTCCATGTAGACCACATCTCCAGGGCCAACGAAGGTGCGGGCAACTAAGTCGATTCCCTGCTGTGTCCCACTTGTAATTAGCATTCGCTCTGGAGCCACTTGCAGGCCCCTTTCGGCAAAATGGCCTGCAAATGTCTGGCGAAGTTCCCGGTCCCCCTGAAAAGAGCCATACGCTGCCATGCGTTCAGGGTGGTCGGAGGACAGCCTGTAGGCACTATTAATAATTTCAGTCGTTGGCAGCAGCTCGGGCTGGATGGCTGACATATGCAGTTCATACTGAACCTGAGGAGAAGCATCAAAATGGCGCCAAAGCTGCGCACGCGGCAAATAATCCACAAGTGCCATCTGCCAGTTCCACGGGGTATTATTATCGTGATTTCGCTCGGCTTGCTGTTTTTTATCTGTATCTTCCGTTTGATCCATCTCCTGGGCCCCGCGTACATAGCACCCTTTTCCCTGTGAACAGGTTATCAGTTGAATGGCCTCCAGTTCAGCATACGCCTTAGACACGGTAACAAGACTTACTCCCAGGTCCGCGGTCATTTTACGTACAGACGGCAATCGTGTTCCAGGCTCAATCAATCCAGAACGGATCCGATCTGCAATTGTAAGCGCGATCTGAATATATAACTTGGTACTGCTTCCCCGTTTCAATTCAATGTGCATCTGCCCGCTCCCCCAACTGTTATCATCCACATTTTACTGTTATATCGCATTCCGGCTATTATAGTTTATAATATCAGTATAACAGTGAATAACAGGAGATGAGAACACTATGAGTATCCCTTGGTCCAAAATGGCTTTAAACACCCCGTCCTCTGTCGTTCGCGACATGCTTCAGGCTGCACAGGCGCCTGGAATGATATCCCTTGCCGGAGGTTTGCCAGCACAGTCATCATTCCCGGTTGAGGCTATACGTGACGCATATCAACAGGTGTTTATGAGCGGTGCAGCTGCCCTTCAATATGCAGAAACGGAAGGCTACAGACCGCTGCGCGCCAAAATTGCCGAGCGTCTGGAATCCAAGGGCATTCCCGCTTCCCCCGATCATATGCTCCTGACTACAGGATCACAGCAATCCATAGATCTGGTCTGCCGTATTCTGCTTGATCCAGGTGACAGCGTACTGGTTGAATCACCAACCTACCTGGCTGCTCTTCAAGTTATCCATTCCTATCAGGCCGAATCCCATGGAGTAGCTTGTGATGAAGAAGGCATGCTCCCTGAATCCCTTGAAGAACAGTTAAAACAGCATCAGCCTAAACTGGTATACATTAATCCAACGTTCTCCAATCCTTCAGGCAAAGTGTGGAGTCGCACCAGAAGACAGCAGGCCGTTGACCTATGTCGCAAATACGGAGTGCTCATTCTGGAGGACGATCCCTATGGCGAAATCCGTTTCAATCCGGAACAACTGGATGCGCCTTCGCTCGTCGAACTGGATGCAGCGTCCTACGATGGACCATCCAACGTCATCTATACGAGCACATTCTCCAAAACCGTAGCTCCAGGACTTCGTACGGGTTGGATTCTTGCTTCTGCAGATATTGTTAAGATCGCTGCACGAGCGAAACAGGGAGCCGATCTGCATTCCAGCAGCATCGACCAGCGAGCTCTTCATGCCTTACTCGAAACGTTTGATCTTGATGGGCATATTCGCAGCATTTCCAAGGACTACGCCAAACGAATGAATACCATGACTTCCCTTATGAAAAAGAAAGCTTGGGAAGGAATCACTTGGAATTCTCCGCAAGGCGGCATGTTCCTGTGGCTCGAACTGCCTGAAGCGATGGCAGCCAGCAATTTGTTTACTTACGGTATTCAGGAAAAAGTGTGCATTGTACCTGGTGATTCCTTCTATGCCGGAACTCCTGAACTGAACCGGATGCGTATCAACTTCACGCATACAGACCCTGAGCAGCTTCCTGAAGCCGTTGAACGTATGGACCGAGCTATCCAGCGCTGGCATGCTGCTGTACAATCTGATACGGCGGTTACACTGTAATAAACTGTCATTAACTGTATTATGACTAGTATCCACTCAGAACTTAATGCGTAAAAAAATAAGGCGGCAGATCCGAAAATATCGGGTTCTGTCGCCTTATTGATGTTTTAATTTTTTAGAAGAAAAGTACAATTAAATGTGAGTGAATCGTTTCAATACATGTTGTTGCAGTTTGGAAAGCTTACCGTAAGCCGGGTTCTGTGCTCTTCGTGGTTCAAACGGGAACTACCCTCCCACCACAAGCGACAATCATCTATCTAGGCCATACATTGCTGCACAGCTCAAGCGACCAACCTAGACACACCTCGGGCTAAGGCTGCCTCCTCCGAAGAGTAGGCTGTGTCCCATTAGGTCTTGCTCCAGATGGGGTTTACCAGGAACGAAGTCACCAGCGTTCCTCGGGGTCTCTTACACCTCGGTTCCATCCTTGCCTGTACCGGAAAATCCGGCCATCGGCGGTCCATTTCTGTGGCACTATCCTTCAACTCGCGCTGACTGGACGTTATCCAGCATCCTGCCCTGTGGAGCCCGGACTTTCCTCTCGTGGCAACAAGGCCACCAGCGATTGTCTGTCAAGCTTTCCGAACAACATTACATAGTATACAGGCATTTGAGTTTACAAACAAGCTTAATATTACTGGAAACGGGTGATCCCGACATAACTACATAAACTGGAATACTTCCGTATTGACCTCCGAAGCCGTCACTTGCGTCTCATACCGCTTGTCTGTCAATCGCGAACGCAGCCAGTCTGCTGTTTTGGGTTTCATGATCTTCTCGGCATTATGCCCAGCATCTATAATGCACATGCCAGCCATCAGCGCATCATGAGCGGTGTGATAATCAATATCTCCCGTTATGATGACATCGGCCCCTTTGAAACGCGCGGTCAGGGTATAACGGCTTCCCGAACCGCCAAGGACTGCCGCTTTTTTGATCTGCCGGTTCAGATCCCCTACTACACGAACGTATGGCACGTTTAATTGGGCCTTCACGACTTCTACCAGCTCACCCAGTGTCTTTGGTTCCTTGAGGGGTCCCAGACGCCCCAGACCGAGTGTACGGCCTTTTAAATCCATTGCATACAGGTCATAGGCCACTTCTTCATATGGGTGAGCCTTCAGCATGGCCTGTACAACTTTGCTCCGCAGACTCTGCGGTACAATGGTCTCAATACGCATCTCTTCCACTCGCTCCAGCTGGCCCTGTTCACCGATAAAAGGCTGTGTTCCCTCTCCTGGTACAAAGGTTCCTGTTCCTTCGGTATTGAAGCTGCATTTGCTGTATTGGCCAATACTTCCGGCTCCAGCTTCCAGAATGGCCTGAAGCACCTGTTCATGATGCGTGCGCGGGACGAATACAGCCAGCTTGTACAGATGGTCTGTATGTACATCTTCCAGTGACTCTGTACTCTCAATGCCAATCGCTTCAGCCATCCAATCATTCATGCCGCCTTCGGCCACATCCAGATTCGTGTGACTGATATATACGGCAATATCATGCTTGATCAGCTTCTCATACAATTTGCCCATCGGTGTATCCGTATTGAACGATTTTACCGGCCGGAAAATAATAGCATGGTGTGCAATAATGAGATTGGCACCGATTCGAATAGCTTCCTCTACAACTTCATCCGTCACATCAAGAGCAATAAGAACGTGATTTATCTCTTTTTGCAAACTGCCCAGCTGCAGTCCAATCCGATCATCGGGTACAGCGAGGTGTTTGGGAGCCAGCTGCTCCATCAATTGAATTACCGTTTGACCTTTGGCAAACATTCGAGCACCTCCTTCAGGTTTGCAATCAGACGTTCCACCTCAGCAGCCTTTTCACGGGAAGAGTCCTGGTCCGATTTTGAGATGGACTGCACAACACCCCTAAGCTTAACGATCTCACTTTCCCATTTCGCAAAAAATACGTCTGTGGGTCTGTCCACCAGATATGGACCCATACGTAGCAATAGATCTTGTGTAAGAACGACTCCACCTTCAAGCGGACGGGCGAGGTACACTTCCTCATTCGCAATTGGACTGGATGCCTGCGGCATGGCTGTAATAATCTCATAGATCTTTCCATCTTCCTCAAGCAATCGCTCCGCCACAACCACCCATTGATGTTCCAGCAGCCAGCGTCTGAGGATATCCTCACCCACATTAGGTTGAAGGATAAGCATCTTCACTTCTTCCAGTTTGGAAAGGCCGCGGTCCAGTATGGAAGCAATCAATGCTCCACCCATTCCCGCAATCGTAATGACATCTACCTCGCCTGCAGAGACGACTTCAAGCCCGTCTCCACGACGAACGGTAATTTGCTCCTGCAGCCCTGCATCACTTACCTGTTTGCGCGCGGCCTCGTAGGGTCCCGGGTTAACTTCTCCGGCCACAGCACTTGCAGCCTTCCCACTGCGAACGGCAGCCACGGGCAGCAGTGCATGATCTGAGCCTATATCGGCTATACGACTGCCCTCGGGAATTTGATCATGTATTTGTTGTAATCGATTCGAAAGTTTCATGAAGCACCTGCACATTCATTTAATTTATTGATTTGCATTGGACAACGAAAAGCGATAAAATGAAATCCAATCAAACATTTCAAGGATTAATTACCAAAACCAAGAAATTAAGACATTCCATTTAAAAATAAAGGAGACCTCGCCGCCGCCTAAGCGGCTTGCGAAAAGTCTCCCGTAGTTCTGTTATTCGAGGAAATCCTTAAGCCGTTTGCTGCGGCTTGGGTGGCGCAGTTTGCGAAGAGCCTTAGCTTCGATCTGACGAATACGCTCACGCGTAACTCCAAAGACCTTGCCCACTTCTTCCAGCGTTCTCGTCCGTCCGTCGTCCAGACCAAAACGAAGGCGAAGTACATTCTCTTCACGCTCTGTCAACGTATCCAGTACGTCTTCAAGCTGTTCTTTCAGCAATTCATAGGCAGCAGCATCTGCTGGAGCCAAAGCCTCCTGATCCTCGATAAAATCGCCCAGATGGGAATCATCCTCTTCACCAATCGGTGTTTCGAGGGAAACCGGTTCCTGTGCAATCTTCGTGATCTCACGCACTTTCTCCACACTCAGATCCATTTCAGCTGCAATTTCTTCTGGCGTTGGTTCGCGTCCAAGTTCTTGCAACAACTGACGGGATACCCGGATCAGTTTATTTATCGTTTCGACCATGTGCACCGGAATACGAATGGTACGTGCCTGATCGGCTATCGCACGTGTGATGGCTTGACGAATCCACCAAGTCGCATAGGTACTGAACTTATACCCTTTTTTGTGGTCAAACTTCTCTACGGCCTTAATCAGACCCATATTTCCTTCCTGAATCAGGTCAAGGAACAGCATGCCGCGTCCCACATATCGCTTGGCGATACTGACAACGAGCCTAAGGTTGGCTTCTGCCAGTCGGCGCTTCGCTTCTTCATCCCCGTTTTCAATCCGTTTGGCGAGCTCCACTTCATCATCCGCGGACAACAAAGGTACACGACCAATTTCCTTCAGATACATCCGGACTGGGTCATTGATTTTGATTCCCGGAGGCAAGCTCAGATCATCATCAAAGTGGAACTCATCGTCTCCCTCTCTGCTGTTGTTTTCTGAGTCATCATTAGGACGAAGCGTAACCTCTTCATCATTTTCGTTTACCACGTCGATACCCAGGTCACTTAATTGTTCGTAAAACTCATCCATTTGCTCAGCATCCTGCTCAAACGGGGAGAGTTTCTCAATAATTTCCTTGTAGTTCAATGAAGCTCTTTTTTTGCCTGATTCAATCAGTTGATCCTTAACCTGATCCAGCGTCAATTCTGTTTCTAGTTCAGTATGCTGATCATTCGCCATAACTCGACTCCCTCCTCCCTAGAAACATCCAACACACGGACATTTACTGTCTCTCTAGGGCAATCATTTCAATTGCGATTTGTGCCGCTCGTACAAAATCACCTGCACGCTCTGCAGCAATCATTTCTTCCTTTTTTAGATCGTACTCTTTTTTGCGCGGATATTTCAGCACTTCCCTGATACAATCATCGAGTATCTGAACGTTCCATTCACCCGGGCCATCCATCATTGAGATTGAGCTGACGGTTTTCTCCAATCGATCATCATGCAATGAGGACATAAAACGGCTTGTATCCGGCGATTTGCCTTGCGCATAATAGGCATATAGATAAGCAGCAATAGCTGCATGATCATCCAAGTTAAAAGCTTCACCAAGATGCTCATTCACATACTGTGCAGCCTCGTCATCCTGAAGCATCCAGGCAAGCAATTTGCGCTCAGCAGCATGGTAAGCCGGCAACAGATTGGGTGTAGGCACCTGCCTATTTTGTTGCCTACCATTATTCCACCTTTTCGGGTTATTATCCCCATACTGCTCGTTATTTTTCATGGACTGGCGCTCTTCATTACACTCCTGCTTCAGTGTCTCAAATGATACATCCACTTCAGCAGCCAGTTCACGCAAATACACTTCGCGTTCCGTAGGGGAAGATAAAGGCGCGATTAGCTTTACCGCTTCCTTGGAATAGGCGATCAGACCGCCGCCTTCTAGCAGTATATGGTTTTTTTTAAGGTTTATAAGCTTAAATTTTGTTGTGGTCACAGCACCGTCTACAATCTGGTTGCGAAACCGTTCACCACCGTACTTCCGAATAAAATCATCCGGATCAAGTCCTTCGGGTATAAGAGCCACCTTAACCTGCAGCCCGGCTTCTTCCAGAATGGGGAAGTTCTTAAGTGCAGCGGCCTGCCCTGCTCGGTCACCGTCATAACAGATAATGACTTCGTCGCACATGCCCTTGAGCATAAGCGCCTGATTCTCGGTCAGCGCTGTACCCATCGCCGCTACTCCGTTCTGGATCTCTTGATCCCAAGCGGAGATCACGTCGCCGTAACCTTCAAACAAAATAGCTTGTCTTTGTTTGCGAATTGCATTTTTGGCCTGATGCAGATTGTAGAGAACTCGGCTTTTGTTGAATAACCGGGTTTCCGGTGAATTTAGGTACTTCGGCTGCCCGTCTCCCAAAATGCGGCCTGCAAATGCAATCGGTTTGCCGCTTCTGCCATTAATCGGGAACATAACCCTGTCTCGGAAGCGGTCCACATAGCCCTGACCTTCACTCCGCTGCGACAGAAGACCGCCCTTTTCCATCTCTTCAAGTGGAAAGTTGCGCTTCTCCAGAAATTGCACCAACGTGTCCCAACGATTCGGCGCATAACCAATCTGGAACTGGTCAATCAGCTTGTCGCTAAAGCCCCGCGAGCGTAAATACTCCATGGCTGCTTTTCCATGCTCTGTATTTTTCAATAAGAAATGATACAGCTTTGCAGTTAGCTCATACGCCTCCAGCAGACGTTCGGTCTCGGGATTTACATGAGCGGATTCACGCCCTTGCCAGTCCCCCATCGAGATGTGACTTTCTTCCGCCATCGTCTTGACAGCCTCGGGAAAGGATAACCCTTCGATTTCCATCCTGAATTTGATGGCATTTCCACCCGTGCCGCAACCGTAGCAATAGAAAATTTGTTTCTCTGGTGTAACTGTAAACGAAGGCGTCTTCTCGGAATGAAAAGGGCAGAGGCCTTTCATGTATTTCCCCTGCTTGGTCAGATGCACAAATCGGCTCACCGTATCGACAATATCATGCTGCTGTAACACCGATTCAATAATGCTTTCGGGTATACCGCCTTGTCCGGTACTCATCTCTGGCCACCTTCATCTCTTTCAGCACGTAAATATAATTCGCTAAACTTACACATTCTCCTGCAAATCTTTCAAAAGTTTTGTCAGTTTATGTTGAAAAATTTCCCGATCCTGCTCTGTGAAAGGCTTTGGACCCTTCCCATAATGCCCTCTTTTCCGTGCTTTGGCAGCAGTATGGCGGGAATCGAGCATAAAATCAATGTCACGATCATTAAATTCGCGACCACGAAATGATAAAACATAACAACGTTTGCCAAGCGCGAGTGCTGCCAGTCCATAATCCTGTGTAATGACGATATCACAGGGCTTGATATGATTGGCGATGTACAGATCCGCACTCTGATCACTGCGGTCCACCTGCACGGTACGCACCCCTTCTCCTCCCTGAAGCAAATGATCAAAGGAAGATACTAACAATACGGGGATATCAAAACGGCGGGCCGTTTCTGCAATCTCGGCTTTCACCGGACAAGCATCTCCGTCCACAACAATCTGGCGTACATTCAACTCACTCAACCTCAGGATCACCCGGCTTCATAAAATAGCTGCATATTGTTATATACGACTTCCGCCAGCGAAATTCCTTCTGACCAGTCAAGGTAAATCAAAGGCTAAAATACGGAACGGCTGTTAAAAATAAAATTTCACAACCTGTTCCGTATATTTATACCCTCATATATCCTTCTTTAATACTGAATTTGAAGTGTATGCTCTAACCCGTCAGTGCCGGGATATTATACTAACACCAATTTGGAGAAATCGGCAAATCCTTTCAAGTCACGATCGATAGCTGCGAGCAGAGCCAAGCGATTGGCACGGACTGCTTCATCTTCGGCCATAACCATTACGGAATCGAAGAATGATGTTATGGCTTCCTTCCAAGCTGATGCAATCGCCAGCGCTTCCGCTGCATCGTGCTGCGACAAGGCTTTGCGATATTCCTCGTTGGTTCTGTTCCAAGCTTCATGCAGCTGCTTCTCGCCCTCTTCGGTAAACAGTTCAGGATGAACAGAAGCATTCGACGCTTTGGCAGCTAGGTTACCCACCCGGTTGAAAGATTCCACTGTTGTTTTGAACGCATCATTGGTTTGAACAGCGGCCATCAAGGCCTCGCCTTTTGGAACAATGGCACTAATATCATCGAATCCGGCAGAGATCACGGCATCAACTACATCATAACGGACGGTCTCGGACAACAGTTTTTTCACACGAAGACCGAAGAAGTCCTGGAGATCTTTACGAACCTCTTCATCTGCACGTTTCAAAAGGTTCATCTGAGCATGTACCTGAAGCGCAACCCCGAACACATCGGAGAGAGTCAGTGGAAGCTGATGATCCAGCAAGATTTGTACAATACCCGCGGCCTGACGACGAAGTGCATATGGATCCTGGGATCCAGTCGGAATGATATTGATGGAGAAACAGCCCACGATGGTATCCATTTTATCTGCAGCACTTACAATCGCACCTACGAGTGAAGCAGGAGATTGGTCTCCGGCAAAGCGCGGCTGATAGTGTTCAAATACCGCTTTGGCCACTTCTTCCTTCTCGCCTGCCTTGCGAGCGTAATCCTCACCCATGACACCTTGCAATTCAGGGAATTCACCAACCATCAGTGTAACCAGGTCAAACTTGCAGATATCTGCAGAGCGGCTCACCGATTCGGCAACGTCAGCAGAAACCTGCAACTTGGATGCGAGACCGTCTGCAATTTTGCGAATACGGCGTACCTTGTCACCAACGGTACCCAGTTCCTCTTGAAAGACAATGCTCTCCAGTTTGGACAATGCGTCCTTAATCTCGAGCTTCTGGTCTTCTTCGTAGAAGAACTTGGCGTCGGACAGGCGGGCACGCAGTACTTTTTCGTTACCTTTGGCGATGACATCAAGTGAATCACTGCCTCCGTTACGAACGGTTACAAAGTAAGGCAGCAATTGTCCTGCACTATCCAGTACAGGGAAGTAACGCTGATGCTCACGCATCGAAGTAATCAATACTTCCTGAGGGATATTGAGGAATGAAGGATCGAACGTTCCGAACAATACGGTTGGCGTTTCCACCAAAAACAGTACTTCCTCCAGCAAATCTTCCTTGATGGCAATATCCCAATTTTTCTCAGCAGCCAGTGCCTGAATCTGGGAAACAATCATTTGCTCCCGTTCCTTGATATCTGCAATAACATGTTCGGAACGCAGCAATTCGACGTAAGAAGCAGGGTTAGTAATCACGGTCTCTTTACCAAGGAAACGATGTCCCCGAGTTACATTCCCGGATTTCACACCTGCAACTTCAATATCAATAACCTCGCTACCAAGCAGAGCGACAATCCAGCGAATCGGGCGGACAAATTTAAAATCATATGAAGCCCAGCGCATGAATTTAGGGAATGTCATGGCGTGCAGAATTGACAGCAATCCTTCACCGATTACAGATGAAGTCTCTACACCTTTACTGCTCTTGGTTGCATAGATATACTCGACTCCGCCGAGTTCCTTAAACGTAAACTGATCCGGATCAACACCTTGACTGCGTGCAAATCCGAGTGCTGCTTTGCTCCAGTTGCCGCTCTCGTCAAGTGCAATTTTACGGGAAGGGCCTTTCACTTCTTCTTCTACATCCTCTTGCTTCTCGGCAACATTCTGAATCATGACAGCCAAGCGACGTGGTGTAGCATAAGCGTTTACCTCACCATGTGTTATGCGGGATGCATCCAGCCATTTCACAATACGATCCTGCAGCTGTTCTATCGCCGCGCGCAAGAAACGTGCAGGTACTTCTTCCAGACCAATTTCAAACAACAGATCCTTAGACATGCTCGGCTCCCCCTTTCTTAATCAGCGGGAAGCCAAGCTTCTCGCGCTCTTCCACATATGTTGCAGCCACTTGGCGTGCCAGATTCCGGACACGCGTAATGTAACCGGTGCGTTCTGTAACACTGATTGCTCCACGAGCATCGAGCAGGTTAAACGTATGGGAACATTTCAGCACATAGTCATATGCCGGAAATACCAGATTCTGTGCCATAGCTTTATTCGCTTCTTCTTCATGCATGTTGAAGAGGGTAAACAGCATCTTCACATCGGATACTTCAAACGTATATTTGGAGTGTTCAAACTCAGGCTGCAGGAATACATCACCATAGGTGATTCCCTCTACCCATTCCAGATCAAACACATTTTCTTTTTCCTGAATGTAAGAAGCAAGGCGCTCCATACCATACGTAATTTCGACAGCTACCGGGTTCGTCTCAATTCCACCGACTTGCTGGAAGTATGTAAACTGTGTGATTTCCATACCATCAAGCCAGACTTCCCAGCCGAGGCCTGCGCAGCCCAGAGAAGGATTCTCCCAGTTGTCTTCAACAAAACGAATATCATGTTTAAGAGGGTCAATGCCCAAACGTTTGAGACTTTCCAGGTAAATTTCCTGAATGTTGTCTGGTGAAGGCTTAATAATGACTTGGAATTGATGGTGCTGATACAGACGGTTCGGGTTTTCTCCGTAACGTCCGTCGGAAGGACGACGGGAAGGCTCTACATAAGCTACTTTCCAAGGCTCTGGTCCAAGTGAACGCAAAAAGGTCATCGGGTTCATGGTACCTGCCCCTTTTTCCGTATCATATGGCTGGACAATAATACAATTGTGCTCGGCCCAGAATTGTTGCAGCGTGAGAATCATCTGCTGAAAATTCATAATCATGCTCCTTTTCAATGGGTTTATTGGCAAGCTTAGAATACTTCCGATCGCACAGGCGTCAATCGAAGCCCGACGTAGAACGGACAAACCGCGTTTTGCGAGAGATTCCCGGAATCTATCCACCAGCCTTGCCGGAAAATAATTCCACAATCAAAAAAAGCCCTCGCCCTACGCCTGTTGTCCAGACGTAGGGACGAGAGCTACTCCCGCGGTTCCACCCTACTTGGCTTGTGTACAAAACAGGATAACCTGTTCACGCAAGCCCACTTTTCCGTGTCCATTCATGCTCCCGAGTGCCATTTCACAGACCCATTCATCCCGGCTTGCACCATCCCAGGCTCGCTCGATTATCGTAGTCAAGACCGTTTGGCCTATCTACGAGAATAATAAATCAGGTCCCCTACTCTCTCGTTCAATGCATGTCTCCAAAAGAGAAATTATAGTCCATAATAAATAAAAAAGAGTGCAAAGTCAAGTGAATCTTGTCATACCCAGAAAACACACCTTAAATCCCGTATTTCTCCATCTGATCGAGAAAAGAACGGGATTTTAAATTGAGACCCAGCTGGTGATCCATGAAGGCTCTCATGATCTTCTTCATTTCATCTCTAGTGGCCTCACTGACGGATATGTTGCCCAGTCGCTGCAAATCCAGCTGTGCAAATAACCGCAGTAACCTTAGAGCTTTGGGACTTACAGACAACGCGGGTGGATCAAAGTGTTTACAGGCTCTGCACAGCACACCACCGAGCCTTGGACTTACAAACAACTGTTCATCCGGCCGTTCCTGGCCGCATGAAATGCATTCATCAAGCGACGGGCCGTAGCCCGCCGATTGTAATATTTTCATCTCATAGAGACTGGTAATGACGCTGGGGTCCTTCTCTTCCTTTAACGCCTGAAGGCAAGCCTTAAGCTGTTTGAACCAGAAAGCACCTGTTTCCTCATCCTGCAGGACCCGATCCAGCAGTTCACATGCATAGGATGCATAAGCTGCTTTAACCAAATCTTCCCGCAGCTCATGATATGACTCCATGATTTCGCCCGCATTTAGTGTCCCCAAGCCCGTGTTACGGAAATATACGTATTGACCGTACGTAAACGGCTGCACCAGCGCAGCATGTCGGCTTTTGGGCTTTTTGGCACCACGGACGAGCACGCCTACTTTTCCACCACTTTCGGTGCAAAGCGTAATAATTTTGTTTCCCTCGCCGTAGTCCATGCTGCGGATGACAATCCCTTCCACCCTGTATAGCATGCCTCGTCACCTAACCATTCCCGAATCAGCCAATTAACCTTCGGCTTCTTCATCTTCTATCACTTCCCCTGCAGTATCAGACTCCTGTCCTGTTGGCGCACAAGCCTCGGTATACAACAAATAGGACTCCACATCCCCCGTCATTGCAAAAACCTTCCACGAAAAATCTCGCATCAGAATTTCATCCTCTCTTCGGAAATGACGTCTGCATCTACCAGTTAGGATGGAGTCTTGCAAGGTAAACTATGTGTTGCAATTAATGGATACTTGTTCGATTAAACGTCACGGTGGAAGCCGAGATCACGCAGAACGCGATCCTGATTTCTCCAATCCTTTTTCACCTTAACCCACAGATCCATAAAGATTTTCGAACCCAAAAGGTTTTGAATATCCGTACGCGCACGTTTACCCACTTCTTTTAACAGGGCCCCCTGTTTACCGATAATGATCCCTTTTTGAGAGTCACGCTCTACAAAAATAACGGCCGAAATGTATACTACCCCGTTGTCCTGAACCTTCATATCCTCGATGGTTACAGCAATGGAATGCGGGACCTCTTCCCGGGTCATTTGCAGAATCTTTTCCCGAATCAGCTCCGCACAAACGAACTGTTCCGGGTGGTCTGTAACCTGATCTTCTGGGTAGTATTGCGGTCCTTCCGGCAAATACTTGCCGATCTGATCGAGCAGAGTACTTACATTGCTGCCGAGCTTGGCAGAGACCGGTACGATTTCTGCGAAATCATGCAGCTTGCGATACTCCTCAATAAGCGGCAGCAGCGCTTCCGGTTCGATTTTATCAATTTTGTTCATCACCAAAATGACAGGAGTCCGAACATTTTTCAGTTGTTCTGCGATGTAACGGTCACCACCGCCCATTCCTTCGGAAGCGTCAATCAGGAACAGAGCTGCTTCCACTTCCCCGAGTGTATTCAAGGCAGTCTGGTTCATATAGTCACCCAGCTTGGATTGCCGTTTGTGAATACCCGGTGTGTCCAAAAAGACAACTTGCTTGTCTTCGGATGTGTAAACGCCGTGTATTTTATTACGAGTGGTTTGTGGCTTGTCCGACATAATGGCTATTTTTTGGCCAATAACCTGGTTCATCAAAGTCGATTTACCAACGTTAGGACGTCCAACAATAGCTACAAAACCCGATTTAAATGCTTTTTTCTTCATATGTTCCTCCTCAGGCGCCTAGGCCTGGAATAGTTTATTTTTTTGCAAAATCCAAATCTGACGGACCAAAAGCCCAAGGCAGCAGCTCGGCAACCGTCGTTTCCTGCAGGTCACCATTCAAGTTGCCCATGATGACTTTCATATCCGGCTCACACAGCTCAACCATAACCTGGCGACACACGCCACATGGCGCGATTGGACCTTCCGTATCTCCTACAACGGCAATGGCCTTGAAACTGCGAGGCTTCTGCCCCCCTGCGATCGCACTGAAAAGTGCTGTTCGCTCCGCGCAGTTGCTTGGTGTATAGGCAGCATTCTCAATATTGCATCCATGATGCACATTGCCTTCGCTATCGAGCAGAGCTGCTCCTACGCCAAAATGGGAATAAGGTGTGTACGCTTTGGCACGTGCCTTAATGGCTTCTTGCATGAGCTGTTGATTATCCATAATCCAAATCTCTCCCTCAGGTTATCACTAAAATAAACTTCTTGTTATAGCAGGCTTATCAGAAACCAAGCCAATGTAAAACCGGTTTGAAGAACACCATACATCCGATGACTACAGCGAACACCGCCGCCAGCAAAACTGCGCCAGCCGCGGTGTCTTTCGCCGCTTTTGCAAGCGGATGAATATGCGGATGTGCCAGATCTACCGCTGCCTCTACAGCCGTATTCATTAATTCGGTCACCAGGACCAGAAAGATGGCTGTCAGCACAAACATCCAGTCTGTCCTCGAAATCCCGAAGGTAAATCCTGCCGAACACATGATGACGGCTACTCCCGAATGAACCCTTACATTTCGCTGTGTCCGAAAACCGTATACGATTCCTTCTGCCGCATTGCGGAACACCAGACTCCAGGAGCGCCTTTTCATTATCGTGTCAACCCGGCCTGGGCGAGTACAGCTTCCTGTTTGCCCATCATTTCGGCTTCGCTTGCTTCGTCCTGATGATCATATCCGAGCAGGTGCAGGAAACCGTGCACAAACAGGAAACCCAGCTCACGTTCAAATGAATGCCCGTATTCTTCACTTTGCAGGATCGTACGAGGAACGGAGATAATGATGTCACCGAGAACATCTGGCATCTCCTCCATCTCTTCATCCTCATCCAGTTCGTAGATGATGTCCAGTTCCTCATCCATAGTTTCATTCATGGCAAATGACAGCACATCTGTCGGACGATCGATTCCGCGGTAATCGCGGTTCAGCTCATGAATCTGAGCATCATCCACAAATGTGAGAGCAACTTCTCCATCGGCCACGCCTTCAGCTTCTCCTGCCAGGTTCAGCAATTGCTCCAGCATTGCAATCATCTGTTCAGTAATTTCTTTATCCTGTTGATCATTATTCCATGCCAGGTTAAGACTCATTCTTTCATAACTCCTGTCTGCTCATATTAGTAAGTCAACCTGCTTCAGGTGAGGTCGGCTTCGGTTTTTTGATCTCTTCCGGGTATTCAATCCGGGAGTGGAAAATTCCCATTACCGTCTCTTTCAAGGTCTTTGCTACGATATCCAATTCACGCATGGTGAGATCACAATCGTTAAACTGATGATCATCGAGACGCCCCTTGATAATCTTCTCAATCATGGATTCCACTTGTTCCACAGTCGGTTTGCGTAGGGATCGAACTGCTGCTTCAACGCTGTCTGCTATCCCCACGATAGCCGATTCCTTGGATTGGGCTTTTGGACCTGGATAACGGAAATCTTCTTCTGTAAAGTCAGGCTCCACTCCCGCTTCCTCGGCTTGACGCAGCGCTTTGTGATAGAAGTAATGGAGGAAGGTTGTCCCGTGATGCTGCTCCGCAATATCCCGGATCGGTTTCGGGAGCTTGTAATCCTTCTGCATTTCCACACCGTCCCGTGCGTGCGCAACGATAATTGATTTGCTCAATTTGGGATCAATGGAATCATGAGGGTTCTCCATATTGTTCTGATTTTCAATGAAATATATCGGTCTCTTGGTCTTGCCAATATCATGGTAATACGAACCTACTCGGCAGAGCAGACCATTCGCTCCAATAGCCTCGGCCGCGGCCTCCGACAGGTTTCCTACCATGACACTGTGATGATATGTGCCCGGTGTTTCCGTCAGCAGTTTTCGCAATAACGGGTGGTTCGGGTTGGACAGCTCCACCAGCTTCAGTGCTGATAGTATACCAAACGATGTTTCGAAAAACGGCATAAGCCCAATAACGAGAATCGCTGTTAATACACCACCTGCAAAAGCAAATCCAACGCCGTACAGCGTTGTAGTACGGTTCCAATCCCCCGTATCAATCAATGACAGTGTAAAGACGGCAATTGAACCAAACAGGCAGACCATGATGGCCCCCTTTAAGATGGTGGATCGCTGGCTTGCCCGGTATGTCGCGAATATAGCAACAAAAGACACCAGCACCGCAAAGAAGCCAAGCTCAAAATCAAAAATCTGACCTTGATGTGTATTCAGGATGATGCTTGACAACATGCCAATGATGATCGAGCAAACGAAAGCAAGCGATGTATCCAGCAATAAGGCAATTAACATCGCGCCCACTGCAACTGGTGCAAGGAAGCCGACATATGACTTGTCTGCTGTCTGGATGAATGCCGTTACATGCATAAGCACAATCGTAATAATGAAAATGAGTACAAGCATCAGCAGCTGTGCATTATTATATTTGAAATGCGTTCCGCTGAATTGCTGAATATACATCAGAATTGCTGCCGACAGCAGACAAGACAGCATGAGAAGACCCAGCTGCGGCCAGTAGTTCACTTCGTTTTTCAACAAATCATTTTCATCAAGAAGCGCGTACATTTCGGGGGTTATCATTTCGCCCTTGGCAACCAGTGTATCACCTTGCTTGATATAGACGGTCTGTGTATTTTCACGAGCCTGTACCTTGGCTTCCTTAGTCCCCTCTTCATCATAGAAACGGTTGGACGTTACTACAAGGCGGGCGAGCTCTTGAACAACCTCACGCTGCGTACGCTTGCTAAGGGAACTTACACTTACCATTTCGGCAACTTTTGCCCTTGCTGTCGTAGCATCACTGATCTGATCCGTCATCAATCTGGACACGATATCCCGTCCAACGGACTTCATCTCCTGGATATCCTCCGAGGTCAAGCGAGATATCTTGATATAGGTTTCTTCCGGAATTCGGTAGCTTTGCTCCTGCACCACGTTTCTGATCTCTTCCAAAAGAGTTTCGGAATATGTACCCGCTTTCCGATTGTTATTGATAAAGTTGGACACAAAATCCTTCTGCCGCTGCGGAATCTCATCACGATAGATATCAATCTTGTCCTGACTGGAAATCTGGTCATCCTGATTCAAACGGTCAATACGGTCCAGCAGGGTGGTCATCAAATTTTCGTTTCGCAGCTGCACAATTTGATAGATCGGCTGTACACGCTCAGCAGCTTCTTCCTGAGCTTTCAGCGTTGCCTTCGTGTTTGGAATCTGCATGGGCGCAGCAATATCCACTTCGCTTCGTGTGCCTTCCTGAATGTCATACCGCTCGGGAAGCAGCTTGGAGGCCAGACTGAAGTAGAAGAGAATCACCAGAAACAAAAACAGAAGATAGCGTGCCCACACGCTATACTTCCATCCTGTGGTTCTATTCTGAAAAGATTTGCCTTTTGACAGTTCCTTCGAGGTCACTTTAGACAATCCCTTCTATTCTTGATTTTCTGCGGCGTGGTTGTATGCAACGATAATTTTTTGGACGAGGGAATGCCGTACAACATCTTGCTCGGCAAAATAGACAAATCCAATTTCTTCAACTTCGCTGAGTATCGTTTTTGCTTCCACCAGTCCAGACTTTTTGCCGCGAGGTAAATCAATTTGCGTTACGTCTCCGGTAATGACCATTTTGGAACCAAAACCAAGACGGGTCAAAAACATCTTCATCTGCTCCGGCGTCGTATTCTGGGCTTCGTCCAAAATAATGAACGAGTCATCGAGTGTACGCCCCCTCATATATGCCAGTGGCGCAATTTCGATCAAACCACGCTCCAGTGCCTTGGCCGTTTGCTCTTGTCCCATTACGTCATACAAGGCGTCGTACAAAGGCCGCAGATAAGGGTCAACCTTTTCCTGCAGGTCTCCAGGCAAGAAGCCCAGGCTCTCGCCCGCTTCGACAGCAGGCCGTGTAAGCACGATGCGCTTGACGCTGCCTTCCTTGAGTGCTGCAACCGCCAGTACAACGGCCAGATAGGTTTTACCCGTACCGGCTGGACCGATGCCGAATACAACATCACGTTTTTTAATTGTCGTAACATAGTGCTTCTGTCCAATGGTTTTAACACGAATCGGTTTGCCACGGTAAGTCGTCGTAATTTCACCCTTGAACAGATCAAGCAGCTGGTCTGCACGCAGATCCTTGGCCAGTTCAATGGCATAGCTGACGTCTCGTTCGGTTAGCACATACCCGTTTCGCACCAATTGCAGTAACACATCGAATAATTGTTCCAGCGATTCCACATTCTTTGTATTGCCGTGAATCACAATTTCCGCTTCGCGTGAAGCGATCTGGGCGGGAATCTCGGATTCAATCAGTTTCAGAAAAATATCTTGGGGTCCAAAAAGAGATTGACCCTCTCCCGCACTCTGGAGGGAGATTCGTATGCTGCGTGTTTGTTCTGACAAATAGCCTCATTCTCCTTGACTATGGACTAACGGAAGTTCTTCCGCAATGCTTTCTTCCACTTCAAATAATACTTTCATATAAACTTTACCATTCTCTTTCTTCTCATGCAAAATTTTTTCACTTAAAATTTTCGTTCCTTTGCCATTTTTGGCGATAATATCGTTTCTGGCTCCCTCCAGCCCTTTCGTTCGGGCCCACTCCACCGTCTTTTGTTCCTCTTGCTGCGTGGTCTCCATATCGGTCTCAGTCAACCATCCCATCGGAAGCGTGAAGGATCGCCACGTCAGCGGCTTATGATCACTCGCCGTATTGAAGGAACTGAAAGGCGTCTTCCCATATCCCCAGAGCTGAACAGCCCAATCCCCAAGCACAACATAGAAACGTTCCTTACTCTCTCCTGTCATGGTATTATGCTTCTGCACGAGAGGCACTTCCACCTCATATTCACGCCATACGAGTCCACGAACCTCGCCTTTGGCCACAACATTCTCCGTATTCTCTTCATCACCCAAAATACCCGATATTAATACCTGACCTTTCTTAACACGCGTATCCTTCTGTACGACAGGACGCCCCTGTTCTGCGTATATCTGAGTAACGACTGCATCCGATTTGCTCACCAAGTGCCTTGGATTCAGCAGCGGTTCACGCTGAGGCTGTGCAGACTCTACAACCTGAATGGTAATGGTTGTCCCCTCTTTGCTCACACCGATCCAGGTTACGTCGGGAAGTGCCAAAGCCAGCTGTCTGGAAAGCTTGTCCTGACTCTGGAGCCTGAACCCCCACTGGAAAGGATATATCCCTTCTTTTTTGGCTGCAGCAAGCACCACATCGGTGGGGATCTTCACATTCCCCTTCACCTCAACATTCCAGACCATTGATGATAGTGCAAACATGGCAATCACGAAAAGCACCATGCCCCCGAGGAAGAACTTTCTTTTCATTAATCTGGCCATAAAAAAAGGAATCCCGCTGCGGTCCGTCACCTTCACCCTGCAGCCTGTCCGCTTCAACAAAGGACGCAGCCTAAAAAAATGCGGCAGCAGAATATTCATCTCTGCCTTGCGTCCATCATGGGCACGCAGGTTCCACACTTCCAGTCCCTGCTCTGCCACCATGTTGATCAGCGCTTCGATGTCTCCCCCAGTGACCGTTATTCGGACTGCACCTCGCAGTTTGTACAGACTGGGCTGTTTCATCCGTTTCCCTCCGCTCCATTCATATGTATATCCAGAATTGTTCCTTCCACCGCCACTTCATCCGGCAAAATATTGCGAATCATCAGATCAACGCCTTTAATCTCGAGCTGACCCTGGGTCAATGCCAGAACAATGCGATTCGGCGTAAAATGGATCACACCGCGATGATTTTCGATATACAATTGCTTGCTGCCGATCAGGGTTAACCGTGGCATATCATAAAGCACGTCCTGCGGCAAATCCAGCACCTCACTGGTCCATCTGCGCAGCTTGCGGCTGATCCGGGTCATACGAAGGTCTTCCCCCTTCCTCTACAGTTCAACTTATGCGGAGAATCATGATTTTATGAAAACTACAGCTTCTGTTAGATCATTAATTCTTTAAAAAGGAGCACAACAAAAAAAGCCGTCTCTGGCATATTGCTCACCAGAGACGGCTCTATTCCCGTCCAATAGCTTGACTTGCTACAGTTTCCCTCGCGTACCGAACGGTTGCTTGGAACGGGGAGAACCCAGTACTTCTGCCCATAATACACCCGTGCGAATATCCGCCGGTCGGAGCGGAGACGCTCCCGATTCATCGGTGCTAGACTCATCCCAGCCGGAGTCAGACACAACGGGTCTATTTGCAGAAGAAATGCGATTCAATCGCTCTTCAATCAAGCGCTGCTGTTGTTCCATTCCTCTCATCTGTTCCTCTAGTGAATTTTCCATGGCGCTCATAGAGCCCTCACTTCTGTAGTCACTTGCGGGGCGAGAAGATGCAGCAGGTTCCGAATAAGGCTGATCATAACGATCTTCATATTGCTCTTCGTCATATCGATCGTCATACTGTTCATCATAACGGGGATCTGCTGGTCCGGAAGACTGCTGTGGAGATGAGTTGTCTCTCGAGCGATCATCCCGTTCTGAATTACCGCTGCCTCCAAATGTAGGCATCCCGTTGCCAGGACGCTTTTTGTTCGGATCAGCCGATTTGGCGGCTTTTCCCAAGAAAGAGAAGAGCGCAAAACCGATGACGGCCACTATATACAGATTATCAAAAATCCATTCAAATAGGCCCATATGCACTCACCGCCTATCTTCCGTTTTTGGAATCACCCTGATCATTGGAATTCGAACCTTCACCAGGTTTTCCCAAAGTATTGCGCATTTGAGTATCAGCCTCAATATTTTTCAGGTTCATGTAGTCCATAACCCCGATTTTACCGCTACGAAGTGCTTCGGACATCGCCAAAGGTACTTGGGATTCAGATTCAACCACACGCGCTCTCATTTCCACTACTCGTGCCTTCATCTCTTGCTCTTGGGCTACAGCCATTGCGCGACGTTCTTCCGCTTTCGCCTGAGCGATGCGTTTGTCAGCCTCAGCCTGCTCGGTTTGCAGGAACGCACCAATGTTCTTACCTACATCCACGTCCGCAATATCGATGGACAGGATTTCAAAAGCTGTACCTGCATCCAGACCTTTGGACAATACAGTACGGGAGATCAGGTCCGGATTTTCCAGAACGTCTTTGTGGGAATTCGAGGAACCGTTTGTACTTACGATACCTTCACCGACACGGGCAATGATCGTCTCTTCACCAGCACCACCGACGAGACGGTCGATATTGGCCCGAACCGTAACCCGAGCTCTAACTTTAACTTCAATACCATCTTTGGCTACCGCAGATACAATTGGTGTCTCGATGACACGCGGATTAACACTCATTTGTACAGCCTGCAATACATCACGACCTGCGAGGTCAATCGCTGCAGCACGTTCGAATTCCAGCGGAATGTTTGCACGCTGAGCAGCAATCAGAGCGTTTACTACACGGTCAACGTTACCACCCGCCAGGAAGTGACTCTCCAGTTGGTTCATTGAAAGCTGAAGACCGGCTTTGGTTGCTTTAATCATTGGATTTACGATTCGGCTAGGTGTTACACGTCTGAGTCTCATCGCTACTAGTGTAATAATTCCGACACGTACACCGGATGCAATGGCCGAGATCCAGAGCATTACTGGGAAAAAGCTGAAGAATACGCTCAATACGATAATGGCAACTACCGCAACGAGCAAAACCGTAATCAAGGTTGGTTCCATAGTCAAAATTCCTCCATTTGCACTTAAATTTTGTAAAAAATCATCTTAAAAGATTAAAATATTATGCTGCTAATTTTAGAAAAACACCATTCGGCAAGCAGCACTGCCTTATGGTTATGTACACTGCCGAAGCCCATCAGAACTCCGGCAAAACAAGCATCTTACACCGGCAAAGCTTGTTGGACCACAATCCGGGTGCCTTCGGCTTTAACCACAATAATCGGTGTATCAACTGGAATAAAGTCCCCGTCCGAAACCACATCAACCCGTTCCCCATTAAATATTGCTGTTCCAGAAGGACGAAGTGGAGTCAGGCTGATCCCTTGGAGACCAATCAGTTCTTTACGTTCTGTCGCAGATGAATAACCTCGATCGGCAGACAATCTGTCACTGAGTATAAATCGATTCCATATGCCTCTGTCTTTAAACAGTATCACCACGATGGCTATAACCACCAGCGCTGCTCCGAAAGCAATTCCCAGTGATACAAATGCATCACTTGTGTCATAAGCCGCACGCACGACACCAGCCACAAGCGCAATGGATCCCAGTATGCCCAGGATACCAAAGCTTGGAATGAACATCTCCAGAATCATCATGATGAGTCCAACCGTAAACAGCACCCATGTCTCTGCTCCTGCAAATCCAGCAATGTAGTTCCCTGAGAAATAGAGGACAAAACAAACAATCCCCACAATACCAGGCACTCCGAATCCGGGCACAATCAGTTCAATGATTACACCTGCAATTCCCAGGAACAAAAGAATAGTCATCACCACAGGATTCGTCAGAAAAGAAGATATGTTCTCTGCTGCAGTTCTCTCCACAGTAAATACATCGTCCTGACCATAACCCAGCCATGCTGCTGCCTCTTCCGGAGTTGAGCTGATGTGGTCCGCATATCCCACTTTCAGCGCCTCCTCGGCTGATAAGGCAATAATTTCACCCTTTTGCTTCGTTTTGTTGATCTTCGGCATCTCCACAACCATGTTGACATCTGTCATTCCGGCAGCAATATTGCCATCACGGCCGCCTTGTTCAGCCGCTCCCTGCATTTTGCTCTTCCAGAATGCAACCAGCTTCGGATCATCCACATGCTTACCCGTGCTGTCCACCATCGCTGCCGCACCAATCATACTTCCTGGCGACATTACGATCTTATCTGCATTCAAGGCCAGAAAACTTCCGGCCGAAGCAGCATCTCCGCGGACAAAAGCAACGGTCTGAACAGGACTTTCCTTAATCAGGGTACCCAGCTCTTCCGCCGTATCGACCCGTCCTCCCGGTGTATTGATATCGAGAACAATCAGGCCAGCATTCATCGATTCAGCTTCCTTGAAGCCACGCTCCATAAACTTGCCTAGCCCCTGCTCGATTGGTTTATCAACCGGAATAATATATACGGCGCCGCTCTTTTCAGCTGCATGTGCAGACGGCGATCCAACCCACAGAGGAAGCAGCAACGTTAGCAGCATCATGAGCAACAATGGCCCCGCAAGCCTCTTCCGGCGCTTTCCCTTCACAATAATCCCCCCTTTTCCATTATTGTTATACTGTCCAGCTTATGGTATTTATTACGTACAATGCAACATTTCGTTTCAAAATCTTAAAATTATATTTGAAAGCCAGAGGAATTGCAAGATATTAAATCTAATTTTATGTATAATAACCATTTTAAAGTAAATTTTTTGTCTGTTTTGAAAATTGTACTGTTTCTTTATCCTTTACATCGAATTCTCCCATGCTAAATCTAATGAAGTCTGAAGTGTACATTCAGTACCATGTAAACAGGAAAAAACACCCCCTGACAAGTCAGGAGGTGTTCATTGATTGCTTTATTGCAGAAATTGTTGAACTGCTTGATTAACCAGTTTGCCGTCCGCTTTGCCTTTAACTTTCGGCATAAGGGCCGCCATGACTTTCCCCATCTCGGCTTTCGAAGAAGCACCGGTTTCCTGGATGGTCTGCTGTACAATAACTTTAATTTCTTCTTCGGTAAGCTGTGCGGGAAGGTACTGACCAATTATATCAATTTCCGCTTTTGCATTTGCCGCGAGTTCTTCACGGCCCGCTTTGTCAAATTCTTGGAGGGCATCTTTGCGCTGTTTGATTTCACGACTCAGGATATCAAGCACTTCGTTGTCATCCAAAGTTCTTTTCAAATCTATTTCAAGATTCTTGATCGTCGAACGAATCAACCGAATGGTGGAGAGCTTGAACTTGTCCTTGCTCTTCATCGCTTGCTTCATATCTTCGTTCAATCGTTCGCTAAGATTCATGTTGTTCAAATCCTCCTAAAACTTTCTCTTACGAGCAGCCTCGGACTTTTTCTTGCGCTTTACGCTTGGCTTCTCATAATGCTTACGTTTCTTCACCTCAGCCAAGACGCCATCTTTAGCGATGGAACGTTTAAAGCGACGAAGTGCAGCATCAATAGTCTCGTTTTTGCGAACTTTAGTTTCAGACACCAGTTTTCCCTCCCTCCGACCAGACCGTCCAAGAGCAATAACACGGTTCATCACCTTTCATTATAGGCGAAAGGTAATAAAGGTGTCAACCTTAACGTAATGATCACTTTATTTATGCGAATCACAGTGCTTCTTTTTTCTCCACCCAACAGGAGATGTAGAGCACAGGATCCATTATGATTTGTGCGAATCCGATAGGCTTGTCAGCGCACCGAGTCTGGTGCCTCCAAGCAGATGATAGTGCAGATGATGGACGGTTTGTTCCCCATCTTTGCCGCAGTTATTAATCAAACGATAACCGGACTCATCGACCCCAAGGCGTTTCGCTGCTTCCTGTGCTGCCAGATGAACCTCACCAATCAGTGCTATATCATCTGCTGTCACATCATTCATGGAAGCAATATGTTTTTTCGGAATAACGAGGACATGTGTCGGTGCAGCGGGCTGGATGTCGTGAAAGACAACCACATGTTCATTCTCCAAAACTTTATTGGAGGGAATGCTGCCCTCTACAATTTTGCAAAACAAGCAATCCATTGTTCATACCCTCCTTTGATTTGAAGATTTATGTATGCCTCTCTATCATACCGCAAGTGAAAAGTGACGTCCAATCTCACATGGAAAATAGTTAAACTCAATAAGCTAGCCTCTTTGCTAGCATGCCATTAACCCCCCCTTACAATTCTCATTCACTATTCGTTGATGAATAGCACAAAAAAAGACCTTTCTACATCCATGTAGGCAGCAGCATGTTGCCAGGATGAGAATGGTCCTTATGATTTGTTTAAAATCCTATTCCGACATTCAGTCCTTCATTAATAGTATGGTAGCAGTGTTAATGCAGTCAGCCCGATCAAGGGAAGCACCAGTCTGTTAAAACGTCTGCGACCGTAACCATAGTATGGATAGGGATATGGATATGGATACGGGTAACCGTACCCCGGATAATATCCACGAGCATGAGATACGGGATAACCTGCTCCCGGCATCGCGTTTGGTCCCCAATTTGCATGATGCGCGGCTTCAGGACCAACAGGCACTGCCAAATAAATCATGTCGTCATCCACATTTTCCATAATACCGTCATAATGACTTCCATCCTTCATCTGTACACATACATAACGATGAATGTGTTCCTTACAGATCTTCTTCGCTTCCAACTTCTCCACTTCAGTACGCCTCCCTTATCGTGCTTCATCACCCTTTCATGGTATTCAGATCTGGGCGAATTGACACTAAAGGAACAGGGCAAAAAAAAAAGAAGCACCCCATGAGCGGATTTCGAATGAAATCAGCTGCCGCGGACGTCTGACCGGGAAGCTTCCTGATCAAACGTCCGCCGGGGTACTTTACATAAGGTATGTCGGCTTGACTGTAGTATAACAGCTGGTTGAACCTGTATCTGTGAGGTAACTCACTCCAATTCACAAGATTCAATTTAAATATCCTCTTATTTTACAGTGGAAGCAAGTCAATACCGATTCTCCTGCTGTTAAAGTCAGATAACTTTATTAGCTTTCGGAGCAGGCAAAAAAATCTGTATATTAGAGACTCTCCAATACTACCCGGGAACCGCCTCCCGCTTCGCTCGCAGGAATAACAACCAGCTTGCGCGGCAGACGAGCCCGCAGTTCCGGTACGTGGCTGATGACCCCGACGGCCAAACGGTCATCATGCAATTTCTCAAGCGATGTAATGACCGTATCCAGCAGATCCGGGTCCAATGTTCCAAATCCTTCATCCAGGAAGAAGAATTGAAGCGGGTACTGGCCGCGCAGCTGAATCTGTGCGGACAAGGCGAGTGCCAGGGACAACGAGGTCAAGAAGGTCTCTCCACCAGATAAAGTGGATACCGGACGCTTAACTCCGCCGTTGGCATCATCGCAGATGACAAATCCACCGCCCGAATCCACCTCGAGTGAATAGCGCTGCTTCGTAAGAAAACGCAAACGCTGTGACGCAGCTTGGCTAACCTGCATGAGTTGCTCTTCTGCAATATACTCTACAAATGCATTGCCTCTAAAGGCTGCCTGCAGTTTGCTGAGCTGCTCCCCGTGATGACTCACTTCTACCCGTTTGTTCTCCAATTCGGTCCAGCGAACGTGACGCTGCTGAACATCTTCCAGATCCCGTTCTGCACGAGCCTTCGCACTTAGCGCAGCTTCATCCTCAGCACGTCGTAACTTCAGACGTTCTGTGCAGGCTAACCACTGCTCTTCGGACACTTCTGCTCCACCCAGCTTTTGCTCCAGTTCACGCAGCTGGGAAACCAGCTCACGTTCCCTTTCACGATGATGCTGAATCTCTGCTGCCAGTCGCTCAGCCTCGTCTGCAGGAATCGCTGCCTCCAGAACGGCTTGTTCAGAGTCAAATGGAGATTGATCAAGCAATTGCTGCCAGCGTGCCTGCGCCTGTTCCAGATGCTCCGATGCTGAAGTCAGGGCCTGTCTGGCCATGACGTCTTTCTTGGCAGACTCCTGTTTCAGGTTGTCCGCTTCCTTGAAGCGCCGGGCCGAGTCGGCTGCTGCTTTTCGCAGCCCATCCAGCTGTGACTGCGTGACAGCGATGAGCTCTTCTACACGTTGTTCGCCCACCCACTGGCGCAGTCGTTCTTCCTTCTCGGCCAGCTGTTTACGGTTTCCCTGCCACTCGGTTTGCCACTGGATCAGCTGTTTGTCCAGTTCAACCAGCTTTTGTTGGAGGGACTGTACGGACTGTTCCTTTTCTTCCAAAAACGTGACACTCTTGTTCAGCCGTTCCTTGATGTCTTCGGCACGTGCATCGCGTTCCTGCATCGCCTGGTGAAGGGCGACAGCCTCCTCTGGGGCGATGCCGGGCAGTTCTGCGGCCCAGCGGCCTTGCAATGCCGCCGCTGCTGCCTCGCTTTCGGCCAGCTTGCGCTCCGCCTGGACGAGACCGGCACGGCCGGCCTCCTGCGCGGCTGCCGCCTCCATGCGGCGCTGCTGCGCACCCACAGCCGCCTGCTGCAACGCGGCGGCTTGCGCCTGCACTTGCGTCGCGGCGTCAGCCAGCGCACGCGCGGTCTCGCGCAGCGCAGCGGCACGCGCCGCCCAGTCCGCAGGTGAGTGCCCGTGTACGGGCAAACCTGCGGGCTCTTGCTCCGCTGCCGCAGGCGCGGCCTCGGCTGCGGCCGGTGCTTCGCCGGCCGCGGCGCCAAGCTGCGTCAGCAGGCTGCGACGTTCGTGCAGCTGCTGGCGCAGCCCGAAGCGCAGCTCCTGCAGCTCTGCCTGCAGGCTGCGCAGCAATTCCAGGTCCGCATCGCCTGCGTGCGGACCTTCTCCCGGCGGCGCAGCCGGGAGCGGGTGGTGTGCGGAGCCGCACACCGGGCATGGCTCGCCGTCACGCAGCTCGGCGCGCAAGGCGGAGGAGAGCCGGTGCAGCTCCTGCTCGCGCATCGAGCCGCGCAGCTGCTCCTCCGCGCCGGCCAGCAGGCTTTGTTCACGGCCGATGTCCTGCTCACAAGCAAGCATGGCCTCCAGACCCGCCGACGCCTGTTCAATCAACAGCTTCCGCTGTTCTTTCAAGCGTTCCTCTTCGCCTATCGCTGCCTGAAGTTTGCTTTCTGCCAGGCTGGCAGACTGCTTGTACGTCTCCATCTCAGCCTGGTTCTGACGCAGCTGCTCTGCTGCCGTATCCAGCCGATGCCGAAGCTCCAGCGCAGCTTGCAGTTGTCTTCGCTCCTCTGACTTGACTTCATTTGGCTTCAGACTTTCCTGCAATTCTTCCCGTCGTTTTCGTCCACGCTGCTGCAGTTCTTTTTCCTTCTCCAGCTGCTGGCCATGAACTTCCTGCTCAGCCTGTCCTTTCTCCAGAAGCTGCTTCAAACGTGCGCTGTCCTCCAGAAGACTGTCTCGTTCCCGCTGCAGCTCTTTGGCCTGTTCCAACTGCTCCAGCCGAAGCAGCAGCTTGGGTTCGCCCTCAGCCAGCTGTACACGTGTCGTTTCGGCCTTTTCTGCTTCAAGCACAGATAATCGTTCGTGTTCCACGGCTTGTTCATGTGCAGCAGAAGCTGCAGTTTGTCGCAGCTTCTGCTGGGTAACTGCATCCCGCATCGTCTGAAGCGCGGGCAGTATAGCATCTGCTGAGCTTGACTGTTTCAAGCGCTGCTCCCCGGTTTCGATTTGCGGTTCGAGAGCTTTGAGCTTATGTTGTTCATCCAGACGCTTCTGGCGTTCATGACTTAATTCACGTATTTTACCCAGCTGTTCCGCTTCCTTCACAGCTTCATCCAGTGTCTGACGGGAGAGCTCCGCATGCTTCACGGCCTCCTGCAGAAGACGTTTGGTTTCTTCCAGCGTTTCTTGACTTGCATTGCCAAGACCCTGCTGCTCTGCCAAGAGCGCTTGATGAACCATATCGTTATCCTTCACGCGCCGGCTGAGCTTAATGGCAAGCTGATCCCCGTACTTTTCCAAATGAAACAGCCGCTGCAGCATCTGGCGTCGTTCACTACCTTTCAGCGATAGAAACTCAGCGAATTTCCCTTGAGGAAGCACTACAGCCCGCGTAAAATCATCCATTTTGAGCCCGATCACTTCTTCCACACAGCGGTTCACATCAGCTAGCTTGTCAGCGAGCACCTGTTCCTCTCCATTTACGGTCTCAATAAATTTACTGATCGTATTGCTTACCGATATTTCGTTATTTCGCTTAAAACGCCGTTCCACCCGAAATCTTCGCGCTCCTTCAGCTGACGACAGTTCGAAGGTAAAAGCGACTGCGAGGGCATCCTCAGCATGATTCATAATCCCCTGAGTTCCGTTAACTGCCCGCTCGACCTTTCCGTACATGGCAAGAGTAATGGCATCCAGCAGGGAAGACTTTCCGCTGCCCGTTGGGCCGAAAATTCCGAATAATCCGGTTTCCGTCAGTACCGTAAAATCAATCTCCTGAGCTTCACGATAACTTTGCAATCCGGCCACTTTTAATAAAATCGGCTTCATCTTCCTTCGACCTCCTCACGCACACCTGGCTCGTCCTCGTCCACCAATTCAAGGAATAGCTGTACCAGACTGTCCTCCGGCTGTGCCCCGCCCGTCTGACGCTGGTAGAACTTGCGGAACAATTCATGCACAGGCAGCTCGGAACGCTGCTCCAGCAATCCGGCAGCGGCCATCTCCGGATACACCGGACGGATATGAATAATGCCATCATGTGACTTGCGCAGCTGCTGGATCTCTTTGAGTGACATGGCATCGTCCAGCCACACTTCCATATCAATGAATGCTTGGGCGTCTCTTCCCTCTTCCAACCAGCGATACACCTCGGCCAGACCTCCGCGTGCCTTCCAGCGCACTAGGGGGCGTCCACAGGACAACAGCACTTCTTCTACATTCGGAGTTCCGCCTGGCGCCAAATCCACCATCGTTACCGATTTGCTCTGTCCTGCTTCCGAGAAGCTGTAGGCCAGCGGCGATCCGCTATACCGAATCACGCCGTCCCCTTTCACAGCCTGAGCGCGATGAAGGTGTCCAAGTGCTGTATATTGGGCACCGATCGATAGTGAAGATGGGTCTACTGTGTAAGCCCCGCCCACCTGAATTGGGCGCTCCGAATCGCTTTCAACCCCGCCCAGCACATATATGTGACTCATCGCCAAATTCACCGTATCCGGACCAAATGAGTTAGCCAGACGCTGCATGAGCATGCCAACCCGGCGGCTATAAGCTTGACGAAGCACATTTTCATCACCATCCGTGGTGAGAACTTCATTAAGCCTTGCCTCTGAAGGATAGGGCAGTGCAGCAATTTTGGCAGTCTCGCCTGTTCTAGGCGCATGAATAGTCACCGCTTCCGCCGTTGGCATACCCACAAGTGTAATCCCCTGTCTGTTTACAAGTGGTGTCACAGAGGCTACCCGTTCCGGCTGATCATGGTTACCTGCAATGACTACCAGTGGTCTTCCCCGCTCGGTAAGCCTGGCTGCCGCCTCGTAAAACAGCTGCTCTGCCGAAGCAGGCGGATTGACCGAGTCATACACGTCGCCAGCCATCAACACTGCATCAGCCTGCTGCTCATCTGCCAGTCTAACAAGTTCATCGACGAATTCTTCCTGCTCACGCAGCCTGCTTCTTCCTTCCAACGTTTTTCCCAAATGCCAGTCACCGGTGTGCAAGATACGCATATTCCGTTCATCCCCTCTCCCTACAAAAACCTAATCATAAGAGTGCCTATCCCTAAATATTAGAAGCTCATTCCTGAATGTCACTAGCCAATGCGGAAACAAAGGGGACACCATCGTTTCTAAGAAACCGATTCGTCCCCTTCGTGACTTTCATCGTCAATCGCAAGCACATATAACGAATATATCTTCCGTTTCAAGCTGCTCCATTAAAGTTCTACAGCATGTCCACCATCAAAGAAGTACAGCCACTTCCGATCTACCTTGCGTCCCAAAATATCTTCAATCGCCCGGCCATACAGCTCCAGCTGAAAACGATAGTTTCTGGTCAGTTCGTTTAATCCTCCGCGATGTTCCAGCACCCGGTCCGTTTTGTAATCCAGCAGCGTAAGCTCACCGTCCACCTCGTAGAGGCAATCAATGATCCCCTGTACAAGTACGGTTTCATTCTCGAGCGAGGCCTGTAGTCCGCTGTCTTCATCCAGGGATTGCATTCCCACATTCGATGACAGATGCTGCACCCATTCGGCGGGAGAATGCTCTGCTGGAAGTCCATAGATAAAAGGAATCTCCCGTTTTACCCAGTCAGCTCGCAGCAGCTCCGTGCCTGGTTCCGTCTGAAAGAATTGAGCCAAATGTTCAGGTTCAATCACTTCTGCCTGATAAGGCAGCAAAATCTGAAGTGTGGTCAGTCTTGCAAGCGTCTGTTCCACAATCGCGGCATCCACATTCGTTCCATCCAAAGGTAAATGCTGCATCAACGTATGATACACGGTCCCGCGCTTAGCCCCCGTCAACTGTTTCTCTTCCATAAACTTCGGGCGGCGCAGATGCAATTTGAAGGAATGCTCAATCGTGACATCCGTCCGGCCATGATGTGTCTCACTGACCTTATGTTCGGACTGCGGGTTTTCGAGAACCTCCGCATCATCCATTTGTCTTTCCAGCTCCTCCATCACTTGGAGAGGTTGATGGTCCTGTATCGCAAGCATTGTCTTTAACTCTGAGACGGACGTGCTCGCAGCCACCTGGGTTGCCGCTTCATATGGATACGTCCATGATAGGCGCCGCTCTACGTTTTGCATCCATTCGGTTTCCATTCCGACCCCATCAACCTTCACATCATCTCGTGATGGCTCATCTGGTAAATCTCGATCCATCTCGCCATGGATTGTGGAGGGATGTAAAATCACCGGTTTCACAGCTTGTAGAGCTTTCATTCGTTCTTGGCGAGCTTCTGCCAATTCGTCTTCCTCGCCATGTTTTGAATCCACAAAGGTCTCTCTCGATACCCAGTCGGCAGACATGACTGAAATGCTCCAGCGTGATTCATCATCCATCAGACAAGTAGCATAGGAGTCTTGTACACCAGCCAGTTCGCGTAATGAAGCCGCCGACGGATGACGAATTAGAGACGGTCCGATCCAATCCAGATAGCTTCGTCCTGCCACGAGCAGGTAATCCGGCAGAATCAGTTCCGAACTGTCTTTGATCTGTGACCAGGCGGCTGCCTTTTTGGCAGCATCCTTAACTGTCCCAACCAGAATCATTTTCTCCTTGGGCCGAGTCAGTGCGACATACAGTACCCGCATCTCCTCAGCCAGCAGCTCAAACTGGGCTCTGCGTCGAATGGCGAGATTAGCCAGTGTGGGATAAGCCACCCTATTTTCCCGATCCACAAATCTTGGACCGAATCCAAGCTCCTTGTGCATCAAGAACGGTGCATTCAGATCCTGCTGGTTGAACATTTTGGAGATGCCAGCCACAAATACAACCGGAAACTCCAAGCCTTTACTCCGGTGAATGGTCATGATTCGGACCGCATTGTCCTGTTCGCCCGATCCCGCCACTGTTCCCAGATCCCCACCATTCTCACGAAGTCTGGAGACATAGGTCAAAAAGCGGAACAACCCCCGATTCGACGTCGATTCTTCATATTGTCGTGCACGGTCATACAGGGCTTTCAGGTTGCTTTGACGCTGTATACCTCCCGGAAGACCACCTATCCAGTCCAAATAGCCAGTCTCCCTGTATATACGCCAAATGAGTTCACTTAGGCTGCCTTGACGTGCCTCAAGCCTCCATTGCTCCAGCTGGCCCATAAAATGAAATAATTTCTGCTTTAAATCCGTCCCTGCATTGACTGAGTGCTCTCCTGGATCATGATAACCATCCTTTTTGCTATCCTCATGCAGAGATTGCTGCTCAGATACCACTGACTCTGCTGTAACAGCAGCCTCTTGCTTGGCCTGTTCCAGTTCTGTCCAGATTTCCGGCCATTGCATCTGTACTGCAGACGAATCATCATTGGTCACTTGCCCGATCTGAGCAGCAGATACAACTGCATCATAGAAAGACTGCCTTTTATCCCCCAGACGGATTTGTGCCAAATCCTCTTCATTTAAGCCCACAATCGGTGAACGAAGGACTGAAGCGAGCGGAATATCCTGTCTTGGGTTGTCCACGATCTGAAGCAGGGATAACATGATCTCCACTTCCGTTGCCTGAAAATAACCCTTGCTCTGCTCCCCTCCGGCCGGAATTCCCTGCTGCCTGAATTCTTCGATCATTAACGGAGCCCACATCAAGGCAGAGCGCAGCAGGATGACAATGTCGCCGTAACGGGCAGGACGCATTGTTTTTAACGCCTTATCATACACATTCAGCGCAGGCTGATCAGTATCACCAACGATCTCCCGAATGCGCCGAGCCATGGCCCTTGCTTCCAGTTGAGCCGTTTCCAGTTCGGCACTTTCCAGTTCAGCCGACGCCAGGTGATCTCCATTTTCATCTACACTCTCCCCCAGATCCGGGCCTCCCCCTTGTCGGTCAATCAGAAGCAGTTCCGGTGTATAAGCCTCATCTCCCTCGGTTTCTGGTGGAAACGAAGCTCCATAGGCAAGCTGGGCCCGTTCGTCATAAGCGATCTCAGCTACACCCTCATTCATGAGCTGCCGGAACAGCATATTTACCGAATGAACCACTTCAGCACGACTGCGGAAGTTTCGTGCCAGGTCAATGCGTCTGCCTGCACGCCGCGTGCTTGCTTCTCCTTCATCACTTTGGGTGCGAGAGTCGTATTGACGATATTTATTCAGAAATAGTCCAGGTTCAGCCAAGCGGAAACGGTAAATACTCTGTTTCACATCTCCTACCATAAAGCGATTGCCCGGATTCTCCCTGGAAATTAGCTTTACGATATCTTCCTGAACGGTATTGGTATCCTGATATTCATCCAGCAGCACTTCATCGAAACGCGCTCTGTATTCCATTGCTGCATCTGAAGGCATGGAGAGCTCTGGCGTGGAATCCTCATGACGCAAAATGTGAAGACAATAATGTTCCAGATCGCTAAAATCAACCTGCCCACGTTCTTGTTTGGCCAGCTTGTAACGTTCGCCGAACTCACTTACAAGTTTGGACAGTTCCTGCATGAGCGGAGCAGCCTGCTCCAGCTCCTTCCAGAAGGAAAATGCACTCCGGCCAAAGAGCGAGCCTTTCAGATCGGTGATTGCCTTTTTTGCAGCCTCCCGAAGTTCCTTCACTTGTTCCTGCAGAGCCGGATCGGTTTGATCCTTTTTGCAGGGCTTCAGCTTGCCAAAAGCTGCGGGCTGAAATACTTCAGGCAGTCTCTCCCATGGCATAACCTCCACGGCAGACAGGAGCTCCTCCACCATGGCCAGATCTTCCTTTAAGGTATCCGCATACGGTTTTGGGCCTTCCGGCTGCAACGCAATGCCAATGCCTTGACGCAAGAGCCCCGCTGCACCGCTCAGGGTAAGTGCGGCATCACGTAAAATGCTCTGTACCCATGCTGAATGACCAAGGGCCTCTACGCTTTCAACTTGAAATGCAGACGCCATTCCCGCGAGCCAGTGATCCGGCCAGGAGTGACTGCGCGAGAAATCATACAGGCGCTGCACAAGCCGGTGCATGGCATCATCGTTCCGTTCACCGCTGAACCAGTCCACAAGCTCACGGAATGTGCTGCCTTCGCCTTCTTCCCCGTATTTATCTTCAAACAGCTCTTCCAGGAGCTCCTGACGCAGCATTTCGGCTTCATTCTCGTTCAATATTCGAAAAGCCGGGTTAAGCGGAATTTGCTGATAGTAACGGCGGATGACTTCCATACAAAATGAATGCAGCGTTGTGATTGAAGCTCGCCCAAGCAGCGATAACTGTTTGCGCAGATGCTCTTCCTCAGGTTCTTCCTCGAGTGCACGTTCAAGTGCTTCCCGAATACGCTGCTTCATCTCAGCAGCAGCCGCCTTCGTAAAGGTAGCCACCAACAATCGATCCACACTGAAACCACGAGAAGGATCAGCTATTTTACGAATAATCCGTTCGACCAACACAGCTGTTTTACCCGATCCCGCTGCTGCAGCAACGAGAATGTCTTCACCACTCTGGGAAATTGCACTCCACTGGTCATCGCTCCAGAAGCTGCCTTCCGGTTTTGGCATATTCGTCATGACGTCTCCCCTCCCTTGTTGTGTGACAGCATGTCCCAGATTTGCTGTTTGCCCGGTTTGGACAACAGATTATATTCATTGCCTTCAATATTCTCATCAAATTGACAAACAGGTTTAAACGGACAGAATGTGCATGCAACCTCCTGCTGAATGCGATAAGGCTCTATGGCCACATCCCCATCCGTAATGCGGGTCCCGATCTCCCGGATATTGCCTCGAACAGATGCGAGCAGCGTGTCCCACTGGTCTGGCGTAGCTACCGCTGCGCTGCTATAGAAGCTGCCGTCCGCCTTGAGTGCAACAGGAATGATGGCCGAGTAGCCTTTATCCAGCGTGTTATCCATCTGTGCAATGGCATCACGATCTGCCAGAAGCAGGCCCTTCATTTTGAATCGTTTCAGCAATTCCTGTCCCGCCTGTTCTGAGGTCATGCCGTTCGCAGATTGCAGCAATGGGTTATGCACATGGAAATACAATGTTCCCCCAGGCATCGCCGTTTCTCCCAGCCACTCTTCGGCAGCACTAAGCAGTACTTCCAGATACGTAAGCATCTGCAGGGACAGTCCGTAGTACACTTCATGCAATTTGAGATCCGTCTGGCTTGATTTATAGTCAATTACCCGAAGCAAAAGTCCATTTTCTCCCTCGGCCACATCAACCCGGTCAATCCTGCCCACAATCTCCATCACACACCCGTTCTCCAGTTCGAAACGAAGAGGCGGCAAGGGTTTGCCAGGCCCAAAGTCCAGCTCAAGACCAATAGGTTCAAAACTTCCCCGTCTGGATTGCTCACCCAAAATGACCGAAGCCCGGCTTACAATATCCTTCAGTTTGCGGAAAATGTAGCCGTAACGCTTCGTGCTAAGCAGAATCTCGCCCTGAAGCTGCGGGGCGATCTGATCCACCGTTTGCTCCGCTTCCTTGCGGCATTGTTCCGGAGAGAGGCTGCCCCAGCTGCGGTTCTCTTCACGCAGTCGTATCGCCAGCTGACTCAGGGCAGCATGGAACAGCTGCCCAATGTCCGGAGCTTGAAGACGATATAACTGACGCTCTTTCAACCGTAATCCGTGCGAGGCAAAATGGGAGAATGGACATGCCACGAATCGTTCCATTCGCGAAACGCTTGTCCGCACCTCCGTGCCATACAATCGGCGGCTTGTCGAAGTGCGCAGTGGCAATGCACGATTGCGATAAAAAATGGAGCCCAGCAATCGCTCCAGCTGAGGTCTGAGGCTCTCATTGGTGCAGTGCCAGTTGTAGACCGACCACCAGAGTTCAGGAATCTCTTCACCCCTGCGCCATCTGCGCAGCTGCCCAATCAGAACCGACAGACTCTGCTCTGGATGAATAACGTAAGGCCAGTGAGCTTCTTCCAAACCCGTTACTGGCGGCTGTGCAAGAAGCGGCGTTTCATTCAATCCGAACATTTTTCGTACATGTCTCATGATTTCCGAAGGCAAAAGCGTTTTGCCCTCATCATCAGCCACAGGGTAACTTAACCACAACTGCTTACTTGCAGCAGTCAAGGCGGTATAGATCAGGAAACGCTCGTCCAGCATTCGTCTTGTTGTTCCAGGTCCAAGGCCGAGACCTCTTTCGGTCAGCAGCTCCCGCTCCTGCTCCGTTAACACGCCATCTTCCTGCGGCACAGCCGGGAGTTCACCGTCAACGGCTCCCAGAATGAATACATACTGGATATCCTGCAGCCGTGTCCGGTCCATGGAACCGACCAGCACCTGATCCAGCGCTGGCGGAACAAGTCCTAGCTTCAGCTCAGTCAACCCCGTCTCCATCAGGCCCGCAAACAGATCGATGTCCAGTCGTTCCGCTCCCATCATATCTACCATCTGGTCCAGCAGATCCAGGACAGCTCCCCACATCTGACGATGTTCCCGCGAACGCTCCGGGTCGCCCTGAGCTGTTGCCTCAGCAGACATCATATCCAGCTTCCAGGGAATTTCTGCGTCTTCGAGCAGTCCGTATAGTGCAGCACACTGTTCTCTTGCCGTCTTGGCCTTGATCATGCGTTTCTCAAACGCAGCCATCGGACCCGTAATGACCGTTCGGCATTTTTCCATGAGCGACAGCATTTGTTCCCGCCCTCGGCTTCGGCCGTCCTGTCCATTGTCTTCCAGAGACAGACTCGGGACGTATTTCCAAGGCTTGCCGTCGGTCCAGCGGTATCCGTGAATTCCACACGCGAGTATATAATTTTCGAGCTGGTCCATATCTTCACGAGTGATGGAACCATCACGAGGAAGCAGCAGATCCGTTTTGACACAGCGAAATACATCTTCGTAACGCCAGCGGCGACGAACGATATCAATTGCAGAACGAATAAATTCGGAGAGCGGATGATGAAGCTCACTTCTTCTGCGATCCAGGAAGACTGGCACGTCATAGTCCCGGAATAACGGTTCGGCAATATCGGCATAGGCATCCAGCTGACGAACGAGTACGGCCATGTCCCGGTAACGCACGCCTTCCTCCTGTGCCAATCTGCGTATTTCACGCAGTGCACCTTCCATCTCAGCCCTGCGATTTTCGGCTGCGTATAACTTCACGCCCGCATCGCGGCCATCACTTTTCCAACGAACCCTTCGGTCGAAACCAGATTCCAGATGGGCCAAGCCAGGGCTGTGCTCATACCTTGGCAAAACAGCCGGCTGCAGCACTGTCGTTTCGCTCAAGACTCCCAAATCATCTGCCATACCTTTGAGACGCGCATATGCACTCGCTGTTGGATGGAACAGATCTAATTCGCTGGGCAGCGCCCCGTGATCATATGGCCGGTCCAGGGTCAACGTAATGGTAACTGAAGAGGACTGGAGCATCAGTCTTCCAATTACGCTCATTTCCTGTGGGGTAAAGCCCTGAAAACCGTCAATCCAGATTTGTGCATCCTGAAGAAGCTCACTCTCTGCCAAACGTTCGTTCAGTTCTGTCAGCGTGTCTTCATTATCGATGTAGAGTTCCGTTAGTTCCTGTTCATAATCTCGATATATAAGAAGCAAATCATGTAACTTGTCACCCAGGATCGGTGCTGAAGAAGACGTATTCCAAGTAGAAAGACCTTCTTCCAACAAGCCGGGATCTAGTTCATAACGCTTAAACTCACTGTACAAATCATTCAAATGCCCTATAAAGCCCAATTGATTGCCCGAAGCGCCAAAAAGTTTCAACTCTTCCTTGCGCCGCTGTAGTACTTTATAAAGCAGCATCTTTTTCCCCTCGGCTCCGATTGGAATCCGCGCAGAACCACCCGCTTCCTGCATGATACGATAGGCTAATCGGCGAAAACCCAATACTTCTGCACGCACAGTGCCTTTGATCGCGCCAGAAGAAACCAGAGCCTGCTCGGTGCGAAACGAGCTTTGTTCCGGAACCAACCATATGAGTGGTTTGCCTTGAGGTTCCTTTTGAAGCAAAGACGTAATTTCCCGGGTAATCAGCGTCGTCTTGCCGCTGCCTGCCCGGCCAATAATAAAGCGTACAGACATGTCTAATCCTCCAAACCATCACGAACAAGATTTTAATTCCCAGTATAACATATCTGACCTGGTTCGGAACATACGTTTGCCACAATCCGGTAAAGGCAAATGATTTCCTGTAACACGAAACAAGCCCACAGCTTATTACACCGTGGACTTGTTTATTAACGTCAACTTTTAACAAAATGACAGATCAGTTTGTTTTGCTGCGCACTTCAAAAATGGCAAATTTCAAGTAATGCCCTTCATCTACACCCAAAATTTGCGGGTGATCCTTGCCGGCAGCTTTCCATTCAATCAGGCGCAGTACCTTGCCCGCATCTTCGGCAGCATCCGCAATCGTTTCCAGGAAGAGATCGGGACGCATATGATACGAACAGCTCGCTGTGACCAAATACCCGCCTTCATTCACAAGCTTCATGCCATGCAGGTTAATATCCTTGTATCCACGGCAGGCGCCTTTGACTGCTGATTTGGTTTTGGCAAAGGCAGGTGGGTCAAGAATGACCACATCAAATGTTTTCCCGCCGCCAGCTGCAAGCGCTTTGGAGGTATCCACTTTCTGTTCGGCAGCCCGTGCACGTACGGAACGCTCTTCTACTCCCTTGACCTGTTCACGTAAATACTGAAAGGCGTCAGCGACAACAAATTCTACCCGATCCGTAAAACCATTCAATTCTACATTGGTGCGGGCACTTTCAATAGCATGCTCTGAAATATCCAGGCATGTGACTTTTTTGGCTCCATATTTGCAAGCATTCAACGTGAAGCTGCCCGTGTGCGAGAAGCACTCCAGCACAGTAGCCCCATCCCAATAGGGGAAGGTTACCACTTTACCACTTTTATTTACAGGCAGCAGCTGATGGCTTCCCTCTTGTTCCACTTCCTGCAACGTAATTCCGCTTTTATAGCCCCAGCCCTTCATAAGCGGTTCAATTGCCGCCCGATTCTCGCGCTGGTCGAAGAAATAGCCTGTTTTCTGGCCTTCCACGATATCCACTTTAATAAGCAAGCCATTTTCGGTTACCGTCACATGACGTGGGCACTCCCCGTACAGCGGTCCTTTAGTCTGCTCGAGTCCTTCCAGCTCCCGAATCGGCACATCACTGCGCTCATAGATTCCTTCCGGCTGCATCACTTCAATCAGAGCCTGTACGATGGCTTCACGGCAGCGATCCATTCCCAAGGTAAGCAGCTGCACAACGAGAACACTGCCAAAACGGTCCACGATCAGACCCGGCAAAAAATCAGCTTCTCCATAAACGAGGCGATACGCCTCTCCATCCTGGATAAAACGTTCCCGGTGACGCAGGCAGTCGCTGAAGCGAGCGGCAAAAAAGGCGGTGTCCATCTGCTCAAACTCCAGCAGTTGATATGAAACGACTCTCACAGTAATCTGTGAAGCCGGGTTATAGTATCCTGTCGCCAGATAACGACCTTGATGATTCAATACGTTGACCAGATCTCCCGGTTCGGGGTTACCGTCAACAGAGGCAATTTCGTTGTTATATATCCATGGATGAGCATGTTCAAGCCGCTTTTTGCGACTGCGTTCCAGTGTAACCGATGGCAAGGTAAATCCACTTCCTTTGTAGTTAGTTAGTTGAAAAGATAGGTTTGGTGCAAATGGAGACCGCTGCGGGGACGGATTGGTCTTCCGATCGCTGTTATCCCTGGATTTTTTTTGATTCCCTTTTTACAAAGGGAAAATCCAGGGATAAACGCGAACGCTTCGCTTCCTCTGATCCAATTCCGTCCCCTCCGCTCCGTTTGCACGAATCACCGTCTCTTTTGAATGGTGAGGTGAATAGGTTAAAACCCAATCCTAAATTACGAAAATGGCAAAGTATATGTTGCCGCTACGGGACGGATTGGTCTTCTGATCCAATTCAGTTCGCACCAATGATCTCCGGCTGTCATGGTTGTCCTCTCTTATTCATAAGATGAGATAACGACTAGGCACGGAAGGAATGATGAAACGGGATGTTCAGAGATATTGTGCTGCCGCTCATATATGGGCTAATTATCTTTTTTGGTGGAATGAAACTGATGGAAACGGCCTTGCAGCGAATGGCTGGGCCAATGCTGGCCGGGTGGCTTAACCGAGCTACTTCGGCTCCATGGAAAGGCATGGCTTTCAGTGCAGGAGCCACGGCAATACTACAGAGCAGTACCGCCGTTACGGTGCTCACCATTGGTCTCGCGAATGCAAGATTAATTACCTATGGTCGCACACTAGGCATTATTCTGGGCACGAACATCGGTACATGTCTGACAACCGAGTTGATTGGGTTACAGATTGGACGTGCTGCCCTGCCCTTGCTAGTCATTTCTCTTACAGGTTGGGCTGTCTTTGTTGTTCTTAGTGAACGCAATCAAGCAGCCCCCGAACACACCCGAAGATTCCTAATTAACTCACAATACAGCTTTCTTGCAGCTGCCGGTTTTGCTTTGGTGATGACCGGCATTCAAGTCATGCAATCCATCGCCGTCCCCCTGCGCAGCATGGGCGTATTCCAGTGGTTTTTGGATCGCTCGGCTGACAGCCTGTGGTGGGGGTTTCTGGCTGGTGCCTGCCTTACAGCTCTCATTCATAGCAGCGCAGCTGTCATCAGCATGGCGATTACGCTGGCGGCTACTGGAGTGCTGCCTGTGGAGATTGGTATTGCCATTGTGATCGGATCCAACGTAGGGACTTGTATCACGGCTGTCATTGCAGCTGCTGGCGGAGCATCTGCGGGCAAATTCGTTGCAGCCTCCCATGTTGTATTGAACATTGCGGGAGCCTTGCTTTTTATGCCGCTGATCGGGTTGCTGCATGCAGCTTCAGCTTGGCTGTCAGCGGACTACGGGGCACAGATTGCGCATGCCCAGACCCTTTTTAACATCATCAGCTCACTGCTTGCATTACCCCTGTGCTATCTGCCAATCTGGCACAAAAAACCACCGGCCTCCGCTCCATCAGCGAAATCGCCCGCGGCATGATGCTTGGCTCCTCTACTTGGAAAAAAACCAAGCATCGCCCTACGGCAAAGCACTATACGTTAATGCCCAGCTTGTTCAGTGCCACGCGCAAAATGTTATCGTTGTTGTCGTAACCGTTCTGCTGCTGTCTTGACCAGGCCTCTTCTGGTGCGTACCAATCGACTCCCTTGATCTCTTCGATCTGCGGCTGCAGGTTTCCGCTCTCTGCTTCAACCAGATAATAGTGAACTTCCTTGTCTACCGGGCCAAATTCAACGTGCTGATATGTGTAGGCAATGATATCGACAGGCTCCACAATTCGGCCGACCATGCCTGTCTCTTCCAAAATCTCGCGCAAGGCGGTTTCCTCTACCGTTTCCCCTGCTTCCATCTTGCCTTTGGCAAGTGTTGTTTTGCCATAACGATCAACAATAAGCTGAATTTGAAGACTGCCGTCTTCCCCTTTACGATAGACTACACCGCCTGCGGATATTTCCTTTTTGTTCATTCTGGTTTCCCCCGTTCACAGATATGTCTTGCCTTTAGTTGAAAAACAAGGACCTCATCTCCCCGGGTACGCTCCCCAAGGAAATGAAATCCTTGTTTTACTGACGCCTCGATTACATCGCTGCGGACTTCAGATTATCTTCCAGTACACGAACCAGCGTAGCCTGGCTTTCGTTTACACCCGCTTCGGTCACTTTGACGCGGCACACTTTACCGATCATGTCCGTAGAGCCATCGAATACGAGCTGAATGTAGTTATCGCTATAACCATGCAATTTCCCGCTGCCTTCACGGCCTTTGGCTTCACCTTCCGGAATGACATCCAGAACCTGACCTACAAATTTCTGTGCATAAGCCAGCTGCATTTGTTCAGACAGGTCGATCAGTTCATGCACACGGGCATTTTTGACTTCTTCATCCACCTGATCTTCCATTCGGGCAGCCGGTGTTCCTGTACGTTTGGAGTACGGGAATACGTGCATCTCCGAGAAACCGATTTTTTTCATTAATTCATAACCGTTACGGAACATTTCGTCTGTCTCACCCGGGAAACCAACGATAACGTCCGTTGTAATAGCCACATCCGGCATCGCTTCACGAATACGAAGCATTTTGTTGTAAAATTCTTCGGTTGTATACTTGCGACGCATCCGTTTCAATACGGTGTCATCGCCTGCTTGCAGCGGGATATGGAAGTGACGTACCAGCTTGTCCGAACGCTTAATGACATCCAGCATCCGATCATCGATCTGGCTCGCTTCAATGGAACTGATACGAATCCGTTCAAGGCCTTCCACTTTATCCAGATCCCACAGCAGATCAGTCAGATCGTAGTTCTCCATATCGTCACCATATCCACCGGTGTGAATGCCTGTCAGCACAATTTCCTTATAACCGGCATGTACAAGCTGGTGAGCTTGCTGAACTATGCTGTTTGCTTCCCGGCTGCGGGAGAGCCCGCGTGACCATGGAATGATGCAGAACGTGCAGAAGTTGTTGCAACCGTCCTGAATTTTCAGGAATGCACGCGTACGATCCGCGAAGTCCGGCACATCCATCTCCTCAAACACACGAGTTTTCATAATGTTCCGTACGGCATTGACTGGCTGACGGGACTCCTGAATTTCGCGAACATAAGGTAAGATTTTATCCCGGTCCTGCGTTCCGATGACGAGATCCACTCCAGGAATGTCGAGAATCTCTGCTGGCGAAGTTTGGGCGTAACAGCCCGTAACTGCCACAATCGCATCCGGGTTGCGACGAATGGCACGACGGATGATTTGACGGCTCTTTTTGTCCCCAGTATTCGTTACCGTACATGTATTAATCAGATATACATCTGCTGTCTGTTCATCGAAGTCCACTTGTTCGTAACCTTCATTTTTGAACAATTGCCAGATCGCCTCTGTATCATAAAAGTTAACTTTGCAGCCCAAGGTGTAAAACGCCACGGATGGCATAATTACATTCCCCCCATTTCTCCGGATTCATATAAAACACAAGTCAGCGCTGCCATCCCTGCGGTCTCGGCACGTAATATTCGCTTGCCCAGCCCAACGGATACCGCGCCTGCCTGATCAGCTTCCAGCGTTTCTCTTTCGGAGAACCCGCCTTCAGGTCCAACCACAATCAACACGTCTGCAGCCGCATCAGGTGCGAGCTGTTCAATAAACGGTTTCAGCGCATCGCGCAGCTGCTTGCCGTTCTCCTTTTCATAACAATAACATACCAAACTGTAGCCCTCAAAAGAAGACAGCAGCCCTTTCCAGGAAAGTGGCTGCTCGACGGATGGAATGCGATTCCGATGACTTTGTTCAGCGCGCTTCCTTGGCAATTTTGCGCCACCGCTCCAACCGTTTGCCTTCTTTCTTGGCATCATATTGGACAATCGTCCGTTCCGAGAGGAAAGGTACAAAGGCTACCGCTCCGATTTCGGTACATCTCTGAATAACCGTCTCCATCTTGTCACCCTTCGGCAAGCTCTGGGCCACCGTTACGCGAATACGGGCTTCATGGTCCATTTTCAGAGATTCCACGATATTTGCCGTTACCTGGCCAGCTTCGATGCTCTCAATCTCCACCAAAGCCTCACGACTCTGTCCATCACTGACAATCAGTTTATCTCCAGGCTTGCCACGCATCACTTTACCGATATGGCGCGCATCATCTCCCAGAATGACAACAGAATGCTCTGTAAGCTGTTCTGCAGATACAAAATAACGCTGCATGGGTTTATCCACCTATTCTTTCCTGTTATGACTGGCATTCACCCTGCCGTGCGGCAGGCGTGAATCCAATCGCCACAGATGATCATACAACTTTTATGTCCTTCTGACCAGCATTTCAGTCCAAAAAACCTTGAATCCAAACTTATCAAAAGAAGCCCAAAATCAAATACGAGAAATCCACATACATGTTATATGCCAACTGGTATAAAGGTTGGATGGTTACTCTTTGCAAAGGAGGAATGATCAGAATTAGTAGAAAGATGAAAATGGACCATTGCTCCACTCCTTGAAGCTTGCGACTGATGGACGGTGGTAAAATATCTTCAAGAATTCGATATCCATCCAAAGGTGGCAGCGGGATCATGTTAAACAAAAACAGGAAAAAGTTCGTCAGGTTAAACATGTAAAAGAATGTGGAAATCGCCGTGAACAGCCGTTCATTCTCAATCCCGCCCATGACGCCAGAACCTACCAGCGAAGCGTATATAATCGTTCCGACAACAGCTAGCAGCAAATTACTGAGCGGTCCAGCAAACGATACAATGACACCCATTAATCTTGGTTTGTCAAAATTCGCACGGTTGACCGGAACAGGGCGCGCCCAACCGAACCCGGCAATGACAAGCAGCAGTACACCAAACAAGTCAAAGTGAACTACTGGATTAAGGGTGACCCGACCCAGCAGCTTGGCGGTCGGATCCCCAAATTTATTGGCAAAGTACGCATGTGCAAACTCATGTACAGTGAAAGCAATCAGAATGGTCAGCAGGAAAAACGGGAGCTGATCAATGGGATAACGAAAGAACGAATTCAGAAAGTCCATTCGTTACCTCTTTCTGGCAACATAAGCCAGCCAGTCCTCATCACGGTGGACCGCACTAATTTCAAAACCGGAAGCAACGAGTGCATCATGCACAACCTGCTCTTTATTTTTCCAGATCCCTGAAGCAATATAGACACCGCCTGGTTCCAGTGCATTGTATACATCATCAATAAACAGCATAATAATCTCGGCCAAAATATTGGCTACGATCACTTTCACAGGCAGCTGAACACCTAATGCAGGATCTTGGCTTCCAAGAACAGATAGGAGAATCACTCTCTTTAACCGTAACTTGCTCCTCCAGGCCGTTCAGATGCACGTTCTCCTTCGCACTCGAAACTGCAACCGGATCAAGATCCAGTGCCAGAACATGCTTTGCACCCAGCTGAATGGCACCGATCGCCAAAATACCTGAGCCCGTACCCACATCAATGACTTCCTCGCCGCCCTGAATTACCGTTTCCAGCGTCCGCAAGCATAGGGAGGTTGTCGGATGTGTACCTGTACCAAAAGCCATACCTGGATCCAGCTCGATGATCTTCTCTTCCGGACTTTCGGGTGTGTAGTCTTCCCATGTCGGTTTGATCGTCAAACGATCGGATACGCGGACCGGCTTGAAGTACTGTTTCCATGCGTTAGCCCAGTCATCTTCATCCACCGTACGAACCTCATACCGAATCTCACCCGCATCAATATCAAATTCGGAGAGCTGCTCAATTCTCGGGTTAACTTCTGCTTTAAGGGCTTCCATGTCCGTACCTTCCGAGAAATACCCTTTAATCACAGCCAAACCTTCTGGAATATCATTCAAAGGCAGCTCATACCACTGGCCATAAGACGTATCACGTTCTTTATTTAATGTGCCAGATTCTTCGATCGAGACCCCTCCAGCACCTGCTTCATGCAAAAAATTCGAGATCATTTCCACAGCTTCTTCTGTGGTATGTATTGTTAGTTCATGCCATAACATACTTGATTTTTCCTCCTCATTTTTCAAACATCCCAATCATTGTACTACACAAGGGAGCAGGAGCACAAAACCGTTCCTGAGATTTAAAGCAAAAAAACAGGACACCCGCAGCTAACTGCTCGGATATCCTGTTTCAAATTATGCTAAAAAAAGGGAGAACCTTCAGCAAAAACGCCCACCATTCTGGGTAATCATCTCTGCCGCCTGAGGGAGATAGTCGCTTGGTAATGAAACGGTCAGTAGGATCTCTTGCCCAGAAGGAGCGGATGCACGTTGTTCTTTCATATCCGTGACCTCGCCATTGGACAACATCTCAGGTTCATCACTGATGAGTGCAAGCACATTCAGTTCGCCACTGAATCCCCCTGTTATAGCTGTAGGTGCTTCATCCATACGCTCCTGCGGTTCTGTGTCTCTTGCAAGCGACTCGCTCGCAAGGCTCTCGATGCTCAACTGATTCGGATGCAGCAATGCCAGAGCTCTTCGTGCAGATTCGGCTTCCGACCAGCTGGTGAATACCGCCTCGATGGTTACAGCCGAGCGTTCTTCATTCATGAAGCTCCCGTCCCTGACGACGATCAGCCGCTTCACTGCGCCGGAGTGCCTCTACGTCATCATGGTCCGCGACCTCAGCACTGAATTCCACATCTTCGTTTTTAGCGGATTGCATCCGTTTCATCTTTTCCGTTTTGGTTAAAATCTTGCCTGGGCGTTCGTGTTCAGCCATCGTTATAATCCTCCCTCAAAATAAGTAAGTTAGTCCGCTTATTTCTAGATCATTCCACCAGCTTGTTCAATAATGGATAACGCTCGGTGATGAACCGCTTCGTCAACCACAACTGTTAACAATACATCTCTGCCGGTTGGACCTTCTTGTCCACCATCACTCATGCCACTTGCAGAGGGATCTGCTGCGGCCATGATTCCCGCTGTTGCATTCGTACCAAGCGCGCCAGGTACCCATGATGAGAAGCTGCCGGAAACTCCTGGAGTATAGGAAGCGCCACTGGGTCCAATACCTGCGTAACGGCTGAAACGATTAATGGACAGGTCTTCCACACGCAAGGCTTCCAACTTTTTGGCTGCCCCCTCGGCCTGCTCCGGACTATGAAAATAGGCCAAAATGTTTTTTTCGGTCATTCGGTTCACCTACTTCCCAATATTGCGCATACAGTTATGCATGATCGTTCTCGCCTTGCTATCTTTCCGCAGTATTGCTCATATTATGCAGAAATCTCCCATGTGGGACACCTATATGGGTAGCTAATGTCATGTAATGAAGGAGCAGCACTCAAGCTTGAATCTTATGTATATGAAAAAAGGACACCACGGCATTAATCGCTGTAGTGTCCTTACATATGTTATATGTCGATGCTCAATCTCCGCGGAAAGCCCGTTTCACCCGGTCAAAGAAGGATTGTTCATGTTCATGGGTTTGCTCTCCATCCAGTGCAGCGATTTGACGAAGCAGATCTTTCTGCTCATCATTCAGCTTGCTTGGTGTGACTACAACCACTTTTACATGTTGATCCCCTTGGCCCATGCCGCGCAAGCGTGGAACTCCTTTGCCTTTAAGACGGAAATACGTTCCGGTTTGTGTACCCGCTGGAATTTTCAACTTCACTTTTTCAGTCAACGTTGGAATCTCAATTTCGTCACCCAATGCTGCCTGAGCAAATGTAAGCGGAATTTCACAGTAGATATCATCGCCTTCACGCTCAAAGAAATCATGTGATTTCACACGAATGACGATATACAGGTCTCCTGCTGGTCCCCCTCGCAGACCACCTTCACCTTCACCAGTCATGCGCAGTTGAGCGCCGTCATCCACACCTGCTGGGATGCGAACGTGAATTTTGCGCTGCTTGCGGACTTTACCACTGCCGCTGCATGTTGTACATTTTTCTTCAATGATTTGACCAGAACCATTACAGTTCGAACAAGCACGACGATTGACCATGCGGCCAAACGGTGTATTTTGCACGACTTCCTGTTGACCGCTACCTTGGCAGACCGAACAAGTCTTCGGCTTCGTACCCGGTTTGGCACCTGAACCATGACATGTATCACAGCTTTCGGTACGCGGAATGGTAATGTCGGTTTCTTTGCCAAACACCGCTTCCTTGAATTCAATGGTCATGGTGTACTGCAGATCATTTCCCCGCTGCGGAGCATTCGGATCACGTCGTCCGCCGCCACCGCCAAAGAACATATCGAAGATGTCGCCAAATCCGCCGCCGCCGAAATCACCGCCACCGCCGAAACCACCCTGATTCGGATCGATATGACCATACTGATCATACTGAGCCCGCTTCTGGCTGTCGCTGACTACATCATAAGCTTCTTTTACTTCCTTAAACTTGGCTTCCGCATCTGCTGCCTTGTTTACGTCAGGGTGATACTGACGGGCAAGCTTACGGTAGGCCTTTTTGATTTCCTCGTCGCTTGCATTTTTGCCAACGCCGAGTACCTCATAATAATCTCGTTTTTCAGCCACTCTTCCACCCCCATAACATTCACCTTATCGCACATCGTGACAAAAGGAAAGTCAAAGCACGGAAGACCCGGCTATGACTTTCCCCTCGATCCGAACGTCACCGATGATTAATCCACGAAAAACCGTGAATTAGTTTTATTTTTTATCTTCATCCACGACTTCGTAATCAGCGTCTACGACGTTGTCACGTTTAGCGGAACCTTGTTGCTCTTCAGCACCTTGAGCTGCTTGCTCTTGTGCCTGTGCTTGCTCATACAGTTTAACGGACAGTTGTTGAACGATCTCTGTCAGTTCTTCTGTAGCTGCTTTGATATCTTCCAGGTTGTCGGAAGCCAGCACGCCTTGCAGTTTTTCTTTTGCAGCATTGGCTTTCTCAACTTCGCCAGCATCTGCTTTTTCGCCAAGATCTTTGATCGTTTTGTCCACAGAGTAGATCAGTTGATCTGCGCTGTTTTTCGCTTCAACGAGCTCTTTGCGTTTTTTATCTTCTTCAGCGTGCAGCTCAGCATCTTTCATCATTTGTTCAACTTCAGCATCGCTCAGACCGCTGGAAGAAGTAATCGTAATTTTTTGCGTTTTGTTCGTACCTTTGTCTGTTGCAGATACGTTAACGATACCGTTGGCATCAATATCGAAGCTAACTTCGATTTGCGGAACACCACGTGGAGCTGGTGGAATATCTCCCAGCATGAAGCGTCCGAGCGTTTTGTTGCCAGCTGCCATTTCGCGTTCCCCTTGCAGGACATGGATCTCAACGCTTGGTTGGTTGTCTGCATATGTGGAGAACACTTGGGACTTGGATGTAGGGATCGTTGTGTTGCGCTCGATCATTTTGGTAAATACGCCACCTGCAGTTTCGATACCCAGGGACAGTGGAGTTACGTCGAGCAATACGACGTCTTTTACGTCACCTGTCAGTACGCCCGCTTGTACAGCTGCACCCAAAGCTACAACTTCATCCGGGTTAACGCCTTTGTGAGGCTCTTTACCAGTCAGTTTCTTGATCGCTTCCTGTACCGCAGGAATACGCGTGGAACCACCAACCAGAACGATTTTGTCGATATCATTAGCAGTCATGCCAGCATCGCTCAGTGCACGGCGAGTTGGTTCAAGCGTACGCTCAACCAGACCAGCAGAGATTTCTTCAAATTTCGCACGGCTCAGGTTCAACTCCAAGTGCTGAGGAACGCCGTCAGCTACAGTGATGAACGGCAGGGAAATTGTTGTAGTCAATACACCGGAAAGCTCTTTTTTCGCTTTTTCGGCTGCATCTTTCAAACGTTGAACCGCTGCTTTATCTTTGCTAAGGTCAATACCTTGATCTTTTTTGAATTCACTTACGAGATAATCGATGATGACTTGGTCAAAGTCATCGCCACCCAGTTGGTTGTCACCACTAGTCGCTTTAACTTCGAAGAAGCCGTCACCCAGTTCAAGGATGGATACGTCGAATGTACCGCCACCCAAGTCATATACGAGAATCGTTTGGTCTTCGGATTTCTCCATACCGTATGCCAAAGCTGCTGCAGTTGGCTCGTTGACGATACGCAGAACTTCCAAACCTGCGATTTTACCTGCATCTTTGGTTGCTTGACGTTGGCTGTCATTGAAGTAAGCCGGTACCGTGATAACCGCTTGTGTTACCGTTTGGCCAAGGTAAGCTTCAGCATCGGATTTCAATTTTTGCAGGATGATGGCAGAGATCTCTTGTGGAGAATAGTCTTTGCTATCGATTGTTTCTTTGTGGGAAGTACCCATGTGGCGTTTGATCGAGATGATCGTACGATCCGGATTCGTGATTGCTTGGCGTTTAGCTGTTTCACCAACAACGCGCTCTCCATCTTTTTTGAAACCCACTACGGATGGGGTTGTACGTGCGCCTTCCGGGTTAGGGATAACGACTGCCTCGCCGCCCTCCATTACCGCTACGCAAGAGTTGGTTGTTCCTAAGTCAATACCGATTACTTTGCTCATCGGAAAATTTCCTCCCTCAACTATTTAAAATGGATCAGGCTGATCCTTATTTGCAGTTCTTCCTTATCGTGCTCTATGTGTGTATACCTTTATATTAAACCTCGTCACAGCTTACATCCCCATGGAGCAAGACCCATTATTCTGTAACCAAAATTATGAGCTGACTTTAACCATGGCTGGACGAAGTACTTTATCCTTCAGCATATAGCCTTTTTGGACTTCCTCCACAACGGTACCTTCTTCATACTCGTCGCTCTCCACTTGCATAATGGCTTGGTGGAATTCAGGATTAAACGGCTGTCCAACCGTGTCCATTGCAGTCAGACCTTCATTGTTCAGCACCGTTTCCAGCTGGCGGAAGATCATTTGGATGCCTTTGGAGAAAGATTCGGACTCCGTACCTTCCGGCACAGTAGCCATGGCACGTTCGAAGTTGTCAATAACCGGCACCAGTTCGGTGACCAACTTCATTGAAGCATACTTCGCCAGTTCCTCTTTTTCCTTTTGAGTACGGCGACGGAAGTTATCAAAATCAGCTTGAGCACGGACAAAGCGCTGCTGTGTTTCCTCAACCTCTGCCTTCAAACGTCCGAGCTCATCTTGCCCCTGATCTGCCATCTCCTCAGCCTGCGCTTCTGCAGCTCCTGCTTCGTTAACAGGTTCCTGGCTCTCGGCCGCTGTCGTTTCCTGCTGTTCCTGTTCTTCTGCTGCGAATGATTGCTCCTCTTTCAAGATGTTCACCTCCTTATACTAATGAATTCGTTCAATCCCGTATCCTTATGGCTTGCGGCATAGTTCCTATTTGAAGCGATGCGTTAGCATAGCCGTTAAATCACGAGATAATGTATTTAAAATATGAATGACACGTGCATAATCCATCCGTGTGGGTCCCAGTATCCCGATTGATCCCAGAGCTTCTCCATCCAATGAATAGGATGCAGTAATCAAACTGCAGTTGGCGAAGGCTTCATGATCATTCTCGGTGCCGATACGCACCTGAATACCTGGTCCACCCGGTACAGGCATCATTAATTTCATGAGTGTTGGTGTCTCATCCAGCAGGTCAAGAATATCTTTTACCTTTTCGACATCTTTGAATTCCGGTTGGGTTAACATATTCGTTGCACCACTAAGGAAAAGACGGTTATCATGTTCGTTGTCAAAAGCACTGTTCAGCACCTGCATAACTTCCTCGTAGCGTGAAATATGCCGTTCCATCTCTTGCCCCAGCTCGGTGTAGAGGCGGGATTTCAGCTTGTAGATTGGCACTCCAACCAGTTTGGCGTTAAGCAAGTTAACCACTTTCTCCATCTCGGCTACCGAGATCTCCGGAGGAATTTGAACAGTCTTATTCTCCACTTGACCCGTGTTAGTCACAATAATAGCCACGGCCGTATTTTCATTTAGCGGAAGCAGTTGAAAATGGCGCAGCGATGTGTGAAACACTTCGGGTCCAAGCAGGATTGAAGTATAATTGGTCATGTGCGACAAGATGACTGATGCATGCTGAATCACTTGCTCCATGACATTCAGTTTTTCGGCAAAGAATGATTTTAGATCATCCAGCTCTTGCGGCTCCACCTGATTCCAGGGAACCAAATGATCGACATAATATCGATAGCCTTTATGCGAAGGGATACGGCCTGCCGAGGTATGCGGCTGTTCCAGAAAACCCATATCTTCGAGATCCGCCATTTCATTACGGATCGTAGCCGGACTGTATCCAACATCTCCCCTTTTGGAAATGCTTCGGGACCCTACGGGCTCAGCTGAACGGATATAGTCATCCACTATAGCGTTCAGAATCATACGTTGACGCTCTGTTAACATGGTGAGTATTCCCTCCTTCTGACTGTACCGTCCCATGTCGTTAGCACTCCGGTTAGATGAGTGCTAAGCGGTAATACAAAAATACCAAACTGACGTGAAGATTGTCAAGTCAGTTTGATGAGTGCACTCATCTATTTTTAGACTATTCCTGGCCAGTCATAACAGTGTCAGTCACTTATTGCTATAAAAGAAAAGGACCCTGCTCAGACGAAATTTACATTCTTCCGAAGCATGTGGTCCTTCATATTTTATGCAGATACATTCAATTCCTTCAGCACCGCGATCTCATCACAGCAGTCCTGCTTGCTGCAATGAACACAGTCTGTCCACACTTTTTCCGGGAATATCTCCTTGTTCACCACGGCAAAGCCATTTTTGAGGAAAAAGGAAACTTCATATGTCAGGGCCATGACCTTGGGGATTTGCTGCTTCTCAGCTTCCTCCACCAAACGGTCCAGCAGCAAGGAACCAATACCCATGCCTTTATGTCCTTCGGAGATGCCAAGCGATCTGACTTCCACCAGATCATTACCCAGACGGCACAGCGAGCCGCAGCCCACTACCTCACCGTTCACCTCGGCTACAACAAAGTGTTCCAGCTGCCGATGCAGTACTTCCCTTGATCGCGGAAGCATGATCCCACGTTCAGCATATCCCTTAATCATTTCAAACAATGGTTCAACATCTTCCGGCACGGCTTTTCTGCATATCGCCGACATCCCGTCTCCTCCTATACAAGCTTTCCAGAGGAAAGCTGACTTCGTAGTTTTTATCCAACACGCTCTGTAAAATCAATATGAATAAATATACAACAGAGTGTATGGAATTTCAAGCTACGAATTCAGCGATATCGACCCGATAAACTCGGCAAAAACGTCATTCCCGAACAGAATCCCCTGTTCACTGAGCCGGAAGCCGTCTGACGTCCGTTCAAGCAGTCCTGCATTCAGCATTTTGCCAAGCGGCTTAGCAAACACGTCTTCCATGGATTCTCCAAACTGTTCACTGAACCGCGAAGCAGATGCACCCTCCAGCATTCGAAGTCCAACCATTAGATAATCTTCCATGGCTTCCGCACGGCTGATCTCAAAATGGTCCAGGCGAGGCAGTCCTGCGCGGGAAGCTTCGACATAAGGATTTATACCTTTAATATTCATATGACGCTCACGGCCCACGTATCCATGCGCACCGGCTCCAAGACCATAATAGTCCTCATTACGCCAGTACGTAATGTTGTGTCTGCTCTCAAATCCGGGTTTGGCAAAGTTACTGATCTCGTATTGGCCATATCCCGCTTCTTTCATTCGCTTCATTAATAGAAGATACATCTGCAGCTCATCATCCTCATGAGGGAGCGGCAGTTGATTTTTTTGATACAACGTATGGAACAGCGTATTCTCTTCCACTTTCAAACTGTAAATGGAATAGTGAGGCAAACCCAGTTCAAGCGCCTTATCAATACTCTCATTCAGCATTTCCACGGTTTGATTAGGTAAGCCAAACATCAGGTCGATGGACAGATTAGTCAATCCTGCCTTGCGGGCATTCTCCAGACTGCGGTATACATCGTCCGTATTATGAATCCGTCCAATGCCTGTCAGCAGGTCATTTTGAAAAGCCTGTACGCCGAAGCTGACGCGGTTCACTCCGCCTTCTTTCATCACGGCAAGCTTCTCTGCATCTGTCGTCCCCGGGTTAGCTTCCATCGAAAATTCAATATCGTCCGCCCAATTCGGGAAATACGTTTTAACCGACCGCAGGAACACGGCCATTTCGTCCGGCTTCAGAGCCGTTGGTGTGCCACCGCCAACAAAAATGGTTTTTATCTCTCCTGGCGGATTGGCTTTGACGGTATGTTCCATCTCTCGCTCCAATGCCTCAAGGTACTGCATTACAGGCTGGTCCTTCAGTACATAGGAGTTAAAATCACAATAGAAGCATTTATTTGTGCAAAAGGGAATGTGAAGGTACACCGCTTGGGGTGCACCTGTTTTCCGGCTGTGTGCTGCCAATGTCATGGCAAGTCCCCCTCTATTTGAAAAAAGGAAAGCCATCCGGCTTCCCTTTCAGCTTGGTTTATTTAGTATTCTGCAATTCACTTTTGATACACACACTCTGTGATGTACCTCAAATTAAATTGCTTAACGCATTCTCTGATACACAACGTATTGTTGTACCCAGAGATTGCGTGTGTTTAATTCAATTTTCATACACACAACTGTGTGCTGTACCCAAAATTGAATTGTTTAATTTAATTTAAATACACACACTCTGTGATATACCTCAAATTAAATTGTTTAGTCATCAATTTTCAGCACCGCCATGAACGCTTCCTGCGGTACCTCAACGTTACCGACCTGCTTCATCCGCTTCTTACCTTCCTTCTGCTTCTCCAGCAGTTTCCGTTTCCGCGAGATGTCACCGCCGTAACACTTGGCGAGTACGTTTTTACGCATGGCTTTTACGGTTTCACGTGCAACGACCTTTGTACCTACGGATGCCTGAATCGGCACCTCGAACATTTGCCGTGGAATCAGCTCGCGCAGCTTCTCACAGATAATGCGGCCGCGGTTGTATGCACGATCACGGTGAACGATGAAGGACAGGGCATCGACCTGTTCACCATTAAGCAGGATGTCCATCTTCACCAGATTGGACTGACGATAACCGGACAGTTCGTAATCAAAGGATGCATATCCTTTTGTACTTGATTTCAACTGATCGAAGAAATCATATACGATCTCGGACAACGGGATCTCATAGGTAATGGTAACCCGAGTTGTATCGAGATATTCCATATTCACGTATTCACCGCGTTTGTTTTGACAAAGTTCCATAATGGTACCTACATAATCGTTCGGTACGATAATGGAAGCTTTTACGTACGGTTCCTCAACATAATCAATTCTTCCCACCTCAGGATAGTTGGATGGGTTGTCGATATGCAGGACTTCACCATTAGTCAATGTGACGTGATAGATTACGCTTGGTGCCGTCGTAATCAGCGGAATGTTGAACTCGCGCTCAATCCGTTCCTGAATAACATCCATATGAAGCAATCCCAGAAATCCGCAGCGGAATCCAAATCCGAGTGCACTTGAAGTCTCCGGTTCGAAGCTGAGGGATGCATCGTTCAGCTGCAATTTCTCCAGCGCTTCACGCAGATCCACATAATCGGAAGTCTCAATTGGATAGAGACCGCAATAAACCATGGGATTGATTTTACGGTAACCCGGCAAAGGTTCTAGTGTTGGATTTTTCGCATCGGTTACGGTATCCCCGACTTGGGTGTCACCTACATGACGGATACCTGCAACGACGAAACCAACATCGCCGACGTTCAGCTCGTCCACAATGGTCATGCGTGGTTTGAACGCACCCACTTCAATAACCTCGAACGATTTTCCTGTTGCCATCATTTTGATTTTGGAACCCGACTTAATTTTGCCGTCAATGACACGGATATATACAATTACGCCTTTGTACGGGTCATAGTGCGAGTCAAAAATCAACGCTTTCAGCGGTTGGTCAGGATCACCCTGCGGTGCAGGCACGCTCTGTACCACCTGCTCCAGGATTTCTTTGATCCCGATGCCTGCTTTGGCCGAAGCTAAAACTGCGTTGCTCGTGTCCAAACCAATGACATCTTCCACTTCCTGCTTCACCCGATCCGGATCTGCACTTGGAAGGTCGATTTTGTTGATGACTGGTAAGATCTCAAGATCATTGTCCAATGCCAGATACACGTTTGCCAGCGTCTGCGCTTCAATTCCCTGAGCCGCATCCACAACGAGAAGAGCGCCTTCACATGCAGCAAGGCTGCGAGATACTTCATAAGTGAAGTCTACGTGTCCAGGCGTATCAATCAGATTGAGCAAATATTCTTCACCATCGTCGGCTTTGTAGTTCAGGGCAACAGCCTGCAGCTTGATCGTAATACCACGTTCGCGTTCAAGCTCCATTTGGTCCAGCACCTGCTCCTGCATTTCCCGAGTGGTGAGCGCACCTGTGTACTCCAAGATCCGGTCCGCAAGCGTTGATTTGCCGTGATCTATATGTGCAATAATTGAAAAGTTACGAATTTTACGTTGTCTTGCCCGAATGTCAGTCATTCCTTACCCCCAGAAACAGCCTAGTGTCAATCACTTCATTATAACAGTTGATGCAGGGTGCATCAATCCCGCGTTGTCTCAACTTTATAATAATCATCCCGTTTTGTGAATCTCCAGGGGTTTATTTTACCTATACCGAGCAGCTTTTTATTCAGCAACCCCGCTAAACAAGGAAACCACCCACTTAATACCATTATGAGACAGATTTTGGAGCAGTCCGGCGGTTTTATCTGCAAGCACATCCACGGGGGCCTTGTTCTGTTCCGCCCCAAGCACCTGACTCGGCGTTTGTACAGGAACAATCGGTGTCTCTATTTTTTCCTGTTGCACGGGAACAGCAGTTTCCGATTCGGCAGCGGGTTCTGGTTCTGTTTTGACTACGGCTGGCACCTCTGGAATGTTACCTACCTGAAAGTTACTTCCTGCCAGCTGCATCCCCAGCAGAACCCCTAATAACATGAGTACAATGACCGTTAGCATTTTTTTGCCGAATTTGGACACATGCTTCCCCTCCAATCAGGTTACATTACTGAAATAATCAACTACCTTGTGACTTGGTCCCCGTACTTGCTTTATCCACGTTCTGATCTTCCCAATATACTTCGGCAATCATGTCTGCAAGGACTTGTGAAGTTCGCTTGAGCTCAGCCCCTGTATTGTCGATCCCACCGATTTCAATCAAAATGCTGTTGGGCGAGAGGGTTTGATTGTACTCGCCATTATTGGCTCCGCCGCCATCCTTGCCCCAGACTCCTCTGGAGACACCAGGGTACTTTGCTTCAAGTTTCTTGTGTATTTTTGCAGCGAAAGCTTCATTTTGTTGCCAGTTCGGATTCTCATGCCCGATGATGAAATATACTTTGGCATATCCCTTCCCATCAATGGTTGTGGTTGTTTTGTTGTGACGCTGGGAATCCCGGTGAATATCAATGAGATAAGTCAAATCATCATTCTCGGCAAGGGCTGCCTTTACCGTCTGACGTGAATATTTATAGGAATAGTTCCAGTTATAATCCTTCACTTTGGTCGGGTAATCGTCCTTTGCATGCTCCACTCCAACACCAAGCTTTTGCAAACTGTCAGAAAGGTACGTCCCTACCTGAAAAACGTTACCTGTTGCTTTTCCGGAGGAAGGGTTATCACTCTTGGTGCCAAGCAGCGGATTGTATCCTTCACGGGGATGGGAATGATAGATCAGCACGGCTTTTTTACCCGTTGTAGCTTCACCTTCCTGCCCACCGTTCTTCGGCGGCGGATCTTCTTTTACTTCTCCGCCCTCAGGCTCGTCCGTTTCGGAATTGTTCGGGTCATCCTGACCTGGTGGAATATGCAGTTCGCCACCTGTTTTGCCTCCTCCAGCAGATGCCGTATCCGTCAGCCCTGGTCCTGGTTGATAGTCTTCAGGTGCTTCGGCCTTCTCGTTTCCTGAACCCGGCCGGAGCAAAACCGGTTGATTGCTGCCCATGCCTGGCATCTCTCTTGCAATCAAGCTTTTGGGGTCCTGTGGATTAACATTCGTAAGAAGTTGAAATACAAATGTAGTCAAGTTTTCGCCGGAGAATGCGGAAGTCTGCTCCTTCTGGGTCAGGTGGGGCATCTCCATGCCGAGCATATCCACAAAAAAGCGGCTGGATACGCTACTTGCGAAACCTTTCATGGAAGAAACCGGCGAGTTGTTCAACCTTTTCTCTGCCATGCCCCCCAGACCGAGTACAACAAAAAACAGAGCGGATATAATCATAAGCAGCAGCAACGTACGGCCCATGGCCAGCACGTGCAGACATCTTTTTCTCCACTTTCCGATATTCCAGGCCAATATTTTGTTCATTCTTCTGTCTCCTTCCCTGCTGGACAACTCTTATACTTCAACTCTATGAGCCTGCAAGAATTGATAGAACAGAAAATAGAAGAAAGACAAAAAAAAAGAAAGTCCGATAGATTCGGACTTTCTGCCTGTGATGGTTTACTGATTAATGAGTATACGCCGCAACGTTATCCGGATTCACCGCGTCATGCAGGGCAGCATTCAGGCCTGTCGCAATAACGTTGGCAATTCCCTCGATGAATTCATCGATTTCCTTTGGAGTAACAATCAAATCGTGTCCGAGTGGCTCCAACACCTCTTTCACCAAACTTAAACGATCCTGCTCACCGATATCGTCCAGCATGCCCATAATCTGCTTCGTTTGATCCGTCTCTTGACGGAAGTGTGCACTCATCATTTCAATGACATTATTTACTATAGTAGAAGCATAGCACACGGTTGGTACACCAATGGCAATACATGGAACACCCATAATCTCTTTGGTAAGTCCGCGCCGTTTGTTGCCGATACCTGAACCAGGATGAATCCCGATATCAGCCACTTGAATGGTGGTGTTGACACGTTCAAGTGAACGAGAGGCCAGTGCATCAATGGCAATAATGGCATCCGGTTTGGTCCGATCCACAATCCCCTGTACAATATCGCTCGACTCAATTCCTGTAGTACCAAGCACACCAGGGGCGATGGCACTAACTTCACGATATCCTGGAGCCACCTGATCCGGTACCAATTCAAAGTATTGACGGGTTACCATCAAGTTCTCGACCACCAGTGGACCAAGCGAATCAGGAGTTACGTGCAAATTACCGAGACCTACAATAAGCACTTTGGATGTTTTGTTAACCCCAGCCTTGGTCAGAAAATCCTCCATCTCCCGCGTGAACTCCGCTGCCACGCGTTCCTGAAGTTCAGTGTCCCCGTTACGTAGTGACGGGACTTCCAGTGTGACGTAATGACCTTTGACACGTCCGATGGTCTTTGCGGCAGCATCGTTCAGCACATCAATCCGTGTGATGGTAATGCCGTCTTTTTCTTCTACGTCTTCCCGCAGCCCGGGAATCGTTTGTTTCTTTGAACCCTGAGCCATCTCCTTTGAGTCGATTGCCAAGTCAGTGCGAACGGTATAGTTCTGTAAATCAAGCGTCATCTGTTCCTGCCTCCCTTACCGCATTTGAGCATATTGTGTGGGGAAAAGGGGTTCTTTATGCAATGCCGAGAACACTATAGGAATATTTGTTGCATTTTACATGCTAGCGTGCTAGAATATTTTAAGTTGTGAAACGTTTGTATTCATGCGAATGCCTTACAGGAGGTGAATGTAATGCCAAACATCAAATCCGCTGTTAAACGCGTAAAAACGAGCGACAAGCGCCGCGCACTCAACGCTTCCCAGAAATCCGCACTCCGTACAGCTGTTAAAGCTGCTGATGCTGCTCTGGTAAGCAACGAAGTTGATACTGCAAAAGCTGCGATTCAAGCTGCTTCCAAAAAGCTGGACAAGGCTGTAACTAAAGGTCTGGTTCATAAAAATGCTGCAGCACGCAAAAAGTCTCGCTTGGCGAAAAAACTGAACGCTCTTTCCGCACAAGCGTAAGAAGCGTTACTTATACGATCCAATGGAAAAATCCTGAACAGCACCGTGCTTTCAGGATTTTTTAGTATCTGGTCTAATAAGTATCCGAATAAAGAACCCGTATCCGGTGATCTATCTGACGATCGGATACGGGTTCTTTTATTGCGAATCAATTCTATCTTACGGTGCAGTCATTATGCCCCAAGTCTAAGCAAGAACAACTCCAAACCAAGCACCTTATCGACTGCACCTGTCTTCATCTGGTAATCCAGCTCGCTAAGATGACTCAGAATGTTTCTGAGCCGTTCCGGTTGAAACTTGCGAGCCTGCTCTCCGGCAATTTTAACGGCATATGGATGCAAACCAAGCTGGCTGGCAATTTGCTGCTGCGAATAACTTTGCTGCCCAAGCTCTTTCACTTGTATCATGATTCGGAACTGACGAGCGATCAGGGCTGCAATTTTAATGGGCTCTTCACGCTGTTTCAGCAGTTCATAGAACAGTCCCAGCGCTTTCTCCAGACGCAAATTGGCTAGTTCCTCCACCAAGGCAAATACATTCTGCTCCGTACTGCGCGCTACCAATGACTCAATGTCGGCACGGCGGATGGTTCCTCCGTTACCCGCGTACAGACACAGCTTGTCTACTTCAGCAGACAGAGTCTGCAAACCTGTCCCTGCATAACTCACAAGTGTATCGGCAGCCCCTGCTTCAAAGGAGACATCCCGCTGCTTCGCAAGCTTCACGATCCAATTCAGTAGTTCTTCTCCGCTCAGTGGAGCGAAAGCCAGAACAACTGCCTGTTTCTTAACTGCCTTCACCAACTTCTTACGCTCATCCAGTTTGTCTCCCTGTGCGAGGAAAACAATGGTACTGTAATCAGCCGGATTATCCATATAGGTAAGCAGACGATCCACCTGGTGATCAATTTTGGACTCTTTACCCGCCGTAAACAAGCTTGCATCCCTTACAATAATTAATTTCCGAGGAACCAAAAAGGGAACCGTCTCCGCTTCCTCAATAACCACCTCTACAGGTGTTTCGGACAGATCATACAGAATAATCGCAAAATCCCGATGCTCTTCCTCGATGACCTGTTCTTTTAACATATCCGTAAATTGCTGTATCTGGTATTTCTCCGTTCCGTACAGCACATATATCGGAGCCGTCTCCCCATTGCGTATCGCCTTTGTTGCACTTTTCACATCCATCACGGTGCCCCCTATCCCTACTATCCTACCAGAAAACTGGACAGACAACAAAGGGGCCTTCATCCTTAATAACGAATGAAGGCCCCCTGGTCCTACATCTATATAAACGAGGACACCAGCGATTCTAGAAATGGCTGGGCCCCGGTCATACGACGTCAGTTGTTACAACTGAGATAGGACGTTATTGATACGTTCAGTATATTCTTGCCAAGCTTGAAATGTTCTGCTGATTCGAGAGAGTAGGCTCACATTCTCCGAATTATTTGGTGGAAGTTCCAGCCGAGGCTGAAGGTACAGTAAATGAATTCTTTACCGTGGTTCCATCCTTGTCTGTCTCATAGTTAAACGAGGTACTGTCGCTGGACCAGCCGGCTGTCTTCAATGTACCTTCCAGATTGCGCTGTTCCACCAGATTCAGAACGTCTGAATCCGTAGCTGATTTGGAATACACACTTAATTGATTATCGATCAGCATGACCACATAAGATCCATCCGGTGAACTCCATTCCTTCGACGTCATGGTAGAGGTTATCCCCTGATCCGGTGCCACAAATTCTTTACTGCCATTCGGCGCCGCAGCTCCTGAATCGGTACCGGAAGATTGATTATCTTCAGTCGGTTCCTTCATTTCTACCTCAGGCGCGATTCCCTGTGTGTTGTATGATTCTGGATCTCTACCGTCACTTGTTTCTGTTGATTCTTTTTCATTCTCATCTGCAGGAGGTACCGCAGCTGTACTTGAATCCTGATTTTTGGGCTGCGTATCCTGTCCTTGATCCGGACTCTTCTGACTATTCGAAGCATCAGGAGTGGTATTTCGAGCTTCGCTACTTTTATCCGTTTCGGACGTTGTGCCTGACTGGTTTGACGTTTGGTTATCCTTCACCTCGGGCTCTGGAGACTGCTCTGATTCATTTTCATCAGGAACAATCTCTGGATCCATCTTTTCTGACATGGAAGACTTCTTCTCAGTATCATCCACGAATGGACCGTTATTGCTATCAGGCGGTAAGGATTCGTCATTCTCCAGCTCCCGACTTAGCGCATTTTGATCGATCGCCCCTGCTTCCTGAGTGCTACCCGAACTCATCATCATAGACTCGGCATTCTCCACCTTTTCAGGTTCGTAACCAAAGATCGCAACTCCCAGCACGACTGCCGCCGCAGCCGCACCCATGGACATCCGGCCTACCATGGAATTAAGCCACTTCTGCTTCGGTTTGCGCTCACTTGAACGTTGTAAATTCTCGAATGCAGCAGGGACAGGAGTCATTTCCTGTATTGTACTGCTTTGTTCCCTCCGCGCTTCGTCAATTGCATCCAATTGAGGCATAATGGCATCAACCAAACTGAATTTCGGGGTCACCTGCGGCAAATCTTCTAATTCTCTGGAAAGAGCTCTAAGCAAACTAAAATTCTCGGCGCACTCCGGGCATTGGGCCACGTGCTGTAGCATCTGCGCAGTTTCCGCGTCGCCCAGATCATGATCCAGATACCGGTGCATCCATTCCACCACCTCTTCGCATTTCATCCTGTCACACCACCTTTCTGATACTCCTGAAGTAAATTTTGCAATTGCTGTCTGGCTCTGAATAAATATGATTTGACTGTATTCAGCGGAAGATCAAGACAATCCGCAATTTCGTTATACGATAAATCCTGCAAATATCTGAGTACGATTACCGTTCGATGATGCTCTGGAAGCTTGTTGATCGCATCCTGAATATCTTTGGCAACATACGTGGACATGACTTCAAACTCCACATCCTGATTATCCTGAAATACCATCTCATGCTCGTCAATGGAGACCGAGGGCTTGGTTCTTCTGAATTTATCAATACAGATATTCGTTACGATGCGCTGCACCCATGTTTTGAATTGGGCTTTTTCTTCATAGGAATTAATTTTCGTATAGATTCGGATCAATGCTTCCTGAGCAGCGTCCAAAGCATCCTGTTCATTATTTAAGATGTAATATGCGGTTCGGTATACATGCTGTTCTATGTCCCGCAATAGGGTAATTAGAGCGTCGCGATCGCCCGATTGAGCGGCTCTGATGAGTTCCGGCTCTACCACAAAGGATCCCCCTCTCCCTGCAACCTTACAGACGTGTTCATCAATAAAATTGTTGCAAAGTTAAGTATTTTTTTAGACAGAAAAGGTAAAACAATGGAACATTCACACTTGTTATCGCTTACTAAGCTCAGCATAATTCTAGAATACGGTACTAGATGTGAATATTACCACAACAAAATAACGGCTTATGTATGAAGGGCCGCTGAAACTTATCTTAGAATAACAGAAATTGCATACTGAGTCACCACGCCGCTTCAACCAGCCATTCCATTACTTACACGACTCAATTCAATTGCAATGGCATACATTATAGATAAGCGCGTGAAAGTTTTCAAAAATAAAAAAAGTCGAAATTTGTCCAAATTTAAGCTCTTTTTAATGCAATTTTCATGAAAATAGTGTATTGTAAATTTACATTCATAATACGAGGTGATGAGCATGACAGCTCTTGCGAAAATTCAATTATTAAAGGAACAAATGCCGAAGGAATATCAAAGCATTTCTCATTTTGTGGAACATGCACTGCAATCCATTGATACTCTGGTTGAGGAACACCGGAAATACACCGCTGCACAGGCGTTATACGGCGATAAAATCGTCGGATCGGAAGAACGTCTGTACAGAGAAACTGTACTTGATGTCAGAGAGCAGCTTCTCCTCACACTGGAAAAAACAGTGGAAGACCTTTTGCACAAAGGTGACAAACATTGGCACAAACATTTTAAGGACGGCGTTGAATAATTCTTTTCATTAATAAATGGCCCGTTTCGGCTATACTCCAACTGGGAGGCTAGCCGAAACGGGCTTTTTTGCATTAATAAATACTAATCAGTTTTCCATTGATAAAGCTCAAGGCACGCAATAAATTCGGCCCAGCATAGACCCACACTTCTATTTTCCCCTTTGAACCCATTTCTTGGGTGATGCTCGTGGGATCTCCCCAAGCTAAACCTGCTTGTGTCGTCGTCATACCGAGAGCGACTTCACCCGCAATAATCTTCTTCCATGTGGACTGCGACCATTTGTATTTTTGGTAAGGGTCATAAGGGAAGAATTGATCCGCATCAGACAGCATTTCCGTGACCTGGCTGGCAGTGCCTCCGGCATAAGCAACAACCGTTTTACCTTTCGCGTTACGAAATACTACAGAGTAGCTCTTATCTCCAGAATCATACTTATCCATCTTGATATCCGTTATTGTTACTTTGCTGAAACGTTGCCCCAGCTCGGTGGTACTATTAATCCAATACGATTTTCCAATCAATCGACTAAGACTTCCAAGTTCTTTTTTCTTGATAAGAGCGGATGTATCCTTCGATTCAATAAAAATGGATGACTTACCGACCAGAATCTCTGCCTGTTTTAGCTCCCCATCCCATCGAACTTTAATCCCTGCAGTCTGGCTCAAGAGGCTTGCTGGAAATACCGTCTGTCCTCCAATGGTTTGAACTTTCCCTTTTAACTTGAGATCTTTATTGTTAAATTGTGCAGTTGCACTTCCCTTTTGCAGAGTGATCTTGTCATCTCCAAATTGAATCACAAAAGACGAGCCTTTCACATCGACTTTGGCACCTAACGTCTTAAACACTGACTGAACTGGCAAATATATGGTGCCATTTAATAGCGTAGCTCCTGTCAGCTTTTGCTGTACTCCAACATCCAACTGAATACTTGAAGTCAGGTCTTCTATTGTGACTGTTACTTTGGTCGTTCCAATCCCTGTAACCTTAAGTTTGCCGTCACTCTGAATTTTAGCAACTTGAGGATGTTCCAACGTTATTTCCGCAGGCAGCGGCTGACGTTTGGTTTTAAAACCGTTGCTATATGTCTGCTGAACCGAAAGTTGAACTTCATCTCCAATAACAGCTTCTTTTGCCGATGCTGTTAATGTTACTTTAGTTAATGAAGGGACTTGAAGTGGTACCATTTGCCCTTCATTATAGACAACCCAAGAGCCATCCTGTAATCGTGCATATAATTCATCCAGCTCATACGAATATATAAGCTGATCGACATTCATTAGCCCCGGCAATTGTTCAGACTTATATTTAGCTGTACGATCGTAGCTCCATACCGCGCCATCTTTCTTTACCGTTAGTAGTTTATGTGTATTCCCTTGCCAGATTAGGGATTGAACGTCACTCGCGACCTGTACCTGCTCCTCTTCATACATCATGTTAACAATAATTACCGATCCGTCGCTCTTCAAAACAGCAGCATATGCACTATTGGTGGCAACGGCTTTTCCATCCGCTACATTCCCTACTTTTCGAACAATGTTACGATAATCCGCATAATAAACGTCTCCCGACGAAGATAATGCCCCGTATGAATAATTACGATCCACTGGATAAGGACCGACGTCGATAATGGATTCCAAGCCTTTAATCTGCTTTCCATCGTCGTGGAGTGTTCCATCCCGTAGAAGTATCAAACCATTTCCATACACCTTTTCTACTCCATTGTATTGATTTACCTCAGGCTTCTGCGGGTTGTCCACATCCCAACGATAGACTTGCCCATCCGTAGTCCAGCCATATAGGGAATGAGAATCACCTTTGGAGATGCCAACCAGGTTTCGATTTTGCGTCCAGACTCCACTGGTCAAGCCCTTGGACCAAACTGTACCATTGTCGAGTAGATAATGGTTACGATCCAGCACGGAAATGATCGAGCTGCTTGTAGTGGATGCTGCTGCCGCAGGAGACTGACCGGGTAGCAAGTTGGAAAAGATAACTCCAATACACAACATCAATGTTATTCGGAGCCACTTGGCTCTGATATGCTGGTTTATTCCGTCGTTCTTTCGTGTTGTTTCTTTGTAGCCTATTGCTTCGTATCCCATTGCTTCTTATCCCCTTCTTATTATGTATCTCGGTATCGCTGGTGCCCAATAAAACTGGGACTAATCATTATTCGGTAAAAATAACCATTATCCTGCACTGGGCAAAAATTCATAATTCATCCATAATCAATTTTTGACGTACGTCAATCTTGCCGTCCTTTATTCTCATCTGAATTTCGCCCATCTGATCTGTTCGGTAAATCTGCGAACCCACAGCTTCCAGTCGTTCGAGCACACCCGGGTTGGGATGTCCATATGTATTGTTGGCTCCTGCGGAGATGACTGCTGATTGGGCATTCCAATACTTCAGCCATGCCTCGGTCGACGAAGTCTTGCTGCCGTGATGCGCCACCTTCAACACATCGACTGCCGCTCGAGTGGCGGAAGACAAAGAGAACGAATCCCGCTCTTGTTTGAATGAAGCTGCAAGAGATCCGTCTTGTATCATATATAATAGATTCTGTTCTGCTGCCGCATCCATATCTCCTGTGAATAACAGGGAAGCCCCCGCCATATCCAACAGAAATACAACCGAATCATGATTCTGGTGTTCAGACACAGGCAGTCTGCCTCCTTCATTCAGTGAATGATCCAGATCCGGTGATATGAAATGAAGCATGGTCTCTGCATCAGGTGCATATGACATTCCTTGTTGAATGGCATATAAAGGGATATGTCGTTCTACAGCTGTATCCAGCAGCTTTTCGAAATTGTCTTTGCCACTTGTTGTGCCGTTAAACATGAAGCGCTCAACCGGAATCTGCTCAAGCACGGCCTGCAAGCCTCCAGCGTGATCCTGATCGGCATGCGTCAGAATGACCGCATCCAGTCGGTGAATACCACGTTTTTTCAATAAAGGTACAACCACTTTAGCCCCCACTTCGTAGGGATCTCGCCGAATTTTCCAGGATTCCTGATTGCCAAAATGAACTGTACCACCGCCATCCACCAAAATATGTTTACCTCCTGGCGTAGTGATTAGTGTGCTGTCCCCCTGGCCAATATCCAGAAACTGAACGACCCCAGTACCGGGAGGCCGTGGAGTCCGGTAAGCCCAGCCCAACCCGGCAACAAGAATCAGAACTAGCAAACCACACATCCCTTTATGAAGCAAACTCATCCGTTCACTTCCATAGTAGCCTGCGCCTCGTGCCGTAAACGCACTTGTATATTCCGGCCATGCAATGCTTGCACTGAGTGTAGCCATTGATCCAGAGTTATCGCTCCGTACCTGATCACCCCTACCTTGGTTTTTCGTCGGGGTAACGATCACACCAAGCTGAACCGCTTCAACCATACGACGTTCTCGAGAAGCATGAATCAATGGTACCGTGTCTCCTTCAACGTTCAAGGTATGCTTCATCTCTCCTTTTCCCCGATGAAGAAGGTACAAAAGTACATATAAAACCGCATAATATGCCGCAATCCATAATAGAGAAGGTGTAGCCCAGATGAGTACAAAACCCGGCAGGCTGTTCATCCATTCCACGCTCACAAATGTCAGTTTGTTGAGTAAAATTGCAACCCAGGCAAGAGGTTTGGCCAGAGGCATCCATAGGAATGACAATAGAAGTGCGACCGTCCCAAGCGGCAGTACAACAGCGCTAATTAAAGATACAAGCAGAAAATTGGCTACGAAGGAAAGCAGCGAAAACTGGTTGAAATATAAAATAGTAACTGGAAAAGAAATAAGCTGTGCAGTTACCGTCACTGAAGCTGTCGCTGCAATAGCTTTGGGCCATCCGTTAAATAAACGATTTATAAGAGGCATATAGATCATCAGCCCTGCAGTCACGAGAAAAGACAGTTGAAAGCTCACGCTGAGCAAGAAATAGGGATTCCACCACATCATCATCAAGGCAGCTGCACTGATCATCTGCAGTCCATCCCTGGCCAGCCCTCGCCTGGCCATATACAAACCAATCATGGACATAATTCCTGCACGAATTACGGAAGGTGAACCTCCAGATAACAGAACATAGGCAGGGATTAACAACAAGGCGATGGTAAGTGATGTTTCGCGTGTCAACCTCAGCCACGACATCAGAAGTAATAGCGACGCCACATAGACCGCAACATGTGTACCCGAGATAGCCAGTATATGCGTAAGTCCAAGTTGTGAAAACTGACCATACGTATCGGGATCGATGTCACTTGCCATACCGATAATAAGCCCTTTCATGTACCCTGCATGTGGTTCGGGAAACAGTCTGTCTACAGCAGAACCCAATTGGTTTCTCACCAGGTCATTCCAGCGGAGTATATTGAACTGCCCAACCCCTTCAGGAGAGGTGGTTGTTACCGAACTGGCTCCCTTCACTTTGAATAACCAGTGGATGTACTGTGTCTTTAGATAATTCCGATAATCAAAACCGCCGAAATTCCTCGCTTCTCCAGGCAGCGCCAGGGAACCCGTCAACGTGATTGCATCCCCTCGTCGCCATTCTGCCGCCACCTGCTGTTCTTCCTCTGCAGCCAATCGCACCTGCACCATCAGGCGTTCTTTTTTGGCAGGCAGCTGAAGAATCTCTGAATCTGTCCCGGATTGGCCATCTCCTAGCGGTTCTATGGAAGCAAGCAGAATCTGAAAGTCTGCCCGGTCGCCGTCAATCCGAACGTCTGAATCCAATGTTGCATGAAGCGTTGCAGCGTACCCGTCCAACTCCCCAACTGCCATATGAGTAACCTCGGGCAAACTGCTAACATTCCGAGCCTCATTCCACTCCCAGTGCACAGCACCACCCATTAGCGATGCAATCAACAACAACGCGGACCACCCGCGCAACCCAATCCATCCAAGCAGAAATGGCAAACAGGCAATAGCACCTAGCATCCCCCAAAAGAGTGTCCATCCTGTCAACGCACATGCCAGCCCACTGCCGCATAACCAACAGACGGTGAACACTACCAAAGGTCTACCCTTCACTAACTTATTCCTCCCTCCGTCATAAATAAATGAACGCAAAGAACCCCCGGCAGCTGAACCAGCTAAACCGGGGGTTCTTCCCCAACAATGCACTGAGCAATATCCTTTTTTTTAAAAAGAGATCCTGCTGTGTTTTCAAACATCCAGTCGCATTAGATCATCTTCAATCACTAATCGTCATCATGGTTTCACGCGGCGGTTGATAATTCTCCAACCTGCGAAACGTTATACCCTTCTGAGCCATCATGCGTGTCACTTTGCCTGTATCCTTGGGATAAGGGCGGTGAAAAACAATCTCCGTTATGCCGCTGTTCGCCAGCATATTGGAGCACGTCCAGCAGGGTTCATCCGTCACGTACACGGAAGACCCTTCACGGTCATTTCGATCGGTGAACAGAAGCAGATTTTGCTCCGCATGTATCGTCCGTATACACCGCTGCTTTTTAATCATTTCCTCCTGACCATCCGTTACCACCAGCTCATACTCTTCAGAAATCATGCATCCGGCTTCGGAACAGTCGGGAACGCCCATGGGTGCACCGTTATACGCTGTTCCAAGCAATTTTTTACCTTGAACCAGCACGGCCCCCACATGGCGCCGCGAACAGCGGGAACGGGTTGAGACCATATAAGCGATGTCCATGAAATAAGTATCCCAATCTTTGCGTACGTCTGCTGTACTCATGTTCGTTTCCTCTCCCGTTCGTTAGTAAGTTACAAATTGTGCACTGCATATTTTGTTACTTAACATAAGAAAACTTTGGTTTACTGCTCGTAATCATTTTATTACAGCCATTATCGGATCTGAACATAGGGGGCCATTTTCTCCAACATTTTCATCCCAATTCCCTTGACCTTTGTCAGATCACTCACTTTGGTAAATGGACCATGGGCATTTCGATAGTCGATGATGGCCTGGGCTTTTTTCTCCCCTATGCCCGGAAGCTCCGTAAGTTTGGAAGCAGGTGCAGTATTAACATCAATTTTACCTTTATCGATATCCTGTACCGGCTGAGCAGTTTGGATATTTTCTTGTCCAGCTTCCGCAGCAGGTGCCGCTGCCGTTGACGAAGCAACCTCTGGTTCGTTTGACGTGCCATTCGAACCGGCATCTTCAACGACAGGTTTTGCCTGCTCAGTTTCCTTCGAATCAGCACCATCAACAGCTTTCTTCGCATTTTCATCCGCAGTAACCTTTGCTTCGCCTTGACCCAAAACAGCCGACTGCACAGCAGAAGGATCCTGCTCTTTCGTCGGCGTCTCGGTGCCGAGCTGCATGGGTTCCCAGCCAGAAGGCGGCTGTTCACTTTTGCCCGACCATAATATGAATATACTTCCTATCACCGCAGCAGCAATGGCTACTCCCTGTTTCCATTTCATGATTCCCACACCTCTCCCTGTCTTCAAAATAAATATTCTGAACACGGGCGGTGCTTCCGAACCGTTGAATGTTGCTGGTGAAATCAAAGCTTTGCTTTTTTCATGTCATGTCATACAAGTCCTGGTGCATAGACTAGAAGGAACGAACTGCGCCAGTACCGTAAAGCATGAAAGGAGGCCTGAAACAATGAAGGTTGGATTTATCGGAACCGGCAGCATGGGAAGCCTGCTGATCTATGCCTTGATTCAATCCGGAGCACTTGAGCCCCGGCAGATCGCCGCAAGCAATCGGACCCCTTCCAAAGTGCGTCAGTTATCCCTCCGTTATCCCGGTCTGCATGAATCACAGAGCAATCGGGAAACTGTCATCCGAAGCAACATCATATTTCTATGCGTGAAACCACTCGAATTCAAGCATGTTATTGACGACATTCTGCCTGTTGTAAATTCCAATCATATCATCGTCTCGATTACGAGTCCCGTGCAGCTGCGCCATCTGGAATCTTCACTTCCTTGCAAAGTCTCCAAGATCATCCCCAGCGTTACACACCAGGTCGGCAGCGGAGCATCCCTGTGCATTCATGGCGAACGCATGACCCCTGAAGACCGATCCGTTCTGGAGGGACTTCTCAGTCACTTCAGCAGACCTTACCAAGTCGATGAAGCCTGCACGCGGATCACATCCGACTTTTCCAGCTGCGGACCTGCATTCATATCCTTCTTTCTGGAACAATGGATCGAGAGTGCCGTCAAACTAACAGGGATCAAACGCGCAGACGCCTGCGCTCTTGCAGGTGAAATGCTCCTCGGAACAGGCAAGCTGCTGACGGAAGGAGGATATACACCCCAAGAGCTCCAGGCTCGCGTTGCCGTTCCCGGTGGCATTACCGCCCAGGCACTTGCTTTAATGAAAAACAGTCTGGACGGTGTTTTTGACAGCCTTATCCATACAACCCACGACAAGTATGAAGAAGACTTGTTAAAGCTGGATGAAGTATTTAGAGCCGGTGAAATTAACCGGCAACAATATTAACAAGTTTGCCTGGAACGGCAATGACCTTGCGAATGGTCTTGCCTTCCAGAGCCTGTTTGACAGGCGCCAGTTCCATTGTAAAGTCTTGCATGCCCTGTGCATCGAGATCTTTGGCAATCGTTGCACGGGTTACGATTTTGCCGTTGACCTGTACAACAATCTCCACTTCAGCATCTACTGTCATGGATTCATCATACTCCGGCCAAGCTACGTAGGAGATGCCTCCTTCGTGTCCAAGACGGCTCCACAATTCTTCCGCCATGTGCGGTGCCAGTGGGGACAAGAGCTGTACGAAGTTTTCCATCGCTTCACGTGGCAATGTATCAGCTTTGTAAGCATCGTTGATGAAGATCATCAACTGGCTGATCGCTGTGTTGAAACGCAGATGTTCCAGATCATCCGTAACTTTTTTGATCGTTTTGTGAGCTGTGCGTTTGAATTCTTCCGTTCCGCCATCCACAGTGATCTTGTCATTGATTGCTCCAGTATCCTCGTTGATGAAGAGACGCCATACGCGTGACAGGAAGCGGTACATGCCCTCTACCCCGTTAGCATTCCACGGTTTGGTAGCTTCCAGTGGTCCCATAAACATCTCATAGAGACGCAATGTATCGGCTCCGAATTCATTCACAATTTCATCCGGATTAATGACATTACCACGGGATTTACTCATTTTCTCGTTATTGGTTCCCAGAATCATACCCTGGTTCACCAGTTTGTGGAATGGCTCCTTGGTATTCACCACGCCCAGATCATACAACACTTTGTGCCAGAAACGAGCATACAGCAGGTGAAGCACGGCATGCTCGGCTCCCCCGATATACAGGTCAACCGGCAACCACTGCTGCTGTTTCTCCTGGGAGATCAGCTCTTTGTCGTTGTGTGGATCGATAAAGCGCAGATAGTACCAGCAGCTTCCCGCCCATTGTGGCATCGTATTGGTCTCGCGGCGGGCTTTCATTCCCGTTTCTGGGTCCACCGTATTTACCCAATCCGTTACGTTCGCCAGTGGAGATTCCCCAGTACCTGAAGGTTTGATCTGGTCGATATCCGGCAGCAGCAAAGGAAGTTGATCTTCCGGTACCGTCTTCATCGTTCCATCTTCCAGGTGCAGAATTGGAATCGGCTCACCCCAGTAACGCTGACGACTGAACAACCAATCGCGCAGGCGATAAGTTGTTTTCCCTTGCCCCTTACCATTTTCTTCCAACCATGCGATCATTTTCGCAATCGCTTCTTCGTTATTCAGCCCGTTCAGGAAGTCGGAGTTCACATGCGGTCCGTCGCCGGCATACGCCTCTTGTGTTACGTCCCCACCCTGGATAACTTCAATGATGTCCAGACCGAACTGCTTCGCAAATTCCCAGTCCCGACCATCATGACCTGGAACTGCCATAACCGCTCCTGTACCGTATCCTGCAAGCACATAATCCGCAATCCAGATAGGCAGTTTTGCACCATTAACCGGATTGATCGCGTAGGCACCAGTGAATACGCCTGTTTTTTCTTTGGCCAAATCCGTACGTTCCAGATCACTCTTGCGAGCGGCCTGCTCCTGGTAAGCCTTAATGGCTTCACGCTGTTCCGCTGTCGTAATTGCATCGACCAATTCATGCTCAGGTGCAAGAACGGCGAAGCTTGCACCGAACAGGGTATCCGCACGTGTTGTAAACACTTTAATAACTTCTTCACTGCCCTCAATGGCAAATACAACTTCTGCACCTGTGGATTTGCCAATCCAGTTGCGCTGCATATCCTTGATGCTCTCAGACCAATCCAGCTCTTCCAGATCTTCCAGCAAGCGCTCAGCATATTCCGTAATTTTCAGTACCCATTGGCGCATCGGTTTGCGCACAACCGGATGACCACCGCGCTCACTTTTGCCATCGATAACCTCTTCGTTAGCCAGTACCGTACCCAGCGCTTCACACCAGTTAACCGGCACTTCATCTACATATGCCAGGCCTTTTTTATACAGCTGGATGAAGATCCATTGTGTCCATTTATAGTATTCAGGGTCTGTTGTGCTGATCTCACGATCCCAGTCGTACGAGAAACCAAGGGACTTGATTTGACGACGGAAATTGTCGATGTTACGGAATGTAATTTCCCGCGGGTGCTCGCCCGTGTCCAGAGCGTGCTGCTCAGCAGGCAAGCCGAAAGCATCCCAGCCCATCGGATGCAGCACATTATAACCACGCATACGTTTGAAACGGGAAACAATGTCTGTTGCCGTATACCCTTCCGGGTGACCTACGTGCAGACCTGAACCGGATGGATAGGGGAACATATCGAGTGCATAAAACTTCGGTTTACCCGGGTCTTCACCTGTTTTAAACGTTTTGTTCTCATCCCAATACTGCTGCCAACTTTTCTCCATAACCTGCGGCTGATAGCCGTGCTTCGGCTGGTGATTTTCACTCATCTATTGTTCCTCCTCTTGGTTATTCACTTTTATTGCAACAAAAAAACCTCAGCATCCATAGCGTTTGCAGCGCTAGGGACGAGAGGTTGAATTCCCGTGGTACCACCCTAGTTAGCGGACGAACGTGCTTCGTCATCCACTCCCTTTGGACCTGTAACGGCGGTTAACCGATGCGGATTTCCATTCCTGAACGAAATGCCAAACATTCAAGCACAGGATGGTGTAATCACCGCATTTCTCCAAGGCGAGTTCGTGAAATACTGTCAATCGGCTTGCACCAACCGCCGACTCTCTGTCATGTACAGGACCCACTACTGTTCCTTATCATCGAAATATGTATACAATATCGGGACCATTATATAAAAAAGCAAGACTAAAGTCAATATTGCTTGGTTTTTTGACTATAGATATTGCTGCTCTTCCCCATTCGGCCTAGGACAAACGAAATCGCTCGATTCCTTCTTCCAAGTTATTAATTGCCCACTGAATGTGTTCCTTGTTATCATATTGTCGATATTCGCATTCAATCCACAGGATCAGATCAAAATACAGATCGTACAAGCTTCTCCGTTTTCGTTCACTCTCCGTTGTGATGACCCTACCATAACCCTTTACAAACCCTGGTGTATAATTAAAATGACTGAAGTAGTGCTCCATCAGGGGATCCGCCCAAAGGCAACGCTCAAAATCAATAATGGCTGTAATCTGCCCCTGTTCCACAAACACATTGCCATCCCACAGATCCCAGTGAATGAGTACCGGCTCGTTGACATCACTCAGCACATCCGATTTTTCTCTTATCAATTGGGCAAGCTCATCATAATCCATAGGAAGTTTTACACCAGCCTCTCTTCCGTCGGTGAGCAGATCATCCATCAGACTCAAAAATGCTTCCTTCCAGGTGCTATACTTTGGTTTCTTTTCTGAAAAATAGCCAAACTTTTCACCTTTGATCTCGTTGATCCGGCGATTGAATGCACCAAGCTGCTCTTCGATCTCTGCCTGCTCTGCTGCACTATACTGATCCTTGACCTTGTTATAAGGCGTGCCAGGCATAAATTCCATCATAAAGTACTCCGCCGGAGCAAGACTGCATGTTGTATCACACGCCAATACACGGGGGACCGGTACATCTCGAAGCTCTCCCACGAGACGCAGTGCCTGAACTTCTGCCATCAGGAGATCCTGCTCACAACGCAATGGTTTACCAACCTTTGAAGGAGCGATTTTGAGCACCACCTCTTGCCCGTTGCCGAGCGAGATATAATAAGCATGGTTGGCCCATCCGTCAATCATTTCCCTGTATTCCTGGATGCCTGTATTAAAATATTGCTTGGCAATTGCATTCAGCTGTTCTGAAGTCAGCCTGGTTTTGTATGTACTTTCCATTCTGCACCACCTTTTTATCAATACGAATTCTAATCATTAAGATCTTGTAATCGTTTTCCATTCTTGTCCATTATGGCTCTCTTCACCCTTGCTGACAATGCATTTCATCATAAAAACAGAAAAAAACCGCCCTCACTGTTGCAAGGACGGTCCCTATCTGCAATCTACTTCACCGCGACGTAAAATAGCCGCTGCGCGCCTTCTCCAGCTTCTTTCCATGTGAAATCAGCATATACACGGACATTCCTGAATCCAGCTTTGGTCAGTTCCAGCTTCATCCAGTCCGGATCGTATGCACGCTGAATGTGAACCTCTTCGAACCGCTGGTACATGTCCTTGCCGCCGTCATCCACCCGGGAGAAAATGCTGAGATGATGCTCAATCTCACAACGTTCACGATCCATGTCGCAGGTCCAGATATAGGATACGGAGCGTTCATCCAGGACAAAAGGCTGCTCTTCTTCATAGCGGATCAAGGTGTCTGGATGGTGTACATCAAACAAGAATGTCCCTTCCGGCTTCAGCATCTCGTAGGTACGCTGGAACGTACGAATGACATCTTCCTTTTCCAGCAAATAATTAATGCAGTCACAGAAGGAGATTACTGAATCTACCGGTTCGGGTACTCTCCAATCCCGCATATCCTGCTGAACCCAGCGGACACTACCTTCACGATACAATCGATGACCTTGAGGGGTTCCCTCCATTTTGCTTCGCGCCACGGATAACATATCCGCAGACAGATCAATGCCGGTCACTTCAAACCCCGAGTTGACTAGTGGGATCGTAATGGACCCTGTTCCACATCCAAGCTCGGCTACGCTCTTGGGCATGCCGTGCTGCTCCCAAGCTGTTCTTGCAAACCTTATCCAGTCCGGATAAGGCATATCTTCCATTAATTCATCGTACACATAAGCAAATTTACGGTAAGACATGTCAGGCACCGCACTTTCAATTTCATTTTCCGATTCCAAAAGAAAAAGCAGGGGCGTCCGGAGTTCACCCAGCCTTGCCCTGCCTTCCTTCGTTCCAATATGTCGTTAACGATTACTTGTTTTCACTTGAATCTTTGGGAGCTGACTCCGTCAAGTACGTCCAGTTTTCCTTCTGCGTCACCAGTCCGTCTTTCATCAGCTTGCCCAAGGCACGCTTAAAAGCAGACTTGCTGATTCCAAAGCGCTGCTTGATGATATCCGGTGGAGTGGCATCCGAATAAGGCATACCGCCCATAGGGCGCTCTTTCATAAACGCCAGAAGTTTGTCCGCATCTTCGTTACGGCCTACCTCTTTGCGAGGGGACATGGCCAGGTTAACACGACCGTCTTCACGAACCAGCGTTACCCGACACTTCACCTTTTCACCCAGCCGCAGCATTCTGTTGCGCTCAGATGAATGGATCATGCCGATAGCGCCGAAGCCAAGTACTCCGCCTTCTACAAGCACAAAAGTACCCATCTGTAAGGGCTTGTACACCGTAGCTTCCACCCATTCGTTCAACCATGATGTTGGGGCGTGGAACGACAGGGGAGCAAGCTCACGTTCCCCGGCCAATTTGGCACGAAGACGTCCCTGCTTGTCATGTTCCATTATAACAAAAACTTCATCGCCCACGTGTGGACGTAGCTCTTCCAATTCGGGCAATTCACGGATGGGGAGCAGCAGCTGCCGTCCAAGTCCCATCTCAAGGAAACAGCCAAGGCGTGGGTGTATATCTGCCACAACCAGTCGGGCCATTTCGCCGAGAGTGAGATATGGTTTTTTCATGGTTGCTGCCAAACGGTCCTCTGTATCAAAGAACAAAAAGACTTCGAGCGTCTCCCCGATTTTGACATCCCGTGTGAGTTCCGTATAGTGAAGCAGTACATCTTCCGATCCTGTCGTCAAAAAGTAGCCAAAAGGCGATACTTCCCGATCAACGGGCAGGGAGACGACCGTGCCTGCGATCAAACTCATACCGTTTCCACCACTTTGGCATCAGACCATAGCCGTTCAATGTTGTAATATTCGCGCTCATCACGATGGAAAATATGCACAACCACGTCGCCCATATCCATCAGCACCCAACGTGCGGAATCCATGCCCTCGATTCCTTTAATGTTAACGCCAGCTGCATGTGCCTGTTTGCGAATTTCTGTTGCAATGGACTGTACCTGTGTATCGGAATTACCGTGACAGATTACGAAATAGTCTGCAACCAGAGAGATGCCTTTCAGGTCCAGTGCTACAATGTTCGATGCCTTTTTATCGTCAGCGGCGGTTACCGCCATATTCATAAGTTCTTTCGATGATACTGTCATGAACCAACCTCCATATTTTATAAGTGTGCAATCAGATCATTCCGCGACAACATCGTCAGCGGATAAATGACGCGGCGCTGCGAGATCAGCAAGCTGATCGTGGAATCAAAACCGGCAATCAGTCCCTCTTCCAAGCTGCGCTCTGCCTGCTCACGAATGTGATCTACGCCTGGGAAATCTCTTCCCGGTTCAATATAGTCAGCAAGACATACGACCTTATCGAGCAGACTCATACCTACACGCCCGGAAGTATGCCAGCGGATTGCGTTAATGATTTCCGGATCATCAACACCATAATCGCGCTGTGCCACAAAAGCACCTACTTCAGAGTGCCAGAGCTGCTTGTCATGCTGTAAAAGTTCTTCGTTCAATCCGTTTTCACGGATGACCGCTTCCATCTCGGATACAGGCCAGTACTTGGCTACGTCATGCAGTATGGCTGCGAGGTCTGCTTTGACAGGATCCGCCCCATACTTCTCTGCCAACTGGACGGCCTTTTCCATTACGCCAAGCGTATGCTTCCAGCGCTTCTCCGGCATCTGACCGGAAACGGCCTTAATTAATTCTTCACGGCTTAGCCCCATATAAACCGCTCCTTACAATATATTGATGAACTGCATCAGGGATCATAAACCGTACCGAATGCCCCTCAGCAAGTCTCCTGCGAACAGCCGTGGATGAAATGTCCACCAGGGGCATCTCGGCCAGCAGCACGCTGTCCTGCAGTTCCTCCGGCAGGTCATCCAGATGCAGCTGAAATCCTGGCCGCCCCACACCAATAAAGGTTAATTTGGCAGCCAGTTCTTCAATCTGTTCCCACTTCGGAAGATAGTTCACCATGTCCGCTCCGATAATGAAATAAAATTCATGCTCCGGATAACGGCGCCACAGTTCCTTCATCGTATCGATCGTATAGGACACCCCGCCGAGTTCCATTTCGATGCCCAGCACTTCATACTGCTCTACACCTTGTACCGCAGCCTCAGTCATATCCAGGCGCTGCTGTCCCGAAGCTCCAGCTCCGCGTTTATGGGGCGGAACATGGGAAGGCATAAACCAGATCTCATCCAGGGCATAAGAATCTCTTGCAGCTTCGGCAGCGAGCAGATGTCCCATGTGGATCGGATCAAACGTCCCGCCCATGATGCCAATCTTCACCCGTGTCACCGTCCTAAGGAAGTTCGATTTGTTTGTTGTCGCGTGATTCCTTGTACAGGATGATGGTGCTTCCGATAATCTGCACCAGTTCGCTGCCGGTTTCCCGAGCCACTTCTTCAGCGATTTCGTTTTTGTCATCCAGACAGTTGTTCAACACTTGCACTTTCATCAGTTCACGTTTCTCGATTGCCTCTTCGATGTGACGGAACAGATGATCATTGGTGCCCCCTTTGCCGATCTGAAATACAGGGGTCAGATGATGTGCTTGTGAGCGCAAAAAGCGCTTTTGTTTACCGTTTAACATAATTACTCCATAACTCCTTATGCCCGGCAGGCACTGTAACAGCGTTTTTCGTCTGTCTGTTGCCTGACCGTTCAATGATATTTTTCACTGATTAAAACTATCCAATACAGCGCGTCTCATGGTCTCAACTGGCGCAGGAATGCCGAGCCAGTGTTCAAATGCGACCGCGCCCTGATACACAAACATACCTAGGCCGCCGTGCACAACGCATCCACGCAAACGTGCTTCTCGCAGCAAGCGTGTCTCCAGCGGATTATAGATTAAATCACTCACGGCCGCACCTTCCCGAATCAACTCCGGATTCACAGGTACATCATCGATATGCGGATGCATGCCTGCCGCCGTAGTGTTGATCACGATATCAGCCGAGGCTAACACAGCTGCAGCCTCTTCCATGCCGCTGCCAGTAATGTTACCCAATCCGTGCCTTCTCAAATCGGAGGCAAGAGCCTCTGCTCTCTCTGCTGTACGATTCAGGATGCTAATCCGTTCCGGCTTCTCCAGTGCCAGAGCATAGATGACGCCTCTTGCAGCGCCTCCTGCCCCAAGAACTGCAATCTTCTTGCCTGCGAGTTCCGGCACTGCTTCTTCCTTCAACGAACGAACATAACCAATACCATCGGTATTGTACCCTGTCAGTTTACCATTATCGTTGACGATCGTGTTTACAGCACCAATCAGCCGCGCACTTTCATCAATGACATCGAGGTATTTCATCACTTCTTCTTTGTGAGGTATTGTTACATTAACACCCCGGTACCCCAAGGCAACAATGCCTTTAACGGCTGCTTCCAGCTGCTCTGGACGAACATGAAGCGGCATATACAATCCGTTCACACCCGCTGTCGCAAGAGCCTCATTATGCATGGCAGGTGACTTGGAATGCCCAATCGGATCCCCAAAAACTCCGAGCAAAACAGGAAGTGAAGTATAGGTATTCTTTTGTTCTGGCATGCGTCTGCCCCCGATCTATAGAGAATCAATTTGCCGTATAACTAGATCAAAGATGGACGAACCAGCACTCGAATACCTTTTGGTGCATGTACAGCGACAAGCGCCCCATTCTCACCATTGACCTTGATCCAGCCCAGACCCGATATGAACACATCGGACTGGCTGCCGCGTTTGATACGGAACTCATGCCGTGTCCATTCAGGCATGTCCGCTGCATCCTCCCGGCTAGGCGGGGACAGCAGTTCTCCGGCGTGGTCACGATACAGATCATCTGCACGCTCCAGCTTCGTCCGGTGAATATCGATTGCATTGCTTGTATAACAAGTGAAGGACTGACGATCACCTTCAATGAAATCAAAACGAGCCATGGCACCAAAGAACAACGTCTGTCCGGCATTTAATTGATACACGGCCGGTTTAAGCGGCTTGTCCGGCATGATGGCTGCCAGATCCTTGCGTGATACGATCTCACTGAAACGCCATGGATACACGATTCCCGGCGTATCAATAATAAATTTGCCATCATCCAATGGAATGTTAACCATATCCAGCGTCGTTCCCGGATAACGGGAGGTTGTCAGTTCCTGCTCCAAATCGCTGTAGTCGCGGATCAGACGGTTAATCAATGTCGATTTACCCACATTGGTACCACCGACCACGTATACGTCACGATCCTCGCGATAGGTACCAACAAGCTCCAGCAATCGATCAAATCCCTGATTTTGCTTGGCACTGCAGAGCACGATATCCACCGTACGCAAACCTTGCTCCTTAGCCTGCTTCTGTACCCAGTTACGAACCTTGTTCCAGTTGGTTACCTTAGGAAGCAGGTCCGTTTTGTTAACAGCCAGCAGAACCGGATTGTTCCCTACAAAACGCTGCAGACCGGAAATGATGCTGCCGTCAAAGTCAAACAGATCAACGATATGGATGACAAGTGCATCCTTATCCCCGATTTTGCTGAGAAGAGCCAGGAATTCGTCCTGATCCACCGTGACGGATGATGACTCATTGTAGTTTTTGATCCGGAAACAACGCTGACATATGACCGGTTCACGATCCAGCGCTTTCTCCGGGATGAACCCCGGTTTGTCCGGATTTTCCGTTTGCAGATGCACTCCGCATCCACTGCATCTTACGGCAGGATTGCCGTTATGCGTTTCTGTCATTTCTTCTTTTCCTCCTCAAGCCATAAGCCTTTCTTGCGCAAACTGGTTACAGCAATCCGTTCCACGCGACGATTGAAGCGGGTCATGAAACCTTCATCACCGATGGAAATGGGCAGTACCAAGACCGTATAAAGTCCCAGTCGGTTGCCTCCATATACATCCGTAAGCATCTGATCGCCTACAACAATCGTTTTTTCTGGAGTAAGCTCCATCATCTTCATTGCTCTACGAAACGGTGCATTCGATGGTTTGCGTGCACTATGCACAAACTGGATATCCAGCGGAGTCGCAAACAAAGATACACGGTTCAAATTGTTATTGGACACGATCATCAGCTTGAAGCCCGCCTCTTTCACACGCGCAAACCATTCAATCAGTTCCGGCGTGGCATCAGGAGCTTTGGCACCGACAAGCGTATTATCCAGATCAGTTATAATTCCACGGTAGCCTTGAGCGTACAGCTCTTCCAGATTTATGTCAAAAACCGTGTCTACTCGCAGCTTGGGCATTAACATTTTAAACAAAGAAGTCACCTCAGTTTCATACGACACACTATATCACAAATCCGTCTTTCCTGAAAATGCATACAGTGCCTGATGGTATGCGAAAAAGGAAAAACGGGACGGGCATCCTCTATGCCCGTTCCGCTTTGAGTTCCTTGCGCAGCTTCGAGGCTGTCTCATAGACTGCCTTCCAATCGTCCGAAGTAACAGAAGCCGGGCTATAACGCGTGTGTTCAAACAACGCCAGCAGTTCTTGCAGCGTTGCTGCCGCAGCCGGTTTGGCCTGACTCCATCGGTTGACAGACTCGCGCAGGGTCTCGTCTCCGCTTCGGGTCAATCCTTTTCGTTTCACATAGCGAATCCAGCGTTCCGTCTCTGCAACAACTTTCTGCTCGGGGGTAAGTGGTCCGCCAGTGCGCAGACGCAGCAGCCAGAAACGGAGTGAGAAGCGATTCCGCCAGAACATATAAGCAACCCATAGAGCAAGTACAGCCACCGCCGCCCAGATCACAAACGCGGGAATGCCGGATGCTGCTTGTTCAGGTGCAGGTACTTGCTCTTCTTCTACAACCTGTTCTTCTTCTGGTTGTTCTTCAGGCTCGTCTACCGGCTGTACATCAGGCTGTTCCGTCAACAGAGGCATATCGAAGCCTGGTGTCGCTTCAACCGGAATCCATCCGTATTCACCAAAGTACACCTCAGCCCAGGAATGGGCATCTGCATTGGTCACGGTATACGTCGTCTCAATCTCAGAACCTGGCTGGCGTGGAGCCTGCATGTCGGAATTAAGAGACATTTGGCCAGGGGCATATCCTTTTACCCAGCGGGCGGGAATACCTTCCGAACGTGCCATCATGACGAGTGCTGTAGAGAAATAATCACAGTACCCCTCACGGATGTCAAACAAAAATCCTTCAACAAAGTCATTGCTTACTTTTCGGGATAAATCGGGATTGTTAGTGTAATTAAAGTTTTGTTGTAAGTAGTCTTGCAGTAATGCTACTTTTTCATACGGCGTATTTGCCGCAGCCGTTATTTCGGCCGCAAGCTCTGTCACCCGGTCCGGGAAACGGGAAGGCATTTGCAGGTACATGTCATCTGCAGGATTGCTTCCATATAGATCATCAAACGTCTTGGTACGGAGCTCATCTTCCACGATGACTGGTGCTTCGGATACAACCGTATACGTTTTAGGGAATTGCGGCTGCTGCCGATCTGTGACAATGTGCAGCTCTGCCTGATTCGCATTCCACAGCATCCGGCCTGATTCGTTCTCGCCATTGACCGAACTTACTTCAGTTATGGAATATGCACCAAAGAGGATTGGATACACACTATCGTTCAGCATGGTTACCTTTTGCGTAACTTGCTTGGTGTTTACGTTACCCGCATCCTCATTCTCCAGCGCTTGTCCAATTTCCACATCTTCCGTGGACACCCGTCTGCGGTCATCCCACCCTGTACCGGTGTACTCTTCCCGGGTTTCACCCCGCCAGTAACTCCGTTCATTGGTCGTTACCGACATGACTGGTGTGTAGTCAAAGTTGAATCCACCGCCCAGCTGGTTATCTTCTCGGCTGTATCCGGACTCTGTGGAACTTGGAATATCCAGCGTCCCGTTGCCGGTCTGGCTGGTAGAGCTTCCGGTATAGTTACGCCATGCCGTATAAGGATCTGTCAGCGTAGGCGGTACTTCGGGCATGTTAACACTCGCTACAATAATCAGAGAAAAAATAATTGCGATGTTGGCGAGTATTTTGTACGGATAACGGAGCAATCGTTTCCAGCCCTGTGGATAGTTCAATTGGAAGTTGCGGAAGTGCTGGCAAACGAGCCACCCCATCCCGGCAAACATGACCCAGGCCACTTCGATCCAGAGCGGAATCTGGGTGAAGGAATCCAGGATACCCATCGAAACGATGTTCACGCCCAGAAAAACAAGAATACGGCGAGTTGTCGTCACCAGACGAAGAGCAGCTTCGAGCATGACCCATGCGCATAGGGAGAACCAGATGTACGGGGTCAAATGCAGCAGAAATTGCTCCGTACGGTCGCTCAGTGTACCGTAAGGAATGTAGACAGAGTAATCAATGAGCGTTTTATGCAAAATATAAATAAGAACCATTGCCTTGATGATGTTACGGTATATCGTTTTGAAAGGTAAAATAATCTCAAGTACACTGACCGCGGCCAGCGTCCATAATACCAATGATGTCGTCTCGGTGTACCAGGATTCCTGTGTAAACGAAATCCACTGCATCCCAATCAGGAAAATCCAGAGCAGCGACGCTGCATGGTACCAGGATCTTTTCCCCATCGACTGTTCTCTACTATTTGTACTCATACAGAACCTCCCCCCATAACCGTTGGAAGTTCCTGCAGATGGGAAACAACAAAGGATCTCGTGCCTCTTCCTCGAAGCATGGCGGCCCATTCGGCACTCTGACGTGACTCCTTGGTGTCAAGGATAATATGGCACGGAGTCATCCCACGAGTATCAGCCCACCGCAGCAGTTCCAGTACTTTTTCATCCTTCTGGGGAGATATGACTACAAAATAAGCGCCCTGCGGCAGCTGACGAGCAAGCTTCTCAATACCGGGCAGCAGTCTTTTATCCTGACCATTATTCTGAACATCCACCAGATGATGCATCATCTTCTGCCGGTCCATCAGGCTTTCGCTTGGAGGAAGCAGCGTCGTTTGATCAGATAGCGTCATCAGCCCCATACCCATCCGTTCTCTCGTACCATACTCCAATAGCGATGCCGCAGTGGAAACTGCCAGCTCAAATGTTTCCCCCTGCTCGTAACTGCCCGCCAGAGCGTCAAGTACCAAAATGGTTTTGGGTACCGACTCATGTTCGAACTCCTTGGATTTCCATGTTCCTGTCTTGGCTGTAGCATTCCAGTGAATGCGGGACAGCCTGTCGCCATACACGTAATCACGAACACCGTTGATTTGAGTTGTTTCCCTGCGGGAACGCGTCTGTGCGGTTTGTGGACCAGACAGTCGTGATTTACGATCGTACAGCTGCCAGTACGGTATGAATACGGTACGAGGCAGCACCCTAAACTCGCCTTTGGCCTTGAATGTACCACGGTGCTCAATCAGGCCAAAGATATCCTCGCTTGCACATTCCGTTTCGGAGAACGCATATTTGCCGCGCTCCAGCGGCGGAGTCTGGAAAGACAGCTCTCCATTTCCCCGCATGTTCGGAATCAGGCTCTCCCTGAAGGACCAGGATTCCCCATTATGACGATGCAGCATTTCACGTACAACCACGTAAGGCAGTGGCAAAAATCCGGGAATGGTCAGCCTGAGCTTCACCTGAACCTGATCACCAGCATGCAGCAGCTCTTCATGGTCCTGACCCGATGATAGCATTCGTACACCTCGTGCACGTCTTACTCCACTGAATCCGGCAATGGCAAGATACAGACAAAGGAGGGTCACCATCGAAAGCAGCATAATGGATGTCTTCCCGCCCTGGAACAATACATAGGCCAAGCAACAAATCCACACCGCCGCGATACTCCATACGCGGGGGTGGCGCATTCCTCTTCTGACATTACTCAAAAGCGGCTTCATGAATTATTGCCCCATGGAGACGGGCACACGAACCTGCTGAAGTACAGAATTCAGTACGGCTTCAGAGCTCATGCTGTCCAATCTCGCTTCAGGACGCAGTACAATCCGATGGGAAAGGACATACGGGGCCATCGTTTTTACGTCATCCGGGAGCACATAATCACGTTCCTGTAGGAAGGCAAACGCCTTCACCGCCATCATGAATGAAATGGCTGCACGTGGGCTGGCCCCCAGCAGCACGGACGGATGCGAACGTGTATTGCGAACGACATCAAGCAGATAGTCCATGACCGGATCACCGATAAAGACTTCTTTGATCTCCTGCTGAATCGACGATATCTGATCCATGTGAGTTACGGACTCCAGCCGGTCCACGGGCTGACCTGACTGATGCTGCTTCAGCAATGTTCTCTCAATATCCTTGTCGGGATAACCCAGACTTATTTTCAGCATAAACCGGTCGAGCTGTGCTTCCGGCAATGTATACGTTCCCTCAAAATCGATTGGATTCTGTGTAGCACAGAGCATGAACGGGTGCGGCAGATCATAGGTATCGCCATCTACCGTTACACTGCGTTCTTCCATGACTTCCAACAGAGCTGACTGGGTCTTCGTTGTTGCCCTGTTGATCTCATCGGCCAGAAGTATGTTGGTCATGACCGGACCCGGACGGAAATAAAAGCGCTCGTCACGCGGGTGGAATACGGATACACCTGTAATATCACTTGGCAAAATATCTGGATTACATTGAATGCGGCGGTATTCTCCGCGCATGGATTTCGATAATGCTTTGATCAACTGTGTCTTGCCTGTTCCGGGTACGTCTTCGATCAGAACGTGTCCGCCTGCAAGCAAAGCTGTGAGCAAAAGTTGAATTTCAAAGGATTTCCCCATTATGCAAGATTCTAGATTAGAACGAACTGCTGAAATGATTTGGATCGACTCTTTGCGCACAGGCATGTGGTCTAACCTCCTAAAAAAGCATACAGATTTCCTTTTATTGTACATGAACAACGGGCGCGAGTACACTCGAAGAGAATCACAATTTGTTTCCAGCCGTCAGATTGGCCGCCATTCTCGCATGATTGCGACAAAAAGCCCCGGATGTTAAACATCCGGAGCCTCTCCGTGTGTACATATATGGCTAAAACAATTTGACTGCACCTTGTCAGCCTTTCGGCCGCACCACCAGCGCGGCGAGAAAGGAGAAGATAATCGCCGCTGATATCCCTGCTGCCGTCAAGTCGAATATCCCGGTAATAACCCCAATCCACCCTACCTTTTCAAGCTCGGTCAAAGCCCCGTGCACGAGTGAATTGCCAAAACTTGTAATGGGGATGGATGCTCCAGCTCCTGCAAATTCAACCAGCGGATCATACCATCCGAGCGCATCCGCAACCGCTCCTGCCACAACTAGCGTACTCATGGTGTGAGCCGGCGTCAGCTTGACGCCATCCATCAGCAGCTGACCCACTACACAGATCAGTCCGCCAACAATAAATGCCCATAAAAATTGCATCGTTTACCCCTCCTTTTCAATGGCTACGGCGTGTGCAATACACGGGATGCTCTCGCCCTGCTGGTAGGAAATCGGTGACAGCAGTGCACCCGTGGCCACAACCAGTACCCGTTTGAGATCGCCTTTTTGCATCCGGTTCAATATATGTCCATACGTTACAGTCGCTGAGCAGCCGCAGCCGCTGCCGCCTGCTACAACGAATGGCTGCTTCTCCCGATCATAAATCATGAGTCCACAATCATTAAACGTCGTTTGTTCCATGGGGATGCCTTCCTTTTGCAACAGTTCTTTCGTGATGGGGTGTCCCACCGAAGCCAGATCGCCAGTGACAATAAGATCGTAATACCCTGGTTCAAGCCCTGTATCTCGGAAATGAGACACGATAGTATCTGCCGCTGCTGGGGCCATGGCTGCCCCCATGTTAAACGGATCCTTGATGCCAAGATCCATGACCCGTCCAATCGTTGCCCGTGTGACAACTGGGCCTTCCCCTGAGCGGGAGACTACTCCACAACCAGATCCGGTCACGGTGTACTGTGCATAAGGTGGTTTCTGGGATCCATACTCGGTCGGGTAGCGGAACTGCTTCTCCACTGTGCAGTTATGGCTGACCGTACCGGCGAGGACATAATCACCTCCACCTGAATCAACAATTAGGGAGGCTAATGCAAGGCTCTCCATAGAGGTCGAACAAGCCCCAAATACACCTAGGTAAGGAGCTCCCAGTTTCCGAGCCGAAAAAGAACTGCTGATGATCTGGTTGAGGAGATCGCCACCAATGAAAAACTGTAGTTCTTCCTTTGTGATGTTTGCATTGATGAGTGCCAGCTGTGTAGCTTGTTCAAGCAGCTTGCGCTCCCCTTTTTCCCATGTTTTCTCACCAATCTCCAGATTGTCATAGACGTAATCGAAATCGGCGGACAGTGGTCCAGCTCCCTCCTCTGGCCCAACAACCGCAGCCCTGCCGATAATTCGAGGGCGATTCTCAAACTCCCAGGTTTGGCGTCCGACAAGCTTCATAGATGCCCACCTCCTAATCCAAGGAAGGCATAAATGATACCTATAATAAAGGCAGCCACGACGCCGAATACGATAACCGATCCGGCTAGCTTAAACATGTTGGCTCCAACGCCAAGGACAAGTCCCTCCGCACGGTGCTCCAATGCTGCTGAGCACATCGAGTTGGCAAAGCCGGTAACCGGGACCGCTGTTCCTGCTCCGGCCCACTGGGCGATTTTATCGTAGACCCCAAGGCATGTGAGGATAACCGAGATCAGGATCATGACCGCAACCGTAGGACTGGCCGCTTCCTTGGAAGTCATATCGAAACCTGCCTTGAATGCTTCCTGGATAGCCTGTCCAATGATGCAAATGAATCCCCCGACAAAGAAAGCCTTAATGCAATTCGCAAGGATCGGACGAGCGGGCTCATGCTTTTTGGCTACTTTCTTGTAATCCTGTTCGCTGATGGACAGGGATGATGATTTTTTTCCGTTATCGGATCCTTTGGTTTGAGCTGGCAAGATTCAGAACCTCCTTAGAAATCGAATAGGTCGCACAGCTTGTCGCTGCATCTCGTGTGGAATCCTATGTTCATTGTTTGTTAATCGTGGGAAGGTTATGTATCCGGCGAATTGCATCAATTGTTTCCAGTTGGGGAGAGAACGGTTTAGCAGCTTAAATTCAATACGCCGGATTAGAGAGAAGTTGAGCTAATCGCACAACAGTCAGGTGTGAAGTATTTCCCTATAAATAAAGAAGTACGATGACGAGCAAAATAAAAAGGACGATAAAAAGGATATCTTCATTGCCTTCATGAGGTGGCTTCATCTGGTGTCCCAACTCCTTCCTGTCGTCAAGCAAACGAATAAAAATCCCCGATTATGGGATCGCAGGAGTGTCTCAACTCATGCATATTCAATCATGCTGTGAAAAGCGTGAGGGAAAAGCCCAATCCAAAAGAAGACTTCACATTCATTGTACTAACGATGAATCCGATACGTGACACAGACATGGACAATTAGGTGCGCAAGGTTCATACTATAATGTGACCAGTGGTTAATAATGTCCTTTATTAATGGAGGGCAACAGTCTGCAGCCGTTCTGTCAAGACTGTCATACATACAAGCAGAGGAGTTGTCGACACATGAATGAAAAAACAATGGAGATGTTTCGTACGTTAACGGAATTCCCTTCCGCTTCCGGATTCGAGCGCGAGCTTCGTGGATGGATGAAGGAGCAGCTCTCCCAATATACAGAGGAATTTGTGCAGGATCGTCTGGGAAGCCTTTTCGGTGTACTTCGCGGTGAAGAATCAGGCCCGAAAGTTATGGTAGCCGGACACTTTGATGAAGTGGGCTTCATGACAACAGGCATTACGGAAACGGGCATGGTTAAATTCCGACCGCTTGGTGGATGGTGGAGTCAGGCTGTCCTGTCTCAGCGCCTACAGATTATCACTCCGGATCGCCGTATTACGGGCGTTGTAGGTTCTACGCCTACTCACTTGCTGGATGAGTCCCAACGGAGCAAACCGGTTGATCTGAATCACATGTACCTGGATATTGGTGCGGATAACCGTGCGGAAGCCGAATCTTGGGGGATTCACCCAGGAATGCAAATCGTGCCGATCTGTGAATTTACACCCCTGGCGAACCCGAAAAAAATTATGGCAAAAGCCTGGGATAACCGCTACGGAGTCGGACTTGCCCTTGAGCTCGTTGAAGCACTCCACCAAGAGAAGCTTCCAAACACGCTGTATTGCGGTGCAACCGTTCAGGAGGAATTGGGGCTTCGCGGTGCGCGTACAGCTGCCAATCTGATTGAACCAGACATCTTCTTCGCCCTGGACTGCAGTGCAGCCAATGACATGACAGGTGACAAACAGTCCTTTGGACACATTGGGCAAGGTGCTCTGCTTCGTATTTTCGATCCAGGCATGTTCACTCACCGCGGCATGGTGGAATATGTGCAAGATACAGCTTCTTCGAACCAGATCAAGATGCAATACTTTATCTCACCTGGCGGCACGGATGCAGGACAAGTTCATCTGAGCGGAATTGGCGTACCTTCAACCGTCATTGGGATCTGTGCCCGTTACATCCATACCTCATCTTCCATCATTCACACCGATGACTATGATGCTGCCAAGGCACTGCTTGTCAAATTGGTGAAGGGTTTGGATCGTACGACCATGAACACTATTATTGAAAACGCGTAATGCTCACTAGTGATAGAATTGAAAAACTCTGGTTGATCTCTCTCCAGATAAAGAGGCGTTCCGACTTTGGTTGGAGTGTCTCTTTTTTTTGCGTAAAAATAGATTAATAGTTCGAACATTACAGGAAATAACACATAAGATACAACAACGAAAGAGAACAAAACACCAAGCAGTGGGGGTCCTGTTATGGCAGTGGGAAGGAATGGAAAATCGAATAAAGGATCCAAAAAAACAAATGCCGCTAACTCCCTTCTCAATGGCAATCTTAAAGGTAGAAACCTGGAACTCATCGTTGCAGCATTGCTTGTTAGCGGTAAATTAAGAGTTGATGCTGTCACCTTGTTTCGTGAGGCCACTCTGGTCGTAGAGCTGGTTGGACAGTATAAAACACTAACAAACATTAACCCTTCGAATGCCGATAAACTGGTCCAATTTCTTGACGAGATGGGCGATGTGACTCTGGATGATGTGATGCGAGCTTTCCAAAAAAGAATGAATTCCTAAATGAATGGAATGAAATGAGGCTGGGATGATGTCTGACTTTGACGGAACTGGATTTGCAGAGCTATTAATTGTAGTTATCCTTGTTGTGTTATTTGTATTTGGCTCTTCGGATATTGATGAGCTTACCGATTCCCCATCCTCTCCCTGAACCTTGCTCCCAATTGTGGTTTAGCCCCTTGAACTCTATACACATAGTAAGGTTTAGTACAGGATTCGGAGAGCCAATAAAAAACGCCAGTCCTCTATTCTGGACTGGCGTTTTTGAATTCATGCTGATGTCGTCATGCGACATAATCCGATAAAGTAACCTCGATGCCTATTACTCAGAGTTATAGAAATAACGGCGAAAATGCGATCCATGCCAAAATAAGCGTTAGCACAATACATACATTCTCGACCACGGCTCCATGTTTGGTCCCTGTGCTCATCAGATTCGCCCTGATCCTCCACTTGAGTGGCGGAAGCGGACGAATCCCGCGATTCGTCAACGAATCTGCAAGCAGATGCATGGCATAGGCTACTCCTCCGGCAACCCAAATCTCCGGTCCCTGCTCATGCGTTGTGCTGTACAGCAGTCCTCCCCAAACTGCAGTTCCATAGACCGTATGGGTTAAACCTCTGTGGGTCAGCGTAGTACATAACATGAGCAGACTCCCTGCAATCAGGTTCCATGGTGCGAGGGCGTGACCGTAGAATACAAGGCCCAGTCCGATGGCGAACATCAACACTTTGCGGAGCGAACGCGATGGCAGGAAAGATACCAGCCCGACCAAAATGGCTAGCAGCAGATTCCAAGGCTTCGCCTGCACGTAAAAATACACAAATACGGCTGTAGGCAGCAAAATGGTTTGCAGCAGCCTGATCAGACTATTGGGCAGCGCCTTGGATACCAATAAGGAATTCGGCTCATCAATGTCCGGCAGCAGCGAGCCAATGAGCGCAACCGTAACAGCAGGTGCCGTGACTTGCACACCCATCAGCTGCAGTACTGAAAGTGAAACGCCTGTTCCAATAATCAGGTGGGATCTTCCCATCATGATGCGAAAACTTCCTTTCGAAGAAATAGGGAACATCATATCCCATTCTCGATGTTACAACGAAAACAAAAAGAGAACAATAGTTCGTATTTCTTATTTTAAAGTAGCGTCTGGAACTCAATACCTTCCATTCTTCAAGCTCCAACAAAAAAACAGTTTCCGTGACCGGGCTCACACTTTTTAATTTGTGCTACTTATCTCTTTCTTAGTGAAATAAATCACATTAAGTGTTAGCAATCCACGCTATGATTCAAATATAAACCACTAAAAATGTTGATAATGTCCAGTGTTAAACCAAGGAGGCTTACACACATGAACGGAAACAGAGAAAAACTTGTCGTGATCGGTAACGGTATGGCCGGCATTAGTACAGTTGAACAGATTTTGAAATTAACTTCACGTTATGATATTACGGTCTTCGGCACGGAGCCCTATCCCAACTATAACCGAATCATGTTGTCCTATGTTCTGGAGGGCAGCAAAACCATTGATGATATCGTGCTGAATGATCTGCACTGGTATGAAGACAATGGCATTACGCTTCATACCGGTACAACCGTGTCCCGTATCGATGCAGATACCCGGGAAGTCGTTACAAATGAAGGCACACGGGTGCCCTACGACAAAGTCATTATCGCTACAGGTTCCAGCTCCTTTATCCTGCCCGTTCCGGGTCATGATAAAGAAGGCGTTGTTGGATTTCGGGACATTGCCGATTGCAATATGATGCTGGAAGCAGCAAAGCAATATAAAAAAGCGGCTGTTATTGGGGGAGGTCTTCTCGGACTGGAAGCAGCCAAAGGTCTGGTCCAGCTCGGCATGGACGTCACCGTAGTTCATCTCATGCAAGACTTGATGGAACGCCAGCTCGATCCTCAAGCTTCAGCCATGCTAAAAGCGGAACTGGAGCGTCAGGGCATTCGTTTCAGGATGGGCGCACAGACAGCTGAATTGATCGGCGGGGAACGTGTGGAAGGCCTCCGATTTGCCGATGATACCGTACTGGATGCAGACTTTGTCGTTATGGCTGTAGGCATTAAACCGAATACGATTGTAGCCCGCGAAAGCGGCATGGAAGTTAACCGCGGGATCATCGTGGATGACTACATGCAAACCTCACTCGAAGGTGTATATTCTGTCGGGGAATGTACCGAACACCGGGGAGTATGCTACGGCCTCGTTGCCCCATTATTCGAACAAGGCATGATTCTCGCCAAGCATATCTGCGGCGTGGAAACTGCTCCGTATGAAGGCTCTGTCGTATCTACCAAATTAAAAATCTCAGGTGTGGACGTCTTCTCCACAGGCGAATTTCTCGATAGTCCCGACCATACGGTGATCAGCCATAAAGATGACTGGAAACGGACCTACAAAAAAATTCTGCTGCGGGACAACATCATGGTCGGTGCCGTGCTCTTTGGAGATGTGACGGATTCTGCTGAATTGCAGAAGTTAATCAAACAGAAAACCGAGATGACGGATGAGCTGTATGCCTCGCTGATGGGTACGGGCTGTGGGGGTCACAAAAAAGCTGCTTCTGTTGAAACGATGGCTGAGGACGAAATCGTATGTGGATGTAATGGTGTAACCAAAGGAACGATTGTCGATGCCATTACGAATCAAGGTCTGAGCAGCGTTGATGAGATCAAAGCCTGCACAGGCGCAACCCGTTCATGCGGCGGATGCAAACCGGTAGTAGAACAAATTTTACAATATGTACTGGGAGATGGCTTCACAAGCGGCGCCAAACAGGGCATCTGTGGATGCACCTCGCTCAGCCGGGATGAAATTGTAGCCGAGATCAAGCAAAAAGGATTGCAGACGACCAAAGAAGTGATGAATGTCCTGGGCTGGAGCCAGCCTGAAGGCTGTTCCAAATGCCGTCCAGCAATTAACTACTACCTCGGCATGATTGCACCGGATACGCATGAAGACGAGAAGGAATCCCGGTTTGTCAATGAACGTATGAACGCCAATATTCAGAAAGACGGTACGTATACGGTAGTACCGCGCATGTACGGCGGCGTAACCACGCCGGAAGAACTGAAACGCATTGCGGACATTTCGGTCAAATACGATGTAAAAGCCGTCAAGGTTACCGGGGGACAACGTCTTGATCTGATCGGGGTCAAAAAAGAGGATCTGCCGCAGGTATGGGCGGAGCTGGATATGCCTTCCGGTTATGCTTACGCCAAATCGCTGCGTACGGTCAAAACATGCGTCGGTTCCCAGTTCTGTCGCTTCGGTACCCAGGATTCCATGGCGATGGGTGCCCTGCTTGAGCGCAAATTCGAGCGTCTTGATCTGCCTGCCAAATTCAAGATGGCGGTTAACGGTTGCCCTCGGAACTGTGCGGAATCATGTACGAAAGATATCGGTATCGTAGGTAACGATGGAGGCTGGGAGTTGTTTATTGGCGGTAATGGCGGTATCAAGGCCAGACTGGCAGACTCCTTATGCAAAGTAAAAACAGATGCAGAACTCATCGAACTCTGCGGTGCAATTATTCAATACTATCGGGAAACAGGCAACTATCTGGAGCGCACCTCGGAATGGGTAGAACGGATGGGGCTTGATCAGATTCGTTCGGTTGTGGTGGATAATACGGAGGAACGCAAAGCACTGATGGAACGCATTGAATTTGCTCTGAACCATGTGGAAGATCCATGGGAAAAAGTATTGCGCAACGAAGAAGGCCAGACCAAACTGTTCCAGAGAATTGAAGTTTCGGCTCGCCCTTAAGTTTTAATCCTTAAAATAATAACGTTCTATACTGGATTAATATGATATTCAATTTGCAGGTGAACCTGCCATAGAAAAGGAGCAGTCCAAATGACAACCAAACAATCAGGCACCTACTTTCCGGCGGGAGAGATTGAAGAGTTTCTCCCTCGCATCGGGAGAGTGGTAGAAATTGAAGGCCGACAGCTGGCTGTCTTCCGCGCCTCCGACGGTACCGTATTCGCTGCCGATAACCATAACCCCCACCCCAAGGGTGGGCCGCTCGCCGAAGGCATCGTATCTGGACATTATCTCTATGATCCGCTGTACGATTGGAAAATTGACTTAAGTACGGGTGAAGTGCAGGCACCAGATCAGGGACAGGTTCAGATGTTTCCGGTGAAACTCGAGTACGGACAGGTCTGGATTGCTGTATAGCTAGCTCCATGAGCAGGAACGAGATAGATGCACAATAATGGAGGAGACCAGGATGTATACACCAGGTGTTGAAGGAATTATTGAAGCTGCCGTTAAAAAACGGGATCAGATGAATGCCAGCTTGCCGCGTTACATGGTGGCTGCCTTAATGGCAGGGGCTTACGTTGGGCTTGGAATTATTCTGATCTTTAGTATCGGTGCACCGCTGCTTGCAGCCAAGTCACCCTTGCAAATGATGCTGATGGGCATGTCCTTCGGGCTCGCCCTCACGCTCGTCATTTTTGCAGGCTCGGAATTGTTCACAGGCAACAACATGTTTTTTACCATGAGTACGCTGGCAGGCCGGACCACAGTTCGGGAAACCTTGAAAAACTGGGGACTTGTTTTTCTCGGCAATCTGATCGGGGCCATTCTGCTCAGTCTGCTTATTGTAGGCAGTGGTTTGTTTAAAACCGCTGGACCGGAGCACTTACTGTTTGCCGTATCGGCCAAAAAGATGGCTGCACCCGTTACCGAATTGTTCTTCCGCGGTATTCTCTGTAACTGGCTCGTCTGTCTGGCCATCTGGATGGCGGCCCGTTCCAAAGAGGATATTGCCAAACTGGTACTAATCTGGTGGTGTCTGTACGCGTTTATCGCCAGCGGGTATGAGCACAGTGTCGCCAACATGACGCTCTTATCCCTGTCCTGGCTGCTGCCCAACCATCCCGATACGATCACGCTTGCAGGTTGGCTGCACAATATGATTCCCGTCACGCTGGGTAATATCATTGGTGGTGCGTTGTTTGTCGGTATGGCGTATTGGTTTATTTCCCCGGTTCGAAAGAAAGCCTGATCGGACCTCGTACACATTTTCCTTCATCGTGAATCATTAAAAGTCTAAAAAAGCCACCATGAATCAGCTGAATAAAAGTTCAGTCGACATGGTGGTTTTTTGGTTTTGTCCGTGGATATCCCTTTTCTCTCTTTATCCCCATGCTTATGTCTTTCACTTTCATGGTTTATTTTTACCTTTCTCGCATACATCGTTAATCCGTGGTTAACATAATTAAAGTATAGTCGGATCATACTCAACCAACAAAGGATGATAGCTTAGATGGGAATTCATACGTACTTTAGGTCACTGAACGATCTTGAACGCATCATTCGAACGCCTGGCAAGTTCAAGTTCGAAGAACACTGTGTTTCTGCCCATTCCTGGAAAGTAGTACAGTATGCCAAGACACTGGCCGATATTGAAGAACTTCACGGAGTAAGCATCGATTGGAAAAAGTTATACGAAATCACCAGCAGCCATGACTATGGTGAAATCTTCATCGGTGATATCAAGACACCCGTCAAACATTACTCGTTGGAACTGCGTTCCATGCTGCTCCATGTGGAAGAAGCGATGGTAGAGCATTTTATTAATGAAAATATCCCTGAGGAATTTAAGGACATTTTCCGCAGGCAGCTGCGAGAAGGCAAAGATGATTCCGTAGAAGGTCTGATTCTTGAAGTGGCGGATAAAATGGACCAGGTATATGAAGCCTTTGCGGAACTGCAGCGTGGCAATACGGAGAAAGAATTCATCGTCATGTACCGCTATGCACTGATCAAAATCAAAAATATCGACCTTCACTGTGTACGTTATTTCTTAGACAACATTCTGCCTGATATGATTGAAGAAGGCATTCGCTCCCCGTTCGATATCCGCAAAATCACCGAAGAAGCTTTGTCCCAATAATCAGCGCTGGCCATCTTGGTCCATCTGATCCAGGGACATGGCTTCTTTTCGTTGTTGTTGTTACCGATAAATGCTGCACATCGTACTTCCCACAGAAACAGCACATTATGCGGATAAGGCTATCCTTGTTCATCTTTCAATTAATCATGTGTCACCCCGCCAACTTCTGAGCGAGTTGCACGATCTGAACTTTCCTCAAGTGACTTAATCAGTTTTAAACGGGACGTAACTATGGCGAGCAGAATAACAAACAGGCCGGCGATGATGAACAGCAAGGCAATTCCTCTCCCCGGTCCAATTCCAATAATTTGACCAACTGAAGATGCCAGTACTCCGCCTTCCATCATCAGCGGATTAAACACGTGGTCAGCCAGAAATCCGGCCAAACTATACGCAATGATGAACCCGAGCTGTGACAGGATACCAATGATCCCCCATACTCTTCCCTGCTTCTCGTTGGCAATGTTGTTACGCACCAACACATCTGCGCTCATGTTAACAAACGGCAGCGAGGACAGGAACAGAAAGCCCGCGAAGATAATAAAATAGATGTTGATCGATATCCCGAGAAGCGAGAAGGACAGCCCGCACATGATTAACCCCATAACAAGTACACTTGCATACTTCTTCGTCATCGTGAATACCCCGATGCACAAGCTGCTGATCAGCATGCCAATGGCGCTAACGGACTGAAAAGTCCCCAGTGTTTTCGCATCCGTGAAGGACAAGAGCATTGGACCAATCAGCGTCTCCAGGAATCCCAGATAGAAGGTCACCAAGGAAATAATAATGACCAGCAGCAGTACTCCCTTATTCGTTACAACTTCCTTCCACCCCTCCTGAATATCGGTCATCCAGTTTGTGTCTTCTTTATTCTCCCGCTCTACCTTCATGCTCTTCCGAATGACCAGCACGGCCAGAATGGCAATCAAGAAAGTAGCGATATTAATGGTCAGGATCACTTCGATCGTTGTGATGCTGAGCAGGATTCCCGCAATAATCGGTGAAAACAAAAATTTGGAGGATTCAGCCAGCTGCACGAGTCCGCTCCCTTTGGAGAATTGTTCCTTATCGAGCAAGTCCGTGGCAGAAGCCTTGTATGCCGGACTTTGCAGCGCCGAAAAAACAGAACTGAACGATACCCCCACGTAAATATGCCATAACTGAATATCACCCGTGAGCATGATCGCCAGGATAAAAATCGGACCGGCTGCAGAACCCAAATCACCGATAATCATCATCGTCCGGCGATCGAATCGATCAGCCAGTACACCTCCAATGGGCCTGAGCAGGATGTTAGGCAGAAACGTAAACAGGGTAATCAGGGCAACACTTGTTGCCGTATTGGTCTTCTCGAAGGCATACACACCCAGTGAGAAAGCCGTAAGACCAATCCCGATCATGGAGACAAGCTGACCGGCCCATACAACCAGAAACTTTCTGAATGATGTTTGAACCGTGTGTTCCATTGATGCCGCCCCTCTCTCCTCTTAGGCTTGATGCGGAAAATACAGACGGGTAACGTAGGCGAAGCTTCCTTCTTTCGCCCCCAGGACACGTTCCACGATCTGAGAGAATGCCTCAACTTTTTTTTGAAGCTCTTCTTCCTTCCATTGAAAAATGCCCTGATCCAGTAAAAACTGTGAGGATACCAGTAAAAACTCAATTGATTCCTTCGGGTTAGGTGTATGAAACACGCCTTCCTGAATGCCTTGCTCCACCACTTCGGCCAAAATGGGACTTAAACGAATGACCGTCTCCACCAGACTCTTTTGGTGCATTTCCACATTTTGCACATGGTGCAATTGCTCAATCAGCCCCAGCTTTTTGTCATCAGGCTCATTCTGCGCCATAATAATGTGAAAAATCTTGTCATGGGCATCCAATTTTGGATCAGATACCACACGTCTCGCTGCTTCCTCCCCTTTCAGAATAAAACGCATGACGATGGCGTTCATTACCTCTTCCTTGGACTGGAAATAATAATAAAATGTACCCTTGGCAATGTTACATGCCTGGAGGATATCCATAACCGTTGCTTTGGTATAACCTTTTGTCACAAACAGAACCTCTGCTGCATCCAATATTTCATTTCGACGTTCTTCCGGATTTTTGATTAATCTCATATGCTGTCCTCCGATACACTCGACCGACTGTCGGTCTATTCTAGTCGTGAAGTTTCAGAATTAGAACCCCATTTCAGTTAACCACTGTGAAAGATGGCTTTCGCGGTTCTTCAGATCCTGACGTTCTCTTGCATACTTGCCGATATTTTTATCGGCCACCAATTTACCATCCATCATAAACAACACCCGTTCCGATCTAACAGCCACTTTGACATCATGGGTTACGAGCAGGATGGTGGTACCTGTGGCATTAATATCCCCCAAAATATCCATAATCTCGTGTGTGGATTTGGAATTTAGCGCTCCTGTTGGCTCATCTCCGAACAGAATATCCGGATTATTGATCAACGCGCGGCAAATGGCGATCCGCTGCAGCTGCCCTCCCGAGGCTTGAGTGATATTATGCTGGGCCAGCCCGTCAATTCCCATCTTTTTCATGAGTGACATTGCTCGTGTATTAATCGCATCTCTGCTGCTGTTCTTGGCGAGATACGCCGAAAGTACAATGTTGTCGAGCAGATTCAGATTCTTGAGCAGATGAATGTTCTGAAAAATGAAGCCCATCTTGTTTAATCGAAGACTCGCCAGATCGCTTTCTTGAAATGCCGATATTTTTTTGCCATTGAAGTAGACACTACCAGCACTGATCTGGTCCATGCCGCTAACGTTGTATAGCAACGTAGACTTGCCTGAGCCGGACGGTCCCATAATAGATACGAACTCTCCTTTTTTGAGTTGGAGATTGATATCTTTTAGAATGCTGTGTTCTTCATTCTCACCGATGGCTACAGATTTATTCACATCTTTAGCTTCAAGTATGGTTGTCATGGTTAATCCGCCCCTATTCTGTGATCATTTTGGATATGCTAGTTTCCTTGATCGACTGGATGCTGATCCATGCCGTCAGTACAATGGTTCCTGCAAGCAACAACGGACACAGAATATACGCCTGTACCGGGTTAATTACGAACGAAATATTTGAAGCACCAAACGTTGACATAATGGCGCTAACGAGCAAAGGTCCAAGCGTATTGGACAGTATCGTTCCTGCAGCAACTCCTACTATCAATATGACAAGTGACATTACGACATATTTCAGCTTGATCTTGGACAAAGCAAAACCGAGACTTCTCAAAACAGCGATATCGTTACTGTCTTTGGCTACGAGCATTTGAAGGAAAAGTAAGGTAATGAGTATCGAAATGAATACCCCGATGGCTAAAGCCAGCACTGTGACCAATTTCAATTGTTGAATGGTTCCTCCGAGCGTCTGATCCAGGTATCCCTGCAGATCTGTTACTTTGGCTGGAGAGTAAGATGTCTCATATTCAGCAATTTTGGCAGCCATCTGACTACGATCTTTCAAATCCAGGCTGACTACATACCACAGAACACTATCCTTGTTGTAAGGCAACAACGCTTTCGCCGTTTTTCCGCCATTTGTTACGTCCTGATAAATGCCACTGACCGTCATTACCTGATTCCTTCCATTCACCAGCAAAGTAAGCTGTTCTCCCGTCTTCAGCCCGAGCTCGCTGCTGTTCGCATCGGATAGTGCAATTTCATTGGTGGTTGCCGGGGCATTACCGTTGACATAAGACAATGGAAAAATGCTGAAATCCCCAGCTTCCACGCTCAGATTGTCATAACTACCTTCCGCATTTCGAACCTTGAACTGACTCGTTACCAGTGGAGAATATGTTTTAATGTCCTCATCTGTTTTGATCTGGTTTATCAAGTTGTTATAGCGCTGCTCTACATCATCCGTGTGCCTTAAATCAATTCGAATATCGCTTTGACCTACACCCATGTAGGAAATAAAACTCGGTGCCTTCAAGGTATTGAGGAAATTGATTGGCACAATCATAATGAACGAGCTGACAACAAAGACGAACAGTAACAAACGGAACATCCTGACGCGTTGAACTACATCCTTCAGTCCCAGAAAGACGGGTACAGAAGACCAACGATTACGGGACAGATTGAGACGATTGCGAATAATTTGATTGTCTCCCAGGCTTCCCGTTCGGAGTGCCTCCACCGCAGAGATGGAACGAAACCGCCGCAGCACCGTCCGGCAGAACAGAACCACCATGGCAAAAATCAACCCGCTAGCGAGTAAAGGTACCGCAAAATGCAACAAAGTTGCAGGCGCCTTTCCCAAGTACAACAAGATATTAGACACAAAAAGTCTGTTCACACCCAGTGATGTAACATATCCAAGCAGGGAAGCTAACCCGGCCATAAACACATACTTCATGAGATACAGTTTCTTAATGTCCTTCTCCGCGATTCCAATGGCTTTCATGACACTAATCTCACGATAATCTTCTTCTATGGTAGCCAGCATTGTGAACCGGATACAGAGCATCGCAATCAGAATCAGCACTAGGCTGACCAGAATGATAACGGCGGCTATAACACCATCAGTCATGGCATTCAGTAACTGGAAAAGGCCATACGTCACGACTGGACCAGCGTTAGGAAGTCCTGCATTCTGATAAGCTTGAGTGAATTCTCCTATCCGTCCGGGTTCCTTCAATCGAAACTCGATCAAATATTCCATCTCCCCAACACCCTGCTTCAATTCCTCTAGGGCTGCTGGACTCACAATAAAACGTTTGGAATGAATGACGGAGGGATTCATCTGGGCATCCCGGACAAAATCAACAATGGTATAGGAACGTTTGAATGAACCGTTATCAATTCGTACCTGTTCTCCTATCCTTAATTTGTTCTGCTGCATGTAATACACAGGAACTGCAATCTCGCCATCGTTTACCTGTATCATTTCACTATTCAGATTAAGTAAATAATCAAAATCCTGATTCTGAGTAACAAAATCAATGTCCATTACGCTATTTTTCTCAGATTCTGCTCCAAGAAACAGATTCGCACCGTCAATATTGACCATCTCTACAATCTGATGCTGCTCGACATTAGGATCAGCCTCAGCCCAAGAGATCACTTTGGCTTGATCCAATTCTCCAGCATGCATCTGTACAAAGTGAGGAGTCTTGGATTCGGAGAACAGATATTGAATGGAACTTGTTAATTCCATAATCATCCTGGACCCCGATGACACCAGTAAGGCAGCTAGCAGTACAAAAATAAACAATGAAGCCGTGATCCCTTTCTTTCTCTTGATATCATTTCTCAACATTCGTAACAGCATGAATAACGTGGCTCCTCTCATTCACGATTCATTTATATTGATCTGGAGTCAGATGCTGGAAGTATTGAAACTGATCTAAAAACATTGAATTTAAGATGTTAGACGAAATGGATGTCATCCACTTGGAATTAACATATGTATTTCATCTGAAGTACAGCATATCCACCTCCCTTCTAAAGGTTATCCCAAACAATGCACTGCGGTTCACAACGATTGATCTAGCCAGATTATACAATCCTCTTTTTATTTGTCAATTAAAACATATTTTTCTATTTCTCTTTTGTCGTAATCATTGACGATCCTATGTAAGCAGTATTTATAACCTTCTGTATTTTATTTTTGAAAAGGAATAAAAATAGAATTGACAACGCCCTTATTTGTAACTATTATAGTTACAATGGTGGTGATCATCCATGAAACAAATCAGCAGCCGCTTTTCCATTGCTGTTCACACACTGTCCTTAATTGCTGTTGCACCTAATGAGTGTACCGGGGATTTTATTGCTTTCAGCGTAAATACAAATCCCGTGATTATCCGGCGGATCATGTCTAAGCTGAAACAGGCCCGTTTGATTGAGGTCAGACCTGGCGTCGGCGGCGCTTCCTTATTAAAGGACCCGGCAGACATCACCCTACTGGATGTATACCGGGCACTTGAAGTAGTCCAGGATGGGGAGCTATTCAACTTTCATAAACATCCGAATCCGGATTGTCCCGTGGGCAGCATGATCGAACGTACCTTACGTGCCGAGCTCATTGAGGCCCAGACAGCGATGGAACAGCGCTTGAACCGCGTAACGATACAGCAGATGATGGATCAGGTTCATATCTCTGAATAAAAGAAGCTCATCATGAGCTTTTTTTAACCCTTTGGTTGTAATCACATCTGTTATAACGGACTTGATTACATCCAAACTTTTTTCAAAATACTTAAACCATTGGAGGAATATCTCATGAAAATTTTGGTTACTGGCGCAACAGGTCATTTGGGTTCACTGGTCGTAGAAGCTTTGTTAAAAACGGTATCCGCCGGGGATCTGGCTGTAAGTGTACGAAACCCGGAGAAAGCGGAAGCACTGCGTGCTCAAGGCGTCGACGTTCGTCATGGTGATTTCGATCAACCGGGTACACTTGCCAAAGCTTTCGCTGGTGTGGATCGCCTGCTGCTCATCTCCACAGATGGCGACAATGAGACACGTATCCGCCAACATCAAGCTGCGGTTAATGCTGCCAAGAGTGCAGGTGTTGGATTTATCGCTTATACTAGCGTGGTAAACGCCGAGAATAACACCCTTTCCCTGGCTGAAGTGCACCGTGCCACAGAACAGGCGATCCGCGAATCCGGCATTCCCTACTCCTTCCTGCGTAACAACTGGTATCTGGAAAATGAAGCAGGCAGCGTACAAGCTGCTACCCAAGGTGCCCCATGGGTTCATGCAACCAACGACAGTCAAGTAGGCTGGGCTACGCGCAGCGATTATGCACATGCCGCTGCAGCAGTCCTTACAGGTGAGGGACATGAGAATTCAGTATATGAGTTGTCTGGTAAACTCCGCACGCAAGCTGAACTTGCAGCCATCGTTGGCGAAGTGCTCGGACAGGACATCAATGTGCAAAACGTGGACGATGCTGCTTATGCCGACATCATGAAAGGTGCAGGTCTGCCTGACTTTGTGGTCTCCATGCTGGTTGATATGCAAGGTGCCATCCGTGAAGGCGCACTGGCAGTAGAGAGCGACACCTTGGAGAAACTGCTTGGCCGTCCGGCTCAACCATTGAGCGAAGGCGTTAAGGCGATTCTGGGCAAATAAAACGTCTTCAAATCCATATCAGCTATTAGAACGAAATTCTATTAGCTGGATAACCAAAAGGGACACACCAACAAATGTTGATGTGCCCCTTTTTCTGTAACATGTGCTTATATTGTATGGATCATCCGGATCATTGGATACATAACAGAATAACAAAATATACTCTATTGGACTCGCGGGCACTTTTCTTGTCAGCGACCGATATAGCGTGCAGGTATATGGTCAGCGAGCCAGATATTTTCGTTACCATGGTAAAAGAGGATACCATCTTTGGCTGCCTGCGCGGCATTAATTTTCAGGATTACGGGCTGATCATCACGTCTGCGTCCTACCTGTTCGGCCGTATTCATATCTGAGGACAAGTGCACATACTGCCGCTGCCGTGGCTGCAATCCCTGCTCCATAATCGAAGCCACCGCGCGAGCCGGTGTACCATGATAAAGCGTTACCGGCGGCTCCGCAGGGATTTTGGATATCTTCTGCGGGGTGGAATGACCATATAGCGCCCGGATGCGGCCGGAACGGATTTCATGTCTCTTTTTCTCCGAGGCCTGAATCATCTGCTCCAGGTCCGCTTCCGTTACTTCTTTCCACTGTGGACTTTCATGTAATGCCACAAGTAATTGCGAGATCTCCACCCAGCCCTCTTCATCCAGCTCCAGCTCATATTCCCAGGGGGCATGCCGCAGAGCATAAGAGAGCTCTTTGCTTAGTTTCATCAAATCCATCACGATCATCTCCCGAATCTAGTAACTCTCTTCTACCTCTCCGGTTGTACCGCAGTCAAAATCTCCTGAATATTGCGTGCCAGTCCTTCATCATCTTCCTGGTTAAATTGACGGTGGCCGTCAATCCCACGATGAATAATCGTGTTCATTACTGGATGCGCCTCCCGGTCCGAGGCCACCCGAATTAGATCGTCGGCAAAGTCCACTGCTTGCTGTTCACTGTAGTTAAATGGCTTGATCAACATCCGAATACTCAGTGCGTGAGCCTGGGGCTCTGCTAGTTGATCCCGATGAGTAATGCCGTATACGGCCCCAAAGCCGAATGCAGCGATCACCTGCCGCTCCAGCTCAGTTGTCTGTTCCAAAGGCGTACCAATCAATTCACAAATCCTGCCCACCATCTGCTCAAGCTCCGAGGCAGCCGCTGCCAGAATGACGTCATTAATATCTTCTGCGTTAATAAAATCAGTCATATTGTAGTTCTCCATTTCTCAGCCATATTTAATCCATTCTCTTAGACTCCCTGACCCCATTGTATCGGAGTTACGGTATTCGTTTCAAATCCCCTGTCTATCGAAGCTTCTCTCATTCTTGCATTACCCTTATATAAGCGAAGTCGATTGCGTTTCGAAACGATTTTTTGCGAGCTCCAGTGCCTTATCCTTTTCACCATGATTCATATAATATTTAAACAATATCTCCTCATAACGTTCGGCGAGATATTGGGAACCAAGCTCACGATAGTAAGGAAGAACTCTATCTTCTATCATTTCATAATACGCTTCCTCCTGGCCTTGCAAAATAACACATTGGAGTTCCAATTCCATATAACTTGCGTCTCCCGTAAGATCAGATCGATGCAGGGCTTCCAGAGATATATTTAATAGCTTGTTTGCAGGAATGAGATTACCCAGTCTATTCGCTTCTACGTAATTATTAAGCACCATCAGGTAGAGCGGTTGTTTCTCCGGAATGATATCCAGCGCCTGATTGTACCAATAGGCAGCCTCCTCATACTGCTTTCGCCGGTTATATTCGTAACCCAGATTGTTCAGCAGCTTGGCTTTTCGGTCAGGAAGACCGCAATCATCACATATCCGAATGAGATTCTCATATCTTCTTTTAGTCTCAGGAAAATCATGATACTCTCGGGAATTGAGCTGAACCAGCATAATGGTTTCGGTATCAATGATCCGAACCATATTGAGCGTTTTCCGAAAATGCTGGATAGCCTTCTCGGCGTAATAGTAAGACGTAATATTCGAATAGATCGAGTGATAGGCCAGGGACAAATGATAAAAGTATTCATGATTCGTATATTTCGATTGGTCAATAGAGGTTAACGTCTGGATGGATTTGGTATAATGCCCTGTTAGGAAATAGTAAATCCCCATCAGGTGGTGATAAAAATAATGCTCGTACGAATGCTCCAATTCATCCGGAATCTCGACTTTGTCTATAAGTCTTTCTGCCTCATCTATATTATTTAAAAATAAATAAAATCGGATCCGCAGCAAATCACAGGATAGACGCAAGTCTGGTATACCTGCTAGCGGTTCTTCTTCCAGCTTGTCTTTTAGACGAATAGCTTCGGCCGTTCTCTGCATAATAATGGCCTCTTGCCATGAATCCAGCAGATCCTTCATTTGATGATATCTGGTTACTTCCCTTACCATATCAATATGGAGTCGCTCACAGAGCATGTCCATAATCTCCTGTGAGTACTCTGTCATTCCCCGTTCAATTTTGCTCAGATGTGTGACTGAACAGATCCCTTTCACCAGTTCGCCTTGAGTTCGTCTATGTTTCTCCCGGTAAAATTTAATAATCTTCCCTTCAACCATCACTACACCTCGTTTTGTCCATCGTTTATTCCTAATTATAGGGATCGAATGTGGACTGTACCAGTTATATATTGGAGTCTGGTGTACCTGGGAGGAGAATTTTGGGAGAATCGCAAGGTGCAGTCATGACAAAATAAGAGGCCCCCCTAATGCTGGAGGAACCTCTTATATTTGTACTTCTTATTTCAGCAACGAAAGTAAATTGTGAACCGTTTGGGCCGTTTCGGCACGTGTAGCACTATCTTGAGGTTTGAATTTCCCACCAGTAGAACCTTTCATTACACCAAGCTCAGCCGCTTTAGCCACAGCTTCTTTTGCCCAAGATGCAATGTTTGCTTCATCCGTATAACCGGCATCAGCTGACTGGGTATCATTTGTTTGGGATTGGTATTCGTATGCTCTCATCATAAGCACGGCCATTTCTTGACGTGAAATGGTTTGAGTCGGAGCAAATGTATCACTAGATACTCCCTGAACCAAACCTGCTTGATAAGCAGCAGCAACGCTATCCACATACCAGGCATCCTTGCTTACATCACCAAATGGCAATTCATTACCTTTTGCCTCTAAGCCAAGGGTTCTTACGATTAAGGCAGCGAATTCGGCACGAGTTGTTTGACCTTGCGGATCAAACGCAGTCTCTGTTTTACCTGTCAGCACATGTTTCGCTGCAAGAGACTTGATTGCTTCGCTTGCCCAATGCGTTGGTGCCACGTCTTCGAAGGATTTATCGTAGACGAACGGTGCATACGTGCCCAAATCGGACAATTGGGAAGTAACGCTACCCTTCTCTTCGTCTACGATCCCACCTGCGTAATCCCATTGATTCGCAGTTGAATGTTCAGTGTACATGCCAATCAGATCGCTGTTTAGCTTTCTGTCGTAATGGAGTGTCAGCGTAACATCTTCAGAAAGTGAGGACAAAGATAGCTTCTCACTGGAAACCTGGAGATACAGTTCAATTTCGTAAGCAGCACCTGCGGTTGTCCACGTCAGACCTTGTTTCGCCGCTGGTAATTTCACATCTTTTTTGTTTATATCCAAGATGATTTTGCCATCAGCTGCACCAGGGCCACCTTTGGTTTGCAGTTCTTTCAATACGCCAGAAGGAATGGTGAGCGATAGCACACCTTGCTGAGATATTGTGAGTGAATTCGCACCCAACAAATCCCCGGCATTGACAGGCAGCTCAATCTTCTTACCGACCGTCATCTCCACATTCGCGGTACCGTTTGCCGCAGATTGCAAATCTTTTTCCGTAATGACCTGATTTTGGCTTGATTCTGATTCTGTAGATGGTGCAGGTGTTGGGACAGGTGCAGGCGTCGTAGAAGATCCGCCGCCACCGCTATTTCCCGAACCGCCCCCATTATTACCAGAACCACCATTGTTCATTTCCTGAATTTTATTGAGGAAGTACCCTAAGTCTTTGTCCCCAATTTGCAAGACAGGCTGCTTGGTAGAATAGTTAGCCGTCATTCCAAAGTTATTCGTAATATAACTCACTTCGGTGTCTCCTACATAACCATCCTGGTCAATATCAGCAGTTTCATCCGAAGTACGATAATATTTCGTTACAAGCTCCATATCATAGATATCGATGGCTCCATCTCCATTAATATCTCCTGCATACGTATAATCAGACGAATTCAGTTGATTGATACCGTAGTATTCGCCATCAATCGTCTTGCTCAGAACCACTGCCAGCCTGGAAGGTAAATGGCCCGGAACTCGTGTGTAGATGGTCGTCACTTCTCCTGTTGCCGGAATCCCATCGATCAGGAACTCACCATATTTTTGCAAAGTCCCCTCATATTTCTCACCGGAAGCCGTCTCCGCATAAACTTCAATGCCCATTGCCGAATAGTCATTTGCAAAATCCAGATACTCTCCATCGACCATAAAAGCTTCGGGACGTAGATAACCATATGTTCTTGAAGATTTGGAAATCACTTCATAGCTGTCTGTGTTAAACGCGGCTAATGTCAATTTCTCTTCGTTCTCTTTCATGCCAACCGTCGTGTATTTCACTTCAAGAAAGGGTACGTCGCTTTTCTTAAAATAGAATTCATCCTTCGGAACATCAAAGACAACATGGAACAAATCAAGATTCCCTGTGATTCCTTCAAAGGATCCACCTGAGATGGATGCCTCAAAGCTAATTTCTCTTGGGCTCACTACAGGATCACTGAATTTCACTTCAGCACCTGTGGCATCCAGTAATGCCTGCAGCTCAGGCGTTGGCTCAATCCGGTTAAATTGTTTATAGTCATACATCGACTCCAGGGTAAACGAAATACCGTTTAACTTCTCCACATTGTTCAATTGAATAGTCTGGGTAATCGTATCTCCTTTACGCACTTGTTCTTTGTCATATTTACTAGTCACATAAGGTTTGCCTTCGGAAATAAAGCCATAGCGGTGGTCCTTGACGGGATTGGCCGCTGTACCCACATCCATTCCAAAGAGTCGAAGTTCGTAACCATTATCATATTCTTCTTTGGTAATACCAAATGATATATTTCCTTCTTTGGAAACAGGCAAGTCACCGGAATAGAAGGGACTGCCATTCTCGTAGAAAATGACACGGTTGGAAGATTGATCATATTCCGTGATCCCATTATCAACAAAGGTTTGGACTGTTGAATCGATAGCTGTGCCATCATACCAGACGCCCTGTCCACCCTCCCTTTCCGTCAACATACTATCATTGAGCTCGTATACGCCAGGCTCTATACCCAAATCAATCTCTGGGGCTGTATTATCGACAACTACCAATCTTTCGTATGAATACTGCTTGGAGTCCGAATCGTTCCCGATGAATTCAAGTGTGTAGCTGCCCTCAGGCACAAATCGTGCAACGTTGGAAATCTCCCCGTTTTCAATCGGAAATGCATAACCTCTAAACACATTCAGGATCAGATATTCCACTCCCGGAAGCAGGGACTGCGAATTCAAGGTACCTACAAACCCGATTTCTTCGCCGGTTTCGCGATCCTTCAGCAATACATCCACAGAATCAATGGGACTGCCCAAAAGAATGGCACTCAGTGTCATCCGGTTCAGGAACTGATGGAATGGGGTATCGTTTGTAACGGATGGTGGAATCATCTCCACCGAAGTAATCCCCTTTTCGCTAATACGAATGGAGAATGGGATCTGAATATGATCCGCAGCATTTTCCGTATCCAGATATACATATCCTTCATAACGGCCGCTCGGCGTGTCCTGTGGTATATCCACTGAAACAGTCATCTCTTCTGTACTTCCGCCACTTACAGTAATCGATTCTGGAAGATCTACATTTAAATTCATATCGTTTAACAGCTTGATGGAAGTGTTATACGTTTTGGCAAGGTCCCCTTTATTCTCTATTTTAACTGTCCGGCTGTCAGATACGATTCCCTGGCCGTCTTCTTCCAAGTATGCACTATCAAATACGATCGAACCTGTAATTTCATCAATAAGGATGGATTCGTCATTCGAGAAGTGAATCGTTTTATCCTGAACTTTGGCAAATACGGAAGTGTGGACTGCCCGGTAAGGATCTACTCGGCCTGCACCTACTTCATACACGGAATAATTCCCGTTCAGATCGACAGCTGTATTCATTAGAGCAGTCTTCACATCAAAAGGTGTGTATTCTTCATGTGCCTGAAGCATTAGTGCAGCAATACCCGCCATATGCGGCGTTGCCATGGAAGTACCCGAAATTCGTGCATAGGCAATATTATAATTCTCACCCGTATGATCATTCACAAATACAGGATAGGTTGAAAAAACAGCTACGCCCGGGGCTACGATATCGGGTTTAATGTCATCATTCACGGACGCTGGACCTCGGGAACTGAAATCCGCCAGTTTATTTCCTTCCGTAACGGTTTGGCCCGCTGCGCCAAAGGTGACCGTCACGCCATTCAACTCTTTTAGCTTTTCTCCAAGCTCTCTCATCATTTGGAACGTAGGAATATACCCGTTCATTTCACCCAAATAATTGGGGATTGTTCCTTCAACATTATTATAAATGATTGCTGCTGCCGCCCCTGCCTTTCTTGCATTGACGATCTTGGCATCGAGTGCAATATCACCCCGCGCAATTAGGGCCACTTTGCCTTGTACATCAATACCTTCAAAATCAAAAGCATTACCAAGCCCCGCATAAACAAGTTCGTAGGTTTTGCCTTCAAGCGTAGTCAGATCGTCAGTAAAATCTTTACCAAACAGAGGTAACTCCTCAGTATAAGTTGAAGCAGGCGCTTCTTCTCCTACTGCTGGAACTTCTTCTACTACAGGTGTTCCTTCTGCTGCTGGTGGAGTTTCTACATCCACTTCAGGTGCATTTTCTTCTGCCGATGTTTCTTCATCTACTGCAGGTGTTTCTTCTACTACAGGTGGAGTTTCTACTGGTATCTCTTCTTCTGTTGCGGATGCTTGTACATCTGCAGCAGATGGTTCATCTGCTGCTGGTGGCGCTTCTTCTGCAGTAGGCGCTTCTGGTTCAGCTGTATTTTCGCCCGACTCTCCTGCACCTGGATCACCATACACATCCATAGTCACGGTAGCGGTAGGAAGAGTTAACGGAACATCGGAAGCACCAATCGTAATGGCCAGCGCGCTCGCTCCCGGTGTACCTAACGTACCTTCACTGGGTCCATCATTACCAGCCGCAACCATACTCACCACACCTTGCAGCATCGCATTATTCAGTGCAATGGAGGCCGGATCCAATGGATCATTCGTTGCAGCACCGAGAGAGAGATTAATCACATCCAGTTCATCTTCAATGGCCTTGTCAATCCCGGCAATAATGCCACTCATCTCACCACTTCCACCAGGGCCAAGTACACGGTACACATATAAGTCTACATCTGGAGCAACACCTTTTACAGCATACCCCACGTCATTTTTGGCCTGCCCTGCAATGGTTCCCGATACGTGTGTACCATGGGAAGTATAATATTCTTCTGCTAAAACACCCTGTTCCTTGTAGCCCGAATTTTCCCAATCTTCATATGTCGTCTCCATCGGGTCCGCATCGTTATCGACAAAGTCCCAGCCCTTAACCGTAGCCGGATCCACTTGTTTTGGATCTTCTCCCTCATGAGCGCGATACCCTTTATACGCCCCTGTTAAATCCGGATGATTATAATCAATTCCGGTGTCCAGTACACCCACTTTGATTCCCTTACCAGTGATACCCTCTTCATGAAGTTTGTCGATGCCGAGATATGGCACACTATCAGCCATTCGAGGCTGCATTCCGGGTGCAGATGCAAATTCACTCGATGTGTCTGTCTCTGGCAGATCAAGTGTCACTTCCTGGTCAGCCCATACTTTTTTCACTACCCCTGATTTCATCAAATCTTCTACGGCTACACCAGGGACTGTTAACGCAACGCCATTTAGCGCTGTCTCGTACTCCTGGGTAATCCGGATCGAGGCAGCATCATATGATAGCCCTCTCTTCTGCTGCAAAGACTTAATGTGCTGCTTGAATTGCTGGTGATTTTGTTTCACCTTGCTCGTAGCCGTAAGCTCAGACATCTTCTCATTGTTTACTGCAGCCCGTTTCAAGGCAACCGCAGCGGGTTCACTTTTGAACTGCACAATCACGTTTACCAAATCGCTACTTTTGGTATTCACCTTGGGATCGATCACTTCACCGTCCATCACTTGAAGCTGGTTCAAAGCTTGTCTTTCTTCTGGCGTCAGTGATTGCAAAATGGACTTAGCGCTCTCACTATGCTGTAGAGGGCCATAGGCCGGCGCTGCGTAAGCTGGCATGGAGAACATGGAAGACAACATGACTCCTGCTGCTAAAACACCGGATAACCATCGGGCTGATTTTCGTTTCATTTTATACCTCCTGCGGTTTGCAATAGATTAGGATTATCGTATTCCGCAGCGTATGGAATGTAAATTGGGGTAATTGAGTATGTTAATAGATTGAATCGATCTGATATTCTTCTAAAAAATTTACATATAAATAGACCGAATTATCTAATTTAGAGACTTTGCTTTACAAAACCAGGCTGACACCTTTATATTTGCAACTTCTTTTAACAAACAAGTATCTCTAGACCTAAAAACACTTGCGAAAATGAAGAGTATTTTGAATACAAATTTACTTTTTATGCTATTTTTTATGGGATTCACTTCAAAATTTCTGAATAAAAACGTACAAAATCTCACATCAATATTCCAAGCAGAACGAAATATGTGAGCTTATTTGACTTCTCATACTCCAATTCTTCCAATTGTTTTTTTTAATATGTAAAACAAATAAGCCAGACCATCTGACCATAATCGACCTCTTTTATGTAACGATTTAGAATTAATTAGGTTATACTTTTCAAGGATTCGTCTTTGGTGTCGTGCTATTTTTCGGCGTTGTCGTTGCATTAGTTCATTCGTTTTCGAAGAAGGTGTACTTTCCGAATTTTGTTTCGGTTTCGACGGGTTCTCCCCAGGTTTAGAGGTCGATCCTGTTTCACTGTTTGCTGCCTTACCGCCTCCAGAAGCAGCCTCGCCCGTTTTGTTCTTCTTGTTATTGCTCCAATGACTTCCTCCACCAGACACGATTCCCATCTTCTGACTGTCTTCCCAATACTTTTGGACAAATGTCTTCACTTTGGGCACGATGGACGAAGACGGGCTAGTATTCACTTCGGGCGACGTTGGTCCACTTGCCTGCGGGATGGACCGTCTCAGGCCTACAGAGCCGCCTGCTGAACCTCCCTTACCCTTAAAATTAAATTCCGTATCCAGGCCTTTTTGCATCGCGTCATGTTGGTAATATCCATCCCATAGTTCAGCAAAGGCTTCATCGCTCATGGGGGCCTTTAGTCTCCATGACAGATACTTCATTTCATCAAGGCTTAGCCCTTGTGCCTTCCAATAGTCATAACTCCCCAGTTCCTCGACCGTAATATGCGGCCTGCCGATGTCGAAGGTATATTTACAAAATGGGGCCCTACGAAAAGAATATCGTATTCTTCAGGGTTTTCCATCACTTTGTTGAAATAATCCAGCGATTCTTTCAGTTCCTGATCCGCGTGGTGTTTCGCCCACTTCTCCCAAGTATATGCTGGAATTTCATAATACGTCGTGCTGATTTCCTGATGCTGCTGATGCAACTTCTTGACCAAATCGAGAGGCGTTGTCGCGGTAGACAGTTCTTTGGCAGCAGTCAACACTTTACCAAGCAGTTTCCACTTTGCTTCGTTCTCCTGCTGTTGGAGCTCAGTGAAACCTTTAGTAAGTCGGTCCAGCAAACTCAGCGCCGATGGCTGCCGCTTCCCCGATTTCAGGCATCATATACAGCCGCTATGATCTTCGGCGACGTAGAATGTCGCTAAAGGGATAGGGGCAAGAAGATTGCGGTTTGATCCGCAGACCGGGGAACCCCTGGATCTCATTTTCCAGCATCATTAGATATGTAGTCATGAGCAACCCGGATTCAGGGCGGGACACCGCTTGGGTTACCGTTTATTCCTTCCGGTCAGGCTGCTTCACTTTGCCATCCAAAGCAGAAGTTTTAGAACTCTCCATCGTATAGATGAATGCCTCGGATTCCCATTCGAGAGTTGTAAAAATTTATTTTGGTTTGTCCCCGCTGTTCTTAGTCTGTGGGCTGTTAAGAATCATATTCTCTCTATGCTGAGTAACGCATATTCTATGAAAAGAAGACTCATCCCCCATGTTGATTAAGTTGGAATGAGCCTTGAAAGTCTTAAAATGAATACATAGTATTTTAGTAAGTCTTGAATCTTCAAATTTAATTCGTATATCACCGTGTCCTCCCTAGAATTTTATCGGTTAAACCCAGGGGTTTTTCCAATTTCTATATCTAGGGGGTGCACTGCACTCATGGTTCGGTTGGAAAGAACTTTATTAAGCTCATTTATAGTTGTGAGTAAATTTGAAACGCAAGAAAACTAAGAAACAAAAAAACAGGTCAATTACGGTGGTATCTGACCATAATCAACCTGTTTAATGTAACTAAAAAGTAGCTTTCAGAATATAAAATTAGAGCATTTACTGGAATGGAGAAATCTTCAGACGTTTATTACATGAGTTAGATCATATGGACTCAATCATCTGACTCATTTGACAGTAACTTTAAAGCTCATACTCCCACTCATTATAATGGGTTTTATATTGGATTATCGGGATACTCTTCTAGATACCTATCTATTAGTTGTCTGCTTTTTTCATCCTCTGGTATGTTACCCAAATATTTATATTCCCAAATAAGTAGCTGGTCATCAAAGCTATAATTCGTATCAAACCAATTTGTATAATCATAATGAATCTTGAATTTCCCATTCCTATCAATAGATAATGTGAAGGAATACCAAAGTTCTTGTTCATTATCTATAAAATTCTTTCTTAGTTTTTCACTCAGTTCAAATAGAACTCTGCTTTTGATTTTATATTGATCTTTATAATCATGATAATAAAGAGGGATTTCTAAACTATATTTAAAATTTTCCACATCCTCAGGTGTGTTATAAAAAAAGTATGTCCCGCCCCCTGTTTCAGAAATTTGTGCATAGTAATGAAATTTTTTCCATTCTTCCGGGATCATTTCATTAACTGTTTCAGCTATTTGATTATATATTTGATTCATCTCTTTTTCCATGCTCAACGAAATCAACCTCCAGCTTGATTTTTAATAGTTTTTTGTACTGGCCTATTTCCTTCAATTTGATAAGTTACTTCAAAGGAATCTGGTCTCATTGAAGTACCTGAATAAACTGGTTCAATTTTTACAGTAACTTTTTTCGGAGGTATCTCTCTCAACGCATCCGCCCATTTAGACTCCATATTGTACCATTCCCCGCCAGAACGGTTAATTTGGCTATTTTGTGGAACTAGGTTGTCAATATCCTTTGGTCCTTTAAACTGTGCCCCTACTAAGTGCCCACCATCATCATCAGGTAACCGACCTTGCCCTTTCCCTACCGTCCTCTGGGCATATTCACTACGGTCTCCTTTACCAAGCACAAGTGCTCCTTCACATTCAATAATACGCCCTTGACTGTCCGTACGATAAGTATAACCATCTGGTGATGTGTATTCTATATTTGGTTTTAAAACTTTTTTTCTATTCTTTCTTGTAAAATGATCACCATACTTAACTGTTTCATGGACTATTGGTGGCGGTTTAGCACCTTCTCCCGTCCCCTCAGTGCCTTCCGGATCATCCTTCGGTTTGTTTGTATTCGGATTCTCCTGCGACTTCTCCGGTTCGGATGATTTAGGCGGTTTCGTATCGGCTTGCGGTTTACCTTCGTCCTTTTTCTTCGATGTAGACGGCTTCCAGGAATTCACTTCATTCGGCGTTTCATTTTTTTCTGATTTCGTCTTCGATGTCGTGCTATTTTTCGGCGTTGTCGTTGCATCAGGTTCATTCGTTTTCGAAGAAGGTGTACTATCCGAATTTGGTTTCGGTTTCGACGGGTTCTCTACAGGTTTAGAGGTCGATCCCGTCCCACTGTTTGCTGTCTTACCACCTCCAGAAGCAGCCTCGCCCGTTTTGTTCTTCTTGTTATTGCTCCAATGACTTCCTCCACCAGACACGATCCCCATCTTCTGACTGTCTTCCCAATACTTTCGGACAAATGTCTTCACTTTGGGCACTATGGACGAAGACGGGCTCGTGCTCACTTTGGGCGTCGTTGGTCCACTTGCCTGCGGGATGGACCGTCTCAGGCCTACAGAGCCGCCTGCTGAACCTCCCTTGCCCTTAAAATTAAATTCCGTATCCAGGCCTTTTTGCATCGCGTCATGTTGGTAATATCCATCCCATAGTTCAGCAAAGGCTTCATCGCTCATGGGGGCCTTTAGTCTCCATGACAGATACTTCATTTCATCAAGGCTTAGCCCTTGTGCCTTCCAATAATCATAACTCCCCAGTTCCTCGACCGTAATATGCGGCCTGCCGATGTCGAAGGTAATATTGGCAAAATGGGGCCCTACGAAAAGAATATCGTATTCCTCAGGGTTTTCCATCACTTTGTTGAAATAATCCAGCGAATCTTTCAGTTCCTGATCCGCGTGTTGTTTCGCCCACTTCTCCCGAGTATATGCTGGAATTTCATAATACATCGTGCTGATTTCCTGATGCTGCTGATGCAACTTCTTGACCAAATCGAGGGGCGAAGTCGCAGTAGACAGTTCTTTGGCGGCGGTCAACACTTTACCAAGCAGTTTCCACTTTGCTTCGTTCTCCTGCTGTTGTAGCTCAGCGAAACCTTTAGTAAGTCGGTCCAGCAAATTCAATGCCGATGGCTTGAAGGAGCCCAGCTTCGGCACACTCGCGATTAGACCTGTGGCCACGGCAGCGATACCAACGCCGATAGCTGTCTGAGCAGCGATACCTCCTAGCGCCCCCATGACCGGAATCATGGCGGTGATCGCCAAGGCTGCTCCAACCATGGACCCATCCTTCGGGTTTGTCGTCGATGCCCGGGTCTTTGCTGCCGCCTCGGCAGCGGCAGCCTGAGCCGCTTCATATTCCTCAATCGGCATCAGTGGCGGCTCCGGCTCTGGCGGCAGGTCCGCCACATGGACGGGCGCTTTGTTGCTGCCCTCCTGTTGCAGCAGGCCAGATCGTACGTTGGCCTCCCCATCCAGAATGAAGCTGCCGCCCCCGCCAAGCAGCCAGATCGCTTCCGATGCCGTGGCTTCGATCTGTCCGGCCGCGAGCACGATGTTACTACCCTGAATGGACAGATTTCCCGGACTTTCCAATACCACGCCCTGATCGTTCAAGGTAATCGTCATCCCTGATCCGGCTTGCAGCGTGACCTCTTCGGGCGACATGCCGATCAAGGCTCCGGCAGGATGACCCCACACCTTATGATCCGTTCCTCCGTTAGCGGAACGCTTGCCTTCAGGAACGGAATGGCGAATGTACGCTCCGGATTCCCGGCTACCCGGAAAATAGAGCTCAACCGTATCCCCGATCTCCGGCATCATGTATAGTCCGCTATGCCCTTCCGCAGCATAGGCTGGCGCGACCGGGTATGGACAGGCAGCTCCTTGCGTCATCGGGCCCTTGTCCATTGGCAATTCGATCTGAACGTGGTCATGAATGACGCGGACCACCTCGCCATACAGCGATAACCCAATCAGGTCTGACAGGTCGCATCTTGGCACGCGAATCTGTTCCTCGGGTACCATGCGATAGGTCGTCATGAGCAGCCCGGATTTCAGGCGCGAATGGGCATACACCACGGTCAGTTCCCTGCCATCCGGCAATTCGACCTTGTCTCCGAGCGCATAGGTGTCTGCACTTTCCATCGTATACTGTAATACGCCTTGTGTGCCCTTCGGTCCATGGTTGAGATATCGATCTTCCGTTCCGGAGCCACGCCAGTCGATTCCGCCCAGCTCTTTACGCACCTGATAGGGCTGGTCTTGCGGCCACTTCCACAGCTTGCCCGTGGGCAAACCGATAAACAGCTTGGGTGACGCCGCCGTGATCTCAGGGACCAACACCGTGCCGAATCGCGAGGCAAGCCGCCGCAGGAACATCCAATCGGTCTCTTTATATTGTAGAACAAGTCCGCTCAATGCGGTATTCCCGGTAACCTGATCTATGACATCCGAGTATCGGTAGGATTTCATGATGAACTCAATCAGTTCCTTGAACGTCCAGCCCCTGTTTTGAAAGGCTCGTTCCTCGATCCGGATATCCATTTGATACGAGTTGGACAAGGCTTCAAGCTCAAATCGATAGATCCCTCCTGACAAATGAACCGTGAGGGAGGTCATGACGCCATGGAAGAGCCTCCTCACCGATCTGCCGGTTTCATCGACTTGCCTGAGCACGATCGGTTCCCCTTCAGCCTGAACCTGAAGAATGCCTGGCCCATTCTCTTCCGGAAGAATGCCGCTAACATAGAGCTTCGCATGCTCGTTCACCTGGCGGGTAATTTGCACGTTTTCCAGCCACTGTGCACGATAAGGCCAATATAGGCGAAGTTGCTCATATCCGATACGATCCGATTTCTTCTCCTTGAATTCACTCATCGTCAAAAGTCCAACTGCTGACCGTCATCCTCGATGACGATATCTCCGCCATACAGACACTTGTGGGTACAGTGACTAAGCAGTGCAGCCTTCCCTTCCACTTTGGTATCTCCCTTCCCGTGAAGCCAGGGCATGGTCAGTACGGGAACGCATGGGGCTTTCTTGACCCCATAAATGTCTACCATCGTACTGGCCGCCACTGCCGGATTCAATGGATTGGAACAGTTGCCGAACGATCCGATATGAATTCCCGGAACATAATCCTCAACCGTCATTTGTGCCTTGCCTTTGATATATACACCATGACTGAATGGAATCTTCAATCTTGTACGTTGCGTCCCGCAGTTGCATTTAAGGATCGCACCTGCAACGACATAGCCTTTCGAGGCTTCTCCAGCCGTACGAATCTGGGCCTCCTGATCTTGACTTTGCGCCATCGTAACCTCCCCTTTCTAATTTGTTTGCTCCAAGTCCAACGGAATCAATTGCACACCTGTAACATCCCGCCGCAGAATGCTTTCGGCCAACACAAGATTGACGATGATCACGGTTTCGCGCAGCTCCATCAATTGGAACAGGGGCACCTCCGGGAAGTCTCGCTTCAGCACGATCCGCTCCAGACTTCCATCCATGCGCCAACGGGTATGGGGAGATAACACGTTTGCCAGCGCAGGCGGATGAATGACCCAGTACGTCTCCTGGGTCATTCGTTCCTTGTCCGTTAATACGGCAGCTCTTCGCTTGAGCCGTGGCTGATACAGCATGAGTATTTCAAGCAATCGATCCGAAACCAATGGAACCGGCTGTTCCAAATAATCCGTATAATCCACATGGAATCCGCTTCGCACATAAAGGTTAATGGCGGTATGTTCACTGCCCGAATCATGAAAAGCCTGATTCCAGGCCCTGCGTTGCAGTTCTCCGACAGGCTCTGTCTCTACGCGGTGTATCCATCTGGGGTCGGCCATTAGACGAAAGTATCGGATAACCCTCGCCTCCTCTCGGCATCGTCAAAAATCGCACCCTCCACATCAGCACCCTCCCATAACGTATCGGTCAGATTGGCTCCACGGAATATGGCTCCCCGAAGGCGTGCCCCTCGGAAGTCGGCCCCCGAAAGGTTTGCATTCTCGAAGTTAAGCGCATCATAACTTGGCCCCTGAGCAAGTCCTTCCGGATGCCCCACCTCCCCCATTACACCCCTGAAAACGGCTCTTTCCAACGAACAGCCGCTGAAATCTGCCCCATATAGAATGCTTCCGGTGAAATCGGCGTGCTCCAGACCACAGTTGTGCCAACGCGTCCCCACCAGGACACAGCGCTGAAAATCGGTTGAATGCATATCAATACGATCGAATCGGCTGTAACGAAAATCCAGATCGCTGCATTCCATTCCGCTCATATCCAGTCCCTGAAAGTGCGCGTACATGACCTCCAGACCGTCGCTTTCTTCCAATGCCTCGCCAATCTCCTCAATGCTCCTGTTCCGCCTGTCGAGGCGGAACACGCACTCGCTGGCATCCAGATATTCTCCCATGCGCACTTCGAATACCTGTTCCAGATTCATAAGCGAATCCCATTCGAAGTCCTCCAGCGCGCGACAGCTACGGCGCATGAAATACACGAGATAACGATTCACCAACGCCGCTTCCCTTAGCATGATTCGATCCAGTTCCACCGTTGTCACGGTTCCTTGATAGTTGGGGAGTTCTTCTCTTAATCCATCCAGCATCCGTTCAAGACACCCATAGGCCCAGTTGGCCGAATAGAACGCCCGAATGGGTGTACGGTCCAGTAACCACGAAGCATCGCAAGCTTCGACCAGAACATTCATGGCCCCTCCAAGCAGTTCTGTTCGCAGCACGGAATATTGAATATAAGCGATCTTCCCTTTTGCTCCCCGCTTTTGGGCATCGCCGACTTCCTGAAGCAAAAGTCTGAAATGATCCATGAACTCGGCTGCCAATTCCGCATACCTTGTATGCAGCATATGCTGCAAATCATCCATAAGCCTGGCCCGTGCAGGTTCCACCTGATGGGTATAAAAATGCAACAGAGATTCCTTGCGATCCACCTGAACTCCGCCTCCTTCCCTTCATGTCATGCCACTCTAGTTGGCTTTCACTTCCGATCCGCTCATTTTTGCCTGTCCATCCAATTTGAACGTTCCTCCTCCACCTTCGAGCAGCAATTGCGAATCGGCAGACAACGTTATTTTCTTCCCGGCTTTGAGCGAGATGCTGCCCCCGGCAGACATCCGAACCTGCTGGCTTCCCGTGATCTGGATGCCTTCGTCCCCGCTGAGCCGAATGAATACCTCGCCCTCTTTGCTGCTAATGGAGATGGAATCTGGAGTCAGTCTGATTTCTTTGCCATAAGGCGTACGGAAAATTTTATGATCCGGCCTGTTCAATTGATTCGTTCCTGTTACCTGGTTATCCAGACGAGGGGCTCCTGTCGCATAGGCCTCTTCTTCATTTTGCGTTGGAAAGTAGACAGCCACCGGATCACCCACTTCCGGCATGACATACCAACCTGTCTTCCCCTCTGCAATGTACGGCGACTGATACAGCAGCCACAACGCTTCCTCTGCCTCCTGTTGTTCATCACAGTCCAGATGCACTCTGACATGACCGCCATGCACGGAAAGGATGCGACCAAGCAATGAGCTTCCGGCAATCAACGGATTGTTATATGTCTTTTGTCGTAGTCCTCTGTGAAGGCTAAGTACATATTGGTGTTTCACGATTCCGCCCACAAGCTCGGTATATGCCTCAGTCACGTATAGGCTTCTGCCCCGGAAGTTAATGTGGTGTCCAAGCTCCATGACCTGGTCGGTCTCGATTTCGTATACAATGAAGTCCGACTCGTTGACCTTCAACGAATCGTTTTCCGTAAAGTACATGAATGGCGTCATGTTTTTACGGACCGTATAACGTGTATTGTCCAGGTCGATTGAATTCCCGTGCTCGAGGACGCCAAAATAAAATTTGGGGCTGTCAAACTGGGCGGCAGGCATCAAGCTGGTGTGAAAGCGTGAAGCAAGCCTCCTGAGAAATGCCCAATCCGTTTCTTGGTATTGCACGGCAACCTTGCCAATCTTGGCCCCGCCCGTTCCCTCATCAATAACATCAAGTCCCGGATAATCCTCATCCAGTTCCTTTAACAATTCGGGCAACGTCATTTTGACATTTTGAAATGTACGCGTTCGTTTTGTAATGTCCATCCGGTACGTATGCGAGATGGCCTCCACTTGGAGCGTATACACGCCTCTGACAACCTGCACTTCAACAGATAGCGGAATGCCTTTGAACAACGGGCTCTTATTGCCATCCTCATCTTTTTGCCACACTTCAATCGGTGTATCCCGATCCGTAACATCGACATAACGATCCTTCCATTCCTCGGACACTATGCCCTTGAACACGAGCCGGGTGTGCTCATTCATCTTTTTGCGGATCGTCAGCTCTTGCAAATGCAGCAGTTCATACGGTTCAATAATCAGATTCTCATAAGTCAGACTCATGTTCCCCACTCTCCTTTCAGCCTCAAAGGATCGCAAGCGAGTTCAGAATCGTCTCGCCAGGCTCCAGCCAATCCTTTTTTTCTTCATCCGTGCAATTAAATCCGTATACAAGAACGGACTGGTCCAAAATCGCAAAACCGATATGGTTGTAAATCTGATTATTCAACCCCTGAACGGAAAACTGGCAGTAGCCCGTGACTTGTCCCGTTTCTGTAATGCGAACACCGTGCTTGTCCCATTGTCTAACAGGCTGCGTTCCGCGAACGACATTGGCCATCGTTTCGGTAAAGGAAGTCAGCTCCTCTTCCGAAATTCGATGCTCCAGCCTGTTGAACGTAAAATTGACCGTGCCCGAGTCGTTGGTATAAATCCATTCCGGCCGATGAGACGAGGGATACTTCATGCTCGCTTCCTTTTCCGAGATCAAACGCAACAAACGCGGAAGAGAGACTGCTACTCTGCCGTCGTACAGCTCTGTTCGTTTCAGAAACACGCTTTCTTTTCCAATGCGGAGCATCGTTGGCATCTCTGCCGAATCAACTGCCTGGGATTTATATGCAACTGTAACCTCCTCTTCTACTGCACCATTCTGATCCTCCTCTTTATTCCCACGATGGCTATATAATATGGGAATCACTTTGCGATCGAGATATTCCATATGAAGAACACACTTCCTTTCCTTGTGCTGAAGTCATCAATCCACAATCATTCGATGTGGCCCACCCACCGGGTGACCCGAACGCCCCGCTCCCCGGCTTGCATTAGCCAAAATGCGATCCAGATATCGATGAATCTGCGCATTATCATATTCCCGGTACTCCAGCCCCAGTCGGCTCGCAATGTGATGCAGGATGACGCTGCGCGCAACCGTTCCTTCATTGAGACACATCATGGCAAAGATCAGATCCTGAGGGTCCGAGGTTCCCGTTCGAAGCAGCCTTTCTGCATAATCTTTTAAGATAATCGGAGATAGCGTGCTGGCCCCTTCTGCCGCATAAGGGACATGAATGACATGCAAGGTATTGAACTCGGTTGCCAAATCGGCAAAAGTCTGGTAATCCCGCCGCAGCCTTGCCCCTTCCTTCAGCTTGAACCGGGCCAGTTCCAATTCGCCCGGTGCGCATGTTGTCTCTTCATCCAAAAGCAGTTCCGAATGGCCTATGGTCATGTCACTCACGGTCTCCTCCGCGGTAAACCGAAGCTTCAGCACATTGACCCTTCCCGTAGCTTGGTATGCCAGTTCCGTAGGCTCTGTCAGCATATAAAGCCTTCCTTTATGCAGCACCATCCCAGGAGCAACAACCAGCTTGTCCGGGAACACGTCTACCTCTGCACCTACAAGAATGCCATCTGCATAACCGCGATAGTACAGTTCGATGTAGTCTCTGGGGAAATCGCGTAGTCCCTCCAACATGGATGTTTTCAGAATTCTTCCCTTGTTAAAATGCGGATACGAATATGTGAACATGAGCGTTGTTCCCCCTTTCTGCTCGTGATCCTCACTTCATTCCGTCAAAGAAGTCCAGTTCCGACAAGTCTGTTTCAAACGGAAGCAACTTCTGCGATCCCAGATACAGCCGTTCATTTCTGCGAGCTACAGGCAACACATGGAAACCCCAATGACGATCATCCGGAAAGACAAAAAACTTCGTCTCTCCATTCACGATGGAATCCGTATCATCTTGCGGAATTTTATCTCCATATCGATCTCGAATGTCTTCGTAGAGCACCTCTTTATAGAAATCCGGGCGGTTCGCATATACGAATTTTCGTCTCAGCTGGCCATCGCTTCCGCTAAGATACAACTCCACTTCTGCCGTCTCGAATGGACGGGAAATGCTGCCCGGAATGCCATCACTCCGATCCAGACTGCTGATCAGCATTTTTTCACGTCCATTATGCGTGTAGGCACTTACGGTATACGGAATTACAGCGGCATCATGCGTGATGTCGGCTTGAACGCTTCCCGTTTTGCGCGCACTCAGATAACGAATCGCCCCTCGAAGGCAGGCAAGTTTAAGATCAGGCACACGCCCTTCCGCAGGTTTTTGCCGAAACTCAATGCTTCTGCCTGGAACAAACTCTTTCAATGCTTCCCGAAATACATCAATCCGGCAGGACTGACCTGTCAACTTGATAATCGAGTACTGGTTCATCCGCCCTTGCCGATAGAAATCATCCAAAAACTTGCGAACCACTTCATAGATATCGGCCTTAATCAGCTGGGTAATTTCCTTGATATTGAAAACCACATCGGGGAACTCATATTCATCCTTCAACTCCCCATTCCGTTCTACCGAGAGGAACCAACGCTCCATGGTGGTGATCTGCAGATCACTGTCACCATCGCCCTCCATCTCCGAGTGGAATCGGTTACGCATGATGCCGGTTTTGCGGAAAAATTGCTGCTTCATCTCTTCTGCGATTTCCCATAGAAAGTAGAAGTTGCCTCTTACCCGCAAATACTCATCCCGTGAACGATTCTCTCGACACGCAAACGCAGTCGGAATGATGTGTTCTGCCTCCTCATAGCGTTGCTCCAGCTTCTGATAAACGGACTTCACACCCTCTTCGTCCACCTGACGGAACACATCCGCACCAGGTGCCTCGATTAGACTATCAATATCCGTCACCTGACGGCGTCCGCTATAGTAGTCGGCGAATACAATTTTCATGAATTGCATAATACGATAGGTAATGTTGTGACCTCCGAAGTTCGTATCCCCATTTTCGTAGGTCGTATGGATATCGAGCTTGTACGCCATATGTCCATCCTCGATCGTAAAGGCACAGGAAGACAAATCGGTCGTTCCACCGCCACAATCAATCACGAGTGCATGGTACGTCTGCCCTTCCATGAAAGCACCACGTTCCATGCCGTCAGCAAGGGTGTTATAGAGCACAGCCATTCCCTCATCCAGCGCATACGTCTGCTCAATCCGATAATCCGGAAGCATCTCTCCGAACATCTGCAAAAACTGTGTTTTCATCTTCACGGGACTCGTAAAATGCACATGGCGAAACTTGCACTTGAACTGATGCTCTGCCGTTCGGATGATGTAATTCATGTACGCACGCAGCAGATCCATACGAGAAACCATGGCTGCATTGCCATGAACATCGACGATTTCTTCCATTTTGTTGTAATTGTTCACCCAGCGCTTCATGCTGCGGAAGACACTCGCTCGGCTGCTGTACCCTCCCCGACGCATGCTTCGCAGCGCTTCATAGCCGAACTCGTAACGAATGTTCGCTGGATCCGAGCACTCAGCCACACCGATGGCCGTAGGCAGGACTTCAATCCAGTCCGTATCTTTGTATGAAGGATCGGGAAAAGAAACGTAGTTGATGGCATCCATACGCACTCGTCCATTCAGCAAATCCTGGCTGCTCGGAGCCTGAATATAACCGTTATGCAAATAGGCGCCTGCCGTCGTATTGGAGGTGCCAAAATCAATCGCAAGCACTGCTTCTGTCGGTTCAAGTTCCCGGATGTCCAGATCGGCCAGTGGAATTTGAGTATATTGAATATGAACCGGTGGAAGCGGTCCGCTGGCATAATAGGTCTGATATAAATATTCCGAGTCGCGTTTACGGAAAAAGAGAAGACTGTACTGTCTGTTTCCCGATCTCTTCCAGGTTGACCCACTTCCTGCTGTCAAATAAAAGGTTCCCGTTACGGATTCGTCCTTAACTAGGTTGAAGATACCACACAGCTCCATGCTCTCATTGACTAAGAGTACGTTGGATTCGGTTAATCCACCAGGTGCGGTGACCACATAACGATCCAGCTTGTCCACGTTCAATCCTTCGTATAGAATCAGTCGCGCAGGCACACTAATGCCTCCATCACTGCTCATGGGAGCCGTCATATGACGAGAAATGGCCTTCTGTATACGCTCGAATCCGCCTTCAACAGACTGATCAATCCACAATACATCGTCCGCTCCCAAAAATTTTAAAATAATCCGAATTAGTTCTTCCCGCTCCGTCCGAGACCCCAATCCCTCAACCAAGCGCTCCTTGTAACAAATGTTCCGTAATTGAAATGTAGTCATGTCCATCAACTCTTCACGCGTATAACGCATGGTCCCTCTGGCCCGTTCCCTACCCGTGGCGTCAGGATACAATCGATATGAATAGCCGTTCATCTATGCTTCCTCCTTACAACTGCTGGTGCTGCTTAATATAAGGCAATACCGTCCTGTACCATCGTATAGTCCACATCCAGAATGCCAAAATGATGCCCCCAGTAGATCTCCGTGTCGAAACGAACCGGCAGAAAGAGTTCAAGAATCAGTTCCAGCTTCTCCTTCGCTTCCGTCTGTTCAGCCTGACCAATATACAAGAGCAGCTCATCCTTCTCCTCGCAATTGGCATAAAGGGTTGAACGCGGGAACATTCGGACAAGGGTATCCCTTAGCAGATGAACAGCTTCCCCCGTATCATAAAGACGAAGCATATTGCAGGCGATCACCTCCTGTTCCTCCCGTCCGAACAGTTCCAGTCGGCGCCGAATCCGTTCCCCGTATACACCTGAATGCATGTCTTTCAAAATGAAGCGAATATAATACTCCCTCTTGTTCATCCCCTGCATCAAATCCATATCCGCCAGAAAATGAATGACCAGATCAAAGAGAGCCTCCCGCAACTCCACGTGCTCTTCGTTATTGATATCGAACAGATCCCGAAAAATATCAAAAAAACGATAATACGGATTGACTTCAATCGTGCGTTCCACTCCTGAAGCGTTTAGGTTCGCATGACTGAGTTCCATATAGGGCGAATATACACGTGCAGGCACAAAGGTTACGTCGCGCAAATCGGTTCCATTCCGTTTGGCCCGAATAATCAGATCCCATATATAATTCATGCTGCGCTCACATCCATTCCCCTTCGCAGCGGTATTCAGGGAATGCTAACTGGATTTCTGCTACCAGAAAACTAAGCAAATCATCCAGAAAAATAGCCTGTTCTGGCTGAATTCCGTGTTTGCTGAACCTTAAGATCATTCGGTGTTTATCTGCCTCAACACGGACATGATCGCTAACAAATCCATTAAGCGGGTACGTGATGCCCAAGGCGGGCCCAGGCGCTACCACCTGCACCTCTTCCAGTTCCAATCCCTCTGCTGCCTGGAAAGCATGAACCATGCGGGCAATCTCCCCTTTGGATCGCACAGAGCGTCCTTCCTGACGCGCATATTTACCGGCAAACCCTTCCCGTTTGTTGTTGGAAAACAGCGGAAATTCCATTCTACCGATTCGGGTTGCAACGGGGCCGGCTATTTTCAGTACCGTCCATGAATCGGATTTTTCCAGCGGAGATACGATGGTGATATCTTCTTCCGATCTTTTGATATACCGAATATGCGATTCGTCTCCATCAACCAAATATCCGTGCTCAGTCCCTGTTTTACGGAGCGGCAACACATGTTCATAATTGATGCGGTCCGAAGCCGGGACAGGGAATCCACCTGTTTTCATATCAAGCTTCTGAATATTCCAAAGGGGGATCATATTCGTTCTTTTATATGACTCAAACTCCTCCAAATGGATTGAAAGTTCTTTGACCACATGCTGTTTGTCCCATTCATCTCCGTCACCCGCTCCGACCAGAATACAGTCAACGAACTTGAATACATACGGCGCATTAACCGATTTCCAGGCAAGGCTGTTTTTGCGAAATACCTGGTACAGTTCTTCAATTTTGGAGATATACGCCGTACTCGGTTTCAACCGAACCGTTATGGCATGTCTACCTTCACTCGTTACGATCTCCCCGCGAAATGTCCGATTACTTTTCAGTAGAGATTGGAGTTCCTGTTGCCCACATTCTATGTAGAATGTGAACAATTTCATCTCTTCCTGACGCGCCAGCGCCTCTGAAGCCTCACTTAAATATACGATCTGTGGTTCAGCATCCTCAGGAATGATCGGGTACAGAAATTCATGAATGGGGTCCAGATCTTCCCGCGCGCATAATGTGACATATACATCATGACGTTCCTCCTGCGGCAATACCTCATCGAAAACTCGTTGCTCAATCTGTTTGTTCAGCGTCTCCTGATACTCCACAAGATTAAGAAAAACGCCTGTCATGAGATCTTTGAGCATGCGGCGTTGTTCCAGATCCTCCATCTTGTTAAGACGGTCACGAATCATGTCTTTCATCATGAATCTCCTCCTTCCGCTGATTCCTGCTCATTCGCTTCAGCCTCGGTGGTTTCGGTGCTTCCGTTAGCCTTCGATGTCGAGTTGTTGCTCGTATTGTTTGTTTTTCCTGAGGAAGAAGTGCCGGAGTCATCCACAGCTCCACTTCCGGCCGAGGTGACATTTCCAGCGGAAGAACTGTTATCCGCCGAATTGCCTCCATTCAGTCCTCCCACATTACCAGTCAAGTCTGAGGTCAAACCTGATGAATCAACTGATCCCAACCCTGCTGCATCCTGAGTAAGATCCGCTGCAGGTACAGGGGGATTCAGTTTCTCATCCAGTTTGTTAATCTTCCGCTCCATGGCCAGCACGCGTTCCAGCATATCGATCTCCTGGTAAATTTCCTGCGCTGAAGCGTAGGCATCCATCGCTCCACTGTAGTCTCCGGCTTCATTGAAGCGGTCGCCCTTCTGTTCCAGCGTATCCGCCTGAAGCTGACGGGATTGCCGCTTGATGTCCGCCCGTTTAGTCTCGGCCGCCTCCAGCTTGGTAGCAATTTCCTTCAGCGCGTCCTTGTATGCCGTCTCCGTGGCAGCTGTTCTGGCCCTTTTATACAAAATAATTGCTCCACTGTAGTCCCCGTTCTGGAGTTTCAGATCCCCCTCCGTAATCCAGTCTTGCACTTGCTGGAAGGTGGTCATCTGCTCCAAACGTTCCTGAATCACTTCCCGGTCGAACATGCTGTAGGGCTCCGATAATTCAAGCGCCTTGGTGTAACTCGCTGTTGCCTTGGTGATGTCTCCTTCTTTCAGATGAGCTTCTCCATCAACCAGCGTCTGGGCAGCAGCCATCTTCGCGGTCAGCAGCTTTTTATGTATAGGGTCCTTGATTTTGATGGAATTATTGCGCGCCAAGCTGTAGTCCGAGACCGCCTTGGCATACTCTTGTTCCTTGACGTACTGGTCTGCGGTCTGTTCATATTGCAGCATATCTACGGCCAATTCGGCTTTTTTGGCTGCACTTTTCACCGCGTAGAATATGCCAGCTCCACCAAAAATCAGGAGCATAGCCAGCATGATGGCAATCCGCTTAATCCACTTCTTACGGTTCTTGGGCTCTTCATGAAAAATCTTGTTCACGTATATGGCTGCAGCACTATAATTCTCGATACGGGCACGCTGCTTGCTAAGCATCACTTCTTCAAGCGTATCCGCCAGCGTCTGCGGGTCATTGGCACCTTCAACCGCATCGATCATCTCGGCATCCTGAACCCCTTCCCATAATCCAGGGGTGCAAAGAACAAGCACATCACCATCGGTCAGCTTGATCTTATCCGATACATACGGTCTGATCATGCCAGGTTTGCCCGCGTATTCATTCAGATTGCCGCGTTCATCATGCTGATCCACCCGATCCTCTGCAATCTGGCCATCGGCTGCCAGCTGGGCAGCAACGCTGTGGTCCTTGCTTTTTAATGCAAGCCGATTTCCACGAAAATGATACAACCGGCTGTGTCCGGCAGATGCCCACACCATCCGTGTATAATCTGTCACAACAATGACGAATCCCGCTTTGAGTCTGACTCGGCGGCTTTCATACTGAAGCCACTCATGTGCAATCTTGATATACTCTGTTAGTCTACGTTTGGACATGGTTGGTTTTTCCAAAAAGGATTCCAGAATGGTCTGCACAGTGATCTGTGCGCTATTCACTTCCGTATCCGTATCCAAACCATCTGCCATGACATAACAAGCCCAGTCTTCGAGCTCGACGCAGCCATAGAAATCCCGATTTTTCAGGAAAGACCCTGCTTCTGAGACAAAAGCCGTCTTAAAATCACTATTCTCCTTCCTCATCCGTCTCCCCATTTCCCGTCCCTGTGCGCTGCCTGATCCGTTACCATCCTTGCTCCAAAATGATAATCGTGGCATTATCCTGATGCACGAGCTGTTTTTCTTCAATCAAATCAATAATGGCCTGGGCTGCATCAAATGGTGATATATCTTTCGCGAGAATCGTCTCCAGTTCCATCTCAGTGAGTGAGTTGTATACCCCGTCACTGCATAACACAATCTTGTCCGCCGGCTGCAGTGCAAACGGCTCGTCCGCGATTTCCATTTGTTTGAAATGGTCATACCCCAAATAGTTGACCAGCCTTTTGCGCTGCGGATTGTCCAGCGCTTCCTGTTCTGATATCTCTCCGGACATATACTGTTCCTCGAGCTGGCTCTCCAGCGTATGTTTATGATTAATCGGAAGCAGTTCTCCCTTACGAAACACGGCCAAAATGCTGTCCCCTACCGCACCCCAGTACAGATCCCTGCCCTTGATCATGGCAGATACCAACGTTGTTCCTCCGGGCACACCAAGCAAATTGCGGAGAATGGCCTGATTCGCTGCATGGGCGGACGCATCCCAGAACTCTTCCGGGTCAGGAAACCGCTCCAACTCTTCAAACTCCCGAATAAACGTTTCCACTGCAGTCGTGCTGGAAACTTTCCCACCGGATAAACCACTGATACCATCGGCCAGTACGGCAAGTACACCATATGGCTCCACGGCACAGGCAAAATAATCGTCCTGTTCGCTGCGGGCACCGATCGTCTGTCCATTCCCGATCTGAATCCCAGTAGTTGCCCTATCGTTACGCTGCCTTACCGGAATCCGGCTCCGGACAAATAACAGCAATCCGATCGACAAACAGCCTGCCATAATAACCCAATAAGGGGTCAGCTCTTTGTCGTTCCACAAGATCATGAAGGTACTCACTGCTGCTCCCATTCAAAGTGCACACCGCACAATGGAATGAAGATAAATTTGCTGCGGCCCAATTGAATCACGTCGTAGGCAGCCAGTTCCACCGGTGAGTAGACTGCTTCATTGTTGTGATACGCGAGGCCGGAAGCATCGCCAGGCAGCAAATAGAAATTTCGTTTTTTGGGATCGTATACAATGACCGCGTGATTACGCCGGGAAATCGTGTTATCTCCTAGAATGCGAACATGCATCTCTTCCGAGCGTCCAATAAAGTTTTTTTCAGCCATAATCCGATAATCCTGGCCCATTTGCGGACCTTCGATGCACACCATCCAACCGGTTACCGGTTCAATTCCTGTCGTTTCTCCCAGATATGGCATCGTTTTGTCATCCTCTGCTGTACGAGGTGCGCGTGGGATTGCACCCGTTGGTTCACTATTGCCGGAAGCCGGCGATTCAACGGCCAGATTGCAATATGGACACGTATTTCCGTGCCGCCTTGTACTGAACATATGTCCGTTTCCGCATCTTGTCAGACTCATTTCGTTTCATTCCCCCGTAAGCTTGTATGATGGTACTCCAACTTTATTTCACCAAAATTCGGGTATTGGCAATATAGATTAAGTCCCCTGCCTCGATCAGGCTGGGTTCCTCGATTTCCAATTTGGATGCTCGGCTCTGATTCCCCTTGCGTACGCCTACACCACTGGCCGAGTCAATATCTTCGATAAACCATTGGCCTGAAGCGTTGTTCAGTACCGCATGCTGCGAGCTGATAAGAGAAGCATACGGGGTATCGGACAGATCAATGTCCGCCTCGCTGTTTTTCGAACTTTTTCCGATCAGGACGCTAGTTTCGCCCTGAATATACCATTCCTTCACACTTGTACCGTCGTCGTCCAGCAAGACGAGCTTCACAACGCGTGAAGACAACTTCTTCTTTTCAGCCTTGGTTGCTGGCATGTATTTGAAATATAGATAGGCTCCTCCAGAGAGGACCACGATAATTCCGGTAACCCACTGGGCACTCATATCCCGGTTAATGATAAATATGTAATACAGCACGGCTAACGAAATCATGGCGACGCATGCGTCAAGCCCCATCGTCAATACCGACCTTCCTCGTCTCACTTCCATAACCTCCGCCTGAACCGGCACGATCCACTACGGGCTACCGGCCTACTTTTTTCGAACTCCGAAATATCGATCAAACATGGCGGACATATCCATTCCTTTATTGGGATCGGCTTTACCACCATTTGGACTTTCCTTGCCTTTGGGGCGATAGCCAAAAAATTGTTCAAACTGTTCCTGCATTTGTGATGAATCCGACCATATCTTTTCGGCATTCATACCACCCGATTTCGCCTGACTGCTCTTTTCCCGCGCAGTACCGGATGCCGCTCCCTTCGTCTGACCTGCATTTCCTGCAGAATGGGGTTGCTGATCGTATGCTGCCCTAAGTTCGGGATTCCCGAGTGTACTGTATGCCTCATGGACTTGCTTAAACCGAGCTTCTGCCTGTGCATCTCCCCCATTGACATCTGGGTGGAATTTCTTCGCCAATTGACGATAAGCCTTCTTGATCTGCTCCGGAGAAGCATCCCGGCTCACCCCAAGCACGGCATAATAATCTTTCATCGTATTGGTTCCTGCCTCCCTGCCGTTTTCGGGCATAAATAAAGATTAAGGGGCACCAAGGCCCCTTAACATGACAGAGTTGCTAGAGGCCAATCATATCTGGCCCTTAACATCCATTGCTTCCGTTTATACCGGGAAGCCGCCTTCGATTTTAGTGAATTCGGTTTTGTCCTTTTTCTGTTTGATGAACAGGCTGAATTCACCTACACCTTCGGTATCGCCGAAACGCTCAGTGTAATCCACAACAAATGCGTTAGGCATGTAAACTTTACGTACCACTTGATCAGCTGCAATAACTTCCAGTGTTACTTTACGATAGCAGTCTGCTTTTTCAGCAGGAACAAGAGACCACAAAGCAAGTTTCATGGTATCGTCTGCATTGTCGCCGTCAGTTGCGGTAATAATTTTGCCGCTGATGCGGAGTGTTGCACCCACGTCAGTGGATCTTGCATTGGAATCATCTGGAGTATCTGTGTCATATACAACAGTGCGGATATTATCCATTCCCAATTCGATTGTTTCTGCGCCTTCTACTTTCAGTACAAAACCCATTAATAAAAACCTCCTTAAGATTAGGAAAAAATGTGTCCGGCATGCTCTCCGTCTTGGGAGAGGTACCGGAATATATGTATAAAGGTCAGCCGCTGGGGCTGCCTCCAACACCAAAGTAAATTGTTCGTAATACGTTGTTTAATGAATTATATTTAAACATTTAAACTTGTAATTGCTATAGGTGCTTACACTTTCACGGGACTGGTGCCTTTGGTAATCATAACCTCCAGGTTTTTCACGTTTCCGTTAAATATCAGGTCAATGTGGCACATATTGCTCTTCTCATCGATGATAAAGCTCATATCATCGCCTTCTTGAATGATCGAATTGATCGACCCTCGGGTTCCCAGCCACCGGCTCTTCTGACTGCTCGGATTGTTGCTGAAGAATTTGACGATATTTTCATGCTTGAAATCACCGGTTTGGAAACGGAGCAAGCGCTCGATGTAAGTACTGACTAGTGTTTTGTACAGGGAATCGAAACCATCTTCGGACATGGCCATGCTTCTCGCTTTGTACACGGTAATCCGCTTGATGTCACTATCCTGGATTTGGGCATTTTCCGACGAGAAAATAAATCCAAAGTTTTTCCGGTTGATCGAATCCTTGATTGTGTTCGTAAATCCGGAAATTTCTTTGGTCATCGTCGTAACCACACGCAGGCTGTTGTCTCCTGCCTCAATGTCAAAACGTACTCCCGGATAATCACGGTTCACGCTTTTGAAAGCCCCTCTCAGGTATTCCGGACACTGATACGCAGCGACAATACCCGCAGATACATATGACGCGCCCACATACACGCCTTCAATCCACAATTTCAGGATATCTTCCTTCTCCTTGGAAAGTTCCACACCATTCTCTGTCTGGAGCATACGGCTGTCGATGATGACACCGGATTTCTCCTTCGGAATAATTGTGAAATTCGGAGCACTCGGAATCGCGAATTCGCTGTATTCCTTGCGGGTCAATACCGAACATTTATCGATATATTTATCAATGCCTGCAGTGGCCATGCTGCTGAATGTGGTCTCTTCCCCGGACTCAAAGCTGAAGAATACCTGCACTTTATAATCCTTAACGACTTGCAAGAGCATAGTCAGAGATTCCATGCTGTTCCCGTCTTGTTTAACCACTTTCTCATTACCGCGGAAGCGGGCACGGCTGACCTGCACTTGACCCGTGTTTTCCAGTTCTACGGAAGGAACAATACCGAACCAGATCGTGTCGGTAAAATCATTCTTCGCATTGACTGTATTGAGGTATGTCTCCAGCCGCGGAATGTTACTGCTCTTGACAAGCATATCCAGCTTGGCATTGGCAATCAGCATGGAAGGTAGCATGCCTTTGTTTTTGGTCGCATACTGGTCAAAGAACATTTTGACACCCAGAATTTTCTCAACCAACGGTTTTACGGTTTTCACAAAATCATCCTTGGCGTTTTTGTAAAACTCCAGGTATGTATTGTAATTCTGTACTTCAACCGCAGTATCTACCTCCGTCTGAACCGCTGGAAGCGGGCAGAAGGTTCGTACAACCAGATCCTGTACATACGGCGAGGGCGCCTCGGAAAGTGAGTCATAATCTTCAGCAAACACCTGAGTCAGATCGGTACTTGTCGCTTCATCGAGTAGCATTAACTCGTTGTTATCACTCTTAGGAGCTTCAATGATTTTCAATTCTCCGCTCTCACCAATGGTGAGCTGTCCAACCTGAATGGCTTCCGAGGAAGTTTCCTCCTGTGCACGGCCAAGTAACAGACGGGTTTTGATATCTTCAATGGCAAGTGGCAGCATCGCCATGACATTGTTGTAATTCCGGCTTGCATCTTCAAACATGACATTCAGTTTATCCCCGATATCCAGCTTCTTCGGGTCACCGTCATCCAGCTTTTCATGCTGGCCATACATGTAATGAATTTCCTTACGTACCTGCCGTATATCATCCATAACCTTTTTCGGAGAGATCATGTCCAGGAGATTTTCAAACTTGAAATCCACGTTGGTAATGCCCTGACTGCGTTTGGTATCGATCAGGGTGAACAGCATTCTAAGAAAGTCATTGCTATGATCGATTTTGATCTCCGAGATCGCTTCGTCCGGAATACCTTCAGGCTTCTTAAGCGTATACATGACTTTCTGATTGACCGCATTGAAAAAGGAATACACGCTCGGTGAGAACTTATCCAGGAACTCGTCAAAACTGCGAACAAGCAGGTGTTCGTTAATCTCCTTGATCTTGTCATCACTCAAACTGTCGATGCCTTTTACGTCACCAACAATTGTGATCAAATCCATCTTCTCGGGATTGATCTCTTCAAAAAGCATCGTTCGATTCGTTTGATTAATAATGTCCATTCAGGCAACATCCGCCAGGATAATGCTTAATTGGGCGAATGCTTTCCCCCCTCCATCAATTTTTAACACTCCGCACGTCTCTATCCGCCTTTGGTCTTAATCTGATAGAATCAGCACCATCAGAAATAACACGATCGATAGAACGAGCTGTTAACACAGAGCTGGATCTTATGTACCAGAATATGCCGTTTTGTTTGGAGATTTATGGAATTTATCTTAATCAGCATTTATATGTTTTGTCAATATTCCCCACTATAGGTCTAAAAGCTCATTTTATAACCTCCTATAAACCTATCGAACTAATTTTTGGAATTCGCTTCATTTACTTACGATCCATGCCGATGATATAGAATATCCTATAATTTGGATGATGTGCAATGATTTAAAATCAGTGGATCTTTCCCCCTATTCAAGAGTAAAAAGACATAACGCATGCGGTGTTGCATTATTATTCGTTCAGTAAAACTACGCATAACGGCGTTGTATCGTGTAGTAAATGAAGATTCAGAAATAGTTTTTAGTTTGACCACACATAAAAGCTTGCCATGTTTAAACCAGAAAGGAGTTTTGTAGCCTCACATGATATTAATTAAATTAAAAAAAATGCTGCTTATCCTATTGTTGATTAGTGTTTCACTTCCAGCATGGGACATTGCAAATGTGTACGCTGAATCATCTGTCAAGACCCACGCGTATGAAGGGCTCGATGCCATGTTTGTCCTGGATGTTAGCTATTCCATGAATGAGACCGACAAAGATCGCATTGCCGAAGAAGTTATACATATGTTTATGGACATGAGTAGTGGACCCAAGACACGGTTGGGATTCGTAGCTTATAACGACAAGATCACTTCTTCCGTACCACTGACGGATATTTCATCCTCCGGGGCTCGCAATAATCTGCGTAACCGGGTTGATGGTCTGAAACGCTCCGGATACACCGATCTTGGACTTGGTCTCCGGCGGGGTGCCAGTCTGCTTGCCCAATCCCAGTCCGACACACGCAAGCCGTTTATGATTTTGCTCTCGGACGGTGAAACGGATTTGCGGGGATCGACGAGCAGAACACCTGCTGACTCTTCCAAAGATGTGGATAAAGTCATTGAAATGGCACAACAAGCAGGTTATCCGATCTATACTGTTGGATTAAATCGGGATGGTACTGTTAACCCTGCGGAGTTGGAACGGATTGCACAGGAAACGGGTGGTGCTTCATTTATCACGGGAAGTGCGGATGATTTACCTGAGATTTTCAACCGTATTTTTGCAGATCAGATTCAATCCGTTCTTGTATCTGTTGCAGCAGTGACTGCAACCGGGGCAATGCAAGAGGTAACCGTGGATATCCCTAACTCAAGTATGGCGGATGCCAATATTGTCATGCTCTCTGATCATGCCGTTTCGGAGGCACAACTCTATTATCAATCCAGCAATGTCAGCTTCATCCGGTCAGATAAATATGCTCTGATGAAAATCATTCGTCCGGTCAAAGGGCAGTTCAAATTGAAATTCAAGGGACGTAGCGGTGATCTGGTCAAAATCAACCTGCTTGGCAATTACAACGTATCTGCGGTTGCTAACATGGCAACTGAGCAGCCAGTCAAGGGAAAGAGCATCACATTTGAAGCTGCTCTCTATGATCAGGCCGTGGAACCCAAACCGATTCAGGACTTGAATGTGTATAATGGACTGGAAGCGGAGCTCATTGTAACCCCGTCTGACGGACAATCGGAACGCATCCCTTTGACCAATACGGGCAGCGGTTTTACGGGGAAATACACTTTTCCCAAGTCGGATCTATACACGTGGGGACTCCGGATCGACGGTCCGGACTTTTATCGGGAGATTACTCCTGTTGAAGTAGACATTACGAACCAAGCTCCTGTAGCGACAGGAGAGTCCATCGTGTTATCCAAAGACGATAGCACTACCGATGTTGACCTGAGCAACTATTTTAAGGATGCTAACAACGATCCACTAACTTATGTTCTGGAAGAAGATGGGGAGATACGCAAACTCGGAGACGCCATCATTGAAGGCAACCTGTTGCGATGGTCTTCGCTTCACACCGGGAGTTCAAGCATTAAAGTGACAGCAACGGATTCTGAAGGCGCAAGCACCACTACAGATATTTCGTTGCGAATTCATTCTTTACGTGAAAAGGTACTCATGTATACGGGGCTGGGCCTGCTTGCAGCTGGAGGCATATTCGCACTGTATTGGTTCGTGCTTAAACCAAAACCAGTATTCCGTGGCAGACTGGAAGGTTACTTTCTGGCTACAGCGAACGGGGAAGACATCCCGGTGACACATTGGCCACTTACTTCCTTGGATCGCCGAAAAGTGAGTCTAAGTGAACTGTTCGATCGGATGGACATCGGGGTAAAAGTTCCGGAGTCAGGACGAATCTGGCTGGAGGCCGGGAAGAAAGAAACGTTATTGGTGCGGCATGACACGAACTGCACGGTTGTCCGCGGCAGAACACCAGTAAAGCGTAAACACACGGAAGCTTTGGAGTACAATGAGAAGTTGTATATTACGTTTGAAGATGGAGTCACGGAAATTGAAATTCGTTACAAAGCCATTAAACCGAGTACGAATATCTATGTAGGACAACGACAAGATTCACAACAGCCAACTGGCTAAACCGTCGGGTCTGAATTTTCTTCTGCAATTATGAAGTTTAACAAAATCAAAGGAATAAGCCAGGCCTCCCTTACTCGGGAGGCCTGGCTTATTTCCGTTCTAGCTTTTTAGCTCCAGCATCAGAACCTGGATGCAGCCCAACGCTTAATCACGCCGTCTCATGCTTTTTGCCCGGATCCAGATCATAGACCTGAGTATGTTCATTCTCTACCAGTGTCCATTCCAACGTGCCTGGTTTGCGTAATTTCCACATCAGAGCCTGAACCCGCAAAGATCTTCTGACCCAGGCGAGCGAGGCACAGCGTTTCTCGGAGCGGACCGTCAGGCCCCAGTGAATGACACGTGCCAGCCAAGGATTCACATAGGTGTTGTGGCTGCGGACAGATGGTAATTCATCCTGAAACAACCGCTGCTTCACGTCCAATGGAGGCTGCCCGCATGTCCAGTAATGCAGTAGAGCTGACAGACTATAGATATCTGACATCGGCCCCTGGATGGATTTCTCCGAATAAAATTCAAGCGGCGAATATCCCGAAGATGTAAAAATCGCCTGTTTGTCCCCAGATTGCATCGGCCAGCGGGCAGCCGAACCGAAATCCAGCAGCATCGGCGTCCCGTCCTCCATAATCATAATGTTGGAAGGTTTCACATCCCTATGAAGAATGCCTTGCTTATGAATGTAGTCCAATGTGTCTACCAGGGGAAGCAGGGTCCCTTGAATAAATGCAGGGTCCAGTGCATGATCGTTCTCATGCAAAAACTCGTTCAGCGTAATCCCGCTGCAGTATTCCGTAATCAGATACCCTGTGCCATTTTCCTCGAAATGATCTATGTATGGAATAATATGAGGATGACTCAGACCCGACAACAATTCTCCTTCTACCATGAAAGAAGCAAGCAGCTCCTGATACTGCCCGCCGAATCCACGCGAAGAACAGTACACTCCCCGCTTGTCCGAATGCCGCGAAGCCAGCCTCTGCGGGAAAAATTCCTTAATGGCGATCTTCGCCCCTGTATTTTTGTCTCTTCCAGCATATACAATAGCCAGCTCGCTGCTGGCGAGTACCTGTCTTACCTGATATGTATCATTTAGAATGACATTGCGCTGCAGTGCCATTTTGTAATTGTCTTTTCTCATAACAGACCCTCTTTTCAACCTTGTCGATCGGAAGACTTGCCGCATGTTGCATTACTCTGTCCCAATCAGCAGACGTTTCATCGCCAACCATCTATATAAACCAATCATAGCAATTTGAAACACACTTATGTGGAAATAATAAAATAAATTACGATACCCTACTCCATACTAGTCTATACCTGATAGAATTACAAAATCTTAGTTAAATCTTAAACTACTTATCTCATCATGTTATCGACAGATAGGGCGGATTCGTTTAATGGACTTGAAACCTTTGATCCGCCCGTGCCTGTGCTATATTAATAGTTTTGTTGTAAAAACTGGCGAATCTCCTCGTTCATCTGAATGAGCACATCCTGTGAAGGAAAATGACCTGTGTCGTACTTGACGGCTTGGACATTCGGGATAATTTTCTGAGCTCGTTCAATAACTTTGTCCCCAGGGAAAAAGACATCCTTCTCTCCGACCAGCAGCAGCGTTGGCGACGTATAGTTCACCAGCTCTTCCCGTTCCGTAAGCTTAGGGTTATCCTGCTCCATGCTGACGTATTTGAAAATTTTGCCCATGATATTTTTATCCATTTCCTTCATGCAGTTGCATGACATGGTGCCTGTAATTTTTTGCAAAGAAGATGGCGAAGAAGTCATCCGGTATTTCACAAGTGGAAGAACAATGTCCTGAGCTGTTTTAAATTTCGAACCCACAGCCAGTCCCGCAGGCGATACCAAAACGGAACATGCAATACGCTCCGGAATATAGGTAGCCAGTCTAAGGATAATTCCACCGCCAAAAGAAGGCCCGATAAACGCACTTTTTTCAATCTTGTAGTGGTCCAGCAAGTCGGAAACCCACAAGGCCAAACTGTCAAACCTCGCCGAGATTCGTGTCTCTTCACTGTAACCGGGGTGACCGATCGTATCGGGAGCAATAATTCGGTAATCCTTGAACAAAGAAGAGAACCACGACAACGTCATCGGATTCACACAGTTTCCGCCTTGGAGAATGAACAGTGGTTTCCCGTTCTCCGGCCCCGTCAGCAATACATGGGTTTGTCCAAAACGTGTCTCCACATATTCCCGCTCAACGCCCTCGCCCAGATTTTCCAGATAGGCTTCATAATCCTCCAGAATACTGTTCTTGCCTTCTTCACTTCTATAAATGGAACTCATGTCTGCCTCCTGCAATGTGTACTCTACCCTATAATTTGACGAAAAAGGGATGGACCAAAAAGATAAAGAGGGCCTGCAGATGACAGGCTCCTCCATATGTGTAACTTATCATATTCAGATGATTATAGAATGGAAACTGGAAATTGTAAATATCGTTTCTAATAGACTACATATAATGGAACATACGTACAGGATCTTTGCTTATTTTCGCCCGTAATCTGCCTTGATTTCGCCCCACTGTTTCGTCTGCCATTTCAACACTTTATTGCTGTACGTATTCGTACGCAGCCATTGCTCCGCACGGTCTATCATGAGCCAGATCTCCTCCGTTGAGTTATCCCGAGCTAGCGTGGTGGATACTTTCTTTTGCTTCAGCCACTTCATGGCATTCACCGAGTCGGTATACACGGTCTTGTTGCTTCCTTCTTTTTTGAGATGCGCCAAGGCATGGACGATAGCCAAAAACTCACCCAAGTTGTTCGTTCCCTTGGAAATCGGTCCTACGGAGAAAATAATCTCTCCCGTGCGCGTATCCACACCTTTATATTCTACAGGTCCCGGATTTCCGCGTGTGCCCACGTCAACCGAAATACTGTCATAGTCCACTTCCTCCGATGTCTCCATCCCAGCGCTTCTGCCGCTGCTGACCGATTTGCTTTTGGAAGAACCACCTGCTCCACTCGAGCCCGTCCCCCAGTTCCCTTTCCACCCGGCACGATATGCTTCTTCGGCTGCTGATCTGGATTCGTATGATTTATATTTTGCTCCGGTAAAATGATCCGTCTGTGCTTTGCATTCCGCCCACGTGTTATACACACCTGGTTTCTTGCCTTCCCAGACGACATAGTATTTCTGTTTTGCCATCGTTACCCGCTCCTTCGTTTGCTGCAATCAATACCCTATTGTAAACGAAAGGAAGGGGTGAATGAAAGCACTCGATAGACAATCGTTCAGTTCACCGTCACCCTTATTTCCAGCTCCGCACCATGTCCAGGGCTACGACCAGAAGCTTTCTTTCATTATGTCTGATTTGTTGCTCAATGACTTGCTCACATGTAAGTATTTGCTCGTCGGATAGCTTATCCTTTAGCTGCTCCAACAGCATAAATGATTGTGCACACACTTCCAGACTGGTATCACCAATAAACGGAATGATGTGCTCTATATGTAATATGTAATCCAAACGTTCAAGAGCGTATAAGAATGTTCCCCTGCTTCCTGATGTTCTGGGGTCCATGATAGCTTGAATCAAAGGCTCGACGGCTCTATCATCTGGTATCGCCTCTTCGGAATCTTCTTGGGAAAGAAGTTCCTGTATTATCTTCGTATGCATCGTACGTTGTATCACTCCTCGTTTGTTAGCAGAAAGGAACCTCCTTAATAACATCGGTCGTTTTCCACATTTGGAACGTAGTATAATGGTCCTTTTGTTTTTGGGACTATTTTCCCCACCGTCAGCGAATCACCAATTAACTGTATAATTCATCCATTCTCGCTGCTCCACAAAAAAGACCGTTCCTGCCAGCAACACAACATTGCTCTTGCAGAATACGGTCTGTTATTCTCGACTCATCTGTGGATCTACTCTAGTTTTATTTTTTTTGCATTAACGTGTACTTAGATAGGCTATACCCAATCCACCCGTAACCGGGTTTTCGTAAATTTCGCAATCTACCTCAAACACTTCCCCAATCATCTCACGTGTCAAAATATCTGCAGGCTTACCGTGAACCACGATCTGTCCCCGCTTGACCACATACAGGTAATCACAATATTCTGCTGCCAGTTCGAGATCATGGAGTGCTGCCAGTATGCCAATGTCCAACCCACGGACAATATTGAGAATTTGGAGCTGGTATTTGATGTCCAGATGATTGGTCGGCTCGTCCAAAATGAGAAATTCAGGCTGCTGCGCCAGTACACGGGCCAGGATGACACGCTGCTTCTCTCCACCGGACAAAGACACATAATTGCGATCCGCATGTCCGGACAGATGTACCTTTTCAAGCGCCTGCTCCACAATCCGGGCATCCTGCTGATTATCGGTTTCCAGCAGCTTTTTGTGTGGTGTCCGGCCCATCATGACCATCTCACGCACCGTAAAATCAAAGCTCAGTTCGTTGAACTGCCCCACAACACCCATATGCCGGGATACGATCTTCGGACTGGATTTCAGAATGTCCTTATCGCCGAGTAATACGCTTCCCTGCTGTGGCTTGATCACTTTGTAGATGCTCTTGAGCAGCGTTGACTTGCCGCAACCGTTCGGTCCAATGATTCCAACAAATTGCTTGTCGTTTACCTGTAACGAAATGTTTCGGATGATGTCCGTATTCAGCACTGATATGGATACATTTTCTACGTTCAGTTTCATGGTTTATTTTCCTCCAAAACCGTAGCCTTTTTTGACCAGCATATACATAAACATCGGTGCACCAATCATAGCCGTAATAATCCCAATCGGCAGTTCAACGCTGGATATCAGAGATCTTGCGATAACATCCGTCCAAATGAGGAAAATGGCCCCGAATAATACCGACACGGGCATGACTTTGCGATGGTCTGAGCCAACCATACCTCTTACGATATGTGGAATAATGAGTCCCACAAAACCGATCATTCCGCAGCTCGATACCATAACCCCCGTTACAAGTGCCGTTAAGAGCATGTACAATCTGCGATATACACTAAGATTAATGCCCAGCGTCACAGCCGCTTCATCCCCGAGCAGCATCGTATTAAGCACACGGGATTGCAGCAGGAAGAACAGAATCGCTACCAGAACGACAATACTGATCAGCGGGAGCTTGTTCCAGCCCGAAGCTGCCAGGCTGCCCATCGTCCAGAATGTGACGGTTCGAATGCCTTCTGCATTGTTTGCAAAGTAAATAATAAAGTTCGAGAACGCACTGCATAGTGCGTTAATGACCATCCCGGCAAGTACCAGCTTGACGGATGTCATTTTGCCCCGGATCCCTGCAAGCGTAAGTACCAGCAAGGATGCACCCATGGCACCAGCAAAGGCCCAAAAGGCCACACCCGTTTGACCTAACCAGCTAATGGAACCGAATCCGATCAAAATCGCAAACGTTGCTCCGAGTGAAGCTCCTGAGGATATACCTAGTATGTAAGGATCAGCGAGTGGATTCTGCACAGCAGCCTGCATGACGGCACCACAGAGCGCCAGACCTGCCCCGATAAACATGGCCATTAATACGCGCGGAAAACGAATTTGCCAGATGATATCGGTAAAGGAACCCGATTCAATCGGCGCAGCTCCAAGCTGAAAGCCCGTTATTTTGTAGAGAAGAATCCGATAGGACTCGGCCAGCGGAATATGCACCTGACCTATGGATACCGCTATCCCCACCGATACAAGCATGAATACCACAAGTGCTGCAAGAAGTAATGCGAAACCGGTTTTGCTGTGAATCAAAGACTTGGGTTTACCCACGTGCTGCGTCTGCATCTGAACTGTTTGTGCCATTTCTTCCCCCATCACTTCCACGAAAATGTAAGATCAAAAAATTTAGCTATGTACAACGCTTTTGATCGGATTATAATTGAGAATGATTATCTTTGTCAATTTTAAAACATAACTACCCTCTTGACAATGGTTTGATATAAAACTATATTGGGATTATGAAAACAAGAGATGCCATATCACTTATATCCAAAATTAAAGAGAGTTCCAATCGTTTTATCGTATCCGAGATGACCAAGCATGGGGTTCAGGATATTGCGACTTCGCATGGCGACATTATCTATGCTCTGTATCACCGGCCTCAAATGACCATGGCGGAGATCGCCAAAAAAATTGGCAAGGACAAATCTACCGTCACAGCACTTGTCGACAAGCTGGTTCGCATGGGATACGTCATCAAGGAGAGAAGTGACGAAGATACGCGCGTTGTTCATGTAGCACTGACATCTAAAGGCCAGGATCTCAAGCCCGTCTTTGAAGAGATCTCTCAGAACCTGCTGAATGTCTTTTACGCGGATATCACAGAAACAGAGAAAGAGGAACTGCTTCGGATTTTGATGAAAATTCACAGCAACTTCTAATTTTTTTTGGATTAATAGTTTGATATAAAACTAAATTGAAGGAGGAATTATACATGAAGGACTACACCAAGTCCCTGCCTGACCATACCGTACAATACATTGGGGAACAGGATTTGTATCTGGAGATCTTTGAGGGAGATGAAATTCAAGGGAGAAGTAATCACAGACCCCCTCTCCTATTCGTTCACGGTGCCTATACAGGCAGCTGGATGTGGAGTAAATACATCCCTCATTTCGTTCAACAGGGCTGGACCTGTTATGTGATGAATCTAAGAAGTCACTACAAGAGCAGGGTGCAGGACATGACCCGGGTGACCTTTGAGGATTACCTGGTGGATATTCAGGAAATCATTACCGAGTGCGGGGAGCCGCCTATCCTCATCGGATTCAGCATGGGTGGCATTCTTAGTCAAAAGCTTGCAGAAAGCTCTCCCCTGCGCGGGTTGGTCGTGATCGATTCCAGTCTGAGCCAGGAGGTTCTTCGCTCCGTGCCATATGCTGAAGTGGATCGCATAACGCCTGGTCTCGTCGTTCCTGCACCCGTTCATCATGAGCTGACCAGCATAGATGAATCGGCAGAGGACATTGCTTTTCAGCACAAATATTTGGCCATGGAATCATCGCAGGCCTTCAGCACATTCTCCGCGTTCTTTGGTGGTGAGGACGTGGTATCCATTAATGGTGAGTCCATTACATGTCCTAGTCTTGTTATCAAAGCCGTATCCAGTGAGGAAGAGGAGCAGCGAGGCAGATTAACCGCAGAGCAGCTTCGTGCGGAATATGCCGGACTATGGCACACGACACATACCGGTTTGCTCGTAGGTCAGAGGTATATTGAAGCAGTCGAGATTATCCTGGATTGGCTTCAGCGGAGAAAGAGTGATTTCTCCAGTTAACATTGGCGAAATATCGTTCGCCGCATTAGTGATTATGTATATGTTTTGGATAATAAATACAAAAGTTTCTCTTTTACATCTGCCCATTCACTGTCTATGATGCTGTAAAAAATATTATCATGAACCGAACCGTCCGCCTTTATTCTGTGCTTACGGAATATGCCTTCTTTCTTGGCTCCGAATCGTTCAATGGCTCCTTGCGATCGGACATTTTGTCCGCTTACGGAGAACTGCACCCGCATTAAATTCAGTTCTTCAAAGCAATATTGCAGCAAAAGATATTTACACTCTGTATTTACTCCCGTCCGCCAATAGTCAGGTGCAAGCCAGGTCCATCCTATCTCAGCATTTCGGTTCCCAATGTCAAGATCGCCTATTCGGGTAGTTCCGATGATGTCTCCTGTCGCTTGATCCACAATAGTGAAGGGAAGCTGTGATCCCTTCTCTTTATTGTCCAGTGCAAGCGTCAGTACTTGATCAAGTTCTTCAGGTGTATGGATTGTTCGCCAAGTGAATTCCCACACTTCTGGAGTGAATAAGACACGAATTAATTCCACCTTGTGGCTGTTTTCCATAGGTACAAGAGTTACCCTTTTCCCTTCAAGAACAACATCTTTTTCTTGCATGATCACTGTCCACCTCCATCTAGTTTATATAAAACATATTACAGATTAATGTGCTATCGGTACAGACTCCTTTTGGTGCAAAACGTTTTTTACTGGGCAGCCGAAGGTGCTTCTGCATCCGCTTCAATTTCAAAATATGGCTAATAACTTCATTCAGATGAGAAATGGTCACTTTAAAAACATAAAAAACCGCCCATCAAGGATGGACGGTTTTCGTTTTTACTTCTTCCAGAGTACACGGTATCTCATCCGCATTGAAACCGTTAGCGCTTTAACCTTGCGTTGTGGTTGCACTTCTTTTTTGGAACAGATAGATCCCTGCCATGAGAATAAACCACACCGGAGTAACAAACAGCGCCACCCGCGTATCCTCTGCCAATGCCAGAACAACCAGCACAAACACCAGGAAAGCCAAAATCAAGTAATTGGAAAATGGATAAAGCGGCAGCTTGAAGTGACTCCGGCTAGCGATCTCCGGCTGGGTACGGCGGTATTTCAGGTGACAGATCACCATAATGCCCCAGACAAAGATAAAACAAACGGTCGAAACACTTGTGATCAGTGTAAACACGCCCTCTGGCATGACATAATTCAGAATAATGGCAACCAGAATAACCAGCGTTGAGAAAAAGAGTGCATTGGAAGGCACCTTTCGGCCATTCAGGCGGGCAAGCGACTCCGGTGCATTACGATCCTTAGCCATGGAGAAGACCATACGGCTTGTACTGAAAATGGCACTATTGCACGCTGAAGCTGCGGATGTCAGCACCACGAAATTCACTATACCGGCGGCTGTCGCAATACCTACGGCTGCAAACACCTGCACAAAGGGACTTTCACTCGGCACAATCGCGTTCCATGGGTAGATGCTCATGATAATCAGCAGTGCACCAACATAAAAGAGCAGCACACGGATGGGAATCTGGTTAATGGCTCTGGGAATAACTTTCTCCGGGTTCTCCGTTTCCCCCGCTGTCAGTCCGACCAGTTCCATACCTACAAAAGCAAACACCACCATCTGGAACGAAATGATGAAGCCATGCATGCCATTCGGGAACCATCCCCCATGACTCCACAGATTGGTAAAGCTTGCTGTCCCCTGATCTGTGGTAAAACCTTTAAATATCATATATAGACCTACAACAATAAGGGCCAGAATGGCAATTACTTTGATTAAAGCAAACCAAAATTCCATCTCGCCGAACAGCTTCACTGTTGCCAGATTCATGATTAATAAAATGACCAGTGCAATTAAACCAGGCATCCATTGCGGTACATCCGGAAACCAGAACTGCGTATACATGCCGACAGCCGTAATGTCCGCCATAGCGATGGAGATCCAGCAGAACCAGTAGGTCCAGCCTGTAATAAACGCCGCCATATTTCCCAGGTAATCACGCACAAAATCCACAAAGGAGTGATACTGCAGGTTGCTTAACAACAGTTCCCCCAATGCACGCATGATCAAAAACAAAACCATACCTGTGATGATATACGCCAGCAGGATCGACGGTCCTGTCAGTTGAATCGTCTTGCCCGCTCCCAGAAAGAGGCCTGTCCCAATCGCACCTCCAATCGCCATAAGCTGGACATGCCTGTTTTTTAATCCCCGTGTTAATGTTTCTTGCTGCATGGTAAACCACCACTCTCTTTCTGCACATGCTCTCTAGGTTGCTGAAACTTGTATACAACACATCATATAATAATCTGACCAGAATACATATCCTTCATTTATGATTTTTTTCATGCCAAAGAGGCCACCTCTCCTAACAAGGCGCCCTCTAGTTTGGGTCATCGTTATTTTTGCTTATAGAACTCATGATACAGCTTCATTAGCGCCCGCTTCTCGATCCGTGAGACATACGAACGGGAGATGCCGAGTTCCTTGGCAATTTCGCGCTGAGTCCGTTCTTCCCCGCCAGCCTCCAGGCCGAATCGGCCAATGACGACTTCCTTCTCCCGGTCATCGAGAATGTCGAGGTTGCGATAAATTTTACTTTTTTCAATCTTAAGCTGCACCTTGTCTACGACATCATCCGCTTCGGTTCCAAGAATATCGATTAATGTAATTTCGTTGCCCTCTTTGTCCGTTCCAATGGGATCATGAAGGGAGACGTCTTTGCGTGTTTTCTTCAGGGACCGCAGGTGCATCAGGATTTCATTCTCTATACAGCGGGCCGCAAATGTGGCGAGTTTGGTTCCTTTGCCTTGCTGAAAGCTTTCGATAGCCTTGATCAAGCCGATCGTTCCGATCGAGATCAGATCTTCCAGATCTTCACCCGTATTGTCGAACTTCTTGACGATATGCGCAACAAGGCGCAGATTGTGTTCAATGAGCAAGTTGCGGGAGTGGGCATTGCCTTCAGCCATGAGGCGCAGGTGTTTGGCTTCTTCGTCCTCAGCCAGGGGCTGGGGAAACGCATTATTTTTGACATACGAGACGAGCAGCGTTAACTCCTTGATGAACAGGGCAATTGCGGTAAACAATCCGGGCACAGATGACACCTCCTGCAGTTTTACAACGATCTGGCCTGAGCACGTGAAGGAACAGGGTCGATCTATTGTATGTAGGCGGGGGCCCAGAAGTGCACGTACACTTGAAAAAGGGAACGTTTCCTTGTTGATTGAATGGAACTTTATGATGGTGAACGCTGCTGCTTAATGCTTGCCTGTGTCAGTCCATCCTATGGCATGAGTATTACGTACTCACTTCAACAATGGAGCCAACCTTCTGCAGGAGCAGAAATTCTTTTTGAACACTCTCAATGAAATACGTTTTCTCTCCCAAAACCACAACATCATTCTCGGCTAATGTTACATCGCTTTTGAAGTAGATAAAGTTATCTGCGCCTCTGAATACGCCTTTATAGTAGTACAAACGGTCACCTTCTCTTGGAAAAAATGATATTAATGATTATTAAGCTTCTGGTTATAAGTCTAATCGGCTCTCCGTAAATGACCCAAAATCTCCCTCTTAAAGAGACATCTCGTAGGATGCAAAATGTTTAATAAAGGGAGAAAGTTGATTTTTTCGACAGTAACACTAAACTTTCGACAAATTATGACGATAATATCTATGTTTCTTACTTGATCATGTTTTTATTTCATACATGCAGAAACGATAAATTACTTCGAAGGGGAAGTCATGTAAAATGTTCTCAACGCTCAAAAAAAAGGTAAGTACTCTGCTTGTAACCGTACTGACGGTTACTTCTGCCTCTGCTGTTTACGCAGAAGCAGGAACAAATTCTCCAGGGGACAGTGTATCACTCGTAAGCACCTCGATTACGATTCAAAGCACACGCAATCCATCCTCAGAAACCGACCCAGTAACGTTCGTAGCCTCGGTCTTTAGGGATCGCTCTTCTACTGTTCAGGCGGACCCAACAGGTACGGTAACAATTAAGGACGGGGACACCGTAATTGGCACTGCAAGTGTAGTAAATGATTCCATACCTAGCAGAGCACTGATTTCGGTAAGAAGTCTTGATGCTGGAGAACATGAGATCACAGCCGAGTATAGTGGCAACAGCACATTCAGCGGCAGTACTTCCAGTCCAATTATACAAACGGTATCCACTACGGTGACACCTCCTTCGGAACATCCGACGGTCACGGAGGTTACTTACCTCAATTCCCCTCGGTCAGGGGAACCGTTTACGCTTGATATAAGTACAAAAACAGACCCGCAATTCTCCCGAGATATCGCTGGAACAGTCATCCTTATGGACGGTGACAAGGAATTAGCTGCGCTTCCGATGTTTCCTAAAGGGGTTTTCAATGGTCATGCCAGAACGTCATATACGATAAGCAACCTAAGTGTTGGAGAACACCACATTACAGCTAAATATTATGGTGATACCAGATACGGTATTGCTGATAGTGTCTCAGATATAGTGCTCCAAGTGGCAGAAGGAAGTGGTACCAATACGCCAACCCCTACACCCCCAAATGGAGGAGGCACAACTCCTCCGGAGGGCAGTGAAAACCTGTTTAATACAAGCGTTACGATTGAAAGCACACGCAACCCGGCTTCAGAAGGAGAGCCCGTTGCGTTTATGGCGAGAGTGAGCAGAAACTATAATGATACGTACGACATGCCGACAGGTACGGTCACCTTTAAAGATGGAGATATCGTACTCGGTACTGCTGAGGTCGGAACGGATGTAACCAAACCGGATCTCGCATTTTATTCCGTAAGAAGCTTAAGTGCTGGAGATCATCAAATTACCGCGGAGTACAATGGAAACAGCACCTTCAAGGGCAGCACCTCAGCCCCGCTAACCCAAACGATAACAACTGAGGCAGCTTCTGCAACAGAACACCCGACGGTGACGAAGGTTACCAGTTATCTGAACCCATCCAAGTATGGAGACGCGGTAACCTTTTACGTAAGAACAGAAACAAAACCACAAATATCCCGTGATATCGCAGGATCTGTAATCCTCATGGATGGCGACAAGGAACTAGCTACACTTGCCATGTGGCCGGACGGTGTTGCGAATGGTGTGGCCAAAGCCTATTTCACAACAAGTGATTTAAGTGTCGGAGATCACCCGATCACGGCTAAATATTACGGCGATGCCAGACACGGTGTAGCTGACAGCACCTCTGAGGTGATGGTGCAAGTTGTCCAAGGAAGCGGTGGTAGTACAACACCGTCCAATCCACCTACGGTACCAGGTGGTGACACAACTCCATCCAGTCCAACGACAGGTTCGAGTTCAGGTTCAGGTTCGACCCCAACCGCTCCTGTTAGTTCTAAACCGCAAGAACCAGCTGTACCTGGAGCAACAACGGAGCAGCCAAGCACGCCGGAAAAATCCGGGGATTACCAGGATCCCAACGATATTTTTAGAAGCCGGGTCGTGAACGCAGATAGCAACGTAATTGCCGGTGTTCAATCCAGAATCGCTGAGATCCTCAGCAAAGGGGATGACTTCGTAACCTTACAGTTTGGTGATGTTCAACAGCATTGGGCGATACCGTCTATCGAAAAATTGACCAAGCTGGGCGTAATCAAAGGTTACCCTACTGGCGGGTTCGAGCCTGATGAACAGATTACCCGTGCAGAATTTGCAGCCATGATCAACCGTGCGTTTGTGGATATGGCGTCACGTGAAGTCAACCTGAATGAAGAGGATTTCGCAGCATACCGTGATATTAACAATCGCTGGTCTACCAATGACCTCAAGAGACTGGTAGCCGTTGGCGTATTGAATGGATACGAAGACGGTACTATCCGTCCGGAAAAAACCATTTCTCGTCAGGAAATGGCTCTGATCATCACACGTGTGTTGAATTCACTTATCCTGAATATTGATACATCCAAAGTACAATTTGCTGATTTGAATGGAGCATTTGGTGCAGATGCCATCCGAAAAGCAGCTGCTTTGGGAATCTTCGAAGGTAAGAATGAGCGTTCGTTTGACCCGAATGGCGGAGCAACGCGCGCAGAAGCAATTGAAACGATTTTGAAGACTTACCGTTTAAGTCCAGCTATCAAAGAGTCATTGGAAAGTTTGAAATAAGGACTCCATTTAAGACATCTTTCCAATATTCATTTTTAACTACTTTATAACATTTCAAAAACCGCTAACGAAAGATAACGTTAGCGGTTTTTACTTTGTTGGAAGTTCTGTCTTCATGACATTTCTTTAAGGCATCTATTCAAGTTTTAAAATTGACTTAACTTGCTTCAACCCATATGACATTTTTAGATTTATTAAGAACAATAAAGAAACAATTTCTATATACGCCCTGATATCTTCTGGATTTTGTGCAAAAATTTCATTAGTTTCGTTTAAAATAATGACCCCAAAATCACTTTCTTTAATGACGAAATGATCAGTTAATTCCAACTCTTCTCCTATAGAAGAATGATTAAGGAAGTCAACAATGTCATTAACCATGTGCTCTCTAACCTCAATATCCATGAAAGATAATAACATGTTTGCCGCTTTCGTATTATTTTTATCATAAAATTTCTCTATATCGAACGAGTTCAAATTCTTTGCCCTCCTAATATTATTTAGGATAAACACTCCACAAATTTCCCAGCTCATCAACAACTATTTTAATCATCTTTTCATTCCTAGTACCTATAGTTCTACCAGCATCAATTATTATTTCATAAGATTTTTGACCTGCCGATCCTATGCTTCCATTATTATTTGTAACACTTTTTATTTTACCTTTTTTGATTGCACTGGTAATTAAATTTTTTGCTTCTGCTTCCGTAGCCACATTAAATCTCGCCCAACTTCCGGTTCCACCAGAAAGATGCTTATTTTTTACCCAGATGTTAGTAATACTACTTTTCAAAGCTTTTTTCCCTAGATTGGATACACTATCACTTAAAGAAGCATATATAGATCCCGACAAGACACCCCCCGCTATTGTTGTCCAAGCTACTTGTACATCATAGCGATCTTGTCCATTTTCATATGCATTTAATAATTGTGTTTTAGCTAAACCAGCATTGGTTTGAGAGTTTATAAATGCACCGCTAGTTTGTGTTAATTGTGCATATAAATTGGCAAATTTAACACCTTTATCGCCATATACTTTAGTAAAAACCTTGTTCAGGCTGGATTTAAAGGAATTATCCCCTTTCATTGCTGCATTAAGCATTTTCTCAATTTCATAATATGTTGAAGTTTTGCGGTTTCCACTCGGATCAACGTACTTCAACGGATTATTGCTCACATACGAATACAAATTTAAACTCAACGGATCATTAAGTTCCCCTTCGTACGTATCCTCGCCAATAAACCTTGCCATACCCGGATCATACCAGCGTGCTCGCAGATATTGCAGCCCTACAGTATCATCCCAATATTCCCCCGCATAGCGAAGTACATTCGGTACTGTTTCCTCCGTTGTGCGTGGTCCACCCCAGATGTCATACGTATACTCGTTCAATACTTGACCAGCATCATCCACAAGTCCGACTACATCGCCATGACCGTTGAATTGGTAGTATTCCAATTTTCCAGTTTTCTTGTCCTGACGTGCCCACAGTTTCCCATACAGGTCATAGATATAGACATAGGTCAGTTCAGCTTTACCGGACTTCACTTCGGCTTCCGCCATCAGTTTGGCTTCTTCATCGTAGTAATAACGAGTCGTTTGGTCACCTTCGGTGCGCTCATACAGCAAACCATCCCCGTTGTAGCTATAGGTTACTCTTCCCCGGTCGCTTTAACCAAGCGATTCTGGCTGTCATACGTATATTCTGCATCTTTCAGTCCGTATACCTTACCACTCCCGGTACTGTAACGGTTGCCATTCGAATCATACGTATATGTTTCCTGTTGCGAACCCGATTCCGTTTGGATGCGATTAAGTTCATCATACGTAAACTGATCACTTGTCCCATTTTGAGTACGGGACGTGATGTTTTTGTTTCCATCGTATTGATAGTCGAATTGGTGCATTGCGGTCGTTCCTTGGGAAACGGTGACTCCTAATAGATCATAACCATCGAACTGATAGCTTGTGCTAAGGCCTTTCCCAAACGATACGTTTTCCAGCAAACTGTTTGTCGCGTAACTAAAGGTCATTCGATCCACAGGCGTCTGGGCCGATGTTGCGAGTGCTGAAGCGCTCCCTGTTCCCGAGGTGATGTCCATGGAAGTGACCCGATTCATCATGTCCAATTCACCGTGTACCCGCAAGGATTGCCCGTTTGCATCAGTAAGGGTATATCCTAACCGCTGCTGGGTATTGTTTTCATATTCCAGCTCGGTTCCATCCGGGAAGGCGAGCCCACTGAGAATACCATCCGTATCACGGTATGAATAGGTCGTTTTGCCGTGATCATCCGTCATCGACGTTCTGCGACCCATCTCGTCGTACGTATACGATACGGAGGTATCCGGTCCTTTGAACAGTTGTCGCTGTTATACGTATACTCGGTGATCTTTCCGAGCCGATCCTGCTTTTTGATCAAATTACTCTTTTTATCATTTGGATATAGACACTTGATTCATTCGGCACTGGGTGTGATAAAATAAAGACCTTGTGGATTACCCCAAGGTCTCGATGGTTGTCATCTAGCTATTATGGTTGTTCTTCTTTCAATGGTAATCGTACCGCATCTAAAAATTCTAATGATATCGCTCCGTGTTTCTTATAGTTCTTTCTTGCTTCTTTCAGTGATATAGAATTAGCCCCACCTAATCGTTCTGGATCGGAATACTGTAAATTATCATCTTCCCAATAACAAACAGGACATATTTCAAAAGTTCCTGGTGGGTCTTCTGACAATGTTAGGTATTCACAACAAGGACACGCATATTTTACTGTCATACTTAGTTTCCTCCGTACGCTTTAACTTGGTCTTTCCAGTAATTCATCCTATCGTCTGGTCTAAATAAAGTTTCGATAGTTCCGTCAGGTTTTGCTGTAGCAAACTCGTTCGTTTTTGAATTATATCGGAAAACATAGCCATTTTTGGATGTGAATCCGAGTATATCGCCTCCAACATTGCTATTTAATAAATTTTTTGCTTTATTTAAGTATCCTTCTTTTGTAAGTGAATATCCTAAGTCAGCCCATTCTTGTTTCTTAACAACATGTTTTTGGAAATGTTTATCGAGTTTTCCCGAAGCGAAATTACCTGCCGACCATTTAACAGAATTGGTTTTAGAACCTTTACCCGGAAGAAATCCCATTGCAAGTGCTGCAACATATTCTGCTTCTTTTCCTTTAATCAACGCTTTTACTAACTGTTCTCTCGCCCAGCCAATATTACCTGCAGACTTAGTATACGCACTTCTACCCATTGCCATATCATACAAGTAATTAAACCGATTCTTATCTAGAAAAGAGTTAAAGCTGTAACGATCTCGAATTGTATTTTTATACAGATTATAATTTGAAGTATTTATTTTATAACCTTTCGCTTTAGCATCCTTCAGCATATGTCTGAGTTCTTGAGCATAGTAAGGCTCTGCCATATGGCCACTTGGATCTACATACTTTAACGGGTTATTGCTCACATACGCATACAAATTTAAACTCAATGGATCATTTAGCTCACCTTCGTACGTATCCTCGCCAATAAACCTTGCCATACCCGGATCATACCAGCGTGCTCGCAGATATTGCAGCCCTACAGTATCATCCCAATATTCCCCCGCATAGCGAAGTACATTCGGTACTGTTTCCTCCGTTGTGCGTGGTCCACCCCAGATGTCATACGTGTACTCGTTCAACACTTGTCCAGCATCATCCACAAGTCCGACTACATCACCATGCCCATTGAGCTGATAGTATTCCAATTTTCCAGTTTGCTTCTCCTGACGTGCCCACAGTTGACCATACAGGTCATAAATATAAGCATAGGTAAGTTCAGCTTTACCGGACATCACTTGGGCTTCTGCCATCAGTTTGGCTTCTTCATCGTAGTAATAACGAGTCGTTTGGTCACCTTCGGTGCGCTCATACAGCAAACCATCCCCGTTGTAGCTATAGGTTACTGTTTTGCCTTCCCCGGTCGCTTTAACCAAGCGATTCTGGCTGTCATACGTATATTCTGCATCTTTCAGTCCGTATATCTTACCACTCCCGGTACTGTACCGGTTGCCATTCGAATCATACGTATATGTTTCCTGTTGCGAACCCGATTCCGTTTGGATGCGATTAAGTTCATCATACGTAAACTGATCACTTGTCCCATTTTGAGTACGGGACGTGATGTTTTTATCTCCATCATATTCATAGTCGAACTGATGAATGGCACTCGTTCCTTGGGAAACGGTGACTCCTAATAGATCATAACCATCGAACTGATAGCTTGTGCTAAGGCCTTTCCCAAACAATACGTTTTCCAGCAAACTGTTCGACGCATAACTAAAGGTGATTCGATCCACAGGCGTCTGGGCCGATGCTGCGAGTGCTGAAGCGCCCCCTGTTCCGGAGGTGATATCCATGGAAGTGACCCGGTTCATCGTGTCCAGCTCACCGTGTACCCGCAAGGATTGCCCTTTGGCATCGGACAAGGTATATCCCAACCGCTGCTGGGTATTGTTTTCATATTCCAGCTGGGTTCCATCCGGGAAGGCCAGCCCACTGAGCATACCATCCGTTTCACGGTATGAATAGGTCGTTTTGCCGTGATCATCCGTCATCGACGTTCTACGACCCATCTCGTCATACGTATACGATACGGAGGTATCCGGTCCTTTGAACCCTGTAAGGATGTTGTCGCTGTTATACGTATACTCGGTGATCTTTCCGAGCCGATCCTGCTTTTTGATCAAATTACTCTTTTTATCATAGTAGAAGGTAGTCGCAGAACCATCCAGCTTCGGTGGGGTCTGCTTGATGATCCGACCCAATTCATCATATTGTTTGGTCACCGTTTGGCCGTTGGCAGAAACAACTTGGGTCACCTGGCCCTGGTAGCTGTAAAAATATCGGCTGGTTTCTTGCTTGGGCGTGGTTGCTGTTGCAATTTGTCCGAGCGCATCGTACGTATATGTCGTTCGCTCCCCATTACCATCAATGGATGCAGTCACGTTGCCACTCAAGTCATATTCTCTTTGTTGCAACGGAGCAAATGTACCGTCCCGATATTCTTCTACTGCTGTCGTGCGTCCCAGCAAATCCATTTTCTCACGAGTCTGGTACCCGGAAGCATCCTGAACCGTTACGGTTTGTCCAACAGGATCAATTGTTGTTGTGTTTCTGGTTCCATCCGGATATTGGGTCTCTGTCATTTTCCCAAACGCATCGACCACATACCTCGTCACGTTTCCCTCAGCATCTTCCGAAGCTGTCACGTTTCCTTCGCCATCATAGGCATATTTATATGTTGCGTCCGCCGTTTGCTCTTCCACGAGTAAACCTAGTGGATTGTAACGCTCGGAAGTCACAATGCCGTCTGGCGATGTGCTTGTAATGTTGTTATTCGTATCATCGTATGCGGTCGTCGATTGTGTACCATCGGCATACGTTATTCGAACCAGACGCCCTGACTTGTCGTATTGATTCGTTTTCTGTTCTCCGGCAGCATTCGTCGTTGTCTCCAGTTCACTGGCAGACGTGTAGCTGTACGTCTCCACAAGAGATTCTGCCTTGCCAGCAGCATCATGTACAACCATCGATGTCGATTCCAACAAATGCCCTGCGTTCAATTGATAGCCGAATGTCGCCGTGCGATCTTTGGCCAATGTTCCGCCTTTGTCCGTTGTACTAATGACGCGCCCTTTGTCATCCAGCTTCACTTCTGAATCAGAGAGCAATTGTCCACCATATCCGTTTTTGGTGGTGGTCCGTAACATGTCCCCTTGATTGTTATATGATAGTTCCGTGTACTGCTCCAAAGTGCTATTCACCTTAGTGGTGATCCGCACCGGTTTGATCCAATTGTAAGGCGCTTTGCCCACTTCGTAAGAATAAGTTGATTCTTGTCCGGTGCTTTGTTTCTCGGACGTCACCATGCTGTTTGTATCGTATGCGATAGTCGTAGTCAACTTTTCACTAGTTCGACCACCCTCACTTACCCATTCTGTCGTTTGGGTCGGGAGATTCCGTTTGGTTTGCCTATCGTACTGAAGCTCTGTGGAATAAGTCACGTCATCTCCAGTTAACGTATGCTGATCTGCATAAACGAGATCAGGTTCAGTGGCGGCACTAAACGTTTTGGAGAACGTCCACGTATCCACGGTATGTTCAGCCTTAATTTTCGTTGTCCACGTGGCTGATTGTCCATAAGAGTCCAGATCTTCTCCAGAATACTCAAAGTTGATTTGGTCCAAAGTGCCTTCGCCTTCAGTTGTACTGAAATGGCTCTTGCGCTCTCTGACTTTAAAGACGAAATAGGAAGAAGCTTCACCCATTTCCTTAATCGCCGGAATATATGCGTAATCCGTAATGGCAGAAGATGGACTTGTAATACGCGACAATAAAGCTGTATGCATTACACCATGCGCATTCTGATTGCTTTGCAGCTCAGGCAGGAAATTGAATTTGGATTCCGGATAGTAATACGTATACGTCGTTGTCCGATCCAGTGCATCGGTAAATTCTCGCAAAATGCGAATGCCCTCATCTTCACGCTGTGTATACGTTACTTTCCGGTCCGTTCCGGCAAGCTGTACGGTAACCTTCAGGTTGTCATAAGCAAAAGTCAGAGCCTGACCTTCGCTATTTTGAATCCGGGAGATGACTTGGTTTCCATCCAATGTTGTATAGTAAAAATCCACCGTATTCCGGTAACCATCTGTAATTTGCAGTAACTCTCCGGTTCCGTTAAACAAATAATCGTAGCCATTCCGGATCGACAAACGGTAACTGCTGGACTGACCATCCACAGTCACAGTCGTATCTTGCTTCACGGTTAAATCATTCCATACGTAACCTTCCAGTTCAAGATTAGCGTTTAGGCGATAATAACCTACACCTGGAATAAGGATAAACCGTTCATCCCCGCGAGTTTCCATGTAGGGAATATCCCAGCGCCAGCCTTGTCCCAACCCCGTATGGAGTTCTTCCTTACGTGGCGTGACTACATTGGAGTATGTTTGTGTCGTTTCGTCGTATTGAACGCCGAGCTGTCCACTTGCTCTAGCACTGTCATAGATACGTGTCAGATCAAACGGAATCAGGCCTGGTAGAGAGAGGTCTGTGCTACTAACCATCATCTCCCCTGTAGAAGTGGCAATCGATTCCTCTCCATAAGACGTCATGTACAGTGATGCATCGTCCCGGATATCGACATGGTTTAGTCCAGTTTCATCCACGGTCGTTCCGGTACCTGGAACATCTTCTTCAATAGCATTAATTGAAAACGTATTTTCCTGTGGCGATCCGGAAGGGCTTAACCCGTCCATTTGAATCGGTTCACTAGTCTCTTGCGTTTCTAGCCATTTCTCTGCTGCCTCGCCGCCTGTGCGGTCTGTTTGTAAAGCCTTATACAGTTGATACAGTGAGTACCCCTGATCTAGCTTCTGTTCAATCCAGTCTTCTTTAATACCAAATTGCTCTTTTAAACTATGAATTGTAATGTAGGTGACAGAAGGAATGGAATCCTTTCCTTCTGCCGCCGCCGCTTGCCCACTGTAACCAAAAGAACCAAGTCCGCTAAACACCAATAACGCGCATAACCAAATAATCGTTATTTTCTTAAACACTCCATCACCTCAACCTAGATTTAGACAATCGTTAATTAAATGGGAAAATCTTTTTCGTACGTTTCGTCAGGTTTCCGTTGCGATCGTACTCAAATACAATCTGATCTCCCGTAAATAGCACAACTTTAAGCAATTGATTGCCATAGCCATATTCATAAGAGCTATCATTACGAATGTACATTTGAGCAGCCTTGATGACACCTTGAACCGGTTTTCCATCCTTTTCACTCAGCTTCAGATAATAGGTTTGTCCACCCTGCAGTTCCCACTCCAGCACGATATACTGCTCGCCGTACACCTGCTCCTGTTCCACTGAAGCTGCTATTGAATTGCTCAGTTCCTTATCTGTATATAACTCAAGCCTAGGTTCGATCGAAAAATCTCCTGACTCTTTAATCGCGATCCGATACTTACCTGTACCATATGGGGTAAAACGATAGTACACATTGCCTTGCTGAACAGTAGGCAACGCCGTCTCTACACTCTCATACAAGGTCAGAAACTCCACATTCACTTCCTTGACCACAAATTGGCGATAAGCACCTACAAGATGCAGCGTTTGAGTTGACACATTTTGCACCTGGATGTCAGAATGCCCAGGCACGAATTGTGCTCCTGTCGCATTCTTTCCTTCTCTAACAATGACTTGGTTCTGGTCTCGAATAACGAAATCATAGCCTCCTCCTTCTATAGGAGGTCCCGCAAGCATTGCTTCATAGGATGATGTATTGGAGAACAACACCGTGTTGTTTGGCGCCAAATCCCGTTTGATTAGTGCAGGCTCCTGACTGGAACTGGCCGTCACAGGAGCGGCATATTGAATTGTTACTGGCTCCGAAGATACTACGGTGACGACAAGCGTTGCACCCGCTGGAATCTCCAATGTTGCATGACTTCTACCTTCCACAAAGTACAATGCTTTATCAGTTTTATCGTAGACCACATAATCCACAACGGAAGTTTCTCCTGCGATCCGTTGAAGCTCAGCAGGTTCCGAACCCGGATTCGTAAACACTGCGCTCTGCCCTTGGTTGATGGTGATTTCCAATTCTGGTGAAGGCACTTCATCGTCTTGTCCGCGGAAAACGCGGTAAATTCCACCAAACGTTATGGATTGATTAGAGACATTCGTAACGACAACTTTCTTGCCACCCAAAATTGTCGGTTCAATCGCAGTTGCTGTTCTGCTACTGGACTGGGTTCCATCTACGTTGTAAATCGTGTAGTCATACACTCGTCCCGCGCTGCTGGATGCATCATTTCGGAGTCTTTCCGAATCTGGGCTCGTATTGGTGAAGGCGTAACTCTCCCCTTGACTCAAAGTCACACGCAGATAAGCCGGTTCCTGGCTATCTACTACGGAGAAATCATCCGTGTATTCGAATAATACGGGTGTACTTCCCACTACTGTAACGATGGCTTCACCACCGGATGGAATTGTGGCGAGACTACCATTGTTATTGAATTTGTCACTGTGTGCTCTACCATCCGCTTTATACACCGCGACATCATATAGAGAACCTACCGACTTGGCATTACTCCGGATCGGGTTGCTAAGTGAACCGCCATTATGGAATTTGACAGATTGGCCTGGAGACACGGTAATCTTGCTTAGCGCTTCATTCGGTCGACCCTCTACATCAAAGATCGTGTAAATCCCACCTATGGTTACCGGTTGAGCGGATACATTCGTAACTACAGCTTTGTTCCCATAAAATACAACAGGTTCAACCGCCGTCGCTTTTCTTGTACTCCGTTCTGTGCCATCAGGGTAATAGGTTACGTAATCGAATATCCGTCCTTGGCTGGTAGACGCATTGCTGTCAAGATATTCCCGGTCGGTAGTGTTATTCCAGAAAGTCACGCTTTCTCCCTGGTTCAGTGTTACCCGATGGTACGCAGGTTCCATGCTGTCTTCGACCGAGAAATCATCCGTGTAGCTAAACTCAATGGGTACCTGTCCGACTACGGTCACAACTGCATAACCCTGAGAACGAATGATCGGATTTGTATTTTTGTTGAAGCCGTCCGAATGAACGACGTCATCTGCTGTGTACAGAACATAATCAAAAAGGGCTCCGTTTGAACTGCTCGCATTGTTCTTAATCGGATTAGCTAAGGAACCATTATTTCGAAAAATCACGGATTCTCCGGGATATACGGTAACTCGAGTAATGGCATCGCCACCAGCCTTTTGAACATCAAATGTCCGATACGGTACACCATACGTTACGGGTGTTGCTGTCACCAAGGTCACTACAGCGGTTCTCCCCGCAGCTACCGTAGGCTTAGTCGATGTATTCGTCCCGGTGGAACTTTCCGTCCCGTCCGGAAGATAAACGACATAGTCATGCTTGTCTTTGGTGGACCCATCACTTTGGAGCGCATCGGATTTAGTGCTGATATTGGTAAATTGGTAGCTTTCCCCTTGATTCAGTGTCACCCGGGTATACGCAGGTTCATCGCTCCATTCACCGGTATAAACTTCGTACGGGAGTCCAATGGTCACAGGCTGTGAACCGGCTCCCGTAAAGATAATTTCGTTTCCTCCCCCTAAGTAAGGCTTTCCGGTTGATTCAAAATTTGAACTGGAGAGGCTCCCATCTTCATTGTAGTTGGCATAGTCATACTTCCGGTCTTGAGCTGTAGACGTATCCGCACTAACCGCCCTCGTTTGTGTTCCTTCATTGACGAATCGATAGCTCTCACCTTTGGACAAGGTCGCTCTATGTAAGGCCGGATTCTCAGATACACTATAGGTGAATTCAACAGGGATGGTTACTGTAAACGCATTGATCCCACTTGAGGTTACGACAGCGGTGTATCCTGCTCCTACGGATAGGCTGCTCGTTGAATTCATGTTATCGGTTGAAATGCTTCCATCTGCTTTATAAACTGCATAATCATAAGAACTGCTTCTCGATGTGGCCGCATCTGTGCTCAAGGATTTTGAGCGAGTTCCAGTATTCGTGAAGCTATAAGAATCACCAGGATACATTACAATAACTTGCTCTTCTGCTAATGCCATGGCTTGAGTCGCAAAGAAACCCTCACCATACGTATCGTCAGTTACGGTTGGTGCATCCCCTATATCCTCTACATCTTCATCTACACCCTCTGGTTCTTCGTGGATGTCCGGATCAAAAACATCCAGATTTTCAGCGTCTGTTAAAGCTAAATCCTCCATAGATACATCAACATTCTCCGCGCTGCTTTCGGTCGTTATTATGGCATCTGTTTGATCCGATAGCGCATATCCGCTCGTCGGAAGCATAGTTCCCATCACGAACCAAACGACCAGAAAAACGATAAAACTTTTTCTTAAACTCATGAAAGTTGTCTTCCTCCTTTAAGTGTTTTACCCATTTGATACCTTAAGAGTGATATAAATGGAGTCTAATAAATGATTATCGGTATTTTCCTTATTTTAGGATATAGTAGGATAGTCCTTACTTTTAGGGACTATTTTCCTTTTAAATTTCAGATAACAAGAATCTAATGATCCCAATTGTCAACAGTGGACAATTCAGACAAATTAACGCAAGAAAAGTATCCTATTAATTCCCTTAACAAAAAAAGTCGCCATATTGGCGACTTCAACGAAACTATATTGCTCTGCACTCAAATTCATCTTTCTACGACAGATTAACGCTACATGAAGAATCCTTTCTTAAGAATATTCCCCGGCATTCGAATCCCGCGCCAGCCACTTACATCACATTGTCCATATGTATTATCACCGACAGCAACCAACGTACCGTCTGATTTAAGTCCTACGGTATGGGCACAACCTGCCGCTACGGCAACAATATCGCGCCAGTCACTTACATTACACTGACCATACGTATTCCAGCCTGCAGCCGAAACCGTACCGTCTGCTTTCAGGCCAATGGTATGATTACTTCCCGCCTCTATCGCCACCATCCCGTGCCAGCTGCCTACATCGCATTGACCATGTTTATTGCTACCCACGGCCATTACTGTACCGTCTGATTGCAGACCAGCGGAATGGAGATAACCCGCAGCGACCATTACAACATTACGCCAGCCACTGACTTCACATTGGCGATATCGGTTATTCCCTACAGCTAGCACTGTTCCGTCTGCTTTCAGACCGAGGGTATGCCAATCTCCTGCAGTTACTGCCACGATATCATTCCAACTACTTACCTGGCATTGACCTTCTTGATGCCGACCCACGGCAACCACCGTACAATCCGACTGAAGACCGATGGTGTGGCGCCAACCTGCCGCAATGGCTACAATATCGTACCAGTCGGTTACCTCGCACTGACCATCCTTATTCCATCCTACAGCCGTCACGGTTTGATCCGATTTCAGTGCGATGGTGTGGACATTACCTGTATTTGTCGCCATATGTACATTACCTGCAGCGATCGCAATGATATCTCGCCAGCCGCTGACTTCACATTGACCTGTTTTATTATCACCAACAGCCATAACCAGGCCGTCCGATGTAAGCCCAACGGTATGACGACGTCCCGCTGCTATCGGATCTTGGGGCCACTTTTTTACCTGTAACCTCGCTTTATTCAGCGAACCTTGTTCCATGCTGAAGAACCTCCCTTGAAGCGAAGTTTCTATCGATAGTCCATTTCTCAAATGAACTTTCCTGAACTACTCCTCTTTTTGTCTGAAACACATCTTACCAATAAGAAGTCCTGTGCCCGAGGAACAAATCAAATATCCAAAGAACAAAAAAACCAAGAAAACATCATGAAGATCTTCAGGAATCTGAAGTACACCTTCAAACCAAGCCAAACGAAAAGGATACAGAAGTGCTACCCAGATGATCAGCAAAACTAGAATAAAATTAATAATTTTCCTCACTGTAATGATCCTTTCAGGGCCTGTATGGTGTCCGTTATGTTATACCAATAATACTTCAATCAGGATGGTTTGTCTTTTTCTAGTTAAAACTGCAAAGAAGCCTCCACTCCACATTACGCGGAGCAGAGGCCGTATCCTTCCATTCTTCCTGCCTAGACTCAGCTGAGCGGCGCAGGCTCCACAACGTCCGGGATTTCCGGCAAACGCTGTTTGCGTTCCATCCCCAGACTGATCACAAGCCCAAGCAAACCCAGAGCCGCAATGACTGCTGCGTACAATGGTACGGAAATAAGTCCCGTATGCGTAATCGCAAACCCGCCAATATAGGCTCCACCTGCATTCCCCAGGTTAAACGCGGAGTGGCTCGATGTGGTCGCAAGCAGCGGTGCTTCGCGAGTCATATTCATGATACGAATCTGCAGACCCGGCATAATCCCGAACGCCGCAACACCCCAGCAGAAGATTGTAATGACCGCCAAATATGGATTCTCCAGCGTCAAAGTGAGTGCAGCCAAAAGTACAGCCAGCACGCCGAAGTTGACCATCAGGGACGGCATCAGTTTCCAGTCGGCCAGGCGTCCACCCAGCATGTTCCCGAGCGTCACACCAACCCCGAACAGTACCAGTATCCACGTTACACTCTGCTCCGCAAAACCGCTGATATCCACTAACATGGGTGTAATATACGTAAATACCGCGAAGAGGCTTCCACAGCCCATGGCACCAATGAGCAATATTAATAGTACCTGAGGACGAACAAGATTACGGAACTGCTGTCCCAGGTTCGCCGGCTCCCCTTGCGAAATAACCGGAATGAATCGAATGATGCCGATCAATGAGATGATGCCCAAAATGGTGATGGCTCCAAACGAGGATCTCCATCCAAGCTGTTGGCCGATAAATGTACCGAAGGGTACCCCAATGATATTCGCAATTGTAAGTCCTGCAAGCACAACGGACACTGCACCCGCCCTTCTCTCAGGTGCAACCAGACGAGTAGCCATGAGCGACCCTACACCAAGAAACGTGCCGTGTGCAAATGCCGTCAAAATGCGTGCCGAAATCAGCAAGCCATACGTTGGTGCAATGACGGATAGTGCGTTACCGATGATAAAAATGCACATCAACAGGACCAGCAGTTTTTTCTGCGGTATCTTATGGGTAAACACGGTCAGAATGGGTGCGCCAATCGCGACACCCAGGGCATAGCCCGTAATCAACTGCCCTGCTTGAGGAATGCTCACATGCAGATCAGCAGCCACATTTGGCAGCAATCCCATAATGATAAATTCGGTCATTCCAATGGCGAATGCTCCTACCGTCAGGCATAGAAGGGATAACGGAAATGCCCCTCCTTTTCCCGATTTTGAAACACGTCGTTCTGTCTTGTTCATATGATGTTCTCTTCTCCTGTCCATCTTCTGTCTCTTTTTTTGGTTATTCCTTGTTACGATTTCAGGACGACATTTGGGCTGCTTTTAGCCACATTGCCTCGTTCAAGGCCTCGAACGTTTCCAGCATCGCAAGCTTATTCCGCCAATGTGCCGGGATGCCGCTCTGACCATAATAAGCACCAGCGATCTGTCCGTACACCGCACCGGTTGTATCTGCATCATCACCGAGATTAACGGCTAAGAGCGCACCTTCTTCAAATGTGGAAGATTTATGGAACGCCCACAATGCGGCCTCCAACGAACGGACGACATAGCCGCTCCCCTGAATTTCAGGTGGCTCCTTATCGCAGTAAGATCCACGCACAATCTCTTCAATGGCTGGGGTAAAAGAAGACTCACTCCTCCACCGTAGGCATGTCTCGGGCAGCAGCATGGTGTGCTTGTCTGCTCCGCGCAGCCCTGCAACCAGAATAGCCGCAAGCACCTCGCAAGCTTCCAGGCTTTCCGCTGCTGCGTGTGTCGTGCGGGAGCTCAGCTTCGCATAATGCACAGCATCCTGCGGATGGCCCGCATACACCATAGCGACTGGCGCAAGCCGCATAATTGATCCGTTACCAGCCGTCATCGGATCGGTAGATCCGCTGTAAGGCTCTCCGGTCTTCCTGAACCTTTCCAGCGCATTTCGCGTAGCCCCGCCGATATCAAAGCATGTTCCGGTACTGCTCATGTAGCCGACCTCATACCAATTCGTGTATCTGCGCATCTGATCCGCCGGATCAAAATGTTCTTTTCTCACTAGACTTTCGGCCAGACATAGCGCCATTGACGTGTCATCCGTCCACTGTCCGGGAGCCAAACCAAACACACCGCCCCCCACAATATCGGTTACAGGCTCGAATGTGCCTGGGCTGCTAAACTCCACTGTCGTTCCCAATGCATCTCCTGCCGCTAGTCCAAGTAAGCATCCATTGAACCGATCCTTATCCAGCATCGCCGGTCCCTCCTCCGCATTCTTATTTCCAACATATCTCTTCCATTCTCCCACAGGGGCTGTTCTGTCGTAAAGAATTTTAAAAAGATGCAGCATGGCTTCTTCGAATCGTACAAATGTCCACGGGCTCTCTTCTATTATAAATGTGTCGAAAAAGGGGGAACGATTGTTATCTCTCCGTATCGCAAAAAAAAGTTTATTTTTTTACAACGAAGAAAACCGTTTTTTCAGTACACCGCTTACATGCATAGGTCATAACACTTTGCCTCGTTCACCATTTTCTGAAAACACGTCATTTATGTGCAAATTTTCAATGTAAACAATCATGACGTGCTTGACCCCTCACTTTGTCCCATGTTACGGTTTTATTAGCTTCAACGCATCATTTTTTCCATATTTATATTTTCCAACATGCATTCGCGTCAGATAATCTGCCGCAAAAGTAAATGTAACAAAAAAGAAGTTTGCGATCTTTTCATTTGGTTTTATCCCAAAACAAATTCTGAAACAGGAGGAACAAATTTATGATTAAGGCACTGGTTTTTGATTTCGATGGAACGATTATTGATACAGAGACAGCATGGTATATCGCTTTTCGTGATGCCTACAAGGAACACGGCGTGAACTTGACCCTGGAGATGTATTCGCAATGCATCGGTACCAGTCTGAAAACATTCAATCCCTATGAGTACCTCATCACAGATTTGAATCTTCCGATCGATCGGGAAGCGTTCAGGGAATCGGTTCAGCTGCAGCATGCAGCATTAATGAACAAGGAGCAGGTAAGACCAGGCATCCAGAATTACCTCGAAGCAGCACGGGAGGCTGGATTAAAACTGGCCGTTGCCTCAAGCTCCAAACGGGAGTGGGTCGAACAGCACCTGGAACAACTGAAACTGAAGGATTACTTCGAAGTGATTCGAACAGCCGACGATGTGTCCCATGTGAAGCCTGACCCGGAATTATATAACCAAGCCCTTGAAGCGCTTGGAGTAACTGCAGACGAAGCCGTAGCGATTGAGGATTCACCTAACGGCGCACGTGCAGCTGCTGCAGCTGGTATTCACTGTGTCGTAATCTCGAATACCATAACAGGAACTCTGGATTTCGATATGCCTCACCAACGGCTGTCATGCCTGACCGACCTCGAATTTAATGATTTGATCTCGAAACCACTCGTCACTACCGTCTAGGTCTGCACGAATTTCGCATTTCAAATTTTAAAGGGGGAGTTCACACATGAAAGCTGTACATTTTGGAGCGGGCAATATAGGCCGCGGTTTTATCGGTCATATGTTGTCCGCTTCCGATTATGAAGTCTGCTTTGTCGCACGTAACCCGAAGAAGATCTCCATGCTGCAAAAAAGGAAAGAGTATCCCATTACACTGGCTAATGCAGATCAGGACACAACCATGGTCAGCAACGTCACGGCCATTCATGTGGGCGAACAGGATCGCCTGGCTGAGCAGATTGCATCGGCTGATCTCATTACGACAGCGGTCGGTGTATCTGCACTTGAGGATATCGCCGAACCCATCGCCAAAGGCATATATCTCCGCATGAAAAACAATAATCAGGCCCCTCTCCATATCATCGCTTGCGAGAATGCCATCGGAGGCAGCACCCGCCTGAAGAAACGGGTATATCCGTTTCTGGATGAACAGACCCGTACCAAAGCCAACCGCTATATCTCGTTCCCCAATGCAGCAGTTGACCGGATTGTTCCGGTGCAAGACCATAAGGATCCGCTGCAGGTCACCGTTGAACCTTTTTATGAATGGGTCGTTCACCGTCCGGCGCTGCTGGATGGATTCAAGGAGATTAAAGGCGTACACTACGTCGACTCCCTTGAGCCTTACATTGAGCGCAAAATGTTTACCGTGAATACGGGTCACTGTGTGGCTGCATACTTCGGATATCTCGAAGGATTCAAGACGATTAAGCAAGTCATGAGTAACGCAACACTGCATGCCAAGGTTAAACAGGTCATGGAGGAAACGGGAGCCATGCTTGTGAGAAAACACGGGTTTAATCCTCAAAAACACAGCCAATATATCCATACCATTCTCGAACGCTTTGCCAACCCCAACCTGACAGATCAGGTTACCCGGGTCGGACGTTCACCCCTTCGCAAGCTATCGCCTTATGATCGGCTTGTTCGCCCAGCGATGCAGGCCAGCGAATTCGGAATTGAAATTCCCCATCTTACTTCCGCTATGGCTGCCGCAATGCTCTTCGATCACGAACAGGACGAGGAAGCCATGAAGCTCCAACACATGATTCGTGAAGATGGCGTCTCCGCCTTCATTCGTGAACGCATGGGAATTCCCGACGAACACCTCATTCATCACCATGTTGTCGCCCGATACGAGGAACTCAAAGGGCACAAGGGATCGACCATTTTAACCTGACACCTCAGGTAAGACGGTTGGTTTTGCACAACTGAATAGAGACGGCAAAAAAAGCCGGGAGGAACCCATGCCCAAGCATTGTTCCTTCCGGCTCTTTCATGTTATTTTGTAATGTTTGCTTCATTCATAATGGAATTCAGGGATACATACGCCATCGGCAGGAATCCCTCAGATGGTTCACCCACAGGTGCATCAATGTGGAAAATGAAGCCATTGCCGTCCAGTTCTTTTACAATGAAATACTCCGACTTTTTATCGTTTTGAGACATCATATATAGTCTTGCATCCTTCATTGGGCCATTGCTGAGCTCTTCCTTGCTCAGTTCCTTGACCTCTCCGGTTTCGCTCAGCTCTTCCTTGGCATCCATCTTCAGCGCATCCAGACTGAAGTCTGTAGGAAGCTTCTCGATCTCCACTTTGTAGTCAGGATCAATCTTCATCGTCAATTCGTCGTCCTCTGCATCAAAGGCCATGGGTTCAAACACATAAAGCGAGTACCCCTCACCTTGAGCAAGTTCAGCTGGACGTTTCTCCGTCATGCCTTCCACCGTTACTTCCAGCTCTGTTGTTTTGGGACGATCGGATGTCACGTTATTGCCTGCATTGGAACTGTTCGGTTCATCCCCTTCGATCTTCGCGATTTCTGTGAGCACCAGCTGCTTGGTTGTATTGTCGCCGCTCTCAATCGTTCTCTCTACATATTTAAATTGTACTGAATCTTCATCATCAATGTCATCGAAGGATTTCTGCACATTCTCTTCCACCTGGAAAGCCATTGGAACCTCCTTGACACGGATCTCTACCGTGTGAGGATCTGCCCAGCCCGTCAATATACCCTCTGCTTCGATCACCGCACTGTCATTCGGCTGCTGCTCCGGTGCTGGCGTCTGTTCCCCTGTATTATTGGTGGGTGGCTGAACTGCAGGACTGCTGTTACCACAGGCCACAAGTGAGAATCCCATGAGTAAAACGAGTAGTGATGCACTAAGATTCATTGTATTTCGCATATGAACACCTCCGTTAGCTTATACGCAATGATGCTTGTCCATGTTGCTTCATTCTGCATACTAGTACTTACACGGCTGGTCGCTAGCTCAATCAGATAGATAAATAGAATAAGCGGAAGTCGGGCACATCTCTAACTCGCTCGTTCCATTTGAACAAGCTTGGCGTTGGCACCGTTAAACACTTTTGTCTGCTTGTTGAATTGCTTTCTGATCTCGGCAAGCTGCGCATATTGGATGTTGCGTTCCCGGATTGCGCGTTTGATTTTGACCAGATTCGGTTCTGCGCTGCCCCTCATTAATGAATAGAGCACTTCATCGGCATCCAGACTTTGCTGATACGAGGTTACAAATTCCTCAAATGTCTGGGCTCTTACTTCATACTGGTCCAGAACGGTTTGTGCCTGGGTCAGCGTCTCTTCTTTTTCAAAAGACAAGCGTCCCAGGGAATCCCGTACAGCTGGAGTTTGCTCCCGCGTCTGATTCATCAAGGTTTCCGCCTGCTCCAGCAGTTTTCTCCGCTCAGCTATATGCTCTTCTGCCTGATCCAGCAGTGACTCTAGGTCACTGTTTTTGTTTTTCCCCTTATTCAAAATCGACGTGTACAATTGCATTTCCTCCCGTTCATGACGGGCAAGCTCCTTCAGATTCTGAGCCATCTCCTGATCATTCCGGATCAATTCGTTCACCTGGTTCGCAGCCGGCTCCTGCGGCTGGCCGCAGGCACTGGTGAGCACCGCCAGCGTCAGGCCAACGGCAGCCAGTGCTGATTTTTTCCACGTACGCACTCGTTCGTCTCCTCTCTGCATTTGTATTATCGTCTCTAATTACAAGCGGGTATCTCCGCTAAAATTGGCAGTCCAATGTGCATTCGGGTCATAAACCTCGAACTCATAACCCCGATCTTCAAGCAATTTCAGAATTCGCGGCAAAGCCTGCACCGTCTGCTCCCGCTCATGCATCAGGATCACTTCCTTGTCCCGGTGCACACTTTTTCTGACACGCGCCACAATTTTGTCCGGCTGACCCGGAAGGTTCCAATCCAGAGAGTCTGTTGTCCAATCCCACATTTTGAAACCAGCCGCGGCAATGTCGCCCCTGAAGGATTCACCGATCTGCGGACTGCTGCCGTAAGGAGCGCGAATCAGATGCGGAGTAAAGCCAATCAGATCCTGAACCATCTTCTGCTCCTTCTTGAATTCCTTCACAAAATTCGCGGAGCTTCCGCTTTTGTACAGGGTGTTATAGTTATGTGTCATACTGTGGAGCCCCGGATAGCTGCCCTCTTGAACCAGTCGCTCTACCGCGGACTTATGCTGATTCAACTGACGGCCAATCATGAAAAAGGTTGCCTTAGCCTCATGCTCTTTCAAAATATCCAGCAGTAGTTCCGTATATTCACTTGGTCCATCATCAAACGTTATGTATGCCAGTTTGCGAACCTGTCCCTGAAATCGTGCAGGCTCTTCCTTCACATCCGGAGTCATTTCAATCATGCCCAGCTTGGTTGGCTGTTCGATGGCAGCTACCGGGGGCGGGGCTACATAGCCCTTAATCCAGTGGGTCATTCCAATTAATGCATATGTTAAACCGGTAATGATCAGTGCAAGCAGCATCAGGGCTGCACTCAATCTTCCATACCGGATTCGTCTTCGTTTGTGTGTCTTCGTTCGGCTGGTTCTGCTCGCAATGCCGCTGTTTTCTCCTGCTGTCTGTTGTTGAACTCTCACTTTCCATGCCACTTCCTTAATTTCCCGATTATTGGTATATTATATCGTTTCATGTCTCTATATAGAAGATTAATAGAAAAGCGGCATGGGTGAATGACAGAATAGTTACAAGCCCGGTTACAATCTGCTTATCTATTTTTCTTTCATCGCTTTTCGAACAGCTGCGTTCTCCTGTATAATGAATTGATTTACGCCATTTGACTTCAAGAAGGAGCTACATCCATGACAAGCTTGTTTCGTGCCGGCAGATCCATTGAACTTCTGTTCGTTGTCGGCATTATTGCCATCTCGTTTTCTTCCATTTTCGTGCGCTGGTCCAGTGCAGATGTGGCTGTTATCGCCATGTATCGGCTGTTTCTCACCAATCTGCTGATGCTTCCTTTTGTCTGGAAATATCGACATGAGATGATGCGCCTGAACTTCAGGCAGTGGGGGCTGCTGCTCGCATCGGGTGTGATGCTGGCACTTCATTTCCTGCTGTGGATGGGATCGCTCAGACTTACGAGTGTGGCCAGCTCCACGGTCATTCTCGCACTTGAGCCCATATTAATTCTCGCGGGTTCCGTCTGGCTGTTCAAAGCCAAGATTAACCGCATGATGATTATCGGCATGGGCATCGCCCTGCTTGGGTCCATCGCCATCGGGGCTGGAGACTTCCAATTGGCCGGAACGGCACTGCAAGGCGATCTATTATCTTTGCTGGGAACGATTGCGGTAGCCATCCATATGCTGCTTGGTCAATTTCTGCGTTCCGGACTAAGTGCCTTCTCTTATAACTTCTGGGTATTTTTCGTCGCCGCCTGTACGCTGGCGGTATATAATTTGGCCATGGGGCATCCGTTCGGGGGTTATGCCGCTTCGGAGTGGGGGATTTTCCTGCTGCTCGCTGTCGTGCCGACGATCTTTGGACACTATCTGTTCAACTGGCTGCTTCAGTATATGAATGCCACAACGGTATCCATGGGCGTCCTCGGTGAACCTGTGTTCTCCTCACTGCTGGCCTGGATGCTGCTTGGTGAATCTCTCAGTGCCATGCAGATGATTGCCGGCGTTGTCATTATCTTTGGGGTATGGATTTTCATTCGGTATGGCAAAACCAAACCGGTGTCTATTCCAGCTGACGCGCCTGTAGGAGGTCAAGGACCTGCTGAACCTACGGCAGTGTAATCTATCCGAAGCATATGACATGGCAAAAAGAACGATTGGAGTCTGATATTACAGACGACTTCAATCGGAATCCAATATTCTTCATAAGGCGGTGTATTTTCATGAAAAACATTGTATCCATGCGCTGGCTGCTTGCCAGAATGTACGAACCCGATGTAGTCATTGCCGACTGCAGATTCCTGCTCGGTCAACCGGATGCAGGACGACAAGCTTATGAGGTTGGCCATATCCCAGGTGCCGTTTATCTCGATCTCGAACAGGACCTTTCCTCTCCTGTGTCAGCCCATGGCGGACGTCATCCGCTCCCTGACCCGGCAGAACTGGCAAAACGTCTTTCGAAAGCGGGAATCGGTTCAAATGCTCGTATTGTTGCCTACGATGATCAGGGCGGTATGAATGCCTCAAGATTATGGTGGCTGCTTCGTTATCTGGGCCATGAACAGGTGTATGTGATGGACGAAGGCTTCTCTGCTTGGCAAAACGCCAAGTTCCCAGTAACCACGGATGTGCCCGTGCGGATTCCGTCCACGTTTGAAGCAAACGTGCAGCCGCACATGCTTGCCAGCGTACAGGACGCACAGAACGCTTCGGCGAACAGCTCAGCGGTACTGATCGATTCTCGCGATGCCCGCCGCTATGCGGGGCTGGAAGAACCGATTGATGCCAAGGCTGGACATATTCCGGGGGCGGTGAATTATTTTTGGAAAGACGTGCTTGGTGCAGATGGACGCTGGTCTGACGTGAGTACATTGGAGGAACGTTTCGGGAAGCTGGCGAAGGACGAGCCCATCATCGTGTACTGCGGCTCCGGTGTCTCGGCCTGCCCGAACGCGATTGCACTGGAGGAAGCCGGATATACCAATGTGAAGCTGTATTCCGGAAGCTGGAGCGATTGGATCAGTTACGAGGAGAACCCGGTGGCAACCGGTAATGCGGAAGCTAACAAAAACGTATAGCAGTGTATCGATGTTGAATACATCGCCATGTGGCTTATCTGCCCCGGCGATGTATTTTTCTATGTTCGGAGTCAACAACACCACCCTGTAAGTATTTAAAGTACACAGAAGTAGACATCAAGTGGCAGCTTTTTCTGATTCATGATAATAGAAAATACCGTGATGGACATCTGTCCACCACGGTTGAATAATGAAATTTATTATTACTTTTTACTTAACGATACATTTGCTGTTAAAGTCTTGTCGATCGTCGTCCAGTTTACATAAGCACCTAGTATTTCATTAATAACAGAAACCGGAACTACGGTTTCGCCATTTAAAAGCTTAGGTACCTTACTATTGAACACTAGTTTCTCGTTAATTGAATACACATCTGAACCAATTTGAGCACTTATATTTTTCGTGCCTAATTCGATTTTCGTTGTACGCGTCTTATTATCCCATTCTACTGTGCCACCCAATAGCTCCGAAATGGTTCGAATCGGTACGTAAAACTCATTGTTATGAACAACAGGCTTGATTGATGTACCACCTACATTCATTATAACGTCAACATATTCAAGGAAATCGGTCTTTCGAATGAGTCCATGAACCCCTTTAGTTCGGTCTACAACCTGAGATACTTCATAATCCGTTGCGGCCGATAGATACGCATAAGCCACACTTCTATCCATATCAAGCTTATCGGATAAGAATTGAATCGATTCACGTACTGATTCTTTCATTGCTTCATCCAAATCAGGATCCAGTCCAATGGGAATCCAATAGTCCTCTGTTTCAGCAAAGGGTTGCGTGAATTCTCCACTATGCGGTATCGAAGGATCACCTTTCTTTAAAACCGTTAACCGAACTGTCCCTCTTAAGGATGCTTCCAATGCAGTTAATGCGACTTCTCCATCTCCTTGAGCAAAGTGTGGATCTCCAGTATAGAATAACCCGCCTTTAACTTGAATCGGATAATAAATAGTTGAACCGACACCTAACTCATTAATATCCATATTCCCTCCTGTTTCAATAGGTGGGATAGAACTCACAACTTCACTGGTATTTGGTGCAACCCCCATAACACCTAGAAACGGGTTAATTGGGAAACGTACATTCTTGCCAGCTTTTGTCGGTAATAAACCATACCAATTGCCGTTGATTTCTTCAATAGGCGTAAATATAGATACATTATTATATAATTCCGGTTTTGTTGCGCTAGCTTCCTCTTGTGGGCCTGTATTTTCCGGAAATTCATCAGGAAGGGCACCTTTACCATGGCGGTTAGAAATGACACCATATGGAACTCGAGTTTGCAACGAAAGGACTTCTACTTTAAGAACATCTCCTGGCATCGCTCCCTCAACCGCTACTGGCCCAGTGATAATATGAGGTCCGTCTTTTACATAATCATGCTGAATCTCAGAAGCCGCAATTGCCTTCGCATCATCCAACACGCCATCGGGTGAGATACCATATTTGCCGAAGTACTCCACTGGATTTCTCCCTTGATCCTCGATCAGTCCCTCATGCGATACCGTATCGAATGTTACAGCACTTCCTGATGGTACAGTAAGAATAGGAGAGCTATCTCGATTAGGCAGAGATCCCCACCGAATGTTCTCAATCGCAGACGTTACATAATAATCGCCTTCTACCTTATCGATGGTTGTTGGTTGCAGTGGCATACTAAAGCCCACTGAAGGTAGAGCAAATGTAAACATACCTACAATCCCGACTGAAACCCCTAATTTCCTAATAGTCCGGTTAATAAACATTACATCCTCTCCTCTACACTATGTAATATTATCTAACATTTAATTCCACATTAACATATAAATATATTTACAACAATATTTTTATGTCAACAAAAATAACATGATATAACTATATATCAATAGCATCTTATATAAATAAATCGAATGTCACTATACTTCCTATATATAAGACATATGAAATTTAAATACATCTAGCAAAATTGAGAATGCTCCTTCAGAGAATTGAACAAACGAAATTTAGTTACATGAGAATGATGTGTGCCTTTCATGTATCTGATCCCGCAGCAGGAATACTATTGTACTCTGTTTCATAATCACCTACCCAAACGTGATTGCGCTCGAAGAAGCGGGTTATTCAAATGTGAAGCTTTATTCCGGAAGCTGGAGCGACTGGATTAGTTATGAGGAGAATACAGTGGCTACAGGGGAAGAATAGGTACGGAGCACGGGTCCACAGTATCTCAAAGAAGAAAACACCGCCATACAGGCTGATGCCCGGGGCGGTGTATTTACAGTGCATGAGCGTCAACAGGAAATCAACATGTAGAAGGTGAAGCCACATTCACTTTAATAAATATCACTAGGCTGAAAGCAGACAATTCGAATGTCTTTGTTAACATTCGGGAATACGGAGAGATAAAGGCATCTTTGCACGGGCAGACTTATCCAGCTCTTCCCGCCCAATGAAACAAGATCTGCAAAAGAAAATGAGGGGAAGCATTCATGAGTCCATGAATCAAGATAATCACCCATACTTTACGATAGCGGGCCCATAAATAACCAAGAAACAGACCCGTAACCCCATGATTTGCAATCACTGTTGCCACATCAATATCCCATTGACCAGATCCTTGAATGGCGACATGCCAAATGGACCATAACATTGAAACTAGTAGAATGGCAGGCCATCTTCCAAGCAATGCCTCCAACCGGGTTTGCAGCCATACCCGATAAAAAACTTCCTCCAATACGCTATTGATAATAAAACCAATGAACACCAAGAGAAGTAATTCTGTCAAATCGGTTGCTTCGATTGCTCCTTCTGGTTGTGCAATTGGGGAATAGAACTGTAGATAACCCCAGACCACAATAATGATTAATGGTCCAATGACGTGTCTGCGAGAGCCAGGCTTTGCCAATATAATTTCTTGTTGCCTGCCAGTCATTTTGCGATAAATCAGCAAGAAAATCAACGGAATGCACAACAGTGTCGTCAACTTGAACGCCAAATAATATAGCTCGAAATGTAATCCTTGTGGACCTATCATTACAAGAGCAGCTGTAAATAAAACACCTGACATCAGTAACACAATCGATTGAACAACCAAGTGAGGTCTCTCCATTTGTTGGAAAGACGTATGATTTTGACTTTTATAAGGAATCAGACGGATTAGCAAAATACCAAGGAATGCTGGCAACCAACTATGCCATATTGGAATCACTCCCTCATGGTCGGCCGTGTACCTTATACTCAAGTTTCCGGTCCACACTAACCACAGTACAGCAACAAACATAATTATCATGCACAATAAGCCAATTGCCTTTCCCCATGCCGGAAGCATTACTTTGAATTGCTGGTTCATTCCCTTTGCACTCCTTTGAGTTGCATGCGGCATTTGCCCCATTCTTTTTTAATTCAGTTGAGTTAAATAAACTCTAGCACATTCCATCTTAATCGTCTATTTAATTCAGTTGAGTTAAAAAATATGATATTCTGTGTGTATGCCAAAAATCGTGGACCATGAGAAAATGAAGAATATTATCGCTGAAGCAACTTGGAAAATCATTAGCGAGAAAGGCATTCATCATGCAACGTCAAGAACGATTGCGAAGGAGGCCGGACTATCACAAGGAGCTTTAAGACATTACTTTTCAAAACAAGAGAGCCTATTAGCGTTTGCGATGGAGTTAGTTAAGGAAAAGGTACTTATTCGGCTAAGAAATCTGAATGCAAGAGAACTGGCGCCTCAAGAAAGAATTGTTGAATACTTGCTTGAGCTAGTCCCGACTGATGAACAAACATTATTGGAAATGGAGGTTTGGTTTGCCTTTGTAACCTATGGAAAAACGCAAAAAGGGTTCGATACCAATTATGAGGACCTCCAAAACGCAATCAAGAATTGCATTATATACTTGAAAAATGAAGGTCTTCTGAGCACAACCGATGAAGAGAAGGAACAAGAAAAACTGTATGCCTTTATCAATGGAATGGCTCTCAATTTGTACCTAGAGCCGGATAAGATAAATCGAACACGAAGCAAAGAAATGATACAAGACTATATCCATTGGATTATACGTTAAAGGAAAGCTTGACGCATAAATCGGGGAGTTAAGTCAGCTGGTCAGAGCCAAGCAGAATACACTTTCCGTGCCTGTGTCCTATTCGGGCGTGCATGGATTGATACTCTTGGGGTCCACAGCTGCCTGCTGTGTAACCAATTGCAGAACCCAATCTACAGCTGGAGCGACTGGATTAGTTATGAGGAGAACCCGGTAGCGACTGGGGGAAAATATTAAGTGTTCATTTTGTATATTTGAAAAAGGAAAAGCCCGCGATTTTTGCGGGCTTTTTTAGCGTGCACCAATAACGAAACGTTTAGCGCACGGTATCGCTTTTCCGAAGGTCGGTTGGAATTAACTCTGCTTCTTCTTCGCCGTAAAGCTTCTGCATATGCTGCACATGTCCGACTCCCCAGTCGCTCATGGTTTGGAGCACGGGCTTCATGAGTTGTCCGTACTCCGTAATTGAGTATTCGACCTTTGGCGGAATTTGCGCATACACTTCACGATGCACAATGTCGTGATATTCCAGTTCTTTTAACTGCTGAGTCAGCATCTTTTTCGAAATATCCGGAATGGCTTTTTGTAATTCACTGAACCGCATTGTACCGTTGTTCAACAGGCGCAGAAGAATCAATGATTTCCATTTGCCTGTGAGGATGTCCAGCGCGGTTCCGAATTTGCAATACACCGTCATTCTTATTCCTCACTTTCTGGCCATGTCGAGGTTTACTTTTGGTTACCTGGTTAGGATAAAGTGCCTACTTCCTGATTGGCCTTACTCACTTTAGTATAGAGGCAGATGTTGAAATCGAACAAGTGAGGGGACAAGAAAAGATGAATGTGACGTTATGGATCGTACAAATCATTTTGGCGGCAGGCTTCATATATTCGGGATGGATGAAAACCGTTCGTATCGAGTCGTCCAAAAAGACATGGGCCTGGGTGAATAATGTGCCGAAAACTCTAGTTGTTCTGATCGGAATTGCGGAGCTCCTCGGAGCGCTGGGCCTTGTATTGCCGTGGGCACTGAACATCGCTCCGGTGCTTACGCCGATTAGTGCAATTGCTTTGGCTGCAGTCGCACTGCTCGGGATGCTGTTTCATATTCAACGAAAAGAGTACCGGGAGATCGGTGTAAATATCTTTTTTGTAGTACTGGCGTTGATCGTTGCAATGGGAAGACTGTAAAAGTTATCCATTATGAACTGAAATGCAGTGGATCGCCGGCACGTACAAAGTGGATACTCCAAAGTAAGGCTATATCCGGGTAGCTGGAGTAAATAGATTCGTCAAGCGGAGAACCCCTTGCTACTGAGATAAATAAGCGAAAAAAAGCCCACGAGAATTGCGGGCTTTTTTTCGTACATATACCCATGTCTAATTTTCTAGAGAAGATTCTTGATGATAACGATTCTAAACCTGTAATGTACACATATGAAAATGTATAGTTCAGAATATATGAGACTTATCTTCTTATATATTTTTTAAACAGACAGATTCTCAACTTCATTCTGAACCTTACTGATATAACGATAATAATCTCGAGCACTTTGGTTTATCTCTTCATCAGTCGCTTGAAAAGATGCACCGAAAACTGCAAAATACGGCAATGCTATCGCGCCCACATGATTGATACTGGCTTTGAAAGGCGCAGTCACTTCGTCTATAGTAAAAGAGACGGAACCTTCCGGCGAGTAATTTTCTTTTTTATCCCCAATCGACATGGCGAGGCTCAGCTTTTTCCCGTGCAGTTTATTGCCCGATGATCCATACGCCCATCCGTAGGTAAAAACATCATCAAACCACTTTTTGAGCAAAGGCGGATAGCTGTACCAATATAGTGGAAACTGCAGGATGATATGATCATATGCTTCGAGCAGCTTCTGTTCTCTGGTAACGTCGATGTTCCAATCCGGATATGCTTTGTAGATCTCATGGATCGTAATTTCAGCCGCATGCTGCTCAAGCTCTTCTTTCCATCGCCGATTTACTCTTGAAACGTCGATATTCGGATGTGCCAGGATCACGAGTGTTTTCATTGTTGTACTTCCTTTCTTGGTTCAGGCTAACCCTTTTGTTTGAATAACGCCATTATCATATAGGCCTGACAAAAAGAAAATACACACAATAAAGTAAGATGGTTACTTCGAGGTGTGTATGGACTTCATCAGCAAAGTTGTGAGAAAATGAACAGTTATACCGCATCAACAAGATGTAACCTGAACGAGGTGAACTGTCTTGAAACAATATAATCTGGGAATCGAAGCAACCCTCGAGATTATCGGCGGCAAGTGGAAAGCGCTAATTGTATGCTTATTAATGTCAGGTGTGAAGAGGACAAGCGAGCTGCAGCGCAGTATTGACGGCATTTCGCAAAAGGTCCTGATTCAGCAATTACGCGAGCTTGAGAAGGACGGTCTTGTCAGAAGACATGTGTATCAGCAGATGCCGCCAAAAGTGGAATACAGCCTTACGGAGTATGGGGTCACCGCCAACAAGATTGTGGATGTGATGTGTGCATGGGGACGGGAAAATATAGCATTAAGACAGCAGCAGGGAGAAGAAATTATGCTTTTGGAAAATAAAGAGTCTGTTCTTGACTCGCTACCCCTTGATTCGATAATTGAAAAGAAGGAGAACTTGAATTGAAAAACTATCTCGTATTTGGTGCAAGCAAAGGACTTGGAGATGCCTTCGTCAGAGGTGTTCCCGAGCAGGGAGACAAGGTCTGGGTCATCTCTCGCAGCAGGCCTGACAGTTTAAACCTGAATGACGGCGTAGAACGCGTATGGATACAGGCAGATCTGTCCGATCTCCATGCAGCCCAAGTGGTCACAGGCGCACTCCAGAACGAAACATTGGATGTTCTCATTTACAATGTGGGCATTTGGGAAAAGGAAGGATTTGAGGAACACTACTCGTTTGATCAAGACGCTCCAGCGGATATCTCTAATCTGATACATGTAAATATCACATCGGCGATTGTAAGCATTCAGGCATTACTGCCCCATCTCCGGCAATCGACAGCCGGCAAAATCATTCTGATTGGCTCCACTGCCGGTCTGAATAATTCAAATAATACTCAGGTTTCATTTGTAGCTTCCAAATTTGCCATTCGAGGAATTACGGAAGCCTTGCGGGAACACACGAGACACGATGGCATTGCCGTTACGTGCATCAACCCCGGAGAGCTTGCAGCTGCAATCCCTTATGAAGAGGGAAGTGAACGTGCACTTGCTGAATATAATGGCACACGTATCCCCCTCCAGGATATGGTCTCCATCGTCAAATGCATCGTGAACCTGTCCAAGGCAGCCTGCGTAAAAGAAATCAATATTCCTGCGATAACAGATACAAACGCATAATGAGAGTTTTCATGCGAGTCCGGCTCGAATTTATGAAGAACCCTTATATAGGGTAAATGAATAACAGATTGATTCAATACAGTAAAAAGCCCGTTTAGCAACGGGCTTTTTACCTTTCCATTACGAAATTCAATTTTACGCTGACAAGTCACTTCGAAGTGGTCCTCGTCAGCAGCTCCACCAGTGCCCGCAGCGAATAATTGGAGGTTGAACACAGCTGTATGCTCCCGGCCTGCTGCGGTAGAGTGGCGTCATCATATGGATTGCGCAGCACCAAATTCAGCAAGGGCTTAACCGAAGCCAGTGCCTCGGCAAGCGCCAATTGACCTGTGAACAGATGAGCATTAAGGGTACCCTGGATAACGACATCCGCAGCCGCAGCCTGCTGCACGAGTGATGTAATCTCCTCCGCATCAGGCTTCATAGCACAGTAGCGTGTCACCACGGTCAATCCTGCATCCTTCAAAAGTGATGCCAGCCTGATCTCGGCTGCACCACTGTTATCCGCCTGGGTCAGCTGCTCCTGCTGCGGCAGTATCAGCAAATAGTTCAGCGAAGTCTTGAGCGGAAGCAGGCCCTGGGGGTCCCGGGTAACCTTCAGTGTTTTTCGAGCCAGATTGAGTGCCTCCTCATCCCACTTCTCCCTTGGAATGGGCTGTGCAGACGCTTCGTAGTCTTGGAATTTACCATATAGCTGCCGGATACGATGAACGGACTCGTCAATTCGCGCTTCGTCGATCCGCCCATCCTGCACGGCGGCCAGAATGCCCGCAATAACCCGGCTCTGGTACTCTGGCGTATGACACATGAGAATCATATCGTTACCTGCCTGGACGGCCAGTACGCCTACTTCATCCGGACTGAAATGATTGCGTATGGCTCCCATCTCGATATCATCGGTGCAGATTACACCTTCAAAACCCAGCTTGGTACGCAGCAGCTCTGAGGCAAAAAAAGAACTGAGCGAAGCCGGAAGACCGCCGGATTCCGGAATGTTCGGAAACACCAGATGGCCCATCATGACCGAATCCGCTCCGGCATCGATCGCCTCCATGAAGGGAAGCAGCGGTCCTTCCATCAATTGCTCAAGCGTCAGCTCGCACGCGGGCAGAACCACATGCGAATCCCCGCTTACTTGCCCGTGACCTGGAAAGTGCTTTGCCGTCACGGCCACACCTGCTTCATGCATTCCCTCAATATAGGCACGACCGAATTGGGCTACCAGCCGCGGGTCCTCTCCGAAGGAGCGAACACCCACAACCGGATTATCAATATTAGTGTTTACATCCAGTACAGGTGCCCAGTTCATCGGAATCCCCAGCGCATTCAACTGACTGCCGATGAATTTACCGAGCAGATAGGCGGTTTCCGGGTCTTCGCTTAATCCGACTGCCCGGTTACCCGGGATATAGGGGAAAAAGGTTTTGAACTTGGACAGGGTGCCTCCTTCTTCATCTACCGAAATATAATAAGGCAACGAGCTGCCAAACTCTCCGGCTATCTTCTGCACTTCTTCGAGTAGTGCCAGCGTCTGCTGCTCACTCTCCACATTATGGGGAAAGATGCCGATTCCGCCAAACCGCTGCTGCGACATTCTCTCCCGAAATTCCGGTTCGGCACAGGTAGATGGCGTACCAACCACACACATCATGGTGATTTTATCTTCCAGACTCATCGCCTTCGGTTCAGATTCCGCATAGGTCGCATCCAGCCCCAACTCATGATAGAGTGTGCGCTCCAGATAATCATGCAGATAGAACCTCGACTTCACAAAATGCTCTGCCATATCGGACGGCTGGTAACGATCGAGTGCAGCCCTCATGCGGGGAAGAACCTTCTCGCGTCCACGGCGGTTTCTCGTGTAGTTATTCTGCAGCGAGCGCCACTCCGCATCATCTCCAGGATACAGCTCCCAGCGGTAGGCATACTTGTGGATCGCTCTGGAACGGTCTGTAGCCACCTCATAATCATGCATAATGGCAATCAGTTCCGCTTCTTCCTTATGATTCCGAACCTCGTTCAGCAGCTTCCAGATCACCTCATAATAATCCTCCAACTGATAATTGCCGATGCGAGTATGTCCGGTTACCGGATCAATGCCATGAAACAATTCCAGGAATCGGTCGATGAAGGTGGAGGCATCCGCCTTACGATTCCAGGTTAAGTCCGCATGCAGCAGCATCGGGTACCAGGTGGTTTCAAAAATACCATACGGAACACCGAGGCTGAACGGCCCCGTCCAGTTCGTGGCAACGATACAGTCAAGTTCCAGCTTGCCGGCTGTCTTGGCCCACTGAAGCAAATTGTCCGTCCGGTTTGATAATACCGGATAATTCTGATGCTCCGCCCAGTCAAAGCTGCGAACAGCCGGAGCCCCCATGACTTCAATGCCTAGCGATCTGAATTTGTCCGTATGCGAAGTAACCTCTGCTTCAATATTGCGTCCGTTATAAATCCAGATCATGGCTGCACTTCGCTGATCCAGTTTGGCCAGTTCCTCTGGCGGACATTTGTCCAGCATGTCATGCCAGAATATCGGCTGTTTCCCCCGCTCTGCTGTAAAGGCGATCAGCCGGTTCAAAAAAGCGATAAAGGCCCGTTCCCGCACGCCGCCAAATTCGACCTGGCAGCGATCGCATTCGCATAAGCTGTAGACCTCGTCACAGCCAAGATGGATATATCGCGATTCCGGGTGGGCGTCGATCATCTCCGCAAGCAGCGTGGCAATCAGCCCGAAGGACTCCGGGTGCGACGGGCAGATTTCCCCGGTGGACTGCTCTGTTTCGCGAAGGTGCCGCCAGGCTTCGTGGCGCAATACATACTCCAGATGTCCGAAGCACTGTTGAAGCGGAATAATCTCGATAAAATGTTCATGCGCCGTACGCTTCAGTTCTTCAAGCTGCGAAAGGCTTAATGCATGCTTCGAGTGTGCAAACTCTGGATGCGTACGGAATGGAAATTTATCCTCATATTCAATCAGAACTGCGTTGGTCTTATATTTGGCAAATTCACCCAAGTATTCGATCAACCGTTCCGGCTTCGAGAACGTCTGGCGCAAATCCAGGTTCATTGCCCGCACAGCCGTATCCGGCCAGTCTGATATGGACACGGCCGGGATGTCTCCATCCGGTCCACGAAGTTGGGCCAATGTCTGCAATCCGTAAAACAAACCCGCTGCATCCAGCGCACAGACCTCAGCTCTTCCGGCCGATACCTCTAACGTGTACCCTTGCGACCTCCCGTCAAGACAAGCCCATTTTTCTTCCCTTTTTGGAATGACTGAAGCGGCGGCATCAGGAGGCTGCTGGCTCTTCTCCTGTTCTTCCAGGACTTTATCAACAGTCTGATCATTCATCTCAGGCCCATGATCTCTCTGCTGTGGCTCTTGGTCCGATAAACGTTCTGCAATAAGCCAATAGCCCTTATCAATCCTTGAGGTTGTATGTTTAAGACCCGGAAATGCCCGGCGGCAATGGATCTGGAGCCGAGGATCCTCCTGCTCCAGATACAGGCTTATCCTTGCCTTGCCATCCAGCCTTAAAGGGTCTTCCTGAATTTCTGTCATTTGCTTCGGTTGCGGTATCAAGCTCAGCATCGCTCTCCTCCTATTCGTTACCCTGTGGCTGCAGCCGCCCGTTCTTCCAGCATTGCAGCATGCTCAACTTCCCACCGTTCATGTTGAAGCTAACCAGATCGGCCGGTGCTCCTGTCTCAAGTCCTGCGGCCTGTTGCAGCCCCAGGAGCTCCGCAGGATGCGCAGAAGCACAATCCCAGGCGGCAGCGAGCCCGGTTAGCCCCGTTCTCACAAGATAGCCCACCTGTTCCGGCAGCATCATCGCCGAGCCCGCGAGGAGCTGAGGTTGGTTGGCGAGGTGCAGCCGACCCTCAGCCGTCAATACCACTTCACCCCCGATATGCGGGTGGTAAGAACCGGGTGGCATGCCGCTCAGTGAAACGGCATCGCTGACCAGAATGGCGCGTTTTCCCTTCATTCGGAGAATCACTCTCAGCACGGACGACGGAAGGTGATGGCCATCTGCGATCATGCAGCCATACAGCTCATCTGCCGCGAGCTGCTCCCACAGATAATTGGGATGGCGCGGAAGCGTCAGATGCGCACCGTTGCCGAGATGGGTGGACATGATGGCCCCCGCCTGGACGGCTTCCCGGATCTGCTCAGGTGCAGCTGCCGTATGCCCAATCGAGACAAGAATACCCGATTCGCAGCATCGGGCAATAAATGAAGCGGCATTCGGCCACTCCGGTGAAAGGGTCACAATACGGATCAACCCTTCGGCGGCCTCCTGCCAGCGGCACAAGGCATCCCAATCCGGAGGAACGATATGCTGCCGTGGATGTGCGCCGCGCGGGCCGTCCTCCGGTGACAGAAACGGGCCTTCCAGATGAATGCCAGCAACGCTCGCGGTCACTTCGTGCTTCAGCCGAACAGCTTCTGCAATAGCAGATGCTGATTCAGCAAGCTGATCCAAACTGTTCGTGATGAGTGTCGGGCAGTAGCTTGTGACTCCCTGGCTCGACAGCAGCATGGTCAGCTTCAGCACCGTATCGGGGCACAGCGGAGCCGCATTCAGATCCAGACCCCAGCCGCCGTTCACCTGCAAATCAACCAGACCAGGGGCAAGCCAGGGAAGATGTTCCGCGGAAGACGTCACGGCAAGCTCGGTAACAGCAGCAATGCGTCCCTCTCTGACTCTGACCTCAATGGGCAGCCCCGTCCGGTAGTGTCTCCCAACCATAGTCACGCTCACAGGCCGAAGGCTTCCCGGTCCGTAAACATCGTAATACCGGGATGTGTACGCAGGATGGTAGCCGGACATGCCGTGCTTATCGGATCATGTAAAGCTGCCTTGAGCGCCTGACGTTTCAACGCCCCTGGAACAATGGCGAACAGTCTCTTCCCTGCCATTAGCGCCGGCACCGTCAGAGTCAAAGCCTGTTCAGGTACATCATCCAGCCGGGCAAAACAGCCATCGTTTACCTGCTGATGTCGGCAGGCTTCATCAAGCTTCACCTTTTTCACAAGCAGTGGGTCATTGAAATCAGCAACGGGCGGGTCATTGAAGGCAATATGCCCATTCTCTCCGATCCCAAGACAGATGATATCGATGGGCGCAGCACGGAGCAGCTCTCCATATCTCTGGCACTCCTGCTTCGCATCGCCCAGTCCGTTCAGCAGTTCCACCCGCCCCGGCTGAATCCGGCTGAACAGCCGTTCCGTCAAATACTGGCCGAAGCGCTGAGGAGCCTCATCCGGCAAGCCAATGTATTCATCCATATGAAAGGCACAGACCCGTGACCAGTCAATGTCCTTCTCCTGCACCAGTCCCTCATACAATTCGTTCTGCGAAGGTGCCGCAGCGAAGATCATGCGGACCTGACGCTCTGGGTCCTGCAGCAGCTGTCTTAATCGATCTCCAACCGCGGCTGCTGCGGCTCTCCCCATCTGATTCCGATCGGCATAGATCTGTACAGACATCTGCTCTACAACTTGAGTCTCCAGCGGCTGTATCAAGCCATTTACATTCATGCTCCTCATCCTCCTTCAGAAGGCTCCTCGCCCGATGCTTCATGTCCCGCATTCTGCATCAGCAGTGCCGCATGCGGCAGATCATGCCCTGCTGCATAGTAATAACCGCCATAAACGATTCTGCGCGGTTCAAAACCAACCTGCCTCCCCGGGACCACCGCTTCCGAGCCAAGCGTTATACTTCCATCTGCTCCAGTGATCCCGCTGGTATACCGTCCTGCCGAATAAGTGAATCTCCCCTCCACTTTCACACCCGTCAGCACCTCGCCAGTATCGTAATCTCTGACCTTCAGGGTGACGGATACTGCCGTTCCGTTATAAATCAGATTCATATCCGAGACAACCAGAGGCTTTAGTGAGGTACTTCCCGTTGTGACTGACACTTCATCGGTGAGCGGGCCGATGTTGCCCTGCAAGTCGCGGGCCGCAATCCGGTAGTAGTACGTCGTATCCGGCAGCAGTCCCTTATCCTGGTAGCTCAGTCCCCGGGCGAGTCCGGCGATATCCGAAGCAGCAGGCGCGAATCCTTGAACGGTGCTCCGATAAATTACATAACGCTCCACTTCCATGTTATCCGAAGCTATTCCATATTTCAGTTGTATGGTCTGATAATCAGTCGTCTCAACAGACGGCATCCCTGTAAGGGCTGAAGGGGCCTCCTGATCATCCGGCGCGGTCCAAAATATGCCGTCCGTTCCCCAATAAGAAGGCAATGCACGGTAGGAATCATAGTGATGGATGGCAATACCGCCGAAGGCGCTGCTCTGCCCGTAAGCTGTATAGACCTTATCCAGTTCGGCCTCCATATGGCTGCGGCCTTCCTCCCAGAACGTGATCGTCTCCGGATCGCCGCTGTTCGCGATATCCAGCGTCTCCACACCAATGACCACGGAATTCGGCTTGCCGATCTGGTCTGCATAAGCGAGTTCTCCAGCAGCCCCGGCAATAATCCCTGCAGAGCCATCCGCGGTATCCCGGTAATCCATGATGGAGATGTAGTCGGAGATATCCTGCACATGCTCGGAGAGCCACTTGCTGGAGCCATTCCAGACAATATTCGCACCCTGATCCGACGTGTCATACCACTTGGGCACAGCAGGGCCGAACGGCAGCCGGATACCCGCCATATTCCGGCGATCAATCATTTTTTGCAAAACGTCCAGGTATTCCTTCTGCAGGAATCGGCTTGGATCTCTAAAGTCAGGGGAAATGTACGGCTCTATATCCACATTGATGCCGTCAAATTTCTCCGGATCTGCCGCTGCTAGATTGTAATTGATAACCTGTTCCATTTCCCTCACTGCATGAGAATGATACTTCTCGTAAGCGCCCATGTAGGCCGGAGAGGTGCCTCCGGCAATTAATGCATGCACCTGTACATTTTTGCTATGAGCCCAGCTCAGGAATGAGCGCAGCTCGGCCTCCTGCTCTTCCAGTGCGTTGTACCCCGCATATTTGCCCACTGCGAGATACAGCGTCTGGACTGGGTCTTGCCCGAATGTCTGTGTATCCGTAATGAACGATTCCAGCACCTGGCGCGAACCGGGATTCAGGAGCAGTTTGTAGCTTTCCGGTTCCCAGATCCACATGGCGCGGTCCTGATCAGGCAAAGGCAAGGCTGGTTCATGCGTCCCGTTTCCAATCTGCGCATACACGGTTGGGCTGTAGCCGTACCGCTGGGGTGCACTGCTCGCTCGTGCTTCCAGACTGACGGTACGATCGCCCATTCCCGCTGTGTCCCACACGAATACATACACCGAGCCTTGCTGCACGGCCTGCTGCCATGCCCCCCGATTCACCCTCACCTCTACCAGCGAGACCGGAATCGGTGAGACAGCTTCAATCGTGACCTCTACCGGGCCGCTTAAAGGTACACCTTCGGACGGTCCAGTAATCGTGACCACAGGAACAGCCCCTGCCGGATTATCAACGGTAAGAATGGCGGGAACGCTCCATACCCCGTAGCGGGTAGATGTATCCAGCCCGCGGACGACCAGTTCCACTGACCCGTTATAGCCCGAGGTATCCAGCATGTAAGACCACGTGCCGCTGTCATCTCCATCGGGATCATTCAACAGCACTTCGTATTGAGACGTACCATTCACAAACAGCCGAATGTCATACAGGTCGGTATAACTGCCTCCGATCTCTACCATCCCTCCGTCAGACACATATCCACCTCCGGGTGCGTCCAGCGAGATGGAACCGGCTGCTCCCGCTTTACCAGGGAAGAGCATTCCAACGAATACCATACCTATCAACAAAACCATGGCCAGCCTGAATCCGGAGTACACACGCAGGTGCTGCTTTTTCATAAGCGAAGCCTCCTTTTGCCATTCTGTACTAATGGTCTAGGATCCCTGTGCCGTACATTCGCTCATTTCGCGCTCAACTGAATATTGAGAACCCGGTCATACGCTTCCTTATAAGTGCTCAGCAGCTGATCTACGCCAAGATTGTTCATTTCCTCCACATACTTCTCCCAATCCGCCAGACTTCGGGAGCCGGTCACGAATTTGGCGAAGCTCTCATCGCGGTGCTTTTTGATTGCCTGCCCGGTAATGGATATAATTTCATTTTCCCCCTCGGTAAAAGCAGGTCTCGGCTGCATGGAGGAAGGATCATATTTCACTGCTTCTTCATAGGCATGCTTCAGATCATCCGAGAACAGCGACAAATGGGCATTAAAATCAATCCAGGTATAGGTTCCGCTCGTCTGAAGCCCCGTCTGCTTGCGCATTTCAATGACATCGTTATACTCCGGCTTGAACTTGATCGTATCCCCTTCCTTAACATAGGTCTCGCCCTCTACTCCCCAACTGCTGAACGTACGCCCTTCCTCGGAATAGAAAAAGTCCATGTACTTCATGACATCATCGATGTTCTTGGAGGTGGAAGCGACCGTCAAACCACCCTCCATATAATGAAAGTACGGATTAAGCTGCTTGCCCCCGGCAATGCCGGCCGGTGGTGCCATGAACTGCATGTTGAACTCGGGATTCTCCGGCTGCATGGCATTGTTAAAGAAATCAATCCGGCTGATATAATCGATGGTCACGAATGATTTGCCTGTAGAGACCATATCCTGCCACTGCTTGGTTTGCAGTGATAGGAAATCAGGCGGAACCAGACCTTCATCGTAGAAGCTTTTCCACATCCCTACCATGGATTTATAATTGTCTTCGGTCGGTCCATAACGCCATTCTTTCTGATCAAAATCATAGTAGGCGCCTTCTCCGGTTCCATAATTCACCGTCATATTTGCATTCATCTCATCCGGGATCTGCCCGTATCGGATGGAGAGCGGGTAACTGTCCGGATATTTCTCCTTCAGCTTCTTTAGGGCCGCATGCAGTTCTTCGTAGGTCGTCGGAACCTGAATGCCTTCCTTATCGAAAACGTCCTTTCGATACATCCAAATCATGCGGTTCGTCTCACCGAAGCCCTGATTGGGGAACATATACATCTTGCCGTCGGCGGAGAGGGCAGCCTTCGCTTCCTCGGGGTATTGTTTCATCCATGCCTGCAGGTTCGGCATGTTGTCCATATGCTCCATCAAGTCAACCAGCGCACCCTGCTGTCCAAACTTGTTCGATTCCTTGCGATTCGGCATATACATCAGATCAGGCAGCGATTTGGAGGCAATTGCCAGGTTCAGGCTCTCATCCAGCTTGCCGGAAGGTGTCTGCACTTCAAGCGTGACGCCGGTCTTCTCCTTCAACCAGCCCCAAACGGGCCAGCTCTTGGAATAAGGGAATGTGGCATTGTTATCCAGCAGCGCCGTAAAGGTTTTTCCCGTTCCCTCGGAGTCCGTAAGGCCGTTCTCCCCCTGAGCATCCGTCGGCGTGCCGGAACCATTGCCGCCTCCACTGCACCCTGCTACCATCGTTACAGCAATCAACAGCGGAAGTATTGCCGATTTCCATTTGCCCATACGCTTCTCTCCCTTAATCTGAATTTGCGGTGGTTTTCTTGCCAATTAACCTTTGACCGCTCCAACCATGGCTCCCTTTACAAAATACTTCTGTACAAACGGATAAATGATCAGAATTGGCAGGGTGGACACCATGATGGTCGCATACTTGAGTGATTCCTCCACCACCATATTATCTCCACCAATGGAAGTGACGTCGCCTGAGCTTGCACTGCCGGCCAGCACCAGATTACGCAGCAGCACCTGAAGCGGAAACAAATCGGGAGATCTTAGATAGAGCAGCGGGAAGATAAAGTTATTCCACATGCCCACGGCATAGAACAGGGCAATGGTGGCGAAGGACGCCTTGGACAGCGGCACGACAATACGAATGAAGATGCCGATATCGTTCAGGCCGTCCATGCGGCCCGATTCCTCCAGCTCTTTAGGAATGCCCGAGAAGAATGTTCGCATCAGGATCAGATTCCATGTACTGACTGCCCCTGGAAGAACCATGCCCCAGACGGTATCCACCAGATTCAGGGAGCGGACCACCAGGAAGGTGGGAATCATTCCCCCGCTGAAAAACATCGTAATGACAATCAGCACGGTGAAGCTGTTGCGCAGCGCCATGTCTTTCCTGGACAATGCATACGCTCCGGTTGAAGTGACCACCAGCGAGATCAGCGTACCGAGCACAGTATAGATAATCGTATTTCGGTAAGCCATCCAGATTTGCGGATCTCCCAGCACCAGCTTATACATGCTCAGGTTGAAGCCCTTGGGCCAGAAGGAAATATTGTTCTGGATGACGTTTACGTTGCTGCTGAGGGAAACAGCCAGCATATGAAGGAACGGATAGAGTGTGATCACCACAACAAACAGCAGGACTAACGATGCCACGAGATTAAACCAGGAGAACCGGAGGGATTTCACATTCACACCTCTTTTCTACCATAGACTGGTTTCACTTAATCGGCGGCTGAGCAAGTTGGCCGTATAGATGAAGATCAGGCTGATGACTCCCATGAACAGGTCAATGGAGGCGCCATAACTGAAATTTCCCTGGACCATCCCCACCCTGTAGACATAGGTGCTGATAATATCCGCTGTATCGTAGATCGCCGGGTTCTGCATCAGGAAAACCTTCTCGAAACCAATCTCAAGCACCTTGCCGATATTCAAAATCAGCGTGATGACGATCGCAGGAGATATGCCGGGCAGCGTGACATGCCAGATTTTGCGCAGTCGGCTTGCTCCGTCCATATCAGCCGCCTCATACAGCTGCGGGTCAATGGTTGTCAGCGCGGCGAGATAAATAATGGTCTCCCAGCCGATATGCTGCCAGATCTCCGACAGGACATAGATCCCACGAAATAGTCCTGGTTCGTTCATGAAATTGATAGGTCCCACGCCAATCCATCCGAGCAGATTATTTATCAGTCCTCCGGTGGGGGAGAGGAACATAATGACCATACTTGCCACAATCACATTCGAGATAAAATGCGGCAGATAACTGACTGTCTGCACAAAACGCTTGAACGCCGCCTTACGCACTTCATTGAGCAAAATGGCAAGCAGGATCGGGGCCGGGAAGCCAAAAAACAACTTATACATCCCCAGCAGGAACGTATTTTTCATGAGCGGCCAAAAATCAGGATTCTCCAGAAACATCCGGTAGTATTTGAGCCCTACCCACTCACTGGCCCAAATTCCCTTAAACAGATTGTAATCCTTGAAGGTGATGACCAGTCCGAACATCGGTGCATAGCGGAAGATCAGATAATACAGGAGGCATGGCAGGAAGAGCAGCCATAGCGCCTTGTTTTTGTTCCAGATCCGGGTCATCCGCGCCTTCCGCCGTGACGAATGAATTAATTTTCTCCGCAGTTTGTCTTGCATTAAGCCAGCATCAGCCATCGGCATGCCCCCTCTTACTACATGATTGCAGCTCAACTAGATATGAGATGTGAGCTAACTTCCCCTGTACAACCGGGGTTTGTAACCGAATTATAGCTGGATTTCAATGGTAAGCGCTATCTACATGTTATATAACATTTCGCCTATACTGCTATTTTCCAAATATCCGCGTATAAATCAGTAAAAGTGCATATTATTTGTGTCAGCTTTATGCCGCTATGATAGGATTAGACCACATGATTACGTTGAACCGCGCCATCCTCAATAGAAACAACCGACACAAGGTTACTTGGAGTATGAAGAAGGATGTACCATTCTTTTCCTGGAACGATCCAGCCGAAGAGTGAAAAGCAATCGCTGGAGCCGATGTTCCTGCTGCGAATCTAGCCCAAAGTGAACTCGAATTCAGGCAATCACCCTCCTGTTCAAAACGGGTAAACATAATGACAAAAAAGCACGAGATACAGAGATGAAATCCCCCTGCAGCTCGTGCTTTTTCTTTTCTTCTAATACATCGATTATTGTTTTTGTTAAGCATATAAAATTCATTCAGTTAATTGGCCCATTCACTACCATTCCAGATATCCGGATTATCAATAGTCTGATTTTCTCCACGTACAACAGAATCATAACTATCCTTTGTATTCGTATACCAGTCAACAATAACTAACTTCCCATTCACATTTTGCACCAGAAATTCAGTATCTTCAGCAAAGCTGCCTACATCCTTCCTAACGTGTGCTTCTAATTTAAAATAGAAAAAACTCTCACCTTCTCTAACATGTTCAACTTTTCCGGCACCAATATCAACGCCTGTCACTCGATTATGAGTGAGCTTGTTTTTGAGAAACAAATTAAATTGAGATGTAATCTTTTTTTGCGTATACTGCTTAAGGTTTTCATTATCGATATAAGTATCCAGATCAATGTCTGAACCGTTCCAAATCGCTTTGTAATATTCAGTTAGCGCTTCTGTACACATTTTATAGGCCGTATCAAAATCCAAAGCGGATAGACCACTTTCGTCTTCAGCTAAAAAATGGGAGGAGTCTTTCAATGAATTTTCTTTGGTGTTGGGAGAAACTTCTGCATCTTTAGTATTCTTAACATTGATTTCTCTGGAAACAGGAGCATCATTATTGTCGTTGTCACTCGTATTAGCTTGTTCACATGCACTTAGCGTTAATAAAATCACCAATAACAGGTAAGAACGTTTCATTAATTTCCTCCAGTGAGAATATTCTTCTAGTCCACATCTTGATGCGGGGAAATGAGGCTATTGTGCACGATGTCAGCGAGGCATCCTTCATTACGATCATACAAAAGTATAGTTAAAGGATTTTATTATGTCAGATAACTTCTCTTTAAATCCTGGAATTATCCCTTTATTATAACAAACCTTTAATGGTAAGCGCTATCTACATGTTATATAACATTTCCCTATACTGCTATTTTCCAAATATCCGCGTATAAATCAGTAAAATTGCATATTGTTTGTGTCAGCTTTATGCCGCTATGATAGGATTAGACCAATGATCTGCGGCTGTATCCAAGGGGGAATGTCATAATGAAGGAACTGCTTACAAACCGATTTGCGCTGAACGGCCTGTTTGTTAAGCTAATGCTGAGCTTCCTCAGTGTCATCCTGATTTTGGCTTCATTTAATCTGTTCTCCCATCTGTACCTGAGCAACAAAGTTTATCAGGAGATGGTGAGACAGAATGAATTGGGCCTTGCGCAGACCGTCGAAGGTTATGAGAATCACTTTCGGCTGACCCAGAACATGATTCTGGCCCTCACTCAATCGGATACCTGGACAGCCAATTTGGGCATTTTGAGCCACCTTAAGGAGAATCGCCGTTACGATATTCCCGCTGAAGTAAAGTCGGACCTCTCTAGCCTGTACGCCAATCCTTTTTTGCATATCGACAATTTCATTCTTTATTTCAAGCAGGAGGACTATGTACTGGAGAAGGAAGGACTTAGCAGCGCAGCCGACATGTTCGGGAAATATTATTTCAGCGAAGCGTACTCGCCGGACTACTGGAAAAGCCAAACGATGAACAACCAGTTCCTGAAAGTGATGCCCGCAGCAGCTTTTACGGAAAATACCGTTCATTCTTCCCGCTCCCTTGGACAGTTGATGCCTGTCATGATGAAAGCCATTCCTTATGAGGATGTATACGGCATTGTGATGCTGAATCCGCAGCGCATGCAGGATACGTATGGAGATGGCAGCCATAATCCGTTCTACATCTTGGATAATGAGGGGCGTCTGCTGTTCTCTACCTCAGATGAGGAAATGCATATTCCTCCGCTTCCTGCAGAGAAAAGCAGACATGAACGCATTGGGGATCAATATTACTTCTATGAAAAAGGCAAGCAGACCGGGTTCACCTATGTCAGGGTCACCCAGGCCTCTGTGATTGCCGCGGAAATGCGCGGCATGCAGCTGCTGCTTACGGTACTGCTCGGCACTGCCATTGTGATCAGCGTACTCTCCTCCCTCCTGTTTAGCCTGAGGTTAAACCAGCCGCTGCAGCACCTTATTGCCGCTCTTGACCGAAATTCCGGAAGCGGGGCAGACAAGTTGAGCAGAGTGAAGGAATTCGCCATGATTGGTGACCGTCTCAGTTCCATACTGGAGAACAACCGATTCATTCAAAGCGATCTCGCGCAGAAGAACTCTCTGGTGCGGCAGTTCGCTTATACACATAAAGTCAAGAATATCCCTCTCAGCTCCCATCTGGCAGATCTTGAGGAGGTTCGGCAGCCTGAGCATCCCTACGTCGCCATTTTATTCAAGGTTGGCTTCAAGGACACGCCAGATGAATTGGAACAGCATACCCTATTATTATGGAAATTAATTCAGAGCCTGTTCACCAGCAATCAAAATAACAGCGTTGCACTTCAGCCTGAACAGGATCAATTACTCCTGCTTCTGTTCGATCCTGGCCCGCAGAGCGGTATCTTGCAGGCGCTCGATACGCTGAAGGAGCTGCTTGCTGCTGAAGAATGCATGTACCTGACCATCGCGCTAAGCCCGGTATATTCTGGGGATATTCCGTTTACCGATGCGTACCGGAATCTGTCCACTCTGCTCAAAGAGCGCAGACTAAACGGAGAAACCCAGGTTATTGTAGAGCCTCGAGCTTCCTCATCCACTTCGTTTCATGTCAAGGTGACCTATGGGGAAGAACTGCATGACCTGCTGCAATCAGGCAACGAGGAAGCTGTTTTTGCCTGGCTGGATCGCCAGTTGGAGCAGCTGAGGCACAAGGACGCAGCCGCAGAGGATTTTCGCACATTTGCTCTCGGTGCGATGGAGCAGATCGGTAAGACGGTGATGAAACTGAACCTGACGCACATTGAAGGCGGGCTTGTCTCCTCTCCATCTGGTGATCCTTTCACCGGATTTTATTCCATACAGCAGTACAGGACATGGCTTCAGTCGCAGATTCAACCGATCCTCTCGGCGATCAGCAGCCAATTGGAAACGAAAGATCCCGTTATCAGCTTTGTGCTCGATTATCTGAACCATCATTATGGGGAGGATATTAATCTGAATCTTGTTGCCGACAAGCTGAATCTCACGCCGGGGTATCTCTCCAGTGTTTTCAAGGAAAAGACCAACATCAACTTCAGCGAGTATCTCAATAATCTCCGGGTTGAGCGGGCCAAGGAACTGTTAGTGAATGTGGATCTGCGAATTCAGGATATCGCCGTGCAGGTCGGTTATCAGAACGTAAACTCGTTCATCCGCATGTTCAAGCGTCGATACGGGATGACCCCCGGAGAGTATCGCAAGCGTCATGCAGGCGATGAGCCATTCATCTCCTCGAATCATGGTTAGACAGGTATGACTGGCAGAGCCATCTTAAGTTCCATATAAGCAAACACCCGCTCGGAGAGCGGGCGTTTGCTTATTATCACATGAGAATGTTGGACAGGTGTATTAGAGCCATTGAGGGGATGCGTTGATCTTCTGGAATATTCTCATAGAGAAGATGTTCTTTTCCCGCATCAATCATATGTTTGCGCATGGCTGCAATACGGCCTTTGCCGTGATCGATGAAGCGAAAATCCACCTGCCCCAGACTTGGCATTTCGCTCAAACGCTCAAAAGCTTCCGCCTTTATTCCCTTATGTATTTCTTTCAGTTCCAGCACCTCTAATCGGTCCGCAGTCCACAGGTTGTCTATTTCCCGTAGTGATTTCATAAAATCCAATTCCAGCTGTCTCAGGTTCTTCATGCCCGAAAAGTCGCACAACCGCTCGACTTTGGGCAGTGACAAGTGCAAGAACTCCAGATGATGTAATGCACTCAGTTCATCAATATGGGCCAGATTCCGTACAGACGACATTCTCAGCATACGAATGTTTGAGTCAGCGAGCACATCCAGGGGTCCATTCAAGACACCTTGATCGATGGCCAAATATTCAATAAACGGCAGGTCCACAACAAAGTTCAGCGTCTCGATGCTGCAGTTTAACACCAATGTAGTCAGCCGAATACAATCCTCAATCGGAGCCAGATCATCAAATTTCCCGCTAAGAGAAAGGTACTGCAGCTGTTTGTAATTTCGGATGAACTCCAGATTTTGCGTTTTGGCTGCTCGTATATTCAGAAATTCCATTCCTTGCAGCGCACCAAGTACACTCAAATCCTGTTTCTGTTTCAGATCCAATTCCAGAGCCTTAACATATTTCAATCCCGCAAGTATCTTCAAAAACTCTTCCGTGTAACGTCCCTTCTCCTCCACATTCGTAATCTTCAGGATCAGATCAGGCCGTTTGGAAAATACCCGCTCGTCCAATTCTGCTACATCTTCCAGCATATCTGCTCCGACTACAAAAGAAATGGTAGCTCGATTTCGCAGCTGCTTCACCGCATGATCCATTTTCGTTGCATTCCAGGGAACGCCGCTCATCGACGCAGTCCAAGGTTCACTCATTTCAGATCCCCTCCATCCGGTTTTCATGCAATTGTAAATGAATAAAACCGATTTGAGAAGTACGATATCGGTCTGCACAAGTAGAGTTCGTCAGCGTCTCTTCTCATTTGCTTCTTGCCCATCTATTATAGATATAAGTGTTTGAACAGACTGGAGGAACCACAGCATGCAATTTGCCAAACGAATGAACCACTTTAATGAAGGCATCTTTACTCGATTATCTGAAATCAAGCGACAACGTCTGGAACAGGGATTGGGCGTCATCGATCTGAGCGTCGGCGCACCCAACACCCCGCCAGCGCAACATATTATTCAGGCTTTATGTGAGGCAGCCGCAGACGTGCAAAATTACACCTATGCCATCAATGACCAGAGTGAGCTGCTGAAGGCTGTCAGTGAGTGGTACAAGCGCAGGTATCAGGTTGATCTGGACCCCAAGACTGAAATATGCTCCTTGCTCGGTTCACAGGAAGGACTCGCCCATATTTCGCTTTCCATTGTAGATGAAGGAGATCTGGTGCTTGTGCCAGACCCTTGTTATCCCGTCTTCGCCGATGGACCCTTATTGGCCGGAGCAGAACTATATTACATGTCTCAAAAAGAAGAACACAATTATGTCATCCAGCTTGAGGATATCCCTGAGGCCATAGCACAGAGAGCCAAATTCATGCTGGTATCCTACCCTAACAATCCAACAACAGCCATGGCACCGGAGCAGTTTTATCTGGACCTGATCGCGTTTGCCAAAAAACATGATATCATCGTCCTCCATGACAATGCATACAGTGAGCTCGTGTTCGATGGGAAATCATGCGGGAGCTTTCTGGCCTTCCCTGGTGCCATGGATGTCGGCGTTGAATTCAATTCCCTATCCAAAACGTACGGACTCGCCGGGGCTCGAATCGGATTTTGCATAGGCAATGCAGCTGTAGTATCCATGTTGAAAAAGCTGAAATCCAACATGGATTACGGTATGTTCCTCCCGATCCAGAAGGCAGCCATTGCCGCCATTACCGGGGATCAGAGTGACATAGACCGGGTCCGGGCCATCTATGAGGAACGTCGAGATATTCTGTGCCAAGGCTTCAGCAGACTCGGATGGGAAATAACGAAGCCCGATGCCACCATGTTTATCTGGACGCGGATCCCGGCTCATTATGACAGTTCGGAGCAATTCGCCATGGATCTGGTCAGCCGGGCAGGCGTCATCGTGACACCTGGAAGTGCATTTGGCCCTTCCGGTGAAGGATATGTCCGGCTCGCGCTGGTCCAGGATCGGGAACAACTGGAGCAGGCACTGCAAGCTGTGGAGCACAGCGGCCTGTTGATCTCGAATTAATCTGCAGCAAAGAGCACCAATTCCTTATTAGGGAACTGGTGCTTTTTAATGCTGTCATGCGGAGATGTACTGTACCCTTTCCCCCTCCCTCTATCGAAACGAAATCGAAATACCGAAATAAAAGGTAAGAGCAGCACAGCTCAATATCCGATCTTGGGGAGATGGCAGCATGGCACAGTTATTTAGAAAAAGAGGGACCCGGACATCAAGCATCGCCAATACACTGTCTATCATGTTGTTGGCCATCATTGTTGTCGTCTTTTCCATCCTGGGAACATTTATGTTTACCAGCACTCGAAGCATCCTTGTTAAACAGCAGGAATTGATGCTGCAAACGAAAACGCAGGCCATTGTAGCCCAGTTCGATGCCTTGTTTAAGGAAAAAGGATCTCTTGTTAAGCAAATGTCCACCAATAATTTATTCAGGCAGTATATTCAAAGCACCGAATCTGCTTCTACCGCTACAACATCACCCTATGCTGCCGAAACCCAGGCTACACTTGCAGCCATAGTGAAGGAAGAACCTTCTTTTGTGGATGCTTGGATTGCGGGCATTGATGGAAAAGGCTTCTGGCTCCAACACGATGGTGCAGCGTCCGACTCTGAATTTGTGATTCAGGATCGCCCATATTATAAACCAGCTGTTGAAGCCGATGGCTTATATTTCTCCGAACCCTATGCCGATATTGCTTCAGGTAATATCCTAATGGGCATATTCTATCCGATTAAGGATAACAACAACCAGTTGATCGGTTTCGCGGCGGCAGATATTGCATTCAAGGATATTCCATCCCTTATGGAGAGCTACTCACTTGGAAGCACAGGCTATTCCATTCTGGCCTCCAAGACCGGTGATATTTTATATCATCCTGACCAAGCCAAGGTGCTCAAGGAAAAGATTAACGAAAGTCCGGGAGATTTGGGTGAGATCGGCAAGAAAATGATGGCCGGTGAATCCGGAATCCAACTGATTGATGACAACGGTGAAGGCCGTTATGTCGGGTATGCCACCAGCGCAGATACCGGATGGTCTGTAGGGTTGACCATTTCGGAGCATGAAGTGCTCGAAGAATTAAAAGCCTTTACGTGGATCACCATTATAGGTTTTGCTGTAGCCGCCATCGTGCTTGTGTTCATCAGTTATATCACCCTGCGATATCTGCTGAGATCCATCCCGAAACTGCTGCAAAAAATCAAACTTGTGGAACAGGGAGATCTAACCGTCCAGTTTGATACAACATCCCGCAATGAGATTGGTCAAATCTCACAAGGTATGCTCAACATGGTGCAAAAAATTCAGAGCATGATTCAGATGGTAGGGGCAACTGCACAAGTTTTAGGCCAATCCTCCAAGGATCTGCAATCCATATCCTCAAGGACGGCCGTAACGATGAATGATACGGCAACAGCAATTAACGAAATTGCCAATGCAACCAATTATCAGTCCATTGAATCCGAGAACATTTTGCAAAAAACCGGATCATTATCAGGTCAAATCGACGACATATCAAGTGATGTCAAAACGATGGAGACCAAAGTTCAAGCTTCCGCAGAACAAAGCGAACGAGGACTGGAAGTGTTGAATCAGTTATCCAAATGGGCAGAGGAGAACCACCATTCAACCCAGGCCATGTCAGCCATTATCCATGATATTGATCTAAGCCGTCATGAAATCTCCGGTATCGTGGACACTGTCCATCAGATCGCAACCCAAACCAACCTGCTAGCACTCAACGCTTCCATCGAAGCTGCACGTGCAGGAGAACAGGGACGAGGTTTTGCCGTAGTCTCAGGAGAAGTTCGCAAACTGGCTGAGCAGACTGCGATGGCAACAGAGGAAATTAGCAAAAAGGTTCGTCAAATCGAAGATAAAACGAAGACATCCGTAGAACACACGGCTCACGGCCTCCTGATTGCAGAGGAAAATGCCAAGTCCGTGGAAGGCACCAAGCAGGTGTTCTACAGCATCAATAAAGATCTGGAGGAATTGAGATTACGCATGCTGCAGATCAGCAATAACACCTCCAGTGTTCATAAACACAAGGATGAGATTGTCCAGGCACTCGAAATTATCTCTTCCACCACCGAAGAAAATTCAGCCTCTACCGAAGAGGTTAGTGCGAGCACACAGGAACAACTGGACAGTATCGAACAGGTTGCGGAATTATCCCAGCAATTGAGTCAGTTGTCGAACAAGCTTGAGGAAGAATTAAGCCAGTTCCAGGTTGATCAGAAATCATAGTGCGCACATGATCACAATGAACAATAAACAAACAACAAAAGCCCGCTGCGTGAGCGGGCTTTCTAACGTTCCAAATCCTATTTTGCGTTAGAATATGTGCTTTATTTCATTGGTCTGTGCCAGTTGGAACGGTACATCAGGTAAAGGAAGTACGGTGTTCCAATCAGGGCAATCAGGATTCCGGATGGAATCTCTGTCGGCGCCATGACGGTTCTGCCAATCGTATCAGCGAGCACCAGCATCACTGCACCCGCGAGTGCGGATAAAAACATGGACCGTCTTAACTTATGACCTGTCAGCAGCCGCACCATATGCGGGGCAATCAAACCGATAAACCCTACGGTTCCTACACAAGCAACAGCACCTGCTGCCAGCAGTACCCCTGTCGTCATGGCGAGCAATCTTGTTCGGCGCACACCCAGTCCAAGTCCTGATGCACTGTTGTCGTCGAATACCAACAGTTCGAATCGACGGGCGAGCCACCAGGCCAGAGGAACCAGAATAACCAAAAATATACCGATAACCTTCACCTGATCCCATGTACGGGCATAGGTACTACCTGTCAGCCAGATATATCCGCTGCTGCCGTATACGGCGCCACGAACAATCAGGATCTGAATTCCTGCTCCAGCAATGGCCGACATGGCGATCCCCAGCAGCACAACCGCAGACGGGTTAAGCCCTTTCTTCCAGGAGAGGGAGAATACAACCACTGCCGCAATAGCTGCACCGATGATGGCTGCGATGGGCAGCAGATATATTGGAAGACCCGGCCATAAAATAATGACCATCATCGCTCCGAGCCCTGCCCCGGAGGACACACCGACGATGGAAGCATCCGCCAGTGGGTTACGCACGGCCATCTGAATGAGCACACCACTGATCGCCAGTGCGGCTCCTGCACCTGCAGCCACAAGGGTACGCGGAATTCGAAGCTGAATCACCGCCGAGAACAGTCCATCCGATCGGAATAAACTCGGCAGCAGATCAGCCAGCGGAATTCGCAGGCCGCCAAACATGGTACTAAGCAATATAAGCGCTATAGTTACGACCGAGAACAATACTGCCATCGGGCCAAACGCAAAGCGGCGTGAAGGTGCACCTGTGCTCATGGAAGAGGACATCCCCGAACTATTCGCTGCTTTCATGCGTGTAAGTACCAGCCAGATCAGCCACGGCGCACCTATAATCGCCATGACAGCCCCTGTCGGCAGCTCCATGCTGGAGTTATGTACCATCTTGGCCAGTACGTCTGCGCCAACTAGGAGAGCCGCTCCCCAGATAAACACACCGGGCAGCAGTAACCGGTTGGAGCGCACTCCACTTAACCTAACCAGATGGGGTGCTACCAGTCCCACGAAACCAATCGGCCCGATGACACTGACAATTACCGCAGCCAGCAGCACCGCGATAATCAAGCCACCCGCACGAGCCAAACCAACCCTTTGACCCAAAGAGGACGCCGTTGATTCATCCAGCTCCAGCATATCCCACTGTCTGGACAAAATGAGCGCGAGGATGGTGATGCCAACGACCCAAGGCCAAGCATAAGCGACACCGCTCCAGTCATTCTGGACGAGTGTTCCGGATCCCCATAGGAATAATCCCTGTGTTTCCATGGAGAAGAAAATATGCAGTGCGCTTGTAAAGGAACCGAGCACCATGGACACGATCATACCGGATAACGCAAGTCGAACCGGACTTGATCTTCGTCCCCCGCCCATGAAATAAGCTGCAAATGCCGCAAGCAAACCACCAAGAGCTGCGAACAGAAAAGGCGACTGACTGAGCACACCCGGAAAGAGAATAGCTCCCAGCACGACGATAAAGTAGGCACCTGCATTAATGCCCAGCGTGTCTGACGCTGCCAGCGGATTACGGGTGATCGTCTGCAGCAGTGCTCCGGCCACAGCCAGCGCACCACCTGCGATAATGCCGATAACCGTACGCGGCATACGCAAATCCCAGATCATATTGTGCTCCAGCGTGTTCTGTTTGCCTGTAAGAGCATCCCAGACCGTACTCAATGGAATGGAAGCCTCTCCATAACAAAGACTTACAAAAAAAAGCACGATGAGAGCGGTTAGACCGCCCCCATATATGCTTATTGTGCGCCAGTTCATAGCTGGCCTAGTTCCCTGAACTGAACTCATTTGGTAATCGCCTCAACAACTCCGTCAACCAAAACCTTGGAGGAAATGGGTCCACCAAATGTCCACGTTGTGCTATCCAATTGATATAGGCGGTTTTCCTTCACAAAATTCAGTCCGTTCCAAACCGAGTTATCTTTCATGGCTGTGCCAAAAACGTCATCGTCCGGCTGTGTAATATAAATGAAGTTACTGTCCTGTACATCAGATAAGGATTCAATTCCCACTGTGGAGAAACCATAGCCTTCGAGCTTTTCAGGCTGCCAGTCGTTTACCAAACCGATTTTGTCCAATGTACCAATAACGACCGAGTTGTCCGTGAACATACGCAGACTAGCTGCATTTTGATACGTGAATGCCTGTGTCAGAGCAAAGTGGAAATCTTCTTTGCCTGCAGCAGCCAGTTTTTCTTTGGCTTCTACATAATGTTGATCAAGTTCATCCAGTACTTGCTTCGCTTTGTCCTCTTTGCCAAGAGCAATAGCAATGTTATTAAAGATATCTGTCATCTTGTCGTAGTTATAGCCATCGCCATCGTAAGGGTCGAATTCCATCGTTGGTGCAATCGCATTAAGCTGATCGTAGACCGCGTTATTGTTATCTGCATTTGCAATGATGAGGTCTGGTTTCAATGCAGCAATAGCTTCCAGATTCGGCTCACTACGTGTTCCAATATCTGTCACGCTGTCATCCAGGGCTGCTTCGGAAGTGACATAGACTTTGTAGTTGGCGTTGTCGGCATTACCTACTGGCTGAACGCCCAGTGCAACTACATCTTCCGTATATGTCCATTCCAGAGTAACTACGCGCTCTGCTGGCTTGTCCAGCGTAAGTTCTCCGCGTTTATGTTTAACGGTAACCGGGCCAGAAGCCGCTTCCGTCTGCGTGTTGTCAGAAGCATTACCTTCACCTGCATCCGCAGCTGATCCATTCGAGCTAGTGCTTGCAGAACCGCATCCTGCTAATGTAAGAGCAAAAACCAACAATAATAGTAGTCCGTTCAAGCTTTTTTTCATGTACTGTAATCTCCCCTGTTTATATGTATTAACTCTGATAATAATTATCATTATCACATATTGGATTATGCGACAGAAATCACATTTTGTCAATAAAAAAGCGATAACGCGCTGACCACAGATTCTGCTATTGTGCCTATTTATGGGGATAAAAAGAAAAAGAGCCCTGGTTATCCATGGACTCTTCTCAACCAGCATCATGACATGCCAGATTTGCAGTATTATTCATCTACCGTGCGCGCCTTCCATCGTGTATAATCGTGCCCCAATTCTAACGGAATGCAAATGTTAGTTCAGTTCCATTGTAGTAATGCAGGTATTGTCCTGCTCATATGTGGAAAGCTGGGATTCCGCGACCTTCCCGTCGTGTACAATACGGATCAAGTATGTTCTGTTCCTCGGTACCCATAGGTCCATGAACCCGTTCTTTCCGGTTTTCATCGGCTCTTCTTTCATAAACGTATTACCTTCAGAGTCATGAATCGTGACCAGGAACTCTTTGTTCTTCATTTCCCCCTGACAACCCGTCAGGCTATGAATGGCACATGGGTGAGTCTGCTCGACGTAAGGCGCAATCGAAAGGAAAAACTCCTCTTCAGGCAGATTATAAGTTTTCGTTTGATCATCCTTGCCGGTAACGACCAACTGGGTAGCATTAATGGAGGCCGATTTTGTTTCGACTTTACCCGTACTGATATCGTATACCAATTCCTTAACATTGGTTGATTCAGGAGGGCCTGCTTCTTTTTTTAGCATATTATCAGCGATAAGGTATATTCCTAAGCCAACGACTGTAATGAATAAGGCTGTAATAAGTATTCCTTTTCTCAACTGGAGTTCATCTCCTCGTCCGTTTTGGTTTATTATAATGGAGAATGCCACGCCATGGGCTATGTACACCATAAAGTCACCAGATTTTCACATATTTGTCTTGTAGCATAAAAAAATCAGCAGCATATTAGAAGTATTATTGATAAGCATAGGAAGGTGTGTATATGCATAAATCTGCTTCGGAATCAGACACAGATCGAAGAATTTACAAATCCAAACAGGCGCTAAAGGCTTCCTTGCTGGAATGGATGTCACGCAAACCGCTGGAGAGCATTACCATCACCGATATTGTCAAATCGGCTGATTTGAATCGCAGTACGTTTTACAAACATTACGTTTACAAAGAAGACTTGCTGCGCGAGATTTTGACCGATGTGATCAATGACCTGATAGCCGCCTACCGAGCTCCTTATGAGCATTACCATGATTTTGAGATCAAGGATTTGAACGCATCGGCCATCAAAATCTTCGACCATGTTCTTGTCAATGCCAGCTTTTATACCTTGCTTGTTCAATCCCATATGCCTATGGGATTTCGGGATACTCTCTATGAAACGCTCATTACCCTCTACCTGCAGGACGTAACGGATATGTCTCCGGATCCCAGGATCGACAAGGAACTCCTTGCCTGCTATCAGGCTAATGCCGTTCTGGGTCTGATTACAGGCTGGGTACAGAGCAACTTCAAATACAGTTCCACTTACATGGCAGAGCAGCTATTGGAATTTACTCGTATGAATCGCTCGAATGAAGTTTATCGCTCGAATCTGGCCCCGGTCCAACGTCATAAACCAGGCTTGTCCATATAAAAAGAGGTACCAGCTCTCATTCAACATGAGAGTGGTACCTCCGAATAGCTGCCCTATTATCATATTGTCTAGTTACTAATCCAGCCGCCATCGACAGGAAGCTCAACGCCTGTAATAAATTTCGATTCATCTGAAGCCAGGAACAGATAGGCATAGGCGATATCCATGGATTCTCCGGCATGCGGAGGCAAAGGCGCGAGATTTTTGTAATTCTCCCCCATCTCCACTTGAGACTTGATGCCTGCTTTTTCCACCATGCCGGTAAATACAGCACCTGGATGTACAGAGTTAACCCGTATGTTGTCTTTCGCAAACCACTGTGCACCATGTTTGGTCAGTGAACGTACGGAGCCTTTGGAAGCACTATAGGCTGCGCCCTGAGCGTCTGCAATTCCGCCAATAATTGCAGCGATGGACGATGTATTAACAATGGAGCCTTGTCCATTCTGTTGCATGTAAGGAATAACGGCTTTCATCCCCAGCCATACCCCTGTGCCATTTATGGACATGACCTTCTCCCAATCTTCCAGCTCGGCCTCCAAAATCCCCTTGGCTATGTGAATTCCGGCATTATTAACCAAAATATCTATTTTTCCGTATTTTGCTACTGTTTCTTTCACAACAGCGTTCCACGACTCAGGACTCGACACATCCAGCTTAAGCGCGGTGGCTTCTCCGCCACTTGCCACGATGTGCTGCACCTGCTCTTCCAGAGCTTCAATAGCCACATCAGTAGCGACAACCTTAGCCCCTTCTCTGGCAAACAATTGAGCCCCTGCCAATCCCATGCCGCTCGCTGCACCTGTTATAATTGCAACTTTTCCAGTTAATCTGCCCATTTCATATCATCCTTTCCTTCTTAGAAGATGAACGCCTATTGAAGGCATCCAACTCGTTGACTTCTTTAGTATACGGATGAAATGAAAGCTCTTTCAATCAGCAAATGGACAGGCTTTTGTGGGATAACCAATAGATAGATAGGGATCTGTTTACTTCATAGATGATAATCCACAATATAGACGAGATATGTTGTTTTGACTTCAAATCTACGAATATTGCCAACATCCTGCAAGGGGATCGGTCATTTTCCCGTCATCGAATTTGGCGAACAAATATAGGGCCCCATAACCAAAGACGTACTCCTCAACCATTCCATCCGCATAACCATCTTCGTCAATCTGGATGAAAAAGTCGTATCCATCCTGATGCAGAGCTGTTAAGTAACTGTCCTCTTGCTGAATGAATCTCGGTGTGCCTCCAATTCTGACCAAACATGGCTCATCTGCTGCAGCCCCATCTTCAACCCCTGTCCACTCTGTTAGGCTGTGCTTAACCAATGCAGGATTGGTGTAGGTCTCCAGTGCACTTTCAGGGGAAACAGGATGCTGAAACACCTGGATATCACAGGTTGGATATCTATTGTTCTCAAGGTATCTCTCATATTCTGCTGGTACAAATACAGAGATCATCTCCTGGCCTGGGACAGGTTCCATAGAGTCTGTATCAGGAAGAGTCACACTGAGATAAAACAGATAATTCTGCTCACGCAGAAATGCGAATGCGGCGTTATGATCAAAGTAAGCAGGTGCATTCCCCCCGATCCAACTCAGCGATGAATAATCTGTAGGATGTGGATACATAACGAGCGAATGTGTTCTATTCTCAAAAAGATCAGTCCATGCGGACATACGGGCACGTTCCTTTCTTACGATTTTCGTTTGAACTTCCAATCCATTCCTATATAATAATTATAAATTCTGGAAACCGTGGTGGACAACAGATTTATTACTCATTAGACCAGACAGAATTGTTCTCCAAGCAGACCATGTAGGAGGAATATACATTGAAATGGCTCCGTGTACATAAGGAAGATCATGATATCAGGAATAAGATAGACTGGAACGGTGACCTTCCTAAGCATATCGCCATTATGATGGATGGAAATGGGCGCTGGGCCACGCGCAGAGGACTTCCCCGAAGTGCTGGACATTATGCTGGCATGCAGACGATGCGCGAAACGATAAGCATGTGCCACCAAAACGGGATCTCCTCTCTCACCCTTTATGCATTCTCTACGGAAAATTGGAAAAGGCCTAAAGAGGAAGTAGATTATATCATTAGCCTGGTCATCGAATTTGTACAGGATACGACCGTTCAGGAACTCAATCAACATGGTATTAAGGTGGATTTCATCGGTGATATATCCAAATTTCCTCTTGAAACACAAGAGGCGATGCGCAAGGTGGTTGAACTAACCCGGGCCAATCGTGGAATGACCGTTTACTTCGCCATGAACTATGGCGGGAAAAGCGATATCGTCCAAGCTATTAAATTATGTATTGAAGAAAACAAAAACGTGCGGGACATCTCTGAACAGGACCTTGAGAAGTTTCTGTATACCGGACAAAATCCAGCACCGGATCTATTGATTCGGACTAGCGGGGAGAAACGGCTGAGCAACTTCTTATTATGGCAGGTTGCCTACGCCGAGCTGTGGTTTACGGATGTCATGTGGCCGGACTTTAACGAGCAATTGCTATATGAAGCCATGCTTGATTATCAACAGCGCAAGATGCGAGCGTTGGAATAATTCGAGGCCCCATTCAAATCTTCAGGGAGCTGCTTGTTCTTTTGCACATTTTTAGCAATGTTCACCGTAACACTCCAAACTTTGCACCATATACTGTGGTAACTCTCTCACTTGCAGAAGCCAGTCTTGAAGTACTCCATCCATGATTTCCGAATTTGTCCCAGTTGATCTCTTCCAGACATAACTGCTTCAAACCCATTAAGCTTGTCCCCCCTTACCCGATTACAGGATCAGAGGCTCATACGAGATTACTTCGATAAACTATTCGCCCAATTCAGGCTCTACTTCCCCTAATTCTAAGGTCTCGGCTTCGGAACTAAAAAGAGCAGCGGTGATGTCTTTTAGCTAAAACATCCCGCCGCTCCCGAATTCCAAGCCGTCCATACCATCTCAATAAATAGACTTATGGACTGGATAAAAGGCATAAACTTTAATTTTTATGCTGACATAGACTATATTGTGAATCGACATTAAGGAGTCAATTTCAGAATAGTCACCGTGGTATTCAGATTGTTATGCAACTGTACAGGAGTTGCATTCGCATTTACCAGTTGGATCGTTGTCGGAACTGTTGTGACCGTAATAATAACTTCAGCAGAGATTGGGCCTCCGCCATTACCTGTGAAAGGCACAGGTGTTATGGGCGTCCCATTCACTGTAAGGTTGAAATCGGCATTGCCCTGATTATGAATGGAGAAAGAGATAAAGTAACTTCCTGTTTCATTGATGGTTATCGTTGAAGATGGCGGCACGAAGGTAAAGGCACCACCCACGTTAGCCAATACCCCAGTCAAAGTTATTGGCGAGTTTCCTGGAACGGTGTCCGTACCTGTACCGGGATCAGCTCGGAAAACACTCAGGAAATCGGAGATTCCAGCCCCTGTTGGACCGGCAGGACCTGTTGCTCCAGTTGCCCCTGCAGGGCCGACAGGACCGACAGGACCAGCTGGACCCACGAGGCCAGAAGGACCTGCAGGGCCAACCGGGCCAGCTGGGCCCACTGCTCCGACCGCACCAGCCGGACCCACAGGTCCTTGTATACCAGGAATTCCTTGCAATCCGACTGGCCCCGGTATCCCTTGAGCACCAGTGGCCCCTTTGGGACCTATCGGTCCTAGTGGACCAGGAATCCCTGGCACGCCTTGCGGTGCATTAACTATAACCTTAGGTTTAACCTTCAATACCTTAACCTTCACACCGCAATGTACATGTTTTTTGAATTTACGTCTACAAATCCGTTTCCCATGACGATTGATCAATGAACTCACCTCCGTGATATTTCTCCACATACTATGTGCAGTAATCACTGGGGGCGTAGACAACTAACTATAATTCAGAAAATTACAGGGCCCATTATGAGGAAAGTTGTCTATATTGTGATCCAATATTCAGGCTTTATAGAAGGTGGATTCAATTTGTAGAAATCCTTCTATTACATATTGAAAGTATGGAAGAACATTTAAATACACGGAAACCTTAACTGCAAAGAATACTATTTAAACCAATTATGAGAAGCATTACGCTTATACATGTTTGTTCTTCATTGACCTATCTGTCAGCCAGTATGTGAGTGCACCTGAGACAAAAAAGGCTAAAACCAGCCCGGCACACGTATGAATCATATTCAGCGTACCATCTTCCATGAATGCCGGAATTTGAAGCAGGCCTGCTGATTCGCTTAAAGCAAAGGATTTTACCGATACAATACCGAAGTAGAGTCCGCCGATAGCACCACCAATTAGTGCTGTACCAAAGGAAGCCATTCTTCTCATATTGACGGCATAGATTGCAGGCTCCGGAACACCCAAAAGAGCCGTTCCGGTTGCCCAGAATGCGAGTTTTCTGAACTCAGTCTGTCTGCTGCGCAGTCCCGCAGCTAGTGCTGCCCCCGCCTGAGCAGTAAATGCAACAAACATCGCAGGAATGATCACGGAAAATCCGTTGGTCATCAGCTCATTCAGCATCAGGGGAACGAGCCAATAATGCAATCCAGCAAACAGCATTAATGCAAATGCCGCTCCAAGCAGCATCGCAGCCACGACCGGTGCATCGGTGAGCAAGGAATCGACGGCAGCGGGCATTCGCTTGTCAATCCACGAACCTAGTGGGCCCAGCACCAGCAGGACCAGCGGGACCAGAATTCCGAATGTTAATGCCGGGGCCAGAATGCCTTGCAGCACCTTAGGACTGAATCGTTCAACGGCTTTTTCTACATAAGATGCAGCAGAGATCGTCAGAATCATCCAGAGCGTCGCCGAGAAAAAGGCCGCCTCCGAAACCATGGGCACACCCATAAAATGAACTTCCTCTTGACCTGACAGTAAATAACTCATTTGCGGGTAAAACATCAATCCGCCGATAGCTGCTGCAACGTAGATATTACTCTTTAACTGCCGGGCAGTACTGATAGCTGCCAATACAGGCAGCAAATAAAAGGCGCTATCCCCAATGGATTTCAATATCATAAATGTCTGACTCTGTAGGAAGGATGAGGGTTCCGAAAAACCGTACGTACTAATCAGTGTTATGACTGCAAGCACAATCTTGAAGACCGCCGCTCCCAAAATGGCAGGCATTATGGGTCTAAACACATCGGATATAAACGGTAATATTGAAAATGACTTTCGATTTAAATGCTTCTCTTCCCGTTTATACTGATCGTGCATGCTCTCTCCCGCCCCCATGTCCCTTAACAGAAGGTGATAATAGGAGAATTCATCTCGAATCGCCAAGCGACATTCTGCACCTGTTATCCGAATTGTTACTTCAAGATCGGTAGTAGCAGGCGCTGACATATCCACTTTACTGTTATCTTCTAGAATAAGTACCGTTGCCTGCTCTTCCCGCGTGACTTGTCTTATGTTTTCCTTTCCACCTGCAAGTTTCAAGATCTCTTCGAATTGCCTGTCATTCATATGTACCTTCTCCTTATGCTGCGGTAAACCCGAGTTTTATGATGTGCCCTTATCTATATACCCATTTCCATGATCGAACTTCAATAGGATATTCAAACTAATTTTCCTTTCATTTCATTACTATATAAGCAGGGTACATGGACCTAAACTCACCTTAAGACAGCAAAAAGCCTGCTTCAGCAGGCCCTTCCAAAATCTTCTATGATTGATTCAATTTCTGGCACCCTATGACAACGACAGCATGGCGTTCATATCTTCCTCTGCTGTTGTGATCAGCTTCAAGCCAAACATGTCAACAAGCACATCTAATACTCCAGCCGAGATAAATTCTGGCGGTTTGGGTCCAATTCGAATGTCCTGAATACCAAGACTGAACAGCCCCAGCAGGATTGCCACCGCTTTTTGCTCAAACCAGGACAGGACAATGCTGATAGGTAGCTCATTTACCGAACAGCCAAAAGCGTCCGCAAGAGCCATTGCAATTTTCACGGTTGAACCGGAGTTGTTGCACTGCCCCAGATCGATATAATGGGGAATTCCTGTATCCCCGACTGTACCGTAATCCACATCATTGAAGCGGAATTTACCGCATGATGTGGTTAAAATCACGGTATCGTTAGGCAGCGAAGTCGCTAGCTCGCGATAATAGTTTCCGCCTTTTCCAGGTGCATCACAGCCAGCAATAACGAAGAAACGACGGATATGACCACCTTTGACTGCCTGAATAATCTCTGGAGCGAGTCCGATTACCGTCTCATGATGGTACCCCGTCGTTAGTACCTGCTCAGACTTAACGTCTGCTGCTGGCAGGGAAAGCGCGCGTTCAATTAGAGGAGTGAAATCATCATTCATAATCTTGGCTGCACCCTCAAGACCCGCGACTTCATACGAGAAGAATCGGTCGGCATATGTACCTTTGATAGGCATGACACAGTTTGTGGTCGCAAGGATGGCACCCGGAAACTGTTCAAATAATCTGCGCTGATCGTACCAGGCTTTGCCGATATTGCCTTTCAGATGGGCATATTTCTTAAGTTCCGGGTACCCGTGAGCAGGCAGCATCTCGGAATGTGTATATATGTTGATGCCTTTCCCTTCGGTCTGGCGAAGAAGCTCTTCCAGCGCATACAAGTTATGTCCGGTCACTACAATGCATTGTCCCTCAATCTGGTTCTGCGAAACGGTGATGGGCTGCGGTATGCCGAATCTCTCGGTGTGCGCACGATCCAGCACGTCCATAATTCGGATTGCCGCGTTCCCTACTTGCATGGCCATATCGAGATGTTCCTGCACATTAAAATTGGAATTGGTCAACGTCATATACAGGGCCTCATGTGTAATTCGATCCACTTCCGGATCATGATATCCCAGCTGCCGAGCATGTGTTGCATAAGCCGCTATGCCTTTCAACGCAAAAATCATGGTATCCTGCAGACTGGCTATCGTTTCATTTTTGCCACAGACCCCAACTACCGTGCATCCACCACTCGGTGTCTGCTCACACTGATAACAAAACATATCTGTTCCCTCCAACGTGATTCGATTTCATTCACTGGTAACAGCGTAACAAATCCTCAGGGGACCAAGTGTGATGGCGGACACAGTTTATCATTCAACAACTTATAGTCAAAATTAGCAAATTACGAACCTATTGTTTCCCCTCCAAGACTATCATCCAATCAGTGCTTAACTCAGGCACAGATTCGCGAGATCAGAAAAACCGGAGAGTTACCTCCCCGGCTACCGCTTAATTTGACCTGTCCTTTTCGCTGTTGCATGTGATATTAATGCAGTGGTGCACGTAACCGTACATCACTGCAAATAAATAAATTGAACAAGAGGCATATCTTGGCTACTTATGAAAAATACTGTGAACATAAAAAAGTTGGAAATGAAACGATTCTATATTTTGCCCGTAAGGGTAATACACAGAAGAAATCCATTTAATCAAGGAGCTGGTCAATTGCAATATTATAGACACAGTGCTGAGGAGACACTTCAAGACTTGGATAGTTCCCCTAAGGGGCTGACTGCCTCCGAAGCTGCAAAAAGACTTGAGACAGAAGGATATAACGAGTTAAAAGGCAAAAATGCAACACCTGTCTGGAAACTGTTTCTTGAAAATTTCAAAGATCCCATGGTCATCGTGCTGCTCATTGCGGCAGGTGTACAGGTTGTGCTCGGACATCTTATTGAATCACTGATTATCTTCTTGGTTATCCTGCTAAATGCAGTAATTAGTGTTGTACAAACCAAAAAAGCGGAAAGTTCCCTCGATGCCTTAAGGCAAATGTCTGCTCCTGAAGCCAAAGTTATTCGTGATGGTGAGAAAAAGACTATTCCAGCCAGGGAACTCGTTCCCGGCGATATCGTTTTATTGGATGCGGGTGATTATGTGCCGGCAGACGGTCGCATTTTGGAATCCGGTAGTCTGAGAATCAATGAAGGCATGCTGACTGGAGAATCAGAAGCAGCGGAGAAACATGCAGATGCCATTCCGGAGGAGGCTCCCATCGGTGATCGGCGCAACATGGCCTTCAGCGGTTCGCTGGTCGTATACGGCCGGGGCACTCTGGTGATTACCGGAACCGCGTTAAAAACAGAGATCGGCAAGATTGCCGAATTGATTGAAAATGCTGAAGCCAAAGAAACTCCGCTGCAGCGCAAACTGGAAGCCTTCAGCAAAAAACTGGGCTTTTTCATTCTGGGACTGTCCATTCTTATTTTCGCCATCGAGGCAGGACGTGTCTGGTTAACCGAAGGCACGGACAATCTGGGTCCTTCAATTATCAATGCACTGATGTTTGCCGTTGCTGTCGCCGTCGCCGCCATTCCTGAAGCTCTCTCTTCCATCGTGACGATTGTATTGTCGCTGGGAACGAATAAAATGGCCAAGCAGCATGCGATCATTCGCCGGCTGCCTGCCGTGGAAGCGCTCGGTTCAGCCAGCATTATCTGTACAGATAAGACAGGCACGCTTACCCAAAACAAGATGACGGTTGTGGATTATTACATCCCCCATGGCACCAAAGAGGAATTCCCGGACGATCCCGATCAGTGGTCTGAAGAGGAACGACGCTTGTTACATATTGCAGTACTCTGCAATGATTCGAATATTAACCAGGAGGGCAAGGAGCTGGGTGATCCCACAGAGGTAGCCCTCATCGCCTTCAGTAACCGTGTGAACAAGGACTATAACGAAATTCGGGACCAGTTCCCGCGGGAAGCAGAGCTTCCTTTTGACTCGGATCGGAAACTGATGAGCACAGTGCATACCTTCGAAGGACAGACGGCCTTATTAACCAAAGGTGGTCCGGATGTGCTATTCAGCAGGTGTACTCATGTGTTCATGAACGGAGAGGTTCAGCCGCTTACAGCTGAGATTCGCACACAATTCGAGGAGAAAAACGAAGCTTTCTCCAAACGTGCCTTCCGTGTACTGGCTTATGCTTACAAGAAATTCGATGACAAAAAGCAGGTTACACCTGAAGACGAATATGATCTGACGCTTGTTGGTCTGACAGCCATGATTGATCCACCACGTGAAGCCGTGTATGGCTCCATCGAAGAGTCCATGAAGGCTGGTATCCGCACAATCATGATCACAGGCGACCACAAAACGACAGCCCAGGCAATCGGACGGGATATTGGTCTTGCAGGCCCGGATGATCTCGCCATCACTGGCGCTGAGCTGGACAAAATGTCGGATGAAGAGCTGGATCGCCAGCTTGAACACATTTCGGTCTATGCACGGGTATCCCCTGAAAACAAAATCCGCATTGTGCGCGCATGGCAGCGCAAAGGCAAAATTGCAGCCATGACCGGAGACGGTGTCAATGATGCACCAGCTCTGAAACAAGCCGACATTGGTGTAGCCATGGGCAGCGGTACAGATGTTGCCAAGGATGCGGCTGCCATGATTCTGACGGATGATAACTTTGTATCCATCGTGAACGCAGTGAGTGTAGGGCGTATGGTATTTGATAATATCAAAAAAGCCATTGCTTACCTGTTTGCGGGTAACCTTGGCGCCATTATCGCCATATTGTTCGCACTTATCGTTGGATGGGTGAACCCGTTTACGGCCCTGCAGCTTCTCTTCATCAACCTGGTCAACGACTCCCTGCCTGCCATTGCACTCGGGACGGAAAAGGCAGAACCGGATGTGATGCGGCGCAAACCGCGAGATATTAATGAAGGCATCTTTGCCGGCGGTACGCTTCAAGCCGTGATTACACGTGGTGTATTGATCGGTGCAGCTGTTATTGTGTCCCAGTATATCGGGCTTGGCATCTCTGAAGAAATGAGCGTGGCGATGGCCTTTACGACCCTGATTCTGGCACGGAGTCTGCAAACATTTGCAGCCCGTTCCAACACACAGACCATCTTCCAGGTGGGCTTCACGACGAATAAATTTGTCCTTGGCTCCATTCTGGTATGTCTCTGTCTCTACGGAATCACCTTGATTCCGGGTGTACGCGGCATCTTCGCCATCCCGGATGCATTTGGTTGGAACGAGTTCCTCGTTGCAGGCGGCCTTGCCCTCCTCGCTGTCATTCTGATGGATGTCATCAAATGGATTCGCAACCGCGGCAGAGCAGTTAGTCCAGCATAAAAAATACTCCAACCCTTCAAGGCGCCCTCAGACGGGCGTCTTTTTTGCTGCTGGGAATCAACTTCTACAACACATGGCTTTGCCTATCGTTTTTTTGTTTGTTTCGATCTGTTTCATCCCATTTTTCACCGATGCGAACCCCTTCAATTTTTATGACATTATTGCCATATATGCAGTTTGGGCGTAAAATGATTTATTGATTTTCAATATAGCTTGACTCAATCCATAGACAGGAATGGTAACGTGAAAGATAAAATTGTAATGCCTCTCTGGACATGCTGTCTGTTCATTGTCGTGATGAACACCACCATGTTTAATGTATCCTTACCCGTCATTATTAACGATTTACAGATTACATCTGACCTGGGCTCATGGGTCATCTCAAGCTACTCTATCGGTTACGCATTATCGACCGTCATTTTCAGCCGGCTATCCGATCGGGTACCGGTGCGCAAACTGCTAACCATTGGACTGCTGATTCTGGGCTTGTCTTCGTTACTTGGATTATTCGCACATAGCTTCGCCGTCCTGCTGCTGACGCGCATTTTGCAATCCGCAGGTGCAGGGGTTATGGCTGGGCTCGGCCTTGTCATTGCCAGCCGCTACATCCCGCTGGAACGTCGCGGAGCCGCCATTGCCCTCATCTCTTCAGGCAGTGCCATGGCTTTTGGACTTGGTCCCATTGTAGGCGGACTCATTAGCGAATACTGGGGATGGAATGGTCTTTTTGCAATAACCGTGCTGGTCCTGCTTGCACTACCTGTATTGCTCTATTTCCTGCCGCGTGAAACACCAAGACCAGAGAACCCTTTCGATATGATCGGGGCAGTGTTAACGGTTATTAACGCCATCACGCTTCTGGTCGCGATTACCCAGCAGTCCTGGATCTGGTTTGCCATCGGTGTCCTGTCTCTTGTGGCTCATATTTGGTACATCCGCAAAGCACGCCTTCCGTTTGTCAATCCAGATGTATTTCGAACGCCAGGATATACACGTTTAATTCTCATTGGCTTCTGCATCTTAGTGGTTAATCTGGGTAATCTGTTTCTGATGCCGCTTGTCCTTGCCGACCTGTTCGGACGTTCATCGCTCACGATTGGTTTGCTCATTGCTCCGGGAGCCATTGTCGCGGCCTTTTGCACCCGTTTCGTAGGACGATGGATCGACCGTTACGGCAACATGCGCTTTCTGATGATTGGACATGTACTGCTTGCAGCTGTACTTGCCTTGTTTATGCTCGGACTGAATCAGTCCGCCCTGATCATTACCGCAGGCTATCTCTTTTTCTCACCTGCACTCTCCGCCTCCATGGCTTCACTGAATAACGAAACGTCCCGCATTCTGCCCAAAGCCCAGATCGGAGCAGGTATGGGCATGCTTCAGCTGATTCAATTCTTCGGTGGTTCGATGTCTGTGGCGGTCTGCGGACTGATGTTACACAGCATCCCGGGCGTTTCGGTAGAGAAAGCCTATCACGTTGTTTATGGATGTCTGCTCTTCGTCTGTCTTGCCTCGCTTGTTATCGTTGTGTGGCATCACAGAGCCTCTCAATCTGGAGTTGTACAGAGTCAGAGTAGTACGGCCAACTAATGGAATGCTTTAGAATGATAAATACAAAAAGAACACACAAACAGCCCGCACAGCATGCGGGTTATTTGTGTGCTTCAGTACGCTTTCAGTACGAATTTATTCGCCATACATTCAAACTCTGGGTTCAAGTTCCGTATTAATTTCCATCCTGCGCTGCCTTCCAGGCTTCCTCCACTGATACAGGGGCTTTGCTGCTGCCCTCTCCGCTTCCTTCTTGCGTCCACAGAGGCGGGTAATAGGCAAATACTTGTCCCCTCTGAAGCTGACCAAGATCATTTTGCCATCCTTCCCAACGGAAGGTCTGGTAGAACTGCTGCAAATCGCCATCTGCCAGCCAGTTCAAAAAACCTGAATAAGCAAGCTCCGTCGATTCCCATTCCAGTGTATCCGGCGCAAAATAGTATATCTCTCCAGTGCGACCGAATTTGCCGGTATCCAGCGCAAAAAATCCGCCTGCCACATCATAGGCAACCACCATCATGCCCTCCAGTGCCTGTACGCAGGGCTTGTCGCTCACACCATTCCAGCTGGTCAGACTTCCAAATACGCTCTCGCCGCCTGCACCCAGCAGCGTGATCCACCCGTGATCAATCACAATTCCTTCCGTCTCGTAAGCAACAGCTCCCAAATAGGATTTGGTGCTCACCTGAAGACGATAGAGCGTATCTGCTCCATCCTCCGGTCGTGCGGAAACATACTCATATGTATTTTGCCCGTTATCCAGTAGTTCCTTGAGTTCCTCCCACGCGTGATTGTCCCGATCCAATAGTTCATCTGCAGATAATGTTTGCATATCTTTACTCCTTCCAAGGTATCAATTCATCATTCATACCTAGCATTCTTTTATTCATTTTCCGTGACCAAAGCCCTCTAACACTTCACCATTCTCGTTGTCCAGTTCTACCCTACCGCGTAAAGTCGGACTCATCATCCAATCTCATTGGTTCCCCTGCACAATTCAGGCAATGAATTGGCCACATGTATGCAAACCTCGTACCCCAGATTTCCAGAATGAGCAAAAAGGACTCCAGGCCGCTTCTCCCATTCCTTTTCAAAAACATCGTTCCACATGCTTAACCCTCCATTACACACTCACATTTTACCTTTCTATCAGCATATCATGGCATATTTCACCATTCAAATCTGCTATAATCAAAACTTCACAGCTAACTCATAAGGAGGAAAACCTTTGCTTCGTGCAGTCAACATTTGTTTTCTGGCTCTGACGCTGCTGGCAGTGGGTTGCCAGGATCAGGTCACATCCAATCCAGCACCTGCTCCGACTGACAGATCCGACCATCAGGAATTCTATTACATATCACCTTCAGGTGACGATGCAAACAGCGGTACTATTCAATCCCCTTGGAAAACAATGCAGCATGCTTCTGAACATGTCACGCCAGGGAGTACTGTCTATTTGCGAGAGGGCGTGTACCAGCAGAAAGTCAAAATCACCCGGAGCGGCCATTCCTCCACTGAGCCTACTATCTTTTCCAGCTATCCCAATGAGAAAGCCATTATTGACGGAAAAGGTCTGTCTGTTAATGGAATTGAAGGCTTAATTGAAGTGGAGAATGCCAGCTTCATCACGATACAGAATTTTGAGATTCGTAACTTCACCACAACACATGCTGACCAGGTACCTACCGGGATTTATGTACACGGAGCAGGTGAATACATCCAAATTCGAGGCAACACCGTACACGCGATTGCCAACGTTGTTCAGCCGAAAGGACCCGATTTAACGGGAAGAGATGCTCACGGGATTGCTGTCTATGGCACGGAACACCCCGCAGCACTGCGGAATATTCTTATCCAGGATAATGAATTATATGATCTGGTCTTGGGTTCAAGCGAGTCACTCGCTGTTAACGGAAATGTAGACACTTTTTCCATACTGGACAACACCATCCATGATACGGATAACATCGGCATCGATCTGATTGGGTATGAAGGGATTTCTGCAGATGACAAGTATGATCGAGCCCGAAATGGAGTTGTAAGAGGTAACGAGGTATACGATATTACGTCTAATTTCAATCCTTCCTATGGCACCAACCTTCCCAATGACAGCCATTCGGCCGGGGGCATCTATGTCGATGGGGGTACAGATCATAGCATTGAACAGAACCGGTTGTATCGCAACGATATCGGCATCGAAATCGCATCCGAACATGCCGGGCGTTCCACAAGCCATATTACCGTGCAGGATAACCTGGTTTATCACAACAGGCTGACGGGCATTGCCATGGGAGGATATGACGAGGAACGCGGGTCTACCGAAAACAGCACGGTGATGTACAATACCCTGTTTCAAAATGACACCTTGGGCGCAGGCAATGGGCAGCTGTTCGTGCAAGCCATGACGAAGAACAACACGTTTAAACGCAACATTGTCGTGTCAGGCAGCTCCGGAGTGCTCATCTACAATGAATACAGCAGCAATTCAGGAAACTTGCTTGATGAAAATGTCTACTACACCCCGATTGCAGAGGAAGATGCCCTGTGGGTTTGGAAAAATGAAGGGTATTCCGGTTTTCCAGCCTACACGAAGGACTCCGGCAATGACGCACACTCACGCTATGTAAACCCGGCATTCATGAACGAAACCAGCGAAGACTTCAATCTCCAGCCCGGATCACCGGCAGAAGGTTATGGTTACCTTGCACCCAGGTAACAGCAGAGACTAAGAGAAGAATAGAAAAATCAAATACCGGATCGGATAAAGGGGTGTCCCTATCCTGTCCGGTTTTTTTCTGCTTTTACTACATCATTAGTTATAAGGAGTTAGCTTTGGATTAAACCAGCTGCATGGGTCACCCGATTGCGCCCTCCGGTTTTGGAGGCATACAGCGCCATATCCGCTTTTTGGAACAAGGACTGATCCGTATCTTCCTCAGCAACCGTCGCTACACCGATACTGATGGTGATATTATAGACTCCCCAATCCGCAGAAGCCACCTGAGTACGGTACCGTTCGGCTGTAATCACTGCTTGCTCGGCCGTACAATCCGTGAGAATAATCACAAATTCTTCCCCGCCATAACGAGCCACAACGTCCGAACTTCTGGATACCGACTGCAGCAGACCTGCCAGATTGCCAAGTACGAGATCCCCCACCGGATGTCCGTAAGTATCGTTAATGCTTTTGAAATGATCAATATCTACGACCAGCAGCGAGAACTCGCGCTGGGTGGCATGGTAGCGTTCCAAACTTTCAAGCATTTTCAGCTGGAAGAATCTGCGGTTTTTAAGTCCGGTGAGCAGATCGGTAGAAGCCATCGTCTCCAACTGGTCATTCACTTTAATTAATGCCTGCTGCTTCACTTCATATTCCTCGTGCAGCCGTTCAAGCTCCTTGTTTGCTTCATGCGTAGCTTGATAGAGCTCCTGCAGCTTTGTCTTCGTGTTCAAAATATCCTTCTCATGTTCAATCCGTTTACGCATGACCACAACCACACAGTCCACGACGCTTTCCCCGTCACGAGTCTGGCGAATCCCATTAAGCAGAACCGGAACATCCTGCTGATCACTGGTGCGAAACGTAAAATACATCTCGTCCACGCGGCCATACAGCTGAATGTACGGATAGAAATAGGTGTGGAAAAAAAGCTTGTTGGTGACCGACATGGTGGACTCAATATGTCTTCCCATTAGCTCGCTGCGTTCATAACCCAGCATCGTCAGCAGGGTTTGATTGACTGATTGTATGACCCCCGAGTCAGAAATCGAGAAGTACCCGCAGGGAGCAAGATCTAATTGTGCATCCATCAATAACAGCCTTTCTTCTGGGTTTTATGCGCTCGTCAGATAATTCTTAATCAATCGAATGGTTTCTTCCGGTTGACTTAAGTGAGGGTAATGTCCTTTGGCGGTCATCTGCTGCAGCATGCTGTTCTTCAGATGAGCATGCAGATAATCGCCTACTTCAACCGGGGCAATGCTATCATCGGAGCATTGAAGAATCAACGTAGGTACAGATGCCTGTTCCAATTCCTCACGGCAGTCGGACAAAAACGTCACCTCGGCAAATTGCCTTGCAATATGCGGATCTCTGGAGCAAAAGCTCTTCTCCAGCTCTTCCGTGAGCTCCTTCCGTTCCGCATTCTGCATCACGATCGGTGCCAAATAACTTGCCCAGCCTATGAAATTCAACTGCATCATCTCGAGCAGTTCATCAATGTCACGGCGATCGAAGCCCCCATAATAATTCGGCAGGTCATTCACATATCGCGGAGAAGGCCCCAGCATCACGATGCTATTAAAATATTGGGGAGCTTGAATTGATGCCAGCATGCCAATCATGCTGCTGACAGAATGACCAACGAATATCGTATCTCTCAATTTGAGCGCTTCCATAATCTCCAAAACATCCGTAGCATATCCTCGCAAATCACTGTATTTATGCGCATCGTAATAATTGATCTGAGATTGCCCTGAGCCTACATAATCGAACAAAACAATTTGATAATTCTCACTAAAACCCGGAACGATATAGCGCCACATGTCCTGATCACATCCAAACCCATGAGCAAAGACAATCGTTCTGCTGCCTGAACCAAGTACTTTTACATTGTTGCGTACAAGGACGTCAACCGTCATTACAATCACCTCTCTGAGGTATTTTCCATTCACTTCATATGTGGTTATTATATCGGAAAAAGTTGGAATATGAATTAAAAATATTAATTTTCTCAATGGAAACATGAAATAGATTCACATTTCCGCAAAAGATAAAACTCTTTACAACCTGACTTTCGTCAGGTCGGAAGTTGTTCAGGAGGAACAACAATTCGTCATAGAGTTCTTCCTGGAGGCGAATAAACTGCCCTTAGAGCAGCAATTGTACAACTTTTTGCTTGACCATAAAAACAGATTCCTGACACATCCGAATGTGGCTTTTATGTACATTCTGTCCTTTATCACTCCGCTTGAGGTGCATGATTTTGTCCTCGCACAATATCGAACATATCTTGGCACGCTCAAAGCCGAGCTCGCCGCCGTGTTTGCCAAACATGAGGACATCCGTTTGAACCCTGAGGAAGCTACGGTGGCTTATGTCACCCTATTGGATGGTCTGGATGTACAGCTCGTATATGAGACCAGACAATCTTATGAACACGCACTCGCCATTGCCTGGAATGTGTTCTGGACAGGCATACGCCGCTAGAGAATTTGGTTTATCCTGCAAGCAAAGAGGAGCACATCTCCATGTTTATCCCGTGGAGACCGCTCCTCTTTGTGATGTTCTTTTGACGCGAGTTGCGTCTTCGTTATTTTACAGTCAGAATTACACGTTGATAATGCTTCAGCTGATGCTCGCCATCATCCTGTACCTCGGCCACGATATGAATCGTGTCCCCGGATTTGGCATCCTCCGGTACAGTGAATGTTACCGTGCTCGTGTCACTGCCTTCCAGTTTGATCGTATCTACCTGTTCATCCTTCGCAAGCTCACGATGCAGCCCCAGCAGCAGGTCTCCTGCGACTTCCTTCTCCACTTGGTTCTGCTTTACTTTGGCATCCTCATACGTGTCTGCTTCAAAATATCTCCACCATTTATACGTTAGTTGATCGCCATCCGGGTCTTTCGCTTCAGCATTCAGACTCACACGTTCACCTGGACTGACGGACAGATCGAGCCCTTCCTTAATGGTCAGCGTCGGGTTATGATTGGCCCCTTCAAAGGTATCTGCAACAGCCCAATCTGCACGGGCCGCAAAATCGTCCTGAATATCGTCAAACCATCTCATCAGGGAATACTCGGCCTCATATCGTTTGGTATACGGATCATAATCAAGCACATTGTTTCTAAACAGCTTGTCATTCACAACACCGAACCGTCCACCCCAACCGCCGTAGGAAGGGTCTTCCAAACTGCGAAGTCCGTTATCGATCAGATAGAAGAACGAAGGGGAGTCCCCCTCGGAGATAAAGTCGTATTTATCATATTGTGGATTATTTTGAAGATACGCGTCACTTCCGCGCTGTTCTTCGTCCAGCTCGCCTTCAATCATTTTACCATCGCCCATGGAAGCATACATATCCAACAGCTTGCCATGTCCATCCAGAATGTTTTTGATCATCCAATCACCATGCAGCTTGCTGTTTACTTCTTCGGCATGCATCTTCCACGCATAGGCGAAATGCCAGAAGTTCGACTGGTCATTCAGAATGCGGATATCCGGCCAGTTCTTCGCAATATATTCGTTATAACTGTCGTCCTGGTCGAGAATGATGTACAGTACCAGTTTATCACTGACCTTTTTGCGGATGGTTTCCCAGTCTGCCGTGTCTTTGTACTGTTCTTCAATGGATTTGAGCGCTCTTGCCGTTGTATTGGTGCCACCCCAGGTTTGAACAATCAGATCACGGGGGTCATCGTCAAGGAAAAGGGTCTGAAGAAATTCGGAGCCTTCCGTTTCCTTCTCCATCTCGCCTTTGTCGGAGATATTCCCGATTTTCGTCATGGCACGAAGCTGCTCGGGTTCCGGATAACCGTCCGCGTGTTTGGACAAGTTCGGATAAATCTCGCCATAAGCATCGATCATGTCGTATACCCACTGTGTGCCTGTCCAGCGGAATGGTTCAATTCCCGAGTCCTTATCGCCTGCATAATGATACACCGAACTGGTCAGCACAATGCCGGCCAAATCCATTTCATTGGAATATAGCAAAAAGCGGATGACCGAGTTCATATCATCGACTTCACCATCTGTCGTAATAACGGTCCTTCCTTTTGCCGTTTCATTGTCTGTCGTGTCCGTATCCTGATTATTGCTGTTTTCCTGCTCTTCTGCCTGGTTCGGCGTATCAGTTGCTGCTTGAGGTGTTTTGGATGCGCATCCACTAATCACCAGAATACTACTGATAAACCCTGCAGCGAATACATTCAGCCATTTTCTCTTGTTCATGATGTTCCCCTTTCTTGTTCAGCATGATGTGTGGGAATGACCAGCGCGCGCTTTCCTATTCCTTAATATGGACCGTAGAATGCAAAAAAACCCAAACATGAATACGCCATGGACAGAATCCACGCATATTGATGTTCAGGTTTTGCCTGCCGAAACAGTAACAATCCTTATTTGAAAAAAAGTATAGCATGTTGATTAATTGATGTAAACGTATTCAATCATCTTTTTCTTGAATTCATACCAAATTAGGCCTTAAGCAGGCCGCTTTAATATCCTTCTGCTCCGTTGCACCCAAGCTGTCTTCCCCATTGAAATGCTTAGCCTCTGGTCCAGTCCTAGTCACGAGATTTCCAACTCGACTCCCACCATAACAGGTTGTAAGCTTTTCCCATTTTGATATAGTATAATTTCTATGGTAACTGGATCCTATACATAGATTAACATGACAATCACAACATCAGGAGGAAATAAAACCATGCAAAAATTGGATGCTGCCTTACAACAGTTTATTGAACAGCAGGATTTATACAATGAAGCTTACGGACTTTTCAAGCAACATGATCTGCGCCCTCGTGAACAACCTAACCTGCCCGAAGTGGACAAGCGTATACCTCTCTCACCTGAGCTTGTGTATCTGTACACCCATTATGAGATGAGAGATGCAAAAGCTGAAGGGACACTCAAAATGAAAAATGCGGCCGTGGAAATCGGCGATGCGGCCCTGTTATCCTTCGTTGCCCCTGAGCACCTGCACCGCCAGCAGCAGGGTTATCGCTGGATCGGCATGAATGAGCCATATGTGGAGTCGCCCTCCTGGAAAGCAAATCATGTCGTTATTGCCAACTTCAATGATGATCCATTGATTGTGGATACAAGCGAAGCCAACTCACCTGTGTATGCTGCCTTTGAAGGCGAAGAGCCCCGGCGTATTGCGGGTTCATTGTCCGACCTGTTCACTGCACTCGCCATCCTGATTGAAGCGGCACGCGCTTACGGCGGAGAAGTGAAGGATGAAGAGACCTATGAAACCAAACCTGAATATTTGGAGCATATAGAACCTTTATTGGTTGATCTGCTCGGCGCAGAGCACACCGCACATTTAGTTGAATATTTATCGCTTCGTTAAACCATCGGAATGAGAACAAGCAAGATTGAAGTGGCTTCGCTAACGAATTGATAATGTGTGCTGGAATTTGCATACAGAATTTATCTCTGGTGAACAAGGGGGAAGATCATGATTTATGTTGCTTTGCTGCGGGGGATTAATGTAGGCGGGAACAATAAGATCAATATGAAGCAGCTGAAAGAAACTTTTGAACAAGCAGGCATGCAAAATGTCGTAACTTACATTAATACGGGCAACATTATCTTCGCCGATGATCAGGAACGTATTCACGCTAACGCCGAGATATCCAAGATATTGGAGCAAGCCATTACTGCTGAGTTCGGATTAGAGATCCGTGTCGTGGTGCGCAATATGGAAGAAATGCAGACTGTGCTTCAGGCGCTGCCGGAGGAATGGACCAATGACGAGCAGGCCAAGAGTGACGTGATGTTTCTGTGGGATGAAGTCAATGACGTCTCGGTGTTGGACAAGCTGCCCCTCAAACCGGAAGTGGGCACATTGATATACGTTACCGGAGCCATCTTGTACTCAGTAAGCAGAGAAGATGCCGGACGCAGCGGGATGAACAAGCTTGTCGGCTCATCTGTCTATAAATATATGACGGTCAGAAACGTCAACACGACCCGCCAAATTTATAAGCTCATGCTGGCTGCGGCAGAGTGATCATAAGAACTTCGGCATGAAAAAAATCCCCCAAGGGATGGCATGGAGGAATATTTTGACGGATGTCTCTCCATGCTGTTTGCCTTGAGGGATACCTTTGATGAATACAAGTAGCTGCATGTAAAATCATTAATCGATTTGAATACGTCTGTGCGTATGATCGTCTCCTGAACGTTTCGGAATTTCAAGCTTCAGCACGCCATCTTCCAATCGGGCCTTAATGTTCTCCTCATCGATATGTTCCACATAGAAACGCCGGAGGAATTCACCGGACCTGCGCTCCTGCCGAATAATTCGATTCGAATCATCCTTCTGTTCATGAAACTCATTACGTTTCGCACGGATCACCAGTTCATTGCCCTGTACCTGAATATCGATATCCTGCTTGGCGATACCAGGCAGATCAGCTTCAATCAAATATTTCCCATCTTCCTCAAGGATATCCGTCCGGAATGGCTGGCTGCCGGTTCCAAAGGGAGAAAGCCACGGGCTGTCAACCATATCATTGAAGGATTTCAGCATGTGTCCGAACAGGTCTTCATTTCGTTTACGAAACGGGATCAGATCAAACATGAACATCATCTCCTTATATGTGATTGGTTTGTTGTTGCTTACATGGATTATTATAATCCTCTTGTGGATGATGCTCAAAATACGTAAGAGCCGAAAAAAAATGATTTTTCTTCAATATGATTCACTGCTCGAAAATAGATCCTTGTTTCTTTTTATTTGACCTTTTTTGACCTTCCTGCTTTTTCGGGCTCATTCAGAGAATGAATAAAACGCTATCCTTCATACTGAAAACGATCCAGAAACCGCTTGACGATGAGATTGGATGATTTGCTCTCACGCATAACCCATCCAATGGAAATCGCACGCTGTACACCTTCAATTTCCAGGATGGAGAAGTCATGATGCAGGACACTTCTGTCATGTGTGAATGAATATTCATGACCGATCGTCACCGCATCCAGCTGGGCAAGGGCGGCATTGACCACTTCGGAATTGTTCGTTCGGAACAATACATTCACCTCTCCTACCGTCTGTGAAAGCTCCCCTACAAACAAATCCACCAATTCGTCATTAAATAACACCAGTGTCTCGTTTTTCAATTCATGCATGGTGATCGACTTCTTGCCAGCCAAGCGATTGGTATGATTCACACAGGCACGCATCACCCCTTCATCAATGGGAACAAAGCGTAATCCTTCCAGATGCTGCTCCATATCATCTGTATATAAAGCGATTAGACCGAGATCGACCTGCTTGTTCCGCACATCTCTGATAATGTTGCGAGCAGCACTTTCGGACAGCTCGAATTTCAGATCCGGATATCGTTTCTTCATACTCGCAATGGTAGGTATGATGCCCGGAATTCCTCCAGGTATGGCTGACAATCGGAGTTCTCCATGGATCGATTCCCCTATATACTGGGCATCCTCCTTGATGTTTTGGACCGTATCGACAACCGATTTCATTTTGTCCAAAATAGGCTTGGCCTGTTCCAATACATACGCACCGTTACGGGACCGGCTGAACAATGGCATGCCCAGCTCATGCTCCAGACGTGTGATCGCCTGACTGATCGTGGACTGCGTGACCGATAATGTTGCAGCAGCAACGGTAATGGATTTGGTCTTTTCAACTTCAAGTACATACACCATTTGTTCCAGATTCATCGTTTAACTCCCAATCCTTAAATTAATTTATTTTATGTTAAGTGCATTTTTGTTAAATATACATGAATCATATAATTAAGTATACTTGGATTGAAGATGAATGTAAGCGAAATCATTTTTTTATTTTAACCGACAGAGGAGTGCTACATATGAATCCATTTGAGAATCGATTTGCAGGTAAAGTTGCGGTTGTTACAGGTGCGGCATCCGGTATCGGATATGCCATTGCAAAACGCCTTGTCCAAGAAGGAGCTTCCGTCCTTGCTGCCGATCTGAATACAGAACGTCTGGACGCTATCCAGGGTGAACTCGGGGAACGGTTCTTCGGCGTTAAAGCCAATGTAACCGTTGAAAACGATATTGAAGAAATGGTGAGTGCCGCTGTCAAACAATTCGGCAAACTCGATCTGGCCTTTAATGTGGCAGGTGCCTCCCGTGCAGGCGAGCGTCATTACGGAACTATCGGAGAAAGATTGGGACTTCACCGTGGATCTGTGCATGAAAGGTGTCTTCCTGAGCATGAAGCATGAAGCCCTTGAGATGGCTAAACATGGTGGCGGAGCCATCGTAAACGTGGCTTCCCTCAACTCCCACGTGCCTATGTATGCCGGATCGGCCTATGCCTCTGCCAAAGCTGGTGTCGAAATGCTTACCAAGAATGGAGCGCTCGAAATGGCGCGTAACGGCATTCGTGTTAATGCCATTCTACCGGGTCTCATCGATACACCATTAACTGCGGAACTGCTCTCCAACGCAGATATCAAAGAAGCCTACATGGAGCGGATTCCGATGAAACGTGCTGCTCAGCCGGAAGAAATGACGGGACCTGCCCTGTTCCTTGCGAGCGAAGATGCGGGATATGTGTCCGGTTCCAGCCTCATCGTGGATGGAGCTTGGGCAACGACCGGATATCCAGACCTGAGCCGCTGGTTCTAAGTCTGTACATTTCCACATGGTTTCCATATACCAAGTAAAGCCTATTGGACTGAGCTCTGCTCTGCCAGTAGGCTTTTTTCACTTGGATGTCATTACTCGATATTTTTACAAAACTGCTTTAGTTCGCTAACCTCGGCTTAACAATTCGCCCCTATACTAAAACAATTGTACATACTATCAACCATGAATCGGTAAAGGGGATCTGGAACTGTGAAAAAGAGAAATCAATGGCTCGCCGTTTTGTCCATGACAGCTATACTCGGCGCAGGAGCAGCCAGCTACACATCGATGGTTCATGCGGCAAGCGCATCCGAATCTACTAATCATGTCGTACTACGAACAGCCATTCAAAATATGCAGGGAACCGTCACTTGGGACAGCAGCAGTCGCAGTGCCGACATCCAGTTGGGTGAAGTCCGAGTGCAGCTTCCGGTCGGAACAGCTACAGCTACCATTAACGGGGTACAAACGCAGCTGGACAGCAAAAGTTATGTTACGAAAGGAACGACATACGTTTCCCCACAAACGTTGAAACGGATTACGGATCAGGTGATCCTGCGCCAAAATAAAACCGGATTTGAACAGACAGCGGCCTTCCAGATGCCAAGCGGCAAAGCCGAAATTGCTGCCTCCACTCCGGACGGCAAGCGCCTCCTCGTAACTGAAGCAGACAATGGCAGCATTTCCGTGCTGGATATTGCTGATCTGAACAACGTGAACGTTCTGAAAACCGTCAGCTTCCATGATCTCTCTGCCAAAGCAGAGGTAACTAGCGTAACCGTATCCAAGGACGGCAAATATGGCCTCGCCGTTATTCGTACCGGCGATACAGATACCGAGGCGAACAAGGGGCTACTGGCGGTTGTTGATCTTGCAACCTACAAAACCCTGAAGACATATGAGCTTGGGGTCGGGCCAGACTCCATCGCATTGTCCCCGGATGGATTGCACGCCGTGATTGCGATTGAAGATGAGGAACTGAACAAAGCTGCGGACGAGATCGATTACCCTAATGCCAAACGCCCAGGCAGCATCATGATTGTATCGTTTGACGGCGGAAACGTCCTTGAAGGAGAGGTAACCAACCTGCCTGTGTCTCTGGAAGATGTGAGCGGTGCAAGCTATCCGCATGACCCGCAGCCAGAGTATGTTGCCATCAGCCCGGACAGCAAAACCGCAGCTGTCACATTGCAGGAGAACAATGTCATTGCCATCATCGACCTGCAAACGAAACAGATCAGCTCGATCTTCTCGCTCGGTACCACCTCACATCAAGCCGATCTGAACGATGACGGTGTCGTTCAGTTCACCGAGAGCCTGACAGCCCGCTATGAGCCAGACGGTATTGCGTTCTCTGCAGATGGCAAATACGTGCTGACTGCCAATGAAGGCGACTTGGGCAAAGACGAGTTTGACGATGGTGTTAAAGCAGGCGGACGCAATATCGCCGTCTGGGATTTGCAGGGCAAGCGGGTATATGACAGCCAAAACCTGATCGATGAAGCAACCGCGGGGGTTGGTTTATACCCGGATGATCGCAGTCCCAACAAAGGCAGTGAGGTCGAGAATCTGACGGTATCCACTGTAGACGGCACAACCTATGCTGCCGTAGCCTCTGAACGGGCCGATGCCATTCTGTTCTTCGATCTGGCCGACCCGGTAACCCCGGCCTACCTCGGCCTGATTCCGACAGCTGGTGAGTCACCGGAAGGAATCCACCGGGTTAACGGCCGCAGCATATTTGTAAGTGCGGATGAGAGTACGGGGACACTTAGCTTCTTCGAGAAAAAATAGTCCAGTATGCAGCAGGCGGCTGTTCCAGCAGCTGCCTGCTGCATACCGAGTCCACGAAATCTCAAAAGGGCATGAGAGCATCACGCTCTCATGTCCTTTTTTGTTGCCTGCTAATGTGCCATCTCTGCTGCTTTAAACGCTGCGAGCCAATCGTTCCAGCCATTCCACCGCCGGCGCGAGAACCGCTTCATCGATATCGAATTCAGGATGGTGGTGGGGTGCGGGCAGGTCACTGCCCACAATCATATACGTGGCAAGTCCACCCTGCTCCTGTACACGTTTGATCATATAACTTGCATCTTCGCTTCCCAGGGCAGCGCCATCCGAGATCGCTTCAGCATGTCTTATTCCGGATATCCCTTCTGCCTTCTTCACGGCAAGCTCCGCAAGTTCCATATCACACCTGATCGGAATAGCTCCGCCTACAATCTCAACGGTAACCCTTAACTCATGCATGGCTGCACTATGCTCCAGAATCTGACGCACACGCCGCTCCAGTTCAAGATTCGTTTCTTCCTTCGTGGAACGCGTCTCAATCACCATGCGAGCGTGCTCGGCAATGATGTTCGCGCCAGTTCCTCCTTCCAAAATGCCCACATTGATGCGTGTATCAGCGGTACTGAATCTTGGCAGGGCATGAATATTAAGCATGGCAGTTGCCGCACCAAGCAGCGCATTCCGCCCTTCTTCAGGTGAAGCTCCCGCATGAGAGGATACCCCGGTAAAGTGTGCTTCCAGCTTCGTCGTTGCCAGGAAACCAGCGGAGGCCCCTTTGACATGACCGGATGATACGTCAGTGCCGAGATGCATGCAGAACAGGCGATCCACCTGATCCAGCATGCCTTTTTCCACCATGGCATATGCACCGCGTACTCCCTCTTCGGCAGGCTGGAACAGCAGACGAACCGTCCCGGCGAATTGTCGGTCGCTTAACCGTTCTGCCAGTGCTAGACCAATGCTGGTATGCCCGTCATGTGCGCATGCGTGCATGATGCCTTCATGTTTCGAGCGGAACTGCCCCGACTGTGGCACGTGCTTGTCCTGCCCGCTTTCACGAATCGGCAGTGCATCCATGTCGAAGCGAAATGCCGTTGTCGGCCCTTCCTGAATTCCATCCAGCTCGGCGACAACAGCGGTAAATCCGCCGCGCATCTGTTCCACGATAGCGGGCTCCGCTCCTTCCTGAAGAGCACGCTGATAGGCACCTTCCAGTACTTCCGGTTTGGGCAGCCCCCGCCGGGACACGTCATCAATGGCATCTTTTCCATACGTCACACGATAGCCTAATGCCGTTAACATCTGTACAACTTTGGTCGCAGTACGAAATTCCGTGAATCCCAATTCGGGATATTGATGCAGCTCTCTTCGAAGCGCAATAATGTCGATCATATCGGTTCCCCTCTCTCAACTCTCTTATTTCCGAATCAGTCGATCTCCTATAATCTGGCGTGAACTCCCGGGCCAAGTGGCAGGTTGAAGACGTACCAGAGAATGACCATGACGACCCAGACGGAGAAGAATGCAATGGAATATGGCAAAATCAAGGAATAATACGTTCCGAGCTTGGCATCCTTACGGTACTCCTGTAAAAATCCGACGAACAAGGGTACAAAAGGCGATACCGGAGCAAGTGGAATGATAACCGAGTCGGATACCCGGAAAATGACTTGAGTGAACGCCGGATGGAATCCAAGCAGCATCATCATCGGGATAAATACAGGAGCCAGAATGGACCAGATCGCAGATCCACTTGCAATAAACATCGTTAGCAACGCAGACAGGAAGATCAGTCCAATCACCACCGGGATGCCATTAATACCCGTTTTTTCAAGCAGATCCGTGATAGTCAGTGCCAGAAACTTACCCATGTTGCTCCAGTTGAACATCGCCACGAATTGGGATAGCGGGAAGACCATCACAATGAAACCTGCCATCGTTTTGATCGGTTCAATCAGCAATTTCGGCAGATCATTCTGGTTCCGAATCACTTTCAGTTTAATGCCGTAAGTTAGTGCTACGGTGAAGAAGAACAGTAAAATGACAGGCACAATCCCTGCAAGAAAAGGCGAACCCATCACACTGCCTGTTTCCGGATTGCGAAGAATGCCATTCGAAGGTACCACCATAAACGCGATGACAGCGATAAAAATAAGGGCGGCAATACCGGCTGCACGCAGTGCCCGGTTTTCTTCAGGTGTTGGAGCTTCCAGCTTGTAAACACGTTCCCCTTCATATTTGCCCAGGCGCGGTTCCAGGAATTTGTCGGTCATAAAACCTGCGACCAGTGTCAGCACAATGACAGAAGCGGACATGAAGTACCAGTTATCCAAGACCGTAACACCCACACTTGGATCTACCGAGGCGGCAATTTCGGTACTGATGCCTGACAGCAATACATCCGTCGTCACAATCAGCATATTTGCGGTGAAACCAGCACCAACGCCGGCAATGGCTGCGATCAATCCGGCAATCGGATGTCTGCCTACAGCGAGAAAAATTAATGCTCCGAGCGGAGGCATGATGACAAGCGCTGCATCTGAAGACACATGACTGAAGAATGCAATGAAAATGACAAGATAGCTGGCATAGCGGGCGGGTACCCGAACAGCCATTTTGCGCATGACCGCTTCCAGAAGACCTACTTTCTCAGCGAGACCAATTCCGAGTACCAGTGCCAGAATCGAAGCAAGTGGTTTAAAATCAGCAAAGTTCTTTACCACATTCGGCAGCAGCCACTGTATTCCCTCTCGGCTCAGCAGGTTTTTGACCTGAACCTTCTCTCCGTCAATCGGGTTATGTGCTGTCGCGTTAAAGAACGACAGTACAAGGGTAGCAAACATCAGGGCGACAATGAGATAGATAAACAATAAAAACGGATTGGGAAGCTTATTCCCCACTTTCTCTACCCAACCAAAAAGTCCTGTACTCTCCTGCCTTTCCGCTTTCACCATGCAAATACCCCCTGACTGTGATATTAACGTACATTTAACGAAAATGTCGTAATTTTAGGACATTATATAATTAACTCCGTACAAAACTCAATACTTATGTTATGTATTTTGACACTAAACATAAAAAATACCGATCTGCATCCCGTTCACATTGTCCACCAGGAGTGGACATGAGAGCTAAGGTTGCAACATCGGTATCCTTATTCCGTCTCTATGTTCGTAAATCTAACGCAGCAGCCGATATCGGTTACTTGGCCGTCCTCTGCGGGTATTCAGCTCATTTCCCGTGATTTCAGCCAGGGAGTATGCCGTAAGACTGCCGAGAATTCGCTGTACGTGCCTGATGGTCATTGATAATCCTGATGCCAGTTCACTGGCCGTAAATTCTTCTCTGCCCATCCGGCGTATGTATGCCTTCAGTTTCTGAAATGTACGAATGCTAACCCCTGCCTTGTTCAACTGTTCGAGCAATTCGGTATCACTTGAATACATCTCATAGGATAATTCCTGATCCTCACCCGCTGCCTCCACAATCGTCCCATCCGTCTCATAGACAATCACACGTCCAGCTTCATCGTCCTTGGCATATTGGATCGCCTTCCGGGCATGACGCTCTGCATCAAATGCAGTTTCACCAAACCCGATCCCGGCAAAGGAAAGCAGATCCGTATCCAGCTCAAGCTGGTGCATCGCCGTATGCAACGAATCCATGTTACGGGCCATTCCACCCCTGGAACCATACATCAGATATCGTCCTGTACCATCCTGGTGAAGGGAACCATCGATTTGTTCACAATGACGCAGGAGGATGCCTTTGATCTTGAGCTCCATATGCTGCAGCTGATACCGTTCCGTCGATTGTTCACCGGCTGCATGCCACCCTTCAATCTCAACCATTAACACGCCAATCTGGCTGTCTTTGAATGCAGAACTGCGAATCTGCTCAATCAGCATTCGTACCGCTTGCACCGTCTCCAGCTTGGTGGAATCAATCTTGAAGACAGGGACCCCTCTCTGAAGTAATCCTTCATATACAGCGTACAGACAGGTAATGGCTGCCTTGGTCTGCCCTTCCTCCCAGTGACGAACGTGGAATTGGATCATGTCTTCGACATCGTAATCGGTGGAAAAAACGTATTTTCGCAGCTGCTCATCCGAGAAATTCAATTCCTCAAGACTGTCCATCAGCCCCCAGCTTTCATTCCCCGTCATATCAATGGAGATTTCCTTCACCGGATTGTCCAGTGTATAAATGGCTTGCAGCATGGCTTTGTACAAGCTGGCCCCGGTAGGCGGGCAGTAGATGGCATGTTCTTTTTCACGCAAGACGTCCTGGGCTGTCAGATAAGGAATGGGACCCGTAAACACCCACCCGTGTACTTTCTCGCGGTTCCTCGTAATAATCTCGCCCGTCTCGCGTGCATGTTCATAGGGATACAACTCAAAATGAGCCTCCAGCTCCTGCCCCTCCACAGCACGCATGGTCCGCTCAATGGACGGCTTCGGTCCTACAATTCCGATTCGGTACATGCACTCACATCCCCTTGTCCAACGCAACATCGTTTAATACAAAAATCATACCGAACTGAGGTTCCGCTGTAAACCTCTTCATCTCAGCCATGGCTTACACCCTCTCATTCCTGATTATGCATCATAATCGTAAATTTTACATTTAGTTAACCCATTCCTTACGTTCGTTTAGCAATTGTTGTATACACTGGTTTTTGGATACCAAACTATACATATCTATTTTAGGAGGATGTATTCATGTTAAACCGGTTCAATGCCCGTGCGGCCAAAATGATGCTCGCGGTTACAACAGTTGTTACAGCTACGCTGGGAGGAAGCAGCGCAGCATGGGCTGCTGACGTCACTGCTGCACCCGCATCATCATCACCGATCAAAAATGTCATTATCCTGATTCCGGACGGTATGGCTAACGATGCCACTGCACTGGCCCGCTGGTACAAAGGGTCCTCCCTGACTCTGGATTCCATGGCAAGCGGTATGGTTCGCACACACTCCGCGGATGCTCCGATTGCGGACTCGGCTCCTGCGGGAACGGCTTTTGCTACAGGTTATAAATCACATACAGGATATGTTGGCGTACTGCCAGACAAGGCAACCATGCCTGGACAGAAGGCTATCGCGCCTGGAGATGCCAAGAAACCCGTTGCATCCGTGTTGGAGGCATCCAAATTGGCAGGCAAGGCAACCGGCATTGTAGCCACCTCCGAGATTATGCACGCTACACCGGCAGACTTCTCTGCCCACTATCCGGATCGCAAAAATTACGACGCACTCAGCAAACAGCAAGTATATAACGGCCTCGATGTTGTTTTGGGCGGCGGAAGTCGCTACCTTGAGCCGGCGGGTCGCAAAGACGGTGAAAATCTGGTCTCTTCTATTAAAGCACTCGGTTACGATTACGTGACCACACCGGCTGCCATGAATGCCTCAAACTCCGGTAAACTGTGGGGAATGTTCGCACCTGCAGGCATGGCTTATGATATGGACCGTGACCCTGCCAAGCAACCAAGCCTTGCTGAAATGACTTCCAAAGCCATTGATGTTCTGTCCAAAGACGAAGACGGTTTCTTCCTCATGGTTGAAGGCAGCAAAGTGGACTGGGCTGCGCATGCCAACGATCCGATCGGAATTATCAGTGACGTGCTGGCATTTGATGATGCCGTAAAAGTAGCCATGGATTTTGCCAAAGCAGATGGAGAGACAGCTGTTGTGGCAGTAACGGACCACGGTAACGGCGGTCTCACGATCGGTAACAATGCAACAACGGGCACCTATGACAAAGAACCATTGTCCACATTTATCGGACCTTTGAAAAAGGCCAAGCTGACAGGTGAAGGCGTGGAAGCGAAGCTGAATGCCAAACGCACCAATATCAAAGCTGTCATGAAACAATACTATGGCATTTCCGACCTGACATCCGAGGAGATCGCTACCATTAAGGCAGCCGAGCCAGGCAGCCTGAACTACGCCATCGGACCAATGATCAGCAAACGCGCAGGCATTGGCTGGACAACTGGTGGTCACACAGGCGGAGACGTTGTGCTCTACACGTATGCTCCGAACAATGACCGTCCATTCGGCGTAATCGACAATACGGATGTGGCTAAATATATGGCGCGCGTATTGAATCTAGAGCTGGATAGCGTGAGCAAACAGCTGTTTGTTCCTGCCAAACAAGCATTCACAGCCAAAGGCGCTACGTACAAGCTGGATCTGACAGATGCCAAAAATCCTAAGATTCTGGTTACCAAAGGCAGCACTAAAGTAGAACTGCAAATCTACAAAAATATTGCGCTGGTTAACGGCAAAAAGACTGCGCTGGAAGGCGTAATCGTGTATAACGGGGTAGATGCTTTTGTACCACAGGGTGCAGTGGATCTGATTCAGTAAGTTTGAAAGATGGTCTGCGCTTATAAACCAAACACACATAATGGGAAAGCGTAGCGGTTTATAAAGTTTCAACCGGAATTATATCATTGGGCTGCCGAATATTTCGGCAGCTATTTTTGTTGTTCACAGACAAGGATGGGTACACCCTCCTTGCTTGTCGTATAATGGACGTAACATTGATATATAGGAGACAAAAAGGAGAGATTCACCCATGTTGATCAAATTAAACTGGATCACGCTTCGGGTGCGCAATCTGGAAGCCTCGCTTGGGTTCTACCACGGCATGCTCGGGCTTCCAATCCAGCGTCAATTCGAAAGTCGTGGGCGGCAAATTGCCATGCTGGGCACAGAAAATGAAACCATGCTGGAGCTGATTGAGGGAAGTGAATCCATCCTCAAAAAAGAATCTGGCGTGTCCATCGGCTACGAGGTGAGTTCACTGGAAGAAGCCATGGAACGACTGGCAGCACTGAATATTCCCATTGTTCGCGGGCCTGTTCAGCCGAATCCACATCTACGCTTCCTCTACATTGCCGACCCGGACGGCTTCGAGGTACAGCTCGCCGAACATGCATGATCTGGTGTGACACGGTGCATCAGCGCCTATAACTTGGTACCTTTTTATCTACGCCCAATCAAGACCGTAACGAACCGAACACTAAGCTAGTGACTATTGGATAAGGAGTTGAGCAAGGAATGGGGAAAAACGTGGAACAGCACCCATCGGTCAAACCCCGTCGCAAAATAGGATGGTTCGCAGCAATCGCTGCCGTTCCTCTGCTTGTATGTGGAATGTATGCCGGGTTTACCACTGGCACCTGGGGAAATGGCTATGCATCGGCACCTGCTCAATCGACGAGGGAAACAATCGTTTTTCCAGGAACAGATGGAAGTCAGATTGTATTGCCTCTGCAGTTGACGGAAGCAGATCTCAGCGTGGACAGTGATCGAAGTTATATCAGATCTGCACCTCCCCGAGTTCCGGAGATGAGTTACGAACTCTCACCGGATCTTAAAGACAAGCTGCAAGCTGTACTGGTGTATAGATCAGACATGCCAGGCGGCTACCTATTATTAGCTCCAGCAGGCTGGGAAGCTTCGGGAAGCGTAGGGGCGAACGGTTCATATGGACTCACACTGATGAATCCGGATAATACAGAAGAGAATCTGCATTATTCGGATAACGCCTGGGCCTGTCAAGGCTGTGCCATAAACAACATTGGAACATATTTTCCCGATCAGGCCGACTGGGCAGATGAACAGGGCTTCACTGTTTATGAACCTATGTCTTTTGACGAATGGAATAATGTCGGAACGGAGGGAGAGAATCACCGAACAGCATCATATGTGACGACATTGAAAGGCGGTTTTTACCAGGAAGGTGTCGTTTATTACGACGAAGACAGCAATGATTATGTATTCCGGCTGCTGGAATTCAACCTAGCTCAAGTTCCCTCTACCCGAGACGAGGTAATTCAGTCCTCTTTGCATTTTTTCCAGTCCCATCATGGACCGCTGAATATGGAGACAGATTAGGCGCTCGCCTAGAATCACATTATTTACTAATATACAAAAAAAGAGCATCTCTAGTTGAGCCCAGAACATGCTCTTGTTTTGTATTCACAATTCATTTGTGGAACGCTGTTGGACACTTCACGCTTAGCAGCTCGGCAAGCTGGCGATAACCTGGTCCATCCTCGCTTTGGTTCACTTCATCTTCGTCCATCTCCAGCCAATAATCGGCATCCAGCAGCTCTGCCATGTCCAGCATCGTGATCTCGGCACAGGCAGGATGTTCACAAACAGCCAGCATAGGCTCGGGACTGTCATCCCAGTTATACCCGTTCACGACAGCATGCAGAAGTACAGCTGAGTCCAGCTCACGGATCTTCGCGGCTGCCCTCTCTGAAGCTTCCTCGTACAAAATTTCATCCACGATGGCTTGTTCCGCCTGAGTCAGCCGAAGTCTTACCGAGCCCGCGGTACCGAGCAGCATATCTGCAATGTCCGGGTCCCTCCTAGCAGCGTTCCAGGCCGTTGCCTGAATTCCATATGCAGAATCCAGCTTCACCCCATATTCAAGCAACAGCTGGATAGCTTCGATCTGCTTGAACTTCACAGCTTTTTTTAGAGCGGTATCGCCGAGTTTGTCCTCCGCTTCCAAGTCTGCTTGCTGTTCCAACAGACATTTAATGGCCTCAGCTGGCATGCGATGCGTCAAGAAAAGCATAAGCGGTGTACGTCCTCGTTCATCTCGCTCATTGATATCCAGGCTATGTATAGCTGCGCAAACTTGTTCCACATCTTTGGACTTACTGATTTCAATCCAATTCATTTACTATACTCCTCCTTGCACTTCACACTCTACATTACACTGTAAAGGAGATATTCATGGGGTTCAAGTCACCACTTGGCAGCAAAAAAGCCCACCCGACGATGAACGTACGTACGGGCGGGCTCTACATTTTCTACTAAAAGGTATCCTACCTCTAAGCTGACAGCGTATCGATCGGTGCCACACTTGGTGAAGGACGATCAGCAGCCTTCTCTTCAGTGACAGAAGAGGACATCTGATGATCCGACACCAGCTCATTTAGGTTCAGAATCAGTTGCTCCAGCTCACCGAAGCTGTCCACCATCTTCTGAGTCAGGTTGCGCTGCTCCTCCATACTGGCAAGAATCTCTTCCGTAGCGGCACTGGATTGCTGAGTCACACTTGAAATCTCGGAAACCTCATTCACGACTTTGGTGGAGGATTCCTTCATCGTGGCGGAACTGCTCTCAATATCCATAGCCTGATTCAGCACTTCCTGGGAATTGCTATTAATCGTACGGAACACAACTTCTGCAGTCTGCACGCTATCTCTTCCTTCCTGAAGAGCAAGGCGAATGCGTTCGAAGCGATCCGTCAGTGCCTGTGTTTGCCCTTTTAACCGGGTCAAAATGGTGCCAATCTCACTTGCTGACTGACCAGAGTGCTCTGCCAGCTTGCGAACTTCCTCCGAGACCACGGCAAATCCGCGTCCATGTTCGCCTGCACGAGCGGCTTCGATCGCAGCATTGAGTGCAAGCAAGTTGGTCTGGTTCGCAATATCCGAGATACTGTTCAACATCAGGGACATTGCTTCACTTTCCTCATTGAACTTTCTCATATCGGAAGCCGTGGTATCAATCGTCTCATAGAGTTCCTGCATCTGCACATTCAGATGGTCCATCTGTGCACTTCCCGTTTCCGTACTGGATGCCATACTGGCGGACAGTTCTTTCATTTGAGACGAATAGGAAGCAACATCACGGATATGATGATCCGACAAGGAGAGAGATTCCGAAATTTCTGCTACGCTGGTCGCCTGGAACTCAACGCCTTTGGCCACTTCACTGAATCCGAGCGTCACTTCATGCGTGATGGACCCGGTCGCGTCCACCTTCTGTTTCAGTTGATCCGTATAAAGAGACAGACCTTCCACCGAAGCTTTGACACGTTCCATCATCGTCTCTACTCTGTGTTTGGATTGCTCTACTTCCTGCCAGCGGACTTCGCTGTCCAGGAAAAGTCTTTGATTCAAATGGGAGACTAACATCAGGATTGCTCCAGTAAGAGCGAACAGTCCAACGTTAACGATATTCTCTATAAGTTCATCAGCATGAGCTGTGTTTATAACAAATAGCTGGAGCACACTGTGGGCTAGTAAGACAAAAAAACCAATCATAAAAAACTTCTTGTTCGGAATGAGCAGCAAAACAGCGGTTATTACCAGACTCATCGTAAGGTTAACCGTACCCCAACCGACATAGACCCCACATAAGGTAATCAAAATGGTAAACAGCCAAGGAATTAAATGAATATGTTTTCTTTTCACATTAGCGTATGTAACCCAGGCTGCAAACAAAATGGCAATCCCATTGGAAACAAGCAGCTTGGGGAGCATGAAGCTCAGACTCACACCAATCGCAAGAATAATCCACAAAATGATACTGATCAGCTTGTTCCTTTTCCAAATAATTTCATCATACCGATTCATCCGTTCCCCGTCCTTTATCTAGGTAAATGTGGTGTTGTAGGGCAACTCTGTACTACATTCCATTGGTCTATGGTCCTGCTTATACGCAATCCGCAAATCCCCCGCGCTGTAGCATAGTACAAATTAACTTCATAAACATGAAATAAGCGCTACATTATGTATATCGGTATTCTAAATTTAAAATTTATATACTACAGCAAAATAATAGGCTTCCATATCAATCGAGAGATAAACCAAAAAGCCTGCCTCGTACGCTGTTACGTACAGGCAGGCCAATTAGGTTGATTCCGCTGAATCCTGATGCAACAAACCAGTCTATTTGATTTTCAACTCGATCATATCGCGTTCTGCTTCCTGAAGATCATCATACACTTTGCCCGGTGCAAGCAGCTTTAACACCAACGATTGTGGATTATCAAGCAGGTTGCTGCTGAACGAGTGGATCATGCCGTCTTCGGTGCCAATTCCTCCTACCGAGGATAACTCTAACTGCTTACCATCCTTGGTTGTAGAAACAATTTTAATAGGGTTAACTACATCGTAGATGGAAAGTTTGGTTTCGTAATCAATCTTTTTGCCAGGTTCATAAATGAATCTGACACGAGTCACAAGAGGGGATAATTCTACTTCAGATAACATAACCTCATATCCACCAACTGTGAATAGCTTATTCAGTTCTAAGACTTCTGTCTGTGGAATCGAGAATTTAGGGTCCAGATTGAAAGTGACGTTCATTTTTTTTGAAAATTGATATTTCCGTTCCTTTTTGACTGCATCTGAATCAGTCCCTTGGTTCGGAACAACTGATGAAATCTGTACATTCATCATGACTTGTTCAGGCAAGGGCTGATTTTTTTGAAACTCTATGGCGCTTTGACCATAAATGGTGTGCTCATCTTCTGAATGATGCACCCCTCTAATATTTCCGTCGCCCAATACATTATTCGTTACCGCGTTTGTCATCTTGGTATTCACAACCGAATAGACTTCTTGAGTATCGTCTGTCTTGGCTGTATATAACACAATTAACTTGTTCTCATCTGCCATTACTGCATTAACGGTAAATTGATATATTCCCGATTTCACCGTACGGTCGACAAGTTGAACATAGCCATTATTCATTGCAGATTCGATCGTACTCCCGCTAACGTCCGTCTCAGCCAGTTTTCGAAAAGGCTCCAGCACTCCCCAGTCCTGAATGGGTTCAACAGCTGTTGTCTGGGGGATAATAATCCCTCGGTATGGCCCAAGTAGGAAACACGCGGCAGCAATTGCCGTTATGAGCACAGCAGTGACCCATTTTATCGGGAGACCGCTTGTCGTTCGCCTCGCTCTTGCTTTTGCAAGCCCTCGCTGGATGGCAAACGCCGTATCTGCCGGGTTCAAATGCTGTTTCTCCATTTCAACCTGATAGGCGTCTGCGAGCAGTGCTTTTTCCTCCTGGCTAATTTTCATGCCAATCCCCCCTGTTCTTCATCAGCTTGCGTAATTGCTCCAGCCCCTTGTGCTGCCAGGTTTTGATGGTGCCTTCGGGTTTCCCGAGGATCAAGGCAATGTCACTCAGTGTCATGTCGTTATAATATTTCAGCAGTAATACATGGCGGTATTTCGGTTTTATCTTCTGCAAAAATCCCCACATGACAATCCGGTTATCATCCTGGCCTGCAACTGCGACCTCTGCAAACACATCCTCCAAACCGTCATTAGCCAGCGGTGTGGTTCGCTTGCGGCGTCTCTGTTCATCAATACAGACATAGATCAGAATACGAATGATCCAGGATTTGAACGCTTTTTCATTTTTTAAACTCCGACGCTTCGTCCAGGCCCGGCATGTCATCTCCTGCACAGCTTCCAGAGCATCATGACGATTGCGGAGATAGCTGTAGGCAATGGAAATCAGCGTATCTTGATGCTCCATGATGGACTGAACAAACACCGTCTCATCTTCGGTTTGCACGAATATCATCTTCTTCATTTCGGCTTTGGTCTCCACCCCGGTTCCCTCCTTCTCTCTCTTTCTGTGGTATAAGACGGGTAACTGCACCAAACGGTTTTATTATTTTCCCACATACCAATGAACCCACTTGCAAAACAGAGTAAACACGCCCAATAAGGCTCAAGGCTGTCTGGAGATATTTTGAGTTAAACGATAAAAAGAATGACCCCTGTTTAAGACAGAGATCATTCATTAATCCGTACTGTTCTTTATTAAAATGTGCTTTATAGATCATCGTACGTTTTTTATAAACCCTATTTATTTATGTAAAGTCGAATCAGTTATTTTCACTCACGTTAAATGGTTATCACTGATTTACATGAGTTACAACGGGGTCCCTAGAAAGCTTAGTTATTCTCAATGAGTACTATTGTGGAATCCAGATTTCCCCTAACGATAAATTCAATTGGTGCTCATTAATGACAACGGTGTGATTATTGCTCCATTGCAAATGGACTTGATCTGCTTTTCGCTCTGAATAGACCACTTTTCGAAACCAAAGCGGTCCCACTAATTCCCCCACAACGCCGAATGTCCCCATTGCACCCGCATCCGTTTTATAGAATTTCAATGTATAATGCTGATCTGGCGAATGTGTCGTCGTGAGTAATACTTTTGATCCGGAGAACATCGCAGTAAATGATGCAACAACAAGTAGCAGGAAAATGAGGACTGAAGAGAAGATCACCGAGATCCAGCTTCTTAGCTTCGCAAAGTTGTTCGATCGATCTTGAAAACCAAGTATAGCTAGCGCAAGAACGAATATAGAAAAAACGAGCAGCACATAGGCAGGCGGAGCGATCAACCATTGATTATTCATATTGGCATATAATGAGTAAAACGAAATGAAATATAAAATGAGCACGAGCAATAATGCAATCCTGTTCATTTTTTTTACCATCAAGAATCCCCTACTCTTCATTCAATTCATGGATGGAACGATCCAGCCATAACTCATACCAATCCAGAAAGCGCAGACGTTCCGTATTGCCGAAATAATGATCCGGATAGATGCCGCTGCGATTCGCCCGATCATCGGTCCAGATCTCCCCGCTGCATGGTCCATTCAAAACCAGATTCATGGAAATGCCGCAGCCAAAATCACTGATGCGCAGCAGGCCTGCCGACCGTTTAGGATCCAGATAATCATGGTCCAGTACATCCCACTCTTCTTCTTCCTTGCTGTCATCATACCAGTCAACTTCCCAGTTCCAAGCTTCTACATAGGGAAATGGATCCGAGATAGCATTCAGCTCATCGTCATATCCAATGACGGCATACACCCCATCTTCCGGCTTCTCCAGTCCGTAATACGGACCTGCTCCTCCCGACCCGATATGCAGCAGAAAGGCCCGATACTCCTCTGGCAAAGTAATCTTCCATTTCTGTTCGAACCCTGTGATCTCTTCCGATGTCCATACCCGCTCCATCTCATACTCGTGGTTCTCTGCCCCAAACAAGCTCATATCCGCATCCAAACGTTGAAGATTCTTCAACTTCTCGCTTATGCGTTCTAGTTGCTGCTTATACACGACTGCTGTCCCCCCACCCTCTATTCCATTCGTTCTATGACATAACCACGTTGCTGCAGCTCATCCAGTGCTGCTTCTACATCACGTTCAGGACATAGCTTCCTGATTAAACCTGGCGTCACTGGTTTTCCTTCATATACTTCAGCAATCGCAGACAGCGGCAGTTCATGTGACTCGTAATAACCCTCTGCCCAATCAACGAACGCCTCTGGCGTTTCCTCAATATAGCCCAGCAAAAAATCGGCACCGCCTGTGGCGTCGTCTTCGCTTTCTTCGATTAACGCTTGCTGAATCCAGCTTCCTGTCTTCCACTCAGGGTCTTTTCCCTCCTGCCAAATACAAAAGGTAACATCCTCGGGTTCCATTCTCTCTTCCTGGTCCTCCAAGATTGCTCTCAATGCCTTTGGCACTTCATCATACATGCCCGGATAGACTTCACCATCGTCACGAGCATGGGGGCTTAGGGGAGATTCATGATCAAATCCTTTGATTAAGGTACCCGATGGGGTAAACAACACATGCAGGTGATCTCCTGCCCCGTTGGCGATACTCCCCAAAGCGACACCAGGCTGCAGCTCTGCTTCATATCGGTGTACACGAAGCCATTCCTCCTCCGACAGGATGATATCCAGTGCAGCGAGTATCCGCATATGTTGATGCAGTTTATCTGAATCTGTGATCGATGTGAAATTCCAATTCGGCATGTGAATTCCTCCGCTTCAGTTTTCTTCACTTCTTGAGTTCTATAAGACCTGTCTATCCTTATAAAAACACTTCAAATCCGGATCAGACTATCCAGATCATTGTGTCCTTGAGCACCCGGTTGAATCGTCAGTGAGATCTGATTGCCTTCTCTTGAGACGATGCAAGCTACATTTCCCGGCTGCAGCGATAGTGTTATTCCATCGCATGACTCATCTGGCTCCAGTTCTCCCCCACTGACATCTTCAGCTGCACCCAGAAATACGTTGCCGGACGGAACTTGCAGATAGAATACCTGCAAACCTTCCGTTTCTTGCACTTTGCTAGCTGTATCCGAGATGTCCACACTCCATGTCACCTCATACAATCCATCTGCTCCCAGATTGAAAAAGAGACAATGACCCGCATTCACCTCAGCCAGTTCATCTTCCGGAATGGACCACCAGTCGGGCGGTTCTTCTACACGGTGTTTTAACGAAGCCAGATCGAACAGGCACATGGTTGCCGTTCCCGTCACGAGTTGAAATGTCCCACGCATTCTTATCTTCCTCTCTGATCGTCATGATTTATTGCATTATCCACTCCAAGCGTAGCAACAGATCACCGTCCAGTTCCTGCCCGCATAACGACAGCAGCTTATGAAGACGTCCCCGTTCTGCCGCGGACAATCTTCCGCCGTAGCTGCGGTTCGGGTACCTGGCCCAGTTATACAACTGGCGATGAATGGCTTGTTTCACCCATTCGTGCCTTGCCGCTGGAAGCTGCTGCAGCAGCAGTCCGACCTGATTCCACTTGCTCATGGAGGAAATAATGCGCAGCACATTGCGGACTACATGAGGCAGGGCATCAGGGTCCGACAACAGATCAGCCATTACATCAGGCTGAATGAGATAGGGATGATGCATAAGTGCACGGCAGGCCTCCCGGGAAATGCCAGGTTGCGGGCTTTTTAGCGAATCTACAAAATGCGTTCCGTATGAAGAAGCGTCCAGCCGCATTAATCCGCGGATAACTGCTTTTCGTACGGCAATCGATGGATGCTTCGCATATTCATACAGCACTTCTGCGTCTGCCTTGTCCCCCGTCTCTCCCAGTCCTGAAATTGCTGCAGCGAGATGATGTTGATCATCACCCCAGATGACATCCAGATACCACTCCGCATAGCTCACGTTCATCCACCTTTTGGCATACCTCCGTGCTGTATCCCGCACTGGCAGGTTTGAATCCAGAAGCCGATCCATTATAACGGCCTTTGCATCATCGGGATACATGGTGGCAAGTACAGCCAGACCTTCTCGGCGGATTGAAGGCACACTGTCCAGCTGCATGCCAAGAAGGGCCTCTCTCAGCTTCTGACCGGACAACATACGATCTACTCGCTGCGCTGCCCATCGCCGGATGGCAGGGTTCTCATCCCGTAATGCCTGCTCCATAATCATGCCAGCATCCGTGCCCTCTGCTTCGAGTGAAATCCGAAAAGCGAACTGACGGATGCTGGGTTCAGGGGATACCCGTGCGTTATGAAGGACAAACCTGCATTCCTTCTGACGCAGCAGGTGATGTACGGATTCGATAAAAGACTCGAATGAATCCCGTCCACAGATCCGAAGCCGCTCCACAAGCATGATATTTTCCATCCACAGCTTGGCATGCTCGGGCTTCAGTTTAAGTTCCAGTGCCGCTCTCGCCAACTGACGAATTTCGGGCACCCAGTCATTCAACCGAAGCAGCAAATAAGAAAAGCTATAGGACTCATCCTCCCGAATCATTCTTCTAACCGCAGCCTCTCTGATGTAGCCGCTCCAGTGCATCGTCAACATGGACAAACGAATTGTACTGGCCTGATCTATCTTATGTACCTCACGTTCCACGACCCGCTTCCAAATGACTGGGGAAGGACGCCATTCCCTTACATGTTCGTTCAGCCACACCAGTTCGGATACTGGACACGCTTCTATTAAACGAGCTACCGCCTGCTCTGCAGCCTGACGGATAACAAGACTCTCATCATCCATCAGCCGCAGCAGACTCGGGATCAAGATATACTCTCCGGATTGACCAAGATGACGGAGCTTCTCGGCGGTTTCCTGAACCGTTCCCGTCTCGAGCCGATCCAGTTTATGCTGGAGTTCCGAAGTTAATTGCCGCATTTCATCCGCTCCTTCCCATCTGATTCAGGTGAGGAATCAGAACCATATCCAACCATTATATCAAGCCAGGCACCGGGGTTAAAGGAACTCAGGGGCTATATCTGTGTATGCTATACTTGTGAAAAAATGCAATGAGGGAGGGGCTGTAATATGGACGGATGGGAAAGCGGCGTGATTCGGGTTCACGATAGTCTGAAATTGTATTCCGGTCTTACGGAGGAGGAATTGAAGGGAAGTTGGTTTTATCGGGAGAATCGTACGGAGGTTCAGAAACTTACTACGGGATACACGTGGTATAAATTCAAATCAGATGCCTCTGCAGATGTTAAAGCATTTTACCTCGCCTTGTGTTTCCATCAGTCCCGGCTGGTTCAGGCCAGTTTGGCACTGGACGGCGAAGAATTCCCCTCTTCATGGGATGACTGGACCGAAGCAGGTGAGATGAAGCGCAAGCTGGCCCATGATGAGTGGCTCAAAAATCAAATTTCCGCTGCGCCGCATATTAACCGCTCCAAACCGTATCCCTATATGGAATACAGCTTCCCATGGGGATCAATATATTCCAGCTATGATCCACGGTCTGCGAGTGCGAGCATAGGGCTCACTTTTACCTGATATGGTGTTGGATCCCCTTCAATGCAAACAAGGCCATATCTCTTCATTTTCAGCTACAAATTGACGATATATCCATAACATGAACTTTTTGAACTTTGTGGAGGAAACTATGTCAATCAACCTTAGAAGAGAGCCTTTTCGTTATACATTGAAGGAACCCATCACGTTTGAAATTTACATTATCAGCATTAATGGAGTCTCTGCTCCGCACAAACCCATTCAGGCCGAATTGATCGATATCAGCCGATCGGGGTGCCAGCTTTCATTTCCGCTAAGCCTGCATGTGGAGTCCAATGAAATCCGGATCGGAATGAATCTGCTTCTTTTTGAAGATCCGTTAGATCTGGAAGGAACACTGCGCTGGGGCAATGAGGAGAACGAAACCTGGCACTACGGTGTACGGCTTGAGATACAAGACGGGAACCATGATCGCCTGTCCAGAGAACTGCGCATGCTTGCCGGACAGGGAAGAATCATGGTGAAGTAACGGTTTTGCTCGCGGTAGAAGCATTCTCCATTTTGGACCAGTTCACACTTTTCTCCAGAATCAGCGAGACCATAACTCCGATCACGAGACCATTGCTAATAATCGGAATAAGGTAAATCGGTAATGCCTGAAATGCCTCTGCAGGGATGTTCATCACTGCCACGCCGGTTAGCACAGGCAGAGCCACGCGGTAGATCGTCTTGGAATTAAACGCAGTACCTTCAATGGTGCGGAGAGCTGTTCCAAACATTTGCAGATAGGCTACAAACAGCACAGCACTGCCCACACTCGGTGGTATTTGCGCAAAAAAGGCAGTCACCGAAGGGGTGAGCCCCAAAATACATAACATGGCAGCTCCGATAATAAAAGCAGCACGCCGCAAAATCCGAGTGCTTTCCAGAAAACCGATAGACGAAGCAAATAAACCAAATGGCAGCACACCCACACATGCGGATAGCATGCTGAACAATCCGGTTAGCACATAGGAGCGTCTATATTGCTGGTCTGTCGTCTGTGTTTCATATATTTTCTCGACCGTGCTTAATGTCGTAATTGAATTCGTCATATTGACCAATCCGACGAAGAACGCCGTTACAACAATGCCCGGCTCCCACGTCGGTACTCCCCATGGAAATAGCGTAAACAAACTCCCCCCAGAATTGCCCGATAATCCTGCCTGCTGGCCTGGAAACACAAAACTGTAGGCAATCCACCCTGTCACAATGCCAATGAGGATGGAGTAGTTGCCCAGTTTGCCTCTTCCCTTCAGTTGGATCAGGGCGACTAGAAAGGCAATAGCTACAGATAAAGCTGCAACCGGCAGGTTAAATGTGCCGAATTCCGTATACCCGATCATGCCTTTGAAGAAATTCATGGTCAGCTGAATCGTCATGAGAAATAACATGGCGCTCTTGACCATGGGTGTAAACAGTTTCTGCAGCAGATGGGCTGCACCCAATCGGCCAAGAACAGCCATGGTTAGTCCTGCGAGCAGGAAGCCGGCAGCAAGTCCGCCCCCGATTCGCTCCAGACTCATGCCGGCAGAAGATGCGGAGACGGTCAGGCTGAGGGTCAATCCCCACCACAGACCGGACGGTCCGTCCATGACCGCGTAGCGATGCCCAAACACGGCCTGCAGAATGCACACAGCTCCGGTGAGCAGGAAAGCGTGCTGCATGGATGCGGCGATGGCATCCGGTGACATCTGAAAATTATGACCAATGGATAATGGCACCACAACCGTGTTGGTAAACAGGAAGAAGAACCATTGAATTCCTGCCAAAACCAGCGAGGATGTCTGACTCATATATTTTGTAATGAAATGCTCTTGTTGTCTGTTCATGATTTCATTCGTGTCCTTTCGTACCTCAATATGGAAATAGGCACCTTCATTCAGCTATTCGATAGCATCCGTTCCATTTCGGTATAACGGTTGCGTCTGGCATGAGCTAGCGGGGTAACGCCATCCCGATCGGCGATCTCTCTATCGGCACCATATTGCAGAAGCAATGCCACGATCTGCTGATGCCGGGGTCCACCGTCTCCCAGAATGACGGCCTCCAGCAGAGCTGTCCAGCCCAGATTGTTGACATGGTTCACATCCACATCCGAACAAGTCAGCAGGAATTCCACAATGTTCACATGGCCTCTGTCTGCTGCAGGGATAAGTGCGGTTCCGCCAAAGCGATTCGTTAATCTTGTATCTGCCCCAGCCGCGACGGCCATTTCAACAATTTCCTTGAGGCCCTCAGCACTGGCATATAACAATGGATTATCCAATCGATTATCCTGAATGTTAATATCCGCTCCGGCATCAATCAACATGCTAACTGTCTGTACCTTGTTGCCATGCACTGCAGCCATTAGCGGAGTTCTCCCAAGCGCATCCCGTTCATTCAGTCCGTCACCTTGTGTAATAAACCGGATTACCTCATCTGTATGTCCAGCTTCAGCAGCGGCATGTATCGTTTTAACCAATGCGTTCATCCTCCAATTCGTTGTTAACCTTGTGGATCAGCGTTCCTATGGAGATCGAATCTTGCTATTTAGGTGCGTAAATCTAATGTATGGTACCATAGGAGGATAGTATATTAAAAATACATGTTTTGTTGGCTAACTATACGAAATACATATACTTGCAACGAGGGTGAAAACAAGTGGATATCAAACAATGTCGCTACTTTATTGCCATTGCCGAAGAGAAACAAATTACAGCAGCTGCTCGAAGACTGCACATGGCTCAGCCTCCACTCAGCCAGCAATTAAAACTGATGGAAGAAGAGCTTGGCGTAGCCTTATTTGAACGCAAGGGACGCTTGATGGAATTAACGCAAGCAGGCCGCAGCTTCTATGATTATGCCGTCACGATGACCAAATACATGGAGGAAGCCGTTATGGAAATGCAGAGCTTCCGTTACGGCATCCGGGGCAAGCTATCCCTGGGCATGAACACCATTTCCGATAGTCTGATCCCGAAGGCGCTCCAGCAGTTTCGCACAAGCCATCCTCAAGTAACCTATAAAATTCAGCAGAATGAATCCGCTCAACTATGCAGCATGCTGGATGATGGACTGATTGAGCTGGCCTGCGTACGTATGCCGGTAAAAACAAAACACTATGAAGTGCTGCATCTGCCGCAGGAGCCGCTCTACTACATATCCCCAGAGCCCCTGGAGACCAAGGGAGAACATGGCACTTACTTTGATCAGTTGGCAGAAGTTCCACTCCTGCTTCCCAGTACAGAGGGACTCGGCATGTTTGAACTGATTCTCGAGAAGTTTCGTGAACATCAGGTGAAGCCTTCAATTATGGGTGAATGCTCAGATGTGGCCATGCTGCTAGAGCTGGTCCGGCTCGGATTCGCGAACTCCATCGTGCCTGGCACTGTGCTGCAGCTTCATCACGAACAATCATTCCATGTATATCGGATCCTTGATCCAAACTCCACCGTGGGTTCAGCGCTCGTCTGGCTGCACCATCGTTATCTGTCCAAGCCGGCCCAGCAATTCGTGCAGTTGGTTCGGGAGATGCTCCCATAGGTACATAACGGATGAGGTGTTGCTTCTGAAAGCAACGGATATGCTGTTGCAGTGACATATAACGATTAGCGTAGCTATAAAACAAAAAGCGTAGCTATAAAACAAAAAAACAGCAGGGTCTCCAGTACGTTTGGAAACTCTGCTGTTTCTTATGGATTAGGCTTTGGCTGTATAGAGCAGCTCTTGCTCTTTAATTGCAGTACGACCTGCAGATACAATCGACTCATATTGATGCATGTTTGTGATGATGACTGGTGTAATGGTTGTATAACCCGCTTTTTCGATTTCTTCACGGTCAAATTCCATCAATACATCACCCACAGCAACTTTTGCACCCGCCTGAACCTTAGGCGAGAAGAATTGGCCTTTCAGCTTCACTGTATCAATTCCGATGTGGATCAGCATCTCTGCACCGTTGTCGCTGACCAGACCAATGGCATGTCCACTCTTCGACAAAGAGAACACCGTTCCGTTAATCGGGGAAACCACACGACCTTCGGTCGGCTGAATTGCAAATCCTTTACCCATAATTTCTTCAGAGAATGCAGGGTCCGGTACTTCGCTCAGCGGTTTTACTTCCCCTGTCATCGGGCTGAATACTTCTTGATCCTGGGCTTTTTCTTCTTCTACCGCAGATACTGCGGAAGCGGAACTGTTTACATCAGCTGCAACTGGTGTAACAGGCTCAGCTGAAGCTGTAGTCGTTGCTGCTGGAACCGCTTCTGGAACATCTTCGAATCCGAGGATGTAGGTCAGAATTGCTGAAGCTACAACCGCAATGACTATTCCGATCAGAGCATATACAAATGTCGGACCGATGATCATTGGAATTCCTGAAAGACCTGCCAGACCACCCATAACATAGGCTTTAGTTTGGAAGAAGCTAATGAACGCTCCGCTAATTGCCGCACCAATCAGTGCTGCCACAAACGGTTTTTTGAATCGCATATTGACCCCGTACATAGCTGGTTCTGTAATACCCATAAGTGCGGTAACACCAGTCGATGCAGACAAGGACTTGATTTGTTTGTTTTTGGATTTCAGAGAAACACCTAGAGCACTACCTGCTTGTGCAAAGTTAGCAACCATCATGAGCGGAATCAAGTAATCGTATCCCAATGTTGCAATGGAACCGATCATGATTGGAACGAGCGCATAGTGCATTCCTGTAATAATCAAGAGTGAGAACGCTCCACCAACAAGCAATCCTGCAAACAAACCAGCATTATTAAACAACCAGTTAATACCGTCTGTCAAGCCGTTACCAATGATAACCCCTAGTGGTCCTACGGCGATCATCATAACAGGAACAATGATAAGCAGTGTAACTGTAGGTACAACAATCAATTTAAGAGAAGCATGTGTAACCTTGTCGATAGCTTTTTCTACATAAGATGCCAGCCAGACTGCAATCAAAATCGGAATAACCGAAGATGCATAGGTTGCAGCTACAACCGGCAAACCGATGAAAGATACATTCTCACCCGGTGCTAACAAAGCGGTAATGGTTGGATGCATAACCGATGCACCAATGGCTGCACCAATGTACATATTGCTCCCGAGTTTACGTGCTGTACTAATTCCGAGAATGATTGGCAGGAAGTAGAACGCACCATCACCAATTGCGGACAAGATGATGTATGTTGAACTTGTTGCATCAATCCATCCAAAGGTAAGCAGCAAGGCCACGATCCCTTTGATCATACCCGCGCCAGTGATGGCTGGAAGGATTGGAGTGAACACACCTGAAATAAAGTCAAATACGGCACTCAGCGAATTTTTCTTTTTGCCGCCTGTTGCAGCAGCAGCTGGTTTCGCATCAGGAGATTTGGACATGTTTCCTACCAGCGCGTTGTACACCACAGGCACGTCGTTTCCGATAATGACCTGAAATTGACCACCATTCTCCATAACACCCATAACGCCAGGTGTATTTTTAAGCGTCGCTTTGTCAGCTTTGCCATTGTCATTGAGATTAAATCTGAGTCTTGTCATACAGTGCGTGACTTGATCAATGTTTTCTTCTCCACCGACCAACTTCAGAATATCTTTGGACAATTGTTGTTTATCCATTGTATTTTGCTCCTTTAATGTGTAATGAAGGTTAAAAAAAAACCTAAACACTGAATAATGACAAAGCAGTTTCAGCTTATCATTATTCAACGTTTAGGTTTTGCCTTTTTAGCAGTAACAATCCTAAAATTATTCAATTGGTTGTTCATTTCTTACAACACGCTCAATGTGAATCGTCAGATACAGTATTTCTTCCTTGGACAAGACCCGATTATAGATCTTCCGCGTATAATCATTAATCTTGACTGCACAAGCATATGCTTCAGGGTATTGCTTACTCACCAGATCATGAAGCGGATTATCTTCTTCCTTGTCTTCAATGGCTGTACCTTGCAGCACACGTTGAGCAAAAAACTTCAGATGGGTTAAGAAGCGATAATAGCTCAGCGAATCCTCATCCAGTTCAATGACAAAACTGCGCCTTACAATGTTGAGTATGTCCTTGACAATATTCGTAATACTGATGGTTTCTCTCATCTCGCCGTTCATCTGGGCATTGACCAGATGCATGGCGATGAATGCGCATTCGTCTTCGGGAAGCAGTACACCCAGCGTTTCTTCAATAATCTGAAGTGCCTTTAGTCCAATGGCATATTCCTTGCGGTACATGCGCTTGATCTCCCAGAACAGTGCGTTACGGATCTGCAATCCTTGACGATGTCGATCAATGGCAAAATGAATATGATCCGTTAGTGAAATATAGATGCTCTCATGTAACTTCTCACCTAACACCGTCTCCGCATAACGAATAATTTCATCCGAGCATTCAACATATTCAACTGGAATATCGGACAGAAGCGTTTTCAGTTTCTGCGATACTTCCTTGCTTTCCAATGAGAATATTTTTTCGACAAGACTTTCGTCGATCGATTCACCAGCATGTTTTTTGAAGGCAATTCCCCGCCCCATGACGACCAGTTCGTTTCCGCCCGAATCAATCACGGTAACTACGTTGTTGTTGAGCACCTTCTCAATTTTCATTTCTTCACATCACCTTGCACCGTCAAAGTAGTAAAAGGCAAAACCAAAGCAGGTCACGAAAGATGCCCTGCTTCTGGTTTTGCCTGATTGAACAGTAACAATCCAGTTATTCATTAGCCTTAGGCCCATCTTACCATATAAATATCTATATGACAATGTTTTTGTGAAAGCGGTTAATGTGACTAATTATGACATGAGAAGATGCTTGTCAACCATGCCTTTTGAACCACTATTATTCGTTAATGCCTTTCAAGCTTGCACCATTAGTACTAATAACTTCTTTGTACCAATGGAACGATTTTTTCTTATACCGTTCCAGTGAACCTGTTCCGTCGTTGTTGCGGTCTACATAGATAAATCCGTAACGCTTCTTCATCTCTGCAGTCGATGCACTAACCAGGTCGATACAGCCCCATGAAGTGTATCCCATAACTTCGACACCATCTTCAAGCGCTTCACCAACCTGCACCAAGTGGTCATTCAGATATTGAATGCGATAATCATCATTTACCGTTTTATTGCCGTGCTCGTCCGTGATCAATTCATCCACGGCACCCAGCCCGTTCTCAACGATAAACAATGGTTTTTGGTATCGATCCCAGTATTTATTCAGCGTAACACGCAGACCTTGCGGATCGATCTGCCAACCCCATTCACTTGCTTTAAGGTAAGGGTTTTGAACCCCTGCAAACAGATTTCCTTTTCCTTCAATGCGTTTCTCCGGATCACCTGTCTCACAGATACTTACATAGTAGCTGAACGAGATAAAGTCGACCGTATGCTTCAGAATTTCCGCATCTCCGTCTTCGAACTTGATATTGATATTATTCGCCTTGAAATAACGGTTAATGTATTTTGGATAGTATCCACGTGCGTGGATATCGGCAAAAATGTCATTACGTTGTTCTGCATGCATCGCTGCAACCACATCATCCGGATTCGGAGTCAGCGGATACGTTGGCATACTTAGAACCATACAGCCAATTTTGGCTTCCGGCATAATTTCATGACCCAGTTTAACAGCCAGTGCACTTGCCACCAGCTCATGGTGAATCGCCTGATACAGATCCTGCTTGCTCAATTGATCTTTTGGCGTATAGATCCCGCCGCTCATGAATGGCTCCTCCAAAATGGAGTTGATTTCATTAAACGTCAGCCAGTATTTTACTTTGCCTTTGAACCGGTTGAACAGAACGGTTACATAACGTTCGTAAAACTCGATCATTTTACGGTTAACCCAGCCGTCATACGTTTTGGACAGATGCAGCGGCGTCTCATAGTGAGAGATCGTTACTAGGGGTTCAATCCCGTATTTATGGCACTCATCGAACAGGTCATCGTAAAATTGCAGACCTTTTTCGTTTGGCTCAAGCTCGTCCCCTTTAGGGAAGATTCGGGACCAGGCAATGGATGTACGGAACACTTTGAAGCCCATTTCGGCAAACAGTTTTACGTCCTCTTTGTACCGGTTGTAGAAATCGATACCGATCAATTTCAGGTTATCTTCCGTAGGTCCTTCCGTTCTTGGCGTGGTGATCCCGTGAGGCATCACATCTTGAACAGACAATCCCTTACCATCCGTATTATAAGCTCCTTCAAGCTGGTTGGCGGCTACCGCGCCGCCCCATAGAAAGTCCTTAGGAAATGGTGTTGTCATCTCAATCATTCCTCTCTTATCGTGTCTATTCATTGTTTGTCAGAAGCGTTCAAGCTATCCGAACCTGTAATTACAGCTGTTCACCATTGCTTGCAATCACGTTTTTGTACCAGTCAAAGGAATCCTTTTTGGAACGTTCGAGGGTTCCGTTACCTTCGTCGTCCAGATCCACGTAGATGAAGCCGTACCGTTTGGACATTTCGGAAGTGGACATACTCACCAGGTCAATTGGACCCCAAGCCGTAAATCCGATTAGATCCACACCATCCTTGATGGCTTCCTTCATTTGTTCGATGTGTTTTTTCAGGTAATCCACACGATAGGAGTCATGAATCGAACCATCTTCTTCTACTTTGTCATAAGCTCCAAGACCATTCTCAACGATGAACAATGGTTTTTGGTAACGATCCCAGAAGTTGTTCAGCGTTATGCGCAGGCCAATTGGATCGATCTCCCAACCCCAGTCGGAAGCTTCCAAATAAGGGTTTTTTACACCGCCAGCCAAGTTGCCTGCAGTTTCCTCCAGGTCAGCAGAAGCTGATTTGGTTACGGACATGTAGTAACTGAAGGAGATGAAATCGACCGTGTTGTTCAGCAAAATTTCATCATCGCCAGCTTCTTTTTGAATCACGATGTTGTTCTCTTCAAAATAACGGGCCATGTAATTCGGGTATTTACCACGAGCATGCATATCGGTGAAGAAGAGGTTGATCTGATTCTCGTGTTGAGCCAGACGCACATCTACCGGGTTACAAGTCGCCGGATATGTCTCCATGCGAGCGAGCATACAGCCCACTTGGGAACCAGGAATAATCTCATGCGCAAGTTTTGTTACCATTGCACTTGCTACGAATTGGTGATGCAGCGCTTGATACGTCGTTTGCAATTTGTTGTCTACTTTATCGATCAGAATGCCGCCGCCAGTGTACGGGCTGAACAGCATGACGTTGATTTCATTGAAAGTCAGCCAGTATTTCACTTTGTTTTTATAACGGTTGAATACTGTTTCTGCATATCTTACGTAGTGCCCAATAACTTCACGGCTAGCCCAGCCATTGTATTTCTGCGTCAGACCGAGCGGAGTCTCGTAGTGAGACAAGGTCACCAGCGGCTCAATGCCGTATTTCAACAGTTCATCGAAGACTTCGTCATAGAATTTCAGACCTGCTTCGTTCGGTTCCTGATCATAACCGTTCGGGAAAATTCGCGCCCAGTGAATGGACAAGCGGAATACTTTGAAGCCCATTTCGGCAAACAAAGCGATGTCTTCCTTGAAACGATGATAGAAGTCGATACCAAAGCGTTTCGGGAACCGCTCTTCAATTTTGCCTGACAGAATTTCTTCGATGCGCGAAGAGGAGATTTCCATCGCATGTCCGCCCGTACGTTTCTCTTTGGGAACATGGGCGATCATATCTGCTGTGGAGAGACCTTTGCCGTCCTTATCGAATGCACCCTCCAATTGATTGGCAGCTGTAGCGCCGCCCCATAGGAAGTTTTCAGGGAATCCTTTTTTTGCCGTAGTCATGAACAACAACCTCTTTTCAACAATTTATTTTGTAATGACAAGTCAGAAAGATAGAATGTCCTATTTCGAGCAAACCAACACGGTAATCAGTAGATCCAATTGAGGTTGCTCCTGATCCATGGACCCAAAAGAGGCCAGAAAACAAGAAAAACCTAAACTCAAGGTAAAATAGCGCCCAAAAAAGGAGCTTTCATTTCACCATCAGTTTAGGTTTTGCCTGTCTTCGCAGTAACAATCCATCAAACGATGTATTGATTATTTGGTTGTTTTTCTCTCGTGATGTAAGCGTAACATATCTATATTTGAAAATCAACTTCCCACGTGACACCCATTTTATATAGAAGAACTTCAACGCGGCATGCGCATAATGGCTGCTCTTAATGCATTTGTGCCGTCTGTATGACCCAGATAGCTTGCAGGACTTTGGTCGCCTAGAGCAGGCACCTTTTTGCTCATCCATTCCAGTGCATACTCCCCCATTTCGCATAAAAGTACCTGACATATATCTGCCGGAATCCCCTTTTGTTTCGCGCTTTCCACCAGTTTTGGATCGACCTGCAAAAAGCGATCAGCAAAGCACATAACAAATGAGTCCCAATTCTCCTGATTGAATTCAGCAAGAAAGATATCTTTCATACTCATGTAAAATGCCTCCCTGAAATGCGATTTGGTACCCCGAAGTCCTATCTGACATAATTCAGCCTTAAGCCGCTTGAAACGATAATTGAGAAAGGTAAACTTAATTTTACATGTTTTTTGGGAGATTGAACACTGAAGGAGGAACCCATCATGACTGATGAAGCAAGCACAGCCGGCTGGGATGCCATTGATACAGCATTTAACGAACTTTATGGGGAGCAGGAACCCAAACATTATGGCACAGCCATCCCTTATGCGCTCGGAGGACCTGACCCTCTGGATGGAATCAGTGCCTATAAAGTGGAACATCCCACGCCTCATTGGCATTTTGTAACGTACGGATTCTCCGAACTATATGACAAAGAAACCAATGATCCAGAGCACAGTGGATATGGATTCGAACTGACCTTTCGGCTTACCCGAACAGAGGATGAGACTGAACCTCCCGCTTGGGCTCTGAACTTGTTACAGAATATGGGGCGGTATGTCTTCAATAGTGGTAACGTATTTCGCCCAGGCGACTACCTGGATGCCAATGGACCGATCTGTCTGGGCTCTGATACCTTGCTGACCGCCCTTTCCTTTATTGAAGACCCGGATCTGAATCAGCTGTCCACCCCTAATGGTACAGTGGAGTTCATTCAAATGGTCGGGATTACCGGACGAGAAATGGAAACGATGCAGACGTGGAACACACGTGGCTTCCTCAAGGCATGCGAAGCATTCATGCCCAAGTATGTTACGGATCTCATGCGCAACTCCTATGTGGATATTCCATCGGTAGGGCAGGCTGTTCAGCGTGGAATTGAGCTTGAAGGCTCCAGCACGGCATTTTTATTCATACAACAACTGGCTTGGACGCCTTCCCGCAAAAGATTGCTGCAAAAAAATACGCCCGCCGAACTCCAGCTGGGAGCCAAACAAGCGGTTCTGATTGGAAAAATACTGCGCAGCCGTATTGCAAAGGGTGCTCCGTTATCACTTGTCGGTTCAGGTGTAACTATCACCTTCGAGGCCGGAGAAAACGCTTCTTTTCATGAAGAAGAATCCAAAATCACCGTAACCGTGAATGAACAGACAGTAAACGAACTAACAGCTCATCTTAAACCTTCGGAAATGACATTCGAGATCCCTTCCCTTCCCGGCTTGGTTATCCGAATCGTCCGAACTGAAATTACCGACCAGGAAGGTCGCGTCGTAGAAACCATCGGTTAAATGTAAGGAGGTAGTATCATGTCTTTCACTACATCGGCCTTGCTGGAACCTTGGTCTGACATCAGTGCACCTAGATCGAGCATGGCTGATATTAAATATATTTCCAGGACCAGTCTGGAAAGATTGCGCAAAATCAATCATTTTCTGATCGGTGCCTTTCAGCGTAGTCTCTCGGATATCCGAGAGAACCTATCAAGCACCTATCTGTTTCTGCTTACGGATGCGGATGGCGTGCTGCTCGCCATGGATTACAGCCCTGATCTGGAAGATGAAGTGAAGCAGTCACCCATTCGTCCAGGCATGGTTTTCACTGCACAGAGCTGTGGAGTCAACGCCATCTCGGCCACCATGGAAAAGAACGAACCGGTATTGCTGCCACCAGAGCAGCATGAGAGCCCTCTTTTTCAACAATGGCACTGTTACGCGACGCCTCTATCTGTAGGACTCAACCATTCCGGTTATCTGGATGTGTCCACCATTAACGCAGATATGCAAAGTGAATTGATCGCCATTGCCAAGCTCATTCCTGCCCATATGCAGAACAGCTACCAGAGCCTGATGTCATCCGTTCCTACCGAGAAGCCTTCTGTGGATTTCACTGAGCGTCAGTTAACCATCCTTGAAATGATCTCAAAAGGGTTAACCGTTAAGGCCATAGCTTTGAAATTAAAAATCAAGGAATGCACCGTGAATCACCACAAAAAAGTGATCTTCAACAAATTAGGTGTGCAATCCAGCACGGAAGCTGTTTCAATTGCAAGCCGATTGTCTTATTTATAGAGGGACCCCTATAGTTTCCTATAGGTGGTAAAGAAGAACACTTGTGCTACAATTTTGGAGTACGCAACATTACAGAGAGAGAACACACACATTTATTTCAGGAGGGTTTTATGTCTATCACAAAAAAAACGTCTTTATTCACTATGCTCATCATGATGATGCTTGTTGCAGCCGCTTGCGGTGACAAGGCAGATAACAACGTTCAAACGGAAGACACGACTAAAACAGAAACTGCAGCCGCTACAGACACGGATACCGCCAAGACAGAGGATACTGAAAGTACGGAAACGTCGACTGACGCAGCAGCTGAGGAAGACAATTCAGCTAACGTGGAACTGGGCACAACCGAAAAAGGTTCTTACACGAATGACTACTTCGGTGTATCCTTGAAATTCCCTGAGGAATGGGAGTTCCAGGATGCAGAAGGAATGAACGAGCTGACAAGTGCTTCTTCAGAAGCCATTGCCGGTGACGATGATACGAAGAAAAAACAGCTTGAACTGTCCCAAACAAAAACACTGAACCTGTTGATGGCTTCGGAATTGCCACTGGGTGGTCAGGAAGTAGGTCCTTCCGCTATGGCTATTGCCGAGAAAGTCAGCCTTCTGCAAGGGATTCGCACAGGTAAAGACTACCTGGAAGCAACCAAGAAATTCATGGTCGACAGCCAGTTCCCTTATGAATATAAGGAAATCACAACCGAAACGATCGGTGGTAAAGAGATGGATGTTATGCAAATCACAATGGATGCTGGTGACGGCACAACCATTACACAGGATTACTACAGCACCATCATTGAAGGTTATGCCTTCAACTTCATCTTCACGTATTTGGATGATGCAAGCAAAACCGAAATTGACAATATCAAGAAATCGGTGCAATTCAAATAATACCGTCCACAACCTAAAAGAAACGTATAAAGGACCCCGCACAGTTGATCTTGCACAGATCACTGACGGGGTTATTTTTTTGTGCCTGCTCGTGTGATCACACTGATCCGTTCTAACCAGAAACGGCCACCCAGTGCCCTTCCGTTACTTCGACCCACTTGGACTGCTCCAGATTGTAACGATCGGCTAGCTGCTCCCTGCTGTTTTCTTCAAACACCGTGCGTTTTTTCTTCGCTTCCACAGCCGGATCAGGGACCGGGATTGCAGAGAGAAGCGACTTCGTATACGCATGCTGTGGATTGGAATAGAGCTCTTCACTCTCAGCAAGCTCAACGATTTTACCGTTATACATCACAGCCACACGATCACTGATATGTTTGACCATGGACAAGTCGTGTGCAATAAAAAGATACGTCAAACCAAGCCGCTGCTGCAATTCCTCAAGCAGCTGCACGATCTGTGCCTGAATGGACACATCGAGCGCAGACAACGGCTCATCACACACAATAAATTCCGGTTCCACAGCAAGTGCCCGCGCAATCCCGATTCTCTGTCTCTGACCGCCAGAGAATTCGTGAGGGTACCGCAGCGCATGGGATGGATCAAGCCCCACCATTTCCAGCAGTTCTTCCACCCGCTTCTCTCTCTCGGCTGTTGTCTTGGTCAGCTGATGAATATCAAGAGCCTCCCCGATAATGTCCATAATTCTCAATTTCGGGTTCAATGAGGCGTAGGGGTCCTGGAAGATGATCTGCATATGCCGTCTCATCGTTTTCATTTCCGAAGTGGACAGCCGGTTTAGTGGAACCCCTTTGAACAAGACATCCCCGCCAGTCGGTTCATGCAGTCTCAAGATGGCACGCCCCGTCGTGGATTTTCCGCTGCCAGACTCTCCTACGACCCCCAGTGTCTCGCCCTGGCGGATATAAAAGCTGATATCATTCACTGCCTTCAGTGTATTGCCTTTGCCAAGATTAAAATGCTGACGCAGGGATTTCACCTCAAGCAGAGGCTGATCATCTTTTAGGTCCTTAGGGAACAGTGAAACCGGTTTGGGTTTCTTCTTCTCATCCAACCGCGGCAAGGCATTCAGAAGTCTGGACGTATATTCGTGTTTCGGATTGGCGAAGATCTCCGCCGTCGTCCCGGATTCCACGATCTGTCCCTCTTTCATGACCACGACGCGGTCACACATTCCGGCCACAACCCCCAGATCATGTGTAATCAGTATAATGGACGTCCCCAGCCGTTCCTGCATGTCTTTCATCAGATTCAGAATTTGTGCCTGGATGGTCACGTCGAGTGCAGTTGTTGGTTCATCGGCAATCAGCAGCTCCGGGCGGCAAGCAAGTGCAATGGCGATCATGACCCGCTGACGCATGCCTCCCGAGAACTCGTGCGGATACTGATTGTAGCGCACTTCACTTCGTGATATGCCAACCAGTTCGAGCATGGCGATGGCTTGCTTTTTCGCTTCCCTGCGTGACAGCTTCTGGTGCTTGATCAGACTTTCGGAGATTTGTTTTCCAACTTTGATGGTCGGATTAAGCGAACTCATGGGATCCTGAAAAATCATGCCGATGTCGCGGCCGCGGATGCTTTCCATCTCCTTTTGCGTTTTGGTTGCCAGGTTAACTCCGCGAAACAAAATCTCTCCCTGCTTCATCTGAGATGGAGGAGAAGCAAGCAGCCTCATAATGGAACGGGCTGTTACGCTTTTGCCGCTTCCCGATTCTCCAACAATCCCAAGCGTTTCCCCTTTCCGAACCTCGAAGCTGACCTCCCGTACCGCCTGAAACTCATTCTCTCCAGAATGAAAAGAGACGGACAAATCACTAACTTTCAGTAAAGGCTGCATGTAAACACCTGCTTTCCTTCATATTTACGCATTTCATAATATGTACACAATTCCATACCTTGACAATTGAATAGACCCTAAATAATATATACTATATCAATCGGAATAATGCAATTTAAAACTGAATGTAGGGAGGTTTGCACGGTTTGAATCTTGCAGTAGGCGGCAAAATGTCACGGCTTGCACAGCATCTGAGTTTCATTTATGGCAAAATGCTGCTTCATCCCTCCTACCGATATGTGCTGTTTATTCTCGGGCTGCCAATCAATCTGATTGTGCTTCTGTTGTGGCAATCCAGACGACAAAAGGATGGATGGCAAACTACTCAGCGAACTGTAGAACAGGAGATGCACTCTTCTTCTTACCGGGATAAGCTTCGAACCATAGTAGAAGAACAGCTGAGGCGCAAACATCGCTTCTTCCAGCAGCAGGTCAGTGAAACAGAATTCAAGCGTCAGACGGAGCAGTGGCTGGAGGAAACATATCAGAAAGAGTTGTATGAACGAACGTCACGCAGGCTGCAGGAACACGGAGAACAGCGCCTGACCATGGCCGACACGTTCCGTGCATTGCTGGATAAACCCTGGTTTGTGGCTCTATCTATCATTCCAGGCTGTCTGATGTACGTCATACTATGGATCTATGGCAATCCTTATCTAAAGTACATATTCGAAAGAATACTGATGACCCTATTCGTCATTTTGGGTGTAGCTACCCTCGTATTTACCATCCTGTATCTGTCTCCGTTCAACCCGGCAGCCAACATTCTCGGAGAGACAGCGACACAGGAGCAGATTGCAGCCTTTAATCACGTATACGGTCTGGATCAGCCTTATCTCGTTCAGCTATGGAACAATATCAAGGGAATCGCGCTGTTTGATCTGGGCAACTCCTTCTCGGGAAATGAGGATGTGACAGCGACCATAGCCAGAAAGTTTCCGATTACACTGACACTCGCAGTCATTTCTCTACTGCTTGCCCTTGTCATCGCACTTCCCATCGGGATCATCTCGGCGATCAAGCCCAATTCGCTGTTTGATTACACATTTATGTTTATTGCTCTGATCGGATTGTCGATTCCGAACTTCTGGCAGGGACTGATCTTCATCCTGAACTTTTCAATTAAAATGCAGTGGCTGCCTGCGACCTTCAATCCTCAGAACTGGCTGTCTATCATTATGCCAACCATTGTTCTGGGAACAGGATTAACGGCTGCAGTGGCCCGGATGACCCGTTCTTCCACGTTGGAAGTTATTCACGAAGATTACGTGATGACAGCTCGCGCCAAAGGACTCAGCGAACGGAGTGTTCTGCTGAAACATGCGGTACGCAATGCGTTGATTCCAATCGTAACGGTCGTTGGATTGCAATTCGGAGGTATGCTCGGCGGAGCGGCCGTAACGGAGAAAGTATTTAATATTAGCGGACTCGGCAGTTACATTGTGGATAAACAGTTTATTCCCGATATTCCGAGTATCATGGGCGGAGTAGTGTATACAGCGATTACCATTTCCATCATTAATGTAATCGTAGATCTGTTGTACGCATTTATCGATCCAAGAGTACGTTCCAAGATGAAACAATATTAAAGCAGGTGCAATATGACAAATTCGGGTTCCTTAACACAAGAAGTGCGTTTCCGGCTTAAGTCTTCACCAGAATACAGTCAGGCCAGCTTTGCGTGGGTTACTTCTCTCCTATTGACGGTGTTACTGCTGTTTAACAGTTATGACCTGGGCAGGCAAGAATTCAGACCCTTTCTGCTGACTGCACTTTGTATCTATCTTTTCTTTACGATCATTCAGAGTATCCTGATGCTGCTCATCCGAAAAGACTTGACCAGACACGGACATATCTCAGCATTAACCCGCAGGCTGGCTTGGGTTCAGCTGCTGGCCATCTGCTCTGGCAATATTTTCATCGTCACAGCAGCATTTCATCTGATCAAAAAAGCAAAGCAAGTGGAATACACCTTTGCGGTCTATATGCTGCTGACGCAGCTGTTCGTTATTGGCGTATCGGCGCTCAATATGTTCAAACCCTATGTATCCGATACGTTTTTGCCAGCCATGGCCGTCTTGCTATTCATTCTGGTCATTGACCTGGTCGTTTTGATGATTGTAGCCCAGTATACTGCTGCTTCGGTCATTCCACGCTGGATGATTGCTGTCAGCATCCTGCTGATCCTGACCTCAGTCACAGGGAACGTATTTGCACTGCTGCTCGGCATTTCCATCATCGGGCGCTACCGGAGACAAGGGAAACAGAAATCAAACTTCTGGAATGACCTGTGGGACCGACTGGCTCCCAATGTAACAGCGATGTCCGGCATGTTTTTTATCATCTTTCTATTTTCCATCTCGATCTGCAGTTTCTTCACCTTTGATTACAGCATGGCGGTCGAAAACAACTATTCCGCCCTGCTGCAGCCGCCATCCCTGGCTTATCCACTCGGGACGGATGATTTCGGGCGATGCCTGTTCTCGCGAATCGTTTTCGGTGCCCGCATCTCGTTGATCGTAGGCTCCCTGTCGACCATTATTCCTGTGATCATTGGTGGAGTCCTTGGAGCCTTCTCCGGATTCTATGGAAGACACACAGACAATATCATCATGCGGCTGCTCGATGTCCTCTATGCCATTCCGGGCATCCTGCTGGCCATTGCCATCATTGCGGCATTTGGCGCCAATACGGTCAATCTGATTCTGGCACTCAGTCTGGGCTCCATCCCGACTTATGCACGTACCATGAGAGCCAGCGTCCTGTATGTTTCCACCTTCGAATTCGTAGAGGCTGCGCGTGCACTCGGCTATAACAATCGTTCCATCATTTTCAAGCACATCATTCCCAACTCGCTTGCACCAATGATCATCAAGTCCACGCTTACGATTGGCGGAGCGGTCATTGCTACCAGCAGCCTGAGCTATTTGGGACTGGGTGTCGAACCACATATCCCGGAATGGGGCAACATTCTCAAGCTGGGCAGTACATATCTGGAAACGCACTCATATCTCGCCATTTATCCGGGGCTGGCTATCATTCTGCTGGTTCTGTCATTCAACTTTCTCGGTGATGGTCTGCGCGACGCACTTGATCCGAAGTTGGTAAAGGCTTAATTCAAGCAATTCAAAGCAATTCTAACAATTCATTCAATTCAAAATTATCTAGGAGGTAATCCCATGAAAAAACGTTCGTTGATCTCATTGCTGCTTATTCTCGTCATCGTGATTTCGGGCTGCAGCGTGAAGACCAAGTCCGAAACCCAATCGGAGACGGCCCCGACTTCGCCAGCAGAGAACGCTCAGAATCAGGCTCCAGTCGACATTGAGTTGCTCGCCCAAAGTTCTTCCGAAAATGACGTTAATATCATCCGTGATCAGCTGACCAAAAACGGCTTCAATGTGAAGCTGAATCTGCAGCCGGATTACGGCAGCTACAAATCCCAACAGGACGCAGGCAACTATGATATTGCTCTCTCCAGCTGGACGACAGTAACCGGTAACCCGGACTATGCCGTTCGTTCTCTTTTCAAAACCGGTGGTGACTACAGCATTCTGGCGGATGAAGAGATCAATAAACTCATTGACGCCGCAGCTACCCAAACACCCGAAGAATACAAGGAAACGTACAAACAATTGGAGGACCGCCTGGTAACGGATCAAGCCTACATCGCTCCGTTGTACATTTCCCTGAAAAGTCAGGCCGTGAATCAGGACATCCTGAATCCGGATACGGTGCGCTTGTCCAAATCCCGTGCCATGGCTTGGGAACCGATCGAATTCAAAGACAGTTCCAAGAATACTAAGGATCCACTGATCCTGACTCAAAGTGCTTCCGTGCTGACTTCCCTTGACCCGATCAAAGGCAACGACGGCTCCATCAACCAATTGAACACCAACATGTATGTTCGTCTTGTAAACCTGACGGATGATGATCAACTGACAGCTGAAGGATCACTTTCCCACAATTTCAGCATCGCTGAGGGGAATTCGGAGTATTATTTCATTCTGAGAGACGATATTAACTTTGCGAAGATTGAAAACAAAAAGGCAGTGGATACCGGGGAGCGCGTTGGTGCCGATGACGTCATCTTCTCTCTGGACCGCGCCAAAAATAAAGACTCTGTTCCGGATCACCGGACATACAGCTTGCACGAGCATATCAAAGAAGCTGAGCTGGTAACCGACCTGAGCACCCTGGAATCCATCCAGCAATCCGGCGGTAACGGAACCATCAAAGACGCTCTCGAGCAAGGACTCGATTCCAAAATCACCGAACTGGTCTCTGACAAAACAAAAGCGGATAATAATGCAGGTAAATATCAGGTCGTTAAACTGACCACAACAGAGCCTTTCCCTCAAGTCCTGAATTACTTGGCCCACCAATCCGCGGGGATCGTGTCCAAGAAACAGGTGGAGAGCATCAACACCTATGACGTAGCTTCTTTTGACGTAAACAAGGATATTCCTTATGGTGACCAGAACACGGTAACAGAGGGGGCTTCGTACAACAACACACTGTATGCAAGTGGACCTTACATTCTGGCTTACAAAAACGATTACGAGGGCGTATTCTATCAAAACCCCGGATACCGCAAAGGCTCTGAATATGCTCCGAAAATTTCACAGGTAAACGTACGCTTCATCGCGGATGCTGACAGTGCATTGTCTGCCCTTCGCAGCAGTGAAATTCATTTGTATTACGGGGTACCAGAAACGAAGTATGACATCATTGAAAGTGACAGCAAGCTGAAGCTGCAGAGCATTCCGAGCAACGCGGTTTCCTATCTGCTGTTTAACACCAAGAATAGAGATGTGGCGAAGAGCAGTGACTTGAGAAAGGCAGTGCTGTACTCCATTAATCAGGATGAGATTCTCCAGTTCTATAAGAACAACAAGCTCAAAGCCTACTCTACGGTAAGTCCGCTCGTTCAGACAGGGAATGAATTGAAGTCTGATCCTGCCAAAGTAAAAGAGTTCTTGAGCAATTACAACGCATCCAAGTAATTAAAAGCATAAACGGCTGCTGACAGAATCGCTCCAGGGTTCTGTCGGCAGCCGTTTTCATATAATGCAGATTGCATCTAGGTTGAATGATCTACCTGGAATATCTTCGCTGCACTCCAGGCAGAAGAGTAACAACCTGAATTGCGACGCCCCATGCAAAATAAATCAGATGAATGATTGAGACATGCTGTATCCAGAATACCTGAACCATAATCCAGATATGTAGTGCGAACCCTGTATACAAGGAGAATGTCCATCCCCAATACCGATCCAGGTAGAGATTAAGTTTTTCTCCTATTTCCCAATGAGAGTATGTTATAAGCGAAATGGCAATCACGATCGGCATGATACCAAGAACCAACAATAGTATGATTCCCGGAATCAAAAAATTGCGAAACGGGGAATGCTCCAACAACGAATTTGGCATATGGAGGAGACTTCCTGATGAATCGATAATGAGGCCTCCCCCTCCAGCGATCGCACCAATGCCCAAAAATCCATGCAATATAATGAGTACCCACGATAATCTGTCCGAACCCTGGCCGGGTCCGAGTCGCTTCTCACCTGCGTTCATACCTCACCCTCCAGACAAGTGTACAGATGGCACTGAATTCTCAATTCCATTTTCACATATAGAGGAGACTGTTCCTGTGCTCTTTTTCACAAATTCGGTTGCGGCTACAATGGCTAATGGTAAAACTTGATAAAAGAACGTACGTTCGGTATAATGGTGTTATCCTGAATGAGCGAGAGGCAGATATGGACGACAAATTTATTAAAGAATTACGCGAGATTAGTCGGGATGATAGACGAAGATCCGAATTCATGATTCAAGGCATGAAAGAAACACTAGAAGAAAGAAAGCAGCAGAACATACTTAAGCGCTGGATCCGGCGCAAGAAAGCAGAGAAGAAAATCTCACAAAGATTCAATCCGAATCCCCACTCGGATCAAAAGTAAGACATAAAAAGGAGGCAACACGTGCCTCCCTTACGTTTACATATGAGCATTGATCTAGTAGTTAGGAATTGTATATAATTGGACCCTTACCTTCTATAGAACTTAATTTCATTTGAGAGCTGCTGTATTAAGGCAAAATGGCAAAGGATCTAACCGGGAATCCGGAAGCCTTTTCGGCCTTGGGTACAATGTTGAAGATCACTGCACCTTTTGCTGGCACCTGATCCAGATTGGTTAACAACTCTACCTGATATGTATCCTGAGCAAGTACATAATATTCCGCGAGAAGTGCGCCATTCTTCTGATAGTCCACAGCTGAATCGGTATCGAAGGTTTCATGACCAATGGCCTTGATTTTGCGTTCTTCGAACAAAAACATCAATGCACTAACCGACCAACCGGGTGCATGGCTGTTGCCTTCTGCATCCTTGTTGTCGAACTTTTCATGATCGGGCCAGCGTTTGCTCCAATCTGTACGAAGTGCCACGAAGCTACCTTCTTCAATGACCCCATATTCCTTTTCGAATTCAAGAATATGCTCGACATCCAGCGTAAAGTCCGGATTGCTCGCCACGGCAGCAGACTGGTCAATGACCACAAGCGGCAGCACAAGTTCCTTCAGCCCTAGCTGATCCAGATAACGCGTGTCACGCACAAAATGAATCGGTGCATCCAGATGGGTGCCGTACTGGCCGGGGAATTTGAAGCTCTGAGCGAAAAAACCTTGATCGTGATTAAACAACGTATCAAACTGGGCTGCATCAAAAGCAGAAAAGTGCGGCGATTCCGGGCCAAAAGTATGGGTCAGATCAACCCACTTCTTTTCTTTTAACAGTTGAATGGCTTGGATGAGTTCGTTGGACAATTGGATCACCTCATACGCAGAATGGAATAAATTTCTACTATTATATCTTAAACCTCCACATATGGGAATGCTGCTTCTGCTCCTCCCTCCATCCATGAAACAGCCACCTTCCCAAACGGAAGATGGCCATGATTCAGACTCCTAATTTCAATGTAATATAACCTTCGTACGCGAGTTGACCCTATTGCGCGCGGATGACAAGCTTCCCACGTGTATGATGTGTTTCGCTCTTCTTATGCGCCTCCCGAAGTCCCTGCTCGCTTAAATCATATGTCTCGTCAATCACAGGTTTAAGTTTCCCTTCTGAGGCAAGCTTCGCCAGTTGGTCGAGCTGATCCCCTTTCGGTTCCATCATGAATACATTCGCAGTTACGCCTGCCTCCTTGGCAAGGTTCTCGTCCGGTTGCTCCACCAGCGAAACCAGATGTCCGCCGGACTTTAGCACCTTGAAGCTGTCCCGCTGAATATCACCACCCATTGTATCGAGCACGACATCATACCCGGAGAGGATCACTGAGAAATCTTCTTTTTTATAATTGATAAAATGATCCACGCCCAAGGAGCGAAGCAGCTCCTCATTGGACTCACTCGCCGTTGCCGCCACTTCAGCACCAATGTATTTAGCAATCTGTATCGCATAAGTTCCCACACCGCCTGCTCCCGCGTGAATCAATACCTTTTGCCCCTTGGCGAGGTGCGCATGATCAACAAGTGCCTGCCAGGCTGTCATGCCCGCAAGCGGTATGGCCGCAGCATCCTCAAAACTCAGATTGTCCGGAATACGGGATACGATATCTGCATCTACCGCCACATATTCTGCATAGGTTCCGAAGCTTCGCGGACGGGCAAATACACGATCACCCTCCCTGAACTGTGTAACATTGGATCCTACCTCTGCCACAATACCCGCAGCATCCCCGCCCAAAATCAAAGGGAATGAATCAGCCGCTTCTTCCATATGTCCTTGTCGGACCTTGAAGTCGACCGGATTCACCGAGGTTGCATGAATCTGGATGATAACCTGATTGATTCCACATGTCGGCTTGGGTACTTCCTGTTCCTTCAATTGTTCCGCTCCACCAAACTTATCAATAACAATAGCTTTCATTGCAAATCCCTGCCTTCCCATTGGATTATTGCGTGCTCTCCTTCTTCATTACCCTGTGCAGCCATTCACTTGACCTTGAATCATCAATCGCTCGCCGTCCTCGTTCCATCAAAAAACCAGCCACTAAGCATGCTATAATAGGAACATTCTCATTTTTCATGAACTAACGGACAAGCGAGGGAAAACAAAATGGATATTGAGGTCGTCACATTACATGCATTTTCGGATATCGCTGAGGGAGGTAACCCCGCTGGAGTCGTTCTGCAGGCAGAGCATTTGTCCGCGTCGCAGATGCAGGAGATTGCCAGACAAGTCGGATTTTCCGAAACGGCATTTGTCATGCCTTCGAATTTAGCTGATTACAACATACGTTACTTTACTCCAAATCATGAAGTTGACCTATGTGGACATGCAACGGTGGCATTATTCTATCTCATGAAGGCAGAGCAGATGGTTGACGTGGGCAAGTATACACTTGATACACTTGCGGGAATTCTCGAAGTAACCGTCGAGGAAGGCGGTGATGTCTATCTGTCCCAGACACTTCCACAGTTTGGAGAGCTGGTTAACCGGCAGGACATCGCAGACTCTCTGCAGATTCCGCTGCAGGACCTACACTCAGAATTGCCTGTACAGATCGTGTCTACCGGGCTGCGCGACATCTTAATTCCGGTTAGGCATCCTGATGTTTTGACAAACATCAATCCTAATCTTCAGCAAATCTCCGACATCAGCAAAGCTCATCAAGTGGTGGGTTATCATGTGTTCGCACTCGAAACGCAGGATAATGCAGCCCTCGCAGAATGTCGGAACTTTGCCCCGCTGTACAACATACCGGAAGAGAGCGCCACAGGTACATCCAATGGCGCATTGCTGTGTTACCTGCATAAGTATCAACAACTCCGAGCTCCCCATAATCAGACATATATGATCAAACAAGGGTACACGATGAACCGTCCTTCCAGGATTCTAGGCAGAATAACGCTCGGCCCTTCCAACGAGATCACTCAAGTTCAGATCGGCGGTGTTGCCGCGCATATCGAGAATATTCAAATTCATCTCCCTTAAGCAAAAAATATCCCGTATTGCTCGCCTTCTCACTTACCGTACTTGGTAGCATAGGAATCCAAAAAAAGCGTCACACCCGAGAGATGAAGTCTCTCCATGGTGTGACGCTGCTACCAAAATCCAATCTAACCTGTTTCTTTCCTTCGTAATCGATTTCTCAGACGTTCATATTGCCCATAGATCCACGGCGCTTCCTTCGTCAGGATTGGCCCCAGTACCGCCAGAATCAGCACGTACAGCACAGCAAAGGACTGGATTGAAACCATCAGTCCTCCGGCCTTGCCAATGTTCGCCATAATGATCGAGAACTCTCCTCGGGAAACCAGCGTGAATCCCACTTTGAGTGAAGCCTTTGGCGTCATTCCGGACATTCTGCCTGCAATCATTCCTGCGCCATAATTGCTCGCAATCGTTAAAATGACCGCAATGATCGTCATCCCGACAGCTCCCCCAAGGGAGGAGGGTTCAATGGTCAGCCCAAAGCTAAAAAAGAAGATCGCACCAAAAAAATCCTTGAACGGCATGACCTGATGCTCAATCCGGTTCGCATGTCTCGATTCACCGAGTACCAGCCCCATCATTAATGCACCGATCGCCTCGGCAACATGCAGTGTTTCCGAGAAACCAGCGACTAGAAAGAGCAACGTCATCACGGTAAGCAGAAACAGTTCGGATGACTTGATATTCAGCGCCTTGTCAATATACTTGATGCTCTTCCGGCCAATGATCAGAAACAGCACAATGAACAGCATCGCAGACAAGGATACCAGCAGTACACTGAGGAACGAGGTTGCCCCGCTGAGAACGAGTCCAGTCAGGATCGAGATATGAATGGCAATGAACAGATCGTCAAACATGATCATGCCCATAATAATCTCCGTTTCAGGATTCGCCGTGCGCTTCAGATCAACGAGTACTTTGGCCACAATCGCTGTTGAAGAGCTGGTCATGATGCCGCACACCACCAGCGTTTCTTTTAACGGCAGCTCCATGAACCAGCCCAGCAGCAGACCGGAAGCAAAATTAAGCCCTACATAGAACATGCCTCCGGTCAATATGGCTTTGCCCGATTTCATCAAACGAGAGACCGAGAATTCAAGTCCAAGATAAAATAGAAGAAACAAAATGCCAAGCCTGCCCATAAATTCAATAAATGCCGAGCTTTCGATGAAACGCAAATCCACGATACCGATCTGTGGTGCATGCGGTCCAACTGCCATTCCGATCAGAATATAGAAAGGAATGACCGAAAATCGTAATCGTGCAGATATTAGCCCCGTAAGTGTAATCAGCGCAACAGCAATTCCCACTTCGAATATGAGCATATCCATGGGCTACAACCGTCCATCGGATAATAACCGTTTTAATTGCCTGATCTGATCCCGCTCTCCTGCTACGACAATGGTAGCCCCTGAGGCAAATGCATAGTCTGGCCCCGGATTAAACTGTTTCTCCCTGTTCTTCTCCACCACCGCCAGAATGACAGCCCCCGTCGCTTGGCGGATATCCAGTTCCCCAATCGTTCTTCCAATGCTTCGTGAATGAGGTTCGATTCGCAACCATTCGATCAGCAGGCCCTCGAGCATAACTTCCCGTTCATCCTGGAACTTGGGCTTATAAGTCATGCCTCCCACTACGGCAGCGACTGCCCGGGCCTCTTCGTCATCCAAGGTTACCAGGGATATCATATCCCCCACCTCTTCAGGCGTGTCTCCGGATTCCATGTGAAACAGATCGCGCCGCTCATCATTATGAATCACGATAATCAAATGCTCTCCACTACGGGTATGCAGCCAATACTTGCGTCCAATTCCCGGTAAATCCGTCTCTTTAAAGTGCATGATCCACACCTCCTGAAGACACCGGATTCAAGGTTGTACTACTCCAAGTGATTTCCGTAATACGCACCCTCATGGAACCAGCAGGGATTGTAACAGATCTCGTTTCCCCTTTGCTGCTAAGCAGCAATTGACGTCCTACAGGCGAGAGAAAGGAAATGCGCCCTGCATCCGGATCTGCCTCTTCAGGCATGACGATCTTGAATGCATCCGACGTGTGGAAATCAATGTAATCAAATCGGATCTCGCTCCCAATAAGCACGACGGAATGGAGAAGCTCATCCGGGCCGAGCAGCAGCTTCTGGACATATCCGGTGTAAGCAGTCAATAATTTCTCCATCTGTATCCGCTCGGGTTCACGCACGTCAAAATAGGCGTCGAGAAAAGTCCTTTTCTCTTCACCCAATGTAATTAGCTGTTTCACCAGTATTTCTCTGCAAGGTTGAAGGTTAGACCTATGGTTCATAATAGATCTCACCTCCTATACAAGCTTTGTTCTCCACATGAATTCGCATGTTGCTGTTCATCATCCTGTTTTCCTCCTTCTGTTAGATAAAAGTCCCGGAAACCGGGGCCTTCTTACCATCTTACCAAAACTAATTTTTTAATCCAGTCTATTCAGCTAACTTCCCGTTCAAAATGGGTAATCGGCTATATTATCCAATTGTTGGAATTCAATCTTTACACCACATGATAGATCCATAGAACATTTTAATAACGTCATAAAAAACATTTTATGGGTTTTCATCTCGTATTTTTATTTTCTTTCCTGTATATTTAACTACAAACTTTTATGCAATTTATGCAAATAGCCAACCACAGACTTTAACACAATAAAGGAGTGCATCGAAAAAGTGTCCACTATTACTCAAGAATCAACTCAAGTCACTGCTGCAGAATATGTTCATTCCGTTTATGAATCGGTTATCGCCAGAAATCCGCAAGAACATGAATTCCATCAGGCTGTAAAAGAGATTTTGGACTCACTCATTCCTGTGATTGAAGCACACCCGAAATACATGAACAACAGCTTGCTCGAACAGCTGGTTGAACCTGAACGTGTCATTACGTTCCGCGTACCTTGGGTCGATGACCAAGGCAAGGTCCAAGTGAACCGCGGATTCCGCGTGCAGTTCAACAGTGCCATCGGTCCTTACAAAGGCGGGCTGCGCTTCCACCCTTCCGTGTATTCCGGAATCGTGAAGTTCCTGGGCTTCGAACAGATTTTCAAAAACGCACTGACTGGACTGCCGATCGGCGGCGGTAAAGGCGGTTCCGACTTCGATCCCAAAGGAAAATCCGATCTGGAAGTGATGCGTTTCACGCAAAGCTTCATGACAGAGCTGTATAAATATATCGGTTCCGATACGGACGTACCTGCAGGCGATATTGGTGTAGGCGCGAGGGAAATCGGTTACATGTTCGGACAGTACAAACGCATTAGCAGCGGGCATGATGCAGCTGTATTAACGGGGAAAGGTCTGCTGTATGGCGGAAGCCTTGCACGCAAGGAAGCCACTGGATTCGGTTGTGTGTATTTCGTGAACGAGATGCTGAAATCGAAAGGGCTGTGCTTCCAGGACAGCACAGTGGTTGTTTCCGGTTCAGGCAATGTATCCATCTACGCCATCCAAAAGGCTCAGGAGCTCGGTGCCAAGGTCGTGGCTTGCAGTGACTCGGGAGGATACATATATGATGCGGAAGGAATTAACCTGGATACTGTAAAACGATTGAAAGAAGTGGATCGTCTGCGGATCAGCGAATACGTCAAAGAGCATCCTCATGCGGTGTACACCGAGGGCTGTGCAGGTATCTGGTCCATCCCATGCGATATCGCGCTTCCTTGCGCAACGCAAAATGAAATTGATGAGCATTCTGCTGAACTTCTCGTGCAAGGCGGCGTCAAAGCCATCGGTGAAGGAGCCAATATGCCTTCCACGCTTGCTGCAATCGATCTTTTCCTGAAAGAGGGCGTTCTGTTCGGTCCGGCGAAAGCAGCCAACGCAGGTGGAGTTGCAGTGTCCGCCCTTGAAATGTCTCAGAACAGCATGCGGTTGTCCTGGTCATTTGAAGAAGTGGACGCGAAGCTGCATGAGATCATGCGGAACATCTACAACAGCTGTGTAGAGGCAGCGGATCAATATGGCTGTACTGGAAACCTTGTGGCAGGAGCCAACATTGCAGGCTTCCTGAAGGTAGCCGATGCCATGCTCGCTCAAGGCGTAGTCTAAGTTTTAATCAATTTGACCGTTCCACTTGAAGCGTGTGCATATCATCATTCATCTTAACTTTATTCATGAAGGACAGTTCTCCCTGAGGAGAGCTGTCCTTTTTCATCTTTTGAAATGATCGGAGCACGCCAGGCCTTCACAGGGTGAGACGGTCAATATGATTGTGTTCTCCCTGACGCAAAAAAGCCGCCAAAATGGCGGCTATTACATTTCATATGATTATGAACGAACGGTTTTGAGCGCCCCGCTCCAGGACAACACTTGATCCAACATTCCGTTGAGATTGGTCAAGTGCAGATCAGCCGGTTTGAAGGTTCCGTTATCAAAATCGGTGAATAAAGAAAGCGCCGGGTGAACACGAACATCCGCAACCGACAGTTCTCCGAGAATACCGCGCAGATGTTCTGCCGCACGTGCACCGCCTACCGAGCCATAACTAACAATTCCTGCAGCTTTATCGTTCCAGGCTTCACGAGCATAATCCAGTGCATTTTTCAGTGATGCAGAGATGCTGTGATTATATTCCTGTACGATAAATACGAATCCATCGAGGCTCGCCAGCTTGGTGTTCCAGGCAGTAGCCTGTTCTGTTGCATCAGCTTCGCCCAATAGCGGCAGCTTATAATCGGCAATATCCACGATTTCATAGTTGGCATCACCGCGTGAATCAGCGATCTTTTTCACCCATTCCCCTACTTGCGGACTCAACCGACCTTCACGTGTACTCCCAAGAATAATCCCAATATTTAATTTCGACATTTTTGTTTCCTCCTCTTGTGTGTTGTTGTTAGTTTTACCGAATAACTTATCCATAAATCCCATATCTGCACCATCCTGCATCCGTTTAATTGTTTGGCTTGTTATTGATAATAAGTTATATGATTAAATTAGTCAAGTAACTTACATAAAGTTTGCAAATGTTTTTTTACCTCTACTTATCATATCAATGTTGATTCCTATTTATTCTGCAATTTTGCCCTCCCATATGAAACCTATAGGAATTGATCATATTTCAGTGTAATGGTAAAGTGATATTAACACTGAATATCCAGTTTTTTCATTTATTAAAGGAAGTGTACACATTGTCTAATCTATCCCACGGCAGTACGATGAGCCCTCATTTATACACGGACTGTGAGCAATGTTTCGGGCTGTGCTGCGTTGCCTTGCCTTATGGCAAGTCATCCGACTTTGCTTTTGACAAAGCCAGCGGCACCCCTTGCTCCAACCTGCGCTCAGACCATCGCTGCGGCATTCATACGCAGCTCCGGCAAAAGGGCTTCAAGGGCTGTACCGTCTATGACTGCTTTGGTGCAGGCCAGAAGCTGTCCCAAGTAACCTATGCGGGCAAGGATTGGCGGGATCATCCGGAATCGGCTGCCGAAATGTTCGACTGCCTGCCTGTCATGAGACAACTGCATGAACTGCTCAGTTATATGAACGAAATGCTCTTGAGGCCGGAAACCTCCTCTCTTCACGATGTCATCCGCAGCGTATACCAGGAGACGGAACGCCTAACCGATCTGGAGCCTTCCGCGATTCTGCGCCTGGATATTCCCTCTCAGCGGGCGATCGTAAACGATCTTCTGGTGCAGGGGAGTGAGCTGGTACGCGCGCATGCGCCATCCAGCAGCCATGAACAAGGGAAATCCAAACGCAAGAAACTGAAAGGAAGAGACTTCCTGGGTGCCAATTTAAGAGGAGCTGACCTCCGGGGAGCAAGCTTTCGGGGTGCCTTAATGATTGCTTGTGACCTGCGCAATGCCGACTTGAGACACGCTGATCTAATCGGTGCCGACTTGCGTGATGCGGATCTGGGCGGAGCAGATCTGACCGGGAGCATTTTTCTGACACAATCCCAGCTGAATGCAGCCAAAGGCGATTCCCGTACCAGATTGCCAGCTCATCTCAACTTGCCTGAGCACTGGTTGTAAACATCTCCTCTGCTATATAAGAGCTATAACACAAACAGCCCGTCCCTCATAATGAAGGACGGGCTGTTTCTATTTATTGCAATGATTGAATCGTTTTACATCGAACATTACAGAAGATCTCGGCGAAGTTCCTCAGCAGATTTCGGGGACAGGTGACCAAGTGGAATATCAAATACGGTTTTGGCACCTTTATGTCCTTCCAAGCTCAAACGCTGTGCAGCCCGTGCATAAGCGACCAGTACACTAGCGGTGAATTCAGGGTTGCTATCGAGTTTCAGACCAAATTCCACAATTTGCTTTTGGCCTGTACCGGTAACACCACTACGAATAACAAATCCACCGTGCGGCATACCTTCATGTTCCGATTTAAGCTGCTCTTCAGTAATGAATGTTACTGTTGTATCGTAATCTGCAAAATAGTTCGGCATGGATACAATGGTTTCACGAATTTCATCCTGATTAGCACCTTCTTCAGCCACGACATAGCATTGACGCAGGTGTTTCTCGCGTGTCGACAATTCAGGTGTCTCTCCTGAACGGATCCGGTTGATCACTTCTTCAACAGGTACAGTGTACTGAACACCTGCCTTAACCCCTGGAACACGGCGGATTGCATCGGAGTGACCTTGACTGACCCCTTTGCCCCAGAATGTGTACTCTTTACCCTCTGGCAGAATGGATTGGGCGAGCAGACGGTTCATGGAGAACAAGCCTGGGTCCCAGCCTGTGGAGATCACACTAACGTGACCGCCTTGCTCTGCTGCAGCATTCACTTCCGCGTAGAATTCAGGAATTTTCGCATGTGTATCGAAGCTGTCCACCGTATTGAACAACTTGGCAATGGCAGGTGTCTGCTCCGGAAGATCCGTTGCCGAACCGCCGCACAGAATCATGACATCAATTTTACCTATGTATTGCTCGGCAGCAGAGATGTGCTCAAAACGAGCTTCTGTACCTTCTGCAACCATCTGCTCCGGATTACGTCGTGTAAATACAGCAACAAGCTCCATATCCGGGTTTTGCACAATGGCTTTCTCCACGCCTTTACCCAGATTTCCGTAACCTACGATACCAACTTTAACCATGTTCGATCCTCTCCTGTCTTCTTCTATAGTTGCTTACTACTCTAGTATAAAGATATAACATACCATGTAACCTGTTAGGTTTCCAGTCGAAATCAAAAATACCTTGCACTACATGCAGCATCAGGCTGCTTTCATGCAAAGTATCCGCCATTCATTCTTATTATGGACCTAGAAAAATAATCGAAACACATGAATGATGTAATCCGACTGTTCCGTAAAATGTGCTACAGATGCCGCATCTACTCTGGCTGTGAAGCACAAGAAAGATAGGGTTAGAATCAAGAGAGAGAGTACACTGCTTGCCAGGAGCAAGGATGCGAACTTGGTGACGACCCTTAATTTTCTCATCCAATCTGCCTCCTGTTCGCTGTTTGTTTCGGAGATTATATGTTTCATTTGTGACCTGTGGATTCAGCCATGTCCAAAATGGCACCCGCAACGGCATCCGGTTGACTGTTATGAATGTAATGTTTGGCGTGAGGAACAATCTGCTGTCTCCCCTGTACGGACCATGAGGCAAACTCGGCTTGATCTGCCTGCCATGCCCGGCTTCCCTCACTTGGTTGATCTGATCCGGCCGTAAGAATGGTTAGAGGAAAGGAAAATGGCTGTTTGTTCTCCAGCACACGGTCTGCGTTAACCTTGGAACGATGAAGCTCATCCATCACGTTGTCGTTGTACGCATGCTTCAGCGTCGAACTGATAGCGGCCTTTTTCATTGGTTCCACAACCAGGTCCGGGTCAATAACCAGCGTTGCCATCATCCGATCCGAATGCAGCAATGTTCGTGCAATGCCTGTTTTCACCAGAAATCTTGCTGAATCGAAATACCAGTCTGGTGCATCCATCTCCGCCGTGTTGTAATATTCAGGACTACCCCCATCGATCATAACGATACCTGCCACTTCATCCGGATACATTTGTGCATATCGAATGGTCTCCAGAGATCCCAGGGAGTGACCCACCATGATGTACGGTGGTCGCTGACCGGATTTGCGAAGCAATTGATGAACTTCATCTACAACGGTATCGATGTCACGCGGCTGCTCTGTATAGTCGCTGTATCCATACCCGAATCGGTCATACACGGCAATTTTCACGTGGGATTTCAGCTTGTCATACAGCGGACTGAAATCCACGTAGGGATTCGGTGTTCCCCAGCCTGATGCAAGTACAACGGTCACGGATCCCTTTCCCGCCGAGTAGAGGTGCATATTACGTCCACTTACCTCATACAGCCTGCCAGGCGGCGTATATGACTTCATATCCTGTGCAGACTGATAAGCTTCGTAAGCCGTACCTGTAAGCAGCAGCAGACCTGTCGTCAGCATCAGGCTACCTAATACTTTCACCACTCTCCGTAAACCCTTGTTCATCGCTTCTCTACCCCTTACACGCTAATCTCATCTTCGTCTATGCCTTGCATAACGTTCCTATATGTATTCTTTAATCCTACCCAAGAACCGTTGTAACCGGAACAATCCGGGGTCCAGTTCTTCCCCCAACCAAAGTCCAGTTCATAACTTACCCTGCGGGCTGAGAAGGGACTGTCCAGCATTATATTAGAGGGGATAGACAACCCAGTTCACACCAAAAAACCGCAAATTCCCGATGAATTATCGGAAACCTGCGGTTCTCACCTTACTCTATTATTCAGCCTATTCTGCGACTGCTACAGTTGCAGCGTTAGTCCGACTGGACAGTGGTCACTACCCATCACATGACAGTCGATGTTTGCATCTTCAACCCGTGGTGCCAGTTGATTGGACACGAGGAAATAATCGATACGCCAGCCCACATTCCGCTCCCGTACCTTTGGCATATAAGACCACCAGCTATACACGTCCGTGCGATCTGGATATAAATGCCGGAAGCTGTCCACATATCCCGCCGCCAGCAGTTCTGTCATTTTCCCCCGTTCTTCCAGCGTAAATCCGGAGTTGCCCATATTGGGCTTCGGATTCTTCAGGTCAATCTCCTGATGAGCCACATTCAGGTCACCACAGACAATGACCGGCTTGGTCTGCTCAAGCTGCAGGATATATTTCAGGAAACGATCCTCCCACTCCAGTCGATAAGGAAGACGGGTCAGATCACGCTTCGCATTGGGCGTATATACATTCACCAGGTAAAAGCGGTCAAATTCCAGCGTAATCATCCGGCCTTCCGGTTCGCTGTCTTCCTCCATCCCATAACGGACGGATAACGGCTTGATCCGGGTAAATACGGCTGTGCCGGAATATCCTTTTTTGATGGCATAGTTCCAGTATTGGTACACATCTTCCCCGAGGTCCATCTCAATCTGCCCTGCCTGAAGTTTGGTCTCCTGCACACAGAAAATATCGGCCTGGCTTTCCTTATAATAATCCATGAATCCTTTCGTAACGCATGCCCTTAACCCATTCACATTCCAGGACACCAGCTTCATATCCTCATCTCCTCACATCTCCCCAATATAGCATGGGCGAATTCATAAGGACAAGGCTATCCGCCTGGAAATGGGACGAGGGGTGCTCAGAGGCAGTTCCCGCTAGGTAAACAGCCACTCCAGCGCTTCGGGAAAGTGTTTGGCAAAGAACAGCATGTCATGTGTTCCTCCCTCTTCCTCAACATAGTTCAACCGATCAGCGGGATATCCCTTTGCCAGAATCGCCCTGACCGCTGCACGCGTATAGTCCAGCATATGGGCCTGAATATTTTGTTTGTAGATTCCCTCCAGGCTGCCCACATACATATACAGCTTCAGCTCACTTCGATCAGACCAGGCTTGCCCGGTCATGTAATCCAAAAATCCTTCGTACCACATCGAAGCAGACAGCGCCCCTACCTTGCCGAATACGTGCGGGAATTCGGTGGCTGCATACAGGGAAATTAAGCCCCCAAGTGAACAACCCATGATCCCCGTATTTGCTCGATCTGCCCATGTGCGGTAGTTCGAATCCACGTGCGGTTTCAACTGCTTGATGATCGTATCCAGATAAGCTCTGCCATGCCCGCCAAAAGACGAAAACGAAGCCGTAAGGGCCGGCATTGGCCAAGGCGTATAATCATCGTTCCGATTATGGGACTCAATGCCAACCAAAATCACTTCCGGCAGCCTTCTCGTTCGATAATAGTGATCCAGAAGATTACTGCAGGCCTTGGCTACTGCTCCCCCATCCTGAATATATACGACAGGATAACGACCTCCATCGGCGTAGGAGGGTGGAAGAAGAAGATGAAGCGTCCAGCCGCCTACTGTCTCATGTATCCATTTACTCATGCTAGGATTCCTCTCCTCCAATGCGAATCCGGCCAATCACATCCGGTTTTTGAGCAGCAAAAATATAAAATACGGTACTCCGATAATGGAGATCACAATGCCTACAGGCAGCTCTGCCGGGGCAAATACGGTTTTGCCAATCAGATCACCCACGACGACCATGGCCATACCTACCAGCCCGGATACCGGAATGACCCGATTATAATGAAGACCTACCAGTCTTCTGGCGATGTGAGGAGCGATGAGACCAACAAATCCGATACTGCCGGAGACGGCAACACAGGCGCTGACCAGTCCAACACTGCCGAGCAGCAGCAGTTTTCTCTCCCGGTGCACATCCACGCCGAGCCCCTGACTGCTGGCTTCCTGCAGCTGCATCACATCAAGTACACGGGATTTCAGCCAAAGTAGTGGAATAAGCAGCACCAGCCAGGGTATCATAGCCGCAATGAAGCGCCAGTTGGCATTATAGATGCTGCCCGTCAACCAGACGGTGGCCATCTCAAAGTCCCCAGGGTTCATCTTCAGGGAAAGATAGAGCGTGATCGCACTGAAGCCCGAACCGATCGCAATCCCGACCAGTATCAACCGCTGCGAATCCAGCTGCCCCTGCTCCTGGGCAAACCACAGAATAAGAGCTACCGCTACTAAGCCTCCGATCAACCCAAACAGCGGCATGGCCATAATGGACAACCAGCCGGTCCCCGTTATGGAACCCTGGAACAGAAGCATAAACAGCACCATGGCCGTCCCTGCTCCTGCGTTGATTCCGAGCATACCCGGATCAGCCAGCGGATTGCGGGCAATCCCCTGAATAACCGCCCCTGCAATGCCGAGTCCCAGCCCAAGCAGCAGAGCAATGACGATCCGCGGCAGCCTGAAGTCGAAAATAACCAGGTCATGTTCATGCACGGGGTCCAGCCGCAATAAGGTTTTGACTACCTCCATGACCGAGATATCGAACGTACCGTTCGTCAGACTGATATACACTGCCGTTGCGATAATAGCCGCACATACGAATATTACGGTCCATAATCTTCCCCGCTTCCGTTCAGGCATGTTTTCCCCCTCCTTTGGTCTTAATCAGATAAAGGAAAAATGGCACACCAAACAATGCGGTGACAACCCCAATTGGTGTTTCAAATGGTGAATTAATGAACCGACTCAGAATGTCGCACCACGCAAGGAATATGCCGCCCAGAATGGCGGAACAAGGAACGACCCAGCGATAATCCACACCGAAGAAAAAACGAGTGATGTGCGGTATCAACAAACCGACAAATGCGATCTTCCCCGCCAGTGCCACGGATATACCCGTTAAAATAACAACGCTCAAAATGGATAACCCCTTGACCCATGCGGTCCGTTGTCCCAGGCTTGTCGCAACGTCATCTCCCATGGACAGAATGGTAACGGACTTCGAAAGGATCAGCGCTAACGCCAATCCCACCATAGCAAAGGGAATAATCAGCTTGATCATGGTCGGATCCATCTGATGCAGTCTGGCGTTGTACCAGAAGCTGATGGTCTGGGAGACCTGATAGTAGGTCGCTACAGCCTGCGACACACCACCTAGAAACGTCCCAATAATCGTGCCCAAGATGGCAAGCCGCACAGGGGACATTCCGCCGGGCAGCAGCCAGGCAATGAAAAATACGAGCCCTGCTCCCAGAGCAGATCCCGCCAGGGAATAAAAAATAAGCCCAAGGGAAGACGTATTCGGCATAAATACCATGCATAGCGTGATTACAACGACCGACCCGTCGGATACCCCCATAATGGAAGGGGATGCAAGATAATTTCTTGTCATCCCCTGCATGAGAGCCCCGGATACGGCCAAAAAAGCGCCGATCAGCAGAGCACCAATCACGCGTGGAAGCCGTGAAGACACAATGATCTGATGATCAATGCTGTTCGTGTCAAATTCAAAGATACTTGCAATGACCGTGGAAACATCAATATTTTTGGCTCCATACAGAATGGAGGCCAGGATGGTGGCTGCAATAATCAGAGGCGCTGCTGCAAACAGCACCGCCGGATTCAATCTTCTTTTTTGCATGGATTATACACGCCTTGCTCTAATTATTTGGTTAGCTGCTCCACAGCGGCCTCCAGGAAATGAATCCGGCTCCATGCCGGGCCTCCTTCGGCAAGCGGATCAATCACGTTAACAAACGCCTGATTATTTTGCAGGGCTGTCGTTTTCTGCAGGATCGGGTTATTCTTCAGATCTTCAAGCGCATTCGGCGTGTCTGCATTCTCTGTTGCTTCGAATTGAATAAACACCACATCCGGATTCATCTCGGCAAATTTCTCCACGGAGATCGCTTCCTGTGCTTTCGCTGCCTGAATCTCGGCAGGGACCTGGAATCCGAGGTCATTGTACAGAATCGGATTCACGAAGACCGACTCGGGATATACATACATCTGCCCATTACGAATACGGACCGCCACAACCTTTTTGTTCTGCAATGTATCACCAAGCTCTGCCTGAGCTGTTGTCAGGGCTGCTTTGTATTGTTCAATCTCCTGTTTGGCCAGCTCCTGCTTGCCTGTCAACTCAGCGAGCAGATTCAGATTCGCCTCCCAGTTCGTGGAAATGTGAGATACCTGAATGAACGGGGCAATTTTGCCGAGCTGCTCAGCCACTTCAGGCTTGAATTTGGTGGTGCCCAGAATAATATCCGGTTTCAATGACAAGATGGTTTCAAAGTTTGGCTCAATCTTCTGTCCAATGGACTCTGCTTGATCGGTAATCGAGGTATACATCTCCGGGAACTCCCCGCCAAAGGTAATTGCACCTACAGGGTGTACGTCCAATACCAATGCATCTTCCATCGCTTCCATCGAACCGGTGATTACGATTCGTTGAACATCCGTTGGCACCGTATATTCCTGATCCAGATATTGAATGGTTCTTGTTCCTTCTGCTGCTTCGGTTGTTTCCGTTTCACTACTCGCTGCTGTACTTTCGGCCTGCGCTGAATTTTCCGTTCCTCCTGCTGTATCTTCCTGTTTACCGCATGCTGCCAGAACAGTCAGCATACAGATCAATGCCAGCCACAACCCCAGTTTTTTCTTCATCTCTAGTGATCCCCCTTCAATAGTTCATTCTCTAATTGAGAATAATAATCATTATTGAATGATAAACAAGAATGACAAACTGGACCATGGACTCTGTCCTGAATCCCTATGGATTATTTACCGAAGCAGATTCATCATGTCATCCACCATTCGTTCATTGGATACAGGGGAATTTTCAAGCCAAGGGTCAGCCGTAATGATATACAGACGATTATTCTGTACCGCCTTGATGTTTTGCCATAAGGATGTTTTCTGCACATCCTCCCATACGGATAATGTTTCACTCTCCTGACACACCATCAGGAAAATGCAATCGGCGTTCATTGCACTTAACTGTTCTAGGCTGATGGGTTCGTTGTATACCGTTCCCTGTGGACTGGTATAGGCGGGTCTTACACCCAAATCACCATAGAAAACCTCCGCCATGGAAGGCGAGCTGTACCGGGTGAACTGCTGTTTCAGCAGACGTACAACTACAGCTGTGTCATTACCGAGTTCCTGCTGCACCAGCACCTTAGCCTGCTGGACCTTGAGGTCATAGCTTGCCAGCCAGGCTTCGGCATCCTGCTTTCCTCCCACCTGCGCAGCCAGCGTCTGCAGCTGTACGCGCCATGAATGCTCCGAAGCTGCAATATACTGCACAGGCGCAATTTCTTCTAGCCGTTTCCTCTCTTCAGGCCGCAAATGGTCATAACTGATAATCAATTCAGGTTGATGCTCCTGCAGAGCCTGGATTTTGGATTCCCATTCCACGTCCAGACGATAGGCACTGAGGTGCACCGGGATGTCCTTACCGTACATGCGATAGTAATAGGCCGTCCATTTGGGGTGCAGCGGGGCAGCATACGGAGTCATGTTCAGCGCCAGCAAATGTCCCGTCACCCCAATATGATAGGCGGCAATTTTGCGGCGACGGCTGTTCATGTATACCGAAGGGGATACGCCTACGATTTTTTTGAATTTGCGGCTAAAGTAAAACTCATCCTGATACCCGACCTGGTGGGCGATGTCCCGCAGACGCAGATCCGTGCTGGCCATGAATTGCTTCGCCCGGTTGATCCGGAGTCCTGATATGTAGTCCGTGGTGCTCATTCCATATCTTCGTTTGAACAAGTCCACGTAATATTTCGGGCTGAGTCCGGCCATGCCTGCGAGAAGTTCCACCGTCAGATTCTCATTGGAATGTTCATCAATGTATTCTTTGGTACGCTGAATCAACATTTGAGAGTCTTCCTTGAGTGGAGTTTGAGCCTCTGTAACGTGAGCCAGGACCTGCTGGAATTCCAGATGAGCATGGAAATGATCCATGGCTTTGCCGCTGTGCCACAGGTTATTCATTTCTTCACAATGGAAAGCCAGCTGCAGTGTGGAGGCCACTGCCAACTCCCTACCGGATCGAAACAAAGGTGTCTCCTTAATGAGACGCAGCGAACTTGTGTCATCTGGGACTTCCTCATACAGATCGAAACGGACCAGTGTTACTTCAGCGCCCTCTTCTCCAAAAGATGCCAAGCCAAACGTTGATTCAGGCACACATGAATATACGCCTTGTGCCCTTATGTTTACGGAACGGTGATCCAGGGTTAACAAAGCTTCACCACCTGTAACCATGACCAATATATAAGAGGATGTATGCTGCTGGGGCAGCACCCATCCTGTAGTGGATTTGATTTTCTCGATATCTCGCAATTTCAACGTCAGACGATCAAGCGGATGTTCGGAACCCAGTAGGCGCTCCTTGTGGTGGAAAGTTTTGGGAAATCATCTATTTTCCTACCTCCATTTGATAACCATTCTCATTTACTTGTTCTAGTATATCAAATTTACGCAGGATTTCGCACGACCTTCTCAGGATCGACACATTAGAAAAGAAATGATCCACTATCCCCTAGAGGCAAATCGGATTGCCCTGCTCATCAATATCGGCAGTACCGAAATATGACCTTCATCTTCAAAACATGTAAACTCGGCACTGAAGCCCTCAAGTCCCGTCTGGCCCAGCCAATGTGCGAGCTCCCTGGAACGACCCACTACGCCGCTCGGGTGGCTTCCTTCCTGCTCCCCTGCTGCAATTAATACGTGCATCTCCGTCCCGCAATTCTCCGCGCGCGAGACCCATGATGCTCTCTGCTGTTCAATCCAAGCTGAATTCCAGTGGATGGACGGACTGCCTGCGATGTAATGGCGAAATGTTCCGGGATTGCCCAGCAGCATCTGCAATACGAATAACCCGCCGAGGGAGTGACCTACGATGGATTGCCTGCTGCGATCGATCGAATACTTCTCCTCCACCTCCGGCTTCAACTGTTCTTCGATAAAATGCATAAACGCTTCTGCACCGCCATGTTCTGGCCAGCTTGTCCCATCCGGTCTTCGGGGCAGGTCCGCTTCCGGTGCCGACATCATGAAATCGTAATGTCTTTCCGGCGGAAAAGGATGCTCAGCCTCGTAACCAATCCCGACAATCACTGCGGGGACCACTCCCGTTTTATCTGAACGCACGGATTGAACACGCATCGCCTCCACCATGGTACCGAACACAGCATTGGCATCAAGCAGATAGATTACGGGATACCCACTGGGCGGCGTAGCGATATCCGGAACAAAAACGTTAATTACATACTCGCGTCCACTTCGTTCAGCGCGCACCTTATATACAGATGTTCCCGGCAAGATCACTCCAGGACCCATGTCATCTTGATTCATGACCTGTTTCAATGATGATTCCTCCTTGTTGTTAGTCCTTCAATTTCCGATTATATCCAAGGCCCATACATCCTTCCATGGACGATCTCCCCGCCTCATATGGATAATACACCGTTCATGCAGAGTTCCCAAAAAACGAAAAAGACCGGAACATGGTCCGGTCTTCGTTCGGCCGCCGAGATGCGCGGCTTTTAGCCTATGTGATTCCTCCAGCTTATTTTGCCTTAAACTTCGCTTTTTAACTTGGAGAACACCGCAAGATCGATGTACCGTCCCTTTTCAAACTCATGCTGCCGCAGCAGACCTTCCTGTTGAAAACCAAGCTTATGCAGCAGTCTGATCGAGGCCTCATTCTTCGGTTCCACTCTCGCTTCAATCTTGTTCAGCTGCATGTTCATGAAGCCAAAATGCAGCACGGCACGTGCTACCTCAGTCATCACGCCCTTCCCCCAATACTCGGGATGCAAATCGTATCCGATCTCTGCACGGTTATGTACTTCTTCTCTATTGAGGAACCCGCAGGTACCCACCACCTTACCCGATTCCACATCTTCAATCATCCAGCGCAGACCGGACTGCTCCCTGAAAATCTTCGCATACCAACCGATCTCATCCATTGCATCGTTCACACTCTCAAAAGGAGTAAATGGCATGAATTCAACAACCGTCTCATTGGAATACAACGCCAAAACATCCAAGACATCCTGTTCATCTGCGGCTCGCAGGTTGAAGCGGTCGGTCTTAAGCACAGGGAACTCGTCAAACACAAACGGGGTATTCATGGATCGTCTCCTTTAAGCAAAACTGTAATCAAATTCTATTCATCTATATCCATATGTTTCCTATCCATTGTACCAAAATCATGAAAAAAAGACCCCTTTATTGCACAGCAGATGATAGAAACACTCACTGTACTATTCAAAAAGGAGTCTTTCTGCACACAGTTAACCGTGCCTATTCATACTTGATGGTTATTCGATTACAACCCACGGGTATTGGGACGGCTCATCAAACAGAAGTCGTATTCGATCAGGTGCACAACCTTCCTCGTCAAATACGAGCAGTTCATTCTCATCCTGAAGCCAGGAAACAGGAACTTTGTAATCTTCCTGCGGACCAATCTGCCAATATCGGCCCAGATGATGTCCATTCAGATGGAGTGTTCCCTTGCTCATTCCGGTAAGCCGAACCATCAGGTTCACTTGGTAATGTTCCGGCACATCAGGTCGGGAGAACTTCCAGCGGTACCACACCGGCTGGCCATATGAACGATCAATCAGCGGGCTGGCCATACGATTGCCACTATACTGAACGACATCCTTGGTTTCCATAGGATCGGCCGATTCAGCGAATGTACCCAGCGTTGCCCACTCCTTGGGAAGCAGTGCTTCGTTGCCTGCCATCCGCCAATCCGTCAGCTCATCTTCACTTCGGTACATGATCAGTTCCAGTCGATTCAGCGGAGTTCTGCTGTAAGGCATCTCCAGTGTGTTGACCTCACCCGGTTTCAAATAGAGTGACAGATCCACTGTGTGAAATGAAAACCAGTCCTGATATCCTTCGAGCGGTACATCAATGCCATTGATTCGCAGCCCTTTGCTTACAGCTCCAACGAGAATGGCACGGTCCATGCCACCTAGCGTGATACTCCGGCTGAGAAGCGGATGTCCCTCCAGATGATTCACTTCATCCAGATGAACAATCCCACTTGCTGCTTGCCAGTCCCGTCGGATATCCTGTACCGAACCGCCAAGATACACAGGCCCTGCCAATCCTTTGCTTTCTCCCAGATGTGGTGAGAAATTCAGTCGTCCCATGTGCTGGATCAGGATCTGGAGCCTGTTCGTTCCTTTCACAGTCCTCACCGGGATCGCCGCCGCACCAACCTGTCTTACCAGCGCCTGTTCCACGCCACCGACATATACTCTGGCCGTATCCTGAAGATCCGGCAGAATAAGATTGCTCGCACCGCCATCCTCACTGTGGAAGTCGCATTCATAGAGCAGATATCCGTAATCCTGCCCGTACTCCGCAAAGTGTTCCGGTTGACCGCTTGGTGATTGCGCCGCTGCTTCCACCTTTATAAGCGATACGTCCGGGGATTCAGACAATCTTGGAGGCATCGGCAGCACGGGCAGCTCCTGATGGTGATTGCCCTTCGTCGCATGGTAATCCTTCGTATCCTCCGCACGACCGGACTCCACTGCAGCATCCGGGTGGATGAACTCGCGTCCAGTCAGCATCTGTTCACCACAGGGCCAGCCACCGAGCAGCATCATGGACCGGTCCGGATCGGAGATCATGCCCTTGACCTGCCCGGATGGCAGAATGTCAACATCATCCACCCCGATCACATAACGCAGTTGTTCCTGATCCGCGCCTTCAATTCTCCAGGTTCGGTCCATGGCTTCACTGTCCAGCACAATGATGCGGAGCGGGACACCTCCAGCCTCCAGACGAACCGTCCCGGGTTCACGGAAATGGAACAGATCCAGGCGCCGGACATCGCTTTCCGGATCATGATCCAGAAGCAGCTGCATGCTGCTGCTTATCACTCGCAGTAATGGGGCGTCCAGTTCCACAACCGAACGCTGCCCCGTATCTCCCACAATGAACAATGTTCGTTCTCCACTCACGATTTCGTTGCCTGCAATCCATGCCCCACCAGTCAGGAAAACATCATCCGCAATCCGAATCCGGTCAAAAACCGGAACGATCTGCCCTGGGCCCAAGGCAACAGGAAGTGTCCGTCCTTCTTCCAGCGTAATTGGCACCGTCTGACGTTCATCCAGGTGACTCTCCAGGAACCAGATATTCTGGTCGCCGAAACGCCGGCCCCGCACGGAGATTCCTGAAGGGTGGCGTACGCCAATCTCTGCTTCCGGAATCTCTTCGGATTCCATGAGAAACGCTCCGAAAGCATTCACGAAATAGGACCACTTCTTGGTCACCGCGTACTTCGGCGTCACACGCCCGTATTCATTCAGCGGGGCATCGTAGTCATACGAAGTGACCATAAATATGTCGCTGCTGCCCACGGTTCTACCACCATATCCGCCAAAGTTGGTCCCGCCATAGAACATGTAATGGCTGATCCCAGTGTACCCGGCACGGAGAACCTCCATCAGCCGCTTTTCCAGTAATGGCGCCGTTTTCTGAATGGCAGAGGGTCCGCCCCAATTCTCGAACCATCCGGTCCAGAATTCGGTAACTATCTTCGGCGTATCCGGCTGTTTATCACGCAGCTTCGCATAATGCCCGTCAGCACCTGACCAGAAATTGGCCCCCTCGATCGTGCCCTCTGCCCCACCCACACAGGTGATAAGCGGAACATCGATTCCGCGACGGAGCAACCCATCCCTAAGATAATGCATATGGTCGCTTGCTGCGGCGTCATCCATCAGATACCCGTATTCGTTCTCGACCTGGACCAGAATGACGCTGCCCCCTGCGGAAACCTGGCGATCGCGAATGATCGGTACGATCCGGTCGAAATACAGATCCACATGGTGCAGATAGGTTTCGTTGTTTTCACGGAATTTCACGTTCGGTTTCGTTTCCAGCCAGTAAGGGAATCCGCCAAAATCCCATTCCGCACAGATGAACGGACCTGGACGTGCGATAACCCACATGCCCAGTTCGGCACACAGATCCAGGAAAGCCCCACAGTCACGATCTCCTTCGAAATTCCATTGTCCTTCCTCGGGCTCATGAACGTTCCAGGCAAAGTACGTATCGATGCAGTTCATGCCGGCCAGTTTGGCCTTAACCAATACCTCTCGCCACTCTTCCCTAGGCATCCGGAAGTAATGTATCGTTGCACTGTTCAGAAATACGCGTTGTCCATTCCACATGAAGCTATGCCGGTCATAACTCCATTCCGAAGTAACACGGTTGTCAGCCCCAGGTTCTGTAATCTTCTCCTGCTCATGAAGCAAAAGGGATCGTTTCTCTGTCAAAGCGTTCCCCTCCTTCTTAAATGTGTTTGAGTTCATATGTCATTCGTCTATCCTAATCAAGCGAATGGATCTGCATCAGTTCGATCTACTCGCCCGCCTTCAACGTTACACCTTCCAAAACGACGGTGGTCACGGAATTGTCCGCCACAGGCACTTCCACTCCATTGGCATACACCGGAATGTCCTCAAGCTGATCCATATTCCGGTCCGGTGAGGTCTGATACACCTGTGCCGTGGATGAATTCCCAATATCAAAAGACTGCAAATCAAAAGCCTTTTTCCCGGCAGACAGTTCATTGCGGATAACCAGCACCAGTCTCTGGCGCTCTGCGTCATAGGCAGCCAGCGTGCGTCCATCATCGGTCGGTATAATCTGCGTACCCGGACGAATGTACTTGGTGAACTGGGCCATGCCGTAATACTGCTTGGTCATCTCATACTGCTCATCCCCGTTAAAGTTGGCATGGATGAATCCCCAGTTATTATTCGCACCTTCATCTTCAACCGCCTGCCAGTAGACCCAAGCAGAAGGCTGCATGATTTTCAGATCAAACATGATTCGCTCCGCCAGTTCCTGTACCGAGGTCATATCTTCGTGATGATGAGGTTCACTGCCTCCCGTGCCATACTCGGACATCCACAATTTCTTGCCGTGCCGCTCGGCCAGGTTGCGCAGTTCCTCCATTTTGCTTCCATTATAAGAATGAGTATTGATCTGGGCGATCACATCCAGCGTATCCTGATCATACATGCTGAAGTTGTGCACAGTTTCATCAATACTGTTGTCGTCCGCAGCACTGATGACCGTGCCATCCAATCCCTTGCTCTTCAGCGATGCAGCCACCTTTTGGATGATCTCGGCCTGCTTGTCGTTGCTGAAGTGACTGCCTTCCTGCATATTGCCTTTTTTCCACCAGTCCGAGGAAGGTTCATTGAGCGGATCCAGCGTCCGGAACGTAATGCCCCACTTATCCCGGTAATGCTTCACCACTTCGGTTAAATAATCGGCAAAGGCATCATACTGATCCTCACGCAGATTATTGCCGCCGTCTACGGCACCCGTTACCGATCCGCTGATTGTCATCCAATACGGTGGTGAGTTGGAGAACGCTTCAGCGATGTTTACTCCGCGTTCCAGGGAGCCTTGCAGTACCGACCGCTGACCTGCATCCGCCTCCCAGTCCCACACGCCGGGTTCAGGCTGGAAGCCGGGAACATCACCGCCGGGGCGAAGCGTCTTCATTTCCGGGTTTTCTTCTCCGCCGATATTGTAACGGACGATGTTCAGTCCCAGCCCTTTGTCCGCATCAAAGACCAGATCCATGACTCCATCGACCTTCGCCTGATCCTTCCATCCCCCCAGATCGTTGGCCCACCATGCAAGCGACGTGCCCCATCCTTCAAAATGGTCATAGGACTGTTCCAGCTGAAGACGTACCGGCTCACCCTCAAATGCGAGTATCTTGGATTTTTCATTGGCAAATTGATTCACGATGATTCCTCCTCCCGTCAGAAGCACAATCAGGGCCATACCGATCAGGGTATAGCTCCTTTTGCGGCTGCTGCGTTGTTTGTTATCCGCCACGGTTCACCCAATCCCTTCTCCATGCACGAACATGACATCCACTGATTTTCACGACAGGTTCAATCATTGTACATACCTCCCGTTACTTGATTCCGCTGCTGCCCCCGCTAATGTTGGCTTCATAGACATAACGCTGTCCGAACAGATAGACCAGCACCATCGGAATGGTCAGGAACAACGAAGCAATCATGACCAGGTTCCATGGAGGCATCTGCCCGCCGCCAACGGTAGTCAGAAGCTGAACGCCGAGTGCGAGTGGCATTTTCTCCGGATCATTGATATAGATGAGCGGCCCCATGAAGTTCCCCCAGTTATAGGAAAACGAGAAAATGGCGATGGCCGCCAGGATGGGATACGTCAGCGGCATGATAATCTTCCAGTAGATGCCTGGATGTCCCATACCATCGATCATCGCGGCTTCATCCAGCGACTTCGGAATACTCATCACGAACTGACGGATCAGGAATACGTTGAACGCTCCTGCGAAGAAGCTCGGTACGATGAGCGGATAAAATGTATTGATCCAGTCCAGATGACGGAAGATGATGAACTGCGGCACCATGGTGACCTCACCCGGAATCATCATTGTGCTTAGCAGGACGATAAACAGAAACCGACTGCCTTTGGCCTTGATGCGAGCGAAGCCGTAAGAAACGATGGAAGCCGACAGAACCGAGCCCACGATGGTGAATACGGTAATGATGATTGAATTTTTCAAATAGGTGCCCAGGTTGTTGTTGGTGAAAATCGTGTAGAAGTTCGACCATTGGAACTCCAGCGGCACAAATGTAAAGGCTGACTTCACCGTGGTTGCGTCACTTGCCAGCGCAATCGAGATCATGTACAGGAAGGGCGAAGCAAGCAGCACCCCGACCAGGATTAGAAAAATGTAGGATATCGTTTTCTCCGCAGTGGATGGATTACTCATTCGCTTTTCCCTCCTCGTAGTGCACCCATAGTGCCGATGAACGGAACACAACCAGGGTAAGTGCCATGATGATAATGAACAGCACCCAGGCTATGGCTGAGGCGTAGCCCATTTTGTAGAACTGGAATGCATTCTGGAACAGGTAGGGAACGACCATCTGGCTCGCATTGTCAGGGCCGCCCGCTGTAACAATGAACACCTGTGCGAACGTCTGTAGTGCCCCAATCATCCCCGTAACCAGATTGAAGAATATGACGGGCGTGAGCATCGGAAAGGTAATATGAAAGAAGGACTGTGTGCTCTTCGCCCCGTCAATGGCAGCAGCCTCGTACAGCTCCTGGGGAATGCCTTTCATACCCGCCAGCAGCAGTACCACGCCACCCCCTACGCCCCAGAGGGACATGAGAATCAAGGCAGGTTTGACCCAGTTCGGGTCGAGCAACCAGGCAGGACCCGGAATGCCGAAGATGGACAGAGCCTTGTTAATCAACCCTTCGGTCGGTGCCAGCAAATGAATGAAGAGCAGCGAGCTAGCTACGACCGGTACGACCGACGGCAGATAGAACAAGATACGAAAAAAGGTAATACCCTTGATTTTTTTGTTCAGATAATAGGCGATCCAGAGGGAAATCGACATGCCCAGTGGAATGGATATCAAGGCATAGAAGAACGTATTGCCCACGGACTTCCAGAACAGTGGATCATCGGTGAGCAGCGTTTTGTAGTTGTCGAACCCGATAAATACCGGGGTCTGGAACAGATCCCAGTTGGTGAAGCTCATATAGATGGAAAACAGGATCGGACCCAGAGTAAGCCCCAGGAAGCCGATCAGCCAAGGCGAGATGAAGAGATAAAACCATTTCCCGTCTTTTTTTCTCACGTTAAGCCCTCCCCATGACGTAGAGAGCAGATGGAGATACGCACAAGTTCATGTGCTGCGCTCCATCTGTCCCCCTGTCCATGCTATTTGTAGAGTCGTTCCAGTCCACTCTGAATTTCGGTTACTGTATCATCCAGTGAAGCCTTGTTGTTGAAGTAGACGCCAAGCTTGTCATTGATCAGTTTCATCATTTCGTTCCATTGCGGGTTGAATGGTTCTGCATAAATGGTCGATTCGCTGAACGCAGCCATGTTGATCTTCTTGCCGCCATATTCGGCATTAAGGAATTCATCGCTGGACAGTCCCGCCTTCGTAGCCGGTGCATCCTGCCCTGCCTTGATCATCGGCATCTGTGCCTCAGGCGTCGTCAGTGCTTCAATAATCTTGAATGCTTCCTCCTTGTGCTTGGACGCATTCGTGATGGTGAAGCCGTTGAAGAACGCGTTCGTCTCACCCCATACCGGGGAGATATCCCAGTTGATGCCTTCCACCTTGGCGAGTGAACCGATGTTCCAGAAGCCGGTTGTTTCCATCGCGATTTTGCCCTGAGCGAACAGCGGGTCTGCACCGATATTACCCATATCGGCAATCTCCGTCGGCGTCGGTCCAGCACCGTGCGTGAAGATCAGGTCATTCATGAATTGCAGTGCATTTCGCACCGGTTCCGTGTTGAAGGTTGGCTTACCGCTCTCGTCGAACAGCGATCCGCCGTTCTGGTAGATCAGCTGCATCCACTGCGGCCACCAGCTTCCCGGGTAGTACCCCCATTGAACCGTCTTGCCGTTCTCCTGTACCGTCAGCTTCTTGGCTGCTTCGAGCAGGTCTTCCTGGGTCCAGTCCTTGGTTGGGTATTCCACCCCTGCCTTGTCGAATAGATCCTTGTTATAAAAGAGTACCATCGCGCCTGCGCGGTCCGGCATGCCGAACTGCTTGCCGTCGTATTTCATGAGGTTCGCGATGTCATCGGAATAGCGCTCGGACATGTTGACATTGTTCGCTTGGATCATCTCATCCAGCGGAATGATCTGATTTTTGGAGGCGTACGCCTGATAATTCTCGGCAATCATCATGATGTCGGGCGCAGTTCCCCCGGCGATCATGGTCTGTACCTTTTGGTCATAATCCCCTGCAACCACGTTAAGCTTCACGTTAATATCGGGATAGGTCTGTTTCACAATGTCGAGTCTCTCCTGGTAAATCTTCTTCTCATCCTCCGAGCCCCAGATCGTCATGCTCAGATCAACCTTGCCTCCGGCCCCGCCAGCTGAATCGCCGCCGTTTCCGCTGCTGCAAGCTGTCAGAACCACAACCATAACCAACATCAATAACGAAATGACCTTTAAACTTCTTCTCATACGGTACGCCCCCTCGAAATAATGAATGGATGACCACACTGAAACCCATTTCATGAAATGGGTTTCATAAAGCTTAAAATCAAAACCCGTTCCACTTCATGAAAGGGGTTTCATTTACGGACTCATTATATTTCACCTTTCGAGGGAATGTCAACGCTTTCTTTTCCAGATGTCCGTCCCTTTATCGCTTGGCAGGACCCGTGCTCTGACGGATAATCAGCTCCGGCTGCAGCACGGTTTGCTTCTTCGCTTGTCCCTGATTAATCAGCTCGTGCAGCTTATCCACCGCCAGCTTGCCAAGCTGATACGTATTCTGTGACACGGTCGTCAGTTCCGGAATAACCGCACTGGCCAGCGGCGTATCATCGAATCCCACGATGGAAATATCCTGTGGAATCGACAGGCCATGTTCAATCGTTGCCTTGATCGCACCAATGGCGGTGTAATCATTTACACAGATGACCCCTGTCGGTGGATTGTCCTGCTCCAGCAGCTTGGACATCTCCCGTTTGCCGTCATCGATGGAGAAACTGCCGAGCAGCTGGCGTTCTTTCGGAATTTCGAGTCCATGCTCCCGCAGTTTTTTCTGCACGGCCTTGACCTTGACCATCGTTGTGGACAATTCTCTCAATCCGCCTACAAAAGCGATATCCCGATGTCCCAGTTCCAGCAAATGTTCCGCAGCGAGTACAGCTCCTGCCGCTTCATCCGTGAAAACCCGGTGGAAACCTCCTTTGGGAATATTGCCATTGACCAAAACAATCGGCATGCGTTTCCCCATGTCGATCAATTCCTGAGCCATGTCGTCCGGACAATGCTGCATGTTGATTCTTCCCCCGAGGAAAATAATGCCGTCCACCCGCTTTTCCCGCAAAATGGACAGATACTCGGACTCCCGGTTGTAATCCCCCGCCGTATTGCACAGAAAGAACGTGTATCCCAAGCCGCGTGCCTCATTCTCGGCACCCCAGAATACTTCCGGGAAGAACGGATTGGTAATGTCGGGAAGGATGATGGCAATCGTGCCCGTCTCTTTCTTGATCAGGCTTCGTGCCTGCGCATTGGGCTGGAACTGGTGCTTCTCGATAATCGACATGATCTTCTCTCTCGTGCTTGCCCGTACGGGTGCCGTATCGTTGAGCACCCGGGAGACGGTCGCAACAGATACGTTCGCTTCTTTCGCGATGTCATAAATGGTGATCGGTGTCATAAGTGGAACCTTCCTTTGTCTCTAATTTTCCTGCTTATCATACCAGATAAGGATGGGTGATGTAATGGGTTTCACTCTGATGCATCAACCTCGTGTCAAAATAAACAGCTTGCTGTCGGCATTCACGATCTGCGTGCCGTTTTCCAGCTGCACAAGAGACGTATCCCAGTGGGTATGTCCGCAAAAGACGACCGTCTCCGGCCCGGCCTCCAGGGCCTGCCGGATCAGCGGTTCGCCCATGAGCCCAAGCTCGGGAATGCCCGGGCTCTGGTGCAGCAGCAAGCAATCCGGCTGCTGCTTCAGCAGCTTGTTCACGGATTGCAGGTAGTGCTTCTCCGGCAGCCGGTTCGGCTTGTCCGGCCTGCCGATAATGCCGCCCAGGCCAGCGATGCGCAGCAGCTGTGACTGGGCGGCAGCATGCGACGCAGGGCCACCTGGTGGCGGGCCTGCGCCAATGACGGCTGGGACATCCATGTAGTGGATGCCCTCGCCGCTGTGCAGCCGATGAGCGCCTGCTTCATCGGTGAGATCATGATTGCCGTCCACGCCGGCAACCCAGCCGAAGGCTTCCCGGAAGGCAAGCCAGACGGGAACCGGATTACCGCTTGCTCCCCTTTTGCCGCGCCGGGCATACAGGTCTCCGCACAATAACACTCCCACATGTCCTGGATCAATCTCCGGCCATTCCACTTCCAGCAGCAGCCGGACATGAGCGGGCAGCATAACACCGAGCAATGCATCCATGTCGGATACAGCCGCTGCATCGGCGGTTATCGTGTGCGGCTCCATCCGTGGCACAGGCACAATGCCCTGCAGATCCGAAGCCACAATAAGTGCATCTATACCCTCCGGCAGCCCGGAAACCGTACCATGATATATGGGCAGCTGTGCCTCTGCGACCTCTCCCCCGGGGATGGCATTCAGGTAATCATACGGTTCTATCGGCTGGTCGTTCAGGTTCAAGATTTTCATGCAAATTCGCCTCCTTCGCTGACGAAAAATGTCCGTGTTTTTGTATAGAAGTACTCTAAACTGCGATTAAGATTTATGTATGACTTCCAAGCTTGTACATGGAGCAAATTCGTCTTAATTTTTTCCTTGATTTTGGCATGGATACTCCTTCTATTTTACATCATTTGCCCATATATTAGATTGTAAGCGAATTCATATGGTGATTAGAGGAGTGTGAACTTACGTTATGATCATTCAGGTCAGCCCGCTGGCAGAATCAAGACTTAACGCGATGCTGGGAGATCGGCCAGGCTATTTAAAGCTGTTTTATGACACCGATGGATGCGGATGCGATGGCACTGCGGTCCTCCTGATCGTTAACGAACCGGATAGTGATGACATTCCGATTGAATCCGGTGCGCTCCCTTTTCTCATCAACAAACAGCAGCAGATATACTTCGAGTCCAACTTGCGTCTGCAATCGGAGAACAGCTTCCCTTCGTACCGGCTGACCAGTGATTCCATGATCTATAGCAGCCATGTCAAGGTCCATGATCTTCGGGATACGGCCAACTCTTCACCCGAGCCGCTCAGTTGGTTCGTCCGCTGATTTATTTTACTACGCTTAAACACATATGCAAAAGCCGGCACTCCCGTTGGAGCGACCGGCTTTTGTTATGAAGGCATGGAAAACTATATTTGTACCGGATCTAGACCTATTTGAGACCCGTTGTCGCAATGCCGCGAATAATCTGTTTCTGGAAACACAGAAAAAGGATAATAAGCGGAAGGACTGAAAGTGTTGCACCTGTCATAATTTGTACCCAGTTGCTGCTGTCTTTGGCTTCGCTTGAAAAGAAGGCCATTCCAACCGGTATCGTAAACATCTCCTCGCTCTGCGTAATGATCAGCGGCCAAATGAATGAATTCCAGCTGCCCAGGAACGTCAAAATGCACAGGGTCGCCAGCGCCGGCTTCACCAGCGGAACGGCAATCCGAAGGAAAATGCCCCATTCGCCCATGCCGTCAATCCGCGCCGCATCGAGTAACTCCGAGGGCAGGGATTCCATGAATTGCTTCATCAGGAAAATGCCAAACCCTGAGATCAGACCCGGAAAGAGAATGCCCCAATACGTGTCCATACCGTTAAAACTGCTGGATACCAGGTACCATGGAATGATCAGCATTTCAGTCGGAACCATTAGTGTGCTGAGAATCAGAACAAAAATGACTTGCTTGCCCCAAAACGAAAATTTGGCCAAAATGTATCCGGTAATGGAATCAAATACACACACACTTGCGGTAGCAATGACAGCAATATACAGGCTATTCAGCATCCATGTCGGAAATGGTGTTTCCCGAAACATGGTCGCATAATTCTCCCAGGTGAACCGGGAAGGGATCAAGCTCAATGAATAAATCTCATCCAGTGTCTTGAACGATGTGGAGATCATCCACAGGAACGGGAACACCATTACACCAAGACCGAGTGTAAGCAAAATGTAACTGATAAGGGACCCGGAGCGTTTCCAGTGTACAGTCGCCTTGGATGCGGGCCATGCAGAAGCTCTGCTCATCCTGACAGCATGCCTCCTTTCATATCAATCCTGTTGATAACGACTTCCCAATACTTTTAGCTGAATCAGAGTCAGCACAAGAATGATAGCAAACAGAATGACGGTTGCTGCAGAAGCCATGCCCATGTCAAAACTTTTGAAGGCCAAATTGTAAATGTGTAATACAACCGATATGGTTGAATCCAGCGGGCCACCACCTGTCATATTCAGCACTTGGGTGAAGGATTGAAGAAACCCGATGCTTGCCATAACGACAGACAACAGCATCACCGGATTCAGCAGAGGCAGGGTAATATGTACAAACCTTTGCCAGGCTGTTGCCCCGTCAATGGAAGCTGCCTCATAGTACATCTTCGGAATATTCTCCAACCCCGCGAGAAAAATCAGCATTTGAAACCCGATATTCTGCCAGACCATCACCGTGATGATCCAGAAGATGGCTTGGGAGGGTGAGTACAGAAAAGACTGAGGGCCAAGACCTGCCTCGATAAACAGGGAATTCACAATCCCATTTTTCATCAGCAGCCACCGAAATACCCAGCTTACCGCTACCACGCTGGTTACATACGGAATGAAATAGGCCGTTCTGAACAAGCCCTTCATTTTTACCACCTGCTGCAGAAGCAGCGCGACAATTAGTCCCGCAATTAACTGCGCAGGTACACCTACTACGACATAGATTCCCGTGTTCATCAATGCCTTGAGGAATAGTGAGTCGCTTAGCAGCGTCGCGTAATTGTTCAAACCTACAAAAGGTTTGTCTGGTGACAGCATGCCCCATTCGCGAAAGCTCACATTGAAGGAATACAGGATAGGCAGGATGCGGACCACGACAAAGTAGAGCAGCGGAAGCAGCAATCCGCTATAAATGAACAGCAGCCTCTTCTGCCTGTAATTCAGCTTTCTTAATCCCCGTTCGGAAAACAACCGCCGCTTCGGCCGCGAAGGGATTACGCCAGTGGTTCTCATGTATTTTGCCAGCCTCCTTGATCAGGCCTTATTTTTGCTTATCCTGCTTTGCCCAATAATCGTCATACAGCTTTTGCGTTTTGGTCACCAGATCATGAAAGGCCTGTTCCTCGGAAACACCATTCAGCAGCACTTCATCCACCGCATTCACAAACAGTGTACGCTCCTGTGTCTCATCAATGAAGAAGTGAGCGTTGGCATCGTTGAGTTGAGAGATGAAAGGGCCCAGCAGCGGATCGTTAACATACTTATCCTGAAGGGCCACCTCTTTTTGGGCAGGCAGTTCACCCACTTTCTCCACCCATTGCTCCTGAACTCCTTTACTGATCAGAAACTGAAGGAATGTCGTTGCGGCCTCCAGCTTCTCCCCGGTCACATTGGCAGGGATGGCATTGGCCCAGAATGAAGCCTGTGTTGATTTTCCTTTATATGCGGGCAAGGGGGCGACAGCAAAATTCAAATCCGGTGCGTCCTTCTTGATGGAGCCCAGTCGGTACGAACCGTCCACGTTAATGGCGGCATACCCCGTTTTGAATGCATTCGCGTCATCGGTATAAAAGCCGTTAATGCCTACCTTGTGCTTGGTCGCAAAATCAACCAGATACGTGAATGCTTCCAGTCCGGCAGGTGATTCGTTCCACAGGATCTGACGGCGATCCTCGCTGGTGTCCTTGCCTCCCGCCTGATACAGCAATCCGTCCCGGAACCAGTGGTGTAGCTGGGAACCCGGTTCCCAGGCAAAGCCTTCGATGACAAACTGTCCATTTTTATCCGTTTCCGTCAAGGCCTTGGCATCAGCGACAAGCTCTTCCCAAGTGGCGGGCGGTTTCTCAGGATCCAATCCTGCCTTGGCAAATAGGTCTTTGTTATAGAACAATCCCAGTGTTCTTACCCCCGTAGGCAGAGCGTAGTAGTTTCCGTTCAGCCTGGCTGTCTCGACAAAAGGAAAAAATCGATCGGCTATATCCGGAAATTCGGTTTCCGACAAGGGCTGCAAATAACCGGATTGCACGTATTTGGGCAGCCAGCCGTAATACAGATTAATGACGTCCGGCCCTTTGCCAGCAGGTACAAGCGTGGCCACCTTTTGATTGTACTGATCATATGGAAAATTGGTTTGTTTGACTTTAATATCGGGATGTTCACTTTCAAATTCCTGGATCAACGTATCCATTAGCTCCACCTTGGCCGGGAACTCATACTGCCAATATTCGATGGTCACCGGCTCGGACTCGCCATTCGAAGCTGTACCCGTCTCCAGCGTCTCGCCGGATGTCTTCGCTGAACAAGCCGTAATACTTAATAACAGAACGCCTACAACCAAAAATCGCAGGCCTCTGCGCTGTTTCCATGGATTCATACGTGATATCGTCAAAACAAAACCACTCCCCTTCTCCTTCAGATCAATGTTATTCACTCCGATGGTTTCCCGCATTGGTTCCGACTTGATTCAGAGCATGCAGATTGAGCAGCCGCCTTGCATTATTTCCGAAGATAAGCTCGATATCCGCTTCATGGAAACGCAGTTCCCGGCAGACCCGAACCTGATCCTGCAGATAGCGATACGGATAACCCCGAGGGAATCCACTTGCATCCGTCCCAAAAATGATTCGTTCCGGGCCGAGCAGTTCGTAGGTTTTGCGGAACAACGTCTCCAGGTTCAGCTCATATGGCATCCAGCGCACCCACTGGTTGGAACCCGAGGTATCGATGTAAATGTTAGGGCAACTCCAGCATAAATGGAGCAATTCCTGAAAGTAACCCGCCCCAAAATGCGGGATAATAAACGGAATATCCGGATATGTCCGAGCCGTGTTAAAAATCGCAAGCGGATTGATATTAGGATGATGCACGATGCCTCCCGCATGGCCTAACAGGCCAAAGTGAATCAATACAGGAAGTCGGCGTTCGGCAAGAAACTCCCACACCGGGTCAAGGGAAGGTGAGTCAAAAGGAATCTGGGTTAGTGGTCCAAAAAGCTTGTATCCCCGCAGCCCCAACTCATCAACCGCACGTCTCAGTTCAGCAGCCGCACCTTCATCCTCAATCGGATGACAGGCGAAGCCGGTAAATCGGTCCGGATACCGGGATATCTGCTCGGCGAGCTTGTCATTATCCAGAGCTGTCAGGAAGTTAAGCCCGTCAATATGGTATTTATCCAATTCATCCACCCACCGGTCAATCAGGGGTCTTGCCGCAATCTCTGGCACCAACTCCCCTTCAGGAAAATCCCATGAAAGTCGCATGCGCTCACTCCGCTCTCGCCCATAACGCGATATCAACTCATGTGTTTTATGCTGGGAGAGCAGCAGTTTGTATGGAAGATGTGCATGGATATCAAACACTTGGAAATCAGGATTGGAGAACATCGTTTTGCTCCTTTCGTTTAAGTTTCGTTAAGCCACCCGTTCAGAATTCGATTCAGATTCTCATCTACCGAACTGAGCTTGCTGATGGTATTGCGGCTCCATGCTTCAAGCCCATCCAGCCTTGTTTCTTGACCCGACAATGCTCTATGAACTTCATCCGGACTGGGTCCTCCCTTGATGTTCCGAATGTGAACAAAATGCTGCGGGGATACTGTCTTTTGCAAAGTTTCGCGCGTCAGAACGAGTGGTTTGCCCGCCATGTTATGCACCGCTGCTTCGACGATTTCCCAGGTTAAGCCTGAGATTGGCTTACCGGATTCGATCAACTGGTTAACCAAACGGCTCACAATGGAGTGTGATTGTCGAAATGACAACCCTTCCGTGCGGACGAGCGTATCCGCAAGTTCGGTTACTGTGGCGAAACTGTTCTCGGCCCGCTCACGAAGCAGTTCCTCATTCACCCTGAGTGAACGAATGACTTCGGATAGCAAACGGTATACGGACTCCAGCGTCCTGAGACTTCTCCACAGATAAGGCTGCATATCATCTTCCGTATCCACAATGTCACCAAATGGGGTGTTATGCATCATGCCGAGAACGGTGGCTGCATCCCCTTTCGCACTGGAGAGGAGTGAACGGGCATGCTCAAGGGAAACCGGATTTCGTTTTTGCGGCATGATGGAACTAATCTGGACGTAAGGTGCGGCAACCATTATTCCGCCATATTCCTGCGTACACCACAGCAGCAGATCTTGAACATGACGTCCCAGATGGACTGCCGCAAGCTGTACGGCAGAAGCGGCTTCTCCTGCATAATCTGCACCGCTAACAGCGTCGTAGGCATTTTCAATAACGTCATCGAATGCAAGTAACTCAGCGGTCCGTTCCCGAGAGATCGGGAAACCGGAAGTGGTGAGTGCCGCAGCACCCAGGCTGCTCCGGTTACAGCCTGCATAGGCTGTTTGCAATCGCAAGAGGTCGCGTTCCAGTGAATCACTAACGGCACAGATGTAATGAGCAAGTGTTGTGGGCTGGGCTTGTTGTGTGTGGGTATGTGCAATCATGAGGGTATGAATGTGACGTGATGCAAAATCTCTGAGACTTCGGTGCAGTGACAATCCTGAAGCAATGGCTGTGCTCAGCTTCTCTCTCAGCACCATACGATACATGGCTATCCCCATATCGTTGCGGCTCCGGGCTACATGCAAATTCCCGGTGCATTCTCCGCCAAGCTTCTCCAGCTCATATTCAACCTGAAAAAACAGGTCTTCCACCCGGGATGAATATGTACTGGTCCGAAGTTCATTCACTTGAAGATTTAGAACGGCTGAAGCGATGCGAAGGGCCTCAGGCTCAGATATAATGCGTTGTTCCCGAAGCATAATCAGATGTGCTTTGTTTACGGCCATCATGGGGTTCAGAAGATGCTGTCTGGCCTGGTTATAGGCAGGTTCAAGGACAATTTCGGCATAGGTTGGACTGGGAAATGAAGATGCTTGCTCGCGATCGATTGACGTTGACTTCACTCTCCTTCATGAGAATCCGGGTTAATCCAGTCACTAAAGCCAATTAATCCGGTCGGAATGTATGGTTCAAAACTCTATCACTATCTTGGACTGCATACAACACCATTTCTAATCGAACTTTTCTATTGTTCTATTTCCATTCTCTATAAGCTCCCTCTTGACCAAATTGGGTTTGAAGTCTACATTATCATGTAAGCTAATTAAGCCTAATCAATCCGCGAGAGGAGGAGCTCTTATCACACCATTCTATGACGTCATTATCGTTGGAGCAGGCTCCATGGGGATGAGTGCAGGTTATTATCTGGCACGAAGCGGGCTAAAAACCCTGATGATTGATGCTTTTGATCCCCCACATACCGAAGGGAGCCATCATGGAGAGTCTCGATTGATTCGCCATGTTTACAGCGGGGGACCTGATTACATCGCGATGGCGCTTCTTGCCCAGAATTTATGGCAGGAGCTGGAGGATATAACGGGTAATAATCTATTTGTTCGTTCAGGAGTCATCAACCTGGTTGATCCAGAATTTCATACGTTTCGCGACCGGTTGACTCATGCAGATGATGTCGGAGTCCGGTATGAGATGCTGCGTGCAAATGAAGTGATGAAGCGCTGGTCAGGGATTACCATACCTGAACATTATGAAGGCATGTACGAACCGGATGCTGGTTATCTGTTCAGTGAACGATGCATTCAGACGTATCGGCAAGCCGCAGAACAAGCGGGTGCTACTCTGCTGACGCATACTCCTGTGGAACATGTCGAGTGCGGGCCTCAGTCCGTATCCGTAAAAACCGCTGGAGGAGATACGTATCACGCAAGTAAGCTCATACTCAGCACAGGTGCCTGGTTTCAGACATTGAAACCGTTTGTGAATCTCCCGATCCGGGCCGTTCGCAAAACGGTAGGATGGTTCGATGCACCGGAAGCATTGTTCGGCGAAGAACATTTCCCTGGTTTCACGATATCCGAACGGGAAGGGATCTATTACGGATTCCCCAGCATCGGCGGAGCCGGAGTGAAGATTGGCCGTCATGATACAGGACCTACATGGACGCCAGGAGAAGCACAGACACCGTTCGGAACGGATGAAACCGACGAGGGTGAACTGCGGAGACTGCTTGAGCTTCGCATGCCACAGGCGGCAGGCCAATTGAAGCGTGGCAGTGTATGCAAATACGAAATGACGCCTGACGAGGACTTTATTATTGATCGTCACCCGCAGCATGAGCATGTTTGGCTGGCAGGCGGATTCTCGGGTCACGGATTCAAATTCGCGAGCGCAATAGGCCAGATCCTGTCCGATTTGGTCCAGACAGGACATACGGATCAGGATATTGCAAGGTTTGCCCTGTCTCGATTCGCCAAGACCGGCATCTCATCATCCCTATAAATTCAAAAGACGTGCAGGGGCATCATCAATCATTATCGATTGGCGTCCCTGCACGTCTTCTTCATGAACACTTTTAATATCAAAAAATGATTCTTGTGATCTTGCTTAAAGCAGATAGGTTATTTCATTTTATTTAGTTTATTTTGGTTACTTCATTGTTAATTCATTGGGTCATTTCGTTTTAAACTTCGCCGCTTCCGCTGCAAGCCGTTTGGTCAATGTATCAATGGTCTGTACCATCTCTGCCAAATGCTCTGTCATCCCCGCTTGCTCCTGCATCGTTGCGGTCACTTCCTCAACTGAAGCTGATACTTCCTCTTGTGCGCTGCGGTTGTTCTGCCCGACATGTTCAATCGTCTGCATATCTGTACATTGTTCAGTGATATAGAACATTTGCAATGATGTTTTCATATTCATGCAGTACCTCTGACGCCCTTTCCCCAGAATCTTTCTAGGACAAAGGAGACGGCAACCGATTAACAAATATAGACTTTGGTTTAATACAAAATATGACATCACTTACGTATAATTAAAGAACTACATATTCATTAGGGAGAGAAATGAAATTGAATACGAAGATGCCCACATTATTAAACGTCATACGCGCGCTGCTTGGGGTGCAGACGATCTACATCGGGATTTCCATGGGCTTTTTAATGTACGACATCCTGCTGCATAGTGCAGATTACGCCGCATTTCCGCTATCCGACCAGGTTGCCTATTTCACCAATGCAGGAATCCGCATCCTGCTAATCCTGGGTCCACCGATTCTGACCATGATATTCATTGCAAAAAGAAGATATAAACTGACCATGACCTTCATGAGTCTTACCTTTTTGTTCACTGCCGGATTGCTTCAGAATTTTCTAGTCGTTCTGCATTTGTTCATGCTGCTTGTACTCCTGCTCCACAAGCCGAGCAAGATGTATCTCAAGCAGGAGGCTCATGTGCGGCAATATTCCAAGCGGGATTTGCAAGTATAGATTGATATGTGGAATGGAGTCTGTGAATAAAATGAAACCTAAGTTCCCCGTGATGCTGAATGTAGTGCGCATCTTGTTGAGTATCAAAGTTGTATATCTTTTCGTTGCTTTCAGTGTATTCCTCTATATTTTCAGTCAAAATCCAGAGATTGTTGCGGGTCATCAAGTTAACGCAAATGATTTAATTAGTCTCAACAATGAGATTACTGGTAGAATCATATTTTTTATCGGTCCTAGCTTGCTTGCTGTCATTTCCATTACAAAACGAAAGTTTAGATCCACTGTTACGTTCCTGGGCATCGCTGCTTTTCTTGGCGTATTAAATGAGGGACTACTAACCGCACTCGTTCAACTTTTTGCCTTGTTGGTCGTGTTATTACATCGACCGAGTAAAACTTTTTTAAAACGACAGGATTCAGATGTTACAGCCACTAAGTATGTTGCCAAGAAGAGCCTGACCTAATCGTCTGGCTCTTTTTTGTGTGTGGCAGTAGATTGTTTTAATAGAAAGAGGGTGGGGAACTTCATCCGTAAGCTCAAAAACGCTTGATTGCATTAAAAAAGCTCCTGCCATATATGTGGCAAGAGCTTTTCTGTGATCGTTGGCTAACAGTGAACGCAAACGTCATATTCCGAATATTTATCATCTTATAAATAAATTCCTTGAACCTTTCTTCTTAACCCAGCTGTGCAATTCGCTGCTCTATGCGCGGAAATAAACGGAATGCATTCTCGTAGAACACCTTGTCATGATGCTGCTCCGGCACTAGCCTGCGGATGAATTCGGCATACAGATCGATCGGCGCAAGCGGCCAGTCGGTTCCGAAGAGCATTTTCTCGTAGTGATCGGAATATACCAGTGCCCGGCGGAAATGGTCCATGAACAGCGGTTCATTCATAAATCGTTCAAAATGGGGACGATCACCCACCACAAGGCCGGACAAATCGGCATATACGTTAGGATTCTTCGCCACCACTTCGGCGGCATCCATCACCCAGGGATCACCCAAATGGCAGATCATAAAGTTCACCCCGCGCTGTTGATATGCTAGCTCATCCACAGTCAGCGGATGGGCATACTTCAGCAATCCATTCATGGAGTAGGTGTCCCCCGTATGAATCACGACGGGAATATTGTACTTGGCTGCCAGCTCATAGATCGGAGTATAAATCTTGTCATGGACATAGTAATGATAGTACCCCGCGTACAGCTTGATTCCCGCTACCTCGGGAGCCTGCAGCCTTGCTTCAATGCGGTCCAGTTCTTCCTGCGCGTGTTCACCACCAAGCCGGTTCGGATTGACGCCTACGCATTCCATCAGAAAGGGCGGAACCGTTTCTTCCAGATCAAGTCCCATCGGGTTCGGTGAACTGGAGTCCGGAAAGGCTCCTTTGGTCTGCTCGGTTACTCCCATGCCAATACCGAGAATGACATCGTTCTTATCAAACTCCGCCTTAAGACCGGCGGCAGAGTAATCGACTTGGGACAGATCGATCGCGGTTCGATGGAAGCTGTCAATATCAGACAGATGAATGTGAATATCAATGATCGGCATGAGTGCTCTCCTTTTCAACAGTTGTGTTCCTAAAGGATAGCTTCAACAGGCTGCGGACATCTTCCGCATTCAGAGGAATCTGCCCTAAGACCAGATAAGTTGGTTTCATCCAGGCAGTTTCCCCATTGGATACCGGCAGATGTTGATGCACATTGTGGCTGAGTACCTGGTTATTCACATATACCGACGGATTATGGTTGGGATAGGCATCCACGGCATGCAGCATGTTTTTACGTGAAACTGCACCTACTCGCAAGAGTCCCTTCAATTGAAGACCCGCATCCACCTTCCCCAAGGAGAACCGCCCTTGTTCGGGATGTTCCACCCAACCTTCGGCAAAGATGGGTGAAGGCCTGAAGAAATGATCTTCCGTAAGCGAGTAGTCCGCCAGCATCAATCCGGTTTCGTTCGTCACCGAATGCAGCGAGCAGAGAACTGGCACGCCAGGCAGCATGAGGTAACGCTGTTGTACTGTGATTCCCCGATTCGCTTCCTGCTTCTCGATCCGGGTCGTCATGCAGATTCCTGTCCAGACGTTTCCGTGATCATCCTTCTGCTCTGTCCACTCTGCACTTCGGTGCTCCTGCTGACGGCTGAAACCATTCATGCCAGGGATTCCCACACCAAGCCCGCCGTACCATGGATTCCACCAGGAACGCGGAGTAGCTACGGGATACGAACTGTCCAGCCATTCCTCACCCTGATACGTTAAGGAATGCACAACACTTCCGAACCCGGGTGCTGCTGCTATTGAGAGAACACCATTGCTCACCGTGTACACCGGACCTGCCTGCCCTTCTTCAATCACACAGTCAACGGCGGATTTCGTCTTCGGAAACCAGAGAGCGGTCCGTTCCTGAATCCGATCCTCTCCACGATATACGGCCCGAATCTTCCAGCCATTTTCACCGTTTTCCTTTGCCACAGTTTCCTCAGGGGAGAACTCCAACTGTACAGAGCGAAGGTCCTGCTCCCGGTTTAATTCCATATCTGCAACTTTATACTCCGATGCACTGCCGTTCTGCGCATACAGCTCCAGATTTCCGGCTAGTGGTATCATTTTTCGCTCCATCCATTCGGCCTGCAGCTTCCCTCCCTCAAATGGATTACCACCGCCCAGAGCCAGTTCGAGATGGTCATCCAGCACAGGTACAATCCAATCGCGCTCTTTACATGCAAAAGAACGGAAATCCTGCCACTTCACGAAAGTGTTCAACGCAAATACAGTCTTCTTGGTCTGTACAACGGCCCCTGCAGGCATACGGCCAAGCTCATGCTCCAGCCCCAGTGTATATTCAGGACGAAGCAGCTTCAACGAAGGGTCCCAATAGATACCACATGCTCCGTACGCTTCCTTGCAGAAAAGCCAGTTCTCCGTAATTTGGGCACTATCCCAATGGCCCGGATCACTGGAGTAAGTATCACCCATGTCCACATACCGACCTTGATAAGGCAGAATTAGCCGATTCCCGAAGAATCCGAAGTTGGTCATCAAACTCATATTATCTTCCAACTCTGTACTGCGCGTATTGATTATTACGTGGTTGAATTCCGCAATGCCGCTGGCAAACAAATGGACAACAGACTTGATCTGCAACCCAGGAAAGTCCTCCGATTCATAAAGAGCTTCAAAAACCTGACTGTCCCCTTCGGGATAGATGTTGACTTCTTTGGCTTGTTTCTTGGAAAACTCCTCGGCAAATGGCTTACCCAGCTTCGGATAAGTCCACCAGAATGTGTGGCGAGAGCCCGGATATTCGATCCACATCGTATTATCCTGTCTGCTCATATGAAGGGAGAATGCGCCATTCACAGCTACCCATTGATCCCCATGCTCTCCGCCATAACGCCCTTGGGTTCCCCTCATGAGGACGGAGAGTTTACTTGTGAAAACGACTGGCTGGTGACCTGCCGGAACAGCTGTCACTTCCACCTTCCTCGAATAAAGTCCATACGAGCGTAGGGTAAAGGATACAGGTATCGAAGCTTTGCCCTTTGCAGGCACGGTGAAGCTTACCGAAGGTTCTGTCCATTCCAGGAATTCATCCTCAGGCAGGTCAAAAGCAAAATCGGCCTCGGCATCATAATTGTTCTCCACGTTCAGAACCAGTTCTGCCGGGACACCCGTGTACAGTTCCTTCACGGGCAGCACCATGTTCAGCTTGGCTGGAAACTTCGGTGCAACGCCTATACGGAACTCTGCTTTCCTGCCGCCAATCAGCCATGTGCTGGCAACAACAGGGTGGGTCTTCATCAGGTTCTGTTCCTCTGTGACCGGGCCCAGATGGAACTCGCCTTCCACAACGATTGCCTCCCCCGGAGCCACTTCTCTTGCGGTGTCCAGAGAAAAGCGAATATTTTTGTTGTCCTGCCCCTTGATTTCAAACGTCTGCTCAGATGCTGAGCAGTTCTTGATTCGGTAGCGCACCTTGTATGTGGAACCAAATACCAGATCATGGTCATCCATCTCTGTGGAGATTTCGTAATCTGGCGTTTCGAGTGCGGTCAAGCCGCGACCGGACTTCTCGAACTCGGCTCGCAAGGAGATGTCTCCCTTTTTCCAAGTGTAATCGAAGAAATCAAAGCCACGCTCACACCGACCATCTGGCTCAATGACGAGTTCACGCGTACTGTCGCTATACCAATCCAACACCTCGAAGTATGGAGCGAGCGCATCGGTCTGCAGGACGGCCGGGATGAAGTTCATCAGGTGCACATTGTCCTCTTTTTTCTCCCAGAAGAAACCGCACTTCTTGTACATCGGCACAGCCTTGGTGTTGCCTGCCCACGTGAACAGATCAAGGCGGGGCCACCCCGCTTCCACGGTTTTGCGAACGGCGTTCAGGATCAGATTGCGGCCGACCTTATGGCCATGATAATCGGGGCGCACGTTCAATAACGGTACATACAGCGCACCTTCATCGAAACGGTAGTGGGCAAAGCTGCAAAAGCCAACCACTTCATGCTCTTGAACCGCGAGAAACACATGCAGATTGGACGAACTCTCCAACTCTCGGCGCACGGTATCCTCTGTTCTCTGGTTCGTCCCTCCTCCCCAGCTTTCATTGCTGCGGTTCCACATGTCTGCGAGTGCGGCAGCGTAGGAGTGATCATATTCGATAATGCGGATCTGTTCTAGATTTGAGGTGACTGCCATGTCTCTATCCCCTTTGCTTTATGTATAGGGTGGTCTTCGTACTCGTTCGTGATGACCCGAATATTTCCGATAGCCACAGAGATGATAGAGTACGTGTTTGCAGAAGCTATCGATAGTATGATCATACTATAAATGGGAAACATTTTCAGAGGATTAAAAATCTATCAACATAAATAAAAGAACCCCCGTTTAACTCCAACGAGGATTCGTGTGCCATCTCACAACATAAAATTTAAATTGAATAATTACTAAATTAGTTCCTGCTTCCGTTTCAGATACACAAACAACACCACGCCCGACGCCGCACAGATCACAGCGCATAAACCGATGAACCCATAACCCGCCTGCAGACCGCGAAGCAGCCCCAATGGAGTAGCTGCACCATACGCGTTCTTCACGCCTTCAATAACCCAGCCAATCGCATAGTTACCAATGACGCTGCCGACCCCCATCAGCGTAACCGCAAACGTAATGGCGGTGTCGCTTCCGTTTGGATACCTTTTCGCAATAAATGCCATCACAGTTGGATAGATCATCGCAATACCTGCACCAGACACGGCAAACAGGAACGCCAACCCCTCACCGCCCGCGATGGCCGCGAATGTACATACAGCTGAGAAAGCTGAGAAAACAATCAATGAAAGTACAAAACCAATCCGGTCCGTAAGCGGACCAAGCAGCAGACGCCCGAGCGAGAAGCTGAGGAAAAATGCAGACAGCATCCCCGAAGCCTTCACGGTGTCCCAGGTATACGCCTTTTCCAGGAAGTTTACAAGCCAGCCGCCCACGGCCAGTTCGGATACCACGCCAAAAGAAAGAATCAGCACCATCATCCAGATGGCCGGATCACGTGTCAGCATTTTTAGGGAAACCCGATCTTCATGCGGAAGATCATCACCCGGAAACGTACTAAGCATCGCCGCAATAATAGGCAGTAGGCAGAGGGACAACATGGCCAGATACATGCCGCGCCAGTCCAGTTCATGCCCAAACACCGTCAGTGACATGACGCCCGTTGCTAGCAGCGGAGCTACGGTTGAACTCAGACCATAGAAGAAATGGGACAGGTTCATCATCATGCCTGTATTTTTCACAAAGATCCGAGCACCCAGAATCGCCAGCGCAATCTCCAACATGCCGTTACCGATGTACATGAAGAAATACGATGATGCAAAGAGCGGATATGTATGGGATAAATAAATGAACACACCCGAGAGAATCATGGAGGCAAAGGAGATAATGCTAACCGCCTTGATGCCCCATTTCCGGACAAGGATGGCCGTAAACGAACAAGCGATCAGATACCCCAATGCGTTCAGGGATAACAACGTTCCGAGCTGCTTCTCGTCCAGATTAAAGTCGAATTGAATGCGCGGAATCGCTGGTCCTTTAATATTTTCCGATATGCCAAACACAATAAAACCAATAAATATCGTCGCCAGCTGCATGGCATACATCTTATTAAACTTCTTTTTACTCGCTTGCTGCTCCAAAATGAGTACCTCCTGTTGTATAAGACAAATAACGATTCGTCACATATGATCTACCATTTTTTCTCGATTAACTGGATGCGGTAGGTTAGGCTCTCCAACGTGACAGCAACCAAGCCGGTAACATATTCACGCCGTGTGTCGTTTTGAATCATGACTTGTGGCATGTGCTCCTGTGGTATGGTTTGCAGGCAACCCTGGATCAGATCGTGTCGCATGCCAGAGTCCATCGTATCTCCTGTGATGACGATCACTGCCGGGTTAATAATGACAATGATGGATACCAGCGTTTTGACCACAAGCTGATATAATCCCTCCGGAGTTTGCAGCAGCCGAAGCTGTTCTTCGGATGACACCCCAAAAGGCAGGTAGGATACCTCGCCGCTAAAATGCGTGTTCCCTTTCAACGGGTGACCGTCAATGATGAAACCTGCCCCGGGATAATGATTTTTCGGAAAAGTGACCACCGCAAAGTTCTTCTCTTCCTCAAAATGCTGCTCGTTGTACAGTCCGTACACCGTCAGATTCATGTCGTTATCAATAGTGACTTCAACGTCTTCGAATCGCTCCTTGAGCTTCGGCCCCAGCGGCTGACCTGCCAGACCTGGCACATCACAAATGCCAATAATTCCGTTGTGCGCCACCCCCGGTATACCAATCCCGACTGCCTGCACATTGTTGTACTTTTCAATCAAGGCTGCAATCAGATCCTCCACTGTAGCCACGGTAATCTCATCCAAAATAAGCGTCTGCTCATCCTTTATCTCGCCATTCAGATTAGCCTGAAGATGCGTGATCGAGTGAACACCGCCCTCTGTTCGAATAAACACGCATAGCACGCTGGCATAGTCCGCATTGAATTGATATCTGCTCGCAGGTCTCCCCCCGCTTGATTCATCCGGGCCCAGATCGATAATCTCTCCCGTCTGCAGCAGCTCGTTCAGAATTGTGCCGCAGGTCGCCACACTGAGTTTTGTCAGGTTCGCAATGGAAGACTTCGTACCCACGCCCGTTGATCTAAGTGTGTTCTTCACCAGCTCCACATTAATTCGCTTCACCTGTTGTGTGTTGTGTGATGTAGGTTGCATGTAGAATTGAACCCTCCTTTCATGAGAATATCATTTGAAGGAATGTTTTTAAAAGTATTTTAATAATTGAAGTTTAGGGGGACACACGGGGAAAGTCAATGCTTAATTGAAAGCGGGAAATGTTAATGTAATAAGAAAGAGGGTTGATACACCACAGTATATTGTCAAAGGAGACACAGACGATGAGGAAAAAGGGACGCTTTATGCTTTCGATTATTTTGGTGGGCCTATTATTGCTAAGTGAATTATTCATTTGGTCTTCGGGTAGAATCGGATTGATTAATACAGTAAGTAGGATGATTTCAGATGCACCTGATATAGCAATACAAGGCAAGAGATTATCTTACCAAGGAACAGTAAGTTTTGAAGATACTCTTAGTTTTGAACAATATGCATCCAGTGACGAGGGCAAAGCCCTGTACAAAGCAAAAGGTACTCCAATACCACCACCATGGATTTATGTTAAAAAAGATGAAAACCACTTTTTTCGATATAAAGTTCCACAGATTCCTTGGCGCATGTGACTTTCAAACCTGGTCACCGAATCGTATACTTCAAGATCTTCTCGTCCCCATTGACACCCCCCCTCAAAAAAGTCTATCCTAATACAGAATCGATCATTCACTATTAAGGAGTCGTTCTCAATGGTGCAAGCCAAGAAAGACGAAGTCAGGAAAGAAATTGAATACGCAGCCCTGAAGGTGTTCTACGAGAAAGGCTTTGTGGATGCCAAGATGAGCGACATTGCGAATGAAATCAATATTTCGGTAGGCAATATCTATACGTATTTCAAAAACAAAAAGGATCTGTTCTACGCGGTCGTGCCACCGGATCTGGTGGATTACCTGAAAAAAGTGCTGGTCGATACCATTCACTTCGATAACCAGAACCTGTTCGAGGCGGATACGGACAGCGAAAGGAAATCGGCACTGCTGCAGGAACAGGTCGCCGTATTGCGCAAATACCGGAACCAGATCATCATCATTTTCGAAAAGAACAAAGGAACGATCTACACCAACGCCAAGAACGAGCTCGTCGAGACTATGATCGAAACCAAGAAAGCCTATCTCAAAAAGCAGTACAAGCATTATGAGATTGGAATGGAAGAACACCTGATCTTGCTCGATATCCTCGCACACAATGTGATCGACATGAACCTGGATTTGTTGAAACGGGACATGAGCGAGGACAGCCGCAAGCAGATTTTTGAAGCATTATATGTATACCGGTTATACGGCATGAAGAGTTTGAGCGAATAAGCTATACGCCTAGCTGGCACTGCGTGCAGATCAGGTCAACAAACGTACTTGGTCCGCACGCCAAAAAAATGCCTAATCCACCCCCCCTTATTTTTTTGATTCAAAAATGAATTAATAATTCAATTTTAAATTCGATGCTCATTTCAAGGAGGAACACCCAATGACGAACACAGCTTATGCATTAAAGAACTGCCATCTGATTCATGGAGACCTTAATCGCGATCTGGAGAAAAATATGACCGTCCTGGTCAATGAGCAAGGGCTGATTCAGGGGATTGGAAAATCAAGTGAACTGGCCATTCCGAGCCACTATGAGGTCATCGACCTATCGGGAAAATATGTGATGCCTGGCTTGATCAACGCTCACGTCCATCTCTTTGCGGATGGTAAGCCCTTCAGCCTGTCGGTCAGCGAAGGCATGCTGCACTTCGCCTATGATCGAATCCTGAACACGAAATTCGGCAAAAACGTTCTGAAAAAACGAATGAAACGCAATGCCCTGACCGCACTCCACGCGGGCGTAACCACGATGCGCAGTGTCGGCGAATTCTTCTATACCGATGTAAAATTGCGGGATGAAATTAATAACGGTGACTTCGTTGGTCCCAATCTGCTTGTTTCTGGATTTTTCCTAAGTGTAACAGGAGGACATGGTGCTCCTTTCCTTGCTCTCGTTGGGGACTCCCCTTGGGAAGCTCGAAAGAATGTACGCATCAATGTGAAGAACGGCGTGGATCTCATCAAAATCTGCGTGACGGGCGGCGTGACGGATGCCAAAATGGTCGGCGAAGCTGGCCGTTTGCAGATGACGGTCGAGGAAGTTGCCGCGATCTGCGATGAAGCCCACAAAATCGGGCTGCGGGTGGCAGCTCACGTGGAAAGCACGGAAGGTGTCAGAGTTGCATTAAAAGGCGGCGTGGATACGATTGAGCACGGCTCCGAGATGGATGACGAGATTATCCGTTTGTTCAAAAACAATCCAAATGCCCTGAATGGCTATACTGCGCTCATTCCTACCTTTCTGGCGGCTTATCCCTCTGCTCTGCTCGATTCGAGAGTAACGAAGGTGAGTGCAACCGTGAAAGAAAACGCCAGACTCGTGTATACATCCATGTTAAAAGGTGCCCAGCAGGCCATCGAAAATGGCATTACCATCGGTGTTGGCACCGATGCCGCCATGTCGTACGTGACTCACTATGACATGTGGAGAGAAATGGATTATTACATCAAACAGACTACCCTTAGCAACAAACAGCTGATTGATATGGTGACCCGAACCAACGCGAAGATTCTGGGCATTGAGGACGTTACAGGAACGGTCGATATCGGAAAACAGGCAGATCTGATCGTGCTGGACCAGAGTCCACTGGAAAACATTGAAGCATTATCCGGTGTACGCATGGTCATGGTCAAAGGAAATCTAATTCAAACACCATCTGTGACGAGAATACAGCAAGTAGACGATGTTCTAAACTCGGTTTGGTGAATTCAGGAGTGAAATCATGTTAGGAATATTAGTCAATTGCTTTTCCATTGTATTCGGAAGTACTCTTGGAGCGATCACCAAAACGTTTGTCAATGACGGATATAAAGCCATCCTGTATCAAGTCATTGGGATCAGCGCAATTATCATCGGAATCAGTACAACGATGGAAAGTATCTCCACCAGCCAGTATCAGGTCATGTTTGTTATCTTTCTTACGGTAGGCGGCATTATCGGTCAACTGATTAATTTCGACCAGATCTTGTCCAAAATCATGACCCGCTTCTCATCCAATGGACTGAATGAAGGATTAACGGTTGCGATCTCTTTATTATGCTTAGGGTCGATACCGATTCTCGGACCGCTGCAAAGTGCACTGCAGGGGGATAACACCTTTTTGCAGATCAACACCATTTTCTCAGGCATTACGGCATTAATTCTGGCTTCTTCTTTCGGCTTTGGCATCATGCTTTCAGCGATTATTTTATTTGTCATCGAAGCGCTGGTCTTCTTCTCGGCTGATTTCATATCCGTATACATGACGACCAACATCATTAACGAAATCACGCTGATTGGCGGTATTCTGGCGCTCTGTACCGGATTGAACGTCCTGAAGTTTACGGAGATCAAAGTTTTGAATCTGCTTCCGGCCTTATTTATTCCTATTTTTGTGTTATAGATTGGTATGTAATTATTTGGTAGACAGCGAAACTTAAGAGGCTTATCCTATTGGGTAAGTCTTTTACTGCTATCTAGGAGGAGTTCATAATAAAACTGCTAAAGATCTTATCGTTGTATGTGGCTTGTTTAATTGTGACTTACGTCATCATTGCCATTGGTACAGTTGGCCTTTATTTGGGTCCAGCTCTTGTACTTACTTTGCTTGTTTATATTGTGATTTTGCTCTTAAAGATACAGAAAAAATGAGGATTACCACAATAGTGGTATTCCTCATTTTTATAAGTGTTCTTTATAAGTACTTTTATTCTTTACAGATGCATCGCAAGCAGCAATTTGTAAATCATAGCTGTCGCTTCCGCACGGGTCGTCATATTCCCCGCACGAACCGTATTGTCCGTATACCCATTAATAATATTGGCTTGTACAGCTGCATCCATGGCTTCCTGTGCCCAAGCAGGTGTTTGTGCTGCATCGGTGAAGCTTGGTTTGGCAATCTCACCCTTCGTTCCTGCATGCACATCACTCAACTTCAACGCCTTCGCCATCATCACGGCCATCTCGGCACGGGTAATGGTGCGATCCGGCTTGAATGTATGGTCTCCGTAACCGGTAACTATACCAGCCTGTACGGCAGCTGCAATCTCGGACTTCGCCCATGCAGGTACAGCTTCCTCATCGGCAAATGAAGTCGTGGACGCTACCGTTTGGAGAGCCAATGCTTTGCTGAGCAATGTGACAAACTCAGCTCTTGTGATCTCCTTGGACGGTTGGAATGTTCCATCTGTATACCCTTGGATGACGTTCATGCCCATCAGTCGATCCGCATAATCAGATGCCCAGTGTCCATTTAGATCTGACAGGTTCACCGGTGTGTAACTGGACACAACAAAGGTACCCAGGTGATTCACATTCGCCGTAATAGTTCCAGTTGCATTCGTTACCCCGCCGACAAATACCCAGCTCTGACGAGCTTCGTTATAATAATAGATTGCCGGCTTCGTTCCGCTTATCAAACCTGCCGGATCATAATTCAGGCTCAACTCAGCCGAATGGTTTAACGTCCGTCCACCTGTGCGGCTAATCTGTACCGCTTGACCCAGCACATTTAGCGAAGCTGTATTCTGCAGTTTGTCCTTTGCGATCACGGACAGCTGTAAAGTATCTTTTTCCCCAATAGCTCCAGCCGGAGCGTTGAATTCCACCACGTTTTTAATCCCTGTCTGTACAGGCTGATTCGCTTCCACTTCAACCTTCACTACAGTGGATGAATCCAATCCTGTTTCCGGAGTGGATGGTGTTGCAGGAACGGTAGGCGTTGTTGGTACACTTGGCGTGCTTCCTCCGGAATTGCCACCGGAACTGCCTCCATTACCGCCGCCTGATCCACCGCCATTGCTCGAACTGGCTTGTACCGTAATGGTACGTGTGACTTCTGCTGCTGCATTGCCAGCGATATCTTTTACGTTATAACGAATCGTATAAATCCCGGCTGTTTGCGTGTTCACGGTGCCATCGATCTCCACAGAACCGCTAATGCCTACATTGTCGGATGCCAATGCTCCAGGCTCGCTATAGGTATCTCCCACGTTCAGTGTCATCTGGCTGCTGCCTTGCAGCGTAATAACCGGAATTTCACGGTCTATTTTGACAACCACCGGTAACGTATATTCACCGTTCAGATCGTCTGTAGCTCGGAATAACAGGGTATGTTCTCCAGACTCTGTTATCTCGAGAAGGGTATTCTCTAAATAGGGTTCATACGTCTGTCCTCCATCACGGGACAACTCAATGGTCGCCGAAGTGGCCGGTGCATATACTGCGCTGGTTACACTAACGTTTACAGACTGATTCGTCCATGTATCCGTATGATACGGCTGGCCGTCCATGGTGGTCATATTGCTTTTCAAAATCAGAACCTGATTATTGGTGCCCTCTACGATGACAGTGAAAACTTTCGTTTGTATTTCGCTGCCGCGTTGTACAGTTGCCGTCAGTTCCAATCGTTCATTGTTATCCGGCTGTGTCAGCAGCTTGCCTTGATTATCGATCAATTCCGGATTCGAACTGGACCAAGTGATCGTCGCTCCATGTTTGCCTTCAACAGGAAGCATAAGATCGGAAGTGACCGCGTTCAGGTCTCCCAGATCAATTGCCTGCAGTGTGTCATTTACCGCTTGTACATCACTGTAAGGTGTCGCACTCACGAAGATTGGATTGGAGTAGAACCAAAGATCCCTATAGTTGCTGTCATTGATTTGGTTGAAACGCGTTTCTGCATCAGTAGTCGTATTCTTCGGATCCAGCTGTGGTTCGCCATTCACCGTCTCGCCTGGAACGTTCATATCCAGATTCGTCCCGCGCAGGCGGAAATACTGGTCTTGATCCGTGGCTTTGATCTTATATGTGATGACATTGTAGCCTTCCGCATCTGTCGTCCAATCGTCCGATGTGAAGGTAGCCAGCACTCGGGTGGAATCGTTGGTATCCTTGTTATATGCGGCTGTACCCTTCTCGGCCTTGCCCGTCACATCCCCGGCGATCAGGTCAACATGATCCACCTCAGGTACTACTCCAGCGGATACGCCGCTGTTGATTGGTGTTTCATAGTTGTTGCTCGCTGGGCTCTTGAACCGGATCTTCAGTTCAACCTCATCGCCCTGAGTCACATTAAGATCCTCACCCATTTCAGCCTGAGCGCCTGCTCCGGAAGCGGTGAAATCCAATGCGTTAATCAGATCTCCGAATACGGAAAAGGATTTTCCGGAACGAAGGCCATCCAGCACCGCCTGCATTCCGCTGCCCTCAATCCACGCGTAAGTCTTGGCATATTCCCCAGGGAAATAACCACTGGAATTCGTGCCAATGGTCTTGAAATGATAATCCGAGTTACCATAATTCCAGAAGTGGCGACCTTCTCCCAGGAGTGCGTCCCACAGTCCGCCGACTTTGGCCACCATGTAGTCTACACCGCCATATGTACGGTATTTGTACCCATCGTCTGCCGTCGGATTAGACACGTTGTAGGTTGTGTTATACCCGCCGCGATCCGGTTCCATCTGATTACCAAGCATACCTTCGATACCGAATACCACTTGTGGTGCCAGATCGTTGAAATCGCGGAAGTCCGCAATTGTATATTTATTTTTGCCACGCGAAGGATGGTTGATCATCGCATAGCTCGTTGTTGGATAGTTGGTTTTCAGCCATTCAATGGCAGTTAGTGCATCCTGATGTGTCGTATAGGCACGTCCGCCCTCCTGATCCCAGGCCGCTACATCCGCCGGATCAAACAGACTCGCATCGCGATTGGTAAAACGATATTCGAATTGTTTCGCAGCTTCCAGAGCTTCGGTCGAATTCGGCTCATCGGTGAGAATCCCCACACCAACGTGTTCGTGCGTCGGCATGTCCCATTCGAAGCCGGAGAAGATCGTTTTGCCTGCATATTTGCCTTGCTCCTGTAGTGCCTTGATCTGTGGTACCTGATATTCATTCATTCCCACGGACATCGGAATGGACCCACCAGGAATTTCATTTCCGTTGTGATCCCGCTTGGATAACCGCAAATGATCCGTCAGCGCGATCCAGTCCAGCCCATATTGCGTCAAACCCGCGTCCAGGACGTTCTCCAGCGAATTCTGCGCATCATCCGATTCAAATGTATGTACGTGCAAATCCCCCGTTTGCCATGAGCCTGCAGCCGTGCTGCTGACTGGTGTATTATCTCCCGCAGCTGCATAGGTAATTGCCGCAGGAAACGCTCCCATGACCATCCCTGTAGCCAGGGGTATCAGCGTAAGCATCGCAAGCATTTTCTTTCCTTTTTTGTTGAACAACCTGATCCCTCCACCCGTTCTGTGTTGTTGTGACGGGAGTAAATATATGAGACTTTGAGGGCAGGGTCAACGTGTTGAAAGCGCCTATTAAAAATTTTACATAGAGCTGCATTCGTTTACGTTCTATTAAAGCTCTCTTTTGCTGTATGCATATGTTGTATCCTCTCTAAATCTCTCATTTTTATGAGTCGGAATTGATAAAATCAGGCCGATCCTGCCTTTGCAACGTTCAAAATTTGTTCACCATTCAGGAAACTTTCACCACTCTTGTGGATGACAGGAAGAGGTCTGTGAGGATTCCATGATAGAGGCGGCTAAGATGAAGAATTATGTAAAAATCGCACTGTGAACAGGATTCTAAACACTGTAATACATACCACTTATTTCAGAGATATTTATGCGCTCTACATCCCACGGCTACTCGGTTAATGCTCTCTTTTGACATGAATTTTACATCTCGGATTACGTAAAAAGATTGTGAATGGGATGTTATTTCAATGGCAAATCTACTACATATGAAGAGGCTAATTATGCTGGAACGCGCGTTAGTCCAACGGATATCACCAACATTCCTCGTTACAGGGAAGTCATGCTTCCTATGGGTTCGAGTCCTTTATTCAAACATGGTTTAGGATACCTTGCCGACAAATACAACTCTGTTTTATCCTCGGTAAATCAAAAGGTGATGTCCAGTGGAAATATGGATATCACCTTTTGTTTTTTTTACCTAGGCTATGTTTATATCAACACTACTTTCGACCCTACACTACTCCTCCAAGCCGTTAAACTGCCGAAGCATGGTCGTGAAACGTCCCAGCTCTTCATCATCCCATCTGGATATACGCTCATAAAAGGCAGATTCCTTCTCCTTCAGCGCATTCACTGTCGACTGCTCGCCAAGCTCCGTCAGAGACAATAGAATGCCGCGCCGATCATCAGGGTCCTGCGCCTTGCTCACATATCCTGACGTTTCAAGTTGCTTAATCAGGCGGCTTACTGAGCTTCGGTCCATGGCAGTCGCTTCTGCCAAAGCTGCGGCGCTTGTAGGACCATAAGAGTACAGCCACCGTACCAGATGAAAAGCGGCAGGCTGCAGGGTCGCATCAAAACGCTCTGCAGATCGGACATTAAGCGCATGTGAAGCACTAATCAGGGCATGGATCTGCTCACCAAGCGCCAGTTCCAGGGCTTCTCTGTCTTTTGTTTTGGCTGCATGTTCAGTCATTGTTGTTGTTCCCCTCTCCTCGATACATCCAAACAGGCTTCGGAATATATAGTTGACAAATATCAATTAAAATATATAGTTGATTTATGTCAATTATATCTTTCAACTCTGATCGTGTCAAAAGGAGACTTCACTATGAAAACAACACAGTCTATTATCGTAATCACCGGAGCAACAAGCGGATTGGGGCAGCTTGCTGCCATCGAGCTTGCCAAACGTGGTGCACATCTTGTACTCACAGCCCGAAGCGAAGAGCGCGCCGAGGCTACCAGAAACAAAATCAGGGCAATCATGCCCTCTGCCAATATGCACTTTTTCTTCGGAGACTTATCCTTGCTGAGTGATGTAAAACGTATTGGGCTTGAAATGGCAGCTGCGTATCCACGTATCGATGTACTTTTGAATAATGCCGGACTCCATGCGTTTGAACAGAGAGTGACTTCTGAAGGGTTTGCCGAGATGATGGCCGTGAACTATTTGGCCCCTTGGCTGCTAACGCATATGTTGCGTAATTCCTTGATTCAGTCAGGTCATGCCCGCGTTGTGAACGTTGCATCTGAAGCCTCTCGGAATCATGGCCAACTGGTGCTGCCGGATGACTTGATGGATACCACTCCCTTTACAGCACGTGGCTCCTCTCCGATCTATGGCAAAACCAAACTGCTGAATATTATATTTACTGGCGAACTAGCCAGACAATGGGAAGGGACCGGGGTTTGTGTGAATGCCTTGAATCCAGGTTTCAATGTCACTGGTCTTGGACGAGAGCTGTGGTTCGCGAGTGTGCTTGAGCGCATCTTAACGTTTCTGCACATTGGCGACCCGCGCCGGGGGGCGGATATCATGACTCGTCTGGCTGTGGAACCCGAGTTTGGAAAGGTTTCGGGAGGTTATTTCAATGTGGGAAGCGGGGCGGCAATTACTCCCGTGGATCCAGGCGGAGATGCCGGAATGCAACACAAATTGTGGGCGGTAACGCATCAATTGATGAAGGAACGCGGCTTGCTTGATTAATGTTGGTTCAGTGCTGTACGAGAGGGGCTCGATCAGCCCCTTATCTTTTCGCTCCCTTGTTAATTCACTATCCGATTTTTGGAATTCACTATAGTTTATTTTGCTGTAACATGATCTCAGGGAAGTGTTTAATCATGTCGTGGATGAATCCATCGTTTCCGTAAATGGCAATCACGACGTACTCTTGCCGTGGCATTGGAATAATAATGGCTTGTTTCCCCTTAAAATAGTAGCGATCCTTTCGCTCATCCCCATTATCATCTACATAGACAATGTTAACGAAATCCATATCATGACTGAGCGCTTTATCGTGGATCACAATACATAAATATCGACCTACCTTTTCTACGGATATGCCCTCTTCGTCTTCATCCCATACATACTCGTTTGGTTGCATTACAAGCTTATTATCCGCTGTTTTGGTGAGGATAGATGCTTTGGCATGCTCTCCTTTTACATCAATCAACAGTGCAGAGTGGTCACTCACTATTTTTGTATCAGCGTATTGCAGATGATGAGTTTTGAGATAGCCTTGAACATCCTCTCTGGTAAGAGGTTCGCCACTCGAACCATTGGTGAGCATTAGCATAGATAACATCAATTCAAACAAAAACTTCATTTTATGTACTCCTTCTATTGTGGATATTCATATATAGCACTTTAAATTTCTAATTTCTTCATGAACTGAATAATAGAATAAAAAGGGACTGGCGAATCCATCGATGCAATACTTGTGAACCCGCCAGCTTCTTGCAATAATCCCTATTCTTCATTGTTCCATCAATTTATAGCGTTGCAAACACCTTGTCAAAGCCTGCTTTCGACTTGGCAAACAGCTCGGTTGAATCAAGTGTTGATGCAGGTGCCAGAACTTCCTGAGATACAACGCCCGTGTAACCAATAGCCCCTAAGTTTTTCAGAAAACCCGTCAGATCAATGACTCCCTCGCCTGGATACAGGCGCTCATTATCAAGCAATTCTTCAATTGGCAGATCATATGCATCATTGATATGAACGTGAACAATCTGTTCCTTTTTCAATTGCAGCACCTCTTCCATACTCAAACCAAGCGTATGCCAATGATAGGAATCCACCAGTAAGCCTACATTGGGAGCATGAATGGTCTCGATCCAGTCCAGCGTGTCTTCCACACTCCAAATAAACGGATTCTTCCACTGGGTACGCAAATGATGGCAGCCGACAAACTCCAGCCCTAGCCGGATACCGTATGCCCCCAGAATATCTGCACAGAGTCTCAATCGTCTGGTAGCCGCTGCCATGAAAGATGCTGCAGGCTGATCGGTCGAGGGTAGAACATAGGTGCAGCAAGTGAAACAATTCAGCGAAGCAGAGGCTTCAGCCATTTCAACCAGAGATTTGAGTCCTTCACGAAATTGCTCTTCTGAGTTTCTCCAGTCCACGGTGAAATCCGCTGAACCGATGATGATATCGTTGCTTTCCAATAGGTGTGCGGCTTGCTCCTTGCCGTATTGTTGAACCAATGAGAGCGGATTCAAATCTACGGACTGGAAGCCATATTTGGCCGCATTCGTAATATATTGTTCATCAGACTCGATCTTCCCCAAACCTGCTTTCGTTAATCCTCTAATCATCCCAATCTCCTCCTGTGACTTGTCTAATAGGCAACGACTGCTGCACCCTCTCAAGCTCAAATTCAGGGTATAAATTCATAATAACAGCAGCTTCAAAAAAAGAAACCAGTAAGTTCCATTCTTTTATGGCACAAACCCTACGCAACCCTTTCCCGGAATCAGCGTAATAGAAAAAAGTGGAAAGGAAGGTGATACGATGACGAAATGGCTCAAGACAATTCAGTCCCCCACCATTATTTTCTTTTCATGCCTTTTGGTGCTTTCTGTGATCGTTGGTTTCCTATCCAAGCCTTATTTCACGGAACACATATTCTATGCAGACAATAACAAGTATTTATTGGATCGCCAAGAAGAAAACCAGTTGATATACCGGAGTAGAACGGCTGATTCCATTCAGGTGCAAGTGGAGCAGCAGAAGCGCACCGTATTCATCGATGATCAGAAATATATCATTACAGAACTCAGTTCCACACCTAATGCAGCATATAGCGTGTTATACCCCAAAGGAGACACGTATGAGGTTCAGGACCATGGCGGTATATTAAGAAGTTTTGATGAAGAAGGCAATATCATGAATTCCATCGCTTTTTACGTTAACAACCAGAGAATACTTAGCGAGGACGAGGAACGATTTTCACCGGATACAATCGTGACTGCTGCGTACCCGGCATACCATCACACGCAAGGTGAGCCCGTCTACCTTTTTCTAGCACTCGCCGGTTTGATATTTGGATGGTGCAGCTTCTACTACAGGAGGTTTCAGGATATCCTCTTCCTCATCTCCCTTCGCTGGATTTGGGTGAACGACCCCGAACCTAGCGACTTTTATTACTTGATGACCAGTATTGGCGGCATTGTTGTCATGATGGGATCCGTTTGGATTTCCTTCAAAGCATTCTGAACCAAGCGACATACAAAAAAGCGGTGATGACGTTGAAAATACGTCAATACCGCTCTTTTTTATCCCCCTATTAATGGGACTTGAGTCAAGTTTGTCAAACCTGAATATCATCGTCATATTACTTCATTTAGTTCACATGTTCCAGCGTGTACCGATTACGCGGAATTTCAAGTCCCAGGTTCTCCCGAAGCGTCTCATGCTCATATTCCGTTCGGAACAGTCCTCGTTCCTGCAGAACGGGGACAACCAGATCCACGAAATCCGCCAGTCCATTCGGCACAACCGTACGGATATTGAATCCGTCTGCGGCTTCGCCTTCAAACCACTCCTGAATCTGATCGGCAATCTGGTCGGGTGTTCCAATGAAAGAGGTTCGCGGCGTTGACGCTCTTAGCGCGACTTGGCGGAGAGTCAGCCCCTCTTCTCGTGCCTGCTGCTTGATCTTGTCCGTTGTACTGCGGAAACTGTTGCTGCCCACATCACCAATCTCAGGGAAAGGCTCGTCGAGCGGATATTCTGAAAAGTCATAATGGTCAAAATAACGCCCCAAATAATTCAGCGCGTGGTCAATACTGACCAGGCCGGCAATTTCCTGATACTTTTGCTCTGCCTCTTCCGCTGTTCTGCCCACAATTGGACCGATACCCGGAAAGATCAGAATGTCTTCAGCCTGACGTCCATATACTACCGCTCTTGCCTTAACGTCCCGGTAAAACTCCCTTGCTTCCTCAAACGTCTCATGTCCCGTATATACAGCATCTGCTGATTTCGCTGCCAGGTCTTTGCCGGATTCGGATGAACCTGCCTGAAAAATGACCGGATAACCCTGTTTCGAACGTGCCACATTGAGCGGCCCCTGTACCGAGAAATGGTTCCCTTTGTGATTCAGCGTATGGAGCTTGGAAGGGTCGAAGAAGACACCATTCTCCTTGTCCCCGACAAATGCATCATCCTCCCAGGAATCCCACAGTCCTTTGACCACATTCAGGTGCTCTTCGGCAATTTCATAGCGCAGCGCATGGTTTGGATGTTCGCCTTTGCCGAAGTTAAGTGCCGATCCTTCCAGTGGGGAAGTGACTACGTTCCAGCCCGACCGTCCTCCGCTAATTTGATCCAGTGAAGCAAATTGCCTCGCTACCGTAAACGGTTCGCTGTAGGAAGTCGATAATGTCGCAACCAGCCCAATATTGGAAGTGGCTCCTGCCAGCACAGACAACAGGGTCAATGGCTCGAAGCGATTCAGGAAATGAGGATTGGATTTTTCGTTAATAAAGAGACCGTCAGCAATAAATAGGAGATCGAACTTGCCTTCCTCCGCTTTACGCGCCTGTTTTTTGTAAAAATCAAGGTTAACACTGGCATTAATCGGAATGTCAGGGTGTCGCCAGAAGGAAATACTATTCCCGACTCCGTTCAGATTGGCCCCCAATTTCAGTTGTCGTTTCGTCATATTCAAGTCCTCCCTATGTTTTCGTGGGTAATCCGGTCACTCTTGTTCATTGGCTTCATATCACTTGCCTTTACCACCCAGGCTGCCCCTAGAAGTACGATCCCTGTAAGCAGAAAAATGAAAGGAATGCCGGTCCATCCACCAAGAAAGCCGCCAATCAAAGGACCAAGCACAATACCGAATTGGCTCGCCGTCTGGCTGAGACTAACTGCCCTGCCCCGGAATTCGTGCTCCGCATATTTGATTATTAATGCATTGAGAGCCGGGTAGACCGCAGCGAAGAACAGACCATAGATAAATCGCAAACTTCCAAAATACACGAGATTATACGCGGTTAGCTGAAGAAGACTGCCAATGCCGCCGCCGAGCAGCCCGATAAACAAGGTTTTCTCATACCCGACCCTGCCACCAATCTTTCCCCATCTGGGTCCCATAATGACTGTCGCTACGCCAATGGCTGAGAATACAATGCCTGCACTGAGTGTCGCATGGCTGACATCTCCGCCGATCTGAACGACATACAGCGTAAGCACCGGTTCGATAATGAGCACGGACGTGGAGACGAGTAGAATGAGTCCATAGATCCGCATTAAACCGGGAGTGGATGCCGCTCTCTTCAGATCACCCAGAATACTGGTGGAAGCCACTTTATGGGTTCTGCGCGACTCTTTTACGCCAAGAACCAGCAGAGCCGAGAACAGTGTAATGATCCCGGATGCAATGAAGCATCCCCGTAGCCCAATCCATTGACTGAGCACACCTCCAGCAAGAGGCCCAAGAATTCCGCCTGCTGCAGTGGATGTGGAGATGACACCCAGCGCGTAGCCCACATGTTTCTCCGGCGTATTCGTGCCAACCAATGTGATGGAGGCAGGATTGAATCCTGCCATGAGTCCCTGAAAGACCCGAACAGCAATGAAGGTGTAAGGGTCCTGAACAAAATAGTTGGCAGAATGGGCAATCGCTAGCCCAACACCTGAACGGATCAGCATCAGCTTGCTGCCGTATTTGTCAGCCAGTGATCCCCAGAAGGGCGCACATAGTCCGCTGATCAGAAAGCTGATCGAGATCGAGACACCGGACCAGGCCTCCAGCCCGCTCTCAATTCCAAGATCATTTTGCAGAAACAGAGGAAAGAACGGCACGGACAAGGTGTACGACATATGATTGAAAAAAAGCCCCAACCACAGAATATACAGATTACGCTTCCAATCCGGCATATCGGTATTCTCCATAGTATATAATTCCTATAAAATAAGTAGGTTATTATCCATATTAGGATAAGGATGCAGGAAAGTATAATAGAAATGTTCAATAGACCCATTCAAGAATTAAATGAATGGGCCTCTCTTAATGCCATTTAACGATCAATTTTCTGTTAGCTGTACGGACATAAACACATCTACCTCATCTTCACGATCTACAACAAACCCGAAACGTTCATATAAATGCTTCGCCCGGCTTCCCTGCAGCACATTCAATATGACACGTTTACCTCTGGCTTCGTCCTTTTCCAGTAGCTTTTGCAACACTTCGGTTCCAATCCTCCTGCCCTGCACATCGGGATGAATATAAAAGTGCTCCAGCAGAGCACCCTCAGCCGTAGGCTTCAGTGACACACAACCTACAGGTGAACCCTCCAGCTGAATAATCCATGTATAGATCGGATCGAATGTGTTCCGGAAACGTTCCCGAACCTTCACCTCGTCATACCTTCCCAATCTGGTCAGATCATCATACAGAACCAGGGCACGCAAATCAGCAAGCCGCTCCACATCTTCCTGCACAGCTTGATGCATCTCTAGTTGGTTCATTAATACAACCTCCGTATTCATTACTCCAAATCCCTGTTTCTTCGTATATGTATTACCACTTACACATTTCTACATCAATTCATTATCCATTTTCTTGGCACGTATAATCTCGCGAATAATCTTCGAACGGTTCCAAACGACAAATTTGAAGACAAGTCCATCCTCCATCGTAATGGAAATACCATTAGGAATGATTCCCCATGTCTTTCGTTTCTCAATCTTGGTCATGCCCCAGATCTCAAGTTGAAGCCATTCGGTCTGAATATTCAGGCCATGTGGGATAAAGACCAATCGTTCATTGGTAAGGAACAGCTTCCCTCCAACGCCTTCAAATCCCCTTAACCAGTTCGCATTAATCCGTTCAAAAATGACGTATTCCGTTGAACCCAACTCTTCCATTGCTGTCAGTCTCCTTTGATCAGCCGATCTTGATTATTCTACCAGTTTGAATCTCTCTTATTATAGGTCGTTTCTGCCCGTTTAGGAATATTTTTGCACATGATTATGATCAAAAAAGCATAGTCCACCGGATATCATCCGTCATGAACAATGCTTTTTCAATGGTTACTATGAAAAGGGTTAGGGCTTTCTTCCCTACATCTCTTGCAGGATGCCTTTGACAAGCCCGATAAAGGTCGTCTTCACTTTTGCAGCCACTTCGATGACTTCATCATGACTGAGCGGCTGATCCAGAATGCCGCAGGCCATGTTGGTCAGACAGGAAATGCCCAGCACCTTCATGCCGCCATGGATGGCTACGATCGCTTCAGGAACCGTAGACATACCTACAGCATCCGCGCCCATCGTCCGAATCATGCGGATCTCGGCTGGTGTCTCATACGCAGGGCCACTCCACCACGCATACACCCCTTGCTGCAGGCTGACCTTCTGCTCTTCCGCAACCTTAAGCGCAATACTGCGCAACTCACGGCTATATACCTGGGACACGTCAGGGAAACGGACACCGAGTTCGGCGTTATTGGGTCCCATCAATGGATTGTTGCCTACCAGGTTAATGTGATCCGTAATGAGCATCAGCTGACCTGGCTGGAAGCTTGTGTTGATCGCTCCGCAGGCATTTGTAATGATCAATTGCTCAACACCCAGCGCCTTCATGATACGAACCGGAAACGTCACTTCATCCAGCGTGAACCCTTCATAATAATGAAGACGTCCTTTCATCGCGACGACGGTTTTGCCCATTAGTTCGCCAACGACCAGCTCGTTAGCGTGACCAACAGCTTCAGATTGTGCAAAGTATGGAATATCCGTATAGGGAATAACTGTAGCATTCTCGATCTCGTCCGCAAGTGCTCCCAGCCCTGAACCGAGGATCATGCCTACAACAGGCTTGGTGTTAATTCGGTTTAATATGTAATCTCTAGCTTCTTGAATATGTTCGGATTGATGCATGAATGGTTTCCTCCTGATCATCTGTAATGGGGATTCGTATGACTATCCTCAAGTGTAATGAACAATGGACATGATGTAAATGGAAGTCGGCAACCAACACTTCTGGACAGTCTCACGCTGTATACGTTAAGCATTAACACCCGTCTGTAACACTTGGAAATAACCTTGCAAAAGCTTATCAAAATCAGGAGTCTCTTCCTGAATCTGCTCTATATACTTCCACAAGATCAATTCTTCCGTTTCGATGTTTATTACCTCGTATTCCATTTGTCCGGACTCCCAGACAGTCACTTGGCCCATGGCACACCCTGATTCATGAACAAACCCGGTCGAGGGGTCGGGAATATACTGTTCTTTCACATGGCTACGGTTCACCGGTTCTGTAGTAATATGAAGCGTTCGCAGCGGGCCTGCCTTCAGTTCGGCCCATTGTGTGAAGTTCTTTTGAAGCAACGTGATATGCACCTCCCAAACGACTGGCATGGCCAAGATTCTAATGGTTTCCTTTCTAGTCATTATACTTCACCTGTGCACACAAAAAACGACCCTCAGCCAGAGAGTCGGTTGCCATGGTATTTAATTCAGTGAATGTGCGGTTCTGCTTTTTATAATATCCATCCCCATCATCAGAAGCAGCATCAGTGTGGCGAACATCAACGGCTTGTTAAGGGTGCCCTCAGCAAAAATAAAATAGGTGAATGTGACATTGCCCATAAAAGCAATCAGGTAATTGCGGATGTGATTCATCTTCTCACCCTCATTTCGGGACTTTATTTGAAAAACGCCTAATTCTATTTTTAACGCTATCACATTTTACCAAATAAATCCAGATATTCAATCAAGATGAGCGGTATGTCTGCCGCAAATAACAGGCCAGCTGCAGATGAAGCAGGTGCTCCTGGTTACTCAAGGACATGCCCAAAATCTCTTCAATTTTGCGAATCCGCTGATACAGAGTATTGATATGAATATGAAGGGTGGCTGCCGTCTGGGCAGCAGATCCCCCGGAAGCCATATATGTCATTAGCGTTTCCTCCAGTCCGCCGGTCTGCCCTTTGGCAGGTCTTAGCGGCTCAAAGATCTCTGCCATAAACGCATTCAGATCCTCCGCAGATTGCCGGATGAACAAACGGTTGACACCAATATCCGTATAGCGAATGGTGCCCCTTTCTCCCCTTGTCTTCTGATACGCCAGTGCCTTATCGGCTTCCTGGAATCCCGTATTAATCGCATCTAAGCCTGATCGGATTGAACTTAAGCCTCCGAATAATTTCACCTGATTTCGATTCTCCCAATCCTTCACCAGGGAGCTGAACTGCTGCTCCAGCTTACCGGGTTTAAACGCATCAGTCACGATCAGCAGCAAGGTCATTCGCCTCTCATCCCCAAACGCAACTGGCAGCGTTCCGCTTGGCATTTTCTCTCTCAGATAAGCAATGAGCTGAACGGATAATGGACTATATGTGGATGGGTTCACCCGATCTGCAAACTCCAAATGGCCGACTACGATGGTTGTTGAAGGACCGACCCCGATCTCCCCCGACTTCTGCCAGTAATCCTCCGAGTCCTGACTAAGTCTCAGTTCATTGAAGAATTGCTGTGTTTTCTTGAAGTAAAATTCAGCCAGAGACTGCTTGCGCATTAATTCAAGAGCCAGAATGGAGCTCCCCTGCTCCAGCGCAATTAACTGCAATGGTTCCAGCGGAGTATTCATCTGCATGATCAGATAACCGAGACATTGATTAGCCGAAGCAATCGGGTACAAATATTGAAATACCTGGCTTTCTTCCCCCTTGATACATGTCAGATAATCAGGATGATGCAAGGATTCGTACAGATTCCGCAGTTTCTCCATATCCCAATCATTCAGGACGCTGCTCCGTTTGGGAATCCATTCATTATCAATAAAATCGATAAATACGATTGGCACGCCAATGATACGTGTCAATTCGTTAACGATGGATACCGCACCTTTATTTTGGAGGGACAGCCGCATTAAGGATGAGTGAATCTCATCTCGTTTAATGAGCGTCTCGTTCCGTTTGCTCAGATCCTCATAGAGCTGGGCATTCGTGATGGCAATGGAAACCTGGTCGGCAAAGCTCTGCAGCAGTCTTACATCCGATTCCGTGAATATGGGGACCCTACCTTTTTGATAAACGATTAACACGCAATCCGGCTTGCCTCCCACCTTGATCGGCACCGAAATGATTGACCCGATATTCTGAAAGTCGTATGCCGAATTCAAATGATCCTTGTTGTCAGGGGTCATGTTGCCAAAGTCATCTTCCACTGTGGAGAAACTGTTGTAAAGCTTGGGTGTGCCTCGCTTGAATGTATTGCCAATAATGCCTTCACCCGGCTTCAGCTTCATTTTCATCATGTCCTCGCCCATTTCTCCAGCTCTCGCCTTAACCTTCAGTGCATCAATTGAAGGATCGTATCTCCATAACACCCCGATACATTCATAAGGAATGACCGATAGCGCACTCACCAAAATCCGGCCCAACAGCTCATTCAGATCTAACAACTGAGTCACATCACGGATACTGTTCATGATTTCGTTCAAGGCACGTTCATGCTTGCTGGCCACAGCCTCCGTATAATACGGGTAGAGTAATGAGGATAACGTAACTAAATCTTCCGCAGAAAAGTGCCAGTTCATAAAGACACGAATTGCCACACATACATTGTTACTATATGGTAGAAAAACTAACACAACATCATCTGATTCGTGCTCTACTTTGGGGTGTTGAAGAGGGAGACTTTCATCAAAACGAGGTGGTATACTTTCCTTTTTGCCAATGGCTTCATTCAGCACCCAATCTTCCCAATTACTGCTGATCCAAACCTCATAATCGCATTTCCCCAACCGTTCTCTCAGGATTTCATGTAAGATTCCATTCAACAGAGCCGCCCCCAAGTCAATGTAGGTTTTCACATAAAACTACAATTTATTATACATATATATACATTGTGTTGGTACCCCCTCATCCTGTAACTTTATATCAACACAGAAATCAAGTTAACAATCGATGAGAAAGAAGGTAACACAATGTCCAAAATCATGCAAAGCAAACACTTCAAGTACATTGTTCTCGCTCTCTTGTTTCTCGGCTGGTGCCTAGGCAACCTGGATCGCTTCGTCATCAACTATGCCATTGTGGGAATAACTCAGGACCTGGGTCTGGGCGCTTCCGCACAAGGAATCATCCTCAGCAGCTTTTTCCTCGGGTATGCCATTATGCAAATCCCAGGCGGAGCACTCGCCGACCGTTTCGGCTACCGTAAGGTCATTCTTGTTTCCTTGTTCTCCTGGTCCATATTCACCATTCTGACCGGTTCCGCCTGGTCTTTACTCTCTCTTATCTTCGTTCGTTTCCTGTTTGGTATTGGCGAAGGCAGCTTCTTCCCTTCCGGTTCCAAAGCTATCGCCACCAACTTCCCGGTCAATCAGCGAAGTGGTGCCATGTCGATCATGCTGGCGTCCGCTGCAATTATGGGGGTTGTCACTCCTATTCTGACTGGACATGCCCTTGTGACCATTGGCTGGCGTAACCTGTTCTATATCATAGGTGTGGTGGGTATCCTCATCACTGCCCTCATGTTCTTTTTACTCAAAGAACCGGCTAAACCTTCACTCGCTGCCTCTGCCTCGGGACAACAACCCAAAACATCGCTTAAAGACGTCTTGAAAACACCGCTGATCTGGAATTTGTTTATTAGCTATTTCAGCATTTATGCCGTGAACTGGGGCCTTCAATCCTGGATGCCAACCTACATGGTCAATGTCCGGGGATTGGATATGACGCAAATGGGACTGCTCTCAGCCATCCCGGCTGTCGTCAGCATTTTCACCATGCTCCTCAGTGGCTATGTGCTTGACCGTATCCCGGCTGGCAAAGATCGGATTATCGCTTCCGTATTCGGTGTACTTGTTGCCTTCTTCCTGTACCTCATGGGCTCCTCGGGAAGCATTGCTACATTTATTACGTACATGACAATCGTAACGGCCATGGCTGGATTTATTTCCACGCTGATCATTTCAAAATCACTAAAAACCATGCCCGAATCTATTGTCGCAACGGCCAATGGATTCATTAACACAGGTGCACAGCTCGCCGGTTTCCTGACACCGATGCTGATCGGATTTCTGGTAGAGGCTTCAGGGGGATCTTATGCAACGGCCTTCATCATGTTGATCGCCTTCGCCCTCATCTGCTCCCTTTCGTTATTCTTCTCGCGTCGTTCGAAACAAGACAGTGGTTCTGAAGTGCAGGCGACGGCCGTTTAAAGACGCAGCTTAGTACCCTTTTTCTCGATAAAAAAATCACGCATAACAAACAAGCCATTTCGTGCTCACCATAAAATACATGTAAAGAGGTGTATCCCATGACAACAACGATTGATCTAACCCAATATATATCCGATGCCATTGAAGGAAAACGCGAGTTGTTCACCCAAGCTAGTGACCGAATCTGGGAATTTGCAGAGACAAGGTTCGATGAATTTCAATCTGCAGAGCTGCTGATAGAATTGCTGGAATCGGAAGGCTTCACGATCGAGAGAGGTGTTGCCGGACTGGAGACCGGATTCATCGCCTCTTATGGTACGGGGCTGCCTGTTATTGCCTTACTGGGCGAATATGACGCACTGGCTGATCTCAGCCAGGAAGCCGGAATCAGCACATACCAGCCCGTTCAGCCGCGTGGTAACGGTCATGGATGCGGACATAACCTGCTCGGCATAGGCGCTGTGGCTGCGGCAGTCGCAGTCAAAGACTATCTTCAGGAGCATCCGGAAACCCAAGGAACGGTGCGTTTCTATGGATGCCCGGCCGAGGAAAGCGGATATGGAAAAACGTATCTTGCTCGCGAGGGCTACTTCAAAGACGTGGATGCTGCACTCTCCTGGCACCCTCACTCCATGAATGCCGTTATGCATGGAAGCTCTAATGCGGTCATTCACGGCACGTTTACTTTTAAAGGCATCAGTGCTCATGCTGCAGCCGCTCCCCACCTGGGCCGAAGTGCTCTCGATGCCGTTGAGCTGATGAACATCGGTTCAAATTATATGCGGGAGCACATGATTGATCAGGCCCGAATTCACTACGCCATTACCAACTCGGGCGGTTTGGCACCCAATGTCGTGCAGGCGGAAGCCGAGGTCACTTATCTCGTTCGAGCACCGAAGAGCGCTCAGGTACGGAGTCTGTTTGAACGTCTGGTGAAGGTCGCAGAAGGGGCTGCCCTGATGACGGAAACCACGATGGATTTTAAATATGAAGGCGCATGCGCCAACCTGATTCCGAACAGCACGCTTGAGAAAGTGATGCATCAGCATCTAGTGGCTTTCGGTGCACCCGAATATGCAGAGGACGAATACGATTATGCCAAAGCCATCTATGAGACGCTGCCGCTCCAAAATCAGCAGGAAGCTGGCGCGTTAGTTGGTCCTGAGCTCGCCCCTCTTCTGGCTGAGCGACCGCTGCCGAACTTTATTGCTCCTTATTCGGATGAGAAGGAGACCTTCATGGGTGGATCAACCGATGTAGCGGATGTCAGCTGGAATGTGCCAACCGCGCAGTGTATTACCACCACGATGGCCTTTGGCACGCCGCTTCATGCTTGGCAAACCGTTGCCCAGGGCAAGAGCAGTTTTGCTCACAAGGGCATGCTGCTCGCTGCCAAAGCGATGGCAGCTACGGCCATTGAATCCATTTTGCATCCAGAGATCGTCAAGGAAGCACAACAGGAGTTGCTGGACAGACTCGGCGGGGAAGTGTACGACTGCCTCGTTCCCGCAGATGTGCAGCCTCCCAAACGGGGAGAATGAGACTGTGAGGTTCAAAGACGTATTTTCCATTATCGGTCCAGCCATGGTTGGACCGTCAAGCTCCCACACTGCTGGAGCAGCACGGATTGGACGCACGGCTCGACAACTGTTCGGCGAATGCCCTTCCCATGCGGAAATCATCATGTTTGGCTCTTTTGCCGCAACGTACAAAGGACATGGTACCGACACCGCCATCGTTGGCGGTCTGCTGGATATGGACACGGATGATCCCGGTTTACCCGAGGCTTTTGCCCATGCAGACATGGCTGGCATGCAAACTGTCATCCGTCCGGGAACAGGTCTGTATCCGCATCCGAACACGACAGAGATTGTACTGACCAACGCAGCGGGAACTCGGACATTAAACATGATCGGTACGTCAATAGGCGGAGGGAATATCGAAATTGTCCGGATTAACGGCTACAACTTGAAGCTGACGGCTCTCTATCCTACACTCATCATTCGTCATAGCGATGAACCAGGTGTCATTGCTGTCGTCACCCGCCTGCTTGTGGATAATCACATCAATATTGGACACATGTCCGTGGATCGCAAGAACCGGCGGGGTGAAGCCATGATGGTGCTCGAATGTGATGGCCGGATCGACCCCGCCGTGGTGCGGCAGATTGAAGTGATTCCGGAAGTCCAGGAAGTCACGCTGCTCCATCTTTAATTTGCATATTGGAATTGATTTCCACTTAATAGATAAAGGAGCCTACGCCAATGAACTTTCGAACGCTAAAACAACTTGCCGAACTGGCGGAGACCCGCAATCTTTCCCTCGGCCAGCTCATGCTGGAAGAGCAATGTCATGAGTCAGGCGAGGACACGGGAACCGTGTTCGGCCAGATGCAAGAGTATTATGAGATTATGAAAAGTGCGGTGCATCAAGGTCTTCACACCGATACCACTTCCAAAAGCGGATTAACTGGAGGAGACGCCCGTAAATTGATGGCTTTTCGCGCAGATGGACAATCCATGCTCGGGGACCATGCCAGTCTGTCCATGAGTTACGCACTTGCGGTATCCGAGGTCAATGCCTCGATGGGCCGAATTATTGCTACACCAACGGCGGGTTCCTGCGGCATTATTCCCGGGGTATTTATCAGCAGCCAGGAGCGATTCGGCTGGACCGATGAACAGATGGTCTACGGCCTGTTTGCCTCCGGGGCAATCGGTTATGTCATTGCCAACAATTCGTTCATCTCTGGTGCGGAAGGCGGGTGTCAGGCCGAAGTAGGGTCAGCCATCGGGATGGCAGCTGGAGCGCTGGTGGATATCCGGGGCGGGTCTCCTTCCCAGGCCATTCACGCCGTTGGGCTTGCGCTGAAGAATACCCTTGGTCTGATCTGCGATCCGGTAGCCGGGCTTGTCGAGATTCCGTGCATCGTACGGAACGGTTTTGGTGCCATTACTGCTCTCGGAGCCGCCGATATGGCGCTGGCTGGGGTCCGCAGTGTTATTCCTTCAGATGAGGTGGTACAGGTCATGCTTGAGGTTGGATCGGCCATGCCTGAATCATTACGCGAAACGGCAGGCGGCGGCCTCGCCCAGACCCCGACAGGGCGCAAGATCACACGGGATTTGCAGCATAAATAAAGATCAGGCATGTCATTTACACTCAGAGAGACGGTCAGAACGCCTCTCAAGGTAAATGCATGCCTGCTTTTTTTGTTTGATGTATATTGAACAGCTCGTACATTCTTCAGATAAATTCTGTTGGACTAAAGGGGGCTACAGCTATAGCTTGTCCACCTGCAGCAGTGTAACCTGTTTTACGGTACACGCAGGACTGATTTGCTCTTCCGACAGCACGTTCAGCTTAATCAGGCTTTTCAGCTTATGACTATCTACCTTGGACAACAGTCGCCAAATATCCGGATCAGGCAGTGCGGCATACAGCTTCTGATCATCATATTCCTTGCGCTGCTGAAGCACCGTTTTCACCGTATAACCGCCAACCTGTGTCTCATATACACCTTGTTCGGCACAATATGCGACAATCTCATCTCGAAGTACAGATAATTGCTGCTCAATCTCTTTTTGCTGCTGCTTCAGTTGAAAATAGGTTTGCACCTTCTGTTCCATGACCTATCACGCTCCTCTATACCATAGGTATGCAGGAAACGATTGTTTAGGACAGGCTATTCTCACATTCTATCAACTTCTTCGGGCACTCCGTCATGATTGCAATAGACTCTCCTTCAAATACGGATTATTACGAACAATTGCACACACCCGCTGCATTACGTTTGGTCCCATGGGTACATCGGCGACGCGGCTTAACAGAATCCAGCGTAGACAAGCCATTGCTTCAAAAAAACCTTCATCCTCCAGCGAGTAACTTGATGTACGTCTGAATTCAGCACAATATGTCTCTCCATAACTCTCGCCATTGTAGATCGTAATAAGAAAAACAGACCATGCAACATCGTACCTTGGGTCGCCCAACTGTCCATTCGTCCAGTCGATAATGGTATAGACGTCCTCCATTTCAAGAATGTTACCCAGATTATAATCGCCATGGATCAAGCAGTCCTGCCTGAGCTGGACGCGCTGAAGAAGGTGCGACAGATGAGTGCTTATGTCTTCATAGAGCTCTATGGAAGGAAAGAAATAACCAACAAAATCATACCTGGATATGTACGCTCCATCTTCTTCTGTACCTGTTTCATTCAGCGGATAACGATGGACCTCCATTAAATTTTGAGCCAAATGTGCCAGCTTGGAAGATGTTAATTCGGTCATAGGCACGCCATCATAGCTCGTTAACAGCACCTGATTATGCTCCTCATCCCTGCCCCAGCCATAAGGTGTGGAGACACGGATACCAATATGGAGTAGTTTGGATAACAGCTTATATTGGTTGCCGACATTCGGTTTCGAATCCTTGTTCCATATCTTCAGAACATATGACTGATCATCAAGTACGATTTTCATCACATCTGCTTCCAGTCCAGGTGACAAAGGAATGACCTCATAGCCCCCTTTCACCACAAGTCTTAGACGATCATCCAAGTGGATCCAATTCATACAGCTAAGTTCGATGGTCATCACTTCCTCCTCTTCTGCACATGGCCTTATCTCCCTCGGAATAAGTTGCTCTCGCCATTTTTTCTAATAATCATGGGCTCCACCCATCCGGTCAGTCAGGTATAATAAGGCCTTTACCGATTACATTGGCGGACACCGGTTCCTTGCCCAATTCTCTCGCCCATACCGACAATTGTCCCATATGGTGTATTTCATGAGCGATGACGTGGCGCATCACTTCTCCCCATGAATCAATGACAACTTTGCCATTCGGTAGATGATCGATATGAGCTTTCTTTTCCATGCTCGTGTCCCACGCCAAAACAAATGCCTCTACATCGGGACGCAGCTTGCGATCGAATTGTCGCACAGCTTCAAGGCTCTTGTAGTGTTCAAAATCTTCCGCTCCATCCGGCTTGCCTTGCAGAATCTGAAGCCAGCTCCACTCTACATCAATGATATGGAAAAACGTCTTCAAGATGCTCCCTACCCCGCCTGTACGAGGCCGCAGCAATTCTTCAAGCGGTAGATCCTCACACCACGCATACCACTGTTCACGCACCATCCAGTTATAACGAAAAAAAGTTTCCATTTCCATTCCTCCTTTTCTGGTTGTCTTTCTAAAGTGTTTTGATTAATTCCGTATTGGCAAACGTGATATCCGAATGTTCAAGATCCCCGTATATCCCGCTAATCTGGTTGAATCCGGATTTGATCCAGAATCGTAATGCAGGCCAGTTTTTGAGCGCCACGTTGATTCTGATTTCCCTGTACCCGAGTGAGGAAAGGTGAAGGCTCAGTGCTGGAATCATTTCCTGTCCATATCCTTGCTTTTGAATATCACTTTGGATATATAAAAATTCAAGATAAATGGAATCCTCAGATGGGTAACCATGGTACATACTCAGCAGACCGATTTTTCGATTCTCTTCGACTGTACGGATCGATTGAATCCGGTAATTCTCCAACTTTCCTCCCGGTGGAAGATTGCCTTCTTTAACACATTTTCTTCACATAATCCGGTTCATACTCCCGTCCGTCCCATTGTTGTAAGTAACGGCTTGTTTCACAAATGGACTGGATCTCGGGGATCTCGCATTCTTCCACATCCGAGATAATGAGTCGTTCTGACTTCCATTTTTCTGGAAGCTGCTGCATATTAATCACTCCAATTACTTTATCATCATCTTGGATTATAGAAGTTATATAGAATTGCTCTTCAATGTATTGTTAGGCTCACCTCCAAATACCTGGATCGGTCCAGTCCATCGTTCCTCATTCAGGATTATCTCCCTATACATTCCTTCCGCGAAGCCTGCTATCTCCCCATTCACTTTCATCATTAGGGGTCGTCTGTATGTGTCCGTCCATTGATGATCAATATACTTGTATAAATATAGACCATGAATATTCAACTCATGTCCATCGAACTCACTTGAATCATATCGATATAGTTGCATCAGGTTATGTAATACATGTTTATCTTCATAATCTATCGCATTTATTTCTAACATTTCTCTTCTCCACTCCCCCTTCCTGTTAAGCAATTTTCTTGACGATATCTCTTTCTATCTTCTATCATAACCCACGATATGGAAAAACCAGAACCGCATAATTGAGGTTTGTTACTTTTCGGAACGGATCAATCTCTTTTTTATATAGTGGAAGACATGAATTGCGGCATAAATAAGTAAGACATTAAACAAATAGGAAAGGACTTGGATGTTGACACCTGAAAGAAACCAAATTGTGTCAGGGGGACTGTGATGGTGATATTCCGTGTAAAATCGAAAGGGGAAACCGTACTCCGTTCTCGGTGGACCTTCCGTGTAAGCTGTTCCAGGCATAAGCATGACAGCTAACATGGCAAGCCAAGCGGAGAGGTTTAGTATTCTATAATTAATGTTCAATCTATCTCCCCCATCTCATCTAGGACTGAATTTTCTTCGATATACGTTCCTTCCAACTTGTTATCAAAGAACTCTCCCCAAACCTTCTGATCTATTACATAATTCCCATTAATTCAAACTCTTCCTAAACGTAACACGCGAATATCCGGTTTGGAAATAATCCTTCTCCAATTTCGATACCGAGTAACCAATCGATTTATAAAATACTAGTGTATCTTCATTACCCGGATGGCCGAGGGTGTGCAGCATAACTTCAGTTACTCCTTTTTCTTGAATCGCTTCACATACATGGTCCAAAAGAGTTTTCCCGATTCCCTTTCTCAGATGCCTGGGCGATACAACGACACCTACGATTTCGTACAATTTTTCATCGTTGTTATACATAAACCCGGCATGTCCTACAATCCTGTTCTTCTCAACCGCAACCCAGTATGCCGAATTACTGGAATGATTTAAATAGCTCGCCCAACGTTCTGGATAGAGGTTAATGATAAAAGCGGGAAACTGCAGCGCATATTCCTCCATTAATTGCTTAACCAATTCCGGATCCTGTGGTTCCAACCGTCGGTAAGATATCACATACATCACCCTTTTATAAAATGGAATAACCCCTAATAACATGTTGACTATAGCTGCTTTTTACGAGCCTTGAAAAGAGCCTCCAAACCAAGATCGACCAGCACAAAGATCATCGCTGCAAATACACCAAATAAGGTTAGAATGATGGTTTCCTTATACATTAAAACATCGATCCCAGCGCCCATGATCAGACAAAATATGTACATGCCGACGAACCCAGCGCACGCGTAACTCATTAATTTTATGATTAGGTAGAGTACATGATTAGTAATTCTGATCTTGTTCACCAAGAAGTCTACTAATATTGACAAAGGTAACCCTATCAAAAAGATCAACGGAGCTGCATATATAGGGTACACAGCAATATAAAAACCAAAATCATAAGTTTCACTCATGGATACCAAGCTTGCAGCTAAACTAAACATGATTATGGTTAAAAGTGAAGTTAACAGCTTTCTACCCAGGTTCATTTCACCACTCCAATATGAGTATCCACAATTAATCCAAGGTACTTATACGTCCGAATCCGCCGGTTTCCAGCCTACTTCCTGAGACCACAGATGGGCTTTCTGCAAGATCTCCCACACTACAGGCCCTTTGCCCTCCACATACTTCGAACGTTGTTCCTTGTATAAACTCATGAGCCTGTGCTTTTCCTCCGCATACTTCAGGCAATCCAGTGGATGTTCTCGTAAATAATCCCTAAACAGCAATGTCATCTGCTCCGAAAAACTCCCTGCTTGCCTAACGTGTACATGAGTTCGTCTATTCCCAGGTGCTTCGCGGAAATATCTTTTGCTCTGATCCGGATTATCCTCCCTAAACACAAAGCCGGCCCTTTCCATATCAAACTGGAAGTCCGGTAAGTTATCAAGATGCATCACCGAAATTTGAATGTCAATAATGGGTTTGGCGTCTAAATCGGTGATAGAAGTTGATCCGACATGGTCGATGCGAAGAGCCTTTTCTCCTAATGCCTCTCTTAATCGGAGTCCCGTCTCTAAAAACATCGCCCTCCATGCTGGGTCATACGTTGCAATTCTCCATTGATCTTCCATGTAGAACCTCAACCTCGTTTCGATATGTATTGGCTATATCATAAATAACAAGTCCTATTACGCTTTTGTTACTCATTATCGTGTGTTTATTGTTCATTCGTGCATTTAAATCCCCTTCTCCTTAAACCACTTTCTTAGTTGATTAATATGAGCTTGATGGTAACGATTATGGTCGGCCATATGCCATATTCCCCAGCGCAGTGTGGCTTGTTTTTCATGGTCATGTCCAAAAGTAACAACACGGTCCAAATCAGCATCTGTTAATTGCGCACATGTCTCTTTCAGCTCAGTTATTACTCCCTCATATTGAGAGATAAGCGTGTCCCTTGACACTCCACTCACCATCGGAAGGTTGTGGTTTTCATCGATCATCGGGCCGTATTGTTCTCTCAATGGATCGGATAGCGGTATTCCCTTGATTCTGTAAACCCAGTTTAGATCAACGTATAGGATATGTTTTATTAACTGAGCCGTACTGTTGAGGTTATGATCGGGTCCCTTGTAGTCTACTTCCTCCTGGGACATTCCTTCTGTAATGGTTTGAAGTCGCTGGCTATTCTCTCTCACCGCTGAATATAACATTCCCACCACCGATGTCATATTGGGTTGGCCTTGCAGGTCATGCAGCATATTATTTATTCCTCCTTGCCTTGTTCATAGCACATATGGTACATGAAATATAACTACGGATTCGGATAGGTCTCTTGTAAGAACTTAACCGACTGGTTTATCAGAGCTTTCAAAATATCCACATGAATGTCGGCGACTTTATTAATATACACGCATGCTTTTCCTGTCGTATGTTTTCCTAGGTCCTCTAACAGTAATTCTCGTTCTGTATCTCCAGTTGCAAAATATAAGCTGATTTTCGCTTTTCGGGGTGAGAAACCCACCAGTGGGGCATCACCTTCGTGCCCGGAATCATATTTATAGTGATACGAACCAAATCCAATAATGCTCGGTCCCCACATTTTGGCTTCATAGCCCGTTGTCTCAGCAAAAATATCCAGCAACGTGTAAGCATCCTCACGTTTCTTTGGATGATCCACGCTCTCAATAAACTCAATAACACTATTGTCTGTCTCTTTTGTTTTTTGCTTGTACATCATGATTCACTCCTTTTCAACCTGATTAGCAGATTGGATCTGTCCAGCTCCTCGCAGCTGTTGATTCAGTTCATCCAATGATTTTTGCAGTGATTCCATTCTCCTCAACCCTGCGTATTGATTACTAATTATGCCCGCAAAACCAATAACCACGACTATAATGAGATAAAGCATGGAATCCCTCCACAGTGAATTATCGTTAATATAACTGTTAATGAGTGCAGCAGATAATTAATTCGTTAAGTCTTTTATTTTCATTGAAAAACTCTCCCAGTCACTACTATATCCTAAATTTGTCCCCCAACCTGCTGACCTTAGATCATCTCCTAATTGGATTAGTTCGTTAATCCCGTCATTGTCCAACTTGGTATTTGGAAAACCTGTGAATGTGGGAAAGTTAGCAAAATACCTATACAATGTCCACAAGTCATTTTCTTGCGATTTCGTAATCATTCCAGCATCTTTACCTGTAACCATTAGTTGGTGAATACCTTCTGTAACATCCTCAATTTTCTCAAGAACCGTATTTTCGTCGTTCCACTTATTATTCATTTGATAATTAATTGTACTCTCCAATTGCACTAAATCGCCTTGAAGTCCAAAGGATAAACCCGAATAGATTTCTCTCAGGTGACTTTCCCTCCAAAATACATACGTGATCAAGGCGATGTTAAATACTATGGAGACAACAATAATGATATTTTTGGTCTTCATTGATTCCCCTCTCTATTAAAAAAATGTCTAGGTAGAGACTACTTGGCTTATGATAAAGTTCACAGCATCCCCGAAATGATCAGCAATATAATCCGGCTCGGTCACAGCCCACTTATCCCTATATTTACCTAGAGCTTCATTACCTGCCCCTGTTCTCACCAATATCTTCTTGCAGCCAGTGTAATGTGCAGCTAACATGTCGGACCACCGATCTCCAATGACTACACATTTGCTCAGGTCCAAGCGATTCTCTCTTGCCGCTCTCAACAACATTTCCGGTTTGGGCTTCCTGCAGGCGCACTCATCATCATGTTGATGCGGGCAGATATACACCACGTCAAAACCAAAGTCCGTCATTTCCTTCTCAAATTCTTCCACAGCTGCCTCTCCTCTTGAAACACCCGGTTGGTTCGTAAATCCGTAGATGGGAATCCCATGACTTTTAAGTTTCTCTAAAGAATCTAGCGTAAACGGGAACAGCTCAAATTCACCTGGATAAATAACTTCATCTGTACCACCTATCGTTCCATCACGATCAATAAAAATCGCATGAAATGTATTGGTTGACATGGCTGACCTCCTTATTTAGCTCTCTTTCACTTCTAGTTTCTATGGTTCCAGGAGTCTTATCTTGACTCCCCGAATCAATATCCAAAGAAACCAAGAATGATTTTTACCTTCTTCACCTTTTTATTCATAAATTTAATTCCCTCTTTTGTATCGATGATCATTACCTTTTTTCCGATCCATACTCTAACGTACACTGACCTAAGACTGAAGGGTTTAGTAAATCCCTTGACCTCGCTTTCCGTACCGTCTTCGTGTTCGAATTCCGTTCGGATGAACCAACGGTTTCCATATCCGATCTCTCTGAACTTTTTCAAAGCATGCTCCTTTTCTCAAGACCTTTCACTTTAATTTCATTCTGCAGGAATAATCATCTGTTGTACTTCTTGTACTCCAGGAATAAACCCGAGGTTATAATATACGGATTCTGCATCGTTTCCTTCCATGACATACAACCGAAGGATTGGATATTTTCCTTTCAGGATTGTCAAAGCTCTCTGCAGCATATATGTAGCAATACCTCTCCCTCTATGCGATGGAATAACACCAATACTATAGACTGCTGCCTCCGTGTCCTGTAAACAAAGCCGGCAATTGGCGACAAGCTTCCCCGTATTTTTGTCATACACAAGTGTAGAAGCTTCCGTAAGGGTCTCATTGGTTAGAGCGGGATCTTCATCAGGTATGAACTGTTCCAGCGAAGACTTATTTCTTCTTACCGCCTCAAAACCTCCTACAAAGCTTGCGAAGTCGCATTGAGCTATTTCATTTTCATTTGTAAATCGCTTGGTGCCTGTTGCATCTTCGGTAATTTGAGGACTCTTGATGATCAGATCGTCGTCCCAAGTCACGTCAAATCGTTCCGTGGGACGCTGCATCCAGCGGCATCTGAACTCCACTGGCCAAAATCCAGCTTTGGCAAATAAATGAACCTGATCCGGAAGAATTTCAAAAGCTTTAATGGCTTGGGTTCGATCAGACCAGCTGACAAGGATCTTTTTCAGAAGCTTCAGTACCTCAAATGATTGATTGAACGGTGGAATAAAAAATAAATGATATATATTATTAGGTGCCATCCGTACCCCACCCATTTTCGATTCTCCCTGGTAGATCCAATACGCATTATTTCGGTTAGCACTGAACCGCTCTTCTCGAAAAAAACCAACAAAGCGCATATTGTAATAAACCGAGCAATATATTCCCCACTCTTCCGGGTCAGCCTTACGAATAGAATATTCGCTGGATAAATTATACGTTTCCATGTTTTCAGACCATTCAGCTACCTGCACTCGTCATTCCCCCTTGAATATCTTCATAGAGAGCACTTTATTATTACTATTCACTATAATTAATTTTCGCTTATGGTGTTCAAGTAGTTCATAAATCTTATTCATATTTTCACTATCGAATTTGTAATTCCATTTCAGCATGTCGACCAAACCTGTAAATGTTTGTTTGTAGTTTGCTTTTTCTAATCCAATTCTTTGCTTAATGAATCTCAGCACAATTCTTATGGCTCTTACCATTGGTTTCGGGGTCAAAAAGATGATAATATCTGCCTCTTCAAAACATCCTCATTACCCATTTGTAATATATCCCCTCAATAATCCACGCATCCTCACTTATAATATCTTCAAGCAGTCTATCCCGGAGTTCAGGTGGATTCTTTCCGGCAAATTCAACGGAGCTGCTCCACATCACTTTGTCCAATTCATAATATGGAATATTTAGTCGGCTGGACAGTTCTCTGGCCAAATAGGTTTTCCCACTACCTGTGGAACCTATAATATGGATTCTCTTATAAACCATCTTAATTTTTCTCGTCCTTGTCTTTTAAAAGTCTTTATCATTCAACTATTTAACTCATTATAAATTCTTGTATCCTTCTCCCGTCCTCAACTCGATCTGAGAAGTTTCCTTGTGTGTACTCGTTTATAACCTTATTCCAAAAGCGCTGTGCGGGCACATTGCTTTCAAGCTGGTGTACTTCCCAGCGCCCCTTATGCATATCAAATAGTTGTTTAGCTACAGCCGTGCCTATGCCTTCTTTCCTGTATTTCTTCATAATGAAAAACTCCGCAATGGAGCAGTACTTTCGCTCTTCTGATTCTATGCATCTCACTAATACAAAACCTATATAGTTATGCTCTTGTTTGATGACATATGGAAATCGATGATCCACTTCGATCCAATAGTCTTCCAAATAGGGATATGGCTTAAATAGACCATCATCTTCAACATCACAATGAATAAATTCAGAGAAATCATAACTATAGAATTGCATGAGGTTTTGTATGATACCCTTATGTTCCTTGGATGCTTGAATTAATTCATAATACATATCGTGTTTACCACCTCACCTTTACTTAGCTATGTGTAGTGTCTTCTTAAAGGCTTCGATCTGTTTTTTATGATGTTTATCATGCGATATGAATGCCCTTACATACTTTTTAATACTGAATTTCTTCTTGTCTCCATCTTTATATTCTCGTGTATATTCCTCTTCGTTCAATCCCGTAATATCATGGATAATGTTCATTCGCTTGTCTACAAATTCTTCAACAATCGTATTCTTCGATCTGGTCTTTGAGTATTCCATCGCATTTGCATTAAATTCATCAAAGTTCAGATGCCTTACGGTCAATGGTTCGCCCTGTTTGATTTTATAGATAGCACCTTCATAGAAATATTGATCCCACAGCATCATATGCGCGATAACGTCCTTCAAAGTCCATTTGCCTTCAGCTATTGGCGTATTCCAATCCTGCTCAGATAGACTCTCCAACTCTTTCACATATGAAGTAAACGACTTGAATTCCTCAATCATTTCATCCGTAGTTTTAGCCATGATTATATCACTCCCTATAAGTGATTTTGTTCACCTTACTTTAAGATCGAACTCTTCAGTTTGACCGTTCCATTCTATGCGAAAACTCACACTTGAATCGGCTAGAGGGATTGCTCCATTACTTATTATGTAGCCAACAAAATATACGTCCTCTGCATTCTTATTAGCAGGTGTCGTTCCCCTTCCCGATCCAGCAGTGGTATCGTAACTGTATTTTATTTCTCCAACCGGCTTCGTATCATCTCCAATATATTTGAAAACCAATTGTCTTTTATGATTGTCTTCCCCTATCTTTTGGAGAGATATAAGGTTTGCTGCCCAGTTGTCAGCTGAGCCCTTGTATTCATTTAGAAACTCCAGCTTGGAAACCTCTATATCATAAATGTCATTAGCCATTAATCCAGTATAGACAGAAGACTTCGAGTAACCGCCACTGAGCAAAATACCCAATAACGCCAAAATTATAGTTGCATTTTTCAAGCTGCTTCACTCCTTCCTTGCTTTTAACCATTTGATCTAAAGTCATACAGGTTGTGCCTTTTCTACTCTTCTACCATTTCAAAATTTCTCATATTATTAATAACGCTTTTCCATTCGGAATAGTTATTACATTTCCAAAAAGTCTACAGCCTTTTCTTCAGAAAATACTGAACGATGCCCTCTGGATATTCATCAATGACTCCAAACACTTCATAGCCCATCTTCTGATAGAACTCTGGAGCCTGGTAGGAGAACGTACTGGTGTGAGCAAGTTTGCACCCCATACTTGAGGCTATGCTTTCCGCTTGCGAGAGGAGAGACTTCCCACTCCCATGATTTCTATATTCCTCGTCGATCCAAAAGTTATCAATATATAACGTCTCACAGTATGTAGCACAGAAGATTCCACCTACAGCCCGGCCTTCCATATCCCTCAGAAATAGCTTGATGCTTTCTCCTGGCTTCTTTAATAAGCCTTTCGTTTCTCTTACATTGTAGTTATATAAACGATCACAAATAGCTTTGTAGTCATCCTCATGCTCTTCATATACGATTTGTAATTCAACATCTTGCTTCGGGCTATTCATCGCTCTATAACCTCATTCCATTCGATTAGATTTGTTTGTTCACTTGGTACGTTCGTCTACAGGTATTTCTTGAATGCTTTGCTGGACTCTCCATCGTACCCTAGTTTTTCATAAAAATGATGTGCCTCGCTTCGGGATGCTCCACTGGTTAGAAACATTTTCACACAATTTCTCTGTATACATATATTTTCGATATACTTCATTAGTGCTGAACCGTATCCCTTGCTCTGGACATGCTCCGTAACAATGACTCGTTCGACTACTCCAAACGGTCTATTCTCCACCAGGGCATCCAGACAAATATGTAAGTGTGCTGTACCAATAACCTTTTGATCCATTTCACACACGAGCAAGAAACTGTTGGGATTATTCTGGATCTCCTCAATCCGTTCTCCCAACACTTTTGTATTCAAGTTGTTTGGCAACAATTCTTTGTACAAACGTTCAATAGCCTGCGCATCTCCTGGTTCTGCTTCCCTGATCATCACGCCCACGCTCCTTATGTTCTAAAAATAATTAATTCAGCTGATAACTCAATATAGTGTCTCCATTGTCTTCAACTTCGCCTGTGTCCAGGAATCCAGAAGCTTTATATAGCGTGTTAGCCACAACGTTATGCGGTACATGAGACACCCTGATCTGTTGGCAATCAGCTCTGCTTTTTAGTTTGTTGATCACTTCTCTTATCGCTTGTTTGGCATAGCCTCTTCCTTGGTATCTCTCATCAATCATAAATCGCAAAATCCAGTAATACCCGTCACTATAGATTTCATTGTCAAATAGAATGAAACCCACCATCTGATCCTCTGCATAGATTCCGTATGGCTTGGAAGTGGTCTCCTTGATTGCATGAATGAGCGAGTCCGAATTCGTAGCGACCAGGTTCATTTGCTCTTCCCGGGGTTTAAGGGTAATGCATTCCACTTCATTTTCTTTCGTTATCAACCTTAGCGTGACGTTCTCTACTGACATGAGGGCCTCCCCTTAATCATTTATCATCGTTTTACCATAATCCATATAAATACTTGCACGGACCTGTCCTACAATTTATCCAACACATATACATCTGGAAAACTAAATCCATCATAACCCAAATCATGGTATATGCGAATAAATTATTCCTCTCTCGTTAGAGGTGTATCTTCTTTTAACATCACAAAAAAACCACGGTTTCCCGTGGCTTCACATGATTTCTGCATTTCCCTTATACAGTTCCACTCACCATTTGCCCCTTGTACCAAACCGCCTGCCGGGCAGATTTACGGGCAACGGCTTCCGCCGAGCAGCTCGCCTGAACCAGTACAAAGCTCGCCTCATCGCCTACTTTAGGCCAGACTTGTTTCCCTTCCGAATCCAGCGGTGTAACTCCACCCGTGATGAATCCAAGAGATTGGGACAACGAACGTTCATCATTGTATCCATATAATTCGGCGAAGCGCCCTGCTTTCTCCAGTTGATCCCCGCTGCCAAAAGGTGACCAATGATCGGTCAGGCTGTCTGTGGCCAGCTTCACGTTGACCCCCACGCGATGCAGCATCGGAAGAGGCATAACCATTTTGCCGATGGGCACAGTTGAAGTCACGCTCATGCCGAGAGAGGCCATGCGCTTCGCCATATCCTCTGCCTCCTGCGGCTCCGCTTGAGCGAACCAAAATGCATGACTCACCGTAACCCTCCCTTGAAGTCCTGCCTCTTCCGTCAGATCAGCGAGTCGCTGCAGCGTTTGCTTGCCCGGCTCGTTGCGATCATGCAGATGGATATCGATCCCCGCCTGATGCTGCACAGCCAGCTCTACCATGGCATGCAGCGATTTCTCGATATGCTCGTCCACCGTATGCGGATCAAGTCCACCTACGATCGTAGCGCCTTCTTGCATGGCTTGGCCCATTAACTTCACCGAATTGGAGCGAAGCAGCCCATGCTGCGGAAATGCCACAATCTCCGAGGAGAGTTTGCCTGAGAAAGTTTCCAGTGCTTGTCTGGTGGCCTCAAGCCGTTTCAACCCGCTGACGGGCTCAATGTTGCAATGGCTGCGTACATGAGTGGACCCATAGCTCTGAATCAGGTGCAGGATACTCTCCGCTTGACGTTTCGCATCAGGCAGCAGCTTGGGCAGCAGCGCCTTCTCTTCTTCAATCCGTTCGAAAATGCTGGATATGCGCCTTACAGCTTTCCAAGGTCCATCGTAGTACGTTTTATCCAGGTGAATATGTGCTTCTTCGAACGACGGCAGCAGCAGCTGCCCTTTCCCATCATATTGAGGCAGATCCATCTGAAGTTCCGTTCCCTCATCCTTAATCTCAATAATGGTTCCGTTCTCCACCCGGAGATGGGCCTTCTTCGTCTGTGTTCCCGTTACCTGGCCCTCTTCCATAACATAACCTTGCTCCAACGTTACGTTAGTCAACCAATATGCCTGATTTAACATGTCATCCCTCTTTCCACGAAGTGTGCCGTGCATGGTATCGATCATCTGTGCTCTATGGTACCATAGGGGTGAACGAGGCAAAAATATGTAAAACGTTGGTGTTCCATACGATGATCGTTTGGATCTGACTAGCGGAAAGGTGTGCCCTTAACATGAACAAATGGCTTCATATCCTTGTAAGCGCAATCGCAATTACGCTTTTCATGCTGCTGTACTATACAGTAACCGGGACGTCCCTTTCAGAAGTGCATTGGGGTTCGTACACGGTGATCCTCCTACTTGTTCTAGTTATTCCACAGACGCTCGGAACGATAATCAGAGAACGCAAAAACAGGCACAACTAAGTGCCTGCACCCTATCCACCCTCCTAAACCACCGCTCTTCAAAAATGAAAACGCTCATGCCCGCCATTAGTCACGCCTTCAATCCGCTCTAAGTCTAGCAGTCTGCGCTTCAACTCCAAGCCTCCGCGGAATCCGGTCAGTTTACGGTTGGCACCGATAATGCGGTGACATGGTAACAGAAGGGGAATGGGATTCGCCCCGTTCGCCGCCCCAACTGCACGAACCGCCGTAGGTCTGCCGATTGCAGCCGCAATCTCGCCGTATGTGCGAACTTCACCATAAGGGACACGCCCCAGCTCTTTCCACACCTGCTGCTGGAATCTTGTGCCAATCAGATCAAGTGGAATCTCGTCCGTATAATGAATCTGCTCCCCTGCAAAGTAAGCTTGCAGCCAGTCCACCATGCCTGTCCCCTTTATGGCTTGTTCATCTTGTACCAGCTCTGCTCCCGGGGCAATCCGGGTTATCCAGCTGCTCCAGTCCTCCAACGTTTCATTCGGCATGACAATACGGCAGATCCCAAGTTCCGTAGCGATCAGCACCCACGGACTTCCGTCCAGCTCCAAGGCAGACCATATGATCTTTTTTCGCATGTGTCCACGCTCCTCCCTATTGAGTATTTCATTTCGTTTCTTTCTATATAAAGAAGGCTCCGCTGCTAAACACGAACAGATCTCTTGGTCTTCCGCTTCATGCTGCGAATTATCTGCTTGGTCTCCGGATCCACGCGATAAGACTCCGTTATTTTCTGCAGAGCTTTATTGTAGGTAAAATCTTCGAGCGTATTGTTCTTCAAATATGGCATCGTCACTTCTGGCTGCTTCACATAGGCCATCGATATTGCCCACGCTACCGCCATTTTGACGTAGTACGCTTCATGTTTAATCTGATCCAGTGAGACCAGAACCCGATCAATGTATGTCTCATCGAGATAAAAGTTCAACAGCATGACCACGCCAAAACGTATCTCGTACTCCTGATCCGACTTCAGATAAGGCTGTAAGAAATTCCACACGGATTCTGCATGTACCCTCGTATATTTCAATCCGGCGCAGAAGCTGTCACATATCGACCAGTTATCAATCTTGGGAACAAAAGCTGCGACATGCTCCAGCCATTCATCCAGATCCGCCTGGACATGACCAATAACCATGGCCTGCAGCATCACTTCTTCGAAATAGTCATCGTCAGCCGTCTCCAGGTACGCACGCCAGTCCCCTGCAGCGAGCTTTTTCGCCATCTTTCGTATCGCAGGCAATCGAACACCCATCAGATTTGTAATATTGGGAATCAATGCAGCCGAGAATTTTTGGTACTCCGGTTCGGCCAGACTGAGCAGCTGTGTTCTGATCTCTTTTTCCACTCGTGCAAGTCCTCCTCATCAGTTACTTGTACAACCAGTATATCTCCGCAGCGCCTATTTGTAAGCCCGTTCCGAATGGTTGAGCAAGATTTCAATAGCGCAGTCCATGCTTCAATCCTCCAATTTGCTGTTTACCTCGCTTACATAGCGTTTAAAAATACGGAGCCCCGCCTCTAGAAAGGAGTCTTGATATGAACAAGAACGGACCTCAATTGCCTAATAACAATTCAATCGAAGAAATCACCGAGCTGTTGGTTCAATATGTACAAACCCAAGACCTCCCCGCATTTTATAAAGCGATAAAAGAGCTTCATCCTTACGATCTTACTCTCATCTACAAAAAGTTTCCCGAACAGGAAACGAAGCGGTTGCTGCTGCTGTTCAAGCCAGATGTTCTCGCCGATATGGCCGAATCGCTCAAGCTTCATGAACAGATTAAGCTGTTCGAACAGCTAGGGCCGGAACGTACGCTTGAGGTCATGCAGCAGATGGAAAAGGGTAATCTGATCCGGTTCCTGCATGATTTGCCTGCCAAACGCAGGGAACAGCTGTTGTCGAACATGCATCTCGACCATTCTGCCATTATCCGCTCCGTGCTGAACTATCCGCCGGAGACGGCCGGCCGGATTATGACCGACCGTTATCGTACGCTTCTGGCGCATGAGACGGCGAAGGAAGCGATAAGGGAATTCCATGGCACTCCGCCTATACCGGCTACGAGCTATCTGTACGTTACGGATGATGAAGGCAAACTCGTTGGAGTGGTCAGTCACCGGTCCCTGCTTCAGGCGGGTGACAAGACCCGGGTAGAGGAGCTGATGACCAAGCGCGTCATTTATGCGACCGTGGACATGGACCAGGAAGAAGCTGCGCAGCTGCTGCAGCGTTATGAATTTATCGCCTTACCCGTCGTTGATGAGAATCACAGACTCTGTGGCGTCATTCAGATGGATGATGTCATTGATATCATCATGCATGAAGCCAGTGAAGACCTTGCCAAGATGGGTGGTGGCGGCAAGGATATTGATTTTGATACCAAACCGCTCGTGGCGGTCAAACGCAGGCTCCCCTGGCTCATCCTGTTACTATTCATCGGACTCATCTCAGGCAGCATTGTGGACTTCTTCGAGGATACGCTGAATCAGGTGGTTGCACTCGCATTTTTCATGCCCATGATCGCCGGTATGACCGGGAATACGGGAACACAGTCTCTGGCTGTCGTTGTTCGCGGTCTCATTGGTCGCAAGCTCGACAAATCCACCGTACTGGCGTTGATTGGCCGGGAAATCAAGGTAGGTACCCTGATTGGACTTGTATGCGGAGTCATGATTACAGTTATCGCCTACTTCTGGCAGGGGGACTGGCTGCTCGGCACCATTATTGGCGTGTCCCTCTTCTTCACACTCGTGATCGGTACACTGACAGGTACATGTATCCCCCTGTTGTTAAGTCGCTTCAAGGTTGATCCCGCCGTTGCCTCCGGACCCTTGATCACTACGCTGAACGATATATTGTCGCTGTTTATTTACTTCGGGATCGCAACCCGGTTTCTGGATGCACTCATGTAAAACCGGCTGTGCCTGAGATAAGGAAAACAGACCCACTATGAAGGATAGCGGGTCTGTTTGTGTCTTTCCAAATGAGTGAACAATCTACATCTAACCCTAAGTGAAGTCCGAGCTTTAAAATATCAATGAAATGATCTATTTTTTCTATCAATCTATGCTGATCTCTTATTTTTATTGTAAATATCGAAGGCTACGGCAAGCAGAAGCACCAGACCTTTAATTCCCTGCTGCCAGTCAATGCCCAGTCCAATGAGGGACATCCCGTTATTCAGTACCCCCATAACCAAGCCGCCGATGATCGCTCCAAACACGGTTCCAATCCCTCCGGAAGCTGAAGCTCCACCGATAAAGCAGGCAGCAATCGCATCAAGTTCAAAGTTGGTACCCGCTCTTGGGGTAGCCGCATTCAGACGAGCAGCGAAGATCAGACCGGATATAGCAGCGAGCACACCCATGTTTACAAATACCCAGAACGTCACTTTTTTGGTTTTGACTCCGGATAGTCCTGCGGCCTTTTCATTTCCACCAAGTGCATACACATGACGTCCCATTACAGTTCGGTTCATGACGAAGGAATACACGACGATCAGCACAAACAGCAGGATCAGGATATTTGGAATCCCGGCGTAACTTGCGAGTACGAAGGTGAACAGGTTCGTTACCGCAGCCACCACAATCAGTTTGAGCAGGAAAAGTCCCTGCGACACCACCGCGAATCCGTATTTCCGCTGGGAGCGGCGTTCCCGCAGTTCATTTACGATATACCAGATTGTAAGCGCAATCCCTACAAGGATCGAGATGAGACCGAAACCTGAAAATTGGATATCAGGCAGGAATCCGGAGCTAATCTTTTGGAATCCCCCCGGAAAAGGAGAGATGGACTGGCCCTCCAGCACAATCATCGTCAAGCCGCGGAAGAGCAGCATGCCCGCAAGGGTTACGATAAAGGCCGGAATCCGCACATACGCGATCCAGAAGCCCTGCCACGCCCCGATTAACGCCCCCACTAGCAAAGAAGCAATCACCGCCAGCCAGGCTGGAAGCTGCCAGTCAACCATCATAATTGCCGCCACTGCACCGACAAAGGCTGCAACAGATCCGACCGACAGATCAATATGTCCGGTAATGATGACCAGTACCATCCCGATGGCGAGCACCAGGATATAACTGTTCTGCAGAATCAGATTCGTAATATTGATCGGCTTCAGCAAGAGTCCGCCAGTCAGCACCTCGAACAATATCATAATGACAACCAGTGCGATAATCATGCCGTATTGGCGTATATTGTTTTTGAACAGTTTAGTTAGCATTTCCATGCTTCTCGCCTCCAGACTTCGTCATATATCTCATCAACGTTTCCTGCGTCGCTTCCTCGCGGCTGACTTCACCCGTGATGCGCCCGGCATTCATGACATAAATCCGGTCACACAGGCCCAGAACCTCCGGGAGCTCGGATGAGATGACCAGCACGCCCTTGCCCTCAGCAGCAAGCCGGTGAATAATCGTATAGATCTCGAATTTCGCGCCCACATCGATTCCGCGGGTCGGTTCATCCAGAATGAGAATATCCGGTCCGGCAAATATCCATTTGCTCAGCACCACTTTCTGCTGGTTACCCCCGCTAAGATTGCCGGTTTTCTGAAGGATGCTTGGGGCCTTGATATTCATGCTTTTCTTCATCTCTTCGGCAACCAGCACTTCTTCACGTTCATTCACAACGGCGTTTTTGGTCAGCTTGCCCAGGCCGGTCAGTGAAATATTGCGTTTGATATCATCCATAAGAATAAGTCCGTATTCCTTCCGATCCTCTGTCACGTAGGCAAAACCATTCTGAATTGCCTCCGTTACACTGTTGTTCTGAATCGGTTGACCATCCTTAATGAGCTGGCCCGATATGTTGCGTCCATAGGATTTGCCAAATATGCTCATGGCCAGTTCTGTACGTCCCGCACCCATCAGACCGGCTATGCCGACAATTTCACCACGCCGAATATTCATGTTGACCCGGTCCAGCACTTTGCGATCAGCATGATGCTCGTGATAAACCGTCCAGTCCTTCACTTCCAAAATGACGTTACCAATATCCGCATGACGCTCGGGATAGCGGCTTGTCAGATCACGGCCCACCATTCCGCTGATAATCCGGTCCTCGGTGACGTTATCCTTCCTCATGTCCAGCGTCTCGATGGTCTTGCCATCCCTCAATATCGTGACGGAATCCGATACCTTGGATACCTCGTTCAGCTTATGGGAAATCAGGATACACGCAATTCCCTGCTTCTTGAACTCCAGCATTAATTGGAGCAGGTTTTCACTATCGTCCTCATTCAGCGCTGCCGTCGGTTCATCCAGAATGAGCAGACGAACCTTTTTGGAAAGTGCTTTGGCAATTTCAACCAGCTGCTGCTTCCCTACACCGATGTTGGATACAAGGGTGTTCGGATTTTCGCTCAAGCCCACTTTGGAGAGCAATTCACGTGTGCCGACCAATGTTTCTTTCCAGTCAATGATGCCTTTGCTGGCACGCTCGTTGCCCAAGTAGATGTTCTCGGCAATGGACAAGTAAGGGATTAGTGCGAGCTCCTGATGGATAATGACGATTCCTAGATCCTCGCTCTGCTTGATGCTTTTGAACTCACAGGTTTTCCCCTGAAATAAAATATCTCCTTCGTACGTTCCATGTGGATATACACCGCTAAGCACTTTCATCAGCGTGGATTTACCTGCACCGTTCTCACCGCACAGGGAATGAATTTCACCTTCCCGGATCTTGAGATTGACGTTTTCCAGTGCTTTGACGCCAGGAAAGGTTTTGGTGATGCCCTTCATTTCCAATATGATTCCGGTCATGGGACTTGCTCCTTTCCATTATTATTTCAGTCCAATTTCCTCTTTCGTGTAATAATTGGTGCCGACAATGTCCTTCTCCACATTGGTCCGGTCCACGGAGATCGGGTCCAGCAAATAGGCCGGAATTATTTTAATACCGTTGTTATATGACTTTTTGTCATTCACTTCTGCTTGTTTTCCTTGTAAAATACTATTGGCCATCTCTACCGTCTGCTCCGCGAGCTTGCGTGTATCCTTGAATACCGTCTGTGTCTGCTCTCCGGCAACAATGGATTTGATGGAGGCCAGCTCCGCGTCCTGCCCAGTAATAACAGGCAGAGGTTTACTTTCTGATCCGTATCCGACGCCTTTCAGTGACGAGATGATGCCAATGCTGATTCCGTCGTATGGGGACAACACTGCATCCAGGTTATCTCTAGAGTAATAGGCACTGAGCAGGTTATCCATCCTCGACTGGGCGAGTGCTCCATCCCAACGCAAGGTCGCAATCTGTGCCATTGTGGTTTGGTTGCTACGTACTACAAGCTTGCCGGAGTCGATATACGGTTTCAGTACAGACATTGCACCGTCGAAGAAGAAGTACGCATTGTTGTCATCGGGTGAGCCGCCAAACAGCTCAATGTTGAATGGTCCTTTGCCTTCCTTGAGGCCAAGCTTCTGCTCAATGTAGGAAGCCTGCAGCACCCCGACTTTGAAGTTGTCGAACGTCGCATAATACGTGAGATAAGGCGTGTTCCGGATCAGGCGGTCGTATGATATGACTTGAATGCCCTCATCATGAGCCTTCTTGATTACATCCGTCAGTGTATTGCCGTCCACGGATGCAATGACCATCACATCCACTCCCTTGGTGATCATGTTCTCAATCTGTGAAATCTGATTTTCGACCACGTCCTCAGCGTACTGCAGATCTGTCTTATATCCTTGTTCCTGAAATAGTCGGACCATGTTCTCTCCGTCGCCGACCCAGCGCTCGGACGATTTCGTTGGCATGGAGATGCCGACATATCCTTTTTCCTTGCTGCCTGTTCCGCTCTCAGCCAGATTGCAGGCCGATAACATCAAGGTCATCACCAGAAGCCAGATCATCACTGCTCCTTTTTTCATATCAAGTTCCCCTTTCCTCGAATCATGCGGATCTGATTGTTAAACAAGATAACGCTTACAATCTAGAAATGAACTTCTATTGCCTTCTGTTTCTGCCTGATCCCATCGTAGCATTGTCAGGTTTGAACAGTCTTTGCAGCTTTTGAACCTTTTTTATAAAATTTTAACTTTTGTATCCTCAGAAGGAGTACCGCATCCCTTTCTTTGAATACAGTTCCAGTTCCATCCCTGGACACAAAAAAAGAGCTGATCCGCTTCTCAGAAGCAGAGCAACTCTTTTGTCTTCGCCATATCTTATATGCTACACGCGGTCTGCGGAGGCACTCTGCCCTGTGCCCCCATCCTTCCGATACTGTGCGGGTGAAATGCCCATCACTTTCTTGAACGCCGTGCTGAAATAGTGCTGGGTATCGTAACCGACCCGTTCTGCAATGCTGTGGATAGGCAGTGCCGTTGAATCCAGCAGCTGGACTGCTTTGCGGATGCGGGCATGTGTGACCAGGGTTACGAATGTATCGTTTAACTCTTTCTTGAGCACCCGGCTGAGATATACCGAGGAGACTTGCAGACGCGAAGCGAGCGATTCCAGTGTCAGTTCCCGATCCGCGTATCCTTCATGAATGATCTGCCGAGCTCTACGCACCAGCGGAGATAAGCGGGCTTCCCCATAGATAAGCTCACGGCATAACCGGTAAGCAATCGGGACTTCCTCCAATGCACCTGTATTCTGCTCCACATGAGCATGAACAGCAATATTCAGACAGGTACTAATTTGCTGTTCAATCGTGCAATCCAGTTCTTCCGGAGCTGCCCTCCAGAGACAGAAGCCAATTAATCCATTCGGGTCCCGGAACAGGACATGGGGAAGATCTCCCAGCAGTTCACCGATAATATTTTCTACGGCAAAAAGAAACAATTGACGATCATTCTCCCGCATAAGGGACTGCCGTGCTTCGGCCGCAGGCCAGCGGACGACCCCGATCTGCACAGGCGGATCCGATGGCAGGCGCAGGAACGCAAGCTGGTCTGTCAGATCTTTTCCTTCCGCCCGTCCTTCCAGCCATTCCAGACAAAAACGCTGACGCAGCAGCGGAATGTTGCGTTCGATCTGGTCGGCAGCCTGCTTGACGTAGGCTGTACGTCTACGTTCTTCATCCATGCGCTGTTTCAGGCGCACAAGCGCAGCGTGCAGCCGCTCTGCATCTACCGGCTTAAGAATGTAATCCTCCACGCCAAGCCGTACAGCCTCTTGGGCATAAGCGAACTCATCATGCCCGGAGATGATGAGGCAGCGGCAATCCGGACACTCATCCTGAAGACGACGGATCAGATCAATGCCGTTCAGAAATGGCATGTTCATATCCACTAGAATGATATCAATACCGAACTGGACAGCCATCTCCAGCGCTTCCTCTCCGTCCTCCGCTTCGCAGGCAACCTCCATGCCAAGCGCTTCCCAGTCAATGGCATCCCGAATGCCTTCGCGAATAATCGGTTCATCATCTGCGATCAGCACTCGGTAACGCCGGGCCGACGGCAATGTCTGGGCTGCAGCCACCGATGCTGCCTTACTCTCCGTCTCTGGTTCTGTCCAAGCTGCTTGGATCATTGCTTCCTTCATTGACTATCCCGCCTTCCTTCAGTATCGAATTGCAACGCTTGTGGAAGTTCTTTCATCAACGGCTGAGTGATGGTCACACAAGTCCCTTCACCTTCCCGACTATTCAAACTGATCCCATATTCTTCTCCAAAAGAAAGCCGAAGGCGTGCCTGTACATTCAGCATGCCATAGCTTTTGCCGCCCTGACCGGCTTCCTGTGTTTCCATGCTTACCAGGGGCGTACCGAGCAGTTGTGCCATCTCGTGCAGCCGCTCGCTGGACATTCCGGCGCCATCATCCTGTACCGTCAGAACCAGCTTATGATCTTGTACTTTGGCTTCAATTCGAATCTTACCCGGACCTCGTCTGCCCTTAATCCCGTGATAGATGGCATTTTCCACAATAGGCTGCAGCACCAGCTTAAGCACGAACAGCTCCTTCAGCTCCTCCGGAATCACCAGCTCACATTGAAGTCGATTCCGGTACCGGGTCTGCTGAATTTGCAGATAACTGGATATATGTTCAACCTCGGATTGCAAGGGAATGAAGTCATTGCCTTTGCTGAGCCCGATACGAAATAGTCTGGACAGGGCACCCACCATCTCGGATACATCGTGCACACCTTTCCTCTGTGCCATCCAATGGATCGTATCCAGGGTGTTATATAAAAAGTGAGGTTTGATATGCTCCTGCAGGCTTCGCATTTCAGCATCCCGCTTTTGCCGCTCCCTTAATTCGTTAAGAGACATGAGCTGCCGGATCTGTGCCAGCATTCGGTTAAAACTTCTACCCAGCATGCCGATTTCATCAGCCCGATCGCTCCAGCGGCCGGATCTGAGATTTCCCGTTTCCGCCCTGCGCATATAAGACATTAACCGGAAAATAGGCTGAGCGATGGAACTGGAGAACCGAAGGGAAGCGCTCAGACCAAAGAGACAGACCACGAACACAAAACTGACAACGTAAAACTGAATCTGGCGGACTTCAGCTATCGATTCCCTTGCCGGAAATACGCCTACAGTTCTCCATCCTGTAAACGAGGAAGACTGGTACATGAATAACAATTCCTTCCCATCCGCTTCAGCGTTGAATATTCCGCTATCCCCGGATGGGAACCACGCTGATGGAATCTCCTCAACAAGTGGGTTGTCCGGCATATAGACACTTCGCCCTTCTGCATCGGTCACCATCACATATCCGGATTTCCCCAGCGTCACATCTCTGGCGGCCTGAGATACGGTACGCAGTTTCAGGTCAATCATAATGACACCGAGCACACGTCCTGATGTTTCATCCGTAATGGAACGTGCAACAGACACAATTTCACTATCCTTATACCGAACATGTGTCGTGATGTTGCGCTGTCTCGGTTGACCCAGCACAGTAAAAATGCCGGCATTCCGGGATGCACCTTGGTACCACTGCTCCTGGACCAGGCTCTGATTGGTTTTCGGGTACATCTCGTTGCTAATGTAATCTCCATTTCCATTCACAAGGACAATTCCTGCAATCTCCGGATACAATGTCGTGAATCCCTGCAAAAACTGCTTGATCCCATACAGTTGATCCTGATCTTTGGACTGATTCGAATTGCCACCGGATACGGCTGCTCCTGTATGACCGTCAAACTCCGTTTTCCCTTCCATGAACGCACGGATATCCGGGTCAAACGCAATCAGATAGGTCATGTTTTGCAAATTCTCCATCTTGCTGTCAAGTGCTTCATTGACTTTGCCGATTAGCTGCATCGTGTGTCCCTCGACCTGCCTTTCAACAATCCGTTCCACTGTCCAGTTCACCAGCAGTCCGAGTCCCACTGAAGGAACGATCGCAAAGAGCAAAAAGAGCAGCATCAGCTGATAGCGCAGCGGCATATTACGCAAACGCAGTCTCTGCAATCCGCTCTTCATCCGGAAACGAATTTTCTTCCAACCGAGGGGCATTCGAGAACGATGTTCTGTTTTATTTGGCATAGTAATCATCTACATTCGATCGTGTCACGACAGAGATTCCGGTATCCACCCTAACCGGCAGCGGTGCATTTTCATCCGAAGAAGACGGTGCAGGTACGGTGAGTTGGTGGTGCAAATGAAACAGATATTGAAGGGACCAGTAACCCATGTTCCAGGTTCCCTGTGCGATCGTTGCAGAGATTGTGCCGCTCTTGATCATGTCCAGTGTAGCTTTATTGGTATCAAAGGATATGATCTGTAGCGGATAACCTGCATCCCCATTCTGAACCGCTTCACCAACGCCCGCTGCTCCTGTCGCTTCGGTTACAAAAATACCGCCGAGCTCCGGATATGTCTTCATCATTCGAAGAGCTTCATCTCTCGATTTCATTGCATCTCCGTGCCCGTCCGTGACTTCAACAACCTTCATGGAAGGGTACCGATCACGGATGGTATCGCGGAAGCCTTCCGTTCGCTCCTCATGATTTTGCTGTCCCGGCATGGTCAGAACGGCGACTTCTCCCTCCCGGCCCAGAAGCTCGGCCATTTTGTCCGCAGCAGTCACCCCTGCTTGATAATTGTCCGTGCCGAGAAAAGAATAGGCCCTGCTGTCCGGGGCATCCGCATCAAACAAAACCACCGGAATACCTGCATCCAATGCTTTGTTAATCACAGGAATAAGCGATTGCGGGTCAATGGCGGAGATAGCGATGCCTGCCGGTTTCCGTGCAATCGCTTGCTCAATGATCGTGGTCTGTTCCTTCGGGTCATATCGGGTAGCTCCCCGATACTCCACGGTTACTCCGAGCGCATCCCCCGCATCCTCGAAGCCTTTGAGCACACTTTTCCAATATTCCAAGCCGGACTGAAATGTGATCATGATGTATGTTTCACCGATATCTCCACGCAGTCCCTTGGCTTCCCAAGAGCCATTCGCTTCGCTTGAGTATTCATACCTGAGCACATACAGTGCAAAAGCCGAGATAAGCAAAATGTAGACTAGCAATGTCTTTTTCAACTTCGTTTTCACATCCTTGAGATCTGTCCACTTGCGTTTCGCTTAAATTGTAAACGCAAATACGTAAAAAAGAAACCGCTTTCTCTCCAACCAAAGTATCTTCATACATTCGATCTCAGGTTGTGCTGCTGCAATAATGTACTATCGGTTCCCCCATTCCCGCAGTATGATCATGAAACTACAACCCGGGGAGGCACTATGAAACGATGAACCTTACATCTTTTTTGATTTATTGCATTGTGGTTACCTTTACGCCAGGACCCAGCAATATTGTCATTTTATCTTCCGTCCAGCACGCGGGTGCACGCAAAACGATGCATTATGTGTGGGGAGCCACCGTGGCATTTGGGTTGCTGCTTGCCGCATCGGCTTTCCTCAATCATCTTCTGGCCGGCATCTTGCCCAGTCTTCTGCATGTGATGCAGATCGTTGGCAGCCTGTATATGCTGTACCTCGCCTATCAGATCTACAAGATGGGATCTTCCGAAGAGGCACCGAAGCAAGCAACCGGATTTGTGAGCGGTTTAATTATGCAGTTTGTGAATCCGAAGGTAATTCTGTTCACGTTCACCGTCATCCCCAGCTATGTGCTGCCCTATTATGACACCTCGCTGTCAACGGTGCTGTTTGTCTGTCTTATCACTTTGATTGGATTTTTGGCCTTTACCAGCTGGGTTGTTTTCGGCTCTGTGTTCAGGCAATTTTTGCATGATCATCAAAAAGCTTTTAGTATCGTGATGGCTCTCTTTTTGGTATACTCAGCCATTATGGTATCGGGACTCATCTAGATTGGAGGTATGCATGGAGTGGAGCTGTTCAATTATAAGAAGTCGTCTGATGTCCTGGCCCTTTCGGCCAGTTTTACGGATTTTACGTATAAGAAGCACTGTCACGAGGAATATGCGGTTGGTGTGACGCTGCGCGGTATCCAGCAGTACCATCTGGATGGTCATTATCAGGCTTCCCACCAGAACGGTGTCATGCTGTTTAATCGGGAGCAGTCCCATGATGGCAGTTCTTACGACAAAGCTGGTATCGACTACGTCATGTTGTATCTGAAGCCGGAGGTGGTAGAAGACATTCTGGGGAAAAAGGAATTGCGTTTCTCCACTCCCATTGTCTATAATCCGCAGCTGGCACGAAGTATTCTCATGCTGAACCATGCCGTTCAGAGCGGGCAAGATGAAGCCAAATGCAGTGAACTGCTCTTCAGCCTCGTACATCTGCTGTCCCGGTCGGAGATTGATACTCACATTCCCGGACCTGGTGACGGGCTTGTCCGAAAGGCCAAAGAAATGATGTTCAGCAGGTTCGATGATGTGCTGAAACTAGATGATCTCTGTACCGAATTCAATATGTCCAAGTTTCAGTTTATCCGGGAATTCAAGTCACATGCCGGCATATCACCCTACCAGTTCTTCCTGAACTGCAAGGTTGAACACGCCCGGCAGGCCATAGAGAAGCATAAGGATGTCTACTCCGCGGTAGCCGAATGCGGATTCGTCGATCTTACGCATTTGAACAGACATTTTAAGCGTGTCTTCGGTGTTACCGCGTATGAATATATGCTTCAACTGAACTGAGGCGCTAATCTTTTTGTTCAAGCTATATTTAAGGTGAAATGATAGCATAATATCCATATCGTATGGCTGGCGGCCCAACATATGAAATTCAGGCATCCTGGAGGAACATGACATTTGAGACAGCAAGGGAAAAAGGCCTTCTCTATCCCGCTGCTCCTTGCAGCATTGAGCCTTACCGTATTTGCACTGATTGCCCTGTCTATCAGTGATAACCAGATCCACCGGTTTGATGATAACCTGATTGGATGGATACAAGGGATGGAAGCTCCCGGAATGACCAAGTGGATGCAGGTGTTCACCTGGATTGGCAGCGGATGGCCTGTGATCATCATAACGATCATCTCTATGATGGTATTATATCTTTTCCTGGGACACCGACGGGAACTTCTGTTTTTGGCAGCAGTCATTGCAGGTTCCACGTTGCTAAACACCCTGTTGAAACTGGCGTTTCAGCGTGCCAGACCCACCATTCACCGCATTATAGAAGCGAGCGGTTACAGCTTCCCAAGCGGACACTCGATGGCAGCATTCAGCCTTTATGGCGGACTTGCCTTTCTGATCTGGAAGCATATCCCGACAGCAACAGGCAGGGTTATCATGATCATCGTGAGTGCAGCCTTTATTTTGACCATTGGCATGAGTCGGGTTTATCTGGGTGTACACTATCCAAGTGATATTGCCGGAGGTTACTTTTTGAGCGGCAGCTGGCTGGCCATTTGCATTTGGTTTTATCAGCGTTATGTGGAGCGGCTCTCCCTGCATCATTCCAAACCTCTGACATAAAACATCAAATTTAGAACATATGAAAGACCCGCCACCCTCAGAGCTGAGGTTAGAGCGGGTTTTCCTGTTTTTATTCCTGGATACCGTCCTGGACGAGAGTCAGCTCCACGTGAGCCCGAATATCCATCGAGCCATAATTTTTATAGAACGTTTCATTGTCCCAATGGTGGGTACGACTTCTCACATACTCTCCAAACCCGATCGGATCCACATTTTCTCTCTGACACTTTCGGATCAGTTGATTCATTTTAGCTTCCATATGCCTTTTCATCTCGGCTTCCAGTTCCTTCATCTCCTTGCCGGATAACAGAAAATCATTCCGTGAAGCCTTAACCACAGATGCACTGATGTGAATCTTTGAATCCAGCGCTGCTGGGGTGTCTGAACGCATCCGATGCTTCACAGAGGAAGATAAAATTTTGATTAGGGCATCATTGTCTGTTGTATTAGCCGCTTGCTTCTGTGCCCCCTCAACCTCATTGATCTGTGCAAGAAACTTGCCATTCTTGGCATCCTCAGTAAGCAGCTTCAAACAAAGCCCCTCTTCATCGCTCAGCTGAAGTACAGCTTTTTCCCCTTTGAAAACCACGAGCCCACCCAGCATAATTTTATCCTGATCGTTCAAACGAAGCCGAGGGAGATAGATATCCTGTCCTTTGCTGAAATATTGGAATAACGTCTGATGCAGACTGAAGTGAGGCAGATTGGCAAAATTGCCGTTTTGCTCGATTAATTTCATCAGATACAGAGGATCATGAGCGGGAATGGACGCCTTAATGATATCCAGCGCCTTTCCTTCCGCTACGGCAAACTGCATACGTCTGGATACCCGGGTATTATGGGATAACACGCGCAGAATATCGCCTATCCCGTGTTTCGCATAGTCCTCACCCAGCACCATCATTCTTAATTGGCCATACTCAATAGGTTCTTTCGCCTGCATATTCATTCTTGGCATGACATCGAAGCTGTTGGTTGAATCGATCTCCAGCAGTTCGACGTCACTCTTGTCCTTCTCGGTATACTCACCGATGAGCACGCTGTTGTGAATTTGTTTATCTTGCAGATCGTATGCGGAAGTTAGGACAAGGCTGATCTCATTCACAATGCTCGTATCCTGGCAGGAGCTGAGCAGCAGCATCCCCATTACGCACATTACGGCGAGGATCCATTTGGACAGACGTTTCATACGCTCACTCCTCATCCAGTTGATTCGTTTGATGAACCCTTCCCGGCTTGTAGCGGATGAAGGAGAGCGGCCTTAAATAGCTCGGCCTCTTATCCGTCTGTTGATAGGAAGCACGAATCAGGCTGTCTTTCAAATCCCTGAACCGCATCGGATAAAAAGGAGCCATGTAAGGCGACCCCAGCGACTTTAATCGCGACAGATGGACAAGGAGGAAGCACAGTCCGATCGCGATCCCGAATGCGCCCCAGATGGCAGCCAGTATAATGATCGGAAATCGCAGAAAACGAATGGCATTGGACATTTTATAGATCGGTGTCACAAACGAAGCCAGTGCAGACAAGGATACGATGATGATCAGTACGTTGCTCGTAAGTGCGGCCTCTACGGCGGCCTGCCCAAGAATGATCCCGCCAACAATACCCAGTGTTTGTCCGATCCGGTTCGGCAGTCTGGCTCCTGCTTCACGCAGGAATTCAATCGTCGTCTCCAGAAATATGGCTTCCACAAAAGGGGGAAACGGTACATTTTGTCTGGATGAGATCAATTTGCCAAGCAGCTCCTTGGGTATGACCTCATAGTGAAAGGTCATTAATGCCACATAGAGGGCTGAGGCAAACAGCGAGAAAATGACTCCAAAAATGCGAATCAGGCGAAAAAAAGATCCAAGTGCCCACGGCAGATAATAATCTTCCGGCGATACAAAAAAATCAAACAACGTGGATGGCCCTGTAATAAAACTTGGCGAGCCTTCGCTGATGACGGCAACCTGCCCGGTGATCAGGGCATAGATGACTCTGTCCCTCCGTTCTGTCGTCGTAAACAAGGGGAACGGAGTAAATGAGTTATCTGCGATCAGTTGATCCAACTGTGACGTGTCCAAGACAGCATCAAAATCGATCCCCTTCAGTCTGTCCTCCATCCGGCTGACGTTCTCGGGTTGAGCAATACCATCCATATACAGAATGGCTACTTGGGATTGGGACAAGGAACCCAGTGTCATTTCCTTGATGATCAGATTAGGTGTTCGCAGCTGAGTACGGATCAGATGCAGGTTAACCGGCAATGCCTCGACGAATCCGACCTTGGGTCCGATCACGCTAAATTCATTTTCCGTGTCGTTATCACTTCGTATCCCTTCCTTGCCAGGCATGGGAACCAGAATACCCTCATGGGTCTGTCCGCACTGCCGGATAAGCAGGCTGCCTTGAAGAAGGGATTTGACCATTTCCTCGTCTTGATCGGTAAGACTTGTTTCCTCTATGGGAATATGCGAGAGCACATCATGCAAATTCACTTCTTCGCTTGAAGGGATGCGTTCCTGCAAGGAGTGGATGGCTACTTCAAGGAGATGGCTGTCCACGAGCGTTTTATAGTAGCAGACTTCAAGGACCAGTCCGGAGACGGTCATCGTACTTTTGATAAAATCATCAGAGCGACGGCATGGATCGAGCGGGTCATGAGATGTACTGGAGATTTTATGGTTGTCACTGGCAGGTGAATTCATGCTTCCTCTCCTTTGGGCTGGTCCGGCATATCCTGATGTCCGGTAGAGCCCCCCAGATTCTTGCGGATCAGGGAGATGATAAACAGAAGCGGGACATATAACAAAATCAATATTTCGCCGGTTCTGGTGTATATCTCGGTGACCATATCAATATCCACGGTGTCTTTAACCACAAACAAAAGAATAGCAAAAAGGACGATGGCAAGTTTCAGTCCGAGACTGGGCTTGATTGATCTCTCCAGTTTCAAACAATGACATCCTGCCCAAAGTCCCAACGTGATGATGGATAGAATTTTTAGCAGCCAAAAGGATAACACCAGATACTCCATCCGCTGGATCAAAGGCATTTCAATAATGCTGATCAGGCTCAGGGTAGGCCACAAATGTTCCTTCATCTGTCCATGATTGAAGTACATAAAGGAATAGATAAAGAAAACCAGATACACTATGGTTGCAGTAACCAAAGCGAGATAAGCCCATTTGAGCGAGCGATCTGGCGTCTTGATGTACGGATATACGACCAGCAGAATGCCGCAGCCGATAAATTCATGAAGCATATCCCTTGTGGACAACCATATGGATGTGACATCGTGATCCAGCACGGGAAGAAGGTTTCGTGGATGAAGATAGGAAGAGACCAGGAATGTCTGCGGGAAGACAAATACTAGGATGAAGAGGGTGCCCCAGAGGCACATCCCGGTGACCGACTGAATGCCGCCAGACACACAGTAATAGACAAGCAGCAGTACCACGATGCCCAGCAGCCAGTTATTTTGTGTGGGAAGAATCCACAGCTGGATGATATGAATATAGGAGCGATAGGCTACAAAAGCACCCAGCAGAAAATATAAAATAAAGATCCAATTCAGGACTGAACCCACGATTCGGCCCCAATACCGCCTATTGATGTGAACGAGAGAGGAAAGACCGGGGGATTGGCGTGACAGCAGGACAAACATCATTTTAAGGATGATGGTGATCATGACAGCGGCGGCCAAAATGCTGATCCATCCATCTTTCTCCGCGCCGCGCAGCATTTTATATTGAAAATTCATTAAACCCACGCCAACCAAACTTACATAGAGCACAAAATACAGATGAATGGGTGACATGCTGTAGCGATTCCCGGAAGTGTTCACAGAGAGATCTCCCCTTTTCTGAACGATCATATGAATCTGCTGAAAAAATCACATCTAGCGTTTTACCTTCACTTATGCTCAGTCTCTGAGTTAAGTATGTAAATTATTCGAGATTTTATTCAAAAGCAAATACCCGCCTATTCCCATAGAGGGAACAAGCGGGTACGACAGCTCTTTTTATCAGCAATCCATTATAGTTCTTCGCCATTGGATTCAATGACTTTTTTGTACCAGTGGAAGCTCTTCTTCGGCGTTCTGCTCAGATCACCATTTCCATCATTATCCTTGTTGACATGAATGAAGCCGTAACGCTTCTTCATCTCTCCGGTCGATGCGCTGACGAGGTCAATACATCCCCACATCGTGTAGGCAATGAGCTCCACCCCATCCGCTACTGCTTCTTTCATTTGCTCAATATGACCTCTCAAATAATCAATGCGATAGTCATCCTGAATGGTGCCATCTTCTTCTACCACATCGACTGCACCCAGACCGTTCTCAACGACCATTAATGGCACCTGATAGCGATCATAGAGATGATTCAGCGTGTAACGCAATCCTTTCGGATCAATCTGCCAGCCCCAGTCAGAAGCTTCCAGGTACGGATTTTTGATCCCGCCCAGCAGGTTGCCTTCGGCTCTCTCCAAGGACTCGTCCGCACTTTCAACCAAGGACATATAATAGCTGAAGGAGTAGAAGTCCACGCAGCCCTCACGCAGGGTTTGCTCATCTTCCGGCTGCATTTCGATCTGAATGCCCTGCTCTGCGAAGAAGCGTTTGGCGAAACCAGGGTACGCTCCTCTCACTTGCACGTCCCCACAGATCATGTTTGAAAGCTGATCCTTCTTCTGTGCAAGCAAAATGTCATCCGGATTACACGTGTTCGGATAGGTTGTCATGAACGCAACCATACAGCCGATTTGGAAATCGGGGTTAATCTCATGTCCAAGCTTGACGGCCTTTGCACTCGCCACGAACTGATGATGCAATGCCTGGAAGCGAGTCTGCGGATCGTCGATGCCGTCTGTCAACGTTTCTTTTCCTTCAAACAGAATACCCGCCGCCATATATGCGCCCATCGGCATGGTCAGACAGTTGATTTCGTTGAATGTCAACCAATATTTCACCTGGTCCTTATAGCGAGTGAACAGGGTTGTACAATAACGGAGGTAACAATCAATCACTTCACGCGAAGCCCATCCGTTGTATTTTTGCGTCAAACCAAATGGTGTCTCATAGTGAGAGATGGTTACCAACGGTTCGATGTTATATTTTTTCAGTTCGGCAAAAACTTGATCATAGAACTGCAATCCCTCTTCGTTTGGCTCCAGATCATAACCGTTCGGATAGATCCGGGACCAGTTGATGGACATGCGGAACATTTTGAAACCCATCTCTGCCATCAAGGCAATATCTTCTTTGTAATGTCCGTAAAAGTCTACAGCCTCATGGCTCGGGTAATACGTGCCTTCTTCAAGTACTGGCGTAATCCGCCGCGGAGTCGTATGGGTTCCGCCTGTCATCATATCGGATGTGCTCGGGCCTTTGCCGCCCTGATTCCATCCGCCTTCGAATTGATTGGCAGCTGTTGCACCGCCCCAGTAAAATCCATCTTTCATTTTCATGACAAGTCCTCCTATGAATGAGCTGCTTAACACTGTAATACCAGTGTAGCATCCATACCCTGACACCTATTGTCATGGTATAATCATAGCATGGAAAATAACCGATTATTTCGAATGCTGCTGCTGTTACTTGAGAAGAAGAAAGCCACCGCGCCTGAACTCGCCCGCTTGTTTGAAATCTCGGTACGCACGGTCTACCGTGACATCGATCGGCTGAGCGCAGCGGGAATTCCCGTCTACACCACCACTGGCAAGCACGGTGGCATCCATCTGATGGACAATTATGTTATGGACAAGTCCCTGCTGTCTGAAGAAGATCAGAACGAAATTTTGCTTGGCCTATACAGTATCAGTGCCATTCCACACCTGAACAGTGTTCATATGCTCAAACGGCTGACTGCCTTGTTTGATCACAAACTGGATTGGATTGAATTCGATTTCTCCCCGTGGGGCAATATCCCTGTGCAGGAAAGAGAAATGTTCAACTTAGTGAAGCAGGCCATACTGACCAAGCAAGGGATGACATTCAACTATATCGACTCTGACGGAGAACCAAGTGTGGAAACCATTGCACCCGTCAAACTCATTTTCAAAAATAGTACATGGTATATCGAAGGACAGGACGAAAGCCTGCCGTATTCTACCGAGAAAAAGACATTCAAGATGAAACGGATCTCCGAACTCCGTTTACTGCCAAGGCTGCAAGAGCATGGATCAGCTTCTTCTACTGCCGATGTGGAAAAGACACCTGTGAACGCTCCCTTATCCCTGAATCTCTTATTTTCAAGTTCTATTGCTTATCGGGCGCTTGATTTCTTCGAACCTTCCCGGATTAACAAACAGCCGGATGGTCGCCTTCGTGTGACGTTGGAAATTCATGAAGGAGAGCGGCTGTATTCGTTTCTGATGTCATTTGGTGCTGAACTGACCGTTCTCGAACCTCCACATGTCAGACATGAACTGCTCCGTCGATATCAACAGGCTGTCAAACACGTGCAAGCCTTCAATCCTGACAGCTGCAAGCCCAATGAATGATATAATGGAATCGCCAAGAACTTGAATTCATCAATTCATTGCTAGTCACCCATTTTGTAGAGGAGGTTTATCCATGCAAGACATCAGACGCAACAATGTGGAACGTTTCAAAGGCTTCGGTACGTTATATGACCAGAATCGCCCGGCTGCACCCACAGAAGTCGTGGAAATTCTGAACACCTATCTCGGCACCAAACCAAGATTGGTTGCAGATGTGGGCTGCGGCACCGGGTTATCCTCATGGATCTGGCTGAATGAAGCTGAACGCATTATTGGTGTAGAACCCAGCGATGACATGCGAGCCGTGGCGGAGGCCAAATGGGAGGCTGCGGGCAAACCGGATCATCTGCGATTTGTATCAGGCTTATCTCATGAACTGGGATTGCCAGACGGCAGTGTGGATATTGTGACCTGCTCCCAATCGTTCCACTGGATGGAGCCTGAGTCCACACTTCGTGAATTCGCACGTGTACTGCGACCGGGAGGCATATTTGCCGCCTATGATTGTGACTGGCCGCCTATCCTCGATTGGCAGCTGGAGCAGGCATATCAGCAGTTGATCGCGGAAGCCGATCATCAAGCCTCCAGTCTGGAAGCACAGGAAAACCAGGCTCATAAATGGAGCAAGGACGGACATTTGCAGCAAATAAGCCAATCAGGCCTGTTCCGCTATGTTCGTGAGATCGTATTCCATCACCATGAGACGTTTGATGCGGATCGGTACGTCAATCTGGCCCTCAGCCAGGGCGGCTTGCAGACAGCGCTGAAGCTTGGAGCGAACGAACTATTAACGGCCGCGGATGAATTCAGAGCGCTCGCAGCCCGGATATTTGACGGACAAACGAGAACGGTCTTGTTTTCTTACCGCATGCGCCTTGGCATCATCTGATCTTCCCATTATTCCAATCATATAGATCCAACCCGGAAGAAAGGCAGTGAATGGCTTTGAATGATTCGAACACCTTGATGAAAAATCGGGCTTTTATTGAACAATGCTTGGATAACTATTTCAATTCCCCTCATAGAGACATCCTGATGTCCCATCCAGCCAAAACAGAGGACGAGGATTACGGCGTTCCTAAGGACATGCAGGATGGTGCAATAGATGAAGAAGGCTGGGTTCGCTGGAGAATGCTGGCTTCTATGGTGACCGAGGATGAGATTCGCGGGCTGGAACAGTCCTGTGGATTTCCCGTTCCCGTCCCGCCGTTGTATCGTGCATATCTGAGCACAAGATATGTCATGAATGTCTATCTGCGCTTCGACGATTTTGTCATTGGTCTACCGGATTTGCCCTCCGATCGTCCATTACGGGACTTACAAGATTTATGGGTAGCCTGGAAACCACTAATTGCCGAAGGGTACATTCCACTCGCTACATACGAAGATGACGCCGGACCGGTATGTTGGGACATTCGCAAACCCTATGGTGCCCATGATTATGCTGTCGTTTGGTTTGATCATGAGCTGCTGGTGCATAATGAATGGCCCAGTCGCGAACAGCTTGAAGGCTGGGCTGTACCTCTATTCCCATCATTCCGGGATATGCTCACCCCACTTGTGTCCAGGCCACGATTCATAACATACAGCTATTCAAAAAAAACGGTTCCTCCTCTGTGGAGAGAACCGTCTTCAACATATGGATCACGATGAGAACAAATGGCTTAACTGCTCTTCCTGTACATTCAATGCAAGTACCAGCTTGGATGGATCCTGCTTGGAATAGATGACGTTAATGATGTGACCCTGCTGAACCTGAGACAGGGCGGAAGGCAGAATATCCTTTTGCGTTGTCACTTGAAACGTCTCCCCATTCGGTGGGGTCACGCTGAGCGTGAGCTGAAGCTTAATCTTGCCTGTTCCCGAATTTCCCAGCGGGGTGACGTCGAGAATCTTGGCCATCGCTTTCTCCCCCGTACGGGCAATATCCATCATATCTGGAGATACGCCCTCCTGGATCATCTTCTCGTTAAGCAGTTCCTGCAGGTCCGCTTGCGATAGCTGTCCTTTCAGATCAATTCCCACCTTACGCTCATCCTTCTCGGAAACGACCAGCGGAACAAAACTTCCTGGCTGAAACTGTGCCAGCGCTGTAAGTGGGACGACCGTTTTCAATTCAGCGTCATATTTCTCCCGCCCTTTGCGCGATACAGTCAGGCTGAGCCGCACTTCTGGCTGTTCATTAATATACGTGCCTGTCTGCTGAACGCTTCGAATGACGCCCACAGCAGGAAGTCCCGACTTCACCCGACCCACGCCGAAGATGTTACTTAGAATGGTCGGAATGAAGATTAGGCCAAAGCCTGCAAAGATCGCCGGTTTATACCACCAGGCCTGCATGATAATAAAGGGATCATTCCAGAGCTGCTGTGCCAGAAATGGCGAAAATCCCACCCCGAATACGGTCAACACACCAATCATTCTCAATATACCTGTCATATCCTCCACTCCTTCATCTCTATAATTCGTTGTTATATGAATAAACTAAACTACTCTCTATCCGTATTGTGCTTAATCCTTGGGGTGAACACTTAACCTGTCAACAATCCCATATAAATCAGTTCCGACGGATTCGCAGGATTCTGACCTAATCCAACCCGGTCTCCCACCCGGGGAATCTGCATCTTGGACACTAGCGTTTCCAGCGTTCGCTGATACTGTCTTCCACTCGTCTCAGTTACATCCAAAACGAGTACCACAATGGGATCGAAGTTGATCAGCTTGCCTGTATCGGTAATTGTGAGGACCGTAGCCGTGGCCGTTAAGGGAAGTGAACCCGTCGCCGCCAGTTGTGCCTGTTTCGCCGAATCCAGACTCTGATTGATTGCTTCCCGGTGCTGCTTGGGTACAAAGCCTTTCATCATCAGGCCGGTAAGTCCTTTGTTCATCATTCGATCTGCTTTTGCAATGGCGTCTTCCTGTTTGTTCTTCTTGCTAAACCATCCCATCCGAAACACCTCATTTGTTTGTTTTTGATTATATATTAATTATAAACAGGAGGGCTTCGCCTTGAATATGCTTCTGACTGCATACAAAATAAACGCCAAATCCGTAAATTCAATCGCGATATGATGGCTCATTTTTATGTTTAGTTCATTTAATTAGCAAAAGAAGAGCCGAGTATCGGCCCTTTAATTGGTCTCGGAATCTTTTATTTTGTAGAAAATGGACCACCCCTGAACAAAAAACGTGATCCAAGCATGCATTTCAAGCCGATGCACTCCCTTATTTTTTGCGCAGCAGATAAACCAGCTTCTTATAATACATCGCTGCCTCTTTATACCTGCGCTGATCCTCGGATACCACCGCGAGTCCCTCATATAACGGCTCCAGTCTCATTGCATGCTGTGTCGATTCGAAATAGGGGAGGCATGCGAGGGCCCGTTCCATAAACGCTTCACGATTCCCATGAGCCAGGGCGAGATGACTCTGATAAAACGTCCCACTCATCTGTTGATCCTCTGTTATTGCACATGTCAGCAGTTGATCCACACTTTGCGCAAGCATGCCCCAATGTTTGCGGCCAAGTGCCACCTCACAGCGATACACACAGATGAGCGGCTTCATCGCCTGCTGTGTTTCTTCCGGTTCCTGCATTAGCAGCGTCTCAAATCGCTCAATCTCGGTCTGAGCCTTGTCTAACTCACCCGTCATGGTCAGCATGACAATCCGATTGTTTGCAATTGCAGTAACGAGATCTCCCTGATTCCCGGCATACACCAGGTTGGCTTCCGCCATCGTAAGAGCCGAGAGGGCTTCCTGCACAAGCCCCATGGCGAAGCAATAACCGCTATATGCAACATACAAACCCGACAAGCGGTGGAATAGTCGCTGATCATACACATGCCGCATCGTCAGTTCAAAGACCTGTTTGGCCTCTTCGTAATGTTTGACCTGAATATAGGCTTCCATTTTGATATTTTGTACCGAAAGCCAAAATTCACTTCCAGGGAGAGCCAGCTCACTGAGCCTTGTAGCATGAGTTAACACGTCGACGTATGCAAGCTTGGAACGATAATACTGCACCTTGTAATACAAGAGGGCTTTCGCCAGCGGACGGGGCAGATCCACATCATCCGGACGACCGTATTTCTCCAAATAATAATTCAAATAGGAAGTATGGATGTATTCATGAGCGGCTGCGTCGTTCAGCTGCTGGTAATACACTGCTTTCATAAGAGCGGTCGTCAGTTCAACCGTCAGCGCATCATCCCGGTCTTCCAGCGCATGCACGGTGTCTTCCGGTATGGCCGAAGCCGGCATGGACAGCTGTGCAAAAATAGCCTCTGCCCGTTCCAGCGCCTCCTCACTCTGATCCGCTGCGTGCAGCAGGTAAGACGGCTTGACTGCCAGGCGTGAAGCAATGGCTTCAGCCAAGTCCTCAGGAAGCGGATAACGATCCGCCAGTATATTCGCAAAATGAGCCTGTGTCACCAGACCCTCAACAAGATCCTTGCGGGAAATTTGCTTTCTTTTGCTCAGAAATTCAATCCGTTCCTTCAGCATGGGCGTGTGTTCCTTTCGATTCATTGCTGTAAATGCTATGAACTATCATCGCAAAATCAGGGAATCAATGCTACCCTTTTGACGAATTCAAATGAAACGGTTTCCGTTTCGGTGACAATTGTTTTACAATAAGGAGGTATGCAATGGAGAATATGGACTAACTATTGACACATGAGTTGATAATGAAAGGATGCCAATGAATGATTATTAAACCAAGAACGCGTGGTTTTATTTGTACGACTTCCCATCCTGTAGGTTGTGCCGCACAGGTGCAAGAACAGATTGAATACGTGAAATCCCAGCCGGCGCTGAAGGGGCCACGTAATGTGCTCGTTATCGGTGCTTCTACCGGATACGGACTCGCTTCACGTATTGTCTCCGCGTTTGGCGCAGGAGCGAATACCATCGGTATTTACCGACCAAGCAGCTCGACGGACAAGCGCACCGCTTCGGCAGGATGGTACAATTCTGCTGCATTTGAGAAGGCCGCGGAAGAAGCAGGCCTGAAATCCTACAGCATCACCGGGGATGCATTTGCTAATGAAACGAGAGAAAGAGCAGTTGAGCTGATCCGCAGCGAATTCGGCCAAGTTGACCTCGTGGTCTACAGTGTGGCATCCGCACGGCGCACCGATCCGAACACCGGAGAAGTTTCCAACTCCGTGCTGAAACCGATTGGACAATCGTACACGAACAAAACGGTCAATTTCCATACGGGCGAAATTACTTCCGTTACCCTGGAGCCTGCAACTGAAGAAGAGATTCGCCAAACGGTAACGGTAATGGGCGGCGAAGACTGGGAACTGTGGATGGATGCACTGCAGCAAGGCGGCGTGCTCGCTGACGACGCAACGACGATTGCATTTTCCTATATCGGTCCTGAACTGACACAGGCCATCTATCGTGAAGGCTCCATTGGTCAGGCGAAGGATCATCTGGAGGCGACGGCACACAAGCTGAATGATCGCATGAATGTGACGGGTGGACGTGCATATGTGACTGTAGCGAAAGCTCTTGTCACCCAGTCCAGTTCCGCGATTCCTGTTGTACCGCTGTACATCTCTGCCTTATACAAAGTCATGAAGGAAAAAGGACTGCATGAAGGCTGTATCGAGCAATTGCAGCGTCTGTTCGCTGACCGCCTGTATGCCGGAGGGGACGTTCCAACAGACGAACAAGGACGCATTCGTATTGACGATTGGGAGATGAGAGAGGATGTGCAGGATGAAGTCGCGAAGCTCTGGAATGAGCTGACCACAGAAAACATCTACGATCTGTCCGATCTCGAAGGGTACCGTCGCGAGTTCTTCCAGCTGTTTGGTTTTGAGACCGATGGCGTGGACTACGAAGCTGACGTGGATCCCAATGTGGAAGTACCACATCTGCGCTAATCGCTAATCAGAGATAACGCAACGCGGGTACGTACATCAAACGAAATGATATAAACGTAAAGGAGAGCCTTGGGCTCTCCTTTTGTTATGTTCAGATTTATAGAGTGAGTGAATGATTTATCTTCTTCAATCTCATGTACCCTTCATGCATCAGAGGATCAGAGGGACTTCAATCCCTTTTTTAGTGCTGCAGGTACTGTCTTTTCCACCTTGATGGACTGCGCCCCATGCATGGTTGCGAAGAAGATGAGTCCATCCCGAAAATCGGACATCCATTCTTCCACGGGGGGAGCGCTCTCCTCCATAGATAATAAACGGACCGTGAGTGTTCCCGTTTTACGATCCAGTCTGGGATCCATCCGCCCGATCAGCCGATCACCGTGAAGAATGGGCATGGCGTAATAGCCGTACGTCCGTTTCGCTTCAGGCGTATAAATCTCCCACTTATAATGAAAATCAAACAAATCCACAATCCGTTCCCTTCTCCAGAGCAGGTTATCCAATGGGGGTAAGAAACGGACCGGACCGGATGCCTCATAATGTGTCTCGTCCTGCTGCATTCTCAGCAGCAGCTCTTCATCCTCTGTTCGGATGTAGTAGGGTGTCATAACCCCCTCAATCTCCAGAGGAATCATTCGTCCATCCGCCACACGTGCAGCCATCTGGGCACGCCGCTCTGCTGCGGACCATTTCAGCCATCCGAGTCTGGCATCACGGGTATCCACTACCCGATAGGCATGGATGTATTTATCCAGAAGTGCCTGCTGTTGTATATGCGTCTCCTGTTCTACACGGAGGCCAGGCCTCTGTTGAACCAGATGCGGTTCAGTGATCTGGAAGTATCGTTCATTGCCCTGCCTTGCAACGACCCGGATGGCGGCAGTATCCAGCAGCAGGTTCAGTGCAAGACTTGTATCCTTGGTCTTCGGTGCATCCGGACGATCCCAATAACCACTGACTCGCTCAACCGCACGAAATGCTTTGGAGGGTAGCGGTCCTTCCTCTGCAAGACGCTGCAGAACATGCTGTACGGTTATTTCCAGACGCTGCAGGGATGGATTAAGCCGTTCCCTTAATCTTGCACGCACAGGTTCGAAGTACGCGTAGTCCTCCATCGGGATGACACATGCGGCATTGGCAAAATACTCGAATACCTTGTGCTCACGGAGCAATGTATGTAAATATGCAGGATGGTACCCCGGATCGCGGGCACCCAGAACCAAATGCTGATTGCCGGTCACTGCTGCAACCGGATCGATCTGCACGCAGCCTAACGTACGAATCAGACGCATAACCTGATCCGGTCCGGACGATCCCGATTCTGCTGGCCAGCGTTCCAGCAGCAATTGTGTATGCAGCAAAAAGCGCCGAACAGCTGCCTTTGTCGTGCGCAGGGTTGTAGTCATGATGGTTCATTCGTCCTTTCTCACAGGATTCATGGTTCGCATTTACGATTTTACAGTTTGTCCTATTTTTCCATTTTATCAGTCTTCAATGAAGCAATCCAACCAAAGCGTTAAGTAAAACATTCATTAAGCGCCCTTGCCGCACGTCCCGTGGACAAAATAAAAAGAAGCACCACCATCCTGGATGATCCGCTTCTTGTGTTTGACCTTTTGCAGTTTTTCTTGTTTGGTTGGCATGAGTCGAACATGTTGGGATAATGCACCATAATTTTCGTTTACTCTTCGGCTCTGTTCGGGACAATATTGTCCTGAGCGCTCTGCTCTGCGTAATGCTTTTTGTGTTTGGGTACGTGCCATAATGGATATACACTCTCCTTTGGTTGAATACACTCAATATATCATGTGCAGGCATGCAAGTGAAGGTGAACCCTGCCTAATTTCCTTGAAAAAGGCCCCATCGGGGCCTGATAAATGCTTTTCTAATTTAGAACTCTAGCGTGTAGTTCGTTTTCGTCTCGATTGCCACGTTTCTACCGGTTCCTGATCATCTTCTTCAATGAGCTCCATGGCTTCTTCCACTCTTCTCGTCTTGAACAGGACAATTAGATCCATCAGATCTTCCCGGTCCAGCAGCTTTACACCGTTGACCGCAGCCAGGGTCCGGCAGGCTTCCGTGTACCTCGCTGAAGTCAGGACGATTGAGCGATCTGCTTCATAATATCGCATCGAGGTGTAAATCTCCTGCACGGCACTCAAACCAACCGGATGATTCGCTCCATATCGTTTGGCCTGAATCACATTCCGTCTGCCCAGCCGGTCCGTAAACACAAGATCCGCTCCGAAGTCACGGCTGCTGGTCGTCTTGTGAACTTCTTCGTATCCGAGCTGTTGAAACAAATGAAAGAGGTACAACTCAAACTCCGAACCATCTTCCATTTTATCAATGTCCTTGATTGAAATCTTGCGAGGGTTGGCTTCACTGCGTATACGCTGTCCCCGCCGGATGAATCGCCGAATTACCCAGGCCAGCAGCAACAGTACAGCGATCAATCCAATTACCCAAGGGGTTAAGTTGTCATTCCAATTCATGTCTGTTCTCCTTGTACATTCCTCTGTCTGAATCGTGCCTATGTTAGAATTAACCATGATTACCGCACTTAATATAACAAACTTCTACCCGGTTCGGAAGAAGATGAATTCCCTGTAACCGTTACACTTCATCAAACATAGATAATAGGATACATCACGAATAAAAGGTTACAGTCTCTCAGGTTGAATTCCAACTGGCTTAAATGGTAGAATTCAACAATCGGTTCTATTTTGAACCGAAGAAAGGTGGTTTATAACTTGCTTACATTAAACAAACGCAATACCAAAACATGGGCAGCTCTGCTACTCAGCGGCGTGCTCCTCTTCAGTATGAATACAACGGGTTATGCTGCAGTACAGAGTGAGCCGCTTCCCAAACCTGCTTGGACTTCGCCTTCACTGATGCAATCCCAAGTCAACACGGAGAAAGACGTTCTGGTTAAGGAGATCAACGCTGTCCCTGCCAAAAACCTGGTATACGTACATTCCTCCCAGCCTGTGACCAAAACAAGTAGTGCCACAACGCTGGCCTGGCAGTTGGATACACTTCAGGCCCTGGATGCGACAACCGGCAAAGTGAAATGGAATTATATTTTTCATGAGAAAAGCGGGCCGTATACGACCTACTCCGATTCATTATACACCAGTTACGGCACAGCCTATGTATATATGGAATATTCGGATGGAACCAAGAAAGTATACTCATTTAACACATCCGGTAAAACGAATTGGGTCAGAACGGTAAATGCTCCTTCCCATCTGTATCTTCTTGATGACGAAACCTTGCTAGTCGCTTCCAGTCAAGGTGCACAGTCCAACGGTTCGGTTCGAACCGCTATCTCGCTTTATGACAAGAAGGGCAAGCTGATTACCGAAAAAACGATTACTGGTGCTGTGCTCCAGGCAGGCAGTGACCGCATTGTGGTAGATGCGAGCAAACGAATCAAAGTCGGCAGTTACTGGCAGCCTGCAGCGAATCCCAAAGTGGAGATCTATGATCGTTCGCTCACTCGCCTGTCCTTCTATCAATTCCCGAGCAATGCAAACACGCAGGGAGACGGCGGTGGTGAGTCACTTGCCATACTGAACGATGGCTCCGTCATCATGCGTGCCAACTTTGAGAACACGGGCAACAAACTCATGGGCTTCGGAGAAGATGGCAAGCTCGCTTGGGGACGCAGCATTCCAGGTAATGCCTTCATTCAGACAGCAGGCGACGGATATACCCTGTTTACAGGTTCCAAGCTGGAGCTGTACAACATGAAAGGCAAAGTAACCGAGCGCACGTTCAAAGATCAACAGCCTGTGCTGATGCAAGTGAAGCGGACACAGGGTGGACAGTATCAACTTGATTTTGCCAAAACAGGTTATATTGTGGACCCCAAAACCCTGGAAGACGTGCATGTGTACACAGCCAGTGCTTCGGTTCCTTCTATTATAAGTCCTTCAACGTATGTCAATGGTGTCCTCTACACCATTCAGGATGATACACTATCCAAACATGTGCTTAAGTCCATGTCCACAAAATAATTCATCAGCCATGATTAAAAAAAGCCGGGTAGACTCCAAAAGGAGCCTGCCCGGCTTTTGTTATACGATCTTCCATTGTCTTACTTCCAATTTGCTTCAATAAATTCATCCCGTCCAGATTGTGCACGGTCTTCCTTGTAATGCTTTTCATTTTTCTTGTGGTAATCCTGATGGTAGTCCTCAGCCGGGTAGAACACAACCGCATCCCGGATTTCTGTCACAATGGGCTGGTTAAATCGTCCACTTGCGGCCAGTTCCTGCTTGGACTGCTCCGCCAGTTCGCGCTGTCGCTCATTGTGTACAAAAATCGCTGTACGATACTGGGTTCCGCGATCCTGGAACTGACCCCCATCATCGGTTGGGTCAATCTGCGGCCAGTAAAGCTCCAGCAGCCGTTCATAGGGAAACAGTTCCGGATCGAATGTGATTTCAACCACCTCAACGTGTCCGGTTTCCCCTGTTTTGACCTGCTCATATGTGGGATGTTCAACGTGACCGCCTGTATACCCGGATACAATCCCGTGAATGCCTGGCTGTTCTTCAAATGGTGTAACCATACACCAGAAACATCCTCCGGCAAATGTCGCCTTCTCCATTGTCTCTCTCTCCTTCGTGCACTCATCTATTATTAGGAAACCTTGCTAGTCACCCAAACCAAGGTTTCGTTATGAACCGCTGCCTATATATCTTAAAACAAAAAGAGGTTGATGGAAAGCCATCCATATGGCTTCTCATCAACCTCTTCATTATAAACGGGAAACATCATTTATTTCCCATGGACTCGTAGTGCAATAACGTCGTTACCCTCGACTACGACCCATTGAACGGAAGATCAAGCTTACGATTGCTACAAGTACGATGGCACCAATTAATGCCGGTACGATGTAGAATCCGCCCATTTCAGGACCCATCTCTCCGAAGATCACGCCGCCTAACCAACCACCGATGAAACCAGCGATAACGTTACCGATAACACCACCTGGGATGTCACGACCAACGATCAGACCTGCCAACCATCCAATAATACCACCGATAATTAATGACCATAACCAACCCATACTACTCACCTCAATTAAAAGTTTTTGTTGTTGTCTGTCTACTATTAACCGCTACAGAAGCATTTAAACAACTGAATTAAAAATTGTTGTATATTACCTTTTATTCATATGCTTCATATCCGCACGACAAGCCCATCTCAGCAAGGAAACAACTCATTTTCGCTTTCCGTTCAACCTTCAATAGCTTCAACGGCTTAATTGTACCTCCCGAAGGTCATTGTATGTGGGAGCAGACAACCGTAGTATATCCAATTGAGATGTATAATATTTGGTGGTGTATGGTATTAATAAAAACCGGCTCGTCCTTTTCCAGGCTGAGTCAGCCAGTTATGCTTATGACTCTTGTCCAGCTCTCCCCGCATGGACTGAATAACTTGTACAATGTCCGTCTGGCCATTCTGATGCCATTCAAGTGCAGCACTGACATATAACTCACCGAGCTGTGCAAGGGAGAATGTATCGGTGAGCCGAGCCGCTTCCTGCGTTCCTTCTTCGCCGGCAAAGACCGGAAATCCCCGCTGCTGCAAGTATTGCAGCCGCAATGCTTCATCCGGCAGCGGAATTTCATACGCCCGGTCGAACCGACCGGCACGGTTCATGAGACCAGGATCAATTTTCTCCGGATAATTCGTTGTACCGATCAGAAAAATACCTTCTTTGGATGTTGCTCCATCCAGTGTATTGAGGAAGAAGGAGCGCACTTCGTCCGGCATCGAATCAATATCTTCAATGATCAGCACCATAGGAGCCAGGCGTTTGGCTGCCTCGAATACTTCCCGAACGGACTCACTGTTGGTATACTCGGTAATTTGCCAGTATGCAGCTGGACCCGGAATGCTTCCCGCAATGGATTTGACCAAGGTTGTTTTCCCGTTGCCCGGATGACCATACAGTAGAATCCCCCGTTTATAGGGAATATCATATTCCCGGTAAAAGGAGCGATCCGCTTCGAAGAACTGATCCAGTGAGCGGAAAATATCCTGCTTAATTTGGGGCGAAAGAACCACATCGTCTCTTCCCACCGAGCGGGTGATGGATTCGACATGGCGTTCACTGCCATTGCGGGCATCGGTATACACCGTAACCTTTTTCATATTTTGCTGACGCTCCCGTTCACGCACACTGCCCAGAAACTGCTTGAGTTCTTCCTCACCTACCGCGAATACAAAGTCCTCATTGTAAATGCCATTATCCCGGAAAAAGGGAATACGGACGAGTGCAACCCCCCATTTGGGATATGCAAACACGTTGTTCCGAATGGAATAATGCACACCATATGTAGGCACATCACCATCATCTTCATAATGCAGGGTACGGAGCTCCAGATCCTCGAATATACGGGCAACCAGCTCCACTTCGTTACTATCGCTCAACAAATCCTCCTTCAGCAGCTCCCAGTATTCGTTATTCGGATCATCACTGGCAAACAGCTCATAACGAACCCCGTACTTGCTGCTTAGTGCTTCAATAATGCCCCGGATCAGACGTGCATATGTCGCATAGCCCTGGATTCGGATCTGGTCGTCCTGTGTTTGGTCATAAGCATAGATCGCTTGGGTGTGATTTACTTTTTCATTTGGTAGTATCATTACTTGGCTCCTTTCACAGCTGCAAGCGGTTTGCATTTGGCTACAACCTGAGCCAGGCCTGCACCGGTAACACTATCAATAATTTCATCGACATTTTTATATGCCTGTGGCGATTCATCTATAATCGATTCGAGTGATCGCTGATTCACCACAATTTCATCTTCTGTACCCACGCCAAGTGATGCTGCAAAATCTTCTACCGTAACCAGACGCTTGGTTGCGGTACGTGAACGAATGCGCCCTGCACCGTGACAGATCGAATAATAGTTATCTTCGCCCTGCGGCTGACCTACCATGATATACGAAGCTGTCCCCATCGATCCTGGAATAAGCGCAGGATGGCCTGTAGCCATATAAGGTTTCGGATTATCCGGGTGCCCGGCAGGCAGCGCACGCGTTGCCCCTTTGCGATGAACGAATACGCTGCCTTCTTTCGCATGAGATTCCTCCCAGGCATAGTTGTGCATCAGATCATACAATGTACGGAATTCACATTTGGGTCCGAATACTTCCCGGAATGCCTCCCGAATAGCGAAAGCGATCAGATGACGGTTAACCACAGCATAATTCAAAGCGGAATACATCATGTTGACGTAATGACGGCCTTCGGCGTGTTCCAACGGAGCAAAAACCAGTCTCGGATCCGATGTACCAAGCCCGTTTCGCTGCATCACTTTGGCAATGGCAGACGAGCTGGTCTGGCTCACATGTCCGCCCCAGGCACGGGAACCTGAATGAATCATGACGACAATTTGACCATCAACCAATCCCCAGGCTTCCGCGATCTCACGATTTTCCTCTGCGATTTCAATAGACTGGATTTCGGCGAAATGATTGCCCCCGCCCAAGGTGCCCAGCTGACGGTGTGCACGGTGCCATGTCATATCCGGAACAAGATTGAGCACTTCCTCATCGTAGGCAAATTTGCTGCTTTCCACATGGGTAATGGATGTCGACTTCTTCGGCGTGTAACTGTCCGGAATATATTTTTTCGGCAAGCCGTGCAAGCCTTTGCGAACAATGTGTTCGAGCCTTATATCCGAGAAATGCCCACGCTGACTAGCCTCCATAGGCAATACCTTTTCAATGGCCTTGACCAGCTTGCGGCGCAATTTTACATCTTTCAGATCATCCTTGTGCAGATTGGTCATATGCACCCGCATCCCGCAGCCGATATCACTACCAACGATGGATGGAGAAACGTAACCCGTCTTTGCGTCCCATACGGCCGTAGTGCCGATGCAGGTTCCCACACCTACATGAACATCCGGGGTATAACTCATATAGGAAATGCCAGGAATTTGCAGATTGTTGTTAGCCATTTCAAACACTTTATAGTCCAAAGAGGAAAACAATTGCTGTGCGGCATATACCGTCAAGTCTCCTGCTGGCAATTTCACTTCATGCCGATATCCGCCAGGAAATTCGTTTTGACTTGTAAATAAATTAGGTTCTGTATTCATAAATGGTGATTTTTCCTTCCTGTTTTTCATCTTTTAGTTGTTTTTCAAAATAAGGAATGTTTGTATCGCATGGTTCATGTCCGCTTCAGTCGATACAACAAAAAAAAGAAGCCATGGACGCATCGCCCATGACTTCTTCATGACAATAACAGAGAACAGGACGGCATGAAAAATGCAATACCTCTGTTCTCCATCGCTATATAAGCCGAGATTGACATATCTATGCCTGCATAATGAACAGTGAAAAGATATGCCGATTCTCCTATGTCGCCCGTAAGAGGCCAAAGAGACGATGAGCTGAATATGCAGTTGTATCTATGTGACTTGGTGTCTGTGTTAATCGAACATCATAACCAACCATCATGTCTTTCGGCCTCCCTTCGTAAATGATAAGTCTTATATTAATAGGACTCGTTTCGATATGTCAACCCTTTTCTTGGAAAATAAACCGTTTGGCATGGATATGCATATACTAAAAAAATCAGGGGTCTGTATCCATACAGCCCCTGATTTTTACGACAACATATGTTGTTTGTGTTAAGCTTACACGCTTAGTTTCCTGCTTGTTTTTCCAACTCTTCAACCGGATTTTCATCCTCTTTGGCTGGTACTTTGGAAGACAGGAACCACCCGCATACCGCAATGGTAATCAATACGATATAGAATCCAAATTTCCAAATTTTATTTTCCGGGAAATGTTCATCCAGAACACCGAGCGAAGGATGGGCCAGCGTAATGACTGCCAGCTTAACCCCTACCCAACCAACGATAACGAAGGCTGCCACTTCAAGTCCCGGACGGGAATGAAGCAATTTAACAAAGAAGGAAGCTGCAAAACGCATTATGACGAGGCCAATAAATCCTCCCAGGAAGATGACGATAAATTGTCCACCGTCCAACCCGCCAATTGGAGGCAATCCACTTGGTGGCAACGCCACAGCCAGTGCTACGGCAGCAAGAATGGAGTCCACCGCAAAAGCGATATCCGCTACCTCAACCTTGAAAACCGTCATCCAGAAACCGGATTGTTTCTTGGCTTTCTTCGGTGCATCATCGGCTGCTTCATCTGTCTTGTTTCGGCTGCCCATAACTTTCTTGGCAATGTGGTTAATCGAGATGTAGAGAAGATACAGCGCTCCGATCGCCTGAACCTGCCACACATCGACGAGGAACGAGATCAGGAACAAGGAACCTAACCTGAAGATGAAGGCTCCGAGCAAACCGTAGAATAGCGCCTTTTTGCGCTTCTCATCCGGTAAATGCTTAACCATAATCGCAAGCACCAAAGCATTATCTGCTGCCAGCAATCCTTCCAGGACTACTAGGACGATTAGTACCCATCCATACTCCAATAATAATGACAAATCCAAATTTGACTCCTCCTTAGTATCCTTATGATGTACAAAAAAAGGACCTTTACCATCGCTGGTAAAGATCCTTTTTTATCCATAAAAAGAGACCTTTACCCAGCATGAAAACTTGGTAAAGGTCTCGCTAACAACAAATTGCTGCCAATAAAGCCGGGGATGTGATCCCGAATTGACGACTTTACTGTGAAAGCTACTCCCCTTTAACATCAGGAATATGCAGTTTTAGTTGGTGCATTTCTTACAGTTCAAATAACCTGTTCTCATCATATTCACAACGCTGCACAAAGTCAAGCTTTATTTAACCGTACCCTGACCCTGATCCATTTTGCGAAAAACAAAAAAGTCATAAATGAAATTGCCCAGAGGGATAAACGATATGAAAAATAAAGCGATCGGACGGCGTAAACGCCACTTTTGCGTCGTATACAGACTAACCATAAACAACATATACATCAAAAACAGAAAACCGTACAAATTACCAAACCAAGTGACCGATTGAGGCAAAATCCCTGCATTTTTCAAGGGGAATGCAACAAACAGCAATAATACATATGAAAGTCCCTGCAGCCACAGCAGTAATCGGAAGCGGCCCAGTGTTGAATGTAACATCATGTTCCTCCTGTTTCTATCCACCTAAAGAGTAATCTGCAACCTGTTCATTATATCACAAGTACCTATTTCTTCGGTACTGCCGAGGCGCCAAACGCTTCGTAAAAGCATAAGATGTGACGAAGATTCGATACGCGTATGGGACAAGGAGGAGCCGCCCAATGAAAATAGCAATGGTCGCACCGGAGAAACTACCTGTGCCTGGAAACGGTTCAGTTGAAATAAGCATTCTGGGTATCGCTCGCGAACTTGCACTGCGTCATGAAGTGACAATCATTAGCCGCGAAATGCCTGGTCTTCCAGCCAAAGAGCAGCTTGAAGGCATTACGATCCGCCGTGTTCCTTCCAGCAATCCTGATCGATATATTCAGGCGGTCATTCGGCTCTTAAAGGAGAATTCGTTTGATCTGATCCAGGTGGATAACAGGCCACGCTGCTTGGCCCGAATCAAACGAAGCCTGCCTGACACCCCTGCAATCCTGTTCCTTCACTCCCTGACCTTCGCTCAGCCTGGACCGTCAAGATTAGCGTTGTTACGACAAGCCGACTGCATCGCCGTCAACAGTTTGTCCCTCAGAGACAGATTAGGACGCAGGTTCCCTTCGGTGAAACATCTGATGAATGTTATCCCTCTGGGTGCCGATCTGACCCGCTTCGTTCCAGCGCTAAGCGGCGGAACAAACTCCACACCGTCAGAGCGTTCACAACCCTTTTCTGTGCTGTATGTCGGCAGACTGATTCCAGGCAAAGGTCTGGACATTCTGATTCGCGCAGTAGCACTTGTGCAGCAGAAGGTTGATGTACAGCTGATTATTGCAGGCAAGGGGCCGCAGGTCTATGTGCGCAAGCTGCGCCTGCTAGCCCGAAAACTCGGGATTCGTTCATCTTTTCTCGGACAGATTGCCCATGAACAGATACACCACTTGTACCGGGCCGCTGATTGCCTGGTCTGCCCGTCTCAAATGCACGAAGCCTTCGGGTTAGTTAACGTTGAAGCCATGGCTTCCGGTCTGCCTGTGATCGCTTCAGACAATGGTGGCATTCGAGAAATTATTGAGTCCGGAAGCAGCGGTTATCTGGTTTCTCCATATGACAAACCTCAGCCATTTGCTGCTTGCCTTCAGAAGCTTGCCCGGGATCCAAAGCTAGCCGAATCTCTTGGCAAGGCTGGGCGAGCAATTGCCGTGAACCAGTTTGGCTGGTCCCGAACGGCCATGCATCTCGAAGCAGCTTATACAAGACTTATCCGCCAATGAGCTAAATTGAACAGAAGTCATAACAAAGCTGCCCCCATTGCTGCGAGGGACGGGTTAAGCTTTTTCCCGTGACTGCCAGCTTGTGATCCATGACTCCATTTGGGGGATGGGGACATGTACCATTTCAATGAGCTCAACAATAATCATATCTTTCATGGTAAACCGGACCTTCGCACAGGTCTGCTGGTGAAAGACATCATAAAATCCAGAGCCTGCCCAGCAACCGTGAGGAACGAAGACTGGGTCGTTCACGATATATCCCACGGTACCTATTGGTGGAATAACCACCTTGATCGCTTGATGATCTGTACGATTATTGGGATCCTTAACCAAAAATACGGTATCATCTACATTTAATGCCTGGATACCATGATAATGCTCCATTCGATCCATGGCTGCAAATAAGTTGCTGCTCATAACATGTTCTTCTCCTTTTCCTTCATTCCAAGTTTCAAGTTAAAATAACCAATCAAATTATTCATCTCCCTCATAGTGCTTCAACCAATGAGTCAGTTGTTTGCGAATCTCTGTTCGAAATTCTCGGGGCTCAAGAACCTCCGCTTGAGGGCCAAATTGATATAACCACATCAGGAACTCACGACTGCTGTTTAGTGTGACTTCGAATAACAATCCACCATCTGGCAGATCCGTCATGCGCGGACGAACAAACATTTCTTCTTCTTTTATGTAAGGTGCCATTTTTTCAGTAAATCTCACCTTGAAATGAATATGTTCGTCCCCTCGATCAACAGACCACGTATTTTTCATATACTGCGCTATGTTGAAATCCGCTTTGTCAAAGTGGGTACCTGTCTGATTCACGTCCAGAAAACGGCTCATGCGAAACAATCGCACCTTCTGCACCAGATGGCAATACCCGACGAGATAAAAGCGCTGATCACGTGGAATAAGATAGTATGGATCAATGTCACGGACCGTAATATCATTATTGGTCAGTGTACGATACCGGGTACGTATGGTTTCCTGATTAAGAATAGCTTCAATAATCGGGATAAGCAGATTGGGGTCTTTTCCTTCCTCCCGGTATGCAGGCGTTCCCATGCGTATGATACCTGCAATGTTCTCCACGATATCACTGTTTCTTGATTTTAGCTTGGTATGGACTGACATCACTTTGTCAAAAGCCGCATCGAATTCAGCCGGCAATTGGGAAGTATCCAGGACAGACGGAAGCATGGAGAAGACCATAGCCTCCTGCTCCGTGAAATCGAGTGGATACAAGGCGAAATTCCCAATAAACCGATAACCCTTGCCGTAGCCTTCGTTCATGATAGGGGCAACCCTGTCCAAAATCCGGAGATCGCGATAGATCGTGCGCACAGTTGTATCACATTTCGCAGCCAATTCCTTGGCTGAGATTCCGGGATACGCTTGTATAGCCTGAAGTATACGCAGCAGACGAATTAATTTCTCTGTCATGTAGTTTCTCCCCTTCGATATTTTATCGGCAAGGAAAACTAGTTCCTTTAGTACATCTATAAATCTTTAGTCCCACTCATTATTTCGCAAATTCACTAATTATGTATAGTTCTATTGCACTTTTTCTCCTTTATTAATATACATTTTCTGACTATCTTGCGCAAAATATTAGATACAAGCCCTTATACCTAAGTCTCAAAGCCTATTTAGCATTTCTAATAAAACGACAAAAAAGCCCGTCTCGTGGGAAGAGACAGGGCTTTACGGATGATTAATTATGCAGCTGTACTAATTTTTTTAACACGTTCACCAAATGTTCACACAATTCCGGAATATCTCCCATTTGGTCTTCATTCACATTTCGATCAAAATACACATGACTTGAAACGTTATACCTGATGGGTTCCTCTCCGTACACAAAATGAATGTCCTGTACCAAGCGCTGATCTGGCCAGCTCACTTGTATGATGGAGCGAATTGCGGGACATAGCCTGTCTGGCTCAGGAATCTCCTGGCTAAATCGAAGCTCAAGCCGACATCCCGGCTGGCTGCCGGGTGACTCCAATATTTCGGCCGCTAGCGCTTCCAGAGAGCTTCGGAGTATAATCTCCGCTTTGACCTCAGAATGCTCCCTTAGAACGAACTGCAGCACGAACTCTCTGGACATACTCGCCATCTCCAGGATGTCTTTCCGGTTGGATATGTGAATGATCTCATCGAGATTGTCGAGATCATACAGATAGTTCTCGAAACCGACCTTGAGATTGTCGTACACAGTTGGATCAAACATGAAATTGCCTACTTTCCTAAGAACTTATACTGACCTGTTTGCAAATATGACCTTGATCCGCTTCGGATCGGTGTATCCTTGTATCTATTATAACCATCTCTACGATCGCAAAAAAAGCCCAGTCATGATGACCGGGCTTCTTCTGGGGTAGGGGAGCAGAACTCCCACGCCCCTATTATTCGTCTGCTGCCTTCTCTTCCTCTGCAGCCACAGGTTCTGCCTCATCAGCAGAAGCTGTTGGCTCTTCCTCAGCCGCTTGTGGTGGCATAACGGATGCGATAATGGAATCGGGTGACGTAATAAGTGTCAAGCCCTTATCCAGTTTAATATCTTCAGCTGTCAGGCGATCACCAATGTCCAGCCCGCTGACATCCACCTCAATGGAAGTCGGCAGGTCGGCTGGAAGTCCTTCCACTTCCAATTCGGTTTCCTGAGTCTGGAACACACCACCGGCTTTGGAGCCAGCAGCCGTACCTTGGAAATCGATCGGCACACTTACGCTGATCGGTTTATTTTTGGATATTTGCAAGAAGTCCACGTGCAGCAGACGTCCATTGCGCTCCTGCTGATCCTTAATCAGCACAGGAACGGTTTTGCCACCCTCCAGATTGAGGTTGAACATCTCGGAACGACCTGTACGAGCGACCTTGAGCATTTCTTTTTCATCCACATGTATGGAGGCCCCTTCAAACTCAGGACCATAAACGACAGCCGGAACACGTCCGCCTTGTCTTAACAGGCGCAATGCCGCACCTTTCTTTTCAGTTCGTGGAGTTGCAGTAAGTTGAGCCATTTTTCCGTTGGATTTCATGATTGAACATCCTCCTTCAAGGGATCCCTACTTTGTATTGGTGTTGGGAAGCATTCGGCTTCTCTCATAGACCAAATGGGTCTTCTTTTTCTGTGGCCAAATCTCGGGCCATATCTATATATACCCCAATGAACGGGCTTCTCAAACATTGGCTTGTACAATTCATCCCCTTTTCACATCAAAATCCAATCTCTGTGTACCAAAAAAAGACAGCCGGAAATACCCTCCGACTGCCTGCTGCTTCTAGGTTTATCTACAGCTACTATACGGATCTAACAAGAGGATTCAAGCACTGGTACGGTTATCCTCTTCATCATTCTCGCGTATAACCTGCATTTGGTCTGTACCGCTCTGCACAACAATCTGCACATTCCCGTCTTCTGGCACAATATCTACATATCGGTCTCCACAGGTATCCTTGGCCTGCCACTCATTCAGCCGAATAATCAGCCCCAGATGATGCAGGCCTGGAGCTACACGAATACGGGCCTCTGCGGCATTTCCCACCCGTTCAAGGGGTACCGCTCCATCTGCCATTCCTGTGCCCCATACCCAAACATCCCATCCCTCGTACTGTTGATCCTCCCGTTCATAACGAAGCGTAACGAGACGAGAGACGTGCTTGTGGACTTTGATTGTCGCCGTAGACTGTATGCTGCCAGCCATGGCTGTAATTTGCGCTGTCCCTGGGGATAAGGCACGAACGATTCCAGCCGTACTGACCGTTGCAATATCCGAATTCGACGAATGCCAGCGTATGCCGGTCCCTTGAAGCGGCTGCCCAAATTGATCCAGCACCAATGCACGGAAGCGACTGATTCGTGTCGTATACAGAACAGTTTCACCGACAAGCTCAATTCGTTCGGCATGGCGATGATCCACCTGCAAGAGGCTTGTAGCAAAGATATGACCACATTGAACCGTTATCGCTGCTTCACCTGTCTCTTTCGCATGAATCGTACCATCCGGATCGATCTGAATCAGCTGCGGCTCCGAAGAACGCCACAGGACTTCGCAATTCTCTACTACATTACCGAGTCGGTCACGCACAATCGCCCGCAGCCCCGCCGTCTCACCTGGGCTATACACCTGACGTGGAGCATTAATCTCAATTGTAGCCGGTTCCGTTCCACCAACATGTTCGATATCATACAGTACCATTAACGACCAGCGCTCTATAGGAGCAATGCCGCTAACCGTCCCAATCGAGTCTGTACCTGCCTGATGATCGTTAGCGACCACATGCCAGTCACCTTCCGGCAAATGTATCTGCTGCTGGTACGCTGTTGCATTATAGGCCACGATGATTCGATTCCAGGTGTCCTGATTGGCCCCATCCTGCAGCATGAATATGACAACATTACCGTCAGCACGTAGAATGCGAAGGTGATTCCGGATCTGGTCTGCGCTGATCATGCGAAAGGCAGGATGAGTACGGCGCAGATGTATTAAACCCCGGTAATAGTCAAAGACAGGTCTGAAACGGGATTTGTTCGCCCACGGAATGGCGTTAACCGCATCGCCGCTGCGGTAACTGTTGTGATCTCCCGCTTTTGATCTCAGGATCTCATCCCCTGCATGCAGAAAAGGTATCCCCTGAGAGGTTAGCAATATTCCAGAGGCTAGCAGCGAGCGGCGAACCATCTCATGGTTAAGCACATCATCAGCATCCACATACCGATAGGGATCTGCTGCCTTTACCGCCGATTCTGCACTCCCTCCCTCCACCGGTTGCCCGTCTCTCCACGCTGGAAAACCCAATTCATGTCTGAGATTCATCGTGGTTGCGATTTTGTCCCACAGGTTCAGGTTGTCATGGGCCGTGACATAATTGACGGTCTCCACAGGTGACGATGTAAAGTCATCGATAGCTCCGGAAATCCCCTTAAGTAGCTCATGCTCGAGGCCATCTGCTCCGGTTACATACCCTTTCCCGCTGCCATCACTGTCCCCTTTGATCGCACTGCGAAAATGATCATTGAATACGGCAAATCCCTGACCCCGCTGGGTACCTTTCAGGGTTTTGCGATCCAGTGGTGAATCTCCACCTGTCCACGGCTCCCCGTAAATTAGCATGGCTGGATCAATCTGCTCACGCAGCTCACGGGTCAATTCGTTCATTGTATCGGTGTCAATCAGGCCCATGAGATCGAAACGGAAACCATCCACATGATATTCCTCAGCCCAGTACAGGAGAGAGTCTATAATATATTTTCGCACCATTGGGCGCTCTGTAGCCAGTTCATTGCCTACACCCGATCCATTACTCAGTGTACCGTCTGCCCGATAGCGGTAAAAATAACCGGGTACAATCCGTTCAAATGGACCTTCGTCCACACCATACGTATGATTGTAGACCACATCAAGCACAACACGTATACCCTGGCGGTGCAGAGACTGCACCAAGGCTTTGAACTCACGAATTCGCACGGCAGGATCCCGAGGATCCGTAGCATAGGAGCCCTCCGGGACGTTATAGTGCTGTGGATCATAACCCCAATTATAGGGTGCTCTGAACGTTATGCCTTCTTCAGCGGATTCCAGTTCATTCACCGTCTGATAATCCGCCACAGGCAGAAGATGCACATGGGTAATCCCGAGTTCGGCAAGATGATCCACACCGATACGATGACCTGCCCTGTCGGTCAGTCCGGAAGCCGTGAAGGCTAGAAATTTCCCTTTATACGGAATGTCGGCATGGGGATCGGAGGAGAAATCACGCACATGCAATTCATAAATGACGGCGTCCACCGGCCGCTGAAAAACAGGCTTCACGTCCAGCTCCCAATCCGGTGGATGCGTTGTATCGAGATCAATAATGGCCGTCCGCTGCCCATTGGGCGACACAGCGCGGGCATAAGGATCTACCACTACTTCTGTGCGTTGATCATCGTGTGTAATGCGATACATGTAATAAAATCCTGCCCAATCGCCTGCCAGCTTCACGCTCCATATGCCATCTTCATCACGAGTCATGTCACTTGCCTGCCCGCCATCATGTTCCGTTACCCATCCACTTGCATTGTAGCTGCCCTCATTTTCAAAAACCAATATAGAAACCTGCTGGGCCGTTGGAGCCCACAGCTTGAATGTACTGGAAGCACGAGTATATGTTAAGCCAAGATCGTTGCCTTCGTAACGAAAAGATGTCCATTCCGGCATCGTTCCCACCGCCTTTATATCCATTGATTTCGTGTTGTCCCGATGGTACGGAGCGGGACGTCATTTGTCAACCCGGGGTTGTCTGTACTCAACATATCGGTTGAACAGAGGCTTTCATGAAGTCACTCGCTGGATATTGGTCTAACCCTTGCAGCAATCGCTTTCAAAATACAGCATATGTAAACAAGCGCCGCAGATTGACAGCATTTGTACCTGTCTGATCAAAAAAACAAAATAAAGCACCCTTCTCTCCGTAGCGGAAAAGGGTACTTTACTACAGTACGCAAAAAATTTAATTATTGGCATACATGACCATCAGGGATATCGCCGGTACACTGACCTGCCCATCGTTGATGGTACGCAGTGGTTCAAGACCTGCTTGTCCCTGCTCTACAACAATATTCCACATTCCGGAAGGAATAGGGAGGATTCGGCTTTCCTTTGCCGCGTTGTAGATCACGATAATCCGATCCCAAGAATCGCCGGCTGCCGTGCCTGATAGCTCATAGGCAAGCAGGCTTTTATCCTTTTTTAACAGGGTTACATGTTGATCAATGTCGTCCCGGGTTCTCAACCGGAAGGCTGCATGTTCAAGGCGAAGACGAATCAGTCCGCGGTAGTAATCGAATACCGGCTTGAACCGTTGTTTTTGTTCCCAACGAATCGCATTGACGGCATCACCACTCTCGTGACTGTTGGCATCGCCATATTTACTGCGCAAAAACTCATCTCCCGCCGCAAGCAGGGGAATGCCTTGGGATGTGAGCACAATGCCATTCGCAAGCAAGCAGCGCCGAACCGTTTCATTCTCCAGCACATGATTCGGATCAATCTGCATATACGGATTCGCATGCTGTACTGCCTGCTCCACACTGTCATATCCACGAATGTGTCCCTCATCATCATAGGAGATAAACCCAAGCTGTTCTTCCAGTCCTTGTGTATGCACAACCTTGTCCCACAGATTCAGATTATCGTGAACTGTTACGTAATTCACCGTCTCGGATGGACTGGCCGTAAAATCGGTAATCGCTCCCCTTACACCCGTCCAGATATCCTCTTCCTTTCCCTCCGCACCTGTCGCGAATCCTTTCTCTGCTCCATCGCTGTCCCCTTTGATCGCTCCACGATAATTATCATTGAATACGGCTAGTCCGTCTCTTTTCTGATCTCCCTTGAGGGTCATTCGCTCCCCTAGTGGGGAGTCCATTGCCGCCCATGGCTCACCGTACAATAGGATGGATGGAGATACATGTTCATGCAGTTCCGCAGCAAGTTCCCTCATGGTTGCCGTATCAATCAACCCCATCAGGTCAAACCGAAACCCGTCAATATGGTATTCCTCTGCCCAGTAACGCACCGATTCCAGGATAAACTTGCGTACCATGGGACGTTCTGTGGCTACCTCATTCCCCGTCCCGGATCCGTTGCTGTATGTGCCATCCTCATTCTGACGATAGTAATACCCCGGTACCAGCTTCTCAAACGAACTGCCTTTCGTATTAAACGTGTGGTTATACACCACATCCATAATCACTCCAATCCCTCTCTGATGAAGTGCTAACACCAAAGCCTTGAGCTCGCGGATGCGTGTACCGGGCTCATCTGCTCGTGTAGCATAAGAGCCTTCGGGAACGTTGTAATGCAGCGGATCATACCCCCAATTATAGCTGGAATCCTCGGAATCACCGTAAGCATTGTCTCCAGCCTTGGATTCATCCACGGTGGCAAAATCAAACACGGGCAGCAGGTGCACATGAGTAATCCCAAGCTCAGCCAAATGGTCAATCCCCAGTGTATTGCCTTCGGAATCGCACAGTCCAGTTTCCGTAAAAGCCAGATACTTGCCTTTGTTCACCATGCCTGATGAAGGGTGAATTGAAAAATCCCGCACATGCAGCTCGTACAATACGGCATCCACAGGACTCTTCAGCTCTGGACGAACATCCTGGCTCCATCCTTGAGGATCTGTCTCTTCCAGCCTGATAATAACTCCCATTTCACCATTCATGGTAACTGCCCTTGCATAGGGATCCACCGCTATCTCCTGTCGTCTTCCCTCGAAGGTGGCCCGGTACATATATCGATAACCATTCCATTCTCCATCCAGCTTCAACAACCAGATGCCCTGCTGCTGTCTTTCCATTAGGAATTCCTTTGGCTCGGCACGTTGTTCCCCGGTTCCTCCCTGTCCTCCTGGAAGCTCGGTAGTGGATGCCGGGTAGAGCAGCACGTCCATCTGAACGGCATCTGGTGACCAAACTTTGAATTGGCAGGATTGATCGTCGATCTTTACTCCCAGATCTTTTCCTTCGTATGTATCATTTGCAATTATTTCTTGCTTATCATGTTCTTCAATCATGATGTCTTTCCCCTCTCGGTGAGTATAAATGGATGTGAAAAGAATGCTCCTTTCTTTTATACCCTTTCTGCTGCCCAACCATAATCCTGTGAAAGAAAAAGAAGCCATGCTTCACGTTCGTTCACGTAAAACACAGCTTCCTTCGGGCACACGTATACTCTGCGCTTTGCTTTATTTCCCGTTCAGTTCGGCATAGGATGCCTCCAGTTCAGAGATCAGCTGGTCTCCCCCGGCTTTTCGCCAGTTAGCTACTTCCTGCTCCCAGCCTGCATCGTCCATTTTGCCCATAATGTATTTGGTCTGTGCATCCCAGATCATCTGATCCAGTTCCTGACCCCGCTCGGTGTAAATGGCCGACGACAGTGTCAGCGCAGGATTCGGAATGGCATACTGCTCATTCTCGCGAGCCATCTTGGTGCCTTTCATGCCTATCGGGACATCAACCAATTCAGCCACGTTGTATCCTTCAACACTTAACAAATTGTCACGGTACGGCTTCACTTCGCGTTGATAAGCATCAAAGTCCTTGAGTTCGGTTTTACCGTCCGCTGTCTTGGTGTAGTGCACATCGAGCAGTCCGCGAAGCTGCAGCGTACTCAGCTCCTCATCCATCAGCTGATCGAGGAAGGTGAGCACTTTTTTCAGTTGCTCCTCATCCGGGACGGCAGCCTTCGGGATCACCAGCATGCCATAGTTCCCCGGTTCCCCAGCGATGCGTATACCATCTGTTCCCTGGAACGGAGCTACATCGATCACCCCATCCGGAGCGTTAGGCGTCAGCCGCTGCTGGGATGACTTGCCGTTCTGGGCCACGCCGTTCAGCTTCATCCCGACCAGGCCAGAGTCCATTTTTTTATCCGCATCGGAAGGATCAAGAGCAGGGAAATCACTGTTGATCAACCCTTCACTGAACAGTCGCTTGAACAGCTTCATGGTGTCCACATATTCAGTGGTCAGGAATTCCGGAGTCAGTTTACCCGCATCATCTACCCCCCACTTGTTCACACCCCCAATACTCACGGCAATCCGGGTCAGCGGAGAAGACACGCCTTCGTTATACTTCTTGAAGAGCAGCGCACCATACGTATCTTCCTTGCCATTCCCGTCAGGATCATCCTTGCGCATGGAACGCATCACTTCATACCAGTCATCCAGCGTCTTCGGCACATCCAGCTTCAACTTGTCAAACCAATCCTTGCGGTATACAATGGCCGTTCGTCCGATATCGCGGAAGTTGGGAATGCCGTAAATTTTACCTTCGATCTTGATATTGTTAAAATAGGCCTCGGATTGGGCAGACAGATTTTTATAATCCTTCAGGTAGGGCCCCAGCTCCCAGAACAGTCCCGTTTTGGCTGCATTGAACGTGGTCGGCACGTAATTTACGCGCATAATGGTCGGCATCTCTCCGGAAGCAACCATGACGTTCACCTTGTCATCAAAAGCCGACTGCGGAATCCACTGAACATTGACATCCGTATTCGTATACTGCTCAATCTTTTGCTCCACCCCATTTTCCTTCGCGGGCACATCGCCTACCTGCATCAACGAGATGGAAATGGGAAACTTGCCTTCCCCGGCGGCTGGAGCTTTTTCTCCTCCACAACCTGCAAGCAGTCCGGCGGACATTGCACCAATGACAACAAATCCGCCTATACGGGACACCCGACCTTTTGCACTCATGAACCATCTCTCCCTTTTGTATTATCGTTATTACCAGCAATAGGCTCGCCTGAATGAAGGCGCTATCATAATTCTGTCTGAAGAAAAGAACCAGCGTTAAGCCAGCTCCATCTCCACACCTGCCAGAATAAACGGGGCAACCGATTTCGGATCATTGATTCGGATCGACTCGGTTACATAATATTCGTACGACCCATCACGATACGGACTTCCCCCAAGACCTGCACCACCATTGCACTGGGTCAGCGACAGTACACCTTCACGGTCCGTTTGCAGCAAGTGCTGCAGCAGCCCCTGGTATCCTTTATCTGCGATCTCCTTGAATTTACCGCTCAGGTAACCTTTGCGTACACCTTTGGCCAGCGCGTATACAAACATGGATGTACCCGACGCTTCGAGATAATTGCGCTCACGTCCCGGCTGATCGAGCAGATGAGGCCAGAGCCCTGTCTGTTGATTCTGTACATGCACAAGTGCATTCGCCACGCGTTCGAATATGCCGACAATCTGGCCGCGCTGTTCATGATCTACTGGCAGATGATCCAGTGTATCCACCACGGCCATTACGTACCAACCCATGGCCCGGCTCCAGACATGGGGAGAACAGCCGGTTTCTCCCGAACTCCAGCGCTGCTCCCTGCTTTCATCCCAGGCATGATACAGCAAACCGCTGCGCGGATCACGGGTATGCTTCTCCACCAGCAGCAGCTGCAGAGCTGCCCGGTCAAACCACTTTTCTTCGCCCATTACTGCCCCATACTGCGTGAGAAACGGAGTCGCCATATACAACCCATCCAGCCACATCTGAAAAGGATAGATCTTCTTGTGCCAGAAACCACCTTCACTCGTTCGCGGCTGCCCTTTGAGCTGAACCATGAGCAGGTCTGCTGCCTTGCGATATTTCGCTTCACCTGTTTGGTCCATTAGGAAGAATAAGGATTTCCCCTGATTAATCTGGTCCAGATTGTACTCCTCAACGTTATACGAGCGTATCGTGCCGTCCTCCTGAATAAAGTGATCCATCAGCTCCCGGATGTATTCGTAATACTTGGCTTCCCCCGTACGATGATACAGTTCTTCCAGCGCCTTCAGCAGGCAGCCGTTCTCATAATGCCAGGTGGGGTACAGCTGATGATTGCGGTAACTTTCCATGAATTGATCGGCCATTCGTACCGGTGTGAACTGCAAGGTTTCCTTCATCGATACCCTCCGCATCCGCTCGCTTATTGAGCCTGTTTTTTGTAATCTTCTGCGTATTCCTCGCGAATCTTCGTTCCGCCCGCATTAGCCCAGTTCTCAATCTCCTGTTTCCAGCCATTTTCATCAATCTTGCCCATGATGTATTTGGTTTGCGCATCGGCAATCATCTGATCCAGATCAGCCCCGCGATCACCATAGGTCGGCGAGTATAACGTAAGCGCAGGGTTTGGAACGGCATGTTCGGCCAGCTCTTTGGCAAGCTCGGTTCCTTTTACACCCAGCTCGGTATCCTTCAATTTCGGCACATTGTAACCTTCAACGTATGGCAGATTGTCACGATATGGCTTCACCTCACGCTGGAACGCATCGAAATCGCTCATTTCCACTTCATCCTCGCCCACTTTGGTGTAATGTTTGTCTTCTATTCCACGCATGAGCAGTGTTGCCATCTCCGGTTCCATCAACTTATCCAAAAAGCTCAGCAGGCTTTTCAGCTCCTCTTCGGATTTCACGGTTGCTTTAGGAAAGGCCAATATGCCGGAGTTGCCTGTCTGGCCCGCAACACGGTCGCCGTTCGCTCCAAGCAAACCTGCAATGTCAACCACCCCATCCGGGTCATTCTTGGAGAGACGCTCCTGCTGACTCTTACCGTTCTGCGCCACGCCGACACGCATGCCGACAACGCCGGAGTCATACTTTTTCTCCGCTTCCGTGGAATCAAAAACGGCAAAGTCCTGATTCAGCAGCTTCTCATCATACAACCGTTTCAGCAGATCCAGCACCTGCATGTATTCCGGCGTCATGAACTCCGGTGTGAAGCTGCCATCATCCTCAACCTTCCACTTGTTCGGTGCACCGAAGCTTACGCCAAGACGCGTTGTGAAGGAATATTGATCTTCATTATATTTTTTGAACAGCATCAGACCGAACGTGTTATCCTGCCCATCTCCATCCGGATCGGAAGTCGCCAGGGTTTTGATTGTTTCATACCATTCATCCGGCGTGGTCGGTACCTTGAGATTCAGCTTATCGAACCAGTCTTTGCGGTAAATGACCGTCGCCCGTGCAATATCAGAGAACACCGGCACGCCATAGACTTTTCCGTCTACCTTGATGTTGTTGAAGAAGCGCTCGTTCTGGGCGGACAGATTTTTATAATCCTTGAGCAGGGGCCCGATCTCCCAAAACACATCGTTACGCATGGCACTTGTTACTGTCGGGTTGTACTGCACTTTGACGATCTTCGGCATATCGCTGGAAGCGATCATGACATTAATTTTGTCATTGTACGCCGAAGCGGGAATCCACTGAATATCGAGCTTGGTATTGGTAAAGGCTTCGATTTTTTGCTGGACCTCATTTCCTTTACCCGGCACATCACCTACCTGTGCAATCGCAATGGAGATGTTCTGTACGCCGCCTTCGGCAGCCTGACCCTCATCCGATCCGCATCCAGCCAGCAATCCCGTTACCAGTGCAAGTGTGCTCAGGACAGCCAGAGCTTTCTTTTTTGTTCCTCTCATCAAATGAAAACCTCCCCTTTTATACATTGCTGATTCCGCATGCTGCATATTGCATTGCAACCATCCATTCAATCACCAATCTCAACCTTTCACAGACCCCAGCATCACTCCTTTGGCAAAATGCTTTTGCAGGAATGGATACACAAGCATGATCGGAATGGTTGAGAATACAATGACAGCCATGCGAATGGTCAGCGGCTGAATCTCCGTCTCCTCAATACTCGTGTCACCAATCCGGCTCTGAGCCAGAATGACAATCTCACGAAGCCATACTTGAACCGGCCACTTCTCGCTGTCATTGATGTAGATGACGGCGTTGAAGAAGCTGTTCCAGTGAGCGACTGCATAGAACAGGGAGAACGTGGCCATTGCCGGCATCGACAAAGGCAGTACAATACGGAACAGAACGCCGACATCATTACAGCCGTCTATTTTGGCAGCATCCTCCAGCTCATCCGGAATGGCCTGGAAAAAGTTCTTGAGTACGATCAGGTTGAATGCACTGATGGCGGTAGGCAGCATCAGGGACCATAACGTATCGGTCAGATGCAGCGATTTAACCACGAAATAGGTGGGAATCATGCCTCCGCTGAACAGCATGGTGAACAGTACGCCGAGCAGAATCGGCTGCCGTCCTCGCAGATATCTTCTGGATAGCGGATACGCCATCAGTGACGTGAATAACAAGTTAATCAATGTACCGACCACAGTAATGTAGATCGAGACTCCGAGACTTCGAATCAGTGTATCTGTCGAGAAAATGTAGCGATAGGCCGCCAGGGAGAATTCTTTGGGGAAAAGGATGAATCCTCCCTTCGCCACCTCATGCGGGCTGGTAAACGAAACAGCCAGAATGTAGATAAACGGAATGACGGTCACGATTCCGATCAACAGCAGCAAACCATGATTGACGATATCGAAGATTCGGTTGCCCCACGTTTTATCCTGTTGCATCTTAATGTTCACTCCTGTCTGGTGAAGACGTCTGCTTGCTCATGTCAGTAGACGCCTTCCTCCCCGAATTTTTTGGCCAGCTTGTTGGCACCCAGTACAAGCGCCAGCCCAACAACCGACTTGAACAAGCCGACAGCAGCACTGTAGCTGTACTGTGCCTGCGTCAGACCTTTGGTGTATACATAGGTATCAAATACCTCACCCACATCCCGGTTGGTTGGCGTCAGCATCAGGAAGATCTGTTCAAATCCTGTATCCAGGAAGTTGCCCAGACGAAGAATGAGCAAAATCACGATCGTACTGCGGATGGCAGGCAGCGTAATATGCCAAGTCTGGCGCCAGCGGTTGGCTCCATCAATCCGCGCAGCTTCATAGAGCTGCGTGTCTACACCGGAAAGTGCCGCGAGGAAAATAATCGTGCCCCAGCCCACCTCTTTCCAGATGGATTGTCCGACAATCATGGAACGGAACCAGCCTGGCTCCAGCAGGAACGCAATCTTTTGCCCCGTCAAACTGTACAGCAATTCGTTGATGGCGCCGCCCTCCGTAGTAAACAGCATATAGAACACCCCGACGACCACAACCCATGATACAAAGTGCGGAACATAGACCAGCGTCTGTACAAAACGCTTGAAGCGCTCACGGCGCACTTCATTCAGCATCAGTGCCAGCACGATGGGCAGGGGGAAGAAGAAGACCAGATTATAGATCGCCAGCAAAAACGTATTCCGGAACAGGGTCCAGAACTGCGGCTCCCCGAAGAAACGCTGAAAATGCTTGAGTCCTACCCAGTCACTCCCCAAAATGCCTTTGTACGGTGTGTAATCCTGAAAAGCCATCGTAATGCCATACATGGGTATATATTTGAAAATAACAAAGTAAAGCACTCCCGGTATCAACATGATGTAGAGCCACCGGTTTTTAATAACGTCCCTCCACAGCAGGTTTTTGTCACTGCGGGCAGCGGGCCGTGTCCGAGCCGTCGTTTCGGCTTTCATAGTGTTTTCCTCCCCACATTGGAAACGATTACAAAAGTTCAATTCCTGAACTCATGCCTTCATTGTGGAGGATAAACGGATCACTGGCTATCGTCCGGTTTTAGCTTCTTGTTTTTCCTTTCCAGGCAAGGGTTTACGACACTACCCCCGTTGGAATCTCAGGCGCGGATGCACTCGTTTTAACCTCTATAATCCTGTCTTAACCCGGGACGATGGAGCGTGGCCAGCAGGGTGTACAAACATAAAAAAAGCCTGCCCGCCATGGCAGGCAGAGCAGGCTTTGTTTTACCGCTGCTGTTCCCGGTACTTGCCGGGAGTTGTTCCCGTAATTTTACGAAACGTTCGGATAAAGGCAGTGGGGTTGGTGTAATTTAGTTTCTCGGCAATTTCCGATATTTTGAGGTTGGTTGTCTGAAGCCAGGTCTTGGCTTTTTCCATTCGATACTCTGCCAGATATTCTGTGAAATTCACGCCGGCTTCCTTCTTGAATACCCGGCTTAAATAAACAGGATGGAAATTCAGCTCTTCCGCACAGGCTTCCAATGACAGTTCACGGTCATAGCGTTCCTCGATTAATCGGATCATCCGCCGGGCAATGTTCATATACTGTGATTCTTCCTGCTCCCGCCAGAAACGAATGACGGGTACAAATAACCGTTTACGGAACCAGTTCGTCATTTCATCAAGGGTGGAGAGCTTCAGCAGCTGAGCCATGGATGCCTTCTCACCAAGCACTTCGGCCACATCCCCTCCCTGTTCCTGCACAAGCTGGTACACACGAGACAGAAGCTGAACCATAATGACGGGATATTCACTAAAATGCAGTTTCTTGTCAGCGAGCAGCCCCAGATACTGTGAAAAATACATATCGGTTTTCTCTTCATCGCCTTGTTTCAAGGCAGAGGCCAGCTGATCCTCAATCATTCTGAGCTGTGTATATAAGGCTGCCTCGGTCTGGCCTCGCGGCTGGATATCTTCATAATGCAAAATGATACGGCTTCCCAGGCTCACCCTGCCCTGCAGCGCCTCCCGGCTCTCCTGATACGCCCTAGGTGTATCTCCGATGGCAAAATAGGAACGGCTTATGCCGATACTTACGGGCAAATTGAGATAGGTGACTACGCGTTCCCTGATCCATTCCGCCTGGGTGTGCATCCATTCCTTGAGCTGCAGCTCATCATTCAGCTTTGAAGCCAGAACCGTCACTTGTGCATCATCAATCATAACCGGGGTGAAGCGCAATTCCGCAGGCAGAAGCTCCCCAACCATATTGTTAACGGCAAACAGCAGCAGATCCCTGTCCTGTTCTTCGTACCTTGTTCCTTCGAGTGTATCAATCTGAAGTGTAAGCACACCAAGACTCGACCAGTCTGACGGGAAATCATAACGTTCTCCCTGATATCTGAAATCCTCTTCCGAGATTTTTCCGGTCAGCAGTTTGGTCATGAAAAATTCCTCCAGATGAACATGCTGTCCCTTCATCTGCTCCCGCAGCGTTTTTTCCGAGCTGAACAGTGTGGATAAACGCTCCTCAATATAAATAAATTCATCCTGACGACGGCCTGTCTGCAAGGCCGGAGAATCCAGCCCTTTCGTAAACTGCAGCAGCCTGGAAATGGGAGAATACATCCGCCGGCTTCCGTATATCGCGAACAACCCGGTTACACATAGCATGACCAGTGTAGCCACTCCGGTAACAACTGCAATTTTCTGCGATTGGGCAGTGATCTGTCCAAGAGATACCACTGATACATACAGCCACCCATTGAGTGGTGATTTCCTGTAGCTTACAGCCACCGGGTTTCCTTCCACCTCAGCGTTAAAGAAGCCCTCTGCCTGATTGCTCGTTTCCACCTTAGCCTGAATTTCCTCATTCAAGGCAGCATATTTCTCCTCTTGCCCATTCTCGTTCAGAAAAAAGTTCTGATCCCGGTCCAGTACATACATATCCCCGGTGTTCGGATTTTGGCTCAGAAACGTGCTAATCTCCGCATCAGCGATATCAATCACGAGAAATCCCTTTGGACTAACATTCGTCGGTACCATAGGAATTTTAAATACCATGCTGACAACATCATCCGATGAAATGAGTGTGGGCATCTGTTCCTGTGAACCCTCGGATACCCCTGCTGAAGCCGGTACGCTTTCTGTGGATGAATTTTTATTCTGGGTCACCCAGAACAGACTGTTCGCATAGGTGAGATAGGAGCCGATACGGTCCCGGATACTGAAATCATCCAACTTTCCAAAGGACCTCATGGAGACCACCCAGTCTTGATCCAGGTTAACCAGATAGGCCTGATCTATATTTGTAACCGCTTGCAGGTTGTTGAATCCAGACGTGAGATCACGTATTTCCTGAAACTCGGAGCTGTCCAGCGGCTTCTTCATGGCTTGCAGCACCAAGGGAGAATTCACATACTGGATGGATGACAATTGCAGGCTGCGTAAAACCTGTTCTACCCGCATTTGGGTTTGATGCAAAATCTGCAGATTGCTCTCACGTACTTTTTGTTCAATGTCACGTGAAGCGATCGAATAGGAAACGGAACCAATGACGATGACTGGAAGGGCTCCGAGAATCATGGTAAAACAGAGCAAACGCAGCAAATATTTAGGCAATGTGAGCATCCTCCTTTGTATAGAATCTGCCTATTTGAATGCCTGATGGAATGCATATCCATCTGTATAATATCGCTTTCATTGGATTAATTTACTATTGTTATTTTAAAACCCAATCTTATTCAAGTCCACTATTTATTCTTAAGATTGACTTTGGGGCCATTTCCAGTTTATAGTGGAGGCATATTCCTCAATTCGAAGGAGAGATTTTGATGTCGGTGAGCGTTCTTAACTAATCAAGTTTCATATTCAGGAGTTTGGCCTTTCATGTGCGCTTGTGCCTTATGGCATACGTGTATTTCTTGATGCGCCATAACCCTGTACTTAGTTAAGAACAGCGGATATCATAAATCGCCTCCGGGATTGTACTTGTCGGGGTCTATTTCCGCGCTGTGTTCAGCGTGGATTTTTTTGTATAGACCTATCATGGACTCTGCTTTCCCCTACATGCAGGGCGGAGAATGACGTTTGTTCATTCTCCGCCCTTTTTGCGTTTTCAGGAATAGATTCTGAGTTACAACCGAAGTTACAAATTCAAAATCCGAGGAGAGATCTAGCATGAATGAAAACACAATGAATACACTGGGCTATCATCAAATTCAAAACAACGTCGCTTCCTGCGCCCTTTCTTATCTGGGCAAACGTTACGCGAAAGAAATGAAACCCATGGTGGACCCCGGGCTGATCCAGATGCGCCTCGCTGAAACAGAAGAGGCCTCTGCTCTCATCCGTTACGGGGCCAGTGTTCCCATCCCTTCGCTTGACGGTATGGAGACCATTATGGATCTGCTCGGTACCGGTTATCTGTTTAGTGAACGAGACTTCACTCAACTTGCCCAGTTTCTGCGAAGCTGTGCACAATTAATGAAATACATGGAGGGCAAATCCGAAGCAGCTCCTACGGTAAGCCGGTATGCTGCATCCATGATGCGGATGGAATCCCTGTTAAGCGAGATCGAACGCTGCATTTACAGCGGCAGAATTCAGGATCAGGCGAGCAAGGAACTGACACGTATCCGGAAAAAGATGACCGTGAACGAGGAACGAATGAAGCGCAAGCTGGATTCTCTCGTGAGCAAGCACCGGTCCATTATGCAGGAGAACGTAATCAGCCAGCGCGGCGGAAGAACGGTATTACCCATTAAGAAAGAATTCCGCAAGCAGGTGAAAGGCAGCGTCCTGGATGAATCAGGGAGCGGGCAAACCGTTTATATTGAACCCGCGGAACTGGTGGGACTGCAGATGGAACTCGCTTCACTGCAAGCCGAGGAATCCAGAGAAGAAATGAAAATCCTGGGTGATTTAACGTCGCTCGCAGAATCCTATAACCGCGAGATTGCGCTGAATACCGAGACGGTAGGTGTCCTTGATTTCCTGTTTGCCAAAGCGAAATACGCGGCAACCATGGATGGACGTACGGTCCAGGTAAATACATCGGGCCGAATTACGCTTCAGCAGGCGCGCCATCCTCTGATGGGCGCCTCCATGATTCCGCTTGATTTTGCCATCGGAAGGGATTATTCCTCACTTATCATTACAGGGCCAAATACAGGCGGTAAAACGGTAGCGCTCAAAACATTGGGGTTGCTCACCCTGATGATGCAGTCCGGTCTGCTCGTTCCTGTGGGTGAAGGCGGCGAGATGGCCGTATATCATGAAGTGGCTGTCGATATCGGAGACGGACAAAGTTTGGAACAGGCACTCAGCACCTTTTCAGCTCATATCCGCAACATGATCGGCATTCTGGAGCAGGCTGATGCATCCACCCTTGTGCTGATTGATGAGATGGCATCCGGAACAGACCCGGGAGAAGGGGTCGGTCTTTCCATCGCCATGCTGGAGGAACTGCACAGCCGCGGAGCGACCGTAGTGGCTACCACTCACTTTGGGGAAATCAAGCATTTTGCTGCAGCCGCTCCAGGATTTGAAAATGCACGGATGGAATTCGATACGGCTACGCTGCAGCCCCTTTACCGTTTGCGTATCGGTGAAGCAGGGGAGAGCTACGCCTATTCCATCGCCTTGAAGCTGGGGATGCCACAGCGCATTATTGATCGTTCCCAGTCCATATCGGACCAGGGCATATCGAAGAGTCCTATCAACAGCATGAGCTCCATCATTCCGATAGTGAAACCAATATCAACAGAGAGTTCTGTCCTTGAGCCATTACCGAAATCCGCAGCTGCACAGAGGACGGAGAAGAAAGTACATTCCCCGGAAACGACTGAAGCTGGAAATCCATCCCTGCAGGTTGAAGATACAAAGTCAGTTCCCCCAGCGAAAAAATTTCGAAAAGGGGATCGTGTATACGCAGCCTATCTCAACCAGTCAGGAATCGTCTGTGACGTGGAAGACAGCCGCGGAAATATCGGGGTAATGCTGCGCGGGCGGAAAGTCAAAATTCACAAGAAACGCCTCACACTTCATATATCTGCAGATGAGCTGTATCCAGGCGATGACTATGATTTGGATATTGTACTGGAGACGAAGGAGAATCGGAAGAAGCGCAAATTAATGGGACGTAAACATGTCGAAGGGCTAACGATTGAATTGCCACCTGAAGAATAGGGCCAGCCCTGTTATACTATGAAGTATGACGATATGGAGAAAGTAGGCGTGCCATGAGCGGAAGTTCCAATTCACACACCAAGAAGACAGGGACCAATGACTTCCCGACCAATGTGCTCTTATGCCCTCTGTGCGGGGAGGCCAATGGCTGCTCCTATGCGGCTGGCCGTCCCCATTCGGAATGCTGGTGTAACCATGCCGAGTTTCCCGAAGGTGTGTTTGACCGCATTCCGGCAGAGCAGCGGCGTAAATCGTGCATCTGTCAGCGATGTCTGGAGACCTATAAAAATCAGACCGAACACCAACAAGAGCCTCACAGTTAACTCCTGTGAGGCTCTTGTTTTGCAATGGGTTTGATCATGCGCCACGTCCATCGCTATATAAGGTATCTCTTTATCGGTTACATTTGATGATAATGTTCTACAGCCTGCTTGAGCACAGGGTGCTGCTCATCCATGGCTGTGTAGTGACTAAGTGCTGCAGCAATGCCCTTTTGTTTGATCATATCCTGAAGCTCTGCTGCCTCCGGATCATCCTGCACATCGAATTTGCAGGCTGCCGCCATGCCTCTTGCCAGGTTCGTCGTGCCCATTCCATAGTCATGTGCCTGTAGCGCCGGACGAACCAGACGGTCGTTGGGAGAAAGCTTCCGCAGCGGCGAACGACCTACCCGGGTGACTTCATCGGTGAGATGCGGGTTTACAAACCGCTCCAAAATTTTATTTATATACTTCTGATGATCTTCGGGGTCGAAACCAAACCGTTTCACAAGAACCTCACCTGTTTCCTGCAATGCACCATAGACAAGAGATTTCACTTTGTCGTCTGCAATCACCTTCTGAATCGTATCATACCCGTTCACGTAACCGAGATATGCAGCGCAGCAATGTCCCGTATTGACGGTAAACAGCTTCCGCTCGATATAAGGCTCAAGGTCATCCACATAGAGTACACCTTCAATCGGAAGGAATGCAGGCGCCATCTGTGAACGGTCCACAACCCACTCATAAAAAGGTTCAACCTGAACATGCAGCGAGTCTTCGTGATGCTGGATTGGAACAATCCGGTCTACTGCGGAGTCAGGGAAATACACATATTGATCAGCAATAGCCTTAACGGGTTCTTCCAACAGAGCATACACATGCTCTTTCAGCTGTGTGCTGGCTCCAATGGCATTCTCACATGCAATGATGTGAAGTGGTTTCTGCACCGAACCTGAATTTAATCTTGCCTCAAGCCCCTTGGCAATGCCTGGTGCAATATGTTTCAGTATGCCCACTCCGACTGCGGTCGTAACGAGATCTGCCTCTGCAACGTTCCGGGCAACCGTCTCCAGCTGCGTTCCATCAATGGCACCTACCCCTTTGACCGTTTCCATATCTTTTGTTTCGTTTGCCAATTCGACCGTATACTGTCCACGCTCCTGTAATGCCTTGACCAACTCCTGGTTCACATCCGAGAAGATGACATTATAACCTGCCCGTGACAGGATTAATCCGATGAACCCGCGTCCGATATTACCTGCTCCGAAATGAAGGGCTCTCATAGTTCCATTTCACTTTCGAGAATGGTAATGATTTCTTCGGCCGTTTTGGCATAACGAAGTGCTTCCATGTTCTCATCTTCCGCACAAATGACCGCAATGCTGGTCAGAATCTCCATGTGCTCACCGCCCTGAGCGGCGATACCGATCACCATGTAGGCTTTTTCATCCCCAAAATCTACACCTTGCGGAAACTGAATCACCGAAATGCCTGTGGACAGAATGAACGATTTGGATTCTTTCGTTCCGTGTGGAATGGCAAGTCCATTGCCCACGTAAGTCGATACGATCTCCTCACGCTCAAGCATCTTGTCGATATAATCGGCAGTAATGTGTCCTGCGTCTTTCAGAATCTGTCCTGCCATGCGAATAGCCTCATATTTGTCTTGTGCCGTTGCGTTCATAACCACTTTGTCTGTTGTAAGTATGCTCATGTTTATTAACCTCCAATTTCGGTTTTACTTCGATAAAATCCAACCAATTCCCGGGACAGATAATGAATAAGATCATCCCGGATTCCCTTTTCCAGCAGTGTAATCATCTCATCCTGCAGTAACAATGCACTGATCTCGCTTAGCACCTCCAGGCTCTCCCGGGATAACTCCCTCGGTCCAACCATCAGAAGGATATGGCTGACGCCAACCGGGTCCTCCGTCGTTACAAGCAGCGGCTCTGATAATTGAAACAGGCTGATGGACGGCCTATAAATACCATCACTGCGGGTATGAAACAGCGCGAGTGATGTATCCGGAATTTTCTGGCTGCCCACCTTTTCCCGAGCTTCAAGCAGCCTGGCGATTTCTTCCGGGTCCTTCAGCACCCCGGATTCCTGCAGTACCTTGCACATGGCAAAAGCCGTTTCATAAAAGCCCATCTTGCGGTTATCCAGTGGAAACACCTGAAACTTGCCCGTGATTCTAACGATTTCAATGAGTGTGGCATCAAGCCCCGACGGATCAGCATGGCGGTCAGGTGCCTTTGCCTTTGCACTTGCTTTACTCTCTCCATACTTAACTTGTACCCGCTGCAGCGTCGTATTTTGAATGTACAGACGCAAACGTTCACTTTCTTCCGCTGTTAACAAGGGACTCACCTTGTAATACTGATGCGGTTCCATCGGCAGATCGACTGTGGATAAAATGAGGTCATAGTCCTCTTCGGGGATCCGTGCAGCCTCATACCATGATGCACTGTCCACAATCCGGATCTCCGGAATCTCCTTGGACAACCGGCTGGAAAGCATACGGGATGAGCCAATTCCGCTTGTGCACACGATAATGGCCCGAATCTCGCGCTTCAGCACACGTAATCGCTCGATCGAAGCGCCAAAATGCATGACCAGGAATCCAATTTCCTCATCCGGCACGTCCGTATCCGGCCATGCGTCATGCACCGCGTTCTTCACATCCCCGAACAACGAATCGTAATCCTTGCGAATCTGCTGAAGCAGTGGGTTACGTATGCTTTGCCTGCCTCCAATCCGCTCCATCACCGGCTGCATATGGGCAATCAGCCCTTCCCGCAGAAGACGATCCTCCTGGAATGCATAGCCCGTTCTCCCCTGCATCTGATCCATCAGGGAACGAACCATGTCCAGCAGTACCAGATCGTCAACAGGCAGTAAGCGTGTGGAGTGAATAAGCTGCTCGGTTTCAATTAATAATTTGTGTAAATAGCTCTGTTCTTCCTTGGCAAACGAAATGCCAAGCTGATCAGAGAGCACGCTGCATAGTCTCGCAGCCATGTATTCAGGCACGCTTTGATCTCCCGTAGAAGGGTAAACCGCTTTTTTATCCGAAGAAGGAATGCGTCCGACGGTAAACCCCTTGCGAATGCGCACCAGCGCAACGGACAGTTGAATAAGCAATTTGGTATACTGTCGCTCCGGAATATTTTCGAGCCAGTCAACATCCGGCTGCCATAACGCATTCTCGACCGTCAGTACATCACGATGGCCAATCATGCCCAGCAGCTTCTGGTTCACCTTGGAAATTCCCTGGTCAGGTTGCCTTCCGAACAGATCAGATTCATCCAGATATTCAAGCGCAAGTCCTGCGATTGCTGCGCGATAGGCCGTTTCACTGCCATTGATCTTCACTCCGTATCCTCGCCTGCGAACCAGCTTCAGGCCTGCTTGACGAATCCGGGGTTCCAGTTCATCCAGATCATTGCTCACGGTCGAGACCGTTACTCTCAGATCCGATGCAAGCGCCAGCAGTTTTACAGGCTCCGCCTCATCCAGCAAAATACAAAGCATGAAGAGTTTACGCTCTTCGGGCGTAAACTCCACATATTCGTTCAGCTCCAGCTGCTCACGCAGTGAAGCCAAATCATCGGAACCAGGGTCTATGCGGACCCCGGTTCCTGATTTTTTTTCCAATTTCATGCCAAAGGGTTCAAGCCACTTCTCAATCATCTGAAGCTCCCGATGGACGGTTCGTGTACTGACTTTGACCGCAATTGCAATGTCGCCGGCGGTTACTTCCTGCGGATGTTCCAACAGGAACTCCACAATTTCACGCTGTCTTTTCGTAATACTCATATCTCAAGCCTCCGGCTCAGGGAAAACGATCGCAACCTGTTATTTCAGGCGTTCAACGAGCGCATCGTATTCCGGGCTTTTTAGGAAGTTGTCGATGGATATATGTTCTGCGTTCGGTGCCACGCTGCGGGCACGGTCCGTCAATGTCTTCTGCGTAATAACAACGTCTGCGTCCTGCGGGATATCACTGATTGCCGTGTTGGTTACCGCAACGTCAATCCCTTCAGCTTTCATCTTCTTGCGAAGAATGGAAGCCCCCATGGCACTTGAACCCATACCTGCATCACAGGAGAAGACGATTTTCTTCACATCGGTTTTTGCTTTCACAGTTGAAGAAGCCAAATCCGCGGCTCTGTCTGCTTCACGATTATCTGCTGTAATAGCAGCATTCGCTGTATTGCCTTGGCTCTTCATGTCTTTCATGCGATTCGCTGCAGACTCCAGATCTTCTTCTTTTTGCTTACCTGTTTTCAGCAGCAGTGCTGCAACCAGGAAGGATACGATAGCAGCCACAGCCACCCCGGCGAGCATCGGCAGATATCCACCTTTTGGCGTTAACAGGGAATATGCAATGATACTACCCGGTGAAGGTGCTGAGACCAGTCCGGCTCCGGTAAGCATGAAGGTTGCTGTACCTGCCACGCCGCCTGCGATTGCCGCAAGAATCAGAATCGGTTTCATCAGAATGTAAGGGAAATAAATTTCATGAATTCCCCCGAAGAAGTGGATGATAACCGCACCCGGTGCGGAAGATCTTGCTGTTCCACGACCGAAGAAGCAGTAAGCCAGCAGGATACCAAGTCCGGGACCCGGGTTCGATTCAAGCATGTATAATACGGATTGACCCAATTCTCTCGCTTGATCTGTTGCAATCGGTGTTAGAATGCCGTGGTTGATTGCATTGTTCAGGAACAATACCTTCCCTGGTTCAATGATCAGGTTGACGAGTGGGAGCAATCCCAGATTCATCAGCCCCTGTACACCAGCCGATAATACGGTGCTAATTCCTTCTACAGCAGGTCCGATACCCAGCAGTGCAATGATCGCCAGGATACCACCGATAATACCGGCTGAGAAGTTATTAACCAACATCTCGAACCCTGCTTTGATCTTGCCTTCAACGGCTTTATCGAACTTTTTGATGATCCATGCAGCCAGTGGTCCGGCTATCATGGCACCCAGGAACATCGGAATGTCACTGCCGACGATAACCCCTATAGTCATGATGGCACCAATGACACCACCACGCTGGCCATGCACCATCGTACCTCCAGTGTAACCGATAAGCAGTGGCAGCAAATATTTGATCATCGGATCTACTAACGTTGCAATCGTTTCGTTAGGGAACCAGCCTGTTTTGATAAACATGGCCGTAATTAGCCCCCAGGCAATAAATGCACCCATATTCGGCATAACCATGCCGCTTAGGAATCGGCCAAAACGCTGAACGCCTACCCGGAGACCGCCTTTGGAATTGGACGTTTGGTCCAAGTTACTCATTGTATTATCCTCCTCGGATCAAGTAGTTATCATTTATGAAAGGGGTATCATTTCTCCCCTGCTGTTATCCTAAGCCAGATTGGTCTCCGGTTCAACGAAATGAAAGCGTACTTTCGTCATGATCATTGATGACAACATTGTGTTTATGTAATCGTTTTTATGATGATGAGAGGGTTCTAACCATTGATATACTTGGCTTTTTTCGTATGTGTCTTATATCATTTACGGTACTAAATTCAATAATATAGCATGTGCGATTCAGCCTTATTCCATCCTGTTCAAGTGTCTCATATGGCAACAAGCCTGTCCTTGGGAACACGAAAAAGCCTGCATGAGCACCAAGGCTCACACAGGCTCTGAAGACGTGCACGACCGTCCAACGTATGAAAAAATCTTAGATTAATAAAGGTTATTTAGTGCAAATACATTCTACTCCTCGGTGTGCTTACGATATGCATCAGCATTCATCAGTTTAGACAACGCTGCTGTCAAATCACCTTCAACACGAATCTCAATCATCCAGCCTTCTTCGTAAGGCGAACTGTTGACGAGTTCAGGTGCATCCTGCAGTGCTTCATTCACAGCAATAATCGAACCGCTTACCGGAGAAAACAAATCCGAAACCGTCTTCACGGATTCAATCGTACCAATGCTGTCTTCCGCTTTTACATCCGATTCAAGGTCAGGCAATTCCACAAACACAATGTCACCCAGCTGATGCTGCGCGAACTCGGTAATGCCGATCCGTACAGTATCCTCCCCTACGGTTTGCACCCACTCGTGCTCTTCACTGTACAGGAAATCACTTTTCAATTCGCTCATCGATATCCGCCTCGCTTTTCATTAATGAGTGCATGCGTCCCTTCGGCCAACCCTTTTTCCCAGAACATAGCGTAAGATATTTTTGATTGAAATGTCAAGATACCTCACAAATTATTTGATTTTTGATGATTACAGCCTGTAACGCAAACACCCTCACTCTACATATAATGGGTAATATTAGAATAGTAAGCGCACTCTTTTTATATACACGAACAATAAATTGAGATCACTAAATATTATTCGGTTTTTTATTAATTTCTGTGATATCGTTCTTGACATCGATAGTGGATTCACGTTTTAATGAGAGAGTAAATGTTAATCGTTGTGTGCATCACCCGCGGATGAATGTAAAGGGAGAGATTACCCGTGACGCCCAACTCTTGGATGCACGCGGTAACGCCGAAGGAGTAAACCACCCGACAAGCGGGAGGTGAATCTCTCAGGCAAAAGGACTTTTACGGGACGCAACTCTGGAGAGCATCTATTCGCCCGGTATGGGCGTTATGATCACCCAAGGGGAAACCTGCTGCAACCTATTGGCGGGGTAACTCTCAGGTACCAAGGACAGAGCCTAAGAATACAGCGTGCTTCTGGCATGCCGGTTCTTTGGCCTGTCCTTTTCCTTTTTCCCAAAAAAACGAAAGTCAGGATCGAGCCGGCGCTGTCGTCAGCTGCCTTAACCATACTTATTCAAGAAAAGAATCATTCATGTTATACACTCGGCCCAGTAGCGGCCATAACGAGGTGATTTGATGTCCGATTTGCTTAGAACTCCACTCTATCCACTTTATCAGCAATATGAAGGTGTACGGTGCATCGATTTTGGAGGCTGGGAGCTTCCGGTTCAATTCAGTGGGATTCAGAAGGAACATGAAGCGGTGCGAGAACGGGCCGGACTGTTCGATGTATCCCACATGGGTGAATTCACGGTACAGGGTGAACAGGCCGAAGCATTTTTGCAGAAACTGACGACCAACGACGTGACTTCACTGGTTCCTGGCCAGGCACAATACACGTTAATGTGTTACCCGGACGGTGGCGTAGTGGACGATCTGCTCGTATACAAGCTGGAAGATCAGCATTATATGCTCGTCGTGAATGCCTCTAATATTGATCAGGACTGGGCCTGGCTGCAAGAACACATGGTTCCTGGGGTGAGCATGACGAATGACTCCGCGGAAACAGCCCTCCTGGCTCTACAGGGCCCGCTTGCTACAGACATCATCGGAAAAGTTACAGATACTGACGTATCCATAATCGAGCCTTTTCGTTTTGTACAGAATGCTGAGGTCTGTGGTGTAAAACTGCTGCTGTCCCGCACCGGTTATACCGGAGAAGACGGCTTCGAACTATACGTACAGGCAGATCAGGCCGCTGCGGTCTGGAACGGATTAATGGAGGCTGGCGCTGATCACGGTCTGGTTCCGGCTGGACTTGGTGCACGGGATACACTTCGATTCGAAGCGAAGCTGCCCCTCTACGGACAGGAACTATCGCCGACCATTTCACCGCTGGAAGCAGGCGTTGGCATGTTTGTGAAGCTGAATGCCGGACCTTTTATCGGACACGAAGCACTATTGCAGCAAAAGAATGGTGGACCTTCCCGTAAACTGGTCGGCATTGAAGTACTGGAGCGCGGGATTCCACGTCCCCACTATCCCATCTACGTGGAAGGCGTGCAGATCGGGGAAGTAACAACCGGTACACAGTCCCCTACGCTGAAGCGCAATCTGGGGCTCGCCCTAATTAACAGCCAATATGCTGCACTCGGCACCCCGCTCGAGATTGAGATTCGTGGCAAAAAGCTGAAAGCCGAAGTTGTGAAGACCCCTTTTCATAAACGGACACGTACGTCAAAGACACCTACCCAAGGAGCTGATCAAGCATGAACAAGCACCGCTACATTCCCATGACTGAACAGGATCAGAGCGCCATGCTCGCGACCATCGGTGTGGAAACGATTGAAGATCTGTTCCATGACATCCCGCAGGAGATTCGTTATCAAGGCGAGCTGCCGGTCTCCTCCAAACTGGATGAATACGCGCTGACACGCCACATGTCGAAGCAGGCTGGCGCCAATGCCAATTTTGAGACACACGCCAGTTTCCTGGGCGCAGGCATATACGATCATCATATCCCTTCCGTGATTAATCACGTCATTTCCCGTTCCGAGTTCTATACCGCCTATACGCCATATCAGCCCGAAATCAGTCAGGGCGAGCTCCAGGCGATCTTCGAATTTCAATCGTATATCTGTGAACTGACTGGCATGGCTGTAGCCAATGCGAGCATGTATGATGGCGCGACCGCATTTGCAGAAGCAGGGAATCTGGCCGCAGCGGCAACTCGCCGCAAACAGCTAATCGTCTCCCGCACCGTTCATCCTGAAGCCCGTCAAGTGTTGAAGGCTTACGCCCATGGTCTGAATTTGGAGATTGTCGAGATTGGTTATCAGAACGGGGTGACCGATTGGGATGCCCTTCAAGCCGCCGTATCGGATGATACCGCAGCTGTCATGATCCAGAGTCCGAACTTCTTCGGTGCCGTGGAAAATGTAAAACAGGCTGCAGACCTCGCGCATGCGCACAAGGGTCTGCTCGTGGTCAGCGCAAACCCGCTGGCGCTTGGTATGCTCGAAGCTCCAGGCAAGCTGGGTGCTGACATCGTTGTCGGTGATGCACAGCCCCTTGGCATCTCCGCTTCGCTCGGTGGTCCGACATGTGGATATTTCGCTGTATCCCAGGCTCATATGCGCCGGATTCCGGGCCGAATCGTTGGCCAGACAACGGATCGCAACGGAAAACGTGGTTTTGTACTGACGCTCCAAGCACGTGAACAGCATATCCGCCGCGAAAAGGCGACATCCAATATTTGCTCCAACCAGGCATTGCTTGCCCTAAGCGCTTCGGTGTATATGTCTACTATGGGAAGACAGGGCATGATTGATGTGGCTGACCTGAATTTGCAAAAGAGTCATTATGCTCTTCAAGCACTGACAGCAATTCCTGGAGTCAGCCTGACCTTTAAAGCACCCACATTCAATGAGTTTGTCATTCAGCTACCAGAAGGGACAGACGTCGATGCCCTTCAGTTGAAGCTGCTGGATGCCGGTTTCATCGGAGGATATGAACTTGGACGGGATTATCCGGAGCTTGCCGGACATATGCTGGTCGCTGTTACGGAACGGCGCAGCAAGGAAGAGATTGACGAATTCGCACGTGTATTGGAGGGATCGCTGTGACTCAGGAAATGACAACCATCCAAGGACAGCCGGAAACGGCAGCTCCTTCCCAAGCCGAAACCAGCACGCAACAAATGACACAAGCAGCATCGCCTGCTCCAGAGCAATCACTGATCTTTGAACTGAGCAGCCCGGGTCGTGTCGCTTACTCCCTGCCTGAATGCGATGTTCCGCGTCAAGATCCCGCGAGCTTGATTCCCCGGGAAATGCTGCGTTCGGAAGCAGCTGCACTGCCTGAGGTATTTGAAGTAGATGTCATTCGTCACTATACTGCCCTTTCCCGCCGGAACTTCGGGGTAGATAACGGATTCTATCCACTCGGATCTTGTACGATGAAGTATAATCCGAAGATTAACGAGGATGTTGCTCGCTACAATGGTTTTGCCAAAATCCATCCGTATCAGCCTGAATCCAGTATTCAAGGTGCACTTGAGTTGCTCTACACGTTGCAAAACGACCTTGCAGGTCTGACTGGCATGGACGCGGTGACCCTGCAACCAGCTGCTGGTGCACATGGTGAATGGACCGGACTCATGATGATTCGTGCCTATCACGAAGGTCGTGGTGAACAGCGGACCAAAGTCATTGTCCCGGATTCTTCACACGGCACCAACCCGGCAAGTGCAACCGTGGCTGGCTTCGAGACAATAACCATTCCATCCCGTGCGGACGGTCTGGTCGATCTGGATGCACTGCGTGCAGCGGTAGGTTCCGATACTGCAGCCTTGATGCTGACCAACCCAAATACCCTGGGATTGTTTGAAAAGGACATTCAGGAGATTGCCTCCATCGTGCATCAAGCCGGTGGCCTTCTCTATTATGACGGAGCCAACTCCAATGCCATTATGGGTATCACCCGTCCTGGGGACATGGGCTTCGATGTCGTACATCTGAACTTGCACAAAACGATGAGTACTCCGCATGGCGGAGGTGGTCCTGGTGCGGGACCCGTCGGCGTAAAAAATCGTCTGATTCCGTTCCTGCCGAAACCGATGGTGATCAAGAACGATCAGGGACAATACGCCCTGGATCGGGAAGGAGATCAATCGATTGGTCGGGTCAAAGCGTATTACGGCAACTTCGGTATCTTGGTACGCGCCTATGCCTACATTCGTACGTATGGACCTGAAGGCTTGCGCCGGGTATCCGAATGTGCCGTACTCAATGCAAACTATATGATGGCACGTCTTGCACCTTATTACGAAATTCCGTACCCAGGCGTATGTAAGCATGAATTTGTCATGTCTGGCCGGGGCCTGAAGCAATATGGTGTAAGAACATTGGATGTAGCCAAACGACTGCTTGATTTCGGGTATCATCCACCAACCGTCTACTTCCCGCTCAACGTAGAGGAATGTATCATGATTGAACCAACGGAAACAGAGAGCAAAGAAACGCTGGATGGCTTTATCGATACGATGATTCGTATTGCCAAGGAAGCAGAAGAGACACCTGAACTGGTACTCAATGCACCTTATGGGACGCCGGTTACCCGTCTGGATGAGACCACAGCAGCACGTAAACCTGTATTGAACTGCGCGTGCAGTTAATACCCAGCCATTCAACTAACGGCTCCAGCTGATGTTTTAACGTCAGCTGAAGCCGTTTTTTTATTTGCTGATGTCGCTGCCTCCTACGCGCGAACGCTCTCTTTCTTTATTCCTTATGATCCCACATTAGCCCGCAAAAAAAGCCGGCATCCGCTGTTCGCAGATACCGGCAATATCGCTGCATTCCTGCAGCCCATTCATCGGAAAAAGAAAAGACCTTAAAATCCGGAGGAAAACCCTCGCAAAATTACGCTTTGATGCTTTGAACCAATTCAACCACTTGCTCAGCAGTTTGCATGTCCAGAGCTTTAGCAGCCAGTTCCTGCATGTCCGCACGGGACAGCTTGGTGATCTGGCTACGAGCTGGCAGGATGGATGTTGCGCTCATGCTGAACTCATCCAGTCCGAGACCAAGCAGCAACGGAATTGCTGTTTCGTCTCCCGCCATCTCTCCACACATACCAACCCATTTACCTTCGCGATGTGCTGCATCGATGACCATTTTCACCAGACGCAGAATAGCAGGGTTGTATGGTTGGTACAGATAGGATACACGCTCGTTCATACGGTCAGCTGCCATGGTGTATTGAATCAGATCGTTCGTTCCGATACTGAAGAAATCAACCTCTTTGGCAAATTGATCCGCTAGAACCGCAGTCGAAGGAATTTCGACCATGATACCCAGTTGAATGCTGTCAGAAACAGCAATCCCTTCAGCTACCAGCTTTTCCTTCTCTTCGAGCAGGACCGCTTTCGCTTCACGGAATTCACCCAGTGTTGCGATCATTGGGAACATGACACGCAGGTTGCCATGTACGCTTGCACGCAGCAATGCACGCAATTGTGTACGGAAAATATCCAGACGGTCCAGACACAGACGAACTGCACGGAAACCAAGGAATGGATTCATTTCTTTTGGCAGATCCAGATATGGAAGCTCCTTGTCTCCACCGATATCGAGTGTACGAACAACGACTGGTTTGCCTTCCATTTTTTCAAGTACGGCTTTGTAAGCATTGTACTGAATATCCTCGGAAGGAAGTTTGTCTCTGCCCATGTACAAGAACTCGGTACGGTACAGGCCTACAGCCTCTCCACCGTTCTCCAGAACACCGGTAACGTCATTCGGCGTACCAATGTTGGCTGCCAGTTCCACATGAACGTTATCCACCGTTACAGTTGGTTCGTCACGCAATTTTCTCCACTCGGCACGTTGTGCATCATATTGTTCCTGTTTGGAACGATACTCAGCAATGACCTCATCTGTTGGGTTAACCAGAACATGACCGTCCAGGCCATCAACGATAATCATATCGCCTTGTTTAGCTTGAGCCAGAATGTCTTTGGTTCCCACAACAGCCGGGATTTCAAGAGAACGAGCCATGATTGCAGAGTGGGAAGTACGTCCGCCAATGTTGGTTGCAAAGCCTTTAACATATTGACGGTTCAATTGAGCTGTATCGGAAGGCGTCAGATCCTCCGCCAGCACAATCACTTCTTCGCTAATCTCAGCCGGACTCATGAAGTCGATACCAAGCAAGTGATTCAGCACACGTTTGGTTACGTCACGCATATCTGCAGCACGTTCCTGCAGGTAAGCACTCTTCATGTTTTCGAACATGGAGATAAATTGCGATGCTGTTTCGTTGAGTGCAAATTCTGCATTCACTTTTTCATCAGCAATTTTTGCTTTTACCGGATCAATCAGTTCCGGGTCATTCAGAATGAGCAAATGGGAAGCAAAGATTTCAGCTTTCTTCTCGCCAAGCTCTTGTAAAGTACGCTCTTTGATCGCCTCAAGCTCAGACTGGGACTTGCCCAGTGCTGAGTCGAGTTTCGCGATCTCTGCGTCAACGTCGTTGATTTGGCGTTTTTCTACAGAGTAATCAGGATGCTCCAAGATAAACGCCTTGGCGATAGCAATACCCGCCGAAGCCGCGATCCCGGAAACATTAAGCATTAATTTCGCCCAGCCCTTCGTTAACCATAACGTCAGTCAGAGCTTGAAGAGCTTCAGCTTCGCCTTCGCCTTCAACGATGATGCTGATGGTGTCGCCTTGTTCCAGACCAAGGGACAGAACGCCCAGGATGGATTTCAGTGTTACTTTTTTACCGTTAGCTTCTGCAAAGGATTCTGCACCTTTGAATTTGTTAGCTGTATTAACCAGGGCTGTCGCCGGACGTGCGTGGATACCATCTTCGTCTGTAATTCTGAATGTTTGTTGCATTACAATCATCTCACTTTCAAGTAGTTTAATTTAGGCATTGCATATATTTACACTTGCTTGCCATTATCGGAACACTTCTTATTTTATCTCAATGATTGGCTGATCGCCAATTTTCAGTACTCCACTCTTCTTCAGGGTCACCGTGGAGCCCTCTGGCAGGTTAGTGAAAATCACTGGCGAGATAATGGATGGAGCGTTAGCTTTCACATACTCCAGATCCACTTCCATAATCGGTTGACCTGCCGATACCAGGTCACCTTCCTGCACAAGCACGTTGAAACCTTGACCTTTCAATTTCACCGTGTTGACACCTATATGAACCAGTACTTCCTTGCCTCCGTCAGACATAATGCCGACAGCATGCTTGCTAGGAAATACGTTAAACACTTTACCATACACTGGCGAAGTAATTTTGCCATTATGCGGCAGCACAGCGAAACCGTCACCTGTCATTTTCTCAGCAAAGACCGGATCAGGTACGTTAGTGATATCCATCAATTCACCGTTGACCGGCATGACGATATCTTCAGCAATAATGCGTTCGCCTTCTGCTCCCGCTGCCTTCTCCTCTTCAGGAGCAGGTTTAACATCAGCAGCTGGTGCTGGTGCCGGGGTGCGTCCTGCAATGATGTCCTGCATTTGGGACTTGATTGTATCTGAACGTGTACCGAAAATGGCCTGTACATTATTACCCACTTCAAGCACGCCAGATGCACCTAATTGTTTCAAACGATCTTTATTTACATTGGATTTCTCATTTACTTCAATCCGCAAACGAGTGATACATGCATCCAGGTGTTTGATATTCTGCTGTCCACCAAAGGCTTCCAGAATATTGTGTGGCAGATCGTCAGTTGAACCTGATCCTCCACCCGAGCTTGTTTCAGGTGTTGCTTCTTCGCGACCTGGTGTTTTGAGATTGAACTTGCGAATGATCATTCGGAATCCGAAGTAGTAGATCACGGCAAGAATCAAACCGACGATAATAACGTCCCACCATGGTGTGCGGTTCGGGATAATCCCGAAAATCAGGAAGTCAATGAATCCACCGGAGAACGTCATCCCGATTTTGACACCCAGAATTTGCATTGTCATGAAAGACAAACCTGCGAAGATACAGTGTACTGCAAACAGGACTGGTGCCACAAACAGGAATGAAAATTCAAGTGGCTCTGTAATCCCGGTAAGGAACGAGGTCAGCGCAGCTGAACCCATGATCCCTGCAACATACTTTTTGTGCTCCGGTCTTGCTTCATGGTACATCGCAAGCGCCGCAGCTGGCAAACCGAACATCATGAACGGGAATTTACCCACTTGGAAGGTTCCCGCCGTGAGGTTTACACCATCACGCAATTGGTTGAAGAAGATCTGCTGGTCCCCACGAATAACGTCTCCAGCCTTGTTCACATACTCACCGAATTCAAACCAGAATGGAGAGTAGAAAATGTGGTGGAGTCCAAACGGAATAAGGGACCGTTCCACGACTCCGAAAATGAATGCCGAGAGCGTCGGACTCGTATCTACCATGAAATGAGATACAGCATTCAGTCCATTTTGAATCGGTGGCCAGATGACCACCAGCAGTAATCCGAGCAAAAGGGAAACAACCGAAGTAATAATCGGAACAAAACGTTTACCTGCAAAGAATCCAAGGTAAGACGGCAGTTCGATTTTGAAGAACCGGTTGTAACATAGTGCTGCGGCAATACCAATAATGATACCTCCGAACACACCGGTACTCAGTGTTGGAATCCCCAAAATGCTGGCATAACCCGGTACTTCACCGATCATTGCTGGCGTTACACCGACAGCAGTACCCAAAGTGACGTTCATTACCAGATAACCAATGATGGCCGCAAGACCTGCCACGCCTTCGCCTCCGGCTAACCCTACGGCTACCCCCACAGCAAATAGCAATGCCAGATTGTCAAATACGATCTGACCTGCGTTCATCATGATCGTCGCGATCGAGTTCACCCAAGGGGTGTCCAGTGCCGTTACGTATTGCAAAAAGTCCGGATTCACCAGCATATTACCGATTCCGAGCAATAAGCCCGCCGCTGGTAGAATGGCCACAGGCAGCATAAGAGCTTTACCTACTCTTTGCAAGACGCCAAAAAGCTTTTTAAACATCGCGTCGTATTCACCCTTTCGTGTATGTCTGTATGTCGTGATGCAAGCAAGGGAAAACAAAAAAGGCATAAGCTAATAAAGTTAACTGTACCAACCTTCGGGTATAGCATACCCTGTATAAGGTAAGAACAATCACACTCTAGAAACTCATGCCTGATCGAGTCAGTAACACGTCGCTTATGTTTTTTATTCAGTTGCTTGATTACGGACACCATTGTAGCATCACTTCAAAAACAGTGCAAGCCTTTACACTAAAATTGTTCGGACGCAATTCCAGCCGTGGGAATATTTCACTTTCCCTCTTCTTCTTTCCTTTGATTGAGCCGTTGGAGATGGATGGTCAGATAACCAACCTCTGCTGGATAAACCGGCAGATTCAATCTTCGCTCCATCACTTTGGTCAGCTTCCATGCAAGCGAGTACATTTCAGGGTACTCCAACTTGAGCAGGGAATCCAGCTTATGAAGCTCTTCCACCTTATCCCCCCGTCGCACACGTTCCAATGCAAAGCGAAGATGCGTAAGCAAACGCGAATAGTCCAGTGACTCCGTCTCAAACGAATAATCCAATTGGTCCGTTACGATTCCCACCAAATCGGTAATCAGCTGGGAATGCTCGCGTACTTGGGATATGTTCTGATTGGTCATGGCACTGTAGATATGGAGTGCAATAAAACCAATTTCATCCATACCCAGATCGACACCGAGCTTTTCCTTAATAAGGCGAACGGCGTAATCTCCCATTCGATATTCTTCGGGGTAGATCTCACGTGTTTCATATAGAAACGGATTTTGGATCACAATGCCCTGTTCTTTGCGTTTAAGTGCAAAGGAAATATGATCGGTCAATGCAATATGAATATGTTCGTTAAGCGGAACATCCGTACGCTCAGCAATATACGTAATGACTTCGTTAATAATCTCGATCAATGCCTCATCCACTTGCGGAAGAAGCTGTTTGTACTGCTCTTGCTCCTGCTGGTTTTTCAAAATAAACATCTTCTCCACAGCCATCAAGGGAATGATGTCACCCGTTTTCCGGTTAAAGCCTATGCCTTTACCGATGACGACGACTTCTCCATGTTCAGGATGCTGTGCAATAATTACATTATTATTTAGCGCTTTGTTTACATGCAGGCTGCTCACTGTTTGCACCTCTTTTTTCATACCATCTGGAATGTGATTCTTCACAATCCTCGTAATGAACGAAAAGACGTCCGGTGCGGGCAAACCGCGCCGAACGTCTCGCTTAAAAAGTAACAAAAAATCACGTTAAGGTCAATAGAGCTTCACGTATCGTTCACACGTAATCCTAATCCTCTGCTCCAGCTCTCTCCACAATCTTGTCGATCACAGATGGAGTGTTTACAGTTTCGCTTTGCTGAACAGCAACAGGTGCAGGCGTTTTGGACTTGGTCAAACCTTTGATCAACTGCTCTACATCAATGCCCGATACGCTTTTCAGCATCTCAGGAGCTGTAGACATCAGTTCGGTCACATAGTTACTTACACGTGCTGCACCCTCCCCCTTACCTGTATCTACCACAGTTAATTTATCAATGGATGAGATCGGCTCTGCAATTTTACCAGCAAGCTCAGGCAGCATTTTGACGATGATATCGAGTACTGCAGCCTCGCCAAATTTCTGGAACGCTTCCGCCAATTTTTCCTTCGCTTCGGCTTCCGCCAGACCGCGCAGACGAATGACCTCTGCATCCGCAGTACCCTTGGCCCGTTCTGCATCTGCCATCGCCTGACCTTCAAGCCGTTTTTGTTCTGCTGTTGCCTTGGCTTGGGTCTCGATAGAGTATTGCACCGCATCGGCCTCACGCATTCTTTTTGCTTTGTCCGCTTCGGCCGCCTGCTCGACAGCATAACGATCGGCTTCCGCTTTTTTCTTCACTTCGGCGTCATACTGCTTCTCACGTACGGTGATCTCTTTTTCTTTCAGGTCAATCTCACGTTCTTTACGCACGAGTTCAACTTTCATTTGTTCTTCAACAACCGTCTGTTTCGCACGCGCTTCTTGGATATGATACGCTTGGTCTGCTTCGGCCTTAGCCGTATCCTGATCGCGCTTAAACGCTGCCACTTTCAATTCCTTCTCTTTGGCTGCTTCAGCGATATTGGTATCCCGGAGCAATTCCGCCTTTTGTCCTTGCTCTTCTGCATTCGCTTTTTGAATACGAGCATCTCTCATTGCTTCTGCTTCCGCAATCTCGGCATCCCGTTTCACGGCAGCGATTCTCGGCTTACCAAGGGCGTCCAGGTATCCTTGTTTGTCACGAACATCCTTGATGGTAAAAGATACGATCTGCAGACCCATCTTCTTCAGATCCCGTGCAGCCACACCTTGAACCTCTTGTGCGAACCGATCCCGATTCCGATAAACTTCCTCCACAGTCATGGTTCCGAGAATGGCCCGCAAATGCCCTTCCAGAACTTCCTGTGCTTCGCCTCTTAAGGCTTCAACAGGTTTACCGATGAATTGTTCGGCTGCTGTTGCTACATCTTCCACAGCACTACCAACTTTGATAATCGCGACACCATCTGCAATAACCGGAACCCCTTGTTCCGTATACACTTCTGGCGTGGATACGTCCAGCTTATGAGACAGCAATGAGATAAATTCGGACTGCTGGAACACAGGCCAGATGAAGGCACCACCGCCACGTACAATTTTAATTTTACGTCCGGACTCATCTTCGGAAATATTTTTATTCCCCAGGAAGGAACCCGTAACGATCATCGCTTCATCGGGTCCAACCGTCTTATATCTCGCCCAGAAGGCCAACCCAAGAACCAGAATGACACCTACAACAATTGCAGGAATCAACAACACATCCATATTTAATTCCATTCCACATCTCTCCCCTTATATTTCATTGATGACGAAACAATTTCTCGCGTCCTACTTAGACGTCTTTAAGTAAATCTTCATCCCATTCTGCTACACGAAGCACACCTTCCGTAACGTCCACCACAACAACACGCGCTCCTGCCGCAATAGGGCGATGTTCGAAGCTGGACGCGGTATGAATCGTGTTACCGGAAGCAACACGGATCATGACCTCACCGAAACCCTTTTCAGGTACTGGAATCGTAATCTCTCCGATTTTCCCGGATAGCTCCTTCATGGAAAATGCAATGGAAACCTCACTATTCCGCATCGGCTTGATATAAGCAAAGAATACCAGCATGGCAGCAGCAATACCTATAAGCAGGGATAAGATAAGACCCGCAATGGCACTTACGGAGCTATAACGCGTCAACATGATTCCAGCTCCGCCAAACGCTGTGATAGAACCAGCAAGTACAACTGGTTTGAGAAAATCAATGCCTGGCAGTTCAAAGACTCCATCCAGCAATCCGTCAATCAAGTCACCCAGCACCAGGCTGACGACCGCAAAAATGGCTCCTCCGATTAGACACCCCCAATAGATGGACTCCATTCCCCGTTCCTCCTCTCTTCTGCCGAAACTCCTAACCCACTGGGCATTCCTCATGTAAATAAATACGTAGTAATTGGCTTAAAGTTTCAAAATCTTTCCTCATTTGTATTCAAGACCCGATAATGGTTATTCTGCATGGTATTTCACGCAAAAAGACCGCAATTCTCCATATTGTGGAGATTTGCGGTCTTTATTAATAATTGAATGCCCTTTATTACAGTGATGCCTTGTAAATGGATACAACATCCTCACGCTGCAGCTTCTTGAAGTTACCAAATGGGCCAAACAGCATCGCCTTGTCAGCCATGACATCAATCTGGCTGTCGTCAATGTCATAGTCAGCAAGACGACTAGGTGCGCCAATAGACGTCCAGAATTTACGCAAAGCTTCGATGCCTTCCTCGGCTACCTGTTGGTCCGATTTGCCTTCCGGATTGACTTCAAAGACATTTATCGCCAATCGTTTGAAACGATCCACGTTTACGTCCAGGTTGTGTTTCATCCAGTTCGGGAACAGAATAGCAAGGCCCCCGCCGTGCGGGATGTCATATACAGCAGATACTGCATGTTCGATATTGTGGGTTGCCCAGTCACCGGCAAGGCCCATATTCAGTACGCCGTTCAAAGCCATCGTACCGCAGTACAGAATGGTTTCACGCAGCTCATAGTTTTCCAGATCCTCTACCAAACGAGGTGCTGCATCCATAACGGTACGCAGAATCGTCTCACAGAAGCCAAGTTGTACTGGCGTATTGGCATCCAGATGGAAATAATGCTCCAATACGTGAGACATCATGTCGACCATGCCGTATACCGTCTGATCCAAAGGCACGGTATATGTATTAACCGGGTCAAGGATGGAGAACGCAGGGAATGAATACGCACTGCCCCAGCCCAATTTTTCCTGTGTATCCTGATTCGTAATAACGGAACCGGAGTTCATTTCGGAGCCTGTTGCTGCCATCGTTAGTACAGTACCAAGTGGAAGTGCATCCTGAGCAACCGCTTTACGCTGAGCAAAGTCCCACATGTCGCCATCATATTTCGCACCTACGGCAATCGCTTTGGCACAGTCGAGCACACTACCGCCACCTACGGCGAGAATCAGCTCGATGTCCTGAGTCTTGCAGATTTCTACTCCCTTATGGACAGTCGAAAGACGCGGGTTCGGTTCCACGCCTGCCAGTTCTGTAACTTCTGCTCCAATTTCCTTAAGCAATCCGATCACTTGATCATACAGACCACTACGTTTAATGCTGCCGCCGCCATATACAAGCAATACCCGCTTGCCGTACTTCGGTACTTCGGTTTTCAACGCTTCCAGTTGTCCTTTACCGAAGATCAGACGGGTAGGGTTATAAAATTGAAAAGATCTCATAATCTATGTCGCCTCCATTGGAGTTAGAATGTTTGTGCAACTCCAATTATAGTACCCTGATTTTATAAAAACAAATCCATAGTCACTCACTTATAACAAGCCGTTGATTTGCAGATGGGCACGGAACATATCCATGGTCGAGGGCAAATTTTCCTTATCCACCCAAGTCTCGGAAGACCACAACCCCGACTGCTTGAATGCTCTTGGGCAATGGATAAAGCATTCATTCACGTCTACAATAACCGCTGCCCCGATCGTTTTTCCCGTCCAGCCCATACTATTGATAAACTCCTCATCCTTCGTAATAGAAGCTGTTCCATTGATGCGTAATACTTCGTTCATGCCAGGAATGAGGAAGAGCATACCCACCCCAGGATGGGTTAGGATGTTTAACAGCGAGTCAATACGGCGATTGCCTGGACGTTCAGGATATACCAGACGATGCGCATCAAGAACCTTCACGAAGCCTGCTTCGTCTCCCCTGGGGGATGCATCACTTCTACCATCCCCATCCGAACTGGACAGAAAAAATAGGGGTGACATGGATAAAAAATGTTCAACATGGGAGTCCACAAACGATATCGCTTTGTTTCTCACGTGCTCATGAGGCTCACCCACCATGGTTTGCAATTCTTCTGCGTCGGTGATTAGCGGTATGTTCAGTGGCTTCTTTTCCATTTATTCGTCCCCGTTTCCTAAACTTCAAATATTTGATCAAGCTATGATAATCATTCTCATATTATACAATGAACCACCCGCCTCTGCCATGGCCCTGTGTTTATTGCTCATGATGGAAGAATACTTTAGATACATGATCGCTAATAACCATCGAGCCACATACACAAGTAAAATTGCAAGATGATGGATTCATTGTATTGAAAAAAGATAGATGAGCATTGCTGCTCACCTATCCTTTGTAATTGTTTATTCACTACATAATATTACTGCCCATTTGTACTTATTCGGTATATCCCATGCTTTCTACAAATCGACGGAATGCCTGACGTCCTGCTTCATCATATTTGTAAACTCCGGCATGCTCCAAAATCTCGGAAAACTTCAGGCCTACTTCCTGCTGAATCAGAGCAACAGCCTGTTCCTTGTCCAGGTTGGAACCGAAACGTTCTTTCAGTTCCTCCGCCCAGCGAAGATGCTGGTTCAAAACATGGTCAGAAGCCTGGGCAGCTTCCGCAAGCTGAGTGTCCCCTGCGAGAATATCGGCAATCCCGTCCAATTCTTCTTTTAATCGCCCTGGAAGGATGGCAAGCCCCATGACTTCGATAAGTCCGATGTTCTCTTTTTTCAAATGATGCATTTCACGGTGCGGGTGGAAAATCCCCTCAGGATGCTCTTCATTCGTACGATTGTTGCGAAGAACCAGATCCATCTCGTAACCACCGTCCGCACTGCGACGAACAATTGGTGTTACGGTGTTGTGAGGTACCTGCTCTCCATCCACCTCGCTGAACGCCTGGATCTGAACGGAAGGATCACTGTACAGTTTCCACGCTTCATATACGGCGTTACCCGCTTCGAGCAGCTCCGCTGGATCATGTGAAGCGAGCCGAAGAACGGACATTGGCCATTTTACCAGACTCAGGGTAAGCCCAGGTGCATGCGCATGACGGAATACCGCTTCAGGTTTCGCATTTTGGATGGCAAATGTATGGCGTCCGCCTTGGAAGTGGTCGTGAGTCAGGATCGAACCTCCCACGATAGGCAGATCTGCATTGGAACCAATAAAATAATGCGGATACTCGCCTACGAAGGCAAGCAGCCTGCGCAACGTATCTTTTGTCAGCTTCATAGGCACATGATCATGATGGAAAATGATGCAATGCTCGTTATAGTACACATATGGCGAGTACTGGAAGAACCAGGGTTCACCGTTTAATTCCAGCGGAATAACGCGCAGGTTTTGCCGGGCCGGGTGGTTTACCCGCCCAGCATAGCCTACATTTTCCCGGCATAATTGACACTTCGGATACACCGGCGGCGGAAGCAGTTTGGCCATGGCGATTTCCTTCGGACTTTTCTCCGGCTTGGACAGGTTAATCGTAATTTCCATATCGCCATATGGCGTTTCCTGTGTCCAATACACATTCTTGGAGATTCGGTCCATACGAATGTAGTTGGAGTGAATCGACAGCTCGTAAAACTTCGATGTGGCTGCTTCAATACCTTCTGTTTGCTCTGTGTGGCGGAACGCGCGAACCACCTCGGATGGACGGGCCATCAGTTGACCCATAATTTTCGCATCCAGCAAATCACGGTACGTATCGGTATTCTCCGGAATGAGTCCAATTGCATAACCATAGTCAATCAACGTATCCAGCAAGGATTGCGGTCCATCCGGTACCATCTCGTTCAATGCTCCATCGTATGGCTCGGAAAATCCGAACTGTTCCAGCAGAAGGTTGCGGCTGTAATCCCGATCCGCTTCTTCAATCAGCTTGTTCTGCAAGGCAAATGCAACCAGACGTTCAATGGCATGCAGTGCTTCCTGCTGCTCCGGTGTCCGGTCTATGGTGCCTGCAGCATTATGGGTCTGTGACATATGGATGTTCGCCTCCTAGTTTTTTCCGTAGCCGTTAGGATGAGATTGGTGCCAGCTCCAAGCACTCTGAATGACATCTTCCAGATTGGTCCATGTCGGATTCCAGCCTAGTACGGATCTTGCTTTGGCAGAAGAGGCTACCAGTACAGCCGGATCACCTGCACGGCGCGGCTCCTGTACAACTGGGATATCAAGTCCAGTCACTTTTTTCGCAGTTTCAATAACCTGTTTAACCGAGAAGCCTTGACCATTACCCAGGTTAAACACGTTGCTGTTCTCCCCTTTGCGGAGATAATCTACCGCGCACAGATGCGCATCTGCCAAGTCACTCACGTGAATATAATCGCGGACACAGGTTCCATCTTCTGTCGCGTAGTCATCGCCAAACACAGCAATGTGCGGACGTTGTTTCAATGCGGTTTGCAGTACGAGCGGAATCAAGTGGCTCTCCGGTTGATGGTCTTCGCCAATTTTGCCGCTATCATGTGCTCCAGCTGCATTGAAGTAACGCAAGGACACGTATTTAATATCCTGTACTTTATCGAACCAGGACATCATGCGTTCCATCATCAATTTCGTTTCGCCATACACGTTCGTAGGCTCAGTTCGGTCACTCTCTTCGATTGGCACTTTCTCAGGCTCGCCATATGTGGCGGCTGTTGAAGAGAATACGATCCGGCGTACATCGGCTGCATTCATCGCTTCCAGCAGGCACAACGTACCGAACACGTTGTTGTCATAATACTTAACCGGATCCTTCATGCTCTCGCCGACAAGCGAGTTGGCTGCAAAGTGAATGACTGCATCAATGGAGTTTTCAGCAAACAGTTTTGCCAGAAACGCCTTGTCACGCAGATCTCCTTCATACAGTTTGCCGCCCAGCAATGCTTCCCGATGCCCTGTCTGCAAATTATCCAGAACCACGACTTCCTCGCCGCGTTCCAACAAAGCCGCTACCGTATGCGAACCAATATATCCTGCTCCACCTGTCACTAAAATTGCCATTTTACTTCGCCTCCTTCAATTCTTTGACACCGTCGCCTACTCCGCACACATAGAAGTCTCCCTTAAGACTTGTACGTGCTTCATACGCTGCCCCCACTTCGCGGACAAAACGTTCTACATCATCCTCATGTACCAGTGACACCGTACATCCACCGAATCCGGCTCCCGTCATGCGTGCGCCAAGTGTGCCTGGAATGCGCTGCGCTTCCTCCACCATCACGTCCAATTCCTCACAGCTTACTTCATACAGATATCGGAGCGATTCATGGGAAGCATTCATCAGCTTGCCGAACGTTTCCAGATCGTTATTACGCAGTGCTTCCACTGATGCAAGCACACGTGCATTCTCTTCCACGACGTGCTCTGCACGCTGTCTTACCTTCTCATCCTTGATGTGATCCTGCAGTGTTACAAATTGCTCCGGCGTCAGTTGCGCCAGATAATCAAGTGCAGGCAGCTGTTCCTTCAAAATGGCAAGTGCCTGCTCGCATTGGGAGCGCCGCTCGTTATAGGCCGAGTCTACCAAACCGCGACGTTTGTTCGTATTGCCAATGACCAGCTTATAAGAGCCCGTACGGAAAGGTACTTTCTCATATTCAAGCGTATCACACATCAGCAGAATGGCATGATCTTCTGCTCCGTTAGCCACGGCAAACTGATCCATAATGCCGCAGTTGACGCCAACGAACTCGTTTTCTGCTTTTTGGGACAGAAGCGACAACTGTACTGTATCGATCTCAGATACACCCTCCATGGATTGAATCGCATATCCCGTAAGCACCTCCAGCGAAGCCGAAGAGGAGAGTCCGGCACCGTTCGGGATTTCACCGTGGTATAGGAAGTCATATCCTTTCGTTACCTCCACGCCTTTAGCTTGCAGTTCAACCATGACACCAACTGGATAATCTGTCCACTCCCCTGTTTTCTCCTTGCCGATCGAGGATGTGTCCAGCACGCCCTCATAGGACATATTGGTGGAAGCCAGCTGCAATTTGTCGTCCTTCCGTTCCCGGATAACAAGTGTTGTACCGAATTCAAGTGCTGCCGGAAGCACGTACCCGCCATTGTAGTCGATATGTTCCCCGATCAGATTTACACGTCCAGGAGCATGGAATACACGGAGATCCGCTTCACTCTCTCCGTACTTCTCAATAAACTTTTGTTTCAATTCATGTATGTTCATTGCTGCTGCACCTCATCTCAATGTTGTTGTTTTCTTAAGGTTATTATACAAGAAAGCGGTACCTCTTGAAATGCAACCATGTGTGTTTCATATGGATAAATGTGACCTTCCGTCATATAATGGAAAGAACACCACAGAAAGAAGGAACGGCACATGATTGATCAACACAAGGAACATTCAGCAGTAGAGCCGATAAAAAACACACAGGAATCCTCGGGGAAAAGTGGAGCAAAAACGTACTCCGTTGCCTCCAATCCGGTCTATTATGAGAAGGGGCCATTACATGTCCTTTTTGCAGGCGCAAGCCAGACCCTTCCGGGTCATGCCCTTGGTCCAAAACTATACGATTACTATCTGCTTCATTATGTAGAAAAGGGCGCTGGTACATTCCGTACGGAACTCCATACCTACGAATTATCCGCAGGAGATTGTTTCCTCATTCATCCCGGGCAACTGGTCAGCTACCAGTCCGATGCTCGCCGCCCCTGGGAATATCGATGGATGGCCTATACAGGCAGCCAGGCTGGGAAACACACGGAGGAAGCGGGCTTTCGTCCGGAAAAATCCGTTTTTCATGCCGGTCCATCCTGCGGAATTGCTGACTGGCTATCCGTCATGCAAAATGCATTTGCGGAGCGCAAGGAAAGCTCTCATTTTACATCCATCGGTACGTTATATATGATTCTAGCCGAAGCCCAAAATCACCTTTCTCAGGGACAAACCCTGATTCCTGGTGAATCTTCGATTAGGCGGACGGTAAAACAAATGATCCAATACATGTCTACCCAATATGCTCACCCCGTCTCCATTGAACAGATGTCGGCCAGCCTCGGCTACAACCGCGCTTATTTATCCCGGATATTCAAGCAGGAAACCGGTCTGTCCCCGGTCACGTATCTGCTCAAGCTCCGCATTGACAAGTCACGGCAGCTGCTGCGTGAACGTCCGGATCTGTCCATTGAGCAGGTATCCGCATCCGTAGGACTGCCAGATGCCCTTTATTTCTCCAAACAGTTCAAACGTTTCCACGGAGAAGCCCCGACTCTCTATCGTGAAAATATTCTCTCCAGACCTCCAGCTCCGAGGCCCGGCATGGCACAACCAAACAAGAAATAACCCTTCAGGAAAAGTGTAAGTGTTGCGAACAACATCTGTTTACTTGGGCACCATGCATGAGTGCAAATTAGTGAAAAAGAAAAGAAGATGCTTCTGCCATTACGGCTAACATGCACCTTCTTTTTTCATTTAATTATAGGTTCTCAGTCACATGCTTATTTGTCATGATGTTCGGGACTGAGAATGGATTCAATTCGCTCCAGCTCTTCCGATGAGAAGTCCAGCTGATTGAGTGCGGCCACATTCTCCTCGATCTGCGATGTACGGCTTGCACCGATCAATGCCGACGTTACCCTACCGCTTCGCAAAACCCAGGCAAGCGCGAACTGCGCCAGACTCTGACCACGAGCTGCAGCAATCTGATTGAGAGCACGAACTTTGCGCAGCGTCTCAGGTGAGATATTGTTCTCGTTCAAGAAAACGGACGGCCCTTTTGCACGAGAATCCTCCGGAATACCGTTCAAATATTTGTTCGTCAGTACCCCCTGTGCCAAAGGACAAAATGCAATGCTGCCTGCACCATACTCATCCAGCACGTCCTGCAGCCCATCTTCAATCCAGCGGTCCAGCATGGAATACTTCGGCTGGTGGATCAATAGAGGTGTGCCCAAACCTTTCAGAATTTCGGCAGCCTCTCTCGTCTGCTCTGCCGGGTAATTGGAGATGCCCACATAGAGTGCTTTACCCGAACGAACAATATGGTCCAGAGCCATCATCGTTTCTTCCAGCGGTGTTTCCGGATCATAACGATGGGAATAGAAAATATCGACATAATCCAGCCCCATGCGCTTGAGACTTTGATTCAGGCTGGATACCAGATTCTTGCGGGAACCCCATTCGCCATAAGGTCCGGGCCACATATAATATCCCGCTTTGGTGGATATCACCAGTTCATCCCGATAGGGCTTCAGATCCTGGGCCAGCACCTGACCAAATAGCTGCTCTGCAGAACCTGCGGGCGGACCGTAATTGTTGGCAAGATCGAAATGCGTAATGCCCAGATCAAAGGATCGAGTAATCATGTTTCGACCGTTCTCTGCATTATTGATGCCGCCAAAATTATGCCAGAGTCCAAGTGAAATGGCCGGAAGTTTCAGTCCAGAACGTCCAACCCGGTTATATTTCATCGTTTCATAGCGTGTATCGCTGGCTAAGTAGACCATCATGAATCCCTTCTTTCCCCAGGTTCCGCTTCCTGCACTCTGTTCGAGCGCGGGAGAAGGCGGTTATTTCAGACAAACCGTTTAACCAAGAAGCTGGTCCACCTTAATCATTACCTCGCCGATCGGCTCGGTAATCAGCAAATCTGCCTGCCGGTCATACGCCGTTGGCGTGGCATTCAGTAAGACGGTGTGTTTTCCCCGAAAATACGTAATTAGCTGTGCAGCAGGGTGGACGGTCAGTGAGGTACCGCCGACCAGCAGCAGATCAGCAGAAGAGATTGCGTCCACAGAGTGGTATAGCGTGTTCTGGTCCAGTTCCTCTTCATAGAGCACAACGTCAGGCTTAATGACCCCATTACAAGCCGCACAGCGGGGAACCGCATCCTTCGACCGAATGATGTCATCCAGCGGGTAGAAACACCCGCAATCCATACAGGCATTCCGATGAACGGAACCATGCAATTCGAGTACGTTGGTGCTGCCTGCTTTTTGATGCAACCCGTCGATATTCTGGGTAATGACCGCCTTCAGCCGACCTTCCTGCTCCAAACGTGCAAGGAGCTTATGACAACCGTTGGGTTGGGCATCGGGATGAAGCATTTTTCCCCGATAGAAATCATAGAAAATATCGGCATGCTGATCGAAAAAGTGACGACTCAGCAGTTCCTCCGGTGGATAAGGGGAATGCTGCTCTGTCTGATATAGGCCCGCGGCAGAGCGGAAGTCGGGAATCCCGCTTTCGGTCGACGTTCCTGCCCCTCCGAAAAAAACAATATTCGAACTTTCCTGAATCCAGGAAGCCAGCTGTTCTACCTCGTTCATCCTCTCTCCTCCTTAGCGGAATAATCCCGTTCAGGCACCATCCGGACTCACCCGGATTTCATGATAATCCCCAATAACGACATCCGCATCCTGTAAATGTACTGCTTCCTTCCCAGGGGGACAAAAACCAACAACATGTGAAACTCCTGCGTTCAGTCCCATCTGCATATCCCCGTTGCTATCACCTATAACGATGGCCTGGTTAGGATGAATATGTAATTCACGACATGCCAGCTGAGCAGTTTCGCCATTCGGCTTGCCTAATGTAACGCGGTCACAGCCTACGATGGACGTAAAGAAAGACCGTATCCCCATCCATTCCAGATGCTCTTCTGCTGCGGACGTGCTGTCCGAGGTTACCACCGCCACCTTGATCGAAGCTGCTCGGCAGCTCTCCAAAAAAGAGACCAGTCCAGGCATAGGCTGAGCCTGCCGTTTGGAACGAACTTCCTGCATGGCTGAATTGGAGAGCTCACGGACTGTTGTGATCGCATCATTCCAGGGCATGCCTGCTGCATACAACTGTCCGGCCAGGAGCCCGGTGCTCTCATCTACAGTAGCGATGGCCAGCGGACCCTGCCTGTCATAATCAATAATGTGTCCTTCGTGATCGTGGACTGTACCAAGCACCCTGCCTCTTTCTACCGTGAAACCAGACCCCATGCCTGATAACACGGCTTCCAATTGATTTAGCAAGGAATCGGCCCACGGCCCCCATAATTGCAAAAATTCAAGCAGTGTCCCATCCTTATCGAACAAAATGCCCTGACAGGGAAGCTGCAGACCGTTTATTTGAAGTATGGCCATAACCTTGCCGCCCCTCCTGGCAGATGTATTATTGGATACCTTCGAGCCATTCGGTAACCGCCTTTACCGTTTGAGACAACTGCTCTTCGCCCGTAATTTCAGGTTCTCCGTCACCACTCTGGTGCCCGTAGTCACCGAACTGCGAGTGGTTCCCTCCTTCAATGGTGTAGTACACCGTGTCTTCCGGCAGATAGACGCGGCCGTTTTGGTATTTGGTCGCATTGACGACTTCGTCATTGGTACCCAATATGGATAGCGCCTGAATCCCCAATGACTTTACGCTGCCTTTTTGATCCGGATAGGACGCCAGGAAAAAGATGCCTTGAAGCGCGCCCGGATGGGATGCTGCATAACGTGCAGCCATGGATCCACCCAATGAGTGTCCACCCATGACGAATGATTCGTCCGGATAAGCATTACGAATATCATCTGCCAGGTTTTGTTTCAGTACTGCCAGATTGACCGGCATTTTGGCAATGATGGTATGGTGTCCGGCTTCTGCCAACTCGTGAGCCAGAAGAGCATAACTTTCCGGTTTCACCAAACCACCCGGATAGAAAATAACACTAATCCCTTCAGGTTTGTCTGGCATAAAATCAATCCAATTTTCCTGTTCACTCACCGTAACCTGATCCGCTGTTTCCATAGCCTTCTGGGCCATTTCCTGCGGTCCGTACGGGGTAAATAGCTTCCAGGCAACAAACCCGCAGCCAATGACAATGAGCGCCAGAAGTACGAGCAGAAATTTTCCGATGCCCCTCTTCTTGCGCCCTGTATTATACCGGTTCCTCAACTTCAATCACCTTTCTTCACTTACCGCAGGTACTGCGGCTCTTGGGGAATAGGAGCAAGACTGAACCTGCTCACATTCCCCGCCTTGCCTCTATTCCGCTTTCGCCTTACGGTAAGCATCCATATATTGTTCCGCCTTGCGGCGAACATGACTTAAATCCCCTGTTTTCATCGCTTCGGAAGTCAGGTCGGACCCGATCCCCACAGCTACGGCTCCTCCCTTGATCCAATCGCCCAGATTGGACAAGGATACCCCGCCGGTCGGCATAAAATTCGCTTGAGGCATAGGCCCCTTCATCGTCTTGATAATGGATGGATCATACAGATTGCCTGGGAATAGCTTCACGATGTCCACACCAAGCTCAAGCGCACGTTGAACATCGGCAATGGTCATCACGCCAGGCAGGATCGGAATTCGATAGAGATTGCAGATCTGTACGGTATCCGGATTCAGCGATGGTCCGACAACAAACTCAGCACCTGACATGATTGCAGCTCTTGCTGTCTGGGGCTCAAGCACTGTTCCTGCTCCTATTATGGCAAACTTTTCGGGATCCTGTGTGTTCCAATGGTAGACACGGCTCAGTTTCTCGATGGCTTTGAGTGCACTGGGAACCGTCATCGTAATCTCAATCACTTTGATTCCACCGGCGATGGCTTGCTCGGCCATGGCGATGACCTGATCGGCAGAGTCGGCCCGAAGTACGGCGACTACCCCGTTATCCGTTATTTTTTGCAGCAGCTGAAGCTTCTTCATTTCATTCTCTCCCTTATCAATGTGGTTGTTTATTACAAGCCTTATAATTGAAGAACGAAGATGAGACTTACATGATATCAGCAGCGACTAGCGCTCAACATGGGTTACGTTGTTCAGCTTGGCCTCGACTTGCTCCCACGTCGGAAGCGCCTCCCAATCACCAACGGCCTGTATGACCATGGAGCCAGTTAAGTTCCCGAGCCGGGTAGCCTCCTGCGGAGAGTATCCCTTGAGCAGGCCTGATAGGAAACCTGCACAAAATCCATCTCCCGCGCCAACCGTATCCAGCACATGATCCGCCTTGAAGTACGGAACTTCCGTTAGGGTACCATTCACCAATACATAGGTCAAATCCGGTCCGCCTTTTACGATGGAGACAGCATTCAGAGCTGACAAACGTTCGAATATCTTCTGCTCATCCTGTTCGTTATACAGCAGCTTCATCTCGTCCAGGCCAGGCAAAAAGTAGTCAGCCTGCTCTGCCAGACGAAGCAAAACCGGACGAGCCTGCTCTGCTGACCAGAGTTTAAGACGCAGATTCGGATCAAAACTTACTTTTACACCAGCCTGTTTGGCTATATGTATGGCAGCTTCTACCGTAGACAAACCCGAAGGGCTTATAGCGGCAGTAATACCTGTAACGTGCAAAATCTCAGCCCCGGCAATATAGTCCGGATCCAGATCATCCGGAGTCATCGCACTTGCAGCGGATAGTTTCCTATAATAATGTACAGAGGATTTCCCGGAAGCGTTCTCACGAATCATCAGACCTGTCGGTTCCGCGTCACTCAAGCGTGCTCTGGATACATCTACACCTTCACCACGAATTGCTTTTAAGATCATGGTGCCGATGGGATCCTGACCCAAGCGCCCAAACCAACCACTTGTATGGCCCAGTCGGGACACACCGATGGCCAGATTGCTCTCTGCGCCGCCAAACGACTTGTCCAATGAAGCCGCGTATTCAAGACCTCTTGTATCCTTGGCTGTCAGCAAACCCATACTTTCACCGAATGTAACAATTTCAGGACTTTGGCGGGTATTCGTTGACATCGTTTCTTAGCCTCCTTAAATTTACAATTCCTCATCTTCTTTTCCCATTGTCATCCTCTATGCAACCGTTGTCAATCCCGCTCGTTCATTTTGTTGTCACAGCTCCGGGAAAGGATAGCGCTTTCTATTGTGAATTATATCACAATGATTCCTTCATATCCGTATTACCCTTATGAAAGATACAGATGGCCTCGACCGTGAGGTCAACAGGAGGGTTACAACATGAACAACCGGACTGGAATCCGTGGTGATCAGGAATCATTTTTTTATAACTTGCGCTTTATGCTTATTGTCTGTGTACTCGTTGGAAATGCTCTTGAACCACTCATTACACGCTTTGCGGGAGCAGAGGCTCTGTTCCTGTGGATATATACATTTCATATGCCGTTATTCGTATGGGTTACCGGATATTTCGCCAGACATGCACCTCAGGGTGCATCCGGACGCAAAGTGCTTAAACAAATTGCGCTTCAATACGTTCTGTTTCAATCGTTATACGCTCTAATGGATGTAACGTTGTTTCACACCCCGCACATGAAACTGTCCTTTTTTGCTCCTTATCTGTTGCTGTGGTTTCTGGCCAGTCACTTCTGCTGGAGGCTCCTGCTCAGAGCTACCTTATCGTGGAAGCCGATCTATCGGCTCATTGCCTCCATCCTGCTGGGAGTAGTGGCGGGTTACTTGCCTCTGGATGGATTTTGGCTCAGCTTCAGCCGAACGTTTGTGTTTCTCCCTTTCTTCATGATCGGTTATGACTATGGAGCGTCCATTCGTTCTTATGTGCGAACTGGCTGGGGGCGTCATGCCGCCGCAATATTATCTGCTGGTCTTTTGATATGGATAGGTTTGGGAGGACTTCAGATCTCCACAGGTTGGTTAATGGGCAGCATGACTTATGCTGAACTCGGTCACCATGAGTGGTATGCCGGAATCTATCGTCTTGCAATTTATGCCCTCGAAATGATCTCGGGAGCTCTATTTCTGGCCTGGGTGCCTTCTCTTACATCCAGACTGACCGATATGGGACGGCGTACACTTTATGTATTTCTCCTGCACGGATTTCTCGTTCGCCTTATGATCTGGTCAGGCGTTTATAATTATATCGAAAGCGGATTATACATTCCTGTGATCGTTGCTATAGCCGTAATGTTTGCTGTACTATTGGCCCAGCCCGCAGTACGTCATGCCTTTCGGCCCGTAATCGAACCGGATATCTCCCGGTTTTCCCTGCATCGCCGTGAAATATTCAAGCGTTCTGCATGAATGCTTATCTGTCCCTTGTTCATTACTCTCTATCGTAACGGCTTGTTTCAGGCTGGAAGCAACGTGGTAAGTAGGGATACGCGCTACAAAAAACAACTTATCCCTTAAGGAGTGATTTGTAATGGCACGTTCACAGGCAGCTGGACAAAAGATGAGTCGCGAGGAAGCAGGCCGATTGGGTGGCAGAGCCACCTCCAAAAATCATGACCGCAGCTTTTACCAAATGATAGGCAAAAAAGGTGGAGAAGCGACCTCTGATGCTCATGATTCCGATTTTTACAAGGAGATTGGTCGCAAAGGTGGCGAAGCAACCTCCGAAACGCATACCAAAGAATTCTATCGTGAGATCGGACGCAAAGGCGGAAGCAACTAGCCTTTTTCACCGAATCTTATCCGAATAATAACAAAACGTTATATTGCTGTTAAGAAAGCCGAACTCCATGAAAATGAGAGACGGCTTCTTTCTATTGATTGTAGAAATATGACGACGGTTGTGATAGACTCTATAAAAAACCGGGTTGTTCACGGGTTTAAAGCAGCAAAGAACTTCATAAACTACGGGAAGCTCGAAGCCGACCGAGTCGGTTATTTTTTAGAGTACGGATGAAATTAAACGACAGATGCACTGCCATTTATATTTCCATTCATGTTGCTCAATATTATATATTTGGGGGGAAATACACCATGTCAGCCAATAAGATGCGTTCCGATATGATCAAAAAGGGTTTTGACCGTGCACCACACCGGAGTCTGCTCCGCGCAGCGGGCGTTAAAGAAGAGGACTTTGGCAAGCCGTTTATCGCTGTTTGTAACTCTTACATTGATATCGTGCCGGGCCACGTTCACCTGCAGGAATTTGGTAAAATCGTAAAGGATGCTATTCGTGAAGCGGGCGGCGTTCCATTCGAATTCAACACCATCGGAGTAGATGACGGAATTGCCATGGGACACATTGGTATGCGTTACTCGCTGCCAAGCCGTGATATTATCGCGGATTCCGTGGAAACGGTTGTATCAGCACACTGGTTCGACGGCATGGTCTGTATCCCGAACTGCGACAAAATCACACCAGGCATGATGATGGGTGCACTCCGCTGCAATATCCCTACTGTATTTGTAAGTGGTGGCCCAATGAAAGCAGGTCGTGACAGCAATGGTAAGGCCCTGTCCCTGACTTCCGTATTTGAAGGCGTAGGTGCCTTCCAGGCTGGTAAAATCGACGATAAGAGCTTGCTCGAGCTTGAACAGTTCGGTTGCCCAACTTGCGGTTCTTGCTCCGGTATGTTCACAGCAAACTCAATGAACTGTCTGGCTGAAGCGATGGGACTGGCTATGCCAGGTAACGGTACCATTTTGGCTGTAGCTCCTGAGCGTCGTGAATTTGTTAAACAATCCGCGAAACAATTGATGGAACTCATCAAACTGGATCTGAAACCACGCGATATCGTTACGGTTGAAGCGATCGACAACGCCTTCGCACTGGATATGGCTATGGGTGGTTCAACCAACACTGTACTACACACTTTGGCTCTCGCTCATGAAGCAGGCATCGATTATCCAATCGAGCGCATCAATGAAGTGGCTAACCGTGTACCTCACCTGGCGAAGCTTGCACCTGCATCCGACCTGCACATCGAAGACGTACACAATGCCGGCGGCGTAAGTGCAGTTCTAAACGAATTGCTGAAGAAACCAGGCGCGATCCACGCGGATTGTATTACCGTAACCGGTAAAACGATCCGTGAGAACGTAGAGGGACAAGAGATTCAGGATACGAATGTTATCCACAAGCTGGATAACCCGCATTCCGAAAGAGGTGGCCTTGCCGTATTGTTTGGTAACCTTGCACCGGAAGGCGCGATTATCAAAGTCGGTGCGGTTGATGCTTCGGTTGGCGGTTACCACAAAGGACCTGCGATCTGCTTCGATTCACAGGAAGAAGCACTCGAAGGCATCGCGAACGGCAAAGTAAAAGAAGGACACGTTGTCGTTATCCGTTACGAAGGACCAAAAGGCGGACCAGGTATGCCTGAGATGCTTGCTCCAACTTCCCAGATCGTAGGTATGGGACTTGGTGCCAAAGTCGGTCTGATCACAGACGGACGTTTCTCTGGTGCATCCCGCGGTATCAGTATCGGCCACATCTCTCCGGAAGCAGCAGAAGGCGGTCCAATCGCTTTTGTTGAAGAAGGAGATATCATTGAGCTGGATCTGAACAACCGCATTATCGAGCTGCACATCAGCGATGAAGAGTTCGAACGTCGCCGTGCAGGTTGGAAAGGCTTCGAGCCGAAAGTAAAAACAGGCTTGCTGGCTCGCTATTCCAAACTCGTTACCAACGCAAGTAACGGTGGGGTTTTGAAAATTTAATCTCCTGCAATTTTTCAATTGTTTTGCTATCTGAAGCAAATTACAAAATAAAAAGGGTTGCTCCTCTGCCAGTGTTGGCAAGGGAGCAACCCTTTTTGCATTGATTTACATGCAATCGAATTAGATATGAATAATACCCAGTTTATTAAACCGTTGGTGTGTTGTTCAGCTCAGCACCGGCCAGTACATCCGCTTCACTCTCCACCAGATCTGTTTGCATCTGTTCCGTTGTTGCAGCTACAAAGGCATGTTGTCCGTAACGCTCCATTAATACACCAAGCGGCATGGCAATCATTTTCGGAACCAATTGCTCGGATCGCTGTTTCAAACGCTTGGTTCCTGAAGGATGAATTACACTCAGCAATAGTTTGAGATACACCTTGGAAGCCGAACTGAAAGGTCCAGGCGGCAGATCCTTAACGGTAAATCCGAATTTCTCAGGTCCCCGATTAATCATACTTACACCGTACACTGCTTTGGCAGAACGGAGTTCAGGTTCCGATGCAATCTGCCGAGCCAGATCGGGAAGCTGCTGTTCCATGGCCCGAATCATACGGATGGCCAGATGCATACTGGAGCGCGAGGTCATCCCGAGCTCGAATAATTTTTTATTATCAAAATGAAGTTCAATAACCGGGTCGCCGTTTCGGATGACTTGCCCCTCGCTCATTTCAACCAACGCACCGTGATATACACGGGATCGATAATGAAGCATCGGGTCTTCCGGCGAAGCTGTCCGCAGATGGTATACCCAGTGGAACAACTTCTCCCAGCCAAGCCATAAAGCAACCACAATTCGTTTCCATGGGGATAATACGGTTTGAGCTGGACTCGTTTTCTGAGATTCACTCACGGTAATGCCTCCTCCCATCAAGGTATCGATGCGTACACTTTGCAATCCCTGCCGCTCAGCCTCTTGCAGTACCACTTCCAAGGCCTGGAGCATCTGTTCAGGTGCATGTGCATCAGCCCCAAGCGTGGTACCCCGGTCATGCAGCAGCATGACTTCTCCGCCTCTGAGCTCTTTCAACATGCGTTCTGTCAGTTTCTTTGCTCCGACACGACTTCTCCAATCCTCGAACATGGAAGACCACAGGACAATCTGGCGATCCTTTCTGCTGAAAAAATCAAACAGGTTCATGATCCCCCAAGGCGGACGGTAAAAACAGGTTCTTACCCCCGTGACCTCCTCTATAATCTGGCCTGTTCGCTGTATCTGATTTTTAACCGTACGCGGCCGCATTAGCCAGTTTGTTTTGTGGATGTAGTTATGGATTCCGATCAGATGTCCTTGCTCATGAATGTGCTGGATAAGTTCCGGGTGACTGGCCGCATGCTCCCCAACCACAAAAAAAGTCGCCTTGGCATCGTATTGCTTCAGCAATCGGAGCAACCTTGGCGTATATACCGGATCGGGACCATCATCGAAAGTTAACGCAAACTGTGTATCGCTTTTCCCACGCCTGAACACGCGCAACCCAAAGAGTCTGCTGATCAAACTTGGAATAAAGGCGTAAAAAGATGAAATGTACAATGCCCATAAAAATAGGCTCTGAAGTAAATTTGTCATGCTCTGATTCCCCACTTCTCTTGCTGAATGACTGCTCCCATCCAAGTACTATGGAAAATAAATCGCCTTTAATTTTATCATAATTTAAACTTTTCTTGAATCCTGTTTTCCAAAAAACAAGTCAATCGTGTACAATAAATGGAATGAATGACGGATGAAGGAGCCCTGCCCATGTTACCCCTTTATAGAAAATATGGACGTACTGTTTTTGACATCGCTTTACTTGTGTTAACTGTATATTTGGTCATGTATGGCTTTAGCCGATTGTATCAAATAGCTGCACCTGTGTTTCTTTCATTTATCGTATACTGGATGATTGAACCACTGGCCCGTTTTTTGCATCGCCGAGGACTGCCCAAAACACTGGGAGCCGCGATATCTGTTTTACTTTTTCTCGCACTGATTGTTGCTGCCTTTTTTGGCGTGGGTCTGATTATTATCTCTCAAATATCCAATCTGCAGGATAATTTCCCTCGATACGTGGAGCTGCTGCAGAGCGAGTTCACCAATCTCGCCTACTTTCTTCAGGACAAGTGGAACGCACTTCCTCCTGGTATTATCGAGAAGATAAACGATTATTTTGCAACACTTACCGGTTTCCTCTCCAGCTGGGTGACCAGTGGTGCACAATTCATTATTGGATTTCTCAGTTCATTTTCATCATTTATCACAAACTTTGGGATTGCAATCATTCTTGCCTTCTTTCTCAGTATCGAGATTGAATCCTGGCGCAAGTTTGCCCGTGCCAAGACACCAAAAACATTGAAGCTCGCTATGGCATTTATGCGCAACCATGTCTTCAAAACCATTCGTTCGTACTTGAAGGCACAGATGATCATGATGCTGATTACCTTTGTATTGATCTATGTCGGACTGCTCATTCTTGGAACCAATAATGCCTTTACGATCGCTGCAGTCTGTGCGGTATTTGATCTCGTGCCTCTTCTGGGGGTTCCAGTTATATTTATCCCATGGATTGTCTATCTGTTTATCATAGGGAACAGCAGCTTGGCCATTGGTCTAGTCGTCGTTCTCGTGATTACAATGCTGACACGCCAGCTGCTTGAACCGAAAATATCCGGCAACTCGATCGGAGTGTCTTCCGCATACCTGATGCTTTCATTTATGCTGATCTCACTCTCCATATTCGGCCTTGCCGGAGTTGTACTATCTCCAGTACTGCTGATTTTGCTAAAGGAACTGCTGCAGCAGGGCTATTTACAGCGGTGGATTCATCTGCCCAAGGATGAATTCGATTCTTCTCCATTAGTCATGGATACGCCTGTGGGTGAACCCACGGGCGTGAACACGGAAGCATCTGCCGAAGCTTCAACACGGACTGCAGATCAGGAAGATTCGGCCAAGTAATCCATCACACGGCGAAAGATATCTGTAGCCTGGTGGTGTCCGCCTGGTGCTACATTCTGGACCAAAACAGCAACTGCATATCGAGGCTGCTCTACCGGGCCATACCCGATAAACCATTGATGATTGCGTTTCCGTCCTTTCTGCTCCACCTGGGCGGTACCTGACTTCCCTGCAACGTGCCACCGCGCATGCTGCAGGGTTTTTCCGGTTCCATCCGTTACCACCTTACGCATCCATCTCAGAAGTTGGTGAGAAGTTGCGGAAGAGATCTGACCGGCTTCCGAAGGCGAGTACTGCGGGGGCATTTCAAGCATCACATCACCATCCGCATATCGGATACGCTGAACAAGCCGCGGTGCGTGAACACGGCCATCATGAAGCAGGGTCACAATCAGATTCGCCGCCTGTAACGGGGATACGCGGGTATCTCGCTGACCAATGGCTGTCTGTACCCGGGCTCCTTCATCCTCTGAGGAGACTGTTGTTGTACGTACACGCCCTGCATCTTCGTGATCAAAATGACGCAGTACCGGCATTCCGGCCACATCCTGCTTCTCCCAGCCGATGGTCCGTGCCAAGCCCAAAGCATCGGCAGTTCGCTCCAATTGCTCCATACTAAGGCGGCGGGCTGTTTCGGCAAAAACAATATTACAGGACTCAGCGAATCCCTGTTCCAGCTTCAGATCACCATGTCCATGTTCTTTCCAGCAGGATAACCCATACTTTCCCCATTCTCCGCCACAATGAAAGGTTTCTTTGGTTGAAACTGCTTGTGATTCCAGAGCTGCTGCCGCCGTAACTATTTTGAATATCGATCCAGGTACAGCACTCTGCACAGCCCGATTTGCCCAGGAGGAGTTGGAAGGATCCACATGCAGCGGATCGTAAAATGGAACTGAGACCATTCCACGTACATCTGCATTTGCCGTATCCAGTACAACAATCGCCCCCTCTTCCATACCCGCGTCCTCTGCAATCCGTTCTACTCCTTGCTGTATGTCTGTATCGACTGTGGTCTCTACCTTTAAAGGATAGTGACTATTTCTCGGGGCAATTACCCTTGGTGCGTATTCGGGAATAATCTCTCCTGATCCGGTAACCATTCGAGTCAGCAAGGTTGGACCCATGCCCATCAATAGGGGATCAAGCGTCCTTTCCAGTCCAGCTGCACCCGACTTCAGCGCAAAAGGTTGTTTCACTTCAACTGTATGTTGATCTCTCTCGCTCAGAACTTCAGGTTGTTCAGCCAGGTAACCTAACCATTGCCTTCCTGTACGGCTCTTGTCATAACGTGACATCACGGGGTATACGCTGGCTCCATCTCCTTCGAATTCCTGAAGTTTTGCTAGTTGGGCCTTGTCCAATACCATGGGTTGGTGCGTGCCTGCTGTCCAGAAATGAGGGGCGTCTCCCTGCTCCCACTCTTTAATTAGGTGTGTTGTATCCGTATGTAGTATGGCTGCCAGCCGCTTCAATCTGACGTTTGTTGTATTCATCAGGGATTGGACATGCCTATGTCCAGAGTGCGGAAAAAGCACAACTCCCCACTGCAGGCTTCCTGTCAGTGATTTTCCCTTACGATCTGTGATTTGTCCTCGGCCTGAATCAAGCATAACGCCCCGTTCACGCTGCAAAACAGACATCTCACGAACCGTTCGCTGGAATCCCGGCATGACTCGATTCACCTGAACCATCTGAATCCACCCGAGACGAAGGATAAGGATTGCAAAAATGACGGTCAGGAAGACACAACCAATATATATTCTTCTTTTTAGTTGTACACGCATGCTTCCTTATCCCCTTCTTCATTTTTCTGCATAGTATGCTTCTTCCTAGCTGGAATTATCCGGAAAACAGCAACAAACCTGCTCCAGAAAAGGAACAGGTTTGTTGAAGATTTCACGATTTTTGTATTTGATTATACCGTAAAGCGTGACAGTGTATTTTTCAGTTCAGTGGATACATTCTCCAGCTTATCGGACAAGTTCACCAACTGGTTGCTGATATTCTGCTGCTCGCTGCTCAAGGAAGCCACTTCTTCAGAGGTTGCAGAGGATTCCTCGGCGACTGCGCTTACATTACTCATCGCCTCAGACAATGTACCTTGAGACTTGCTCAGATCCCCAATGGAGTCCGTTACCATGCCCAGCTTCTCTACAAACGCCCCCATCTGCTCTTGAACCGAAGCAAAGATCACATTGGTATCTTTAACGGCATCCATTTGCTCCCGGAATAAAGGATTGACATTGGACAATGCGGCCACCGTTTCGTTCATCTCATGCATGATTTTATCGGTAATCTCGCCCACCATGTCAATGGACTGTCTGGATTGCTCGGCGAGTTGACGAACCTCACCAGCAACAACCATGAATCCGCGTCCGGCTGCACCGGCACGTGCTGCTTCAATGGTGGCATTCAGTGACAGAATATTCGTCTGCTTCGTAATATTCTGGAGCACATCCAGAACCTTCAGAACGGACGATGTACTCTCTTTCAGGGAGTCCACCTTGTTCACCAGAGCACCGATCATCTCTTCGGTCTTCTGCGTCTTCGTCATTAACTGATTCAAGTGCTGTGTGCCTGTCTCACTGGACTGCTCGACATGACGGGCGGATTGGCCCATCTCCTCGTTCGCGGCTACAACGCTCTGCATCTGACGTGAGATATTATCAGTCAACTCATTACCACGCTCGGCTTCCGTAGCCAGGCTGCTTGCACCACCAGCAATCTCTTCCGTTGCTACTGCAATCTCCGATGCAGAAATGGCCGTCTTCTTGGATGCATTGCTTAGCTCGGAAGCGGTATCCAGCACTTCCTGTGCGGAACGATTTGTTTGCTCAACCAGCTTCGTGATCTGTTCCATCATCAGATTGAAGGCGGCTGACAATTGACCAATTTCATCTTTGGAAGTAAATGGTGTACGTACCTTTAGATTTCCTTTGGCCCCTTCCTGCATGAGGTCTTTCAATCTTCCAAGCGGACGGGCAATCATGCGTACCATCCATACCCCAATCAATACTGCAATTGCTGCGTCAACCAATGCCATCCACAATGTCAGTGTCAAAATGCCTTTGGCATCCTTAACCAGCATCGAAGTAGGTACCATTCCAATCAACTTCCAATCCGATGTTTCCATCGTACTGTAAACTACAAGCATATCGGTAGATTTTCCATCAACTGCATACGCTGCATTGGTACTGCCTGTCTGTTCAGTCAATTCACCATAAAAAGCGAGTTCCGTTTCCTTACCTGTGCCGTCAGCAATCGTTGAGGCAACAACTTTTTTATCCGGAGCAATGAGCTGAATTACAGCTCCCTCTCCCAGATTAAGCGATTTCAACTGTTCCTCCAAAACTTCCAGTTTCAACTCAATCACCAAGACATATGATTGGTTTGTCCCCTGCAGGTTTTTCATGGAACGGGCAATTCGGAACGTTGGCGCACTTCCGTCTTCTTTAATTTCTGTTGGAAGCCAGCGATATCCGCCGGACTGTACTATCTCGTTATACCAAGCTTCGCTGCGAATATCACCCATGGAAGCACTGCTGCTCCCCGTTCCCATAGTAGACTTGGAATCATCTGTCGGCACCAAATAAATCGCTTCCATAGATTTATTTGTAAAAGCAACGTTTGATAGCTGTTTATTGATGGAGCTTGAATTGATAAACATATCATACGCTGTAAGATCCTTATTAGACATGTTTTGCAACAAGGATTGCATTTCCGGATCAAAGAAGATCTGGGTTGACGTATCCACAAAACGCTCCAGAATGATATCCATTTTTTCTTTGGTTTGATCAATCGTTTCCTGGTTTGCCCGGGAGGCATTTTCCTCAATCGTGTTTTTGGCTTTCGAGTAGGATAAAAGACCCAAACTAATAACAAAAATCATAATCCCCGCAAAAAAGATTAAGAATAGTTTGACTCCTACCGATTTAACCGGATTTGCCTTCCTGATCTGAGTTAACGTTGTCCCTCCCATCTTACTCCACTGGATCTTCTTCCAATCCAGCTTAAATGGCTTCTTGTTCGATGGTTTTTCTGTCTTGCTTTTGAAGAAGCTCAATTTCTTAAACTTTTGCTCTCTCGGTTTTTTTTCCTTCACTGGTTTCTTCACCTTTTCCCCACTGTCCTTCTGCTTCTTTTGAACCAATCCCATTCACCTGCCATTTTGCTAGTTGTTTTTCTTTCTCTCCCCTATAAATATGTAATATTCGACAGTTTTCCCCTTTCCCCTTTTGTTTTCAAAAAATATTTTGCAACTTTTTTCCTATTTTTCTATAAAAAAAAGCCCCCCATATACCGATATACGGAGGGCTAAATCATTAGATTCATAACAACATATTGTTAATTCATAACACAATTTTGTTGTTGATAGGCCATTTAACCTATTTCTTTTTTCTCATCATATCAAAATAAGATACAGGCTGGTCTACTTTCATTTTGATCAACTGCAATGGGTGTCTTGCTGCGTCCAGTACATTGCCTTCTTCATCCTGAATTTCACCTACAACCTGTTTGAAAAAGGTGCCGTTTGGACCGAAAAATTCGATCTCTTGTCCAGGCTTGAAATGATTCCGCTGCTGAATGGTGGCCATTCCTGTAGATGCATCATAGTCCATAACCAATCCGGCGAAATCATAAGGAACTGCTTTTTCTTCCGGCTCGTAGATGTGATCCTCATGGTCCGGTGTATCGTAGAAGAATCCGGTGTTTAACGGACGGTTGGCAGCCTTATTCATCTCTTCGACCCATTCCGGCTTCAACACATAGTTTTCCGGATCAGCCATGTAAGCATCGATCGCTTGACGATATACGTTCACGACAGTAGCCACATAGTGAATGGACTTCATACGGCCCTCAATTTTAAAGCTGTCCACACCCACATCAATCAACTCGGGGATATGACCGATCATGCACAGATCTTTCGATCCCATGGAGAACGAATTATCCTGTTCCTGGAACAGGGGCAGCTGGTTCTCACCCAGCTTGAAAGGTGCCGGGGCCTGCATCTGCATTTCTTCTTCGCTTACCCACACGGCGTCTTCTCTGGCATCCTCAAACAAATCATACTTCCAGCGGCAGGATTGGCAGCAGCCCCCCCGGTTGGAATCCCGATCTGTAAAGTGATTGGAGAGTACACAGCGTCCCGAATAGGAGGAACACATTGCCCCATGAATGAACGCTTCAATCTCGATATCGACATTCGCCTTGATCTCTTCGATCTCCTCGAAGCTGGTTTCACGCCCCAGAACCACACGCGGGAGCCCCTCGTCTTTCCAGAACTTCACGGCTTGCCAGTTCAGTGTAGATTGCTGCGTACTTAGGTGCACCTCAAGGCCGGGTACAGCACGCTGAGCGACTTCAATAATCGCCGGGTCCGCCACGATCACGGCTGCGATACCCGCATTGTACAGGTTTTGCAAATATGCCTCAATGCCTTCAATGTCTTCATTGTGTGCATAGATATTGGTAGCCACAAATACCTTGGCGCCGTATTTACTCGCAAATTCCACACCTTCACGCATTTCCTCAAAGCTGAAGTTGTCTGCATTGGAACGAAGTCCATAGGCCTGTCCGCCAATATACACAGCGTCTGCGCCATAATGAATCGCAAATTTGAGTTTTTCCAGATTGCCCGCCGGAGCAAGAAGCTCCGGTTTGTCCAGACGGTTACGTTTACCCGAGAACTTCCGCTGTACCGCCACTGTTTCCATTTCGTTCACCTCGTCTATTAATACACCTGTTCTTTGTAGAAAAAGCCAAATGACAGCTCCCGTTCAGGATCCTGCAATTGGCGGACCTCATCCAGCCACTCATCCAAAAAAGCATATGCATCCGCATCTGCTGCATAACAATCAATAGCCCTCCGGTATGCCCGGACAACAGCCTCATTATAAACCAGCGGTTTGAGAATACCTTCAATCTTGAAGCTATGAACACCTGCCTCCATCAACAGATGTAGATCCTCCAAAATGCAAATATCTTCAGAGCTCATAATGTGCGTACCGTTGACATCTTCATAAATAGGGAATTTCTCATCCCGGCGTTCTGCCTCAATCAGAAATAGCCCGCGCTCTTTACCAAGGTGCCCCTCTACCGGACGCCCCTGATGAGCCATATAACTTTGGACCAGACTGCGTTTGGAATGATAAATATTCGTCATGCCATGCACCTGGACCTGAGCTTCAACTTTTAGAAAAGGAACCATCTCTGTCAGCTCATCCATGTTCAGCTCTCTGGCGAGTACAACACGACTGGCACCTTTGTTGCCCCAATAGTTGGCCGTTGCGTAGTTCGTTGAAGTCATCTCCGCATTCCAGTGCAGCTGAATATGGGGAGCATACTCCCTAATCGCAGCCAGCACGGATGGATCGTTAAATTCCACGGCATGAACCCCAATGCTGCCCAGAGCCTGAACATACTCAGGGAGCTCCTTCAACAGCTCGTTGGACATCAAGTTATTCATGGATACATAGACACGAGCCTGATGTTTGGCAGCAAGGGCAACCACTTCGGCTGTCTCTTCCACAGTGAAACTGCCGGGTAAACGCATGCCGAAGCGATCATCCCCAATTAACAAGGCATCTGCTCCGGCCTGGAGCAGTACTTCTGCTTCGTTTACATTTGCTGCCGTAACCAGCAGTTCATGTTTCTTACTCATATACATCCCCTCCGCTTATTGCGCAGCCTTACTTTTGGCTATATTTTGCTGATGTTCCTTATACGTTTTGGCAAACAGGTGCCCGGATGAACCATCCTTCTTCGTAACATAGAACAGGTAGTCTGAAGCTTCCGGTGCCAGAGCAGCCTCAATAGACTCCAAACTCGGGCTTGCAATTGGCCCTGGCGGCAGTCCCTTGTTGAGATACGAATTATATGGACTCTGCACCTTCAAGTCTTTGAACAATAATCGTGCCTTCGGCTTGTCCAGTAAATATTGAACGGTTGCATCAATCTCCAGCTTCATGTCCTGCTTGATCCGGTTATCAATAACGCCTGCAACCAGAGCACGTTCCTCATCCACCACAACTTCTCGCTCCACAAGGGAAGCGATCGTAAGCAGCTCATGCAAAGAGAGATTACGGGCTTTCAGTTTGGAATCCAGATCCGGTATGGTATTGATTTTGGTCTGAAATTCTTCAAGCATTCGCTGCATGACGTCATGGGTGGAGCTGCCCTTTTTGAGCTCATAGGTTTCAGGGAACAAGTATCCCTCCAAAGCGTAACGAAGTTCTTCATCCACAGGAATATCCTTAATGATATCGACATCGAAGGAAGACGGATCATTCGCCAGCTTGATGAATTCTTCACGCTCTACGACACCTTCTGCAGACAATTTATCTGCCATTTGCAGTACAGTATATCCTTCAGGAATCGTAAACTTCACCATTTCTTCCGGTACAACTTCACCGCTGTTCAGCTTGGTAATAATCTCATCGTATGACACGCCAGGCTTCATGGAATATGTACCTGCCATAAAACTCGATCCTTGGTTCTTCCACTTCAAATACCCTTTAAAAGCTAGACCACTTCGAATCAGTCCCTCTTGCTCAAGCTGATCCGCAATTTGCGATGTTCCAGATCCGCTTTTGATCTCGAATACAACCGGTTCTGCCGAATCCGAAACAGGTCGCATCATGTTCCAGACTGCAGCACCTGCCCCTCCGGCCACAATTACAAGGATAAGCAGAATGACTAATATGACTTTCCCTTTCAAAAAAGACACAACTCCTTTACACAACCAAAAAGAGCGGACTTCTCCGCCCTTCCGGTTTCTTCAATTTGAAGCTGGTTAATCTTCGTCAATCGGGAGGGTACACTCATCGTACAGTTCCGAGATGTTCTCCCATTCTTCGTCATCATCAATCGTAACTAACTCAGGCATGATCTGGTCTTCGCTTCCCGGCAATACCCGCAGAAGTTCAACCTCGTCATAAGGACGCAATGAACTGCGGAGTACCGCGTACTGTTGACCATGGACTTCAAACTCAGCCAACAAGTCATACGGTTGCGATTTACCGTTCTCTTCCTCGAGCTCAACATGAGCACCGAATGCCAGACGCAGTGAATCTGTCCATTTCAGGTCTTTGCGGCTATATTCCGTCATTTAGTTCGCTTCCTCTTCATCTTCAGCTAAAAATGTATTAAACGTCTCCTCGACAATATCCCATTCGGCATCATCTTGGATGACGAAAAGTTTAATATCGTCGCCATCTTCTTCGTAACGGAATGCATATACATCCGTTTCGCCATCTTCAGGTTCAACCGGAGCAACCATCATATACTTGGCCTCCGACCCATCTACTTCAAACTTCATGATGACTTCGAATTCTTCTTCATTGCCCTCGTCATCCGCGATGTAAATAATCTCCGATTCTTCTTCCATACCCAGTTGATCTTCAGCCATTGTTGATCCCCCTCACCTTTTACTGTTCGCATCCAAATAATTTTGCAAAATCAAGCTTGCGGCCATTTTGTCCACAACCTGCTTGCGTTTTTTTCGACTGACATCCGCTTCAATCAGCGTTCGTTCTGCTGCCATGGTTGTCAGCCGTTCATCCCAAAGGTGAACAGGTAAATTCAGTTCGCCCCGCAGGCGTTCGGCAAAAGCAATGCAAATTTCACCACGCGGCCCTACGGTGCCGTTCATGTTTTTGGGGAGCCCGACAACGATCTCGCTGATTTCGTGCTCACGCACTAGTTCAGCAATGCGACCGAACTCACCTTCATCCCGGCGGCGTTCAAGCACTTCTAATCCCTGGGCAGTCCAACCGAAGGCGTCACTAACGGCAACTCCGATTCTTCGGTCCCCATAGTCCAAACCTAATATTTTCATCCATGCTCTCCCATCCTCAAGCCCGTGCGGGAAGATAAGATTCTTCCCTTCTCAAGCTTCAGGCTGTCTTCTGTCGGTTCATTTCCCGCTGCATGCATGGCTGCTCACAGCGGAAGCGGTATACATTACCGGTGATTGGCCAGATAAGAACGTACAAGCTCTTCAATCAGCTCGTCGCGCTCCTTCTTCCGGACCAGACTGCGTGCGTTGTTATGACGAGGAATGTATGCAGGGTCTCCCGAAATCAGATACCCGACAATCTGGTTGATTGGATTATACTCCTTATCCACCAGTGCATCATACACCGTGAGAAGAATCTCTTTGGAGGATGCTTCCTGCTCGTCAGCTTTCACATTAAATTTAACCGTCTTATCCATGGAGTCCATTGATGACACCTCGCTCCTGCATGAACATGGGGACCATGTCCTGCCGAATTGATTTCTGCTTATATAATAACATATTCTGACTGCCACGAGTAAATAAAGGAGAATGCAATTGTGTTTTTTGCTTGTCCGTTATTGTGCGATGAGTGAAACGGCCAGTTTCAGTGCTTCATCCAGCTTGGACGCATCCTTGCCTCCGGCTTGTGCCATGTCTGGACGTCCACCGCCGCCACCGCCGCATACTGCTGCAACTTCCTTGACGATTTTACCGGCATGAAGACCTTGCTTCACTTTCTCAGCAGGAACAGCAACCACAAAGTTTACTTTGCCATCTGCAGGAGCACCCAGAACGAGCACAGCATCAGGCAGCTTCACTTTCAATTCGTCGGCAACGGTACGCAGTGCATCCATGTTCGGTGCGTCCACGCGGGCTGCGAGCACTTGTGTATCTCCTGCCTGTACCACTTGATCCGTCAACGAGCCTGCTTCCATGGCACTCAGCTTGCTTTGCAGCGATTCCGTTTCTCTCGCAGCTTCTTTCAGCTGTTGGTTGAGACCTTCGATCCGTTTAGGCACATCTGCAACATTGGCTTTGAGCAGGGCTGCCGATTGCTTGAGCAGCTCCAGCTGACTTTCAACGAAGAGGTACGCACCACGACCGGTTACAGCCTCGATCCGGCGTACACCGGAACCAATGCCGCTCTCGCTGACAAGCTTGAACATGCCAATCTCCGATGTATTGTTTACGTGACAGCCGCCACAAAGTTCCAAACTGTAGTCACCGATTTGTACGACACGTACAATATCTCCATATTTTTCACCGAACAATGCCATAGCGCCCATTTCTTTGGCTTCATCAATGGCCTTCAATTCAATGTTCACATTCAGGCGATTCCAGATCTGCTCATTCACCTGACGTTCAATCTCTGTCAATTCTTCCGGTGTAATGCTACCGAAGTGAGAGAAGTCAAACCGCAGGCGCTGCGGCTCCACAAGGGAACCTGCCTGATTGACATGCGTACCCAGCACATCCTTAAGTGCTTTGTGCAGCAAATGGGTAGCGGTATGGTTTTTGATAATATCTCCGCGCTTGGACGCATCCACTTCCGCTTGAATCACATCACCTACACGCAATTCACCCGACTCTACGCTTACCATGTGTACGTGCTGTCCTTGCGGAGCTTTGAACAGCCCTTGTACTTTGGCAGTAACGCCTGCTCCGCGCAGCAAGCCCTGATCGCTGACTTGTCCGCCGCTCTCTGCATAGAACGGAGTTTTATCGAGGATCACCTGACAGGTTTGTCCCTCGCTTACTGAATCGACAAGGGCATCGCCTGCAACAATGGCAACCACTTTTGCTTCCGTCAACAGGTCAGTATAACCAACAAACTCGCTTTTAACCTCCAGATCAGCAAGTGGTCCGCCTTGGACCTTCATGCTTTCGCTTTCCTGACGGCCTGCACGTGCACGATCACGTTGTTCCTGCATGGATGCATCGAAACCTTCACGATCAACAGTCAAGCCATGCTCTGCCGCATAATCTTCAGTAAGGTCAAACGGGAAGCCATATGTGTCATACAATTTGAATGCTTCCGGACCACTGATTACCGTACGACCTTCGGATTTGGCTGCAGCACTGATGTCTGCCAGAATCGCCAATCCGTCACTAAGTGTTTCGTGGAACCGTTCTTCTTCGGTTTTAATGACCTTCGCGATAAATTCTTGCTTGTCCACCACCTCTGGGTAGTATACGCCCATGACTTCACCGACTGTTGTTGTCAGTTCATAGAGGAATGGACGGTCCAATCCGAGAACCTTTCCGTAGCGTACAGCACGGCGCAGCAGGCGGCGGATAACGTATCCACGTCCTTCATTACTTGGCAGAACGCCATCGCCTACTGCAAAAGCAACGGTACGGATATGGTCAGCAATAACTTTCAGCGCTACATCAATCTCAACACTGTCGTTGTATTTCACACCGGCAAGTGCCGCTGTTCTTTGAATCATCGGTTGGAACAGGTCTGTGTCAAAGTTGGAATCCACGTTCTGCAGAATGGAAGCAAAACGCTCCAAACCTGCACCTGTATCAATGTTTTTGTTAGGAAGCGGCGTATAGCTGCCATCCTTGTTGTGATTAAACTGGGAGAATACCAGGTTCCATACTTCAAGGTAACGCTCGTTTTCCCCGCCCGGGTACATTTCCGGATCGTTCATGTCATTGCCGTAGGCTTCACCGCGGTCATAGAATATTTCGGTACATGGACCGCATGGGCCTTCACCGATATCCCAGAAGTTCTCATCCAGTTTGATGATACGTTCTGCCGGCAATCCCACTTTTTCGTTCCACAGTTTGAAAGCTTCTTCGTCTTCCGGATAAACCGTTACCGACAGACGCTCTGGATCGAATCCGATCCATTCCTTGCTCGTCAGGAATTCCCATGCCCAAGTAATGGTTTCTTCTTTGAAATAATCTCCGATGGAGAAGTTACCCAGCATTTCGAAGAACGTATGGTGACGGCGTGTTTTGCCGACATTCTCGATATCGTTGGTACGAATACATTTCTGGGAGTTCGCGAGACGCGGATTCTCCGGTTTCTCACGTCCGTCAAAATACGGCTTAAGCGGCGCCATTCCCGCATTGATCCACAAAAGGGAAGGATCGTTGTGAGGTACGAGCGATGCGCTTGGCTCAATTTTGTGACCTTTACTTGCAAAAAACTCTATCCATTTGGAACGGATTTCACTGGCTTTCATACGGACTGCCCCCAATTAATTATAATAGTCCGGTGCTATTTGCCCCGGTTGGTAAACATTGCTTTTGTAAAAACAAACACAAAAAACGCCCCTGAAATATCAGGGACGATGTTATCGCGGTACCACCCTGGTTATTGCTGCCTGTCCCTCATTTCGGACCAAATCAGCAATCTCCTCGTTAATGCGAATAACGGTCGCGCCCGGCAGGGTTGTCCTGCACTCCGAAATCAGCTTTCCGCCGCTTCAACTTTCAAGACTCTTCCAGCCATCGGTCAGATCTGAATCTGATCCGAAGAAGTCTATTCTCTGAGGAAAGGAACCCCCGGCGTACTTCATTTCATCATCGATTTCATTTTTGAAACATGTGACTTCATTATATCGGTACGCCATGCGAGTGTCAATGTACCCCAAGATGCTTCACCCCCGGGCTGTCAATCCGTTCTTCGCTTGATGTAATAGGCAAAAAAGTGCTGCACGATGACTTTCAAAACGGCAAAAACAGGCACCGCCAGAATAAGACCTACAATCCCTGCCAGCTCTCCACCTACAAGCAGCGCAAAAATAATCGACAATGGATGCAGATGCAGCGTCCGCCCTACAACCTGCGGGGAGATGACATTGCTCTCCAGCACCTGACATAGCGTGTTTACGATGACCACCAGCAGGACCATTTTAACAGATACGGTTGAAGCCATAACTACAGCTGGCGCCGCACCCAGGAAAGGCCCCAGGTATGGCACAATATTAAATACGGCTACAATGCTGGCCAGCAGCAGCGCGTAAGGCATATCAATAATCACGTAACCGATATAGGCGAAGATGCCAACAATGACACAGACGATGAACTGTCCCCGAATATAATTGCCGAGTGCCGTATCAATCTCCTTCATGACCGATACGATGGCTTTGCGGCGAGAACGCGGCAGATACGCAACGACCGTGCGTTCGAACACCTCAAAGTCTTTTAACATATAGAAAATGAGAAACGGAACAATAAATACGTTAAACAGCACATTGATCGTGGCTCCGATGTTGTCCATCAACATCGTTATGCCTTGGGTGAGACGGTCTTCCATCTGGAAGAACCAGCTGTTCATGCCTGTGCGTACACTTGGTGGCATCAATTTATGATCCATGCTGTTCATTAAGCTCTGCGCGCGCATCGACAATTCAGGCATATGCTCGTTCAGTTCTTCAAGCTGTTCAATCAGCACCGGGATGACATTCATGAGTATAACGCCGATACAGGTGAGAAAAAAAGCATAGATCAGCAAAACAGCGATGGAGCGTGGCACCTTCCGTCCGCCCAACATACTTACAATGGGATTAAGCACATAGGAAATAATAAGAGCCACGATAAACGGTGCAAGAACGGTTTTCAGGAATCCGTATATATGAAGCAGCAAGGGCCTTAACAGCCATATAAAATACAGAATGATCAAGCCGAGCAGCAGCCAGATGGCATAACGGAACAGCTTGTTTTTTGTTAATTGCTCCACTTGCATCTCTCCCCTTTGGACTGGCTCTGAGAGTCAGTATATGTAGGAAAGGGAATATTTATTAACCCCGCACAGATGTGGAAAAGAAGAAAACAAAAAAGCGCCCCCTTCACTAAGGAAGGAGACGCATGTTGAGGCCTGCCCCGGCATACATTAATGTATGCTGGACAGACTGCTATGTAACTGTCATCTATACACATCTGTCGTCGCTTTGCGACATGGTCCGTGACGTTCGTTGTCACAAAACCGCATATAGAGGAAGTTTCACTCGCATTTTAAGAAGATGCGTGCAGATGCGGGAAGTCCTGTGGCAGCTCTTCCCCGAAGAATAGATCGTCAAGCGAGCTGAGCGTTCCATCTTCTTCAACTTGATATACAGACATTTTCTCACCGTTTACGTTCAGTTCAATAAAGCAACCCCAGCAATAGAACTGGTGGGAACCAATTTTCCCAATATCTTTGGAACTACAATTTGGACATTTCATATACATTCACCTATCCATTAACAGAATGAATGGCATTTTCCAAGCGCTGTTCACTCAGTGGAGGCACCATAATGGCACTTTCCCCGATAGACATATCGCTTGTACATGGCAGCCATTTACGGCCCTCGATCAGATCGGACACAAAACCGTCCGTAATTTCAATCCCTATTATTGTATTTCCCAACTCTTGGTCAAAATAAACATCGGAGACTCGTCCAAGCAGCAAACCTTCCTCGGTCAGCACAGACATCTCTTTCAATTTAGATTGGCCAAGAAGATACGTGTGTTTTATGTCGTCGGCTCCCGTCTTGCGGACAGCCTGTTGATTACGGATCATGACGGCATCTTCGCCGTAGGCAACAATGTCTTGCCACTGCACGATTTTGACATGATTGGTAAACAGGCCTTTGTTCTCAAGTTCAATGCCTTCAATTTTCCAATCGTCACTAACAATGAAATCCTGGATCTTACCGACCTGTTTCCCGTCCTCGACATCAAAAACGGCTAGTCCGATCATTTCCTGAAGCTTCATCGCAGGGTCCTCCTCATCTTCTTATCATTAAATAGGCGCGGCGCTATTGCTAGGTATGCCCAAAGTTGATGAGTGGCAATCAGACGCCGATCATCAAAACCGCTTCTATCTAACCGATGAAATGGAACTTCTTCCCTCCTTTTGTTCCATGTGCAAAAGAGCCCCTTAGGGTCTATTACGCAATCGTTCAAGAATGGTTCCAATTTTTTCGGCGGTTTTCATGATTTCTTCCGTAGTATTACCCAATCCCCAGCTAAAACGAATCGCTGAATGCAAAAATGCCTCCGGCAGCATCATTGCTTTGAGTACATGAGATACTTCGAGAGAGCCTGATGTACATGCAGAACCGCTCGCAACCGCGATGCCTTCCATATCCAGGTTCATTAACATGGTTTCTGTAGATACCTCAGGAAAACTGATATTCAGAATGTTGGGCAGCGTATATTCGGGATGACCGTTCACGTGAAAATGGGCTTTGCCCACATGGATTTCCAGCTGTTTTAACAAAAGCTTCCGTAATTCCAGGTCATGCTGACGATGCGTCTCTGCTTGCGCTGTCGCAATGTTGAGTGCCTCTGCAAATCCGGCAATTCCTGCTATATTCTCCGTACCTGCTCGGCGCTGACGCTCTTGCAGTCCTCCATGGGATTTGGCTTCCAGTACAATGCCACGACGCACATAAAGTGCCCCTACACCTTGGGGCCCATTAATTTTATGCGCAGAGAAACTGATCAAGTCAACCGGTAGATCTTTACAAGAGATGTTTTGGGTGCCCAGAGCCTGTACTGCATCGGTATGAAATAAAATCTGATGCTTCCGTGCCAGCTCCCCTATTTCGCGGATGGGTTGAATCGTTCCTACCTCGTTATTGGCAAACATCATCGTAATCAGTACCGTATCCGGCCGAATCGCCTCCTGAAGCTCATCCAAACTTATTCTTCCATGCTCGTCGACAGGCAGATAGGTAACTTCATAACCTTGACGTTCAAGCTCCTGGCAGCTGTGAAGAACCGCATGGTGTTCAATCACCGTTGTAATCACGTGTTTCCCCTGCTCTTTTCGCGCAGAAACCGCACCAAAGATCGCCAGATTATCACTTTCCGTGCCACCACTCGTGAATACGAGTTCATCCGGGAAACAGTCCAAGGAAGCCGCAATACTGTCCCTTGCTCCGCTAACCGTCCGCTTCGCATCCCGTCCAAAAGAGTGTATGCTCGAAGCATTGCCATATTGGCCTGTCATGACTTTCATCATCGCTTCCGCCACCTGCGGATGCATGGGCGTGGATGCAGCGTGGTCCAAATAAATTCTGTTCATTGAATTCACCCCGTTATATGTTGAAATTTCATTTGATTTATGGGTATAAAATGTTGCTTTGCATGGCTAAAGCCCCCATAATGGGGGCTTTAGTGTATGGCTGAATGTTCCATAACCACCTTGATTAGATGTAGAACATGTAGCTGTCTTTTTGTTCCTGATCCTGGAATGAAATCAGGTCTTTGAGCGTTGTGGAATCCAGCACCTCTGCAATGCTGTCACGAATGCGCAGCCACAGATCCCGTTTGGCCGGGTCATCTTCCTCGGTGAAGTCCACTGGGGAGATCGGCCCCTCCAGAACACGAATCACGTCACCTGCAGTCACTGTTGCAGGATCTCCTGCCAAGATATATCCGCCGTATGCTCCACGGATACTCTTGACGAGTCCGGCATTACGCAGCGGTGCGATCAGCTGCTCCAGATAATGTTCCGAGAGCTGATTGCGCTCCGCAATGCTTTTAAGGGATGTAGGGCCTTCGCCAGTTCTGGCTGCCAGCTCCATCATGATAGTTAGCCCATAACGGCCTTTTGTCGATATTTTCAAAGGAGTCACCTCTTTCAATTTTCAGAAAAACTATTACAATATATACTTGGCGTGATGCAAGACCGTGTTTTTCATGATCCGCCACAGGGGGATATGAATAATACAGATCTCATGCACGTAATCCTCCGTATTCCGATCATAACCCTCAGCTAATGTTAACATATCTGCAAGCTTTATGGAAAAGAAAGATTGACGATATTCCAAATTGTGCGCCTGGAGTGGACACTATCCAAAATTGGCCGGGTGTATCGTAACTTGAGTCCGGTTATGCTAGAATAGAAGCGAAACACATTTATATATAGAAATGGTGATAACGATGTCCAAAACAATTGAGAACACTCGGGTCGTCGTTGGCATGTCCGGAGGTGTCGATTCTTCCGTTACCGCCTTGCTGCTGAAGGAGCAGGGATACGATGTCATCGGCATTTTCATGAAAAACTGGGATGACACGGACGAGTTCGGCCACTGTACCGCTGAAGAAGATTCAGAGGACGTTCGCCGGGTTTGTGAACAGATCGGCATTCCTTATTACACTGTCAACTTCGAGAAAGAGTACTTTGATAAAGTATTTACCTATTTCCTTGATGAATATAAGTCAGGTCGGACGCCAAATCCAGATGTCATGTGCAATCGCGAGATCAAATTTGGCGAATTCCTGAACAAGGCGCTTGATTTGGGCGCTGACTACGTTGCCACAGGGCACTATGCTCGCCTTATCGAAGAAGACGGCACGTTCAAACTGCTGCGTGGCGTAGATAGCAACAAGGACCAGACCTACTTCCTTAATGCACTAAGCCAGAACCAGCTGTCCAAAGCGATGTTCCCGATCGGCCATCTTCCTAAACCGGAAGTACGGAAAATTGCTGAAGCAGCAGGCCTGTACACGGCTAAGAAAAAAGACAGCACAGGTGTATGCTTTATCGGCGAGCGTAACTTCAAGGAATTCCTGAGCAACTACCTTCCTGCCAAAGGCGGAGACATGGTTGATATTGTAACGGGTGAAGTAAAAGGCCGTCATGACGGACTGATGTATTACACCCTCGGACAGCGCCAAGGTTTGGGTATTGGCGGTTCCGGCAATGGTGAACCTTGGTTCGTGGCCGATAAGGATCTGGAGAAAAATCAGCTGCTTGTGGTTCAAGGCGATGCGCACGCGAGCCTGTACTCAACAGGTTTGACGGCTACTGGCGTTAACTGGATTGCTGGTGCTGACCAAGTGCCTAACGTACCTTTCCGCTGCACCGCCAAATTCCGTTACCGTCAGCCGGATCAAGGTGTCACTCTGACTTGGCAGGAAGACGGAAGCGTGGATGTACAGTTCGATCAACAACAAAAAGCGATTACCCCGGGACAAGCCGTTGTATTCTATGATGGTGATGTTTGTCTCGGCGGTGGCACGATTGATCAGGTTCAAAAAGTACCTGTACCAGCAATGCAATAATCAGGAAAGCCTTCAATATGTATAGATTATGTGGAATACCCTGTATTCCCATCATAAAAGCCATCTTTCATGTATACCATGAAGGATGGCTTTTTTCCTGCTTTTTCCTGAAAAAACATTTAAAATTTTTAGTTATGCCGTGAACCAAACGCCAGCAAAGGAGGCAGCTACACCCAGTAAAACGGAACTTACTACATATAGAATAGCTGATGGATACCGTTTCATGGTGAGCAATTGAATCGTTTCATACCCGAAGGTCGAGAACGTTGTATAGGCTCCGCAAAATCCGGTGCCCCACACAACCCAAAGTCCATCCGAGATCATCTCTGATTGATGCCATCCATATAACAAGCCCAGCAGCAGAGAACCACTGATATTAATGATCCAAGTCCCCCATGGAATAGCTGTGCCCAATTTTCCTGAGATCCATCGCCCCAGACTGTAACGAAGTATGGCCCCCAAAGTACCTGCCAGTCCAATCCAGATCATCATGCTGCACCATCCTGTGACGATTCACCCCGCATGAGCTGTCCAAGCTGGATTCCCAACGCGCAGAGCAGCAAACCCGCGAGCAAACTCGCCACTATATAAATTACGGCCTTCGTCCACATGCCGTTCTCGGATAGGCGGACAATATCCAGCGTAAATGTAGAAAATGTAGTAAATGCACCTGTAAATCCGGTGCCTATCGCAAGACGAAGTTGAGCTATTATTTTGTCTGGGACGGCAATGGTAAAGAACCAGCCCAAAAACAGGCTGCCAAGCGCGTTAATCAGCAGGACTGCCCAAGGAAAGCCTACATTGGCTGATGGAATCCCCAATTGAATGGCATATCGGGTCAGTGTACCCAAAAATCCGCCAGCGCCTATATACAGAAGCTCTTTCATGTTGTATGCATCCCCCGGGTCATCAATCTTACAGTTCTTTTCTCCGCTGTTGGTTCAGCCTGATTTTCGACTCATTGCCTTGCTCTGTTGCTTCATAGAATACTCTTCGCGAGAGCTGTTTGGGCAGATATTCCTGCTTCACATAGTGCCCCGGATAATTATGAGGGTATTGATAACCTTCATGTCCCAGCTTCACTGCTCCCGAGTAATGGGTATCCCTTAAATGGAGCGGTACCTCAGCCGACTTCACCTCATCGATGGCGCTCATCGCCTTCGAAATGGCCGTGTATACCGCATTCGACTTCGGACTCTCCACTGCGAATAAAATGGCCTGTGCAATATTCAGCTTCGCTTCGGGCCATCCGTTGTTACGGTAGGCATCCAGTGCACCTATAGCTTGGGTCATCGCTTGTGGATTCGCCAGACCGATATCTTCGCTGCTCGCGGCAATCAGACGCCTGATAAATGTCATCGGGTCCATGCCAAGCTTCTCTACTGCGTACAAAAACCAGAACAATGCAGCATCACTTGAACCGCGAATGCTCTTGTGAAAAGCAGACAGCACATCATATTGGGTGGACTCATCCGCCTTCACAATCGGACGACGAATCGACTCCTCTGCCACGGCAAGCGTAATATGAATGGACCCATCCTTCTCAGGCGGCGTGGTCAGCGCAGCCAATTCCAGCGCATTTAGAGCACGCCGAATGTCTCCATTGGCCATGGTGGCAATATGATCCAGAGCTTCGTCATCTGCCTGCAGTTCCATGAATCCAAGCCCTTTATCGGAATCCGCCAGCGCACGGCGCATTGCAACAAGCGAATGTGCCTTGTTCAGCGACTCGAGCTGAAAAAGGGTTGAACGGCTCATCAAGGCTCCATTCACATAGTGAAATGGATTCTCTGTCGTAGCACCGATAAATATGATGGTGCCCTTCTCCACTGCTGGCAGCAATGCATCCTGACGGGAACTGTTAAAGCGGTGTACCTCATCCAGGAACAATATGGTTTTGGTTCCGTACAGCTGCTTGTTTGTCTGTGCCTGCTCGATAACTTCACGAACGTCCTTCACCGAGGCGTCCACTGCGTTCAGACGAACAAACTCTCCCTGTGTATGCTTGGAGATGATGTGGGCAAGCGTCGTCTTCCCGCAGCCGGGAGGGCCGTATAACAAGATGGACGAGATCTGGTCTGCTTCAATCGCGCGCCGCAGCAGCTTACCTGATCCAATAATATGTTCTTGTCCAATATATTCATCAAGATGCTCTGGTCGCATGCGATCAGCAAGCAGTCTTGCCTGGGGTTTGGAGTCCTGTTGAAACGAAAATAAATCCACTGCTCATCACTTCCTTAACGGATTGCCTATCCTAGATTGGATCTAAACACCTCAATATTCTCTACTCTCTATCATATCATAATCCCGCGGCAGCATAGCCATAAATGCACCAAGCGCACTGCTGACAAACGCATCCTTGCGTGTAATAAAACGAGTCATCATCCGGCTCATGCCCGCGGGAAGCGAATGCTTGCGAAGTATGCCACTATTCATCTGCTGACGAATAACAATCTCTGGTAACAATGAGATGCCCATCCCCGATGCTACGCCACTGATAATGGCTTCCAATGTGCCAAATTCCATGATTATAGGGCGATTTACCCCGCAGGATAGCAACCACTCCTCTAACGTCTGACGGTAAGAACATCCCATGCTGTAAACAAGGATCGGTTTACGAGTAAGCTCATCTTCTGGCATTACACCAGATGAAACCACAAACAGTTCTTCATCAAATACATCCAGAGACGCGATCTCGGGATGATCGCAGGCACAACCAATAAATGCACCTTCCAATTCATACCCGATAACTTGGTCTATAAGCGCTTGCGAATTCCCAGTGGTCAGTGACAAGGACACGTCAGGGTATCGCCTATAATATGCTGCAAAAAGTTCGGGCAATCGCACCGCTGCTGCAGTCTGCGTAGAGCCTATTCGCAATGGACCCGATGGCGCACTTGTCGCCTGAAGCGCTTTAGAGGCATCGTTCAGCAGACCAATAATTTTATCTGCATAACTCATTAGCATCTCTCCCGCTGGAGATAACGTCATTCCCCGGTTGTGACGAATGAACAGCTTGGTGCCCACCTCTGCTTCCAGATGTCTGATCCGGGCCGTGACGTTGGATTGTACATATCCCAGCTTCGAAGCAGCTTTCGTCAAGTTTCCTTCCTGTGCCACACATTGAAATATTCGAAGATCTCCGCTCTCCATCTTATCCCCCACTTCTGACATCATTCAAAATGATGGCCAGTTCACTAACAATCATTATACTCCATGCGCAAACAGGACTACAATTCATGTAGATTCCAAACCAGTTCACCAGCTGGATGATGATAAGGAGTGTTCAACATGACATACTGGAACAACCGAGTAGCCTTAATTACAGGCGGCGGAACAGGCATTGGACGTGCGGTGAGTCTGCTGCTGGCTCAAAAGGGAGCACGGGTCGCTGTCAACTACTCCCGGTCGCGGAATGCGGCAGAAGAAACGGTTCAACAGATCGTGGATGAAGGAGGTCGGGCATTCGCTGTTCAAGCCAACGTTGCTGGTGACATGGACGTCCGGCAGATGGTCGCGACAGTTACCGAAACGTATGGCCCCATAACTGCCCTTGTTAACAATGCCGGAATCACCCGTCACATTCCTCTGCAGGATCTGGAATCCGTTACGGAGGATGTTTGGAATGAACTGTATGATGTGAACGTGAAGGGCATGTTTCATTGCGCTCGTGCAGTGGCGGAAGGAATGCAGAAAGCGGGCAGCGGCTCCATTGTGAACCTGGGAAGTATTGCGGGCAGCACAGGTTCCGGCTCCTCTCTCCCTTATGCGGTTTCCAAAGCGGCAGTTCACGGCCTGACCTTATCTCTTGCCCACGCACTCTCACCGCTCATTCGGGTGAATGCCATCGTCCCTGGCGCCGTTGCAACCCGTTGGTGGGCCGGAAACGAGGAACGAATGAATCGTCTCGGTGGCTCGTTGTTATTACAGAGAATTTCTTCGCCTGAGGATATTGCGTACATGATATGTGCTGCGCTTGAACAGCCATCCATGACCGGACAGCTCATTACCGTAGATGGCGGTCAGACGGTATGAGCCCCGGTACTCAAGCTGACAGCCGCGCGATGAAACCAATGAAATATACAATATGGATCTTGTTAACCACATTCATTATGGGCACTTCTTTTCCGGTTGGCAAAATCGGCATGTTGTATGCTCCACCGTTCCTGCTCATGGGCATGCGTTACGTACTGGCAGGGGGCCTGATGGCCTGGTTTCTGCGGAAACGCCCTCTACCTGCAGGATGGCAAGCCTGGCTAAGAATCATTTTAATTGGCCTGTTCCAATCTGCTGGAGTGATGGGATGCGCATATTACAGCATGAACTGGATTACATCCGGTGAATCTGCCATTCTTACCTTTACCAATCCGTTGCTGGTCATTATCATCAGTGCTTTATTGTATCGGTTAACGTATCGCTTCAGCCAGTGGATGGGTGTAATCCTCGGCCTCGCCGGCGTCCTATTAACCTTTGGCTCGCAAATGAGTTTTAGCCCCGGAACCTGGATTGGAATTGGTGGTGCGGTTTCCTTCGCAGTCTCCACATTACTTATTAAACGCTGGGGTGATCGTTACGATACCTTTGTGCTTACCGCGTACCAGATGCTCGCTGGAGGCGCAGTACTGCTTCTGCTTAGCACATGGACTGAACAGCCTTATTTTATGGTGAACCCCACCTCGGTTGCAGTGCTGCTCTGGTTGACGCTTGTATGCTCCATAATCCAGTTCTCACTCTGGTTCTATTTGCTGCAGCATAGTGACCCCGCCCAAACCAGTTCCTATCTGTTTCTGACACCATTCTTTGGAGTATTGTCGAGCTGGATTTTACTGCAGGAACAGGTCCAGTGGTTCGTTGGTGCTGGCGGCATACTCATAGGTGTTGGTATTTTTATGGTTAATCGTCGTTCATCTGCACAGAAAAGGAAAGAACGCTCATCTGAACTCCGCAAGCATTCTCCTCCAATGAGTTGAGATTGTCATACACCAGCAGAAAAAGGCATGCGCTTATGGGATTTACCCATGAACGACATGCCTTTTATATTCTTGATATTACATTGCTCTACCCATGTTTATTCGGTGTCACTATCCGGCCAGCCCTGAATGGTTACCGATTCGCCTTCAGAATGGTGTGTTGCGGCCGCATAAGACGGTAGGTCACCATCATGGAACAGCCACAACTCGTGCAATGCCCTTGTACAGCCCACATACAGCAGCTTGGCATCGCCCGCATTAGACAGATAATGCTGCTCATCCGCATCTGCCACAATAACCGCATCAAACTCTAGTCCCTTGGACAGATAGACAGGTAAAACGGAATGTCCGCCTGTATATTTCTTCTTGCCGCCATCGATCAGGTTCAGGTCCCAGCCCGCATCCAGAAGTTCACGATGAAGCTCAACCGCTTCATGCAGGGTACGCGTCAGAATGGATACTGTGCGGTAGTCTTTCACCGTTAACAGCTTCAAAGCCCGTTTAAGACTCTTCGTTCTTCCTTCACCCTCATAGGCTAATGTTCGAACCGGATCTCCGCTCCGGAAGACAGGAATCGCCGTAATTCCGCTTTTGACCCCACGTTCCAGTATCGTATTGGCATAATCAATAATTTCCATGGTGGAACGATAGCTCCGGGTCAAGGCAAAATATGCATTCTGCTCGTCGGGAAACAGGGTGCTCACCTCTTCCCATGCATGAACCCCGCGATACTCATGAATACCTTGGGACAAGTCACCCAGGATGGTGAAGGAATGTCCTTTGACAAACAGATCCAGCAGAGCGACGTGAAATGGCGAGAAATCCTGCGCTTCATCAATCACGACATGATCGAATCGTTCCGCTCCTTCAATATCATGAATAAGTGTGTGAATATACACGAGCGCAGGCAGATCCTCTTCACGAATAACATCCTGCTTCAGATCTGCTGTCGTCTGCTTCATCACACCTTTGGGAATAAGACTGCTTAGTGAAGCAGGAACTGAGCCACCCTTAGCAGCCTTGAACAGCTGTTTATATAGCGTAAGCGGTTCATATTGGGGCCACTTTTTGGCGTATGCTTTTTCACGTGTCGCTGCTTTCTTTTTGCGTTCTTTACGCACGCTCTCGGGACAAGGCTTCTTGAGCTCCATTTCGATCCAGCGGTGGATCCGCGCCATTACGCGCTCCTTACGTTTAGCCAGTGGGTAGTGCTTATATTCTTCGCTAAACCAGCTTTCGATCTCTGCCTTGCTAAGTACCGCACCGTCCCAGGGACTGAAGTCCAGATCGGGTACCGATTCCTCCTCCATGCCTGACAGCCATTCCTGAATGAGTTTCATGAAGCGTATCGAGCCCTTATAACGCCCAGGTACGTCATCATTCAATTCGGGACGTGCATCCGGCGTTTCAAACCAGGTATTCAGTGTCTCCGACGTATCTGCCAGAGGCATTTCCAATCCCAGCAGATTCATCGCCCAATCTGGGAACGTGCGCTGCTGAATATCTCCAACGCCGAGTTCCGGAAGTACATCCGAGATGTAATCGAGGAACATGTGGTTGGGTGCGAAGATAACCATCTTCTCTGCAGATACCTGCTCTTTGTACTGATACAGCAAAAAGGCCAGCCGGTGCAGGGCAACGGTTGTTTTCCCCGAACCCGCCACACCCTGAATAATCAATGCGGTGTTTCTCGCCGCACGAATGATCTGATCCTGTTCTGCCTGAATGGTAGATACGATGTCACGAAGCTTGTTATCCTTGTTCTCTCCCAGCCGATAAACGAGAAACTCATCCGATACGGCCGGCTGATCGCTATCCCGGTTATATGTGTCTGCAACACGCTCCAATATCCGCTGCCGGATGACAACGTTTCGTTTCAGATAAACCAGGCCTTCAATCAGGCCTTCCGGTGCTTCGTAGGTTGCGGAGGCTTCCCCTCCGGTAAATGAGTAAAACAGGCTCGCGACAGGAGCGCGCCAGTCGATGACGAGCGGATGCTCTCCCACCTCTTCGCGGTCTACGCCGACTTTGCCAATATACAGCGGCTTCCGTGCACCGCTGCCCTGTTCTTCGAAATCCAAGCGTCCGAAATAGGGTTGCTGCGCGCTCTTGGACAAGGCGGTGCGGCGCTCTTCGCGTCCGGCTTCCAGCACTTGTTCGGTGAAATCGTGGCCAGTATAAACCGGTATATTCTTCAGCCGTTCCAGCTGACGATCCACTTCCTCCATCGTTCGCTCTAACCTGTACTCTTCTTCTTGATAGGCACTTTGAAAGCTGTCTGACATGTTTCAGTTACCTCCTAAGAATATGTTTTTTTGCATAGCCAATCTGACGACACAAAAGGATACCCACTATATCATATTGAATGGCAAAAAGCTACAGTTAACAGGACGAAAAGACAAATGAACCGCTGTTCCCGTCCCTTTAAGACGAGAGAACAACGGTTTACATCGTTATCAATTAATACTCCTCGGGCTCTGGCTTCCCATCTTGTGCCACAAACTGTTTCTGAGCCAGCTCACGATATACCGGATGCGTGCTGATTAGCTCTGCATGTGTACCCGTCCCGGTGACATGGCCCTGCTCCAGTACAACAATCTGATCCGAATCCACGACTGTAGACAAACGATGCGCAATTACAACGGTTGTCCGTCCCTCCATCAAATTCGAAAGGGCTTGCTGCACTTCATGTTCCGAAGTACTGTCCAGACTGGACGTTGCCTCATCAAGCATGAGGATATCCGGACTGCGCAGCAGTGCCCTGGCTATGGCAATACGCTGACGCTGGCCGCCCGAAAGCTTGATTCCACGTTCCCCCACCTCGGTCTCGTAACCTTGGGGCAAGTTATCAATAAATGCGGACGAATATGCCATGTCTGCGGCATGCCGGATCTCGTCCATACTTGCTTCTCGTCCAAGCCCATAGGTAATGTTGTCCTTGATGGTACCTGCCATTAACGGACTCTCCTGTGAAACATATCCGATCTTGCTGCGCCAGGATGCGAGCGAATAATCCCTTATGTCTTGTCCACCGTAAGTTATGTTACCCGAACCGGGAAGGTAAAACTGCTCAAGCAGTGAGAATAGAGTTGATTTGCCGCTGCCACTCGGACCGACGATCGCCGTAACTTTACGCGCTGGAACGGTTAAATGGATACCGTGCAGGACTTCTTCTCCTGTGACATAGGCGAAATGCAGGTTGTTGAATGCAATGGTCTCGTTGCCTTTTGGAGCTAATTTCACACTGTGTTGTGGTTCTTCTTCATGTGCAAGAATAGCCTGAATGCGTTCAGTTGCACCGACCACTTTTTGCAAACGTGAATACAGGGTTGTGAACTGACCCATTGGCATAATGACCTGGAACAGCAGCAGAATGAACGCAACGAGCTCACCTGGCGACAACAGCCCCGACGCTACACGCATACCACCCACACCTAGAATGACAACGAGTACAGCGGTCATGACAAAGGTGAACAGCGGCCCGATCAGTGCAAGGATGCGAGCTTCCTGCAGGCCGAATGCAAACATTTTGCGAATTCGGGAGTCTCCTGCTTCCGATTCCTGCTTCTCCGTTCCGTAGGCTTTCACCAAGCGAATTTCGCCAATGACCTGACTAAGCACAGACGTAAGCCCTGCCATCTCATCCTGCTGTTTTTTGGAGATCTTGTACATTTTCCTGCCTACCGGCAGTAGAATCAACAGAGTTAGTGGCACCAGACTGAGTATAATGAGGGACATTACCCAATCCAGATAAAAGAGAAGTGCTACACCACCCACAACCGCAATAATGTTGGATACAAACGAAACGAGATAATCGGCGATCAGTGTCATGATCTGGTTTGTATCATTGGTGATCCGACTCATTGTATCCCCTGTACGATTACGGTCGAAATACGGCATACGCAGGGATAGCACCTTGTTCCACAGTTTCGTTCGAAGTGTGGCAACCACACGTTGTCCGGCATAATTCAGCATATAGATACTGATCCCCGAGGCGATGGCCTGAATGACAAATGCTCCAAGCAGCAGAAAAATCACCGATTTGTCCAGCGCCGAAGTTGTCAGCCCATCAATCAAGCCTTTGGTCATTAAGGGCACAATCAATCCAGCCGTTGTTTGAATCAAGGTTAAGATGAGGGCCAGAATCAGGATCAGCTTCGGAGGGTTCGTGGATGTGATCAGCTTGACGAAATCCTTGAAGCCCTTTTTCCCTACCTTTGGCTCATTCAGCTCTTGCAGCTGCTGCTGTTCTTCCATTCCTGTTCCTCCCGTTCTCCATCTGTTTATCCAAGATCATACGTACGTACTTATATGGGTTTTTCTTTGGTTAGCGATTGATTCAATCTTTTTACAAAATACCATGCAGTACGAAGTTAGCCAAGAAGAGTATCGAAATGCCGTACATGACCACAGGCACCTGTTTTCCCTGACCTGCGGCCAGCTTCGCCAGTGGATAGGCAATGAAACCAAACGCCATGCCGTCCACAATGCTATACGTAAAGGGAATCATGACCATAATCAGAAATGCCGGGAATGCCTCTGTAAAGTCACCAAAATCCATATCCTTCACACCTTGCACCATCAAACCGCCAATGATGATCAAAATGGGGGCTATTGCACTGTCCGGAATATACCCGAGCAGCGGAATGAAGAAAAAAGTCGCCCCGAACAGCACGGCTGTAACGAGCGGTGTCAAGCCCGTGCGTCCGCCTGCTGCAATCCCGGCCGTAGTCTCTGCCGCAGCTACAGGAGGGCTGCTCCCGAATATACCTGCCAATACCGTACTGATCGACAGAGCGCGCAGGCTGCCTTTGAAACGCTGCGGGCGATCAATCATTTGCGTCTGAGCCGTAATCAATCCGATATTTTCGAATACAACAATCAGCAGCAGCAAAAAGACAGCAATCCAGAACGCAACATCAGCCAGCTTCATCAGGGACAATTCGCCAAACAACCCGCCGTATTGACGCAGCGCCTCCATCGCGGACACTGGTTCACCCGGATTCACTGCACCTAGCACATAGGCAAGTCCAGTCCCGATCAGAATACTGATGAGAAGTCCGCCCTGAATATTACGTATGAATAGAATCACAGCAAGTACCAGTGTTACGCAGGCCGTAATGACATTAGGATCATTGAAATGCCCAATTGCTACGAACGTGGTCTGGTGAGCAATAACTATTCCGCTTTTCTGCAAACCAATAAAGGTCAAAAATAGGCCAATTCCCACCGTAATCCCATGCTGCAGGTTTTTCGGTATGGCTTCGCTGATCAATTTATATAGGGATGTAAATGCAACGATTGCAAAAAGTATACCTGTAACGGCCACCACGGCCAGTGCTTCCTGCCAGCTCAGCTTCATGGAATGTACGAGTGTGTACGTAAAAAATGCATTAATCCCCATTCCGGGTACAACCACAATAGGTGACTTTCCGCCGAATGCCATCAGCAAGCAACCCGCAATAGACGTCAGCAGTGTGCCTACCATCGCTGCCTGTAAAGGCATGCCAGCATCTGCCAGAATTGTAGCATTGACCATCACGATATAAACGACAGCAAAATAGGAGATGGCTCCCGCCACAATCTCTTTTTTCCACTGGTCCCCCGGCTCCACACCGAGACGTCTGGTCATCCAACCTTGTTTCATCCGTTCTGTTCCCCTCTCTCTATGTACACTGCCATTTCTCTATATATTTATCATCATTTCGCGCAGCACCACATATCATACACGGTTTTAGGATTGAAGTACATCACGCGATGACTATAAAAAAAGCGCAGGCGCCTTGTAGGCACCTACGCTTTTCGCTCAACAGGTTATTGTTGTTTTTTCGCTGCATTTTCAATCAATTCCTTGACTGCCACACTGACCATGATCAGTCCGGCTACCGGAGGAACAAACGCGTTGCTCGCTGGTGGCTGTTTTGCCTTGCGAATTTCCGGTGCGTTCTCAGGAACGATCTTTTGAGTAACATCTTCACGCGGCTTTAATGGCTCCTCCGTAGAGAAGACCACTTTGACCCCTTTTTTGATGCCTTCTTTGCGCAGTTTTGTACGAACTACACGGGCAATCGGGTCCATGGACGTTTTGGAAATATCCGCGACCTGGAATTTCGTAGGGTCCATTTTGTTCGCCGCACCCATGCTGGAAATCACGGGAATCTTACGTTTGAGGCATTCCTTAATGAGATGGATTTTGTAGATGATCGTGTCGGATGCATCCAAGACATAATCCAGTTCATATTTAAACAGTTCCTCATACGTTTCTTCCGTGTAAAACATGTTCAAGGCGATGGCATCAATCTCAGGGTTAATGAGCTTGACCCGGTCCACCATCAGATCGGCTTTTTTCTGACCAACGGTCGTGGTCAACGCGTGAATCTGGCGGTTAACGTTGGTGATGTCCACCACATCCTTATCGATCAGGATGATGCGTCCAACCCCGCTGCGAGCAAGGGCTTCAACGGCTATACCGCCCACGCCGCCAATACCAAGCACGGCAACTGTACTATTTTTCAAAGCATCCAGACCTTCAGGTCCGATTGCCAGCTCTGTTCTTGAAAATTGATGGAGCATTGAGAATCGATGCCTCCTTTATTTCTTTTCCGCCACCGGTTTACGGGCTACACGGATATGAAGTTGTTCCAACTGGGCTCCGTCCACTTCAGAAGGTGCGTTCATGAGCAGATCGGTTGCACTTGCCGTTTTCGGGAAGGCAATGGTTTCACGCAGGTTTGTACGGCCTGCCAGCAGCATAACGAGACGGTCAAGACCAAAGGCGATACCGCCATGTGGTGGAGTTCCGTATTCGAATGCTTCAAGCAGATAACCGAATTTCTCATTGGATACTTCTGGAGAAAGCCCAAGGGCAGCGAACATTTTCTCTTGCACGTCACGTTTGTAGATACGCATTGAACCGCCACCTACTTCATAACCATTCAGAACAAGGTCATAAGCTTGAGCACGAATCGCACCCGGGTCTGTATCGAACAGAGCCACATCTTCGTCTTTTGGACGAGTGAACGGATGATGTTCTGCCACGTAACGTTTCGCATCTTCATCATATCCAAGGAGTGGGAAGTCCACAACCCAGGCAAATTTGAATTTGCTGTCATCAATCAGACCAAGTTGACGGCCGATTTTCAGACGCAGTGCACCCAGAACGTCTGCAACCACTTTTTTGTTGTCCGCAGAGAAGAGCAGCAAGTCGCCTTCTTCAGCGCCAGTGCGTTCTTTTACCGCTTCAATCTCTTCCGGTGTAAAGAATTTCACGATTGGGCCTTTGAATTCGCCGTCTTTCACTTGAATCCACGCCAGACCTTTGGCACCGTAACGTGCTGCGAATGGTCCGAGATCGTCGATCTCTTTGCGGCTCCACGTGCCACAGCCTTTGGCATTCAGTACTTTCACTTCTCCACCTTTTTCGATGACAGAAGCAAATACTTTTACACCACTGTTCGCTACGATATCGTTCATTTCCACCAGCTCCATGCCAAAGCGCAGATCCGGTTTGTCTGAACCGTATTTACCCATCGCATCTGCATACGTAATCCGTTGGAATGGCAGCTCAAGCTCAATGCCTTTCGTTTCACGCAGCAATTTGGCCATCAGCTCTTCCATCATCGGCAGCAGGTCATCCTGTTCCAGGAAGGAAGTCTCGATGTCGACTTGTGTGAACTCAGGTTGACGGTCTGCACGCAGATCTTCATCCCGGAAGCAGCGGGCGATTTGATAATAACGCTCAAGTCCGCCGACCATCAGCAATTGTTTGTAGATTTGCGGAGATTGCGGCAAAGCGAAGAATTCACCTTCATGCACACGGCTTGGTACGAGATAGTCACGCGCACCTTCCGGGGAGCTCTTCGTAAGAATCGGTGTTTCCACTTCAACGAACTCTTCTCCATCCAGGTAGTCACGGAATACTTTAGACGCTTTGGAACGCAATTTCAGTGTTTCGTACATTTCCGGACGACGCAGATCCAGATAACGATATTTCAAGCGAAGGGACTCATCGACTTCCACACCATCTTCAATGAAGAATGGCGGCGTTTTTGCCGCGTTCAGCACTTCGATTTCCGTAATCTGAACTTCAATTTCACCTGTAGGCAGGTTTTTGTTCACGGTCTCTTCATCACGTTTAACCACTTTACCCGATACGGCGATAACATACTCACTACGTACCCGGTCAGCAATTTGCAGAGCTTCGCCGGAGTAGGCCGGGTTAAATACCACTTGTACAATACCGCTGCGGTCACGCAGATCGATAAACAGTACGCCCCCCAGGTCACGGCGGGTCTGTACCCAGCCGTTCAATGTTACGGTTTCGCCGATGTGTGCGGTCGTTAATGCGCCGCAATGATGACTTCTTTTCATAACCAAACTCCTCATTATGTGAATTTCCGTTCTGTGCAAGTTGGCCAAGACCATTACTTTAACAGCGCGGTTGCGTGAAGACGATGTATTGAAAGGCGTTGTACTTACGGGAGCTGTAACATTCTTGGACAAAATCCACATTGAATGGCTTCCAGGCCCCGTAAGGCTGCCGAATCATATAAAAAAATGAATTTAACTTACTCTGGCTTGTGCGATCTTACTGGGCTCCCTGAATGGTTGCAATCAGCTCTTCCAGTTTCACGGTTTGCTGTTCACCTGTATCCATAGCCTTGAGTGCGATCTCCCCGCGTTCCAGCTCATCATCACCAAGAATCGCCGTATAACGGGCTTTGTAACGATCCGCTGATTTCATTTGAGCCTTCATCTTGCGCCCCAGATAATCACGTTCACCTGAAAGACCGGACTGACGAAGTTTGAACAACAAACGGTTTACTTCCCGATCTGCTGCTTCTCCAAGAGCAACAAAGTACACATCAAGCGGAGTGAGGGCACTTACATTAATGTTTTGGTGTTCCAGAATCAGTTGAATGCGTTCCAGACCGATACCAAAACCAATGCCCGGTTGATCCGGTCCGCCGATATCTCCAACGAGGCCGTTATATCTGCCGCCGCCACCTACGGTATCAATGGCACCAATCCCCTGTGCCTTCAATTCAAATGCTGTCATGGTGTAATAATCCAGTCCGCGCACAAGACGCGTATTCACTGCATAGTCTACGCCGAAATCATCCAGGAAACCTTGAACTTTGGCAAAGTGGTTTGTTGCTTCCTCGTCCAGGCTATCCAGAATGGAAGGCGCACCGACAAATTTGTCCTGATCTACCTTACAATCGAGGACGCGAAGCGGATTGCGTTCCATGCGATTTTGGCAATCCTTGCACAAGGTGTCCTTCATCGGTCTCAGGAAGCCCAGCAGCTCTTCACGATAGGCAGCACGGCTTGCCGCATTACCCACCGAGTTCACTTCAACTTTGACATCCTTCAACCCCAGCTCAACACAGAACTGATAACCAAGTGCGATAACCTCTGCATCAATTGCCGGATCTACTGCTCCGAATGCCTCTACCCCGAACTGGTGGAACTGACGCTGGCGTCCTGCTTGCGGACGCTCATAGCGGAACATGGGACCTACATAATAAAGTTTCGTTACGTCTGGCTCCCCATAGAGCTTGTTCTCTACAAAAGCACGTACAACACCAGCAGTTCCTTCCGGACGAAGTGTCATGCTGCGATCGCCCTTATCCTTGAACGTGTACATTTCTTTTTCAACGATGTCAGTTGTTTCGCCTACCCCTCGCTCAAACAGTGAAGTCTGTTCAAAAATGGGTGTACGGATCTCCCGGTAATTAAAACGGCGACACAGATCCTTAATTTTCTCTTCGACAAACTGCCACTTCTCCACTACGCCCGGCAGTAAATCCTGTGTTCCCGTTGGTTTCTGAAAAGCCATCTTGCATCCCTCCAGCCTCTATTTTCTCTATATAACAAAAAAATCCCTCGCCCTGTCGCTGCATACAGCAAACAAAGGGACGAGAGATTGTGTATATACATTCACCCGTGGTACCACCCACATTCCGGAACTCCTGACACTTTCGCCGTTCAGGTGATCATCTGATCATGAAAGACTGCATTATCGCAATCCGATCAGACCATCGTTCCGCTCTACGTGTAACGCACGTCCTGCGCAGGCCGGCTAATGGCTATCAGAATCATCTCTGATGTGTTCGCCGTCTGTTCTCGGGGAAGTCATTCGTCCGCTCATCAAGAGAATCCTTACAGCCAAGGGATTCCTCTCTGTTCATGTGGGCACGGAGTACTTGGTCCCGTCATCAAATCAGTAATATAATTCAAGAAAACGACTGATATTGACTATAGTCAACATATTATTTTCTGATTGTAATGAACCGCAGTACTAAAGTCAAGGGCTAACATCAAAAGACAGCAAAAAAAAGCCTGCACACGGTGTGCAGGCTCAAAGGATATATAAAAAAAGGGGGTCATGCTTGTTATTATAAACGCCCTATGTTAAAGCCTTATGTAACTAATATTACAGTAATATTACAAAAATGATAGCGCTTTATATTTATAAAAGTAAACTTATACAGAAGAGCCCTTGTGATCGCGCTGACATAAATGAAGTCAGGCGTCGCAGGGGCTCTTCCATGATCTACACGTTAATTCAATTCTTCCACATAGGCATTGTTGGAGCGAAGCTTATGAACAATTTCATCATAATCCTCATCCTGGACTTTGGCAGACAAAACATAATGCAGATCATCATAATCGTCCGAGGAGACGTCTGCCGCTCTGAGCAGGTCACCGTCCGCATTCACATTGTCGCGCACATCCCGGTCAGCATTACGATCCACATTACTAACCACTGGAACAACATTCTCACTTGCCGGAACTCCAGGCGCTGTACCCACACCCATGGCTCCATTTGTACCTGCGCCACCCGCCGTATTATAAGGCACCAGCGGTAGCAAGATGCGTTTGTCTCTGCCAATCGCACTGTCCAGCTGTCCTACCTCCAAATGCTCGGTACGAAACGTCTGAAGTGAAGTTCTAGCACCCTCCGCCTCATCTTCGGTTCGAAAATATGCCTGAATATGCTTTGCCATGTCAAACCCTCCTTTGTCGGAATAAATTACATCATGTATTTGTGCAGATTAACTTGATAAACAAGTTAAATCGTTTACCTGTGACCGATTATATGACTTTCAACAGTTCACGAACAAATGCAGGCTCATCGGCTGGTGTTCTCGATGTAATGTAATTGCCGTCCACTACAGCCTCATGATCTTTAAATTCAGCACCTGCATTGACCATATCATCCTTAAGCGGCGGATAGGACGTAATGGTTCGCCCTTTGAGCAGGTCAGCGCTGGCCAGAATTTGCGGTCCATGGCAGATTGCCGCGATTGGCTTCTTCGCACTGTTAATCTCCGTTACAAACTTCAGGATGTTTTCATCCGTGCGTAGATTTTCAGGAGATGATCCTCCTGGAATGACTACTGCGTCATAATCTGAAGCAGATACATCTGCAATCGCCTTGTCTGAAGTATAGGAAGCCTTGCCGCCTTTACCTTTGAGCGTTTCTCCTGCCTTCAAACCGATGATTTCCACTTCGTGTCCGGCTTTTTTCACCTCATCATATGGGACCTGCATTTCCGAATCTTCAAAATCGTTCGCCAATAAAAAAGCAACTTTACTCATAACGTACGTTCTCCTTTCCGTGTTCGAAAAATCTTTTCATATTCGGGTTTTGCAGAATTTAGTAATTTACAACCTCAGTAAATCCATGTACAAACCCTGAACCTCGGCACGATCCTGTGCCTCGTGTTGTTATTACCCTAACTGCAGCTGTTTATAACAGCTTAAGCAATCGATCATTGAGTTTCTTTCCAATATAGAAACAAAAACATCACATAAAAAAGCCCTGATTCAAGTATCGAATCAAGGCTTTCGGCTCTGCTGCTATACGAGTAAGCTTTCAACATATAAAATGACTGCTTGCTTTCATCTTAACTAGGCACGCGGCAGGTGACTCTGTTCTCCCTTGTCCGAATCCTGGGTAGACCAGATCGTAGCCACGCATTCAGAAGCTGCGCGAGCCAACTTTAGCGACTCATACAGATTCCCGGGAATGAGCAGTGGTTCCATACGGGAACGTGTTATCTTGGCAGATTGACGCATAGTGAGAGATACTCCTTTAATCAGCTTATGCTAGTACTAGAACTATCCCTCATTATGGCCTGATCCCGGGTGAATTATGCACGTGCTTCCTGACGGAGAGGGCTCTCCAGCATTAAAGTCACGGGCCCCCAGTTGGTGAAGGACACATCCATCATGGCTCCGAATCTCCCTGTTTCCACCTGAATGCCTTTATCCCTCAATAGTTGATTAAAGGTCTCATATAACACCTCAGCCGCTTCTGGCCGGGCTGCAGCAGCAAAACTCGGGCGTTTCCCTTTACGACAGTCGCCATAAAGTGTAAATTGTGAGACCGAAAGGACTGCGCCACCCACATCCATCAGGCTAAGATTCATCTTTTCCTGATCATCCTCGAAAATGCGAAGTCCTGCCACCTTGTCTGCAAGATACACCGCATCTTTCTCCGTGTCTTCATGAGTAATACCTACGAGCAGCATGACCCCGGATTCAATCCGTCCCGTTATTTCGTCACCAACTGTAACCTGAGCCTCTTTGCAACGTTGTACAAGCACCCTCATCTAACAGGCTCCTTACTGCATAATCCGATGCACGGAATAGACATCTTTCACCCGTTTGATCCGTTCGACGACAGAATGCAGATGCTCTGTATTGCGGATCAGGATTGTAACGTGCACCAATGCTAATTTATTTTTGTCTGTCCGTCCGGTGACGGCAGATATATTGGTTTTACTTTCGGAAACGGCCTGAAGCACTTCATTGAGCAATCCATTGCGATCATGTCCGGTAATCTCAATATCGACACTGTAGTTGGCCTCGATATTTTCTTCCCATTCCACCTCAATGACGCGTGCTGCTTCCTCTCCATCCCCGCTTGAAGGAATGTTCGGACAGTCGCTGCGGTGCACGGATACCCCACGTCCGCGCGTAACGTAACCAATAATGTCATCACCCGGGACAGGATTACAACAGCGTGCAAAGCGAACGAGCAAGTTATCGATGCCTTTGACACGTATGCCGTTGGTAGGACGATTCTTGCGCTCAGGTGCAGGCTTCAGCTCCCGCATTTCGGAATTCAATTCGAGCAAGCTCGACTCTTCCTGTTCCTTGCGCAATTTCTCGGTCGCTTTGGTTACGATCTGCGCAGCAGTAATACCACCGAATCCAACCGCTGCAAGCATGTCATCAATATCGTTAAATGCATATTTTTTGCATGCTTCCATCAATTTGTCATCCGTCATCCACGCAGAAGGATCAAGCCCCATACGTTTCAGCTCGCGCTCACAGCTTTCGCGGCCTTTTTCAACGTTTTCTTCGCGGCGTTCCTTCTTGAACCACTGCTTGATCTTGGCTCTCGCATGAGATGATTTCGCAATTTTGAGCCAATCCTGACTTGGACCATATGAATGTTTGGACGTCAAAATCTCAATGATATCTCCAGTCTTCAGATGGTAATCAAGTGGAACGATACGACCGTTAACTTTGGCTCCAATTGTACGGTTACCCACTTCGGTATGAATTCTGTACGCAAAATCCAGCGGCACGGAACCTGTAGGCAGCTCAATGACTTCACCTTTTGGCGTAAATACAAATACCAAATCAGAGAAGAAATCCATCTTAAGGGATTCGACAAATTCAGATGCATCCTGTGCTTCATTTTGAAGCTCAAGAATTTCCCGGAAGAACGTAATTTTATCTTCAAAATTATTTCCGGTTGCTGCACCTTCCTTATAGGCCCAGTGGGCCGCAATCCCGAATTCGGCAGTACGGTGCATATCCCATGTCCGAATCTGAACTTCAGTCGGCTCCCCATTCGGGCCAACCACCGTTGTATGGAGCGATTGGTACATGTTAGCCTTAGGCATTGCAATATAATCCTTGAAACGCCCAGGCATCGGTTTCCATAATGTGTGTATAATGCCGAGGGTAGCATAACAATCTTTGATATTATCCACAATAATACGAATCGCAAGCAGATCGTAGATTTCGTTAAACTGCTTGTTCTTCGTTGTCATTTTTTTGAACACACTGTAAATATGTTTCGGACGACCAGACAGATCTGCCTGAATTCCCATCTCATCAAGCTTGGTCGTGATTCCATCCATCACCGTATCGATGTACTGCTCACGTTCTGCACGCTTCTTGTGCATCAGATTTGCAATACGGTAGTATTGCTGCGGATTCAAATAACGGAGAGCAATGTCCTCCATTTCCCATTTGATCGCAGATATACCCAAACGGTTGGCAATGGGACAGAAAATCTCCAGTGTCTCATAAGAAATCCTGCGCTGGCTTTCTTCCGATTGAAATTTGAGTGTCCGCATATTGTGCAGGCGGTCAGCCAATTTGATAACGATGACACGGATGTCCTGCGCCATGGCGATGAACATTTTACGATAGTTTTCGTTCTGCTGCTCTTCCTTGGAGCGGAACTGAATACGTTCCAGCTTCGTCAAGCCGTCAACAAGCATGGCACACGTATTGCCGAAATGAGTGCGGATTTCCTCAAGCGATACCGTAGTGTCTTCTACAACATCATGAAGAAGCGCTGCTATTATGGAGATGGTGTCCATCTGCATGTTCACAACAATGTCGGCAACCGCAAGCGGATGCAGAATATACGGTTCTCCCGATTTTCGCGTCTGTCCATGGTGGGCCTGATCAGCAAATTCGTAGGCTTCACGTATGCGCACCAGATCGGGTTCTTTGATATAAGCTCCGGCCTTCTCGAGTAATTGCTCTATGCCCATTCTGATCTGTTCCGTGTCCTTTCTATACAAAATGGAACCCGTGACAAATGCATCAACACAGGTTCCCCGTAAAAGTAATTTCCTATAATTATGACGCTTCGCCCGTTTCCCGTCAACTGCTGACGAATAAGAGCATATATCCAATTTTTTTAAAAGAATTTATGACTGGCCCATCAATGTACCAATCATCCGCTTAACGGGATTAAACCGTGCCTTTATCTTAAATATTATGGCCATTTATATTCGAAATAGAATCAATATTTGCTAAAAAACGTACATTCGAATCCGAATCGCAAAAAATGTTATTGCTTAATTAAGAGAAACTCTGTAATCTATTGAAGATTTGTGTTTCGGAAAAGGAGATGAATGTTCATTGCAACGCGAAATTCAGGTTAATCAGAAGATGCCACTAGGATCTGGCTCCCTGCTCAGTCTGCAGCATTTGTTTGCCATGTTTGGCAGCACGGTGCTTGTACCCAACCTGTTCGGGGTTGATCCAAGCATGATCCTGTTGATGAACGGTATCGGAACATTGCTTTACATATTGATGTGCAAAGGCAAAATACCAGCATACCTGGGTTCCAGCTTTGCTTTTATCGCGCCCGTTACATTTGTTATAGAATCGCATCCGGGTAACGGCTACTCCATGGCCCTCGGAGCATTTATTATAACAGGCATTGTATTCTGTCTTGTCGCTCTTATCATCAAATATGCCGGGACAGGCTGGATTAATGTTGTGTTCCCTCCAGCAGTCATGGGAGCCATCGTAGCCCTGATCGGTTTGGAACTCGTGCCTGTTGCAGCAGGCATGGCTGGGCTGATCAACTCTGACCCTGTAAACAACCCCAACTGGGTTCCTCAGGCCAAGCCCATTATTTTATCCATGGTAACTCTCGGTATCACTGTAATCGGAGCCGTAACCTTCCGCGGATTCCCCAAAATCATTCACATTCTGATCGGAATTGTATCCGGATATGTACTTGGGTACTTTATGGATGCAGTTGAAACGGAAAAGATTGCAAGTGCTGATTTGATTTCCATGCCAACAGTCACCACACCAACGTTTGACTGGTCCGTTATCTTCACTATTTTGCCCGTAGCTCTCGTAGTTATTGTAGAGCACATCGGACATTTGCTCGTAACGAGCAGCATTGTGGGCAAGGATCTCTCCAAAGACCCTGGTCTCCATCGTTCCCTGCTCGGAAACGGAGTTTCCACTATCCTGTCCGGTTTTGTTGGATCCACGCCGAATACGACCTATGGTGAAAATATCGGTGTTATGGCACTTACAAGAGTTTATTCCACTTACGTTATTGGTGGCGCAGCCATCATAGCGATCGTGCTCTCGTTTTCAGGAACATTCTCGGCGCTTGTTGCCAACATTCCGGTTCCGGTCATGGGTGGTGTATCCCTGCTTCTGTTCGGTGTCATTGCCGCATCCGGTCTGCGTATCCTGGTCGAGCAAAAAGTAGACTTTGCCAAACCAACGAACCTCTTGCTGACAACGCTTGTACTTGTGATCGGACTCAGTGGAACTCAGGTATCCATTTATGGAGTACAATTGAAAGGCATGGCACTGGCTACTATTGTAGGAATCCTGCTGAGCCTGTTGTTCAAATTGTTCGAAGTACTCGGATGGTCTAATGACCAGCCGGAAAAACAGCCACTGACAGAGAAAACCCCGGACTAATGTCCTTGGTCGGATCATAATCATCCGCATTCGGGTTACCAACAAACATAGATACCAAAAAGCCTGCTCTCTCAATTCTTAGGAAATGAGAAAGCAGGCTTTTTAATAATCATTAATGCTGTATATTATTTCCCGGGAAACGGGAGATGCACTTTAAAGTGATAAGACAGCACACATGCAGGGATCTAGTAGTTCATCAGCGTAAATACATCGATCTCCGGCAATTTGGCACGTCCATTCAGGTCAGACAGCTCAATCAGGAATGCCGCACCTACAACTTTTCCTCCCAATTGTTCAATCAGGTTAACGGAAGTTGCAATCGTTCCACCCGTTGCCAGCAAATCGTCAGCAATCAGGACGTTTTGTCCTTTTTCAATTGCATCGGTATGCATCGCAAGTGTATCCTTGCCATATTCGAGATCATAACCTACTTCAATCGTCTCTCCAGGCAGTTTTCCACTTTTGCGAATCGGAGCAAAGCCGACACCAAGAGCGTATGCCAGAGGGGCGCCCACAACGAAACCACGTGCTTCAGGTCCAGCAATGACATCAATTTTGAGATCAGAAACCATTACTTTCAGCTCATTGATTGCCTTGCGGTACATTTCTCCATCCTTCAACAATGTCGTAATGTCCTTGAAGCTGATTCCCGGTTGTGGAAAGTCAGGAATGACACGAATATACTCTTTAAAATCCAAAATAATCTCCTCCTAAAATAAATACACAACTTCCATCTAAGATACGCCCTTCATCCGGGATATCATCCATTGTGTCAGCTGCGGTGTAGATGCATCCAGCAGTACCTGTTCTGTCTCGGCCATATTTTCCAATGCCTGATAATGACGGGACGAGGCCAGATCGCGTTTGGGCGGGTTATCCACAAACGATATTTTGCCATCCTTGCGGGTGATGAACGATAACTCTTCAAACACATCCAGCATCATGGTAATCATACGCGGCGAACATCCACACTGACGACTGAGCACAGGAGTAATCTCTTGTTCCTCTACCGGTTCAGCTCTCCATTTCGACACCAGCATATAAATACGCTTGAAGAGGTCTCTGGAAGGCATCTGAAGGCGATCTCGGCGGTTGCCTGATCCGTGCAGAAGGATGATATTCTCGGCTCCGCTGAACATGGCCAGCATGGCATCAAGTTGTTCCGGGGTTTCCGGCGTATCAAACACAAATAACGTCCGGACCTGTTCCTGTCCATAATGCTGCGCTGCAGCATTATACGGAAACAACCCGACCTTTCTATCATATACCCAAAGGCACGGTTCATACAATGAATTTCCCTCAGAAACATGGATATCCTTCCGGACAATCGCACCTATTGAGCCAGATGTATACCTTAGATGTACTTCAAGTGAATCAAGGAACTGCTTCATCGTGTTAAGTGGATCGGCATTCCCACGCAAATCGAAGACTTGAGCATGTGGAACATGAATGTCCTGAAGCATCAATTGCGGTTTGCGCATCCCGTTCCATTCGTTGATGGACAATTCGCCCATTACATCAATAAGAGTACCCACAGGTAAAAATTCGGCTAAAGCTCCCTTGCCAAAGGCAACCGTTTCGAGCTGCTGCCCGTCTTGTTCGAGAACCAGTTTCAGATGTCGTTTCTCCCGGCCCATCGTTCGTGTTTCTTTTACCATGACATTCCTCAAAACAAAACGAGGCGAAGGATTGCTCATGCCGAAAGGTTGAAGTCTGTCAATTTCCTGAATGACTTTCAGCGGCACGTCACTAATTCTACACTCGTCATCTGCCAGTCGCTCAGGCATAAAATCCGCTTCCGTCAGAACGGCGGCTGCAAACTCATTCAACCCCGATTCCAGTTCTTCCAGCTGATCCCGATGAAGAGTCATGCCTGCCGCTGCCGGATGTCCACCGTAGTGGTCCATTGTATGTTTACAAGCGGTAAGTGCCTCATAGATATCCAGGCCATCAATGGAGCGGGCAGAGCCTTTGCATACACCCGTCTGAGGGTCTATTCCCAAGATGAGTGTCGGACGATAATAGCGTTCCAGTATTTTGGAAGCCACGATGCCCACAACCCCCACATTCCAGCCTTCTCCCGCAAGAACGATCACATCGGGAACTTTGCCGGAACGCAGCTGAATTTTTTGTTCCAACTGCGCGCTGGCTTCCTGGACAATGCCCTCGACGACCTGCTGCCGTTCCCGATTCAACAGATCGAGTTGGCCTGCAAGCATATGAGCCTCATCCAGATTCTCGGTTGTAAGAAGCGAAACAGCTCTGCCTGCATGATCTAAACGACCACTGGCATTAATACGGGGAGCCATCGCAAAGGCAATGTTCACCGATGTAACCTGGCTTTGATCCACGCCGCTAATCTCAAGTAGCGCACTTATGCCTGGCAGACGTGATCCCCGCATGGACTCAACGCCATAACTGACAATAACCCGATTCTCTCCTTCAAGCGGCATGAGATCGGCGACGGTGCCAATGGCAGCAATCTCCATCCATTCGCCGGGCACCTCACCGATCAGGGCTTGGGCCAGTTTCAAGGCTACTCCCGCACCGGCCAAGCCTTTGAAAGGATAGGGACAATCGGGAAGTTTGGGATTAATCAAAGCAAACGCTTCTGGAAGAGTCTCAGGCGGTTCATGATGGTCTGTTACGATGACTTCCATTCCAAGTGTTGCCGCATATGCAATTTGATCTACCGCACTGATTCCTGTATCAACCGTAATAATTAGAGTAACCCCTTGCTGATGAGCCCAGTCCAGCGCATGATTGTGCAATCCATAACCTTCATTGGACCGATGAGGGATGTAGATATCATAGGATGCCCCAAGATGCCGCATTAAATGGATCATCAGCGAAGTACTGGACACACCATCTGCATCGTAATCTCCATAAATTAAAATATGTTCACCACGCTCGAGCGCAAGCCGGATACGGGGTACAGCTTCCTTCATGCCCCGAAGCAGATAAGGATCATGCATCTGCCCCAGATCGGGATGAAGAAACCGCTCTGCCTCAGTTTCATTATGGACTCCCCGGCTAACCAGCAAACGTCCAACAAGTGCTGAAACGGAAAGCGCCTGCGAGAGTCCCGCAGCCGCCTCCAAATCGATATTCGGTGTGTTCCACCGGTATTGCGAATAAAGCAATGATAACGCTCCTTTCCTGATCTACGGGACCCGCGCTTCATTACTGAATTAATGTCGCTTCATGATCGGGCAGTTCATGATTGGATTTGTAAGGATATCCCGGATCATAAGGGATAGCCTGGATTTGTACTTCTTTTACATGACTAAACCGGGTTAATAGCAAGGTCTTGGCACGATTGGCAATTTCCTGTGCTTCCAGCACCGAAATTCTCGGATTCACACTAATGACCAGTTCAACGGTTACAGCATGTTCCTGTTCCCGGGCAGTCAGATGTTCAATCGTAATAACACCATAAACCCGTTGTACCGTTTCCTTGAAATCCATGGCCTCTTCCTGTTCCAGTTCCTGAACGAGCGAGCCATAGACGGTATCTACAATCATACGGTAACCCTTATGAAGCACGAAGCAGGAAGCAATAAGTGCAGCCGCTGGGTCCATATACAGTAGCACATGAATCCCCATCGTTTCACCAGCCATAGATCCTGCAATGCCTACGAGTACGGTGAGAGAACAATAGAGCGCACGGCGATGTTCCTGAGCATAGGACAGTGCCTGCGACTGATTGCGCCTGCGGTAATATCGATATTGAAATTGGAAAATAGCTTCTTTCACAGCAAGTGCAGCAAAAGCTGCGATAAGTGCATGATCGTATTTTGCCGATTCGCCAGGCTCATCCCCGGTCAACCCGGTCAGAGCAGAGATTGCAATCTGAAGCCCTCCCATAAGGATCAGGACGGACAGCAGCACCGTAATCCCGGGCCTCGCCATGCGCGAATGCTCTCTGGCCTTCTCCCTGCGAGCTTTATTCCTATCCTGTACAGACTTCGAGGGGAAGAGACCTGCCAGTGAGGAAGCAGCTTCCGAGGCAGAATACAGACCATCGGCAAGCAGCGATTTGCTGTTCGCCATATAACCGACGCCAGCCTTAATCACTGCAAGTGTCATATTCCCGGCAATACCACTCCACGTTGCCGCTTGAGCAGCTGGAATACGTTCTCTGGTCATGAAAATTCCCCCTTAATCCTGTACGTAAAGTTGCAAAACCGCGCCTGACAGACGCGGCTTGCAAATAAGATGTTTAGTTGGATGCTTTGGCTGCCGTTTTCGGCTTGTCCACTTGTTTTCCTTTGAGAGCCAGCCACAGTGGTGCTGCGATGAAGATGGATGAATATGCACCGAACAGTGTCCCGATTACCATCGCAAGCGAGAACATGCGAATGGACTCTCCACCGAAGATAAACAAACAGATGGATGCCGCAAAGACTGTAAATGTCGTGTTCAATGAGCGTGTCATCGTTTGAGCCAAACTGCGGTTTACCACTTCACGCAAGTCGGCTTTTGTTGTTTTCTTGGCGAAACGCAGGTTCTCCCGAATACGGTCAAAAATAACAATGGTATCGTTAATGGAGAAACCGACAATCGTCAATACAGCGGTAATAAAGGTCAGATCCACTTCCAAACGGAAGATGGAGAACACACTAATGACTACAAATGCATCGTGGAACAGGGAAACAACTGCTGCCACAGCAAAGCGCCACTCAAACCGAATAGCTACGTAGATCATAATCCCGATACTTGCAATGAGGACCGCATAGATTGCGTTACGCTCAAGCTCTTTAGCCATTTCCGGGTCTACGGTATTGACTTCATAAGAAGCCTCTGGGTCCAGCTTGGTGAACTCTTCTTTGAACTTGCTCTCTTGTGTCTCATCCAATACGTTGGAGAAACGAACGTTAACTCGGTCGGCACCTGGTGTAATGTTAACATCGCCTTCATTCGCACCAATGTCTTTGATAATCGGAGTAATTTGTTCTGAAGTAATTGCCTTGGATACGGTAATATCCACATTCGAGCCTGATCGGAAATCAACCGCATAATTCAATCCAAGGGAGAACAAACTGATAATCCCTGCCAAAGTCAAAATAATGGAGAACGTATAGGCAATTTTACTGCCCTTAATGTAATCAAAGTTCCAATTAAAGCGCACGAATTTCACTCTCCTTCACTCCGAAGTACTTAGGCTTCTTCAACACGTTAGCCCGCACAAGCAGGGTCAACAGGAAGCGGGAGAAGAAAATATTCGTGATAATGCTGGTGACGATGTCAAAAATCAGCACGAGCGCGAAACCTTTGACTGCACCTGTACCCAGGAAAAACATAACGGCCGCAGCAATGATGGTTGTGATATTGGAATCGATAATGGTACGGAAGGAATGTTTGCTTCCCGCCTTAACTGACGACAGAATCGATTTACCACTCCGCATTTCTTCCTTAATCCGCTCGTACGTAATGATGTTGGCGTCAACTGCCATCCCTATACCCAGAATAAATGCAGCAATACCCGGAAGGGTAAGCACAAATTCGCCCATATAGAAGATCGCGAGTACCAGCCACGTATGTGTAATCAAGGCAAAGCTTGCGATGATCCCTGGAATGCGATACAGACCAATCATGAACACTAAAATAATAACGGAACCGATCAAGCCTGCTTTAATCGTTTGGTCGAGTGATAATTTACCCAGCGTTGCTCCAACGCTTTGCGAGTATTTCTCTGTAAGTTTCAGAGGAAGTGCACCCAGGTTAATGGTATCACGCAGCTGGTTTGCTTCCTCACGTGTATAACTGCCTGTGATTTGCGCTGAACCGTCCGTCAATTGCTGCTGTACGGTTGGGGCAGAGAGCAGCTGATCATCCAGATAGATGGCCAGAGGTTGTCCAATAAGGCGCTTTGTAATTTCAGAAAATTTCGCCTTATCCTTAACCTGAATGTCAATCATCGGTTCATTCAGCTGATTGAAAGTCACTTTTGCGCCGTTCTCAACAAATTCGTTTCCTCGAAGCTCGATCTTTGTGTACTCGCCTTCCTTGTCATTCTCCGCTTTACTACGGAAGGTCAGGACGGCAGGTTCTTTCATTTTGGCTCTTACTTCAGCCTCGTCCGTAACACCAGCCAATTTCAAACGAATCCGGTTGGTTCCTTCAGTGGTTACTTCCGGCTCGCTTGTTCCGAGCGCATTGGCACGGCTTTCCAGACTTCTTGCAGTTTGTACCAAAGAAGCTTTGGTAACTTGCTGCCCTTGTTCCAGCGGCTCTGCTTCATATAAGATCTCGTAGCCTCCCTTTAAATCAAGGCCCAAGCGAATATTTTTGAGCAGGCCCGGACTTGTGCCCAACATGACTCCTGTGGTCACAAGCACGACCAGAATGAAACTGATAATTCTCTTCATGCCGTTCCTAGATCCCCCTTCATTCTCAATATTCCTATTATAGCGATGCCGTAAAAAGCAGTCAATTTCCAACACAAAAAGATCCCTTTCGTTAGAAAGAGGACCCCCGGTATGCAGAAACGGTCATAAAGTTCATAAAGCTTGTTGCTTTCAGTGACAAAATGTCGTTCACCAATTGATGAAGCGGTGGAATGCCCTGTTTTTCATATTTATGACTAACGCAATTCCAGACATCTTTGCTGGTCACATATTCGTACCCGACGAGCCTTAATTCCTCCGCCTTGCTGCGACATAACATCTCAATGGATTCTTCCAGCTCCATATCGTTCATTTCTTCCAAGCGGGGAGCGCCTCCCTTCTTACGCACAAGCCTTTATGCGGCATCAATATTACATAATTCGACTTCATATATTCAGATTCCTGCTTGCCCAATCTGGATCTTTTTGTTAATGAAGTCCAAGTTGTCATGAGAAGACAGTGGACTGGCATAGGATGAAGAACAACGGCTTTGTCCCGTTTACAAGACCTGTTACTTTCAACCGGGAAAGAGGGGTAGTTTTGAAGAAACAGACATTTATCCAGGGAGCCATGATCCTGCTTGCAGCAGGCATTATTAATCGCATTCTCGGTTTTATCCCCCGTATTGCGCTGCCTCGCGTGATCGGAGCAGAAGGGGTTGGTTTGTATCAGCTGAGCTATCCTTTCTTCATCGTACTTGTGACGTTGATTACCGGAGGTATACCGCTCGCCGTTGCTAAACTCGTTGCGGAAGCAGATACAGGGGCCAATCGCTATTCTCCCCAGCGCATATTACAGATTAGTCTAAGCTTCACCTTGACCCTTGGCGTTGTTTTCATGTTTCTGTGCATTGTCTTTGCCCCTTGGGTTACACGTTATGTTCTGACGGATGAGAGGGTGTATCATACGTTTGTGAGCATGAGTCCGATGATTGCAATCATAGCTGTGTCCGCGGTGTATCGCGGGTATTTTCAGGGCAAGCAGAATATGATTCCTACTGCCGCTTCCTCCATTACGGAAACCATTGTACGCATTATTTGCGTGATCTGGTTCTCTTGGCTGCTTCTCCCGCAAGGTATTGCCCAGGCAGCAGCAGGGGCCATGCTCGGGGCCCTCGTTGGTGAATTTGTCGGCATGCTTGTACTGCTATGGAATTATAACAGACATAAAAAGGATCCTGAGCGCTCCAATCATCTGATCCCACCAAATGCAAATGTGCCTTCACCCGCACTACCCGTTGATTCAAATGCATCACAATCAGGATTGATCAGACGCCTCCTGGCCATCTCTGTACCCGTAACAGCAGGCAGACTTGTAGGCTCACTTTCCTACCTTGCTGAAACCATTGTCACCGCTCAGAGTCTGGCTCTTGCAGGCATATCCCGTGGACTGGCGACCGCTCAATATGGTGCGTTACAAGGCATGATCATTCCGCTGCTGCTTCTGCCGGGTGCACTCACTTCATCACTTGCCACATCACTTGTTCCCTCCCTGTCTGAAGCATCCGCACAGGGGGATCGGGCGCTCATCCATAAACGGATGCACCAGGCACTGCGGCTTGCCCTCGTCACAGGTGCCCCTTTTTCTGTTTTTATGTATGTGCTTGCCGAACCGATGTGCTTAGTACTGTATAATGATGCATCGATTGGAAGCATGCTTAAACTTATGGCTCCTTTTGCTCTGTTTATCTACATCCAGGCACCTCTTCAAGCTGCTCTGCAGGCACTGGATCGTCCAGGAAAAGCTCTTCTCAATACATTTATCGGTGCGGTCATTAAAATCACTTTGATTTTGCTGCTAGCATCCAAACCTGAATACGGCATTTTTGGTGCAGTGATTGCGATCTGTGTGAACTCAACTGTGGTTACTCTTTTACATGCCAGAAGTGTGCGCAATTTGCTTCAGTTCCGGTTCAAATGGATGGATTGGGTCAAAACAGCAACCGGCATGGTTATTATGGGAGCAGCAACCCTTTTGGTTTATGAACATACGGCCATTTTGCTGCCCTTCTGGCTGAGAATGATCCTTGCCCCTCTTGCTGGTCTCATTGTTTATTTTATTGTGATGGGCATGACCCGCATGATAGACTTTCACGATCTCTCCCGGATGCCGATCATTGGTTCCTGGTTCCAAAGACGTTCTCGGAAATAAGAAGACTATCGCTATTTTTTATCATCCTTCAGGCTTACGAATACTTTGCCATTATGGTCGATGGAGCATATAAACACATCCTTAAAATCGAGCACACCCTTCTGTTGTATCTGATTCTTCAGCCAAAAACGTGTTTTCTGGATCAGCTCCAAATTTTGGTCTTGGACTTTACCATCCATAATTAACGGCAGGGGGAGACCCTCATATTTAATATTTTGAAAGCCATCAATCTTGTCCTGCCTAGGCTTTTTCATATTATTTTGCGATGAACTGTATCCTTGGCCCGAAGAAGAGTTATTCATGGGGATAACGGTTAATTTCCCGGTCGTTTCCAAAATGGCAAATTCGACTTCACCAATACTATCGATATTCTGTTCACGCAACTGCAGCAGCAGGTCATCCAAATTATACCGCTGTTTGCGCATTTCATCGCGATGCAGTGTACCTTTGGAGATGAGTACCGTCGGTTTGCCATCAATCATGAGTCGTAAACGACGGCTCTTGAGACTTAGAAAAGCCATGCCAATCTGAACAACAAGTACGGTCACCATGGGCACAATGCCGTGAGACAACGGCTTATCCGTATCCTCAATGACAAATGCTGCTATCTCGGCAAGCATAATGGACACAACCAGATCAAACATGGACAGCTTGCCTATTTCCCTTTTACCCATAACCCGAATGGCTCCATAGACGATAAAATACATGAGAATCGTTCGAAAAATATGTGCTCCTATATCCGAAAAACTCATAACATGCTCCCTCCTTCACATCTGGTTTACAAACAGATACCTGAAGCGTAATCCCTATTTTGACCGGAACCAGATATGCTCATGCGAATCTTGATTGTTCATTTAATGGAAAATTCAGTTCATAACTACTGAGGCTTGACCATACAATGTAATAATTTCAAACTTGTACAAGGGGGTTGCTTCATGCAGCTGATTCGCCGAGTGATTTCGTTTCGAATGTCCAACCCGATTTTGTCGGGCCTCTGCCATGCTTTTGTATGGATGTTACTGGGAGCGTTAATCCTCTCCCTCTTTCTCTGGATGAGCAGCATGCGGGAGCAAGAACTTTCGCTTTACACGTATGTCGTTCATGGCTTGTCTTTGCTGGTTGGAGGATTTGTAGCGGGAAAACGGTCTGGCGAAAAAGGCTGGTACCATGGAGGGCTAACCGGTATCATTTATGGATTGATCGTATTGCTTATTGGTTTCCTCGCTTTGGATGCTTCATTCAATTGGAAAGACAGTCTGCAGCTTGCAAGCGCATTTCTGATTTCGGCACTCGGAGGAATTTTCGGGGTGAATACACACAGATCGTAGAAAGTTTGAATCTTATGACCTTACAGAGAAAAAGAAAAAGAGAACCGGACCTCCTAAGAGATCCGGTTCTCTGCAACAAACTAGAATAATCTATTCAACAGCGGTTTCACGACTCACTGCACTGCTGATCGCATTACGGTCGAATGTAAGCTTAGTTACATCGTTTACACGAAGTACAACAACATCGTCCGTAATTTCAGCGATTGTACCGTGAAGGCCACCGATCGTTACAATTTTATCGCCCTTTTTCAACTGGTTCAGCATCGCATTGCGCTGCTTTTGCTTTTTGTTTTGTGGACGAATCATCAAGAAGTAGAAAATCGCGACCATGAGTACCAAAGGTACAATCAAAGATACAATTCCACCGCCCGCATTGGCCGCTTGTAAAGGCATTCCCTGAAACATTCAAAACTCCCCCTTATCGACTATACTTACAAATACTACGCGTTTCTCCGGTTCTGCAAAACCTGATCAGAAACCTTTGTCATTGTCATGAAGACCATATTGATCGAAAAATTCATCACGGAAATCAAGCAAACGATCTTCCATTATGGCTTTGCGCACATTGCGCATCAAATTCTGCAAGAAATGAAGATTATGAATGGTCGTCAAACGCAAGCCAAATGTTTCATCCGCTTTGATCAAATGACGCAGGTAAGCTCTGGAGTAGTTACGACAAGTGTAGCAATCGCATTCAGGATCCAGTGGACCAAAATCGGTTGCAAACTTGGCGTTACGAACAACGAGTCGTCCCTGACTTGTCATTGTTGTTCCGTTACGGGCAATCCGGGTAGGCAGGACACAGTCGAACATGTCCACTCCACGAATCGATCCCTCAATCAATGCATCGGGCGAACCTACTCCCATCAAGTAACGTGGTTTATTGGAAGGTAACAGCGGTACTGTGTAATCCAATACGCCATACATCAAATGTTTCGGCTCTCCAACACTCAGTCCACCAATAGCATACCCCGGGAAATCCATGGAAGTCAAATCTGCGGCGCTCTGACGACGCAAATCCTCGTGCATGCCTCCCTGTACGATGGCAAACAGGCCTTGATCATGCGGACGAGCATGACTTTCGAGACAGCGTTCCGCCCAGCGGCTCGTTCTTTCGAGTGATTTTTTTACATATTCATATTCAGCCGGATACGGAGGACATTCATCGAATGCCATCATAATATCGGAGCCGAGCGCGTTCTGAACTTCCATGGCCACCTCAGGTGAAAGGAACTTCTTGTCTCCATTCAGGTGGGAACGGAAGTGAACGCCTTCTTCTGTAATTTTGCGCATCTCACTGAGGGAAAACACCTGAAACCCGCCGCTGTCCGTCAGAATCGGCCGATCCCAGTTCATGAACTTGTGCAGACCGCCAGCTTGGCGAACAATCTCATGTCCTGGTCTGAGGAACAGGTGATAGGTATTGCTCAGAATAATCTGTGCATCCATCTCCTTCAACTCTTCAGGACTCATTGTTTTTACAGTCGCCTGTGTACCAACAGGCATAAAGGTTGGTGTCTCGATAATACCATGCGGTGTATGTACACGTCCCAGACGTGCACCGGATTGTTTACATGTTTTGATATGTTCATACGTTATTGCTGCCATTGGTTTTAATCATCCTCTAAAATTAATCGTTAGCTTCAGTATGCCTTTGTGAATCAATAGATTAACATGGCATCGCCAAAACTGAAAAAGCGGTATTTCTCTTGAATCGCCTGCTCATATGCATGCATGATATGTTCTCTGCCTGCAAGTGCACTAACTAACATAACAAGTGTCGATTTCGGCAAATGAAAGTTTGTAAGCATGCCATCTATAACTTTGAAATTGTAACCTGGGTAGATAAAGATTTTGGTCCAGCCGCTGCTCTCCTGAAGCACTCCATCTTCAAACTTGCTGCCTACCGTTTCAAGCGTTCGACAGCTCGTCGTTCCTACTGCAATTACACGGTTACCACGTTTCTTCGTTTCGTTAATCAGGTTCGCCGTTTCCTGAGACATGGAGTAATACTCTTCGTGCATCTCATGCTCTTCCACAACATCAACAGACATTGGGCGGAATGTTCCGAGACCAACATGAAGCGTAATGAAAGTAACATTGACGCCTTTGGCACGGATCTGATCCAGCAGCTCATCCGTAAAATGCAGCCCAGCTGTTGGAGCCGCTGCTGATCCTTCGTGCTTTGCATACACCGTCTGGTATCTTTCACGATCATCCAGAGTCTCTTTAATATAAGGAGGCAGTGGCATCTCGCCCAAACGATCCAGGATCTCCTGGAAGATTCCGTTATAGGAGAATGTGAGGGTACGTGCACCCATTTCGCCTTCTTCATCAATAACAGCCTTAAGCTCATCACCGAATACAATAACTGAACCGGCTTTCAGCCTCTTCCCTGGTTTGACAAGAGCTTCCCAGCGGTCACCTTCCACATTTTTCAGCAGGAGTACCTCAGCTTTGGCTCCGGTATCTTCTTTTGTACCGAACAGTCTCGCTGGCAATACCCGCGTGTCATTCAATACCAAAGTGTCGCCAGGCTCTAGAAAATTGATGATATCCGGGAACGAGCGATGGTTAACCTCACCGTTCTCCTTGTTCAATGTCAGCAGTCGCGATGCCGTACGATCAAGCAAAGGCGTCTGTGCAATCAACTGCTCTGGTAATTCAAAATCATATAAGTTCACATTCATTTTCAATTCATTCCTTAACAATAGTCGCATTTTGATAATAGTGTTTCAATATTGTCTGGTAATCATACCCTTCATCTGCCATACCTTTGGCACCCCATTGAGACAAGCCCAATCCGTGACCATTACCTTGGCCAATAAACATGAAGGTTTGCCCCTGAGTTACTGCTCTGGCTTGACCATCACCGCTCATAACGACAAGAGCATTGCCGGATGATGTTCCCGTTCCGGAAGCGGACAACACAGCAGCACCTTTTGATCCGGTTTTGCTTGAGGTTTGCCCGTCAGCGCCTAATACAGTATAACTTCCGGTCCCTGCAATATCAAATAAAGTACTCGGTAATCCTCCAAGTGCAGAACGATATGTATCTGCATATTTGACTGTCAAAGGTTGTCCATTCGCACTCACTTCAAGAGCTCTTCCTGAAGGTCCACGCTTTGTGACCTCCAGAGTTGAAATAGATGCCGGAACGGTGGTCGTTGTTTTCCCTTGTAACGCTTTAACCAACGCAGCAGAGGTAAATGGTCCTCTTACCCACGCGTAATCATTGGATTGAGCCACTTTGGCCAAAACAACAGCCTCCGTGCCCGGGTTCATTTTCGCCACAGGTTCAACCGTGGATTGGATTAGCGGAATGGGACGTACATTGGTGTTTTGGGCAGTGACTGTGACTTTGGACAATCCTGCTTCTGTTTTAGTCGCTAATTCTTTTACATTATCCTCACGGATATATCCACTAACACCTGAGCTTAGCAGTACATGGTACCATGTGTGTAAACCTGCCTGAGCTGACGCATCTCCAGGGCTGTCCACATTACTGAATACGCCTGCGCCCCCATTCCATACTTCCGATGGGTGAGCCGTTTGGCCCCCAGCATTGGAAGAGAACACAGCTTCAACGATTTTACCGCCGCTTTTGATGACTTCACCTGCTGTTGCATCTACTGCACTTGTTACTTTATCGTTCTCCGAGCCTATTCCGTTATACGCTTGGCTGAGTGTCGTATCCACAACATTGGCGATTTTGAATCGCTCTCCCTGTTGAAGTGCGTAGGAACGAGCTGCGACAGCCTGAACTTTCAGAGCCTCTGCCGGCCAGGATGAATATACTTCAGCGCCTACAACCGAGTATAGATACTGCTCCAGCGGGACAACGTTGACCAAAGCCAAATCTCCGCCTACGATACTAACTTCCATGTCCCCACGGTATGTCCGCGCTGAACGCTCCAACACTTTAATCCCACTTCCATCACCCTGTACATAAGCTTTTGCTTCACTGCCTGCAATTGTGTAATGTGGAGCAATTTTCAGCGTATCTGTGCTGAGTCCCGCATCCTGTCGGATCATGAGCACATTGCTGTCAGATACTGGCGTCAAGCTCACGCCCGGCACCTTGACTTCCACCGTTTTTTTCAATGCTGCAAGTTCGGCGTCCGTTACCGCTTCCCCGACCCATACTGAATATCCTTGAGCCCCGCCACTCAACTGCAATACGGTAATAGCATTGACTCCAGCGGCTAAGAGCGATCCCTGTGCAGCCTCCGCTTCCTGAAGCGAACTGTAGCTCCCTGCAGACAAGTGTTTGTTTCCAGTTACCACTGGTTTTTGACCGCTGAGCCCGGCTGCTGCCACCTTTTGCACTCGTGCAACGGCTTGTGTAGCCAAAGCTTCTGTCGCATAATTTCCTGTGTATAATTGATACGTGGCCTTACCGCTCAACGTCGTTGTGAACAGCAATGGTTTATCACTGGTCGCCTGCAACAATTTTGCTGCTGCTGCAGCAGTCTTGAAGTCCCCGGTTTCCAGCACTTTCACGCGGAAGCCATCTGCACTGAAACGAATTTGACCAGCAGGAAGTGTAACTCCTGCCCCACTCTCTGATCCAATGCTCCAATTACCAGTGGATTCAAGTGTGATGAGAGGTGTCGTTGACTTATATGTGCTCCCCAGATTCGCAAACATGGCTACCCGAATCATCTGTCCGTTACTCTCTGCAGCAAAAGCGGGCACTTGCAGACATCCCACTGTTAAGAGTGCAGCAGCCAATACCTTTAACCGCCGACTCCACTTCTTCTTTTGTAATGCTTTCCCCACGTTCAAACTCCTCTCCATGCTGTTTCTACACGTTATATCGGGAAGTTTTCATAAAAACTTCAATTTGGTTTTTTAAGAACTACAGAACCTGGTTTACTTTCCGTCCCTCGGTGGTATAGGCAAACCAAGATGATGATAAGCCAGATCCGTAACAACCCTGCCTCTTGGTGTACGCTGAATCATACCGATTTGCAGAAGATAAGGCTCATAGACATCCTCAATCGTCTGACTTTCTTCACCAATCGTAGCTGCTATCGTATCCAGTCCAACGGGTCCTCCGCGGAAACTGTTAATCATAGATGTAAGCATCTTGTGATCAATCTCGTCCAAGCCGCGCGGGTCAATCTGAAGTCGTTTCAACGCTTCTTCAGCCAGTGCCTGGGTAATGATTCCATCGCCCCTTACCTGGGCAAAGTCACGTACCCGTTTTAGCAAACGATTGGCAATTCGCGGTGTCCCGCGTGATCGGAGAGCAATCTCTTCTGCAGCATCGCCAACAATTTCGACGCCCAAAATTTCCGTAGATCGTGAGACGATATAAGCGAGCTCATCCACGGTATAAAACTCCAACCGACTGATTACACCAAACCGGTCTCGAAGTGGTGCAGACAGCAATCCAGCGCGTGTTGTAGCCCCAATCAAGGTGAATGGTGGAAGGTCCAATCGCACGGAACGCGCACTTGGACCTTTTCCGATCATAATATCAAGGGCAGAGTCCTCCATGGCTGGGTACATTACTTCTTCAACGGTACGATGCAGACGATGGATCTCGTCAATAAACAGAACATCGCCTTCCTGCAGATTCGTCAGCAGTGCAGCGAGATCACCCGGTCGTTCAATCGCCGGTCCCGATGTGGTACGCAAGTTTACGCCCAATTCGTTGGCAACGATATTGGCAAGTGTCGTTTTACCAAGTCCTGGCGGACCGTAAAGCAGCACATGATCCAATGCTTCATTGCGTAATTTGGCAGCTTCAATATATATTTTCAAATTTTCCTTAACCTTGTTTTGCCCGATATATTCATTCAGATACCGGGGACGGAGACTCAGTTCAACATTCTGATCCTCCATCATCAGGTTAGCGGAAATAATTCGTTCATCCATGTTCATCCCTACCTTTTTTTGTGCGGGCTACTGCCATTATATATGCAAATTCAACTATCCGGTAAACAGCATTTGCAGCGCACGTTTCATCAACACATCAACAGAATCAGCCGATGTTACATCCTTTTTCAACTTCAGCCACACTTTATCTAGCTCACTGTCTGTATAACCGAGAGCCTTCAAACCGTCCCGAGCCTCATCCCAGGCCGAACCGCTTCCCGCTTCTTCAGAAGGTGGGGCAAACAAGCCTGTAGCATAAGCCGCTGCTCCAAACCCGTCCAGCTTGTCTTTCAAATCCAAAATCATGCGTTGTGCTGTCTTTTTGCCGATACCCGGCAGCTTCGTCAGGAACGTCAGGTTCTCCTGGTAGATCGCTGTAACGACATGGTCTGGCGTACCACCGGCCAATATACCCAGTGCCACCTTTGGTCCGATACCAGATACTTCAATTAGTTTGCGGAACAAACGCTGTTCTTCCCGTGTAACAAACCCAAATAGCAGCATCGCGTCTTCACGCACATGATGATGGGTATACACCGTGATCTCGCCTTCCTGCTTCGCAAACGCAAACGGATTGGGACAGAATACGCGGTATCCCACGCCATGAACATCCAGCACAATATAGTCATTCTCTACATGTACGAACTGTCCTCTTAGAAAATCAATCATTTTCGCAATACCTCATTCAACTTGGAATTTAATGTATATGAGTGCGCGTGACATACAGCCACAGCCAGAGCATCCGCTACGTCATCCGGCTTCGGTATAACCTGCAAACGCAAAAACATTTTGACCATTTCCTGTACCTGCCGCTTTTCTGCCTTACCGTATCCTACAATAGCCTGTTTAATCTGCATTGGAGTATACTCCGCTATAGGCAATCCCTTCTGAGCAGCAGCAAGCACCATGACGCCTCTTGCCTGACTGACAGACATCGCTGTAGTTACATTCCGGTTAAAGAAAAGTTTCTCCAGTGCGACTGCATCCGGTTTATATTTATCGATCAACTGCACCATGCCTTCATACACGTGAAGCAGCCGCTCTTCTTCAGGTGTATGGGCTTCAGTCTGAATGCAGCCATATTGTACGGGTACCACTTTACTACCGATCTTATCCACAAATCCAAAACCGACAATCGCAATCCCCGGGTCTATTCCCAAAAAACGCAAAACCATCTCTCCCTTACAATAAAGCGAACATATGTATCGTTCATTTCATTATAACAAAAGATAGACCCTGCGACAGGAAAAACTTTGTCTATTCTCAGGAGTGCATGGTTCGGCATCATACTGGCTTTTCTGCACGATATGCTTGTCCTTGTCGACTGGTTATTTTTACTACGACAAAAAGGACATCTCTCGATGTCCCATGATTGACCTCTCAGTATGACCACTTTGGATGTTATCCATTTATCCGCCATTTCGAAGCTCTTCTTTATGTGGTCCATCAATGGCATAATCACTAAAAGTCGAAATCACGCTGTTATATTCATCCTTGTCTTGTACACGGATACCTTGCTGTAGCTGCTCCAGTACCCCTTCAGGCAAAGAGCTCTCCAGCGATCCGACGTCCATTTGAAAAAAAGTGCGAATTACTTTTTCTTCTGCAGGTCGACCTTCGTAAAGATTAAGATTACCAACCGCATCCACGCTGATATATGCCTGTTCCTTGCATAGCGGTGAAAGATCATCTACTTGTTTCTTAATTTGCAATGTATCAGTAGTCACTACCTCAGCCTCCCACTCCGGATGCTGTTGAAGTAACACTTTTAATTGAGGTAGGGCCATTTTCCCCAATTGTTCCGTTTCAATTCCGCAAATATAATGCGTCTCCATAACCACAGAAGTTAAACGATCCGTCTCGGACCCAAGCCGTCCCAATATACTTTGTACCTCTTCTTCGGAACGTTCTTCCGTGACTGGAGCCATGGCTGTAGCGGCCTCACTGAAGTTAGTGGTTAACAACCGCTCAATGTGAGATGAAATCGACAACCCGCTGTATGCCAGGATAGTAATAGCCACCAATGAGGCAGCCATCCATGCCGTTCGTTTCCAACGCCGCCATCGTCTTTTAAACTGTTTTCTGAATTTAAACGTGTTCACATGAACCCCTTCTATCACTTTTTTAAACCTAGTGTGACCGAAAGGATTATGCTTTATGCAAAATTAACCCAATGTGAAAAGCCAAAGTACTTTCCTCATTATTTTAGAAAACATAAAAGTGGACTATCTATAGTAAGATAGTCCACTACTTAAGATCGGGATGACACGATTTGAACATGCGACCCCCTGGTCCCAAACCAGGTGCTCTACCAAGCTGAGCTACATCCCGTTATGTTATACCGGCGAGAGGACTCGAACCTCCACGGTTTCCCACTCGATTTTGAGTCGAGCGCGTCTGCCATTCCGCCACGCCGGCAAATAAGTTTTATAATGGCGCGCCCTGAGAGATTCGAACTCCCGGCCTTTTGATTCGTAGTCAAACGCTCTATCCAGCTGAGCTAAGGGCGCAAAATAATTGGAGCGGACGACGGGAATCGAACCCGCGACCCTCGCCTTGGCAAGGCGATGCTCTACCGCTGAGCCACGTCCGCATGCGGCATTAAATAATAAATGGCGGAACCGACGGGATACTCTCACTTCGTTCGAGACTGCGAAGCTGATGCTCTCGAAGTGTATGCTCCGACGAACCCAAAAGCGGATTCTCATCCCTGAAGCATAATCAAGATGGCGGAACCGACGGGATTCGAACCCGCGATCTCCTGCGTGACAGGCAGGCATGTTAGGCCAACTACACCACGGTTCCAAATCACTTTCTGTTAGGAAAGTATAATTGCGGGGGCAGGATTTGAACCTGCGGCCTTCGGGTTATGAGCCCGACGAGCTACCGGGCTGCTCCACCCCGCGTCGTTATAAAAATTATATGGTGGAGGCTGAGGGGCTCGAACCCCCGACCCTCTGCTTGTAAGGCAGATGCTCTCCCAGCTGAGCTAAGCCTCCATATATGACCCGTAGGGGATTCGAACCCCTGTTACCTCCGTGAAAGGGAGGTGTCTTAACCCCTTGACCAACGGGCCTTACTGGCTCCCCGAACAGGACTCGAACCTGTGACAACTCGATTAACAGTCGAGTGCTCTACCAACTGAGCTATCAGGGAATAATATGCATTTGCAGGGCAAACGCAACATCATACAACGTTAACATGCAAAGCCTGTTTTCTATGTAAGATGAAAGAGTTCGCTTGGCAGCGTCCTACTCTCCCAGGACCCTTCGGTCCAAGTACCATCGGCGCTAGAGGGCTTAACGGTCGTGTTCGGGATGGGTACGTGTGGAACCCCTCCGCCATCGCCACCAAACGATGCTGCTATACTCAGAGATTATTCTCTGAAAACTAGATCCGAAACGAAAACTGCGACTAGAACCTGCAATTTGGATAAGCCCTCGACCGATTAGTACTGGTCAGCTCCATGCATTACTGCACTTCCACCCCCAGCCTATCTACCTCGTCGTCTTCAAGGGGTCTTACATACTGGGAAATCTCATCTTGAGGGGGGCTTCACGCTTAGATGCTTTCAGCGCTTATCCCGTCCGTACATAGCTACCCAGCGGTGCTCCTGGCGGAACAACTGGTACACCAGCGGTACGTCCATCCCGGTCCTCTCGTACTAAGGACAGCTCCTCTCAAATTTCCTACGCCCACGACAGATAGGGACCGAACTGTCTCACGACGTTCTGAACCCAGCTCGCGTACCGCTTTAATGGGCGAACAGCCCAACCCTTGGGACCTACTTCAGCCCCAGGATGCGATGAGCCGACATCGAGGTGCCAAACCTCCCCGTCGATGTGGACTCTTGGGGGAGATAAGCCTGTTATCCCCAGGGTAGCTTTTATCCGTTGAGCGATGGCCCTTCCATGCGGTACCACCGGATCACTAAGCCCGACTTTCGTCCCTGCTCGACTTGTAGGTCTCGCAGTCAAGCTCCCTTATGCCTTTGCACTCTTCGAATGATTTCCAACCATTCTGAGGGAACCTTTGGGCGCCTCCGTTACTCTTTAGGAGGCGACCGCCCCAGTCAAACTGCCCACCTGACACTGTCCCCGTACCCGCTAAGGGCACCAGGTTAGAACCTAGATACGATCAGGGTGGTATCCCAACGGTGCCTCCACACAAGCTGGCGCTCATGCTTCAAAGGCTCCCACCTATCCTGTACAGATCGTACCCAAATTCAATATCAAGCTGCAGTAAAGCTCCATGGGGTCTTTCCGTCTTGTCGCGGGTAACCTGCATCTTCACAGGTATTAAAATTTCACCGGATCTCTCGTTGAGACAGCGCCCAAGTCGTTACGCCATTCGTGCGGGTCAGAATTTACCTGACAAGGAATTTCGCTACCTTAGGACCGTTATAGTTACGGCCGCCGTTTACTGGGGCTTCGGTTCACAGCTTCGGGATTACTCCCTAACCGCTCCCCTTAACCTTCCAGCACCGGGCAGGCGTCAGCCCGTATACTTCGCCTTACGGCTTCGCACAGACCTGTGTTTTTGCTAAACAGTCGCTTGGGCCTTTTCACTGCGGCCCCCTCGTGCTATTCACACTACCGGGGCACCCCTTCTCCCGAAGTTACGGGGTCATTTTGCCGAGTTCCTTAACGAGAGTTCTTCCGCGCGCCTTAGAATTCTCTTCTCGCCTACCTGTGTCGGTTTGCGGTACGGGCACCTTCATCTGGCTAGAGGCTTTTCTTGGCAGTGTGAGATCATGACCTTCGCTACTGTAATTTTCACTCCCCATCACAGCTCAGCCTTAATGATGTGCGGATTTGCCTACACATCAGCCTTACTGCTTGGACAGACATCCATCAGTCTGCGTCACTACCCTACTGCGTCCCCCCATCGCTCGTAACGATTTACGGTGGTACAGGAATTTCGACCTGTTGTCCTTCGACTACGCCTTTCGGCCTCGCCTTAGGTCCCGACTTACCCTGAGCGGACGAGCCTTCCTCAGGAACCCTTAGGCTTTCGGCGGATCAGATTCTCACTGATCTTTTCGTTACTCATACCGGCATTCTCACTTGTATAATGTCCAGCGCTCCTTACGGTACACCTTCAACCCTTATACAACGCTCCCCTACCCCTGATGCAAGCATCAAGCCATAGCTTCGGTGGTGTGTTTAGCCCCGTTACATTTTCGGCGCAGAGTCACTCGACCAGTGAGCTATTACGCACTCTTTCAATGGTGGCTGCTTCTAAGCCAACATCCTGGTTGTCTGTGCAACTCCACATCCTTTCCCACTTAACACACACTTGGGGACCTTAGCTGATGGTCTGGGCTGTTTCCCTTTTGACAATGGATCTTAGCACTCACTGTCTGACTCCCGGAAGTAAGTCTATGGCATTCGGAGTTTGACTGAGCTTGGTAACCCTTGCGGGCCCCGCACCCAATCAGTGCTCTACCTCCACGACTCTGTTTTCCGAGGCTAGCCCTAAAGCTATTTCGGGGAGAACCAGCTATCTCCGAGTTCGATTGGAATTTCTCCGCTACCCCCACCTCATCCCCGCACTTTTCAACGTGCGTGGGTTCGGGCCTCCAGTGCGTGTTACCGCACCTTCACCCTGGACAGGGGTAGATCACCCGGTTTCGGGTCTACGTCCACGTACTATGTCGCCCTATTCAGACTCGCTTTCGCTGCGGCTCCGGCTCTTCACCTTAACCTTGCACGGGAACGTAACTCGCCGGTTCATTCTACAAAAGGCACGCCATCACCCCTAAAATGGGCTCTGACTTCTTGTAAGCACACGGTTTCAGGTTCTATTTCACTCCCCTTCCGGGGTGCTTTTCACCTTTCCCTCACGGTACTGCTTCACTATCGGTCGCTAGGAAGTATTTAGCCTTGGCAGATGGTCCTGCCGGATTCATACGGGGTTTCACGTGCCCCGCACTACTCGGGATCCGTCTCGGAGGGAACAGACTTTCAATTACAGGGCTTTTACCTTCTTTGGCGGGCCTTTCCAGACCTCTTCATTTAACCGGTTCCTTTGTAACTCCATGTGAGACGTCCCACAACCCCAGAGAGCAAGCTCTCTGGTTTGGGCTGTTCCGCGTTCGCTCGCCGCTACTGACGGAATCACTATTGTTTTCTCTTCCTCAAGGTACTTAGATGTTTCAGTTCCCCTGGTATGCCTCTACATAACCTATGTATTCAGTTATGAGTAACTGGATATTACCCCAGCTGGGTTTCCCCATTCGGACATCCCCGGATCAAAGCTTGCTTACAGCTCCCCGAGGCAGTATCGTTGTTCGCCACGTCCTTCATCGGCTCCTAGCGCCTAGGCATCCTCCGTGTGCTCTTAGTAGCTTAACCAAATGCTCAATGAGCAAAAGCAATCTACCGTTTTATTGAAACTTGTTTTAACACAAGTTCAGCTAAAAGGAATGTTCTAATTCGCAATTTTCGTTTCGATATCTAGTTTTCAAAGAACAAGCTCCATGCAAAAGCAAGCTGTTTGAGAGTTTGAGCTCTCAAAACTGAGCAACGAGTGAGTTAAAAGCTTTACGAAGTAAAGCTCGCTTCGGAAGCATGCTTCCTGAAGACTTTTTGAATGTTTCCGCTACGGGAAACGATTCTCCATAGAAAGGAGGTGATCCAGCCGCACCTTCCGATACGGCTACCTTGTTACGACTTCACCCCAATCATCTATCCCACCTTCGGCGGCTGGCTCCTTGCGGTTACCCCACCGACTTCGGGTGTTATAAACTCTCGTGGTGTGACGGGCGGTGTGTACAAGACCCGGGAACGTATTCACCGCGGCATGCTGATCCGCGATTACTAGCAATTCCGACTTCATGCAGGCGAGTTGCAGCCTGCAATCCGAACTGAGACCGGCTTTTTAGGATTCGTTCCACCTCGCGGCTTCACAGCCCGTTGTACCGGCCATTGTAGTACGTGTGTAGCCCAGGTCATAAGGGGCATGATGATTTGACGTCATCCCCACCTTCCTCCGGTTTGTCACCGGCAGTCACCTTAGAGTGCCCACCCGAAGTGCTGGCAACTAAGATCAAGGGTTGCGCTCGTTGCGGGACTTAACCCAACATCTCACGACACGAGCTGACGACAACCATGCACCACCTGTCTCCTCTGTCCCGAAGGAAAGCCCTATCTCTAGGACGGTCAGAGGGATGTCAAGACCTGGTAAGGTTCTTCGCGTTGCTTCGAATTAAACCACATACTCCACTGCTTGTGCGGGTCCCCGTCAATTCCTTTGAGTTTCAGTCTTGCGACCGTACTCCCCAGGCGGAATGCTTAATGTGTTAACTTCGGCACCAAGGGTATCGAAACCCCTAACACCTAGCATTCATCGTTTACGGCGTGGACTACCAGGGTATCTAATCCTGTTTGCTCCCCACGCTTTCGCGCCTCAGCGTCAGTTACAGCCCAGAGAGTCGCCTTCGCCACTGGTGTTCCTCCACATCTCTACGCATTTCACCGCTACACGTGGAATTCCACTCTCCTCTTCTGCACTCAAGTCACCCAGTTTCCAGTGCGATCCGGGGTTGAGCCCCGGGATTAAACACCAGACTTAAATGACCGCCTGCGCGCGCTTTACGCCCAATAATTCCGGACAACGCTTGCCCCCTACGTATTACCGCGGCTGCTGGCACGTAGTTAGCCGGGGCTTTCTTCTCAGGTACCGTCACTCCTTGAGCAGTTACTCTCAAGGACGTTCTTCCCTGGCAACAGAGCTTTACGATCCGAAAACCTTCATCACTCACGCGGCATTGCTCCGTCAGGCTTTCGCCCATTGCGGAAGATTCCCTACTGCTGCCTCCCGTAGGAGTCTGGGCCGTGTCTCAGTCCCAGTGTGGCCGATCACCCTCTCAGGTCGGCTACGCATCGTCGCCTTGGTGAGCCGTTACCTCACCAACTAGCTAATGCGCCGCAGGCCCATCCTCAAGTGACAGATCGCTCCGTCTTTCCAGCTTCCTTCAGGCGAAGGAAGCAAGTATTCGGTATTAGCTACCGTTTCCGGTAGTTGTCCCAAGCTTGAGGGCAGGTTGCCTACGTGTTACTCACCCGTCCGCCGCTAACCATCAGAGAAGCAAGCTTCTCATCAAGTCCGCTCGACTTGCATGTATTAGGCATGCCGCCAGCGTTCGTCCTGAGCCAGGATCAAACTCTCCAATAAAGTATTGAAAAGAGCGATTAGCTCATTTTGAATCTGACGAGATTAAAAATCTCATTTGTTCATCCTGCAAGCAGGATGATTACTCACTCGTTGTTCAGTTTTCAAAGATCAAACTTGGTTAATGTGTTTCTCTATCGCGTCAGCGCTGTGTTTCAGCGGCGACTTAAATAATATAACATATCGATCAGATCAATGCAACACTTTTTTCTTTTTTTTATTTCATAGGTTTTATATAAGTAATAACTCTACCAAAATCAATTGAAATAATATAGATAGGGATAAAATAAAACGTATGGATATATTATCACACATACAACGAATTAACAATTATTTTACAACTTTTCGTTTACTTCTAGTTCACATTCCTTCGTTTCCTCATTCTTCTCCTTATTTAAAGCAAGAGGCCAGCCTTTCAACATAGGCCGGCCTCTTTTTAACAATCAGGATCTGCGATCCTGTCTGTATTAACTAAGACTGTATCCAGGGATTACGACGTTTTTTGGTTGTATTACGTTTCTCCGCCTCTGAGTTACGTCTTCCATTTGCAGAAGAAACAGATACTTTGGATGTTCTTTTACCACTTGATTTGCTTGTTCTGCGTTTTGCCGTGCCGGTTTTTGCAGAAGCTTGCTTGGTTTTGCCCCCTGCTTCTGTTACTTCTTCTCCGGATACATTGGACTGGCTTAAATCCGCTTCTTCACGTCCGCCTTTTTTAGTTCCAACATTGCCTTGAGCTGGGTACAGTTCCCCAAAAGCTCCCAGAGGAGATGGGGGCACCATGTTTTGTGAAGGATACGGATTCTGATATGCATACTCTACGGGCTGGTTTGGTACAATGTTTGGCCCCATATGCGTCTGTACACCGTACGGGTCATATGAACCATACATCCCCCACGCAGGATCCTGATAATTGTATCCAGTGTGGCCGTAATGCGGGTTATGCGTATGTCCGCCACATCCACAAGGTGGATACGGAAGTGTTGAGTAAGGGGAAATAAACGGCTGCTGGTTCATATGTGTATCTGCAACAAATGGAGGGAACGGGCTGTTGACTTGTGCAGCGGGTGAGGCTGGATAAACATTGTCCTGCTGATGTTCAGGAGCCAAATTCGGCGTAAAGTTATTGTGGTTCTGCTCTGTCCATTGACCTTGGTAAGAAGGGCTCACCGAATAAGGAGTAGCTTCAGGTAACCCTGGGAACCCAGAATTGTGATTAAATCCAGCAATATGTGATGATTCAGGAACAGCATAAACCTCTTGAACAGGGACAGGGATTTGAGCATATGGATGCTCAGCCGGCGCATGATGCAGTTTTTTACCACAGCCACAAGGAGATTTGGTCGCAGGTGAAACGACAGACGGCGACTTCGTATTAGGGATGACTGGTAGCGGCATAATTTCAGGAGAGAGATTAGGCATGGTGTATGTTGGCACTTCCGGCAAAGGCTGTACTTCGGCAGCTGGGGCCACCTGTTCTTTTTTCTCAGGTGCCTTCTCCGGTTTAACCTCAGGGAGCTCAGGTAACTGCGGCAGTACTTCCAATTCAGGCATCACATTTGGAATGACAGAATTTGCTGGTAAAGGGGCTGGTGTAGGGGCTGGCGCCTCTTCTACTGCCTTAGGTATTTCCGGTGCTGGTGGTGCTGCTGGTGCTGGCTCTTCTTTGACACCTGTATATTCCTTGCCTTCAGGTGAAAGCTTTTCATGAGCAGCAACATTACCCGTACTGCTTCCTGTAACCGTATTTCCCTGAACAGGTTGGGACGGGATATAGACTGTCTCTCCTACAAGCAGGGCGTTCGGGTTTTTCAACTGAGGGTTTGCGTTGATCATATCCTTCAATGAGACTCCCCAAGCCTGAGACAGCTTCCATAAAGAATCACCCTGCTGGACTTTGTGACTGTGCAGTATTCCTTCCGGTTTTGGTGTTACTGGCTCCGCAGGAATTTTAACTTTCATACCGATATCCAGCTTGTCGGGATCAGTAATTTGCGGATTAGCCGCAATAATTTTGTCCAGGCCCACATTATATTTTTGGGACAGTAAATATAGCGTGTCGCCTTTTTTCACCATGTGTATTTTCACGGGGAACTAACCTCCTAGACGTGTTACTTGGGCAGTGCATTCGCCCATACCGTTACTACATCCTATGCAGAAACTGGGCTAATGACATCATCTAAACAAAAAAAATCCTCCCCGCCTCCAAAACCCGCACCCTATGTAGGATGCTGATCTTATTGGACAAGAAGGATATTGCATTTCAATATGTTTAGAAGGGTTAAGCTTCCCAAACCTTATAACCGTCTTTGTCTACAATTTGACGGAACGCTTCGAGCAGTCTCAACGTGACTGGACCAGCTACACCCGATCCAATTGTTCTTCCATCAACCTCATATGCAGCGATGACTTCTGCGGCTGTTCCCGTGAAAAAGACTTCGTCAGCGATGTACACATCATGCAGGGTAAATGGAACTTCTTTTAACTCCAGATCTAATTCCCCACACAGGTCAATAATAGCCTGACGCGTAATACCTTCCAGAGCTCCGAGGTAACAAGGCGGTGTGTAGACTACCCCATTTTTGATAATGAAAATGTTGTCACTTGATCCTTCGGTAACATATCCTTGGGAATTCAGCATGATTGCTTCGCCAACACCTGCATAGTTGGACTGGATTTTAACAAGGATGTTATTCAGATAATTTAATGATTTGATTTTGGGATTCAGTGCATCCGGGATATTCCGGCGTTGAGATACAGATACGGCCTTTAACCCTGTAAGATATGCTTCCTCAGGATAAATTGCCAGCTGCTCCACAATAATAATAACAGACGCTTTCGGGCAGCGCAGCGGATCCAGACCCAGATTACCTGGTCCACGAGATACGATTAAACGGATATAGCCGTTACGCATATCATTGCGGCGCACTGTTTCTGCCATTACTTCTAGCATTTCATCATAGGATAAAGGAATATTCAAACTGATCGATTTTGCCGAATCGTACAAACGGTCCAAATGCGCTTTGCATCTGAAAATATTGCCGTTATAAATCCGGATACCTTCGAAAATTCCGTCCCCGTACAAAAAGCCGTGATCATACACGGAAACGGTTGCGTTCTCCTTGGTTACATATTGACCATCCAAATAAATCCACTGTTCTGACATGGATGACTGCACCTCCGTTTAATTTCCAATCATTATCTCCCGAATCTTGAATTGTTCCATTACATTGTACAACATGTGGCAAGCTTTTACGTTCACGTTTTACCCATCTCAATGCCAATCCTCAGCAAATCCTACCAGCTTATCAGGTGGTTTTCAACGAAGGATATGTATAGCAGGGATAACTGCCCAGAACACGGACCTGACAATTCAATGCCTCAATCTCAGCCATGGCTGCTGTAAGCAATACGGATTCTACGGTTTCTTCAACATCGATATAAAAATAGTAACTGCCCAGCCTTTTCTTGGTAGGACGAGACTCCAGCCTAGTCAAATTCAGCTTTCTCCAGGCGAATGTGGACAATACTTGATGCAGAGCACCAGGTGCATCTTCAGGCAGTGTAACCAGCAAACTTGTTTTTACATGATCCGGCTCACGTTGAATCTGCACTGGTTCATGACCAATAAGTACAAAACGGGTGTAATTGTTATCATGATCAGTCACCCGTTCAGCCATGATATCCAATCCATGCTTTTGTGCAGCAAGGCGGGTGCCAATAGCGGCCCAGCCCTTTCCGGGATTCTTTTTTACCAACTCGACCGCTTCTGCCGTACTATTGACGCCCTCAAGCTCAGCATCTGGGGAATGAAGACGGATAAAGTTCTGGCACTGCGGAATAGCTACCGGATGAGACATGATCTTGGTAATTTTGCTGAAGTCGTATGCACCGCTCCCGTCAGCGAACTCGGAACCATGTCCAATCACATTTTGTATGGAGGGATACACCCACTCCGCTTGCATCGGAATATCCACTTCGTTAACCAGCCAGTCCATATGCAAACTAACGGAGCCTTCAATTGTATTTTCAATGGGAATGACGCTATATTGTGACTTGCCACTATCCGTGGCGCGAAACACATCAGAAATCAGTTTGGAATGAAGCAGCTCCAGCGGTTCCCCATTAAACAGAAATTCTACAGCTTCATGGGAAACGGAGCCTTCAGGTAATACGGCAATTCGTTTCATGCTTTAACTTCCCCTTTAATTCTGTCCAAAAAAGGACGTTCATCTTGATCAGGCAGCACGGTTACACCGTCCAGGTCCGGATCCAGCCATAGTGGCGTTGCATTAATGCCTTCCTTGCCCATGGTCTCCATCAAATACTGTTCCAGCTCGGCTTTGCGGGGATCATGCCGATCCACCAATGTCAGAACGGTTGGTCCGGCTCCACTTAGTGCAGCTCCCAAAGCACCATGCTGTACAGCATGTTCCAAAATTTCAGTCATGCCGGGTACCAGAGATGCTCGGTATGGTTGGTGAATACGATCCAGCATCGCCCTTTGTATCACATCCAGTCGCCCGCTTGCCAGCGCTGCAACCAACAGGGAAGACCTGCTGATATTATGCACGACATCCGACTTGTCAAATTGCTGTGGAATGACATTTCTTGCTTTGGAAGTCGATAGTTCGAAGTCTGGCACAATGACCAACGTCTGTAAATCCTGATGCGGCTCAATACGGATGTGATCCACACGACGGCCATCCCAAGCAGCCGCAATAATACCCCCATATAGAGAAGCCCCCACATTATCCGGGTGCTTTTCGAGCGAAGTAGCCATATCCATTAGCTTATCGTCCGATAGCGGAGAACCAATTAAGGCGTTCGCAGCAGCCAGAGCACCAACTATGGCAGATGCGCTGCTTCCCAGTCCACGGGTAAGAGGAATATCCGAAAACATGGAAATCTCCAATTCAGGAACAGACACGCCTGCTTCATTAAATACCATCTGTGCGACTTCATAGATTAGATTGGATCTATCCGTTGGCAAACCATTCAGATGATCTCCATACAGATGAAACACCGTCTGTTCGGACGGCTTCATCTCAATCCAGGCATACAAAGACAATGCCATGCCCAGGGTATCGAACCCTGGACCCAGATTGGCTGTACTTGCAGGTACTTTTACTGTAACTCGTTGCTGCAAACTCATACGGATTGCTGCTCCAGCTGAGCAATAGCTGCCATAACCGCTTCTTCCGAATCATCTACTACAAGCGGCTCTGTTGCTACCGTTTTGATCGCGATGTTCGGATCTTTCAAACCATGACCCGTCAAGACACATACAACCGTCTCTCCGCCTTTAAAGTATCCTTCCTGCTTCAATTTATATACTCCCGCAACCGAAGCAGCCGATGCCGGTTCAGCGAAGATACCTTCCCGTGCTGCAATTGTACGATAAGCTATCAAGATTTCCTCGTCCGTTACATAATTGATCTGTCCACCGGACTCTTCAGCCGCGGTCACAGCGGTCTTCCAGCTAGCCGGGTTACCAATGCGGATCGCAGTGGCCACAGTCTCAGGCTCAAGAATCGGCTCTCCCTTAACGATTGCCATCGCGCCTTCTGCTTCGAATCCAACCATCCGCGGCAAGGAATCCGATTTTCCAGCCTCTTTGTATTCTTTGAAGCCTTTCCAGTAAGCAGAGATGTTCCCTGCATTGCCGACTGGGATTGCAAGTACGTCAGGTGCTTGACCCAATTGATCAACCACTTCAAATGCAGCTGTTTTTTGACCTTCGATGCGATAAGGATTCACAGAGTTCACCAGTGTGATGGGGTGCTTCGCTGTAATCTCACGTACAATTTCCAGTGCACGGTCGAAGTTACCGTTAATCGCAATCACTTTGGCTCCGTAAATCATGGCCTGTGCCAGCTTGCCCAGTGCAATGTTATTGTTAGGAATCAATACGATACAGTTCAGACCACCACGTGCTGCATATGCTGCAGCAGCTGCAGAAGTATTACCTGTGGAGGCACACATGATGGTACGGCTGCCCTCTTCCATTGCTTTTGCAACAGCCATTACCATCCCGCGGTCTTTGAAAGAACCACTTGGATTCAAGCCTTCGTATTTAAAATATAGATTCAGTCCAAGTTCCTTGGACAGATTTTCGGCGTGAATCAGTGGAGTGTTTCCTTCCTGAAGCGTAAGCATAGGTGTATTTTCATTAACCGGAAGGTACTCTTTGTACGTTTGCAGCAATCCTTGATATCTCATTGTAGTAAGCTCCTTTATGATTAAGTAATACGAATATGAAGACCTGAAATTATAGTATTAAAAATTGTACATTCCATTTAACCTAGCCATTCGAACTGTACATAATTAGAAAAATAACCTTACCCCTCAACCCGATATACACTCTTGATGCGGCGTATAACGCTAAGAGATTCAAAGTGTTTCAACACTTTATCCATGCTTGCCTTGCTTGCATTATGAGTAACGATGATGATCTCGGCATCCGGGTTATGCTCGTTCGGCTGTTGAACGACTGAAGCCAGGCTGACTTCATACTCTGCAAAAATCTGCGTGATTTGCGCCAAAACGCCCGCTTTGTCGTCCACGTGCAGCAAAATGAAGTTCTTTGACATGATCTGTTCATCGCTTTGCAGACGCTTCTGCTTGTAAGGAACGATGGCTTTAAGTCCGTTTACGCCAAGCTTCAGATTTTTGATCACAGCCACCAGATCTGCAACGACGGAAGTGGCCGTTGGAAGTTCACCTGCACCCGCACCATAGAACATCGTTTCGCCTACTGCTTCCCCGTGTACATAAACTGCATTGAACACACCATTAACGGAGGCAATCGGGTGACTCTGTCTCACCATGGTAGGCTGAACACTGATATTGATCTCGTCATCACGGCAATCCGCAATTCCAAGGAGTTTCATCTCATAACCGAGTCTTCTGGCATACGTAATGTCCTCGCGGGTTACGGACGAAATACCACTAACTGCCACATCCTGGAGCTCCACATTGGTGCGGAAACCCAGCGTTCCCAATATTGCCATTTTGCGAGCGGCATCCAGTCCCTCCACATCCGATGTTGGGTCAGCTTCCGCATAACCCAGAGCCTGTGCCTCTGCGAGGACCTCTTCATAAGAAGCACCTTCCTGGCTCATTTTGGTCAAAATAAAGTTCGTTGTTCCGTTCACAATCCCCATAATACGGGTAATCCGGTCAGAGGAGAAACCTTCAATCAGGGTGCGGATAATGGGAATCCCACCAGCTACGCTGGCTTCATAGAAGACATCACATTTCTTCTCCTGTGCCTTCGCCAAAATCTCGGAGCCATGGAGAGCCATTAGATCCTTATTTGCCGTGACAATATGTTTTCCCCGCTCCAGCGCTTCAAGAATGTACTCCTTCGTCTGTTCAATACCACCCATAACCTCCACGATCACATCGATGTCCGGGTGGCGAATCACTTCCCACGGATCTTCTGTCAGTTTGGCTCGATCCACAGCAATGACGCGATCCTTAACCGTATTTTTTACAGAAATCTTCTCGATAACAATCGGTGAGCCGACCTGACTGCTCAGATCCTCCTGGTTCCCTTCCACGATGCGAACAACCCCGGTACCTACTGTTCCGAGTCCCAATAATCCTACTTTTACCGGTTTCACCAACGATCTACCCCCTAATGTCTTTATATCTGCCACCTCTGTACGCTCTCTGTGTACAATGAAGCAGTTTTTTTCATATATCCGGACGTTATGAGATAAAATCCAGTTAGCCCTGACCTACAATCCGTGTGCGCCGAACCCCCGGCATATCCTGCATCCGATCCAACATTTCACCGATTTCTCCGTGAAGATGTGACGTTTCAACCGAGATAACAACATTGGCTCTTCCTTGAAGCGGGATACTCTGATTAATCGTGAGTACGTTGGCTCCATATCCAGCCACATGTCCCAACACGCGAGACAATATACCAGACTGATGCTCCAGATCAATCGATATGGTGACGATTCTTTCCCGTTCCAATTGGTTGATGAGGTGAATTCCATCCTTATACTTATAAAAAGCACTTCGGCTTAATCCGACCTGCTCTACCGCTTCATGCACTGTTTTGACATCCCCCGAAGCAAGCAGCTCTTTCACCTGCATCGTCTTCACCACTGCTTCCGGTAAAATGTCTTCCCGTACTAAGTAATAGCGTTCATTCACAGAACGTCCTCTCCTCAAAGACTCATGTTTTCATATAGTGGACATTATATCGGATCTATACTAAAAGGGCAATACGTTACATGTCTATTTTTTTCAAAACCGTTTCTCAAAGTATACAAGGTTCTCCCTGCCTCATGTTAGGAAAAAACAAAAAAAACGCAGAGCAGCGGGTCATTTCCCACTTCTCTGCGTTTACATGTCCTATATATTTGAGCAGGCATACATTAAATTTTACATACCAAATTTAATAGTAGCTGCTGCCTTCAACGAACTCAAATTCAAAATCACCGATGCGCACAATCGTGCCTTCTTCAGCACCACGTTTACGGAGCTCTTCATCCACACCCATATGACGCAGTGTACGCGCCAGTTTAAGGATGGCCTCATGCGAGTTCAGCTGCATCCGTTTCATCATGCGATCAATCTTGGCACTCTCAACAACAAAGATCTCATTCTCCCGCACAATACGGAAGCCTTCCTCCTCTTTCTTATCCAGACTGTACACTTTGCGTTCAGATATGTCCGCTACTTCTTCCACCACGACTTCGTCCGGAATCTGATCAAGCAGATCCGCCGCACGATATAGGAGTTCCTGTATTCCTTTGCGAGTCAGGGAAGAGATTGGCATGATCTCAATATCCGGCTGAACTTCACGAACCTTTTGCATAAATTGCTCCAGATTCTCTTCCGATTCCGGCATATCCATTTTGTTCGCTGCCACAATCTGAGGTCTCTCAGCGAGTACCGGATTGTACAGCTTCAGCTCTTCGTTGATTTTGACCCAGTCCTCAAACGGATCGCGTCCTTCCGAGCCAGACATATCCACAACGTGAATAATGATGCGGGTACGTTCAACATGGCGCAAAAACTCATGTCCAAGTCCGATACCTTCATGAGCACCTTCAATCAGTCCTGGCAAGTCGGCCATAACGAAGCTGCGTCCTTCACCTACACCGACTACACCCAGGTTAGGTGTAATGGTCGTAAAGTGATAGGCTCCGATCTTCGGCTTCGCCGCTGATACAACGGACAGCAGGGTAGATTTCCCGACACTCGGAAAACCAACCAAACCAACATCCGCCATAACTTTAAGCTCTAGCACAATATAGCGCTCTTCGCCCTCTTCACCATTTTCAGCAAGTTCAGGAGCTGGATTATTTGGTGTGGCAAACCGGATATTCCCCCGGCCGCCCCGGCCACCACGCGCAACGACAACCTGTTGACCATGACGCGTCAGGTCTGCCAATACCTCTCCACTGTCTTCATCCAAAATCACAGTCCCAGGTGGAATACGGACAATCATGTTCTCAGCGTTCGCACCATGCTGACTTTTATTGCGTCCCTTCTCACCACGAGGGGCCTTGAAGTGACGCTGGTAACGGAAATCCATCAATGTACGCAAACCTTCATCCACGCGGAAAATGATGTCAGCTCCTCTGCCTCCATCACCCCCGGCAGGTCCGCCGTTTGGTACATACTTCTCACGACGGAACGAAATAATTCCGTCCCCTCCGTCTCCGGCTTTTACATAAATCTTCGCTTTATCTACAAACATGGCTACCCCTTCTTCCTATATTCCACACGGCATTCTAAATTGTATAAACGTGTCTTCAGACGGAAGCTGCTCCGTTCTGACTTTTTTTCCTTTAAGTACGGCATTAAGCTGCCGTAATGTTTCCGGATCGGGTGTTTGATCCCCGTCCAGCCGAACAACCACATCCCCATGGTCTTGTCCGAAGTTCAAGGTCAGTTTGCGAACCTCTCCCCAAGACGACCGGCCGCCACCGTATTGATAGGCTCTGATTGCATCTGCAATTGCGCCCGTAAGCGACTCGCCATCCTCGGGAGAGATCAGAGCACTAAGCTGCAATTCTTCCTCGACTTCCACATGCAATTCCAGAGCGGCGCCACTGGCACGAAAAGACTGGAGATAAAAAACGAGTGAGGGAATGCCTAATTTGGAAATCCGACTTTCCTCGGTTACCCGTTCTTTTATTCTTTCCACACATTGCACGGATTTATCAAGTTTGCCCAGCCTAAGATATCCATATAACACCTGAAGATCGTTCATCCAATCATGCCGATGATGATTTAGTGATGCAATTGCTGTCTTTTCCATAGATTGTATGATGGTTCTGCGTTCCGCTTCCGCCTGTCTCTTCATCGCACTCATTGAAACAAAGATTACGGCCACGGACCACAATGCGCATACAGCACTCGAAATGGCTGCCGGATACAGCACAACGAAAACCAAAGGAATCAGAAGTGAACATGCCGCAATCCACGGCACTCTTTTCCAAGATTTCATGGCTTCTCCCCGTTCTACAAAACTCGGTTGGTTTTAAACCCCACCGTAACCAAGTATAACATGTCTTTTCTGCCAGTTCATTATCGAAAACATCTATCCATCCTAAATACAAAGAGCCTCCGGCAAAATTGCCGAAGGCTCCTTAGGCGGAATGCCGATATTATGCTTTTACTGCAGCTGCTACTGGAGCAACGTCCACAGGGTAAATGCTTACTTTTTTGCGATCGCGTCCCCAACGTTCGAATTTCACAACGCCGTCCACTTTCGCAAACAAAGTGTCATCTTTACCGATACCCACGTTCGTACCTGGGTGAATTTTTGTTCCGCGTTGGCGAACAAGAATGCTACCACCAGTTACTGTTTGACCGTCAGCACGCTTAACGCCAAGGCGTTGCGCTCTACTGTCACGACCGTTCTTCGTGGAACCTACACCTTTTTTCGATGCGAATAACTGAAGATTTAATTTCAACATGATTGGTTGTCCTCCTTCTTTACTTATTTGAGTTGCTCTATCTTAATATACTTCCCGTATGACTCTGCAATATCAGTGAGCATAAGAACCATAGATTCGAGCAGCAATTGCACCTGGGACCAAGTTCCGTCTCTCTCCAGCACTGGCAAAGAAGCGCTTAAAAAGCCATTCTTCATTTTGGCATCCATTTCGACACCAGTCAATGCTTCGATCGAATTCACTGTACCCACTGTAACAGCGGATACCCCGGCACATACGATATCTTCTCCCCGCTTGGCATAATTGGCATGCCCTTTGATGGAAAAGCGATCGATGCTCTCGTCATCGTTACGAAAGATTTGAACGATAATCACTTATCGCACCCTCTTACGCTTGGATTTTCTCGATAGTTACTTTAGTGTACGGTTGACGGTGACCTTGCTTCACATGGTAGTTCTTTTTCGGTTTGTATTTGTATACAACAACCTTTTGACCTTTGCCATGTTTCTCCACTTTAGCCGTTACAGTAGCTCCGGAAACCAATGGTGTACCTGCTGTCAAACCTTGATCGTTAGATACAGCCAGGACACGGTCGAACGTTACGCTTTCGCCATCGTTCGCAGTCAATTTCTCGATGAACAGAACATCGCCCTCTTGGACTTTGTACTGTTTGCCGCCTGTTTCAATAATTGCGTACATTTGCCTTGCACCTCCTCATGTCTCAGACTCGCCCGGTCTCAGGTGACAGCCTCCTTGCGGAGCTGTTCTTGTACCCGGCCAGTGCGGTTACAGCATGTGCAAGACCAATAGGCTAAACACATACCTGATGATTATATCATCATCGCGAGTAAAAATCAATGCAATGGTGAAATATATCTTTTACCTGTCCCGTGACAAGAAGAACAGGGCTCCACATAAGGAAGTGTACTTTCTTCCCGGACTTTTTTACGTGTAAGTTCAAGCAGACCCAGCTTGGTCCAGCCCATGACAAAAGCCTTGGTTCGATCTTTTTTGAGTTCAGCCTCCAGCGCTGCAGCAACTTCCTGCCGATTGGCTGCTTCCTCCATATCGATAAAGTCCACAATGATCATGCCACCAATGTCCCGCAAACGCATTAAACGTGCAATTTCGACGGCTGCCTGCATGTTGGTTTCCGTTACGGTTTCTTCCAGACTATCCCCGCCGCCCCCGGTGAATTTGCCTGTATTAACGTCCACCACGGTAAGTGCCTCTGTATGATCTATGACGATGTAACCGCCGCCGGGGAGCCATACTTTACGTGCAAAATCCTTATTGAGCTGCTCTTGAACACCATACGCAGCAAAGATGGACTCTGCGCCCCGGTAAACCTGTACCTTCGGCTGATGACCCGGACAGATCTCCTCCAGTAAAGCCCTCACCTCGCGGGCTTGTCCTTCACTGTCAGTAATAACCTCATCGCTGCCTGGAGTATACACATCCCGAATAATTCGCTGAACCATGCTGTGATCCCGATGCAACAGGCTCGGTGAAGGCAAACTGTCTGCTTTTTCACATATCAAACGCCACTGCTCACGCAACGATTCCAAGTCAGCCTCTATGGCTTCCCGCTGCTCTTCTGCGGATACGGTTCGAATAATCAGCCCTTCCTCCCCACGTCTGAGCTGATCTCCCAATGCCTTAAGACGGGAGCGATCCCCTTCACGGGCAATCTTCTTCGAGACGGCTATGTAGTCCGCTATCGGCATGTAGACAAGCCATCGGCCCGGTAGTGAGTAATGTGTCGTCACCCGGGCTCCTTTGCTTCCTACCGGCTCTTTCAGAACCTGAACGATGACATCCTGACCTGGACGAAGCAATTCGGAGATTGAAGGTTTCACCTTCGGTTGTTTCTCCAAATGAGGGTGCAGGACATCATCCACATATAGAAAGGCATTTTTTTTCTGACCTATATCCACAAAAGCAGCCTGCATACCCGGTAGCACGTTGACGACCCGTCCTTTGAAAAACGAACCAAGCAGTCCGCGTTCGCGTGTACGTTCTGCTGTAAATTCCACAGCTTTGCCTTCTTCCAGAAGCGCCATTTGCATGAGGTTGTGTTCATTATGTACGATCATTTGTTTCATGGCTTGACCTCTAGAAGACAATTCAATTCATCCACATCCATTCTGTGTCTTTGCAATTCTCAATGTATATGTATTACCCCAAATCTGGACGAGTTCACCAACCGTTTTACAGTTTGTCTGTGTTCTGCTTAAAATAGGAACCGATAATTCGCTGTTCAGGCAAAACGGCCATAATTCGTCCCTGTCTGTTCATCACATATACCATATGATATTTCTCTCTCTTTAATAGACGCAGAATAGTGTCCAAAGGTTTCGCCGGAAATGAGATTATCGGCTGTGCCAAACTGCCTGTAGCCGCATGATGCGCAAATGCACCTTCCCGATTCATCAAAAAGCGGATAAAGCGATAAGGTACGTTTCGATAATCGGTCACGTTGGAATAGAACAGAAAGAGACCAATGAGCAAGATATTCAGCGGGAGCCCGTAGTCTCCAGTGATCCATTTGCTGATCGCAAACAGAATAACCCCTGTACTACATAAGATGCTAATCCGATAGGTCCACATTAATGTCGTATAGTAGGGAGCAATCAGACTGACGAGTGCCTGTACTATTTTACCACCATCCAGCGGAAGTACGGGCAGCAGATTAAACAGGGCAATCAGCAGATTCCCTTGGATAATGTACGCCAAGAATACTGGATCTCCCAGGTTGGCGTACTGCAGCAGCATGGTGATCCCGACCATCAATATGTTTTGCAGAGGACCGGCCAGCGCTATTATAATTTCCCGCCCAGCCGTAAGCCGGCCCCCGTCTTCAATAACAGCCACACCGCCAAAAGGAAGCATCTGAATCGACAGGACACGGCAGCCCAGAAGGGCTGCCGCCGCAGCATGTCCACATTCATGAATAAATACGATTGCAAACAGTGTGATGAGTTCTATGAAATGTCCTGTAGCCAAGGAGGCCAGCATAATAATGACAAAAAACGGATGAAGCGAAATGCGTACACCCCACAACCTAATCAAGGGCAACCACTTCCGCAGGATCTACATACTCTTCGCCCTCTTTTACAGCGAAATATAGCGTGGCAGGTTGTTCTCCGCCTGTGGACTTGAGGTTGCCAACGACATTTCCGGCCTCCACCCAGTCATTCACTTCGACTTCACTCTCGTTCAGTCGGCCATATATCGCAGTCAAGTTGCCTGTATGCTGGATGACTACGGTTATCCCATTCTCTGTATCACCAAGAACTTGCAGAACTCGTCCTGCATCCGAACTGACCACCTGTACAAAGCCAGTCCCCTCTGCTTCAGGGACGATCTCTATGCCCTTCATGCTCAGTGCAAATGGTTGAACGATTGTCCCAGAGAGCGGTTTACCCAGCAGTGATCTAACCCCCGAACCATTAACTACATCTGTGGTGTGGCCCAGCACAGGCAGGAAAGACGGCGTCCCGCCAAAGTGCCGTTCATACCAGAGCGCTGCCGATGCAAAGTCCATATCCCGATGCAGCGCATCTGCAATTACCGTTTTGGGAGAAGATGCCCATGACGCATTGAGTTGAAACAGTCCCCATACGGCACCAAAAACCATTGCACTGACTACTGTTCTACGCACCAACGATTTCACCAGGTTAAAACGTGTATGGCCACCTGAAACGTAATGTCCGTTCTCTTTTTTCCACAGCCATTCAGGATCCCTTTCCTGTTCTGCCAGTAGTGATCCAACATGTCTTGTCTGATCCTGTATATCAAAAGAAGAAGTAGGTCTTGGGCTCTCGGCAATCTTCTTGCTAGGCCCAGAATTCGCTTCCTGCATAATCTCCATCGCAGCGCCATCCAGCAACCGCCGTATCCGTTCTTCTCTTCTTTGCTTGATTCTAAGTTTCGTATTCATGGAATATCCTCCCGCCGAGGCTTGTTTAATACATCCTATGAAGAGCTCTTTCATAATATGAACAAGCTTCCGGGTCAAAGCAAAATAACTCCACCTAGGTAAGATCAACCTGCCAAGTGGAGTTTAATGTGGAGAAAAATGATAGGGATTTCTGTGCTGAAAGCATTAAAAAAGCCGGGCTGCAAAGGCCGCGGCGGTAAGTATTCATATCTATAAGGACGATTGTATTAACCCATTTAACCCATACCAAAAAACTTTTTAAAGCGTGAGAATGCGCCCTTTTTCTGCTCTAACTGCATCAGTGGAACCGTATCTCCCAGAATGCGACGAGCAATGTTCCGATAGGCAATCGCTGCAAGCGAGTCTGGATTCATGACTGTAGGTTCTCCAGAGTTAGCCGCTTTGATGACAAGTTCATCATCTGGCACAATGCCAATCAGATCAATGTTGAGGACTTGCAAAATACCATCAATATCAAGCATATCGCCCGATTTGACCATGTTGTTCCGAATACGGTTTACAACCAGCTTCGGTGATTGAATATGCGAGCTTTCGAGTAGACCGATGACCCGATCCGCATCACGTACAGCAGCGTTCTCCGGTGTAGTCACCACGATGGCCTGATCTGCTCCAGCGACCGCATTTTTGAATCCCTGTTCAATCCCGGCAGGACAATCGATAATGACATATTCAAAATCTTTTTTCAATTCCAAAATGATGTCCTTAACCTGTTCCGGTGATACAGAGTTTTTGTCTCTTGTTTGCGCTGCAGGCAGCATATACAATTCTTCGAAGCGTTTGTCTTTCACCAACGCCTGATTCAGACGGCAACGCCCGTCTGCCACGTCACACAGATCATAAATGATCCGGTTCTCGAGTCCCATCACGACATCCAGATTGCGAAGGCCGATATCGGTATCTACCAGACAAACTTTTTTTCCGAGCAGCGCCAGCGCTGTTCCGATGTTTGCTGAGGTGGTTGTTTTACCAACGCCGCCTTTACCCGAAGTGATCACGATCGCCTCTCCCATGAGCTACACTCCTTTAAACACATTAAAATCTCGGCGCAACCGAACGATATTGCTCATCTTGTCGATCTGCATCTGATTGTCCTGTAAATAAGCAAATTCCATCCCGGTATCCCGGCTCTCCCATTCGTCAGGGGGACGGCTGATGATATCAGCGATTCGAAGCTGTGTCGGTGCAAATACCGATGCGGCAATGATTGACTCGTCGTCCCCGCCGATCCCAGCGTGAGCCATGCCTCTGAGTGAACCCAAAACATATATATCTCCGGTACACGTCACCGTGCCCCCCGGATTGATATCCCCAAGAAACAGGAGATTCCCTTCGTGATGAAGCACTTGACCTGAACGCACCATGCCACACATCGTAACAATTGGCGGTGGCCCTTTAACCTCTGGTTTAAGGGCTGGTGAATCGATGGAGCGAATGAGCAGATTCCCTTTTTGCTTCAATATGTCCAATATCGCTTCTTTTTGGTCCTCTGTCACTTCGCGGCTGCCCAGTTTGATATCCACATGAACAATCGGTCCGGTCAAAATATTTTGATGGCTGTGTTCCAGCTTATAGCGGAGCTCATAGAGCAATTCCTCGAATTCACATTGATCGTCCAACAGGAAAACCAAGCCGTCTCGGATGCCTTTAATCGTTACGTGATTCGATTTTACCGTCATAAGCCTGTCCCTCCCATCTCATTACATTTCGTGCCCGGGCCTCGAAGTTCCTGCTTTTCACTCTATAAAATGTATCAGGATGCTTCCTGCACCTTGCTCTTTCTTTTGCCGATACGCTCCAGCTGCTTCCGCAGCGGAGTATAAATGATCAGAGCAAACACGAAATGAATGAACAGATTGGGAATCATATATTCAAGCAAAGCCCAGTCAAAGGTCACATGATTGAGGCGGAAGAGCTTATATAAAAAGAACAACATGGTGTCGTTAAGCAGACTTCCCAAAATGACGACTGTAACCATAACTGGAAGTGGTGCACGCGGTGCCTGGAATATAAGTCCCATCATATAAGCAGATAACCCCATTGCAAATCCATAAGGTCCGATCATCTCTCCATAAAATACAACGTCATGAAGCAGTCCAAAAAAGATGCCGAGCACCAGAGCAGTGTGGCGATGATGATATACAGCGATAAACAGAATGACGATATAGACCAAATTGGCCGAAATGCGCAGTTGCCATCCGGAAGGAATAAGCAGTGGCAAAATCGTCCCTTCCGCGATGAACAAAACGAACAGCAACAGGAACAAGACTTGCTTGCGTGTCACCATTACTCCTTCACCTCGGGAGGAATAACCACCATCAGCTCTTTCCAATCCAGGAAGCTCGCATATGGTTCAATCGTTGCTGTGCGGGTGAGTCCGTATTCGCCAACTTCAATTTTCTTAACTTTCCCGATTCGCATGTACTTCGGAAAATTATTGATAATACCTGATGAGATAATTTCGTCACCTTTTTTGATATCAGACTCTTCCGAAATTTTGGTCATCTTGAACATACCCGTCTTGGGATCAAAGCTCTCGATCATACCGAAAACGGTATCTTCCTTGCCCACCGCTGTTGCTGCAATGGCATTGGAATTGGGATCATTGGCATCCATCGAGGTTAGCAGATTCACCGTTGAGGTATAGGCACTAACGTGACTGATCACCCCAACCAGACCCTCCTGGGAAGTAACTGCCATGCCTGGCTTGATATCCGCGTTCTCCCCAATATCAATATTAATCGTTCTGCTATTAGGATCGGAATTGGCACTGATAACCTGAGCAATACGATATTCGTAGTTATACCGATTTCTCTGTTCAGCCGTAAATTTCAGCAAATCCTTATAACGATCATTGGTTTTCTCCATCTCGTTATACTTCAATCGATCCCGGGTATAGTGCCCCATCGCGATTCGCAACTCTTCATTCTCCTGATATACCGCACGCATGTTCGCTACATCTTTGAAAAAGCCCGCTACAGCAGAAGCGGGCTTGTAAAATACGTATTGTACAAATCCGACTGAATCCTTCAGGAATTTTTCCGGCCAGGATAGAGCGGTTCGCGGACCGAGCGTAAAGCCCATTAACGCGATAAATGTAACAAGGCCCACCAGCAAAACAAAAAGTCTTTTGTTGCCCAGCAGCTTAAACAGTTCGAACACCCTCTAACATCCATATTCTCTTCCGAGCTATGCCCGGCGGGGAGACGTTCAGACTGATAGTCCCTTCGAGAATATTCGCTGATCTCCCCGGGTATGCGGGTAATAGCTCTCCCGACTGAAGTCGGGTCCTCTTCGTTGGCGACTCACGCTTAACGCAAACGTGACATTAAGCGATCCGTGCCGGATTAACGTTTGGAACGAACTGCCGAACTGCTTCTGCTTTTGAACAAATGGATGTTCTCCAGAGCTTTACCTGTTCCGATTGCTACACAATCGAGTGGATTTTCCGCTACGATAACCGGCATACCTGTCTCACCAGCCAGCAGCTTGTCCAGATTGCGGAGCAACGCGCCGCCGCCAGTCAACACGATACCGCGGTCCATAATATCTGCCGCAAGCTCAGGAGGACATTTTTCCAAAGTTACTTTCACAGCTTCAACAATAGCATTTACCGTATCTGCCAGAGCTTCGCTGATTTCATCCGATGTAATCGTGATGGTCTTAGGCAGACCTGTTACGAGATCGCGGCCGCGAATTTCCATCGTTTCCACTTGTTCCAGTGGCATAGCTGAACCGATTTCCATTTTCAATTGTTCGGATGTACGTTCACCAATCATCAAATTGTACTGACGTTTAATATACTGGATGATCGATTCGTCCATCTCATCACCAGCTACACGAACGGAACGGCTTGTTACGATTCCGCCGAGGGAAATGACCGCCACTTCAGTCGTTCCGCCACCGATATCCACAACCATGCTGCCTGTTGGCTCCCATACCGGAAGATCTGCACCAATGGCTGCTGCAAATGGCTCTTCAATCGTGTATGCTTCACGCGCGCCGGCCTGTTTTGTTGCATCTTCAACCGCACGTTGTTCTACCGCTGTAATTCCGGATGGTACGCATACCATAACGTTCGGATGACGCTGGAACATCGAGCGCTGTTTCTGCGCCTGGCGAATAAAGTATTTGATCATCGTTGCCGTCGTATCAAAGTCAGCAATAACGCCGTCCTTCATTGGACGAATCGCACGAATGTTACCAGGAGTACGTCCGATCATTTTTTTGGCAGATTCCCCAACAGCCTCAATGCTCTTGGTATCTGTCCGCAGAGCAACCACCGAAGGCTCCCGCACCACAATACCTTTTCCACGTACATAAACCAGCGTATTCGCTGTCCCCAAATCAATACCCAAATCTTTCGTAAAACCACCAAACATGACGTAATCTCCTTTTCTGCCTCATATTGCCGCCCTATTAACGTTCAGAGCGTTTCATTTTCATTTCCTCTGCAATCCAGCAGGGTTCATCATTCATTGAAATGTATTGCACCTGTAAAGTGAACCTATCTTCTACGGACAACGCCGTCAATATTCATAGGAAAACATCAACGCCAACCATTATATTATACTAAGCCCTTCTCCTTCAAACTTACGTATGTTCCATCGCCGATAATGATGTGGTCCAGCACATCTATGCCCACGATTGAACCTGCTTCAATCAGTCTCTTGGTTATTTGAATATCCTCAGGACTAGGCGTAGGATCACCGCTTGGATGATTGTGTGCACATACGATCGAGGCACTGCTGCATTTGATGGCAGCGCGAAACACTTCACGTGGATGTACAATTGAAGCGTTAAGGCTACCCATGGAAAGTGTTTCCTGGGCAATAATATGATTTTTGCTATTCAGGAAAAGGCACACAAAGTGTTCCTTCTGTAAGTACCGCAGCTGCTCGAGTAAAATATCCGCTGCGTCACGAGGTGTACGGATAGAAGGAGACTGTACCCGTCTGCTCTGCGCAATCCGGTGACCAAGTTCAATACCAGCCTTGAGCTGAACAGCCTTGGCCATACCAATTCCTTTCATGGCAGTCAACTCGTTCAGACTCATATCCATTAGTGAACGAATGCCACCTGCTTCAGTGAGAATGCGCTGTGCCATGTGCACTGCCGATTCCTGCCTCGTACCTGTCCGAAGTAAAATAGCCAGCAGTTCTGCATGGCTTAAGGCGCCCGCCCCATATTCCATCATGCGTTCTCTCGGGCGTTCTTCATGGGGGATGTCGCGCATCATGTACTGAGGCGACTCCATATATTCCCTCTTTTCACATCAATCATTTCCCACAATCAGGCGCGCGGCAGCACATGAACTCCGAATCCATCCAACATGTCGCTGAGCAGGGAAAGAGGCAAGCCCACGACATTAAAGTAACATCCTTCAATGCGGTCTACCAGTGAAGCGCCAATTCCTTGAATTGCATACGACCCTGCTTTGTCCATAGGCTCGCCTGTCTGAACATATGCCCCGATCGTTGCCTCGGACAGTTCCTTCATCGTTACCTCTGTCTGCCGATAGTGCACAACGGACTGTCCATTTCCAGCATCAATACATGCAACACCAGTGAATACACGATGTGTACGTCCCTGAAGTCTGGCGAGCATACGTTCAGCATCCTGTTCATCCACAGGTTTGCCCAGAATGTCTCCATCCAGCACAACGACAGTGTCACTGCCAACAATAATAGCGTCCTGTTCCTGACCTTCAAGCCCACGATAGACAGCCATTGCTTTGCGCATGGCAAGCTCCTGAACCGTCTGCTCAGGAGTCCATTCCGGCGGCGTGTCTTCATCCGCGTGACTCGGTATTACTTTGAAAGCTAGTTGAAGTGAAGCGATCAGATCCTTGCGCCGCGGCGAAGTGGAGGCCAGAATAATAGGGCGCGATTGTAATTTATTCAAAATAAACGGCTCCTTATGCTACGGCGACATCTGTCGCATCACCATAGTAGATGTCATTCGCTTAGTTTCGTCGTCAAAAATCGTCATTCTCCTACAGTCTGCGATACAGCCATACAGCCGCAATAATACCGATCAAACTGAGGAGGCTCATTTGAAATTGAAATGAAATGTCATAACTGATAATATCCAGATCAGCCTGCGGTGACCAACGTATGGTCGTGGCTTTGGTTAGAATGGCTACAGCCTTGACTGGCTGCAGTGCCTTGGCGATCCACGCTCCGGCCATCCAGCCGAGCAGAAGAAACAGTATTAACATGCCGAAGTTTTTTTTCATCGGTTATCTTCCCTCGCCATTTTTTGACACCCACATTATTATACGGGGTTTTGTACGTCAATACAAACACAAATCCGGCAAGGGGAACTATTTCCAGTTCCTTGCCGGACAGGGATTTCGGGGCTGTGTTAGGGGAAGGAAAACTTATTGCATAATCCCTTCAAGCCATTTTTTCTGCTGCAGAACATAATCCATCAGATCCGCTTGTACCGCCCACATGTGTACATCGGAGGGATTTTTGTTATACTCGGCAACTGCCGTAATTGCACTGTTCATCGATTTTTCCATGGCTGAAACGATCGGCGCTGCTTCTTGTCCGAGACCTGCCGAGAGTTTACCCACACCTGTTATCCAGGCCTGGTGCTGATTCTGTAATGCTGTCATCGTTTCCGAGGCTACAGGCTCTGGATTTGCTTGACCAAGCTGCCCGATGGACAATGTGGATAGTTGCTCCACCAATGCATTGCTGCTGCTGAAGAAGAGCTGAACATCTTCCTCATTCATACCGAGAGCTGCAGAGTCCACTGCAGGATATGCGATCTCTTTGACATACAATTCCACACCCTCCGCCTTAAGACGGGAGCTCAGCAGTTTGGCTTCCTCACGGTCGGAAGAGATGCCCGCATACACCCGATTCCCATCGTCCGGATCCGTTCCTGCAGCGATTCCAGCCTGTGAGAGTTCAAGCTTGGCCTGTTCAGCACGTTCAGGCGAACTAAAAACGCCGTACTGAAGCGCATAGTAACTGCCTCCGCTAAGTGCTGACTGTGCTTGTTGGTCCGTCCCGGAAGCACCCTGCACTCCCGTAACACTCGATACTGGTTGATTGGTTTGGGGAAGTACGTCCGGACCTGTTCCTTCCCGATTAAACAAAGAGAGAATAACCATACCGAAAAGGGCACCGGTGACCAGTGCTCCCGTAACCGAACCAATCATCTTCCAGCCCCTCGGAGGGCGATTTCGCTTGTAGGAGTAATGATCACGATCCCCCATCCAGTCATGACCCACATCATTGCTGTCTTCAGGAAGCTCTTTCTCATTTTCGTCAGGGTACACTGTAGAATCCGAATAAACATACTGCGACTGCACAGGATCCGGATTCCGGTCCTTTCTCTGATCCGGCGCCAGTATACTTGTCCCGCTCAGGGTGGTCTCTCCCCAATCTCCAGGGATATCCTCCGGTGTCCATGAAGGCGCGACATCGATCCGCGGAGCACTGTGCGATATCTCATCAGATAAGGGTGGAAAGGTTCCAATCACCTTCTCATCCTTATGATTCGGCTTGTCCGACTCGTTCTCCCCGAAACGAAACGTCATTCTAGCATTGCTCACCCCGTACCCTCTCCTTTGTCCCATTTATATCAGCTATATGCCCAGAGACAATGAAAGATTCCTAGAAATTCAAAAACCCGCCTGCTTCTTTACGAAGACAAGCGGGTCATAAAATGGACTATTTCAGTCCTTTGGCCAGTGTGTCGCCAACCTTCCAGATGTCCCCTGCTCCCATCGTGAGGACAAGATCTCCTGGCTGCAGACGATTCTGCAAATCGGCTACCACTTCTTCCTTGGTAGGCAAATAACGAGCAGCAGCATTACTGTTCTGAACAATTAGTTCAACCAGCTTAGCGGAGTGAACACCTTCAATCTGTTTTTCTCCCGCCGGAGAATAGATGTCGGTAATAAGTACCTCATCTGCCTCAGCGAAAGCACGACTAAACGCATCCAGCAGGAAGAAGGTACGCGTATATCTCTGCGGCTGGAACACCGCGATAATACGTTTCCCTGTCGCTTTCGCTGCACTGATGGTTGCCTCAATTTCAGTCGGATGATGAGCATAGTCATCGATAACCAGAATATCCCGTGCTTCACCCAGCACCTGGAATCTGCGTTTGGCACCATGGAACTGAATAATGGCAGCCGTGATTTTTTCAAACGGAATGCCTGCTTCCAGACAGGTAATGACCGTAGCCATGGCGTTGTAAACATTATGTTTGCCTGGAACAGAGAGCTCTACCGTTCCTAGTGCGTTACCCTGATGGCTCATGGTGAAGGAGATTCTGCGGTCACCCAGTACGATATCCGATGCCATATAATCGGCCTTCTGATCAATGCCGTATGTCGTGACTCGGGATTTCAGCTCAGGTAAAATGCTTTGAACGTTCTCATCATCCGCACAGACAATGGCTGTTCCTTCCGGACGAATTTGACTCAAGAACTGTACATACGCTTTTTTGAGCTCCTCGAAGTCGCTGTTGTAATTCTCCAGATGATCGGCTTCAATATTGGTCACAATACCTAGCCACGGATGATACTGCAAGAACGATCCATCACTCTCATCTGCTTCAGCCACGACCCAATCGCCCTGCCCCGCCTTCGCATTGGTTCCCAAATTCATGATTTCTCCACCAATGATATACGTTGGGTCTGTATCGCATTTGTCCATGACAAGTGCAATCATTGAGGAAGTCGTCGTTTTGCCGTGGGCACCTGCAACCGCAACACCTTTGCGCTCATTGAGCAGGCGCGCCAGCATCTGTGCACGGTGAAGAATCGGAATATTAAGCTGCTCGGCTGCAACTCGCTCCACATTATCCGCCGGAGCTGCTGTAGAATAGACCACAAGATCTGCTCCATTTACGTGTTCAGCCGTATGTCCGATATATATTTTCGCTCCCTTGGCTGCCAGCTTCTCAGTCAACTCCTGTGAAGCGACGTCCGATCCGGTAACGGTGTATCCCATCTCCAGCATAACTCGTGCGATGGCACTCATGCCATATCCGCCAATCCCTATAAAATGAACGTGTTCTGATGTATTTAACAAAACTTTCACCAACCTTTTTCAGAATCGGTTTGATGCAAAAGGGCTGCCCTCACATCTGCAATGAGATACAGTGTGCCGGACACCACCCCCAGATCTTCCGCTTCCGTCCGTGACTTCAATAGATCAAGTGCCTTCGCCCAATCGGGCTCGACGATGATTTCCAGATTCTCTTTCGCAATGGCGGGACGTAACCGCTCGACGATCTGCAGCAATTCGGCTGCATCCATTTTGCGTCGGAAATCTGGCTCGGTCAGGATCAGCGTATCCACTAGTGGCAGTATATGCTGCAAATACGCTTCGTGATGCTTATTCGCCAGCATGCCCATCATCAAATTTAACTTGTTGTGAGGATAAACGTCGACAATGCTCTTGGCCAGTGACTCTGCCCCTTCCGGATTATGCGCACCATCCAGTACAATTCGGGGTTCGTGAACGACCTTCTCGAATCGGCCAGCCCAGAAGGCGTTCTCCAATCCAAGGGCAATATCTCTGTCATCCAGAATGAATGCCATGTACTGTCTGAGCAATTCAAGCACCATAAGAGCACCCGCAGCATTATCTATCTGATAAATGCCCTGCATTCGAATGCGAGCATCCATCTCGCGGAATGGTCCTGCAAAATGAAAGGATTGACCATTCTCATCACTATGGAGTCTATGGTAAGAAAATTGTTCTCCGGACAAATACACAGTTGATCGGACTTGCTGGGCCTTTTCCTGAATCACCTTAACAGCCTCTGGCTGCGTAACACAGGTGACAACAGGTACGCCTGGTTTAATAATGCCTGCTTTTTCTCCCGCGATCGCTTCAATGGTATCACCCAGGACATCCGTATGATCCATACCGATATTCGTAATGACCGAAACCACGGGTGTAACGATATTCGTTACGTCCATCCTTCCCCCCAGTCCAGTCTCCCATACTACTACATCCGGATAACACTCTTCTGCGTAGTACAAGAGTGCCAGGGCTGTAGACACTTCGAACATGGTAGGTGATCCAAGAACAGTAGTGGCCATATCTGTGACCAGCGGATGGAGTCGATTCGCCAGCTTCAGCAGAGTCTCTTCCGGAATATCCTCGCCGTTGTATTGAAAACGATTCGTGAATTTCGTGATATACGGAGACGTAAACGTTCCTACATCGTACCCCGCCTGAAGCAGCACCGACGTCAAAAAAGCGCAAGTCGAACCTTTTCCGTTCGTTCCCGCGACATGAATAAATTTGAGACGCTGATGAGGATTACCGAGCAATGACATGAGCTCCGTGATTCGTTCCAATCCGGGTCTGATGCCAAAAGGAATAAGGCCATTGATCCAGTCCACAGCCTCGTCATAGGTATGCAGAGGGGCATCTACGCCCGTGCCATTAAGTTCCGTCATATGTTTCACCTTCGGTCCCGAGTTTGATTGAAAAAAGCGGCCGGATGGCATGCTTGCTCTCCATCCGACCAGAAACATTAACCTTTCAGTTCCTTGATCCGGGCGATGACTTTATCCCGTTTATCCGAATAATCCGCTTGTTTGGCGCGTTCTTCCTCAATAACCTTGGCCGGTGCCTTGGCTACGAAGCCTTCATTCGCCAGCTTTTTCTCTACACGGAGTACTTCGCCTTCAAGGTTCTGCAGCTCTTTCTCCAGGCGAGCCACTTCCTGCTCAATATCAATCAGTCCAGCCAGCGGCAAGTAAAGTTCAGCTCCCGTAATTACAGCACTCATGGCCTTATCCGGTGAACTCAGATCAAGTCCGCTGTCGAACTCGGATGTATTGCAGAATCGTTGAATGTAGTGGCTGTTGCGTTCGATAATGCTGAATGTCTCGGCGCTGTTCGCTTTTACCATCAATTCAATCTTCTTGCTCATCGGCACGTTTACTTCTGCACGAATGTTACGTACGGCACGAATGGTATCCATGAGCAGGTTCATTTCGGCAACGGCTTCCGGATTTTCCAGGGCAGGATCATACACTGGCCAAGAAGCAAGTGTAATCGTCTCGCCTTCATGAGGCAGATGCTGCCAGATCTCTTCCGAGATGTAAGGCATAAACGGGTGAATCAGGCGCATGGTGTGGTCCAGGACATAAGCGAGTACCGATTGTGTTTTTTTCTTGGCAACCGGATCTTCACCGTAGAAGGACAACTTGGAAAATTCAATATACCAGTCACAGAGGTCATCCCAGATAAAGTTGTACAGCACTCGTCCTGTTTCACCAAATTCGTATGCTTCGATTAGACGCGTAATATCGCGGGAAGTTTCGTTCAGACGGTGCAAAATCCAATAATCCGCTGTTCCAAGCTCTCCGCTGATGTCGCGATCTTCGTAAGTAAAGCCTTCCAGATTCATCAGTGCGAAACGTGATGCATTCCAGATTTTGTTAGCAAAGTTACGTGCCTGTTCTACCCGCTCCCAGCGGAAACGAAGATCCTGGCCAGGCGTGCTGCTGGTGGAGATCATATAACGCATCGCGTCTGCACCATATTTCTCAATAACATCCAGCGGATCCACACCGTTACCGAGTGATTTGGACATTTTACGACCATCCGCATCACGAACCAGACCATGCATCAGAACATCTTTGAATGGAATTTCGTCCGTGAACTCCAGAGCTGTGAAGATCATCCGTGCAACCCAGAAATAAATGATGTCATATCCGGTTACAAGCACACTTGTCGGATAGTAACGTTTCAGATCTTCAGCATCTTCAGGCCAGCCGAGCGTGGAGAAAGGCCATAATGCCGAACTGAACCACGTATCCAGAACATCTTCATCCTGTCTTAGCTTACGACCAGCGTACTCTGGCAGTGTTGTTGGATCTTCAGCCGATACAATAATTTCGCCAGTCTCATCGTCGTACCAGGCAGGAATACGATGTCCCCACCACAACTGACGTGAGATACACCAGTCACGAACATTTTCGATCCAGTTCAGATATGTTTTCTCAAAACGATCCGGAACGAAGTTTACGCCTTCCCCGTTTTGCTGTTTTTGAATGGCTCTTTCGGCGAGAGGCTTCATCTCAACAAACCATTGTGTGGACAAATAAGGCTCAACCACAGCTCCCGTCCGTTCGCTGTGTCCAACCTGGTGTGTGTGATCCTCAATGTTGATCAAGACACCAAGTTCCTGCAAATCTGCGACGATCTGCTTGCGGCAGTCACTGCGATCCATACCCTGATATTTGCCTGCTTCCGCATTCATGGTACCTGTCTCATCCATTACTGTGATCTGAGGCAGGTTGTGGCGAAGACCCACTTCGAAGTCATTCGGATCATGTGCAGGCGTAATTTTTACAGCACCGCTTCCGAATTCCTTATCAACATAATCATCTGCAATAACCGGAATCTCCCGGCCGATAATTGGCAGGATCAGCGTTTTGCCAATCATGTCTGCATAGCGTTCATCTTTTGGATGAACCGCAACCGCAGTATCACCGAGCATCGTCTCCGGACGAGTCGTCGCCACTGTAACATAACCGCTACCGTCCTTAAGTGGATATTTCAGATGATACAGGTGTCCCTGAACCTCTTTGTATTCAACCTCGATGTCAGACAATGCAGTACGGTTCACCGGATCCCAGTTAATAATGCGTTTGCCTCTGTAAATCAGGCCTTTTTCATATAGTTGAACAAACACTTTGCGCACCGCTTGGGAAAGCCCTTCATCGAGCGTGAAGCGTTCACGTGAATAATCCAGGGAGAGCCCCATTTTACCCCACTGCTGACGGATCGTTGTCGCGTATTGGTCTTTCCAATCCCAGACTTTATCCAGGAACTTCTCGCGTCCAAGATCATAGCGGGTCAAGCCTTCTTCACGCAGCTTTTGCTCTACTTTGGTTTGAGTCGCAATACCTGCATGGTCGGAACCTGGGAGCCACAGGGCGTCATATCCCTGCATCCGTTTGGTGCGAATCAGGATATCCTGGAGTGTGAAATCCAGTGCATGCCCGATATGAAGCATGCCTGTTACGTTCGGGGGTGGGATTACAATGGTATATGGCTCAGCATCCTTGCGCTGACCAGCCTTGAAATATCCACGCTCTGTCCAGGTAGAATACCATTTCTGCTCCGCAGCTTTCGGATCATACGTCGTCGGCATTTCAGTTGCCGCTGATTTTTTTTCTTCAGACATGTGTCATTCCTCCGTTACTTAATCATCATCGCCAAAAAACAAAAAAACCTTTCATCCATCAAAGGACGAAAGGTTAGCTTTCGCGGTACCACCTTTGTTTCACGCAGACAGAAAGAAACAGCATGCCTTTCTGAGGCTATCGTGACACTTCAAGCAGATAACGGCTGCTACCGGCCCATCCTACTTCAGGAACAAACAAATCACAATGACATGTTTCATCGTTCCTCATATTCAAACAGGCAACTCCTGGGCGACTTCGATCAGTAGGTTCCTGCGGAATTTCTCAGCGCTGCAATCCCGCTCTCTGAAAGGCCTTGCTGTCTACTACTCCCATTCGACGTTGTTCTTTAAAAAACCTAAACACATCATACCCTGACCGTGCCCGATAGTCAACCTGACAACAGCGGAAACGGGCGGCAGCCCTGCATGTTAAGGCAAAAAGCAGCAAAAACCCGCAATCCTTATTGGATTGCGGGTTGGTATGGACGTTATTTTACAAGTCAGAGGTCAGGGGATGTATAGAATCTGCCCCTCTTCAACGACCTGTTCAGATAACCGATTGTATAACTGGAGCTCCCGGGTGCTCAATTGGTAGCGGTCAGCAATGCTATCCAAGGTCTCTTCCCGCTGGACGATGCACAGTTTAACTTTGCGGAATGGTGTCTGATCCACAATCGTGCCCAAAAACAGGTTCTTCCACTGAACATCATCTGCCTGGTAGGCTTCTTCCTGTACGGAGCCAGCGACCGAATCGTCCTCCCGATCCGTTTCTGTATCCCGCACCGACCTACCCGAGGACAACAGGGACGAGATACCCACCCCTTCTTCCTGTCTTGGTGAAGACTCCCTCTTGCTGCCAAACGCTACTTTGAGCTCTGGCTTGTCTTCTGTCTCAGCCACAGGTTCAGGAATGAACGAAACAGGCTCTGAAGATTCATCTGCATCCACTGCTTCCGGTGCAGAAGGTCTTTCCCCCTCGGCAGATTCCAGTTCAGACGTTCCAAACACTTCCTGCCAATTTTCTGCTGGCTTCTCAGCCTCCGTCTGATCTTCCTGCGGTGAACCCGACCTGGAAGATTCGAAATTCCAAACATTCGAAACAGCCAAGTCTTCCGATGGTTGTTGGCTCAGCCCCGTGTTTGTATGTAAGGTCTCCACGGAAGGCTCGGCCCAGACAGATGGTGATTCCTCAGCCAGAGGTAGCAATGGCTCTGACTCCGGATAAGAAGCCAGCCGGTCTGCAGTCTCCGCCATAAAAGACGAGACGGGTGAAGGTGAGGAGGGCACTTCATTATCGGTTGCTTCATCTTCTTGGGTGATTAATGAAGGAACGTTATCTTCAGCCGGTCTTTTCTGATATTCTTCTTCATCTTGATTCTCAAGCGTATCAGCATAGATCTGTTGCGGTGCAGGAATTAACTGCTCTTCCGGCTGCGCATCTTCTTCATAACGGATACTTTCTTCAGCGGCTTGCTGCGGATTTCCTGGCAATTCTGATGTGTATAGAGACTCGGCCGTTATAGGCAGACCTTCCTCTTCACTGCGCTGCAGCAGATATTCCTGGGCAAAGGTGTTCAGCCCAGCATCTGCGTCCTCTGCCTCCGGAGTCCGGTTAACCTGCTGCGGATCAGGGGAGTGTACCACGGTAAACTCTTCCGCTGACCAGGCCTGCGGCTCTTCAACAGGAAAGCCCTCAATGCCACGCAGTGACAACACACCTGTAATATTCAAGCTTCGGCTGGATAACAAATCCACATCAAAGTTTTCAATCTCAATCGAGATATCCTCAAGCGATCTTACCCGATTCAGGGGAACCGTGATCTCAACCGGAATAAAATGTTTCAGTTCCTCCGAGATCTCGTTCTCTCCCCGATACGCACCTGTAAGCAAAAGATGGCCTCGCAACGTTGCATGATCATCCTGACCGATGACTTGAATACGCGGGTATAACTCAATTTCCTCCAGTTCCTCAATGGCAGGGACTCCCTCGGACAAATGAACGCGCTCATAAATATCGAACCGCAAACCATAAGGTTGATTCAACAAAGGTGGCGTCCTCCTTTCGGCATATGTTCACCATGATCCTTCTCATGGGACTGATCCATGGTCCAAATCCTTCGTTACCCCATCTATATGCCATCGATGAGATGAGCATGCCACCTTTGTTCAAAGCTTGCCTTTTTATTAGGTTGATCGTTCCCGCTGGACTAGCTGTTCAAAATCGGAAGGCCACGGATCTCGAACTTCAATCAGCGCTCCCGTGAGCGGATGATTAAACGTTAACACTTCACCATGAAGTGCCTGGCGTCCAATGGCATCTGACCTTCCTCCATACAGCTGATCGCCAACAAGCGGGTGTCCGGCATAACTCAGATGCACTCTGATCTGATGCGTACGTCCAGTATCCAGTATTAAACGCACAAGTGTAGCTCGCTCCCACACTTCCACAATCTCTACATGTGTTACTGCTTCCTGCCCACTCTCGGAAACGCGTCTGCGCTGCTTGTGATGCCTGTCCTTACCGATGGGCGCGTCAATTTTGCTGCATTCCGGAGATACTCGCCCTTCAGCAATGGCTACATACTGACGCCCAATTTCTTTACGACGCATGGCCTCATCCAATTTTGCCAGAGCAAATGCATTCTTGGCATAGAGAACGGGGCCTGTTGTATCTTCATCGAGGCGATGCACATGGCGCACGCTGGTGTCGATACCATTGATCTCATAATAAGAGGCGACAGCGTGATCCAGCGTAATGGCATGATCGGCACGAGTTCCATCCGGATGGAGCTTCATACCCGCTGGTTTATGTACAACCAGACTAAAATCATCCTCGTACAGCACCTCAATCTCTGCCCAACGGGGTTCAACGTCAATGGGCTGAGATGCAAAAAGGGCCAGCCGAAGCCGGTCCCCTGCGAGTTGAATTCCGTGATTTGCCTTGAGCTGGCGAAGCAGCTTTTCTGGAAACGAAAGTTCAGTGAGCAGCCATTGCTCTGCCGCAAGCTGTCTGTCTGGACTGCCTGTTACCACTTTGCCTGGCATCAGCTCCAGCCATTCTCCACGACGTTTCCAACTTTTAATCGTCATAGAGATTGAAGAGCCTTGCGGTTTGCTTCAATCGTATCGTCAATGTCCTGCTCTGTATGCACACCAGACACAAACATGCCTTCAAACTGGGAAGGTGCCACGCTTACACCCTGATCAACCATTGCTGCGAAGTAGCGAACAAACTGATCCAAATTGCTTCCTTTGGCTATATCGTAATTGGTAACAGGTACACTGCTGAAGAACGGACATACCATGGAACCAACGCGGTTAATGGTTACTGCAATACCCGTCTCTACTGCATTCTTTTCGAAGCCAGCCTGCAAACGAGCCGACAACGTCTCCAAACGATCATAGACTTCCGGTGTCAACAGTTTGAGGGTGGTATATCCTGCTGCCATAGCCAGTGGGTTACCACTCAGTGTTCCCGCTTGATAGATCGGACCGGTTGGAGCGATCTGCTCCATCAGATCCCGACGACCACCATATGCTCCGACCGGAAGGCCGCCGCCGATAACTTTACCAAGACATGTCAGATCGGGCGTAACACCATATCGCCCCTGTGCACAGTTCAAGCCGACACGGAAACCAGTCATGACTTCGTCAAAGATGAGCAGGCTGCCGTACTGGCTCGTCAGACTGCGCAGGCCTTCAAGAAAGCCCTCTGCTGGAGGTACAACGCCCATATTCCCAGCCACAGGCTCGACAATGACAGCAGCCAGCTCCTCACCAAAACGTTCAAAGGCAAGGCTAACCGATTCCAGATCATTGTAAGGTACCGTGATCGTATTGGTAGCAACCCCTTCAGGAACTCCAGGACTGTCTGGCAATCCAAGGGTAGCGACACCGGAGCCCGCTTTGATCAGCAAGCTGTCCGCATGTCCGTGATATGAACCTTCAAACTTCAAAATTTTGCTGCGCCCCGTTACACCGCGCGCCAATCTGATGGCACTCATGGTTGCTTCCGTACCCGAGTTGACCATCCGCACAATATCAATGGATGGTACGCGTTCGCAAACAAGCTTAGCCATCTCGGTCTCCAGCAGCGTTGGAGCACCAAAGCTCGTTCCTTTTAGAGCTGTTTCACGCAGTGCTTCAACAACATCAGGATGGGCATGTCCCATGATAAGCGGTCCCCATGAGCCCACATAATCAATAAATACATTGCCATCAATATCGTAAATTTTGGACCCTTCTCCGCGTTCTGCATAGATCGGGGTAAGTCCTACGGATTTGAATGCCCGAACGGGACTGTTTACGCCTCCAGGTATGTACTGCTTGGCTTCCTCAAATGCGCTGCGTGAGCGCTCATCGTTTCGTCTTTTTCCTGATTGTGCAGTCATGAACATCCTCCTTAATGATGAAGGCCCCACTCCTTATATGAACAGTAAACTGATCTATACAAGCGACATAACAGGGTCGTGCAGGGCCTTGCTATATGTTGATCATTTTATAACGACTCTCTTAGCAAACGTGTAATTACAAAGAACTATTACTTCTCAGCCAACCAGCGGGAGGCATCTTTTCCGTAATACGTAATGATCATATCCGCACCCGCGCGTTTCATGCTAAGCAGAATTTCCATGGCGACCTTTTTCTCATCAATCCAACCCTGCATTGCTGCAGCCTTCACCATGGCATACTCACCACTTACATTATAGGCCACAAGCGGGAGGTCAAATTGATCCTTGATTGTACGCATCACGTCCAGATAGGAGAGTGACGGTTTCACCATCAGCATGTCTGCTCCTTCAAGCACATCCGTTTCGGCTTCGCGCAGTGCCTCGCGGGCATTGGCCGGGTCCATCTGATATGATTTGCGATCTCCAAACTGTGGTGTGGAATCCGCTGCTTCACGGAAGGGACCATAAAAAGCAGATGCATATTTAACGGAGTATGACATGATTGGAATATGGCTGAATCCATTCTCATCCAGTCCTGCCCGAATGGCCTGGACAAATCCATCCATCATATTGGATGGGGCAATAATATCTGCACCTGCTTTGGCTTGGGATACAGCTGTTTTTACAAGCAGATCCAGTGATTCATCATTCAGAACATCTCCGCAGATATGTCCGTCAACTTCCACGGTATGCACCATGCCGCAGTGCCCGTGATCCGTAAATTCACACAGGCAGGTATCTGCCACAACCAGCAGGTCGGGATACCAGGACTTAATCAATTTCGTTGCTTCCTGCACAATACCATCTTCAGCGAAACCAGAAGAACCAATACTATCCTTTGTCTCAGGAATACCGAACAACAACACGGCCGGAATTCCCAGCTCGGCAATCTCTTTTACCTCTTCCTGCAGACGGTCAAGAGAAAAACGGAATACGCCTGGCATCGATTTGATCTCGGATTTTACGTTTTCACCGTAAGTTACATAGATGGGCTGGATAAAATCATCCACGGTCAGATGAGTCTCTCTGACCATATTGCGGATGCCTGTAGATTGACGTAAGCGACGGTGTCGTACAATTGGAAAACTCATATAGATACATCCTCTCTTAGAGTAAAGTAGAGCAAAAAGGGAAGCGCGCCGGTATCCTAACGAATTCAGCACGCTTCATCAATCTGCATTTTGGTATATGGATACGATCTATTACAATAGCGATACAATTCCTAAATCAACGAGGCACTGCCCCTTCTGGAGAAGGCGTCCTTTTCCATTCAATCAGCGCAGAGATCATACTTTCGATCGTTGCTTCTGCGGCCATCAGCGTTACCTTCAAGCCAGCTGCTTCTGCCGTTTTGGCAGTCACTGGCCCGATGCAAGCAACCTCGACATTCTTTAACAACGGTAATGGATCTTGGAGTCCCATCCGTTTAAGCATCTCCATGAAGTTCGTAACCGTTGAAGAGCTCGTGAACGTCACCGCGTGAATACCGCCTTCTTCCAGCAGCTTCAGAAGTTCATCATCATCCTCACCCGCGAGTACGGTGTCATAGATGATCGCTTCCGTGACCTCAAGTCCACGTTCCTTCAACTGGTCAGGTAACCAGGATCTTGCCAGATCACCGTGGGGAAGCAGCACTTTCTGACCTTTTTTCAGTTCACTCTCAAAAGCTTCCAGCATACCTTCCTGCTGAAAAGGCCCTTTGACCACTTCAGCAACAATGCCGTGCTTGCGCAAGGCCTCGGCAGTTGAAGGTCCAACCGCAGCAACTCTTGCTTGATGCATGGCCCGGATATCCTTGCCTTGCTCTTCCAGATGACGGAAGAAAAATTCCACACCGTTTACGCTCGTGAAAAATACCCAATCAAATGTATTTAACGCACCGAAGGCATCCTTGACACTTTGTTTTGCTGTTTCACTTGAAGGCATAACGGTTTCGATAACTGGAAACTCATACGGTTCACCACCAAGTTCCTCGATGCGGTTCACCAGTTCACTCGCCTGACTGCGAGCGCGCGTCACCAGAATTCGTTTGCCGAACAACGGTAGTACCTCAGCCCATTTCAATTGCTCACGTTGGTTCACCACTTCCCCCACAACAATGACTGCAGGCGGTTGGAAGTTGGCTGCAATGACCTTGGCTTCTATATTTTCAAGCGTACCCACAAGGGTATCCTGCTCAGCTCTTGTTCCCCAACGAACCAGTGCGACTGGTGTCTGTGCCGGTCGGCCATGACGGATGAGCTGTTCACTGATATAGCCGATCTTGCCTACACCCATCATAAATACCAGTGTTCCCGTTGCGTTCGTTACTTTATCCCAATGAATGCTGCGATCCAGCTTGTCCGGGCTTTCATGCCCTGTAATAATGGAAATGGATGATGCATAATCGCGGTGGGTCACCGGTATTCCGGCATAAGCAGGTACACTTATGGCTGCGGTAACCCCAGGCACGATTTCAAAAGGAATGCCGTTTTTGCGCAGCAGGTCTGCCTCTTCGCCGACGCGTCCAAATATCGTTGGATCTCCGCCTTTCAGCCGAACAACCACTTTCCCTTCAAGGGCCAGATCGACGAGCAGCTGATTAATCTCTTCCTGTTTCATCGTGTGACGGTCAGGCCGCTTGCCTACGTAAATCTTCACTGCGCCAGGCTTCATCTGTTTTAACAATCTCGGACTGGCCAAACGATCATAGACTACAGCATCTGCTTTGCCGATAGACTCCCATCCTTTTACCGTTATCAGCTTAGCATCCCCTGGACCTGCTCCTACCAAAAAGACCTTTCCCACCATGTCCTCATCCCCTAACTTCTGCCAGTATCTGCTCTGCTCCCCGTTCAATCAATCTCCACGCTACTTCTTCTCCAAGACGTACCGGATCTGTTCCGGTCAGAGCTTCTTTAAGAATCAGTCCGCCATCCGGCGTACCAACCATACCCGTTAATTGTAACGTGTTTTGCCCATTCGGGGAATCTGTATCTTGCTGACGATTCCAGACGGCATGAGCACCGATAGGCACCTGACATCCCCCATTCAATACACTGAGGAATTTACGTTCTGCCATAACAGGAGAAGCGGTCTCCGGATCGTTATACAGCTTCAACAGATGAAGCAGCTCCGCGTCATCCTCACGGCATTCAATTCCCAGTGCACCCTGGCCAACGGCAGGAAGGCAAGCCTCTTCGGACAGATACTCGGTAATCCGATCCTGCCAGCCCATTCGATACAATCCTGCAGCAGCTAAAATAATAGCATCGAGACCCTCCGTCTCCAGCTTGCGAAGACGTGAGTCAATGTTACCACGCAGGGATTCGAGCTGCAGATCCGGGCGGTATGCCTTTAACTGACTGGAACGACGGAGACTGCTTGTCCCCACTCTCGCCCCTTCCGGCAATTGATCCAGAGATAAACCCCCATTGGAAATCAATGCATCACGCGGGTCAGCACGGCGCGGAACAGCGCCGTTGATTAATCCTTCCGGCAGTTCGGACGGCATATCCTTCATGCTGTGCACAGCCATATCAATGGTTCGATCCAACATGGCCTGTTCGATCTCTTTGACAAACAGCCCTTTGCCACCGACTTTGGACAGCGTTACATCGAGAATCAAGTCTCCCTTCGTAACGATCTTATGTACTTCAAAGTCAAATGCTAAACCTTCCCGCTCACAAATGCTGCGTAAATCCTGAATTACATGGCCTGTCTGTGTCAAAGCCAGTGCGCTTTGTCTGCTTCCCACTTTAATTGTACGCATGTCTACAGCTCCTCCTGATTACGGGATATCCAGTTCCCGATTTCTTCTTCTGTCCACCACCGAAATTGCCCTGCACGGATATCCTCCAGCACATTCATTTCAGTCAATCGCCGCAGTAAAACGCTTCGCACACGCGGAGACGACACACGTGACTTCACTTGAATCCTCATCTGATGCAGAAATTCAATATACGTCTCGTATTCTTCTCCAAATTGCTGCTCCAGTGTAGACCGAATCTCTGCAGCAGCTGCCGGTCCTGCTCCAGCCGTTGAGATGGCAATGCTCAATCTTCCACGCCTGACCACACTGGGGGTGATGAACGCACTGTTCTCGGAAGACATCGCATCATTCACCAGTATGCCCGCATCGTTAGCTTCCTGTACTACCTGTGCGTTGACTTCAACGTGATCCGTTGCTGCATATACGAGAAAGGCCCCCCGCAAATCACCTTTGCGGTAGGACCGGGCTATCCACTCAATTCGGGAATCCTGATGCAGTTGTTTCAGCTCCGATGTGATTTCCGGACTAAACACCTTAATATGCGCTTCGGCGTGAAGCAAACCTTTGATCTTACGTTCGGCAACACGTCCGCCCCCCACAACGCAGCAGGTTTTGCCTGAAGTATTTACATATAACGGCGTATAGCGATCCATAGTCTTCACTCTCCTGTCCAACGATGAAACGCTGAATACGCATTGGATAAAAAGCTCATAATGACAAAACCGTATCCAATCAATGTCCATCTTGCCATGATGATGTTGGAAAACTGCTTTCTCTGCTTAGAAACAAAATAACCGATATAGATCGCGATAGCGAGACCTGTTGCAATGACTTTCAGATCCAAAAGCAGATACCACCTGGTCTCAGCGACAATGGATAATACGGCCAGCACCACGGAGACGCCAAGTAACGGTGTTCCGATCAATGTTGCGCCATCCATGTATTTGCCAATGACTTCAAGACTCGGCATCCGCCGCATCGTATCATTCCATTTTTTGTTTTTCAATTTACGGTGCAGGAACAGATACAACATGGCGAAGACCGCAGCTACCGTGAGGGCTGCAAAGCCCAGATTTGCTAGCGTAATGTGCATGATCAGCAGCCCGTGAACGGTCTGCCAGTTATGCAGCGAGATCTCCCCAGCTGTAAACCACAATCGATTCAGTACGGTAACTGAGAAGCCCACGATATTCAATAGCAGGATGACAAATTCCGAACGCTGGACACGTATCATCCCCAGGGACATCAATACGATACTAAACGAAAAGATAAACAGAAAATCGAACGTTGTATAGATCGGAAAATGGCCCTCTGTCCACATTCGCAAAATCACATGAACGACCTGAAGCAGCCAGACAACAACAAGAAACCCTGTGCCCGTTCGCTTCGCCCCCGCATTCCGTCGAATGCAGTCCGAGAAATAGAACAGAAGGCTCAGGGCATACATATAGATCAGAGCTTCATAGATTTGTTCAGAAAGGGTCAAGCTGTTCACCCGCCCTTATACACTTGCCGGAGCATAAGCCGGCATTGCGTCTTGCCGGTTGTCTTTAAGATGAACGGCGGCCGGTTTACCCAAGGCCGAGGCATCGCTTTGGTTTACTTTTTCTGCGGCCGTCTCCACTGCATCCTCCAAGGCAAAAATTTGGGTGAACATGCGTAGTGCTTCATCTCCATGCTTGCCGCCAGCCATTTCCTTAATCCGGTTGATCGGATCTGTCGTCATTTGATTCACGATGCTTTTGGTTAAACGACGGATCACCTTACGCTGATGTTCGTCCAGCTCAGGCAGTTTATTAAAGAGACTCTCCATCGTATCTTCATGAATGGAAGCTCCTTTCTCCTGCAATGCCCGAATCACCGGGCGAACGCCTAATGTTTTGAGCCAGTGATAGTAGTCTTCCATCTCCAGTTCAATCATTTTTTCGATTTTGGCCGCTTCCACCTTGCGCATCTCCAGATTGCTCTCCACGATCCCTTCCAGATCATCAATATCATAAAGGAATACGTTGGATAACTCTCCGATGGCCGGATCAATATCCCGAGGAACCGCAATATCGATCAGGAATAATGGACGTGATTGACGGCGCTTCATGCTCTCACGAACAACGGAAGCATCCAGAACATATCGCTCTGCACCTGTCGAACTGATGACAATATCAACCTCATTCAGTCTCTCCAAAGCGTGCTCCATCGTACAAGGGGTTCCCCTGAACTTGGCAGCCAGCTCCTGAGCCCTTGCAAGAGTTCTGTTCGCTACAATGACCTCTGAGGCTCCATTGGCGTACAGATGCTTGACTGTCAACTCACTCATTTTGCCCGCTCCAAGAATAAGGACCTTCTTGTCCGTAAACATGCCAAAAATACGTTTCCCCAGTTCAACAGCTGCGTAACTGACCGAGACTGCACTTTCTCCAATGGAAGTCTCCGAATGTGCTCTCTTGCCCAGAGTTACCGCCTGTTTGAACAACATATTAAACCAGGTGCCTGTCGATTTCTCTTCCTGAGCAGTGAAAAAGGCCTGCTTCACCTGTCCAAGAATCTGAGTTTCACCAATCACCATGGAATCCAGCCCGCAAATGACACGGAACAAATGGCGAATGGCTTGATCATCTTCATATATATATAAGTGTTGCGTAAATTCTTCCCGCGGAACATTAAACCATTGTTCCATAAACGTACGAATAAAATAACCACACATGTGAAGACGGTCTACCACAACATACAACTCGGTACGGTTACATGTGGCTACGATTACACCTTCCAATACACTCTTGGTCAGCTTGAGCTGCTGCAGCGCTTCAGACAAGTCTTTTTCTGCAAATGTGAATCGTTCCCTAACCTCTACAGGCGCCGTGCGATAATTCAAACCAACTACAACGATGTGCATTGCAAGTTCACCTGCCTAATAAATTTCCAATCAAAGTGTTTTCTACATATCTCCATCCATTTATGCTTGACATGGTTAATTATATCACACATCATGACCGCGACTGGGCCATTTTTATGAAATGTTTATGAAATCCCCATGTAGATTATCCTATGCATTGTCATTTATTGTAGTGTCTCACCAATCTTCTCCGTTATTCGTTTAAATCCATTTCTTCGAATATTAAAACAAATAGTCATGGAATAATTCCATGACTATCTATAATTCGGGATCATTACTTCCTTCCCAATATGTGAACATTACTCATGTTTATCTACATCAATTAGACCAGTTCGATGGGTTGCATTGTCGGTGTTACGACCTGCAGTTCACCCAATCCACGCACCAATTTCTTAGCGTACGTTTTCTCCGGTTTCAAAACGGATACCAGGTAGTCAATGGCCAGCTGTGGGTCTACCGTTTCACCACAAGTGTAGCAGTCAATTGCCGCAAACCCTCTCTCAGGATACGTATGAATGGAGAGATGGCTCTCTGACAATAGCACAAGCACTGTCGCTCCTTGTGGCTCAAACTGCTTGGATTGCACGGACATTACTGTCGCACCACATGCCTCTGCAGCTTCAACCAGTTGGGCTTGCAGATACTCTGCACTGTTCAGTAGATCAAAGTCTACACCCCAAACATCAACAGCAACGTGTCTTCCGAAAGTTGAATATTCCATCCTTCGGTTCCCCCTTCCTAGGAATAAAATGTTTGAAAATTTCATCCGCTAGGACCTACGTCATTCACTTCCCGAGGGAAAAACCTCTCGCAACATATAATGTCCTGAGTGAATCCTGGTTCCTATATTCTTTTCAACGAGAATAAAAATAACATCTATTTTAAAGGAATGCAACCCTTTTTTTACAGTTAAACAAATAAATTATTGCCAGCCTAAATGAACGCATTCTTCACAAAAAATCCCCTTCGGAACCTGAACCGGCAAGTGCCTGTGATCAGAATCAATAAGGGGATGGATCAAGCATTTAAAGTCGTATAACGGGCGTCTTAAGGTTCGTTAAGCCTCAAGTTCAAAGAGCCGTTTTTGGTGTCGAGCAAGTCTAGCATCAATCTGATGAAGTTCTTCAGGAACGGATGTATGAATCCTAGTATCCAGAAGTGTGTCCACCTCTGCATATAATCGGTTAATTTCACGCTCAACATCCCGAGCCTGGAACTGACGTTGTAATTCAAGCAATGTGTTTTTGTATTCATAAATCAGTCGGGTATTTTCCCCATTTTGTTCTACAATTTTACGAACAGAGCCTTGAGCATAAACATACGTCATGGTGAATTCTTCATAAATCCGATGAACAACGCCGTCACCCTTGAAGGTCATAAAGAGTTTTCGGACAACGTTGGTCAGATGATGGTTTACCAGACGGCAAGACAACTCACAGATGTAAAACCCTTTCTGACGGTCAAAAGGAAAATGAACTTCCTCTCCACTGACATCTGCAAGCACAATTTCCTGACAACCATTATCAAGCACCTTAACCCGGTGATGAATCCGGCCATCGTCCGATATGCGCAAAAACTGATGCATCTGGGGTTCTGACAATTTAAAAGTGGCATTAACATACTCTGTGGCTAACCGCTGAGCCATACAAATCTCCTCAATTCTTCCCCGATTGTTTTGCCTTCCTGCTTATGGGCAGTCATCTCAAAATTCTTCAGGCCGGCAAAGCCGGTATTTTTGTTCCTGTGGCATGAACGCACCTACATTCATTATACACCACCGCCAAACCAATATGCTCCAGAACAAAACAGTGAATTCTCATAAAATCCCATGAAAATATGGATATAATCGATCATTCATTCTTTATTCAGCCAGCTTACTCACTTTTCCGCATTAACATGGCACAATCTCTATATCATCCGTTAATTTCGGTGTTTTCTTCCTCTTCTAGATTACCTTCTGCATCCATTACATCTGGTGCATATTTATCTATGCGGGCATGGCGGGTGATGATGTCCCACAACTCTTCTTTACCCAATCCTTCTTCTGACGAAAACGGGACAAACAAGTCTCCTGGACGTAGATCGAGCGCCTGCTTGATGACTTTAATATGTTTGGCTCTGCGTGTCTTTGGAATCTTGTCCATTTTGGTTGCTACGACTACCAAAGGCAATCCGTGATGGCGAAGCCATTCATTCATCATCTTGTCATCCTTGGACGGTTCATGTCTCATGTCCACCATTTGCATGACAAGCTTCAATTCCTTGCGGCCGAGCAGGTACTTCTCCATCATTTTACCCCAGGCAAAGCGCTGCTCCTTGGAAACTTTGGCGTAACCATAACCCGGAAAATCGACAAAGTATAGATCCTGGTTGATTTTATAATAGTTCAGCTGCTGCGTTTTACCCGGTGTCGAACTTGTTCGTGCCAAATTTTTGCGGTTAATCAAACGATTAATCAGAGATGATTTGCCCACGTTTGAACGTCCCGCCAAAGCAATCTCCGGCAGGCCATCATCGGGATATTGTTCAGGCCTAACGGCACTGATAATAAATTCGGATTGGTTTACTTTCATCATATATCTGTCCTCTCTGGATCTCTTGTTCTTGCATTAGAAGCTAATAAACGTATTATGCCTTGGATCATTGTTCTATCATACCAAAAAAACCGTTCCAGCGGACGCCGAAGCTTCCGCAGAACGGTTCATTCTTCATACGCTCCCTTGGTTAACCAGATCTACAGGTGAATTCCTGTCTGCTCCACGAGTGCATGCTGCAGCACCTGATCCATATGGGCTACTGGGACAAATTCCACATCTTCCTTGATGCTGTCCGGAATGTCTCGCAGGTCCCGTTCGTTATCCTTGGGCAATAATATTTTTTTGTAACCGGCGCGATGTGCTGCCAGTGATTTTTCCTTCAAACCGCCGATAGGCAGCACGCGACCACGCAGCGTAATCTCACCCGTCATCGCAATGTCTTTCGACACATGTTTGTTCGTCAATGCAGAAATCAAAGCCGTAGCCATCGTAATTCCTGCAGAAGGTCCATCCTTAGGAATGGCTCCCTCAGGTACATGGATGTGGATATCATTCTTCTCATGGAAGTCAGCCGGAATGCCTAACTGGGCCGCTTTGGACCGGGTATAACTGAATGCTGCCTGAGCAGATTCCTTCATGACATCACCCAGTTTACCAGTCAATGTCAGTTTTCCTGTTCCAGGCACAACCGTGACTTCAATAACAAGCGTATCTCCACCTACTTCGGTCCATGCAAGCCCGGTTACGGTACCAATCTGGTCTTCCAGTTCGGCCATGCCGTAACGGAACTTGCCAGGTCCAAGATAGTCCTTGATTTCATCCGGTGTGATATTGATCTGACCTTCCGCACCAGATACGATATTTTTAGCCGCTTTCCGGCATAGTGAAGCCATCTGCTGTTCCAGATTCCGTACGCCAGACTCGCGGGTATATTCACGAATGACACGGAGCAGGCTGTCATCGCCAATCTCCAGCTGTTCCTCTTCCAGACCATGATCACGCTTCTGCTTCGGCAGCAGATAGTTTTTGGCAATCTGCAGTTTCTCGATCTCCGTATACCCAGGAATATTGAGCATCTCCATCCGATCAAGCAGCGGACGTGGAATGTTGTGCACCGTATTGGCGGTCGTAACGAACATGACGTTGGATAAGTCAAAAGGCAGTTCCACAAAGTGATCGCTAAACGTACTATTCTGTTCAGGATCAAGTACCTCAAGCAGCGCTGCAGATGGATCCCCGCGGAAGTCTGATGCCATTTTGTCGATCTCGTCCAGCAGGAAAACGGGATTAAGTGAGCCTGCTGTTTTCATTCCCTGAATGATACGCCCAGGCATGGCACCTACATACGTACGACGATGTCCACGAATCTCCGCTTCGTCCCGCACGCCACCGAGTGAGATTCTTACAAACTCCCGGCCCAGCGATCTTGCGATCGAACGGGCAAGCGACGTTTTCCCTACCCCCGGCGGACCAACCAGACAGAGAATTGGCCCTTTAAGCTTTTTGACAAGCTTCTGAACTGCCAAATATTCAAGCACACGCTCTTTTGGTTTTTCCAGACCGTAATGATCGGCATTCAGCACATCTTCAGCTTTTTGAATATCCAGATCATCCTCTGTCATCTCGCTCCAAGGTAGAGCCAGCAGCCAATCCACATAGTTGCGAATGACCCCGCCCTCAGCGGAGCTGGCAGGCATTTTCTCCAGTCGGTCAATCTCTTTCTCGACCTTCTCCTTGACATTGTCCGGCAGGCCCAGCGTCTCCATCTGGTTACGGAGTTCCTCGACCTCACCCGCACGGCCTTCTTTTTCACCCAGTTCTTTTTGAATCGCCTTCATTTGCTCGCGCAAATAATATTCCTTCTGGGTTTTCTCCATCTGCTTCTTCACGCGCTGGCTGATTTTGCGTTCAAGCTCCAGCACTTCCCGCTCATTATTGAGAATGTCGAGAAGCTTCTCCAGACGTTCGCGAACATCAATGGTCTCCAGAATCTCCTGTTTATCCTTGATTTTCAGGGAGAGGTGACTCGTGATCACATCAGCCAGTCGGCCCGGTTCTTCAATATCGGACACAGCGGCAAGTGTCTCGGGTGTTACCTTTTTGGACAGATTAATATAATTTTCGAACTGGTTCAGAACCGTACGCATCAGGGCATCCGTCTCTGGATGGCTGTTCTCTTCTTCAGGCAGTTCCTGTGCCAGCACTTCGTAATATTCCTCGTTGTCCGTATATTCAATGATTTCAGCCCGTTCCAAGCCCTCCACCAGAACACGAATCGTTCCGTTTGGAAGCTTCAGCATTTGTCTTACCTTGGCTACGGTTCCGATTCTGAAAATATCTTCTTGTGTTGGTTCTTCAATGTTTACCTCGGCTTGGGAACATAGGAGAATCAAATGTTCTTCTACCATCGCTTTTTCTAAAGCCTTGACCGATTTCTCCCGGCCCACATCGAGATGCAGTACCATACTCGGGTAGACGAGAAGTCCTCTTAAAGGCAGTAAAGGAAAACGACGACCTTTCGCTTTGCTCGGTCCCATCGCTTTCGCACCTCCAATGGCTCTCAGGTTGTAGTCATTCATTATTCTATCAAATGTTCACATAAAAAACCAATTGAAGGGAAGCGCTTAGCAGCTTCCCGAATCAGTAACCTGTCCCGGACGGGTCAGGTCAGCACGTAAAAATGAAGCAGATGCTGGAGGGAAAATCTCTGCAGAGGGTGCTGCTGGCTCATCTGCGTGCTTCGATTGCTCCGCCTGCTGAGAATCAGGCACCCAGGCAAATACCTCACGAAAAACATCCTGAACCGTATCTACCGGAATGACGCGTAATCCATCCAGATTCTCAAAAATGGACTGCCAGTTTTCGGCGGGAATAATAACGGTCTTGGCTCCCGCCTGAAAAGCAGCCTCTACTTTGGCGAGCACGCCGCCAATCGGCTTCACCCGGCCATGAATGCTGATCTCCCCAGTCATCGCTGTCTCATGATCAACAGGACGTCCCTGAATAGCAGAGACAATTGCCGTGGCCATCGCAATTCCGGCTGATGGACCGTCAATTGGTGTTCCTCCCGGGAAGTTGATATGCAAGTCATAGTCATTCGGACGAAGTCCCATGGCTTTTAACACGGTTATCACATTCTCAACCGAACCTTTGGCCATGCTTTTTCTCCGGAGTGTACGCGAACCGCCTCCAATCTCTTCCTCATCCACCACGCCCGTAATATTGATTCGGCCCTGATCTTTGAGCACAGGCACGGCAGACACTTCGATCTCAAGTATGGTGCCCATATTTGGACCATATACGGCTAAGCCATTAACAAAACCAACCTGTGGCTGCTGAGGCACCTTGCGATCCGGACGCGGCTGGATTTGACTGCTGCCAGCCACCCACTCGACATCCGAGGCCTGAAGGGTCTCCCTTTTTTCAGTGAGTGCCAGTCCGGCAGCGAGCTGAATAATATTCACTGCCTCGCGTCCGTTCGTGGCATATCGCTTGACCACTTCAACGGCATCCGGGCAAGGACTGAAGCCGATTTTTTGCACCGCGTCCTCAGCAATTTTCCCGATTTCTTCCGGCAATAATGGTCTGAAGTATACTTCCATGCAGCGCGAACGAAGCGCTGGAGGCAGTTCATGAGGCGAACGTGTCGTCGCTCCGACAAGACGGAAATCAGCCGGCAGGCCATTTTGAAAAATATCGTGGATATAAGCAGGAGTATGCGTGTCTTCCGAGTTATAGTACGCACTTTCCAAAAAGACCTTGCGGTCTTCCAGCACTTTGAGTAATTTATTCATTTGAATGGAATGCAATTCACCGATCTCATCGATAAACAACATGCCCCCATGGGCTTTGGTCACGGCTCCCGGTTTCGGTTGAGGAATGCCCGCAACCCCCATGGCACCTGCTCCCTGATATATCGGATCATGTACTGAACCGATTAAGGGATCGGCAATCCCGCGTTCGTCAAAACGAGCGGTTGTCGCATCCAGCTCTGTAAACTTGGCATCTGGCTTAAACGGTGATGATGGATTTTTTTTGGCTTCCTCCAAGACCACCCTGGCCGCTGCTGTCTTCCCAACTCCGGGAGGCCCATAAATGATTACATGCTGCGGATTCGCACTGCACAAGGCAGCCTTGAGAGCACGCAAGCCGTCTTTTTGCCCCACGATATCATTGATACTAGCTGGACGCGTCTTCTCTGCGAGTGGTTTCGTAAGTGAAATGGAACGCAGCTTACGCAGTTTCTCCAGCTCTTTGCGAGACTCACGCTCGACGGCACTGCGATTGGTTTTCTGGCCCCGAAGCAGATTCCAGAAATACAAACCAATCACCACACCAAAAAATAACTGTATCAACATGAAGACCATGCCTAAATCACCCATATCTCAACATCCTCCTGTTCTTCTGACTGTTCCCTACGGAATCATACTAATACATGGTAGTATAGCCGTTTCACCAACAGGTAAACGGTCCTGGCAGAATTTATGGATGTTAAGACAACAAGAGCCCGCCATTGCTGACGGGCTCTTGGTTAAGCATATATGAAACGATCAGTGCGAACGTCCTGGAATTACTCCTGTTGTTTCATAGGTTTCGACGATTTTATCGATTTCCTTTTTCAATTCCTCTACCATGATTTCCTCAGGCACTTTACGGATCATCTTGCCGTGACGGAACAAGAGACCTTCTCCGCGGGCACCGGCAATCCCGATATCCGCTTCTTTCGCCTCACCTGGACCATTCACCGCACATCCCAGTACAGACACTTTAATCGGCACCTTTAGTTTGGAGATATACTCTTCCACCTCGTTGGCAATAGAGAAGAGATCAATGTCCAGACGACCGCAGGTCGGGCAAGAAATCAACGTGGCGGCATTGGAAATGAGCCCAAAGGTTTTGAGCAGATCGCGTGCAACCTTGATTTCTTCTACCGGGTCTGCGCTGAGCGAGATCCGCATGGTTGAACCAATACCCATGGAGAGCAGTGCACCCATACCTGCCGAGCTCTTAATTGTACCCGAGAACAGCGTACCCGCTTCGGTGATTCCCAAGTGCAACGGATATTTAATGATCTGAGCTGCCTTGGAGTACGCTTCAATCGCCATCGGTACGTCCGATGCTTTCAGTGAAACGATAATATCATGGAAATCAAGTTCTTCCAGAATACCAATGTGATACAATGCACTTTCTACCATAGCATCAGCTGTTGGATATCCGTACTTCTCAAGCAAATGGTTTTCCAGTGAACCCGCGTTAACCCCGATCCGAATGGGAATACCACGTTCCTTACATGCTTTCACGACTTCTTCTACTTTAGCACGTTTACCGATGTTGCCTGGATTAATCCGGACTTTATCGATGCCGTTCTCTATCGCAAGAAGAGCCAGTTTATAGTTAAAGTGAATATCTGCTACAAGCGGAATGTGGATGCGTTTCTTGATTTCTTTAATGGCCGCAGCAGCTTCCTCATTATTTACGGTTACACGTACTATTTGGCATCCTGCTTCTTCCAATCGCAGAATTTCAGCAACGGTAGCCTCAACGTCTGCCGTTTTAGTAGTACACATACTTTGGATAATGACTTCATTACTGCCACCAATCGTTATATTCCCTACTTTTACGGGACGTGTATCTTGTCTTAAATACATGAGTGATTTCTCTCCCCACAACGTCAAAGCTCCACCCTGACAGAGACATGAATTCGCCTTCTGCCAAAGTGGAGAACTGACAAGTCTATATTTCAGAGCTGAGCAAGGAATGCTGCCTTCAGTTAGGCACTTTCTTCCTGCTTATCGTCCTTCGATTGGCCAAGTTCAGGCACAACTCTTTTCTCAACGACTTCTTCGGTAATCACACAGTTCGTAACATCTTCACGTGAAGGTACTTCATACATGATTTCAAGCATGATGCCCTCAATGATGGCGCGCAATCCCCGCGCACCTGTGTTACGTTTGATTGCTTCTTTTGCAATCGCGAGCAATGCACCTGGTTCAAACACCAGATTCACATTGTCCAGCTCAAGCAATTTTTGATACTGCTTGGTCAGGGCGTTTTTTGGTTCGGAAAGAATCCGTACCAGTGTATCTTCATCCAGTGGCTCCAACGTGGAGATGACTGGGAGACGGCCTACAAATTCCGGAATCAGACCGAATTTCAGCAAGTCTTCCGGCAGGACCATACCCAGGTACTCACCCGGTTTGAGATCTTTTTGCTCCGCAACGGTATTGAAGCCAATGACTTTTTTACCGATCCGGCGTTTGATCATTTGCTCCAGACCATCAAAGGCACCACCACAAATGAACAGGATATTTGTTGTATCAATTTGGATAAATTCCTGATGTGGATGCTTACGGCCACCTTGTGGTGGTACAGAAGCAACCGTTCCTTCCAGGATTTTCAGCAATGCTTGTTGTACCCCTTCACCCGATACGTCACGTGTAATGGACGGGTTCTCGGATTTCCGGGCTACTTTGTCAATTTCATCGATATAAATGATACCGCGCTCTGCTTTTTCCACATCATAGTCAGCAGCCTGAATCAGCTTGAGCAGAATGTTCTCTACATCTTCACCGACATAACCGGCTTCAGTCAATGAAGTAGCATCAGCAATAGCAAAAGGAACATTGAGGATTTTGGCCATCGTTTGTGCAAGCAACGTTTTACCGGAACCTGTAGGTCCAAGAAGCAAAATGTTACTCTTTTGCAGTTCAACGTCCTCAATCTTGCTTTGTGTATTAATCCGTTTGTAGTGATTGTAAACCGCTACAGACAAAGACTTCTTCGCTTGATCCTGCCCAATAACGTATTGATCCAGAATATCGCGGATTTCTTTTGGTTTCGGTATATCTTTGAGGTCCAGTTCTTCGTCATGACCGAGCTCTTCCTCAACGATTTCGGTGCAAAGTTCGATACATTCATCACAAATGTAAACGCCCGGTCCAGCGACCAGCTTGCGCACCTGTTCTTGAGATTTACCGCAAAAAGAGCATTTCAGTTGCCCTTTCTCATCGTTAAATTTAAACATGAAACCACCCCTTTAGGAATTGATCGGTCTGCTGAGCACCTGGTCAATAATGCCGTACGCTTTGGCTTCTTCCGCACTCATGAAAAAGTCACGGTCCGTATCCCGCTCAATTTTCTCAAGGGGCTGACCTGTACGATCGACGTATATTTGATTCAGTTTCTGACGTGTTTTGATAATCCATTCGGCGTGGATTTTAATATCCGCAGCCTGTCCTTGAACGCCGCCAAGCGGTTGGTGAATCATCACTTCGCTGTTAGTCAGCGCATATCGTTTACCAGGCGCACCGGCCGTTAACAACAACGAACCCATGCTTGCTGCCATCCCAACGCAAATGGTAGATACATCCGGCTTGATATATTGCATCGTATCGTATATACCCATCCCTGCGGTGACAGAACCACCAGGTGAATTAATGTACAAGCTGATATCCTTCTCAGGATCGTCGGCTGCCAAAAATAAAAGCTGTGCTATGACAAGATTGGCTACATCGTCATCAATCGCACTGGTTAGAAAAATGATGCGATCCTTCAGCAAACGCGAATATATATCGTAAGACCGTTCGCCTCGATTGGTTTGTTCCACAACCATTGGCACCAGACTCATGAGACCAACCTCTTTTCTACATGTAATTAGACATAGGCTACCTGTAAAGCAAACCCAAATTCATTCTAACACGTTCCTGTGACAATGTCATTTTTCACAAGTAGTGTCAAGCATAAGTTAGTTTACTTTTTAGCCTGATCATATTTAACCATGTTTTCTATGTATGTGCAAATCGAAGGAATCCTATGCCGTTTAACCTTATTTTATTTGCATAAAGTACATAGGAGCTTGAAACAGTATAACCCTTCCCAACATTATAACCATCCATATTATTACTGAATCATCTATAAAATGGATGCCATAATTTAAAAATAAGGCACGCAATGATTCACGTGCCTTATCCTTTATTCAGCTGCTTGTTGCCTTACAGCTTGTCTTATTTTTCGTCAGATTCTGCAGCAGCTTCTTCAGCAGGAGCTTCAACTGGCTCTACAACTTTGCTGTTCTCAACGAGAACATCGATCGTTTTGCGCAGTTTAACTTCATCGCGAAGGCTGTCGAGGGAACCATTGCTCTCCAGAATGCCACGAATCTCTTCAGCAGGACGCTTGTAGGATTCAGCCATTTTTTCGAGTTCTTGGTTCACTTCTTCATCAGATACTTCAATGTTTTCCGCTTTACCTACAGCTTCAAGAACCAGGTTGTTGCGAACACGTTTGGAAGCATCGTCTTGCATTTGTCCTCTCAGGTCAGCTTGTGTTTGACCGGAGAAGCTCAGGAACATTTCCAGGTTCATGCCTTGGTTACGCAGGCGGTTGTCAAAATCACGCATCATGTTTTGCACTTCGCTGTCAACCATTGCAGAAGGGATGTCCACTTCAGCATTTTCTGCTACTTTTTCTACTACCGCATTTTCTTGAGCTGCTTTGAACTCATCTGCTTTGCGGGATTCGAGTTGTGTTTTCAGATCAGCTTTGTACTCTTCCAGAGTATCGAATTCGCTGACATCTTTTGCAAACTCATCATCCAGTTCTGGAAGTTGTTTGCGTTTGATTTCGTGTACTTTCACTTTGAATACCGCTTGTTTGCCAGCAAGTTCTGCTGCGTGGTAGCTCTCTGGGAAAGTTACTTCAACGTCTTTGAAGTCGCCTGTGGACAGACCCACAACTTGCTCTTCAAATCCTGGGATGAATGTGTTAGAACCCAGTTCCAAGGAATAACGCTCAGCTTGTCCACCTTCGAATGGTACGCCATCAACGGAACCATCGAAGTCGATAACTGCAACGTCACCGTTTTGTGCAGAACCTTCGTCGATTACAACGAGTTCAGCGTGACGTTGTTGAAGACGCTCAAGCTCTTCAGTTACTTCTGCATCTGTTACTTCGCCTTTAGCTACAGCGACTTCGATTCCTTTGTAGTCACCCAGGGTAACTTCAGGTTTCACTGTTACTTTCGCTTTGAACTTGAATGCTTGTCCTTTAGCGAATTGTTCGATATCTACATCCGGACGATCTACCGGGAAAATATCCGTTTGGTCGATAGCTTCTGTGTAAGCTTCAGGAAGCAAAATGTCGATTGCTTCTTGGTACAAGCTTTCTACACCGAAACGAGCTTCGAAAATTGGACGTGGCACTTTACCTTTACGGAATCCAGGCACGTTCGCTTGTTTTACTACTTTATTAAAAGCTTTGTCGAGTGCTGCAGTTACACGATCTGCACCAACTTCAACTTCAAGAACCCCAAGGTTCTTCTCTATCTTTTCCCAAGTTGCTTTCATTGTATACTTTCCCCTCCAAAATTCACATGTTCACGTAGGCGATCACGTACAAAATAACCATTTTAGTATAAACAAGATTACATTCTTTTTCAAGGGGAATCCCTTGATGCGGTTTGAGGTAAACGTTTCCGGCCCTTATTGGCCCCCCAAACCTGCAGAAACAAACTGCTTCATCGAACGATATGCCTGCTCCAGACGGAAGCGCATCGCACCAGTTACAGCATACATTGAACGGGTATCTTCTTCATCGTGGGAGCCTCCCAGGCTGTCTGCAACGGTCATATGTAGTGCTGCTGCCCATATATCTGTCATGGAATCATTATCTTCCAGCATGGAATCGTAATCTCGTGTTCCATACACCGCCATGACAAACTGGATCCAAAGTTCCTGTGCAAAATAAAAGAGTGTCGGTTCGTGAACTTCCGTCTGATCGGCCACTCGCTCGAGAATGCGCACGATCTGAAGCGGAAAATCCTCCGGACGCAGAGGGACCGTATCAATCTCTACTTCAACCTGCTCTTCCCCTCTTGTGAACGTGATGAAGCCCTGCGTACCGCGACGTCGCAAGGTTTGCAATACCCGGAACTGCAACAGTGGATGAAGAGATTTATCGGTTAACCAGCTACTGAGTGCCTCATCGATCTCTGGAAGTTCAAGATAGGCAAGCTGCTCCAAGGCAAGCATCGTTTGTTCGGATAGCGGTTCTTCCATTACTGTTCGAAGCAGCTTATCCGCATATCCTTGATCCTGCTCCAGCTTGGACCTGGCGTGCTGACGTGCCATATCTTCCTCACTGATTTCCTCTTCTTCTTGTACATCCGGGGCAATAGAGGAATCTTCCGCATAATGAGGGAAGGCAGCTTCAAGCCACTCCAGCAGAGCCCGCCATTCATCATAATGACGTTCTTCCTGTCCCTGACATTGCAGCAAGAAGCGAAGCAGATTCATGGCTTCCCCATATCGCTCATTTTCAAGCATGACAGTTAATTGAATCTGGTAATAGTCCAGCGTCTTAGGAAACAGAACAATATTGTTACTGTGCTCGTTTTCCGGGGTCGTGGATTCCTTGATAGGAGCACCTCCTCTATATCCTCAATCTCCAGTCGGAATCAACCATAAATAGATGTATATTAAACGAATGTCGATCTATTTTCTGAGTTCTCCTGATATTCTAACATAACCTTAAATATAATGAAAAAAACGTTCCCTGCCGCCAAACATCATATACGAATAAGTTATTTAAATAAAATGTTTGATATTCATCATTATTTATGATAAAATCATTTTTGCTTGAAAAAATTCATGTCTCAGTAGCTCAGCTGGATAGAGCAACGGCCTTCTAAGCCGTCGGTCGGGGGTTCGAATCCCTTCTGGGACGTATTAAGAAAAGCTTCCTTTGGGAAGCTTTTTTGCGTTCTGGGGATGAGAACCCCCATGGTTCGTCGAAGCATCCTCTTCGATAGCATCACTTCGCAGTCTCGACTGCAAGGAGAGTATCCCTTCTGGGACGTATTAAGAAAAGCTTCCTTTGGGAAGCTTTTTTTGCGTTCTGGGGATGAGAACCCCCATGGTTCGTCGAAGCATCCTCTTCGATAGCATCACTTCGCAGTCTCGACTGCAAGGAGAGTATCCCTTCTGGGACGTATTAAGAAAAGCTTCCTTTGGGAAGCTTTTTTTGCGTTCTGGGGATATGTTCATCCCACTTCGTTGCCCATTGTTGACACCGAATGTTATGCTTGTTGGTATACGTATGTATCAAAGTATACATATTAGAAAAAAAATAAATAATAGGAGCTTTACCTATGCCATCCTCTTTACATCAACATTCGCCTGATCATGCAGTTGCGGATAACTCTACAGCGTCCGTGAAACTCGGACTTCTCCTTACAGGCATCATCCTGATTGCAGCCACGATGCGATCGCCTATTACAGCAGCAGGGCCTATCGTTGATTTAATTCGTGCCGATACAGGGATAAGTCATACCATGGCGGGATTGCTCACTTCACTGCCACTGCTTGCTTTTGCGACAATTTCCCCCTTTGCTCCGCAGCTGGCAAAAAGATTCGGTTTGGAGGCCGCACTGCTGACCGCAATCATTATTGTAACGTTTGGTATTGCACTGCGTTTTTTGCCGTCTGTCCCTGCACTTTTTGCAGGCACAGCCATCCTGGGATGTGGAATCGCACTGAGTAACGTGTTACTCCCCAGTTTAATTAAACGGGATTTTCCATTACGAGTGGGACTGGTTACTGGCCTATATTCCGTATCCATGAACATATGGGGTGCCATCGCCTCGGGAATTAGCGTTCCGGCAGCAGGATTCACCTCTATGGGTTGGCATGCTTCACTTGGAATGTGGGCTGTGCTCTCCATCCTGGCTCTTATCTTGTGGCTGCCTCACGTTCGTAACGGACGCCGCGGAGAAGTCTATGTAGCATCTCGGAATACCGAGAAACCGGTACGACTCATCTCATCTTCACTCGCTTGGTATATCACGCTTTTTATGGGATTACAGTCGTTGATTTTTTACTCGACCATTACCTGGCTACCCGAAATTTTGTCTACGCAGGGTTTTAACCCATCTTCTGCAGGATTGATGTTGTCCATGATGCAGATGGTCAGCGTTCCAGTGACGTTCGTTATCCCCATCCTGGCTGGGCGAATGAAGGATCAACGCGTTCTGACAGCCATCACCTGTACTTGCCTCATCTTGGGGTATGCGTTCCTCTTAAGCGGGATCTCCTCACTGGTTACTATCGGAGTGGTTCTCGCTGGTATTGGTGGCGGGGCTTCATTCGGTCTGGTCACGATGTTCTTTGTACTTCGGACTGCGGACGCAAGACAAGCGGCAGGATTATCGGGAATGGCTCAATCGTTCGGGTATATGCTGGCAGCGGGAGGCCCCTTGTTGTTCGGACTAATTCATGATTGGACGCGTGGCTGGACCATTCCATTGCTTTTGCAGGTTGCACTCGCCATCGTATTGCTGATTACAGGTATCATGGCCAGTAAAAATCGATTAATTGGTGATTCATGAGATAGATAAATTCCAAACGATAAAAAGGGACCTTCCGTGACGGAAGGTCCCTTTTTATCTTTAACTATGCGATATGCCCTATGCTCATTTAGATTTTTCCCAGATGTTCAAGTAAGCGGTACAGAATAACCGATACCTGTGCGCGGGTTGATGTGGCTTTGGGAGCAAATTGATTACCGTTCATCCCTTTAACCAGACCATTCTCTACCGCAAAAGCTACAGCGGATTTCGCTTCATCCGAGATCTGATCTCCGTCTTTGAAATCAACAGATGCCGGTCCTTGTTCCAGTTCCAGAGCATCTGCGATCATTAGAACCATTTCTTCACGAGTCAATTGTTCCCGTGCACCAGCCTCTTTGCTGCGTACTTCCCATTCGATACCCGTTCCAAAGATTCGGTCGAGCAGCGTTGCAAATTCTGCATGAGTAATGGTTCTATTAGGTGAAAATGTATTTGCATTAATACCTTTAGTGATTTGTTGAGATGCAATTACTTCGATTTCATCTTTAGCCCAGTGATTAATAATATCCCCGAAGGTTACGTCATTTTCCACCGCAGCATATGCTCCTGGCTCTGTAACATTGAACTTCAATTGCCCTTGTTGAGACACATCCGACAAAGATGCAGGCTGCCATACTTTTTCTGTTGTTTGGTGGTAAGCAATGACTTTGCGCGGATCTTTCACAGACTTCGCATCATATTTCAAAGTAAGCGTAATGTTGTGCTTAAATGTGTCTTCTTCCTGATCTATGGACACGATTGAAGAAACATGCTTCTCATTCTGATTGTCCGCTTGCTCTTTTAATACATGCAGTTTCAAACTGAAGCCGCTTGAAGAGATGTAGTCCGTTAGTGAAATTGCAGGAATAGACACATTAAACGCTAGGCCTTCAATAACCAAGCTTTTGCCAGCTGCTTGAATCTTATCAGCTATAGATTTATTTAATGTTAGTTCCACTTGACTATACTTCTCAAATTCTATAGCGGATATATCCAGCTTCACTTCTTTTCCATCACCTGATAATTGTGTATTGATAGCCGTTTCGGAAAGTGCAGCTGTAGCTTGGATTGTTCCGTCCGTATTTTTCTTCTCGGTTACGGATGCATCACCCTTTACAGTTGGCGATGGCGTTGGTGTTGGCGAAGGTGCTGAGCTTGATCCACCTGAAGAACCAGAGCCTGGAGATGGTGTGCCAGGATTAGGCACTTGCGGATCAGGATCTTTTTTTACAGTTAAAGCGGTAAAAGACGTTCCCACCAATCCTTGAAGATCTTCAATAGTGATTTCCACACTATATTCTCCTGGAAGCAATCCCTCAAGACTAACAGTAAATGAAGCGTCTGATTCTACTTCAAAGTTCCCCTCTTTGATCTTCTTATCAGTAGAGTCTTTGACGATATAGCCGGACTTCAAGGATTTTGTTACGTCAAGATCATAATTCCATCCACTTTTAAGAGCAGGAGCAACAGTGAAGTACAGGTCTTCAACCGTACCTGAAAGAGAGTTCTTACCTGTTTGCTGTATTTCTAGTTTTTCAGGCACTTTTACCACCGGTGCTTCTGTTTTCACCAAGAATGGAGGGGTATCTTCTACATACGTTTTGCCGTCTGTACCTATAGTTGTAATATCAACCGTGTACAAGCCATCTGGAATAACTGTATCTTCCTCGGTTGTGTAGTCTAAATACGTCCCATCCCAAGGAAGTTTATATCTAGTGTTGGCATCGAAGTCATTGTAACCCCCAGCAATATATCCAATGTATCCATCCTGATAAAAACCACCGTCTGGGTTGAGACCATCAAAAATCTCTATTAGTGCGAAGTTCATTGGATTATGGAACTCCATCGCTACATTCAACGTATCCAGTGTGCCATCTTCCTTCAATGGATAATGGAATGGATTCGTTTCATTACCATACTTCGTTTCAATGTATTTCACACCGGCCTCTGTAACATTGAAGTGAGCCACGTACGGTAAGCTGTACGTTTTCGCTCCATGATTGAACTGAAGATACCCCTGAGCTTCACCAACAGTCGTCACGCCTTTTGGAACCGTAATCGTCACCGTTACCTCTTCTTCTCCGTTCAATTCAAAGGACGTCTTATCAACGGAAACCAAGACACCATTAATGGTGCGAGTAGGATTAACGGATACAGAATATTCCCCGCCTGTCCCTTTTAGTGACTGAACCTTGAGCGTTTTGCTGACCGTTTTTTCGTCTGTACTCAGGAAGTTGCCGAAATTAACACTACCTGTAATATTTTCTTTTTCTACTGCCTCGCCGTTTTCAGTATATTTCGTGACATCCATGACTTTAACGAAAGTCTCAGGATCAATCGTCTCTGTGGCCTGTATACGTCCAGCACCTTGATCAAACACATCATAGTTCTCTGTATTCAGTACCTTGGCATTGTTCATAAGTGCAACTTTGATATCGAAAGGTGTCCAATCCGGATGTTTTTCGATCAGCAATGCAATCAGCCCGGCTACATGCGGAGTTGCCATGCTTGTTCCTGATTTACGTCCATACGCTTGATCGTAATCCGCTCCAGGCTCATCCTTGCCATACGCAGGAATGGTTGACAGGATGCTGGTTCCTGGTGCAACAATGTCAGGTTTAATGTCCAGTGTTACCTTGGCTGGTCCTCGGGAACTTGAGGAGTTCATCTCATCTCCCTCTGTCATGTCTTTGACGAAATCACTGAAGCTGACTTCAACGCCTTGACCAGCATCGAGCTGAGCTTTGATCGCTTCTCCATCTTCCTTGCTCATGCTCAGGGTAGGGATAAATTCAAAATCATCCCCCAGACTAACGCCAATTGGCCCAGGAATGTTATTGTAAACAATAACCGCAATCGCCCCAGCCGCTTTGGCATTGGCAATCTTATCAACGAAAGCCAGCTCCCCGCGCTGGATGAAAGCAACCTTGCCGTTCATATCTTTTCCTTCAAAATCGGTTGGTTTGCCCAAGCCGGCGTACACCAAATCGTATTGTCCATTCAATACCGTTTCCGGATCCTCCGCTAGATTCCAGCCCATCACATCCAGGCGATAGACTGATTCTGTAACGGTTAGTGGAGTGGTGTCCGTTTCAGTTGGTGCTGCGACTTCCTCCTCTTCCGCAGGTGCCGCTTCTTCCGTAATAGGAGTAGTTGTATTTTGTTCTGTTTCCAATGTAGTCTCTGTTTGCTCTACTTGTGGCAGCGTATCCTCGCCTGCCGATTCAGGCTTTTCAACGGTTGGCTCTTCTTCATCTGGTGTGCTAGCAGGAATGTCTTGCTCTGGAATTTCTGGAGCTTCAGCTCCTAGTGCTACTCCCAGTTCAGGTGATTGCTCAACCTCAGGTACAGGCAATTCTTCAGGCAATGTACCTTCGCCTTCCTCACCAATCCAAAAATGCGTATTGGCTGTAATCGTCTGGCTAGGTCCCGTAGAGTTACCGACCGTAATCGCCAGAGCCGATGCCCCTGGAGAACCTAATGTATAACGGTTCGGACCTTCATTACCACTTGCTACCACTGCAGTTACACCTGACAGCATGGCATTATTGAGGGCAACTGAAGTAATGTAGCTCGGATCATTTGCTGTATTCCCCAGTGAGAGGTTGATGACATCCATCCCATCTTTCACCGAGCGATCAATTCCACCTAATACCCAAGCTGTTTGTCCGCTGCCATAAGGCCCTAATACGCGGTAAGCATAGATTTCAGCTTCAGGAGCAATACCAATAACTCCATAATCTCCAGCTTCACGAGCGGCAATCGTTCCTGCTACGTGAGTACCGTGGGATGTATAGTAGGAACTGCCTCTTTCGTTAAACTCGGGCTGTTCAGACACCTTCCACTCTTCTCTTGTTGCTTCATAAGGATCTTCATCGTTATCCACAAAATCCCATCCACCCTTATAACCTTCTGTCAGATTAGGGTGCTCGTAATCGATCCCTGTATCAATAACGCCGACCTTGATACCATTTCCTTTGTATCCCAAATCCCATACTTCCGGGGCACCGATAAACGGAGCTGTATCCTTCATATAAGGATTAACTTCATCGTTCTCTGGCGTTAACGCGATTTCAAGGTCAGGATACACACTGACCACACCTGGTATGCGAAGCAACTGCCCCATTTGGCTACCATTCACTTCAATGGCTACACCATTCAAGGCGTATGCGTACTTTTCCAATACTTTGTGATTGATTTTGTTCTGAGTGAGGCTATGTACAAATGACTGTTGTTGTTGTTCGACCTTCGTCACAGCATTTGTTTCCATAGAGGAGGTAAATGACTTTCCTGAGAGGGTTGATTCGCCTTGCGCTACAGCTACGGGTTTGTTTGAGAGTTCAACGATCACTCTTGTCTTCTCTCCACCTAGACCTTCCAGCCTCTGATCCAAAAAAGGCTCTGCAGCAAGTTTCTCTTCCCGCTGGTCGAGAATCTCTCTCCACTGCTCGGCTTCAGCCTTGGTAGGCAAATTCCTGTCAAGCTGTACTTCTGCTGGAGCGGCTCCAGCCGCAGGCATGATGATGGAAAAAATCATAAGGACACTTAATAATATGGATATCAATCGTTTATTCAAGGCGATGCCCCTCCTTCTTAATATGAATACCTCACCAATCACTGGGGTCTTGTCCGAACAAGTACTGCAATACTTGTATAATGTCACCATCCCTTCCGCAAGAAGTTTGACCCATGGTAAATTATTCTACAAAATCATCACATTTCCCTTCTAAAAAATTACAGATATGATATAAAAATTACTTATATGGTTCTTGAGTAAGAGGAAAATAAGAAGTTTGTATTTATTTGTCGATGAAGATATTGAAACTTTGAACGAGTTCATAGGAAAAAAGACCACAATCCTCATTGAAGCATGAGAATCATGATCCCTGCAAGATACAGACTTTAAAGAGTGATGACCCTTTAAATTTCATTTAACATAGAAAATAATACATTTATTTTACTTATCAGGTTTTACAGCCTCCACTCGAAAACGCTTATAATCCGCATAGACGGCATCTTCTTTCCAGAGCTTGGGTACTACTATTTTACTCGTTTCAAGGCAAATTCCCTCAATTTGTTCCTTGCTTAGACCAGCAAAATAGTCCCCTCCAAAATGAGCTAACCACCCCTCAATACCCTTCTCCCCATCTTGAAGCTGGGTAGGACGATCGTAATGATAGGCCTGCCGAACCAGGAATCCCTTCTCTTCCAGGAGGGAGCTGTACTCACCGATTGTTGGAAAGTACCAGGGATTGCGATCTGCAGCATGAATTCCTGTTTTTTGTTCGATCACTGTCTCCAGTGCAGTTACTATGGTCTGAACGTTACCCTTTCCACCAAACTCCACGACCAGGCGTCCGCCAGGATTTAGTGCATTCCATATGCTTTCTACAACAAGTTCAGGGGACTTCATCCAGTGTAATGCCGCATTGGAGAAGATTGCATCATAGGGTTTGCTCGCCTCGAATCGGTGTCCGTCCCCTTCCACGAATGTGATTTCTGGGAACTTCTCTCTCGCCCGTTGAATCATCTCCGGAGAGGCATCCATGCCAACCACCTCTGCTTGTGACATGGCGATTTCGTGTGTCAAATCACCCGTCCCACAGCCTAAATCCAGAATCCGTTCTCCTTTTTGAGGTTTAAGCCATGAAATTAAACTTTTTCCGTATCCCGATACAAAGGCCAATTTGTGATCATACTCCTCTGCCTGCCATTGATTAATTGATTTCATTGATACCACCGTCGCTTTCGTAATGATAAGTTTATTGTGGCATACCCAGACTTATTATTTAAATATATAATTTCTATTTCATTAATAGGTAAAACCTATATATATATATCTGTCCAGGAGGGATACTCTCCTTCTAGTCGAGACTGCGAAGTAATCCTCTCGATGCTTATGCTCCGACGAACCACTGGGGTTCTCATCACCTGAACGTAAAAAAAGCTTCCCAAAGGAAGCTTTCTTGAACGTCCCAGGAGGGATACTCTCCTTCTAGTCGAGACTGCGAAGTAATCCTCTCGATGCTTATGCTCCGACGAACCACTGGGGTTCTCATCACCTGAACGTAAAAAAAGCTTCCCGAAGGAAGCTTCTTTTTAACGTCCCAGGAGGGATTCGAACCCCCGACCGACGGCTTAGAAGGCCGTTGCTCTATCCTGCTGAGCTACTGAGACAAGTATGTATAAATAAAATTTTTGGCGCGATTTCTATTATACTCGGTTTTCTATATTTTTCAATACTTTTATAAAAAAATTAATAAGTTGCATCCAGTTACATTCATTTACGTATAATTTCATACGTTGCTCAACCGATCGAATACGTTCTGGATTCGCAGGCAATATTGTTGATGGCAGGGTATATCCCCATATGGAACATAGACTATTCATTGTCAGCGTGGCTGGGTAATCTTTTGCATACATACCTTTACACCTGAATTCATTCAAAGAAGGAGAGAATTGTTATGAGACAGCTTTTGTCCGCCTTATCCTATTTCAGTATTTTCTTCGCTCCTTTTCTGTTCCCGATTATCATTTGGATTGTTGCGCGGGATAATTATATTGAGGGACATGCCAAACGGGCCTTGTTTTCACACGTTTTCCCGTTTCTCGCTGCCATCCCCCTCTTTTATTTCTTCGTTACCTCCCAGAGCATCGGTGGTGCCATCGGGTATGTCATTCTGTTCTTTGTGATTTATGGATTAAGCTTTATTTACAATATCGTCAAAGGGATTCAAGTCCTTCGTGAGTATGCCTGACCTCCCACCATCTTCACCATCAGATTACATGCAGAAACCCGCCGTTTCCAAAAGGAAAGGCGGGTTCTTCATTCCGGTTACTTGTTTCCCTTACGCCATGGATTTCTAAGCGTAGGACGCTTGCTGTTAACGGCGAGCACTTCCCCGGCAAACTCGGTATGATGCGCGTAAAGGTTTCCTTTGTTTTTCTTGAACTTGGAAGCCATTGCTATCACCTCCCCGGAACTTGGTTGTAGTATGCTCCGGGTTAGCTCCATTATCCATGCTGGAAGATGATTACGCCTGACCAACTAGGTAACGTTGAAGGGTTGGACCGAGCAGCCCAAACGCAAACAATTCACTTTGGAACCGGGCTTTATCTTCTCCAGCGGTTATACCTTCGCTGTTCTGAAACGCTGTCTCCGTTGCATCCTCAAAGGCAGTGTGCATATTGTTGTTGTACCAATCCAGAACAGCATCCGAATGGTTGCGTACAATCCTTACCACTTCCAATGTGCTTCCAGGCTGAGTTGCTGCTACATATACTAATAAAGAAGGATCTCCCGCGTTCGCTGGTTGTACCTCCACTTCCGCACAAGACAATCCATCCACCTCGGTTAATCTACGGATCTTGGCATCCTGAATTGCATACATTGTTATCGCTCCTTATCATTTCATGTACTTTGTTCGATCTCTCGTCTTGTCTCCGGTGTTCCCAAACGATAAATCTCTTGATAAACCTGCTGTATAGCAGCTTCATATGCCCGATTCACCGATTCTTCAGGTGTATCCGGCCACGGGAATACCATTCCTGGAAAGGCCTCTTCCTCTTTTTCCTGCATCAGGTTGAGGAGTCCCATTAAATGGTCTACTTCCTGAGGTGTCGCCTGAATAACCCATTCATAAGCAGCTGCGTGCTGATCCTGCAAAACGGAACGTCCACCCACAGAAACATAATAGGTTGTTTTGTCCACAGTCCATTCTCTCCTTCACAGGCATGCTGAGGCCGTTGTTCCTAGATATAGTTTCCGAAGAGGACAGACATTTTATGCCTGCTTTCGGCATATATTTGTTACGACTTCTGACGAAAAAGACAACATTCGCTGGCTACATGCCATGCAACACTCTACAGGACCAACGAATCGACTAAGAAAGGATGAACAACCATGTGCGGTATAACCGGCTTCATACAGTGGAATCGGGATTTGACCCAGGAATCGGAACTGCTGCTCCGAATGACGGACAGTTTGTCGAACCGGGGGCCCGACGCTTCAGGTACATGGATCTCCAATCCTTGTGCATTTGGACATCGCCGGCTCAGCGTAATGGACCCGGAGAACGGGGCTCAGCCCATGCATGCGTTACAGGGAGACACCTCCTATACCGTCGTGTATAACGGAGAACTATACAATGCACCCGAATTGAAAAAAGAGCTGCTTCAACGGGGGCACCATTTCCGTACGCAATGTGATACGGAAGTTTTGCTCGCCTCTTATATCGAATGGGGACCGGCATGTGTAGACCGTTTTAATGGCATTTTTGCTTTTGCCATCTGGGATGGAGGACGCGAACAGGTCTTCATGGCACGTGACCGCCTTGGCGTCAAACCATTGTTTTACAGCAATGCAAAAGACGCTCTCGTATTCGGCTCCGAACCCAAATCCCTTTTGCTTCACCCGGATGTTGAAGCTGCTGTTGGCCCCGAGGGCCTGGCAGAAGTATTTATCGTAGGTCCGGCCAGGACGCCTGGACACGGTGTCTATTCCTCGTTGAATGAACTCAAACCAGCACATGCGCTCATCTTCAACCGGAATGGAATCCGAACCTACGCATATTGGAAGCTGGAAAGCCAGCCTCACGAGCATGATCTGGATGAGACTGCCGCCGAGGTACGGCGTCTGCTGCAGGATACGCTTGAGCGTCAGCTCGCTTCCGATGTTCCAGTCTGCTCCCTTCTGTCAGGGGGCCTTGACTCGAGTGCCCTGTCTGCCCTGGCCGTAGACTATTACAACCGCACGGGTCAAGGTCAAGTCAGTACGTATTCTGTCGACTACGTGGATAATGCCAAGCACTTTCAGGCGCACTCCTTCCAGCCTGGTGCAGATGGCCCCTGGATCCAGCGTATGGTGGATGAACTGAAGACAGATCATCACTGGATTGAGATTGAGAACGGAGAGTTGGTTCATGCCTTGAATCAGGCCATGTTAGTTCGGGATTTGCCCGGGATGGCCGATGTGGATTCTTCTCTCTATTTGTTCTGTAAGGAAATCAAGAAAGGGGCAACCGTCGCCATCTCGGGAGAGGCAGCCGATGAGGTGTTTGGAGGGTACCCCTGGTTCCATCGGGACGAGATGCTGAATTCGGGAACGTTCCCTTGGTCGGTAGCACCTGACATGCGTGCAGGTTTGTTATCTGCAGACATTCGGGAGTGGATCAGACCACTGGACTATCTTGCAGACCGATATTCGGATGCTGTGGCTGAGGTTCCTTTGCTGGATGGGGAGACCGGAAAGGCAGCACAAATGCGTGTCATGTCCTATTTGAACATCACCCGCTTCATGCCTACCCTACTTGATCGGAAGGACCGGATGAGTATGGGGGCAGGGCTCGAAGTTCGAGTTCCTTACTGTGATCATCGCCTGATTCAATATGTATTTAACATTCCCTGGGAAATGAAAATAACGGGCGGCCGTGAGAAGGGAATCCTCAGAAAAGCGTTAGAGGGTGTACTGCCTGATGATGTTTTATATCGTAAAAAGAGTCCTTATCCCAAAACACATAATCCGGAATATTTGGCGGCCGTCAAGCAGCAGGTGCTGGATATCCTTGATGATGCATCTTCGCCAATTCTGCCTTTGATTGACAAGGCCCAGATTCGCAAGCTGGCATCTTCACCTGATGCTTCGTCTAATCTGCCCTGGTTTGGGCAGCTCATGTCCGGTCCACAGCTGTTTGCTTACTTGACACAGATTAATTCCTGGTTGCGCACATATAAGGTTGCCATTCGTTAACAGAATATAGTTTAAAAAGAGGGGTGCCAGGTGAACAGCATTTATGCATTCACCTGGGCACCCCTCTATATTTATTGTCGCGTCTTAGTTTAGCCATAAGCATTAATCAGAAGCATTCATAATCTCCATCTTACTTTAAGGAAATCATCGAGTCATCACAACGGATTCCGGGTTTCGTTCAAGCAAGCCACGGCCATAAATCTCCCTGAATGGAGAGTCCGTCATATGAACGTATCCAATATAACAGCCGCACTTTTTCATCCTGCAAGGCCGATCCGCAGACAGCTTTTCCAACCCGTCACGGTACAAATGGCCAATAATCCGGCGATCCTTATAACACCTTTTTACATGTCCCGAACCCTGCACATAAAATACCTCCGAGCCGGCCGCACAGCCTTTGCCATAACTATCATAATCCCGTAAGTTCCCCTCAAACAGCGGATCGATCGACCGCAAATAGGCAACCTCTTCCGGTTCGTAATAATTAGGCTTATCCTTAAAGGCATTGATCCACATGTAGATATCGTCCGGCAGCGCCTCTCTCATGGACTGAATGGCAGGAAATGCACTGCGGAGTCCCACCGTGCCCACGCTGAATTCGAGACCCATTTCACGCAAAGTAAGGCATTGTTTAATAAAAGAAGATTCCTTGGTCTCACGAGGATGATAGGTTGCCCAGAACGCAGCTGTTCCGGAATTCAGTTCACGAGCCCAATCCAGCTTCGCGGAAAGGTTGGTCTGCACTGCAATCTTATGGACATGCCGCATATGCGACAGTTCAACCATCGCATCCCTGTACCAGCGCCGCACCAGAGCCTCACCATAGGGATTGAAGAAAATGGAAAACTGGTGTCCGGCCTCTTCCTGAGCCTTCACCCAATCCACGAACTGACGTATTTGTTGTTTGTCTGTTTCCAGCGTCTCCTTGGAATCCACAGTTTTGCTAAACGGACAATAGGGACAATCATAATTACAGGAGGACAGCCTCCCCCGATAATACAAGGTTGCTCTCATGAGAACACAAACCCTTCCATTTGCTCGCGAATCTCGGCAGATATTAACCAATCTCCAATAGCATCGGAATATCCCAGACCTTCTTCGGTTAAACGCAGGACCTGTTGTCCATTCTCCTGCTCAATCACAGCCATTCCCTCTGTCAGCAGTTCGGAGAGCCAGGCGTAATCCGTCATAACTTTACTTCCGAACCGCTGGAGATAATCATCCAAAGTCAGACCTTCCCGATGCAGCAGTGCTTTTAAAATAAATCTGCGTTTCTGCTCTTCCCTGCTCAGCACAATGCCATAATCCGCTACATCATATCGCTCGGTAGCTACATAATCGGCGATGATGCTCTGGGTAGCCTTATAGCTCACTCCATATTTTGATGCATAATGTACTTCGCTGGTATAGGAACGAGCACCGCATCCAAGGCCAACCATGCCTTCCTCCTGGCAGCTGTACGGCAGCAGCTCTTTGCTTGCAAGAGAGGATGACTCTTTTGCAAACCTGCGCATGGAATACTGAACATATCCCCTGCTTTTTAATGTTTCTCTTGCCGCAGTGTACAGCTCCATGCGAATATCCGGCCCTTGACGTTGAATATCCTCTGGCTTCACGATTGTATTCTCGCGGGTATACAGCGGATAAATGAAAACCTCTCCCGGCTCATAAGACAGGACACGTTCAAGCGAATACAGCCATGACTCCACCGTTTGGCCGGGAAGACCATAGATCAAATCCAGGTTCAGCAAAGGAAAGTCGTACCGCGTAAGCTTCTCCAGTGCGCGCTCTACTTCCTGTGGTTTCTGCGGGCGATAAATTGCTGCAGCCTCCGCTTCAATAAAGCTCTGAATCCCCATACTGACACGGTCCACGCTGCGTTCCTTCAGTAACGCAAGCTTCCCTTCAGTCACGGTGTCAGGCGAGGTTTCTATTGAGATGGAAGCATGGGCGGGATCAAGTCCCATCACATTTTCCGCAATGTCAAACAAACGGTTTAACTGAACCTCATTCAATAAGGTTGGCGTTCCGCCACCAATGGCAAACCTCGAATACGGTCTGCGTGAGGTCAGGGGAGCCCATTGCTTCGCCTGGCGTTCCAGTGCATCCACATAACGTTCATGTGTATCGTCACGCCGGTCAGGCAAAGTGAACAGATTGCAGAATCCGCAGCGGGCAGCGCAGAACGGAATATGCATATATAAAAAATACGTGTCTGTATTCTCACGCTCCCAGAGCGGCCCCAAGGGCAGCGGGGGGTCCAATTCCCGGTATGCCGTCTTATGCGGATAAGAGTATAGATATGAGCGATAAGGTAAAGTCAGTACTTCCCTAAGACCTGTGGTCGTATTGGATCCGGACGCTGCGGAATGACCTGTTGTTGTAAACTCAGACGGATTATCCATCGGTTGCCTCCTGTCTCCGGTTGTTTTCACAAACAATAAAATGGTTGCAATACACGCTATAAAACAAATTCACGATAAGGTACATTCCAGACAACCTCATGCGCCAATCTGTGTCCCTGATACCCATCTTCGCCATAAGCTGTTCCATGATCCGAAAATGCAAGACAGAACGTTGGCCGCGAACGCTCTCGCATGGCATCAAACAACGGCCCCAGCGCCTGATCCACATACCGAAGGGCAGCCCGTTGAGTCTCAACAGAGTCCTCCCTTGCCCCTTCCACAAAATAGCGATTGGGACCATGAATGGCCGACACATTCAAAAATAGAAATACTTTCTCATCCTGTGGTATCTGTTCAAGCAGCTTCAATGCGTGCTGGACCTGATGCTCTGTCGAGCGAGGATTGGTAACCCCAAAGGTCATTCGCCAATAACTCTGCTGAAAGTAACCAGGCAGTACTTTGGCCAGCGGATTTTTTTTCGTAAAAAATATGACTCCACCTATACAGATTGTGCGATATCCTTCCTCCGCCAAACCGGATACGATATCCGGTGTATCAAACAGCCAGGTATGCGGATGAGTCTTCAATCCGGTATTACGGGAATGAAACAGCCGGACATGCGAGGCCTTGTCCGTATTGGCGGGCGTAGGCATGAAACCACCAAAAAAGGCATGATGTGCTGCATATGTAAAACTTCCTGGGGTATGCCGTTTCTCCCAGGAACCCGATCCGCATAGATTGGGACAATTCACTTCCTCCTGCTTCGCTACGTCATATCTTAACGTATCCAGGGTAATCATTAACAGATCATGGGAGCCAACAATGGTGTTCATATCAGGCATGTTCGTAAGGCTCCTTTCGCAGAATATCCATCTCCCATTCATATGTTCCACGTCCGTTGTGCTGTACGTGGTACAGCAGATCACCGAACGGATTCACATCCAGAACATAGGCACGAGGATTGCCCCCTCCACTGAGCATGACATCAATGCCGGCAGACCATGATTTCGGAAATGCTGCCATCGCTGTTTGAGCAGCGGTTTGGACCAGACCCAGCCTGTAGTCGTCCACCCCTGCTTCCTCTGGCAGCATCCGCTCGTTGCGTAAATGCAAATTTGTTATAGGCGTCTGGCTCAGCCTCACGATCGCATGACCTACATGACCGCCAGCTACAAGCTGACGAATATCAAATACACGCGAGCCATATGAAGCCTTGGCCATCCACCGTTCAATTTGAGCCCCTTCTGCACATAACCAGTCCAGCAGAGTCTTAATTTCCTCCCTGCGGGTGTACCTCTGCATGCGGCCTTCGTTGTAGAAAACCGGCCTACCCTTAACCACTGCCATCCCCACAGTGGTAACAGCTATCTCTGCACCCGTTCGCGGGTTGATCTGATAGGCAACAACACCTGATGCCGCCGAGCCACAGGCAAGCTTAACGAATACCCGGTACATGCCTGAGGCCTGCATGGCTGCGCGCAGATCCGAATAACTCAGGATTCGCCCCGGAGACTGGAGAACGGGAGGAACATCAACTCTGTGAGCCGATAAATGCTGTTGGCACTTCCTTTTGTCAAACATGGTAGCAATATCTTCTGGATCGTTCAGGAATCTGGCAGAAGGCCACAATTCACCCGCTTCCCTTCCAATTCGCTTCAGACAGCCTTTCCAGCCATTAAACCACTGGGCAGGTGCATAGATGCGGCCCCAATCCTGCTGTAAACCTAGCGCCTCCTCTGCCGTAAACGACTCCCTGCTGAATGGTTCAGCGTTGGGTTCGCCATCCTTCGCCCCAAGAGATAACAATTCACGCTCCACATCCCATTGCTCTCCTGGTGCATCAATTCGAATCAGGGGTGCCACTTCCGGTGTAAGTTTGCGTTGTAAACCTGGATTGACCACGTCAGCCAAGGATCCACCCTGTCTCCAGGTCTTGAGCAAGTCGGCATAGGGGATCACTTCAGCAGGGCTCATGCCACATTGCAGCCTTGCCTGCTGCAGGCCTTTGGTTCTGCGATTATCCGGATTTCCGATCAACCAAAACGGCCGTTCTATGTGCATCTCATTACTTTGGGATTGTAGTCTCTGAATTGTTTGGTTCGTCGTAACGCCTGACATCCCTTATTCCGTTAATGACGGATAACGCCAGTCATCTTCATCACTCTGCTGCTGATCGCTGACATCAACGGATAAGCCTGAACGTTTCCAGCGAATGAGCATTTCGTCTGTCATGTAGTGGTAGCTGAGATCGAGATGCTTCAACTTCTTAATCTTGTCGCTGGCAAGCAGAGCCTCAGCCCCTTCATCCGACAATGTGCCTTGGGAAAGGTCCAGTACTTCCAGTTGATCTACAATGGGAGCCTGTGCCACGGCTTTGGCGATGTCATCTTGAATATCACTGTCTTTTAGGCCAAGGTACACTAGATTGGGGAATCGTCCCTGTTCCAGCAGCGGAAGCACATCTTCAAGTGAACCGTCGAAGCCATAATCATCTACACCCAGGTATAATTCGAGCTTGCGCAGTTCAGGCAATTGAGCATTGGTAATGGAAGCGAGCACCTCCTGAGGCAGTCCACCACAGATAATGACCAGCTCTTCAAGCTTGGCATGCTGCAAGGGTTCAAGGCTTAATCCGCTACTGCCTTTCACCGTAAAGGACTTCAGTTCTGGAAAAGCCTTCAAAAGCGGGGTCAGATTGGTCTGAATAATCCAGGAAACCTCACACTCTTCAAAGCCCATATCTCCAATGAACAGCTTTTTTAATGACGGAAAACTTGGCGCCAATTCAATAAGAACATTCATGAATTCGTCCGGAGAACTCTCGTAAGCTTGTCCCCAGTCTCCAATAACCAGACTTTCCAGTGAACCCGCTTCGGGTTTGGCAGCCAATTCCCTGATCAAATTCTCCATACGGATACCGTTCTCATAGTCATCAAAAGATACCGTAAGCTTCACTTCCTGCATTGGTTAATCCCTCCGATTGAGTTCATTCTTGATTTGTTAATTTGAATGTTACCCCATCTTGTACGGGGCTTGCAACTTCTTCCAACTCCGGTCCCACCAGGATTCTCAAACGTGTAATTGCTGTACTTCACCAACTAGGAAAGAGAACACACGTTCTTTTCCGAATGGTATCGAAAAGGAGATTCCTGCTAGGTATATGGAAGGATATAAATAAAAATTATCAATGTATACCTTGGCTCTATACACTTCGAATCTGTGCAATTCTTGTGATACGAAAAAAAGCGTTAATAGCCGGAGTCCATTCCACAATCCTCAGGAATGATACTCCTTCTATTAACGCCTTCATATTTGTTCAGGTTGTTATATCTGATTCATAAGGCTCCTGTTAACCAGGATTCAGCCTTCAAGCCGGGATACAAGTGCTCGCAGCGCATGACCACGATGACTGATAGCCTGCTTTTGTTCCAGCGTAAGCTCGGCCATCGTCATCTCGTATTCAGGTACATAGAACAGAGGATCGTAACCGAAGCCACCGCCACCGGCAGCCTCGCTCGTAATCCAGCCTTCTGCTGTACCCTCCGCTTCAAACTTGTCCCCTGTTGCCGGGTCATACAGAACCAGGGCACATACAAAGCGTGCCGGACTGAGCAGCGGCTGCTGCGTATCCTCACCGGATTTGATGGATTCCAGCGCTGCAAGCAGCTTGGCATTATTCAGGGCATCCGTTGCCCCTTCGCCAGCATATCTTGCCGAATACACACCCGGCTCCCCATCCAGCAGGTCCACACAAAGTCCTGAATCATCGGCCAGCACAGGAAGACCAAGTGCATCTCCTACCGCTTTTGCTTTCTTCCATGCATTCTCGGCAAAGGTTACCCCGTCCTCCACGACATCCGGAAGTTCGGGGTAATCGAACATGCTTTTGACCTCTTTGCCAAGGGGTGCAAATGCATGGGCAAACTCTCTTACTTTACCCTGATTCCGGGTTGCAACAATGATGATTGGGCTGTCCAGATGCATCTTAGGCTTCTCCTAATCCACTAGCACCGATCTTGAGCGCAATCGGTCCAAGCACTTCTTTTTGTCGCTCAATCATCTCCAGAATTCCCTGCTCACCCAGTTCCAGCATGGCATTCAGCTCACGGCGGTCAAATGGGGCTTCTTCACCTGTTCCTTGCAGCTCTACATATTTTCCGCCACCTGTCATGACGAGGTTCATGTCTACTTTTGCCTTGGAATCCTCATCATAATTCAGATCCAGAACGGGCTGTTCTCCGACTACACCTACACTCACAGCTGCAATGAAATCCGTGATGGGGAATGTTTGCAGGCGGTGCTGCTGGGCAATTTTGTTCACAGCCAGTGCTAGCGCAACAAACGAGCCGGTAATGGACGTTGTACGAGTCCCTCCGTCCGCTTGAATGACGTCACAGTCCAGGGTAATGGTCCGCTCGCCAAGCGCCTGCAGGTTCACCACAGAGCGAAGTGCACGGCCGATCAGACGCTGGATTTCCATCGTACGTCCAGTCAGCTTCCCGCGGTTCGCTTCACGCTGGTTCCGAGTATGTGTTGCACGAGGAAGCATGGAATATTCTGCGGTAACCCATCCCTTGCCTTGTCCTTTCATGAAAGGAGGAACGCGTTCCTCCACCGTTGCGGTACAGATAACCTTGGTATCCCCGACTTCAATCAGTACAGAACCTTCGGCGTATTTATTTGTGTTAATTGTTAAATTCATCGGCCGCAGCTGTTCGCTGGTTCGTCCGTTAGATCTCATCATTTCTGCCTCCTACGACTTAAGCATCCTGTAATTGTTGAACTGAGTCACACTTTACTAATCCTTTTTATTTTACCAAAGAGTTCTGTTAAAAGCATCTATCCGCCAAAGACTCTGTTACCCGTCCCAGATTTTGTCCCAATCCTAGATCGGAATTTCATTGATATACTCGGGCTTGGAGACCGGCGAACTATAATCCCGGTTATCGTCACCCATGACTGTTTTTTGGCCGTTCCACTCGATTTGAACCTTGGCATCCTTGCTCGCTGTATTTTCTGTCGTTGTCAATACGACCGATTGCAGCAGCTCGCTTGGCACGGCGTCTCCTTCGACGAACATATCGTCTTTGAGTGCGACCGTAACGGTTCCATCCTCTGCCGTTTTGACGGATTGCAATTCCGTGCCGCCTGTCATGACCTCTTCCAGCTCCCCACCCTTGGCTGGCCCCTTAATCAGCTCATTGAGTGCGGCTTGCACCCGGTCCGTACCTGGTGTGACCAGGCGCGTAACCGGAACATAATATTGAATGCCCGCAGGCGAAGCAGCTGAGAAATACACAGTGACTGGACTGCTGTTGGTGGTGAACGTGTCTCCCAAATCAAGATTGATACCTACCGCCCGATTCAACGGTTCAGGAAGCGGAGTACTGTTTACCGGCATTTGCGTCAGCTTTTTGCCATCCACCCAGATCTGCACGTTCTCCACATCCGGTGTACCTGTTAGCGTCCACGTGACGGCTTCCAGCATTTTGCGCTCATCCTTGGCGTCGTATTTGGCAAAGTTACCTGAGAACTCCACGACTGCAAGCTTGTCGTCCGGATGAACCGTTACATTCTGCACTACCGTGCCCTGTGGAAGAACACCTTGGAATCCTTCAGGCAGCATACCTGCATAAGCACCACCTGTTACTAGTGTATCCAGGGCAGTCTTCGGACTACTAACGTCCGAACCTGCCGGAAGCGTCAGGGATACCGGAGCGAGCAATCCTTGCTGATCCTGCAAATAGACTGTTGTGAGCGGAAGGGTTGCGAGTGTCCCATTGCCCTCGGCTGCCTGAATCATGGCTGCCTCCTGGATGGGCGGCGGTGGATCGATAGCCTCGGATGACTGTGCATTAAACATGCCGCAGCCGGACAACACCATCGGAATGCTCAGCAGTGCTGCTGCTGATGCCGTACGCATATATCGGATCTTACTCATGATCACGTTCCCCCTCATCATTTTTACAGTTTGTACTATCATGTATACGAGCCTTCGTCCAAAAAATAACTACTTTTTAAACAAGCCCTGATGCACCAAGCAAAAACAATATTGAAAGAAAGAAACACAAAACGGGTTAATACGTATTAGGAATCAAGTGTAGGGACATTGCTAACTTCAGAGGAGGAATCGCCCATGGAACATCCAGAACAAGAAAAAATCCCTTACAGCCTGAACAGCCGCAAAGTCGCGGACGCTACAAGGGAATGGCTGCACAAGCGGGGCGTCACGATCCCAGAGATCGCAGAACTGGTCATGCTATTGCAGAAAAAGTACTATCCGGATCTTACGATGGAAGAATGCATCGATAACGTGGAGAAGGTTCTTCGCAAGCGCGAAGTGCAGAACGCCGTTCTGACAGGCATTCAGCTGGATCTGCTCGCAGAGAAGGGTCAACTCATTTCGCCTCTGCAGGAGATGATTGAGAATGATGAAGGGCTGTACGGCGTGGATGAGATTCTTGCCTTTTCCATCGTCAATGTATATGGCAGCATCGGGTTCACGAATTACGGTTATGTAGACAAGCTTAAGCCTGGTGTACTTGAACGGCTGAACGATAAAAGCCTGGGACCTGTACATACGTTTCTGGATGATATTGTCGGGGCCATAGCCTCGGCAGCAAGCAGCCGAATCGCTCACCGCAAACAGTCGGAGCTGGAAGAAGCGTTAGGTCAGAAACCGGTCAGTGATGATGTCGTTTAACCCCCATTTGTCATATGGAAATGAGACATGTCCATAAAGGACGAGCTCATGGAAAAAAGCGGCCCTTGGGCCGCTTCTTTTTCGTATATACATCAGGTGTTATCACGCCTATTTTAACCGTTCCTGTCTCCCCGCACCAACGAGTCCGTATGCTTCACCCCATGTGCGTTCCATGGCTGGCTGTGACTGTGAACGATTGGGTCCAATCGTGATTTGCGGTCCCTTGCGTTCACGCAGAAGCCCCCGCAGCACCGTAATGCCAAGGATGGACAAGCCGGTAAAGACGTACATTAAACGCATAAGTACATTCCCCGAATCAGAACCTGTAATCATGCCATGCACCAGCAAACCGATAAAAGCAGGATAAGACAGCATGTGGAACGTAAACCACCATTTGCGGCCCAGTTTATTACGCAGATCACTGGAGAGCAGCACGATCAGCAAGGCGTAAAAGGATAATGTCCCAAGCCCACTGCCAACCGGATGTACTGAGGCACTAAATGGAATAAGCAGTTCACTCCAGGTAAACGGACTGTAATGGTCGATATACAGGGTTAGTGCATGCAGAATACCAAGTCCAAAGGCAAGCCAAGTCGTCCGGGTATGCCACTGGTACATGGTGGCTTTGGGTTTGCCTTTGGCGGCAGGCATCCCTTGGGCAATTCCCAGAAAGACACCTGCAAAGAGCAGCAGATAAGCAGCTATCCCGCTAATACGAATGATATTCCACGTCGGTACATAATCAACAATCCATTGTGCCATAGCTGGCTCCCCCATATCTGATAGACTTATCGTTTCATCACTATGCGTCAATATAACTGCATGCAAAATACTTATCTTTAAATAAGGCTGAAGCAGTGGTCCGGTTCAAGGCCTGGCCACTGCTCTTCGAGTGCATCCATATCCCCTCTGAACCAGAACTTGCCTTCCCGGGTCATCCATAAAACATCATGCCGGTCATAATGCCTGTTCAGCCAGCCCATCGCTTCAGCACTTCCCAGGATACAGACGGTCTTCGCGATAATCTCGCATTGCGAGACATGCTGGCCTACAACGGTGCATTGCACCACATCCGTATCAGCCGGCTTCATTGTCCGCGGGTCAATCAAATGATGGGACAGACTTCCATCCGCCTGCTGCCACTGTCTTCGTGCAATTCCTGAAGTCGCAACCGCACCGGAGTGTAACTGAATGCTTCCTGTCAGATTGCGTTTATCCAGCATAGGATCCTTGATATAAACAGTCCATCCAGAAGACGCAGATGTACCCCACATCTGAATATCTCCTCCCGCATTAATCATGCCTGCAGGAATGTGAAGCGTGCGCTGCAGCCAATCGGCAATACGTTCCGTTGCCCAGCCTTTCACAATGCCGCCCAGGTCCAGTTCAATCCCAGGATCCAGATGCACCATCCGGCTGCCCTCTCTGTGCATCCATCCTGGGAAGGTATAATCGTACTCCTCCTCCGGAATTAGTGCGGCAACCGTTGTTAAGGTATGCTGCAGCGACTGCGTTATGCCTCGCTCTTGCTGCCCGATCTGATCGAAGCTGACATCATATCCCTGTTGCCGAAGAGCTTTTGAAATGCCCGGTTGAAAAATCCCTTCCGTCTGACCTATATATCCGTATGCCAAACTCAATACCTCATCCATGGCAGCAGAAACAGGCATCCATCCCACAGAACGATTCAGACGATTCAATTCACTATTGGATATAAACCGACTGAAGCGCTGCTCTTGTGTTTCAAACCAGTTTTTTACAAGCGCTGCTGCATGCTCAGCTTCCTCATGTCCGGCAGTTACCAGCTGAACCTCCACATCCGTATTCATGGCACGAAATCTGAACTTAAACGGACACGTGGTCTCGGAAGCACGACTCATGATGCACCTGTGCGTGACTGGTAACTGCCACTGCCAGTTCCGAAGTCAGATTCACCATCAGACTGACCGAAGTTCCGACCATAGGATCTGCTCCGGTCTCCATGTTCCTCTTCCTGATTCGGAACAAAGCTGCCTGTCCATTCATCCATCACATCGTCTCGGGTATTCGACTGACTTGCAGGTAAGCTATCGGTATCTGTTCCATTGGCTGCTGTATATGCAACATCAAAGGCATCAGAGGATCTTACATATTGAAAGAGTGCAGCCACCGCTAATGTGGCCATCGCTGTGGCTTGCCATTTTCTCCATTGATTTCGTTTCTTTCTGTTCATCGCTCTTCCCTACTTTCTCTAGCGAAGTTCATGCACCTATCTTATGGGCCCTGGATTAAAAGCAGATGAATGAACCGTTAAGAAAGGCTAAAGCTTTCCATTTCCTCTGATTCTGCAAACACAAATAGGCCCTGAACCGGAGATATTCTCCCCGTACAGAGCCTTAGCCTTATGAATGATTGCTTTTGCTTTTGCTTTTCCTATTTTCGAACGAACTCCGTTATGCTTTTTTGAAAAAAAATGATCCATCCGCTCTCTGTTCCTGCGTAATTTGCCCCCGCCGGATCAACTCCTGAAGATGAGCGAGCGTTTCGCTCATGGCAAAGCGCAGCTGATGTGTGCCCAATCGATCACCAAACAAGGAAACACAAACGTCATACCCGTTCGACGGGTGCTGAGCAATATGTTCTTCCATCTTCTGAAGCCGCTCCTCATGATGAGCCAGCAGTTGAGAGGTTCGGTCTGTAAAATGGCTGAATGGATTTCGATGCCCCGGATATGCCTTCTCGACATCCAAACTTCCTAGACGCTGCAGCCCCTGAAGATAAGATAACAATGGCTGGTCATCACTTCCCGGCTGCAAGCTGATATTGGGCGAAATCTGTGGCAGTATGGCATCACCACACAATATCTCTCTGGATTCTGGTGCATAAAAGGATAGATGCCCTGGGGCATGTCCACCTGTCTCGATGGCTATCCACCTTTTGCCGCCCATATCCAGCCAGTCCCCATCTTCAATGGACGTCACTTCCGGCAAGGGGGTGATCTGAGAGATAAATCCCTTCATATGTTCACGGATCTGTATGGTCTTCTCATCCGGCATTCCATGTTGGCGATAATATTCAGGCAGTACCACATCAATGGTCGCACTCGGGCCCCACATGTAATCTGCCTCCTGACGTGCCCTGGCAGACATGCGTACAGGCGCGCCCGACTTCTGCTGCATCCAGCCTGACAAGCCAAGATGATCTGGATGATGGTGGGTCAATACTATTTGGCTAATGTCCTGAAAAGACAATCCCAGATTGGTTAGAGCTTCCTGCCATTCCTGTTCTGTTCCCTGGTTACGTGGGCCGGGATCAACCACGGTTATCCTTCCATCAGCATCATAGAGCACATAACTGTTTACCCATCGCAGCGGGAAAGACATCGTGATCTGGAGCCGATGCATGCCCTCTGGCATGCTGATTGCTTCCGTTCGTTTCATTTTCTTCTCCTCCCTGCTGCTCTTACTCCACAGACCGATGACCAACAAAAATCATGCGCGGGGAATCCTGCTCATCATATTGCTCTTCGTCATAACCTCCATGAACTTGATCTACCACAAGCCCCGCCTCCTGCAGCATATCACTCAATTGTTCACGGGTGTATAGCTTGACACGTTCCTCATGAATCCGGGGTTTCTGACTGGACCCGGAATCGGTAATGTGAATTTCCTTCTGCACAAATCCGTCCTTGATCTGGCGAAACTCCTCAATACGATGCCCTTCCGTCTCTCGTTTGGAGTGCGGAACCAAATGACGGGTTACGTAAGCCGTGTTCATAAAATCAATAATGTAGCTGCCGCCAGGCTTCAGCATATGACGGATGCCCTGAAGCACTTTGAGCTGCTCACCATCCTCACGAAAATAACCGAACGATGTAAACAGGTTGACTACCGCATCAAATCCACCCTGGAGCGGCAGATTACGCATGTCGGCATGAATCCATTCCACCCGATTCTCGGTGTCCATCTGGCGCGCTTCACGCAGAAGCACATCCGACAGGTCAATTCCGGTGACCCGGAAGCCTGCGTCTGCCAGAGCCAAGGAATGCCGTCCCATACCGCAGCATAGATCCAGGACCCGTGCCTGCGGCTCCAGTTTTAACCAATTAATCATTTTATGTACTTCTTCATATGCTCCCTGCACATCCCTGTGCTTGTATACGAGAAGGTAGTCTTCTCCAAAGCTATCTTCATACCATTCCGTCATTCGTATCGCCCTCCACATGGTCAATGGCCCTGTTCTCTCTGTAACGTACTTGATATAGGGCTGATCATACCTAAGCTTGTAGTAATTGTATCTTCTTTATTCTTCAAACTCAAAGATTTCCAGCGGCTTCCGTTCATTGAACGACCTGAATTCGCCCTATATAATGTTAAACATAGTCACGTGCCCGCAAACCGGTTAACTATATATAAGCTTTAGAGACAGAACAGCAGGAGGTGTTATTTATGATTCATATTGGACTCACAGGATGGGGAGATCATGATGATCTGTATCCCGATCGTTCCAAAGCCAAGGACAAGCTTCGTTTATATGGACAGTACTTTTCAACCGTAGAGGTCGACAGTTCCTTCTATGCTGTACAGCCTCGGGACCGGATGGCACGCTGGGCAGCTGAGACACCGGATGACTTTTCGTTTATCGTCAAAGCATATCAGGGGATGACCGGGCATCTAAGGGGCAAACCTTATTTCACCAGTACCTCAGACATGTACAAGGCTTTTCGGGAGTCGTTGGAGCCGGTAATGGAAGCCGGCAAAATGCAGGCGGCCCTGTTCCAATATCCGCCGTGGTTTGACTGCAATCGTGATAATGTTAACGAGCTGCGTGAGGTGAGATTACGAATGGAAGGCATTCCGTGTGCACTCGAGTTTCGCCATCGAAGCTGGTACGAGGATGGCATGCGCGAACGAACACTCGCCTTTTTGCGGGAACAGGGCTGGATTCACAGTGTCTGTGACGAGCCCCAGGCGGGCTCAGGTTCCATTCCGATTGTGCCGCAGGCGACGGATCCGGAAATGACGCTCGTGCGCATGCACGGACGCAATGTGTCTGGTTGGCACCAGAACGGTGCACCCAATTGGCGGGAGACCCGTTACTTGTACCGGTACAACAAGGAAGAGTTGATGGAATGGAAAGGATATCTGGAACAGCTGCACGAGCAGAGTAAGGATGTCTATGTGATTTTCAATAACAATTCGGGTGGCGATGCAGCAGCCAATGCGCAAATGATGATGGAGCTGCTGGATATGCCTATCCGACCATTCCCTGATCGCACACCTGACGAGGAAGAGGATGGGCCTGAGCAGCTGGAGCTATTTTAAAAATCTGGGCACGACCATTATATACAATGACATATCGATTGGAGGTGAGTTCTTTAAGCTTGAATTCATCGTTTCAGACATTTATTGATTAAACTGATGTATTTGAAACCTTGAACAAGGAAGTGACTTATGAGAGAACAGAATCGCGCTCTAATTGGTGGAATTATAGGAGTCGTAGTTACCGTCGCAGCGTTTGCTATTTATTATTTTGTTAACTTAAATACAACCTTTCAAAAGGCTGTTATTGAAGAACTCCCAAGTGCAAATAATGCTTATCTAAGTATCGTTCGAGTGCCCATGTCACCTGAGACTAACGAAGAAATTCAAACACTTCAAATGGACTTGGATGGCTTTCAAGACACATTAGATCAATTATCAAGTCTAGAACTTAAGAAAATAAGCACACCAATTAAAGATAAAAGCTCGCTTTATATCTATAACATTTACGTCTATGATAAGAGTGATCATAGAGAAATCGTCAACTTTGGAGTTGATAATAGCAAACAAATTTCAATTGGCAGTTCTAAAGGTTATCAAAGATACGAAGTAACCAGTTCATTTGATTATGATACATTTCGTGCCTCTGTTGATAAACTTCTTACTGATACTAAATGAAGTCAGAATACATATGCGGTGAGAGTCAAAGTTTCCCTTCTTTCAAAAAAATACAAAAATCATATAAATAACATTGCCAAAAGAGGACTACTTCAGGTCAAATCCCCCTAAAATAGTCCTCTTATCATTTGTTAGTTTAAGATTTCCTCAAGCCTTCTGCATCGTACCCTCTTCTTCAGTAACGTCCATCTCGCTGAGCTGCAGGTTCATTTTATGCACTTCAATCCCTGCCAGGAGTACAATGCCGATCCCGTGAGTATCGTTCAGAATCCAGCCCAGATCGTCCCGATAATAGAGCGCGGTAAAGGAATAACCCGACCCACGGCATACACCATATATATTGCCTTTGTAGTCAATGGACAGCCTTGCCATGCCTTCCCATCCTTTGCGGACAGCTTCCAGATATGGCGCAGGTGTCTCAAGCCATCCCTCGCGAATTCCACGGGCATAAGCGTAGATGAACATCGACGTGCATGAGGTTTCCTCATAGGAGTCCGGACGGTTCAGCACCTGATGCCACAGGCCATTTTCCCCTTGCAGCGCCAAATATCCCTGACACAGATCACGGTAGAAACTCAGCAATTCCGAACGCCTTGCATGATCCTGAGGCAGAATGCTTAATAGCTCGGTCAGGGAGAAGAGAACCCACCCGTTTCCACGCCCCCACGGGATGCCTGTTGCCCGTCCACGTACAAAATCATACACATGCGACATGATCTGCTGCTCAGGAATATAGAGATATTGACGGAACAACAGGAACTGGTTAATGGCATCATCCCAATACGCCGTATCGCCCGTCAGTTGTCCATAACGCATCAGGAATGGTGTGCTCATGTACAGATCATCACACCACATCGTTTCGTGACGCATCTCTCCGCTTCCGCGAACACGATAAAAGGCTCCATCCTCCAGCCGTTCCTGCTCATCCGTAATGTAGCGGGCAATCCGATCTGCCGTATCTCGGCCCCCGCGAATGTCACCCAGTTCCATCGCAGCCAGCAGCGTTGATCCGAACGAACCACAATCGTCCAGACTGTCGATCGCAGACAACTGGTTGTTAATTCCCGCTGCACCGTAGGTTTCCCGATCCCATAGACCATAACGGTCGAACGAAGTACTCAGGCCGATATGATCACGAACATACTGGATGTAATCGTCACGATTCAGCTCCTGTCCGATACGCAGAAGTCCAAGCAGCGTAACCCCTAATGGATAGTTCCATTTTCCGTAATGTGTATTTTCGAGATATGGGCGAACACTCGTATTCGGCTGATCCACATGCCAATAGACTCCTTTCGATCCATCATCAAACACAGTATCGGTCACGACAATATCTGTGGGTGAAGGTGCAGAACCCGGAGTAAATTTCCCGGTATACAGCCATACGTCAGAACTGCCGGCAACCGGATGCGGAGAGCTTAATCTCCAGCCAGCTGAACCCGAGACCCCGGGCGATTCCAGCGTGAACCCCCAATGACCCTCCCCGGCCTTGGTTTCCCCTCGTGCCACCAGATCGGATAATCCATAGCGGCGCGGCAGTTCCACGCGATAAGGTCCACTTTTGTCTGAGGTATATACTTCCTTACCGTCCAGGTACAAATGAAGGGCACCTTCATGCTGACCTTGCAATACTACAGGAGATGATTCCGGCAATGTTACATCCAGCTTGGTCCACGCGTAGGCAACGCCCGGTTGTTCTGTACCAAAGATCCTCGCGAAAGAGCCGGCCTCCCGTTCTACTTCTGTCCATTCTCTTCGTGGGTACCAGGAAAGCCCTGTTTCTTCTTCCGTCATTCCGTTATGGGGAATCGAAGTTACGGGTTCATCAAGAGGCTCGGAATACAACCAGCCCTCCTGACCTTGCCGATTCACTCCCGGAGTGAGGAAATGAAGCGGGAAATTCTTGAAGGAAGCGGTACCATAAATACCGCCGAATCCAACCTCGGTTTTGACAAAACAAAGCAAGACGTCATTCCAGCCAACCTTTACGTGAATTGGAATCTGGGTTCTTCGCTCGGGGAATAACTCCTGCAGCAGCTCGGATTTGAAAGCCTCTTCCCCGTTGACATAGATCGTTACCGGACTGTAGCAGTTCAGGCCAGTGTTCAGCGTAGTCTCCTGCTGGCTCCATAATTTTCCCCATACGTATACGTACTGCCCTGCACACGCTTCCGGCCACTTGTCGTCCAGGTTCAGATCGTAACGGTAATCCCCCAGTCTGCGGAAACCTCCACGGTGGTAGGCTCGGAACAGAAAAGAATGTTTGGGATGATCGCCGATATAACGCTGGGCCACCGTCGTCAGAATATCCGGAATTGAATGATGCACCTTACCTGCAATCGACTCGTTTGCATGAAAATAACGAATGATCATCAGCCCCTTCCCTATACCTTAATTCGTTCGGTTAAACGCAATGTCTCCCCTGCACGCGCTTCAATGACCTGCTGATCTGCCGTGAACCAGACGGATATGGCCGATGGATTATGGATAATGGATCGGTCTGCTGAACATTCCAGTCGTTTGACCGCTTTCCAATAGGCAATGATCTCGAAATTCGTCGCGTACCAAATATCGTCCCTTCCGCCGATCTGCTCGCCAAACTGCTCAATGATCTCCCAATTGTCGTTATCATTGAATTCGTAACTGTGTCCCCAAACATAGAGCAGGAGCGGTGTACCCGTTTTGGAATGCTGGATAAAACGCTCGGCATGCGCTGCCAGGTCATTTTTATGATGACAGGTCGGGTGCCATTCTAGCGGGCGTTCAGGCAGCGTATATCTGCCGTGGGATTCAACCGTCCGGGCATAGTCCAAGCCTAACCACTCCAGTTTGGTACTCAGTGCACGATCAAACCCTCCATTGGGATAGGCCATTCCCCTCACCGGATAACCAACAAGCTGCTCCAGTGCTCGGCGATCCTCCATAATTTCTTCGTTCAACAGCTCATCCGGTACATAAGGCAATGTAGGATGAGTAACCGAATGCACAGCCACTTCATGCCCGGCATACAGTTCAGCGACCTCCTCGCGCTCAATTCGCCCCGGTTTCCCGAGCGTACCGGAGTTCAGATTGAAAGTGCCACGCAGTCCATAGCGATTCAAAATATTCACCAGCCTCCGGTCGTGGACCACACCATCATCATAACTAAGCGTCAGTGCCTTCATCACACCGCCAGGATATCGATCAAACTGAATGCGATTTCCCATTTTGTATCTCATCCTCCTCACACTGTTTTTACACCGTTTCGTTCACCTTAAAATATCGAAAAACGCCTTGGCCTCCACGATTCGCGGACAGCGTATTTAGAGCAAATACCCCCATCTTCGCACCAACCCAGAGTGCGGTTGTCGCCGTAAACGGTGCACCAATGGGCTGGAAGTCTTCTCCGTTCTTACTCCAGCTAAACTGGCAGCGAGCAGGTTCCTCCAGCGAAAAGCGGAGATGAATGGTCCAACCGGTTTCCGGTGAACCATGCTCACTCCAATCCAGTCCGGCTTCTTCCGATTCATCCGCATGCAAAAGGTTGTCTGGCTGTTTGGCTCCGCGGAGCATGGACAACCTGACCGCTCCATTGTCCGTCTGAGACAGACTCAGGCAAGCATAATCATCACCAAAAACAATGAGCCCCGCTCGGTCACCCTCCTGCTTCGGCAAAAAGGTCAGCTTGGTTGTCGCTTCGAAGGCGGAGGCAGGAAGCTTCTGCATAAGCAGCTGCGGAACGCCGAATAAGGATTGTATGCCTTCCGGGTAAGGATGCATATGTAATACAAGTCCCTTGTCCGGAACAACCTCTGCCCATTCGGGACGGGAGTTGGCCTGCCACTGCCACTGAACTCCTATGCGTTCATTTTGGAAATCATCTGAAACATCAGGCACAACAATCGGGTAGGCAGCACCCACATCGGGTTTGGTGTACACATCCACAGGCTCACCTGTTCCATTTCCTTCACGATCTACGCCAATGACAGGCCATCCGTCTTCGTTCCACTTCATGGGCTGAAGATGAACGATTCGGCCATATGCATCCCGATCCTGAAAATGAATGAACCATGACTCTCCTGATTCCAGTTCCACGTATCCCCCCTGATGAGGACCATTAACATTGGAAGCTCCCTGATGCATAACAATCCGGTCCTCATAAGGGCCAAACACCTGCTTGGAACGCAAAACGGTTTGCCATCCAGGCTTCACACCCCCGGCGGGGGCAAAAATGTAGTAGTACCCGTCCCGCTTATAAAACTTCGGCCCCTCAATCGTAGGGTGATGGGCTTTACCGTCAAAAACAATCTGCCCTTCATCCAGGAGCCTGCTTCCATCCGGAGCCATGCGGCACACCTTAATCTTGCTTTTTATGCCAGCGCGGCTCTTAGCAAAGGCGTGAACCAAATAGGCTTGACCATCTTCATCCCATAACGGGCAAGGATCAATCCAGCCCTTCACCTCATGGACCAGGTGAAGAGGCGACCATTCGCCCTCGGGGTGATCGGCTGTTGTCATGAAGATGCCTTCATCCGGCGTGCTGAAGAAAATCCAGTACTTCCCGTCATGATACCGGATGCTTGGTGCCCATACGCCCTTGCCATGAAGCGGTACATCATACCCTTCCAGATCCAGCCGCTGAATGGCGTACTGCACCAGCTTCCAGTTCACCAGATCCTTCGAATGCAAAATGGGCAGCCCGGGTATGTGCGAGAAACTTGAAGCAGTCATATAAAAATCATCGCCGACACGAATGACGTCAGGGTCAGAATAATCGGCATGCAATATGGGGTTGCGATACGTCCCGTCTCCCTGATCCGCGACCCAGACGGCAGCCATTTTTTCCTGTTCTGAATGGGTTGTACTCATATGCGTCTCCTCCACATTTCCAAATTTATTCTTCAACTAATCCAATACCAGCCTCTTGCAAAATATGGCTATCCGAATCAAAATAGGTGCCTTCGAGCAGACCAATCAACGTATTGGTGATGCGTACTTCAATCTCGTTGTCTCCTGAACGGAGCAAGGACGTTTCTCCACTCCAGCGATACGGAGACCAGCAACGCACGCCAAGACTATGACCGTTGACCAAAACCTCCGCCACATCCTGCACAAGCCATTCACTGAATTCAAGTTCAAAGGACTCGGCATCGGCGTCAGGCTGATCCAGCCAGAAGCTGCGTTTATAGCTCATCTCTCCTGCATAATACGGGTACAGGGGCTGTGGCTCAGGTGTGATCCGAATGGCCGTATCCGGCTCACGGACCAAGGAGACCATCCCTTCGTGATGAAACTCCACGCCAAACCGTCCCTGCAAATAAAGCGGATCAAGGATTCCTTCCTCATCCTTCGTGACCTGTACCGTAATCGTTATTTCATTCAAGCCCGTGTGCAGCCACTCATTGATATCACATGCAATGTTGGTATAATCTGTGATCTCAACAGACTCGAATTGATCAGGCCCAATCGTATGGCCGTTGATCTCCATGATCCAAGCGCCTGCAATGGCTGCCCGATCCATAAATAGGCTGCACTCCGGCAAAGCCGTTCCCAGTTCAAAAGCTGTAGTGTACCGGCATTGTATCGGATAGGCAATTTCCGCTTTCTTCGGCGTGCCAAATACCTGATTAAACTGAACAGGCAAGTGATGATGTCCCGACAATTCAGCCGCTTGATCGATAAAAGGCTTAACGCCTGCATGCTTGTTATCCAAGATCACGCCATTGTCATTCGTTGCCGTAAGACGGAACTGTCCAATCCGAAGAATATTGGGCTGAATGGTCTCCAGTCGCCATGGCCCTTCTACAGGTAAAATAAGGGGGGCAGATGGCATATGTGCAGCATCAGGCTTGAAGGGTGCAGCCACTTCGGTCTGACCGAGGTTACCCGGTATATCCTCAGAAGATTTAGCTTGCAGAGTCAGCCGCACAGCGTGTGCTTCATACCCGGCAAACCCGAGTGAAATACACCATTCTCCCCCGCTGCTGGTCAGCGGCAAGACTTCCCGTTCTCCTGTCTCCAGATTAAGCCGCTCTGCCAGCACACGTTTATCCGATGAGACATCCGTACTGCTCCATAACTGCTTGGCAACAACCTTCAATTGTCCCTTTAATTGCCGACCCTCTTGGTTAGACAGGAACACCATATATTCACCATCGGATAACTGACGATTCTGCATCAACAAGGAAGCACTCTCTTCCTCCATAATCCAACAGATAGGCTCTGGCAGCACCTGGTCCAGCAGCAGCGAGATTAATTCAAGAGTTGAATCATCCCCCTGACCTGCACCAACCGGAAGGAAGTAGGCTTCTCCCTCCCCTTGCTGCCACATTAATTCACTGCTGCCTTGCCTGGTTTCCCCGGCATGACCCCAATACTCTTCCTCGGGTTGATCCCCTGCACCGAAGAAGTTCGCTGCTTCATTGCCTGCTGGGCTTCCTTCCTGAATTGCAATGTACGGAGGTAGTCCGACGGATATGACGGTTCCTCCTTGCTCAGCAAATCGTCTCACCTGCTTCCAGGCATTCGCCTCCAGGTTCAGCATCGGCGGAAGGATAAGTACTTCGTATCTGGCAGCACCAATCTGAATCGTTCCACCCGCAAGTTCGGCTTCAGCCAGCAGCTCAGGGTCCAGATGGTCATAGTCACGTCTGTTCTCTAGCAGATGTACACCAATTCGCATCCAATCATTCGTAAGCCGCTCCAGTCTCGCCCGTTCGGATTCATCCTCACCGCTGTATTCAAACCCATGCAGCGGATTGCCCATCAGGCTCCAGAATGTGGTCGTCGGATCAAGAACGGCAATCCGAATATCGGCTGTCCCCGTGCTCATGAGATAACTTATTCGTCCCGTGTAATCTCCAAGCTGACGGAAATGCTTCCAGTATGGATTCTGCAGAAACTGGGATGGCGGTGCATCGTGCTTCGTTAACCCGCCAATCGTATAGAAAAAGGCGTGGAAATTATAGAAATTCGTGCCCATGGCAGCCATCCGGTCAATCATCCATTTCGCATCCTGCAGCGTCATCGACCAGCCCACACTATGAAAGCACTCGATCAAATTGCGGCTGCGTCCCAGCTGTCTCGCCAGGGAGCTGACCATCTTCGGATTGTCACGCATTCTTTTGCCGTACCGTTCCAGAATCCAGGATAAGGGGCGCCCAATCTTCTCATGTGCTGAGTCTCCGCCGGGCATATGGCTGAACAACTGAGTCGTCATCCGTACGCCAGGAACCTCTGCGGCGTACTGGATTCCCGCATCCTCGCACCAGTCATGCACCTGCTGATGGTATGACTCCCTGAGAAGCAGATGCAGCGATTGATAATAGTCATACCGAATACGGGCCGAGTCCGGAACATCACCGTATAACAGGGCAGGAAGCGAATCAATCAGACTGTATCCACAGCGTTCCCGGAAATATGCAGGCAGCTGAGGAGACCAGGGAATACGTCCGAGCGGTGCAATTTCGTCAGAGAACATGCCTTTGATAACGCTGTCAAAATGTGTTCCAACAGCCGCCGCATATCGGTCATGGGTAAGTTCAATAAAACGGCTCATCGCTTCCCTATGGCACGGGTCAACAAAATTGCCGTAATATTTGAAATCATCCATCTCCACTTCCTGAAACAGGATTACATCCCAATTCCCTGCCGGGGGGTCCCAAACCAGGCGGAAAGCCGTCCGATATGTAAAAAATCGCTTGCGATTATACGACGTGAGACCCGTCTCCTGATATACCTGATCGGTCTGGATATTACCGATGTGGTGCCGCAGATCGATAGACTTATCCCATAATCGGTTACCCTCTGCGTCTTTTGATATGGCTTTGGCGACCAAAATTCGCCCCCACGGTAACTCATGGTTCACAGCTTCTCCGCCCTGCACATGTAACCGCTGATGCACGAGCTGGCGCTGCTTGGCTTCAGGGAAATCCAGGGTGACCTCACCGCCTGCCATGCCGCTAGGATAAGGGTATTCGTCATACAGCCAGACTTCCATGCCGCAGGTCTCGGCTGCTTCCACCGCAATCCGAACCTTATCAAACCAAGCATCCGACAGATAGGGAATCTGCAGCCCCTGACGCGGACAAATAAAAAAACCGCCCACACCCTGTGCTGACATTTCATTCACTTGCCGTTTGATCTGCTCTTCCTCCATATCCCCATTCCAAAACCAGAAGGGATGAATCCGGTACTGCGCGGCGGGATTCGCAAATGCCTCCCCGTTCCACATGTCGCTTTCCTCCCTGTTTAAAAGAGTCTTTTTTCTTCCATTATGGTTTATTTATGTTCATGTACGTTTGTTTGGCTATGATTATACCTTAAAAAATGCGGTTAGGGAGCCTGTAAATACAAAATGTTTTAAAAAATTGATATAGATGGAAATACCCGACAGCTTCTGTTGTACTTACGTACGGCTGCCGGGCTCTGGATTTTGACTACTTCAATGCAGCGTACAATTCGTTGACTTCCTTCACGTACTCATCACCGCCGCTGCTCTTCCACAGTGCGATTGCATCCTGGAATCCCTTCTCATCAATCTGTCCCACAATGAATTTGATACGGGCATCGTTGATGATGTTATCCAGCTGGGGCCCTTTCTGTGCATAAACATCAGAGATCAACGGCTCACCCGGATTGGGAACAACGATCTCCTCGTTGGCCTTTTGTACCTCTGCCACCTTCTCACGCACCGGCGTCGGTTCAACCCGGAAGGCGCGGTCTTCCGGAAGGAACATCAAAATTTGGTTCAGACCCTGCAGATCTCGCAGTGCAAGCTTGTCGGTGGTCGGAACAACATATTCCCCTTTTTTCTCATATTGCTTGCCTTCCAGACCATTAGACAGCAAAGCCTGGAGCTCCGGCTCGTTCAATTGATCCAGAAATGCGAGCACCTTTTTCAGGTCTTCTTCCGTTTTCACACCACTTTTGGAGACGGCGATCATACCGGAGTAGCCTGAGGTTGGCATGTCACGCAGCCCTTTGGGTCCTTCCACCGCCTGAAGCACATCCACCCGCCCTGTGGCCGATGGGTCCTTCTCCAGAATTTTCTGCTCCATCCGCTGTGCGTTATCCGCCACATCAATCATGACACCCGCCTGCCCGTTGACAAACGGATCAGGCAGCTTGGTCGCATCCATCACGGCAAAGTCCTTGTTCACCAAACCTTCACTGTAGATCTGACGGAAAAACTTCAGTGCTTCCATATACTCGGGTGTTTCGTGTGCCGGAATCAAATTACCGCTGCCATCATCGCCCCATTTGTTGGACGCACCAAACCAGATCTGCATATTGTCCCATGGCCCGTTAAATTTGCTCGCTACCAAACCATACGTATCATCCTTGCCGTTGCCATCCGGATCATCTGTAGTGAATGCTTTTAGGACATTATAAAGATCGTCCAGATTTTTGGGTGCTTCCAGACCCAGATTTTCCAGCCAATCCTTCCGGATCGTTATTCCGTTACGTCCCAGCGGCCTTCCCCGGTAGATGCCGTAGGTTTTGCCGTCAATGGAGGCATTGTTCGTAATAATTTCGTTCATCTGGCTCAAGTTCGGGTAGTCTTTCAGATAAGGCCCCAGCTCCCAGAAAGCCCCGGTACGTGCAGCGTTAATGAAGCTTGGGGATTTGCCGAGCACGACCATCACGTCGGGCAGCTTGCCCGAAGCCAGAGTAATGTTGAATTTATCCTCATAAGAGCTGCTCGGTACCCATTGAAGATTCACATCCACTTTGGTTAATTCCTCAAGCTTCTGGATGACCGGGCTGTTTTCAGGCGGATTTTCAGCTTCAAAGTTCGGAAGCATGATCGTGATCTGATCGGTTCCACCTGCAGCCGCTTCGCCCGTATCGTTGGTTTTGTCCGTGGAGCAAGCTCCCAGAACCGTGCTCAGTAACAATGCTGCCGAAAGTACAAGTGCTGTTTTTTTGATTCCCGCTTTTTGTCCCATTCGTTCTCCCCCTTGGCTTTAGCCTTTGATTGAGCCTAACATGACACCTTTGGCAAAATGCTTTTGCAAAAACGGATACACGAGCAAAATCGGAATGGTACCTACCACGATGACAGCCATTTTAATGGACTGTTCCGGTGGCTGTACGAAATTGGGATCCATATTGGCCATATCCCCAACGCTTGCCTGCGAGAGCAGAACAATCTGCCTCAGCATCACCTGCAGCGGCCATTTGTCACTGTCGGAAATGTACAGGAGTGCCGAGAAGAAGTTATTCCAATGCCCTACGGCATAAAATAACGCAAACGTGGCAATCACCGGTTTGGATAATGGCAGGACAATTCGCCAGAGTACCCCGAGATCCGAGCAGCCGTCGATACGGGCCGCTTCCTCCAGCCCGGGCGGCATTTGCTGAAAAAAGTTTTTGACAACGATTAAATTAAAAGCGCTGATTGCGCCAGGAAGCATAAGGGCCCAGTAAGAATCAAGCAATCCCAGTCCACGGATGACAAGATACGTCGGGATCATTCCTCCGCCGAACAGCATGGAGAAGATCACCATGTTCATCATGACGTTGCGTCCCCAGAAGTCGCTTCTGGATAGCGGATAAGCCATCGTCAGCGTGAAGAACAAATTGACCAGCGTGCCTGCTACCGTCACAAATACGGAGACGCCAATGCTGCGGAAGATGGTAGACGAAGAAAAAATATACTCATACGCGCTGAAGGAGAAGACTTTCGGAATGAGAAAGAAACTGCGTTCCGTAATCTCGGCTTCGGTCGCGAACGAATTCCCTATAATATACAGGAAAGGAAGGACAGTCAGTATGCCCAGAATACCCAGCATGACGTAATTGAAAATATCAAATACTTTGCCGGCAGGGCTGTTGTAGAGACGGCTGTTCATGGGCTTTCCTCCTTATGAATTCATGCAGAATGCCTGCTTAATAAATCCCCGGATGGCCAAATTTTTTGGCAAGTTTATTGCTGCCGAGCACCAGGATGATTCCCACGACCGATTTGAATAATCCTACCGCAGTACTGTAGCTGAATGCCCCTTGCGTAATCCCTACCGTATAGACATAGGTATCAAATACATCGGCCACGTCGCGGTTAAGCGAATTGGTCATCAGATAAATCTGTTCGAATCCCGTATCCAAAAAGTTCCCCAGTCTTAGAATGAGCAGAATCACAATGGTTGTGCGGATCGCCGGCAGCGTAATGTGCCACATGCGTCTCAACCGTCCCGCACCATCCACAATGGAAGCCTCATACTGCTCGGTATCCACGCCTGCGAGTGCGGCCAGGAAGATTATCGTTCCCCAGCCCATCTCCTTCCACATCATCTGAATGATAATGAGTGGACGAAACGAACCCGGACTGGACAATACATCTATTGGCTTTCCAGTTATCCAGGCAATCAGGTCGTACAGCACCCCGCCTTGAGGGGTCAGGAATACGTAAGTAATACTGGCGATAATCACCATGGACACGAAATGGGGTACATACACCAGCGTTTGAATCGTTCTTTTGAAGAACGCGATCCTAATTTCATTTAATAAAAGGGCAATAATGATCGGTGCCGGGAAAAAGAATATGAGATCATATATGGCAAGGACCAGCGTGTTACGCAGTAACCGGAAAAAGTCCGGATTGGAGAAAAAGGTCGTAAAGTTCTCCATGCCCACCCATTCACTGTTCTTGATACCGAGAAAAGGCTGATAGTCCTGAAAGGCAATGACGATTCCCCACATGGGCAAATATTTAAAGATAACAAAGTACAGAAATCCGGGAAGCACAAGCACGTACAGCCATTTGTTGCGCTTGATCTGCCTCTTCCAGTTGGACTCCCGCTTCATCGGCATGGTGGCCATTTCCGCCTGGGCTGCCGCTGTGGTATTTCCATTCCATTTGGTCTTCCCGTTCATAATCTCTCCCCTCCCTCACTTATGTAAGCGTTATCAATCGAGCTTGTAATTCAGACTATACAGAGCCCCCTTTTCCGGCAACCTTCATTTTTTGCTTACATACTAGGCGAGGCCACAAAGCCCGCTATGACGCCACTTTCGCTTCTATTTGGACATTTTGCATTGTACTCCATTGCACATTTTTGCAGCCTTATCCTTCTTTGTTTGCATCCTTCTCAACAAGAAAAACCGGAATCCGATGGTTCGGATCCCGGTGAGACAGCAAGGTGCTACACAGATCATTTGCCAAACCACTGATCCCGATACTGGCTTGGCGTTACACCCTCCTGTTTTTTGAAGATGCGATTAAAATAACTGTGCTGATAACCAACAGCAGCCGCGATGTCATTAATTTTCATCGTTGTCTCACGCAGCAGCTGTTTGGCTGCCTCCATTCGAACCTTTGTCAAATAATCAATAAAGTTCATGCCCGATACTTGCTTAAAGGCTTTGCTAAGCGCATAGGGAGTCATCTGTTCTGCAGCTGCGCAGCCTTCCAGTGAGATTTCGTTACGATAATGCTCATCCATATACAGCATCGTCCGTTCCACCACCTGTTTCAGCGGCTCCTGCGATCTCATCTCGATTTCCTGTATATATGGCACCAGTACCTTGCTCATCATCCACTGCTGCATCTGTGCAGGTTCGCGGATTGCTGACAATCGTTCGTACATATTGCATCCTCCGAACAGCTTATACGGTGTTACCCCTGTCTGCAGCATCATATGCTGAACACTTCCTAGCAGCTGCAGCATCATCTGCTGCACCTGAAACTCGGTACTGCCCGTCCGGGCGATTTCGCCCATAAACTGTTCCAGCACCCGATCCGCTTCCTCCTGCTTACCGAGCCTGATTGCCTGAATCATCTCACGTTCCAAGCCCAGCGGATAAGCTGCTTCTTCCGCTCTGCGGAAACACTGCTCATCTTCCAGATCGAGTATCTGACTCCCTTCCTCTATGCTGCGATAAGCAACCGCCTGTTCCATCTCAACAAAGATGCCGGGCAGCTCATGCAAGGAATCAGCGGAGTGACTAATCATGACCGTGACATTCATTTTTAGCGTCTTCCCGATAACCTCTACCAGTTCCTGACCCCAGAGCAATGCCTGCGGCTTGAGCTGTTCATTCTTCGGTGCAATGACAAGCATGGCTGAAGAGAGGTCATGAAAGTTCATCATACTGACTTGGTTAAAATAGCTTTTGGCCACCTCTTCAATGATGTTTACAGCTGCAAAAGTCACCAGGCCGGTATCCTGGCTTCCAAATCGTCCCTGCAGCCGGGCATAACCCGTAAAATACATTTGCAGCAGCAAAAATTGCTGACCTTCCACTTCGAATCCGAGATTCTTCATGCGCTTCTGGAGGTCTTCCTCGTTGTAGGCATATAAGTGTCCTTGAACCAGCTGCAGTACAAAGCTGTCACGCAAATGCGGCAGCTGCTCCTGCAATTGACGATGTGCGGTAAGGCTCCGGGAAGTCAGCTCATTCCACTGCTGTTCCAGCAGCTGGAATTCGTCCAGCCTCGGATTGGCATGAGCCTCATGTTTGCCTGGTGTCAGAAGATGAAGCATTCTCGCCACAGGGGAGTAAATCCGCCGGGAAGCAAGCCAGGATAACATGAGCCCCAGCAGCAGGCTGCCTGCGCTCGCAATGACAATTATTTTGGATACCAGCTTCACTGGTGATGTCACAGATGTCAGCGGTGCAGCGGAAACATAAGTCCAGTCGGAATCAATTCGGCTTAAGGAACCGTATGATACGGAGTAGGTTTGATCTTCATATTTGAACAAAAAAGACGTGCTATCTGCATGCTGTGCAACCTCTTCCTTAAGCTGCTGTTCAAAGGTCGAATTCTGCTGACCCCCTCCCGGATTACCGGTGACCAGCGTATTTCCTTCCTGATCCATAAGAAAGGTTAGGCCTTCGTCATATGGAGTAAGCGTTTTCAACAAACTGGCGACTTTCTCGTTGTCCAGAGTAATGATGAGTGCACCGAACGGGTTATTATGTTCGCCCGGGATTTTATGTACCAGAACCAGCGCGTTGCCTGCATCGGTATGCAGCAGGCTGCTATTCATGGCAGCTGCTGGTTCAATGCTTGCGTTTGATACCCAGTCTGTCCAGTACACATGATTGCCCATGGCTAGGTAGCGGTCATAGGCTTTTATTTTCGCATCATCTAATAATTCGTTATACTCCCGGTTAAACAGGATCGGCTTCGGTTCCTGCAAATACAGCTGTGCAGACTTAATCAGAGGATGCGACCCTTCCAGTACATATAAAGTGGTGACGATCTCCTGCGTTTCATTAAAATAATAGACAAAGTCCAGGGTTCGCAGTGCATTGCCAAACCTTGGTTCAAAGGCCCAATGCGAAAGGGTCATCTCCAGGTAGGCCAGCTGGTCGTCCACATTGCGTGCCCGATTCTCGATCTGGTTTTGATGCATGCGATTGAATTCATTTTCCATTCTGCCAACAACCAGCTGGTACATCACGATACCTGTAATCAAACCGGGGATGCTGGCAATGAGCAAAATAATCATCAGGCTATTCCGGTAAAAACGTCCTTTGTGGCGTCCAGGCGTGAACCCTTGGAAACGCGCCAATCGACCTGGCAGTCTCTCTCTTTTAGTCGTTTCCATCATCATTCACCTGCCTGCTTGCATGTGGTCTGACTATCATGGGAACTTCCCCAACTCCCCTGCTGAGAAAATATGGATGAAATCCGTTTCCTGTATTATACTCACAATTTCCGGCGGAATGGAACGGTACACAGCCGATCATTTTTTAACCAATGTTTTATTAAGATGCCAAAATGGATTACAATAGGATAAAGCAAAACATGAAGGAGGCTTTTTTAATGAAAGAACAGACTTATTTTCAGGAGAATAGAGAAAAACATCTGGCAGAACTGAATGAATGGCTGTCCATTCCCAGTATTTCGGCCATTTCGGCTCATAAAGATGATATTAACCGTGCTGCACAATGGGCGGCAGATGCACTGACACGTGCAGGCATGGAAAATGTTGAGGTTATTCAAACCGCTGGACATCCGATTGTTTATGCAGACCACCTGCATGCTCCCGGGAAACCAACAGCACTGATCTATGGACACTATGACGTACAACCTGTCGATCCGCTTAACCTGTGGGAAACGCCTCCCTTCGAACCTACTGTTCGGGACGGAAAACTGTTCGCACGTGGGGCGACAGATGACAAAGGACAGATCTTCTTACATATCAAAGCAGTAGAAGCCCTGCTGGCTGAAAACAAGGAACTCCCGATTAACGTGAAGTTCTGCATCGAAGGCGAAGAGGAAATCTCCAGCCCGAACCTGCCGATCTACCTGAATGACAATACGGACAAGCTTCGTGCAGACATGGTATTGATCTCCGATACTTCCCTGCTCGAAAAAGGAAAACCGGCGATCTCCACAGGTCTGCGCGGCCTTTGCTCGCTTGAAGTGGATCTGAACACAGCTAACACTGACCTGCACTCCGGCTCCTTCGGCGGTGGTGTGTACCAAACGCACTGCATGCGCTTGTATCCCTGCTCGCTTCGCTGCATGATGAGCAAGGCCGCGTGAGCGTGGATGGTTTCTATGATGGCGTCCTCCCCCTCTCTCCGGAAATGAGAGAAGAGTTCGTGAAGCAAGGCTTCAATGAAGAGCAGCTTCGTCAGGATCTTGGACTGGAGCAACTGTACGGTGAGGAAGGCTACTCGTTCGTGGAACGTGTTGGCGCACGTCCAACACTGGAGCTGAACGGTGTATGGGGCGGCTTCCAAGGTGAAGGTACCAAAACCGTCATCCCAAAAGAGGCTCATGCCAAAATTACATGCCGACTTGTTGCCGACCAAGACCCACAACAGGTGCTGGACCGCATTGAAGCACACCTGCGTGCACACGTACAGCCAGGTGCCACGCTGCATGTGAAACAAATCGAGAAAGCCTTTGCGTTCAATACCGATCCGACCGATCCGATCCTGCAAAAAGCGGCTGACGCTTATGAGCAGGTGTATGGCGTTCGTGCCCTGTTTACCAAAGATGGAGGTTCCATCCCGATCGTTGAGAAGCTCTCCCGTGTCCTCGGTGTACCTGCCGTGATGATGGGCTTTGGTTTGCCGGATGAGAATCTACACGCACCAAATGAACACTTCAACCTGGAGAACTTTGATAAAGGGTTGTTGACGATCGTACAGTTCTTGAAGAGCTTGTAAAGTTGAAAGCTCATGTGAAAAATAAGTGCGGGGCAGTGTGCTGACGTGGCCGTTTCGGTTCCGAATCGTTCTTTCGATCGCTGTTATCCCCTGATTTCTTTGATTCCCTTTATCAAAGGGAGAAATCCAGGTGATAAACGCGAACGCTCCGCTTCTACAGAATCGATTTCGTTCCCTTCACTACTTTTGCAGCAATTGCCCAAACTTATTTTACGATTGAGGCTACCTTTACATGTGGATAGAGGTTAAGTGCAATTTAAAAAGAAGAGTGTCCCGTTTGTTTTATGACGGGACACTCTTTTTTGTCGTTAGAATTAGTAGCGCTAGATAGAAGAATGTTTAATCTGACACCTAGACCATTTAACGAACTGAGCGAGCGTTATTAGGCTGATTACTATGAAATGGTTGGTTTAACGAATCAGAGACGTGTTATTCCATGCTGTGGACATATCTGGAATAGGTAAACGTTGCATTAACGTGACTGGAGTTCGTTATCTTTGGCATTCTGTACGAAACCTTGCGTTAAGGTGGTATGGATTCGTTAGAAGTGGTGGAATACAGGAAAAGAGACTCCCCGTTAGCGAAGTCTCTCTTGGTTTACATCACTTATGTTCTAAATGTCGTAAATCTTAGCATGTGCACCATCTGCGTCAGATGGGTAATCTCCTGCTGAACGTTGGACGTATCCGTGCCCGCCATCGCCTGATTGGCCCGCAGTGTTCTACGGGTATTCAGCATGCCATCGATCAATTTCATGACGGTGTTTCGTCCACGATGATCGACAATCATATATTTTTTGCGTGCATCCAGCTCTACCCATACGATATTGCGGAATGAGTTAAACAGGTGTCTGCGGTACTGCTCCATATCGGCTTCATTGTAATGCTCACCATAAAAGGCATAATATCCGTGCACGTGCAGTTTTTCCGCCAGCTCTGTGAGGAATGGATCGAACTCGAGCATAGCGTTACGTTCCATGTTTCACGCCTCCGTTATGCGTGATCCGCAGATCCCGTCTTTTTTTGAGACTATTTTAACACATTACTCACCCGATTGCCTCTCCAGCGGAAAACCGTCATGCTTCCGATCTTACTCCTGAAAGTTCTGTTCCTTACCATACACCCTAACCGCCAATCGTTCTGCCTTTAACCCATACACCCTCAATACCCAATTCCTGGTTAAGCAAAACGATATCTGCCTGTTTCCCTGCAGCCAGGGAACCAGTGCGATGGTCGATTCCGAGCAGGCGTGCCGGGGTGAGACTGGCTGCGCGAGATGCAGCGCTCAGGTTCATGCCCACGTCCTGTACCAAATAGCGGAAGCCACGAATCATCGTCAGTGTACTTCCAGCGAGGGCACCGCCGTCCTTCAATCTGGCTACGCCCTCCCTCACGATCACGGGCAGGTCGCCGATTTTGTATTCCCCGTCTTCCAGCCCGGCAGCGGACATGGCATCTGTGATCAGCACGAGCTGATCGGCAGACTGCTTCAGCTGGGCAAGGATGGAGATCGCCGCAGGGTGCACATGAATGCCATCAGCAATCACTTCAGCGCTGATTCTTGAATCACTCAGTACGGCTCCCGCAGCTCCGGGATTACGATGATGCAGCGGAGTCATTGCATTGTAGGTATGTACGGCGTGATGCAGCCCGGCTTCAACCGCTCGCCCCACCTCTTCGTAGGTAGCATCCGTGTGACCGAGCGCTGCTGTAATCCGCTGCTGACGCAGCCATGCAATGACTTCAAGTGCCCCTTCCCGTTCCGGCGCCAGCGTGACCTGGCGAATCAGGCCGGGATACTCTTTTTCCCATTCTGCGAGCCAGGATACATTGGGCAGTACAATATGCTCCGGATTCTGCGCACCAGGCCATTTTGGACTGAAGAACGGTCCTTCCAGATGCACCCCCTCAAGCTGGGCGTATGACATGGGCTTGGAACGATAACGGTCCACTTCAGCGAGCACCCGATCCAGTCTGTCCTTCGGAGCAGTCATGGATGTTGCAAGCATGGCAGTCGTACCCTGCGTACTGTGAAATGAAGTAATCTTGTCCAACACTTCTTGGCTCGCATCCATGAAATCCTCTCCATAGCCACCGTGGACATGGATATCAATAAACCCGGGGACGATAACGCCCCCATCAGGTACAGGCACGGAGACCGCCTGATTACGAATAGATGCCGGCAGACCTTCCGGTGACCCGGCGTATATGATTTTCCCTTCGGTCCAGGCGAGCAGGCCATCCTGCGCCAGACCTTCAGGCAGTACCATTTTACCGCGAAGAAGATAAATGGGGCTGCCGCTCTCTTTTTCCAAATGGGCTATGCCTTTATCGTTCATTTGACCAACCTCCCGGCAGCACGATCCAGCAGTACAACCACATTCGGATGGCATTGCAGCAAGGACGCAGGACACTGGGTTGTGATCGGCCCCATGAAGGCTTCGCGAATGATTTCGGCCTTTTCCTCACCGCGAGCGATCAGCAAAATTTGTTTGGCTTTCAGAATCGTACCTACACCCATCGTTATGGCCTGAGCCGGGACTTCATCAATACTAGCAAAAAAACGGGCATTGGCCTTGCGGGTCTCTTCTTTCAGATCCACCACATGCGTGCGTCCGGTCAGTTCATTCCCCGGTTCGTTGAAACCAATGTGTCCATTATGTCCGATACCCAGCAGCTGCAGGTCTACAGGTCCCAGGTCATCCAGCCGCTGTTCATACATGGCACATTCCTGGTCCAGGTCGGTTGCCTGCCCGTTCGGTACATGCGTTTTTGCCAGATCGATATCAATATGATGAAAGAGCTGCTCATTCATGAAGCTGCGATAGCTCTCCTGATGCTCCACCGGAAGCCCGACGTACTCATCCAGATTGAAGGAAGATGCCTGCGCGAAGCTCACCAGACCCTTCTGATACAAGCTAATGAGCTGTTTATAAATGCCCACCGGAGAACTTCCCGTTGCGAGTCCGAGCACAGCCCGTGGTTTCGTTTGCAGCAAGCTGGCAATCAGGCCAGCACCTGTTGCATTCAGATCTTCTTCATTTTCAAAAATACGAATGTTCATCTCACGCACCTCCATGTTTTTGAACTCGATAGGACTGTACATTGTGATACGATTGTTCCAGTTTGGGGATAAAGCGGTCAAAATCGGCACTCATCATGCCTGTGAACAAAATATCAATGACATGCAGCAGCGCAATCCGGGAAGCCATATCTCCCCGTCTCATGCCCTCTTCCAGTGAAGACGTAAATAGCGGAATATCGGATACGCCGGCCAGCTTGTTGTTACCGTAGGAAGTAAGTGAGATCGTTGCAGCTCCCGCCTGTTTGGCGCAATGCAGGGCATCGATGGTCTCTGGCGTTTCCCCCGAGTAGGACACGGCCATGGCCACATCTCCTTCACTTAGCGAGGAAGCTGAAGTAATCTGCATATGTGAATCCGAAAAGGCCGTACAGCTTTTGCCAATTCGCACGAGTTTCTGATAGAAATCCTGTGTCACGATGGATGAGGTCGCAACACCGTACAGGTCAATGCGACGGGCATGGCATAATAGCTGAACTGCATGCTCCAATCTGCCCAAATCCAGCAGCCGGGTGGTATCCGCAATGGAGGCAAGGTGGTTGGCTTCGATGGCCTCCACAATTTTGGACAACGGATTGCCTGCCACGATATCCTGATAAGCCGTTTTGTCCGTCGAATGAGACAGCTCTGCGGCCAGCTTCATTTTGAAATCCGGGAAACCCTTGAAGTGAAAGGACTTACAGAAGCGGGTGACCGTTGCCGGACTGGTTCCGCTTTGTTCAGCAAGATAATTAATCGTCCAGCCGGGGATATCCGACGGAGATTGCAAAATAACCTCTGCAATCCGCCGTTCCTGCGATGGAAGTCCATCCAGCTCTTGCTGTAACGCATGTATGATGGCTGCCATAAGTCTTCTCCTCTGAAAATAATTTTTATATTTTTAAAAGAAATAAAGAAAATAATTTTTATAACTTCATTTTAATCAAGCTCCATCTGCAAATCAAGGGAATTTACTTCATGTTCAAAATGAAAGTTTACATCAACGCTTCTTGAAGCAGACAAGACATAAGGCTTATAGTAAAGATGAATGCAATCTATGAATCAACGAAGGAGCACCCAAGTGAATCAACGACAACAACAAAAGCTCATCCCTTCCTCCTGGGTTATTGCTGTCAAGCAAAGCGGTGGTCGGGCCTATTATGCCCTGTATGCAATCGACTGGAAACGTGGCGGAAGAATGAGCTGGGAAGGCTGGGACCGTCTGGAGGATTTGTTGCAGTTTCATATTCCGGTCAGGCGAAAAGCGGGAAGTCGGAAGTCTGCTTCGCAACCAGCTGCCAAAATCGCCAAAAAGGCGCTCTATCTACATCTGGATGAGGCCCGGTACGAGGCGTTGGAGCAGCTCTTTTATCAGCCTTTTTCGAAGAAAACATGGAGATTGTTTATTCGAGAAAACAGCCTTATGTAGGGAGTTCATTTCTTTTCAGGATATAACAAAAAAAGCCTCTCCCTAATCCGATTAAGAACGGGGAAAGACTTTGAAATGAACTCAAATATACTTTATTCCATTCCGTTAACTCGTCTTATACATTGTGGCTATCTTGTCCAATCAATAAACTACTCCAGACCATCATACCGTTTCAAAAATTCACTGGTCAGGCCGCTTTCTGTCATCAATACGACGGATTGATTTTCCAGTTCTTCAGCCTCATCATCATCGGTCATGGATATGAAGAACGTAATGTCTGCTTTGGATTGTCCGTACCGGGCAAAAACTTCATTCGGTGTTTCACTCACGACCTTGGCAATAATATTAATCATCTCATCCTTATAATGCTGAACATCTTCCGTTGCATACAACAATCGGCTAATATGATTAAAATGTGTATCTTTGCCATACTGATATTCGGAGCAGCCCCATCGATAGTAGATTTCGTCCTGCTCACTGTCACACAGTCCTTCTTCTTTCATCCTGGCAATATGCCTCTCTAGCGATTCCTCCGTATTTGCCGCCATAAACAGGGTAATCCAGTCACTGTCTGTTCCAAACGCGCAAGCATATACTTTTTCATGCTGCATCTCTTGCAGCGTTTGCTCCAGATCGGGAAGAAAGCCGGCTCTAAACTTATCCTCAAATTCCTTTAAAAAGTGATCCATTTTTCTTTCCTCTCATTTCTTATGTAATCATGATCTATAAGCTTATTATGGTTGATTTTAACAATTGGAACAAGCCGCTATTTTCGTGACCTTGTTTGTCACTTATGCTTGCTTCCCTCGGCTAAAAAGCAAAAAAGCCTTGCCCCATTCTTCATCATTTAAAGAATAGAGAAAGGCTTTCATGCTGCTTCAACTTCCTAACTGTTATTCGCGTCAGATCTTCAGTTCTCCGAGCTTAATCAGCTCTACAACTGCTTGCGAACGACCCTTAACATTGAGTTTCTGCATCACATTCGAAATATGGTTACGCACCGTTTTCTCGCTGATGAATAACTGCCCTGCGATGTCACGCGTCGTTTTGTCCTGAACCAGCAATTCGAATACTTCGCGTTCACGGTGGGTCAACAAAAATTTGCTTTTATGATCGATACCCTTCAATGTTCACCCCTCCTTGCTCGGGTTGTGTTGGTGTAACAAGGTTAAGGGGATACAGTCAACTCATCTTATGTCAGGTCAAGGGCGATGGTTCAATTTTATGAAAAAAATGGGCTGTCATTTGTTGATCCTTCGTAATGGAAGATACACACCGTTATGTAGTTCTGCTTATTCTTAGATGTTGTGATAAAAAATATGCCTTTGCCACTGATGTACCCATCCGCGCAAAGGCATATTTGTTTAGCTGTTTCTACCGATGATTAGGATGCATAATGCCATCATTATTGTTATTATTGCGGTTTAACACGCCATCATCGAGAATACCATCACGGCGTTGATTCATGGCATTGGTCGGGAAGATGCGTTCAACCATCGACTGGAACGTATCAATCATGCCGCTAACGGGCTTGCCGTTACGAATGTCCTTGGCATAGGACTCCACATGCTCAACAAAATCCGGATTGGCCGATACATAGACATTCTCCACATTCGGTGCAAATTGCTTGATTTTTGCTGCAACTTTGCCTTTGATCTCTTCAGACGTGTTGTCATCCGAGCTGTCCTGACGTTGTCCTACGCCTTGTCCTTCGCTTTGCATTCCGTAATGACCATCACTCATCGTACGTTCTCTGCCCGTGTTCGTGAGCCCGCGCATCATGCCGAAAGATCCGGTACCCATCGTTCCGTAAATGCTGCGGTCATTCCCCATATGGCTGCGGTCTGTAGCCGAACCAGTGTTCAATCCTGGAGCAATACCACTGGTCGTGTACGGTGACATCGTTCCGTCGCCCGCATGCACGCGCATACCACCCAGATCCTGATTCATGCTCTCAGTTCGCATGGTTCCACTCGCACGGTTCCTCAAAGTACCGTTCATCGTGCTGTTATGGTTACCGTTACGATTCGATTGACTGTCCATCTTGCCAGCATGACCGTCTGTTAAACGGACAGCAACATAAGCGTTACGATCAGTTAACAGTACATTGGCCGACTTGATCTCTTTCATTTCGGTAATGCGTTTTGCCAGTTCGTCACTGGATTTCAGGTCAGTGACATTGTGCATGCGATAACTCTTGGCACGAATGCCATCCATTCCATTGGTCTCCACACCATAACGGTTCAGCCCTCGAACTTCCTGACCCGCATTATTGGTTTGCATATTGTTGTTATCCCGGCCATCACCACACCCTGTCAGTCCGGCCATTACAAAAATTGCAGTAGACAATGATAAGCTGATTGCTTTCGCCTTTTTGGCTGCTGGCATGTCTCATCCTCCAATGTGTATGGTTTAGGTCACAAGGATAGGATGCGCTTCTGGTGGACCCGATATGCTGAAAGGATATGGAACTGTCCTGCACAACAAAAGAGCGGCGCCAGCACGTTATGTGCGACACCGCTTCTTTCCAAAAATAGCATATGGGTTTGGTTTACCTAAACCGGTTATATTCACATTTCCAAGACTACTCAGCGGATGAGGTTGAATCTTCACTTCCACTTCCTGCATCTGTCGATACGTCAGCTGCTTTCACCGTATCAGGAAATTTCTCCGCATCCTGCAAGGCATCTGCCTGAAGGGAATATGCCCACTGACCATCGGGTGTAATCACGTAGATGATACCGGGTTCCGATGCAACGGTTAGCCCCCGGTAGACGTCGGTTACATTCTCTCCATTTACCTTCTGCTCAACAGAAAGTGTGAATCGTGGCACAGCATCCTTGAGCTCGGAAGCTTTGCGAACGTCGTCCGCAGTGGAGAGATTTTTAATTTTGCCGATGAGGGATACGGCTTCCGTGGATTCAACCGTCTCACCATTTAGCGTCCATGTCCGCTCGGCCGCACCGTCTTCCGATGCCGACTTCAATACCCAGGTCGCTGCTTCTCCTTCCCAGTCCAGAGAAGCCACATTCGTATCATCGAGATTAAACGGTGTCGTATCGAGCAGATCATGCCTTGTCAGTTCCATATTGCCGATCGACTCAGATTGCACAGCAACAACGGGCCCGGAATTCACCTGAACATAACGGGCGTCATCTGCCGGAAGCTGTCCGCCGATCTTTAATGTGATGTCACGGCTGTCCTTGGTTTTGATATCCAGACGGGAAGCAGTCGAACCCAATCCATACTTCTCCAGATCCGTCGGCGTCTCTTCCACAACCAAATCCTGTTCTGCTCCACTTAGCGCGTCAAGCCAGCTGCTGATCGTGTAACCGTTAAGCGGATACCCTTTGGGTTCCACCATGCTCCATACGCCGTCTTTCAGCTCCAATTGGGCAGATGCAGAGGAAGAAGCCTCGCCTTCCGTCTTATCTGTACTCGGGTCATGAATGGTGATTGACTGGATATCATCAGACTGAATGCCAAGCAGCTGGACCTTCACCGCTTCTTCTTCGCGAAAATAATTCTGATTGGCCGCATAAATCCAGCCCACAATCAGTACCAACACGACCAGAATCGTCGGAATCCATTTCTTCATACGCGTCTGCGCCTCCACCATAAGAATACACCTATGATAACAAAGATAAGCGGGAAACCAACAATAGCAACGAAGAAAATCGTTCTGGCCTGCTTACCATTCAGGTAAGCCACTTCATAACCAGCCTGCACCCGCGGGCGAATGGTTAACCCGTCCTCTTTTTCACTTAAATAATTGATGGTATTCAAAATGAAGTCACGATTGCCGCCATTCCCGATTTCCGAATCCTGCATGAAGATGGAAGATCCAAGGATCACGGCTTTCGGTTTGCCTTCGGTTGTATCTGCTGCATATCCTAGCTCGACAGGTCCCTGGATATCCTGATCCGAATCGTTCGCTGTTTCGTTTTGCAGCAAGCCTTCAATATTTGTCTCTCCATAACTATCATCCGAAGATTGAATGAGTGGCGATAGTGTATATTTCTCCTGTTCCTTGCTTGTCAGGGCAATGGACAGGGACAGCATCGGATACAGTTGGCTGTCAGCGAGTTTGTCCGTTATTGCATGTGTACCGTATTCCGGGACGACCCATAGTGGCCCCATTGTACTGGCCTGCTGGTTGTCCACCATCACGGCATGCTCATCAACCACTCCATAATCGGCCATGAGCTTGTCGATATTTTTCCAGCTGGATTTCATATCCTCCACAAAACCGAGGGACAACATCAGCTTGCCACCACTGCTCAGATAGGTTCGAATGGCTTTTAATTCAGTGTCGCTGAGATCACGCTGCGGGCCAATGATCGCGAGTACGTCCGCATCTTCGGGAACCACTCCGGCCTGATTGAGCTGCAGTTCTTCTGTTGTAATGTTGTTTTGCTCCAGGGACGAACGAAGCGTGGTCAACTGATCCAGACCAAGCTCCTCATGCCCTGTCAGGAATACCATTTTCTTCATTTCGGTGGAAGACAGATTCATCAGAGCCTGCGTTAATTTTTCCTCCCCCGTAAACTGGTATGACCCATCACTGCCATCCCCTACTGCTGTAAAGAGACTGGCGATATCAATCACTTTATATTGATCCCCCTGCTCCAGGACGATGGAACTGCCTGTGATGCCGTATTTTGAGGCCAGCGTCGGTTCCTGTGTCAGATTATACTGTTCCATCTTCAGCTTGCTGTTTCGTTTGGTATACTCCTGGACCATGTCCGTCACTTCGCGATTCAAGACGGTATTGTTGGCGTTCTCCACCGTAAATACCTTAATGCTCACGTCATCCTTTACATTTTTGATCGCGGTCAGTGACTGGTCCGATAGGGTGTATTGTTTGTTTGCCGTCAGATCCAGCTGGAATCCGCCAAGTGAATTCAGAAACAGCGTAAGCAAAATAAAAATGCCGACGACTGCTACAGACAGCACCGTACTATTCGTATGACTTAACCATTTTTTCATCTTCTCACCTCCACCGCTTCCGTTCCACGATTTGAATGCTCAGTAGCAGAAATACGCCCGATAACGTCACATAATACAAGATATCCGGTCCACTGAGCACCCCCTTCGTGAAGCTGTCAAAACGGTTCGTCAGCGCAAATGGATCAAGCCATTTCTGCAGCGCAGAACCGGTATTGCCTGCGAATGAATCAAGCATCCACAATACGAGCAAAATAATAAAACCGGCCACCGCAGACACCATCTGATGCTGAGATAATGTAGAAGCAAACAATCCGATCGCCATCATACTGCCGCCCAGGAAGAAGAGTCCCAGCGCCGACAGCCAAACCGAAGTCACATCCAACGTTCCAAAGAACGACATGATGAACGGATAAACCAGACTGCACAGAATAAGCACGATCAGAATGGCCAGAGAGGCCAGATACTTACCAAATATAACTTCCGTTACCCGAGCCGGGGAGGTCAGCAGCAGTTCATCTGTACCCTGCCTGAATTCCTCAGCAACCAGTCTCATGGTTAATAAAGGCACCACAAACAGCAGCATGGATAAGGTATCACCGAGCACAAGACGATAATCCACAATACTGGGCTGGTAATACACGAAACTGGAGTAAAACAATAAACTTGTCATCAGCACATAGACCGCGAAGGCGAAATAGGATGTGGGTGACAAAAAATACGCCTGAAGTTCCTTATTGCAAATAGCCATCATTCGTCTCATTTGGATTCCTCCTCTGTTGGCGAATCCGCAGAGTCTTCACGAGCCAGGTCAGGTGTACCTTTATCAGATGACTCATTGTCTAGTTCCGTTGTAGTCAGCTTCAGGAATATCTGCTCCAGACTGAGATTTTCCTTCTTCATTTCCAGGATGGGCAGTCCCGCTCCGGATAAAAGATAAAACAGCTCTTCCCGGAAATCTTCGGATGATTCTCCGGTAAGCAGCATTTTAACCGTGTCCTGCTGCTCCGTACCGCGATTTCCGTCCGTTGGTTGTATGACTTCACTCCGCACCTTCTCCCAAGGTGTGAGCAAATTATGTAGCTGCTGCTCGGTTGCCTTAACTTCAATGGACACCTTAAACTGATCACCCATCGAAGAACCAAAGTGCTGTGGTGAACCGTCGAGTACGAGCTGTCCCTGGTTAATAATCAACATCCGGTTACATAGCGTGCTCACTTCAGGCAAAATATGCGTACTGAGCAGCACCGTATGATTTTCGCCGAGTTCCCGGATCAGATCACGAATCTCCATAATCTGATTCGGGTCCAGCCCCGATGTAGGCTCATCAAGGACGAGCAGATCAGGCTTGTGGATAATGGCTCCCGCCAGTCCCAGACGCTGTTTATAACCTTTGGATAGTCCACGCACCAGTTGTTTTTCCCGTTCCTGTAGCCCCAGCCTGCTGACCATCTCACTGACCCGCAGTTTAATCTCGCGTGCCGGAACATCCCTCAGGTTCGCGACGAATTTCAAATAGGACTGAACCGTCATGTCCGGATATAGCGGCGGTGTTTCCGGAAGATAACCGATTTTGGAACGAACAGCTCTGCCCTGATCATGCACAGATTGTCCATCAACCACAATCGAACCTGTGGTGGGTTGCAGGTAACCGGTGATCATGCGCATCGTTGTCGTTTTGCCAGCACCATTGGGCCCCAGAAAACCAACAATCTCACCGCGCTCCATTGTGAAATCCAGTTGATGCACGCCGCGCCGTCCATCATACACTTTGCTGACCTGTTTCACTTCGAGCACATCATTCATCCTTTCCCGTTAAAATACCCGTGTGCCATCAAGCAATCCAGATGGTCTACACGGGAAGTTCCTTGTATCTTACGGGGTCTATCCTAAATCCAGCTTAATGACACTTAAAAGAAAGATTAAAAATATATGTCCAAAATGTGAACAACTTGGGTTTCACCCACACCCTGTGCATTGGGGAAACGTACCATACAGTACAGGAGTCAGCATTTTGCATAATTCGATTCCACTCGCTCCAAGGGACAATATTATAGACGAATAGGACCATTTCGATCTATATATTGAGGATTGGAAGTCGCTTACTGGATTTATGCAAAATGCTCAAGAGTATGAGTTCCTGCACAAAAGTCAGAGGGTGAACCGTGTGAAAGTATTATTCACGTTTTTTGTACCAAGCGGTGGCGTGGATACCTTGAACCGATTGCGGACAGCCGTTCTGCAACGTCATGGCATTGAAGCGCATCTATTGTACCTTTATACAGGATCGGGTTTGCAGAACAACACCGGCACTCCGGTCTTCACCGCGTCCAATGATGAAGAAATACGTTTTTTGATTCACAGCCAGCGTTATGACGCCATTATTGTGACTTCGGATATTTCCATGCCTGGTAGATTGAGAGGACTCGGCTATACAGGACGAATTATATTTGAAGCCCAGGGTCTCGGAACGAGAGATCAGGCACTGGAAACGATCCAGATGGCAATTCCTTACCTCCAGGCACATTGTGACGCTGCTGTTCTGCCTCCTACCGATCACTTGCTGGATATGTTTATTCATATCTGCCCTTGGCTGCACCGGTTTGTTATCCCCAATATGCTGGACACCGATACGTTTGCTCCAGTTCCCGTAGACACTCCACCTTACCCCGTTCTGGCTTGGGTCGGGCGGCTGGAACACAACAAAAACTGGAGAGAATACTTGAGCATATCCAGCAAAATCATCAAAAAAATTCCCAAAGCCAGACTATGGCTGTTTCATGATCCCAGCTTGGCCAATCCTGAAGACGAAGTGATGTTCCGTCATATGCTGGCTGAATATGGTTTGGAGGATCGCATCGGCATCTTTGTCAATGTTCCTCACTCCCAGATGCCCACGTTCTATTCCATGATTGCAGCTTCTGGAGGAATCATGCTCTCTACGTCCCTTCTTGAAGGCTTTGGTTATGCGGTTGCCGAAGCCATCAGCTGCGGCTGCCCGGTACTCAGCACCGATTCGGATGGTGTACGTTCGTTCATTAATCATAACAAGACAGGCAAATTCTATCCTCTGGGCAATGTAAATGCAGCAGTAGATGAAGCGGTCGAACTCATGCGTAACAAAAAGTTGCGTAAATATATCCGTGAACAGGGCAGAGAGCATATGACAGCCTCTTTCTCACCGGATCGGTACGCTATTTCCTTCCGGGAAATGATGACCGCCCTGAGCATCTTCTCATGAGCAAAGCAAAAAGGCAGTTCAGAACATATCTGAACTGCCTCGGATTAAAGAGATTAAGCACCTATTCATAAAATAGGATGATCCATCAGTGCCCCATCATCATGGCCGGATCCGGTTCATCCCCGGTCTGGAGCGTTTCTTCCTGCATTCGTTTTGGTTTACGGAGGATAAGACTCAGTAAACAACCGAACAATGCAATACACGCGGCCAGGAAAAACGTGTCATTGAAACCAGACACGAGACCCTTAATGACAGATGCAACGTCCGTACCACTTGTATTGGTCGCAATTCGGGAAGTCAGGAACCCGGTCAAACCAGCAACCGCAAAAGATACAACGACTTGTTGCGCAGCAGCGGTAAGCGGTGTGACCCGACCAACCAATTTGCGCGGAGCAGCGTTTAGTACATGCGTATTCAGTGGCATCATGGATAGACCCATACCGAGTCCCATCATCACGAGACTAAGAATAATTAAACCCAGACCCGTCTCGGATGTAATGGAAGACAGGATAAAGAGTGCCCCCGAGATGATACCCAGACCCACGAATGCAAGGGGTCTCGCCCCGATTTTATCAAACAAACGGCCACCAAGCGGCATGCCTACACCGGATGCCAAGGCTTGTGGTAGTAGGATTAACCCTGTTTCTAAAGCTGTGTAGCCTTTGATCTGCTGCAGGTAGAGCGGAATCAAAATCATGGCCCCAAACAAAGCGATTTGTGAAACCCATGCAAGGATAATACCACGTGTAAAATCGGAGGATTTGAAGACCCGCAGTTCCAGCAATGGATTTTGGTGACGCAGCTCCACAATGATGAACAGGATCAACGCTACTCCTCCAACGATTACACCTGTCAGTGTTGAAGTGGAGGTCCAACTTGTGCCTCCCTCACTTACACCATAGGCGAGCATAGAGAATGCGATCGGCGCGAGAATCATGCCAAGCAGGTCCAGCGCGGGTGTTCTTCCACGGTCCGTATCAGGCAGAAATTTGATACATAGAATAAAAGCAGCAATACCTATTGGCAGATTGATCAGAAAGATCCAGTGCCAGCTGAGGGACTGAATGAACCAGCCAGACAATACCGGTCCCAGCGCAGGAGCCAGCAGCATTGGAATCCCGAGCATACCCATGATGGAGCCCCTTCTTTCGGGTGGAGCCAGACGAAAAACCATAGCCATCCCAATAGGAGCCACCATTCCTCCGCCAAGACCCTGAATAATCCGATATACAATCAATTGCTCAGGAGACTGTGCAATCGAGCATAATACCGATCCGAGGGTAAACATGGCTATTGTGAACAGAAAGACTCTTTTGGCACCGAAACGATCCGTGAGCCATCCGGCTAATGGGATAACTGCCGATAAAGCCAAGGTATAGCCCGTTACGGTCCATTGGATTGTCTTCAGATCCGTCTCAAAGTACTGTACCAGATTCGGAATGGCGACGTTCACGACCGTACTGTCCAGAATGACCATGATCATACCAACGATGATGGCTAAGAGCGGAAGAATAATCGTTTTGATCGAGAACTCCTCCGGATTCTGGTTAACTGCTGTTTGTTGTTTCATTGACCACTCTCTTTTCCGGCTTGGAGGAATTTCCCCTCGCGTACAGCCTTATAATCATGACTGATTCAAACATTTGTTTTAAACCGTCGTTTTAAACTTTTGTTTTAACCATGGTTTTATTTTAATGAAAATACCTTTGCTGTCAAGCTATTTTCTTATGTAAAATTCAGTATAAGCAAACACAAAAAAAGGGAACAGGCTCTCCCCTGCTCCACCGATTTGGTTAGTTTCCCCATCATACGTTTTGCCTAACTAATCTGCCAGCTTAATCATCTGGTGTTCAGAGAGCACACCCAGCGTCTGTCCACATGCGCTTCTGCAATACAGCCGAACCGCAAGATGATAGGGTCTGCTCTTGTTGCTGATGATTCGGAGTTGCCACATATGAGGTGAAACGTTCAGGTCATGAATGATGTGGTTACGGCTGCTACCGGTCGACTCTGCTCCAATATGAAAGATATGCCGATACAACTCTCCATCGGTGGGACTGATTCCTCCGACATATACATCCGCTCCGTCGTCCCCTGCGAATGCAACCTCCACGTCGATATACTTTACCGGAACAGCCGTTTGAAGCATGCCCTCATGGATTTCCATTATATATGCCCCCACACTTGTGCCTCCTTCTGCTGTGTACGACCTGGTAATAGTTTATGCTGCCCTACATCCTATGCCAGTTGTATTCACCCATTTTTGACAGATGTACCTTCCTGCCCGGCCTTTGGCACAGCTTCTCTCATAGAATAGAAGGATAGCAGAACCGCCTGTGCAGGCCGTGAGAAGGAGGTACTTATGAAAGTTCTGCTCGTTACCTACTGGGAGCTTACACAAATGGGAGGCATCTGGACCTATGTAAAACAGCTTGCCGACAGGTTGATGGCACTTGGCGTTGAAGTCGATATCATGGGAACGAACGGCGCGAAAAATGAAGTTTATATACGTAACCTGAATCGGACCTTTTCCAAAGAAAACGTATGGCCTATGCTGCAATCCAAGCTCAATCCGACCGATCTTCCGCAATTTACAGCCGACCCTCTCCTCGCGTATTACGAACTGAACCGGTATGCATTTGAAATGGCTGCTGCCTGTCTGGGTGTAGAACACTATGACATGATTCATGCACAGGATCCTGTGGCCGCCGTGGCGATGAAACGTATTCTGAAGAACAACACCCCCATGGTAACCAGTTATCACGGGGCACTTGCACGCGAAGCCTTTTATGATGAGCAGAATTCCAATCCGCAGCTCACTCTTCCAGCGTATTTGCAGTCCAGACGCGGACGTTATTTCCTCTCATTGGAGCAGCGGAGCGCCGCACAGTCCGAGCTGATTCTGGTCTCCAGCCGCTGGATCAAGAGTACACTGACATCACTGCAGGTTCCTGAAGAGAAGTTCCGCCTTATTCCTTATGCAGTCGACCTTCCTGCCTACCGCGCTCAGGCCGCGGTCAAGTTCCGTCAGCGCCCACCGTCAGGTAAAAAAGTCATTGCCTTCACAGGCAGACTGGAATTTATCAAAGGCGTTCATGTTCTGATCAAGGCTTTGGCCAGCCTGAAACAAGTACGTTCCGATTGGGTCTGCTGGATTGCGGGAGAAGGCAATCTGATGGAAGACCTGCGTTCCCAAGCCAAAGATCTTGGCGTCGGAGAAGACATCGTATTCTGGGGCAAATTGGACAACATCCCTTCGTTCCTGCGCCGTGCCGATATTTATGTTCAGCCCAGCCTGCAGGATACGCAGCCCTTCTCGGTTACGGAAGCCCAGCTAGCGGGACTCCCCGTCATCGTAAGCGGTACGGCAGGTATGCCGGAGATGGTGGAGCCTGCTCATACCGGTTGGGTCGTTCCTCCGCAGGATGTGGACTCCCTGAGCGCACTATTGAACGCCCTTTTGCAGGATGACGCCACTCGTCTGCGGGTTGGTGCACAGGCTAAAGCTTGGGCAGAGAAGCACCGCTCCCTGGAGGAAATGGGTATGCGCACACTACAGGTGTATCAGGAAGCAATTCAAAAAGGAGGGCACCCGATATGACCCTGCTCGTACCGAGTGATTTATATAATGGCTGGTTTTCCGTCCCTGTCTCTACCCCCCACATTGAAGTGAGTTACGAGATTATGAATGCCTTGGTAGAAACACTCCCCAAGGAGTATACCCTGCCTGATCCGGAAGCAATGGCTATTATGTGCTCTAATGATTAATCATATTGGGGATGCTGACCCTCTTGCTGCAAGAGGGTTATTTCCATTGAAAGACGATCTAAATCATGCAAAAAGCAAAAAGAGAGCATCCCCACTGGTCCACTACTCAGGAGAACCAGAAGAATTGCCCTCTCTTTACGTGCTTTTTATCTTTCTTATGTCGGATTGTACCCATGATTACTGCCAATAACCGCCGATCTGAAGCAGATTCAGCAAAATTGGCCGATGTTTGGCCTGAACCATTTCCATCTCGGCTTTTAAGGCTTCAAAGTGTTTTTTGGTTCCCATTGAGTCATGAACCCGGTAACACATCAAAGGCTCATTGAAATAAAAAAGCTCATAGACCGGAAATAATCTCAGCCACATCTCATAGTCATGGGTATAGCGGAACTCGGTGTCAAACATGCCGAACTTCCGAAATGCATCCATCTCCAGCATCACGGTACAGCCGTTAATGGGACAGCCTTCGAGCAGCACCTGCAGCATTTCGAGACGGCTGCCTACTTCTGGCCGCACCGTATCCATCCATTCACTGTTTTCATTGACATAATGATAGGCTCCATGGCAGAAGGAGGCTTTTACCTCAAGCATGAATTCCAGTTGTTTCTCCACACGATCCAGCAGCATTACGTCATCCGAGCTGAGCCAGACGAAATAGTCCCCCGACGCACGCTTGATCCCTTCATTCAACGCTGTAGCCGTCCCCCCATTCTCCTTTCGAACATAGGTGATACGATCCATAAATGGTTTCAGCTTCTCCACGTGCTTCGTAGAGCCGTCATCCACCACGATAACCTCGATATGAGGATATGTCTGGTTCAGAGCACTGTGAACAGCCTGCTCAATATAAGCACAGTTGTAAAACGGGATGACAATTGAAACTTTGGGTTCCATTCGGGCCTCCCCTTTCCTCGCCTGTCTCTATAAAACATCTACTCTTATCATATGATGGAACTGTCTCCGGTTCGAGGGCATCTGTGAGGGAAAGATCAAGAATTACGCATGAGCGGATACATAGAAAAGAGGGTATTATGGTATCTCGCTCCCATAACCCCTCAATCCCTTCATACGGTTCAACCACCCATAGCTGCAATTCGCTGCAGCAAAGGTTCACGATATCTGGACCAGACCATGGAGGCTTCCTTGCCAATCGTCTCCGCATGACGCACCGACCCCATCCCGCCGTGCCAGCGATATGCCGTAAGGGGTTCATTCAGGTATGGAAAACGATATCCATTCAGCAGGATACGCAGCCAGAGATCCAGATCATGCGTATATGGAAGCAGCTCATCGAAGAGGCCTACAGCTCCGAACAGATCCTTGCGAATCATGACGGTACAACCATTGACAGGATTGCCACCCACGAAACGGCGCAGCCAGTCAACGTCGGCCATCGGTTCTGCTCCGCCATGCAGCTTGGTAACCGCCGAATATTCATTGATGTAATGAAAGTTGGTATGTGAGGCAAGCACATTTTCCCGCTGCATGAACTCGACCTGATAACGTATTTTATCCGGATAGAGAAGATCATCCGAGCTTAGCCAGACCACATAATCACCCGAAGCATGACGAATGCCGTGATTAAGAGCTGAGGCTGTGCCGCCGTTGCTTTTGCCAAGCACATAGATATGAGACAGATAGGGCTGGAGAAGCTCCGCATGCCTTGTAGAGCCGTCGTCCACCACAATGATCTCCACGTTGGTATACGTCTGGTTTATCGCACTTTGAATCGCCTGCTGCACATAAGGGCAATTGTAGAATGGAATGACAACGGATACTTTTGGATTCATCTGGCCCCTCCCCCTTGCTTCCGAACATCGCTCAGAATATCCTGAAGGGATTGGGCAAATGGAATCTGAGGCTGCCATCCCAGTTTACGCAGCAGCGACAACTCCTCCTCCTTGCCAGCCCCATCCGGTCCTGAAGAGGCTCCGTCCCACCGGACAGGCACTTCTGCTTCTGACATGGAGAGCAAGGTATCCGCGATTTCGCCCAGACTGCGCTCCGTCCCGGAAACCACAGGATAGACAGTTCCCGTAGTTCCATGCACAAGAAGTGTGGCATAGGCTCTGACCGCATCCCGTACATCCAGGAAATCCCGTGTATTATCCCGCCCGGATAGACGGAAAGCTTCACGTTTGCCCTCTTGCTCACAGGCAACCACATGCCGTGCGAGCAGCGAACAGATACCTGTAGAAGGACCGGCACCGATCAAATTCCCCGGCTCAGCCAGCATGATCTGCTGCCCAAACAGGGACATCCATGACAATGACACCATTTCTTCCAGCGCTTTGCTGAGACTGTAAGGATGAGGAGGCTCTGGTTTTCGGCCTGGTTCGACGGTGTATTTCAACCGGGATCCCACGATGACCGTCCGTGCTGATGGACAGCTTCGAAGAGCATCCAGTAAATACAGGACAGCCATCACATTCGTTTCCAGTACAAGCAGCGGGTCCGACCAGGAGTCAGGGACTGAGTTTTTCCCTGCGAGATGCAGCGCGTAATCCGGCTGCACCTCATCAATCAGATGACGCACCTGCTGTTTATCATTAAGATCACACACATGTACAGTCACGCCTTCGCCAAACGAATGCACGCCTGCTCGCCGCACCACGGCGGCAACCTTAGCACCGACGCTTTTAAAATATGCTACAGCATGCCGTCCGGTAAAACCGGAGGCACCTGTAATCAACACCTTCTTGCCCGTTAGCTCTGCTCCATCCATAATGCCAGCTCCTTCAGCATCGTAGAATAATCCGGAAGGTCTGTCTTCACATCCTCGCGTGTGGAAACGAGGGTACGATCCTGCACAAGACTGTCATCAGGCACAATATTCACATCTTGCTTATTCCAGGTCTGCTGGAAAAGAAGCAGCAGATCGTGCTTGCTAACAGGTTCAGGATGCGCCAGATGAATCAGGCCACTGACAGGTGACGCCAGATAATGATCCACCCATTTTGCCAGCTCCAGTGTAGTTACACCGTTCCAGAACACACGCGTATATCCACCCACTTCACCTGTACGGGACATAAACCATTGCATCAGGCCGATGCCGCCCTTCCGGATTTCCGGCCCAATTATGGAGGTGCGGATCGTGAGGTGCCCTGGATCGTGAACCTCACCCAGTGCCTTGGTAATCGCGTAGGATGATGTCCCATCCGTAACATCATTCTCCGTATAGGAACCACGGTCCCCGCTGAAGACACAGTCCGTGCTGATATGAATCAGTCGGGCACCAATGGTGTCGGCCACCCTCCGCAAACGATGCGGAAGGAAGCCGTTAATGTGATAAGCGGTAATTTTATCTTCATCTGCGAAGCTGTTCAGCACACCAACAGCATTAACGATAACGTCCGGGTGCACAGCCTCCACCAGACGATCCACCATATAGCTGTCATTTACATCCAGCAGCAGACCGTTCGGGTCAGACACATCCCGCGTGGTGTAGAAGACACTGTGCAGACCTTGACGGCGGAAATAGTCGACCATAACATGGCCGGCCATTCCGTTTCCCCCAAGTATCAGGAGCTTCATGACAGGAATCCTCCGCGTTTCAGAATGTCGCGAATCTCCTCTTTCGTCATCAGCTGATGTTCTGAACTGAAGCTGCTAAAGGAAACCGGAGGGCAGTTCGTGTAATGCTCACGCAATCCCGGTATGCCGAGTGTAGGGAGGATGACCAGATATTGTTCGTCGTAAACAACCGTTGTCATGCTCTCGAATTCACTCATCAGAATTTCATGAATTTTCTCACCAGGCCGGGTACCACGTTCCACAATGGCCACGTTCTCTACGCCGGAATCCTCTATCAACACTTCTGCAAGGTCCACAATTTTGCACGTAGGCATCGTCATGACAAAAATCTCACCGCCTACACTCTCCACGGAAGCCTTGAACAGCAATGTGATGGCATCCTTCAGTGTGAGGAAGAAACGAGTCATATTCATATCCGTGATGGATACTTGACCTTTCTGACGAATCTGGTTCTTGAAGAGATGCACCACGCTGCCGTTGGTGCCAAGTACATTGCCGCCCCGTACAGTCACAAATCGGGTATTGCTGTGCAGCAAATTCGCATATACGATTAATTTCTCGCCGATCGCCTTGGTCATGCCATAGAAATTGGATGGGTTGGCCGCCTTGTCAGTCGAGATATAAATGACCTTTTCAACATGGTTTTCGATGGCAGCCTCAATCACGTTCTGGGTACCAATCACGTTGGTTTTAAGTGCTTCATAAGGCTGATCTTCACATACCGGCACATGTTTGAGCGCCGCCAGATGGAATACATAGTCCACTTGCTGGCAAGCCGCCGTTAATGCTTCCTTGTCACGAATATCCCCAATTCGGAAGTGAAGACGAGGATCCTCGAACTCGCGGCTCATGGCCACCTGGCTTGATTCATTACGGGAGTAAACGATAATTTCCTTTGGATTTTGGGGCAGCAGTTGGGCCACGAGTTCATACCCCCATGATCCAGTACCGCCTGTCACGAGTATACGTTTATTTTCAAACATGTATTTTCCCTCCAAGCAGAAATTTGACCACTTTACCGGATACATCTGTTGCCTTGTAACCTTGCGGGCATTCCCAGTCACTTGCCATCTCCGTCATGACCTTCACACATCCCGCAATGCGGGCTGCATCCAGACCGGAGACTACGTTGCTGCCGCAGTCCACCGTCTCCGGACGTTCGGTTGTCCGTCGCATGGTTACTGTGGGTACCCCCATGATGCAGCATTCCTCCTGAACGGTACCGCTGTCCGTCAGTGCACAGCGTGCATGACGTTCCAGCATGACGAAGTCAAAAAATCCGAACGGTTCGTGGAATTCCACAAGCGGATTCATCTCCAGCTGCAAATGTTCTGCGATACGGATGGCCGTTCGGGGATGGATGCTGCAGATCACCCGCAGGCCATGTTCTTCCGCAACCTGGTTCAGTCCTTTCATGATCTCCAGCAGATGAGGCGGATGATCTACATTTTCTGCCCGGTGGGCGGTTACCAAAAAGTACTGCCCGGACTTCAGCTTGAGCTTTTTCAATATTTTGCTGGCGTTCACTTGGGCGTCATAATGACGCATGACTTCGTATATCGGATTGCCAGTGAGCACAATTCGCCGACTGGGCACACCTTCATTAACCAGGTGCTTCTTGCTTTGTTCGGTATAAGGCATATTAATGGTCGATATGGCATCAATGACTTTTCGATTTTTCTCTTCAGGTACATCCAAATCGAAGCATCGATTGCCTGCCTCCATATGGACGACCGGAATCCCCATGCGTTCAGCCAGCACGGCACAGAGTGCACTGTTGGTATCACCCAGCAGCAGCACTTTGTCCGGCTTTTCCTGAAGCAGCAGATCTTCCATTTGAGTAAACATGGAGGATAGCTGACGGCCCAGCGAGGCAGCTTCGTCCTGAAGCACGTAGTCTGGCGCCCGCAGGCCCATTTCCTTGAAAAACTGACCGCTGAGACTTTCCGTGAAGTTCTGTCCCGTGTGCACAAGAATATGCTTGGACGCGTACTGGTCCAGCTTGGAAATGATCAGGCTGAGCCGGATAATCTCTGGTCTCGTGCCCAGCACCGTCATGATCTTCATCGTAATCCCGCCTTCATCGTGTATTGGAACCTTTCCGGCGCGCCCGGCGCCTTGACTTGGCAGGCGTACGCTTGCGTGCCGTTGGTTTCGCCCTGTACAGATGCTTTCTCTTTTTATGGGTTACCTTCCGGATTCGCTTTTTTGCTCTTGTTTTCCGTTTGCCAATTCGGCTGGCAGTAAGCTTTTGAACCACATCAGCGGGGACAGGATTGCCTATAGCAATCGGCGGAAGTGGAGAGATTGGCAATGCCTGGATAACCGACAGCGGGAACAGAAGTGCTCTGACTGCCCCGGGGTCCAGAGCGAGTACGGTACGCAATCCGCCTTCTCCCCAGGTATACACCGGGCCATTCGGTGCCTGAATGTAAGGGAACCAACCAGGGTACCGCAGCAACCACTGTGTCACCATCGTATGCATGCCAGCTCTGTAGGTTTCAATTCCGTACAATCGTTCCGCTTCTGCCCGGCCTCGCCAGGCAATATCGGACGCCATCTCCGTGTCGTTCAGCAGGGTCGTCGCCAAAACGGCAAGTGCATTGCTGTCTCCCGGAGGAGCTAGAAATTGGCCGCTGCCCACCCCTTCCAGCAGCTCCGACAGGCCGCCCTGGGCAAAAGCAATAACCGGTTTAGCAAAATACACACCCTCCAGCGCAGTCATGCCAAAGCCTTCCTTGACCATGCTCGGAATAACCACCATATCCATTGCCGTATAGGCAAGAGAGACATTTTCCTCAAATGTCGTAAAGGTAAATCTGCGGGCATATCCTGACTTTTTCACCCGTGCTACGCATTCGTCATAGTACTTTTTGTCTGCTGGCGCACCAATGATCCAGTACCTGGCTTTCGAGTGGGTTTCGCAGAGCTGCAGAGCCATGTCAATAAAAGGTCTCAGCCCTTTGGCATCATATATAAAAGAAGAGATATAGCCGATACAGACATGCGAGTTCCTGAAACCGAGCTCCTTGCGCTTGCGTTCACGCAAATGAAGCCAGCGGTCCGGGGCAGGCAGTGCTGGGTCCCAGGTTGGTGGAAGAACCGACAGCTTCCCGCTCATGCCCGCATGTTTAAACGGGGCCGCAGCCGTCTCAGATATGCCGATAATCCAGTCCGAATACCGGTCTATCATCTGCACGGCCTCGTCTGTATGAGCATTGATCTGAATAATCTCCGTGATCTTCCAAATAACCGGAATCTGCAGCGATTTGGCTGCAACGGCAGGCAGCACATTCACACAGGTATTCGTCAATACCAGCGCAGGAGAAGTTTCCCTGATGAGGGAAACCACGTCCTGATAAGCTGGTGTGTAGCGAAGCTGTTCTGCATCATTGGCAATGCCCTGGTAGGGTGTGTACACACCGTGAAGCAGCGGCAGAGAGCATATTTTGACCTGGATGCCGAATCTCCGCGCAAGTCCGGCGAGCTTGCCTTCCTGCGGGGCAACAAGCACACAGTCGAAGATGGAGCCCATTTCCCGCATAAAATGGAGCAGCAGCTTCTCCGCCCCTGTAATACTCCGGGTATTGCATACATGGGAAAACAACATGAGTTTCGGTTTAGTCGCCATGGCTGCACGGACCACTGCATGAAATGTCATGCAGGTCTGTGCACACCTCCTCCCGACCGGAAATTAAGGGAATATGATCGTCAGCAATTCGTTAATCCTTCTGCCATACGTGTGATCCTTGAGGGTCCGCTCCAATCCGCGAAGGGCGATTTCACGACGCTCCTTCTCGTGAGTGAGGTAGTATTCAACCTTGTCGAGCAGTTCTTGGGGAGAAGAATACGTTTCGATCTCCACGCCCGGTTTATAGAACCGTGCCAGGTCGTCACGCGCATCGGTCAGCTGCAGTGTTGCTGAAGCCGAGATTTCAAATGTTCTTGGATTCGGTGAAGCTGGCGGTATTTTGAGATGGTTGTTATTGACGGAATCGTCTTCATGGGAACGGTGCAGGTTAATGACGATTTTGGTGCCGTTATATACATCATTGGTTTCCTGTGGACTCATCCAGCGTCCGTGCTCAATCTTCTCGCCATAGGCTTCATAGTCCGGCAGACGGTCCCACCAGATGCCATTAAACACGGTATTGTGTGACATGATCTGTGCCATGATTGGATTGAAGAAGTAGACCCGGTTCCAGTAGGCAGATCCGATAAAACTGACGTCCCGGTGCAAAGGAGATGGCGTCGTGATCGGGAAGTAATGATTGGTGAATGCCGCAAACGGCAAGTAGTGTACAGATGCACAGCCGCTCTGACGGTATAGTTCTACGCAGTTCAATTCCAGTGTGAAGATATGATCGAAGTGATGGACACGTTCCATCGTCATATCCGTGTAGTACGGATCATCCGTCAGCCAGATTGCGGTCGGAATACCTGCCTGGCGAATCGCATCAATATGCTCGAGCGGAATGTCCATGCCATCCAGGACAAGAACCAAATCGGGGCGATTTTGCAGCGCAATTTCAGAAACCGGCTGCCGCGGATCAGTCAGCGTCACCTGAGCAACCATGCCTTGCAGGGTGGCCATAATCGCCTCATCCAGCGGTGAATAGGGGAAGCCTTTACCCGAAGAGACGTACAGGACGTGGATCTGCCGGAAAGGCAGCGGTTCCTGTGCGCAATTGACAATATAGTTGGCCCGCCCGCGCAAGTATCCTTCTTCCTTGCCTGCATCGTATCCGGCATGCTGCCCGTTTTTGCGGGCCTGCTCAGCCAGGCTGAGCACTGGCGTATGATAATTCCTCTTCTTACGGTGTTTGATAGACATACCGCCACTCCTTCTGTTTGAAATAACATTCGCTGTATTGCTGGCTTGCTGTTCTACACATGTTCCAGCAGCTGGGCGATTCGGCGGGCAAACGTATGCTGGTTCAACGTGGTCAACAGCCCCCGCCAAGCCATGGCCTGTCGTTCTTGCTCATGCTTCAGGTAATATTTGATTTTGCTCTCCAGTTCGGCTGCTGTCGTAAACGTCTCAATGTCGTAACCCGGCTGGTAAAAGCGGGGCAAGTCACCTCGTGCATCCGTAATCTGCATTGTGCCGCAGGCACTGATCTCATACGTTCTTGGATTAATGGATCGGCCTTCCAGATGATGCGTATTGCGATTGTCCTCGCCATTCTCGCAGGTCCGGTGAACATTAATGACAATCTTGGCGCCGTTGTAATAATTAACAGTTGAGCTTGGATCGATCCATCCCTCATGGATAAAAGGGCCGAGTACATCCGACCGTGTCAGCCGGTGCCACTGGCCGCCGGCAATGAATACCTTTTTGTTTGCCAGAAAAGGGGCCAGTTCATCGAACAGAGCGATCCGGTTCCAGAAGCCAGTGCCGATAAAACAAATATCGTATTGGTGCTGAGGCTCGATGCGACGAGGCTGGAACATGCCGGGATTAACCGCGAGTGGCATATAGATGACTCTACTCGCTCCGTTCCCTCCGTAAAATGGAACCGCAGCTTCTTCATGCGTGAACACCACATCGTAGTGCCTGCAGATGGTCGCCGTATCTTCGGTAAAATAGGGATCATCCACAAACCACACTGCTGTCCGAATACCGAGGGCCCGTATCCCGTCTACCTGCTCCAGGTGATCCGCAGGAAATACGTGCAATCCGTTCATGACCAACACGACATCCGGCCTGTGCTGACTTGCATCCTGCAGCATGGTTGCCGGCGACCCGACAACACATTCACGCACAGACTGCTGCAGAGCTAAGATGACACCTTCATCGATGGCATCAAATCCTTGCGGAATGTACAGTACTTTCATATCCCGCATAGTCGGCTCAAACATCTGAACTCGCCCCATCATGGCCTGACAGCCGCCGAATCTGCGGCCTTCAGCATATCCGCTGTGGTAAGCTATCTTCGCTTCCGGGAGCGATCGGTGTCGTTTTTTTGCCACATCCTTCACCCTGTCTTCCTTTCAGGAGATTCCGTATCCGTTTCTCCCCGAGATTGGTCTTCCCTCTAAAGGATATGCCCCGGGGTCAGATGCATCATGGACGGGTGTCCTGCAAGGCGCAAAATTGGCGTCTGCCCTCCACATTGGCCTGTACGGGCATGTCCGCTTCTGCGGCCATGCAAATCACCCGGAGGGAACTATCCCCCCGGGTGATCATATGTGCTGGACCTGCAGCAATCCGTCTGCCGCTGATCAGGCCTATTCGGTTATTGTGCCTTGTACGCCAGTTGATGTCCGTCCTCGAAACCCTTGGCGAAACCCGCGTTGAATCCCTCGTTGTACGCCTCGTTGTAGCCCTGACTGTACGCGTTGTCCGGGTTCGGATCGGTAGGGGTAGCCGGGACGACTGGTTGTACGGGCTTCGGACTCCGGTGCCGCCGTACCGAACGTTTCTTTTTTTTGAGCCACGCACTACGTCCTTTAAGCGTGCGTTTGTGCAGTACACGTTTGCCTTTGATGGCACGCAGCTTACGGATTTTGCGCAGACGGGCACCACGTGCAAGCAAAGCTCTTTTCGTTCTAAGCTTCAACTTTTTCTTTCTCAACATATCAACATTCCTCCTGTATGTCCCGAACGATACGTACCGCATATTCAGGTTCTTTGAGCCACGGCAAGCCGGGCTCCCCTTGCTGAATTCGTGCCAGCCTGATCCCCGTAACCATACGGGACATTTCTTCCTGATACCTGCTCAGCAGACGAATGTTCTCGGCAAGATTGCGGGCAGATACTTCCGAATGAGCGGTTACGCTGGCTACACTGTCCAGAATGCGAGCCAGGGCCTGCTGGCTGTGTGCAATGGATTCAATAAGAGCCAGTTTAACTTCCTGCTCACGCTGCAGCAGACTCATTTTCCCATGTCTCCAAGATCCATGCCGCCAAACATGCCTCCGTCCATCCCGCCTTCTTCAGCACTGTTATCGACCATGACAGCTTTCAAGTTGTTGCAGAGCCCTGTTTCCATCCGGGTTAATCCTTCCAGCATTTCAACCAGTTGATCATGCATTTTCAGCGGTTCTGCCACCTGATCACCGTGGGTTAGAAATGCTTCACCGTTCAGGTGATTCAGCGCCCAATTCCGAACTTTCTCAGCTTCAATCGCCTTGGCTTCCAAGATCAGTGCAATGTTCCATTGCATCTTGGCTGCAGCATCCAGCATCAGAATGAGACTTTGTTCTCTGCTCATGTTCTCTCACCCGCCTTCCGGGCTTATTCTTCCTCTTGACCTGCCATCTCCCGCATGACCTGGGTCAGCGTTTCGGCAACAGCTTCTTCCAGATCCGCAAGGCCCCCCAAATAGGAGATGATGCTTTTGTTGATTTGTCCAGAGCTATCCAGCAGACCCTCGACGCCATCCAGCTCCGGTTCGATATCCGGCAAATGATTAATAATTTCAGACATCCGCACAGCGACTTGACGTTTGGCATCCAATACTCGTGCAAGCTGCTGGTGTGAGTGTGCAATATGTGTGAGTATTTCATCAACTTTGCTCTGCATGGTCCTCCTCCTTACCGTCACGGCCTGCTTCACCCATAGAAAAACCCGGCCTATCAGCATTTGCCTGCTACAGCATATGCCGGGCCGGGATCGTCAGTTACTCCAGCTTGCGCCTATATCGTCAAATGACATAACTCCAATCAGAGGAGTATCGGCTCAGGAATTGGCGGGTTCGTTCCTGCTTGGGCCGTAAAAAGATTTCCTCAGGTGTTCCTTGCTCCACGACATGCCCCCCATCCATGAAGATAACCCGATTCGCCACTTCACGGGCAAAACCCATTTCATGGGTAACAACGATCATGGTGATGCCCTCCTGGGCAATCGAACGAATGACCGATAATACCTCTCCGACCAGCTCTGGATCCAGGGCAGAAGTCGGTTCATCGAACAGGATGACCTCCGGATTCAGTGCCAGAGCACGGGCAATGCCGACCCGCTGCTGCTGTCCGCCAGACAGCATGCTTGGATACTCATTGATTTTGGCAGAAAGCCCTACTTGTTCAAGAACACGTAGGGCACGTGCACGGGCATCCGCCTTTGACATCTTCTGTGCCACAATTAGCCCTTCCGTGACGTTATCCAGCACCGTTTTGTGTTTGAACAAATTGTAATGCTGAAAAACCATGGCCGTTTTCCGTCTGATCTGCACGATATCGTGTTTGCGCGCATGTTTGCAGTCCACGCCCAATCCGCTGATCTGGACCTTTCCTTCATCCGCACGTTCCAGGAAGTTCACACAGCGCAGCAATGTTGTTTTGCCTGAACCGCTGGGTCCAAGAATGGCGACCACGTCCCCCTGTTCTACCGTCAGATCAATGCCTTTCAGCACTTCCTGCTTGCCAAAAGACTTGTGGATATTGCTTAGTGTAATCATGAAACCCCTCCTTTGCTATACAAGGCAACCCGGCGTTCCAACAGAGCCGTAATCCGTTCGGCGATGATTGTCAGGCCCCAATAGATCACTGCCGCTGCAATGAAAGCCTCCAGAAATTTCAAACTGACGGATGCAACGACATCTGCCTTTCCGAGAATATCCATCTGTGAAACCGTGAAGGCCAGGGTCGATCCATGGAGAAATCCGACAAACATGCTGCACAGATTGGGCAATACAGCACCGATGGCCTGAGGGAGAATGATGCGCCGCAAGGCCTGTGAGGTACTCATACCTACGGCATGCGCAGCCTCCATCTGTCCACGGTCCACAGCCAGAATACCCGAACGGATAATCTCGGACATATATGCTCCGGCAGTCAGGGAGAAGGCAATCAACACAAACACCAGAATAGGTATGGAAGCCGATTGAAAAGCCCATCCGTACCGTTCAGAGAGTTTATCAATTATCATCGGTATACCGTAATAGATCAGAAATAAATGCATTAGCATCGGCGTACCGCGCAGAAACGAAACGTAGAAGGCGGCTACCCGGTGAATCCATGGCACCTGATAGATTCGAATCAGCGCAGTGGCAAGACCAATCCCGAAACCTGCTATCAGCGGCACAATCGTGATCACGAGTGTCAGTGGCAATGCCGTCAGAATTTTGAAAAAAGAAGTATAAATAAACTGGAGATCAATGGACATATGCTCACCCCGCTATTCGTTTCAGTCGTTCAGCTCTGACCGCTGGCTTAGGCATGGTGCTTTTGCGTTCATGACGCTGCAGTCTGCGTTCAGCAAGAGCAAACCCTTTTTCAAGGACAATAACAATGACATAATAAACAACCGACAAGCTGATATACACTTCAAGCGCATGTGACGTTGCCGAGATCAGCGTCTGCCCTCTGCCCACCATATCCATGACACCGATGGAAAAAGCAAGGGACGTGTCCTTAAGCGAACCGATCAGCGTATTCGCCATATTGGGGAAAGCCACAATAAGCGCTTGGGGAACAACAATCCGCCGAAAGGACTGAAACGTAGTCATCCCTGCTGCATAAGCCGCTTCGGTCTGGCCCTTGTCAACACTGCGAACGGCTCCGCGGAAGATCTCCGCAAAGGATGCAGCATCGCTAAGTGCATAGGTCACGATGACAAATACTAGCGGATCGGTTCTGGACAGGTCAATGCCAATTGGCTTAAGCAATTCGGGCAGGCCGTAATAGACCAGAAACAGCTTGATGAGAATCGGTGTGCCGCGCATGAAAGATACATACAGGGTGGCGAGCTGACTCAGTACCGGAATTCGGTAGAGTCTAGGAACTGCCAGCAGCACACCGCCTACCAGACCAAGCACAATGGACCCGCCCAGCACGATCAGAGTTATATGCAGATACCTTAGCAGTTCCGGGATGAAATCCAGAACCAAGGATATATCGAATGCTTTTCCCATTACGGCTTGCACACCTTTCTCACGCTACTCTTCAACCGTATAATCCGCGCCAAGCCACTCTGTGCTCAGCTTGCTTAGTGTTCCGTCTTCCTTGATTGATTTGAGAGCTTCATCCACTTTGGCTTTGAGTTCCTGCTCGTCCTTGTTGAGGATGAAATATACTTTGGAATTCGATAAAGCTTCTCCCACCGTTTTTAATTGGGCATCCACAGCCTTATTCTGATAGTCAATGGCGAATTGCGTACTAATTGTTGCATCCACCCGACCTGATTTGATCTGGGTAATCGTGTCTTCACCGGCTCCCGAGTATACGATATCAATGCTGTTGCCATTGTCCGCATTCCACTTCTCAGCCAGCACAGCCGCATTGCTCGTTGCACCCACAATCAGTTTTTTCCCTTTCAGATCGTCAATGGAATTCACATCCTGGTTTTTCTGACTCACGACCACTTTGTTGGGGAAAATATTATAAGCTTCATCATTAAACAGGAACTTCGCCTGTCTCTCTTCATTCACTTCCATCTGGTGAGCGATCAGATCAATCTTTTTCGTCTCCAGGCTGAGCAGCAGGTTTTTGAACTCCATGGTGCTGAACTCAAACTCATACTCGGGCAGCCGTTTATCAATCTCACGAATCAATTCCACATCGTATCCAGTCAATTTGCCATTCTCATCAATGAAGCATACATTCGGAAATTGCGTACCTGTACCTACGATAATCTTCTTCACTGTATCTTGACCGGACGCAGATGTGGTCTCCGCTTCATTTGAAGCATTGCCTGTGCTGCATCCTGCCAGCACCGCGAGCATAGTTACGAACAGCAGCGCTGTCCGAAATTGATGAATCCCCCATTTTTTAGCCATTCCCGATCTCCTCCACAGACTGTGTTACACAGCCAATATAATGTAAACTCCCATTTCTCCGATTCTTAACTAACCATTCTTACTTGTATAGTCGGAATTAGGTTGATCAAAGAATATCACCCTGGGTTATCCTGGGGCAATACGAAGCCTAATAGGACATCCTGATAATGTTATAGAACTTCTCTATCCGGACATTGCCTATGAAATCCATATACCAAAAAAAGCCCCTCCCCGATCGCTCTGGCGGAGAAAAGGCTTCTTCGATTCATGATGTTATCTATCTGCGACTGGCCCATTTAATTTTACGTGCGACTTCCAGCCGCTGGGATTGCAGGAGGCCAATTCGTTCTTTGCATTTGTCGCGTTCATCCTGGGTGTGTGCTGCATGCAACTGGTTGCACAGCCCCGTCAGCTTACTGTTGATATAATCCAGCCGTGTCCATAATTCCTCTTCTGGTGTCCGCTGCTGCTCCGCTGCCGGCTGAAATATTTTGAGCTGGTGGATAAGGGACTGCTGCCATTCCTGATCCTGAATTTGGATGGCAAAATGCAAAAGATCCAGATAATCGTCGATTTGCAACGATACGCCGCAATCAGGTTTAGTATTCATTGTCGTCTCTCTCCTTATTTCAGTGCTTGGCTGGAATCAGTTACTTCTATTTTACAGGAAAAGGGCTGCTTTAGGCGAGGGTTGAAAGTACGAAATTTGGAAATTTTTTCGGTTTTTTTGTGCATAGAAGTTTTCTATCTACATATAGATCGTTTGGATTGGAGCATACAGCATAAAACCCGCTCCAAGGAGCATTCCTTGTGCGGGTCTACATCATTTAATCCCTCCTGTAACTGCCTTGCGTCGTTCAAGCCTTTTCCTGGTTTGGCTGCCTCGTTAGAAGCAGCATGACAAATGAGATGATAATGATGGAAACGGTCCATGCCCATGCCATGGTCTGATTACCGGAATCCACTGCAACATAGATGGCTGTAGGTACGGTTTGGGTTTTGCCAGGAATATTTCCAGCGATCATCAGTGTGGCCCCGAATTCCCCCAGTGCACGAGCGAATCCTAATATAAAAGCAGTCATCAATGCACGTCCTGCAAGCGGCAGCGAAATGTAGCGAAACACCTGCCACTCATTCGCCCCGATCGACCTGCCCGCATCCTCCAGATCCTTATCAATACCGCTGAAACCGGACTTCATGGTCTGATAAATGAGCGGGAAGGCTACAACCACCGAGGCAATCACCGCCGCCCACCAGGAGAAGATGACCGGCGCCGAGAAGATGGCTTCAATCCATTGTCCCAGCAGACTTTTGCGGCCCAGCAAAACGAGCAGCAGAAAGCCAACGACGGTCGGTGGAAGCACCAGCGGCAGCATGAACACGGTTTCCAGCACAATTTTGCCGCGAAAAGAGCGGTGTGACATCTGCCAGGCTACCGCAATGCCAAGCACGCCTGCAATGATGCTGGACAACAGAGCAACCTGAAGAGATAGGCGCACAGGTGACCAGAACGCTGACCAGTCGATCTCCGTACCAATCATTCCGGAACAGAGAATCCGTATTTCGCAAAAACATCCAGCACTTCAGGGGTTTGCAAATACGCGTAAAATTGTTCTGCTTCTGTCCGGTGTTTCGTACCCTCAATAATGCCTACCGGATAATTGGCCGGTGTATATCTGTTCTTGTCCACCTCAAATGCAATTTTCACCTGATCCGAGGTCAGTGCATCCGTTTTGTACACAAATCCCGCGTCTGCGTTCCCAGTCTCTACATACTGCAGAACCTGTCTGACATCCTTGCCCTGCACAAGCTTGCTTTCGAGCTGATCCCACAGATTGGCATTCGTCAGTGCTTCCTTCGCATACGTTCCTGCGGGGACACTTTCCGGAATTCCGATAGCTACGGTTTTAACGGTATCAGCTGTCAGATCCTGCTCGCTCGATACTGCATTTTCACTACCTGCTGGAACGATGGCAACAAGGGAATTTTGCAGCAAATTTTTCTGATCAGAGGGTGCAATCAGGTTCTCGTCCACCAGAGCGTTCATGTTCTTCGTTGCCGCCGATACAAAGATATCAGCAGGTGCACCCTGTTCAATCTGCTGCTGCAGTGCCCCCGATGCCCCGAAGTTAAAGTTGAGTTCAACCGAAGGATGGGCAAGCTCATAGCCTGTTTCGATTTCTTTCATCGCATCGGTCAGACTGGCTGCTGCGGAGATGGTTAATTCTACGGTTTCCTGCGGCTCTGTATTCTCTGCTGAATTGACATCTCCTGATGTCGCAGGTGCCGAGGACACCGGCTCAGCTGCTGTCGATGAAACCGCACTGTCCGCACCAGCACCACAACCCGCCAATACAAGTGCCATTCCGAGAGACATGCTCCCCAGTATGTATCCTATTCTTTTTCTCAATTCTTCTCCCCCTGATCCTTCTACACGTTATGTTTAGTTATAACTAGTTATAATTAATTATATTTCATTATACATAAGATCGGTCAAATGGAAAGGTCTTGTTTCTGCACTCCAGCAGTTAATGGTATAGTACAAGAGACTGTTTCAAACCTTTCAGCAAACTACACATGATGTTGATGAACTTAACCATATATGCTTTTGACATCCTGAAGGAGGATCTTCACACATGACAGAGGAGCAATCCTATACGACCGAAGAAATATCCAAACTGCTCAAAATATCCAAACTAACCGTGTATGACCTGATTAAAAAAGGAGACCTTGTCGCTTATCGCGTCGGCAAACAAATGAGGATTGATGCCACCGACCTGGAAGCATATAAGCGGCGTGCCAAGCAGCTGCAGTCCTCAGCCGGGCCGCTATCCGCTTCGAGTCAACCCTCGGGAATTGCGCCATTAATTGATCGTGCTGATTCAAGTAAATCTTTGGCTGCACCTGTTCAAGACTATTCCAATGCCCCAGCCAGACCAGTATCCGAAGCATCCCGCATCGTACGCGGGGAGTCTCCTGCCCCCCATGCATCGCGGCATGTTGTCATTACCGGGCAGGATGTAAGCTTGGATATTCTCATGCGCCATATGGAGAAACAAACGCGGGACATTCGGCCACTGCGTTCTTTCATGGGCAGCCTCGACGGACTTATCTCCATGTACCGCGGTGAGTCTGACCTGGTCAGCACTCATCTGCTCGACGGGGATACGGGCGAATATAATTTGCCCTACATTCGAAAAATTTTGATTGGCTGGTCCTACGTCGTTGTAAACCTGCTCTCAAGACCAGCAGGATTGTATGTACAGCGCGGTAACCCGCGCGGCTTACAAGGCTGGGTAGACCTGGATCAGCCTGATCTGCGACTCGCCAACCGGGAGAAAGGTTCCGGGGCGCGTGTCCTGCTCGATGAGCAGCTGCGTTTGCACGGGATTCCTTCCTCCCGCCTGATTGGTTATAACCTGGAAGAAACCAGTCATATGGGTGTTGCCGCCAAAGTCAGTTCCGGTGAAGCGGATGTGGGCATTGGCATTGAAAAGGCTGCACGTCTTGTCGGTCAGGTTGATTTCATTCCACTGACTCAAGAGCGCTATGATCTGGTTATGTTAAAGAAACCGGGCAATGAGATGTGGACCGATTCGGTCCTGCGCATTCTTCAATCTTCGGAGTTCAGACAGGAACTGCAATCCTTCGAAGGCTATGATGTTTCCCGTACAGGTGAGATTTTGTACGAAGTATAATGTGACTTCATGTATAAGTTTGCCAAAACACACACTTATGCTCCCATACGTCAACACTGTACAGCCTGTTAGTTAAAGAAAGCAGCTGATCACATGATCAGCTGCTTTCTTAGATTTATTGAGCTATCGTTTCCCGTTAGCGCAATGACTTACTCTGTTGAATTTCGTGTTCCTCAGCATAAAGCGGCATCAGAGAAGGCGGATCGTACCTTATCGCGGCCTTTAAACGACAAAATGGGGCCGATAGCCATAGCCCCATAGCCGGAACGAAATAATGAGCCTAATCCGACAGTGCCCGCATGATGTTGGCTTTCGCCTCTGCCGCAATCGCTTCATTCCCGTCATCGACCGCTTGCATTAAGATCAGTATGGGGATATATACCGCGATCAGCCGCGCCAGCAGCTTCGTTTCCTCGTCCGCTCCTCCGTACGTTTCGAAAAACACGCCGCGAGCGTAAGGTGGTAAAAAGCTATAAGCAACGCTCAAATCGCAAGCCGGATGGCCTACGCTCAGATCGCCCCAATCAATGATGCCGGAAACGATCCCGTTCTCATTCACAAGCATATTTTTGAAATGAAGATCGCCATGTAGCAGTGTATTCATCGCCTCGACACGGTCCTTTTGCAGCCTGCTAATATACGCTTCGATCACACCGGACTCCTCCGGCGACAAGTGTTCAACCACCTTCGATAGAAAGCCCTCTAATTTCACTTTGCGCGATGCTATGTCCGTCAAGTTTCGATGATCTTGCTGAACTCCGCACTTCAGCGCCGCCTGTACCGGAAACTCATGCAATCTCCGCAAAAATTTCGCCAACGTCTCTGCCGATAAAGCCCGGCGTTCTTCCGTCAAACCGATTGGGAAATCTCCTGGAACGTAGGCATAGCCAAGAAAGGGTGCCGGGTATTCATCACTTGCTTCGCCATAAAACAACGGTTTCGGACAGGGGATAGTCATATATGCCTCCAGCATCGGCAGCAGCTTACCTTCCATACAAATCGAGCCAACTGCAATCCTTCTTCTTGGAAACCGGAACACGTACTCGTCACCGATGAGAAAAACTGTATTGTCCCAGCCCCAGTCCAATCGCTTCACTTGCTTCGATGACAGCTGAGGGAATTGTCTGCCGATCAGCGTCCGCGCCTGCTCTTCGTTAACCTCCCACTCCGCATCCCATACATTCGTTCCTCCCATGAATTGTCTGCCTCCTCGTTCCTTACATTAGTTAGATGTTTATAATCCCTGGAAGTTACGCATAACTGCCCGTTAGTTGAACAATAACAGCCGATCAATTTGGCCTTCATGGAATTAGGTTTTAAAAAAAGCTATCAAGTAACAAAGATACAGCTTCCTACAAGAGGAGCCGCCTTGATTCTTTAATTACCGTCCATAGTAGCAAAGAGCCATGTTCCGCTTTTCTTATCCTCCAATAACGAATAGGTCATAACTCCTTGCTCAATTTGTTCATCTTTTATATTTCTATAGAAGGTAACAATCACTTGAATACGTTTGGCGTCTTCATCATAAGTTATTTCATTTAGCTCGTTAAATTCATATTTCATACCTTCTTTATAGTTGTCATTAAACCAAGGCATATTAAATTTAATGGAATCCTCATTAAGCATATTTTCTTTGAACTTTGTTTCATCATGCTGAACAATAGCATTCATATTCAGTTGAACTTTGTCGGCTATGTCCTGCGTGAAGAAGTCTTTCACATACTCTGATAAGTCAATGGAAACACCTTCTTTGAAATTTGAATGATCAGATTTTTCTTGACTGAACTCTTTTTTGAATAAAAAGGTTTTGCTCCGGGCCTTCCGGTGTTGAGTAGTGTTATAAATAAACTATATTCATTCTCTAATGCCCCATAGTTAGCCAGTTTTTCCCTGAATTGAACTTCACACCTTCTTTAACCGACTTACTAATTATTATCTTCTGGAGTGTCAACAATAATATAGTTTTCCTTCAGATCAGTGTGAGGCACTTCAGTTTCTTTAAAAACAACATCATTCCAATTCTCCTTATTGATTAAACCATATCCAGTAGAAGTAATATGAGGCATCCAACGAAAGTTGGCGAATGTCGTATCTTTGAAATTTGGTAAGGAACCGTTCTCTTTTGTAAAGGAGCGGTTTATGAAATAAAGATTATCCTGCGTAGCTGCCTTTTCGCTAATGAAAGCTTGCCACTTAAGGTAAGCTGTGTTCTTCGTAATTTGATAATAGCGGATTACATTATTATTGACCTCAATGAATCGGTCTTTTGTATTTTTCGGAAAATAATATTGAAGACTGGCTGCTTCCATAGATGGTTCAAAGTACTCCGTGAGCTTTGAAACTCTAGGAAGATTAATCGCAGCATTTCTAGCCGTGCTCAATTCACTGCTCTTAACATCAGTAAGCAGTTTCGTGCTGGGTTTCGAAACAAATGCAGTTTGGGTCTTTTGATTCCAAGTTACTGAACTTACCGTTATGAATAAATGGACCAGTACTTAATGAAACTAAAGTTCTATTTTTATGAGCTACTTTTTTATTCATTGTCAACTTCAAGTTTGTGTCACTCCCCTTCACTGTCACTTGCTTAGTAGTATTATTCCAGGCAAACGTTAAGCCACCTAAACTTTTGAGTGAAGTCAGGCTGAAAAATACCTGGTTGTTCTTGTTGAGAATGTCATTTGAATCTAAGTAGTTATTATTCACTACAACTTGTGTTCCTTTTGGACTTTGTGCTTCTGCAGCTACCTCATTGGTTGGAAGGTTCAAAAGCGTAGAACATAGAACAGCAAAAGAAAATAATACTAATTTCATCATTAGAATCCTCCTAAATTTTACATTCCTTATATAATTAGACTCAAAAAAAATCGTAAGGTTACCTACAAATAGAGTAGATTCTTGAGGATTTCTTTACTCTTACTAAAATAACCTGCCCGTTAGCTTAACGAAAAATGAAGCAGCTACCAACCGGCAACTGCTCCTTTCCTTTTTGGACTAACGTTTCCCGTTAGATTGAAGTTTAAAGTTACAGTATGACGATTAAATAGAAAAGAACTGCTAATACAAAACGATATAGAGCAAACCACTCCAATCGAAGTCGCTTGATCAATCTAATAAACGTTACTACCGCAATCATAGCCACAAGGAAGGATGTCATAAATCCAATTAACATCAGATACAAATCGTCTAAACGAAGTAGATCGATGCTATCGTATAAGTCCAACAAGGTAGCACCAAACATAACAGGTACAGAAATAATGAATGTAAAATCTGCGGCAGCTTTTTGGCTAGTACCGAGCAAAAGGCCACCTGAAATCGTCGAACCTGATCTCGAAAAACCCGGCCACAAGGCCAGACATTGGAATAAGCCAATCCCAATAGCTTGTTTGTAACTAATCCTATCCATTGTGTCAACCTTGGTAGTTCTCTTACTCCGTGCTGCGATGATCATTAACAAACCACCAGCAATTAAACCAAATAAGACAGGTGTAGGGCCGAATAATTGACTTTTTATAGTGTCCTTTAGTAGAAGATATACGATTAATGCTGGTATCATAGCCAAAATCATATGTATTACGTTTAATCCTTTACTTGCTGAAAAGTCCAATTTAATTAAGTTTGACCCAATCTCCATATACCTTTTCCAATAAAGAATTAGAACTGCCATCACCGCACCCAACTGTATAACAATTTTAAAGGTTATTGCCGCGTCTCCCTCAAAATCAAGTAGATTGCCTGCTAAAATAAGATGTCCAGTAGACGAAACTGGTAAGAATTCAGTTAACCCTTCTATTATCCCAAGTATGATTGCTTTTATTGGATCAGTCATAGAAGATATCCCCTTTACGAAATAAACTCGCTTAGCAAGTTCAAGTATAAGGGTGAATGACTATATATTCCCATCGATTAGCATAACAATATTCATTTCAGTGTGACATTATCGTCACATCATTTAATGGATATACAGATCATATTGATGAATCTTGTTCAACTATCCTGCCAAGTCACATATCACTTTATTCATGCAATACCCAAGCAAAAGACGCCGCTGCATCTGCACGGCGCCTTTTCTATTACTACATCTATAATAGAGCCTGCTTCTCCATCATCAATCCAGAGTCACTTCGTAGAACCAGAGACAGATTATTTCAGCTCTGCATTGGTTGGACTCAGCGCCAGAATATGCCCATCTCATCCCGTTCAACTTGTTCGAGCAAATCCTCAAAGTCGGGACAAGGCTCAATAACGTCTACAGCATTCCAGCTGCTATATTCATCCTGGGCGTATACCTTCCATTGTTTACCTTCCCAATGAAACCGGGCTATCGGCAGCATATCCCATTGATACCTTTCACCCGCTGGCCTTTCCTCCGTAAGAATGAGCTCGTCGTCATTCATCACATAGGTCAGCTTCACCATCGTGCGGAGTGGTGCAGGCACCTTCTCGTGGATGTACCCATTCATGAGTGACTGAATTCTTCGAATGGTAAGCGAGTCCAGCATATCAGTTCACAGCCTTTCATTGCCAAAATGAATGTCCTCTGCGTTACCAGCTGGACTTGGTCACACCCGGAATCTGTCCCTGATGGGCCAGTTCGCGGAAGACAATTCGTGAAACCTTGAATTTGCGCAAATATCCTCTTGGACGTCCTGTCAGTTCGCAGCGATTTTTCAGTCTCGTTGGAGAGGCGTTACGCGGCAGCTTCTGCAACGCTTCATAATCTCCTTTTTCCTTCAGCTCCCGGCGCAGCTCTGCGTACTTGGCTACCGTTGCCTGACGCTGTTTTTCACGTACGACTTTTGATTTTTTGGCCATCATTTACAGCTCCTCTACGATTTTTTTGAACATGTTACACCTTACAATTCCAATTACAGAACCTTCTTTCGATCAGACGGGTTCAATGGGCCACGGCAGCGGATTATCAAACCCTCCCCAGTCGGCTTGCATCTCCTCATCACTGAGCAGGCACTGGTCCAGCTCATCCTCAATCATGTGACGCTCCATCTCGATCCCGATCATCACCAGCTCGGTCTGGCGGTCCCCCCACTGAGCATCCCATTTGTCCAGGACATCCGGCTCGGTGCGAAAAATCAATTCCTTGTCCGCTTCCGGCAAGGCCGCGACCCAATGTCCGGCAGGTCCAAACTGAATGGATGGCCCCGCCTGGCTCAGGCTTGCTGCTACATCTCCTTCAGCCGCCAGCCAAACCAGGCCTTTGGCACGAACGACCTCTTCCGGCCAGTAGCTCATGAACTCAGCCAGACGTGCGGGATGGAATGGCTTTCTGCGACGGTACACGAAGGAGCCAATTCCGTACTCTTCCGTCTCGGGGGTGTGTGATTCTTTTTCAAGCTCCTGAATCCATCCAGCCGACATGCTCGCTTTTTCAAAATCAAAGAGACCGGTATTTAAAATCTCAGCAGGATTCACCTGCCCCTTCACGGTCCGAATAATCTTGGCATGGGGCTGAAGTTTACGGATGATGCTTTCAAGCTTATTCAGCTCCACTTCATCGACCAGATCACATTTGTTCAGCAGCAGGACATCACACGTCTCAATCTGGTCAATCAGCAAATCCACCACGTCACGGGTATCTTCCTCTCCTGCTGCCTGACTCCGATCCAGAAGACTCTGTCCTGAGGCAAAATCATGCCAGAACCGGTTGGCATCCACCACTGTTACCAGGCAGTCCAGCTTCGCCAGACGGGTCAGATCAATACCCGATTCTTCATCGGCGTATGTAAAGGTCTGTGCTACCGGAACAGGCTCACTGATGCCCGTGGATTCAATCAGGATATAATCGAACCGGCCTTCGTTCACCAGTTTCTCGATCTCCTGCATCAGATCATCCCGCAGCGTGCAGCAGATGCAGCCATTGGACAGCTCAACCAGCTTCTCTTCCGTTCTTGACAACGTGGCTTCTCCCTTGACCAGCGCTGCGTCAATGTTCACCTCACTCATGTCATTCACAATGACGGCTACCTTAAGCCCCTGCCGATTGTGCAGTACATGATTAAGGACCGTCGTTTTACCTGAACCAAGGTAACCGCTGAGGACCGTTACCGGAACTTGCTTTTGTGTCATTTATATCTGCTCCTTATAGTGACAGCCAATCTGTTATTGGCCTTATTAGTAATTATTACGATTAACAACAATGACTATAATCCTGTTGGCTTCTCTTGTCAAATCATTTCTGTAAAAAAAAGACCTACGATCTGGTTCCGGCAGTTCACATCATCATGATGCGTCCCGAAAAATCCAGTCCGTAAGCCTTTTAACTTTTGCATCCAAATAGCAGTCTATGGTCAGGCAGCACGACTCGTTAAAACCAGCACACCACAACGTATTGCCTGTATAGTGAGCTTCCTCAGTTTGCAGTAGAGAACCTTTCTCTATTCCCTGATTCCATCCGTTTTCTAAATATAACGACCAGCATCAGGGCCGCCACGGAAAGTAACGTACAGATCGTAAACATCGTGGAATAGGAGCTGTTCTGAACAATCAGACCCATGGCGAGTCCGCCCAAGGAGAAACCCAGATCGTAGGAGGACATGAACATGCCCATTAGCACATACCTGGAATCAGCAGGGAGTACGAAGGACAGATACGTCGTTAATGTGGGATACATGAGTGCCAGGGCAAAACCACTAAACACCGCGGACAAGTACACCAAAGGACCAATGAGCTCCAGCAGCGCGAGCATCTGGGTTCCCAGAGCTGCACACAGCAGTAATCCTGCGATTAGCCAGGTATTCCAGCTCCCGTCGGAAGGTATTTTTTTGCGCAGCATAAATCGGCATAGAATAACAACCAGTCCCTGGATCGTTAAAAACATCCCAGCACTCGCAAGTCCCGTCGATACCATATACAGCGGAAGAAACGTCGCCGTTGCTCCAAATACGCAGGAAGCAAACAGCATGACTGCACTGCTGATCAACAGCGGTGTACTGCGCCAAATGCCACGAAAGGAGCGGATCATGTCCCTTAGCGTATATGACTGATTTTGCACCGTACGTCTGGGCAGATCTACACGATATCCGATTAGCAGTGGCAGTGCCGCCAAACCAATCATGAGGACTGTAAACCATATCTCGCGAGCACTCTCCCAGATTTGTATCGCCAGAATCGGAACGATAAGAGAAGGAACCATCGTAAAGAGTGTATACATGGATAGCCCCTGTGCTCGGTCCTTATCTTCGAGCTTTTCCACAATGCCTGCCTGCATGGTCATGGAGAAAAACGCAGTCGCCACACCTTGCAATGCCCGCAGCCAGAGGTATGCTTCCACATCACCGATCATGAAGAGCACCAGTGTTGCGGCATGCAAAAGAAGCAGCCATTGCATGACCCGGAGAGGACCATGTTTCCCCAGAAGCTGTGCAGCCAGCGGCCTCAGCAGCATACACGTGAACATGTAAGCTCCCATCATGAGGCCAATCTCGGCCTGACTCAATCCTGCTGCCTCACTTCTCAGTGGAAGAATAATCGTTAAGGCCGAATTTGCGGCAAAAAATAAAAAAGCCAGCATATAAAACCGGATAAAGGAAAAAGAGACCGGGTTTAATTTGCCATGATTGTTTGCAGAAGCATCCAAAAGTTTGTCCCCACTTTCTCACTATTGCCAGAACAGACAAGTCAAATAATCGTAATCATTATGATGAAAAGGACAATTTATCGTATACTGCTTGTCTTGTCAATGCTTGGTATGCGTACTTTCCATGCTAACAATCAAACAACAGAAAAAAGCCGACGCATTCCGCATCAGCCTTCCTGCTATCTCATCGCTGACAATAGTCCCCTACGGTCATACGCAAAAACAATCATCAGTGCTCCAAGTACTGCACATATCAAATACATCCAGGAAAAAGAAAACAGATCAGCAACTGGTCCCATAACGACACCCCCAAGCGAAACGCCCAAATCCGCTGTTGCAATGAATAAACCAATGAGCACGTTGCGGTTCGTCTGTGGCAGGACAAAAGACAGATAGGTCGTCAGCGTTGGATACACGATGGCCTGTGCAATGCCCATGAGTCCCGCGCCCAGATAAAATAGGATTGCACCTGCCTGAATGGACAGTCCTACGCACGCAGCAGCGAGTGTCAGCAGCAGCATCGTTCCCATCATAAAGGAAGAGTGCCATGTTCCGTCCGACGGGATTTTTTTTCTAAGCGCAATACGGGCAACCACGACCACCGCAGCCTGAATCATCAGAAACACTCCGGCATTTCCGTGATTCAATTGTGGAGCGTAAAGCGGAATAAACGCAGTTATGGCACCGAACACAATCGACGAGATGAGCATAATGACACTGCATTTGAACAAAAACGGATTTCGGATTAGCTCCCCGAAGGAAGCCAGCATACCGAACTTTTGTCCAGTCTTGTCCTGTATTGTGTCAATCCCTGGTTCCTTCGTCTTCTCCATCCTGATACTGTAACCAAACAGTCCCGTTATCATGGCGATCACAATCATGAAGATGGTGAAATAATCCATTCCGCCCGCATTCCACAGTCCCAGAGCAAGCACCGGCCCGGCAATGCCCGGAATATAGGAAAAGAGGGAATAGTATGAGATCCCCTGTGAACGATCCTTCTCGGGCAATGCATCGATGATGCCGATCTGAAGCGCCATGGAGAAAAAGGCGGTAGACACACCTTGCAGGGCACGGGCTACAAAATAGCCCCCCAATCCGGTAAAGGTATACAGGATCAGCGCCAGCCCATTCAGAATCAGAATGATTCGAAGAATCCTGATCGGGCCATGCTTTTGGATAATCTGACCTGCCCATGGCCTGAAAAACATCGTTGTGAACATGTACGCTCCCATGACGAGACCAATGACAGTGCTGCTTGCTCCTAATGATTCACCTCTTAAAGGGATGATGACATTGAGGATGGCGTTAGCGCTAAAGTATAAGAGCGTCAATAGATATAAACGCAGAAAAGGCCATGACAATGCTCCACTCACGGTGTGTTCTCCTTTAGAAAGTAATTAAATGATCCAGCAGCTTTCTCGCATACTCGGATTTCACGGTTCTCAGCTGCTCGATAGGCACCATTTCTTCGATGCGACCCTCCCTGAAAATGACCACTCTGTCACAAATATAAGCAGCTGCCTGTATATCATGGGTGATGAAAATATATGTCAACTGATAGATCTCCTTCAGCTCTTTCAGCACATGGAGCACCTGAGTCTGAACCGATACGTCCAATGAACTGATTGCTTCGTCCAGCACAATGCACTGAGGCTCTGTTGAGATGGCCCTGGCGATACAAACCCGCTGAACTTCTCCTCCTGACAATTCATGTGGGTACCTGGATCGGTATAAGTTGTCCAGCCCCACCTGGCTAAGCAGCACATCGATTTTGAGCGAATGGGCATGGTCTTCCGGGTTCTTTTTTTGTAGGCGTAATGGTTCCATAATGGCTTCCTCGACCGTAAAAAACGGATTGATCGACGACTTGTAATCCTGAAAAACAGCACTGATCCGGCCCCTTCTCGCCTTTCTGTCCAGCACAGATCTGCCTTCGAGCAAAATCTTTCCTTGCTCCGGGCGTTCCATCCCCAAAATCAGTCTGCCCAAGGTGGATTTTCCGCTCCCGCTCTCCCCGATGATACCCAGGCATTCTCCGCGCGAGCATTCAAAACTGACATCATGCAGAACGGATTTCCGGCCTCCGGAAAACAAGCCGCCTAGTGGATACGATTTATGAACATGGTCAACGTTTAGCAATATGCTGTTCCTCCTGCATCAACTGCCTGAAATGATGGCTTAGCTCCCGGCGGGTGGATACCAAAAACTGTGTATACGGGTGCTGCGGTTTCGAAAAGACGGAGTGAATGCTGCCCGACTCCACAATATGTCCATCCTTCATGATCAGAACCTCATCCGCGATCTTCCGTACGACTCCCAGATCATGCGAAATAAAGATCATGGAGCATCCCATCCGTTCCCGCAATCGGATCAGCTGCTCGATCACTTCGTATTGGGAAATCGTATCCAGAGCCGTTGTAGGTTCATCCGCTATGATCACATCCGGTTCCAGCACGAGTGCCAGCGCAATCATGATGCGCTGCAGCATGCCTCCTGACAACTGGTGAGGATATTGATTCATGATGTGCACCGGATTTCTCAGCATGACGCGCTCCATGGCCAATTTCATGTTCTGCTCCACTTCCTTGGCATTCCATCCGTAATGCGCCTGAAGGGTCTCTCTCAGATGAACACCGATCACACAGGAAGGGTCAAATGCACCCATTCCGTTCTGGAGGATCATGCACAGATTTCGGCCCCTTTTTTTGCGCATTTCCTGCTCCGTGAGCTGGTTCAAATCTACCCCTTGGAACAGAATCCGGCCGGACTGCCGGATGGCTGGTTTATTCAGGCGCATGATGGACCTGCATGTCATCGACTTGCCGCTCCCACTTTCCCCAACAATGGCGAGGCACTGACCTTGCTTCAACTGGAATGAACTATTGGGCACGATGACTTCTTCCGTAAGGGCATCCCATATTCGCAGCTGCTCAACTTCCAATATATTCATAAGAGACCTGTTCACCTCTCTTCCTTCCGCGAAGCTTGCCGCCCGGTTTGGACGTCATCAATTTGGGGTCAAGCGCCACCTGCAGCGCATCGGACAGAAAATTGAATGCCGATACGACCAAAACAATCGCCAGACCAGGCGCAAGCATCAGCTCCGGCCTGGAGAACATGACTTCTCTGGCCTCATTCAGCATCATGCCCCACTCGGCTTGCGGTGCCTGAACGCCCAATCCGAGAAATGACAGCCCGGAAATTTGCAGGATCATGGAGCAAATGGAGCTGCTCGAAATGACAGCAATGTCGGAAAAGGTAACGGGCAAAATGTGCTTGTGAATGATGCGCAGGTGGCTGATTCCCGAACCCCTGGCGAATCTCACATAATCCATCTCGGAATATTGCATGACCGATGTACGAATAACCCGGGCAAACCATGCCCATTTCATGACCACAAAGGCGATCAAAATATTTTCAAGACCAGCGCCCAAAATGCCAACTACCGCAAGCGTCATCACGTATCCCGGAAAAGAAAGCATAATATCACAGATCCTCATGAGGATGGCGTCGGTTTTTCCTTTGAAGTAACCTGAGATGAACCCCACGAGGGCCCCCAGAAGAACAGAAGCCAGCAGAGCAACCAATACCCACAGTACACTTGGCCGAATGCCATAGATCAGCCGCGACAACACACATCTGCCCAGATGATCATTGCCAAGGAGATACGACCACGATGCTGATGCGTACCTGAGCTTCATGTTCACTTCTTCGGGATCATGCGGTGCAAACAAGGGAGCAAGAACGCCAGCAACGATCAGCACCACGATAAAAGCAAGAGACGCCATGGCGAGCTTATCCTGGCTTAAATTGCGAAGGTTTCTCATTCGAATTCCTTTCTGAGTTTGGGATTCAGTGCCGCGTTCACGATATCGGAAAGTGTATTAAATAGTACAAACGTGACAGCCAGAATAAGCACGTACGCCTGGATAATCGGAAAATCCCGGCTCAGGATGGATCTGATGCTTAAACGGCCCAGACCTGGCCAGGCGAACACATTTTCAATCACAACCGTGCTTCCAAGTACAATAGGGATGGCCATACAAAAGATGGAAACGGACACCTGCAGCGAATTCCGCAAGATATGCATTGTTACCTTTCTCTCGGGGATTCCGCTGGCTCGGGCGTATAGAACATAGTCTTCATTTAAATTGTTAAGCATGGAGCTTCTAACGCTCCTGAAGTAGATCCCTACATAACTTACCGTAATGACGATGACCGGAAGAATATAGCTCTGCGCCGAATCCATTCCGCTGGTGGGCAGCAGATCAAGCTTGACGGAGAAGTACCAGATCAGCATAGCTGCAAGCCAGTAGGAAGGTATCGCCGTGAGCAGGAAGGAGAAACCTCGTACGGACTTATCCATCATTTTCCCTTCCTTCATCGCACAGATTACACCTAACAGGATTGAGAAAAAGATAATGAAGACAGAGGAAATCAGCGTTAATTTGAGCGTGTTCACAAATGCCGGGCCAATCATGGACCAGACGGAATTTCCGGTCACATAGGACTCGCCAAAGTCCAGCTGAAGACAGGCCAGCAGCCAGTTTCCATATTGAATCATAAACGGCCGATCCATGCCGAGCTCTGCCTTGGTTTGGGCAATCAACTCATCCGTAATCTGCGGAACTTCCTGCGCCTGCAGCACAACAACGGCAGGATCCAGCGGGGACAGATTGATCAGAACAAAGGTTAGAAACGAAATAATCAGCAGCAGGGGTATTGCAAGCAGAATCCGTTTGACGATAAAACTCCCCATATCCATCTCCTTTTTCACATAAAATCCAATGGACCCTATTGAAATTTCATGCGCTCAAATGGCAGCTCAAATTGGGTCTGCTTAAACGCAATGCCATCCAAATTTTTGGGTGCAACGATCGTCATGCTTCCGTTGGTAAGAGGGATGAACACAGCTTCCTCGTGAACCCTCTTCATGATGTCAGCGTACAGCGATTTCCTTGTATTCTCATCGGTCGATACCATCACGTCTTCAATCTGGGCGTACAGTTCCTCGGCATCAGGCATTCCGCTTGTTGTATGCAGATAGGCTGAGCTTGAGGCAAAGGCAGAAATGGTGCTCTGTGGATCATAAGCCAGTCCCCATGTTTGATTGAACAGCAGATCATACTCGCCCGTTGATCTTCGGTTAGCGATGGATGAGGATTCTTCGCCGATGATCGATAGCTGGATACCGATGTTTTTCAATTCATTCTGAATGTATTCAGCCTGTGTTTTCTGCGTAGAGGAGTTGCTGTCATAATATAAATCCATCTTCAGCTCTTGCCCCTCTTTAGTTCGTACAGCAGCACCACTGCCTAAAGTCCAGCCTGCTTCGTCCAGCAGCTTCTCTGCAGTGCTTACATCATAAGGACGTGTCTTCAATTCCACGTCGGCGTAGTTCACATTGGAAGAGAATAGGGTTTGGGCAGGTGTCTGTGTTCCCTCAAAGATGTCGTTGCTGATGGTATCCCGATCAATGGCATGCCAAACGGCTTCTCGAACGGCTGTTTCACTGACCGGGTTATCCTTTTTGCTGCTGTTGGCCGCAATGATGCTTGTGTTCATCGGTTCACTTCGTATGACCTGATACTCCCCTGATTCCGCCAGTTGATTCATGGCATGAACATCAATACTGTCGGCACCCCGGTCATCGGTGAACACGAAGTCAATTTCGCCTTTTTGCAAGGCCAGAAACGTTGTCTCTCCTGCCGGGAGAACTTTGGCTACGATTTTTTGAATTTCAGGTTTGCCTCCCCAATAACTTTCGTTCGCCTCAAACGTTGCATTCTCGTCTACCTTATGCTCCGTAAGCATGTATGGCCCTGTTCCATGGTAACCATTCACACCATCCTTGGTCCCGCCATGGATCATGTCTTTTGGGGAAATGAACACATAGGGCCGGGTCATGGACAATTCCACCAATGTCGGATAATAGGTACTGGACAGCACCAATTCAACGGTGTGTTCATCAATGACATTTGTACTCACAATTTTGGTGGACAGCTTAATCCACGCATGTTTCTCACTATTAGCCTGGACTGCATCAAAGTTAGCTTTGACCGCCTCGGCGTTGAACGGTTCTCCGTCCTGGAATTTCACATCTTTTCGCAAATGAAAGGTATAGACCTTACCGTCCTTGGAAATATCCCATGATTCCGCAAGCAAGGGCTGAATGCCATCTGCCGTGTTCTCTACCAATGACTCATATACCATACCTTGAGCAGGCATGGAGCCTGTGTACAAATGGGGATTCATATCATTAATATCCTTGGCGGAAGCATAGATCAGATCCGTCTTCTTCTCTCCCTCGGCTGCCCCCGTCTGTGCAGTTCCCTTCTCGCCGCAACCGGCCAATACGACCAACATCAGCGCAAATATAATACTTAAGCCCATACTGGATCTTCCCTTTTTCACAATGTTTCCTCCTGATGATCGATTTCAAGTCCTTCACAGATCATGTTCAGATCATCAGCAAACGTCCGGATCTGAAATGCGCTGGATAACGGCAGCTCTCTATGTTCCTGTGCCACTTGCACCAGTTTGTTCTCATAGGTTGCGATGAATTTGTCTATGGTAGGGCAGTCCACCCGGAGATGCCTTGCAATGCCCTGAATGATTTTGATGCGGTAATAATCTTCCTGGGGCATCCTTGGGATCTCAAGCTGTCCTTCGTGATTGATGAACATCTTCCGGAATGGCACGGCCGAAAAGTCAAAATATTTCCCTTGTTCGTTCGGCTGCGAGAAAGGGTCAATCAGTAAAGAGGTATACCGTATGTACAGCAAATACTCCTGATGTATGTCCTGCAAACCGACAAATTCTTCGATATCAGAGCGCGATAAACTCTGCAAATGAACCGGGTAGTTATCGTCCGTCATGAATTGAAGCAGGTTGAGCGGCCGTATGTGCAGCCGGTCTGTAATCCTCATGATTTCTTTCCATCCTGCGAGCATATCCCGAATGAGATATTGGTTGATAGGCCCTTCCGGGTAGAGCTTGTAGACATACGTCTGGACGTCAGCGTTTCCAAAGATCGCGTTTAAAGAAAAGTCATTCATGAATAACGCCGGATGCACATACAGCGAGATGTTTCGCGTCTCCGCCTCAAACGGGGAGGCCATCACTTCCATCACCACTCCGAGCTGTTCAACCATTTTGCATAATTCGTTCACTGCTTCTGAAGGGGTTCGTGTGGAACCGATATACAGTTTTTTCTTCACTCCGGTTGTCACGACATGATTGGAGGGCTGACGATCCGCCCATCGCGTATCCCCGCAATAGGTGGAAAAACTCATCACTTCAGACGTGTAGCCTAGCTCACTTACATACTGATGAACCAGGCGGTTCGATCCAAATGTGGGAGATACCAGCACGATGCATCGGACTTGCTTCAGGACGTCCGGATTCATCTGACTTAATACCTGAACATAAGCATCTGTCGTGACAGCAAGAATCAGCGTATCCCAGCTGCCTTCAATCCGGCTGTACCCAGTAAAAATCCGATCCACTCTACACTCGCCTTCCACGATCCGGTGCTTCTCGTTCTGAACACTTACGCGAATCTGCTGGTCATTTTGTTTTAATGAGCTGAAGAACTCATCCGATCTGACCGATTGCCTTCCGGCTATGCCAATGGTGGACCCTCGTTGTTTCTTGAACAGTACAGCTAATTGAACGGATGCAGGTCCGGTTCCCATGATTAAGACTCGTTCAAAATCCACCCTATCCGCCTCCTTCATCCGACCTGCGATGCTTTCTGGTACAGTGCAATATCAAACACATCGTGTGGACGCAAAATGTTATCCACCATTCGCCATTTCAGCGGATCCGTCTCCTGCTGGGGATAATTGAACAAGGACTTCAATCCATTGCCATATCTCATCGCAACAACAACGTGTTCATTGGTGAGCGAATGAAGCTGATCTAGGATGTCATACTTCATGGCGACTGTGGAACTGAAAATGATATGCGTGGCTTCTTTCGTAACATCGAGTTCCTGAACAGATGCCTTCTGCAAATGGATGCGGAGACCGGCCCCCAATGTATTCACAACCGTCTGGCCTAACCCGATCGCCTCTTCATCAATATCAATGCCTATCACCTGTGCCCCCGTCCTTCTGGCGATAAGCAGGGGAGTCATTGGAAATGCTCCCGATCCGATCAGAAGCACCTTGGAGTCTGAAGTCACATGGAAACTGCCGAATTCCTTCTCAATGCATTCCTCAATATTTTTGAAATAATCCGCAATCTCCACTTCTCCGTGCTGCAGCTTCAATGCCCGATATTTCTCCATGATCGCTACGCAGCGGGAAGATTGATGCCTTAGATTCAGTACAAGCTGTGTGAACCCGGTGCCCTCCTCATGCTCCTTCTCTGCCCAGAACGACTCATGGCGCTTATCGGTGATCCACTGGGAATAGGCATTGATGGCCAGCTCCATCTGTTCCGCATGATGAATGGAATGATCGTATTTCCGGGCAAGTTGTTCAAAGGTATTCAGAAAATCATTCAACTGTCTGGTAAAATCCACGACCGTATTCATGTGTTTCCCCCTTATTCATGTCCATCTGTTGTACATCAATAAAAGCTTTCCCCTGTGCCACAATGCCGACAGAACCTTCAATGTGAATACTCCCCAGCCCATGTTCAGCAAACCGGGCCACGACGTTGATCGAACCTCCGGGCTGTTTAATTCGGGCGGTAATCTCCCTTCCTGTCTTCCATGCAAGGTAAGCGCCAAGCGAAGCTGTACCTGAACCGCATCCTCTCTCCCATATCAGGCTATCCAGTCCGGGAACATAAATCAGTGGAGCCAACTCTTCGGAACGTGGATTGAACAACAAAATGCCAATCAGTTTGTCTCCCAGGGTTAGTCCAAGCAGACGCGCGAGGTTTTGTGCTCTTTTTCGGATCCCATCATCGAACCCGTCCACCTCCACCACGATATGAATGAACTCCTCATACCGGACAATAATCATATCCAGATCGATGCCTTCGTACGGTATGGTCTGCCGTTCAATCTGTCTGGGAATCGGCATGGTCACCTGACAAAAGTATTCATTCAGCTGCTTCCTCACTTGGCAGGTGATCAACTGCTCTGTACCAGAGACCTCAAGCAGCAATTCAGTATAATCTTGAGAACCCATCTCCTGTTCAGATGCAAGGTAGGCAGCTAGAGCCATACAGGCATTACCACAAAACTCCCCTCCGGCCATATGCAACCGTGCTGCAGCTCCGCGCTGAAGGGTTGGCACAATAAATCCGACCTGCTCCGCATATACATGATCGTAGGACATGATGCTTGAAGCGATATGTTGGTACTCCTCTGCTGGATGACTTGTTTTCACCAAAACCGTCATATTCTGTGTTGGATTAAACTTGATAAATTCGATCTCCTGTTTCATCCCAGCTACCTCTATTCCTGTTCATTCAGATTCGGATGAGTTTCACCTGTGCGCTACTCCGTTGCCTTAATAGTAATTTTTACGATTAATAATCGAGAAAAATATAGCATACAAAATTGAGGCCGTCAACAATATTTTTCCATTTCAAGAAGCTTCTTTGTTTTGAATCCATCTCTTTGTTTTGCATTCATTTTTCTGCCTATTAGACAAAAAAACGGTCCCCCCATGAGGGTAACCGTCCTTTCAAAGCACACAGTTTGGTTCTTGCGTTTATCTCATCACTCACCCTGGAGCTGCACGTTTTGCAGTGCTTGCTCTGCCAAAGCAGCGAGCAGATGCGCTCCCAGAGGTAGCGCCCGTTCATCCAGATCGAATGCAGGGTGGTGCCACTCATGCGGTCCGGATGTACCCAGGAAAAGGAACAAGCCCGGAACCTCCTTCTGATAAAAGGAGAAATCTTCACCAGCCGGAGAGGGCAACGGTGTAACGCTGTTTAATCCCACTTGAACCGCCACCTGTTCCGCCGCGGAAGCCAGCGAAGCATCGTTAACCACAGCAGGTGGTCCCTGAATCCAGCGAACCGTCGCCCGTGTACCGTATGCAGCCGCCACACCAGACACGACCTGGTTGAATCGTTCACGAATACGTGCACGGACTTTCTCGTCAAAGGTACGCACCGTGCCATCCAATATGGCCTGATCCGGAATGACATTCCAGGCTGTTCCGCTATGAATCTTGGTCACGCTAATCACGGCGCTCTCCTGTGCACCCACATTGCGGCTCACGATCGCTTGCAAAGCCGTTACAATATGCGAGGCGACAACAATCGGATCGATTCCCGCTTCAGGTACCGCTGCATGTGTGCCCACCCCTTCGACGTTTACTACAAAACCATCCGCCGCTGCTAGAAGTGCTCCTTCCCGGATACCGACTGTGCCGACCTGAAGATCAGGCTTGTTATGCAGACCAAACACGGCACGGACGTCAGACAGCGCTCCGCTCTGAATAACCTGCCGTGCGCCCGTTGCTTTTTCCTCAGAAGGCTGGAACAGGAGCCTTACTTTGCCTGGCAGCCCCGACTCCCGCTGTTTCAACAATCGTGCTGCACCAACCAATATGGCCGTATGTGCATCATGCCCGCAAGCATGCATTTTGCCAGCGGCCTGGGAAGCAAACTCAAGCTTCGTCTCTTCCTGAATCGGCAGAGCATCAATGTCTGCTCTGAGGGCAACGACAGGGCCGTCCCCTTGTCCGATTTCGGCAATAAGACCCGTACGCAGTGAATATTCATCTGCGATACGTACCCCTTCCTCCTCCAGCCAGCCGCGGATGGCGGCCGTTGTTTCCCTTTCCTCGCCCGACAATTCCGGATAGCGATGCAGATGCCGCCGAATCGCGATTAGCCGCTCCGCAAATGCTTCATCGGTTTCAGCAGGGATGCGCTGCGTGCCTCTTTCTTCTTGCCCTGCCTGCTGCTTGGGCTGTTCCAGCTCACTCTTCATAACGCTGCCTCCTTCATCGTCATCTATGTGCTGCAAAAAAAGCGGGTTCTGAATTCTGATCTAACTAATAGCCGCTTGCGCAGGTTCGGATTCAATCCAGAATTCACCCAGTCCCTGTTCATCCAATGCCTCGCGCAGCAATTCAAAAGAGCGAATGCGTTTCGCGAAATCACGTGTGGCTGTTGTGACAATCAACTCATCCACGGCAAACTCATCCTGAAACTTTTGCAGAGCCTGACCCACCGTTTCCTTCGTGCCGCGGGTTACACTCGGCTCCAGAACCTCAATGCGATATTTCTCGTTTGATTGCCGTCCGAATTCTTCTGCCTGCTCCACCGAACCAACCGTCAGTACTTTGCCATTCTCCAGGTGGATCTTGACCAGCATATGCTCACTTGCCAGCTCTTCAGCCTCTTCCTTACTCTCTGCCACAATTAAGGAGATCGCAAGAACGGCGTAAGGCTCCCGGCCTTCTGAACGGTTGAATTGCTCGCGGTAGACACGAAGGGCTTCTTGTGCCACTTCAATATTGCTATTAATAAACAAGGAGAACACATAAGGGAGTCCTAGTTCCGCCGCCATGCCAGCGCTATCGACACTTGCTCCAAGCACATACAGCTCGGCAGGTATTTCGGACACAGGTGCAGCACTTAAACCGGCAAGTGGATGGGATTCATCTGCATGCGGTTCATTATGAATATACTGCTTCACTTGACGTATTTTCTCCTTCAGTGAAGCTGCCTCCTGAATGCCCTGCTGCAGAGCCTGCGTAGAACGGGGCAGTCCTCCTGGCGCACGTCCTATGCCCAGATCGATCCTTCCCGGTCCAAGCGCTGCGAGCACATTAAAATTCTCGGCAACCTTGTAAGGACTGTAATGCTGGAGCATCACCCCGCCGGAACCCAAACGAATTCGCTCTGTATGTGCCAGCAAATGCGAAATCAGCACTTCTGGCGAAGAACCTGCCACATGTCCTGAATCGTGATGCTCCGATACCCAGAACCGGTGAAATCCAAGCTGCTCTGCACGCTGTACCAGCTCAATGGTATGCCGGAATGCATCCACCGGTGTCTCCCCTTCATAGATTGGGGTCTGATCCAATATGCCAAGGCGAATCCCCATACGTTTCTCCTCCTCCAATTGTGCTGCCGTATTCGGCTGCCAAGCCCGTTCTTGCTTCTATAACTGCCGCAGCAGCTCCCCAAAGGGCTCTGCAAACGGTGAATGTTCTTCTTTTAACGTCACGACACTAATTTGCAGCGATACACCAGCAACTTCATGAACCTGAATGGGAAACAGCTCCTGGTCCTGCACTTCCTTCTGCACCGTCAGTCCCGGCAGGAAGGCAATACCCGCTCCCTGAAGAACCAGTTTCTTCGCCGTTTCCGAATGGTCCACATGATATGTAATATCCGGCGGATGGTCCAGGGAGTCGAACGCACGGTGAATACGTAGCCAGTCCAGGGAACCGCATTCGAAGAACACCAGCCGCTCATTGCGAATCGCCTCCATGCTGACGTGTCCGCGTTCAATAAATGGATGTCCCTTGTAAACATACAGCTGGATCGGGTCCTCATAAAAAGCAATGGTACGTATGGCTGGGTGCATGACCTTGCGTACAAATGCCAGATCAATCTCCTGATTCAGCAGCTTTGCGATCAATTGATCGGTTGTAGCCGTTGTGAGCTTGATGTTGACCTCAGGATAGGCTTCCTTGATTTTGGGCAGGAAGTCTGGAATGACATAGTTGGATACCGATACGGTACTGCCGAGACGCAGCGCGTCTGGTGTGGTCCGGCGCTGCTGAATCTTCTGCCTGCCCTTTTGGATAACTTGAAGCACCTGCTGCGCGTACGGCAGGAATTTTCTGCCTTCATCCGTGAGCACGATTTGTTTACCAAGCCGATCAAACAGCTTGCAGCCAAGCTCACGTTCCAGGGATTGAATACGAGCCGTTACAGATGGTTGGGACAAAAAGAGTACTTCGGCAGCCTTATTGAAGCTTCCGTAATGATTGATATATACAAATGCTTCAATGTTCTCAATATTCATAAGCGCCTCCGCATCCAGGTCCACAGACGTTTGACCTTATATCAATTTAACCAATCAACTTACTTGGTTTTAAGTAATCGTAATACCATCCTTTTCCAGTGTCAATATCAATTCATCCAGCGAACGGTCCAAACGGGTTGTAATGTCGGCCGAAAGTGCATATTTTCCGTCATCCAGACGCTCTACGCCTTGATCAACCGCGTAAACCCCACCTAAAATATGTCTTCCCCCAAGTGCGGCCAGTACAGGCTTCAATGCATAATCGATAGCCAGCAGATGCGCAATGGAGCCGCCAATAACAAGCGGAAGTGACACTTTACCGCGAAGCCCCTCCTGTGGGATCAGATCTAGGAACAGCTTCAGTACACCGGAGTAAGATGCTTTATACACAGGTGTAGCCACAATGACCGCATCTGCTGCTTCAACTACGGCTAACGCGTCTCGCACATGCGAACTGTCGAACCGGGCCTGCACAAGGTCTTCAGCCGGCAGATCCGCTACATGTATCACCTCAACAGTAATACCTGCTTCGGTTAATTTATTGCTGCTATAATCGGTTAGGCCGGTCAAACGTGAACGTTTGGAAGGTGCTCCGGCAATAATAACGACATGAGACATCATGAATCTCCTCCTTGGAATAGCGGTCAAGCCGCTCCTTTTACTCTTGGATCAAGCCGGTCACGGATATCGTCTCCAATCAGATTCACTGCGAGTACAAACATGGTAATGGCAAGTCCAGGGAAGGTACAGATCCACCAGGCTACGGTCAGGTAACCGCGTCCCTGCGAGAGCAGTGCTCCCCAATCCGGAATTTCCTTCAATACCCCAAGTCCAAGAAAACTGAGACCGGAACCCGTCAGGATGGAAGTACCCACTCCCAATGTTGCCATCACAAGCAGAGGAGACAGGGAATGCGGCAGGACATGCCGCCAGAAAATACGTCCGTTCGAGCCGCCAAGCGATCGTGTCGCTGTGATAAACGGCAGGCTTTTGACAGACATCACCTGTCCGCGCATGACCCTTGCATATCCCGGAATGGAGGCTACCGCAACGGCCAGTGCAATGTTAAGCAGTCCAGGACCCAGTGCCGCAGCTACGGACAAGGCCAGCAGTACTCCCGGGACAGCCATCAGAATATCGACAGTACGCATAATCGCCGTATCCACCATTCCACCTGCATACCCGGAGATAATCCCCAGGGCACTTCCCACCAGGCCTCCGACAAGCACCGATGCGAATCCGATTAGCAGTGAATCCCTGCTGCCATGCACGACGACGCTGAAGATATCCCTTCCGAAATAATCAGTTCCAAACCAATGCGCAGCAGAAGGTGCCTGCAGGATCGCATCCGTCATCATCTGAGTTGGATCATAAGGAGCAATCCAGCCCGGAACAATGGCACAGGTAACGGTGAATAACACGACCAGCAGCGCTGCATAAAAGAATAACCGGGAAACCGCGAACGAGAAGCGGTGACGTCCCAAACGGCGATTCCATAGGCGTACACGCCCTTTGCTGCCGGTCCATGCCTTTTTGTCACCCACCAATGGTTTCATGCTCATAAGAGTCCTCCTTCCTCATCCCTCAAAGTACAGATGGTCCTCGCCGATCAAGTACGTACTGCACGTCTGACCCTTGGATCGATATAGGCATACGAGATATCCACCAGCAGATTCAGCACCACGTAGATGATTGCCGTAAAAAAGACAACGCCCTGTACAACAGGGAGGTCTTTCGCCATCAAGGCATCGGCAATAATCCGTCCGATTCCTTGTCTGGAGAATACCGTTTCGACCACGACGGTTCCCGCGAGCAGATCCCCAATCAACATGCCAATGACCGTTACGGCCGGAATCAGTGCATTGCGCAGAGCGTGAACGTACATGATCGTTCGCTCCGTAAGCCCTTTGGCACGCAAGGCGACGATAAACGGTTCATTAATGATTTCAAGCATACTGTTACGTACCATCCGTACGATGAAACCTGCACCAACCAGACCCAGTGTGGCTGCAGGAAGAACCAATGAGCCAAACCCCTCCGAACCCATGGCCGGGAACCAGCCGAGCTGAACCGAGAACAGCAGGATCAACAGAATGCCGGTCCAGAACGTTGGCATGGAGATACCAAACAGTCCAACAAGACGGGCAATAAAATCAATCACGCCATTTCGGTGGATGGCGGACAGCACGCCAAGCGTGATGCCGATGGTAATCGCAATGATGGAGCTCAGTGCCGTCAGTGCCAGGGTGGCCGGGAAATGTTCCAGAATTTTGGGAAGCACTGGATCCGAGTTAATCATGGACTTACCAAAATCGCCCCGCAGCATGTCTCCGAAATAGTTCGCAAATTGAATGTAAAATGGCTGATCCAGGCCAAGCTGCGCCCGCAAATTCTCGATCATCTCCGGTGTAGCCGAGGATGGATCCAGCATGAGCAGGACCGGATCACCCGGCAGAAGATACATGATGCAGTACACCAGCACCGAAGCTCCGAATATTACAAATAGTGATGTTGCAAGCCGAGTCAGTATCGTTTGAACCATACCGGGTCGTCTCCTTCCTGAATGCGTGATGGGCTGCTCATGTTATGGCTGAATTCGCACGTCGTTGAACAATGGGTACCCAAGCGAATCAAACTTCACTCCCTGAACGGATTTGGATGCTGCTACCGTATAAGGGAATACATAGATCGGTAGAATGACCGCCTGATCAATCAGAAATTGCTGAATCTCGTTATAGATCTTCACACGTTTTTCGGGATCCGTTTCCACCGCTCCCTGTTCCAGCAGCTCGTCGATCTTCGGATCAGACAACCCGGACAGCGTCGGACGCTCCCCTTCTGCGCTCGTATGATAGAAGGCGTATAGGGCATTCGGATCGGAATTGACCTGGCTGTTGCCATACAGATCATAGTCCCAGTTCTGATAAATGACAGTGGCAATGTCTTTTGTAATCTCAACTTCAACGGCGATGCCAACCTGTTTCAGCTGCTGCTGAATGATGGCGGCGATATCATTGCGCTTCTCCCGGTTTGGGGAACCATCCACATAACGCAGCGTCAGTTTCTGACCATCCTTTTCACGTATGCCATCCGCACCCTTCACCCAGCCCTGCTCATCCAGCAGCTGATTGGCTTTGTTGATGTCCGGGCTGATGCTTCCTTCCAGCGAGGCATCGTAACCCAAAATGCCAGGCGACAATGCAGACCAGGCTCGTTCGTAGTTGCCCAGATACAACGTTTTGACGATAGATTCCACATCTACGGCGGATTGTACCGCCTGTCTGACCTTCACATCATCCCAAGGGGCTTTGCGCAGATTGAAGAAGAGAGTATACGGCAGTCCCACCGTATTGGCCTGCAGCAATTGCTGGTTCGGGTCATTCTTCAGAGCCGCAACATTTTGCGGTGGAACGGTCTCTGCAGCGAGTACCTGACCGCTCTGTACGCTTCCGATCCGTGTCGCTTCCTCTGGTACAATTTTGAACGTGATCGTATCCAGATGAGGTGCGGCTTTGTTTTCAACCGTCTCTGGGCCCCAGTTGTAATCCTTGTTTTTGGCAACGACGATATCCGCATTTTCATCCCATTTCACGAAGGTATACGGTCCGGTGCCCACTGGGTTTTTGCCCAGTTGATCGCCATATTTCTTGGCAGCTGTAGGTGACACGATACCCAGCAGGGCCTGGCTTAAGTTGCCCAGGAAGGCCTGTGAAGGTGTTTCCAGATTCACCTTGATGGTGTATTCATCAATGACCTCGGAAGATTGATAGGGTCTGATCAGCGCAAGGGAATTGGCAGCTTTGGTGGCAGGATCGATGATGCGATCCAGGTTGTACTTCACGGCTTCTGCGTTAAACGGCGTGCCATCGTGGAACTTCACGTCTTCACGCAGCTTGAACGTGTAACTCTTGCCATCCTCAGATACGCTCCATTCCGTGGCAAGCCATGGTTTGATGGAACCGTCAGGCAGCTGCACCACCAGATTGTCGTATATGGTCCGGATGGCACGTACCGTAACGGCAAGCCCGCTCCGGTGAGGGTCCAGCGTATCCGGTGAAGTTGCGAGAGCGAAAGTCAGATTCCCTCCCTCCGCTTGACTCGCCTGTTCACCACCAGATGCCTGAGCCGCACCGCTGGAGCTGCTGCCCGCTCCGCAGCCGGACAATACCATTACCAATACTGCTGCCAGTGCCATAAATTTCATCCATGCGATAGACCTGTTCATATCGTTTCCCCCTCTGTGTATACAGGTGTCATTTTTATTTTATATATAACCTATGAGATAAGTCGGTTTTAAAACACGGAAATATTGCAATTAAGGATTCATATGGCTCTAGTGCTCATCTCACGGGCAGTTCATCTTATGCCTGCTGCACTTGCTCCCGGGCAACCGTATAACGATTAACCGGAATCTGCACACCGAGATTGCCACGGAGTGTATCGTGCTCGTACTCCGTACGATAAATGCCGCGCTCCTGCAGAATCGGAACGACCAGTTCCACAAAATCAGACAGACCACTTGGCAATTCCGAATGGATAATGAACCCGTCAGCGGCCTCTGCTTCAAACCACTCCTGTATTTTGTCAGCTACCTGTTCCGGTGTACCCAGGAATTTGCTCTTCGGCGTAGCCGCACGCAATGCCACTTCGCGCAGCGTCAATCCCTGCTCTTTGGCATCCTTCTTGATTTTATCCGTGCCGCTGCGGAAGCTGTTGCTGCCAATGCCGTTCAGTTCAGGGAACGGTTCATCCAGCGGATATTGGGAGAAGTCATGGTGCTCGAAGAAACGTCCCAGATAGTCCAGCGCTTTGTCGATCGTAACGAGGCTGGCAACCTCCTCGTATTTACTTTCGGCTTCTTCTTCCGTCCGTCCTACAATCGGGCTGATGCCTGGCAGAATGACGATATCCTGAGAGGAACGTCCATAGGAAGCAGCACGCGTTTTGACATCCTTGTAAAAAGCCTGTGCATCCTCGATCGTATCATGTCCGGTAAACACCGCATCCGCTTCTTTCGCTGCAAGGGTCTTGCCATCATCAGAGGAGCCTGCCTGGAAGATCACCGGCTGACCTTGGCGTGAACGGGCAATGTTCAGTGGTCCCTGTACGGAGAAGAACTCCCCTTCGTGATTGAGTGTATGCAGTTTGGATGGATCGAAGAAAACACCGCTCTCCTTGTCTCGGACAAACGCATCATCTTCCCATGAATCCCACAGGCCTTTGGTTACCTGCAAATATTCTGTTGCAATTCGGTATCGTTCTGGATGGGTAGGGTGATTGCTTTTACTATAGTTTTTGGCTGATCCTTCAAGCGGGGAGGTAACTACGTTCCAGCCTGCGCGGCCGTCACTGATCAGATCAAGCGAACCAAACTGTCTGGCAACCGTAAACGGATCGCTGTAGGACGTGGAGAGAGTTCCCACCAGACCAATCCGCGAAGTGACGGCGGCCAAGGCAGATAACAGACTGATCGGTTCAAACCGATTCAGGAAGTGGGGAATGGATTTTTCGGTGATGTACAGACCATCAGCAATAAAAACGAGATCAAACTTACCTTCTTCCGCTTTCAGCGTCTGGCGCTTATAGAACTCAAAATTCACACTCGCATCCGGTTGAACCTCCGGGTGTCTCCATGTGGTCATGCTGCCTCCGACACCGTGAACAATGGCTCCAAATTTCAAACTGCGTTTTGCCGTCATATACATTCCGCCTTCCCTCATATTGGATTTAGGATGATGCATCAGGATCCAAGACACGACATTTACATTTTCGAAACTCAAAAGTAACTATTCCTATGAGTTTGGTCAGTTTTATAATTTCACAAATCTTATCACTGCCCTGTGAAAGGGTCAACGGGGTGACTAATAGAACTTTTCTATATATAAATCAGAGATCTGTATAAGACAGGTCATTCGTACGCTCCCGGCTACGTTCCATTGTCCCAGCAGCTTTCCATAGCCGGAAACGACGAATTCAATCCGATAGTGCAAAGGACGATCAGACCGCTGCTGCCTCATCCGGATGGGCCAAAAGCGCGGCAAGCTTCTCCAGATCCGGTTCCAGCAAAGCCTCAAACTTGCCTTCTCCTCCAACTTCAATCACAGGAACATGCCGTATGCCGTATTTCACTTCTAGCACATCTCTCAGCACATCATTGCCTTCCACTTCAATGTTCTCAAAAGGCTGATTCCGGGACGTCAAAAACGCTTTTACCTCTCCACAGAAATGACAGCCTGTTTTGCTCCATAGCACTACTTTTTTGGGTGATGTAGACATCGATAACCCTCCTGATTGTATTCAAGGATAAGATCGAGGCACGCCTCAGACCTTTAATTCCTACCTGTTAAATAAGAATTATGGCTATAAATGTACTCTTCGTACCATCAAGCGTCAATGGAGCTCCTAATAGAATAAACCTATAGCAGCATAGAAAGATTAAATTTAATTTTTTTGAAAAAGCGATTACATCCATCCGTCTCTGCTTGCTGCTTTGACCAAAGTAAGGACTTTCCGGGCCACCCCGGCGTAAAAATCAACCTCATCCGGACTTTGATCGATAGCCCATCGAAGCGTATCAAAGGTCTTCAAGACCATCACAAGTCTCATCTGATCCAGCTCATACTCATTCAGCCCGTAACTCTCTATAAAGGCTTCCAATTCAGCACTGTTTGGCCCTTCTCCATGGATCTGGCATCGTATCATATGTATGATATCGCCATACGGCACCACAGTGACTTCTGCATTTCCCCAATCCAATAGTGTAATTTGACCTGCCAAATCAACCATCGTGTTCTTCAATGAGAGATCACCATGACACAGGCCAAAACGGAACGTTTCCATTTTCAAACGCTCAAACCACTGTCTTACCCTTTTCGATTCTGCTTTAGTTAGTACACCCAGCTCAATTAAGGGATCATGCTCCGTCAAGCTATTGATATTGTACTGGACGTATCCCTGCCAGCTGCCATCTGATCCCGCATGCGGCGGGGAATAAAATGTACCCGAGACAGGGTCCATCCGTTCTCCGTAACCTGCCGCCGGAATGGAATGAATTCGTTTTGCGTACTCGCCGAGTTTTCTCCAGATAGCAATGGAGTCTATTGTTGCTTCGAGTCCGTTATCCCCTTGGACTACCGTTTGAATCATATATGCTGTTTCATCCATGATTCCAACGGATAACGTCTCTGGACCAGGAATCCCAGCGGCGGCGGCTTGCTCAATGCACCATTTTTCTTTCAAGAAGATGGGATACTCGTCTTTGTCGTTCATGCGCACAACCACTTGATGACCTTCCGTCTCAACTACGCAAACCTGATTGACGAAACCCTTCCCAACAATCTGATGTGCTGCCTTTACTTTTTCCTGCAAAAAATGACTGGCTATTCGTTCGGCCAGTACAATGCTGTCATTCTTCATCATGCACCATCCCCATACCGCAGCTTAAGTTAGCTCTGCGATGATTTCAATTGGTCATAGTGTAAAATGAAATCGCTTACTTTTCAATCATCTATAAACATAAGATTGCCTTGTATGTAACCTATGGAAAGCCTGGATGCGAAATGAAATGGAGCCTTATGCTGCACATTACATCTCGCATCATGCCGAACCGGTTCACAGCGAGCCTCATCTTTACAGATCTTCGTTTAAGAGCTGCGGCGGTGCGATGATGGGCAAGCCTTCCTGAATTGCATGCAGCTGTTCCGGAGACACGCTCAATACATGACCCGAATGTACGCCCCATCGTTCTGCTGCATACACCGTTGCGAACTTTCTCCGTCTACCCTCGCTGATCTGATAGCGAACCTCCGGCGCATCAGCTGCCGCAAGGATACAGCCTTCCGTCCAACCCGTGTCCGAGTCATGAATCGATGAAACATGCACATGCCTCACTTCAAGCGGCCAGCCCCGAATTTCACTTGCAGACATTACAGGATCTCCAGCAGGGACCCCCAGCAGATCCGGCTTGGCTACCTGAACAGGGGATATGCCGCGCGGTACCGGAATATTCAGCTTGCGGCGCAGTCCTCCCGCCAGACGGTATACATCGCCTTTCGTATCAGACACGAAGCAGCCTTCCGGATAAAAGTCGCTGCTGCGTCTAGTCTTCGGTACCCCGTCCTGACTGCCCTTCGTGGACAATTGCTGGCGCGGGTTGGCTTTGCCCAAATGGGCGGAATCCGGCGCTGCCGATGAATTTTCCTGTGCCATATGATGTGCCAGCTGCAATGTTTTCGCGACCAGAGCGTGAGGATCCCCCCACTTTGTGGAATGAAATTGTTCGTTCCCCTTGTTCACAGCTGCAAAATCTGGTTCGCCCAGCGCCTTCATGCTGACGCTGCCAAAATGATGAATGAAGGCATCTCCTGCGACCGCAAGCTTATATCCTGCCAGCTTCACCCGAATCATCCAGTCATCATCTTCGAAGTTGCCCACCGCATATCCTTCATCCAGATATCCTACCCGCTCCAGCAGCTCTCGTGAGAACAGCCAGCAAAAGCCGACAAGCCGTTCGGTTACCCGGTGTTTACCAGGGTCAGGCCGGTTGTGTCTGGCGGCAAAGGACCACATATCCTGCACCTCGGAATACGGAACATCGATCTGCTGATCGCCTCCTATATAGTTGGTGACTGGGCCGACCAGGCCAATCTCCGGATCACTGTCCAGGCAGGCCATCATGTTATCAAGCCAGCCTGGCGTGACCAGCGTATCGTTATTCAGCACCACGATATGACGGCCTCTCGCCATCATTAGACCCTGATTGACACCTCCGGCAAATCCGCGATTGACATCCAGTGCAGCCACTCTCACCATGCCGCCTTTACGCAGCATCGCTTCTGCCGTCCCGTCCTTCGAACCATTATCCACTACAATGATTTCGTAGGGAGCAGGCGTATGCTTCTCGATACTGGATACACATTTAAGGGCATACTCCCGCTGATTATAGGTCGGCATAATGATGCTGACCCCTTCAAATAACAATCCAAATGAACTCTGACCCTGTCTTACCCCTTCATCGTATCCCCTACTGTACCCTTGTTTGTACAGTTTAACAGCTCGGGCCCCCCGCTTGCCTTTCCCTCTCTGCCCCGATTTCCGCACTGTGCTCTTTCCAGCGGAATGCAGAACAACTTTGTCGGGTCCGGAGCCCCGATGCTTGGAGATGATACCTGGTTTGCTCATGTTGCTTCCTCCATTTCCCCTCGTCCGGATGCGTCGCGTCGCGTCAACCATCCGCCAGACTCCATTAGAGATGAAGCTCTCCTGTAACCAATTTATCAGCCAAATGCCCAAAATCCAGAGCAACCCTGCCGAGTTCGCCTGCAATGCGCCGACACAGGATTACGGCCGGAACCCCTGCAGCAACCAGAGCAATATCGAAGGAATGCGCTGCCGTTTCCTGCACCACCCTGGGCACATCCATAACCCCGGCAACGGAACCAATCATGCCCGTCACATGGATTCCGTGACTGAGAAGCAGTGCACCGAGCCCGCTTGCCTGACTGCCGATCACCAGCACGCGGCGGCCTTGCAGGATAGGCAGCAGCAGCCCCGTCTGATGCAGGCTATAGTTGATTGTGGAACTGGTCAGCTTCAACCGGGACCAGTCAATCCCGAAGTGGCGCATCACCGGGAATAACAAGCCTTGAAACGTGGGCGCCCGCGAGATCGGAACGCCTACCCAATCCGCCCCCTGTATCGCTTCGGCCAGCGCAGCCCGAATCTCGGGAACGGAGCGCGGCACCCCTGCGTAAGGCAGGAACGGTGCCAGCTCCTGCACCTGCTCGCCGGGCAGCACCGTATCGGCTGCCAGCGTCAGCAGTTCGCCATCTCCGAGGCGAACGACCGACAGGGGGCGCTGTGCATCCAGCGCCCCCCGGATCTGGTCAGCCACCTCGTGGGGGCTGGCCAGACGGGTGAGGCTGGGCGCATATTGGCGGAAACCCGCCGCGATCAGATCTGCCGCCGCTACTGCAGGCAGAATGTGGTCCGGCGGGATGTGCTGCGCCACCAGCGCCTCTCCGCCCGCGAATACGCCGTCGCGGTAGCCCTCGGCGTAGCCGCCGGGTGCGCCTGCCGGCTCTGCAGGCGGCAGGGCCTTGGCGCTGCCCGCATGTGCAGCAGCAGCGCCAGCTTGCCCCGCGGGAGCGACACCACCGTGCGGGTGGTGTGTCGCCCGGAGCGGGGCCGTGCCCGCACCGCGGGCTGGCACTGCCTTCGGCGTGCTGGCTTGCGGTGCGGGCACCGGCGCACGGCGTGCAGCCGGGCGCGGCGCCCGCCGGGGTGCTGCGCGGCGGCGGCCGTGAGCCGCGGCATGCCCGCGCCTGCCAGCGGAGCGTCGGCGTGCAGCGGCCTTCCTGCCGGCAGGCTTACGCGCCACAGCAGTACGTGCGCCAGCCGGGGCCCGCGCAGTGCGATGCCCGGGCTTGACGGCAGCCCGCCGGGTTCCAGCCTCTGGGGTTCCTGTCACCATCAGAACGCCTTGCCCTTGAAATGCTGCCGGGCGAGTACCTCGCGGCTTACCTGTCGCCTTGGCTTCCGTGTGCCCGGTCCGTTTCGCTACTCTCATGGCATTCCCTCCCTTGACATGCACGGGAGCGCCGCTGCACAAAGCGCCGGAGCCTCCTTCCAGCTCCGGCGCAGGATACTCGGGTCCCATGGGGCACCGCACAGCGGCAGCATCAGGCGCATGATGTTATGGCAGTTGTCCCTTCATGCGGACTGCAGCTTCCTGCAGCGATTCGAAGGTACCTGCATCGCTCCAGTATTTTTGCAGGATGTCATACTCCAGACCTCCAGCAGAGGCATAGTGGTTATTGACATCCGTAATTTCAAGCTCCCCGCGTGCAGAAGGCGTAATGCCGTCAATCAGATGGAATACATGATCATCGTACATGTAAATCCCCGTTACGCAGTAAGAGGTTTTCGGCTGGCTTGGTTTCTCCTCAATGTACGATATGCGCTCCGGATGGTTCGCGTCAAAGACAGGTACACCGTAACGTCTGGCATCATCCACCTCTTTCAGCAGCACACGTGCTGTTCCCGCAGGTTGCTGCACATAACGATCAACATAAGGTTTCAGATCATCACTGAACAGATTGTCACCCAGCAGTACGACAAACTTTTCACCAGGAAGAATAAAGGACTTTGCCAGATCAAGTGCTTCAGCAATGCCTCCCGCCTGCTCCTGAATCCGGTAGGTCAACCGAACTCCAAGCTCGGCTCCGCCGCCCAGATACTCCGTATACAGTCCCGCCGAATGTTTGCCCATCACAATCAAAATATCCTCAATACCCGCCTGACGGAGTCTGTCGATGCCATACACAATCATCGGATGTTTACCGACCGGAAGCAGATGTTTGTTAATCAGCCGCGTCAGAGGATACAGCCGTGTTCCCGTTCCTCCAGCAAGAATTACACCTTTCATTCCACATTCCCTCCCTCATCGGATGTCTCAATATATTCAAGTGGATCGACATGCCATTTATGGATAAATATCGAGCGATTACGTTCCAGCAATTGCTTCCATGCAGCCGGGTCCGTCTTCTGAAAACTCGCGCTGCCGCGATGATGCACAAGTACATCTCTGCATACAAGCAGTCGATACCCTTGCATGCGAGCACGGTAACAATAATCATCATCCTCATAATGTCCAGGCGAATAGGCTTCGTCAAGCAAGCCGATGGACGCCATGACCTCTCGCCGAAACAACATGCACAGTCCTACGATGCGGCTGACTTCCTTCCACCTGGTTGGGTCGGAGACATTGTTGGCTGCCGCTAATCGCTGGAACTGTTCCATGCTCCCAAAGTCCAGGTCAACCTGCTGAATCCCGCTAGCATAATTGGTTACCGGACCGGTGATTCCAATGTTTGCTTCACTGTAGAGTCCGAACCGAAGATTTTCGAGCCACCGCGGGGTCACCGTGACATCGTTGTTGAGCAGCAGCAGCTCATCACCGCAAGCCGCACGCAGCCCGGCATTACAGGCTGCTGGGAAACCCCGGTTCTCCGGTAATCGAACAAATCGGACTCGCTCACGGGCACAATAGGCTGCCGTACCATCGACGGAACCGTTATCTACAACCACAATCTCGTAAGGCGTGCCTGCTCCGGTATACTCCCGAATGGCATCAATACACGGCTTCAGCAGGTCCAGTCCGTTATACGTTGGGATCACGATACTCGTCAGTGTCATCGGGCGTTCCTCCTGTAAGCCACTTCAGCTCGGGATAACATCCGCGAATCCGGCCCATGCTCTGCTGACGCCATCCAGGCTGCAATCGCCTCCAGGTGGTCCCCGATGATCAATCCCGCGACTTCGTTACCACTGCCTGTATTCGTGGTACGCAGACGATTGGAGCGAATCACGTCCACCTGGCAAGGCGCCGTGACGCTTAGACCATGCCGAATCGCCATGGCTTGCGCCTTCGGCGGGACTGCCAGGGACTCAGGCTTAACAGTCATAACCATTTTGCGGGAAAGAGCATGCGGGACTGCAGTCAAGGAATTGGACCCCAGATCAGGTCTTCCGAGAGTACGGTTGAGATACGCCTTGATCCGGCTCACATCATCCTGCCGGGCAAACGGTGGCAACAATGAATTCAGATCATTCAGGGCCACATCGCTTCCCCGGTCTACTGCATACAGAAAAGGAGCCAGCTGTTCTGCCAGAAGCACCATGTCCCCATCCACAAAAAGAATCACTTCCGCTTCGGTCATTTTCGCTCCAAGTGCGCGGCCTACATCATGTCCTGCCCGATCCGGTTCATACACAAGAGTTATACCGGACTCGGCCAGCACCAGATCCAGACTGTCGTCCGTTGTTCCATTCAACACAACAATGATGTCCTTCAGCGGCAGCCGCTTTAACTGTGCCATTACTTTTCCGAGTGTCCGTTCTTCATTGCACGCACAGACAACAGCGGCAGCAGAATGATGGAGGGGGAGCGGAACGATATCCACTGGATATCCTGCACCCTGCACGTATCCTTGCATATATGCTTTCCCTGCCTGCATGGCAGCTTCATAGCTTCCGAAATTTCCCGAGATGGACTGCCAGTGCTCACGCCAGGCAAGACGTACATGTTGGGCAGCCAACGCTCTATCTTCAGGTGCACTGTGTCCTGCCTGATGACCCGACTTCCATACTGCATTCAAACTGGGTTCTGGAGCTTTGGCTGCTCTACCCTTCGGCCGCCTTCTCCCGGGAATGTTCCGTCTGGACGCCAGTTGTCTTTTCATCGTCCGACGATGGCGGACAACTCTCGAACGTTCTTTCATCTTCTCACCTCGTCAGACAGCGAACACGCTGCAGGTCGGAATACCCTCCGCGTGGACCGAGTTCGTCGGTGATCCACCTGATCGCTGCCAGATGATCATTCAGCACCACTTGGCTCAGCGGATCTGGCCCGCTTCGCCGTTTCACCCGAACCGCATTCATTTTACCTACAGGTACATGATGAACGGCGCGTACCTCTAATCCACTCGATACGGCTTTGGCTAATGCAAGCGGAGGAACCTCCAGCGAAGGAACGCCTATGACATCAAGTGCCCTGCGGCTTAACGCATGCGGAATGGCTGTCATTGAAGCTCCCTGCAGGTCCGGCCTGGCCAGGATGCTGTTCAGGACATGCTTGGCCTCCACCACTGGATGTACAGGATTCCGTTTAACCGGACCGTCATAATCGTTAAGCGCTACATCTGTCCCATCCAATATGGCCTGCACATAGGGAGCGAGCTGCTCTGCAGGTATGGGGATATCTGCATCGGTAAAAAGGAGGATTCTTCCGCGGGCAGCCGCTGCCCCCATTCGTCTTCCTGCATCGTGACCCAGAGCCTCTGTATACAAAAGCACTCTTGCACCTGCTGCCTGTGCCGCTGCTGCCGTGCCGTCCGTTGAGCCGTTGACAACGGCAATTACTTCGGAATCCCTGCAGATGCGAAGCGCCTGCCTAACAACTCTGCCAATCGTCTTTTCTTCATTCATTGCCGGTATAATCACCGAAAGCATGGGGATGTTTGGATGGTTTCCCTCCCGTATTGGGGGGATGACGTATCTGGGGGTTCCTGCACCCTTCTTGCTCACGGGTTTTACACGTCTTCTGTGCAACTGCTTCCTCTTTCGGCTCACTACTTTGGCGGCTGAATGAACAGTACGACGACGCTGCTGCAATACTGTCACCTCCCACCCTCAAAAATACTCAACATGCCAAGGGAGTACACGTTATTCTATGTAATTAGGGAATAGTGGAAACGGCGTTTGTCCTTGATTTCCATAAGCTTCTGGCAGGAAAAGAGTTATTCAGCCTCACCCTTCAGTGCATATTCGTCAAAATAAAAATCGTACACCTCCTCCTTCACTTTTTTAGAGGACCTTCTGATATAGAAACAAAAGCGGTGTCCCGGACAATTCCAGGAACCGCTTTTGTGCATGAACTTCGTGAATTGACGTATCTTTTTAATTTGCAGGACCCGCTGCAATCCAGGACAACAAACCATAGGTGTGCTTGCATCCAGGTGTACGGAACACTTCCAATACCGCTTCATCCTCACTCTGGGACAGCAATGATACCTGGAATCCGCGATCATTACTCATTCCTACAATCACATAATGTTCTGATGCGAATGATTGCTCGAATGCTACCGTTACCTCAACACATGCTTCATCTTCAGGCAGGATAAAAGCTTCCATGCCGAACTGCTGAACGACCGGCTGACGACTGACACTGCGAACCGGCTGGAATGACAGGTGTTCAGGACTAACTGCTCCATGCTGCAGCTGGCTGCTTCCAACAGCACCTTCACTCAGATGCTCCTGTTTAACCGCCTGCTCACTCAGCTCAAACTCCGTAATTTTATCGATCTCCTGCGGAAGTTCAGGTTCTGGCTGCAGTACCTGTGGCTGAACTACATCAGCTGTCGTCAAGGAATCCGCCAATGTTTCTCCAACATCATTGGTTAGTGATGGCTGTTCCTGTACTTGTTGGTCCTGTACTTGTTGGTCCAGCTCTTGAACCGGAGTCTGGAACGTTGGGGTTTCCCCCAGATCAGCACTCGGCAGTTCCGTGAGGATGGCAGGCTGTGATGGCTGTACAGCCTCATCTTCTCCCTGAAGCAGCGCTTCCTGACGTTTAATCGCAGCCAGCTTCTCCAGCGTTTCTCCACTGAACTGTCGAATCGCATTCCAGATCTCTTCACTCAAGTGCGCCGGGCCTACAATGCCCGCGTTCAAGTGATTGGAAGTGATACTTTGTTCAGCCAGTTTGCTGGCGTTTACGCTGCCGTCAGCCAATTTGGCACTCGTGACGGATCCATTTTGCAGGTGAATCCCACTGACCAATTCTTCTTCCAAATGAGCTGTGCGAATACTGCGTTCTTGAATGTGGTCACCCAGGATGGCTCCATCCTGAATATGCCGGGATTGCACACTTTTGTCTGTCAGGTGGATAGCGGATACTGCACCTTCAAGCAATTTATTGCTATTTACACTGCCATCGGCAAGTTTCGCACTTGTGATGGAACCATTATGCAGATGAATCGCACTCACCGATTCCGCCTTCAGATGGGAGATTCCTATGCTGCGTTCCTGAATATGGTCGGCATGAATAGCTTTCTCCTGAATATGCCGGGATTGCACACTTCCATTCGCAATATGGACATCGGATACGGCATCTTCAAGCAATTTGCTGCTGCTTACGCTGCCATCAGCCAGTTTGGCACTCGTTACCGACCCATCTTGCAGATGGTCCGCACTTACGGCTTCCTCTTCCAAGTGAACCGTGCCGATGCTGTTCTCCTGGATATGGTCAGCCAGGATGGCTCCTTCCTGAATGTGGCGGGATTGCACGCTTTCCGATGCAAGATGAACTCCCGTTACCGTATCTTCAAGTATTTTGCTGCTGCTCACACTGCCGTCGGCCAGTTTGGCACTCGTGACGGACCCATTTTGCAGGTGAACCGCACTTACCGCTTCCTCTTCCAGATGAACTGTGCCGATGCTGCGCTCCTGGATGTGATTGGCATGGATGGCACCTGCCTCAATATGCCCGGATTGCACACTTTCCGCTGCGATATGAATTCCGGATATCGTTCCATCCAGCAGCTTGCTGCCGCTCACGCTGCTGTCGGCCAGTTTGGCACTCGTTACAGATCCATTTTGCAAATGGATTGCACTCACCGACTCCTCTTCCAGATGAGTTGTGCCGATGCTGCACTCTTGAATATGGCCAGCAAGGATCGCCCCTTCTTGGATATGCCGGGATTGCACACTATCATCTGCAATGTGAATTTCGGATACGGCTCCCTCAAGCAGCTTGCTTCCGTTTACACTGCCGTCGGCCAGTTTGGCGCTGATTACAGATCCATTTTGCAAATGAATCGCACTTACCGCTTCCTCTTCCAGATGAGGCGTGCCAATGCTGCGCTCCTGAATATGGTCAGCAAGGATTGCTCCTTCCTGAATATGACGGGATTGCACACTTTCGGAGGTGATATGAATACTGGATACCGCACCTTCGAGCAGCTTACTTCCACTCACACTGCCGTCGGCCAGTTTGGTACTCGTGACAGATCCATTTTGCAGGTGAATTGCACTTACCGCATCTTCTTCCAGATGAACTGTACCGATGCTCCGCTCCTGAATATGATCGGCATGGATCGCATCTGCCTGTATATGCTCTGATTGCACACTTTCCGCTGCGATATGAGCTGCGGATATCGTTCCTTCGAGCAATTTGCTGCCGCTGATGCTGCCTTCCGCCAGCTTCGCACTCGTTACCGACCCATCTTGCAAATGAACCGAACTTACCGACTCCTCTTCCAGATGAGCTTCGCCAATACTGCCCTCTTGAATATGATTCGCGAGGATGGCTCCCTCCTGGATATGACGGGACTGCACACTTTCGTCTCCAATATGGGCGGCCTCAATCGTTCCTGCGGCCAATTTGCTGCCATCCACACTGCCACTTGCCAGCTTGGAGCCTGTTACTGCTCCATCCTGCAGTATAATTGTACTGACTGCTTCTTCCTCCAGGTGAGCCGTTCCGATGCTGCGTTCATGGATATGATGCGGAAGTATTTCACCATCTTGAATATGGCGGGAATGTACTGCGCCCTGCTGCAGGTGAACCGCACTTGTCGACTCTGCCTGAAGGTGCAGCCCACTGATCAAGCCGGGCTGAAGGTGAGCCGCTGTGATGGATAAAGGTGCCAGATGATCTGTTTCAACAGACCCCGGAGCCAGGTGATGGGAGGTGATGACCTGTTCAGCAATATGCTCAGCATGAATAATGTCTGGCTTCAGATGCTGTGAGTTTACGACATGATGATCCAGATGGTCCGACTTCACACTACCGTCTGCCAGATGTTCCGTTTGCACAACGGAAGCCTGCAGATGTTTACTGCTTATGGCACCCTCTTGTAATTCTGTCCCCGATACCGAGTCTGCTGTTAAGTGGTCTGCAGTTACGGACCCATGGCGCAGTTTGTTGCCTGTGATGCTGCCATCGGCGAATAATTCCGGTGAACGTATTTCCTCCGATAAATGTTCCAGAGAGACAGCATGCTGCTTCAGATGATAACCACGTATGGTTCCGGCAGGGATATGCTTGGCGTTAATGCTTTCTGCCATGATCTTGGAAGAAGTCACGCTGCCGTCGGCCAGTTTGGCTGATGTGACAGCAAAATCCGCCAGTTTATCCGTAGCAACACTTTCTGGTGAGAGCTTGGGGGAGGTAACCGAATGATCTGTCAGATGCGGCGGAAAAATGGACCCTCCCGCCAGCTGAGCCGAAGTTATGCTGCCAGGAGCCAATTTGTCCGTTGTAACTGCCGCACGTGCAATGGCATCCGTTTCAACACTACCCGGCTGAAGGTGAGGGACACCTACGGCGTGTTCCGTCAGATGCTCCGATTTCACGGCATATGGTCTCAGGGCCTCGGATCCCACGCTTCCTGGAGCCAGATGTGTACCCGTAACACCACCGCTTGCAAGATGCGAGGATGCGACACTTCCCGGAGCGAGCGCTCTGCTGCTAACCGATGCTGTTCCCAGTTTTTCGGATGTCACACTTCCATCCGCAAGCTTCACGTCTGTCACTGCAGCATCCTGTAATTCATACGTACCCACCGCAGCCTCAGCCAGATGCCGCTCGGATACTACGCCATCTGCAAGCGCTTCTCCGGACACACTTCCGGTAGACAGATGAGGTGCCTCAATGCTTCCATTTGCAATGTGGATCGAGTGAATCGCAGCATTATCCACATGTACCGGTGTAATTCCCCGATTGACGATATGTTCCGCTCGAATGGAGCCTTTGGCAAGATGTTTGCCCTGTATCGCTTCATCTGCAATTTTGGAAGCAATGACACTTTGGTCCGAGATCTTGGAAGCCGTAATCGACTGTTCCAACAATTTTGCCGTTCCAACCGACTGGTCTGCGAGTTTACTGCTGGTTACGGCTCCCTCCGCCAAATGCTCATTGCCCACTTCGCCTTTGCCAAGCTGCTCTTTCCCCACGGCCTGAGCGCGAATCTGTTTCGAACCAATAGATCCATCCAGCAAGTGTTTTCCACTGAGTGAACCCTCAGCTAAATGTCTGGTTTGTATGGATCCGTCCTCAATCTGATCACTGCCAATACTGCCCAAAGACAGTTGTGAACGACCGACAGCCCCCTCTGCCAGATGCTCCTGTTGAACTGCACCTGCCTGAATATGATGGGACTCAATGGATTGTTCATGGATTTTGCTGCCCGTGACAGCACCTTCACGAATTTTGGACGTAGTCACCGCATCATCAGCCAATTTGGACGTATGCACGGCGCCTCCCGTGAGATGCCTAGTATCCACGCCGCTAATGGCGATCTTATCTCCGGTTACCGCATGATTCTTGATTAAATCTTCCGTAACCAGCATGCGGCTGAGATGTCTTGTGCCGATGGAGCCATCGGCAATTTTGGCCGAATCGATGACCTGATTGCCGAGCTTCTGTGACGTAATGCTGCCGTCTTTGATTTTCTCGCCGGGAATTGACGCATTGCGTATTTTGTGACCGGACACAGAGCCATCAATCAGGTGTTCCTCGGATACCGAAGCCTCTGCAAGTTTGGCAGAGACAATCGCTCCATCTGCAATGTGAATGCTGGTCACCGCATAATCCTGCAATGCTTCACTGCCGACTGCACCCGGTTTCAGCTTGGAGTCATCCACAGAGAATGGAGCCAACTTGCTCTCCGTAACTGCAAAATCACTCAGATCATCCGTGTAGATATAGTGTCCAGTATGGCCCGGCATCTGGTTCTGGTTCAGAATCTCCAACCGGTCTCTACCTGCGGTCTCCTGCTGGATGATGTTTTGCTCTTCCAGAGCAAGCGAAGCCACACTGCTCACCTGAATCTGCTTTTCTGGGTTATCTTGTGTCTGGGCATCCTCGCTATCCGATGCGGCAGGTTCCGGATCATTCGTTTCGCCTGCGATAACCAGGTCCTCCAGCTCGTTCATAGAGGCAGGGAGTTCCGTTGATTCGTACAAGAATTCTTCGGGTGCCTGATTCGCTCTCGAATCCGGTTTATTTGTATTCAAGCGCTCTTCCCTATTCTGGGTTAGACCTGAATTCATGGTGCCTGCACGGCGTTCGGTCAGTTCCAGTTCCTTAAATTTGGGGCTCACATGCCGCAGTTTCGGTGTAGGAACCTTCTTATTGCCTTTTTTACTCATGCAGCTTGCTCCTTCCTCTAACGTTCATCTCCGGCATCATATGCTCTGGTATGGGCATCTGCCACTTCATATCACGACTTTTGAAGGCAAGATTGGATGGATGAGCAGCTCAAACTGCAAAAAATGAACCTGTCCATAGTGAAATAGGCTGTGCCTGGCTATAGATGTAAGGCGGCTGTCCACGCCCCTGCTGGAAAAATGTCATACGATACTTCATAAGCCTTCCGTATACATCCGTAAAACGGCTTACAATGCAATGCGCTTTATTCATTTCACCCTTACCTGGGTTCTCAATTGGATGTGTGGAGCTATTAATAACACGCCGGTGCATGAAGGTGCATCATCATTCCGGTCTGCGTGATTGTGATGTCCATCATGCGTTGACAGACCGGCATCCCATATATGGACGATCCATGTCGCGATAATATTGAAGGAGGAACGGTCATGCCCCCAGAAACGATCGGCATCATGTTCGATTCACGCATGTATCGGGGGATACCGGCCGGAAGGACCGGTCAGGAATCGCTCGCGAATTATGAGCAGGCAGCGGCCTGTTATGGATTAACGCCTTGCTTTTTGCGGCTTGAAGATGTGGATTCGGAGACGAAGACCTGTCTGGCATATGTCAAAAAGGATGGCGTTTACGTTCGTCAAAAAATGCCTCTGCCTACCGTTATCCATAATCGGGCTCTCCAGCTTCGCCGGGCAGATCAGCATGAGGTGACCAAGCTGCTGCTGCAGGGCATACAGGTATTTAACGTTCGGAATCGGTATCGCAAGGATCATATTCATGACATGCTGCACCAGGACCCTGCACTGAAGAAACATCTCCCTTATGCCGCCAAAGCTACGCCGGAGTCTCTGGCTTATATGATGGAACATTATAATGATCTGATCATCAAACCGTGCAGCGGCAGTATCGGACACGGTATCATGCGTTTGTATAAACGAGACGGGGACTGGAAATTGACGTGCCAGACCAGGGCTTCCCGCAAAGGATGGGCAACCTTCCGACTCAGCAGGGGACAACTGCCCTCCGCCACCTTAAGACGAATTTTTCGCCATGCATATCTCATTGAGGAACGGATTCCACTGGTTCGTTACGAAGGAAGACCCGTAGATCTGCGTGTATCTGTACAGCGGGGGATCGACGGTCTATGGGGCATCACGGGCATGTTCGCCAAGGCAGCACCAACCCACACCTTTGTCACCAATATTGCTCAAGGGGGCAAGGTGATGACCTTGGCAGAAGCATTGGATGAAGAAGAACTGGGAATCAGCATTCCAGAGCTCGAAGCCCGGATCAGTTCAGTTGGACTCCGAATTGCACGCACACTGGCTTCCAGCCTGCCGTATCTGGCCGACCTGGGCCTTGATCTGGGGATTGCCAGAAACGGACAGATTTACTTCATCGAATGTAATGGACGGGACCAGCGTTACGGTTTTCGCAAGGCGGGAATGCCCGAACACTGGAAGGCCAGCTACCGTGAGCCCATGGCATATGGACGTCTGCTGATGGAGCAAAATTCGCAGATTCCACGTCAACCGCAAACCTACCGTAAGTACCCATATTGATTTCACTGGCATTCTGTGTCAATATTATGCAGAACGGCCGGTCCTGCCGGCCTTGAAGTTCGCACTAACCCTAAGGGGGATATTCATGGCAAAAACGCTGTTGCGGTTAATGACCGAGCTTTCTTCTCGCAAGTGGATCTCCCGGACCGTGGGAGCCTTCTCCAAGAGCAGGGGAAGCAAGGCATTTATCCCTTATTTTGTCCGGACCTACAACATCCCTGTTCAGGAAGCCGAGAAAGACTGGAAGGAATATCGTTCACTGAATGATTTCTTCACCCGCAAATTAAAGCCGGGCATGCGCCCGCTCGATCTTTCGGAACATGCACTCATCAGCCCCGTCGATGCCAAAATCACGGCAGCAGGGCCGGTATCTGCAGGCACACTCCTGAATGTTAAGGGACAAAATTATACACTTGCTGAATTATTAAACCACTCTCCACATCTGGAGAAGTACAAGCACGGTTATGCATTCGTCCTGTACCTCAGCCCTCGTGACTACCACCGGATTCATTCACCCGTTAGCGGGCACAGAATCGAAAGTGAGCATATCAAGGGGAAGGTTTACCCTGTAAATGATTTTGGTCTGACTCATATGAAGTCGGTGCTAAGTCGAAACGAACGTCTGATTACGTATATCGGTCACGCTTATGGAGAAGTCGCTGTCGTCAAAGTCGGCGCCATGAACGTAAGCAGCATTCAGTACGCGGATACGGCTGCAAGTAGTTGGGCACAAGGGGATGACCTGGCTTATTTTGAATTCGGTTCCACTGTGGTACTGCTGACGCAGAGCGGCACATTTGAACCTGAGCCCAGTCTCCAGCCGGGTGATTCCGTCAAAATGGGTACACTGCTTGGCCGCCTGAAGCCAAATCGCTGAATACTCCAGGACCAAATAAAGAGGATGGCGCAAGACCTGATTGCAGGTGCTTGCGCCATCCTCTTTAGGATTGAAACATGATCGCTCCACGGTAGTCACTGGAGATTCCTTATATACATTCAATACGAAACATCGCTCCGTATGTATAGGCCCTCTGACTTTTCTTCAAAACCACACGTCCTGCAGTTCCTCCGCCGGTTTGAAGCGACGCAGACGGTTCCGGAAAATATTGCATCCCTTCATAGAGCATCCCCGGTTGCGGATCCGCCGTTTTCCGTTCATCACAAGTTCCCCCTTTCGTTTCGTCTGGAATGCTACTTACTTACCCCTAGCCTCCAGACTTGAAACGTTACCCTGATCTCAGGCGTCGTACCTAACGAATCTCGGAAGGACTTTTGCCGGTGTATTGCTTGAACTGACGACTGAAGAAAAAGATATCCCGATACCCGAGGGCATCGGCGACCTCGGTTACATTCATGCCCGTATGCACCAGCAAATGTTCTGCGCGCTCAATGCGCATGCGAATGATATACGACTGAACAGAAGAGCCGATTAATTCCTTGAATTTGATAGAGAAGTATCGGGGCGACAAGCCCGCACGTGCAGCCAGATCCTCCACCCGGTGGGTAATCCCCGGATGCTGGCGTACATAATTCGCCACTTCCTGAATGACATCCGACAATTGATTGCTGACCCTTTTCTCCACAGGTGATTCCGTATCCGCACGCAGCAAATGAATCATCAGCTGTTTCAAAATAAGCTGACTCTCCTCGTCCCGCCCATATACATCGGATAAGAACAGTCTTACATACCGGGCCAGCAAATGTTCGAATTCCACGGTTTCCTGTACCTCACGATAAGACTGAGGCACATCATTCACAGGTATATCTACATCAAAATGAATATACGTAAGTACCAACGGTTTTTGCTTATTATGTGTTGCAGTAGGATGATCGCCTGGTCTAAATAGGAAACAGCTGCCTTTGCCGACCTCATACGACCGGTCATTTAGCACAACGGTCCCTTCCCCACTCCATACATAAAATAAGTCATAGTTCTGCATCGGTTTTTCCCGCTTCTGCCACTTCCATCCCGGTTCGCAGACAATTTTGGCGACGGCGGGCAAAATAACAAAAGATGACGGCGATGCCTGCAGCATGTCGCCACTCCCCCTTGAAAGTTAATCTCTCCGCATATTGCATCATCATTGAGTTCCAATCGCTTATAGATCGCTTACGGTTAACAGGCCTTAGAATTAGAACACAATCCTTTCGGTTCAGCCTGTCCCTAAACTCAGTACGCTTCCTGGAATCTGATGCAAAGTGCTTGTATGTGATTTCTGCTCCTCCCGGAGCGAAATGTCTTCATCCATTATACAGCGAATTTCAGTGAAACGAAAATGTACTCTTCTCCCATGCCAGCCGCAGTCTTCTGATACCTTCCGTGATCTCCTCTTTCTCCAGATGCGCAAAGCCAAAACAAACAGCAGGAGGACCGGGGATCAGCTGATAACGCTCGGCATCCCGAAATATCACGCCTTCTTCCTTCGCTATCGTTTTGAATTTCAGAAAGCTGTCCGGACTGCCATTCCAGGTCGCGTAGATGTGAAGTCCTGCATCTCCTGGCTGCATGGTGAAAGCCTCTGGTAACTGATGTACCATCTCCTGGACAAAAAAAGCATGCCGTTCCCCGTATAGCCGGGTTAACCGTCTCAAATGCCGCAGATATCCGCCCCTGCTCATGAATTTGGCCAAGGCTCGCTGTTCCAATAACGCAGGGGGTACTGGCTCATATAGGGCTTTCGCTGCAAGGAGTGGCTGCACCAGACTTGAAGGCAGGACCGCATAGCCCAGCCGGAAGGAAGCAATCATTGTCTGTGAGAATGATCCGACATAGATCACCCGCTGCTCGCGATCCAATACTTTAAGCGGTTCAATCGGTCTGCCTCCCCAGCGAAATTCACTGTCGTAGTCATCTTCAATGATGACGGCGTTGCGCTTGGAGGCCCAGGCTAGCAGCGTTTTTCGTCTATCCAGTCCTAACACCGCCCCGGTCGGGAACTGCCGGGTTGGGGTAACGAACAGCGTCTGGGCGTTCCAATCTTCAGGGATGATGCCCTGCGAATCAACAGCTGCGGGTACAGCTCTGCCCCCACACGCGTTCACCGCATGTGCGATTCCCTGGTACCCCGGATTTTCCAATATGACCTGCGCCCCTTCCGGGATCAGCAGCTGTGCCAGCAATGTAATACCTTGCATCGAACCACTGAACAGTACAATCTGGGATGCATCCGCCTGAATCCCCCGTGTCCATCTCAGATGTGAAGCGATGGCCTCACGCAGTTCAGGGTCTCCTGCTGCACCGCTTTGCTCCCGCCAATCGCTTCGGTGTACGGCGGCGAGTGCGCTTTTCCATTCCGATGTGGGGAAGTGGCCTGCCGGCATGCGATGGACATGAAAATCGATGATATGCCGATCCTGACCAGAGACAGATTCCGTTCCTTTTTGGGTATCCAGTCTGCTTACGCGTTCTCCCCATGGGGAGAGCTGAATGACTGCTTCCTGTTCCCCTTGTGCCTCTGTCCTAAATGTGCCTTTAACGAACGTACCTCTGCCCCGATGTGCTTCTACGTAACCATCCGCGAGCAGCATGTCGTATACCTGTGCCACAGAACCGCGTGACATGTCAAACTGGCTCGCGAGTTCTCGCGTGGAAGGAAGACGTGCCCCTTCCACGAGTGTTCCCGCATGAATGGCGTCGCGCAAGGCATGATACAGTGCCGTGTATTTATAACGATGCTGATGCTCATAGGAATCCAAGGGCAGCCACAGTTCCATGACTCTCGCTCCCCTTTCTTTCATATTTTCAAACCATATGGCGGTGCTTCTTACTCCAAGTTCATTGTAGTCTCCAACTTTCACCTCAGTAATTGGCCTATAAAAATGAATGTAAATTGGATCTATTTTTATGTCAATGCATGTTTTATCGTTAGAGCAACATTTCAATTGCCATTCAAGTTCAGATGAATCACAACCAAGGGGGAAAACCATATGAGACGCAAAGAATTTACAGTGAATGAAGAGAAAGAAATTACAGCATTTCTGGATCAGTGCTCCTTCGGATTTCTGGGAACTGTCAGTCCGGATGGACAACCACGGGTTACACCACTCAATTTCGTCTATATGGACGGATGCTTCTACTTCCATGGCAGTCTTGCCGGGGAGAAAATGAAACAAATCAAGCATGATTCCTCGGTCAGCTTTACGGTGGCTGAAGAGTTTTCACTGATCCCCTCCTATTTCAGCGATCCCGAACTGGCTTGTCCCGCAACCTCCTTTTTCAAAAGTGTCATGGCATCCGGTCAGGCAGAGCCTGTTCAGGATCTGGAAATCAAGGGCAAGGTGCTGCAGCGCTTCATGGAGAAGCTTCAGCCGCAGGGTGGATATGTTCCCATTGATGCTGCCGATTCCCGGTATAAGGGTAATCTCAAAGCTGTTGCTGTGGTTCGGATTGTACCGGAGCACATCACTGCCAAGTTCAAATTTGGTCAGAATCTCTCCACCGAGCGATTCGAGCATATCAGCGGGCAGCTGGAACTGCGCAATGAGGGAAGAGATACAGAAACAGCCGAAATGATGCGGAAATATTGTCCTTTTCACCAGCAATAAACGGTATTTTCTTGCTACACCATAGGGAACAACGTGCCTAAATTCCGCCTTCCGACCTCCTGCAACAACGCGGTGAAGTGATATAACTGTCATATTGCGTAATTTCCGTGACGGGGGGATGTCAAGGTGATATAATGTTAGGCAGTTGAATCCCAAAGACTTGGAAGGATGAAAAGAATGAATCCACTGGCTGAACAGTTGAACGAAAGTATTCAGGCAGGCAGCAGTCACGTCTACTCCATGCTGTCGCAGCTCGGCAAAGAGATCTATTTCCCAAAAGAAGGTATCCTGAGTCAGTCTGCTGAAGCAGCAAGCCTGGCCAAGACCTATAATGCTACGATTGGTATTGCTCTGGAGGGCGGTGTGCCGATGCATCTTCCGGTTATTCAGGAGAAGCTGTCTGCATTCCAACCGAAGGACCTCTATCCTTACGCTCCGCCTGCGGGTAAGCCTGAACTGCGGACGGTATGGAGAGACAAAATGCTGAAGGAGACCCCTTCACTTGAAGGCAAAACATTTGGCAACCCTATTGTTACCAATGCATTGACTCACGGACTTAGTATTGTAGCCGATCTCTTCGTTGAAGAAGGAGACGCTGTTATATATCCGGATAAAAACTGGGAAAATTACGAGCTGACTTTCGGAATTCGTCGTCATGGCCAGCTGGTTCATTATCCCCTGTTCGATGACCAATTGAACTTTAACAGTCAGGGACTGCTTGAAGCACTGCTTGCACAGAAGGGCAAAGGCAAAGCCATCGTGCTGCTCAACTTCCCGAACAATCCAACAGGCTACACACCTGGAGGCCAAGAAGCCGATGCGATTGTGGACACCATCCGTCAGGCTGCGGAAGCAGGCGTAGATGTGATTGCCGTGACAGACGATGCCTACTTTGGTCTGTTCTTCGAGGATTCCATTCACGAATCGTTGTTTGGCAAATTGGCTAACATTCATCCACGCGTGCTCACTGTCAAAGTGGATGGTGCAACGAAGGAAGAGTTCGTATGGGGCTTCCGCGTTGGCTTCATCACTTATGGACATGAAAATGCTGCGGTTCTGCATGCGCTGGAGCAAAAAACGCTTGGCATTATCCGGGCAACCATCTCCAGTGGTCCGCATCCTTCACAGACCTTTGTCCTGGATGCACTAAAAGCGCCGGAGTTTGAAGCACAGAAACAGGAGAAGTTTGAGATCATGAAAGGCCGTGCGAACAAGGTGAAAGCCATTCTCGACAGCGGCAAATACGGCGAGGTCTGGGATTATTATCCATTCAACTCCGGTTACTTCATGTGTCTGAAGCTAAAAGACGTTGATGCCGAAACACTTCGTTCCCACTTGCTGCACAAGTACGGTGTAGGTACCATTGCACTGGGTGAAGCTGATCTGCGCATTGCCTTCTCCTGTATTGAAGAGTCCGGATTGGAAGATCTGTTTGATACCATCTACCGTGGAATTACGGATCTGAAGAACAACTGATTCCAAGCAGCGGCTTCGCTCTTGTAAAAATGAATAACTCAGGACGTTCCCAGGCTTCTGGGCATGTCCTGCAATATAAACAGCCCTCTATACGGTGATGTGCACACTACGTCTCCAGAGAGGGCTGTTTGGCATGTTTTATTTTCATCAGCAGAAGCTGTGCTTCACCTGAAATATATTTATTTCTAAATGATTCCGGGCAGTGGCCCAATCAGCAAAAACCCAAGGCACATAGTATACGTTGTACGCAAGGGCGTGCCAAACACCACTCGAAAGGGGAATGACCCATGTCTGGAGTTGAAGAAACAAGAGGCGGTTATGGATACGGTTATGGATGCGGCGGTTTCGGAGGATTTACAAATACAGGTGCGATTCTTGTTCTGTTCATCTTGCTCGTTATCATCACAAAATCGTTCCTCTGCTAGTTCAATCGCTCTGGTCAAGCGGCAGCGCCACGTGATCTGACCGCAACAAAAAAAGACGGTTATTTGGGGACTCAGCCTCAATATAACCGTCTTTTTTCGATATTGTTTGTTTATATCACAGTACCCTCGTTGCTGTAGTTTACCTTCACCAGTCCAGGTCTGCATCAACAAGGTCAAGTTTCATTCGTCTTCTTCTTCCTTCAACCATTTGTTGCCCTGCGAACGCCTCATGAGGTAGATCACCAGCGCGCCGAGAACCAGCGCTATTCCCGTAACACTAAATCCACTTATTCCGGCAGCCCACATCGGAAGCCACATCAATAGAGCAGCAATAGCATGCAGATTGAAGATGAATCCGAGCACCTGGGAACGGCGGCTCTCTGCAGAGATGGGATAGATCATGATCCAGAAGGATTCACCATGACTGCGGCGTAATGCACCAAGCTGAACACCAACCAGCAGAAGGAAGAACAGATATACCCCTACGCCAAAGTAACTTCCCGCTGTCCACCAGCTGAGCAGCATGCCCAGTACGATCAATCGCAACACAATGGTGAACACTTCGGTTCGAATGAATGTTTTGGTAATGAGATAGCGATAGGCTTTCCCTGCATTCCAGGGTAGTCTGCTTCCCCACTTACTGAGCCAGCGGCGAGCACTTACTTTCTGGCCGGATGATGGTACATCCACGAACCAGCCCAGTGTCTGCATGACCCGACCGGCCTGGCCCTGCTCCACCTGAATCAGACGTTCCCATGCTATCCGGTGCTTCACCGGAATTCGCAGTGCGACCACATAGAGGGCCGCCAGCAGCAACAGGAACCAGACACTACGCAGTGGAGGCTGCCACAACCATGCGGCAATGGCAAGTATAGACAGTGCCCAGCGCAGCAAACGATAGCCTCTGGCCGCCCCGGTCTGAACCATCCGCAGCTCCTGCCAGGCGCCGTAACTAGCCAGTCCCTTCCAGAGGAGCAAAAGCACGATAAACCAGCCAAATGGCCTTGCATCCTGGTCCGCCCTAACATAGAGAGGCCACAGCGTAACAAATACGAGCAGCATGCCCAGACTTTTGTAGATGATTCCCCGGGCAAAACTGTTCTTCAGGTACTCCTGCATCCGGTACTCCTGAGGTCTCAGAAATACGATATCGGCAGGATGCAGATATGTACGATAACTGCTGAACAGGACTAGCGGTGCCAGCAGCAGCAATGCAATCCAGCGAATTGGAAATCCAGCAGGAATGTTTTGTACAAACGAGGTATACCAGGCAGAGAATGCAATGACGAGAAAGAGAAAGACCATGGCCACGCCACTCTGTATGACATAGCCCAGATAAGGAAGAATTCCGTTCCAGAATCCCGTGCGTCTTTGCTTCCATAACAGCTTGAGGTCCATGCCTAATCCCTGCCCTGCACAAGAGAATAGAACATGTGCTCCAGCGCCGCATCCGAATCTCCGAACTGGGTGCGCAGCTCATTCAATGTTCCATGAGCGATAACCTGACCCCGATGCAATACAACAAAGCGATCGCAGTAGTTTTCAATCGTGGACAGAATGTGCGAACTCAACAAAATGGATGATCCGGATGCCTTCATTTCCAACATGAAATCCAGCAAAGAACGAATTCCGAGCGGGTCGAGCCCAAGGAACGGTTCATCAATAATGTAGAGCGGGGGCCCTGCAACAAAAGCACACATGATCATCACCTTCTGCCGCATTCCTTTGGACAGATGGGTCGACAGGCTTGTGCTTTTCTCCCTCATGCGGAACAGGTCCAGCAATTTCTCCGTACGGTGTTTGAAATCCGCTTCGGATACGCCATATGCTCTGGCTGTGAACTCCAGATGCTCCATTACGGTCATCTCGTCATACAATTCGGGGGACTCCGGTACAAATGCCATCGCCGATTGATAGATCTGCGCGTCCTCGTCCCTCTTCTTGCCCATGACCCGAACCTCCCCTTGCTGGGGAGTCATCAAGCCTAAAATATGTTTCATTGTGGTACTTTTTCCGGCACCGTTTAATCCGATCAGTCCGACCATCTCTCCGCGTCCAACTTCGAGATCGATACCGTGGAGAACCGGCCGTTTGGCACTGTATCCTCCGCTTAACCCGCTGATTTTAAGTACGGGCGTTTGTCCGTTATCCATCAATCCCTGCACCTCTTTCGTCAGGTTTTATTCTTCGGAACGCGGTGTGTTTCCCTTGCTCCATTTGGGTGCACCCTTATTTTTACGATCCTGATCCCGCTCTGTTCTTCCAGCATTGCGAGCAGGCTTGCTGTCTGCTGTACGCTGATTCGACACAGCAGCTCTTGCTCCGCCGTTACGGCCTGCTTGGCCTGGCTTGCGGTCTCGGGACGGTCCCGGTTTTCTCGAGAAAGAATGCCCTTCAGGCCGGGTGTCTGGACGCGAATCAGCTTCAAGTACTTTGCCGCCGAACAAAACGCGTTCCGGCAATTCAATGCCAAGTTCACGCGCGAATTTGCGCATGATGAAGATTTGCGTTTCATCCACGATGGACAGCACAATTCCGCTACGTCCCATTCGTCCTGTGCGTCCCGCACGGTGAACATAGTGCTCCGAGTCAAAAGCAGGGTCATAGTTGATGACCATTGGCAAACCTTCAATATCCAACCCTCTGGCCGCGACTTCGCTGGCAATCAGCAGTTTGATTTTCCCATTGCGAAACGCAGAAAGGACGTTGCTCCGGGTGACCTTGTCCGCATCACCATACAATGCGGCTGCGGAAAGTCCCAGATGATTCATTTTGGCCTCTACCTCGCCGATGTCTTCTGTAGCGTTCACAAACACAATGGCACGATCAGGGTTATACTGCCTAACCAGACGACGCAGCATATCGATTTTATTACGGGTCTCTTCCACAAAATAATAATGCTCCAGTCCCGCAGCAGTTGCCCGGTCCGGTTCAATTCCGATCTGGACAGGTTCCTTCATCTCACGCTTGGCAAGTCCAGCAGTGTGCTCATCAATGGTCGCAGACAGGAAAATCAGCTGACGGTCCCGCAGTGCACTTCGAAGCACAAACTCCACATCACTCACGCCACCGAGCTGGAATACCTGGTCAGCCTCATCAATGACAATCGTGGAAACGTTGTGCATTTTCAGCTTTTTCAGCGTGATCAGTTCTTTCAGTCGTCCCGGCGTGCCGACAACCAGTTCGGGATGCTCACGCAATTTCTCGATCTGGCGTTTGACAGCAGCGCCCCCAATGAGGCCAAGTACGCCGATGCTGCGTCCCTCTCCATATCGCTGTGCTTCGCGCACGATCTGCATTGCCAGTTCTTGGGTAGGCGCTATAATAAGCTTTTGTGTACCTTTGACATCACTTTTGATGGATTGCAGCAATGGCAGAAGATAAGCAAGCGTTTTGCCTGTACCCGTCTGGGATTTCGCAACCACATCGCGGCCTTCCAAAATAACGGGTATGGTCTGGGCCTGTACCGGAGAAGGTTCGTTAATCCCGTGCGACGCGAGTATCGCCTCCAGATCCTGTGCCACGCCTATTGAAGCAAATGTTTCATTCGTCATGTATGTCCATCCTTTAATTTTATTCTTACGATGCTACTTCCTGCTTGTACTTCTGGAGCATAAGCCTGTCATCACATTATCTTTCATTATATGCGAAAAAAGGCTGTGGACCAAATCTTATTCGGTAACACTCCGCTTGGGCGCAAAAAAAGAAAAGCCCCTCGGCGGAGCTTTTCTCTTATTCCCTATATGATGCTCAGGTTGCTGCATTTCTACTTCTGGTTCATGACCCCATGCGACAGCCGGTCAGCGAGTCGAGGAAACAGCTGATACAGCCATATGCCAGCCGAAGCGAGTCTTGGCAGATTCACTTCTTCCTTGCGTTTCTTCATCGCCCGGATCATATGCCCTGCAACCTCTTCCGGTTTGAGCATCATCCAGCGCACGTTGTTAACGTAATTACCGGATGGATCTGCACGATGAAAAAACGGCGTATCAATGGGACCCGGATTAATGGTCGTAACTGTCACTCCGGTCTTACGCAGCTCCTGACGCAAAGCATTGCTGAATCCAAGTACGGCATGTTTGGTTGCTGTATAGGATGCCGATTTTGCAGTTCCAATTTTGCCAGCCATGGAGGCCACATTCACGATCTGTCCCTTGCCACGCTCCAGCATGTGCGGCAGCACTGCCTTCGTACATCGAACAATTCCCATGTAATTGACGTCCATCATATCTTCGAATTCCTGCACCGTCATTTCCGTCATTGCGGCAAACTTTCCGTAACCTGCATTGTTCAGCAAAATATCGATTCGTCCATACTTCTCTAGCATCATGTTAAACGCTGTCTGTACTTGCTCATCATTGGTTACATCCAGCGTAAGCAGCTCATGCGGCCCTTTTAATGAAGCACCAATCTGTTCAAGCTTGTCCCGAGATCGGGCAGCAAGAATGGGAATAGCTCCTTCTTCAATCAACATCTGTGCACAGAGCGCACCAATTCCGCTCGACGCACCTGTGATGAATACTACCTGATCTTTCAGCATACCCGAAGTCCTCCCGTATTGAACACATTTGCCTGTTCAGGCTATGGTTCTATTCTACGAGATCATGACCTGAATATCCATCTCGCCAATGCCGTCCATCAGCAGTGGAATGCTCAATGCCTTCGTTGCATTAAATTCAGTCAAATGTTCGGACTTCAACACTTGCGGAGGCGTGATGTCCACTACGACACCCTGATTGGACAGAATCGTGCTCGCATTGCCGCTAATCATGTTGCCCAGTTCCGAGATGGCGCTTTTACTCATTTCATCCATTTCGGTAATTACAAAACCGCCCATCATGGCGGAGACAATTCGCAGTGCAACTTGTTCCTGAATTCCGAAAACAATGTTTCCGCTCAGCTGGCCGGTCATTCCGATCACGATCCAAACATGGTCTGCTATGTACTCTACGTTCTTCACGCCAAGACTCCCGGTGGAAGGCGAAACCTGGATGAGTTGTTCGAATACGTTGCGTGCGGATTCCAGGAAAGGATTAATTACTTCCGCTTTCACTGTCTAATGTCCCCCTTACACTGGGTTATTGGTCACATACCAAAAGTCCCATATTCAATAATTTTATTATACTTTATCACGTACAAGAATTCACTATGAATTCGGTAAGTCATGTGTACTATAATTTATCGTCATGCGCGGGGCAATAGTTTATAGCTGTTTTTGACGAAATAACAGAACTCTGCACCCCTTTTGTAGGAAGACTTTTGATTCAATTCGATGCGCATTAAGATTTAGGACTTTTTTACTGTGTTTTAACAAATGTAATTTTTTTAAAATTCTTGATATTAAGTTTAATTGACGCTCATGTATTCTTCTTAAACTCCACGTGTCTCCTTCATTGCCCTGCCGTCTCGAATCACCTATAATTTAAGATAACAAACCCAAAAAAAGTTACGGGATTCCATTCCTCACAGGAACACTCCATGACACGACATCTTACCCGCAAGGAGGCCATACATGAATATCAGCCAACTGGAGACGCTGATTACGATCTCAAAAACGATGAGTTTCCGCAAAGCGGGAGAACTTCTGAACCTAACCCAGCCTGCCGTCTCGGCCCAGATTAAAAGTCTGGAGGATGAATTCAACACCGTTCTTGTAGATCGCAACCAACCTGTTACTTTAACCGATCGCGGACAAGTGTTTTTGGAGCATGCCGAGCGCATGCTAGATATTGTAGACGAACTGAAGCAGAAGCTGTCCGATCTCGATGAAACGCCTCAAGGCCATATCGTACTGGGCACAACAACCTCCATTGCGATTCAGATTCTCCCCCGGGTGCTATCCTACTTCCAGGATCAGTTCCCATTGATCAAAACCAGTATTCAGTCCCTGCCTTCCTCACAGATCTATACGCAGGTCGAAAATGGGTTGATTGACGTTGGTATCGGTTATCTCACCGAGCGCAATCCCAATCTGAACACCTCTGTTCTGTATTACGACACGTTCGAACTTGTTGTGTCTCCTGCTCATCCCCTTGCGAAGCAGAAGCATGCCGCGGTGGATGTGCTGCGCAGCACCCCTCTGATTATGCTGTCGCCAGATACGGTCGGCAGACGGTTTACGGAGGGCATTTTCAAAAAACATGGTATTGAGCCCAATATTGTGATGGAATTGTCGAGCAGTGAGGAAGTCAAACGGATGGTCGAGATCAACCTTGGAGCGGCCGTGATATCCAAGCAATCCGTCGCACATGAACTGCGTCAGGGTACACTTCGGATGATTCCGCTAAGTGAGCTTGAGGTTAGTCATCCTGTAGGCGTCATTTACAAATCCAGTCGTTATCTGAATTCGGCCATGCATCAATTCCTGAGTGACCTGAAAGGCATGCCGGAAACCCAATTTATCAGTTCGGAATGACAAACAAGGCAGGAGAAAGGAAGGATCATTCATGAAATTCGATCTTCATACGCATCATTTCCGCTGTGGGCATGCGGATGGCAACATTCGGGAATACATCGAAGCTGGCATTCAGGCTGGTCTTCAAGCCATTGGAATCTCCGATCACACGCCCTATTTCGCCAGTAAGGAAGAGCAAGCATTCCCCCGCATTGCGATGGCCAAGTCCGAATTGCGCCATTATGTGGAAGAGGTGCTTGCACTGAAAGAGGAATATGCAGGGAAAATTGACGTGCTGCTTGGCATCGAATCCGATTATTTCCCTCTCCATGCCGAGTTGTATCGCAGTACGCTGGGACAGCATCCTTTTGACTATATTATTGGTTCGGTTCACCACACGGAGGATGTCAGCATTTTCAATAAAACCCGGTGGAAGGGACTCAGTGAAGCACGGAAAATCGAAGTGAAGGAACGCTACTATTCATTGATTTCACAGTCTGCCCGGAGTGGCATGTTCCAGATCCTTGGACATATTGATGCCATGAAAGGCAATTACCCTGCATTCTCCGAGATTGTGGCTGATCATGCCATTGATGAAACCTTGCAGGTTATTGCGGAGGCGGGTGTGGCGATTGAGATCAACACCTCCGGCAAAACGAAGCTAAGCGGCGGCTGGTATCCCTCTGATGCCATTTTGGAGAGAGCGAATCATTACGGCGTAAAAGTCACCTTCGGATCCGATGCGCACAAGCCTTCTCGCGTAGCAGACGAGTTGGAAGATGTTCAGACTCGCCTGAAAGAGATCGGCTTTACGGAATGGGTTTATTTTAAACAGAAACAGATGCAGATTGTTCCTTTGTAACGACTGTAACGACAACAGAATAACAAGCTTGAAACCCTACGGTCTAAGGGACGATCCCTATCGTAGGGTTTTTCTTTTGGTCAAAAAAAATGAACCCGCTCGCGGCGGGTCCCAACAGCATATCTATTTATCAAAAAGGGGGTCATGAGATAAGTTTACCCGCTGTCTGTTAGAGTTCAATTGCAGCTATATTTCAATTGTGTAACAAATGATTGAAGTTCGATTCAACTGATTTTGCTATTTTATTCTATGTTATTTTTGTTTGTTGGATACCTAGGTTTGCAGGCTTTTATCCTTTTGTAATCGCACATGCTCTTCCCGATATAAAGCATAGACTTTGACGTCGAGCAGAGTGTCTTGTGTCTGACCATCCTCTTGACTCCATCCAAATGAAGGAAGAGTGCGTTCGTACGACATCCCGCTTTTGCGAAGCACCCGTTCGGATGATACATTGGCTTCGTAGCAGCGCGCTTCCACTTTTTGAAGGTTCAGCTCCGTAAAACCAAAGTGCAGCAGTCGCTGTACCGCTTCGGTTGCTACGCCCATGCCCCAGCAGGATCTGTTTAAAATATAGCCAATCTGGGCTGTGCCGCTATGCTCATTCCAGTGCTGAAAAGACGTGATGCCTATGATCTGCTCCCTGCCTTTCCAGCAGATGCCGTAATGCAGCGAATCCAGCTTCGAACTGCTGCTGCGGATCTGATTCAGTAGTCGCCGGGCACGAATTGGCGTTGGTTGGCCTCCCCTATTCACATATTGAATGACTTGCGGATCGGAAAACAGTTCCGATAATGTGTTGAAATCACTCTGACGCAAAGATCGAAGCAGCAGTCGGTCTGTCCATAACACAGGAAGTCCTTGACCCAGCATTTTTCGGGTAAGCATGGCAATCGCTCCTTTTGTCTATCGGGTTCTGGTCCGGTAAGACAAGCAAGCTCTGGGATGATCCGGCTCATGTAAAAATGATGGATAACACTCCGTATTGGTTTTCAAACGTTAGTATGTCGATTCATTGCCATTATTTATTCCTCTGCCGAGTTCTGTTCCTGCAGTCCCCGATAGATCCCCGTACGAATCTCCCGGATGTAAAAGTCCAATGAAGGTACATTGGCTTGTTGTGCAGCCAGTACTTCACGCTCAATATCATAAGGAACCCGGACAAATTGAAGGTTGAAGGCCTTGTTTCGATCACGGCCATTCTCTCCTTCAAGGATGCAGTAAGAGGCTTGGGTCATATCGAGAGGATTACCTACGCTTCCGGCATTAAACAACATTTTCCCATTAAAATGCTGCAAGTAAGCGTTATGCACATCTCCATATCCCACAATATCTGCTTCACCAAGATCCGGATGATCTGCCGGAGCATCAAACATGGCTATCCTTTTCTCCATTTCGTCCCATGGCTGCACCCGGTGATACACACTCTGAGGCGAGGCGTGCACCAAACGAATGGTGCGCCCACTGAGTTCAAATTGGTGGCTGAAGGGAAGGCTCTTCAAGTATGCAAGCCGTTCTGCTCCCAATCGTGCAGCCTGCCAAGTAAAATTCTCATTATCCTGATTCACCGCAACCAGCTCATCCCAATTGCCCCGGATCACGTATTCACACGTCTCTCTCACTGAATCAACTACCTGCACCGGATCCGGACCTTTGCCCACGAGGTCGCCCAGACAAAAGATACGCTCAATCCCGCGACTCCGGATATCTCTGAGTACAGCTTCCCAAGCTGTCATGTTGCCATGAATATCGGATACAATCGCAATTCGTTCCATCTGGCCAACCTCCTCGTCGAATACTTTGAAGACTTAGAAAAACTCAAAAATTAAATTCATTTTGTATAAACGCTATGTTCGTTTTCCCCCTTAATTCAAAAACAGTCAATTCCGGTCTGCACAAAAAACGAATCGGCAGCTGGGTCATGCCAAAACCGCGATTCACATATACAGGCATACGTGCCTTGCCTGCATAATATAACCCCTGAATATACTTGCGTGAACCTCGAGGCGTGGTAACGGCTCCAATCCAAGGGAAACGAACCTGCCCGCCATGGCTATGACCAGATAACTGAAGTCCAAATCCGAACGGCTCCGCCATATCGGCATAATCCGGCTCGTGCATCAGCAATAGTTTCCACGTATCGTTGTCCAAACCTTCGATTGCTTCCAAAGGATTCGGCTGGCTTGTAAGAGCATCATCCAGACCTGTCACCGCGATTTGCTCGTTCCCTTGTTTAATGACAGCATGACTGTTGCGAAGTAACGTGAAGCCGGCTTCCTTGAACATCGCTTCCACTTGTTTCTGCTGTCTGCCCCGATAATCATGATTCCCCAATACGGCGAATTTGCCATACTTGGCCTGCATGGATGCCAGCACGGGTATACACTCCCGCATCGGTTCAGCTTCCCGTTCCACCATATCTCCGGTAAAACAGATCAGATCCGGCGTTTGCTCCTGTATGGTCTCAGCCAGCTTCTCCATTTCCTTCAAACCGGTATGAAAGCCGAGATGTGCATCGCTAAACTGTACAACACGCAGCCCCTCGAATGACTGAGGGAATCCTGGCAGTTCCAAGGGTACTTGCTTCACTTCCAGACGGCGCGGCTCCCAGAGCCATGCATATCCCCCTGTGAACAAGGCTGCACCTGCCGTCATCACAATCATCCGTAACAGGAAACTGCGCCGGGAGGGATCGTGATCCTTCTCCTCACCGGGAAAAATGGACCCTTGCTCGGATCCAGCGTCTGAGCGCCGGGGCGGTGGCCATGAGCTGCCCTTACGCGGTGTCTCTGCCATGTCTTCCCCTCCTTCTCCGCTCTACATGCATCTCTACAGTATACCATATTCTGCATGACGAGCCCGGTTCCTTCGCAATTGTAGAAAAAGAAGTCGTGACCTTCAGCAGCAAGCTGCCGAAGGTCACGACTTCTCCTAATGTTGCAGATTCCACATCTGCAAGGGATTTTCACGATACTATACGCCCAACCAGCGTTTGAACATATGCTTGGTTGTTTGTTTGTTCATTTCCGCAATGGACGTTGTCAGCGGGATGCCTTTTGGACAAGAGCGCACACAGTTCTGCGAGTTACCGCAGCCCTCAATTCCCCCATCTTCCATCAGGGCTTCCAAACGATCCTCGGCGTTCATCTCTCCTGTTGGGTGAGCATTGAACAGGCGGACTTGGGAAAGTGCTGCCGGGCCGATAAAGTCTGTTTTTTCATTCACGTTAGGACAAGCTTCCAGACAGACACCACATGTCATGCACTTGGAGAGCTCGTAAGCCCATTGGCGCTTCTTCTCCGGCATCCGCGGACCTGGACCGAGGTCGTAGGTACCATCAATTGGAATCCAGGCTTTAACCCGTTTCAGGGCATTAAACATCCGGGTGCGGTCAATGACCAGGTCACGAACAACCGGGAAGGTTTTCATCGGTTCGATACGAACCGGCTGTTCCAACTTATCGATCAGGGCAGCACACGCTTGACGTGGCTTACCGTTGATTACCATGGAGCATGCTCCACAGACTTCTTCGAGACAGTTCGATTCCCAGCAGACAGGGGCAATGGACTTGCCGTCTTTGTTAACTGGGTTCCGCTGAATCTCCATCAGGGCACTAATAACGTTCATGCCGGGACGGTACGGCAGTTCAAATTCTTCGTTGTACGAAGACGACTCCGGGCTGTCCTGACGGGTGATGATAAACTTGACGGTTTTGTTCGCTGTAGCTTGTTCCGCCATATCGTTGTCCCCTCCTTTGGTGACGATGATTGATTGCTGATGCGTAAAGAGACGTTGTATGCACGGTAGACGCTCCGTCAGCGGAATGTCCTTCCGACCGCTGTTGCTCCTCCATTTTACTGAATGACTAATTTATCGGATAAAATGGAGTATCAAAGGCGGACGCTTCGCTTCTTCAGGTCATTTCCGCTTCCTCCGCTGCGTCGTGCTGCTGAGTCTCTTTACTGAAAGTAGCAATAATTCATTCTGGATTGCCTTGTTAACCTCAGAAGCTTCGCGAATGCTTCGCTTCTTCAGTATCTTTCGGGCTATCCTTATAGACGTTTAACTTTAAACTTATAAATTGAAATCTATCCGGCTTTACTTAATCCTTCGAATAGTCCCGGATCCGTGGTGGAATCAGGGATACATCTACAGGCTCGTACGAGATTTGCGGGCCTTCCTTCGACCAGCTGGCGATGGTCGTTTTCAGGAACTCCTCATCGTTACGCTCCGTAAATTCCGGTTTGTAGTGTGCCCCGCGGCTTTCGTTACGCAGCAGTGCGCCGAGTGTCATCGCTTCAGCAAGTTCAAGCATGTTCCACAGCTGACGTGTGAATGCTGCACCCGGGTTGTTCCAACCGGATGTATCGTACATGTTGATTTTGCCGTAACGCTCTTTCAATTCCTTGATTTTGCCGATAGTGGCTTCCAGTTTATCGTTGTAGCGTACAACGGTCATATTCGCCGTCATCCACTCGCCAAGCTCCTTATGAATGACATAGGCATTTTCGTTACCCTGCATTTTTAGGATGCCTTCATATTTATCCGTTTGACGTTTGGTGTAGCCGTCAAATACAGAAGAATTTACATCAGCGGACGATTTTTTGAGTCCCTTGATATATTCAACTGCTTTCGGGCCAGCTACCATACCACCATAAATGGCCGATACCAGCGAGTTTGCACCCAGACGGTTTGCGCCATGGTATTGATATTCACATTCACCAGCGGCGAACAGCCCCGGAATGTTCGTCATTTGATTGTAGTCCACCCACATGCCGCCCATGGAATAGTGAACTGCCGGGAAGATTTTCATCGGGATTTTACGTGGGTCATCACCCATGAACTTCTCGTAAATTTCAATGATACCGCCGAGTTTAACATCCAGCTCCTTCGGATCCTTGTGAGACAGGTCAAGGTAGACCATGTTCTCACCGTTAACTCCAAGTCCCATATCCACACAAACGCTGAAGATTTCACGCGTTGCAATATCGCGAGGAACGAGGTTACCGTAGGAAGGATACTTCTCTTCAAGGAAGTACCATGGCTTACCGTCTTTGTACGTCCAGATCCGGCCACCTTCACCACGCGCCGATTCGGACATCAGACGAAGCTTGTCATCTCCTGGAATGGCTGTTGGGTGAATCTGAATGAATTCCCCGTTGGCGTAGTTCACGCCTTGCTGGTACACCGCACTTGCTGCTGTACCTGTATTGATAACGGAGTTCGTTGTTTTACCGAAAATAATACCAGGGCCGCCGCTTGCGAGAATAACCGCTTCTGCAGGGAACGTCTGCACTTTCATCGTTTTCAGGTCCTGTGCCACAATTCCGCGACAGATCCCCTCGTCATCAATAACTGCCTGCAGGAACTCCCAGTTCTCATATTTGGTAACGAGACCTGCGGCTTCCCAGCGACGAACCTGCTCATCCAATGCATAGAGCAATTGTTGTCCTGTCGTGGCTCCGGCAAATGCCGTACGGTGATGCTTCGTACCCCCGAAACGGCGGAAATCAAGCAAACCTTCCGGTGTCCGGTTGAACATAACGCCCATCCGGTCCATCAGGTGGATAATACCAGGTGCTGCTTCACACATCGCTTTAACGGGTGGCTGGTTCGCAAGGAAGTCGCCGCCATACACGGTATCGTCAAAGTGAACCCATGGGGAGTCGCCCTCACCCTTGGTGTTTACTGCCCCGTTAATGCCACCCTGTGCGCATACGGAGTGGGATCTTTTTACGGGAACCAATGAAAATAAATGAACATGGACTCCGGCCTCAGCCGATTTGATCGCCGCCATCAACCCCGCGAGACCTCCGCCCACAATAATTACATTAGATGATGCCATTGCTGTTCACTCCCTTATAAGTCAGCATTTATCACAAATGCTTAAATCAGAACTGTCTTAATCGTATCAAGCATCGTTGTTGCCGTTTGGAAATCAATGCTCCGGAAAGCAAACAACGAAGCGATAAACATAATAGCCACAATACCGAACAGACTCATGCACACATAAGAAGATACACGCTGCGCACGCGGTCCAACGGTAATCCCCCAGCTAACCAGGAACGACCATAAGCCGTTAGCAAAGTGGTAGGAGGCTGCAACCACACTGATCAGATATAAAATAAACGTTACCGGGTTCATCACGACGTCATGAATGACACCGCCAAGTTGTTCATGCGTTACATTACCCAATGCAACCTGTACACGAGTCTCCCAAACGTGCCAGATTACGAAAACAAACGTAATGACACCACTGATCCGCTGCAATGTGTAGCGCCAGTTGCGTTCATTGCCGTAACGTCCGACATTAGGCTTGGCCTGGTAAGCAATGTACAGACCGTATACACCGTGATAGAACAACGGCAACCAGATGAGAACCGTTTCCAAAACAATAACGAGAGGCAGACTGTTCAGGAAGGCAACAGCACCGTCAAAGCCTTCTTTGCCGCCTTCAACTGCCGAGAAGTTCGTCACCAGGTGCTCAAGAAAAAACAAACTGAGCGGGATGACGCCAAGCAAGGAGTGCAGCTTTCTGGAGTAAAACCCTTTCATAAAATGTCGTTCCCCTTTCGCTAAATACAACGTTTTCATAAAATATTTCGCTTATCATGACACAAACCTTTCCCATGGAAAGGTTCGACAAATTGTTCCGTTTTCATCAGGTGTGAACAACTTGTGTCACAATTCATGTTACTCCTTTTTTTCTTATAATGGAATTGCAATATAATTATTAAATGTTATAACCTATAGGTATAAGAGCTGAAACATCGGACAGGCAGGCATATCGCATTGAAAACGATTTATCAAGGACAACAATCACACCCCATGGAAAAGAGGTTAGTGTTTATGTTCGAGGATTTAAATGCATTTGCGGCAGTCGTGGAGCAATCGAGTCTGAATCGTGCATCCAAATTGCTGAATCTGTCTCAGCCTGCCCTCTCGCGCAAAATTGCGAAACTGGAGGATGAACTGGGGGTATCGCTTTTTCACCGCCGAGGCAAACGCCTTGAATTGACCAGTGTCGGCCAACTTGCCTACACCTTCGCTGTGGAACAAAAGCAGCAGCAGCAGAAGTTTCTGACCATGCTTGCCCAGTATAAGGACGAGGAGCAGAGCGCCATTACGCTTGGAGCGTCCCTGACTACACTTCAGACCACACTCCCCCCTTTGGTCAATGCTTTCATGGAGAAGCATCCCAATGCGGAGATCAAGCTCGTGACTGGGAAAACACATGAGATCGTTTCCTTCGTCCGGGACAAAAAAGCAGACGTTGGCATTGTTGCCTCTTCCATTAATGAAGCCGGGCTGAACTGTGTACCTCTCTTCGATGATCACCTGGAGCTGGTTGTACCGCTTACGCACCCTTTGTCCGGCAAAGAGGCCGGGATGGAGCACTTGCAGGATCTGCCCATGATCACCTTTTCCAAAGGCACTTGGTATCGCAAGCTGACAGATGATCTGTTTCAGCGCTGTGCCGTCATGCCGGATATTCGCATGGAGATTGATTCGTTTGAAGCCATCGTCCGCCTCTTGCCCACCTGCAAGGCTGCTGCGCTGCTGCCCAAGTCCTATCTCCGTCCCCAGCTGCTTGCTGACAATGATCTTGTCTCCGTGTATCTACCCCAGCTGCAGCAGACTCGACGGACCACCTGCATGATCTACGGGGAAAAGGAAGACCTCAGCGAGACATCCAGACAGTGGGTCAAAGAAACCGCAGCGCTCTTTACAGCAAAGGCGCCGCTGCCCTCCAGGAGGACTACGACGCCTTAATAGATCGATATGAACTTTATCTGCACCTGCTCTTGCCTGAACGCCAGGATCGGCTCAGCCCTCCTGGCTGATTATCTCTTGTTCGAACCGGTCGATATCATCGTTCATTCCGATAATGACCATGATGTCTCCCATCTGGAGAGAGTCCAGTGCAGTCGGTGCGATAATGACTCCTGTCTCCTTCTGCAGGGCCACAATACTGCAGCCGTAGCGTACACGCGCATTCAGGCTGGACAGTGTGGTATTGTGCAGACATGCCGGAACTTTCATTTCCACAATACTGTAATCATTGGAAAGTTCAATGTAGTCCAGCAGATTCGGGGTGACGAGCTGATGGGCTACCCGAATGCCCATGTCCCGTTCCGGATAAACGACGCGATCAATGCCCAGCTTATCCAGAGCTCGCCCATGCAAGACGGATATTGCCTTGGCAACGACCGTTTTCACGCCCAGTTCCTTCAACAGGATTGCGGTAAGAATGCTGGTCTGAATATCGTCACCGATGGCTACAATGCCGCAGTCGAAATTACGGATTCCCAGTGAGCGCAGCACTTCCTCATCCGTAGCATCCGCCACAACCGCGTGAGTGACCAGTTCGCTCATGTCTTCAACGACCTCTTCATTTTTATCGATGCCAAGCACCTCGTAGCCAAGTTCCATTAATTCCTGTGCCAGACTCGAGCCGAAGCGCCCCAGCCCAATTACCGCAAACTGCTGTCTTTTCATTGTTCTTCACGAACCCCTATCCAATAATCATTTTTCCTTCAGGATACTTATACAGTTCCTTACCCTTTTTCTGTCCAAGTGCATACGCCAGCGTAATCGGTCCAAGCCTGCCCGCGAACATCATAAAACAGATCATGAGCTTTCCGAATGTGGTCAGCTTCAGCGTCAATCCCATTGATAATCCGACGGTAGAAAAGGCCGATGTCGTTTCAAATAAAATCATGAGAAAACCGCTATCTTCCGTCATGGTGAGCAGCATGGTAACGGCAATGATGAGCAATAACCCAAGAAGCGTAACTGTCAGTGCCTTGAAAATACGTTCCTGTTGCAGCCGATATCTGAAAAAAACAATATCCTCTCTGCCGCGCATCATCGCGATGACAGCACCAATCATGATCATAAAAGTTGTCGTTTTGATCCCGCCTCCGGTAGAACCTGGAGAAGCCCCGATAAACATTAAAATAATAATGAAAAACTGCGTTGCCTGTCTGAGACCGGCAATATCCAGCGTATTAGCTCCTGCCGTTCGCGGGGTTACCGACTGAAAGAACGAACCGAGAATTTTGCCTCCCCAGTTCAAGCTGCCCAATGTCTGTGGATTGCTGTATTCAAACACAAAAATGACCAGCGCACCGAATCCAATCAGCAAACCTGTGGTTAGCAGCACCACCTTGGAATGAAGCGAAAGTTTGCGCGTTTTACGATAATCCACCAGATCGGATAAAACGACAAAGCCAATGCCTCCAGCCACAATCAAAAACATCGCCGTAAAATTCACAAGTGGATCATAAACATACCCGGTCAGACTGCGGAAGTCGCCAAACATATCAAACCCTGCATTATTGAACATCGAGATGGCATGCCAGTATCCGTAATAAATCGCCTTTCCGACAGGCATGTCGAATGACCAGCGGATTGCAAATAGCGTGCCGCATACGGCTTCCAAAATGAGCGAGTAGACCACGACCTTGCGGATAAGCCGCACAATGCCTTCCATCGTGCTCTGGTTCATCGCTTCCTGCAAGATCAATCGCTCCCGCAGTGAAATCCGCCGCTTAAACGCAATGGCCACCAGCGTGGACATGGTCATGAAGCCAAGACCACCGATTTGAATCAGAACAGCAATAATCACCTGACCCAGTACAGTAAAGTGAGTACCCGTGTCCACAACAACCAAACCGGTAACACAGACCGCCGATGTAGCCGTGAATAATGCATCAATAAAGGGAAGACTATCCCCGCTGCGGCTGGAAACCGGAAGCATGAGAAGCAATGTTCCGAGCAGGATAATTCCCGCAAATCCCAAGACAAGAATACGTGGGGGCGATAGCCGCACCCATTGATTATTCAGTTTCACTTGTGTATCATCCACCTCTGCCAAAAAGAAAATGACCCCACATTGTGGAGCCTTTCTCCGAATCACTTATCCTTGGCACAGGGCCAACACACTAAATCTTGGATAAGCTCCGATCGGAGCATATAAACATGTATGATTGTAGTCATAACCACATATGCATTAAGGTTGGAATCCTCTTATTCGTTCCCTTGCAAGGCTAAAGACATGCAAATATTGCACATTTGTTTCAAAATTATAAGCGCTGCGGCTGTTGCAGACAAAACGATTTTTGTGTAAATAGGATCGAATTCCGGCAAAAAGGGAAAAACTCAGATATATCAATGAATGGATCAGATTCATTCGATCATTTTCATTCATTTTCAGGGATTTGCACGTCTTTTCGTTTCATCATTGGCATTCAGGGTTCGGCCTGTGCTATCTTTACTTTAATATCCAAATTAATAAAGGAGGAACACCATTACATGAACCCCTTAGGGCAGCCTTTGGTACTCAAAGCTAACTTCAAGCGTTTAGGGTTGCTGGCGGCGATTGGCCTGATTTTGTTTTTTGTCTTTCAGATCTTCCCTGCTACTTCATCACAAACCACGGATATTCCGTCTACATCTTTTATAAGCAAGGAACAGGCAACCCAATCCGCACGATCATTTGCAGCCTCCATAGCCAATTACACCCTTCCTTCGGATAACGGCAAGACACTGGTCACCTATCAGACCCATTCCGATATCTATGGATACATGGCCAAAACCAAACAGCTTGATTCGTATAATCAAAAATGGGAAGCAACCTATCCCTACGATGTGTTTCGCGTTCGTTTGCCTGATGAGGACAACGGCGGTTATTTGAATGTGGACGTACATATGAGAACTGGCAAAGTTGTTGGTTTCAAACGAGAACTACCTTCTTCCCTGTATGCATCCGCTGAGGTTGAGCAGGACAAGAACAAACGCAATGCCACGATTCAGCTCGCCGAGGGCAATATCCCATTGGACGAAAAGGAGCAGCTAGCTTCCGGAATTCTTGCCGAATTCGGCTATGACGCCCCAAAACTTCAGCTGGATACCCGAGAAGGTGAAGGTGGATTAACCTACACGGATGTGGATAAGCAGATCGGTGATTCCAAGCTGGAACTGAATTTTACCTTTGAAAACGGAGCGGTCCGCTCCTTCGAATCGGTCTTCTCGGTTCCAGACGAGCATATCAATTATGTACAGGATCAAACTCGTCAGGCCAACTGGATGACTTATGGAGGCTATGCATTCCTAACCTTCGTGCTTGGTGTGCTGGCAATTATCTACAGCATTCTCACCCGGGCGCATACGTCATTTAAACGCGGGATTATTCTTTCCCTTGTGTACTTCGCCGCATCTGTTATTGGTACACTAAACATGATTCCACTGTTTCAGGCACAAGGCCTGTCCAGCTTCATGCTCGCCTTCCTGATGCTCATGCAGACGGGGATCACTCTGGTCATGAGTGCCACGATCTACCTCTCACTCGTTGCTGGAGACGGCATGTGGCGCAAAATCGGACTAAATCCTTGGCCGCGTGCAAAAGAGCCCGGATACGGCAAATATGTCCTTCACAGCATGTATGCAGGGTACCTGTGGGCGTTTATCTTGCTTGGCGTTCAATCCATCCTGTTCTTCATTCTGGAACGAAGCATAGGAAGCTGGTCTACCACCTCGGCAGACCAATCGACTTACAACATGTCATATGCATGGATCTTTCCCATCATGGCCTGGATGGCCGGCATTGGAGAGGAAACGGTGTACCGGCTGTTCGGGATTCGCATGATGCAGAAAATCGTGCGCAATACCTTCATCGCCTGTCTGATTCCAACGTTGATCTGGGCACTTGGACATACACTTTATCCAATCTACCCGGTTATCACACGCCCCATTGAGCTTATGGTCATCGGTTTGCTGTTCAGCCTGGTCATGCTTCGCCACGGCTTTATCGCTGTTGTGTTCAGCCATGTCATCTTCGACAGCCTGCTGATGGGACTCAGCCTGATCTTTATGGGTGACGCCCTGAATATCTCTGCAGGAATCTTCTGGATTGTGCTTCCAGCCATCGTTGGATATGTGATTTACAAATGGAATCCACAAAAAAAAGAGAAGCCGTATGTTACGACTCCTCATCCCGAAGTGCTGCAATAATTTGATTAGCTAGTTTATCACCGATAGATAGAGGCCGGAAGTCTTCGACGCTGGCCTCTTTTATTTTGCGCAAAGAACCAAAATGCTTGAGCAGCAGTTTACGACGCTTCTCACCGATGCCAGGAATCGAATCCAGACGAGAAGTGACCATGGACTTGCCGCGCTGCTCCCGGTGGAACGAGATGGCAAAGCGGTGAACCTCTTCCTGAATACGTTGAAGCAGATAAAACTCCTGGCTGTCCCGCGGCAGTGAAATAACTTCCGGCGGATTTCCAATCATGAGCTGAGAAGTTTTGTGCTTGGCGTCTTTCACCAGACCACACACGGGAATAAACAAACCCAGTTCATTCTCCAATATATCCACAGCAGCCGAAATCTGCCCTTTTCCGCCATCCACAACGATCAGGTCAGGCTGGGGCAGGTTTTCCTTCAATACCCGCTCATAGCGTCTGCGGATGACCTCACGCATCGTTTCGTAATCATCGGGTCCTTCTACTGAACGAACCTTGTATTTACGGTATTCTTTCTTGTCCGGTTTGCCATCGGTAAATACAATCATCGCCGACACCGGATTGGTTCCCTGAATGTTGGAGTTATCAAACGCCTCAATCCGGCGCAGTTGATCCAGACCGATCCAGCGCCCAAGACCCTCGGATGCTTTGGACGTACGTTCTTCGTTACGCTCAATCAGACGGAATTTCTCTTCCAAGGCCACACGTGCGTTATCCACAGCCATGGTGATCATTTGGCGTTTCAACCCGCGCTGCGGGATGTGCACCTTGATCTCCAGCCATTCCTGCAGAGCCGCCGCAGCCTGGAACGGGTCTTCCAATCCAGGGCGGTTAGCATCCGCAGCCGTATCCTCCTGTTGATCGGACACTTCCTGAGCCATTGCCGTTTCTGCTTCAGACTCTTCAGAAGCATGGTTTTCCCCATAAGCTGCACGGGATTCCGCAACTTGTGGTTCAGCAGAAACATCATCTAATACTAACGACAATGGATCCGATTCCGACGCCACAGCCGCCGGCACATCCGCAGCCATAACTTCAGCGTTGTCCGCCTGTTCTCCAGCGACCAGTTCTTTCGGAACTTCAGGCAGCAAGATCTCCTGCGGCAGTGCCGGATTATCGCTATAATACTGTGTCACGTAGGACATAAAGTCACTGTACGCTTCGCCATAAAACGGAAACGTCGATACATGGCGCTCAATCATTTTACCCTGACGCATATATAGAATCTGGACGCACATCCAGCCCTTATCAATGGCGAACCCAAACACATCGCGGTCTCTGGCATCCGCCATCGTAATTTTCTGTTTTTCCATCATGGCATCAATCGCTATGACCTGGTCCCGAAGTTCCTTGGCACGTTCGAAATACAGATCCTCTGCGGCTTCCTGCATTTTGCGCTGCAGATCCTTCTTGATTTCTTCGTGACCTCCGCTCAGGAATGAACCGATTTCTTGGGAAATCTGGTCATATTGCTCCTTGCCTACTTCCTTCACACAGGGAGCTAGACATTGTCCCATGTGGTAATACAGGCAGACTTCCTTCGGCATTACGCCGCATTTGCGCAGCGGATACATGCGGTCGAGCAGCTTTTTCGTTTGGTGTGCCGCGTACGAGTTCGGATAGGGTCCAAAGTACTTGGCTTTATCTTTCAGCACACGCCGGGTCACTTCGAGCCGGGGATGCTTTTCATTCGTAATTTTAAGATAAGGAAAGGTTTTGTCATCCTTGAGCAAAACGTTATAACGCGGCATGTGTTTTTTGATGAGGTTACACTCCAGGATGAGTGCTTCCATATTGCTGCCGGTTACAATGTATTCGAAATCGCGGATTTCGGATACCAGACGCTGCGTCTTTCCGTTATGACTGCCAATAAAATAAGAGCGTACACGGTTTTTCAGCACTTTGGCCTTACCTACATAGATAATGGTACCTTCACTGTTTTTCATCAAATAACAGCCAGGCATATCAGGCAGCAGCGCCAGCTTGTGCCGTATCTGCTCCAGGGCCTGCTCCTGTTCTTGCAGAACATTGATGAATTCATCCATAATTCGGTGGGTCCTCCCTTCCGAAAAAAGTATAATCAACGGTTACACTAGACCATTCCGATTACAGTACCGTTCTCTGATCGCCGTTATCCCCAGATTTCTTTGATCCCACTTACATGGGGAAATCCGGTGATAAATGCGAGCGCTTCGCTTCTCCGAATCGGTTCTGTAATCTACATTATAAGTGTAAAATAATGATTACTTTTATATTGTCCTATAAAAAGATATTCGACGCAAAACGCCCCCGGCGCATAAACCGGAGGCGTATCTGTTAGCCTAGTGAATTATTGGTGTTTCTCGATGATTCCTTTGAGTGCTTCTTTCGAGTTCAATCCAACCACTTTATCAACCGGTTGGCCGTCTTTGAAGAAGATCAATGTCGGAATGCTCATTACGCCGAAGCGGGAAGCGGATTCCGGATTTTCGTCAACGTTGACTTTGGCAATTTTCACTGCATCGCCAACTTCGGTGGACAGCTCTTCCAGGATTGGAGCGAGCATTTTGCAAGGACCGCACCAAGGCGCCCAGAAATCAACAAGAACCGTTCCTTCTCCTTCGACTTCAGCGTTAAAGGATTGATCGGATACGTTAACAATAGCCATGAAATTGTCCTCCTTATATATACTTACGGTTTATTTTAACCTGTAACGTCGTGAACGACACTTCCAGTATAACACAGGTCATCTAAACTTGTGAAATGAACGTGCAATGTTCATCTCTCCACCATCAAATCTTCACAATTGGTCATCTTGACACGATTGCTGCTAAATCTTTACAAACGCTTTCTTTTCCAAGTATACTAAAATTACTCCGGGCTTCAGCTCCCTGGAAGGGCAAGCTGTTGATCCACATAAGGAGGCAATACCATGGACGCAAATGTGCGGATCAGCGACCCGCGTGAACATGTGAATGAGGAGCCCCGTAACGATCTATTCGATCTGATTGCGGGTGTTGCCGGCATGGGTGGCCTGATGACAGTCATCTTCTTCGGCATGGTCATCTTCAAATTCCTGACCGAATAGGATGTCAGGCCCGCGCAGGACCAAAAAAGCCCGGTTTCCGCGACTACCGCGAAAAACCAGGCTTTTTTGTGGACTACTTACCGTATGAATATAAAAATTATCGCTTGCCTCGCTGATTCTCTCCACGAACAGAAACAACGTCAACAAACGGACGAATGCGATCCATCAGACGCTGCCCCTTGTTCATTTCCTCTCCATCCTTGCTCGTAAAGCTGAGATGCTTCTCCAGCCCATCCAGATTGTAGTTGGACGTGTAGAACGTCGGTTTCCGATTCATGCGGTAGTTTAATATGGAACCCATCACATGATCTCGAACCCAAGGATTCAAATTCTCTGCGCCAATATCATCGAAGATGAGCAGATCACAGCTTTTGAGTATATCTGTCGTTTCCTTCAGCTTCTGCCCATCCGTGATCATGGATTTCAGATCCTCCACAAAATCAGGCATGTAGATAATGACCCCTGTGTATCCCGCAACGGCTAATTCGTGTAACAAATAGCACATCAGAAACGTCTTGCCTGTTCCAAATGATCCCTCAAGAAACATTCCTTGCGGAGATAATCCGTTCTCCTTCGTGTCACTAATATAACGCAGAACCTGGTTTACCGCCGGAGCCCGCATCCGATCCTTGCCCATAATTTCCACATCGTTATATCCTGCACTAAGCGCACGCTCGTCCACATAGAAGCTGCGGATTCTCTTCTTGATCACATGCTCATTTTGCCTGGCAATATGTTTGGAACACGGAGCTTTTTTATCTATAATTTCGGGTTTACCGTTAAAATGCTCTACTTCCAGTTTGCAAAAGTGACCCTGGAAATCGTTAGGACAGTTATCCAGCCCCGGACAATTCGCACAGTTTTTCGAATCTCGGGCATACTGATACAGCTTGCTCAGATCGGTCATGAGCTGCGCATCTTTCAGTTCCGGGTGACCTGCTCGGAATTCGCGTACGTACGGATCATCCATCAACTCCGCCGCAATTCGCCGCGACTGCTCACGAAAGGAAGGATTAAGCTGCTGAAGCAGTCCTCCCAAGGATTCCATGGCTTCAAGCCCCCTTAATGTATTCAATATAGAATGAACCACCTGAATTTTACCAATAACCATGATGACGGCAAAGGTTCCTTCGATCGATTGCAATTCTATTGTTCATTCTATAGAAACTCGGGGCATAACTCAACATGTTCCGTCTGGAAAAAACGATCTCCTTCGTGACACCTCGTATCGCGAATGGTGTGGATGACAGTACCTGCCTGCTCTCAGGGTGGTTCCTTTAACGAGGGAGCCCTACCGTAACAATCTCGCAAGGTCCTGCCGGGATGGACCATTGTTTGCCGCTAAATAGATTAGTAGAAACATTTGAAGAGGATACGAGTTTCTCGCCCTTCTCCTCCAAAATATTGCTCTTGTATGCTAATTCATTCGTATTCCATTCGGTCGCAGCCAAACTCAGCAAAGATGTGTCCGGCTTCATATTATACCAGCGCATCATCAGATCACCTGATTCCTCATTTACTTTCAGTGAGGAGAATGCCAAACCTTCTCCTTGCCATGCAAATGGCGTATGCGTTGATGACAGCGTACCTGAGTGAACATCCGTTTGAACCAGCGTCCATGGAACCTGGAACTGGTAAGCCTCGATGTATGCATCTGATGATGCACCGCTTCCATCATGCGGAATGATCTCCATCTGGAACGAATGCTCCCCCAGACATTGTGCTTCCGGTGTCGGGAACAATCCCCAGTCCCCGAGCTCCCCTACGGCACGGAGCAGCGTTACGGCGATCGTATTGCGCCCATCCTGAAGAACTTCATATTCATTCAGTCCCAGATTGGCTACGACCAGTCCAGCCTGTTCTTCACTCACATCCACAAAGCTTTGCTGATGCTGTGTATTGCTTGGATTTTGCCACTCCGGTGCGGGTACATTATCACGAGTAGCAATCTCAAACATGGAATCCACATGGTGAACCGCAGTCGCCAGATCAGTTGGGAACAGGGCACGTACACGGTGATCCTTCGCCTGATTGTTGAACGTGGTTTGCACATGAACTCCTTTTCCGCTGCGACTTAACGACAATACTGTACGAATACGCAGTGTGACCGTTTGTTTGGAACGCTGAGCCTTGCGATACGGGTAATAGATGAGCTCACGTTGTTCACGATCCAGCACCTCATCCGCCGAAGCCGGAATCTCCCAATCATGTATGATTTCGTAGGAGACACGGTACGGCGTATCTTCTATGATCTGTATGCCGGCAGTTAATTCTTTCGTCGTCAAGGCAACTTCATTCTCCGGCTGCTTGAACATATACTCGTTACCGATATCCCCAACATTTTCGTACACGCCAAGGTCTTGGTACGTACGTCCTGTGCGTTTATCCTTCAGTGTAAAGGAGCCATTGTCTGCGATTGTAACGGCAACATATTGATTCTCCAGGCTACGTTCACCACTGCGCAGTGCAGTGCCATTCGAGACAGAATCATCCTGAGCTTCACTGCGAACCCAAGCATATGCCTTCAATCCAAGCGCTGGCACGTTCTCAGCTTCAAATGTAATTCTGACCCGGCGGCAGCTGTACGGCTGACGGAATCGGTCATCCGGCAGATCATAACCGAACTGCAGGCCCAGATCTTCTACTGTACACGGAATGTGCGCTCCTTTTTCGTCAACGAGGACACGACCGGACAGGTCTACGTTGTTCATTTGGGCAGCCATACCCTCTAATGAAATTCCATCACGGAAGTAGATACGAGCCGCATCCAGTTCGATCTGAACAATGCCGCTGCGCTCCCAGCCTGTCGTATTAAACGTGATCAGCGGCCGCGCATCCTCACCGTAACTGGCAAAGATTGAGGTATCCACCGAAGCAGCAATCTGACTTGTGCTCTCTTCAATCATGGCTTCAGCGACGTGACGGCTCTTCTCGAATCGAGTGACCATCTCGCGGTGAACCTCATCCACACTGCAGCCGCAGATGCTGTCATGCGGATGGTTCTGCATCAGCGTTTTCCAGGCATATGTCAGCTGATCATGCGGATAAGCATGCCCAAGAAGATGGGCGTAGGATGCCAGTGGCTCAGCCACCTTTTCCAGCATGGCTTGACCAAGCTGGTTCATCTGTTTCAGATAAACCCGTGCCGAAGCCGTGTTCACCAATGTACCCCAGCCATCGGTACGCTGGCTGCGCAGCTCTCCTTTTACCGTGGACAGCTCATGTTCCGATGATTCTTTCAGGGCCGTCAGATAATCCGGAAAGTTGGAGTGAACGAATTCAATGTCGGGATGTAATTGCTCGGCCATTCGGATCGCCTCAGGCAGATCCCGCTGAATAGGCTGGTGATCACAACCGTTCATATACAGCAGCTCATTGGTCGAGGAATATTTCTCGGCATCTGCCAGTTTGGTTTCCCAGAACTTGCGAGCTGAAGCCTCATCTACCGGAATTTCATTACCATTGGAGTACCAGTTGGCAAACAGTACCCCCAGCACTTTCGATCCATCCGGCCCTTCCCACATGAGCTCCGAGAAGCTGGATTCGTATCCTGCATCCGATACGGTATTATTGAAGCCTGTAGGCTTCACGCCTCTTCCAAAAAAGACGTTATCGATGCCAGATTGCAGCATAAGCTGCGGCGTCTGTCCAACCAGCCCGAACGTATCGGGAAAATAACCGATCTTGGAGGGCGTGCCGTAACGCTTCGCATCCCGATGCCCAACCTGCATATTGCGTACATTGGCTTCACCACTGGTAAGGAACGCATCCTGCAAAATATACCATGGCCCAATCACGATCCGGCCATTACGGATATGCTTCTCCAGTCGCTCCTTCTGCTCCGGACGGACCTGAAGATAATCGTCGATAATGATCGTTTGTCCATCCAGATAAAAGCTTTTGTAGTCTGCTCCCTCATCGAGCTCATCCAGCAGTGAATCCACCAGTTGAACGAGCCGCATATGGTGCTTCTCATAGGGCAGGTACCATTCCCGATCCCAGTGAGTGTGCGAAATGATATGGGCTCTTTTGGTTTTTGGTTTATCCTTTTGTTCCGTCATACGTTAGCCCACCTCTCCATTTTGTTGTACAATCTCAACTTCTTCCGGGCGATACACTGTATGCAGCTTTCCTGCAGCATCTGTGGCAAACAGCACGGACCGATTTTTCTCCAATTGGAATTCATAGGATACGCCAGTGCGAGTGTCTCTGACTTGAACCTTGTGATTGAGTGAAGACTCTGACACAAATACATATAGATTTCCTTTTGGAAAACTGAGCTTCCGGCCATAGATTCCTGCGGTTTCTCCGCCAGATACCCATTCCAACTCCTGATGGATGCCAGCCGTTTCGGCCGCATAACGATACAGGTCCGCCAGCGGCTCATCCCGTCCGTTAAGCTCGAGCGGCAGCGGGGTCCACATGATTTTTCCTTTCCCCCATGGCAGAACAGTCACTTCATCTGGAGTGTCATGATCTTGATGAAGCAGCGTCTCTTTAGCCACCTCAGCAATACGACGCCTGCCATATGTTACCCGGTGATTCACCCCATTGATATTCAGCAGTTCTTCCCGCTGCACGTTACCCAAACTGCGTTCACCCACAATGTGATCGGCCCGGTCACTGGCCTTCCAGTACGCGTTCAGTCCCAGTGGTCCAGTGATCAGCAGACATGCGCCTTCCTTCTCCGTGAATGCAAGCAGCTGAAGCAATGCATCATTATCCATATTGTGTGGACTCGGCACGATAATCAGCTTGGGTGGCTGCTGCTCCAGTGCTTCCAAATGATACTCGGATACGGCACGGAACGGCAGTTTCAGATCATAGGACATCACACGCGTAAGCTTGGTGGTTGCATCATAAGCAAGGGAACGGTTGGAGAAGTCATTGGAATACGGGAACACGACCGCAATCTCCTCCAGCTCACGATCCTCGAAGAGATCACGCACCTTCTGCATGAAGCGGCCAAAGTCATAGGATACATCCGCTTCAGGCTTCTCTGTACCATCTGCACGAAGGGCTCCAATATGAGACTCATTGGCATTATCCATATAGAAGTTGGTATTCCAGATCCATTGCACTGCTCCGGCACCACCTGTGGAGAATGCATAGGCATACTTCCGTTCAAGAATGCTGCGAAGCTCTTCTTCCGTGCGCTTGGCACGTCCTTCAGGGGTCTCCACATACATGATGCCCGTCTCTTGAATTAGATTCGGTTTATGCGGAGTTTTGGTGAAAATGCCGTCCCAGATCAGATCATCGTTCAACCACCAGGAATGCACGGTGGTATAGTCCACTTCACGTTCATAGAAAAACGGTGAAGGACGCTGTGCACCCAGAGCTTCGTCCTGCCCTACGGTAACGAGATGATTCGGCACGAGATCCTTGATCGTACCTACGAGCTCTCTTGCCCAAACATTGTGCATCTCCATGGAGAAGAGACAATAATCGAGCCAGCGGGTTCCTTTTTTCGCCTTGTGCATGTCCTGTACATCAAAGTTAATCTCTTCCGGTTCCGGAATGACTGCTGCTGCAAAGTTCGGAAGCTGCTTCGGTGACATGTTCCATGCTTCCTGCAGCGCTTCAATGGTTTCATGGCGCTGCTCAAGCCAACCGATAAAAGCCTGCTGTTCGTGCGAATCCCTGGCTGAGCGCGGGCCAGCGGAGAAGATGCGTACCGGATCAAACATCGATGGCTCGTTAATCAGATCCCAATCCACATGGGTGGTATGCGTATGCCGGCTGACGATGCTGCGGATGAAACGCTTCTGTGCCTCGACACTTTGCGGATCCAGATACGGATTCGTTCCTTCCCACGTTTCAGGCGTAAAGGAAAAGAATGTGAACGTGACCTGCAGGCCGTGGCGCTTCGCTGTTAACAGGAAGGCATCAATCGCGCGAAGCACATCCTCTGCCATGTGTCCGTCCACCTGCATCATATTGCGATATGCCGTCCAGATTCCGGTCCGAATCCAGTTAATGCCCGCTTTCGCCATCTGTGCCATGTCCCGATCCCATACGTCGGCATTCGGCAGAAACAGAAATTTCCGGGCTACGTCGGAGGTCATGTACGTCATGCCCACAACAGGGAGAGGTCGTCCTTCTTTTACAAAGTAGTCTCTGCTGCGAGTGATGACTTCACCTTCTGCAAGCAATGCATCATCCTGGCCCCAGAAGCCTTGGCGCAAGACCCGAACTTCACCGTCAGGTGCTTGCGCACAACATTCGACTCGGTACAGCCCGCTTTCTACTGAAACCGGAAGAGGGAGGCGTACAAACTGCTGTTCTCCGGTAAGCTCCATCTGCAGCTTATGGCTCCATACCTTCTCAGCTGTGCCTGCCCGATCCTCCCGTTCAACAGTCAGATCAAACGTCCACAACTCGGAAGCTGTACGTCTGTCACCCGCGCGCTGTAAAATCTGTCCTTGAAGGGTAAATACAGCCCGTTCACCTGGTTCGTACGTGGCATAGTTAGGCTTGAGCGACAATTCAGTAACCCCTTTGGCACAGAATTGTGCCCACTTCACAACCTCGTTAGCACCGTCCTGCTCCCAGAATGAAGCGGCCAGCGGCAGATTCACAAACATCCAGCGTGAACCAGCAAATGTACTGCGGGAGTTCTCCCACAGGACAACCGGAGCGGCAATGCTGCGTTCATCCTTACTCACTCCGCAAAGTAACGGATAGATCTGCGTGCTCATCGGTCCTGCCGAACCCATCTGGTGAGGCAGATCACTAGACTTGGTGGTATGCGGGACCAGATTCCACGTGTCTGCAATCTCAAACAAGCCCTCTTTTCCAGCAAGCAATGAAATGGGTTCAGAGGAAGCGTACGTTTGGATATTCGCTGAAGATACTTTCAGCGCCTCGTGAATATAAAGCTCCTGGTGATACGCCGTCTGCTCTGACTCCACAACCCAAGCTCCATCCTGATCCCGGACAGGGCGCTTAAACGGTGCTCCACCCACACTGATCAGGCTTCCTCCCTGATGCAGATAGGCTGCAATTGCCGTCCAGGCCGATTTGGGAAAATAGGGTGCATGCAGGTTTACCAGACAGCCCTCGCCTGCTGCTGCTTTCAACACCTCAGCCAGTTCGCACGCGCTAACAACGATGACTTCATGAGACCCTTGCCAAGTATCCAGAGCTTCGCGGGATGGCCGCTGGCCTTCTGCCGGAAAATCAGGATCAGCGAAGATAATCAGCTTGTTGTCCTTCACATGTGTACTCATAACAGGCCATCCTTCATCGATTTATAGACCAACTGGGAGAACAGGCTGTTGGACCATGCAAACCATTTTCTCGTAAATATTGTTGGATCATCCGCATGGAAACCTTCATGCATATAACCTGTATCCGCATCTGTCGCTTCCAGCATACGAATGATCTCCAGCTTCTCCTCGGCAGATTGTGCCGTCAGTCCCTGCATGGATAGACCCATATGCCAGATGTAATCCGGTGGTGTGTGCGGGCTGCCGATCCCTTTGGCAACCTTGCCCTCATAATAGAACGGGTTCTCTTTGCTCAGGGCGAATCGGCGGGTATTTTGATAGATCGGATCATCCGCTGTGACGTAACCGAGATACGGAATGGACATCAGTCCCGGTGTACCGGCATCATCCATGAGACAGTAATTGCCGTAGCCATCCGTCTCGTACGCGTAGATGGGACCAAATTCCGGATGACGATAAATGCCGTACAGCTGAATGCCGTGATCCACGTCCTGTTCCAGATCCTTAAGTTCCTGCAGCAGCGCCATATCCCGGAACACCCACTCGGCAAACTCCTGCATCTGGCGCAAAGCTACGACTGCAAACATGTTGCCTGGGATATTGTAGTGAAAATCGCACGCATCGTCGCTGGAACGGAAGCCAGACCAGATCATGCCTGTATAATTGACCGGCATGCCCTTCCCATGATTCCGCAGAGAATCTGTAGCAATGCCGTTATTGCGCGTAAAGCGATATGGAGATTGCTCCATGTGATGCTGTTCCACCTTGAACAGGTCCACGATTTTGCGCATGGCTGCCTTGAAGCTGGAATCGAAAATGTCGGTCAGCTCCGTTTCCTTCCAATATAGATAGGCCAGCCGCACAACAAAGCACAGCGAATCAATCTCGAATTTGCGTTCCCATACCCATGGCGACATGTCGGTCTCGTCCGTCGTGTTCCAGTGCCAGTCATTGGCCGTCTCATTGAAGGCATTGGCATACGGATCAATATGAACATACTGGATGTGGCGCTTGATCAGGCCGCCAATGATCCGCTGCAGGTCCTCATCTTCCTTCGCAAACGGAATGTAGTGCACCACCTGCTCCACGGAATCACGCAGCCACGAGGCTGGGATGTCTCCGGTGATGACAAAAGTCGTGCCATCGTCCATCAGTTTCGTTGTCGTTTCGATTGTATTGGGGAAACAATTTTTGAATAATTGAAGCAGCTTTGGTCGATGAGCCAGCTTCTGCTCCGCCTCTTCGAGCACTGCCTGAATGGATTGCGGCACAGCAACGGGAGGCATTGGTATTTTGGGTAATCTGAATTGTTCCATGGATGAGTGCAACTCCTTAAACGTATTGAATGGTGTAGCTATTTAGGAAAAACATTAATTTTACACTGGAACACTGCGCGGTCAGAAATATCCTCCGATCGCTGTTATCCCCAGATTTTTTTGATTCCCTTCTTCAAAGGGTAAATCCGGGGATAAAGGCGACCGCTTCGCTTCTTCGGATACTTTCTGCCCTCTCCGTTATCGTGTAAATGTGTTCACTCCTATATAGCAAAGATATTTCAAAAAGGTTTACCGCAGCAGCACGGATTTAATTTCGTAAGGGGCGAAGGTCAATGTAATCTGACCATTCGTCATATCCAAAGGCTCACCCGGTTCTTCCAACGCGTTGGAGAGATAGGCCTGCTCAAAGGCATGTGGCCATTGCAAGGTTACACGTTCACGTTTGCCTGAAGATTCATAGAAACGAAGTATCGCGCCGTGTCCATCCTCTGCCATTTTAACCGTATCCAAAATGACATGCTCGCTATCCAAATCAATCCATGCTCCGGTTGCCTGGCGTGTAGGCAAGGCAGTTGCAGTTGAATCAACCTCAGTCCCTGTGCTCTGCTGTACCTGCTGTACCGTCACCTCGTGATTCAGCTCTGCAGCATGACGTACCGTATGCGCAGTACGCCAATCCCCTTCGTGCGGATACAGGGCATACGTGAATTCATGTTCTCCAAGATCTGCCGTCCGGTCCGGCCATTTCGGTGCACGAAGCAGGGATAAACGAATGTTGCTTCCCTGTACGTCGTATCCGTATTTGCAGTCATTAAGCAAACTCACGCCGTATCCATATTCGGATACATCCGCAAACCGGTGGCCACAAACTTCATATTGGGCTTGTTCCCAGCTGGTGTTACGGTGCGTTGGCCGCTCCAATGCACCGAAAGGAATTTCGTATGTTGCCTTTGAGGTTACGACATCGATTGGAAAACCGACTTTCAGGAGCTTGTGACTTTCGTTCCAGCTCACCTGCGTCTGGAAGTCAATCCGCCGTGAATCATGGTAGAAAACGATATCTTGTGTAATCTCCGATTGATGGAGTTTCCAGCGGAAACGCAGGACGTCCTTCGTTGTACCAGCCAGCACCAGCTTTTTCTCCAACAGCTCGACTTCCCCGGCAACCTGTTCTTCATAACGGCTGTCAATATCCCACGCATCCCAGAGCGTCGGACGGTCGTGGAAAAAGTGGAATTGATTGCCCCGTTCACCCGGCTTCAGCATTTCCCGCTCTGCTGCCTTATCCCACAGACGAGTAATCTCGCCTCGGTTGTTAAACTCCACATGATAAAACGCCGTATCCCATGTATCGTCAAAGACAGGTTGACCGGCAATGCTGGTCACTTCTTGTGCATTCGTTTCCCTAGTATTTTCAGGCACCAGCCAAATCGTCTTATACCCAAACGCCGGAATGTCATCCACAAGAATCGAAATCGCGTTATCTTCCCGATCCATTCGCAGGTGCTGACCTTCTACATCTACCGCATAACGATCCAAGCCATCGTGCACGGGGAGCTGAATGACTGCATTACGCTTCCAGCCAAGGCTGTTGAACACCACATAGGCAGCTGAACCTTCTGGACCCTTTGTGTTAATACCTGCCGTTAATGCCGCAGCACCTTGATTCAGCCCTGCTCTACCTAACTCAAAAACTCGTACATATTCCTCATCCGAAGTCACGTATGACTCTGTAATCGCTGAGCCTGGAATAATATCGTGGAATTGATTCAGCAAAATCAGCTTCCAGCCCTCGTGCAGTGCCGAACGGACTTCAGCTTCTGTCTGCGCCTCCATGTTCGGCAGAGCAAGTGTGTTCCACAGCTCGGCTTCACGGTACAGGACCTCTGCTTTGCGATTGTTCCGCTTGTTGCGTGCATGTGTCGTGTACGTGCCTCGATGCAGTTCCAGGTACAGATCACCGTGCCATTCCGGAAGTGTAGGCTGCCCTGCTTCAATACCTGCAAAAAAGGCTCCCGCTGTACTGTAGCGACTGCCAGGCTGCCCTACCATCAAGTCTGCACGATCCACGTACTCCAGCATTTCGCGGGTTACTCCGCCGCCACCATCACCATGTCCGTATAGAAGCATGTGCTCGGGATGTGCTGCTTTCTCACGGTAGGACTGCCAGTGATCATGAATATCCTTCGGTAAAGTGTGTTCATTGACACCATGGTTGAGATAAGACAGGATCGGCGTACCGTCAATGCCAACCCAGTGAAAGAGATCGTACGGGAATACATTGGTATCGTTCCATCCCAGCTTCGTCGTCATGAAATAGTCCACATTGCCATGCTTCAATATCTGAGGCAGGGAGGCACAGTACCCGAATGTATCCGGCAGCCATTCAATCTGTGACGTCTTGCCGAACTCCTCCATGTAAAAACGCTGGCCATATAACATTTGGCGAATCAGCGACTCCCCGCTCGGAATGTTCAGATCCGGCTCAACCCACATGCCGCCAACCAGTTCCCAGCGTCCTTCTGCAATGCGCTGCTTCACCCGTGCATACAATTCGGGATCATGTTCCTTCAGAAAGGCGTACAACAAAGGTTGGCTCTGGGAGTACACATAATTGGGATACTCATTCATTAGTGCATCCACGGTTGAGAATGTACGACTTGTCTTGCGTACGGTCTCCCGTACAGGCCACAGCCAGGCAATGTCGATATGGGACTGTCCCACCATATGTTCAAGACCTTCGGCGTTACCACCAATCTCTCGCACATGATTCGCTAAACTCTCTTCAATCTGGCGAATGCCTTCCCCCTGCTTGATCTCTTCATCTGTCATGCCGACGAATTGATCCATCGCACGATAGATGGCTTCCAGCAGACGTACACGCCTGAAGTCGCTTTCGGGCAGCAGTATGGCCGAATCGCGTACAATAATGACCGTATACATCAGGCTGCGAACCGCCTCGTTCGGTCTCACCAGCAGACTGGTGATTGATGTGATCGGCGGCTGAATAACGGCCTGCTGGTTCAACGGATCAACAGGTTCAGGTACAGGATCGAACAGTTCGATTTCAAGCTCCGGATGAACTCCAATCTTGGACGGGTCCAGCGTAACGTACGTATGATTGCGATCCAGACCCTGATAAGAACGACCATTCACCCGCAGCAAGCCTTCTCCTCCCGATTGAAACAACAGTCCGAATGGGGCATGCTGCCAGGAAGCAGGGACTTCTAAACGGGTTCGAAAAAAGTAGGTGGTCCCCTGTGTGCTTGGAAAACGATCCAGGCCTTCTCCCTCCGGATAAGGCCCTTGATTCTCATATTTTCCCGGCACGTCATAATAAGCACGGGTGATGTTCCAGCTGCGTAGATCCACCTGCTCCAGCCACTGATGTTCAGACAGTTCACGAATAAATCGTCTAATACGTTCCATGTTTTACGCCTCCCTTACCGTAAGCTCGGCCATTTGTGTGTCGTTTACGCTGCTGCCGATATGAATACGGAATAGTCCCGGTTCAACCACGGGTTTCAAATGCCGTCCGATATATTGCAGCTGCTCCGCACCAACACGGAATTCAATCGTTTGCGTCTCACCAGGTGCCAGATTCACTTTTGTGAATCCTTTCAGCTCTTTGGCCGGGCGAGTCATCTGGCTGACCACGTCGGTGATGTACATCTGTACCACTTCTGCGCCACTACGCCGGCCTGTATTGGTCACATCCACCGATACCATAACTGATTCGCCAGCTGTCATGGATGCCCTGCTGACTTTCGGCTCGCTGTATTCAAAAGTGGTATAGCTAAGTCCATATCCAAATGAATAACGAGGCTCCAGATCCTCTTCGAGATAACGCTTGCCACGGGAACGTTTGCCGTTGTAATAGATAGGTAACTGACCGACATGCTTCGGAATGGAAATCGTCAATTTGCCCGATGGATTCACATCGCCAAATAGAATGTCTGCAATGGCATGCCCGCCTTCTTGACCCGGATACCATGCCTCCAGAATGGCATCTGCATGTTCATCCACCCAAGGTTCAGTGATGGGGCGGCCATTGATGTAAACAACAATCAGCTTTTTGCCGAGCTTGTGAATTTCCTGAATGAGTTCCAGCTGTACTCCCGCAAGTCCTAACGTCATACGGTCGATACCCTCACCGCACTCCATGTCATTCCAGGAATGATCGGACACATTGGATGCCCCTGTCTTCAGGTCGATCGTTCCTTCGCCGAAATCGCGGGCACTTGACCCGCCAACCACCATGATGACGGTATCTGCCTTGCCGGCGATCTCAATGGCATGCTCGAAGCCTTCTCTGGAATCGCCTTTGATTCGGCAACCTGGCGCATAAAGTACCTCACGTACAGCTTCATTCCCCGCGAGCTTGGAGCGGATACCATCCAGTACGGTTGCCACTTTGGATTTGGGCTGCGGTGACGTGTAATCACCCAGCTGATTGTAGGCATGATCCGCATTCGGACCAATGACAGCAATCTGCCCAGCTCCTGTTATGGATAGCGGGAGAGCGGATTGCTCATTTTTGAGCAGAACCACTCCTTCTGCTGCCAATTGACGTGCAAGCCGGATATGCTGCTCACTGCCAATTACTTCTGCGGCCCGGTCAGTGTCCACATAAGGCTGCTCAAACAAGCCCAGTTTAAATTTCAATGCCAGTACGCGGCTGACAGCCCGGTCCAAAATCTGCACATCAAGCTTGCCCTCCGAAACAGCCTGCACCAGATACTGTCCAAACATCTCACCGGACATTTCCATATCGATGCCTGCCTGAATGGCCTGAACAGATGCATCGAGCCCATCCGCTGCAACATCATGCCCGCCTGCCAGCATGTTGATTGCGCCGCAGTCCGTAATGACCAAACCCTCAAAGCCCCAGTCTTCACGTAAAACACGATCCAGCAATTCCGTATTTACTGTACAAGGCGTGCCATCAATTTCGTTATAAGCAGGCATAATGGATGCTGCCCCAGCTTCCACCGCTTTTCGGAATGGATACAGATCCACTTCCATCAATTCACGCCAGCCCATGTGTACAGGTCCTGCATTGCGTCCGCCTTCCGAGCTGCCGTAACCGACAAAATGCTTCAGCGTTGCAGCAACTGCATCATCCCGGTCAAGACTTTCCCCCTGAAGTCCTTCGACAGAAGCTACCGCCAGTTCCCCAATGAGATACGGATCTTCGCCAAAGCATTCCTCGGTACGTCCCCAGCGAGGATCACGCACGACATCGAGTACCGGAGAATACGTAACCGCTCCACCCTGGGCACGCGTTTCCCTGGCTACGGCCTGGCACATCTCTCGGTACAGGTCCACATTCCAAGTGCTGCCGAGCAGAAGCGGTACGGGATATACCGTTCCATCAATGGCCATATGGCCGTGAGAGCACTCCTCCCCAATCAGGATCGGAATTCCCAGTCGGGAATGCTCCACAGCATGACGCTGAATCAGGTTGACGGCTTCTGCGCCTTCTCTCGCGGATAGGCCATTTTCAAGTGTAACGCCAGTCCAGGGATCGGCCCGAAGGGCACCATAGAGAGAGCCGACGCCACCGTTTTCCACCTGCTCTTTGAAGGAACCATTCAGCGTGATATTTCCCTTGTCATTCGTATAGGTCTGCCAGCCAAAAGGCTGAATAAGCTGGCCTACCTTCTCTTCCGTAGTCATCAGGCCAAGCAGGTGCTGCACCCGTTCTTCGACGGGCTTGCTTTTGTCCTTATATGTCATCATCCTGAAACTCTCCAATCCTATAGAGTGATCCGGTTATTCCTTCACCGCTCCAACCGTCAGACCTTGTACGAAATAGCGCTGGAAGAACGGATAGGCAAATATAATCGGCAGCGTTGCAAGCACGACCATCGCCATCCGGGAAGTATCCTGCGGAATGGACTGCATGGCTGCCAGACTCATGGAGCTGTTGGCGGAGTTCTGCTGAATAAACTGAATGCTGGACTCGATCCGCATCAGCATGGATTGCAGCGGTACCAGGTTGGGATTATCAATGTATAAGAGTGCGTTGAACCAGTCATTCCAGTAACCCAGTGTACTGAACAACCCGATCGTTGCCAGCCCCGGCAGGGACAATGGAATTACGATTTTCATAAAGGTATAAAACTCTCCGGCACCATCAATTCTTGCGGATTCAATAACCGCATCCGGCACACTGGTGGAGTAGAACGTACGCAGAATCATAATATAGAAGGCATTCATCGCCAGCGGCAGAATCAGTGCCCACACGGTATCTTTCAATCCAAGCAGTTGGGATACGACCATATAGGTCGGGATCATCCCGCCGTTGAACAACATGGTCAAAATGGCAAACACGGAGAAAAATCTCCGATATCTGAAGCTCTTGCGGGAAATGGCATAGGCATACAGGGACATGAGGATCAAACTGATGATTGTCCCGAGTACCGTGACCAGAATGGTAACCCCATACGCACGCAGCAGTGTATCACCGCTCTGCCAGACAAATTGATATGCCGCGAGACTCCATTCCGCCGGAATCAGGCGGTACCCATCACGGGCCAATGCCTTTTCGTCCGTAAACGAGATGATGACGACAAATATAAAAGGAAACACACAGATCAGAGCGAAAAGTCCGGCCATGATATTCATGATGATGTTCCAGCCGCTGGATACATGATGGAAATCGCGTTTTTTTACGAGTTGAGCCACAGTGGTTCACTCCTTTCCCTTGTCCTAGAATAAGCTGCTATCTTTATCGATCTTGCGTACCACATAGTTGGAGATGATAACCAGTACAAAGCCCACAACCGATTGATACAATCCGGCAGCGGTACTCATGCCAATCTCACCGCTCGTTTTCAAACCGCGATATACATACGTGTCAATGACGTTCGTAACGGAATAGAGCGTACCCGAATCCCTCGGCACTTGATAGAAGAGACCAAAGTCAGCGTAGAAGATCCGGCCCACAGCCAGAAGTGTCATAATCGTGATGATTGGGGATAGCAGCGGGATCGTAATGTTGCGAATTTGCTGCCATTTGCTCGCACCGTCAATCATTGCGGCTTCATAGAGCGAACGGTCAATGCCCAGTATAGATGCCAGATAGACGATACTGTTGTAGCCGATCGTTTTCCAAAGTGCGACGAAAATCAGAATGTACGGCCAATACTTGGCTTCCGAATACCACTGGATCGGTTCCATCCCGAACCAGCCGATGATCTGATTCAACATTCCCCGGTCCATGCTCAGGAAACTGAACACAAAGTAACCTACAATGACCCAGGAGAGGAAATACGGGAGGAACATCCCTGTTTGATATATTTTGGCGAGCCGTTTATTAATAAGTTCCGAGAGTAGAATGGCCAAACCTACGGCGAACACTAACCCCAAGAATATGATGGCGATGTTATACAAAAGTGTATTTCGGGTAATCAGCAGCGCGTCATTGTTGCTGAACAGGAATTTGAAGTTGTCCCAGCCCACCCATTCGCTCTTCGCAAGGCTGGCCCAGAATCCCTCACGACTAAAGCGATATTCCTTGAATGCCGCTACAGTACCCACCAGGGGCAGATAAGAGAAGAAGAAGAACCAGATGGCGCCAGGCAGCACCATGAACAGCATGACTCGGTTTTTTATCAGGTTTTTCAAAAATGCAGTCATTGGGATATCCTCCTTCAAGCTTGAATGAAAAAAAGGATCGGACGCTACATGCAGCCGCCCGATCCTACGAATGTAACCTTACTTATTTTCCGCTCTCCAGGCATCAAGCTGGCTTTGGGCTTCAGCCATTACCTTCTCAAGACCGGCTTGATTGAACTTCTCAATGACCTGATCCAAGTTGGTCGCCGGGTCCAGCGTACCAGTCATCAGTGCGGCCCAGTATTGTTCTTTCACGTTTTGTACAGCTGTCAATTCAGTAGAAACGTTGCTTGCATCAAAGTTGAAGCTGAGAATTGGGGAGTTCACGCCTTCAGCATTAAATTTCTTGAACTCATCCCATTTGTTATCCGGATCGTTGTTGTTCAGATAGAGCAGCATGTTGTTACCAAGAGAATACGAAGGCATGTCATAGTTCTTCGATTCAGCCAGGTTTTCCATGTGTGTATCGTCCACTTTTTTGTAGTGAGTGCCCTCGATACCGGAGTCCACCATGTTGCGCAGCACTGGATCGGTATTGAGCAGGTTCAGGAATTCCATTGCTTTTTCCGGGTACTCGGAGTTGGCGGAGATCGCCATGATGGATCCTTGTACAGAAGTGTTTGTGATGATTGCATCACTTGCCGGTGTGGAAACGACAGGATATCCATAACTTGCAGACCATTGATTGTCGGCCAGCGGTTGAGTCTGTGCGCGATCTAGGAACCAGTTGCCCGATGTCGTCAGGTCGTTGGTTGATCCTGTTGTTGCTGCCTCTGCAGATACATAGCCAGCTTTGTAATATTTGTTCATCGTTGTGAGCGCTTCCTTCATTTCAGGAGTCTCCAGGATGTTCACGAGCTTGTAATCCGTCGTGTCAAGTTTGATTGCCATAGGCAAATTTTGAATGACATAGTCATAAGGAACGTAAGGGACATAGTTTTTATCCATCGCAAACGGCGTCACACTTGGCTCATTTTCCTTGATTGTTTTGAGCAAAGGTTCGAGACTGTCCAAGGTGCGGATATTAGAGATGTCCAGGTTGTACTTATCGAGCAGTGTTTTGTTGAAACGCCATACCTCTTGCTGCGGCAGTTCTTTGTTGGCTGGAATACCGTAGTTATGACCATCCACTTTGGAACCGCTGAGGAATGCCGGGTCAATCGTGTCCATCAGATCCTTGCCATATTTGGGGAGCAGCTCATCCAATTCCAAGAACGCGCCTTTTCTCGCATTTTGAACATAGTCGAATCCGCCCGAAGAGGTGAACAGAATGTCCATAGGCTCACCGGAAGCCACATTCACCTGCATCTTTTGAGGATAGTCACCCCAATCGACCATTTTCATGGTTACGGTAGCATTGATTTTTTCCTTGGTATACTTGCTGACTTCTTCCATGACCTTGTTCACATCTTTTTGCGGGGTACCGATGGTGTACCAGATCAGTTCGACTGAATCATCTCCAGCCCCGCCGGATTCCGAAGCACTCTCGCTTCCACCGCAGGCACTAAGTACAAGTGTAACGGCCATTAATAATGCCAGGACGAGAGAAAAACTTTTTCTTTTTTTAAGCATTGTTTAGATCCTCCCTTTTCGTTTTCCCTTAAGCACTAACGAACTAACTGCTATAACCTTATCGAATGAAAGCATTTTCAAAAAGAAGATAAACTTAAGTTTTCGGGGTACAAATTAAAGAGATATTCTCCCTGACTCTTGTTTTTGTCCCTGATTTAATAAATCGCTTACATGAAAGAGACATGCCGGGTAACATCTGGCATTAAACTCTTCCCATGCCACTGCTGTTCCCGAAATGTCTCTTGTACGTTAACTCCGCAGATCGAATCTTCCCGTCACCGAATTAATTAAAAACCTTGAAATCGGTCGGTGAAATGCCTACATATTTGCGGAATTGCTTATAAAAATATCCTGTCTCCCAATATCCAACGTTTCTTGCGATCTCATGCACCTTCAGATTGGAACTGCGCAGCTGTTCCTTGGCACGCTCGATCCGGTATTTATTGATGTACTCGGCAAAGGTCTCTCCTGTCTCCTTGTGAAACAGCTGTCCAAGATACACGGGATGCAGATGATAATGAGCCCCTAGCAGCTTAAGGGAAAGCTCTTCTGCGTAATGCTTCTCGATATGCTGAAGCACTTGGCTCACAATCGGGTTTTTCAGATCCTGCAGCAGAGATTCGATCGTCTCGCTCCCCACTTGCTGAAGGGCTTGCACCAGTTCGGCAAAGGTACTACTATCCAGTACCCGTCTTAACCCCTTTTGGTAAATGACAGACTCATCCGTATGCTTAATGCTCTCCAGCTCCATTTTGAAACGAATAACCAATTCGAGCGCCGTATGCTGCAGTTCCACAGGAGTCATCCCGTCGCGATACTGTTCAAAATCCGTTTGAATTCGTTCTGAAAGCTGTTCGGTATTTCGGGATAACATCAGCTTGGCATATTCCTTCCAGTCGAAGGAGAAACGACTGCCAGCACTGCTTCCCGTTTCAAGAATCGCATGATCGATCACTTTAAGATCCGGGTAGATCATCACATACTGCAGAGCGCGCTTGGCTTCTTTGTAACTCGCGGGTGCCTGATGAATGCCCTTCGCCATGCTCCCCATACCCATATAAACCGACGGGTGTGCTTCAGAGATCTGCCTGGATAAACCGGTGACGCAATCCATAAACATCTGTCTATCGACCTGCTGCTCGTCCACACTCGCGATCATGACGATATCGCCATCCAAATCATGAAAAGTACTCACATAAGGCTTGTCTGCAAGTAGACGCTGCACTTGATCAAATATGCCCGGCTCTTCTCCCTTCGTACGGAGAATGGCAATGCCATAGCATGGACCATCAAGTGTAAGATTCATGAACAGAGAACGCTCTTCGAATTCCGCCGTTGCGATCTGCCCCGTCAACCATCGATGAAGAATGTTGTCCTTCAAAATTTGAATGCCGTAGGCATCATAACTTGTTTTTGCTGGTGCTTGATCCAGCTTGGAGGCCGTGTTTCGCAGCGTTGATTCCAGCTCCTCCACATTGATCGGCTTGAGCAGATAATTTTCGATCCCCAGTTGCATCGCTTCCTTCAAGTATTCGAACTCATTGAACCCGCTGAGAATAATCACTTTAAGGTCAGGCTGGACACGCCTTGCTTCCCGAATCAGATCCAGTCCATTCATAATGGGCATGGAAATATCCGTGATCAGAATGTCGACAGGCTGGGCAGACAGCGCTTGGAGCGCCGCCTGGCCATTGCCGGCATGGTTCACAATTTCCATTCCAAATGAAGACCAATCCACAATCTCGTATAATCCTTCAATGATGAACGGCTCATCGTCCACAATAAACACGTTGTACATGCTAAACACCTGTCCCTTCCGTATGAGGATAACGCACCCTTATCAGGGTTCCTTCTCCAAGCGTACTCTCTATCGTCATTCCAAACTCCGGTCCATACAGGTAGCGCAGACGACTGTGCACACTGCGCAGCCCAAACATTTGTCCTGATTCCTCTGGACGATCGAGCTCTTCACGAATTTCTGCCAATCGGGCAGGATCAATGCCTTTGCCATTATCTCTGACTTCCACCTGCAGCACATCTCCAATCTCCTCCACCACAATGGACAATTTGTTATCCGAGCGTTCCGTCTGGATTCCGTGCACGACATAGTTTTCAATGATCGGCTGCAGGGACAGCTTGACCACAGGATGTTGATTATGCACAGGATCCAATTGAATCGTATAGGTGAAGATATCCTTATAACGGATTCGAAAGAGTTCCAGATATAGACGGCAAGCCTCCATCTCATCCTTCAATGTATAGTTTTTCTTCTGTTGAACAAGGCTCTTGAAGAGCACCGATAAGCTGTAGATCATCTCACCAACATCCCTTGCCCCCTGGGAAATGGCTCTCATACGAATCACTTCAAGCGTGTTATAGAGAAAATGAGGATTAATTCTGGCCTGCAGAGCAACCAGCTCCGTCTCCTTTTGTTTGATCTCTGCCTTGTACACCCGCTCAATATACAAATTAAGTTCATCCAGCATATCGTTAAAGCTGTGCGAGATCTGCCCAAGCTCATCGTCACGGTTATCGTCAATTCGTGCGCTCAGATTGCCATACTTCACCTTCTGCGTAAATCGGATAATTCTCCGGGTCCGCTTCGCAAAGTTAATGATAAAAAACGCCGGAACGAGCACAGCAAACAGGGTACTTATGATGCTAATTGAAATAATGGTATTCCGAATACCTGCGTAGGCCTCAGCCATCTCTTCCACAGGAACTGTGGCCACTATCACATAGCCCTGGTCTGCCGAGACAAACTTGTTTACATACATGTTTTTTTCCTTTTTCATCGAGTCCATATCGGTCTGATCGAATAGCGAATCTGCAACTTCAACATAAGGATACTTCTTCCCGTAATAGTTGCTGCTGGAGTCAAATAACACGTTGCCTTTGGCCGACAATACCACAATTTCCCCCTTAAAGTTGCTCTCATAACTATCAAGTGCATTTCCAATACCTGCAGAGTCAAAAAAAACGAGGAATTGCCCCAGATTCCGCAGCGTCTGTGTATTGTTGATGGGAACACGAATCGCGTACAGATCCGGGCTCCATTCATTGATTTCTTTGCGAATCCAGTAGTTGGGTGCACTGATATTAGGCGTCTCCATGGCCATCACGTCAGGAATATAGGAATGGGCAGCACTCGTGTCCAGCTTCTTGAATTGCTTATTGGGGCTGAACATGGACATGTCCTGGCGCTCTGCACTATATAACATCAACTGATGGATATCCGCATTTCGGTCCATGATATTCTGGAAGTGTTTTAGTACATCTGCGGAATAGTCATCCTGATTGGCGTAATATCCATTGGTGAGATGCTGGACATAATCCGCATAGGTGTGGCTCATCAGATAGGAGATATTGGCTGACAGCGCCTCGTTCTGATGCATGTCTCTAACCATATTTTGTACGGACTCATACTGCTGATGAATATATCGGTCCACACTTTCCATCGCAGCCTTTTGGATAGCCAGTTCACGGCGGATCGTAGAGTCGGACACCGATAGAAAAATGATATACGACAGCGTAATAATCGTCACAATCGAAATCATTGAGAAAATAAGCAGCATTTTCATAAACATATTATTTTTGAAGAAATTATTGTAAACGCTAACAATTTTCAAATCGCAAGTTCCCCCCGATGTGGCTTGTCCTGTCTGAATTATATCATTTGCCTTCTGACATTAACTTCTCACCTTGAACTTTTCTTTAGTTTATACCCGCCTTTCTTTAATTTCGCCCTATTTGAAAATGCTTTCATGCTCTATCGTTAACCATAAGTTTATATTTGTGTAAACGAATACCTTACATTCAGTCCACTTGAAGGAGGAACAGCATGACACGCAAACTCAAACCGAAAGGCATCATTCCCAAGGTAACTGCACTGGCCATCACATCAGCCCTGGTCGGCCAATTGGTCGCCTCATCTGTATATGCAGGGGATACACTTCCCTACACAGGTGACAGTGCCAAAGGCGCCAATCAGCCCTATCAGCATGGCTACACCTCTGCACAGATTCTGAATTGGACACCCGAGAGTGACATCTATGGAGAACTGCTCCGTGCACATGTACCTTTACAGCCGCGAAATGATGCTTTTGCCGCCACACAGGCCTACCCCGAACTTAGTCCGGATACCCAGCTCTTTACGATGAGTGGTGACTACGGCAATGCGTTCTTCGACAGTACCCCTTATACGAACGAATTCAGCCAGTATCTGTTTAATTATTGGCAATATACAGACTATTACAGCTACTGGCATGGCATGGCTTCTGCCGGAGTGCCAGAAGAGCTCTATGACCCGAACAAGGAGTGGACAGAGCGATATTTCGAGTTCGGTATTCTGAACATTCCGAACCCGGCTTACACCAATGCCGCGCATAAAAACGGCGTTCGTTCCATTGCCAACATTTTCTTCTCTGACAATGACCGTGGTCCTCAAACATACAAGCAGATGCTGGTACAGGATGAAGACGGCAATTTCCCGGTCGCTGTCAAATTGGCCGAGATGGCCAAGTACTATAATTATGATGGATACTTCTTCAATCAGGAAGAGGTAGCGAGGGGCGTTGCGCCTGAAGACATTCCATCCTACAAAAAATTCATGCAATATTTAAGAGATCAGGGTCTCTATGTTCAGTGGTATGACTCAACCATTAATACGACAGGACAGATACAATATCAGAATGAGTTTAACGAACTCAACAGCCCCTTCGTACAGGATACGGCTCTCGGCAGGGTTTCGGATTCCATTTTTCTGAATTATGTCTGGAACCATGAGATGCTGCAGGATTCACGTGATCATGCCGTCAGCCTTGGACTGGATCCGCTGGAAACCGTCTTTGCCGGCGTTGAAGGCGGCCATGACCGGTTTGGACGGTGGAAACAGCTCTATGACCTGCGCAACAATTTGGATGAGAACGGTCAGCCGATGAACAGCATAGCAACGCTCGGTGCAGATTTTACCCATAATGCCCTTGACGAAGAGATGGGCGATGGAAGCACCAATCACAGGGCTGAAGACGAGTATCAGTGGATGACCTTTGTACGCGATCGTGCCTGGTGGTCTGGACCGAATCAGGATCCTACCGAAGCCCGCCGCAATGCATCGGTTGATCTGTCGGATGTCTACGCTTCTGGCGCCAATTGGGACGGCATAGCCGCCTACCTTACGGAACGTTCCGTCGTTCATGGTTCAAACTTTGCTACGAACTTCAATACCGGACATGGTCTGCAGTATTATGAAAACGGGAAAGTATCCAATGATACCGAATGGTCCAACATCAACATCCAGGACATCCCTGTCACCTGGCAGTGGTGGATGGATAGTGAAGGGGACAAGCTGAGTGTTGATTTTGACTATGGCCCAACCTATGAAAAAGGTGCCCGTTACCAGTACAATTCCATTGGGGCCTTCAATGGCGGCAGCTCTCTTGTCGTTAACGGTGATCTGAACGCGGAGAACTTCCTGCGTCTGTATAAAACGGATCTGTCGGTTAATGTGAAGTCTACATTGGAACTCACTTATAACAAACCATCGAAGAGCGATAAGTCCACCCTGCAAGTCGGTTTAATTCTCGAAGATGATCCATCCCATGTGGTCAAAGTCAATGTTCCGAATTCAGGCAAACAAACGAAAGGCTGGACAACAGCTTCCCTGGATTTGAGTGCCTATGCGGGCCAAAACATTGCGGCTTTCGGACTGGTATTTGACCCAAATGGAAACACAATTGAAGATTATCAGATGAACATCGGTGAAATCCGTATCTTCGATGGATCTGCGGCCAAACCAGATGCTCCTACAGGTTTCCACATCGCCAAGTCTCTGACCAATACAGATGAACTTGTTGTGGCATGGGATATGGAAGACTATTCGAAGGTTAAGCAATACAATTTATATGAAAATGGATCCTATGTTGGCGGAATATATGATTCCACCTATTACATCAAATCTTTGAAGAATCGTTCCGGTAAGCTATCTATTCGTGCCGTAGGCGCAGATGGCCGTGAGAGTGAGCCTGCAACTCTGTCCTATAATTTGGATGCAGCCGTTCAGGATATCCAAGTGAAATTTAACAAACAGGGCGACGCCACTGTCAGCTGGAAATACCCTAAGAAAACCAAAGGCAAGGAAGCGATCGAGCTCACCCTGCAAACCGAATATACGAATGAACCTTTCACAAAGACCATTCAGGTCAAGAAAGGAAAACCTTCAGCTGTCCTGACGGGATTGCCAACGAATGGTGAACAATACGTGCTCAACATTGCCATAGGCAAGCAACAACCGGTCACAGTGACTGGACAACTGGCTGATCATCAGATTACACCATACGCGAAGGAAAAGGTTACGGTAAATGATGGAAAATACACCCTCGCCCTGCCTGATCTGGAGGACTGGTACAAGATCTATGTTTACGAAAATGAAGTGCCTCGCGAATTCGGGGTGACTTACGTTACGCAAAAATCTCCGTATATTATCCGGGGAAGAACCAAGCTGAGTGAGATGACCTTCACACCAGCTTCCAGCAGCAGCTCACTGAAGGTCGTTATTGAAGATTATGCCGGCAATAAAGCAACCACCATTTTGAGATAGCCATTTCAGCAAATGAAAGATTAATGCTGTAAGAAAATTAAACCCTAATTAGCAGCAGCCCTTTCCGCTTTCAACAGAAGGCGGAGAGGGCTTAATTCATAGGATGAGATATGTACATGGCGCTATAAGAAACTATTCATACCACCAAATATCAGGCTCAAGACATTAAAATAAATCATCATAAAAGACAAGATAAGAGCGATGGGGAGAATGACTAAGATTCGCATTTTAATTCTTGGAATGAAAATCAGGAGAAGAGTGATCATTATGAAATAGACTCCCATCAGTAATGGGATTAAATAATAATGCGTGTGGATGGGTAAATAGGCATTTCGTAATTCAAAACCTTCTACGAGCAATACGGTAATTGGAAGAGACGCAATTAAATATGAAAATCCTCCAACTCCTCGCGCGTACCAAATCAGATATGCACATATGGGAGATATCACTGCACATAGCCCCCAAAATAAAATAGCTCTTGCTGGGAAGAAGTGCAGAAACAACACGGTATATACATAGTACACGGTAAGCATGGATGCAAAGAAGACAAAAGCTTTGACGGCAGCTAGCTTGGGAGAATAACTGAAAACCGATAATAAAGTTGCAGCGAATACCCAGATTCCGAGACGTCCGCCAATATCGTCAAATAGGGGATTAATCCCCGGAGTATCTACAAGCTTGGCTGCTAATCCTAAAACAACTCCAATAATTGCTGCAGTTGTGACGGAAATGACGGTTTGTTTTGTTGTTGGTCTACTCGCAATTCTTATCCCATCTAACTTGTCCTGTATCCTCATGACTCCCCCCAGTGTTTCAATCTTCTTAATTCAGATGACGACGAAGCATCAATAGAAGACAAGATTAGGTGCAAAAGCTTTTACTCAAAATATAATAGTAGAATATTCCAATAAATTCTTCCAGTGTATTCGTAGATAAGGCAAATTAGCAAAAAGGCGAGCCTCCTTTTATTAGGGGACTCGCCTTGGGTCTCTTTTATAAGCATAAAATTTTATGAAGTTCCTTTTTGCTTGCTCGCCTGCATCTGCTGGGCAAATCGCATCATCTCTTCGAACTCTTCCTCGGATACTCCATCGCTTTCAGCGGCAACATCCTGAACAATCGGGATTTCGGGTTTGGCTTTGGCTCCTTTGCCGTATGTACGGGAACGGGTTCCGGCTGCACCAGCAGCCTGCTTGCCTTTTACCTTGGCCTGGTCACGAATATATTGGACTGCCTTCTCATATGAATTGACCTGCTTCAGCAGCATATTGGAAGCAATCGCTTCAACGAAATTACGGTTAATCCGCTGTTCTCCACCTGACACAAGGAGCTGCATCAAATAATGGATAAGAACATTAATGACTTCACCAGGCAGCTTATAGCTCAGATCAATTTTCTCAAAGATATCGACCAGATTATCCGGTACGGCTCCTGGGAAAAACGTCTGTAAAAGCCGTGTATATGGTTCGTTACGAAGCATCATATTGTATTGATGAATATCGCATTTGGTTGCAAACTGCGGTGGAACCTCCACATAGTATTCCATCTGCACCACATGTTCCACTGGCGGTTCCCCGGAATCGCTCTGCTGCTCAGGCTCGTCCAGATGCTGCCTCAGGGCGACCACTTTGGCTGCCTGTACGGTTTGCTGTTCCTGACGTTTCTTCGTCTGACGGAACTGCAAGCTTGCCTTATGCTGAAGATCATCCAACATCAGCTGTCCTTGCGGACTGAAGATATCATCCTCATCCAGTAAACGGCACACGTCCTGCACACTCAGATTGAACTTGTTCACCACGTAATTCACAATGCCCAGCTGCTCATGATCAAACCGGAGTTTTTCCACATGACGACGGTTCACCGACTCGCGCGGAAAACGCAAAATAATGTCGGCGTAATTTAACGTAAGCTCTTCCGCCGCGACACTTGTCCCACTCCGCTGTGCGGATGTGGATACTTCCGAGAGCGCCTGCTCCAGCTCGTAATCTATTACATGCGTATTCAGTTCGAATATATCGTAAAAAGGAACCGAGATATTTTCTTTACTCGCTGCAGGATAAGGTGCGTCCCCGTTCTCTACTGCCGAAAATCCCGAACGCAGGGAGAGAACAGCAAACTTGCCAATCTTGTCACGAAGCAGCAGTGTCAAATGCTGTGTACGGAAGAATTCTGCCGGTGACAGCGGTGGCTGCAGCTCATATTCATAGATGTAATCATCATTCTCCGGAATGTAAAGGCGTGACGTCTGAAGCAATCCGACCGCTTCCAGCTTGGAAGCCTGCTCCACCAAATACTTGCGGCCCTTCTCACTGGGCTCGAGTCCAAGTGTCATGAACAATTTTCGTTGCTGTTCAAGGGGTGAGTAACCGACCTGTTCACCGGGAAGATGCTGAAACAACAGCCGATACAAGCCAATTGCGAAAGCACCTACCATGGGCTGATATGCCCCGGTAAGCATACGGTCGTCCAGAGCACTAAGTCCAAACTCCCTGTATACGCAGTAGCGATGATGTTCAGTGTAATGCAGCAAATTCTTCATGCGCATGGCTTGATCTCCTTCTCCCCAAAAGTGTGTTTATCTATTCTATCATAAATGCCTGATCTTCAAATGTTCAAAAACAGGTAAAAAGATGGCCTGTTCTCGCTCCGTTTCGTCCTAGGTCGACAGCATTCACGTTTTCGCAGAGTTGCTAGAATACTATAAAAGCTCCAGCCATATAAAACAAGTGAAACTATTTAGAAATGGTTATCCACATGTGTATGCAGCTCAGCGGTTCGTTTATGTCTATTTTCATAACATATGACAAAAAGCCCTCCCTTTGCTCGCGTAAGCGGTTACGAGAAAGGCAGGACTCTTTGTTTCCATTAGCCATGGCAGTCAGGGCAAGATATGAAGCTCATCCGGTTAAAACATTTTATACCCACCCAGTCGAAGTTTGCGAATGGTCCAACCACTGATGATTGCGCCTGCGAGCCCAGCCACACCGGTCAGATAATCGACGATCTGGAACGAGCCCAGATGGGTCATCAGTGAAGCCGTGTGATCCCACAAGGAATACACCACGACAGGCAGGATCACAATGATGAACAGGTAAGAAGGAAACCAGGTAGTCTTCATCAACATATTCAGAATGAAACCGATCCCAAACATCATCACGAAAAATAACACCATTAATACCAGCACAGGTATAAACTGCATCGGGTGACGTTCACCTCTTCTTATGAACTAAGGGCTTATTTTGCATAACTTACTGTATTTTCTTCTCTGGCTAGTAGATAGTGTACCGCAAAAAATGTGGCGAAGCAACGAACTTTCTGGATAAATCCTCCTATATTCATGTTCTCTTCATTTGCCCTTGTGCTCGGTGTTGGGATACAATGTAAACGATATAGTTTTTCTTAACCGTCCCTCATGGGATTTGGAAATATAAACTGCAGGAGGAACAGAACCAATGAACGAAGCTGCATCAACACTGGAGGGCTGGTATGCCCTGCATGACTTCCGCTCAATTAACTGGGCCGCTTGGAAAGCAGCCGATGACGAGGAACGTGCCGTAGCACTGGACGAGCTTCAAGAGTTTTGGAAAGAATGGAAGGATGTCGAAGATTCCTCAAAAGGAAGCACTGTGGTCTATACTGTAGTCGGCCAAAAAGCTGACCTTGTCATGATGCACCTGCGTGAAACACTTGAGGACCTCAAGGCCGTCGAGAACGCGTTCAACAAAACGATGTTTGCACAATACACAACCAAATCGTATTCCTACGTCAGCGTCGTGGAACTGAGCAACTATCTTGGCAAAGAAGGCGAAGATCCGATGCAAAACCCGGAAATCGTTGCACGTCTCAAGCCAGTTTTGCCACAGCGTCAGTACATCTGCTTCTACCCAATGAACAAAAAACGCGACTTGGCCGACAACTGGTATATGCTGTCCATGGACGAACGCCGCAGCTTGATGCGCAGCCATGGCATGATTGGTCGCAGCTATGCGGGTAAAGTTAAACAGATCATTACCGGATCCGTTGGTTTCGACGATTGGGAATGGGGCGTTACCCTGTTTGCAGACGATGCACTCCAGTTCAAAAAACTGGTTTACGAAATGCGGTTTGATGAAGTTAGCGCACGTTATGGCGAATTCGGTTCGTTCTATGTGGGAAGCCTGCTGGGCGAAGGTTCGTTGGAAGACATGTTGAAACTGTAAGTAAAACACAAAGCACCGATGACACTCCCCAAGGGGAGAGTCACCGGTGCTTTTTTTATGGTATTCATTTTATTCAGAAATGTTCAAACTCCGAATTAGTCCCGGTCCTCTTCTTCTTCCATTGCCTTAAGCGATTCCAGAAACTCGGCCGTGGCCCGGTCACGATCCCGTCCCTTTTCCTTCAACCGCTCAATTGCAGGCAGGATGAGAATGTCCACTTCCTTTTGCACAATATAAGCCAGGTCATACTGGTTCTGCTCCTCCAGATAACCACCTACCTGCATCAGGGCGTTATAACGATCCAGCTCATCACGCGTAAGCAGGCCGCGAACTTGAACACTGCAATGTCTCATCCAAAAAACCGCCCCTTCTTCAGCACAAGCGGGATTCCACCGATGATGAACAAATACCGGAGATCCACCAGTTTCTTCAGCTGGGCAGCTTTCCAGCCCTTGTATTTTTTACCCCCAACCACAGCAATGGCCTCCCCTTTACCGAGCGAAGCAACCGTTCCCTTGCTGGTAAACACAAAGGGCTGTGGCTGTTTTTTGCGAATGGCAGCGACAACGTTTTTGGCGCAGTTCACACCTTGCTGCATGGCAATCTGGGCTGTTGGTGGATATGGACGTCCTTCCCCGTTAAATACGAGTGAATTGTCACCAATAACATAGACATGCTCATGTCCCGGAGCTCGCAAATATTCGTCCACTTTTACCCGGCCGCGCATCACTTCGAGTCCAGCCTGTTCAAGGAGCGCGTTACCGCGGATTCCACCGGTCCATACCACCGTGGCAGCATCAATTTTTTCACCTTCACCCACAATGACACCATCCGGCAAGCATTGCTTGATCGGAACACCGATTTTGAAGGTTACGCCTTTCTTCTTGAGCACATTCATTGCATGCTCTACCAGCTCCGGATCGAAGCCAGGCAGGGCTGAAGGCGCTGCCTCTACGTTGTAAATATGCACATTTTTGGGATTAACGTCGAATTCCTTGCACAACTGCGGAATGCGGTCAGCAAGCTCCGCCACAAACTCAACTCCGCTGAAACCTGCTCCGCCCACTATAAAACGAATGCGGTTACGTTTGTTATCGTTTTTGTACATGGCAAACTGATATTCGATATGCTCACGAATGAGTCGTACCGAGTTGATGCTGCGAATGGTCATGGCATGATCCAGCATGCCCGGAATCCCGAAGGTCTCCGGTTCACCACCGAGTCCAATAATCAGATAGTCATAAGATAACGTTCCATCTTCCAAAATGACCTTGCGATCCTGCAGTCGTATCTCCTTCACCGACGACTTGACCAAATCAATCTTGAATTCATCAATCAGCTTGGAAATCGGCACCCTTGCATGCTCAATCGAATCCGTACCGGCTGCTGGCATATGTAGGTGTGTTGTAATATAGTGATAATCATGCCGATTCACCAATGTGACGTCGGCTTCATTATAATTTAATTCCTTCTGCAGCCGCTGGGCTGTTAAAATCCCGCCATAGCCCGCGCCGAGAATGACGATTTTGGGAATGCTGCTCATGTCTTAACCCCTTCCGGTTTCACTCACATCATCTACTTTTACAACATTTTGTATCTTCATTCGGGTAGCATACCTTCAGCTGTACTTACTACAAAATATGGATGAGGTCTTATCCATATGACGACAAATGTTAACTTCACGAATTTATTTGAATATTTTGTATGTACATGTCCAATTAAAGTTGTGAAATTATACACAAGAATCAACAAATTACAGGTCTTGTCTTCGTTTTACAAATTGGCTTTTATTTAGACAAAAAAACACATAGTACAGGTCAAGAATATCTGTATTTCTGGTAAATATCAAGGTTTTTTTTGTTATCTTTCATAACCTTTCATTTCCAATTTCATCCTATTCTCACCTGATCTTCATCAATTGTTCCCATGTTGGTCCCGTTACCAACTTTGCAACCCAGTTTACACCGTTTATAATGAGAAAGACAGTTCAGCAACAAACGCTGGCTACATGAGGTATCCGGCTACATTATTTCTGTTAACTACCTATTAAAATAAGAAAGGTGTTGTTGATTCTTGACTGCACAAACTGCCGGTCATGACATGACCGATTTACTTATTATTGGTGGCGGCCCTGCAGGTCTGTTCGCCGCATTTTACGGAGGGATGCGTCAGGCATCCGTTACTCTGGTCGAAAGCATGCCACAACTTGGTGGACAATTGGCTGCGCTGTATCCCGAAAAATACATTTATGACGTTGCAGGGTTCCCCAAAGTGACAGCTCAGGAACTGGTAAACAATCTGATTGAGCAGATGAGTCACTTTAACCCGAATATTCGTCTTGAGGAAAAAGTAGTATCCGTTGAAAAACTGGACGAGCGTCATTTCATCGTCAAAACCGATGTGAACGAATATCATGCCAAAGCTGTAATCATCACTGCCGGTGTTGGTGCTTTCGAACCACGTCGCCTGGAACTTGAAGGTGCTGCCAAGTTCGAAAAATCGAACCTGCATTACTTCATCAGTGATCTGAACGCCTTTGCCGGCAAAAAAGTACTGATCAGTGGTGGCGGTGACTCTGCCGTAGACTGGGCACTTATGCTGGAACCAATCGCAGAACAAGTAACCCTGATCCACCGTCGTGACAAATTCCGTGCACATGAGCACAGTGTGGAGAACCTGATGAACTCCAAAGTCAACGTGGTTACACCTACGGAGATTACGGAGCTGCACGGGGATGACGCCATTACCAAAGTCACGCTGTCACATGTCAAAACCAAAGAAACACAAGAAATTGACGTTGATGCCGTGATCGTCAACTTCGGATTCGTATCATCGCTCGGGCCTATTGCCGAGTGGGGTATTGAAATTGATAGCAACTCCATCGTTGTTGACTCCCGTATGGAAACATCCATTCCAGGCATTTTTGCCGCCGGGGATATTACAACATACCCAGGCAAGCTGAAGCTGATCGCTGTTGGGTTTGGTGAAGCACCAACCGCTGTTAACAACGCGAAGGTTTACTTCGATCCGGATGCAAAGTTGTCCCCAGGACACAGCAGCAACATGAAACGATAGTTTTACGCGAATCACATAAAAGGTACAAAAAAGGGTATCTTACTCCTGAACATTCAATATCAGGAGGGATACCCTTGTCTTATATATGCCCGCTGTGTAACGGTCTGGTTGTACCGGAGCAGGCTTGTCCCCACTGCCTTCAGGGACTGTCAGAATGCGGCAAATTGGAAGATTACACCGGACCGTACAGCCCCTATTCGTTACAGAATTCCATGATAGAGGAAGACGGAAACGAAAACGGTTGCATGCATATGTTGTACTGTCACCATTGTCATACCAGCACCCTCTGGTCTGTAGCACAATGGGACATGTCCGGAAACCTGTAACATTGCCTGCAATGAGGATCTCTAGTGAAGAATGGCAGATACGTCGGTACCCAGTTTGCGCTTATGGATTTCTGCCAATAGCAGCGCGATGAAATCTCTCTCGAGATTAAGCTCAATCGCCTTATGGTAGGAATCCAATAACATCTCATCGGATAACATAGCCATTTCCCGCCACAACCTTTCCTTTTTTTTCCTCAAAACTATCATATCAGAGATTTATAAAGAGAACAAGCGTTCTGTTATCCACAAGGTTTTGTGGAAATCCTGTGCATAGGTTGTTGATAAATGGTAAAAATGTTGATTAAGCAACGTGGATAATGTGGACATTACTTATGCACAGGATCGTAACGTTTCTATTAGAACGAATGTGAGAGAATTTTTTTTAGCTTCAACTCATAGTTTTAAGACGTATTGCGAGTAAATTACCCAATTACATTTCATTTCAAACGTTTTCCAGAATATTTTCTCTATATGTTTATCGGTGTAATTTTAGTTTTTTTTATATTTTTCCACTATTTTTATTGGGGTCTGGTGTTCACTTCCAAAATCCATATCTTCCCGGAGTGATCGAGCCCATAATCGAAACCGAGTTGACCTACACCTGGAAAATGCCTTTCCATAATCTGAGTGCATGTCAACGTCAATGAACGCATCTCCCGGCGTTTGTGTCTGGTGGATATATGAGGGAGGGATAAACCAAGTGCCCTTCTGCCTTGCAGCATCGTCCCGCCTTTGCTCAGATTGGTTACACACAATCCGGGACGAGCCAAGCGCCCTACCATGGAACGGAAAACCCAGCCTCGCTCGGTTTTGACGACTTTTACCCTGTAATCCACAGGTCTGCCCTGTATCATTGCCAAATGAATTCCCTGCTGGATCAGATATCTCCGTCTGACTTTAATCCGTACCAGCGAGCGATACATCTGGCCGTAGTTGGTAAATGTACGTGTAACTTTCATATGCGTATAGCGGTAGTTCCCTCCGCTTGTGGATACCCTGATAACACCATAACCTCCGCCACCGACTATAGGTTTGATATACACCATTCCATAACGGCTGAGCATGTGCAGCAGATTTCTCGAATTAAATGCCATCGTCTGCGGGATATGGACAGCTGCTACCGGATATTTCATCAGTGCTGCAGTCTTCAGCCATTTGCTTGCAAGCTGTCTTGACATGGGTTGATCTCCTTTCCTGAACAATGGTCCTTCCATATACATACTCAACAGAAGCCGTCCCCTCTTGGATGTCTGTCCAAGGCAGTTGCCCCTTTTCCGTAAGAAGTGTCTATAGGCTTGTTTATAGAAAGGCACACACGCCTGGTTTACTTTTCAAACGCATCAATCTGTCGTATGCTACTAAGGAATGTAATGGAAAGGCTTAAATAAGAGGATCTAAGGAGCGTTCAGAAAATATGGAAGCATTTTTCAAATCACTGTATGGCGTAGCCTATGTCGCAATGTCTATCGTGCTGGTCGCCGTCACAGTACTTCTTTTCGTTACAGGTATTCGGCTGTTTATGAAGAAACGCAATCGCGGTTTTGCCGTAAGCTGTATACTGTTTGCCTGTTTCATTGTCTTCATTATTGTGGTAATGCTGACCACGCCCTTCTCCTCCACCCCTCCAGGTTCACCGGAAGCCATGGCTGCCCTGCTGCAACTTGGGTAGAATACCTGTCTAGAAGGAGATGCATATGAACTCAAAAGGAACTCTCGGCATTATCGATATTGGCTCCAACTCCATTCGTCTCGTCATTTACGAACTGGATCATGAAGGAGCCTACCGGATCATTCATGAAGATAAATATGCTGCGCGCCTCAGCAACGTGGTCGAAGAGGATGGCCAGATCCTGCGCCATTCGCTGGAACAGGCCATCACCGTCTTGCAACAATTCAAGGCTACTTGTGACGCATTCCAAACGAAAGTCATTCGTGCTGCGGCTACAGCTGCCATTCGCAATGCACGCAACGCTGCTCAGATCATTGGCTGGCTTGAAGAGGAGACCGGACTTGAGATTGAATGTGCATCCGGAGATCAGGAAGCGTATTACGGCTTTCTTGGGGTTATTCAGTCCATTGATCTGCAGGATGGCTATGTCGTGGATATCGGTGGCGGCAGTACGGAAGTAACCGTATTCCGGGATCGCAAAAGACTCCACAGTATCTCACTGCCCATTGGTGCCGTAAACTCGCATGCCAGGTATGGCGGGGAGGATTCCTGGTCTGAAGCAAATGTTGCTGCGCTGTGCAATGATGTCATTCAGGCATTGAAAGATCAGGATTGGGTCCGTCAGCATCCAGGTCTTCCGCTCATCGGTCTTGGAGGTACCATGCGTACTCTGGCCAAAATTGAGCAAAAAAGAACACAATACTCATTACCTGTAACCCACCACTACGAGATCAGTGCTTCAGCGATGGAGAACCTGGCCAAATCACTGCCTTATCTGACATCAGGTCAGCGCAAAAAGGTGCCTGGTCTTGCGAAGGATCGTGCTGACATCATTGTGCCCGGTGTTCTGATTCTCAGAACGGTCTTCGACATTCTTCAGGGAGATCGTTATGTCGTAAGCGGAGCGGGATTGCGTGACGGGATTTTGCGTGATCTGATGGCCCCGCACCGGCCAGCCTCTCCTACTGCACTGGAGGACAGCATCCGCAACTTCATTCATTTTGGCCCGCCAGTTCCCGAGAAGAAGCTGAAACAAATCCAACAGGATGCAACCGTGCTCTATGAGGCATTGGATGGGGACGCACCCAAACCAGCAGATGCACGAATCCTGTATACCGCCTGCATGCTTCATGGGGCAGGAAAACAGATCAATTATTTCCGTTATCCCCAGCACTCGGCGTATTGGATTATGAATGCGGGCATATATGGACTTTCCCACCGGGAGACCGTGCTGACAGCTATCGCAGCCGATTATCATCCCAAAAAAAGAACGCCCCAGCTGCTGAATAAGCACCGGGACATTCTGAAGGATTCGGATGAACGGCACGCTCACCGATTGGGCTCCATCTTGCGCATAGCCGAGGCCATTCATCGTTCGGAGCGAATCTCTGCGATACGTGTAACCAAAGAAAACGGCTCGCTGCAGATCAAACTCATCTGCTCAGCCGAGCCGTTACTGGAAATGCATGGCCTGGAAGAGGCCGCCAAGGATCTGGAAGAAGCTTGGGACGTTAAGTTGACATACTCCACTCTGCAGGCTTCCAAGGAATAATGCCCATTGCCTCCGTCTGACTTCTCAGCGGGGGCTTTTCGTTTTCCACAAAGACATAATTGCCGCTAGGCATCAATTCCCTTGCCTTCACATTGTCATTCAGGGACAGATTCAGGATGTCGACAAGCATCTTCTTGAGTGACGGATCAAATACCGGGCACATCAGCTCAATTCTCCGTTTCAGATTCCGGGTCATCCAGTCTGCACTGGAGATATATACATCCGGGTTCCCGCTATTCTCAAAGTAAAACAGGCGAGAGTGCTCCAAAAATCGATCCACGATACTGATCACCCGAATATTTTCGCTGAGTCCCTCAACACCTGGGCGAAGGCAGCACACCCCGCGGACAATTAAATCGATCTGTACACCTGCCTGGGATGCAACATATAATTCATCAATCATATCCTGGTGAGATAACGAGTTGATTTTGGCAATAATGCGGGCCCGTTTCCCCTTAAGCGCATGCTCTGTCTCCCTCCGTATGAGTGAAAACAGTTCATCCTTCATGCCATCCGGAGCAACGCGGAAAGCCTGCATGGCCTTCGGTCCCGAATAACCGGTTATTTCATTAAAGAGCTCCGATGCATCTTCACCAATGATCGGATTGGAGGTGAACAGTCCTACGTCAGTGTAGACCTTCGCCGTACTCTCGTTATAGTTGCCTGTTCCTACGTGCACATAACGTCTTAAGCCATTCTGTTCCCTGCGCACAACAAGAATAATTTTTGCATGGGTCTTCAAACCGACCAAACCATATACAACGTGGCAGCCTGCCTTTTCCAGCTTGCGCGCCCACGCGATGTTGCGTTCTTCATCAAAGCGTGCCTTCAACTCCACTACAACGGTCACTTGTTTGCCACTCTCTGCTGCATGAGCCAGAGCCGGAATGAGACGTGAATCCCCGTTTACCCGGTACAATGTCATCTTGATCGCCATGACTCGTGGATCTTCCGATGCCTCAAGGACAAAATCAGTGACTGGTTCGAATGATTCATAAGGATGATGAACAAGTACGTCCCGTTTGCGCAGCAGTTCAAAATGGCTCTCCCGCGGTAAAAATTCCGGTGGATACACCGGCTGGACCGGGCTATATTTCAAATGAGAAAAGCCTTCGATACTCTCTACAAATCCAGCCAGGAAACTCAGATCGAGCGGACCATCGATCTCATATACTGGATCCTGGATCTCGAATTCTCCCTGCAGCTCGAGCAGAGCATCCGAACGAAAGTCCTTGCATACTTCAAGCCGCACTGGAGCTCCCCGGCGTCGGCGCCGCAGTTCCTTCTCAATCGCTTCCAGCAAATCTTCCGCTTCCTCTTCATTAATGAAAAGGTCCGCGTTACGGGTTAGCCTGAATTCCTGGACAGCCAGCGGAATATATCCGCTAAACAGGGTATGTGTATGATGTTTAATCAAATCTTCTATTAATATGAATGTTTTCTTTTTGCTGTTTGCACGCAGAGGTACGGGAACGACACGCGGCAGATTCGAGGGGACCTGAACAATCGCAAAAAACGGTTCATCCTCCTGCTCCTCTTCCTTCTGAAGCATCACGGCGAGATAGACCGATTTATTATGCACCAGTGGAAATGGACGGCTCTGATCCACGGCCATGGGTGTCAATACAGGGAAAATAATATCATGGAAATATTGATCCATTGCCCGTTGCTGTGTTCCATTAAGCTCGTTATACTCTTGTAGAACAACTCCCTTTTTGGCGAGCAGGCGAATCAATTCCCGATAGGTTTTATATTGCTCAGCCACCATGGCACCTGTTCGTTTGATCAATCTCCGATATAAACCGGACGGGGTGTATCCTGTAAAATCCTTTTGGGTAAATCCTGCTTTAATTTTCTCTTTTGTCTCTGCTACCCTTACACTCATGAACTCGTCCAGATTACTGGCTACAATTCCGAGAAATCTCAACCGTTCCAATAGAGGTGTGGTAGAATCCTGCGCCTCCTGAAGCACACGACGATTAAATTCAACCCAGCTTAAGTCACGGTTAACATAGTTGCCTGTTTTAATATCTCTATGCATGTATGGCCTCCGAATGTGTTGCATATCAATCCTTGTTTAGTTGGTTCTACTATAATTGTACTATCCGTGATTGGATACAAGCGTCATCGCAGTGTAAAAGCAGTGTAAAATTTATGTAAATGATACCTCATGACGATAACTTTTTCCATCCCTTTACAAAGTGCAGTAGACAGAGTAAAGTGAGGTACAGTGCGATTTGGTCCGGTTGCTGTTCTTCTTCCAAATACGTCGTTATTAAAGGAGTATATAATGAAATCAAATAAACCTAGAACGTTACAAAAAAATATAGAGTTTTTCACCGCTGCCCTGTCCCAATGTGTCGTAACGGCATGGCAAGAAGACCCGGCTGGTGTATATTGCGAAGTGGGTCGCGGGATTGTGGAGCGGATCAGTGAAGACAGCGTGCGTATTCGTAACGAGAACGGAACGAAGAGCCACTATGCACGAGATATGACGATGTTCCAGACCGAAAAATAATTTGCGTTAATACGAAAAAAAGACTAGCTTTCCGAAACCAGGTGTTGTATACTCTTGCCACAAGGAAAGGAGGTGCGTCAACATTTCTAATCACATGTTGAACGTGTCCCTTACCCGATCCACTAGCTCAAATTAAATGAGACTGGTGGAGGCGCGGGATACGGATCAAGGTTTTAATAAGCGCCACGGGTAGAAAAGCCGTCTTCGGACGGCTTTTTTTATTTGTCCTTTTTTGGGTAGGAGCGAATAGAATGAAATGAAAAGAAAATGAAATTTTCAAATTTTTCTCAACTTATTGTCAATTAATTTATCAAGTGTTATGATTCAAATAACACAATGATACATTTTGTATCATAAATCGGAACACACTGGCTGTTAACCCTTGGTTTTAATTTCAAAGGCTGTAACGAAAGGTGGGTTGTGAATACATACACGATACGCTTGCCTCAATAGACAAATAATCATTTTATAAATTGGAGATGGTGTAGACGTGAGTAAGAACCATACAATTCACGGGCTGCGTGGATTATGTGCACTAATGGTTTTTGTCGGACATGTTATATCCATGTCGATTAACGGCGGTTACCTTACCATGAACGAGCACGCTACCTTGGTCTTGGCAGAAATCGGTGTTGATGTTTTCTTCATGATTAGTGGTTATCTTATTGTGCAAAGTTTAGTGAAACACGGGAAGATTGGACAGTTTGTCTATAATCGCATCATACGAATCTATCCTGTGTACCTCCCCTTGCTTGTTATTATGTTTGTGGCAGGACCTGTAATTCAATTTGATTGGTTGGCTAATTTGACGGCTTCGGAATACATTCTCAATTTCATTTATGGATTGTTCATGCTTCCAGGTGTTTTTCCACTTGAAGAAGCTGTTCGTAATGCAAGAACACTCAGTTATGAATTTGCGTTTTACCTGGTCAGCGTCATTTTCTTCGTATCACTCAGACCCTTAAACAATAAATACATGAAGTGGTTTTTAATCATACTGGGTCTTGCCATCACCTTGGCTGTCGTCATTCGCATGCCGCGGGCACTGTTCTTTCTCACAGGAGTTCTGGCCTATTACGCTAGTGAAAAGTTTAATTTTCTCCCCTCCAAGTTGCACTCGCTCTTAGCCTTAATCATCATTTATCTGGCTACATACTTCGGGGATATTTATTTTTCCATCATCTTCGGCGTGTATTTCTTCTATCTGATCATCAAGGAACATGGGGTTTTATCGAATGTGTTGAGTACTCGCTTTTTCCAGTACTTCGGAACGATAAGTTACAGCTTTTATCTCCTGCATCCCTTTGCCCTATTTCCCTTCCAGCGTGTAATGGCGCGCTTCAATCTGCCTGATTATGTATCGGTAACCATCACATTTGTGGCCGGTCTGATTATCGCAACCTTAATCTCTCATATTTCTTATGAAGTCATCGAAAATCGCTTCACCAATCGTTATCTCAAACGCAAAAAACGTCCTATTACACCTCATGTACCCACTCCAGCACCACAAACAACACCGGTTAGCTGAAGCAGAAGCTGCTGCTTATGAACAACCGTGCTCACTCAGTTCGTACAGAACATATCAAGAGGCTGTCCCAGTGCGGGGCAGCTTCCTTGCATATTACCGATAAATCCATCAGAAGAGTGGTTTAAAAAACAACCAAAATATTGGAAATAAACCCTGTAGCGGCACAGTTCTCCCGCCTATAATTAGATTGCAACTCATTCTAATATTCAGGGAGGAATATTTTAATGGTCAGATTTGTAAGGGGTTACAAAACTTCAATTGTCCTTGTTCTCATTTTGTTGTTCACTTCGATTATGCTGCCTGCAGGTCAGCATGCCGGCGCAGCTCCCAGCTTCGCCAAAGGGGCAGATATCAGTTGGGTACCGGGCATGGAGGCGCAAGGTTACAAGTGGAAAGACAAAAATGGTGTACAGCGTGACATTATTGATATTTTGAAAAATGATTATCAGATCAATTCGGTTCGTATTCGGGTGTTCGTTAATCCATCCAATGATTATGGCAACGGATATATGAATAAGGATCGCGCCGCAGCTTTGGCACAGCGGGCCAAGAATGCGGGCATGAGCGTCATGTTGACTTTACACTATAGTGATTCTTGGGCTGACCCTGGTCAACAAACCAAACCGGCTGCCTGGAAAAATTACACCTTCCAACAGCTGATGGATGCGGTATGGAATCATACACGTGACGTGATGACGGCCATGCAGAGCAAAGGGGTAACGCCTGACTGGGTGCAGATCGGTAACGAAACCAGCAACGGCATGTTATGGGAGGATGGCAAAGCATCCACGAACATGAAAAATTACGCTTGGCTGGTGAACACGGGCCATAATGCCGTCAAGTCCATGAGCACTGGAACCAAAACAATCGTGCATCTGGCAGGCGGAGACGATAACGCACTGTATGTATGGAATATTGGTGGATTAATCAATAATGGGGCTAACTTTGATATGATTGCCATGTCCCTCTATCCTTCGGCTTCCGGCTGGAACACAGCGGTGACGAACACGGTGAACAATGCGAAAGACCTGATCAATCGCTACGGCAAAGAAATCATCATCTCCGAGATCGGCATGGACAATAACCAGGCTGCTGCAGGCAAAAGCTTCGTGGCCGCTATGAAAAATCAAATCCGCAATCTGCCAAACGGCAAAGGAAAAGGCGTATTTTACTGGGAGCCGCAAGCTACTCCAGGGTATAACGGTGGTTACGGCAAAGGCGCTTGGCAGTCGAATATGATGCCGACAGTGGTCATGGAAGGATTTATCGACTAGGAATTATCGAGTATGCGAAAAGGCGCTGACCCCGGTGGGGCAGTGTCTTTTTTTTACGATGCCTGGGCTGTCACCGTTGGTTTTTTGGCATGCATACGAGTATAATAAGCTATAAGAGAACTTATCGTTTCTAGAGGAGGTTTAGGGATGAGCTTTTTAAAAGGATTAGGGCAGTTCGCAGGGGAAGTTACCGGCAAAGTACTTGGCGGCAGCGTAAGGGTTGTCGGTGAGATCGCAGGCAGCCCCTTCATTAAGGAGGTTGGCAACGGCGTAGAGAAAGCTACGATGAACACGGGGAAAACGGTAGGACAATTAGCAAGTGGTACATATGATCTGGCCAGCGGCGCAATTCGAAAAGATGATGCAGCGGTTGAGGCAGGACTTGCCGATTTGGGAGATGCCGTGACCAACACGGCAAAGGGCGTTGCCGTTTCAGCCAAATATGTATATAACGGTGGCAAAGATGTTGTCGTAGGCATGAAAGAAGAAGATATGGACCGAGTGAAGCTTGGTGCCAAGCATCTTCTGGCAGCGGCCGCAGTGACTACTCTTGCTGTAGGTGTCATCGATGCCGTTGATGGTGCTGATGGTATGGATACAGCGAGCATTGCGGAGCCTACAGATATCACCTAATCCGCCGAAAATTCGGTAAAACTAACACTTAATTCTTTTGCAGCATTAGCTACATCCATAACTCTATTATAAATGAAACGGACGCTGATCTATTGAAATGATCGGCGTCCGTTTTAGTTTTATGGCTAAACAGGGTTACTTCGCTTCGCCTACGACAGTAAAGCGTTCGTTTTTGTGTTTTGCATTTTCAATTTCATCCACTAAGGCAATGGCATAGTCTGCATAGCTGATATAACTTTTGCCTTCACTGTTCAGAATGATGTGATCTTTACCCGTTTGATATTTTCCAGTGCGTGCACCTTCTGGATTGAAGAAGCTTGCCGGGCTAAGGAATGTCCATTGAATTCCGGAGGATGCTTGCAGGTCCTGCAGGTTTTTCCCTTGGTTTGTCGCTGTTGGTTTGTATGCATCAGGGAACCCTGGCGCATCAACGACACGCAGGGAGTGCGTCTCATCGGTGAACAGACTGCCAGCCCCGCCTATTACGATCAGGCGAGTTTGAGGAGCATCTTTCAGGATGTTGATCAGAGCCTGTCCCACTTCCACATGCAGATGTTCTTTTCCAGCAGGTGCACCGAATGCATTAACAATAACATCAAATGCTTGAGCATCCTGCGAAGTAAGATCGAATACATCCTTCTCCAATACGTTCAGGCTTTTGTCTTCCACCTTGGATGCGTTACGTACAATTGCAGTTACTTCATGGCCTCTGCTCGCTGCTTCTTTCAGGATCAGATTACCTGCTTTGCCTGTTGCACCAATAATTCCGATTTTCATCATCATCTCTCCTTTAAGTTTGTTTTGTGGGATAACTTATATTGTAACTATATTAGTTACAACTAACTTTGTCAACTATTCCCCTCTGGTGATTAAAACATAATAATACGCAGCTTCAGAGGTACCTCCCAACTGAAAACTGCGCATTATTTCTTTACATTTCTATGATTAGTCTTGGCATGGGTCTTTAATCTTCCTTTATTACGTTACTCAAAATTTATGGAACCGCGGTGATTAACAAGTGTCAGGATGTCAGGATTACCTCAAACCTTTACTTCCTTCTCAACCCAATTTTCATTCTGTATATTTTTTGTTTTCGTACTAAACTTGGCCCCAATTTTACCCACGAAATAGCTTCCAATCCTCAATTTATGGAGCACAAAAGTGAGTAGAATTGATATGCCAATACTTAGAACAAAAGTTAACGGTATATTGATCAATGGATTTAGTGCATCGAAAATTCCGCTAAAATTCTGCACGAACATTAAGTGTAATAGATAGATACCAAAAGAATACCTGCTTACCAGATCAATAATCCAAGGTATGTGTTTAATTTTAGAAGTAAGATAGAAAATAACGAAGATCATACTTATCGTATAGAACAAGATGTCTACCCTTTTTGAATTTGCCTCGGGTAGTAGTTCTCCAAATCGTAAGAACAAGATGACAAGGAAAGTGACTATAGGTGAGTAAATGAGCCACTTCATATTTCGATTCAAAAACTCTTTAAATGCAGCATGATTTCTACCACAATAGTAAGCTACTGAGAAATAAAATAACCAGCCAGGAAAAGGCACCCAGTATAGACGAGTCCAAATATATTCCGCACTCGGAACAAAATTAAGCGGGGGGACAAAGTTGAAGAAACCAAGGTAGATTAGATTAACCACTAAGCACAGAGTAATCATGAGCTTAGGTGAAGCCTTTTGAAAATATTTAGTAAAAATGATGTGCAATACATAGAATTGGAAGATAACAATAATAAAGTAGGCTATATAATCAGCTACAACAATGTTTCTAAGGCTTTTAACAATTAAGGCAGTTGCTGTTAGTTCCCCTGATCTGGTTAAGCTATAAAAAGCATAGACTACTGCCATCGTTATGTAGGGAATCAGGATATATCTAACACGCTTCCACAGGAATTTATCGGGAATTTGGGTGGGATAGGCCTTTGCTAAAAGAAACTCGGAAATAAAGACAAATGTTGGCGTCCCAAACAAGAGAGCAAGTTTTACTACCTCTAGGAACGTTACGGATAAGTTAGAAAGTACCCCCTCATAGTTTGTAAAGGTCATATTAATACAATGAATGGCGACAACAGTGAGACAGGCAAGACACCTAAGCCAGATAACTTCTGAGACCAATTCTTTTTTCAATACCAAACTCCCCTTTCCCCTTCAATTTGATACAGATTGTATCATTGATGAATTGATTTAGTAAATATTGAATTTTATTGTCATTTTTCAAATCCATTGCTTTTGCTTACATTCAAGAACATTACAAAAAGACCTCTACAACGTAATTAGTCCGAGACTAACACGCTATAGAGGCCTGATTTCAATAGTTCATTTTATGTTTAGAAAATAACGTCGAACTGTTGAAGTCCTAACAATCCTTATCCGGTACCCCAGCTTCTTCTCTCGTCCGGAAAGAAGATCCGCAGCCGCATGTCGCAACCGCATTGGGGTTATGGATGGTGAAGCCGCCGGACATACCGGACTCTTCAAAATCAATTTCAAGACCATTCAGATATTTCAGGTTTTCCTTCTCGACTACAACCTTCATATCGTGAATATCCATATAAATATCCTCTTCGGATTCTTTATCATCAAAGCCCATGGCGTACGAAAATCCGGTACAACCTCCCGGAGCTACGCCCAGACGCAGGAACATGCCAGGTGTCTCTTGCTGTGAAAGCATCTCTTTCAATCGATCGGCAGCTGTTTCGCTGATGCTAATCATGCCAGGTCACTCTCCTTTTCGTTAACTCTCTTTAAATTATACTCCACCCCGTCAAGAGGCTCAAGCCATGTTTATCCTTATTCCCGAGTCTGTCCTCGGCTCCTTTTTCTTGCCAGTGTATTGAACCCCCGGGACACGAGGTTTATAATGGATAGGTGATCGCTCTGAAATGTCGATATTTTGTCATGACTTATTCAAATGATGATCATATATGGAGTTGTAATTTTTTTCACATTTCGAGACTGCCACGCAGTCCCCAATGCATATAGAGTCATCAGACTCACTTTTAGATTTTACATCCATGAGGCCAGAAATTTAAAGAAAAATTCAGCTTTACACATGCAGCATATGCTGCACCGGGTAATGGAGGGTTAGTCCTCTAAGGAGGCGGCAGATGACCGCATCTTTTTTATGTAGTTCTGTAAACAAGACCTACATTTAACTCAAATCCGGTTAAGAACAGGAGGAAACAAAATGTCTACATTGGTAACACCATTCACAGACAAAAGAATGGCGGAAATCGTTGAGAAAGTGCAGAACGGCGTAAGGCTGAGCGTAGAAGACGGCGTCTATCTGTATCAAACGGATGATCTGCTGACTCTCGGCCAACTGGCCAATGAGGCCAACCTGCGGAAGAACGGCAAGAAAGTGTATTTTATTGAAAACATGAGCCTATACTTTACGAACGTTTGTGAAGCACACTGTGCTTTTTGTAATTTCCGCAAAGACCAGGGCGAAGAAGGCTCCTACACACTATCCGGACAGGAAATGATCGACTACGTGGAACAGCATATTCATCCTGGTGTACGTGAGTTCCATATTGTAGGCGGACATAACAACCATGTTCCTTTTCAATATTATGTCGATTCCCTACGTGCTTTAAACGAGAAATATCCGGATGTTACGCTGAAGGCCTACACGGCAGCTGAGATCGATTTCTTCACCCGGATCAGCGGACTCAGCATTAAGGAAGTACTGCAGGAACTGCAAAAAGCAGGCCTGAAATCACTGACGGGCGGCGGAGCAGAAATTCTGTCCGATGAATACCGCAAAAAAATGCGTGTCGACAAAGCAAACGTGGATCGCTATCTTGAGGTACACCGTACCGCTCATAATTTGGGCATGCGTACGCATACTACAATGCTGTATGGATCGATTGAATCTTACGAGGATCGCGTTAACCACATGGCACAAATTCGCGAACTGCAGGATGAAACCAACGGTTTCATGGTATTTATTCCACTCTCCATGCAGCCTAAGAGCAAAAATGCCAGCATTATGCGCCGCAACTCGGCATACGAGGATCTTAAAACCATTGCGATTAGCCGCCTCATGCTGGATAACATCGACCACATTAAAGCATACTTCATCAATATCGGCCCACAGCTGACCCAAGTTGCACTTGGATTCGGCGCTTCGGATGCCCATGGTACTATCGTTCGCGAACGGATCAGTCATGCTGCAGGTGCGTTAACACCTGAAGGCCTCACCCGCAAAGAGCTCATCTGGCTCATTAAGGGCGCTGGACGCATTCCTGTTGAACGCGACACCTTCTACAACGAAATTCAAGTATACGAATAAACCAGCTGCATCGTCTCGATAGCCTCTTTCATCCATACAAGGAGAACGACCATTCGAATCGATGCATCAAGTGGGTATAATACCTCTAATTTTAAACTCCAAAATTTTCGATATAATAATTAATTAAAATAAAACAAAAGGAGCAGCTATGTGAAAGCATAGCTGCTCCACAGGTTACAGCCCCGATCATACGGGACTGATGCAGAAAGGAAGCCGAGTCATGAAAAATTTCGTCATTCTCGGGGGCGGCTATGGCGGCCTCACAATCATCAAGGAACTTCTGGAAGGCAAAATACCGTCAGATACACAAATCGTGTTGGTGGACCGAAGCCCCTTTCAAGGATTGAAGACTGAATATTACGCACTCGCAGCAGGTACCGTATCCGACTATGACCTGCGCATCCAATTTCCAGTCCATGAGAAAGTTACTTACCGTTATGGAGAAGTCACTTCGATTGATCTGGAACAGCGTCAGATTGAATTTGAAGGCCAGGATCCTTTGGAGTATGACAAGCTTGTCATCGGACTTGGCTGTACAGACCGTTTCCACAATACTCCGGGAGCGGAAGAATACAGCTGTACCATTCAAAGTTTTAGCAAAACGCGGGAAACCTACCTCCGTCTGAACGAAGTTAAAGCTTACGGACACGTGCATATTGTTGGCGGTGGCTTGAGCGGTGTCGAGATGGCTGCCGAACTAAGAGAGAGCAGACCCGATCTCAACATTAGTATTCTGGACCGCGGTGAGCGCGTATTATCGGCATTCCCGCAGCGATTGTCCGCTTACGTGCATGAATGGTTTAACGAACATCAGGTAGAGACACGCGGACATGTCGCCATCTCTCGTGTTGAAGGGAACGCTATCTATAACCGGGATGAAGAAATTCTGACGGATGCTGTAGTATGGACAGCCGGCATTCAACCCGTTAAAGTCGTGCAGGATCTCGACGTTACAAAGGACCCTCAGGGCCGGGTTGTACTGAATGAATATTATCAAATTCCCGAATACACAGATGTTTATGTTGTCGGTGACTGTGCCAGTGTACCTTATGCACCAAGCGGTCAGGCTGCAGAAGTACAGGGTGAACAGATCGCTCATATTCAGCATGCCCTCTGGAAAGGCGAAAAGCCCAACCCGCAGCCGCTCAAGCTCCGTGGCACGCTAGGTGCACTCGGCAAGAAGGCTGGGTTTGGGCTGATGGGCAAAACGTCCATGATGGGACGTGTACCTCGTATCTTGAAAAGCGGCGTGCTCTGGATGTCCAAGCGTCATCTCGGTTAGTCGAGATCCAGCTCATCCCAGGCATCGGCTTCGGCAATTTTGGCCAGAATGGCGTTATATAGATCTTCCACTTTGTCCGTGATGACAACCTCACCATTAACTAGTGCAAAAGGAGTCATATAACATTGGCCACAGTTGCTGAGGCAGCCGTATTCTATCACATCATAGTCTGGATTCTCTTCGAGTTGCTCCATGACTTCATCTGTGCCAAAATGCATATTGTTGGCACAAAATTCAATAATCGGTCTCATGTAGGTTCACCTGCTTTGTTTGACCATTTTAATTTACGGCCAATTGTAATATAATATATAGAGGAAAGGAGTTGAAAAATATGAGCGAAAACGCACAAAGCACCATGTATGATGAGGTATCTGACGTGCTTGACAAACTTCGTCCGTTCCTGCAGCGCGATGGCGGTGACGTGGAACTGGTCGACGTGGAGGACGGCATCGTTAAGCTGAAACTGGTCGGTGCCTGCGGCAGCTGCCCAAGCTCCACCATTACCTTAAAAGCCGGGATTGAACGCGCCCTTCTTGAAGAAGTTGACGGTGTCGAAGAAGTCGTACAAGTATTCTAATCAATCCTTCACGAAATAAACCTCAAGAGCCTTTCGCTTCAATTGAAGCGGAGGGCTCTTTTTTTGTGCGTTTCTCTAATGTCCCTCTTCACGCTGGATGGTTGGACGTATAGGATCGAGCCCGCCCGAAACATCCATAATGTTGCCTGTAATAAAATCGGAGTGATCCAGGCACAAATACGTAATCACCCGTGCAATATCTTCACCGCTCCCAGGACGTCCTCTCGGCGTCTCCTGATCGGTTATGCCAGCTAATTCATCAATGGTTTTTTCCTTATTGGCCCCCCGGATATCGCCCGGACACACCATATTCACCGTAATGCCGTAAGGAGCTTCCTCCACAGCAAGCGTCTTCGTAAAGGATACCAAACCTACCTTCGCAGCAGCGTAAACTGCACGATGAGGCCAAGATCGCGCCTCTCCCGCATGACTGAAACCAAAGTGAATAATTCGGCCCCACTTTTTGCGTCGCATCTCCGGAAGCACGCGTTGGTCCAGAAGCATGGGGCCAAGCAAGTTCCCTTGTACCAACATCTGAATCTCAGCCTCATTATAGTCTGCAAACAATCGGCGTTCGCGAACGAAAGGTCCTGCATTATTCACCAGGATATCAATACTGCCCAGCTCGACTTCAACCTGTTCTACCAACTTGGCGATGTCTTCCGTTTTGGAGATGTCTGCTTGAATGGCAATGCACTGTACACCTTTTGCTGTGATCTGGGCCTGAAGTGCCTCAGCTTCGATACGGCTGTGCACGTAATTCAAGGCAATATGGCATCCCTGATCTGCCAGACGGAGGGCCGTCATTTTCCCAAGACCTTTGGCACTTCCCGTTATGAGGGCAATCTTCCCCTTCACGTCCATCCCCCTCTTCAAAGAGCAGTCACTCATTCAGTATAAAAGATTTATCATCCCCTCACAACTTGCTTCTCCCTTTATCTAATAAATCCCTTTTAATCCAAAAATACCTTGATGAAAAACTGCTTTATATGTTAATGTCGATTAGGCTACAGAATCAACATTGAAGGCTTGATTAAAATACATAACGTTTGAAAGGGTCCCGAAATGAAGAACAGCAACCACGGTTTTATCACCTTCCTACTGGCGTTATTGCTAATCATTCCTTTAACACATCTCTTTGCTTCACCCCTCTTTGCTGCAAGCGAAACTTCTCCATCTCCTTATGAATATGACTGGATTGGTGGACCTGCTTCCGTCACCTTGGATAATAAGGCAACTCTTCAAATATTCAAGGATCATTCTTTTTTGGACAAATCCAACACTCAGCGTTCTATGCTAAACAGTGGTTCCAAACCTAATGGCAACGAAATTGGAAGTCTGTACAGCACCAGTGAGAATGGATCATGGTATGTGGTGTTTGAGTACGTCAAAACAGGGCATATCCATGATCACGATCAAAACTTAAATGCTGAAGAATTGTTAAGCAGTTACATCCAAGGCACAGAAGAAGAAAATAGGGAACTCGCTCCTGAAGATAAAATATCCATTACGGGGTGGGAAATTGAACCAACATATGACCCTACCAAGCGTCAATTGGTTTACTCCATTGGTTTCAAGGATGCTAATGAGCAAGCTATGGTCAATTACAATGTAAAGTTTCTGACACGTGAAGGGTACATTACGGCCATTCTTGTTACAGATCAACCTAGTTTTGAACAAAATCGCCTGGCATTTGAAGATGTGGTTCTGAACCAGCTTAGCGTTAACCCAGGGAACACCTACGAAGATTATGATGAATCAACGGACAAAACATCTACCGTGGGACTCAAAAGCATATTGGTAGGCGGGATCGGCTACACTGCCGGGCAAAAATTCAGTATTTTGCTTTTATTCAAAAAAGGGTGGTACGTTATTCTTCCTATCTTAATTATCCTAATCTGTTGGCTAAAATTCAGACGGAGGAAGCAAGGGACAAATGATGATACATTGTCCCCTAATGAAAAGGCCTATCTGCAAGAAGCAGATGAACAGCAGTATGCCGATCAGAATGAATTGACCTACTATAATCGGAAATCGGAGCACATATCTCCTGAAAATAAACAATAAGGATCATCTGCGTACACCAATCAATCCAAGAACAATAAAAAAACCGAGTAACTCTCAGGCAGAGAGGCTCGGTTTTTCGTACATTATTCAACTCAATTTCGAGTAGCATTGAATGGGCAATTTAGAATGCAGGCTCAACTGCACCTTGATAACGTTCCTTGATGAAGGTTTTAACTGCTTCGGAATTCAGGGCTGCAGCCAGCTTCTTGATGGCATCTGCATCCTTGTTGTCTTCACGGGCAACGAGAATATTAGCGTAAGGGTTGCCTTGCAAATCCTCGATGAGCAAAGAATCCTTCTCTGGGTTCAGGTTAGCTTCAAGTGCATAGTTGGCATTGATGAATACCAGATCCGCTTCATCCAGTTGACGAGGCATCATGGCTGCATCAAGCTCAATAATATTTAGGTTTTTCGGATTAGCTGTAATATCTTGAATGGTGGATGCAATGTCCGTATTGTCTTTCAGCGTAATGACTCCTTCTTTTGCAAGCAGCAGTAGTGCACGACCACCGTTGGACGGGTCATTTGGAATGGCTACTTTGGCGCCGTCCTGCAGCTCATCCAAGGATTTAATTTTTTTGGAGTACCCAGCAAAAGGTTCAACGTGGACAGGAGTTACAGTTACAAGGTTAAAACCACGTTCTTTGTTCTCAGTATCCAGGTAAGGTTGGTGTTGGAAAAAGTTTGCATCCAACTGTTTGTCCGCCAGTTGTTGGTTTGGTTGAACATAATCGTTGAACGTTACAACCTGCAAACGAATGCCTTGAGCTTCCAGCTCAGGTTTGATGCTCTCCAGAATTTCAGCATGCGGCGTAGGTGAAGCGCCGACTTTCAGTTCCACGGTACGCGGTGCGCCCGCTTCATTATCTGCGCCACTGTCGGAATCCTTGTTGTTTCCGCATGCAGCCAGTACCGCAATCAGCATCAAGCTTAGCAGTGCAAAAGACCATTTTTTCATGTGTAAAACCCCTTCTCCAATAAATTTTTTTGTTGCATCTTTACATTCATTCAGTATTGAATGGATGCAGTATGCTATATATGTGTTATTTCCGGGTGAACAGTTTAACCAGTTGATCGCCAAACATTTGCAGAACTTGTACGAGAATCACCATAAATGCAACGGAAATAATCATGATTTCATATTGGTAACGGAAGTATCCATAGTTAATCGCAAGCGTTCCGAGCCCGCCGCCGCCGACCATGCCAGCCATGGCAGTATAAGATACCAGAGTAACAATAGTGATCGTAATTCCCGCGAGAAGGCCAGGAAGCGCCTCAGGCAGCAGTACACGTCTTACAATCTGTCCGGTGGATGCTCCCATCGCCTGAGCGGCCTCGATGACGCCACGGTCTACTTCACGCAGCGTTGTCTCAACCAACCTTGCGAAGTAAGGAGCAGCTGCGATTACAAGCGGCGGTATGACGCCAAGCACCCCAGTGGCTGTACCGACGAGTGAACGTGTAAACGGAATGAGGGCAACAATCAGAATGATAAATGGTACTGATCTCAGAATATTCACAATAATGGATAACACGGTGTAGATTGTACGTGACTGGATGGAAGCCGATCTTGCTGTCATGAATAACAGCACACCCAGCGGCAATCCGATAATGATGGTGAACAAACCGGAAGCTCCCAGAATTTGCAGTGTTTCAATGGAGGCCTTACCGATCTCTTCCCAACGTACAGTTGAAAAATCCATATTAACGAAGCACCTCCACATCAAGCCCTTGCTCTTTCAATTCCTGCACAGTCCGGCTGATCGCATCCGTATCGCCTTCAAACCGCACGGTCAACTGACCATATGGAATCTGTTTGATCCTTGAGATCGTTCCTTGCAGAATGGCAAAGTCCACTCCGGTCTGACGAACGGTTCTCGATAGAATGGCTTCATACGTCTTCTCACCCAAAAACGAAATTTTGACCAATTGTGATCGGCCATCCTGCTCTACTGTTCCACCCGCATTCGCCAATGCTGCTTCTTCCAAGAGAAGCTCAGACTCGTGATCACGCTGCATGAAGTCACGCGTGATGGCATGCTGTGGTTTAAGGAAGACATCCGTTACAGGGCCTTGTTCCACAATTCCCCCCTGATGAATGACAGCAACTTGATCACAAATGCTCTGAATAACATGCATCTCATGCGTGATCAAAACAATCGTGAGATTGTATTTCTGATTGATGTCCAGCAGCAACTTCAGAATCGAAGCTGTCGTCTGCGGATCAAGGGCAGATGTTGCTTCGTCACACAGCAGAACGGAAGGATCGCTGGCAAGTGCCCGGGCGATACCAACTCTTTGTTTCTGTCCACCTGACAGCTGAGCTGGATATTTGCTGCTATGATGCTCCAATCCAACGAGAGTCAGCATCTCCTTCACCTTGCGGTCAATATCAGCTTTAGGTGTATTCACGAGCTTTAGTGGAAAAGCTACATTGTCATATACTGTAGCCGAGGATAACAGATTAAAGTGCTGAAATATCATGCCAATCTTGCGTCGCTGCTTCTGCAGCTCTGTCTTATGGAGACCAGTTAGGTTGACTCCATCTACCCATACCTCACCGGATGTTGGTCTTTCGAGCAGGTTGATACAACGGATCAATGTACTTTTCCCTGCACCGGAGTGTCCAATCACTCCGAATATTTCACCTTTACCGATCTTTAGATCCAAATCGGCTAGGGCTGTCGTTTGTTTTGAACCTCTGCCATACGTCTTGGTTAATCCTTTTAATTCGATCAATATGACTTCTCCTTCCCACCGCCTACATGTATCTTTACCCGAATGAAAGGAAAATTCCCCTCTGACATATAAAAAAGAGCCCTTTTGCAGAAACAAAAAGGGCTCTTCACGCGAAAGAATATACCTTCTCATCTGCCAAAATCGTGCTGTGCACCATTTTGTAGGAATTAGCACCTAACATCTATAATGTATGACTGGTTGTCATGTCGTTATAAATCGGTTGCCGGGCTTCATCGGGCCTGTCCCTCCGCCGCTCTCGATAAGAAATATTAAATTTATAAGTTCAGTGGTAAAATGTAAATGGTATGCATGTTAATTTCATGTAACGCTTAATTAGAAACTCAGTATAATCCAAGTATTCCGCTTTGTCAAAGGTAAATATTACACATTTATTTTGCCAGTTCTGACATGCCCTGCTTGTGCCACATTTTATTGATGTAACCATAAGCCGCTTTTAGCGTTTCACAAACCATATCCACGCCCTGACGCAATTCCTCCAGGTGCTGATCCAGATCTTCAAGCTTCACTTTCCCCTGCAACGTTTGATGAAGCTGCCACAGATCATCCTGCATCTCGGAATTCATGTAGTGAATCTCCATATTCCGACGTTTGCGCAGTTTGCTCATCGGTTCCCGGTATGCATCCTTAATCTTAATTAACTCAACAGCAAGATCATTATGCATTTTCGAATAGCCAAACTGTCTCATCACGGTGAAATACGAAAAATGGGATTTCACCTTGGATGTGTTCAGATTAAATATTTCATTTAAAACCGTGCCTGTCTTATCGAGAATCGCAAAACAACGAATGAACCCATCCTTGTAGAAGTACACGTATCGGGCGTACTCAGCCTTCTCCTCAATGGTCATATCATCGGTGGAGCCAGCCCTGACCTTCTGGCGGAAGTGGGAAGCAGCGAAGCAGGCCTGCTCCAGCTCGTCCAGTGAAGAAATTAATCCCTGCGTCCATACGTACAGTTTGCGATAATCGTGAGTCGGGTCCTGATTCAAATCCAGCTGTCGTTGTAAAAGTCCGAGTGTCTCCACCATGGACTCGATCGCTTCTTCCAATACGCCCTCATTCTGACGCGGCAATTCACCCAGCAACGTTCGCAGCATATACAGCCTCCTCTTTCCACTCTGCTGATCAATAAGATGATTTATAATATTAAACCTAATCGGAATCAGAGTAAACGTGTGGTCGCTGCAAACTTAGGGTGCCCTGACCCGCCTGACATCAAACAAAGTCCACCTGTCCAATGATGTGCATCATTGGATGATGGACTTGGCAATTTGGAGACCAGAACGACTGACTTTCGAGTGAAATTCTAGAACCGATCAGCCGGCCGATGAAGCTTGTACACCAGGAAACTCATATAGGTTAATATCCCGAACAATATGGCGATATCAAGCATATGAGCCAGAGCCACGAACATGTACACTTCCGGACGGCTGATGGTAAGCATCATGCCAAAACCGATCAGGACTTGGAGCAGAATGAGCACCACAGATACGACGCCCAATGCCCGAAGTTCCGTGTTATCCGGATGTTTACGATATGCATAATGCCCCAGGATCGCAATCACAATAACAAGGGAAGCAGCGGCTACACGGTGAGCAAACGCTACGGCCACGCCACCAGAAAGTTCAGGTATAATCTGGCCGTTACAGAGCGGGAAGCCTGAGCAGCCCCCAGCTGAGTCGGTATGGCTTACAAAGGCCCCTGTGTATACCACAAGATACGTGTAGATGGTTGAGAACCATACCAGGTTGCGGAAGTTTTTGCTGACCCGCGGGTATTTGTTCAACCTTTCAAGACCACCATGACGAGCCTCCTGCCTAATACCGAGAGCCATCATCAGGGAACTGGCAAAGGCAATCAGGGCAAAACCGAAGTGCAGCGCCATGACCGCCGATGATTGGGAGAAGACGACGGCAAAAGCTCCCATAATCCCCTGGATAATGACAAAGATCAACGTTAAGAATGAAAACAACTGCAGATCACGACGTGATTTGCCATATCGTAGAAATGCAACAAAAGAGGCAACGGAAAGCAATCCAGCCAATGCGCTTACCGCGCGATGCGAATATTCAATCAGTGAGGCTACAGTATGTGCAGGAACGAGTTTACCGTTACATAAAGGCCACTCCGTGCCGCACCCCAGTCCGGATTCCGTCTTGGTAACGACCCCACCGCCGAACGTAGCCAGGAACATAACAAGACAAGTTAATACGGTTAACCATTTAAACAAGGTTAAGTGCTTCAATTTTTTCTCACCCGCTGTTGGTTTAAGATGGCGAAGAACGATCTCTCCGCTTGTTTCGATACTTTGACACTTATTTCACAACTAAATTCATTATACCGGATAAAAGTGTCATTGACGCCTCGCTTTGTGACAAAATGTTAACGTCTGTCGACAGAATGACCAACAAGTCATCCCCTTATATGTACCTTTTTATTGTCCCCTGAAAAAGCAAAAAATAAAAACGCCATTTCCTCTTTTCAAGAGGAACGGCGCCAATTAGAATTCACAGACGAATTCGCCCGTGCCTTCCTTTATTTATGAATCGTATTGTACACTTCAACCGCACGCTGCAAAAATTGTTCAATCTCTTCTCTCGACTTGCGAAGTTTGTTCACGTAGCGAACAAGTTCGCGACCATCGGTGTATGCAACAAAGCTTGGAATACCCAAAATATTTTGTTCCTCACTAACGGTGCCCACCTGATCTACATCGACCTCAACCAGTGTCAAATCGCGAGCAAATTTTTCCTCGACCTCAGGCATAAACGGATCAATGTACTTGCAGTCTCCGCACCAATCTGCCTTAAATACCGCTATGGTAAGCCGAGGAGATTGAATGGCCACATCAAACGCAGGTTTGGATGTAATCTGTTCCATGACAACATCTTCCTTTCTGTACCTTGTCTTATCCTTAGTGAAGCAAATTGCCGAGTGGAAGTCAAATATTCAGCACATACTTATTTTAAAACCAACCCTGATGAAAGGATGACAGGCGATGACTTCCACCCGAAACGATGCTGTATCCCCTGATTCGCTCTTTCGTATTGTTCGTTCCATTCCTGGAGCCGCCAGAGAAGTATGGCGTGGTAAACAGGCCGCTTGGAAGGCTTCGGCGCAGCTTCGTCATCCTTCACGAGATTTGGCTTGGGAAGCTGAAATGGCTGAGACGCTGAAGGGGGAGATTGAACGGCTGTTACCCGTTACGGAGACGGCTTCTACCCGACATGCCAAAAGCGCCCCATTATGTGAAGAGGATTGCATCATTCTGGAAGAAATTAAAACGCTAACGGTAGAAAATAATCGAAGCAATATCACGCGTACAGCAGCCTATTTGGCATGTTATGACCAATATCCCGAACTGCATTGGGCCTTGCTTGCCCACATGGTTTCCCGCAATGGTGGTTATCATATGACCGATCTGCAGAGCAACCTTATGCATAATCTGCAAAACCAGACGGATCGGGAACATATGTATCGGTTGCTTGAACGTTGTAATGCACTCATTTTCCAGGATGCCTATCCTCAGCTTCTGCTCTACATGAACAGCAGGCGAATCGGGCGAAGCTGCTTTCACCTGCTATCCCATTTTCACGTATCGGCGTTCATGACACCCATCTGGGAGCGGTTCTGGTTGGAACGATGCAGCTCCCTGCTTAGTGTGGCGTTAATTATTAATGAGCAGAACTATATTGAGAGCCGGGTCGTACAGCATCCTTATTTTCAAAAAGAAGTACTCTCCAAGCCTGCATTTCACCTGCACAACCTCGCCGGGCTTAATCATATTGTGTTTCCCCTTGGGCGCGGAAAAGGACTCGCCGGGAGGGTAATCGAACATTTTGGCAAGCTGGATGAGCGAATCATGTTTGGCAAAAGCCTGTACGCCATGCTGTTTGGCATTGAGCAAGTGTACACACAAGTGTTAGAGTTTGCCCGTTCGGTTCCCCACAGAGGCTCACGTGCCGAATATTGGCCGGGTCTATTCACAACGAGCTTGGAGGGGGCAGCAGACTCGAAATTCTATACTCAGGAACTGCTGGAACACGAATGGATGCCAGAAGGTGGGCGATTATACAGTCCAGAGCTGCTCGCCGTATGGAAAGACACGCCTTATGAACCGATCACCAGACAGGACTGGCTGCAAAATCGGGATAGTCTTGGACACCTCAGTGCACCGCGTCGTCCCTGGTTATTTGAAATGAGCCATGAACACCGATATGGGATGCTCAAAACGGCCGTTGCCCATGATGCCAAGACATTGCTGCATTAAGTGACCTAGAGTACGGTTTTCTCGAATCGGCTGTCAGCAGTTCATCTTGTACGATTTCAAAATAAAAAGCCCTGCCCACTTAAGCAGCAGACAGAGCTTGTACTTATTTTTTAAATGTTTAGCATCAACCTATGCCCGCTGACCCGTACCACGCTGAAGACGCATGAGCGGCCGCAGTACCTTTTGCAAAATACGCGGATAGCTGCCAAGTTCATCTCTGCGCAATACGCGAAGAATGACAAGCATGACCAGGTATACGACCACAACGAGCGCACCGACAACCAGGCAGGTCATGAGGAAGGATACACGTGCTGGCAGGAATAAACCAAAGAGCCAATTGCCAGCCCAGTTTGCACCGAAACCAATACCTGCAGCAAGCAGGACAGTTACCACGAAGCCAACCCAGCGTTCACCCATGATCGAGAAGGTTACGATTTTTCTCAGTACTCGCAGGTTCAGATACGTAATCACCAGGAAACATAATGCTGTTGCAATAATGATCCCATAGATGCCGAATATCGGAGCCAGAATCAAACTTGCTACAAATTTAACGATAATCCCTGCAGCTACACTGATCATTGTAATCCGCGGTTTACCAACTCCAAGCAGAATGGAGTTGGTTGTCATCATCGTAATTTGGAAAATGGTACCGAAGGTCAGCAAGGTAATGATGGGAGTCCCATCTGGCGTACTGAACAGTAATCCATTCACCGAATAGGCTGCCGCACAAAGGGCAATGACGATCGGCATCCCTGTCAAAATCGAAATGCGCATGGCCAGCGTAATTTGATTCTGGAGATGGGCTTCATCTTTGCGTGCAAAGGCTGCCGAAATGACAGGCACGAGCGATTGGCTAAGCGCAATGGCCAGAATCGGCGGGATTCCCGCAATACTTTGCGCCTTCGCACCGAGGATCGCCAGCACCCCTGTTGCCTCTTCCAAACCAATACGACCGCTGAGCAGCGGAACCACAAGTGATGAATCGATAAAGTTAATCGCCGGAACCGCAAGGGACGATAACACTATGGGAATCGACAGTTTGAAGATATCACTGTATATCCCTCGCATTGGCAGCTGCTCTGCACGAACAACCTCCAGCTGGGCTGCACGATCACTACGGCGCAGCTTCAAGGTGAAGTAGAGCATGACGGCAAAGGCGCCGATACTTCCTAGCACCCCACCGAATGAAGCTCCTGCAGCAATCGTTCTGTCATCATAATTCCATTGCAGCATAACATATGCCACGATAATGGCTGTACCAACCCGGGCAAACTGCTCTACGATCTGAGATATACCGCCTGCCGTCATATTGCCGCGTCCCTGGAAGTAACCACGCATCATGGCAATGGCCGGGAAGAGCAGCAGTGCCGGAGCCAGGGCCCGAATCGCACTAACAGCCTCCGGTACCTTGGATACATACGTTGCATAATAAGGCGCTGCAAACCACAGTAAGGCTGACATGACAACCCCGGCTACCGCAGCAAAAATCAAGGCAGCCTTATAAATTTGCTGTGCTTCTCCTGCGCGCCCCAGCGCGTAGCGTTCAGACACCATCTTGCTGAGCGTGCTGGGAATTCCCGCCGTTGCGACGGTTAACAGCATTAAGTATACCGTATTGGAGATGGTAAACGATGCGTTACCGATATCGCCAAGGATATGCTCCAGCGGTACCCGCTGCACAAGACCAAGTACTCTGGCAATGAGTGCAGCGGCCGCCAGGATGAGCGTACCCTTAATGAATGTTTCCTTCTTAGACAAACTAATTCCCCTTCTTTCCCCCACACGGACGTGCATCTGGTTGAAGCCCATCCCGAACGTCTATGCGAATCTTGCTACCCAGATAATAAACAGAACAATCATGACGATTTGCAAAATAATTTTCATTACCGTACTGGTGAACAGACCAACGACGGAACCGAACCCGACCTTTGTAGCCTTGGAAGGTGATGATCCGCCGATTAATTCCCCGATAAATGCACCAATAAATGGCCCCAGCACCAACCCGAATGCGGGGATGACAAATGGACCAATAATGACACCAATCGTACTTAGGGTTGTAGATAGCTTGGAGCCTCCGAACTTCTTGACCCCCCATGCACTAACCACATAATCCGCTACGAACAGGACCACCACAATTAGAATCTGGAAAATCCAGAACCATACACCAAACGGATCGAAACTGAAGAACCAGCCATAGACCAGAAACGCGAAAAAGATCGCTATAGCTCCAGGCAGTATCGGGTATACCGTTCCGGCCATTCCCACTGCAAACAAAAGCACAATTAAAATCCAGCCAACGGTTGCAAGCAAAGGTTATTCCCCCTTCAAAATGTGTTCTCGAATGACTTCCACAATACCATCTTCATTGTTGCTCGCTACAATCAGATCAGCGGCTTCCTTCACTTGTTCCTGTGCGTTCCCCATGGCAACACCCAGACCTACCGCCTCGATTACGGCCAGATCGTTCAGGCTGTCTCCCACTGCCACGACTTCGGACATTTCTATGCCCAGCAGTTTGCAGACCTCAGCCACGCCACTCGCTTTTGAAATGCCTGCCGGGTTAATCTCGATATTAACAGGTGAGGAATTCGTCATTTGAAGGCCTCCCAGCTGCTGCAGTTCCATCATGATCTGATGACGAACTTCATCATCTTCCGTATTGAAACCAAACTTCAGCCATTCCAGATCTTCAATATTTTCTGTCCAACGCTCACGGTTGAACAGCTCCTCTACGGAATATGCCCAGTACCAGCTGTTATATTTCTCGCCAATCTCCTGCATGGTACGGATCAGGGCCGGGTCCATCAGATGACGAATGTGCAGGTCATGTGGAGCTTTCCAGACTTCACTGCCATTCACCGTGACCATCGGCGTTTCCAGTCCAAGCTGTACCGCGTACGGCATCGCATGGAATACAGCTCTTCCTGTGGACAGGCACACATGCACCCCCCGCCGGATGGCAATCTGTATCCACTTGGCGGTTTCCTGGGTAATTTCATGATTATCGTTGAGCAATGTCCCGTCCATATCCAGCGCCAGCAATTTGTATTTAAGTTCACTCATGCAGTATTCCTCCTCGGTTGTCTCTCTACTTCTCTCTATCCAACTATTCTCTCACAAAAAGACCGCCCGGTATCCGCAGGAGGCGGACGCTCCGGACGTCACAGCTAACGACATTTTACCACAGATCATCCAGATGCAACAAAATAACGGTCAATCCAAATAACGATATGAAGGCAGACAAGATCATATGCACTTATGTGCTGGAGCAGATCGAGGGAAATCCTCATCTATATGGATGTCATACCCGATATCACACATCCCAAACAGCAAAAACCGCCTGCGTATGCAGACGGTTGTTATCTAGTTCTAACGTGTCGCGAATTTACGACGAGCGTAGCGGAGGATAATGCCATGTTTCGGAGAGAGCAAGAGTGCCAAAACAAACAGAATTCCAGCTACCGCCACCATGCAGCCTGCAATGGAAGCATCCAATGCATATGCCATCATATATCCCCCAACAGAGGAAGCAGCCCCCACCAGTACGCTGTACAAAATCATTTTTCCCAATCGATCCGTGAGCAGATAAGCTGTCGCCGCGGGAACAATCAACATGCCCACCACGAGGATGGACCCCACACTTTCAAAGGAAGCCACGGACGTCATGGATACAAGCCCCATGAGCAGGTAATGGAACAATACGACCGGAATACCGCAGGCAGCTGCCAGCGCCGGATCGAAGGCACACAGTTTGAACTGTTTATAGAACAGTCCGATAACAATCAGGATGACCAGGAGCGTAATACCCAGCATCCAAACGGCCCTTGGCCCGACATCCGTACCCCCAAGTGTTAACGTATCCCACTGAACGTAGGCAATCTCACCAAAGAGCACACAGTCCAGGTCCAGATCAATATGCTGGGCATTCAGACTGATCAGAATGACACCGACAGCAAAGAGTGCAGTGAATACAATGCCAATGGACGCATCGGAAGACAGTCCTCCGGCCTGCAGGCTTTGAATGAAGAATACCGTTAATAGACCGAAAATAGTGGCTCCAAGCAGCATCCATAAGGAATCCCTGGAACCGCTCCATAGAAAAGCAATGGCAATCCCGGGAAGCACAGCATGGCTGATGGCATCCCCAACCAATGCCATTCGCCGCAAGATAAGGAAACATCCGAGAATGGCGCATGCGGACGAAACAAGTACAGCCGTTAATATGATCCAAAATGTAGCCATTATAGCTCCCCCCGTTCCTGCTGTGTTCCTTGGGCGGAAAGCGTCTGAAGCGTAGCACGCTCTTCTCGAAGATAAGCCGATTTGGCCTGCATGCTTCGCAAACGGCGAGCCAGTAAACCCCGACGCGGAGCAAGCAGCGCCGAGCCGGCAAACAATACCGTAGCCGCAAGGACCGTCACAGGTCCTGTCGGTAGATTAGGAACGAGCGTGCTGAAGATGGTGCCCGTGGCACCACTCAGAGCACCAAATATGCCTGCGAGCAGCACCATAAGTGCAAGTGAATCCGTCCAGCAGCGCGCTGCTGCCGCAGGAGTCACAAGTAAGGCAGCAACAAGAACAACTCCGACCGCCTGAATTCCCGCTACAACCGCGATGACTGTCAGCAGCAATATCAGCTGTTCCAGCATTGCTACAGGCAGCCCCATGCCCCGGGCGAATCCGGGATCAAAGCTCACAAGCTTGAATTCCTTGAACCAGACCAGACAGGCAATGAGTAAAACGAGACAGACACCGCCCATGACGTATACATCGGTCATCACCATGGAGGCCGCCTGACCAAACAAATATTTATCGAGCCCGCTTTGACTTCCGCTGGCCCCATGCTGGATGCGTGTCAGCATGACTACACCGATGCCGAAGAATACCGTCAGCACAATCCCCATCGCTGCATCCTGCTTAATCCGTGAATATCGGGTAATCCAGGATATCCCGAAGGTCGCAATGATTCCTGCAGCGAGTGCACCAAACAGAAAGAGACCTACGGACTTGGTTTCCGTCAACATAAAAGCAATACAAATCCCTGGCAATGCCGCATGTGCCAGTGTATCGCCCATCAAACTTTGGCGGCGCAAAAATGTAAATGAACCAATAATGCCACTGCTGAACCCGAGCAACAAACAGCCAAGCAAAATCCAGCGTGTGTTGGGGTCAGACAGAATGGAAAGGATCCAGTTCCCCATTACTACACCTGGCCCTTCTCCGTCCGGCTTCCGATCATTGCAATCCGGCCTCCGTAAGTTTCCTGCAGCGTATCCGGTACAAACACTTCGCTTGTCGGCCCACCAGCAACCAGTCGCCCATTGAGCAGCAGCACATGATCAAAATATTCCTCCACCGTCGCAAGATCGTGATGAACAACGAGTACCGTCTTCCCTTGCTTTTTCAACTGTTCCAAAAGGGAAATGATGGCCTTTTCCGTTGTCGCATCTACACCTGCAAACGGTTCATCCATGAAATACAGGTCAGCATCCTGAACCAGCGCACGAGCCAAAAAGACTCGCTGCTGCTGTCCGCCTGACAGCTGGCTAATCTGGCGATGCATATAGTCTCCCATACCCACTTGCTCAAGGCAGTGTGCAGCCAGATCCCGTTCCTTCTTGCCTGGACGGCGGAACCAGCCCAGATGACCATACCTGCCCATCATCACCACATCCAGTGCATGGGTTGGGAAATCCCAATCGACCGATTCCCGCTGGGGAACGTAGCCGATCCGGCGCCGCTGCTCATGGTAGGACTGACCAAAAATCCGCACCTCACCGTGCATTTTCGGTACCAGTCCGAGTACAGCCTTGATCAGGGTGGACTTCCCGGCCCCGTTCGGACCGAGAATCCCAATCAGCTGGCCTTCGGGTATATCAAAGGAAACCCCGCTGAGAACTGGCTTTTTATGATAGGCTACAGCCAGATCCCGTACACTAAGAGGGGCCATTGTAGGCTTCATTCCCTGCAATTCATTCGGATACTGGGATGTAAGCATGTTATCAGATAACGTTGTCTTGCTCATGCTGCTTCCACTCCTCTCTGGATAAAATCATTATTTCAATGCTTCTACAATCGTCTCGGTATTGTGACGGATCATGCCAATGTAAGTACCTTCTTCTGTTCCTTCAGCACCCATGGCATCCGAGAACAGTTCGCCGCCAATGCTAACCGTATGCCCTTTTTCGGCGGCTCCTGCAATAATGGCTTCCATCGCTTTTGCCGGCACACTCGATTCCACAAATACCGCCTTAATATTATTATCCACGAGGTAATCCCGCAGTTCACTGACATCCTTCGCACCATATTCGGCTGCTGTACTGATTCCCTGAAGTCCCATCACTTTCATGCCGTAGGCCTCACCAAAGTAGCCAAAAGCGTCGTGTGCGGTAACGAGTACCCGGCTTGCTTCAGGGATCTCCTGAATTTTTGTGCGCACTTCGTTATCCAGTTCCTCGAGCTTTGCCAAATACGTTTCAGCTTGAGCCTGATACGCCTCAGCATGATCCGGATCTGCCTCCACAAGTGTATCGCGCACGGCTTCTGCCGCATGCATCCAATGGCTCACATCAAACCAGACATGTGGATCATATTCCGTACCTCCGGTTTCCTGACCCGAATGCAATTCATCTACCGGGATGCCGTCTGTTACGGCAGTTACTGTTTTGCTTTTGGACATCTTCTCCAAAATATCAGTCATTTTACCTTCCAAGTGCAGCCCGTTATAAAAAATGACTTCAGCTTGCTCCAGCTTGCGGATATCCCCTTGAGAAGCCTTGTACAGATGGGGGTCTACGCCTGGACCCATTAGCCCGGTAACGTCAACGTATGCCCCTCCGATCTCACGTGCTACATCTGCAATCATGCCTGTGGTTGCTGTAACCTGCATCTTCCCTTCTGTGCTTCCCGATTCGGCTGAGCTGGAACAAGCGGTCAAAACCACAATCAACACCAGGGCTGACAGCGTCATGAACCCTCTTTGAATACTCCTCATTTTCACCATTAACAACTCGAACCTCTCCTTTCCCTCTCCTAACATAATTGTCCACATCTAATTTTGTTGTACAAGGTATTAAAATTTATACACGACTAATAATGTTTCCCTTGTGCAAATTTTAGCCGATGCAAAATAAAAAGGCAAGGGCTAATTTCCCTTGCCTGTCCGGTTGCGTATATCAGCCTTTTCACTGGCTGTTTTGCAGGATCGTGATATGGAATACCCCACTGCACATGGGTTAATCTCCGTTACTTTGGTACCTCTTCTCAAAAATCTTGTTTTACTCTTTGTCCTTCTCCTGACCCTTTTTCCCTTTTGGCGTCCCGTCCAGACCGTACACCTCATCGTATGCATCGAAGATTTTGCGTGCAATTGGCGACGCACTGACAGACCCGAATCCGCCTTCCGGTACAACAACTGCGATGGCCAGTTTTGGATTCTCACGCGGTGCAAATGCGATAAACACACCGTTCTCCTTCTTATTCGGTCCGGTTCCCTGCTCGGACGTACCTGTTTTACGGGCATAGTCATAAGGGAATCCGTCAAACGAGCTTACTTTGGTGACCATGCCGCGGTGTACTTCATTCCAGTATGCATCCGCAAAATCCACTTCGTTTAAAACTTTAGGTTTAATTTTTTTAACGACACTGCCTTCTGCGTCACGAATTTCTTTCACCAAATGAGGCTCCATCCGTTTGCCCTTATTGGCAAGCATCGTAGTATATTGTGCGAGCTGAAGCGTCGTGTATTTTGCTTGTTGACCAAATGAGGCAAACGCCAGACGTGTCAATGCTGATTCGTCTTTATCTTTATATTCAAGTGTGCCCAGGTACTCACCTGGCAGATCCACGCCTGTAGAGACCCCCAAGCCGAAATCTTTCATATATTCGTCCCATTTATCTATCCCTTTGTCTGAGCCATATTTATTCAGCAAACGTTTGCCTACCATATCAATCATAAACGCATTGGAAGACTTCTCTATGGCGCGTCTTGCCGTGATATGACCATTATAAGCAGAGTGGGAGTTTCTCACCTGCCGCCCGTCTTTCCCCAGAATGGCATATCCCTGATCGTGATAGGTCTGTCCTGCTGTAAACAAGCCTTCTTTCAGACCGATAAGCACACTAAGAGGCTTAATGACGGAACCTAGCAATACCACGGATTCGGCATGCCTAGGCTTTGAATCATTCGGCGGGAAGGAAGCGATCGTCCCATTACGGTAGACGTATTTGATCTTCTCATAATCCCAATCATTCGGATCATAGTCCGGCATGCTCGCCATGGCCACAACATTTCCGGTATCTACTTCCATCGCCACTGCATACCCCGTAATGGCTTTAGGCAGCTTGCGCAGTTCATCTGTAATCGCTTCCTGAGCTGCCAACTGAATTTCCTTGTTGATTGTGGAGACTAGGCTGTAGCCTTTCTCCGGCGGAGTCTGCATGATTGTTCCTTCAGGAAGATTACGTGCATTAATATCGATAGATTGATAGCCACTTCTTCCACGTAGTTCCTCCTGATATTGAAACTCCAGCCCACCTACTCCAACCATTTCTTGCTGAGTGTAGCGAAGACCCGGGTCCCTTTCCGTTGCCAGCGACTTACTAATTTCTTTATACTTATCTAAGTTATTTTGTTGACCCTTGAACTCTCTAGTATAGCCAATGACCTGAACAGCAACCCGATCAGGGTCATACTTTCTCACATTTTCCTCCAGTACCATAGCCCCTGGATATTCAGCCTTTTTTTCCATGAAATAAGCGATTTCTTTCGTATTTAGATCGGATTTAACCAACCTTGGTGTATAACCGTGTGTCTTCTGGTAATCCAGATCGAGGCGTTTCATGATCTCCTCAGCATCCGGCTGTTTCTTATCACCAGGATTAAACTTTTTGAACACTGCAGCCAGATCATCTGCGAGTTTTTGAGCTTCTTCCTGCCGGGAACCGTTACTATAGTCCTCATACAATAATACATACAGAGACTGTACAGGCTCGGAATATGCTAACGCCACTTTTCCCGTGGCATCATAGATCGGTCCACGCACAGGTGCCAGCGGAATGTCTTTTGTATTACGTGTCGTTTCCATATACGTCAATTCAGGTCCCTCGACAAACTGCACAAAGGCTAATCGAAAAATAAGGATACTGAAGATGACAAATGCAGCGAAAAAGAACAGGTTTATTCTTGCTGCGGACGGCTTGTTGACAGTTTTGTCTTCATCGGATGCTTTCTTGCTCCTCCATCGGTTAAACATGTATAAGCCTCTCCGTTCTATATCAATAATGGTTAACAGTCTAAATCATTAACGTACAGCTCAGATATTTTCCCTATATAAGTCTATCAAAGGTTGACTTCCATGTCCCCCAAAATTTGGTTACATTTTCGTAAACATGAGTCATCTTAAACATATGCAAGTGACAATTTAGCAAATTGGTTTCAGGATCAAGACTGCATTTATCAACAAAATCACAAAAAAATATCGGCAACCCTTCCTCAAGGAAGAAATTGCCGATTATAAATTCTATGGTTGTCTACTTTGTTCCTTGCCCCAATTATTAAGCATGTACCATAGTTCCACAATATTCACATGGAGATGTGGAATGAATGGAAACGTGTATCTTTGCACCACAACCAGAACAAGAAATCTGCAGCTTCTTCTCTTCCTTTTGCTCAGGTTCCCCTTGTTCTTTTTCCTGACGCCACTCTCTCTCGTCTACCATTGAGGCATGCTCTTCACTAGACTTGTGGTTTGTAGAACCGGAACGGTGTCCTCGATCAAATAACGGATATCCCTTGAACAATCTGAATACAACATACAACAAAGCAGTTGCTGGTATAAAATGAAAGAAAATAGCAACTGGGATTTCCCAACCTCCCTCCAGGGCTGTATGAACAGAGAGAGAATAAACGGGCAGACAAGATAATAGAAAAAGGATGCTAGCCAACATTTTTCTCATTGAAATTCCCCTTCTGAGTTACGAAATTTGAACAGTCGTGCCACAATATTCGCAGTCAGCAGACATCGTTCCTTGAACCTTGACCTTTGCTCCGCACCCGGAACATTCAACTGACACAGGACCCTTGGGACGTTGTGGTTCCTGCCTGTGTTCATTCTCAGGTGAACTATTGTTGTATGTATTAAAATCAGGGTCTAAATTAATTCCAACCTGCTGGTCTCGATGACCATTAATTACGTTGATGTTCTGTCGGAAAACGTTAGGTTTAATAACCGAATCCGACTGATGTAGATGGTCGCTCCCTCCATCGTTTCCCACATGATTGTCTGGACGATAAGGAGGAACGGAATACGATATCTTGGGCCTACTATTGAGGTTTTTAATGCCAGCCCACATCAATATAATCCCCGGTAAGAGGAAGACCGTTATCACGATAAACAGATCATATCCTTTCTGTACTCGGGTCAACAAAGCTAAAAATAGAAGTAATATTGGTACCGCTATAATTATAAAAAGCACTCCAAAAAACGTTCTCATTATTCGCCCCCAGAACTCTGTATGTATATAAATCCGGATCAGATACCATAAGCTATTGATTTCAGAGGCAAGACTATCCTGCAATTGTATCAAACGCTGGACCGGCATCTCAGCCGTTATTAGCCGTATTTTCTCGATAAATCTATGCTAAGCAAGGACTATTCTACCATTTTTATCCTCCCGTCGCATATTTTTATTTTATATCGTAAACTATTTCAAAAAAAATAGACGTCCTCTCCCGGAATTAACTTCCTGGAATGGACGCCGAATAGATTTACTCTCAATGCCACTTTACAAGATCATACAAGCATTTTCCCTATCTTGTTTTTGGAGCGACTGGTTTTATTGTGTATCTGTTTCTTCCGTTTTATCTTTCTTCGGAACACCGTCCAAGCCGAACTCCTCGTCATACGCATCGAAGATCGCACGTGCAACAGGAGCCGCACTGTTGGAACCGAAGCCCCCTTCCGGGATAACCACGGCTACAGCCAGTTTTGGATTTTCCCGCGGCGCATAAGCGATAAATACCCCGTTGTCGACCAATTTCCCGCCGACTAGCTGCGTCGATGTTCCTGTTTTTCTGGCAAAGTCATAAGGGAATCCGCTAAATGCCGTAACCTCCGTAGCCATGCCTCGTTGTACCTCTTTCCAATAAGCGTCATTGAAATCGACCGTACTTAGCACTTTTGGTTTCACTTTCTCAACAACATTACCCTCGGAATCTCGTATCTCATTTACCAATTGCGGCTGCATCCGTTTACCCTTGTTTGCCAGCATTGTGGTGTACTGTGCTAACTGCATGGTTGTATATTTCCCTTGCTGACCAAAGGAGGCATATACCAACTTGGTCAAGGAACTCTCGGAGCTTTCCCTGTATTCTTTGAGACCAGGCCGCTCATTAGGCAAATCTACCTCTGTAAGTACACCAAGGCCGAATTGCTCCATGTATTCATCCCATACATCAACGCCCTTTGAACCATACGTCGTGTATAACTTCTTACCGATTTCATCAATCATAAACACGTTTGAGGAATGTCGAATCGCATCATGTGGAGTCAACAGACCGTATACGTGACCGGAAGAGTTCTGTACTCTGCGGTTATCCCCACCGAACGTTGTAGAACCTCTGTCTGGATATACGGTATTCGTAGTGAAGAAACCTTCCTTTAGACCGATCAATACACTCAGAGGTTTGATCGTGGAACCAAGCAATACAACCGATTCTGCCCGTTTACCGGAGTCATCTGGCGGGAAGCCACGAATCGTACCATTCTGGTAAATATATTTGATTTTATCGTAATCCTCAGTGCTGATACCACCGGTTTTCCATACGTTCGTGTCATAATCAGGCATACTGGCAGAAGCAACAATTTTGCCTGTATCCACTTCCATCGCTACCGCAAAACCTGTCTTGGCATTGGGATGCAGCTTGCCGGAAACCGGGTGCGTATGCAGCCAGCTCAGTTGATCTGTGATCGCCTGCTCAGTCTTCACCTGCACGTTTTTGTTGATGCTCGTAATCAGGTCATAACCCTTCTCAGGTGGAGTGGAGCCTGCCACACCTTCAGGCAAATTCCGCAAATCCACGTCGACAGAGTTATATCCACTTTTACCGCGCAGCACATCCTGATATTGCAATTCAAGTCCATCAAATCCAACAAACTCATTTTCCGTATATACCAGCCCAGGATCCGTTTGCGTTTTGTTGGCCTCATCAACCTCTTTGTATTTGTTCAACGTTTTGGAACTTTTGAATTTTTTTAAATATCCGATGGTCTGAACAGCAACCGTGTCCGGATCATAGTATCGCACACTTTCTTCAACAATCTGAATTCCCGTAAATTCATCCTTGTGCTGAAGGAAATAAGCCACTTCTTCCTCCGACAGATCGCTCTTGATAAGTCGTGGCATGAAGCCATTCGCCTTGCGGGAGTTCAGATCCATCGCTTCAATGATCTGATCAACGGTAAGGGACTCCGACTCCTTGGTTTTGTACTGTTCGAACACATCATGCAGCCTTGTTGCAATATCCTGAGCTTCCGGGAAGTTTGGACTTGGTTGTCCGTTTACATCACCATAGTTTTTATAGAGCGTCAGGTATAGAGACTGAATTGGCTTGGAATACGCCAGCTTCACCTCACCGGTTGAATCATAGATAGTTCCTCTCACCGGAGCGAGCGGCACATCCTTGGTAATGTTGCTGGCCTCTTCCTGACTGAGCTCAGGCCCTTCCACGAATTGCAGAAACGCCAGCCGTACGATAATAACGCTAAAAATAACAAAGGAAGCGAAGAAAAATACGTTCATCCGGTAACTGAAGCGCCGTTTGTCGGTAAGTTCATCCTTCTCTTTTGAATGATTGTTCATTCATCCTACCTCTTTCATGACTTGATGCATACCGCTCTTAGAAGTCCAGCCGCGGCATGATAACCTGGCAACGTCGTCATAATCCGGAACCCTGTCCGGTGTAATGTTATGCTGTCTGATCTTTCAGATGGGTATCGGCAAAATTCGGAGGATTGAACCAGTCACCGCTCACCGCCCATGTCGGATCAAGCGGAATCCAGCTCTGGGAATCACTCAAATATATTTCATTCCATGCATGTGGGCCATATCCGCCCTGGCCATTGTATCCAAGTCCTGTAACGACCTTAACATCCAGTCCTTGTGAACGAGCCATGACAGCATACAGACGAGCGTAATCAATGCATACCCCTTTTCGCGTATCAAACGTGTTCTGCGGCGTCTGTTCATGCCATATACCTTTTTGCTCATAATCATCCACTTTCCCGTAATCATATTGAATACGGGAACCAACCCAATCATACAAGGCCCGTGCTTTCGCTTCTTCCGTCGTGTGACCTTTCACAATTTCACTGGCTGCAGATTCAATATCTGCAGGAATATTGTGATCAATGACATCATATTTGCGCTGCAAAATTCCGCCCAGTTCCTTCTGAACCGCTTGGGTAAATACCGGCAGCTTGTCCTTGATCAGGTTACCGGATAACGGTTCAATAACGGACTTTGCTCCCTGCATGTAGATCGGCGAAGCCTCTACATATCGGCTGAACATGCTTCCGGGATACAGGCTGACAATCATGAAAAGAACGGCAATGACAATCATCCCGCGGGCAGATCCAATGACTGCTCCTATGATTGCACCCATGAAGCGGCTAATAATCCCCTTGGGACTGCTCTCTTGTTCTGCCGAATGATATCTCCTTCTGAAGAAAAGGGACGAGAACAAGCCAAGAACCATACGAATAAATCCATAGCTAAGCACAAACAACACGGCAAACCGCATCAATGGAAAATCAGCAATCGCCGTAACCAACGTATAATACATCTGCTCCCATCGGTTCAGATCCCGATTCGGCATGGCTGAAGCATGTGCAGACAACCACTGCTGCACATACGGCGCCAGCCAAAGGGTCAAACCAATGGACAGCAGAATACCAATGACCGCCATAATGCCATCCATCAGGAATCCAAATAGTCTTCCTGCAGAACGCGAAGCCCCTCTGGACCATCCCTGGAGCAATGAAGCTGCCACAATCAATAACAGCATAATCGTGATGCCATTGAATTCCTTCAGGCTGTCCAGCCAACTTTGCAACACGTATTTATTCCCCCTTTGCTAAGAAGCTGGTACAGTTCCATTTCCTCTGGCCTGTTCGACAAACGTACGTATCGTTTCATTGTCGAGATTCCATTCGCCCAGTGAAATTCCGCGCAAGGTCACATTGACCTTGTTCGACCCGGCTGTCCCCTTAATTTCCACATTGGGACTCGTAATGGTAAATTGTCCATCCTGCCCTTTGGCGTAGGTGGCCTTGGAGGCTTCCTTCACCATCATATTGGTCGCTTCCTTTTTCAATGTGTCCATTGTACTGGACTGCACATCTGAAACCGTCTGTTTAATCTGATCGATGGAGATGCCGCTGTATATCAATAGAGCCGCAATAATGATGATGGCAATCGCCCATTTCAATACGGTTTTGACCACATTCAGAACAAAGAACAAAATGATCAGTGCAACGACGATCACCAGCCAGTTCTGCATCACAAACTCTTTGATCACTTCTATGTTCATGATTACACCTTCCGTATTAGAGTTAAGAAATCACACTTCCCGAATATTATACATGATTTCCGAACCCGCTGTCAGCTAAGCACTCTCTCGTAAAAATAAAGGTCTAAGTTCGTCCAGTTGAACGTACAAGTAGTACCATGAGGTTTTGCATGAAGAATCGGGAACACATCTGACGACCTGGCATGAACATGTATCGTTTAACAAGGAGGGGCTTTTGTGAAAACGGCCATCTGGCTCTATCTATTTTTGTTTCTTGCTGTTTTTGACCTGCACGCCCAATATCCCATCCTGACCCCCTTTGCCATCTCGCTTGGAGCTGCACCCACCTTCATCGGGTGGATGATGGGAATCTACTCCTTGACTCATCTTCCCGGCAATTTAATTGCCGGCACACAAATCGATAAACACGGCAGTCGGCGTTATATCGTGTTTAGTCTGCTTGGAGCCGGTATTATTCTGCTGCTGCAAGCCCACATTCACACGCCATGGCAGCTGCTTGCGCTTCGTTCCATCAGCGGCTTTGTGCTCGCTTTTCTGTCTCCGGCCTGTCTAGCACTGCTTGCTCAGCTGTCGACCAACCCGGTCACTCAGGGCAAGTATATGTCCGGACATGGTGTCGTGCATACGCTGGCGTCTGTTGTATCTCCAGCTGCTGGAGCACTGATTGTTGGTGCTTTGGGATTCTCTGCTACATTTGCAAGTCTTGGATACCTGCTCATTCTGTCGGGTATGATCGCCTGGTTGTCCATGCCGAAGGGGCTTGTCGATGTTCAGCGTGAGAAAGAAACCGTGCCTCCCAAACCTGCTAACCTCGGAGGAAGTACGAATACCTTCATTCCTGTCTCCTGGCGTTATTTTGCATTGCCTCTGGTCATTGCTTGTGCACAAGGGATTCTGTTTTTTGAATTGCCTCTTCGGGGCGGTGGACACTCGTCCATGATGTCTACAGGGTTATTGTTTTCGGTCATTAGTGTCGGAGCACTCCTCACCCTCAGCATGCTGTTTCTTAATCGTTATTCGCCCAAGCTGCGTTTAACTGCGGGTGTGCTGCTGATGTCCCTCTGCTTCTTCACGCTGGCAGCCTTCCCGGACATTCCTCTGGCAGCTGTACTGTTTGTACTTGGCATGTCTAAAGGGATTACTTTTCCAGCTATGGCTACCCTGTTTATCCGTTTAAGTGGCGGAAGCAAGCTGGGACGTATTTTCTCACTACAGTCCATCGCTACCTCCATTGGATCCTTCATTGGTCCAATCGCCGCAGGTCAGCTGCGTGTAGGTGTCTCGCCGTATTTCATCGCGTTTATTCTATTAATGGTCGGCATTCTGCTCCTTCCTTACTTCACCAGCAGACGTGAGGCATCCCTGTCTTCAACCGATCCGAATAGGTACTGGGATAAACGTAATCCATGATGTAAGTCCTTTTTTTATTAAAATGGCTTGTATTCACCTTTGCTTTGCATCATTCCCCCATTTACAGCTAAACTATATATAATCCAGTCGATTTTCGCTGCAACATTTCCCGGGGAATGTCGACACTAGCTCTCGAACAAGAGGTGAATATCATGCCTATTCATGTCATTGTGGAAGGTAAGAATGATCGCAGCAAGCTGAAACGTCTCGTTGGGCCGGAAATCAACATTTTATGTACATTCGGCACTCTCAATTCGCTCAAGCTGGAGTCCCTGCGCAAACAGGTTGGTTATGATGAAGTATATCTGTTTATGGATAATGACAGTTCGGGTAAAAAAATCAGAGGTGTGCTGCGAGACGCCTTCCCTGATGCAGTGCAGATGTATACCAGACGTGGTTATGCGGGTGTGGAAGGAACCCCTGATGAATACATCATTGCCCAGTTGGAGAAGGCCGGTTTGGAAGAGTATATTCAATACCCCGAGTACCCGTCATTCTAAACGTAAAACAATTGCAAAAGGCTGATTACCGGTTATTTACCAACCCGACAATCAGCCTTTTTTATGGATACTAACAGGATTCTAATATAATTTGAACAGATTATTCATTGATCAGATTGCGGATATCCTCTGCGATTACTGCAGGCTCGACATCTTCTGTATTAAATGCATTATACACCTTGCGCAGCTGATTGTTCTGGTCTACGAGACCAATCATGTTCATATGTGCAAAGTCATCCTTGCTCTCGCCTTCAATCAGGATCTGAAATGAATCCTTGGCGAGCTGCTTTGTTTTATCCATATCCCCTCGCAGGAAATACCACCCGTCATAATCCGCGTGGAAACGGTCCGCGAATTCCTTAATTTTCTCCTTGGTATCGACTTCCGGATCAAATGAAATCGAAACAAAGGACGCATCCTTGCCGAATGTGCCATCTTCCTTCAACAAATCCTGCACCTGGGACAACGTAAACGTCGTAATTGGGCATACATCAGGACAACTGGTGAAATAAAAATAGAACAGCCGCACCTTGCCTTTGGTATCATCGAGCGAAACCGTTGTCCCATCCACATTTTCCATGGAGAAGGATTGGATCTCCCGAATCTCGGGTAATTTCTCCTTGCTGGCAAAGACGGTGCCCCACATGAGGTATACAGCCATAATCAGTGCGAGACCTAGCAGCATCCAGGTCCATTTGTACTTTTTCAGCATCATCCTCGTCCTTTCTCTGTGCTTTCGATATGAATGCGCATACATATCTTGCTTTGAATTACATGGCTATCGTTTCTTGCCCGGGATGTCACGTTATGAAGAAATAAGTAACTTCTTTTGCTTGAAATTGCATATGTATACGAATAACCCCACTCTGGATGGGACCCTTCCTTATTGTAACCGTTCTTGATGCAGATGCCCAAGCATTTATTTTGCACCTTCACCGTAATCCATCCCATTATTTATGAACCGTATCCAGAATCATCAGTATGAAGCTCAGAGACAGATAATTAATGGAATAAAGAAATACCTTTTTGGCCCAGGCGTCCGTATCCTGCGCACGAAATCCTTTGAGTGCATAATATAGCCACAGTACAGACAGCACCAGTGATACCGTCAGATAAAAAATACCGGCATACCCGTATGCATACATTAGAATGGGAACAAAAATCTGCAGCACCAGATAAGGAATCATTTGAATCTTGGTCCGTTCAATGCCCTTCATTACAGGCAGCAGCGGAAATCCACCGGCCCGATAATCCTCTACCCTGCGGATGGCGAGCGCCCAGAAATGCGGAGGCTGCCACAGGAACAACATGGCAAGAAGCAGCCATGCACCCAGGTCCAAACGTCCCGTTACAGCGACATAGCCGATAACTGGCGGCATGGCACCTGACAGACCACCGATGGATGTGCTCCATGTTGAAGAACGTTTTAACCAAAGCGTATAAATAACAACATAGACAAACATGCCAAAAATGCCGCATAATCCGGCAAGTATACCCGAAAAAGCAAAAAGAACAGTTAAGCCTAGCACGCCTAAAATGATGGCATACGACAATACCACCTTCGGTGTTAGCCTTCCTGTCGGTAAGGAGCGGTTGCGGGTACGTTCCATTTTCAAATCAAGTTCACGATCAAAATAATTGTTAAATACGCAGGAAGAAGCCATAACAAGCGCAGTCCCAAGTAGGGTCAGCAGCATCTTTACCAAGTTGATATCCCACTGGGATGCCAGCCAAAACCCTCCAAAAACAGCAATAAGATTGGTCCGAAGTATTCCCGGTTTGGTGATATGAATAAAGTCTTTCCACGATCCCGACTTGGTCGGAGGCGAGGTCAATGTTGCAGAATCGGAAGAAGCCTGGTATCCCAACTGATTGTCCACGCTTGGTTAATCCCCCTTAATTCTCGGTTTGGAGGTTTCTCTCTTTGTCTCCGATATAAAGTTTATCATAGGTAAATGGCCAAGAGTATGACAATGCTCGTACAAATGTTGGGTGAAATGAACTTCTTATGACATCTTTTTCGGGTTTTGGCTGTTTTGCTTCAAGACAGGCGGATAATATACACTATATATGGGTATCACCTAGATAGAGAATCATTAATATGATGAAATCGAGCTACACCACAAAGGAGACGTTTATGGATACTTCTACACATTTTGTCATGGGTATTGGTTTGGCAGGTCTGGCTTATGTCGATCCTGTCGTGGCTTCCAGTCCCATGCTCGCGGCTGCGGTGATGGTGGGTACCATTGCTGGCTCGCAGGCCCCTGACATTGATACGGCACTGCGTCTCAAAAGCAATTCATTGTACATTCGAAATCATCGGGGTATGTCCCACTCGCCGCCCTTTCTTCTATTATGGGTTCTGCTCATCACGGGCGTCATTGCACTGATTTTCCCGGATGTTCCCATTGGACACGTTGCTACCTGGACAGCTATCGCTGTGGGCGTTCACGTGTTTACCGATCTGTTCAACACCTATGGAACCCAGGCAGCAAGGCCATTCTCTGAACGATGGATTGCCTGGAATATCATTCATATTTTCGATCCGTTTCTGTTCGCTTCGCACGTGGTGGCAATCCTGCTGTGGGCCTTTGATCTGATCGCCCCTGCTCCGTTGTTTGTCACACTGTATATCGTTATAGCCCTCTATTATGTATGGCGAATCATTGCCCATGCCCAGGCTGTAGCCAAAGTAAAAAGGCTGGACAACAACAAACCGGCGCTTCGCTATATCGTCATTCCAACGATATCCTGGAACCGCTGGCATGTGGTGAAGCATTTTGCGGATAACAGTTACGAAATCGGAAAAATGGATGGAGCAGAGCTGACATGGCATCTGCATGCCTCTTCTTCCACTCATGCGGCTGTAGCTGCCTCACGCAAATCACCAGAGGTCACTGCCTTTCTCTACTTCACCTCCTATGCGGTTGCGGAGGTAGAGGAGCTGCCTGCAGGATACAAAGTCCGCTGGGCGGATGTACGGTATCGACACCGCAAGCAGTATCCGTTTGTCGCCGTTGTCGTGATGGACCGCAATTTTGAAACGATTGATACGTATGTGGGCTGGTTAAGCGATGAAAAAATGGATAAAAAACTTTTATCTGCCCGGTCTTGACGAGAAGGACCGGGAAAGGCACAATCAAGTAAGGAACGGTTGCGCGATGAAAAGCCCGGAGCGTTTCCGCTCCGGGCCTTTGTTTTGTTGCTTGCTTTTATGATAAATTATTTGCCAGACCCAGACAATTGTTGCTCAGCGATTTGTACCAGACGTTTGGTGATGTAACCACCAAGAGATCCTGTCTCACGGGAAGTGTAGTTACCGTAGTAACCGTCTTGCGGGATTGTTACACCCAGTTCCTGTGCAGCTTCCATTTTCAATTGTTGCAGTGCTGCAGTTGCTTGAGGTACCACCAAGTTGTTAGAACGAGATCCTTGAGCCATATTTAAAATCTCCTTTCAATCTGTGTCTGTAATGTATTGCAAGCTTGCAAGATTATTATGGCTCGCACGCCTCAAGTTATACGGAGATTCATTAAATTTGTGATGGAGGTTTTTCCCAATGAGTAAAGGTTTGTCCTTATGGTTCGCATTCTCTTCGATTGTTTTGTTAACGGTTTCAGCCATATCGATCTCTTATAACGGCTGGTTAGCCTCGCTGCTGTTCATCCTGTCCATTGCCAATATCGGCTGGGGTTTCGTCATTCGTGCCAAGAAGGAACGCCAGGAATTACGTTCTACATCCGAATCGACATCCTGATCTGGAAGGTGGACTCGGTAGTACGCTTGGAACCATAGCCAATGTCATCGGGCTTGGCACGATGCTGGGCAAAATGATGGCTGAATCTGGCTGTGCAGGTTCCTATATGAACAAAAAGAGAGAGGAGCTGTTGGCTCCTCTCTTTTTTGTTCACTTTATATCGTGAAATTTTAACATTGTTGAACAATGTCCGTGATAGCCTATACTGTACGTCTAGGAACAAACCCCATGCGTTCTTTCACATCATGAAGCGTTTTGGCAGCGACTGTTTCAGCACGACGTGCTGAAGTCTCCAAAATCTCGGCCAGTTCGCCAGATTCACGAATTTCGCGATATCGTTCCTGTAACGGTTCAATAACAGAGACAACCACTTCGGCCAACTCTTTTTTGAACGGACCATACATTTTACCCTCGTAACGCTCTGCTACTTCATTCAGCGTAATGCCTGCACACTCTGCATAGATGCTCATCAGATTGCTGACCTCTGGCTTGTTGGCCGGATCGTAAACCACTTCACGTCCGGAGTCCGTCGTGGCACGGCTGATTTTCTTGCGGATCACATCCGGCGGGTCCAACAGGGCAATGTAGCTGCCCGCATTTGGATTACTTTTACTCATTTTCGAGGAAGCATCGTCCAGGGACATCACGCGTGCGCCCACCTGCGGAATATATGGATCCGGAATGGTAAAGTATTCTCCATAACGATGATTGAAACGGCCCGCCAGATCGCGGGTGAGTTCCAAATGCTGTTTTTGATCCTCTCCTACAGGAACGAGGTCCGCATTGTACAGCAAAATGTCGGCTGCCATCAATGAAGGATATACGAACAAGCCTGCCCCCACCGAGTCCTTGCCTGAAGATTTATCCTTGAACTGGGTCATCCGCTCCAGTTCACCCATCGATGTCAGTGTCGTCATCAACCATCCAAGCTCAGCATGCTGAGGAACATGGGATTGCAGGAACACATTTGACTTTGTTGGATCGATCCCCGCTGCTAGAAACAGTGCAGCGACGGCTTCAGACTGTTCACGCAGTGCAGCTGGCTCCTGAGCCACGGTTACTGCGTGGAGATCTACCACCATAAAATGGCATTGGTAATCATGCTGCAGTCTCACAAAGTTCTTGATTGCACCAATATAGTTGCCCAGCGTAAGTTTACCGCTTGGCTGGATTCCAGATAATACAGTTTTCATAAGTCACTTGCGCCTCCTCATGTTTTGTTCAAGTCTGTTTCTTCTCCGCGGACGCAAAAAAGCCTCACATCCGCAAGGGACGTGAGACCGTGGTGCCACCCTTATTCGTGTTTTTCAATCATGCGAAAAACACCTTCATTTTCCCGTAACGTGGAATAGACGTCCAATTCTACTGAGGTACGGTTTGCATTTCTGCAAGGCACCTGTTCCAATCGGCACTCCAGGGTCCATTCGGTAAAGAGTTCACACCGGTTCGCATCACCCACCGGCTTTCTGAAGAGTTTTCTCCTGACTTACTTATCCCTGTCATCGCTTTAATTCAATTCATATGTTATTTCCTTCTGCATTCCATCTTAATCCGCTTCACGCAGATTGTCAAAAATGGAATCAGCTTTTTTTACCCGCCAAGCCGAAATCTGTTATGATGGAATTGCTTATCCTGTTTAGCCCTCCCACGGAGGGCTGTATGGGATTGCTGGCATGTACTCAATGACACGCCTGCAGCGGAGCATGTTAAGCCGCTTGCAGACAGATTTCAAGTGGGAAAAGGAGCATCGATATGAAACAAGTGACCAAAGGCCAATGGAATGGTTACGACACGTATATCCTACATAGCCGTGAATTGGAGATCACCCTGCTGCCGCGTCTAGGAAACAATATCATCTCGATTCGTGATCTGGTGCAGGATCGTGATGTCGTCCGCAGTCCAGAAGAAGATGATTTAGCATTTTATTTGCAGAAACCTTATCACTTCGGTGTTCCGCTTCTGGTTCCGCCAGGACGCATACATCGTGGACGCTTCGAATACGAAGGGGTTCAATACCAGTTCGATCAGAATACGGCAAATGACAACCATATTCACGGTCTCCATCGCACCCAATCCTGGTGTGTCAGCGACATTGAAGAAGATGAAGAAGGCTGTGCCATTACAACCGAATTGCTGACTGCAAATGAAGAGCATTGGATGGAACAATTTCCGGTGCCTCTGAAGCTCGAAATGACGTTCAGGCTGCAAAACTCCGTGCTGAGCCAGCGTCTTCGTGTTACCAACCTGGGTTCGACTCCCGCTCCGTTTGGAATGGGATATCATACATGGTTCCTGCTAGACGGCAAGCCTGCCGATTGGACACTTCAACTACCTGTCTCTGGCGTATATGCTCAGAACGAGGAACAGCTGCCCACGGGTGAGCTTGAGCCTCTTGGAGATTGGGACGCCTTAAATCAAGGTGTTAATATGCAGGGACGCAACTGGGATACGATTCTCAAAGCTACGGAAGGTCAGGCAGCGACTGCCCAGCTCCGTCGTCAGGATGGATATATGCTGAACTACTCAGCAGATGAACAGTATTTTAAACACTGGGTGCTCTTTACCAAGGGTGAATCCGATCAGTTTCTGTGCATTGAGCCCTACACCTGGCTCTCCGATGCCCCGAACCTCCCTCTGACGGATGAACAAACCGGGTTAATTCGTCTGGAACCTGAACAACCCGTTGAACTTCTCACACGGATTGAGGTTATTGCTCCTACCAAGGAATAGTCCCTTTCAATCTTGTACGGTAGTACAACACACCTATAATATTTACCTTATTAACAAAGAGGCCGATCCTGTCTGGATCGGCTTTTTTCATGTGTTTATTTACAATTAAATCCCAATTATTCCCTTACGCCATATCACGTATATTTCCTCATTCTCTAACCATACTAACATCACCAAGCCATAAGGAGGTGACACACATGTACGGAGGTCAAAACAGAGGTAGCGGAAGCCGTTCCAACAATCTGGTTGTTCCTCAAGCAAACGCAGCGCTGCAACAATTGAAAGTAGAAGCTGCGCAAGAGCTGGGTGTAACAATTCCACAAGACGGTTACTACGGTAACTACACTTCCCGTGAGACAGGTTCTCTGGGTGGATACATTACTAAACGTCTGGTACAAATCGCTGAGCAACAATTGTCTGGTCGTTCTTAAGTTCGGACTAATGCTTGGATGATTTAAAGCCAAAAAGCGGCCTTCTCCGGAAGCGCCGCTTTTGTGCATGTATGCACAATTAAGATGTCGACTCCATTCCTGAATCCTTGTATGTATTTGTTCTAGGGTAGCGAATCATAAGGTTAGCCATGTTGTAATTGGATTCCATCGTAGCGTCCACCAAAATCACGCCTTGTCTTACGGTAAAGTCATACGAAATTTCTCCATGTGTCCAGTTCTGCTTAAACTTTAAAGTCTCAAGTGCCATAGCGCGGAATGAGGAGCGCTGACTTCCAGTTAACCCCTGATCCTCTGTTTCCATTTGTCCATTCCGTCCAGAAATCGGATTATGTCGAATACCGAACTTTCCAATTACATTATTGCGTATTTGCACAAAAACTACACCTGAGTCTAACCCTGACAGTTCCTTATCAAGTTCTTTAAACACCAAATCCAACTGTCTTGCTAATGAAAGCTGGTCAATATTTACCATTATTGCTCCTCCTTTATGCACTTCATCCCTCAAAACAAGGACTTACGAACCATTATATGACAACAAATATACTCATTCAACAAAATGAAACAAACTTGGGTATTTATAACTATAAGTTGCACAATTAATTGCCAATCCAATGCTTTAAAACGAGTTAATTCTTGATAATCCGACAAATTATACAAATCAATCCCACGACTAGAATAACCAAAGAGAGCTGCACTACATGCTGGTTAACATGTGGTGCAGCTCTCTTTTTCACATACGAGTATACGAAGCATTACATTCAAAATGCTTGGGTACCACTCCCCGTATTTGTCACTTCGCGGTTGCTGTCATTTCAAGAAATTGCTCAATATCGGCAATCACCAGATTCGCAGCATTTTGCCAGAAGTCAGGCTGTGTCAGATCTGTACCCAGATGTTTCTGTGCAAGCTCTTCCACCGTCATTCGCCCGGTATCCCGCAGCAAATCATCATATTTGTCTGCAAAGGCTGTACCTTCCTGCTGTGCTCTGGCGTAGATGCCCGCACTGAACATGTAGCCAAAGGTGTAAGGGAAGTTGTAGAACGGTACACCTGTCAGATAGAAATGCAGCTTGGATGCCCAGAAGTGAGGATGATCCGATGCAAGAACACCACAGAAGGCTTCCTGCTGAGCCTCCACCATCAACTTGGATAACTCATCTGCATTAACCAAGCCTTTTTTGCGCTGTTCATAGAAGCGATTCTCAAACAGGAAACGGGCATGAATATTCATGAAGAAGGCAACGCTGCGCTGAATCTTATCTTCCAGCAGAGCTAGCTTCTCCTGTTCATCTGTCGCTGACTGCACCAATGCGTCGGCAACAATCAGCTCGGCAAATGTGGAGGCCGTCTCCGCCACGTTCATGGCATAACGTTGATTCATTGCAGGCAGCTCTTCCATAATATGCTGATGGTAACCATGACCCAGTTCATGCGCAAGTGTAGACACGTTGGATGGCGTTCCGGAGAACGTCATGAATATGCGGGTAGCTTTGCTTAGCGGCAAAGAAGTGCAGAATCCGCCTGGACGTTTGCCTGGGCGATCTTCCGCTTCAATCCAGCGTTTCTCAAACGCCATCTCTGCAAATTTCGAGAGCTTAGGGCTGAATTTGGCAAATTGTTCAACGATATTGATTGCCGCCTCATCATAAGTCACTTTGCCACCGGACTTGCCTACAGGTGCATCAATATCACTCCAGCTGAGTTTATCCACACCCAGCAGCTCCGCCTTACGTTCCAGATACTTCACGAGTGCCGGTTTGGCTCCGTTGATAACGTCCCACATCGTATCGAGCGTTTGGCGAGACATCCGGTTGATAGCTAGTGGTTCTTTGAGAATATCGTCCCAGCCGCGGTTCTCATACAACTTGAGACGGAATCCGGCTAGATGGTTTAATGTATCGGCACAGAAGTCTTCTACATCCGTCCAAGCCTTCTCCCAGCTCGCAAATACCGTTTCACGCACGTTGCGATCACTGTCACTCAGCTTGTTGGCAGCCTGTCCGGCGGATAGCATGATCGTTTCACCGTTTTGTTCAAACGGAATGTTTACTTTACTTACGATCGTATTATAGAACTTGCCCCAACCATGATAGCCATCCACGCCCAGATCCAGCGCAAGGCCTTCAAGTTCAGGAGACATCTTCTCACGAGCCTGTGTCCGGCTCTCATTCATTACAAAAGCCAAAGGCTTGATATCTTCGCGAGCAACCCATTTCTCCCATATGTCATCTGCTGTCTGACTAAGAAGGTTATCAAAACGGGACTTGCTGCTGTTCAGCATGGCCCCGAGAGTACTAACGGAGCCTTGCAGCTGCGTAGCCTTCTTATCCTGCTGATTTTGCGATGAAAGGCAAGACACAAATGCAGAACCTTCCGAAATACGAATGTAACAGCTCTGCAGTAATTCCAGAATGGCGTCGAATGCATAAGTTTCTTCAAGTGTCTTTGGTGCAGCGGTTTCAATCAACAGGGTTTGAAGTTTGCGTACATCCTGTTCTAGCAGGGTCAAGTACGCAGCGAACGATTCGGAGGAAGAACCTCCACTAAAAATGGACTCCAGATCCCATACAGGTTTTAATGGTGTTTTCATTTAATAAGGCACCTCTCTTTTTGGAATTCAAGGATTTGAGCTAAAATACTTCAATTAAAAACTGGTTTTATGAGTGCTCTATCTCTATACTAGAGAAATAGTTTAAGCCACTTTTTCAGGAGGTAAGTGATGAAACCCTTACAAATATCGGCTGACACAGCCGTCAAATTAGCAGAATCCCTTGGCGTACCGCTTGAGCACCTGATGCACATGCCCCAGCACATCCTGTTGCAGAAGATTGCCGAATTGGCCAAAGAAGAAGCATCCAAACCAGCCCCTTCAGAAGGCGAGCAGGAATGATCCCTTTTGAAAACAGCTGGCCTTATGATATTGTCATGGGGGACATCTATGTACAGCAATGCCCGTTTTGCCAAGCAAGCAATGTGCTGCTGCCCCTCAAACCGAGAGAGCTTGTACGCATTCGTGAAGGCAAAAAGAAATTGCTGGTCTTTCCTTGTTGTAATGGCAGCATGACCGTTATTGATAACGACAGTGATTATCTGCTCTCCAGTAAACCTGTCCGCAAATAATCAAAGTTCAATTAGATGGGGCTGCGCTTAGCAGCCTCTTTATCTGCTTCAATCATTTCTTCAGGCAGTTCCATCTTGCCGGATATCATTTGTTCCCTCAGCAGGGCCCACTGCTCTCTGGATGCCCGAATCATGGCCGCATCCGTGATCCGTTTATCGTGAATGACACGCCCGAACCATTTGACGGCCTCGTGGAAGTGGCCTGCTCTACGATTCAGCTCACCAAGCAGGTACAGCAGTCTTGCTTCATTACTGCCCGCGCCTTCCCGCTCGAACACTCTAACATAAGCTTCCAGACTAAACTCCAGAAAGCGCCGTTCCTGCTCATGATCTTCCCGGTAACGATACAACCAGGCGATATGGTGCAACAGTCCTGCTACAATGCGATCCTTCTCCTGGATCACCTGAGCACAGAATAGACCGAGCTTGTATGTGGCCAGTGCCTGATCTAGTGTCCGTGCTCCGCTGTAATCCCGCTTCTCCCAACGATTACCGATCTGTTCCTTGAACGCAAGTCGCTGCTTGTCAGTCAGTTTATCTGTCGAGTTCTCTGTCGATGCAAACCCGCATTCAGGGCAGATCCGCACAACATAGAAATCCGGATTCTCCAGCTTATAGTAGGCACAAAAATCGGAATCTGTCCGATAGGGCCGCTTCAAGCTCGGTCTGACTCTGGAGGTTTCAAACTCGGTTTCACAATAATGACATGTGACCTTCACCTTATATAGAGGTTCTAATTCCACTTGTTTCCATCCCTCTCCCGTTTTACCTGTATTCGGAGTTACGGCGTATTCACAAAATGATGTGCCGGCCCCGACAAACGCTGCAGGACAAAAGAATGCAGCGGCTCTTCCACACCGATCTGTGTCAACGCTTGATCCATGCATGCCAGCCAAGCGTGTGCCCGTTCAACGGTCACCTCAAAATGCATATGGCGGGCACGCATCATCGGATGACCATACGCTTCAGAGAACAACGCAGGTCCACCGAAAAACTGAGACAAAAACATGTATTGCTTGTCCATAACCGGCTGTATATCTTCCGGAAATAGAGGAGCCAGTTGTTCGTTTTGCTGGACTATAGGGTAAAAGGCTTCAACTAATGCCCGAACACCCTGCTCTCCGCCCAGATTTTCATAAATACTCAGATTGGGATTCATTCATCTAACCCTCACTAGTCGTGTCGAATTTTGGCATATCTTACACATCAATGCTTAAATGTGAAAACAAAATCGAGATCAGGTTGCCATCACCTTTATCTTCATTCTATCAAAAAAATCCCAAAAGTCCTATCTAACATCAGCAAGTCAAGATGTCTTCGTACCTTTTCCTCTAGAACCTCTTCACTTCGGAAGACACAAAAAAAGCACCAATCGCAAGATTGGCGCACCATATATTCCATTAATAACTTCGCCAGTCCTCTTCTTCAGAGCGTACAAGCGAGGCACGTATCACATAGACAAAAGCACAGACCAGGATTCCGGTGACAAGACTCATAATCATCACTCCATCCGATTTGAATTTCACCCTATTGGACAAATAGGTGACGTTCAGGCGTTTTTTATCATTTTAGCATACATCGTTTAAAAATACAGCCATTTTTGCAAGCGCTTTCCGGATATTAATTTGTACTGTTTGTCCGCCTTGGTTCATATATTGATGGCACAAGCGACACTCACTTCAACAGGCTTAACGACCATTATCATATAAAGGAGAGGTATGCATGGCAGCTTCATACAAACTTACCCATGTTCTGATTACACTCGCTCTCCTCGTTCTCTGTTTTCTTATGGTCCTGTTCCCTGCAGAGACCTGGCATGCAAGTGTAAGAGGGCTCTCCATCTGGTGGGATGTGTTATTCCCATCCCTTTTTCCCTTTCTGGTTCTTTCTGAGCTGCTGCTCGGTTTCGGCATTGTCCATTTTCTCGGGACCCTGTTAAATCCACTCATGCGCCCCCTGTTTCGTGTTCCAGGGAGCGGAGGTTTTGTATTCGCGGTCAGCTGCGCTTCCGGCTATCCGACAGGAGCGAAATTAACCGCTCAATTATGGGATCAAAAGCTGGTCACGCGGGAAGAGGGTGAGCGGCTCGTGGCCTTCACTACTTCATCCGATCCCATCTTCATGATCGGTGCGGTATCCGTCGGTTTTTTTCACAATGTAGCCGTTGCTCCGGTTCTGGTCGCTTCTCACTATGCCGCTGCCTTTATCGTTGGTCTGCTCATGCGATTCCATGGACGGGCAGCTAGCTCATCTTCTCCATCCCCTACTTCTTCAACCTCAACCGTGAAGCAAAAGGGCAGCAGACTCATACAGGCTATCCATGCCATGCATGAGGCACGAATGGCAGATGGGCGTGCATTTGGAGAACTACTGCGCCAGGCTGTCTCCTCATCCCTTCGCCTTATTATTATCGTAGGTGGGCTTGTTGTATTCTTCTCTGTCATGATGGAGTTACTTGTACAGACCGGATCACTTGGCGTGCTGTATCAAATGACAGAGCAGCTGCTCACCTTTATGAACTTGCCGCCTGCCTTATCGCAGAGTCTTGTTGGTGGTTTGTTTGAAGTGACTCTTGGAGCCAAGGAAGCGGGAGGAGCAGGTACAGCCGTCCCTCTTGTTTATAAGGCAGCCGCTGCTGCATTTGTGTTGTCCTGGGGAGGATTGTCGGTACATGCCCAGATCATGAGCATACTCAGCAACACACCGATGCGATATGGGCCGTTTCTGTTTGCGAGAGCCATACATGCTCTAATCGCACCTGTCCTTGTTTTATTACTTTGGATACCTTTAATGGGTCAAGCCGCATGGCCCGCCATAAGTGAGACCAGCTCTTCACCTGTAGCTACAGCAGCAATATACTCACCAGATGCGGGACAAATTATATGGTTCGGATTCGTGATCCTTGGTGGCGTGCTGCTTTTGCTGCTGTTCTTTTCTCTGCTTCGTATCCTGCTCTTCCCAAGACGGTTCCAAAAATAAGCCCTGCTTGCGCACCTATATTTCGAATGAATATCAGTCCAAGCGTTGTGTTCTGCTCTGGAATTGATTATCATCGGTAATATAATGACCACAAAGGAGCTTTCATCTTGAGATACTATGTTCAAGACCGCGGAGACCAGTTATCGATTGATCTGAGTCAGCAGTTTCATGCGCTGGCAAAAGAAGAAGGGTTCAAGCTGGATGCAGAATCGCCGGAGATTGTTATCTCCATCGGAGGCGATGGTACAATGCTGCAGGCATTTCACAATTTCATCGACCGGATCCCGGACATTGCTTTTGTTGGGGTTCATACAGGCCATCTCGGTTTTTATGCCGACTGGAAGAAGGACGAATTACAGGAATTGGTACGATTGATGAGCGGAAAAGGGGATCCCGATCGACTCAAACCCCGAATTGTAGAATACCCACTGCTGGAGCTTGAAATTCGTAAAAAATCGGGTAACACCTCCTATATTGCCTTAAATGAATTTACGTTAAAAGGTGTGGACGGTACGGTCGTAGCCCAAGTCGACATTAATGACGTGACGTTTGAGATGTTCCGGGGTGACGGGATCTGCGTATCCACGCCTTCAGGCAGTACCGCCTATAATAAGGCCCTGGGTGGTGCCATGGTACATCCGACCATTGAGGCAATTCAGATCGCTGAAATTGCTTCAATCAATAACCGTGTCTATCGGACGCTGGGTTCACCTGTTATTTTGCCCAAGCACCATCACTGTGACATTTTCTCGCGTAAGGACCAAAGGCTGCTGCTGACAATCGATCATGTAAATGTAATGGTGGAGGATCTGATCTCCGTACGTTGTCAGGTGGCAAGCCACAAGGTAAGCTTTGCCCGATATCGCCCCTATCCGTTTTGGAACCGGGTTCGCACTGCCTTTTTGGACTAGCCTGGTTCGGAAACAACCTGATTGTTGTTCACCAAAGAATACTCCCGGATATAATAACATGCACAAAAAAAGCGGCCCTTCTCAGGAGCCGCTTTTTGCTTTGGCTTGAGGCTGTTCTTTGCTCTTCTGAAGAACAAAGTAAGCACAGCCAAAGTTACAGTATTCATTGATATAATCCACCATGCTGGAGATGGTGGAATCTTTCGTGGCTTTGGGATGATTATCACGATAAAAGCCCTTGAGCCGCAGCTGACTATAGCCCCAGTCTCCGATAATGTAATCGTAACGCTCCAGCACTTCACTGTACCGGTCGCGGAAAACTTCCGGGTTCCAGCCTTCTTTATGGTTCTGCACAATCTCATAATTTTTACCGTTCACCTGAACGATGATTTTTTCCTGTACTTTTTCTTCTGGTTTATCCTGAGGCTGATCCTGGAACGTGTCCTGAACCTGCTCAGTGCTTTTTTCTTCTTCCAATCCAGTGTCCTCCATTATGCGTGTGTTGCCGCCTGTTCCGCATGTTTTGCAGCAGATTTAACCTGTTCATGTGCATGGTAGGAACTGCGTACCATCGGTCCGGATTCCACGTGGCTGAATCCACGTTTCAGTCCTTCCTGCTTCAATGCTGCGAACTCTTCTGGCGGATAATATTTCTCAACAAACAGATGCTTCTCGGATGGCTGCAGGTACTGACCAATCGTCATGATATCACAATCCACAGCACGCAGATCATCCATGGTTTGCAAAATTTCCTGGTATTCCTCACCTACACCCAGCATAATGCTGGATTTGGTCGGAATGTTAGGCTGCATTTCTTTGGCACGAGCAAGCAATTCAAGTGAACGCTTGTATTTGGCCTTGGCTCTGACTTTGTCCGATAACCGCTCTACCGTCTCAATGTTGTGATTGAGAATGTCAGGTTTGGCATCCATGACAATTTTCAGGGAATCCCGATCACCCAGGAAGTCCGGAATCAACACTTCTACACTACATAAAGGCAAGCGGCGTCGAACTGCCTTTACCGTCTCGGCAAAAATGGTCGCTCCGCCATCCTTCAAATCATCACGAGCGACGCTTGTAATAACACAGTGCTGCAGGTTCATTTGCTCCGCAGCTTCTGCGACGCGTTCTGGCTCCTGCATATCAAGTTCCGTCGGCAAGCCGGTATTTACCGCGCAAAAGCGGCATGCCCGTGTGCAAATGTCGCCCAAAATCATAAAAGTAGCTGTTCGATTGGCCCAGCATTCATAAATATTCGGGCATCGTGCTTCCTCACATACTGTATGCAGCGTTTTCGAACGCATCATCGTTTTCATTTCCTGATAGTTATCGCCGGTTGTCAATTTAATCCGAATCCAGTCCGGTTTCGGTTCCTTAACACGTTTAGCCAATGCGTAAACCCTCTTTCTAATGAAGTTAGGCTGTTGCTCGGAACATATTATACCATGAAAGCGTTGGAAAAACCCCCATTTGTCACATCTTGTGCAATCCACCCTTACACGGATAAAATAAGGACTTTTGAAGAACGCTAGGTTATAGCTTGGTTCACCGGGCACGCCTGTGCATCATCTCAATGGAAAGGGGGCTGCTTCCCTGTGCAAAATCGCAACAAAATGCACCTCACTCACTCTTTTTGGATTAAAACCCTACTCGCAGGCACATTGCTTCTCCCATTCTTGCCTGTTGATGTTTATGGTGAATCCTCTGCTGCGCCATCCAAAACCGAACTTTCCGAAATGAAACCAGCGGAGATTTTAAAAGCACGCCGAAGTTTATATGAGAGCATTGAACAAATAACCGGCATCCCCTGGTTCAGACTCGCAGCCATCGACCAATATGAACGAACTCTGACACGTGCTCATCCCAAAGACCGCAAGCACCCGGAGCGACTGACTGGGATTTTCATGACATCTCCCGCCTGGAGAGGCTGGCTTAACCCGGATGAGACGGATCAACAGCCGGGCTCCATCGTTTTTTTTAATGGATACGGCCGTGATGGATCGGGAGATGGACTAGCGGATGCTAACAACGACTTGGATGTGCTGTACAGTATGGCGAACGTTATCCAGGGATTCGGGGCCCGTCAGGAGGACTTCAGCATTGCCCTGTGGGAGTATTATCATAATACCCGGGCTGTTCAGCGCATTCAGCAGTTTGCGAAATTATATGAGCATTTTGACAGCATCGATTTGTTTACCCATGCGTTTCCTGTTCCGCTCGGCACAAATTATTCCTATCGCAGCACATGGGGGACCAAACGCAGCTGGGGTGGTTATCGTATCCATGAGGGAACAGACATTTTCGCTCCCCACGGACTTCCCGTGCGCAGCACCTGTTACGGTGTCGTGGAGATTAAGGGCTGGAATCCCTTTGGTGGCTGGCGGATTGGGATCCGTGATTTGAACAACCACTATCACTATTACGCCCATCTATCCGGTTTTGATAAGAATGCCCATATTGGCGAGGTCGTTACCCCCGGTCAAGTCGTGGGCTGGGTAGGCAGCTCCGGCTATGGCAAACCAGGTACCCAGGGGAAATTCCCTCCCCATTTGCATTACGGCATCTACCGGGATACCGGACTGACGGAATGGTCGTTTGACCCTTATCCGCTTTTGAAGCATTGGGAACGGGAAGAACGTGAGCAGAAGAAGGCCAAGGCGAAAAGCAAATAAAGAAACGGGACCTCTTAGGAGAGGATCCCGTTTTTTTGTTGGTTGAACCTCTTTAGTTTAATTCAATTCAAATCAATTCAATGATTCACGTCTGTATCAAGCGGCAGTCCACCATTTTCTTCTGTAAGATCAGGCTCAAGCTCCAGCTCATCTCCCTGCATATGACCGCCTGGTGTCTGCTGCTGATTCTGACCGGAAGGGTTCGGTGTCACCCCAGTACCGCCGGAAACGCCAGGCTGGCCTGATGGTAGTGCGATAGATGGTGCACTGCTGCCGTTACTGCCTACCGGCTTGCCCTGATTATCGTAGTAATACATGGGCACATCCCCGACCACGAGAAGGTAGGATATCGGTATTTCGGTATCTACCGTCTCTGGCTCCATATCAAAGGGAACCACCACGGCCACTTCGGCAATGATATGAATGTACACCTCTACCAGGATCATGTTGATTCCGGCATTCTGCTGCCTGGTGTTCAGATCAACCTTCACAGCCCCCTGTGGCTCGATACGAACGGGAATATTCGGGCCAAAGGATGCCAGAACCGGGCTCCCCAGAGCCTGACCAAGGGGGATTTTTTCTTTTAACATATGCACATTTTGTAACGTAGACTGCACAATATTCATCGTACTTGCGGTAATGCGCATATGCTCATCATAGTTCAGCATGAAACCGGACACTTTACCGGCAGTATCGGTTTTCCAGTCAATCAGCCCTTCGGTCGATTTGCCTTCCGCCACCTGGGCCGTTATGGCCTTGTTGATCGCTTCCGTAGCAATCTGCTTCACCCGTATTTTGGCCAAATGCATAATTGGAGGCTTCATTTTTTTATCCACATACGCAAAGCCCTGCATCAGGCAAAATACCGCTACCAGTAAAATAATCAGCCACATCTTGCGTTTGCCGCTTGGCGGCTTCCGTCGTCTTCGGCTCCGCCATCTTTTTCTCATCATCGGGTGTCCCCCTCTCCCTGCGGGATGAGCTCTAGGGTTATAATGTTATCCTTATGCACCGTTGTCCCGAAAAAGAAGGACAGCACCCATGTGACGGCGACAACATCCGTTTATTAAATTGGCGGTTCGCTCAGAGTGGGGTAGCTATTCTTTTTCTACATAATAAAAAAAGCCCTCACCTGCAGATTGCTCTGCAAGGTGAAGGCTTCGATTCATATATACCATATGCTTTATAACAAAGTATCAGTCTTTCGCAACATTATTTAGGAACAGTCTCCCAGTCCTTCAGGAAGCGCTCGATGCCACTGTCTGTCAGCGGATGTTTCCACAATGTCGGCAGGAGCGATCCAGGAATCGTCGCAATGTGCGCACCGGAAAGGGCGGCATCTTCAACATGTTTGATATTGCGGATGCTTGCTGCAATGATCTCGGACGGCATATCGTACGTATCCAGGATAAGACGCAGGTCACGAATCAGCTTCATGCCATCCACCGCAATATCATCCAGACGGCCAACGAACGGGCTGATGTAAGTCGCTCCTGCTTTTGCCGCCATCAGGCCTTGTGCTGCCGAGAAGATCAGCGTTACATTGGTTTTAATTCCTTTTTGCGTAAGCTCATGACAAGCATACAGCCCATCTTCGGTCATCGGTAGTTTAATGACTACATTCGGTGCCCATTCAGCAATTTCATAAGCTTCCTTCAACATATCTTCGGCTTTGAGACCGATGACTTCAGCACTGACTGGGCCTTTGACAACGCCACAGATCTCCTGAATCACTTCTTTAAATACTCGGCCTTCTTTGGCAATCAAAGACGGGTTGGTCGTGACTCCATCCACCAGACCAAGACGTTCAATCCGTTTGATTTCCTCAACATTCCCTGTATCCAAGAAAAATTTCATGATATGTTCCCTCCACTTGATGAATTTATAAACACGATGATATTCATTACCCGAATAACCTTATATGTTAACAGTTATATATTAACTTAATTTTTTTCTACAGCGTGGCCGCCAAATTCGTTACGCAGTGCTGCTACCACTTTACCTGTGAATGTATCTGTCTCCAGGGAACGATAACGCATCAGCAAGGACAATGCGATAACTGGTGTAGCGGTTTGCAGGTCAAATGCTGTTTCCACAGTCCAGCGTCCTTCACCGGAAGAGTGCATTACACCTTTGATTTCATCGAGATTCGCATCTTTGGAGAATGCACGCTCAGTCAGCTCCATCAGCCAAGAACGAATAACGGAACCGTTGTTCCATACGCGAGCCACTTTTTCGAAGTCGAAGTCGAAGTCGCTTTTCTCAAGTACGTCAAAACCTTCACCGATGGATGCCATCATACCGTACTCAATACCGTTGTGCACCATTTTGAGGAAGTGACCGCTACCTGCTTTACCTGCATACAGATAACCGTTCTCTACTGCAGTGTCTTTGAATGCCGGCTCAACGATTGCCCAAGCTTCAGGGTCTCCACCGATCATGTAACAAGCACCGTTACGTGCGCCTTCCATACCACCGGAAGTACCTGCATCCATGTAGTGGATACCGGATGGTTTCAATTCCTCGTAACGACGGATCGACTCTTTGTAGTGGGAGTTACCTGCTTCGATAATGATGTCGCCTTTGGAGAGCAGCGGGCTTACTTCAGCCAGTACAGCATCAACCACATTGTGAGGAACCATGATCCACAGTACACGTGGAGATTCCAGTGACTCAACCATTTCTTTATAAGAAGAAACGCCTTGTGCGCCGTATTCTTTCATTTCATTAACAGCTTCAGCGTTCAAGTCAAAAGCAACCACTTCATGTTTGTGGTCAATCAGGTTTCTGCCCAGGTTCAATCCCATTTTGCCCAATCCAATAAGTCCAAGTTTCATGATAAATCCTCCTGTTATGAACAATTATTAATGCATTTCTGCATGGTGCATCCAACATGCTTAAGTTTAGCGGTAACCGTTCCGGTTACGGATCGTTCTTCCGATCGCTGTTGTATCCAAATTTCTCGATTCATTATATATAGTTGAAATTTGGATACAAAGGCGAAGTATTTGCTTCCGGAGTAGCTTTCTTTCAGAAAGCTTTTAGCTTCGCTTCTCCAGAATCGATTCCGTCCCCTGCACTACACCGCTTAAAACTAACCATGTTCAGCAACATCTATATCAAAAATTTTTACGGCCTTCCGGCCATTTGCCGGAAGGACTTATGCAAAATTGGAACGGTAAAATCAGTTACTCTGAAGTGTGCTTACCACCAACGGTAGCCATTTTCTGCAATCAAACGATCTGCGGACTCAGGTCCTTGCGATCCTGCGCTGTACGTATCCAGCGGTACACTGCCATCTTGGAAGGCTTCCAGAATCGGCTGTACCCACTGCCATGCCAGCTCCACTTCGTTCCAGTGAGCGAAGAAAGTGGAATCTCCGCGCATAGCGTCAAAGATCAGGTTTTCGTAAGCTTCCGGAATATTGCGTTTGCCTGAAGCAAATGTCATGTTGATTGGCTCCACTTCGCCATGGTTCAATGGGTTCTTCGCATTCAATTGAAGCGAGATGCTTTCCCCTGGACCAATTTCGATCGTCAGCAGGTTAGGCTCGGTCGTATTTTCGGATTCATGACCTGTTTTAAGCGGCGCCTTAAACTCAACTACGATGCGTGTGGATTTCTCAGCCAGGCGTTTACCTGTACGAATGTAGAAAGGAACCTCGCTCCAGAATGGATCATCGATCCACAATCTCGCCGCAACATACGTATCGTTCTGGGAACCAGCCGGGATACCAGGCTCGTCCAGATAACCGACAACGGATTTCCCTTGCAGCTCGCCTGCGCCGTATTGAGCACGAATCACTTCAGAAGCGATGTTTTCTTTGGTCAGTGGTCGAAGTGCTTCAGCAATCTTTTGCTTTTTAAACTGAATTTCTTGCGGTGTGCAGCGTTTTGGCAAATGCAGGGCAATCATCATCAGCAATTGAAGCATATGGTTCTGGAACATGTCGCGAACGGCACCACTTTGGTCGTAATACGCAGCACGTTCTTCAACACCAACTGTTTCACTAGCCGTGATTTGTACATTGGCAATGTAACGGTTGGACCACAATGCCTGAATGACCGGGTTCGCATACGTCAGGGTTTCAATATTTTGAACCATCGGTTTGCCCAGGAAATGGTCAATGCGATAAATTTCTTCCTCTGCAAAGGTATTGCTGAGTTTCTCATTCAGTTCACGTGCAGATTGCAGATCGTGTCCGAATGGTTTTTCAATAATCAGCTTCTTCCAGCCTTTGGTGTTACCCAGGCCGCTTTCCTGAATATTCAGTGCGATTGGCTCAAAGAATTCTGGTGCAACCGACATGTAGAACATGCGATTTTGCGGAATGCTCAGTTCCTGTTCACGCTGCTCGACGATTTTCAGCAATTTCGTGTAATCCTCAAGCTTCGTATTGTTCAGGGAACAATAACGGAAAGCTCCAATGAAATCACGCACCTGGGATTCTTCTTCAGGCGTTTGCCGTGAGAATTCATGCAGTGACTTTTCGACATTCGCCTGGAAGTCAGCATCCGACAATTCACGCCGTCCAAGACCGATAACGGAGAAGGATTTTGGCATTTTTTGATCAATGTACAAGTTATATAATGCAGGGTAAATCTTGCGTTTGGCTAAATCGCCTGTTGCCCCGAACAGGACAAATGTCATTGCGTCCATTGGAGTGCCTCCTGTGATCTGTGCAGTATAGTATATGATGGTGCAAAATGTTCAAATCCAAGCATGACAAAAGACGGAATAAGTGGGTGCGTGACCCGCCTTGCCTCCGTTTATATACCATACCCGAATTTAACCATGGAACATTCCTTCTCTCCACAACCTTAAACCAAGGTTATAAATTGTAACCATTTGAATTAACGTTACCCATATTACACCTGTCGTCACAATTCGTCAACAATCATGTCTAACGTGTGAACACCAGTGTTTACAGGGTTTTTATTTATTGTTAACGCTTTATGTGGTAAGATTATAAACAATTGGTATGTGATATTTTATACATAATGCTTGTAGACAACCAGGTTACAATAAGTATACTAGTGCTATAATAAGCATAACTAATTCAAAGGAGTACAATTATGAGCGATGATGAGAATGCCAAGCAAATATGCGAAAAGGTGGAACAGTCTTATCAGATCATTGGCCGGAAGTGGGTTGCCCTCATTATTCATGCGTTGATGGAAGAGCCCAAACGATTCAGTGAAATTCACGCTTATATCCCTGACTTGAGCAAACGCGTACTGAATGAACGAATGAAAGAACTGGAGGAAGAAGGTCTGGTCGTGCGCCATGTGGTTACAGAGCGACCAGTTCGGACAGAATATATGTTGTCCCGCAAAGGGACGGAGCTGGGAAGGGCATTAAGTGCCGTGGAGCGATGGGCGGATAAGTGGCTGTAAAGCTATTACCAATTTGTTTCAACCACTCGATAACGTTCCCTTTTGAGTCCGCAAATAGCATTTCTCTTGTTTAAGTGAAAAGTGGCAGGTAATCGGAGTGTTTTGGATTAATTCTCTACAAAATTGCAGCAGATGTTGTAATAAAATTACATGATATGACATGTTATTTAGTTTATCCCCCAAATTGAGGATCGGATAGTTCCAGGGAATCTAGGTGTTCAAATTATCGTCCATTTTCATTATGATAGGTTTAATAACATATATGCGTGAGATTCTGGTTTAGCAAAAAAAAGATGCCGCCTCATTTTTTTATCATGAGACATTGGCATCTTTTTGCTATACATTCCTATATTCATTTTGACTCCAAATGGGTTCCCAGCGTAATGCTCAGATCCTCGAAGTTCTCTACTGCCGTCTTCTTTTCGTAAAAGTGCACCGCATGCTGCATTATACCCTCACGTGTGTAGAACGCATCGCCTGATTCCAGAGGAAAGGTAACTTTCTCCCCCGTACTCGCGGACTTATATATACCTACAATCAGTTCAAGTGTATTCCGCCCACTCTGTCCATCCACCAGAAGCGGTGATCCGATCTCGATGGCGTTTAGCACATTCTCGACCTGACCTGCGTGACCGACGTGAATGACATCTTGCAATGCGTCAGCCTTCTGCTGTATCTGCTGTTCCAGCTCCGGATTTGGCTCCGGAAATCCATTACTACGTGCCGTTGAGGCAACCACTTTCCACGGTGCAGATACCCGGGCCTCTTTTCCCTGAAAAATTAACTGCTGCTCCTCTCCGTGATGTACGACGGAACTCGTGATCATGCCAAGTGCTCCTTCACGGAATCGAAGCATTGCCATCGACACATCTTCCACTTCCGCATTATCATGCGAGGTGTTGGCCATCATGGCCTGCAGTTCCACGGGTGGTCCCATCATCCAGAGCATGGCATCAATATGATGTACAGCATGATTAAGCGTACAGCCTCCGCCTTCTTTTTCCCACGTCCCACGCCACCATAGATCATAATAGTTATGACCCCGCCACCAGAATGAATCCACCTGAACATGTACAATCGGACCCATGAGCTTACTGTCCAGTACACCCTTAAGCTTCATCATCGGTGTAGTGAACCGATTCTGTGCCACGACCGACAGAAGTTTGCCGCTCTGTTCGGCTGCTTTCAGCATCTGGTCCGCTTCTTCCAGGGAAGAAGCCATCGGTTTTTCCACCAGCACATGGGTACCCGCATACAAAAAGTCACACGCAATGGGAGCATGTGTATACGGCGGAGTACAGATAGAGACCACATCAATATTTTGGCTTAGCAATTCTTTATAATCCGTTACTGCCTGTGCATTTTTCAGTCCATGTTCGTTAATTCGTTTCTGTGCTTTTTCAGGGTACATATCAACCACAGCAACAATCTGACATCGATCGGGAAAGGCCAAATAGGCTGAGATATGTGCTCCACTAATTGCACCAGCTCCAATAATCGCTACTTTTAACATCTGAACATACCTCCTTTGTTCCTTTCACAATACACAATTATTAAGCGCTTTTATGCGTGTATCTTGTGTTAAAATAAAAGGATCTTGTGCTCATGTAAGGGAGGAATAGGCATTGTCCATGTTAGACAAGGAGCAATTCGATCTGGCTTGCCGACGTACATCCACCACGACTTTTCGTGAAATATTTCATGCCCATTCCCAAATGGAAGTGACCTACATTCATGATGGATATGGTCAGTTAATTACGGAAGGCCAAGCTTTTCCTCTTAAACCGGGTACACTGATCATTTTCCGTCCTTTTCAGCTGCATCAGGTTCAGATTCAGGTTACGGATGATCATCCTTTTGTCCGTAGTGTACTTATGTTTGATCTGGATTTGCTGAAGGAAACCTGGCGGTATTTTACGGCTACTCATCAATTTGTACAGGAGTTTCTGGGACAACCTTCACCTATTGCACCTTTCATTCTTCCTTCTTCATCCATTCTGGTGCAGTTTATGGAACAGTTCGCGCAGATTCATCTCAACGGACTTCATGGAGAAGGAGAAGAGGAGGCTACCCGGCTCTTTTTACTGAACCTGCTCGTACAGATTCAATACATATGGGAAGAAGACAAGCATGCCCTCTCCCAATCCGTGCGTCCAACCTTCAACAGTCTCCTTCATCCTCACGCTGAAGCCATCATGAAGTGGATTGAGGAACATTACCATGAACCCTTTCAACTCAAAGATCTCGCTGCAGAACTGCACATGTCTCTTTATCATCTGTCTCATGTATTCAAAAAGGCCACAGGAACGACCATTGTCGCCTATACTCAAGCTACCCGTATTCGTCATGCTTGTGTATTGCTTGCCCGCAATTCATACAGCGTCCCTGAAATAGGTCATCGTGTAGGCATGTCCACGCCTTCCTACTTCTGTAAAGTATTCCGTTCTGTTACCGGTACAACTCCGCATCAATATCGGCTGAACGTACAAGGGAGGGCATGAATTCATAATCCGTACACCCAAAAAAGCGAAGGAACATGCCCTCCGCCTTCACTCATTCATTTTCGGAACGATTGTATCCAAATCATATTTGAATGTCAGATTGAAGTTACAAGCAGTGTTCAGATTCTTCCCACTATTCTGGATTCCCTGATTTCAAGTCATAGCTTCTCCAGATAGCTGTAGAGTTTCTCTCTGATCCAGTCATTTTTCTGATTGGTCGATAACCTTTCTATTCCAAAAGAAAAAAGCTCATCCCTATCTCTCACAAAAGTAGGAATAAGCTTAATTTGTTTTTCTTGAATCCTTGTTCTATATCGTACTTCCTATTTACCTATCTATAAACTAAACCATCCGCTGTCTCATCGCTTCGAACATCAAAATCGTCGCTGCCATTGCGGCATTTAACGATTCAGCTTGTCCCTGCATCGGTATCGTAATCGCGTCATCCACAAGCCTTGCCGTAGACTCGGATATCCCCTTGCCTTCATTGCCGATCACAAGCCAAACGGATTGAGTAAAATCATAGCTATAACATGAATACTCTGCCTGCAAAGAAGTACTTACGAGCTTCACGCCCGCTGCTTTCGCTTCTGGAAGCATAGACTCCAGCTGCCCTTCCACAATGGGCAAATGAAACAAGGATCCCATCGTTGAACGAATCGTTTTTGGATTATACACATCGGCAGAGCCTGCACCCAGCACCACACCGGCTGCTCCGGCTGCATCAGCACTGCGGATGATCGTCCCCACATTACCTGGGTCCTGCACCCCATCCAGCACCACAACAAGCCGACGCTCCCCAGAGAGCAGGCTTTCCAGCGGCTCACGACCTTTACGAACAATGGCAAAAACAGGCTGAGGTGTCATCGTATCCGTGCATTTGGCAATCACAGCCGGCGATACGCTGATCCATTCTATACGTTGAAGGGGTCCTTCGAGGCCAGCCAGTTCTGTAGGTACTCCTTGCTCACCATCGTAAACGATGCATTCCAGATCAGCTTGCGCACGCAGCGCCTCCTGTACCAGGTGAATGCCTTCAATGATATATTTATGCTGACGGGTACGGTGCTTCTTCTCCAGCAGCTGTGCCCATTCCTTCACACGTGTATTTTGCGGTGATACTATATCCATCTTTCCATCCTTCCCGTCTGCCGTTCAATTTACTCCGGGTGACTCCGAGAGATCACTTCGGATAGGCGAGCTCCATTTTCGTCAAATGGTCTTTGTGGCCCACTATGATCAATACATCCCCAGCTTCAATCCGATCCTCGGCATACGGAGAGATATTCATGGAATTCCCACTGCGAATCGCCATTACGTTACAACCGAAGCGTGCACGAATGTTGAGCTCCAACAGGTTTTTGCCGATCATCTGCTCGGAGGCTCTCATCTCCAATATGCTGTAATCTTCAGACAGCTCAATGTAATCCAGTATGTTCGGAGAGGTCAAATGATGGGCTACACGCAGCCCCATATCCCGCTCAGGGTAAATGACCTTGTCCGCTCCAATCTTTTGCAGCACTTTACCATGCAGCTCATTCTGTGCCTTGACGATCAGAACCGGTACACCCATATCTTTCAAAATCAGGGTCGTCAAAATGCTCGCCTGAATATCTTCACCGATTGCCACAACGACAACGTCGAAATTTCGTATGCCCAGCGCTCGCAGCGCTTCTTCATCTGTTGAATCTGCCGATACAGCATGAGTCACCACATTGGACATTTCCTGGGTCCGCTGCTCGTCCGCATCAATTGCCAGTACGTCGAATCCCATACCACTCAGCGCATTGGCCACACTTGATCCGAACCGCCCCATGCCAATTACGGCATACTGTTTCTTAGCCATTAGGGTCTTACCTCCCGCTGCACTTCAGCTCTTGCGCATCCTTTCAGATGTCAATGCTTACTTAAATATCCTTCGTAGTATACCACAAAGCCGGATAAACTTGAATGCGCTCACGCTTCCCAGGGAACAGTATAGGAGCAGCCGAATATACGAGGAGGGAATTGCGATGCCAATTACATTAAGCCTGCGTGAAGCGATTGTTCATAAAGTTCATGACAAGAGTGATGATCAGCTCCGGGAGATGATTGAAGGTTCTGTCGATGGACCGGAAGCCGCATTGCCCGGACTTGGCGCCATTTTTGAAATGATCTGGAAGAACACTGATTCTGCGAAGCAGGATGAGTTGATTCAAGTCGCGCAGGAGCATCTGCACACCATCCCCGTTCAACCGCTTCGCTAATCGAGGTATTTGAAAGGGATCGGTAACCGTCATCACGTTTGTTCTGCCTGCAAAAGAAAGCTTTCCCTTATCCGGCTGGATCATACCTGCCATCGAAGTAAGGTGCAAAGCAACAGATCCCCCCGCCAGAAGGCGGAGGGATCTTTATTATATCTGTATTTCTGCCATTATAATAATGGCTTCATTTTAAGCTAAACTTATGGAGCTGTCTCAAGGAATTGAGCAGTCGGGTTTTTGTCTATTGCTGTTCTCATCGCATACTCATTCTCAAACAGGACAACGTAATTCCCTTTTTTATCCTTCACCAGGGTAGAGTTAATCCGGAATTTGCTCGGATCTAGATTCTCGTCCACGATCCAGCGAGCAAACTGATAAGGCATACGCTGCAACTGTACATCTACCCCATACTCGCCTTTCATCCGGTATTCGAATACCTCGAACTGGAGCTGACCTACAACACCAAGCAGTGTTTCATCGAAACTCACGGTGTTAAACACCTGGATTGTTCCTTCTTCCGTTAACTGGTCGATACCCTTTTGGTACTGTTTATGTTTCAGTGCATTTTTGACGGTTACTTTGGCAAAAATCTCTGGCGAGAAGGTTGGCATTTCATCAAATACAACCTCACTTCCCTGACTAAGCGAATCGCCAATCCGGAAAATACCCGGGTCAAATAATCCGATGATATCGCCAGCATATGCCTCTTCTACGATATCCCGGTCCTGAGCCAGGAATTGCTGTGGCTGGGACAGCTTAATCTCTTTCCCCACACGGTTATGCTTAACACTCATCCCCCGTTGGAATTTACCAGACACGATCCGCAGAAACGCGATACGGTCACGGTGTGCCGGGTTCATGTTTGCCTGGATTTTAAATACATATCCGCTGAATTTCTCATTCGTCGGCTCGATCTCACCCGCGGTACTGTGACGGGGCTCAGGCTTAGGAGCCAGCTGCAAGAAGTTCTCCAGGAATGTCTGCACACCAAAGTTGTTGATGGCACTGCCGAAGAATACTGGTGTCAGCTCTCCACGTTGTACCTTCTCCATGTCGAACTGATCTCCCGCTACATCCAGAAGTTCCAGATCCTGACACAGCTGGTCATGAAGATATTCTCCCGCCATCTCGCGGATAATTGGATCTTCGTAGCCGTCTACTTTTTGCACTTTAATCGTGGAGTGATCGTCCCCTTGGAACAATTCCACCTGATTTTTCATCCGGTCATATACACCGCACAGATCGCGGCCTGTACCGATCGGCCAGTTCATCGGTACGGAGCGAATACCCAGTACGTTTTCGAGCTCTTCCATCAGATCAAACGGGCTTTGTCCTTCACGGTCCAATTTGTTGATGAACGTAAAGATTGGAATGCCGCGCTTCGCACAAACCTGGAACAGCTTAATGGTTTGTGCCTCGACGCCTTTGGCCACGTCGATCAACATCACCGCGCTGTCGGCAGCCGTCAGTGTACGATAGGTATCTTCACTGAAGTCCTGGTGACCCGGAGTATCCAGAATGTTTACACGATGACCCAGGTAATCGAACTGCATGACGGAAGACGTAACCGAGATCCCCCGCTGTTTCTCAATTTCCATCCAGTCACTTGTAGCGTGCTTGCTTGCTTTCCGCGCTTTGACCGTACCGGCGAGGCGAATCGCGCCCCCGAACAGCAACAGCTTCTCGGTCAATGTGGTTTTACCCGCATCCGGGTGAGAGATAATGGCAAACGTCCGGCGTTTGTCCACTTCCTGTTGAAGAATGTTATCTGCTTTGCTCATAGGTTCTATCCCTTTCATCCGTTCATTCAACGTTAATTACCGGCCTGGCCGGTCTAATCTCAATCTTTTATGCAATCCGGCGATACCGGTTGATTGTTTTCTTCGATTCTTGCACATTAGGTTTAATTTTACACATTTACAACGGAGTTCATCCTCCCTATTCCTGTGCTGCTATAACAAACCGTTAACCTGCTTCTTACCCAACTCTCCTATTGTACCATAATCTTTACCGAAAATAACCGATTACCTGCAAAGGATTCTTCACTTTTCCAATCGCAAAAAAAGAGCACCTTTCAGCCAATAGATTGGCATCCAGGTACTCCTAATTCACGTTCCTAGCTTACTTAGAAAATCAATGCATCAAGTGCGTATTGTCCTCCACCGGTCAGAGCCAACGCCACACCGATCACCAGGATCGCGAGATTATACTCAAATCCGTTTTGTGTAGACCAGTATCCATTCGCACCATGAACTTTCACAATTGCAATCACCATGGTCAGTGCAATCAGAATGCCACCAACTGGAGTCAGCAGACCCAGAGCCAACAGCAAGCCGCCACCGAATTCCGCCAAACCTGCCAGCAGTGCTACGAGTGCACCAGGCTTCATCCCCATGGACTCAAACCATCCACCTGTACCCTTGATCCCATAACCCCCGAACCAACCAAACAATTTCTGTGCACCATGAGCCATAAACGACAAACCGATTACCAAACGAATCAACAAAAGTCCTACATCCAACATGTTTTTTCCTCCATTCAAATAGTTACAAATTGGTATTCTTAGATTAAAGATATTATGCGAAAATTTTACTTCATGAATGTGATCGTAACCCCTTCACCTGGTTCAAATTTCATCTCATGAATAATCTATAGGTTCGAAGAGCTCCTTAGAACTCCTTCGTCCGTTTTTCTTTTTGCGTAATTTCTTTAACTCTTGAGTTGAGTATAAGTTATTCACTTACTTTTTGTCAACAACTTATTTTTATTTATTTATTTCCTTATTATTCTTTTCTCTCTCCTACGCAAAAAAAGCCCGGAAGAACGCGCACTCACGTCCTATCCAAGGCTTCTTTACACCTGATTTACTGGATTAGTTGTTCACTTGCCAAATAACACTGTCTTCGTCCTGCCCATTCACCGGCCACCAGTGGAAACCATCCTGCTCCAGCAGCTTCCCTGTCGCTTCCGGTCCCCATGTTCCTGCAGGATACGTATGCAGTTCTCCATGATTTCCAGCCCATGCGGAAGCAATACGGTCGACAAAAGACCATGCCGTCGCCACTTCATCCCAGCGGGTGAAGTACGTGGAATCCCCTTCTGCTGCATCATGCAGCAGACGCTCGTATGCTTCCGGCGAGTTGATTCCGATCATGCAGCTCTGACAGAAGTCCATTGCGAGCGGCTGAATTTCGGAGTCCGAGCCCGGTTTCTTGGCATTAATTTTAATGTAGATGCCTTCCATCGGATTCACCCGAATGACGAGCAGATTCGGTTCCAGTTTATATTTTTTGCCCAGATATACATTGTTCGGCATGGATTTGAATTCAACCACAATCTCGGTTGTTTTCACCGGCAGACGTTTGCCTGTCCGAATGTAAAAGGGTACGCCCGCCCAGCGGAAGTTATCCACGAATACACGTGCAGCAAAATAAGTCTCGGTATTTGACTCCGGATTAACCTTGTCCTCCTGACGATATCCCGGAAGCTGTTTTCCACGGTACTCCCCTTCCGTATACTGTCCACGGACAACGTTCTTGCTCACTTCTTCATCGGATGTAAATGGTCGCAAGGAACGCAGCACCTTAACCTTCTCATCCCGGATATCCTCGGGAAATAGACGGCTTGGCGGCTCCATGGCAATCATCGTCAGCATCTGAAGCATATGATTCTGCCCCATATCCCGCAGGGCACCGGAATGATCGTAGTAACCCCCACGTTCCTCCACACCAACGGTCTCACCAAGCGTGATTTGAACATTCGCAATATGTTTGTTATTCCAGAGTGGCTCAAAAAATGCATTACCAAAGCGAATCACTTCAATATTCTGCACCATTTCCTTGCCCAGATAATGGTCAATCCGATAGATTTCCTCTTCACGGAACACCTCACGGATCTGCTCATTCAACTGCTCTGCAGACTGCAGATCATACCCGAACGGCTTCTCAATGACAAGCCGGTTCCAGCCTCGGCTCTCCAGCATTCCGCCATCACGTAAACTATAGGAGACACTGCCAAACAGCTCTGGAGCCAGTGCCAGATAAAACAGCCGGTTGCCTGGCGTGTTAAACTTCGCTTCCAGGCCTTCTGTTTGATCCCGTAACTCTCTGAAGCCATCCACGTTATTAATATCAAGAGATTTATACTCAAAATGTTCGACAAACGCATTCCACTCATCAGGGTCACCTGCCGGATAGCGGCAGAACTCCTTAATGGATTCATGAATGTCTTCCCGGAATTGTTCTGGTGTCCTCGGACGTCTGGCTACACCAATAACCGCAAAGTCTTCGGCTAGCTTGCCTTCGCGGTAAAGACTATAGATTGCCGGAAACAGCTTCCGGCGGGCCAAATCACCCGTTGCTCCAAAAATGAAAAATACTGCGCCTGGCGTCTGCACTTCATCTCGCATTTGTTTTTCGACCATGGGCTCCTCTTCCTTCCGGGAAGACTCTTTCTCTGCTCTTCCCGAGCTATGTAATGGTGTTATATATGCACAACATACAACCGACAATTACCAGTAGCTTCCTCTTGGATGTGATGCCATTTTAGCATATTGCCTGAAGGGTTGCACTAATTTTCCTGATAAAGGAGCCCCTTATTCCTCCAAACTTTCTCTGAAAATTCATCTATAAATATTCATGATCGAGCCTATAAATTCACCTAATATCATTTCAATATTCTATAGTGATTACCGGAAAACCTAACGTAATACGATTGCTTCCCTTATCGTGGTCCTGATGTACAGCAATCTGCATGTTCAGAATATCCGAGCCACTCTGGATCGCAGTCGGGAGCTCAGGGACACTGTAGGACACGCTTGCAGTGTTGTCATCCGTATAACGCTCAGCTGCATGCATACCCAGCTGGCTAGACAGCTTAGCCTCTGTCTCTTCTAGTTGATTGCTAACCGATGCATCGGTTGTTCCTCTGCCCTGAACTGCAAGGTTCCATGTTGCTTCCACCTTAGAATTTGCAAGCAGCTGATCTACCTGTTCATGCAAAGAAACGAGTTCGCTTAATTCAGTGGAACGATTACCCGCCAACTGTACAATAACATAGTATCCGTTCTCTCCAGTCACGACGGCATTTACCAATATGCCTGCACGACTTCCTTCAGCCTGAATCTCGCTGCGATATACATCATGACCTGTCTGGCTTCCCAAAACCGGTCGCGGCAGTCCCAATTGCTCCGACAAGCGTGCTGCTTCTTCCTCTGCACTCCCTGTCCCTTGTCCCTGCCATTTGATAATCATGCGTTCCATCTGATCCATTGCTGCGTTCGAAGTATGTATCAACTGTTCCAATTTCTCACCTTCTGACTCGTTTCTCTCTGCATACGCCGTCGTCATACCTATAACAATAATAAGTGCCAAAGCCACTATACCTGCAGACATCCAACGATTTAACATGGTTATCCTCCGCTCTCTCTTTCGTTCTATGAATCTATCAACAGCATGCCCCCTTTCCCCATTTGCTAAACTTCCTTGGACATCACAAAAAAAAGGCCCGTTCCACCATGTGCATGGTAGAGCAGACCTTTCCACTTGCCTAAATATGCTATTCAAATTCGTTAAGTACGTTTACTTGTTCAATGAATTTGCTAATTAAAGTCGTTCACATTACAGTCTGCTTACTCTGCTAGACCATTTTTATAGGCATAGATGGCTGCCTGTGTCCGGTCGTCCACACCAAGTTTGGCCAGGATATTCGTTACATGGAATTTGACTGTTTTAATACCGATGATCAGATCATCGGCTATATCCTGATTGGACTTGCCCTTCGCGAGTAAACGAAGCACATCCATCTCCCGGTCAGTAAGCTCTTCATGAGCCGGGGCTGCTGCCTGAGGCTGCCGGAATCGATTCATCATTTTGGAGGCCACCTGCGATTCCAGAACCGATTGTCCACGTGCCGCAGCACGAATGGCATCTGCCACTTCATTGGCTCTTGATGTCTTTAACAGATAGCTGAAGGCGCCTGCCTCAATAACAGGATACATTTTTTCATCATCCAGGTAACTGGTTAGCACAATGACTTTGCATTCCGGATACATTTTGAGCAGCTGCCTGGTAGCCTCGATCCCGTCCATGCCTTCCATGACTAGATCCATCAGAACAACGTCCGGCTTATATTCCTGTGCCAGTCGAATGCCTTCCTCGCCACTTCCCGCTTCACCCACAACCTCGATCCCGTCCTCCGTATCGAGCACGGCCGCGAGGCCGATCCGTACCATTTCATGGTCATCCACGAGCAACACTTTGATCGACGTTTCCGTCTCCGTTTCTACTTCCGGTTCCATTGACATGTTCTTCCTCACTTTCATCGCTCATCAAAGGTATCGTTATCTCAATTCGTGTTCCCTTACCTGGTGCCGTTACAAATTGAATGGCTCCCCCGATCTCCGTAACACGTTCCCTCATGTTGGCCAGACCATAGGAAGCCTGCTTCTGGTCATCCAGATCGAAGCCCTGACCGTCATCACGAATAAGCACACGAATCGCATCGGTCCGGCGCTGCAGCCGAATCTCCATTTTTTCTGCCTTGGCATGGCGCAGTGTATTGGACATCGCTTCCTGAATAATTCGGAACAGATGATTCTCAATGCCTTTGACCAAATGGATATCTTCATCCATCTCAAGCACAATGTCCATGGGTACTTTGGTTTTTAATTCCATGACAAGATCTTTCAGGCCCTGTTCTAAATGTTTGCCTTCCAGATAAACCGGTCGCAAATGCAGAAGCAATGCCCGCATCTCGGATTGGGCTACCGAAGCCATCTCCTCAATCAACGCCACCTGCCGCTGGGCACGTGCAAAGTCCTTTTCCATCTTTCGTCCAACCGCTGTGGCAGTCATCGAAATGGCAAACAACTGCTGGGAAACGGCATCATGCAGCTCTCGTGCCAATCGCTGCCGCTCTTCCACAATTGCCGTTATTCTGGCTTGCTCTGCGAGCTGTGCATTGTTGGTCGATAATCGTTGCAGTGAGGTAACCTGATCTTCCCACTTCTTGCCGATCCGCCCGAGCTGTTCGCTTAAACGGCCTACATCGTCGATCCCCAGATCGGGTACGGTGCGCGATAGAGATCCCTTTTCCCATTGTAGAAGGGTTTCCCGCAGCAATTCAAGCCTGCGTTTGACCCGGTAACTCTGATAGAAGCCAAAAGCCGCTCCGATGCCTATCAGCAATAAAACCAGCGCTAAGCCAGACTGAATCAGATGCCTCCATCCAGCAAACGGAGCAAGATAACCATATGTATACAGCACATATAAGATAACAGCGAGCACTATGAAAACAAGGAGGATCCCTTCACCCATACTTCGGGTTACCATGTCGGTATGTCGTTTTGTCTTCAACCGGGTCTCCTCCTTTTTTTCACTTATTGATTTATTACGGATTACGAATGCTTAGGTCGCCAACAATATAAGAAATAACAAATTTTGCTTTATGTTCACTGGTTTCATAACCAGGCGTTCTCCATATCAACTTGTTCATCATGCCACTGTCTTTTTCCCCATTCAGACTAATTCGTCCAAACATGACCGAAGCCTCAATCTCTACTCCGTAATCCTCAGGAAGTGTCAAACGAACATTTCCCATAACCCCTTGTAACAATACAATGGTCTGTTTTTCTTCCGGAAGGGAGAGAGACAGATCTGCATTGACTTCACCAATAGCGTGCCATAGGCTCATGCTTCGTAACGTCCAAGGCACCTGGTCCCAGTAATAGCGGGCCAAAAAATTCTGTTTGCGCATGACATCGCCATGCAGATGCATCTTTTTGTTTTTGGAATAAAAATAAGCTAGTGAAGCCAGTACAATTAAAAATACAATCATCAGGTTCCCAAGCAGCAGAAGACATCCACCAATCGCCAAGTAGCGGTGACCTTTGTGCGTATCTCCTTTACGAACCTGGACCATTCCAATCGTTAACAGGATCAGTGCGGCAGCTGTCAGCAGATTAATATGCTGATTCAATAGCATGATTATACCGATAATAATGATCGCAAATGCAAGCCATTGTTCTTTTTTGTTCATCTCTGCCGCACCTCCTCTGCAAGTTGATTTTCCCTATTCGTTGGAAAAGCCATACCAGGCAATAATGACCTGTATGGCTTAACCTTTGTTCTACAAACCGTTCTTTATTCACGATTTATAGAATATCATATTGTCTGCTGAGCGAACAGTTATTCTTTAGAAGTGCTGCCTGTTTCATTTTTAGATCCGTTGCCCAGTTTGTTTTTCAGGGCTTGCAGTTGTTGATCTACTTTGAATTGTTTTTCAACATCTACAGGATTGGTATACGTAGATTGTGTGTTCCGGTAAGGAGCACGGGATACGTCTGCTTCAGCTTCCAGCTGCATGATTTTCTCTTCCATTCGATGGAATCCAAGCGATGCACTACCACTTTCGATTGAATGCAGGCTGTTGATGGAAGACATTTGCTTTTTGGCTTTGGCCATTTGGGCACGGGATACGAGCTCATTGCGTTTGTTACGCATTTTGTAGAACTCGTCTTTCATGTCATGAAGCTGTTGCAGCAAATCTTTGGCTTGTGCTTCAGATTGTGCGTGCAGTTCACTGTACTCCGTAATTTTTTGATCAAAGTAGATTTTTTCTTCCAGTAATTTGCGAGCTACTTCTTCCTGACCATTAGCCAGAGCAGCTTCAGCTTGGGACTCGCGTTGTACCGATGTACGCTCCGCTTCGTCCAGGCGCTGCTTCATGCGACGCTCATTTGCCATTTGCTTGGCTACTGTTACTTCAGCCTCATGAATTTCGGCCTCCATGTCACGCAAATACTGGTTCAACATTACAATCGGGTCTTCCACTTTATCCAACATATCGTTTACCGACGCTTTAGTCATATCCTTAATCCGTTTAAATACTCCCATTTTACTTTTCTCCCTTCTCGTAACGAGATAATTTTTGGCGAAGCTCTTCAACTTCTTTTTTCAATGCTTTTTTCTCAATATCTTTCATCATGGAATCCAGTTCACTCTCTTGAGGTGCACCTGCTCCATAGCTGTTATTATCGTAAGAACGTGGGCCCGAATTGGGTCTGTTATTGTAACCTGGGCCGGGACCGAAGCCACCGTGACCTTGATTGCTGCCCCGGAAAGGTCCTCTGTTCGGGTCGTGATCATAGCTGTTGTATCCTCTGCCAGGACCGGGACCGTAACCGTACGGGTCATAAGGTGGAAACGGTTCTTTCGGTACCACCAGGGCTGCGATAAAGTAGATTAACAACGCTGTGCCGCCTGTTACAAAGATACTGATGACGAAGATGATCCGCAGCAGCGTGGAGTCCATTCCGATGGATTCGGATATCCCGCCGATCAAACCTGTTAGCATCCGGTCACGCGTTGAGCGGTATAATTTGCTCATGTGCTTACTCCTTTCGTTTACTTATATCCTGTTACGGAATCATATCCGTATGGATCTGCAGGATAGGGTTCCTTCGGTACCACTAATGCAGCGATGAAGTAGATCAGCAATGATGTACCCCCCGTAGCGAAAATACTGATGAAGAAGATGAGACGCAGCAGCATCGAACTAAAACCAAGATTCTCAGAGATGCCGCCGATCAAACCTGTCAGCCTTCGGTTACGCGTCGAGCGGTATAATCTATTCATGTGACTACTCCTTCCTTTCATTGTTCAGCTTCTGTTTCAGGCGCTCCAGCTCTTTATCCAAGGTAGAGGAGGACATGCTGCCTGCTGTTCCTGAACCATCCTGGCTCATGCGGCGAATGTCTCTCAGACTCTGTGCCTCATATTCAAGATCAGAGACTTGGTCGTCCAGGCGATTGAACATTCGAGGTACATTCTGATTATTGTAGTGACCTCTTTGATTCATTCGTTGCTGCAATTGAATGGTTTGCATACGAGCGTAGTAGTATTGACGTTTGCTGTACACATTCTGATACTCCACTTTCAGCTGGTCAATCTGTTCATCAAGTTCCTGTAATGCTGCATTGCTCTGGGCATACAGTTCGTTGTATTGTTCCATTTTTTCCTCATGGAGAATTTTCTCCTGCAGGGCCAGTTTCGCAAGATGCTCTTCTCCTGCTTTCAGAGCCATTGAAGCCTGCTCTTCCCGTTTGTGCACCATGCTTGCTGCCTGGTCGGCTTGCTGCTTCATCTGTCTAGTATGGCTTGCATATTGATGACGAAGCTTCTCGGCTTCGCCAATGTCTTGGCGGGTCGAGACCAGAAACTGATCAATCAGTTTGACTGGATCCTGACTTTGCTCCAGATGTTCATTTAATGTAGCTACGGTAATATCCCGCATTCGACGAAATACACTCATTATGTTCTGTCCTCCTTTTCAAGATCGTGATAATTTAGTAGCGGCCACGACGACTGCGATTGTTGCTGAGCATCGAGACACCGAAGATGATTAATCCGATGGCGATGATTGGTCCGATCAACCAAGCCAGTTTACCCATCAGTGACAAGATACCGATGATCAAGACGATCCAGCCCAGCATTACATTTCCTCGTTTAACCCCGTAGTAACCAAGTGCAATCATCAGAATCGGAATCAGATACCCCATCAGGTGTCCAAGAAGCGGAGTTAACTTTCCGAAAAGGATGAGAGCTCCCAGCGCAATCAGGACAATCGCCCAACCATTTCCCTTATTCCATCTCATAATTTTTTCACCACCCTTTCGGTTTGTATTTTGATTTGTTTATTTGCTCGTTTGTGTTTGTTGTTTCTTGTTCAACCTTATGTCTTTATTCTAGGGGAAACGGGGACTTTTCAAAACAGACCGTGGACGGTTTTTCATCCTAGACTCAGGTCGGGGATGGGGTTGGACCTCCGTCTGTCCTTGCATCAGACCTCTGTCGACATACAATGAAGTTGAAATTGGGATGCTTCATATCCCCTTATCAGAGTAGAGAGACTTAACCTCATCTGAGCTTGCAAGCGCCATTGATATGATCTGCCCTTAAGCCTTATGTACGTTTACAAAAGGAATTCGTTTCCCCCGAATGATGTACGGTTGAATGAAAAGCTCTTCTTAACTCGAAACGCAAATACTTTTTTATCCATATAAACAAATTTATGTTGTTATTAATGTAAGCGTTTACTAAAATAGAAGCAGTATTGATCCTAATTCTGAAGTTAGGAGTGGGGGCTGTGCGGTCCATCAGTTATCTTCATAAAATGATCTTGTTTGGCATTCTGCTCAGTACCTTGCCTATTCTGCTGGCCGGAATAGCGGCAATTCTGTATTCCATGAATCAAACGGAGCTGCATCGCATGCAAGCGAATAAACAACTTCTTTTATACATGCAGACGAGCGTCGAGCATAAGCTTAACACCGTCAGTTATATGCTGGATCAGGCGACTCGCTCTCCTATTACACTTCAGTCCCTTTCAGCCACACTTCCAGGAACATTAACGACAGCTAACCAGCTTCAATCCGAATTTCAACATATGCGATCCTGGGAGCCCTTAATGGATATTACGCTAGTTAACGAGGCTCAGGATTGGCTGGTCGATCATGCGGGGTTATATCTTAACACGGACTTCCCTTTGGCTCTTCCCATGCGAGATTTGTTGTCCAAAACCCTGACCTCTGGCTGGCAGCTGATTCCATCATCTGTATTTAAACATAATGAACAGGATTTCCCGTCCGGATGTAACTATCATATCGTGCTCGGCAGATCCATCTCGTTTATGAATGCACCCGCTGACTCAGCTTTAATTGGCGGAATTCCTGCATGCTCATTGCATCATTCTATTGTATCTGAATCCGTTGACATGGATATGTCTGCTTCAGAATTGATTATTGTGAACAGGGAACAGCGTATTCTTGTTCACCCCGATCCTATGTATATTGGACAACCCTTATCGGCAATGAACATCGAAGATATTGAATCTAAAATGGACATGAGCGAATTGCTCTCTCCGAATATGTCTGCTGCTTCAAAGGAATACCACGAGGTTCGAATTGCCGATACAGAATATTCCTTAACCTTCGCTAAGACACCGTTAAAGGGATGGACTTATATTTTAATTACACCCATGAATGTCCTATCCCAAGAGTATGTTGAGATTGGACTGTATACCTTGTCTGTCGGCGTAATACTCCTTCTACTCTCCATATTAATCGTATGGTTAGGTTCAAGGCGTTTGCATATCCCCATACGGAACCTGCTATCGCAGCTAGGAATTACTGACAGAGTTTTATCGAATCATTTACGATCTCAAGATGAATTCGAGCAGATCAAGACCCATATTACCCAGCTTTCAGCTTCTCGATCCCAGATGGAGTATAAATTAAATCAATACGTTTTGCAGACACGCACTCAGTATATGATAAATATGCTTCTAGGTAAGTGCTCACCTGGCATGCTGCACCAAAACTTGAGCGAACTAGGCTACAGAGATCATCTTATTGAGTGGCAACAAATAGCCGTATTGACCCTACAGATCGATTTAGCAAGTCAAACGAAGTATGATCATCACGATCTCGATCTCCTGTTATTTGCCGTTCAGAATATAGTGGACGAATCCATCGATAAGGATCGACAGCTCCTTCCGATCATTGTGGAACAGACTGTAGTAACCGTAATAGGTTCTATCCAAATGGACAACTCTGTATTTTCAAATGAACTTTACGAAATAACTGAGCTGCTGTACCATCGAGTGAGCGAAGTTTTGAATCTTCAGCTGAATATCCGTTTCAGCCAACCATACTCTTCCTTTTCAGAAATACACCTGGCGTATATTGAAGCCATGAAGCTGTTACAGCAGCAGACCATATCAGGAGCTAGCGTCAAACAAAATGAGGAAGCCTCAATTTACTCTTCCTTGTGGACGCTACCTTACCCTGAGTCCCTCGAATATCGTCTTATGCAATCGATTCAATCTGCAGATGAGGCAGAAGCTTCCGTACTATTACAACAGTTGCTCCAGCGTGTGTATCATATGGAATGGACAGAGGAAGAATACCAGGTTGCTTTAACTCGATTATTGATGCACATATTACAAATGATGCAGGAATCAGGTATACGACTTGGGCAGATCTCTTCAGGGCACAGCCCAATGATTAACGAACTGCTCGCTCTGCAAACGGCTGCCGATATCGAACAATGGTTTATTTACCGTATCATTAGACCGGTTATTGGCATTTTCAGAGAAAGGCATTATGCACAGCATCAGCAGATCTCGGAAAGAATGATTGCCATCATCCATCAGGAATACGATACCGATCTGACACTCGAAGAGTGTGCTTGTAGGCTCCATTATAATGCGAGCTATTTGAGTACTGTGTTCAGCAAAGAAACAGGCTACGCATTCAGTGAATATTTGTCACAGTATCGGTTCAAGATGGCCCGAAAATGGTTGGATGAAACCGAGCTAACCATTAAGGATATTGCTGCTCGGCTACGTTACAACAACCCGCAGAACTTTATCCGTTCATTTCGAAAATGGGAGGGAATCACTCCAGGTCAGTACCGGGAACGTAGACAGAAGCCTCTTCGCTCTTCCATGGAATAATTGTTTGTAATAACGAATGAAAAAGGAGCAGATGGTCTGCTCCTTTTAATGATTCGCGCATGGTTTATTTCTTATTTTATTGCTTAGCTTCTTTCTTACGAACAATCTTCATATTCTGTTGGTCCAGCTGAATTAGTATTTTTCCGAACCTGCCGCCACGTAGGAAGTTAACCACGCCATCTGGATAGGCACTTCGGATATAGTGCTCTGCCTTGTATAGTGAGTCTGTGTCCGTAGGCAATCCATAGGTGTTTAGCCATTCCTGTAGATGATCTACAACTTGCTGAACAGGCATCTCAATGGTGTTGACTTCATTAGTAATTAACGACGTATACGCGTAACCCTTCAAGAATAGCAGCTGTTGTATGTATCCCATATCTCCCGAACGGTAAGGCGGATTAACATGAAGTACCTCTTTAAACTCGTCTATTAACGTATGCACTCTCGGGCCGGCCATAGCACTGATATAAACGTATTTGCGAGCACTTTGAATTGCCTGTTCAACGGTTTCCCAATCAGACATTGCGGGGCACATGGAAGCAAAGGCAAAATCATATTTCTGTTCCCAGCCTTTCTCCTGAATCGATATTTCTTCAAACCGTTCAGGAACGATCTCAATTTTAGATGCTAATGTATTCGGGATTGTCTCTTTCATCAAAGAAATAAGCAGTTCAGAAGGTTCGACTGCAGTGACAGTTGCCCCCTTTTCTGCAAAAGGAATTGTAAAAATGCCTGAAGCCGCTCCAATGTCCAAAATGGATAACTCACTGAAGTCTACGCCTTGATTCTCAATCCAGCTCATGATGCGCTCGGAACGCTTCTTACCTTCTTCTGTGAAGGATTGATGATGATAGTCTCGTGCCCAGCGTTCAAATGCTTCTTCCGTTTCGAATGGCGCACTCTTTTTCTTATATCTTGGATTCCTCGGCCGCTGCTTCCACGCCTCTTCCCAGATCGATAGATCAAATAATAGTTCTGAATAATTAACTGAATTGTTCTCCTCAGACACTTTTTGCTCAAGCATTTCGTTTCACTCCGTTCTATGTAATAAAATTGAAAGTTCACCAGAAAGGATCTTCTCTTTTTAAACCAATAAAAGTATCTCAACACTGTTTAGCCAATATCACAATGGCTCCATATCAAAGACTTTATTTATCTACAATATATTTAATTTATTTATACGTCAACCTCATAGTTTGGACTATTCATCAATTGCGAGAAATAAAGTAATAAAAATAACCCTGTGAATTGTCTAAGCAATCCACAGGGTTATACGTTATACCGGCGAGAGGACTCGAACCTCCACGGTTTCCCACTCGATTTTGAGTCGAGCGCGTCTGCCATTCCGCCACGCCGGCATATCATGTTGTAGTATATTTTTAGTAAATATACTGGAGGCGCCACCCAGATTCGAACTGGGGATAAAGCTTTTGCAGAGCTGTGCCTTACCACTTGGCTATGGCGCCATATTTTTGGAGCGGACGACGGGAATCGAACCCGCGACCCTCGCCTTGGCAAGGCGATGCTCTACCGCTGAGCCACGTCCGCAAAATGGCTGGGGATATAGGATTTGAACCTATGCATGACGGAGTCAAAGTCCGTTGCCTTACCGCTTGGCTAATCCCCAATAAAAACAAAGGGGCGATCGAGGGGAATTGAACCCCCGAATGCCGGATCCACAAACCGGTGCGTTAACCACTTCGCCACGATCGCCATATGCGTTATTACTTAAAAAAAGTTAATTGGCAGGGGCAGCAGGAATTGAACCCACACCAACGGTTTTGGAGACCGTTGTTCTACCTTTAAACTATGCCCCTAAAAACTGGTGGAGGATGATGGATTCGAACCACCGAACCCGTAAGGGAGCAGATTTACAGTCTGATGCGTTTGGCCACTTCGCTAATCCTCCATAGTGGTGCCGGCGAGAGGACTTGAACCCCCAACCTACTGATTACAAGTCAGTTGCTCTACCAGTTGAGCTACACCGGCGTATTAAGTTGTAGTGATAATGGTGGCTCGGGACGGAATCGAACCGCCGACACGAGGATTTTCAGTCCTCTGCTCTACCGACTGAGCTACCGAGCCATAATAAAGTCTACTCATGAACGTTGCACTTTATCCAGGGCGTCGGTGCCATATATCAGACTTAGTGAACAGATTCCTCATGTAGGGTAAAAATGGCGGAACCGACGGGATTCGAACCCGCGATCTCCTGCGTGACAGGCAGGCATGTTAGGCCAACTACACCACGGTTCCAGATCACTTTCTGTAAAGAAAGTATAAATATTGCGGGGGCAGGATTTGAACCTGCGGCCTTCGGGTTATGAGCCCGACGAGCTACCGGGCTGCTCCACCCCGCGTCGTTATAAAAGTTATATGGTGGAGGCTGAGGGGCTCGAACCCCCGACCCTCTGCTTGTAAGGCAGATGCTCTCCCAGCTGAGCTAAGCCTCCGAACAACACATTTATGATCTTAACATAAAACTGTTGTTAAAATCAACCTCTTTTTTGAGGTGAAATTAGTGACCCGTAGGGGATACTCTCACTTCGTTCGAGACTGCGTAGCAGTTGCTAACGATGATTATCCTCCGACGAACCTTTGGGATTCTCATCCCCTTGATGCTTTAGAAGTAAAGCTATGACCCGTAGGGGATTCGAACCCCTGTTACCTCCGTGAAAGGGAGGTGTCTTAACCCCTTGACCAACGGGCCTTACTATGGCGGAGAGAGAGGGATTCGAACCCTCGAGACGCTTGTGGCGCCTACACGATTTCCAATCGTGCTCCTTCGGCCAACTCGGACACCTCTCCATATGGCTCCCCGAACAGGACTCGAACCTGTGACAACTCGATTAACAGTCGAGTGCTCTACCAACTGAGCTATCAGGGAATATTATTCAGAGATCATTCTCTGAAAACTAGATCCGAAACGAAACTTGCGATCAAAACCTGCAATTTGGATAAGCCCTCGACCGATTAGTACTGGTCAGCTCCATGCATTGCTGCACTTCCACCCCCAGCCTATCTACCTCGTCGTCTTCAAGGGGTCTTACATACTGGGAAATCTCATCTTGAGGGGGGCTTCACGCTTAGATGCTTTCAGCGCTTATCCCGTCCGTACATAGCTACCCAGCGGTGCTCCTGGCGGAACAACTGGTACACCAGCGGTACGTCCATCCCGGTCCTCTCGTACTAAGGACAGCTCCTCTCAAATTTCCTACGCCCACGACAGATAGGGACCGAACTGTCTCACGACGTTCTGAACCCAGCTCGCGTACCGCTTTAATGGGCGAACAGCCCAACCCTTGGGACCTACTTCAGCCCCAGGATGCGATGAGCCGACATCGAGGTGCCAAACCTCCCCGTCGATGTGGACTCTTGGGGGAGATAAGCCTGTTATCCCCAGGGTAGCTTTTATCCGTTGAGCGATGGCCCTTCCATGCGGTACCACCGGATCACTAAGCCCGACTTTCGTCCCTGCTCGACTTGTAGGTCTCGCAGTCAAGCTCCCTTATGCCTTTGCACTCTTCGAATGATTTCCAACCATTCTGAGGGAACCTTTGGGCGCCTCCGTTACTCTTTAGGAGGCGACCGCCCCAGTCAAACTGCCCACCTGACACTGTCCCCGTACCCGCTGAGGGCACCAGGTTAGAACCTAGATACGATCAGGGTGGTATCCCAACGGTGCCTCCACACAAGCTGGCGCTCATGCTTCAAAGGCTCCCACCTATCCTGTACAGATCGTACCCAAATTCAATATCAAGCTGCAGTAAAGCTCCATGGGGTCTTTCCGTCTTGTCGCGGGTAACCTGCATCTTCACAGGTATTAAAATTTCACCGGATCTCTCGTTGAGACAGCGCCCAAGTCGTTACGCCATTCGTGCGGGTCAGAATTTACCTGACAAGGAATTTCGCTACCTTAGGACCGTTATAGTTACGGCCGCCGTTTACTGGGGCTTCGGTTCACAGCTTCGGGATTACTCCCTAACCGCTCCCCTTAACCTTCCAGCACCGGGCAGGCGTCAGCCCGTATACTTCGCCTTACGGCTTCGCACAGACCTGTGTTTTTGCTAAACAGTCGCTTGGGCCTTTTCACTGCGGCCCCCTCGTGCTATTCACACTACCGGGGCACCCCTTCTCCCGAAGTTACGGGGTCATTTTGCCGAGTTCCTTAACGAGAGTTCTTCCGCGCGCCTTAGAATTCTCTTCTCGCCTACCTGTGTCGGTTTGCGGTACGGGCACCTTCATCTGGCTAGAGGCTTTTCTTGGCAGTGTGAGATCATGACCTTCGCTACTGTAATTTTCACTCCCCATCACAGCTCAGCCTTAATGATGTGCGGATTTGCCTACACATCAGCCTCACTGCTTGGACAGGCATCCATCAGCCTGCGTCACTACCCTACTGCGTCCCCCCATCGCTCGTAACGATTTACGGTGGTACAGGAATTTCGACCTGTTGTCCTTCGACTACGCCTTTCGGCCTCGCCTTAGGTCCCGACTTACCCTGAGCGGACGAGCCTTCCTCAGGAACCCTTAGGCTTTCGGCGGATCAGATTCTCACTGATCTTTTCGTTACTCATACCGGCATTCTCACTTGTATAATGTCCAGCGCTCCTTACGGTACACCTTCAACCCTTATACAACGCTCCCCTACCCCTGATGCAAAGCATCAAGCCATAGCTTCGGTGGTGTGTTTAGCCCCGTTACATTTTCGGCGCAGAGTCACTCGACCAGTGAGCTATTACGCACTCTTTCAATGGTGGCTGCTTCTAAGCCAACATCCTGGTTGTCTGTGCAACTCCACATCCTTTCCCACTTAACACACACTTGGGGACCTTAGCTGATGGTCTGGGCTGTTTCCCTTTTGACAATGGATCTTAGCACTCACTGTCTGACTCCCGGAAGTAAGTCTATGGCATTCGGAGTTTGACTGAGCTTGGTAACCCTTGCGGGCCCCGCACCCAATCAGTGCTCTACCTCCACGACTCTGTTTTCCGAGGCTAGCCCTAAAGCTATTTCGGGGAGAACCAGCTATCTCCGAGTTCGATTGGAATTTCTCCGCTACCCCCACCTCATCCCCGCACTTTTCAACGTGCGTGGGTTCGGGCCTCCAGTGCGTGTTACCGCACCTTCACCCTGGACAGGGGTAGATCACCCGGTTTCGGGTCTACGTCCACGTACTATGTCGCCCTATTCAGACTCGCTTTCGCTGCGGCTCCGGCTCTTCACCTTAACCTTGCACGGGAACGTAACTCGCCGGTTCATTCTACAAAAGGCACGCCATCACCCCTAAAATGGGCTCTGACTTCTTGTAAGCACACGGTTTCAGGTTCTATTTCACTCCCCTTCCGGGGTGCTTTTCACCTTTCCCTCACGGTACTGCTTCACTATCGGTCGCTAGGAAGTATTTAGCCTTGGCAGATGGTCCTGCCGGATTCATACGGGGTTTCACGTGCCCCGCACTACTCGGGATCCGTCTCGGAGGGAACCAACTTTCAATTACAGGGCTTTTACCTTCTTTGGCGGGCCTTTCCAGACCTCTTCATTTAACCGGTTCCTTTGTAACTCCATGTGAGACGTCCCACAACCCCAGAGAGCAAGCTCTCTGGTTTGGGCTGTTCCGCGTTCGCTCGCCGCTACTGACGGAATCACTATTGTTTTCTCTTCCTCAAGGTACTTAGATGTTTCAGTTCCCCTGGTATGCCTCTGCATAACCTATGTATTCAGTTATGAGTAACTGGATATTACCCCAGCTGGGTTTCCCCATTCGGACATCCCCGGATCAAAGCTTGCTTACAGCTCCCCGAGGCAGTATCGTTGTTCGCCACGTCCTTCATCGGCTCCTAGCGCCTAGGCATCCTCCGTGTGCTCTTAGTAGCTTAACCAATTCGCTCGTGTTCGAGCTGTCTCTTCCCTTGGTTTGCTTGCGCAAATCCAAAAGTCGTTCCATTCGATCACTCGCTCATACAGTATCACTAATATTTGAAACTTGTTTTAACACAAGTTCAGCTAAAAGGAATGTTCTAATTCGCAATTTTCGTTTCGATATCTAGTTTTCAAAGAACAAGCTCCATGCAAAAGCAAGCTGTTTTGAGAGTTTGAGCTCTCAAAACTGAGCAACGAGTGAGTTAAAAGCTTTACGAAGTAAAGCTCGCTTCGGAAGCATACTTCCTGAAGACTTTTTGAATGTTTCCGCTACGGGAAACGATTCTCCATAGAAAGGAGGTGATCCAGCCGCACCTTCCGATACGGCTACCTTGTTACGACTTCACCCCAATCATCTATCCCACCTTCGGCGGCTGGCTCCTTGCGGTTACCCCACCGACTTCGGGTGTTATAAACTCTCGTGGTGTGACGGGCGGTGTGTACAAGACCCGGGAACGTATTCACCGCGGCATGCTGATCCGCGATTACTAGCAATTCCGACTTCATGCAGGCGAGTTGCAGCCTGCAATCCGAACTGAGACCGGCTTTTTAGGATTCGTTCCACCTCACGGCTTCACAGCCCGTTGTACCGGCCATTGTAGTACGTGTGTAGCCCAGGTCATAAGGGGCATGATGATTTGACGTCATCCCCACCTTCCTCCGGTTTGTCACCGGCAGTCACCTTAGAGTGCCCATCCGAAGTGCTGGCAACTAAGATCAAGGGTTGCGCTCGTTGCGGGACTTAACCCAACATCTCACGACACGAGCTGACGACAACCATGCACCACCTGTCTCCTCTGTCCCGAAGGAAAGCCCTATCTCTAGGACGATCAGAGGGATGTCAAGACCTGGTAAGGTTCTTCGCGTTGCTTCGAATTAAACCACATACTCCACTGCTTGTGCGGGTCCCCGTCAATTCCTTTGAGTTTCAGTCTTGCGACCGTACTCCCCAGGCGGAATGCTTAATGTGTTAACTTCGGCACCAAGGGTATCGAAACCCCTAACACCTAGCATTCATCGTTTACGGCGTGGACTACCAGGGTATCTAATCCTGTTTGCTCCCCACGCTTTCGCGCCTCAGCGTCAGTTACAGCCCAGAGAGTCGCCTTCGCCACTGGTGTTCCTCCACATCTCTACGCATTTCACCGCTACACGTGGAATTCCACTCTCCTCTTCTGCACTCAAGTCATCCAGTTTCCAGTGCGATCCGGGGTTGAGCCCCGGGATTAAACACCAGACTTAAATGACCGCCTGCGCGCGCTTTACGCCCAATAATTCCGGACAACGCTTGCCCCCTACGTATTACCGCGGCTGCTGGCACGTAGTTAGCCGGGGCTTTCTTCTCAGGTACCGTCACTCCTTGAGCAGTTACTCTCAAGGACGTTCTTCCCTGGCAACAGAGCTTTACGATCCGAAAACCTTCATCACTCACGCGGCATTGCTCCGTCAGGCTTTCGCCCATTGCGGAAGATTCCCTACTGCTGCCTCCCGTAGGAGTCTGGGCCGTGTCTCAGTCCCAGTGTGGCCGATCACCCTCTCAGGTCGGCTACGCATCGTCGCCTTGGTGAGCCGTTACCTCACCAACTAGCTAATGCGCCGCAGGCCCATCCTCAAGTGACAGATTGCTCCGTCTTTCCAGCTTCCTTCAGGCGAAAGAAGCAAGTATTCGGTATTAGCTACCGTTTCCGGTAGTTGTCCCAAGCTTGAGGGCAGGTTGCCTACGTGTTACTCACCCGTCCGCCGCTAACCATCAGAGAAGCAAGCTTCTCATCAAGTCCGCTCGACTTGCATGTATTAGGCATGCCGCCAGCGTTCGTCCTGAGCCAGGATCAAACTCTCCAATAAAGTATTGAAAAGAGCGATTAGCTCATTTTGATTCTGACGAGATTAAAAATCTCATTGTTGTTCCAGTTTTCATACAGTCAGATGACATGCACCAAAAACCTTCACGCTCATCCTGCAAGCAGGATGATTACTCACTCGTTGTTCAGTTTTCAAAGATCAAACGTTGTTTGTGATTCTTCTTTTTGCCAACCGCGTTTTCGGCGGCGACTTAAATAATGTATCACATTCAGCATCTTTTCGTCAAGAACTTTTTTTGTTTTTTTTTAAATCATTAAGTTCTCAACTTGTCCCTCACAAGTCTTTTTTCAAAAAGCCCGTTTGGGGAACGAAATATAATGTATCACATTCCATAAGTACGAGTCAACCTGTTTTTATTAATTTTTATTACAAACAAAAAAGGAAGGTTTCCCCTCCTTTTGCCAAACCAAATCATTGAACTATACGGCCTTGTTCAGGCTTCAATCCAATACCGAATCTCCCGCCCTTCGCCTCCTATTAAGGATGGCCAGCCGGCCGATTCCTTTACAATAGAACGAAGAACTAGTTTCCGTAGAATTAAAGGGAGATCTTCTCCTACAAATCTTAATTGAGGATGATGGACCAGTTCGTCCACGCTCCATGCTTCTTTTCGGCTTCTAATTACCCGCAGAAGCAATTCCGAGCAATCACCCATTTTGGACATGACCGAAAATTCACAGGCAAGAAGAACAAGTTCCACCCGCTGTTCCAACGTCTCCGAGCTTACCGTAAGCTCCTGATAGAGCTTCCAAAGTGCCCGATCCATACTCTGCACATGTGTCCAAACAGCATGGTCAGGGTATACTCCATGTTCTATCAATACAATCCTGGCCCAGTTACCCAAAGCCTCCAGTACACTGTAATAAGCATCAACTACGTGTCCTTCCTGAATGTGCCGCTTGGCCTCCACATACATTCTCAGAAAGCTTGCGAATTCATGCAGCAGCTTTTGTTCCCGCATCTCCAATCCAAAGGCGGATAGCTCTTCCCTCAGGGCACTCAAGGCGCCTTCGGATTCCCATATGATCTCGCCCTCAATCAAGCATTGCATGAGATTGTTATTATCACCCGTAATTACACTGCTCTGCAGTTGATTACGCCCCGCATAGATGATTTGATAGCGCAAGTCCCCATAACGGTAATGACCAACGTCCGACATACTTTGATCCGTATCACAGACAATGAGAACAAGCAATTCGAAATCCTGAATCAGGGAGCCGTGGAATCGCTCACCCGGATGGGAATAAGCGATAGCCCCAACTGCCCCCGACTCTTCCGACTGTCCGGATAAAAAAGCTAGGTTCATTAATTCCACGATTCCCTCCATACATTTCATGGCAGTTAAACGCCAAGTCAGTTATAATGTAATTCTACATGCAGACTAAAGTTTCCTTCTTTTCCAGGTCCAATACTACTCATACGATAGGAGCATTTTTCATGATTTTTAAATCAGCTAAAATTAATGCTTTTCGCACTTGGGGATTGTTACTCACCATGCTAGGCATGGGGCTAATGGTACTGGGAACTGCCGGAATTGTGTTTTGGGGACATGCAGGCAAAGTGTTTGCAGCCGTGGGACTTGTCATCGGACTCGTTGCCATGATGGCTAGTCTGGCCATCTACTTCTGGGCTGGAATGTTGTCTACAAGCGCTGTTCAAGTGGATTGCCCTGAATGCGGTAAAATGACCAAAATGCTCGGCAAAACGGATCGTTGTATGTTCTGCCATACCATCCTCACTCTGGATCCTAATCAAGCGAACACAAACCGTCCTCATCTGAAAGCGCCTTCTCCATCTATTTCTGATACGGATCACCGTATTAGTCCAAAAGGCTAGTATCACTCATTCACTTCACATCTAAGATCAACGAGTAAACAAACAAAAAAAAGGCCCGGTATCTAGACCGAGCCTTTTTTGCGTTTTTTTCAAACAATGAATGGATTCGAATCATATAAAAAAAGATAAGTTCAGTAACCGTTTATCTCTAACGACTTACCTGTTGCAACGTCTTCCATGCTGATGCGTTAGCAAAACTGCGATTCCAGGCAGCTACACCACCCAGTTTGAGTGATTCAATGAGTTCTACACGGGCCTGTAAAGAAACGGTATCTTCTATCCAGATTTTCTTGGTCGCCCCACCCTCAGTAAATTCCACATAATTCTGTCCACTTTGAGAGTCCAACACTGGTTTGAGTTTCTTCTCTTTGATCAAATCAGCAACAGTATCCATTCCGACCGCTTTGGAAGATACTTTAATCTCTCCCTGTTCGTCTGCTTCCTCTGTCCAGATTCGCGTATACAGCGGAACAGACATTATCAATTTGTTAGAAGGGACTTCATCTTCTTCAAGAATTTTTCTCATAGAGGCCTCTGTCCATGGCAGCGAAGCAACGGAACCGGCCTTTGGACTGGCAGCCCAGTGCTCATCGTACGCCATAACCATCATGTAATCGACAAAGGAACCGAGTGAACGTCGATCCAGAAAAGCAGACCACATTTCACTATTGGATTTTGGAGTTACATCAATGGAGAGCATGAGTCCGTGGATGCGTGCCATCGCTTTAATCTCACGAACAAATTGAGTAATATTGGGTCCATCATCGGTATATACGTTCTCGAAATCAATATTGATGCCATCCAATTGGTAGGTCTGCGCGTATTCCAGCATCTGTTCGATGATATGCGTACGGGTCTCGTATGAGGCTACGGCCTCTTTTGTAATATCCGGGTCGAAACTGTTATCCATCAGTCCCCATACTTCCATACCGGAACGGTGAGCCCAGTTAACATACGCTTTATCGGCTTTGCTCTTCACATTGCCCTGGCCGTCCGTAATATGGAACCACGTTGGACTGACCACATTCACACCCGGCATCTTACCTATAGAACTGACGTCAGGCTGACGGTTGTATACCGCCTCCCACACTAGATTTACCGTTTTATTCTGCCACTTCTTCTCGGCAGCCGTCAGAGTGAATTTAGGCTTGTCCAGCTCCTTTTTCTCTGTTAGGGAAACGTACTTATTATCCACATAACCGACATAGCCGTTATCCAGCTGAACAAAACTCTGCTCATCACCTGTCTGCCATACCCGTACCCGGGCGTTCTGTTCCATATCCGCAATAATCGGGGAAGACTCTCCTCCACGTTTGTACAAAGGAATGGTCTTATCCGCTTTGGATGACAAGGTATCAATCTCCGCATATTGGATGGTGTCTCCTCCACGCATCAATATAACTGCACCCGTAGATGTATCTTCCTGTACGGTAATCCCGTAAACTTCCTTCAAGGGTTTAAGAGGGATGTATGCCTCTCCTCCGATGACCTCAGGCTCAACTGACATTGGGTAGTCCTTATGATTGAGCTCGGCCTTGGTGCTGCCTTCCTTCATATGAAGCACACGCTGCGGAGTCGCAATAATGATATCGCCTGTGTCGGCTTCGTAACGTATGCCAGGATCAATCGCCTCCTGTAGCACGTTCACCGGCAGTTTGAGCTCCTCCCCAGTTCCAGAAGCTTCACCATCCATCAATTGACCATCCACAAAAACAGGCTGATTCATTCCGATCCAATCGGGGTCCTCGTGAACCTGGTTCAGCCAGACATTCGTTATAAACCAGTAAGCACCGCCTGCAATAAGACAAGCTCCCAAAAAACCAGGCCAGAACGAACGCCTCTTCTTCTGCCTTGTATATCTGCTTTTTCTACTCAAACGCCTACCTCCGTTAATCATGCTGAATCATGAAGATATCATTGCCGCGTGAAAATCATGCATGTAATCTTTGATTAAAAAAACAAAAAACGTGTAGAATCCAAACTGAATTCTGCACGTTAATATTGTAATTCATCTCTCTTAATCCCTGCAACTTTTACAAACACCATAAACTTCCAATCGGTGTCCGTGGACTTCAAATCCGGTACTTGATTCCGCCTGGAGCTCAACGCTTTTGAGCGAAGGATAACTGAAGTCTTCAATTTTACCGCATTTATCACAAATGACATGGTAATGATCCGTCACATTGGCATCGAAGCGGCTGGAGTTATCTCCGTATGTCAATTCCCGAACCATGCCGGCCTCCAGAAACATCTTCAGATTGTTATATACAGTCGCCACGCTCATACTGGGAAATTGGGGTTCAAGCGCACGGTAAATTTCATCGGCAGTCGGATGCCCCATGGATTCCATCAGATAATTCAATATGGCATGGCGCTGGGGTGTAATACGGACACCGGTCGTCTTCAGATGCTCCAACGCATGTTGGACACGTGTTGCCATAAAACCCACCGCCTTACCTTTCATTCTCCTGAAAAAACAAGATCCATTATCATCTTATCCATCGGAGTTGATTCTTGACAAAGAACAGGACGTTTAATCTTTCCTTCCATGTTACCTTGCCTTTTATTATTTTATTGTACGGCGATTGTAAGTTTATTGTCAACGCGGCAGTTACGGAACTTCAGAGGTACTATCCTGGGTATTCTCCCCGTTATCTTCGCTCTGCTCCAAATCATCATCCAAGTCTTCCAGATTTGAACTGTTCGTATCAGCCGAAGGCACATTCGGGTTGCGATTAATGGTAAGGTCGCTGTTCCCCTCAATTTTAACCGTGTATTCCCCTTCACCAAGCTGGCCTTCAATGGTTTTATTTTGCACTTTAAATGGCAGGTCAGTCTTCAGATCACCGTAACTGCTGGAGCCGCTCAAACTGTAATCTCCCTGATGAGGCAATAAAATGCTGATTGCACCAACAGCACTGTATACATCCCAATCCCCGCCTATTTTGGAGGAAACGATGCTAATGCTTCCATTTAGAGACTGAGCCCTGATACCGAGATTTGCGCCATCCAGCGTAATATTTCCGTTCCGTGTTTCAGCGGTAAATTCACCAATTGAATCCGTAATGCTTATGCTCCCCACCTGTGTGGTCAGATCTACATCCCCCGAAACTCCGCGGGCCTTCATATCTCCCCGGTTGCTATCCAGATCAACATTACCCATCGCATTGGCCACAATCACATCGCCATTTAGCGTTTTGCCCGTAATGTCACCTACCGCATTCGTAATCCGGATACGTCCGTTCCCCGTTTCAGCCACAATAGTACTAATTGCCTCCGGCCGATTTAACAATATGGCTCCATTGGATGTGCGAATGTCCAGATTGAAACGCCGGTCATCCGGGATCGTAATCGTCATATTCATGCGAGGCTGTGTTTTATCGTTATCTCCATAAGTTTTGCCCGTTGCGGTAATATGAATAACCTTGGTACCGTCCGTTTCAACAAACGATGCATCTGCAACAGCTTTTGCCTCTACCTCGGATGTCTTATCCACCCATACTACAGTGCGCACCTCTATCTCTTCCGTATCTCCGCGCTGTACCGAGATATCTCCATTAACCCCCTGCACGACAAGATCGGAAGTATCCATACCAACAGGCACACGAATCGTACCCTTGTCCTGCATGTACCCTGCTGCCTGGCTATAGTCCATGGAGGCTGCTCCCAGATTAAGGCTTACCCTGTTCCACAAGTGCATATAGTGGTCCTGTTCTGTCACAATAAATACCGCAGCCGTTAGCACAAGGGAAGCCAAGATCCCCTTGGCATCCGGTCTGAAGCGCATCTTTACTTTCTCATCCTGCAGCTCATCAGCTGATGTCCTTTTCTTGCTGCGCGTCCACAGGAACAACAATATGTATTCCACACCCAATGCGATAAGCAGCAGTGGCCACCAGTCGACCATTTCATATACGTAGTCAGTTCCCCACCGTTTATCCAAAATCAACAGCACACCGACCGCTACGATTAAGGCGGCAGCCGTATAGCGACCGACCCGGACTTTACGGTTCATTATGTTCCCTCCTCAATTCTCCTAATCTAACCTTTTTTCTTGCGCAGCATGACCCAAATCTCACGGCCGAACAGGATCAGCCCTATAATAATGAGTACACCGGCAAAAACATATCCACCATACAGAGCGAGCATTTCCTGAAACCAGCGAGGTTTGCGGAAGAACAGCACCATCAGCCCGCCACCAACAATAAGCAGCAGCCCAAACGAAATGCCTCGCTCCCATGCCATAAAGGCCTCACCAACAGCACGCTCGTTCATTAGAGGCTTGTCCGTATTTCCATGAGTTGCAGCTCTGCGCCTCCGCATCATGACCCAATCCGCAGATTGCAGTACATCGAATACATTGTAAAAGTAGATCACCGGAATGAACAAAGCGAGCAAAATTAAAAGGGGCACATTAATCTGTATACCTATAGATGAAAAATACAAAAGCGCTGACAGGTCGAGTAATACAAGCAGCATGAACGTCAGACCTCTCATATACAGCCGCAAATAGATATGACCCAGGCCAGGAATGATCGCACTGAGCAATCCGGCAATAAATTTATGTGTCCGATTTCGGAGCGGCTTGGTTTTGGCCGTTTGTCTCCTTTTTCCAGACGGATGTTTACTTTTCATGACATGCTCCTTTCTTATGAAATAGCATTCCCGCTCTTCATGCATTTGGTTAGATAGTACCCTAAAGAGCCCGGAGAGTAACTGGAAGAAATATGGATATGGTTAAAAACCCTCCGGCACAACAGGCCTAAGGAGGGTTTCACGATTTATTCTATGGATACTTTGGTCACATGCTCCCACTGCCTTAGCTTAGTTACCAGCTGTACTGTATTGAGTTCATGTGGTACATGTACGTGGAGTACAATCTCAATCTTTCGTTCAACCGAAATGACCTCGGCAAAAGCCAGATCCTGCTCATTGACTGTAATTTTGCGTATTTTAATCTTCTCCTGCTCCATGAATGAAGACACCTGCTCCAGGAAGCCGGGTTCAGACAACGTATGCAGGGTGACGACATGCAGCTTGTTTCCTCGTATATACCTTAGCTCCAGCTTGTTGAACACCCACAGATTGAGCAGCACCAGAACCGTAGATACGATGGAGGCAAAAAAGAATCCCGCGCCTGCTGCCAGTCCAATGGCGGCTACAACCCAGATCGAAGCCGCGGTGGTAAGTCCTGTAATGGACTTCCCGGTAAACAGGATCGTACCCGCTCCCAGGAAGCCGACACCCGTAATAACCGCTGTAGCCAGACGGGCCGGATCAATCCGCACATTTAATTCATTGGCAAAATCCTTAAAACCATAAACAGACAACATCATGATCAGTGCAGACCCGAGACAGACCAGAATGTGGGTACGCAGACCAGCAGCATGATTGGAACGTTCACGCTCCAGACCTACAAGTCCTCCAAGCAGCATGGCTAGTAATAATCGCAATAAAATGTGCCACTCATCGATAAACCAAGGATTGCCCAAAACTGGTATTCCTCCTTCAAAAAATTCACATAATTAATGTTTATTCTTATGAAATGTCGTTAATTCCACACCTGGTGCAATCGGCGTAACCTCTACCGGTATAAAACCGAATTTGGTATATAAATTGACAGCCGGTTGGTTCAATGTACCTGTTGATACGATATACCGCGGAAGATCTGGGTACTGCTCGAATACATGCCTCATTAATGCGGCTGCAATTCCTTTGCGAAAATGCTCAGGGTGCACCATCATACGTGTGATCGTCAATGTGTCCTTCTCTTCCTCCGCCACTGCAACAGCACCCAGGAGTTCTCCTTCATCATCCAGGCAGCCGTAAAAGGTCTCCCCGCAGCTTTGCAGAGATTCGATCGTATCCATCAAAGGCGGAATTTCCTGAAAACCAATCATCTCCGCTTCCAGTCGATAGGCTACATGCTGAAGCCGCCATAGCTGTCCTGTGGTCTCCAGATCATTCAGTGACAGTAATTGAATCTTCATTCTCGCCCTCATCTCCTTCGTACGCAACTGAATTCGATTACACCTGTACATGATTATTTACCACATTTGTTTGCCTTATAAAAATAAGAAAAGAGGCTGTCACAGGGACGAGCCTCTTTCTGTCCGGCCTCACCGGATGGATTAGCGGTTCAGTACATCTGCAAGCAGTTGATTAACCAGACCCGGATTAGCCTTGCCTTTACTTTCTTTCATAACCTGTCCTACCAGGAAGCCGATCGCTTTCTGTTTGCCTGCCTTGTAATCTTCCACGGATTGAGGGTTGTTCGCGACAACCTGCTCTACAATGGCAAGAATGGCACCTTCATCACTGATTTGCACAAGACCTTTTTCCTCAACGATCTGCTGTGGAAGCTTGCCGCTCTCCAGCATTTCCTTAAAGACAGTTTTGGCGATTTTGCTGCTAATCGTGCCTTTCTCCAGCAATCCGATCATCTCACCCAGTCCCTGACCCGTCAGAGGCACCTGAGACAATTCCAGGTTGCTGTTGTTCAGATAACCAAGCAGGTCGCCCATAATCCAGTTGGATACGGCTTTGGCATCCTGCGTATATTTCAGGCTGTCTTCAAAAAGATCAGCAACCGCTTTGGATGAGGTAATCACCTCTGCATCATAATTAGGCAATCCGTAATCAGCAGTATAACGTGCTTTGCGCTCGTCAGGGAGCTCCGGAATCGAAGCTTTGATTCGCTCCTTCCAGGCTGCATCGATATGCAGCTTCACCAGATCCGGATCCGGGAAGTAGCGATAGTCGTGCGCTTGCTCTTTGCCACGCATGGTCAGCGTTTTTCCTTGCGCTTCATCCCAGCGACGCGTCTCCTGAACTACTTCGCCGCCGTCATCCAAAATTTCAGCCTGACGGAATTGCTCATATTCCAAACCGCGCTGAACGCCACGGAAAGAGTTCATGTTTTTCAATTCTGCTCTTGTTCCCAGCTTCTCCTGCCCATGCGGACGCAAACTGATATTGGCGTCACAACGCAGGGAACCTTCTTCCATTTTCACATCCGACACATCGCAGTACTGCATGATCGCACGCAATTTTTCCAGATAAGCACGGGCTTCCTCCGGCGAAGAAATTTCCGGTTCGGATACAATCTCCACGAGAGGTGTACCCACACGGTTGAAGTCAACCAATGAAGCATAGCCGCCATCAACATGAGTAAGCTTACCTGCATCTTCTTCCAGATGAAGACGGGTAATCCCGATTCGTTTCGTTTCTCCGTTTACTTCAATATCAATCCACCCGTTCTCACCAATCGGTTGATCGAATTGTGAGATCTGGTAGGCTTTTGGTGAATCCGGATAAAAATAGTTTTTACGATCGAATTTGCTGACATCAGCAATGGTACAGTTGAGGGCCATCGCTGCTTTCATGGCATAATCCACAGCCTGACGGTTCAGTACAGGCAATACGCCCGGATGTCCGAGACAGACCGGACAAGTATGGGTGTTTGGTGGTGCTCCAAAGGCCGTAGAACAGCCGCAAAAGATTTTGGAGTTGGTATGCAACTCCACATGGACCTCAAGTCCAATGACCGTTTCATATTTAGATGCAGACATTTCAATATTCCTCCGTTCCGGGCAGTCTACAGCTGCGGACGCTGCTTGTGGAATTCTGTATTTTGTTCAAACGCATGCGCAACGCGCAGTACAGTCGTTTCATCAAAGGCTTTACCAATAATCTGCATGCCAACAGGCAATCCATCCGAGAAGCCGCATGGGATGCTCACTGCAGGTACGCCTGCCAGACTGACCGGAATGGTCAGGATGTCATTGAGATACATGGTGAGTGGATCATCCACCTGGGAACCCAGTTTAAATGCGGTTGTAGGCGCAGTTGGTCCAATAATGACATCATATTTGGCAAATACGTCATCGAAATCCTGTTTGATCAATGTACGTACTTTTTGAGCTTTCAGGTAGTAGGCATCATAGTAACCCGAGCTCAGCGCATACGTCCCAAGCATGATACGACGCTTCACTTCCGGACCAAAGCCTTGGCTGCGGGATTGGTGATACAGATCAAGCAGGTTGTCCGGGTTATCTGCACGTACGCCATAACGCACGCCGTCAAACCGGGCCAGATTGGAAGAAGCCTCAGAAGAAGCGAGCAAATAATACGTAGCCACCGCATATTCGGTATGCGGAAGGGATACCTCTTCCCAAGTGGCACCGAGTCCCTCCAGCACTTTCAAGGCAGAGAGAATGGTCTCTTTAACTTGCGGATCAACACCTTCTCCAATGTACTCCTTCGGTACGGCAATGCGCAGACCTTTGACATCACCTGTCAGTCCGCTCAAGTAGTCCGGGATCTCCACTTTTGCAGATGTCGAATCTTTGGCATCATAACCGGCGATTGCTTGCAGCACATAAGCAGAATCTTCAACATTTTTCGTCAGAGGTCCAATCTGATCCAAAGAGGATGCAAATGCAACCAATCCAAAACGCGAAACGAGTCCATAAGTCGGCTTCATGCCGACAACGCCGCAATACGAAGCAGGCTGTCTAATGGAACCGCCCGTGTCTGATCCGAGCGTGAAGTACGCTTCGCCTGCAGCTACTGCGGCCGCAGAACCACCACTGGAGCCACCTGGAACACGATCCAGCGCCCATGGGTTGCGCACAGGATAGAAACTTGAATTTTCATTCGAACCGCCCATGGCGAATTCATCCATGTTCAGTTTACCGATCGTCACCGTATCTGCAGCTCTCAGCTTTTCGACAACCGTTGCATCATACACCGGGTCGAAGTTGCGCAAAAACTGGCTGCCGCATGTCGTGCGCAGTCCGTTCGTAACGATGTTATCCTTAATACCTACCGGCAATCCAAAGAGCAAACCTTTCTCCTCGCCACTGACGAGCCGGTCATCCAGCTGACGCGCACGGGAACGAGCCTGTTCCTCATCCAGCGCAAGATATGCCTTAACTTTGTCTTCACGTGCACTAATGTTCTGATATGCTTGGTCCACCAGGTCGCTGACCGACAATTCCTTGGCGTGCAGCTTGTTATGTAACTCAGGCAACGATTGTTCAAATAAACTCACGGTATTTCGTCCTCCTTCCGGTTATCCGTTATTCCATTACAGCAGGCACTTTAAACTGCCCGTCTTCTTCTTCCGGTGCATTGCGCATTACCTGCTCGATTGGCAGGCTTTCCTTCGTTTCATCCTCACGCATCACATTGCTGACATGCAGAACGTGAGTCGTTGGCTCAATGTTCTCTGTATCCAGCTCATTCAGCTTCTCTGCATATTTTAAAATTGCGTTCAGCTGTCCTGTAAGTGTCTGTTCTTCTTCAGAAGTCAAATTGAGCCGGGCCAGCTTGGCCACATGCTGAACGTCATTATTCGAAATACTCATTTCCGGATGCCTCCTTCATTTCGTTCAACTTCCCGAAACTGCCTGAAACGAATCGCTCGTTTAACGGGCTAAAGTCCCAAGATAACTTTTTTCATTATAGGGGAGATGGTTCGACAATTCAATGCAAATGACCTGACTTGTCTAATAAGCAAAATAACCCCAATCCACGGAGCTCATGCAAATATCAAAAAAGAGCCGGCATCAGCCGACTCTCTAGATCTTAAATCCATGCACGCAGATTAACCTGCTTTATAAAATCCGCCTGTGACATAACATCGTTCGCGGTTTCCTCTTCCTCTTCCACAGCTTGAATATCTCCGTTCATCAGATGATGAAACAGTTTCTCGTTGTGTGTCGCAAGGGCGTAATCTATCAACGCTTCTCGCTCGACCCGCTCAGCTTCCTGCTTCAGCAGAACCTCTTCCAGATCGACGTCGCCGGATGGAACAAAAAAGTTCCGGTTCACCTGCGGCACTCGAAGCACGTAATCGAACGCATTGTCCGGATTCCGGTCATAAGCGATGATGTAACCATATTCCCCCACAGGAAGATTCTGCTCAAACGCATCCGCGACGATGACAACCTTTTCTCCTAATCGCAGCATCGTCTAACCTCCTGGTAGTCTATCTTTCATATTTATTTGTATAGTCTACTAGAAAAGAATAACGATGTCTACGATTACTAGAATTAAGCAACATATTTGTGCAAAATCTTTTTTTATCACCAGATTATCATTCGTCCATTATATAGGCTAGGACCGTCTGCGACCTGATCGAATAACTACGAACCAATATACAATGAGTGGTGTCGGGAATCCGGTGATCCCCCATAATCCCCATAACCAGGGGAAACGCCCACGTTTACGTGCATCCTGAAAAATCCATGTCCCTTGCACGAACAAAAGGATTGCGATCAATATCATCCAGATGGGAGAAATCTCATTCAACGAATAATGCATATTATTCATGAGAAGCCTCCTCCTTCCGATGTTTGCTCGCCCATATGATTGCTGCTGTCACTGCTGCCGCTACACCAACAGCCTGGATACCCACATAAAGAGCTGGAGCAGACAGGAACAGCAGCGCCCCAGAAGCAATGACCATCAGCCCAATCACCCAGAACAAAATCATCTCGATCAGACTCTTACGGCGTTTGATTCGTCTTCGTTCTCTGACCTGCACTTCCAGCGAGGCCAATGAAGGTACACTCACTGGCTCATATGCGTCATCCAGCACTTTCATCTGCTGCTGCAGTCGTTCGAGGAGCTCTTGCTCATCTTGTTCATCCGTCCTGCTCATGCTTATCCCAACTCCTTTCTCAATTGACGAAGGCCATAGGCCGTTCGTGATTTCGCCGTTCCGGCTGGAATACCGAGCATTTCTCCAATCTCATCATAACCATAGCCATAATAGTGCTTCAACAGTACAGCAACACGGTGTTCCGGCGTTAATCTGGTCATGGCATCCATAACATCCGTCCATTCTTCATTCCGGCTCTCAAACTGCCATCGGAATCGTCTGATGGCTTCACTACGGATCATATCCAACCAGCCATTTTCTCTTTTCTTACGCCTTGTCTTGTCAATATAGATGCGTGTAGCAATGGTAATCATCCAGGATGAAAAGGCAGACGAACCGTCATAACGATGAATGTTTTCCATACATCGAATCATCGTATCCTGAACGGTTTCTTCAGCAGCGTTTGGATCCATCGTAACCTTGACCAAGTATTTGTACACGAAAGCATAATGACGTTGAAGCAGCGCCGCCAGCGCAGCATCATCTCCTGCTGCTGCCCTGCGGACCTCTTCCAGTTCGGCTGCTTCCATCTGGTTCTTCACCTCTGCTTCCCATTCATTCTTGTGTTAATACGACAGTCTCTGCATAAACGTTCAAATGAATTACAAAAAAATCTGAAGCCGACAATTTCCCGGGCAATCAGACTTCATTCCGGTATTCCTGCAGCTTGTCGAACCACGGCTGGTTGTGGGCTCCGCTGCTCAAAACTCGACTTCTCCATATATTTTGCTGCTGTTCCAAAGGTTCATTCATTGCCTTGCTTCTGTAGCTATGTAGTTGAGGACGATTCGTTGCTAATTCAAGCTTGCCCGTATCCATCATCACCCGGCGAGTCTCTTCGATTGCTGAATACTTGGCACGGCGTTCAAAAGGTATAACGCGCTTTTTCTCCACTTCTTCTCCCCGCTCTCTTGTTCCTCATGCTTCACCAATTAAATACTACGTTCTAAGGTTCCGTTCCATGTACTTGCTATTCAGATCCAAACCTGTCTGCATTACAATGACTTTTCTTATGTAAGTTGTATCTGGATGACTCTTCCCTTGCCAATATTGCTGAAAATAAAAAAAGAACGCAAACCGGGTATAGACCACAGTCTGCGTGCTTCGCAAGTTAGGGTACTGCTATTTAAAGCTTTAGTTAGATGATGCCTTAACGCTTGTAACAACTAATTGCTATTCTAATGAAAAAATTGTCACTTGTCCAGACTTTCTTCACTTAAATGTCGATCATCTTGCAGAAACGTAAGGATTATTCTGCTTCTCATAACCGATGGTTGTCTTAGGACCGTGACCTGGGTATACCTTCACTTCATCAGCAAAGGTATACAGCTTGTTTTGAATCGAATCGATCAAGTCTCGTTCCCGTCCACCCGTCAGATCCGTTCTCCCTACGCCCATACGGAACAGAACGTCTCCTGCAAACAAATCATTACCACACAGCAGGCTTACGCTGCCTGGGGAATGTCCAGGTGTATGATATACCTTAAAAGTATGCCCAACAAACTGGAGGGTCTGTCCTTCATCCATCGCATATTCTGCAGGATCTGTCGAAAGAGGCGGTGAAGCCTGCGGCCAGTTCAACGATCCATTCAGTTTGGGAGAGGTGAGCCAGTCACTCTCCAGATCATGCAAATAGACTGGACAGCCCTTCAATTTGCGAATTTCGTCCACACCGCCCATATGATCAAAATGAGCATGTGTCAGTAAAATCGCTTCAATTTCCAGGTCTTGAATGGCTTTGAGCAGCGGACCCGGGTTCATGCCCGGATCAATGATAACGGCTTTCCCCGGATCTTCCCCTTGCAGCAGATATGCATTCGTCTGGAGCGGACCGAGTGTAAATGTACGAATGTTAAGCATCTTGGATTAGTAACCCGAAATCAGTTCACGCAGCTCACGAATAATGACTGCATGCGACTCCGTTCCTTCCCCATAGCGTTTACCGATTTCCTGACGTACTACAGCCATCTTCTCCTGATAATCAGCTGCATCACGATCTGGGTTCTCGCGTTTAAATTCAACCATGACTTCCTGTACATGCTGAGGGCGTGGTCCCCATTGGCCCAGCACATGCCCGCCTGTATCGGCAAAAATAACGATAGGTACGGAACGGCCGCCCATCGTAAGGAATTCATCCATCACTTCAGGATGATTTTCCATAATCAAAACTTCGGTTGGAATGCCCGAGATCTCCAGCGCCTGGAATACCACAGGTATGTTGCGAACAACATCCCCACACCAGTCAGCAGCCAAAATCAAAACACGCAGATCATCGCGGTGGTTCAAGCTCTCGAAAAACTCGCGATCCTCTTCGCTTGGCCATGTGAAGCTGTCATAGTTCTTTTGAAATTCGCTTTGGTTTTTGGTCATGCTCTCAATGAATTCCTTCGGCGGCAGACCCTTACCGAATTTGTGAGACAAGTTTGGTTTACCCATCACTAGACACTTCCTCTCTTTTTTCGAACATTCATCCATTTAATAAGTACATAAATAATCATAAGTGCGAGTGCAACGAGCAGAATCGGCATAATGTAAGGTGCTGCTTTTTCGTTAATATGTTCCCATTGGTCTCCAAGTACCATCCCTAAATATATAAACAATGCAGTCCAAGGTATAACAGCAAGTGTTGTCAGCAGAATGAATCTTCCTGTATGCATTTTAGATATGCCTGCAGGAATCGAGATGGCATGACGCACAACCGGAACAAAACGCGCCGTGAAAATGACACCTGTTCCATACTTCCGAAACCACTCCTCGGAATGGTCGATGTGTTTTTTCTGGATCAGTATGTATTTTCCGTAACGTTCCAGCACAGGTCTGCCGCCATAACGGCCAATCCAGTAAATAAAGAGCTGGGCTGCTACACCGCCCACGGTACCGAATATCATAGCACCAAAGAAATTGATATTGCCCTGTGAAACGAGAAATCCTCCATATGCCAGTACAATTTCACTGGGGATGACCTCGAGCATTAATCCCAGCATAATTCCAAAGTATCCAAGGCTCTGAATCCAGTCGAACAATTGACCGACAATGTTATGAATAACGTCCATCTCGACCCTCTTTCTTCATCCTGATTGGCGGTGCTCCGCAGCACCATGGATGTTCGTCCCTATTTTAGCACAGGGCTGCAGTTTGTTGCTACTTGATCGACCCGGGTTAGTGTCCTGCAAGTCATCCTTCGCATATGGTATCGGGAGAGGAGCGTGAGAAGATGTCACCCAAATCAACACCCGATACTCCCCCGGTCAAACATAGCAACCCTAGCCAGAAGTTACCTTCCGCGAGAGGGATTCGCAGAGCTTGCAGTAAGGAGCTGTACCGGACAGCAAAACGGCTGAAAGTCTACATTTCTCCCGATCAGATGAAACAGGCGGAAGAACTCTATTATGGAAAAGTAATTGCCAATCTGCTCTGGATCGGTGAAAACCGAGACAATCGAAAGAAATTATGCGAGTGGTGGAACAATGACGTCAGTGCAGATATAGCCTCTCTATGGAATGTGGACATTGAACCCCTTCAGGCTGCATTTCAGCAGGCATTTGGCGGATATCGTCTGTAGATACAGAGGATTCAGAGCATTTCCTACAGGAAGAAGCATGCTCAGAACAAGGAAATGTTCCTTGAGCAGACCCGCCATAATTCATGTTTAAGAGAAGCAAGAAGCAGGCGTTACCCAGGTGGTTTGTTGGTCTGTATGGTCCATTCCTGAGGAACGGCAGTTGATGCAAGAATACGTAAATGAATGATGTAAATGGCAGCATCGTCATCTAAGGTAAACTGGCGATCATTACGTGCCTTTCCTGCAGCCACTGTGGCACTCAACTGTTCGTAATGCTCATACATTCGCACCCCTGCAGCGGCAGTCTGCCTGGCTCGGTTCGTGTAACCGGCAGCCCATTCCTGACGTGATGCATGAATCATCCAGTACAAAGCTGCGGACTGAAAATGGGTATCATACCGATTCAATGCAACTGCTTGTTCAAAGTACTTGCCAGCCTGCACTCCCTGCCCTGCTTGGGCTGCTAGTTTCCCCAGCCCCTGGTAGAGCCGCGGCTCTGCCGGGGAGTGGGACAAGCTGCTCATCAGCAGTTTCTCTGCATCATTGGCTGTAAGAGTACGTGAAAGAGAGATGGCAATCTCCGGTCGGTATGGATTTGCGTGAAATGCAGCCGTCAATTCTGCCCTATGCTGAATTAATTCTTGCGGCGCAGATTCAGCCAAACGATACTCTACTTCCGCCACGGCATTACGCCCCGCCAGCCAGACGGTCCCCCCAAGCCAAATCAGGATGGCCAGGGCAGGCAACCATGGTATTGTCCGCATTGTTGGCATAACCTGATATGAAAGCCCTTTGGACAGAAGCGATGGTTGTACTGAGCGTTCGTTCGTAAAAACGGCTGGTACCTCTCTCGCCTGGATTACGGCATGCTCGTCCGCAGTGGCTATACGCTGTTCATTTTTATATGCGTATGACCAAGCTCCCAGCCAGATAAACAGCATCCAGACCAATGTGAAGCTCCAGTCAAAATCCACAGTCCCATGCAAAACAAAAACAAGCACGGAGGGCATTAAGTGTGCTGCGTATTTCACGGTATTACGAATGGTAAAAGCAAACCAGGCACAGATCATTAGTAGGCCGATCAGGCCCGTATCAAGGGCAAGGTCGATCAGGCCGTTGTGGACCTCGCCTCCGACATACGGCGAGGATTGGATGGCGCGAAACATGCTGCGCCATATATCTCCCCCGTGGCCAAGCCATGCGGCCCCGGACCAGAGCTCCAGGGCGTCCCGCCACATACGGAGGCGGGACAGCCCGGTGCCGACACCTGCCGCGAGTCGTTCGGCGGTGGAGGCCACGGCCAGCATGGCGGCGGTGGTAACCGCCAGCGCCATGGCCGTCAAGGCAGCGGCGCGTGCCCTGGCGCCGCTGTGCCACAGGCGGCACAGCAGCAGCGTGCCGAGCAGCGCAGCTGCCCATGCCCCGGCCATGGCCAGCAGGCCGGGCACGGGTGCAGGCGCCAGCTGGGCAGCAGCCAGCTGGCGGTACAGCCAGGCCGCGCTCGCCAGGGGCGCGGCCATGGCCAGCAGCAGCGGCAGGCGGTCTCCGCGCCGCTGCCAAGCGAAGGCGCTGGCGGCGGCGATGCCTGTCGCCAGCCAGGCGCCGCGCGACTCGCTCAGCAGGAGCGCGGCTTGCGCGGGCATAAGCGGCAGCGCGGCAGCGATAAGGCGCCAGGCCGTCACGGGACGGGCCATGGCACGCGCGACTGCAGCCAGCCGCTCCAATGCGTACATGCCGACAACGGCGCCGTACGCATTGGGGTACTGCAGCAGTCCGCCGAGCCTCGCACCGGCGGAGCTGATCTCGGGGTCGGCGGTTCGCATGACCGCGAAAGGCAGCGGCAGCACGCCGCACACCGCAAGCAGGCCGCTGAACACAAGCAGGCTCCCTGCAGCCTGCCATCCAACGGCGAACCATCGCACACCGTGAGCACACGAGGCCAGCATCCCTGCGAGCAGGGCAAAGATAGCCAGCAAACTCCACCGCAGCATTTCATCCATGCTGCCCTGTGTGCTTACAGAACCCAAACAGGCATGCAGGCCATAACAAACCATCATAATGATGGGCCAGATGATCCAGCCATTAAGATTCATATGCCAATATCTTATTTTCATTTCTTCATTACTGTGAATATCGTAACTTAAGTGATTTTTCAGTACGTTATTTTTCTTACTCCGCAATATACGTAACAGAAGGAGCATGATCGCTCCCGTGAGAATGCTCGCCGAAGAGAACAAAATGACCCCGTACACATCGAAAGGAAAATATAGCCCCCGACCCAGACATGCAGCCAGCAACATGATCGTACCCATCACGCCCAATAGTATCGTTAATGCCGATGTATCCAACCCAAATGTCTTCGTCTTCGCTTGTTTAAACTCGCAACTCAAGTTCAGGTCTCCTGCATCCGTAACGGATATTGGCACAGCGCTACATACATTCGTCTTTATTTCCGCTCGATTCTTACCCTTCTGATGCACAACCATGTGATCGCTGTATCTCTGCTTCTGCAACTGCCTACCTCCTTCCCAACTTCTTTTATGGAACAAACAATGCAAACCTCCCATGCTGGATTTCATTCGCACTCAGCAAGCATGACATACAAAAAAAGACAGAAGACCCTCAAAGGGTCTCCTGTCTTATGTCTCGCCGTCATCCTTTTCATTCATATAAAGCACAATCGTTTATTCGTTTCCATAACGGGACCCTCATACCAGTATGTCCATTCCTGGACATGGCAGACCATCAGCCAACTATGGTTAGCGCTTTGCGAAATTTAGCAGTGGTCACAAGAGTCTGGGCTGGTTGTCGATTTCCCGTTTGAACGATCTGTATTATTTTCCGTTACATCGCCTTCTGCTGTTTCAATCGGATTGGCACCACCTGGCAGCAGGTCTGCACAAGCCCGTTCCAAGTACGGATCCGCATGTATGAAATCACGGAACTCTGTGTATTCCTTCCACATATCAGCCGTTTGACCCGCCTGTCCACGCACAGCACGAATCAGAATATTTTTGGGTGTATGCTCCATATCAATGAATTCCAGCAGTTGCGTTTTGTAACCCATCAGATCCAGAAGCTTCGCGCGAATGGCATCTGTTGCCAGTGCGGAGAAGCGTTCCTTCAGAATACCATGGGACAATAACGGATTCATTACCGGAGATTCAATCTGGTCAAACAGCTCATGCTGACAGCATGGTACGGACAATATGACTGAAGCGCCCCAACGGACAGCTTTCTCCAGTGCCGCATCGGTCGCCGTATCACAGGCATGCAGTGTCACGACCATATCCACTTCGTTCAGCTCGTCGTAATCAGCAATATCACCAACCAGGAACTTCAGATCACCATAGTGCAGCCGCTGTGCAAGAGCGTTGCAATGTTCAATGACATCCGCTTTCAGGTCAAGACCGATGATCTTCAGCGATCTGCGCTGTTGTACCGACAAGTAGTGATACAAGGCAAAGGTCAGATAGGACTTGCCGCAGCCAAAATCAACGATGGTAAGCGGACGTCCCTCAGGCAGATACGGAATGACATCCTGTACCATTTCAAGAAAACGATTGATCTGTCTGAATTTATCGTACTTGCGGGCCAATACCCGGCCCTCTTCATTCATAATGCCCAGTTCAACCAGGAACGAGACAGGGACTCCCTCTTCCAGCACGTATTGCTTCTTGCGGTTATGCGAGAGATCCACTGACGTCTTGGATGGAGATTTGGTCAGAATGGATACTTTATATTTTTTGCTGATCAAAATTTGATAATCTGCCTCTGTCGTACAGAGGAGCCCTTGACGAAACGTCTCTTCGCACAGCAAAGTCATGCGTTCTATCGCTTCAGCCGGAGTCAAATTCTCGTGCAGCACTTTGTTGTTATAATGAAATGCGAATTGATAATGCAGCTGATTCTTCAGCGTTACCGGCTTGACTTGCACTTTGGTATACGAGACATTGTCCCGTCTGCGCAGCTGGCTCCAGGTCGCTGTAATCAGCGAATTCTGCTCAAAGATGTCTTGTATAAGCTTTCGCAATGAATCCACGGGGTACATCTCACTTTCGATTTGGTTTGGTCAACCGTAACCATACCACAATTCCGGTGCCGCTCCAAGTGAAGACACCTAACAAGCTTTATTCCATTTGTGTCATGGTTTGTTCTCCGCTTAGCGGATTAGTTCGGCTAGACCTTCCTCCACTTCTTGACGTGGCAGGCCGCCCTGTTCCAGTTGCCCATCTTCAAGCTTGCTCAATCGTTCGTAAAAGGCCTTCACATCTTCGCGATAATTCACGAGCTGCCCCTCGCCTACCCGCAGAACGCGGTACCAGCTGTTCTCGGCCAGATCATATCGCCCATGTTGTTCTTGATACAGCGCAAGCTGTTTCTCCGTACGGGCAGGAAGTTCGTATTCTTTCGTTTGTTCCAGTATCGATTGCACGCGTTCCGGTGCATCCAGCAGCTTCGGGTTGGCACCATGATTCAGGGCATACAGATAAAAGTGCAATGATTTCATTAACCGGATAAGTCCTTCATCCTCTGAATCCTGTTTCTCTTGATCATTGATGCCTTCCACTCTGGCCTTCTCTCCATAAATATAAGCTTCCTCTTCGATCAGCCGCGCGGCTTGCTGCAGATTGTCCACTTCAATGACTCCGCGAAAACGAAACATTTCAATGACATCCTCTGCGGGGAGAGAATTCAGCAAAGACAAATTCATGCCAAACTGCCTGCGAAGCAGCTCGTCCAATTCTGAAAGTGCCTCCGTATGTTTCCGCTGTTGTCTGAGTGTAAATGCTTTGCCAATCGCCTCGGTCATTTCCTCCATCATGCGGAGCAGATAGTCTTTTCTGAACATCAAATATGCCCCCTCATTCGCTCATTCGGATCATCATCCATTATTGCTAGTTTAATTCATGCCCTATCAAAAAGCCAAAAAGGACATCCTCTTGGATTCCAGGATGCAAAAAGAAACCCCCGTGTCTTTATAGAGACGTCTCAGGGGTTTCTTAGGATAACGATATATGCTGAATGATCCACTCTGCTGAGAATAAAGACTTCAGAGATTTACGCCTTCGGTAAACCGTTCATAAATTGACTAATGACCTGAATCAACTGTTCCGGTGCTTCATACATGCTCATGTGGCCCGCTCCGGCAATGACCGCTTGTACAATATGCGGTTTATCGCTCGTAAACGTGCGTTCCGGCGGGATCACAGGGTCTTTTTCACCTGCAACCAGCAAAACCGGTAACGGTGTAGCCGATAAAACATCACGGCGATCCGGACGTTCCCGCATAGCCAGTGCGGCTCCAACTGCACCCTGAGGTGCGGTCTGGTACCCGATTTCCTTGACACGTGATACTTTTGCCGATAACCGCTCCACATGTTCAGGAGCAAACAATCCCGGAACCAATCCATCCACAAAGCTTACAATACCATCCGTCTGAATAGCCGATACTGCACGAAGACGCTTTTCCTTGCCCTCTTCGCTATCCGGATATGCGGTAGAATGGATCAAACCAAAGGCTTTTAGTCGTTCCGGATGGCGCTGAGCGATGGAAAGGGCGATATATCCTCCCATGGAGTGTCCAAGCAGGACAGCCTTGTCCACATTCAGCTCATCCATTAATTGCAGAACATCATTGCCCATTTGATCTATTGTGTATGTTCCCATAGGGGCGTCCGTCTTACCGTGTCCACGCAGATCGGGTACGATGCAGCGATAATGACGTGCAAGCTCCGGCACAACTTCATCCCAATATGATGAACTGCCGCAGTATCCGTGCAGCAAAATAAGTGCTTCTCCCTTGCCTTGTTCGGCATAACATATCGTCGTTCCATCACATATCACTTTTTCCATATGAATCCCTCTCTCTGCGCGAATTGAATTGATTATATTCATTGTATATAACCAACTTCTTGTCATTCAAGTTGTATATTATTAAGCTTTCATCACATGAATGAAACGTTTATCTCATTTTCCTCGCCGCAAACGCTGCGTCAGCGATCGTTCGGGACATGTTCATGACGAGATGAAGCGAAGTCATCTGCAGGATGGAATAGGGCCTGGGACCATTGACGTTTACTACAGCTGCCACACTATAATGCCCAACAGGCTGCAGCTTCCCCCCTACGGATTGTGCCGGATTCAACGCATGATGGGAAAGATAATATGTACCTGTGGCATGTTTTGGACCCAGACAGGCATCAATAGCAACAATGGTATGATGTGCCGGGATTTGAGACATCCGTTTCTCCAGTGTATCTGCATCGCAAGGTGCTGCTAGCGTTCCTACAACATGACCCACTCCGTGCTCCTCCAGCAGACTTCCTGTCAAAGGCCCGAGTGCATCTCCCGATGAACGATCCGTTCCAATGCAGACAAATGTTATTTCATCAGGTGAATGCTGCTCATAAATGTGTTTGAAAAATAAAACCAGGTCTTCTCCAGGCACACCTTTTGGCGTTTCTCGACTCTGGTGGCGCACCATTTCACGCTTGTATGCTGCCAATCTTTTTCCCTCCTTTACACGCACAGAAGCAATGTGAATGAGTATTGTTTTTTTACATTTTATCCGATACAGGGGGATTCCCGCAAAACATTGGCCTGTGCCTGTCCAATCATGATACAATGACAACAGTTTCCGATACGGAAGGGATGGACATAACGATGGATTTGACACAACCGAACGCGGCCAACATGGAATATATGATTGAAGCGATCAAAACCAAGCTGCGTATGGCCAGTGGTGCGGCTATGCAGGCTTCGGCATTCCCCCTCGATAAATACGAGGATTTGCATGATCTGTATGAGATGGTGATGAGCAAGGAGCATCTCAGTATTTCAGAAGTGGAAGCTGTTGCTTCCGAACTGGGGAACCTGCGTAAAGCTTAAAAGCAGCCCATCTTCGTTCACACAAATAAAAAGGGCCTGCCTCCACCAAATGGAGGGCAGGTCCTTTTTATCTTTTAGCTTACTTGATATCCTCATTTGCTAGTATGACTTGTCATTTAAGCAAGTTAAGGCAAATCTACCAGTACAAATTCCGCTACTTCGCTTCCTGTGCTCGTAATCTGCAGATCACAGCTTTTTCGAATACGGGCAGCATCCCCTGGCTTCAGATTGAAATTCCCATCCGCACAGGCGATATCCACATGACCACTGATCAGAAAAAAATGAGTGCGTCTGTCTTCATGCTGTGGATACATGATTTTTTTACCGGACTCCAATTTGGTCAGATAACAGGTCACATCCTGTGCAATTGGAAGCGCGCCTTCGGCACCTTCCCCTCCCTGTCCGGATACAACGGGACACAGTCGGTTCAGCTGTTCCTGCGGGTCAAATTGCCGATTCGTATACGATGGTTTCAGCATGCGCTGGGATGGCAGGAACCACATTTGCAGGAAACGTACCGGTTCATCCTCGGACGGATTGGTCTCGGAATGTTCCACACCGGTGCCTGCACTCATCACCTGTACCGTTCCCGGCTCAAGTACCTGTTCAGTTCCCATACTGTCTGTATGCTTGAGCCTACCGGATATTACGTAACTTACAATTTCCAGGTCATGATGTGGATGTCGTTTAAAGCCTTCCTGCGGCATCAGCGTGTTGTCATTATGAGCCAGCAGGCAACCAAAATGCGCATTGCTTGGATCGTCATAATCTGCAAAAGAAAAGCTGAACTCACTGTGTATCCAACCTCGATCCGACGTGTGCCTTTCTTCCGATGTCACTACTTTAATCATGTTCATCCACCTCCAAGGGTTTAGAGCTGCTATCTACATCTGACAGCAGGTCTTGCGTGTATATGAATGCTTAGATGAATACCTGTTGGTATCTCATCTTTACCCGGGGTCCGGGGATTCTAATCACGCCCCTAGCTTATGGTTATACGCTTTCCTCAGGTGAGTGAAGCACGAATTCACAATCCGCATGTCCCACAATATTTCCGGCATCATTACGGATTTCAGGAGGGAACACTTGAGCCAGTCGTTCAATAGTTGTCCGATTGGAATATCCAATCTGTACAAGGATTGATTTAGCAATCCATGCCCATTCATCTTCAGATCCGTCGAGCACTTTAAATGTTATCCCGAGCCTTTCCTTTTTCAGTGCAAAACCGAATACTCCCTTGAAGCCGCCTTTAGCAACAATATTGCTGTCTTCCAGAAGCACCGAATCAACCCGTCCGGTTCCGCCAACCATAAGAGGCTGATCATTCATGGCAGACGTAATGGTTTCCACTGCCGAGCGTGTCGGTTCATCTTCAATTAAATCCGGGCAAGCCAGCTTCAGATACGCATTCGACAACGCCGATAAAGGCAACGAAAATACCGGAAAGCCGCAGCCATCCGTCCCGAGTTCAATTTCCTTCTGCTCAATTCCAGCCATATCAGCCATCGTTTTCAGAATTTCACGCTGCACCGGATGCTCCCGCTCCGCGTAACTGTCCAGATCGAAGTTTTTCATCTGACTGTAACCCAGGATGCCAAGGTGTTTCCCCGAACAATTATGCAGTATTCTTCGCTTCTCTCCTTGATTGCGCAGCCATTGATTTCGGCTATCATCATTCAATGGATAACTTGCCGCGCAAATCAAGCATTCTTCTCCCAATCCAAGTTTGGCCGATAATTTCTCCAGCACTTTAATATGCTCTGGCTCCGAACGATGGGAAGATGCCATGATCGCGATTTCTTGGGAGGTTAACCCATAGTGGGCTGCAATTCCTGCTCGAATGCCTGGAATGGCCTGAAAAGGCTTGGCAGATGAGCGGGTAAATGCTCTGAAATGTGGATTGCCTGCCGAATAAACGACATCTCCTTTTTCATTCGTGATGCTTATGTGTCCAAAGTGGGCGCATTCCATCACGCCTGCACGGTATTCTTTAACTAACAACGCACTCTCCATGCGAGTTCTCTCCTTTATGCTCCCAGTCTCATCTCTGCTTTGCGTCATTACGCCGCATGGGATATCTTTAAATTATAGTACAAATGCAATGTTTTTTCAGTTTTTTCGACATGATTTTCGGGTAAGCCTATAGCAATCTGGAATGTTTAACCAATCCTATCTTGAAGGAGATATCATTTATGCTGCGTGAAAGCAATTCCTCTTTGTTCAGAAATTCTCCGCGTTTACCTTGGCGCTCCCTTTTTGTCTGGAGTGGAATAGGCGTTCTGTTCAGTTCTGCTCTAGTCATTGTTATGGCCATATTAGGTGCCTGGCTGGGGACTCATTTTATTATTCAATTAGACGATCGAATTCAACATTGGTTTTATCTCCATTCTGAATCTCGCCTTGCCCTTCTGCCTGTCATTACCTTCATTACTGCCATTGGTTCTTTCAAGATCTCGGCATTAGCCGCAGTCTGTGCAGCGGCCCTCTTCTTTATACACCGTAATTCACGATACTCCATCTATGGCTATGTAGTTCTGGGCAGCTTTGCAGTCATGTGGCTGCTTAACGTTGGATTGAAGGAAATTTTCCGTCGAAGCCGGCCTGAACTTGATCATTTAATGGTGGTTCATGGATATAGCTTCCCCAGCGGTCACGCCATGATTTCCATGGGGTTTTACGGCATGTTTTTTGTCATCTGGGCCATTGAACGACAGACGCAATCTGCCTCCATTATGCTGCCTATTGTGTGCGGTATAGGGTTTATCGGTCTCATCGGAATTAGCCGGATTATGCTCGGCGTGCACTATCCTACAGACGTATTTGCCGGATTCGTTGCCGGACTAGCCTGGCTTGTGTGCATGATTGGTGCAATCAAACGAATGATCTGAAATTCCTTCAAATTCCAGGATGCCCATATCTGCTTCAGTTGTTTCAGCTTGATGCACGACGTTTATATACGAAGTAAGCAAACGCGAACAGACAACATCCTGCATCAAGTGTAAAGGAGGCGGTTGTTATGTGGGGCATTATTCTCAGCATCATCTTGGCAGTTATCATCGGCCTCATCGGAGATGCACTTGCCGGTCACAATATGCCTGGAGGCATCATTGGAGCCATGGTTGCCGGTTTTGTAGGAGCCTGGCTGGGTGCACTGTTGCTTGGTAATTGGGGACCCGTTATCGGTAATTTCGCCGTGATCCCTGCCATTATTGGTACAGCACTCTTTGTCTTTTTGCTGGGGCTTGTGTCCAGGCTGTTCAGACAGGCTGCCTGATCGGTCAACAAGGTGTTCGTTGTTTCGTAAACGTTTTTTAATTTAAAGAAGGAGTGATTAGACATGAATAAAGCAGAAGATCAATATCCTGTACAAAGCGGTTCGACTTTCGCAAAAGGCATTTTCATTGGTGGCTTGCTGGGAGCAGCAGCAGCATTGCTCTTCGCCCCTAAACCAGGACGCGAACTTCGCGGCGACCTTTCCGAGAAGGTTGGTATGGTTACCGACCGCACCAAGGAAGTTGCAGCCGTTGTCAGTGACAAGGCTACCGAACTCGCTAAAACTGTTTCTACCAAAACTTCCGATATCGCAAAAACGGTGAACCAAGGCCGTAACGACGTCATGGAATCGGTAAGGAAAGCGTCCGCGGATGTAGCGGATGAAGCAACTAAAGCGACCAGCGAAGTTGCTTCCGCTTCCGAGGAAGCAAAGGAAGATGCACGAAAAGAGCTGAATTCGACCAGCCTGTAAAGGCTTGAGCGAATGGTCAATAGCCAGCTGAGTTTCAGCTGGCTATTTTTCATCCATTGTAATAGGAGGAGGACTCACATGAGCAAAGTCACATTAAACGGAAATACCCCCGTTACTGGAAGCAAACCATCGCAGCAGTATGATACGGCAGAACATCCTTTTGAATTGCGCCATGAAGTCAAAAAACTGAACACACGCCTGGATCAGCTTGCGGACAGTTTGGAAAAGGCACAGATCAAGGATATTATCGAGAATTACACCAGTCCCAAAAAACGGATCATCACCAATTTTACTGCAGGTATGGCGAGAGGACTTGGACTTACCCTCGGAACCTTTGTTGTCCTTGGTCTCTTAGGTCTTATACTCAGTCAATTTGTAAACATGCCGATTGTGGGACAATACATTGCAGATCTGCTTGGATATATTGACGATTACAAGAGCTAGGCTAAGAGCCATCATCCCTTCCGCACGGAATTGCCCCGTTTCCCGGGGTCATCAGCCGGTCGCTGCGTGGGCTTCAACTTCAACAGATCTCCGGTCCAGCCTTTCATCATCATCCATACATACATGCTAGCCATGCTGGCGAGGATGAGTGCGATGACCAATACAACTCCCCATGTCTTGTCTATCAAAGGCAAGTTCTCGAAGTTCATCCCCCAGATTGCACCGGCAGCCGTTGCGGGCGTACATACCGAAGTAACGATGGTTAGTGTCTTCATAATCTCGTTACCACGTACACCGGAAGTCGCATTATCTATAGAAATGAGTGTGTCGATTTCTTTTTCATAGTGCTGAAAGAGACGCTCCATACGCTCGATCCGGTGCTGCAGCTGCTTGAAGAAACGACTGTCCTCAATATCATCCAGATAGGCCTCCCGCGCTGCAGCCATTAATTCAGAATAAGGAATAAACAGATTGCTCCAATACAAAAGCTCAAACCGCGCTTCAAGAATTTGGTCCATCAATGTTCGAGCATTCCGCGATTCCATCTTCCGTTCCAGTTCACGCAAATGCATTTCAAACTGATCCATGCCCACATGATAGTAGTGCAGTATGGCCCGGAACAGAACAAACATCCCATCACGAGCTGTGTTACACTGCTGCAGCATGGCAGAGCGTTCTCCCGTATTCATAATTCCTCTGGTGTTATCATCCAAATTAATCGTTACCAAACTTTTTTGGTCGACATAGAAAAACATCTGATTATCTTTGCGTGAACTATCTTTCTCATTTTTGACTGCATATAAAAGTGAACCAAATATAACCGGATCTGTCCCGTTTAAATACCGTACAGACAGGTAATTGGAATGCACCTCTGGGATCTTACGAAGGAAGTATTGCATCTCTGGGAACTCTTCAATAAGCCCCTCTATAACTTCGGCCATCTCCTTATCTTCTGGTGCGACCCAGTCCCACCAATCCCACTGCTCCGAAAATGATAATTTGTCACGCCTGGCTGCCAGCTTGACCCGATCCACCGTCACAACATCACTCCTGGATTTCATAATATACAGCACATCCAAAACAAATTTCAAAAAAGGACACGTATGTATTCCAGTGGAATCACGTGTCCTTCTTATGCCGTACTTAACAACATCAGGGATTCACATCTCATAACATTGAAGCATTAGACATGATCTGTTTCAGTTTTTCAGTAGCTCTCTTCTGAATTCGGGAAACACTCATCTGGGATACACCCAATTTCTGAGCTATCGCCCGTTGAGACTGACCATCCTGGAAGGCCAAAATCAGCACCTTCTGCTCCTGTTCCTTCAACTGTCCCAATGCCTGCTGCAAGTCCATCCGCTTCTCCACCGAATCAAAATCATTTACGTCTGCACTGATGAGTTCACCAAGCGTTGCTGCACTTTCATCCTGAGACAGTGGAGAATCAAGTGAGACGTAGTGGTAACATTCCCGACCAGCTAACACTTCGATGGTTTCCTCTGGGGTCAGGTCAAGGTATTCAGCAATCTCATCCACACTTGGTGAGCGTTCAAACTTCACCGTCAATTCATCAATAGCATGTTGAACAAGTGCACCTTTTTCCTTGATTCGTCGAGGTACCTGAATATACCAGGATTTGTCCCGGAGATAGTTTTTCATATGACCGATCATGCTTTTCATGGCGTAAGGTTCAAACGGAATGCCTAGATTAATATCGTACTGCTGCAGAAGGCGAATCAGAGCCATTTGGCCAGTCTGATACAGATCTTCGTACAGATCCGGACGATTCCGGGCAATCTTGCCTGCTGCCATCTTCACCATCGGTTCATATTTGCGGATAAGCACTGTTGCAATTTCATTATCCTTGGTTTGCTGGTATTCCCAAATCAAACCCACGGATTCAGACATGGACTCTGGGGGAGTCACTTTTTCGTTCATACTTTCTCCTCACTTCTTGCAAGACGTTTTACGAGTACAACTTTCGTACCTTTGCCCGTCTCACTTTCCACACTGACATCATCCATCAGGGCTTGCATCAGATAGAATCCAAGTCCACCAATTTGGGCATCTGTCAGCTCAGTGTCATGAAGGCCTGCGCGTGATACTGCCGGGTTGACGTTTTCGAAGCTTGCACCTTCGTCCTTGACTGTAATAGCCAATGTTTCGTTGTCCACTTCAAAAACAACCTCAACCATACCGCCTTCGTGTGAGTAGGCATATAATACAGAGTTGTTACAAGCCTCGGATACAGCAACTTTCATGTCCTCAATGTCCTCATAAGAAAATCCCATTTTGGACGCTACACCATAAAGATTCAGTCTTACAATATCCACGTAATCAGCTGTCGCCGGTAAGTTAAGGGTGACTCTTTGAACTTCTGCATTCATTCCTTTTTCGATCCTTTCCTATTGGGAATTCTTCTGTGAGACAAAGAATTTGGCAATACCCGTCATATCAAAAAGCTTCTGAATCTGCGCAGGAACTTCTTGTACTTCAAAGCGTGCTTCCATTCCATGTCGTGCCTTCAGAACAGATAACAGGATTCCAATCCCTGTGCTATCGATATACTTCAGGTCCTTCATGTTAATAATCAAATCCTGCTCCTTGTTGTCCACAAGTGGCTCCATGACCAAACGAAATTCAGGAGCTACCGACAAATCCAGTTCGCCGGTAAGATATACCGTGCACACGCCGTTTTGTGTTTCGGTCTTTGCATTGAATTTTTCATTTTTATTTGTATTCATTAGACATCTCTCTCCTGATCAATGGTTTCCTTACCTAATAACCCAACTTGTGCCCAGGTGAAACAAAATCATAATTAGCAATTATTTCAATTTGCTCGATTCATGGGTGAGGAGGCTGATTTAAAGCCCTTGCGGTCTTCCTGAAATCGCGACAATTTTTGTTTCACACTGCCCATCTTGACGGGTTTACTGATGTAATCATCCATTCCGACAGCAAGGCAGCGCTGCTGGATGCCCTCCATTACATTAGCAGTCATGGCCAGTACAACAGGCTGCTTTTCCTTCGGAAGACTTTCCCGAATTTTACGTGTGCATTCCAATCCGTCCATAACCGGCATTTGCAAATCCATAAATATATAATCATAGCCTGGATTCTCTAGAACCATATCCAGCGCCTTCTGTCCATCTTCTGCGGTATCTGATGTGAAGCCCAGCTTGCTCAGCATAATCGACATCAACTTTTGGTTAATGGGGTGATCATCGACAATTAATACGGAAGGCTGCATTTCATAACGTTCCATATTCTCCAGTTGTTCTTCTCCATTCCCGATGGTCAGTTCCGTCTCTACATAGCGCTGTACCTGAATGGTGAAGACAAAGGTAGCCCCACGCTTCTCGCTCGTATCCAGATGAATGCTGCCACCCATCATTTCCACTAACGTCCGGCAAATGGCAAGTCCCAAGCCAGTTCCACCGTACTTGCGTGTCATCGATGTATCCAACTGAGAAAATGGCTGGAACAGGCGATCCACCTTATCTGAGGATATCCCTATACCTGTATCCTTTACTGCAAATTCCAAGGTCATTCTACCGTCTTTTTCTTCGTTAACAGAAACGATCAGGTAGACTCCACCCTGGTCCGTAAACTTGATGGCATTGGCAATCAGATTCATCAGGACCTGACGCAGTCTAGCCATATCGCCGTACACCAAGGCAGGAACGGAATCCTCGAGGAAATAGTCCAGCTCCAGATTCTTTTTACCTGCTTCCATTGCGAACAGGCCCAATACTTCTTTGATACATGTAACGAGATCAAACGGATGCTCCTCCAGCTCCATTTTCCCGGATTCCATCTTGGTGAAATCAAGAATATCGTTAATAACCGTTACAAGTGCATCTGCGCTCTTTCGCACGATATCGATATATTCCTTCTGCTCATCCTTCAATTCCGTCTCCATCAGCAAATCGACCATCCCGATAACACCGTTCATCGGTGTACGGATCTCATGACTCATCATTGCTAGAAATTCGGTTTTGGCTTTGGCTGCGATTTCCGCTTCCTCTTTGGCCTGAATCAGCTGCTGATTCATTTTCTCGAGTTCCTGCGTTTTCTGATGAAGCAGCATGGTTTGGGTTTTCAGTCGTTTGTTCGTGATGAACATCTCGACAAAACCCTCAATTTTGGATTTGAGAATCTGGGGGATAAACGGTTTCACCATGTAATCGATGGCACCTGCCGAATACCCGGCAAATAAATGTTCTGCTTCCCTGCTGTTGGCAGAGATAAAGATAATGGGTACATCCTTTGATTTATCACGCGCTTTAATTAACTTCGCTGTCTCAATTCCGTCCATTCCAGGCATCTGCACATCAAGCACAATGACCGCAAATTCGTCTTTAAGCAAGCATCGAAGTGCCTCTTCTCCAGAAGTTGCCTTGACGAGTTTATACTGTTCCGATTCCAAAACTGCTTCTAGAGCAAGCAGATTCTCGGGGCGGTCATCTACCAATAATATGTGGATTGGTTCATTGAGCCCCATGGCTAACCCTAACCCCCTATTTGATCTTCCGGTATATTTTTTCCGTCCGGTCTAACGGCTCGTAAGCATCACTAAATTCTGTGAAATGGATCGATTCCTTGGATCCCAGAACAAGAATGCCAAAATGGCTCAAGCTCTCATGAAATAGCCCATGCACATGGTTCCTTAGTTCATCATTGAAATAAATCATGACGTTACGGCAAAAGATAACGTTAAATTCGTTAAATGACCGGTCTGTTGCCAAATTATGCTCTGCAAAAATAATGTTTTTTCGCAGATAAGGATGAAACATAACGGAGTTATACTTCGCTGTATAGTATTCGGAGAAGGCTCTGGTACCCCCTGCCTCCAAATAGTTTGTTGTGTATAATTTCATCTTTTCAATACCATATACGCCTTCCTTGGCCTGCTGCAGTGAGCGGTCATTCATATCGGTGGCATAGATCCGTGCCTTGTCATACAAACCTTCCTCATGCAGCATAATCGCCATGGAATACACCTCTTCACCCGTGGAGCAGCCTGCGTGCCAAATCCGAATATAAGGATATGTCCTTAACACAGGTATGATCTTTTCACGGAATGTCCGGAAGAGCGCAGGATCACGAAACATTTCGGTCACCGGAATGGACAGATTCTGTACAAAACGTTCGAATGCTGAACGTTCATGCAGAACCTTTTCCTGAAGCCCGGATATCGTTTTAAGACCTTCCGAATGTGCGTAGTGCCAGATTCTTCGTCTCAAAGATGGCAATGCGTAATTTCTAAAGTCATATCCATATAGACGGTGCATACCTTCCAATAACAACTCAATCTCAATCAATTCGCGTTCTTCATCTTGCGGCATGCGGACCGATTGTTCATCAGCCTCGGTAGGTTCCCACGGTGTCATAGATTCTCTCCACTTCTTCATTTGTTACTTGCGTAATAGCTGTATTGTTGTTCATTACCCAAACTATTGGGTTACGAATACAGCCACACGCGCATTAATGATAACAGTTGATCTGTTTGAATCGGTTTCTTCACATAATCGGATGCACCAGCTTCAATACACTTGCCCCGATCATCTTTCATGGCTTTGGCCGTCAGTGCAATAATTGGTAATTTCTCGAATCTCGGAATCTGCCGAATACGTGTCATCGCCTCGTATCCATCCATTTCCGGCATCATCATATCCATTAACACCAGGTCAATATCCGGGTTCTTATCCAAAATCTCAAGAGCTTCGCGCCCGTTCTCAGCAAACGTAACATCCATTCGATAGCCTTCAAGCACACTCGAAAGGGCAAATACATTTCGAATATCATCATCCACGAGCAGTATTTTCTTACCTTCAAACAAGGTTTCCTTGTTATGCAGCTTCTGCAGAATTCGGCGCTTGTCTTCCGGCAGATTGGCTTCTACCCGGTGAAGGAACAAGGTTGTCTCATCCAGCAGACGTTCAGGTGATTTCACGTCTTTGATAATGATGGACTCCGCATATTTGCGCAGCTTCATTTCTTCCTTGCTATCCAGCTCTTTGCCTGTGTAAATGATAATCGGCAGATCATTCAGATATTCATCATCCCTGATCTGGTCAAGCAACTCGAATCCGGTCATGTCCGTCAACATCAGATCCAGCACCATACAATCGTACCGCTGGCTATGGAGTTCGGTTAAAGCCTCGCTGCCAGTAGACACAGCCGTTATGGCAACATCATCATGCCCGATAAGTTCAATGATTGCTTTGCGCTGTACTTCGTCATCTTCCACAATTAGCAAACGTTTCAACTGGTTCTCTGTATAGGATTCGATATGCGAGAAGGCTTTATCCAGCGAATCTTTACTAGATGGTTTTTTCAGGTAGGCAATGGCCCCCATCATCAATCCTTGCTTCATATCATCAATCACGGAAATAACATGAACCGGTATATGGCGTGTTGCCGAGCTGCTCTTCAGTTCGCCCAGAATCGCCCAACCATCCATGACCGGAAGCTGAATGTCGAGAATAATCGCATCCGGCAAATATTGACGGGCCATTTCGAGTCCTTTGTCTCCTTGAGTGGCCACAATTGCCTTAAATCCTCTTCCTCTCGCCATATCCATCAAAATGTGAGCAAAATTCACGTCATCCTCAATAATGAGCAGAATTTTGTCACCATCCGCTAGATTGTCCTGATCATCATCCATCTGGACGGATACAGCCGTGTCGTTTGCTGGCATGTTCATTAGGGAAATACTGTCAGATTCTGGTGCAATGACCGTTTGCCTGCTTGAACGTATTGTCCCGGATTGGTTTGCAGACGAATCATACTCGGCAGATGCAGCCGCCAGGGAAGCACCTTCCTCTTCCGGAGCTGCTTCTTCATGATTGTCCGGTAGGTATAACGTAAACGAACTGCCCACACCTTCAGAGGACTCGACCTGAATGGCTCCGCCAAGCAGACGAGCAAGTTCACGGCTGATGGATAGGCCTAGTCCGGTTCCTCCGTATTTGCGACTGGTAGTTCCATCGACTTGCTGGAAGGCTTCAAAGATCAGATCTGTTTTGTCTGAAGGTATTCCAATTCCTGTATCCTTCACGGTAAATCCGATATATTCCTGATTGGTGTTCAGATACCCCGGAAGTTCTTCCGGTTTCATCTTCCGTCCAATAATGCTAACAGATCCCCGGTTGGTAAATTTGAAGGCATTCGACAACAAGTTGCGTAAAATTTGCTTCACACGATGCCCGTCAGTGTACACCCATTCCGGTAGATTACTTTCAAATTCAATATTGAGATCCAATTCTTTTTTATTGGCCATGGGGCCAAAGTTTTGTTTCACAAAAGCGGTCAACTCATCCATTCGAACTGTCTCATAATTGATATCCATTTTTCCTGCGTCTACCTTGGACAGGTCCAAAATTTCATCAATCATTTTAAGCAGATCCGCACCGGACATATAAATCGTTTGAGCATATTCCTGCTGTTTGCTGCTCAGATTGCCTTCCTTGTTTTCAGACAGTAATTGAGACAGGATCAGCAGACTGTTCAGCGGTGTCCGAAGCTCATGCGACATATTTGCCAGGAACTCGGACTTGTATTTGCTTGTCATCGACAGCTGCATGGCTTGCTGTTCCAACTGCGTTTTCGTTTTCTCAATTTCGTCATTTTTCTCTTCGACTTCACGAACCTGCTCTTCAAGTGCACGCGTCTTGGCAATCAATTCGGTATTAAAATGTTCGAGCTCTTCCTGCTGACGCTGCAGCAGTTCCTCAGAACGTTTGAGGGCATCTGTCTGTTCTTCCAGATTTTCATTGGAACGACGCAGTTCTTCCTGCTGTGTCTGCAGTTCCTCGGACTGTACCTGAAGTTCCTCTGTAAGAGCCTGTGATTCACGCAGCAGCTCCTCCACACGCAGACGGCGGCGCACATTATTAAGAATGACACCCAGATTCATAATGAGCTGAGAGAACAACTGTTTATGCAGATCATTAAAACCTTCAAAAGAAGCCAATTCCACAACACCAATGAGTTCATCTTCAAAAACGACAGGGAAGATCATAATGCTGGTCGCGCGGGTAGAACCCGATGCTGAACCAATCTGAATGTAATCTTCAGGCGTATTTTCAAGAATAATCGGTTTCATATCCAAGGCTGCTTGACCAATTAAACCTTCGCCAACCCGATATACTTCCTTGCCAATGTCCTTGTTCTCCTCGAAGGCGTATGCCCCGTATCGTCTCAACTCATCGGGATGCTTCTCTTCATCAATCAGATAAACCACGCCGAGCTGTGCTCCAAGGACCGGAGTAAACTCACTGATAAACATTTGCGAGATCTGACGAATGGAACCAACACCTCGCAGCAATTCGGGCACTCTGGCTATGTTGGAGCTCATCCAGTTTTGATCCTGCTGTGCCTGCATGTAAGCCTTCTCGACTTCCTGTTTTTCTTCCAGGTCTGCCGATACCTCTTTGAATACATTCGCAATCTGCCCAATTTCGTCCGTAGACTTGACCTGAATGCGTCTGATGGTACGATACCGACCTTTTCCAAAACTTGTAATCATCATCGAGACTGTATTCAGCCCTCGTGTAATACTTGGGAGTACCCACAAAATCACACCAAGTGCAAGCAGCAAGCCACCAACCATAATGCCTACTGTAATCTGAACGGCACGGTTATACTCCTCGTTCGCTTGCCTGATTTCCGTATCAATCTCTTGGTCCTGAAAACGGGGAGAGCGCGTTTAGACTATCTACAGCTTCCTTCTGCACAGCAAGGCCTGTTGAATTGCGGTAGTTGTTTCCATCTTCCACACGTCCCTGGGACATCAAGCTGATCTGTCTATTCGCATATGAATTATATGATTCCCACGCAGCATCTACACGGTCGACCAGCTGATGCTCGCCTGCACTATCCGCCCGTTCACGAACTTCCTTGAGGAAACCTTCTCCTCGCTCCTGCATTTCCTTAAGGTCATTTTCTGCAGCATTCGTTGAGTTATTTGGGTTAAGCAGCAAGTTAGCCAGTACTTTCGCTATATCATTAACTTCTCCGCGTACAGACGAAGTATATCTAACCTTTAAGTACCGCTCCTGATACATCTGATCAACCTGTTGATTGCTGCTATTCAGCCGTTCATAGCTTACAAATGTAAGTACAATCAAGATGGCCATGAGAGCGGTAAAACCAATCAGCAGCTTATTTCTGATCTTCATTCATTTTCCGCCCCTTTATGTTAACGTAATCCACACCAGGCATTTATCATCATCTCGCTCTTGGGGAATCTCGTCATCAAAGAACACAGCCTGCATGTGAGCTTCATTCCATTGATGTGAGCCCTTCAGCTGCTCTTTCAGGAATTCCAGTTGCTCCTCCTGATCCCCTTGAACGGCCTCCAGCAGTCCATCGGTATAAAGCGCAATATGTCCGTCACCCTCGTAGTGGATGGTCTGTGGTTCAATATCCATCTTATCGAACAAACCTACCGGACAGCATACGGCATCAAAAGTCGCTACACTACCATCTTCCTGGAAAAACAATGCCGGCGGATGCCCCGCGTTGACATAGTCAATACGCTTCATTCGGGTATCTACAACCAGATATATAGCTGTAAAGTAGTACTGTACCAACTGCTTTTCCAGATGCAGCTGATTAAAGCGACGATTCAACTCCTGAATTACCTTCTCGGGGTCTACGTAGGTCGTAACCGTATCCTTCAATACCGAAGCGATAAACATGGTAAACAACGAAGATGAAATACCATGTCCCATCATATCCAGCAGCAATACCCCATATCGTCCTTCACCAAGCGGGTACCAGGAGTACAGATCTCCTGCCAGTTCAAAAGAAGGTTTATAGATGGCATTCACATGGAACAACGGATCCTCAATCGCCGGGCTTAACACCGCATTCTGCACCATGGCAGCCAGCTTAAGCTCATCCTGAATGCGCTGATCGCGTTCCTTATGCCAATCCTTCTCCTGCTTCAAACGGAGAGCAAGCCGAATTCGGGCCATTAACTCCACCTTGTTAATTGGTTTGGTTACATAATCTGACGCTCCTGCATCCAATGCTTCGGCAAGTTTCTTGGAGTCGCCGATTGCTGTAACCATAATAATAGGAATATCCTTAAGATTTTCGAATTTTTGTACGACACCGCAAGCTTCAATTCCATCCATTTCAGGCATCATCATATCTAGCAGAATCAGGTCAATATCCGACGGTCTGGGACGCAGTTCGTTGTTTTCCTCCCCGATTCCCAAAACTTCAAACATTTCCATGGCCGAACTCGCGGTTATAATGTCACGATAGTTCTCTTTTTTCAGAATCTCTCGAATAATAATGACATTCGTCGGATTGTCGTCAACAATAAGTATTTTCATTTCTATCTCCCTTATCTGTGGCGTTCCGTTCCGGGTTTGTCGATTTTTATCAAGTCGTGTAACAACCCAAAATATACATTTTTCGCAATCAATACAGCGGTAGACATAACATTTCCTACTATAACTATAATCGTAAAAGCAAAAAACTTCTATCAGTAAATGGCACCACCACAGGAAAAAACACCTGCTCGCTGCCCTGTTTTTGCCGCGTTCTGATCCCGCTTCCAAACTCGCAAAAACATAGATAAGGAATGGGGATATCCCCATTCCTTATCTATGTTTTTGAATCTGAAGCTCGTCTAGTTCAGGATGCTTCAGTTACCATTTGAACCAATTAATCCTTCTTCTTGGCAATAACAAGCACTTTGCCTTTATCAAGTTCACTCTCGTAAAAGTCTGCCTCAGCTTCTGTAAAGCCCATGGATACTATTTTGGCCCGGAGTTCATCACCACGTGATCGGAACAAATTCGCCATGGAGTCAAATACGCCTTCTTCCTTGATACCTATTTCCTTGGCATCCGCTGTATCGGCAATTCGGTCCGTACGATCCTTCTCGTGGGCTAGAACGAAGATATGATCAGCAAGGTAACCAGTATTCTGCAGCTCTTTCACCGCTTCTACCGCTTGAACTCCGTTTTCCACCACTTTTGCATAAGCTTGCGCATTGGTTGAATTCATCGTCTCCACTCTCCTCTGATAATCTTCTTTTCGAGCTACTTTTAATATATAACCTTGCTCTCTTGGTTTGAAACGCTTCTTTAATAAGAAACCATTTCTCCTCTACTGGAGATGATCTTCAAACAGATCGACTCCGTCAATCTGCTCGGTGCCGGGCTTGATATAAACCTTAATGGCTTGATTACCCCGCAGATACACTTCTCCATCTTCAGCTACCACATACGGCTCACCCAAAACCTGGCGAATGGATTCGACATTCATGTCTATCCACTGCTGGTTGAGTTTCAACCGCTCCTCGGTTCCATCAATGTGGATATACTGGATCTCTCCGGTATCCTCACAGAGTCCAACCTTGACATCAGCAAACTCATATTCGGGACAACCCAGATATGGATCTGCCTTTTTGTGAAGGGGCTGACCCTTCTCAGATATAATATGACCTTTGCTGTCATCCAGGGAAATGCCATTCAGAGTCTGAAAATGCCGAACCGGTCCGGATCGATCAGCAGCCAGAGTAACCTCTGGCACTTCTTCTTCCACTACCGTCCATTGCATATCTTGAGCAGCAGGTACCGCTGCCGGTTGAACGGAAAAGGGAGAAATTACGCTAAACATAACAAGCAGTAGTTTCATCATGATTCTCACCCTTTCATCAAGTTCAGTTCATCACCGCTCTGAAAGACATTCAGGATTACACAGCGGTCATGTTATTTACGCATACGTTGCCACACATTAGCCGCCAGATCGATGTACTTCACCCAATTTTTCCCGCCCTTTGCCGTATCATTATATGTAGCCTGATAACTTTGAAGGGTCCGATCCGTAGGTGTTGCAGGCGTTGTCTGTACTTTAGCTACCTCTGCACGTTTGTTTTGCGGCTCTTGATTGTTGCGTTTGGTTTGAAATTTGGCGATCATCGTCGTGGATACCTGTTTGGCCGCCTCGGTCACCTCATTCAAAACCTCTCCCAAATTTTGAACCGATTCCATTACCGGATCAATTTGTTTCATCTTGTGCTGCACATCAACCGTAATATCATTGGCATGCCTTACCGTCTGCTTCACTTCATAACTCAGTTCATCAATCGTTTTCTGAACTTCCTGAAGTGTCTTGGACACGTTGTCCAGTGAGCCCTGAGCCGATTTCAATGTACGAATCAAAAAGAAAACCAATACTGCAAAAGCCACCGCAATCAAGGCCACACTAATTTGATAGATCATAGAAGAACCTCGCTTTCTCATATACATCGTTTTGTTATTGCTATAGTTACCCGACCATTTCAGGCGCGAAACAAAATTAGAACGGACTTCAACCTTCCCTGTTTTTGGAAAATCCATAGATGTTTCATTACAAAACCCCCAGGTTAAAGAACAACTACACACGGCAGCGGATTGAACATCGCTGACCCCATATTCCCAAACGAAAGGATGAATACTCATGTTGAAATGGTCTGTACTATTTCTAGTTATTGCTCTTGTAGCAGGGATTTTCGGCTTTTTCGGTATTGTTGAGGCAGCTGCTTCCATTGCCAAAGTCCTCTTCTTCATCTTTGTTGTATTGTTCGTAATCTCCCTGATTACCGGACGCAGCCGAATGCGATGAATCAGGTTGCTTTGGATAATCTCTTCATCAGATTACATACAAAAGCCTAGCGTGCTTGCAAAAGCCGCTAGGCTTTTGTTATGTGTCTGTCATTTTTGAATCGATTGTCCCAGGGCATAAGGTCCCCCCATCTAATTATTATGTATTACGCTCCTTTCTTCCCTATTCCATCCGCACTTCTCTTTAAACCGGATTTTTATCCACAAACAGGACTTTTTTTACATAGCCAGCCCGGTTTTCTCCCACTGTGGTCTGATATTTACAAGCTTCCCATATACCCACAATTGCTCCAGTTGACTCTGGAGAATAAAAGAAAATATTGTTAAAATGTTGATTCACAAGTGAGGTCGCTTGGTTACTTTTAACACAGAACAACAAATTACATACCTAATCCGAGGAGGAAAAAACAATGAAAAAAATCGTAAGTTTTGCCGCTGCTTTGACTTTGATGGGTTCAATGGCTGCTGCTGCCGGTGCTGAGGAAGCGGTTACTGGAACAGTAACTCCGGAGACAGGAACCCAGGCAACAAAACCTGTGGAAACAACACCTGCTGTTGAAGTAAACAAACCGGTTGTTGAAACCGTTGAAGGTACAACAGAAACGGTTACTGGCGCAACATATGGCACGGATGATGACAAAATCTTCGACGAGCCTGTTGTAAAACCAGGTGATGAGGTTCTTGTACCTACCATGCTGCTTAATCTTCTGGAGCGCACTTGGTTCTACGATGCACCAAACGGTAAACCAATCGGTGCATTGAGTGCCCAAGTAATCGATACAACTGGTGAAGTTGTAGACGGTTTCGATGGTGGCGAATGGGTTCAAGTGTACACTTGGAAAGGCAAAGCGTGGATCCACGTTGCCATTAAATAGTATCGTATAATCGTTCTGAACATAAGTAAAGAGGACAGCGCTCATAGCGACTGTCCTCTTTTTTTTAACAAAATATTTAGCTCAGATCACTCATGTAGGTTCTGCTAAGTCTTCCATTCTCGGCTCAACATGCACGTGAACATGCATTATATTGTGTGAACGCTTCAGCCGTTCCTCCACTTCATCACAGATCCGATGACCTTCAATTAAACTAAGCCCGCCATCCACTTCAATGACTACATCCACAAGCACATGACTCCCATGTACGCGTGCCTTGACGTCCTTAATCATCTCTACTCCAGGAACTCGCGCTACAGATGACCTAAGATCCGTTAACTGATCTTGATCGAATCCATCCGTTAAGCGATGCGTGGAATCCCGGAAGATTTCCCAGGCGGTTTTGCAAATCAGAAGTCCTACAGCAATTGCAGCTACCTTGTCCAACCACGGTAAACCAAATTGGGCCCCTACAATGCCGACTGCCGCTCCGATACTCACCCAGGCATCTGACCGATTATCCTTGGCCGCGGCCATAAGCGCCTGATTGTTAATCTGCAGTGCCAAGCGATGATTATATCGGTATACGCCCAGCATAACCACCGCACAGATTCCAGCGACGGCAGCAGACCATAAGTTAGGTGCTGCAAAGTCCCCTTCATACCATGAACGTACGGCTTCAACCAAAACCTGTAGTCCAACCATGGCCATGATAAAGGATGCAATTAAAGCAGCAACGGTCTCTGCTCTGAAATGCCCATAAGCATGATCTGAGTCGGGCGGTTTCTGAGAAATCCGTAGTCCAATCAATACGGCAACCGAAGCAACAATATCTGTGAGGTTATTAAAACCATCTGCCAGCAATGCGCTGGATGCGAATAAATATCCACAGATTAGCTTGAAGGCGGACAAGATCAGATAAGCTGCGATGCTGACCCAAGCCCCCCGCTCCCCTTTACGTATTTCTTCATAAGCGTTCAAACCGGGCGACACTCCTTTTACGTTTCGTATTACGGTTTTTACATGGTACCAAATGCCACCCTTGTGGGTCTATAGAAACAGTGTTGCCAAGTTGCATGGCTGTAGGGAAGCCGAAACAAAGTTGCCAAACCGCATGGCTGTAGGCTTTGAGAAAAAGTGTTGGCCTAGTCAAAAAGTGAAGGATCCCCGCTTATTATCAGGTTGCCCTTGTGGGGCTTTTGCAAAACGTATAAAATAGGTACATCCCGTCCAATTCGGACGGCTTACTGTAAGACCGGGAGGGAAACAATGATGAGCGAAAACACTGAACCGAAAAAAATCAGTTTGCAGGATGCGATACGCCAGAAACTGGCGCAGAAGAAACAACAGGCGAACTCTGGTAACCAATCCAGCGCCTACTTTGAAGGCGGACCAAAAGCGATGAAGAGCCAAAACAATAAAAAGCCTAACAATCAGCGCCGCCGTACAGGTGGATCCTAGAGAAATCTCGGATTTGCTTATGCAAGAAAAAGAACCGCAAGCTCCTTTCAACAGGGCTTACGGTTCTTTTTTATTACATTGGGGTTCTGAACCCCAACATTTTATTTTGAATTAAGCTTCAACCGGGTACATTTTTTTACGCAGTTCTTTAATTTCTTCACTTTCCAGATATTCATCATAGCTCATTTGGCGATCAATAATGCCATTTGGCGTAATTTCGATAATCCGGTTAGCAATGGTTTGGATGAACTGATGGTCATGGGACGTGAACAGCATCGTGCCGTCAAAATCAATCATACCATTGTTCAGGGCAGTAATAGATTCGAGATCCAAGTGGTTCGTTGGCTCATCTAGAATCAGTGCATTAGCACCCGTTTGCATCATTTTTGCCAGCATACAGCGAACTTTCTCTCCTCCGGAGAGTACGCTTGCCTTTTTCAAGGATTCCTCGCCTGAAAAGAGCATACGACCCAAGAATCCGCGAAGATACGTTTCATCCTGATCTTTGGAATACTGACGCAACCAATCCACCAGAGTCATGTCTACACCATCGAAATATTTGGAGTTGTCTTTCGGGAAATACGCCTGTGATGTTGTTACACCCCAAGTATATTCACCGCTATCCGCTTCCACTTCACCCATAAGGATGTCAAACAGCAGCGATTTGGCATTACCATTCGGGCCAACAAATGCGATTTTATCCCCTTTGTTCACCACGAAGCTAATATCATTCAGCATGTTCACACCATCAATTGACTTGCTAATACGATCGACAGTCAACAATTGCTTGCCTGCTTCACGCTCAGGTTTGAAGTTGATGAACGGATATTTACGGTTTGATGGACGAAGGTCATCCAGCGTGATTTTGTCGAGCTGTTTCTTACGCGAAGTTGCTTGCTTCGACTTGGACGCATTCGCCGAGAAGCGTTGAATAAAGGCTTGCAGCTCTTTGATCTTCTCTTCTTTTTTCTTGTTCGCATCACGCTGCAACGCGAGCGCCAGTTGGCTGGATTCGTACCAGAAGTCATAGTTACCTACGTACAGCTGGATTTTACCGAAATCGATATCCGCAATGTGCGTACATACCTTGTTCAAGAAGTGACGGTCATGGGATACAACAATAACTGTACCTTCATAATCCATCAGGAAGTTCTCGAGCCATTGAATGGATTCAAGATCCAAGTGGTTGGTAGGCTCATCGAGCAGCAGATTGTTTGGAGTACCAAACAACGCCTGTGCCAGCAAGACCCGAACCTTCTCGTTACCACTCAGCTCTGTCATCTTCTTCTCATGCATGTCACGATCGATACCCAGACCGATCAGGAGTGCCGCTGCATCCGGCTCAGCATCCCAGCCATTCAGCTCGGCGAATTCACCTTCAAGCTCACCGGCACGCAGACCATCTTCTTCTGTAAAGTCCGCTTTGGCATACAGCGCATCCTTCTCTTTCATGATGGAGTAAAGACGGCTGTGGCCCATAATTACGGTTTCGAGAACCGGGTACTCATCATATTCAAAGTGGTTTTGCTTCAAAACGGCCATACGTTCGCCCGGGGTGATGTGCACCTCTCCCGAGTTTGCTTCAATTTCACCGGACAAAATTTTCAGGAATGTTGATTTGCCGGCTCCGTTGGCGCCGATCAGGCCATAACAGTTGCCTGGCGTGAATTTGATATTCACATCTTCAAAAAGTGCACGTTTTCCGTAGCGGAGCGTGATGCCGCTTGTACTAATCATTAAGCATACCATCCTTTATTTTAATAATCTGCTACTGCATAAATAGCAATCATGGATTCAATATCCCGTAGCCTATTCTGGCACCATATTATAACACAAAAAAACGGCAAATTCGAAAATTAGCCGCTTTTTACTCGTTAAAGTTTTGGTAATTGTGCAATTGCTGCGGATTTATCCTTACCTTAGCATATATAGCCCGCTTTTGTTAGCTCTTTCTATGATCCTCATGACGAATACGCAGGGTCTCACCGTGTCCGAGCACCCGGATTCGTTCTTTGTGGATTCCGAGTCGTTCACGTTCAACTTCCAGCCGATCCAGCGCTTCCCTAGGCGTATCATCCGCGAGTTTAAACGTACCATAATGCATCGGAACCATAAGCTGTGAACCGGACTCCACGAATCCCTGCAGCGCTTCTTCCGGCGTGACGTGCTGGGACGTCATAAACCATTCGGGCTCATAGGCACCAATCGGCATTAACGTAACACCGATGTCAAAGCGTTCTCCAATCGTTTTGAAACCCTGAAAATATCCTGTATCCCCAACAAAATACAAAACAGGCGGTCCCTCTGATTGCTGCAATGTCTGCGTTGTTGAATCCAAGGACGACTCGTTATGCTCACTTGCAGCCGCACTCTCCTCGGACGAAGTTGTCAGCGCATGATGATGCTCCAGTACGTAGCCGCCCCAGTGGGAGGTATTCGTATCAAATAACGTCCGGCGGGTCCAATGCTGTGCCGGGACAAAGGTGATTTTGACGCCTCCGAGCACGGTATGCTCCCACCACTTCATCTCATGGCAACGGTGGAAGCCCTTGCGCACCATTTTTCGTTTAAGCCCATCCGGTACAATCAGCAAGGTTTTGGCGGTAACCAATTTCCGCAGTGAAGCGAGATGCAAATGATCATAGTGAGAATGGGATATCAGGATGACATCCAAGGGTGGAATATCTTGAATCGGAATACCGGGGGGACCCAGTCTCCGTTGAAATCCCATTTTTTCGGCCCACACGGGGTCAGTTACGATGTTCAGTCCATAATATTGAATAAAAAAAGTGGAGTGACCGATCCAGGTGATGGTTGTCTCATCCCGGTTGGCATGCAGGTAATCCAGCTCAGGCGGGTGTTTGGGCACGGTATATGAATAATCCTTCACCTTGCTCCGCCGCTGCTCCCTCCACTGCTTGAATTCCTTTAACGTTTTGTCCGTACTTACATTATCAATGTTGTTATAACGGATTTTCGGCATGAAAGGGCCCTCCTCCCTTCCTAATATCTTAACCCAACCTAAGCCTTTTTGAAAAAAGAGAGGCGGATTAATCTTTTGGGTTTTTGCTTACTGCCAGATACACGAACAGAAACGCAATCGCAGCAACAATAATGAGCGGCGGTGCATACATGATCGTGAATTCCTCAAAGAAGCTCAAACCCGTTATGCCCGGAATGCCTGTTGCCCCTTCCAGATTCATGAGGTTCATCCTTTCTTTTTACCCGATTGGCCACGGACGTAATTCGCATCAAACAGGAACAGCTTCATGATGAGGATTAGCGACGGAATCAGCACCAGCAGACCAAGACTGAATGCCGTGATGAGCGCAATCCCCATCGTCCGGTTGGTAAAGCTGTCATAGATGTTAATGTACGGATACAGGATATAGGGCAGATGCGACCTGCCGTATCCATACCAGGCGAAGGCGAATTGAAGCATTACGGCGATGAAGCACCAACCGAGGTACTTTCGCTTCCATACAAGAGAGACCGCAATAACAAAACAAATAAATGATGCGATAAACATCCACGAAATATTGACCATTTGCTCAAAGTGCACGGGATTCTGTTTGTTAATCTGCAGGAACGCCAGGAAGCTGGCAAAAATCGTGGGCAAGCTCCACAGCAGTGCGTATTCCCTCAGCACTTCAAATGCCATCTCATCTTCAGCTCTCTTGGCATAATAGGACAGAAACATCGCCGAAATATAAAGCACACTGACGAGCGCAAGCAGTACAACCGACCAGGTATATGGGTTCGTCAGGAATTCACCCCAGCGAAAAAACACCTGCTCACCAACCTGCTCAATAATTCCACCCTCTGAAATGGCCAAAATCGTGGAAAAGACAGCCGGGATCAATAATCCCGTCGCACCATATAAAGCCATGTAGATGCGACTGTTTTTACCATGATTGCCATAGGTGTTGTACGCGTAGTAGACCCCCCGAATAGCTAGCAGCACAATAGCCAGGGAGCCGGGGACCAGAAGAGCTGTTCCATAATAAAAGGCACTATCCGGATAGAACCCTACCAATCCAACCACGAAAAAGATCAGAAACACATTCGTCACTTCCCACACCGGTGACAGGTAGCGCTGAATAATGTTATGGATTTTGTTCTCATGCCCTGTGAGCAAGCTATAAAAACTGAAAAATCCTGCTCCAAAATCAATGGAAGCCACAATCAAATAACCAAACAAAAATGTCCATAATATCGCAATGCCAGCAATTTCGAAGCTCAATGGACAATCCCTCCCTCAAGTCCAAGCGACTCCAGCTCTTTCTCAGCTTCCTTATTCCGGAACAGCTTGCTGAGTACCCGAATAGCAGAAAAACACAGGACCAGATATAACAGGATGAACAGAACGAGCATCCACCCTACAGAGGTAGAGGTAGTAGCTGCTTCGGACACTTTCATGTATCCCCGCAAAATCCATGGCTGCCTGCCTACCTCCGCAAACATCCAACCCAGCTCAATGGCGATCATCGCCAGCGGACCGAGAAAAACGATACCGAGCAGGAGCCATTTCGGATATGGTTTTCGTCCAGGAAGCCAGCGGCGAAACACATACAGAACAGGAATCAGCAGGATGATCACACCTGTCGTTACCTTCAAATCAAACATGTAGTGAATGGACAACGGCGGCCGCAGATCAGCAGGGTACTCTTCCAGTCCCTTCACTTCGGTGTCCAGACGATTTCCCGCGAGAATACTGAGCGCATACGGAATTTCAATCGCATATTTCACCTCATTATTCTCGTCAAGTATTCCGCCATAGACGAGCGGGGCCTCCTTCATGGTCTTGAAGTGCCATTCTGCCGCTGCCAGCTTCTCCGGCTGGTATTTGGCCAAAAACTTGCCGGAGGAGTCGCCAATCATGACTGTACTAACCGCAAATACGAGGGCACATACCGTAGTGAGCTTGAGTGCCTTTTTGTAATAGACATGGTCCCGGCCACGAAGCAGACTGAAAGCAGCAATACCTGCAAGAATACCGGCGCTGAGCGTATATGAAGATCCCAGCACGTGAGAAACCTTGGTAGGTGTAGCCGGGTTCAGCATGGCTGCAATCGGATGGATGTCCTTCATGATGCCATTAATCAAGGTAAAGCCTTGCGGCTGGTTCATAAAGGAATTTACGGTTGTAATGAATATGGCCGAAGCGGAAGATCCCAGTGCTACCGGAATAAGCAGAAGCATGTGTGTGTATTTCTTCTTGAACCGATCCCATGTGTACAGGTAGATTCCCAGAAAGATTGCTTCCACGAAAAAAGCGAACGTCTCCATAAATAGTGGCAGCGCAATCGCCTGACCCGCGACCCGCATAAACATCGGCCACAGCAGGCTAAGCTGAAGACCGATGGAGGTTCCGGTGACGACACCTACAGCTACGGTGATGACAAATCCCCGTGCCCATCTGCGTGCCAGCAAGGTGTAATGGATATCGTTAGTTCTCAGCCCCCTCCATTCGGCCAGCGCAATCATTAGCGGAACGCCTACGCCGATGGAGGCAAATATAATATGTACAGCCAGGGTCAGACCGGTCAGAATCCGGCTGAGCAGAACAGGGTCCAGCGATGACATGGGTGACACTCCTCTTCATCATGATGTACAGCTTCATGTATCTGCTTGTCCTAATAGCTCAATAACTCATGATACGCATGATACTTTTCACAACGGCATACAGTACGACCACTGCTGCGACCAGGCAGACAATAATGAGTGTTTTCTCCTGCTTGCGAAACATATACCTGCCATCCTCCTTTTAATCCGATGCAAATTATGGCGCTATAGACAGTTTGCAAAAGTTCATGGTTTTTTATCCTGAAAATTTGAAAAACAAAAAAAGCCTTTACCTTTCAGTGTAGAGTTCACTGAAAAATAAAGACTTAGTGATGTGTATCCCGTCAGCAACATGGCATCTCTGAACAACTCCCCTGCCTAGAGGAGATCCTCCTGCTTGGGCAAACGTACTTTGAAGGTACTTCCTTTGCCAATTGCGGATATAAACGTAATCGTTCCATGATGATCTTCGACAATTTTGCGTGAGATATACAGTCCGAGTCCGGTTCCACCGATCTGCCGGTGGTCTGAGTTATCCACACGATAAAACTTCGTAAACAGCTGGTCCTGCACATTCTCCGGAATACCGATTCCGTAGTCGCGTACATCAATGCATATCCACTCATTTTCTTCCCACATGGTAATGTCAATCCGTTCGGTTCCTGGCGAGTATTTCACTGCATTGCCAATCAGATTGTGAAGCACCTGGGTCATCCGATTCTGGTCTGCATAAGCAAAGAAATCGCCGTTAAAGGCATGCACATAGATACGCTGGATGGATTTGATATTCCATTGCTCGGCAACACCCTCCACTAATTCCAGCAGCGGTACATAGGTCATATGATAAGTCATGCTGTCGTTGTCCAGACGCTGGATGTCCAGTACATCCTCAAGCAGGCTGCTAAGCCGGCTGCCCTCCGACGAGATCGTTTCCATAAACTCCTGTCGCTGTGAAGCAGGTAAATCATACATCATCATTAATTCTACATAACCCATAATGGTTGCGACTGGGGTCCTCAGCTCATGGGATACCACGCTTATCAACTCGTTTTTCATTCGATTCAGGCGTTCTTCTTCCGTACGGTCGCGGAACACAAGCAGGAACCCATGGTTTTTGCCAGGCACATCCACTTGTTTAATATAGAGGGAAAATACGCTTTTTTCCTTGTTATTAAAACTGAATTCGGTCTCCACAAAAGCACGTTCCCCGTGCAAAAAAGCCTTCGTTTGCTCCACCAGATTGAAGTCATCCGTCAGGACAACCTTATCCATGGCTTGAGCAAATTCTTCAATGGATCTGCCCAGAAAGTTACCAAGGCCGAACATTTCCTCGACCCTTCGGTTAACGATGGTAATCATGCCAGAGCGATCGGACATGACCAGCCCTTCCCGAACGGATTCAATAAAGTGTTCACTGATATCGCGCTGTTCCTGAATTGCAATTTTCTCATTAAACAATTCTGCATTCAGTTTCTCGAGCGCGAGTGCATGACGCACACGTTCTTCTTCTGCTCGTGTTTTATCCGTAATATCTTTGATAAACAAGTTATACAGCTTCTCATTGTTGCCGAGCTGAATCTCCACAATTTTGTATTCTATCGGGAAAACCGAACCATCTCTGCGAATGCCTGATATCTCCTCGACATTGGCATGCCGCTTGCCCCGGATATATTCGTATCGCTCCAGCATTCCTTTGATTTCCACGCAACTCGCCCCCTGAAAAAGGGACGGAGCATCGGTCTCAAGAACGACCTCTTCCCGTTTTAGCCCAAACATTCTTTCGGCTTCGGGATTGAACTCAATGATCAGTCCGTTGGAATCCACAGCAATAATGGCATCAATGGATGAATCGATAATAGCGCGTTTGATTTCCTCACTATTTTTCAGTTCCTTGGTCCGTGCACGAACCCTGTCCTCCAGTGTTAATTTATCCTGGCGGATCTGTTCGAATTGTTCAAGCAGAACATCTGCCATTTTGCGCAGATTGCCAATCAAAATTTGAACTTCCATGACATGGCTTGTTGGCCAATCCATTTTGCCTTTACGAAATAATAATCTTGGGAGTAAGCCAGTCATCCGAGTAAGCCTGATCAGAGGACTCACCACCTTTCGGCTTAATGGGGCAGCCACAACCATCGAGGTTACAAAAATGAGAAACAGACTCTGCAGGGTAGTCAGATAGATCCTTTCAATCCGTGAATAATAATTGGCTGAACTTGTCTCCACATACACACGGTACGAAGTATCTGACTCCACATCTGCTTTATAGATAAATGAAGCATGCTTCCAGTAGGTGAGCGCATCGCTGTAATAAGCGTCTCCTGAACGGAAGATAATGGAGGACTCCCCCTCTTTCAGATAACGATAATTGCTTGTATTTAAATATTCGCCAATGATTACGGTATCCAGCCCGGATGCAATCACGCGATCATTCTTATCCAGAATAATGACGTTTACATCCAATAGATGATGATAACGCTCCATGCCCCGCTGCATATTTTGAACCGTCAAAAATCGTTCATCCAGATCCTGCGTCACTGCATTGGCTGCGTGTTTCATATTTAATATAATCGTTTCATGAATTTGACTTAACTGTCTGCGGCTATCAGCTGATAAAAGAAATAGAGAGACCACAACAACAAACACGACCACATATTTAAAAGCAATTCGGCTAAGCGGGATGGTGCCTGTCCTTTTCGATGGATGCTCGCCGTTGGTGATCCAGAAGTCTATTATGATTCCGGCAATTAGCGCGTTAACCATACTGACCACGGCAATATGCATGTATGCATACTTTACTTCATCCAGATTCATGTTCAGGATATAATGCCCATACCCCAAGACAGGTAATAACATCACAACCCAAAACACGGCATTCGCCTTCATAATGCTTCCGTTCTTCCAACGCATCTGCCAGCCCAGCATCCAGAGCAACTCAATAAAATGACCAAAGACCATGTAGAGACAATGTGAAGTTGGCCCATTATAAAGCAGATGTATTCCACTAATTGCAGCAAAGGTGATAAAACCATACATTCCGCCATGCAAGCGTAGGGCAACAAGGACTGCTGCACTGCCGAACATCAACTGGACGCCATAAAACAACGTAAGTGGGTATATGCTTCCCAAGGCTCCAAGCACGATGAGAATCACAGTACCTATCCAAGCGATTCGCAATTTCTCTACAATCCATACCAGCATTTTGGCGGCCATTATTCGAAGCATGGACTACAATCCTCTTGGCCTAGTTCTATATCCGTATTCAACAACAACGTTGGTACCTCCTATAAACGAGAGCGGTTCTATCTACTTTTCTTTCCTCAAATCCCCCTGATACATTATACTGTATATATTAAAAGGTTTTTCTATTGGAAAAATTTGATTTGTCGGCAAAATAGCCACAGCTATGGTAAAATACTGAAGCTCTTCTCAAGTTTGTACTCCCCTACATATACATCCTATATATTGGAATATAAACATTAAAAAATTTGTGGTATTTCTACACTAAACTCAGCTTTTTTTTAGTAATTTCTTAACAAATTCTTTTCATCAGGAGTGAGACCTCTATGTCTATCAAAGTACTTCTTATAGAAGATGAGAAAAATCTGGCTGACATGATTGCTTTCTTTCTTGAGGAGGAAGGATACATAACAGAACGGGTTCATCATGCCCGTGAGGCACTTCAACTTTTCCCGCAGTTCGGGCCGGATATTGTTGTGACTGATCTGATGCTGCCGGAAATGGATGGAAATGATCTGGTAGATGCGTTTCGCCAGCATTCCACTGTACCGATTCTCATGATTTCAGCAAGTACAATGCTGAATGACCGGCTCCGAGCATTACATAACGGTGCTGATGATTTTCTTTGTAAGCCTTTTAGTCTGAAGGAGCTGGACGCAAGGATCAAGGCACTGCTGCGCAGATCCGCCATTTCGTATCCTGATAAACCAGCAAAAGAGGATAAACCATCAGAACATACGGGACATGTAACTGTGAATGAATATAGACGGACACTGTTCGTCAACGGAGTAGAAATCGAAGTCACTCATATTGAATTTGAGATCATGAAAGAATTGTACAAATATCCGGGTAAAGTATTTACCCGTAATGAGCTTATGGACCGAATTAAAGGATCGGAACGAGCCTACCTGGACCGTACCATTGATGTACATATCTCCAGCTTGCGTAAGAAAATCGAACCCGACCCCAAAAATCCACGCTATATCAAGACCGTTTGGGGAACAGGTTATAAGTATGTGACTTAATTCAATATTCCTTAACTAGTGGCTATGCCCTCTCCGTGTGTATTTCTGTATCGACATGGCAGAGGGCATGGCTTTTTCTTGATCCTGCAGTGTGGAGTACAACCATTTCTGAATGTCCAAATAAAGCTGATGTGGCTCGCTCGGATTCCACAGCATCATCTTAATGAGGCCATTACCTGTAATCTGCTGCACATGCTGTCTGCGAATCAACGATTGGAAATCGGTAATAACCAGCAGTGGCAGCTTTGGCAAAAAGGCACGAATGGCATTGGATGCCGATACGGCCTGGCTTGCATCCATGTAATCGACAATGCAATAACGGGAACGGCCCCAAGCAGACCTTGAAACCATCTTCTGGTTTTGTTCCTCGCCTCGGATGCATTCTTCCTGCTCTTCCTCCATCCACTCGTTAAACAATTCGATAATATGCTCATAAGCAATACCGCGGCTTCCGTCCGAAAGTACTGTTATACGTTCCATAGTTGTAACCTCCAGTTGTTTCATTCTACTTATTGTGCCGATCTTCATTTAAAAATGTTTGTGAGTGAACATGAAAGAAGTGTTAACTATCTTAGTACTTCTCACACAACTATGTAAGGTTTGTCATCCATTTCGCAGTTTGCCTCCATTCATGTAAAATAGGGATATACCCGTTGCTATCACGGGAACTTAAATGATGAATCCGGTACAGGAGGTTATGAACCGATGAATATTGTTTCCATTGAACCAACACCCAGTCCCAATACGATGATGCTTCACCTCGATGAGCGTCTCGAAGACGGGATCCGCAGAACCTACACGCTGGATAATGAACGTTCTGCTCCAGCGTTTATCCGCCAAATGCTCCATATTCCTGGCGTTAAAAGTGTATTTCATACCACGGACTTCGTTGCGCTGGATCGCAAGGGGAATGCCGACTGGTCCGTCATTCTGGGGGAAGTCCAGAACCGTCTGGGCCAGCAAGGCATTGACCTCGACTGGATTGAATCCGAGGATGCATCAGGTGAGCACTTTGGCGAAGCACAAGTATTTGTACAGTTTTTCCGCGGTGTTCCGATGCAGATTCGGGTTAAGGCCGGTGCAAAAGAAGAACGAATTTCTCTCTCCGATCGATTCGTTAAGGCCGTTACCGAAGTGGCCAGTGCAACGCTGATCAAAGAACGTAAATTAAGTGATTACGGCGTACGGTACGGTGAATTGCCGGATATTGCCCGTGAGGTTGAGCAGGAGCTGGAGGCAGCCTATCCTCCGGAGCGTCTGAAGCAGGTCATTGAACAGGCCATTGCGCACGGAACCAATACAGAAGAGTTTGTGGAACGCCGCCGCAAGCTCGAAGGTGCCGAGCTGGAAGAAGCACTGAGCAGTGAGGATTGGAATGTACGCTATGCAGCTTTTGACGGTATGGAACCTACAGAAGAGAGATTGCCGCTTATTGCCCGCGCCCTGCATGACAGTAAAATGCAGATCCGCCGGTTGGCAGTAGTCTATCTTGGGGACATCAAAACGCCGGAAGCCATGGAATTGCTGTATGAAGCACTCAAAGACAGCTCCCCTGCCGTACGTCGTACCGCTGGAGACACCTTGTCCGATATCGGCGACCCGGCTGCAACCGCTGCGATGACGGCTACGCTCACCGACAGCAGCAAACTGGTGCGCTGGCGGGCAGCCCGTTTCTTATATGAAGTGGGAACCGAAGAAGCAGAACAAGCTCTGCGGAAGGCAGCGGACGATCCCGAATTTGAGGTTAGCCTGCAGGCCAAGATGGCACTGGAGCGAATTGAATCCGGTGAACAGGCTGCAGGTACCGTATGGCAGCAAATGGCCGGACGTAACAAAAAGACGGAATAGTCCTTGTTAAAAGAACATCCAACTTTTGTTATTGCATGATGAAACAAGGAAAGGTATACTGAATGTCTATTTGAGCAACAGAACATGGCATGTAACGTTCTGCTATTCAATAATTTCATAGACAATAGATACACCTCATCCACGATGATGAGGTAGAGGTCGCGGGTGCGATCAGTAAGCTGAAGGAGGCGCTAAGGAGCCGCTCATGAGATCAGCCGAAAGGTGCACCCGCCGAAGCCTGCTGGACGGTTCCTTACATTTGTCCAGTATGGTTGGGGCTGCTGCCGAAAGGTACAGAACTGTCACAGAGATACACACCAGCCCGCATGGGTGGGTATGAATTCTTCTGTGTTGAGCTATCTTATAACATCTGGGACAGGTGCGGACAATGGATAATAAGACCGCAGGCTGAAGCCTGCGGTCTTTTGTGTGTATAGTGCCATTGATCCATATCATCAGTACGCTGAGTGAAGGAGTGTTTTCATTGCAAGACCGCAACAAGCAAACAACAGCAGGAAACGGTTCGCTGAAAAAAGGATTGCGTGCACGGCATATGACGATGATTGCCCTCGGTGGCTCCATCGGTACAGGGCTGTTCCTCGCAAGTGGTACCGCCATCTCCACAGCCGGACCGGGTGGTGCATTGATTGCATATGCCGCCGTCGGTATCATGGTTTACTTTCTGATGACAAGCCTTGGAGAACTGGCTACATTTATGCCTGACTCCGGTTCATTTAATACGTATGCTGCTCGTTTCGTCGATCCCGCACTTGGCTTCGCCATGGGCTGGAATTTCTGGTACAACTGGGCCGTCACCATTGCAGCCGAACTGGCTGCAGCTACGGTACTCATCAAGTATTGGTTCCCTGACAGCTCGTCCATGTTATGGAGCCTGCTATTTCTCGTTTTAATCTTTGCTCTGAATGTGCTGTCTGTTAAAGGTTATGGCGAATCGGAATATTGGTTTGCCATCATCAAAGTGGCTACCGTCATTATCTTTTTGACCGTGGGTGTGCTGATGATCTTCGGTATTATGGGCGGAGAAGCAGTTGGTTTCAGCAACTTTACAGTGGGTGATGCGCCCATCCATGGCGGATTCTTCGCCGTACTTGGTGTATTCATGGCTGCAGGGTTCTCCTTCCAGGGAACCGAGCTCATTGGTGTTGCTGCAGGTGAAAGTGAAAATCCGCGTGAGAATGTGCCTCGTGCCATTCGGCAGGTATTCTGGCGGATTTTGATCTTCTATATTTTGGCCATCACGGTAATCAGTTTGATCATCCCGTATACGCATCCGAACCTGCTCAAAGGTGATCTGAACAACATCGGTGTCAGTCCATTTACGCTAGTATTTGAAAAAGCCGGGCTTGCCATTGCAGCTTCGGTAATGAATGCGGTCATTCTGACCTCTGTGCTGTCTGCCGGCAACTCTGGCATGTATGCTTCAAGCCGGGTACTCTATGCTCTTGCCCGTGATGGCAAGGCGCCGCGTTTCCTTGCACGACTGAACAAAAAAGGCATTCCAATGAATGCCCTGCTTGTAACTACAGCTGTCGGTATGCTGGCGTTTCTCGCTTCCCTGTTCGGTGATGGTATTGTGTATACCTGGCTGCTGAATGCCTCCGGCATGTGCGGATTTATCACCTGGCTAGGCATCGCAATCAGCCATTATCGCTTCCGCCGGGCTTATGTTGCCCAGGGCAGGGACTTGAAAGACTTGCCTTATCGGGCACGCTGGTTCCCGTTCGGACCGATATTCGCTTTTGTACTCTGTATCATCGTCATTATCGGTCAGAACTATCAGGCCTTTACGGGCGACCAGATCGACTGGAGCGGAGCGCTTGTTGCCTACCTGAGTGTACCGCTGTTCCTGATTCTATGGCTTGGTTACAAGTGGATCAAGAAAACCAAAGTGGTGCCGCTGCAGGAATGTGACTTCTCCCCTACGGATTCCTCTGCGCAGTAAACGTATAAAAAATCCCCCTGCTTCTGACCGTTCTCAACGGTTTAGAAGCAGGGGGATTTGTTTGTATACCATTAAGGCGTTATTACATCCGCCTTGATTCATAACGTCCAATTGATCTTCACACGCAGATCAGTTGTATCTTCCATTTTGGACACATAATACGATATCGATTTCATCCCGAGCTGATACAAATTCTGCAAATCTTCAACCAGACTGGTCTCAGTACCTTTGTATCTGAAAGTCAGTGTGGTTCCACCTTCCTTCAGCACATTCTTCACCTTGGTTTCCAGTGCGGAATGTCCACTAACCGCATCTTTCTCGTCATAGAGCGAATATTCCAGCGTATGGTACAGCTTCTGATACGCAGGTGCCTTGCTGCCGCCGCTTTGTATCAAGGTTTGCAGGGCCTCCCGATAGGGAGCTGGTGCAGTCGGATATTTGCCTTTGCCCGTCCAGATATGGTCGCGTGCCATCTCGTCGTCGCTGAGCAAATAGTAGTTATGGCTAACTTTTCCTTTGCGGTCAGGTGTCGGATCATCCCAGGTCGTGTCCATGTGGTACCATTTGCCGTCCAGCTTCACGATATTCCACGCATGCAGCTGATCACCTGCCGTACCTTCCACAATCCGGTTCTCAATACCTACCTGTTCCAGCATACGGTAAGCAAGCAGGGAATATCCCTGACATACGGTGCTGCCCGTGACAAGTCCATCATAGGCCGTGTATTTCTGTAGAGAAGTATCATAGGCAAGATGGAGAACTATCCAGTCATGGATCGCTTTCACCTTTTCATGATTCGTCATGCCAGGTGTGATGATCTCTTTTAACACATGGGTCACTTTGCGGTTAACATAATCGGTCTGTTCCTTGGTCTCCCGGTAGGACAAATTCACATGGACCTCGGCCGAAACGTTGGAGCCTTTATAATTAAAAGCATAACTTTTGACGGTATATTGGATATAGGGATCACTGGTCATTGCTTCATCAATGGAGCTCTGGAGCTGCTTTTTGAGTCCTTTCACATCGCCCTTGTATGTAAATACAAGCTCCTCCGTTCGCTGTGACATGGCTGTAAGCAACGTCTGACGTAAATCCTTGGTTGTTGAAATATCGGATGTGTCCGATGCAGCATACAGTTGATCAAGGTCAACCGCACGAGGTAAAGCCACCGCAATCAGACAGCCTGCCAGCAATATGGTGATCACTCGTTTTCCGTTTTTGCCCATGAAAGGATACCACCTCTCTTTGCAACATTCTCATGCCTCATTGTATCACAAAAGGATCTGACGTCAGGCTTCTAGTTTTGTCGAAAAGCATCAAAAGAGACCTTCCGCAGAAGGTCTCCCTTGTCTTCAGCAAAATAACACATACCCGTTAGATCCAGCCTATGACTTACCAGAGCGGGTTATGCAAGAATACCTCTTAATACAGACGACTACCTGTCATAAATGAATCTGTCTTGCCCTGCAGCTTGGCCAATCGCTCCAGTACCTGTGACGCTTCCGCTACAGTCACTTTGCGTGCCGGCATGAAACGCCCTTCAATGGAAGGAAGCAATCCCAGCTTCATGCTAAGAGATACAGCACCTTTATTGGTAATCGAATTCGCATCTACAAGGTTCGGCAGATCCGATGGCATGGTGTAGAACCCAGCCAGCTTCTCGTAACGAAGTATACGGACAAGTAATACAGCCAGTTCTTCCCGAGTCATCTCATCCTGTGGATTCAGACTGACCTCTGGATCAGCGCCAGCGAGCCAGCGCTGGTCAATTAATGTACGCACTGCCTGATAGTAAGGGCTATCTGGGGTAATGTCCGCATACAGCTTGTCATCCCCGTTCACAGTGTAATAGATGTCCAGATTCGGATTAACTGCTCTCGCGAGATAGTTAAACCAATCTCCTCGGGTAATCACCCGATCTGGGAAAACACGTCCCTGCTCATCAGGAATCAGGACGCTATGCTGAGTCATATTAAGGATGGCCTCTTCAGCCACATGACCAGCAATATCACTAGGTGCAGCTTGAGCTGCCGTGCTGGAAGTGTTGTACATAGACGTCCATTCGCCTGTATTGGCATCAAGTACTTCGTAGCTGCCGTAGATCGATTTATCATCCCGTGTAGGCATATACGCAAGATTGATCCCCGACGGAGTGACTTGGCCACTGCTCGTACCATGTCCACCGTAACGGGAATATGCCAGAACCAGCTTGAATTCTTCGAGGTAGGCCGCTTTTGCCTCTTCGTAGCTGATCGCCGGCTCCTTGCTTGCAGGCAGCTGCTCAGGCGTTGCAGCAAGATTGGCGTAAAATTCGCTAATCGTCCCATCGTTCAGGACCTGTACCTGTACCTGATCATCCTTAACCGCGATTCCATTCAAGTAACGCTGAAAAATGAACGTATGGGCGTCCTCTACCTCAAGCACGCTGGACAGCTTGAACTGTTCCGTCGCATCCGGCACAAGTGCAATAACCGAATTAATCGCAAGTTTCTCGGCTTGTGTACGGGTTACAGACTTGCCTTCATTTTTCTCATCCGGTTTCTCTTGACCGGCATCCGGACCCATTCGCTGATACAGGCTATAGCTGTAAATTTGTCCGGTGGTGGCATCCACTTGTGCTGAAATGTCCCGCATGAACATATAGGACATATTCGCGTTTCGGTTGCTCCAGCTCAGACTCCAAACCTGATTGTTTGGACTCCAGTAGCTGCCTTTATTTAACTGGCTGTAATCCAGCTTGTATCCTTCCGGAATGTCAAAGCTCTTTTTCACCAGGCTCTCCGCCTGCTGGGCATTCAGTCTCTGTCCTTTCGCTGGAACAAAAGCAGCCACACTGCCTTTCAGCGGTTTGTCCTGCTGTACGGTATCCTCGGTAATGACTTTTCCAGTCATAGCGTTGAACCGTTCCAGCGTATTTGCCTCAAGTGGAACCATACTGGAATCCTTCGGCGTATATCCAAGATAATACGCCTGACCTTGCTTTGAAGACAGGCGGTTTTTCGAAATGTAGGCGAGTTCTACATCGAACTGGTCTTCGAATTGCTGCCTTGCCTTCTCTGCAGACATAGCTGGTTTCGATGAAGGATATTCTGCCGCGGTCGTCATTCGTGAATATCCTGTTACCAGGCCACTTTGATCCACACTTATGTAAACCGTCTCCGCCTCAGATAACAAACCGTCATGCTTCAGTTGGTATGCAAATTGATATTCGGTTCTGCCAAACAACGATTGCTGTCCCGCCGTTTGGTACAGGTCTCCCAATGATGCGTATGCGCCTTCCTTCAAACCAGGGATGGCCTTGTACAGAAACGCCACAGCCTGCTCTTCCACTTCATCCTTGGTCAGTTTGGCTTCTGACCCAGATAACTGCTTATCCAATAAATCAGATGGCAAATGTACACTCAGTACTTCCCCTGTCCCTGCATGTACAGATGCGCTGAACCCCATGGAATGATTCCCCTCGGTAATCTGAAACCCGATATCCCATGTTTTGTACTCCAGCGGAGGAAATTGGTTGTTCGGATCAAATTGCGACGAGGTGATGGTCGCCTTTTTCAACATCGGAAACAGTTTCAATATATTCTCACTGGCTTGCTTGGAGGAGATTTTAGCCCCCTCAGGCACGTCATTGCTAGTCACGTCTAGTTGTTCATTTTCCCCCGGTGCAGCTTCTGTTACCTGCTCTGCTTGCGCTGCTGACACGCTGCCTGCAAACCCTGGAGTCTGCGATGCCAGAAGCAATGCCGCCATGGCTGCTGAAGCAGCTCTGGCTGTCATCATTTTGAATCGAATCTGAAAACTCAAATCTGGACCTCTCCCTTCAATTTCATACATGGATGCATGCGAAATAACCCTGCATGAATATTGCCAGTCTATTCTATGATACCATAAGCTTCCTTTTTAATCGTCATTTTCCCAACAATTTTACAAATGAGAATTTTTGCATAATGGTTTGAACAGACCAAAAAACGCCAACCTGGTTGGCGTTTTCACTGTTAGCCCGATTGTCATGCAGGCTGACGGTTATTAAGATTTATTAGAGGTTATGTCCGAATTGTGCGGTTGAGCCTGAACCTGAACATGTTTTTTCAAGAACGGAATGACGGTCTCCCAGAAGGCAGGGTCTTCCTCTGAGCAGCTGTGTCCACCGCTATTCACCCACAGATGCTCTACAGGCGGATCAGCCTTGGACATGAAGTATTCCAGCTCACTTGGCGGGATAAAATTATCTCCCTTGGAATGCACCATAAGCATTGGCAGCTGCATGCCTTTACGCCGTTCATTCAGCAGCAGGACCGGATCGCGCTGGCGGTACGTTTTCAGTGATTCACCGAGCCTCCAGAACCAGATTCGCGGAATCAACTGCGCCAGTGGGAACAGCGGCAATCGCCGACGTTTCAGCTCCGAGCTGACGATTACTTCAAACTGGGATGGCATCGAATCCGTGATGACTGCCGACACCGGAATATGTTCCGTTACCGCCATGATCGTTCCCAGACCTCCAAGGGAATGGCCGAGCACACCGATGGCACCCGGATCGATCTCCGGCCGAGCGGTGGTGTAGCGTAGTGCCGAGAGCAGATCGTCACGGAACAGATAGGCAGACGCTGCTTTTACCGGATCACTGGCCCCATGACTCCGAACATCATACATGAAGAGAGCATATCCGGCTTCCCAGATGGGACGTGCGTAACGGAGCACGCGTGATCGGTTGGAACCCCAGCCATGAGCGATAATGATTAACGGCCAAGGTTTGGGAACATGGGCGCCAGCCGGAATAAACCATCCATGAACCCGTCCTCCGCCACTCTCGAAGGTGACATCTTCAAATGGCATGGGCGGAGTAATCGTGATGGGGATCTTTTTGGGTGTCTGACTCTTCACCGCTGCCTTCCATAAGCCACCTGCCGTTACGGCAGCAACAGCAATAACTCCACCAATCATCGTTCTGGCTTTCACTGTGCATTTCTCCTCTCCGGCCTCTGTCATACACCTATTCTACGCCAACACCATTAACGCCCTGTTAAACAGCTGCATCTTTTATATATACCCAAATATACATATTGTAGATTTAGTTTTTTACTTTTTGACTCTTGCTGCTTCCACAAATGCATGTGTACATGCTGCAATCTGTTCATGATTCCCTGCATCCAGTGCCTCTCTCGGCAAAAGTGCACTGCCAAGTCCTACAGCTGCTGCACCAGCAGCAAAGTAGTCTGTAATATTGTTTAGATTAGCTCCGCCCGTTGCAAGCAGCGGGATATGATTAAGTGGCGCCTTGATCTCCCGTAAATACGGCAATCCCAGACTCGCCATCGGAAATAACTTCACTACACGTGCGCCTGCTTCATAGGCAGCTACAATCTCGGTAGGTGTCATGGCTCCCGGCCAAATTTCCACCCCATGTTCTACAGCATATTCAATAACGGACAGATCGACATTGGGCGATACCAGAAATTGAGCACCTGCAGCAACGGCTTCCTTGGCCATCTGCACATTAAGAACCGTTCCTGCTCCCACATAAGCCTGTCCTTCATGCCGGGTCCGCCAGTCTTCGATAATCTCGTGTGCCCCAGGTGTATTAAGCGTTACTTCCATCAGACGGATTCCTCCGTCTGTCATGCCTTTTCCTGCTGTTATTGCTGCTTCCCGGCTAATGCCGCGAACAATGGCAACCAGCCTCGACTCCAGTAGTACTTCGGTCAAATTCATGCGAGCTTCCCCTTGCTTCATAGATTCGGCAGCCGAAGACAGTATTATTATCACCGCTTTTCCGTTAATTCATATTGTAAAACGAATTTATCCTTGATGAAATACACAACCAAAAAAACCTCTCTTATCAACATGGACGAATGTCGGTGGATAACACCCATTCAACCCATGACCATAAGAGTGGTTTTGCCGGAATCAAGCCTCTTCCAGTACACTTTCCTTTTCCAGATCCTTGAAATATTGATCATTGTACAGCATGCTGGGATGTGTAGGATGATATGCCAGAGCAATATCATTGTGCTTCTTCGCCTTGGCACGATTGCCCAGCCGGTCATAACATACGCATAGCTGCAAGTGGGGCATCCATGTCCAGGCTGCTTCGTTCAGCACGACCATCGGATCGGCAGGACGAACAGCTTGGGTCGCCTGTTCATACCAGAATACCGCCTTGCGATAATCTCCTCGGTCCGCGAAATAACCACCCAGGCGGCAGCAGATCTCTGCTCTCGGCAAATCATAGGCAAACGACCTCAGAAGCGCTGAAACTTCCTGTTCTGAGCGCCCCAATGCCGCTTCGCAATCTGCAATTTTCTGGCAGGCGGCAATCTGATCTTCCACCCAACCAAGACCCGTATTCAAAAACTTCCCGTAGTATGTAATCGCATCCTCATGCTGTCCATGGTCTTTCAGTTCATTACCGAAGTAATAGAGATCCCGGGGAGTAAAATGTTCTCCTGCTTCCTCACGCTTGCGGTAAATCCTCAGGTTGCGGTCAGTGTACTCCTTGTCTTTCTTATGGGTCACCGCAATATCGCTATGCAGCAAATTTCCTCCAACTTCCAGATATTCATGCACTGCACCAATCCAGCGGAAATTCCGATCCCGTCGCACCAGTCGATTCCTTCTCAAACTGTAGGCAACCTTCCCATCTGGAGTAAATGACAGATTATAGTCCATAGTAACGCTGTCTACCGAAGGATCAAGAGAGTGTTTCAAACCAATAAGCTTCTCGCGGTCATTCGGTTCGAACACATCATCAGCATCCAGCCAAAGTATATATTCCGTGGTTGCCTGATCGAAAGCAAAATTGCGTGCAGCTGCAAAATCATCGATCCATTCAAAATCAACGATTCGTTCTGTATATTTGGCCGCAATTTGACGTGTACGATCCGTTGATCCGGTATCCACGATGACGATCTCGTCGGCAATGCCCTTCACCGAATCCAGGCATCTGGCCAGGGAAGCCTCTTCATTTTTCACAATCATACATAGCGTTATACTGATTGCCTCTTCTCCTCGTCTGACCCTGCGATTGTACGCAGCAGCACCGGGAAGTTCTGATAATCGGTAGATATGATAGGCCGGAAGATGGGTATCCACGTATAAACGAAAACCAAGTGCTTGAGCTCGAATGCAAAAATGACGATCCTCACCCCAGAACGAGACATTCGGAATCTGGTCGAAGGAAACCCCACCCACCAGAGCATTCTTGCGAATGAGCGTACATGCACCGAGCCCACCAACTTCGTAACAGCCTGGCACTCGCAATTGGTTTAGAAAGGCATCGGTTTGTGTGTTCTCATCCAAAATTTCCTTACCCGCTTCGGATTTCCCGCCTTTTCGGTACAAAGCGTACTCATCCTGCAGCCATACCTGCGGCATTTCCCTTGTACCCGGCTGCCAGCGCGTCCAGAATATATTCGATACAATATCCTTCTGGGTGGAGACAAGCTGTTCCAGCGTGCGGGGATGCAGCACAAGATCGGAATCAATCAGGAAAACAGCATCGTAATGCTGTTCGCGGGCGTATTGCAGGATACGGTTTTTCAATCCGGCTACCCGCCAAATCTGTTCGTCGCGCCAATAATGACCTCCCTCATCCCTGCTGTATGTCCCTTTTCCCTGAGCAGTTCCATCATCGTTATCTGATTCAAATACAGTTCCTTCCTGCTGTGATGCAAATTCACGAAGGATATTAGAAGACGCCTCCTCTTCATTATCGTCTATAAACAAATAGTCCGTCTCCACCGTCGTTCGCTCCAAGAAGGTCAGAGATTCCAAAAATTCACGGAGCACTGCTGCGGTTTGACGAACCGGACTGGCAATCAGCACCTTCTCCTTCGGTTTTACCTTATTCAAGTACAGGCCCCCTTTCTTTCTTATTCCATCCAGGGCAGCAGCCTTGGATCTGTATCCAGAATGGATTCATACTGTTCTCTCCAACCGTACCTTGCATCCGGGTCCAGTGCCTGATAACGCTCGAATTTGCGGATGCGATCCTCCTCTCGAGCCCAGCCGTAATGCTTCACACGAGGCGTATGACATCCATAGGCAAAATGCTGAATCGTAAGAGGGAAACGTCCGCAGTGCTGCGGGGTTTCCTTCCACTCATAAGTCAATCCAGGACGATAACGGACAAGAAACGGACGGTAATATGCATGTGCCTGCCAATATTGATCCTCCCGGTAGTGCGTATCGTTCCACATATCAAACAATCTGAAGTAGATCGCGTCCTCGCTACTTCCCAGGAGCTGATTGCGCTGCATGCCAAAGTCAGCCGTCAGAATCTCATCGGCATCCAGATTCAGAATCCATTCAGGTCCAGTAGCTATCGTTGCCTCCCATTGCTGCTTGCGCAGACTCACTTCATCGGCGAACCGGGACGCCCGATTTTCCACCATGACCAGGGGAATCCCTTCAAGCAGCTCTTTACATAGGGCAACCGTATTATCGGTGCTCCCATCATCTATGATGACCGCACGATCAATCCAAGGCCGGTGCGTTTGCAGCGCCTGTCTAAGATATCGCTGTTCTTCATTGCGTACGATCATGGACAGCGTAATATGTGGTCGTTCGTCTTCCTCACGGTCATTCAAAGCCTCACCTCCACGTCTGAAGCTGACTTTTATTATCTCTCAAGGTTTTGCTATCCGATTGCAGCTAAGAAAGGTATATAGGACTGGATTGGAGCATATTTACAGGCTTAAGTATTTATCAGATAAACTTTCATCTTGACCCATCATCGGCCTCACTTTGACGTCTGGCTTGTTGGCTTATGCCCATCCTCTATATTCAATCTATGCATATCCGGGATGGGGTTATGTCTGAGAACTCCGCTCTCGGAACTCACCACTTACTGTGCTCCAGTGCTTTTAGTTCCTGTCTATATTCAACAAAAAAAGCACCCGCTTCCGCGAGTGCTTCGGTTAACCTTTGTTACATATATTGAATGATTCACGTTATGAATTAACGGTACTCTGCCAGACGATCATTCAGGCTGCGTGTCTGACCATATACTTCCTGATACAGTGCAAAGAGTCCATCATATACGGCTACCGTTTCCGGGTTCGGTACATAGGATTTGGCAGGGCGAATGAACGCTGACGCACAATCCTGCAGGGAAGGGAACCAGCCGCAGCCATATGCTGCAAGCATTGCTGCGCCCATTGCCGGGCCCTGCTCACTTTCAAGCTTCACAATTGTGGCGTCAAAGATATCCGCCTGCATTTGCAGCCAGGCTTCATTTTTGGCACCACCTCCGATGGAGATGACCTCATTGACCGTTTTGCCTGCACCACGCAGAATATCGATCGATTCCCGCAGGGAGAACGTAATTCCTTCCATGACTGCACGCCCAAAGTGCTCCAGCTTATGTCCGGCATCCATACCGATAAAGCTGCCGCGAATGTTCGCATCTGGATGAGGCGTCCGCTCTCCGACGATATAAGGGGTGAACAGCAATCCGTTGCTGCCAGCCGGAACCTGATCAATGCCCTGCAAGAGCACATCAAACGATTTGTCCGCTGCAAACGTATCCTTAAACCAGGATAGGCTGTATCCAGCTGCAAGCGTTACCCCCATAATATAGAAGGCATCCTTCTCCCCATGGTTAAAGAAGTGGACTTTGCCTTCGAAATCGAGGTCTTTGCGTTCTTCATAAGAAAGCACAACCCCAGACGTACCGATGCTGCACATCGTCTGTCCTTCACTCAGAATGCCTGCGCCGATTGCCCCGCACGCATTGTCGGCCCCACCTGCAAATACTTTGGTCGCAGCCGCAAGGCCCGTTTGATCTGCGATCTCTGGAAGCAATGTGCCCACTTCTTCAAACGATTCCACGAGACGCGGACAAAGTGAGATCGGCAGTTCAAAAGCTTCCGCAATCTCCTTGCTCCACTCTTTGCCAGCAACGTCCAGCAGCAATGTACCTGCTGCATCCGAATAATCCATGGCATAATCGCCAGTCAGGCGATAACGAACATAGTCCTTCGGCAGCAGGAACAAGGATGCTTGCTGCAGCAGCTCCGGCTCGTTTTCCTGTACCCACAGGATTTTCGGCAGCGTGAAGCCTTCAAGTGCACGGTTCCGGGCGATGCTTAAAAGTTTATCGTCCAATACTTTCTCAATGCGGCGGCACTGAGCCGTAGTACGTGTATCGTTCCAGAGAATGGCATTGCGCAGTGGTTTCCCCTCTGCATCTACCAGAACAAGTCCATGCATTTGCCCGGAGAAGCTAAGCCCCTCAATTTCAGAAGGCTGTACGCCGGATACTTCCAGCAATTTGCGCAGGGAGACAATCGTCTGTTCTACCCAATCTTCCGGATTCTGCTCACTGTAGCCAGCCTTGGGCTGGTGCAGCGGGTAAGCCTCGGATGCTTCAAATGCCACTTTTCCTTCGCGGTTAACCAGCACCGTTTTGACTGCGCTGGTTCCCAGATCGACACCAATTACGTAACTCATGGGTTAACTCCTTTCGTTTGTAGCAGGATTGTATAAATGCAACCCTGATGCTCATGTGGTCACTCCGTGATCAGAAAACCCTCGGATCGCCGTTACCCCCGGATTTCCTTCAATCCCTTTTCAAGGGAGAAATCCGGGGATAAATGCGAACGCTACCGCTTCCTCGAGTCCTTTCTGCTCACTTCGTTCTGCATGCATTATCATGGAAAAACATTTATATCAAAACAGTAAAAAAGTACTCGTTCTTATAGCGGAAAGATTGATCCAGTGACCTTGATTAGTCATTGGTTATAAACCAAACGTCATCAATTGAACATGTAGCAACTTCGTGATCCGAAAACCATTAAAAATCGCTTTGTTTGGTATCAAAAAACCGCCCCCGCCTTCCCAGGGGAAAGTCGGGGACGGTCCGAATGTCATGCCTGTTCAACGTCCATGGTACAAGCTCGTGCATATATGGACGGTGTCCCTAGCCAAGCTTATACAAGTTGATTCCAGTTATTAGTCAGCCAAGATGTATTGGTTGAGTTTTGCTCTCAGCAATTCTTGACGACCGGATTGGTTTTTACGTGGGCTTTCGTTGTTCAGTGCGTATTCTGCAAGGGAAGCCAGAGTCGCTTTGCCTGCAACAACCTCAGCACCGATACCTTCTTTGAAGCTGCTGTAACGTTTTTCGATGAAGTCATCGAATACGCGGTCTTCGATCAATTTGGCAGCTACTTTCAGACCTTTAGCATACGTATCCATACCTGCGATGTGAGCCAGGAACAGATCGTCTGCTTCGAAGGATCCACGGCGTACTTTGGCGTCAAAGTTTACACCACCACGGCCGATACCGCCGTTTTTCAATACTTCGTACATTGTCAATGTTGCATCGTACATATCCACTGGGAACTCATCCGTATCCCAACCGATCAGCATATCGCCTTGGTTGGCATCGAGGGAACCGAGCATGCCGTTAGTACGGGCAACACGGATTTCGTGATCGAATGTGTGACCAGCCAGAGTTGCATGGTTTGCTTCCAGGTTCAGTTTGAAGTGTTTGTCCAAACCGTATTTTTGCAGGAAGGCAATGGAAGTCGCTGCATCATAGTCATATTGGTGTTTCGTTGGCTCTTTCGGTTTAGGCTCGATCAGGAATTGTGCGTCAAAGCCAATTTCCTTCGCGTAGTCTACAGCCATGTGGAACATGCGGGCAATGTTGTCCTGCTCCAGCTGCATGTCTGTGTTCAGCAATGTGTCGTAACCTTCACGGCCGCCCCAGAATACATAGTTTTCAGCGCCCAGACGTTTACCCACTTCCAGACCTTTCTTGATTTGCGCTGCTGCATGTGCGTACACGTCAGCATTGCATGTGGAAGCTGCACCAAACATGAAGCGCGGGTTGGAGAACATGTTCGCCGTGTTCCAGAGCAGTTTTTTGCCGCTGGATTTCATGTGGTCTTCAATCAGGTCAACGATCGTGTCGATGTTGCTGTAGAACTCACGCAGGCTGTTGCCTTCTGGTGCGATGTCCACGTCGTGGAAACAGAAGAACGGGAGATTCATTTTTTCCAAAAATTCAAAAGCCGCTTCCACGCGTACTTTCGCGAGGTCCAGACCCGAGTATTTATCCCAAGAACGAACAGCTGTCTCTGCACCGAACGGGTCACTGCCGCCTGCAGTTAATGTATGCCAGTAAGCCATGCCGAAACGGAAGTGCTCTTCCATCGTTTTGCCGGCAACAACTTCTTCCGGATTATAATGTTTGAATGAAAAAGGATTGGTGGAGTCTTTGCCTTCAAATGCGATTTTATTAACGGATTCAAAATAGGCCATGTAAAATGCCTCCTCAATAGTTTTAAAGAAATCGTTTACACCGTTATCCTATCACATCGGTTATACTTTGTCTATTGGTTAAACAAAGTAAAATAAAATTGTTTTTTCCGGGTTTGTTTACGCTATAATAGTCGAATAGCTTGAGAACGGGATGAATGATTGAACCCTTTTATATACAGAATAGGAGTGCCTGATTGTTATGAAAATTACCGGAGACCAGATGCTGGTCAAAAAAATAAACAAGTCCATCGTCCTCGATACGATTCGTCGTCATGCCCCTCTTTCCCGCGCAAGAGTATCCGAATTTACGGGACTTAACAAAGCAACCGTGTCCAACCTTGTTGCCGATCTCATCAGCGATGAGCTTGTCCAGGAGATTGGTCCGGGTGAATCCAGCGGTGGCCGCAAGCCGCTCATGCTGCTGTTTCGAGGTACGGCTGGATATGCAGTTGGTCTGGAGCTGAGCGTAACTCACCTGAAGGGTGTGCTTACCGATCTGGAGGGCCATATCATAACGGAGTATGCCATCAAACTGGAACAGCATGATGTGCCTTACGTATTGGAACAGCTGAAACGTGCAGCGGAACATCTGATGCAGTCGGCTCCCCCCTCCCCACATGGTGTAATTGGTATTGGCATTGGGGTACCTGGGATGGTAGATGAGGCTGGAACAGTGCTGTTTGCACCCAACCTGGGTTGGGAGAAGGTCGAGCTTCGCTCCATGCTGGAGGAGATGTTTGAGCTTCCTGTAACGATTGACAACGAGGCCAATGCAGGGGCTCATGGGGAATTGAATTTTGGCAGCGGCATTGGTGTACGTCATCTCATCTATATCAGTGCAGGGATGGGTATCGGATCGGGAATTATGGTAGACGGTGAATTGTACAAAGGTGCCTGGGGCTACGCCGGGGAGACCGGCCACATGTCAATCGAAGCCGAAGGCAGACCCTGCTCCTGCGGCAATCACGGCTGCTGGGAGCTATATGCTTCCGAAAAAGCCTATGAGCACCCCGACCATCAGCTTCATTTGCCGGCTCACACCACCCGCGAGCTCGTAGAATATGCACAGCAAGGTCATGAGGCAGTATTGAACTTATACGAGAACATCGGCCGCAAACTGGGCGTGGGCATCACGAATATCGTTAACAGCTTCAATCCCGAACGCATCATCATTGGCGGACCACTCTCCGAAGCAGGTCCATGGATTGAAACTGCTCTCAAACAGGTCGTCGAAGAACGTACACTGCCCTATCACCGTCGCAGTTTGCAAATCGAATGGGCAGCACTGGGCAGCCGTTCTACCCGTATTGGTGCCGCTTACTCTGCCATTTCCCAGTTTCTAGGTAAAATAAGAGTTTCGGTCTAATAACCGCTGAAAATTGACATCATTTCGCCCCATTTCCTCCCTTTTTGTTAAAGAAATCCAGAGTTATAATGAGGATATGTGATTTTTGTCATGGCGGGATGATTGCCGCTGTGTTAATTCCTATAACGAAACGGAGTGAAAACCCGTGACCTACGTGGATACTTCAGATATCTCGGCGCAAATGTTTGTCACCGTACTCCTGTTCTTGATCGTGCTTGCGCCGCTGTTCAGCCTCGGCATACTTCGATTGTTTCAGAGCAAAAAGAAGGCTGGGTTCATGTATATGCTGTCAGGCGTATTGGTGTATGTTGTTTTTCAGACGTTTATGAGCATCTTTTTTTAGATGAATACCTGGTTTAAATGACGAAATCCCCTTTCTCAGTGTATCTTGAGTTCATGTTACCATGTGCTCCTGATTACTGACGCAAGGGGACTTTTCATATCAATTATTTTAAATGAGTCATGCTCACTTTTGGGAATTTTCTTGGGCACGTTCTACCATCATGTCCACGATATCCTGGATCTGGCCCATGACAGAGATAGGATCGGAGAAGTAAAATTTGTAACCATCAATTTCGTATAACTCATTGTTTTTGACTGCGTCTAACGTGCCCCACACCGGATCGCTCGCATAGTCGTACGATTCTGCTTTGGCATTCACGGCCATAAACACGCGATCACCGGCATATGATTCGGCAAGCTCGCTTGAGATGGTAGCCCAGCCCACTTTCGGATCAATGGTGCTTGCCACATTCTCATTCATAGGCAAGTCCAATTCGCCGTGAATTGTTCTGCCCGTATGCGCGTTACCGTAAAGCGTGATATCTTTACTTAATCCTCCGTCAAAGACCGTGACGGTTTCTCCCTCCTTAAATATGCTGCTCAAACGCTCTTTGGCTGCAGTCACCTTTTGTTCAAAATCGGTAAGCCATGCCGATGCTTCAGCCTCTTTCCCTAATATCACGCCAAGTTCCTGAACCTGATCACGGACCGGAGCCGAGTTATCCAGAAAAACGGTTGGTGCAATTTTGGAATATGATTCATAACTTTTAGCATCGCCTGTAACGATCAGGTCGGGACTCAGTCCAGTTATGGCCTCAAGGTTGTCCGAAATATCCTGGATACCCTCAACCCTGCCCTCCAGATAAGGGTTCTGCATAAATACGCCATTACTTCCGACAGGCTTCACATCCAGAGCCAGAATATGCCCCAAGAAGAAGTCGGTTACAACACGCTGTGGATTCGCAGGTACTTCCACCTCACCCATGGAGGTATTCACTTTACGTGTGGTCCCTTGGCTATTTTCATTTGTATTATTTTCGCCTGAACCATTCGCCTGGTTAGCTGGTGCTTCCGATTGAGCGGTACTTCCATCTCCTGCTGCAGCTCCTGTGTTTCCTGAGGAACCGCCACTGCATGCACTTAACAACAACCCAAAAGCCATCAGTAAGGCCATCGGTACTCTCTTTATATTTCTTAGCATTTCATCAGACCCTCCATCCAAGTATTGATAATAATTATCATTATCATATGAAGGAATATAACATGGGTCCGAAGTGCCAACAATATGATTTCTTCCTGCTGAGGATATAACATCTTCCTCCAACATTTGCTTGCGATACTTTTGTGGGGAAATTCCAATATACTTTTTAAAAGCGTTGCTGAAATAATAAGCATCCTGATAACCAATGGAAGACGCAATAACTCGCAAGGGAAGCTTGGTCTCGGCCAATAAATTGCACCCTTTTTGCATGCGCAAACGGATCAGACAGTCAATCGGTCCACGATTGAGCACTTGTTTGAAACAATTCGAAAGATGCCCTGCACTCCGCCCCATCACTGCAGCCAAAGATTCCAACGTGTGAGGCTTCGCATAGTTTTTCAACATGTACTCCAGAGTCAGTGTAACCAGCTCGACAGGACTGGCTATTTTTACAACTGGAGGCTGCAGATAAAATTGCTCCACCATGTGATACAGCCATTGATAGAACAAAGCTTTGAGTTGAAGTGGTACGGAATGCTCTTCCTGCTGCTGCACTTCCAGCATTCGATCTGCCATTTCATATAACATCATCGGCTGAGTTGGTGTCACACGATATGTAATGTGAGTTGGATTCATTCGTTCCTCTATACACTGCGGCTCCTCGCTGTTTGCTGATCCCCATGCTGCTTTGTACGAAATTCGTATAAACTCCGCTCCCTCTGAACCAGCATTACACTCGATAAAACTTTTGGACGGAGCATGAATCATCTCAAAATGATTGATGGAATATGTCTTCTGATTAAGCAGTACCAGCACATTGCCTCTTCTCACACAGAAAAAACTGCTGGACTGGGTCGTGAATAGCTTTCTTTCACCCTTTGCGAGAAGAGTCCGTTCAACCTCGATATCTCGTATACTTGCCTGTTCCCAGAAGCGAAAATGCTCCTGTTGATCGATCATCATGCTGCCTTTTCACCTCACTGCCTGCGACTTAAGAAAAGGATATCGTACTTTTGTACATTGGACAATTCTGAATGATTGATGAAACTGGTTTAATTCAAGCAAAAGAAGCCCCAGTCCTATTCAGGACTAAGGCTCCCTTTATATTATATATTCAAACGGCTCGCGCGAACCGGAATAGCTTAATGCAGCTTGATTGAATCCCTGTACCGGGATAATTAAGCATCCAGTGCTTTTGCGAATTGCGTTTTGTTCATACCCAGGATGCGGTGTTCACCAATAACAGTCAGAGGTACTGCACGTACGCCCATATCCCATACTTGTTGTGCAAACTCGTCACTTGTCTCGATATTGCGCTCTTCATAAGAAATTCCTTTGTCAGCCAGGAACGTCTTCACTGCTTTGCAGTTCGGGCAGTTGGTCGATGTGTATACAATTACGTTTTCCATTATTCATTCACCTCATATAGTTTATAAATAGTTATAACGTTAATTTACCCATTTAAAGGAGATACCTTACAGTGCTACTGCGCTATGCTCCAGGCTTTCAATGAATTTCTCTGCATCCATTGCAGCCATACATCCGCTACCTGCCGCTGTGATTGCTTGTTTGTAGCGTGTATCTTGAACGTCTCCGCAAGCGAATACGCCTGGAATGTTCGTTTCGGAAGTGCCTGGTGTGGTCATAATATACCCATGTTCATCCGTTGTAATCTGTCCACCAAGGAACCCTGTGTTTGGTGTGTGACCGATCGCTACAAATACGCCGCTTGCCGGAAGAATTTCTTCTTCGCCCGTTGCGTTGTTCAACACTTTCAGTCCAGTTACCCCATGATCACCAGCAATGACTTCGATCGGCGTACGGTTCAGAGCCATTTCCACTTTTTCGTTGCTGCGTGCACAGTCTTGCATGATTTTGGATCCGCGCAGCTCCTCACGACGGTGTACCAAAGTTACTTTGGAACCGAAACGGGACAGGAAGCTTGCTTCTTCCAGTGCAGAGTCGCCTCCACCGATAACGATGATTTCTTTATTGCGGAAGAAGAATCCGTCACATGTTGCGCAAGTGCTGACACCGCGGCCCACGTTTGTTTCTTCTCCAGGAATACCAAGGTATTTAGCAGATGCACCAGTAGACAGGATTAAGGTTTCCGATACCAGTTCACCCATGCCCTCAACCTGAATTTTGAAAGGACGTTCGCTCATATCGACGTTGTTTACCCAGCCTGTGCGGAATTCAGCGCCAAAACGTTCTGCTTGTTTACGCATGTTATCCATCAGTTCAGGGCCCATAATGCCATCAGGGAAACCTGGGAAGTTCTCCACTTCCGTTGTTGTTGTCAGTTGGCCACCAGGTTGTGGTCCTTCGATAACCAGTGGGTTAAGGTTGGCACGAGCCAGATAGATTGCTGCTGTCAGCCCTGCTGGGCCTGTTCCGATAATAATGGATTTATACATGTATAGTTCCTCCCCCGAGTTCTGCAAAAAGGTTGGGCTCACTAGCATCAAAAGCAAATGCCCCTGCATACACTAGATCGATATAAGCCTAATTCATGTCCACAAGACCTGCCCAATATGACAATTGCCCTATGCAGAAATGGAATTCTAATTTATAATCATTCTAATCTGTTGTTCATTATGATCTCTTTTAACTACGGTGTCAATGCTCGGCAGCGATTATGAAGAAGTCTTCATCAGGAGGGAAAATGGAAGCATGAACGATGCACTCATTGGCAGCTTTATCTCAGCCATGTCTACCGGCCTTGGGGCCGTACCTATTCTATTTATGCGAAAAGTAACGCACCGTCTGCGTGATATCTTGCTTGCTTACGCAGCAGGTATTATGACCTCAGCCTCGGTGTACAATCTCATTCCCGAAGCGCTGGGGCAGTCGAACCTTTTCGTACTTGCTCTCGGTATTATGCTCGGCAGCATGGTTTTGCTGGTACTCGAAATGAAGATCCCTCATGTGGATCTTGAGAATCCGGAGAAGATGCCATTTAAAATTGAAGCCAAAGCCTTCATGATTATTGCAGCTATCACCATGCATAACCTGCCTGAAGGCTTATCTGTAGGTGTCAGTTATGCCAGTACCGATGCCAGTCTGGGCAATCTCATTGCCTTTTCGATCGGATTACAGAATGCTCCCGAAGGGTTTCTGGTCGCTCTCTTTCTCGTGAACCAGAACATCGGCCGATTCAAGGCACTTGGGATCGCTACCCTGACAGGAGCCGTCGAAATCATCACGGCCATGATTGGCTACACACTCAGCAGTCTCGTGGCAGGACTCGTGCCATATGGTCTTGCATTTGCCGCAGGTGCGATGATGTTCATCGTATACAAGGAGCTGATTCCCGAAAGTCACGGCGACGGCAATGCACGTGTGGCTACCGTTTCATTTTTGCTAGGACTCATTACGATGATTGGTTTGACTGAACTATTCTAAGCAAGACTTTTCCGTAAATAAACGTACATTCCAAAGAACCTGAGGACAGATCATTCTGCCCTGCAGGTTCTTTTTTTGGTCACAAATGAAGATTACATGAATTTACTGGGAGCCTCTGTAAGGTTAACTGAATACGTCCTATCAGGATGCGTAGAACGGTTCCTACGGGTTTATTCTCCAAATCATCAGCGCAGCAGTCTTAAACCATTGAGTATAACCAGAATCGTGCTGCCCTCATGCCCAACAACCCCCAGCGGCAATGCAACACCTTGCAGAAAATTCCCCGCAATCAGTGCCAGAATAACCGTAATGGCAAAAAACATATTCTGCTTCACGGTCCGTTGTGCTCTTCGTGCCTGCTCAATCACCCAGGCAATTTCCTCAATATTATCATTCATGAGCACCACATCAGCCACCTCCAGCGCTGTCCCGCTCCCCGACATTCCCATGCCCATACCCACAGTAGCCGCTGCAAGTGCAGGAGCGTCATTAACACCATCACCAACCATGAGCACCTGTCCGTACTCTTGACGCAATTTCTGTACCTGTTTCACTTTATCTTCGGGAAGCAGATCGGCATAGACGAGACTTACTCCTGTTTCCCGTGCAATCACAGCTGCAGATTTGGCCCGGTCACCTGTCAGCATGGCCACCTTCACGCCCATATCCTCCAGCTTCTTCACTGCTGCTGCGGCTTGTGGACGAACGGTATCCCGCATGGCGATCAGGCCAGCAAAATGGTTATCCGCCATCACGATGGATACCGTTTTGCCTTCACGCTCAAGTCGGGCACGTTCGTCGTGCCAGTGTGGATGGGTATCCAAGTGTATTTCATTCGTTTTCCCAATCTTCCAGAGAACACCGTGTACGTACCCTTCAATCCCCCAACCTGTCAGCGTTTGTACCCGTTCGGCTTCTTGCGTCACAATACCTTCACGCACTGCCTGATCTACAATGGCTCGAGCCAGCGGGTGCATGGACAAGTTCTCAATTGCAGCAGCTGCAGACAGCAGTTCGGCGCGATTCACACCCTCGGCTGTTAATATATCTGTGACTTGGGGAGTACCCATGGTCAATGTCCCTGTTTTATCAAAAGCCACGACCCGGGTCTGAGCCATATTCTCCACATGGGCCCCTCCCTTGAACAGAATACCGCGACGTGCACTGCTGGACATCGCAGACAGCATGACTGGCATGATGGAGGAAACCAGCGCACAAGGTGAAGCTACAACGAGAAAAACCATCGCTTTATAAAAAGCCTCATTCCAAGTCCAGCCCAGCAGGAGTGGAGCTCCTGCGATAACCATTAGAGTTACACCCACAACCACTCGTGCGTAAATGCCTTCGAATCGCTCAATGAAACGCTGTGAATCCGGTACTTCGGCTTGTGCCTCTTCGACCAGCTTAATGATTTTGCCAAACAGCGAACCTGCAGCTGACTTCGTTACCTCTACATACAAAGCACCTTCTCCATTGACCGTTCCTGCATAAACCTCGTCACCCTCAGCTTTATCCACCGGCAGGGATTCCCCCGTAATGGAAGCCTGATTAATGAATGAACTCCCGCGATAAACGGTACCGTCGGCCGGGATTAATTCCCCCGGTTTGACCAGCAGCAGGTCACCAGGCTTCAGCTCATCAATGGCGACAAGGTTCATCTGTCCATTCTCGATGCGCAGTGCTGTCTCCGGCTTAAGTGCCATCAGCGATGAAATATCCTTATGACTCCGTTCCGTCGCATAACTTTCCAGAGCACCACTTAACGCAAAAATGAAGATCAGCATCGCGCCTTCATTCCAGTATCCAATAGCTGCAGCACCCAGTGATGCAGCAATCATGAGCAGATTCACATCCAGATCACGGTCCTTGACCAGTGTCTCCACGCCCTCCTTGGCCTTGGTCCATCCTCCGATTGCATAAGAGACGATGTACAGCATGATGGATATCGCATTGAAATAGGGTGAAGTTCCCCATGCAACAAGCATTAATAACCCGCTGCCGAGAGCCGCCTGCATCTCCTTATTCCGGAGCATGGCGCGAAGATTAGGTTTACGTCCACGGTTCGGGTTAGGTGACTGGGCGGAGTTCTGTTCTGCTTGTGCCTGGGTGGATATAGGTTGATGTATCGCTTGCATGTGAATCACAATCCTTTCTTGTTTCGTTGATTTAAGTTGCGCCGTATTGAGAATGAGAGCCATTGTTAATGCCCTAAAAATGACACATGCTGCTGCGGGAATCCCGCAGCAGCATGGTTTTCGAATGAGAATGATAATCATTTTTGTACTTATGCAATTATGTTTACCCAATACAACTTTGAGTATATTATAGGCCTCGATTTGACGTTTGTAAATGGGCAGTTTCCTGATTACCTGCTGCTGGAACGCAAAAAAGCCGCCTGTCCTAAAGGACAGCGGCTTTCGTATGATCCCCTTTGGTTACGCTCCAACACTTGCTCCCTGACTCGCCTTAATGGCCTGTTCCAGGTCATACAGGATATCCTGAATATTCTCCGTACCGATCGAGAGACGGATAAGTTCAGGGTTAACGCCTGCTGCGGTCTGCTCATCTTCTGTCAGCTGCTGATGGGTTGTGCTTGCGGGGTGAATGATCAATGACTTGGAATCACCCACGTTCGCAAGGTGTGAGAACAGCTTCACACTTTCGATGAGCTTACGTCCTGCATCTACACCGCCTTTTATACCAAATGTCAGGATGGCACCCTGCCCTCTTGGCAGATACTTCTGTGCCAGTTCATATGAGGCATGACTTGGCAGACCCGCGTAGCTCACCCACAGCACGTCCTCGTGCTTCTCCAGATATTCTGCAACAGCCAGTGCATTGCTGCTATGGCGCTCCACACGCAGATGCAATGTTTCCAGTCCTTGCAGAAGCAGCCATGAATTAAATGGCGAAATGGTTGCGCCCAGGTCGCGCAGCAGCTGCACCCTTGCTTTGATAATGTAGGCAATCGGTCCAACCGCTTCGGTGTATACCACACCATGGTAACTGGCATCCGGCTCTGTCAGACCCGGGAATTTGCCGCTCGCTTTCCAGTCAAATTTTCCGCTATCGACAATCACGCCACCAATGGATGTACCATGACCGCCAATAAACTTCGTCGCCGAGTGAACCACAATATCCGCTCCATGTTCAATCGGACGAAGCAAGTATGGGCTGGGGAACGTGTTATCCACGATCAAAGGAATACCATGCTCATGGGCAATCGCCGCAACCGCTTCAATGTCCAGCACGTTTCCTTGAGGATTACCGATCGTTTCCGCATATAATGCTTTCGTTTTCTCTGTAATGGCCGCCCTGAAATTCTCGGGATCACTGGAATCAACGAACTTCACATCAAGACCCAGCTTCGGCAATGTAGTTGAGAACAAATTATACGTACCACCATACAAGCTCGCCGAGGATACAATTTCATCCCCTGCACCTGCGATATTCAAGAGAGAAAACGTAATGGCAGCCTGCCCGGAAGCTGTTGCCAGTGCCCCGGCTCCTCCCTCCAATGCCGCAATCCGCTGCTCGAACACATCGGTTGTCGGGTTCATTAGACGAGTATAGATGTTGCCAAACTCTTTCAAACCAAACAGATTGGCAGCATGTTCCGTGTCCTTGAAACCATAAGATGTGGTCTGATACAAAGGCACAGCACGTGCATGAGTCGTTGGATCAATCTCCTGGCCTGCATGAATTGCCAATGTTTCAAATGAAAGCTCACGTTCGTTTGACATAAATCTGAATCCTCCCTTGGCTTATACGTTTCAAGATCCTGATGTCCTCACATGGTGGCGTATGTTTTCCATATTCTCTCACAAGATGTCGTGTTTGAAAAGAGTTATTTCCGATTTATCCGATAAGAAATATTTTATATGTATTGTCGATAAGGCTATACCAAAAAACCTTTGCGAGGGCAAAGGTTTCCTGGCTATTTTAATATCGCAGAATGAGCTTATCTTCAGCCCATCTCTACACTCTCACACCATTCCATACTTCACGCAAATACTTGGCTGCAGGAGCTGCCTCCTCGGCAGTTACACCCTCCAGTGAGATATCGATATGTGGCTTATACGTTTTTAACAGCTCGAAAAACAGCGGATAATCCAATATGCCTGCACCGGGGACTGGATTAATCTTCTCGCCCTGTGCATTGAAGGCCACATCCTTCGCATGAATGACAATGATTCGCTGGTATAGCGTCTCCATTACATCACGCAGGAAAGCACCCTGGTCTGTAACATGCGGCTGTTTGATCAGGTTGCATGGATCAAACAACATGCCCAGATTGGAGGACGGAATCTCTTCAAACAAACGAGTCATATGTTCACGTGTATGAAGCGTGTGGGTAGACACAGGCTCAATGGCCGCATGTACGCCCCACTTTTCCGCTTCCTCCGTGATTTCCTCCAGCGTTTCCCGCAGCACGCTCCATGCTTTTTCTTCATACCCATCTGGATGGGTGGCTTGGTAGGTGTCCAATCCTCCCGTTTCTGTTGCAACCATGCTGCAGCCAAAATCACGGGCATACCGCAGATGTTCCTTGAAACGCTCGATGTCTGCCCGTCTGCGTTCAGCATTCGGATCGATCGGATTAATATAGCAGCCCAGAACAGCGATCTTGACTCCGCGGCTTGCAAATTGGTCCCCAATTTCATTCGCCAGTCCCGGACTGAGTTTGCCGTTAGACGAGTCAACATCCGATAGGGCTTTTGCAAGTGCCAGCTGAACCGAGTTGAATCCATGATCTGCGATCGTCTGTGCCAGCTGGGCTGTAGGCTGCTGGCCAAACGTATGTGCCAGAATACCAATTTTCATGTCACTGCCTCCTTCAATCATTGATAGCAGAGCAGATTAACGAGCCATCCAGCCGCCATCTACATTCAGTACATGACCATTCAAATAATCTGAAGCAGACGATGCAAGAAACACGACCGGCCCTTTCAGATCTTCCGGAGTTCCCCACCGTCCTGCCGGAATACGTGCTGTGATATCCCGATACCGGTTTTCATCCGCACGAATTTGAGTGGTATTATCCGTCTCCATGTAACCTGGTGCAATACCGTTAATTTGTATACCTTTGCCTGCCCACTCATTGGCGAGAGCTTTGGTCAAGCCCGCAACCCCATGCTTACTTGCTGTATAACCCGGGACGTTAATACCGCCCTGATAGGACAACATGGATGCGATATTGATGATTTTACCGCTACCGCGTTCAATCATGTGTCTGCCCGCCAGTTGGCTCAAGAAAAATACCGTGTTCAGGTTAAGCCCGATGACATCGTGCCAGTCCTGCTGTCCGTGGTCAGCCGCAGGTGTACGGCGAATAATACCCGCATTGTTAACGAGAATATCAATTTTACCTTGAAAAGCTACTGCTTTCTCAAATACTGCCGGCAATTCATCTTCACGGCTTAAATCGGCTTCAATGATATATGCTTTGCGCCCGAGCGCTTCGATTGCACCTGCTGTCTCGGATGGTTTTGAATAGGAAACGAGTACCACATCTGCTCCGGCTTCCGCCAGACCAATCGCCATTCCCTGTCCCAAACCACCGGATGTACCGGTTACAAGTGCAACTTGTCCGCTTAGATCAAATGGATTCATGAATGATTCCTCCGCATGTTATGAGATGCAAACCTATAAGTCATGCCAATCAACTTTTTGCATATGCTTAGCGATTCAGATATGAAGTGCTTCTGTGCGTTTAGCTTTGATAATCGACTTTGACACCGATTTGGTTATACAGTGCAGCGGTCTCTTCACCCAGATGACTGTCACTGATAATACAGTCCAGCTCCGAACAATGCGCGAAGGTCCGCAGCGCAAATTGCCCGAATTTATAGTGGTCCACCACGCCAAAGACCTGCTGGGAGGCGGAGATCATCGCTTTTTTCAGAGGAACCAGATCACCTGTATAGATGGAGAGTCCGAACTCCGGATGTAGTGCAGTGGTAGAGATAAATGCTTTGTGGATATTAAGACCGGAGATAAAAGCCGCCGTGTCGTCTCCCACCAGCATATTACGGACTCTCGCCCCACCAGGCACGACCAGCCGGACCTGCTCCTTCTTGGTTAGCTCAGCAATAATGAAGAGATCATTGGTTACGACAGTGAGCGGCTGATTGTCCAACCGCTTCGCCATCTCGAGTGTTGTGCTCCCTCCGTCCAGCGCAATAATTTCATTGGGACGTATATAAGCGAGCGCACGCTCGGCGATTTCCGTCTTCTCCGAATGATGCTTCTCTGTGGCTCCTCGGCTCGTGAGGATACCATACTGGTCATTCTGAGCCAGCATGGCCCCTCCGTGGACACGTACAAGCAGTCCCATCGCTTCCAGCTTGTCGAGATCCTCCCGAACCGTCTTGCCTGTCACCTGCAGGAGTTCGCTCAGATCATTAACGGTAACTTCCTGGCGCTCCAGCAGAGCCTCCATAATTTTCTCATGTCTTTTTAATGGATTCATACAATCAACTTCCTGTTTCTTTGGAATTTACGCGTTTATTTCAGGTCTTTCATCGCTACGCCGTCCATATCCTCAAAGGTTTGGTTCTCACCAGCCATGGCCCAACAGAAGGTATAGCTGCTTGTGCCAACGCCGCTGTGAATGGACCAGCTTGGAGAGATGATCGCCTGACGGTCACGTACAACCAGATGCCGGGTCTCGTTCGGCTCGCCCATCATGTGGAACACTACTCCGTCTTCGGGAAGATTCCAATACAAATATACTTCGGAGCGGCGGTTATGGGTATGTGCAGGCATCGTATTCCACATGTTGCCCTTGTCGAGCTCCGTGATGCCCATCACCAGCTGACAGCTCTGAATTCCGCCCTCACCCTGGTGAATGTAACGATAGATGGTCCGTTCATTCGAACTTTCAATACTGCCCAGATGATTCGGCTGAGCTTGTTCCTGGGTTGCCTTTTGCGTAGGATAAGCGTGATGTGCCGGTGTGGATACAAAGTAGAACTGAGCCGGCTGCTCATTGCCATTACTTTTAAATACGACTTCTTTTACACCTTTTCCGATATAAAGGCATTCTTTGGCACCAATTTCGTAACCCTGTCCATCTGCAGTGACCGTTCCATGTCCTCCAACATTAATGATACCGATTTCACGACGCTCCAGGAAAAAGTCCGTTCCAATGTCCTTCAGGTTCACTTCAAGCGCAATGTCCTTGCTCTGAGGTACCGCAGTTCCTACAATATAACGGTCCACATGAGAATATACAGTAACCAGCTCGTCTGTTGCGAACAATTGCTCCATCAAAAATTCCTCACGCAGGCGAGACGTATCATAATTTTTCACTTCATTGGGGTGTGCAGCATAACGATTTTCCATCATTAATCCATTCCCTTCGTCAATTGAGTGATGTTTGAGATGATTTGATTACAAGGTTCATATAAGTTCATTTTAGTTCATTATGTATCATTTGTGTACCTTTTTTTGAAAATAAACTGATTTTAATTAAGCTATATTATGACTTTCCACTTTTGTGAAAACAAAAAAAGAGGATCTCCAACGTCTACAGTGCAGACCGGAAGATCCTCTCTTATTCAAATCTTAATGTGCAACGGCATTGTTCAGCATGATCCAGATTGAACCAAGAACGATGGTCAACATGATCAGCAGGCCGAAAATCAAAGCCATGACATTCCAGCGTGGTTTTCCTGTTTCACGAATATGCATGAAGAAGAAGAGTTGAACCACAAACTGAAGTGCGGCCGTTACGAGAATAACAACCATTGTTCCTGTTCTGCCCATCATATCATTCAGTACAACCACCAATGGGATGATTGTAAGGACGATGGACAGAATGAAGCCGATGACATAGGACTTCATGGAGCCATGCTGTTCATGAGCATGGGAATCATGTGAGTTATGCTCTGCCATCTACATCACCCCCATCAGATAAACGATCGACAGGAGGAAGATCCAGACGACGTCCAAGAAGTGCCAGTACAAGCTGATTACGTTGATTTTACCGCGAGTAACATCGGTAATACCACGTTTTTTCAATTGGAACATCAATCCGATCATCCAGATCAAACCTAACGATACGTGAAGTCCGTGAGTTCCCACGAGGGTGAAGAATGCGCCGGAAGCAGCACTCGTCGTGTAGCTGAATCCTTCGTGAATCATCTCAACAAACTCGGTTACTTCAAGTGCGATAAAGGCTGCACCGAGAACGGCTGTAACTGCCAGCCAGCTAATCAGCTGCTTCACTTTACCTTGGTTCATCGCAAGAACGGCAAGTCCGCTCGTAAATGAACTTGTGAGCAAGATGAATGTCTCGGCGATAACGCCCGGCATTTTGATCAGCTCAGACAATATTGGTCCGCCCGCCGTATTGTCACGCAACACAATAAAGGTTGCGAACAATACGGAGAACAGGATAACGTCGGATATCAGGAAGAACCAGAAACCGAGCAATTTCAATTCTTGTGGATCATGGTGACCATGGTCGTGACCGTGATCGTGACCATGCTTAGCGGCTGCTTGAGCCATTATACCGACCCCCTTAACGACGCTTCGGTACGCTTAATTTCGTCGACCGGAATGTAATAATCCGTATCGTATGAGAATGAACGAGCGATCATGCAGATCCCTACGCCAGCGAGTCCGAGAATCGCCATCCACAGCCATCCGAATACAAAGCCGAAGCCGGCGATGAACCAGAAGACAGACATGATAAACGGAATTGCGGAGTTCTTAGGCATATGAATCGGTTCGAGCGGCTGCTCTGGTGGGTAGATGCCTTTGGCACGACGTTCTTTCTCTTCCCACCACTCATCAATATCATCACCGCGCGGTGTAATGGCAAAGTTGTACTCAGGAGCTGGTGAAGGAATCGACCACTCGAGTGTACGACCATCCCATGGATCGCCGGATGCTTTGAGTGTTTTGTATTTGCGAATACCGTCTGCAATTTGTGCAACTTGGAACAAGAAACCTACACCCATCAGGAATGCCCCGATTGTGGATACGAAGTTCAGTTCCCACCAGCCGGTATCCCAGCCGTAGGTACTCAGACGACGTGTCATACCCATCAAACCTACAGCGTACTGCGGCATGAAGCAGACATAGAAACCAATATTCCAAGTCCAGAACGCCCATTTGCCCAGTTTCTCTTCAAGTTGGAAACCGAACATTTTTGGCCACCAGTAGTACAGACCTGCGAAGTATCCGAATACTACACCACCGATCAATACTTGGTGGAAGTGGGCAATCAGGAAGTAACTGTTGTGGAACTGGAAGTCAGCTGGTGCTACGGAAAGCAGAACCCCCGTCATACCACCGACGATAAAGCATGGAATAAATGCGATTGTCCATAACATCGGGGTGGCCATGCGGATCCGTCCGCGATACATCGTGAACAGCCAGTTGAAGATTTTAACCCCTGTCGGAATGGCAATCAACATCGTTGTAACAGCGAAGAATGCATTAACGTCTGCTCCCGAACCCATCGTGAAGAAGTGATGCGCCCATGTGAAGAAGGACAGGAAGCTAATGATCAACATCGCAAATACCATGGATTTGTAACCAAACAGTTTTTTCTTCGAGAACGTACTTACAATCTCGGAGAACACACCGAATGCCGGCAAGACGACAATGTATACCTCAGGGTGACCCCACATCCAGATCAAGTTGATATACATCATTGGGTTACCGCCCATATCAAGCGTGAAGAAATGCGCCCCGCCGAATCGATCCAGGAAGAGTAATGCAAGTGTCACAGTCAGGATTGGGAATGCAAACAAGATGATGATACAAGTGGAGAATACCGACCATGTGAACATCGGCATTTTCATCCATTTCATGCCTGGCGCACGCATTTTAATGATGGTAACCAGGAAGTTGATACCGGTAGCCAGGGAACCGATACCCGAGATCTGTATACCCCATATATAGAAGTTCTGTCCTACCCCCGGACTGTGTGACAGCTCCGATAGAGGCGGATAACTTAGCCATCCTGCATCAGGTGATCCACCGATAACGAAGGATAGGTTGAACAGCATTGCTCCCAGGAAGAATAACCAGAAGCTCAAAGCATTCAGGAACGGAAATGCGACGTCCCTTGCCCCTATTTGTAGAGGCACAATTACGTTAAACAAACCGAACATAAATGGCATCGCCATGAACAAGATCATGATGGTACCGTGAGTCGTAAAGACTTGGTTATAATGTTCTGGATGCAAGAAATCCATGTTAGGCATAGCTAGCTGAAGACGCATCATCAGCGCATCGACACCACCACGGAACAACATGATGATGGAAGCAATGATATACATAATACCGATCTTTTTATGATCGACGGTTGTTAACCAGTTACGCCAGAGCCAGCCCCATTTTTTGAAATAAGTCAGCACCGCTACGATGGTAATCATCGTAATCCCGATGGCCACGTCCGCACCATAAATCAGCGGGTCACCGGTAACGAAAAACTCCGATGCAAACTCCTTAAGTCTCTCTAACATTGGGGGCCTCCTTTCGAATCTTTAGTTAGAACTCTTGTCCACTTTCGTGGACGTATTTTCTTGGGCGCCTGAAGCTTCTTCCGAAGTTCCATGGTTATGAGCGCCTGTACCTTCAATGACATACTTCGTCACGATATCTTGGAACAATCCTTCAGGGAAGGAAGAATAATAAGCAACATTGCTTGTTCCCGGTTCCGCCAGAGTGTTATACGTCTCTTGCGTCAGCGGTTGGGATTGACCTTTCACTTCTCTTACCCATTGATCGAATTCTTCATCTGATGTTGCGTTGACGTCGAATCGCATTTGGGCAAAATGTTCGCCAGTAAAGTTGGCACCAGAACCGAAGTAGGTTCCTTCGTGATCTGCTTGCAAATACAAGGTCATCGCCATACCCGACATCGTATAAATTTGTCCACCAAGCTGCGGAATCCAGAACGAGTTCATCGGTGAATCCGCGGTAAGCTCAAATTTCACGGGCCGGTCTGCCGGAATATTCAACGTATTGACCGTTGCAATGCCTTGCTCAGGATACATAAACAACCATTTCCAGTCCAGTGAAGATACTTGAATGGTAATGGGTTCTTTCTCAGAAGCCAGTGGCTTCGAAGGCTCCAAATCATAGGTGTAGCGAACAGTGACGATCGCAAGCAATCCAATGATAACAATTGGAACCGTCCACCAGATAGCCTCAGCTTTGGTACTATGAGCCCAGTTCGGCTCATAAGCAGCTTTATTGTCCGGCTTGTCGCGGTAACGCCAAACGATTACAGCAGACAAAATCAACACAGGCACGATAACGACCGCACAAAGAATTGTCGAAATGACAATCAAATCTCTCTGCGAAGCGCCAATAGGTCCCTTCGGATCCAGAACAACGTACTGCCCGCCTGCCAGCATTGGCCAGACAATCAATGCAATTGTAACCAACGTCAGGACAACCGGAATGATAATCCGGGTAAGCGACCTAGGTTTCTTGTTCATCTTGATCCCCTCTCCTTAAATTCGCTCATACTGAAAAATCAGTATACTACTCTCTTCCTTCTAAAGATATCAGAAATGAGCAACTTTTTTGGTCTTGTTAACAAATTTGTCGATTTTACACCTTAAATGTGTGAATTTTTTCTCACAAATCACTTGCACACTTGATATTTTTCCATTGTAATCATTACACTTCGAGTCACAAAATAAAACCCTTTGCAGTCCCGTTGAACAGTCTCAACGAATCCGCAAAGGGCTTTATTGACTGGATTCCGGGTACTTATCCAGTCTTATTATGAACGAAGGATCGCCAGATTATAATTAATCCGCTCCTTCATCTTCCCGGCGTGTATGAACAAGACCAATTGATTTGGCGATTACATAAATAAATACACTACCTACCAGAAAACCGATGCCGACCATCAAGCCAAGATTACGGTCATTAAATTCATTCAGGTTAATCAAACACATGACCACTCCAGTAATAAGGGCGATCCAGGCCAAAACTGTCATCGTCAACACTGCGCGCCGCATATTCTTATCTTTACGCTCCAATTGGCTTACCATTGCTGTCTTCGATGCCATAGTAAACACTTCCTTTTCCCTTTTTGTAAGTGCTTTCCTTTTACCAATATACCACATCAGTATGATTTTTAGTCAACAAATGTTCAAATTTATTTCGAAATTTGGACACTTTATTTTGATTTAAACTGTTGACAAACACTTAATTTATCCTCTTGTTATGTATAACCCAAAAACGACCTCTTCATAACAGCAATAGGATTTAACCTTTTGAACGCTTTATGAACATGTCTCCTTTCCCTGAAAATCCTCACAAAAAAACGGCGGTTCGGATAAACCGAACCCACCGTCTTGTTTCGAATCTATATTGTGCATGGATAGCTCCAACTAATTACGTGTCTCCAGCCAGTTGTTTTTAATGACATTCTGGTACCAATAAAAGCTTTCCTTCGGCGTTCTTACCAGTGAACGATAGTCCACATGAACAAGACCGAAACGCATCCGGTACCCTTCTGCCCATTCAAAGTTATCCATCAGAGACCATGCCATGTATCCCTTCAGGTTAATGCCATCGTTGATGATCCGGTGAATTTGGGCTAAATGCTGTTCGTAATACGAAATCCGGCGATCATCATTAATTTTCCCATTCTCCAGATCATCATTGATACAAGCACCATTCTCGGTGATGTAGACATCGACGTTGCCATACTTCTGCAGGTAATGCATGAACTCATACAGCCCGCGAGATTCAATCGGCCAGCCAATATCGGTCTTCGTCAGGCCCATATCCACTTCTTCAGACTGCAGTACCCCTGCCTCCGGATTGAAACGATTAATGCCCATCGTGTAATAGTTGATTCCCAGCAGGTCAATCGGTTGCGAGATGATCTCCATATCACCTTCCTGGATTGGCACTGTGGCACCCGCTTGGGCAAACCAATCCACCATGAATTGCGGGTAGGAGCCTTTGTAGATCGGGTCCAGGAACCAGTCTGTGTTGAGTGCGATAGATCGGTCACATGCTGCCTGATCTTCCGGTGACTTGCTGTATGGCTCAGCCCAGCATACGTTAGGTGCAATACCGATCTGTCCCGTTGTGCCAAGGCGCCGGAAGGACTGTACCGCTTTGCCATGAGCAACAAGCAGTCCATGAGCCACATTAAGGGAGGTCTGAAGGTCTTTGTTCCCCGGTGCATGGATTCCCAGCAGGTTGGACAGGAACGCAATACACCATGGTTCGTTAAACGTCAGCCAGAACTTGATTTTACCCGTGAATTCCTTGAAGATGACCTCTGCATATTTAACAAAGGCATCAACGGTTCTCCGGTTTCCCCAACCTCCGTCATCCTCCAACACTTGAGGCAGATCCCAGTGATAGAGCGTGCAAAAAGGTTCAATACCTGCCTCAAGCAGCTTGTCCACGAATCGGTGGTAAAAGTCCAGGCCTTCACGATTGATCTCGCCATCCCCGTCCGGGATAATGCGTGGCCAGGCAATAGAGAATCGGTATGTGTTGATACCCAGCTTCTTCATCAGCTCAATATCTTCCTCATAACGGTGGTAGCTATCGCAAGCTACATCTCCATTATCCCCATTGAAAACTTTGCCTGGTGTCCGGGCAAATGTATCCCAAATGGATACACCGCGTCCACCTTCCTGTGCTGCTCCTTCTATTTGATAGGAAGCTGTTGCTGTACCCCAGCGAAAATCCTGCGGAAATTGAAAAATGGTCATTGGTTTCTCCCCCGTCTCCTCATGATACGCGGACAGTCTGTCCTGCGGTCATGGATAAAGTAATTACATAATCCCCTTGTGGTGTCAGCTCAGCCTGATGCCGCTCCCCATTTTCACCCTGCAGCGCGTGTGCACTTCGAATGGTTACCGAACCATCCCGCTCAGCCTTGATTACGACAGATACCAATTGGCTGTCCTTCCACTCCATGGATAGGGTGTAGCCTCCCCGTGCACGCAAACCAGTTACGCTGCCTTGTGTCCATTCATCTGGCAGAGCCGGCAGCAAATGTAGTTCATTCAGATGGCTCTGCAGCAGCATCTCTGCAATGCCGGCCGTGCCCCCGAAGTTGCCATCAATCTGGAATGGAGGATGATCATCGAATAGATTAGGGTGAGTTGACCGGGCAAGCAGTGTACGTACAAACTGATGCGCCTGGCTACCGTCAAGCAGACGAGCATACAGATTGATTAACCATGCACAGCTCCAACCGGTATGCCCACCCCCTTGCGATATGCGCCGTTCAAGCGTTACACGTGAAGCTTCCACCAGGTCCGGTGTATCCATTCGATTGATCTGTTCCCCCGGATACAGGCCATACAGATGGGAAACATGGCGATGTCCTGGCTCCGATTCGGCGAAATCCTTGAACCATTCCTGCAATTGACCTTCACTGCCAATCCGGAACGGATATAATCTGCTCAGGCTGTCTTCCCATTCCGCAACCAGTGCCTGATCGACCTCAAGAGTCCCCGCTGCCTTAATACATCTGGTGAACAATTCACGAATCAGCGTCATATCCATCGTGGACGCCATCGAAATGCTCCGGGCTTCTCCGTCACCTGTCAGGAACTTGTTCTCCGGTGAGGTTGAAGGAGCAGTAACCAGATAGCCATCCGGTCCTTCAATCAGCCAATCCAGACAGAAAAGTGCTGCCTCCTTCATGACCGGATATGCACGCTCTTGGAGGAAGCGCTGATCTCCGGTAAAGAGGTAATGTTCCCACAGATGCGAAGTCAGCCAGACACCACCCATCGGCCAAAATGCCCAACTGGCATCACCGCCCGTAGGTGTTGTCGTTCTCCAAATATCCACGTTGTGATGGGCTGTCCACCCGCGAGCACCATACAATATGCGAGCTGTTCTGCGCCCGGTCTGACTGAGGTCCTCCAACAAATCGAATAGTGGTTCATGGCATTCGCTCAGATTACACACCTCAGCTGGCCAATAATTCATTTCCGTATTGATATTGATCGTATAATCACTGTGCCACGGTGGCTCAACCTGATGATTCCATATGCCCTGCAGATTGGCTGGCTGTGTACCTGGGCGCGAGCTGGCCATTAATAGATATCTGCCATATTGAAAATAAAGAGCTTCGAGCCCGGGATCTTGAGCTCCACTCTGGTAGGATTGAAGCCGCTCATCGGTAGGCAGCTCTGCTTTAGAAGTAGATCCGAGATCAAGACGGACTCGAGAAAATAAAGAAACGTGATCAGCCTCATGTCGGATACGCAGGCTTTCATGCCCTAATGTCATGGCTTTGGCGATGACATCTCTGCACTCTTGCTCAAGCAATGGTCCATCCTTTACGGGAACAATCTCATAGCTCTCAAAAGCAGTAGCTACAGCCAAGTAAAATACAACCTGTTTGGCTCCCTGAATATGAAGCTTGCCATCCACCGTCGATATCTTCGCCTCATTTCCGGTCACCGTCACCGCTAAACGAACTGCATACGAGGTCCCCCGGTCTTCTTCATAGATGACCGATTCGGGATGGTCCCGGAAGTAGTTCGACTCCACATGACTCGGACAACGGCTGAACATGGTCACCCCATCTTCGGAAAGCTGGGTTGTATACGGATGCGGGCTATCCAAATAAGCAGTGATGTTAACTGCCCCGTCCCTGTCAGCCGTGAGCGTACATATCATCAGATCATCCGGTGTACTGGTGTACACTTCACGAACATAACGAACACCTTCGTAGACATAGCTTGTTTTCGCTATACCAGATTCCAGATCAAGTTCACGTTCAAACTCTTCATAATTCAGCCCAAGAAGTCCTTCCTGCCGCAGGATGAAGTGCCCCATCGGCTGGTAAGCTTCCACATCACGGCCCAACATTTCACGATTGAGCAGTTCTTCAGCTTCACTATATTGTCCCGCCATGATTAGTTCACGGGTGCGCTTCAAGTACCTCTGGCTGCTGTACTGAATGGTGTCGCGTGGATAACCTGACCACAGGGTGTCTTCGTTTAACTGAATACGCTCTTCCGCTGCACCACCATACACCATACCGCCGAGACGACCGTTCCCAATAGGCAGCGCCTCTTCCCATCGAGTAGCGGGCTGGCGGTACCATAGACGATTGAACTTTGCTTCCTCATTGAATAGGGACATATAATAACTCCTCTTCATTGATCATCTATTATTTTAACGGAATCACTAAAACGTTTTCGAATACAACAAAACAGGTGCAATTGTTATGTATTCACTGGATCTCCGTGCACCTCAATTTAGTGCTTTAGCAATATTAAGGTGAAAGTGCTTTCAGTAAGAAAAGTATATTGGATTTAACATTCTTCGTCAACGTAAAACATCACAAGACAAACAAGAAGAGACCCTTGTTCAGGGCCTCTTCTATACTATGGATGAATCTCCACCCACGCTTGATTATTTTACATCTTTGCCAGTCCAGAGAGATACACGGTCTTTAACCCAAACCGTATATTGTTTCTCCATTTCCACTGCTCCTGCTTTATCCAGCTCAGCGAGCATGTCATCATACACTTTATCGAAATTCGCAGGCGTCGTCAGAACTGCTTCTGGAATCCGTTTACGTACGATATCCTGAGTTTTTCTGAACGTTACGTCATAGTCTGTACCTGAAGGTACAGGCATGTTATATGCCGCTCCCCATTCTTTGAGAGGAAGATCCTCTTCAGACGGATAGAACTCTTTCCAGGTTGTAATGCCATAGGCTTTGAGCGTTTCTTTCTCAGCCGCTGTATAACCAGCTACAATCTGTTCAGGGAAGTTGGTTGTGTAATAGTTATCTGTAGAATCCTTCACACCATCACCATATCTTGCGCTGAAAATATTGTACAGACCAATACCGGTTTCTTTACTGAATGCAGAGTTGTCATTGGTTTTACGATCCTGAACTTCGTCAGGGATAACACGTTTACCATTCTCTACATTATAGTGTTGACCTTCAATTCCCCAGTTTCTCAGCACTTGACCTTCGTCCGAAGCGAGCCAGTCCATGAATTTAATGATACGCACTGGGTCTTCCGCTGCAGTGGTGATTCCAATTCCGTAGCCGTCGAATCCAGTTGGCTGGAATGTGTGGTCCACGATATCCTCGTTCAGGGATACAGAGAAGTGGGCGTACGTGCTGTCATCCTTGCCTGCACCTTTCAGTGCATTTTCAGCTTCTTGATAGTTCCATTCCTGGTCAATCAAGCCGAGTACACGGCCGCTGGCAATTTTGGATTTGTATTGGTCGTCTTTTTGAACAAATGTATCTTTGTCGAGCAGTCCTTCATTATACATTTTGTTCAACCAACGGAAATATTCTTTTTCTTCCGGACGTTTGTAGTGCAGCATCGCTTCATACGTTTCCGGGTTGATGTAATATTCACCGTCATCCGGAGCACCTGTTGCTTGGAATGCCGGGTTGGTTACCGTAATCATGATCTTCCAGTCATCCGCATTCAATGTCAACGGAATCGTTGGCTGTCCATCAATGGTTGGATGTTTCTCATAGTAGGCTTTGAGCACATTCTCGTAATCCTCAAGTGTTTTCACTTCAGGGTAGCCGAGCTCCTTCAACACCTTTTGTTGAATTTCAAAACCGCCTGTTGCGTCAAACGTCATATTATCTACACCCATATTGGTTGGGATCGTGTAGATGGCTGGGTCTTCCGTGCTGTATTTCAAACGATTCATCTGATCGCCATAAATCTTCTTCAGGTTTGGTGCATGCTCCTCAATCAGATCCGTGAGGTCAATCATCGCACCGGCATCTACAAGCTTAGACAAGTTACCTTTTGGGAAAATGATATCAGGATAATCACCGCTGGCAGCCATGAGACCAATTTTTTGATCGCCACCATTGTTTACATCGTATTCTGCTTCAATTGTAACGCCAGTTTGCTTGGTAATTTCCTTACCAACTGCATCTTGCATCTTGTTCCAAGTTGGACTTGCATCAGCACCAAAAAACGTAAATGTAACCGGATCGGTACCGTTTGAATCTTCAGAAGCGCTTTTGCTTCCCGAATTTCCGCAACCAGCAGTAACCAACAGCGCACTTGCGAGCATCAACATTGCAAAAGTCTTAGGTGTATTGCCTTTCATTTTGCCTCTCATTGTCTAGTTCCCCCTATTATTATGAAGGTTTTATCTGTATAACAGGCTAAGCCTGCGAATACCACTTTTGGAGCGCATTTCTGTATGCGCTTACCATAAGACCAATCCATACTTTTTGTAAGCCTAAAATATATTGTATGGACACATCACTTTAATGCTTCTAACAATGATAAAACGTTTTCGAAACCTTCTTTAAAACGCTTACTGAAAGTGCTTACATCAATGATTATATGCTATCCTACCCGTCCCGTCAACAACAAAAAAAGGCCTTTTTACAAGGCCTCTTTCTGCAGAACAAAAGCTTTAAATTATAGTTCGTTTTCTGAAATTTTCAGTTATTTCACATCTTTACCCGTCCACAGGGCTACACGTTCCTTCACCCATACGGTGTACTGTTTCTCCATCTCTACTGCCCCTGCTTTGTCGAGTTCAGCCAGGAGGCCGTCGTAAACTTGATCGAAGTTTTCAGGCTTCGCCAGAATAGCTTCAGGAATCCGTTTGCGGATGATATCCTGTGTTTTCTGGAATGTTACGTTGTAGTCTGTATCCGATGGAACCGGCATGTTGTATGCAGCGCCCCAGTCTTTCAACTTCAGCTCATCTTCAGAAGGGAAGAAATCCTTCCATGTTGTAATACCATATGCTTTCAGCGTTTCCTTCTCAGCTGGAGTGTAACCCGCTTGGATCTGTTCAGGGAAATTGGTTGTGTAGTAATTGTCCGTAGAATCTTTTACCCCGTCGCCATATCTTGCGCTGAAGATGTTGTACAGACCAATACCTGTTTCTTTGGTAAATGCCGAGTTATCGTTGACTTTGCGATCCTGAACTTCGTCAGGAATGACACGTTTTCCGTTTTCAACATTATAGTGTTGACCTTCAATTCCCCAGTTTCTCAGCACTTGACCTTCATCTGAAGCAAGCCAATCCATGAATTTGATGATTCGTACCGGATCTTTGGCCGTTGTTGAAATCCCGATTCCGTACCCGTCGAATCCAGTTGGCTGGAATGTGTGATCCACGATATCCTCGTTCAGGGATACAGAGAAGTGAGCATACGTGCTGTCATCTTTGCCCGCTGCTTTGAGGGCATTTTCGGCTTCACCATAGTTCCAATCCTGGTCAATCAGACCGAGTACGCGGCCGCTGGCAATTTTGGATTTGTATTGGTCATCTTTTTGAACAAATGTATCTTTGTCGAGCAGTCCTTCATTATACATTTTGTTCAACCAACGGAAATATTCTTTTTCTTCCGGACGTTTGTAGTGCAGCATCGCTTCATACGTTTCCGGGTTGATATAATATTCACCGTCATCCGGAGCACCTGTTGCCTGGAATGCCGGGTTCGTTACGGTAATCATGATCTTCCAGTCATCCGCGTTCAATGTGAGTGGAATGGTTGGTTGACCGTCAATCGTTGGATGTTTCTCATAGTAGGTTCTTAATACGTTTTCGTAATCCTCAAGCGTTTTTACTTCTGGATATCCAAGCTCTTTCAAAACCTTTTGTTGAATCTCAAATCCGCCACCAGCATCAAATGAAACGTTATCTACACCCATGTTCGTCGGAATCGCATAAATGGCCTGATCTTCGAGACTGTATTTCAAACGATTCATCTGATCCCCATAGATTTTTTTCAGGTTTGGTGCATGTTCTTCGATCAAATCGGTAAGGTCAAGCATAGCACCTGCGTCAACAAGCTTCGATAAGTTCCCTTTAGGAAAGATAATATCAGGGTAATCACCGCTGGCAGCCATCAAAGGTATTTTCTGATCCCCGCCATTATTCACATCGTACTCTGCCTCAATCGTAACACCTGTTCGTTTGGTAATCTCTTGGCCGACTGCATCCTTCATATTGTTCCAGTTTGGACTTGCATCTGCACCAAAGAATGTAAACGTGATTGGACTGGTTGTATCCCCTGTATCCTCTGGTGTTTCTGAAGCAGTAGTACCTCCTCCACAGCCTGCCGTAATGGCAAGTGCACTAGCAAGTAGAAGCATAGCGAATGTTTTTGGTGTTTTGCCCTTCATGTGTAATCCCCCTTATGGATAAAATGAAGCTATCTATTGTATAACAGGCTGGCCTGCTCATACCGGAAAGTGAATAATCTTAATGTTAATCTTTAGCTTTTATTACTTTAAAAGCGCTTACTAATTGAGTTGATAATTACCTTTTTAAATTAATAAACCTGATATATTCCTTTATTTCAGACTTGAAGGGAAAGCCGTTAAGGTCTGTCATACCAGTGATGTAAGTGCTTTCATACTTGAATAATAATCGCTCCGAAAGTCCTTGTCAATAGTGAATTTGTAAATTTGAAAACGTTTTTCGGAAAACGTTTTAGTACAAAAAGAGGAACCCAGGTTTCTGGGTTCCTCTCTTCAAAAAATGAATGATACACTATAGAACAATTATTGAGCTTCACCATTCCACAATTTAACGCGATTTTGGACAAGCTCGGTGTATTGTTGTTCCATTTCCTCTGCTCCGGCTTTGTTCACTTCAGCAATCATTCCATCATAGATGGCGTCAAACTGATCCGGGGAACTGAGAATAGCCTCCGGAATTCGTTTACGGATAATATCCTGTGTTTTCTGGAAGATGACATTGTAATTGGAGTCACCTGGCGTTGGCAAATTGTATGCCGCTCCCCATGGCTTAACCGGGAACTCATCTTCACTTGGGTACAAGTCCTTCCAGGTTGTAACACCATATGCTTGCAGTGTTTCTTTCTCTGGCTCTGAATACGCTGCTACGATCTGTTCAGGGAAATTCGTGGTGTAATAGTTATCCGTCGAATCTTTAACCCCATCTCCATAGTGACCCGACATATTCGTGTAGAGACCAATCCCCGTCTCTTTTTGGAATACGGCAGCATTGTTTGTCTTTTGGTCCAGAACATCGGCAGGAATGACACGCTTGCCATCCTTCACTTCGTAGTGCTGGCCTTCAATTCCCCAGTTCATCAGCACTTGACCTTCTTCAGAAGCCAGGTAATCGAAGAATTTAATCGTACGAACCGGATCCGGATTCGTAGTTGTAATACCTACACCCCAGCCGGATACGAATCCCGTGTCCTGATAGGAATGATCCTTGATGTCCTCAGACAGGGTTACCGGGAAGTGTGAATATGTTGCTTCAGGTTTGCCTGCTGCTTTCAATGCGTTTTCAGCATCAGAGTAGCCCCAATCCTGGTCAATTACACCAAGCACACGTCCACTTGCGATTTTGGATTTATACTGATCCGTTTTTTGTACGAAGCTGTCCTGATCAAGCAATCCTTCGTTGTACATTTTGTTCAACCAACGGAAGTACTCTTTTTCTTCCGGACGCTTGTAGTGAAGCATTGCTTCGTACGTTTCTGGATTGATGTAATATTCACCGTCATCCGGTGCACCTGTTGCGAGGAAAGCCGGATTCGTTACCGTGATCATGATTCTCCAGTCATCCGCGTCAAGTGTTAGAGGGATCGTTGGTTGTCCATCAATCGTCGGATGTTTCTCTTTATATGCCTTCAGCACATTTTCGAAATCCTCGAGTGTGCGCACCTCAGGGTAGCCAAGCTCTTTCAATACACGGTGCTGAATACCGAACCCGCCGCCTGCATCAAAGTACTTTTGGTCTACCGCGTAATACGTTGGCAGCACATAAATGGCCTGATCCTCATTACTGTATTTCAACCGGTCCATGTAATTACCATACAGCTTCTTCAGATTGGGAGCATACTGGTCAATCAGATCGGTCAGATCCAACATTGCTCCTGCATCCACCAGCTTGCTAAGCTCTCCTTTGGGTGACACGATATCGGGATAATCGCCGCTCGCTGCCATTAAGGATATTTTGTCCTGACCACCGCTGACGGCAAATTCACCGTTAAGTGTTACTCCTGTTTTCTCCGTAATAACCTGGCCAACCTCATCCTTCATGCCATTCCAGTTTGGACTGGGATCGACGCTAAAAAAGCTGAATGTGAGCGGAGTCGTTTCACCACTTGTGTCTTTAAACGACGTATCGCCGCCAGTTCCTCCACCGCCACAACCTGCGAGCAAAGACATCGCAAGTACAGGAGCCAGTGCCCCTTTCATTTTAAAACTTGCCATAATGGTAATCCTCCCTGTTTCATATGTCTGTCTTATCCGGGACTTTTTTGTCCCTGTCTATAGCTTCATGAATGCCGCTCCGCAGCCCTATACGGTGAGGCGCAAACCAATTGGTTACGCCTCGGGCACCTGATGCTTTTTTTAGTTTACGGCTGCTCTTTTTGGCAGCTCTATATTGTTGATTATTATGCTTTTACTGCACCCAGTGTCATACCGCCTACAAAGTACTTTTGCAGGAATGGATATACAACCAGGATTGGAACGGTAACAACGATCGTAATGGCCATCTTGATGGACTCTGGTGAAATCTGCGTCATCTGCTGTGCCATGTCATTGGCATTCCGTCCAGCACCAGAACCTTGTTGTGTACTTTGCAGTACTTTCATCAACTCATACTGGAGTGTTGTGAGATGTGCCTTGGAACCGTTGTACAGATACGTATCAAACCATGCGTTCCATTGGCCTACTGCCAGGAACAATGCAATCGTTGCAAGAACCGGTTTACAGAGTGGCAGGATGATTTTGTAATAAATCTTAAAGTCATTTGCACCGTCCAGTTTCGCCGATTCTTGAAGCGCATACGGCAGTCCGTCAATAAAGGAACGAATAACGAATACGTTGAACGCACTGATCATGCCTGGCAATACATACACCCAGAACGTACCGATCAGGTTCAGGTCACGCATCAGGATGTAGACCGGAATCAGACCCCCGGAGAAATACATCGTAAGTGCAAGTGCAGTGGATACGAATTTTCTCAATTTGAAGTCCGGACGAGCCAGTGTAAAGGCAATCATCGAGGAACTGATCAGACCGAGCAGTGTACCTACAATCGTACGCAGAATGGAAACCTGTAGACCTTGCAGCAGCCCGTCATACTGGAAGATCGTTTTGTAGTTTTCCAGTGTAAATTCCCGCGGCCACAAGTAAATTCCACCACGTACCGTATCTGTTGAGTTATTCAATGAGATCGCAAGCACGTTCAGGAATGGATACAGCGTCACGATCAGTACCAGCGCCATAGCAATGATATTGAATATATCGAACAGTTTATCGCCCCGTGTAGCATTGAATGATTTGTTCGCCATAGTGTTCCCCCCTCCCTACATGATGCTTTCTTTGGTGAATTTCTTAAACAACCCGTTCGCTGTAAACAGAAGGATGATACTGACAACGGAGTTGAATATACCTATCGCTGTACCGTATGAGAATCGTCCCATGTTCAAACCATAATTGAGCGCGTATAGATCAAGTACTTCTGAGTAGTCGGTCACCAAACTGTTTCCAAGCAAGAACTGCTTCTCAAAACCGATACTGATCAAGTGTCCGATAGACATGATGAACAGTACGGAGATTGTAGTCCGAATACCTGGCAGTGTGATGTGCCACATCTGTCTCCAGCGGTTCGCACCGTCCACTCGGGAAGCTTCGTAAAGTTCCTGATCAATACCGGTAATGGCCGCCAGATAGATGATGGCATTCCAGCCCGTTTCTTTCCACATATCTGAAGCGGTTACAATGTACCAGAACAGGTTCCCCTTCGCCATGAACTGGATTGGCTGATCGATAATATTCAGACCTACCAAAATGTCATTGATAATCCCGCCATCGGTGGAGAGCATCTTGGTAATAATCCCTGCAACCACGACCCAAGATACAAAGTGAGGCAGATATGATACCGTTTGCACTGCACGTTTGAAGAACATGCCTTTGAGCTCATTCAAGAGAATTGCAAAGAAAATCGGCACGACAAAACCGACAATCAGCCCCATCAAGCTCATTGCAAGTGTATTTCGAAGTACCAGATAGAACCGCTCATCGCTAAACAGCTCTACAAAGTGTTTAAAACCAACCCATTCTTGGTCGCTGAACGATCTGGCTGGTTTGAAATTTTGGAAAGCCATCGTCCATCCCCATAGCGGCAGATAGTTAAATACAAAAACCCAAACTACGAATGGCAGTGACATGAGATAGAGATACTTCTGCTGCTTGATGCTATCCCAAATTCCGTTCCGCCGTTTGTTCGTTGGCGGCTTGGGGTTACTGCTTCTTTTCGCGGAAGCGGATTTTTTTGTTAGCGTTTCCATCTCCGTTCCCCCTCCTCTGTTTTATAGATCCATCATAACTGATAGAGCGTTTTCAAAACACCATCTGGATTTTAGAGAAAATCATATAAAAATTAGATATCCCCCCACAGAATTCGACATTATCTGCTCAAAATCAGGTATTTTAAAGCCTTTCATCTACAATTTACGCCATAAAAAGGTAGAGATAATCTAAAATGCTAATTTTCGAAAACGTTTTATAGAAATCGTTTACCTTCACTTTTAGAGATTAGAAAAAGGACCTGGTTCAGGTCCTCGTAATCATAATGTGAACTGAATGGTCTGCAGCTTGACGATGCCCAGCAATTCAGCCGCCGATATCGTGGCAACAGGATCGAATTGATCTCCCAACAAGTACGCGACCATCTCCTGAAACAGGAAGGCAGCTTCAGGACGCTTCATCATGGAAACATTGGTAAAAGGCAAAGACGATACTAGCAGTTTCCCCCGCCCCACTCTGGCCTCAAAAGCATATGCCAATCGTTTCGCTCTGTGAAAATGATCAATTACTTCAAGAGATGGACGTACTCCATGTAACGAATCAAGGCATATCGCAGGAGTACCATTCACCAGGTGGTACCAATGCCAATCCGAAGCCTGATCATGCGGGAAACGGCCCAGCAAAGGTACCTTTTCCTGCAAATTCATTCCCATTGTTGCTCCAGACTGTGTTGCAAACATGAGATAATTCCAGAATACAGGCAGATACTTGGTCTCTACAGCATCATATAGTTCATTCGGTTTAACCTGAAGCCAGACATTGCCACCATTCATCAGATAATCAAGTACATTAGGCGTAAGTGAAGAGATGATCACCAAGTCCATTTGACCTTGGCTAATCAAGTCTTTCCCGTCCAGAGGGTCCGCCTGGCGATGATAGGAATCCGGTAAATATGGTTGCAGCTCACCCACGCAATTCCAGATCCGATGAGATCGGTTGTGAGGATGATAGTGAGGAAACGACCAACCGTACCAGACATTGGCCGCAACAATTTCCGAATGGCCTGATCTGATCTCAGCTTCAATGACAAAGGCAGCAGCCCCATGCTTAGGTGCCTGTATGGTTAAACGCCCAAGCGAAACAACAGAGCCGCAGCTAATATCTCCATGTGCCCACTCACCCTCATCCTCAATGATATTATTACGGATTAGCTTCCAATGGATGGAGGCATCGGCAATCGGCTTCTCTCCATAATGAGATATGCTGGCTTCAATATGGACAAGTTCCCCAGCATAGTAGGTCCGCTGTCTACTACCCAGCAAGAGCACAATGCTTTCGTTAAACTGCTTGAATACTGCTGGTTCCACTATCCCCTTGCTCTCCCAGAACACGTCCAGAACTCCCGTGGTCGCATGCCCCTGTCCAGGAAAGTCACGGATATCAAGCAGTTGTATGCCCGCTGCATCTGGTGTGCGGCGAACTCGCTCCATTGCTTCCTTTAACGACCGCAGCAGATGTATGCCACTTGCTTGCTGAAAATCTTCCACATCATCCGCCAGGCCTCTGCGTGCAATGGACTCTTCAATGGACTCCAACCAGCTTGGGCGCAGGACGCCTGTGTACTTTTCCCGCTCCTGAGGGCGTACATACATGGTGAACTGTGCATGTTCATGCCCAACGACCGGATTATTCGTAAGCCGGGTGACATCATGGTAATCCAGCGTGGTATCCGGTACAGCAGACAGCTCGGATTCCAGTGGAGGATGCCAGTTCAATGACTGAATATAAAAGTCTGCATTTCGGCCTTGAGCCGGCAGCTGACCAAAGCCCGTATTATCCGTACATAACCGTGTGGGGTCAAGCGAACGAGCGAGTTCTACCAAATCATTCAATTCAGGATGTCCGTTAGGACCAATCAGTTCATTACCCAACGAAAACATGACAAAGGAAGGATGTGTGTGCAAGGAATGTAATAATCCTTTTAATTCCCGGGTTAAAAATAGCATGATCTCTGCCGGTGCCTTCACGTCACGATTCTCAAACCACCGTGACCAATGCGGAAGTTCCGCCTGGACAAGCATGCCTTCTTCATCTGCAGCCTCCCAGAACGGCCGGGGTGCACTCCAGCCATGCAGACGTACATGATTGAATCCGTAAGACTTTGCCGTACGGAACTGCTGTACATAATGCTGCTTGTCCCAGACCGGATAACCCGTTAACGGAAAAATGCAACAATCCACGTATCCGCGCAAAAATACAGACACACTGTTTAACTCAAGCTTCTTTCCATTCGTTCTGAAGGAACGCATGCCAAATGTCCGTTCCACCCGATCCAGCTCTCGTCCCTCATCCTGCAAGGAGACAACGACCTGATATAACCTCGGAGATCTATCCGACCACAGAGCAATGTCCTTCTCCTGGCCCAGGTCCAGATCCCACTGCTCCGTGCCATAGCTTCCTTCAAATTGTTGGTCCTCATTCGGAAGAGACATCGAAGCGATGGTGCGGCTCTGCCTCGAAAGCCAGCTTCCATCAGGGTGCCTAATATCCACATGAAGTTGACATGTGCTGGATTTGGTAGACTCGCTAGCGCTTACATCATACCGGATCGTTACGATCCCGTTCTTGGCGCCAGGCTCGACATACAATTGCTTGATCCGGGAAGACGGTAGCCGATCCAGATAGGCCCCGCCTGTAATTCCGCCCCACGCTGTAGCCGTGTGGATGGAATGAATATGACTTCCGGCCAAAGGCAGCTTCATCGTATTATCCACACGCAATTTCAGCTGGTTTTGCTCTCCCGAATGGAGTAGGGATGTAATGTCCCATTCCTGCGCCACAAGCAGACTGTCACGCTGCCCGGCATGATGTCCATTTACCCAGAGATCTGTTGTCCATCTGACTCCCTCAAGTCTCAATACATATTCGCAGTCTGGCTCTGACACTGGAAGATCGACTATCGTCGAGTACCAGGCAGCACCCTCGTATTCACGTATTTTGGTCCATGTATCCATCCTGAGATAATCCGGCTCATTTCCATACCCCTGCTCTTCCCAGGAACCTGGAACCTGAATCGTTCCCCATATGGATTCATCAGAAATTGGCGGTCTCCCGCCATTGGCAGGGTCTGTTTCGAGACAGAACTTCCAGGTCCCCTTCAGGTCAAACGTATGGCGAACAGCTTGTATATCCGATGGTTTCATCTGATGGTCTCCTTGTCTGGAATTAGATACATCCAGTTTAAGACGTACATATGGAAGACTCCATTGCTTATATAAGGAAGACGATGGACTAAATCATGATGCAAATGAAGACAGGAATATGGTCGAAAACGTTTTATATTTTACGAAAGAAAAATTAATATATAAAAAGCAAAGCTATTTTACCTGCGACTATACGCCTTCAGGCTCTTCAGGCTGATCTTTAGATTGGGATCTGGCATGTTTGTACGCCGAAGGAGACTCTCCCACATACTTCTTGAATTTACCGTGAAAATAATCCACATTGGCATACCCGACTCTTGCGGCAACCTGATGTACCTTTAACCCTTCATCAAGCAGTTCTTTCGCTTTTTCCATACGAACCTTGTCCAGGAATGCGTTGAAATACTCTCCCGTGTGGTTCTTGAACAGCTTGCCCAGATAACTGCTGTTATAGTTGAACACCTCGGCAAGAACCTCCAGCTTGAGATTCTCTCCAGGATTACGCCGAATAAAATCGATCATTTGTTTTAGTGCCGTATCTTTACTGCCACCGCCCATACGTTGAATAAGACGGCTTAGATGGCCTTCTGCCATCGCCTTCAGATCAGATACCGTTAATTGATGATATACTTCGTTGATCAGGACAGAATGTTCCTGCATGATTGACTGCATATGCTGGTTCGAGGCAGCCAGTTTGTTGATAGCCATGGAGAATACCTGAGAGAACGCTGTTTTGATGGCCTGCTCTGTCCGGTGGTAAGGAACAATTCGCTCCTCGATCTCACCCAGCACCCGAATTACAGATTCCATGCTGCGTATGTCGAGCGCATAATACAGCTTGTCTGCCAGTTCCGATTCTTCAGGCTCAGCGCTTTCATCTTCGCCGATCGTGGAAGCAGCCGTTCCTTCAGCAGCAAGCTCTTCATTCCACAACATAATCCGTTGTTCGGTGAATAGAAAACGTTCTGCCAGCAGTCCGTTAGCCTGTTTATAGGATCTGACAATCTCGGAAGTGGTATTGGCCGGTTCGCCTGCTGCTCCGTACATCGTAATGTTCCATTCTCCGAGCAGCCGCTTCAGCTCATCATATAGATGCTCGGCAGATGAAGCCGATGTGATTGGATCCTTGCACAGCAAGGCAAGACCCGAATGATAAGAGAAGACGATTCCCCGATCCTTTTGATCAAAGGCCTCTGCCAGTTTGCGTTTAACTACACCTCCACGCTGCACATCAGGTGCGGTATGCATCTCTAACAGGACAACCTGATATTGGGGCCACTTCAATCCAAGGGCATCCTCTTCGATGGGACCAACGCCTTCCAGATTGTCAAATAGAAGCGCCTCGATCTGATGCTCCCGATATGCCGTATCTTCACCTGCATGACGTGCCAGTGCCTCCTGCTCACGTGTAAGCACTGCAGCAATACGCTGAAGCTCACCAATGATCTCCTCTTCATCCACAGGCTTGAGCAAGTACCCATCCACGCCGAAGCTGATTGCTTTCTTGGCATAATCAAAATCGGCATACCCACTCAGAATGAGAAAATGTGATCCAGGATGCTGTTTCCGCACCTCTTCGATTACGTCCAGTCCAGTCATGCCCGGCATACGGATATCGATAATGGTCAGATCCGGCTTAAGCTCATCAAATCGAGTAATCGCCTCCCGTCCACTGGCTGCGGTAGCAATCACCTCAAATCCATACTCGGCCCAATCTATGATCGTTGTCAGTCCCTCGCGTATGCTCGGTTCATCATCCACCAAAAATACTTTATACATGCTGTTCCCCTCCTGAAGGTAAGTCAAAAGCAATCTCTGTTCCTTCTCCGTACACACTCGTAATCTGTAATCCGTACGGTTCACCGTATGTCAGCGTTAGTCGTTGATGCACGTTGCGCAGCCCAATCCGGCTCTTCTCTTGCTCCTCCGGTCCACGGATAAATTGCATCACCTCTGCAAGACGCTCCGGTGTAATACCGGCCCCATCATCATTGACGCGAACCTGTACCACATCATTGACCAGACGAATATCTACATTGACATGGACCGTTCCCTCTTTATTCTCCAATCCATGCACAATGGCGTTCTCCACCAGAGGTTGAACAATCAAAGGCGGAATGTATATTTTCTCTGCTCCGGGATCGATATGAATCTGAAAGGCAAGCCGATCCCCGTAGCGGAATTTCTGTATCTCCAGGTAGGAGCTTACCATCTCGAGCTCAGCCTGGAAGGTCGTTTTGCCACTCCCGATTTCAAGGCTCTTGCGCATCAGTTTGCCGAGCAGTCTGACGATATTTGCAATCTCGGCCTCCCCTTTGATATGAGCTTTCATGCGAATGGACTCCAGGGCGTTAAACAAAAAGTGAGGATTAATCTGACTCGCCATCATTTTCAGTTTAATCTCTTTCTGTGCGATTTCCAATTGGTTGTTCTGCTCGGTCGTTTCAACGACCTGAGTCATTAGTTCGTTTATGCTTTTGACCATGTAATTGAATTGTCTCGATAATTGCCCAATTTCATCGTCCCCGTCGATTCTCGACGTCACATTCAGATCCCCAAGGGCCAGCTTGTTTAGATGCTTGCTAAGACGAAGCAGCCTGTTCGAAGTAAGGAATGAAATAATATATACAAGTAAGAGTGCAATGATTAAGACAAGGGAGATAAAGAGCATACCGATCAGACTGATCGTATTGGCATCCTTGACGATATCTTTGGTCTCGAAGACGGAGATCACCTTCAAGCTGTTCATACTCGACACAGGACGCAGTTCATCGATAACGATATTGGACGGCTCTCCCTGAAAATCAGCTTCCAGTGTTCCCTTGGCCTGATTCTGTAAATCGACGCCAAAATCCAGCTCGTCCAGCGTTTTGCCGACCAGATCTGTATTTTTGGCAGCCACAACATAACCCTGCTCATCCGCAATCAGCGTTTCAAAGGGTTCTTGTCGAAGCAACTCGTTGAGCTCATCCTGATTGATTTCAATCAGCAGTACTCCCTCGGTGCGATATTCAGGAAAAGGCACTTTGCGCACCAGGCTGAGTTTGTGAACCGGATTATCTTCCTTGTCCGGAATGTAGAACCATCCCGTGTTCGTCGATAACAGCGCTTTTTGATACCAGTAGCTTTCCTTCGTCTGCTCGTTCAACGGGATGAACTCCAGATTATTGATCAGGGTGGGGTTATCGGAATAAAAACGAATGCCTGCCACCTCACGGTATTGTCGCTTGTATTCCTGAAAATCCTTATAGGCCAAATAAGCAGAGGTCAATTCCATCACGCTGGTATAGCGTTTGTTCACAATCTCCTTCAGTTCGTTGTTGAACATCAGAATATCGGAAATATCCGTCGGCACACGCAGCAATGTGGCTGTCTGGCTCTTGATCTTGTCCACGTTGTTGATTGTCTGCCCGATCGCATTATCCAGTGCCTGCTGCCGGAAATATCCGGTCACGGCAAGACCAATGATCAGAACCGGAATCATCACGACAAGTACATAGGAAATCAGCAGTTTATGCTTCAATTTGAGATTGTTCGATACACGTATAAACCTTCTTAACATATCTGCACCTTCCATTGTCCATATAAGCGCTTACATATAAATGGCAAGATCCATTGGTTCCTGCATTTCCACTTATCATACCATACAAGCTGTATAAGCTCTTAAATTTCCAGGTTTGTGATCTCGGCAATTATTCCTTAGATTAGCATACATTCCTGCTCAATTGCAGTGACCAAATGATGTATTCGCCATACAAAAACAATAAAAAGGCCGCCATGGGTATGGCGGCCGGGCTTGCAGATATGCTGCATCGCAAACAGATGGCGATATAAACGCAAGACCCTTTTGCTGAAGCTATTGATCAATTAAGGACGGGGTGTCTCTACCCCATTCAGAATCAGTTTAGGATGAATATCCGCGCTTAATGAAGCCGATACAGCGCAGTATTTTTCTTCAGCCATCTGGATGGCTTTCCAGATACGATAATCCGGGATAACTCCGTCGACTTTGAAGATCAGATCAATGGATGTAAAACCTTTGGGCATTCCTTCACTGCGTGTACCCTGAGCTTCAATCTCAATTCCGGTGATTTTGTCCAGGAAGGCATCCAAAATCATCGTAATATCGATTCCCAATGCATCCTCCAAGACCTGCAAGCAACAGTTCCATCGGTGTAGCACCCTTGCTGTCACCACCATAAGCAGCCGTGGCATCCATGCCTATAGCATAGCCAGAGGGTCCTTCGGAAGTAAACGCGCGTTTGCCTTTCCATACGGTTGTTACATTCATGATGTTATCCTTCTTTCTTAGAATAGTTTACGTTCTGCAGATATCCGTTCCAGGTACGGCATTCTCAGAATTCAGTAATTTGCTGTAAAAATCTTCGTGTTCGTTCCTGTTCCGGATGTTCAAAAAATGCCTGTGGACTGGCTTCTTCCACGATCGAACCGTCTGCCATAAATACGATCTTATTGGCCACATTCCGGGCAAACTTCAATTCATGTGTGACCACCAGCATCGTCATGCCTTCCTGTGCCAGCTCCTTCATGACCGACAGAACCTCGCCTACAAGTTCGGGGTCAAGGGCTGAAGTCGGCTCATCGAACAGCATCACTTTCGGTTCCATGGCAAGCGCACGAGCAATCGCAACCCGCTGCTGTTGTCCACCTGACAGGCGGGATGGATAAGCATCCTGCTTGTCCGACAGTCCTACACGATCCAGCAGAATGCGGCCGCGTTCGGCCGCTTCGTCACGCTTGATTTTCTTCACTGTCACGAGGCCTTCCATCACATTTCCCAGTACCGTTTTGTGCGGATAAAGGTTGAATTGCTGAAACACCATGCCAGTCTGACGGCGGATCTCAAGCACCCGTGAGCGCTGAACTCGCAGCGGATCATTGCTGTCCACGATAATGCCGTTCACTTCGATCTTTCCGCCGGACAGTTCTTCTAGTCCATTTAGACAGCGAAGCAGCGTGCTTTTACCGGAACCACTTGGTCCTAGCAGGACTACGATATCTTTTTCATTCACGTGCAGATCAATATTCGTAAGTACTTCATGTTTTCCAAAATGTTTCTTCAGTCCAGTAGTTGTAATCATCGGTTCTCTCCCTCCATCAGTAAGCCCGGGCCAACCGGCGCTCCACTTGTTCCAGAATGGCCGAGAAGCCGATACTCATAATCCAGTACATAACACCAATCGCAAGATAAAACGGCATATTCAAAGCATATTGCGATACCAGCAGCTGTGCTGAGCGCAGAAGCTCTGTTACACCGATGGTTGCCACAAGTGATGTTTCCTTCAGCATACCAATAAAGGTATTCCCCATCGGTGGAATGGCAATGCGAACTGCCTGCGGGAATATGATCCGTTTCATCGTCTGAAAGGGGGTCATTCCCGTTGCATAAGCCGCTTCTGTCTGCCCCTTGGGCACAGCTTGTATGGCGCCTCGGAATGTCTCAGACAGGAACGCACCTGCATTCAAACTAAGTCCCAAACATGCTGCTGTGAGCGATCCCAGGGTTACACCATAATCGACCAATCCATAATAGATAACAAATAATTGCACCAACAGCGGGGTTCCCCGCATGATGGATACGTAGAATCGTGCGATCATCCGAAGCCATAGTGGGCCTTTCAGTCGGACAACAGCTACAAGCACACCGATCAAAAATGCAAAAAACATTGAAATTATGGTCACATAAAGCGTGTAATAAGCCCCCTTCAAAAAGAAGGGGATATTCTCAAATACCAGTTCCATGGATCAAACTTCCCTTCGCCTTGCCGGTCATTATTGCGCAGGCTCTTCACCAAACCATTTTTTGAAAATGGTATTGTACGTGCCATCATCCTTCATGCCTTGAAGAGCTTCGTTCAGCGCAGCAACAAGTTCCGGATTATTTTTCCGAACAGCAATACCGGCTTGGTCACTCTTGATCGGTTCACCTACAGCCTTAATCTTGAATCCGTTGGAATCAATAATGGGTTTAAGCGCGTAGAGGTTGTTGATTGTTGCATCAATGCGTCCTGCATCCAGATCTTTAAGCGATGTGATGACATCGTCATACGTCTTAATGGTGAAGTCTCCCACTTTCGGCAGCACTTCATTACGCAAATAAGTTTCATCATTTGTACCCAGACCTACACCAATCGTTTTCCCTTTGAAATCTTCGAGTTTGGTAATATCGTTATTATCGTCTTTCACAATGATTTTGACTTGGTTTGTGATATAGCCTTCACTGAAATCGAGCGCCTGTTTCCGTTCGTCGGTGATCGTCATCTGGCTGATAATGGCATCAATCTTTTTCGATTGCAGGCTTGGTGTCAGGCCAGAGAATTCCTGGGAGACAAATTCAACTTCAACCCCGAGGCGCTTAGCAACCTCACGTGCGATATCAGCATCAAAACCATCCATCTCCTTGTTATCATTCAGGAAGTTGTATGGACGGTATGTACCCATCATACCTACTTTCATGGTGCCCGCTGACTTGATCTGTTCCAGTTCATTACTTGATTGTGCTCCATTACTGCTGCCATTGTCGGTTGTTTTGCTTCCGCATGCACTGACAACCAGTACGACCATAAGCAGAATTGCCGTCAGCATCCAACCTTTGCGCATCTTTTTGCCGTTACTTGGTGTTCCGTTATTCATCATGTTAACTTCCTCTCATTCATGTGGTTAATAGTTGTATCCATTATTCCCTGCTTCTGTCTCAATCATGTAAAAACGCCCTCGGTACAGGCACATCATCACGTGCCCAGCAAACCGTAAAATTCAAAGCTGGATGCTTCCGCAGCGAGCGATTCAGCTGTCTTAGCCGATATGCCCTCATGCAGCTCCGCAGAGCCAAACAGCCAGCGGGAGATCATGCCTTCGATCATGCTCACCAGTAGAGCAGCCCGTACAGGCACATCCATCGAAGGTGGAAGCATGCCAAGTTCAATGGCACGTTCCATGTTATGGCGGAATGCTGACTCCACAGCACCGCGTGTCTCCTCAACCAGACGACGTACCGATTCTTCGGTCACGATACCTTTCAGCAGCAGCTCCATAAAGTAACGGTTATCTGCGGCAAAAGAGAACAAGCTGATAAACAATCGCTCTGACGCTTTAACCATATCCTCAACCGATCCTGCATCCTTGCGATAACCCTGACCGATAGCTTCAAGCAGTTTCTCTCTGCCTGTTAACACAATCTCTTCAGCGATGGCTTCCTTACTCTTGAAATGCCAATAAAACGTCCCTTGAGCTACACCAGCTTCACGAACAATATCCGATATCTTGGTCTGGTGATACCCATGAGTCGCAAATCGCTGCATCGCAATACGTATAATCTGATCCCGGCGTTCTTCTCCGGGTTCCTTATCATTTACTTTGGACATTTCAATACCCTCCCGATTGATCAGTCAGTCAGTTAACTATATCCTATGGGATAACTAGGTTTTTGTCAATATGGTTTTAAACAATCAATTCAATGCATAAGTTGAAGTTGGACACGTTTCTGATCATAATAGATGATAGCCTTGTTCTGCTGAACAAGCATTGTCAGTCAAGCAGAGCAGACCACCTTCTGCATCTGCATTTCAAGGAGGAAGAGCATTGGACATTTTATCATCCATTATTATGGGCATCATCGAAGGTTTGACTGAGTTTTTGCCCGTGTCCTCAACCGGACACATGATTCTGACCGCCCACTTGCTGGGATTATCGGAGGACAACGAGTCAGTCAAAACGTTTGAAGTGGTTGTTCAGCTCGGTGCTGTACTTGCTGTCGTTGTACTCTACTGGAACAAATTCATTGATATGTTCCGCTTCACCGGAGGCAAAAGGAGCTACTCCCAACGTCTGAACCTTGTACATATCTTTCTCGCGATGGTACCGGCTGTAGTCATTGGACTTGTTTTCCGCGACTGGATCAAGGCACATCTATTTGGGCCAGAGACCGTATTGTACAGTTTGGTCATCGGTGGGATCTTGATGATTGTAGCTGAGCGCTGGAGCCACCGCAGTCAGCGTATCACAACACATGATGTGGACGATATTACGTATACACAGGCATTTGTCGTGGGACTTTTTCAGATTTTGGCATTGTGGCCAGGTTTCTCGCGTTCCGGTTCAACGATCTCTGGTGGATTGTTCGCAGGGGTAAGCCGCGTTGCTGCTGCTGAATTTACCTTCCTGGTGTCCGTTCCTATCATGATTGGAGCCACAGGATACGACCTCTACAAAAGCATCGATCACCTGAACGGTAGCGACTTCCCTATCTTTGCGATTGGATTCATCGCTGCATTTATCGTAGCCATGCTTGCTATTAAGACATTCTTGTCCATTTTGAAAAAGCTCAGCCTGACTGTCTTTGCGATCTATCGCTTTGTGCTGGCAGCCGTATTCTTTTTCATTTTGATGATGTAGTTACAGTAAAAAATAATTTTAAAAAGGCGACACGCGTTCCTACCGGAACCGGTGTCGCCTTTTTCATATCCTTAAACTTTGGATTCCAGCGTCTCCAGGTATTCGGAGATTTGTGTAGGCGTTTTTGCCCATTTACTGTGCAGGTGGGCAATCTTCTTGCCGTTCTTGAACACGAGCAAACTTGGAATGCCGCGTACCGCATTTTCTTCAGCGAGCGGTTGGAATTCCTCCGCATCCATTGCATAGAAGGTTTTGTCCGAGTGCTGATCGATGACTGCACCAATAAAACGGTCGAGGTTTTTGCAGTCCGGGCACCAGTTTGTATCGAATTTGATGACGGTCAGCCCGTCTGAATTAATGGTATCACGGTATTGTTGTTCACTTTGAATTCTTTCCATATGTCTTCTCTCCCTTGTACAATTCTTAATGGTTGACCTCTATTGTACCTCTAATAGTTACAATTGCAATAGGCTGACTGGATATTCAACGGTGCTGCTTGTACTGATTGGCCGGATAATGCTCCCTTATTTCTTGAATTTCCGCATCCGTAAGGGGTGCAGATGCCGAAGCCTCAATATTGTGGAGCAGCTGTGTTCGGGAGCTTGCTCCCGGGACGACGGCAGCTACCGCCGGATGGGACAAGGCGTATCGAATGGCAGTTTGCGCCATGCTCCGTTCGTCAGTAACGAGGCGGCTCAAGCCTTCACGAATGGCAAGCAGCTGATCCGGCGTATAATCCAGATAACCCTTCTCTACCTTGGAAGCACCGGAATCCGCGAGTACTCCGCTGGCAACAGGTCCGCGGGCAATGACGCTAATCCCTTTTTGTTCAAGCAAAGGCAGTACTTCCTCTTCTGCACGGCGATCCACGACGCTATATTGATTCATAACACTGGCAATGGATGATCTTCTTACATACTCCCGAATGACATTAGGGCGTATGGACGATATGCCATAATACCGAATCAGCCCTTCCTGCTTCAGCTCCTCGAAGGCTTCAATCGTTTCTTCAATCGGATCATCCAATGTACCGCCATGCAGCTGATACAGGTCAATGTAATCTGTTTGGAGTCGTCTGAGGCTGTCATGGACAGCTTGCTTGATATACGCCTTGGACGGATCCCATGACCAGCCCTCTTTCCCTGGCAATCGGCGGTTGCCCACCTTCGTTGCCAAGATTACCTGCTCACGGCGTCCCTGAATTGCTTTTCCCACAATTTCCTCATTACGTCCTGCATCATACAGGTCAGCTGTATCGAGCAGATTGACGCCGCGGTCCAGTGCCTCATGAATCAGATTTACAGCGGGCTCCACTTCGGTTCCGAGTGACATGCAGCCCAGTCCAATTTCACCGACGTACAGTTCAGATGAGCCAAGTCGATTTTTCTTCATGCGTACATCCCCTTTCATACGTTCTGCAAGTATCCATTGTATCATTCTTCCTAGCAAAAATCGCATCCGAAGGTGCGATGGGATTAAACAAAGAAAAGCCCGGAACCTGAAGGGCTCCGGGCCTCGCTAGTGTATTCACATCGGTGAGTCTAATTGATGTCTACTCGCTGTACTTTTTTGCTTCCATTTGAAGAATTGGAGCCTTTCATCATGCCGGAAACCGTTGAGAACAGTTTATCTCTGGCCTGCTTGTTCCTCATCAGATAGGTTACGCCTGCACCAATAGCCGTCATTATAATTCCGCTTTTTTTAGACATGTGTTTCTCCTCCTTAAGGGATTGATGTACATCGTGTCTTGCTTGAAATTTACCCTATGTGAGGAAAACGAAACGGCTATGTCACGCCAGTCATATCTCCTGGAGACGATACAGAAAAGCTCCTGAGTCAGCAGCCAAATTGACATCATAAAAAAAAATGACCCCTAAACAATAGGAGTCACCTTGATTAGCTCTTTGACTTGAGATCAATCCGACGGCGGTGCTACATGGGTCATCTCTTCATGTTTGTACGTCGAACCATCTGCAGTCAGGTAGAAGTGTCCGATGGGATGCAAATTCTCATCCAGCTCGTAAACAAGGGGGATGCCGGTAGGAATGTTGAGAGCCATGACATCAGCTTCCGACATCTCATCCAAATGCATCACCAGTGAACGAAGAGTATTCCCGTGCGCAGAGATCAGTACCCTTTTTCCGGCTGACACCATGGGTTTGATCTCGCTGTTCCAGTACTCCAGCACCCGCTTGGACGTATCCATCAAGTTCTCGGTACGGGGGATGGTACAACCCAGACGCTTGTACTTGTCCACATCCTGCACATAACGATCATCCGTCTCATCCAGCGGCGGCGGAGATACGTTAACAGAACGTCTCCACTCCATAACCTGGTCTTCTCCGTATTTGACTGCAGTCTGCTGTTTATTCAAACCCTGCAGAGCACCGTAATGACGTTCATTAAGCTTCCATGTCTTCGTGATCGGAATCCACATCCGGTCCATCTCATCAAGCGCAATGTCCAGCGTTCGAATGGAACGTTTAAGTACCGAAGCATAAGCATAGTCAAAATCAAAACCCTGTTCCTTTAAGATTTTGCCAGCTTTGCGGGCTTCACCATATCCGTCCTTGGTCAGGTCTACATCAGTCCAGCCTGTAAATCGGTTCTCTACATTCCACATACTCTGTCCATGACGAATTAATACCACTCTGTACATTGCCGTACCTCCTTCCTCGAAATCATTACCCGCATGTGCAGCGAGATATGCCTCAGAAAATGAACTACATTAATAGTATGGAGCCATCATCAGGTAAACGACTACCCCTGTGGAACTAACATACAGCCAGATCGGCATCGTCCAGCGTGCAATTTTGCGGTGTTTCTTCAATTGGTTTGTCCAGCCCCAGACGAGAGTGAACAAAGCCAGCGGCACAATAATGGCTGCAAGAACACTGTGAGTAATCAGAATAAAGAAATAGATGGAGCGAACAATGCCTTCCCCGCCGTATTTGGACGTTTCCGGAGAGAGATAGTGGAACGACAAATACGTGACAAGAAACAGCAATGTTGTTGTGAACGCAGCAAGAATAAATCGTTTATGGAGCTTCACGTTCTTTTTGATGATAGCAATCAGCGCGGCAAGCAGGAAAATGAAAGTGAAACTGTTAAATACGGCGTTGAACCGCGGCAGCACCGTGATATCAAAGGCCACATCCCCCTTGTATCCGATCGAAGGTGCGAAGAACAACAATAAAATAATGACATTGGCAAGAATGGAAATGGTAATAATGATACCTGCAAAATTTTTATTACTTGTCGGGGTGGCCGGATTGGATTGAATATTCGAATCCCCTTTGTTATGTTTGCCCAAAGCAAAATCCTCCTCATATGCTAACTTCTATGTTCTATGTCATTATATCTCGCGGCCTGCCCCCTGTTAAGTGACAACACTCTGAACAAAAAGCGTACCATACCCACATAAAATGCCCTTAACAGTTTGTTTTCATCCGAATATCGGCAGTCACCGGTTTACCCAAAACAGAGTTTATGGTATAATTAATGCAATTAATCACATACGCGTTCAAACCGGAGGAGCCTGTCACCAAGGGCCCCTCTTTGTCTTTTTCAGGCATGCAGAGGCAGTTTTCCAAGCCTTATCTGCATGCCTTTTTGTATGCTGGGCTTGGAATGAAACGCCTCTGGACAGGTAAAACTTATAAACGCGAATAAGAGAGGAGCTCACTATGGAATTTGTTTTGGTTCTTGCCATCATTCTGATCTTCACCAAAATAGCCGGAGATCTATCCGTTAGATTAGGGCAGCCTTCTGTACTGGGTAAACTGATCGTAGGCGTAATTCTCGGACCTGCGCTGTTAGGTTGGGTTCAGCCTACGGATTTCATTCATCACATGTCTGAAATTGGTGTACTGTTACTGATGTTTATTGCAGGCTTGGAAACAGATTTGGAGCAATTGAAGAAAAATTGGAAGTCGGCCTTCGCCGTAGCGGTTGGGGGCGTGATCTTGCCTTTTATCGGCGGATATGGATCGGCTATTGCCTTTGGCATGACTCAGGCACATGCGTTGTTCTTCGGACTTCTGTTCTGTGCAACATCTGTCAGTATCTCCGTACAAACGTTAAAAGATATGAACCAACTCAGTTCACGTGAGGGTACCACCATCTTGGGCGCAGCTGTTGTGGACGACGTGCTGGTCGTTGTTCTGCTGGCAGTAATGATGAGCTTGCTTGGAGCTGGCGCAGGCGATGTCTCGATTGGCCTGCTTATCGGTAAGAAGGCACTCTTCTTCGTTATCATCGCCTTTGCCGGCTGGTGGCTTGTTCCACGGATTATGAAATGGATGGCACCTTTACGGGTAACAGAAACCGTCATTACTGCCGGACTGATCATCTGCTTTGGCTTTTCCTATTTCGCCGAATGGATGGGCGTGGCAGGAATCATCGGGGCCTTCGCCGCAGGGATTGCGATTTCTCAGACCAACTTCAAACATGAAGTCGAGACGAAACTTGAGCCCATCGCATACAGTATTTTCGTGCCTGTGTTCTTCGTGAGCATCGGACTAAATGTTACCTTTGACGGGGTTGGTTCACAGATCCTGCTCATCGTAGTCATTAGTCTGATTGCGATTATAACCAAATGGATTGGTGGGGGAGTCGGGGCACGGCTTACAGGCTTTGATCGCTCATCATCCATGGCCATCGGTGCAGGGATGATATCCAGAGGCGAGGTCGCACTGATTATTGCTTCAACCGGACTCACTTCTGGCTTGCTCGACCCCGAGTATTTCACCAGCGTGGTCATCATGGTTATCATAACTACACTTGTTACCCCACCTTTGCTCAAATTAACTTTTGCTCGCAAAAAGGGTGAGACTCGTGTTGAACAAGGGATTGAGGACGCTCATTTAAATGGGTAGTCCCTTTAACGAATGAATCGGAGCACAGTAGAACTTTGGAATGACTATCTTTTACAATATTGAATATTGAAAAAGTCCGGTTTCTAACGTTATACTTGTCCTTAATTAAGAAAATTAGGCCGTGAAGCACACGCCGCTTTGACACATTTTCACCTTTGATTCAAAAAGGTTGAAAATGTTCAGAGCGGCTTTTTGCATTTCTTTCTAACTTCTAGAAAAACAAAAAAAGACCGCTCCATATACAAGAGGTCTTCATCCTCAACCCGAAACCTGCACAGGTTGTCCCATTTAAGTTAACACACCAACGTAGAAACCGATCGATATAAACACAACGCACCATATGAATGCCCCGATCCCGGAGATCACTACATATTTTCCGATGGCCATGCGGCTGATGCCGGAGAAGCAGCACATCAGATGGCGAATGCCAGGAATAAAGTAGCCGAGGATAATGGACCAGTACCCGTACTTCAGGAACCAGCCCTCCACCCTCCCCAGCCGTTTGGGGTTAACCCCTATCCACTTGCCATACTTCACGACGAGGGGTCTGCCCGCCTTCTTGCCAATTGCGTAGCTGAGCAGCCCGCCTGTAAAAGCACCGCCAAAGCTGACAACAATCGAAACGGAATAGTTCAGGACCGAGATGGAGGCGAGATAACCGACAAAGGTCATCATCACCTCATCCGGAATGGGCATACCGAAAACGCCCAGAGCGAGCAATCCGTAGATTGCAAAATACCCGTATTGACTAATGAATTCTTTAGCAATTTCCATGACTGACTCGCTCCTTATTTCGGTTCCACGATGTCCTTCTCATGAGGCGCCAACACCTGTTTCAGAGATGGGAATCGAATTTGGCTGACCATTAGACCGGATAATACAACGATAACAAGATAGGCTACACCGTGGGTGAAATAAGGACTCCAGAGCGCGAAAAAGGACATCAGTCCGCCTGCAAACGTAATTGGCATTCCAACGAAACCTACACTTGCTGTCTTCTGACAGTTGTAACGAGCGAGGCGCAAGGCGCCGCATACCGGGAACAATGCCGTTAATGCCATGCCAAGCACACTTACTTCGTTCATGGAGTTCAGATACAGAATCAGCACCGGGGCTGTTCCGAAGGAAACGACATCAGCCAGGGAATCCAGGGCCTTGCCGAACTCCCCTTCACAATGCAATTTACGGGCGGCAAAGCCGTCAAACAGATCAAAGAACATGGCAACCCAAATCATTGTCACAGCCAGTGCAAACTCGCCATGAATGGCCATGATGACGGCGAGCATGCCAGAAGTTAAATTGCCCAATGTTAAAATGGACGGTAAAGATTTCATAAGACTTGACTCCCTTTCGTACTAAGCATTAGGAAAAATAATATAAAAGCGGACTCCGTCCGGCGTGTTCTCCACTCCATAACTGCATCCGTGCAGATCAAGAATCTGCTTCGCGATGGCCAGGCCCAGGCCTGTTCCTCCCATTTTGCGATTACGTGATCGTTCTACCCGATAAAATCTCTCCCAGATATACTGGCGTTCAGCTTCCGAGATCCCCTCGCCTTTATTCTCGATGGAGATTCTTACCTGCCCTTCCAGCCTGCTGATCTCTATCATTATATCGGTCTGCGGCAGCGCATGACGTATAGCATTCATCATCATGTTATAGATCACTTGCTCCAGCTTGCTTCGATCTCCTTCTACGGTCTGCTCTGTAGTGGAGACAAGCACGATTTCGAGCCCTTTTTCCTTCAGCTGCGGGCCGAGACGCCCGGCAATTTCCTCGATCATGTCTCCAAGGACAACTGCACCAATATTCAGCTTGATCGCCTGAGATTCCAACCTAACGAGATCCAGCATTTCTTCAACCATCGTCTCCATTTTGACCGCTTCATCCGCAATGATCTCAATGTAACGCTCCCGCTTGTTCTCGCTGACTCCATCCTTCAGCCCTTCGGAATATCCCTTGATGATACTGATAGGCGTTTTGAGTTCATGCGATGCATCGGCAAAAAATTCACGCTGCCGCTGTTCAATCCGCTGCTTCATCTCCATATCAGTCCGCATTTGACGATTCGCCTGTCTGAGTTCCTCCAGCGTCTGCCCCAATGTGGTGGACAGAGCGTTCAGGCTATCGGACAAACTGCCAATTTCATCATTGCGTTTGATTGGTGATTTCACGGAGAAATCAAGCGTCGACATTTTTTTTGCCACATGGTTCAAGGCCAGTAAGGGTTTTGTGACAATTCTGGACAATAACAGGGAAAGAAACAGAATCAGCACAAATGCACCCATACCAAAATATGCATAGAACAAACGAGTTGCTTCGTTCGCTTCCCTCATCTCCTGCAGAGAAGTCAGGGAAAAAATAAGCTGCTGCTGTGGCCCGTTTTTGTGAACCGGAGCAATGGTAATCACATTCCGAACACCACTCCAGCTATCCGTCCATTCTTCATTAAGCATCTTGCCATTCGCCAAACTGAGTTGATCCTCCGTCGAGAGCGGAAAGCGGCTGTTCAGTGCCTGCACAAGCAATCCCTGTCGCTGACTCCATGTTCCCAAATTCGGAAGCACCACTTCGGTCAATACGCCAGACCATTCCTGAACCGGTTCAGAGAGCTCCTGAAAGTCCTCCGTCCCTCGCGCGGCAGAATTGTTGTCCTGGATTTTTAACGGATAGACCATCGGTTCGTTCAACCCGCTGGCCGGACCTGTGACGGTCAATTCCTGGCCATATTTCAGATGAGTGGCAATCCAGCCCGCGTTCTCACTATTGATGAACAAGGATAGGGAGACCTTCACCTGACTACCATCCTCGCGGAGCAGGGTAATGTGAAACGGATCGTTGACCAGTTTGCCCGTACTTGTCAAAATCACCAGATGCGACTGATTTTGACGCATGAACTTCCCGGTTTCCTTAGCCAGTTGTATACTATCCCAATGTCCTCTGGAATACTGCTGTTCAAATTTCGCCAGTTTTTTCTTCATGCTGCTGATCTTCTGATGCTGGTAAAAGTCCGGGAACCAGACCAACTGTGCGGTCACTGATGTTCCATATAAGAGGAGCAGAAAACCAGCCATAACCAGAAATAGCTTCATCGTTACGCCATTACGTCTCATGCCTCAGCCTCGAATCGATATCCCGTGCCAATAACTGTCCGGATACACTTAGCTTCATCCCCTAGTTTGCTGCGCAGCTTCTTGATGTGCGTATCCACAACGCGGGAATCACCATCAAAATCATATCCCCAGACCCGATTAAGGATCGCATCCCGGGATAGAACGATTCCCTGATTGCGTGCCAGGTAGAGCAGCAACTCATACTCTTTGGGAGCAAGCTCTACCTCCAGCCCATTCATCTCCAGTCGTCTCGCCCAAGGATCAAGCAATGCGTGACCAAACCGGATCACACCCTGTTCCCTGCTGATTGCACCTTCGACTCGCTTCATTAATGTCTCTGCACGCGCAACCAGCACACGAGGGCTGAACGGCTTCGTTACATAGTCATCGACACCAAGGTTAAATCCGTGGATCTTATCATCATCTTCAGACCTTGCGGTCAGCATTATAATAGGTACGGTGGATTGAGACCGAATATGCTCACAGAGCGTCCATCCATCCATTTCAGGCATCAGCACATCCAGAATGACCAGATCCACTTCATGCAGATCCAGCAGTTGGAGTGCTTCAATTCCATGCTCCGCCTCGATTACATTCCATTGTTCCTTTATAAAATAATCGGCCACAATTTCACGAATACGGCTTTCGTCTTCCACGAGAAGCACTGTTCTCACCATGGCCGACTCTCCTTTTATTTTTCTTCTGTATAACATACTGATTCCATGTGTCGTTCGTGTGTCCATCCATGTTCTGGAATGAACTCCATGTTATATACGATTAATACCCCATATAAGTTACCGAATTCGGAGCAACCCACACAAAAAGGCGGTTGCCAACGAGCCACCTTCGCCCATTGACAACCACCCTTCAGCTGAATCCAAGTTCTCTTTCCCGGTATTGCTTACCGCATCCGCTATTAGCGTTGTTGCTCCAAGCGGTGTGCCGCGTGCAACGTCGGGCCAACAAAACGATTGAGCGGGAATCCGCCAGCAATCGCTTGAGTAATGAAGGCTTTGCCTTCACGTACAGCCTCTTTTACGGACAAACCGCGCGCCAAACCAGCGGTAATCGCTGCAGAGGTTGTACAACCCGCCCCATGCGTATAACCGGAACCAACAACATCGGCTTCATACCATTCGTAGTTTTTGCCATCATAGAGAAGATCCATCGCTTTGCCTGGGGTGATGACGCCTCTGTCCTTGATCAGGACATGCTTCGCCCCATGGTTGTGAATTACAGCTGCTGCTGCTTCCATCTGTTCCTTGGAACGGATCGGTCCGCTCTTGGCCAGTTGGGAAGCTTCAAACAGGTTTGGAGTAACCAGGTCAGCACCCGGCAGCAAAAATTCAATCATTGCTTCCGTATTCTCAGGCTGCAGCACCTCATCTGTACCTTTGCAGACCATTACCGGATCGATTACGATCTGTGGCAGACCGCTGCGGCGAACATGCTTCGCTACCAGTTCAATAATATCTACGGAACCCAGCATTCCCGTCTTCATCGCATCAAAACCAATTCCGTCCAGAACGGTACGGAGCTGTGCTTCCACTACATCCAGAGCCACGGGGAAAACCTGGTGGTCCCATGTTTCAGGCTCCATCGCCACAACCGTCGTCAGAACGGTCATACCGTACACACCAAGCTCCTGGAATGTTTTCAAATCAGCTTGAATTCCTGCGCCGCCGCTTGTATCTGAGCCGGCTATTGTCAATGTTTTTGGAATCGTCATGGTAGTCGCATTCTCCTTCATGTTTCAGTTGACATTATCCTATCCCTTGTACGAGCGGATGTCAATGGCATCTGAAGCCATACGAAGCATGGTTTTTCGAGCATTTCAATTCACGTCTTTTGTCTCCAGCCGAACCATGGAAAGTGAAGCAATCCAAAGTCCGATGGCGCCTAGGGTTAAAGGAATCACGATAATGGAATTGATGGAAACGCTCGGTCCATTTACGCCGGAACACACTACGAGAACCAGGAAAATGGATGACACCATGGTTGCCGTGACCGAGTGCTTTCGCATGCCGAACAACAAGGGGATCAATGCCATTGCAGCAGCAGACAGCGAACTAATCGTATATTTGACCAGCAATTGAAGTGCTTGTTTACCCGTCAGCTCATCAGTAATAAAGGGATAAAAGTGATCTGTTGTCAGCAGGATCGCTCCCATTAGCAAGTTGGTAAACATAATCATGAAAAAGGTAAACGCAAATACAATAATCAGCTTGGCTGCAATAATTTTGTGACGTTTAATTGGATAGGTAAACATCACATTCATCGTTTTGTTGCTATATTCGCTAATAATCAGCTTCGATATCAATGCCCCTCCAAAAATAATAAAGGTTGCCCGGGCAAATGTATCAATCAGCATAAAGGAGAGAGGATACGTGGTAAAAGCATAATCTTCTGCTCCCCAGTCCACCACACCAATCATGATCAGAAACAACAGAATCCCCACATTGGCGATAGCTGCGTATCCGAAATTACGAGCAAACCGGTGTTTTCGCATTTCCAGAAAAATAAGTTTAAGCAACGTCCTCATCCCCCTTCACCAGGTTTAGAAAGTGTTCCTCCAGCGAATGGGACCGCTTGATAATCGACTCAATCTCAACACCATGCTGAACCAGACTGCCTGTTAATTGGGATGGAGATACACCAGGGTCATAAATGCGAACTGTACGATCATCAACCAATTTATAATTTTTCAACTCAAGCTGATGCTCAATAACATAAGTCGCCTTGCGTCCATCCATCACCTGCAGCTCGATATACTCGCTCTGAGTCCCTCGAATACTCTCCATGGACACTTCCTCAACCAGACGACCGCCACGAATCACCCCTACCGTATCGGCAATTTGCTCAATCTCGCCCAGGATATGACTGGAGATCAAGAGAGTAATTCTGTATTCCGTACTGAGGCGTTTGAACAGATCACGCATTTCTTTAATGCCAACCGGATCGAGCCCGTTGATGGGTTCATCCAGAATGAGGAGCTCCGGTGTTGTAATCAGTGCACGCGCAATACCCAGCCGTTGCTTCATCCCCAGAGAGAAGTCCCGCACCGGTTTCTTGCCGGTATCCTTCAGACCTACACTTTCCATCATATCGCCGATAACCTTCTTGTTATGAAACCCCATATATTCGCAGTGAAGCTCCAAGTTATCCCTGGCGGACAGTTTATCGTAGAAAAAAGGATATTCAATGATGCTGCCTATTCGCTTAAGCACTTCATACGAGTCAGGGGTAAGTTTCTCCCCAAACATCTCAATCTCCCCTACGGTTGGCTTAACCAGATTGGTCAACATTTTCATGATTGTCGTTTTCCCTGCTCCGTTCGGCCCTAAAAATCCGTATATTTCACCTTGCTTAATATTCATATTGACGTTGGATACGACCTCCGTGCCTGCATACGTTTTGGTCACACCGATGGTGCGTGCAATATATGTCATCTCTTATGTTCTCCTTTACGATCCCTGACGGGTTCTTATATCTGTATTGTAAAGAGAAAAGTCTGCTTTTTTATTAATCAAATCTTACAAAAAACTTAAGTTCCTCCATCCACACAAAAAGGCAACTAACGAGATTTAAGAGAGATTTTAAATGAAGTCCGCTCATAGGGTACACTGCGCAGCTCAATGCGTCCTCCCATCCGTTCGACAAGTCGCTTCGTGATGGTGAGACCAAGCCCGCTTCCATGGTAGAGACGGTTACGGGAATCCTCCAGGGTGCACATGCGTTCAAAAACACGGTCTTGTTCTTTTTCCGGAATGCCTTTACCCTTGTCCCAAATCTGCAGCATGACCTCTCCATGATTCGTTGGTTCAAGCAGCAGACCCAATACCTTACCATCCGCCCCATATCGCATTGCATTAGTAATCAGATTATCCAGTACCCGGTCGAGTGCATCCTCATGGCCGGTCACGAAGAGATCACTCTCAGGAATGGACAGCTCCACCTGCAGACCCTGATTCGTTAACATTTCATAAAAGGAAAGCATCTTCACCCTGCATAATTCACTAAGATTTATTCGAGTCAATGCAAGCTCGGTATCCCCTGACTCCAGTTTCGCCAGATCAAAGAAGGAATGGATCAGACGCAGCACCTCCTGCGCTTTATCCTGAATCTTGCTGATCATCCCTTCCCGTTCCTGATCGGTTAATGAAGAACTATGGAGCAGCGTTTCACTATAACCCATCACTACCGTGAGAGGGGTCTTCAAGTCGTGGGAGATGTTGGAGAGCATATTGCGGATCTCCTTCTCCTGATTGGCATAACGGGCACCGGTTCGGTGTGCGTAATCCAGCAATTCGTTGATATCCCCCAGCAGAAGTCGAATCTGTGCATCGCTGCTAAAGACCAGCAAACGCTCATATGTCCCCTCTTCCAGAATGCCTCCGAGCTTCTGATGAATATATGCCAATTGCCGGCTGCGCTTATTCAGCTTCACAGCGAGTAAAATGACAACCATGAGGAGAGCAACGGTTAAGATGGCCAATAGGATGATCACTTGGGCTCCACCTCCAGCTTATAACCGATCCCCCACAACGTTTTGATATAATGCGGATTCGATGGATCTGTCTCGATCTTTTCGCGCAGCCTCCGCATATGTACGTTAATGATATTTTCGTCTCCATAATACGGATCGTTCCAGACAGAGCCGTAAATCTGTGCCTTCGTAAACACTCTGCCAGGATGCGTAACAAACAGCTTAAGAATGCCAAATTCCTTGGATGTCAGTCTTACAGGGACGCCTTCCCGCTCCACTTCATAGGTTTCCATATCCACCACAAGCCCACCAATTTCAATCCGTTGATCCTTGGCTGGTGTCGAAGTAACCGCCGGGACCGTATAGTTGGCGCGGCGAATTGCCGCCTTGATTCGCGCAGTTAATTCGATGAGGGAGAACGGCTTGCTCAGATAGTCATCAGCACCGAAACCAAGCCCCAGTGCCTTGTCCACTTCCCCATCCTTCGCAGATAATATTAATACGGGGACAAGACTGGCAGCTCTGATGGTCTGCAGTACGTCCATGCCACTTCGCTCCGGCAGCATGAGATCCAGAATGACCAGATCAAACGCAGGCTCCGCTTGTTGAAACTTGTGCTCTGCCTCTAATCCGTCATATGCGTACGTGACGCTGTATCCCTCTTTCTCCAGATATGGTCCAACCATCTCGCTAATTGAACGATCGTCTTCCACAAGCAGCAAACGGTGAATCGACACGTGATTTCCCCCAACTTCTTTGTTTTCTTTTATTACCTCACAGTTCACCTGAATTGGCAATGCGTGGAATAACACTCTTTTTAATCTCATCTCAAAAAAAACAAAAAAGGCAGGGAAGCCACCTGTATTCAAGGCGGCTCCCCTGCCATATCGATCATTAATCCATCTATGTCGTCTCGCTGCGTATCCAACACAGACCAATCGTACCTGCGCCTGCATGAATACCTACTACAGGGATAAAAGGCATGATTTCCGTCTTCAATCGGGGCAGCAGATCGGCAATTTGCTGCTTGATCGTGATGGCTTCTTCCTGATTATCGGCATGCATGATACACACATGTTTTACTTTCTCCATGTCTACCTTCAGCACCTCTAACATGCGCTGTTTGGCTCGTTTGAAGGTACGAATCTTCTCGTTAACGACGACTTTGCCCTCTTCAAATCGCAAGAGCAGGTGAATTTTCAACAATTGGCTGAGTACTAGCTGTGTGCCTGACACGCGCCCACTGCGGTGAAGATGCTGAAGACTGGCCGGAATGAGGTAAAAGGACATATTATCCATCATCTGTTCAATGTGAAGCTTGATTTCAGATACGGAACATCCCTGTTTCTGCATTTCCACGCCTTGCAAAATCATCTCCCGCAGCGGGTAGGCTCCCGCTCTGGAATCAATTGCCGTTATCGATACTCCAGCAATCTCTGCCGCCTGCATTGAAGTATGCAGCGTTCCGCTAAGTGCAGTTGAGCAGTGAATGGTAATAATCTCATCATACTGACCTTTTAGCGATTCATATAGTTCGATAAACTCACCTATAGGCGGCTGAGAGCTGCTTGCCCTTGCAGCCTCTGCAAGCTTCTCATAGAACTGTTCGGATGAGATGTCCTCGGTCTCCCTATAGCATTCCTCTCCAAATACAACGCGCAGCGGTACAATGTATACGTGATTTTGCTCTGCAAACAGCGGATCGAGTGTGCTGGTACTGTCGGTAACCCATGCAATTTTTTTCATTCCAACCTTCTCTCTTGCCGGATTGTTGAAGCTGTATCCTCCATCGTCAGGCACATGCCCGGCGGATTATTTTAAATTTAAATAACACAGATTGTAAACGTTTACGTCATTACTCCTTAATTATAAAGGACCTGGCAAACCGATGTCTTGTGGCGCATTATTGAACAGCCCTGTTTCTTCCGGGATATCCCAAAAAAATGTCTTGCCTGTGAAGGAATAAATTGGTATGCTGTTGTCCTTCTCTCTTTTTCGCCTTGACTGAAGTGAACGGGACCGCCGTTCAATCCACTTATCGGAGGTGTCAAATGCTTTATCTCACTCTGGCTTCCAAAGCTTACGCCCGGAATCTGCAATATCGCGGGGCACACATGGTACATAACCTGGCAAGCGCCATGTTCGGTTACATGTATGCCTGTCTCTGGATCGGCATCGGGGCCGATCACGCACTCGGGGAATACGGGACACAGGGGATGGTCAGTTACATTGCGTTTACGCAATCCTCTCTCTGGATCTCGGGTTTTCTCACCAATGGACTCGGAATTCCCCTTACGGTCAGGACAGGGCAGATCGCGCTGGATCTGATGAGGCCGGTGCATCTGTTTACTCACCTTATGGCACGCGAATGGGGACAGATTGCCTACCAGTTCGTGTACAAGAGCATTCCAATCTACCTGCTATTCTCTATCGTTTTTTCCCTGCAATGGCCTACGAAGGTCTCAACCCTGTTATTTGCAGCGCTTGGTCTTGCCGGCGCATCCTACTTATCCATCTGCATGAATTACATCATTGGGGTTACTGCCATCTGGACGACCGAATCATCCTGGCTCCACTGGGGCAATCATGCCCTGATGAATCTGCTGGCTGGTTTCTTCATTCCGCTCGAATGGCTTCCTGACTGGCTCGAACGTCTGGCCTGGTTATCACCCTATCCCTTTCTGCTCTATGTTCCTACCCGAATCTATCTCGGTTTTGAAGATGGCTCCTTGCTCTGGGGAACCTTGCTTTGGTGTGTGCTCATGACCCTGATCTGTCTGGTCATCACCCGTGTGATGCGCCGCAAAGTGGAGGTGCAGGGCGGATGAAGCGAACTTCCTGGTACCATCTATATAAAATACTGATTCGAACGAGCATCCGCAGCCGGATGCAGTACAAGTTCAATTTTATATTGGCATCCGTTCTGGCCGCACTGATTCAGATCTCTGAATTTCTCATGGTTGCGCTGGTGCTGCATCAGTTTGGTGCAATTAAGGGCTGGTCTCTCCATGAGATCGGTTATCTGTTCGCGATCATGACGTTATCCAAAACACTTTACCGTACCTTCGGCAATGAGGTTCATCATCTGGAGAAGTATTTAGTCGGCGGCGAACTGGATCAACTGTTAACGAGGCCCATGCCCGTATTACTTGCACTGCTGCCGCAAAATTTCCGCATCATGGTCGGCGAAGTGCTTCAGGGAGGATTCATTCTATGCTGGTCTCTGGCAGGCATGATGCACAGTGGGGCAGATCGGCTGGACGGTCATTCCCCTCTCTCTGCTGATTATTGTGACTGGAGCCATCATCCTCTTCTCCATTGGACTGGCTACAGCGACGCTGGGATTCTGGACCACACGCATTGAGGAGCTGCAGACAATCACCGAAGATGCAGCCCGTACGGCTGCCCAATATCCGCTAACGTTATATCCCAAGTGGATGTCCGGCATTCTGCTGACGGTCATTCCGGTTGGATTCGTCAACTACATCCCCTCCCTGTATCTACTGCGGGATCAAGGCGGAGCTTGGGTGCTTGCAGCGATTGCGGCTGTAGCTGCTTTGTGTCTGGCTGCCAGTCTGCGCTTCTGGAAATACGGTATCACCAAATATCAAAGCACGGGAAGCTAAGGAGGTTTCTTGCCATGAACATGATTACAGCGAGACAACTGCAGAAGGAATTCAAAACGCCTGTCGTTCGGGAAGGCCGGTTCTCCGGACTTCGGACGCTATTTTCACGCGAATACGTGTCCAAAGAGGCCGTACGTGACATCAGTTTTGACATTCCACAAGGGGAGTTCGTCGGATACATCGGGCCGAATGGTGCCGGCAAGTCGACCACCATTAAAATGTTGACCGGCATCCTTCACCCGACTTCCGGAGAGGTACGGTTAGCCGGCATGAACCCGCATCAGGAAAGGCTGCAAACGGTAAGGAGACTGGGGGTAGTGTTTGGCCAACGCAGCCAGCTCTGGTGGGATCTGCCCGTGAAGGATTCGTATGATATTCTGGCTGAAATGTACGGTGTACCTGCTGAACTCAAAAGGAAACGGTTGTCCCAGTTCGCTGAACTGCTGGACCTTGAATCCTTCTGGGCCACGCCAGTCCGTAAACTCTCACTTGGACAACGGATGCGTGCAGATCTGGCAGCTTCCATGCTGCATGATCCGGAGCTGCTTTTTCTCGATGAACCCACCATTGGGCTGGATGTGAACGCCAAACGGAATATACGTCAGTTTCTGAGGACTTTAAATGAAGAGTTTGGCAAAACGATTTTGCTGACGACCCATGATATGGATGATATCGAGCAGTTATGCAGCCGGGTGATGGTTATCAATCACGGCCGGCTCACATATGACGGTACGATCTCCTCTCTGCGGGACACGATTGGTCTGCCCACAATTATCCGGGTAACATACAGAGGGGAGTTTCATATCCCAGACGCCATACCTCCTGCCTTACAGATTACAGGTGTGGACGGACTGGTCGTTACGGTACAAGTGAACCGGAAAGAATGGAGTACTATGGATATTTTGAAGCTGCTGGAGCAATGGGGCGAAATTATCGATGTGGAGATGCAGGAACCGGATTTCGAAGATATTATCCACCAGGTATACTGATTGGCCCAATTTGGACAGATCTGGATGAGGGCCTGTTCGGATGCCGTTACATGCAAGAAGGACATGACGTACTGTAGTAACGGAGGTGAGGTTCATGCTTGTCACTAAACATGTACTAGCAGCGTTCAGCACATATTCTACTCCCTACTACATGGTGCGTGGTGCAGCGTCTGGCCCCGTGATGATTGTCACTTCCGGCATTCATGGAAATGAAACCGCAAGCATGGCTGCTGCGCAAAAACTCGCCGACGATTGCGCAGCAGGACGACTATCCATTCAGCGCGGTCTTCTCATTATTATTCCAAGAGTGAACCAGAAGGCTTATGACAAAAAAATCAGGGGCAATCCTGATCTGAACAGAACATTTCCCCGCCGCTTATCTGCTAAATCCAAGCATCCACTTGCTTCTGCCGTCTTTCGTCTGGCTCGTGAATATGGGCCAGACTGGTGGATTGACCTGCACGAAGCCAACGGATTGTCCCAGCTTAGCTCCCGTGTATTGGGGCAAACCCTGATCACCAATCCCAGAAGCCGTGCCGTTCCGGCATGCAGAAGAATTATTGAGCACATGAATCGTTCCATCGCCATTCGTGATCGGCATTTCAATTTGAAGCAGCATGAGCTTCCCGGATCTGCCCGGACAGCTGCCGCCAGACTGCTGCAGGCCCGTTCCGTCACCGTTGAAACCTGCTGGAGCCTGAAGCGATCCGTACGGATCAAGTACCAGACGAGAATTGTACACCACTTTTTACGGGAAGCAGGCTTCATATGAAATGAGCAACCTCCCAATTCCATCGTGATGTGGAAGGGAGGTCACTCACTTATTCTTCCTTATTGTTACGGAAGGATTGAATATAGTTATGGATATCCTTTTCCGGTGTCATGAGCAGGGCTTCAAGGAACGTCTGCATACGCTGCAGATTCTCGATGTGACTCTCGATATCTGTGATTCGTGTACGTACAAGCATCTTCAGCTGCTCACTTTCCATATCCTCCTGGCTAAGCAGCTGCAAGTTTTCCTTAATCTCTTTCAGCGAATATCCAAGCGCTTGTGTGTCTTGAATGAATTTGATTTTAACCAAATAATCCTCTGTATAAATTCGATATCCGTTAGATGCCCGGCGAGGAGCAGGCAGTATGCCCATGTTCTCATAGTAACGGATGGCTGCCATGCTTATTCCTGTCCGTTTTGCCAATTCACCTCTCGTCATGGTATCCATAAAGCCTGTCCCACCTTTTTCTTAACGTTGTTTTCCCTGGTCATTGTCTATGTTTGTATACCCTGGTCATTGTCTATGTTTGTATACTTGGTATCGTATGCTGCCTCCGGGAAACGGTCTGATGGTCCTTTCAACAACACCTGCTGCTCTCCTTTAAGATAGCGGTCGAAGAATGCCAGCGTGTATGATCTCGTGATATCCACATTATGCTCGGGCGTCATCCCTCTGGCAAACATTTCGGGCGAGATCAACGAAATATCCGTGAAGCTCTGGTGGAAAAAGCCATCTACTGTCAGGTAATACGTATCGTTCAAGCTCTGTGTCATGACATGATTCAAATCCGGTTCAAATTCAGGATAAAACACGTTATCTTTTTCGGTAGCGTCCGGTTCTAAACTTTTGGCTGTCTCACCTGACATGATATACATAAACGGCTGTTTCAGAGATACCTTGGACACTTCACCCCAGAAGCCGCCTTCCAGACTAAGCCCTGCGCTAAAACGATCATCCTGAGCCAGAGTTTCCACTGTGGTTGCCCCGCCGTAAGAGTGTCCAAAAATGCCTACACGATCCAGATTCAGCTTGCCTTCGAGCAGCCCGTTCGGATCATGACTATTCCATAATGTAAGTGTATCCAGTACAAAGCTTGCGTCTGCAGCACGAATGCCTACGTCTTTGACATTATACTGGTACAGTTCCTCTGACGTCCCGAATTCAGGACCTGCTTCATAAGCCACGACATGCCCGTCCGGAAACGTAACTAGTGCTGATGTGTACGGATGGTCTATCCCCACAACAATGTATCCATGGCTAACCAGTTCTTCAATAGCGGTCATACTTTGGAAACGGGCAGAACGAACCCCTGGCGAGAACAGCAGCACAGGATAATTGCTCTCTGCAGCCGATACCTTTGCACCAGTGACCACATGTGTGGGAATCGTGTCCAGATAGCTAAACACCTGTGGTGGAATGCCGAACACGAGGCTGATGGCTTCACCCAGCTCTGCGGGATAATGCTCCAGCGGAAGTCCCTTGGCAGCTTCGTGATCCACTGGATACCAGACATTGATCATAAGTTCTCGCTTGTCTCCTGGCTCAGGCGATTTCGTCTCTTTGCGGGATTCATCCACGAGATGCTGTTGAAATGTTCCTATGGCATAAGGACCCGTCGGCTCAGGCATTGTAAAAGCCGGAAGTAACCAGGTTAGTGCCACTGAACTTGCACTAAGTACCAATACCATGATAGAAGCCACCGTGGCTTTGATCCATGATCTGTGATTCTTTTGTCGAACAACGATCATAACCAAAAGAACCAGGACCAGAAGATATGTAGGCAGCATTTGCACTCGAAATTGCTCTATTACACCGTGCAGCGCAGTAAACAAAACCAAAGCAGATATCATAACCATCCTCATCCCCCGCCTCGGACGAACCAGCATCAATATGGCGACCACAACGGTTACAAGTACTAAAATCCATTCCAATATTCTCATCGTTCAACCTCCAACATCTCTGTAATACAACAAGGATAAACCTTGAAGCACACTTCAAGGTCAAGGTTAAACTTTCGAATTATATCATAAAGGGGCTCATATGATCTCTTCCAGCTCGGGAACGTCCTGAAGGTCTTAAACGCAAGCGGTATTTAGAATATTTAAGCAGAACATATCAGTAGTCATGAAGTAGCTAATAACAGTCATCCATTAGAAAACCCGTCATACGTGGTACAGCGGCCCTGATTGGCTCGTACCTCCGTCTGACGGGTTTTAACGTTCAACTAAGCATTCTTTTTTTAATTTCCCGAAGCGCTCTCTACAGTCACCTTGGTTCTTGGCATCGCATGCATGGCCCCAGCGGTTACATGGACCTGTACGACATATACGCCCGTTTCCTCGAACGCATAGTTGGCCTCGTAAATTCCATCCCCTGCGGATTGGGCAGTAATCGCTCCCTGAGCTTCAAGATCCTCCGGATTCATCATTCCTTGATCTACAGCAGGTGCTGCTGGCTCATTCTTTTCATTCCATACCTGAAATTGCACATGGTCTGCATCATCCACGGGCTGACCTCCCTGCGTTAGTTTAATCTGCAGGGCAACATCATCCTGGATGGACACCTTATCCGGTACCATGAGCTGCACCTTAATCATCTCCAGCGTATCCGTACTCTGGGATTGCTCATCGTTGGAGCAGCCCACAGTCGTAAGGAGCAGAATGATCATTAACGGCATGAACCAACGGACTTGTCCACTCATCCATCATCTGTCCTTTCTTATGAAGAAGATTTTGGTGTTTTGCCAATTCCCCACAACATTACAATAATGATGATAAACGCAATCAGGGCAAGCAATGGAATCGTGATGAAACCAAACCAGTTCAAATAGTCGGTATAGCAAGGAATTTGCCCACAAGCGACGGAATTGCCAGTAGCCGAATAGATTCGTTGAATCGTAACGTGGTATAACGAGATTCCACCGCCAATGAAACTAAGCGGAAGCACATATTTGGTGATCCCTACATCATCCTTGAAATAGGCGATCCCAAGCACTATGGTCAGTGGATACATAAAAATTCGCTGGAACCAGCATAGATCACAAGGGATATATCCCTTAATCTCGCTGAAATATAAACTTCCTCCCGTCGCGATGACGGATACGGCCCAAGCAATAAACAGCCGGGTATCCACGTGTCTCGCCGAACGCTCGGGTTTTGATGATGCACTCATTCATCTGGCCTCCTCTGCATTTTGAAATATCATAATACCTCATTCATGACGCAAGGGCTATTCAAGCCGTTATGTAGGGTGTTACATGATGATCATTATACCAAATATTTGAATAAATTGGTGAAACACAAAAGAGCTGCCTTGCGGGCAGCCCTCCTGCTTCTTTCTGGTTATTCGTTAGTCGATTTCCTACGATTACATGGATTTGGTCAATGTGATGGAACCGTCCTTTTGAGCCCATTTTACGTCCCAGTTCAACAGCTCAGCAATGAAACGCAGTGGTACTTGGGTACGTCCGTCTTTGTTAACAAACACTGTGGAGCCTACGTTCTTCTTCATACCGTTCACTTCCATGACTTTGTTGTTCACCCAGAATACGAGGGTATCCTCACCAGCCATAACCGTAACTTCCTGGGCTTTTTTGTCCCATTTCACCGTTGCACCAATTCCTTCACTCAGGAAGCGAAGTGGAATGTACGTCGTGTTTTTCCAGAGCACCGGTGTAGTATCCATGTTGGTCGTTTTATCGTTAATTTTCAGCATTTTGCTGTTCAGCTTCATCCAAACAGTGGTCATATCCGGAGCTGGCGTTGGTGTTGGGGCAGGTGTCATCGGCTCCTGAAACTTGTCATTGTTCTGAGTCACGATCGCATTACCCAGGGCTTGACCTACACCAAACATCACTTTGAAACCTTCACGATTCGTGGTATACGAAGCATCATAATTTCCGGCTGCATATTGGTCGAGAACTTTCTGTACTTGCTCTTCGTGTGTAGTCAGTGCTTCTTGTCCGGCTGCCTTAGGCAGATTGCCTGCTGTTGCCGAATCCAGGAATGCAGCGAATTCTGTGATGAAACCATCAATACGCTTCTCTACCGCTGCACGAGCTGCTGCGTCATTGTTTTTAACGGCCTTTACATAGTCACTCTGTGCATTAACATGATTGGTTACCCAAATTTTCTCGAAAGCGTTGGCTCCGTCATTACCGTAGATCGAAGCAATGGCTGCTTTGAAATCAGCTGTGTTCCCGGCTTCAGCTGTAACGAGAGCATTCGAGGCTGCTGCCCGTCCATCGTATTCCTCTTGCATTTGCAGGGCAGACAGCGCAAAGTGCTCGGAGGCCAGGTGATTCAGAGCAGATCTTAGATCAGCTGCTTTTGTATCGGCTTTGGTGTTCTCAAATTTTTCAGGCATTTGTGTCGTGATTGCCGTGGAGAGCGCCTTACTTACGTCGAACATCTCCTTGAAACCTTCGCGGTAAGCCTTGTATGCATCGCTGTAATCTCCGGCTACATATTCATCGAATACCTTTTGCACGAGATCTTCATGTACCTTCAGTGCTTCTTTGGCTGCCGCTTTTGGCAATTTGCCTTCCGTTGCGTTGTTCAGGAATGTGGAGAACTCATCGACAAATCCATTGATGTTATCCTGTGCTTGTTTGATGCCAGCCTGGTTGCCCATTTTGGTTGCTTTCACCAGATCGTCGGTGTACTTGTTGTGGGCACGGAAGATGCGTTCGAATTCCTTCGCACCTGCATCACCGTACAGGGAGGCGATGGCCGGCTGCATATCCAGGGCATTTTGGTCGAGTGCTTTGTAAGCTGCGTCTGCATCTTTTGCTCCGTCATATGCTTTAGCCATAGCTGTTACCGCCAGTGCAAAATGTTCTGACAATAGGTGATCCAAGTTTGCTCTAAGGTCAGCAGCAGGTGTGTTCACCGATGCCTTCATCGTAGTCATTGGCGTCTGTGGCGCGGAAGCAGCCCCTGCGATTCCCGGCATCAAGAGCGTCAAGCTTAGCATGGGTGCGATAAACTTCTTCATTTTCATTTTCATTACGTATTCACTCCTCAATATCATTTTGTATGCTTTGTTTCCTCGTCGTCGTTTTCAAAGGGTGTAACGCAGGGATCCCCAATCTGGATCACCCCATAGGCAAAAAAATTCACGGCCTCCGTTTGGAAGTGCCGCGAATCCGCATCACTATTGGTTTTTTCATGCTCAAAATGATTTAAATTTATTGTGATCTATTGTTGAAATTGAGTTATATCCACTGTAAGTCATCTGCTTTATTTTCCTTAATCTCACAAATAAAACCTTACATCCCAGGTTATCCTGGGGTACAATAAAGGAGATGAATTATACGCCTTTTGAAGGAGGTTCACTCATGAGTTGGCTGCCTTATATTTTAATTATTGGTATTGCCTTGTTTGGCGGCATTGCAACCCTGATCATCGGAAATTCCAAAGCCAATCAGACCAGCAACCCCGAATACGACCGCCGAACCAAACAGAATTTGAGCCGGTTAACCTATGTATACGTTGGTGCAATCGTGCTTGGCATGGGCGGACTGATCCTTTACCTTGTAAACTAAACGACCTACCGAGTTCAATGAAGTATGACTTTAAATCTGTTCAACATCTCAATCGTTCGTTCTACATATAAGATGGTTGGGGAATCCATTCCCCTTTCCCTGATCACCGCCAAACACCCCCGCAGCATCCATATATGGATCTGTTGATACAGACTCTTCCTGTTCAAAACTGCATTCCCGTTCCTGTATCCGCACTCGAAATCTGCCACGATCATATCTAGTTCTCTTTCATTTACCGATGAAGGTATGGTGGAAGTCAGCGCGGCTGCCAGATCAAAATGATGATTCCCCCGCCTCACTTCACCCATATCAATAACGTGGATGCACTCCTTCGTAAATAACATGTTCCATACACCAAGATCACCATGAATCATGGTGTTATTCTCCGGTATATATTCCATGCACTGCTCGGTATGTTCTGCTAAAGACCGGATTCCTTCAAATGATGAATTCTTCACTTCATTAGACACAGCACTCCATAATTGGTGTAGCTGATAGCGATCCTTCTGCTCTGGAATATCCAGGTGAGAGATCAGTTGATGAAAAAGGGAAATCACGTTACCCAACTGCACAAAATCAATGCTCACTTGATGATACGGAGTTGTATTGTCTATGTAGTTTTGCAAATTATAAATCTCATGATTGTAGATGATATAGGATAGACCATCTCTGGCTTTGAGCATCTTTGGAGAAATGTTTACAGATGCCAGCACTTGATAAAGCTTATGTTCAGCCTGAGCCTGATGTTCATTTTTGAGTTTACGCAGAACATATTTTCCAGATGCTGCATGAATCAGTATCGCCTTAGAACTGTTACCTTGTTGCAAGGCAGTGCTGGTTAGCACTTGGCCAATATCATAAAGTTCCATCACAAAATCGATGTCAGTCATAACTCCTCTCTCCTTTCCTATCTCTATTCACATAAATACAGTTGCAATGTTTACAAGTTGGAGATAATTCAGAATTATTATGGATAACTTCCGGGTTTAATATAAAGCCATAAGGGACGGCGAGCCCTACAAATGACAATCATAAGTTGATCCTGACATTTTACACGGTAACGTAGAGTGCAGAACCAATCTGAAGAAGCGAAGCAGTCACCTTTATCACCGGATTTACCCTTTTAAAATAAGTCAACAAATCTGGGGATAAGAGGGATCGGAAGATGGTACTGCAATCGAAGTGGTAAAGTGTAAATTCTATCAGATCAACTTATACACTGAACCTAAAGGAGAGTTATACATGATGAAAAAAAACCTGAAGAAATCTGCTGCAGCGATGATGGTTCTTGGCATGACATTAACAGGAGCTGCTGGTGTTTTCGCCGGTACTCAACTGGAGAAAATCTCCGCTTATCTTAATCACGGCATCAGCTTCAATGTAGATGGAGCAGCTTATACACCAACGGATGGCAATGGGAATAAACTTGCACCGATTACTTACAACAATTCAACCTACCTGCCTGTACGTGCCATTGCGGATGCGCTGCATGTTCCTGTATCATACGACGGCAAAAAAGGTCAGGTTACCATCGGCGAAGCAACGAGCAATCCTTCTGCCCTGTCCAATGTAACCTATAGTGCGGCGCAAAAAGAAGCGATTCAAAAAGCATTTGCACAGTTCGATGGTTTTGAAACAGCTTATGCACCTCAGCAAAGTATCCAAGGTGATACATTTAAAAGCGTTGGCGCCGGGGGCGATGGTGCAAGCTTTATCTTCACTCATATGAAAGTAAGCGTATCTCCACGTGATTACTCCGATGGCTATGACAGCAAAGATGTGAAATTGTCCAATGGCGTTAATGCCAAATGGTACACTCCGGATCAAACGGGCATGCTGACATTCCCATTGGATGATCGCTATGTTACGCTCAGCTCCCCTGACCATAAGTTGACTCAGGCACAGCTGGCTCAGGTAGCCGTTTCTGTTCAAAAGGTAAATAACAACGATCAAGGCATTACCGGGTTTGCCAATGTAAATTACACCAAGGAACAAGCAGCTACCATTCGTAAAGCATTTGCGGCATTCGATGGCTTTGAGACGGCTTACGCGCCTCAGCATATGATTGCCGGAGATGCATTCAAAAGTGTGGGTGCCGGTGGTGATGGCGTAAACTTTGTATTCAAAAATATGAATGTGACAGTATCCCCAAAAGACTACTCGTTCAGCTATGATGGCAAGGAAGTCAAACTGTCTAACGGTGTAAATGCCAAGTGGTATACACCGGACAAAACGGATATGCTGACATTCCAACTGGATGATCGCTATGTTACGCTTAGCTCACCAAATAACGCACTGACACACATGCAGCTGGAACAAATGGCTGTGTCTGTGCAAAAACTGAAATAAAACGAATCATACCAAAACACACATCATGCTGTCCCCTTCTAATGGGGCAGATTGGATGTGTGTTTTGTCCTATTCCAAACATATGACTGTTATGAAAATATGGCTTTCGTCCAGCTTCAATTCGCTCAAGATGAGGTTATAATGAATGATATACGCACAATTAACAGAGGCCCGAACAGACAAGGGGGGAAAAACATGAACCAGCGAATAGATCTTTCGCCCGAGGAGCTGCAGCAGCTGGCAGGTGAATTCAGCAAGGCTTCCCAGAATGGTAATGATATTTTGGCACAGCTGAGAACGATGGTGGATCAAGCCGAAGGCCAGTGGGAAGGTGAACGGCAGCGTGAATTCATGCAGCGGATCAACGACAGTATGACATCAATCAGCAATTATCTGCTTGGTTTGCAGGAGACCAGCACCAGCCTGCAGCAGACAGCAACCCGCTTCCGTGAAACGGATCAGTCACGCTAGGACTGATCCGTTATTCGTTAAGGTTGTATTTTAACTTTGCACATTTCTGCAAAGTTCATATTTATTTTTTTTAAATCAAACCCATCATTTATACATTCAAATTCCCAGCAAATGCTTCTTCTTCCTCATCCACATACCCTCTAAAAATGATCTCTTCGATATCTTCATGATTGAATACATACGTATAATCCGGATTAATATATCCTTCCGGGTACAAACATCCAATGTAATCGAACTGACGAGGCGGTTCTGTCATTAACATCTGCTTGCGTCCATAAATGACGAGCTTTTTGGTGCCTTCCTTCAGCCGGATTACGGAGCCGTTGGGCAGTAAAGTCAATGTATCTTTTTCCATATGGTATGTAACCTCCTTCAACTATTCTGCGCTTTATGGGCGGTGGTTTCTTTCGGGGCATGCAGTACCCGGCGCAGCCAGTAATACCGATGCACATCCATGATAAAGTGAAATACAACAAAAGCCAGCATAATATAGACACACATCAGGACCACCGCAACTGTCTGCTGCGTGACAAAGGCCAATGATAGATTGGCCACCAGATAACCGGCTCCAGTCAGCATGGTCAGCGTCGCGACAGGCATACGTGAGCCTGCACCCGCTTTTGGGCGATGTGGAGACTGCTGCAGTTTACGCAAGTGGAACCTGGCATACTGATATAAGGCGAAACCGTACACTGCAAACGACCCGATCGCATACCAAGGGGTTGTCAGCCCAAGCATGCCATAAGCAAACTTTTGCACGATGATCATGAATCCCAGGGAACAGACGATTCCAAATACGCCGCGGAACAAAACATAATTCAGCTGCAGTCTGCGCGGTGCCACAATCAGGGCTACTGCCCACACATTCATGACTGCCAGAGGAGGCAGCAGAATATAAGCATATAAGGACTGGAACGGAATACTAAAAACCGGGATCAGCAGGAATACATTCAGAAAAAAGAGCACCAGCGTACCTGCACTGAAACGAATCCCATCCGCTGCATATACCGCAAGATAATTCTCAAACGCGTCCGGGTGGTATGAGGTTCCTTCTACGCTTTTAACAGCAAAATGGTTCGTCGATGATGTGGAACGTTTCTGACGTGCCATCTATTTGAACCATCCTGATACGGTAGACCAGGCCTTCTTCGCTCCGTGTTTCACCACGTCTTTCACGGAATCATCCTGTCCGTCGCCATCCAGATCCATGTTCATGGTTACCCCTTCTGCGAGATACGTCAGACCTACGGATACGCCCAAACCAACCGCACCAACGGCCAGGACGGGTGCTGCAGCAGGCAGAATCGCAGCGGTCAGCAGGGTTGCACCTACTGTCGTTGCCCCACCAACAACAACGTTTCCGATGATATCCCCGGCAATTTTGTCAGTGGATGCGTTCTGGCTGATGTTCTCCTGTGTGTCTGTAAACACATCAATGCCGACACTGGCCCAGCCCAGTTTATCCGTTAATGCTGACCTGACCGCATAACCCGGTTTGATCATTGAGGCGATTTCCTTAATCTGAGGCGTAGCTGTTCCGTTGGCTATTTTGGCTTCAATGTCACGAACATAATGAATTTTATAGTCTCGGGGTCTGCCATTGACTACTGGATTATTTTTGACGGAATCATAGCTTTCACGAACCAGAATTCGCGGGGTATTCCGATCAAGCTGCTGCTTCACCATATAGCCATTTCTAACCCGATACCCCAGTTTGGCAACAGCCGCTGCCGCCGTCAGTGTACCCACCGTGCTGCCAGGACCATCGAATGGTGCGAGTAAATTAATGCCCGTTAGCCCAAATGTACCCCCGGATTGATCTTCCTGTTCCATTCGCTCACGAGTCGTTTTCACATATGCAGCCAGCTGCTGCATGCTCTGTCCAGCAGTCTGAAAACGCTGCTGGTGCGACTGGTACAGACCGATTATGGTCTGCCGATTCCCCGACTGCCAAGCCGCTCCCTGGATGGAGCGCTGGAGAACACCATCTACCTGCTGCAGCTGTGCTGTGACCTGTTCAATCTGCTGTGCCAGCGAGTTCAGGTACTCGGATTTCATAATAATCTTGGTCAACTGGATCTCCCCCTTTAGCTTACCTACGTTCTATGGGATTAAACTGCAGGCAAAATGGATAACGAACGCGTCGTTAGCAGAAAAAGACTCTGGATCAGCTCTTCTTCTGTTATCTTGAATGCTGTAAATAGTTCTTTTCTTTCATTTTCCTTGTCTTCGATGAACAGCCAATTGCCTGCACAACTACCGATAAAATAAATCGTCTGAGGCTTGTTCTGCATCCCGCGGGTGGATACCTCAAACTGCCCTTGTTTCTCAACGTTAACAAACGCTTGGGTCAATTCGTGAATTGCCGCCGAATATATATGCAGGTCCTGGCGCAAGGCGTAGGTTACCCTTTCAATCCCGGATTCGTTATCCAGTGTCAGCAACTGCTGCAGTGTGTGCTTCTGAATAGGGGTATGGATGGATTCCTCGGCAGAGTCAGGCAATTCAATCCGATTGCCCATAATACGAAGCATGTCCTGCAAGCTTTCGAATGAAGTCAGGGTCACCTGATCCCGTTCAGGATTCCAGAGCCATTCAACGATGGTTGTTCCGGAAATGAAGCCATAGGTCAGAGATGATTCACGCTGTTCTGAGCTTGATGTCTTCAGATGAAGTTTCATCACTGCGCTGCCGAGCTTGCAGCTCTGGAGCAGCTGATGGACTTGCGGATGTATGGTAATGTCGTTATCTTCAGATTCAATAACGCCATCCTTGATCAGATCGGTTTTTATTTTTTCAAATGTACGTCTGGCGCGCTCACCCTGTAATGCAGCATCGTTCAGATGGGCGAAGAGCACTTCAGCTTCCGGGATATTCATGATCTGAAACAGAAACAGCGCCTCCCGGCCAGAACAGGTAAACGAAGTATATGTAGGCACAGTCATTCCTCTTTTCCATGATTTATGCATCAAACTCCAATGGAAGAGCCTATCTTTTTATTGTAAAAGGATAGGCATTCAGGCTCAATGCGCCCCCACTCCTGTTCTTGGGACGTTCAACCTGATTATATTTACCCACTAAGCCGTGTAACGGCACAGGGTTAAAATCACTTCTGAATCTTGAAATTTAAATGAGAAGCAAAAAATAAAAAGCAGCAAGGACCGAATATTCCCAGCTGCTTCTTATCGTCTTCAGGTCAGATCGGTTAAACGAATAACTCTTCTATAATACATGGAATCCATCCAATCCTCCCACTCCAGTTCATTGGCATTGCTGTCACGATAATATACAGCAGCGGCAGGGAGATAACCAACCAAAGGACCCATGCCGCCACAGATCATCCCGCCGCCATCGCCGCCTTTGGGCAGCACTTCTCCAGACGGATTCATCGTCAATTCAACTTTGTACGGATCTCCGGCAAACTGGAGGCCAAAAAAATTCGGCAGCTCCAAATCATACGGTATTTCATCCTCTTCAACGAGCGACAGGTCCGTCTCGATCGATTCACCTACGATCTCAGTCAGCCCTTCCAAGCGTCCAAAATGCTTCAACTTCATCGTATAATCGAAACTGTCGCCCCAGGGAAATAACGTACGACAGCCACCCCCGTACAAATACTCCCATTCATCTTCGGTGAGCAAACTAAAACCCGCGTTAGCTTGTTCCTCCAGCAAGGCTTCAAGCGTAAGCTCCTCATTGTATAGTTGTATCCGGACTTTCTCACCCTGACGCTCCAGGCGAAACGCCTGATACTGCTCCAATCCCTTAAGATCAGAATGCTTGAATTTCTCCAGCTCTGCCGCAAACTCAGATCCATGTACTGCGAGTGCTTCTTCTTCGGTAACTTCAATCCAACCAAGTGATTGTATCTGGCATTCCACCAGCATTGGAGCGATAGCTGCTTCTCTCACAGGTGACATCTGGCTCGTCAGAAAAGAATCCACATCCTCTACGCCATACTCACTTACCGTCTCAGATAGATCTGCCGAAGTCTCTTCATTCATGCCATCCTGCCACTGATTCCACCCAAAGGTCACACGGTCTCCAGGTACAAACACAAACTCTCGCCCTGCGTGCAAAAATAACCCCGTTTCAGTTCGCTGACCGAACCGTTCAAACGTTCTTACACCGATATATTCCATCCCCGCCGGACATAAGGCAATCATCCCGTGCAGCAGCTTTTCTTTTTCTTGAACAGATAACCCAGTCCACATACCACGAGTCAATGCTTCCATGGCTCTCCACCTTTCCGGATGCTCTTCCATTCCTTGATGGCTAAGCCCCTATTTACCTGCAGCCTGCAGGAGGTCGAGCAGCAGCTCTTTCCGTTTCCCTTCTGCCTTACGGGCCAGACCTGCAAGCTTCTCCACTTTGCCCCAGATTGGATATATCACACGCTCCACTTCATAGGTTTCCAGTCCGTTGATCTGCTTCACCATAAGTGCAAGCTTCTCGTCATTCTCCAGTTCGGGCTGGATCTTCAGCTTCAAGCTATCCGTCGAACGTCGTAAGCAGGCAACCAATGCAGGTGCAGAGCTAGCGGTTATACCATGCTTTTCGGCAAAGGCAGCAGTGAATTTATCCTGCACCAATTGGTGTTCGTCGTCCACTTCTCCCATATAAAATTCAACCAAAGGGAAATACGTCTCGTCTGCAAGCCCCAGTCCAAACGTGGCATAGCTGCCTGGCATACAGTTCTTCTCCCCCTCCGTGTCACCGTACCATTCAAATTCTTCAATGGCTTCCCGAGCGTACTCTTCAAGAAGTGGATGCAAGTTCGAATACGCCAGTGCACTCGCGAAGAACCGATGAGTATCCGACTTGGCGAGCCCCTTCACCAGCAAATATTGTTTTGCCTTGGATTTGAGCTTGATCTTATAGCTCTTAGGGAAGCCTTGCTTCAATAAGCGAATAATGAATGCCAGCGCCTGTTCGTAGGCAGATGCTTCCTCCTTGCGGATAACGATTGTAATGGTAGAGAACACATCATTGGCTGTGCATTCCACCAGTTCACTTTTCACATGAATATCTTCCTTCGCATAAGCCCCGCTGCCTTCCGTCATCATTCGAACTGCACGGTCGCTCCCCAGCTGTTTCGCCAGTTCCAGGAAGGTAAGGCCTGTCGGTTTACTGTAGCTGGGCTCAAAACGCAGAATCATGACCGCTGCGTACAGCAGCAGATCGATAGGCTGGGCCTCTTGCTGCCCATGGTTCTCAACTTCTCCATGAGAATCATTCTGTTCCAGAACGGCACCTGGCTTGAGTGCATATTCGTTCGACCTATACTCCGATAACTGAATATCATAATACTGTGGCAAAAATTGATTCTCTGCCCAATCCTTCAATGCACGAATGATATTGCCGCGATGCTCCGCCAGGGCATCCTGACGCCCTTTATTCAATTCCTGAATGCGGTCATATTGAGCTATAATCCATGCAATATTGGGACTCGGAAACAGCTCTCGATCAAGCAAATGACGCGTCAAAAAAAAGGACTCCAGCGGTTTCGTTGGATATGTACCGTTCTCCAGCTTTTGTTTCACATAGGTATGAATGCGTTCCAGCAGCTGCTCTTTCTTCTCTTCGTTGATATATTCAAATAGCGTCAATTGCAGCTTCCCTTCGGTCGTTGGAAATTTCCCGCGAAAGGTGAAACGATAGTCGATCAGTGGTGTATCTCCCAGCTCATCCAATCTTCTCTGGATCACTTCTGCAAGCTGAGGCTGAATTTCGCTTCGCACCTGCTCTTCCGTAAATGAACCTGCGTTCCTGGATTTCAAGCCATCATCCAACCCGAGATCCAGGCTGTCAACCGTTGTGCGTCCAGGTCTGTAATCCAGTAAAACATCACCCAGGATCCCCATCTGCAGCGTGGTTCGCTTCACTACCTTGTCCAAGTCGCTTCGCTTCTCCTGTTCATCAAACCATTCATGAATGGCGCCTATCATCTCTTCCATGGCCTGATCATATAGTGTACTCATCTAATTTCCTGCCTTTCGTAATTAAACTCTATCGAATAACAGCTCATATTCTATTTCATCAGGATCGCTCCATCACTCTTGCAAGGAAAAATACGTATTGACGTTCGCATAACACCTATTATTTTACTCTCTCAAGCACACCATGAACAATAAGACTTATGCACGGTTGTTGGCTAAGAAAATAGATGATCTCTTCCTCTGCACCTATCTGTGCATGCTGTCCTCATACCAAAAAAACACCGGAGTCAGGCGACTTTCCGCCTAAATCCGGTGTATTCACGAAACCCTCACTCTTCTTTTAATACTTTAGTATGATTCCGACCTTATAGTAGAAATAGATTGTACATACCAGCCACTGCGAGTACAGAAAACCTTCCGATTGCTGTTATCCCCAGATTCCTTTGATCCGATGAATATAGGAAGAAATCCGGTGATAAAGGCAACCGCTTCGCTTCTCCAGGTCTTTTCTGTCCTCTCCGTTCTCATGTCAATTTTACATTTCAATTCATACCATAAACCGTTTACCGTATTAATTCACGGTCTTAAACCATTCATTTACTTCAGCGGTAATATCGTCGCCACCCATCGACTTCCACTTCGTTACAAACGCATCGAATTCCTCAATGCCAACCTGCCCATAGATGATTTTGCTGAACGTATCCTTCTCCAGCTTGTCGAGCGCATCCTTCTTCATCTTCATTGTATCGGTTGGCGCACCCGTGAACTTGTTCTTGATCGCATCATCCTTATGTGCAACGACAACTTGAGCTGCAGCAAATACTTCCGGTTTGTTGGCAATGCTCGTATTTTTCTCAAAAGGCGTCTCAGGTTCCTTGCCTGTCGCGAGTTCTGCGAGCGTATCCATCATCAGGTTTGGAATCCGTGCACCGTCATAGGTAATCGTGTATTTCAGCGGCGATACGCCATCTTTCACTTCAGCTTCGCCCACGACTTTGCCGTCCACGATGTCATAATCATATCCTTGGGCAAACCCATGCTCGAACTCGCTGCCCACCTCCGGATTGGCAAAGTTATCGAACAGATAATTCTGATAGGTGAAGAACACTTCCGGGTTAGCCATATCCTTGTTGATCAACACAACCCCGTTGCTGGCCCCGGAACCATGATGATGACTCTCACCCGTCGGGCCGGTTGGCAGAGCGATGGCTTTATAGGTGGCACCGTCCACATTTTTCTTCACGTCATCAATTGGCCAGTTAGGCATCCAGTGCGGACCCACGATGATCCCGGCCTTGCCTGCCGTAAACAGTTCAGCTGCCTTGATCTCATCATATACGCCAGCTTCCTTGGGCAGATAACCTTTGGAGAGCCAGTCTTTCATTGTAGCAAGACCTTCCTTCACTCCGGGCTGCACCGAGCCGTATTGCAGTGTTCCGTCTTCAGCCTCGTTCCATTGTCCTGGCATCGTGTTATACATGCCGAAGATCCAGCCGGATTCCGTCATCCATGTATTCAGCGCATTCTTCATGCCGACAGTCAAACCATACGTATCCTTCTTGCCATTACCATCCGGGTCCTGATTCGTAAATGCATCCATGACCGCAACCAGCTCATCGATCGTTTTCGGTTCTTCCAGTCCCAGCTTCTTCAGCCAGTCTTCCCGGATAAACATCACCGGATCGCCGTTGTAGGCATAATCGAAGATCGGAATGCCGTAACGTTGACCTTCATACATGTAAGGATACCATTCCTCCGGTGCCGATTCGGATGCCTGTTTCCACGTGTCAGATGCATATTTATCAAACAGTGCACCCGCATCAGCGAACTTGCCGGACTCAATCAACTCACGCACCAGGTTGTAGTCCCCACGGATGGAGACGATATCCGGCAGCTCCTCGTTGGCAGACAGAGACAGGCGGAGCTTCGTATAAAAGGCGTCATTAGTCACGGACACAGCCCATGGTGTGGTCAGCTCTATGCCGAGACGCTCCTTGGCCCATTTGGTATGCACATTGCTCTGTGCCGTTTCCCCGTTCTTAAACTTCGTGTCATCGTTCCAAGCCCTCAAGTAGCTCATCTGCACCGCTGGTTCGTACTTCCCGTTCTGCATCGCAAGCGGCGCAGCCGCTTCCTTCGCAGGTTCCTCTTTGGCCCCCGAACTGCATGCTGTTACAGCAACCATGGTTAATGCAAGCACTGCCGTCATCATCTTTTTATACATGAACTAACCCCTCCTCAGGTAACTTTGGATACCCTTTGTGCATCTCGCATCATCCATCCATGCTTCATGCACCTTACATGAAAAGGATAGTGCAGCCGGGGAGGCAAACATATATCACAATTTCAATGTTCATATTGATTTGTTAACCGTTCCGAAAATCCTGTGGTGTCAGGCCATAATGCTTGCGAAACACTTGAATGAAGTAAGGGGTATTGTTATAGCCCACTTCCTGGCCGACTTCATAGATCTTCATCCCGGTATGTTTCAGCAGGTGCACGGCACGTTCCATTCTGGAGCGAATAATGTAATCACTGATGCCTTCGCCAGTGGACTGTTTGTACATTTTGGACAAATACACCGGATGCAGATGCACCTCACCCGCAATGACCTGCAGGGACAGATCTTCTCCCAGATGATGGTCAATCCAGTGCTGTACCTGCCGAATCAAGGTGGACCCGCTCTCTTGACCCGAGTCTTGGGTACGCTCTGTCCATTGCTGCATGACGTTCCGGGTCCATGCCTCCAGGCTCCGCAGCGATACACCATAGCCATCCTTCAGCAGCTGCTGATATTGTTCTCCAAGCACATCGGATAACTGTTTGCCTTCCCGGTGAGCCATATAAGAGAAAGCGGCCGCCAGATAATGAAAGGCAACGTAGACATGCTCCGGAAATACACTGCCTGATAGCTCGGCAAAGATCTGATCGATCTTGCGGTGTGCATCCTCCATTCTCCCGGCTTCCAGCAGCGTTGTCAGACCAGGTGGTTCATAGAGCGCAGTAAGTGATTTCAAGGAGGCTCCGTGCGAGCTGGTTGCGGCATTCAGATGCAATCCTTTCCCTGCTTCACTCTGCTTCCGCAAGGCACTTACAGCCTGGTGATACAGCTGCGGTACCTGATGCGGGAAACGGCCTGTTTTGCTGACCGATAGCGAGATTGTTGCATTCAAATACTGCTTCACACTGTGTATCAATCGATCGCCCAGCCGTCCCATCAGCAGTTCCGGTTCAGACTGTGCCTGTTTCGGACTGGCCATGAACACCAGATCATCATACGCATCATCGGTATGGCAGAGATGGTAGCTGCTGCTGAAGATTTCCTCCACCACATTGGATATGGCGTATTTCATTAATCGAAATGCCTTGTGCGTTGGCTGTGGGTCATCATAACGGATCAGCAGCAGCTGCATTTTATCCTGGGGCCGAAAGCCGATCTCCAATTGTTCCAGCTTGCTCACGAGCTCATCTTCGGCAAACTTGCGCCCGAGCAGCACATCCTTCATTAACTCGGCCCTTTTCTCCGGCAAATGCTCCCTTACTGAATACATGGCACGCTGATGCAGCTGCTGCTTCTCTCCTTCCAACCGGATCTGCACGGAGGCCTGCTGCACAGCTTCGATCAATTCTTCATCGCGCACCGGCTTAAGCAGATAACTTACCGTTCCATGTTTAAGGGCCTGTTTTGCATAATCAAAAGACGCATGTCCTGATAAAATAATGCATTTGGTCTGCTCCCACTTTTGCCGAATATGACTAACGAGATCCAGTCCCGACAGGCCCGGCATACGGATATCTGTAATGATAATATGAACTTGATGGGCAGCCATCTGCTGCAACGCTTCCTTGACCGAATATGCCTTATATACCTGACCGATGCCATATTCCCTCCATGCGATAGAGGAAGCGATGGATTCCACCGCTGAGTGTTCGTCATCCACGACCATTAGATTCATCATGAGATTGTTCCTCCTCCTCAAACCATCGTATTTCCACACTAAGTCCCCCGTAAGGAATCGCTGCAAAATGAAGCCCGGATGAATGCCCATATCGTGTAACCAGACGCTGGTGCACGTTCCAGGTGCCGGTACCGATCTCCTCACCCATCGGCTCGTTCACTTCCCGTTCCAACTCTTCAATCTCTTCGGATGTCAACGTAACCCCATCGTTATCCACGAACAAACTGTAGCGGTTGAAGGATTTCCCTTGGATTTGCTCTTTGGCCGACATTCCGGTCACCACGATATGGCCACTGCCTTCGCTTGGTTCAATGCCATGAATGACAGCATTCTCCACAATCGGCTGAATGAGCAGCCTTGGAATCTGCTGCTGCATCAGCTCCTGCGGTACAGCAATTTCGTAGGATAAACGATTGGTCCGCATCTGCTGTATGGACAAATAATTGTCGAGCAGCCGAATTTCCTCCTCCACCGTTGTCATGTCATTCTCATCCCGGGTGATATACCGGTAGTAATCTCCCAAACTCAGCGACATCGCAATAACGGCTTCCGAATGACCGAGCTGGGTCATATTTTTAATATAGAACAGGCAGTTGTACAGGAAGTGCGGATTAATCTGTGACTGCAAATGCTTGAGTGTAGCTTCCCTTGAACGAATGCGTTCCTCGTACACCTTTTCGATCAATTCCTGAATTTGTTCCGCCATATGATTGAAGCTCTGGGTCAGGTAAGCAAATTCATCACGTGAATGATCCACCGGAATTCGGGTCGACAGCTGGCCTTTGCGAATCTGCTGCAGCCCCTGCATCAGGCGATAGATGGGAATTTGTACCTTGCGGTAGAGCAATAATGCCGCCCCGATGCTCAAGGCCAGCAGCAGGAGTATGGATGTAACAAACATGTTCCGGCTCTTATCCATCGGGGTGAGCAGATCATCCAGTACAACGGGATTCACATAGACGCCATGAAGCTGTTTGGAAGGAACATAACTCACCAGATACTGCTTGCCACCGGCCTCCAGCTGGTGATTCCCCTCGCTGTCGAGCCCGTTCAACGGCATATTTTCCATAATGGCCTGAACCAGATCAGGGTCAGCACTGCGATTTAATAAGGGATCATTGCCTGGCACGTACAGAAAAGGGTCTCCTCCCTGTGCCTCCTTGAAGTCGTCCAGCATGGCGACAATATTCATCGGATCAAAATTAATCTCCATCACGGTCCGAACCCCTGTCGTCGCTGGCTTGGCATTCCACTCGTAATTGTCCGTGAAAAAAAACGTGAATCCTCCCTCATCCAATTGCCACTGGCCAGGCTGGGGATACTTCAGCATGTTCTCATTGAAGACGGTTCGGCTTGCCTTGGTGGATAACACCAGTTCTGCCTGTGGAAGCAGGATTGTTATGTCGTTTTTCCAGCGGCTGGTGGACTGGTACAACGATAATTTGTCGAGAATGTCGAGATAGATGCTGTTCTTCTCATACTGGCTGGTCGTTTCCGTCATGTAACGGTAATGCAGTATGCTGGGGTCCCTCAGAAGGGTAAGCCCATAGAGCGAGAGCTGCTCAATATTTTTATCTACCTGGGAGCTGAAATAATTGAATTGGTTCAAGCTCGATTGCTGTTTCTCGTCCACGACCATGTCCACGTTCGCCTGGTTGGCATAGGTATAGAGCAGCAAGATGGGCACCAGCAGGCAGATCAGCAGAATGACCGTTTTTGCAAATACTGTGAATTTCATCGTTTCACCCTGTCTCGAGATATAATCGAACGTGTTCGAAGTCCTATTTTATATTGAAAACCCTTTCATATCTATATTGATTTTGAAAGTGTGGATGGCCTCAACAGGTTAACAAATCAACATTCGCCTTGAAATGTTGGTCTATAGCGCACCCTTTTCCATTGCTATAATTCAGTTGCTCCACTTTTTGCAAGAGGCCGAAATGCCTCACCATGCGGAGGCTGGACGATACATAAGGAGGGACACTGATGGCTATGGAACAACCATTAACAACCAACACACCGGTACGGCAGGCGATACGCAATCCACGCAAACGTACCCGCTGGAACTTCAAACGCACATGGCCGCTGCACCTGATGCTGCTGCCTGCTGTACTGCTCACATTGCTGTTCGCCTATGTACCCATGGGCGGCATTATTATTGCTTTTCAGGATTTCAAACCGTGGCTGGGATTCACGGGCTCCAAATGGGTGGGATGGGATAACTTCCGGTTCATGTTCGAGTATCCGGACAGTGTGCAGGTGATCTGGAATACCGTGCTGATTGCTTCCATGAAAATTGTGGCCGGCCTGGTTGCCCCGGTGGTATTCGCCATTTTGCTGAATGAGGTACGAAACTCCACCTTCAAACGGTTCTCACAGACACTCGTGTACCTGCCCCACTTCCTGTCCTGGGTAGTACTAGGCGGCATTCTGCTCGACATGCTGTCCCCAGAAGGCGGACTGGTGAATCAGGTGCTGGCAGCTGCAGGGATTGAACCAATTTTCTTTCTCGGAGATGGTGACTGGTTTCGGGTAACGGTTGTCATCAGTGATGTATGGAAGGAATTCGGATTTGGCACGATCGTATTTCTGGCTGCGCTTGCGGGGATTAATCCGGCTCTCTATGAGGCTTCCGAGGTGGACGGGGCAACACGGCTCAAACAGACACTGCACATTACGCTGCCTGCCCTGGTGCCGATGATTATCGTGGTGGGAACGCTGTCCCTTGGCAATATTCTGAATGCAGGATTTGACCAGATTTTCAATCTGTACAACCCGCTCGTGTATGAGAAAGGTGATATTATCGACACGTTTGTGTACCGGATGGGTATCCTGAATGGCAAAATGAGCTTCGCAACAGCGGTCGGACTATTCAAGTCTTTTGTCGCGATGTTCCTGGTCATTACTGCCTACCGGATGGCTTACAAAATCGCCAATTACCGCATTTTCTAAGGGGTTTAGCATACTGCTTTAAGGGGGAATCAAGTTGTATCACAAAACGACCGGATACCGGATATTCAATGGCTTCAACCTGTTCTTCATTGCGGCCGTTTCACTGCTGTGTGTGCTGCCGCTCGTTCATATTCTGGCGGTCTCTTTCAGCGGCAAGGCGGCAGCCTCCGCCAATCTGGTCACACTCTGGCCGATTGATTTTACCGTAGACGCCTATACCAAAACGTTTGGTAACAGCAACTTTCTCAGTGCGCTCTGGATCTCGGTTCAGCGTACCGTTCTTGGCACACTGCTCAGTATGGTGCTGGTCATTCTGACGGCATATCCATTATCAAAAGAAAGTCTTCATTTCAAAGGGCGCTCTATGTATGCTTGGTTTTTCATCTTCACGATGCTGTTCAGCGGCGGGCTGATCCCGTCTTACATTTTGATTCAAAAGCTGGGGCTAATCAACACGCTGTGGGCACTGATTTTGCCAGGAGCAGTTGCGGTCTGGAACCTGATTCTGATGATGAACTTCTTCCGTAATGTTCCGAAAGAGCTGGAAGAGGCGGCTTTTATTGATGGAGCTAACCATATTACAACCTTGTTCCGGATCTATCTACCGGTGTCCATGCCCGCGATTGCGACGATCTCGCTATTTACCATGGTGGGCCAATGGAACTCCTGGTTTGACGGGCTCATCTATATGAATGATGCTTCCAAATATCCGCTGGCTACGTTGATGCAGACCATTATCGTACAGCAGGATTTCTCCAACATGAATGTGGATGCCACGCAGCTTCAGAACATGTCTCAACGTACGGTCAATGCTGCTCAGATCTTCATTGGCGCGCTGCCGATCCTGCTCGTGTATCCGTTCCTGCAGCGTTTCTTCGTCAAGGGGATTGTGCTTGGGGCGGTAAAAGAATAGAACGAACGCGAATTATTGTCGCATCATCACATCCCGGGGCTTTTGTCTCGGGGTGTTTTTCTGTTTAGACGAATGGATTTGTTATATTCATTAATTAACTCATCCAGAATCATCGATTGACGAATAACCTCCGGATGCATTAATTCCGCATGTGAATTTGCGATCTGGTAGAGTCTTTGCCGTGCCTTTTCGATACATTCCTGAATGGTTTCCGGATTATGCACCATACTCCCGCCCCCTGTTGTCCTTCAATATCCATCACCCAAAAAAGACCATCTATTATAATATTCGGAACATGGAGGGCTGCGGATTACCCCAAAATTAAAATTTGTATATTTTTTCTTGTACAGGCTGAAATAAGTAGGTGTATTAAAGGAGCTTCCCCCAAGTAGGCATAAAAAAATGCCCCCTCTTCAGCTTGAAGAAAGGACAAGTTTTAGGACTGACGGGTGGACGCCTGAGCAGCGGCCTGCAACAAAGGCTGCATAAGGCCAGGGAATCGTGTTTCCAGATCTTCCAACCTCAATGTAAGAAAGTGCTGGGTACCCTGCACCCTCACCCGAATGACGCCAGCTTCCCGCAGCGTGCGAATATGATGGGACATCGTGGACTTCACAACAGGTGCATTAAAATGACTGCAGGGCTGCTCTCCACTCTTGGCTGCTTCCGCAACAATACCAAGACGGATCGGATCACTTAAGGCATACAACACGGAAGAAAGTTCAATATCCTCCAATTGAGGATGATGTAAAATTTTCATAATGTAGTCTCCTTTTTTCAGACTATCCATTGTATTTTAGCACAATTCCATGATATATTTCTAATGTTCGATACCAATCGAACTTTAATTTTAATTTCGTCAATGGTTCCCCTGCTGTCAGGTACGGGATTCGCTGTATATCTCATTTTGCAAATGTTACATACCGTTTCTGAAATGTTGCGAAATTACACATTAGATCAAGGAGGTTTTCATGAATAACACCGCTACCGCATCATCCGGGGAACGAACGACCGGATTACAGGAAGGGTTAATTGTAAGTTTGCTCGGTTTCACGGTCGTTCTCGTCGTCATGAATACGATGATGTTCAACCTGGCCCTGCCCAAAATTGCAGCCGAATTCCAGCTCTCATCTGTTGCTTCTTCGTGGATTGTAACAGGTTATTCCATCGTTTTTGCCATATCGTCGATTACCTTTTCACGCCTGTCGGACTTTGTACCAATTCGGACGCTGTTTACAACCGGTCTCACTTTACTTGGTGCAGCATCGGTTCTGGGATTCTTCAGCAATCACTTCATTATCCTGCTCTGTGCACGCCTGATTCAGGCAGCAGGCGCCGCATCCGTGCCGGGACTTGCCATCGTGCTCATCACGCGTTACGTTCCGAGTGACCGCCGGGGTAAATCCATGGCTGTGATTATGTCTGCCAGTTCCCTTGGTCTTGGACTTGGTCCTGTCATCGGCGGCAGCATTACTCAATTTCTTGGATGGCATGATCTCTTTATCGTTACGGGGTTAACGTTGTTCCTGATCCCTGTGTTCTTCAAACTGCTTCCAAGTGAAATGCCGCAAAAGGGTACGTTCGACTTGCTGGGTGCATTGCTTCTCGCGATCGGAACAACTGGCGTTCTTCTGTTCCTCACTTCGCGTGAGTGGGTCACTCTTGTCGTGGGTGTCGTAGCACTTCTATTGTTCTGGTTACGGATTCGCCGTGCGGCCGATCCATTTGTTCAGCCAGCCCTGTTCAAAAACAAAAAATATATGATGCTCAGCTCGCTAGGGATCGTATCCTACATTAACAACTTTGCGACCCTGTTTCTTTTGCCGCAAATTCTGGCCCATCTGTACGCCCTGACACCAGCCCAATCCGGACTGGTTATCTTCCCTGGTGCAGTTGTCTCCATGCTGCTGTCCAACCGGATTGGCCGAATGATTGACAGACATGGCAATACACAGCTGCTTAGGTTTGCACCATGGCTGCTGCTCGCTGCCGCGGGATTGTTCGCTCTGTTTGCAGATAACAGCATCTATGCCATTATGGTCATTTATATCCTGCTGAGTGTAGGTTTCTCCGCTCTCACAACGAGCGTTTCCAACGAACTGTCCAATAACCTGACCATGGATCAGGTGGGTGCAGGCATGGGCCTGTTCCAACTTAGCCAGTTCTTCAGCGGTGCATTCAGTGTTGCCGTAACCGGCGTGGCTCTCACTGCGATGCAGCAGCTGTCCTTGTCGTCAGCCTACACGAATATTTTCTGGGGCATGACCGTGGTTGCTCTGGCATCCGTGATGTTCTCTTGGGTATACCTGTCCATGCAGTCCCGCAAAAAAGCTTCTTCCGCTTCGTCCTAAGCCAAGCTCTTAAGGAGTGACAGACTAGGTTAAGCTAGGATTCTCAATATAAAATAAGCCCCAAGGACATGGAAGATGTTCTTGGGGCTTTTGCTATTCTGATTTACTTTATATCTCTCATGAATACTATTCAAACAGATCCAAACGCAGACGCTTCAGGCTTGTATGCTTGATATACCATTGACCGTCGATCTGAACAAACGTCTCATGGTAGTGTCCAAATCCGTGGAAGGATTTGTTCTCATTGCCTTCGGGGAATGTCACCCAATCCTCCATCGGAGAAATAACCTTGGCTTCGTTCTCGGATACAAATTCAACCTCGGCGCTGTGTACGTGATGCACGGTTACAGCAACATCCACCAGGTCACGGAATACCTGCACGATGGTGTCACGGCCCGTTAATACCGGAATGGGGTTACCTTCCGTACTGAAATCAGCTACTGCATCCGGAGCAAACACATCGCCCAGTGCGTCCCACTGCTTCGTATCAATAAAGCGGCAATAGCGTGCCTTCGTGTTACGGATATTTTCGAGTGCAAGCAATTGTTCCAGTCCTGTGATGGTTGATTGGCTCATCTGTTGTCCCTCCAGAGATGTAATAGGTTTAAAAGATATGTATCTATTAATCTTCCTTATTGTACCATTGCGCTTGTATTAGGCACAACGGCATATTGTATGCTTGGCTATCACTACGAAAAAAGTCCGAAAGCTAGGCATGTTGCTTCATGCCTCTCCTCGGACTTTTGGATCTATTCGTACCTATATACAAAAGTAAAGTGGTAAGCCGCACTCAGCTAGAAGCTGCTTCGCTCTTCCCCCAAACGTTACCTCTGATGCGCCTTCATTTCGGCAGCCAGCTCGGACATTTTCTTATTGCTTAGATAGTTCTCCATCTGTTCCTCGGCATGAATCATGACCTGCTGAATTAGACAGCCCTCGTTATGGTTCTGAGAGCATTCGAACAGGGAAGCCTGCCCTTCAATGGCGTGAATAATCTCCAGAAACGAAGGGTCCGGATTTTTGCGACTCAGACGATAGCCGCCATTGGCTCCGGAAGTGGATTCAATCATGCCCGCCTTAACAAGCTTGGTCAATATTTTGGACAGATAGGTTGGGGATACTTTCTGCAAATCAGCCAGTTGATGAACACTAACCAGCTGCTCCGGTTCTGTAATCACAAGGTGAAGCATGGTATGCAAGGCATAGTTGGTTGCTTTTGAATATTTCATGAGGGCACCTCATTGTATGCGGATTTAATTTATCCATAATAGACTTGATTGAGCTCGCTGTCAAACCCCAGGGGATCTGCGATTTCGCGGTTACTTGGAACCTATATATATAGTAGTTATTAATTATGATAAAGTCCGCGGTACTCCGTAGGTGTCATGCCTTCGTGCGCCATGAACTGGCGGTTGAAATAACTGGCGTTCGGGTATCCCGCCTCCTCGGCAATCTGTCCAATGTTGGCCGTTGGACGTTCGAGCAGCCACTGCTTCGCCATCTGCAGCCGGGAACGGGTTACGAATTCCATCGGTGTCATCTCGACGGCACTCTTGAACAATTTGCAAAAGTAATACGAGCTGACACCCGCCAGATCCGCCCAATCCTGAAGCAAAAACGGCTGACATGCCTCCTGCTGCATCTGCGGGAGCAATCCGAGAATGCGGTTCTCTGCTTGGCTTGTACGTGTATTTTTTAGTGGCACTGCATGCTGTACGAACTCGGCCAGGACCGCATACGTCAGAGTGGATAACTGAGCCGGGCGCAGCATCCGGTTCTGCTCGGCTTCGTCGAGCAAGGCCAGATGCGCTTCTTCCCAAGGGGCCTGCTGCCGCAGGGTCCACAGCAGATTGCGGTGCAGCCCCCGTTCGATCATGTAGTCATGGAGACGTTCGCCATAAAAATGGACCCAGCGCACATCCCACGGATCATCCTCACTGCTGTAATAATGCTGACGCTGCTGCGGGAAATAGAGTACCGCTTGACCCGCCCGAAGCTCATGGATAATCCCGTCCACTTCCACATACCCCTTACCTGAAGCTACATAGTGAATATTGAAGTTATTAAGTGCACCGGCCTCCCGCAATACGGAATGCTCGGGGTGATCCACATAATGGCCAACGGACTCGGGATAACAAAAATATGGAATATCCTGAAGGGTTAGCAATACAGTCTGTCTCATCATGAATATTTCTCCTTGGCAAGCAATATTGTGTTAATAGATCTCAATATATTATCATTTTCATTCATCAATCTATTCCTTATAATCACAATATACATTCATCCACAGGAGGAAACAACTCATGAATTCAGATCGAAAATTACGCTGGGGCATTCTTGGTAGCGCTAGCATTGCCAAAGGTTCTGTCATTCCTGGTTTGCAGCAATCGGAGTTGAATGAAGTGGCGGCGATCGCAAGCCGGGACGAGGAAAAGGCGAAACAAACCGCTGATCAGCTTGGAATCCCCCAGGCTTACGGCAGCTATGAAGCACTGCTGGAGGACGACTCCATTGACGCTGTATATATTCCCCTTCCCAACCATCTTCACCGGGAGTGGACGATCCGCGCAGCTGAGGCGGGCAAACATATTCTGTGCGAGAAACCACTCGCATTAACCGAGCAGGAGGCACGCGAAATGGCGCAAGCCTGTGATGATGCCGGAGTACTGCTCGCCGAAGCGTTTATGTATCGGCATCATCCCCGTTACGACCAGATCAGAGATGTCATTGCCAGCGGTGAAATTGGGGAAATTCGCGGTATTCATAGTACATTTTCGTTCAACAATTCCGGTTCCGCAGGCAATGTCCGGTTCAAACGTGAATGGGGCGGCGGTGCTCTTTATGACATTGGCTGTTATTCCATCAGTGCAGCACGGCTGCTGCTCGGCCAGGAACCATCAGCGGTAACGGTCATTGGCATGTTCTCCCCTGAACACGACCATGTCGACATGATGGCCTCGGGATTACTTGAATTCAATGATCACGTCGGCGTCACGTTTGACAGCAGCATGTGGGCAGCATTCCGCAATACGCTGGAGGTGCTTGGATCGGATGGCATAATTGAGGTTCCATCCGCATTTATCAGCAATCCGGACCGCAGCTCGAACTTCTACGTTACAGCGGGCGGTGAACGCAGGGAAGTTGAGGTCCCTCAAGTCAACCACTATTCCCTGCAGGGGGATGATATGGCACGTGCCGTGCTTCAAGGTAAAAATATGCGTTTTGCTTCATCCGATGCGGTGGCCAATATGAAAGTACTTGAAGCTTGCCTTCGTTCTGCAGAGGAACGTACACGAATTACACTATAAGCGAGGATGGTGTGTACAATGGAATTCATTACAATTAATGGTGCAGGAAAACCGATTTCCCGGTTGATCAAAGGTACGGATTATTTTGTGCATGATGCTTACGAAAAAGCTGCAACGAATATGGATGCTTTTCTAGCGATTGGCGGAAATACCGTGGATACGGCTCACATCTATTGCGGCGGACAGAGTGAAGAAGTGCTCGGACGCTACATGCAAGAGCGCGGTAATCGCGATCAGGTCGTCATTCTGACAAAGGGTGCCCACCATGATATGAACGGTCCCCGTGTCAATGCCGACGCCATTCGCAGCGATCTGCTCACCAGCCTGGAACGTCTGCAGACTGATCATGTCGAATTGTATGCATTACACCGGGACGATCCAAACATTCCTGTTGGCATCATTCTTGAAGCACTGAATGAGCACATTGAGTCTGGTAAAATTGGTGCGATCGGTGCCTCCAACTGGACTTGGCAGCGTTTGGAGGAAGCCAACACGTATGCGGCTGCACATGGTCTGAAGGGCTTCACATTCAGCAGCCCGAATCTCAGCCTGGCCAAGGCGAACGAGCCGTTCTGGGCTGGCTGTGTATCAGCAGATGCAGAGACGCTGGCATGGCATGAACGGACACAGCTTCCGCTGCTGTCCTGGTCCTCGCAGGCACGCGGCTTCTTCACCGGTCGTTTCACACCTGAGGTACGTGACAATGCTGATCTGGTTCGTGTCTTCTACAGTGACGGCAATTGGGAAAGACTGCGCCGTGCCGGGGAATTGGCCGAAACGAAGAATACGACGGCCATTCAGATTGCATTAGCTTATGTATTGAATCAGTCCTTCCCAACCTGCGCATTGATCGGCGCGCAGAATCGCGATGAGCTGTTATCCTGTGACGAAGGCTCACGCCTGACTCTGACTGGTGACGAGATTGCCTGGCTTGATCTTGCGAGCGACGTCAAACCAGTTGTGTAACCGCAAGAACTGAACGAGCGGGAACGCTTCATACGCAGTACGGTTTAAGAGACGGCCCTCCCCACATTCGATGCTGGAGGGCCGTCTCTTTTCCTTACTAGAGTAAATGAAAAGAGGGCACCAACCAGAGAAACGCTGGAGGTACCCTCACATGAACATATATAATGACCTTGAACGGATCCGTCTTACAGTTTAACGATCTGACCTGTCTTCTCGGATTCGAAGGCTGCCAGAATGACCTGCAGGGAACGAAGACCTTCTTCACCGGAGATGCTTGGAGGCGTTTGAGTCACAATGGATTCCACAAATGCGTCAATAACGCCGCTTGGTACCTGCTTCTCATTTGTTGCCATCGCACCAACTTTGTACGTTTCAACCGTACCGTTCGTCAGCTCGACGATGACTTCGTCGCCTTCGACCGTACCGATTTTCATAACGCCATTCTCGCACCACAGAACCGTACTGTTATCTCCTGCTCTGTATTGAGTCCAGCTGGCAACGAGTGTACCAATGGCACCGCTCTTCATGCGAAGCAAGCATGTCGCATTGTCATCCACTTCCGTGCCTTCTTTGTGCAGGGTACTGATGAACCCAGCCACTTCGGACACTTCATCGTTCAGCAAATAGCGGATGAAGTCAGACTTGTGCACGCCGAGATCACCCATGGCGCCCATAATTGCTTCTTCCTTACGGAAGAACCAGCTCTCTGCTCCGTCCACACTCCATGCCTCCGGTCCTGGATGACCAAAGGAAGTACGGAAGTTCAGCACTTTACCCAGTTTGCCGGAATCCAGAATTTCTTTTGCTTTGACGTGTGGAGGCATCAGGCGTTGGTTGTGTCCAACCATCAGATACACACCGTTTTTCTTGGCAGCTTCAATCATTTGCTCGCCTTCTTCGGTAGTAACAGCCATCGGCTTCTCAACCAGCACGTGCTTGCCTGCATTCGCAGCAGCAATGGCCATGGAGGCATGCAGATAGTTAGGTGTGCATACGCTAACTGCATCAACTGTTTCATTTGCAAGCAGCTCTTCGTAGCTGGAGTATGCTTTGCCGCCGTAAGTTTCGGCCATTTTCTCTGCACGCTCCACAATTGGATCGGCAAAAGCGACAAGCTCTACGTTTTCATTAGCAGCGTATTCTGGAATATGTCTGCGTTCAGCAATGGCTCCACAGCCGAATACAGCAACTTTAATTTTACTCATGGATTAATGTCCCCTTTGACAAGTAGATTCAGCATTTGCTTCATTTAATGATTGAATTGCTAGATTAAAATTGGTTCAGATAGTTCTGTTTGAGCCAGTTATAACTGTTGGCTACGCTTTCAAGTGGAGGATTCTGACATACATCCTGTTCCACGATCAGCCATTCCACGCCTGCGCTCGTTGATGCTTCAATAACTGCTGGCAGGTCAACCGAACCTTGTCCCAGTTCCAGTGTTTTCATCTGACCCTGTTCGTCTTTGCTGAAGTCCTTCAGATGGAGAAGCGGCAGACGGCCTGCATATTGATTAATATACTCGATCGGATTTTGTCCCGCAAATTGGACCCAACAGACGTCCATTTCCACTTGTACAGCCTCAGGCGTCGTTTCAGCGAACATGGCATCAAAGGCATTTTTGTCGCCAACTTGGCCATGGAATTCGAAGTCATGGTTGTGATAACCAAAGATCAAACCTTGTTTCGCTGCTTCCGCACCATATTGCTGCAGTTCAGCGAACAGCTTGGTCCAGCCTTCAGCATTGTCAGGGCGATCTTCAGGCATGAGGTAAGGACAGATCATATATTGAGCCCCAATCGTTTTGAGGTAATCAATTTGTTTTTGCAAATCTTCGCGCATCGCGTGCAGGGAAACGTGGCTGCTGAATCCTTTGAGGCCCAGTTCATCCAGCAATGCTTTCATCTCTTCGGCAGGAATGTCACCATAACCAGCGAATTCCACACCTTCATAACCAAGCTCTGCTACCTTGCGCAATGTGCCACGAAAATCTGCTGCAGTTTCATCACGGAGGGTGAACAATTGCAAACCAATATTAAGTTTTTTCATGAATGATACACCTCTGCTCTCAAATTTGCTTTCATTGCTCTATCTGGTATCATCCTACCGCAAAACAGGCTAGAATGAACATATACAATATCGTCAGAACATGAACTATTTGACTGATTTTTTATTCCAGTATTTTGCATCACGATGATTTCACCTATAAAAGTGCATGCAGGATACCTATATTGGAGGATTGCATCTTTGGAACCGTTGAAGACTTCAGTACTGATCTGTGACTACTCTTATCACTACAAGGCATTTAACCACAACATGAAGGGCGAGCTTCAGACCTACCTGTTCCGTCTGCAAACCGAAGGCTCCTGCAAGGTATATGTGCAGGATGAAGAATTTACGATGACGAGCGGGGATTTGCTGCTGTTGAAACCAGGAGATGACTATCATCTCGTGGTCGCAGAACCGCATAAGGAAGGACGATTGTCCAGCGGGGATTATTATTTGTTCTGTGAAGGTTCCTGGATTGATCAGTGGTGGAAGCGAATTCAGCGCCCTACCGTAAACCGAATTGGACTGGATGACAAGCTGGTCAGCCTGTGGCGCAATATTTTGCTGGAGCAGCGCCGGGGACCTCTTGAAGAAAATGAGGAGTTAAAAGATGCCCTATTACGCGGACTCTGTCTGTACATCGACCGTGCGATTAGCGAAAGTCTCCAGACGGATCGAAGCGTGTCCTCCACTCTGAAGCTAAAGCGCTTCATTGAGGAACATGCTACCGTTACGTTCAAACTTGAGGAGGCTGCCCGTTACGCTGGTCTTAGTCTGTCACGCGCAGTACGGCTGTTCAAGGAACACTACGGCAAAACCATGATCCAGTACGCTATTGAAATTCGTCTGAATGTCGCACTGGAACGCATGAAGTACAGTGAGATGACACTGGAGCATATCGCCGAGACGTGTGGATTCGCCAGCTATTCCTACTTCCACCGGGTGTTCCGCGCTCACTTCGGAATGTCCCCTCTGGAATATCTGAAATCCCAGTCCCACCCGTCTTTTGATATGGAGCATGTGTAACATCACCTGGAATCTCGAACCCATGACGACCTGTAAACAGGTTATGTTTATGGGTTCTTTGAACTTTTTACTGCTCCAAATTTATTCATGACTCCTCTCACATAACCCTGTATAGTTAAAATCATAGTCATTTACAGATTCAACCATCATTAACGAAATTTCCATTACCCTTTATTGGAGCGATACCTATGCCTCATTCACGTAGAATACTCATTATTGAAGACGAGCAAGACATTTCACGTATTGTAAGAGACTATCTGAACAAAAACCAATATGACGCGGCAGTCGCAGCCACTGGACAAGATGGATTGCAACTGATGGACATGCTGCAGCCGGACTATATTATCCTGGATATCATGCTTCCGGATATGGATGGTATTGAGGTATGCCGTGAAATAAGACGAAGAAACAATATTCCAATCCTCATTCTAAGTGCAAGAGGAAGTGATACTGACAAGGTGCTTGGTTTGGGCTTTGGGGCAGATGATTATATGACCAAACCCTTCTCCCTGAGTGAGCTGCTTGCGCGAATCAATGCCCATTTCAGGCGGTATGACAGTCTTGCATCCGAGCGTGAGGAGGAACATCTTCTTCGTCTGTCCAACCTGGTAATCGACAAGAAAGCGTACAAGGTCACGGTAAGTGGAGATGAAGTTTCACTTTCTGCGAAGGAATTCGAACTGCTGTACTACCTGGCGAGCCACAAGAATCAGGTGTTCTCCAAGTCACAACTGCTGGACGCTGTTTGGGGATACGATGCTTACGGGGATGAAAATACGGTCACTGTATATATTCGAAGATTGAGAGAGAAAATTGAAGCTACCCCCTCCGAGCCTGTTGTTCTGAAGACAGTCTGGGGAGTCGGCTACAAATTCAACCACTAAGATAGATGGGAGACCACAATCTCGATGTTGTTACTCCAATGGTCCAAACGCTGGCTGATCGCCGTACTCATTCTGCTTATTTCTCTCCTTGGATGCAGCCTGACACTTGCCGTGGATCGGTCAGGTCATCATACAGAGGAGTCCAACTTGTCCATTCATCTGGTCCGGCTCATCATCAATCCGGTGATGCTTGCTTTGGAGCAGAATCATCATCAACTCACCAGCCCGGAGGTTCAGGAAAACGTTCGTGCCCTCGCCAAAGAGCAAGGCATCCAGTTATCCTATGTCGGCCTGGACGGTACGATCCTATTCTCTTCCGATCCATCCTCTCAAGGAGAACATATCCATCTGGCATCCGCCTTGCATTATGATGTGAACCATGCCGGACATGCCAACCATGGAGAGGATGTAGTGGACATAGCTTTCCCTGTCCTCCATGCTGCGGATGGAATTCAGATCGGAAATGCCATCTTTACCATCCCTAAAGCCATGGTTACTGTCCAGCCTTCATCCATCCTGCCTTATCTGGTTGCAGGCATATCCATCATAATCGCACTTATTCTCGGCATTCTTCTGTTAACCATGCATCGCAAAATACATAAACGATTACTGTCACCGGTACATATGCTTCAGCATCATGCTGAATCTATTCTCAAGGGACAGTACGATAAGCCAATTCATTATAAACATGCAGACGAAGTAGGCGAATTATATGCCATGTTCGATCTGATGCGCACCGAAATCAAGTATTTGAGTGAACAACGCACGAAGCAAGAACAGGCGCAAAAGGAACTCATTACCAATATTTCGCATGATATCAAAACACCCATTACCACGGTTAAAGCGTATATTGAGGCCATTATGGAAGGAATGTGCGCAGATGAGGAAACCCTGATGGAGTATATGCGAATCATGCAGACCCACACGGACAAAACAGCCCAATTGGTTGAAGATCTGCTACTTCATGCGCTGCAGGAACTGGGTCAGATATCCGTAGAGCCGCGTGAAGTTTATAGTGGTCCCACTTTTGAAGCCATACTTGGATCATTCGGACATGCTGTGCGCATGAAAGGTCTAACATATGAAACGCCCGAATCCGTTCCGAATGTGTTAATCCGCATGGACACCACAAGGATCGAACAAGTGCTGGCCAATCTCATATCCAATGCACTGAAGCACACCCATCGCGGGGATGCCATTCGTATTCATACAGAGCTGAGAGCCGATCAGTTCATTGTGACAATCACTGACACGGGTCCGGGAATACGGGCACAAGATATGCCTTTTGTATTTGAACGTTATTTCCGGGGGCAAGCGTCTCCTGTATCCAGACACGTGCATGAAGGTACAGGCCTTGGCTTGTCCATTTGCAAAAATATCGTTGAAGCACACGGGGGACGCATATCCTTTTCAAGCAAAGAGGGGCAAGGAACCAGCTTTCAATTTAGCCTGCCGGTCTGCTGACTCGTCCCAATCCATTCAGGCTGGCATTCAGCCTGTAAGACTTTATTCATAATTTGATAAGACTTCCTCAACATCCCCCCTCTAAAATAAAACGTATACTGCCTTGGGGAGTGATTTTCTTGAGCAAAACACCGATTATTCGTGCACATAACCTATGCAAAACATACAGCGCAGGCCCGGAACAATACCATGCCATACGCAATGTTGATCTGGATATATATCAAGGGGATTTTACCGTCATCATGGGCAACTCGGGTTCGGGCAAATCCACCCTGCTCTATTTGCTGAGTGGTCTGGATCATGTAACTGCTGGTGAAGTCTATTTTCAGGAACAACGCATCGATGATTACAGCGAGCGGGAAATGTCTGATTTTCGCACTCGCCGGATTGGTTATATCTATCAAAGTATTAATCTCGTACCGGATCTCTCTATTCGAGAGAATATTGCATTGCCGGGTTACATCGCCGGAACCAAAAAGAATGAAATTCAGCTGCGGGCAGCCCAATTGATGAAATCCTTGGATATTGACAGTCTGAGCAGCCGTCTTCCCTCCCAGACTTCAGGAGGCCAGCAGCAGCGAGCCGCCATTGCACGGGCTTTGATCAATACTCCTGACGTCCTTTTCGCCGATGAACCGACTGGAAGTCTGAATGTGGAGCATGGTAAAGCTGTTCTCGACATCCTGACAGACATTCATCAAAAAGGGCAATCCGTTGTCATGGTCACTCACGATATCAAGGCAGCCTGCCGTGCCGATCGTCTCATATTAATCCGGGACGGTAAGGTTGGTGGCATTCTCGAATTCGAACCCTATAACGAGCATCAGGTTCATGACCGTGAGGACATGATTTTTGCCTTTGTATCGGGGAAGGAATAACGATGGCTGTCATGTTGAAACTTAGCCTCTCCTATCTAGGCAGAAGCAAAATACAAAACTCGTTTATCGCTCTGCTCATTCTTCTATCCACGCTGCTGTTGTCTACAGCTGTCATGATTCTGGCCAACACAGGTAATCAGTTTAGAGAAATGCATACCCACACCAATGGATCTCATCAGATTTTGACTTTTGATAAAGGCCTGAATGATCCAAAGGCTGTTCACTCTTGGTGGGCTTCCCAGGAAGGCGTTGAAGTGTCTGAACTGCTAACGTACCGAACGTTATCGGGCATCTCGTTTCATGGCACGGATATCCCTAATATTTACCTTTACATGATGAATACCCCGTCAACTCCGCGGGTTGTGGATAAGCTTATTTTTTCTAGTGGAACACCAGAAGCGGTTCCCGAGCCAGGTTCGGTCTGGATTCCCACTTCCATGGCCAATGCGTACGGTGTCTCGGCCGGAGATACTATCGGCTTCAAAACGGGGAGCACTACCATCAAATTGAACGTATCCGGCAGTGTAGTCGATGTCCCCTATGGGGCACCCTTCACCAATACAGCACGAGTCTGGATGAACCCTTCCGATTATTCGAAGCATGTTCAGTCTCTTCCGGGAAACGATAATTATATGCTGGGTATCCATTTCGACGATTATAGTGCCAATTCAAGCTATTGGGAACGGTACTCACTTGAGGCAGGCAGTCCGTTTCTGGAAACCAAGATGGAGTTTGAGGGCATCTCTTCTTTCTATCTGATCATTAATCAAATCATTGGATTCATCATGATTTTCCTAGGAGTTGTCATGCTTGCCATCGCTCTGATTACGATAGGATTTACGATTTCGGATGCCATCCTGGCCAACTATAAAACGATTGGCATTCTGAAATCACTCGGTCTGACCTCGGCAAAAACCATCGGCACTTATGTCATGCAGTATTTCATGCTTTCCTGTATAGCCATCCTTCCGGGACTTGGGCTCAGTATATGGATATCCAAATTCATCATCAATATTTCCGTGTCTTCTCTTCGCGTGGGAAATCGTGACATCTCGGTCGAGGGGATAGGCTCAGCCATGCTTGTGGGCGTATTCCTGTTCGCTATGATCCTTTTGTTCGTTGTGATGTATGCCAAAAAAGCACGGAGTATTCAGCCAGTTCAGGCCATCCGTTATGGAATGTCGGAGCTGGACAATAGCCGGATGGCACGGAGAATGAACTCCCCGCTAACCAGTCTCTTCGGGTTCGCTCGCCTTCCAGTAGCTGCAGTTATCGGAGTCCGCCATGTCACCAAAAACATCAAAAGTTCTATTCTAATGCTCTTGCTGACAACAACAGCCTCTTCCGTACTGGTTTTGGGTTTTGTTCTGTTAACCAGTATCACCGGAATTGCTCAAACTGCTGCCCAGTGGGGTTATGACAATGCAAACATCGCCGCTGTCGTTGTTAATAAAAGTACATTTCCCGAAGAAGAATTCAAGCAATGGTTACAAGACGATCCGAGAATCAAAAATGCAGGCTGGCAAGGAAATATGACTGGCGTAATCAGCGGAGACTATTCAGCAGATGCAGAGGGGCAATCCACCAGTCTGGCTCTGAGTGTACTGGAAGGAAGTTACCAGGATCTTGGATTTGAGACATTAGAGGGAAATAACCCGCAGCAGGAGAATGAAATTGCCATCGGCGTGGGTGTAGCTAATTCATTAAACAAAAAGCCGGGTGACTTCCTGGAACTTTATATTGAAGGGGAAAAGCGCACATTCCTCATCACAGGAATTTATCAAGCGATTGCCAATATGTCCATCTCGGGACGAATTACGATGGAGGCCATGAGTTCCATACGTCCGAATTACAGCGATTTCGATGCCATCTTCATTAATTTGATGGATCCGCTGGAAGCAGAACAGGTAGCAGAGGAACTAAACAATGAATTTAAAGATTCGGCTTCTGTTGTCACCCAAAAGACTTTACTTGATTCAGTCTATGCTGAAGCGGCTGACATTTTAATTTATCCCGTGAGCCTGATTGGGCTGCTGTTCATCCTGGTCACATTTATTATTATTTTCAGCACCTGCCGGATTAGTATCCGCAAAGAAAGCAGAACGTACGGGATCTACAAATCGCTTGGATTAACCTCGCGTCGCATTCGGCTGTCTATTGCCATGGGAATATCGCTCCTATCTGCTATGGGCGCCCTGCTGGGAATCCTGGTTGGCGTGTATGTGCTGCCTGTTCTCCTTGAGATGATCCTTGCTGACTATGGCATAGTACAGCTTCCTCTTATTCTGAATGGGGTTGGAATTGTTCTATTCGCTTGCATCGGCATAATTGCAGCAGCTCTCGGCTCCTGGTTCTCCTCCCGTGTCATTCAGGACACATCGCCACGTATGCTGGCTATTGAATAACTTTGACTTGGGCATGTGAAACAGCCTTCTCAGATCCTTCACGGGTTTGAAAAGGCTGTATGGCTTGTTCTGATTACTCCTTCAGATCTTACTCCGTCGAAGACCCCTGATTTTTGATTTTGATTTTAATATCGTAGGTAATCGGGATTTGACTGAATGTGTTGTCCCAATCCGGTTTAACCTTTTTCCATACTTTTGGATATTTGATGCGCAGTTTCTCGCCAAACCCGCCAACATCCACTTTGTACGTATGCTGCATTTTGTCCAGAACCTGTTTTACCTGCTGCTCAGCGATTTTTTTGAAGTCCTCCTCCAGTTTATGAATGTAACCTTCGTCTCCCGATGCTTCAGGAACTGTCCAATCTTCCATGAACCATCCTTCCGATTCCACCTTGATATGAAATGAGATATCGTCTCCATGGACGGTAGGAATAATTTTGCCTTTAGTGTGCTTAATCTCATATACGATCGTACTCCCGGTTCGGGCCTCATAGGTTTTTAATACACCTCCCTTTGGTCTTTCCTGAATCCACGACAATCCTTCGAGATCGACTTGGCTTAAAGTCCCAATAAGGCGTTTTGTCTTCGAGTGATAGATCCCTGCGCCTGAAAATTTATGTTCGCCTTTATAGGAGATGACATTTTGGAGGAGAAAGCTTCTGCCAGACTGCATGGTTGCGTCCAACTTAGCTAGTGACACGGCGGGCATAATTTTGTTCGACAAGTATGAATTGTCAACAAGGCCAGTCAGATAAAATGCCGGAATTTCACTAGGATCATTGGAGTATAGAGCATCAATGGCTTTTTCATCACTCACCACGACCAGGCAGCTTGGCCGGATATCGTTATCTCGCAATACAAAGTCAAGTAATTGTTCCAAGCTGTACTTCCGTGAAATTTCTTGCGAAACGACGATAACTTTCAAATGATGCCCGATAAGGGGACGATCTCTTCTAAGTGCAAACTGACGGAAAATTTCTAATAGCGAATCCCCCGTTAATTGTTCATTAAAGTAGGATTTACCCGCTGCGGGAGAGCCTTGCTGGCTATTGGGTTTCGAAGAATCCTTGGGGACAATCTGCACTGTAGCAGTTAGGTTATTCTCTTTTGGATAATGACCACCGTGGGCGTTTACATCCTTTTCGAATTCAGTTTGCTCGGGGGCATCAATCCCCAGAGCCACGTAGACGCCCAGATCCTCGATCTCTTTGCTGCTCCAACATCCGGTTTGGGTAAACAACAGACATAAGGCTGCAGAAAACCCTATTATTTTCTTCCAGGGAAAAATCATTTCTGTCTGCCTCCTTTCTTGCGGATAAAGCTCAACAGCAGCAAAAGGGATGGTAGGATTGCAAATAGATAGACAGATGCTTCTCCCACAAAATCCCCTAATGCAAATGTCTGGTTGACGTCGTTCGGAAGAGAGCCAACAAAATAAATAATGGAAACTAATATAAACATGGCTCCCAATATTTCCTTTCGTTTGAACAATTGAGCGCATCCTATGGATGCTGCATACAAGGTGACGGTAAATGTCGAAAAAATTTGCATAATCCAGATGACCAGCAGTAACGATTCAAACCGTTCAAATATCAATCCCTGAATCTCAAAACTTCTCATCAAATCGAGTGTAGGCCAGGTTCGGGTCTTCATGCCATTAATGGACAAGCTGCCCACCACCATAACAACCGTTACCAGATAGATTAATGTAGGAATTGCCGTTCCCCAGACAATTGCCTTATTTCCCTTTTCAGGGTTCTTCATATAAGCCATGACGACAAACATGATCTCATAGCCTGTATATGACAAAAGGGAAGGCTTCAACCCTTTGATAACCGGCATAAATCCTTCACCGAGCACAGGTCTCAGATTGTTAATCTCAAATACTTTGCTGCTGAGAAGGATCGCTATGACAAAGATAACAATTGTGATCGGCAAAATAATCTCGAACAACCGAACAATCGCATTCAGTCCTCCCGATATCAGGTAGATCCCGATCCACATAAAGCCCATCACAATCGCCCAAGTTGGCGTACGCTCAAGCAGATATAAATTGGTCACTTCCGCCAAAACCCTGACTTCAAATGCAGAGATAATGATGAAATATAGGATAATAGCCATACTGATTAGCATGGCTATCCACTTGCCGGTAATCTCCGGAACAAACTGAAACACGGTTTTCCCTGGAAATCTTCGGCACAGCATGATCATGATGAAACCAATGAGCATAATGATTACACCCGAGATGATAATGGAAATCCAGACATCAGGTGTATCCACGGCTTCCACCGTTGTCCGCGGCAAGGTCAGGATGCCTGCTCCCAGCATATAGTTAATGATCATTATTGCAGCCTGGGTTGTTGTTATGGGAGTGTAGGAAGGCTTCATTGGTTTCACCTCTTCCTCATCAGTATCATAGCCTTATCCTCATTTCTTGCGATCCTGATCTTCGGGTTTCATCATGTATGGGCGTTTCCTCATCATGCTGAGCGGTGCCCTGATCAGAAAGTCTTTCCAGTCCGATAATCTATAAGGAACACTCGGGCTGACATATGGAACGCCAAAGCTCTGTAATCGTGCAAGATGACTGCAGAGTAGCAGGATAAACAAAACGACGCCGTACAAGCCAAGTATAGCCGCACTAAACATGCCGATGAAACGCAGAATCCGCAGCGTAATCCCTGCACTGTAGGTTGGAATGGAGAAGGACGATATTGCCGTAACGGCGACGACAATAACGAGAAACGGACTGACAATCCCTGCCTGTACAGCCGCATCCCCAATAATGAGACCACCGACGATTCCCATGGCAGGTCCAATCGGTTTCGGCAGACGTATGCCGGCTTCACGCAATATCTCAATGGCCGTCTCCATAATGAGGGCTTCAATAATGGAGGGAAACGGTACTCCCTTTCGCGTCTCAATAATGGTCAAAGCCAGTTTGGTCGGAATCAGACCGGGATGAAAAGAAATAAACGAAATATATAAGGCAGGCGCAAGAAGTGCAATCATCGCTGCCAGAAAACGAAGCATGCGGAGAAATGTACCTGGAATCCATCGCTCATAGTAGTCTTCAGGGGATTGCAGCAGCATGCTGAATGTTGTCGGCACAATCAATGCGAAGGGTGTACCATCCAGCAATATGGCAACACGTCCTTCAAGCAAGGCACTGATCACCCGGTCCGGTCTCTCGGTATTTTGCACTTGTTGAAAAGGACTCAGTTGATCATCCTCAATAAGCTGCTCTATATAACCGGATTCCAGCATGGCGTCCACGTCCAGCTTCTCGATGCGCTTTTTTACTTCAGCTACAATATCCGCGTTCGCAATGTCCTCAATATACGCAATTACCAAATCCTTTTTGATCCGTGTACCTACTTCATATTTCTGTATGAACAGGCTCTGGTTACTGCCATATCGCCGGAGTACCCCCGTATTATCACTGAGACTTTCCGTAAAACCAATTCGCGGACCACGGAGCAGGGCTTCAGACAACGGCTCCTCAACGCTGCGTGTTTTTCCTTTCGCTGACCCAATCAGAAGAGCTCCAGGCATCCCTTCCATAATCAGAGCATTTTTCCCGGAGAGCACAGCCAGAGCAAGTTCCTGAAGTGATTCGGTTTCCTCTACCTGACTGACAGGCAGCAAATGATTTTTCAGATAACCCTTAAGTAGATGAGCATTATCCGGATGTAAGAAAGCATCCTGTTTCAGCTCAGGTACGCCTCTCAACATAAGAGGAGTAATCAAGTGTTCGTCGACCATATTCTGGTCAACCAAACCATCAACATACATGACAGCTGCAGGCGTATCTGTACCATAGATGAAAAATTCCCGAATATGTACGTCGGCATTCTGGCCAAACGTTTCTCTTGAACTGATCAAATCTGTGGCGTAGTGTCCCGTAAGCTTGATGTTCGCATACGCGCCGGTTTCACTTCCCTGTGCCTGGTCAGCACCATTCGATGAGGAATCACCAGAGTCTTGCTTTTGCTGTGAATCGGCTTTGGTGAATGCTCCCTTTCTGATGGAAGAACTCAGCCATCGGGCTGCTTTTAATATGACAAGCGGAATAGCCACGACCAAAAAAGCCTGCAGCCATATTCCCCAACCGGGGACAAACGATAAAATTGTAGACCACATCGCCCTCACCCCAACATTTCTCTATGCTGCAAACCTGAACCTACATGTATTTCTGAGTATTCTTTCCCTGAAGGCTCACAATAATTCCCGTTTTTTTGGCATCATAAAAAGCAGGCCCCTTGTTTCGGGAACCTGCTTCGTTATTTCATTGTTTAAGTTAATTTATAGAAGAGAGTTACATCTTAAACGATCTTGGTAACTTGCTGCGCCTTGGCATCAAGTAACTGAGCTGACTCCGCAATCGTTGTGAAATCTTTCAAAGCCACTTCAATCTGCTGCTGACTTTGCTGCGCATACCCTTCGACTTTTTGTGCACCGCTGGATATGTTCTTAATCTCCTTTGTTATGCCCTTCACACTATCGCGGATTTCATTAATGGAATCGGTCACCATGGCAGACAACTTTCTGACTTCCTTCGCCACAACATCGAAGCCGCGTCCGTACTCACCTGCATGTGCAGCTTCGATGGCAGCATTCAGTGCGAGCAGCTGTGTCTGCGATGCAATCTGCTGAATGGTTTTGACAACACCTTGGATTGAGCCTGCTTGCTCCTGCAAATCAGCCAAAGTAGCACGGTTATGAGCCGAAACCTCTGAAATTTCTGTGATGCTGGACTGCAGCTCACGACTGCGTTCAATCCCAATATCCGCATGCTCGTTCATCTCATGTGACATCGTTTTCAATTCATGGACTACGGCCGAGATGTTTTTCTGACGGTTTGTAATGTTAGTGGCAATTTTGGAGACGCCCAGAATTCTCTCATTATTCTCATCGTAGACGGGCATATATGTTGCTTCAAGCCATACGGAGTTGCCACTAGCATCCTTACGCTCGATCTTGTCCTGAAAGCTTACGCCGTTAAAGATACTGTTCCAGAACAACTCATAATCCAGGCTGTTTGCGAAATCAGCAAAGCATAATTGCCGATGATGCATCCCGTACATTTCATCTACCTGATATCCCATCGTACGAGCAAATGTCTCATTGACATAAGTCACCCGCCGATCCAGGTCAAAACGAATGATCGCCAGACTTTTTTCCATGGCCTTAATGACCAGCGCATCTGTGACAACGTCTTTTTTCTTGTCCAACTCTACTATAGGCACTTCATTTCCCCCATAATCTTATGCTTATCGCTTATTTTTTCGTAGATTATCCCTGTGCAGAATTCAAAAATGGAAATCAGTCTTCTCCAATTTTTATGTATTCACGTGATCGTTCTGAACGCTTCTACTATTGATACCCCAATTGAGGACATTTGGATCACTTATCTTTGATTTACCCAAAAAAATTTTGCATAATCTTATTTTGGTAAACTTAATAGACTAAACCTCATTTTATTATCAACGTATCAACACGTAAATGGACAAATACGCACAAAAAAAGGACCGTTTCATCCGAAACAGTCCTCACAAGGAGCACGCCCAGCACATCAACATGAATTGGCCTTCCCTGTCTCTAATCAGTCCTTCCTGCCTTAGGTGTCCACCGTTGATCCTCACTATCCTGGGGATAATCTATGCCGGCCGGGTAGGAGATCAGTTCAATCAACATGCCCCACGGTGCACGTCCATATACAAATTGATTTCCTTCCCCGCCTTCGATTGGGCCGGACAATGCACTGGGCTCGGAGAGAAGCTCTCCTCCTGCCTCTGTGAATCGTTTCACCGCGTTCTCCATCTGATCCACATATAAGGCTACATGCTGTACACCGAAGTCTGATGCCCTGGCAGGATCATTCTGCTCGGTATTTGCAAACTGAAATAGTTCAATACTGGCGCTTTCCCCGACAGATAACATTCGAATATGATTGGCCTTGGCTCCAGGTCGAAGCCCCAGCTTCCGTTCTGCTTCGGGACCTTCCTGCGGGGGATCCTGAGGCGTAATGTTGTCATATACAAGTCTGGCGCCGAATGCCTGCTGAAGAAAAACAGTCGCTTGTTCCACATCCGGCACAGTAATCCCTATATGGTCTATTCCTCTTGTTGTCATACGATCTCCTCATTCCATATGTAATTCAACATGCTCGTGAGCAACAGCAATTGCTCTTATCTATGTTTTTACACCAAATGAGGAGAAGCATAACCATGCCAGATGATTCGCAATATCCGTAATTATCCGCGAGGCAGCTTATCCGCATACTTACTGCGCAGTTCAGCAAGCCTCTCCAGCTTGGATAACGCCAGCTCCTTCTGCAATAACCCAACAGCGAGCACCAACTGCTCCATAAGCAGAAGCGGAGTAACCATGGAATGGAACTCCCCGAGCTCACCGCGGCTCACATAGAAAGACAATTCCGTTGCCAGTCCGTATAACAAATCCTCCCGGTCTGTCACGAGTACGGACTTGCTGTTTACTTCCTTGGCATAATCCAGAATAACTTCTGCTTCAGGCAGCAGACGGGTAAAGCTCATCAGTAAGACCATGTCCTCCTGCTGCATGTGCATCAGGGATTCCAGCAATTCATGTCCGCTTCCGGCCAGTTGAATGACCGTTAATCCAAATCTCGATAACCGGAATGACAGCAGCTCTGCCAAACCGGCTGAGGGCCCAGGCGCATAGATATATACTCTTCTGGCTTCAGCAAGAATGGAAGCGGCATGCTCCAGATCTCCCTGCTTCATATGGGATAACGTCTCCTGCAGATGGGACACGGAGGCTTCCAACAATTGCACTGGCAAGCTGCTTGTATCCATGCGGGAAATTGTTTTATTTAATTTGAGTGCAGGTGTCGTGTCCTCGGAGGTGCGCAGCCGGATTTTGAACGCTTTGGCATTGTCATACCCAACGGCACGCCAGAAGCGGGAAACGGTGGCTATACTGACTCCGAGCTTGTCGGCAATTTCCTGCTCCGTCATGAATAAGATCTCTTCGGGGTTACGTTCAACAAAATCGGCAATTTTCAGATGACCAGGTGACAGCTGTTCTTTTTGGGCAAATAAATTCATTCCGGATCACTCCTTTTCTCGCTCTGCCATCAGTATACCAGCTGGCCTGTGATCAAGTGGTTTATCTATGTAATAAATTTTTCATTTATTTTTTATATCTGTAATAAATATTACAATCGATTTACAAATCTCTCCTTTTGCGTTAATACTCTGCCCCTAGACTGTGGCTATGATCAACCACATTCAGGGAGGTATGTATCGATGAAGAAGATGACTGAGCGTTATACGCTGACGTCTTCACAGAAAATGATGGTGTTTGTGCTTTCCATGTCTCTGTACGGCTTATCCAACATGTTTACAGAGCTCATTCCCAAGCTGCAGCTTGGACCGATTGAATTGTCGGTTGAATATTTTGCTTTTATTCCACTGACGCTCTGCATCCTGTTCCATCCCATGATTGCGGCTCTCGGTGCTGCTCTTGGTGAAGTCATCTTCGGTGAACTGATGCTGGGCCAATTTGGCGGACTCGGTGAACTGGAGAAATTCATTACCTTTTCCTTCGCGATGTATGTCGCAGGCCGTATGGTCAGTGATCCCCGCAATCGCAGGCAAGTCGGCGTCGCAGCTATGACTGGAGTCATCATTCATCAATTTCTCAGTTCATTAGTCGATATCGGCAAAGTATGGATTGGCGTGGAAGAACTCGAAGCCGTTCCCGGACTTGCCGAGAGTGTTGTGCTGATTGAAGGCGTTGGATTCCTGAACGACGTATTATTCTCGGGTATCCTGTTCGCTCTGCTGCCTACGTTGTACCTTGTTCCCCTTCTCTATGGCAAAATCGAACCACTGCTCGGTATTAAACCTCGTAATCCTGGCATGAAATATGAAGGTGTCGGCTTCTTCCGTCCGAAGCTGTTCCTGATCGGTCTGCTGCTGCTTGCACTGGCTTTTGGCGCGGAATCCCTGTCCGAGATGGACATCAACTTCGCCGTGTGGGAAACGGACTATGCCGATCAATACGGCTCAGCCTCGATTTGGATCAGTATCAGTGCTGCTGCATTCATCGCGGTCGTAACACTTTGGATCATGCGAGTGAAACGAAGCAAAAGCAAAGGCATTTCAGGTACGGAGAATCGCCCTTATGCCTAATATACATTCTTCCCACCCTGCTTCTTCACCCGATACCGCTATTGCCATTCATGATGTTACGTTTACCTATCCCGGTTCGGAAGAACCTGTTCTGAATGGAGCCTCACTTGAGCTCTTCCGCGGAAGCTTCACTGCGATTATCGGAGGCAACGGATGTGGCAAGTCAACGATGTGCAAATTGTTTAACGGCCTGATCCCCCAGTTCTATACGGGTGACTTTGCGGGTGAAGTCCATGTACTGGGAGTCTCAGCGGCTGGGCAAAGTGTTGCAGATCTGTCCAGACAAATTGGATATGTCTATCAGGATTTTGATAATCAGCTGGTGCGTCCAACCGTGCTGGATGAAGCATGTTTTGCCCCGCTGAATTACGGGCTGGCCAACTATAAGGAGCTGGGCGAACGTGCGCTGGCGATGTGCGGGCTGGACTTGATCCATAATCGGTACATCTGGGAACTGAGCGGCGGACAAAAGCATCTTCTTGCACTTGCCGGGGCACTGTCGATGGACCCTGACATACTTATCGTGGACGAACCCGTCTCACAGCTGGATCCCCAACATGCCAGACTGATCTACGAATGCTTGTCCCGTTTGAATAAGGAGCACGGGAAGACCATTATTGTCATCGAGCATCATACCGAATTTATCGCTGACTTCTGTGCGGATGTGGTCCTGATGGACAAAGGTCGCGTTCTGTGGAATTTGCCCGTTAAGGAAGGATTGAATCGGATTGCAGATCTGGAGCGGCTTGGTATTCAGCCTCCTGAAGTGACCCGTGCAGCCATTCAGGCTGTTCCATTATTGAAACAAAATCAGGCAACCCAACCCGAGCAGCTGCATCATCAGCTCTTTCCAATCACGGTGGAGGAAGCCGCGGTTTATTTTCATAAAAAGCACACTGCTGCGATATCCGCACTACTGGCCAATCAGGGCAGACAGCCCCATCCTGCGGAGAGCAAGGTACAGTCCTGTTCTGAAGAACATGCACATGCTGCTTCTCTGCCGATTGTTCAATTCAAGGATACACGTCTGCGATATAGAGGGCTTGGCAAAAAAGAACATGAGATTATTCGTGGTGTTAACTTTTCACTCCATGAAGGAGAACGGATTGCCCTCGTGGGCAATAACGGGGCAGGCAAGTCTTCACTACTCCGGCTCATGGCCGGCATCAGTCTGCCTCAGGAAGGCAGTGTCCGCGTGCTTGGGGATATCACCCATCGTTCATCTTTGGAACAGCTGGCTGGCCGAGTCGCTTATATTTTCCAACAATCTGCCGAGATGTTTATTGAAGACAGTGTGCGCAAAGAGGTTTCATATTTCTTGAGAACCCGCCGCATCCAGGGAGCCGATGAACAAATCGCACATGTACTCAATCGTTTTCGGCTTACCCCGTTACAGGAACGGGATGCCCGTCTCCTTAGCGGTGGACAACAGCGACGCGTTACCCTTGCGATCGGCGCGGCCATGAAACCTTCTCTTATGCTGCTTGATGAGCCTACCGCCAACCTGGATCTGGCTACGCGAGAAGAACTGATCGGCGTATTGGATGAACTAGATCAGCATGTGCGGACAACGGTGATTGCAACTCATGATATGCAGCTGGTTACCCAATGGGCCAGTCGTGTCATCGTGCTGCACGATGGACGTGTTAAAGCAGATGGGACACCTGCCGAGGTGTTTGCCGATGAGCCGCTTCTGCGCCGCTCTGGACTTGCCCTAACTCAAATGATGGAACTATCTCATCGGTTGGGTCTATCCGCACTCTGTCCGACTCCCGAGACATTTGTGGAGAACCTTTTGAATCATTCGAATCATTCGTTTACCAAGGAGGAAGACATTGATGCAGCTTGTCCGCAACTGGTTTGACAAAATATCCATTGAACGCATTCAGCTGGAGTTGATGAATACCGTATATGGCAGCGGTCATGCGAGTCTGTCCCGAATTGATCCGCGTGTCATGCTCATCTGGTATCTCTTCTTTGCCATCGTTCCCTGGTTCGTTCATAACGGCACGGTGCTGCTCGGCATGTTTATGCTCATGGTCACCACGACCATTCTGTCCCGCGCCGCTCCCTTCATCATCATTATTCTATGTCTGGGGCTGATCGGTCAGGTGGGCTGGATGTTTATTATCTCACTGTTCTTCGGGGGGAACCTGGAATCCGCATTTCCGTTATTACTCCTAACCCTGAAGCTGTCGATCGTATCCCTGGCAAGCATCACTGTCTTTTCGGGTATGGACCCGGAACGAATCGGGGATGGCTTGCTGGCACTCGGAATGCCCGCAGCATTCTCGTTCAGCCTATCGTATGCGTACCGCATTTTGCCCGTGTTGTTTGGTGAATTCCGCAACATTATGCTGTCGTACAGATTGCGGGGTCAGGTCCCTTCCAGCCATGGCTGGTTCTACTGGCGGCTTGTTGTCTACTACATGAAACTGTTTGTTGTATCCTTTTTCCCGTTAATGCTCGCAACCGCCAAACGTTCCCGTACCACTGTGGAAGCACTCGAAACCCGTGGTTTCTCTTACGGAATGAAGAATCCGGATTCGAAACGGCTGAAGCTGGCCCATCTGAAGCTTACCCCACGCGATATCGGTTTTCTTGTCGGGTCAGCCATCTATGTTGTCCTCCTGTTCTGGCTCGGCGCACATTACGAAATTTTGTAATTCATATACTTAACCATTCATGGAATAAAAGGAGTGTCTTTACATGCGTATTGATCTTCATACTCACGGCAAATTATCCAAAAACTCTGATTTCTCTGTCGACTACTTCACTGAAATGGTCGCCGAAGCCAAGGCCAGCGGACTGGATGCCCTCGCGCTTACCGAACATTTCAACACTCGCCACTTCTACGATGTTTATGAGACGCTGGATCGCCTCTACCCCTACAACGGAGAATATTATGACGCGGACGGACTGCGCATTTTCCCAGGGATGGAAGTAGACATTCAAGAGACCGGACATATTTTGCTCATTGGTCAAAAAAAGCATATCCTTGCCGTTCGTGCCGGGCTGGAAAATTATACTGCCAAGGGGTCATTTATTCCCTTTGCCGACCTGCTGGGTCTGGCCGAAGCCTGGCCCCTGTTCAAAATTGGTGCACATCCTTTCCGGGAATCGACCCCTCTGTATGAGCTGGACCCAGGTCTGCTTGGACGTCTGGATGCCTTCGACTTGAATGCCAAAGATATGTACAAAACCGGTATCCAGACCTGCCGCAGTCAGGTTGAAACGTTCGCCCAGTCCCTGGGCAAACCCGTAACAGCCGGAAGTGATACGCACCAATGTCTGCAATACGGCAGTGTATTTAATGTATTGGACCGTCCTTGTGCCTCTGTTGCCGAAATGAAAGAGCTGATCGCTGCCGGGCACTACACCATTGAAATCTCTCCCGATCTTCCTCTTCGCGTCAAAGCCTCGGTAATGCTGAAGAAAGTCATGAAACGTCTTGCCAAGCTCGAAGCCGCCAGCTTGCAGGGGGTTTAATCGCATGGATTAAGATTGGGCCTGCAGGAAACATTCCTGCAGACCTTTTTATCCACCGTCCCTTGAGACCATCTGCCCTCGTCCCTCTAATTCATCTAGGATTAGTGCGGCAAGCAACACTGACTGGTGTACACTTTCATAGACATTGTACGCGTGCTTGTGATTTTTTTCACTTTTAATATCATTCAAAAGGATTACCATGAGCTTATCCATTATATTACTCACCAGTAACCTATTTCAGTGAAATTTCTAGAATTCATTTATTGATCAAGTCCACCAACCAGAACAACAGGAGGTATATGAACATGAGTCATCCTTATGAAAAGCTGTTCACCCCCTTCCACATCGGAAGCATGGAAGTGAAAAATCGAATAGTCATGTCTCCCATGGGGACCAACTCTGCCGGTCCCGATGGCCGAATCTCACTCGAAGAGATTGATTACTATGAAGAACGTGCCAAAGGTGGCGCAGGCATGATCATCCTAGGTGCACAATTTTTGACCGAAGATTTGGCGCAGGGTGTATTGGAAGGCATCGTTGAAAAAGATTATGTCGTGCCAATGCTTACCGATCTTGTGGATGCGGTGCAGCGTTACGGTACCCGGATTATCGCTCAGTTAAGCTGCGGAACTGGGCGTAATGCACTGCCAGATCGTTCAGGCAAGCCCCCGGTATCCGCCTCGGCCATCCCTGCCATCTATAATCCGGAGGTTCTATGTCATCCACTCACCGTGGAGGAAATTCAGACGATCATGGATCAATTTACCGATTCAGCTGCCAGGCTGAAACGGGCGGGATTCGATGGAATCGAGATTCATGCCCATGCCGGTTATCTGATAGACCAGTTCATGTCCCCCATCTGGAACAAACGCGAAGATGAATATGGAGGCAGTACCGAGAAGCGTATGCGATTTGCGGTTGAGATTGTTCAGGCGATTCGCAAGGCTGTAGGTCCTAACATGCCTATCTTGTTCCGAATCGCGCTGGATCATCGCTTTGAAGGCGGCCGTACAGTTGAGGATAGTCTGGAGATGCTTCAGATTCTGGAACGTGCCGGCGTGGATGCTATTGATATCGATGCAGGCTCCTACGAGAGAATCGATTACATTTTCCCACCAGCCTATCTGGGTGATGCCTGTATGGACTACATGTGTGCACCTGCCCGGCAAGCAGTGAACATTCCCATCCTGAACTCGGGCAGCCATACTCCTGAGAGTGCAGTACGGTTAATAGCTTCCGGCGATGCCGATTTTGTCATGTTCGGCCGTGCGCTCATCGCCGATGCCGAGCTTCCGAACAAGCTGCGCAATAATATGCGCGAAGATATCCGTCCGTGTATTCGTTGTAACGAGGAGTGCATCGGTCGCATTATTGAGCGCAACACCAAAATCAGCTGTGCGGTTAATATTCAGGCCGCGAATGAAAAGCGATTTACCATAGAACCTGCGGAGACACCGAAGAAAATTGTTGTTGTAGGCGGCGGTCCATCCGGACTTGAAGCAGCCCGTGTAGCTGCAATCAAAGGTCATGAGGTTACTTTGTATGAGAAAGAGGCAGCGATTGGCGGACAGGTAACCAGCGCGGCTACGCCGGAATTCAAAGGTCAGCTGCGTGCCTTGATTGGCTGGTATGAACGGCAGTTAAAGCAGCTTCATGTGCAATTGCGTCTGAATCATGAGGTTAAACCGGATGATCCAGCACTCCAATCGGCCGATCACATTTTCATTGGAGCAGGAGCAGTTCCTCTCATCCCGCCTATCCCAGGAATTGATAATGATCATGTCGTTGGGGCCATCGAGGCTCATTTGCAGAAGGAGCTTGTTCGCGGCGAACAGATTGTCATCACGGGCGGCGGTTTAACAGGATGTGACCTGGGACTTGAGCTGGCCATGGAAGGTAAAAAAGTGACCATTGTGGAGATGCGTCCGGAAGCGGGACAAGATGTGATGTACATTAATCGGGCAGCTCTGATGCCCATGCTGGAAAGTCACGGGGTGACCATACTCGGAGGGCACAAAGTCCTTTCCTTTGAAGCCAATGGTTTATATGCGGAAAATGCGGAGGGTTCCAAGGTGTTTATTGAGGCAGATACGATGATTAATGCTTTTGGTATGAGAAAAAATACAACCGTAGCGGAGCAGATTCGAGCCAAGTTCGAATCCAAAACCAGCCTTATCGGCGATTGCGTCAAAATTGGTAAAGTTGGTACTGCTGTGCGCTCTGGTTTTTATGCTGCGAGCGCAGTCTAACCGTAACTCGAATAGAGCCAGACTTCGACAAATACGGAGTCTGGCTCTTTCTGTTATCGTATTAGGTTAGCATTCAAATGCAAAACCATAACCCAATCAAAAAAGCCTGGATATCTGCATATCTCATTCAATAGGATTTTAATCCCGATGCTTCGTGTCCAAAATTCCGTAGAAAAACAGATCCTGCGTGATCCGAGCAAGTTTGGATGGCGTTTCGTGCCCCGGCAGCAGCTTGATCAGTGTTAACCGCTCCACGATGGCAACCAAAGCTTCGGCGAAGAAAACCGTATCCAGATCCAGCCTGTAATATCCGGCTTGTTGTTCTGCAATCAAATTTTGCTCCATCAAACCCGCAATTTCGGCTTTGATTCTCACCGACTCCGCGGACTGATACAGCCCGATCCGGGTCAGCGCCGGATTCTCCCCGAGATAACGGTAGATCTGACTCAATGATTCCACGACGGCTTCCTTGAGATCGTCCCTGTTCTTCCCTGCCTCGATATGACTATCCCGAACAACCTGGATTAGTCCATTTCGAAAACCATCGATAAGCTCTGCAAAAGCAGCTTCCTTGCTCTCAAAATAAAGATAAAATGCAGGCTGCGTTACCCCTGCACGCGCAACGATGGAGCTTATTTTCGCTTGATAGAATCCATTTAACGCGAATTCCTGTGTCGCAGCTTCCAGTAGTCGCCGTCTGCTCTCTTTCCCGATAACCCCTTGTTTTCGCAATCCAGTCCTCTGCCCCCTCACTATTTACACTTGCCTGCCTCTGACGTTAGGCCTTCCTCTAATTATACATAACATCACCATGATGAGTTAATGAAGTAGAGCAAGGTATTCACTCTCCCTATGCTTACAGCGTTAAGTTACGTTTCTGTTAGATCGACACGTTCTGAACGCTCATTTTTCTTGTATTGGGTAGGAGATTCGCCCATAGTCTTGGTGAACAGAATGGTGAAATAATTTGCATTTTGATAGCCCAAAACATGTGCGATCTCACTCACCTTCATGTCTGTCGTGGTCAGCAGGCACTTCGCTTCTCCCATTCTTCTATAGACAATGTAACGGATTGGGGAATCATCATACTTGTGCTTAAATACATGGGATAAGTAGTACGGATTCATATGAAAATGGGCAGCGATATCCTTCAGTTTCAAGTGCTGCAGGTAGTTCTCATCAAGATATTCCTTGATCCGCACAGCCAGATGATCCGAATCCTGCTTCCGTGAAACATTCGGTTGAACCAACCGCTGTACTAAGCCAAGCAGCGCACCCAGCAATCCTTCACAGATTTTCTCATAACCTGCCTGTTGATTGGACGATTCCTCATACATGAAGTCAAGCAGCTCGCCGATTCTGCCAGCGTACGCTTCCGTTTTGATAAACGGAGAGGCGTTATCGGAAATGATATGTTCTCCCCTTGACCCGTCTGAATAGATATTGGCTATTCCACAATAATAAAGGCTGAGTGGACAGACCGGGGAGGTACATTGCTCATGAATGACACCCTGGTTATAGATTAACAGATCGCCTTTTTGCACGGCATAGGGATGTTCGTTAATTTTAATAATGCCTTCCCCATCCGACACATAGACGATTTCACTGATATCCTCATGCATGTGACTTGGGAAATTCCAATTGGGATTACCGTTGACTCTGCCTATGTACAGCAATCGGGAGGATGTTTCTTTTCTTGTCTCGTTCATTGCTGTCCCTCCTGTATCCATACTTAATCACTCTCTAGCTGTAATACTATACCCTGTTTGCCACAGCAAGATCTATAATTTTTCAGAAAAACAAAGCAAGATCTTTCATTGTCTTCGCCTCTCCAATTTCTTATGATGGGTCATGCAACTGCAAATTAATCACATTTCAAGGAGTCGAAATCAATTGAAAAAGCTGATTTTTTATATTATCGCCATTGCGACAGGAGCTCTTCTAAGTTTTGAGGGAGCACTGTACGGCAAACTTGGGGAACAAGTCGGCACACTGGAAGCTGATTTTTATAATTTCTTCATGGGTGCGATCATCTCACTGATTTTGTTGATTTTTTTCGGCAAAGGAAATCTCTCTGCCATCACCAAGTTTCCAAAATGGAACCTCCTTGGTGGTTTGCTCGGGGTGATCTACCTGCTGACCTTGGTCATTGGTGTTCCAATTGTGGGCGTAGGGATCTCCATGATTGCCATTGTTGTCGGACAGATGGTGACCAGCATTCTGATTGATCATTACGGATGGCTGGGGAGCAACCGCAAACCGGTTGGGAGCAAACGAATTGCCGCCTTGGTATTGATGCTGGGCGCGCTGGCGCTAACTTTATTCTAAGGAGGATCACCATGGGCATAGGTTTATTAATTGTTATCGTTACTTTGATCGGTGGAGCAGTGCTTAGTGCACAGTCCTCCATTAATGGCACCATTAGCCGTAATATCGGCCTGCTGGAGACCGTGTTTTTCACTTTTGCATCAGGTACACTGATTCTCGCCGTGCTGATTAACTTTTTTGGCAGTGGGCACCTGCTCGACTTGCTTCATGCACCCAAATTGCAGCTCTCTGCTGTGTTCATGGGCTTTGGATATCTGTTCCTATCAACTTTTGCTGTGAATAAACTCGGGGTAACACCTGCCAACCTTACGGCAATCGTAGGTCAGATTGTTGCTGGTTTTATTATCGATGCAACGGGGCTGTTCGGCAGTGAGCTCATTGAGTTTTCCTGGCAGCGGGCTGTCTCTCTCGTTTTGATGCTCGCTGCACTAGCTTTGATTTTCAGTGAAAAAAATGATGAAGCTCAGGGCGTCACAGTTACAAAGTAAATGAGTAAAAAGAAGGATAGGCTCTTGTATTTCGCGATGATCAGGCCATCTTTAGATTGCGGGAACATTCCTCTTAGGGAAAACAAAGAAAGAAGAGCACACTGGTATGGTTGCCAATGGTTCTTCTTTTTTTGTTGCTTTTGATGATATTCTATCGAACCGGGCGAGTAGCCCCGTCCTTGATTTTATGTTAGAAATCGTGTACGGTCACACAGAGCTGAATCGCAATGCCGAACGGATCACGCACAATCCCATAACCTGGGCTAAATTCATTTTGTTCGTAAGGCACGAGCACTTTCACGTCCTCATGTTGTACAAGAGAGGTATACAGTTGATCCATCGTACTTTTATCCTTGGATTGAATACATAGCGATGTACTGTTTCCGAGCTGCCAAGGTCTCTCCGGATCCATTGCCTCCTCTGCAATCATGATCTTGTTTACCCCAATCTCCAGCACCGAATGTGTAATATACTCATCTTGGCCAGCAGGGTATTCGAAGCCCGGGTTCATTTCCTTCATCTCTTTATAACTTTTCTTAAAAAGCACTTTGGCCCCCAAAACCTTCTCATAAAATGCTATGGCTGCTGCCGCATCCCCGTTCATCGACAAAAATGGGATCACTTCAAAATTCATTATCGTTTGCCTCCTTGGTTCGATTGGATTACACTTATCATCATAACAATAAAAGGTGCCAATACATGGCACCATTGAAAGGTTTCTTTATGATGAAAAAATCAGAACGCATGAACCAGATGCTGCGCTTTATCAATCAAAAACAGCAGTTTACCCTGCAGGATCTCATGCAGGAGTTTCAGATCTCCAAACGAACCGCGATAAGAGATATCGCCTCATTGGAAGAACTCGGTGCACCCATCTATGCCGAGTACGGGAGGTACGGCGGGTATCGTCTGCTTCAACAGATGCAGCTGCCCCCCATATCGTTTAACACGGGAGAGCTTCATGCCCTTTATTTTGCCATACAGGCCCTTCGGAGTTTCTCTAACCTGCCCTTTCAGGCTACCTTCCGTTCGATTCATGAGAAATTCATAAGCGCGTTATCCGATAAGCAGCGTCTGGAAATCCAGAACATACAGCATCGGGTTTCGTTCAAACATACGGAGCAAATTAAGGATAGTGAGAACCTGGAGTTTCTATTGATGTCCGCCGTACAGAATACAGTGATACAGATTGTTTATCAAAATGTTCGCACGAACAGACATACCGAGGGCTCATCTTCAAACGTAACCAGCTCCAATGTCCGCACCATCCAGCCCATTGCCCTCTATGCGATGAGAGGCTATTGGTATTGCCAGGCATATGACCTGCACAAGCAAGCCTACCGCGTATTCCGATGTGACCGAATATCATCACCCCAACTAACGGATATCGAGCCCTTTGATCATATCAAGGAATTGAATCTCCAGGATGCCCATTCGCTCTGGAAGCCATCCGAACAAGCCATCCCCTTTCAATGCCGCATCAATGAAGCGGGAATGGAGCTATTTCACCAGGAACACTTCCCATCCATGAAACTCGAAGTGTATGCGGAACAGACCTATCTTGTTGGTTCGTATGAACCTCATGAGCTTGAATTTATCATTCGTTATCTTTCGCACTATGGCAAATCCATTCAGATCATGAAGCCAGCCAGCTTGAAGGAAGCGCTGAGACAATATTATCTGGATTTACTGGAGCATGTTTGATTTGAAGTGATCTAATGCTTTCCGAATCCATCCTCACAAGTAATATCCGTCTCAAGGATATCGTACAGATTTTGTTTAGCGTGTTCCAGCTTCATCTGTACTTCTTCAATTTCGGATATCTTATCCTGAAGAATGCTTCTCTGTTCATTTCGTGAAAATCCAGCTTTGGAGATCATGGATTGAATATCCTGAATCGTAAAGCCAACAGCCAAGCTTTGCTTAACCACATCCAGATGCTGTACGATGCCTGAATCATATACCCGGTAGTTATTCTGGTCTCTCAGAACATGCTCATCCGTGATAATGCCTATCTTTTCATAGTAACGGATCGTTGATATAGGAAGGTTTACTTGTTTTGCTACTTCACTAATTTTCAATATGGATCCCCCTCTTCGTGCTCTTGCTATAAAGTATACTTCATAGTTTACACTCCTCATAGTGAGTCGGATGAAAGCCTGAATCCAATCACGCAAATATGATCGAGGAGAGATAACGACATGGATACAACCACTGGCCAATCTAACAGAACAAATGATTTTGATAGCATCGTCCTGGAACGTCGTTCCGTTAAAGTCTACAACCCCGAGGTGAAAATCAGCCGTGAGGAATTGAGTGAGATATTGGCGAAGGCTTCCCGGGCCCCCTCTGCCATTAACATGCAACCCTGGCGTTTCCTTGTTATTGACAGTGCTGAAGGAAAAGAGAACCTTGCCCCACTGGCCTCTTTCAACCAAACACAGGCTCTTACCTCATCAGCAGTTATTGCTGTATTTTACGATGTCGAGAACATAGCATATATGGACGAGATTTTCAGTAAATCAGTCGAATTGGGATACATGCCGCAGGACATCAAGGAAATGCAGATGCAGCAGGCAAAACCTTATTATGCAGGCATGAGCCCATCCGAGCTGCGTGACATGAATCTCATTGACTCTGGCCTTATTAGTATGCAGCTCATGCTCGTTGCCCGTGCCCACGGGTATGATACCAATCCCATGGCCGGTTATGATAAAGACCGAATTGCCGAAGTCTTTGGCCTGAACAAAGAGCGTTTCCAACCCGTGATGCTGATTTCCATAGGCAAAGCTGTCAAAGATGGACATCCTTCCTATCGCCTCCCGGTTGATACGATTACCACTTGGGCATAATCAAAAGCTGTTCACAAGAGTGACAGGAGGATGGCCTCCGTAAGATAGTACGTTTGTCTCAAAGCTATATTAGGAGCTTTAACTGACCTGCCAAACCTTAAAGACTTAAACAGCATGCACTGATATTCAAACAGAGAAAAACGGCTTATTGTTGGATAACAAAAAGGGTCCTATGACAGTATTGATTGCCATCAGGACCCTTTACTACATTACAATTACTTAGATTAATGTCATTAACGAATACAGATCTTTTAAACTCGGCTGATCAATGCTCACGTAGTGATTATATATGGGGCGTTTTTCTATGATTCTCAAATTGACATCTACAATTCATCATCTATCCAATTCAAAAATCTATCTCCCCATATGTGTTCATAAAAGGAAATGGTCTCTTTTGCAGACATCCATCGATTATCTAAAGTAGAGGTTGCATTACGTATCATGTAGTTTTCGTATCCCAGCCCATGAGCGAATTTAATCGTTGCATCCATACAATATTCGGTTTGCGCTCCGCAAAACTCGATACGGTTTACAGTGAATTGGTCAAGAAGGCTTTTCAGGTTTGTGTTATAAAATGAATTCGCATGTATTTTCCGCACAAAAACGTCTTGCTCTTGAACATCCAGATCGGAATGAATAGCCCATGGTTCCTCTCCAGGCACTAATTCTTCATCACCGTGCTGAACAAAAATGATAGGTTTATCTAATTCTCTATAAATAGCAATTCTCCGATTGACTCTATCGAGTAAATTCGGCAACTCATATAAATAATTCTCACCACTGTAACATACGCCATTTTGTAGATCGATCACAATCAACACATCTGCACAAGTCGCCATCATTTTACCTCTTTCATCTTGGAATATGTTTATTTAAATTGATCGGATGATGAAAAAACTTATGTTCAGTATACTGGATAACAAAAAAAGATGATATGACCAAGTCATATCATCTTTTTTACTAACTATTACATTAGTTTAGGATTTCATGAATACCATTCACTACTCTTATCCATTATCGAAACGAACGATTTACCTCTTACTCAACCGTTACGCTTTTCGCCAGGTTACGTGGTTTATCCACATCGTGACCCAGTGCCAGGGAAGCGTAGTATGCCAGCAGTTGCAATGCAACTACGGACAACGCCGGGCTGAGCAGTGGCAGTGTCTTAGGAATCGCAAACGCTTGGTCTACGGATTTCAGCAAGCTTGCTACGTGCTCTTCGTACGTAATTGCCAGTACATCCGCGCCACGTGCTTTTACTTCCTTGATGTTACTCACTGTTTTCTCGAGTACGTTCTCTTGTGTTGCCAAGGCAATAACAGGAATACCGTCTTCGATCAATGCCAGTGTACCGTGTTTCAACTCACCTGCAGCGTATGCCTCAGAGTGGATGTAAGAGATCTCTTTCAGTTTCAACGATCCTTCTTGAGCTACCGCATAATCGAGACCACGGCCAATGAAGAAGAGATGTTGATGTTTGGAGATTTGCTCTGCGTATCCTTTGATCGCATCCGCTTGCTCCAGCATGGACTCCACTTGCTCTGGCAATGCCTGCATTGCTGCCAGGGTATGTGCAATCTCTTCGGCTGTTTGTGTACCGCGCACTTGTGCAAGGTACAGACCAAGCAAGTTAAAAGCGATCAACTGTGATGTATATGCTTTGGTGGAAGCAACCGCGATTTCCGGTCCTGCCAGTGTTGCAATCACATCGTCTGCATCACGTGCAATGGAGCTGCCCACTACGTTAGTAATGGCCAGTACATGTGCACCATTGGATTGTGCTTCGCGCAGTGCAGCAAGCGTATCCGCAGTTTCACCAGATTGGCTTACAACGATAACGAGTGTATCTTTGCCCACGATTGGGGAACGATAGCGGTACTCGGAAGCAACATCCGTTTCAACCGGAATACGTACCAATTGCTCAATTACTGTACGTCCAACGAGACCTGCATGGTACGCAGTACCACATGCAATGATTTGAACGTTACGAATATTTTTGATTTGTTCTTCCGTCATTTTCAACTCAGGAAGCTGAACCTTTTTGCTTTCATTATCGATGCGACCCAGCATGGTATCACGGTATGCTTTTGGTTGCTCATGGATTTCTTTCAACATGAAGTGCTCGAATCCGCCTTTTTCTGCAGTTACAGCATCCCAATCGACACGAATCATTTCCCGAGAAATAAAGTTGCCTTCAATCGTCATCAATTCGACAGCATCATGTGTTAATACAGCCATTTCACCATCATTCAAAATGTACACGTTACGTGTATGTTCCAGAATTGCCGGGATGTCGGAACCAATGAAGTTCTCGCCTTCACCAATACCAATAATCAATGGACTTGCTTGACGCACAGCTACGAGTTTCTCCGGCTCATGCTCTGTCAATACACCCAGTGCGAATGCACCACGCAACAACGTGATCACTTTTTGCACTGTTTTAACGATATCACCATTGTATTCACGTGCAATCAGGTGAGAGATAACTTCAGTATCTGTCTCGGAAGTGAACGTATGACCTTGAGCGATCAGTTCATCCTTCAGTTCGAGATAGTTCTCGATGATACCGTTGTGAACCACAGAGAATTTCTGGCTTCCATCAGTATGTGGATGGGAGTTCTCATCCGATGGTTTACCATGAGTTGCCCAACGTGTGTGTCCGATTCCGGCATTACCTACCAGTGGTGCACCATCCAGCTTGGCTTCAAGGTTCGCAAGACGACCGAGAGCTTTCGTGATTTGCAGACCTTCCGGTGTGAATACCGCGATACCTGCAGAATCATAACCACGATACTCGAGCTTTTTCAATCCTTCGACCAATACCGATTGAGTGTTCTTATTACCAATATATCCAACAATACCGCACATAGTTTAGTTCCTCCGTTTGTATATGAATACTGTGTCACGAAGAGAAACAGGCTGTCGCGGCATATCGAAAAAATGAATGATTGCCTAAATGTATCATGAATACCTGTTACCTATTCAATTATCAATGATCAGACCGGCCTCTTGCCGCTCTTCTGTCATCATAAGATGTTATGAATGCAATCATGAATGTACATCATTTTTTCGTCCGCACACCTATTTTGCTCTTCGCGCACATTCATTTGAATTTTAGTTTACTATTGCACCTACCGGCGCGTTGTGTGGACAGTCACCCATCCATTTTCCGCAATCCGGTTTACGGCTATGGTGCATCACCGGGAGGTCCCCGCCGAACAATCCGAACACCTCCACCTCGTCAGCTTGATTGCCGTCGATCCTGATCAGTGAATCTCGAGTTCCAAGATCCATACCGCTTCAGAATCCTTCCCGCGCAACTTCAAGCTCTGGCGCTTGTGTAACTAATACCTTACGATCCTCACTTTCTGTGTCTGAATGACGACTCCACTCATTATATGCACGTCAGGTTCATTTTGCAATGGAGCAAAGTACCTGTGACCAAATCAGCATATATACCCACAATCCCGACCGGATTATCAGACCTTAGGCCTTGCCAGTCGGGACGCGGGATTTTTGTTCTTACTTCAAGCATATACCCTTTATTATACCATTCTATGATGGCAATCCCACAGTGGGAATGTGTACACAAAATGTATATCTAAGGTGTTAAACTAGTTCCTTTTGCACCACGTCTGCGATCTGGGATACAAACTGCTCCAGTTCACCTTTATCTGGTCCTTCCGCCATAACACGAATCAGAGATTCTGTACCAGACGCACGAACAAGAACACGTCCATTATCACCAAGCTGTTGTTCTACAGTAGCAATAGCCTGCTCGATTGCAGCATTACCTTCGTATTTGCTCTTGTCTTCCACACGGACGTTGACCAGAACCTGTGGGTACTGAGTCATTAGTGATTTCAGATCACTCAGCTTCTTGCCCGATGCCTTGAGGGTATCCACGAGTTGAATAGCTGTCAGCATGCCATCTCCGGTTGTATTGTAATCCAGGAAAATAACATGGCCGGACTGCTCACCACCCAGATTATACCCACCGCGGCGCATCTCCTCCATCACATAGCGGTCGCCCACAGCCGTTTTAGCTGTTTTCAGTGCAAGCTTTTCCGTCGCTTTATAAAATCCGATATTACTCATGACGGTGGATACCACTGTACTGTCTTTTAGCTTGCCCGCACGATTCATCGCATCACCACAGATGCACAGAATGAAGTCTCCATCGACCTCTGCGCCCGTTTCATCAATGGCAATCAGACGATCCGCATCTCCATCAAAAGCAAGACCCAGATCCGCTTTATGTTTAAGCACTTCTTGTTTCAGATGCTCCGGGTGTGTGGAACCACATTGCTCATTGATATTCAGGCCGTTGGGCTCAGCACCAATCGCAATGACTTCCGCCCCAAGCTCTGTAAACAGTTTAGGTGCCAGCTCATAAGCTGCTCCATTTGCACAATCGAGTACAATTTTAAGTCCAGAGAACGACTCGGTTACGGTTGTTTTCAGGTATTCGAGATAACTGTAGCGCGATTGCTCATCCACTGTTACAGTTCCCAATGCGCCTCCAACAGGACGTGGCAATTGATCCGTTTCAGCATCCATCAGTTCTTCGATCCGGTTCTCCGTCTCATCAGATAATTTGAAACCGTCCCCGCCAAAAAACTTAATTCCATTATCTTCTACCGGATTATGGGAAGCCGAAATCATGACTCCTGCGTCGGCTTTAAGCAAACGAGTAATATAGGCCACTCCCGGAGTGGATACAACGCCCAGACGGATGACATCTGCACCGATGGACAATAGACCTGCAACCAGCGCAGATTCCAGCATCAGTCCCGAGATCCGGGTATCCATCCCGATAACCACTTTGGGTCTCTCTACGCCGCCAGCAAGCACGTAACCGCCACATCGACCGATGCTGTAAGCCAGCTCCGCCGTTAATTCTTTATTGGCAACACCTCTTACACCGTCTGTACCAAAATATTTCCCCATGATCTAACTCCTTTTATTCGCATCATATAAGAGCATCAAATATTTATTTTATCAAATCAATCTGAACCATTACGGATTTGAGCCATTGGTGCCGCCGCTACCACTGCTGTTACCCGAGTTCCCTTTATTCGTTGCATTACCTTGCTGGGTTTGCTGCTCCTGATTATCCGTATTCGATTCTGTCGTTTCCCCTTTATCAGGCGCAGGATCCGTTTCTCCGTTCTCCACTTCTGCAGGCGAGGGCTCCGGTCCGGCATTGCCTTCATCCGTGGGCTCTTCACTTGGGGGAACTGTCGTATCCTCTGCTTTTTCACTGATCTTGACTGTAGCGCTCAATGGAGTAGAGGTACCATCCAGCTCAGCAAATCGGGGCAATTCAGCATCCAGCTTCACTTCATGTGTCCCGGCGGCAAGTCCCTGAAGATCTGCCGTCAGCTTGATATCCTCGCCGCTCAGACCTTCAAGCATACTCAGAGAACCCTTCAGTGTAAGATTTACACCGCCGCTCTTTGGCGTGACCAGTGCAGCTTCCAAACCGTTCCCCACACCCGTAATGGTTATGGGGACATTGGGAAAGACCTTTGTTGTCTCCTCTGTCTCATCATAAGGTGACACAGTAATCTTGATCTGAATCGAACTAGGCTCGATTTTCTCAAAACCCGGAGGCGGCGTCAAGTCCACGTTAACTGTCGATGTACCTGCCTCTTCAAATTGTGTCAGATCCAAGGTAACTTGGTCGTAGGCCTGTATACCCGCAAGCGCCTCATCCGTACCGTAAACCGAGACTTCTTTCACGTTTGGTTCCACACTGGACAGTACCAATCCCTCCGGCAGCTGTCCTGAATATTTGATTCTTAAGGGTACTGATTTATAGGGCTGATTAACCGGAATGCGAACTTCAACGGTCTGTGGCGTAATGACTGCATTCTCAAGTACTTTGCCTTCTGCATCATATGCCTGCAGTTTCACCCTTTTCTGCGTTACATCATCCTTTGCATCCTTCACACTCACACTGCCCTGTACCTTCGCTACAGCGTCCAACTGCCCTTCCGGCAGAGTCACCTTAACCGGGCCTGTTGGCTCAACGACAGGCGTTCCAAGGCTGTAACCAGCGGATGGATCTCCTTCGGGTACAATATTCACATTGAAGGATTTGGTGCCCAATTTTTCAACATTGACTGTAACCATGGAAGGCTCCATGCTGACCACCTCGACGCCAGAAGGCAGATCTGGAACGAGCGGCAGCGTATTGGAGCCATCTTTGACCTGGCTCAGGTCAACGAGTACCTTATAATCATCATTTGTAAATATGGAGGTTAACATGGAACGCTGTCCTTTGATCTCCAGTCGCACCTCATCCGTACTTAATGAAGTGAGCACATACGAGTTGCTGTCAAGGCCATAAGGCTGGACAGGTACGGTACGCTCTACCACCTTATTGGTTGTTCCAGTAGCAATCGTTGGAGTGGTAGGAACTTCATCCAGATGAATCATAAACCAGAGCAGCAAACTGACTGCAAGCGCAAGGACCTTGGCAAAGTTATTATTGTTGAACCATTTATCCATTACTTCGTTCCCCCCTTCCGTTTCCAGAAAGAAGTCCAGTTATTCATTTTGTTTAGATTGGATGTTGGACGAAGCTCTTCATATAACTTGGCAATCAGCGACTCTTCCTTAATGTCACGAACGACCTGTCCATTCATCGCCAGCGATACTTGTCCAGTCTCCTCCGAGACAACCAGACAGATCGCATCGGCTACCTCCGTAATACCAATTGCGGCACGGTGGCGTGTTCCAAGTTCCTTGCTAATAAACGGATTCTCGGATAAAGGCAAATAACATGCCGCTGCAGAGATCTGTTTGCCTTGGATAATAACAGCCCCGTCATGGAGCGGTGTATTTGGAATAAAGATATTGATCATCAGCTCCGAGCTAACCAACGATTGCATCTGAATCCCGGATTCCGTGTAATCGTTCAGGCCCGTTTCCCGTTCGAAGACAACAAGCGCACCAATTTTACGACGAGACAAATAATTCACAGACTTAATAATCTCGCCAATTAACACCGTTAATTCTTCATCGCTGGCTGCTGTGGAGCGTCCGAACAATTTACCACGTCCCAGTTGCTCCAAACCACGGCGCAGTTCCGGTTGAAATATAATAAAGACGGCTACCACACCAAATGTAAACATCTGGTTCATGAGCCATTTGAGCGTATACAGGTTTAGCCACGTGCTTAGTGCCCAGATCACCACAAGGAACAGAATACCCTTAAGCAGCTGCACAGCACGTGTACCCCGTACAAGCAAAATCAGTTTGTACATAATATAGGTAACAATCAATATATCGATAACGTCCTTAATGGACTCTTTCCACGTTAAGTCAGCAAAATAGTTCATAAGCTAGCCCCCGCTATCCCCATTGATGAGTAAACCCTGATCTCATATTAACCCATTAGGATTTTATATAATCCCTGGTCTTAGCTTTTGCACATCCGACACAGACAAGCTTCCGGCCGTATAAGTTGGAGGGGAAGAGTGTTCCCCCGTACAACAATGTATAGACGAATATAACCATTTCATTCTATATCTTGCCGCTTGGAAGACGGTCTTTGGATAGATGCAAAATGCTTATCTATATGTAGTAGTATGTTCTCTTTAGTATCTAGGTTATAACGATAACGTTCAGGTTGCAAGTTACGGCAGTCACAAACTGCGCAGAAACAACACAAATACCATAAATTACAATGTCGCCAATAAAAAAAGAGTACCCCATGCAAACTGGAGGTACCCTGCTTGGTATATACCATTGAAGAATTCACCCTGTGCTAGCGGTAAGCCACTTCATTCACCATATTGGTTATCTTTGTACCAGAACCAGTCCAGCGCCTGATCAATGCTTTTCACCTGACCGGAAATATGCGCCGTCGAAGCTTGATACAGTTGTCCGTCGATCACCGTCAGATTGCCATCTACATCACCATATACCTGGGCGGTACCATTCTCTATCGTAAGATCGCCCGCAATTGACTTGCCTTGAGGAACAATTACCGTGTTTCCTTCAATGACGATCTGGTCCAGATTATTCCCCTTAACGACCATTTCGTTATTCTGATCCCAGAAGCTCCAAGCGCTAAAGAGCATCACGACCAAAAAGAAGGCTGCCGCCGTCAGCGCGGGATGTCCTTTGACCCATTTGAGCCATACCTGTTGTCTCTTGGGCTGGGGCAGAGCATTCATAATACGATTGGTCAGCTCATCCGAGGCAGACGGTGAATAATGTTTCATGGCAAAGAGCAGCATTTCCGTCTGTTCCAACTCTTTAAAGCGCATGCGACACTCCGGACAGGTAACAAGGTGACCTTTCAGTTCTACCTTCTGGGCCGGGGACAACGACTCATCCAAACATTCATGCATTAAAGAGACGGCCGAGTTGCAATCCATATGAGAGCCAATCCTTTCTTAGATCACTTAGTCCATGCATCTTCAAATACCACGCATAAGACTTGCATACATTACATACGCATCCGTTTCAGATATGTTTCAAATAATTTCGCCTAAAAAAATTGAAATCGATTTACAGCTTATATTCCAGTTTTTTACGCAAAAAGTCACGGCCCCTGTGCACACGTGTTTTGATCGTTGTTACGGGCATGCCTGTGACATCACTGATTTCCTGCAGCGACAAGTCCTGTAAATATCTCAAAATCATGACGGACTTATACTTGGCCGGCAGACTGTCAATAGCCTCACGAATGAGGGTCTGTGTTTCTGACAATAGCGCTTCGCTCTCTGGTGTACGATCATCACTCGGAAGCATGGCATAACCATCGGATCCTTCCTGATCGTTCAACTCGGCATCCAAAGAGTAAGATGGTTTCTTCCTCCGTAAACGGTCGATACACAAGTTGGTTGCAATCCGGTAAATCCAGGTTGAAAACTTCTGGTTCGGATCATATTTCTCCATGTTGCGAAACACACGCAAAAACGTCTCCTGTACAACGTCTTCAGCTTCATGACGATTGTTCAGCATCCGGTATGCCAAATGAAATAACTTGTCCTTGTATAGTTCTACGATTTCTGCAAAGGCCCGCTGATCACCCTTTAGGACCAGCTTAACCAGCCTGTTCTCCAAATTGTCCACCTTTATTCCCCCAGACATGCTGATGGGTCTTCCGCCTTCTGATACCCGTCCACACTTGTAATTCACCAATCAAATCGTAAATCAACTTTGGTCAAAAATCAAGACTGTGCCGGAAAATATCCACCAAAAACAGTAAAAACGGGAACTCCTACAGGAGTCCCGTTTCATCCCTCACTCAAGACCGAGGAGAGAGCCGTTCATTTTATTATCTAACTTCATTAAATGTTTACTACATTAATCATTTAGATCAGCTTTTGCATCAGCCTGTATTGCGGAGTCCTGCAGCAATACCGTTAATGGTCAGCAGCACTTCACGCAGCAACTCGGTATCATCTTCCCCACGCTCACGCATGTCTCTCAGCTCGCTAAGCAGCTGCACCTGCATATAGGACAATGGATCAACGTAAGGATTACGCAAACGAATAGATTCCTGAATTACCGGTACATCATCCAAAATTTCTGCTTCTCCGGTAATTTTCAGAATCAGCTCTTTTGTCAGCTTGAATTCAGACTCAATCTGACCATAGATACGATCACGCGCTTCCTTGTTGGAGGCCATCGCAGAATATTCTTTGGCAATTACAAGATCTGCCTTGGCAATAGCCATCTGTACCGTATCAATAAGTGTACGGAAGAATGGGAAGTTGGCATACATGTTTTTGAGAACAGCCAAATTTTCCTCTTTGTTCTGATAATAGCTTTGCAATCCTGTTCCAGCTGCATACCATGCAGGGAGAAGATAGCGGCTCTGAGTCCAGGCAAATACCCATGGGATTGCTCTCAGGTCTTCAAATTTATCACTGTTTTTCCGTTTGGATGGTCTTGAACCAATGTTGAGCTCTCCGACCTCAGGCAGCGGTGTTGATTCCTTGAAGAAGTTGAAGAAATCCGGATCACGGAAGATCAAGTCTTGATACTTCGTGAGGGATACCTCGGAAATGTCCTTAATGATGCTATCCCAGTGTTGTTCAGAGACTGATTCTTGCGGCTCCATTCCGTTCAGTGCAGCCGTGAGCAATGCCGATGTCGCTTGTTCAAGACTGCGGTAAGCAATACCTTGAAGGGAATAGCGGGATGAGATGACTTCGCCCTGCTCGGTAATCTTGATTCCCCCACCAATGGTATGAGGTGGTTGTGCAAGAATACTGCGGTTAAGCGGCATGCCTCCACGTCCCAATGCACCGCCACGACCATGGAAGAACTTCAGCTTGACGCCATGCTTATTACCTACAGCGGTAATGGCGTTCATGGCTACCCGAAGCTCCCAGTTAGCCGTTACCACTCCGCCATCCTTGTTGCTGTCTGAATAACCAAGCATGATTTCATGCAGTTCATTCCGGGCAGCTACACTTGCGCGATATACCGGAAGATTGAAGAGCTTTTGCATGATGTCAGAAGCTGCATGAAGGTCATCGATAGTTTCAAACAGCGGCACAGCCTGAAGTGTCGAAATAATCTCTCCACCCTGCCCTTTACGGAACAATCCTACTTCCTTGGCAAATACCATGACTTCCAGCAGATCACTTGCTCCCTGCGTCATACTGATCAGGTAACTTGTAATACATCCTGTACCAAACTCGCTCTGTGCACGTTTGATTGTACGGAATACATCAAGACATTCTTTCGTTCCCTCACTGTACTGGTGATATGGAGAAGTCAATGGACGTGGATCCTCGAGCAGGCGAGCCAGCAAATCAATTTTACCGTCCTCCGTCAGACGCGCATAATCTTCAACAATGTTCATCTTGGCCAAAATTTCGGCCATCGCATTCTCATGTTCCTGACTATGCTGACGTACATCCAGCGCAGCGGTGTGGAATCCGAAAAGCTCCACTTGGCGAATCATTTTGCGAACCGTCGTATCCGCTACATAATCTGCAAAATGATGGCGCAGGCTGCGGTCAATAACCATCAGATCATCGATCAATTCCTGAGCACTGTCATAACGGTCCGGCTGTCCGACTTTATTTTCATCAAGTACATTATTCATTTTGGCAATCATGTATGCCAGTTTGATCCGATAAGGTTCTTTCTCATTGCGCCAAATGTCTACTTTTTTCAAAGTGACACAGCTGCGGTCTTGCTCAATGGATTGAGCCAGTTCATCCGACACGTGGATGATGTTCGTACTGAAGCTGAGATGCCCCATGAGCTCAATCATAATCCGCTGATATTCACGCAAAGCGAGCTTTCGCTGCATTAACAGCGTCTGCCACGTTACATCTGAAGTTACCGAAGGATTTCCGTCCCGGTCTCCACCGATCCAGGAACCGAAGCGCAAATACGTCGGCACATGCCAGTCGTGGTCAGGATAAAATTTATTCAGACAGCGTTCAAGCTCCTGATATACATCCGGAAGTACGTGGAACAACGTTTCGTGAAAATAATACATCCCGTTCCGTACTTCATCGAGTACAGTCGGTTTGCGGTCGCGAAGTTCATCTGTTTGCCAGAGTGTAATAACTTCGTTCAGCAGCTTTTCCCGCAATTGTTCACGTTCACGCAACGTCAGCGTAGGATTATCAAGCAGCATGACATCTTCAGATATCCGTTTGTGGATATCCAGAATAACCCGGCGCATAGCCTCGGTTGGGTGAGCTGTCATAACCAGTTCCAGCGACAATTCGTCCAGAATCTGCTCTACTTCGGTATGAGACAATCCGCGTTCCTTCAGATCCTGTACGGCCTTCTCGATCGAACCAGGCTGTACTGCATCCCCTGCAGATCGTTCATAATCCCGTTTACGCCGGATCCGATGGTTTTGTTCAGCAATATTAACTAATTGAAAATAAATTGCAAAAGCTCGAATGACCTGGTGACGATTTTCAGAATCTAATTCCTGGATCATCGTTTTGAACTCTGTATACAGTTCAGGCAAAAATTCTGCACGCAACGATTTGCTCGTTTCCCGAATTTTCTCAACGATATCGAGAAGCTCCGTGCCCCCTTGATGGACAAGAACTTCTCCGAGTATATTGCCCAGGAACCGCACGTCTCGCCGGAGCAGGTTGTTAGATTGGCTTTTGCTGGCGGTTACCATAGTTTCAGTCATGCTTATCCTCCCATCTGATCGTTCACATTCGTACACGTAAATTTGACACCTTCATAACATCATACAATAAAATGGTACGAAAATCTTTATTTTTCTATTAGTAAAAAAGGGGATTATCCCCGATTTTCCGCACAAAAACGCACTTTATTATTCATTTTCTTAATTTGCTTCATTTAATGAGCAAAAGCTTGTCGCATGATACCTTTTTCACATGCTATATATAAACAAATGCCTTATACATATTCGTTGTAATTTATAAATATACAGCAGCGTTAAATTTACTCAAACAGAAGAGTACAATATCATTTCCATGATTTTAGCAGTTCAATCTCCAGGCAAAAACATGACCGGCAAAGCAAGCTTTTGTATACTTTACCACAGTGATGTAATAAATTAAAGTATCAATTTAAAAATTATTATCATTTGCTACCTCCCCTTATGGAAACGACAAGTTAGAGGCTATAAGCGAAGATGATTTGTGATGTAACCAAGCCAGAATTGATGCCAGATTATGTGCTTCAATGCGTTTCAATGATCAAAATAGTTTCTTTAAGCTGTTTTAAATGATTCTTCATTAAAGTTCATTCAGGTTTCCAAAGGTTTGAGGGTAAATCGAATTCTTGGCTAACTAATATTAGTGGCTTTTTTATGTAGCATGACTCTTATGCCAGAGGGATATTTTAACGTAAGAACAATTACATAATTTCATTTAGTAAAAGGCAGATTAGATATAGTTCAAACAAAAAGGAGGCGACATCTGATGAAGAAAAAGGTATCTACACTTATTGCTTCTACACTTCTAGTGGCAGCATTGGCTGGTCCTGCCGCGGCGAATGGTTCTGCAACCCAAGGTATGGATCAAAACCGTGGTACACAAATGAACAGCACAAACTACAACACGGGTGACTACCGTACGAACAATGTTCGTGCAAATGCTGCAACTGACCGAGACAATGATATGGACTGGGGCTGGCTCGGTTTGCTCGGACTTCTTGGCTTAGCAGGTATGCGTAGAAAAGTTTCTGACCGTCACGAACGTTAATAGCTATCCGAAGGTCCCTAAACGCAACTAAAGTGTTTAGAAGCCCTTTAAGGCTGTCTCGTTGGATGTATTAAGTGATGCACAGAGCATAGCACAAGAAGTCAAGACCTTCTACACATGGAGGCCTTGGCTTCTTTTTACGTTTTTTTATATATTTCCCTAAACGTTGCTGTATAGAAAAAAACAGCCTCTACATCATGTAGAGACTGCTCTTAAAATCATATAAGCGGGTGATGGGAATCGAACCCACGCTATTAGCTTGGAAGGCTAAAGTTCTACCATTGAACTACACCCGCGTAATCATAAAATCGGGATGACACGATTTGAACATGCGACCCCCTGGTCCCAAACCAGGTGCTCTACCAAGCTGAGCTACATCCCGATATTGATGAAATAATAATGGCGCGCCCTGAGAGATTCGAACTCCCGGCCTTTTGATTCGTAGTCAAACGCTCTATCCAGCTGAGCTAAGGGCGCAAAATAATTGGAGCGGACGACGGGAATCGAACCCGCGACCCTCGCCTTGGCAAGGCGATGCTCTACCGCTGAGCCACGTCCGCTTATAAAGGATGCGCGTGGAGGGACTTGAACCCCCACGTCAAAGACGCTAGATCCTAAGTCTAGTGCGTCTGCCAATTCCGCCACACGCGCATATAACAAGTGAGCCATGAAGGGCTCGAACCTTCGACACCCTGATTAAAAGTCAGGTGCTCTACCAACTGAGCTAATGGCTCTTAATAAATGGCTGGGGATATAGGATTTGAACCTATGCATGACGGAGTCAAAGTCCGTTGCCTTACCGCTTGGCTAATCCCCAATAATCAAGATGGTGGAGGCTGAGGGGCTCGAACCCCCGACCCTCTGCTTGTAAGGCAGATGCTCTCCCAGCTGAGCTAAGCCTCCATCCTATGACCCGTAGGGGATTCGAACCCCTGTTACCTCCGTGAAAGGGAGGTGTCTTAACCCCTTGACCAACGGGCCTCATTTCCAAAGCTCTCAACCGGGATCGAACCGGTGACCTCATCCTTACCATGGATGCACTCTACCTACTGAGCTATGAGAGCAAATGGCTCCCCGAACAGGACTCGAACCTGTGACAACTCGATTAACAGTCGAGTGCTCTACCAACTGAGCTATCAGGGAATAATATGCATTTGCAGGGCAAATGCAATTCATCGTACAACGCTAACATGCAGAGCCTGTTTTCTATGTAAGATGAAAGAGTTCGCTTGGCAGCGTCCTACTCTCCCAGGACCCTTCGGTCCAAGTACCATCGGCGCTAGAGGGCTTAACGGTCGTGTTCGGGATGGGTACGTGTGGAACCCCTCCGCCATCGCCACCAAACGTGATTTGTCGAAGCATGTGCTTCTTAAAATCAAAAGTGGAACTGAAAATTATACACACATTGGAGTGTTGTACCGATTTTCATTTCAGAGATCATTCTCTGAAAACTAGATCCGAAACGAAACGTGCGATCAAAACCTGCAATTTGGATAAGCCCTCGACCGATTAGTACTGGTCAGCTCCATGCATTACTGCACTTCCACCCCCAGCCTATCTACCTCGTCGTCTTCAAGGGGTCTTACATACTGGGAAATCTCATCTTGAGGGGGGCTTCACGCTTAGATGCTTTCAGCGCTTATCCCGTCCGTACATAGCTACCCAGCGGTGCTCCTGGCGGAACAACTGGTACACCAGCGGTACGTCCATCCCGGTCCTCTCGTACTAAGGACAGCTCCTCTCAAATTTCCTACGCCCACGACAGATAGGGACCGAACTGTCTCACGACGTTCTGAACCCAGCTCGCGTACCGCTTTAATGGGCGAACAGCCCAACCCTTGGGACCTACTTCAGCCCCAGGATGCGATGAGCCGACATCGAGGTGCCAAACCTCCCCGTCGATGTGGACTCTTGGGGGAGATAAGCCTGTTATCCCCAGGGTAGCTTTTATCCGTTGAGCGATGGCCCTTCCATGCGGTACCACCGGATCACTAAGCCCGACTTTCGTCCCTGCTCGACTTGTAGGTCTCGCAGTCAAGCTCCCTTATGCCTTTGCACTCTTCGAATGATTTCCAACCATTCTGAGGGAACCTTTGGGCGCCTCCGTTACTCTTTAGGAGGCGACCGCCCCAGTCAAACTGCCCACCTGACACTGTCCCCGTACCCGCTAAGGGCACCAGGTTAGAACCTAGATACGATCAGGGTGGTATCCCAACGGTGCCTCCACACAAGCTGGCGCTCATGCTTCAAAGGCTCCCACCTATCCTGTACAGATCGTACCCAAATTCAATATCAAGCTGCAGTAAAGCTCCATGGGGTCTTTCCGTCTTGTCGCGGGTAACCTGCATCTTCACAGGTATTAAAATTTCACCGGATCTCTCGTTGAGACAGCGCCCAAGTCGTTACGCCATTCGTGCGGGTCAGAATTTACCTGACAAGGAATTTCGCTACCTTAGGACCGTTATAGTTACGGCCGCCGTTTACTGGGGCTTCGGTTCACAGCTTCGGATTGCTCCTAACCGCTCCCCTTAACCTTCCAGCACCGGGCAGGCGTCAGCCCGTATACTTCGCCTTACGGCTTCGCACAGACCTGTGTTTTTGCTAAACAGTCGCTTGGGCCTTTTCACTGCGGCCCCCTCGTGCTATTCACACTACCGGGGCACCCCTTCTCCCGAAGTTACGGGGTCATTTTGCCGAGTTCCTTAACGAGAGTTCTTCCGCGCGCCTTAGAATTCTCTTCTCGCCTACCTGTGTCGGTTTGCGGTACGGGCACCTTCATCTGGCTAGAGGCTTTTCTTGGCAGTGTGAGATCATGACCTTCGCTACTGTAATTTTCACTCCCCATCACAGCTCAGCCTTACGGTTAGCGGATTTGCCTACTAACCAGCCTTACTGCTTGGACAGGCATCCATCAGCCTGCGTCACTACCCTACTGCGTCCCCCCATCGCTCGTAACGATTTACGGTGGTACAGGAATTTCGACCTGTTGTCCTTCGACTACGCCTTTCGGCCTCGCCTTAGGTCCCGACTTACCCTGAGCGGACGAGCCTTCCTCAGGAACCCTTAGGCTTTCGGCGGATCAGATTCTCACTGATCTTTTCGTTACTCATACCGGCATTCTCACTTGTATAATGTCCAGCGCTCCTTACGGTACACCTTCAACCCTTATACAACGCTCCCCTACCCCTGATGCAAAGCATCAAGCCATAGCTTCGGTGGTGTGTTTAGCCCCGTTACATTTTCGGCGCAGAGTCACTCGACCAGTGAGCTATTACGCACTCTTTCAATGGTGGCTGCTTCTAAGCCAACATCCTGGTTGTCTGTGCAACTCCACATCCTTTCCCACTTAACACACACTTGGGGACCTTAGCTGATGGTCTGGGCTGTTTCCCTTTTGACAATGGATCTTAGCACTCACTGTCTGACTCCCGGAAGTAAGTCTATGGCATTCGGAGTTTGACTGAGCTTGGTAACCCTTGCGGGCCCCGCACCCAATCAGTGCTCTACCTCCACGACTCTGTTTTCCGAGGCTAGCCCTAAAGCTATTTCGGGGAGAACCAGCTATCTCCGAGTTCGATTGGAATTTCTCCGCTACCCCCACCTCATCCCCGCACTTTTCAACGTGCGGTGGGTTCGGGCCTCCAGTGCGTGTTACCGCACCTTCACCCTGGACAGGGGTAGATCACCCGGTTTCGGGTCTACGTCCACGTACTATGTCGCCCTATTCAGACTCGCTTTCGCTGCGGCTCCGGCTCTTCACCTTAACCTTGCACGGGAACGTAACTCGCCGGTTCATTCTACAAAAGGCACGCCATCACCCCTAAAATGGGCTCTGACTTCTTGTAAGCACACGGTTTCAGGTTCTATTTCACTCCCCTTCCGGGGTGCTTTTCACCTTTCCCTCACGGTACTGCTTCACTATCGGTCGCTAGGAAGTATTTAGCCTTGGCAGATGGTCCTGCCGGATTCATACGGGGTTTCACGTGCCCCGCACTACTCGGGATCCGTCTCGGAGGGAACAGGCTTTCAATTACAGGGCTTTTACCTTCTTTGGCGGGCCTTTCCAGACCTCTTCATTTAACCGGTTCCTTTGTAACTCCATGTGAGACGTCCCACAACCCCAGAGAGCAAGCTCTCTGGTTTGGGCTGTTCCGCGTTCGCTCGCCGCTACTGACGGAATCACTATTGTTTTCTCTTCCTCAAGGTACTTAGATGTTTCAGTTCCCCTGGTATGCCTCTACATAACCTATGTATTCAGTTATGAGTAACTGGATATTACCCCAGCTGGGTTTCCCCATTCGGACATCCCCGGATCAAAGCTTGCTTACAGCTCCCCGAGGCAGTATCGTTGTTCGCCACGTCCTTCATCGGCTCCTAGCGCCTAGGCATCCTCCGTGTGCTCTTAGTAGCTTAACCAATTCGCTCGTGTTCGAGCTGTCTCTTCCCTTGGTTTGCTTGCGCAAATCCAAAAGTCGTTCCATTCGATCACTCGCTCATACAGTATCACTAATATTTGAAACTTGTTTTAACACAAGTTCAGCTAAAAGGAATGTTCTAATTCGCAATTTTCGTTTCGATATCTAGTTTTCAAAGAACAAGTTTGAAATCTTGTTGGTGGAGCCAAGCGGGATCGAACCGCTGACCTCCTGCTTGCAAGGCAGGCGCTCTCCCAGCTGAGCTATGGCCCCATATCAAATTATGAAAGTGTAAATGGTGGGCCCTGGTGGACTCGAACCACCGACCTCACCCTTATCAGAGGTGCGCTCTAACCAACTGAGCTAAGGGCCCGTATATTAATATTGAAACCCAATAGGGTTTACGCTTGGCGGCGTTCTACTCTCCCAGGACCCTGCGGTCCAAGTACCATCGACGCTGAAGGGCTTAACGGTCGTGTTCGGGATGGGAACGTGTGGAACCCCTTCGCTATCGCCACCAAACGTTTGAGAGTTTGAGCTCTCAAAACTGAGCAACGAGTGAGTAAGTTTGCAGCTAAACTGCTTATTTGAATGTTTCCGCTACGGGAAACGATTCTCCATAGAAAGGAGGTGATCCAGCCGCACCTTCCGATACGGCTACCTTGTTACGACTTCACCCCAATCATCTATCCCACCTTCGGCGGCTGGCTCC
>NZ_JBEPOM010000001.1:2065000-2875000 GCF_040546835.1 Paenibacillus sp. PvP094 | reverse complement strand
AAAAGTCTCCCACTGTTTTCCTAACCCCTGACGTTTGGCACTTCCAAGTTCAATGAGGCTTCTGGATGCCAGTCCCCCAAACTTGAGACCAAAAGCACAGGCAATGATAATGACGGGAATTTCTATAATTCCGTGCGGTAAAAGTCCCTTTACCACGATATCAAAAAGGCTGGCTCCATTATCTGTGGTGATATGCACTAGAAAACCGATAACCATTCCGTTAATTACTAAAAATATAACAGGCAATATTCCAAAGAAAATTCCTGCATAGATCACGAGCACACTCTTGATGGCATTATTAAAAAAGATAAAGATAAAGAAATTCCATTGCACATTTCCGCTCTGTTCGAGCTGTCTGCTTACCTCTTGAAGTCCGCCTATCTGGTTCAATAATATGTCCTGCAGTGGACCTGTACTTACCCATCCAGCTCCTATCCCTGCAACAAACAATATGACCGACCAGATTAATGCGTTACGAATGGATCCCAGATCCCTTAGAAATGTACTGAATTTTAACATGATAACCTCCTAATGACTGAAGTTGATGGACAAACAAATTTCTCATGCGAATAACTGCGCTGTACGAGCATACATTGGAGAGTAAACAAGCATTTCTTATGGGAGAGGGGCGCTTATTGAAATGAACTCGTTCTATGTATTTAGCGGCAAAAAGATTAAACGTTTCCTGATTGTGCTGGCTGCTGCCGTCTTTGCTATCGGGATTATTTATCTGGAAAGCGGCAATGTTTCAGTATTCTCGGAGGATGCACCGTCGGCTGTCTACAACGTACCCACAGAGAAAAAAGTAATTGCACTTACATTTGATATTAGCTGGGGCGATAAGCGCACGGAACCAATCCTTAAAGTGCTGCAGGATAACAAAGTAGAGAAGGCTACCTTCTTCTTATCCTCCCCCTGGAGCAAAACACACCCCGAGATTGTAACCTCCATCAAGGAAGCGGGATACGAAATTGGCAGCCACGGACATAAGCACGATAATTACAGCAGCATGACCGAAGAAGAAATTCGCAAGGAAATTTCGACAGCTCATAGCATTTTAACCGATTTAACGGGAAAAGAACCGAATCTGCTTCGTCTGCCCAATGGGGATTTTGACAAACGCGTACTTCAAGTAGCCAGCAGTCTTAACTACCAGGTCGTTCAATGGGATACCGACTCACAGGATTGGAAGAATCCAGGTGTACAAACCATCGTAGATCGGGTAGTCAGCAAAGCGCACCCTGGAGATATCGTACTTCTACATGCGAGTGATTCTTCCAAACAAACTCATGAAGCACTGCCAGTCATTATCGATAAATTAAGAAACCAGGGGTATGAATTCGTAACAGTCTCCGAACTGCTGAATCATTCCAGTGCCAAGGGTACAGAAGTCCGAGATCAAGCCAGTGCTCAATAACACTCACAAGATTTACGGTTAACTATAGGCTGTATACTCCATTCTGAAGGTTTGGCATCACATTGGCAGCATAAATGAAAAGAGCTAACCAGGTTAGCTCTTTTTCGCGTTTTATTAAAAAATCCTCAGTAGCGGTCTTCCTTATGCTTGCTCCGTTCTCCCGTTCACCGCCTGCTCTGCAGAACCATCCACCAGCTTATGTAATATTAGCATTTGGTATGCATTACATGCCAGCAACGGGACCACAATAAAGGTGGTAGCGGCATTTACATCAATTCGGAGCACACCGATCGTCTCCACCACGGTTACTGCAATCATGAAAAAGAGCGTTGGGACCATTGCCGAAATATGTGTCTTTTTCACTTTCACGTAAGCGGTAACAATTGCAGCTGCCAAAATAATGATGCCAAGTACGATATCGGACAGACGTTCTCGTCCGCCTCCGACGAACAAACGCAAAAACATGACGTCAAGTAAAGCGAGCACGGTTAAAACAAGCTGAACGATCTGCCATCCGCGTTTCGGAAATACACCTTTGCCCATATAATTCAGTATCAAGTAAGCGAAAAAACCCATCTGAGAATACACACTAATCATCACCCCTGATCCAAATAAAATCAGGAGATACAGCAGAAAATCGATAATTCCGTTCGTTCTCTCCCCGTTCACCAGCATCATAATGAGACCTGTTACTAGCGATCCGGCTGCTCCGATAAGTAAGGCTGTCCAAAATAGGAAAAACCATTTACGTAAATTCAAATGTTTTCCACCCCCGAGAGTTTATTTTACCAACCTTCTCAGCAAAAAACCATCACCATTCAACATATTTAGTGCTTGCCCATCACATACTACATGCAGTATCTAATCAAGGAGGGGTTATGCACATGAAACGGCCTTTGTGGCAGCTAAGCTGCGCCGTATTGGGGCTATCCGTCATGCTTGCCGGCTGCGGTTCAGATCAGAATTCTTCGCCTCCTCAGGGCAGTTATAAAGAGATGAAAACGATGGTCGTGGATATTCTGAAAAGTGATGAAGGCAAGAAGGCTGTAGAAGAAGCTTTAACTGGCCAAAGTTCCTCCGGGGGGTGGCGGCGAAGGTGGAGATTCCGAACAAAGTGGCGGCGGATCGGGTGGCGGGTCTGGAACCATCGGTATGAAAATGTTAATGCCCATGCAATCTTCAGAACAAATACGTATTGCTGTTAAAGATACCATCACGGCTCCCGAGTACCAAAAGGAATTCGAGAAAATCATGACAGATCCACAATTTGCAAGTGAATTTGCCAAAGCCATTAACTCACAAAGCAAGCAGCTGCATATGCAGTTGATTAAAGATCCCACTTATCAGAAATCGGTTGGGGATATCATGAAATCACCGGAAGTGTCCAAAATGTTTATGGACATGACCAAAACCCCAGAGTATCGTAAACAGACCATGACCGTAATGCAAGAAGTCATGCAGAATCCGCTATTTCGGATGGAAGTGCTCACGCTGCTCAAAAAAGTAGTACAGGAAGAACTGCAACCAAAAGTTGAATCCGGCGGTCAAGAACAAGGCGGACAGCAGGAGGGCGGCGGCGGTGGCCAAGAAGGTGAAGGTGGTGGCGGCGGCGACAGTGGAGATGGCGGAAGTGGTGGTGACTCCGGAAGTGGAGGAGGATCATAATCCCTGTCGAGACAGTTAATCCTGATTTCAGGAACGGAACCATGTTATACGTTATAAAAGCCCGCATCCGATGGATGCAGGCTTTTTGATGTTGTGCTGATTTTTTCAATATGCTAAAACTTAGTCTCAATTGTCTGCGCTACTTCATCGTATATGGCACCGATGCGTGTATCAGCCTTATATACAGATGGCGAGAAATCAGGCTCCGATGGATGATTGTCCGGTGAACCGAGAGGAATCTGTGCGAGCAGCTCTGTGTGCAGGCTTTCCGCAAGACGTCCACCGCCCCCACGACCAAAGACATAGTCTTTCTCTCCACATTTGCCACATTCGTAATAAGCCATGTTCTCTACCACACCCAGCAGCTCATGCTCGGTCTGAATCGCCATTGCACCCGCTCTCGCGGCTACAAATGCTGCTGTTGCGTGCGGCGTTGTCACGATGATCTCCTTGCTCTGTGGCAGCATTTGATGCACATCCAGGGCTATGTCACCTGTGCCTGGAGGCAAATCAAGCAGCATGTAGTCCAGTTCTCCCCAATTTACATCTGTAAAGAACTGACGCAGCATGCGACCCAGCATGGGACCACGCCAGATTACAGGGTTATTTTCACGAATGAAAAATCCCATCGACATCACTTTCACACCGAAACGCTCGACCGGCTGAATGATTCCATCCTCTACAACTGGGTATTCTTCAATCCCCATCATATCAGGTACACTGAAACCATAGATGTCCGCATCAATTAATCCAACTTTTTTACCTTGCCGAGCGAGGGCAGCAGCCAGATTCACTGTGACTGTAGATTTACCTACCCCACCTTTGCCACTTGCTACTGCAATATAGCGAACACCCGATTCAGGGCTTAATAACTCATGACCATCCAAACCTGCAGCGTGGCCTTTTACAAGCACTTCTTCGTCATTCTGCTCATTCCCAGGTTGTCCTGCATTCACACTCTCTCGTTCATGTTCTGATGCTGCACGCAGGCGTATATGTACATCCTGAATCCCATGTTGAGACAATAGGTTACGTGCGGCATCACTAAGAGCAGTTGTATCCTCAGTCTGATTGTCCAATGTAACAATGGTCAGTGCCACATGATTTTCTTTTACCATGACATCACGAATCCATTGAAGCTCGGTCAGACTCACTCCCAATTGTGGTTCCTGTAAAGGTTGCAATAGTTCAAGTATCTGTTCTTTTGATATCATCAGACAGCACCTCAGCTTTATCTATTGGCATGTAATTAGGTATGCTGTGTTAATTATAACATTCTCCTTCTCTTTGTAACTAATTTTTGGGACGTTCCCCCGAGGAATACCTCAATATTCCATTATAGATGGAAGCGGCTACTTTACGCTGATATGCTTCATCGGCAAGAAGACGTGCCTCATCCGGATGAGATAAGAAACCAACTTCTACGAGAGCAGACGGAATTTTCAATGCTTGAAGCAGATATACGGTATTTACCGTTTTTGCAATTCGATCTGTATTTTCAAGATTACGGATCATCTCTTGCTGCAACAGATTGGCCAAGCCTTCATTGTCCGGGTGGTTGGGTGTATAAAAGACCTGTGCGCCACTCCAGCGGTTCGAAGGGACACTGTTCATGTGAATGCTGATAAACAGATCTGCCTGCTTGTCTTCAATTCGTCTTACTCTTTGCTTGAGATCTTCTGTCTTCCGTTTGGAATATCCTCTGGTATCTGCCTCTGCAAGATCTGTGTCAATCTCTCGTGTCATGACCACCAGTGCTCCAGCTTGCTGCAGATAGTCCCGTACATACAAAGCAATCGACAAATTGATATCCTTCTCGATGACCCCCTGCTTGCTCACAGCCCCCCCGTCTGGTCCACCATGCCCTGCATCGATCGCAATGACTTTACCTGCTAGCGGCAGCCCCCAATATCCGGACGTCTTCGATGAAGGAAGTTCATACGTCACCACAGCCACCAACATCGCAAGTAGACAGAGGCTTAGCAGCACACGCTTTACTGTACGCAACCGGATCCATACCACAAAATGCTTCCCCATATTTTTACGCATAAAAAAACCACCTCGTCCCTATAAATGACTCTAATCATCTATATGGGACAAGATGGACAAATATACCGTTAGGAGCGGACTTGCTCCGCCATTCCCTTAATCAACACTTCAGCTACCTCAGAACGAGTAAATTCTGGTGGCGGGTACTCTCCATCACGGAGCTGACCACGTACTTTTATACCGGATAACGTCATAGAGGCAGAAGCGATGTCATTTTGTCAGCCCCCTAAATTCTCTTCATAGTGGAGGTTCGATAGAGAAATGTTCAAAGCTATGATCTAAGGTCTAAAGGATGTTCACGCTATTTCGAATACTTTATTTATGAAGTCCGCATTCTGTTTTATCATTACCGGACCATCGTCCTGCACGCGGATCTTCACCTGGCATAACTTGACGGGTGCAATGTTCACAACCAATGCTCGGATAGTTCTGATCATGGAGAGGGTTATATACAACGTTATTGGCCCGAATATATTCCCACACATCCTCAGAAGTCCAATGAGCGATCGGGTTAAATTTCATAAGTCCAAACTTCGTATCGTATTCCACCTTCTTCGCATTAGCACGAGTCGGTGCTTGATCTCTGCGAATTCCCGTGATCCATGCATCATACTTGGAAAGAATACGTGTCAGCGGCTCAACCTTGCGAATATTGCAGCAAGCATTAGGATCCGATTTCCACAATTCCTCTCCATGTTGGGCCGCCTGCTCTTCAGGCGTAATTTTGGGAGAGACACGCACAAAATCCATATTGTATTTCTCTTTCATAAGATCACGAGTCTCATACGTTTCCTTGAAATGAAAATCAGTGTCGAGATAAAAAACATCCGTAGATGGACTTACCTTCTGCAGCATATCTACAAGTACAACATCTTCCGCACCAAAGCTGCATGCAAAAGTGATATTTGGGAATGTCTCAACAGCGTAACGGATAATATCCTCAGGGCTTGCGTTTTCCAATTCTTCTGCTTTCGTCCGAGCAAGATTTTCTTTTTCCAACAAGTTCATTCTGAATTTCCCCCATTCTGCTTTTACCGAAAACTTTAATGCCGACCAATCTAATAAGAATTATGTATAGTATAAATCTTTCAGGGGGGATGTCAATGCCTGCCACATGGTAAAATGATTCATTCGCAGCCCATTTTTGTGAGTGGATTACCAATCATTTTGTGAATACTTAGATTCTCTTTAGGTTCTCTTCAAATGAATCCATTGCAATTAACTTAAGCAGGAAAGAAGGCATTAGAGTCCAATTTGCTATGCTAATCGTGAAATCCTTTGTCCCTATAGGGTTATCTGCATTAAACTGTACTAAAATCCGTAATGATAATGCTTGTGCTAAGACCAAATATGAGATGCAAAGGGACCAACCGTGCATGAAAAAATTTGAATTCTCTGTGCATACATGTAAGTGACTTTTATTGAATTCATAAGAAAAACTGATGATTGGGGTCTCGTATAACCCTGTCTGGAATGATCTATCTGCAGCCAAATCTAAGATGAGAAATAAGCCATGTTAGATCATATACATATGAGAAATTGTTGTTTGAGCAATCCTTGGAACAACTAATCCACGTTTTATAGGCAACAAAAAACCTCTGGCCGAGGCCAGAGGCTTGTAATACATATTAACGTTTGGAGAATTGAGGAGCGCGACGAGCGGCTTTGAGACCGTATTTTTTACGTTCTTTCATCCGTGGGTCACGAGTCAGGAATCCTGCTTTTTTCAGGGAAGCACGGTATTCCGGATCTGCTTTGAGCAGAGCGCGGGAGATACCATGACGGATTGCTCCAGCTTGACCGGAGATTCCGCCACCATGAGCGATAACCAAAACGTCATAGTTGCTAAGCGTTTCTGTCAAAGTCAGTGGTTGTTTTACGATCAGTTTGAGTGTTTCCAAACCGAAGTATTCATTAATATCACGTTTGTTGATGACAATGCGTCCTTCACCCGGTACAAGGCGAACACGAGCTACCGAATGTTTACGACGACCTGTCCCATAGTATTGTACTTGTGCCATGAAACTGTCCTCCTTTTAATTAACCGCGAAGTTCGTAAACTTCTGGTTTTTGTGCTGCATGTGGATGCTCAGTGCCTCTGTACGCTTTAAGTCTCAGCTTCATTTTTTCGCCCATGCGAGTTTTAGGAAGCATACCGCGAACAGCCAATTCCAACATACGTTCCGGTTTGTTTTTAACCATATCTTCTGCAGAAGTTACTTTCAAACCACCTGGGTGCATCGAGTGACGGTAGTATTTCTTGTCTTGCATTTTTTTACCAGTCAATACGATTTTCTCAGCGTTGATGATAACTACGAAATCGCCAGTGTCCACATGTGGAGTGAATTGTGGCTTGTGTTTGCCGCGGATCAAAGCAGCTGCTTCGCTCGCCAAACGTCCGAGCGTTTTGCCTTCGGCATCAATGATGTGCCATTGGCGCTCAACTTCGTTAGGCTTCGCCATGTACGTTGTACGCATGAAAAGTTCCTCCTTAAAATGTTCAAAATCTCATTTTCATTTATCTTCGTTCATTAAGTGATAACTTTAGGTGTTGATGGATAGTTGTTACGATGTGACCCTCTTAATTGGGGCTGTGGGAAAGCCATTAAGAAAACACAACTTTTATATTACATGATAGGAGATTAAATCGCAAGTGTTAATTAACCTTTTCACTCACCAAATTTAATCTTTTTTGTATTCAAGATCCCAGAGCATTAAACCGCAACTTACCGCAGTTGGTCCTGCAGCAGAGCGATTACATGCGGCAATCATATTCGGTACATCAGAGGCTTTCCGTTTGCCCTCTCCGATCTCCAGCAGTGTACCTACAATAATGCGAACCATATGCTGCAAAAAGCCGTTGCCGCTCACATAAATATGAATGACTCCCTGATCGCGCGGATGATCTCTGCACATTGAACGGTCAACCTCTATCCATGCGTCGTATACCGAACGAATATGATTGTCTTTCTGAGACTTGCGAGAAGCAAAGGAGGTGAAATCATACGTACCAATAAAATGACGAAGCCCCTCCTGCATTGCAGTTACGTCTAACCTGGCATGATGATGATATTGCAGCCTTCTGTTGAATACATCCGGAAATTGATTTGCATTGATCGTATAGCGGTACGTCTTCGTTTTCGCTGCATAGCGAGAATGAAACTCAAGCGGTACCTCTATCGCATCAATAACAACAATATCAGAGGGTAATCTAGAATTAAGTGCAATACACCATCTTTCAATCGGGATTTGAGATTCGGTAGCAAAGTTGAAGATCTGCCTGCGAGCATGAACACCCGCGTCAGTTCTACCTGACCCCGTTATCTTGACCGTCTCACCTGTCAATGCATGAATGGCATCTTCAAGATGATCCTGAATCGTATTCCCCCCCGGCTGTACCTGGAAGCCATAATAAGCAGTGCCATCATAAGCAAGCGTCATGCACAAGTTGCGCATCATTACCACACCTTTGTTCCATACTATACATACCCTACCCCGAACAGCAAAAGAAGCCCCTTCCGGAGCTTCTATTACAGCACGAATTCCGAAATGAAGTGAAAAAAAGGGTTAATCCAGAATCAACGACTCTGTCCCCTTTCCTCATCTCATCTGTTTTACGCGCGGTCAACCAGTTCCAAGTAAACCATAGGCGCTGCGTCACCACGACGAGGTCCCAGTTTAAGGATACGAGTGTATCCACCTGGACGCTCAGCGTAACGACCGGACAATTCGCTAAACAGTTTTTGGATTGCATCTTGCTCACCATCGATAGTTTCGCGGCGAACATAAGCTGCCACTTGGCGACGGGCATGAAGATCTCCCTTTTTCGCTTTAGTGATCAGTTTTTCAGCAATAGAGCGAACCTCTTTTGCTTTCGCTTCAGTTGTCTGAATGCGCTCGTACAAGAACAGGTCGGTTACCAGGTCACGGAACAAAGCTTTACGCGCGCTGGAATTACGGCCCAACTTTTGGTATGCCATTGTTTTCCCTCCTTCACTTCAAGCACTCAGCTGTCTATTCTTCTGTACGGAGTCCCAGACCCAATTCTTCGAGCTTCTCTTGAACTTCTTCCAAAGACTTGCGTCCGAGGTTACGGACTTTCATCATGTCTTCTTCCGTTTTCGTAGTCAGCTCTTGCACAGTATTAATACCGGCACGTTTCAGGCAGTTGTAGGAACGAACAGAGAGATCCAGCTCTTCGATCGTCATTTCGAGTACTTTTTCTTTTTTGTCTTCTTCTTTTTCGACCATGATCTCAGCATCTTTCGCTTCGTCTGTAAGACCCACGAAGAGCATCAAATGCTCGGTCAAAATTTTAGCGCCGAGGCTTACAGCCTCTTCAGGACGAATACTTCCGTCTGTCCAAACTTCCAACGTGAGCTTGTCATAGTTGGTTACTTGGCCAACACGCGTATTTTCCACAGCGTAGTTAACGCGGCTGATCGGGGTGAAGATGGAATCGACTGGGATGACGCCGATCGGCTGGTCATCGCGTTTATTCCGATCTGCCTGGACGTAGCCGCGACCGCGATTGGCAAAAATACGCATGTGAAGTCTCGAACCTGGTCCGAGCGTAGCAATGTGCAGATCCGGGTTAAGGATTTCCACATCGGAATCAGCACGGATATCTCCAGCCGTGATTGCTCCTTCGCCTTCAGCATCAATCTCGAGCACTTTCTCCTCATCCGAATGAATTTTAAGCGACAAAGCTTTCAGGTTAAGAATAATCTCCGTTACATCTTCCATTACGCCAGGAACTGTAGCAAATTCATGCAGAACGCCATCGATTTGAACCGAAGACACTGCCGCACCCGGCAGTGACGAGAGCAAGATTCGGCGAAGCGAGTTTCCAAGCGTCGTTCCGTATCCGCGCTCCAGCGGTTCTACTACGAATTTCCCATAGGTGCCATCATCGTTGACGTCAACCGTCTCAATTTTCGGCTTTTCGATTTCAATCACTGCAATACCCCTCCTTCAAAACGTCGGTCCTCTATGAAACATTTACCTTCTCTTGCGAAAACATGTAGTAGTATGCCTAAACAACCATTATTAGCAGATTGTGCTGGATTTATACCACACGCAGGGGCAAATCTCATTAGACACGACGACGTTTTGGAGGACGGCATCCGTTGTGTGGGACTGGAGTTACGTCTTTGATCAGGTTAACTTCCAGACCTGCAGCTTGCAAAGAGCGGATCGCTGCTTCACGGCCTGCGCCTGGTCCTTTAACCATAACCTCAACGGCTTTCATCCCATGTTCCATTGCAGCTTTGGCAGCAGTCTCAGCAGCCATTTGTGCAGCAAACGGAGTCGATTTACGGGAACCTCTGAATCCGAGGCCGCCGGAGCTTGCCCACGAAATTGCGTTTCCGTGAGGATCCGTAATGGTAACGATAGTGTTATTGAAAGTGGAACGGATATGTGCCACGCCAGATTCAATATTTTTACGGTCACGACGTTTAGTACGTACGACTTTTTTCGGTTTAGCCATTTTCTCTTATCCCCCCTTATTATTTCTTCTTGTTCGCTACTGTACGACGAGGACCTTTACGAGTACGAGCATTCGTTTTCGTACGTTGTCCACGAACAGGCAGACCACGACGATGACGAACTCCACGGTAACAACCGATCTCCGTCAAACGTTTAATATTCAAAGAGATTTCACGACGCAGGTCACCTTCTACTTTGACCTCTTTGTCGATACTTTCACGCAATTTGCTGACTTCATCTTCCGTCAAATCACGAACACGAGTGTCCGGATTGATGCCTGTAGAGCTCAGAATTTTCTGGGAAGTCGTTTTACCGATTCCGAAAATATAAGTCAAGGCGATCTCAACGCGCTTATCACGTGGCAAATCCACACCAGCTATACGTGCCATTTTACGCTACACCCCCTTCATTAACCTTGTTTTTGTTTGTGTTTCGGATTTTCACAGATAACCATAACATTCCCTTTGCGGCGAATGACTTTGCATTTTTCGCAAATCGGTTTGACCGAAGGTCTTACCTTCATGTGAATTACCTCCTCAAAGTTCTGCTTAGCAAAACTCTCTTCGTAAGCATTGACCTCGTTTTACCATTGTAAAACCGGCTTCGAAGCTTTCGCAAGTTTTGCCGGGCAAAACCCGCTTCAAGCTTCACAGTTCATTGCAACTGTCTACTACTATTTACGGTAAGTTATACGTCCTTTTGTCAGATCATAAGGCGATAACTGAACAACTACTTTGTCACCAGTCAGGATACGGATAAAGTGCATCCGCAGCTTGCCGGAAACGTGAGCGAGAATTTGATGACCGTTCTCAAGCTCAACCTTGAATGTTGCATTCGGCAGCGGTTCAAGAACCGTGCCTTCCACTTCAATGACATCTTCCTTGGCCATTAGTCAGTCTCCTTTCTCTTCAGCTTGAATGTTGGTGGATTCCAGAAACGAATGAACCGCATAGCGGAGCTTTCCGTTTGTCACCCGACCACTCTCGTTTAAACTGTTTACAACCTCGCTGCTGATCATCGGCTGGAGCTCCAGATGAAGAATATTCTTCTTCTTGGGTTGATCAAACTTACGTTTGTCTCCATCCGCTATATACACGAACCTACTGTCCGCTATAGCAACAATTACCGCGGCTTGGTCCGCATTGCGGCCTTTACGGATCTTCACAAGTTGACCGAGCTGCGGATTAGACTGATTATTCATGCCTCATCACCTACGCATTCAGTTTTGTGAAAATTTCCATGCCATCTGGTGTAACTGCTACGGTGTGTTCAAAGTGGGCACATAACGATCCGTCAACAGTAACGACAGTCCAGTTATCTTCCAACGTTTTCACATACCGGCTACCTGCGTTAACCATCGGCTCTATGGCCAGCACCATGCCCGCTTTAAGCCGTGGTCCCCGATCAGGAAGACCATAGTTCGGAATTTGGGGTTCTTCGTGCAGATCCGCTCCTATGCCGTGACCGACATATTCCCGAACTACCGAAAAACCGGCATCCTCAATATATTTCTGAATCGCATGAGATATAGTAAACAAGCGAATGTCCGGTTTAACCAGCGCCAGACCTGCGTATAACGAAGCCTCGGTAACGTCCAGAAGACGACGGGCTTCTTCGGAAATACGGCCGACCGGATAAGTCCAGGCAGAATCTCCATGATACCCCTGGTACTGCGCGCCAATGTCAAACGTAACGATATCGCCCTCGTTCAACTTGCGTTTGCCGGGAAATCCATGCACCAACTCTTCATTTACTGAAGCGCACACACTGGCAGGAAAACCGTTATAACCTTTGAAAGACGGCACAGCTCCTTGACTGCGGATGTATTGATCGGCCATATGGTCAAGTTCTCCAGTCGTAATACCGGGAGCGATATGCTCTGCCAAGAGACGATGCGTTTCCGCAACGATTCTCCCTGCTTCCCTCATCAAGCCCAGTTCCGTTTCGGACTTACCAATGATCATTCAATTAACCTCGCAGTAAGGACACGATCTCTTGAGAGACTTGATCAATATCCTGTTCTCCGTTCATTTGACGAAGAAGACCTTTGTTCTCATAAAACGTGAGGAGTGGTGCTGTTTTGTTGATATATTCGTCAAGACGGGTTCCTACGCTCTCTTCGTTATCATCCGAGCGTTGGTACAACTCGCCGCCGCATTTATCACAAATACCTTCCTGCTTAGGCGGATTGAATACGACATGATAAGTGGCGCCACAGTTTTTGCAAATGCGACGACCCGTCAAACGAGCCAGCAATTTGTCGCGGTCCACTTTCAGGTTGATTACATGATCGAGACCTGAGTTCAGTCGGTCCAGGATGCCATCAAGCGCTTCTGCTTGAGACAGGGTTCTTGGAAAACCATCCAAGAGGAAACCTTCTCTGCAGTCAGGCTGCTGCAATCGTTCTTCAACGATGCCGATGGTTACATCATCTGGTACAAGCAATCCTTGATCCATATATTCCTTGGCTTTCAGGCCAATGGGAGTTCCCTGCTTAATCGCCAGACGAAATGCATCGCCTGTTGAAATGTGGGGAATACCGAACTCTTTCACGATGACGTCTGCTTGCGTTCCTTTTCCTGCCCCCGGAGGGCCCATGAATAGGATGTTCACGTTATGTCACTCCCTCCAAGACTACCCTACATCAACAAACAGCACAATAGGTGCCGGCAAGTAAATCTTAGCTTGACCGGTACCTATTGCCTATTTATTGATAAAACCTTTGTAGTGGCGTTTGATCAATTGGCTTTCGATTTGCTTCATGGTATCGAGCGCAACACCGATAACGATCAGGAGAGACGTTCCTCCAATTTGCGCCGATTGAGGCAAACCAGAAAGTGCCCCTAAGAATACAGGCAGAACGGAAATGACTGCCAAGAAGATGGCTCCGGCCATTGTCAAACGAGTCATGACACGGGTCAGATATTTCTCGGTTGCTTTACCCGGACGAATGCCTGGGATGTAACCGCCGTTCTTTTTCATATTATCAGCCATCTGCTGTGGATTCATCTGTACAAAAGTATAGAAGAAAGTGAAACCGAAGATCATCACGACATACAATAACATACCCAGAGGTTTGTGAGTAGTCAGATTTTGTCCGATCCACTGTGCCCATAAACGATCAGCCCAGAAGTTGGCGATAATCGTTGGGAACATCAACAGAGATGAAGCAAAGATGACAGGGATAACACCTGCTGCGTTAATCTTCAGCGGGATATGTGTATTCTGTCCACCGTACATTTTGTTACCTACGACGCGTTTCGCGTACTGTACAGGAATTTTCCGAATCGCCTGCTGAATGTAAATGACACCGATGATAATCAACACAATAACAATTGCGACGATTACACCTTTAAGGATGTTCATGAACAACTGATCAGGTTGAATGAAGTCGGACTCGATTGTCTGTTTGATAATGTTAGGCACCGTTGAGAGGATACCCGCAAAGATCAAAATCGAAATCCCGTTTCCTATGCCCTTCTCGGTGATCTGCTCACCAAGCCACATCAGGAATGAAGTACCGGCCGTAAGTACAATCGCGATCAAGATATAATCAGCAAAAGTGGCGTTAGGCACCATCTCTGTATTGTACAAGCGGTTGAATCCGATCGACGTACCAAACGCTTGAATCAATGCCAGACCGATCGTTAAATAACGAGTCAGCTGAGCTGATTTTTTCTTACCTTGTTCACCTTGCTTAGCCCATTCCGCTAACTTAGGGATAACGTCCATGGAAAGCAACTGTACTATGATAGACGCAGTGATGTAAGGTACGATCCCGAGTGCAAAGATCGAGAACTGGAACAGTGCTCCACCCGAGAACGTATTGAGAAGTCCAAAAACTTCTTTACCCGCAGAATTTGTCGCTTCGAAAACCTCTTTGTTTACTCCAGGTACTGGAACGAAGGATCCGATGCGGTAAATGATCAGTACAAAAAGGGTAAATAATACCCTTTTGCGCAGATCTTCAACCCGCCAGATATTCTTTAGGGTCTTGAACATTAAATCACCTCGGTTGTACCGCCGGCAGCTTCAATTTTCTCCACCGCAGATTGAGAAAACTTGTTAGCTTTAACAGTCAGCTTCACAGTGACTTCACCGTTACCCAGGATCTTGATTCCGGATTTAGCGTTTTTAACTACGCCGTTCGTCATCAAGAATTCTGGAGTTACTTCAGTACCCGCAGCAAAACTGTTCAGGTCTTCAATATTCACAACCGCATATTCCTTGCGAGTTGGGTTTACGAAACCACGTTTTGGCAAGCGACGATACAATGGATTTTGTCCACCTTCGAAGCCCGGACGTACACCACCGCCGGAACGAGCGTTTTGTCCTTTGTGACCGCGACCTGATGTTTTACCCGTACCACTACTTGGACCGCGACCAAGACGTTTACGCTCTTTGCGGGATCCAGGAGCTGGGGAAAGCTCATGTAACTTCATCGTTCGTTGCACCTCCTTAAAGATTTATGGGAATATCCCGTATTAAGCTTCTACTTCTTTAACAGCTACCAAGTGACTTACTTTGTTAATCATACCACGAATGGCTGGATTATCGTTTTGAACCACTTTGCTGTTGATTTTGCGCAAGCCCAATGTTTTCACAGTTGTTCTTTGCGTCTCCGGACGTCCGATCAAGCTGCGGACGAGGGTAATTTCCAATTTAGCCATGAGATTCCCTCCTTAACCCAGAAGCTCTTCGACGGATTTTCCGCGCAGTTTAGCCACGTCTTCAGCACGCTTCAAACGGGACAAACCTTCCAAAGTCGCATTGACCATGTTCATGGAATTCGAAGAACCCAGAGATTTTGTCAAAATGTCACCTACACCAGCAAGTTCGAGAACCGCACGTACAGGACCACCAGCGATAACACCAGTACCTTCAGATGCTGGTTTCAACAGAACGCGTCCTGCGCCGAACTTACCTGTTACCAAGTGAGGAATCGATGTTCCTACGAGTGGAACGTGTACAAGGTTTTTCTTAGCGTCTTCAATACCTTTGCGAATTGCATCAGGTACTTCGCCCGCTTTACCGATACCAGCTCCAACCCAGCCGTTGCCGTCGCCGACTACAACCAGTGCGCTAAAGCTGAAACGGCGTCCGCCTTTTACTACTTTAGCTACGCGATTAATATTTACAACTCTTTCAGTCAGTTCCAAAGTATTCGGATCTACACGCAAGTCGTTAACCTCCTTTTGAAAAATATCTTAAAACTCAAGTCCTGCTTCACGAGCCGCTTCAGCCAATGCTGCGATACGACCATGGTACAGATATCCGCTACGGTCAAATACGATGTTAGAAACGCCTTTGTCTTTCGCACGTTTTGCAACGAGTTCGCCAACTTTACGAGCTGACTCAACAGAAGCGCCGTTTTTGATGTCGCTGCTCAGTTCTTTGTCTACAGTAGACGCGGAAGCGATCGTTACACCAGCTACGTCATCGATAATTTGAGCGTACATATGTTTACCAGAACGGAATACGTTCAAACGAGGACGTGCTGCCGTTCCTTGGATTTTCTTACGAACACGCAGGTGTCTTTTCAGACGAGCCTTGTTTTTATCTTGTTTCGTAATCATCTCAGGGATTCACTCCTTTCAGGTTACCTCGCTGGCTTCAAACCGGAAGCCACGGGGTATATTAGAAACACACGAAGCAAGCAAGCCGAAAGCCGCGCAAAGGCGGTAAGAGAAATCTTATTTCTTCTTACCGGCTTTACCTTCCTTACGGATGATACGCTCGCCTTCATATTTAATACCTTTACCTTTGTACGGCTCAGGTTCACGAACGGAACGGATTTTAGCAGCGTAAGCACCTACGCGCTCTTTGTCGATCCCGCGAACGATGATTTTTGTATTCGAAGGAACTTCGAATTCAATTCCCGCTTCCGGTGTAATTTCAACCGGGTGAGAGTATCCAACGTTCAGAACGATTTTATCTCCGGATTTGCTTGCACGATATCCGACCCCAACCAACTCCAGAGATTTTGCGAATCCTTCAGTAACGCCGCTCACCATGTTGCTTACAACGCTGCGCGTTGTGCCGTGCAAAGAACGGTGAGTTTTGTTATCGGAAGGACGCACAACTGTAATTTCGTTGTTCTCAACTGTAACCTTCATGTCTTTATGAAGTTCACGAGTCAGAGTTCCTTTTGGTCCTTTTACCGTAATAACGGTGTTGTCCAGTGTGATGTCCACACCACTTGGTACTGTAATTGGTTTGCGACCAATACGAGACATATGTTGCACCTCCTATCTTGTGACGTTATATTACCAAACGTAGCAAACGACTTCTCCGCCGGATTTCGATTGACGAGCTTCTTTGTCCGTCATAACACCTTTGGATGTCGAGATGATCGCGATACCCAGGCCACCAAGTACACGAGGTACTTCGTTGCTTTTCGTGTAAACACGAAGACCAGGTTTACTGATTCTTTTCAGACCAGTGATAACGCGCTCGTTATTTTGACCGTATTTCAGGAAAACACGGATAATCCCTTGTTTGTTATCATCGATAACTTCAGCGTCACGGATGAAACCTTCACGCTTCAGGATATCGGCGATTTGTTTTTTCATTGTCGAAGCAGGCATTTCTACTGTTTCGTGACGAACAGTGTTCGCGTTACGAATACGAGTAAGCATATCTGCAATTGGATCAGACATAGTCATTGTGAGTTAACCTCCTTCCCGTTCAGGACTTTTTACCAGCTTGCTTTTTTCACGCCAGGAATCTGGCCTTTATAAGCTAATTCACGGAAGCAAATTCTGCAAATTTTGAACTTTTGCAGCACCGAATGTGGACGTCCGCAACGCTCACAGCGTGTATAAGAACGCACTTTAAACTTTGGTGTACGTTGTTGTTTAACTTTCATCGAAGTTTTTGCCACTTTAGCCTGACACCTCCTAAATAATTTCGGAGAAAAGGGAGTCCTTCCAGACACCCGGAAACGTTATGCCAACTTTATTTTACGAAAGGCATTCCCAGTTGCGTGAGCAACTCACGGGACTCTTCGTCTGTTTTCGCCGTTGTTACAATAACAATGTCCATACCGCGGACTTTGTCTACTTTATCATACTCGATCTCTGGGAAGATCAATTGTTCTTTCAGACCCAGTGTGTAGTTACCACGTCCGTCGAACGCTTTGCTCGATACACCGCGGAAGTCGCGGACACGAGGCAATGTAACGTTAAACAATTTATCGAGGAAGTAGTACATACGCTCGCCGCGCAATGTAACTTTCACACCGATAGGCATGTTCTCACGCAGTTTGAAACCTGCGATAGATTTTTTAGCACGAGTGATTACAGGTTTTTGACCTGCGATCAGTTGCAAATCGTTTACTGCGGAATCCAACACTTTGGAGTTTTGGACAGCGTCGCCCACACCCATGTTGATAACGATTTTCTCGATTTTAGGCACTTGCATTACCGTTGTATAGTTAAACTTCTGCATCAAACCAGGAGCGATTTCTTGCAGGTAACGTTCTTTCATTCTTGATGCCATGAATCATAGCCCTCCTTTCTCATTCGGTTCAATTAGTCGATAATTTCTCCGGAACGTTTAGCAACGCGCACTTTCTTTCCGTTATCCAACACTTTGTAACCAACACGGGTTACTTTTCCGCTCTTTGGATCGATGTGCATCACGTTGGAAACGTGAATCGGAGCTTCCTTCTCGATAATGCCGCCTTGCGGATTTTGCTGGTTAGGCTTCTGGTGTTTTTTAATCATGTTAACACCTTCCACAAGGACGCGGTTCTCACGAGGATAAGCAGCGATGACACGGCCTTTTTTACCTTTGTCTTTACCGCTGATCACCATAACCGTATCTTCTTTTTTAACGTGAAGTTTGTTGTTATGGGATTCCAGAACTTTTTTCACTCTTGGCATTTCGTACACCTCCTGTTTCTAAACATCACGAGCTTAATCTATTAGATAACCTCTGGGGCCAAGGAAACGATTTTCATGAAGTCTTTCTCGCGAAGTTCACGAGCAACAGGTCCGAAAATACGTGTTCCACGTGGGCTTCTGTCGTCTTTTACAACAACAGCTGCATTTTCATCAAAACCGATGTAGGAACCGTCTTTACGACGTACAGAACGTTTCGTACGAACGACAACCGCTCTAACTACATCACCTTTTTTGACAACGCCGCCTGGTGTTGCTTGTTTTACAGAACAAACGATCAGATCACCGATTTGTGCTGTACGACGTCCCGTACCGCCGAGTACGCGGATACACATCAGTTCCTTCGCACCGGAGTTGTCGGCTACAGCCAAACGTGTAAATGGTTGAATCATTTAGTATTCCTCCTTCCAGCTATGCTGATAATGCATTAGATGATAACCGCTTTTTCTACGATTTCAGTAAGTCTCCAGCGTTTATCTTTCGAAAGCGGACGAGTCTCCATGATTTTCACCGTGTCACCGATTTTCGCAGTGTTTTCTTCGTCATGCGCTTTGAACTTTTTAGTAACCTTGATGCGTTTATGGTACAATTTATGGTTTTTGTAAGTTTCTACAGCAACAACAATCGTTTTATCCATTTTATCGCTAACAACTTTACCAGTTTGCACTTTACGTGCGTTACGTTCTTCGCTCATTGTTGGCCTCCTTCCTGATTACGGACGGAATGTATATCCGACCTCTAATTAACCGATACCCAGTTCTCTTTCACGGATGATGGTTTTAGCACGAGCTATTTCTTTCCGCACATCACGGATTCGAGTCGGGTTATCCAGCTGACCGGTAGCGAGTTGAAAGCGGAGGTTAAAGAGTTCTTCTTTAAATCCGGCAATCTTTTGCTCGATTTCAGCAGAGGTTAGGTTGCGAAATTCACTAGCTTTCATTTGCTTCACCACCCAATTCTTCACGTTTCACAAACTTCGTTTTGATTGGCAGTTTGTGAGCGGCAAGACGCATCGCTTCGCGTGCGATCTCCTCCGGTACACCAGCAAGTTCAAACATGATCTTACCTGGTTTCACAACTGCAACCCATTTTTCTACGTTACCTTTACCGCTACCCATCCGAACCTCGAGAGGCTTTTGAGTGATTGGTTTGTCAGGGAAAATTTTGATCCAGACTTTACCACCACGTTTGATGTAACGAGTCATCGCAATACGAGCCGCTTCGATTTGACGGTTCGTAATCCAAGCCGGTTCCGTAGCTTGCAGACCGTATTCGCCAAAGTTCAGCGTAGTTCCGCCTTTTGCTTGGCCTTTCATATGTCCACGTTGTTGCTTACGGTGTTTTACACGTTTTGGTACCAACATGATTAGTTGCCTCCTTCCTTAGCAGCTTGTTTCTTAGCCGTAGGAAGAACCTCTCCACGATAGATCCATACTTTTACGCCGATACGGCCGTAAGTTGTATGAGCCTCTGCTGTACCGTAGTCGATGTCGGCACGAAGCGTGTGCAGTGGAACAGTTCCTTCGCTGTAGCCTTCCGAACGTGCGATCTCAGCTCCGCCAAGACGTCCGCCCACTTGAGTTTTAATACCTTTTGCACCAGAGCGCATAGTTCTTTGAATAGCTTGTTTCAGAGCACGACGGAAAGAAACGCGACGTTCCAGTTGTTGTGCAATGCTTTCTGCTACCAGGATTGCGTCCAGGTCTTGGTTCTTAATTTCAGAGATGTTGATGTGTACTTTTTTACCGCCAGCAATTTTCGTAATTTGGTTACGAAGATTCTCAACTTCAGATCCACCTTTACCGATTACCATACCTGGTTTCGCTGTGTGAATCGTTACGTTCACGCGGTTAGCCGCTCTCTCGATTTCAACACGAGACATAGCGGAGTCTTTCAATTTATTTTTCAGGAATTCACGAATTTTCACGTCTTCCATCAAAAGATCACCGAAGTCTTTGCCTGCATACCATTTAGATTCCCAGTCACGGATAACTCCGACACGGAGTCCGACCGGATTTACCTTTTGGCCCACACGTTTTCCCTCCTTCTACTTTTCAGATACCACCAAAGTGATGTGGCTAGTACGTTTGTTAATACGACTTGCACGTCCCATTGCACGAGGGCGGAAACGTTTCATTGTCGGTCCTTGGTTCACGTAAGCTTGCGAAATGACCAAGTTATTAACATCCATAGAATAGTTATGTTCCGCATTCGCAATAGCGGAGTTAAGCAACTTCTCAACGATTGGAGAAGCGGATTTCGGAGTGTGACGGAGAATGGCAACCGCCTCACCAACTTGCTTGCCGCGAATCAAGTCAACAACGAGTTGAACTTTACGAGGAGCAATCCGGATAAACTTAGCATGTGCTTTTGCTTCCATTGTGTAACCTCCTCTCAAACATTAAAGATGTTCATTTATCTTCTTGTTTTCTTGTCATCATCAGTATGGCCTTTGTACGTACGGGTTGGAGCGAACTCACCCAATTTGTGTCCGACCATGTCCTCAGTCACGTATACTGGCACGTGTTTACGTCCGTCATATACGCCGAATGTGTGTCCGATGAATTGTGGGAAAATTGTAGAGCGACGGGACCAGGTTTTGATAACGTTCTTTTTACCGGAAGCGTCCATCTCTTCTACCTTTTTCAGCATGTAGCCATCAATGAATGGCCCTTTTTTCAAACTGCGACCCATGTGGAGATCCTCCCTTCAAACGTAGCGTTTATGCATCCGCAGATGCCTCACGAAGTTATGCACAGTGTGTATTACTTCGTGCGGCGGCGAATGATGTATTTATCAGAAGCTTTATTTTTCTTACGCGTTTTGTAACCCAGAGTAGGTTTACCCCATGGTGACATTGGCGATTTACGTCCGATTGGAGCACGACCTTCACCACCACCGTGTGGGTGATCGTTAGGGTTCATTACTACACCACGAACTTCAGGACGTTGTCCCAACCAACGGCTACGACCGGCTTTACCGATTTTGATGAGCTCGTGGTCTTGGTTACCAACAGAACCGATTGTTGCACGGCAAACTTTCAGAATACGACGAACTTCTCCGGAAGAGAGACGAACGGAAACGTATTTTTCTTCTTTACCAAGCAATTGAGCTTCTGTACCAGCAGCACGAACCAATTGTCCGCCTTTACCTGGTTTCAACTCGATGTTGTGGATAACGGTACCTACTGGAATGTTTTCGAGTGGCAGTGCGTTACCGATTTTGATGTCGGATTCAGGACCGGAGAAGATTTGATCTCCAACTTTCAATCCTTTAGGAGCGATGATGTAACGTTTCTCACCATCAGCATAGTGGATCAGGGCGATGTTCGATGTACGGTTCGGGTCATACTCGATCGTAGCAACGCGGCCCGGTATTCCATCTTTAGTACGTTTGAAGTCAATGATACGGTATTTACGTTTGTGTCCACCACCGTGGTGACGAACTGTAATTTTACCTTGGTTGTTGCGGCCAGCCTTTTTGCTCAGTGGGGCCAACAACGATTTCTCCGGCTGATCTGTGGTGATTTCCTCAAATGTAGATACGGACATGTTCCGTCTTGCCGGGGATGTCGGTTTATACTTTTTGATTGGCACTGGGTTTCCCTCCTTACTTCAACAATTTCAATTATACAGTTTCAAAGAACTCAAGCGTTTTGCTATCTTGTGTCAGTGTTACAAACGCTTTTTTCCATTCGCTAGTATATCCGGAATAACGTCCGTACCGTTTAGGCTTAGCTGGAACACGAAGAGTGTTCACGTTTTTCACTTTTACGTTGAAAATAGCTTCCACGGCTTTTTTGATCTCGGTTTTGTTTGCACGGATATCGACTTCAAATACATATTTCAAGTCATTCATCATGTCAGCAGTACGTTCCGTAATAATCGGACGTTTAACAATATCACGAGGATCCTTCATTACGCGAGCACCTCCTCTACCTTCTGAACTGCTTCTTTCGTAATGATCAGTTTGTCGTGCGCAAGCACGTCAAGAACATTAATGCCGTCAGCTGCTACGAATTTCACGCCAGGAATATTCCGTGCGGAAAGAGCCACATTATCATCATAGCTAGGAGCTACGATCAAAGCTTTGCGTCCAACTTTCAAGTTGTTCAAGATGGCTGCAAATTCTTTTGTTTTAGGTGTGCTCAGCGAAAGAGCGTCCAAAACGATAATGTCATTGTCGAGCACTTTGGATGAAAGAGCTGATTTGATCGCCAGACGGCGAACTTTCTTAGGCAGTTTGTACGCATAGCTCCGTGGTGTCGGACCAAATACGATACCGCCGCCTTTCCATTGTGGAGAACGAATCGAACCTTGACGAGCGCGACCTGTACCTTTTTGTTTCCAAGGCTTACGTCCACCGCCACGTACTTCAGAACGTCCTTTTACTTTGTGGGTACCTTGACGAAGGGAAGCGCGTTGCATAAGCACTGCATCGTACAGAACGGAAGTGTTCGGCTCTACTCCGAATACTGCATCGTTCAGTTCAACTTCGCCCACTTGGCTACCATCTACATTGTAAACTGATACTTTTGGCATTTTGTGTTCCTCCTTTCTTCAGTGGTTATTTTTTCACCGTTTCTTTAACTTTTACAAGACTGTTTTTCGGTCCAGGAATGGAACCCTTCACGAGCAACACGTTACGCTCAGCGTCTACTTTAACAACTTCAAGACGTTGGATTGTAACAGTCTCATGACCCATGTGTCCTGGCAAGTGTTTGCCTTTAGGAACGCGGTTAGCTTGGATCGAACCCATCGAACCCGGGCCACGGTGATAACGAGAACCGTGAGACATAGGTCCAGTGCTTTGTCCCCAACGTTTGATTACGCCGGCAAAACCTTTACCTTTAGAAATACCCGTTACGTCAACGAATTCGCCTTCTGCGAAAATGTCAGCTTTCAACTCTTGGCCAACTTCATATTCCGCGATGTTGATGCCGCGAAGTTCACGAACGTAGCGCTTAGGGGCAGTATTCGCTTTTTTAGCGTGTCCTGCTTCTGGCTTGTTGGCATTTTTCTCTTTCTTATCGGAGTAACCGATTTGAACTGCTTCGTAGCCATCGTTCTCAAGATCTTTCTTTTGCAAAACAACACAAGGTCCTGCTTCGATAACTGTTACTGGTACTACGTTACCATCAGCGGTAAACACTTGAGTCATTCCAAGTTTTTTTCCTAAGATACCTTTCATGTTGACACCTCTTTTCCTTTATACATGGTCTTGTTGATTTATATTACAGTTTGATTTCGATATCTACACCGGACGGCAGATCCAAGCGCATCAAGGCATCCACAGTTTGTGGAGTCGGGTTAACGATGTCGATCAAACGCTTATGTGTGCGTTGCTCGAATTGCTCCCGAGAATCCTTGTACTTGTGTACCGCACGAAGAATAGTAATGATTTGTTTTTCAGTTGGAAGCGGAATCGGACCGGATACACCAGCACCCGAACGTTTTGCTGTTTCAACAATTTTCTCCGCGGATTGATCAAGAATTCTGTGGTCGTAAGCTTTCAAACGAATACGAATTTTTTGCTTTGCCATTTTAGTCCCTCCTTCTATCGCCCAATTTATTATCGGACATACTCCGTGAAAATTTTCCGACAACCCTCCCATGGCAAAGGGGCCGGGTGTGTCAGTAACCTCTCACATCATCGCAACGTCTCAGAACAACATTCATTATTATATAGAAAAAATGGGCGTATTGCAAGCATATTTAAGAAAAACATTTAAACTAATCTTTTCATATCGAAATGACGTTGTTTAATGTGTTGTTCCATTGTTATGCAAGCTGCCTTAACCAATCTTTTATATACATCTGATTGCTATTCACATTATGACGCAGGTTCCGAATCTCTTATACATAATAAAAGAGTTCTTTATCCGATGTCGGATAAAGAACTCTTCCGAAGCTTCGTTACAGTACAATGTTACTCGTTCCAGTACACTGTTGCATATGCTTACTCAGCGAAAAGCTGAATTATTTTTGGATGGATGCTACTGCACCGGCACCAACTGTACGTCCACCTTCGCGGATCGCGAAGCGTGTACCTTCTTCAATCGCAATTGGATTGATCAGTTGTACAGTTACTGTGATGTTGTCGCCTGGCATTACCATTTCAGTACCTTCTGGCAGGTTGATGATACCTGTTACGTCAGTTGTACGGAAATAGAATTGTGGACGGTATCCTGTGAAGAAAGGTTTGTGACGTCCACCCTCTTCTTTAGTCAGAACGTATACTTGAGCTGTAAATTCTGTGTGTGGTTTAACAGAACCTGGTTTAGCAAGTACTTGTCCACGCTCGATGCTTTCACGGTCAACACCACGCAGCAATGCGCCGATGTTGTCACCCGCTTGAGCGGAATCCAGCAATTTACGGAACATTTCAACGCCCGTAACTACGGATTTTTTAGTTTCTTCGTGGATACCCACGATTTCGATCTCTTCACCGACTTTAACAGTACCACGCTCTACACGACCTGTAGCAACTGTACCACGACCAGTGATGGAGAATACGTCCTCTACTGGCATCAAGAAAGGTTTGTCAGTGTCGCGCTCTGGAGTTGGGATGTAAGTATCGATTTCTTTGAACATCTCAACGATTTTTTGAGCCCACTCACCTTCAGGGTTTTGCAGAGCTTCACGAGCGGATCCACGAGTGATTGGAGTATCGTCACCTGGGAACTCATATTCGTTGAGCAAGTCGCGAACTTCCATTTCAACCAATTCCAACAACTCTTCGTCTTCAACCATGTCGCATTTGTTCAAGAATACAACGATGTAAGGTACGCCTACTTGACGGGAGAGCAAGATGTGCTCACGAGTTTGTGGCATTGGGCCGTCAGCTGCGGATACTACCAAGATAGCTCCGTCCATTTGAGCCGCGCCAGTGATCATGTTTTTAACATAGTCGGCGTGACCTGGGCAGTCAACGTGAGCGTAGTGACGAGCGTCAGTTTCGTACTCAACGTGAGCTGTGGAGATTGTGATACCGCGTTCGCGCTCTTCTGGAGCTTTGTCGATTTGATCGAAAGCGATCGCTGCGCCACCGTAAGTTTTGGACAATACAGTAGTGATTGCAGCAGTCAGAGTTGTTTTACCATGGTCGACGTGACCGATAGTACCAATGTTAACGTGTGGTTTATTACGTTCGTATTTAGCCTTTGCCATTTGAACGTGGCCTCCTTAAAATGTTAAATTTTATGTTTTCACTGGACGTTAGCACCTAGAAGATTATATCCCTATGCACAGCGTCCAGTGTGAGAAAACTACTCGGTGCCTTTTGTTTTGGCAACGATCTCTTCAGCGATGCTCTTAGGAACTTCTTCATAGTGAGAAAGCTCCATGGAGAATACGCCGCGTCCTTGAGTACCGGAACGAAGAGTTGTAGAGTATCCGAACATTTCGGACAAAGGTACTTTAGCACGAATGATTTGAGCTCCACTACGGGAATCCATACCTTCGATGCGGCCACGACGGGAGTTCAACATACCCATAACGTCACCCATGTACTCTTCCGGAACGGTTACTTCTACTTTCATGATTGGCTCAAGCAGAACTGGTTTACACTTGTCTTTAGCCGCTTTAAGCGCCATAGATCCGGCAATTTTAAATGCCATCTCATTGGAATCGACATCATGGTAAGATCCGTCTACGATTGTAGCCTTAACGTCTACAAGCGGGAAGCCTGCAATAACGCCGTTTTTCATTTGCTCTTCAATCCCTGACAGTGCAGGTTGAATGTATTCTCTTGGAACGGAACCACCGACAACCTTACTTTCGAACTGGCTGCCTGTACCCGGCTCGAGAGGTTCGAATTCAACCCATACGTGACCGTATTGACCACGACCACCGGATTGACGTACGAATTTACCTTCAACGCGCGCTGGAGCACGGAATGTTTCACGGTAAGCTACTTGTGGTTTACCCACAGTAGTTTCAACCTTGAACTCACGACGCATACGGTCGATGATGATATCAAGGTGAAGCTCACCCATACCTGCCAAGATTGTTTGGCCTGTTTCTTCGTCAGTGTGAGCGCGAAGAGTTGGATCCTCTTCTGTCAACTTGCCGAGAGCAACACCCATTTTATCTTGGTCAGCTTTGGTTTTAGGTTCAACGGCGATTTCGATAACCGGATCAGGGAAGTTCATCGATTCCAAGATAACCGGGTTTTTCTCATCACATAGTGTATCACCTGTACCTGTATCTTTCAAACCTACGGCAGCTGCAATGTCACCGGAGTAAACTTCAGTGATCTCTTGACGGCTGTTCGCGTGCATTTGAAGGATACGACCGATACGCTCACGTTTGTTTTTAGTCGCATTCAATACGTAAGAACCGGATTGAAGAACACCGGAGTATACGCGGAAGAATGTCAATTTACCAACGTAAGGGTCAGTCATGATTTTGAAAGCCAATGCAGAGAATGGCTCTTCATCGGAAGACTTGCGAACTGCTTCTGTTCCGTCTTCAAGGAGACCCTTGATTGCTGGAACGTCAACTGGAGCTGGCAAGTAGTCGATAACAGCGTCCAACATCAGTTGAACACCTTTGTTACGATAAGAGGATCCACAGATTACTGGGAAGATCTTAACTTCTACTACACCTTTACGGAGAGCAGATTTGATCTCTTCAACAGTGATCTCTTCGCCTTCCAGGTATTTCATAGTCAATTCTTCGTCGAGTTCTGCAACCCGCTCAATCAATTCGTTGCGGAGTTCTTCAACTTGATCAGCAAATTCCGCAGGAATTTCGGTTTCTTCGATATTTTGTCCAAGGTCATCTTTGTACATATGAGCCTTTTGTTCAACGATATCGATGATACCAATGAAATCATTTTCAGCGCCGATTGGCAGTTGAATCGCAACAGCGTTCGCTTGAAGGCGATCACGCATGTCAGCGACAACGTTCAAAAAGTCAGCACCGATGATATCCATTTTATTTACGTAAGCGATACGAGGTACGCCGTAACGGTCAGCCTGTCTCCATACAGTTTCAGACTGAGGCTCAACGCCTTCTTTCGCACTGAATACACCAACTGCTCCGTCCAATACACGAAGGGAACGTTCAACTTCAACAGTGAAGTCAACGTGTCCCGGGGTATCAATGATATTAACGCGGTGGCCTTTCCAAGCAGCGGTAGTCGCAGCGGAAGTAATCGTAATTCCGCGCTCCTGTTCCTGTTCCATCCAGTCCATTGTCGCAGCGCCTTCGTGAACTTCACCGATTTTGTGCGTACGGCCTGTGTAGAACAAGATCCGCTCAGTTGTCGTGGTTTTACCCGCATCAATATGAGCCATGATCCCGATATTACGTGTATTTTTCAAGGAGAACTCTCTTGCCATGAAATGGGTCTCCCTTCAAAATTGAAGTTTTTATTGTGAACTGAATCCTACCAACGGTAGTGAGCAAACGCTTTGTTCGCTTCAGCCATTTTGTGCGTATCTTCACGTTTCTTAACGGAAGCGCCTGTGTTGTTGGAAGCGTCGATGATCTCAGCCGCCAAACGCTCTTCCATTGTTTTCTCACCGCGGTTGCGGGAGTAGTTCACGAGCCAACGTAAACCCAAAGCAGTACGTCTCTCTGGTTTTACCTCGATTGGTACTTGGTAGTTGGCACCGCCGACACGGCGAGCTTTAACTTCCAGGACTGGCATGATATTCTTGATTGCTGTCTCAAATACTTCCATCGGGTCATTACCCGTGCGTTCTTGGATCAACTTGAACGCATTATACAGAATGCTTTGAGCAACACCGCGTTTTCCGTCGAGCATGATGCGGTTGATCAAACGAGTAACCAACTTGGAGTTGTATACCGGATCTGGCAACACGTCTCTTTTCGTAACTGGACCTTTGCGTGGCATGGATATCCCCCTTTCTTTCTTGCTAAGCTGATCCTGTACTCTGGACATTAAGCCAAAGGATATTCAGGATCGCTTCTTATAATGTGTTAGGCTTTTTTAGCTTTAGGACGTTTAGCACCGTATTTAGAACGAGCTTGCATACGGTTGTTCACGCCTGCAGTATCGAGTGCTCCACGAACGATGTGGTAACGAACCCCTGCAAGGTCCTTAACTTTACCTCCGCGAATCAATACAACACTGTGCTCTTGCAAGTTATGTCCGATACCCGGGATATAAGCAGTTACCTCGAGACGGTTCGTCAAACGAACACGGGCATATTTACGAAGTGCAGAGTTCGGTTTACGTGGAGTCATTGTACCTACACGAGTGCAGACACCACGTTTTTGTGGGGCACTGATGTTAGTAGATTCACGTTTCAAAGCGTTGAACCCTTTTTGCAATGCTGGTGATTTGGACTTTTCAACTTTAGCTTGACGTCCTTTGCGTACCAGTTGGTTAATAGTTGGCATGTGATTGCCACCCCCTTCCTCAATTGTTCATGTTTCTTTATAAACCTCTTATCGCTAAGTCCACAGACCCAGGCGGTTCATAAAAAGACAAATGAAAAGTTTTTGCCTTGGAGAATCCCTAAAAAGTTCTCGGACAAAAACGTTCCTTACCCTATCATTTTGCGACAGCAGCCATTGCTGCTCCCACTCCAATCCCGCAAGCTTTGCCGAGATTTTTCATTGTGTCCACTTTCGTGTACTTCACATTGTGTTGTTCACACAAGGCAATGATTTTGGAAGTGAGCTGCGGATCACTATCTTCGGCCACATAGACCTCAGCAGCCATTCCTGACTGGACCATCCGCATGGTCTGTTTTGTACCTATTTTGACATGAGCATCTTGCAGGCCTTTTTCATTAGACATTGTTCATTCCTCCGAATAGGACATATACAATCAGCTGCTCACGCACCTTTGATATATTAGCATCTAGCGCAAGCAATGTCAATGCTAATCGTAAAACATTTATTCAAAGTTTTCGCACATCAGGAAATGTCCGTCTGCATTAAACAGACGTCCATCCCCTGACATACAAAACTTTATATTCACCCTAAACAGGGGGAATCTATTTAATCAACGGAAACAGGCTCAAGTTCTTCAACTGAAGATTGACCATCTTCCGGCTCAGCAAATTTGATACTGCGGTAACGGTTCATACCTGTACCTGCAGGGATCAGTTTACCGATGATTACATTTTCCTTCAGACCGAGCAACTGATCGACTTTACCTTTGATCGCTGCATCTGTCAGTACACGCGTAGTCTCTTGGAACGATGCCGCAGAGAGGAAGGAGTCTGTTTCGAGAGATGCTTTTGTGATACCGAGCAAGATTGGTTTCGCAACCGCTGGCTCCTTATCACTAAGAATCGCTGTTTTGTTAGCTCTTTCGTACTCATGCGTATCCACGAACGATCCTGGCAGCAGCGTTGTATCTCCTGCATCAACGATGCGGATTTTACGCAGCATTTGACGGATCATAACTTCAACGTGTTTATCATTAATTTCTACGCCCTGGTTACGGTATACGCGTTGTACTTCCTGCAGAATGTAGTTCTGTACACCACGTACGCCTTTAATGCGCAGCATTTCTTTTGGATCGATGGAACCATCAGTCAGCTCGTCGCCTGCTTCGATCTCCATGCCTTCGCTTACGCGAACACGGGAACCGTAGGTAACGGAGTAAACTTTGGATTCCGCTTCACCTTGAATTTCGATTTCGCGACGGTCTTTTGCTTCGCGAATCTCTTTGACAATACCGTCAATCTCACTGATCGTTGCTTGACCCTTAGGATTACGAGCCTCAAACAACTCCTGGATACGCGGCAAACCTTGCGTGATATCGTCTCCGGCTACACCACCGGTGTGGAACGTACGCATTGTCAGCTGTGTTCCTGGCTCACCAATGGATTGCGCAGCGATAATACCAACTGCTTCACCGATCTCCACGTGTTTACCAGTCGCCAGGTTGCGACCGTAACATTTTTTGCAGACACCATGACGAGCACGGCAGCTGAGCACGGAGCGGATTTGCAATTTGGTTACACCTGCTTTGATGATTGCCTCTGCTTTGTCGGAGTCAATCAATTCATTGCGATGTGCAATAATTTCTTTTGTTTCCGGATGACGAACAGTTTCGAAGCAGTATCTTCCTTCGATACGGTCGTAGAGATCTTCAATAACCTCTTTACCATCCTGGATACGGCTAACCGTAAATCCTTTATCTGTACCACAATCATCTTCACGCACGATCACATCTTGTGCCACGTCTACGAGACGACGAGTCAGGTAACCTGAGTCGGCTGTACGCAAGGCCGTATCGGCCAAACCTTTACGGGCACCGTGTGTCGAGATGAAGTACTCGAGTACCGTAAGACCTTCACGGAAGTTCGATTTGATTGGGAGTTCGATGATACGACCGGACGGGTTGGCCATCAGACCACGCATACCGCCCAATTGGGTGATTTGCGATTTGTTACCCCGTGCTTTGGAGTCAACCATCATCATGATGGAGTTGTAACGATCCATCGACTTCATCAGAATCTCGGTGATATCATCTTTCGATTTAGACCAGATATCAATGATGCGGTCATAGCGCTCTTCGTTCGTAATCAGACCACGACGGTACTGGTTCGTAACGATTTGTGCTTTTTCTTCGGATTGTCTGAGGATCTCTGTTTTCTCATCTGGTACCACAACGTCCGAAACCGCAACCGTAATACCGGCACGAGTCGAGTATGTGAAACCAAGCTGTTTGATTTTATCCAGAATAACGGCTGTTTCCGTTGTATGGTAAATTTCAAAACAACGAGCGATGATTGTACCCAGATATTCCTTACCAACACCACCTGCTAGAGGTGCGTTCATGATTGCTTCTCTCAGGTCAGTCCCCTTTTCATACACAAAGAAATGCTCTGCAGTACCTTGATAAAGGTTTGCACGAGTTGCATCGTTGATGTAAGGGAAACTTGCTGGGAAGATTTCATTAAAGATGATTTTACCGACAGTTGTCAGCAACATTGCATCTTGTTGTTTTTCAGTAAAGCTAGTTTTACCCAGAGCTTTAACCGGAATCGCTACGCGAGCATGCAAGCCGGCCGTACCACGTTGATACGCAGACACAGCTTCGTTCACCGTACGCAGGATCATGCCAGTTCCCTTTTCTTCCTTATTGTCCATGGTCAGGTAGTAAGAACCTAGGACCATATCCTGGGAAGGAGTAACAACCGGTTTACCGTCTTTAGGGTTCAAAATGTTACCAGATGCAAGCATCAGGATACGCGCTTCCGCTTGTGCCTCAGCAGACAACGGAACGTGCACGGCCATTTGGTCACCGTCAAAGTCGGCATTGTATGCCGTACATACGAGTGGGTGAAGACGAATGGCTTTACCTTCAACCAGAATTGGTTCGAATGCTTGAATACCGAGACGGTGAAGCGTAGGGGCACGGTTGAGTAGAACCGGATGCTCCTTAATTACCTCTTCAAGAACATCCCATACTTCAGGACTTACACGCTCTACTTTACGTTTCGCGCTCTTGATGTTGTGGGCAAGCCCTTTATTCACAAGCTCTTTCATAACGAAAGGCTTAAACAGTTCAAGTGCCATATCTTTTGGCAGACCACACTGATACATCTTCAGGTAAGGTCCGACAACGATAACGGAACGACCAGAATAGTCAACACGTTTACCGAGCAAGTTTTGACGGAAACGTCCTTGTTTACCTTTCAGCATGTGGCTGAGGGATTTCAATGGACGGTTACCAGGACCCGTTACCGGGCGTCCGCGACGGCCGTTGTCGATCAATGCGTCAACAGCTTCCTGCAGCATCCGTTTTTCGTTCTGCACGATAATGTCTGGTGCGCCCAGATCAAGCAAGCGTTTCAGACGGTTGTTCCGGTTAATTACACGGCGGTACAGATCATTCAGGTCAGACGTTGCAAAACGTCCACCATCCAATTGTACCATTGGACGAAGCTCCGGCGGGATAACAGGAAGTACATCCATGATCATCCACTCAGGTTTGTTACCTGAGTTGCGGAAAGCTTCAATAACTTCCAAACGTTTGATTGCACGGTTACGACGTTGTCCTTGTGCAGTGCGGAGCTCTTCCTTCAGGAATTCAAGCTCTTTGTCTACATCAAGGTCTTGAAGCAGTTTTTTAACCGCTTCTGCACCCATGCCAGCTTGGAAACCATATCCGTATTTTTCACGGTAGCTGCGGTATTCTTTCTCGGACAACAGCTGTTTTTTCTCCAGTGGAGTTTCTCCTGGATCAGTTACTACATAAGATGCAAAATAGATAATCTCCTCAAGTGATCTTGGAGACATATCCAAAGCGAGACCCATGCGGCTCGGAATACCTTTGAAGTACCAAATGTGCGATACCGGAGCAGCGAGCTCAATATGGCCCATCCGTTCACGGCGTACTTTGGCACGTGTTACTTCAACACCACAGCGGTCACAGACAACGCCTTTATAACGAACGCGTTTGTATTTACCACAGTGACATTCCCAGTCTTTCGTAGGGCCAAAAATCTTTTCGCAGAACAGCCCTTCTTTTTCCGGTTTCAACGTACGATAGTTGATCGTTTCCGGTTTTTTCACTTCTCCGCGGGACCAAGAACGAATTTTTTCTGGGGAAGCAAGCCCGATCTTCATGTATTCGAAATTGTTGACGTCCAACAAGGAGCAACCCTCCTTAACCAATTCCTGTATTCTAGGTTACGCCTTCTCCGGCCGAAGCCGGAGCAAGACGCGAGCCTGATGAAAAACGCCGGTCATCATGCGCCCGAAGCGGTTACTCCGCTCCGACCTCTGTACCCTCAAGGTTGAGGCTGAGCTTATCGCTCGCAGCGTCATCTTCATCGTCCATTTCTTTCATTTCAATCTCTTGCTCATCTTCGCTCAAAATCTTAACGTCCATACCCAAGCTTTGCAGCTCTTTGATCAATACTTTGAATGATTCAGGAACACCTGGTTCCGGAACATTCTCACCTTTGACAATGGACTCATATGTTTTCACCCGACCAACAACATCATCGGACTTAACAGTCAAGATTTCTTGCAGAGTATAGGCAGCGCCGTATGCTTCAAGCGCCCAAACCTCCATCTCCCCGAAACGCTGTCCACCAAATTGGGCTTTACCACCCAGCGGCTGTTGCGTAACGAGTGAGTAAGGACCTGTGGAACGGGCATGGATTTTATCATCAACCATGTGCGCCAGCTTGATCATGTGCATGACGCCGACAGTTACTTCACGTTCAAACTCTTCACCCGTACGACCATCGTACAGAACGGTTTTACCATTACGCTGCATGCCTGCTTCTTCCATCGTATCGAAGACGTCATACTCTTTCGCTCCGTCGAATACAGGGGTAGCTACGTGGATACCGAGCTGCATAGCAGCCATACCCAAGTGAACTTCGAGCACTTGACCGATGTTCATCCGGGAAGGTACGCCCAGCGGGTTAAGAACGATTTGAACCGGTGTTCCGTCCGGCAGGAATGGCATATCTTCTTCCGGCAGGATACGAGCCACGACCCCTTTGTTACCGTGACGTCCGGCCATTTTATCACCCTCGGAGATTTTCCGTTTTTGAGCGATATAGACACGAACGAGCTGGTTAACACCTGGAGGCAGTTCATCACCGTTTTCACGGGTAAATACTTTCACGTCTACGACGATCCCGTCAGTACCGTGAGGCACACGCAAGGACGTATCACGAACTTCGCGTGCTTTCTCACCGAAGATTGCATGCAGGAGACGTTCTTCCGCAGTCAGTTCAGTTACACCTTTAGGCGTTACTTTACCAACCAGGATATCGCCAGCAGCGATTTCGGCACCAATGCGGATAATACCACGCTCATCGAGGTTACGCAGCGCTTCTTCCCCTACGTTAGGGATGTCACGTGTGATCTCTTCAGGTCCGAGCTTGGTATCACGCGCTTCTGACTCATACTCCTCGATGTGGATGGATGTGTAGACATCTTCCTTCACGAGTTTTTCACTAAGCAGAATCGCATCCTCATAGTTGTAACCTTCCCAAGTCATGAAGGCAACAACGACGTTGCGTCCCAAAGCCAATTCTCCCATTTCCGTCGAAGGACCGTCAGCGAGGATGTCGCCAGCTTTGACAACAGCACCACGTTTGACAATCGGACGTTGGTTAATGCATGTTCCTTGGTTCGAACGCATAAATTTGTGTAATTTATATTTAACGATATCGCCTTTAACTTCTTGGCCATCTACCTCTTCCACACGACGGAGCCAGATTTCATTCGCAGAAGAACGTTCAATAATCCCGTCATATTTGGAGACAATACATACACCGGAATCTTTTGCAGCTTTGTGTTCCATACCTGTTCCTACGAGCGGAGCTTTAGGAATCAAGAGAGGAACCGCCTGCCGCTGCATGTTGGATCCCATCAGTGCGCGGTTGGAGTCATCGTTCTCAAGGAACGGAATGAGCGCCGTAGCGACAGATACAACTTGTTTAGGAGATACGTCCATGTAGTCAACACGCTCGCTCGGCATCGTAAGGATGTTATCCGATTGTTTGTTGTAACGTACAATGATCGCTTCTTCTGCAAAAGTTCCATCTTCATTCAGTTTCGCGTTCGCTTGAGCGACAACGTAGTTGTCCTCTTCATCTGCTGTCAGATAATCGATTTGCTCGGTTACGACACCAGTCTTCGGATCTACCCAGCGATATGGAGCTTCGATGAAACCATATTCGTTCACACGGGCAAATGTAGACAAGGAGTTAATCAAACCAATGTTTGGTCCCTCTGGAGTCTCGATTGGACACATCCGGCCATAGTGGGATGGATGGACGTCACGGACTTCCATGCCTGCACGCTCACGTGTCAAACCGCCCGGTCCGAGTGCGGACAGACGACGTTTATGCGTCAACTCACCCAGAGGGTTCGTTTGATCCATAAACTGTGACAATTGGGAGCTACCGAAGAACTCCTTAATGGATGCAATTACAGGACGTATGTTAATCAATGCCTGTGGCGTGATCACGTTAGCATCCTGAATGGACATTCTCTCACGAACAACACGTTCCATACGGGACAAACCGATACGGAACTGGTTTTGCAAGAGTTCACCAACCGAACGCAGACGACGGTTACCCAGGTGATCGATATCATCTGTGCTTCCGATGCCGTGCAGAAGGTTAATGAAATAACTGATTGAAGAAATGATATCTGCCGGTGTTACGTTCTTCACTGATTTATCAATGTTAGCATTGGCAATCAGCTTAACGACTTTACCATCTTCAATCGGCGAGAACACATCAATTGTTTGCATTGGAATATCATTCGCATCCAGAACTCCGTTAGCTACGTGATACGTACGGAAGCCAACACTCTTCTCCAGATGTGGCATGATTTCATCGAGCAAACGACGGTCAACCATTTGACCTGCTTCGGCGATAATTTCGCCAGTTTCAGTATCAACGAGAGACTCAGCCAAACGTTGATTGAACAAACGGTTTTTGATGTGGAGCTTTTTGTTGATTTTGTAACGACCTACATTAGCTAGGTCATAGCGTTTTGGATCAAAGAAACGAGCTACGAGCAAGCTTTTCGCATTATCCAGCGTTGGTGGCTCGCCCGGACGAAGACGCTCATAAATTTCAATCAGCGCTTTCTCCGTGGAATCCGTATTGTCTTTGTCCAGCGTGTTGCGAATATATTCGTCATTACCGAGCAGATCCAGAATCTCAGCGTCTGTGCCAAAACCAAGAGCACGCAGGAGAACCGTAACTGGAATTTTACGTGTACGGTCGATCCGGACGTATACAACATCCTTCGCGTCCATCTCCAATTCGAGCCAAGCGCCGCGGTTAGGAATAACTGTAGCGGTATACGTTTTTTTGGCGTTCTTATCTACTTTGGTACTGAAGTAAACGCTAGGAGAGCGAACCAACTGGCTGACAATAACCCGTTCCGCACCATTAATAATAAATGTGCCGGTTTCGGTCATCAGCGGGAAATCTCCCATGAATACTTCCTGCTCTTTGACTTCGCCGGTTTCCTTATTAATGAGCCGGACTTTGACCCGAAGCGGTGCTGCATAAGTAACGTCACGCTCTTTCGCGTCGTCTACTGTATACTTCGGTTCACCGAGACTGTAATCGATAAATTCCAAAATCAAGTTGCCTGTAAAATCCTGGATCGGCGAGATATCCTGGAACATTTCGCGCAACCCTTCCTCCAAAAACCAATCGTAAGATTTTTGTTGGATCTCAATCAGGTTCGGAACTTCGAGTATCTCGTTAATTCGTGCATAACTGCGCCGAGTGCGTCGACCATATTGAACAAGATGTCCTGCCAACTTAAACTCACCCCTCAATGTCTACTCACTTTAAAAATTTCGTTGCGAACCTCTGTTTGTAACCTTATAATGGTACACATACAGAGCAAAGCAATGCATCCACAAATAAAGAAAAGCCCTTACTCGAATGTCGTTCGAAAAAAGAGCAACTTTGATCGGCGGATGTCTTCCAAAATCATACTTATCCCCAGTTTGCCCAAAATGTACATATTATACGCCAAACGTAGGCATAATAAGCCCGTTCGGCGTAAAAAAAGATTGACATTTTTAGTTAGCTAAAGCCAAGTAGGGCATCTTAATACTGACATTTTACAATAATACCACGACCTGAATTTCAAGTCAATAGTCCTATTGCAAAAAAAATGCTCCCCTGCTTACTTTACAAATCGGAAACTATCCTTCGGACGAGTCCTCCGTTTTCACCGCTTTGAAAATCCGGTAGCCTTTATCTTTCGTTACTTCTTCCACTCTGCCAAACAAGGATTCCAGCTTCGCTTTTGCCGAAGGAGCCCCTTGCTTTTTCTGAATGACAATCCACAACGAACCACCTACCTTCAGATGCTGATGTGCCTGCTCAAAAATGGTATGAACGGTTTCCTTCCCTGCTCGAATCGGCGGGTTGGTTAGAACTGCGTCAAAATCCTTCTGGTTCACTTCAGAAAGTAGATTACTTTGCATTACCGTTACATTCGTGATTCCATTTGCTTTTGCATTCTCTCTGGAAAGCTCAACCGCTCTCTCGTTGATATCGATCATGGTGACATGTCCTTCGGGTACAAGCTTGGCTGCCGTAAGACCAATTGGTCCATACCCGCAACCCACATCCAGAACATGAGCCCCAGCAGTTAACTCTATTGCATCAATCAGTACTCTGCTGCCGTAATCGATTCCGCTCTTGGAAAATACACCTGCATCGGTAACGAATCGCAATTTCCATCCACGAAGCTCCGCTTCCGTTGCCCGTCTGTCATGTGCGACCTGCGGTTTGTCCGAATAATAATGATTGGACATGTCCTCACTCACTTTCCATATACAATTACAGCAACAAACCCCTTGATATAAGTCAAGGGGTTTGTTGTTTTGTTCATTTAGCTTGTAAAAGCCAAATTATTTAACTTCGATTGTAGCGCCTGCTTCTTCCAATTTAGCTTTGATGGATTCAGCTTCTTCTTTGCTAACTTTTTCTTTCAATGCTTTTGGAGCATTGTCAACTACTTCTTTAGCTTCTTTCAGGCCAAGACCTGTGATTTCACGAACTGCTTTGATAACGTTGATTTTGGAAGCGCCAGCGCTTGCCAAGATTACGTCGAACTCGGATTGCTCAGCTTCTGCTGCAGCAGCTCCGCCACCTGCAACAGCTACTGGAGCTGCAGCAGTTACGCCGAATTCTTCTTCGATTGCTTTAACAAGATCGTTCAGTTCCAGTACAGTCATGCCTTTGATTGCTTCCAAGATTTGCTCTTTACTCATGATTGAACCTCCATATATAATTTTATTTTTTTTGTCATTCAATGCTGCCTAAGCAGCGATCAGATCAAGTAGCTTACGCGCCTTGTTCTTCTTTTTCCGCAACAGCTTTAACCGCAAGCGCGAAGTTGCGCACTGGCGCTTGAAGCACGCTGAGGAGCATGGAGAGGAGACCTTCGCGGGATGGCAGTTCTGCCAATGCCTTAACTTCTTCTACTCCGATTACACGACCTTCAACAACTGCACCTTTCAATTCCAGTGCGTCGTTCTTTTTAGCGAAGTCGTTCAGAATTTTGGCTGGAGCCACAGCATCTTCGGCGCTGAATGCAATTGCAGTAGGACCTGTAAGAACGCTATCGAGTTCTGTCAGTTCTGCTGCAGCAGTCGCACGGCGAAGCAATGTGTTTTTCAGCACTTGGAATTCGATTCCGGCTTCACGAAGCTGCTTACGCAGCTCAGTTACTTGGGCAACGTTCAGACCGCGATAGTCAACAACAACTGTCGTAGCGCTCTCGCGCAATTTCGCTGTTACTGCATCAACGGACTCTTGTTTTGCTTGAATCACTTTTGCGTTTGCCAAACTGTACACCTCCTGATCAAATTTATCCCATTAAGAAAAGCCTCCGTAGAATCACGAAGGCTTGATATATACTCATCATCGATTTACATCGTTCTAAGTTCTATAATCATACCTCGGTAGGAAATTAAGCCTGATGGCACCTACTGTCTACGGCAAGCATATTCAAATGTCAACGGTCAGTCACTCGGACTCACAACTTTTATATCATATCAAAACAGAACAAGTCTGTCAACAGATATTATCTAAAAGATGCTGCGTTCACGCGTGCGCCAGGGCCCATCGTGGAAGAAAGAGAAACATTCTTCAGATAAACACCTTTTGCTGCCGCCGGTTTAGCACGGTTCAGAGCGTCCATGAGAGCTTTCAAGTTCTCATTCAGTTGCTCTGCAGAGAAAGATGCTTTACCGATCGGTGCATGAATTTGACCTGCACGATCCAGACGATATTCGATTTTACCGGCTTTGATTTCTTGAACAGCCTTAGTTACATCGAAAGTTACCGTTCCGGCTTTAGGGTTAGGCATCAGACCTTTACCGCCGAGCAGTCGGCCCAATTTACCTACTTCACTCATCATATCTGGTGTCGCTACGCAGACGTCGAATTCGAACCAGCCTTGTTGGATTTTGTTGATCATGTCTGCATCACCAACATAGTCCGCGCCAGCCGCTTCCGCTTCTTTCGCTTTGTCACCTTTTGCAAATACCAATACGCGTTGTGTTTTACCTGTGCCGTGTGGCAAGACAACTACACCACGTACAGCCTGGTCTTGCTTACGTGGGTCAACGCCCAAGCGTACTGCTGCTTCGATTGTTTCATCGAATTTTGCAGTGGCTGCCTTTTTCACAAGCTCTACAGCTTCTGAAGGCTCGTAAGTTGCTTCGCTGTCGATCAGCTTAGCAGCTTCCAGGTATTTTTTACCGTGTTTAGCCATGTTATATTCCTCCTTTGTGGTTTTAGCGGATATACCTCCCACATCAACCGGCCGCGAATCGGCCGGCTTTACGAAGCCATGTTTCAGATGAAAAATTAGTCTTCGATGGTGATACCCATGCTACGGGCAGTACCTTCGACCATACGCATTGCGGACTCAACGTTCGCTGCATTCAGGTCAGGCATTTTTTGTTCTGCGATTTGACGTACCGCATCACGTTTAACAGTAGCAACTTTTTTCTTGTTCGGTTCGCCGGATCCTTTTTCCACTTTAGCTGCCACTTTCAACAGAACTGCTGCTGGTGGAGTTTTAGTGATGAAAGTAAAGGAACGGTCCTCGAATACTGTGATTTCAACAGGAATAATCAATCCCGCTTGATCGGCTGTACGAGCGTTGAACTCTTTACAGAATGCCATGATGTTGACACCTGCTTGACCCAAAGCTGGACCTACCGGAGGCGCTGGATTCGCTTTACCTGCTGGAATTTGCAGTTTTACCATTTTGATTACCTTTTTTGCCATGATTGACACCTCCTTGCAAAATAGTGGTTAACGAACCTTTCGGTCCTCCCACAAGAAACTTGAAGAGACTATATCTTCTCCACTTGTGTATATTCCAACTCAAGCGGCGTTTCCCGTCCAAACATGTTCACATGCACTTTCAACTTGCTTTTGTCTACCAAAATTTCTTCCACGGAGCCCACAAAATTCGCAAAAGGACCAACTTTAATTCGTACGGATTCCTTAATGTCGAATTCAATTTTCGGCTTCGGCTCAACCATGCCCATGTGCTTCAGAATTTGTTCCACTTCTTCAGGCAACAGAGCAGTTGGTTTGGACCCGGAACCTGTCGAACCGACAAATCCCGTAACACCCGGTGTATTGCGAACAACATACCAAGAGTCATCCGTTTGGATCATTTCCACCAAGACATAGCCGGGGTAAACTTTACGCATAACGGTCTTTTTCTTACCGTCCTTGTTTACCACTTCTTCTTCCATAGGAACAAGAACGCGGAATATCTTGTCTTCCATGCCCATGGACTCTACGCGTTTTTCCAAATTGGCTTTGACCTTATTCTCATACCCTGAGTAGGTATGAACGACGTACCATCTTTTTTCCATATCAAGCCACCTGGGACCCTTCTTAAATAATCGCTTCGATCACAGCGGAGATGCCGATATCAACGACCCAAAAAAACAGCGTCATAACCACAACAGTACCAAGAACGATCAATGTGTAGTTGGTCAGCTCTTTACGATTAGGCCAGCGAACTTTTTTAAGTTCAGCCCAGCTTTCTGAGAAAAAGGAAATCAGAGATTTGAAACTACGTTTCACGCCGACTACACCTCCCAAAAACTATCTGGTTTCGCGATGAGAAGTCTGCTCGTTACAAAACTTGCAAAATTTCTTCATCTCCATGCGGTCGGGGTGATTACGCTTGTTTTTTGTCGTAGTGTAATTTCTTTGTTTGCAGTTTGTACAAGCCAAAGTAATAATTACCCGCATGATGTACACCTCCCGAAGACTTCCACTTTAAAGCAGAGTCTCTAAATTGATCCTAAAAAAAAGCCGCGAATTTAGGCCTACCTAAAACACTTTATCATAAGGGTATAACCATGTCAATGAAAGAATAGCCTTTCATCACTGGTAAAAGTTCCGTTCGAAAAACGTGTAGTTCAGGCGTCTCTGATTTTTCTCTTCTCCTGCTTGGACCAAGCGATTACTAGTATTATCAAACTTTTGACTTATAAACTTAGAGCAGCAAAAAAAGACTCAAACTCCGAGCCTTTTCCGTCAACAGCAACATTGTTCAATTATCTCGAACTTCCAGGTACTTTTCAAGTTTGCGCTTGACGCGCTGCAGTGCATTATCAATGGACTTCACATGCCGGTCCAAATCTACTGCAATCTCTTGATAAGATCTCCCGTCCAGATACAACATCAATACTTTTCGTTCCAAGTCACTTAGAATCTCCGACATCTTATCTTCCAGACCCACAAACTCTTCCTGGTTAATGATAAGCTCTTCCGGATCACTGACCTGGGTTCCACAAATCACATCGAGTAACGTACGATCGGATTCTTCATCATAGATTGGCTTGTCCAACGATACATAGGAATTAAGCGGAATATGTTTCTGACGTGTTGCCGTCTTGATTGCCGTAATAATCTGTCTGGTGATACACAGCTCGGCAAAAGCTTTGAACGAAGCCAGCTTGTCTCCCTTAAAATCGCGAATGGATTTGTAGAGACCAATCATTCCTTCCTGAATGATATCTTCCCGGTCTGCCCCAATCAGAAAATAAGATCTTGCCTTGGCGCGTACAAAGTTGCGATATTTGTTAATCAAAAACTCCAGCGCTTCGCTCTCACCTTCACGGACCGCTTCGACAATGTCTTCGTCACTTTGGTAATCATACTTTGATAACATGATATCTTTGAGGTCGACACTCACAGACAATCCCTCCGGCTGCAACGCAAGGTACACCGTTACTCTACTCTATGAAATATACGAACAGTATATATGATGGCACCTCACACCGTCAACCACGCTATCCCTAAAAAAGAACATCAATAACATAATTGTCAAGACTTTCAAGATTGAAATATTTGTAAAACAGTTTCCCTATTCACGCCGCCAGCGCTCGAATTGCTTCAACACATCTGGGCTAAGCTTGGCTCCCAGTGTATTGCGTGTGGACTTGGCCTGATCCTCCTCCAGACGTTTCTGCAATTCTTTCTCATTCTGCTCCACTTCGATCAGCAGTTCCCTGGCAGATACACGTAATGCTCCCTGTCCAAAAATGACATGCTGTTCTACCATATCACTTGTGGCTACATAGATTTGGCGTCTCCGCGAGCTTAGTTCCCGTACGAGTCTCTCAATGCATTCGTCAGCCGTCTCTTTTTCCTTGGTAAAATAGATCTGTACCTTGCTCTGTGTGTATGTTTTACCAAGTCCGGGTACGAGATAGGCATCAAAAACAACGATGACCTTGCGACCGGAGAACGCCTGATAGTCGGCAAGACGGAAGAGAAGACGATTCCGCGCCTCCTCGAGCCCACTCTCTGCCAGTCTGGACAGTTCTGGCCAGTCACCAATCATGTTATACCCGTCTACCAGAAGCACATCCCGGGAATCAGCCATACCATCTATCCCTGTGCTTGGCGCGAACGAAGCACTTCGTACATGACAACACCCGCCGCCACGGAAGCATTCAGGGAGTTAATCTGTCCCTGCATCGGCAATTTGACCAGTACATCACACTTCTCACGAATCAGACGGCCCATACCTTTGTTTTCGTTCCCGATAACCAGTGCTACCGGTCCTGTGAATACACCATTGCCAAATACCGGCTCACGTGCAGTCACATCAGTACCCACAACCCACACGCCCTCTTCCTTGAGACGATCAATCGTCTGAGCCAGGTTACTAACCCTAGCAACCGGTACATATTCAGCCGCACCTGCAGAAGTTTTTGACACCGTTGCAGTCACTGCTGCTGAACGCCGCTTAGGGACAATAACACCGTGAGCCCCCGTGCAGTCAGCTGTCCGCAGAATGGAACCCAGGTTATGCGGATCTTCAATTTCGTCCAGTAAAATCAAAAACGCATGCTCATTCTTCGATTTTGCCGCTTCCAAAATATCCTCTACCTCAGCATAAGCATAAGGGGCCGCTTGCGCGACAACACCCTGATGCTGAATGCCCGGCACGGTTTGATCCAATTTGCGCTTGTCCACATGCTGAATCACGATACCGAGTTTTTTGGCTTCCGCGATAATTGGTTGGGTCAAGTGTTTCTGCGCTGTATCAGCGATCCATATTTTGTTGATGGTCCGGCCTGAACGCAGCGCCTCCGTCACGGAGTGCTTACCAGCAATCCATTCTTCTTCCATATTGCTTCGGTCCTCTCTATTACGTCCTGCATATACCTCCTAGTTGGCTTGTACCACAGGAACGACTAAGTTGTTATTTTTATTTTTTGTTTGGTGGCGGTGATTGCTGTTCTGCATGCTCAATTCCCTGCGTAATCAGTTGGATCATGCGCTCATGCCGACCACTACTGTACAGGTAACCTACAAGGCACTCTAGAGCAGTGGCGTGTCTGTATTCCAGCACATCGGCGTTCTTGGGAATACTGCCCGACTTCGCATTCCGCCCCTGTCTTACAACGTCGCGCTCTTCTTCGGTCAATTGTTCCTCGATCCCTGTAAGGATACGACTCTGTGCCTTGGCTGATACAAGACCCGTCGCACTGCGATGCAAGTGATTCGGACGCATATTGGCTTTGGACAACAGATACTGCCTTACCGCTACCTCATACACTGCATCACCGATATAGGCGAGTGCAATCGGAGGAATCAATCTTGCAGGCCGGGAAGGCGGGTACGGAAACCACCCTCCCTGTGCCACAGCCTCTGTCTGCTCTTCAGCAGGCCGTTCCCCCTGCTCCGAATGATCGACAGAATCAGACAAATTTTTCACCTGGTCCTCGTTCATTTGCGCCGCCATCTCATCCCTTGAGCCGTATCTTCAAGCAGGATGCCCTGCGCTGACAATTCGTCTCTAATTTCATCAGCCCGTGCCCAGTTCTTGGACTTGCGCGCTTCCGTACGCTCTTCAATCAGGCGTTCAATCTCTTCATCCAGGAGCTCCGGTTCTGCTTCCGTATAAATGCGAAGCACCGCATTCAACTCACCAAACAGCTCAAGCAATGCACGAATTTCCGCAGCGTTTACGACTTCTTTTTGCAGCAGCTGGTTTGCTTCCGCAGCCCATTCGAACAATGCGGTAATTGCATCCGGAGTATTGAAATCATCCTGCATTTTCTCGTGATACTGCTGACGAATCTGCTCCAGTTTAGCAGCAAATTCCGCTGTAATATCCTGATCTACTGTTACTGCCTGCAAACGATGCTTCAGATTGCCAACGGCATTCGCGATCCGATCCACACTGTTTTGCGCTTGCTCCATTGTATCTTCGGTAAAGTTAAGCGGATTTCGGTAATGTGTCGAAAGCATGAAATAACGAATAGCTTCACGTTTGTACTGGGTTCGAAGGTCTTTTACAAGCACTCCGTTACCGAGTGATTTCGACATTTTTTCGTTATCGATACGGATAAATCCGTTATGCATCCAGTAGTTGGCAAGCGGTTTGCCCGTCAGCACCTCGGATTGTGCGCATTCGCACTCATGGTGAGGGAACTGCAGATCCTGTCCACCTCCATGGATATCGAGCGTATCTCCCAGGTATTCACGCGCCATAGCAGAGCATTCGATATGCCAGCCCGGACGACCATTGCCCCAAGGACTGGACCAGTAGATCTCACCTGGTTTAGCTGCTTTCCAGAGCACGAAATCTTCGGGATGTTCTTTGCGCTCATCTACACCAATCCGGATACCGAACTGCAATTCCTGCAGATTCTGCTTCGACAGCTTGCCGTACTCTTCGAATTTGCCTGTGCGGTAATATACGTCCCCACCATTTTCGTAAGCAAAGCCTTTTTCAACCAACTCACGGATAAAATCGATAATGAGCGGCATATTCTCTGTAACTCTCGGATTGCTGCTGGCTTTGGGAATCCCCAATCCCTCAATATCCTCGTAGTACGCAGCAATAAACTTCTCCGCAACATGAGGAACGTCAGTACCCAGCTGTTCGGCTTTGCGAATTAATTTATCATCAACATCCGTGAAGTTTACAACGTAGTTCACTTCATGTCCTGTCTGTTCCAAGTAGCCGCGAACGGTGTCGAAAAAAATAACCGGACGTGCATTCCCGATATGAATGTAATCATACACTGTCGGTCCGCACACATACATTTTTACCTTCCCCGGTTCTTGGGGAACGAAATTCTCTTTGGTACGACTCATCGTATTGTAAATTTGAAGCGTCATGGTCACTTTCCTTTCATTCATACTTCCCTATTTATTTATTGTATCACGCGAAGTCTCATTCTTACGGCTATCCTGTAGTGTACGCACTTCTTCACGCAATCGTTCGATCTCTTGCTGCATACTGCGCAGAGAGTCAATGACCGGATCGGGCAGCTGCTGATTCAGACGATCCACCCGGCGTCCGTCCTGCTTGACGATTCTTCCCGGTATGCCTACAACTGTACTGTTGGATGGCACTTCTTTCAATACGACCGAGTTGGCTCCAATGTTACTTTGATCACCAACGCTGAATGAACCGAGCACTTTGGCTCCCGATGAGATAACCACATTATTGCCAATCGTCGGGTGCCTCTTTCCTTTTTCTTTCCCTGTTCCGCCAAGTGTAACCCCCTGGTAAATAACAACATCATCGCCAATCTCACAGGTTTCACCAATAACTACACCCATTCCGTGGTCAATAAACAGCCGATTCCCTATGGTCGCTCCAGGGTGAATCTCGATTCCTGTCATAAAACGGCTGATCTGCGAGATGAACCGGGCAACCGAGAACCATTTGCGTTTATAGAAAAAGTGCGCGATCCGATGAGCCCATATCGCATGCAGCCCCGAATAGGTAAATACAACCTCGAACCATCCCCGGGCAGCCGGATCGTTTTCAAACACCGCCTGGATATCTGATCTGATCTTCTTGAACATGCTCGTTCCCCTCTTGTTCAGGTCTTCGTCCTCCGGCATACCGGACGGCGCAGCCCTCTTGGTAGTGTACTGCTGACTCGCCCCAAACAAAAAACGCCTCTGCAGCATAATGCTGCAGAGGCGTTAATCGCGGTCCCACTCTGCTCGGCCTAAACTTATGTATCAGAATTAGACAGTCAGCGAATGGCTGCCACCTGTTCTGACAAATAAGAATGAACCCTCAAGCGGTTCGGTAACGGAAACCAACCGTCACAACCTATCCTGACGTTTTCCTCTCCTACACGTACAAGAGGCGGGGCCGGATTCGGCTATGCAGCTCACGGGCGCATTTCGACCGACGGACAGTGGATGGCTCACAGCCACCGCAGCATAAGAAATTTATTCTTCGTTGCGGGACCATCCTCTCTGGAACTGTCCAATTCGGTTTACTCCTCCCGGTCTTTGCTGTTCTATGATGAATGCTGAAACATGTCATTTAACCTTTGTGTTGCTATTATAGCGAAAAGGTACTGGACTGACAACAACCTTGCAATAACTTCATCCCCAGGCGATAACGACCCTCACCGGCGGCAGTACCAGGATGTACAGCGTTCCTGGATTACGCGCCTTTCACCTGTGCATGCAGACGCTCAACAACCGTATCCCGGCCGAGCAGTACAATGGTTTGATTCAGGTCACGTCCATGGGTCTGTCCAGTCAATGCTACACGGATAGGCATAAAGAGCTGTTTGCCTTTAAATCCGGTTTCCTTCTGTACTTCCTTGATCAATGCGGCCATTTTACTTGGGGTAAACTCTTCACTCGCCTGCACTTTGTCGGCAAAGGCCTTCAGAACAGTTGGCACCTGCTCTTCTCCAAGCACGGCAGTCGCTTCTGCATCCAGCTCCAGATGGGAGCGGAAGAACACTTCAGACAGTTCCACAATGTCGGAGGCTGCAGTCATTTGCTCCTGGTACAGATGAACGAGTGTATACGCCCATTCCTTCTGCTCAGGGGACAGCTCAGCTGCAATGCGTCCTGCCTTTTGTAGATGCGGAATCGCCATTTCAGCAATACGATCCGGGTCTGCATGTTTAATATAGTGATTGTTCAAGTGCGCCAGCTTATGCGTATCAAATACAGCCGGGCTCTTGGACAAACGTTTGGTATCAAAGATGGAGATCAACTGTTCCTGCGAGAAGATCTCTTCTTCCCCTTCCGGCGACCAGCCAAGCAGGGAAATGAAGTTGAACATCGCCTCTGGCAAGTAGCCGAGCTGATCATATTGTTCGATAAACTGAATGACGGATTCGTCCCGTTTACTCAGCTTCTTGTGATTTTCATTCACGATTAGGGTCATATGACCGAATTGCGGCGGCTCCCAGCCGAGCGCTTCATAGATCATCAGCTGACGCGGCGTATTAGAGATGTGATCTTCCCCGCGAAGAACGTGGGAGATTTTCATCAGGTGATCATCCACTGCAACGGCATAGTTGTACGTGGGAATGCCGTCTTTTTTCACAATGACGAAGTCCCCGGATTCCTTGCTGTTAAATGAAATGGTGCCTTTAACCATGTCATCGAACGTATATGTGCGCTCTTCCGGTACACGGAAACGAATGCTCGCAACGCGGCCTTCCGCTTCAAAAGCACTGATCTGCTCTGGCGTCAGGTCGCGGTGTTTGCCCGAATAACGCGGCGTTTCTCCACGTGCCGTTTGCTCCTCGCGCTCTTGCTCCAGCTCTTCTTCCGTGCAGAAGCAGCGGTAAGCCAGACCTTTGTCCAGCAGCTCCTGGGTGTATTTGCGGTAAATATCCAAACGTTCCGTCTGACGATAAGGTCCGTATTCCCCGCCTACATCAATGCTCTCATCCCACTCGATTCCGAGCCATTTCAAATATTTAAGCTGGCTTTCCTCGCCACCCGCAATGTTCCGTTTTACGTCAGTATCTTCAATACGAATGATAAATTTCCCGTTATTATGCTTGGCATACAAGTAGTTAAAGAGCGCCGTACGGGCATTCCCGATATGCAGGTGTCCCGTTGGACTCGGCGCGTAACGCACACGAACTTCTGTGCTCATAAAATATCCCCTCCGTATACTAGTTGGTTGATAATATCACACACGAACAAGGCAAACAACCGATTGGGCCGCAATCCCCTCTCCCCGTCCAGGGAATCCGAGCTGCTCCGTAGTCGTTGCTTTGACATTGACCTGATCAACATCCGCTTCCAGCGCCTTGGCAATAACCTCGGCCATCTGTGGAATGTAAGGTGCCATTTTCGGTTTCTGCGCAATAATGGTGGAATCGATGTTGCCCAAACGATATCCGCGCTCTTTCACGAGCTGCCATACATGCTCCAGCAGTTTGAGGCTATCCGCGTCCTTGAACTCCGGATCGGTGTCCGGAAAGTGTTTGCCAATGTCCCCAAGTGCAAGTGCACCCAGAACGGCATCACTGATGGCATGCAGCAGCACATCTGCATCCGAGTGACCAAGCAGTCCTTTTTCATAAGGAATCGTTACCCCGCCAATGATGCACGGACGTCCCTCCACCAATTGGTGTACATCAAATCCCTGTCCTACACGTATCATCGCTTCTTCTCTCCCCCAAGCAAAAACGCGGCATATTCCAAATCTTCCGGCGTCGTTAATTTGATGTTGGTATAACTTCCTTCCACAACCTGGACGGACATACCCTGGCGCTCAGCCAGCATGGCATCATCCGTCCCCAGAAATCCGTCCCTTGCGGCCGACTCGTAAGCAAGCAGCAGTGAAGAAAGACGAAAAGCCTGCGGGGTTTGAATACTCCACAGACTGCTGCGGTCAGGCGTCGCCGTAACGATTCCTTCCGCATTCACTTGTTTAATCGTATCTTTAACGGGAACGGCAAGTACAGCGGCTCCCCCCGACATCGCGGCCTCCATGCAACCTGTAATCTGCTTACGGTCAACAAAAGGACGTACCCCGTCGTGAACGAGAACCCAATCCGTCTGTAAAGCCTTCAGGCCTTCATGAACAGAATGCTGTCTCTCTTTCCCTCCGGGGATGACACGGACACGCGACTCCAGTCGGTATTCTTTTACCCAATCCAGGCAGCGTTCAACATCTGCGGCTCCGGTTACCAGCACGATCTCGCTGATCTCGTCCAGAGCGGCAAACACTTCAAGCGTATGTATGAAAACGGGCTTGTCCTGCAGCAGCAGAAACTGCTTGCTCTCGGTTGTTCCCATCCGGGTTCCCCGACCTGCTGCCACAATGACGACACCCCACCCTTTATCCATGCCGTAATCCCTGCCTTGTCTGTCAGTTTATCGTTCTACGATACTGAATATCTTCAAGCGATATAAATATCGGTGAACGATACACTACCCATCATACCCCTTTATTGGGCTTTTTCCAACAGTTTAGGCTTGGCAAAAATCATTCTTCCCGCGGAAGTCTGCAGCACACTGGTTACCAACACTTCCATCATCATGCCGATATACTCGCGTCCGCCTTCCACGACAATCATCGTACCGTCATCCAGATAAGCTACACCTTGGCCATGCTCCTTGCCATCCTTGATGATCTGCACCATGATCTCTTCACCAGGCAGCACCACAGGCTTCACCGCATTCGCCAGATCGTTGATGTTCAGTACAGATACACCCTGGAGCTCGCAAACCTTGTTCAGGTTAAAGTCATTGGTAACCACCTTGCCCTGAAGCACTTTGGCGAGTTTGACCAGCTTGCTGTCCACTTCCGATATTTCTTCGAAATCCCCTTCGTAAATGAGAACCTTCACGTCGAGTTCTTTTTGGATTTTATTCAAAATGTCGAGTCCGCGCCGTCCTCTATTCCGCTTCAGCAGATCCGAGGAATCTGCAATATGCTGAAGTTCTTCCAGGACGAATTCCGGAATCACAATTGTACCTTCGATAAACCCAGTCTTGCATATATCTGCAATACGGCCATCAATAATGACACTGGTATCCAAAATCTTGTGTTCTTCCATCCGTCTGTCTTCATCCAGCTCGGGGTGTCCCCATCGCCCAGACATCCAGAATGCAGCGAGGTCGTCTTTCTTCGCCATAGCTAGCATGTACCCCGAATAACCGCTTACGGCCGTCAGAGCCACCTGAAGCACCTCTCCTGCTGTTCCTAGCCAAGTCAGACATGGATAGAGCAGCAAGGCCACCAGTAACCCTGCAACGGTACCTGCTGCGCCAGCAGCCAGTTCGTTCATCGGTATTTTAGCCAAAGCATCAATCCCATTTTGCAGCCTGCTTGCCAGTAAGGTTCCACCAATATTACATACAGCCATAAACAATACAGCGCCCAGTGCCGTTGCTACCCCTGCCCCCAGCAGCCCTGCTGACTGAATCCATTCAGCCATCCACGGGACGGATTTTCCTGCCAGATGATATGCCGTGTAGCCAAACCATGCACCGCACAATCCTGTAAAAGTTAAAATGCCTTTTTTCCACATATGTCCCTGCACCTCCTTCAATTGTTCTTCATCTTCATATCCAGTATGATCCAATTGTTGGATTGCTAATCCCGGTTACAAGAACTTTTTGGAAATGTTTGCAATCGTCAGTTGAAAGAAGGTAAATTATTGGCATATAATGAATTCAATTCATATCCCGAGGTGAGTAGCAAAATGAGTACGCTAAGTTTACAGGCTTTTCAGGATCAGGTTTCCGAGCTGTTGCTGCGTCATCGCAGTCTGATTGATGTACTGTCCAAAACAGGACAAGCCGGAGCTTCTGTCAATCGTGCCGTGTCCAAGGCCATTACCGAATGCGGCTGCATTGAGCTGCACGCCACCAAGCAGAAATATGCCCCCGAGAGCGGTATTGCTCAAACCAAGGGCCTGCTGGAAACGCATGTGGAAGGTGAATTGTGTGAGAATTGCAAAGAGGTCATCAGCTCCGAACTGGGGCGGAACCTGTTTTATATGTCAGCTCTCTGTAATCTGCTGGATATCAACATGGAAGAAGTCGTGAATCACGAGTCACAGAAATGTTCGACGTTAGGGATGTTCAATTTGTCGTAAATGATTGGCGAAGTTGCCGTACAAGAGTAGGTACCGTATAGATTCGAATCAACAAAAAAAGCACGTACGCTCCTAAAAGGAGAATGCGTGCTTTTTCTTATTCATCCAAGGCAAGTATGCCAATCCGTAAACCATTACCGATCGGAAGGACGGGAAGACTTCTCTTCCTTGCGCTTCTTCGCCCGGTTGCGGGAAGCTGCCGTGCGCATATTATGCTTCATTCCATATAGAGCGTACAGCACCAATGGTATAAAGATCAGCTTCGACAGCTGTTCCGGAAAAATGACGGCAACCGCTACAGCGAATACAACCACCCAAGGGGCGATCCAGATCGCTTTTCGCGGCAAACCGACCTTTTTGAAATTCGGATATTTAAGCGAGCTGACCATCAGATAGGATAATAACAATGTAGCTATCATCATGCTAACAGGACCAATATCCTTGTTAAACAACGTCAGCGTTGCAAGCACACCTCCAGCTGCCGGAATGGGCAGGCCGGTGAAGTATCCGGGAATTCCCGGTCTTACATTAAAGCGTGCCAGCCGAATGGCTCCGCAAATGGGGAAGCTTGCCGTAGCGATCCAGGCGAGAACCGGTGATGCATCCTGGAAGGAAACCATAAACATAATGAGTGCCGGGGCTGCACCAAACGAAACCATGTCAGACAAAGAGTCAAGCTCCTTGCCAAATTCACTTTGAGCATTGAGTGCACGCGCTACCCGTCCATCCAACCCATCCAGCAGCATCGCCACAATCACCATAATCGCAGCCAGGCTATAATTCCCATCAATTGCAAGCAGTATCGCCATCATTCCAAGAAACAGATTACCCAAGGTAAAGAGGTTCGGAATGAATCTGGTTAACATTGTTGTTTCACCTCATCATCTTCAGGGCCGTTATAGGCAAACCTATACTGATAGCTCTGGATTACATTTGTCTGTCGATAAACATTTGCTCCTGCAGACGCTTTAGCCCTTCTTTAATGGTCCGGGCACGTACCTCACCAATACCGTCGACTTCATCCAGCTCTTCAATCGTTGCCATAATCACATGCGGCAATTGTTCAAATTGGTCCACAAGGTTATGAATAATGACATTCGGAAGGCGTGGTATCTTATTCAATACCCGATATCCGCGAGGTGCAACCGAATCTTCCGATGTAGCAGCCGATGAAGGATAGCCGAGCAGACGGACGATGTGATGCGCATCCAGCAATTCATCATCTGACAGACGCTTGAGGCCCACGATAATTTCGCGGATCTTCTCGTCACTATCATCTCGTGCATAGTCCTTGTACAGCAACCACGCTTCTTCTTCCGTTGTTCCAACCAATTCCTCCATTTGCATGGAGATCAGTCGTCCTTCATTCCCAAGTTCATGGATGTAGCGCTTGATTTCCGTTTTGATGCGCATCACCATTTCCGTACGCTGAATGACATTTACCACTTCAGGGATGGTGACAAGTTCTTCGAACTCCGAGGCACTTAGATTCGTAAGGGATTGGGTAAGTACAGCTTTGTACTTCTCCAGCGTTTGAATCGCCTGGTTAGCCTTCGTCAGAATAACTCCAATTTCCTTGAGCGAATATCTAAGCGTTCCCTGATATAAGGTAATAATATTCCGGCGCTGCGAGATGGATACGACCAATTTGCCCGTTTGCTTGGCTACACGTTCTGCTGTCCGGTGACGGATCCCTGTCTCAGAGGAAGAGATGGAGGAATCGGGAATAAGCTGGGTATTGGCATACAGAATACGCTTTAAATCCTCGCTAAGAATGATGGCACCATCCATCTTGGCAAGTTCATATAGATAGTTGGGGGAGAAATCGCAATTGATCGAGAAGCCCCCGTCGACCACTTCCATTACTTCAGGGCTGTATCCTACAACAAGCAGTGCCCCCGTCTTGGCGCGCAGCACGTTCTCCAGACCTTCGCGGAAAGGTGTACCTGGTGCGATCAGCCTCAACAATTCATTCATATTATCCAGTTGGCTCGAATCTTTCATCTTGTTATGCCCCCTAATCTAAAGCAACCGCTAGTGCATCTGCCACGGTATTCACACCGATCAGTTGTATCCCGCGAGGATGTTTCCAGCCCTTTAAGCTTTTCTCCGGTAAAATGACTCGTTTGAAGCCCAGTTTCTCGGCTTCCTTCACACGTTGTTCAGCCCGTGATACGGCCCGAACCTCACCTGTCAAACCAATTTCGCCAAATATTACGTCATCTGGCTTGGTCGGCACATCCCTCAGACTGGATGCTATGCTGACGGCAACCGCCAAATCCACCGCCGGTTCATCGAGCCGAACTCCCCCGGCCACATTCAGGTACGCATCCTGCGTTTGCAAAAACATGCCCATCCGCTTCTCAAGCACCGCAATAATCAGGTTCAGCCTGTGATGATCAATCCCTGTTGCCATACGGCGGGGAGACGGGAAATGTGTCGCAGAGATGAGCGCCTGCAGCTCAACCAGCATCGGTCTAGTGCCTTCCATACTTGCAACTACCGTAGAACCCGCTACACCGAGCGGTCGTTCCGACAAAAAGAGTTCGGAAGGATTGCCCACTTCACGCAAGCCATCTTCGCCCATTTCGAAAATACCGATTTCATTGGTTGAACCGAAACGGTTTTTGACAGCACGTAACAGTCTATACGTATGATGACGTTCCCCTTCAAAGTAAAGAACACAGTCAACCATATGTTCCAGCATACGCGGACCAGCGATAGCTCCTTCTTTCGTAACATGCCCCACAAGCACGGTTGCAATGCCTCGGCCTTTGGCGATCCGCATAAACCGGGAAGTACATTCCCTTACCTGTGCTACGCTACCGGGTGCACTGGTGACTTCTGGAAGATAAACCGTTTGAATAGAGTCGATGACAAGAAAATGCGGCTGGATCTGCTCCACCGCTTCCTCTACACGTTCCATATTCGTTTCACACAGCACATACAGTTCAGGAGAGAGTGCATCCAGACGGTCAGCCCGCAATTTGGTCTGTTTCACCGATTCCTCACCCGAAACATATAACACGCGCAAACCAGAATGCGTTAGAGCATGCGAGGTTTGCAACATCAGCGTTGATTTTCCGATTCCCGGATCTCCGCCTACTAACACGAGAGAACCCGGAACAATTCCGCCACCCAATACCCGGTTCAGCTCTCCGATTCCAGTCTGCACACGCGGTTCCTGACCGCTATCTATATCTATGATGGGAAGCGGTTTATCTTTACTGTCAAAGAGGGGGGAATTTCTCCCTTGTGTTTTGACAACTGTTTCCGTTTCTTCCACCATGGAATTCCATGACTGACACCCCGGACATTTGCCGTACCATTTGGGGGCTTCATAACCACATTCCGTACATTGAAACTTGGTTTTAACTTTGGCCACTTCAGCACTCCTAGGATTTATTTTATAACAGCATTTTGCATTTTTCGACGAATTTTGCCCTGAATTTCTGACGTGCAGGGTTAATAAAAGTTTACCATTGTTTGAGATTTTTCGTAAAGGATTATCGTAAACTTTACACATGTTCCTTGAACAACAATAAAATAAAAAATCCTCTCCGGCCGAAGCCGGAAAGGATCATAAACCATTTCTCAGGTTTGAAATTTGCTTATTTGGTTTCGATTTCTTCATTGGAAGGAACAGCAGCTTCCTTTTTGGTTACAGACAGTGCACCATTCTCTTCGTCGATCAACAACGAATCGCCTTTGGTTACCGTACCTGTAAGCAATTCTTCAGACAATTTGTCTTCGATATGCTTCTGGATTGCCCGGCGAAGCGGACGAGCACCGTAAGCTGGATCGAAGCCAGCTTTGGCCAGGAAGGCCTTGGCGTTGTCTGTAAGCTCGAAGTCGACTTCGTATTCACGCAGACGTTTGCGGAGCTCCTCGCTCATGAGGGATACAATCTCAGCAATGTGTTTCTCTTCAAGAGAGTGGAATACGATGATCTCATCAATCCGGTTAAGGAACTCTGGACGGAAGCTTTTCTTCAGCTCATCCATGACTTTACCCTTCATGTTATCGTAATCCGCACCTGCATCCACAACAGCTGTGAAGCCGAGTGTAGAGTTACGTTTAATCGCTTCGGCACCCACGTTGGATGTCAGAATGATCAATGTGTTGCGGAAGTCCACGACACGACCTTTTGAGTCTGTCAGACGACCATCCTCAAGCACTTGCAGCAAGATGTTGAATACTTCTGGATGTGCTTTCTCGATCTCGTCGAGCAGGACTACGGAATACGGTTTGCGACGAACTTTCTCTGTCAACTGACCGCCTTCTTCGTAACCAACATATCCTGGAGGCGCTCCAACGAGTCTTGAAGTCGAGTGCTTCTCACCATACTCGGACATGTCGATCCGGATCACTGCATTTTCATCGCCGAACATCGCTTCGGCAAGCGCACGAGCCAGCTCGGTTTTACCTACCCCTGTAGGACCGAGGAAGATGAAGGATCCCATTGGACGTTTTGGATCTTTCAATCCAGCACGAGCACGGCGAACCGCACGGCTGACTGATTTCACGGCTTCATCCTGACCGATGACACGTTCATGCAGGATGGATTCCAGATTCATCAGGCGTTGAGTCTCTTCTTCTTTCAGCTTGTTTACCGGAATTCCCGTCCAGTTGGCTACCACTTGTGCGATATCCTCAGGCGTTACTTCGGAATCGGTACGACCTTGTTTTTCTTTCCATTGGTTCTTCGTTACATCCAGCTCTTCACGGATTTTTTGTTCCGTATCACGCAGTGCTGCTGCTTTTTCGAACTCCTGGCTTTGGACCGCTGCGTCTTTTTCCTTACGAATATCTTCGAGACGGCTTTCCAGTTGTTTCAGGTTCGGCGGAATGGTGTATGAGTTCAATCTTACTTTGGAACCCGCTTCATCAATCAGGTCAATCGCTTTGTCTGGCAGGAAACGATCTGTGATGTAACGGTCAGACAATTTAACCGCCTGTACAATCGCTTCATCCGTAATTTTCACACGGTGGTGAGCTTCATAACGATCACGCAATCCGTGCAAAATTTGAATGGCTTCTTCCGGAGAAGGCTGATCTACGGTAATCGGTTGGAAACGACGCTCAAGCGCTGCATCCTTCTCGATATATTTGCGGTATTCATCCAGGGTAGTTGCGCCGATGCATTGCAATTCTCCACGAGCCAGAGCCGGTTTCAAAATGTTTGAAGCATCAATGGCGCCCTCAGCTCCGCCTGCACCGATCAGGGTGTGCAATTCGTCGATGAACAGGACAATGTTACCTGCCTGACGAATCTCATCCATGATTTTTTTCAAGCGATCCTCAAACTCACCACGGTACTTCGTTCCGGCAACAACAGAACCCATATCCAGGGTCATGACACGTTTGTCGCGCAATGTCTCCGGAATTTCGTTGGCGATGATTTTCTGTGCAAGACCTTCAGCAATCGCTGTTTTACCTACACCAGGTTCACCGATCAATACAGGGTTGTTCTTGGTACGACGGCTCAATACTTGAATGACACGCTCGATTTCTTTGCTGCGGCCGATAACCGGATCCAGGTTGTTCTCCTTCGCATAAGCGGTAAGATCACGTGCCAGACTGTCCAGTGTTGGTGTGCTTACATTAGCAGGCGTTCCATTATGACTGGATACAGCCTCACTGCTGCCAAGCAATTGCAGCACTTGTTGACGTGCTTTGTTCAAACTAATACCAAGGTTGTTCAGCACGCGTGCTGCAACGCCCTCGCCTTCACGAATCAATCCGAGCAAGATATGCTCTGTTCCTACATAGGTGTGGCCCAATTTGCGAGCCTCATCCATGGACAGTTCAATTACTTTTTTCGCACGTGGCGTATATGCAATGTTCGTAGGTTGCTCTTGGCCGCGACCAATCAGCGTTTCTACTTCATCTTGAATTTTTTCCAATCCGAGTCCCAGGCCGATTAGCGCTTTGGCTGCGATGCCTTCGCCTTCACGAATGAGGCCGAGCAAAATGTGCTCTGTACCGATGTTATTATGACCGAGACGGACAGCTTCTTCCTGCGCGAGTGCGAGCACCTTTTGGGCCCGTTCCGTAAATCTTCCAAACATCATATCTCCTGCACCTCCATGGTTTTGGATAAAACGTGGGCCTTGATCATGATCCCGCCGTATAATTCATATCATTCTTGTTTGCAGCCATGCTGCGAATAAAGTCATTTGGCATTTAGTCCAATGCCCGTTTTATATAAAGCCGCAGATGCGGCATGAAACCTTAATATTAAATCTGAAGAAAACAATTACTAGGATTGACTGGCTGCATTGATCGTATCACGAATCAACTGGGCCCGGTAGATGTCACGCTCATCTGTGCGCATATCTTCTCCGAATGTTTTCTGCAAAAAGCCTGGTTGTGTCATCACGTTTAACTCGTTCATTACCGTAATGGACAATCCATTCAACAGCCCCAGATCTACACCTAAGCGAACATCCGAGAGACGCTGCGCGGCTTCCTTGGAATCCATAATGGCTGCATGGGACAAAATCCCATATGAACGCATCACTCTATCGGTAATCCGTAGTCTAGAGTCAGAAATCAACCGCTCTCTGGCAGTACGTTCATGCCCAATCATCTGAAGCACAACGCTATGCAGATTATCGATAACCTCTTGTTCCGTCTGTCCAAGCGTAATCTGATTGGAGATCTGGAAAAGGTTGCCCATCGCTTCGCTGCCTTCGCCATATATCCCACGCACGGTTAACCCCACTTGAGAAACAGCTGTCAGAATGCGTCCAATCTGCTGTGTCATCACCAGAGCAGGCAGATGCATCATTACAGATGCTCTTACCCCTGTACCTACATTGGTAGGACAGCTGGTCAGGTATCCTCTCCGATCATCAAAAGCATAATCCACATGCGCTTCAAAAGCATCGTCTATGGCGGAAGCTTTCTCCCAGGCTTCTTTCACCTGGAACCCCGGATAGAGGCATTGGATACGAAGATGGTCTTCTTCGTTAATCATAATACTGACGGATTCATCCTCACTGAGAATAACCGCACCATTTTTTGATTCGTTCGCAAGACTGGGGCTAATCAGATGTTTCTCCACCAGCACCCGCTTATCGAGATCATCAATATCCATCAGGTCCAAGGTGTGGAAATCTCCAAAGGCATGAACGTCATCATATTGAAGTACTTCGCTCAGCTTATTCAGCACTTCTTCCGATTGCTCATTGGAAGCAAGCATTGGAAATGGGTAATGCTGAAGATTACGTGCGATCCGGACACGGCTGCTAATGACGATTTCGGAATCAGCCGCTTCACTGCGCATCCAGTCGCTGAGCGCCTTCTCTGTAAAGCGCAGATTAGGCATTACGCGTCCCTCCTACTCATGACAAACTCTACTCTTGAGCTATTTCTTTTTCAAGTTCCCTGATCTGGTCACGGATATGAGCCGCCTCTTCAAATTCTTCCTGGGCGATACTCTCCTGAAGATCGCGCTTCAGGTCGGCAATCTGCCGCTTCACTTTAATGCGACCACCAGCTCGTGCAGGCACTTTGCCCACATGGGTTGTGCTGCCATGAACCCGTTTGAACAACGGATCCAGACGACTGTCAAAATATTTATAACAAGAACTGCAGCCGAAACGGCCGATTTTGCTAAACTGTGAGTAAGTCATGCCGCACTCTTCACAGCGAAGAGTCTGAGCAGGGGGAGCCCCGGCATTTCCATTCTTAGGTTCGAAATCAAGCAACCCGGACAACAGATTGTGAATGGAAAATCCATTCGATGTTCCCGGAATCATTTCTCCCTTTTCACGGGCACATGTCTCACAAATATGGAATTCCGTCTTTTCTCCATTCACGATTTTGGTGAAATGAAGAGTCGCCGGACGTTTGTCGCATTCTTGGCACAGCATTTAGGATGTACCTCCTTGATCCCGATAGGTTTTCATTTACCGAGCAAAGATATTAACATCGCCTTTAACATTCTGGCACGAATTTGATCCCGGTAAGGAAGTTTGACCAATAAAATTTCTCTTGATACAGCTGCACGCATCAACCCCGCTTCCCTTTTACTCAGGAAACGTGCTTCTTCCAGCTGATAAATCAAGCCTTCGGCAGCTGTCTGTCCAATCTCATCCCCGATGCTATGGTGCAGATGATTATGCAAAGCAGAGTGGGCCGGCAATTCGATCCGCTGTATGCGAACATAACCGCCACCACCACGTTTACTCTCGACTAAATATCCCTTTTCAAGAGTAAAACGTGTACTTATTACATAGTTGATCTGGGATGGTACGCATGAGAATTGATCTGCAAGATCATTGCGCTGAATTTCAACCATTCCTTCGGGACTTTCATGCAAAATACTCTTCAGATATTGTTCGATAATATCAGAGATATTACGCATCCACTCATCCTCCACTGTCTGAAACGTTAAGTCAATAAGGACCCACACGCCCCCACAGAGTACACCTTCTCAACCCATTTAACCAAACAGGGAAACGACGAATCTTGATTTCCACTGGCTTATTCGGAAGAGTAAGGACGCACGAAGGTCCTCTTGGTACTGCCTCTTTCCGATGATATCCATCGTTCATGAAATGTGTCTCATCACCGGAATGTAGAAAGAAAGCTACGTAAGTATTTAACCTTCAGTTGACTTTGACTTTCTTTGACTTTATATACATTATAGCATATTTTGTGGTTTTGCCAAGTGGGGTCACTATTCATTTTTTACGATTTTACACGAAATATTCCCCGGACACAAAAAAACCTCTCCAAAAAAGCCAGAGAAGTTCGTTTGTCTCACTGTAGCAACGTTTTTCTATTAATATGAAAAGGGAAGGCAGCCAAGATGAATTGGCTCTGGATACACGCATAAACACATTTGAAAAATCAGAAGAAATCCATCAGATAGGTTTGGCGAACAGGTATCGCTTTTTCCAAAGCCCGAATATCCTCTTCCGAGCCTTGAATCCTGTCGATTCGGGCCATCTCAGCGGGTCTGCGATACCCCATCAACACTGCCGTGAGCGATTGGATGTTAAGTCTGATATGCTGAGCAGGCTGATCTTCCGTAGTAAGCTCCCCCTTTTTCCAGATGGAAGCTGTTCCGTTCATAGCCACGTTCAATTCCCATACCCCTTCATTCCACGGTGCATGTGCATCTTCTACCTCAAGCTGAATCTGTACCGGAGAGTCTTGGCTTGCAAAAGGATACTGCGAAATGAACTGCTCCACACTAACGATTCTCGCCATAAAGTATGGGGTAACCTCCTGTTGAATCCGTGGATTATCCAGTTGAAAAGCCAGTGTATCGTTCGCAGGCGCTTTTAACGTCACTTCATCAATCATCGAATCATGATTGGCGATAAACGTCCATAACCCTTGTCTTGCCTCTTCATTTAGATGCACCATCTCACCAATGGTAAATTTTCTTTCCTTAACCTCGTAAAGTACATAGCCTTGAGGCAGTCCTGCTTCATCATAGTAAACAGCCCGCTGGCTACCTTTCTTAGCATAAACTGAATTTTCCCACCAAGCATCATTCCGGCTTAAGGTTCCGTTATAACGTTCTGCATACGTGTCATATACCTCTTTCAGCACCGATAGCTCTGGATTGCCCCGCCGGAGAGTACCTGGAGTTGGCTTCTTCGCAGGTAATTGATCGGTAGACAGCTTGTAATTTTTAAACTCTACGTAGGTCTCCCATCCATATTTCCGATAAAAAGCAAACGAGAACGGATGCAGGAAGGAAATACTTTGTTTATTCCGATTCATCTCTTCGAGTGCAAATTTAAGCAGCCCCGCTACCCAACCTTTGCGCCGGTATTCCGGCCATGTTGCCACACCCGCAATACCGCCCATCGCAAATGATCGACCTTGAATATAAGTTTGAAAAGGAATGATCTGAAGCTTGGCTCCAACTTGTCCATCCTCATATACTCCCAACACATTGTGTGAGGCGAACTCCTCACGGCGCTTTTCAACCTGTTCCTCGTTTAATACAAACTGAAAAGCGTACTCCGAAAGCGTCATACACGCTTCGAAATCATCAGTCGTTAGTTTACGAATATCCATAACATCCTGCACCCCATTCTTCAGAATTGTAAGCGACTCAAATTGTGCCCTTAAATGTGATGTATGTATCTTCTATGAGTGTGTCAGAGGCGTCGTACAAAGTCAAATAAGAGATGCAAACGCATCTCCCGGGGATTCATATATAGATGTGTTAAGTAGAAGTACACAAAGAAAAGTAAACAAATAAAAACCACCACCGATAATCTTCGGCAGTGGTTCTTTGCTTGGCAGCGTCCTACTCTCCCAGGACCCTTCGGTCCAAGTACCATCGGCGCTAGAGGGCTTAACGGTCGTGTTCGGGATGGGTACGTGTGGAACCCCTCCGCCATCGCCACCAAACGTGATTTGTCGAAGCATGTGCTTCTTTAAATCAAAAGTGGAACTGAAAATCATACACACATTGGAGTGATGTACCGATTTTCATTTCAGAGATTATTCTCTGAAAACTAGATCCGAAACGAAACTTGCGACAAGAACCTGCAATTTGGATAAGCCCTCGACCGATTAGTACTGGTCAGCTCCATGCATTACTGCACTTCCACCCCCAGCCTATCTACCTCGTCGTCTTCAAGGGGTCTTACATACTGGGAAATCTCATCTTGAGGGGGGCTTCACGCTTAGATGCTTTCAGCGCTTATCCCGTCCGTACATAGCTACCCAGCGGTGCTCCTGGCGGAACAACTGGTACACCAGCGGTACGTCCATCCCGGTCCTCTCGTACTAAGGACAGCTCCTCTCAAATTTCCTACGCCCACGACAGATAGGGACCGAACTGTCTCACGACGTTCTGAACCCAGCTCGCGTACCGCTTTAATGGGCGAACAGCCCAACCCTTGGGACCTACTTCAGCCCCAGGATGCGATGAGCCGACATCGAGGTGCCAAACCTCCCCGTCGATGTGGACTCTTGGGGGAGATAAGCCTGTTATCCCCAGGGTAGCTTTTATCCGTTGAGCGATGGCCCTTCCATGCGGTACCACCGGATCACTAAGCCCGACTTTCGTCCCTGCTCGACTTGTAGGTCTCGCAGTCAAGCTCCCTTATGCCTTTGCACTCTTCGAATGATTTCCAACCATTCTGAGGGAACCTTTGGGCGCCTCCGTTACTCTTTAGGAGGCGACCGCCCCAGTCAAACTGCCCACCTGACACTGTCCCCGTACCCGCTAAGGGCACCAGGTTAGAACCTAGATACGATCAGGGTGGTATCCCAACGGTGCCTCCACACAAGCTGGCGCTCATGCTTCAAAGGCTCCCACCTATCCTGTACAGATCGTACCCAAATTCAATATCAAGCTGCAGTAAAGCTCCATGGGGTCTTTCCGTCTTGTCGCGGGTAACCTGCATCTTCACAGGTATTAAAATTTCACCGGATCTCTCGTTGAGACAGCGCCCAAGTCGTTACGCCATTCGTGCGGGTCAGAATTTACCTGACAAGGAATTTCGCTACCTTAGGACCGTTATAGTTACGGCCGCCGTTTACTGGGGCTTCGGTTCACAGCTTCGGGATTACTCCCTAACCGCTCCCCTTAACCTTCCAGCACCGGGCAGGCGTCAGCCCGTATACTTCGCCTTACGGCTTCGCACAGACCTGTGTTTTTGCTAAACAGTCGCTTGGGCCTTTTCACTGCGGCCCCCTCGTGCTATTCACACTACCGGGGCACCCCTTCTCCCGAAGTTACGGGGTCATTTTGCCGAGTTCCTTAACGAGAGTTCTTCCGCGCGCCTTAGAATTCTCTTCTCGCCTACCTGTGTCGGTTTGCGGTACGGGCACCTTCATCTGGCTAGAGGCTTTTCTTGGCAGTGTGAGATCATGACCTTCGCTACTGTAATTTTCACTCCCCATCACAGCTCAGCCTTACGGTTAGCGGATTTGCCTACTAACCAGCCTTACTGCTTGGACAGGCATCCATCAGCCTGCGTCACTACCCTACTGCGTCCCCCCATCGCTCGTAACGATTTACGGTGGTACAGGAATTTCGACCTGTTGTCCTTCGACTACGCCTTTCGGCCTCGCCTTAGGTCCCGACTTACCCTGAGCGGACGAGCCTTCCTCAGGAACCCTTAGGCTTTCGGCGGATCAGATTCTCACTGATCTTTTCGTTACTCATACCGGCATTCTCACTTGTATAATGTCCAGCGCTCCTTACGGTACACCTTCAACCCTTATACAACGCTCCCCTACCCCTGATGCAAAGCATCAAGCCATAGCTTCGGTGGTGTGTTTAGCCCCGTTACATTTTCGGCGCAGAGTCACTCGACCAGTGAGCTATTACGCACTCTTTCAATGGTGGCTGCTTCTAAGCCAACATCCTGGTTGTCTGTGCAACTCCACATCCTTTCCCACTTAACACACACTTGGGGACCTTAGCTGATGGTCTGGGCTGTTTCCCTTTTGACAATGGATCTTAGCACTCACTGTCTGACTCCCGGAAGTAAGTCTATGGCATTCGGAGTTTGACTGAGCTTGGTAACCCTTGCGGGCCCCGCACCCAATCAGTGCTCTACCTCCACGACTCTGTTTTCCGAGGCTAGCCCTAAAGCTATTTCGGGGAGAACCAGCTATCTCCGAGTTCGATTGGAATTTCTCCGCTACCCCCACCTCATCCCCGCACTTTTCAACGTGCGTGGGTTCGGGCCTCCAGTGCGTGTTACCGCACCTTCACCCTGGACAGGGGTAGATCACCCGGTTTCGGGTCTACGTCCACGTACTATGTCGCCCTATTCAGACTCGCTTTCGCTGCGGCTCCGGCTCTTCACCTTAACCTTGCACGGGAACGTAACTCGCCGGTTCATTCTACAAAAGGCACGCCATCACCCCTAAAACGGGCTCTGACTTCTTGTAAGCACACGGTTTCAGGTTCTATTTCACTCCCCTTCCGGGGTGCTTTTCACCTTTCCCTCACGGTACTGCTTCACTATCGGTCGCTAGGAAGTATTTAGCCTTGGCAGATGGTCCTGCCGGATTCATACGGGGTTTCACGTGCCCCGCACTACTCGGGATCCGTCTCGGAGGGAACCAACTTTCAATTACAGGGCTTTTACCTTCTTTGGCGGGCCTTTCCAGACCTCTTCGTTTAACCGGTTCCTTTGTAACTCCATGTGAGACGTCCCACAACCCCAGAGAGCAAGCTCTCTGGTTTGGGCTGTTCCGCGTTCGCTCGCCGCTACTGACGGAATCACTATTGTTTTCTCTTCCTCAAGGTACTTAGATGTTTCAGTTCCCCTGGTATGCCTCACACTAACCTATGTATTCAGTTAGGTGTAACTGGATATTACCCCAGCTGGGTTTCCCCATTCGGACATCCCCGGATCAAAGCTTGCTTACAGCTCCCCGAGGCAGTATCGTTGTTCGCCACGTCCTTCATCGGCTCCTAGCGCCTAGGCATCCTCCGTGTGCTCTTAGTAGCTTAACCATATGCTCCGGTTTCGAATTCTCTCTTCCCTTGGTTTGCTTGCGCAAATCCAAAAGCCGTTCCAATTCGATACCATCGCAAAGCAGTTTTCGCTAATATTTGAAACTTGTTTTAACACAAGTTCAGCTAAAAGGAATGTTCTAATTCGCAATTTTCGTTTCGATATCTAGTTTTCAAAGAACAAGCTAAATAGACGAAATCTTTGGTGGAGCCAAGCGGGATCGAACCGCTGACCTCCTGCTTGCAAGGCAGGCGCTCTCCCAGCTGAGCTATGGCCCCTCAAATTCCATCAAAACTGAACAAATGGATAAGTAACGATGTTGCTGTCGCAGGTTCAATGAACCTGCGTATTTGAATGTTTCCACTCGGGAAACGATTCTCCATAGAAAGGAGGTGATCCAGCCGCACCTTCCGATACGGCTACCTTGTTACGACTTCACCCCAATCATCTATCCCACCTTCGGCGGCTGGCTCCTTGCGGTTACCCCACCGACTTCGGGTGTTATAAACTCTCGTGGTGTGACGGGCGGTGTGTACAAGACCCGGGAACGTATTCACCGCGGCATGCTGATCCGCGATTACTAGCAATTCCGACTTCATGCAGGCGAGTTGCAGCCTGCAATCCGAACTGAGACCGGCTTTTTAGGATTCGTTCCACCTCGCGGCTTCACTGCCCGTTGTACCGGCCATTGTAGTACGTGTGTAGCCCAGGTCATAAGGGGCATGATGATTTGACGTCATCCCCACCTTCCTCCGGTTTGTCACCGGCAGTCACCTTAGAGTGCCCACCCGAAGTGCTGGCAACTAAGATCAAGGGTTGCGCTCGTTGCGGGACTTAACCCAACATCTCACGACACGAGCTGACGACAACCATGCACCACCTGTCTCCTCTGTCCCGAAGGAAAGCCCTATCTCTAGGACGGTCAGAGGGATGTCAAGACCTGGTAAGGTTCTTCGCGTTGCTTCGAATTAAACCACATACTCCACTGCTTGTGCGGGTCCCCGTCAATTCCTTTGAGTTTCAGTCTTGCGACCGTACTCCCCAGGCGGAATGCTTAATGTGTTAACTTCGGCACCAAGGGTATCGAAACCCCTAACACCTAGCATTCATCGTTTACGGCGTGGACTACCAGGGTATCTAATCCTGTTTGCTCCCCACGCTTTCGCGCCTCAGCGTCAGTTACAGCCCAGAGAGTCGCCTTCGCCACTGGTGTTCCTCCACATCTCTACGCATTTCACCGCTACACGTGGAATTCCACTCTCCTCTTCTGCACTCAAGTCATCCAGTTTCCAGTGCGATCCGGGGTTGAGCCCCGGGATTAAACACCAGACTTAAATGACCGCCTGCGCGCGCTTTACGCCCAATAATTCCGGACAACGCTTGCCCCCTACGTATTACCGCGGCTGCTGGCACGTAGTTAGCCGGGGCTTTCTTCTCAGGTACCGTCACTCCTTGAGCAGTTACTCTCAAGGACGTTCTTCCCTGGCAACAGAGCTTTACGATCCGAAAACCTTCATCACTCACGCGGCATTGCTCCGTCAGGCTTTCGCCCATTGCGGAAGATTCCCTACTGCTGCCTCCCGTAGGAGTCTGGGCCGTGTCTCAGTCCCAGTGTGGCCGATCACCCTCTCAGGTCGGCTACGCATCGTCGCCTTGGTGAGCCGTTACCTCACCAACTAGCTAATGCGCCGCAGGCCCATCCTCAAGTGACAGATCGCTCCGTCTTTCCAGCTTCCTTCAGGCGAAGGAAGCAAGTATTCGGTATTAGCTACCGTTTCCGGTAGTTGTCCCAAGCTTGAGGGCAGGTTGCCTACGTGTTACTCACCCGTCCGCCGCTAACCATCAGAGAAGCAAGCTTCTCATCAAGTCCGCTCGACTTGCATGTATTAGGCATGCCGCCAGCGTTCGTCCTGAGCCAGGATCAAACTCTCCAATAAAGATGAATTTCAGCAGCGCGGTTAGACGCTATGAAAATCATCTGAGGTATTGAAAAGAGCGATTAGCTCATTTTGAATCTGACGATTCATTGTAAATCATAAGTTACTTTCCATTTGTTCAGTTTTCAAGGAACTTGTTGTCCGTTTTTGTTGATCAATGCCAACCGGACAGGATATTTATTTTATCATGTTAACCAACTAACTGTCAACATTCTTTTTCGTCACCATTCAAACTCTTTCGACAATCACTCGTTTGAAGCGACAAGAAATAATATACCATGTCTGAATTTAGATAGCAAGCATTTTTTAATCTTTCTTTTCAAAGAGCATTCAATATATATAAGCAGCCATAAACCTTTCTTTTCATTTGTAATAAGAAGGACCATACCTTCATAACGCACTCTAATGTAACAGTTTGATGTGAGTGATCCAAAGCTTCTATAATGAGGTATGTACAATAAAGAGAAAGCAATGACATAGCATCATTTAATACGTTCTTTATTTTCACCGCTTACTACATAGGAATTTTACTGCTTATAACTTTATTTGAGGTGATTACTCTTGGAACAATGGCTAAAAAAACTTCGCAAAGGGTACGGCAAGAAACTCGTATCTATCCACTTCTGGAATGCCTGGATCGTAGTGATTCTCGCCGTAACGGGACTCATGCTAGTCGGTGGATTCTGGCGTGAACTACTCGGTATAGGGCGCGTATGGCTAAAATGGCTGCATATTATAGTCGGGTTGGCTATGCTAGCACCTGTTGTTTATTACTTGATACTAGGGAGTAAACACTGGAAACAGCTCCGGAACAGACCTTGGCAAAAAGTGAATACAATCATCGTGCTTGTTCTGCTGGTTGGCTGGTTAATCTCAGGCATTGTATTGTGGCAATTTAAACTCGCAGGACCAAAGTGGTCCAATGCAGCGTTACTAACTCATGATTTGTTGACTTGGTTGGGTCTGCCCTATATTATCTACCACTCCATTACCCGCACCAAATGGTTGAAAGATACGACACGCCGCACGGTGAGTGCCGCCACATCGACGAAAGACATCCATGGCACTGCGGATTCATTGGGTACATCTGGAGAAAATACTGCTGCTGCAATTTCGACTCTTAGTTCGGATCGTACTGCTGCAACAAAATCGCCTGACCAACCCCAGAAACCCGAACCCGTGTATACACGGCGTGCGTTTATTCGGTCTGCTGTAGGTGTGGGGTTAGCCGTTACCCTCGGCCCTACCTTTGTCTCCTGGGTTGGACGTAATCTCAGTATCGATAATAGCATCGACAGTATGCTGGAGAACGACCCTAATCGGATGAGTCCGTTGCCGCAACCTGCGGCTGCCTCTTCCCCTCCCATTGGAGGAGGAGCTGAAGGTCATTTCCGAGTATATACGGTTACGCCCATCCCTTCCTTTTCGAATGAGAATTGGTCATTCCGGATTGATGGGCTTGTCGAACGGGCGCAGGTCTGGAATTGGGAACAGTTCGTTAAGCTCACTCGCACTGTACAGGTCAGTGATTTCCATTGTGTAACTGGTTGGTCCGTATACAAAAACACCTGGGAAGGCATTCCCCTTAAACATCTGCTAACCCAAGCTGGAGTGAAGCCCGGTGCACACAGTGTCAAATTTTACTCTGGAGATGGGGTATATACGGATGCCATTACGCTGGATCAGGCACAGATGGAAGATATCATGATAGCCGTCATGCATGATGGCAAACCCATCCCGGCAGATCTCGGGGGTCCGGTACGACTTGTCATTCCCCAGATGTATGCCTATAAGTCGGTAAAATGGTTGAATCGCATTGAACTCATTGACAGCGAACATATCGGTTACTGGGAAGAACGAGGTTATGATAAGGATGCATGGCTTACAGGCGCAGCACAGCGCATTCCCAATATCAGTTCCTAACGTTTCACCTCCAACGATGTAGAGTCTATGAATTGAAAAACATCCTACAGATGCATGGCAAAAACCCCCGATCCACCTAATGTGGCTGATCGGGGGTTTCCTTCATTTCATAGCTTATAGGTTAGCCCTGCTGATTCAAAAGACGAACGAGTTCATCCTCATCCTCAATGGTTGGGATGCCCAGATCATGAGCTTTGGCCAACTTGCTGCCCGCCTTCTCTCCGGCAATGACAAGGTCGGTCTTTTTCGAAACACTGCCTGTCACTTTCGCTCCGAGCGCTTCCAGTCTTTGCGTTGCCTCGTCACGTGTCAGTTGATGCAGTGTTCCGGTCAGCACGACCGTTTTACCACTAAAGAAGGAGTCTTCGACTATCACCGCTGGTGCCTCAGGTGCCTGTGCTTTCACGCCCAAGTCCAGCATCTTTTCGATGGCAGCCTGGGTAAACGGATCTGCGAAGAACGTGACAATACTCTCGGCCACAATGCCGCCTACGTCAGGAAGTTCAACAAGTTCCTCCACGGTTGCATTCATAATGGCATGCAGATCACGATAATGGTCGGCCAGCATACGTGTCGTTGATTTACCTGTATTCGGGATGCCCAGCGCGTACAGGAACGATGCAAGGTCACGATCCTTACTATGCTCCAGCGCAGCGAGAAGGTTATTGGCTTTCTTTTCACCAAACCGCTCCAGCTTCACCAGATCATCAAATTGCAATGTATACAGATCAGCAGGCTCACGCACACTGAGCTCATCATACAGCTGAATCGCTGTCTTCTCACTGAATGTTTCAATATCCATGGCATCACGGGAAGCAAAATGGGAGATTCGGGCCACGGTCTGTGGTTTACAAGCCAATTTGTTATTACAGAACAGATGAGCTCCGCGCTGCTCGAGCGGGAATCCACAAGCCGGACACTGCTCTGGATATATAATCTCCTCGCCATCGCTCTCTTCCGTCACTTTACCCAGGATTTCAGGGATGACGTCATTGGAGCGGCGGATGAAGACACGCGTGCCCAAGGCAAATTTCAGATTTTTACGCTCAATATCGCCTACATTATTCAATGTACAGTTCGAAACCGTTACTCCCGCCAGTTCGACCGGTTCTACACGTGCGAGCGGAGTTACTTTGCCGGTACGGCCCACATTCCAATCAACGGATTTGAGTACAGTTGTGGTCTCTTCTGCTTCGAACTTATAGGCTACAGCCCAGCGTGGGAACTTGTCCGTATAACCCAGCACTTCACGTGTGTGCATGTCGGTGATTTTGATAACAGCCCCATCAATCAGGTAGTCCAGCTGACCCCGATTCTCCTGAATGGCGGCAAGCTGTTCCATCACATCATCAAATTCATGGAAGTACGTAATCGACGGATTAACTTTGAAACGGTTCTCACGCAGAAAATCCATCATCTCTTGGTGATTGGCAAATTGAATGTCGTCCGAGTACCCTACATTGTAAAAATAGGCATTGAGCCTGCGCTCTGCCGTCGTCTTCGGATTCAGGTTTCGCAGCGCTCCGGCTGCTGCGTTACGGGCGTTTTTGAGCGGCTCCGCTGCCGTTTCATTGTACCGGTTCAGGACGGACAGATTCATGATGCCTTCGCCTTGTACTTCAATCGTACCGTCAGTATACGGAATTCGGAGCGGGACGGATTTGATCGTTCTAACCTGAGCCAAAATCCCTTCGCCAACCGTTCCGTTCCCGCGTGTAGAGGCCTGTACCAATTCACCATTGGTGTATGTCAGGTTCAGGGTGAGCCCATCAAACTTCAACTCAATAACGTAGCCAGGTTCCGGTAAAGGGTTGCCGGGATTTTTGCTGTTGTAGTCATTCACGAGCTTCAGTACACGAGTATTCCAGCTCCGCAGCTGCTCAATGTTTTGGGCTTTGTCCAAGCTCCACAATGGAGACAGATGACGATGTGGGGTAAACCCCTTCAGCAGTTCGCCACCGACACGCTGTGTTGGAGAATCAGGCAAAACCATCCCGCTCTCCTGTTCCAGGGTAACCAGTTCGTCATACAGGAGATCATATTCCTTGTCACTGATCTGCGGCTGATCCATCGTGTAGTACTGATAATTATGCTGGTTCAGCTCCGTAACGAGTTGCTCCATCCGGTGCATCGGGTCCATACAGGGCCATCCCTCCGTTAATTTAATCTATGTAGAACGAACACTTATATTGCACTTGAACTCCGCAGGCAGAATAATCCTCCGATCGCTGTTGTCACTGAATTTCTTGTCATATTCATTAAGGTTGAAATCCCGTGACAAAGGCGAACGCATTGCTTCTACAGATTTTCTGCCCTCTTCGTTATTGTGCAATATTAAAGTTTCGTTCTTAATCTATTCTACTTTGGTAATTGGAGCAAAACCGGCGAGCAGGCGCTTCACACCTACCGGAGCCGGGAAGGCAATTTGCAGTTCCGTGTCATTGCCGGTACCTTTTACCGCTACAATGGTGCCCGTACCCCATTTGCCATGCTGCACTTTATCCCCTGCTTTGAAGCCTGCTTCACTATTAGAAGCTGCGGGCTTGGAGGCAGATGTTGGCGTAGCATATGTTGGACGCGAGGTACTTGTGGTCACACGGGAAGTTGGCGTGGACGAAGTAGCCGAGGAGCCACTTCTGCTCTGCTGTTCAAAGAGCTTGGCCGCACTTCCACCACCAAAGTTACTTCCTCCACTGGAGCCAAGTCCACGTCCTCCATAGGAACCTCCTGCATTGGCACCACGACGGTAACGGTCACGGGCAATGGAAGTATCCTCTTTGAGCTCATCCGGAATTTCATCCAGGAAGCGCGAAGGTGGGTTCGCCGTTGTGCGTCCAAACAAGGTACGCATCTGGGCACAAGACAAGAAGAGCTGTTCTTCTGCACGAGTAATCCCTACATAAGCAAGTCTGCGTTCTTCCTCCAACTCTTCATTATCCATAAAGGCCCGGCTGTGCGGGAAGACGCCTTCCTCCATACCCACGATAAACACGACAGGGAATTCCAGACCTTTGGCACTGTGCATGGTCATCAGGGTAACGGCGTCGCTCTGATCCTCTTCATCATCGTTCATGCTGTCGATATCTGCAATGAGTGCCAGGTCGGTGAGGAACGAGACGAGCGTTTTGTCTTCATTATTTTTCTCAAATTCCATGGTCACGGAAAGAAACTCTTCAATATTTTCCAGGCGTGCACGGGATTCAAGTGTATTTTCGTTCTGCATCTCAAGGCGATACTGACTCATCTCCAGAATCTTCTCGGTCAGTTCGGTTACAGACAGGTACTCTACCATCTGATGCAGTGCAGCAATCATGTCGTAGAACTCCACCAGTGCGTTCCGCGTGCGGCCCGCAAAGCCGAGATCGTCCACAACCTGAAGCACACGGAATATGGAAATCCCCCGCTCTCCTGCTGCAGCTGCCAGCTTCGCCACCGTTGTATCCCCGATGCTGCGTTTAGGTACATTAATGATCCGAGTGAGGCTGATATCGTCGTCAGGGTTAGAAAGCAGGCGCAGATACGCCAGAATGTCCTTGATCTCTTTACGATCATAGAACTTGATGCCGCCGACAATCTGATACGGAATATCAGACTTGATCAGAATTTCCTCTATTACCCGCGACTGGGCGTTGGTACGGTACAAAATGGCATGGTTTTGATAGGATTTGCCGTTCTTCACGTTTTTACTAATCTCAGAGGTAACAAAATACCCCTCATCATGCTCGGAGTCCGCACGGTATACCTTGATCTTCGAACCGCCCTCCTTGTCCGTCCACAGCTTCTTCGGCTTACGACCGGAGTTCAGGCCAATGACCTCATTCGCTGCATTCAGAATGTTGGACGTCGAACGGTAATTCTGTTCCAGCAAGATGGTCTGTGCCTCTGGATAGTCTTTCTCAAAGTTCAGGATATTGCTGATATCCGCTCCACGCCAGCGATAGATCGATTGGTCACTATCCCCTACGACGCAGATCCGGTGATGACTATCAGCCAGCATGCGGCACAGCATATACTGCGCACGGTTCGTATCCTGATACTCATCGACGTGGATGTATTGGAATTTCTTTTGGTAAAAGTCGAGGACTTCCGGCACTTCTTTGAACAGTTGAATGGTTGCCATAATGAGATCGTCGAAGTCGAGCGAATTGTTGGCTCTTAGACGTTTCTGGTACATTTTATATACCTTCGCCACAATGCCTTCAAAATAGTCTCCAGCCTGCTTCTCATATTGGTCAGGACCGATCAGTTCGTTTTTCGCGGTACTCATCATGGCCTGAACGGCTTTGGGTTCGAACTTCTTGGTGTCGATATTCTGGTCTTTCATACAACTGCGGATAACGGATAACTGATCGGATGAGTCCAAGATACTGAAGTTCGAAGTAAAACCAATGCGTTCAATGTCACGTCGCAGGATGCGCACACACATGGAGTGGAACGTGGATACCCAAATGTCGCGGCCCTGTGAGCCACCAACGAGCTGGGATACCCGGTCCTGCATCTCACGAGCAGCTTTGTTCGTAAACGTAATCGCCAAAATGCCCCATGGAGGTGTCTTGCGTGTTGCGATAAGGTAAGCAATCCGGTGTGTCAGCACCCGGGTCTTACCACTGCCCGCTCCGGCCATAATCAGTAACGGTCCATCGGTTGCCTCGACGGCTTGCCGCTGAGGGGTGTTAAGCCGTGCCACGGCATCATGTATATTTACAGGTTGCATGCATGCATGCTCCTTTCGTTGGTTGATCGATTAAGCAAAATCAGAAGGTTACACTTGGCACTCCGAGGCCAGAATAAGCATCCGATCGCTGTTATTCCCAGATTTTTTTGAATCACTTTTATAAGGTGAAAATCCGGGAATAAAGGCGAGCGCTTCGCTTCTCCTGCTTACTTCTGTCCTCTCCGTTGTTGTGTAAACGTCATTGTGCTTAATATAATTTTATATTTAGTAGGGCAAAGTTCTATTTTAACAGATCGCAAGGGGAAATTGGGGGAATGGTAAACTAAACCGATTAAACGGTTCCTTTTACAGCTTGTACCGTCTCAAGTGCCTTCTTCAAATCGCTGTACACAATGTTACCCACGACGACGGTGTCTGCAACTTCGGAAGCTTGTGCTGCTTTCTCGGGATTGTCAATTCCCCCGCCATAAATGAGATGTGCGCGATCCAGTTGTCTATGTGTCTCGCCAACCAGCTCCATATCGCCAAACGTTCCGCTGTACTCCATATATACAATAGGAAGATTGAGTAGCCGCTCTGCAGCTTGGGCATACGCCACTGCCGCACCAGTTGTCAGCTCTGTATCTGCTCCGGTCAAACGCGCTACGGTGGAGTCAGCATTCAGCACGATATACCCCTCGGCAATTAGCAGATCCCACGGTATGAGGTAACCAAAACGTTCGATGGCTTGTTGGTGGTGCCCAATCATCCATTTGCTATCCGTGGCATTCAGCACCATCGGGATCAGATATCCGTCAAAACCGGGCACAACCGCCTCCAGATCGGATACTTCCAGCACACAGGGCAGCTCGTAGCGACGCACGCGGGACATCAGGTCTACTGTGTTGTCATAGGTGATTCCCGAAGATCCTCCAACGATAATAGCATCGGTCCCCGACATACATACCAGATCGAGTGCTTCATCCGTGATTTCCCGGTCCGGGTCGAGCTTAAATACGTGTCTCCACTGCTTAATCATGTCTATCAACGAACATTCCTCCAGAGGTTCTTCTGCATCCTAAAAAGCTTGTAAACTAAGTCTAAGTCAGCAGGCAGTGAGTGTCAATGTTCGCATAAAAAGGGGAACAAAAAATCACAGACTTTTCCCTGTAAAGTGCAGGAATCGGTCTGTAATTTTTAAGAGGAAGGATGTTATCTCGCTATTAATCAAACAATGCTCAAGTAATCTCGAGTAATAATGAAGGGCTACTTTTCTGAGGTGATTGGAATGTTGATTTTCCACTTATAAATGCTATGGCTTCCAGGCAAAACGAGTATTCATCTGATCCAGCTCTTCTTCCGTCAACACATCTGAATAGACGCCATACACGCCCCACTTTTCATAGTTGGCCACCTGGTCGGTGTCATTGATGGTATGCACGTAAGTAACAGCGCCCGCCTTCTTCAGCTTGGCGACGAAATTCTGATTCACTTTATATTCCGGCATGGTTACGGCATCAATATCATTCTTTTCCACAAAATCAACGACCTGTGCTTCGGTATCCTGCGTTGCATAAAGAGTATAAATAATGGACGGAAACGCATAGATTTCTTTCACGGTGTCCAGCATGGGCTCATTATAAATCTGCACGACGATGCGGTCCAGTACAGATGGATCTTTCTTTTTGGCAGCGTTGACGAGAGAAGATAGCACCTGCTGAATATCCTCATCTTTCTGCTCTTTGGTATCCGTTACGATATACATATCGGGATATTGCGCCAGCACATTAATGATGCCATCCGCGTCCATGGGTTGGTAGATGCCCAAAATTGGGGTGTTCATAAATTCATCGTGCGTAAGTGCCCCAGCCTGTTTGTCTTCAGGAAGCTCCTCTTCCTGGCCCAGCAGTTTGCTCATATTGGCAGTCCATTCATGTCTGGCTACAGCTACGCGATCTGAGGTGAGCATGAAGTCGATCTCAAACACTCTTGTGCCTTTCTCATAATTGGCGATCATCGCTTCATAAGCATTGGTATAAGGCTGATCACGGATACTGCCCATAGCGTGAGCAATCAGTCGATAGGCTGTAAATCCATCGTGCTGTTCCTCACTTTGACTCTCATAGGCAAAAAAGAGGATACCCACGGTAACAATCAGTAGTGTAATGACGGCAGCGATTCGTTTCATATGATGTTCACATCCTTTAGGAGTGATATTTAGGGAGGAGAACTGTATAGCTAATAAGATATGACAGCGTATGTGCGGATTTCCTTTTTGATAGCTAACTACCCGAATTGATGAGGTGTAAAACAAAAAAAGCCGCCCGGAGGCAGCTGTTAAATGGTGGTACTGTTTGGTTTGTTGGATCTAATACGCATTCTTGAGACCATTTCGAATGGTTTCCCATATGATTTTGATATCGAATAATAAAGACCAGTTTTCAATATAAAAGATGTCCTGTTCGATCCGATCCTCGATGGACGTATCTCCTCTTAAACCTTTACTCTGCGCCAATCCCGTAATGCCTGGGCGGACGTGATGTTTAATCATATACTTCGGAATTTCATCCCGGAATTGATTCACGTAGTACGGACGTTCCGGCCTTGGGCCAACCACACTCATATGACCCAGCAGCACGTTGAAGAATTGAGGCAACTCATCCAGGCTAGTGCGTCTTATAAATGTACCGAATGCCGTTCGACGCGGATCATCCTTCGTGGACCAGCCCGTGTCAACTACACCTTCAGGAATGACTTTCATGGAGCGGAACTTAAACATCATGAAGTTACGTCGGTTAAGTCCAACACGTTCCTGTTTGAAAATGACCGGTCCAGACGACGTCAATCGTACGCCCAGTGCCACGATAGCCATTACCGGAGAGGTCAGAATAATAGCGACGAGAGAGAACAGAATGTCAAACGCACGCTTCATCAATCGGTTTACCGCCATATCCAGGGGGATATCACGCACATTAATCATCGGCATGCCGGCGAAATTGTCGAAATGGGGACGGGCCGGAAGATAATCAAAGAAATCTGGAATAATCAGTGTCCGTACGCCGGCCTTCTCACATACTTCAATGATATGCGGATACTTATCGTGAGCATCCAAAGGAAGTGCTAGGATCACCTCGTCGATCATACGAGTCGACAGGATTTCTTCCAACTGGTTGATCCGTCCCCTGATCGGCTTGTAGCGCTGCAACTCCTCTTGATCCCAGCGACGGTAATCATCGAGAAAACCATATACTTCATATCCCAGTTCCGGATAACTGCGGAGATTATTATAAAAGCGTTGACCTAGAGAGCCTGCTCCAAGGATTAATACGAATTGGCGGTTGAAGCCCTTTTTGCGTAGTCTTCTCAGTTGCAGCTTGACGATGAAACGGTAGATTAGTGTGAAGACAACGTTGCCGATCATGTACATGGCCAGATAAGCACGAGAGATATCGACTTCCTTGAAGAAGAACATCAAACTCATCAGCATAAAGAAGGCGATGCCATGGACCTGAACCAGTTTCATGAATTCATCTACAAAACGTTTTTTCCGTTTGGGCATATAAAGGGAAGACATCACACCCGCAATGACGGAAAGTCCCCCGTATACTAAGCTCCATGCAAAATACTTCTCGATTGGCAACGAACCATGGTTGATAAGCAGGTCACTTTCAAACTTCATCCACCAAGCCAGTAAGAAGGAAAACTGTATCACCATGAAATCAGCTGCAATGTACAGTTGAGTCAAAAATTGCTGGTTACGCCGAATCATGTTTTCACCTCGGAAGATGTCTCATGAACTGCTGTCGTATGGCCGGATACTGATTTCTTTTGTGGACCCGGCCGAACTAGTTTGTTACTGATCAGAGACAATGAGAATTTTAGTGCAATACCTAGCCATACGGCTGTGTTGGTCAACATGCTATAGCGCTTGGCATAATGTTTACGATGAAAAACCCACATGGCTCTATGAAACTCATAAATGATTTTCATAGGTTTGCGCCGGGCACTTGCACCCTTGTAGTGCACAATATATGTACGTGGGTAATAATAAATGCCCCAGCCCGCTTCTTTGATGCGATAACACCAGTCAATATCTTCACCATACATGAAGAAAGTCTCATCCAAGCCGCCCACTTGGTTGATGGTTTCACGCCGCACGAGCGTGAATGCACCGACAAGACAGTCTACAGGATACTCATCATCCGGGCTGAGATGTCCGAGCTGGTACTGGTTAAACTTCGGACGATCAGGAAATATCCGTGAGATGCCAAATGCATAATAAAATGAAGCCGATGGAGTGGGGAATCCCCGCTTGCACGCTTTATCCAAGGAGCCATCAGGAAGTATCACTTTACAACCCGATGCCCCCATTTCAGGATGACGGTCCATGAATCCAATCATGATTTCCAGTGTATCCTTCTGAACGACCGTGTCTGAATTAAGTAGTAGTATATAGCGTCCCTTTGCGATTTCCATTCCTTGGTTATTTGCAACGGCGAAACCTGTATTGTCACGATTGGCAATTAGTTTAACATCTGGGTATGCGTCACGGATCGCTTCCACAGAACCATCATAAGATGCATTGTCAACGACGATGAGCTCATATTGAAAGGAAGTAATGGATTCATATACTGATGCCAGACAGTCCAAAGTCAACTTGCGTGTATTGTAGTTTACGATGATGATGCTGACATCTGGACCGTAGATATTATTATTATTCGATCCCCCTCGTAAGGGAATATCTGCTGTTTCGACCATTTTGTAAAACTCCTGACTTTGTAATGCTGTGTTTATCTATTGAAAGTATAGCATATTATGGGCGAAGGTGTGGAAGGCATAGCCAATCTACAACTTATACCTTCTTAAAGATGTATATGAGCTTAAGAACCAGGTTATCAAGAGATGCTTGACGGTAAAAAGGCATTTTGGACGCATAACTGATACGTTTAACCCAAGAGCTGTCTAATTGTTTTAAAAAGTGCCGTATTTCCCTTTGTTGCTGAGCAGATAAATGTTCACAGTAAGTTTCAAGAAATAAAGATGCTTGTTTACTCAGTCTAAAACTTCCTTCACTGAAAAAGCGTTTCATTCTATTTTTCCATTTCATGAGCCAACCTTCGCTACTCCCACCAAGAACGTTCCCCTGGTGTTGACGGTACAAAATCATTGGCTCTTCATCAAAAATCACTTCTCCAAACGCACTAACATACAGATAAATCCATCGATCATGCATAATAAGCGGCTTCAAATCAATGGGAACACTTCCTCTAATCCGTTCAAACGCGATTGGATTCAGAACCATAGTGCAGCCCACGCAGCAGTTTTCGACCATGGCATTATACATGCTTAACCGCTTAGGAGGGAGGGTTGGCCACACATTCAGATTGTTCAGATCTTGATCTACCATTTGTGTAGAAGAACAGTACATCAATGGTACGTTCGATTGACTTAATTGCAGTTTAGTTACTGCCCTACTAAGTTTGTCAGGCTTCCATACATCGTCCTGATCACAAAAAGCGTAAAAATCATATACTGCCTCCGTTAGGCGCATCAGTTCAAAAAAACTCCCGATCACGCCCAAATTTTCACCTTCAAAAACTCGGATTTGGCCCGGATGAGACTTGGCATATTCGTTTAATTTTTGTACAGTTCCATCAGATGAGCCATCATCCCTAATATTAATCTGGACGTCCACCTCATGTTGTGCGAGAAGGCTTTCCATCTGTTCATCAATGTACTTTACTCCGTTATATGTAGAAAGCATAATGCATACTTTAGATTTATTCACGTGCCACCTCAGCATCTGACTTTTCTTTATTATATACGAAAACTCCCGCCTATAAGTAAGAGCGAGAGTTACATTGTGCTACTATGGCCGTTCCTATTTTGACAATAAGCTAATAAATTCACGCAGGCCCTCCCGCCATGGACGGATATCCGTCAAACCATTCGTTCGAATGGATAGATGGTCCATTTCGGAATTGCACGGCCTTGGAGCTGGTCTAGGGAACTGCTCTGTCGTACAAGGCTCCAATTGTGCTTGGATGGAAAACCCTCCAACATTTCGAGCTTCCGCAAAGATAGCTTCTGTGAATTCATACCATGTACAAGTACCACAGTTGGAGGCATGATATACACCATACATTTCTGTTGCCATAAGCTTCACCAGGAATCTTGCCAAATCTACGGTATAGGTGGGTGACCCTTTTTGGTCATGCACTACTTGAAGCTTGGGTTTTTCCTGACCCAATTTCAGCATCGTTTTGACAAAGTTATTCCCGTACAAGCCGTAAACCCAAGAAGTACGCACAATAAACCATTTGGAGGACAACGACTGTACCAGTAATTCTCCCGCCCGTTTGGACTTGCCATACACACTTTGCGGATTCGTGTTATCGTATTCCTGATAGGGATTTAATGAGTTGCCATCAAATACATAGTCCGTACTAATATAGATAAGTTTGGCTCCTGCTCTTTCTGCTGCTACAGCAACATTGCGTGTTCCTACCGCATTCACCTTATATGCACCATCGATATCTGTTTCCGCTGCATCTACGGCAGTATAAGCTGCACAATGAATGACCGCTTCAGGAAGATAGGAGGAAATGACGTCATTACACTGTGCCTGATTGGTTATATCCATCTGATCCCGAGCACAAGCAAGAACAGAATGCCCCTCCTTCTCCAAAAGAAGAACGACATCCCGTCCCAATTGTCCGTTTGCTCCCGTAACCAAAACCTTCATTACTTCACGTCTCCCAATCGAGAGCCATATTGCTTGGCATAGTACTGTTGATACACTCCGGATTGAATACGGGTCAACCATTCTTTGTTATCCAGGTACCATTGAATGGTCTCCTTGATCCCAGTCTCAAACGTATGCTTTGGCTTCCAGCCTAGTTCAGACATTGTTTTGGTCGGATCGATGCCATATCTGCGGTCATGCCCCGGACGGTCCTGCACGTATTTAATTAGTGACTCAGGTTTGCCAAGCTGTTCCAAAATAGTTTTGACGATGTGCACGTTGGTTCGCTCATTATTGCCACCGATGTTGTATACCTCACCGTTACGTCCTTGATGAATCACCAAGTCAATGGCGCTGCAGTGGTCTTCAACATAGAGCCAATCTCTAATGTTTAATCCGTCTCCATATACAGGCAGAGCCTTATCAGCCAGAGCGCGGGAAATCATAAGTGGAATCAGTTTCTCCGGAAACTGATAAGGGCCGTAATTGTTGGAGCAACGGGTGATATTCACTGGAAGCCCAAAGGTCTCATGATACGCACGCACAAGCAAATCCCCACCTGCTTTGGACGCCGAATATGGGCTGTTGGGCTGCAATGGTGTCTCTTCCGTAAATAAACCTGTTGGACCTAATGAACCGTATACCTCATCCGTCGATACTTGAACGAACTTGGTTATATTGTGTTTTTTGGCGGCTTCAAGCAATGCCTGAGTTCCATTCACATTCGTGCGCACGAAAATATCCGGTTCCAGTATGCTGCGATCCACGTGAGATTCTGCCGCAAAGTTGACAACAACATTTACGCCTTGACCGATCAAACGATCCATTTCAGCAGCATCTGTTATATCTGCTTTGACAAAGGTGTGGCGTGCATTACCTTCAAGGGACTTCAGGTTTTCCAAATTGCCTGCATACGTAAGTGCATCCACATTGATAATTTCATAATCAGGATGCTGCTGCTGCATATATATCACAAAATTGCTTCCAATAAACCCGGCCCCGCCGGTCACGAGCAGTTTCATATGTTGAACCCTCCTGTATCCTTCACGACCCAAAATTAAAATTGATCTCCGCATCTTTAAGCAACGGGTGCTTCTTGTCTTTCTCCGATAAAACCGGATTGGATGTAGGCCAATCGATGCCGAGTGCCGGATCACTCCATAATATGCCGCGATCATGCTCCGGGGAATAGTATTCGTCCACTTTGTACAAGACTTGGGTGTTTGGCACCAAAGTGCAAAAACCGTGGGCAAAGCCTTTGGGCACGAGAAGTTGACGGTGATTATGTTCGCTGAGGATATAACCCTCCCATTGCCCATACGTAGGTGATTCCTTACGTATGTCAACAATGACGTCATAAATGGCACCAGCAAGGACCCGAATCAATTTCGTTTGACATTTTGGGTTGAGCTGGTAATGCAATCCACGCAATACACCCGGCTGTGCAGACAAGGATTGGTTGTCTTGAACGAAGTTGTAATGGAGACCGTTTTGTTGCATGACGTGATCGTTATAACTTTCCATAAAAAAACCCCGGTGATCCCCGTGAACCACCGGTTCAATTAAACAGGCGCCATTCAGCTTGGAAGGAGTGATTTTCAAATTTTCCGCCATCCCTTCTTTTCTATAACTTCAATTTTCCAAATTCTTCACCAAAAACAATATCACGTGCTAATTCATTGGCCCGGGCTAATGATGCATGAGTGCCTGCATCCGTCCACCAGCCCTTAAGTATGTCGTAGGTCAAGTCTCCTCGTTCAATATATGCATTGTTGACGTCCGTGATCTCCAATTCTCCCCGAGCAGACGGCTTGAGAGTCTTGATGATTTTAAACACCTCACTATCAAACATATATATGCCTGTAACCGCAAAAGTACTTTTAGGATTTTTAGGCTTTTCTTCAATAGATAGAATTTGTTTACCTTCAATCTCAGGTACTCCAAATCTCTGAGGGTCCGATACCTCTTGGATAAGTATCTTAGCACCTCCCCCCTGAGAAAGATAGTTATCAACAAACGGGGTTATATCCTCACTAAAAACATTATCCCCTAAAACCACAACAACTCGATCTTCACCAACATATTGTTCGGCAAGATTAAGGGCCTGAGCAATTCCTCCTGCCTCTTCCTGAACCTTATACGTAAAAGTGACTCCCATAGCACTTCCGCTTCCTAATAAGTTTACTACATCTCCCATATGCTCTTTACCGGTAACAATCAAAATATCATGAATACCCGCTTGTTTAAGCTTGTAAACAGAGTGAAAGATCATGGGGTACTTTCCGACCGGAAGAAGATGCTTATTGGTTACTTTAGTCAAAGGATATAGGCGTGAGCCTGTTCCTCCCGCTAAGATTATGCCTTTCATATATCAGTCTCCTTAATTAATTTATTTCGAAAGTTTTATCCGTTTTCACATACTTTTCTTCACCATTATCTTTCACTATTACTCCTATGCTATATTTCCCTCTATCTAGTTCTTCCTTTTTTATTGTTAAATTGAAGCCGGAATAATCATAGTTATTGTTATTATTGAAATATTCTGTAACATCGGGCCTATAGACCAACTCAGTTGGGTATCTATAAAACTTGTTGTTGGCTTCAGATTGAAGCAATATATAAATAATCTGATTCGATGAAGACTCTTTTTCGAAATCCAAAGCCCATCCATTAACCATTATATTCTTTTTATCTTCCCCCAATTGATCAACAGCCCATTTCAGATCAATTGACTCTTCTGGAACTTTGTCTTGCTCTTTGTAATTTAGCCCGTTTACCGTCTTGAAATTTTTTATATATTCTGAAAAACCATAAATTAAATCATGTTCCAAAACTAAATCGGATAAATCCATCATTTTATAAATGGACTCCTCATGGTTTTCGCACAAATTACCATCTACCATTTGATTCGTTTTTATAGAGAAGCATGTTTGTTTTGAGACATCATAAAACAACTCATTTGTTAAGTATGATCCATTCCTGAAAGCAACAGAATCATTTGAATTTTTGGAAAAGATGCTTCTGCCCATGAAAAATGAATTTTCAGGATCGATGCCCATTAGATGCAAAACAGTTGGAGCTATATCTATTTCACCCGCATAATTATCAATAACTCCATTTTCAATTGAATCAGGGATATGAAAAATTAATGGGATTTGATTAAGTAAAAATGTTTTGTTGTCTTCAACAAGATTAAGTTCATTGATAACGGTCTGCGGTATCCCCGAATCATGATCTCCGTAAATAACAAGCATAGTATTGTCATATAAATCCCTATTCTTTAATATTTCGATAAACTCACCTAATGCAATGTCTGCATAGTGGGCAGAATAAAGATAATTGCGGAGAACTTCATTCTCTACTTCGCTAAGGTCTATATCTTTATATTCATCCGGGACCGTATTATATGGAGTATGATTGGATAAAGTTATTAAAAACGAAAAAAAAGGCTCATCTAAATTATCAAGCTTGTTGGAAGTTTGCCTGAAAAATGATAGATCAGACAGCCCCCAACCTACAACATCGTCCACCTGATAATCATCTACAAAATCTGACTTCTCAAAACCGTAACTCTTGTGCATATTTTGTCTATTCCAATAATTTGGTACGCTAGGATGTGCGGAAAATGATGAATACCCATACTGTGCCAGTATCTTCGGTAAAGTGCTGAAGTGATTATTTTGGTATTTGGTACTAACTGCTCCCTCACTGATCGGATACATTGAGGCAAGAGCAAGCAATTCAGCATCTGATGTTCTCCCATTTGCCGTTTGATTAAAAACATTACTGAAGTAAATTGAATTTTGAATAAGCTTGTTAAGATTAGGCGTAATCTCTTCTCCATTAACTTTAAGATTTATCACAAAGTTTTGCAAAGACTCCTCTTGAATCATGATTACATTTTTCCCATTAGCAATCCCAAAGAATTCATCACTTGTTAACTGGTTATTGTCAACAAACCAATCTTGGATCTCGCCTAACCTTGCATCACTTAAATTAGTCCGATTAATCTCTTTCATTAGATACTTTCCTATATCATAAATATGATAATTAACTATTCCTAGCTTTTGTACAATTAATGGCTTATACATGGCACTTCCGTAAACATTTTCTTTATCCAATACTACTTCCATTGTTTTATGTCCGATAATGACCGAACAGATAACTATTAATAGTGCACTTATTTTTTTAACATTTCTTATTGTGAAACTCGACTTTCCCATAAACAATATCGGTGAAATAACTAGTATATCTATAAAAAAGAAAACATCTATCCAAGAGGTTAACATTAATACTGTACTCAAAAGGGAACCCGTTTGATCTGCATACGATAATGAAGCTACGGATAGAACATCACCAAAAAAACGAAAATATATCAGATCACCCCACAGGATTAAACTGATCAAGAAATTAATCAATAGCCATATAGCAGACCTTTGATTTCTGCCTTTAATACTGAATAATACAATCGAAAAAAGAAAAGACACAGCCACAGATAGAAGTACACCATTTAAATCTAATCCTATCTCAGTTAGATGTGCAAAAAATATAATTTTTAGGTTTAAAGAGATTACAAACCAAAAATAAGATAAATAAACCAATTTCCCCTTACTATAACTAATTATCATTTTTACCCTCAGTTCTCTTTAGCTGTAAATTACTATTATGATCTAGTTAATGAGGTTAGTAACTAATCACTTTAATTTCAATGCTTATTTTTTCAAGATATAAAAGCAACCAATAGTACCAATGACATAGAAATAATGAGATTGGCTAAGCAGTTTGTTTAACTACTTTATTTCAAAATTTTTTTACCCCAGTAGAAAAGCTTGTTTTTCAATTTAAACATGAATGTTCTTAGCCCCATTTTTTTAAATTGATAAATAATTGTAGGTGGTTTATTTAATAAAAATTCTGTATCTCTATAAACCGTTTCAATATCAATTTCGAACTTTTTATTAAAATGCTTTTCACGTACAATTAAAAGATATTTATCAAATAAATGCTGCCTTTCCGAACTTTGAATAGCACCGGACGGAACTCGATACAGTGAAGTGAGCTTTTCTACAAATAAAAATTCGTGCTTCAATGCGTATTTCAGCCACAAGTCCCAATCTTCCAAAACCTCCAGTTCAGCATCAAAACCACCTTCTTGATCAAACAATTCTCTCTTGAACATCACTGTCTGAATAGGAAAATAGTTATGGTGTAATAATACCAGTCGATTAAAAGGCTGTTTATGTTGGACATTATGGAATAACTCTTTATACTTGTATGGATCCCTACTAATCGTTTCTGTGGGAACCTCAAATGCAATAGAATAAGCAGCTTTATAGTTAGAGTTTTCTGACAACTGACTGACTAAAACCTCAACGTGATCGGAGTAGAACAAGTCATCATCATCCAGAAAATTGAAATAATCTCCTGTTGCTGTTGCCATAGCTATGTTTCCAGCCTCACAACGACCGACATGTTCCCCTGTAGATTGGTAAACAAGGTTCAAGTCTCCAAATTCTGTTTCAATCATTCTTCTTGAAATATCCGGCCCATCTTCAACAACTACAATTTCAATATTTTTATAAGTCTGATTACTTAAACTCAATAATGTCTCTCTCAATACAGTCGGACGTCCACATGTTCTAACTAATATGGACACCAAAGGTAATACGTTGGGTGCTTTATTAATATAGAATGCACCGTCACGAACAAGCTCATAGTCCCATATTTTAAAGTCCGGAATAAAATTTCTATTTATATTAACCCGTTTCCATTTCCTAAAGAGAAAACCTTCCATTGGGCTATTGAACATTTTTTTTAAAATGATACTTTTGTGTTTTTCAGAAGGACCTTGTACAAAAAACAAAGAAAAAAACAATAAGTATCCTTTGATAATGTCCCTCATCGTGCCAAATTTAAAACGCAACATCAAATTAATATACGTACTATTGTAGAATTGATTCGGTTTTACCTCGCCAGCACTCATATAAGTATAATGGTGTACTACACTCTTTGGCACATACTTTAAAATATATCCATGAGCACGAAATCTCCAACTTAAGTCTACGTCTTCTCCATACATAAAAATTTTCTCATCAAACATTCCAACCTCTTCAAACAGTTCTCTACGAACTAAGCAGCATGCACCGCTCGCCCATGAGGTTTCTAAAGTAACTGGATTATATAATTTGGGATGTTCATAAGGAAATTGTCTAGACTCCCACAGAGCTACATTCGGATCGCTCAAACTAATTGCCTCAAATAATTCTTTAATACAATCAGTATCAATTTCAGTATCAATATTTAAAAAGAAAATATAATCTTGTTGAGTGTGTCTTACACCAAAATTATTCGCCTTTCCAAACCCAAGGTTACTTTTCAACTCATGAAGCTCATATCCACCAAACAATTCTTTTTTCTGGTATTGTTTGATTTTCTCTCTTGTATGATCCGTCGAATTATTATCTACAAAAGTGATAAAAATGTTAGAGAGTGGGTAATTAGAATTACGTATACTATTTAAACAATTATCAATCCATCGTTCAGAGTTATACGACACTAAGATGATGTCCAAATTTTCCAAATTCACTGTCTCCTTTACTTCCTTCTTCTAAATTTTCTCAATGGCGATGTAATCCTCCAAGAAAATGATGATAATATATTCGAGATTACCTTATCCTTTTCGATAATTTCTTGTTCATAATCCTTCTGAAATTGATTCAACTTATTTTCTAATTGTTGTTTGTCTGCACTCAATGATAAGAACATCTCATCAACTACATTTAATCGGTTCAAGATTTCTTTATTGCGCTGAATAGCATCTAAATAAACTGCTTCTCTTCTGGATAATTCTTCGTTGCTTTTTAACAACCTCAAAATTAGACCACTGTCTAATTTTGAGGTTACTTCCATTTCTATTTCTAATATATAATTTTTAAATGGTTCAATATAAACATCATCAACAGGAATTAACAGTTGCGGATCTTCATTTAAAGCTAGTATGTGAGCCCCGAGATCGTCACAAGAAAATTCTACCTTGTTGTATGGACGAATCGTTGAAATTAAATTTCCTGATTGAACTAGATCATTATTCCCTTCAGTTATACCTTTTAAAACAACTCTTTTCAGATGTATAAAACTAGGAAAATTAGTTGGATCAAATCTTAATGAACAAAGATTTTCAGCTTGGAATTCAATTTTGTAAGTGAAATATTTATCTTTAACATTTATAGGGTGTCTCGAAGACTGCGTCTCCTTAAATCCATCTCCTATATCCCAAAATAATTGCAGGAATTGGGCATGACGAGGAGAGTATCTTTCAGAAACTTCTTTTACTTCTTTATCACTCTTTGATGAAAAGACTATAAATTGATACACATGGGCATCAATTTTATTTTCCAAATAGTTTCTAACAGCTTCAGGAACTTCGTCATAACTTCTTTTCATCTCGGTCTGTTCCGGATGCATAACGACCATGTTCCATTTCGAAGGAAGCAAACCTACATTTTTCAAAAGAAGTTCTAGATTACTTCTAGTAAAGAAACGTAAATGAGTTTGATCTAACAGTCCAGTATCCCGGTACCCAAACTTTCCATCTAACAGTTCTAAAATTACAGCTGTGTGTCCGACATGAGGAATAGAAATGCACACTTCACCCTTATCATTCAATAGCTGCTCAACTGAATTTTTGAGAACCTTTTCCGGATCTATAAGATGCTCTAGTACATCTGCATAGATCAAATAATCAAAAGTTCCAAAATCATCCTCGGCCAATTGATCATACCAAGAGCTGTCATTTAGGTCTCCAACTATCATATGATCACAGTACACTTGAGCTTGTTGAGCCGCCTCACTATTTATCTCAACACAGTACACTGTGCATTTGAGCACTTCTTTTAAGTAAGCTGTCATGTAACCTTTAGAGGGACCAAACTCGAAAACTTTCGAGCCAGGTTTAATATGATTAACAATTATAGAGAGCGGATTCTCAGTCGCAGTATCTATAGAAAAATTGTAATTCATTCTCATAGCTCCTTTATTGCCCAAGAATGTTCAAAATATATAATTCCTTCTGCAACATATTCCGAAGAATTCATTAAAAAAGAACTATATCTTGCCTTATAATCAAGTCTTATTAAACCTGAACTTTCAAAAAAACCAACATCTATATAATAAGTTCCAGGCAACAAAGCAAGTTTGTCATACTTAATCAGCAGTTTATATTCTCCTGGTTCAGAAGGTAATGGATAATTATCAAGTTTTGTGTTTAATCCACATATATAATTATTTTCTCTATCGAATATTGCAACGCCGCCAACAATATCCTCCATTTTTTTATACAATGTATAACTAACTTCAACAGTTATTTCATCTTTAAAATGGAAATTGCTTGTCTCGACTTTTCCTCTATTCAAGAATTTGGCACTAGTAATCGTCAATGTGTTCCCTTGTGAATTACTATCCGAATCATTGTTCTCTTGCAAATCACTTTTCTCTCGCGAGTCGTTACTCCCTTTCTTATGAGGAACATCCACAAGATTTTTCATGAAATCCTCGTAAACTCTCGTAATTCCATTAACATCACCACGCATATGAACCTGTCCTTCACGAATCCATATAACTTCATCACAAAAATTCCGTATAGAGTATGTGTCGTGACTTACAAATAGTATTGTTTTACCTTGATCCCTAAAACTCTTCATCTTTTCAATACATTTGAGTTGAAATTGCATATCTCCAACCGATAAAGCCTCGTCAACAATTAAAATATCAGGATTCACATTTACAGCACATGCAAAAGCTAAACGAACAAACATCCCCGAAGAATACGTTTTAACTGGCTGATCTATAAATTCTCCTATATCAGCAAACTTTTCTATCTCAGGAACTCTTTCATGAACTTCAGCCTCGCTCAATCCCATAATAGCGCCGTTTAGATAAATATTTTCTCTTCCTGTAAACTCCGGATTAAACCCACTTCCTAATTCAAGCAAAGCAGAAATTCTTCCATTAATATGGACATCACCGCTGGTGGGAAGCATCGTGCCCACAATGAGTTGCAACAAAGTACTTTTACCAGAACCATTTTTACCAATAATCCCTATCGTTTTCCCTTTCGGAATATTGATAGAAATATCTCTTAAGGCCCAAAACAGATTACTAGTATCATTTTTATTTCTAGTAAAAAATTGTTTCAACCTATCAACTGGTTTGTTATACATCTGAAAACATTTATTTACATTATTAATTTGAATGGCATCGTTAGAGGACATCCGAAAATCCCCCTTTTGTTTTTATAAACCATGAAAACCCAAGAAAATAGACCATTAAACTCAATAAAAATCCTATTAAAGTGAATTCCCAGTTAGGGAAAACTCCCCACATTACTACTCTTCTTACATCCTCTACAACATACGTTAATGGGTTTATATAGTATATAAACCTTAGTTTCTCAGGGATCACTGAAATCGGATAGAAGATTGGACTCATAAACATTAACGCCTGCATAACAAGTCCAATAAATTGAGAAATGTCACGAATAAATACCCCCAAAGAGGATAAAAACCATGAAAATCCTAACGAAAGCAATATAACTGGAAAAATCACTAACGGTAAAAAAATGATTGTCCAATGCACCGTACCAACTATCAGAACACCAATAAATAGAATTACAATGCTAACAAACATATGGAATAAGGCCGAACCAGTAAGCACTATTGGTAAGATCTCTAAAGGAAAAACAACCTTTTTCACCAAATTTGTATTACCAACCATGAGAGATGGAGATTTGGTAATGATCTCCGAAAAAAAGTTAAATACAAGGAGTCCACAGAATAATACCAATGCAAATTCATACTTGTTATCACTCAATGCCCCTCCCCATTTATTATTGAAGACAAAACCAAAGAAATAAGTGTAAATAATCAACATAAATAAAGGGGTGAAAAATGACCAAAGCAGACCTAGATTGGACCCCCTGTATCTTTGGAGAATATCTCTTTTCACCAATTGAAATATTAGGTGTTTATTATTCTTATATAGCAATAATGACTGTTTCATGTTTCCTCCTGAATATCTTACTTATGGCCGAATTGTTAGTATAGTAGCTCCAACATAATTACTTATGCTAAAATATTGTCGTATCTACAAGAAAAGGAGAATCATACCTTGTCGAATCCAGTATACGGGAAATCTAATAAGACGTCGAGACAATCGAATAGTCACTCGACTACGCCACTACTATGGACATTGACCATAGGACTCATCTTATTTTTACTCTGGTCCTCTTTCCAAGTTGCGTTATTTAATGGGCAATTGCTCCAATACGAGGGCCCCATTTATTGGGCAGTTGCAATTTCAACCCTCCTATTCGTTATTTGGGTAGCTACCTATTTTAAACACATGAAACTAGAAACACAGCAAGATTGGCTTAAGATTGCGGTGATATTACTGCCACTCACCTACGTCTTGTCACTTATAAGTGCAGCATCAAAATATTTGGCAGTCAACATGATCCTTATCCAATGTATCTATGCCATGATCTTTGTAATGACTATGTATCTGCTCAAAAACAACAAAACCAATCATATCATACAATCTTCCTTAATAGGAATTGCATATGTAATTGTCGGATTTGGATTGCTAAATTGGTTGGGTGCTTTTAGTTTTGCGGGCAAGCTAGTTGGGTGGTTCTCATCCGGCGTGGTGAATGGTGTCTATAATCAAACCATCTGGAACGACTCAAACGGCCCACGTCTTGCATCGGTATTTCAGTATCCTAATACATACGCCGCATTTTTGATGGCTTTCTTGTTTATTACCGTTTTTAGTATGATTCGCGCGAAAAAAGTATACACCCAAATACTACATGGCTTCATGCTTGTACCGATCATTCTGTCCCTACTATTGACACTTTCTCGGACCGGGCTTGTTATGCTCCCAATTGTATTTGTTATTCTGCTATTGATGTTGAAACCTGCTAAGCAAATTCTGTGGTTTATCTATTGCGGAATAGCTGCAATTGGTACACTGATTGTGTTGAATCCAATAAATACAGCAGGACTTGAATTGCAACAACAGTTCACCAACTCTCTTGCAGTTAAAGGTTTGATGTATTTAATTGCTGCATCCATAATCGTGGCTCTCGTATGTTGGGTTACCCAGCGTTGGATCGCACCACGACTGGAGAACAAACTTCAATCCTGGTCAGCTCGAAAGGGCTCCAGTCTATGGATTCCACTAGGGTCTGTTATTTTGACAGTCATTGTTGCTATGCTTCTGCTCGGCACGAGTGTGCGCAACATTTTGCCGGACAGTATTAGTACACGACTTGAAAACATCAATTTTCAACAGCACAGTGTACTCGAACGGATTACGTTTTATAAAGATGCCACGAAACTATTTGCGGACTATCCAATCATAGGTGCCGGGGGTGGAGCTTGGACCACCTTGTATGAAAAGTATCAGAACAATCCTTATGTCAGCGCTCAAGCTCACAACTTCTTCATGCAGTACCTCGTTGAGGTTGGAATCGTAGGATTTATTATTTTTATGGCATTTATACTCTTTGTTTTCTATCAATATGTGCGTAGCTATGTCAAAAGGAGTGAGGAAGAACGCGAATCTCATTTTGTGTACTTCATCCTGTCCATGTCCATTCTGGTACTGAGTATTCTTGATTTCAATATGAGTTATGTCTTTATTGGAATTCTTGTTTTCCTTGGTCTCGGGGGAATGGCTGCTGCGATGGATCCTAAGCCGCTGCGTCGATTAAAGCTCAGTGACTCCACAGCACGTGGAATCTACAGCGCGATTGCCGGAGTAGCTGTAATTCTCCTACTCATTATATCTGTTCGCTTCCTGCAAGCTAACCATTATGCTTTCGAAGCAAAAGAAGTAGCTCAAGTTAGCCAGGACTTCCAGGAGATCAAAGCTCCACTCGATAAAGATCTGTCTATCCGGAGCACACATACAGATTCGTTGCTGATGCTTTCTTCCCTTTATCAACAGGGCTATCAGCAAACCCAGGACGATCAGTTCTATACAGCTTCTGTACGATTGCTCCAAAGCGGTCTCAAAGCTGAGCCATTTAATAAGAGCATGGTTAAGCAACTCATGAATCTATACGAACTGAAGGGCGATAGTGACCAAGCTTACGCTCTTCAAAAAGAGTATGCTATCAACTATATCTGGGATATGGATTGGCATGAGACGCTAATTAGCCGTTCGTTTGATCTCGGATATCAGGCACTTGGACAAGGCGATACAGCTAAGAAAGAATCCTACTTCACATCAGGTCTGGATGCTTACCAGCATGTTGTGGATGGTGTAGAACACCTGAAGACTCTCCCTGAAGGACAGCTTCAAGGACAGCCATTCGAGCTCACTCCAACAATGATTCTGAATGCAGGAAAAATGAAATACATGTCAAACGATTCTGCCGGAGCTGTAACGATTCTTAAAGGTGGAATTGCAAAGGATCTGTCCGATGCGACCAACCGTGAAATTGCCCGTTGGTATCTCGCAGCTCTGACTAAGGACGGACAACAGGATCAAGCGGTGTATGATAAATTGATTGCTGTAGCACCTAATGAAGCCGACGAAATTAAACAAATTGCTGAACTGAACTTCTAACAAAAAAGTGTCCTAACGATTCTATTAATAATATTTCACACTTAAAAAAGGTTTGCCCTAGATGGGCAAACCTTTTTTTCTCTAATCCTTTAGAAGCAAGCTAATTCGATGACACGATCTTCTTCAAGTAATTCAGTAAATCATCCCTAAGATCCGGGCGCTGAAGCGCAAAATGAATGGTCGTCTCAATAAAGCCAAGCTTTTCTCCAACGTCATGACGCAGACCATCAAAATGATAGGCAAGGATCTGCCGCTGATCGTTCAAGCGGGACAAGGCATCCGTTAACTGGATCTCTCCTCCGACACCGGCAGACTGCTGACCAAGAATATCAAAAATATCGGGTGTAAGAATATAACGTCCCATGATGGCTAGGTTCGAAGGTGCATCTTCCATCTTCGGTTTCTCGATTAAACGTCGTGCACGGAATACACGATCATCAGTTGGAGAAACGACCTCTCCGTCCACGATTCCGTAACGGGATACTTCGCTCCAGTCGACCGGTTGTACCCCTACAATAGGGGATTGCAGCGCGTCATAGACTTCCATCATCTGCCCCAAACAAGGCTGCTTGGATTCCACGATGTCATCCCCGAGAAGGACAGCGAACGGTTCGTTCCCAATAAACTTGCGAGCGCACCAGATGGCATGGCCGAGGCCCTTCGGTTCTTTTTGCCGGATATAGTGAATATCTGCCATCTCTGAGGGTTTGCGGACCTCATTCAGCAAGTCCCACTTCTCTTTCCCCGCCAGATTCTGTTCCAACTCGAATGAATAGTCAAAGTGATCCTCGATGGCCCGCTTCCCTTTACCTGTAACGATGATGATATCTTCTATACCTGAAGCTACTGCTTCTTCGATAATGTACTGAATTGTCGGCTTGTCGACGATGGGCAGCATTTCCTTCGGCATGGCCTTGGTTGCAGGCAGAAACCGGGTACCAAGCCCGGCAGCCGGAATAATGGCTTTGCGGATTCGCAGCTGAACCCACTCCTTTGCTAGATAGAGTCATATTTTAATATATTTAATGATGGCACGCTCCAATATGATTGGACTTCATTATACCATCAACAGCTCCCGAATATCCTGCTCAGATAAGGTGGTTGATCCCCCATCTCCCGGTTCGATCACTTCGGCAATAAGATCCTTCTTTCGCTGCTGCAGTTCCAGAATCTTCTCTTCAATGGTACCTTCCGTAATCAGACGAATAACCTGAACGACTTGCTTCTGCCCCATCCGATGGGCGCGCCCAATGGCCTGTTCCTCCACAGCGGGATTCCACCACAGATCATATAAAATGACGGTGTCGGCACCCGTTAAGTTCAGTCCGGTACCGCCAGCTTTCATCGAGATCAGGAACAGCTCGCCTTCCCCCTCGTTGAATCTGCGGCACATGTCGACACGGCTCTGAGACGGTGTCTGGCCATCGAGATAAAACAGATCCCTACCCTGCGCAGTCAATGTCTGCCGAATCAAGTTCAGCATGCTTGCAAACTGGGAGAAAATCAGAATACGTTTGCCTGCAGCGAGACAATCCTGGACTGTTTCAAGCAGCTGCTCCATTTTGCCCGAGTCTCCCTGATAGCCTTCAACAAACAGGGAAGGGTGACAGCACAGCTGGCGTAAGCGGGTGATGCCTGCGAGTATTTTGATCCGATTCTTCTGGAAACCGTTCTCTTCCATATCCTTGGATGTCTCATCCTGAAGCTGAGAAAGGTAGGCAGCATACAGCTTCTTCTGCTCAACCGTCAGCTCGGAGCGCTGTACCGTCTCAATACGATCCGGCAATTCCTCCAGCACGTCCTTCTTCAGGCGGCGGAGAATGAACGGACGAACCATCCGGGCAATGCGCTCAGGCGGCAGATCACGGAATCTGCGATAGCTTGGGAAAAGACCCGGGAAAATCGCTTCAAAGATGGACCAAAGCTCATCCAGCGAGTTCTCTACAGGCGTTCCTGTGAGCGCAAAGCGCCGCGGGGCCTGAATCTGCTTGACGGCCTGAGCCGTCTGAGAGGAAGAATTTTTAATCGCCTGAGCCTCGTCCAGGATAAGCGTATGGAATGTTCTTCCCAAATACATGTCCAGATCTCGACGCAGCAATGGATAAGACGTTACGATGACATCCGCCTGATTCATGTCCGCGAGCATGTTGGCGCGCTCTTCCTTTTGTCCTGCAGCGATAAGAACGCGTAAATGCGGGGCAAAGCGCGCAAATTCGTTCGCCCAGTTGTAGGTCAACGAAGCAGGTGCGACGACAAGCACAGGGGGATGGGTTGCTTGGCTTCGAATGGTTAAGCCATCCTGGGATATTCCTGATGCATGGGAATTACCCCCTAGCCCCACCAGAGACGCCTTATCCCATGGCAATCCGGTTACAGGATCAATCCCTGAATAAGCAGGCTCTGAAGCACCCTCTCGTAGTATCCCATTTTTCCCGTAACGATCTTCTCTTCCAACATCTCCGTCTAATATTGGTTTCTCACTTAGTTCAGCCGTGATATACGCGATACTTTGCAACGTTTTGCCAAGTCCCATATCATCTGCCAGGATCCCGCCAAAACGATAAAAGGCAAGTGTACGCAGCCACTGGTAGCCACTGGCCTGATAATCCCGCAGCACGGGAGCGAGCGCATTCGGCAGCGCAAAATCCATACGCTCGGGATCACGAAGATCATCCAGGAAACGCTTCAGGGAACCTCCCCATTTCACATGTCCGGAAACCTCATCCCGGCCCGGAAGCTGTAACGCTCGAACGGCTGGCAGCCGAATGTGGCTGCCTTTGATATCGCCCGCTCCCAGTCCCAGCGAATCCGCCATGTGGGCGAAGCTGTCTGCTCCTTCATTTTCAAGCGAAAGAAAGACACCGCTGCGCAAGCGAAAATACGGTTTCTTTTCCACAATGCTGCGCATGATCTCCTGAAGTTCTTGCTCGTTCACACCTTCCATTTCAAACGAAATCTCAAGCCAGTCCAGCCCTTTCCCCAGATCTGCCCGGACTTTCGGAGGTGTCGGATAGGACTGCATCATGGCCTTCACCGCATTCGGGACATAGATCTCCACCTGATGCTCCAATTCAGGCACCAAATGATACATTACATCATAGATGGCATCTTCACGTTCACTTGCCCACACGCTGCCTTCCCGTTCCAGGAAGGAACGATCCAGTCGCTCGATCAGATTCCGCTCGGCATGACGATCCCGCACCAAAATAACCTTTTTCTCTTCTTCATCAATCAGATACTCCGCCAGCGGGTTAATCACCATTACACCATAATCAAACTCCAGACGCGCAGTGATCCGTTCCCGGTAAAAATCAATATAGAGCTTCGGTGCAAGCTCCGGTTCAGCAATTCGTTCACGTACCTGAGAGTCGATCGACAGATGTCCAAGTGTACGCAGTTCTGGCACCACATGCTGTACGAACTCATCGACTTGCTGAGAGGAAATATCGATGCTTTCCTTAATTCCATACGAAGTGAGTGCTCTGCTCAAGTCTTCCAGACTGCGCATCTGCATCGGCTCCAGCATATGAAGTTGTCCTTCGACCACTGCAGCATCATAAGCCGGAAGTAGAATCAACTCGCGCAAACCCGAGATCTCGAGCTGATACCCCTCATTGTCCCCCTGGGCAATTCGATAAAACAGAGGCAGTGCACCTTCACCCAACGTGAGCGGTCCGTTCGCGAGTCCCGTACCTTCCATCCGGCTGTCGGCCTGAAGCAGCAATTCCAGCAGCGGTTTCCACACCAGCGGCGCAATCAATATATCCCGGCCATCCGAAGCACCCAGATAACCGGAGATGGATTCACGATACGCTTCCTCGCTCTGCCTCATACGAATCAGCATGGATAGAATCTCCTGATCCTGAGGGCTGAAATAATGCATCGAAGGATCATAGAAAAACAGTTTGGTAAACGACATTGGCTCGCCCTTTTCAACGCAGTTCAGGAATTGCTTCACCTTTTGCACCACGTATAGCCGCTTACTTCCGACCTTAAGCTCCAGCGCGAGCTTGGCTCCCCCTTTGTGAACCTGAACGAGCTTGCATATAAACTGAACCTGAAGCTCTTCTCGCAGCGATGAGCGGGTGACAGGTGCTGTATATTTGCGTTCACCCGCATGTAAGGGACTGCGTTCCTTGGCAAAGATGGACAGAATCTGGTCAGCTGTGCGATACGAAGGCTTATCTGCCGAACGACCCCACCCTGGGGCTGAGCTTGGGCGGCCTGCCTGGGCAAAATGGGCAACCGGTTGATGATCCGCATCAGAAGCGGAATTAAGCCCGAAAGCCGAGGATCCATTCTTTTGTGCAAAAGAATGCGATGTTGTACTCGTACTGGACTCCGTATACCGTTTTGAACTTGAACCTTCGTATCGTTCAGGATTGTCATTCCTAGCCGAGTCTAAGGTTGAAGAAGAGTTGGGACGCTCCCACTCCTTCTCTTCCACCAGCGTACCTACTCTGGAAGCGGAGCCTATACTGGAGCCAGAAGGATTCCCTGAAGAAGGTTTGGATGTTGCCTGAGAACTACCGGTACCGGCAGCGTTAAGCTCCTGCTGCTCACCCCATTCATGAATCGCCAGCAGAACTGCAGCGACATGTTTGCAATAGTCATAATACCGGCCATCGCCTGGACAAGTGCAGCCTGCCTCAACTTCCCCTTTTTCGTCCAAATCCACCTTCACCTGATAGCGTTCCGTGCCACGCACCATGGCTTCATAATGACGCTGATCGTCACTGACAATCAGATTGCTCACCCTACCGGACTGGTTATAGGCTTCCCCTCGTTTAAATGCCGTGACCCCGCACAGCAATTTGATATCCATCATGGTGAATGGCGCCACGTATTTCGCCTCCTTATGCGTTCTGGCGGGTATGATATCTCTCAATCCACCTGTCCCTTTTACAGAAAAAACCCCAAGAGCTCCGTAAAGCAGAGTTTGGGGTTGCTTCATGCTTGTAACTTGTTACTTGCTATTATGCTTGCCGTCCTAATAGTTGCAGCCTACGATCCTTTTATTTCACCAATTGACCACGCGTAACGCCCAGTTGGTTGGTTGCTTTCAATGTTTTCCACACTTGTGTACCACTGATCTCGCCGCGAAGTGCACGGTTGTACAGATCAATAACCTCCATAACCTGCTCCGGCGTCTCTTCCAAGAACTCTACGCGGTAACGGGATACACCCAGGTCCATGAAGTTGGTCAGGTACTCGGCACCCGACTGTTCCACTGCGTTATAAACGGTATTACGGCAGCCTTCATCCACACGTACCGGGTGAGACATGCCAATCCGGTCTTGCAGGGATGCACGCTGTTCTTCACAAGGGCGTCCACAGTTCGTGTAATCCGTTCCTTCACTCATAAACGTACAGTACACACAGTGCTCTGTATGGAACATCGGCAGATGCTGATGAATAACCACTTCGGTCTGGCTTGTACGGGAATTACCAAGCAGATCAACCATTTGTTGAATGTTCAGGTCATAGGATGGCGTAATCCAGTCACATCCTGCTTCCAGGAACAGTTCAACAGCCTTATGGTTGGCAATGTTCAATGAGAAGTCACCAATCAGTTCCGGATGAACCGCATCCGGGTTCTCCATCCGGTGGCGCAGGTAGAAGTACAGCGCACCTGTATTACGTACCAGCACAGCGTCCGGCTTCAGACGCAGGATGTTGTTGTGGTATCCGTTCTCGCCAGGCATGTGAATACGCGGCGTTGCCAAGGCAATCTTGCGGCCAGCGGCATGTACGGCTTCTACGGCTGCCGGGAACTGCTTGATAAACTCGAAGTCGGCGTAGATCATGCCGACACCCGCTTCCAGCGCTGCCTCGACTTGAGGCAGGCTGCGGCAGAGCGCGGTCAGCTCCGCTTGACCGCGAGCCACTGGCGATGCCGGTTTAACCGCATCGCCGTAAACTTCTACCGCCCGTTTCACGTAGACGGGCGGTTTAGGGCGCTCGCCTGCGAGCTGTTCCACCGCCTGACGGCGAATGTTATTCAGCTCGCGCATCGGGATGATGACGTCACCGTGCAGGTTGACGTCAAGCTCTTCCAGCTGGAACACGGTGCCGCCCAGACGTCCGAATTGCTCCTCGAGCAATTCATAGGTCATTGGACGCTTCTGGGCAATGTCCAGTTCCATCTCGGAATCGATCCGGACGGTCGTGCCCTTCTGCACGTCTGTCCACCAAGTGCTAAGCGGCTGCCCTGGGCTGCCGATCACTTTTACTTTTACCGGGAATACACGGTACGGCTTCTCAGTCTCGAAGCTCTGACGCAGACGTTTGTCCAGCGCAGGGTCATTCGTTTTCCACACTTTGTCGCCAACCTTCACGCGGCGCAGATCCACGTCACTACGACCTGGCACGATGTCCACGATCCAGCCTTCACCGGCTTCGCCTTCGATTTTCACGCCTTTACGACGTACATCGTATACCCGTCCGCCTTCTTCCTTCTGCGTTGGATCACCAGCGTCAAACACGATGCCGTCTCCACGCTTCACAGGTGCGTCCAGCTTCAACACAACACCGTCACGAAGAACTTGATCCACACGTCCGAGGTAGACACCACGGCTTTTCGGGAATGTACCATCTACCAGCTGTTTGTTATTCGTCCCGTCCAGGAAACCATGTGTGAAACCGCGGGAGAAGCTTTGCTGCAGCTCACGGATTTCTTCCTTGCTTGGTGGCGTATTGTCACCATCGAAGTAACGGTCGATCGCTTTGCGATATTTGCTGACTACGTTCGCCACGTATTCAGGCGTTTTGAGACGTCCTTCGATTTTGAAGGAAGTTACGCCTGCTTCGATCAGTTCTGGCATCAGGTCGATGGCAGCCAGATCCTTCGGAGACAGCAGATATGCGACATCACCCATCGGCTTATGCTCTCCGTCGATCATCAGGTCATATGGCAAACGACAAGCCTGTGCACATTCACCGCGGTTGGCAGAACGTCCACCCCACATCTCGGAGGTCAGACATTGTCCTGAATACGATACACACAGTGCACCATGCACGAATACTTCCATTGGAAGTTTCGCCTGTTCACCAATCTTCTGAATCTGCTTCAGATTGTTTTCCCGTCCAAGAACGACACGCTCCATATCAAACGGCTTCGTAAACTCAACCGCTTCCGGTGATGTAATCGTCATTTGAGTGGAACCGTGAATCGGGAAATCCGGTGAGATCTCGCGAATCAGTTTCACCAAGCCCAGATCCTGTACGATCACGGCGTCCACGCCAGCATCGACACATGCGTCGATCAGTCCCTTGGCATCCGTCAATTCATTTTCAAAAATCAATATATTAAAGGTCAAGAACCCTTTTACGCCATAACTGTGCAAAAACGCCATAATCTCCGGCAGCTCTTCCATGCGGAAATTGTTCGCGCGTGCCCGAGCATTAAACTTTTCGACTCCGAAGAAAATCGCATCCGCGCCATTGGCCACCGCCGAACGCATACAATCCCAGTCACCTGCAGGTGCCAGAAGCTCGACGTCTTCTCTTCGTAATGTTGCTGTTTTCATGTAGATCCTCCCCATAACCGGCCTCCGCCGGATTTCATCCCTGTTACCTCATACATTAGCCTGTACCTTCATCCCGTACGCCTGCATTGTCACTGTATCGCTATATCTATACATTATGTCTGTATTGCCTGATTCCCAAGCCTACAGTCATCTTTATTTATCAGATCAGCAGTCATAACTCCTGAACTAAGATATTGTACCACTTCTGCACTCACTCTTCTACGCTTTCCTGAAAAAACCGTTTACCATTTTCATTTCCATCTGCTGACTTATAATTTTACACTTTACCACTCCGATTGCAGTACCATCTTCCGATCGCTGTTATCCCCGGATTTTTTTGATTCCCTTTATTAAAGGGGAAAATTCCGTGATAAAGGCGAACGCTCCGCTTCTTCAGATTGGTTCTGCACTCTTCGTTCCGTGTAATATTGGATTCATTTGATTTGAAATATAAAAACCGGAAGGTCTCTGACCCTCCGGCATAAACTTCATTATTTTGTAAAAGTAAATGATTTCACGGCTTTTTCCAGCGCTGCGGTCTGCACATCCGTTTTGTTGGCATCATTTAGTCCCGTCGTAATCGTATACGTCATTCCATTCTGTTCAAAGACGATCTGCTGCCCGGTATACGGTACGCCATTGTCCAGTTCATGATACGTGAAGGAGAACGCCAGAACACCAGCAATGGTCGTCTCCCCACTGTTCAGCAGCTTGAAGTTTTTCCGCGTTTTCGCGGCTTCCTCATAAGCTTCTCTTAGCTGGCTGACCGTCATTTCGACCGATTGATCCTCGTTCACGCCAATCGAGAACTGGCCACCTGTGAACGTATAGACAACGGGAGAATATTCGAATCGGTCGTTATACGCCGTCCAGTAACGCGGAATGTCGACGCTATAATGGTACCGTTTGGACGTACGTGTTAAAGTCTTCGTTTTATCCGTCAAATACGGATCTTCATCCAGTTGTCCAAAGTTATCGGATACGGTGTCAAAATCAATCACAACACTATTCATCACCCGCTCAAACCATTCCCGATCCTGAGTCTGCTCCTCAGGGAATGTGTATTCGGCATAATACCGATAACCGTTCTTCTGCAAAAGTACATCGAACTCGGTCTGCCATCCGTCACCGAAGTTATAACGGAACTCATTGACCTCCGCCGTTTCGCCGGAAACGTCAATGGTATACGAACGAATCGGTTCGTAACTTTCAGGTGTGAACGTTTCTCGCATCCATTTGTCCAGTTGACTGCTCCAGTCTTTTACGGTTGCCCCGGCTGGCGCTGAGGTTACGCGCATTTGCAAAAACGCGCCATCCTTGGACTCATAAGTCATCTGTGTATTATCCATGGACCAACCTGCCGGGACATTCAGTTCGATGCCGTAATCGTCATTCCATGCGGAACGCATGCCATTATCGACGGTGGACAGATCCTTAATGGTCCGATCCGATTGCACGTAGGTAGGCTGGAATGAGTTGAGGAACGCGGCACGTTTGTTCAGATCCTTGTAGTTCATCGCATCGTAATCCGCCAGGTAAACGTCATATTGACGCCCATTATTAATGTACTGGCGCATCTCCCATAACATGCCGTCCATATCTTTAACTACGATCCGGGCATAAGGCGTTTTGCCTTTGGCAACGGATTCCCGGTCCAGCACCGTATCCCCCGATTGCTTGGCCTCCTGCACCAGCTGCTGCAGCATGTCATCCGAATCCAGAGCTACATCCTGGTCGCTAACATACACCTCAAGATAATAGCTGCTGTCTGCCGAGCCAAACGTCATCATCCGCTCCTGTTCACCCGTTTGCAAAACCATCAGGTCTGCCGGGTAATTAATGGACCAGCCGTAAAAGCTGTTGCCGATTCTTGTTTTGCCTGCGTCGAGATCGATACCGCCCTCATCCTCTTCCACGGAATCCTCTGTTTGCAGTAATCGAATGACCACTTCCCCGGAACTGCTTGGAGCGAGCGTCGCTCCAATGCCGGCAGCTACCGGACGAAGCGGAACCATAAGCACGCCATTCACCATTTTGGGAGCGGCACCCATTTCCTTTTTGACCCCATCCACCCAGGCAATAGAGCTGCCAATCGTTAACGTGACCGTATGCGGACCTTCCTTCACTTTGACGACATCATTATTCTCGAGCCGAATTTCGCTGCCAAACGCCTTCTTAAACACACCGACAGGCACCATCGTCACACCTTTAACCTTATACGGTTTGGCGATCGCTTGCTTGCTGCCGTTGATGTAGGCGCTCGTGCTTCCCGCTTGGATACGCAGCTCGTTGGTCGTATATTCAGCTGCCCATACAGGCATTACAGCACCCATGGTCAGCATCCCGGTTAACACCCCTGTGCTCAGCACACGTAAAAATGACTTCTTCATTCCGTTCCATCGTCCTCTCTGATCCGGGTCGTTCACCGGGCTTTATTGTTCTTCATCTACCGGAAACAGCTCTACATCCTCATCTTGGATATCTGCACGATCCGCAAGCACCAAAGTACGTGTGACGATATCACCATCGGTTTGCATCAGCAGTTTCACTTTTTGCCCGGGTACATATTTCTTGAGCAGCTCATTAATATCCACAACGGAAGAGACACGCGTACCTGCTACGCTGTATAACACGTCTCCTTCCTGGATCTTGGCTTTCTTCGCTTCACTGGACAGCACACCCGTGATTGTGAGCGGATCGTCCGTAGGCAGACCCACAATCGCAGACCAACTCTCTTCGAGCTGCAGACCGAGGCTTGCCCGTTTGATTTTGCCGTATTCAAAAAACTGATTGATAATATATTCAACGGTATCGACAGGAATCGAAAATCCCATATTCTCGACACCCACCGCTGAAAACTTCATGGAATTAATGCCCACAACCTCCCCCTTGAGGTTAACGAGAGGTCCCCCGCTATTCCCCGGGTTAATGGCTGTATCCGTCTGAATCAAACGATAGGTTGCCTCCACTCCGCGATTCAGGCCACTAATGACACCCACGGTTGCCGAATTTCGCAGGGAGAAGGAGATAGGTGTACCAATAGCGACAACCGTCTCGCCAACTGAAGTTTGGGAAGCTTTGGCGAACGTCGCCGGTTTAAGCGATTTGGCATTGATTTTGATCAGCGCCAGATCACTCAGTGGATCGCTATATGTTTTCGTAATTTTATATGTATTACCATCGGTCGTCACAACCAAGGCGTTGCTTAATCCATCCACTACATGTGCGTTGGTCACAATCCAGCCATTGGAGCGTATAATCACGCCGGTCCCATGAGCCAGGTTATAGCGGTCTGTCGTGACCCCTTCCTGCCCTGCATCCGCTTTGCCAATGATACCAACAACAGATGGTGACACCTTCTCGATTACTTTAGGAATGGCTTCATTCCCCTTGTACTGATAGGTTCCCGTTTTTGCATCATACTGGCCATTCCCACCGATGGACTTGACCAAATCAGCTGCACTGACATACACTTGTCCGTCCACGACTTTGGCCTTCATGCCAGCTGACGATTCTGCTGCTCCAGCCGAGGACGCAACACTCACCCCGAGTACAGCAGCCATACACACCGCCATGCATTTTTTCCCCAACGATCTCATCTTTTCACCTAACCCTCTCCATATATCCTCCGTTATGCGACATCCTAGCATCCAACTCTATGGATTTCTTGTCTCTATCATCTGCTATACCGGTATCCTCCAATTTAACATACATATTCTTCCTGTACAAATGTTTTCAGTCCTACTTTTACTCGTAAAAACATTGCTTCACACATGCCCACCAGCACACAAAAAAAACACCCTCCACCATTACCCAGGAAAGTGTTTTGTCTGATTCCGTTTGCTATTTTCTGAACACCCTAACTAAACCAGTTCTTAATCATTGCATAGTCCGTCATTAGGAAGACAAGCAGACTAACTACTGCAAATCCAATCGCAAACAGATTCTTCTTCGGTGCTCGAAGAAGACGAACCACACCAATAAAAATAATGATTGTAAACAGAATGACAAAAATATCAAATGCATTAAAATTGGATGTACTCGCCGTGGCAGCTTCTGCAAACAGCATGGATAGACAGACCCCCTCACCATAGTTGAACAGCTAACGCATACCCTAATATCTTCCTCTATGTTATCTGTCCCCTGCTAGTAATGCAAGCCCTATCATCCAGAAAAATGAAAAAAATCCAGTTCGAACTCGGATTGCTGTAATGCCTGCCCTACCTCATATGTAAACACTTTCAATGAAATAACTATTATGCTAACTTCAGTGAAAAAGGAATAACCCCTCTTTGAATGGAGCAAGGCACTCATCGGAAAATAAATACCTCGCCCTTCATCAAAAGAAGGGTTATTGATTATAGAGATATATCCACCCCACTTAGCTAGTCAACAATTTACGTTTTCGACCCAGCTTGAAGCCAGGACAGAGACAAGTAAATGGTACTTGATTCAAGTAGGGTGAATGGTCACTCATGTTTCATTTGATTTCAACGAACTATAATGTGCTACCTACTCCGTCAATTGCAGCGTCTTGCTTCGTTCCGTGTCGCGTTCCAATACCGGTTTGAGGTACCTGCCTGTATACGAAGCTTCCACCTTAATAATGTCCTCTGGTGTCCCTGTCGCCACAATCGTTCCGCCGCCACTACCACCTTCAGGACCTAGATCCACGATATAATCAGCGGTTTTGATGACGTCGAGATTATGCTCGATCACAAGTACCGATTCACCGGAATCCACCAGACGGTGGAGTACATTAAGCAGACGATCAATATCATCGACATGCAGACCTGTTGTAGGCTCGTCCAGAATGTAGATTGTTTTACCTGTACTGCGACGATACAGCTCGGAAGCAAGCTTCACACGCTGTGCTTCACCACCAGACAAGGTCGTTGCAGGTTGTCCAAGGTTAATATAGCCCAGACCTACATCAAGCAATGTCTGCATTTTGCGATGAATCTTCGGAATGTTCTCGAAAAATTGTGTAGCATCTTCGACTGTCATTTCGAGTACATCCGCAATATTTTTGTTTTTATATTTAACTTCAAGGGTTTCCCGGTTGTACCGTTTCCCTTTGCAGACTTCGCAAGGGACGTAGACATCGGGCAGGAAGTGCATCTCGATCTTGATAATTCCATCCCCGCGGCAAGCTTCACAGCGTCCGCCCTTGATATTGAAGCTGAAGCGGCCCTTTTTGTAACCACGAACTTTCGCTTCATTCGTCTGTGCAAACAGATCACGGATATCATCAAAGACACCGGTGTACGTAGCCGGGTTGGAACGCGGTGTACGTCCGATTGGCGACTGGTCGATATCGATGACTTTATCAATATGTTCCAGACCCCGGATCTCTTTGTGCTGTCCAGGGCGCACACGTGCACGGTTCAGATCCCGTGCGAGCGTTTTGTACAAAATTTCGTTAATCAGTGTCGATTTACCTGATCCGGATACCCCTGTGACTGCGGTGAATACACCAACCGGAATTTTCACATTCAGGTTCTTCAGGTTATTTTCCTTCGCACCGCGCACTTCCAGCCAGCGATCTCCTACGCTGCGGCGTTCCGTCCGTACAGGAATAAACTTACGCCCGCTAAGGTACTGCCCCGTCAGAGAGTTCTCGTCATTCATGATCTCTTCCGGTGTACCCTGTGACATGACGGTACCGCCATGAATACCTGCGCCTGGGCCGATGTCGATAATGTAGTCGGCTGCCAGCATCGTGTCTTCATCATGCTCTACGACAATCAGCGTGTTACCGATATCCCGCATGTGAGCAAGTGTGGAGATCAGACGATCATTATCCCGTTGATGCAGACCGATACTCGGCTCATCGAGAATGTACAGCACGCCCATCAGACTGGAACCAATCTGGGTAGCGAGACGAATCCGCTGCGCTTCACCACCGGACAATGTTCCGGCAGCACGGCTCAGGGTCAAATAATCCAGACCGACGTTGACCAGGAAGCCAAGACGGCTGTTAATCTCCTTTAGGATCAGTTTGGCAATGGCTTGTTCCTTCTCGCTAAGCTGCAGAGATTCGAAGAAACGTCCTGCTTCCCCGATGGACAGGCCGGTCACATATGCCATGTTGTGGTCGTTGATGGTAACAGCTAAGCTTTCCCGTTTCAATCGGTTTCCTTTGCAGGTACCACAAGGCTTCGCACTCATGTAACCTTCGATAAACTCGCGGATCCCCTCAGATGCCGTCTCACGATAGCGGCGTTCCAGGTTGTTGACGATTCCTTCAAAAGTCACCATGGCTTCCTTGCGCTGCCCAAAATCATTCTCGTAACGGAAACGAACCTTCTCCGAACCTGTACCATTCAACAGCTTGTTCATCTGATCCGCTGGCAGATCCTCTACAGGCACGTCCTGTGGAATTTTAAAGTGCTCGCATACCGATTTCAGGAACTGAGGATAGTATGTGGACGTACCACCTGTCCAGGCGTCAAACGCACCTTCTTCAATCGTTTTGCTGCGATCCGGAACGAGCAGATCCGGGTCTACGATCATTTTCACGCCGAGTCCATCACAATCAGGGCAAGCTCCGAACGGACTGTTGAAGGAAAACATCCGTGGCGCCAGCTCCTCAATACTGAACCCGCACACCGGGCAGGCAAAATTGGAACTGAAGCGCAGTTCTTCTTCACCCATAATATCAACCAGCAGCTGTCCTCCGGACAGATTCAGTGCCGTTTCAATGGAATCAGCCAGACGGGCTTGTACATCTTCCTTGACTACAATCCGGTCGACGACCACTTCAATGGTATGCTTTTTATTTTTCTCCAACTGAATATCTTCAGACAAATCACGCAGTTCTCCGTTCACCCGCACACGGACGAAGCCTTGCTTGGATACATCGGCAAATACACTTTTGTGCTCGCCCTTACGGCCGGAGATAATCGGTGCCAAGATCTGCAACCGGGTACGTTCCGGGTACTGCATTACGCGGTCTACCATCTGCTCTACGGTCTGGGATGTGATCTCCACACCATGATCCGGACAGTGAGGATGTCCCACACGTGCAAACAGCAAACGCAGGTAGTCATAGATCTCTGTAACCGTTCCTACCGTGGAACGCGGGTTGCGGCTTGTTGTTTTTTGATCGATGGAAATGGCCGGTGACAGGCCCTCGATCGAGTCGACATCCGGTTTTTCCATCTGTCCGAGAAACTGACGTGCGTAAGCAGATAATGATTCCACGTAACGCCGCTGTCCTTCGGCATAAATCGTATCAAAAGCCAGCGAGGACTTGCCTGAGCCACTCAGACCGGTCAGTACGACAAAACGGTCACGCGGGATGGTAATATCAATGTTCTTTAGGTTGTGCGCTCGCGCACCTTTAATGACAATGTTCTCGCTCGCCAATGGTTATCCATCCTCTCAATGTTGTGATCTTATCCAACCTTTTTTAAGGCATTTCAAGCGTTTCGATCCCACCCAAACCCTCCCTTCCAAGGGAGGGCCCCATAGGGTGCAGCCCTCTGGACACCCGAAACCGGCTGTGCTTGGTGTGGGGTCGGGTCTTGCTATGTGAAGGTGTGTCGTGTGCCCGCAGCTTCTTCCAGGAGACCGGCCTACTGCCGGTCTCCTGGAAGGCTGCTCTACTGCGAGAGGGCGCTCACGGCTCTGCCTCGTTCGCGGTAAGTCGCCATTGCCTTTGGCTCGGCTCCACTAAACACCAAGCGCTCACGGCACTGCCTCGCTCGCGGTAAGTCGCCATTGCCTTTGGCTCGGCTCCACTAAACACCAAGCGCTCACGGCTCTGCCTCGTTCGCGGTAAGTCGCCATTGCCTTTGGCTCGGCTCCACTAAACACCAAGCGCTCACGGCTCTGCCTCGTTCGCGGTAAGTCGCCATTGCCTTTGGCTCGGCTCCACTAAACACCAAGCGCTCACTGCTCCGCCTCGCTCGCGGTGGTCGCCATTACCTTCGGCTCGGCTCCCCTCTACACGACTTCCAAGTGCATTCCTATAAACCTTTTAACCAATTTCAACATTTCTATCAGTATAGACCTGATTCCAGGTTTTCAACATGACTAATTATCGGTCATTCCTTGCCGGTTCTTTACTCAACAAGAGAACGGCCAACTGGCCGTTCTCTTGTTGCATATCTATTTATCAATTTACTCCGCACGCAGCTCCAGCAACGCATCGCGAAGCTCGGCTGCACGCTCAAACTGCAGGTTCTTCGCGGCGTCCTTCATCTCAGCCTCAAGACGCTGAATAAGCGACTGACGCTCCTTCTTCGACATCTTCTCGGCAGCGCCAGTAAGATACTCGTTCTTGGATTCGGCAACCTTGGTTGCCTCGATCACATCGCGCACTTTTTTGCGGATCGTCTGTGGAGTAATTCCATGCTTCTCGTTATATGCTATTTGAATTTCACGACGGCGTTCAGTCTCTTTTATTGCTTTATCCATCGAATCGGTCACTTTATCACCGTACAAAATAACCTTACCGTCGCTGTTCCGTGCCGCCCGGCCGATCGTTTGGATCAGTGAACGTTCGGAACGGAGGAAACCTTCCTTATCGGCATCCAAAATGGCAACAAGCGAAACTTCCGGTAAATCGAGACCTTCTCTTAGCAGGTTGATCCCGATCAGCACATGGAATGTTCCCAGCCTCAGATCACGCAGGATCGCCATACGTTCCAATGTCTTGATCTCGGAGTGCAGATAGCGGACCTTGATACCAATTTCCTTCAGGTAATCCGTCAGGTCCTCGGACATCTTCTTCGTCAGCGTTGTAATAAGCACACGTTCGTCCTTGGCAATCCGGTCATTAATCTCGCCAATCAAGTCATCGATCTGTCCCTTCGTTGGACGAAGTTCAATGACTGGATCAAGCAGACCGGTCGGACGAATGATCTGCTGCACCATTGTATCTGTATGCTCAATCTCGTACGGTCCTGGCGTCGCAGATACATAGATGATCTGGTTCATCTTCTCTTCAAACTCTTCAAATTTCAGCGGACGGTTATCCAGTGCTGACGGCAGGCGGAATCCATGATCCACCAGAACAGTCTTCCTTGCCTGGTCACCGTTATACATGGCTCGGATCTGCGGCAGGGTCACGTGGGACTCATCGACAACGATCAGCATGTCGTCCGGGAAGTAATCCAGCAGCGTGTAAGGCGTATCACCGCGTTCACGGAATGTCAGCGGGCCTGAATAGTTCTCGATCCCCGAACAGAATCCAACTTCCTTCATCATCTCGATATCATAACGTGTACGCTGCTCCAGTCGCTGCGCCTCCAGCAATTTGCCTTGTTCGCGCAGCACTTCAAGCCGTTCTTCCAGTTCACGCTCAATGTTGACAAGTGCGACCCGCATCGTTTCTTCCTGGGTTACGAAGTGAGATGCCGGGAAGATCGCAATATGATCGCGCTCACCGATCAGTTCTCCGGTTAACACGTCAATTTCCGTAATTTTCTCAATCTCATCTCCGAAGAGCTCTACCCGAATCGCATGTTCACCCTTGGATGCCGGGAAAATCTCTACGACGTCGCCACGCACACGGAATGTTCCCCGTACGAAGTTGATGTCATTCCGTTGATATTGAATCTCGACCAATCGGGACAAGATCTGATTACGCGGCTTCTCCATCCCTACGCGCAGTGACAGCAGCATGCTGGAGTAGTCATGCGGCGATCCCAAACCGTAGATACAGGACACACTCGCTACAATAATGACATCACGGCGTTCAAACAGCGAACTGGTCGCGGCGTGACGAAGCTTGTCAATTTCCTCGTTGATGCTGGAGTCCTTCTCGATATACGTATCGGAAGACGGAATATATGCTTCTGGCTGATAGTAATCGTAGTAACTGACAAAATACTCAACCATGTTATTTGGAAAGAATTCTTTGAATTCACTCGCAAGCTGTGCTGCCAGCGTTTTATTGTGGGCAATAATCAGCGTGGGACGTTGCAGCTTGGCAATCGTCTGCGCAATTGTGAAGGTTTTACCCGTTCCCGTTGCACCCAGCAGCGTCTGATATCTTTTCCCTTCCTGAACACCCTGCACCAATTCTTCAATGGCAGCAGGCTGGTCACCTTGGGGAGAAAACTCGGACTCGATCTCGAACGTTTTGTCGCTCATTATAATATCGCTCATTGCCGTATCTCACCCTATCGTCTAAAATAATAGTCACTATATATTGTCGAAGTTCCCCGAATTTTCATATGGGAAAACTTATAGTAATAGGAATATTTGTTCCCGTATAATTATACCTCGTTCGTACATGTGATGCAAACGTGAAGTAAAGACAGGAGTGGGTTAATTTATGGATATTGCGACACTTATCGGCATTATAGCCGGGATTGCCGCAGTGATTAGCGGTTTTTTGTGGGAAGGCGGTCAATTGTCCGGCCTCGTGCAAAAAACGGCTGCTCTGATTGTATTCGGTGGAACAATTGCTGCAGTGGTTGCCAGCTTCCCGTCTCATCGGCTGCGTACCATTCCGGCAGCACTGCGCATGGCGTTTGGTCGTAATGACAATGATCCGCGCAAGTGGATGGAAGAATTGGTGGACATGTCCTCCATTGCCCGTCGTTCGGGCGTGCTTGCACTGGAACGCCAGGTGATGGATCATCCGCATCCATTTCTGAAAGACGGTATCCAGATGGTTGTCGATGGCACCGATCAGGATGTGATCCGTCAGATCATGGAGCTGGAGATCGATTCGGTAGAACAGAAGCATGAGGGCTATGCCAAAATCTTCGAGTCCGCCGGAGGATACGCTCCAACCATGGGTATTATCGGTACGGTCATGGGACTGATTCAGGTTCTAGGCAGCCTGACGGATCCTACCGGACTGGGCCCGGCCATCGCTGTTGCCTTTACGGCAACCTTATACGGGGTAGCCAGTGCCAATCTTATCTTTTTGCCCATTGCCTCCAAAATTAAGTCCAGAGGTGCTGAAGATATTCAGATGATGGAGATGCTGCTTGAAGGTGTGCTCGCCATTCAGAATGGGGAGAATCCTCATCTTGTACGGAAACGGCTTGAGTCCTTCACACTCACTCATCGTCAAATCTCACGTTCTGTAGTGAAGGAGGGATTGGATGAGTCGGCGCAGTAGAAGGCGCGGAAAACGTGAACCTGGTGACCATCGGGATCGATGGATGATTACCTATGCCGATCTCATTACGCTTCTGCTGATCTTTTTTGTCATCATGTACGCCATGAGCAATCTGGACTCCGGCAAATACGACGTGGTAACCCAATCACTGCAAAATACATTTAATCAATCCGATTCCATTCTTGACCTTGGCAATGGAGTCGATGAAACTGCAGGTCATACCATCACTGAAGTTCCTCCAACCGAGGTCCAAGGTGAAGATACAACATCTCCCGAAGAAGGTCAGCCACTGACCGAGCGGGAAGAACAGTTTCGATCCCAGGAAGAGGAGCTGCAGAATCTGTTCAATGTGATTACCCAGTATATCGAAGATAATAAACTGGAAAATCAGATTTTTGTGGCAGATAATCCGCAGGGGATCTCCATCACCCTGAGTGACCGCTTTCTGTTCGATCAGGGACAGGCTGCCCTCAAAAGTGACGCTGCACCTACACTCAGCAAGCTCGCAAGCCTGTTTCGTGACCTGAGCACTGTCGTCAGCATCGAGGGACACACCGACAACGTGCCTGTCGGCGCGAATTCCACATACAAAGACAACTGGGAACTTTCCGGTGAACGCGCACTATCTGTGCTACGGTTTTTCCTGGACAAAGAAAATCTGGACCCTGACGGGTTTCAGTACGCAGGCTATGCAGACACACGTCCCACAGGTGATAATTCCACCGCAGCCGGTAGGCAAAAGAACCGCCGGGTCGAAATCACCGTACTGCGTCAGCTGCAACCCCAAGCCTAATTTCCAATTGGACGAGGCATCCCGTCACTTCACCAAAAAAGCACGTTCCTGCTGAACCGAATTCAGTAGAACGTGCTTTTGTGTTTCTATTTTACTGTAGGGACAAATTCAAATTCCAGTCCACTTTGTTATAAATGCTGTTCGATTGCACGAACAAATTACGCACATAATTCACCTGACGCTGAACGAGCGGCTCGGCCGTTTGCTCCAACCAGTACAATCTGCCTGCCAGGAAAGCAATCGCGTACTCTTTCCACGAAGAATAAGCCGATTGCGCTTCAAGGGCCGCCTCCAAAATCAATTGTTCTGCCTCCACTTCAGTGATAAACCCGACATATGCACTCTTACGGCACAGGTTGGCGTATCTTCCCCAATCCCAAGCTGCAATGCCGGCAGGGGGCAGTTTGTACATATACGTTTTGACCACCAGGTATTCATGATATCGGCCCGTTTCCGGATTAAGGGAGTGAATGCACTTCCATTGATCGGCTTCCGATAATGCATTCATAAAAGTCCTCATTTGTTCAAACGCAACCCGATGCCCGCCTTCCCGGATCCATTCCAGACCCGACAGAAGCTCTTCCCTGTTATGAATACGCCATTCTTCTTCCAGAGAGGTACGGAATCGATCTTTTTCCTCTTCATTCTCATCATGTTCGTAATCGTTGCGTATATCCAGTCCATTCATCTCATCCATGATGGCGCTCATGCCCCGAAACCACAGCTGTTTATCCGTAACACCCTGCACAGCCTGAGCCGCTCCTCTGTCCTGTCCCATGATCCTTGTCCTCCTTCCTATGTAAAATGCAAGTCCATGACTTCATCTGGCTCCAGATGCTGAAGGGGTACAGCCGAAGGCCACAGTTCATACGCCGGCTTGGATTTGCGAAGCTTTTTCAAAAAGGAAAATCCCCGTTCTGCAGCACGAGCAGAAATAGCGTCACGACGCGTAACATAATCCGGGTGGTCTGGCTGACTGTGAATAGCCTCTTCGGCATAGGCTAGCGCCTGATCCCAATCATGTTTATCGTAATACACCATGCTCAGAACACTGCACACATCGCCCCGCAGACCTGCGCCGTAGGCTTTGCCCAGTTCAAGAATGGCTTGGTCCATATCCCCCGCATGATAGGCTGCAATCCCGGAATACAACCAGATATGAGGATCAATATCCTCCGGTTCTTCTCCGTCTATATAAGCTTCCACATATGCTCGGACACTTGCCCAGTCTTGGACATCTACCAGATATCGTGTAATGAACAGCAATCCCCACGTTTCGACGGTCTCCATGTTGGACATTATGTCCGCAAGTTTGTTCAAATGTGGGTCCTTGTCCTGCATATCAGACTCCATCACGCAAACGACTGCCATTTTAGCAAGCTCATATACGTTCGGATGCTCATTTAACCCGTTGACGTATGTATCGTGTGCCGGCATAAGCTGCCCCTGTAAACGCAGGATATCTCCTTCAATCAGAGGGCCGTCCTGGTCCCCCGGATTCTCGCTCCGGAATTGCCGGATATCGTGCAGCGCCTGTTCCATCTCCCCCAGTTTCGTTCGCGCAATGGCCAGATAATAATAAATGACCGCTTCATGCTCATGGACCAAAGAAGTTTCAAGGGATTGTACGGCCTCAGCATACTGCCCCAGTTTCAAATGTGCGAACCCTTTCCGGTACCAGGCATTTGCAAAATCATGCTCCTTAACCACAACAATCTCATAATCGGCAAGCGCTTCTTCATAACGTCCCATTCTAAAATAACAAAGCGCCCGCAGCGAATAATATTCATAGGGCTCGGGATTCAGCGCAATCGCCTGACCGGATAGTTCAATGGCAGGCTCAAGCTGATCTTCTCTCTGGTAAGCACTCGCAAGCAAATGCCTGACCTCCGCATGCGACGGATCCATCTCTGCTGCTCTACCCAAATCCTCTATGGCAGCCGTATTATTGTCCATCCGCAGGTGTAGTTGGCCCCGTTCAAGCAAAATCGGAAAGCTGCTGATTCCTTCCCTGCTCGCAGCAGCCTCAGCGTACTGCAGGGCTTCAATCCCTTCCTCGCCTTTGCCTATTCGAACAAAGCCCTGGGCCCAGAGCAGATACAAAGCTGCATCCAACTCCTCGTTTACATTAATTTCGCCCAAATACTGAACAAGCTGCTCATCGTTCCACAGTTCAGCATACCCCTCGGCAGCTTCACGCTGCAGCGTGCGACGAACGACCGCATCCGCTTGCTGCTCAGCCGCTCTGATCTTTTGCTCAACCCGTTTCTGTTTCAGTTCCAGCAGCGTAATCTGCATCTCCAGGTCGTGAGGATACTGAGTAACGATCTGCTCAACCATGTGGAGTGCTGTCTCCAATTCCCCCTGCTCCTGATAGAACAAGGCCAATCCATTCAATGCATCCAGTTGGTGAGGTTCGCGTTCCAGTACCTTGCGGTATAGCTGCTCAGCCTGCTCCCTCTGCCCGGCGGCATGCAGAAGTCTTGCGCTATGCAGCAGCCCGTCCACTGCATCTGGTTCGAGTGCAGCCAGCCTTTCAAACAATACCAATGCGGCGTTTTCCTCCTTGTTCCAGAGGTGGAATTTGGCGGCCAGCCGGACCAGGTCCGGGTCATCCGGATACAGTGCCATACCTGCATCAATGTGTGATGCGGCTTCCGCAATATCACCTCGAAGCATCAGTTGGAATGCAGTTTCACGCAAACGAATGAAGGTTTCATAGTCTACTTCTCTTCCCGGATCAAACGTGTCATAACGAAGCTCCCACGGACGCCCCAGTTCCATGCCCGGATACTCTGCGATTTCCTCCGGAAGCACCTCTTTCAGCTCTTCCCGCTGTTCCGTCCAGCTGAAGAAGTCATCCAACCGTCCCCAGATGGCTTTCGGTAAAAAAGGACGTTCATACAGCATCCGCAGCAATTCCGTTCCCGTATAAAATTTCACGTCCAGCTGCCATAGTTCCTCGCTCTGCAGCCAGTCCTCCCATACGGCGGAATTTGCCCGTTTGAATACATCCTCTACAATAAAACGTGCTCGTCCAAGCAAGTGGACCGTGTCATCCACGGAAGCGGCATCTTGAAGCGAAGTGGCTGCCGTCTCAACAGGAGCCTCCCAGTGATCCACGGTAAAGTAGACGGGACCTTCTTCAGATTCGGAAGCCGCTTCATGCATAGAGCCTTCCGCCTGAACAGAGCGGAGCTCCATATCGGACTGATTCTGTGCTTGCGGGCTGGCCTGCGCCGTAAGCTGCTCCTGATCCGGCATCGGTTCTTTCGCAGCCTTCAGGGCCTGCTCGTAAGCTGACCGCAATTCTTGGAACCCCTCCGGATCATCTTCCGGATGTGTACTTCGCAGCTGCTTCGCATACGCACGTCTAATGGCTCCCGTATCCTGCGTAGGCTCAAGACCCAATCTTGTCCAGATGTCCATTCACATATCACTCCCGCACTCTTTCAATTTGATCCAGTACTTCCTTCAACTTTTCTGCTTCTTTCCTGATTTCACGGTCGTCCTGACGTTTGAGTGTCTCTTCGAACTGCAGCATGGCCTCGGCAATAATCGTACGGTACTCGGCCAGTGATTCTTCATACATCCGTTCTCCGCGAGCCAGAAGCAATCGGTTCTCCATCCGGTCCCGCGGATGGATCTTGATCGCTTCCAGCGCTTTGAATCGCTCGGCAATTTCCTCTTTGGACAGGTCACTTTCTTTGCCCTGTATGATCGCTACCTTTTTCTCCCCTGTCTCCACCGAAGACACTTCCACTTCCAGGATGCCGTTAATATCGTACGTGAAACGGATATCTACGGCCTGTTGCCCCGCGGGTGCAGGCGGTACCGAGATCGTCAGTTCCCCCAGCTTGACATTGTTCTTCGCCAGCCGGCTCTCTCCCTGATATATATCCGCAGTAATGGATGCCTGATTGTTGTGCATTGTATAGTATCGCTCGACTTTACTAACGGGGATGACTGTATTCCGTTCAATGATCGGCGCAAACATGCCTGATTCGAAACGTCCATTGCCAAGCGACATCGACACAGAGGTTCCCAGTGTATACGGGCATACGTCTGTCAGAATCACTTCCTCCAGATCGGCATGGCGTTCCTTCATTGCGGCCTGGATTCCCACACCGAGGGCTACAGCCTCATCCGGATGCAGATGGTTCGCAGGCAATCTGCCAAACAACTTGCCTGTAAAAGAATAAATAAGCGGCATACGCGTAGCCCCGCCTACCAGGATTACGGCATCCAGCTCATTGAGTTTGACTGAAGCATCACGCAATGCGCGCTCGACCGGTTTTTGTAATCGTGCCAATAACGGTTTAGCCGCCTGATCAAATCTTGCACGGTCAACACGAAGTTCCCTTACTCCCTCTTCCAGCGTTAAGGACATCGTACCTTCTCGTCCATCAACAAGCGCACGTTTGCAAGATTCGGCCTGCTTCCAAAGGGCTGACTGTGCCTTGCCTGACAACGTATCCTGCTCAATCTGATGCTGCTCGGCAAACATGTCCGCCAATAGTCTTGTGAAATCCTCGCCCCCCAGGAAGTTATCTCCGGCAACCGACTTCACTTCCATGATCTGATCAAACAGTTCCAGGACCGATACATCAAATGTACCGCCGCCCAGATCAAATACCAGAAATTTCGTCTCTGGCTGCTGCTGATGCAGACCGTATGCTATAGCTGCGGCTGTAGGCTCACTGAGCAAGCGCTCCACCTTGAGGCCAGCCAGTTCTCCTGCTCGCTGTGTAGCCTTGCGCTGGGCATCATTGAAATACGCAGGCACGCTAATAACCGCTTCGGTCACGGACTCCCCCAGATAGGCTTCAGCATCCGCCTTCAGCGATTTCAATATAAAAGCCGATAATTCTTCCGGCAAAAAATGATATGTACCCAAATGGAACGTTCGCCCGGTCCCCATATACCTCTTGAAGACAGAAGCTGTCCGCTCGGGGTGTGTAATCAGCCGCTCTTTGGCCACTTCACCGACGAGCATCTCCCCGTTGTCGTCGACACTAACGACGGAAGGCGTCAGGCGGTTGCCGAGTGCATTTGGAATAATAACGGGTTCTCCGCCAGCCCAGCAGGATACCAGGCTGTTCGTTGTTCCCAGATCAATACCGATGATTGTCATGGAGTACTTACCCTCTTTCTGTTCAACATCTATAAAATGACAGGACAATCCCACAGGCCTTGTTATATGCTGGCATATACAAGTCCGGCATACCGGATGGACCCTGTCTAATTCATTCCTTAACGAACAATTTATCATAGATTAACAACCTGAGGACATAGGTATAACTTCACTGATTTACCCAAAAGCAGGCACCACGAATCAGACCCTTGGCACCTTCCCTACCTGATTACAGCCCAAAAACCGGATACACAAATGTGCACCCGGCCGTTCGAATTTATGGAAGTCTTTCTAGTGATTAAATGAACTAATCCTGAATGGTCGCAGTAGATTTACATTGTTATGCGTCCACACCAGGCTGATTGGGACGGAGAATAACCGATCCGACCGTCAGCAATATGGCAGCCATGCCGCACAGAATGAGCAGCGGCAGTTTGATGTCGGACAGCGTGCCGCCTGCAGAGATCGTCTCAACGGCTTGGATCGTCCATTTTTGCGGGACAAAGTTCGCCAGCTTTTGCATATAATCCGGCATAATCGACAGCGGCCAGAAGCACCCTCCGATCATGCAGGTTGGTGTGATAATAAGCGAATTCAGGACGTTTGCGTTTTTGGATTCGCGAATCAATCCGGCCACCGTACTCGCAATCCCCATGGATACCAGCATAAAAGCAGCCAGGATGAGGAAATGTACGCCAAATGGAATACCTGCGTCATAGTGCAGCACCCACCTGCTGATCCCAAGCACCAGTAAAATCTGAATCATGCCGATGGCAAAGCTGCCCAGGAAGTTGCCGAGAGCAATTTCATATGCACGAACAGGAGCGGTGTACACTCTGGCCATCGTCCGCTGCCTGCGGTCTTCCATAATGACAGCTACTGCGCTGGTCAGCAGCCCCATCATGAACATGATCGTAAATCCGGTCACATTGTTCAGTCCTGGTTTGGGATACATCTGCAGGTCAGTAGCTTCGCCGGAGATCTGATGTTCCGCCGTTTTCTGCAGCAGCTGTTCGAATGGCTCTTGAGTTGCTGTCAATTCTGCAATCTGTTCTTGACTTGAAGCTGAACTCATTGCCGCCATCACAACCTGGGCCGACTGATGAAGGCCAGCAGCCATCCCTTCTATTGCAGCCCGCAACGTGTAGGAACTCTCACTGACACGGAGTTCAACCAGCTCGATTGATACGTTCTTCCCTTGCAGCAAGTCATCCGTAAAATGAGCAGGTATGATGATTCCCGCATTCCCCTTTTGCCGGGTAATGGCTTCTCGCAGTTCTGCCTCCGTGTTCATCGGCTTGAGCAGGTATTCTTCCTTGCCCCTAAGTTCATTCACAATCCACGTACCCGCTGCCCCTTGATCCTCGTTTACATAAGGAATAACCGCCCGCGTGGCTTGCTCACTCCCAAATAACGCAACTGCTCCTGTGACAACAAGGCACGGAAGCAGCAGGAAAGCCATAAATCCCCGTTTGCGTCCTATGGTGCGTTTGATCATTAACCAGGCAATATTCAGACTATTCATAGCGGTATCCCACCTTCCCGTAGATCACAGCTGCAATGGCAAGCAAGACGGCACTCACAACACCGAGCATGAGGATATTATGCATAATCTCGCTCATCGATGCGTTCAGCATCATTCGCAGGAAACTTTGCAGAGCCCAGTGATTTACCGTAAATTCACCAATCCGCTGTACAAAATCAATAGCAATCGGCGTGAAGCCGCCGCTAATAAACGTCATGGCAATGATGATGCCCTGCATTAACGCACTTGCAGATGCCGCACTTTTGCTCACGAGTGCCACAATCACGCCAATCATCATTGAAGATATGGTAATCAGTACGCAGATCAGAACAATCAGCCAAGGGTGTGACCCCCAATTTACACCATATAGCCAATAGGTCATCAGAACAATAATCAGCGCCTGCATGAAGGCCAGGAGGCTGTTGCCTGCAATTTTCCCTGCAAAAATGACACCATTGCCTACGGGAGCAGCCTGCAGGCGGGTTAAGGTTTTCTTGTCCCGCTCACTAAAAAGGCTGCTGCTCGTTGTCATGCCTGCGTATAACATGAACATGGCCAGCATGGATGCAGCATAATATTGAGAGGCACTGTATGAGGTACCTGATGTTCCAGGGTTGCTGACGTTAACATAAGAGATATTGGCCGAACCCTCATCAATCATGGATGCCACGGCCATGCTTGCTTCCGGTCCCAACACTTCCACTGTTGCCATATGCCTGTTCAGTTCATCCGTGAAGCGGGTAAACAACGTCTCACCTACGATGTTCAGTGTGCCGTCTTTCCCCAGAATCCATTGCAGCTTGGCGTCTTCCCCATTCGCCATCCGTTCCTCCAGATCGGGCGGGATCAAGACTGCAAAATCGAGTTCACCTTGCCGGAGATCACGCTCTGCTTCCTCCTCAGTCGTAAAGTGCTGTACTTTCATCATTTCGGATACAGCCGGAGCCGCTACAAATGCGTTCAAGGCTTCTGTGACTGAACCTGAATTCGAACCTGTCTGAATCACTCCCACGCGTACCTGTCCAGGCACGTTGTCCTTCCCCGTATCCATCGTACTCGATAACGCAGCTCCCAAAATAAAGATCAGCAGCAGCGGCAGAACAAACAGGTTCAAGAGAACAGATCGGATTCTCAGAATCCTCCTTATTTCAAACATGCAAATATGCCAAATGTTCATCCATGCTACCTCCTAATCCCGCAGCGTTCGACCGGTCAGATTGAGAAACAATGTCTCCAGATCGGGCTCTTCAACCTTGAGCGACTGAATGGCAATCTCGTGTTTGCTGCAGATGAAAAGGATATCCTGCAGGTCCTGCTGTGCCGAAGGCAGCGTAATGGTCAGGGTATCTCCTGCCACTTCTACCGCACGTACACGCGGATGAAGCCTCAGTTCCTCAACGGCACCGGGTCCTATCCCCGAAGCGATTAGCACGATTTTCTCCTCGGACGCCACCCGCTCTCTCAGTTCCGCTTCGGTGCCACAGGCAATGATGTGCCCCTGATCCATGATCGCCACCCGGTTACTGATCGCCGCGACTTCCTCCATGTAATGGCTTGTATAGATAATGGTTGACCCCATCTTGTTAAGCGTGCGCACAGATTCCAAAATATGATTTCTCGACTGGGGATCAATTCCAACCGTTGGCTCATCCATAATAATCAGATCCGGACGGTGCATAATGGCACATGCGATGTTCAGCCTGCGTTTCATCCCGCCAGAGAAAGTGGATGGGGCATCCTTCGCCTTATCCTGCAGCCCGACAAATTCGAGCGATTCCTGCACCCTCTCCTTCAACAGTTTCCCGCGAAGTCCGTATAGTCTGGCAAAAAAAGTGACATTCTCCGCAGCAGTCATCGCTTCATACAGCGCCAGATCCTGCGGCACAAGTCCAATCTTGCGTTTGACTTCAAGCGGTCGCTCCTTCACTGAGATGCCATTCAGCCGGATTTCGCCCTGATCGATGCTGAGCAGACCTGCAATCATACTGATGGTAGTACTTTTGCCGGCTCCGTTCGGCCCTAAGAGTCCAAATATCTCCCCCCGCTCCACACTAAGATTCAAGTGATCCACCGAAAGTTTGCTGCCGTACCGTTTGACCACATGTTCCATTTCAAGAATAGCCATCGCTCATACACTCCTCTTCCACTCCAGCATCCCGCCGCCAGATTTCATATCTGTATTGTATCGAATCCCATGGTCCCGCGAAGGTACGAAAGGTCATAAGATGAAGGTGACTTAAGTCACCTCCTGCATAAGAAGCAGGCTGTGCTATAATCATGGGTGCAATACCCGTAATTTCCCATTCTATTTTAAAAGGATGTTTCTTACTTATGCCGATGCGTATTCTGCAATACGGTTTAATTCTCGTTCCTGCGGTCCTGTACCTTTTGATGCAGCCCTTGGACCAGGAAGATTTATATACGCTGTATATCATCATTGCCCTGGGACTCGCTGTCTGCAAGGACTTTGCCCGTTCTCGTACTCGGTATGTGCTGCTCATCCTGGCTGAAATGCTCTGGAGCTGCTGGCTGATTGCTGTATACGGACCCTTCATGTTGTTTTTGTCCTTATCCATACTCTATGTGTATATGTATCGACTTGAAGGGACATCCCGCTGGTTGATGTTGGGGGCTCAGCTGGTCGCCACAAATATAGCATTACATTGGCAATACGCTCCGCCTCAAGAGCTGCTTCCTTGGTTTGCCTCAGTTTCTACCGAACCTAAATTTCCCTTTCCGGAGGAGATAGCAGGAAGAATGGTGGGGAACCTGATCATTGTCCTTACCGCCGCACTCTCCTGGCAGGGTTCCAGAATGGCAAGCAGTCGCGGACAGCTGGAACAGGTATATGATGAGCTTCGCAGTAAACATTACGAGCTTCAAGACGCTCGAGCACAACTGCTGCTGTTCACGAAGCAGCTTGAGGGAGTGGCTCAGGAGGAAGAACGGACCCGGATTTCAAGGCAGCTTCATGACGATATCGGACACCGCCTCATTCGTACGAAAATGATGTCCGAGGCTGCCCTGTTAACCCTTCCCCTGGATACCGAACAAGGTACGGAAATGGTAAGACAAATACGCGATCAATTGGCAGCAAGCATGGATGACATGCGTGCTACACTTCACAAACTGCGTTCCCATTCGTATGTATCCGAAGCCTATGCACTGGATCTTCTTCTGGAAGAGGTAGGCAGGGAGACTGGGGTGAAGACGAGTTATGAAGTCCGCGGCTCATCCCGTGAGCTGTATCCGAGCATGCAGATCGTGCTATATAAAAATGCCAAAGAAGCGCTAACCAATGCGCTGAGACATGGCAACGCCAGTACGATTATGGTGGAAGTGGAGTTCGGAGAACGCGAGGTCTGCATGTCCGTCAGCAATGATGGAGTAATCAGAACGGAGCAGGCTGCAGGAGCCCGGCCTGAGGGCATGCAATCGAACCGCAGCACAGCAGCAGATTCGGGTCCATCGGGAATGGGGCATGAAGGAATGCGACTCCGTACAGAATCCATTGGAGGCCGGCTTGAGATCCGGCAGGCTTACCCTTACACCGTAACTACACGTTTGCCCATGATGAAGAAGGCTGATTTGATCTGAGAAAGGAAGTGATTTTGCTCATGTCTGAACGAATGGAAACAAATAAACATAAAGAAGCTGATCAAATCCAGCCCATTCGGCTGATTCTCACGGACGATGACTCTTTTATTCGCGAGAGCCTGAAGGTCCTGCTCGGACTTGATCCTGGCATTATCGTCACAGGCACGGCCTCCAATGGACGTGAGGCACTTGAACTGCTGGAGTCAGGAACCGCTGCCGACGTTGTATTAATGGATATCCGCATGCCGGACTGTAATGGCGTGGAGGGTACCCGTATCATCAAGTCCCGCTTCCCTGACATGCGTGTACTGATGCTGACGACATTTGACGACGATGAATACATTATCCAGGCTCTGCAGAACGGTGCTAGTGGTTATTTGCTCAAAAATGTACCCCCCGACCGAATTATTCAAGGCATCAAAACAGTACATAACGGTGATATGCTGATTCACCCCGATATTGCCCGCAAGCTTGCGGGGCTGCTTCGTCCGTCTGCGGCTCCCCAATCACATCCACAACCACCTCTTGATACTTACGGTCTGACACGAACGGAACTGGCCGTTGCAGAAGCGATATCGGAGGGGCTGTCCAACAAGGAAATTGCGGCTAAACTATTCTTGAGTGAAGGTACAGTCAAAAACTATGTCACCGAGATTCTTGGCAAACTAAGCCTGCGCGATCGGACGCAGATCGCCATTTTTATGTTGAAGAAATAGCTATAACTCATAGCATAAAGGGTACTCCCTCGCTTGTCCAAGCGGTGAAGTACCCTTTATTTATTACATTTCTACCGATCCTTGTTCGTTCACGGCCGGAGCCGGAGCCGGCAGAGCCAGCGGAGCCTCATCATTGCGACTGTTTTTGCGACGGGCAAACAATTTGAGTGTGATGATATGGAACAACGTCAGCGGACGGAGCTGCACCGCCCAAGCTTCATGGTTGACCGGAGCCATAAGCACCCCAAGCTGATGATGTTCACCTTCATAGATGGCCCGCTGCATAAATTTGCTCTCCCCCTGATGGTTACGAACTTCCAGTTTGCAAAAGGCCGGATTCATCCGCAGTGCACGATGCAGTTCTTCCGGTGAATCTACCATTACACCGTTCACCTTATACAGCGTCTCTCCTGCTTCGATGCCCAGCTCTGCAGCAGGGCTATCTGGAATAATGCCAAGCACCTTTAAGCCGTGGACCGGATGGACAAACACCGGACTGCGATGCTGTTCCTCGAACCCACTGTACCACACCAGAATTTCATGGCCGATAAATGCTGCCAGAGCGGCAACCACCATAAGTGGTGACCACCACGCCGCCAAGAGACTGAGCACAAGCAGGCCTGTCCCGTAGAGCAGGAGCCGCTTTGCGGATATCTGTACCTTTTGCCCAGGAAGCATACTCTGCGTAACCTCGCCGAATCCAAGCAGGATCGGAAGAGCCATCAGCATATAGCCACCTCCTGCATTCAAGAGAGGACTCCAAGCGAGCTCTGCTCCGCTCCCCGTTACAGGGACCAGAATTAGCATCGGGATCGGCCAGAAATGCTGTAGCTGGTATCCTCCGACCAGCTTGCCGCGCTTGCCTTCAAAGAGCAATGGCGAAGCCATGGATACCCCTTGCAAGCGAACCAGCATCGCTTCACCTAGATGCAGTAAGGCAGCCAGTACTAGTAAAGCAGGCATGTCCAGCGCACGCAATGCCTCCGTGACACTGCCAAGCCATCCCGCCGGCTGCCAGCCTGAGGCCAGGTTCAGTCCAAACTGCACTACGCCAAGCAGCCCTGCCGCGTAGGCGAAGCACAGATAGCGAATACGGAACAATGCCAGAATTAACGTGGCGGCCCATATGCAAATGACACTGGCAAGTGTAAGATGCGCCCCGAGGAAGATGGATATTACCGAGACGATGATGCCAATGACGATCCCTCCGAGTAAGGCACGGATCGTCTGGGTGATGGAGCTTTGCAGACGAACATGGAACAACCTACGTTCCTGTAATAATTGACGATGATAGATCAGTGCAATCAAAATGACCGCAATATAATAAAACGGCTGAGTAAACAACTGCAGCACTGCTTCCCCTAATGTCGTTAACCATGGCCAAGCCCATTCCATGATGGCCCGTCACCCCTCTCTTTCAGCCGGTTCAGAAAAAAAGAAGGCTGATAATCAGCCTTCTTAATGGCTTCGACACGACGGTCTAAATATCCTTTGAGACATTTTCGATCGCGCGCTTCAGCTGTGCATCATATTGAGGATTGGCAATACGTTCAATCAGAGCCGCTTCCAGTGATTCAGCAGTTTTCTCATCGATCTCGCCGGTGGCCTCAATGCCTTTCTGCTTCTGGAATGCTTTGACCGCTTCTTGCGTCTTCTGGTCATAGTATCCATCTACACGATCTGGCTTGAAGTCGAGTCCTCTCAGCATCGTCTGCGCACTTTTCACATCCGTGCTATTGCTGTCATATTTCAAAGGTAATTTCTCTTTGTTAATCGGTGCCACCGAGAAGTAATCCGGCTGGTTCACCGCAATATCCGGTTTGATGCCTTTTTCATGAATCCAGTCTCCATTCGGAGTCAGCCATTTCGCAATGGTGATTTTCAGCAGGCTGCCATCACCCATTTGCTTGTCATAGCTCGTCTGTACCGTACCTTTACCAAAGGAGTTTTCGCCAACCAGCGTTGCGCCTGCCGACTGCTGCAATGCACCGGCCAAAATTTCCGACGCACTTGCGCTTCCTTTGTTCATCAGTACCGTAATCGGGTACGACTTGCTGGAACCATTCGATTTGCTTTGCTCACGTTTGCCATTTTTGTCCTCGACCTGCACGATCACTTTGCCTTTCGGAACAAACTGCTCGGCAATGTCGATAACGACTTGCAGTACGCCGCCCGGATCATTACGAACGTCAATGACCAGACCCTTCATGTTCTGTTTCTCCAGATTGGCCAGTTCTTCCTTGAAGCGTTCTCCGGTATTCAGCGAGAATTGGGTGATGGTAATGACACCTACACCGTTATCCTCCATGTGGGCATATATAGTCTCGAGATCAATGTCATCACGCACAATGACAAATTCAATCAATTCTGTAGAACCGGCACGCTTCACTTGGACCTTGGCTTCACTGCCCTTTGGACCTCTGATTTTGTTAACAGCCTTGTTTAATTCAAGGCCTTGCAGAGATTCGCCGTTCACAGACATGATCATGTCTTTCGCGCGAATACCCGCTTTCTCGGCAGGTGATCCTTTGATCGGGGAAACGACAACGACGTTTCCATCCTGCGAGGATACCTCGGCCCCGATCCCGGTAAAGGATCCTTCAATGGATTCCTCAAACTGGGCAGCCGTTTCCTGTCCCATGTAATTGGAGTATGGATCGCCAAGGGATTCCATCATACCGTTGATCGCACCATCGATCAGCTTGGTCTTATCTACATCTTTATAGTAGTTGCTTGAGATCAAATCCATTGCGGTTTCAATCTTCTTCAAATCGTTCTTCTGCTGCGTATTGCCGGTTACACTGGCCAGCAGGCCTTCACCCGAGGTGGTCTGATTGGCCACACCGGGATAACTCATCAGTACCAGCGTAAGCAGGCTCCCTCCAAGGAGGGCTACAATGGCAAGCAGCAGCGCCGATCTTTTCTTCATCATCCGTTTGCTCACCGCCTTTAGTTTTGAAGCGTGTCAGATTCCATGTGCCCGAATCCATTCCCTGAACATGCCAGCTTAGTATATGTCTAGCTTGTACGGAATATGTCTTTTCCATTCCTTCACAGTCAATCCATTACAGGTAATTCATCGGATTCACTGGCGTACCATTTTCACGAACTTCGAAGTGCAAGTGAGGTCCGGTTGAATTACCCGTGTTGCCCGACTCGGCAATAAGGTCGCCTTTGCTCACTGTATCACCCTTGCTTACCTTAAATCCGCCTTCACGCAGGTGACCATACAATGTCCAGAGTCCGCCACCATGGTCTACGATAACGGTATAACCGTAACCACTGTACCACTCCGCCATGATAACGATACCGCCTGATGCTGCATGAACCGAGGTTCCCACAGGTACAGCAAAATCGGTACCATTGTGCATCTTGCCTACTTCACCCGTAATTGGGTGTGTACGACGACCGAATGGCGAGGAAATGCGTCCGCCGGATACCGGTTTGGAGAAGATACCATTTCCCGCTGTATACGTGGTTTCACTGCTGCCTGTGCTGACTTTCGTTGGCGCCTTCGCTGCGGCTGCAGCCCGAGCTGCTGCGGCAGCTTTTGCTTTGGCAGCGGCGGCTGCCTGCTGCTCACGAAGTTTGTTTTTTTCCTGAAGCAATGCTGAACGCTTGCTGGCGATCTGAACCAACATATCTTCCTGCTCCTGCGTCAGTTCTTCCGACTCTTCAATTTTAGCATCATAGGAAGCCAGAAGCACCTGCTTCTCCTGTTCCTTTTCATTTAACTGGGCTTTACGTTGTTTCTTTTGTGCATAAAGGCTTTTGGCTTCCGCATACTGCTTGTCCAGTTCAGCCTTTTTGTCGACAACGAGCTGCTTGTCCTTTTTGTGCTCATCCAGCAGATGCTGGTCCTGATCCACAATGGTTTTCAGCGAATCTGCACGGGTCAGGAAATCCGAGAAACTTGTTGAAGACAACAACACATCCAGATAGGATACTGCTCCATCGGTATACATCAGACGTACACGCGATTCCAGCAATTTCTCCCTTGCAACAATGCGCTCCTCTGCAGCCTGGAGATCTTTTTTCGTCGTTCGAAGATTTTCTTCCGTATTCTCAATTTCCAAGGAAACATTGGCCAGTTCATCACTGACAACATTGATCTGCTCCATGACAACCTTCAGATAGGCATTGGTTTTGTTCTTGTAATGCTGGGCTTCCTTCTTGTTGGCAGCAGCCTTTTTCTGTTCCTGTTTGGCCGCAGCCGCCTTGCTCTCCAGCTGGCTAATCTGTTGATCGATGTCGCTAATGCTACTCTTGGCATATCCGTCCGAAGGTTGAAGCGTCAATCCGGCCAATAACGTAAAGGCCAGCAGCGAAGCTGTTTTTTTCAAAATGTTGATCCCCCATCCTATGAATTCACAAGAAAGCAACCTGCACAGGTGGTGAACATCATGTTCTTATGCTTTCTTCCATCTAATTAAGAGTGCGTCTTCCCTACATATCGTCAAACAGCGTCCAATTGTGAACCTGCTTTGTCATTCTATTTCGACAATTTCTGCAATTTCAGTAATAAAACATCAAACCTTAAGCGACTTGCGAATGGACAGTGTACTTCCCAAAATACCTACCAGCACACCGAGCCCGATCAAAAGGGTTCCAAACAGCAACCAAATGTCGCTGAGCGGAATCAGATTAAGCATTTGCATGAATACATCCTGACCAATGGTAGCCAGCAGGCGGCTGTAACCGAAGAACAGTACGGCTACCGTAATCACTGAACCGATAAATCCAATAAGTGCTCCTTCAATAAAGAAAGGCCAGCGAATGAACGTGTTCGTTGCACCCACGAGCTTCATGATGCCGATCTCCCGGCGGCGGGCCAAAATCGTTACGCGAATCGTATTCGAGATCAGGAACATGGACATCAGTGCCAGTCCCCCTACAAAAATAAATCCGATATTCCGGACAAGTCTTGTGAATTTAAACAGTACATCCACCGTTTCCTTGCCGTAGTTCACTTTCATGATCGGCTTCTCCGGGTGCTTTTCGTTCAAGGCTTCAATTTTTTGCGCCACAAAAGTGACGGTTTCCGGTTCAATGACCTCCACTTCAATCGTCTCCGGCAGCGGATTATTATCCACATCGAAACCGTCAAGCACGTTATTGGCACTGTCGCCAAGACGTTCACGGAACTCCTTGAGTCCCTCTTCCTTGGAAACAAAGCGAATTTCACTCACTTCCGGCATTGCACTGATCTCCTGCTGCAGCGTATTGCGCAGGCCCTCATCCACATTCAGCTCCAGAAACGTACTGATCTCTACCTGACTGTCCACCTGGTTAGCCATGGAGTTCACATTCAGTACCAGCAGCATGAATACGCCAAGGATCAGCAGCGACACGATGATCGACATGATGGATGCCACGGACATCCAGCCATTGCGGAATACGTTTTTAAATCCCTCCCGCATATGGCGCAAGAGAGTACTAAAATTCATAACCGTATTCCCCTCTCATCTGATCCCGTACAATCTGGCCGCGCTCAATGGCGATAACCCGTTTACGCATCGTGTTCACGATATCCTTGTTATGGGTTGCCATGACAATCGTCGTTCCTCTGAAATTGATCTCATCCAGCAGCTGCATAATGCCCCATGACGTCTCCGGATCAAGGTTACCCGTAGGCTCGTCCGCGATAATCACTGACGGATTGTTTACAATCGCCCGTGCGATGGCAATACGCTGCTGTTCCCCTCCTGACAATTGCGAAGGTTCACGATTCGCCTTGCTGCGCAGTCCCACCAGATCGAGCACTTCCATCACCCGTTTCTTGATGTGACGCTTTGGTGCCTCAATAACCTCCATGGCAAAAGCCACGTTCTCAAACGCCGTCATCTTGGGCAAGAGACGGAAGTCCTGAAACACTACACCGATGTTGCGGCGCACATAAGGAATCTTGCGTGGTTTCAACTTGCCGATATTAAATCCATTGATGGATATTTGTCCTTTGGTCGGAATTTCTTCTCTGTACATCAGTTTCATAAATGTTGATTTACCTGCGCCGGACGGACCGACGATATACACAAATTCATTGCGGTCGATCTTCACCGACACCCCTTGTAATGCGTGGGTCCCATTGGCGTAGGTCTTCCACACGTCCTGCATTTCTATCACATCATCACTTCCTGCTCACATAGTTAGCCATTATCATTTCGACACAATCCCGGCAATTCCTTTAAAAAGACCTGAATTTCATCAGGAGCAATCCATTTTACCCTTATTTCGATCCTCTGGATGGAAACATATAAAATATATTGTAACAAATTTGTTACCTATTGAGTACCCGAAAGTTTTCCTGCATTGGATCATATATATAGAAAGTGTTACGAAATGCGGAACATCAGAAGTAAAAAGGAGCGTACGGATATGAAAAAAATACATTTGGCCGTCATTGTCGTGTTTTCCATTCTCTTTATCGGCTCCGCTTCCTACGGATTGTTGTATATGTATGTGAACCAGCCCGCTTTGCCGAGTAAGGTGCAGGTTGGCGGCTGGCAGGTCGGCGGCGTGAATCGGAGCGAGGCGCTGCTGGGACTGGACGAACGTTTGAAAAAGCTGGGGGACTGGCCTGTTACGCTGGAGGTGGATGAGCCCTCCCTGACGCTGAACATGACTGCGATCGAAGCCGGTGCGGATTACAGTGCGGACGCCTTTCGTGCAGCGGTGCATAAGCTGGAGGAAGGGAATGTGTGGGAACGTGCGTATGCCCGTTATCATTTCGCGGAGGAATGGCCTCTCGAACAACGGTACAATATCCAATCCCTTAGAACACGTTTGAGCCCTGAGTGGGAAAAGGAAACCTTCGGAACCCCCGCAGACGCTGTCCGGCGAATCACCGCAAACGACAAGGTCCAGTACATCCCGGAGAAAGGCGTCCGGCGGATCGCCTGGGATGAACTGGAGGCCAGGCTGCTGGCGAAGCTTCCCCACGATTTCACCGTGCTGGACAATGGGGACAAACCTGCCGCACTGTTAATTCAGCTGCCGCTATACACCCAGCAGCCTGAAGTCACGGTGGAGTCTTTACGCAAGGAAGGCATTGAGCGGAAGATCATCCAGTTCTCCACAGGGCTGGGAAGCAGCACGGAAGGACGCATACATAATGTCAGTGCAGCAGCACAATCCGTGAACGGCATGATTTTGGAGCCTGGCGGCATGTTCGACTATGAAAAGATCATTCGACATGCCGAGAAGGAATACGGCTTCCGCGAAGCCCCGGTTATTGTTAGGGGGCGTCTCACCCCCGGGATTGGCGGAGGCATATGTCAGGTGTCCAGTACCGTATACAATGCAGCCTTGTTAACTGGACTTGATATTGTCGAGCGGCGCAACCATTCGATACCCGTCAAATATTTGCCGAAAGGACTGGACGCCACTTTTGCTTCCGGCGCTATCAATTTCCGTTTCAAGAACAATACGGGCAAATCCCTGCTGATCCTTGCTGAAGTGAAGAATCACCAATTAACCGTCAAATTTTTTGGTACTTTTCCCGAGAATGTCAGCTACGCACTCGAATCCCACACCATCGAAACGCTAAGCGCCCCTGTAAAGTATGTATCCAGCAATGTGCTGCCGGATGGTGCCCAGCAGGTTTTGCAAAACGGACAGCCTGGCTACATTGTGGAAACCGTACGTATCAAGAAGGTGGATGGCAAAGTGGTGGAGTCCAAAACCATTTCGCGAGATACCTACAAAGCTCAGGATCGCCTTATCGCACGTTCAGGTCATAGCAGCCTGCCAGATCCGCAGGAGCCTTCTGTTGTTGAGGACGGTGTGAGTGATACCAAACAGCCATAAGAGTTGGACAAAGTAAAAGACACACCTCTCTATTGCTCCGCGTGGAGATAGAATGGTGTGTCTTTGTTGTTTACTTCATATTAATGCCCTGCTGTGTATTCTCCCTGTTCCTCGCCGATAACCATCTTTTCTTTCCCCATAAAGAAAGCCGCAATCAGAGCCAGTGCCGCTGGAATGGCCGCCCAGGCAAATAACTGCACGATCGAGGAGGATAACGCATGAGTGATCGCCTCCAGCACCTGAGGTGGAATGGCCTGTCTAAGCTCCGGAGAGAGCAAGGCGTGCGGGTCGCTCAGATTTAAGCCCTCCGGCATGCCGCCTGCTGGCACTCCGGCTCCTGCACCGCCCGCTTCTGCAGCGGGACCGGCTAGGGCATCGTTCATTTTGCGCGTAAATACCTGGCTCTGAACAATCCCAAAGATTGTAATCCCCATCGTCATCCCGAGGGACCGCAAAAAGTTAAGCGTAGAACTTGCGGCACCACGTCTCTGTGGTTCGAAGGCATTCATGGCCGCATTGCTAAGCACGGAGAACGAAGCTCCCACACCCAGACCAACGAGCACCATAAATACGCGGATCGTCCAGAGCGACGAGCTTTCGTCCAGTGTCGTCAGTAACCCAAGGCCGAGCACCAGCAGCGCCAGTGTCGGGATCATAATGTTCCGATACTTGATCTTGGTCATCAGCACCCCGCCCATCGAAGCGGTGATGACTGACCCAAGCATCATAGGCAGCAGCACAAGACCCGAATTGGTCGCTTTACCCCCGAGCACACCCTGTATGAAGATGGGAATGTACACCGACGCCGTGATAAATGCCGCACCACTGAACATGGCAATGACATTACTGGACCAGTACACGCGGTTGCGGAACATGTTAAAGGATATAATCGGTTCCTTCGCTCTTGATTCGGCAAATACGAACAGCAGCGCCAGCACTGCAAAGCCGGCGAACAAACCGAGAATTTGCCACGAGTTCCATGCATACGTTTTGCCACCAAGTTCGAGGCCGAAGATCAGACATACTACAGCACCAATCAGTGTCACTGCACCCAGCCAGTCAATCTGCTGGGATTGATGCTGGTGAGACTCCTTGTAGAAAAACGCAATAAACACAAACGCAATCAGTCCGAGCGGCAGGTTAATATAAAATACCCATTCCCACGTGGCGTACTGTGTGATGTACGCACCTAGCAGCGGTCCGAATACGCTGGATAATCCAAAGACAGCTCCAAACAATCCGCCCAGCTTGCCCCGCGCTTCCGGTGCAACCACGTCAAACATGATGGTAAACGCAATCGGCACCAAGGCACCTGCACCAATCCCCTGAATGGCTCTGTACATAGTCAACTCCACAATGGATGTTGCTGTTCCACATAACGCCGAACCAAGCATAAACACGATAATTCCGAATACAAAAAACTTCTTCCGTCCATACATGTCGGACAATTTACCGAAGATCGGCATCCCTGCCATCTCGGCGACCATGTAAGCTGAAGTCACCCAAACGAATTTGTCGAGGCCACCCAGCTTCCCGACGATATCCCCCATCGCCGTTGCCACGATGGTGTTATCCATCGAAGCCATCAGTATGCTGAGCAGCAGCCCTGCCAGCACCAATCCAATACTGTTTTTACGTGCAACCATTGTACTCAATCTCTCCATTCACGCTCTATTCATATGACTGAAATAGTATATCCGAAAAGCCGCCCCCAATAATCAGTCCACGGACCGATTGCGCTGAACCAAAACTTCGGATTGTGAATGGATCTGCAGCGAAGAACGGTATTCAACTGTACCAATTCGGCAGCCTGGGCCAATTTTTATTTTATCTCCCCGGACAACCTCGGCTACCGTGTTCTCTAACTCAATGTCATCTCCTTCAATCATGTTTACCGTGAGAATCGATTGATTATTCGCAAATAAACCTTCGAGCAGCTTTCCCCGGCCACTCTTAACAGAGATGATTGAACCGCCAATTTCCCTCGCTTCAGACGGACCCATGATTTTAAGTGTCATTTCTTCTGCGGTAAGCATACCTCCGACCGTGAAACGACCATTGAGTTTCAGATTCTCCGCCTGACAGTCACCCGGTAGATGAAACTCACCTACCACTTTCATTTTTTCAGCTTTTGCATGTAAGCCGGATACGCCACTCCCACTCTCATCTTCAGGGCCGACAGCTCCTTCTGTTAGAGTTAGGGTTCCCGTAATTTTAATATCGTCTGATTCAAGAGATCCGTAGATGACCGACGTGCCCGTACATTTGAATTGATCACAATATAAGTCATTGTTAAAGGAGGAATCTCCTACAACCTTGACCTTACCGTACACACCGCCAGCGGAGCTTCCTTCACCGATAATGCTGATGTCATTTTTCTTGTCTGATGGACTAACGTTATGGTTATTCAAGTCGCATCCCATTCCTTTCTATATAAATCCCACTTAGATCCGCTCGCTGCTACCCACCTTGGCATCCGGATCAATCTCAAGCTCGCCTGAGTATTCAACAAGCTTGATGCTGCAGCCACGGCCGATATATACTTTGCTTCCACGAACAATATCAGCTTCCGTATCTTCCAATACGATCTCATCCCCTTCAATTAAGGATGTTTTGAAAGAGGGCGTACCGCCCAGACCTATACTTTTCCAGAAGCCACTCTGCTCCTTTCGACGAATATCAATACGTTCTCCACCAATCTCTTTGGCTGAAGAAGATGTGTGCAGCTTGATCTCAACGGATCCTGCATTCAGGAAGCCACTAATTTTGATGTTGCCCTGTACGTTCAGGGACTCACATTGTACGTCGCCATCAATCGTGATCATGCCGCCAATATCGATGCGTTCTCCATCCACTCGCCCACGTACGGTACACTTGCCGTTTACTTCAAGCTCAGGACTAATGAGGTTTCCATGAATGGTTGTCAGGCCATCCACACGAACACGGGAGCTGTTCAGGGGGCCGTTCAGCGTGCACATGCCGTTGATGGTTGCACTTTCCGCACTTAAGGCTCCGTGCATCTTCAACGTCCCATTCACACTCAAGGAGGTACAATCCAGATTGCCGTTTACTTTGGCCATGCCATCAATGGAAACCCGGTGAAAGGCTCCGCCTGCTGTTTGACTCAAGCCTGATACATTCAGATCATTTCTCAAATGACGTTCTTCCATGTCCATTCTCCCCTTTATCCCAATTTGAGTTTCAGCTCTTCCATAAACGTGCCCAGCGGAAGTCTCAGTACCACTTTGACGCTCTGATCAAAATAAAGCTCTGATCCTGAACCAGTAAGCATGAATGTCGGTACGCCCATCTTGCGAATTAGCAGCAGCTCACTTGCTCTGTTTGCAAAACGGTAATAATACTCAGACATGACATCTATCAGCAATGAGCCCTCCTGACGGGTAATATCCCCGCTAAGCAGCAGCTTCTCGAGGACATAGAGCATCATAATCTGCTCCAGAGCATACATGGGTTGTTCCCGTCCTGCCTCTTTTACCAATTCAAGCGAAGGTAATGAAACAATGTTTCGATCCATTAGTTGCTCCACAGACATTTCAACCTCACTCAGTGTGGGCGAGAACACATCTGCCAGCTCATCCAGTGATAATCCATCCTTCATATTAAGGATCTTATCGATACGCGTCAGAATCTGCTGTTTAGGAAAAAAAGTTTCCTGACCCGTGTATGAAGACTTCCGAATAAACCATTCTTCCGGAATCAGGTTTTTCCGCTTCCAGCGGTATAACTGACCATAGGAAATCCCCGTAAGGTCCAGCAAGTCTTTTTTGGAGATCAATTCATCCGTCATATATGGTCCCCCTTTGTGTTGATGTCAGTGTAACATAACATTGTTACGTTGTGAAGCCTAGAAATCATTTTGCTCAACATGAACCTCAATTAACCGCTACCCACTTAACTTTTAAATGAATGCTGTGTGAGCCTAGTTAATACATCACTTTCTTTAGCTATGAATGTTGTTGTTGCAATGGACGAGGTTTGGGTATAACCTGTGTGATAGAAACGAAGGAGCCATTAACTGTGACCGCATTCAACTCAGGCAGGACATTCAGTTAATGAATTCATGAAAGGGGTTACTTTGTAGAGATGGCACTCATTAAATGTGATTTTTACTCCGACACGCTAGGACTCAGCACGAGCATGCATGTTATTCTGCCACAGCAGACCCATAATCAGATTGGAATGGATAACGTTTCGGGCAAAGGACTTCATCCTACGCTGTATTTGCTGCATGGCCTATCGGATGATGATTCCATCTGGCTGCGCCGGACATCCATTGAACGTTATGTGGCAAACCTCGGAATCGCTGTTGTCATGCCGCAAGTGCATCGCAGCTTCTATACGGATATGGCCGAAGGTGGACGTTACTGGACGTTCATCAGCGAAGAGCTGCCTGCCCTGGCACGCTCCTTCTTCCCGCTGTCCTCCAAACGGGAAGACAACTACGTTGCCGGCTTGTCCATGGGTGGTTACGGGGCATTCAAACTGGCCCTGCGCAAACCGGAGCAATATGCCGCAGCAGCAAGCTTATCAGGGGCTCTGGATATGGCTGCACATATGGATAACAAAATTCTCTCTGCACTGCAGCAGACCGAAATGGAGCGTATCTTCGGACCAGAGATCAAGGGCTCGGAGAATGATCTGCTTCATTTGCTAAAAGAGAGTCAGGCAAGCCAGGGGCCACGTCCACTTCTCTATCAATGCTGCGGCACAGAAGATTTCCTGTATGAGGAGAACCAATCTTTCCGTGAGGCTTGTGCACAGACCGATTTTCAGTTGACCTATGAAGAAGAACCTGGCGGACATGACTGGGCATACTGGGATGAGAAGATTCAGAATGTGCTTCGATGGCTGCCACTGCCTGAACGGAACTAAAGGGGAGCGCGCCTCGTAGCAATGAAAGAAAGTAAGAGGATTTACTGCTTACATGTAATCATATTCTCTTTTATTTCCACTAAACAAAAATGTATGTTCTAGATTTAATAATCTTAATTTGCGTACCCGCTTTTCTTACTAAAGGAAGCGGGTATTTGGCTTGAAATATACAAGACACTAGAACTACACGTCACTAAGCCCATCCTTCTAACGTCTCATATATTTGGTTTAAGTGAGTAATTAGTATCAATTGATTCTCGTTGTTAAATGTACCGAAAGTACCATAACATAAAAATGTGATTATGACGAAGATATAAGATGAGCCATATTAACTAATAAAATTAAACCGAATAAAGTTACTGCATACTCTATAATTAAGTTATTTAGCATCTCTTTCTTTTCTATAGATGAGAGAAGCACATACATATAATACATAAAAATCGGGGGAAGTCTGCATGGAGTTTAAGGATTACGATGACTTAGTAGGGAAACATTTGAAACAAAATATTACCGATGTTAGAGGTGTTCTTCTCATAGCAAAGGGTACGCTTCTGCTTCCTGAACATATAGACAAACTAAAAAAATTCAACATTCATATTCTGGATGTAGAGTCGGCATTGGAAGTTAACGAAGTGGATGAAGAAACGAATGATAAGATACATACGCACAACCAAGACAATATCAATCAGCCACGTATTCATTTCCCTTGTATCCCAACCAAAGAGCTTATTCAGCAAACGGAGTCCTATCTTAAAGGGATGAAAGACAGCCTTGACCTAACCGGAACAGTGGATATTGAAGAAGTTGAAGATAAACTAACTTCGGTTATCATGGACACATCGAATTCAGCGAGTTTGTTTCGACTCCTTTCAGAGCTAAAGGGAACACGGGATTTTCGCTATACCCACAACATGGGGGTTGCATTCATTGCAACCAAGCTGGGAAAACAACTTCGCTTGGATGAACAGGAATTAAAGACATTGACTACTGCAGCAACTCTATATGATATCGGTTCTACCAAACTTCCTTCGGATTTAGTGAACAAAACGTCCAGATTCAATGCAAACGAGTATGAAATCATGAAACAGCATACGATCTGGGGACATGATATGTTGAAGAACTCTATGGCAAGCCCTCGCGTAGCACTGGTTGCACTTGAGCATCATGAGAGAGAAGATGGTAGTGGTTATCCTCATCGTTTAAAAGGAGATCAGATCGACCCTCTGAGCAAAATAGTCGCTATTGCTGATATTTATATGGCCATGATATCCCCTCGTCCATACAGAGAAGCCCACCCCTTCTTCAATGTAGTCCATATGATTCACGAAGAAATTATGGATAATCGTCTGGAATCGCAGATCGGGCTAACCTTTTTGGAATCATTAATGGCATCCCAACTTGGTTGTGAAGTTTTGTTATCTGATGGGAGACAAGGTAAAATCGTTCTCGTCGATAGAAATTACCCAACTCGCCCTTTAATCGCACTAGATAATCAGGATTTCCTTGATCTGACTAAAACAACGACCATAACTGTAAAGGAAATCATCGGGTGATGAAAATGGTGACATTAGGAGATCGATTATCGTTAGATGACAGAACCCTATCCAGGGATATTTCATGTCTGTTGGAAGTTGCTGATGCTGAATTATTTCCTGAAAACACAATAAAAAAGTTAATCAACATTCTGCGAAGGAACGGTTATGATTGCATTGAAGACATTGTTAACGCAAGTGAGAAGGAGATACGGCTTCTGAAGTACATTGGACTTCAAACGTTTAACACGCTGAAAACCTTGTTAATGGAGCTATCTGAGTCTGAAAGATCCAAGAATTCGGAAAGGAATATAACACACAGCTCCAAAGTCACTAAAGGACTTAGCACAAATTCTAAATATTCATTATCCTGGAATGACAGATACTAGCCCACTCTTCCCTTCCTAACCATACATAGATGAATGCACCTTTCTGCTGGAACTTCAGTTTAAACACGGGTGTATAATCTCCTGAAATGAAAAAAAAGCCCCTCAGGTCTTGCGGTAAGAGTTCATGTAACAGAATCTCTTACCCACTCCAGCCTGAGGGGTTTTAAGAAGGCGTTCCTTCCTTATAAATATTGCATAGCAGCCGTGGCGTTAGCCGCGGCTTGTGATCCATTGCGCCGTAATTTCCAGCACCTTTTCACTGCGTCCGATGGCTTCAGCCACTTGTCCGGAAGCTGTGCCACCATAGACGTTACGTGCGTTAACCACCGCTTCCGGTTGGAGCACATCGTAGATGCGGTCGTCGAACAGCGGGGAGAACTGACGGAACTCATCAATGCTCAGATCCAGCAAATACTTGCCGTTCTGGATGCAGTACAGCACCGTTTTACCGATGACTTCATGCGCCTGACGGAAAGGCAAGCCTTCGCCCACGAGGAAGTCTGCAATATCCGTTGCGTTGGAGAAGTCCTGGTTCACCGCTTGGCGCATCCGGTCCTTGTTCACTTTCATCGTTGCAATCATCGGTGCGAACAATTGCAGCGCGCCTTCCAGCGTAGCAACCGTATCGAACATGCCTTCCTTGTCTTCCTGCATGTCTTTGTTGTAAGCCAAAGGAAGAGATTTCAAAACCGTCAGCAAACCGATCAAGTTGCCGTATACACGTCCGGTTTTACCACGAACAAGCTCCGGTACATCCGGGTTCTTTTTCTGCGGCATAATGCTGCTGCCTGTGCAGAACGCATCGTCTAGCTCAACAAAACCAAACTCGGTACTGCTCCACAGCACCAGTTCTTCACTCAGACGGGACAGGTGAGTCATGATCAGGGAAGCAGCTGCCAGGAACTCCACGATAAAGTCACGATCACTAACCGCATCCAGACTGTTCTCGTACACACCGTCGAAGCCGAGCTGCTCGGCCACGAAGTGGCGGTCAATCGGGAATGTTGTTCCTGCAAGTGCACCTGCACCCAGCGGCAGAACGTTAATCCGTTTGTAGCTGTCCATCAGACGCTCTGCATCCCGTTGGAACATGGAGACATACGCCATCAGGTGATGGGCGAACAGAATCGGTTGTGCACGTTGAAGATGGGTATAGCCCGGTACGATTGTATCCAGGTTGTCCTTGGCCTGTCCGATCAACGCCTCCTGCAGCGCATGCAGCATACCGACAAAACCAACTACACGCTCACGCAGGTACAAGTGCATGTCTGTTGCCACCTGGTCATTCCGGCTGCGACCTGTGTGCAATTTGCCACCGACAGGGCCAATGGTTTCGATCAGGTTTTTCTCAATATTCATGTGGATGTCTTCATCTGAAACAGAGAATTCCACTTCGCCTGCACGAATTTTGTGCAGTACTGTAATCAGACCTTCCTTGATCGTTTCCACATCTTCCGCAGGCAAAATGCCGCATTTGCCCAGCATGGTTACATGGGCGAGACTTCCTTGGATATCTTCCTCAGCCAAAGCTTTGTCAAAGTTGATTGATGCCGTGTATTCCTCAACCAGATGATTGGTTTGTTTGGTAAAACGTCCTCCCCACAGCTTGCTCACGGTGAGTTCTCCCCTTTCGTTCATGGACAAAGCCGCCCCTGCCCGATGTGCAAGAACGGCCTGCCCTGTAAAGTGATATTGGTCATGATATGACGCTATTTAAAAGAATTATTTCTTGTTTTGTTCAACGCCGGAATTAACTTTCAGACGCAGGGCGTTCAGGCGGATAAAGCCGGTTGCATCCCCTTGATCATATGCTTGTGTTGGATCAGCTTCCATCGTAGCGATGTCCGGGTTGTACAGGCTGACAGGGCTTTTCACGCCTGCGCCAATGATGTTGCCTTTGTACAGTTTTACACGCACGGTGCCTGTTACGTTCTTCTGGCTTTCGCTTACCAGAGCTTGCAGTGCCAGACGTTCCGGTGCGAACCAGAAGCCATTGTACACGAGTGTGCTGTAACGGGTGATCAGACTATCACGTAGGTTCATGACTTCACGGTCCATCGTGATGGATTCCATTTTACGATGTGCTGTAAACAGGATCGTTCCACCTGGTGTCTCATACACGCCGCGGCTCTTCATGCCGACAAAACGGTTCTCAACCATATCGACACGGCCAATTCCGTGTTTGCCACCCAGCTCGTTCAATTGCTCCATCACTTGCAGCGGGCTCAGACGTTCACCATTCAGTGCTACGCAGTTGCCTTGTTCGAATTCCAGTTCAACGTATTCCGCTTGATCTGGTGCATCTTCCGGTGCGTTGCTGAGCAGGAACATGTCTTTGTTCTCGTCCGTGCTTGGGTCAAACCAAGGATCTTCAAGCACACCGCTCTCATAGCTGATATGCAGCAGGTTACGGTCTGTGGAGTAAGGCTTAGCAGCAGATGCCGTTACCGGAATACCGTGTTTCTCTGCATAAGCAATCATCTCGGCACGTCCCGGGAACTGGTTGCGGAATTCTTCCAAACGCCATGGCGCAATGACTTGAACGTCTGGTGTCAGCGCAGCCGCGTTCAACTCGAAACGAACTTGGTCATTTCCTTTGCCCGTAGCGCCGTGAGCGATCGCAGTAGCACCTTCTGCACGAGCGATGTCAACCATACGTTTAGCAATCAGCGGACGAGCGATACTTGTGCCGAGCAGGTATTGTCCTTCATACAAAGCACCCGCTTGGAACATCGGGTAGATGAAATCTTTCGCGAACTCGTCGCGCAGATCGTCGATATATACTTTGGAAGCGCCGGTAGCGAGTGCTTTTTCTTCCAGGCCGTCCAGCTCATCCTTTTGTCCGATATCTGCAGTAAATGCGATAATCTCTGCATCATAGGTTTCTTTCAACCATTTCAAAATTACAGATGTGTCCAACCCGCCGGAGTAGGCGAGTACGATTTTTTCCTTAGCCATGTTCGTTGGTCCTCCCCAAATTCAATTGCCAATAAGTTAAACAAGCTATGCATCTGCTAAAAACTACGAGCCAGAAAACCCTCCGATCGCTCTTACCCCCAGATTTTTTGATCCCTTCTTAAAGGGTAAAATCCGGGGATAAAGGCAGGTTATGCTTACGAAGTAGCTTTCTTTCAGAAAGCTTTTAACTTCGTTTCTTCAGGTCTTTTCTGTCTCTCCGTTTCTGCGAATGCACCAATTTATCTTATTTTAGAGTATAAATAGATGAATCTATCATCGCTAACCCTGCGCCTAAAATCAACTCATTTAGGCAAACAGCGGCTATTCGCTCATTAACGCGGCCATCAAGGCCTTTTGTGCATGCAGCCGGTTCTCTGCCTGATCAAAGATCAGGGAGTTAGGCCCATCAATTACACCCGCGCTTACTTCTTCTCCGCGGTGTGCCGGCAAACAATGCAGGAACATGTAATCTGGCTTCGCGCCTTTCATCAGTTCCTCATCAACCTGGTACGCAGCAAAAGCCTGCTCACGAACCTTTTGCTCCTCTTCAAAGCCCATGCTTGCCCAGACATCGGTATAAACGATATCCGCATCCTTCACAGCTTCCTGAGCACTGTACGTCACAGTCACTTCAGAACCACTTTCCTTCGCAATGCTGCGCGCCTGCTCTACCACTCCGCTATCCGGCTCATACCCTTTTGGCGTCGCTACAGCAACATGCATTCCCATCTTCGCTGCACCCAGCATGAGAGAGTGAGCCATGTTGTTACCATCACCGACATAAGCCATTTTCAGGCCAGCCAGTTTGCCTTTGTGCTCCAGTACCGTTTGGAAGTCCGCCAGTACTTGGCACGGATGAGCGGCATCGCTCAGGCCGTTAATGACCGGGATATCGGCATGCTCCGCCAATTCAGTTACATTATGGTGTCCAAAGGTACGAATCATGATGCCATCCAGGTAGCGGGACAATACTTTAGCCGTATCGTGGGTTGTTTCCCCGCGACCAAGCTGGATATCGTTTTTGCTCAGGAAGAGTGCGTGTCCACCCAGCTGAAACATGCCTACTTCGAAGGATACACGCGTACGTGTGGATGACTTTTCAAAAATAAGTCCAATCGTTTTGCCTTTCAGCGGTTGATAGGCTACACCGTTTTTTTGCTTGCCTTTGATCTCAATGGCCAAGTCCAGCAAGTAGCGAATCTCTTCGGCTGTGTAATCCGTAAACTCAATAAAGTCACGGCCTCTAAGATCAATCTTCTGGATTTTCTCCGTTTGTTGTGCTGTCATGTGAATGTTGTCCTCCTTATATCCGGTTCCCTGCACCCGCTCGGGCAGAAGAGAGCAGCCGTGGCAGCGCACGCTCAGGCAGCCTATGGCGCTTACTTTAATCTTCCGCAGTTCTCCGCGCGGCTACAGGGATTCATCATCTAGTTCTGCGCCAGGGCCATGAAAGGCCCTAGTACAGCATGCTTTTCATTTTGTCAAAATGGATTGATTAGGCTTTCTTCGCTGCTACGTGCTCTTCAATCAACGTTGCCACCAGGGATACCGCTTCATCGATCTCTTCCTTGCTCACATACAGATTCGGAAGCAGACGAATGACATTCGGCCCTGCGTTGACGAACAAGATACCACGTTTCTGTCCGGCCAAAACGATGTCGCCTACTGGCTCTTCACATTCGATTCCGACCAGAAGCCCCAATCCGCGAACTTCTTTCACAAATGAATTGCCTGCCAAACGCTTCCGCAGAGAGCTCATCAGATAGTCACCCATCTCAGCAGCGCGCTCAGGCAAGCGATCTTCCAACATCGTTTCAATCGTGGCAATCACCACGGACGAAGCTAGTGGCGTACCCCCGAATGTCGTTGCATGGCTGCCCGGCGTAAACGCATCCCGCAGGAAACCTTTACCCAGCATCGCGCCTACCGGGAAACCACTGCCAATCCCTTTGGCTACCGTAAACACATCTGGCTCTATGCCGTAGTGTTCATGTGCAAACAGCTTGCCTGTACGTCCCATTCCGGTCTGTACTTCGTCTACGATTAACAAGAGGCCATGCTCGTCACACAATTTCCGTACATGCTTGATGAATTCCGGTTCGACCGGATATACACCGCCCTCTGCTTGAACCATTTCCAGCATAATCGCTGCTGTTTTAGGGCCAATCGCCGCTTCCAGTGCTGCAATATCATGCAAAGGAACAGTCACGAATCCCGCTGGCAATGGCAAAAATCCTTCTTTCACCTTATCCTGCCCTGTTGCAGTCAGTGTTGCGAGTGTCCGTCCGTGGAAGGACTGGGCAAACGTAATCACTTCATAACGGTCGTTCCCTTTCACCTTCTGGTGATAACGACGTGCGACCTTGATCGCTGCCTCATTGGCTTCCGCGCCACTGTTGCAGAAGAACACCGCATCGGCACATGTATTGGCTGTCAGCAACGCGGCTGCTTTCTCCTGGCCCGGAATCTGGAACAGGTTGGAGACATGCCACAGCTCATCGATCTGAGCTTTCAGCTTGGCTCCCACTTTCTCCGGTGCATGGCCAAGGCTCGTTACAGCGAGTCCGCACATGAAGTCGAGATAACGGTTGCCCTGATCATCCCATAACCAGCTGCCTTTACCCTTGACCAGACTGATTGGATAACGCGCATACGTTTGGAAAAGAGAGCTTTCCGTCTGTGCCGCTGCACCTGTTGCTGCTGCTCCCGCTACTGCTGTGCCAGAACCTGGCTGTTCATTGCCTTTTGCCATCACCTTTCACACTCCTATTCCTTTTTGTAAGTATACCGGTACTCCATATAAGACAAACCAACCTACACAGAGCCACTCCGATTGCAGCACCATCTTCCGATCGCTGTTATCCCCGGATTTTTTTGATCTAATTTTTTTAGAGGTTAACATCCGGGTATAGCCTATGCTTCCGATGTAGCTTTCTTGCAGAAAGCTTTTAAGCGAACGCGTTGCTTCTCCAGATTGGTTCTGCACTCTACGTTCTTGTGTAACGTTGTTATTCAACTTATATAAAATCCGTACAGTATATTAATCTATCCGTTTGCTTGAAATTCACCTTATTGCATGCGGATAATTCGGGTTCCGATCGTTTCGCCCTTCAGCACGCGGCTCAGGATCTGTGGCTCGCTTCCGTCCACGATAATAACCTCACGTACTTTACCATGAATGCAGGCAATCGCTGCGCGTACCTTAGGGATCATGCCGCCGTAGATTTCACCGGTCTGGATCATGTCCTCAATCTCCTGTACAGAGACCGTTGGGAGCACTTTTTTCTCCCCGTTAACGGTCTTCATAATACCAGGTACATCCGTCACAACGATCATCCGGCTTACACCGAGGTGGGAAGCTACCGCACCTGCTGCTGTGTCCGCATTGATATTATACCGTTGTCCGGTTGCATCCACGCCCACTGGCGCAATCACAGGCATGTATCCCATGTTCACAATGCCTTGAATGATTTCTGCTTGAACGCCAGTTACGTCTCCAACCCAGCCGATCTCTGCATGATTTGCCACAGGTTTAGCTTGGATTAAACCACCGTCTACGCCGGACAAGCCCAGCGCATGTCCTCCGACGCGCTCTATCAGGCGTACGATCTGTTTGTTAATGCTCCCGGCCAGCACCATCTCCACGACATCCAGCACGGGTTCCGTTGTTTTGCGGAGTCCATTCACGAACTCGGTTTCAATGCCCAGCTTCGCCAGATTCTCCGATATTGCCGGGCCTCCACCATGCACGATGACGGGCTGAGTTCCCTGGGACTGCAAGTCACGCAAATCCGCAAAAAAGGATTCTGGCAAAGCCGCGAGCGTGCTGCCTCCGCATTTCATGACAAACGTCTGCTTTTCCGTACCTTTTTCCACTCCGGCACTCTCATTTTGCAATGTTGAATTCATGAGGAGCACTCCTTTCGTGTTTTTGTTCTATATAAAAACAAACCTTTACATTTGCCACTCCGATTGCAGCACCATCTTCCGATCGCTGTTATCCCCAGATTTTTTGATCCCTTTTCTAAGGGTAAAATCTGGGGATAGCCTATGCTTCCGATGTAGCTTTCTTGCAGAAAGCTTTGGGGCGAGCGCTTCGCTTCTACAGATTGGTCCTGCCCTCTCCGTTAACATGTAAAATTGCACTTGTTAATATTGAATAACACAAGATAGTTTAAAGATAGTTTATTAAGTGCGGTATGCCGCGTTGATTCGTACGTAATCGTATGTCAGGTCACAGCCCCATGCTGTTGCCGTTCCTTCGCCGTGGTGCAGATCCACCACAATGCGAACCGTATCAGTTTGCAAGTAAGCTAGTGCAGCCTCTTCGTCAAATACAACTGGACGGGACTGCTCAAGTACCGAGATATCTCCCAAACGGATATCCACGGTGTCCGGGTTCACCGGCTGTCCTGCACGCCCTACGGCTGCAATAATCCGTCCCCAGTTCGCATCCGCACCGAACATCGCTGACTTCACTAGGCTGGAGCCGATAACCGTTTTGGCAATGGCCTGTGCCGATTCATCACTCACTCCACCCGTAACCTGCACCTCGACCAGCTTCGTTGCCCCTTCACCATCACGTGCAATCGCTTTGGCCAGCACTTCACACACATAAGTGAATCCTGCAGCAAAAGCTTCCCAGTCCGGATGGTCCGTGGTCAATTCTTCGTTCCCCGCCATCCCACTGGACATTGCAACCAGCATGTCGTTCGTGCTCGTATCTCCATCTACGGTGATCATGTTAAACGTATGGTTGGTTGCCTGACGCAGTAGACGCTGCAAGGCCTCTGCACCAATGACTGCATCACTCGTCATAAATGCGAGCATCGTCGCCATGTTGGGATGAATCATGCCAGATCCCTTGGCTGCACCTGCAATCGTAACGTTCTTGCCGTTTACAACGACAGATACGCAGGCTTCCTTTTTCACCAAGTCGGTCGTCAGGATCGCTTGAGAAAATTGTTCCGCTTCATGTGCATTCTGCCCCAAACTTCCCGGCAAAGCACTGATGCCCGAATGTACTGCGTCCATTTTCAACAACTCACCGATCACACCAGTCGATGCCACTGCAACATCCTCTTCAGCTACGCCAAGTTCACGTGCTGCTGCCGAACGCATCGCATACGCATCCTTTTCGCCCTGCTGCCCAGTACAAGCATTGGCATTACCACTATTAACAACAACGGCCTGAAGGCGTCCATTGCTCAAGCTCTCGCGAGTTACCTTCAGCGGTGCAGCCTGGAATACGTTCGTCGTATACACGGCCGCTGCCGTGGCTGGCACTTCACAACGGATCGCTCCGAGATCGTTGCGTGATGTTTTTTTCAAACCGCAATGAAGTCCGCCAGCAGCGAACCCGCGCGGGGTTACAATCGTTCCGTTTTCCACTACGGTGTAAGCCTGTTGCTTCACATTTGTTCCCATATGTTATCCCCCGTGTGCGTTCGGCTGCATGCCGATTAACCGCTTGCTAATCCCGAATCCGATGGTCTCCTGAATGGCTCCGGAAGTGCATCTGCCTGCGCTCCCGATCCCTTTCCTTACGGATATACCGGCGTCATGTTCAGCCCGAGGTTTTCCTCCCATCCCATCATCAGGTTCATATTTTGAATCGCTTGCCCGGAAGCACCCTTCACCAGGTTGTCGATGACCGATATGATTGTTAAACGTCCGGTTCTTGGATCAACTGCAAATCCAATATCACAATAATTGGACCCTTGCACTTCTTTGGTCGATGGCCAAATTCCCGGTTCACGTACCCTCACAAAAGGTCGATCCTCATAATACTTGCGGTACAGGTCCACCAGGTCCCGATCACTGTGATCTCCCACCAGGCTGGCATACATCGTACTCATGATCCCACGTGTCATTGGAACCAGCTGCGTCGTAAACGTCACCGTTACCGGACTTCCGGTAATGTTGCCGAGCACTTGCTCAATCTCAGGTATATGTTGATGCTTGTTGAGTTTATAGGCTTTAAAATTCTCGTTCATCTCTGCATAATGGTATGCCAGAGCCGTTCCCCGTCCAGCACCGGATACGCCGGATTTGGCATCAATGATAATCGTGGATGGATCGATCCATCCTGCTTCCACTGCAGGAATAAGTCCAAGAAGGGTAGCTGTAGGATAACAGCCCGGGTTGGAAATAAAGTTTTTGCCTTTTACTTCATCCCCGTACACTTCGGCCATCCCGTATACAGCCTGTTCCAGCAAATCACTCGGCGGAGCCGGGTGTTTATACCACTGTTCATACACGGCTCCATCCTTCAATCTGAAGTCCCCAGACAGATCGATTACCTTCAGCCCTGCTTCGAGCAGGCTTGGAACGAGCTTTGCGCTTACTCCGGATGGGGTAGCTGTGAATACCAGATCTGCACGTTCTGCAATCTCAGCCGGAACTACGCCATCCAGTGGCCTGCGAATCACATCCGTCAAATGCGGAAATCCGTCTGCAATAGACTCGCCGCTGCTGGATGAAGAGATCACCGAAGTGATTTCAACCTGTGGATGGTTCTGAAAAAAACGAATCAGCTCCACCCCGCCGTAGCCGGTGGAACCGACAATTGCCACTCTCAATTTGTTACTCACTCTCGCTCCCCCAATCCTGTTGTATGCGATATATATACGATGCTCACGCCCTCAAACGGCCCTCACACGGTAATTCCGTCGCTTCTATGCATATTTGTGTATTATTATACGACTCTAGTTATATAAATACAACACTCTACCATCAATTTCACATGGATTCTTATCAAATCCGAACATATCTTTCCAATATCTGCGGACGAACCCGAATACTTCTGCTAAAATACGTTTTATAGGAAACATTACATACCAAGGTCTTATTCATAACAAATTCTACACGAGGAAGGGTTTATGAATGGATTCACGTTGGTCATTACGAGACATGGGGGACTACAGTGCATATCGAATCCATTTTACTTATGGTACTCCTAGGCCTGAATATTATCTTCGCTGCAGCAGTTGTGTTCTTCGAACGCAAGGATGCCAGTGCATCCTGGGCTTGGCTGCTTGTATTGAACTTTATTCCTGTGCTTGGGTTTGTACTTTATCTACTAACAGGTCAGAATCTGACCCGCTACCGGCTGTTCCAATGGAAAGAGAGAAAGAAGCTTGGTCTGGAGGAACGTATCGCTGCACAGCTCGAACAGCTGCATGATAATCGGACGCCATTCAACAACAGAGCCACCGAAAGCAGCCAGGACATGATCTATATGAATCTGAAACAGAACGGCGCTCTCCTTACGGAAGACAATGCTGTAGAGATCATCACGGATGGAACAGACAAATTCCAGCGTTTACTCGATGATATCGAAGCAGCGCAGGATCATGTTCACGTGCAATATTACATTTACCGGGGCGACCGGCTGGGTAAACGCATTCGGGATGCTCTGATCCGCAAAGCGCGGGAAGGCATCAAGGTTCGTCTGCTGTACGATGCGCTCGGTTCGCGGCGGGTGTCGAATCGCTTTTTCAAAGAATTGCGCGAAGCAGGCGGTTTGGTGGAAGTCTTTTTCCCATCGAAATTTAGCCTGATCAACCTGCGCATGAATTACCGCAACCACCGTAAAATTGTCATCATTGATGGTAACCTCGGTTATACCGGCGGATTTAATGTGGGTGATGAATACCTAGGGTTGAATTCCAAATTCGGTTATTGGCGTGATACTCATCTGCGGATTCAAGGCAATGCTGTTCATGCGCTTCAGACGCGCTTCCTTCTCGATTGGAATGAGGCATCCAAGCAGCATGACACCCCTTATGTTCCTGAACATTTCCCGCATATTGAGGGTACAGGAACGACGGCAATGCAAATTGTTTCCAGCGGACCGGATGCAGAGACGGAGCACATCAAGAACAGTTATCTGAAGATGATTAATGGAGCCAAGCATTCGATCATGATTCAGACGCCTTACTTTATCCCGGATGCCAGTGTATTCGAAGCCATACGTCTCGCGTGCCTGTCAGGTATCGATGTGCGCATCATGATTCCCAATAAACCGGATCACGCCTTCGTATATTGGGCTACGCTGTCTTACATTGGTGAGCTGTTAAAAGTCGGAGCAAAAGTATTTATATACGATAACGGCTTTATCCATGCCAAAACGCTCATTATTGACAGCATGGTCGCATCGGTAGGTACCGCCAATATTGATTACCGCAGTTTCCGCCTGAATTTTGAGGTGAATGCCTTTATGTATGATGAGGTCATTGCCACGGCATTGGTCGATACCTTCGAGCATGACCTTAAGGTATCCCGTGAAATGACGCAGGAGGAGTACAACAAGCGTAGCCTGAAGATTCGTTTCAAAGAAGCGATCTCCCGCTTGCTTTCTCCAATCTTGTAACAGGGTAATTCAAAACGTAAAAAGCAGGGACATCCTCCGCCAAAATGGCTTGAATGGACATCCCTGCTTTTTTTATTTTATAGCGAAACTTTAACAGGCACTGTAATTATGCCTCGTCTCGCTTAAAGCCTTCGCCGAGCACTTCGTGCGCATTACTGATGATGACAAAAGCCTGCGGGTCCACGGACCGGATCAGTGCTTTCAGTCTCGGCACCTCATTTTGCCCAACCACTACCATCAATACGGTACGCTGGTCGTCCGTGTAACCACCCTTCGCCTCCAGCTTCGTTAACCCACGATCCAGATCGGCAAGGATGACTTTGGTGATCGGCTCCGTCTTGTTGGAGATAATATATGCAACCTTCGAGTAGCCAAGTCCCATCTCCACGGCATCAATGACTTTACCAGTAACGTATAGCCCGATCAGTGCATAAAGTGACTGTTCCAACGACAATACAAACGCGGCCATAATAATAACGGTAGCATCCATGATCACGACGCAAAGTGAGTAACTAAGCCCACTGTATTTCTGTACGATTCTGGCGAGGATACTCATCCCACCTGTTGAACCTCTTCCACGGTATACAATACCGATGCCGAGCCCCACACCGATACCTCCATATAGAGATCCGAGCAAAGGATTCGTCGTGGGAATGGCCCAGTCTTTCGTCAAATAAACAAACAGGGGCAGTACAATACTGCCGAGCACCGAACGGATCCCGTACTGTTTCCCAATAAGCAGAAAGCCTGCGATGAGGAGTGGAATATTAATGGCCCACTGCGTATATGCGGGTTCAAGGCCCAGCCATTCCTTTCCGAGAATAGACAGCCCGGATACTCCACCTGAAGCGATCTGATTAGGTAATAAAAATAAGTTAAAGGCTACCGCAATGAGAAACGAACCAATAATAATGGATGCCGTATCCACTACGTTTCTCCAGGGTCCGTTCAGAGGGATAAGGGTGGCTAACCTCTTTTTGCGGTTTGGAACGAAATGCTGATGCTCTTGCATGGTTGTCGTGCTCTCCTTTTATATGACTGATATGTTGCTGTGTTCTCTTCCCTATTTGGGCTCAAAAAAAAGCCCCTGTATACACCAGCATACGCCTACACGTATCCGGTCCATACAGGAACTTTGATTACTCGGTTTCTACTTTAATCTGGCTGCGCAAATAACCGTCGATGAATGCATCGAGGTCGCCGTCCATGACTGCACCTGTATTCCCTGTCTCTACGCTCGTACGGTGATCCTTTACCATACTATAGGGATGGAATACATAGGAGCGAATCTGGCTTCCCCATGAAATATCCGACTGATCGCCTCGGATTTCATCCAGCTGTTGTTTCTGCTCTTCAATTTTACGCTCATACAATTTGGAACGAAGCATCGTCATCGCGCGCTCACGGTTCTTGATCTGTGAACGTTCGTTCTGACACGTTACTACGACTCCGGTAGGAATGTGTGTGATCCGTACGGCAGAGTCGGTGGTATTGATGTGCTGTCCACCCGCACCACTCGCACGGTACGTATCAATCTTCAGATCCTCTGTCCGAATGTCTACTTCAATCGTATCGTCGATCTCTGGAACAACATCACAAGATACGAAGGATGTGTGTCTACGGCCCGAAGAGTCAAAAGGAGAGATCCGCACCAATCGATGAACACCCTTCTCCGCTTTCAGATAACCGTAAGCATTATGTCCCTTGATGGACAATGTAACGCTCTTAATCCCGGCTTCATCGCCTGGCAGATAATCGAGCACCTCTACCTTGAAGCCGCGTTTCTCGGCCCAGCGAGTGTACATCCGGAGCAGCATTTGTCCCCAGTCCTGTGACTCGGTACCGCCCGCACCCGGGTGAAGCTCAAGAATGGCATTCATTTTATCATACGGTTGATTCAGCAGAAGCTGAAGTTCAAACTCTTCCAACTTGCTCACGATTGCCGTAACACTGCTGGCAACCTCGGCAGCCAGATCTTCGTCGCCTTCTTCATCAGCCAGTTCAACCATCATTAGGGCATCGTCATAGTCCTGCTGGAGTTTGGCGTATTGATCAACCGATCCCTTCACCGCATTCATCTCGGCAATGACCGATTGTGCCTTCTCATTATCATCCCAGAAATCGGGAGCCGACATCTTTTCTTCAAAGTTCTCAATCATTTCCTGCTTGAGATCTAAGTCAAAGAGACCCCCTAAGGTTTGTTAGTTTCTTGCCTATTTCACGCAGGTCCTGCTTCACGCTTGGATCAATCATGTGCAATTCCTCTTTTCATTAAGATAAGCTCCCCGCAAACCGGGCACTTCTCCAGATCGGGTGTCAGATGCTTCACCTCGGTGTCCAGATTACCATTATAGCGGCAATTCTCTTCACCTGGATTATGGCTGCATAGTTATAACTATGCACCAATCAACGGTTATGCATCCTTCATTTGATCATTTGAAATGCCCGGCTGCAAGGAGCCGTTCATGTATTCTATAGGGTGTAAACGAATATCGTTTAACTATTCTTGGCCGTGGCAGTGTTTATACTTTTTGCCGCTACCGCATGGACAAGGATCGTTGCGGCCGATCTGGTCGGAGACTTTTACCGGACGCTTCTCAGCAGGTTCTCCGCTAGTCGAGATCTGGCTCTCTTCCACTACCGCTTGACGTTCCTGATTGCTCTCAATTTGAGCTCTCATCACATAAGTTGCTACCTCTTCCTGAATCGAAGCAATCATCTGATGGAACATTTCGAAGCCTTCAAATTGGTACTCACGCAGTGGATCTGTACCGCCGTATGCACGAAGGTGGATACCTTGACGCAGTTGATCCATCGCATCGATGTGATCCATCCATTTGCTGTCGACTGCACGAAGCACAACGACTTTCTCAAACTCACGAACCATCTCTTCACCGATACGCTCTTCACGTGCATTGTACTTCTTCTGCACTTTATCAAACAGGTACTCGATGATCTCTTCGGCTTCCTTGCCCCACAGATCGTCTTTGGTAATCGAACCATCGTCCAGCAATTTGCTGTTCATGTAGTCCGCCACTTCCTGCAGTTCCCAGTTCTCTGGAATATCGTCACTGCAGTGTGCTTCAACAATGCGTTCAATGGAAGGTTTGATCATATCCATAACGATCTGTTTAATATTTTCGGATTCAAGCACTTCGCGGCGCTGTTTATAAATAATTTCACGCTGTTGGTTCATGACATCATCGTATTGAAGAACGACTTTACGTACGTCAAAGTTATTTCCTTCTACACGTTTCTGTGCGGACTCAACTGCACGGGTGATCATGCGGCTCTCAATCGGTTGGTCCTCTTCAAAGCCAAGACGCTCCATCATGTTCAATACATTATCTGCACCGAAACGTCTCATCAGCTCATCGCCAAGTGACAGATAGAACTGTGTAGAACCCGGGTCACCCTGACGCCCTGCACGTCCGCGCAGCTGGTTATCAATCCGGCGTGATTCGTGACGCTCTGTACCGATGATATGAAGACCGCCGACTTCGGCTACGCCTTCACCCAAAATAATATCCGTACCCCGTCCAGCCATGTTGGTTGCGATCGTAACCGCACCTGCTTGACCAGCTCCAGAGATAATTTCTGCTTCTTCCGCATGGTACTTGGCATTCAGTACCTGGTGTTTGACACCACGGCGTTTCAGCATATCGGAGAGACGCTCGGAGTTCTCGATCGATACTGTACCGACCAAAACCGGCTGGTTTTTGCTGTGGCGTTCTACGATCTCTTCAACTACAGCTTTGAACTTGCCATCGATGCTCTTATAAACGACATCTGCCATGTCATTCCGTTTGTTCGGACGGTTGGTAGGAATCTGCAATACTTCGAGGCCGTAGATTTTCTTAAACTCTTCTTCCTCGGTTTTCGCTGTACCCGTCATCCCCGCAAGCTTGCGGTACATCCGGAAGTAGTTCTGGAATGTGATTGTAGCGAGCGTCATGCTCTCGTTCTGTACCTCGATGCCTTCTTTCGCTTCAATCGCCTGGTGCAACCCGTCACTATAACGACGACCAGCCATCAGACGACCTGTGAACTCATCGACGATCATGACTTCTTCTTCGCTGACTACGTAGTCGACGTCACGACGCATGATTACGTTCGCTTTCAGTGCCTGTACGATGTGATGGTTAAGCGTAACATTGGCGTGATCATACAAGTTCTCAATGCCAAATGCCTTCTCTGCCTTAGCCACACCGCCTTCAGTGAGGGCAACGGATTTCACTTTGATATCTACTGTAAAGTCATCTTCCGGCGTCAGACGTTTCACGAAACGGTCTGCTGCATAGTACAAGTCCGTAGACTTCTGAGCTTGTCCGGAAATGATCAGAGGCGTACGTGCCTCATCGACCAGGATCGAATCCACCTCGTCAATGATACAGAAGAACAGTGGACGTTGTACCATTTGCTCTTTGTAGAGCACCATGTTGTCACGCAGATAGTCGAATCCGAATTCATTGTTCGTTCCGTACGTAATATCACAAGCATATGCATGCTGTTTCAGCGCATGGTCCATGCCGCTCAGGTTAACCCCTACCGTCATGCCAAGGAATTCGTAGATCTGTCCCATTTCCTGGCTGTCACGCTGTGCCAAATAGTCATTGACGGTAACGACGTGTACCCCTTTGGACATCAATGCATTCAGGTAAACCGGGAGAGTTCCCACGAGGGTTTTACCTTCACCCGTTTTCATCTCGGAGATGCGGCCCTCATGCAGAGCAATACCACCCAGCATCTGTACGTCATAGTGACGTTTGCCCAGAACCCGGCGGGATGCTTCACGTACCGTTGCGAATGCTTCCGGCAGAAGCTCGTCCGTTGTTTCCCCTTTTTCGATACGGGCACGGAATTCCTCGGTTTTGGATTTCAGTTGCTCATCAGACAATGCCTGAAATTGTGGTTCCAGTTTATTGATCACATCGACCGTCTTCATCAGACGTTTAACATCACGTTCGTTCATGTCGCCGAAGATCTTTTTGACAAGTCCTAGCATGGTATACCCCTTTCGTGCAAAACAGAATAGACCCCCTGCTGCCGCCATGCGACACCATCGGATGGATACGTGCATCCACTTGCCCGGGGGTGACAAACGATATAAAACATTAATATAGATGAATCAACTCCAGGCTTGACCAGGGTTACTCATGAAGCTGATTCGATATTCACGGACTCGCTCCTTGCATAATAAGGGCAATTCCAAACCTTACGAATCATGTTCATGGTGCTGTGCCTGTCATTGATTATGATTAGCGATCATTCGTTGACAATTCCTCATCAGGACAATGATTCTCTTGCATAAATTGTAACAGTTTGTAAGGGTCGCCGCAACACGCCGAGGCATACTTCTTGGAACTTCTGGAGCCTCTTCGTACACGTTTAAGTGCAAAAAATCATAGCCGTTAGCGGAAGCCTTTCTTTTCGCTGCTATATTTTCAGATCATATGGTTAGTTCAAGAAAATGTTCATGGTAAAATTGGAACCTTTTCTCAGTTTACTGAGTCTATCATAAAACTCCATTATTTACACATTAAGAGTGTAAAAGTTCAACTTTTTAGTGGGCAGCACTCCTGCTTCCTACTCTCTATTAGACGCAGCTGCATGGGAAATAGTTTCATAAACTTAATTGCACAATTTTCCCGGCTGCGTCCATGCAGAAAAGAGCCCCATCCCGTATGGGACAGAGGCTCTTGTTAGTTTGTTCATTTAATCATACAGGATACTAAGATGTCCTCCTGTAGTCAAATTTTCGTAAGTACTCATTTTAACCTTTAATGGGTCATTCAGCGTCATCGTACATAGGTGATTAACCTTGCTCGATTAAACCATATTTCCCATCGTTCCGTTTGTACACGACGCTGACCTCTTCATTCTCAATGTTCGAGAATACGAAGAAATTGTGGCCGACCATGTTCATTTGGAGGATTGCCTCTTCCACGTCCATCGGTTTCAACATAAACCGCTTGGTCCGTACCACTTCCAAATCATCATCCTCTGTATCCATATCCAGTTCAGCAGTAGCTACTGTACCTGTCGGATCTTCAACAAAGAGCGTTTTCAAGCTGCCTTCCTGGCGGAACTTCCGGTTAACTTTCGTTTTGTGTTTACGGATCTGACGTTCCAACTTGTCCACCACAGCATCAATGGAAGCGTACATATCGTCGCTCTCATCTTCAGCGCGGAGCACAATGCCTTTCAAAGGGATCGTCACCTCAACCGTATGCAAGCCTCTCGTCGTGCTCAATGTAACAGCACCGTCAGAGTTAAGGGGTGCATCGAAATACTTCTCGAGTCTACTCAACTTTTTGTCGACATAATCTTTCAAAGCATCGGTAACCTCGATTTGTTGACCTCGAATACTTAAATTCATAGGGCACTCCTCCTTTTCCTTTGCCACTTCATTATAACACGAATGTAAGCGCCATGTAAAAACTCCCCGTGACCGAATCATGACATCTGTTCAAGCCACATCTGCCCACCTACGCGTAACGCCATATTTCGCGATATTTCATCATAATTAGGCGAAATCTCGTATTTACAAGATTTTAATATTAGGCGCTTGATGATGTAATTAACCGTTTTCCTCATTCCTCAATCTATTATGTAATATCTTAAAATGAATCTATTAGAAAAACAAAAAAAGACCCCGGAAAACCGGAGTCTATTGCTAGCGATAATTCAATTGGTAACCATCTAACCATATATGTAGGTCGGATTGTCCGGATGATTATAATTTGATTACGTTAGCGGCTTGAGGTCCACGTGCACCTTCGACGATGTCGAATTCAACGGATTGACCTTCTTCCAAAGTTTTGAAGCCTTCGGATTGAATTGCGGAGAAGTGTACGAATACGTCGCCGCCATCTTCAGTCTCGATGAAACCGTAACCTTTTTCTGCGTTGAACCATTTTACTTTACCTTGCATGCACTAACATTCCCTTCGTCATCAAATGAAGTGAAGCTCTGGCCAAGACCTTAGCCCACAATTCAGACTATACCATCCAGACTTATCCATTGTCAATTGGTAAAGAAAATGTTTTATTGGTATAAAATGCTAGAAAATGTCGAAACATTTAACCTTGTAACTAAATAATTACTGTCGAGACATTATTCTATACGAATTGTTAACTTCAGCTGAGTTGCAATACATATTTTTTAAGATTTTCTCGCCAGACTCCATTACTCCTCATAACTTCATTGTGGTCACTAAAATGTTTTAAATAATGCGAATCAGAGCAATATCGGTGAACCTCATCAATAATTTCCAAGAGTTCCTCTTGTGAAGTAAATTTTTTATAAAAATACTCTAATGATATGTATATCAACCAGAAAGTCTTATCACAAAGTTTTTTATACATTTTCCCCATAATTTCTTCATCGTTAGAGATTTCCATGGAATTTATAACTTCAAAAAAGCCACGATGTTGCTCCAGACGACTTTCGATTGTTGCATACTGTGATACTTCTCCACGTTTGTTAATTATCTTGATATTCTCTGCTTCCATTTTCTCAGGTATTCCTTCATTTACGAGTTGCAAAGAAGTAGAATACACTGCTCCATATTCACACATCAGCAATTCCCAACACATATGTGGATAGTGCAAAGTAGCTTCATTTCCTGATAAATGAATTGTTTCAACCTTTTCGATTACTTGTTTTTCTACAAGTATTTCTTTATTGAAAATAATACCTGACATATAATTTGAAGTCAGCATAAATTGATAAATTGACTCTGTCCCTGGTGAGGTTACAATTTCTTCAAATTTACTCTGTTTAGTTGTACTTGACTTAACTATAGCCAAATCAGGTTCAGAGCGTAAGAATGATATTATTTTTTCTAAAGTAATCAAATCCACCGAGTCTTCATCGCTTAGGAGAAGAAGAAATTTCCCCGTAGCCTTCTTACATACATTCACCAAATTACCATAAAACCCTTCATTTTTATGAAGTTCAGTATATGTTATTCGGCTGTCGGTACAGGCCTCTATTTCACTGTAGAAACACGAAGTATCATTTTGAGATCCATTATTAGAAACTACCACCTCTAACTCATAGTCATAACTACTACTCAGCAAATGAATTACGTTTTCTAACGCTCTATGACCTCTATTGTATGAAGGTATACAAATACTCAGTAAGACGTTCTCACGATTCTTGCTTAGTGATGTTCTCCGATAATTATGAATATATTGAATATACTCTTGAGATTTTTTTATTTCAGTTGAGAAACTTATTATGTTTCTTGGTATATAGTTCGTACGGAGTTCAAAAAAACTTTTCATTGAGTGATAAGAAAGGAACAGCGTAAGATGCTTTAACTGTGCATTGCAACCGCCTTGGAGTGTTGCGAGGAATTTGTCCTCCTCCTCAATTAGAACGAAACATTCACGCTGCTCTTTAGCAATCGAGGATACAGCAGATAACGAATTACCGATCTCAAACTTTTCTACATACAAAAAAGAAGAGAATGAGTCAAATTCATTTTTTTTATAGCATGACGCTTTTGTTTCAAATAAAGTAAATGCATCATTTATTTCTTTTGTCTTTTTGTTATAAAAATAATACTGGTTTTCGACTTCTGTAGGAATTAAATAGTACAGTAGCTCAGAGAACTCTTTTCCATCAACCGGTAATTTTAAAACCTTTAAATTCTCAATGTAATTCATTTCAAACTCAGGAATGTTGGGTTCAATAAAAGCCTGTTGGATAAGATAGTCTATCTCCTCAGAAAATTCCAATGATTGTGCGATCTTAAACATCGATATAGCCCGATGATATTCTCCTGATTCGAATAAAACTTCTCCAAAAAATTTATAAAAACGATGTTTATTTTCATTTGAATGATGGTCAGGATTGTTTGAAACATCTTCATAAATTTCATAGAGTTTAAAAACAGCTTGTTCTACATTCCCTTCTTGTATCCACTGCAAAAGCTGCTCCCACTCGAAATCATTCATATTGAACCTCATTTCTCAATTTTCCAATTGATTTCTCACATAATCGACCGTCTCTCGAATCCCATTAGAGAATGTTGTTAGTCCGATACAACCAATATCTTGTTCCAATTCAGCAATGTCGGCCGAAAGATGCATCACTTGGTTTGGGGCATATGGAATCCCACCGAACTTTAGTGGCTGTAAAGGTGAAACTTCATCTCTCATTTGCTCGATAAAACTTTTTAAAGGACGAGTGTCTTTACTACCTATACAGTAAACTTTTCCATCCAATCCCTTTAAGGATAGTTCATAAAAAATTTTAGCTGCATCTTTACTATAAAGAAAATTCCATATTTGCTCACCTTTAGTGAAATCTATACTTTCTTTTAATAACATTTTTCTAATCGAGTCAATAACCATTGTTTGGCTATCATCGTAAGGACCATATACACTTAGCACCCGTGCCCAAACATGCTTAATTTCTAACTGTTCACAAAGAATCCTACTCAATTGTCCTGCACTTAGCTTAGCTATACCATAACTATTCTCAGGAAAAGTCGCAGTTTTGGAAGTGAGAGGGTAAGTTGACCTTCCGTATTCTGCTTGAGAGCCGGCACCAATAAACATATGGCAACCCAAGTCTTTAGCTAACCGCACTGCGTCTAAAGTGTAACTAATATTGCTGTTCTGTGTATCAACGTTATTACGTCCAGGTCCAACACTGTCATTCCACGCAAAATGATAAAAAACATCATATTGTCCCTGAATATTTGCTGTTGCATATTCGTCCAAATTAAGTTCAACTATTTTGATTAAATGACTTTTTGGGAAATATTTAATACCTGTAGATCCTTTACGACATATAGCAAGTACTTCCACATTGTTTTCCAAAAACAATTGAACTAGGGCTATTCCAATAGAGCCGGTAGGCCCTGTAATTACAACCTTCATATTAAACAATCCCTTAAATGCTGTAGTTTGTGATTTAAAAAATTAACTAGAGGAATAACTCTCATCTACCAAATCGATCAACATACTCTCTTTAAGTGCTTGTCGATCTAAATATGGAAACATATCTTCTAATGGCCTGTTAACTACCAGTTTAGGATATACTTCAGAATTGCTTGACAACAAAACCTCCAAAAAAGCTGGCCCTGTGGTATCAAAAAACTTCTTCATTACATCTATATCGTCCATTGATGTAATTGAGAAGCTGGGGATATCATACGCTTGGAAAATGCGACCAAAGTCAGGATTTGGATTCACCGTGGACTGTTTCCGGCCATTCATATACAAGTCTTGGAATTGACGAACCATTCCAAGTGATTGATTATTGAATACAACTACTTTTACTGGTAAATTAAGACGCACAATTGTATCTAGTTCTTGAATATTTAGTTGGATGCCTCCGTCTCCTGCTATGACAAGGACTTCTTTTTCTGAGGATAGGGCAGCTCCGATAGCCGCAGGCAGTGCAAATCCCATTGCTCCCATACCCCCTGAATTCAACAATCTCTGACCGGAAGAAAGCTTAAATGACTGAGAGGCCCACATTTGATGTTGTCCAACATCCAAACAAATTGTCTTAATTCGGCCTGCCTCTAAAGATAACTTCTCAATAAATTGATTTGGTTCTACCTCAACATGATCAGAAACAAATGATAATGTAGGATATTTGCTTTTTTGATCATTAATAAAGCTTAGCCAGTAATCTAGAGATTTTTTTCTATGATTAGCTAGTTTTGTATTCAGCTCAGTTAAAAACACCTTAATTGAAGCCGTAATAGCAATGTCCACATGCACTTTAGCATTTAGCTCACAAGCTTCAATATCTACGTGTATTTTGGTAGCTGCTCTAGCAAATGTGTCTGGACGAGTACCTGTTTGTCTGCTATCCAATCTCGAACCCAGTATAATTAAAAGATCACAATTGGCCACGGCTAAGTTACTATATCTGTGCCCGTAGGAACCAATCAAACCAAAGCTACGATCATATTCCGTAGAAACAACATCAAGTCCCATCAGCGAACTAACAACCGGAATTCCTGTGAGACTCAGAAATTTTTTCAACTCTCCTTGAGCACCACCGCTTCGAACTCCGCCACCCGCTAATATGAGGGGTCTTTCTGATAAACTTATCAAATCAATAATTTCATTTAATTTTTCTTCTGCAATAATCTTCGATGCCGCACCTTGCCTAAGAAGTTCATACTCATCGCTATTAAAAAAACTTGGCAATTTCTCTGGTTCAATATCAGCGCGCTGAAGATTCATCGGGAGATCTATTAAGACGGGTCCAGGGCGTCCATTTTGAGCTAAATAAGTTGCTTTTTCAAGCTCGTATCTGATCATATTCGGATCAGTAATTAGCTCAGCATATTTAGTAAGGGACTCTACAACACTAACAATATCAGTTTCTTGAAAACCTAACTGTCGAACCGGTTTATCGAATTTGTATTCATAGGTGTTAACCTGACCAGTGATAAATAAACAAGGTACGGAATCAAAGTAGCAACTACCTATTCCTGTAAGCAAGTTCAATGACCCCGGACCACTGGTTGCCATAGCAACTCCCAATTTGCCATTCACACGTGCATAAGCTTCAGCGGCAAATGCTGCCCCTTGTTCATGCCTCACTGAAATACATTCAATCTCAGGAGTTTTGGATATTGAATCGAGTAGATGAACTATTGCCCCTCCAATAAACTCAAAAACATGAGAAACGCCTTGCTCTTTTATAAAATGAACTACGTAATCAGAAAGTTTCAATTCCTTCCCCCCAAACTATGTTACTTGATGCTCTTCAATCTGACTCAAACAAAGATCAAGGAGAGTTTCTTTGTCTGGACTAGCCTTTGAAAAGGTAATTATTTGATCAATCGTCTTTTCCAGACACCATTTAGGCTGCCAGCCTAAATGCTTTTTAGATTTAGAACAATCTAGTTTAAGATATGTCGCTTCATGTGGATGGTCACCAACAGAAATCTCGTATCCTTTGTTAGAATCACTCCATTTAGTACACAACATTTGAACGATACATTCTACTGATTTTGCATCAGTTTCTTCTGGGCCAAAATTCCACGCTTCTGCATAATCCGAGCCCTCTTCAAACAACTTTTCTAGTAGCATAAGGTAGCCACTCAAAGGTTCAAGAACATGTTGCCATGGTCTAATTGAATGCGGATTTCGAATCTGAACAATTTCATCTGTTAGTAAGGCTCGAATAGAATCAGGCACAAGACGATCCGCGGCCCAATCTCCACCACCTATAACATTGCCCGCTCGTGCTGATGCTACCGCTACCTTTCTATTTTCATTATTAAAAAAAGAATCGCGGTAAGCAGATGTCACCAACTCTGAACATGCTTTACTGCTGGAATAAGGATCATACCCACCAAGAGGCTCCGTTTCTCTGTAACCCCATACCCATTCCTTGTTGTCATAACACTTGTCTGTAGTTACATTTAAAACACATTTGACTGATTGACACTGTCTTACAGCTTCAAATACATTGACTGTCCCCATAACATTCGTCATATAGGTATCCACCGGAGATTTATAAGATTCCCGCACTAAGGGTTGGGCCGCCATATGAATAACAATTTCAGGTTCGGAAATCTGCATAGCTTCACTTAGGGCATGATAATCTCTAATGTCCCCAATAACGCTTTTATAAATTAAATTCTCGACTTGGCAAATTTCAAACAAGCTAGGTTTCGTTACAGGCCATAATGAAAAACCGGTAATTTCTGCTCCCAGTGAGCTTAACCATATGCTTATCCAAGACCCTTTAAAGCCAGTATGACCAGTTAAAAAAACTTTCTTCCCTTTCCAAAATCCCTTGTTCACCATTTAGTTTCCACCTTCAATTTCCCTTCACTCCAAGGAGCATTCCCTTTCGTCCACAACTCTTCTAAGTAGTTCTTGTCTCTTAAAGTATCCATAGGCTGCCAGAAACCACCGTGCTTAAATGCTTGGAGCTGACTATTTAAAGCTAAATTCCTCAATGGCTCTTCTTCAAAAACCGTCTGATCATCTTCAATATAGTCCATAACTGCCGGGTTCAAAATAAAGAACCCCCCATTGATCCATCCATTATCACCTTTTGGTTTTTCCTTGAAACCAAGCACATTTGAGTCCCCATCTAATTCCAACGAACCAAAACGACCATTGGGTTGAACCGTTGTAACTGTGGCTTGTTTTCCGTGACTCTGATGAAATTCAACGAGTTCCTTAATATTCACATCAGAAACTCCATCCCCATAGGTAAGCATAAAAGGTTCATTATTTAGATACTCTCTTACTCGCTTCAGCCTCCCCCCAGTCATCGTACCTACGCCTGTATCAACCAATGTAACCTTCCATGGTTCAGCGTGAATATGATGGATTACTTGTTTGTTAGTAGTAAAATCAAAGGTGACATCAGATTCATGCAAAAAGTAGTGAGCAAAATACTCCTTAATTACATATCCTTTGTAACCTAAACAGATAACAAAATCATTGAACCCATAGTGGGAATATAATTTCATAATGTGCCATAAAATCGGCTTACCCCCAATTTCAACCATGGGTTTAGGCTTGAGATGAGATTCTTCGCTAATTCGGGTGCCGTACCCCCCCGCTAAAATGACAACTTTCATACCTGATCCTCCGAATCTATTTTTTCTCAATTACGAACCTACGAATGGTCTCTATCATGTAATCTACCTTTTCTACTGTAAGTCCTGGATAGACACCTACCAGAAAGGTATCATTCATGATTTTATCTGTATTAGTTAGATCTCCACAAACTCGATAATTGACATGTTGGAATGCAGGCTGACGAGTTAAATTGCCTGCAAATAGCATGCGGGTCTGAATACGATGAGCTTCTAAATAAGCTACGACTTCATTTTTTGTAAACTTAACTCCGTCGCGTAAGGTTAAAATAAATCCAAACCAACTGGGATCCGAATCCCTCGTAGCCCTTGGAAGTATGAAAAACTCTTCTAAATCCTTAAGCCCCTCAAAAAGACGACTGAAATTATATCTACGGGCTTGAGTAAAACTTGGCACCTTTTTCAACTGCTCTACTCCAATAGCTGCCTGCATTTCGGTTACTCGAAGATTGTAACCAATATGTGAATATGTGTATTTATGATCATATCCAAACGGTAACGAGCCTAGTTCCCAGCCAAAGCGTCTATTGCAGGTATTATCGCAGCCAGAAGGGCACCAGCAATCTCTTCCCCAATCTCTAAACGATTCAAGAATAGATTTTAAAAGTGCATTGTTTGTATAGACCGCTCCACCTTCTCCCATCGTCATATGATGTGGTGGGTAAAAACTAGATGTGCCGATATGCCCAAAAGTCCCCGTTAATTGACCTTTAAAAGTTGATCCAAGAGCATCACAGTTATCTTCAATAACCCACAAATTATACTTAGAGGCGATTTCCATAACTTGGTCAATTTCGAATGGATTCCCCATTGTATGAGCTATCATGATTGCTTTGGTTTTTGAAGTAATAGCAGCCTCAATCCGGTCAACCAAAATGTTGTAAGTTCCCAAATCTACATCTATAAATACTGGAATAGCACCATTCTGGACAATAGGTGTCACTGTTGTTGGAAATCCTGCCGCAACTGTAATCACCTCATCTCCAGGCTTGATCTGGCGATCTTTCAATTTAGGTGAAGTAAGGGCAGAAAAAGCTAAAAGGTTAGCAGAAGAGCCAGAGTTGGTCAGAAGGGCATACCTCACTCCCAGAAACTGAGCATACTCTTGCTCAAATTGTTGATTATACCGGCCAGCAGTTAACCAAAAGTCCAGTGAAGAGTCGACTAAGCTCCTCATTTCTTTTTCGTCGTAAACACGTCCGCCATATGAAACTGTGGATACATTTGGATTAAAATCTCTACCCTTATCTGCATGAAACAAATCGTAATAGTTTTCTACTTTTGAGAGTATTTCAAGTCGAGATATTTTTTCGAGATAGAATTTATCAACTTCACCAATTGTCACAAGATTATCAGGTTTTAATATGTCCTTATTACAGATATCTAAATATACCGTTTGCTCAAATACTGACAAATTCATTTCAATAATATACTTTTCCTCACACTTATGTGGGGGATAGAACGCCACTGGATAGATTTCAACTGTATCGTCATTGATTGCACAAGCAACTACACCATAACTTTCAGTTTCCTTTATACGAAAAATGCTTCCTTGATTAATCATTTGCACACTCCTCATAATCTTAAGCCATTTTGTTGAATTTATTATTATAGATTGGAAAATGAAGTCTATATTAAATGGATATAAGCCATATAAAATTCAATCCTTTAATTACTTTAACGACAGAATACGTTCAAATAATTAGAGGAATTTTGATTGATTGGTCACTTTGTTAAAAATAAATCACTTTATATACACTTTGGCTTTAAAATGATCACAATTCTTGATCTTATCAAACCATTTGAGAACAGGAATAATAGCGAAAACTCTACCAATTTTAAGGTAGAGTTCCACGTTAAGAAGATAAAATATGATCATATTCTGTATTATTACTTATCATTGGTGCTGGCCTGCCACGAGCTTAAACGAACTTTGTAATCTTGCATATACAAAAACTGTTGAAGCACCGCCACAGCATGATTTTTAATTGCTCAACTTCTGGTATATTAATTCAAATAAATCATTTCATGAGTGACCCCGTTACTTCAAAAGCCATCTCAATCTCTCTAAATCTTCTAATGTATCAATATCAAGATCATATTGTCTTCCCATTACATAAGGAATCTGATTATCATTGAGACTAATATCTTGCGTTACAATATCGCTAACTTTATTTATATAGATGGCCCCATTGACTTTATAATAAACAGGCAGGTCTTGCCTCCTTACTGTACTTGATGTTTGCAATAGCGACTCAAGTTTACCTTTCTCATTGATTTTCCTCATAAACAATGGATGGTCCTCAACTTCTGATACACTGATAATACTCGCGTTCTCATGAATAGCAATTAGATCAATTGCTTCATCGATATGAATGTGGCTTCTCAGAGGCTGAGTTGGTTGTAGCAAAATGACATAATCATAATACTCATTTTGCGATTGTAATAAATTTAGGGTATATTTCAGAGTATCCAGGGTCCGCGCTTCATCCGTAGCAAGATAACACGGACGCAAGCTATCTACATCAACACCATTAGCACGGCATACGTCTGCAATCTCAGTGCTATCTGTAGATACATATATACGGTCAATGTATTGGGATTCTTTCGCAGCATTAATTGTATAAACAATAAGCGGGTTTCCATTCACATCCACAATGTTTTTATTAGGAATTCCTTTGCTACCGCCTCTAGCCGGAATAATCGCAATTATCTTCTTATCATGAAACATTTAAGCTCCCCCTATTTTAAGTCCAAGAACGTTTTTTGGATGTGAGTATCCCAAATTGTATTCGACTGCAAGATTTGCATGAAACGCTCAGAGCTCCCCCCGTTTCCGAACGAGTTAGAATGTTTAATCACTCCATGTGGAGGAACATTAGCTATAGCTTCCAAAATCTTCAGATGATCTTCTTCTACATGTTGAATCATTTGAGCTTGATCAGCACTATATCTACCCGTCTGTCTTGTCCCAACATCTATTGCGGGTGTCCCATATACTCCAGCTTCTCGAATGCCGGCACTCGAATTTCCAATGATAAACTGAGCATGTTTTAAAAGTGTTAAAAAATACTCAAATCGAATTGACGGATAAATAAGAAATTGAGGGTAGTCTCTCAGCTCCTGAAACGCATTAATAATCAGGTCACTACCCTTATCGTTATTGGGGTAAATCACTACATAATTATTACTCGACTGAAGCAAAGCTTTCTTGAATTCTTCGATATGCTCGGGTAATAAATCCACTTGCGTCGTAACAGGATGATACATGACAATACTATATGTGGAAAAGGGGATTTCGTAGCGCTGTTTTACTTTGTCTAACGATGGAAGTGTTTCGGAATACATAATATCAATGTCCGGTGAGCCTATAACATAAATCTGTTCACTTTTTTCCCCTAGCTGCATAATTCTACGTTTTGATTCTTCATTACTTACAAAATGTAAATGTGCAAACTTGGTAATCGCATGCCGAATGGATTCATCAATTGTGCCCGAAACCTCTCCTCCTTCAATATGTGCAACCAAAATGTTATTAAATGCTCCTACAATAGCTCCTGCTAATGCTTCTAAGCGATCCCCATGAACCACAATCAAATCTGGTTTGATTTCAGAAACATAATTACTCAGTCCACTAATGGTATTACTTAGTGTTAAGTCCATAGGCGTACTATGGTTTTGGTTAATAAAGTGGTAAACTTGCCGAAACCCATCCTTTTCAATCTCACGCCATGTAGAACCATAACGGGAATGCATATGCATTCCCGTTATAAATAAGTTCAACTCATAAGCAGGGTCTTGATCAATCTTCATCATTAATGATTTTAGTTTGCCATAGTCTGCTCTCGTTCCTGTTAGAAAGACAATTTTTTTCATTCATTCTCACTCCACATGCGAGACATCGCTAAATTTCAAATGTTCGTCCTGCTGGATGGATCGCGTTACTTTCTTCCCCAATAAATCATTGTAATGCTCTGCTCTGATTTCCCCTGCACCTGGACGTTTTACCCAGATATTCTGTTCGGTCAATATTTCTCCTTTTTGAATTTCTTTTGTCGTTACCACCGTTGCAAAAGCAAAATCTATGGTTACCTGCTCCTCAGCTACAGCACTTTTTTCTCCACCACGCATCATAGCAATCTCCTTGGAACCTTGTATAAGCTCGGTTAATTGTTCAGGGTTCATAGAACAAGCAATATCCGGTCCAGGACGATCGAAATGATCGGTGAAATGCCTCTCCAAAATCGAGGCACCTAATGCCACTGCTGCTAAACACGCATGGTTGTTTAACGTATGATCGGAAAGTCCAATTACCGCATCTGGGAATTCATCCCTCATCTGACTCATCGCACCAAGTCTCACCAAATGTGCAGGAGTAGGATAAACATTCGTACAATGTAATAAAGCATATGGTGTACGATAACGTCTGAATATTTCTACAGATTTTCGTATACTCGCCAAATCATTCATTCCGGTTGAGAGAATAATGGGCTTGCCCTTTTGCGCTATATACTCCACTAAAGGATAGTTGTTGCACTCGCCTGAACCAATCTTATAAGCAACAACGTTCATTCGTTCAAGTCTGTTTACAGCCTCGCGAGAAAAGGGGGTACTGATAAATGTCATTCCCTTTGATTCAACGTATCGCATAAGCTCTTTCTCATCTTCTTCGCTTAATGCACAACGAGCCATAACATCATATATTGATACATCTGTATTTCCGGGAATTACTTTTTTTGCTTCCTGACTCATCTCATCTTCAATAACATGTGTCTGATGCTTGATGATTTCGGCTCCTGCAGAAAAAGCAGCATCCACCATCTCTTTTGCTACAGCAAGGGATCCTTCATGATTAATGCCAATCTCTGCTATAACTACGGGGTCAAAGTCTGCACCAATCAATCTGTGGTTAATTTGAATATATGGTTCCATCTAACATTCCTCTCCCCTAACTATTCTTGATCGTCTAATTGCTTCAGTCATTATTTCAATAGATTCCGGTATAGAATTAACCATTGCAGTCAATAGTGCTCCCAGATGTTCATGCATGAGGTCCGATTTTTTTCGCACATCTTGCTCATTAACAATAATTGGGAGAACCCTATCAAACTTCATAATTGCAACTGGAATAAAAGCTTCAAATATCACATCAAACCATTCTTGATTTGTAAGTTCACTCCATCTTTCTTCAACTTTTCCAAGCAGATCCCAAGCCTTTACCGGCTTTATTCTAGATTGGTCACGTCCTTTATTTAATAACTTTTTAATTTGTATTGCTTCTTCTTTGGCTAACTGTAATACATCGATCAAGAACTCAAGCTTTGCTTCAAACTTAGGCAGATGAATCAACGGCGAAGCACTACTCTGATCTAAAATTTTCTCCAAAAAATCCTCAGACAGTGTTCGATCACGCGCTAGCTTTTTGTATATATCTTGCGCCGACACCCACGTAGTACCTACAATCTCAGCACCATGTGCCGTAGTATTAACAAATTCAACATCATGGAATAACTCAACCAGTTTTTCTATATCATCTTTCATCAACATCAAGCTTAAAGTCGTTTCGTTATACCCACCTTTTACATTCTTCACTTTAAGCTTCTTCTCAGGATGTTCAGATGAGCTTGTCTCTCCTGCAGTGTGATTCACTCCAGGGGCATAATAACTTCCATTCTGAAAAGATAAATCTTGCCCGAAGAGGACAATGCGCTTGGCTCCCAATATAATCGCAGTCTGGATTGCCGTACCTACAACTGTAGTTGTAGAGTGGAGATATTTACGGTTCTTGTCTAATCCTAATACATATGGCGTAATGGAATCATGATTCAAAAGGGAATAAACAACATGTTTATCTCTTTTACCGACTACGCCTTGATAACCCCTAGTTACTACCATCAAAGGCGTTTGGCTAGCAATTTCCGAAGAAAAAATCTGATCATTAATTTCATTTCCGTCTAGTAAGGTGACCAAGTGAGGCTTGATTTGATTTTTTTGAAAGAACTGTACGCTTGAGCCTGCTGCAATGACAATAGCATGATTTTTGATTTTGTTTAACCATTCCAGATCTTCTTGAAGTGATGGGCCGGATGCAACAATTACCGCAGTCTCACCGGAGAAACGGTTTTCCAAGTCGAAAATTTCAGGATACTTACTGAACTCACTAATGTTATACAATGTATTTTCAAACCATAATTTTTTAAAATGCTCGCGTGTATTGTGATTTGTTAAAAAAGCAGTATAATGATTCATGAATTTTTCTCTCGTTTGGTGCAGTTCTTCAATTTCATTCTCAAGATAATACCGTAGTGGAACAAATGCTAGCTCTTCTTCTAAATGTGTACTCAGTTTTGAAAACAATAAATTAAGCTGATTTTCTCCCACGGACAACCAAAGTAATCGCGACCATTCTAAAATAGGAGTCAGGTCGTACTGTTTCATTGCATATTGGAAAGAAAGCTCATTCGGTTCGTACACTACAAACAAACGATCTGGATATTTTTCAATCAAATCCGATAGTCCGATCCCTTGTCCAAATCCATAAACAAAAATAATCCCTATATTCTGAACCGAGAGCTCTACAGCTTGCATCCAATGTGCATCATATTCAATATGCTCTTGAATCATCTTTCTTCCAATTTCCATATCGCCTTGTAACTCATGAAGTAAATCTTTAGAGGAATTTTCGTAAAAACGCTCTTTTATTATGGTTAAATTCTTATTGTAATTATCCATATTACCTCTCAATGACATTTTTCTATTTTAAATAAGTCGTGTTTTATATTTCAAAAATATCAACTGATCCAAGTAATTTTTCAAAAAGAGCCCTCTTGTTTTCAGAGAGCTCTTTTCCAGTCAGTTCCGATGATCAATAAACCAACTATTCACCGCATGTTGCTGTTGGTAAGCATTTAGTTGCTGCTTCGCCGAGCCCCGGCGCTGTAACCAAGCTCCAGCTTCATCTTTCAAAAATTGCATACGTTTGGTAATTAAAGAATCAAAACTTAAAATATAGTCAATTTGCTGACGGTTTTGAGGAGTCAGATTAGGTTTATGACATTGAAATTCATTTACCAATTCTTCCCTTTTTTCCGAAAGTTGCAAAAGCTCTACCTCTTCTAATGAGTTCAAATGAGCGACTGCTTCTTCCGTAATAAGTTGCAGTTCATCTAAAATCTCTTCTGCTAATCTTTGAACCATCACAAGTTACCCGCAACTGCTGACTTACTTGCTTCAACCCACGCTTCACGTAATTCAACAAGATGGCTTAATACTTCTTCAGCAGGCCCAACTTTCTTTTTTAAATTTGCCTCAATTAATAAACGAAGCATATATTCATATACTTGAACTAAATCTTTTGAAATTGAGTAATCAAAGTTCAGTGACGATACTAATTCATGAATAATTGCTTGAGATTTAACAAGGTTATTATTCGCTAACTCATAGTTGCGCGAACTAATCCCTTCGATTCCCGCTTTTGTAAACCGAATCGCTCCATCATACAACATAATCAGCAATTTAGGCTTAGAAGCCGTCTCCGCTTGTGCTTGCCGATACTTTTGATATGGGGAATGAATCAAAATGAAGCCTCCTTTTCAAACGATCATCCGAATAAACTTGATCCGGTGCTATTATATTTATTGATCGCCGTTTCCATAGCAGTGAATTTCTTGAAATAGTTGGTCTCAATAGTGTTTAGCTTAGATGTGAATTCAGAGATTCGGCGATCCAGTGATGACAACTGTGATCCAATTGCACTACTTGTCAAAAAAGAAGTCGCAATGTCACTACTGGAAATTGAGGTACCCGCTGTGGTATTCATACTTTTCAAAGCATTGGTAGTGATTTTTTGTAATCGTGCAAGAATACCATCGGTTTCAGCAACTTTGTCACTCGTATATACTTTATCATAATTTGTATTAAATACTTTGTTTACCACGTTTGGGTCTTTTTCCAAAGCCTCTTTGAGCTTATCCACATCTAGTGATAACTTTCCTTTACTTTGATAATTCCCTGTGGTGATTCCTAATCCTTGCAGTAGGTTTACTGTACCGTTTCCTGTATTGACATCTCCCAGAATTGCTGAACGCATGCTGGAAATCGCCTCTTGCAGAATACTATCATTTTTCAACATTCCGCTTTTCGATTTGGCCGTCCATTCTGTTATTTCGTCTTCTTTCATTTCTGACTTCTGTTCTGAGGTCAGTGGCGCATATTTCGTATAACGCTCCTCAGATACTTTACTATTCATTAGAGATAGTAACTCATTATAAGAATTCACAAAGTCCTGGACAGATTTGACGATAGCATCAGTATCTTTGCCTACGGCGATGTTCGTTGTACCGCCTGTCCCAGTGGTTGTATTCAAAGTCAATGTAACTCCGTTTATTGTGAACGTGTTTGACGTTTTCTCCATAGTTAGTCCATTTACAGTTACCACAGCATTTTCTGCTTTAGATGTTGTCTGAGCGGCCTCACTTCCATCGCCATTTTTCCTCCAAAATGCACCAATTAACTTTGCATCTATGTTCAGCGTGGAACTTTTGGGATCAGAATTATCTTTAAATAGTTTACCATCTGTCCCCATAGCTGTGGCTGTCAGCGATAATCCACCTGTAGAGTCGTATATTGCAGTGACTCCTGTAGCCGAATTATTATTTATTTTTGAAACCAGAGTTGCTATCGTATCATTTTCATCAATGGATACTGTAGATCCTCCCACTTGCAGGGAAGAACCGGTAATCCCTAAATCAGTCAACTTGGTTGTTTCCGGCTTGCCACTCTGTCCAGTTAATATCACATTAGCAGCCGTAGCCAGTTTTGAAACACCCACTGTCATATTCCCGCTTGCTGTAGCGGAGGCTGTAGCAGTTACTGCCGATGTATTTCCTGTCACTGTGGCTTTCTGTGCATTCAACGAAGTTGCTTTGCTGAATGTATCTTTAATTTTGTCTTGCAAAAAGGTAACCATTTTAGTGCTAACTTCGCGATAGCTTTCTCTTTTCCAGTCAAGCAGCTGCCTCTGCTGATTCATTTTATTTAGAGGCACCCGTTCTGCTTGCATAAGTTTTTGGACCATCGTATCAATGTCTAACCCTGATGCTAGACCTGTTAGACGCATAACCATAGTTTTCCCCTCCTATATACGTTCATCAATTAATATACCTGCATGTTCCAACATATTGGCGACAACATCCAATATCTTTTCCGATGGAATTTCACGTATTACATCTCCTGTTTCTTGATTTTTTACTTTGATCATGATGGCATGTGTTGTGTCATGCACAGAAATTTCTAATGTTCTTTGCGGTCCCTGAATCGCGCGAATAGCAAACTCTAAATCTTTCATGATTTGTTCCCGATCTTCGGCAATTTGTGAGATAGATGTTCGGGGAGAAGATCCACTCTGATTAACATCTTGCGGTTTTAAACTTCCTTCAGGTACATGTCGTGTTACTTTCACATATGAAGACGAATTCGGTCCTAAGGAATTTGGGGTTGCATTTGTACTCATCCTGTTTTCCTCCCGTTCTCTTCGTTAACTTCTTCGATTTCAATACCTTATATATCGGCATTGTTCTATCATTATTTTATGTATTCTTAAAAATAAAAGAGTCCTGCATATGCAGGACTCTGAAAAAATCAATATTAGCTCTTGTAAGCCAGTGATTAACGCAACAAGGAAAGAACGCCTTGTGGAGCTTGGTTTGCTTGTGCCAACATCGATTGCGAAGCTTGCAAGAGAATGTTGTTTTTGGACAGAGCAACCATTTCTTTCGCCATGTCAGTATCACGAATACGGGATTCGGAAGCTGTCAGGTTTTCAACGGTTGTACCCAAGTTGTTAGAAGTATATTCCAAACGGTTTTGGATTGCACCCAAGTTACCGCGTTGAGTTGATACTTTGGAGATCGCATCTGTGATTGCAGACAACTTAGTAGAAGAATTCAGACCACTGAATCCACTTGTGCTAATTTGATCAATGTCGATTTTGAAAGCTGCATCATCCGCTTGAATAGAGATGCTAGTTGTACCTTTGATCGCGATACCATTAAACTTCGTGTTTGACATGATCGCATCAATTTGAGTTCCCAGTTGTGTCAACTCGGCATTGATGTTACCTTTATCACCAGATGTGTAAGTACCGTTTTCTTTTTGTACGTTCAGTTCTTTCATACGAGTCAGCATGGAGGATACTTCATTCATTGCGCCCTCAGCTGTTTGTGCGAATGAGATACCGTCTTGAACGTTACGTTGTGCTTGTTCCAAACCACGGATTTGACCGCGCATTTTTTCGGAAATTGCCAGACCTGCTGCATCGTCAGCCGCACGGTTGATCTTCAGACCGGAAGACAGCTTCTCCATGTTTTTGCTTGATGCTGCTTGGTTCAGTCCCATGTTACGGTGTGTGTTAACTGCAGAAATATTGTGGTTGATAATCATTGTTTATTTCCTCCCTGAAATGGTTATATGCCCACATCCATGTGGTATTAGCGTCTTCACAGGTCGGCCGCCCTGAAGATTACCGCTCTAATATATATATCGACGACATGCCATAATTTGTTTATAGTGATTTTAATTTTTTTTCTATTTTCTATTGTATTTCTTAGGACTGAAGCGACTTTGCAATATTAATCGGGTATTTTACCAAAGCCTTTTATCGTTTTTTGTAATGTGTCTAGGCTCATCGCTGCATTTTGATTATTTTGCTCAATAGCATCCAGAACTTCCTTACGATAAATATCAATATCTCTCGGGGCTGCTATTCCAACTTTTACGTTCTCCCCGTCTACAGAAAGTATTGTTAATACAATATCATCTGAAATGACAATGGACTCACCTTTTTTGCGTGTAAGTACCAGCATTAGATCTCACCATCCTTAACCTCAGAATTATCATCACTCCATAGTGCGTGTTTGGTTTTGTAGTCTGTATTTTGAAGGACAATTTGTTTACCCAATTTCTTTTGTTTATTAAATACAATTGGAGCCAGCAAGTTTGCTGTTGCATTTTGAATATCAGCATGTAAAGTGACAATACAACGCACCGCAACATCACTTGGATTTATTACACCAAGTTCCTCCACATTTTCAGGAGAAAGTTCAAATTCATACTCTGGATGGAAATCAAATGGATTTACGGTCACAAAGGCTGCTGCTGGTTCTTCAACGGAACTGAAGAGACTAAACACTTCGTCATGCTGCTGCAAATCAAAAGATTTCAATTCTTCAAAACCCGGAATTCCTTTATGAAAGGTATATGTCTCTTTTACCATCTGTTTTTCAGTTGTATCCGCTCTGTTGTGTTGATTCATTTTGTCAAACCTCCCTAATTAGTAAAAAAAGCTACGGACTATTCTCTGTCCATAGCTTACTGTGTGTATCGAATCAAAATCAAATATTATCTCATAAAGTCCATAAGTGATGGTTGCATAATCTGAGCAGATGACTTGAGTGATGCTTCATAGATCGTCTGTGCAGAAGTAGCCTGTATCATGAGGCTAGCCACATCTGCATCTTCTGTTTTCGATTGCAGTGTTGTAAAGTTCAAATTCTGATCGTTCAGGCGATTCTGTACCAATTCGACCCGGTTAGTTCTAGCACCCACCTCAGACAGAGCTGCCTGCATTTTGGTTGAGCGGGATTCAATGTTCTCTAGTTGTTGGTTTACATCTGCCTGACTACCACTATTTAACGCAGCTGATAAATTATCAATGATTTTAAAAATGTTATCTTCTTCGCCTTTTTTTCCAAAGAAATCCGATCCAGAGGTGTTAATTCGGAAAGTGACCTGTTCACTAATGGAATACATCACTCCTTGTGTATCCGGCTCCACATCTGCATAGTCCGTTACTGTTCCCGATAACTCATAGGGGGCTTTGTCATAGGTTTGACCATTGAAAATAAACTTCCCGCGAATTTGGGTATTACCAATATCGACTAAGTGTTTCTTTAATTCCTCAACTTCAAGGTTGACAGCCTCCAGATCCGAATCTGCCAAGGTTCCATTGGCTCCTTGAACGGCCAGTTCTTTTAATCTTTTCGTCACATCCAGTGCTTGCTGCATATTCGAATCCGTTGCATCGAGCCAACTCACAGCTGCATCGGTATTCGTCTGGTATTGCTCATTTGCTGCCAAATCTGCTCTATAACGGAGTGCGTAAGTCACACCTACAGGGTCATCCGATGGTTTATTTATTTTACGACCAGTAGAAATTTGGTTGGACATGTTGTCCATACGGTTCAGGTTGCGGTTCAGGTTGCTCAGCATTTGCATGCTCATCATGCCTGAGGTTACGCGAATAGCCATTATTGGTTACTCCTCTCTACATCTTAGCGACCGACTACACCGGTGCTGTTAATAAGTTTGTTTAGCAGTTCATCGTATGCAGTCATGAAACGGGCAGCTGCACTATACGCGTGCTGGAATTTGATCAGGTTACTCATCTCTTCGTCAAGAGATACGCCGCTTACGGATTGGCGATTCAAGTCAACCTGCTCTGTGAGAAGTTGAGCATTTTGTGCCTGACGGTTGGCTTCTTGGGTCTGCACACCAAGTTGTCCTACAATAGCACCAAAAAAGTCATCTACTGTAGTCGGTTTGGAAAGTCCTGTGCCAAAATCAAATTTTGCATCTTTTAATCCAGCCAATGCCAGCGCCAAGCTGTTATTCCCCAGTACTACACTCTCACCCGTACCTGTTCCGGTCGTACGCATCGAAGTTGCAATGTTATTTGGATCATTCTGAATATCTGTACTTAATGTAATGTTCCCAGCCGTGATCGTTCCTGAACCATCTTTGGTTGTAAAGAAGTCTCCACCAGCTGTTGGTGTATTACCACTAAGCGTATAACCCAGTTTGTGTAGTCCATTAATCCCTTGAACTGTCACCTTCAAATCAGATGTTAACGTTCTATTGTTATTGGCATCGGAATAGGTCACGTTGTTGAAAACCGTACCGCTAGGCAATACAGATCCAGCAGGAATGGTAATCTCAATATCCCCGGTTGCGAGCGTATTCGCCAGCTGATCGATCTGGTTGCGATAGTCTGCCACATATTGATCACGGGAGTGAATCATTCCGTAAACTTCGCCACCCGTTAGCGTTCCCGCTTGATAGGCGTTCTCCAAAATATCAGCTGTTACAGGAACAACTGCTGCTCCGGTAACGGCTACTTGGCCTGCAATCGTTACCTGGTAGCCGCTATCCAGTTCTGTTATCTGAACGCCAGCAATCTTGGACAGCTGGTCTACTGCATAATCGCGTTGGTCACGTAAGTCATTGGCATTGTCCCCAAGCTGCTCCACTTTTACAATGTTGTTATTCAGATCCGCGATGGACTGCAGATATGAGTTAATTTCGGTTGTTTTTAATGAAACGTTGTTGGTCAGATCGTTAGTCAGTGCATCCAATTGGAGACTGATCTGATTCAAACCATCTGTTAGCGCTAACGTTGTTTCCTTCACGATCTTGCGGTTAGTAACATCCTGCGGGTCTTGGCTAAGATCGGACCAGGAGTTCCAAAAGTTATTCAGAACGGTACGAATCCCCGTATCCGAAGGCTCATTCATAATCGTCTCGAGCTTTTCCAGTGTGCTGTTCCGGATTGTCCAGCCTCCAAGTGATGTATTTTCATTACGGAACTGGCCATCCAGAAAAGATTCACGCACACGCATAATGGAGTTAAACTCAACCCCTGTTCCAAGCTGACCTGGAGATGTCGTGCGATAAAAGGCCACAGCGTCAATCGGATCTGCCGCAGTCATGTTAACGACTTGACGCGAATAACCCGGTGTATTTGCATTGGCAACGTTATGTCCTGTAGTGTTCAAAGCGGCGGTTTGCGTAATTAAACTGCGTTTGGCCGTTTCAATTGAATGGAATGTTGAAGCCATGTTGTTTTTCCCCCATTATTAAGCCCGAGTATCAAAGAGTCCGGAGCGAGCCATACCGTAAGGCTTCTCTGAAGGATTCTGATAAGTGGCCTCTGATTCAGAATGAAATGACATTGTCTCAATAAAGAAGTCGATGTACGATAGTGACTGTTTGATCAGCTGTTGGTTGGCTTCATTCAGAAACTTCACCTTTTGCAGCACATCCGTTAATGAGGTTTGAGCCTGGAGAAGCTTCTTCTTCTCAGCCGCATCAAAAACGAGTCTCATTAGCTCACTAATCGTTAGATTCAGTTTCGACTTGATGCCACGTTCCTCCAGGAACTGATGGACGGCCTGAAGTCTCTGCTGCTCGATCAATTCAATTTTTTTAGCCAATTTGGATTCTTGATTGATCAGAGCGATCAGTGTCTCGACTTTGTTGGCCACAACCGCTTCCTTCTTTTGTTCTCCCAATACCAGCATATCCTCATGTGCGGCTTGCAGCTGTTCAAGTACATCGATTATTGATTCAATTGCCATGTGTCCTCCTATTGATTAGGGAAGTTCTTAAAGTATGGAGCGAGCTTCTCAGCGAGCTTCTGGCTGTCTACTTGATACGTTCCCGAATTTACCTGTTCCTTCAATTCCTGAATGCGCTGCGTACGTGCTGCATCCTGTGTACGACTTTGATCTTCAAGCATCTTCATCGCCTCCGGAGAAATGGATACTTCGTCCTTACGGCGGCTTTTCTTAGCGTCAGCCTGCTGATTGGATTCAATGTTCCTTTGGTAGGAGTTAATAGCACCAATTCTATTCGGTTCATTGATTTTCATACGAACTACACTTCCTTCGCCTTTGGATTTTTACATTATCTTTATCATAGCGAACAATTCGGATAATAAAAAAAAACCGATAATCTTTAATAAGTTTATCGGTACGTTCTAAAACATTTGTTATAGCAGGAACTGCATTTAAGCCCTCGTTCCTATGAATCCCGCAGTTTGTCGACAGCATTGTAGGCTCGTCCGCCTATATTGCCATTATCCTTCTGACCTACCTCACGTGCTGCCCCAGCCAAGTCTTTCGTTAAGCGATTACGGCATGAGTCACACATATGCCCTTCCCGGATTAGCGTTCCACATACCTCACAAGGATACATCATATTCGGGGCGTTTTCGATGGAAATCCGTCCCTCCCGGATGAACTTGGTGATCTGCTTGATGGAAATCTCCGTTGCATCCGATAGTTCCTGTATGTTAGTGCCTTTATTTTCCCGCAAATAATCTACGCAAGTCTGATATTCCTGTTCTATTTCCTTAATGCAATTCGAGCAAACATCCCGAAAATTCAATGCATATAATCTACCACAGCGAGGACAATTACCCAGATTCATCGCTCAAACGCCCCTCTCAAACTTCCTCATTCCGATGGATAATACCTATACATTACCTTATTTTCTCGCACCAAGTCCATAGTCTATTTGCGCATCAAGAGGAGCAAGAATGCGTACATACGCAAATTTTCAGAAAATATTTTATGGCTATATTTAAATAATTCCTCTACTTTCCTCATTGTGAAAAAGGTTTTTTCTTTTATTTCATGATAATCTATTACATCTCTAAAATTCAAACTCTCCTGTAATCTTAAATATTGCTATGATCGCGCTAATGTGAGTGTATAGATCTCTACTGGAATGTCACCTGTGACAGCTGCATTTAAAATAACCTTACCACACGCGTCCATGGTGCTGCCCGTTGTGTAAATATCATCGATTAATAACAATTTAAGTGGACAAGAATGTTCTCTAGCAGAATTAGATTCTGCTTTGCCTATGTATAGGTCCCTTAAAGTATCCATTATGCCGGGGCTTATTGAAAAAGCTTCCTTCATCGTCTCAATCCGTTCGCCACGTGTCTTGAAGCTCTGCTTCGTGGTGTTGATCCGGCGCTGCAGCAAATCAACTACGGGTAGACGGCAGGCTGCGGCGAGTCCGGAAGCGAGCCGCTCGGCCTGGTTGAAGCCGCGCTCGGCAAGGCGCTCGTTGCTGACGGGGACGTAAGTCACCACGTCAGGCCGCCATCGCGGCTTGGAGCTTGGGAGCAGCGACTTCGGTTGGCGTGTCGCTGCTTGAGGGTTGGTGCGCACGGCTGTTGATGCGTGCGCGCCAGGTGGCTGAACGCGCGCGTAAGTTGACGCGCGCGGATTCGGTGGATGCAAGCTGGCATCCACCGGAGGTAGAGCAGAGGTGGCAGATTGAGCCGCAGAAGCTTGGGTTTCTTTTGCCGCAACCAAACTCAGTTCTTCACTCATGGCTTGAAAGGCTTGAATGAGAAGGGATGTTAAAAGCGGTGCGTAGCGCTCGTGGCCCCTGAATTTGTACATGCCGATCCATTCTTTCATAAGAGCATTGTATTGAACGGCACTGCGGTTGCAGATAAACGAACGATTGGCCATATGTGGACGGCTGCAGTCCGGACAACCGATGGCCCGACCACAACGCAGACAGCGGATGGAGCGAATCCATGGAATCTGCTGAGCGCAGCGTGCACAAATACCCGGGTAGGTTGGAGAAAGCACGGCACGAGTGCCACATGTCAAGCAGGTTGCCCCAGGCGGGGCAAACAGGTTATGTATGCGATGGGTCAGTTTGTGAACAAAGTCGGTTATATTGTTAAGCGGATTGAACATAATGCCAGTACCTCCTTAAATGGAGCGGATTTATCGTTTGGTCTGCTGGTGCAGGTAACCCATGCGATGGGCGATAGTGTTCATTTTCCGAATCTGTGCCACCGCCTTAACCTGGGAACGGGTGCGCCTAGAGGATGCGAAGACGACTCTGCCTGCCGGGTCATCCATGGAACGACCTGCTCTGCCCGCCATCTGTACCAGTGAAGCTTCGTCAAAGAGCCCATTATCTGCATCCAAAATAAAGACATCGCTACGCGGTATGGTCACTCCCCGCTCCAGAATGGTGGTTGTCACCAACAGACGGATGTCTCGTTCGCGGAATGCCATGACTTTACTTGCCCGGTCCGTATCTTGGGATGATGTCCCTTGGATATGGATCTGGGGGAATATGCGCCGCATCAGGTTAACAAAGGCCTCAATCTGGGCAATGCGCGTTACGAATACAAACACCTGGGCATCACGCTGCAAGGAGGTTTGGATGCTATTCTTCAGGGCAGCGGGAAGGCTCCGTTTTTTAATACATTCAGCAACAGTCGGTATCTTGATCAACTGCGGCACAGGTAAGGGATAGCGGTGAAAGCGTACCGGCACCCTCGCATGAGCAAGTTTCCTCTGTGATACTTCTTTTTGTAAACGTGCTGGCGGGGTAGCTGATAGATATATGAAATTGCCATCCGGTTTGCAGGAAGCTGACGCGGCATGAGCGAGCATGGGATCATTGTGATAGGGAAAGGCGTCAAGCTCATCAATGATGACCAGGTCGAATCCTTGGTAAAAACGCATCAACTGATGCGTGGTCGCGAGGGTGAGCTGTGCGTCTTTCCAGCGCTCGGTACTGCCCCCGTATAAGGTGGCCAGCGTAACGTCTGGAAAGGCTTTGGCCAAACGCGGCGCCAGCTCCAACACCACATCTCTACGCGGCGTTGCTACAAGCGCTCTCCCTCCGCGGTCTAGCGTATGCTGGAGCAGCGGGAAGATCATCTCGGTCTTGCCGGCCCCGGTCACGGCCCACAGCAAGAACCGCCCCGGCCCATCCTCTGCGGAGGTGGACCGGGCCAAATACGCCAGCGCCGCAGAAGCTGCCGCGCTCTGCGCTGCGCTAAGCCCCCACCGGGCGAGCCCACCGCCGGTGGTAAGAGCGGCCGTGCCCCGCACGGCCGCAGGCGCTGTGCTGCGCAGCAGCAGCGCACAGGCACGGCTGCGCCCCAATGCGAGGCATGCCTCGCAGTAGGCGCACGCCGCCTGGCCGCAGGCAGCGCAGGGCACGCGCTGCCTGGCAACGCTGCCGCATCGGCGGCAGCGGGGTGCGCCTTGCGCGCTGAGCCACGCGGGCCCGCGGCGCGTGGGCAGTTCCAGGGCGGCTGTGATGTTCAGCCGCCCGTGCAAGCGCGCGAGCTGCGCAGCCGCGCGCCAGGAGGCCAGCTGCGGGACGGTGTCCGCCAGCAGCGCCTCTACCTCGGCCGCCAGCAATTGGCGGCCGCGAAGCCGCTCAGCCAGCAGAGCTGCGCCCTGCTCCAGCTGAGCCCACCTTTCGGCGGGATAAGCAGCAGGCATCCCGCGCACCCCAGCTCCACTTGAGGTATCAGCCATCCCACTTCTCCCAACCCTACGTTCAGCGGTAGTCATCCCCGCTTCTCCCGCCAAGCCTGCACCTTCTTTTCTGGCTGCGTGTTCCCCTGATAACTTCTCATACTCGTCCACTTTACGGCGCGTATATGCCAGCCAATGTCTCTCATTCCACTGATCCATTCCGCGCTCCGGCTCAAAATGTTCAACCAGCCATGACGCCTGACTTAGCGGCAACGCTTCATCCAACAACAACCAGCTAAGCACCTGCTGACCACTCACACCTTCCAACCACCAAGTGACATCCACCCGCAGATCCAAGGACAATAGCATGTTCCACCTATCCCTGACTCGGCACACATAGAGCGCAACTCTCATCCCATCCCCTCCTCAAACTGAACTTCCATTTGAACGCAAAAAAAAAAGCACACGCTTACCCGGCTTTCTGCCGGAGCATGTGCTTCATGTCCTGATTTCATCCAATGTCTTATCTTATTGTCTTTTTACTATATCAATTGCTCCCGTGCAGGACAAGCATTAGGAATCTAAAATTCATGTTTTAGGCCCATTTTACCAATTTAACGAATACCCCAAATCAATCTCATAAAGTGCGAAACTTTTTCCAATCGGTACCGTCTATACTTTTAAGTTAAGATGTACGGTTTCAAATTGCTTCTTACATCAAACTCAGCAGCTCAACATCCAAACAATAACCATAGATTGCATAAAAACCCATTTTTAATTTAACAGCAGACTTGACTACAATGAAAAAAAAAAGATTACAGCTATGCTGTAATCTTCATGTGGATCTATGGAAACCAATTCGATTCAGGCTTTAAATAAAAATTAATGCTCAGGCTCACGCAGATCAATAAGTCGAAACGTACGATCTCCATTTGGTTTTGGACGTTCCATATCGGGTGGTACAGTTGCCAGGTAGGAAGGCTCCAACCCCTGCTTGCGCATCAGCTTTTCAATAATCCGAACCGTCTCCGATTCCATACGATCAGCAACAACTGTCAATGTGAAGCTCTTTCCACGGTAAAACAGCTCCCGGCAAAGTGCTCTTACAACGCCTTCGATCCGCTGTTCCTGATTGGAAGGAATGAGCAGAATCTGCTCGTAACCCTCGGGTTCCGGACGAGAAAGATGACGCTGGTGCATGGCATGAACGGCCACTGCCGCCAGGAAGTATATGAGCAGAATCATAGTCAAATGAGCAACCATGGCAACTGCACCTCCTCGGAAGGTCATGCTCACCCATGGCGAACATCCCTGTATACGACAGTATATGCCGTACTCCCGAAAGGGTTACACCTGCACATTGCAAGCGCCATATTTCTTTTGGATGCCATCCGCCAAGGAAACGACAGGCCAGGTCATTCATCCACTCTTCATACCCAGCTTGAACATTTGTTCCACGCGGTTTCACACTCTGTTCCTATGCAGTGATAAAGTCCATTAACCCGCAGACCAATCCGGGCAATCGGGAAGGGTGCGAGTGAACAGAGATCTATGGTACCATTCTTATTTTATTAACAGGAAATCTTATACTTGTATTAGAGCGTAACCCAACCATACTTGATCGAGTTGATAACGGCTTGTGTACGGTCATCCACTTCCATCTTCTGCAGAATGCTGCTGACATGGTTTTTCACCGTTTTCTCACTGATGAACAGGAATTCACCAATCATTTTGTTACTCTTACCTTCAGCCATCAGACGAAGCACTTCTGCTTCACGACGAGTGAGCGGGTTGTTATCGCCAGCGACAAATTTAACCCCAGCTTCTTTTGAAGCACCTTCGCTCATCGCACCTGTTTCATTAAGATACGTCATACGACGCAGCTGCATGATCAGTTTGCCTGTTACTTTAGGGTGAATGAACGCATGCCCCTCATGAACGGAACGAATCGCATTGATTAGGGATTCAGCTTCCATATCCTTCAGCAAGTATCCGTTGGCACCTTTACGCAAAGTCTCAAATACATAACTTTCATCATCATGAATGGATAGAATAATGACTTTAACATCCGGGAACAGCTCACGCAGTTTCTCCGTCGCTTCAACCCCGTTCTCCACAGGCATGTTGATATCCATAAGAACGATATCCGGCTTCTCCTGGTTGCAGAATTCAAGCACCTGAATCCCATCGCCACATTCGCCGATGACCTCAATATCGTCCTCCATGTTCAAAATGCGTTTTAGCCCTTCACGGAACAGCTGATGATCGTCAGCCAAAAGAACTTTAATTGATGTATTACCAGTATCACGGTTTTCCATCCTGCTACTCCTTTCCCTTATCCACGTTTGTCGGGATATGAATCACGATTTTGGTTCCTTGATTTTCTGCGGATTCAATCTCTATTCTGCCTTCCAGCAGTTCAACTCGTTCTCTCATCCCAATCAGACCGAAATGGTTGTGATCCTTGCTTTTCTTCGCAAGAAGCTCCGGTTTGAAGCCAAGCCCATTGTCCTGAACGACAATTTTAACGAGCTGAGCCTGGTATGTAATTTCCACTACAACATGAGTGGGATAAGCATGCTTTGCAGCATTGGACAGACCCTCCTGCACGAGACGGTAGATTGCAGCCTCCATTGCAGAAGACAAGCGGTGTTCCTTGCCTCTTGTTTCAAAAATCGAGCGAATTTTTGTTTTTACTTCAAAATCCTGCACGTATTTCCGAAGCGTTGGAATCAATCCCAAGTCATCCAGTGCCATAGGACGCAAATTGAATATTACTTTTCTCATTTCTTCAAGACTGGAACGAACCTGGCCTTTCAAATCTATTATTTCGGCCTGGACCATCTTAAAATCCTGCTTAATGAGCATTCTTTCTACAATTTCCGTCCTAAGTACTAGATTGGCGAGCATCTGCGCAGGCCCGTCATGAATCTCACGTGCAATGCGCTTCCGCTCTTCTTCCTGGGCCAAAATTATTTTCAAACCAATCATTTGTCGATTCTTGGCGGACTCAATGATCCGGGTCACTTGACCCAGCTCCCCCGACAAGTACTCCAGTACGACCCCCATCTGCGAACCAATCGTTTCGGCACGCTCCACAGAAGCCTCCACATTTTTGGCACGCTTCTGCAGGTCATCCCGACGGGCCTTCAGATACATTTCCTTCTCACGATAAATCATCAGGTCCAGCTGCAACTGCGTCGCTTTCTCATACGCCTGCTTGATATCATGCTCGGAATAACGGACGAAGTCACGGCTAACCTCAGTCAGACGGATCCGGGAGCGGCGGTAGTTGAGCTCCAATTGATCTACTTTCTCGATCGTTTCCGCCGTCTCCTTCAGAACCGACTTCAACTCCTCATTTAGAGTTTTTAGCTCCTCACGGGTTGAGTCCATGATTTCGAACATTTGATATTTGCTGTTTTCCATGACTTGTATGGCGTTTTTAATGACGCGGTCTATGGCATCGGCTTGTAAATCCACGTTAGTTCGACTCCATTTCTATCGTTTCCGGTATATATCATACCATATCACGATGAGATGGTAACGGTCTTCGTTTTCTGTTCCCATTTTACAGTCAATCCAAGCTGCTCGGAAACGAGTCGAAGAGGGACTAAAGTCCTACCTCCGGATACATATGGGGCTACTGTTGCGCTCTGTCTTTTTCCATTCAAGATGAATTCTTTCTGTCCCACAACGAGATCAATCAGTTTCCCGCCGCGAATAACGGTGATCCGCTGATTTTTGCTATCCCAGCTTGCCTGTCCGCCAAAGGCATCCAGTACATGCTTGATTGGGACATATGTTGTACCGTTTTTCAGTACGGGTGCTGCATCAATTGCCTTTTTCGTTCCGTTCACGGTCATCGACTTCTGTCCAAGTACAAGGGAAGCTGTTCCTGTAGGCAGTCCTACTTCACTGGATTTCGATGGCATGGTGAAGGCAATGTTATCAAATGCTACGGTACCTGTCATGGCGCGCTCATCCTGGCCCTCTTCTACATTGACTACATAGACACGTTTCAGCTTGGCTGGATATGCAATGTTCAGACCGCTCAGGTCCACGTTCACTTTTTTCCAACCACTCCAGTCAATGGCCTTCGCAAGATCGGCATATACGGTTTTCCCATTGGCATCCGTAAACTCTGCACGGAGCCAGTTTAGGCTCTTGTCACCCATTACATCCATCGACATGGACGTTGCGGCTGAAGATACTTCTCTGCCTGTTGTCCCGTTCAATTGGGCATAAGCATACATTTTCCCTGTACCTGCAGTCATGTCGTAGCTCAGCTGAAGCACTTTGGAGCCAGCCTTTTCACCTGTACCCGCCGTTACGGCTGCTGAACCAGTTACGCCAGTGGCATTCGTTGTAAAGTTGATAGGATAACTTACATTCTCGAAGTTCTCCCAGGTGGTTTCGCTGTCAGCAGCCGTTAGAACAACGACCGTACTGTAGCCGTCATAACGACCGATTGCGTATCCAACCTGTGCTCCTGAATTTACAGAAGATACCGTTAATTGATCGCCAGCCACTTTACCTTTGAAACCGATAAATTCCCATGTCAGCGAATCAGCCGGAACGGTTACACTTTGTCCGTCTTTCGTCTTCGCAGTCACAGGGATGGACATGGTCGTTCCCGCTTTCAGCGAGCCAAGACCAGAACCCGCAGTCAGAGAGGATAGCTCGCTCCCACCGAGCACCGTTACTTTAATGGTAGAAGATGCTCCGTTGCTTGTTGCTGTGAGCGTAGCCGTCCCTGGTTTAACACCCTTGATCACACCATTACTTACGCTGACGATACCATTGTTGCTTGATTTCCAGGTCAGCTTGATGTCTCCGGTCGCAATCGGATTGTAATACGTGTCATACCCTTTGGCTGAATACTTGCCTTCTTGTCCTACCAGCAGCGTTTGGCTGCCACTTACAGCGAAGCCTTTCAGCTTGCCTTCCGGAGCGGTAGAGAATACGCCGAGCGTGTTTACGACCTGACGCTGCTCTGTGCCATATTCTGTATTGAAGGTCAGACTAGCATTTTCTTCCCCGAGCGGACGTGTCACCATGGTGGTGGAGCCGCCGCCGTCCAGGTTCATGCCTTTCCATACGCCGATACTGGTCATGAAGGATTGTAATTCAGTCAGCGACATGCCGCTGCTGCTACTGTTTTTCTCTGCCGCAATAATATATACATATCGACCATCCTGGGAGTACCCTACTGCTGTTCTCGCCCGAACTCCGCCAATACCGGAAGATGCGATATCACGGGAGAACGTAGCTGCTTTGCCTCCATTGACAAGGATGGTATGACCACCAATCATCATCTCGAGATTACTCGGATCAACCGATTGTCCCGTTGTTTTGGCTACGAGCTTGTAGTCCGCACTAAGCGTCTGTCCCACGGAGAGGTGAGTCATGATCCAGGTAGCTGCCGTTCCGTGTGCACGCAAAATGTACCCGTCTTCAGGTACCGTCATGTCCAATGCTTTTTTGTCGGAAATTTGCGTAATGACGCCGTTCTGCACCAGCACCTCTGTCGGGGTGGTAGAAGGGTCGTTCGGACGTTTGGTTGATGTCCAGGCTGATGTATAAATATACATCGAGTTGGCGTGACTGTATTTGACCGAGCCTGACTCTACCGTATAGTCTTCCTTGTTAATTCCGCGTAGAGCAAACGTAGAACCGTCATCGGCCTTCACCGTACCGTCGAAAGAGTATTCGTCGATCATCGGTTTGCCATCCTTGGTCACGGTGAGAGCATACATACCTGTCAGTTCCGAAGGTGTGGAGATCAGAACACCGTCTGAGACCTGTCCACCAATTGGAGCAAGCTCCCCGGATACGTTAAAATAATCACCGTTCACGGCAGCAACTGCACCGTTTTCCTTGGCCATGCCGCCTGTGCTTTGTTTACTGTTCAAGTTGCCGCCCTTACCTGTCATCACATCGAGTTTCACATAAGGGTTTTGCAGATCTACCTGAATTACGTCTGCCAGCACATTCACTTTCGAGCCGGATCTTGTGGTTGTATATTTGTATTTCATGAGCTTCGCGCCGGAAGTCAGAATTTCCTCACTTAACTTGCTTGTACTTGTAGATGCCGCAGCAGCTACCGACTGCCACGTCGTTCCCGACCAGACCTGCTGCCCTGCTCCCAAAACCGGTGCAATCCAGATCACACCTGCCAGTGTCACAATTGCCCATTTCTTCGCCTTGCTGCCCTTCACGTCTTCCAGCGGTTTCCCGTGTTTCCCCAGCATGTTTGAAACGTCTCTCCCATCTTGTATATCAATCTTAGACATCACGTGTCCTGCCGCCAGATGGCAGAGAACAGCCGGATCCCTAGTATACTCTACTATTAATAGACTGCTTTTCGTGGAAAAAGTTACGCCCGCAGCCAACTTTGAGGGTATTCCGCACAAAAAAAGACCCCAAGCATGGCATGGAATGGCCACACTTGAAGTCACATGTTAAATAATAGATTATTGTTTATACTGCTACTAACTTGCCAAAAAAGAGAAAATCAATCTGATAAACTGTCACTCTCCACATTAACTAGATAGAACAGTTTAATCCGACTCGGACTACAGATAACCCAATTTGTTCAGGACACGTTTCAACATTACTGCCGCTTGTGCACGTGTTGCATTACCTTGTGGTACAAACGTCTTCGATGTCATCCCCTGAATAATGCCTTCCTGTACAGCCTTGGCAACAGAATCCTTGGATTGAATTTTGTTACTATCCTTAAACTTGGACAGTGTTGAAGCTGCCGAAGTATTCAGAACGGTTGGCTGACCTGCATAATCCAAAGCCCGAACCATCATGATGGCCATCTGCTCACGAGTCACGAGGCTATCCGGTTTGAAAGTACCATCCGTATTACCAGTGACGATACCCGCTTTAGCCGCTGCACCAATATATGCACCTGATATATCACCATAACGAACATCTTTGAATTGTTGAGCACTAGCATAGTCGCCTGGTAATCCCAACCCTTTTGCCACTAAAGTAGCAAATTCTGCTCGTGATATTTGCTGATCAGGAACATACAAGGTTCCATTTTGTCCATTGATAATCCATTTTGCAGACAACTCACCAATGACGTCCTTAGCCCAGTGTGAGGCAGTATCCCGATATGTAACGGGATGGGATGCAGCCACAATAGCCTGATTGCCTTTCAGCTGTCCTGTTATAATAACCGCTCCAGTTGCATTGGAGAAATGATGAGGAATATTAGCCAGAGCTGAAGTACCTTGATCAATGTAGACCAGACCCGTAACCGGTCCTGTTGTCGTTGAAGGCAATCTGAGTGCAATTGAACTCTTCACCAGTTGTTCTGCACGCTGGCCACTATAGCCATTATATGCTGATAGATAAACATCCGTAATGTCAGATACTCTTTGTGCTCCGGCGGATGCAAGCATACCGTCCATTGTACCGGAGACCGTTACAGGAACCGATTCGAGTTGAATATAAAAGTATGAAGAGCCCGAACCTGCATTCACGCTTTGTGCAATACTGGAAGGATTCAAATCTGACAAAGGCACTGACCACAGACGATCTCCATATTTCACCCCAATAAATGAAAAACGTTCACGTGAAGCGATTTCTTTTAGCGTGTCTATTGGGAATCCTACATAAGCTGATGCTTCTGTTGAAGGAACTTCAAATACGACCATTCGACTTGAATTGTTGCTTAGGCTTGCATATTGAAATGCCTGGTTTAGCTTGCTAGCATCCACATTAAACTGACGGGTAGAGCGACTATTGCGCGACTGGGCGGAAGTTGTTGCCGCTGCATCCGTGCTCATGACATACATGGACTGGTTAAAAGCCGATGTGTCCGATACGGTTAGCCATGATGGCAGATTTCCACTTAAACTTCCAGTATTGGTAGTTGAACCTGTGCTTTGAGTTTGGCTAATCGATAAAGGTCCAAATGCCTCAACAATGACGTTATCAAGCGTGCGCAGCGGGATGATCCCCGGTGCATAACTTACCGTTCCTGTTTGTCCGTTGGTGCCCGAGCTGGACAACTTCAGAGTTAGTGTTGCACCAGTTGATGCTGCAGAAACCACACTTACCTGTGAGCCTCCCAACTGTACACCGAATTGAGATGGGGTAAGCAGTGTCTGTGACTGTAGAGATTCCCTAAAAGTAACAGTCACGGTATCTCCTTGCAATATAGCTGATTTCACCATACCATTACCCGCTGTGTAGCTTACAGGTGTTAAGTTGATATAACCAGCAGGATTACCGTTTAGGTCCGTCAGACGCAATGCACCCGGTACATAAGAAAGTGTTACATTCTGGTTCGTGCCTACGGCTGAAGCCAAAGTCAGCGTGACGGTTTCATCTTCAATATCCGTGTCGTTTACAAATAAAGGCTTACCATCTACAAGGACAGAATACTGGCTTTTTAACGGTTTGTTAGTTGTTCTAAGTGGCTCGTTATAACGGATCCATAGCTTGGAGCCACTTATTTCGGCACTCTGAAATTCAGGCGCCTTGGTATCGATGCTATTCCGAACATAGAAGCCGCTGAATCCCGCAAGAGCTTGTCCCCGACTGTCTTTTACAGGAGAAGAGCCTGGTGCATACGAGACACGAACCACTTCCCCATCGGTAATGGAACGGCTCAGATTCAATGTAACCATTGAACTATTGGTTAATGATATGCTGTTAATTCCTACCGAAGACTGGTTTGCAGTCACACTGAATTGTGATGCTGCATCACTGGAGTTAATATATACTGTTTCCGGGTAGTAGAGATTAATTGTACTGTAATATACAGTACCTTCCCGTGGTTTGGACATAACGGAGTCCAGTGTATTTTCCACATCTCGTGCTGCAAACGAAGCAGCCGGGTTCAGGGAAGTATCCTGTATAGGACGCAGTCCAGGCGTATACCCGATCCGGACAACCTGCCCTACAGCAACACCTGTATCGAGTACGACATATACGCTATCTCCTGATACATATGCAGTGCTGACATTACGCGCTTCCCCATTTACTGTTACCGTGAAGCTGCTATAAGCTGGATTCGCGCTAAACAAACTTTCATCGTAAGTAAGTCGAATCGTATTGTTACTATACATCTTAACTGTTTTGAGAACCGGGGCTGTAGTATCTCTGCTAAGCGTCTTAAAGCCCCATGAACTGGTACCTGTCAATCCTGTAAAGAGGTTACCAGCCTTGTCCCTGAACACATTTGCAGGAATATCCACATAATAATTCGTATTGCTTTCCAGTGTACTCTGCGGAACAATTCGCAGCTGTCTATTGTTTGAAGTGCTAATGGTTGTTGTTACAGCTACGGTTCCACCATTGGCCTTTCTCAACGTTGCATTGCCTGGATAATTGGTATCAAGCTCTTTATTAAATGTAACCGTTAGTTCTCCCGTCAAAGGTGCATTCGTCGTACCGTTTGTTGGGGAAACAGATGATACGGTGAGAGCAGTAGGATCAGAGATTACGCCAAAACCCCACTCGGTTCCCGTTATTCCTCTGATGTCGTTCCCCAGTTCATCTCTTAAAAGACCTTCTGGCATAACAACATAATATGTGCTGCTACTATTCCAGTTTTTCTCCGGATCAATCACAATGGAATTCGTCCCCAGACCATTAACGCGTGGAGAACCTGCATTCACAGGTATTTCCTCATATAATGTAGTCCCTTGAAAAATCTGCAGTTTCCCAGCACCTGCAAAAACCTTTTTATCAAATGTCATCGTTATATTAGATGAAGGCGATACCTGCATTGCTGCATTCGCAGGAATCTTCTCTACCAATGATGCTGTGCCTACACCTTGTGTATGGAACGTCCATTCTTTGCTCAGTCCGTTGAAAGCAGTATTATTCTCATCCGCGTATACAAATGAATTTTTATCGATTTGAACATAATATGTCCCTCCTGGCAGAGGTGCATGATTAATCGTCACTTTTCTCCCTACATCCGGAACACTGGCGTCATCTGGCGTAATGCTAATATTACTTGATTCCGTTGGGTCCACTAAGATCGGTGGAATAACCTCCGAATCATCTGACACACGTTTTATTGATATGTATCCACTGGCAGTCCCCGCTGCTTTTCGAACAGGTTGGCCAAATTCGATCTCCAATGGGGTTACTCCATTTACGTTTTTCTCTCCTGTTACAGGTAACGTTGCCGTGACCCCTAACGTAGTTAAGTCATCTGCTGCATAAGCCGTGTTTTCCACTCCAAGCAGACTTGTTAGCCAACCTTGGGCAGTTAATAGTACGATTAAAAGCCCGATTGTACTCATTTTGGCTATTCGTTTCAAACGCACCGATTCGTCCCCCTCATCTTATACTTCTTCTCCTGTCTAATGAACAGACCTCATTATGTATGTCGGTTAGAACAGACATTTTATTTAGTCAAAAGGGAATAAAAGGAATCTTATTTCGTTTATAAAACCTCCTACTTAGCCAACTACTTATGTACGCAAAAAAGCCCCTGATTCCTGATCGGAACCAAAGGCTTTGATCTATCACAATTTAACTTACAGACCCGCTTGAGCTTTCAAAGCATCTGCTTTGTCCACTTGCTCCCAAGGTACATCCAGATCTGTACGGCCGAAGTGACCGTAAGCAGCCGTTTGTTTGTAAATTGGGCGACGCAGATCCAGCATACGGATGATGCCAGCTGGACGCAGATCGAAGTTGTTACGTACCAACTCAACCAGCTTCTCTTCGCTGACTTTGCCAGTTCCGTATGTATCCACGTTGATCGATACCGGATTGGCTACACCAATCGCATAAGCGAGCTGGATTTCCACTTTGTCAGCAAGACCTGCAGCAACGAGGTTTTTCGCTACGTAGCGAGCCGCATAGGCAGCGGAACGGTCTACTTTTGTCGGATCTTTACCGGAGAACGCGCCACCACCGTGACGTGCATAACCGCCGTAGGTATCTACGATGATTTTACGTCCAGTCAGGCCTGCATCTCCTTGAGGTCCGCCAATAACGAAACGTCCTGTTGGGTTGATGAAATATTTAGTCTGCTCATCCAGCAATTCAGCCGGAACGACAGGCAGGATAACTTGTTCTTTAATATCTTTTTGAATCTGCTCAAGGGTAGTCTCTTCAGCGTGCTGAGTGGATACTACAATTGTATCGACACGAACTACTTTGTCACCGTCGTATTCGATCGTTACTTGAGTTTTACCGTCCGGACGGAGGTAATCCAGTGTACCGTTTTTACGTACCTCAGCGAGGCGGCGTGCAATACGGTGGGACAATGCGATTGGCAATGGCATGAGTTCTGGTGTTTCATTCGTTGCAAACCCGAACATCAGACCTTGGTCACCCGCACCGATGTTTTCTGTTTCGCGAGCGACTTGAGCCGGATCACGGTTCTCCAGTGCTGCGTTAACGCCTTGCGCGATATCCGCAGACTGCTCGTTCAGAGAAGTCAGAACGGCACAAGTATTGTAGTCAAAACCATATTTGGCACGTGTGTACCCGATTTCCTTAACCGTGTTACGTACAATGGCCGGAATGTCTACGTATTCAGAAGCTGAACTGATTTCACCGATGACAAGCACTAGGCCTGTAGCCACGGAAACTTCGCACGCTACGCGAGCGTTTGGATCATTCGCCAGAAACGCGTCTAATACGGCGTCCGAGATCTGGTCGCAAATCTTATCCGGATGTCCTTCGGTTACAGACTCCGATGTGAATAGATGTCGGCCTTTAACAGACATGAAGTTTCAACCTCCCATAACTAGTAGTATGGCGATTGCCCGAACAAAACATTTACGGTGATTCGTTCACTGTACCCTCGAAAGCTTTCCGGGCGGAATAAGGACGCAGGGTCCGCAGTTACGAAGATAAGGATTTTTCAGGTAATTGCCTTAACAAAAAATCAACCTTTTCCTCCTGGAAAAGGTTGCATACCTCAAATGCCATCTTATCGCATTTGTCAAGCCGTGTCAAACCATGTGGGATAAGGAAAAACCTTATAATAACTGCTTTTCTGCCTGACCAATCAGTCTTTTCGTAATCTCGCCACCAACCGATCCATTCTCACGGGAAGTCAGATGACCCCAGCCTTTGTACTGCCCATAGGAATGATCACTCACAGCTCCCAGCTCAGAACCAAACTCGGTATCTGCACCAGCAAGGGCATTTTGACCATACCCTACATTCAGACCAAACTCGGCAGCAATCTCATATTTCATCTGATCCAGCATCTGACGACTTTCCGGTACCACTCTGCGGTTACTTCTAGCCATGATTCCTGCACCTCCGTTTAATTGGTTTTGTACAATTATAGAGTGAGCAGGAACCCTGATGGCTAGCCTTATAAATGTTTGTTAGAACTGGTTAATCTACACATATGAGATGAATAAAAATGCGAATAATTGCTTAACCTATTTCAAAGAATATCCGCCGCGAACCATGACCGTCAGACTGTACTTGTTACCATCCAATACCGCTATACCCCGTCCATCCCTTGGAAAAGAGAGCAGGTGATTGGTCGGCGCTGCCTGTCCATTCGTCAGGTCAACCCCGTCCGTCAGATCAGCAACACCGTTCGTACCTTCACTGACGATCACAGCCTTGCCGCTGCGTACGATGAACTCCGCGCCAGAAGCACCGATCAGCTGTTGACCCGGCTTCACGGTAACGATCTCTACGGCATCGGATGCTCCAGATACCACCGGTGGAAGCGAGGTGTCACCACCTGTGTTGCCTGTACCTGTAGATCCACTATTATTGCCTGCGGAGCTTCCCGAGTCGGCATTAGTTCCTCCATTTAAGGCCTTTTGAATTTGTTGATCTACATAACTCTTCGTCACAACCGGATCATCCGCTGTCCCTGGTTGACTTGTTCCTGCACCGATAGCTGTGTTGCTGTATACAGACCCAACCCAGACGCCAACACCGATAGCCAGCGCAGCCAGGGATACTTTCATATAAGGTTTCATTGCTTTGCTTCCTCCTCTGGTAATCTATCTATTATTTACTATAGAGAAAAATACCCAGTGCGACAAGCAAAACCTCGCTCCAATGATACGAAGCGAGGTTTTGCTTATCTAATTATACGAGATTAGAAGGTTAGGTACTTATCTAAAATCTTCAGGTTCTTCTTTTGGAAATTTGGACATATCGTATCCGTATCCTTGCTCGGCCAGCCGAATACGCTGTCCCTGGAACTGGTCATACACGTTCAAGCGATAGGAACCACCGCGCATTTTCTCGAAGAAGCTGTCTTCAATACTCCAACTTATTGCTTGGTTGGTACCAGTTTTCAGATCTGTCCCTATGGCCAGTTCTTTCTCAAATGTTTTACCTGCCTGATCGGTCAAAGTAAAAATGAGTTTGTGTTCATTCTCACCCATTTCAATCTCCTCGTTACGCGACAAGCTGTAATTCATCTCTACCTGAACTGACGAACTGCCTGCCAGATATGCACGCACACTGTTCGCAGTGAAGGTATATGGATAGAGATCAATATTCGTTAATGTGCCCAATACATTAATGGACGTTGGCGGCACCTCAAAGGCCAGTGCATTCACGTAGGCAGTTGCCTCTCCTTCACCTGTAACAAACTTGCTATCCGCAATGCCCTCTCCTACAATCAGACGCATATCCGAGAATGTGCCTGATTTCGGAACCTTAGCCCAGAACGTAACAATCGACTTTTGCCCCGGTCCAGGTAATCGTTCAGATTGTTTTGCGGTTGCTCGGTAATATTGCCCGTCCGAAGTTTTGAAGTATCCAACTAGCTTGCCAAGACCGCTCTGACGGAGCGATTTATTCGTCATCTCGAATTCGGTATACACAATATCTGATGAAGTGCCCGGATAACGAATGGTTCTTCGTACACCCATCTCCGTCTCTTTATCCGCTGTACCGGATGTGTATGTCTTACCTGAGCCAACATAAGAAATCGGCTGAATCAGCCCTGATGTATTCAACGTAATCCATTCATTTGTTTCTTCTTCACTAACTTTCTCAATTAAACTTACTTCCAGTCGGCTCATACGAAGCTCAGAAGGAATCTTGGTTAGCAGATAGGCTTCTGTCGTCATACCCGCTCCCAACAATTTGCCGCTCTGTGTATAGATTAGCTTCTTATCTCCATCAACTTGAGCGGAATCAATGGTAAACATAGCTTCCAGCTCAGGTAGCTGTACTGTTTTGGTGCCTGCATTACGGATGGTAACTTTTGCTGCAACAATGTCACTGTCCAACCAAGGCAGCCGTTGTAAAGAACCTAAAGAAACACCAAAGGTTCCTTTATTGTTTTTAATCACACTTTCTGTATTTAATCCATCACCACTCGAAACAGCTTGTGGGATGGCATAAACGCCAACAGGGTAGGAAAATTCAAAACTGTTAGACGGAGTGGCTGATTCGGTATTTTCGCTTTTATCAATCGGACTCATCGCGTACAGCTTGATTTTGCTCGTATCTCCGTCTCCTTGAAGACTCGTATTAAGCTTGATCGTTTTAATATCTCCAGGATTCAGCTTCAGAGCATCCAATGCTTTTGTTTCTATTGGATACACCGTTCCATCTGTGGTACGGACCTCAAATGTATATGTTGGTACTTTGATCGCTTTCTTACCTTCATTCTTAAGCACCAGCTGCATGTTGAGATCGTATGCTCCATCATCTACTCGGACCTTGGCCGACTCTAGAAGTGTGGACAACCGTTGACCTTCAACCGATATGATATTCGGCTGATTCGCAGCCACCTCTACGTTCGTTTTACTGGCTTCTGGCAGTTGTAATGCAGCTACAGGTAAAACTGATTTCTCCTCGCCCTGTTCTTCAACAAGAAGAAGTTCGGATTTCTGCAATTTAACCGAAGTTGGTAGTGATGCCATTAAGCTGAGGGCTTTATTCGCCTGAGCCTGAATGCTCACGCTTGTACTATCCTTATCTGGAGTAAGCGGATAATTTGTTCCACTTGGTGTACGCAAAATCCATTTGATGTTCGGGTTTTCAAGCAATTTATAACTAATATTGTTTAAATTCACACCAATTTTCACATACTGATTCTTATCTTCCCCTGGGAATACCTTAATACCGGCGACTTTCACCTTAACAGCTGAGTCACTAAGTCGAACGGTTTTCGTTTTCCCAACGGGTGTCGTAATGCTATAGGAAGCGGGCACATTGAACTTACCCAGCGTTCGTTCATAATTCGCTTGATTGAAATCCCATTTAACGATGAGAAAGTTCAGATCGCTTAGCTTTACTTCACGTCCAACTTTCATAACGTACGTTAGATCTACGGTGGATCCTGGGGCAACTGTTTTCTTCTCCTGATCCTTCGCAATCAGTTTAGGTGAGAAGAGCGTTCCGCCTTTTGTTTTCACTTTGCTCCAATAATCGATCATCATGAGTGGCGAGCTATCATTGTTTTTGTAAGTTAATGTATACGTAACCACGTTGCCATCATCTTGAGACAGGATATTTACATCTGTTAGTTTTACGGTGCTGCGTGATGTTACTTTAACAGGGGATAAGTTACTTAATGTATGTACAACCTTGTTCGTTGTTGTTGTCGCTTTCTTCGTTGAAGTGCTGTTTGAACTGTTGGCTGACGTTTTATTGGTTGTGCTCGCTGCCATTGCAATCCCAGCGGTTGAGCTAATCAACAAGGTGCTCGCGAGCAAACTTACAAACAATTTTCTTTGATTCACTTCCAAACCTCCCATAAGTTGCTTGTTGCACTTATAGTATAAACGTTTAATAGGGAGAGAAAGTTACGATGTTGTTGTGTTTAATCTCCCGAGTTTAACTAAACGACTAAATAGAGGATCCCGTAAATTAGTTCTTCGGAAAATAAAAAACCAACCCAACAGAAATTATGTTGGGTTGGTCTGAAGAAATTAAGATTAGTTCACTCTTACACTTGCATAGAAGTTTTCAGCAGCATTATTAGCTACGTCTGTTACGAACGAACCAGTGCTGTTGTTAACCAGTTCAACTTCTACCAATTGACCAGCAGAAACTGCTTTATCAAGTGTCAAAGTCAAAGTATCAGATCCATTAGCTTCAGCATTTGTTACATTAACTTTAGTTCCATCTACAACTACAACGTAAGCAGCTGGTGTAAAGTTAGATTTCACAATTTCAGTGAATTTCAATGTAACTTTGTTACCATTTGCAGTGATTGCATTTGAAGCACCGTTAGCATCTTTGGAGTCTTTAGCGAATACTGGTTTGATACCATCCAGTACAGGTGTGCTAGCCAAAGCTTTAAGTTTGCGGCCAACAGAATCAGTAGATTTAATATCTTCTTTCGCTACAGTCGCCAGAGTTAAGCCAGAGTTGTAAGGGATAGCTGTATCTTTCACGAAAGTAAACTCAACAACTGATTTACCATCTACTACTGATTGGTTAGTAATATTGAAATCAGAGTCAGTACCAGCGAATTTAAAGTCATCTTTATTCACAAATGTCAATTCGCCATCGAATTTAACTTCAACTTTGTTTTGAGCTTTTGCGTATACGGAATCTGTAACCACTCCAACTGTAGATTCGTTTTGGGAAGTGAACTTCACTGTACCACCATTAACGAAGTTACCATTTGTATCAGCAACGTTAACTACACGCAAATCAGTAGCTCCATTCAGATTCACATCATCTTTAGAAACAGTCAACAATACTGTATTAGCATTGTACAATTGTACTGTAGTAGAAGATGCTGGGAAAGGCTTGTAAGTAGCGTTAGTCACAACATAATCATATTTGTTAACATCGAGTGCGTTACCGTTACCCGAAGTTGCTACAGGTCTATTGAATTGTACATATACTTGGTATTCGTTGTTAGCTACATCATCATTGAACCATGCAGCATTTGCTTCCAACGCACCAGTTTGTGTAAGAGTGAATGGTACGGATTGAGGAATAATTGTGTTACCAATAGCTGCTTGGTCACGTACTCCGGAAACTTCAAGAGTGTAGTTACCAGCTGGCAATGTTCCACCAACAGAAGTAAGTACTACTTTAGTTTCATCAAGTTTGCCGTTTTTGTCTACAACGTATTTAGGAGCTACAGAAGGGTTACCTTTAGTAGTGAATCCTTTACCAGTGTAGATTTTACCAGCAGAGTCTTTCAGAACATAGTTATCAACTTTATTGTAGTCTTCAGTGCTGATTTTCTCGGAGAATTCAACAGTCAATTCTGTTTTACCATCAACAGCTTTAGATGTAACACCTGTAACTGTTGGACGAATTGTGTCAAGTTCTGGAGTCACTTTTGCGTTACGATCAGCAGAGTTATTGCTGTAATCTGTAACACCGTTCAAGTAAACTGTGGACTCACCCAAGCTCAGGCGGTTTGCATCAGAGAATGTCAACGTTACAACGTTATCTTTGATGGATACAGTTGCACTCTTGTTGCTAGAAGTTTGGTAAGCGCTGGATACAGACTTAACTGGCTCATTAAATTCTACAACAACTTTCTTAAGATCGTTGGTAGTGATTTTAGTGATTTCTGGTGCAGTTGTATCTTCAGCGATTGTGAATTTAGATTCAGCAGTTGATGCGCTAAATCCTGCGAAGTCTTTCACTCCGGATACTGTCAAAGTGTGCTCTCCAACTGGAAGATCAGTTGTGATGAAAGCAATGTTAGGGTAAGTGTATTTAACGAACCCGGAAATTGCTTGACCGTTCACTTTGTAGTTAGCCAGGTTTCCAGCAGTTGCACTTGTTACTGGCTCAGAGAACTCAACGCGCAATGCTTTTGTTCCCAGACCTTGAACAGATTTCACTTCTGGCAATTGTGTATCTACTGCAGTGAATTTAACTGTCTCATCGAAAGTTTTAGTCGCTGTAGCGTTTTTAACACCTTTAACTACCAAGTTTGTATCTCTTTGTTGTGGCAGGTTACCTGTATTTTCGCTAACAAGAAGTGTTACTGATTTCTTGTCAGCAGACAAAGTTGCGGATTCGAATGTACGACCGCTCACAGTGTAGTTTGCAGTGTTTTCAGCTGTAGTAGCATCAACTTCACCATCAAACTTCACAACCAGTTCTTTGTAGTTGCTAGCAGTAGCACCTTCAATTTTTGTTGCTGCAGTTACTACATAAGTAACTTTCTCAGTGAACTCTTTATCTTTGTAAGTGAATTTTACTTCAGTTTCTTTGTTAGCTTCGAGAGCTTTATCCAAAGTTACTTTTACAGTTTCACCGTCGCTGATTTTGAATTCAACTACTTTACCAGCTTCGGATACTGTGTAAGATTCTACTTTCAAGCTTTGAGCTTGATCGATAGAGTAAGCTGCACCTACCAACAATTCGCGGGAAGCGTTAGCGCCAAAGTTAGCGTTAGCGTCGATCAGACCAGCGTTGATCGCTGCTTGAACATAACCTTTAGCCCATGCTGCTGCGTTGTTGTTAGTTTCAGTTGGGATTTCCAGATCCAGTGCACGAGTCAGGATTGTAGCCATCTCAGCGATAGTTACTTTACCGTTGAAGTCGAAGATTTTCTTCTCAACGTTTTTACCTTCCATGATGCCTGCAGCTGTTACTGCTTCGATGTAAGGAGCAGCCCAGTTTTTAGCGTTGTAGTTTTTGTCATTGTAAGAGTACACACCAGTGATCTCTTTCAAGCCGAGCAATTTAGTGATAACTTTTGCGAACTCAGCGCGAGTCATCTCTTTGTCCAGACCAGCTGTGCCATCTGGGTAACCGTTGAAGATACCTTTAGCTTTCAATGCATCAAATTGTTGTTGTGGTGTAACTGCTGTATCACCGAATGCTACAGATGCAAACATCGAGAATGCCATTGCTGTAGACAAAGCGACGGATAAAATTTTCTTCATAACCTTTTTTTCTCCTCCTTGGGCGTTCATAACATGGGAATTTTCTTTAATAGGGTCGCTCGTGTTCCTCATTCTATTGTCGCACCCCCTTTCCAGAGTCATGAGCAAGTTAATATAAATGATGTCTGTGAGCTTATCACAGAAACTTGTAAACTAGAGAAATAATAGAACCATACGAAAATAGAGTAGTTTCCTAATCCTACCTTACGTATTATACAATGGGTCTCTCGTGTCGTAAAGCAATTTTTTCTAATAAATAGACAAGATTCTTCACGAGGTCATTCTTGGTAAGAGGCCCAATGTTTTCGACTCTACATCTTAAACGCAGTAGATTTCAAAAAGTTGCGGATTCTTCAAAAAAAGTTTTGAACTAATTTATGTATTGATACAATGCGGGTCTGGGACAGTTCAAAACCTATGAATTCCTTATCTAATCAGCTGCGGTTAAGCTTTTACTCTGTGTTTATTTTGATGAAGACGTTTATTTATACCCTTAATTTCCCTCCATGAAGCGACAGTTTGTATGATATGTAAAAAAATAAAAAGCACCCCTACAGGGATGCCTTAAGTAATTCCTCGTTCTATGGCTTAACGAATTTTCATCGCAAGATCAATAATTTGAGCACGCATTTTGGGATCACTGTTCAATTTCAGATACATATCGTCAATGGCCAAACGGTTCTCCCGGTATGTTTTCTCATGCTTCATGGTGGTGTGAGACCATTCAATCAATTCATTCTCAGCCAGCACCAATTGGTTATATGCATCATGGAAGCCAGTCGTCTGTACGAGCCCTTCCATAACCTCTTGAGAGATGTCTTGCGTCTTGCGTGTATCTTCCAGCTTTTTCTCCAGAATGACTGCCTGCTTCTCAAACTGTGTCTTCGCCTTCATATAGCCCAACTGGGCCTTTGAATAAATCGGTTTCATTAGCTAACTTCACCCTCTAGATCATTGTGTATTTACCGTTATTGTATCTTAAACTCTAGCAAATTACAAAAATAGTTATTGGTAAAAGACATCTTTCTTCTATTATAAAAGTGTTCTTTTGCTGTTTCCTTTACAGTCGAAAAGACCCGCCCCTCTAGCACAAGGGACAGGTCCTTCCAATAATGCTTAAATGAACTTGGATGAATTAGCTCAAGTTTTTAGGGAATACTTTGGTGCTTTTCTTGAGCAGTTCAACAGCAATTTTACCCGCTTCTGCACGAGTCAAATTACCTTTTGGATTGAAATTGTACTGTGGCTTCTTCTGGCCCGGAACCGTTACAGCGGCTCCTTCCATGATTTTAGCCTTTGATACTGCCATAATCGATGGACCTGCATATTTCTCAATGCTGCCTGAATCCAAAAATGCCTTAGCAAGTGAAGCATCCATCTTACTATCATTCGCTGCCAATTTCAGCTTCAGAGCCCGAGCAATCATGACTGCTGCTTGTTCACGTGTCAACGGTTGATCCGGTCCAAACACACCGTCCGTCAGACCCGTTACAATGCCTGCTCTTGCCGCTGTCTCAATTCGGTCGTAATCCCATGTTGCAGAACGTGCACCTGGTACTAGATCCACGAACGTACGATTATTGTCCGAGTTAATTGGCAAATTAAGACCTTTAACCAGCAGTGTCGCAAACTCACCACGAGTTGTCTGATCATCTGTACCAAATTGCTCGAAACGCAAGTTGTTCATAAATCCTTTGGAATAGAGACCATTCAAGATATTACGAGCCCAGTTATGATTCGTTATGTCATTGTAGCTTCGACTCAACTTCATTACTTTATAGTAGCCGAATTCATCGAATGGCACAGTGACTGTATGTGCTTTGGTATCAACCTCACCACCGATATTTTCCCACTGACGAGTTGCTGTATACCGATATACGGTAATTGTGGAACCGGCTTCGTCTACCACGTTAGAATCAAAGGCGAGCGTAAGAGTTCCCCGCTGTGATGGTGTAATTTTGCGCTCTGTAGGTGTCTGAGGATTACCAAACAACCCTTCCACGGAGTAAGGCGTCAATCCATTCGTTGGAGCTGCATACGTAGCTGAGCCCAGATCTCCCGACTCACCCAAACCTCCATTAATCCAATAGATATCAGAAATTGCCCCAAAGTTACTTGATGCACTTGTTGATCCAAAGTTAAGCAAGTACTCATCCGGAATACTCCAAGCCGGAGCACCACTATTTTCACCCGTTCCAGGGAAGCCAATAATGTTACCATAGTCATTGCGACGTTCTACAATCCCCGTAGTCGGGTCTGCAATACCAAATAGAAGCTTCGTATCGGGATAGTACTTCGTAATACCTCTTGTGCTGGTGCTTTGCATTACAGTACCTTTCGGGAAACTGAGTTGAAGTCCCTTGTTGAATACTGTATATTTGGTCGCCACTTTCGGCGCCATGTACTGGGCATCTACACCTACAGTACCTGTATAGAACACCTCAATGGTATCCGTGTTACTTGTACCAGCACGTGTGATTGTGATTTTGATTTTATTTTCTTTGTCTTGTTTCAATCCTACATAGTCATATACAAAACGGTTCTCACCCAAATCTGTACGTTTTACAGCAGGATCTTTACCAATAAGGACTTCGGTTGCACCCTCTGCTTCAATGTCAAAGTGAACAAAGTTCTTGTTTACCACAATTTGGTTACCAACTGTTGGTTGTGGAGACAGAATGCGATAGGCACTCACTTCTCTGACAATCTCTAGTTTTTGCGATGTTTTAGCTCCGGTCTCATTGATTAGCTCCAAGGTGTATACATAGGTCCCTGGCGCATCTGCAACCAAATCCTGAACACGCATAATAAAGTCTTTTTGATCACCTGCGAAATCATAAGTGTAGCGATCACCTGCGAAAGTCACCACTGCATTATTTACCGAGTTAGCCGGCAAGTCAACTGACAGGATATTTTTGGTTCCCATATTCAAATTCATCTTGACTGCACCGCTACCACGCAGAACCAAATCGTAGTTCTTTAAGCTAGTCGTATACTTGCTATCATTGTAAATAAAATCAGGTGTAAGATTGAAAATCTGGGCCAGCTGCGGGTTGTCCGCACTGAATTCTTTTGGTGGAAAGCTAGGACGATCTTTTCCTACAGCAGGCTGGAAGTTAGTAATTGTAGATACATTATTATCTACAACATATATCCGGAGTTCTTTGCGAATTTCACGTGCTTGTCCCTTCTCATCCTTACCTGTACCTGTCAAAATAATTCTGTTTTCCCCAAAGACCAAAGGTCCGTCCTTTAAGGAAATATTCAGGGGAAAATTGAAAGCTCCGGTGGTTTTATTTAACCAGGTAGGGTCAAGCCCCTCTGAAGTGTTCGTTGATTTAACCTTCACACCGTTAGCAAACACTTCTGCAACGAAATAATTACTATTGATTGTGTCTTCAAAGTCAATGTATTGTCCTTTGACGGCTAGGGTATTGTTGGCCCCAGAATCCACATTATACGTTTGACCATCAGTCAAATTTTCAACATATATATAATTTTTGGATGCATATGAAATGGTAACATCTTTATAGGCTGTTGAACTATCGTAGTTAAAACGAACCGTTTGGTTACCGTTCTTTAATCCAACCACTTTGAAGATATAACTGGTATCTGAAACTGTAGCCACATGGTTAACCGTGATTCCACTTGTCCCGAGTGGAAGGTAATTGGCTTTCAATCCTGTCAGCGGATTAGCTGGTTTGCCGTTCGTGTTGACCATAATGTAGAAGTCACCTGAGTCCACTTTAGCACCGTTCAAAGGCTCCCCAGTCGGGAGATTGTCAGTCCCACTTCCGCTATAGCCCTTGAGATACTTCAGATCAGTAATGACGGTCTGACCTTTCATGTACTGGAAATCCATACGTTTGCTTACAGTCTTTGTTCCGTAAGTTACGGACAATGTATGATTTTGATCTTCTAAAATTTCGCCATTTGTACCCTTGTTAAAATACACAGCATTGATATCAAAAGAAACTAACCAATACGAAGGCGTGTTATCTTTCAGACTTGGAATGAAAACTTCTTCAGTAAAGGTTGGTGTCTCTTTTGTTGTGTTGTTGTCTACATAAATTTCAGCGCCTTCGCTGAATTTATTTTTATTTACTTCGTCATAGGGAATCAACATTTGTACATGCACTTTGGCATTATCCGTATCTTCAGTGAATACGGGTTCAACACCAAGCAAACTTTGTGCATTTCTACTGGAATCTAACAGATCCAACTTCACGATTGGATTTTTCTCATCATAATAAAATAGCGAATAGTTGAACGTTAGTGTGTCAGAACCATTTTGTACTACCAGCTTCAGATCATTCACGCCGGGATTCAGCTTAAGCTGCGGAGAGAAGAATGAATAATCTTGTAAAAGCTGTGTTGCCAAAGCTTGACCATTGTTTACAGAAACCGTCACTTTCGTAGCGTTGACAGCTTTACCTTGAAGCGTAATCTCGTCCTTGTTTACTACAATTTGAGTTCCTTCATTAAGGTCCAGATTATCCGATCCACCGAGTACTTGTAGCTTTTCTACGTATGGTACTTGGTCAAACAAGATATAAAATGTCTCAGAACGTTCATTCTGTCCTTGTGCTCCCGTAAATGTGATGCGGTTCATACCCGGATAAAGAGTCAGATTTGCCTTGAAACGATTATCCGGTCTATCTGTATCTAACGTGACTACCGCTGGAGCAACACGTGCAGGATCTTCTACCCAGCGATTTGTGCTTTGGTCCCAGTTCAACAATTGAATGTTTGCACCCAGTGTTGAACCCGTTACTTTGGTATACGTACCCGTAATCGCTTGTTGAGCATCTGTTACTTTATATACTTTATCTCGTGTTATCTGATTTGCCCCTGCTGTCAATGTCAAATCAACCGTATTTCTGAATTCGGAAATATCGGGAGTAAAATAACTCGTTGGTTTGTCCGCCGCCGATGCGACTGGTGTCAAGCCTGCCGGTATCAACGATACAACCAGTGCCACCATCATAAGCCAAATCATCGGCTTCTTCGTACGCTGCATGCAATCATCTCTCCTCTTTTTAAGTCAGTTACCTCTTATATCGGTGCCTAGGTTCCAATTATTTAGTAAAAACAGCAAAATAAACAAAAAAACCTTATCCACTTGGATAAGGTTTGGGGCTTGGATAATATTCAAGAATTGCAGTAAACGAGCGTATCTATTTAGGATTTCGAGCGAGTCTCCGGATTAATTTTGACACGCATGCGCATCAGGAAATTAATAACCGGTCGTCTGGTTTTACTTACAAGTCCAATGACTTCTGCACCAACCTGCAGGAAGAACATCATGATACAGATCACGACAAACGTTACCCAGTTGGCTTCGAACATGGCTGCCGACGATTGAATGATCGCCAGTACACCGAAGAATGCGGCAATACCGTAAATGATCAGCACTGTCTGACGGTGGCTGAATCCAAGTTCACGCAGGCAGTGATGCAGGTGACCTTTGTCCGGTGAGAAAATCGGTTTCCGTTGTACCGCACGACGGATGATCGCGAAGAAGGTATCCGAGAGTGGTACACCGATAATGATCAGCGGCGTGATGAAGGACACGACTGCAATTTGTTTAAACCCAAGCATGGATAGCATCGCCAGAGAGAAACCAAGGAATAGTGATCCCGTATCTCCCATGAAGATCTTGGCCGGGTGGAAGTTGAAGAACAGGAACCCGATAATACTACCCAGCAGCACTAAGCACATCAAGGCAATCATCATATTGCCCATCAGGAAGGACATCACGGCAATGGTACCAATCGCAATACCGGATACACCGGCAGCAAGACCATCCAGACCGTCAATCAGGTTAATCGCATTCGTTACACCAACAATCCACAGAATCGTCAGCGGAATGGATACCCAAGCTTCCAGTGAGGAATACGAATCCTGAAAAGGAATGTTGACGAAATCCACTCGGATATTAAATCCGAATACGACTACAGCAGCAGCAACGAGCTGCCCAAGCAGTTTTACTTTGGCTGACAGTTCGAAACGGTCATCCAGCGCCCCGATCAGAACGATAATCGAACCACCAATCAGAAAGGCACTGACAAAGCTCATATCTCTTGTTGTAAACCATGCAGATACAAAAGGAAGAAGTGCAGCTACTGTAATTATAAAAGCAAGAAAGATTCCCAAACCACCGAGACGTGGCATGATCCGAGTGTGCACCTTACGCGCATTCGGTGTGTCCATTGCACCTATTCTAACCGCGAACTTTTTGACAAGCGGTGTCAGGGCAAGAGCCAGTCCCATCGACACGATAAATCCAATGATAAAGATCGCTACCATTTGAACATTCGACCCCCAATTATAATACCCATACGAAATTATAAATCCTCTGATCTCTTTTTTTATATATAAAGAAATATTGTTAGCCGTATTTAATGAATACACTTGCACTACAACGGAGAAGTCAGAAATAACCTGTAGAAGCGCAGCGTTCGCCTTTATCACCGGATTTTATCCATTAAGATGGATATCAGAAAAATCTGGGGATAAGAGCGATCGAAAGGTTGTTCTGACGTCGGAGTGACACGGTGCAAATAAAAGTTTGATTCATTCTTTGGCACACATGTAATCCGGAATGAATTATACGCTGATCACACACGAAACGCCAACCTCAATTTTTAGCAAAAACGTGCATTTTTCTCGTAATAGCCTGTATTTAACGGGCTTTAGTCACGTTTTCTTTGTCCTGGATCACTTTAATCGCGAATTTTGGAAGCGCAAGCATGCGACCTGCACGACTTGGTTCGCGGAGCAGTCGGTAAAACCACTCCAGTCTTAGCTTCTGGAACAGTTTTGGGGCACGTTTACTTTTACCGGAAATGACATCAAAACTGCCACCAACGCCCATGGTTACGGGAACCTGAAGTGCCTCCTTATACTTATGAATCCAGGGCTCCTGCGTATCTGCACCGCGTGCTACAAACAGCAGATCAGGTGCAGCTTCCCGAATGGAAGCAACCACTTCTTCGTCCTCAGCCGGACCAAAATAACCGTCGCGATAACCCACAATACGGATCGCCGGATATTGCTGTTGTAACCGAACTGCCGTTTCTTGAATCACTTCAGGGGTGGAACCGAGCAAATAAACGCCCCAACGATAGTTTTCTCCAACCCGCAGCAATTCATGTAAAAGCTCAAATCCAGGTACTCTCTCTGCTACAGGATCACCACAATAATTGGCAGCCCATACGACGCCTGTACCATCCGGTACAATCAACTCGGCAGATTGCATCACTTGCATCATGGACGGATTCTCCAGTGCTGCCATCACCATGATCGGGTTCGCTGTAATGACCTGATGCGGCTTCTTCGACAACACGGCTTCCCGGAGAGTCTCCACCGTTTCTTTCATCGTCAGTTTGGAAAAAGGAATACCATAGATCGAAACGGTAGGTATTGGTCCGGTCTGATTCATCTTTATCTCACCCTTTGCGGCCTAAATAGTTAATAATTTGCTGTGCAGGCACTCTGGCCTCCTGCTTCAGTTCGGTAATGCGATCTTCGTTTTCCTTCAACCACTGTGAACGTTGATCCAGAAGAGAGGCTACGCTCTTCGCCAGCTTGTCCCCATCGAGTGCAGTCGTGCTTCCTACAGGCTCACTATCCAGACGGAGCATGAACTGATCGATTTTGGGATCGTATGAGATGGCCACAGGTGGCACATACTGCGATGCGGCATAGATCAAACTGTGCAGACGCATGCCAATGACAACATCACACTTGCTGACTTCCTCCAGCATGAGCTGTGGATCAGTGAGATTCGGAGTTATGCTGACCTCGCTGCCTTTACTAGTGACGTCTCCGAGCATCTCCATAAGAAAACGGGAGGCCTCTTCATCTTTTGGCAAATGAAATGGCATAAAACGCAGATGCACTGCTTTTTTGGCACATAGCTTCTTCAGTCCTGAGGCAATCGCCGTCAGTTCCTTCCGATCGGACTCCCAGAAACGAACGGATACACCGATGACTGGAAGCTTGGTTTGCCCCGCAGATGAACCATCACTCGATTGATCCGGCACAGTCCCCGTCGTAACATTCTTTTCCCTACTACCTTCAGGCAAAGGCAGTCCCATAACCGGGTCAGGCACAACATGAATCTGATTCCACTGCAGTCCAAGTCCGCGCAGATAATCAGCGGATTGTTCATCCCTCACCGATATATACTTACAACCCTTGAATACAGATCGGATCATTGGATTGAAGAATTTACGGTTAACGGGCCCTATTCCCTGAGCATAAATAAACGTAGGTTTTTTGAGCCACTGGGCCAGCTTGATTACACCCAAATAGTAGGGAATGGATTTCAGTCCGGTTGCATCCTGCAGCAAGCTTCCGCCGCCACTGATCAATCCGTCACTTTCCTTGATCGCTTCACGAACTTCCTTCAATTTCATACGGTGAACGGAACGTACCCCATACATGGAGGTCGTCGACTCTGGATCAATGGAGAGCACGATCGGCTCAATGTTGACGCCAGATCTGTGACTCTCCTCTTCCAGTGCAGTCAGAATCGACTTAAGTACCGCTTCGTCTCCGCTATTGCGGAATCCGTAATATCCCGAGATGACTAACTTTTGAGAAGTGGTGACCATTTTTTCCAACATCCTTCCGCTACTTGCCACACACCCACAGCAATGATACCGAAGATTAAGCCGATTCCCAGCCCCATCACTCCGCGAATGAGAGATAATACAGCCGGTGTATGGATATGCGCGAACGTATCCACCATGGACAACTGTCCAATCGCTGCAATAATGAGTACAAAGATGACTTGACGATATTTTAAAGCGGCGAACACGCCAACGATAAACAGCGGGTGTCCCAGCACAAATTCTTTGAACCTTGGTCGTACGCCAAATGTATCTTCCAGCGTTGTACGCAGGAACATCTCAAATGGGGTTACTGAACCCGAGTTCCCTGTACGTGTCAAATAATAATATCCAGCAGCGGCTGCAACAACCGCCAGAACAACCATCAGTACATTAACCGGTGTACGCAGAATTCCTTTGAGCTGCTTAATGGAAATCGTACCCGATCCACGATAAAACAAGATATAAATAGCTACCAGTCCCATTGGAGCAAAGTGCAGCAGGCTCACGCCCCTGAACTGGTTGATGACCAGACTATACGTAATGCTGTTGAGCAATGCGATCATAAACGGCACGGCAAGGAACGACAGAATGGACGTTCTTACATATAAGATCAACGTTTGTGCCAATCGACGACCCGCGGATGCATTAGGTTGACGCTGCTGCTGATAATTCACGGTTCTCACCGCAAGCACCATCGCGATGGTTGGTGCGGAGATCGCAACGAGCAAGGCAATCCCCTGCTCAAGCAAGGTCGGTTTCAGGAGGAACAAGCCCGCACTTCCAACCAAACCTAATACAAACACAAGCAAGGTCAACAGTGGTACGAAGTATGACACCATCAAGGTAATCATGGCAATTGCACCAACTAGCGCAACCAGCTTGGCATAACGCTGAATCGAAGATTCTTTTACTGTAAATGCCTCAGCCTGTCCAAGCTCGAATCCGCGCTTCTCCATGCGTTCAATGGCATGCCCTGGCTCACCCAGACTGTTAATCAGGTTCTCAATCGGATCCGTAATCATGGCTTTGGCCGTGTTCCGGCTAGGCCCTGCATTCAAATAGAGCATGCGGATGTTACGGTCCTTGGTAGCGAGCACAAAACGGTCCGCAATGACGTCTACATCCAGATTGGCATCTCCCTCACTTAACGAATACAAACGAGCAACGTTGTAGTCCGTTTTGTAGGCAAGGGTTTCAAATCCGGATTGAGGTTTCTTCAAGTTTTCAATGGCTGCAAGTCCAATGTCATGTTTGTTCAACAATTGTGCGAATTGATCGAGACTCTTCATCTCCGCATTATCATTGTACCCTTTCACTGCATCGCCATCAAACAGGATGCGTTTCACGCCATTCTCTTCGAAGAAGGTCAGCAGACGCTCCATGGATTCCTGGCTGTATGGCACACTATCTGCGATCCTTGGCAAAATGTAAAACCCTTTATCACGCAGCATCTGGATGGCAACCGGATCCGGCTGCATTGGCTGCATATTGGCATTCTCCGGAGGAGTCTGCAAAATCAAGCCGCTACGACCTTCAAATTCCCATGGTACCACCGGGATCTGACGATCCGCGAACGTTTGTTCAATGATGGGTGTATAGGTTTGAGCATTTTCTACGGATGTGAACAACACATACGTGAAGTTCTCGTTAGGAGAAACCACGTTCTGAGTCAGGTTAGCAACATCCTGCCCGTTATATACGGTCAGTTTCCGTGACTTTCTAAGCTCATCCAGCGTACTTTCGAATACGGCCATCGTTGTTACGCCGGCATCTTTCAGACGAGTCAATTGCTCATTCATAAAATCTTGGGGATGGGCTTGATAAGCCGATATATCCAACAGACCTCTATAATTGAATACAAGCTCCACCTTTTTGGCGGACGATTCCGTCTGTACACGATCACTGATGACAGGGATGGAAGCGATCAGTCCTATAATGACAACAAGCCACAGCCACTTCCGGGAAGCGGTATTCCAATAAAGCCATTTTTGACGCACTACATGTACCTCCTCAAGTGTTGGAACCAAATCCACGTTCAGCTCAAGTAATTCATTCAAATAATTAACGGATATATACACAGCTTGTGTCAACAAGCCTTCGAATATCCGATCAATCTGTTTCAACCTCTGTAAAAAATCACACCTAAAAGAAAAGCCCCTCCGCCAACCAACCTTACGGTGCGGAGAGGCTTTTAACCATTCGTGCTTCGTGCAACGATCGTACTTATTGTGCGTCTACTCGCGACATTACCGTGGAAGCCAAACGTTCAATGCGTGCTTCTGCATCTTCCAGGCTCTCACCACGTACTGCGAAGTACACTTTGATCTTAGGCTCTGTACCGGAAGGACGCAGGCAGAACCATGATCCATCTGCCAAAATGAACTTCAGGACGTTTTCTTTTGGCAAGCCATCCAAACCAAGAGAGTAATCAAGCACATCTTGTACCGCGATACCCGCTACTTCTTGTGGCGGGTTCGAACGCCAATCCGTCATTTTTGCCTGGATTTGCGCTACACCGTCCTTGCCTTTCAGCGTACGGGACTCCAGCTTCTCGAGGAAATACCCGAACTGGCGATAGAGCTCCTGCAGGACATCGTACAGCGTTTTACCTTGGTTTTTGTAATATGCAGCAGCTTCTGCAATAAGCATCGAAGCCAGGATGGCATCTTTGTCACGAGCATAGCTGCCTGCCAGGTAGCCATAACTCTCTTCATATCCGAACAAGAACGTATGACTGCCGGTTGCTTCGAACTGGTTCATTTTTTCACCGATATATTTAAAGCCTGTCAGCGTGTTCATCACTTCTGCACCGTAATGCTCAGCAATGACCGCGCCCATCTCGCTCGTTACAATCGTTTTGACGACTGCGCTGTTGCTTGGCAGCTTGCCTGTCTCTTGCAGACGGCTCAGCACGTAGTGCACCATGATCGCACCGGATTGGTTACCAGACAGTACGAAATACTTGCCATCATTGTCTTTCACAACTGCACCCATGCGGTCTGCATCCGGGTCTGTACCAATCAGAATGTCAGCACCTACGGATTCACCCAGTTTCATGGCAAGTGTAAATGCTTCGCGTTCTTCCGGGTTAGGAGACTTCACCGTGGAGAATTCAGCATCCGGCTGTTCCTGCTCTGCCACAACATGGACCTGCTCAAAACCGATCTGTTCCAACACACGACGAACCGGAATGTTTCCTGTGCCATGCAGTGGCGTAAAGACGATTTTGAAGTCACGGCCTACGCCTGATTGAATCAGGTCACGACTCAGACTTACGCTGGCAACCGTATCAACAAATGCCTGATCTTCCTCTTCACCCAGCCATACCAGCAGGCCTTGCGCTTCAGCTTCTTCTTGGGTCAGCTTTTTCACATCGGCAAGGGAAGGAACCTCCTGAATGTATTGGATGACTTTCTCCGCTTCATGCGGAACCAGTTGGCCACCTTCGTGGTTGTACACTTTGTATCCGTTATATTCCGGAGGGTTATGACTTGCCGTTACCACAATACCGCCCGTCGCTTGCAAGTGACGCACACTGAAGGACAGCTGCGGCGTAGGGCGCAGAGATGTGAACAGCTTGGCTACAATGCCGTTTCCGGCAAGAACCAACGCAGCATCCAGCGTAAATTCAGGCGAGTAGTGACGGGAGTCATGGGCAATAACTACAGAAGGTCTACCTTCCTTGTCCCCATGCTGTTCGAGCAGATAACGTGCAAAACCTTGAGTCGCCCGACCAACGGTGTACTTGTTCATCCGGTTGCTTCCGGCGCCAATGACCCCGCGCAATCCACCTGTACCAAACTCCAGATTTCGATAGAAACGATCCTCCAGCTCTTTCGGCTGATCCTGCAAATCACGAAGCTCCTGTTTCGTCGCTTCATCAATCGAAGCATCCTCCAACCACTGCTGTAGCGTCTGTGCTGCTGTTTCGCTTAACTGTTCCATTCCTATAAACCCCTTCCGTCTATATAAATTCAATGGTTTGCTGAGCTGCTTCAGCATTTTGCATCAATCCGTTACATACATATTCCGACTGATGCAAATGCTCATGGTTGTAATCAGCTTGGGTCAGACAGGGCAAACATGATTTCGCCTTCAGCGACGACTTTGTCTTCCACACGGGCTGTCGCTTTGCCTTTACCGATCGAACCCTTCAGACGTGTAATTTCCACTTCCAGCATCAACGTATCTCCGGGCACGACTTGTCCACGGAATCGGAAATTATCCAGTCCCGCCAAAAAGCCGATTTTCCCTTTATTGCTCTCCACGTTAAGAATCGCTGCTGCGCCTACTTGAGCCAGTGCTTCGGTGATCAACACCCCTGGCATTACCGGATATTCCGGGAAATGACCGATGAAGAACGGTTCGTTAATCGTTACGTTCTTCAGACCAACGGCGCGTTTGCCATCCTCCATTTCTACAATCTTGTCCACCAACAGAAACGGGGGACGGTGCGGGATAATGGCTTGAATCTGTTTGCTATCGAGCACAGTGTAATCTCCTTTCAGGGTCATTTATATAAATTAAACCATTAAAATTTACACCATTCACTACGCTGGCAGAACAACCTTCCGATCGCTGTTATCCCCGGATTTCTTTGATCCCCTTATTCAAGGGGGAAATCCGGTGATAAAGGCGAACGCTACGCTTCTTCAGGTTTTTTCTGCCCTCTCCGTTGACATGTAAAGTTTAAAATATCAATTCATATAAATGTAGTTATTTTTATTTGGTATGAAAAACGCATTTTCGGTTAACACTACTAATATCCTTCATGACTGCAGTAGTGAAGGTTGAGATAAGGGGTCTCTCTTCGCGATGACATTCGTCTTTCGCAGGGGAGGCCTCTTTTGACGTCAAACGTCATCCATCATTATACTGTTTTCAACGCGAAAAAGAAAACTCCTGCCTGCGCAGGAGTTTTCGCTATTTCACGATCATGAAGCGAACACCAGATCATATACATGTTTCCAGGTACTCCACTGGAACACGGAGCCAATATCCTGTTTGCCCAGTACCACATAACCAGCGACCATGCCGCCAGCGAGGGCAAGAACAAGCAAGACCGGGATCAGGAACCATCTGGCAACGCGCCATCCACTCTTTTTCTTCTTCTTGACTTCCTTCTTCTCCGGCTTGCTGTTCTGCTTCTGTGTATCTGTCATCGCATTCACCTTTATGCTCTTATAGTGTTGGCAAGACCTGCCATCGAATCACTTGATGTCAGTGCACGTGCTGCCAGCTGATAGGTCCGCTGTCCTTGCATCAATAGTGCCATCTCCTGTGTCAGATCCACGTTGGATTGCTCCAGATAGCCCGCACGAATCGTAGCTACTGCATCACGTGTAGCCGCATTAGCGCCAAACACATCATCCTCGGTCAAGCCGGCATCCAGACCAAACAGATTATCTGCGTATTGCACAAGTCCTTCCGGACGTTCGATGTCTACAAGCTGCAGCTGGGCTCCAATTGTTGCATTGGCTTCATTCCCGCGACGAATCAATAGGTTACCCTTCTCGTCGAAGGCCACTTTACTATTGTTCGGAGCCGTGATCCGGTTACCTTGACGATCCAGCGCGAAGTAGCCTTCCCCATTAACCAGCACCATCATCTGAGGTGCATTGGGGTTCGGGTTAGGTGTTGGATCAGGGACAAAATGGAATGCTCCCTGACGTGTCCACATTTTCTGACCATTCGCTTCAACCGCAAACATCGCGTTGCCTTCGATTGCCAAATCCGTTGGACTGCCTGTCTCATTCAGTGTTCCCTGAGACATATCCTTCGTCACACTCGTCAAACGGGCACCAAATCCCAGATTATATCCCATTGGGGTGGAACGTCCATCGAGCTTATACTTGTCCGGTTGCTGCTGCACCCGGGTCAGTACATCCTCGAACGCCGCCTGCTTGCTTTTATAGCCTGCCGTATTCACGTTGGCAATATTATCGGAAATGACATCCAGACGTTGCTGTATCGCGGTCATGGAGACCTTCGCACTAATCATGGAATTATTCATTTAGTAATTCATCCTCTCTATTGCCGCGCGTTATACACGACCTACATCATTGACAGCTTTGTCCAAACTTCGATCATAGAACTGCACAACCTTCTGATTCGCTTCATACGCACGATAAGCGGCATTCATATCCACCGTAGCTTGGGAAGCATCGACATTCGATCCTTCCAGGTAGCCCTGACGGATCTGCACATTATCTCCCGCAGCCATCATCCGCGCTGTAGCACCTTCCTGGTCATACAGACTAAAATTACCGTCACCCTGACGAACCAATTGGTTAGGCTGATCAATGACGCTGATTCCAAGCGTAACCCCCGTCGGTGCACCCGTGACTGCATCCACAAGACGGCCTTGCTCATCCACTTTAAATTGGTCCACTGAGCCTGTCAACACAACGGGCTGTCCATTATTATCCAGAACCTGAGCTCCCGTTGAGCTTAATAGTTCTCCCGTTCCGGTAACCTGGAAGTGACCATCACGTGTATATCTTGTGTTGCCTTCCGCATCCTGCACCGTAAAATACGCTTGAGGCTGATAGATCACCGTGCCATCAGCTCGTACAAATTTGCCTGAACCGTCAAAGGCGATAGGTTGTCCCGTCTGTGGATCATTAACGGACAGATTGGACGAGATGGCAAAATCACTCTTTTGTCCACTCTCCATAATCGCTCCCTGCAAATTCATTGACAAGCTCTCTTCCGCGAACACCCCTGTGTTCAGCCTGCCCAGCCGCTTCGTCGGAACATTGGCATCTCCACCGACCAACGTAATGAGCATTTCCGGGAATGAACGGCTTACGCTGTTCACCTGTTTATATCCCGTCGTGTTCGCATTAACAATATTTTGAGTCGCTGTGTCATGGCGGCGTTGCTGCGTAATCATTCCCGCGGTAGCGGTGTACAAACCTCTTAGCATGAATTAACCCCTCTCCTCAAGCGCTTGTCCTGCACTGCAGGATCAATGCTTGTCCGTTCTATTGCCGAACATAGGCGAACCTTTGATACTTATATCGGCAGATCAGAACTTTTTCTTAACCACTTGATCCAAATTATTGAGCATAATGCCTGTCCCTTTTACGACACAATGCATCGGATCCTCTGCAACCCATACCGGTACATGCAGTTCATTGGACAAAAGCTCGTCCAGCCCATTAAGCAAAGCGCCTCCGCCTGTCAGCACGACACCCCGGTCAATAATATCCGCCGACAGCTCTGGTGGCGTCCGCTCCAATACCGATTTTGCTGCAACGATAATGGATTGCACGGAATCCCATAGCGCTTCCTGTACTTCACTTCCCGACACCGTTACCGTAACAGGCAATCCGGATACCATATCCCGTCCGCGAATGTCCATCTCGGTTTGGCGTCCAGCCGGGTTTACGGAACCAATTGCAATCTTCAGATCCTCGGCAGTGCGTTCACCGATCATGAGTTTGTACTTGGCTTTGATAAACTTGATAATCGCTTCGTCGAACTTGTCCCCTGCGACTTTAATAGAAGAGGCGGTGACTACGTCGCCCATAGACAGGACTGCAACGTCAGTCGTTCCGCCGCCGATATCCACGACCATATTGCCGCTCGGCTGAAAAATATCCATTCCTGCACCAATGGCTGCCGCTTTTGGCTCTTCTTCCAAAAATACTTCTTTGGCACCGCTGCGCTCCGCAGCCTCACGGATCGCCTTCTGCTCCACGGAAGTAATATTCGTCGGTGCACAGATCAGAATACGCGGGTGGCTGTACCAGCTTCTCGCCCCCACACGATTAATAAAATGTCTGAGCATCGCTTCCGTAATTTCGAAGTCCGCAATAACGCCGTCACGCAGCGGTCGGATGGCAACAATGTTACCCGGAGTACGCCCCACCATACGACGCGCTTCTTCCCCAACAGCAAGGACCCGCTTCGTATCGCTTTCAATGGTCACGACGGAAGGTTCATCGAGGACGACCCCACTTCCTTTCACGTGAATAAGCACGTTCGCCGTGCCAAGATCAATACCGATATCCTTGCTTAACATAAAAGAGCCCCCAAAGTGATATTATTTGGTCAGCGTATCCTGTGAAAAAGAGTCCCTTATCACGTCACCGCTCGTTCGACAAAGTGCAACATATATATGTAAAAATCGGGCTGATAAGATGTCATAATTCGATCCTGTACCAGCTTTTAACATATCATACTTCAGGGGAGGGATTCAATCCATGTGTGAGCTTTTTGGCCTACGTCTTTTCGCGATGGTTACGATTTAGCGGAAGCCAGTACTTCACGCTTTTTGCCGCTTGTTTTTTTGTATTTGATTTTGGTCGCTTCGCCGCCCCTCAAGTGGCGGATGGACTTGTGGTACTCCAGGATATGTTTCACCTGGTCAGCAAGATCAGGGTTGATTTCCGGCAGACGCTCCGTCAGGTCCTTATGCACCGTACTCTTTGACACGCCGAACTCTTTGGCAATGGTACGGACCGTATTCCTCGTCTCGACAATGCAGCGACCTATTTTTATGGTCCGTTCCTTGATGTAATCGTGCACGCTCCCGCCTCCCTACTGTGTGGATAGTTTGGTACATTATATGAGGAGCATGCCTATATATTCGCGGTTTAGAGGTGTGACAAGCTTCGGAGGTCCCAATAATTTCTGAAAAGCACAAAAAAAGCAGAGGGGATTTCCCTCTGCCCTTTTCATTCTGCGTTAAAAATCATTTATTTTTCCGGAAGATATCCTTGCGGGTTAACCGGTTGACCGTCTTCGTATACTTCGAAGTGCAGGTGGTTGCCGAGCGTTTTTTCCAGTTCATTTACGCCAGCGGATGCAATTGCATCTCCCTGTTTCACTTCATCATCCTGTTTCACTTTGACGTCAGACAGGCTTTGGTATACGGTTTTGAGGTTATCACTGTGTGTGATTTCCACAACTTGACCCGTCAGCGGATTTTGCTCCACCCGTGTCACTTTACCGCCGAGTGCTGCTTTTACTTCAAATGATTTGTTATCCCCACGCGCCAGGTCTACGCCTGTGTTCGGAATAAACGTATCGTTGTACTGCACCATTGCGGCTTCATGTTCTTCGGTAGAGCCTTCGTTCTCATAGAACGGTTTAACAACAGAGATTTCCGACGGACTTGCTACTGGCCATGCAAAACTTTCCGACTGGGCGACAACTTCCACACTTTCTTCTCCACCAACTGCTGTTTCTTCTGTACCCGATGCTCCCGTTTCTACTACTCCACTAGCAGGATCGGAGTTCAGCGTTTTCTCGCCTGTACCCTGATAGACCCACACTAATGTTAGTATAATGCCTGCTGCTGCGATGTAGGCTGCCGGGAAGACCCAACGTTTGGACATTGCTCTTTTCCATGAAGAGGGCTGGCTGGCCGGTACTCCTTGAGTTGTTTTAGGAGTTTCTTCTTGGACTGTTTTTTTGTTTTGTTCATTCATCTTGATCACCTCAGTAACAAGTGTTACCGGGTGCAACTCTTTTATACACGCGCGACTCTAATTTTTTTCACGGAGGTTTCAGAGAATGCTATATAAGGCCGATTGGAGTTGCACTGAGCCACTCCGCGCGCAGAACAACCTTTCGACCGCTGTTACTCCCGGATTTCTTCTATCACCTTCTTCAAAGGGAGAAATTCAGGAGTAAAGGCAAGCTTATGCTTCCGAAGCAGCTTTCTTTCAGAAAGCTTTTAGCTTCGCTTCTACAGGTCTTTTCTGTCCCTGCGCTCCCCGTACACTCTCACTTTCCGTATATATAGCTAAATTCTGAAAGCTCCGGAATGGGCGGGGTTTAGAGTGTTGATTGGTTTTAATAGCCAATCTTAATGAAATATAGTGAACCTTTTTGAGATAGAATTCTATGATGTTTGCACTCATGTTTGATGTCGTAGCGTAGCATTTTAATTGGTTCAGGGGGGTAGCACTCTTTGCTTGCTCGCGTCCTCATTCTATATATGGGTAGCTTGCTGAATGTTTAGCCATTTATTAAGTTTGGTTCAGATGAGGCGGGGTATGATTGAATGGCTCAATTATTAAATTGCTGTTGTACAAATAATGTTCATGGCGCTATTGTTTTGCCAGCATCTTTGATGCCTGTCCAAAGGATATACCTGTGTAGTAGTGTTTCAGAATCTGTGTCGCGGTGTGTCCCTCCTGCGCCATGCCATTCGCTCCCCACTGGCTCATTCCCACGCCATGTCCGTAACCGTAGGTCGTAATCTGAACCTCGTCACCCTCTGTCGTCCAGCTGAATTGACTGGATCTCAATCCAAGCAGCTTGCGCACCTCTGGTCCACTGAACGTTGAACCTGCGATCTGCATCTCCTTAATCCGGTGACCTTCTGTTGTAGACAGCACTTCCATCCATGAGCCACCTTCCTGGGCAGTGACCGGGATAGCACTGGCACTCAAATTCAGCTTCTGGAGAATTTCGCTGCGCTTCATGGTGACGGTCTCCTTGAATCCCGGAGCTAACTTCTGGTCCCATGGACTTGCTACACTTTTCAAATAGGGTACGACATTTCCCCATACATCCTCAGCGTTCTCCGTATAACCGTTACTTGTAGAAAAAAAGGATGCAGTAATGGCCTTACCCTGATATGTCATCACGGCGTCACGGCTTTCGTGGATAGCCTGCTGTAACTTCTCCCATTCTTCCGCTTTCCCCAAACGTGTCCACTCCTTCTCCACCTGATCCGGTGGAATAAACACCTGATGACTGACCGTATCCGTTACATCTGCATCACCTGAAGGTACACCGCTGGTATCGTGCGCTGCCAGCCTTCTGACGATAAAGCTCCGCGCGGCAATGGCCTGTGCCTTCAGTGCCTCAAGCCTGAACTCGGCAGGCATCTCCGCAGCAACAACACCCGTCACATACTCCTCAAGCGGAAGACTCATTGTTGTTCCCGTTGCCGACAGATACACTCTTACATTGGGTTCCGGGTATGTCACTGGTACAGCTGGGACGGGGACCGTGTTCGTTACACTTCCTGTTGATGGTGCAACCGGGATCGGCTTCACCGGATCACTTGTCCGGGGCCACACTAATATAGCAGGGATAAGGAGTGCCAGCGCCAGGAGCCCTGAAACAGCAGCGGCTGGTTGCCAGCGCCTGGATCCGTTTGACCACCTGCGTCCTCTTCCGAATGTCCTCATCCGGCGTCTCTTTACGGGGCGGAACTGATCCAGTTCTATGACCGGTCCGCGAATTCCCCTTGACTCACGCTCAGACTGGTCTGATGCTCCTGTTGGGTTTGGATTGATTGTTCTTTTGGCCTCTGCAGCTGCATTTCTGGTACTCATCGCCGTGGGCTTGTCTTTCTCCATTCCGGTATCCGAAGTCTGCTTGGACTCCTCCATCATTGGACGGGGGACAAGGGGCACCTTAACCTGTATACGAGCTTCTTTCATTTCGACATACCCTCCGTTGTACATAGGCCGTCATAGACCGGTCCTTTTGTTCAAATCCATAGTTTAGGGTATGAGCTGTTTCGATCTGATAGAACCTGATTTGAGAGAAAGAAAGAGCTTCTGCTTCTTTTTAATGTTAGATTAACATTGCTCTGCTATAGTGGATAAACCGCCGCTATACAGGCATTTTTGACATGCCTAACCATCCACCGCATTCTCTATTGACGTTCTTTTATTCAATTGTATATATTCAAAAGTTGGACCCACAGTTCTTCCATTAGGACCAGCTATTAATAGAATCAGGTACTGAATTGTTGGCCTCACTTTAATAGTCTAGTGTCAAAAAAGGGCATAAAAAAAGCCAAGCCAGATGGCTTAGCTTTTTACTAAAAACATGATTTAAGCCCAAGTCGGTTGTACCTTGAACATCGGCACTTCTTCCTCAGCTTTTTCGGTTGCAGGCTTAGCTGCGTCCAGTTTCGGTTCTTCAACCGAAATACGGTAAATGTCGGCTCCCAGTCCATTCAGCTTTTCAGCCAGGTGAACGTAGCCACGGTCGATGTGATGAACACCGCCGACTTCAGTTGTGCCTTCAGCAACCAGACCCGCAATAATGAGTGCAGCACCCGCACGCAAATCGGTAGCTGTAACTTTGGCACCCTTCAGTTTGGCATTACCTGTAATGATGGACGAACGGCCTTCCACTTTGATCTCCGCATTCATCAACTGGAATTCATCCACATGCATGAAGCGATTCTCAAACACCGTCTCCGTTACGACACTTGTTCCTTCAGATGCCAGCAAGAGCGCCATCATCTGGGATTGCATGTCAGTAGGGAATCCAGGGTATGGTAATGTTTTCACATCTACTGCCTTGAGTGGACGGTCCGCAATAACACGCACCCCATTCTCCATCTGGCAGGATGGTCACTCCCATCTCTTCCATCTTGGCAATAACCGAACCCAAATGATCGGAGATAGCACCTTCGATGTACACGTCGCCACCAGAAATGGCAGCAGCAGCCATGTAAGTACCTGCTTCTACCCGATCCGGAATTACCGTGTGCTTCACGCCAGTGAGTTTCTCCACACCCTCGATGCGAATTACCCCTGTACCCGCGCCACGGACTTTGGCACCCATTCCGTTAAGGAAGTTAGCCAGATCCACAATCTCAGGTTCTTTTGCTGCATTTTCCAGCACGGTTACACCGTCAGCCAGAGTAGCAGCCATCATAATATTTTGAGTAGCTCCGACGGAGGCCACATCCAGATAAATTTTTGCACCGCGCAACCGTCCTTGGCTGCGAGCTTCGATATAGCCTTGGCCCAAGCTGATCTCGGCACCCATGGCTTCAAAACCTTTCAAATGCTGATCAATCGGCCGTGTTCCGATGGCACATCCACCAGGAAGCGAAATTCTTGTATGACCCATACGCGTCAATAAAGGCCCCATGACCAGAAAAGACGCCCGCATTTTACTTACCCATTCATACGGGGCTTCGCAGGAAGTAAGTTTTTCCGCATTCACGGTAATCACTTCGTCCCGGTATGTAACACCCGCTCCCAGCGATTCCAACACTTTGTTAATCGTCATCACATCGTCTAGAGGAGGCGCGTCAATAATAACGCTTTGTCCTTCTTCCCCTAGTAGAGAGGCAGCGATGATCGGAAGAACAGAATTTTTAGCGCCGCTAACTTTGACACTTCCGGTCAACCTTTTGCCACCGCGGACGATAAATTTGCTCATCATGGTTCCCTCCGCGCTTTTATTCCCTTTTCTTCATTCCGGAATACGTAAGCCCTCTGTGTTAGAAAGGACTGTTGCTGTGTGTGGAATTTCGACATTACCCGGCAAAAAACGCCTGATGTCTGTTCAGAAAAGAATTGGTTTATAATCCAAAATTGATGATAACACTTGCCGTGCTGATTGCCTGCAAACTTGTAATTAAGGCTTACAGGTCAGCAAAACATCAGGACAGACGGATTGGGATGATTATTAGCCGGTAATTACCGGGGATCCCGTTTATAACCTAAGGTTAAAGTAAACAATAGTTAATTCCCTAACTTCCATCATAACATTTTTGAATTGTACGATACAAGCATTTTTACATAAAACATCTCAATTCAACCAATTACATGTCACACATTTTTCTTAATTGTTAACAGGTTGGTCATACTCTAATTGTTGACACAATCAATCGATGTTATTCGACAATCAGGCTGCATGAAGAACCTAACAGATGATTAACCAACCATCTCAACATTAAAACAAATGACGCAACATTTGGGTCCATGATAAATAATCAATAACGAACCCGGATACGGCATGACCCAGAATAATGGCAAGCAGCAAATGCAGCAATCTTCCTTGAGCACCCTTCGGCTGTCTGATAATCAGATCAAGCTTCAGGTTTTGCAGTGCCCACCATGCGAGTGCTATACACAATAGCGAAACGACAATCGAAACTAACCCATTTGTGCTTAATGACTGGTTCAACTGATTCGTCAGATCAATATCCATATATTCATTACCTCCACATTTGTTGCAGCAACCAGTGTAATTTTGCTTGTCATCCTTAATTTAAAAGTCATAAGAATGGTTTTTTCCAGCAGAACACAACTGATTCACCGCTGAAGTACCCCATATGGAGATCCTTCGTGTTGCCCATTCATCGAGCAGCACAATCTGGCTGAGAATGATCATGGAATTCATCTTCGCAGCTGCAATCTCTGCTGACTCTATGGAATATAGGCTCTTTCATCATACATTGTCAATTACATTGATTTCCACTTTGAAAATATTTTAATTTTAAACCATCGGGATTTTGTGACTAAAACGACATAAAAGAGCGCTATTTCGATATCGATCTTGTCATTTCCTCGGAAATAATTTGATTTGATGTGGCCAAAAATGGGTCTATTAGTGGTAACTATCACCACTACTATAGTCCTATACTATATTCAATATCACACCAACGGTGATCATTGTTTACAAAAATTAACGGAGAATCTACATAAAATCATCCAGTAAATCACGATTACTTCACATAAATATGGAAGTCATTTCTGCGAAACACAGCAAAAAAGCCCGGCAGACCAAGCCGCCGGGCTTCCTTTAATCGTTTATTTGCCGTATACGTTGATCCGGTTAACCGCTTTTTGCAGAGCAATCTCTGCCCGGCGGTGATCAAAGTGGTCCTGGTTGCTTTGGCTGCTGAGACGGCGTTCTGCCCGTTCCTTCGCTGCACGCGCACGATCCACATCGATATCTCCCGGGAATTCGGCACTTTCTGCGAGAACAACAACCTTATCTTTGCGGACTTCGATAAAGCCGCCGCCAATAGCGACCTGCTTGTTCTCTTTTCCGTTTTTGATAATAATCGGTGCAATCTGCAACGGAGTAACCATAGGGATATGGCCTGGCAAGATCCCCAGTTCCCCTTCAATACCACGAGCGATGATGCTATCTGCTTGCGCCGAATAGACCAAACGCTCAGGCGTTACGATTTCCAACAAAAAGGTGCTCAATTCCATCCCTCCTGAAACTATCCGAAGGATAGCTCGCTTCATAAGGACAATCCTGGATTCAGATTATACCAGTGTTTTAGCTTTCTCCACTGCCTCTTCAATCGTACCCACGAAGAGGAATGCTGCTTCCGGCAGATCGTCATGCTTGCCTTCGAGAATCTCTTTAAAGCTGCGCACTGTTTCTTTAACCGGAACGTATTTACCCGGAATACCGTTAAATGCTTCAGCAACGTGGAAAGGCTGGGACAAGAAACGTTGGATTTTACGAGCACGGTAAACGAGCGCTCTGTCTTCTTCACTCAGCTCGTCCATACCCAGGATCGCAATGATATCCTGCAGCTCATTATAACGCGCCAAGATGCGTTTAACGCCTTGTGCTACGCTATAGTGTTCTTCACCTACAACTTCTGGTGCCAAGATCCGGGAGCTGGATGCAAGTGGATCTACCGCAGGGTAGATACCCATCTCGGAAATTTTACGCTCCAGGTTCGTTGTTGCATCCAAGTGAGCAAACGTTGTTGCAGGAGCCGGATCCGTATAGTCATCCGCAGGTACGTAAATCGCCTGGATGGATGTAACCGATCCTTTTTTCGTGGAAGTGATACGCTCTTGCAATTGACCCATTTCTGTTGCCAGCGTAGGCTGATAACCTACCGCGGAAGGCATACGTCCGAGCAAGGCAGATACTTCTGAACCTGCTTGCGTGAAACGGAAGATGTTATCGATAAAGAGCAACACGTCACGGCCTTCTTCATCACGGAAATATTCCGCCATCGTCAGACCGGTGAGGGCTACACGAAGACGTGCGCCTGGAGGCTCGTTCATTTGTCCGAAGACCATTGCTGTTTTGTTGATAACGCCGGAATCACTCATCTCGTGATACAAGTCGTTACCTTCACGTGTACGCTCACCAACACCCGCGAATACGGAGATACCACCGTGCTCTTGGGCAATGTTGTTGATCAATTCTTGGATTGTAACGGTTTTACCTACACCGGCACCACCGAACAAACCGATTTTACCACCTTTGGCGTAAGGAGCCAGCAAGTCGATAACTTTGATACCTGTCTCCAGCATTTCTGCTTGAGTCGTCAGTTCATCGAATGCAGGAGCAGAGCGGTGAATCGGGTTTTTATGTTCAGCAGCAACAGTACCACCAGTATCAATTGCTTCGCCGAGTACGTTAAATACACGACCCAGTGTCGCTTCCCCAACAGGTACAGAGATTGGAGCTCCTGTATCTACTGCTTCCATACCACGTACGAGACCGTCCGTGGAGGACATCGCGATACAACGTACCCGGTTGTCACCCAGATGTTTCGAAGCTTCGAGTGTAAGACTTACACTTACGCCGCTTTCGGTTACTGTAGTGATCGTAATGGCATTGAGGATTTCCGGCAGACCGCCGCGTTCAAACTCGACGTCAACAACCGGACCCATGATGCTCACAACGCGTCCTTTGTTCATCTTAACGTTCCCCTCCTACAAGCCTGCTACTTTGACAAAAATAAAGTTCCGTTCGTTTATCTTTGCAGTGCAAGCCTTCATTAAATAAATAACGGTTAGCCTTGTGCTGCGTTGGCACCTGCCACAATTTCCGTAATCTCCTGCGTGATCGCTGCTTGACGGGCACGGTTGTAAGTCAATGACAAATCATTAATGAGTTTGGATGCATTTTTGGTTGCATTACCCATCGCCGTCATTTTCGCGCCGAGCTCACTCGCCTTACCGTTCAGAAGCGCACCGTAGATTAATGTCTCCGCATAACGCGGAAGCAAAACCTCCAGTACAGCCTCAGCTGACGGTTCGTACTCGTAGCTTGCAGTTGGTCCATTCGCAGCAGATACCTCAGGTGTATCCATAGGAAGAAGACGTTCTACCGTAGGAATCTGGGTCAACGCATTTACAAAGCGGTTATAACAAATGTACAATTCATCAAATTCAGCCAGTTCAAATCCACGAACAGCTTCGTGTGCAATGGATTTGATATCTGCAAATGAAGGCGAATCCGACAGATCCGTTGTCGTGGAAGCCATCGCAATCTCACGCCGTCTGAAATAATCGCGTCCCTTACGTCCGATTACGAACAACTCATAATCATTCTGGGAGTTATGGCGTTCTTTCAGTGTCTGATTAACCTGACGCAGAATATTCGCATTATATCCACCTGCAAGTCCGCGGTCCGATGTAATGATTAGATAAGCTGTCTTTTTGACCGGACGGCTCTCTAGCATCGGATGCTGGATGCCTTGCGTGCTGGATGCAATACTAGCCACAACTTCTTTCAGTTTCTCCGAATAAGGACGGGCTGCCTCAGCTTTTTCCTGCGCTTTACGCAGTTTTGCAGCTGCAACCATCTCCATTGCTTTGGTGATCTGCTTGGTGCTCTGTACGCTTTTAATTTGCCGCTTAATTTCGCGCATGCCTTTTGCCATGATTTCACCACCTTCAAGTTTTGACATAGTCAAAACTACTTCGTAAGCATTATCTTACTTTGAAAGCATCAAAGTTTTACATGCAGACATGCGGAATCGGTTAAACAACTCCGCAGCTGCAATCATCTATTTAGACAGAGACAGCGAAGCTCTTTCTGAACTTCTCGATTGCACCTTTCAGTGCATTTTCGTTGTCTGCAGTCAATTCTTTAGTATCACGGATGGACCCGAGAATTTCCGGATGGTTGCTCTCCATGAACGCAAGGAACTCACGCTCAAAACGAGTAACGTCACCTGTTGGAATTTCATCCAGGAATCCTTTAACCGCTGTATACAAGCTCACAACCTGCTGTTCAACAGGCAGAGGCTGGTTTACACCCTGCTTCAGGATTTCCATCATGCGGGCACCACGATTCAGGCGGGCCTGAGTCGCTTTGTCCAGATCGGAGCCGAACTGGGAGAACGCTTGAAGCTCACGATATTGAGCGAGGTCGAGACGCAGGGAACCTGCTACCTTTTTCATCGCTTTGATCTGAGCAGAACCACCGACACGGGATACGGAAATACCTACGTTGATCGCCGGGCGTTGTCCAGCATTGAACAAGTCGGCTTCAAGGAAGATTTGTCCGTCTGTGATCGAGATTACGTTCGTTGGAATGTAGGCGGATACGTCGGAAGCCTGTGTTTCAATGAATGGCAGAGCGGTTAAAGAACCACCACCAAGTTCATCATTCAGCTTCGCTGCACGCTCCAGCAAACGAGAGTGCAGATAGAATACGTCACCCGGATATGCCTCACGGCCCGGAGGACGACGAAGCAGCAAGGAGAGCTCACGGTAAGCTGCGGCTTGTTTAGTCAAGTCATCATAGATAACGAGAACGTGCTCGCCTTTGTACATGAAGTACTCACCCATTGAACAACCGGAGTAAGGCGCAATGTACAAGAGCGGGGATGGATCAGATGCTGCTGCAGTTACGACGATCGTGTACTCCATTGCGCCTTTACGACGAAGAGTTTCCACTACTTGAGCAACCGTAGATTGCTTCTGACCGATAGCAACGTAGATACACTTCATGCCGCTGCCTTTTTGGTTCAGGATAGCATCGATCGCGATCGATGTTTTACCTGTTTGACGGTCACCGATGATCAACTCACGTTGTCCGCGGCCGATTGGAACCATTGCGTCAATCGCTTTGATACCAGTTTGCATTGGCTCATGAACCGATTTACGATCCATAACGCCTGGTGCTTTACCTTCAACCGGACGGAATTCCGTTGTAGCGATTGGCCCTTTGCCATCTACAGGAATACCGAGCGGGTTCACAACGCGTCCAATCAATGCTTCGCCAACCGGCACTTGCATGATTTGACCTGTACGTTTTACTTGGTCGCCTTCACGGATGTCAGAGTAAGGTCCCAGGATAACGACACCAACATTGCTCTCTTCCACGTTCATGGCGAGGCCCATAACACCGCTTGGGAATTCAACCAACTCGTTGGACATGACATTCTCAAGTCCGTATACACGGGCGATACCGTCACCAACCTCAATAACCGTCCCGACTTCGACTACATCGATATCGTTCTTGTATTGTTCGATCTGGCTCTTAATTAATGTACTGATTTCTTCTGGTTTGATACTCAAGTGTCCTCACCCCAATCTACTGTACTCGTCTGTTAAAAGACTGCTCAAGACGTTCGAGCTTGCCAGCCAAGCTGCCGTCATAGATCGTATCGCCAATGGCGACTTTCAATCCGCCCAGCAGAGTCGAATCGACAATGTTCTCGATACGGATCTTTTTATTCACACGGCCTCCGAATTCACGGGCTACCGCTTCTTTTTCTTCATCATTCAATGCATAAGTCGAGTAAACGCGAGCATCGGCAATGCCGAGCGAGTCGCCCTCGATCTTCAGATAATCACTCAAAAGAGCTTCCAGCAGTTCAACACGGCCACGCTCAATCAGGAGCAGAACCGTGCGCAGAACAGGTTCGGACACTTTACCTTCAAGGCTCGCATGAAGCACGTTCCGCTTGGCTTCATCAGAGATGTTAGGAGATACGATGAACTTGATGATCTCGGTATCCCCAGTCAATCCGCTGACAACCGCACGCAGTTCCTGTTCAACTTCAAGTACCTGCTGCTGCTGGAGAGCGACTTCGAACAATGCTTTCGCATAACGCTTGGCAACTATCGTATCGCGGCTCATTGTCGGCCCCCTACCTCATTGAGGTATTGGTTCACAAGCTCTTCTTGTGCTGGACCGTTCTCAACTTCTTTTTTGATCAATTTGGAAGCAATCTGAACGGAAGCTGTACCCAGTTCGCTGCGAAGCGCTGCAACTGCTTTGTTCTTCTCGCTTTCAATTTCACGTACCGCATCGTCTTTCAGACGATTAGCTTCAGCTTTTGCGTCAGCCAGAATTGACTCAGCCTGTTTGCCGCCCGTTTGTTTGGACTGTTCAATGATGTCGTGAGCTTCCTTGCGCGCTTGCTCCAGAGCTTGTTTTTGTTCCTCCACATAGGCAATGGCCTGTTCCCGAGTCTGAGCAGCCTCATTCATCTGCGTCAGCACGAGTTCACGACGTTTTTCCATGATGGAGAACAAAGGACCGAAAGCATAACGGCTAAGCAGCCAATATAAAATTGCAAATGCGATAATCGCAAGAAGCGTATTTTCCCATACGAAACTCAATCTGTTCACTCCTTCCTGGAGGTATCCTTGAAACGTTCATCCGCATGAACGGACATTACCTAAAAAGAAGGCGCGGATGGCTATGGCCTTCCCCGCCAAACCTTATCAATTTAATTAAGCCGCACCATAGAACATGAACGCGAGTACCACACCGATGATCGGCAATACCTCGATCAGACCTACCCCGATAAACATTGTTGTTTGAAGAGTGGATTTTGCTTCCGGTTGACGGGCAATTCCTTCTACTGTCTTGCTGATTACCATACCGTTACCGATACCTGCGCCAAACGCGCCCAGTCCTGCAACAATTGCTGCTGCGATTAATGCCATTGCTCCCATTTGTATATCCTCCTTAAAATTATAAATCAAATTTTTTATTGTTCAGCCTGGTGAAGAAATCTTCGTAGGGCTTGGAACTTAATGTTCGTCGTGCGTCTCGATGCTCTGTGAAATGTACACCATCATCAAGATTACAAAAACAAATGCCTGGATCGCGCCGATAAAGATACTAAAGCCTTGCCACACCATCAGCAAAGGAATGGCAGCTATTGCGCCAAACACTTTAAACGTGGTCAGCTTCAGGATCGTTGCGATCAGTACCTCACCCGCGAAGATATTCGCGAATAGACGCATACCGTGTGTCAGCAGCTTGGATGCCGTTTCAATCAAGTTGATGGGCAAGAACAAGGCGAATGGCTGAAGGTAGTGCTTGAGATAACCTCTCGTGTTGCGGAATAATCCGAGTCCATGAGATACCATGAACGCAACAAGTGCTAGTCCCATCGTTACTGACAAGTCAGCGGTAGGTGATTTCCACCAAGCCAGCTCAACGTGTGGATGTGCTTCAGGATCTTTGGCATGCGCTTCTTCAAACGCATCGACCGCTGTAACGATCGGCTGATTGAACACCTGTGCCTGGCTGACCTCCGTAACTTCAGTAACTGCCTGGAACGGAAGCCCCAGCATGTTACCGACAAAGATGAACATAATCATGGAAAGCGCGAGAGAGATAAAATGTTTCCCTTTCTTCATATCCATCGTGCTGGAAATCAGATTGCGGACGAATTCGACTGCCCACTCCATAAAATTTTGCAGCTTGCCGGGGTTCTCAACGGACAATCTCCGTGTAGCCAGGACAGCAAAAATAAAAACGAGGGCACCTGTAACGACCAACATTAACACAACCGATAAATCCAGTCGAAATCCGCCAAGCATAATAATTGGAGCTTCATGCATATTTTTCTCACCCCTTTCTCGACTTGAAAGCTGCAGCACCTAACATCATTCTGCTCTGCGGGAATAGACGATCCCTATAATCAGTAAGGAAAATTGCGCAATGACCAGACCGCCTGCAACCGCATATGTATTGAAATACTGCGGAAAGCGCATCGATATGTATATACCGAGCACAGCGAGTGCCGCTCTTGTCAAAAATCCCAGGTTCACACGCTTCAAGTTACCTTCTGCCGCATCATCAGACATTTTCCTTACTTTGTAGCCCAAGTAAAATGCATTGATCCAGCTAATTCCTGTACCCAGGGCCAGTCCCAAAGCAATTGTCTCCACACGTGGCATAAAGGCCGCTGCGAGAAAACAAATCATAAGAAAGTACATGACGGAAACAGTCATCCATCTGCGGTATCTGGTTAGTTCACTCATCACTTTCCCCCATGAATTTTTTCGCGATAAAGTAGATGCTCACTCCACCTGCCGCCAGAAAAAAGAGAACGCTTACGGCGATCCATATTCCGTTACCTCCAATGGTCTTGTCCAACCAGGAGCCAGCGTAATATCCGGCAACAGCGAGAACAGCAATCTCGATCCCAAAAGCTGTCACGAGCCCCATCGCTTTCCATACATTGTTGTCATGGTTACGGGATGAATTTGGTTTGTTCGAATCGGCCATTTTCCACGCCACCCTTGCAATCCCAGTTAATTTTACTGAATGATGAGAGCCTTTGTCAATTGATTGATTTTAGCGTTTTAAAGGGTAAAACGACGGGTTTACAGGCCCCCGGGAGCCCATAAACCCGCGTAAACCGTACAGTTTAACTGTATGCTGTACCCTTTATGATTCAGTCAGAAAAAAACGAATTATTTTTTGAATTTTCTGTGAAATGATTCCGGACGCTCACTATTTACGCCAAAATGGTGCAAAATCGCATTGACAATTCTTTCCGATGCATGTCCATCACCGTATGGATTGGCAGCTTGACTCATGCTTGCATACAGCGTTTCATCTGTAAGCAGAGCTTTGGTCCGTTCATAAACACGTTCCTCATCCGTACCCACCAGTTCCAACGTTCCAGCCTCGATGCCTTCAGGGCGCTCCGTTGTATCCCGCAGAACCAGCACGGGCACACCAAACGAAGGCGCTTCTTCCTGCAAACCGCCTGAATCGGTCAAAATCAAGTGAGTATGCGGATAAAAGTTATGCAAATCCACCACGTCTAGTGGATCAATTAATTGAATACGGGGGTGATTCCCCAAAATCGCGTGAGCCGGCTCCTTCACAGCAGGACTTGGATGCACCGGGTACACGATGGCAATATCTTCGAACTCGTCGGCAATCCGTTTGACGGCCTGGAAAATGTTGCGGTGAGGCTCGCCTTGGGATTCACGGCGGTGAGCTGTCATCAGCACAAGACGTTTGCCCTGTGCCCATTTAAGTACCGGATGTGTGTAATCCTGCCGTACTGTATATTGAAACACATCTGTTACCGTGTTGCCTGTGACATAGGTACTAGACTCCGGTTTATTTTCTTTGGCAAGGTTGGAGAACGACCAGTCTGTCGGTGCAAAATGCAAGTCTGCAAGTACGCCGGTCAACTGGCGGTTCATTTCCTCCGGATACGGAGACAGCTTGTTCCACGTACGAAGGCCTGCTTCCACATGGCCCACCTGAATCTGCTGCAGAAACGCTGCATAGCTGGCTACAAACGTAGTCAGCGTATCCCCGTGAACAAGCACGATATCAGGTTTTGCTTCGCGCAGTACAGGCTCCAGGCCACCAAGCACACGAATCGTGATTTCATTCAGCGTTTGGCGATCTTTCATCACGTCCAGATCATAGTCCGGTTGAATGTTAAACACTTCTAGAACCTGATCCAGCATTTGACGATGTTGTGCGGTCACACAGACGATGGATTCGATAGATTCGGGATGTTTCTGAAGTTCCAAAATAAGCGGAGCCATCTTGATGGCTTCCGGACGAACTCCGAATATCGTCATGACTTTAATTTTCTTGGACATTCAAGCAAAGCCCCTTTTCTATTCAGCATGCAGCATGCTTATTTAGTGCCGTACAGACGGTCTCCTGCATCTCCCAGTCCTGGGACGATATAACCGTGATCATCCAGACGATCATCCAGTGCAGCCACGTAGATGTCCACATCCGGGTGCGCGTCCTGAACTGCTTTTACACCTTCAGGTGCTGCCACAAGGTTCATCATTTTGATTTGGGTGCAGCCGCGTTTTTTGAGCACGTCAATTGCAGCAATGGCAGATCCGCCAGTTGCCAACATTGGGTCGATGACAATCAACTCACGCTCCGTAACATCCGTAGGAAGCTTCGTGTAGTATTCAACAGGTTGCAGTGTTTCCGGGTCACGGAACAAACCAACATGTCCTACTTTTGCCGCAGGAAGCAGTTTAACAACGCCATCCAGCATTCCCAGACCTGCACGCAGGATTGGTACCAGACCAAGCATACGTCCAGAGATGACTTTCCCTTGTGTTTCAGCTACAGGTGTTTGCACATCAATAGATTCGAGCGGAATCTCTCTTGTAATCTCGTACGCCATCAGCGTGGCCACTTCATCCACCAATTCGCGGAAATCTTTCGTATTCGTACGCATGTCGCGTATAAACGTCAGTTTGTGTTGAATCAAGGGGTGATCACATATTACTAATTTTCCCATCTAATTTGTCCCTCCGGTAAGTTCTTCATGTACAGCATTACCAATAATGCCTAATTATCATTCATAGGCCCGATAAATCCTGTATATTATATCATCACCTACACCGAATTACACCATCAAAGGACATGTAATCATTACAGAAAACCGAATACTATAAAAATAGGACCGGAAACTTGGCATGTTCCGGTCCTTTTTGCTCTAGTTGTACAATAATTCCATGTGTCGATGGACTAGTATTTCAGATCTGTGTACAGCGGGAATTGGTCTGTCAGAGCCGTTACTTCCGCACGAGCCTCATCCAGTTTCGCTGTATCTTTTGGATTTTTCAATGTTTTGGCAATGATTTTACCAATAGCAACCATGGCTTCTTCGTTCATGCCACGGGAAGTAGCTGCCGGAGTACCAATACGAATGCCGCTCGTTACAAACGGGCTGGTCGGATCAAATGGAATTGCATTTTTGTTCACGGTAATACCGATGGAATCGAGGACATGCTCAGCTTCCTTACCTGTGATGTTCACGCTGCGAGTGTCGATCAGCATCAAGTGGTTGTCTGTACCGCCGGATACAATGTTCAATCCTTCGGCAATCAGTGTTTCAGCCAAAACCTGAGCGTTTTTCACTACGTTTTGTGCATAAGTTTTAAATGAAGGCTGCAGGGCCTCACCCAGTGCTACCGCTTTGGAAGCAATAACGTGCATCAAAGGTCCACCTTGGGAACCTGGGAATACCGCTTTATCAATCGCAGCTGCCCAGGATTTGCGGCACAGGATCATACCGCCACGAGGTCCGCGCAGCGTTTTGTGTGTTGTCGTTGTTACGAAATGGGCATGAGGAACCGGGCTCGGATGCAATCCGGCAGCAACCAGTCCTGCAATGTGGGCCATGTCCACCATGAACAATGCACCTACATCGTTTGCGATAGAAGCGAGTTTTTCAAAATCAATCGTACGCGGGTATGCACTTGCGCCTGCAACAATCAGACGAGGACGGTGCTTGAACGCTGCTTTGCGCACTTCATCGTAATCGATCAGGAACGTATCTTCCTGTACGCCATAGGCCACGAAGTTGTAGAGCAAACCAGATGCATTCACTGGGCTACCGTGAGTCAAGTGTCCACCATGAGCAAGGTTCATGCCCAGCACCGTGTCACCAGGTTTCAACGCTGCAAGATATACTGCCATATTCGCTTGTGCTCCCGAGTGAGGCTGTACGTTTACGTGCTCAGCGCCAAACAGTTCCTTCGCGCGGTCACGTGCGATATCTTCCACAACATCCACATGCTCGCAGCCACCATAATAACGTTTGCCTGGGTATCCTTCAGCGTACTTGTTTGTCAGTACAGATCCAAGTGCCTCAATTACCGCTTCACTTACGATGTTCTCGGATGCAATCAGCTCAATGTTGTTCTGTTGGCGTTTCAACTCCAAATTCATCGCTTCAAGTACTGCAGGGTCATTCTTACGCAATTGTTCCATGTTTAAATTCCTCCCAGTATATTAGTGAAGTTATAAAGCAAAATTAAAAGGTTACACTCGCCACTCCGAACGCAGCACAATCTTCCGATCGCTGTTATCCCCAGATTTTTTGAATCCCCCTTTAAAGGGGAAATCCGGTGATAGCCTATGCTTCCGATGTAGCTTTCTTTCAGAAAGCTTTTAGGCGAGCACTTCGTTTCTCCAGATTTGTCCTGCACTCTCCGTTTTCGTGTAAACATTAATTTCGCTTTATAGTAGGTTGAAGATTTAGTCGCAAAATGTCGAATCTGGTTGCTCTTCCATCTGATACACCGCACGTTCGCCGCCAATCAGCTTCGGACGGGTCAAGGCTGTCGTCACACGGGCTTCCCCAATGTAGCGAAGCGCTGTACGGAAGGGAACTGCCACATGCCGCAAGTGCATGCCAATCATGGTTTCCCCGATATCCACTCCCGCATGAGCCTGCACATGTTCAGCCAGGCAAGGATCACTCAGCGAGCGATAAGCTGCGGATGCCATGGAACCGCCTGCCTTGGGAACCGGTACGGCACCCACTTCAGTCAAACCAAGACGTGTGAGCAATGAACGCTCCATCACCAGTGCGCGATTCAAGTGTTCACAGCACTGGAACACAGGCTCGAAACCGAATTCCTGCTGTACCTCGCGGATCCCTGCAAGAAGCTGCTGTGCTACATCAACGGCACCACTCGTACCGATCTTCTGGCCTGCAACCTCGCTTGTGCTTGTACCGATCACAACAATCTGTCCAGGTCCAAGCTTTCCGGCAAGTGCCAGTTCACGCAGAATGGATGCGGTCTGTTCCTGCAATCCGGGTTGTTCCGAATCTAACTCAATAGTCATCCTATCGCCTCCCGATAAAATCATGCCTGACTTCCTCACGGCAGCCCGCTCTTGTATTCATGCACGGCATCTCAGGTACTATTATAGCGAATAATCAGATGAAAGACGAAAAAAAGAGCAGTCTGCGGGTATCGCAGAATTGCTCTTTTGCCCAGGCGACCGGCCGTTTGTTCCGGTGCTCCATTGTGGTTGTGCCCACTTCGTCGCCAGTTACACCGGATCCCTGTTTTCCCCTTCATCATAAAACAACCCACGCTTAAAATCAACGGGTAATTTACACTACATGTTCGTTTTTGCATATAAAAATAAATTTGGAAATGGTTCATCACTGCCCAATTACATTGCCCTGCACAACACCGGTTTATCCCAACTTGTCCAGAAGCCGATCCAATGCCGTCCTGATCTCTGCAGCAGCTATATTATAATCGTCACGACTGCCCCCGAATGGGTCGGATATATCAAAGCTTGGAATGCGCTGGCGGATCTCGATCACGCGCTCACGCTCTGATGCCAGAATCTCCTGACCGAGTGCACGCTTCAGTTCCAGTGTGGCGAACAGGCTGTCCAGTTCCTGAAGATCATTCAGAACCTGATTATCATTTTCCACATACTCTTTCAGCGTGTACGTCTTGTGTACCGAATCCGGAAAAACCTGCATGACATGCTGTTTATGGCTTCGCGTTAACGTAAGGACCAAATCCGCCCAGCCAATCAGGCTCGCGTCAAGCTGGGTGGAATGCCCAGGCCCTTCCGCCTGGTGATCTCTTAATACAGCTTCGGCATGACGGGAAATCGGCATTCCCGATGCTGCCGCCACACCTGCAGAACGAACCTCTACCTGAATGCCGCGTTCTGCTGCCAGCTTGCGCAAAAGCCCCTCCGCCATGGGGCTGCGGCACGTATTCCCTGTACATACAAACAAAATATGTTTCATTGTGATAGCCTCCCCATTTCGCAAATGTTGTCGAATGATGCAATATTTTAATTTTAAATGATGAAAATTCAAAGAGTATCGTTATGACTGCTCAAGGGCTGCAACTGCTGCGCTCTATGACTATTAAAAAATAAACAACAGTCCAAATGCAAGCAGGATGGCTCCGCCAATCGCTTCACCATAATCACCAAGGTTCTGGCTCACTCGTCTTCCCAGCAGCAGACCCATGACGGACATGATTCCACCGCATGCACCAAAGGCAAGTACCGTCAGTACCAGATCACTGCTAAACATGCCGAGGGATACCCCAACGGAAAACGAATCCACACTCACACTGAGTGAAAATAAGATCACACCTAGCATGGAGCGATGGTCCACCAGCTTGGTGTCACCTTCACGAAATGCATTCAGAATCATGTGACCCCCAAGCAGAACGAGCAATCCGCCTGCAGCATACGTCGTGATGTCCCCAAGAAGTGAACTGACGTATTTCCCCGTGTACATACCGATCAGCGGCATGATCACATGGAACAGGGCCGTGACAAAACTGATTCGCAGCACATCACGCAAACGAATGCCTTTCATGCCGATCCCAATACCCAGCGAGAAGGCATCCAGCCCAAGGGCGACGGCCATAATCAAAATGGTTACCAACTGCCCCAGATGGGCAGACACATCCCACATTCCCATACCCCCAAGTCACGTAAAGGTTCTTGTACACGATATGCGGACAAGGACACAAACATGACGGGAGATAGAGAATGAATAGTCAGAGAGATGCAGGCAGGCGTGTCAAAAGAGGATTGGTCTAATCGGCAGGCCGTGGTTGGTGGTGCCTGCTGCCACGGCCTGCCGATCAGGTGGACCGGAGAGACGTCGTCAGCTCCGGTCATGGTGTTACTGGTCCCCAACCTGTATAAGTTGGTGACCAGCAGCCTTGAGCAGCCGATTCATGACGGCTGCTCCCAGCCCTTCGCGCGAGCAGGCTTCAGCCAAAATGTATGTGGCGCCCTGCTCATCGCAGCTGCGCAGCGCGGCGTACAGCCGGCGCGCTGCTTCTTCAAGCTCGCTGGCATCGCCCAGCGAGAATACGGCATCGGCGCGGTACTGCTCCGCGTGCTCGGCGAACGCCAGCACCGCGGTGCGCTCTCCGCGCTGCGCCGCCTCCGCGAGGGCGGCGCTGATCCAGGCCGCCACGGCTGGCGGCGGCCCCTCTACCACGCACAGCGACCCTGTGGGCGCATAGTGCGTGTACTTCATGCCCGGCGAGCGCGGCGCCGGGCTGCCTTCGCCTTCGGACCCACCCGCGAGAATCGCCGGGTCCGTGGCGACACGGGCGGCAACGGCGGACAATTGTTCCGCCGTAATGCCGCCAGGGCGCAGGATGGTGACGGTACCGTCGTCACCGACCTGCACTACCGTGGACTCGACGCCCACACCCGTGGGGCCGCCGTCCACGATGCCGCCGATGCGGCCAGCCAGATCCTCGCTTACATGTGAAGCGAGCGTCGGGCTTGGCCGCCCGGATCGGTTAGCGCTTGGCGCAGCCACCGGGCACGCCGCCGCTGCGAGCAGCTGCAGAGCAACTGGGTGATCCGGCATGCGGACACCCACCGTATCCAAGCCAGCCGTAACCCGCGGGGATACGGCGCCTGGCTTAACAGGCAGCACAATGGTGAGCGGACCTGGCCAAAAGGCCTCAATCAGCGCTTCTGCCGCCTCATTCACTTCCGTAACCAGTGAATCCAGCTGATCGCGATGTGCGATATGCACAATAAGCGGATTGTCTGACGGGCGTCCTTTGGCTTCAAATATAGCCTCTACCGCGGCTGTACTGCGCGCATCCGCGCCCAAACCGTATACCGTCTCTGTCGGAAACGCAACAGTCTGGCCTTGACGAATGCAGGCAGCGGCAGCCTGCAAGTCAGCGAGTGCCTGCTGATAGGCGCTCTTTTTTTTCTCATCAGATCCCTGTCCCTCAGGTTCACCCATAACCAAATTACCCACAACATGCGGCTGTTTCTCACTCATCAATGCTCTGACATCCCACACCGAGGTAAGTAATCCTTCTGGGTTGCCCGAATCTTTGTTTCCTGTGTATTGGTATTGGTCTTGTTCTCTACTCATATATCCATCATCCCTAAACTTCAATAGGTTAGTAACCGCGGGGCCTCGACCTTGACGGTAGCTGTCTTGCTTACATTTCGAATACCTATAATTATAGCATATCTGTTCAACCTAAGAACGGGCTCGCTATCTCTCTTATAAACCACATCCCTTAAGCATGACAGCCATTCATTGAAAAATGGGGCAAAAGGGCAGCTTCCTGTATCGAAGTTGCCCTTCCCTATCATTCCCACGATATTATGCAAACAACCCGGCTACCCAATCCCATAGTTTAACCGCCAGATCCACCAGGAAAAAACGCGCTTCCGGTGTTGCTCCCTGGACAGATGCTTCAGCATCTCCAGGCTCAGCAGCAGCCGCTGCAGATACCGTAGACGGATTCGCCAGCGCATCCCCTGTGCTTGCATCAATGAAGCATAGCGGCGGAAACAGCACACACCACCAATTTTGACCCTTTCCTTCTCCCAGTGTTATACGCACTGCTTCATAATCACCTGCGGGATATACCGTGCCTCCATATAGTTTGGTAGGGAACGGAACAACACCAAGCTCCACTTGGTATGGATAGTCCAATCCACGGCTGGCCAGCTCTTCTCCCACCCGATCTTCGATTTCAGACAAATGCTCACGAATGACATGGCGTGCTTCATCCAGACTTTGCGGATTATCCAGCTCTGTAACCCACTCACTCATCTGGGCAACCACAGCATCCCGAATCTCGCGTTTCACCAGTTGGTCCCCTGGCGCATCCGAATTCGCTAGAATCCGCAAACGGATGGATTGCTCCGGAATTGCTGTAGCGGCTACAGCTGCATCCGTCTTCTGACCTTCCCACATCATAATAATCATCATAAGACAAACGATAATAAGTCCAATCTGTTTCACTGTTCTTCTGCTCATCCCGTTCTCCCCCTCGGCTCCCGTGATCATGTTCCCTGCAACTCTCTCATGTCTATCAGTATGCCCGGAAGAGACAGAAGTAAACCTAGCAAAAATCATAAATCTAGCAAATTCATTCTCTTATTTTAACGTGGTTGAGCGGAATTAAGAAAAGGCCGACCACACCTGTTACAGGTGTGCATCAGCCATGCTTAAGAGACCTATCGAACCCAACTGTTAATACATAACCCTATTCGATGATTACAACGCGCTCTTTTCTTTTCTCAGCAAATGCAGTAACCGGTCTGGCAAACCAGGCTTCTGCTCTCCAAGCAGCAGGTCATCTTCCTCTTCATCTCCATATAATTTAATGCTCATGACCAGTCCGATACAAGCCATATTAATGAGCAATGAAGTCCCGCCATAACTGATGAACGGAAGGGTAATCCCTGTTAGTGGCATCAGTCCGAGGAACGCACCTATGTTTTCAAACACTTGGTATAACAGCATGCCAATAATGCCTACAATAATGACGGGCCCCGCCCGATCCCTGCATTCCATACCGATCAGAACCATTCGGTGAATCAGAATGAAGTACAGCAGTAACAGCACTGACGCTCCCACAAAACCGAATTCCTCAGCGATAACGACAAAGATGGAATCCGAATAGGTATACGGCACGCGTCCACTTTGGACGGAAGTTCCCTGCAAATACCCTTTACCGACAATGCCTCCTGACCCTATAGCCAAGCCGGCATTTTTGGTGTGCCATGTCGCCTTGGATGTGGCCTTTTCCGGTACGAGCCAGGGATCTATCCGTTCCGCCCAGTGTTCACGGCCTATCTTTTCGAGAAAGGTAAAGATTTCATCATGATACGTCGTGTAGGCTTTGACGAAACCAAAGAAAGTGACAGCTACAATAACAAGGCCAATGATTGCATGTTTTAGCTTGATATTACCGATCCACAATACCGTGGCCAAGATGACGACGTAACCCAGCGCGTTGCCCAAATCATTTTGAATCATGACGAGTGCAAACGGAACAAACGCCCAACATCCGATGGGAATGATATCCCTCCAGAAACCTAGCGTGTTTCTCTGACGCTTCACAAGCAAATGTGCAAGAAACAGGATCAGGATCATCTTGAACAACTCCGCAGGTTGAAACGAAAGATTTTCCCCAAGCTTGATCCAGCCATTGGCATTATTGATAGGTCCGCCCACAAAGTTGACGAGAACAAGCAGAACGATTCCTAAGGCATACAGATAAAAAGCATATTTCACATACAGTTTGTAATTCACTAGTCCGATGCCCACTACTGCGACAAATCCTAAGATATAAAACAGCAAGGTTTTGATATGATGCTTGGCCAAAGTGGCATCCGTCTGCGTACCACTATAAATGGCAAACACACTTGCGATCATCAGCAAAAACAATACAAAAAGAATAACACCGTCCATCTTTTTCAGCATTCTCAACATAACTGCAATCGTCCTCCCGGGTACCTATATACGCATTTTCCAAATTGACTTATAATTTCCATTGTATAAAATAGAGAGATAAATTGGAAATTTTAATCACTGCGCGGAGGATGGATCTCAACTTACATAACCATTAGAGAAAATCTGGCAAAAGAAAAACCCTGGAAGCACCAGATCCAAATGGTTTGGATTGATCTTTCCAGGATTCTATGACTGACTTCTTTTTTTCTGTACCTAATAAAAGGAATTACTGTTCCTGCTGGGACGGTTTCCTTCTGAACAACTTGAGGACGATATCCGTAATCCCCGGTTGTTCTGCAGAGCCCAGAATATCCTCGTTCTCTTCCGTATGGACCTTGATACTCATCACGATACCCATACTAATCATGTTCAGCACAAGCGAGGTCCCCCCTGAACTGATAAAAGGCAGCGTGATCCCGGTCAGCGGCATTAACCCGATGAACGGACCAATGTTGACAAAAATCTGGTAGAGCAGCATCGCGATAATGCCGACGATGAGATAAGGCCCTGCGCGATCTTTACATTCGAGGGCTATAAGGACCAGCCTGTGGATGAGAATAAAGTACAACAGCAGCAGCACTGAAGCACCTACAAAGCCAAACTCCTCCCCAATCTGCACAAAAATCGAGTCAGCATAAGCCAGCGGTACCCGATTTGACTGAATCGTTGTACCTTCCAAGTATCCTTTACCACTAATGCCACCAGAACCAATCGCCAGCTTCGCGTTATAGGTCTGCCAGAGCACGTCTCTGGAAGTCTGATCCGGCACGAGCCATGGGTCGAAGCGATCCGCCCAGTGAGAACGACCAATCTCCTTCAGGAATTTGACGATTTCATCATGATAGTGAATGTACGCCTGTGTTCCCCCAACAAAAGCAGCCACAGCAATCATAAATCCAATGAGGGCATGACTGAATTTGATGTTGCCAATCCAGAGCAGTCCTACCAGAATGATCACATAGCTCAGTGCGTTCCCCAAGTCATTTTGCAGCAAGACGAGCAGCAAAGGTGGCAGCACACAAAGTGAAACCGGTACGACATCACGTCCAAAATAAAGCGGTCGGTTCTTCTTTCGAGCCAGAAGGGCCGACAAGAACACAATGAGACAGAGCTTGAATAACTCTGCTGGCTGCAAACTGAAGCCAAAAATGGACAACCAGCCCTTGGCGCCGTAATATTCCTGACCTATAAACATAACCAGAATAAGCAGCAGCATGCCTACTCCATAAATATATAAATAGTTTTTGATAATAACCTTGTAATTGATCATTGAAATTCCAAAAAAGATCACGAAACCTAAAATATAAAAGATAACAGCGTTTCTCGTGAGCCCCTCCAGCTTCGGACGGCCAAAGGTCGTACTATAAATGGACAAAATACTGATGACCATCAGGATCAGCAAGATGAACACAATCGAGTAGTCTATCTTTTTGAATTTATGCAGCATGTAGTTATGTTCCCCCAAGCATTCAGCAATCTTCGGTATATCCCATTGTAGAGGATTTCGCGGCAAAAAGAAAACCCGCAGAACCTTACATTTTCGTCACCTGTTCCGAAGTACGAACACCCAGGACATGCCGCTCGATCCCGGCAAGGTCCGGAACAATGATAATTTCTGGCCAGTGTCCGGCTGATTCAAGCAATGCGGCGATGTCGCGAGCTTGTCCCTGACCGAGTTCAAAACCAATGACCTGCGGCGGCGCAGGCAGCAGCACCAGCTGTTCCAGCATGACCCGGTACGGTGCCAGTCCGTCCGGACCGCCGTCCAGTGCCGTGCGCGGCTCATGATCGCGCACCTCAGGCTGCAGCCCGGCGATATCTGCCGCCGGGATATATGGCGGGTTGGACACCAGAATGTCCACCCGAGCCCCTGCGAACGGGGCCAGCAGATCGCCTTCGCGGAAGTCAATCTGTACCCCGTTCGCGGCCGCGTTCCGCGCGGCCACTTGCAGCGCCGCCGCCGAGATGTCTCCGGCGCCAACCTGCCAGCGCGGGCGCTGCGAGGCGATCGTCACCGCGATCGCACCGCTGCCCGTGCCAATATCGACGGCAAGCGGAGCGCCGCCGGGAAACACGCGGTCGGCTTCGCGCAGCACAGCCTCGACCAGCAGCTCGGTCTCCGGCCGCGGAATCAGCACGGCCGGCGTGACCTCGAACGGCAGCCCATAGAACTCCTGGCTGCCGATAATATACTGCGCCGGCTCACCCGCAGCCTTGCGTGTGACGGCGTCCTCCCAGCGGCTGCGCAGCTCGCTGGGGAAGGGTTCCGGCTGCATCATGTAATACGCGGCCCCATAGACGCCGAGTACATGCTCCAGCAGCAGCCGGGCATTATTCTGCGGCTCGTACACGCCGCTCTTTTCCAAAAAAGAGGAAGCCTCCACGAAGGCTTCCCGACAGCTCTGTTCCGGCGTCATCACAAACTGCGCGCGGGTCACAGCATTATTCTCCTCTATCCATCATCTCCGTCTGCTCGGCAATCGTCAGCGCAGACAGGATTTCTTCAATCTCTCCGTTCATGACCTGATCCAATTTGTGCATGGTCAGACCAATGCGGTGATCGGTTACACGGCTTTGCGGGAAGTTGTACGTACGAATCCGCTCACTGCGGTCCCCTGTACCCACTTTACTCTTCCGCTCCCCTGCAATTTTCGCTTCTTCTTCCTGGCGCATCATATCGAAGATCCGGGTACGCAATACTTGCAGCGCTTTTTCCTTGTTCGAGTTCTGCGATTTACCATCCTGACATGTCGCTACGATTCCGGTTGGAACGTGCGTTACCCGTACAGCAGATTTCGTCGTGTTAACTGACTGTCCGCCGGCACCGCTGGAACAGAACGTATCCACGCGAATGTCTTTATCATGAATTTCGATATCGAAATCTTCAGCTTCAGGCATAACGGCTACCGTTGAAGTGGAAGTATGAATCCGTCCACCTGATTCGGTTGTCGGGATACGTTGTACACGGTGTGCACCACTCTCGTACTTCATTTTGCTGTATGCACCGCGGCCGTTGATGAGGAAAATAACCTCTTTGAATCCGCCGACATCATTCGTATTGGCATCCATCAATTCCACGCGCCAGCCTTGATTATCGGCATAACGTGTGTACATGCGGTATAGATCCGCTGCAAACAATGCCGCTTCATCTCCACCCGCTGCTCCGCGAATTTCCACGATGACGTTTTTGTCGTCATTCGGATCTTTGGGCAGCATGAGAACACGAATCAGTTCGTCCAGTTCTTTCTGACGGGCACTGAGTTCTTCGATTTCCATTTTGACCATTTCACGCATCTCGTCATCCAGCTTCTCGCCTTGCATTTCTTTCGCTGCTTCGAGATCCTGACTCACCTGTTTGTACTCATTGTATGCTTCGTACGTCGGCTGCAGATCGGATTGCTCTTTGGAATACTCACGCAGCTTTTTGTTATCGCTTGCCACATCCGGGTCACAGAGCAGCTCGCTAAGCTTGTCATAACGGTCTGCCAATGCCTGTAATTTATCCAACATATATAGTCACCTCACGATTTATTTTTGGTGATGCGCTGCACGTTTTCTCCGGGCAGGCTCCATGTTCATTAGTTATTCATCTATTTTCATAACGCATAGGTTCTGAGCCAAACCGAACCCTGACCGTAACATTCATTAATGACCGACGCAACATCGCTACAACGTCATCAAATCCTTTACTTTTAAGTTATATAAAAGAGCTCATGTACCTTATGCGGAGTCCCGCTTAAGTCTTATAAAAAGCGAGCTAAATCAACCTAGGTACACGACTCTTAATTATAGCATATTCTTCTCAACCTGAACAGATGCTTTTCCATCTGCCTACAGGTTCGCTTTGGATTATGGCACAAGTGACAATGGCCTTTATTACATTATGTTACAATGGAATATCAACTACAACAAGCCATCTTCAAGCTGCTCAAGCACCAGGCTCCACCAGCATTTTTCATTCGATAAACTACCCGGATCCTGTTCGGCAAAGAATGCCCGGAGTTCGCTTATGGCCTCTTTCCGGCCGGAACCATGAATCTTTTCCTTTCCAGGTGTGAGCTCTCCCCTTTGAAAAGCTGCCAGTTTGGCTTTGGCTTCTTCCAGTGTCATAACACTGGGCTCATGCACTTCCGAGAAATTCTCAATGAATTGAGCGTAACGTTGGAGAAATTCAAGAAACCGAACCAGACTGGTGTTGATCAGCCCGTGTTCCCCTGATGATGCGTCTACCGAGTAAACTGCGCCCGTTCCTGTCTCCACACCGAGCAAGGCTGCCGTTTCCTCCCAAACATATCCGATCGGCAGAAGTTTGATGAAGCCACCTTCATGTTGTACCTGAATCAAGCCTCGTTCCGGCATGGACCGAAAATGGACACCCAGCAGGTCATTACCCTTATCCCGAAACTGGGGTAATCCCTCAACAAGAAGCAGATCGCTACTCTCTTTCGGTAAATGTATCGCCTTTACATAGGCTTCATCATATTGAATACGAGATACTGCATCCTCCATTGTCCAGCCTCCTCCATGCCCTTTTCCTCTATTATATCCACACTGCGCAAACAATCCAGTATAAGCAGAACAAGCGGGTTGCCAGCACGGATCCTTCCCTCCTATTCTCGCCTATTCCCTCTGATCTGCGCGTTAAACCCTTCATCCCAAATAAAAAAACCTGCCATCTTCAGGGAAGACAGCAGGGCTGTTCGTGTCTATCATGTACTGCTTAGATTGATTGGTTATACGCTTATACGTTGAAACGGAAGTGCATAACATCTCCGTCATTGACAACATATTCTTTACCTTCCAAACGAAGCTGTCCGCGTTCTTTGGCACCGTTCATGGAACCAGCTGCAACCAGGTCTTCGTAGGAAACGACTTCTGCACGAATGAATCCGCGCTCGAAGTCCGTATGAATTACACCCGCTGCGCCCGGTGCTTTTGTACCTTTGCGGATCGTCCACGCACGAACTTCCTGTACACCTGCCGTGAAGTATGTGTACAGACCCAGCAGCTTGTATGCGGCTTTGATCAACAAGTTCAGACCGGAATCCTCGATACCGAGCTCTTCCAGGAACATTTGCTTATCTTCGCCTTCCAGCTCGGAGATTTCTTCTTCGACTTTTGCACTGATCGGCACCACTTCTGCATTTTCAGCAGCCGCGAATTCTCTTACTTTTTGCACATAGGCATTGTTCGCCACATCACCGATTTCATCCTCGGCTACGTTAGCTGCATACAGAACCGGCTTCAGGGTAAGCAGGTGCAGATCACGTACGATCAGACGCTCTTCGTCTGTCAATTCCATGCTGCGTGCCGGCTTATCTTCGTACAGAACTGCCTTCACTTTCTCCAGTACTTCCACTTCTTGAGCAGCCTGCTTGTTGCCGCCCTTCATGTTTTTCTTGGAGCGTTCGATTTTTTTCTCAACACTCTCGATATCAGCCAGGATCAGCTCCAGATTAATCGTCTGGATGTCGCTTACCGGGTCAATTTTGCCATCTACGTGAGTGATATTCTCATCAACAAAGCAGCGTACCACATGGACAATCGCATCCACTTCACGAATATGGGCAAGGAACTTGTTACCCAGACCTTCGCCTTTGCTTGCGCCGCGCACAAGCCCTGCGATATCTACGAATTCAAACGCTGTAGGTACTGTCTTCTTCGGTACAACGAGTTCTGTCAATTTGTCCAAACGCTCGTCCGGTACTTCAACGATCCCCACGTTCGGGTCAATCGTACAGAACGGATAGTTTGCCGACTCGGCACCTGCTTGTGTAATTGCGTTAAACAGAGTGGATTTACCAACGTTAGGCAGGCCCACGATTCCAGCTTTCAAAGCCATGTATATGACAACTCCTCATTCATTACTTGTTCGGTATGGATAATCCTATACATTATATATGACAAACCCGGAGGCATCAAGGAACTTCGGGTTTCGTTTCTGCATGATTACCGTTTAAGTTCCTTGTACATCGTCAGATCAGTAATCTCGTACCCCATCTTGCGATACAAGCTGCTCGCCCGCACATTATGTCCAAACACATGCAAACCAATTCGATCCACCTGAAGACGGCGTGCCGCTTGTTCAAGTGCTTCCATCGTTTCGGTACCATACCCCTTGCCCCGATATGCTTCTTCGACAACAATATCGAGCAAGAAGGCTTCCTTACCCCGGCGATTGTCCGTAATGTTAAACCAGATGTACCCCACATTGCCGTCTACCGGATGCACCAGGTTATAGATGTAGGCTCCAGGCGTATTCAGTCCTTCAGGCAAATAGCGATCATAAGATGCCTCAGCGAGCTCCTGCGCTTCTTCCTCCGCCCATGCCCCTGCTTCTACTTTCTCAACTGCAAAATCCGCAATAGAACGCTTTCGGAAATTCGCAAACTCCTGATCATTCATGGATATAAGCTCCATAGTATTCCCTCCCGGGTTCAAATTCCGTATTCGATTTTTCTAAGTCTTGATCTAAATGAAACGATTTATTGTTCATCATACATGAAGTGGAAAAAAATCTGCATAACTTTTATCAGACTTCCATTGTTTAATAACCATAACGAGAGGAGCAGATATAAGATGAACAGACGTCGCAAACGGCCTCCAGGAAAATCATCTTTCTCTTGGCTGGTGTGGTTATCTTCATTGGAATCATCATAGGTATGGCGTATCCCACCATAGACCAATTCCGATCGCTCAGGATCACCATTCACAATCAATCAGACTTCGATCTTGCAAATGTCAATGCAAGTCTGGTCCAAGGTGAAGGCCCGGTTAACAGCGAAAGAGATGGCTCCGTGTACAAGCTGAAGAAGGATATCCCCAGCGGTAAAAAAGTAAAGTTTGCCCCTAGGCTTAGACCTTCCGGGGAATCCTCTGTCCACCTGCAATTTACGGATAGCCGAGGGGAAATTCATACCAAAATCGTCTGTGGCTATACGGAGTATCTATCCGGCAATACCTATGTCACCGTAACCAACGACAATATCACGGTAAAAGAAGAGTGTTGGTAATCCTTCTTACTTTTCATAATAAAAAAGGGGCTTCCCCCATGTCATCAGCATGAACATGACAAGGTTGCCCCTCTTCCGTATTAACGCCGCTCGACCAATCGCTCTGTCTGCTGCAAATCTTCGATTCGCCCGGCTCCGATACCGAACATGACGGTACGAAGTTCGAACTCCACCTGCTCCAGCCGCCCATCCAGCGCTTCATCTGAAGCTACTGCGGATTCGAGCAGGGAGCGGCCGAATCCGGCCAGGTCTGCACCCAGTGCGAGCGCCTTGGCAGCATCCACCCCATGATGAAGCCCCCCGCTGCCAATCAGTACTCCTTCTGGATTCAGTGCTCTGACTTCCCGGATGCACTCGGCAGTCGGAATGCCCCAATCGGCAAAAGCCTCGGCTGCTGCCCTCCGAACCGGGTTGTTGTTCCGGTATTTCTCCACCTGTACCCAGCTGGTGCCTCCCGCTCCGGCCACGTCGATAAATGCTGCACCTGCATCATACAGCCGCTGTGCCGTTATTCCATCAATGCCCCAGCCTACTTCCTTCACTCCAACAGGTACATCCAGCGTACGGCACAGATCTTCAATCCGGTTCAACAACCCGCTGAAGTCCGTATTGCCTTCCGGCTGGAAGATCTCCTGCAAACCGTTCAGGTGCAATACCAGCACATCCGCACCAGCGATCTCAACCGCACGCTGGAAGTCGGCAGTGTTGAAGCCGTAATTCAACTGCACTGCACCCAGGTTGGCGATTACCGGGATGTCAGGGGCCCAGCGCCGTACATCGAAGGTCGGTGCCAGTTCAGGTTGTTCCACTGCTGCCCGTATGGAACCTACGCCAAGCGCCCAGCCTCTGGCATTGGCCACGCGGGCAAGCCGCTCGTTAATGGCGCCAGTCGTTTGGCTTCCACCCGTCATCGAGCTGATGAGCAGCGGTGTACGAACCTCTTTTCCCATAAAAACGGTATCCAGACTGACCTCATCAAAATTCAGTTCAGGCAGGGGATTATGACGAAATACGTACCGCTCCATTCCGCTCGTGATCCCTTCTCCTGCCACATTCTCTTCCAGACAGAGGCGCACATGCTCCAGCTTCCGTTCCCCCGTAGCCACCTCGGGAAGCAGCCGCTTGCCGGCTCGCTCTTGTTCATTCATGATGAGACCTCCTTATGTGAGAAATTGTGCGGATGGACAGGGACCCCCTGCCGGTTCCGTTCAATTGAAACACTCCATTTTTTGCTTACTTTTTTGCTTATATGTAACGCACAATTCTGCATGTATAGAATTCCTACTGAGTCGCCGGTGATATCTTCCACGCGTCAACTCTACCCAGTATACCGTTCCGGACATGCTAATGAAAGGGCGCACCCGCTCATCTCTGATGAATCACAAGAGCATGGATGCAAGCTGCTCGCCCACCAGCTGTCCGGATAGCGTTACAATCGGCGTCCCGCCTCCCGGATGCGTCGTTCCACCCACGTACCATAACCCCTGTACATCCCTGCTTTTGTTGCCGGGGCGAGAGAAGGTCTGCCTCACTGAATTGGAGGAAATCCCGTAGATGGAACCTTGATGCGCCAATGTATCGCGTTCAATATCCTGTGGCGTGTACCGTATTATTACATCTGATTGCCTTAATCCTGTAATTCCCCGCTGTGCAAGCTTATCCAGTACCAACTCGCCGTAGCGTTCCGTTTGCTCTTCCCAGTTCCATGCATCCGACAGATATGGGGCGTTTACCAATATAAACAGATTACTCGCTCCTTCCGGAGCCATGCCTGCCTCCGAATAACCGGAATAACAGATGTAGATGGTCGGATCCAGCGGCATCCTGCGTTCACGGAAAATATGTTCGAACTCCGGTTCATACCTATCCGGGAAAAAGACAGTATGGTGCAGCAGGGAGTCATACTGCTTCCGCACGCCAGCCAGTGTCACATAACCGGAAATGGACGGCTCATATTTGCGAATCCTGCGATCACTCATCTGCTTCCGATGTTCCGGCGCAAGCAGATGACGGTTTACACTGAGCACATCCCCGTTGGCCACCACCTGATCGGCTTCATTGAAGCCTTGATCCGTATCCACACCGATGACCTTGCCATGACGAACGACAATCTGCCGGACCTCGATGCCAGTCATTATCCGGACTCCTTTTTCCTGAGCAAGCTTCGCCATGGCTTTGATCAGCTCATAGGTTCCGCCTTTTACACCGTATACCCCTTCATCTGCCTCTACATGGCCCATCATTGCGAAGATGGATGGAGCCTGATAAGGCGATGAGCCGACGTAGGTCGCGTAACGGCCAAACATCGCCAAGGTGTTGGGATGACTAAAATACGACCGCAGGAGCTGATTAAGCTTCACAGCCGGGCGAACGCGCAGCAAACTGCGAAGCATCTGGAGGTTGTACTTGTCTTTGGCGGTTAGCAGCAGTTTGCCAAGAAAATGACGATCGGCTTCCGCATAAAGTGCTGCAGATTCATCCATGAATGCATCGTAGCGCAGGGCATCTTCCGGACTGTACACTGCAATTTGTTCCTCCATCCATTCACGCTTGCCGGACAGATCCACCACGGTACCGTCTGCAAACACATTGCGTGTTCGGGGCTCCAGCTCATACAGCTGGACGTAATCCTCCATTTTGGTACCCGCATGCTCAAAGACAGAGCGGAAGGTGGAAGGCATCGTAATCGTACTTGGACCGCGGTCAAAATGATATCCGTTCCGTTCCACTTGCTGCAGCTTGCCACCCACATGTGTCTGACGCTCCAGCATGGTTACCTGTATGCCTTGTGATGCAAGGCGAATGGCACAGGACAAGCCACCGAAGCCCGCGCCAATAATGACCACTTTTCTGCTCAACTATACCGCCTGCCTTTCCAAACGTATCCTTTCCCTGAGCGACCGGCTCGCCAGGATGCTATTCCAATACCAATCACGCAGGCCATGCTGACAGATTGCAGACATGCAAGCCACCAGGGTTGCCCGCCCGTCTGATCCGCCACCCTTTTTACACTCATGCCCAGCAGTGTACCAATAAGTCCATACATGATGGCTGCAGAGCTTCCTGATAGTAAACCGAACAGCAATCCAAGAGGAGGGACAATGTACATTAGGGTGTACATGACTAGGGTACCCAGCAGGAGTACATCCCTGCGTCCCGTTCCTTCGTACATGTTCTTCTTATATCCGTTCCATACTTCGGTTCCATTCTGATACATCCGCGTGCTGACCAATTCATGCACATCCGCCAGCATAACCGGATGACCTGCACGCTTGACCGCCTTCGCCAGACTCATGTCGTCCACCAGATCTCCCTGAATGGCTGCATGGCCACCGGAAGCTTCGTAGCTCGAACGATGAATCAGCAGGAAGGCTCCGGTTGCTGCAACAAATAGCGGACTTGATGATCTGCGTATCATGAAGATGGGAAGATGGCTGATGATCGTGAATACCATCATCGGTACGACCAGCTTCTCCATCCAGGTCTTGGCCACCTGATAGGGAAACCCTGTCACCAGACCTTTTCCCAGCTCACAGCCGGCAGCTAGGGTCTGCCGAATAGCCTCTGGCTCAAGCCTTACATCCGCGTCAACGAACATAAACCACTCGCCTTTGGCCTCCTGAACCAGTTGGTGGCACGCATATGACTTGCCCATCCAACCAGGTGGTGGCTCCGCCCCATCAAGGAGACGTACACGCGCATCCCGATTCGCAATCTTCTGAATCAAGGCTGCCGTTTCATCCTCGGAACGATCATTCAGTACCAGCACTTCCATCCGGTAGCCGGTTGTGTTGCTTGCAAGCACACTCTCCAGACATCCTTCTATATGTAGTCTTTCATTCCGAGCCGGAATCAGGACAGATACGAGCTTATCCTGGTGCAGCAGCCGTTCTGCAGGGAACGAGCGAATTCCGGGAAGACAAGTCGCATTCCAGAGAGCAAAAATCAACTGCACACCGAGTGCAGTTGTTAATATGATCCATAATATCTCGGATGCACTCATGTTAACGGACCCCCCGCTTTCGTGCTGCATCGTATTTTTCACTTGTGGATCTTCCGTTACGAATCAGGGAAACGGCCCCCGGCAGACTCCCTTGTCCGATGCTAACCAGCTCCGACTTATGCTCGTCTAACTGCTGTTCCAACACCAGGCCAAGTCTGGCTGCAATCTCTTCGCTCTTCCATACATGCCAGTCTTCCATTAGAGGCGCACCGGCGAGCATCGAAACCTCCGGCATATCATGCTGAACCATACCATGACACAGGGTCACAGGAACGGCTAGCGTCTGCGGAGAGCGGCGAAGTAGTAACCCGATGCCTGGGCGAAACCGAATGGGTCTTGCATCCTGATGCAGGATTTCACCCTGCGGAAAGATCCACACCCTTTTGCCGGATTGAAGCAGCCCTGTTGTGTACTGCATGGTCTTTCGGATTGCAGAAGCGCTCTCCTTGTTGATGGAGTATGCGCCGAGCTTGCGAAAGAAGGCATACTGCTGCAGCTGCCTCTCTTCCATCATGACGTAATGGTCCCCCGTTGAAGTACGGCTGGATGCATGATAGAGCAGCAGTCCGTCCCACCAGGAGCTATGATTCATGAAATAGAGAACTGGCCGGTTCGGGTCAATCGGAGAGACGGAATAGCCGTCAAACTGCGGATCCAGTGTCCCCGATAGTGTGAACGAACGAAAGCGACGACGCAGCAAGTAATACTGGTTGTATAAATAAAACATTCGGTTAAATGATTTTGACTTTTCGGCGGGAATCATAGAACCAGCTCCCTTCTGCTAGCAGCATGCCCACAAGCGCAATGATGAAACTGCCTGTGATACCTTCTTTCCATGCGAGCAGACCGAATAACAGGATGAACAGCTGGTACAGCCACTTGGCCCGCAGCAGCGAACTGCGGTCAGCAGGCATGGCTGGAAGAAAGAGCGACAGGAACGCACCCATAATGAACCAACTGATGTAATTGGTCCAAGGGACGCCATAGAAGCCACCGGGGGCCTCCCAATGCCAGAAACCTCTGGCGTGCGCAACCGGATCAAGCACCAGATCAAGCAAAATGGCCCAGAAACCGGTCTTGATCGCCCGAATCAGCTTCCCCTTCAAGGTCGAACCCCCGCCGCTCAATAGAGCGGAATTTCCGACGACTGCAATCCAGGCAAATCCCAGGGTGACCGGTACACTGAATAGATGAATGCCGAAGAAGTCCGAATAACCGTATTCACCAAAAGGCCATTTCGTATGGACACCGATCCATTCGATCCCCATGCCACCCAGCCACAGAATGGCTGAAGACACCCAGAGTCCTGGCTGTTTCCATATGACTGACTGGTCGGACATTCCATTCCTTCTTCGTCCCTGATAGATCAGTTCCACGACATAAAGTGCATAGAACACAAGAAACATTCCGTTGGAAAACGATAATTGTTCAGGTACTCCGATGGTTAGCATTAGCGTGGCTCCAATGATGTACCATGCCCAATAGAGACCCTGAATCATCAGGAGACCGCCGTACGGGAAGCCTGATAGGCGAGTACCGGATAACGTTTCACAATGGCTCCAAGCATCTCCAATTTCAGCTCATCGGTCACAAATGCCCGTTTGTTATATACGTCATAGTCGTTACGTTCTACCGCATGTAGTATGGTGGAGTAGAAGGCTGCCGCCAGTTCAATGGCAAATGCACTTTCTGTAGGATAGGTCTCCAGCCGATCCATGCCAAGACGGAACCATTCGAGTGCTGAGGCTTTCAATTCCTGAATGATGGCTACAAACCGTTCGTCCACAATACCATCTGCCCAATCCTGTTCGGAGTACCCATGCTTTTCCATGATTTCGAGCGGAACATAACGGCGCGCTCTTGCCCGATCTTCCCCCACGTCACGAATAATGTTGACGATCTGCATGCCCTTGCCAAGAGCAATGCCGTTTACAGCCACTTCTGCACCATTGTCATCACGCAGCACTGGTAGCAGCATCTCCCCTACTGTTCCTGCTACAAGATAGCAGTAATGTTCCAGATCCTTCATCGTTGCATAGTGAGTTACCTCGAGATCGGTCATCTGTCCATCCATCTGCCGGAAGAAAGGTCCTTTGTCCAGGTGGGGGAAGTTCGAGAATAACCATCTCAGTGCAGGCCAGATAAAATGACCTTCCGCCTCTTCCAGGTATTCAAAATGATCCCGAATCTCATGTATGGTATACATCGACTTCTCCGGTTCATCCACACTGTCATCAATGATGCGGCAGAACGCATAGATCACATATACCGCTTCACGGCGCGGACTGGGCAAACCTCTGAAAGCCTGATAAAAAGAAGAAGATCCCTTCTGCATCAACTCTTCGCACCTGTTCAAAATCATTTCATTCATGTTCCCATCTCCTTCATGAGTAGATTGACGGCCATGCGTGCACTTTGCATTACGATCGGAACGCCACCGCCTGGATGCACCGATGCTCCTGCTGCGTACAATCCGCGGATCGTCGGAAACGGCTGCGGCTGCGGCCGATACACACCCGATTGAAACAGAATCGGCGCAATACCGAAACTTCCACCGCCGTAGAGTCCATCTCGCTCGGCATCTGCTGGCGTGCGTACTTTCTTCCACCTGATCGCTGCACGAAGTCCCGGGAAACCACGTTCTTCCGCTTCCTCCAGCACCCGTTCCACCAGAGCCCCACTCTCCCTGGACCAGTCCACACCTTCTGCGTCTGGCACCGGAACAAGGAAATACAATACACTTTGACCGGCTGGCGCAGCGGAATCATCAACAGCTACCGGGTTAAATACATAAAATGAAGACTGTTCCGGAATTTGGCGCTGATTGAATACTTCCCGCAAGCTTCCATCAAGACTGGGTGGCAGGAAAAATTGATGCGTCGTTGCATCTTCCCAAGTTTTGTCGACCCCAACATAAATCAACACACACCCGGATGAGGGACGATAGGGTTTCTTTTTGCGCACTGCTTCCGGTATGCCGCCCAGTAGACCTGTCAGATGAGGGAAATCGCCATTATAGATGACTGCGTCCACATCTTCCGAACCAGCAGCCGTTTCTACCCCTCGGCAAACGCCATGTTCAATTCGCAGTCCCGTTACTTCCGTATTCAGCACAACACGCCCGCCACGCGCGATCAGTTCGGATTCCAGAATTTTCGGTAATGCAGCATATCCGCCCTTCACCATCCAGATTCCATATTCATGCTCTGCATAAGGAAGAAGGGAATAGATTCCCGGAGTACCGAATGGCGAACCGCCAATATACAGACTCTGAAGTGAATAGGCATCAACCAGTTCCTCATGATGAAAATAATCTCCTACAGCTTTACGTACGCTTTTGTGTGCACGGAGCCTGCCCATCAGGGACATGAGAGACGGTGTGAAAAAATCCCTTTTCCGCGGAAAAGCTCTTTCCAGGAAAGCAGACCGTCCTGCCGGGAACAGGGTATCCATGTCCTTCATGAATCTTGTGAACCCTCGGCTCTCTCCCGGGAATAACCGCTCGATCTCGTCGGCCTGCTGACCGCGATCTGTCATCTTGGTCATGACACGTCCGCTGCTGTAGTGAACCCTGTATAACGGATCACAGCGGAGCAGCTCCACTTTGGAGCGATCCACGCCAGCCTCCTCCAGAATGCCATGCAGCATGTCGGGCAGAAGTACGATGGTTGGACCCTGGTCAATGCGATATTCCCCGTTTTGTTCATAGCCGATGCGTCCGCCAACCCGGGAACCCCGTTCGTAAACGGTGACGTCCCAGCCCTGCCGATTCAGCAGCAGTGCCGAGATCAGCCCGCCAATGCCTGCTCCTACAATGGCTGCCCGCTTCATGAATGACCTCCGGCTTCAGCAGTCTTCACATAAGAAGACCGGTTCGAACGGGTTTTGGCATCCTCTTCCTGGATCAGCCTGACACTGATTCGAGCAGACTCAAATATCGTAGGCAGTCCGCTGCCCGGGTGGGTTCCACCGCCGACCAGCCATACCCCTTTCAGCTCTTCGAACTGGTTATGCGGACGCAGATACATCATCTGACCCAGATTGTGAGCCATATTAAATGTCGCACCGCGGTACACATCCAGTTCATTTTCCCAGTCAAGCGGGGTAAACATCATGGACTCTTCGATACGACTCCGAATGTCTGCGAGCTCCGGGATCGCTTCAAGCCGCTGCATCATCGCCTCGCGTACATTCTCCCGTTCCACATCCCAATCAATGTCCCCGGTAAGGTTCGGAGAGGGCATAAGCACATATAATGAAGATTTTCCTGCAGGTGCGAGTGTCGAATCGAGCTTGGAAGGGTTATGAATATATAGAGACGGGTCAGCGGACAATACTTTCTGCTTCGTGATCTCGTCCACGTTCAATCGGTAATCTTCGGGAAAGTAAATCGAGTGATGCGGCAGATCAATCTCGCCGTCTACTCCCAGATAGAGCATCGCTGTAGAACAGGAGTACTTCTTGCGTTTCATTTTCTCCGGCGTATATTTCTTAAGCACACCCGGTTCGAACAGATGGTTCACCGCATGGGCAAAGTCTGCATTAACGACCACATGATCCGCTTCAATGCGTTCACCGTTCTCAAGCAGTAGTCCCTCGGCTCGGCCGTTACGGACGACGACCTGCTTCACCGGACAGGATGTATGTATACGTCCACCATATTCCTTTACAATGTCAGCCATGCCCTGGAATACGCGATTCACACCGCCAATCGGATGAAACAGCCCATAATGGTGCTCAATGAATGACAGAATCGTAAATGTACCCGGACAATCCCAGGCAGACATGCCCAAATATTTCGACTGAAACGTAAAGGCCCAGCGCAAACGCTCGTCAGTAAAGTAACGGGACAGGATGCCATAGACTGTGTTGTTCACGTCCAGCTTCGGAAGAGCCGTTACCGCATCCTTGCGCAGATAGTCTGTCAGCTTGCCGAAAGGCCGGCGGAGCAAAGGCATGACTTTACCAAACTTGACTTCCTCGTCCTGCATGAACCTCAGGTAATGGTCTTCATTACCAGGGAACAATTCCTTGATCTGAGCAGCAGTATCTTCACGATTACGGGAAGGCGTGAACACCTTATCGCCGAAGTTCAGGGCATACAAGGGCGTCAGTTCCTTCAGATCCACGTAATCGGACAGTTTGCGTCCTACCAACTCGAACATCTCTTCAAGCAGCCCGGGCATCATCAAAAACGTCGCGCCCCGGTCGAATCGGTATTCTCCGAGCTCCAGCCTGGCAGAACGTCCACCAATCACCGGTTGTTTCTCATAAACGTCCACTTCATATCCCTGACCGGACAATAACATGGCCGCTGCAAGCCCGCCTGGACCCGCACCAATTACAGCCGCACGTTTACGTTGCTGATTAGATATCATGCCACTCACCTTTCTTATGGTCCGAAACCTACTCTTACCATTCCTAACCTATTATTAAACCATTGAAGAATCACCGAAGCGGATAATAGACAAAACGTTATACAAATATAATACAAATATTATACGAACTTGTAAACATAAATATGACTCATGGGTCAAATAATCAAAAAAATTAGCGTTAATATCACAAAAAGGCCCCCCTTAACGCGCTTGCGTCATAGGATGCCTTTTCTTGAATAGCCTATACCTTATCATGGGAGAGCATTCGCTCATTCAACTCTTCGGTCACATACACTTGTCGGCCGATGAACTTAACACTTAGCCCTGTGTTCGGGTTGGATTGTCGGTCAGATACTCGCGCTCAAGCCATGCTTGCCAGTCGGATGATTCCTCCGGCATGACCCACTCCGGATAAGCTGCATTTTCATTGCGCTCATAACCCTTGCCTCCGAGGATAAAGCGCATATGCGGAAACTCGGACTGAATGCGATCGATCAGGCGATCACACTGCTCGCTTAAGCCGGGATTCGTAATGGAGAGACAGACCAGCTTGATCTTTTGCTCCCGGATAATAGGAAACACCCCTTCCTCAGGGGTATTGGCACCGAGATATAATACTTCGGCTCCATTTTTACGCATAAACAACGAGAACAACAGCAATCCCACCTGATGATGCTCCCCCTCCGGACAGAGTGCCAGAACTTTGGGCAGATGCGGATAGATCGGGAACAGATGGAAAAACTGATAGAACCGCTGTGAGATCAGCTGGGTCATAAAATGCTCCTGTGCGACTGATGCTCTGCCCTGCTCCCATGCATCCCCCACGCGAACGAGAATGGGTACAAGCACATGGTAAAACATCGAATCATATCCATACATGGTAAAACCAAAATCAATCAAACCGTTGGCACGTTCACCTTGGAAATGGTAGAGCGAGTCGTATATCTGATCGGTCATGCGTAAGTAGGCCTCTTCCATTGTGGGAACAGGCGCGGTGAGCGGACCCGGAATGACCGCTTCTGGCGTTTTTGCTTTGTTTTCTTTTAACATGCGCACGGCTTCCGATATGTTGGTCTGATGCTGTTCTACCTGCTCCTTCAGCCAACGCAAATCTTCAACATTTTCATCCGTGTACAACCGATAACCCGATTCCGTCCGTTCAGGGGTTACCGCACTGTACCGATTCTCCCAAGCCCGGAGCGTAACCGTTGGAATGTCCAGCATGGCAGCGACTTGTTTGATGGAATACACTTGATTACCTACTCTCTTTTCTGAAATATCCCGACCGTCAATAGGTTAACGAATACTTCCTCCGTCCTTGTCAGGTATATGGAAATCCCAACATTCTACAAAAATAATACATTCATTATACACAACGGTCACACACCTGTCGATTGCATTCAGGCAAATCATATATGGATAAAATACATTTCTCTCTGTCCCCTACGCAGCCTGCGTCAATGCTCATGACAGAGTGGTAATAGTAGTCAGCACGTTTACAGAAAGGGGATATGCCGTTGTTTACTACAAGGCGATCATCATCAGAACACCAAACATCCAGACGTCGTTTTCCATACATACGAACAGCTCTTGGACTCCTTATTCTATGGCTTGTGGCCGTCATGTTATATCAAACTTATAAGCCCCTGCCCGCAGGCATCTCCTATGAAAGCCCGGAATATCGCGTAGACGAGGTCGCATTCCTTCATGATCTCACTTATCCGTCGGCAGACGGGCAGATGGAACACGAGCAGCAGATTTTCCAGCGCATGCTGCAGATTGTGGAGGAGGCGGAGCAATTTGTTGTGGTGGATATGTTCCTGTTTAACAACTATCAGCATAAGGGTCAGCATTTCCCACCGGTTAGCGTAGAATTCACAGATGCTCTGGTCGCCAAAAAAAAGCAGCATCCTGACATGCAGATTTTGTTCATTACGGATGAAGTGAACACCAATTATAATTCGGCACCCAATGAACTGCTGGAGCGAATGAAGAAGGCCGGCATTGAAGTTGTGATTACCAATGTGGATCCACTCCGGGATTCGACGCCCGTATACTCGGCAGTCTGGCGTACGTTCTTCCAATGGTTTGGCCAGTCGGGTGATGGCTGGATTCCGAATCTGATGGCAAGTGACGGCCCAGATGTTACCATGCGCTCTTACCTTAAGCTGCTTAATGTAAAGGCCAATCATCGCAAGGTCGTAGCCAGTGAGAAAAAGGCGATTGTCTCCTCCGGCAATATCCATGATGCTAGTGCCTACCACTCCAATGTGGCGTTTGAAGTTACGGGACCCGTCATTGGAGATATTCTTCATTCGGAACAAGCCGTACTGGATATATCAGGGGGAGGTCAAGTTCCTTCCTACACAGCACCTTCCACCGATCCAAACCAAGGCGATCTGCGCATCCGCTATCTGACCGAAGGAAAAGTGAATGATGCCGTATTGCATGAGATCAATCTGACGGAAAAAGGAGATACCTTGTGGATGGGCATGTTCTACATTGCTTCTCCAAAAGTACTGGACGCATTGCTTGATGCTTCCAAACGAGAAGTAGATATCCGGCTTGTGCTTGATCCAAACGAGAATGCATTTGGTCAGGAGAAAATCGGTATCCCGAATCGGCCTGTAGCCGCCGAGCTGCATGATAAATCGGATGGCAAGATCCAAATCCGCTGGTATAACACAACCAAGGAGCAGTATCATACCAAAATGTTATATATTGCCAAAGCCACCGGGGATCATATTGTGCTTGGCGGATCAACCAACCTTACGCCTCGAAACATGAATGACTATAATCTTGAAAATGAACTATGGGTAGCTGCGCCTGCAGATAATGAGTTTAGTCGCAGCGTGGCGGATTATTTTGAACGCGTGTGGAATAATGAGGATGCCGAGTTCACTCTGAATCTGGACGAATTCCAGGAGAAAACCACTTTCCTGAAGGGAATTCTCTATAAACTGCAGCTCATACTGGGATTTACCACGTTCTAAGCTACCCTGAGTTGTGTATTGGTCGCCTGTGAAATTTCTGCAGGCGGCTTTTTTTGAATGGACTTGACATCTGATGTGAAATATGAAAATATGGTCTCCTAACGACCGTTAGGAAGGTGAATAAAATGACAGCACAATCCATACGTAATGCTGCCTTGTTCCACTTTGCCAGAGATGGATATGAAGGGGCATCCCTTCGGGCTATCGCTGACGATGTTGGAATTAAGAAACCGTCCATATATGCCCATTTCAGCGGCAAGGAAGACTTGTTCCTCCAGGCACTGGCTCATGCTTTTCGAGAAGTAAAACGCCATACATTGGAATATTTCCGCGATCATGCCGAACTTCCCCTGGAAGACAGACTCAAGGGAGTGTTTCCCTGGTTCGAACAGGAATATAACGCTAGCCCTTCAACACGCTTGATGCTGCGCATGTCCTACTTCCCCCCTCCCGGACTGTACAACGAAGTGATGGACATCGCACATCCATTTCTTGATGGCATGGAGCGATCACTGAACCGGCTCCTTCAGCGAGCAGTACGTCATGGAGAATTAACTTCGATTCCAACGAAACAAGCTGCCATTGCCTTTATGACTTCTCTCGATGGAATTACCGTGGAGATTATTTATGGAAGCTCTCGCCGTTACAATAGACGTCTTGAGGCGGCATGGCCTGTTTTTTGGCATGGCATTCATCATTTGAACGAAGAGGCACAGAACATCGTGCCGGAAGGAGAAACATCATCATGAACCGCAATTGGTTATACGTATTTATCGGAGGCATCATCGAAATTGTCTGGGTAAGCGGACTGAAGCATGCCTCCAATCTATGGGAATGGGCGCTAACCGCTGCAGCTATCATCATTAGCTTCGCCCTGATCATCGCAGCCTCCAAGAGATTGCCGGTGGGCACGGTCTACGCCGTATTTACCGGAATCGGTACCGCAGGCACCGTGCTTGCGGAAATGCTGCTGTTCGGGGAGCCATTCCGTCTGGCCAAAATCCTGCTGATCGGATTGCTGCTCTGCGGCGTAATCGGACTGAAGCTCGTGACGGATCAACAAGAAGAAGCGAAAGAAGGTGTGGCATAATGGCATGGTTAGCAATCGTAGGCGCAGGTATCTGTGAGATTTTCGGCGTAATCGGAATCAACGGCGCTTCAACTAAAAAGGGCTGGCCTTATATCGTGCTTATGCTCATTTCCTTTGTATTCAGCTTCTCGCTGCTGTCCTATGCGATGACCTCCATTCCGATGGGCACAGCCTACGCTGTCTGGACGGGCATTGGTACCGTTGGCAGCACATTAACGGGCATGTTCCTGTTCGGTGAGCGCAAGGAGGCCAAAAGGCTGCTGTTCATTGCCATGATTCTGGTGGCTGCAGTCGGATTGAAACTGATTACGTAAATATGGTGTTCATTCTGTAAAAACTAGGGCGACTTCCATCTGGAAGTCGCCTTTTTGGTATATCATGTAAATAGGCATATGTACGCTGTGAATGTGGAAAGGATGACTTGTATGAAGAAATGGTTGGTACGTCTCAGCACGCTTGCAGGCTATTCATTCCTAGCCCTCCTGGCTGCATTTTATCTGATCGCACTGACGGCCATCATTATTCTGGCCATACATGCCTTCGGGAATGTAGCATAGTTCTTTACACGTTTTTACGTTTATCCACGGCAGTGCTCACTTCCACCTCTCTCTCCTTCTTGAAAAACTGGACTGCTCTAATTATTCGAATTTCCAATTCCCTCCCATTTGAATTTGCTCTTCCACTTCGTTTATACTTGTTTTGACCTTGAAGTCAATTCAAGAACTCATAAGTTCCGCAGATGAGGTGAAGGTATCGTTAATGAACCCAATTCATGAAATGAATGAGAAGAAAAAACTCATTATAACGACAGCTCTCAAGCTGTTTTCTGCCAAAGGCAGTGCTGCAACGTCCATGCAGGAGATTGCGGAGCTATGCGGCATGTCCAAGGGAAGCCTCTACCTGATTTTCAAATCCAAAGAGGAATTGGAAGCCAGTACGATGGAGTACTGCATCTATACCCTGCTGGATGAAATGTCACAGATTGAACATGAGGCTGGCCTCACATCACGAGAACGTCTGCACAAACAGATTGAGACGCTGCTGCTTCATGTATCCGAATTAAAAGAATTCCTTCGGGTGCAGCTGCGCAGCATGATGATGGATGATGAGCAGCAGCATCCCGGCAGGAAATGCGACCCGCATCACAGGGATATGGAGATCCGAACCCTGCACTGGTTCAAGGATAAGCTGGAGGATCTCTACGGTCCCGAGATTGAGCCATATACTGTGGATCTTATTTTGCTGACGCACGGCCTTTTCCTGTCCTACATCAAGATCTGGTTTACGGAGATGCCTTCCCTTACCGTATCCAAAATGGCCGCGAATCTGCTGCAAACGATGGATTATGCAGCGTACGGTTTGCTGGATCAGCGACCTGAGCCTTTGATTAGCTTGGAAAACTGGCCGGCATGGACCAGTGAATCCAAATCGGATTCCACCATGATGCGTCACCCCATTCACATCATCAAACAGATGCAGGATATCGTTACTACCGATCTGGCTGCAGGACAATCCCGAAATGATGCGTTAGAAACCATCGCCATTCTCAAGCAGGAAATGATGGAATTCACGCCGCGCCGGGCTATTATCCTGGGCATGATGCACAACCTGGAGAACATTCCAGCCATCGAAGCGTTGCACTCCGAGCTTCAGCATATTCTGGATGCCATGTATAGCCGGTTCATCCAGGCTGACTCGTCAAACAAATAGAAACAGGGAGAACAGAGAGGAGAAGAGACCATCGTATGAAAGGAATCATTAATTTTTCACTGAACAACAAGTTCGCGATCTGGATCCTGACCATTATCATTTCCTTCGCTGGTTTGTACAGCGGACTGACGATGAAACAGGAAACCATCCCGAACATCAATGTGCCATTCCTAAGTGTCACGGCGATTGATCCCGGAGCGGCTCCAGAAGGTATCGTAGAAGATGTGACCAAGCCGCTGGAACAGACTCTGCGCAATGTGGAGGGAATCAAGACACTCACATCCACATCCATGGAGAACGCTGCTTCTATTACACTCGAATTTGATTACGGAACAGATCTGACCAATGCTACTGCAGCTGTTCGCGAGGCGCTAAATGAGGTGCAGCTTCCGGACGGTGTACAGAAACCGACCATTTCCAAATTCAGCATCAATTCATTTCCGGTTGTCTCACTGAGCTTGTCCGATAAGGACGGCGGAGATCTGGAGCAGTTGACCAGACTCGTTGAATCTGATATTCAGCCTGCACTCGAAGATATCGACGGTGTAGCCCAAGTACAGGTTTCTGGTCAGTATGTCAAGGAAGTCCAACTGAAGTTCAACCAGGACAAAATGAATGAACTCGGCCTTACAGAGGATACCGTTAACGGCATCGTTCAAGGTTCCTCTGTCCGCGTTCCACTCGGATTGTTCGAACTGGACGAAGCACAAAAAGCCGTTGTGGTTGATGGTAATATCATTGATCTCGATGACCTGAAGAACCTTGCCATTCCTGTGGTACCTAGCGGCGCAGGAGCAGCAGCAGATCCATCTGCTCAAGCAGGTGGTGCTGCAGGCCAAGCAACAGCTCCGGATGCCGCACAGGGGTCAACCCCGTCTGCCGCACCATCCGCGGGTGGAAATGCAAGTGCAGGCAGTGCTTCCGGTGCTGCCAATGCAGCAGGAATTCCTACGGTGAAATTAAGCGAGATCGCGAACATTGAGGTTATCGGTCAGGCCGAATCCATTTCACGGACAGATGGCATGGAATCCATTGGTATCTCCATTGTGAAATCCAATGACGCCAATACCGTGGATGTCGTGAATGCCGTTAAAGACAAAGCGGAAGAATTGCAGTCGCAATTCAAAAACGCCCAACTGACGGTATTGCTTGACCAAGGTAAGCCGATTCAGGATTCCGTCAATACGATGCTTGGCAAAGCGGTCTTTGGTGCCCTGTTTGCCATCCTGATTATCCTGTTGTTCCTGCGTAATATTCGTTCAACCATTATCTCGATTATCTCGATCCCGCTCTCCTTGCTTATGGCATTGACTGCGCTTTTACTCATGGACATTACACTGAACATGATGACACTGGGCGCCATGACCGTTGCCATCGGACGGGTCGTGGATGACTCCATCGTTGTTATCGAGAACATCTATCGCAGATTGACCCTTAAGGGAGAGAAACTGAAAGGCCGTGATCTGATCCGGGAAGCAACACGTGAAATGTTCATTCCGATCCTCTCTTCCACGATTGTAACCATCGCTGTGTTCCTGCCACTGGCACTGGTTAGCGGTATGGTAGGCGAACTCTTCATGCCATTTGCATTAACCATGGTATTTGCGCTGCTGGCATCCTTGCTCGTGGCGATCACCATCGTTCCGATGCTGGCTCATACCCTGTTCCGCAAAGGCCTGAAGAACAAGCAAAATCATGAGGAAAAACCAGGGAAGATGGCTGAGGGTTACAAACGCCTGCTGAACTGGACACTTTCGCACAAAATCATTACCGTCGGCATCGCCGTGGTCTTGCTCGTCGGCAGTTTGTTCCTGTATCCGTTCATCGGTGCAAGCTTCTTGCCAGAACAGCAGGACAAATATGTGACGATCACATACAGCCCGGAAACTGGCTCCCTGCGTGAAGACGTTGAAAAAGAAGCGCTTGCTGCTGAAAAATATTTGCTGAAGCAGCCTGGCCTGGAGAAAATGCAGTATTCCATCGGCGGCAGCAATCCACTGAGCAGCATGGGTGGAGGAAGCTCAAACTCGGCACTCTTCTATATCGAATACAATGAAGACACCAAAGATTTCAGCCAAGTGAAGGAACAGCTTGTAGAAGGTTTGCGTAAAGAAGTTCCCGTAGGTACCTGGAGTGAGCTGGATATGTCCGGCGGTCTGGGAGGCAGCAGCCTGAGCATCTCCATCTACGGCGACAATGTGGAACAGCTCAAGCCTGTCACGGATGAAGTGTTCAAGCTGGTTGAAGCAGATAACGAAAACTTCGAAAAAGCAGACACCACACTCTCTGACACGTATGGTCAATATACCCTCGTTGCAGATCAGGAAAAGCTGAGCTCACTCGGTCTGACTGCAGGCCAATTGGCTATGGCACTGAGCCCTGTACAGGAACGCCCGGTACTGACGGAAGTGGATATTGATAACAAAACCTATAAAGTGTATGTCGAGACAGATAAAAAGACATTCGACAGCATCACTGACATTGAAAATGAGACAGTGACTTCTCCGCTCGGCATCCAAGTACCGATCAAGGATGTTGCAAACGTTGAAGAAGGCACTTCTCCGAACTCGATCATGCGCATTGACGGCAAGGTCGTAGCACAAGTTTCGGCTACCATCCTGGCTTCCGATGTGCAGAAGGCTTCACAAACCCTGCAGGATAACATCGACAAGCTGGACCTGCCTGATGGCGTTGAGGTGAAATTTGGCGGTACAACCGAGCAGATTAATGACACCTTTACCCAACTGGGTCTTGCCATGCTGGCAGCCATCGCCATTGTATACTTTGTACTTGTTGTTACATTTGGCGGCGGACTCGCTCCATTCGCCATCCTGTTCTCCCTGCCGTTTACCGTTATTGGTATCATGGTAGGTCTGTTCCTGGCTGGCGGCACCATTGACGTCTCTGCCATGATGGGTGGACTGATGCTGATCGGGATCGTAGTCACCAATGCCATCGTCCTGATCGACCGTGTCATTCACATGGAGAAGGACGGCATGTCTACGCGTGAAGCCTTGCTTGAAGCAGGTGCAACACGTCTGCGTCCAATCCTGATGACTGCACTTGCAACGATCGGCGCCTTGCTGCCACTCGTTACTGGACTGGAAGAAAGTGCGGGAATCATCTCGAAAGGCCTGGGTATTACCGTTATCGGCGGTCTGATCAGCTCTACGCTGCTTACCCTGGTTATTGTGCCGATCGTGTATGAATTCCTGATGAAATTCAAGAAGAAAAGAATCGAAGATTAAGCTGCTCAATTGAACTTCGGTCCATAAAGGGTAAAACGGAATTATAATAAACCTCCTGCTTCTCCATTGGAATGATTGTCTATTTCAATGAGATCAGGAGGTTTTTTTGTTTGACATTAAGGGGCTCCCTCCCTAAATGTCAGGTAAAACAACACCAATCCGAACCTGGATTATTCCAGATTACAAAAAAAGGAGACTACTTTGTGATATAAAACAAATCAGCGTTAGATTTCAGCCCATCATCGGTAAACAGACTTATAATATAGCTTAATTATGTAAGTTAACGGATTTTAGACAGGTCATCCAGCTCGTACATCACAACATAACAGACGCTCTTCAGAAACCTGCATCATGAGGCAGGATTGCAATCGGCATGCAATTGGGGAAGGACGGTGGTTGTATGGGGGAAACGACGCTCCAACTTCAGATGAGAGACATGTTGAAACGGCCTGTATTTCGCAAGGCAGAGGTATTGGCCAGTGAACGGGCACTGGAGAGGTATGTCCGTTGGGTCCATATTATGGAGGTACCGGATGTGGGCGATCTGTTAAACGGAGGAGAACTGGTACTGACTACCGGCATCGGCTGGCAGGCTGATGAGCAGCAAGGTTTGTCTTTCCTGCGGCAGTTAATTGCCCGTGGTGCGGCTGGACTCTGTATCGAACTGGGGATTCACACCAAGTCCCAACTTGGAGCGATGAAAGAAATCGCAGCAGCAGATGACTTTCCGCTGATCTGGTTCCATGAACAAGTCCGCTATATTGATATTACACAGGACCTGCACTTCGCCCTGATTCGCAGTCATCAGCGGATGCTCGCCGAACTCGACAATCTGACTACCTCGTTCAACCAGCTCCTGCTAAACGGAGACGGCGTACAGCCGCTGCTTCGCTTGTTATCACGCACAACCGGCTGCCCGGTTGCATTATACCCACTCGAGGGGGAAGCCAGTGCATTTCCTTATTGTCCGCCAGAGCAATTGGAGAACCGTAGAATGGCTTGGTTAACCCAGCGCAACCATTCACATGAGTCAGGACAATCAAGCAATTCCCATCGTTTGGAGCAACTCATGGATGCCTATACCCTGCCTGTTCAGGCGCTCGATTACACCTTCGCGGACCTGGTACTCTTTTTGGAGAAACTTCCTGAACACGAGCCTGAGTCACTGCGTCACAAACCTACTGATGAATTTGTCGTTCAGGCACTGGAGCGCTGTGCAGCCGCTATTGCACAGGACTGGATGCGAACCAAATACATGGAGGAGAAGCGTCGTTACAAGGAAGACATGTGGGTCATCGACTGGCTGAACGGACATCACACGGCCAAGGAAATTCAAGAGTACCTGTCCGCCAGCCCCCTGCTTGCTGCCAGCAAAGGCACCGTCGTTTTGTTTGACAGTAATCCGAATTATACCGACAGCCTCAAGCTGCAGAAGCTGCTTATACAGCGCAATATCGTCGCCCGCTCAGTATTCTCCAGGGAAGGGTTCTCCCTGTTCAGCACGGTATTGAATCATCAGATCATCCTGATCATCCTCGATCCTCAGCCAGGTCCTCAGCGCAAAAGCCATCTCTGGCGCTGCATAGAGCAGCTCCAGCACCACGAAACGGACCAGACCCACCGTCTGTTCTCCGGTCTGCTGGGCATTGGTCACAGCTGTGCCGATTTGTCACGACTCAAGGACAGCCTGGATACGGCCAAGGAAACGCTGCGCATTCAAAAGGATACCGGACCCATGCAGCAGCCGTTTTACAGCAATCTCCATGGTTACCGCATCATTGCCGGGATGAAGCAGAGCGGTAATCTGGAGGATTTTATTGAGGAATACCTCGGCCCCGTCATCCGGCATGATGCAGAGAAAGGCGGCCAGCTGCTGCGCACACTCAAGCAATATTTTGTGCTGTGCTGCTCCAAACAGGAGACCGCTACTGCCCTATTCATTGTCAGACAGACCCTCTATCACCGGCTCGACAAAATCGAAGCTTTGCTCGGAGAAGACTATATCCTCCCCGAGAAACGCGTCGCCATCGAACTCGCCATCTACGCTTATGAATACGTTCATGGTCCAATTGCATAAATGGCAAGAGGACTATGCCCCCAGCTGTTCCTGAAGCTGCCGGATCAGAAAGTGGACGAACCACTTTCGTCCGGACGCTGTACCCACATGCTGCTCTTTCATTTCACCCGGATGATCGGGATGTTCCCACACGACACTGGCACCCTCCAGATGTTCCTGAACCGAATAGATCCGATATCCCAGCGCAACCATTCGTTCAATCGCCAATTTCTCCGCTTCAAATGCTTCATTCTCCATCATTCGCCTCAACCTCCCGTCACTGTCGTAACCGCCTGCCGCCCAGGCATCGGGGCACCTGCATCGTATTTGGCACGCTTCACATACTGGCCCGATCCTGCCGCACCTGCAAACTGACGATCCTTAATGACATACTCCCCCCGGCACAGCACGGTAACGGGACACCCCTGTACCTGCATGCCTTCGAAGGCGCTATAATCCACATTCATATGATGTGTACTCGCCGATATCTCCCGGGAAATGGACGGATCAAAAATAACGATATCCGCATCGGTACCGACTGCAAGTGTCCCTTTCTGCGGAAACATCCCAAACAGCTTGCTCGCCCGGGTAGAACACAGATCTACCCATTGATTCAATGAAATGCGTCCTTTGGCAACTCCCTCCGAGTATAAAATGCTAAGCCGGTCCTCAATGACAGGCCCACCATTAGGAATTTTGCTAAAGTCATTCTTCCCCAGATCCTTCTGTCCCTTGAAATTAAATGAGCAGTGATCGGACCCAATGGTCTGCAACTGGCCGCTCTTCAGTGCATTCCACAACACCTCCTGATGGGAGGCTTCCCTGAGAGGCGGGGACCAGACATACTTCGCCCCTTCAAAATCAGGCTGATCCATGATGGACTGATCCAGCGTCAGATACTGCGGACATGTCTCGCCCCAAATTCGATAGCCCATGTCGCGCATGCGTGCAATCTGCTCCACGGCTTCGGCACACGTCACATGCACAACATACAGCTGTGAATCCGCAAGGGCAGCCAGACGTGCAGCGCGTCCTGTCGCCTCTCCTTCCAGGATGGAAGGACGGGTAAGGGCGTGATGGATCGGCTCGGTCCGCCCTTCAGCAAGCGCCTGTCGCACAAGCAGATCGATGACATCGCCGTTCTCGGCATGCACCATCACCAGTGCACCGTACTCCTTGGCCTTTTGCAGCGTCTGATAGAGGATGCCATCATCCGCCTGGAACTGGTTTTTATAGGCCATGAACACTTTGAAGGAAGACACCCCTTCTTCCTCAATGACCTGCGGCAGTTCCTCCAATACCTGGTCATTCATCTCTCCGATCATCAGATGAAACCCATAGTCGATGGCAGCCTTCCCCTTGGCCTTCGCATGCCATTCCTTCAGGGACTCGGTGAGCGGTTTGCCTTTCTGGGTCAGACAGAAATCAAGGATTGTCGTTGTTCCGCCAAACGCTGCAGCTGCGGTTCCCGTTGCAAAATCATCCGCGGTCACTGTCCCGCCAAAAGGCATATCCAGATGGGTATGCGGATCAATACCGCCGGGAATGACATAACAGCCGGAGGCATCCACGATCTCCGTTCGGTCATCCGCCACCATGCCTATGCCAATCTGCGTGATTTTCCCGTTCTCGATGAGTATATCTGCTGCAAATGTGTCTGCTGCCGTGACCAATACGCCGTTTCGAATCAGTTTGCGCCCACTCATGATATCGCCTCCTTGGTTGATTGATCTCTAATCGATTGCAGTACAGCAATCGCAGATTGACGTTCATTCCAGGTTAACGGTGTCTGTTCAGGTGCTACCTCGACCATTTCAATAGCCCCGTCCACCGGACATACAATCGAGCATAGGTTACATCCCACACAATCTTCCTCGACCACTTCCAGATAGGCGCCGGAAGGATCAGTCAGCATATCAATACACTGATGCGATGTGTCCTCACAAGCGATATGGCACTTGTTGCAGTTAATGCAGACATCACGGTTGATGCGGGCGACCACTTTGTAGTTGAGGTCCAGATTACCCCAGTCCGAGTATCGGGGGACCGTCTGGCCCACAAGTTCCGTCACACTGCTCAGGCCCTTCTCATCCAAATAATCATTCAGCCCGTCGATCATATCCTCCACGATGCGAAAACCATGATGCATCGCTGCCGTACACACTTGGACGCCTGTCGCTCCCATGAGCAAAAACTCCGCCGTATCCCGCCAATCGGATATGCCGCCAATACCCGAGATGGGCACGCCCACTTCCGGATGGCGGGCACATTCGGCCACCATGTTGAGGGCAATCGGCTTCACGGCTGGTCCGCAATAGCCGCCATGGGCTCCTTTGCCGCCTACATGGGGCACGGTATTCCACGAATCCAGATCCACCCCTGCCAGAGAGTTAATGGTGTTGATAAGAGAAATGGCATCCGCACCGCCGCGCACTGCGGCCCGGGCCGTTGCCGTAATATCCGTAATATTCGGTGTCAGCTTCACGATCACGGGGGTCGTCGCGACTTCCTTCACCCACATCGTCTGCAGCTCAACCAGATCCGGCTGCTGACCGGAAGCCGCCCCCATGCCGCGTTCGGCCATCCCATGGGGACAGCCGAAGTTTAACTCCAGACCATCCACTCCTACTGCTTCTACCTTTTTGACAATCTCATGCCACTTCTCCCGCTTCGGCTCCACCATCAGTGAGGCAATGACCGCGCGATCCGGGAAGCGTTTCTTGGTTTCGGCAATCTCCCGCAGATTGACCTCCAGTGGACGATCGGAGATCAACTCAATATTGTTGAAGCCTGCTACCCGCTGTCCGCCGAAATGTACAGCAGCAAAACGGGATGACGTGTTAATGATCGGTTCACCCAGCGTCTTCCACACCGCGCCTCCCCAGCCTGCCTCGAAGGCGCGCTGCACCTGATATCCCGTATTCGTCGGCGGAGCAGATGCCAGCCAAAATGGGTTGGGTGATCGAATACCTGCCAGATTTATCGATAAGTCAGCCATAACGATCCCTCCTTGGTGTTGTTTGCATATATGGTCTTGCTTTGCACTCGATGGCTTCATGGTCTGAACAGCATACGAAGCACAAGCTCACCTCAAGCCGTTTCCTCCACCTGTCCAGGCAATGCCTTCATCAGGGCAGCTGCAGCCAGCTTCCCCTGCTGGGCAGCCGAGACAACCATGGCCTCGCCTTGCCCCTGGCCGAAAATCACATCCCCTGCCGCATAGATCTGCGGATGAGAAGTTCGGTAGGTCTGCTGCTCCACCTCAACAACGCCCCAGTGATGACGCAGATCGAAGGCTTCAATGAGAGGCAGCAGCCGGTTCTGTCCGATCGCCCGGACGACGGTGTCACATTCAATCATGAACTCCGTTCCTTCTTGGGGTACGGGTATTGCACGCCCGCCTCCTGGCGGCGTGACCAGCTCCATTTTCACACACTCCACAGCCCGGACTCGCCCATTCTCATCGCCAATAATGCGCTTCGGCATCGTAAACCACCTGAACTCTACCCCTTCCTGTTTCGCAAACGCATATTCAAACGCATAGGCCGTCATCTGACCCTCTCCTCGCCGATAGAGCATCTGTACACGTTCTGCTCCCAGACGTACCGAGCAGGTGGCTGCATCCACTGCCGTGTTGCCTGCACCTATGACGGCTACTCTCAGACCATTCAGCGCAGGCGGTACGCCCTGCTTCGTGGATTCCACCAGTTCAATGGCATCGTACACCCCTTCCAAGGTCTCTCCTTCGATCCCAAGCATCGGAACGGAACCCATTCCACAAGCCAGAATGACAGCTTCATGCTGTTCCAGCAGTTGTGCAGGAGACAGATCCACTCCTATACGTACGCCGTACCGGATGTGTACACCCAGCGCTTCAACCTGCTCTACTTCCCACAGGGACACTTCCTGCGGTAAACGAAAGGAGACGATCCCGTACGTATTTAATCCACCACCCTTGGGTTTCGCTTCATAGATCGTCACCTCATACCCTGCACGGCCAAGCTCTCTGGCTGCGGACAAACCGGCAGGTCCGGCGCCAACAACAGCGATGGAACGGCCATTGGAGGGGGCTGCCTGAAACAAAGGTTCATTGGCCTGCCGTGCCCAGTCCGTGGCATATCGCTGCAGATCACCGATGCGAATGGGCTTGGACGATTCGTTCAGTACACAGGCGCCTTCGCACAATTCCTCGGTTGGACAGACTCTTGCACAGCTGGCTCCTACCGGATTGGCATCCATAATGGTTCGGGCCGAGCCTTTCAGATGACCTGTCGAGATTTTTCGGATAAACGAAGGGATATTGATGTCCGTTGGGCACGCCTTGATGCAAGGTGCATCGTAACAGTACAGACAGCGGTTGGATTCCTCCATCGCTTCCTTGCCTGTCATGGCGGGTTTCATCTCGGCAAAATGGCTCTCCCATCCATAATCGGATAACGCTGCTCCCGTGCTGTTTATCATGAACATGCACCTCCTAGGGATTGAATTAGGGTCCGGGTCCTTTTTTGAATACAACCTTTCAAATGCCAGTTACAGGTTAACCAGATGCTCATACGTCTCAGGGCGCCGATCCCGGTAGAATTGCCATACATTGCGCACTTCACGGATGATTTCGGTATCCATCTCACCGATGACAATCTCATCCTGATCCCTGCTGCCCATGGCAACCATTCGTCCGCGCGGGTCCACCAGATACGACTGACCATAAAATTCACCCATATTCCAAGGCGCCTCCACGCCTACCCGGTTAATGGCAGCCACGTAATAGCCGTTGGCAACGGCGTGGGCAGGCTGTTCCAATTTCCACAGATATTCCGATGTACCAGCCACCGTGGCTGACGGATTGAATACAATCTCCGCTCCAGCGAGTCCGAGCAGACGGGCTCCTTCCGGAAAGTGTCGATCATAGCAGATGTACACGCCTACTCTGGCGTAAGCTGTATCAAATACCGGGTATCCCAGATTCCCGGGCCTGAAATAATATTTTTCCCAGAAGCCGTTCGTGCCCTCGCCTGCTTCCACATGCGGGATATGATGCTTGCGGTATTTGCCCAGATAGGAGCCATCGGCATCAATCACGGCAGCCGTATTGTAATACGAAGCAATGCCTTCCACCTCGTACACAGGCAAAATGATCACCACGCCCAGTTCCTTCGCAAGCGCCTGAAAACGCCTGGTTGTCGGTCCCTCCGGCACCGGTTCGGCAGATGCGTACCATTTGGGATTTTGTTCGGTGCAAAAGTAGGGTCCATAGAAGACCTCCTGCAGTCCGATAATCTGTGCTCCTCGTGCTGCAGCCTCACGGACCAGGGTGATATGCTTCTGGATGGCAGCCTCCTTGTGCTCTTCAACCGGTGCCGATCCTTCCACTTCATGCGAAGCCTGAATCAGGCCTATATTGATTTTCCCCATACGCCAGTAACGCCTCCTTCTACCCAGATTAGGATGTATTAGAGATAAATCCGATCGTTTATCGGTTCCTTTTTCATATCAGAAAAGGTGAATCAGCCCTCCGATTCAATGTCAGCAGGCAGCAGACTACATATCTTCCGAATCGTGCGGTATAATACCTCCGTTCCCAGCGCAATGTCCTCCGGGGAGGAATACTCACTCGGATGATGGCTGATCCCATCCTTGCTGCGGACAAAAATCATGCCATAGTCGCACACATAAGATAGCGCCAGTGCATCATGGAACGGACCACTCATGAGCTCCGGCAAGGACAAGCCTATCTCCTCTGCAGACGAGCGAATGGCTGCCTTGATTCGTTCCGCACAGTAGCGCGGTTCACTATTGGTATCTTCAGCCACGGAATAGGTAAGCCCATGCTGACTGCATACTTCAGCAAGCACATTCATCAGCCGGGCTTCAAGCTGGTTGCGGCGTTCCATCTCCATATCGCGCAAGTCCAAGGTGAAGCTGACTTCCTCAGGGATGATGTTGCGCGAGTCGGGGAACACCCTCAGGCTGCCCACCGTACCAACCGTGGGGGCAACCGGATCTGCTCTAACCATGTCGTCAAACGCTGCAATGACTCTGGCACTGCCTACGAGCGCATCATGACGCATGGCCATCGGTACCGAACCGGCATGCCCTGCCATGCCCTTGATCGTAACCGTGAGCCATAACGGACCGGAGATGCCCGTGACCAGTCCCACCGGGGCATCCAGCGATTCCAGCACAGGGCCCTGTTCGATGTGCAGCTCCAGATAGCTGCCGATGGAGCCAGGTGCATAGACTCCTTCAGTGAATTTCTCTACCGAGCATCCAAAGGCTTCCAGCGCCTCCCGGCGAGTCACCCCGTTCCTGTCCTGACGCTCCAGTTCTCCCTCTTCCAACTGCCCGGTTATTCCCCGGGAGCCGAACAAGCCTTTGTTGAATCGGGAACCCTCTTCATCGCAAAAGGCTACGACCTCAATCGGCATCGGAGGCTGAAGGCCACTCTCCATCAGGCACTGCACAGCTTCCAGTGCACCCAGGACACCAATCGCACCATCATATCGACCGCCATAAGGCTGTGAATCAATATGCGAGCCGATCATCAAAATGGGCTGCGCAGGATCAGCACCTTCCAGGCGGCCAATCAGATTCCCGAATGGATCCAGACGGGTCAACAATCCGGCTTCTTCCATCCAGAGACGCACCTGGATAATGCCTTCCATATCTTCAGGGGTGAGGGCAAGCCGGCAAACGCCCGTCTCTCCGATTCGTCCAATACGGGACAATTGTTCAATTCGTTCTTCCAACCGAAGATGGTTAATGCCTATTCCGGTTGTGGTCTGCATCTTCCCTCGCCTCCACATGATTTATTTTTCAAACGAGTCATACGAGAGTCATTCCTGGAATTATCTATCCATCCACTTTCCTGCCTCCACACTCCGCAGTGCCTTAAGCAAACTTTCCGCAATCAGCTCCAGCTCATCCTCCGTGGTGACAAAGGGTGGTGATATCGTCAAAATGTTGGCGAAACCGGGTACCGTGTCCCCGTTTTTACCGATAAGAATGCCGTCCTTCTTACAACTGGCCAGCACGTGCGCCACCTTCCCTGCATCAGCCGGGGAGCCGTCCGCTTCGATAAGCTCGATGCCGCAGGCGAAGCCAAACATTCGAACATCTCCGACCCCAGGCAGCTCCTGCAGCGGCTCCAGCTTCTCACGAAGGACTCGCCCCAGTTCATCCGCACGCTCCACCAGATTTTCACGCTCCAGGATTTCGATGTTGGCCAGTGCTACCCGGCAGGAGACCGGATTGCCGCCGAAGGTGTTCACATGGCGAAAGTGAGCATCCGGTCCGGGTTCCCGGAACGTATCATACAGATCCGCTCGCACGGCTGTAGCCGATAATGGAGAGTACGCGCTGGTCATCCCCTTGGCCATGGTGACTATATCCGGCTGCACCCCGTAATTCTGGTGTCCGAACTTCTGTCCCGAACGACCGAACCCGCAGATCACTTCATCCACGATCAGCAGTACACCATAACGCTCACAGATCTCCTTCACTGTACGCATGTAGTCCGGAGGCGGGACAATCATGCCGCCCCCCGTAATCACCGGTTCCATGATCACCGCGGCCACGGTCTCGGGGCCTTCCCAGCGGATGACCTCTTCATAGATGGTTGCACATTCAAGTCCGCACCCCTCCTTGTTCCGTCCAAAGGGACAGCGGTAGCAATACGGGGGTGGGACATGGGAGAAGCCCACGCCCAGCGGCTCATACTTGATCTTGCGGGCAGCTTGCCCGGTGGCACCGAGTGCGCCCATGGAGTTGCCATGATAAGCCCGGTGACGGGAGATGAACTTGTGTCTGGTTGGCTCACCATTCTGGTGATGAAACTGACGGGCTATCTTGAACGCCACCTCATTGGCATCCGATCCCGAATTGGAGAAAAAGATTCGATAGTCTCCCTCCAGCCATTCATTCAGCTTCTCTGCCAGTAAAATCGCCGGCTCGTGGCTCTGGGTCATCGGCACATAAGCGAGTGATTTCATCTGCTCATATGCGCTCTTCGCAATCTCTTCCCGTCCATGCCCCACATTCACGCACCATAACCCGGACATGGCATCCAGATACCGCGTTCCATCCTGATCCGTAATCCAGCTGCCTTCCCCGCTGACCGCAATCATTGGATGATCATTATGAGGCGAGATGTGATGCCACACATATTTACGGTCCTTCTCCAGCCATTCTTCCTTGGTACCGCCAAGCGGCTGAGGTTGCTGATCCACGGAGCTCATTCGTCATCCTCCTTCGACTCCCTTATTTCACCGCTTCTTCGTAAATGCTCTTCTCCAGCGCTTCATCCAGGTTGGCTGCCTTCTTGATCAATCCATAATTCAGTGCAATATCTGCTGTACGGGCAAACGATTCATCCACAAAACTGCCCACCTGCTGCTCCGTAAATCCTTCCGGACGAATCAGCTTCGCAATCTCCGCCAGCATCGTAACCTGATGTTCACGGGTCGTACTGCCATCGGTCACGTTGCTCATGACGATATCCACGGCTTCCTCCTGGTTGTCGATGGCATAGTTCCAGCCTTTCAGAATGGCACGGGTGACTTTAACGGCAAGATCGCGGTTGCCGTCGACCCAGTCCTTCTTCGCGATCAATGTATCTTCCAGCATGCCTACGCCAGCTTCCTCAATGTTGAACACATCCAGATCGGACTCCTGTACACCGCTCTCCAGCACGACGTGATATTCGTTATATATGGTGGCTGTCGCGACATCCACCTGGTCATTGAAAAACTGATCCATCGTAAACCCCTGCTTCACCAGCTCAATATCCTTCTTCGGATCAAGTCCGTTCTTCTCCATAAAAGCGAGGACCTGGAACTGCTGGCTGCCGAACCATGTGCTTACCTTTTTGCCTTTCATTTGGGCCGGATCAGTAATTCCTGCTGACTTCTTGGCGATTAAGCGATAGCTGCTCTTCTGTGAAATCTGGGCAAGGGAGACCAGCGGCAGACCGTTGTCGCGGCTCACCAGCAAACTGTCTACCCCCGTGATGCCGACATCGGCTGCGCCGTTCACCACCTGCTGTTCAATGACGATATCCGGGCCACCTGGGATAATCTCTGCATCGATACCTTCATCTTCAAAAAAACCTTGTTCCTTCGCGGCATAAATTCCCGCAAACTGGGCCTGCGGAACCCATTTAAGCTGAATTTTCACTTTGGTTAAGGACTGCTCTGCGTCTCCTCCTGAACTTGCAGCAGCAGGTTCGGCAGACGGCTCCGTCTTCGCGGAACATGCTGCCAGCAAGGCAACCGCGAGCATCAGCACAACGACCATCAAACCCGATTTCAACGTTTTGTACATATACAAACAACCCCCTGTTTATATAAGAATTCAATCAGGTACTGCAGCGGATCTGTGGTATTCCCGCACGATGGTGAGGGTTATGCGTTAGTGCGCACGCGGTTCCATGGAATGAGCCGCTTTTCCGCCAGTACAACTGCTTCATAGAGCACGATGCCGAGAGCGGCTGCGATGACGATACAAGACCAGGCTAGCGGCATGTTGGCGAGGCGAATCTGATCCGACAGCAGATATCCAAGACCTTGGGAAGCGATAAAAAATTCGCCCACAATGGCACCGATAATACTGGTGGACATGTTGATCTTCAGTCCAGCAAAGAGGGACGGCATGGCGTGTGGCAAGCGCAACTTCAAGAAAACCTGCATGCGGCTTGCAGCGAGCCCATCCAGGAGCTCACCATACTGCGGCTGTATGGAGGTGAGTCCCTTGAACAAACTGACTGCCATGGCTGCCATCGTAATGACGGCCACTACGGCAATCCTTGACCAGATGCCGTCGCCAAACCAGTTATTCATGATCGGTGCCAGCGCAACAATCGGTACTGCGTTAAGAGCCGACATCACTGCGATCCCTGCCTTGCCGCTGATCGGGAAGAACGAAGCACCAGCGGCTGCAACCGCCCCCAGCAGGGAACCTAGCAGGAAACCTCCCAGCATTTCCGTACCACTGTATAGGGCATATCGAAAGAGCATTTCCGCATTATCCCGGATGGAAGCTGCAATGGCTGAAGGTACAGGAAGCTGATAGCTTTCGAGTGAAAATAATTGATGAAACAACCGGAACTGCCACAAGGCGAGAAAACATAGGCCGGCCAGCCAAGGGAGCAGATGCAAAAGGGTCCACTTTTTCCGCGCAGTACTGACTGGCCGTTCCTGTTCTGCTTGTCCCTGCTGCCCCTGAATCTCCGAGCTAGGGACAGAAGCAGCCATAGCTGAACCGGGCAAAGACGCAGAGCCGGACACAGCAGCTGTTCCGTTCTCATCCCGGCTGCGGTTCACCATTACCCCTTCGCTCATACCGCGTTCCCTCCCTTCGCTCTGAATTCGGGCTGCCAAGGCGTTAACCAGCGTTCGGCCAGGCTGATGACCAGATACGAGATTAGGCCAATGCCGATGCTAAGCATGATCGTAGCCCAGAACATACCGACTTGAGCGCTGCCATAATACAAGGAACTGACCATCAGGACACCAAGTCCATCGGGTGCACCCATCAGTTCGACGACGATGGAAGAAGTGACGGCTAGCGGGGCAGCGATTTTCATGCCGGAGAACAGTCCTGGTAGGGCTGAAGGCAGCAGGCATTTGATATATCTGGCCGGCAGCGAGGCTCCGCAGGAACGCATCAGCTCCAGATGCTCCGGTGCGGCGCTCTTTAACCCTTTTAACGTGTGAATGACAATGGGGAAGAATGTAACATAAGCCGCCATGACAATCCTGGCCCACTCGGCATGATGAATAATGCCGTACACAATCGGTGCGAGACCGATAATTGGGATCATCTGCGAGGAGATAACATAGGGAGATAGTGTCCGTTCCAGCCAGACGGCCGCACTCATGAGAAGTGCCAGCATCAACCCCAGCATTGCTCCTCCTGCGAATCCAATCGCTGCATTGCCGAACGTCACTGCCCCCTGCTCAGCGAGAGTGCCCGAGTAGCGAACCAGTGCGGCAAGAACGTCATGAAGATAAGGCAGACGGGATGCAGCCTGCTGCGGTGACATCCACATGTGGAGAATCCAAGCTATACCCTCCCACAGCAGCAATAGGGATAGAATCCATATCACGATCCAGGATCGGTAATCCAGCTTAAGTGAGCGCAGGGACATGGCCCGGATCACGCTCCTCATGAAAACAATTGCGAATGGTGGTCAGCATATGGTAGAAGTCTTCGGTCTCTCTCAGTTCATTGGTTCGATTCGAAGGCAGCGCCACAGAGTGAATGGAATGTACTTGCCCGGGATGTGCCGAGAGGACAACAATGCGATCTGACAGAAATACGGCTTCGGGGATACTGTGCGTGACAAAGAGGAAGGTTTTGCCCGTGGACCGCTTGATCTCAAGCAGTTCCAGCTGAAGCTTCTCTTTCGTGAATTCATCCAGCGCGGAGAACGGCTCATCCATCAGCAGCAGCGGCGGATCCAGCGAGAGCGCGCGGGCAATGGATACCCGCTGCTGCATGCCTCCACTGAGCTGCCAAGGATAGTGGTCAGCAAATCGGGTGAGCCCGACCATCTCAAGCAGCTCACTACTGATGCGGCGGCATTCTTTTTTGCTTGTGCCCAGGATCTCCAGCGGCAGCTCTACATTGTGACGTACCGTGCGCCAATCAAACAGGGCTGGTGTCTGGAATACGATACCGAATTGTCGCTGCAGGCGCGCCTTTTCAGGTTCTGAGCCTGCAATCCTGACGCTGCCTGAAGTCGGCTGCAGCAGATCGGCTATAAGCCTGAGCAATGTCGACTTGCCACAGCCTGAGGGACCAAGCAAGGAGACGAATTCATTGGACTGGATATGGAACGTCACATCAGACAGTGCGGTGACCTGTTTGGTTCCAGTACCAAAAACGACGGATACATGATCAATTTCAATGTGGCGAGCTTCGGGGACGTTCATGGATGACATGGGCATTCTCCTTTTCGCGGGGAAGTTAGGTTTCATTTCACACCAAGGCCGAATGGAAGGTTTGCGTTCACGAACGTAACAGGTTTTTCTGGTTAGGTAATACTATAAATCATTGGGCGGAGATTACATTATACAGACTGTTTTGAGTATGGGCCTGTTCATGTTACACAGTGTAAAATGAGACAAATTCTCATTCAGAACAATGTCAGCCCATGGATGGTTTATCTGACATCACGTTATTCGATATGCATAGATAGCCTGTATTTCAATGTTCTTTATGGATGGCTTATTCGAGCATGTGTATTGAACTGGGTACGGATTCCAGTACATTAAGACCTATAATATAGGTCCTTCGCATGCCTGTCCTCCTTAAAAAGCGCATGTTTCTTTGTATTTATTGAATAAATATTCGGAAAATATGACATATACCCTCGTATTCTTGTCGTTTTTCTTGTATAACGTTTTATATGGAAAAGATAGGAATACTACTTCTTTTGGAAATGACAGAATCCATATCGTTTTATCAGGAAAGGGCTGTGCAATTAAGCTTTCAACTTCAAAGATCGGGGTGGTCTGTATGTTTGATTGGCTTGGCTGGAGAAAAGGGTGGCCGTTATGGCGGTCGTATCGGTTGAACGCACATATCAAGAATGATGTGGAGCAGATTTTTGAGGGAATTGCCGAAACCAGGCGGCAGCTTCTACTGGATTGGGCAGATGAACAGTGGCGTCATATGGATCAATTCGTGTACCAGATCCTGTCAGCAGGACTTCTGGACACAGCACACATCGTACCAAATAGCAGCAAATGGGATGCATGCTTCAAAGCTGCGTACATCCGGGCAGCAGATAGCACGGAGATTTTTATGTTGGACGAACAGAATCAGGTTGTATTTTCTACATATAAAAAACATATTGGACAGATCTATGAAGATAACGAAGCTACCATTGGACCAGGCTTGAAATATGCCAGAGCAGATGCGACCGGGAAAAGATGTCTCTATGGACCCTATTCAGATCCAGTGACCATGGAGATCGGGCCCCGCTCCTCCTCTTTTCACGATGATGTCACGCTCATGTTCATTGAACCCGTGCTGCAGGAAGGACGCTACATCGGTTCACTGTGCTGCCGAATCCCCAATGATGTGCTCGGGGACTTGATCCAACGGGAGTCCGGACACGTCTATCCCGATTCGGGAGATAATTATCTCTTCATGGCCGAGTCGAAACTGCGCCCGCATCTGCAGCCAGGAACAGCTCTGTCTCGCAGCCGATTTGAGGATCATACATTTACACATGGCGAAAATCTCAAGGATGGTGTCACAACCCATTGGGGGATTGTTTCCGTCAAAGAGCATACCGAGCTGGAGTTGATGTTCACCGACCCTTCCACTGGAGAGCTGCATCCTGGGGTTGCGAATACCATTCGTAACGGGTCGAATCTGTTTGCGGCCTATCCAGGCTATTCCGATTACCGTCACATTTCTGTTATCGGCAAAGGCATCACCTTCCAGCTTCCCCACTGTCCCGATCGATGGGGCATGATGTGCGAAGGTGATCTGGAGGAAGTATATCGGGTACGCAGTATCGGCTGGCGTCAGTTCAAGCTTCACAGCCTGTTTATCGGTTTATCAGGCATTGGGGGAGCTGCCCTCGTATTTGCCTTATCAGGTAGTGCATGGAGTGCAGCAGCTCTCGCGGCATTTAATATCATTCTGGGTTTGGTCACAGCAGATCAGCTGCAACGGAGACACAATCAACGTGTGCACGAGGACTTGCGGCGCATCAGCCGGTTTATTCGGATCAACGCGGAGGGTCAGGGCGATCTGACCCAGCGGTTGGAACCATCCGCTTTTGCACAGGATGAATCTGGTGAACTCGCAAAATGGATTAATAACATGATTGACTCGCTCGAAGGCATCATGCTCAAGGTTCAGGTTGCCACCGTGGATGTAATGAACAACCAGTATCAGATGCGCACGTCCACCGAAACGACCCAAGTTACGACCGAACGTGTAAATCATAAGATTGGGTCCATGATCCATGGCATACGTGAACAGCTGGAGGATCTCGACCAAGCCAAGCTGGCTGCCGATCATATGCGTCTTACCCTGCAGCAGCTGGAGGCCTCGGCCACAGAACAGATTGATGTCGCACGTCAGGAAGTGGAACGCATTGGCGGCAAAATGACGCAGATCTCGGGGACCGTCAAGGATACCAACCGTACGATTCTTTCCTTTATGGAGACCATGCAGGACATTTACCGTGCACTGGCAGCCATCGATGAGATATCCGCTCAAACCAACCTGCTTGCGCTGAATGCATCCATTGAAGCAGCACGTGTCGGAGAACATGGCCGCGGTTTCGCTGTCGTTGCCGGGGAGATTCGCAAGCTGGCTGAGCTGTCCCGTTCCTCTACCGAAGACATCCATCAGATTCTGAACAATATCACTACCGCGGCCGATACCGCGGCCCGCTCCATTCATGAAGGAGATCAGGTACTTGCTGAAGGCAGCACGCTGGTTCAAGCAGCTGCACAACTGCTGCAAAGTGCGTCAGCTGAAGATTTGCAAAGGACACAGGTCGTGGATCAAGTCGTTAGACTTATGGAAAATATCGCTGCCATCAGTCAACAAAACCGCTCCACATCCGCAGAGGTGGAGACCGAGATGATGGCACTGCTCAGTGACATGATGCATGTTCAACAGTCTTCGCATAATGTGGAAGCCATCACCGTATTTCTGCAGCAAATCGTGGGTCAATTCCAGCTGACTCATCCCGAAAAAATTGCTGCCACCTGACGTTATCGTTGACGTGGATTGGAGAAATAGCTAAAATTTGATGCAACTGTTCTTTTGAATTTCGACATTGTCGTATCGTTCATTTTATAGAAGCTTTCCAATCTGAATCAATGAAAGGGTGGTCTGCATGGAAATGCTCCAGGATTCGTTTGGCAGGATCCATGACTACATCCGTATTTCCGTTACGGACCGCTGTAATTTGCGTTGTGTGTACTGCATGCCAGCTGAAGGCATGGAGTTCGCCCCGCATGATGAAATTATGAGCTACGAGGAAATCACCCAGGTGCTCAAGGTGCTCGCCCCGATGGGCATGCGCAAAGTTCGCCTGACTGGCGGTGAACCACTTGTACGCAAGGATCTGCATAAACTTGTTGGCATGATCTCGGCCATCGACGGGATTGAGGATATTGCGCTGACAACCAATGCGCTCCTGCTGGATAAACAGGCCCAGGCACTGAAAGACGCTGGATTAAACCGGATTAACATCAGTCTCGATTCCCTTCATGCGGACCGATTCTCCATGATTACCCGCGGAGGAGACGTCAATAAAGTGCTCAAGGGGATTGAAGCTGCAACGGCTGCCGGTCTTGCGCCAATCAAGCTGAATGTGGTCCTGATGAAAGGCATCAATGATGATGAAATCAAGGATTTCATTGCGATGACGATTGATCAACCGCTGCATGTGCGTTTTATCGAATACATGCCCATCGGACATGCTTCAGATTCATGGCGCAAATCGTATCTCCCGCTGGAAACCGTCACCGATGTGTGTGCGGAAGCAGGCTGGACCGTAGAGAGCACATCCGGACCGGCAGGGAATGGTCCTTCCCGCAACATGAAGATTGCTGGTTCACAGGGAACCTTCGGCCTGATCCACCCGGTTAGCGATCACTTCTGTGATAATTGCAACCGGCTGCGCCTGACGGCAGACGGACATATCAAGGCCTGCCTGTACTGGTCGGATGAGTACAATGTTCGCCGCTATGTTGATGATCCGGAAGCAATGGCTGCCCTCTTCCTCAAGGCACTTGGCACGAAGCCAAAGAACCATGAGATGGCACTGGCGCTCGAGCAAAAAATGCAAAGCCATACCCCAACCGTACGGCGCATGTCCCAGATCGGCGGGTAAGCCTTCTTTTAAACCGTATAATGGGTACGAACACATGAAGGAATTATGGATGTTAAGTGAGCTCAACCCACGTTGTGCTACCAATACTAGCTTGTTATGAAGCCGCGAAGGAGATATCCTTTGCGGCTTTTTTTCATAAAATCCTAAGAGGATCACTATAAAATAGGACTTCCTTTTTCCTTTCTGCTACTAAAATTGTTACAATAAACGATGATTATATATAATGCCCTCTGGGTCTTCATAATTTTCGTGATCCTGACGATGTATAGTCAATGAAAACCAAACAAATATACCGCACATAGGAGCTGACTGGATGAACATTGTTGAAGCCATGGTCGCAGCAAGTCCATATTTCAAAATCATGCTTAAGGGACATAATCTGATGATTGCTGTAACCGACACCGAGAAATTCTGGTATTATACACCCAGTGAAGATCTTGACCTCGGTATTAAGGCAGGTGACCCCGTTTCACTTGAGGATCCTACACTGCGCCGCGCCCTGATCAACGGCGAAACTTCTGCCAATCATATTGAAGCACAGCATTACGGAACGGCCCTTAATTCTACGGCTACGCCTCTGCGCGATGAAGCGGGAAATATTGTGGGTACCCTGGCCATTGGTTTTTCCCTCAAAAACGAAGAGCAGCTTGGACATTTCACCGAATTAATCAGCAGCATCAGCGGCAGGCTGACGGACATGGTCCAAACTGTAGCGGCCCAATCCGAAGAGCTGACTGCCTCCTCTTCACAAATTCTGGACAATACCAAAGTCGCTGTTCAAAATGCAGCGGAAGTCAATAAAGTGGCCTCGTTTATCCGGGAAGTCTCTGAACAAACCAATTTACTCGGCCTCAACGCAGCTATTGAAGCGGCACGAGCGGGTGAAGCAGGCGCTGGATTCGGTGTAGTGGCCTCCGAAGTGCGCAAGCTGTCCACCGGAACGAAGGAAGCTACCGTGAATATCGAACGCTCCCTTCAGGACGTGCAGCATTCCATCCGTCAGATGGAGCAGGAGATTGCATCCATCTCCCAGTCCAGCACGCAGCAGGCTGAGCTCGTCACGGAATTTAGCGAGGTTATTGACCAGTTGAACAGTGTGAGTGAAGAACTGAAGTCCTTTATTCAATCCATGATTCTGAAGACGGAATAACGATACACAGCAGCATGACCAGATGTTACGACTGGCTGCAGCTCAGCTTGGAACACAATGTACCCCGCACGAGAGCGTGCGGGGTTTTTCTGAGCAAAAATTTCCGGAACATTACATACGAATTAGTTTCCACAACATCATGACCGCCATCACGATCATCACCACTGCCGATAACCGGTTAAAGACCAGACTGATCCGTCCAGTGGTATCTGTTCTTCCCATCCACCTTCCAGCACTTGCGAGTCCAAGGAACCATATCCACGAAACTGCCGCTGCCGTGATGGCAAAAGCAATCCGGTCCATCCCTTCATACTCAAGTGAACTGGTGCCAATGACAGCTACCGTATCCAGCAGCGCATGCGGATTAAGCAGGGATACGGAAGCGGCGAAGGCAATCTGACGTCCTGCACCCAATGCGGATGCTGACCCACTCACGGTTCCGGATGACTTCCATATGCTCCATGCCATATACAGCAGAAATGCACTGCCGCCTGCATACAACACACCCGAGAGCAGCGGCCACTGCAGCAAAATGAGGGACACCCCTCCGACCGCAGCTCCAATTAATAATGTATCGCTAATACCAGCAGTCACTACCGCCGGAAGTGCACGCAGTAAACTTCGCTGGCTCATCCCCTGGTTAAAAATAAACACGTTCTGCACGCCAAGTGGCAGGATCAGGCCAAACGCAAGTACCACAGCGTGAATAATTACACTCATTGTTCATCCCCCTTGTATATGTCTCTATATTAGAGGGGATGACTTACCGTGTGACCAACCAATAGGATGGCATGGAGACCAACCAAAATGATATAGTTGTCGGTATACCATTTTGGTGTACAAATTCGGTATAAAAATAAATTCCTGAATCACCTTATCCCACGGGAGGCAAGCGCAGCATGAAGCATTCCGATCCAAGACAAGGTATTGACTGGAAACCTGATCCTGCAATCCCCCTGTCTCTATTCCGTCAGATTGAAATATATATCCGTGAAAAAATAACGACCGGAGAGTGGACCGCGGGCTACCGTCTGCCTTCCCAGCGTGTACTGGCTCAGTCCATGGGCGTCAACCGCAGTACACTGGTCGCTGCGCTGGATAACCTGATCGCTGCCGGCATGATTGAAGGCAGACGCGGCGGAGGAACCTACGTCTCCGGTTCCGGCTGGCATGCACTTGCCCACGGGGCACCACCCAACTGGAATGAAGCCATTGAGGAAGGCTGGTATTACCCCAACCTTCCTGAAGTACAGCTCATTAACCGTGCCGAGTTCCAGCCTGGCATCATTCGGCTCGGTACCGGAGAGCTTGCGCCTGAACTAATGCCGGAGGATGCCTTCAATGACATCCTGCGCTCCCTCTCGGAACGCTCCCGTACGTTAAACTACCTTCAGCCTCAAGGCAGCCTGGAGCTCCGTGAGGCCTTGTCTGACTATTTGCTGACTTGCGGCATTCAGGCGTCCCCCAGTGCCATTCTAATTGTCTCGGGCTCGCTGCAGGCGCTGCATTTGATATCGGTGGGCCTGCTTCCCCGCGGGTCGGCTGTCCTGCTGGAGAAGCCCTCCTACCTCTATTCCATACATGCCTTTCAATCCGCCGGATTAAAAATGCATGGCGTTCCCATGGATGCAGGTGGATTACACATACCGCGTCTGGAAGATATGATCGAGGGAGGCACTCATCAGGGACATTCTTCGCCGCTGCTCTACACCATACCAAGTTTTCACAATCCGACGGGTTCCGTCATGAGTGATACTCGCCGAAACGAGTTAATGTCTGCAGCCCGTGCCGGAGGCCTATCCATTCTGGAGGATGCTGCCTACACGGACCTATGGCTGGACATGCCCCCGCCGCTATCGTTAAAAGTGAGGGACACGGATGGCCGCGTGCTTCATATGGGCACACTGTCCAAGGCTGTCAGCCCTGGTCTGCGTCTGGGCTGGCTGGTAGGACCTGAGCCGGTTATTCGCCGCCTGGCAGACATCAAGATGCAAACGGACTATGGCACCAGTTCACTGGCGCAGGAAGCGGCCACACTCTGGTTTGCAGAAGGATATCACACACGGCACATGGAGCGTCTGCGGCCAGAGCTTCGCCGCCGGAGGGACTTTATGCTGGATCTGCTGGAACGTTACTTCAACAGCATTGCAGAGTGGAACAAACCAGCCGGAGGCTTTTACATCTGGCTCAGGTTCACTGCCGGCCCCCTTTCGATCCGCCAGCTGTTCCATGCCTGCCTCCAGGATGGGGTGCTCATTCACCCTGGCTTTCTGTACGACCGCCTCGATGCGGACCACCTCAGACTCTCCTATGCGTATGCTTCGGAAGAAGAGATGGAGCGTGGAATGCAGCTGTTAGCCAAAGCAGCCAGAAAGCTGTTGGAATCATAACCAATAACCACACAGGACCATGAGTATGTCTCACGAGGTCTTGTATGGTCAAAGGCGGGTTCTCGTCTAGATGTAATGCATACTGCTCACTTGCTCGGCGGACGCTTGTCCACCAGATCCTGATACTCCTGCATGGTGTTCATATTGATTAACTGTGCTGCTGCATCCCGGATTCCTGCCTTTTCCAGATCCTCTGCTTCCACATACCGACACCCAATCTCCTCCAGCCAGCAAGTGACCCGCAAGCGGTCTTCGATCAGGCACTGCTCGAGGCTGGGAAGCACATCAATATGATAAATGCCTACCAGTGGATGGATCCGTCTTTCCAGGCGTGGTACCATCGCGGGATGTGTCTTGTCCGATACAGCTAACCGTTGCAATGTGGTAAATAAGGAGGGCTGGACCAAAGGCATGTCACAGGCACAGACTAGATTCCACTCGGTCTCCGATGCTTCAAGTGCGGCATGCAGGCCGGCCAACGGTCCCTTTCCAGGGTAGCCATCCTCAACACACGTATAACCGAGCGCTTGATAAGCATCCGCATTGGGTCCGGCAGCAACGATGACACGGGATACTGCAGGTGCCAGAGCCGCAGCCACATGCTCCAGCACAATGGAGCCATCCAGCGGCAGCAGTGCCTTGTTGGAACCCATCCGGCTGGATAAGCCCCCTGCCAGTATAATGCCAGTCCATTCCTTCATATCCACGGTTATCATCCCTTCCGGCTCTCATATAATAAACTTATTCTATACATTGAATCCCCTTTCAACAAATGATACATTGTAGAATATTGATTCTGAAAGGAATGGCTCTATTTGGACAGATATGCACCCGGAAGAGGCAATCCCTCTTTGGTTTCGCTGAAGCTATATAACTTTTTCATATACGGAGCCATCTCCATCTTCGCTGGCTTCCTCCAGTTGTATCTGCAGGAGATCGGCATGACCAAGCTGGAAATCGGCAGTCTGATGGCGATCGGCCCCTTTGTCTCTTTATTTGCCAATCCGTTCTGGGGCTTCTGGAGCGACAAGTCCCGCAATATTCGCATCATCCTGATGATGATGATGGGGGGCACCTTCGTGCTGGCCCAAGCGGTCTTTCATGCGCCGACCTATGCCTGGATCTATGGAGCCATGATCTTCTTTTATTTCTTCCAAAGTCCGCTGTTTGCCCAAACCAACAGTCTCATTCTCGGGTATATCGATGGGACCACACAGAAATTCGGTACATTCCGGCTGTGGGGCTCCCTCGGTTGGGCTCTGACTGCGGCAGCAGCAGGACCGCTTATCGACCGATTGGGTGTCGGTAGTGTTTCGATTGTGTTTGCCTGCTTGATTATCATTGCATTTGCGTTTGCCATGTTTCTGCCAAGGCAGCCGATTGCTTCGGACACTCCTATAGTGACCTTCCGCCGTTTCGGCAGAGTGATGTTCAATCCGTATTTCATGACGTTTATCGGACTGGGTGTACTGGTGTCGGTTCCGAATGCGATGAACAGTACATTTATGTCTCTCTATATTACAGAGATGGGCGGCAACAAACAGATGGTCGGGTGGGCCATCTTCACGTCATCCATTCTTGAAGTAGGTGTCTTCCTGCTGCTGGATCGCTTTTTGAAACGAAAAATGAGCATGCTGCTTGCAAGCCTTGTACTCGTCAGCCTGCTGTTCGCCGTTCGTTGGCAGCTGATGGCCGAGGCCGTTAACCCGCTGGAGATTGTATTCATTCAGTTGATGCACTCCATTACATTTGGAGGATACTTCTATGTGGGTACCCAGCTGACCATGCTGTTTATTCCGAGACCATATCGTTCCTCTGGCCAAGCTGTGTATACGATGGCCTGGGGCGGCATATCCGGTGTCATTGCCGGCTTGTTCGGCGGCTGGTTATTCCAGAGCTTCGGTGCCGAGGTTATGTATAACATTGGCGTCTTCTTCTCTCTCATTGGTGCGGCAGGCTTTGGCGTCATGTGGCTGATCAATCGCAGAAATGGCTACCAGCCTATTGTATTAACCGAGATGGGCAGCATGGATGAGGATGGGTAATGTTTTGTTTCGCAGAGGTTGAACCTTTGGAGCTACACTAGGCCACTGCGTGGACAGAACAATCTTTCGATCGCTGTTATTCCCGGATTTTTATGAATTGTTAATATAGTGAGAAAATCCGGGCATAGCGTATGCTTTCGAATTAGCTTTCCTGCAGAAAGCTTGTAGCGAACGCTTCGCTTCTCCAGCTTTATTCTGTCCTCTCCGTTATGGTGTATATAAAAAGTTCAAACATTCAAACAAATGATTAAGAATTGTAGTAGAGAAAAAGGCGTCTCCATGGGCTTGTTGCCCCGGAGACGCCTTTTACGTTTATGGCTCTAACTTGCAGCCTGACCTTAAACCCTATGCTTTACCTATTGTTGTACGTCTGTCTTACTTACGCCTTCGGCAGTTGGAACGAGCTTTTCAGCGATACGACCCGGTTGAACACAGGGCGGCCTGGCTCCGAGTGCTTCGGATCCACACTGAAATATCCGTGGCGGAAGAACTGGAATTTATCCTGTGCTTTCGCCTCCTGCATCTCTTGCTCCACATACCCGTGAACGATCTCAAGGGAGTTCGGATTCAATTGATCCAGGAATGTTTTTTCCGGTTGCTCTTCCACAATCTCTGCTCCGGCTACTTCCGCTTCTACCTCGGCTTCCGGTGCTTCTGCTGAGATCAAAGGCTCGTACAGACGGAATTCAGCCGGTACAGCCTGGCTTGCTTCCACCCAGTGGATGGTTCCTTTGACTTTACGACCTGTGAAGCCGCTGCCGCTTTTCGTTTCAGGATCATACGTACAGTGAATCTCCGTCACATTGCCTTCCGCATCCTTAATGACATCGTTGCATTTGATGAAGTACGCATGTTTCAGTCGAACCTCATTACCAGGGAACAGTCGGAAGTATTTGTTCGGTGGATTCTCCATGAAGTCGTCCTGCTCAATGTAAATCTCACGGGAGAATGGAATTTTACGACTGCCCATCTCCGGATTTTCCACATTGTTCTCTGCTTCCAGCCACTCCACTTCCCCTTCAGGGTAGTTGGTGATGACCACTTTCAGCGGGTGCAGAACCGCCATGGTGCGCGGAGCTTTCAACTTCAGATCTTCACGGACAAAGTGTTCCAGCGTTTGCAGGTCAATAACGCCCTGACTTTTCGAAATGCCTGTCTCGAATACAAAATCACGAATCGCTTCCGGTGTGTAGCCCCGGCGACGGAGACCCGAAATCGTTGGCATGCGCGGATCGTCCCATCCATCCACATGTCCTTCGTCCACAAGCAATTTCAGTTTCCGTTTGCTCGTTACCATCTGGGACAGGTTCAGGCGACCGAATTCATACTGATGCGGCTGGCTCTCCATCTCACATTCAGCGATTACCCAGTCATAGAATGGGCGTTGATCCTCAAATTCCAGGGAACAGAGGGAATGTGTCACACCTTCAATGGCATCCTCCAGTGGATGAGCGAAGGCATACATCGGATAGATACACCATTTGTCCCCAGTGTTGTGGTGGTGTGCATGAGCGATACGGTAGATGACCGGATCACGCAAGTTGATATTAGGCGAAGCCATATCGATCTTCGCACGCAGCACTTTTTCTCCATTTTGGAACTCGCCTGCGCGCATCCGTGCGAACAGATCCAGGTTCTCTTCAACGGCACGATTACGATACGGGCTGTTCTTGCCGGGTTCGGTCAGTGTGCCGCGCATTTCCCGAATTTCATCGGCGCTTTGGTCGTCGACGTAGGCCTTTCCTTTTTGGATCAGCAGGACAGCACGGTTGTACATCTCGTCAAAATAGTCCGAGGCAAAACGTTTCTCGTTCCACTCAAAGCCGAGCCATTTGACATCCTCCTGAATGGATTGTACGTATTCCACATCTTCCTTCACCGGATTCGTGTCGTCAAAGCGCAGGTTCGTCTTGCCGCCGAATTCAGCGCCCAGCGTGAAGTTGATCCAGATGGCCTTCGCATGGCCAATATGCAGATAACCGTTCGGTTCCGGAGGAAAACGGGTAATGACTTCCTGGACTTTTCCTGACCGGAGATCTTCGGTAATAATATTTTTGATAAAGTTAGGAGGGGTTGTACGATTGTCCACAGGTATCAAACCTTTCATGAATTGATTGGAGCTTTCAGAAATTACAAAGTGTTTCATCTAAATATACCTTTAACGGGAGACGAGTTCAATAAAGAACGGCACCAAAGTCCGGATTGCCTGTATGCAAGATAGGCCAAAAACCATTTTGACGGGTTCGCACGAATCATGTAGCATGATAGTAAAAACAAAATATAGGGAGGGATTCCCACTTGAACACGCTGAAACTGACCAAAGAACAGCAGGATGAAGCCATTCGCACGATCCAGTCGTATTTCCAAGAGGAACGCGGCGAAGAACTTGGCGATCTGGCCGCTTGGGGGGTGCTCGATCTGTTTATGACGAAGCTCGCTCCCTACATATATAATCAGGCTCTCAGTGATGCTCGCACCACCGTGAATCAACGCATGGCCTCGATGGAAGAAGATCTGTTTGCATTAGAGCGCAAACTGCCACCTGCTTCCCGTTAAACCACTACTTATAAAGAAAGAAGGTTGCACTCATGTTTACCTATTCATTGGATGAATATACCGAACTCCGTCCACTCTCTATAGAGCATACCAAGCCGCTGTTCGAACTTACGGACCGCTCCCGCGATCAATTGAGACACTGGCTGCCATGGGTGGACCATGTAACAGAAATTGAACATACCTCAAACTTTATCAACAATGCGCTGAAGCAGGCTGCCGATAATGGAGGCTTCACTGCGGGTGTATGGCTGAAGGGCGAACTCGCCGGCATTATTGGATTCCATGAGATTAACTGGACCAACCGTTCGGTAAGCATCGGATACTGGCTCGGCAAGGGTTTTGAAGGACAGGGATTAATGACTAGCGCTTGTCGTGTCCTGGTCGATTATGCTCTGGTCACCCTGGACCTGAACCGGGTCGAGATTCGTTCAGCTACGAACAACAAGCGCAGCCGAGCCATCCCTGAGCGTCTTGGATTTGTCCTGGAAGGCGTTATTCGTCAGGCAGAGAAACTGCCTAAGGGATACGTCAATCATGCCGTGTACGGCATGCTGCAGCATGAATGGGAGCTTTTACGCTAACCCGCATACATATGGATACAACATGGAATGCCCCTATCTGCACGAAGCTACCTTTATGCAGGTAAGGGGCATTTTGCATGGGGCCGACAAATTCAACTTTTACTGCCCCTTAAGGTCATTTTCATCCTCTCTTCATCCTGGACGCCTAAGATAAAGTTGTGGGTTCTTGGCCCATGCCATACACAACTATACTGAGAAAGAGGATGATCGCTGATGAAGAGAAGCAGAACATCAAGAACCATGATGATTACCAGCACGATGGCTTTGACGATCGCGCTTGGCGGAGGATGGTTTGCAAACACCACCGCGAGTGCCGATCCGGCTGCGGGCACTTCAGCTCAGAAGAAAAATGCCAGCCCCACAACGAATTCACATACATCGAAATCATCAAAATCCATAAATGCTAACAAGGGAGCCGGGCATGGCCGATACACGGATGAACTGGTCTCCGCCCTCGGCGTAACAGTAGACAAGCTGAAGGAAGCCCGCAAGGCAGGCAGCACGATTGCCGAGATCGCTGCCAGTAATAATGTAGACGTGCAGACTGTAATCGACAAGCTAGTCGCTGCCGGGAAGAGCGAGCTGCAGCAGCTGTCTGACGGGAATATCACACAGACCCAGTATGACAAACGGATAGCCGGCCTGAACGAACGGGTGACGGACTTGGTAAACGGCGTACTGCCGGAAGCACGACAAGGTTCCAGAGGCAAGCGTGGCGAGGCATCAGGAACTGAATCCGATTCAGGCAGCTCAGTCGAATCCACCAGCACGAACAGCACGGATCCGGCTTGATGGATCGTGCCAGCTCGTTTGTATACTTTTGCATATTTTCGATCAAAAACCCTCTGTCTTCACCCATGGTGTGACAGAGGGTTTTACATCGTTCCCATATATAACCGGAACTCTTCAGACAAATGACCTTTCCATCTTAGAGAGCTCGTACCATACCGCCATCCACCACTAGCGAAGTACCAGTAATGTAGGTATTGGCCCCGGATAACAGGAACACTACGGCTTTGGCGAATTCCTCGGGCTGGCCGTATCGTCCCAGAGGGATTTCCTTGCGGAACTGTTCGGCTACCTCTTCTTCACTAATTCCATTCTGCTCTGCGCGGGCAGTGTCGAGTTCACGTATCCGATCTGTTCCGATTCGTCCGGGTGCCACCGTATTGATCAGAATGCCATAAGGGGCAAGCTCCTGTGACAACGTCTTCGCCAGACCAAAGACACCCGTACGGAATGTATTGGACAGGATCAGCCCCGGAATTGGCTGTTTCACCGAAGTTGAAGCAATATTCACAATATGTCCGCCGTTGGTCTTCATATAAGGGAGGGCCCCACGAATCATACGTACATAGCTCATCACATTCAACTCAAATGCACGTTCCCAATCCTCATCGGTCAATGATTCAAATGTTCCCGAAGGAGGACCGCCAGAGTTGTTCACCAGAATATCAATCTGCCCGAACAGCTCCCCTGTCTTATGGATTAATGAGTTAATGTCTTCCTTGCGTGTAACATCCGTTACGCAGTATTCAACGCGTCCTCCGCCATCCAGTTCCAGCAGTTCTTGTTTGACGGCTGCGAGCTTCTCCTCGTTCCTGCTCGCAAGCATCACGTCTGCGCCTTCTGCGGCCAGCTGTGCTGCCACCGCCTTGCCCAGTCCCTGACTGGATGCCAGCACCAGCGCTTTTTTACCCCGAAGTCCCATATCCATTATATTGTTCCTCCTTCGTCATCGAACTACCGTTCATTCCGGATAAAATAACTCATGAGAATATCGTCCACATACTTCCCGGCGATATAAAATTCCGACACCAGTCGGCCCTCCGTCTCAAATCCACATTGGGTATAAAAAGCGATCGCTCCCGGATTGCTCGACAGCACGCGAAGGCGCAGCTTATGAATCCCCTGTTCACGAGCATATTCTTTCATGGCATGCATCAGGGACGTGGCCACCCCACTGCGCCGGTAATTGGGATGAACAGCAATATTAATCTCGTAGACATGACGATTGACAGGCATCCCCGTAGGCGGATAAAAGCCCACATAGCCGCAGACCCGTTCTCCCTGAACGGCAACCAGCTGGCTGCCGGGCGGACAATGCTGCAGAAATTGCTGTCTGGACTTCCAATGAAATGGCGCTGGAGAGGTATGTATATCCCACACCAGAGCATCCATCTCCATCAGTTGGGGTGCATCCTTCATCTCGGATGGCCGAATTTTATACGTTTGACGGGTAAGCATCGCATTTCAACCTTTCATACAGGTAATTACATTATTCCAGCGCGTTACATGGCCCTTGGATAATAGCTTATAGATGCCACTAGCGCATTTTTCTCATCTGATTATATTGTAGCACAGCCCTAAGCCCGAACTAAAATGGGGATCTCCCCTTAACCTTTACGTTACGTCATCGTTTATACTGATTATCATGAAGGAGGTGCGGCCCTTGAATATCAAAGAGGCGGCAAGCAGGCTTGGCATATCCCCCAGAGCGATCCGTTTTTACGAGGAAAAAGGATTAATTCTCCCCGCCAAGCAGGCCAGCAATGGATACCGGAGCTACACGGAAAATGACATCTGGCGGCTTCAGACGATTGCCGCACTGCGGGAGATCGGCATGTCACTTCAGGATATTACTCACGCGCTCAGTGAGATTGATCAAGGCAACCAGCAGCGGCTGGAGGAATATCTGGAGCTGCAGCAAGCCGTCATGTATGCCCAGTGGGTTGAACTGAAACGCATGCTGGATACGACCCAGCGCATGATTGATCTCAATCGTCAAGACGGGCCGCTGGATGTTAGCCATCTCCATGAGCTCGCAGACAGTTCACGCCGCTTGCGGGAAGCACGCCAGAACTGGCATGATCGTTGGAACTATGATACCCAGGCTGCTATCCATGATGAGCGTGTTCACGCCAAGAGCGGCAGCATCCCTGTATCTTCCCCATCTTTCCCGGAAGAAGCTGGTAGCATGCCTTACAACGAATCCGGGTGCACCGAAGAACCCCCAGATACCCAGAAGGCACCATCGTCTTCCTTTTATCTATATCACAACTATGACGAGGCGCTGGAACAGACTGCGAATTGGATCTCCCCTGTTCCCGGTGAACACGGACTTGATATCGGAACAGGTACAGGCAATCTTGCTGGCAAGTTACTGGAACGCCAAGCCATCATGACAGGAATTGACCAGTCCAGAGAAATGCTGCGTACATGCCGTACCAAGTATCCTGGGATGCATGTAAAGCTGGGGAACTTCCTGGCACTGCCTTTTACCGATCAGACCTTTGATTTTCTTGTATCCAGCTTCGCCTTCCATCATCTGAGTCCGGACCAGCAGCAGCTGGCACTGCAGGAGATGCAGCGGGTATTAACCCCGCGGGGACGAATCTGTCTAACCGATCTCATGTTTGCGGACGCACTTCACCGCGAGGCTTATATAAGACAAGCTGAGGCAGATGGAAACGGTGAGCAGCTGCTTGCCATAAGAGAACGCCATTTCCCCCTGCTGGATGAATTAACCGGGTGGTTTGAGACGCATGGCTATGTTACGAAAACCGTTCGTCACAATGAGCTGCTGCAGACGATGCTGGCAGTTCCGCTGCGTTGATAAAGGTGATTAGCCAGCGCGTGCTCCCCATCTGACATAGGCCATGGACCATTGTCTCTCACGTTTCATGAAAAAAGACCATCCTGCCTGTTAAGGAGGATGGCCTTTCATTACACTCAAGCATCAAGCTATAAGAAGTGAGTTACATATAAATATCAACGATGGTACGGTCCGAAGTACGCAGCTGTCTGAACTCATCCAGTGAGATGCAGACTCCGCCCTGACGGTAACGGTTCGCCGTAACTTCTGTGCGGATCTCCTTGCCGTTTAAGGTTACGCGGTTAACCGATCCTTCGTTCAGGTGATAGATAAACGTTACCGGTTCGCCTGCATATTCAAACTCGAACTGCATGCCATCCAGCTCGGCTGGCAGGACAGGGTCAATGACCAGATCTCCACCTTCCTGACGGATACCGAGTGCATTCGAGATCAGCTGGTTCATGTAGATCCCCGGGCCGCTGGAATAGATTCTCCATCCACCCTTCACCTGTACGGTACCTTTGCGCAATTGATCAAAATGCTCCTGCGCCTCATAACGTGTGTTGAATTTGCCGTCGGAACTGCTGAAGTACGCATTGGCTTGACGGATCTCTGCATTAGGCACAACCTCACCGATTCCAACCGGATTGATCATCGCGAGTCCATTCCATACCTGATCGGTCTTACCGAGTTTGGCCATTGCTTCCACATAACGAATGTGGGCGTGTACGTACTGCAACCCGATCTCGCGTCCGAAGTTGGATGCTTGTTCTGCCCGCTTGAAGTGGGTGCTCACACCGCCGGCATACTGAGCTGGACGATTCATCAAGCGCACGCCATCCGGGCACAGGAAATGCTCGCGAATCAATGCATAATGCGATTCAGCCTGTTCTGCCGTAAGCAATTCACCGATCATGCTGCGTGTCATAGGCAGCAGACGATACTGAATACCTGTCTCTGTATCGGTCGGATGCAGCATCAGCTTCGCCTGATCCGCGTCCTCCATGTACACAAAGCCCGGAATAACATCGGTTCCCAGCATGTAACGGTTGAAGTCTTCACGGATACCCTGAGCCAGAACTTCAAGCTCCTCTGCGAAGGAAGCATCCTTGTATTTCAAAGCCTGTGACAGCACGTTGACGGATTGATACGTCAGAGCTACCGTCCAGCTGCTCACCATAAACTGCTTGAGCTGTGCATTGGCTGGTTGCAGGGTATCGTCCCAGTCCCCATCGCCATAGGAAGACAGGAACGTATCGTGCAGGAAGTGCGAACGAATGTATTCGATCTCTTTCTTCGCATGATCCAGTACCGTTGCTGTGTCTTCCGTGAATCCGAAGCTGTGTTTGACGGTGTAAGGCACCTTCTCATCCAGAATCGCATAGTCGCGCGTCGCCGTCAGATAGTCTGCCAGCACTTTCAGCGGCCAGACGATGATATCGCCGTGACTCTCTTCCTGCTGAATGGCAAAATATTTGTCAAACATGAACCATTGTGGCCAGTTGCCGTCATCCTCGTATTGGTGCGTGTAGACCATTTTGATAATATCGCGTACCTGCTCGTATTTTTGAGTAGCCATGAAGTATTCAACCGGACCCTGACATACGTCCCTTGTACCCCATGCTGCGCCGCCGTATTGCTCCAGACCGTGAGGCACGGAATAGTGAACCAGCATGTTGTGTGTGTACCACCAAGCCAAGGCATTCACTTTGAACAGGTCCTCAGCACTCTGACCTTCGCCGCGGGACAAACGGAAGCCATTCATTACACCCGCGAAGAATTCGCGATAAGCCTGTACTTCCTCTTCAAATGAAAGAGTTGATCCAGCTTCAGCAACTTGGCCTTCCAGTACACCCTGAACCTTAAGCGTCCACTCTGCACTCTCTTCCAGGCTAAGCGTAACCAGCGAAGCCGATCCACTGCGGATACCGCTTGCCAGCAGCGTCTCGTCGCCTGCGTTCATTGAGGCACCCTCTACAGACATGCGATATTGCAAGTCAGGATATGTGCCAGCACTGATTGCTTTTGGGTCCGCTTTGAAGACCAGTGTATTGCCATCCTGCGTCATGTGCAGCGGATATTCGTATTCGTTCACGTTCATTGTGATCTGGTTGGTTACCAGGTAGCGATAGGCTTTACCGCTTGTAGAACGAACATTCATGCTCACTTCGGTTGTATGTGCACCTGTATAGTTCGTTACGATGAGTGTATCGGATTCAGTTTTGTACATCCAGCGCACATAGTTGAAGCCAATTTCGAACAGTGACGGCATCGTGAGCAGACGATATTGGCCATCCATCTCTACGTAAATGCGTTGGCCAGCGGTCTTCGGCACGTTCAGTGCATTGCGGGCGTTACTGATCATTTTGTTAAAATTGGTGTTGCCGATAACCAGCTGCGAGTTGAAGATACCGTACATATAAGATGTTGTTGTAATGACCTGTGCTCCAAGCTTCACGTTGCCACCGCTCATCAGGATATGACCGTGAGGACGCTCCACCAGCAGTTCCTTGGCTTTCAGGACGATATGTTCGTAGCTGCCTGTGAAGAAGGACAGGAGTGAATCCTCATTACGCTCTTCCTGATGACGATCAGGGAACAGTTCCTTGATTTCCTCTTCCGTCAGGTCCATTGCCACAAGCGGCTCGCCCAGGCTGGAAGACAGCTTCACTTGCTCGAGTGTTTCACCGTACTGAACTTCGAGTTTCTGTACAGCGTCCCAAGCCGCAGTCACTTCATCTGCATACTCCAGTGCAGAAATGCCTTCTGGATGATTGGACTTCGCCAGTCCATAGAAAACAACCTCAGCTTCCCCGTTCAGGTTCAACAGCTCGGATTGCAGCGCCGTATAGGCGAACTCATATTGATAAGTCTCATTAGCCAGCGTTTTACGGCTGAGACTTTCAGGCTCGTTGGTTTCCTTGTAGGACAGACCGAAGAACTGGAAGCCATCTGTGGAGTAACCGACTGCCTTGGTCAAAGAACCCTGCTGCATATATGGGAATGCGCCGCCCTGAGGCTGGTTTTGACGCGAACAAACGACATATCCCTTCGTTCCATCTTCAAAGACAGTATGGTCAATATACTGTGACAGATAGGCCTCGTTGCTGCGTACCGCACCCGGATCAGCCAGTCCAACATCCTGTCCGTAGACGATATCCACTCCGTTATGCTGCCCTTTCAGTTTCACATCCCAGAACCAAACGCCTTGCGATGTTGCAGTGAACACGACCTGATAACCAATGCCTTGTTCCTGTCCTTCCAATGGGATGCTGCCTTCCCAGATCAGTTGATTGTCTGGCTGAGTCTTGCTTGTAATCACCTTACTGTTCGAACGTGCACCCAGCAGCGGGAAAGAGCTAATGTTCTCGCCCTCATGTACTCGCAGGTACAGATTGTTCAGAGAACCATCGATCTGGTTGCTTAGCAGCTGGTTCAGCATGGTTGTACCGGAAGTTGCCTGGTACAGGTCCCCACTGTTCAAAAAGGTAAACGTCAATTCCCCGGCAGTAAGCCGGATCGGTTCATTAATCATCGTTGTCATGTCATTCACTCCTTCATTTAGTAAAAATCGAAACGTTTCGAATCGATCGAAAAAGAATAGGGTTCCTCTGCAAACCGACCTGTTCAAGGCCAATCCGGTTACGAACCCCTGGTTTTATTTTCACGCTGGCTATACCTGAACAGGCAACCATTCCAGAACACGCTTGATCTTCATATCCCAATAACTCCATTCATGGCCACCTGGCTCTTCCTCATACGTCACCTGTACATCCAGTTCCTTCATCGTATGCCGAAATGTCTGGTTGGCTTCGTACAGAAAATCTTCTGTCCCGCAGCATTGATACAATTGTGGGAACGCCGTCCCTGACGCAGCCAGTCTGCGGCTAACAGCCAGCAGATCGTCATCACTGCCTTCAATTCGCTCCGGACTCCCGAAGATGCTCTGCATTTCTGCAGGGGTGAAGTTCCCCTCGCCACGTACCCTGCTTGCCAGATCAAGCCCGCCCGAGAGGCTGGCTGCCGCAGCATATCGTTCCGGAAAACGCAGACCCAGCTTGAATGCACCATACCCGCCCATGGAAACACCTGTTACAAATGTATCTTCACGGCGGTCCGAGATGGGAAAGAGCGACTTCACGAATGCAGGCAGTTCCTCACTTATATATGTAAAATAAGACCCGCCCTGCTGCATATCCATATAGTAGCTTCGCCCTGCCGATGGCATCACAACCGCAATTCCCCGGGCCTCGGCCAATCGTTCGATGGATGAATGCCGTGTCCATTCGGAGTGGTCTGCACCGCGCCCATGCAGCAGATACAGAACAGGCAGTTTTCCATTCCGGCTTGCGCGAAGCGGTGAATGCTCAGGCAGTATAAGGGTAATGTCTGTAGACACGCTAAGACTTTCGGCGAACAACTGGCATTGAATCAAAGCCATTGCTTCATCTCCTGTTCAACGAGATTTACGTAAGGATCATTAGATTATTTATTTAAGATACGGTCCCTTATGCTCCAGGCATACCAGGAACCATATCCATCCAAATGCTGCTTCTTACGCGGGCTGGTTACCCGACTCTGCCTGCACAGAGCGTACAGATTCGCGTTCCACCATATCAATCGTCAACGTATACGATGGATTCACGGCTTCACCATTCAGCATCTGGAACAGCAGATGTCCTGCAAGTGATCCGGCCTCGTGCTTCGGCTGCCGTACCGTCGTGAGGGGAGGACGAACGAATTCAGACAATTGAATGTCATCAAATCCGATAACCGAAATATCATTGGGTACGGATATGCCGCTCTCTTCCAATGCCTTCAAACCACCTATAGCCATTTCGTCATTCCCGTAAAATACAGCGGTTGGAAGCTCGCCCTGCATAATCATCATTTTGGTTGCGCTATGCCCGCCTTCACGAACGAAATTGCCGCTTAGACGCCATTTGGATTTCTCCTCAAGCCCTGCTTCCTTCATGGCTCTCAGATATCCCTGGTAACGCAGGGCATTATCATACGAGTTGGATGGACCGCTAATATAGGCAATCTTCCGGTGCCCCTCATTGATCAGGTGACGCGTAGCCAGGTATCCACCTTGTTCACCGTCAACCAGCACATTGACCAGATGGTCACCCGACAGATGACGATCCATTACAATAATAGGAAAACGCTGTCCCGCAGATTCCACCAAAATGTCATCATGGATGTTGTGTGCGAGTACAATCGCACCATCCACTCTCTTTTCCCGCAAAAACCGGACTGCCGTTGAATCACGACCACCCATCGAACTGCATGCAATCAGATCATATCCATTCGCAAGCGCCACATCCTGAACACTGCGAATCAACTCCGAGTAATACGGACCCGAAAGATCAGTCAGAATTAACGCAATCGTATTCGTCCGGCTCCGTTTCAGGTCCATGGCAAAGCCGTTTTTGCGATAATTCAGTTCTCGGGCTGCCTCCAGCACTTTTGCCTTGGTCTTGGCGCTAACCTTGCTGTCCCCGTTTAATGCATAGGAAGCGGTCGAGAGCGCCACACCTGCCAGCTTTGCCACATCCTTAATCGTTGCCATTCCACGTTCGCTCCTTCTAACTTGACCAATTTCATAAGTTACCTACATTTTATACTGTAAATGGTTGTGACAACCACCAAATTCTATACTATATCATTGAATGATAGCCGTTTCTATTCAATCGAAACGTTTCGAAGCGATATCAAAAAAAATTCTTCCATTTGACTTCTTGCCCAACGGCTCATTCGGACCAGCTTTACCTGGGGATCCATTATCATCGAGACAAACCCTTCAATGTTCACCCAACAGGCAGTTCATTACAAAAATTGTATGGACATGCTTCTTGGCAAGACATTGAAACGTTTCGACATTTTTATTATAGTCGGTGTTGATAGCGATTTCAACCTCTTTATTCATTTTCGCTGAAATAAATGGACTTCCTAATCCAGGTAACCACATTCAACAATTATGGTATATACTGCATATTAATTCAAACCAAGTAAGGAGACACCTGTGTTATGAGCTATATAGAGCAAAGTGAAGATCAACATCCGCTAACCCAAAACGGGCCTATGCACGAGATTCGGTCCCTTCCACCGGTGATGTACAAGCTGCGCTACCTGGTTCATTTTCATGACCAAGAGGCCTTTTCTCGCACAGATGAAGACTGGAACAGATTGCATGTGATTTATGTCGTTACATCGGGTCAGGCCAGGCTGATCAGCATGGATCGCAATTTGACGGTAAATACCGGGTCTGTAGTGGTTCGGCAGGCCGGAACCCTGATTCAGCATGAACAGACACGCGGCTCTCTATCGCCGGTACAAGGGATTGCTATAGCTTTTGAAGGAACCGACATTGAATCGCCGCGCTGGCCGTTTGGAACACCTGCATCCATTGCGAACCGCGGGATTGCCGATATGGCATTCGAGCTGATGCTTGCCTGTTCCAAAAGTGAGGCGCCCGGCCTGTTCAAACCCCACATGCTATTCTATCAGCTGCTTGATGCGTTATACGATCATTCTGTCCGTTCGAGCCGCAATGAGCATTCATGGCTGGACCTTGTCATCAGACACATTCATGACAAAGTTGACCATCCACTGACACGAGATCAATTGGCGAGGGATGCCAATGTGAGCCCCGAACACTTTTCGCGGGAATTCAAGAAGCATACCGGTCTTACCTTTGTGGAATATGTCACCCGCCTTAGAATCCGATTGGCACAAGAGCGTCTGCTATTCGCCAATCCCACACTGCAGGAGCTCGCACAGCTGACAGGCTACCGGGATATTTTCTATTTAAGCCGCAAATTCAAGCAGATGGTTGGAACCGCGCCAACCCTTTACCGAAAGACGCCCAAGAAGATTGTATCCCTAACTTATAACTATACCGCTTCTCTGCTGGCACTGGGCTATACCCCCTACATGGGAGCTGTGCCCTCCTGGATGGAAGATAAACTGGCCCAAAATGGACAGCAATCCTTCATACAACACTCCGAATATGAACTGTTTACCCGGCTTGATCTGATTGCAGACTCCGGTGCTGACGTCATCATCGGTTACGCGCCTCACTCCAGCACGGATGAACTGCGCCAGATCGCACCAACCATTCTGATGCCATTCGAGAAAATGGATTGGCAGGAGCAATTCCTTCAGCTGGGCCGGGTTACAGGCCTGGAGAACAATGCCAAGGTATTGCTAAGTCGGTATGATCAGCTTCAGGCAGACGCCAATCATATGCTGGACTCATCGATCGGCACGAGAGGATCAGCCATATGCATCTTTTGGACTGGCAAAAGCGGAGCCTATGTATATGGCCAAGGCTGGGGCAGGGCCTCACATATCCTGTATCAATCGTTGGGCTTCACTCCCCCCGCACGTATGGAGAAGGATGGCCAGTTACTCACAGGTTATGTACATGTGCCCACTTCGGACATTCATCTGTATGCTGCTGATCACATATTTATGGCTTACCCTTCAGATCCAGAGGAGCGACAGGCTCTGGAAATACTCCTCAGTCAGGGGCAATGGAGCAGCCTTGGCGCTGTTCGAAATGGACAAGTCTACGAGATTGAAGCTGACATGTTTTACGGATTTGATCCACTATCGGTTATTGAACAGCTGCAGACTATAGTGCATAAACTCACATCATAATTGTCCATGGAACACTGATCATAGTTGTCCATTTACAAATATCAAATCTTCCTCTATGTTATTAATGAGAATAATAATCATTATTAATTGTCACAGGGGGAACTTACCGATGTTTGCCGTCAAAAAACGCTTTTCCGGCTTGCTGCTTATGCTAGCCATAATCATGATCCTGTCTGCCTGCAGTAATGGTGCAGGCTCCAGTGCTGCAGAACAGACCGCCACAGGAACGGAATCTGCATCCGGTTCAACAGAGGCAACCACAGAGTCCTCGACCGATTCGGGTACTTCCGCTAGTGCAACAAGGATCTATAAATCCCTAAGCGGGGATGTTGAGATCCCGGCCGAACCCAAGCGTATTGTTACCGACATGTACGTAAGTGATCTGCTTGCTCTTGGTGTAAAGCCCGTTGGTGCAGTTAATTACTACCTGGATAATCCGTTCTATGCGGATCAGGTCGCAGACGTCGAAGGTATTGGTGACCGCGGCGCCGTATCTCTTGAAAAGGTTGTTGAATTGAATCCGGATCTGATCATTACCTATTCTGCTGATGCTGAAGAGATTGAAAAATATCAAAAAATAGCACCTACCGTTGTCATTCCCTACGGCACATTCACCAATGTGCATGACGAAATCCGTGGATTCGGGGAACTGATGAACAAATCCGAAGAAGCCGAAGCGTGGCTAAAATCATATGACGAGAGCATTGAAGCCTCCCGCGCTAAAGTAAAAGCAGTGATTAAGCCTGAGGAAACGTTCTCGATTCTTGAAGTATCCGACAAGAGTTACTATGGTTACGGGGATAATTTTGGCCGCGGTGGACAGGCCGTCTATCGTGCATTGGAACTTGCACCGCTCGAGATCACCAAGAAAGAACTCATGGGTGATACGCAGTGGAAGGAAATTTCGCGAGAGGTCATCGGTGATTATGCAGGGGATCATATTTTCCTGACCGTGAGTGAGGGTAATGCCAATTACCAGGGCGATGCTATCTGGCAGAACCTGCCGGCTGTGAAGAACAACCAGGTGTACGAACTACAGGAGGATCGCTACTGGTACTTTGATCCGATCGCAATCCAGGGTCAAGCAGAAGAATTCGCTGATATGATCGTGAAACGTGCACAGCAGAACCGCAAGTAAATAGCATTTATAAAATATATCCATCATGACTGAACGCTATGTCCGGACAGGCCTTGAAGCCTGCCTGGGCTTTTGCGTTATAGAAGGGAGAAATACATATGCTTCGCCGTTTCATGGCATATTACCGCCCCTACAGGGGACTTTTTATTCTGGATTTCTCTTGTGCCATTGCAGCTGCCCTGCTGGAACTCGTGTTTCCGCTGGCAGTAAACCAGGTGGTGGACAAGCTGCTCCCTGAGGGCAACTGGTCCATGATTTTAACCGCATGTGCCGCTTTACTCGGCATCTATCTGCTTAGTTCCTTTTTCCATTTTGCAGTCACCTATTGGGGACATAAGCTGGGGATTAACATTGAATCCGATATGCGGAGAGAACTGTTCACACGTGTACAGAAACAGTCCTTCCGCTTCTTCGACAATAACAAGACAGGCCACCTTGTTTCACGTATGACCAATGATCTGATGGATATTGGGGAAATTGCGCACCACGGACCGGAGGATTTATTTATTGCCCTGATGACGCTGGCCGGTGCCTTCGGCATCATGCTCAGCATCAATTGGCAGCTCGCTGTACTGACCTTTATCATCGTGCCGCTGATGATCTACCTGTCCCTGTATTTCAGCCGCAAAATGTCCAGTGCCTTCAAACGCATGTTTGCCGATATTGCAGACTATAATGCTCGGGTCGAAAACACGGTCAGCGGAATCCGTGTAGTACAGGCTTTTGCCAATGAAAATCACGAAATTGGTCGTTTTACTGAAAATAATGAACGCTTCCGCCTTACCAAACTGATCACCTACCGCATTATGGCGTGGAACTCCTCGCTTAGTTTTATTTTGATGAAATTCGTCTCGCTGTTTGTGCTGGTATGCGGAACATGGTTTGTCATTCAAGGAAGTATGACCTACGGGGAATTTATCGCCTTCGTGATGCTGTCGAATATTTTCCTGGGTCCGATCAAACAGATTAACTCTGTCATTGAAACCTATCCGAAAGGCATTGCTGGTTTCAAGCGGTACCTGGAACTTCTCGAAGCTGTGCCAGATGTAGAAGATACACCGCAGGCCAAGCCCATCACAAGCGTAAGCGGAGATATCGCTTTCCATAATGTTAGCTTTTCCTATGGTGAACATAAGCCTACATTGGACCAGGTCAATCTGGAGATTCAAGCCGGGCAGACCGTTGCACTGGTTGGACCCTCCGGAGCGGGCAAATCCACGCTGTGCAGCCTGATCCCGCGCTTTTATGATGTGGATGCTGGCCATATCACCATTGATGGGATTCCAGTGAAAGATATGACGTTGGAGTCGCTGCGCTCAAATATCGGCATTGTACAGCAGGACATATTCCTGTTTGATGGCACCATTCGTGAAAATATTGCCTACGGCAAATTGAATGCATCGGATGAGGAAATCTGGGAAGCCATCCGTCGGGCACAATTGGAAGAGCTGGTACGTTCACAGCCGGAAGGACTCGACACCATGATTGGTGAACGCGGCGTGAAATTGTCCGGCGGACAGAAACAGCGCCTGTCCATCGCGCGCATGATTCTGAAAAATCCGCCCATCCTCATCCTGGACGAAGCAACTTCGGCTCTGGATACCGAAACAGAAGCTGCCATTCAGCTGGCGCTGTCCGAGCTGGCTCAGGGACGTACAACGCTCGTTATTGCGCACCGACTGGCAACCATCCGGCACGCGGACCGCATTATTGTCGTAGAGAACGGTGGCGTAGCCGAACAGGGCAGCCATGATGAGCTTCTCGAGCGGGAAGGCTCCTATAGCCGACTGCATCAGGCACAATTCGGATAAAGTGCTTCATTTACATTGTTAGCTCAAATACCCTTCCCCCTGACTTATCGGAGGAAGGGTGTTTTACTAATTTAGAGTATGCCAAGCTACACCCTAAATTCGCTTATTTTTTTACAACATGGATAAAATGAATCGTCTCAAATGCAGTCAATTCATCTGTACGATTGTTGAAATATCGCTGCTGGATATCTTCAGGGGACAAATGCTCATAGATGAGAAGTCCTGCATCCGCCAGCAGGCCTTCGATCTCGTGATACGCGAAACAGGATTGCATTGGCTCGCCGGAGGACGCAGCCAGCTTCAACATGTTCTCTACCCGATTAAATATGCCTTTCTCCTCAAAGAGTCGTTCATCTGCATAATCCAGTACCATCGAGCTTCCGGATGGAAGGTTGGCGAAAGCCTGCCGCAAAAGATTGAACAATACCTCTTTGGACAGGTAATACGAAACGCCAAGCAGGCTGAGGAACGTTCTCTGATTTTTGAAACCTCTGCTGGTCAGATTTTCATAAGCAAACCCATGCGCAAAGTCCATTGGGATCAAGTGCAGGTTGCTTGGGATTGACAGGTTGGCCAAACTCAGCCTATCACTCTTAAACTGCTGCGTAGCCGGATGGTCAACTTCAAAGATATTCAGCCTGTCGCTCAGTTCCGGGGTTCTTAACGCAAAGGTATCCATTCCGGCTCCCAGAATGACATATTGTCTGGCCCCCAGGTTGACTTCATGGAGCACTACCTGCTCGCAGTAGGCTGCTCTCGCCAAAGCAATGGGAGACAACTGGACTTGGGTGATCCACCTCAATATTTTATCGGGGTCCTCCTTCCCCATATCGGCCATTTCGGGATTAAAAAAATGAATGCCCTGCACCATTTGCTCCCGAATCTGTTCAAACTCCTGTGGAGAAATCAGAGCCTTGGCTAGATGATCATCGAAAATCAGAGGTGAGTCATATTGGCTGTGATAGGCGCGGCCAAAGGCCGAGATCAAAGACGTAATGCTGGATTCATTCGGCTTCATATTTATCCTCCCGCATAACAAAATAAGGTCCCCCTGGCCAGGAGAACCTTAGTATATACGGAATGATTTAATATGTAAATTATAGCATAAAAACACATTTTTGTCAACCAAAATTTTGTGGAACATGCAGACATGTTGGGTAAATCTTCTACTCGTCCAACATGTCTGTTCCAATGATACTCCCGCCTAGAAGACTCTAGGTATCCAACCCATACTCCTTCACCTCACGGTGGCGATTCAGGACGGCATGAAGTGCAAAACCGAGCAGAGCCACCCCAGCCATCGCTGTTGCCAGCCAGGCTACGGAGATCAGGCCCTGATTATCATACATCACACCCATCACATAAGGGCCAATGACACGACCAATCGATCCGATCCCGCCGGAGACTCCAATGTAGAATGGTGCCGCTCTGCCCGCATGGTCAGAGATAAAGGCAGGGGTTGCAGGTGAGATCAGCATTTCTCCAAAGGTCGCCAGCACCATCGCAAACACCATGCCCGGATAGCTGTACATCGTGATCATGATAATATAAGCCAATCCATAGAATATCGCACTCGCTGCCATCTGCGCAGTTGAGGTACGAGCCATGGTGCGTTTAACCCAACTCGTGAACGGTTGGCCCACGAAGATCAGAACCCCGTTCAGTGTCCAGAGCAGGCCGTACATTCTTTTCTCCATCCCTTCCGAGATGATATACGGCGATACGCCTGTGTTCCAGATGGAATTGCCAAACAGGATGAACAATACCCCCAGGCTCATAAACAGATATAACCTGGTGTTGCCAAGCAGCGCCCAGATCCCGGGACCATTTTGGACCTTTTTGCGTTTCGTCAGATGCACTTCTCCCTGATCCGGCTCCACCCGCGATAGATAGTACCAGAAGAAGACTGCAAATCCGGCAGAGGTTACGCCGTTCAGTACAAAGCTGAGGTGATAGGAAAAGTCAGCCAAGAAACCGCTGAGTGCCGTCCCAATCGCTACACCGATATTGTTCGCTACATAAATAATATTGAACAGCTCTCCACGCCGCTCCGCAAACCGAAAGCCAATAAAGGCCTGGATCGCAGGCAGCGACAAGGAACTGAACAAACCGATCCAGCCCATGGCACATATAAATACAACCCAGTACGCACTAATCCAGGGCAGGGCAAACAGCCCAAGTGCATTAAGGGCAAGCGATCCAATGATCAGCTTCTTCACGCCGACTCTGTGATATAATGCACCGCCGAGCAGCTGGCCGAAGATACCGCCGAGCGACTGGATCAGAATGACGAATCCCGCATTAGCCATCGTCCGCCCAAGTTCATCAAATACGTACATCGTGGTCAGCGGCCACATCAGGGCACTGCCTGTCGCGTTAACCAGACTTGCCAGCAAAAATACTTTGACTTCTTTTGGATAGGTATCCAACCATCTCATCATCTTCATCCATTCTCCTTACTACCATAAACGAGCAAAACAAACCTCCACTCACGGCGGCTTAAACTACCTGAGCGGAGGCTATTTGTATAAATAAACATTGCCTTTTATTCTTGCTTCAAGGTTTATCCCTTGTTCATCTTACCTGAAAAGCCTCAATCTGCAAGTACACTCATTGACGCTTCACTTCGACAGTGGCCGAGAAGAACGTTGCCCCGTTGCCCATGTCCGACAGCCGACCCGATGTCAGTGAATTCACCCGCTGTTTCCGTCCACTTCCATCCCACCACAAGCCTTGGCTAATAACCGTACCCGGCAGCATGGATTCACCCACCTTGGCAGTAAGTTCGATCCGTCCCCGGTCATTCCACACGACCACCGCATCGCCATCTTCAATGTTTCTGAGAGCCGCATCCTCCGGATGAATCTGCAGCATGGGCATTTTCTCCATACGTTGATGCTTCTCCGTATTGGCAAAGGTTGAATTGAGGAAATTGTGATTCGGTGGCGACAGGAACATAAGTGGATGCACATCATCAGGTCCGGCCGGATGTTCCCCGTCATACCCTTCAACTAGAGCACGATATGTAGGCAGCGGCGGAAGTCCCCTCTCTGCCATCGTTTCCGAATACAGCTCGATCTTCCCGGATGGTGTAGGCAGCTGTTCCAGGAATGAATCATGCGACGACATATCCAGTTTCACAAAACGATGCTCCTGAAGGGCCTCCAGCGTTACTCCATTCATATAAGGATTACCTGTATCCGCCAGGGCGTCCGCAATCATCTGTTCCGGCGTCTCACCGAAAATCTCAGGATCATATCCCATCGCCTGTCCCAGCAGCGAAAACAGTTCCACATTGCTCTTGCTCTCTCCCATTGGGGCAATGACCGGTTCCTGCAGATGAACATACTGATGCCAGTAGGACGTATACAGATCTGTCGCTTCAAACGAAGACTTGGCCGGCAGCACAATGTCTGCATACTTGGCCGTGTCCGTCATGAACAGATCATGCACAACGGTAAACAAATCTTCCCGTGCAAAACCTCGCTCCACCCGCTCGGTATCCGGTGCCACCACCAGTGGATTGCTGCAGTAAACCATTAACGCCCGGATCGGCTGCTGCGCTTCCAGCAATGCTTCGCCAATCCGGTTCATGTTCACAACCCGTGCTTCCGAATTGCTCCGAAGCTCTGGACGCTCCAGTGCGTCGCTATTGGTGCTCGCATAGCTGTTGGTGCGTACGGCTCCGCCGCCTCGCTTCAGCCATTGTCCCGTGATGGCAGGCAGACAGGCAATGCTGCGCACATTCATGCCTCCGTTGTCATGGTGCTGAAGACCGTTGCCGATGTGAATATGTGCTGCCTGCGCGTTTCCGTACAGTTCAGCCAGCTTCACGATATCTGCTTCCGGTACACCCGTGATGCGCGCAACCCGTTCAGGGGTGTAGTCGCGGACATGATCACGCAGTGCCTCATGGCCCACAGTATACTTTTGCATAAAGGCTTCGTCTGTCAGGCCCCGGTCAAACAGTACATTCATCAGTCCCAGTGCGAGTGCGCTGTCTGTCCCCGGGTATAGCGGAATAAACCAGTCTCCCCATTGAGCTGTACGATTCCGGTGAACATCAATGACCACGATTTGGGCACCTTTTTTGCGGGCTTTCTCAGCCAGGACAACTTGGTGCATGTTTGTACTTACAATGTTGCCTCCCCAGACCAAAATAAGGTCCGAATGCTCCGTATCTTCAGGCAGCGTTCCCCGATTGGCGCCCATCGTATATTTCCATCCGGTATTCCCTGCCGCATTGCAGATCGTTTGCTCCAGCATACTTGCACCAAGCGCATTGAAGAATCGACGATCCATCCCATCTACCCCAAGGATCCCCATATTGCCGTAGAAGCTGTATGGCAGGATGCTCTCCGAGCCGTACTTCGCGGATATCGATTTGAATTTCCCCGTAATCTCATGGATAGCTTCATCCCAGCTTATACGTTCGAACTTGCCTTCACCTTTCGCGCCGACACGTCTCATCGGATATTGCAGCCGCTCGGGGTGATATATCCGCTCTGCCATGTTTCTGACTTTATTGCAGATGGCGCCTTTCGTAATCGGATGGTCAGGGTTGCCCGCCACCTTCGCGATTTTACCGTTCTCCTTATGAAGCAGCAGGCCGCAAGTATCCGGGCAGTCAAGCGGGCAAACCGCCGGGAACACGCCATTCTCCTGATCGATCATATGTACAAGTCCTCCCCATTTAAAACTATCCTTACATCATATAATTTTGGAGGTAATGACGTAAAGAGAACAGTCATGTTTTGTTCGCTCAGGCTTGATGCCTTTAATTCAAAAAAAGTTTTGGTCCCATGATTCATCCTCGAAATTCAGGGGTAAATTAAAAACAAGGCATTAGGTTAGTGTTTCCCCACTTCCTCCTCATGCCATATCATGGACCACTCCCGAAATTCGCCATGAACAGGTTTCGTTCCCCCGAACCTTGTCATGGCGAATTTATTTTGTCTGTAAAAAAAGCGATCCCATCTTCGCCGGCTTACGGTATAACATACACCGTGAACTCAAGGCAGTAAGGGATCGCTTTAATATATTCAGTTGAAATTGTGCGGGCAATTATGCCTGTTTGCTCCAGATCGGTCTGGCTTCCGGCTCTACTGTCTGAACAACCGCTTTGACCTCGGTCTCGGTCTTCCGCAGGTACACCATCCAGTAGGCAGCAGCAACGAACAATGCGCCTCCCGTCAGATTACCGAGCCATACCGGGATGAAGTTCATAATGTACTGCCCCCATGAGTAATGCCCTTCGAAGATAGCAGCCGGAATAAGAAACATATTGGCAACCACGTGCTGGAATCCAATAGCAACAAAGGCCATGGTCGGAAACCAGATGCCGAGCACCTTGCCACTCATTGTATCCGAAGCGTAAGATAGCCACACCGCCAGGGCTACCAGCCAGTTACACCCGATTCCAGATATAAACGCCTGTAGAAAGCCGTCATGCAGCTTGTGTCCCGCCATATCCACAACCTTGGTCAGATACACTCCTTCTCCTGTGAGACCAAGCACATGCCCGAACGCATATGCCACGAACAGTGCACCCAAAAAGTTCCCGATCGTGACCAAGGTAAGATTCTTCAGCATGCTGCCTACGGACAGTTTACGGGCCAGTGTGGCGAGCGGTACTGCCATCATGTTGCCTGTCAGCAGTTCTCCCCCACCAATCAATACCAAGATCAAGCCCACGGGGAATACCGCTGCACCGATCAGGTTAACCAAGCTGCCCCATTCCGCCGGCGCGGAGGCAATCACGCGAATATCCAGCAGGAACCCAAGCGCAATAAATGCCCCTGCCAGGAAACTGAGAACGAGCACAGAGGACACCGGATTCTGTGCTTTATTTATCCCCGTGTTCACTGTATATTGAGCAACCTCAAGAGGTGTTTTTGCCGCCATGCCATCCTCTCCTTCACTGTTCATGAACGAAATCAGCTTACATCGTTGATATGTTCATTGTATCGCGAAGGGCTCGGCAGGTTTGTTACATTTATCACAAAGTCCTTAAAGTCCCCTTTTCCAGCTTCCGTGCTCTCTTGCTTGAGTGCAGCTGGTTGGTTACTTATTCTGTTCCCAGATTATGATGTTCACCAAAAATTTGCTGCAGATGGTGCTGCAGATGTTGGACGTAATCTTGTGCCAGCCATTCCATCGTAACCACACTTCCATCAGGTAAGACGCACGTTGGTAATTCCCCTGTCTCCGGCATGCTGGATAGAACACGAATGACGGACTGATTCAGACTGATCCAGAGGTTTAACACCTCTTCACTCGGTGCGCTGATGTACTGTTGGCTCTCTACCCATTGGTCTTGATTATAAGGTGTTATAGACAATGGTTCGGTCTGATGCTGCATTTGGACAAACCGGCTTACGTTATGAAGAGCCGAATCACATAAATGACCAAGAATCTGAAGACGCGACCATTTTCCTTCCATGCGTGGTTGTACAAGTTCATTTGGATTCAGTGCAAGAAACGAACGGGGTACGGATTGCAGCAAAACTTTGAGCTCGGATACTGTATCTGTAAGCATGTTGTGAACCTCTCCTTCATGTTCATATCTAATGGGTTGACCTCTAACCTGTTGTTAAATATAGCACCCATTTCCAGAACCAACTACATCAAGTTATATAAAAAAACTGCCGCATTTCTGCGGCAGCTCTCGGATTTCTATTTATTTTTACACCATCGCTGGTGCTTTCGCTTCCACCGGAGGCAAAGCCTGAAGACCAGCCGAGTTCAGGAAGTTCCATGGTTTGTTGTAATGCGGTTGGAAGAAGAAGTCGATGAAGGCGAGCTCATCTACGGTCATGTTGTTCTGAATGCAAACCGAGATCGTATTGATCGATTGCGTCAGATCCGCCTTGGACATCACTTGTGCTCCGACGATTCGGCGTGTAGCCTGTTCGTAAATGACTTTGAGCAGCAGTTTCTCAGCCGTTGGCATGAACTCCGGACGATAAGCATCTTCAAGTGTTACAGCTTCCACGACCAGCCCGTCATCTGTAGCAGATGTTTCGGTCAGTCCTGTACCTGCAATATTCTGGTCGTAAATTTTAATTCCTGATGTTCCTTGTGTACCCATGTAAGGCGTTGTTGGACGAACCAGGTTACGAGCTACCAGTGTACCCATTCTTACGGCATTGGTTGCCAGTGGAATGTAAGAAGCCTTGCCTGTTGGATTATAGTGAATCGCACAGCTGTCACCTGCAGCGAACACGTCTTTTTGGCTTGTTTGCATATATTTATCCACGATAATTGCGCCGTTCGGCAGCATATCCACCTGGCCTTTGAGCAATTCGGTATTCGGACGGAAACCAATACACAGGATTACGAGGTCTGTCTCGAATTCACCTTTTGATGTGATCACCTTCGTTACCTTGCCATTCTCTCCGGCGAATTTCTGTACAGTCTGACCCAGTGCAAGCTTGATCCCGCGTTCAGTCAGTGTGTCCTCAATGGCATCTGTAAACTCGGGGTCCAGATATTTGTTGAGGATCCGGTCCACACTATCGATCAAGGTGACTTCCTTACCATTCATTTGGAATGCTTCAACCAGTTCAATACCGATATACCCTGCACCGACAACGGTAACGCGTTTGGCTTCTTTGGCTTTTTCGATGATCGTATTGGAATGATTGTAGTTTTTGCAGAGCAAGATGTTCTCCATCTCGATCCCCTCAAGTTTTGGAACGACCGGCCATGAACCTGTTGTCACGATGAGCTTATCGAACGTATCTTCAAATTCTTCCCCTGTTTTGAGGTTTTTAGCCTGAAGTTTATGATTCGCGGCATCCACTGCTGTAACCTCATGCAGCATCTTGGTGACTACACCCAGCTCAGCCAGCTGGTTTGGCGAAGAGTAGAACAGTCCATCCGGATCCTTCACAACCCCACCGACATAAAGGGCGATACCGCAAGATAGGAAGGAAATGTTGTCATTGCGCTCATACACCGTGATGGTAGCATCCGGGTACAATTTGGCGGTATTTATGATGGCTGCGGTTCCTGCATGTGTACATCCGATAACTGCGATTTTCATAATAAAGGTCCCCCTTGAAATTATAAAATTTAAACCGTGCTTCATTTATCAAATAGCTGCGCTTGATTCCTGGTCTTTAAAACGACAATGGTTCCATTCTTTTTGTGAATACATTCACTAATGAAACTAAACGATTATGTGAAAATATTCACTACCAACTTGGTGACTTTGTGATTTATTTCACTTCATGTACTCATTATAATGTGATCTTTTTCACATTACAAGTGTTTTCTTAAAAAATATTTAAAAAATAGGATATCGCCCTGTGGACGAGCCGCTGCTTCAACCTCTAAGACCTATTGTCCCCTGAGCAATAACGGTTTATGCTATTGAACCTTTTGGAGAAAAAAGGCCTTCATCCTGACCGTATGGTAATACTGGCAGCTGATTGCTGAACGATAACAATTATAAAATTTTAAGCATATCAGTTGATTTTTATATTAGAAAGCGCTTACAATATTATTGACCCTTTATTTGGATTTTATATGAATAGAATACCAATTATGTTGGGAGGCATTCATTTGAAGAAACGTTCCATCTCTGTTTCATTAACGCTGGTTCCTGTCTCTGCAATTATCGCCATGTTGACCGCAGATATCGCCAGGCCCGTGGTTGCTTTTGCCGATTCCCCGCCTGTCACCATTAAAACCGAGGTGTTATCCTCCAAAACTTCTGCAGGGGTTGATGTATCTTCACTGCTGAATAAGTTCAGGGATTACAGCACGTTCTCTACGGGAGACTTGGCCAAGGACACCGCTTATGCGCTAAACATTGTATCCTGGCAGCTGCCGCATGGTGGGTTCTTCAAAGCAATGGAGGAGAAGTACAAGTCCTCCTGGGACGGGGTAGCGCCGCGTTCGGATTGGAAAGACCCAAAAGGCGTAGAGCTCGGAACGTTTGATAATGACGCAACTACAACCGAGATCCGCTTCCTGGCTGATATGTATGAAAAGACGGGCAACCCCCTCTTCCGGGACAGCGTCCGCAAAGCGGTGGATTTTATCCTCGTCTCCCAATATCCTTCAGGCGGATGGCCTCAGGTTTATCCACAGCGGGGCAATTACTCCGACAGCGTTACCTATAATGACAATGCCATGGTGCGAACCATGGTGCTCATCGATGACATCATTGAGAAGCGTAAAGGCTTCAACAACGATATTCTGAGTGAGGATACACGGTCCAAGCTGGCGGCGGCCTTGAATCGAGGAATCGCATATACATTGAAAGCTCAAATTAAAAACGGTGGTGTGCCTACAGTTTGGGGTGCCCAGCATGACCCGGTAACCTACGCGCCTGTATCCGGCAGAGCCTATGAACTGGCATCCAAATCCGGATCCGAATCTGTGGCCATCACGGCTTTCCTTATGTCCAGGCCTCAGACACCCGAGATTGAACACGCAGCCAAAAGCGCCCTCCGCTGGTTTGATCAGGTCCGAGAGGATGGAACCAAATATAATCGTCAAGGACCGGTGTATTTCGAGCCTGACCCGTCCAGTGTGATATGGTACCGTTTCTACAATGTAGATGAGGATGTGCCCTTCTATGCGGACCGCGACGGCAAGAAGTACATGGATATTATGGAGATCAGCGAGGAGCGGCGACACGGCTATTCCTGGGCAGGAAACTATGCCCGTAATCTCCTGCAGCTTGCCTCGGATCAGGGATATTACAATTTAAGCAAACCGCTCCCTTAACTTTCTTGGTAAAAATAGCTTTTAAAAAAAGCCTGTCCTCCAACTGGAGGCAGGCTTGATCTGTTCTACTTGATTATCCCAGCAGTTTCTCAATCTCTGCAGTCATCGCTTCAGGAGACTCTTTGGGTTCAAATCGTCCCACCACTTCACCTTCACGATTGACCAGGAATTTGGTGAAATTCCATTGAATCGTGTCGTCTTCAGCTGTCCCTGGCTGCTGCTCGCGAAGATACTGGAACAAAGGATGTGCATCCTCACCGTTCACGTCCACTTTGGCGAATACAGGGAAGTTCACACCATAGTTTATTTGGCAAAAGGATTCGGCTTCCTCGCTTGTACCCGGCTCCTGTCCTCCAAACTGATTACAAGGGAAACCCAGTACAACCAAACCCTGATCGCGGTAACGATCATACAGCTTCTGCAGTTCTCCATATTGCGGAGTCAATCCACACTTGCTGGCCGTATTGGCGATGACAAGAACTTTACCTTGGTACAGATCCAATGATACTTCCTGATTGGCTGGCGTTACGGCCTGATACGAATATACGGACATGACTGATTCCTCCCATGATCGATGTTGGTTTTGCGGCAGCTGTCATTACCTTGTATGCATACAACATAATACAGCGCCTGTCTCCATATTATAGACCCGGTGCTCACCAATTACCAAATTCAGCCTTGAGGCCTTCCTGCCTGTTATCCAGACATGGCTGCCAAGATGTCATCATAACGCTTCTGCCGTTCGGCCTTACTAAGTTTGGGACAGCTATAACAATAATTTTGGCCTCCATACACTTGGTGATGAAGACAGCATACCGGCTTCATCAGCATGGTCTCTCCTGGTTGATGTGGATTATCAATCTCTACCGGCTTGAACGATAACAGATTCTTCTTCAATCCGAGCAGGCTGGCAGGTAGAGCAATGACATGTTCATACCCTTCAATCACCGCTTCTCGCTCAGCTTCTTCGATATTCATTTGTAATGCTGTGGTCTTGTACCAACGGAGCATGGAGGCAAGCTGTGACCACATCTGACCAAGGCTCGCTTCTCCGGCAGAAGCAACCCCTTCAATCAAAGGACGAAGCTGCTCCGTGTAGTATGCGGTCAGGATATCCTTTCGCCATAAGGATTGGGCTGTATCTATGAGATTCACTGGTGCAGGGTGAGGATGTTCTGTTCCATCCAGCAGTTGAAAACGAAAGGCTGCACGGCCATCCTGAACCTCGAGCTGCAGCTTCATGTTCTCCAGTGAAAGATCAAGCCATGTATCACATAGTGCCGTCATGTAATGAATCCCCAGCATCAGCCCACGCACCGAATGCATGAAGTATACCGCTGCGGATCGGATTGAATCTGCCTGAAGATGTTTATTATATACATCCAGCAGCTCTCTCGCCTTCTCCGGTTGTCTAAGCTCGGTCATGTGAATCTCCCAAACTGGTTCATCCCCAGGTACGGTTGTGATTCTTCCATATTGCTGTAACCAGGTATAGTTGATTGCTCCCATCTCAGCATGCCTCCCATGAATGCGAATGAGCCGCCTGCATAAATGCAAAGCGGCTTATTCTATATTTCAAGACCACAAATGGTCCGCTATATTAACTTCCTGTTGCGGTACGAACACGTTGTTCGGAGCGTCCTGCAGCATTCATCATGGCACCGTTCATCACCATTTGCTCTGGTGCTGCCGTTTGCTCTGGCACAGCCGTTTGCTGGCGTTCGCCGACAAGTGCATATGGCAGGCAGAGTGGCACACCGGAACGTGGATCAATTACGATATCGGCTTCAATGTTGAACACTTCGCGAAGGACGTCACAGTTCATGACTTCTACAGGGGAACCTGTAGCAATTGCTTTACCTTTTTTAATGCCGATCATGTGATGGGCATAGCGGGAGGCATGATTCAGATCATGCACAACCATAACGATGGTGCGATTCGCGGTCTCGTTCAGCATCTCCAGCAATTGCAATACTTCAAGCTGATGAGCCATGTCGAGGAATGTTGTCGGCTCGTCCAGGAACAGGATATCCGTTTCTTGAGCAAGAGCCATGGCAATCCAGGCACGTTGACGCTGTCCGCCTGACAACTGATCAATTGGGCGGTCGTGGAACTCCGTCATGCCCGTTACTTCAATGGCCCACTCAATCATGCGCTTGTCTTCAGCACGCATGGAACCGAAGCCTTTTTGATAAGGAAATCTTCCGTAGGACACCAGTTCCGTTACTGTGAGTCCCTCCGGCGCCGTAGGATTCTGCGGCAAAATCGCAAGCTGCTTGGCTACTTCACGGGTGGATTGCTTATGAATGGACTTCCCGTCGAGCAAAACACTACCTGCTTTTGGATTCATGATCCGTGCCATCGTCTTCAGGATGGTTGATTTACCTGAACCATTGGCTCCAACAAGCGCTGTAATTTTTCCTTGGGGAATTTGAATATTCAGATCTTCAACAATCAGTCTTTCCTCATAAGCGATATCCAGCTTGGACGTCTCCAGACGAAACATGCGATCATCCCTCTCTCATTTATCCCGGTTATGTATTCCGGCTATCGATAACGAAAACGAATTTATATGTTCAGCGTATTTCCGGCACAACAAATCTTCTATAACAAAGATACTGATAATCATTATCATTTGTCAATAAGAAATACCAAACTTCTTGCTTGTTTGGAGCGATTATATAGCAGTTCAGAGGACTTTTCGATCGGAATTCGCCTCATTTATGTGAGAGCTTTTCTCAACGTATACGTGCAGTTGGTCCCTGTTGGGGATTATCCAAAAATGATGAACCCAGAGCTTGTGTCTAATTTGTGAACAAAAGAAAGAATCTACTCTTCTTCCTGCAGCAGAGCCTGGGAACCACTTAAAATCATCTTCTTCTCGTCCTCATAACCTGACTGTCCGCCCTGAAAATAGGCATGCAGCACAATGTCGGCTTCTGATCCATCCATCTTTTCGAGCTGTGCTTGAGTCAGTGTTATTTCATACGGTTCCGTGTACCAATCCTCATTCGTCAATTCCGTTGTAAGACCTATATTCGTTGTTGTTCTTGGAGGAAAAATCGACTCCCCGTTTGCCTGTATATCCACCATAAACACGTGTTTGGAGTGAGCAATCGTATGGCTCGTATCTGTCCCCACATACTTAATTCCTGAGTGAAACATATACGTGTTCTTACCTGCCGGCTGAACGACCAATCGAAGCAGGTATTCCCCAACTTGTTTCGTTGCGGTCACTGAGCCCCCATCTTCTAACTGAATGTGATCTGGCTGAGCATCCCTGCTTGCATCATTCGAACAACCAAAGAGTACAATGCACATCATCAATATAAAATATGAACGCATTATGGTCCCCTGCTTTCCTTCGGTTTTGGTTTTGGAATTGGCCCCTCTCTTGTCAGACACCCCAGGAAACCGGAAAGTTGCATGATTTGCATTATCTCCTCAAATAAGATCGTCCTTAAAGGATTGGGAGCAGGGAAAATTAAAAAAGATGACCCCGATTTACAATCGAAGGTCATCCTGCAATGATTTCATTTTGGTTTAAAAACAAATCATAACAATCCTAAAGCTTAGGCTCTGGCATCAATTGGATAACCATTGTACCACTCTGGACACTTACGATATCTTCCGGATTAACCTCATCAGGCAGCGACACTTGCTGACCGTAAGGATACAGACGGTCTGCCTCAGCAGGCGTCAATTTCGTTGAAGAGAACCGTCCCGACTCGCCTGCTGTCCCCGAAGGTTCGGATGATGTGGTGCCTGTTCCTTCTCCAAGATCTTCATTCGTGTCCGCAGAACCGGACGCATCCCCGCTCGACTCTGTGCCCTCCGCTGAATCTGCAGCAGAATCATCTGGGGTGGTCGAATCTGTCCCCTGAACAGACTCCTCTACCTGCTGATTGTCATTCACCGATCCGGTGGATGGTTCCTCATCGGTTTCCTCCGTAGAAGATGTACCGCCTGCTGAACCTGCCGTATCCGGGTCCTCATTCCGGTTAAAACTCTCCCAATCCGACGCGGCATCCATCTCCAGCGTTGTGCCATCCTGCAAAGTTAATTGAACCGGACCAGGCAATAACGCATTGCTGTCCGCTTCATTCATGAAACGGATCACGAGCTGCGCTTCGGTCGTCGTGCCATCCACCTCGGCTCCCGGAATGACATAGGCGATCTGCTCAGCTAACTGTACCTCAGGCTCTGCCGGAACCACGGGTTCCTGTGTCGATGGCGCAGCCTCTTCTGGCGCGTCCGACTTATTCGTCAGGGCATACGTTACCCCGGCGATCCCCAGGATCAGGATAATGATAACCGACCCTAGAAAAAGATTTTTTCTTTTGCCTGTCAGCATGCGCACAATCGGTGATGAAAGTTCGTTCTTGGCCCGATCATAGACCGGCTTCATTGTTTTACTCGCTCTCGCGTAATACGGCTTGAATGCCGATTTGGACTTGAACGCTTCACGGTCATGATCTTTGAAATAGGCTACAATGGCATCTGAGTAGGCTTTGCTCGCCTGGGAACTCCGTATGAATAACCTTTGGCTTCCCGACCATTCAAAAAATGAATACAATACTTCCTTACTGCCAGCACTGCTGCGGACAAACTCAATCAGCCCTGCATAGTCCAGTTTGCTGCCGCTTCCTCCCCGGTAGAAAGCCAGCGGAAGCGCCTCATATGCAGGTGTTCCCGGTTGATCCCGCAGTTCCCCTGCGAGCCATCTGCGTACCCAACGCTGAAGTTCATTCCGCTCCGCAAGGCTAAGTGATTCAAGCACCTCTTCTTCACGGTCTTCGCCGCTCAGCCATGCTCTGGCTGCCAGCATCATGTTCGTACGAGCCGTTACATCCTGTCCCTGACGCGCCGCCCAATCACGCACCTCGCTGTCATGCAGCAAAATATCAATGCTCAGTAACTGCTCACGGTTCACCCGTTCCAGATCAAGATCCTGAATCAAAAACAGGTTAATGACATAGGCCAGCTTGTCAGCCAGGCGTGTCAGTTCTTCCTGATACGCGGATAATCCCGCTGACTCGGCTCCACTCGAACGGGCGGATCGGGTGACGGTCTGAGACTGCCCAATTCGGGCCTTAATTCCATCACCCACGAGCATGTCAGAAGAAAGACGATCCAGCACGCTCACACGCTTAAGTGCTTCACTCGCAGCATGAACGGGATTCGGCGCCGAACATAATCGTTCACGCAGCTCTGTCGCAGTCCGGTCCAGCAGGAAGCTGTTGTATACCGCAGATACATGCGTGGTTACCCAGCGTTCGATTACGCCGATCACATCCGAAGCAGTCTCGGTACGTTTCAGCTGATTGTCCAGATAGGGCTCAAACAGCAGTTTTGTCAGTGATTCATTGGCCAGTACCTTATCGAAGAATGCACGACTCAGCCCGGAATCGCGGTCTAGCAGATCATACAATTCCTGTACCGCCCTCATCCGCTTCTGAGACCTGGCATTGTTCACCGCATAGATGAAATAATCCACGATTCGGGATTGAACGACAGGTGCAGCGACGCGGAAATATTCTGCGATGCGTGAGGCGACCGTCTCTTCAGGTACGTTCTCTCTTTTGACGCTGTCCAGTTCCCGGCTGAGCAGAGTGAGGAACAGTTCGTTCAAACGTGAACGTCGTTGTACTCCTCCTTCAGGTTTCAGATAGGTAAGCAGCCCGCTCAGAACCCCGCCTTTATCATTCAGGTAGAGATCTTCCATCCCTTGCTCGAGACGATAAAACATGGACAGTTCCCCATAGGCCTGGATGGAAAGCTCGCGTCCCGGTTCGGTGCCGGATAACATCTCGTCTGCAAAAGTATAAAACGCATCCGCCACACCTGGCTCCTGCAGAAGCGACCAGGCAAACTCCGCATAGGGAAGCTGGGCAACCGACATTTCCGCATGGGTTACCCTGCCCGTAGCCAAGTCGAAGGTAAAGTCCTTCTCCGTATTCCTGTCCTTTGGACGAAGCGTGCCCCGCTCTACAAACTGAAGATGAACTCCCTTCTTGGCCTGAGGCTCCTTGGCAAATGTCATGAAGCCGAGCTGCCGCCTAAACGCATAGGGCAGTGCGGCATAGAGCAAACGAAGCAGTTCCTTGGCTCCGGCTGTGATCTCCTCGGCAGGAAGATCGAGCGCAATGTATACCTTCCGCCGGGTTGCTACAGCCTGCATGACCGCATAGAGCAGGCGCTTGAAGAGAGTTTCGTTCATTTTCAGTGCGGCCAGCAGATCAGCTGGCGCTACGGAGCGGGCACTTGTGCCTGCTCCTGCTCCGGCCGCAGCATCTCGGCCATTCAGTGGTGCACCCGGCAATTCCGTCAGGGCAGGCAAAACCGTGCCTTGTTCGATGTCATATGACGTGGCGAATACGGCATCCAGCCAGTTCCCCTGCTTCATCTGTTCCTCGGAGCGTTCCGGAGATAGGACATAGTTGTGTGCAAAAAAGGCGCTGCGCAGCCCGGTAAAATCAGCGGATTGGTACACATTCTGACCAAGGATCGTCTCTCCGCTCTCCAGATGAATCAGATGTATGGATGGCGGGAATTTCGCCTGGTCCTTCTCACCCCGACCCGTTAATTCCGCTGGAGCGTCATAGACGCAATAGGGATGAAGTACTTTTTTAATAAAGGAAGGGTCCAGTCCTGGTGATGCCGCAACCGTATCGAACCCCTCCGTTGTGCGAAACACCCCGCGCCGCTCTCTTGTGTACATCTGTTGTTCAATGGGCGGGGTCATGGAAGAACGCATCATTCCACTCTCCCCTCAATGTACTTCAGCTTGTACAGCAGCCATAGAAAGGGCTCGTCCACACGGATGGGGCTCACGACGCCCTGCAGCTTCATATCCACCGGATTGCTGCCCAGCGCAGATACCGCGAAATAGGCCGTATCCTTGAAGTACACATCCATCGTGCCCTTGAACGGACGGTCCACCTTCTCGATAAAGCGCCGAATCTCCCCGTCGATATTCTCGAATTCGGTCAGATCGAACCATTCACGGTGTACCATATTGCGGAATACATTGCTGTTGGATTTGATGTAATCCCCCTCTTCATCCTTAAGGGAATGTAGCATGTCGCTCTTGGTCAGCACAACGGCTGTAGGGATATTCGTCTTGGCTTTATCCTGATAAGCGATAAAATCACCGAACAGGGTCAGCACAACATCACGTGGTTCATCATACCTTGGCGTCCACTCGCCCGGCTCGTTGCCGAGGTTAATGCGGATCTTGTCCCGAATGGAACGAATCTGGAGCGGATCCACCATAAACAAAATACCCGCTGAGTTCTTGATATGCTGACCATGCAGTCCCAGATAATCCTGCTCGACCATACCTTCACCCGCCACATCAAAAAAGACCAGTGTCAGCGGTGCCTTATCTTCATCCTTAAATACGAATTGAAAAATAAACGGCTCCTGCAGCTTCTCCTTCTGCGTGGAATCCAGCAGATCTCCCCGCTCAAACAGCGGTTCTTCGTAATCTGCGCGGAATCTGCGGCTAATTTCCGCATTCAGCGGCATGCAGGCCGCATCAAAATGGTCAGCCGTATAATGCTGAAGGGTGTGAATCAACGATGTCATATACACCGATTTCCCCACCTGGGATGCCCCAATAATGGAAATGATATTGCTTGGTGCCTTGCCTGCCGTTACCGGCAGCTCATTATGACAATGCGGGCACAGCCGGCGCCGTGTAACCACACCATACCGGTCGTTCAGTCCCATCACGATGTTATCCGAATAAATGCGATGTTCCTCAGGCACATCATGCGGAGCCAGAACGGCTTCCATATCAAATACCGTGTCCAACCCAAAGCGTTCACGATACCGATTAAGCTTCGCATCTTCCCCCAGTGCATAATCCTCATCATCATCCCGGTGATGCGCAGCCCGGAACACTACTTCTTCCGGCGAAAACTTGCTGAAGCAATATGGACAGACAATATCGTAAAACAGCGGCCGTTCTACGGGCTGCTGTTTCTTCAAAAAACGACTAAAAAAGCTCATAGCCACTCCCCTCCCTGTTCAGGCAGACTGAACTGCCTCACATTCATCTAGTCTGATATTAGGCGGTAAACGGCTCCGTATTTGGGTCCGTCCGTGAAAAACAGCCTCACATAGTCATCCTTGGCCACTTCCACGGGCGGCATCTCATTTCTCCCTGGAGTAAAATCACTGACAAAAGGATAGACCGTGCCATCTTCCTTATTGAGTGGAACTCCGCCCTGCTTGCGTACATAACAGAGAGCTTCCTTCGGCACAGGTACTTCAGCCGTCACAGTCATGAGAACCGTCTTCCTTTTTTGAAAAAAACCGCTTTTGTAACGAATGGAGAACCGGATATCCGCTTTGCCTGCACTGGCGATGACCGTATTCTCGTCATTCTGCTGACGCAGCAGCACAGGACCGTCTTCGTCCATTCGGCAAACATGTATTGTGTACCGGATGGCACCAAATCCTGTCATCCGGTCTGTATATCCGTTACTCGCCTTGTATTCTTCTCTCGTGTACAGTTTCAGCTTGCCATTCACAGTCTGATCCCTGCTCTGTCCACCTTCGACCATTTCCAGCTCCAACCGCTCCACGTATACGGCTTCTACACCTTCGGGCCAGAGCCAGCGCAGGGTACAGTAACCATCATCCACAGCAAGTGTAAGTCTGCGAATCAGAGGTACCGAAGGGTCCGCATCTGCATATCGCATGTGTCGCCAACCTCCCGATGTTTAAAATCCTTTGCTGCGTGTGTCTCTCCCCCGCTGACCGAATCCGTCTGCGGTCGGAGTTCCCCTGCCCGCCTCACGGCGGCCCTTGCTCTTCCGCGGTGTATTCTCCTTGACCGGAATAATCCAGGTGAACAGGGTGAGTACCCCAGATAATATGAACATGGCACCCAGTCTAACCAATGCATCCCCTACAGAAGAACCGTCCAGTCCCCACTCCAGCAAAAGGCCCGCTAGCAGGCCTGACACCGCTCCACCGATGCCAAAGCTGACTGCCAGATGGCGGTTATCGAACACCAGCCCAAGCGATACGCCCAGTGCTACACCAATCAACAACATAGCAGCAACGCGGAAGATGGCCAGATAGGTACTGTGTTCCATCATGCCTGTACGTTCAGTCACCAGCGTCCGTTCATCAATCGTATCGTAAATTTGCTGAAATGCCATGCTGAGACCACCGGAATCCGGCACGTCATAGTACATGCCACCTGTTTGCTGAGCGATACTGCGCAGCAAGTCGGTACCCGATGGGTCGACCAGACTCAGACCTACCGTATTCACGGCAATCTGTTCGTTCGCGTACTGGGATAAGATATCCGAAGTATCTGCTTCACTGAATCCATCCGACAGCAAAATGGCTACGGTACCGCGTTTTGGATCCTGCTTGTTTTGGATCTGCTCCATGGCTTCCCGGAGCACGGCATCGAAGTTTGTACCACCCGATGTTGTGACAATGCCGTCGATCTTACCGTTTACCTCTGCTTTTGCCGCTTCACTATCTAATGCGGTAAAAGGCTGCAATAACTGCGGCTGATCATCAAATGTAATAACAGCTACCTGTTTGTCACTTTCCATCTGACTGATTAACGTCTTGGCTGCCTCGAAACGTCCATTATCCGGGTCCGTTTCCGACATGCTGCCCGAGTTATCGATCATCAGTACAATGTCCTTCACCTGCTTCACGCCGCCTGGATTGATCTGATACAACAATTGAAAGACCAATCCAACGACAAACAGGAACACCAGTGTTGCCGGAACGAGCAGTTTCCACGACAAGCCAAGATATCTCAGCTTCCAGGAAGCTCCGTTAAGTTTCGGCGAGATCATCTCGGCGAGCAGACAGAACAGACCTACGCTCAGCGCCAGCACGCCGAAGTATAACCCCATCAGCAGAAGGCGAGGCATCTCCCCAAGCCACTGATGCAGCATGATTTCTCCTGCCGCAAATCCCACGGCTCCGCCAATCAGGCTGAACAGGACCAGGAGAAGATTGATTTTTCGCTGCATGTTCGCATGCATCCTTTCCAAACCAGCCCATCATAGGCTGAATTAATACCGGAGTCGATCATGACTGTTGTTCTATCGCATAGGTGATAGCTTATCAGCCAGGCCTGCTGGATGAAACTCATAACCGTTCTCCGCATACGAGTCGTAATACACCTTGCCGTTGCGATAGACCATCAGATCCTCCAGATGGAACCCTCCCATCAGGTTCAACTTTTCCACACCACTGCTGCGTTCTTCGTACACAACGCCCAGCTTATAAATGCGGGACGTTTCCTCCGCATGTGCCGCATAATCCATGAAAGCACTGTGATGATCGCCAAAGAAATACTTTTCTTCATACCGATGTTCCTGGGTATAATCGAATACCCGTATTCTCACAACCGCCTGATCTTCCAGCGTACGGTATAACCTGCGGAACAGATCATCGCGGGTCAATACGTTTTTGTCACCATAGGCAATCGTTACATTCGCTCGCTGCAGCAGTTCTTCCTCAAAAGGTAATCTCAGTGGTTCAGCTGTGAGCAGCAGCGCATGGCATACCTCCATCAGACGTTGAAGCAGACGCTCGTTGCCTTCGGCAGCAAGCCGGTTAATGTCTCCCATATAACGCTCTTCAAACCAAACATCCCGGCCCCGCTTGGCCTCCAAATCGGCAATCAATGCTTCCGTTACCTTACCGTAATACTCCATCACATTCTGTCCGATATATTCATCCGCTGCCGCGATACGCTCTTCTGCCGCTTCACGCAGCGTGCGTTCCAGCGCTTCGAGTGCTGTCGTTACATCGCGACTGAAGCTATGGAGCTGTTCCATCTCCGAATCGTAGATGCGAAGCAATTGCAGTTCGTTTTCCAGTCGTAACAACTCTGTCTTGGGCATATACACGCGTTCCAACAAACAATCGATCAGATTCCGTACATTCTGCTTGTCCCGGAACAACGCCCGCTTGATTGGCTGATCCTCCACTTGCTCCTGCTGACGCTGTTCCAGTAGGGCACGTGCCGATTCAAGCTGAACCGATTTGTCGCGAATGAGTCCCAGCAAAGTCTCACGTACACTCCCAGGGCTGCTGTCACTCCATGAAGCCCATTGGAAATAGCCTATCTCCGGGTACTCCGTCCGTGACTGCTGCGCTTGCCGGCGCAATGAACCCTCGCTGCTCCGCTGACGCAAACGTTCTTCAGCCGGACGTACCATGTTGTCACGGAAGTACGCCTCAGCTCCCTGGCCGAATAGCGCTCGCTCCGCTTCACGCAGCGATAGCGGCTTCAGATCGGAGAAGCTGACGTTATGCGTCATAATGCCGCTCATGCCGCCCACCAGATCCTGCTCAGGCAGCAGCCCTTCAACCTTGCGCTCTACGGATGAGGCGTCCAGACCGAAGAAAGCAAGCTTGTCTTTCATGCTCCAATCCGGCTCCTGTCGCATAAGCTCTAACAGATAGCGGTATAGATGATACAATACCGCGAGCGCAATTGGTTGATTAGGCCGTCTGATCTCGGCAAAACCTGCACTGGCATAGCCATGCTGATCCGAGGTTGTTCGAATGTTGTTTTTGAACGCCGTATTATTGTAGGTATTGGCCCCTGTACTTGCAACCGCACCGAGCGCATCCGGATCCTGTTTCCGGTTCTTCAGCAGGCATATGCGGCAGATAATCTCGGCATTCTCTATCCATCCCCCGGCCACGCCGGTTCCTCTCTCATTTTTGTCAGACAGGATATAGACGAGATCAAACAAAGGCGAAGAAGAGTGCACAACGGGAATGGAGATCCCATCTTCCGTTACGAGCAGATTGCCGCTGAACGTATAGTCCAGTGCTTGCATATAATCCAGTTCCCGCAAAAAGGCAAGTCCGGCTGCACTTGCATATCCGAAGGAATCCACCTGTTCCATCTCGCTGACCAGTACATGCAGGTCCGTCTGAACCGACTTGAATGATTGGGCCAAAATGTTCTCGGTGAGCTTCGTCAATTCCGGAAGAAGCACATTCAGCGGATCATCTGCCCTTGTCACGACGGTAACGTAAATCCGGTCAAACGATGAATACAACCGGCCGTATTCAGCGATCCGATTGCTCACCCGGCGCAGCGTGCGATTCAGACCAAAGAGCGCCTGCTCCGAATCGTGAAAACTGCGGTGTACATCCTTGCGCAAGGTCTTTGAAGGACGTCCAGCCTGTACGGTGGATAGAGGCAAGATATGACGGGTCACCTGACCGTCTTCCAATGAGTCACGATGCTCCCGTCCTCCTTGTTCCTCCCGGCCCTCTGTTCCAATCTGGAGATACACCACACCTTCTCCGTTATCCCACTTCAACTGATTAATCTCGCGCACTGCAGCCATGGCCGGTTCGACCAGGTCACCAACAAACAGAAACAGGGCCGGGTAATGGATGCTGCTTCGTCCATCACCCAGGCTGCCTTGCCGCTCCTGCTCTGCCGCATATTGTGCTGCGTACTTATCCAGATCCCGCTTCAGGGTATTGTTCAGCTTGAACTCCATCCCGGCACCCATGTTACTTCAGCCTTCTGCGGATGTCATTCAGCTTCGACGACATCGTTCTGTAGAACTGATAGATGTCTTCACCGTTTGCCAGCTCCACGCGCTCATATTCCAGACGGTCACGGGATTCCATGAACAGGGCAGCCAGATCATCCAGTTTGGCCAGCAGCGGAGCGATGTCCTCTGAAGCCGTTAGTTCATTATCCCGGCGGGAAGCTTTGCGCAGCAACGTACTGCGATCTTTTTCCGACAAACCGCGGAAGTTGCCAAACACTTCGTACTCGGCAAAGTTGCGGCTCTTCATCAGGTTCGCGAACGGTTCCCAGGCATCCTCTTCCGGATCGCGGTCGTAGACGTAGAGTGCGCCTTTCTTGACGATGGTGTCGGTATACAGAGCTTCGATGAAGCGATCATACCACTGTTCCTCATCCTGATGCTGTGCAAGAATGCCTTCCAGTTCAGCCACTTTGGCCGAGATGGCATTCATCTTCGCCAGTTCTTCACGTACCCGTGCGATAAGCTGCGGGGAACGTACCAGGTTTTCTTTGGCCATATCTTCATTAATACTGCCGAAAATATCCTTGACCCCTACACGTGGCAGTCCTTCGGATTGCAGTCGTTTCAGTTCGGTCACGGCCCGTTTTACCTCACCCAGATTCGGGGTCGTCGATGTCAGACGCATGTCGTAAGCATTCAGCTTCGCGGTCAAGTCAAACGGTTCCGTTGTAACCACGGCATAACGATTGCTCGTATTCTCATCGATTGTTTTGGCCGTAATGATGTTGTATCCAATCGCTTGCTCGAATTCGGTACGTACCCGCGCATTATACTGCTTCACCCGGGCATTCTCGTAGACATCACCCCAGGACTTTTCCGGAATCGGAGACGGCAGGTAGGTCCAGTTGTTTTTCTCCGTCTGTACCAGATGGCGCCCGATGCCTTCCTTGTCCAAAATGGTGCGTTCATAGCTTTCCTCATAAACTTTGAGCGGCGTATACACAAACAGCGGCACTCCGTTGCGCGTATTCAGCCAGAAAATCCGGTTGCGAACTTCACTTTCCTTGACGGTAAAGTGGGATTTGCCCACCGCATTGTTCTGATAATTGCGAATCCCTTTGAGAATGCCTGGCGCCTGTGTCGGCACAGAGACGAATCCCCATGACGGGAAATGCAGACTGCCTGTGCTGTTGCTGAGATTGAACACCGGAACGGCCTCATCATCCAGCTTGCCAGCGATGTGGCGCTCCACGAATTTCTCAACAGACTCATCCTGCCCGTATTTGATCACCAGGAAATCTTCCATGGAACGGGTAATAAGGTCCCCGAACTTCTCGGTCAGGAAGTCTGAAATGGAGCTGACCACGTCAATTTCGTTCTCTTTCACCCACTGGTTGGAGTTCTCCAGCAGCTCACGGGAGAAATCGCGGATCAGGTCATCTGTGTCACGCTTGTCCAGCAGCCCATCCACCACATTGACAATATCCGGTACACTAACGACGTTCCAGTAGTAGGTTTTGTTGCCTTTGTGATCGGACTGTTCTTCGCCGCGCGTAAGAATATCTCCGTTCTTGGAGAAAATCGAGCTGAGCGCATTCAGCGTCTCGGTAAATACGTTATAGATGCGGCTGTTTTCCTGATTCAGCAGTTCATACAGATCCTCATAGAACTCGATCATCTGATCGTTGCGTTCCACGTCGGCGTGCAGCCAGTACTCATGAATTTTAGCTTCAATATATGCATTCTTTTTCTTCTCTTTGGAAACAAAGGCACTCTTCGCGTCACCCAGCTTCTCCTCCGATTGCTCCTGCGCAGCCTCAATGTCACGCGGAATCCGGAATGCATTCTCCCGCAGCGTTTCGATATACGACTGGATCATCTTCAGTATGCAGAAGCCTTTTTCCGTGTAGATCAAACGGGAGACGTAGAAAGGACCCTGTTCGGGATGCAAAAACATGCGCCGGATCTGTTCGGTAAATTGACCGGCAATCTCGCCCGGCAGCTGTTTCTTCGCCTTGATGTATTCTTCGCGGGCACGGGCCAGGAAGTTCTGCTCCAGCTCGGTGTCCATGTTCACCACCTGTGATTTCACGACATTGCCGTAGGACAGACGCTCACTGTTCTGATAACCCGGCAGCGGCTCTGGCACGCGGGACTCGAAGGACTTCACGACACTTTCGAGATCGATGCCCAGCTTGCGGGCGAACTTCTCCGTATCCTCCTGGTTCGGAGCTTTGGAGAACATGGTGCTCATTTTGTCGAACATCCGGTATGCCAGATACGTCGTCATCTCTTCAATCGGCAATACCGCTGAGGAAGCACCGATAATGTTGTAATCATAGTTGGCCGGATACGCCTTGTTCATCTGTGCAATGTTGGTACGGATGTTGCTGATATAATCGTGAATCGCGAATTCTTCGCCCGACTGTTTCTCCTCGCTGGCCATGAAGTTGGTGATGTTCTCGGCCGTCACGTTCATGCAGTAGTCATAGGCATTCTCCAGCAGCTTGCCTTCCGTATTCGTTGCCGAAATCAGGTGACACAGGTTAAACGGCGGCAGCGGTGAATTAACGTTCAGGATATTGCCGTATTTCTGCGTGAAACGCTCCCCGCGGCTGTCGACGTTCATCCAGTAATCCAGCTCTTTGAGCGCAGCATAGCCATTTTTGCGAATATATTCGCGTGTGTGCTCACTCAAACTTTTGTTCGATAGATTCACGTCTGGCGTAAACAGGTAACCCAGCGTATTGACGCGGTCGATCCCCGCAGAACCGTGATCCCGTTCAATGATACCGCGCACGATATAGGAGATATCGAGGAAACAGCCGCTGCCCGTACCGCCGGACAAACCGGTAAGCAGGAACACCATCAGCTTTTTGTTGGTGCCTACGGATAATGTTTTGATCTTTTTGTCGATCGCCTGCACGACCTGATTGATTTTGGTGAACAGCAGCAACCGTCCAGCCTGGCGTACCCCTGCTGCTCCATTCATGCCGTCCGTGATGCTCAGTTCCGGAGACAGCCAGTCCGTAATATATGGCTCCAGCACGCTGCGGTTCTGCAGCAGTCCACCGATCTCGGCATTGGACAGCAGGACGAATTCGTTAATCGGGTCCAGCCCGATGCCTTTGTACTTCTTCGCACGGTCCTGCTCGTTGGTTTCAAACGCGAGAAATTCCACGTTGTCCGGCTTGTCCATTTTTTTCTTGGATACCGGGTCCTGAGGCAGCTTGAAGCGGCGGTTAATCTGATATTTAAGACGCAGCAGCGCATCAATTCCCGTTCCTCCAAGACCGATAATCAGGATCGGGTTATCGATTGTATCGACCCTGATCTTCTCGCTGACAATCCCTCCGCCTAGCGATACATCCAGCTGCTGAATATGTTCTCTGACAATTGGTTTCATTCCATGTCCTCCCTTTGGTTAACGCAGTCGGAACTACAATATAATTACACTTACCACTCCGATGACAGAACAACCTTCCGATCGCTGTTATCCCCAGATTTTTTGATTCACTTTTACAAAGTTAAAATCCGGGGATAAAGGCGAACGCTTCGCTTCTCCAGCTTTTTTCTGTCCTCTGCGTTCTCGTGTAAACGGTTAGTACCAACTTCTATTGGCATTCCTTTTAGACCAGATACTCAATCAAAATCGTCTTATCCGCCTGTTGCAGCGGGATGCTCAGTCGGTCACCATTCTTCAGTTCAACGCCTGAGCTTGCATCCACGGCACGTCCGGATTTCTCCAATGTACCGCCTGCGGTATTGCGAATGATAATTCGGTCCCCATTGCTGGGCGTAAATATATATTTCTCGGTTTCCTTCAATTCCGGATCCAGCTGTAAAAGCTGGTGCAGATGGAATCTGCCCCGGAAGGATGCGAGTTTTTTGTATTGTGGATAGGACTTGTCTCCAGTGTTCTCATCCCGAATCTCGACAATGATCTGGCCGACAAAGCCGCGGTTTTTGCGTTTCAGCCAGCCCATCAGGAACCAGGCACCAACTGCAACCACAATCAGGGCTATCACTCCCAAAATCACAGGTAACCATGGAAACAGCTTGTCCTGCTCACCACCTGAGGTAGTTGGCTGTGTTCCCGCACCTGCCGTACCGCCTGCATTGATGGTGATGGGCGCACTTTCACGGTAGAAGCTGTCCTCTTCCGCACGAATCACCAGTTCATAGTTATGATTGTCCGGCACTTCAAAGGTGCCTGCAAAGCCGCTGCCTGTATTCTCCAGCGGTTGTTCCTCACTCTTGTTCGTATCCAGATCGTTCACGACCAATGTCGCCTTCATATCTGCATACAGATCGTTATCCTGGAGCGGCTGACCTCCATTCTCCAGCTTGGCTGTCAGATCTACCTTGTCACCCTTTGTATAGGACTTGGTCTTAATTGGGTCCACGACGAGCTGCAGATCATAGTTGAACAGCAGGTTGATATCGATGCTGTCTTTCGGAGCCCCTTTTACACGAAGTTTCCAGTCGCCTTCCTGAGGCTTGAGCAGCTTGACCAGTGAATAACTTTTGGAGGTCGAGAGCTTGGCCGCATCCGAGTTCAGATCCACCGCTTTACCCGAAGGATCGGTCAATTCGATCTCTACCTGCTTGGAAGACATAATTGAGATATTGGCCTCAAGCACGCTGTCATTTGGTACGTTGACCGTAACTTCCTGAAAATTACCGTTGCCTGTGATGGAAGGCAATTTCACGACATTCAGCTTGGCATGATCTGCAAATATCTCACTCAGAATCTGCGGCAGATCATCCGGCGTATCCGTGATGAATGACTTGCCTCCTGTCTGACTGGCCAGATCGGCTAGCGCATCCTTGTTCAGTTTGCCGTCTGCGTTCAATCCGATCGTATAGACCGGAATGCCCTGATCCTGTGCTTCTTGAACGGCCTTCGCCAGATCTGCATCAGACTGTGCCTGGGTGCGGCCTTTGGTTTTGTTAAAATCATTGTTGCCGTCTGCAAGCAGTACGATCATGGGTGAGTGCGATGCATCTGCACCATGATTCAACACATTCACCGCTTCAGCCACCCCGACGGAAATATCAGTGTATGGCCCGCGGCCGAGCTGATCAATAAAGTCCTTCAGGCTGCTCTTGTCCGCATCGGACTGAATCTCCAGCAGTGCCTTTTCCCGCTCTACCTGATCGGTATAAGCAACAATCCCTACCTTGTCCCCCTGGACCGGCAGCATATCAATAAACATTTTCATGGCTTCATTACTGATCTTGTCACGGTCACTTGTATTCATCGAGTTACTTACATCGGCTACAAGTACGGCGTCGATCCCGCTCGTCTGTGCCTGAGCAGCTGCAGCTTGGGGCAGCAACGCCTTAGGCAGCAGCAGCGTTAGAAATGTCAGCAGAACCAGGGTTCCGCTAAGCAAGCGTATTTTGCGTGTCCGCAGCATTGGGTGTACTCCTTCACGTTTGAGATTAAAATGGGAATAGTTTATTATAGGCGTCAAGCCTTAAGGAAATCTTAACAGTCTACTAATATATTCTGAAAAGCACCCCTATCTTGAGTTACAGTTTTGTAATGATTGACAAAAATCGACCTATTCGGTGCTTCTACTGGCATTTTAATTCCAACTATGGAAATATGATATAGTTATTGCCAGCAAACTGCAATATAACGAAACCTTGTTTCAGATTTACACTATTCTGCATAACAACTACGCCTAGAAAGGAATCGATTATGGTTACATACGGATGCCTCGCCATATTGTTTCTTTTTGTCCTTATAAAAGGAATCTCGCTCTTTTTCCAGGGCCGCAAACCCGTGAAACGGGAAGATACGGACCGTACCCTGTACACTATACTGAATGGTGAGCGTGATTAAGCATGAGTGCCAAACGAGTGGTATCCATCAGACCTTTTAACCGAACGACCTATGCTTATGAGAAGCTGCACGTCTGCACGCGTTGTGGACAATATACCTGCTTGTGGGAGGAGGAGTGTACCTCCTGTGGCCGCAGCGCCCTCGTTTCTGTCCAGCAGCGTGCCGGATCACGAGTGAAACGCCGGATTGCACGCGATCTGTTCCTTGCAATTATAATCGGAACCGCTGCCACCTACTTCGGTGAAACAACGGATCAGACCATGATGGCAGCCACCGTGACCCTGCTGCTGATCGGATGGCTCATCTTCATGCATCACCGTACTTTCCCTGCCCAGCGAAACCGGCAGATGAAGCGCATGTTATACGAAGATCGGGAAGAGATCCGTCAGGGGATCAACCGTAACTGGGCTCTCGTGGCCGAAGCCCGCAAAGAAGACGAGGCGCTCGCTTACGAGATGCTGCGCGAGATTGGATCGCTCGTCTATAATGACCGGATTCGCCTTCAGCAGGTTGCCCTGCTGCAATCCTTCGTGCTTCGAAGTGATATGGATCTGCAGCTCCAGCCCCTGCTGCTGCGCAGCTTCGAGCGGCTGCTCGCCGAATACATCGGTGAAATCGCCCGCCTTAAGCCGGAGCTGATTCGTGAAGATGCGATCCGGTATATCGCCACATACGAAGTTAATATTTTGCAGTTGCACAACGGAATTCAGATTCTAACTGCTGTAGCAGCCGCGGCTGTGCGCAAAAGCAAATATATTGAGTTATTCCCTAGTCTTATTACCCGTTACGCGCGCTTTATGCCCAAAGACCGGTTCATGCGTCTCTATCGTACGCTTGAGCTGTATCCTGGCAAGGCACGTGGCGGTTTGGCTGAATCCGTTGGGAGAGTATATAACGAGAAATATAGGGACAACCTTGCAGATGTTCATGTCCAGAGCTAACGCATGTCGGTTGCATACGTAAATTAGTGCAAACTCATTCCCCATATATAGACGAACTGAAATGGATGTATCCCTGCATACCTTTCGAGACTGGCTTGTACGCATGATTGTAATCATATAAGCTTCGATGAAAAAACACCCCATCCTTAGGTCTAGGATGAGGTGTTTTGATGTTTGGAAAATTTTTGTCTGGATACCCTCATATGCCGTATCTGCAACATTTATGATTTACACGTTGGTTGCTTCAACCATATTCATAAAAGTTATTACGATGTAAGGGAAATCCGGCAGTGTATAGGCATATCAAAAAAGGCCGCAACGAGATTCCGTCGCGACCCTTCATTGAGGACTCGGTACATCCGTGCCCGAGTCCTCTCGTATTCTCTCCATGCCGCTATTAGCTGCATGGCGTTCGAACTCATCGTCCAGCACGGCTGCCCTGTGCTGACGACAAGTTCTTACCGTCCGCGACGAGAATCGCGGCGGTCACTTTTGGCTGGTCCGCGCCCGCCTGAATTACGCTTGTCCGCAATGCGGCCAGCCCAGCCGCTGCTGCGCTCATCACCGCTGCGACCTGCACCGCGCCCGCCACGGCCACCTTGGCCTGCTGCACCGCGACTGCTGTCGCTGCTGCGCGCCGATCCGCGTCCTGCGCTGCGCTCATCGCCACTGCGGCCGCTGCTACGGCCACCGCTGCGTCCACCTTCACCACCGCGGGAACCACGGCCACCACGACCGCCTTCACTCCGGCCGCTGCGGCCTGCGCCGCGACGGGCACTGCCTGTTCCGGCAGAGCGTCCACCCGAACGTTCATCATTATCCTGACTGTTGATGGAACGTCTGGCTGCTCCGGTAGAGGCCACTGGACCCTCGCTCGTCCACTGAATGCGGGTCAGCTTCTGATTGGTTCCTTCCTCAATACGCGCTAGCTCCGGTCTGTCATGCTGCGTTGCAAACGTCACGGCAAGACCCGTTCCGCCGGCACGACCCGTACGGCCGATCCGGTGGATATAGCTCTCTGCGTCATGTGGAATGTCATAGTTGAATACATGCGTTACGCCTTCAACATCCAGTCCGCGTGCCGCCACATCGGTAGCCACGAGGATTTGCAGTTTTGCATCGCGGAAGGCTTTCATGACATTCTCACGCTTGGATTGGGACAGATCCCCATGAAGCTCGTCACTCTCGTATCCTGCTTCGCGCAGATCTTCATTCAGCTTGGATGCACGGCGCTTGGTTCGGCAGAAAATAATCGCCAGGTACGGGCGATACGTATCAATCATGCCGCGAAGCGCATCGAACTTGCCACGATCCGTACACTCCAGCACCTGCTGACGAATCTGATTGATCGGGATAACCGATTTCGAAGATACTTTTACATCCTCGGGATCTTTCATGTAATTCTTCGCCAAGTTGCGAATACCCTTCGGCATTGTTGCCGAGAACAGCATCGTCTGACGTTTATGCGGCAGTTCACGTAGAATGGTTTCTACATCGTCCAGGAAGCCCATGTGCAGCATTTGGTCCGCTTCATCCAGCACCAGCTTCTTCACGTTATCGAGCTTCAGCGTGCCACGGCGCAGGTGATCCAGAAGACGCCCCGGTGTACCGATGACGATCTGAGTCCCATTTTGCAGCTTGCGCAGCTGTTTCTCCACATCCTGTCCGCCATACACAGCTAGCACATGAAGCTTATCGTCATTGGCCGTCAGCTTCTTCGCTTCCTCTGTAATTTGCAGGGCCAGCTCACGCGTAGGGGCGATAATCAGTGCCTGTGGTGAGCGGTCCGATACGTTGATTTTCTGAATAATCGGCAGCAAAAAAGCCAGCGTTTTGCCTGTACCTGTCTGTGCCTCAGCAATAATGTCACGTCCGCCTAACAGTACGGGAATCGAGCGCTCCTGTACCGGTGTCGGCACGGCGATCCCCTGATGTTTCAGGATCTCGCACCATTCCGGGCGAATGCCCAGTTGTTCAAAGTTTGCCAATCGTTACACCTCTGTATGTTCATTTAGATAAGCCCATTTCAATGTATTCTTCCCCATGAAATGGATTTTCAAAAAGCAATCAGTCCGCCTGCTCTTTTTCTCCATACCGTGTAGTTTACACGTTTGTCCAGCAAAACAAAAGGGTACCGGACATGTTCCGGCACCCTTTTATTGTATTTCATGTTCCAGAGATCATTTATCTCCATTAACCATGGCTCTGTGAGACCGCAAACCCGCTTCTCTCCAGCAAACGCGAGCTTTCCTCGTTCAAGCCTCGGAGATGCACCGTTTTGCCCAGTTTCGCATATTTGAACTTCACCTTGCCGATGGCAACAACGGCCGTGTTATCCCAGATATGTGATCCGCCAAAATCAATCGTGATCTCCTCCGGATCCGTTTCGGCATGAAACTCATCCACGAAGCGGGATGAAGAGCCGAAGAAGAACGGACCGTGAACACGATATACCTTTTGACCCTGCTCCTCGCTGGCATGAACATGAATCTTGGCCTGTTTCCACCCAAAATGCAGGGCGCTAAGCACAACGCCGACCAGTACACCGATGGAAAGATCATTGGTGATGACGACGATCACCACCGTGACCACCATAACGAAGGCCTCTGCGCGTGGAACACGTGCAATATTTTTGACGGAACTCCAGTCAAACGTACCGATACACACCATAAACATGACACCAACCAGCGCACCCATCGGCACCTGTTTTACCACTCCACTGAGCAGCAGCAGCAGGATGGCTAAAAAGGCGCCTGCCGTAAAGGTGGACAGCCGTCCCCGGCCGCCGGACTTCACATTAATGACGGATTGCCCGATCATTGCACAGCCACCCATTCCGCCGAATAATCCGTTAACAAAGTTGGCAATCCCCTGACCGCGCACCTCACGGTTTTTGCTGCTTTTGGTCTCCGTCATTTCATCCACGATCGTAGCGGTCAGCAGGGATTCCAGCAAACCTACCAGCGCCATCGTAAATGAATAGGGCAGCAAAATCATCAGCGTGTTGAAGGACCACTCAATATTGGGCAGATGGAACATCGGGAGGGTACTCGTCAAATTCCCCATGTCGCCTACCTGCTTCACATCCAGATGGAACACCACCGTAATAATCGTCATGACGATAATGGCAATGAGAGGGGCCGGAACACCTTTGAAAAACCGTGGCAAAATATAAATGATGGCCAGCGTGCCTGCGACCATTGCATACATGATCCAGTTCGCACCTGTAAAATGAGTCAGCTGGGCCATGAAGATCAAAATCGCCAGGGCATTTACGAATCCGGTAAGTACCGAATGCGGCACAAACGTAATGAACTTCCCAACTTTAAAAATCCCTAAAATAAACTGAATAATTCCCGTCAATATCGTGGCCGCGAACAGATATTCCACGCCGTAATCCTTGACGAGGCCAACCATCAGTACCGCCATGGCGCCCGTAGCAGCCGAGATCATTCCCGGTCTTCCGCCTGCAATCGAGATCACAATTGCAATCGTAATGGATGCGTACAATCCGACCATCGGATCGACACCTGCAATGATGGAGAAGGCGATGGCTTCCGGAATCAGCGCCAGCGCTACCGTAATGCCTGCCAGCACGTCTCCGCGAATGTTGCCGAACCATTGTTGTTTTAACGTATTCATATGTTCTTGCCGTTCCTCCTACACCGTTAACCTCGTGGGTTGATTACCTGAAATGCAGCAGCTAGGCACGTCACTGACCAACCACGACAGGGCAGCACAAAACAGCGGAACACTCCCTCCGCATCATGACCTGTACGTGTTGATATAAGAAGCTCTTCATCCGGAATAAAAGATGTCCGAGATTCGCAGCTATCCTGCTTAATCCGTTCCAGTGCGTTCCACATGATTCTGTTACATCATTCAGGTTCGAGCTAAGAAGACATCAGAAGCCGACTCTTGATGTCACTGGTCTTCCCCTCTCAGAAAGACCGGGTCCGTTATGTACTGACCTATTATTATAGACAGGGCGATCCTTTTATACGAACAGGCTATATCTTCGCAAACGATAGATTATCCCTGGATTTCTCTTATTTTTATAATATATCTCGGTCATGCTCTGTTTATCTGTTTTATAGTTAATGTAATATTTCCCAGACCAAAAAAGCCGTTAACGCTCCTTCGCCAAGAAGCATTAACAGCTCTTTCCTGCCTTAATGTAACTAGAATCTTCCCGATTTGAAAATCGAATAGAGCAGAAAGGCCACCATCAGAATGGCAACCAGAAAACCGATCTCAATGACCGGAATATCCCACAGCATCGTTGACTGATGACTGATTGAGGAACCAATAATGAGTCCGACCATAATGATACAAAAGGCGAGCAGCACGATACTGAAGGACAGACGATTACTGATCTGGTCCAGCCTGCGCATCAGCGTGTCCAGTTCGGGTACGCTGACCTCAAGCCGCAGCTTGCCTTTACTGATAATGGAGGATAGCTGCCGGAGCTGCCCCGGCAGTCCGATCACACTCTCAGCCAGGTCTGCCGCACTGCGGAACAGCCGATTCTTGATTCGGCCCGGACTGAACCGGTCCTTGATCAGCTTCCGGCCGAAGGGTTCCGCCATATCCACAATGCTGAGCGATGGATCCAGATGTTCGATCACGCCTTCCATTGTGAGCAGCGATTTCCCCAACAGCACGATGTCGGCTGGCATGATGACCCGGTGTCTCTGCGCGACTCCGAACAGATCGTTAAGCGCCTGACCGACGCTGATTTTGGAAAAGGGAATATCATAGTATTTGCTGCGCAGCTTGTCCAGGTCATGATGGAGGCCACGGAGATCCATGTCATCAGGCATCATGCCCAGTTTCTCAATCGCCCGGATCATGCTGTCTGTATCCTTGCGCATCAACCCGATGATGAGCGAAGCCAGATGCTGCTTCATCTCATCACTCAGAGTGCCAACCATGCCGAAATCGATAAACGCCAGTCGGCCGTCTTTTAACACCATCAGATTGCCAGGATGCGGATCCGCATGGAAGAAGCCATGAATAAAGATCTGATTCAACAAGGAATCTACCAATCGCTGGGCAATGTCATTCAGGTCATGTCCACGTCTGACCAGTTCGTCACGGTCATTCAGCTTGATGCCCTCCACGTATTCCATGGTTAACACACGCGAGGAAGTCTGATCCCAGTAGATTAGCGGGATTTTGACCTTGTTATCCTGCTGGTACTGCTGGGCGATCTTCTCGGTATTCCGCCCCTCGACAGTATAATCCAGTTCAGCCATCAGCGCCTGGGCATACTCCTCTACCATCTGCGGAATCTGGTACTGCTTCACCCAGTCCCAACGCTTCTCCGCCATCGCCGTCAGCTCACGCAAAATATCCAAATCCCGCTGCACAATCCGTGAGATGCCGGGACGCTGGATCTTGATGGCGACGGCCTCTCCGCTTCGAAGCTTGCCCAGATGCACCTGACCGATGCTGGCTGCAGCCACAGGGGTATCCTCGAATCGGGAAAAGATCTCTTCCAGCGGTGTATCCAATTCCTGTTCCAAAATCCCCCGTGCCGTTTCCGAAGAGAAAGGGGGTACCTGATCCTGCAGCTTCACCAGTTCACGAATGACCGGCTCAGGCAGCAGATCCGCCCTTGTGCTTGCCAGTTGCCCCAGCTTCACGAAAGCCGGCCCCAGCTCCTGCAGCACAAGCCTGATCCGTTCACTCAGCGTTTTGGTCGTGTGTGCTTCACGTGACATCCACCGCCGAGGTATGGCCAGCAGCTGGAAAAGCCCCAATTCCTCGACCATATAACCGAAGCCATGACGCACCAGCGCCATGGCAATTTCCCGGTATCTGCCGACATGTTTAATTCGCACAGCCATCTACTCGATCTCGTTTCCTTTGTGCGGAGGAGGAACTTCAAGTGGAGCTGGGGATACATCTGGTTGCAGCTGTGGTGTGTGGCCCAGTTCGGCGAGCTTTTTCTCCAGTACAGCAACGCGCTGTTCCAGACTGGTCACATCACTCTCCGAAGGTACGCCTACTTCCTGAAGCACCCGCTTGACCTGCTCATGAATCACTCGCTTGAGCTGGCCCTGCTCTTCGTCGCCTCGTTCCATTAGACGCTCGACCAAGGCTTTGGATTCACCTGGCGCAAGTTCCCCGCGTTTGACCAGATCATCTACGGTTTTTTCGATTTTTTCCTTGCTTACTACGGTAAGACCCAACCCTAATGAGATCGCCTTTTTGAACAAATCGCTCATTCTTGTCATCCTCCTCTTCGTTGATCTCTATATTATACCCTTTATACCCAGCACAACAAAGAAGCGATCAGGTTACACGTATCGTGCTGCCCATTTGCCTGCCTGCAAAATCAGCTGGCGATAGGATTCGTGTGCAAAAGAAGGCACATGATGTCCTGGCATGAGGTATACAATCCGGCCTAATCCATAAGTATGTGCCCAAGCCGCAGGCTTAGGTCCGTCTTCAGTCTGGTATTCAAGTAGGATTGTGGTTTCGGCAAACGACCCAAACTCGAACAGGTAAGGCTCTTCTTCCATGGTGAATCCGGTAATCCCCTCGGTCACAGGGTGTTTATGTTCCGTTACGGTAAATTCCAGCGGTCCATACGGTGGATGATGCAGGAATTTCGCACCAATCATCTGCTTGAGTTCATAACGATTCTGAAGCGAAATCCCGTTATGTAGAATGACCAATCCGCCTCCATTGCTCACATAGGACAGCAATCCAGCTGTCTGCTGTGGAGAGACTTTCCCCTTCCAATCGTCCATATATGAGATACACACATCAAATCCCGATATGTTTTCCTGCAGCAGCATATTGCGATTCTCGCTGCACTGCACGGTCATGCTATCATGAAAAATACGGCTGATCTCCGCGTCAACATCCTGCAGCGGATGCCAGTCCGGATGTGTATAATCGCCGAGCAACAACGCCTTTTTACGATGGTCCATTAATAAAACTCCTTTCATGTTAAACCTATATAAAATGAGAAAAGTTTCTACACCGTTTCACTCCGATTGCAGAACCATCTTACGATCGCTGTTATCCCTAGATTTATTTGTATTCTTTTATTAATGAGAAAATCTAGGGATAAGCTTATGCTTCCGATGTAGCTTTCTTATTGAAAGCTTTCAGCGAGCACTTCGTTTCTCCAGATTGGTTCTGCTCTCTCCGTTATAGTGTAGAAGTAGACTCACTTTATAAACAAGATTACCAGGGAAGCTCATCCCCCTTGTAGTCTACATAGGCAGGCTGATCTCCCCTAAACTCCTTGTGGCGGTCAATAAGTGCTGCTATATGCTGAGCCGATTGTTCTGGCGTAAGGTCTGCGGCTGTGTTCAATTCACCGCTCATATAGCTCTGCACCCACCCGGGATGAATCAGCATGACCTGCCCACCTTCATCCTTGATCCCATTATGCACAAGCCTAGCCTGCATGTTTAGTGCAGATTTGGACATGCAGTAAGCGAACCAGCCATGTCTGTCGCACTGCTCAATACTGCCCGCCTCCGATGAGATGTCCACAATCAGCTTGCCCGTGCCCGCAAGAAGGAGGGGCAGCAATGCGTGAGTTACGCGCAGTGAACCCAGCGTATTCACGTTGAATACCTCCGCCATTTCGGCAAAGTTTAACGGCCCGCGGACATGATCCGTAATATTCCCTAGTATAGCCGCATTATTGATCAGCATATCCAGACGATCTGTATCCAGTTTGATGGTCTCGGTAAACAACGCAACGGACAGATCATCGGCAATATCCAGCTCGATGACCCGAAGATGCTTCGGATAAGCTTGCACGAGCAGACGAATCCCCTCAGAGCTCTCCATATCCAGACCTGCGGCATATACAGTATATCCTCTCTTCAGCATTTGTGCTGTCAGAGCCAATCCAAGTCCCCGGGCTGCCCCGGTCACACATACGGTTCTCACCATGCTTCCCCTCCCTATCCAGGCTGCTCTGTCTTTTAATTCATTCCACATGGTCAGGCAAAAACCTTTAAATGTAAACAGTAAAGCTTAACTTCACGACCAAAGTCTCATGATGTGATGAATGCAGGATTCTCTTTTCTTCTGTCACTCCATCTGAAAAATCTACACTTATATATGCTGACCACTTCTTCTCAGTCGGTATGACAGACAATGCTGCACCCATCTCCCTGCTGCACCTGGATGAGAACCGAGATGAACATGGGTATACCCGGCTACAACGTTACCTCTGGCATATCCCTCCTGCTTCATGCCCCGTAATCCCTTAGTCTCATAAGCATAGGGAATGTTTCCTTCCTCTTGGTAGGTCATGGTAGAGTAATGAAATTCATGGCCCCGAATCACCTCTCCTTTTTTCAACAAAAAGGAATCCTCTACAGCTCTGGCCTCACGATATCCGAGTGCTGCACGCTTCGCTTGCATCTGCACTTTGGCAGGTATAATCCCTGCCATGTTATAAGTTAGCCCTTCTCGGTTTGTTAACGTTTCGGCAAGCACCATATAACCGCCGCACTCCGCAAACAAAGGCATCTCACTGCGAACGGCCTCACGCAACCCCTCCAGAAACGAGATGTTATCTGCGATCAATGCCGCAAACTCCTCCGGGAAGCCCCCGCCAAGATAAATGCCATCCGCCTCAGTCGGTATGCCATCCCCTGCAAGAGGACTGAAGTACTTCAATCGGGCTCCTGCTGCTTCGAGCAGCTCCAGATTATCCGGGTAATAGAAATTAAACGCCGCATCCCGGGCAACAGCTATTACCGGACTGGACGAAGTTCCGCGTTCATCGGACTCGCCAGACGTGTTGTCTTCGCTGCACTTCAAATGGACACCAGCCCACATTGGATCTGTGTTTTGCCGTGAAACATCCTCATGGTTCATGATTAACTCTTCTTCTATGGCAGGTGCAGCCTTCGCTATGGCAATAATCGCATCCAGATCGGTGCCTTCCAGCAATGCGTCTGCAGCCCGCTCGAACAGAGGCTCCAACTCTCCCCGTTCAATGGCAGGGACCAGCCCCAGGTGACGCTCGGGAATTGACATGTCCTCCTCCCGTTTCAGCCATCCAACCACAGGAATGCCGCACATCTGCTCAATGGCTTTCTTCACAATACTGTAGTGGCTGGCACTTCCGCAACGATTGACGATGACACCAGCGATGTTAAGCTCCGGCTCCAGCTGCTGAAAACCAAGTACGATCGCGGCTGCACTTCGAGCCATGCTGCGGACATCCACGACCAGAATGACCGGAGTCTGTGTAATGAGAGCAATCTCCGCAGTAGACCCCGTATTGCTTAAGGGATCTTTGCCGTCATACAGTCCCATGACACCCTCAATAATAGAAATATCATGTCCCGCTGATGCTTTCGCAAATGCTTCTCTTACATACTCCGGAGACGTCATCCATGCATCCAGGTTCCGCGATGCCCTGCCCGTTACAGCCGTATGATAGGTTGGATCAATATAATCCGGCCCGCACTTGAAGCCCTGTACGCTCATTCCGCTTCGGGCCAACGCTTTCATCAGGCCCAGGGTCACCGTTGTTTTTCCTGCACCGCTCCCCGTTCCGGCTATGATCAGCCGTGGTCTGGCATGTTGATTTGAACTGCTCATGATCGATTTCCACCTTTCTTCGATATAACAAAACCGCACCTCTAAACGATGCGGCCTACATAATACCTATTTGCTTCATCGCTGAAGCGCATAATTTCAATTTTGTTAGTCAAAAGGGATTCGCGTTACGGAAATCGTCAGGTTTCCGCTCTTTTTCTTCTCCAGCAGCCAGTGGTCCGCTCCGGAAGACAGTAATGCCGCTGGCTCGCTTACACCGTAAGCTCCGGTATATTTAAATACCGTCTCCGACGGGTTCGGAAGCTTAACAGTATTCAGCTCGGCTGGCGTATACGTCACAAGTTCCCAGCCGTATTTGGCGCATAGAGCCAGCAGGCCTTCTTCATCCTTTTTCAGATCAATCGTGGCTATGTTTCTTACGCTTTTCACCGAAAGGCACAGCTCTTCCAATGTGGCGAGCATCTCCTGCTCCAGTTCTTCCATGGATGTGCCGCGATTGCAGCCCATGCCAAGTACGAGACTCTTCGGTCGATACAACACACCATTGGTCAGAAAACGTGTCTGTTCAGCATCGGTGAGCAGGCGGTCGCTAACCACAAGTGCCGCATTAAACGGAAACGACTCGGTTTCCTCCATGCTGCTGAAGACGCGGATATGATCCGGGACAGGCTTGTTATATCGCCACCAGTTCCGCTCTCCCGTCTCCTGAATCAGCGCAACCGGCTCCTCGTTAACAACCGCTGCACTGACTGGCGTGGCCTTGTCGAAGCTGTCCACGATCCAGCCCAGCTCCCGTCCGAACATGTCTACCGGAATCGTCCCTTGGACATCCGAAGCCGTTGTGATCACTGCGCGTGCACCGAGTACTTCCGCGACCTGACGAGTCAGTTCATTCGCACCGCCGAGATGGCCGGACAGCACACTGATGACATTCTCGCCGCGGTCATCAATGACCAGCACGGCGGGGTCGACTTTTTTGTCCACCAGCAGCGGGGCAATCATGCGGACTACCGCACCCAGAGAAATAAATAGAATGATACCATTGTAACGCTTGAACAGATCCGGCAAAATCAGCTTCACCGAGCCTTCAAACAGCTGATAACCCAGCTCTTCTTCATCCCCGCGGGCGAACTTGCTCATGTAATACACGTCCGTACCCTGGAATTGTCCAGCCAGATTGCGTACCATCTCCACGCCATGCTTCGTGATGGCCACGGCTGCAAACGGATTACTCACCGGACTTCACTCCTTTGCGATAACCATGAGTGAAGGATTTGTCATACAGCTTGGAACGGTGGGCATCCCGATTCACGAGATCGGGATCAAGCGCCCAGCCTGCCAGAATCATCGCATGCATCGTAATACCAGCGGCACGCAGATCAGCAGCCAGATTGGCGAGCGTAGTCCGTACAATTTTCTGATCCGGCCAAGTCGCCCGCTGCACCACTGCCACCGGTGTATCTTCGCTCCACCCTGCGGCGAGGAATTCAACCACGACTTTTTTCGCCAGCGTTGCACTTAGGAAGAGGGCTACCGTACAGTGATGTGACGCCAGATCACGCAGCTTCTCGCGTTCAGGCACAGGTGTGCGTCCTTCTGCGCGTGTCAGAATAACCGTTTGAGTCAGTTCAGGCACCGTTAGTTCCGCTCCAAGGGCTGCTGCCGAAGCAAAGACCGAGCTAACACCCGGGATGATCTCGTACTCCACGCCCTGCTGTTTCAGCAGTACCATCTGTTCCAGAATTGCGCCGTACATCGCCGGATCACCGGTATGCACACGAGCTACGCTCCGGCCTGCACGAGTGGCTTCACACATGAGTTCAACCTGCTGCTCCAGATCCATGCCGGAGCTTTGCAGCACTTCTGCTTCAGGCTTTGCCGTCGCAATCAGTTCATCGTTCACGAGGGAGTCGGTGTACAGGACCAGATCCGCATTTCTCAAAATGTTCGAGCCCTTCACCGTAATCAGTTCGGGGTCACCCGGGCCTGCACCTACAATATATACTTTCGGTTCCAGTGTTTTCATTTGCTCACCACCATCAGGCTCAGATATTCCAGCTCCTGCCCTTTCAGTTCACGGGCATCGCGCCAGACCAGTTCATATGGAGAAGTGACTTTGGTGACGACCGAGGCTTTACCCCCGAGACCCATCTCGTCCAGCAATTCAAGCATCGGGTCCAGCACCTTCGCCACTTTGATAAATACAATTGTATCGTGATGCTCAATTGCCTGACGCATCGCTTCCTTATCGGCAGTCGCGGGGATAATGCCCACCTGCTCATCACCGTCTGCCAGATGGATATCCAGTGCCGCTGCGGCGCCCAGTACAGATGAAATTCCCGGAATCGAAGCAATCGGTACCTCGGGATGCAGTTCACGCATCAGTCGTGCCAGATGAATGAAGGTGCTGTACAGGTTCGGATCGCCTTCGGTTACAAAGGCCACATCCTTCCCCTCCTTCAGCGCACCCCAGCAGGCTTCGACGGTTTTGCCCCACTCCCGTTCAAGGACAACCGGGTCCTTGGTCATCGGAAAGATCAGGCCGAGCATCTCTTTCTCTTCCGGGTTAACATACAGTTCCACGATTTCGTGGGCATACGATTTGCCGCCCTTGCGTTTCTTCGGATATGCCACCACCGGACACTCCCGGATCATTCGGTATGCCTTCACCGTAATCAGTTCCGGGTCTCCCGGCCCGACACCCACGCCATACAGCGTACCTACTGCTGCCGTACTCATGTTGTTTTCCCCCTTGTCCTGTCCTTGAAAAGTTATTCTTCCGCTCCAGCTACCGCTTCCTCTGTCGCGGCATGCTGGCCTGTGATCACGTAAATCGGATTCAATCCGTCAAAACGGGTCATGTTCAGAATCGGCTTGCTGCGCGCCGTCTGAAGCAACGTCACCGAGGCGTCCATGCCTGCATCGCGCATCGCCTTCATGCTGTCATGCAGCGTCTCGATGGTCGCTGCATTCACGACGATGCGTCCCTCGGGGCGCAGCCGGGACGCGCATAGGGCGATCAGCTGAGCAAGCTCGCCGCCGCTGCCGCCAATGAACACCGCATCCGGATTCGGTAGTTCGTCCAGCCCTGCTGGTGCTTTGGCATGAAGGACGGTAAAGTCCGTCCGGAATTTCACCCGGTTGGCCTCGATGTTCACGAGGTCACCTTCGTTCTTCTCGATGGCGAAAACCTGGCCTCGCGGCGCAAGCCGCGTGCACTCGACCGCCACCGAGCCGGAACCTGCGCCGATATCCCACACGATGCTGTCCTCGCCAAGTCGCAGCTCAGACAAGCTGAAGGTGCGGACCTCGCGCTTGGTAATCAGGCCCTTCTCCGGTTTGCGCTGATGGAATTCCTCATCTGCAAAACCGAATCCCCGGCGCGGCGCAGGCACATCCTTGCGGCGCAGCAAAATGACGACGTTCAGCGGGCTGCATTCAGCTGCCGCCAGCTCGTCCAGGGTGTAATGGCGGGCACGCTCGTCTGTCCCGCCGAGGTTCTCGGCAACGTAGGCATCATACTCGGTCATGCCGAACTGCTGCAGATAAGCCCCAACCGCAGCGGGGCTGTTATGCTCGTCCGTGAGCAGCGCAATTTTTGCTTTGCCATCGATGCGCTGTGCGAGGCCTTTGAGCGGACGTCCGTGCACGCTTTCGAGCACGGCGTCGTGCCAGCTCTCGCCAAGCTTGGCGAATGCCAGCTGCAGCGAACTGAGATTAGGCCGGATCTCCAGTTGATCCGGGCCCAGCTTACGCGCAAGATACCCGGCGATGCCGTAGAACAGCGGGTCTCCCGAGGCAAGCACAACGACGTTGTGCGTGTCCTGCAGTGCTTTTATTTTCACAACCAAGTCACTTAATCCGCTCTTAATTGTAAGTTTCTCTCCCGCAAATGCTGGGAAGTACTGCAGCTGACGTTCGCCGCCCACCAGCACATCCGCTTCCTGAATCAGATTCAGGCTATCCGCCGTCAACCCTGCCGCACCCTCTTCACCTACGCCGATGATACGGATTCTATGATTCTTTGCTCCAGCTGCTGTCGTCCAGTTCACTGATTTCCGCCCTCCCCAATTCCATTCCTTTCATCGTGACCAATACCACTTCGACCGTTACTCCGCCTCCGGCATGCTCCAGACAGTGCCTACAGGCATATGTACATAGCTTTTCAAAATAGGGCAAATACCCCGCCTCAGTCATCATGTCGGCCACTTGAGTCGCCGTGTTGGCTTCCTCGATCGCTTGCGCCAGTTCATCTCCAGCCCCGGTCTCGCGGGCCACGGACGCAAGAAATCCAAAATCCACCGGCGCACTCTTGGAGTGCACCATCATGACTCCTTGAGCCACTTTGGCAAATTTGCCCGGCATCCCCACCAGGCTGATGCGTTTCATGCCCAGTCGTTTCCCGTGCTTGATGGCGAACCCGACAAAGTCACCCATCTGAATGAAGGCTTCTTCGGGCAATTCAGGCATCATTTTCATCGCATATTTCTCACTGCTGCCGCCTGTCGTCAGCACAATGTGATCACAGCCGGACGCCTGCGCAACTGAAATGGCTTGTACCACACTTGCTTTGTATGCAGAGGTGGAGAATGGAACGACCACCCCACGTGTGCCCAAAATGGAGATGCCGCCCAGAATGCCGAGACGCGAATTCAGCGTCTTCTTGGCAATCTCTTCGCCGTCCGGCACGCTAATAACGACCCTCACACCCCTGGCTGTCCCATGTTCGGCAAGCACCTGGGTCACGGCCTCGGTAATCATACGTCGCGGAACGGGATTAATCGCCGCTTCGCCCACAGGAACAGGCAAGCCGGGTTTGGTAACACGACCTACCCCGATGCCACCATCCAGCTCCACACCGGGCTCCTCACGCCAGGATACATGTGCGATGATCTTCGCCAGATGCGTAGCATCCGGATCATCCCCGGCATCCTTGATGGTGGCACAGGTAGCCGTGCCATCCGTCATCAGTTCCTGCTCGATCAGTTCGAACGAGTGGTCAAAGCCCGCGGGCAATGAAACCACAGCCTGTGCAGGAGTAACCCCGGTTAACAGGAGCTGCGTGGCCCCCTTGGCAACGGCCGTAGCACAGGCTCCAGTGGTGAAGCCGGAACGCATCGGTTTGTCCGGATCGGGTGCTTCCCTGCTTTTCATGCGTTTCTTTTCCATGGCTTTGAACCTCCCGTCCTTTCTTATCACATTACATAGTAGATGACACTTGGTTTACCGCGTATGCCAAAAATACGGGGTGGCCGCTACGGGTACGGATCGTTCTTCCGATCGCTGTTGTCTCCAGATTTGGGATTGAATCTACCTCATGCACTTTGTACCATACATGCTCAAACATTCGCTCCGTCAGTTGATGATTGCTACACTCTAACGAACATAGGAAGTGCTATTCGAGCCGATTTCTACACACTGAAAATCTAACGAATCGTAGCGATGTTATTTCAAATTAGAGCCGATATTCCCAGCGTTTTTGGCTGGCTTTGAGCAGAATAGCTTCACTCAGGTTTGTTAGAGTTTATAACTCATGATTATCTGCGATATAAGGCCTTTGCGGTTCGTTAGCGCTGCCCTTGTACTCCCTGCTAAGGTACACTCTAGGTACGCTCAGTGTAGGCTGAAACAGCGACTATGCCTTCACTGCCATCAGCGAGATCGCGTTCAGGGCAGCTACTACGATGGTGCTGCCGCCTTTGCGGCCGATGTTCGTGATAAACGGGATGTCCAGCTTGCGCAGCTCATCCTTGGATTCAGCTGCGGACACGAATCCAACAGGCATACCAATGATCAAGCCTGGCTTGGCTTCGCCTTCTTTTACCAAACGAATCAGCTCCAGCAATGCTGTCGGTGCGTTACCGATGGCATAGATTCCGCCCTCATAGGCCTTGGTTGCTTTACGCGTCGAGATAATGGCCCGCGTCGTATTCAACCGCTTCGCTTCCTCCATCACATCCGGGTCGGAAATATGCACGTGTACATCTCCCCCGAACCCGCGAATACGATCCTTGCTTACTCCAGCCTGGATCATCTGTACGTCGGCAATGACGGATTGCCCTGCACGAAGGGCTGCAATTCCTGCCTGAATGGCATCCGGATGGAAAACCATGCTGCGGCCAAGTTCGAAGTCAGCTGAGGCATGAATGACACGCTGTACCACTGGATATTGCTCTTCCGTGAATGGGTGCTCACCCAGCTCCTCGGTAATCATCTCGAAGCTTTTTCCCTCAATCTCCTGGGGCTGTACAGTTAAAGGTTTAAATTCCGTTTTGAAATCCATATGCACTCACTCCTTCAATCGTAATATGATTCAAAATGGGTCTATCCCAATTTGATCTATTCGGGTGTTCTACTCCATCAATACACGCTTCAACTCGGAGAGTACACCTTCAAATTCATCAAACACCGTTCCGAATTCGGCTTCTGGTCGGGATATCAATACAACCTGAATGCCAAGCTCCAGTGCAGATTGAATCTTCTCATCTACAGCCCCGGTCTTGCCGCTTTCCTTGGTCACCATAACGGTGGTGGCATAATGCTTGTACAATGCTTCGTTCATTTCACGGGAAAAGGGTCCCTGCATCGCAATAATATTGCGCTGTTCCACACCCAGTTCACCGCATTTCTCCATATTGTCGAGACGCGGAAGCATACGGGCAACGAGACGAATGTCAGGATCACCGAGCAGATGCTTGGTGAAAATCTGCAACGTTTTGCTTCCTGTCGTTAACATGACAGAACCTTTGAGTTCTTTTGCCTTAAGAGCAGCTTCCTCATAGGAAGGCACGACATGAAGCAGCGGATGGTCATCGTAGGCAAGTCCCGTTCGCTCGTAACGGATATAAGGAATTCCTGCCTGTCTGGCTGCTTCCATGGCATTGGCATGGGCCTCTTCCGCAAAGGGATGGCTTGCATCCACTATGACACGGCTTCCTTTTTCACGGACAAGCTGGACCATGGCTTCTATCGTCAGCCTGCCTGTTCGAACCGGCAGCCCCGCCTCGGACAGACTGTGCGCTGCACTCTCGGTTACAACCGATGTGAGTACGTCCATCCCCTGCTGCTGAATCTGCACAGCCAATTCCCGCGCATCACTTGTACCGCATAACATCAAGATCATGGACGGTTCACCCGCTCCGAAGCTGCTGCGATCTGAGCATGCCCTGCATCTTCTGGTGAGGTGTTCTCTCCGTCTCCGCCCTCTTCATCTTGATTATGCAACGCACCTTCGTGGTCATGATGCGAATGGTGCAATTCCCCGTCGTGGTCATGATGATAATCCAGCGATGCTTCACGGCTGCTCACGGCATGTTCGTGACTATGACGCTCCTCATGGTGGTGCTCGTGATCATGGGCGTGATGATCGTGGCTGTGTCCATGGTCGTGGTCATGATGATGATGGTCATGGCTGTGATCGTGTGCATGATCATGATGATGGTGATGGTGGTCATGGTCATGATCGTGGTCGTGATCATGGTGATGGTGGTGATGTTTGGCAGCCTCAAGTCTGAATTGGCAGTTGTCACAGTTGGCCGCTACCCGTCCATTCAACCCTTCGTTCGCACGTTCCAGTACCAGCTCCACCAATTTTGGATGGAATCCAAAATATCCTCCGATCTCCACCTGAATGTCCGGATGTGCCGCAGCAAATTCTGCAGTCATCTCATCAATGCGTTTGATCAGCACACCTGTGAACAGGAAATAAGGCATGATGACGATCTTCTTCGCCCCGAGCAGGAGACAACGCTGCAATCCATCCGGGAATGAAGGCTGCGTCACACCAATAAAGCTGCTTTCAGCCCACTTATATGGGAGTTTCTCCCACAACATCCGGGTCATTTTGAAAAAGTCACTGTTGGCATCCGGGTCACTGCTTCCCCGACCAAGGACAAGTACGGCTGTCTCTTCATCCGTGACAGGAGCGGGCGGAGCCGCCACTGCTGCGCCGCCTTGATTGGCGGTAACAAGGACAGGCTGAGCTTCCTGCAGACGGGTCTGCATAATTTGAACGACCTTCTCATGTACGCCAATCGGACGCCCATATACAAATTCCACTTGCGGATAACGAATCTTGGCCCGGTCAATGGCATTCGGAATATCAATTTTGGCGTGGCCTGCAGCAAACAGAATAATCGGAACCAATACGACACGCGTTGCCCCTTTATCTACACAAGCCGTAACCCCTTCAGCAATGCTTGGTCTTGTTAATTCCAGAAAACAGGTCTCTACCACGGTATTCTCCGGCGCTTTCTCCGCTACCGCTCTTGCAAACTCCATTAACTCCCGGTTTCCCTCTGGATCACGGCTGCCGTGTCCAACCAGCAAAATGGCATTCATCATGGCTTCTTCCTCCCCCGCCTGATCCATAGACCAGGCATCTCAATTTTAGATTGTGCTTACTCGGTAAACGAGCCTTTCACGCAGGGTAACCTGGGGTTGCCCAATCATTTCGATCTATATAAAAAGTGCAATGGAATTTTTCCGGTATAACTACAAACGCTGGTTAAAAAAATATTCAGATGGTAACAAAACTGGCACAATCCCTAGTCGCCGCATACCGGGTTTACTTCCACGGTCACAGGCGCATCGACGTGACGGAAGCCTTGGATTACTCCAACGCGTTTGAAAAATTTATGGAACCTCTCATTCGGGTGTCCCTTTTCCTTGTACTCCGCTACGATTCGCTCCACTATCCCGCCAATCTGATCACCTGGAATCCCTTCGGCTACCGGCTGGGCAGGGTGAGCGTTTCGTCCGAACTTCTTGCCGCCAAGGAACAGGTCGTATCCGCCCTTGCGGTAGACGATTCCGATGTCCTCGAGCACGGCACCGTAACATGCCATGCCGCAGCCATTCAGAGCCACACTGGTCTCTTTCGGCGCACTAAGTCCGCCTATAACTGCCTGCAAATGATTGGCCATCGGAACGGCATCATCCTTCTCCATGTTGCAGAAGTCACAGGCCTTCACCTTGATAACGTCACCGATCGGCACCACGATAAAATTCGCTGCACGCAGCTCTTCTACCAGCTGATCCGGCTCAAAGGTCGGTACCCGCAAAATAATCTGATGCTCCGGCGTGTATTCCAGCTCGCCTTCTTCACTCGCGCATTGTGCCAGCAGCGCCATCTGGGCTGCAGTAAACTTCTTGTTGCCGACGCCAGGCGACACGCCAATCTCGAACAGCGGTGCCTTGCGTCCCGGCTCGGGTGCTGTCCGCACAGCAGCTGCCCCTGCAGTCTGCGGCGTCGCGGCTGGCACGCCTGACCCGGCTGCATCCAGCCAGCGGCTGGCCGCTTCGCCAGCGAGCTTGCCGCCTGCCGCAAGCCGCGTCAGCGCCTCGGCAGCCAGTTCGGCCGCACCGGCACGCGGCATCGCCAAGGCAGCACGCGGTGCGCCTTCCACCGCTGCAGGCCGCTCGGCTGCAAGCACTGCGGTGCTGCCGCCCGCTGGCTGAGCAGCAGGCATGCCAGCGCCCTGCTGCCCTTGCGGTCCCATGCCCGTACTGGCGCTGGCGCCGCGCAGGGCTGGTTCCACAGCTGGCTGCGCGGTCTGCGTATCGCGGACTGTGCCTGCTGCATCTGCGGAAGCGGCAGAACGGGCCTCCATCGCGCCGAGCGACCAAGGCTCAGCTTCCGTGCGGAGCCGCTCATGTGGTCTGAGCGGTTGTTCCACGGTATTCAGCGTGTATTTCCGCTGATATCCACGCGGTGTGACCATGAGTCCTTCGTACATCATGGTCGAGGAGTTACCAATGATCACGGTCGTCAGCATGCCGATATCATGGTTCAACATGTCTTCCAGCGTGGTCATCACGACATCCTGACGTTCACGATAGGCACTTTTTACAAGCCCCACTGGCGTCTGGGGACTACGGTACCGCAGCAGCATCTCCTGCGTCTCCACGATCTGGCGTGTCCGGCGTCCACTGCGAGGATTGTACAGAGCAATGACAAAATCAGCTGATGCTGCTGCTTCAACTCGGCGAATAATCGTCTCCCATGGCGTAAGGTGGTCACTCAGACTGATCGTACATGCATCATGCATTACGGGTGCACCCAGCAAGGAAGCACAGGATTGAATGGCAGATACACCCGGGATAACCTCAACGCCAACGCCGGTTTCCGGCTTCCAGCCTTGCTCCATCAGCACCTCATACACTAATCCGGCCATGCCATATACACCTGCATCGCCACTGGAGATTACTGCAACGATTTTGCCCATCTCGGCCTGTCTGACCGCTTCCTGTGCCCGGCTTACCTCTTCGGTCATGCCTGTCCGTACAATCTCCTGTCCGTCCAGGAGTGGACGAATCAGATCAACGTAAGTGTTGTAACCAATGATGACCTCACTCTCCCGTAGTGCCTCCAATGCCCGTGTGGTGATATGCTCCATCGCTCCTGGGCCAAATCCGATAATCAGCAGCTTTCCTTGACTCTGCATTGCTTCTCCTCCTCCATCTCCCTGTTCACCCTTAGCACGTCAATCACATCTATATCATCGCTTCTTCAGCCGTGGTCTGTAGCCAGCTCTTGATTATTGAGTTGCTCTGTGCAGCTCAACCTTCTTATCGGGGCTATTCCAAAACAGTGAAAAAGGACGGCTTGACCGACCTTCTTCTTCGCGGCATGTTCGATTAAATCCAGTTCCGGATCGACTGTAAAAAACAAAAAAATCCCATCCTTATAACGGATGGGATACGCATGTACGTACACTCAAGAAGACAGTCCACGGCCCTATTGAGGATAGACCTGTGGCTGCATGGCCGCAAAGGGCCTGCCAGGCGAACCGGTTGTTCGCCCGTTTCCTGATTCTTCGTACACCACTCCTTTCCGCGAAGGGTTCGGTGACACATGCAAGGTAGGTCTCCTGGCTCTGGATCATTAGCTTCCTTTTCTGTCTTCCCCGGATGTACGAGTGACTTGGATGAAAAGGGCTTCCCCATTACAGTGGCGGGACCGCTCGGGATTTGCACCCGATTCCCTGTTACCTCTTGCTCGACGCAAGAGCACCTTGCTTGTTTTCATGAATGATATTGCTTTCATCATAACACCGCTCAGGAAAAAATGTCCATGCTTATGATGTTTGTCCACGATTCTATTTTCAGACAAAACAGAAAAAAGTTCTGATCCAGAACAGATCAGAACTTGAATGATATATCCATATGCGAAACCCTCATAACGATCTTACCGGATCCTTTAACAGACCTGCATCCTGATCTGCTTATCAGGATTGATCTGCGTGTGCTGCAGCAATATATCGTCCCAGCTCAACGATGAGTGCTCCCATCTTTTCTTCCTCCGGAACAACCAGTACTTCAATTCCTTCTTCACGCATGGCGTTTGCAGTCACTTTACCTACAGATGCAGGAATCACACCGTCCCGGAAAGCCTGCTGCATCTGTTCCAGCTTGCCTTGAGAAGCTGCGTATGCTGCCAGAAACCGTACTTGGGGGCCGCTGGTGAATGCTACGGCATCGACCTCATGCTGCACGATTTCATTCAAAAGCAGTTCCAGTTCGGCCTCTTCCGGCGGTACATGGCGATAAGGCAGAACCTGTCTTACTTCAGCACCCTGTTCTTCCAGCCAGTTGACCAGCTTCGGCGCAGTTTCTCCATGAAGCTGGAGCATGACTTTTTTGCCGGCAAGATTATGTGGCGCGAATTCTCGAATCAGCCCGTCCGTACTGCCGTCATCATCCCGAACCAGCGGTGATAGCTTGCGCTTGCGAAGTGAGTTCACCGTTTTGTATCCTCTTGCTGCTATTGAAGCTTCCGCCAAGACATCCAGCAGTTGACCAGCTATGTCCATATCCTCTGCCATTTCAAATATGGCATCAAGTCCCATGCCTGTAGTTAATACCGCCCAGTCGGGCGGATCAGAGATCAAGGAGACGAGACCATTGCGTATGTTCCGATCATCCAGGAATACCGTTCCCTGTGCTGGCCGCACGAGTGGAATACCACCCATTTTCTCAACTAACAACGCCATTTCCTTGGATTTACGCGGTCCCGTCAGTGCTACACGTATACCTGCCAAATGTTGAGCCATTCATGTTTCCCCCCAGTTCGTTCGTCCGAACGTCATTCGTTTGACTACAGTATACAGGGTAGTTTCATGGAGGGAAACCTTGTTTCACGTCATTTGGCGTGTTCTTCTATAACGATTTTTTATGATTGGCATCAGGAAGGCTGAAGCTCGCCCCCCTGCATTTCATCCTTTCCTGTTTCATCCTCCTGGCCAGAATCGCGTCTTTTCTTCTCCTGTTCATGCTGTTTGTTGGTTGTATCGCGATGGTTCTCTCCTTGGCGTGAGGAGTCCCTTTCCTTTTTACGTGGTCGAAGAAACACAAAAAGAAGGATCGGAAAGAGCACTTCGAACAGAATGGCAATCCATGTCCATTCCCGCGTGAAGCGGAACAGCTGAATTGCATTTTTGAAGAACCAGAATGCACAGGCAAATCCAAGGAGTGCGACTGGACCCGTCATGAGCTTCCCGGAAACTTTGGGAATGATCCGTTTCAGACCCCAACAGATAAAATACAAGTCAAACCCAATCTTCGTAATCATGGTAGGCAGGGTAGCCGCAGCTAGGGCCAGGTCAAACCGGTCCAGAAAGTCACTTACCTGCAGCTGTCTGGCAAGTTCGTATGATGGGTATACCAGCCTCGATGCAATTGGCACACCAATGGAGGTGATGGTCTCGATCATAATTAACATCATCAGCAAGGCGGCTATCGTTACTCCCCAAGTTACCGGTTTAAAACGAAAGTCGCTTCCCTTAACTACAAAAGGCAGTGCAATCATCTCTCCAAAGAAGGAAAAGATGTACCAGCTTCCCTTGCCTACACCTTCTACATCAATATCAAAGTACGGCATCAGATTATCCAGGTTAACTTGTTGAATCAACATGAATGGGACAATGACCGAGTTGAGCAGAAATAAGGTAATGTACAGCTCAGACATCCCAATTAAGGAACCCAGTCCTCCTCTGACAATAAACACAGCCATGACCAAGAGAGACAACACAATAATGGAAATGGGCGTCGTCTCAAGCAAGGTTATACTTACATAGTCACCGATCAACCGGATGTCTCGAGCAAATATCAAAAGAAAAAACATGATATACATCAAGCCCGTCACCCGTCCCAAGAAAGGAAATCTTTTGACCAGAGACTCAAAGAGGTCCTGATCGGGAAACCGGCTTTGGACACGATTTAACATCCACATGGATGCAAATGTGACGAGAAACACAGGGATATAGGATAGATAGGCATGCTGTTCGGCATAGAAAATGGCCTGTGCATGGGGCTGAATCAGCGTACCTGTTACACTCAGCAGCAAGATTAGCAGCGTAAGCTGCCGGCTAGTCACTGCCTGATTCATCAAATTACCTCCTTTCTGCCTGCTCAACCGGAATGTCGATATGTGACAAACATCTATGGCAGCGGTAAATTCCGCTGGATCCAATGGGTCAGCCAAACCGTAATAAAGAACGTTTTGCTTAAGTGGGTAACATAGAACCAAATTCCGGTACTGCCTGCTATCACCACATAAGATAACCAACGGTTAATCGCCGCCGCCTGCCTCAGGTGCTTAAAGTCCATGATAATGACGATGATGACCATCGCCAGATAAGTAAACACGAGCGGCTTAATCATGGACGATCTCCTCCTCGGTCAATCCAATCGGTTTATTGGTGATCCCTACATTCTCAATGATGATATGTGGCTCTACCACGACTTCCATATTCGGATAAATGTCATACCAACGGTCCTTGATCCTATCCCATTCTTTCGGCATCTGCTGATGTATGGAACGACCCAGCCCCAGAATATCGGCATTATACTTTCGCTGGATCAGCCTTACGCCCTCCTCGATATCTTCCTTCACTTTTTTGTGAATAGCTTCGGTAAGCGTCAAAATCTCACGTTCCCGCAGGTCGCCATAATTCGATTCGTTATCCACCAAAACTCCCTTGGCGTATAGTTGAATCGTGACACTCACTTTGTCATTGTGAATATGCGGCTTGAACGAAGAATTGTTTTCGTTCAGCTTCAGGAACAACGTCCCCTCTCCCTCTGGAGCCTTAATCATTACCTCTGGCGTATTGGCTTCACCCATGGCCAAAATCAGTGCATCTGCAGGTGCCTTTTCAATCATTCCCACCAGTTTGTCCTTTTTGAAGATGGCCAGTCCATCCAGCTTGATATTGGTTTTGACATCCTTCCAATCCTTCGGTACATTTTCCGCAACGGAAGCAATCGGGAGAAAGGGGTCGATTCCGTCTGAGAGGATGGAGTCTATAAACAATTTGAGTGAACGCGGATGCCGCATATTCAGGAAGCATAGCTCCCGTACCATCTCCGAAGGGAATTTTTCAATCGGTGCGTCTGTATCAAGAACCTTAAATGCTTCCCCCTTGGTCACGACTGGCATGGCTGACAGGCGGTTCAGGGGATATCTGGTTAATAGGTCCAGCATCGGAGCAATGCCTTCCCTGGCCAGATCCTCTCCGATCAGAAGCGTACGACGATGTGCATAATAGAGCCTCCGGGATAGGGCCTTCTGCCCTTCAAGCGAGGTCCCGCGAAATGTTTTGGCTGTCGTGGACAGCATGAACCAGGATTTGTCCCCACTTGTCCCTCCCCCGCCACCTTCACTTCCGGAAGCGCCAGACTGACCAGGTAACGCTATTTGCAAACTTGTCCTATAATCCTGCTTCTCCTTGTCCACTGCAATTCCAATCACAAATGCAATATCATTAATCTCTTCGCGATCCCAACAGCCTGATAACAGGAGGGTACACAGGAAAAGCAGCACCACGGTGCGATACTTATGCATGAAATGCATGAGCTTACCATCCCTCCTCAGCTTCTGGCGACCCATTAATCTTGGCATTCATCCGCTTCTTATCATGATGCACCGTGGAAGGACGATTGATCATTCTCCACCATGGTGTACGAATTACAATATCTTTGGTATCCGTTCTGTGATATGGACTCAGCCCCGACAGATAAGGAACCCCGAAGGAAGTCATCTGCGTCAGATGGACCGAGATCAATACCAGTCCGATGACAATGCCATACAGTCCGAGCGCTCCGGCGAGGAGCATGATCGGAAACCGCAGCAGACGAACCGTAATGGCAAAGTTAAAGCGCGGGATGGTAAACGAAGCAATACCTGTCATGGATACGATGATAACCATGGGCGCCGATACTATCCCGGCCTGAACCGCGGCCTGCCCGATTACGAGTGCACCCAGGATGCTGACTGCCTGACCTACCGTCTTCGGTAACCTGACCCCCGCTTCACGCAAGGCTTCAAATGAAAGTTCCATAATAAGAGCTTCCACCAGGGCCGGGAACGGAATGGCTTCCCTGGCTCCGGCGATACTCAGAATCAGCGTTGTCGGGAGCATATCCTGATGAAAAGTCGTGATGGCGATATATAGCGCTGGCAGAAACAAGGCAATCGCCACAAACAAAAACCGGATCCATCGCACCAGATTGGTAATAAAGAACCGTTCATAATAGTCCTCACTGGCCTGCAGCATCTGCCACATGGTCACCGGACCAATCAGGGCAAACGGACTGCCGTCCACCAGAATCGCAAAACGGCCCTCCAGCAGGTTCCCCACGACCGTATCGGGGCGTTCCGTATAATGCATCTGCGGGAACGGGGAATACGGATGATCTTCAATCAATTCCTCGATATATCCCGTTTCCAGAATGCCGTCAATCTTGATCTTGTTCAGGCGTTTTTTGACATCCTTGATCAGTTTCTCATCCACAATATCATCCAGATAGGTTAGTACCACATTGGTCTTGGTCTCTGTCCCGATGGTCATGCTCAACATTTTGAGTGACGAATTCTTCAACTTGAATCGGATGAGAGCTGTATTTACACGCAGTGTCTCCGTAAATCCTTCGCGGGGCCCCCGAATAACCGATTCGGTTTGAGGTTCCTCTACCCCCCGGCGCACGCCGCCTTTGACATTGAAGAGCCAGGCTTCCCGGCTTCCATTAATCAACAGTAGTGCCGATGCTTCCAGCACACCATCGGCTGCTTCAGCCCAGGAGTCCACCTTTTTCACCTGAGTTAGCGCAATGCGTGTATCATCGATGGGCACATCAGGCTCATCGGTGCGCTGCTCGACAAGCCCCCGGATTAGTGGACGAAGCATATGATCCTGGATATCAGCCGAGTTCACAATCCCTTCGATGTATACGAGGAGTCCCTGAACCTCAGCCGAAATCATGACATCACGGAAGACCACGTCCGAACTGTCCGAGAAAATGTCTTTCAGGGCAAGCATATGGCTCTCATGTGTTAATCCGATGGGCTGCTTCAATATGGGCGGAGATGGCAGCCCCAAGGGGATATGTTTTTTTTCGGCTGCGTTTGAGGCAGCTTCTTTTCCTGTTGTCCTGTCGGCCATGTCCGTCCCTCCGCTCTTTTTTTATACAAGGTAGCTTGTGCCAAATGAACGGGAATTATGTGGACGATTTACAAAAATCCATGCATCCTTCCGTCTTCAGGAAAACAAAAAAAGATCCCTGCATTCGCAGAGATCCTTCTTCCCAATTCCAATATGTTGCTGTTATATACTTCAGTTATTCGACGCTTGCGTCCACTTCCTTGATCATTTCCTGAATGGATTCCAGGCCACCACCGGACAAGTACCAGTAGTTCGGGTCAAGGTACACAATGTGTCCTTCTTTGTACGCTGTTGTATTCTTAACCAGATCATTCTCGATGACCTGTTTAGCTGGAGCTGCTTCCCCACTGCCTGCAACCACTGCACTGCGGTCTACCACAAACAGGTAATCCGGATTCGTCTCCATCACATATTCAAAGGAAACGCTCTGTCCATGAGTTGACACTTCAATATTGGCATCTGCTGGTTTAAAACCAAATACGTCATGAATGACTCCAAATCGAGAGCCTGCACCATATGCGCTCAGTTTGCCTTCGTTTGTCAGCACGATCAGTGCGTTTTTGCCTGCAGCCGTTACTTTGTCTTTCAATGCTTGAGCAGAGGCTTCGATGGTAGTCAACGCTTGCTCCGCTTCAGCTTCCTTGCCGAAAATCTCACCAAGTGTCTTCACGTTTTCCGTCAGGGAATTCATGTAATCCTCGGTGTCTACCGCCATATAAATGGTCGGTGCAATCTTGCTCAACTCTTCATATGAATCAGACAAACGTCCCGAGATAATAATCAGGTCAGGACTCATCGCATTTACTTTCTCAAAATCGGCTTCTTTCAAACTACCAACGTTGGTGTACTTGGCGTCTTTATACTTTTCCAAATATGGAGGAACGCCTTCTTGAGGAACACCGGCAACTTCTATGCCCAACTGATCCAGGGTGTCCAGTACGCCATAATCAAACACAACCACGTTTTGCGGATTTTTCTTCACTTTGGTTTCGCCAAGTTGATGTTTGATAACAATTTCCTCATTGGACTGTGCTGCCCCCGCATTGGCCTCTGAACCTGTACCTGTGCTTGCACCCGCATTCTCCGCTGTTTTATTACCTCCGCATGCTGCCAGCACCACAGACAATACAACGAGCAGCGTAAACAACCAACCCTTTTTCATAAATAGACACCTCTCACTCTCTATATTGGTTTTACTTTCTTACGAAAAGTACACACAAATCTTACGTCCATCGATCACCTGCACCGGAATATGCATGTCATATACCTGCTGTAATACTTCCGTATCAATGATGTCCTCCGTTTTACCTTCCTGAACGACCCGGCCCTCCTTGAGTGCAACAATATAATCGGAGTAGCAGGATGCAAAATTGATGTCATGAATGACAATGACTATCGTTTTGCCAAGCTCGTCCACCATTTTGCGCAGCACTTTCATAATCTGCACCGAATGTTTCATGTCCAGGTTGTTCAGCGGTTCATCCAGCAGGATATATTCGGTGTTCTGCGCAATAACCATGGCGATGTACGCCCGCTGCCGCTGTCCACCACTGAGTTCGTCCAAATACCTTTTGCGGTACGGACCAAGATCCATATAATCAATGGCTTCCTGTATCCACTGGTGGTCTTCCGGTGTAAGCCGTCCTTGTGAGTAAGGGAAACGCCCGAACGCCACCAGATCCTCCACCGTCAGCCTGATATTGATATGGTTGGATTGTTTAAGCACGGATATTTTCTTGGATAACTCCTTGCTCTTCCAGCCTTCAATTTCCTTGCCTTCAATCAGAACCTGACCGGTGTCTTTGCCAATGAGCCTGGTGATCATGGATAACAGTGTACTTTTGCCGGCACCGTTCGGTCCGATAAAGGACGTGATCTTCCCTTTAGCAATATTCAGTGATACGTCATCCACTACCCGGACGCCGCCGTATTGTTTTGAGACATTTCTGACTTCTACCACGACTTACTCTCCTTTAGCAGCAAATAGATGAAATACACACCGCCTACAAAGTTGATAATGACACTTACGGTTGTCGAGAAGGTGAATACCCGTTCCACGATCAGCTGTCCGCCTACCAAGGCAACGACGGCAATGATGACCGAGCCCCAGATCAGCACGGTATGCCGGTGTGTCCGGAACACCTGATGAGCCAGATTCACCACCAGCAATCCCAGGAACATGATCGGACCTACAAGTGCAGTAGAGATGGACACCAGTACCATGACAACCAGCAGCAGCCGTTTCACGATATAGTGGTAATCCACACCGAGGTTCACCGCATGATCCTTCCCAAGTGCCAGAACATCAAGATACTTGGTGAATTTCCGTGCATACAGCAGGATCAGAAGGATGGAAGCCATCGAAATGATCAACAGATCCGTATTTACATTGTTAAAACTGGCAAACATTTTGCCTTGCAGGATGAGAAATTCATTGGGATCAATCAGGACCTCCATGAAGGAGGACAGGCTCTGAAAGAGCGTTCCCAGAATCAGACCCACAAGCAGCAGCAGATAAATATTGCGCCCTCGTTCCCGCCTGAACATGAATTGATGCAGCAGCAGGGCAAAGAGGGTCATCAGCAGGACAGACACTGCAAAATTAAGATTTTTATTTACAAAGCTGATATGACTGCTTCCAAATACAAACACCGCAAACGTCTGAAACAACATATACAGGGAGTCGAGTCCCATGATGCCAGGTGTTAGGATGCGATTGTTGGTTATCGTTTGGAAGATGGCCGTTGAGTATGCTATACATGCTCCAGTGAGCACGATGGCCAGAATCTTTTTCCCCCGGCGCGGCAGGATGTAGTCCCAGTTGCCCCCCGACTGAATGACCAGAAACACACCAATCAGAATGAGCGCCGCTGCGATCAGGATGCCAAACTTTAGAGTATTCGCTGAATATTTCATTCTCATGACCCATTTGCCTTTCTTCGAAGCAGTAAATACAGAAACAGCACACTGCCTACGACTCCCACTGTCAAACTGATGGACAGCTGATACGGATAAATAATCAATTGACCCAGAATGTCACAGACCAGAACGAATATCGCTCCAAGCACGGCCGTATGGGGCAGCGTGTCACGCAAGTTATCTCCCTTATACAGGGTGACAATGTTGGGCACGACCAGACCCAAAAACGGGATGGTTCCTACGGTGATAATGACCACAGCCGAGACCATGGCTACCAGAATCAATCCGAGGTTCACCACTCTCCGATACGCCAGGCCCAGGTTGGTTGCGAAGTCTTCTCCCATCCCCGCCAGTGTGAAGCGGTTGGCGAAGAGATAGACGATAATCAGCAGCGGAATACTGATATAGATCAATTCATATCGGCCCTTCATGATGGTGGAGAAGTCACCCTGCAGCCAAGAGGAAATGTTTTGGATCAAATCGTTTTTGTAAGCAAAAAAGGTCGTCACCGAACTAACGATGTTACCGAACATCAAGCCCAGAAGAGCGATGTAGATCGTGTCCTTGAATTTGACCTTCTCGAGAATTCGCATAAAGATCAGCGTACCTGCCAGGGCAAAGGCGAAGGCGACCAGCATTTTTTGCAGAGAGGACGCTCCAGGGAACCACATCAGGGTCACCAGAATTCCAAGCCTTGCGGAATCCATGGTACCTGCTGTTGTAGGCGAAACAAACCGGTTGCGTGTCAGCTGCTGCATAATCAGACCAATAACGCTCATACTGATGCCCGCGACCAGAATGCTGATCAGACGTGGAAACCGGCTGACTTGCAGTACCTGCAGCTGCACTGGGGTCAAGTGGAATATATCCAGGGGCGAAATGTCCGAATTGCCGATAAATATGTAAACGATGGACAGAACAGCCAGTGCGATCAACATATAACCTAACTTCATCTCTCTACTAAACCCCTCACCGATAGCCTTAAGACAACGTAATGACTCTATTCTTCAGCTTATGATATTGATATTCATTATCAATTGATATGAATTATATCTATATTAATTTCCAGATGTCAACCTTGTTTGGCTTCGCAATTTCTGGGATTTCCTAAAACAACCTGAAAGACATCACATGCCATATGAAATAGACAAAAAGAAATAGGCCTTCCGTTATGGAAGACCCATCTAAGTATTATCATTAATCAGCAAAGTAATCTTCAGGCACATATCGAATCTCGGATTTTGCAGTAATTGTAAGGGTACCACGATCCTTATCGTATGCAACCCGGTCTCCTTGGACATAGTACCAGTGCTTCAGGAGAGGTTGATCCTTGCGCTGTACGAATCGAAAGACGTTTAGCTCCTGCCTGAGCTCAATGATCTGTTCCACGATTGATTCATCCAAACCCGTAACGGTGAATATGAAGCCTTTGCCCTCTTTTTGGAACCGATAGGACAGGGAATCTGTTTTGCTATTCGCCAGACCTCGCCCGGTTACCCCATGTTTAACCATAAACCATTCCTGCTGTGCCATAGACGTATATCCTCCCTTATTGCTCGTGTCTATTAATGCTGTGTTCCACACAGTTAAGGCAAATCAATGAGCATGAAGAACGCATCCTCACCTGCTTGCAATTCCATGACCTGAGTCTGTTCTACCCTCGCTGTATCGCCTGCAGTCAAATCGTGCTCACCATTCAGTCCAAGCTTGCCCTCAATCACAAAAAAATACTGGCGGCGTCCCTCATCCTGCTTATATGTTAATGCCTCACCTTTAGTCAAACGGCTTAGATATATGGTCATATCCTGATGAATGGATGCAACCCGCGGTCCGCCTTCAGGAGATACTACAGGCAGGAGCGCTCCCGTTAGTGCCTCAGGATCGAATGACGTCGTCTCATATGAAGGCTGCAGCCCCCTCGTCGTAGGCATGAACCAGAGCTGGAGCAAACGTACCTCTTCCGTATCGGACGCATTGTGCTCTGTGTGAATCATGCCGCTGCCCGCTGACATTCGCTGAATCCCACCAAACGAGGTTACAGCTACATTGCCAAGATTGTCTTCATGACGAAGCTTGCCACTCAGCACGATGGACACGATCTCCATGTCACTATGCGGATGTGCACCAAAACCACGTCCAGGTGCAATCACATCATCATTTGCTACCCGCATCGGCCCAAACGCAGTGTTCTCCGCGTCCTGATATTCTCCAAAGGAAAAGCTGTGACTGCCGCGCAGCCAGCCCCGGTCGAAGCTGGCACGGGCTTCGGATGGAATGACATTAATCATAAAGCACATCCTCCTTGATGTTCTTATTTTTTCTTAGTAGCATACTTATTCTCATTGTACCAAATATTTAGGCTTAGCGTCCAAAACAAAAAACCTTCTCCTGCCAGAGCAGTTCACAAGTAGAATTACCCGCAAACCAATCCAGCAGAAAAAGGCTTCGATGCAGGCCTAGCCTGCTTTTAATGAAATACATGCTTACAAACGGTGAGTCTTATGAACTTGCATTCCGAACCTTACCTTGTCTGGCTATAAACTGATCCACCGCCAGGAAGCGGCTGCCTGTGAATAGCAAGGTCAGGGAACCTGCCAGCGTCAGGTAATCAAATTCAGTACCACCAATAAATGGCTGACCTACTTTGGCCGTAAACAGAACCCCTGCCATCAAGACAATAAACAAAGCAGCAAACACACGTGTTCCCAGTCCCAGAATCATCGCTGCCCCGCCGGCCAGCTCAATTATGGCTACAACGGATGCGAGGAACCCAGGGATACCCATGCTCTCAAAAAAACCTACCGCACCACTGATTCCACCTTCAAACTTGCTCCACCCATGCAATACAAAGATGAGACCGATCATGATTCTTAAGAAGAACAAGCCAATCTCTACGCTCCTACTATTCATCTACATCTTCCTCCTTGACATTAAAGTGTATCGCATTCAAATTATCCGATCGACCAAACAAACAAAACAGACATCAACAGAAACACTGTCGCCGACATTAATATGGCAAACCACGGGAGAGCCAGCTCAACATCTTGTTCCGGATCGAGCAAACGGGAGATGCGCACATTAACCGACGTATCGGCAAACGAGGATTGCACAGCCATCTCCCGTACCCGCCATGGTTCAGGACAAGCGCGGATCAGTTTGAGCAAGGCACTGCCAATTCCCGCTGCATTTCCCGTACGTTCAATCGCTTCATTATCGGCTAAAATTTCGCGGACGATATGATATTGTTTCGAAGTATGCTTCAAAACAGGAATATACGGCATCATCATGGCAAACACCGACAGCAGCGTTGTCTTCAACGGATCACGGTGCCATAGATGATGGACTTCATGATAGACAACAGCTGCTTCTTCTTCAGCATCGAGCATACCGAGCAACCCCGTCGAGAGAACAATGTAAGGCCTCCATAAACCAATCGTAAAAGCAATCGGTGACTGCTTGTCCACGACGATGAACCCCGGTTGCTTGAGATGACGATACTTGACCTCAAGGGTTCTGGACATTGCTTGGTTCTCGATCGCATGGAGCTTGCGCACGGCTGCTCGCGTCTTCATCATTCGATGCATGAACAGCCAGCCTGTTCCTCCAAAAGTTAGCACGACAAGCAGCATCAAAAAGTGGCCTACCGACAACCAGCCCATCCGGCTCATCCAGTGATTGCACAGCCAGAGCAGATTAAAGGGAATATCCCAGCCAAACAGTTTGTACATGGCGTACATAAACATTTGAATAAACACAAGTAGCGGAATGCCAAACCCGACAGTAAACAACAGTTTCGAGCGGGCCTTCCACATATCAGTCGCTATCCTTTTTCCATTGTTTGATCTTCTGCTCCAGACGTTCAATCAACCCCGCGTCGGCTTCATCCAGTGCATCCAGCATGTGGCTCACTGCAAGTGCACCGAATTCGTCTACCAGTTCATGCGACAGCTCCTTCGATTGGTCGTTCATAAACTCCTCCTTGCTCTGTACAGGGTGATACAGTGACGTCCGGCCCTTCTGTGTTTTGCGAAGCAGTCCCTTGTCCACGAGCCGGTTCATAACCGTCATGACAGTATTGAAATTAACATCTCTATCTTGTTCAAGTGCTGTTTGCACCTCGCGGATGCTGCTGCCTGGACGCGCCCATAAGATATCCATAATCTTCGCTTCCAGCGGGCCAAAAAAACGATTCAGCCCACGCTCACCCACTTTAAAATTGTGTATTTTCATGTTCAGACACCCCTCACACTACCCATTGTAGTGCCCTCAAACGAGAAGTCAACCTCTATGTCAGCTATTCATTGTAAATGATTTGTAAATTTGTTTTCCATTTCAGAATATCACCTGGGAGAGTATATGAGAAGCCAGCTCGGCTGCAAAGACAGCAAAAAGACTGGACAGTCCTGCATTCCCTGCAGTTATGCCCAGCCTTATCAGTATTAATTTTATTTCCTACACGCTATGAAAATATATTAATAATGTCTCTTATTTGCGGTCTGCCGATGGCATGTATGCCGAGATATCTACACCAAGTCCACGAGCCAGACGTCCACCAAACTGTCCGTCAGCCTGGAAGAAGTGACATAATGCACGCATCTGCGTCTGTGCCGGAACACCTTTCAGGTCATTAATCAGATTATCGAGCAGATTATTCTGTTCTTCGGCCGTAAAGGAACGGAACAATTCGCCTGCCTGTGTGTAATCATCGGTTTTCTCAATTTTCTCCCGTGTAACATGACCGTGCAGCGGCATCTGACTATCCCGGTATGCCGGATCTTCCTGTGGACTGCTGGAGGAGCTGTTCGGCTCATAATTCACAGGAGAGGGATCCTGATTCACATTCATCAGCCCATCGCGCTGATGGTTGCGAACCGGTGCATACGGGCAGTTCACCGGAATCTGCAGATAGTTTGGTCCAAGCCGGTGACGCTGGGTATCCGGATAGGAGAACAGGCGTCCTTGCAGCAGTTTATCCTCAGATGGCTCAATCCCAGGCACCAATGCACTTGGCGAGAAAGCCGCCTGTTCTACTTCGGCGAAGAAGTTTTGCGGATTGCGATTCAGGGTCATGGTTCCTACCGTTTGAAACGGAATGATATCTTCCGGCCAGGTTTTGGTTGGATCAAGCGGATCAAATGAGAAATCATCCATCTGCTCCGGTTTCAGAAGCTGTACCTGCAGCTTCCACTGCGGATACTGGCCGTTTTTGATATGGTCATACAGATCCCGGGTAGCGTGGTTGAAGTCCTGGCCTTGCACTTCAGACGCTTCCTGACGAGAGAAGCCGCGCACTCCCTGCGCAGACTCCCACTTATACTTCACATAGTGGATTTCGCCTTGCGCGTTGATCCACTTGAACGCGTGCACGCCGAATCCATCCATCTCACGGTAACTCGCAGGCGTACCCAGATCAGAGAACAACCACGTCATCATATGTGTGGACTCAGGTGAAAGGGTCATGAAATCCCAATACCGTGCAGGGTCTTGAATATTCGTATCTGGCGCAGGCTTCAGGGAATGCACCATATCCGGGAATTTCATCGCGTCACGGATGAAGAATACAGGCAGGTGGTTACCGACAATATCATAGTTGCCTTCCCGCGTGTATAGCTTGACTGCAAACCCGCGCGGATCACGTGCAGTCTCTGGCGAACCCGTCCCGTGAATTACCGTGGAGAAACGGACCAGTACAGGTGTTTCCGTTCCGGGCTCCTGCAGGAAATCTGCTTTGGTGAACTCTTTCATGCTGTTCTCCAGGGTGAATACCCCATGAGCTCCAGCACCTCTGGCATGCACTACCCGTTCCGGAATACGTTCACGGTCAAAATGGGCAATCTTCTCGATCAAATGATAATCTTCAAGAAGAGTGGGTCCTCTTCTGCCTGCTGTGCGAGAATTCTGGTTATCACCCACGGGTGCCCCTTGGTTAGTTGTCATACGTTCTGTCATTTCTGCATCCTCCTCATGCCTGCTGTATCTATTATTTAAATCATATTCGTCAATGCTTTAAATATACATTTAGACTTGATCTAACTGTTAAAATGATTCTAACATGTCCCATAGAAAGTCTGCATGAGCTTCGCATGAGGTTATCATGAGTATCCTGATCGTTTCATGAATGAAGGATGAACATCTGCTTATGTTATAAATAACTGGAAATAAAAAAAAAGCGGACTAATCCGCCAGGCGGTAGCCCACTCCTCTTACTGTAACAATATATTGCGGGGAAGCTGCGTTATCCCCAAGCTTTTTGCGCAAGCTTTTGATATGAACATCGACTACGTTGCTTCCACCCGTAAAATCGGTCTCCCAAATATCGCTCAGCATCTCCTCCCGGGAAATGACAGCTCCTTTGGCATCAATCAGCTTCAGCAGCAGATCGTATTCGGTCTTCGTCAAGTGAATCCGTTCGTTGTCCCGCTGAACACTCATCCGCTCACGGTCCAGCCACAAGTCTTTGAAGCTGATCCGTTGTCCTTCCTCGGGCAAGAAGCCGCGCTTGGGCGTAACCGGACTATTGCCAATCATGCGCTGTACCCGGTACAGTGCTTCCTGCGGACGGGCTGGCCACACCAGCAGCTCTTCCTGAAGCATGGGTCCGCTCGCGCTCCCTATCATATTCTCGCCCACCAGATACAGGCAAGGTGCCATATGCTCTGCCTCCCGGTTCAAACGGCTGCTGATACCGGCGAACGCATCAATCGTTCCAGCCACTGACAGATCATAGATCAACAGATCAAATACCAGCCGTTCATGGAGATCGGGTTCCCAGCGATGAAACACCAATACATCGAAGCAGCTGTCCGTCAACGCTTTGACCAGTTCATGAACCTGGCCTGGCATCGGACTGATCAGAATGACACGCCGTGTGACAGGACAAGCTTCCACAAAGGGAGCCGGATCAGCAAGAGCCGGCTTGACCCGCAGCGGTAAACGACGTTCAGACATCCTGATTTTTACTTGATCCGTTTGTTTTTGCATTCCCCGCAGACACCTCCAAAGACCACATGAGCGTGATCAATTGCATATCCGGTTTCCTCGGCCACCTGCTGCATCCACGCCGAAGGGACCTCTGTCATAACCTCATCCACTTTGCCACAGACTTCACACATAATATGCTGGTGGTCATCCATACGGGCATCATACCGGCTGGCGGTCTCACCCAGCTTAAGCTCTCGGATCAATTCCTTGTCCGTTAAATAACGCAGCGAATTATATACGGTGCCATAGGCCAGATTATAGCCTTGTTCGACCAGACGGTTCATCACGTCTGCTGCAGTCGGATGGTCTTCCGAGTGGCGTACTACATCATATACGGCCTGTCTTTGTATCGTCAGATTTAGAGTTTTCACGGCAATTCTCCTTTATTAATCCATTCCAAAATATATACGATGACACAGCAATCCATCGATCGCTATGATTCCCAGAAACGTTGAAACGCATTTTGATTTAGATTAAGTATAAATCTTAATGTATAATGAAGTCAATACGAGTTCATTTCCAGAAAACTTATATTAATAATAAACCGTTTCCAGCAATTCGCTTGCACATTTGCTATAATATGGTTCGCTACTGTGCTCTTTTTCAGATAAAATATAGTAATGTGCGTTAAAGGAGGGCTGTTCATTGTTAAGCACGTTCTTTATTAATATCTGTGTCATGATCACATTCATGTACATATCCGGAATTATTGCCAAATACTATAACATTCGTGTCCCGTTCCCCTCATTACGTGTGCAGATGATCGGCGGCTTCCTGTTTGGTATCTATGGTACTGTGCTGATGAACTATTCCTTCCCTCTTAATGAAGATACCATTGTGGACCTGCGCCATCTTGCGATAGTTACAGCCGCAGTGTATCTGGGAGGTCTGGCATCAGTCATCTCTGGACTTGTCATCTCCATCCTGCGCATTGCCATGTTTGGCTTGTCGTCTCCAGCGATTGATGCCGGTTTCGTCATGACACTAATCGGTTTATCCGGTGTATATTTTGCCTATGCTTCCTGGTCAAGATTAACCAAAATCATAACGATGAACCTGCTGGGCATAACACTGATCTTTGTGATTCTGGTGTTGAATTCCAGCAGCATGAATTCATTAATGAAAGTATATCCGTTACAAATGACGATTTCTTTTATCGGTGGGATCTTTATATACTTTATCGCCGAATTTATTAATAAATCGAATGAGATGTTATTCCTTCTGGAACGCAGAGCATCCACTGACCACCTCACCAATCTCAGCAATCGCCGTCAGTTTGAGAAATCCCTGGAACTGCAGCTGGAGCGTGCCCGGGAAAACAGACAGAAGCTTTCCCTGCTCGTCATTGACATCGACCGGTTCAAAAAAGTGAATGATACGTACGGTCACAGCGCTGGAGATGCTGTTCTGAAACAGCTGGGGCAATTGCTAATCGAACATTCGCGATCAGCTGACATGGTCTCACGTAACGGTGGTGAGGAATTTGCGATTCTGCTGCTGGACTGCGGCAATCATCAAGCCCTGGCCATCGCTGAATCCATCCGCCAGTCTGTTGAAAAGTATCTCTTCGCTCTGCCGGATGGCACAACAATTCGCCTGACCATTTCGATCGGGGTAGCCGTCTTTCCGGATCATTGCGATGAGCGGGATGACGCTGACTTCTTCGAGCAGGCAGACCGTGCATTATATGAAGCCAAAAATACCGGGAGAAATCGGGTCTGCGCCATTCCGAAGCGATCCAAGGTGCTTATTGGCAATCGTTTGCTCTAGCTTAAAAAACCAAAAAGGATGTCCCGCAGATAAGCCTAATCCGCCTGCGGGGCATCCTTTTTACGATTTAGTTTGCATAATTACACCTTGAAAGGCTGCTAACCACTAAGACAGGATCTGCTCGATCTCTTCAATAATAGCTGAATCGAGTTTCACACCTGAAGCAGCAGCATTCTCCTTCACCTGCTCCGGACGGCTTGCCCCTACAAGTGCACTGGACACATTGGTTTGACGCAAAATCCAAGCAAGTGCCAGCTGCCCAACCTTCAGATCCAGCTTGTCCGCTACTTCAATCAGCTGACGCACTTTTCCGATTTTGTCTGCATTGATCTTGCCTTCATCCCAGCCGAGCTTCGCCGCACGGGAGTTCTCCGGAAGATCTGAAGCCGAGGTGTACTTGCCGGTTAACAGGCCTTGTGCAAGTGGAGAATAGACAACTTGTCCGATTCCCTTGCGCTCACCAAGTGGAATAATCTCCTTCTCAATATAGCGGTCAAACATGTTATAGACCGGCTGATTGACCACGATATGATCGAGCAGCAGACGGTCAGCGGTACCCAGCGCTGCTTCCATCTGAGCAGCAGTCCATTGGCTTACGCCTACGTACAGCACTTTTCCTTGACGAACCAGGTCATCCAGTGCACGCAGCGTTTCTTCAATCGGTGTTTCCGTATGATAACGATGGCAATAGTAGATGTCCACATATTCCACGCCTAATCGTTTCAAACTGGCATCACATTGCTCCTTAATATGTTTGCGGGATAAGCCCTGGTCATTCGGACCGTCGCCCATTTTGCCGAACACTTTGGTTGCAAGAACATAGGAATCACGGGAATATGCTTTCAAAGTCTGCCCAAGCAGCTCTTCCGCCGCGCCGCGCTCGTATACGTTTGCTGTATCAAAAAAGTTGATGCCTTCATCGAATGCGGTTTCAATTGACTTCACCGCATTTTCACGCTCCACATATCCTCCGTACGTCAGCCAGCTGCCCAAGCTGATCTCGCTTACTTTCAGTCCGCTTCCACCCAATCTGCGGTATTCCATTGAATGCACATCCTCCTCTAGATTAATTAGTATGATTCTTACTTTTCTATTGTATCGTAACCAGCGTGGATGAAAAGGGATTTAACAAAAGAAAACGGATAAATAAACCGATCGGATTTGAGGTGCACTCTTTGCGTATACAATAAAAAAAGCGTACCTGATTAGGTACGCTGTGCTTATATTTTATTATGCCCGGTGCAATGTCGCGCTCAGTGCGTTCAGCAAGTCCAACTGTCTAACCGGCTTGGTCAAGACAGCATTAACGCTCCCCGCCTCCTGAGGAGCCATATGCATGCCGTAGGGGACCAGGATGATGATGGGCAGTTGTTGTGCCATTCCCTTTAATTCTTGAATAAACTTCATGACCTTGTCTGGCTCTAACCCCATATCAACAACCACAATTTCAGGTTCAAATCCATCTTCCAACCAGTGTTTTGCCTGACTTGTGTCTGATGTCATATTCACATCCATCTCCCACCTGCGCATGAGGGAAGATACCCCCTGCAGAATATCGGGAGCTTTGACCAGCAATACCGTCTTACCTTTCAATCGCTCTTGTATGCCTTTAAGCTGTGGAAGTTCCCAGTGCCTCATCAGGGGCAGCCTGATCTGAAATTCAGTCTCCTCTTCAGCCAGGCTGGTCACCTCAATACGGCCATGCATGAGAATGGCGAGATTTTGGCTGACAGCTAAACCGAGGTTGGTGCCCACAAGCTTTTGAATGCTGACATTTCCGTCCAGTGTATTAAACGCCTGCAGTTTTTTGTCAGATGTCAGCATTCGACCCGTATATTTAATATGAAGCAGTAACGTACCCGCCTCATCCACATTCTGACCATCTACGACTGCCGTAACAAGTACGGAACCTGTACGTGTTGCATCAATGGCATATTTGAGCACATTTGCGAGCAGTTGACCGATCTTGACCTCATCACCCATGAATACCTGAGAGATATTCATTTCAAGGTTCAGGCCCAGCTCAATTCTTTTCTCCAGCGCCTGCCCGGCATGCAAATACACGGTACTCTCAATAGTGGAAACCAGATCAAAGGGATCATCATGAACTACCGTTTTACCTGTTTCATTAATGTTAAAGTTCATTATATTATTCAGCAAAGACAGGAGGATGTTGCCACTGGTCTCGATCATGTCCACATATTCCACATGCTCTTCGGGCATATTCGGTGTGCGCATCAGATCAGTTAATCCAAGAATGCCATTGAGCGGGTTGCGAATCTCATGACTCATCAGCGAGATCATCTGCGCCTTCGTCATCGCTTCCGATTCTGCACGTTCCTTCTCCATCTGCAGCTGCTGCTTCAGCTGCTCCGTATCGTTCAGTTTCTGTTTCTGAATAAGCAAATTACTCTCTAAATCAACGACATACCCTAGAAATACAGCCATGGCGTTCAATGTCTTCATATCTGTTTCACTAACTACATAGCCCGGCTTGTCCATTAAACAGATCGTCCCAAAAGTTTCACCCGAGCGCCGCATAATGGGTATGCCCACAAAAAAACGGTTACCGAGCGCCTTGGTTACATCCATTGAGCAAGTCAGCGGATGTGCTGCAGTATCCGTTATGGTCAGGTTTTCTTTCGTATTACGCAGTACCAGACTGCAGTAGGAAGAATCCAATGGAAGTTCACTGCCACTGACAACCAGTTCCTCGTTTCGATTGAAAGCTTCCAAAATGACATTGGTCATCCCGTCATTGGTGGCAACAAAGATCGTATTGACCTTCAATACACCGCTTAACACGTCCACGATGTGGGACGCTGCTTCCTGTACATTTTCATAGAAGCCTCTCGTAATCCCTGCCGTTCCCATGATCCACCCCTCAAATCTTAGCTGTATGTCTACATCTCTATCTCAAAATGAATCTGTCCTGTATATGAGGGTCAAATTTCTTGAATTAACTGTCACAACATGTACATATATGTTTAACACCATAGAAGCCCAAGAGAATCATAGTGTATGAAATCCAAGCTTATCCCGAGTACAGCGTAAATAGGAATTATACTCTTCCCAGTTCACTTTGAAAACCTTTATCCACTCCACCCGCAGCAGTTCCTGCCTGTAGAAGGTTACAGTGTGAGAATGATCACACCCAAAAATCCACATATAGTTTATAAATGGATAATGCAAGTCTACATATAGTGTTTAATTGAAATGACCGATAATAAAAATCAATATTTGGGAGGAATCTCACATGAACCTGCTTGAGTATGCCACTCCACCGGCATCCGATCTATTATCCGACCTGGGAAGACGAATTATTGGCGCAGAAGACGCGGACACACTGAGGGAGAACGCTAACCTCAATGGCGATTCGTTCAGCGGCAAAATGAGCAGGCTCGGCTCGGAGACCGCCAAGTGGCATGCTCTTCGTCATGTGCTGCCGGAAGAGCTTGCTGCATCTGTGGAGAATGGAGATCTCTACGTTCATGATCTGGATCAGTATGCGCTTGGAACAACCAATTGTATCTTTATCCCGTTTTGATCGACTGCTTGCCTCCGGCTTCAATACAGGTAACGGCTCCGTGCGTACGCCGCAGACCATCATGTCTGCAATGGCGCTCGTCGCCATCATATTTCAATCACAGCAAAACAGTCAGTACGGCGGGGTATCCGCCAATAAAATTGACTGGGATCTGGCTCCTTATGTACAGCGCTCCTTCCGCAAACATTATCGCAAAGGACAGCGTTTGCTTGGAGAGCACACACGGATTGACGACGAGCATCTGCATCTGGATAGTTCATTGGCACGGGAAGCATGCCCGCGTGCTTTCGCTTTTGCCTGTGAGGAAACAGAACTGGAGACTGGACAGGCTGCCGAATCCCTGATTCACAATTTGAATACCATGAGCAGCCGGGCAGGCGGACAGATTCCTTTTACCTCACTGAACTACGGACTATGCACCTCAGCCGAAGGCAGGCTTGTATCCCGTTCCTTGCTGGAAGCAACTATCCGCGGCCTTGGCGGCGGGGAGACCCCCGTGTTTCCACAGCATATCTTCCAGTGCAAACAGGGAATTAACCAGGCTCAAGGGGAACCCAACTACGACTTGTTCCGTCTAGCCGTGACCTGCTCTTCCCGGCGCATGTATCCGAACTTTGTCAACGTGGATGCAACATTCAACCTGCCTTATTATCGTCCTGAAGATCCGGATACCATCATCGCCACCATGGGATGCCGTACACGTACGCTGGCAGACCGTTTCGGGCGCAATCGGCAGAGCGGTAAAGGCAATCTTTCGTTCAACACCATCAATCTGGTCAAACTCGGCATTCACCACGGCATCTGTCAGGGCGCACGGGCCGTCGCTGACCGTACGGGATTCTATGAAGCACTGGAAAAGGTGATGGAACGCGCTGCTTCCGGACTGCTGCACCGCTATCGTATTCAAACGGCACAACCTGCCAAGGCATCTGATTTCATGATGCGGGAAGGTGTGTGGGAAGGCGGTGAGCAGCTCGCACCAGATGAACCGGTAGCCGAACTGTTGAAGCATGGCACCTTGTCCATTGGTTTCATCGGGCTTGCCGAATGCATGACCGCTCTGTATGGCCGGCACCATGGACAGGACCCTCATATCCACCGTGAAGCGTTGAACGTTATCCGCACCATGCGTGAATTCTGTGACCGCATGAGTGAACAGCATAACCTGAATGTTACGCTATTCGCCACGCCTGCCGAAGGGTTATCCGGCAAGTTCACCAAGATTGATCGCGAACGGCACGGCCTCATTACTGGGGTCAATGACCGGGAATATTATACAAATTCATTTCACATTCCGGTCTATTACACCCTGCCAGCCTATCGCAAAATTGAACTGGAGGCTCCCTTCCATACGCTATGTAATGCCGGAGCCATTTCCTATGTTGAACTGGATGGGAACGTACGGGCCAATACCAGTGCATTTCAGCGTATTGTTCAATATGCACTCGCACAGGATATCGGATATTTCTCCATTAATCACCCGATTGACCGCTGTCCGGCATGCGGATACGAAGGCGTCATCGGTGATGTATGTCCTGGGTGTGAAGCACACGAGGACCACGTGCACTTTCAGCGATTGCGCCGGGTCACCGGTTATCTTACCGGTGACTACAAGGTGCGCTTCAATTCTGCAAAACAGGCAGAAGTGCGGGACCGGGTGAAACACAGGTGAATCTGTACGGTTATATTCCCGAGTCCATAAATGAAGGACCTGGTCTCCGAGCTGTCCTCTTTATCAGCGGGTGCAGCCACGCCTGCCCAGGATGCTTCAGTCCGGATTCATGGAGCTTCCGGGCAGGGGAACTGTTCACCGAGGAGCGGCAGCAGCAGATTTTGCATGAGGTAACTGCCCATCCCCTGCTGGATGGGGTTACATTATGCGGAGGTGATCCCTTTTTCTCAGCAGAGGAATGCCTCCCTTGGGTTCGCCGTTTCCGCGATGCATGCCCTGACCGGACGTTGTGGGCCTATACGGGATTTACCTATGAAGAGCTTGTTGCAGATCCGGTACGGGCTGAACTGGCTCGGCTGTGTGATGTCATTGTAGATGGCCCCTACGTGGCTGCCGAACGGGATGTGTCCTTACCTTTTCGGGGCAGCCGCAATCAGCGCTTGGTGGATGTGCAGGCGACGTTAAGAGAACAAAAAATTGTTACAGTGAGCCTGGAGTCGTTGTAGCATGATGCCATTCGATATTCTCATTGAAAATACGCAGATTATGAATTGCGTGTATTTTCGATGAGAATTTTTTTTCGGTTTTCACTACTCACTTCTTTATTGCATGTCGATATAATATATAGGTGGTTACTAAAATAAACTTTGGTACTTTTCTATATTAAACATTTTAGGAGGAATTTACCCAATTATGGATATTATTCAAGCACTCATTACATGCATGCCATTTTTCCGTGATACCATACGCCAGGATGTAACCCTTTCCATTATTGATCGGGAGAAGTTCCTTTACTTCTCTGCAGGAGAGTCCTTAAAACAATTGGAATTCAAAGCGGGAGACCCTTTGCTTGAACCCAACCGTAATTTTGCCGATCTGAAAGGCACGACGGAGAAGCAATTCGATCATTACCCCAAGGAATTATTCGGAGTTCCATTTGATGTATCGTACTTGCCGATCAAAAACGAACAGGGTGAGGTCATTGCCATTTTCAATCTGCTCTACAGCATGGATGACCAGGCTCAGCTACAACAACTCATGGAAGCGACAGAGCATCTAACCAATCAGCTTATTGATAGCGTGCAGCATGTGGCTGCACATTCCGAGGAGTTGAGCGCCACGACTGAGGAAATTCGGAATAACTCCAAACAAGCTGTACAGAAATCAGGAAACGTAACTCAGGTTGCGAGCTTCATTCGGGAAATCTCCGAACAAACCAACCTGCTCGGGTTAAACGCCGCCATTGAGGCTGCCCGTGTAGGTGATGCAGGAGCAGGATTCGGCGTCGTTGCGAAGGAAATCCGCAAACTGTCGGTAGATACCAAGCAAGCCACTACCCAAATTGAGGAATCCCTCCTCGCTGTCCGGCAATCCATTCATATGATGGAAAATGAGCTTGGAGAGATTACCGCCAGCTCGCAGGAACAGGCGGAACTCGTCAACAATTTCATGAGTACCATTGAACAGCTGAATGAAACCAGCCAGCAACTCAAACAATTCGTGAACAAACTGATTACGTTTGACGGCAGATAATATACATATCAATGCTCAAGTCGAAAAGCCCCCGAATTTGATTCGGAGGCTTTCTTCTATTATATATTTTAAGCTTATTCTATCCGTTCGTTTAGCGAATCTCAAAATGGCTTATGCGTACACCCGCAGACAATACAATATAGATGTCTCGTTGACCTGCTGCACCTTGAAGATCCGCTTTTACCGTAGACCATTGCTGTGCACCACTTTGTGCAATGTCGACACGTGCTGCCAGTGTACCATCCACTGCGTCCAGACGAACTTCAAGTGTCGCACCTGGCTGTTCTGACGATACACGTGCTTCAATGACTGCTGCGTGGTCACCCAGATCGGCGTCTTTGAAGGCAATCCATCCTTGTTCACCCGTCACACGGACAGAAGTTCCACCTTCTTTGCTCTCATCCAGATCTACACCAAAGTAAGCATCATAATTCTCAGCACGTGTCACCACGCTCAGATCACGGGCAGGGATCGTTTCACCATCAACCGTCAGATCAGCAACAAGCTGAATATCGGATGACGATTTGCCGACCATGATGGAATACGTTCCTGATTCCACCACATAACGATCACGGGTGACATCCCAGATGGCCAGTTCTTGTACTGGCAAGTTGAAACTTACTTTTACTGTTGCGCCAGCTTCAACATAGAGACGACGGAATCCCTTTAACGTTTTAAGTGGACGTTTCACCCGGGATTTGCCGGCGCGTACATACAACTGTACCACTTCATCACTGGCAATGGTTCCGGTGTTGGTTACGTCGACAGTTACTTTAACCGTTCCTTCTGTTCCCGCTTGGTCAGGATTCAACTCCAGGTTGCTGTATTTGAACGCAGCATACGTTAATCCATGTCCGAATGGATACAGTACATTACCTTCAAAATACTGATACGTACGTCCGGATTGGATGATGTCATAGTCCTTGATATCCGTTAACTGATCTGCGGATTGCACCCAAGTCATGTTCAGACGGCCTGCTGGCGAATAATCTCCGTAAAGCACGTCGGCGACAGCCGTACCCAGCTCCTGTCCTGCATGGGAAGTGTACAATACAGCCGGGATGTTCTCTTGAACCCAATTGGATGTAAACGGGTAACTGCCCACAATAACTACAATGGTATTCGGATTGGCCGCGTATACAGCTTCAACCAGACGCTGTTGGGATTCAGCCAGATCCAGACTTGGACGGTCGATCTCTTCCTTCCCGTTCACAAGCGGATTGTTCCCGACAAATACAATGGCCGTTTCTGCTTCTTTCGCTGCTGCTACAGCTTCATCCAGCCCGTTCACAACGATGTCCTTCTTAAACGTCTCGGTCGCGCCAAAAGACTTCAGCTCTTCTGACACGGCAAATGCATCGTTTCCGCCATTTGGCGCGGTAACCGTTTTGCCATTCCATGTTGTCAGACCCACACTACCATCTTCCTGCGGAAGCAAGTGGAATACTTCCTTCACGAACCAGCCGTACACTTCATCTGCTGAAGCCGTTACTGTTTCTTCGTCCGTGGTCAGATATTTGCCATTGCTTTCTGCCTGCAGAGTAAGACTTCCGAAGCCCCAATCCGTCAGCGTGAATGTCTCCGCTTCTCCCGATGCAATGAGTGGTGACTTCTCGCCTTCAGCCAGTCCGATTGCTTTTCCATTCGCTACGGAAGTCAATGTAATCCGGTCATTTCCATCCTTGAACGCAACTTTATCGCTGCCTACCTTGCTGCTGATTGCCTCAAGCGGAGATACACTGTAAGGCATGGTGCCAGCATACCAGTCACGGTAAACGGTGCCACCCAGCTGACCAATGACAGCCACTTTGCCTGATTTTGTTTTATCCAGCGGAAGAGTGCCTTTATCGTTTTTGAGCAATACAACCTGTTCTCTTGCTGCTCTTAGCGACAGGGCCTTCGCGTTCTCTGTCATCATCGCTTCTTCGCCAATGGACGCATACGGATTGCCTTCAGCCGGATCGAACTCACCCAGACGGAAACGTACACGGAATGTATTGAACAATGCCTGGTCGATATCTTCCATCGTAAGTGTTCCTTGTTCCAGGCCTTCACGCAGCGCTTGCTTGGACAGATCCGCATCATCGGTAATGCTGTCGATTCCCGCTTTTACGGATTCCACTGTGCCCGGTGTATGGGAGTCATAGTACTTATGATCGTTCTTGATCCCCATCACATCGCCTGCATCGCTGACGATGAAACCATCCATGCCCCACTCGCCTTTGACAATTTCGTTCACAAAAGGATGAAGCAGCGCCGGCGTACCGTTAATGGAGTTATACGCGGTCATCATCGACTGCGCACCGCCTTCCTTGAACGGCTTCTCGAATGCCTTCAGATAATATTCACGCATGTTGCGTGGATCAATGCTCGATGAGCCGCTTCCGCGATCCACTTCATTATTGTTGGCAAGGAAGTGCTTGAGCGTTGCAACAGCCTTGTAATATTTCGGATGATCTCCCTGAATCCCCTTAACCAGTGCTGTGGTAAGTTCGGCAGTCAGTTCGGGATCTTCGCCATAAGCCTCTTCATTGCGGCCCCAACGCGGGTCACGTTCCATATCAACTGTAGGTGCCCACAGGGTGAGACCATTCACAGCCGGATTGCGTTTGTAGAACACGCGCGCCTCGTCCCCAATGACAGAACCGATTTCCTTCATAAGTTCCGCATCCCATGTGCAAGCCAGTCCAACAGGCTGCGGGAAGGATGTAGCTTCGCCAAGCCATGCCAGGCCATGAGCGGCTTCTGTTCCGTGTTTATAAGCAGCAATACCCAGGCGTTCTACCGCTGGCTGGTATTGCAGCATGGATTCGATCTTTTCATCTTCTGTCAGACGGGATACCAGGTCTTTAACCCTTGCGTCCAGTTCGAGCGTTGTATCCTGAAATGGATATTTGGTTTGATTAGTCATGGGTTGAAATCTCCTTTGCACTTCAGATCGTTTATTGGCTAATGATAGCGAATACATAAAATGTAGTGAACACTGTACACTCCGATAAATCTTCGACTCGTTTTATATAGGTAAAAACATTGTTAAATCAGCGTTTACACATCTGCACACGTTACCTTTTCACATTTACTAAAACGGTTTCGATAATCTTATCATAATGCATGTCTGGCAAAAAAAATAGGGGTCCTCTTCAGGAAAATGTGAACAATGATTAGTAAAGTCTCTGCCACCTCGTTATATTCTGACGCAGTGTGGCAATCATGGATAGGAGTACATCCCCTTCGCGCTTACGTGGGATACGAACCATTTCAGTTTTGACCTGAAGAAAGATCAAGGAGGACAATTGAATGAGCAACAATCAACAGCCCCCTACGGGCCTGCCCCCCATACCGGAATCCATCTGGAGGGCCACTCATAAATTTGATGCCTACCCGAAGCTTACTGAAGATATCAGTGCAGATGTAGCCATTATTGGTGCAGGGATTGCAGGCATCACAACAGCCTATCTGCTTGCCCAAACCGGGATGCGTGTTGTGGTGCTGGAAGCCGGGAAAGTACTGGATGGTACAACCGGACATACAACAGCCAAGGTTTCTGCGCAGCATGGGGTCATTTTCGATGAACTTCTTCACCACTTCGGACAAGAACAGGCACGCATGTATTATGAAGGCAATGCTGAGGCTGCCAACTGGATGCGCAATCTCGTAAAAGAGAAACAGATCGATTGCCAGTGGGCAGAAGAAGATGCCTATGTGTACATTCAATCCGAAGATAATCTGAAAAAGCTGGAGATCGAGCTCACCGCCTACGGCAAGCTGAACATTCCAGGCCAGTGGGTCGATCCGCTTCCGATTCAAGTTCCATCGAGAGCAGGCATTAAGATGCCCGGTCAAGCTCGCTTTGACCCTCTCGCCTATTTACACCATTTGCTTGATTCTGCCGTTAAGCAGGGCGTTCAGATATATGAGCATACGACAGTCACCGACGTGGAAGAAGATGCTTCACTTCATGTACGGACTTATGGTAATGGTCCATCCGTGACAGCAGAACATGTTGTTGTTGCCTCCCACTTTCCGGTGTATGACCCCGGTTTTTATTTCACAAGGTTGCACGCCGAGCGTTCTTATGCGGTTGCAGTAGAACCTCAAAAGCCGTATGCCGGCGGCATGTATATCTCGGATGATGAGCCAGCCCGTTCTCTTCGCAAGGTGCTCCATGAAGGGAAGGAACTCATCCTCTTCGGTGGGGAAAACCATAAAACCGGACAAGGAATCTGCACCTATGGTCATTATGAGCGCCTCGAGCGCTTCGCAGAGGAGACATACGGCATCCGCAGCATTCCATTCCGCTGGTCCGCACAGGATCTGATATCCATTGATAAGGTGCCTTATATTGGACCAATTACCGGAAGGCATGAACGAGTCTATGTCGCTACAGGATTCGCCAAGTGGGGCATGACCACTGGTACGATGGCCGGACATATCCTGGCAGATCGTATCACCGGTCGTGACAATCCCCATGCCGCTGTCTTCGATCCAGCCAGATTCAAGACAGATCCCGGTATGAAAAACTTTATCATCGAAAACGCGAATGTAGCGAAAGAGTTGATCTCCGGAAAAGTAGGCATCGTTCACAAGGACGTCAGCGAGATCGGCAATGACGAAGGTGCCGTTGTTCATCATAACGGCAAACGGGCCGGTGCTTACAAGGACACCAGCGGCAAATTGTTTTTGGTCGATACAACCTGCACGCATCTGGGTTGCGAAGTGGAATGGAATGAAGGAGAACGCTCGTGGGATTGCCCTTGCCACGGTTCCCGCTTCGACTTTGCAGGAAAAGTGATTGAAGGACCAGCCGTCAAAGATCTTAAAGTGCTTGAAGCTGCAGAATAAACAGAAAAGATTCAGTTTACAGACCCGGGTGGTCCTCCGTCTTCAGACGGAGGCATCATACCCGGGTTTTGCGTATGCTGTTCTTATGAGAAATCGATAAGGCAGCACTCATCACTTGGCCTTCATTCAAGGCCGATTCGTGATCCGGAACTATTTTAAAATCACTACCTTGCAATATACAGTACTGAATGCTATTATGATTTCACAACTACTGAACAATATACACTAGTGATTGATGAAGGATGAAGGAGGAACCTGTGTGAACGTGAACATCCAGTTCAAAAAGGGAGTGCTGGAGCTATGCGTCCTGGTGCTGATTAACCGCCAGGATCGGTATGGCTACGAACTGGCTCAGGCGGTTTCCAAACATATTGAAGTTGCCGAGGGTGCACTGTACCCATTACTCCGCAGACTTGTTCAAGACGGGTACTGCACCACCTATTTGCAGGAATCAAGCGAGGGACCGCCCCGTAAATATTACAAGCTGTCGGACACAGGTCGTGACTACATGCAGGCACTGACTACGGAATGGAATGAATTTGTGCGCAACGTCGCAAATCTGATTGAGGAAGGAACCCATAATGAATAGACAACAATTTATGCAGGCCATGGAAATCCATCTGCGGCCAATGGAGCCTCAGGAACGCGCGGAGCTGCTCGCAGACTATGATCAGCACTTCGAGCTCGGGCTTCAGGAAGGAAGAACCGAAGAGGAGATTGCCCTCGAGTTAGGCCGTCCGGAAGAGATTGCACGGGAAGCACTCGGTGACCGCTATGACGTGAACTTGCCGGGTTCAGATCCCTTCTACGCCCCGACTTATGGTGAAATGCGGCCGCCAAGAAACAGCAATCGGGCAGCTCGCAATTTTTTTACGGCTGTTGGCCTGATTTTTCTGAATTTGATTCTAGGCATTCCTCTGGGATTAACCCTCTGGTCGCTGTGGCTTGTTATCGCCAGTATGTCCTTGCTGGCCTTGGCCCCTGTCGCTGCCGCTGTAGATTTCCTCTTTCTTAGTCAGTTTGATAAAGCTGAGCTGTTCGTGGCGATCGGGGCATTTGGTGTAGGTATCCTATTCGCTATCGCAGCGAAACGGGTATTCAAGGGCTTCAAAGCAGTCACGCTACAATACATTAGATGGAACAAGAAGACGATGAAAGGAGACGTTTCCGCATGAGTACAAAAAAGTGGTTGGCTGTGGCTGTCATCTGTATCGGAATAGGTTTGCTCGGAACGTCCATATATGGAGTTCAGTTCGGAGATGATCGGGAAGCTTACTCCAAGCGGTGGGATTTCAAAAATGATGAGTTGCAAAATGTAATTATGGATGCCAATTTTAGCGCAGATATCGAATTCGTGGTCAGCCCGGATTCCAATGGTTTTATTGAGGTAGACGGTAAATGGGACCCGGTTGTCATCCAAAGTTTCGAACAGGCCACGTTATCAGGGGGCACGTTCAAGCTAGTTCAGACAGAACGTCAGCAATTACAGTTTCTTACCCTGTATTGGAATGATCGGGATTCCAAAATCACCGTAGCCCTGCCTGAAGGTCACCAATTAAATGAGGTTAAACTTGATTCATCCTCAAGCGACTGGAAGTTGGCCGGTTTACATGCCAAGCTACTTGAGCTCAACAATACCTCGGGATCCATTCGTCTGGAAAATATAGCGGCTCCGCGTATTGATCTGGATCTCACTTCTGGGGACATCAAGGCTTCAACTATTGATGGCGACATGACTGTAACTCAAACCTCCGGAAGCTTCACTGCAGATCAGTTAGAAGGTAATGTGCACAGTGAAATATCATCAGGAGATGTTAAAATCACACAGCTAAACGGAGCCGCCAATGTCCGTTTCACTTCTGGCAGTATTCATATTGAACAGTCCCATACTGCCCCAATGGATGTATCGGGACAATCGGGTGATATCTATATTCAGGCTGCAACAGATTTTGAAGGAGTCTATGACGCACGTGCCACTTCTGGAGATGTAAATGTACCGGAATCTCCGATGAACAGCAAGGAAATCATCAAGGCCCGTACCACTTCAGGCAGCATCAAAATCACCAAATAGTAATGAAGCAAATATCCGAACTGTGGGTAATATAGTATAATCAGACGCCAGTCCAACCTATAAGGAGGAATTACCCACATGGAACTTAAAAATAAAACGGCTGTCATTACCGGCGCCGGTAAAGGTATTGGCCGCGCCATTGCCGAAGCACTTGCCAAGGAAGGTGTGCATCTCGGCTTGATTGCACGTACGGCTTCTGATCTGGAGGCCCTTCAGCAAACGTTAAGCGAGGCATATGGCATTAAAGTCACAAGTGCTGTAGCTGACATTTCTGATCGTACACAGGCCGAAGCAGCGGTAGCAGCACTAGAAATGGAGCTTGGTGCGGTTGACATTCTCATCAATAATGCAGGTATTGCCAGCTTCGGCACCTTGCTCGACATGGAGCCGGAAGAATGGGAGCGCATCCTGCATGTCAACGTTATGGGTACATATTACGTCACGCGTGCCGTGCTGCCGAGCATGATTAAAGAAAGCAGCGGCAGCATCATTAATATTGCTTCCACTGCAGGCGAACGCGGATTTGCTACAGGTTCGGCATACTGTGCATCCAAGTTCGCCCTGCTCGGGATGACAGAATCCCTGATGCAGGAAGTACGCAAATCCAACATTCGTGTAACGGCATTGACACCAAGTACGGTAAATACAGAGCTTGCTACGAATGCAGGTCTGAAAATCGGAGACGAGGATCGCATGATGCAAGCGGAAGATGTAGCCGAGCTTGCTCTGGCAACGCTTAAGCTGTCAGACCGCGTATTTGTTAAAGCGGCAGGAATCTGGACAACCAATCCACAGTAAAACAACCAAGAGGAATGCAAACAGACCGCTCGGAAAGTCCCGGCGGTCTGTTCCATATTGCAATACACAAGCATGCCCCTACCTTACTGGTTCCACAAACGGTCCAGATCCAGTTCTTTGGACACCGCAATTAATACGACTGCTGTCTCATCTCCAATATTCGTTACCTCATGGGGAACGATGGCATTCCAGCTAAACGAATCCCCAACTTCCAATATCTCAACGTCCTCACACTGAGCTGCACGAATCCTGCCCTGTAGGACAAGGTGACTCTCTTCCCCGGCATGCTTGTTAACCCCCGTGGAAACACCAGGCGGCAGTTCCACAATCGACATGCGCATGGCTCCCTTTGCCGTCAGATGCTGTACCTTGATTGACCCGCTTCCGGCAGTCGTTTCCTGACGTTCGTCCTTGCGTACGACGTTCATTCGCTGTTCAGGTGCGAGCAGCAGGTATGGCAGGGGAACCTCCAGATAATCCGCTATACTTTCGAGTGTAGCAATGGAGGGTGATGTTTTGTTATTTTCCACGTTGCTGATGAACCCTTTCGATAATCCCGTTCCCTCACACATTTGCATAATCGTAATCTGTTTCTGTTTTCGAATCGTCCGAATGGCCAAGCCAATATCCATAATGCTTCTCCTACCCTTCTCTTGCCAAATCCTCAGTCTGTCCGCTGGCAGACTCATAATAAATGATCCGGTTGCCAAATGGATCGGTCACGGTCATTTCCCGCATTCCCCAAGGTGTATCCGTGATCCCCGGCCTGGAATGTTTATATTTTTTCTGATTAAGCCGGCTGCACATCACATCCAGATCATCCGTTTCAATTCGCAGCGCAGCTCCCGGAGTACAATCGCCGTGATGCTCGGACAGGTGAAGAACAATGGAATCAAGCGATATCTGCATATATAAGGGCATCCCCTCTTCAAATCGATGCTCCCAATCTACGACAAACTCCAGGTAGTCGACGTAAAACTCTTTGGCCTTATCCTCATCAAATATTCTCAAAATAGGCACGATCCCTTGCAGCATCCTGATCACATCCTCGGGCTTAATATAAACATCACAATCAGCAACGTTATTTCAGTATTTATTTAGATATTCTAATACGTAACATATTTTCATAATACAAAAAAAATATTGACCCTACAATGGATCCATGATAAATTTTGTTCATAAATAAGAATATTTATTTCATATTAGTGAACTACTATAATATAACTTTCTTCAGGCGGTGATTCCAATGAATACATCATTTACTTATGAAGTTCGATTGCCTTCGAATTACAATACAGATCAGCAATATCCCGTTATTTTTGCCCTCCATGGCATGGGTTCGGATGAGCAGGATATGCTTCGTCTAATGGAACCCCTGCAATCCGATTTTATTATCGTAGCTGTTCGGGGACCCCTTGTTCAGGGCAGCGGTTATGCCTATTTTCAAATCAAAAGCATTGGTAATCCTGTTCGTGAGCTGTTTGACGCTTCGGTTCAGGGGTTGCAGCAGCTGATCGGAGATTTGTCCTCTGAATATGCCATTGATCCGGAGCGACGTTATATTGCGGGCTTCAGTCAGGGTGCCATTATGGCGATGACGCTCTCCTTGATCATGGGCGATGCTATCAAAGGAATTGTAGCCATGAGCGGATACATTCCGCAATTTGTAAAAGACGAATATCCTATAGAGCCTGGAACATCGTTAGCCGTATTTATCTCCCATGGAGACCAGGACCACATGTTTCCCCTGCAACTGGGTGAAGACAATGCGAATTATTTCCGTAAACATGCTAGAAGTGTAACTTACGTTCCTTATCATGGCGGACATCACGTCACCGCAGAGCTTTACGATCAATTCCAATTATGGCTTCGCAGCGATGCTGAACTGGCTGCCGTCAATACGAAAGGACTGAATGCATAATGATGCCCTCCTTCTTTATCGCACATGGTGCACCTTCACTTGCACTGGAGGAGAATGTTTATACCGAATTCCTGCAAAAACTCGGACAGGATCTGCCCAAACCGCGAGCCATCGTCTTGTTCTCCGCCCATTGGGAGTCTGCAACTCAACTTGTATCCTCTACGGCTCAATATGAGACAATCTATGACTTTGGCGGTTTCCAGCCGGAACTGTATCAGATCAAATATCCGGCTCAAGGTCACGCTGAGACAACTGCAGATGTTCTTCGTCTGCTTGTGGAGGCTGGCATTCCCGCTGAGGCTGATTCCGTGCGCGGGCTGGATCACGGTGCCTGGGTTGTTCTTCGCTTGCTCTACCCGGATGCGGATATCCCGGTCATTGCACTTTCCGTGAATCGCTACTTGACGAATGAGCAGCAGTATCAGATCGGTAAATCACTTGCTGCACTTCGCGAACAGGATATCCTTGTGATTGGCAGTGGCGGCACAGTCCACAATTTGCGCCAGCTGAACTGGGAAAGTAACGGCGTGGACTCCTGGGCCATGGAGTTTGACCAATGGCTGGAGGACAAGCTTGTCCAGTGGGATACGGAAGCCCTCTTCGCTTATGACAAGGTGGCACCATCCGCTCGTGCTGCAGTCCCTACACCAGAGCATTTTGTCCCCCTGCTGCTGGCTATGGGAGCTGGCGATCAGACCCAGAGGGCATCCTTGCTGTTCAAAGCATATCAATATGGCAATCTAAGCTTGTCCTGCTGGAAGTTTGATTAAATCTGAGCATTAAATATTCATATGGATTGCAAGGAATACATCGATCGGCACTCTTAAGGAGTGCCTTTTTTGCATGGCTTTCTTAGGAATCAAATATGGATGAATTACTCGTATTCAATATTCTGAATTTTGTCCATATAATAATATGGCCTTTTTTGCATAATGCTGGGATATGTAAAGCGGGTTATAATAACATTTAGTGGTAATGCACAAGATGTAACTAAGAAGCTTGAATTTTACACCTATCAAATCTTCTGGGAGGAACAATCAACGTGGCTGATCAAGCAAAGTCAGAGAGCTTTATGTCTCTCGTCAAAAAAGGAAATACGTCCTCGGCCGTAGCTATGGCAGGTAATGCCGTACTTGCCTTGTGCAAAGGAGGAGCCTTTTTATTCAGCGGCAGCGGGGCCATGTTTGCCTCAGCCATGCACTCGCTCGCTGATGCCATCAATCAGGGATTCGTCTTCGTCGGTAGTGTGCTGTCCGAGAAAAAACCGACACGCCGCTTCCCGACCGGATTCGGACGGGTCATCAACATTTTCTGCATGATTGCCGTTATCGTGGTTACGATTATGGCCTACGAAACCATCCATGAAGGAATTCACCTGCTGCAGCATCCTGCTGGTCATTCAGGCGGCCTCTGGATCAACATCGGTGTGCTCGTCTTGAACATTGTGATTGACGGCGCCATCCTGATCAAAGCCATGAAAGAAATTCTTGTGGAAGCACGTGCACCCAAGGCGTCCGGTTTCGCCCTAGTTCCTGCAGCGATCAAAAACGTCGGACGTGCTGCACCACCAACACGACTGGTGTTCTACGAAGACGTGGTAGCTGTACTCGGGGCAACGCTCGCCCTGATCTCTGTCGTTGTCATTGCGTTGACCAACTTCGCATTGCTGGATGGCATTGTGACTACCCTGATCGGCTGTCTGATGATTGCCGTAGCTTTCCGGGTCGGATACGACAATATGATTGGACTCATTGGGGTAGCTGCACCACAGGATATTGAGGACAAAGTGTCCCAGACCATCCTGGCAGACTCCCATGTGGCCGATATCCAGATGATGCGCATTATCCAGGAAGGTCGTTATTACCATGTTGAGGGATTGATTGAGCTGACCAAAGGACTGTCTCTGGCCGATGCCGACGATATCAAGTTCCGTGTTCAGGAGAAATTGATGACCAATCCGGATATTGCCGATGCAGCCATTTCCATTATCGAAGATGATGGGGTAAAAAGCTGGGGCAAGAAACACTCGGATGTCGTAAAATAACCTGCTTTTCAATGTATAACAAAACCGACCAAGCCCACTCCAGGAGGAGTGGGCTTGCTGCGTGTTCAACGAACAATCTTCAACCATTGCCTTTGGATTCAGGACTTCAATTGAACTATTAGAATTAGTGCCTATCACCGGGGTAGGTGCCTTATCATCTCTTTCCCTGTTTACTCCCCATTTCCTCAATTTTCCTCAGCCATTTTAGCCGGAATGCTTCGGTAGATCCCTTGATCGGACTAATCTCCGTAACGCGGACCGGGGATACACCGGAAAATTTTAAAATATTTGAACTCATGATCCGATGGCCGGCTTGCCTGTACATCAAACGATAATACCAGCGGGGTGTATCCATCGTTACAATGAGCTGCGCGGACTTCCCTTTTAACAATTTGTCCCACAGGGGAGAGCCTTTCCGGTATCTCATGGCAAAGCCCGGCAGGAATACACGGTCGAAAAATCCTTTCAGAACAGCCGGCATCGCTCCCCACCACAAAGGATATACAAACACCAGATGATTGGCTTGACGGATTAATTCCTGGGCTTTGACCAGATCCTGCTCAAGTTCCGTCCGTTTACGATAACCGTATTTGAGGTTTGGATTAAACTCCATTTGGCTCAAATCAAGCAAATTCACGTCACTGCCGGATTTCCGGGCGCCTTGGATATAAGCATCGGATAATGCTCTACAATAGCTCTCTGGATCAGGATGGCCATTAATCACCAGAATATTGGATTTCATACTTGGGTTCCTCCTGTATAATAAATGAAAGCCGAAGAAGCTGGCGTATCCCTATCATAAGGTGACTTTACATCGAAACAAATGATCGAGGGCGCCGAAAATGTTGCTCATTCGCGCAAATGGAGGTACATGAACAACCACAATATCGGAGTATCCATTTCTTTGCTGTATCCCATCATGAAAAACCTTGTTCATCAAGGATATGAGGTCGAAGGATTTTTCAAATTCGCCGGTTTTGACCCGGCTGTATTGCAGCATGCTGAAGCCCGAATATCGGTCGAGAAACTGGAACAAATGTTACAAAAGGCTTCTTCATACTCAAATGATCTGTACTTCGGCTTACATCAAGGCTTACTTCTCGACTTCGCGGACCTGGGAATTCTCGGATACGTTATGATGCATTCCCAAACGATCGGTGACGCCCTCGCTGCATATCAGCGGTATAATATCATTCTGTACAGCGGATTTAATCTGGATTGGGAGATAGATGGTCAGGATGTGGTTCTCCGTCTGTTTTTGCAATCGCCGCAGCAGATGTCCCGTCATTGTGTGGAAGACATGTCCGTATCCGTCTTGTATCTTATCCGCAAACTGGCAAATCGCCCGGTGATGGTAAAAGAGGTTCATTTTAGCCATGAGGCTCCGGATAATACGGGAAATCTCAGCCCATACATTGACATGTTCGGCGTAGCTCCCCAATTCGGTGATGACCATAATCTGCTGCGTCTGCCCAAAGACATTCTCAGTCAGCCTGTTCTCTATTCGGATGCCAAGATGCTGCAGCTGTTTGAAACGATGGCCGAGAAAAGCAAGGATCTGCTGCAGCCTTCTCATACGTTCTCTGGCAAGGTCAGCCGCTGGCTAATTGACAGCCTTCCTACCTCCTTTCCCACATTACAACACACCGCAGAACATCTCGGCGTGAGCATTCGCACACTTCAAAGCAGATTGCGTGAAGAAGGTACGACGTACCATGAGATCTCCGTTCAGGTACGGAAGGAGCTTGCCCTGAATTTTTTGCGGGAAGGACAGTATTCTGTCGGTGAAATTGCCTATGCCCTTCATTTTTCCGAGCAAAGTGCATTTCAGAATGCTTTCAAAAAATGGACCGGACAGACGCCCGGGCAATACCGGGCCGGACGGGCCTGAATCTCCATAGGCCTTTTGCTCAGGGAATAACGAGGTAACAGCTAGTTGATGCCAAGATCATGGGGGCCCTACCTAGACTTAAGTCTAGGTTCTTTTTAACGCCAAAGACCGAGGATGGATAATTCCAATTCATGGTATGCTGTGTGTATCGAGAAAAAAGACTACATGTCTGTTCGGAATGACTCTAATGAAACGATGAAAAGGAGAGATATCATGGCTAAACGTACGATCCTGGCGCCTGTGCTCATTTTGCTGGGCGTGTACCTGATCCTAAACCAGGGAGGTTCACTCGGTCCGGGTACGATCTTTGCCAACTTCTGGCCTACCCTGTTCGTAATTCCGCTCGGCCTGTTCTTCCACTGGCTGTACTTCTCCATGATTGGCAGAGGGGTGGGCTTGCTTGTACCGGGCGGTATTTTGCTGACTGCCGGCGTAGTCAGCCAGATCGCCATGCTCTTTGGTAACTGGAGCACCATGTGGCCTGGCTTTATCCTTGCCGTTGCTGTAGGTTTGTTTGAATTGTACTGGTTTGGCGGACGAAACAAGTGGCTGCTCATCCCCATCAACATCCTGACGGTGATCTCGCTGCTCTTCTTCACGGTTATGTCCATCGGTTCGATGCTGAGCAGTATGTCCTTTATTCAGCCGTTCGTGGCCATTGTACTGATTATGGGCGGGGCTTGGTTAATTGTGGGTCGCAAAAGAAACATGTAGGCCAAATATCGTTTACACTAAACCACTCCGAGGACAGACAACTTCCGATCGCTGTTATTCCCGGATTTCCTTGATTCCCCCTTGGACAGGGAAAAATCCGGGAATAGCTTATGCTTCCGAAGTAGCTTTCTTTCAGAAAGCTTTTAGGCGCACGCTTCGCTTCTCCAGTTTGTCTGTCCTCTCCGTTATGTGTAAACCCGTTATGGCAACAACCTGAGCTGTTTGCTTAGAGTGTGGGTAGTCAGAAAAAAATCCCCTGGTCCTTTAAATGGATTCAGGGGATTTTGATTTAAAAGCATATATGCAGGTGTGATACAGCCTAGTATGCAGCTCGTGTGGCATCTGTTATGGCCGATCAGCTGTTATTTGCTGTGCATTTTAAACTCAAGGAACAGGTCGTTATAATGTGAAAGCATTTTTTTACCCAGATTATCGTACACTTCCAGCTTGCTTGTCAGTGAATCATCCGGATAGAACCGCTCATCACTGGAGATATCCTCTGGAAGCAGCTTGAGTGCCTCGGCGTTCGGTGTGGAGTATCCGACATATTCGGCATTACGTGCAGCATGATCCGGGTCCAGCATAAAGTTGATAAACTGGTGTGCTCCTTCAATATTGCTTGCCGTCTTCGGAATGACCATATTATCGAACCAGAGGTTCGATCCCTCCTCAGGCACCACGTAATCGAGCTTGTCGTTCTCATCCATAATCTCCGAAGCGTCTCCGGACCAGACGAGTCCCACCGCCGCTTCCTCATTGGCCAGCAGCATTTTGATCTCATCACCAACGATGGCTCTGACGTTAGGCGTCAGGGTAGACAGTTTCGCCAGCGCCTCCTGCAGATGGTCTTCATTGGTGTCATTCAGGGAATAATGCAGACTGTTCAGTCCCATCCCCATGACTTCACGGGCACCATCCAGCAGCAGGATTTGATTTTTCAGACGTGGGTCCCACAGGTCATCCCAGCTCTCAAACGTCAATCCGTCAACCAGCTCAGGATTGTAGACAATGCCCACCGTTCCCCAGAAGTACGGAATGGAATACTGATTGCCTTCGTCAAAGGACAAGTTTAGGAAATCAGGATCTATATTGTCCAGGTTGGTTAATTTGCTGTGATCAAGTGGAACGAGCAGGTTCTCTTCTTTCATTTTACTAATCGCATATTCAGAAGGAATCGCTACGTCAAAGGTTGTTCCGCCCTGCTCAATCTTGGTGAGCATCGCTTCATTGGAGTCAAACGTCTGGTAGATGACCTTGATGCCTGTCTCCTCTTCAAACTCAGTCAGCAGATCCGGGTCGATATAATCGCCCCAGTTGTAGATGGTCAGCGTATTGCCGCCCGAGTATCCCTGACTCTTGTTGAGATAGGAGGCCAGGATCATCAGGGCAAAGGCTGCCACAAAGACAATCGCAAATGTCCGTACCAGTTGCTTCATGGACGCAGCCCCCTTCCGGCAGGTGTCCGTGCAGCGCGGCGGTTAATGAAGTAATAGCCAATAACCAGCAGCACCGTCAGCAGGAAGAGTAGTGTCGACAGCGCATTAATGGACAGCGATACACCCTGTCTCGCCCGGGAATAGATCTCTACGGATAGCGTCGAGTACCCGTTCCCCGTTACAAAGAATGTTACCGCGAAGTCATCCAGGGAGTACGTCAGCGCCATGAAGAACCCGGCAAAAATCCCCGGTTTAACGTATGGCAGTACTACACGTGTGAGGATCTGCCATGAGCCTGCGCCTAGATCGCGCGCCGCATCCATCAGCGTTGGGCTCATTTCCTGCAGTTTTGGCAGCACCATGATGACAACAATCGGCACGCTGAACGCGATATGGGACAGCAGGACCGATGTGAAGCCCAGCTTGATCCCGATCATGGTGAACAAAATCAGGAAGGATGCACCGATGATGACATCCGGGCTTACAATCAATACGTTATTGAGAGATAGCAGCGTATTCTTGGTCCGTTTACGCCGCACATGATAGATCGCGAGGGCTCCGGCCACGCCAAGGATCGTCGAGATGGCCGATGACAGCAGCGCAATAATAAAGGTATTCAGTACAATGATCAGCAGCCGGGTATCGGCAAATACTTCCCTGTACCATTCCAGTGTGAACCCTTCAAAGTTACGCATGTGACCGCCGCTGTTGAAGGAATAGAAGATCAGGTACGCAATCGGTGCGTACAGAATCGCAAATACGACAGCCAGATAAACGTTAGACAGCTTTCCGTTTCTTCCCATTACGCACCTCCTTCTTCCCTGATCCGGTCAGAAACATAATGATCGCCATCGCAATAATCAAAAAGACAGCAATCGTCGACCCCATCCCCCAGTCCTGGGTGACGAGGAAATGCTGTTCAATGGCTGTTCCCAGCGTAATAACCCGGTTACCCGCAATAAGGCGGGTGATCATGAATAGCGACAACGCAGGAATAAATACAGCCTGACATCCCGATTTGACTCCAGTGAGCGTCAGCGGGAAGATAACCCGGCGAAACGTCAGCCAGGATGAAGCCCCGAGATCCCGCGCCGCGTAGATCAGCGAAGGGTTCATCTCTTCCAGCGCGTTGAAGATCGGGAGAATCATGAACGGGATGAAGATGTACACCGAAACAAAAATAAAGCTGAAATCGGTGAACAGAATCTGCTGGGAACCGATGCCAATCACTTCAAGCAAGGAGTTGGTCAGGCCATATGTTCCGAACAGGCCGATGAAGGCATAGGCTTTTAACAACAGATTAATCCAGCTAGGCAAAATAATAAGCAGCAGCCACAGCTGCTTGTGCTTCGTCCGGGTCAGCAAGTAGGCCGTCGGGTACGAAACCAGCAGGGCAAACACCGTAATCAGCAGGGCATACCAGAATGAACTCAGTGTCATCTGCATATATACGGGCGTGAAAAACCGAGCATAGTTGCCAAACGTGAAATTGCCCTCTACATCAAAGAACGAATAATAGACAACCAGCAGTACCGGAGCGACAACGAACAGCACCATCCATAATACATATGGAATCAGATACGCATTGCGTGTACTCGCCTTACTCTGCATGGACGGCCTCTTGGTAGGCTTCAAGTCGTTTGTCGAATTCCTCTTCGGTCTCGTTGAAGCGCATGACGTGAATGGCTTCCGGATCAAAATACAGCCCGATACGTTCGCCCACGACAGCTTTCTTCGTGGAATGCACCAGCCATTCGTTCCCTGCATCGTCATAACTGGAAATCTCGTAATGCACCCCGCGGAACAACTGGGAGTCAACATTGACCTTCAGCTTGCCCTGATCCTCGGTCGTAATCTCCAGATCCTCCGGACGAATCACGATCTCAACAGGCTCGTTCGGCTGCAATCCCTGGTCGACACATTCATACTGTGCACCAGCGAATTCCACCACGAAGTCCTGCTTCATCTTGCCAGATACGATGTTCGATTCACCGATAAAGTCCGCCACAAAACGGTTAATCGGTTCATCATAGATGTCATTCGGCGTACCGCTCTGCTGAATCACGCCGCCGTTCAGAACGAAAATCTCATCCGACATGGCCAGCGCTTCCTCCTGGTCATGCGTAACGAAAATAAACGTAATGCCCAGACGCTGCTGCAGCTCACGCAGCTCGTACTGCATTTCGGTCCGGAGCTTCAGATCGAGTGCAGACAATGGCTCGTCCAGCAGCAGGATCTCAGGTTCATTGACAATCGCACGTGCAATAGCGACCCGCTGACGTTGTCCACCGGACATTTCGCCAATCTCGCGGTTTTCATACCCGGACAGGTTGACGAATTTGAGGGCTTCCAACACTTTGCTGCGTATTTCAGCCGTTTTCATCTTTTTGATCCGCAAACCGAAAGCCACGTTCTCAAATACATTCAAATGTGGAAATAACGCATAATCCTGAAATACGGTATTAACCTGGCGCTGATGGGCAGGGACACGGTTGATCAATGCTCCGTTAAAATAAATGCTGCCCTGAGTCGGCTCCGCAAAGCCGGCGATCAGCCTTAATATCGTTGTTTTGCCGCAGCCCGATGGGCCAAGCAGCGTATAAAATTTACCCCGCTCAATCTCAAAGCTGACTTCCTTCAATACGGCTTCATCCTGATCGTATTGCTGGGTCACCCGGTCGAACCGGATAATTGGTTGTTGATCTGACATGTTTCATCTCGCCCCCTTAAACTTGAGGTACAACTTCCCTGTACACTTTCTATAAACACATCGTTAATACAAATCCCATCTATTATATATGATTCAGCTATATCCGCAATGGTTTTGATGTAAACGCAGGATGTCTTTTCTTCTTATTTTCACAAATCCTGCATACATTACGTTTATATGTCGATATCTACGCATTCTATAAAGCGATTGGAGGGTTCTTGGGCTTACCTGAGTCCGTAGGAAAGGAGTCTGAACGTGGACATTCGCCGTAATCTGCCTTTGCTGATGATCATTTGTTTTCTTAGTCAGATGGGCGGTTTCATGATCCTCCCCCTGTTTCCTTTATTTATTGAGGAATTCGGCCTGTCCGGCTGGATGATGGGGGTTATTTTTGCACTCTTTTATGTCGGAAAAGTCATTGGAGGGGTTCCGGCTGCGGCACTCTACCGCAAATTGGGAGGTCAACGGGCCTTAATCGTCATGCTGTTCATTCTCGCTGTCTGTATGGGCGGCTTCGCCGTCTCTTCTGCTGCACTTCTGTTTGGTTTGCTGCGGCTGCTGCAGGGACTCGCTTCCACCGGACTCACCGTCATTGTCCGATCCATCATCGGGGATGGGGGCAATGCGGATAACCGCGGTCTGTACAATGGATATATCAGCAGCAGTGAAGGTGGAGGCATGGTGCTTGGGCCGGTGATTAGCGGCTGGCTTGCCCTGCACTGGCCGTTATCGGTTCCATTTCTGCTCGTTACGCTATGCTGCCTGATAGCCATGGGTACTGCTATGGGGATCAAGAGTACGTCAGAAGCTAAACAGATGTTTACAACCGACGAGCGCAAGCAGATGCCAGATCTGGACTCAGAGACAGACCCAGACATTCCGATAAATCATGCCCATGAGAATAAACTCCTCCCTTCGGCTTCTAAGGATACCACCATCAACGATATTGCTGTGCACGAAACGGTTGCTGCTTCTCCAACATCCAGTGCTCCCGATCATACCCATGCAGGCTCTCGGGCAAGGTTAACCCCGCGACAGCAGTTAATCGGTTACGGTACGGTACATTTCCTCGAAATGAGTGCCTATGCGGTATTTCTGACGTATTTCGCTCTCTATGCAGCCCACATGATGCATTGGGACCCATTTGCGACCAGCCTGGCTTTTACCGTGGCTGGCATCTCCACGCTCGCTGCTGCACCCGTAGCCGGTTATCTATCCGACAGGATGGGTGATCGACTGCTGCTCTGCATGCTCGGCATGCTGATGATTGGCATTGAAGTGGTTGTTTTTCTAAGCACCTCTTCTTATACGTGGGTTTACATTGGCATGCTGATTGGCGGGGTTGGCGGTGCCTGTTACATGGATTCCTTTTTTGCTCATATCGGGGACCATATCCCTGATGCAGGCAGAAGCGAGGTCATTGGCAAAATCGTCTCTGCGGCCGAAATCGGCTCCATCGTTTCCCCTCTGATTGCTGCGCTGCTTGTAGAGTACGTTTCGCTCTACGCCGTGTTTGTGTTCAATCTCGTCCTGATCGCTGCTGCTATTGCCGTTCAGGCAGTGATGCGGAGCAGGTACAGAGCGAAACAGGGATAACGTACAAAACCGCTCACATGAGTGGGCGGTCTTTATCCTTTTATTTTCTTCCTATTAAAGAGACGATATTCCATGAATCCACCGGGCACTCCCCAGGTATCATCACTATACCGAACTAACAGAATTTCACCAGCCTTATTCAAAATGAGAATACTCGGTCTCACCAAAATTACAGGAGCATTGCCAATCATACCCCGCAGCGTTTCAATGTAACCCATCGCTTATCCCCTCCTATGTAAATTCATGACTCATTATAGGAGAGTTTTACATACCCATATAGAGAAAAATTTTCCTTTATTCTTTCCTATTTTGTAGACCTTGAGCTGATGAAAAAAGACAAAAAAACAACCCGCTCGCACATCTAGTGTGCAAACGGGCATCTCAGGGATGAATCTCCAGCCTGCGGCCGATGGTAATTGACATCCGTATGCTGCTGTTCAGCATTCTCTGGTTCAGCTCCAGATGGTGCTCCATCTAGTGTATACGCTGATTCCTGACGGAAAAAGTTCGGCTTCACGATTTCATTGCGATAGGAGCTGTGGAAAATGTGCGTCGTTGCCGGAGAAACAGGCGGAATCAGCCAAACCCAGTCTCCAGTCAGCTCACGCCCTGCCTTTGCCTCCCGCTGCTCAAACAAAGCAAATTGCGACGCTGCCGTATGGTGATCCACCATGCTGACGCCTGCTTTCTTGAAGGAATGCAGTACGGCTACATTCAATTCAACGAGTGCGCGATCCTTCCATAGCGTCGTTTCGCTGGAAGTGTTCAGTCCGAGTGCTACCGCCACTGCAGGCAGTTTATTGTAGCGGAAGGTGTCCGCCAGATTACGTGCACCAATCTCAGTCTCCATATACCAGCCGTTAAACGGCGCAGCCGGATAAGAGATGCCTCCAATCTCAAGCCGCATATCCGCAATCATCGGTACACCGTACCAACGCATGCCGAGTTCGGCAATTTCAGCTCGCTCGGGGTGTTCAATGTTCACTTCGATAATGTCCTCATGGGGTACAGCATACCACTCGGGAGCTTGCCCTTGCGCCTGAATAATGAGCGGTAATACATCATAATCTCCCCCTGCCCCTTGCCAGCCAAGTGACATGGCTGCCTTGGTCAGTTCCAGGGATGCAGGATCTCCAATGATACCTTGTTCCGTCTCGTACCCAGCATAACGGATAAGCTGGTGATTCCAGATCCGTACAGGAGCTCCGCTTGGCCCATTCGGCGGAAGAATCGTGATCATCGGGATAATCTTACCGCCATTGGATGCCAGTCGGATGTGATTCATCACGGCCTCCGCAGCAGTTCCGGCTGTGTCTGCATGACGCGCATCCACGATCCGCAGCTTGTCCCAGAACAATCGTCCGATACAGCGGTTGCTGTTCCGCCATGCCATTTTGCAGCCGTGCTCCAGTTCTTCGGTCGTATGCACATACGTGCCCGTATCTTCAATCTCCTGATGAACAGCAATAAGCCGGGCCTCCGCGTCTTCTCGCGAATGGCCCAGCTCTTCATAACATGTATATATAAACCGTTCAGCTTCTCCCTGCAATGGATCCAGGTCTGTCCGCATCATTCATTCCACCAATCTGTACATCTCGAATGCCACTATTATACGGCAAGCACACCGGATTTGTAAGCGAACGGGGACTTTGTTCACGGACTCTACATATCGTTGTCAGGATGCGGGTTATCTTAGCTTATTTGCCCAGAAATGCGTTTAACATCCAGATTTCTTTGTCCAATGCCGCTGTGAATCCAATCAGCATATCTTCCGTAGCGTTATCCTCTGCTTCTCCAGCTGCATGGATGCCTTGCTCAATCACTTCTACCATGGTGCGAAGATCAGCAACCACCGACTCTACCATACGCTCAGCAGACAACTTGCCCTGTGCCTCATCAACTGGAGACAAACGAAGCTGTTCGGACATCGTAGCTACCGGACGTCCACCAATAGCAAGCAAGCGTTCAGCGACTTCATCCATGTTCGCAGTAGCCAGGTTATACAATTCTTCGAATTTGGCGTGCAGTGTGAAGAAATGGGGTCCTTGAACATACCAGTGGAAATGATGCAGTTTCGTATACAATACAGACCAGCCTGCAATCTGGCGGTTCAGGACGTCTTGTAATGCTGCGGTGTGGTTTGTAAAAGTGTTAGTTGTTTGAATTGTGCTCATGGATAGGTTCCCCTCTCAAATACAATATAATGTGATTTTAATTCAATGAATGACTTCTGATATTTGTTGCTCTCTTTAATTTAGACTTAATCTAAATCTTGTTTTAATTATAACACCGCCTACCTACTTTGTGAAGGCTTTTGCCTGCTCTTCCAAATGAAGATTCCATGAAGTTCCACTTCATCTTCTAATAGAAGCGAGATCTTGCTGCTTGTCAGATTACACACCACATTTATACCTCGGATTCACTTGATGTGCAGCGATTATCCTCACATTTTCCACAATCCAAATAGCCCTGTTACCTACCTTAGTATGGCAAACAGGGCTGCTAAAACACTATGACTCTTTATTGTAGAACAAACTCGGATGTAAGAATGCGAGTTATTTCATTATAATCACGTGCCACATGATGGGGCTGATGGTTTGATTCTGGCAGAGCATTCCGATGGTTGAACCAGATGACATTCCATCCGGCGTTTACCGCACCTACTACATCATTACGCCATGAGTCCCCGACATAATAACTGGAGCGAGTATCCGTGCCTGTCTGTTTATTCACATGTTCAAACAATTGCCGATCCGGCTTGGCATACCCGAGGGTTCCTGAGATGAAGATTCGCTCCTCCGGGACGATGTCAAACACATTCAGTGCTTCGAGCTTGCGTCTCTGATGTCTTCCCTCACCATTTGTGATGAGTCCTACAAAGTGTCCGTCTGCCATAAGGCTCCTCATCAGATCATAAGCACCATCAAATGGCTGAATCTGAAACTGTCTGCTCAGATACTGCGCTTGCAGTGCTTCAGCCTGCCCTTCAATCAAGGGTACCCCAAACTCCTTCATCGTAAGTTCAAATCTGCGTCTGCGCATCCGTTCTACGGCTTCTGCTTCCGGAACGGCAGAGAGACCCTCCTGATCGGACAACCAGTCGCTGTAGTAGCGGAATCGGTGATAAACCTCGGCATAAGGAACATCATTGGCTAGACCAAGAACCTCCTGCAATGCTCCTCTAAGGGGCTGCAAGTGGTCATACAATGTATCATCCACATCAAAAAATATGGCTTTTTGAGGTTGGTCTTTGGATAACATAATGGACCTCCTTCTCTATCTTCAATGAAGTGAGTTATATTTCACTTATAAAATTAATAAGCGATTTGAATATTATGGGAACCAACTTTAATAAATGATACAATAACTTTTTAACGAATTTGCAAGGAGGCAGCCAAACTGCATGACATTCTCCACATACCCGAAAGAAAAGAAACAACAAAATATCTATAGCTTAGTCTTAAATCTCATTCTTTTCGTGGTTGCTGCATTTGTACTAGTTTACGCCTATTATACTTACGATGCCAAACCCTCTTCCAGCTATCTGTTAATCGTAATCCCGATGACAGGGTGTGCAATAAGGTCAGTGTACCACGCAGTCATGCTCATAAAAATGAAGAAGCAGTAAAAATGAACATTGAACGTGAAAAGAAAGATTGATGTTTATCTCGCCTTAAACCAACTGCAAAAAAGGTAGATATACTGCACTCTTTCTACAGTATACCTACCTATTCATGTTCTTCAATTGAAAGAACTATCCATTCACTCTACAACCAACGGTACAACCTTGCCTGCATTTACATCAATCAAACCGTGATCCGTAATTTTCAGCGCAGGACTCACTGCAAGGGAATGGGTGCTGATCGACATGATCGGGTTATAGTGAACATAACCAAGGGAGAGCATGGCTGCCCGCAATTCCTTCACTTGATGAGACACAACCGCGAGCGGTTCTTCTGTCAAAATGCCGCCTACAGGCAGTTCAAGATGAGACAGCACTTTGCCATCCTCTACCACACAGAATCCACCCTGGCTCGAAATGACCGTGTTAGCCGCCAGAATCATATCTTCACGATTGCGACCCACGACCAGAAGGTTGTGGTTATCATGTGAATATGTCGTCGCGATAGCTCCCCGTTTAATCGTATCTCCACCGATCAAACCATGTGCCCGATTGCCGTTCACCCCATATCGTTCAAAGGTAGCAATCTGTCCGTATCCACTATCTTCCCACTGAAGTTCGCCACTCGCTGCCTGAACCTCTGCGATATGTTCTTCCACGAAGGTCGAGCCGTCCTTCACCATCATTACACGGCAGTTGAATGAATCTTGTTCCGCCTGATTAGCAGCATCCCTGACTTTGGGATCGCTCAATGAAATCGTGAAATCCTCTGCTGTCAGCTTGTCCAATTGTACACTGTTATAGAAATGGGGCGGGAACTGCCCCGTCATCCGTTCCTGCTTATACGGTTCGTAGTCGTCATAAGCTTTCCGGCCATTTTTGTACACTTGATCAATCGCCAATGTTTCCAGATTGGATACCAGAACGTAATCCGCCACCTTGCCTGGGGCGATGCTGCCCCGATCCGTCATTTTCATTCGGGATGCCGGAGTAGACGTTGCTGCGTAAATGGCATCTTCCGGACGCATGCCCATCTGAATGGCCTTACGCACAATATGATCCAGATGACCTCGTTCCACGAGGGAGTCCGGCATAACGTCATCCGTCACGAAGCAGAAATGCTGAGCTACATCATGCTGAATCAGGTAAATCCATAACCTCAGGGGTCATCGATTTCTCCTGGATCTCAATGAACATGCCTGCCGATATCCGCGCCTGCAGTCCTTCAATGCTCTGATGGGTATGATCCGAGTCCACACCTGCATAGATCAATCGGTGCAGATCCAGCCCTAGCAACTTCGGTGTATGACCTTCGATCACGAGATCCGGGTAATTTTGGCGAATATGCTGGAGAATCTGGTTGGTCTTGCATTCCGGGTCACGGATGACATCCACATAGTTCATGATTTCACCCAGACAGATGATCTCTCCGGTTGCGAGAAGTACATCCATATCTTCAATCTCAATAGATCCGCCCGTTGTTTCCATTGGCGTTGCCGGAACGGAGCTCGGGATGGCATAGAACATGTTGACCATGGTCTCACGACTCGCAGCCATCATCTCCTGCACACCTTCCAGTCCGAACACATTGGCCATCTCATGCGGTTCCGCTACAATGGACGTTACCCCGCAGCGGATCAGGCCATGGGAAAAGGTAGCCGGCGTCACCATGGTACTCTCAATGTGCAGGTGAATATCGATCAGGCCAGGAATCATGTATCTTCCCCGCGCATCGATCACTTCGTCTGCCTGAATCAGCTCAGGACCGCCGGATCCGACATACATGAATCTGCCGTCAAGTACAGCGACGTTATTCAATTCAAACCGTTTATAATAACTGTTATACACATTTACATTCACAATCAGTTGATCTGCACGCATGGGGCATAATCTCCTTCTTTTGAGCATGCTGCATATCCAATCATGCAGCATGCTGCCTTTGCTGCTTCTGTTTCTGCTTCCTGCTGCTATTCACAATTATTGCTGCTATTCTACGAGGACAAGCTTGTCCTGCGGGAAAATCAGGCTGACACGCTGCCCGCTGAGGTACGGTGTCTCCATCTCCTGGTTTGCCGTAAAATCACCGAGTTCGGTCTCAATCACATATTGATAGCTGCGTCCAAGATACGTACTCACCTTCACGATACCTGGCAACGCGTTGGCCAGATCCGCTGACGTATCCCCACTGACAATCAGATCGTCCGGACGAATTGCGCCTTTGCGAGCGCCGGGACGTGCCGTTCCAGGATGGGCTGTCGCTGTAAACAGACGACCTCCTGCTTTCAACGAGATCTGATCTCCAGCATCACTGCGTTCAGCAAATTCAATAAAGTTATGGAATCCAATAAATTGGGCTACAAATTCCGTTGCCGGATATTTGAAAATGGTCTCCGGGCGATCAAGCTGCTCGACAACGCCCTTGTTCATGATGGCTACCTGATCCGAGATCGAGAAGCATTCTTCCTGGTCATGGGATACATACAGCGTTGTAATACCAAGCTCCTGTTGAATCCGGCGAATCTCCACCCGCATGTTCAATCGCAGGTTGGCATCCAGGTTACTGAGCGGTTCATCAAACAGCAGCAGATCCGGTTCGATTACGAGTGCACGTGCAATCGCCACCCGCTGCCGCTGTCCACCGGACAGTTCCTGCGGAAAACGCTTCTCGAAGCCGTTCAGGTTCACCACTTCCAGAATGCGCATAACGCGTGCAGAGATATCTTTATCTTTTACCTTGCGCATCCGCAGGCCGAAGGCCACGTTGTCATAGACAGACAGATGCGGGAACAGCGCATAACTCTGAAATACAAATCCGAAGTTCCGCTTGTTTACCGGAACCTTCGTATAGTCCTTGCCGCCGAACATAAACTTGCCCTGCGATGCTTCCAGGAATCCGGCGATGAGGCGCAGCGTAGTTGTTTTGCCGCAACCGCTCGGTCCGAGCAGGGAGAGCAGCTTACCTTTTTCCAGCTCCAATTGAAAATCCTTCAGGATCGTCTGGTTATCGTAAGCCACCGATACGCGATCCAATGTCAGCAATGCCATAGCGTTCTGCGCCTCCAATTAACGTTTAGTAAAGTATGAAAATCCGCCCATGATCCGTTCGATCACGAACATTAAAAGTCCGGTCAGTACCATCAGCAGCACGGAAATGGCTGCAATTGTTGGGTCAAAATAGTTCTCCACATACGTCAGCATCTGAATCGGCAGTGTACTTACCCCCGGCCCCGTCATGAACACGGAGATATCCACGTTGTTGAACGACTCCAGGAAGGCAATCAGCACGGCCGCCAGAATCCCCGAACGAATGTTGGGCAGCACGATCTGGAAGAACGTTCTTACCCGCCCTGCGCCGAGACTCAGTGCAGCTTCTTCCACGGCAAAGTCAAAGCTCGAAAGACTGGAAGCAATGACGCGAATGATAAATGGAAGCATGATAATCGTATGACCGATCAGCAGACCCAAATACATCGGCAGATGGTAGATCACGATCAGATATTTCATCAATGTAAAACCAAGCACGATTCCCGGAATGAGTACCGGGGACAGGAACAGAGCGTTCAGCAATGACTTGCCTTTGAAATCGTAACGACTGAGTGCATAGGCAGCCGGTACTCCGAGAAGCAGCGCCAGCAGGTTCCCCAGCAGAGAAATGATGATGGACGTCTGGAACGTGCGGAGGAAACCGCCTGTGTTGAAAATATTTTCGTACCAACGGAAGGAGAAGCCTTCCGGCGGAAATTTGAGTACCGTTCCCGGTTCAAACGAAGTGACCGATATGATCAGAAGCGGGCCCAGCAGAAAGATAAAGACCAGCAGACTGAACAGGCCCAGCCCGATATGTTTCTCCCGCATATGTGTCTACCCCTTCGGATTTAAAGTTTTGGCCATTTTGTTCATGACACCTACCACGACAAACGTGATGACAATCATAATTGCGGCAACGACCGAGGCCAGATACCAGTCGTTAAGGGTCATGGCGTTTTGATACAGGAACGTGGCGATAACACGCTGCTTGCCTCCAAGAAGCGCCGGTGTCGTATACGCCGTAAGGCTTCCGACGAATACAAGCACGGCTCCGATCACAAGTCCTGGCACAGCCAGCGGGAATACGACACGGCGGAATGCCGTGATACGGGAAGCTCCCAGACTTTGTGCCGCTTTGAGCAGGTCATTGTCGATGTTCTCAAGCACACCGACCAGAGAGATGATCATGAGTGGCAGGAACAGGTGAGTCAGACCAATCATCATGGCTGCCGGCGTGTACAGGATATCCAGCGGTTTATCCACGATGCCCAGGCCAACCAGTGCATTATTGATCAGACCTTTGCGTCCAAGAATGATCATCCAGCTAAACGAGCGTACAACCGGGCTTGTCAGCAATGGGAAAATGGCCAGTGCCAGCAGGATACCTTTGCGGCGCGGCGCTTTTTGCGAAATATAATAAGCTGTCGGGAATCCGAGCACCACACAGACAAGGGTGGTGACCACGCTGACCTGCAGCGTCGTAAGCAATATTTTCAAAAAGTAAGGGTCTCTGAAAAAATGCATGTATCCTTCAAATGTGAAGGAGTTTTCCTGGAAAAACGTTGATCCGATCGTCAGGACAATCGGAATGATCATAAATGCCGCCAAAAACACGAACCCCGGCAGCAATAGCCAGTAGATTACTGATTTCTTCATCGCGGTACTCCTGACTTATAAAATGGTTTTATTCCTACGTCCCATTTAGGCACATTTCAAAAATAGTGCTTTACGTTGATCGCACCAACCGTTCCGGTCCGAATCGTTCTTTCGATCGCTGTTATCCTTGGGTTTTTTTGATCTCCTTCTTATGAAGGAAAAATCCAAGGATAAAGGCGAACGCTTCGCTTCTACAGAATCGATTCCGTCCCCTCCACTAGCAGCGAAATACGTAGGGACTGATTTTTAGACTGAACCCAAATTTCGTAAAGATCATAGCTACGCATTTAATGCGTTAATAAAAAGTTCAAGGAACGCTTCCGCGTCCACCGTTTCGCAGACAAGCGTGTTCGGCTGCTGGCCCAAACGGTTTTGAAAGTCACATACCATCTGGCCATCGCACAGGCGGCTGGCTGTTTCGACATCCACGTAATACGATTTGCGTCCTACCAGTTCAGGTGCAAGGGCAACGCCCACTGCCAGCGGATCATGCAGAGCGCAAGCCCGGATACCATTCATTTGTTCGTAACGGTTGATGTAAATCTCTGTGCTCTGAGCCACGTATGCACGCAGCGCAGGATCTGTGAGACGTTCAATTGTAGCTTCATTCAGCAGCGTTTGACGCGTAACATCCAGGCCAACCTGCGTAAGCTTCTCAATGCCTGCATGCAGAACAATGCGTGCAGCTTCCGGATCAGCGTACGTATTGTACTCTGCCGTCGGTGTAATATTGCCATGTCCGCGAACAACGCCACCCATGAAGATCACTTCCTTCAATAAAGAAGGCAGTTCTGGACACTTCAGCAAGGCAAGTGCCAGGTTGGTTAATGGCGCAGTCATAATCAGCGTGAGTTCACCGGGATACAGCTTGGCTTGCTCTATAATATAGTCCGGCGCAAAACCCTCTTCCGCTTGCTTGGACACGGCCGGATCAGGCAGTGCTCCGCCCAATCCATCCTGTCCATGTACCCGATGTTCATAATGTGATTGTCGGGTGAGCGGACTAGCCGCTCCAGCCATCACCGGAATATCAGGCGCATCCGCCAGTTCAAGAATCTTGCATGTATTATCCGTTGCCTGCTGGAGCGATACGTTCCCGCAGACTGTGGTAATGCCGAGAATGTCCAGCTTCCGGCTCTTGACGGCCAGCAAAATGGCCAGCGCATCATCAATACCCGTATCTACATCCAGAATGATACGTTGTAACGCCTCACTCATACGTTCTCCACTCCTTACCATTCATCATGCTTGCTGCAAAGGTTATTCATTCTGATAAGTCGCTATCTGTCGTTCTTATCTAGCTCTATCCAATGTTTCTTATTGTGCAATTTCACGGTTCCAACGATCCGTCCAAGCTTTCGCTTGTTGGTTCACGAATTCCATATCCAGCTTGTTCAGCTTCTCAACCACGTCAGCGCCATACGTCACGCCTTCTGCTTCTTCTGCAGTCAATTCAACTTTGGTGTTTACTGGTGAATCCACTTTTGCTTTGGCAGACTTCGCTTGTACATCCTGGCTCAGCTGCCAGTTAATGAACTCTTCGGCGAGTTCTTTGTTTTTGCTGCCTTTCACCACGTTGATTGTATTCATGACTGCATATGCGCCTTCGCTAGGTGCAACAAACTTCGCATTGGGCACAGCTGCTTTCAGGTCCTTGAAATACATTTCCATGATCGGTCCGCCTGCAATCTCTTCTTGCGAGAACATGTTCACGAACTCGGACGTTTGGCTGTAGAATTTAACAACATTGCCGCTCAATTCTTTCAGTTTCGTAAATGCCGCATCTTCATTAAATGTATCGTTTCCTGCTACGCGGGAAGCTGCATCCACGACCATTGGGCCTGCTGTTGCTGTAATATTCGGGATCGTCAGGTTATTCTCAAATGCCGGATCCCACAGATCACTCCATGAAGTCACTTCTTTGGAGACAAGGTCAGGATTGTAGGCAATCCCGAGCTGTCCAACGGTGTAAGCCGGGCCATAGTCTTCGCCAAGTGGTGCTTTGGCAATATCGTAAATATCATTAACATTCGGAATTTTGGAACGATCGATTTTCTCAAACAGACCTTCATCGATACCTTGTTGTGCATAGTAGTCGGAGAGGTAAATGACATCGACATTCGATGTACCTTGACGGATTTTGTTCAGACGCTCAGCGTTGTTGCCGACTTCAAGCACGATGTCCACATTATGTTCTTTTTCGAATGGACCAAATACTTCTTCATTGAAGAAATCTTCGGAGAAGCCCCACGTGGAGATCACCAGTTTGTTCGCTGCTGTTCCCTCGCTGCCTGATCCACCTGTCGCATCATCTGTGCTGCTGCCGCAACCTGCAAGTAATACCGATGTCATTGCCACTGCTGCCAAACCGCTAACCCACTTTTTCATCATGATCCTGAATTCCTCCTGAAATGTGTGATGTGTATAAAAAAAACAAAAAGAAAAGCATTCTTGTAAGAACAAGAACACTTTTCTTCGTAAACAAAGGAAAGCGACACCCGCTGCCGGTACATCATTGGTTTCTGCTTCAGAATCAATCCGAAGACTAGACGCCATCATATGAAATTGTTGGGGACGATATAATCGAAACGCGCGCATGACCCGAATCGAACCAGTCGATCCACGTTATGCCTGTTCCAGAATGATATTCGTAATGGCCCACTGTGTGGACGCATCGTAATCCCTTAGTACAGCTTCAATTGGCAAACCCATGTGCTGCTCGAGCTTCTCCCGGAATTTCTTCTTATATAAGACAGACATGCGGAAGTCCACTTCCAGCTTCAAGCCGGGGGCCTCCCCTTCCAGGGCGTCAGAGCGTGGCGAACGTCGGTGCTTGGCAAAGAAGGTCACAATATTCTGATCCACGGTCACTCTCAGGAGAGTGGTACCGAAGCCGAATAGCTCCTTCGAAATTTCGTTGTAATACTGGCACATCTTTTTCTTGCTTTCATTACTGTCCAGCAGTTCCATGAATTCACCTTCATCATTTACTACCGTACATTCGACGTGTTAACACGTTTGATTATACATAAATATGAGGTAGGAGGCAACCCAAAAGATATACTTAACATGCAAATAACACATAAAAGCGAACGATGACCAAAAAAACACCGAAATTCATATGCCAATTCCACTGTAAACGAAAACTCTCTACCTGATGACTTCCTATAATATTGTTGCTTGGAAAATCATTTTTGATACACCGTTTGTTTCATTTGGGAAATTACGGTTATTAATTACGCTGTAAACATAGACAAACTTTGGCACCAAACGTTAAAATGAGACAAAATGTCTATATTACTTCATATATGAAATTGGAGGCCCCTGTTATGAAATGCCCGGTATGTAATCATGAAAATGGAAATGCACATTACTGCGAGAGGTGTGGTACAGATCTGACTCAGTCCCCATCTTCTTCTACCACTCCCCGTGACCACGAATCAGCAGCTGCTGCCGAATCGGAATATACACGTTGGTCCAGTACGCAAGCAGCACCTTCTCAATCCGTTCCATCCCGTACACCTTCTGCTCCAACACCTCATGACCAGACGTATGACAATTCCGGCCCGAATAACCACTCGTCTGCAGGTGACGCCAATCAGTGGAACAATGTCATGCAAAATGAGAAGGTTCAGCAAGCCAAAGAAGTCAGCAAACAGTACATATCCTATTTTCTTAGCGTCCTAGCCCGTCCTTACCAAACGATGAAAACCGTCGGTGATCAACATGCGCTGAATGGATTAATTACGATGGCTCTCATTGCAATCCTGTCCTCTACATACTTTTTACTTACCTTCAGCCGGTTAGATATGAGTGGTTTATTCGTAGCTGGATTCATCCGCCCGCTGCTGTTTACCGCGATCATCCTGCTTGTGGCTGTAGTACTGATCTACGCTGTACTGAAAATCGAGAAAATCACGTTTCGTCCGAAAACGCTGGTAGCACAGTATGGTACCCTACTTGTTCCGTCTGTTGCAGCGCTCGTGCTCGCGAACTTGTTTATCTTTATTTCATATCCGATCGCAATTTTCTTTCTAGTTGTCTCGTATGTCATTGTTTTTGCAGGTATGAATGCGGTGCTGTTCCAACATCCGCTCAATCGTACGAAGTCAGCCATCGACAGCATGTATACCGTCCTTATTGCCAACGTTGTGTTGCTCTACATTTTGTACCGTTTGCTCGCAGGCTCCATTCTTGGAATTCTGGGCATGATGCTTTCACCATTTGGTCGTTTGTAATCCGATTTTCATTTCAAAACTACATCTACGAAAAGACTCCTCTGCTTTGTTCAGAAGAGTCTTTTTTCGTTTCCCGATCCAGGATTGCACTGGCATCTTCGATACACTATAATGTGTAGTGCAAACCTTATGTTTGAATTTACGTACCGGGAACTTCACTGTTTCCTTGAAGAAGGATTCTCGGCGCAGTTAAACACTACATGATGTAGTGTTATTAAAGGCTATTTCCATTTTAGAAAAGAAAGAAGAGGATCTATCGATGAATCACGATATGAATCATATGCAAATGAACCACGAGGCAGGAACATCCTATGTCTGGCTCATTGTAGGAACAGTCCTGCTGCTGCTCTCCATCGCAGCTTATATCCTAGCGTCGCGTACACAGGGGAAAGTACTAAGTCATATGAAGAAGGATGAACGAGCCACCATCAAAAAGAAAAGCCGGTCCATCCGGCTGGCTGCACACACATTGCTCGGCGTCTCTGTCATTATCCTTATTCTGTTCTTCACGCAAGGTGCATTCGACAAATATGACGTGGCTGATCTTAACGCTAACGCCAACATTGAAGTAACGGAAGATCCTTACTATGGTGCAGAACATACGGAAGACCCTATTGATTACGACATGACCATTCCCACTTCAGGGCCTCATAACCCACATGACATCAAGTTTGGCTTTTACACCGATTTCCCGGGATATCCTTATCTTGTTCACAATCTGGAGCATGGCGATATCATCATCTACTATCGTGAGGATGCCAGCGACGACCTGAAGGAGCATCTGAAATATCTGACCAAGTTCCGTGAGGCAGGGGCCGGCATACTGGCTGTACCAAACAAGGATATTCCAGAGGGCAGTGAAGTCGTCGTGACGGCCTGGACCAAAACGATGAAGCTGGACACCTTCGACGATGCCAAAGTCGGTACATTTATTAACCGGTATATTAACCAGGGACCAGAGAAAATTCCTCCTTCCATTCGCCAAGGTGGCGGAACGATGTAATCGTTGATGCTCCATTATCCGTCGAATCCTGGATTCACGGAGAACGCTTTGACGCGCAGCTATGTTTGTGTGACTCAAAATAACAAAAAGCCGCACGGCAGAACCCCGGAAGAAATCCTGGGCGCTCTGCCTGCGGCTTTTTTATAATCTTCTAGTAGTAGAAGAAAACCTTGTGGTTGTCTGGATTAATAGCGCTGCGGAGCAGCCTTTTTACCCAGATCGGTCATATAAGTAAAGAATGCATCCGGATCCGTATCGTACACCAGCTGCACTGGACGTCCGTCGGCTTGCTCTACCGTACGGCCTTGGCTAGGACCATCTGGAATTACGATGCAATTCACGGTTTTCTTCTTCACGATATCCTCGCGACCAACGGAAGCTGTTGTCAGCACGTCCCACAGATAATATGTGGAATTCGTTTCACTGTACACCAGTGGCGGGCATCCTGCGTAACAGTTTCCGAGGAAGTCCACACCTTCGAAGCGGCGCTCGGCTGCCCAGCGATTACGCACAGCAGGTGTAAGAGGTACTTTGTTCGTGCTCTCCAGTGCAACCAGGTCGATCTGGATGCCACTTTCCCATACACGGTAAGCTGCTTCTGGATCCCAGAATACGTTCCATTCCGCTGTGCCGTCATGCTCAGGCTCTTCCACGTTTCCTTTTTCAAACGTACCGCCCATCCAGACCAGCTTGTCGATTTTCTCTTCAATGTCTGGTGCTTCGTCAAGTGCACGTGCGAGGTCTGTCAGTGGGCCCGTGAACAAAAGAAGTGTTTTGCCTTCTGTGTTACGAACCTTCTCAATCAGGTGCTGGTGAGCCGGAACAGCTGACAAAGGCGCTTCCATTTTGCCAGATTCGTTCAGTATAGGCAGTGCATCTACATAAAAGGAGTGCAATCTCCACGCTGCAGGAAACGGATTTTTACCTCTGGAGTTAGATTTCGATACTTCGACGGAATACGTACCGAAGCGATCAATAATTTTACGGCTGGCATCGGTCGCTGGCTCCAAATATCCGTCTGCCGGAATGACCGATACACCTGTAACTTTTACATTATCCATCTGCAGAAGCATGAACAGCGATACGAGGTCATCCACGCCGCCGTCATGGTTAAAATACACATTAAGTTGGTTCGTCATTACTTACTTTCATCCTTCCCCTGGTTGTCCCATTGATGTACTTTCATCCGTCAGCCCCTGGACCAACGTTCCCTCTATTATGTCCCAAAACCCTGTTATACGTAAACCATCCCCTCAGAGTTGGCATAAAAATGCGGACAGTGCTGTTGTTCGCACTGCCCGCATCTTCTAAGTCCATGCGCTGCTCACACGAGGGTGCATGGATCCATCCTGTCTGAATTCGGACTTCAAATTACATGGAGGACGTTTGCTTCTCTCTTGCTTCCTCGGCGACAGGCTTGTATTTGCCTGGCCAGAATGCCCATTTGCCCAACAAGGTTGTAATGGCCGGTACCATGAATGGACGGACAAGGAATGTATCGAGCAGCACACCCGCTGCCGTAATAATTCCGAACTGCACCAATACCTGAATAGGCAGTGTTGCCAGTACAGCAAACGTACCTGCGAGAATCAGACCTGCAGAAGTAATAACAGAACCTGTCTCGCCTACACCTTCCTTGATCGCTTGGCGTAAAGGCATCGTTTTGCGTTTCTGCCAGATACTTGAGATCATGAAGATGTTATAGTCCTCACCGAGTGCGACCAGGAATACGAATGAATACAGCGGAATCGCACCCTGAATGGCATCTGCACCCAAGCCATAATGGATGATAAGCCATCCGAGACCAAGGGCCGAGAAATAGGAGAGCACCACTGTGGCAATCAGATACGCCGTCGCTACAACAGAACGTAGGTATAACAAAAGCAGCAATGTAATCATGCCGATGACAACAGGGATAATGATGCTCGCATCCCGCTCTCCGGTCACTTCGATGTCGTACTGCTCTGCAGTTTGGCCATCAATCCAGACGTGACTGTCCACACTGGTAATTCCTGCGTCAGTTAATGCCTGCTCAGCCGTCGCCCGCAAATCCGGAATATGCTGCATGGCCTCCATGGAGTACGGATTCAAGTTAAACTCGACATCATAGGCGGTGATGTTAGCATTCTCCGCACCCTGCTGAGCTTCACCCACCTTGCTTACATAATCCAATGCTTCGAGACGCTGCTTCAGATCGGTTTCCTTGCCCTCTGAATCTATAATGACCTTGGCTGGGGCCAATTCGCCTTCGGAAAACTGTTCCCCAATGACCGTAAATCCTTCACGTGAAGGTACGTCTTCCGGGAAGGAAGACAGCAGGTCATACGTAAATTTGATCTGGCTGGAGAAGGCAGCCAGTCCACCGAGCAGTACCAGCGTAATGGCCAGTACAGTCCATGGTTTGGTGATAACTGTGCGACCAATCCAGCTTTCCTTGATTTTGCGCGGAGCCGGAGCCGGTTTTCCTTTTTTCTTGGCACGCTCCACTTCCATTTCGTGCGTACGCGGTACGAACGGGTAGAATGATCCCCGCCCGAAGATGGCAAGTAGTGCCGGAACCAGCGTCAAGCTGGCAATAAACATGATGAAAATGGACAAACTGAATGGAACAGCAAAACGGTGATATGCACCGTACTCAGCCAGCAGCAGCACGAGCAGGGCTGCAACGACTGTGAATCCACTCATGGCGATCGCACCGGATGATCCGGTGATGGCCTGGAACAACGCTTTCTTTTTGTCCGGTTCATGATAGAGAATCTGACGGAATCTGGAGATCATGAACAGGCAGTAATCCGTACCTGCTCCGAACAATAATACGGTCATAATGGAAATGGACTGTGCATCAACCGTAATCCAGCCCTGATCCGCCATGAATCCAAGAATCGGACTTGTGACCATGTAGGCGAAACCAACCGCAATAATGGGGATGATCGCCAGTACCGGAGAACGGTAGATCAGCAGCAGCAATACCAAAACGAGAATCACTGTTGCGATCAACAGGGATACGTCGGCCGATGAGAAAAGCCCGCTCGCATCGATGGATATACCAACCGGTCCAGTGACCCGTGCGCTTAATGCTTTGGCATCATCAATGGCTACGTCGAACGGATTGGAACCAAAAATGTCCTCCGTTTTCTGTTCAACTGCCTCGATGCCTTCCTTTAGCTGTTCAGAGTCTGCGCCTTCATTGAAGAAAAGCGGCATAACCAGCGTACTTCCGTCTTCCGACAGCTGGCCTTGAATGGCCTGCGGTGGCAATTGGTACAACGGCACAACCGCTTGCTGCTGCTCTACCGGATCCTGATCCAGCCGCTCGGTTAGCGCCTGAATCTGTTCGATCTGCTGATCCGTCAACCCGCCAGCTTGATGCCATACAATTAATGCAGGGAGGCCTTCCCCACCTGGAAACTCCCGCTGGGCAATCGCTGCTGCCTGTACGGACGGTTTGGAATCACTCAGGTCTTGTGCGTTATTCGTTTCGCGCTCGCCTACGGCTGGCCATACCACACCGAGTACAACCGCAATAATAATCCATACTAACAGTGTAATCCATTTGGTTCGTTTGCCCGCAACCCAGCGGCCATAGCCCGATCCTTCTTGCATCGTTTCTTCATCTCCTGTTCTGTTTCTATGAAACCGTCTTGTATATAAATTGTAGAAATGAACCACGGGTCATAGTATAATCGAATTAATTATATATACCGTAAGGTTAATTTTGCAATACTAATTTTTTGAACACTTTATGCCAAGATAATTTTTTATGTAAAGAGGTATGCCGCATGTCTAAAAAGACTACACCTTCCCGGTCACCAGGAAGACCCAAAGCAGGTACCGATCAGACATCAGTCCAGTCCAAGATATTAATGACTGCTTCGCAGTTATTTATGGAATATGGTTATGAACCGGTCTCTCTTCAGCAGATTGCCTCACTATGCCATGTGACTAAGGCGTCCATCTATTATCACTTTTCCAGCAAACCGGAGCTCTTCACTGTCGCCATAACGCGTATGATGGATATGGGCAGGCAGCAGACTGCACTTCGTTTGGAAGAGCCCGGCTCCTTGCAGCAGCGGCTGGAGAGTGTTGCTGCAGCCAAAATGCAGCAGTCCCATGTGGACACGGAAACCATGATGCGTGAAGCCGAGTCCTATCTGAGTGCCGACCAGCTTGCGCAGATCCGTGAAGCCGAGACTCAGATCTTCGATGTTCTCGCCACACATTTCAAACGGGAGATGGACAGCGGTTATTTGCGCTCTGCGAACCCTATGCTGCTCGCCCAAGCATTCACCTCCCTGCTCATGCTCGCGAACCGGGAGGATGTGCGCAGCATGCATGGAAGCATTGAAGACTTGGCTCATGAGCTGGTTTCCTTATTTCTGGATGGGGCCGTTCAGCGAAAGTGAAGTATAATTTAACGAGATATACTCATGTCCGTATCCAGTGACGATTAGTACATTAGCATTGATAGTGACAGACCACTTGTCATGCCCCAGATGTTTGACTTTTTAGGAGGTATCACGAATGTCCCAACCAACATCATCCCCACGTGTTCCCCGTCTGCTGGAGACAGAACGCATCTATCTTCGTCCGTTTGAGACGACGGATGTCGATGACTACTTTCCAGGTCTGTTTGACCCTGAGATGCGAAAACTTACAGGAACACAGAACAGCTTTACCCGTACACAAGTGGAACGCTTTGTCGAGAACGCAGGTCAGGACGACTCCCGGCTCATGCTGCTCATCGCCTTACAGGAAAATGATCAGCTCATCGGCGAGGTTGTCCTCATGGACATGCATGCCAAGAACCGCAGTGCACACCTGCGAATAGGCATCGATCGTGCAGAGCATCAAGGCAAGGGCTATGGCAGTGAAGCGCTGCTGTTGATGCTTGATTACGGCTTTGGCATTTGCAACCTGCACCGAATCGAGCTTGAGGTATATGCCTTCAATGAGCGAGCCGTTCGTACCTATGAGAGGCTTGGCTTCCAGCAGGAAGGTATCCGCAGAGATGCACTGTACTACAACCACCAATATCATGATGCCATTCTCATGAGTATGTTGGAGCATGAATTCCGTGAACGGCATGCCGCAGGTCAGATGACAGGCCCTGCGCGGCAAGGGTAATTGATATAAAAAAAGAACCAGAGAAGTGCTTAGTACACATCTCCGGTCAAAAAAGTCAGATGACCCGCCAGCACCGACAGCTCGGCGGGTGTTTTCATGTACAATTCGCCATCCGTATCAACGGGCATCGGAGCATCCGTCTCCAGCAGCAGGGTTGACGCCTTGAAGTAACTGATACTTTCATTCTGAGGCTGCCACTCTCCCTCCGGTTTGTGCGACAGGATCTCTCGCAGCAGCGGAATGCCCGTCTCATGGATAATGAGGATATCCAGTTCGCCATCCTGCAGCGCATCTGGGGCAAATGGAAGTGAATTCGTTCCAAGAAACCGTCCGTTCGCCGCGTAGATCATGACGGCTTCCCCTTCCATTGTTTTGCCGTCTGCCTCCATCCGGTAATGAAAAGGCTCGGTGTTACTAATGGTCTGCAATGTGCTGATGAAGTAGCTCAGCTTACCCAGCGTACCCTTCAGGTTGGAGTTAATATTCTGCGATGTATCACTGATTAATCCAATGCCAAAAAAGTTCGTAAATACCCGATCATTGGCCTGCCCAATATCAATCGAAACAGCATGACCCTCAAGCAGCTGACGTGCGGCAACCTCCACATCCGGTGACAATCCGAGAGAACGTGCAAAATCATTACAGGTCCCCCCAGGCAAAATCCCAATCAGCGGCGGGTTCTGCAGACTCGCCAGTCCATTCACGCATTCATGCACCGTACCGTCCCCACCCAAAATAAAAACGACATCGAACTGTTCCCCGCGATCCCGGCACAAGGCTTCCCCCTCGCCGGGTTCGTCCGTGCGTACAACAACAAGCTCACGAACAGCAGGCGCAAGTACTCCGGCTGCAGTACCTACAGCATCCGCACGATTCGCTTTTCCGGCATGATTGTGATGAATTAACAGTGCTTTGTTAAATGCCATCGCTCTCTTCCTCCATTCTAATGCTTGTTTACCCTTTAGCCGTCATGGTTGAAGCAGTAACGAAAGAGCCAATACTTTTACTTACTAAGATGTCAGTGGGAAGCGACCTGTTCAGGTTGTTGGATGGCACCAGCGAAAACCCATGCTCCAGTTGAATTATCCACCACAGCAACCATAAATGGACGACTAACCTCCATCTTGACACGATCCGTGGGTGGAGCACTCCCGGCTCTCATCTCCAAGAGTGTAGAGGCAGCCGCTACAGTTCCTTGCTCACTCACTTCCATCACAGCTCGGTGGATAATTTGGCCAATATAGGCCTGCCAGTCCGGTCCACGCGGGATCATTTTTGTAAAATCAGCAGTATACGGATCAAAGGCCTTCTCTATACCAAGCTGCTGCATGGCTTCTTTTAAATGAACTCCATACTCGGCTCGAAAACGGGGCAGAGACAAATCTACCAATCTGAAGTCAGATTGTTCATTCAGCTTTTGGGGATGATCCTCCAGCTGCTGCTGGATTTCTTCCAACGTATGACCGTCCCGTGGCAATACAATCAGCATATACATTTGTTCATTCCCATAGGGAAGCCGAATGGCCTGCCATTCCTCATTTTCCGTGTAATGGAATTGCTTGGACTGATGCATCATCGGTACAGACACCGTGCTTCCGTTTGCAAGCCGGAAATCGCCATCTTTTGTATGCTCAGGTTCAAATTCATTCGTCCAGTTACCGTCAAATGCTATGGCATTCACCAGTATCATGAGCGTTTCCCCTGCAGGTGATTCCTGCAACAATTGAGGGATCATGCCACGAGTATGCTCTTCCACCCAATGATTAATTTCATCTTTGGCCAGTTCGGGTTGTGTATGTAATGACTCGATTTCGGCTTCAAATGTTTGCTGCAGGTTAGCTTTATACGCATCTTCTACCGTGACTCCATTCTTAATCCACACGGCACTAGCAATCCCCATCTCTATTCCAGAGCCTGGATGCATTAACAATTGATGCAGCGCGGCATCCGTCGTGTTTAACTGCCTATCTTCCCATTCCGACCAACCCAGCGCTTCTGCCATTTCCCGCCTTGTTTCTCCCTCACTGCCAAGATATGCCATACCCATAGCTGCAGCGATACTGTAAGGAGAGATCAGCAGATTCTTCTCACTGGGTGCCTCCTGCGCTCCAAGCTCTCTAATCAGCTGCAACCCCAATCTGTTCATCGCCTCAATTTGTTTAGGCTCGATTTGCTTCAGAAGTGCATTCCGTTCATCAGCGGATAATTCCTGATTGGTACTGGATTCCATCTGGTCCTTCCCCTCCTGTTCTGAACAGCTTGTAATGAACAGCCAACATACACAACATAATAACAGTTGTACATATAACCGGGTATGCATCGTAATCCCCCTCACATCCGTAATAACTAGAAATCGTACATGAAATGAGTATTTTCCTTTTTTTACTAAACGCACGATAGAGAGAAAAGGTTACTCCTCACCCTATATTCCACTTCACTGGGGAAACGCCATTCAAAAGGAGCTAAATCGGTTATATCTATACCATATACGAATGGAGGGATTTCCTATGATTCCGGCAACGTTGGAACAATTGGAGCAAGTCCGCAAGGAATGCCGCACGATGGTCCGCAAGAGAGCAACCGCTTCTGCTGGTACTACACTTGTCCCTTTACCTGGTACAGACGTACTGGCTGATGTGGGGATGCTGATGCAGCTATTGCCTGCCATTAACAATAAATTCGGATTATCGCAAAAACAGCTCGACGGCATGGACCCTGAAACCAAATCCATGATTTACGGATTCGTCATGTCCATCGGAAGCAAAGTCATTGGACGCATGGTAACGAAGGAGCTTGTCGTTCAGGTACTGAAACGGGTCGGAATACGCGTAGCCACCAAATCCGTGGCCAAGTTCGTTCCACTTGCAGGCCAAGGTCTAGCCGCGGCTCTCAGCTTCACAGCCATGCGTTATGTGGGTAACAAACATGTCGATGACTGTTATGAGGTCGTGAAACGCATGCTTGAACAGCGTGAGCAAATTCCGGGCGAACCCGCCCCGTCAGCTCTCCAAGAAGCGAACACGGACGCAAAGCCCGAAGAGAAGGTCGATTCCCGTGATGACGCAGATCGTACAGCTGTGGTGGAATCCAAAGACAAGTAATTTATTTTCAAATTTGCGGCAAAAGGATACTGTACAACGGATACTGCACAACAAATAAGCCGGGACTCCCCTGTTAGGAGCCCCGGCTTATTTTTATATCTTTATATGCATCGTTTCATTTAGATCGCCTGCGGCTGCTGCTCTGCAAACTGGCTGTTGTACAGATCCGCGTAGAATCCTTGCTGTGCCATCAATTCCTCATGATTGCCCTGTTCGATGACATTACCGTGATCCATGACAAGGATGAGATCCGCGCCACGAATCGTCGACAAGCGGTGAGCAATGACAAAGCTGGTACGATCCTTCATCAGATCATTCATTGCTTTCTGAATAAATACCTCGGTCCGGGTATCCACGCTGCTCGTTGCTTCATCCAGAATAAGAATGGACGGATTCGCCAAGATAGCTCTTGCAATCGTCAACAGCTGTTTCTGTCCCTGAGAGATATTGGAGGCTTCTTCGTTCAGCACGGTATTATAGCCATCCGGCAGCGTACGGATAAAGTGATCGGCATGGGCCGCATCTGCCGCCTTAACCACTTCTGCTTCGGTTGCACCCTCACGCCCATACGCGATGTTGTCGCGAATGGTTCCGTTAAACAGCCATGTATCCTGAAGCACCATTCCGAACAGACTACGCAGCTTGCCGCGTTCCATGTCCCGGATATCGACACCGTCAATCGTGATTTTTCCATCCTGGATTTCGTAGAAACGCATCAACAGGTTGATCAGTGTCGTCTTACCGGCTCCCGTTGGCCCTACAATGGCTACGGTCTGACCCGGTTTTACATCAATATTCATATTTTTGATAAGCAGTTCATCCGGTTTATATCCAAAATTAACACCTTGGAACGCAACCGCTCCTTGGGGCTGCTGTAATTGTACTGGCTGGTTGGACTCTGGTACCTCTTCCTCTTCGTCCAGCAGCTCGAACACCCGCTCTGCCGAAGCAATGGTGGACTGAATGATATTGGAGATATTTGCAATCTGGTTAATCGGTTGTGTGAACTGACGAGAGTACTGCGTAAACGCCAGAATATCCCCGATCGAGATGGCGCCGCGTGTAACAAAAATCCCGCCGACGACACAGATCAGAACATAACCCAGGTTACCAACAAAACTCATAAGCGGCATGATGATCCCTGAGATAAATTGAGCCTTCCAGCCCGATTCATACAGCTCTTCATTGACTTTCTCGAATTGCTGTACCGATTGTTCTTCGCGTCCAAATGCTTTTACGACCTTGTGTCCGGTGTACATCTCCTCGACATGTCCGTTCAGCTCACCCAGTGATTTCTGCTGTCCCGCAAAATGCTTTTGTGAACGGGATGCCACCAACATCACAACGATTACACTGAGTGGCAGCGTCAAAATGGTGATCAGTGTCATCCATGGACTAATCGTCAGCATCATGATAATTACGCCGACAATGGTAACGACAGAAGTAATAAACTGTGCCAAACTTTGCTGAAGCGTATTACTGATGTTATCCACATCATTGGTCGCCCGGCTGAGCGTCTCCCCGTGGGTACGGGAGTCAAAGTATTTCAGTGGCAGCCGGCCCACTTTGGCGCTGATCTGCTCACGCATGTCATAAACCACTCGCTGGGCAACACCAGCCATCAGGTATTGCTGAATATACATAAATGCTGCACTGAACAGGTACAATCCCAAGAGCAGGTAGAGCACCTTCATTAATGCAGGAAAATCAATACCCGCGCCCTGTATGCCCTGCAGAATGGCAATGGCGCCTTGGCTCAGTATATCAGTTCCTTCAGCCATAACCTTCGGACTGATAATGCTGAACACGGTACTGAGGATTGCAGCTACCAATACACCGAGCAGACGATAACGGTGTGGCTGGAGATACTTGATCAGCCGCCGCAGCGTACCTTTGAAGTCCTTCGGCTTCTCACCCGGAGGACGCATGCCCATACCGCCACCAGGGTGACCTGGCCCGCCGGAACGTGGTGCTTTGCTTTTATGTTCGGTACGCTCACTCATGCGATCTCCTCCTCTGTCAGCTGGGATGATACAATCTCGCGGTACACTTCATTGTTCGCGAGCAGTTCCTTATGGGTACCGGAACCAACAATGCGTCCTTCATCCATAACCAGAATGCGATCTGCATCCATTACTGTACTTACTCGCTGTGCAACAATCAGCACCGCCGCTTCAGTCGTTTCGGATTTCAGCGCTGCACGAAGTTTGGCATCTGTTTTGAAATCCAGAGCGGAGAAGCTGTCGTCGAAAATATACACTTCCGGGCGGCGAACAAGTGCGCGTGCAATGGACAAACGCTGTTTCTGTCCACCAGAAACGTTATTACCACCTTGAGCAATAAGGCTGTCATACCCGTCCTTCATCTCGGAAATGAAGTTCTCGGCCTGAGCCGTCCGGGCTGCATGAACGATTTCCTCCATCGTGGCATCTTCTTTCCCGTGTCGGATATTCTCCGCAATCGTTCCCGTGAAGAGGACTGCCTTTTGTGGCACAAAGCCAATTTTCGCTCGTAAATCTTCCTGACTAATTTCACGTACATCCGTACCGTTCACCCGTACACTGCCTTCTGTTACATCATAGAAACGGGGAATAAGGCTGAGCAGCGTGGATTTCCCTGATCCTGTACCGCCAATAATGGCTGTGGTCTCTCCGGGACGGGCTGTAAACGAAATAGCCGACAATGCCGCATTCTCTGCTCCCGGATAACGGAAGGTAACATTGTCGAATTCAATAGTGCCCTGCAGGGATTTCATGCCACGAGGCTGCTCTGGATCACTAAGGTCAGGCTGCATATCCAGCACTTCGTTGATCCGTTCTGCGGATGCAGAAGCTCTTGGAATCATGACAAAAATAATGGAAACCATAATCAGCGAGAACATGATCTGCATCGCATACTGGATAAACGCAATCAGGGAACCAATATTCATGTTTCCACTGTCTATGCGCTGTCCTCCGAAGTATAGAATGGCGATCATGGAGAAGTTCATGACAAGCATCATAACAGGCATCAAGGTCGCCATTAGAACGTTAACTTTAATCGAAGCATCTCTCAGATCCGTATTCGCTCCGTTAAAACGAACGCGTTCATGTTCTCCGCGGTTGAAGGAACGAACGACACGAATACCTGTTAATTGCTCACGCAGAACCAAATTCAGCCGGTCCAGCTTTTTTTGGATTTGTTTAAATAGCGGCAGACCTTTGGCCCCAATCAGTGCAATGGCACCCGCCAGTACAGGCAGCACGACCAGGAAGATCGTAGACAATTTGGCGTCCTGGGATACCGCCATGAAGATACCACCGATACACATCATCGGAGCCATAATCATCATGCGCAGCATCATCGTTAATACGTTCTGAACCTGCGTAATGTCATTCGTCGTACGGGTGATCAGGGATGCGGTGCCCAGCTTATCAAATTCCTGCAGCGAGAAATTCTCCACGTGGCGGAAAACCCGGCTGCGCAGCTGCTTGGCAAATCCGCCTGCTGTACGGGAAGACAGGTAACTGGCCAATACGGAACACGCTGTACCCCCAATGGCAATCACCAGCATCCAGCCGCCAATTTGCCAAATGTACGGAACATCACCTTTGACGATACCAAAATTGACGATATCGGCCATCAAGGTTGGCAGGTACAGCTCGGCGAGCGATTGCAGCAATACCAGACCCAAAATGAAGATAATGGGAATTCGATAAGGCTTGAGCATGCGAAACAATTTCATCATGGCGTATCATCTCCTTCTGTTGAATGCTCCTTTTGTATGGACGCGAGCGAGTCAAAAAAGCTATATACTTTCGTCAGCAGCTCGGCTAACTGGGTACTGTCTTCCTCTCCCAGATGCTCAACCAATCTGTTGAATATCTGCATGCGCTCTTCATGAGCAGCCCGAATAATATCACGGCCTGCTTCCGTAATCGTAATGCGTACGGCACGGCGATCATCGGGGTCCATAGTTCGCTTGACGAGTCCCTCGTCCTCAAGACCACGAATGACTGGGGTGATTGTCGGCGATTTTACTCGCAGCAGCGCACTGATCTCCGATACTTTCAGTCCTGGATGATCTTCATTCAATTCGCTGTTGAAATCGGGAGGATTATCTCGCCAATCCAGACGCTCTCCCGGATGTGAACCGTGGAGCAAACAGGCCAATACCATAATTTCATTATGGTTGCGACCGTGGGGCTTATGCTGTCTCCATTTGCCTTTATTAAACTGCATGATGGAATACAGCAGCTTCTGGGCCACTGGATCCAGACCTGTCATATAGGGTTCCTCCTTTTTACATTCTCAATGAATTCTCAATTAACATAGGATCACTATTAAATAGTATATCAATTAATTAGGTATCCTAATTATATTTTCGTCAGCAGTGGAAGTCAAATAGGTAAATGACACCACAAAAAAACCGCGGCAGTTCGCCACGGTTTTGAAAAGTTCAATGTCAATCAGGACTGCGAAGCAGATACGGTTTTGAGGGAAGCCGAGAATGGGAAGTACTCCTTGGCATTGTTGTAGGCAATGCCTTGAACCATCTGTCCGAGCAATTCCATATCATGCGGCGCCTCTCCTTGTTCCACCCATTCCCCAATCAGGTTGCAGACCAGACGGCGGAAATATTCGTGTCTTGTATAGGAGAGGAAGCTGCGAGAGTCCGTCAGCATTCCCACAAAACGGCTCAGCAAACCGACGTTGGCCAGTGCTCTCATCTGAGCGAGCATGCCGTCCTTGGTATCGTTGAACCACCATGCTGCGCCAAGCTGAATTTTGCCCGGGATACCGCCGCCCTGGAAGCTGCCGACAATCGCAGCCAGCACTTCATTATCCCGTGGATTCAAGGAATATAGAATGGTTTTGGGCAGTGCCTTCTCCTGCTCCAGTGCGTCCAGCAGACCGATCATCGCAGAAGAAAGCGGCGTATCATTCACCGCGTCATATCCGGTATCCGGTCCAAGCTGAGCGAACATCCTGCTGTTATTGTTACGGGCTGCATTCATATGGAACTGCATTACCCAGCCCCGCTCCGCATATAGCTTGCCCAGGAATGTCAGTGTAACGGTCTTGTATTTATCCTCTTCCTCACGGCTCACGTGATGACCTGCGAGTGCTTTGGCAAAAATGGCTGCCGCTTCTTCCCGTGTTGCCTTGCCATATGGCACATAGTCCAGTGCATGGTCGGAAACTCTGCCACCTACGGAATGGAAAAACTCCACCCGGGATTCCAGTGCAGAGAGGAATGAATCATAATCAGAGATTGCTGTACCCGAAGCCTGAGACAGCTTGCCCACCCATTCGATGAAGGTATCCCGGTTCAGTTCAAGCCCTTTATCCGGACGGAAAGAAGGCAGCACCGCTGTATCAAAGCCTTCGATTTCCTGAATCTTCAGATGGTATTCCAGAGAATCACAAGGATCATCGGTTGTGCACACAACTGTGACATTGGATTTCGTGATCAGGTCACGTGCGCCAAACCCTTCACTGTTCAGCTTGGCATTTACTTTTTCCCAGATTCCTGGAGCACTGCTCTCATTCAACACTTCATATACCCCGAAGTACCGCTGCAGCTCCAGGTGGGACCAGGCATATAACGGGTTGCCGATCATCATGGGTACGGTTTTGGCATAAGCCAGGAAACGATCGTAATCGGTCACGCCCTCACCGCCAGTGATGTACTGCTCTTCGATACCGTTTGCCCGCATTAACCGCCACTTGTAGTGATCCCCGTACAACCAGGCTTTCGTAATATTGCCAAACGTCTTGTTCTCGTAGATCTCCTGTGGACTGAGATGGCAGTGATAGTCAATTATCGGCATGTCCTTGGCGTAATCCTCATATAACTTGACGGCTGTCTCATTGTGCAGCAAAAATTGTTCATCCAAAAAAGACTTCATTCGCTTCGCACGCTCCCTTTGGGTGAGTTTACGTTCATATGGGTACACTTCCCATCTTTACGCTACACTGTTTCCTCCCAAAGTTCAATAAAAAATGATAGCGTATTCAAAAAAGGTTGATTTAGGCATATGCCCCCGAACAAGATATACTGGTTTTAATGAACGATATGCTGATCTGAAGATCATACAAGGAGATGAAATCGTTGAAAATTACATTTCTGGGCACAGGGGACATGTTCAGCGTAGAGCAGTATCACAACAGCATGCTCGCCGAATTTGGAGGCACACATCTGGTCATTGATTTTCCAGAATCGAATGCAAAAGCACTCAAAGAGGTTGGGTTCCCCATGACTGATATCCATAATGTATTTATCACACATTTGCATGAAGACCACATTAACGGTGTACAGATGCTCGGATACTATTCGCAAATTGTAGGTGACCGCAAACCGCGCCTGTTTATCCACGAACAACTGGTTGAGCCGCTATGGAGCATCTTATCTCCAGGCATGCGCTACACCACCGATGGCGAGCGTACAATGAGCGATTATTATGATATCGTTCCACTGCCGGATGGAGGCACATTCGAACTGGGCGGTGTGACATTTGAGACATTCCGTACACAGCACGTTCCGGGCATGGTCAGCAATGGTATTGTTGCGAAGCCCTACTTCTACTACAGTGCAGATAGCACGCTGGATCAGGAACGGGTAGAACGAGCTGCCGCAGATGTGCAGCTGATTTTCCATGAATGCCACATGCATGATCTAGTGATCAAATCCCATACCTCACTGAAGGAACTGGAACAGCTGCCTGCGGAAGTAAGGCAAAAGACCGTCTTAATGCATTATCATGACGAATATGCAGATGCGAGTACCCGGGAACGGTTCAACCGCGAGCATGACCTGCGCATGGTCGGCACACTGGAATCGTTTGAGCTGGATGAGAAGTAAGGTAAGTATGGAATGCTCCGAGTAGTTTCAGGAGCTGAAGCATCGTTTTACCAGAAGATGAGTGGCCTTCATTCATGTTCCCCAATGGAGCCGAATAGAGGTTGCCTTCGTTAGCACAATAATAAAAGCTGTACCCAGCAAAAAAACCACCTGCAGGCATTCCATCGCCATTTCAGGTGGTTTACTTGTTTATATTTATATTCAAGCTTACGCAGTCGCACTCTCTTCATCAGGCAAAGCCCATACGGATAAACCTCCGCCACACACATGGAACGTAGCCCATCCGTCCTTCTCAATGGTGATGCTATCCTCGCAGCTGTGTGTCAGATCCGTCCATACTTCACCGGCGCGATGTTCGCCGACAAACATTCGTTTCTCGCCATCATCCCCGTTGGAGACCACCATCGCGCAACCGGAGCCCTCAATTTCTTCCACGCCGCGGCGTACCCATCCAATTGTATTGGGATGATCGAAATAATCCTCCTGCTCGCCATAAGCCTTGTTATAACGGGCAGACAGCAGGATATCCAGAATCTCCTTTTTACCCTCCACCGGTTCGGGACCGCCAATACCATAATAATCTCCGTAAAAGACGACCGGATACCCATCACGGCGCAGCAGGGTCAATGCATACGCGCTGGGTTTAAACCAGTCGCCAATCCACGATTCCAGTGCTTCATGCGGCTGGGAATCATGATTATCGACAAACGTTACGGCATGCGTTGGATGTGTCTGAACGAGCGTATCATCGAAGATTTTGGACAGGTCGAAGTCTCTGCCTGCCAGTGATGCCTCATGCAGCTTGTAGTGAAGGGACACATCGAACAGGTCGATCTGATAATCCACCGTATCCAGGAATTGACGGCAGGCATCAAGATTGGAATTCCAGAACTCCCCTACAATGTAGAAGTCCTGCCCCCGCTTGCGAATCATCTCTGCTGCAAATTCCTTGATGAATTCATGGTTGATATGCTTGATTGCATCCAGGCGGAAACCACTGCATTGCAGCGTATCAATCAGCCATTTTCCCCATTGAAGCATCTCCTTGCGGACCTCCGGGTGATTGTAATCGATATTGGCGAACATCAGATAATCATAGTTGCCGAATTCGTCATCGACATTCTCACTCCAGTTCTTGTTCTCTCCTGCAATGCGGAATATGCCGCTGCGTTCTGACTTAGCATCAAAGTCCGTACCGTTAAAGTGCTCGGATGTCCACTTGAAGGAAGAATATTGGTCGCCACGACCCGGAAACGTAAATTTGGTCCAGCCTTCAATCTCGAACGGTTTGGATATTTCCTTCGTCCGGTCGTTAGGGTCCACTTCGATGACTTTGAACACTTCCTTCTCGTCGGCACCCGCCTTGTGGTTCATCACCAGGTCGACATAGACGGCAACACCGTTTTTTTGACACTCTGCAATGGCATCCACCAATTCCTGTTTGGTACCGTACTTTGTCCGCACACTGCCCTTCTGGTCGAACTCCCCGAGATCGTACAGATCATAGACACCATATCCGGTATCCTCCGGGGTAATGGCTTTGGTCACAGGGGGCACCCATACCGAATCAATGCCTTTGGCTTTCAGCTCCGGAGCCATTTGGGCCAGTCGTTTCCAATGCTTACCGTCTGCAGCCAAATGCCATTCAAAAAACTGCATCATCGTATGATTTCTTTTCATTAAAAACCGACCTCCTTGATTGCTTTCGAAGCGGACGTTGGAACGGATATGTATTCGCCCTTGTTCGTTCGTTTGCTATCCAAGTAATACCCTTTTTGGCCTATGCTTCAATCACCTGCAGAGAAGTTTCCGGTTGAAGGGGAGATGCGCTTGTAGTCCAGCCACTCCTCGGGCAGAAGGGAACGATACGGCTCCTGGGTGAACCGATCATCCACCAATACGAGTACGCCCGTATCCTCTTCCGTCCGAATCAGCCTGCCGCCTGCCTGCAGCACCTTGTTCATCCCTGGAAAAACATAAGCATAATTGAAACCATTGCGTCCTGAGCGGTCGAAATAGTCACGAAGCACGTTGTTTTCCAGTCCAATCTGCGGAAGCCCTGCACCGACCACAACGACCCCATTGAGACGATCTCCCGGCAGATCCACTCCTTCTGAAAATACGCCGCCCATCACGGCGAATACGAGCCTGGTTCGTTCCGGATGCGGCTGGAATGCATTCAGGAATGCCTCCCTTTCCAGCTCATTCATGCCCTGTTCCTGCATGACCGTATCGGCCTCACCAGGAAGCTGCATGTAAGTCTCGTAGACTTCACGCATATACGGATACGAAGGGAAAAAGACAAGCAGGTTGCTCCGCGGCCACTCGGATACGAGCTGATGCAGCATGCTCGCAATCGGCTGCCTGGAACGCTGCCGGTCCTTGTAGCGAATGGACAAGGGAAGCAGCCTTACATCCAATTGTTCCCGCTGAAAGGGTGAAGGGATACGCAACGTGTAGTCCTCTTCCTCTGCACCAAGCATGTCCCGGTAATAACCCAGTGGTGACAAGGTTGCCGAGAAATGAATGATGGAACGGAACCCCTTCGCTGTCTGACGGAGCAGGACGGATGGATCAAGACAGAACAGCTTCACTCTCACTTCGCTTCGCACACATTCGGCATACGTGACGAATCGTTCATCATACAGCTTGGCGATACGCAGGAAGTTCTGGGCTGTGAAGTAGGCATCCAGCAGCAGTTGATCCGTCTCGGCATTTCCCGAACCGCCTTCCACAAGATTCTGCTCCGCAACCATGACAAAGGGCTCCAGCAATTCAATCAGTTCCTCCGGCGCTTCCTGCTGCAGCAGCTTGCCCTCTTCTCCTCCGTTTTTACGCAGGGTAATCAGATACTTATCGATGGCTCCCGCATGGTCTGTAATGGCCTTCGCGGCAGCGACACTGCTGCCCAGCGTCTTAAACTCCCTTTTGACATCCAGAAAAACAGCCTTCTCCAGCTCAGCGGAGAACATCATTCGTCCGCGATCAACCAGATTATGCGCCTCATCGACCAGCAGCACCGTCTTGCGTTTCTGCTCCTCCAGCATGCGTTTGAGGGAAATACGCGGGTCGAAAATGTAGTTATAGTCACAGATGACTGCATCGGCAGCGTATGCCGCATCCAGCGAAAATTCGAACGGACACACCCGGTGCTTGCGCGCGTACTGTTCAATGACTGGGCGTGTCATCAATGTTTCATGCTCCAGCATATCCAGCACTGCCCCATTAATGCGATCATAATACCCTTCGCACATGCCGCACTGTCCGGTATCACAAGCTTCTTCTTCCTTGAAGCAAATCTTATCCTTGGCAGTCAGGCTGATCACATGCATGTTCAGCCCCTCAGCTTGCATTCTGGCAAAAGCCTCTTCTGCCGCAACACGAGTCGTCGTTCTTGCCGTAAGGTAGAACAATCGACTGGCTTCGCCTTCACCAATCGCCTTCACTGCGGGAAATAAGACGGACATTGTTTTCCCAATTCCGGTTGGTGCCTTGGCCATCAGTCCCTTGCCTTCACGGATGGTCTGATATACTGCGCCTGCCAGCTTGCGCTGCCCTTCCCGATATTTGCGAAAGGGAAACGGTAGTTCTTTAACAGTGACATCGCGCTTCTCTTCATATGCAGCAATCATCTCGGCATAAGGAGCATATCCGGCAATGACCTCAGCAGCAAATTGCTCAAGCTCCTCACGTTCGAGCATGCGCCGATATCTTCTCTCCTGACTATTCACGGTCTGCACATAGGTAAGCTGCACTTGCATTCTTGGCTCATCATGCTGAACGGCATACATATATGCATACATGATAGCCTGCGCCCAGTGGACCGGAAGTCCGTCGCCCAGATCATCCAGGTTGCCGGCTGTTGATTTGATCTCATCCACAGTGAGCTGACCCTCCAGACGAATCAGACCATCACATCTTCCTTCAACGACATAAACCAGGTCTCCATGCCGGATTTCAGCTTCAAGCACAACTTCTTTCAGATCATCCTCCGTATAATCCTTCTGCACCCGCTGATGAATTCGGGTTCCTTCCTGCATGGATGCATTGGAACGGAATCCGGGACGAATACTGCCGCTACGATATACATATTCAACCAAAGGCCTGACTGATATTCGAATGGTATTTGTCATACGATCACCCGTTCTGTTTTAGTCCTTCTACTTTATCATGAAAAGACCTGGCCAAACCAGCCATTCTGCAGATTGGACTCGTCCCTCCCCATATGCTATGTTGAAGAGGAACGTACATTTAAGGAGGCAGCTTCCATGTATATTTATTTGGTTCCTTCCCCGATTCCGGACGTGCTCGCTGCATATCCGCATCTGACCCTGCGGAGCGAAGAGCAGGTTCGTCTTGCCATCGAAACGTCTGAACGTCTGCTTCATATTGAGTCGGATGATAGCGTAGCCGCATATGAGGCATTTGATGCCGCAGGCTCCTGGACAGGCGGCAGCTTTGCGGTTTTGAATAATATCCCGGTGACGGAAGACGGCCGCGGTGACTTCGAGGATCGGTTCAAAAACCGTGCACGCAAAGTGGAGGACGAGCCAGGTTTTGTCGGTATCCGGGTGCTCCGTCCCCTGAAAGATGATACGTATGTTGTACTTACCCTGTGGGAGTCAGAGGATCACTTCAAAAGCTGGCAGCAGTCTCAGGCCTATAATCATGCCCACCGCAATCGCAGTACAAGTGAAGGGCTGACCGCACAGAAACCAGCCATGTTTCCAAGAGCCTCTTATGTCACGACATATACAATAGAATAATGGGAACCTGATAGACTCAAGCGCCCATCGAGTTTTACTTAGCAGCAGATCACAAAGGCCTCTTCCCGAATGGGAGGGGCTGTTTCTATTTCATACTTTTGACACGACATACCATGAGGTATCATAATACTTGTTAAATGAAACTTCGGAAGGGAAGGCGGTTATGTTGTCACGCAGTTCACTCACCCGGTTTCTAAGCGGACCGTTTATATTGTTTACCGTGATCATGATTATCAAAAGCTCCCTGGCCTGGATGGTCATTTTCGATGATATCCCCGTCTGGAAGCCATTGCTTACGGAGCTGCCGTTGATCTGGATCTGCTTTTGTCTGATTGAGTGGTTTGCAGCCAAAAGACGGATGTGGGCCTATCTTGTCCTGAACCTGGTGCTGTCAGGCATTTTTTTCGCTGCCATTATGTACTACAAATATTATGGGGTTATCGTCAATTATCACGCGCTCGCGCAGGTGAATCAGGTGACGTCGGTGAAGAGCAGCATGTTCTCCCTGCTCGACCCATATTACTTGTTTATTTTTGCGGATATTCTGATTATTGGCGGCATATTGATCCGGCGCCGGATCAAGCTCGGCGTTACCGAACGTCCGGGAAAGATACCTCTGGACCGCAGAAGCAGACGCAGAGTTGCCTCCGTTATTCTGATGATTTCCCTAGTAATCTGCATGCTGAATATATACCCTAACCGGGCAAGCATGAGCGAAATTACGCAAGCGGAACAAATGGGGATCCTCGGATACGAGGCTTATACCATTCTGGCGGATCGGCCTGACAAGCCCGTTCCGCTTGATGAGATTGATCAGGATCGCATCGATCAGATCAAACAAACGACAGAGCTCGATGCCATTGTGGATTCGGGAGCAGCCAAGGGCCGGAATGTGATTGTCCTCCAGCTGGAATCGTTCCAGAATTTCCTCATTGGTCTGAAGGTTGATGGCCAGGAAGTCACACCACATCTCAACCAGCTTGCACAGGAAAGCCTGTATTTCCCGAACTTCTATCAGCAGGTAGGTCAAGGGAATACATCGGATGCCGAGTTTGTTGTCAATACATCATTCTATACACCGCCAAACGGAGCTGCATCTACGGTCTATGCCGATAAAGCCCTGCCAAGTCTCCCCAAACTATTGTCGTCAAACGGGTATCAGACCGCTACATTCCATTCAAACGATGTCCGTTTCTGGAATCGCGATCAGCTGTATAAAGCGCTTGGTTTTGATCACTATTACGATATAGATTATTTTGGCACCGAAGATTCTATTGCCTTCTCGGCATCGGATGAGGTGCTGTATTCCAAAACGCTCGATAAATTGGAAGAAATGCAGGCAGAAGGCTCGCCATTCTATGCACAGATCATCTCTATGTCTGCGCATCACCCGTACCATTTGCCAGAGAGAAAGGTTAGCCTGACGCTGCCAGAGCGGTACGCGGACACCCTGCCTGGCGATTATCTGGTATCCCAGCATTATGCGGATCAGGCGGTGGGACAATTCATCGATGGTTTAAAACAACGCGGACTATGGGAAAACAGCCTGCTGGTGGTATACGGAGACCACCTCGGCCTGCCCATCTATTCGCTGGACAAGGACGACAAAGAGTTAATGAAGGAAATCTACGGCAGGGAGTATACATCTGCCGACATGATTAACATTCCACTCATCATTACTGCTCCCGGTGTTACGCCTGCAGAGCAGCTGGGTCAGATCGGCGGACAGGTGGACATTCTGCCAACGATAGCCGGACTCACAGGGGCATCTCTCCAGGATCAACTGCACTTCGGGCAGGATCTGCTTCGGGAGTCAGGCAATCTGCTGCCGGAACGCTATTATCTGCCTACCGGTTCAGTGCTTAATGATGCCTCATTATTCATTCCGGAAACCGGTTATGGTGACGGAACCCATTACTCGCTTGCCGATGCCGGAAGGCAGGACATCAAGCAGGTGGAGAACCGTTCGGAACCTAAACCTGAGTCACCGGAAGGGAATACTGTTCCGGCAACCGCCACAACAGATGACGGCTCATCGTCTTCCTCAGGTTACATTACCAAGGACGAGTATGAGCGTGCTTTGGATCTTATGCATTTGTCCAATAGTTATTTAATACAGCTGCCTGACCGGAATACAGAGAAGTAGCCCCCAGAAGCAATCATTCAATCTATTACAAAAGCCCATGATACAGGAATGGATATCCTGCTTCATGGGCTTCATGCATTTCCAGCCGTTCGCAGGCTGTGTCATGCTGTATATTCAATCTCGTAATTACAAAGGCAGCAGCGGCACCGAAGTGCGAGCTTTCAGCTGATCTACCATGGCAAGCCATTCCTGCGGTTTATTCGGCAGGACAGCATAATAGCGATTCAGGAAATCGGCCACCAGGCTGGCTGGCAGCTCTCCCTGCTCCTCATTGCCCGGCATAAAGCAAAGGTCAAGTCCCCCCACTGCTTCTCCGTCCCCTTGCCAGGAAGGATGAACATATGAGAAGTCCAGTCGTTGATATCCGAGATGGGACAGCACCTCGCGCCGTACATACGGATCCATGGGCTTGATGCCGCCAAATTCATGATCCTGGCTAAGATACGGATTATAGATCTCGGCGAACATGCCGAACAGTTCCTTGCCGTTTGCTGCTGCAAGCTGCTGCAGGTCACGCTTGCGATGGTTGGCAAGGAAACTGCCGATGCCCAACCCTTCGCGGCCGATAATCGTAAAATCTGTCATGGCCACATTCCAGTCCTCATAGTAGCGATATTCTGTCGCTCCCACGACGTTCCCTTCATGCACAGCCACAAATACGCGAATGCCGGGGTCTTCCAGCGGTTCCTGCCACAGCGGGAAGTCCAGCACTTCCTCAGGCGGGAAAATCTCCTGCATCAGCTTGTGCATTTGGGCAAACAAAGGATCATTTATTGAAGTAATTCGTTTAAATTCCATGGATTCATCTACCTCCAATAATAAATGTGCATTATGTCTTGAACGGATTGCGCCATTCCATAAGGGCTGCATAGTTGCAGGACTCCTCATCATCCAGATAATCGGTCGCCACGCCCACTGGCATACGTCCGCAGCGCAGCAGGAACGAGATCACCGGATCGCGTTTCTCGCCGGATACCACCTGCTCCAGATACGCTTCAGCTGTCATTTCATCTGCCACCAGATGGTATCCGGGCATTCTTCCGGCACCGAGCAGCCGGTCAAGCCCCTGTGCAATGACCAGATGATACATGGCCTGCATCATGAGCTGTGCCAGTCCCCACTTGCGAAATTTCGGACGTACGCAGAGATCGACGATGTAGAGCGTGTTGCCACCCGGCTGATGATTGCGAATATACCCATCATCGGTCACTTCAACCCACGTGTGGCTTGCCGGATGTGAAGGGTCCCATTGCATGCGCAGCGAGGTCATCGATCCCGCTAGCTCACCATCTACCTCAATGCAGATAGCCCCATCCGGGTAGTTGGCTACGTGACTGGCAAGCTGCTCATGGTTCCAGAGCAGCTCTTCCGGATAAGGCGGAGGAAAGCTCTCGGCCTGGATGCGAATCAGTTCATCGAAGTCAGCCTCCTGATACGTACGAACGATAGCTTTTACGGGCTTACCATGTCGATCCGGACCGGTAATCAACATCTCTTTTTGATACATGCTGATCATCTCCTCCTTCCAACAGACAATACGGGTAGTTCAAGCCTCCGACTACTCCCAGTCTGTATATAGATCGGTGCGGCGGTCACGCCAGGTCGTTACCGATCCGCGCTCTCGTACTTCATAGAGCAAATCCAGATCCAGATCTGCTGTTACGATCATATCATCGTTAATCTCACCTTCGGCCAGAATGCCGCGCGGCGGGAACGGGACATCATTCGGCGTAATGATGGCAGCCTGTCCGTAGTTGGCACGCATGAAGTCCACTGTCGGCAGATTGCCCACTGTTCCGGTCAGTACAACATAAACCTGGTTCTCTACCGCGCGGGCATGACTCGTATAGCGCACCCGGTAGAATCCATGCCGATCATCCGTGCAGGAAGGACAGAAGATGACGTCAGCTCCTTTGGCTTTTGCCATACGCACAATTTCCGGGAACTCAATATCGTAACAGGTCAGCATCGCAATTCTGCCTTTATCCGTGTCGAAAACTTCAAGGCCATCACCCGGTGCCATGTTCCATTCCTGTACTTCGGTCGGTGTAATATGGATCTTGGCCTGGCGTGCAATACGGCCATCCGGATAGAACATGTGGGCGGTATTATACAATTTCCCTTCACGACGGATGACATGAGTTCCCCCGATCAGATGCATGTTGTACTTCGCCGCCAGGGATGTGAACAGCTGTTCATACTGCTCCGTGAAATCGGGCAGATCCTCAATGGTCAGCGCGTTGCCTTTACCGTCACCTATGGACATGAGCTGAGTTGTAAAAAATTCAGGGAACAGCACAAATTCAGTTCCGAATTCGTCGGCTGTCCGTATGTAATGCTCGGCTTGAGCAGCAAACTGCTCAAAGGAGCTGATGGTTTGCAATTGGTACTGTACAGCGGATACCCGCAATTTCATGTTTCTCCACCTCCATCATTATTCTGCTCTCATTGTATCAACGATATGAAGTAATTTCTATTTCCTTTCTTCGCTCAACATCGCCTTGGTGAAACCGATCCATTCCCTTGTGGCAAAAGAAAGATATCGGTCCTTGCGCCAGATCATGCCGAGCTGCCAAGGGATCACGGGTTCCACAACCGGCATAATGCGTACACGCATATGATCCACTTCACGGCAGATGGTCTCGGGAAGTAATGCCACCCCCAGATTGGCCGCAACCATTGCACTGAGCAAATCCCACTGGGAGCTCTCATAGACAACCCTCGGCTGGAATCCTACATGCTGACAGGCCACAATGATCCGATCATGCAGGGCAAAATCCTCCCTGAACAGCACAAAGGCATCATGCTCCAGTTCACGCAGGGCAACCGATTCTTTGCCCGCCAGCGGATGCGAAGGATGAACGAGCAGATTCAGCTTTTCTTCCACGAACACAAAATGATCAAGCAGCTCATCCACCGTCGGCAGCACAGCTACACCAATATCCAGTGCACCACTGATGACATCGGCCTCTACCTTTTTCGCACCATCCTCAAACAGTTGAATGCTCACTTGCGGATAGGCCTTATGAAATTCACCGATGATCATGGGGAAAAAGCTCGAGCCCACCATGGGCGGCAGTCCGATACGCAGATGTCCTTTCTTCAGGTTCATCAGATCGTCGAGCTCGGACGACAAGCTGCGAAACGATTTTTCAATTTCCAGTGCCTGCCGGAAAAAAACATGCCCTGCATCGGTCAATTCAACTCTCTTGCCGTACCGATCCAGCAGCGTAACCCCCAGCTCTTCTTCAAGACTTTTCACGGTTTTGCTGATGGTTGGCTGTGTGATATATAACACCTCGGCTGCCTTGGTAAAGCTCTGCTGCCTCGCGACTTCCAGAAAATATTGCAAATGGCGGATATCCATCGTCTGATTCCAGCCTCTCATAGATAAATGGAATAGAAAACATTCTTAATATGCATTTTACTCATGAGATAATGCGATGTAAAATTTGTAACAAGAAAGTGTGTTTCCATTCATTTTCATAAAAAAATAAATCAATCACGTTGATATAAGGAGGAATTGAAGTGAAAAAATGGGGACTTGGTATATTGCAGGTTGCTCTCCTCATGGTCTTTTCACTGCTCATGGACCAGTTGGCCCGTGCTCTCCATTTGCCTATACCGGGTTCGATACTCGGCATGGTTGTACTGTTTATTTTGCTACAGACTCGGGTCGTGAAGCTGCGCTGGATTGAAGTCGGAGCCGCATGGCTGCTCGGAGAACTGCTGCTGTTCTTCATCCCTTCAGCCGTTGGCATCATGAACTACATGCCCATGCTTGAACATGACGGACTACAGATTCTGTTCATCGTCCTGCTGAGTACATTTCTGGTTATGGTCTGCACCGGCCTGGTTGCCACACGAATCGCCAAACGAAAGGAGCGTCACACCGGATGATTGGATTTCTCTGCTTGTTGTTAACTGTCGGTATTTATTGGGTCGCCAAACGCATGTATCGCCAATTGCCCAAGGTTTATCTGTCTCCACTGCTGATCACGCCCCTGCTTGTCGTTGGCGTGCTGCTTGCGACAGGGACGGATTATGCAGATTACAGCAGCGGTGGCAAATGGCTTAGTCTTCTGCTGCAACCGGCTACGGTAGCTTTTGCTGTACCGCTCTATACCTTTTTCCATGTGCTCAAAAAGCATATATCCGAGATTGTTTTCAGTGTCATGACCGGATCAGTGGTGGCCGTACTCTCGTCAGCCCTGCTCGCCAAATGGCTTCAGCTGGACTCCGGGCTGATTCACAGCCTGATTCCGCGTTCCATTACAACTCCGATTGCCATGAATGTCTCGGCTACCATTGGGGGTATCCCCGCTGTTACTGCTGTTTTTGTCATCATGACCGGTTTGCTTGGTGCGATTATGGGTCCTTCTATCGTTAAAATGCTCCGTATTGATGGAGAGATTGCCCGCGGAACCCTGCTCGGAACGGGTGCCCACGGCACAGGGACTTCCAAAGCTTTTGAGCTCAGTTCCCTGACAGGAACCATCTCCAGTATCTCCATGGTACTCGCTGCATTGTTCACTCTGGCGGTAGCTCCCATTCTTTCTAAACTTATTTTCCCATAATAGATAGAATTGTCCCTATTATTTGAAATATTATTGTTGTATTAAAGCCCTTTCTTCCTTACAATAAGGACATGTTTTATAAGCGAATATTGCGGGGGAGATGCGATGAAAAGAACCGGAATGAAGAGATCTCTGGACCGCCTTGGACGAATTGTCCTTCCCAAGGAAATGCGGGATACGATGGAAATCCATATCGGCGATCCGCTTGAGTTTTTCATTGAAGGGAAAGAGTTGATTTTGAGAAAGTACAAATCAACGTTGTGTGTGTTTTGCGGTGATATGGATACGGAAATGTATTTCAAAGAGCAATTCATCTGCCGGACGTGTGCTGTTCAATTAAAACACCCGGATGACTCTCCCGAATGGTTCGTTCCTCAGAACAAACAGGCTCCTGCAGCCGTGGAGCGTCCTGCTTCCGATTCCGCTAAAGTCTCTTCCCCCACTTGGGATGAAGGAACTGTACCTGCCAGCACTGAATACCCTGACCTGCGGCCCAAGACGGCACGCATGCTGCAACAAATGAAAGAAATTGTTGAACAGAATCCTGGTTTGGCTCAGCAGCAGATTGCGGAAAAGCTTGGCATCAGCCAAGGACGCGTCTCCCAATTAAAGAAATTGCTATAATACGATTTCATTTTATTATTTATAATCAGGAGATCTTCCCGATGAGGAAGTCCTACTGCAAGAGAACCCTGTATATGTGTGGGTTCTTCTTTTTTTTATCCTAAAGAAAAATGAATTAAATAAAGGCATCGTAAAAGAGGGCAACTGTTATCACAGCCGCCCTCTTTGACTCTCTGGTTATTCAATCTAACGTTGCTCTAATAAGGTTACGCCTGAATGATTTCCAGGACCTCTTCTTCCTCCAGCTTGCGCATACCGATCGCCAGAACAACAATATTGGCAACGAGCAGGATCGCTGGAAGAGCAGTAGCCCCGTATTGTCCGTAGATCAGATGACTTCCAAGTGCACCAATCAGAATAAATGTCAGCACACCTGCTGCTACCATGCGGGTACGCGGGAGCAATAAACCTACTGCACTAAGCAGTTCTACCGCGCCGAGCAGATACATCGTCCACTTGGGATACGAGAAGCTCTCGAACGTCTGTACCATCATCTCTGCACCCATCACTTTGTTCAGTCCTGTCATCACAAATACACCTGCAAGCACGACCAGAAAAATATATCCAATAACTCTCATTATGTATGTTCCTCCTGTAACTGATCTAAAGGTTAGATGAAAAGAAAAGCTGGAGCATCTTGCCTGCTGCACATGCCACATTCAAATCAAATCTGCAAGATGCTAAATCTATGTCAAAGCCGTCTTGCGACGACTCGGTTTTCAAGCCAACATGTGAACGAATAAAGTGCTCCATATCTATCTATTAGGTATTATTGGATACTGGCTTACTTTTATGAAGTGAGTATATAATAATAAGATTATTTATTCAAGTAATTTTTTGATAAATAGTGTATAATACATACAAAAGGGTTGTTGCATGGATTTTTGCCGTAACCTTTATGAATGAATGCTTCTTATTTTTCGTCAGAGTGGCGGTAAGCCAGGCACTTTTTTTATATACAAGACAATTAGACTATTCCAACATTGTTATGCGAAGTGAGGTGAACACGTTGAAGCTGAGAAAAGCAAAATCACCAAGTCCCTGTTTGATCACACAAGCCATGGACATTATTGGTAAGAAGTGGGTTCTGCTGATCATGTATCAGCTGCTCTCCGGACCTAAGCGCTTCACAGAGCTGGAAGCGGAAATGGCCATTAGCGGCCGTCTGTTATCCGAGCGTTTGAAGGAAATGGAGATGGAAGGCATCGTAACCCGTCATATGTATCCTGAAATTCCACCACGGGTTGAATACGAGCTGACTCCCAAAGGCAAGGCTATTGAGCCGGTGATCAACCAAATTTATGGCTGGTCCTCCGACTGGCTGAAACGATAGCAATGCAGATCCCTCTAATCTAAAACACCAAAAGCCTGAATAGGTACTGATCTTCTCCAGATCAGCTTCCCATTCAGGCTTTTTTCTTGAACTGCAATTTAACTATTAAATAATTTAATGTGAAAGGTTCCGAATAGGCTTCAGCTGCACCGGCAGACCGGAATCGGCAGATGCCAGCGCTGCTGTTGTAATCTCCTGTGTACGGCAGGCATCCGCGTAATCAGACAGAATCTGCGTACGGTCACCCGTCCGAAGAGCATGAATGAACGCCTCGTTCTCCCGTTCATACGGGTTATGTCCTGGCGGAATCTCCTGACCTGCCATTGCGTGAGAAGCAGCACTCGGCAGCAGCAGACGGTCCGGTGTCCAGTCCCATACTCCGGCTTCCGTGTAGAACTGAAGTCCGGCACCGCCTTCTCCATCCGGCAGCAGGCATGTATTGGCAATGCTCGCAATGGCACCGCTCTCCAGCTTAAGCGTAACATTCGCTACATCTGCCACGGTAACATGATCGTGCTTCTCATGCATCACACGCTGGGCTGCTGCAGCATATACCTCAGTAACTTCTCCTGCACAGTATCGGAGCAGATCCACAATATGTGTTGTCTGCTCGACAAACTGTCCTCCGGATCCTTCCTGACGGCGCCACCAGGCAACGCCTGGCATACCACCCATCCAGCGTCCAAGTGCCATGCCGATCGTCTGATCCTTCATTGCCTCCCGAAGCACCTGGGCGGCTTCCTGATAGCGAAAGTGATAACCTACCGAAGTAAGCAAACCTGTATCTCTCACCTGATCTAAAATGTTGCGCGGAATATCCATCCCTGTGCTTAGTGGTTTCTCTACAAGGAAAGGGATGCCGCGACGAATCAGTTCCGATTCAATCGTACCATGTGACATTGGCGGAACGCAGATGTAAACTGCATCCAGCTTCTCCCCATCCAGCATATGTTCAAGCTCGCTGTAGCCAGCTGCGTCATACACGGAAGCCATCGCCTCAGCTTTCTCCAAGGTGGTCCCGAGCACACTTGCCACACGGACGCCTTCCATTCGTGCCAAAATATCTGCATGTACTTTGCTGAACCAGCCTGTTCCAATGATGCCGATCTGTAACGTCATGGATGTAATCCCCTCTCTTTGTTACGCGCTTACATGTTCCATTCGACCCCATCATACAAAATCCTGCATTATATTTTGCCAGATGCCCCCAATATCAGCCGGTCCAGCTCTTGTTCATACCCTGTTCTCTGCTCATCCGTCCAGTACAGCCGATCATTCATGTATTGGATAACTGCCGACTTATACTGACGCACCTCGTCAATTCGGAAAAATAAATCGCCTGTTCGTCGCACCAGGAAGTCTGCCGGGGTTACGGCCATTTCTTCCTCAATTGCATAATTCAGCATGAGCAGCAGTTCCTGCGGCATGCCATGCAGTTCGGCCTTGGCCCGTGGATCAGGCAACCGGTCATAAAGGGAATCCACATTGGATCCATAGGTACGAGCCAGCCGCTCTGCAGCTTGCCGATTAAGTCCGAGCGCTACCCCATCCTTAATCTTGCGCTCTATATAGACGGAGTATCCTGCTGAGCCACCAACGTCCCCTCCGGAAATCGGCATCTTCTTCGTTATGCATGGCCCAATCGATTTCCCTGTTTCCTGTTTGAGCTCCCGGGCTGCCAGATCAACGACCATTTCAGCCATTTTGCGATACCCGGTCAGCTTGCCCCCCGCAATGGTGATCAGTCCGGAAGGGGAGACCCACACTTCATCCTTGCGTGAGATTTCGGAAGGACTCTTGCCTTCCTCATGGATTAATGGACGTATGCCAGCCCAGCCCGATTCCACATCTTCGGCACGAATCTGTACATCTGGAAACATGCCATTTACCGCATCGATTACATAATCCCGATCTGCTTCAGAGATCAGAGGATGCGCCGGGTCATCTCGGAAAACAGTATCGGTGGTACCCACGTATGTTTTGCCATCACGCGGAACCGCGAAAACCATTCGCCCATCAGGCGTATCAAAATATACAGCTTGCCGAAGAGGAAACCTTGATCCGTCGAACACCAAATGAATGCCTTTGGTCATTTGCAGCGTCTTGCCCTGCCTTGAACCGTCTACCTTGCGGAGCTCATCCACCCATGGACCCGAAGCATTGATGACCTTGCTTGCCCTTAATTGAACACGCTCGCCTGTGATCTGGTCTGTGGCCTGAATACCAATGATCTTTCCGTTTTCCTTCACAAACCCGTCTGCTTTTACATAATTCACAGCTTGGGCTCCACGCTTTACCGCTTCTTTCATCACTTCGATGGTAAGCCGTGCATCATCCGTCCGGTATTCCACATATAACCCGCCACCCAGCAGTCCCTCTCGGCGCAGCAAAGGTTCGCTGTCCGAGACAGCTCCAGCGTTCAGCATCGTACGGCGCTCGCTGCGCTTCACACCCGCGAGCCGGTCATACACCATCAAACCAATCGAGGTGCTGAAGCGCCCAAACGTACCTCCCGTATAGATGGGCAGGAGCATCGGCTCCGGTGTCGTCACATGAGGTCCATTTTCATAGACAATTGCCCGTTCGCGTCCTACCTCAGCTACCATTTTCACTTCAAACTGCTTCAGATATCGTAACCCTCCGTGGACCAGTTTGGTTGAACGGCTGGACGTGCCCGCTGCAAAATCCTGCATTTCAACCAGCGCGGTCTTCAGTCCGCGGGACACAGCATCAAGGGCAATGCCTGCCCCGGTAATCCCTCCGCCTATAACTAATATGTCAAAATGTGCATTCGCCATGGATTGAAGATACTCGCCGCGCATCGCTGCCGAGAAAGGTGAAGTCATCGGTCTGCCTCCCATTCATTGCCTTTATTTTTGCTAATCCATCTTCAAAAAAGAACAAAAAAAGACCACGTCATTCGCTGCAGCAATTGCTGAGCGGTACGTGGTCTCTCCCGATCTCCAGACATCATTTTTTAACTTGTGCCTTAATCCTATCACACATTTTGAGCGGCGTGAAGGCCTGAAATGATACATTATTCAAAAAAATTTCAAAAAGTTGTTCTGCCCAAGGACGTAATTTCAAACTGATCCACTAACCTCTTTATTTTCCTAATCATGGATATATGGATTTCGTTCTCCAGGAAAATATCCCCTGTAAGTTATGCATCATTTTCCACCAGTAATTATCATCTATTGAATTTGTTTAATGAAAAAGTACAAATAGCTATATCTTCATATTCTTTCTTATTTGAAGGCCATCGCAGCCTTCACTGCTCGCTGCCAACCGGCGTATAGATCACTTCTGGTATCCTCTTCCATCAGCGGATTGAAAACGCGCTCCGTGTTCTCATGATTCTTCAGTTCATCCGCACTTTCCCAGTATCCTACAGCAAGACCTGCCAAATAAGCCGCCCCCAGAGCGGTTGTCTCGTTCACCGTTGGGCGCTCAACCGGAATGCCCAGAATGTCGCTCTGGAATTGCATCAGAAAGTCATTGGCCGCTGCACCGCCATCGACGCGTAACGAATCGACAGCAATCCCCGAATCGGACTCCATAGCCGCCAGGACATCCTTGGTTTGATACGCCAGCGCTTCAAGCGTCGCTCGAATAAAATGTTCCTTCGTGGTGCCGCGTGTCAGACCGAATACGGCGCCCTTGACCTCGCTGTCCCAATACGGACTACCTAGCCCGACGAAGGCCGGTACCATATACACACCATCTGTGGAGGATACCCGTGCAGCATAATCCTCACTATCCTTGGAGGAACGCAGCATCCGTAATCCGTCACGCAGCCACTGAATGGCAGAACCCGCCACAAAAATGCTGCCTTCAAGTGCATACTCTACCTTGCCATTAACACCCCAGGCAATCGTTGTGATCAATCCATGGTCCGACTTTACCGGATCTTTCCCGGTATTCATGAGCATGAAGCACCCGGTACCATATGTGTTTTTCATACTGCCCTTGTGATAACATCCCTGACCAAATAAAGCTGCCTGCTGATCCCCCGCTGCGCCAGCAATGGGAACCCGGTGGCCGAAGAAATGATAATCCATCGTGTGCGCATACACTTCAGAGGAGCCCCGCACTTCCGGCAGCATCGCTTTTGGAATATCGAGAATACGGAGCAGTTCGTCATCCCATTGCAGATCATAGATGTTGTACATCAATGTACGGGAAGCATTGGATACGTCCGTTACATGGGTACCTCCGCTGAGCTTCCAGATCAGCCAGCTGTCGATCGTGCCAAATAGCAGTTCTCCCTGCTCCGCGCGTTCACGTGCTCCTGGCACATGGTCCAGAATCCACTTGACTTTCGTACCGGAAAAATAGGGATCAATAAGCAGTCCCGTTTTCTCACGAAAAAGGTTAGCCAGTCCCTTCGTCTTCAGCTCATCACAGATATCAGCAGTTTGTCTAGACTGCCATACTACGGCATTATAGATGGGGCGACCTGTTTCCTTATCCCACACCACAACTGTCTCGCGCTGGTTCGTAATCCCGATTCCGGCAATCTGGGCAGGCTTAATTCCACTCTCTGCCAAGCATGAAGCCATAACTGCAAGAATGGAGCTCCAGATTTCATTCGCATTCTGCTCGACCCAGCCCGGTTTGGGGAAATACTGCGGAAACTCCTGCTGAGCAATATGTACAATCTCCCCATTGTGGTTAAACAGAATAGCCCGTGAACTCGTGGTCCCCTGATCAAGAGCCATAATATACTTTTCCATATCGACAACCTCCTGTAAGCATATTGCATCATTCGATATCACAGGTGCCTGATTGACAGATGCAATAATGATTAAATTAATGCTATTGTTTCGGTTCTGTAAGCGATTCCCCAAAATGTCGGATCAGGTCAAAATTGGACGTGGTCACTGCTGTTGCACCGGCCTGCAACGCGAGCTCAACCTCTTGGGCAGACCGGATCAGTCCTCCGGCAATAATGGGAATCCCCGTCCGTTCCGCTACCTCGGTAATAATATGCGGAATAACGCCAGGAAGCACTTCAATATAATCCGGCTGTGTCTTCGTCAGCAGTTGATAACTTTTCTCCAACGCATTTGTATCCAGCAAAAACACCCGCTGAATTGCGGTGATCCCCTTTTGTTTCGCCTTTTGAATCACGGTTGCCCGTGTAGAGATCAAACCCGCAGGACGTATATGCTGACACAAATATTCTGCCGCGTACTCATCGTTCTTCAGCCCTTGGACCAGATCAGCATGCAGCAGAATTTTTTTGCTTCGCCGCCTTGCCTCATCCAGCAAGCTCTCCAGTTGGGCAATGTGGGTATCCAGCAAAACCCCATAGGTGTAAGGGCCATCAATAATCGCTTCGAACTGCTTCATGCTCTTGGCAGCGGGTAACATGCTCTGTCCCTCAAATGGCACCATCGTTCCTCCTGCATCATTCAGATTGCCTATATTGTATAATCCGTATAGTAGATCGGCAAGCAGGGCCCGGCACGAGGAAGCATCCCCATAGTGTTCATCGTTCTGTCGTAAACACCAAAAGGCCGTTGTCATACACCCCTAAGGAAGTGAACAACAACAGCCAAACTTTTTGTCGATTGTACAGCAAGATACCTTCACTGGAATCAACGCTGATTTAACACATAAAGTGAGATTTAAGCCTGTGCATGCGGAAGCAGCACATCGGCCCCGGCCCAACCATCGTTCTCACCCAGGTGACCCGAACGACTTACTTTCGTTTGCAGGTATTTCTCATTGAACGCCGAACGATCGCCCCACAGTGGAACACGTCCGCCCACATTCAGTCCCGCTTCCTGCAATGCAGCCAGCTTCCGCGGATTGTTGGTGATCAACGTAACCGGTGCAGAACGCAGTGCACGCAATACAGCAATGGCATCGTCATAGTTACGAGCATCGTCCGTAAAGCCAAGCTGCAGGTTCGCATCTACGGTATCCAGACCTTCCTCTTGCAGAATGTACGCCATTGCTTTGCTGAACAGCCCAATCCCGCGACCTTCATGGTTCGCCAGGTAGAACAAGGCTCCCGCTCCATGGGCTGCGATCATTTTCATGGATTGCTCCAACTGGAAGCCACAATCACAGCGCTTGCTGCCAAAAATATCACCTGTATGACAGATGCTGTGCATCCGGATCAGTGCTTCCTGCGCTTCGGCAAAATCGCCGTACACGAGCACACTCGACTGCTGACGTTCTGCCAGTTCGGCAGTAGCCAGCGATTCAATCAGCTCGCCGCTCTCCATGACCTTATCCGATTTCAGCCAGCTGTACCACTGAAATGTACGCGTCTCTCCATCCAGATTGACCGGGAGCTTAATCGGTCCAACCAGATATATAAATTCTTTTCCACTCGGAAAAGTCTGGATTTTGGGGGCAAGTAGTTGAATAATATGTGAATTGATCATCATGTTTCGTTCCTCCTGTTAAGCCATTTGATATACAGATTGATTCGTATCCAGACCGAAAAAAGATCACTGGACGTTTATAGTACGTATCTATATTATTGTCATCATCATTAGTTACTTTATGTAAGCAAGTTTAAAATAAAAATTATATTGTGTCAAGTAACTTTTGTTTTTAAAGTAACTAATAAAATCAGGATACGAAACCGACACAAATTTGTGTTTCATTTTCGGAATATTGGGTATGAGTTTATAAACTGCTCATAGAATGATGTTGTAGTCCAAAGTACTTCATGCCTCGAACTTAACGATGAGGGGGTTGTGCACATGATCCGCCGGAAAAGAACCTGCTGGACAGCCATCATGATGGTCTGCGTCCTGCTTATAAGCGGATGCTCCATCTGGCCAGGACAAGACGATTCTGCGAACAACAAAAAGGTAGCGCTTACACTATGGTACTGGAACCGTTCCATTGATGATAAGCTGATTGCCAAGGCCAGGGAACAGTTCCCCAATATTGAACTGACTGCCCAGAAGATCGGCGGTGACTTCAAGGCGAAGCTCAAGACAACGCTGGCCGCCAAATCAGGCGAGCCCGATATTGTGGCCCTAAACGACTGGATCATGGAGCTCTTCCCCAGTGAAGACCGTTTTTATAACCTGTATGATCTCGGCGCTGGGGACGTCGAAGACCAGTATCTTGAATGGAAATGGAAGCAGGGCGTCACGCCCAGCGGACAGATGATCGGTTTCCCGATGGATACGGGACCGACAGCTCTCTTTTACCGGGCAGACCTCTTCAAGGAGGCTGGACTGCCCTCTGAACCCGAGGATGTAAGCCGTCAGCTGAATAGCTGGGAAGCATACGCCGCAGCAGGCGAACAGATCAAGGAGAAACTTGGGGGCAAGGTATTTCTGACCGATAACATTGGAAGCGTTTACAACCAAGTGTTGTCCCAAGGAGCTGAGCGCTACTTCCGCCCGGATGGTTCGTTTATCGGCATGGATTCTCCTCTGGTACGCACAAGCTGGGATACCGCCATTGATTTTAAGCAAAAGGGATTGCTGGCGAATGCAGACGGCTGGACTCCAGGCTGGAATGCAGCGATGAATAATGGGGAAATTGCATCCTTCGTGGGTGCGGTCTGGATGAAGCAGGTGCTACAGGAAGCCGCTCCAGATACATCGGGTAAGTGGCGGGTGGCTCGTGCTCCTGGCGGAGATGGCAATAACGGCGGTTCGTTCCTGTCCATTCTGAAGTCCAGTGAGCACCCTCAGGAAGCCTTCGAGCTGGTGCGCTGGCTGCAGAGTCCGGAAAATCAGCTGGAGCAATATCAGACGTTGAACCTCTTCCCTTCTGCTCCAGGTGTGTTCGACTCTCCCGCAATGAAAGAAGAGGAGCCCTTCTTCGGCGGACAGGCGACGGGGCCTGTATTTGCCGAATCGGCACAGCATGTTCCAGACGCTTTTTTTGGTGAACGTTACCCATCAGTACACAGCATTATTACCCGGCGCCTGAATGATGTCGCGAAGCAAAATGCCGATCCCCAGCAGGTCTGGACCGATACCGTACACCGCGTTGAGCGGGAACTCCAGCGTTAACCTGAAGAACGTGTGTGTTCGATATCTGCATAAGGAGGAATTCATATGGCTGTAACCGAACCCCATCTCACTCCCGAACCCGGAGCCGTGCGTCCGGACCTGGATCGGAAGAAATCTCTCCTGTCCCAAATTTGGGAACATCGTGCCCTATATGCTGCGATCTCACCATTTTATATTCTCTTTGCCGTGTTCGGCCTGTTTCCCATCGGCTTTTCATTGTACCTGGCCTTCCATAAGTGGGACGGCATTGGCGTAATGACCTACAATGGGCTGAACAATTTTAAATACATGCTGACGGATGCCGAGTTCTGGCAGGCTGTAGGCAATACATTCATGATCTGGATATACTCGACCATTCCCATGTTGTTCTTCGCCCTGATTGTTGCCTTTCTGCTGCATGCGCCGTTCGTGAAGTTCCGTACACTGTTTCGAGTCGGTTACTTCCTGCCGAACGTCACATCCATCGTGGCCGTGGCGATCATCTTTGGTGCACTGTTTGCCAACAACTATGGCTTTCTCAACTATCTCCTGCAGTCGGTCGGGCTTCCGGTCGTGGAATGGCTTAATGCGCCTTGGGGTATTAAAGTGGCGATCTCCTCCATGGTCGTCTGGCGCTGGACAGGGTACAATGCGGTCATTTATCTGGCCGGACTTCAGAGTATACCGCAGACCTTGTATGAAGCAGCCAAAATTGACGGTGCATCCGGGATACAATCCTTTTTCCGGATTACGATTCCGATGCTGCGCCCTGTAATTCTGTTCACGGTGATTACATCCACGATTGGCGGCATGCAGCTGTTCACCGAACCTCAGATCCTCGTGGGCAACGACGGCGGTGCAGGCGCAGCCGGGATGACCATTGTTCTGTACCTTTACCGTGAATCGTTCATCAACAATTACTTCGGATATGGTGCAGCGGTGGGTTGGGGCATGTTCCTCATTATCGCCCTGTTCTCCATCGTGAACTGGAAGCTTGTTCAAGGCAAGTCATCCTGATGTGACAAGGGGGGAGCGCTCATGACGTCCAAATACCTCAAATCGCTCGTATTGTATACCGGTCTTATCGGGGGCATGCTCATTTCCATGTTCCCGTTCTATTGGCTGATTGTAATGTCCACCCGGACAACGTCCGACATCTACGCATTTCCGCCCCAGCTCTGGTTCGGGGGAGAACTGTGGAATAATATCAGCCGGGTTCTGCAGCAGATCGACTTCTGGGGTGCATTTGTCAATACACTGTTTGTATCCGGCATGGTGACCGTGCTCGTGCTGTTCTTCGACTCATTAGCGGGTTTTGCGTTTGCGAAGTTTGAGTTTCCGGGCAAAAAGTGGCTCTTTGTCCTGCTGCTGGCCACCATGATGGTGCCTTCCCAGCTGTCGCTCGTTCCTTCCTTCGTGCTCATGGCGACGTTCGGTTGGGTCGGTTCCTTCAAGGCCCTGATTATCCCGGGCATGGTGAATGCCTTCGGCATCTTCTGGATTCGGCAGTATGCCACGGAGTCCATCCCGAATGACCTGCTCGATGCGGGCCGGATCGACGGCTGTAATTTCTTCCGTCTCTATTGGAATGTGGCGCTGCCCATCCTGCGACCTGCGTTTGCGTTTCTCGGCGCATTTACCTTTATCGGAGTATGGAACGACTACCTGTGGCCGCTCATTGTCCTGACAGATGAACGGAAATATACCCTGCAGATTGCCCTCTCACAGTTAAATGGACTGTACAATACGGATTACGCGATGGTTATCGCCGGTACTCTGCTGGCTGTTATTCCGCTCATTATCATGTTCCTGTTCATCAGCCGTCAGTTCATTTCGGACATTGCCGCCGGAGCCGTGAAGGATTAATATTCCTGCATTTTGATCCATCCCTCAAGTCTGATATTCTTATCTATAGATTAATACCAGATGCTCCAGAGAAAGAGGGATAACAAAATGGCTTCTTCACCCTATATGATCGGCGTAGATATCGGTACCACATCCACCAAGGCCGTATTGTTCGAACAAAACGGTTCCATCGTGGCTCAGGGTGGTGCCGATTATCCGCTGTATACTCCTACTCCTGCGATTGCAGAGCAGGATGCGGACGATATTTTCCAAGCTGTTGTAGAATCCGTTAAGCAGGCGACAGCCAAGGCAGGTGTCAAACCGGATGAGATTCTGTTTGTATCATTCAGCTCGGCGATGCACAGCATCCTGCCCGTTGACGAGCACGGCAAACCGCTGATGCGCGCCATGACGTGGGCAGATAATCGCAGCGCGGAATGGACGGAAGCACTCAAAACCGAAATGAACGGTCACGAAATTTATCTGAGAACAGGAACGCCCATTCATCCCATGTCACCACTGACCAAAATCATGTGGCTGACCCGGGAACAACCGGAACTCTTTAAGCAGACCCATAAATTCATCTCCATGAAGGAGTACGTGTTCTTCAAGCTATTCCATGAATACGTGATTGACCACTCCATGGCGTCTGCCACCGGAATGATGAATCTGGAGAAGCTGGACTGGGATGAGGAAGCCCTGCATGTGGCAGGAATTACACCAGACCATTTATCCCGGCTTGTGCCAACCACTCATGTGCTCAAGCAAGGTCTGAACCCGGAGTATGCCAAGGAAATGGGCATTGCAGACACGACGCCATTTGTCATCGGGGCAAGTGACGGTGTGCTCTCCAATCTTGGCGTAAACGCAATTGATCCTGGCGTGGTGGCAGTAACCATCGGCACCAGCGGAGCCATTCGTACGGTCGTGGACAAACCGGTTACCGATCCGAAAGGACGTTTCTTCTGTTACGCGCTCACCGAGGATGCGTGGGTGATCGGTGGGCCCGTGAATAATGGCGGGGTCATTTTCCGCTGGATTCGGGACGAGTTTGCAGCATCTGAGGTAGAAACAGCGAAGCGGCTGGGTATCGATCCTTATGAGGTGCTCACTCGTGTCGCGGAAAATGTACCGCCAGGATCGGAAGGTCTGCTCTTCCATCCGTATATGACAGGTGAGCGGGCTCCGCTCTGGAATCCGAATGCCCGCGGCTCGTTCTTCGGTCTGACGCTTCATCATAAGAAGGAGCACATGATCCGTGCCGCCCTGGAAGGTGTATTGTTCAATCTGTATACCGTCATGCTGGCTATTGAAGAGAAGATCGGCCGTCCTACCAAAATTCAGGCAACGGGCGGCTTCGCCCGCTCCGAATTATGGCGGCAGATGATGGCCGATATTTTCGACCAGGATGTGATTATTCCCGAAAGCATTGAGAGCTCCTGCCTTGGCGCAGCCGTGCTGGGACTCTATGCGCTTGGCCGAATTGATTCCCTGAGTGCGGTATCCGGCATGATTGGATCCACACATCGCCATCAGCCTGACCCGGATCATGTCCGCATCTACCGGGAATTGCTGCCGATCTTCATTCGGATCTCCCGCAAGTTTGAAGAAGAGTATGCGGATATCGCTGCTTTTCAAAATAAAACGATGCATCAGAAGTAGTTGCAGAACATCATCAGCTTAACTCATGTAACGACAAGAAGACCTACTGACATATCAGTAGGTCTTCTATATTGATGTAAACATCTATTCTCCCGCGCTTTGGGCGCTAAGTACAGTACTTCCTATTGTATTAAGGAGTATGGCAGTAATTAAAATTCCAAATACCATATGTGCATTACCCATCACACCATCCGCAATGGTCACATGATATGCAATGTAGATAACGAAATAACGAAGTAGAAAGAACCACAAAATAATGTGAATACAACCGAACAAAATTCCTGATATCCAGCGACGATTGTATATAAGCCCTAATCCGGAGAATAGCAATGATAGACAAACAGATAGCATTTTTTCCTTTTTCCTCATCTGAATTACCTCCTTTTGTTCAATAGTTCTATAACCAGTTCCAAACAATTATAGGTAATTTCAAACAAATATATGAAGGGGAGGAATTCGATAAGAAAAAGGGTTCTCCAATGGGAGTACAGACATTACGGGTTATAAAATCCTATGTGGGAATCTACTCATTTATATTTACTGAATGCATCCTTGTCGTCCTGCACATTTTCCAGATACATAATCTGTCCCTCATCATTCAAGCGGGCGATATCAATCCCTGTTTTTGCATAAACCGTGCCATCAGCAGCTTGCCCACACACAGCCCAGTTCGTTTGGTAGCTGCCATCCGGCTGCAGGACCCACCCGTCCCACATATGTTTGACGTCCATGTTGTACTCGTAGAATGCTTTCATAAAACCTTCAAATCCTCTTCTGCTGGTGCCGTTTAACACAATCTCAGAATCCGGTGTAAACAGAGATAGCAAATCCTGCATCGCACGAGCATCCGTACGGGAAGCGTCAAATAAACGAAAATAGTTGTTTAACAAGGTAGTCATGATGTTCCTCCTGATGGTCATCAATCGATGTGAATTATAGTTCGAATAATTTCAAACTATTGAATAGCAATGTATCACACGATCCAGTCTCCTTACAACCCTCAGTTCGAAAAAAATCAAACATTGAAAGAGACGTTTCAATATGCTACCGTCATAGATATGAAAACACCTACGATACCCATGGCTTCGGAAATGGAGTTTACCACGGTCTGCAATGCACTTGGTGATCCGGTGCGCATGAAGATTGCTCACTGCCTGGCCAGCTCCGGCGAGAAAAACTGTTCCGCCTTCGAAGTAGACCATATTTCCAAATCAACATTGTCCCATCACATCAAAATCCTTCGTGAAGCAGGCCTGATCCAGCCACGTATTGAAGGCAAACAGCATTTTTACTCTTTGCGGAAGGATGATCTAAACAGTCGTTTTCCCGGTCTTGTAGAATTAATATTGAATACGACAGGAGGTTAATTGCATTGTTGGATAAAAAAGCGGCAAAAATACTGCTGAGCACATTCTGGGGAGGTGGCGGCTGGAAGACAGAACGTGCACCGTTCTCCGTGGATGATTTTGAATATGCCAAGAGCAAGCATGTGATGTTCGATCCGCAGACCACCACCCACGATGAGATTGTCCGGCGTCTGCATGAAATTCATCAGGACATCACCTTGAAGGACAGGGTCGTATCGGCTTTTCTGCATAGCCTGTCTACCAAAAAAGTATATCTGCGCAGTGCGCTCTCCAGTTGGGCACTCACCTCACGTTTACCTCTGCATACCTATGGGGAACGGCCCGCGCTTCATGCCAACACCAGTGCATGCGGGGATTGCAATTACCTAAGGTTACAGTCGGACAAGCAGTATGTGAACGCGGATCTGAACGTCCTGAATTTTGAGCGGATCAAATGGGGCGGGGTCCGTCATGGATGGCTGCTCTACTGTCTGATGGATCTGGAGCTGCTGCTTCTTGATAACGATTCAAGCTACGAGGTAACCTCGGAAGACAAGGCCATCCTTGAACAGCTTCTCGCAGCCTGCCAGACTGGTGATCCCAAGGATAGTGCACGCTCGCTTGAAAAGCTGTGGAAAGGTCTGCTCCCTTCGAGCAAACAGGAGCGGGATGCCCTGATTGAGATCTGGGCTGCTGCTGGACTGCTGATTCCTGGAGATACGCCGAGAAGAGGCAAAGGTGGTTCCGGCGATTTTATCTTTGCCGCTACCTGGCAAGGAGATGACGGCTATCATGCGGAAACAGCAAACCACTTCTTTGGATCTTATTTGCAATAAATGATCTGAACTTTGGCTTTCTGCCAACATGTGCGATCATGCAGGTTACAATAATGACATCGACAGATTTCCGCTCTAGCTCGTATAATAGGGGGAAAATGGTAGATGGGAGTGAATCAAGCAATTTTATGGTATACATAATGGCCTTTTTGCTGTCTTTTGTTGTCGTGCTTCTGCTCATTCCTCCGCTTAGCCGACTGGCCCACCGCCTTGATTTTGTGGACAAGCCACGGGAGGACGTAGAACGCAAGCTGCACAGGCAGCCCATTCCACTGACGGCGAGTTACGCGATATTTACCGGATTCTTCCTGACATACATTGCTTTTACGAAGCAGTTGTCCATGGAGACGGCCGCACTGGTTGCAGGCGGTATGCTTCTATTAACGATCGGCACCATTGATGACTGGTACAAAACAAAAGGCAAAGACTTTCCTGCTCTGCCCAAAATGATCATTCAGATCTCTGCGGCCGTGCTGGTATTTGCTTCCGGCATTGCATTCACCGGGTTTGTTAACCCACTGACCTCGGAATACGTCATGCTTCCGTTCTGGCTGCAGTTCATTCTGACGATCCTGTGGATCTTCGGCGTAACCACCGTCATTAACTTCTCGGATGGCATGGACGGGCTTGCTGGCGGATTGTCAGCGATCTCGGCAGTCACGCTGTTTGTCGTTGCCCTGGCCAAAGGCCAGAGCGATTCGGCACTCATGTCCATCGTACTTGTCGGTGTAACCCTTGGGTATCTGAAATACAACAAACCTCCGGCCAAAGTATTTATGGGTGATGCCGGAGCGACATTTCTCGGTTTCATTCTGGCCGTCATTGCCCTTGACGGGGCATTCAAGCAAGCCACCATGCTATCACTATTTATACCGATTCTCGCTCTTGGTGTACCGATCTTCGACAATATCTTTGTCGTTATCAAACGTTTCATTCAAGGCAAAGCCATCTATCAGGCCGATGCAAGCCAGGCTCATTACCGCCTCCTGCGTGCAGGGCTGAACCATAAGCAGGTGGTTGGCGTCTTGTATCTCATCAGTACCTGCCTCTGCCTCTCTTCCATCATTCTCATGTTGGTCGAAATGTAGGGACAGGCGACATTGCTCCATACAGATAAAAAAAGACGAGCCCGTGTATCCACGGGCTCGTCTTTTGGCTGATATGACCCTTCCATCAGCTTTATAACTTGGAGTAGTCTTCTCTCTTCTTTCGATCCACGTAATCTCTGTCCTCAATCCTCGAAATCAACCACACCTACCTGGAAGCTGCCGGCGGCAAGGGGACCCCCGGCTTCTGCCAGTCTGCCCATCCTGGTCGGTCGAGCTCGACAAGACGTCGATAACGCTCTTCCCGAGCCAGCAGCTGTTCGTGAGAACCCTGCATGGCAATCTGTCCATTTTCCATAAAAATGACCTCATCCATCTGTTCAGCACCAATGAGATGATGGGTAACCCAGATCATCGTTTTGCCGTGCATGCTGTTCAGAATGGTGCGCATCAGTGCGCGTTCCGTCACAGGATCAAGTCCCACTGTAGGTTCATCGAAGATGACGACTGGTGTCTCCTGCAGCAGCACCCGGGCCAGAGCAATCCGCTGCCGTTCGCCGCCCGAAAAGCGCATGCCCGTCTCCAGCATCGGGGTATTGTACCCCTGCGGCAGAGATTCGATAAGGCGGGACAAACCGACTTGGTCGGCCACGCGTCTGATCTCCTCATCCGTTGCGTGTGGACGGCCAATTCTCAGATTGTTCGCGACCGTTGTATCGAATAGATGTGGATTCTGATTTAGCACTGCAATGACATCAGATACATTCTCTCCCAGCGTCTGCACAGGCTGATCGTTGATCTGAACTTCCCCGGCTGAAGGGAGCAGAGCGCCCTGAATCAGTTTGAGCAGTGTGGATTTGCCTCCGCCACTGCGCCCGAGAATTGCTAGCCGTTTGCCCTGGGGCAGATGAAGAGAAACATCCTGTACCGCAGGGGCATCTTCGGAAGCATAGCGGTAACTTACATGATCCATTCGAATATCCGCTCTCAGCTTCGGAGGGATACGCAGACGTATGCGTTGATCCCGTGAACGATTCGTCATCTCCACTGATTCAGAAGGGGCTTCAGCCGCCTGCACCGTTTCATCTCTGCTTGATGTGGCTCCTGGAGCGTGTCCCTTACCCTCCAGATGCTGCAATCGATCCAGCGATTCGCGGTACTCGGGGATACGCTCCACAGCATCGGACACAGGCAGTAAGGCTTCCGCAAGTGGAAACAGAACCAATACAAATGCCGCGATCATAACGGCGGGCAACTGTCCTGCCGCAGCCTCGCTTCCTGCCCACAATGTCACAGACACCACCATCAGTCCAATGACACATTGTGCAATCAGGTCACGCCAGCGCGTCCATCTTCGCAGGCTGCGCCGAACGGAATCTGCCCGCTCCTCCCCCTCCTCCTGAAGACGAACGAACTCCACCGCCCGACCACTTGCCAGCCAGTCTCCTAGGCCAAGCACACCGTCAGTAAGGCGCGTATATAAGTGGCTGTTCTCCTTTTTCAACCGTACTTTCTGTTTCCATGTAATCTTTAGCGTGATGACTGGCAGCAACCCAATAAGGAATAACAAGTAAAGACCCATCCACAATGCAAAACCCAGATCCACGGTTCCAAAAGAGATAACTGCTGCACCGTACAGGATCAGTGCCGTGATGGCCGGGAAAACCGTACGCAGATAAATATCCTGCAGCCGCTCCACATCCTCGGCAAGTGCACCAAGCACATCCCCCGTTTGCATCCGTGAACGCAGGAACAGGGCTTGGGGCTCCAATATTCGATACAGCTTCACCCGTTGATCGGCAAGCACACGCAGTACGGCATCATGACCGGCCAGACGCTCGGCATATCGAAACACCGCACGGAAAATCCCGAACGCACGAACACCCACAATCGGTACATATACCATCAGAATGTTTTCAGGGCGGAGCGCAGACTTGGAGATCAGGAACCCTGAAGTAAAGAGCAGCAGCACGGCACAACATGCAGCACATGTCCCCAGTGCAATAACTCCGGCAAATCTCCAGCGGTACTGTACCACGTAAGGAGAAATCCAGCTACTTTTCACACGCCCGTTTCGGACCGTTTCTATCTGCTCATGTTCAGCTTCCATGTTATACCGCCTCCATCTGGGCCCGAATCATCTGGTAATAGACGCCCTGTCTTGCAAGCAACTCTTCATGTGTTCCTGTCTCGGCAACCGTCCCGCTGTCCATCACGATGATGCGGTCCATATGCGGCATCCAGTGCAGGCGATGCGTAGCCAAAAATATGAGTTTGTCTTCAAAACACGGCAGCATCGTCTGTTTCAGCTCATACTCGGTCTCTACATCCAGATGTGCGGTTGGCTCGTCCAGCAGCAGTACCGGCCGTGCACTTAGCAAGGCTCTGGCCAAGGCTACCCGCTGCTCCTGCCCACCGCTGAGCTGTCTACCCCCGGCTCCAATTCGCTCATACAGTCCGTTTGGCAAGGAAGAGACCAGCTGGTTCAAGCCTGCTGCATTAGCTGCCTCTGCGACCTCCGCATCCGATGCTTCCGGCATATAAAAGCGGACGTTATCAGCAAGGGTCCCACTGAATATATACGGATACTGCGGAATGGCAGCCGTTTGTGTTCTCCAGGATTCCATCATCTCCGGGGACACGGGCTGACCGTTCACCAACACTCGTCCTGATGTGGGAAGTTGAAAACCAGCCAGCACGTCAATCAATGTTGATTTCCCTGCACCGCTTGCACCGATGATGCCAACCTTGATCATACCGGAAATCTGAAAGGTGACATCCTCCAGCGAGGTGGCCCCGTCCTCTTCATGACGCACTTGGATGTCGGTAAGCGCCAGTCGGCTGCCCTTGTTCCAGATCAGCTTCGATGAAGCTGAAGACACTTGTCTGGCAGTGCGATCATCATCCAACACAACACGTATGGTCGAGGCATGTTTACGTTCGGAAGAAGACTGCTGTACAGATCTCACTCCGTCCGTCCCTGCCTGTGTCTGAAGAACAGTAGTGGCATACGCTTCCCGCTGTCTCTGCTCGGCTGCCTTCCCCCGCTCAATCATCTGCACAATGGCTTCTCCGGCTTCCTTGCCGTCCAATGTGGCATGATAATCTGCACCCACCATACGCACAGGCAGGAAATACTCCGGTGCCAGAATAAGTACCGTCAGTGCCGGTCCGAGCAGCATTTGTCCTTCCGTTAGCCGCAAGCCAAGGCCAACCGCGACCGAGGCAACCGAGAGCATAGTGAAGAAGTCCAGCGCGAAGGAAGACAAAAAGGCCATGCGCAGTGTAGACATCGTTGCTTTTCGGTAGCGCTGGCTGACTCGAATAATCGTGTCTGTATGCTTGCCGCTCTGGCCCAGCGTTTTCAGCGTTTCGAGTCCGCGAAGCGTATCCACAAAGTGATTGGCCAGTGCCTTGTATGACTTGAATTGCCCATCAATCTTACGCTGTGCAGCCAGACCGACCAGAATCATAAACACAATTAGTATGGGAAGGGTCACCGTCAAAATAACACCGGACATGATATCCAGCTTGAACACATACAAGAGAATAATGATTGGGGTAAATCCCATGCCCAGCATGCGGGGGATAAATAGCTCCAGATACGTCTTGTACTGGGCTGTTCCTTCGCGTGCCAACGTGACCAGATGCCCTGTTCCTTCCGTTTTGGCAAAACGCGGGCCAAGCCTGAACCACTGCTCTACCATTTGCCTGCGCAGGTCTGTTCCCGTTTTCTCTGCATATCGCATCGCCACCAGCTGCAGCCAGAAGGAAATGGCATACCGGGCAGCAAATGCAGCCAGGAACAGCAGCAGCACAGGGTACTGCTCTGCGATGGATGACCCTTCGAACAGTGCCGTTATGGCTTCGGCAAGCCATTTGGCCTGCATAATGATCGTTATCGCCTGCAGCAATACCAGCGCTGAAGCCAACGCCAGTACAGGCCGGATCCCCGGCAGCTTCAGCAGTCCCCGTCCCATATCAGTACTCCAGGTGATGCTGCTCGTTCAGACGTTTGCGGAAAATGTAATAACTCCAGATCTGATATCCAAGGACAAAAGGCAGCAGCGTGCAGGCTACAATCGTCATCACTTTCAGTGAATATGCACCGGAAGCCGCATTATAGACGGTCAGGTCGAACGCTGAGCCGAAGGAGCTGACCATAACTCTTGGAAACAGGCCAATGAATACAGAGGCAAACGCGATGGCAATAACGGCTCCGGTCATGCCAAAAGCCCAGCCCTCACGCTTATGCCGTACGAAGTAAGCAGCGAGACCCAATGAAACGGCACCAAGGACCACCATGATCCAGAGCGCCCAGCCGCGAACGGCAAACACATCTGTCATGAAGTAGGTCATCACCGCATACACCGCAAGAATGGCGGCCAGCGGCAGCATTAATTTATGTGCCATATTCAACGCCCGTTCCCTGAGATCGCCAACGGTCCGCAAGGAAGCGAACAGCAGCCCATGAACGAGACACAACAAGGTTACACTTAGACCGCCAACAACGGTATACAGGTTGACGATGTCCAGGAATCCCGCACGCATCTGCATCTCCCCATCAATGGGCAGACCCTTCATGAGCGTTGCAAAGACAACTCCGAACAGAAATGGCAGGAGGCTGCTTGAGACGACAATGATGATATCCCATGTTTTGCGCCAGCGCTGCTGCTTCATCTTGCTCCGGAATTCAAAAGCGACTCCACGGCCGATCAATGCGAGTAATACAACGACAAGCGGCAGGTAAAAACCGCTGAACAAGGTGGCATACCAATGCGGAAAAGCAGCGAACATTGCGCCGCCTGCCGTGATTAGCCAGACCTCGTTTCCATCCCAGAACGGACCGATGGAGTTGATCAGGGTACGACGTTCACGATCTGATTTGGCAATCAGGCCTGTGGACATTCCCACACCAAAATCGAAGCCTTCCAAAAAGAAAAAACCGACAAACAATACAGCGATCAACAGAAACCAAAGCTCACTTAGTGACAACGGAATACCCCCCATCCATGCCGAACGGATCGGCCGATTCATCGTGTTCCTCCGGCTTATCTACTGCGTGCGGACCTGCCTTGATCTCACGAACGAACAGATAGACCATGACAATGCCCAGAAGCGTGTAAGCCGCCGTAAACGCAATGGTAGAGAACAGAATCTGGCCTGCGCTCACGTTAGGCGATACACTGGCTTCGGTCGTCATATATCCGAATACCGTCCAAGGCTGCCGTCCCACCTCCGTCATAATCCAGCCCGACGTATTGGCGATGAAAGGCAGGGAGATGGCAAAAACCATCAGGCGCATAAACCATGTTCCAGCTACCTCCAGCTTCTTGCGCAGCGCCAGAAATGTACCGTACAGGGCGAGTACAATCATTAAACCACCTGCAGCAATCATGATACGGAAGCTCCAGAACGTTGTCCGTACTGGCGGGATGTAGTTCCCTGGCCCATATGTCTGCTGATACTCGGCATTGAGTTCCTTCATACCTTGAACACTGCCGGAGAATTTGCTGTAGGATAGATAACTGAGCAATCCGGGAATCTTGATCTCACCGGAGTTCTCCTGTTTGTCAGGATCTATTGCTGCGATGACCGTCCACGGCGCAGGATCTTCCGTTGTTGTCCAAGTTCCTTCACTGGCTGCCATTTTCATCGGCTGCGTCTCCACCAGATATTGCGCCTGGAAGTGCCCGGAGAACGCCACACCGAATGAGGAAACAAGACCAATGATGATGGCAATATTGAACGATTTGCGGAAAATCTCCACATCCTGCTTTTTCATCAATTTGTACGCACTGATGCCGGTTACCACGAAGGCCCCTGTCATTAATGCGCCAAAGATCGTATGCGGGAATTCAACCAGCAGCTGACCATTGGTAAGCAGCGCGAGGAAATCATTCATCTCGGCACGGCCGTTGTTAATCTCGAAACCGACCGGATGCTGCATGAATGAATTGGCTGCCAGAATCCACAATGCGGACAGGAATGTGCCGACAAATACGAGCCAGATACAGGCCAGATGCACCTTTTTGGATAACCGGTCCCACCCGAAAATCCAGAGCCCGATAAATGTAGACTCCATAAAAAACGCCAGTAAGGCTTCAACCGCCAGTGGCGCCCCGAACACATCCCCGACAAAGCGTGAATACTCGGACCAGTTCATGCCGAACTGGAACTCTTGCAGAATACCTGTCACGACCCCGACGGCAAAGTTAATCAGGAACAGCTTGCCCCAGAACTTGGCCATCGTTTTGTAGATCTCCTTGCCCTTGACTACGTACAACGTCTCCATAATGGCTACCAGCAGTACAAGACCGATGGACAGCGGTACAAAAAAGAAATGGAAGATCGTTGTGAGTGCATATTGGATACGCGATAACATAATCGGATCCATACCGTTACCCCTTCTTTCTGTTTACATCGCAGTGATTTGCATTTGGCATGGAAGCTGCACCTTCGCTGTCTGTCCGCCAAATACGTGATGAACGTATTGTGCCAGATTGCCTATTTTGTACATGTGACAATTATCACAATCTACGTTAGAATTGCGAAAAAAATGTGACGATGGTCACACATTGGATAAAATTCAGTCTAATATGCGGCTTATCTGCTTCGTCTATTCAGGGAAGTTGCTCATGTTTGGCACAACATGCCCATATGCTAGAGTCAGACATATCATGCGAAGTGCCTTAAGGGCTGTACATATGATGTGGAGAGATGGAACACCTCCGGAAGCGGAGGCGGAACGTTAGAATGCAGTCAAAGTGAGGTGATGACCTATGGATAAGCCCGAATCGATACCGGAGATCAACGGGAAAACAGCGTCAAATGAGGATGGCAGGAAATTCCCTCCTAATCGGTACATTCTTTTTCCCCGCAAAGGGGGATGGTCCACGTTTCCTTATCCGGACATCGCTGCCCTGCTCTCGGCCGAGGGAGAAGTCTTATATGTAAGCAGTCAGGAACGATCGGAAGAGATGCCCCCGGCCATTTCAGTAATCACCCTGCCAGAAGCTGAGATTCTGCTCCAGCAAAATCACACCGCAGCCGTCATTGCACACCCCTACTGGCTTACAGCAGTTCAATCGCTGCATCCGAAGATCAGCATTGTGCTGCTTCCTGAACCGGCAGGCGATGAAGCAAACTCTCCGCTGTGGGAGGGTTGTATATCCAGACTGGTTGGTACTGCCGATCTGATCGGCACGTCTTCGGAAACACGGTACATGAAGCTGGCCTTTCAGGGCGTCCGCGCGGTCTGGCTGGGCGGTGAAGACAAGGCTCCGGCTGGCTCCATACACAAGGATGATCTCGAAATTCCGCTAAGAGATTATGAGCTGCTTTTTCTTCATGCCCTCAGACAAACCGTTACCAAAGCACCGGACACCATCACTCCGCTCCAGTGCAGCATCCGTGCAGACTATTACCGCCAGCTCCGTTCCAAAACAGGGCCGCATGAGACGATCTCCTTTTTGCTGGCAGCCTATGAATATTTGCTGGACGACTCCCGTGCAGCAGCGTCCCTGAAGGAGGCCTTTACACATGCGATCATGAACGGACGAAGTGATTGTGTGCAATCACACTATCGGTTTCTATCCGCCATTCATGCCAAAGCTGGAGAAGTTGAATCTGCGCTGCAAGTCTACGGAATCAGTGCAGGCAGCGAACAGGAACGGCATCACTATGAACAGCTGTGCCGCTGGCTCGAGGCAGGGGAGAATCAGCTTGTGCAGGCAGAGCTGCTGCGGTTAAACGATGATTACGGAGCTGCGCTGGGGATATTGGACGCGCTTGGAGGAGAAACCGCCCGGCATTGGAAGTTCCGGATATATCAGGAGACCGAATGTGTGGAGGATGCTCTGGCTCTGGTCCATGCGGCAGATATTCAGGATCGTTCCAGCCGCAGGGATTATCAGGAGTTATCAGGGACTGCCATGGCCTTGCGGGGAGATCGTCACGGGGCAGTACGACAGTTTCTCGAAGCCGCGATGGAGAATGAGGAAGCTCTTGCCCGGATTGTGGAGATGGAACTGCTGGACCACGCTGTACAGCAGCTGCTTGGGGAGGTGCCGTGATGCTGGACCCGAAGAAGCGCACGCAGCATAATCAGGGGCTGGGCATGCAGCCTGACATTCGTATTGAAGTTCACCCCTCCTCTTCCGAAGCATTGGCGGATCATCAGATGGACTCGAAGAGCAATGAAGTGGAAAGCGAGGGTTCACGACCCACACCTTCTTCTATCCGCCGTGTCCGCAAAAGTCAGGGGAACAAACTGACCGCCATGCTGCAGGTCCGTAATGAACGCGGACGATACCTCGAGGAAGTCCTCCGTGATCTGAGTGAATTCGTGGATGAGATCGTTATCGTGGATGATGCGAGTACCGATGGAACACCAGATATATGCAGGTCCTATCCAAAAGTTATTCGGCTTGAGAAACTGGAGAAGCCTCTATTTGCTGAGGAATGGCGGCTCCGCAATACGTTATGGCAAGCAGCTGTAAGTACTTCACCGGACTGGCTGCTGTCCGTTGATGCGGATGAACTGTACAGTACGGAGGCCAAGGAAGCAATACGTGATCTGATCAACCAGGACCATGCAGACTGGGTGGCATTCCGATTCTACGATATGTGGGGTGGACGGACCCACTACCGGGATGACGAACTTTGGGGCCTGCACAGACGGCATACGGCATCACTTGTCCGCTATATGCCCGAGTATCCTTACTTTTACCCACAGCAGAACCATCACGTTCCCCGTCTCCCCTTGTCCTGTTCGGTATTGCCTGGCATTCGCACGGAATTAAAAGTACAGCATCTTGGGTGGGCGGGCAGCCTCGAAGACCGGGTTCGCAAGTATCTGCGTTACAAACGCATTGATCCCAGCGGCGAGTGGGGCAGTCTGGAACATTACGAATCCATCCTGGACCCGGAACCTCGGCTGGTTCCCTGGAAGGAGGAGCATTGAGATGGGTGTGGTCAGCATTTTGACACACAGCTTCACGGATGGATACAACCGGGAGTTCGGACGGGTATTCGGAGGGGGGCTTGAACGTTATATTTTGGATCTGTGCAGTGTGATCCGCGAATTGGGGCATAATCCCGAGGTGCATCAGTTGTCATATTATGAAGCATTTCAGACACGTACGGAGCAGATAGATGTATTCGGATACGCCTACGATATGGATGATGTGCCTGAAGCCTTCGAGAGGATGGCGGCGGCAGCCCGCGGCCCTGTCATCTATGCCAGCTGTCTCTGGCAGCCCATCAGCTACAAGCCCGGCAGTCTGGGCATTTGCCACGGCATTAACTGGGATCGTCCCGGATTGCCGCTGGAGACCAAGCAGCAGGTGGCTGAACACATCCAATTGGCACTGGATGGACTGGTACGCATCGTATCGGTGGACTCCCATTTTCAGACCTTTTGCCGGGCAGCATGCACGTTTGATGATCCCCGAAAGGTTGTCCTTATTCCCAATGCTGTGGATACCTCCTATTTCACTCCCGCTCCCCCCAGACCCAGGTTCGGACAGGAACAGGAAGCGGAATGGCTGTCTGCATGGAAGGAGGATCTCGCCAGCCAGGAAGAAGAAGCCGGGGTCTCCATCTCGGGATGGAATGCAAAAGAAGCTGTTCTGCTTGATAACGCTGACAATTCCGATCAGGCAAACGAGATCGCTGATTCTGCTGTCAGCGTCCACAGTACTGTTCTTCCATCACAGATTGTCCGTCCTCTGAGAATTCTGTATCCGCGCCGGATCAGTATGGAACGAGGCATCATACCCATGATGCTTGCGGCAGATCGGCTGCTGGGTGCCTATCCGGATCTGGAGATTGAATTTGCCGGAGAACTGGTCGAAGGCAGCACGGTGGGCAGGGCATTTCGGTATTGGCACCGCACTCATCCGCATCAGGATCGCATCTTGCAGCGTACGTACGACTTCAGGGATATCCGCGAGGCCTACCATCAGGCTGATATTGCCGTGATTCCCACGGTGTTCTCGGAGGGGACCTCCTATGCCTGCCTGGAAGCCATGAGCTGCGGCATCCCGGTCGTTGCCTCCAACGTGGGCGGGTTAAACGATCTCATACAGGACGGGTTTAACGGGCTGCTTGTGCCCCCGGGCGATGACGCACTCACCGCTGCTCTGGTACGCCTGCTGGAGGACAGAGCTGAACGGGAGCGCCTCGGCATATATGCCAGGGAGACAGCCGTGGCCTACGATCTGTCCGGATGGCGGCGCAAGTGGAGTTCGGTATTGGAGGCGTTCTTGGCAGATGCAGGATTGAGAGAGGGGATACGGGGATGATGGACACACCTAATCAGAATGAAGCATTAGTATCCAGATATGTTCGGCAAAACGATCCCAAAACAGATACGCTGGTATTTCCACTGCATCCGGCATGGTGGAGCAGACCTTACGAATATGAATGGGCCCGCCAGTTCGCCCAACAAGACGACGTGGTACTGGATGCAGCCTGCGGCATTTCCCATCCGTTCAAGTTTTGGCTGGCCGAACACTGCCGGGAAGCTCACGCCTGTGATTGGGATGAACGCATCTTGTCGGAGGAAGCAATCCGGCAGGATATTGCTTCCGACTTCGGCGAAGAGGCTGCGCGTCATTTACCGGAGCACTACTTGACCAGGCTGCATCGCGCTCAGGCGAACCTGGCGCAGCTGCCTTATGCCTCTGGCATGTTTGACCGTATATTCTGCATTTCGGTTCTGGAGCATCTGGATACAGGCACGATGCTGCGTGCCTTTCGCGAATTCGCCCGGGTCATGAAGCCGGATGGACAATTAATCGCAACCTTTGATGTGCCGGAGATGCGGCCCGATTTACTCGAGACCATCATGGCCGTTACCGGTCTCACCATTGATGGACAGCTCATCGTGGAAGAGCCCGATGATGCCATCTGGTCCGACATGTATGGGACGCCAATCCGCTGCTTCCGGGCGGTCATTCGGAAAGGGTAGCCATTTTCGTTAGCAAGGATGAAGCTGTCAAACGCCAGCAATGGGGCTAGCTGTTATGTGAGAGAAAACCCGGTACGTCAGAGATGGACGAATAGCATCTTACAGCGAGATGCAAAGCCTTCGGTGGCTGCTGCGCCGGGAGATGTCAGGCGCAGCAGCGTGTGCAGCCCCGGCGAACATAGAGTCGTCGCCGGGCGGCCAGAGGCGGCAGGCTGAAGCGCGATATGCCGGGCCCTCATGGCCCATTCCTGCGCTGCAGTCTGCCGCCCGGCGAGCAGCGCGAGCGTGCCTGCCAGCAGTGCCTCTGTGGCACGAGCCGTGGCGGGCATTTCGTCCGTGAAGGGCTGCTGCATTGCCGGCGGCAAGCCGAATAGCTCCAGCAGCCCTTCACGGACGCTTGCGGGCGCGCGCAGCAGCCCGCAGCGTGCCGCAGGCGGAAGCGCCGCGAGCAGCGCCAGGGCGACACCTTGCGGCAGGGCCCGCAGCAGGCGCAGCCATGCGGCCCAGGCGCCTACGCGCGCGAGCGCCTGCGCTGCAGCGTGCACGGCCTGCGGCGGTGCAGCTGCTTCGGCGCGTGGCGCAACTGCTGCAGCGCGTGGCGCAGGGGCTGCGCTGCGCGGAGCATTGCCTGCGGCTGCATTGCCCGGGGCGGAGCCGCTCAGCAGCGCATCGGCGGCATGTGCCGCTGCAGGCAGCGCGCATGCTGTGCGGCTGTGCAGCGGCTGGTGGGCGCCTGCGCGTGCAAGTGCGCGCCCCGCGCTGCGCTTGCAGCCGAGCGCCCACAGCGCCAGCGACGCCTCGGGCCCGAGCTGCGCATGCGAAGCCCAGGGCTGCAGCGATACCCGCGCTGCCGCATCTTCGCCCAGCTGGGCCAGCGCCAGCCCGGCGGCGAGCGGCTGCTGCCGCAGCACAGCCGCCAGTGGTGCCGCATGGCGCAGCAGCCATTGCGGCCGGTGCGCATCCAGCGCGGCCGGAACAATCGCCTGCCATGCAGCAGACGGCAGCGGTGCACGCGCTGCCGCATCCGCAATGGCGTTTGGCCGCCCGGTGGCTGCGGCCAGCAGCAGCAGGCGCTGCCACGCAGCCATGTTTCCGGGCTGCGCTGCCAGTGCAGCAATATAGGCTGCCTCAGCCTCTTCCCAGCGGCCCAGACGTTCAAGTGCGATGCCTTCCAGCGTTAGACTTCGATACGTTCCGGCACCTGAAACGGAAGTGTACTGCCCCGTTGTTTTCGCTGCGGATCGTGCCTTCTTCAACCAATCCAGCGCTGCTTCCTCTCTGCCGAGGTCCAACTCCAGTACCGCGCCAAGCTCCAGCACATCCGCGAAGTCAGCATATACGGTAGTCCACGCCTGTACAACAGCCAGCGCCCGTTCCGGTCGCCCACTTTCCCTTAAGGCATATGCTGTTTTGAGTACCAGGTCCGAATGATAACCGCAGGATGGCCCAAGCCGGGCAAGCAGCGGTTCCAGCAGCCGCAATGCCTCATTGTACTTCCCTTGCTGAAACAATTCTACAGCCAGCGCATACAGCAGCTCCGGCTGCTCATCTGCCCCATCATTCAGAGCGGAACGAATCAGACGCATATTCCGCTCTGTTTTATTTTTGCGAACGATCGCCTCTTCCAGATAGCCATAATGCAGGACTTCCAGCTCCGAATGCACCAATCCTTCGGGAACAAAAGCCAGAATGGATGATGCGACTTCTTCGTGAATTTTACCCTTGAATGTGATCCGGCGATCGTTCCTGAATAAGCGGCACACCGCATCCGTCACCCGTTCTTCACCAGACCGTCCCAAGAGACTTGTCACCTTGATCCAGTATCCCCAGACATGATCAGGACTCCCGGATAATAAGTGCGTAAGCCCTGTCTTCATTTGCTCCGTCTGCCCCCATACTTCATCTGCATCCAATACCAGAATCCAGGGCTGGGTTGCAGCGGTAAGAGACTGATTGCGAGCAGCAGCAAAATCCCCGTTCCATTCTGCACGAATGATCTTGGCACCATAGAGGGCGGCAATTCGAAGCGTATCATCTGCTGAACCGGTATCGACAATGATTATCTCATCCACGATTCCCCTGACAGATTCCAAGCAGCGCCTAAGACCATCCTCCTCGTCCTTCACAATCATGCACAGGCTGATTCCAGGCTCCAAGCTCATCCCTCCATACTGTCAATGATTCAGATCTCAAAACCATCCGGTCCCGGCAATTCCAGCCGAAGCTGTTGAATCACTGGCCAGCAGCGATGACGTTCACCATTTGGTTCTCCGGCCAACTCCTGTAAATGATGATCTGCTGCATCTACAAGACTCTTCGCCAACCAGACCGATCCTGCAGCGGTATCGAAAGCCCCGGCAAAAGGTTCCTGCGCATATTTCGGATTCCAGTTCAGCGCTTGCCCTTGATGGAGCTCTTCCGACGAGCGGACCTCCGCACCCAAAAACTGCTGGCAGATCTGAACGAGTCCAAGCAGCTCGGCCCATTTACCGGAGTGTACGCATCCCTCCATGAGCAGACCCAAGGCCTGCCATCCCTCGTAAGCTGCTCCTTCAGTCTTTACTTCAGTACCACCAGGCCTTCCATTGGCATTGGTGCTGGCAATCGTATGCAAGACGGCCTTCTCTCGTCCTGGGGACCGTTCTGGCCCCGATTGCACACAGTGATTCAGCCACATCGTTAACGGATCCGATACTGCTGTCTCCCGCCCTTCCAGCCAGTTCACACGCTCCAGCCAACTGGCTGATTGGAGCGCATATTCACCTTTTTTACGCCGAACGGTGTCCAGCTTGAGCCTCGCCTTGTTCCATCTCCCCTGCCCGATATGAAGCAGCGCCTCAGCAAATGACAGCCGTTCTCTCATCTCCTTCGAAGGTGTCGAAGCTGCGCCTGGCAGCATCTCCAGCGCTGCATCATAACAACGACTCTGCTCCAGAATGCCAATGATCTTGTGAGTGGCTTCTTCGGAATTCAGGGCGAAACGATGGGTAATCAGTGAGGGTATAACCGATTGCTGCCCCGAAACCCGCATAATACGAAATATTCGATATAGCGGTGGCAGTAGGCTGGATTTGGCACGTACCGCTTCCACGTAAGCATCGACTGCACCCTCAAGGTCTGCCCGCCCTTCCAGCAGCCGCCCGAGGGCGTACCAAGTCTGATAGGTGCCCATTCCTTCTTCCGTATGGTACACAGGAGGCGGCGGTCCCAACTGAATGGCTCCACGCAATGAATCCTCCGCCTGCTCCGTGTGACCCAATGCTTCCTGACACACTCCCCGGTTATGCAGCAGATCCGTATAATCCGGGAATAACACAAGTGCTTCCTCAATGTGGTCCAATGCTTCCTGCCAGCGACTCAAGTGTTGAAGGCATCGTACCTCATACTTGAATAATAAGTGGGCATAGCTAGTCACCAGAGGATCGATGCCTGCCTTGGCCACACGAAAGGTCTGAAGTGCGCGCTCCGCTTCCCCCACACGCAAGTACTCGACGCCCAGATTATAATGATGGAACGATTGCTCCGGCTCTTCCTTCACAGCCTGTTCCAATAATTTCAGATTCCGATTCACCTTGTCCTTGCGCTCCACAACCGCAGTCTGATAACCATAATGATGGATCATCATGTCTGTCACATGAAAAGCAGCATCCGGATTCTTCCGGCAAATGGCCCCTGCAATCTGTTCATGAATCCGCCCTTCAAACCGATGCTCCGGAGCATTACGGAACAGACGTAATACCGGATTCACTGTAGCTCCCTGCTGACCCGTACCTGTATAGTTATGAATGTTCAAAAACAATCCGTCGCATGGGCTGGCTGCCGTCCAGCTTCGAAGCTGCTCCCGCGCTGCTGCATCCAGCACCTCGTCCGCATCCAGAAACAGAATCCATTCCCCTGTCGCCTGCTCCAGACCTGCATTACGTGCAGCAGCAAAATCATCACACCACACATAGGGCACTATTCTAGCCCCGTATTGCCGCGCAATGTCGTTGCTCCGATCCGAAGAGCCGGTGTCCACGATGATAATTTCATCTACAGCTCCCTGGACACTCTCTAGACATTGGGAGAGCCACTCCTCCTCATCCTTAACGATCATGCATAGCGAAATGCGGTTGCTCGGCAAGCTGGTTCCTCCTCTCGTTGGCATGCCAATCTGTACGCCAAGGGATACCTTGGGCTGTCCTTAACCTTTGAAGGAGGGCATCCTGCTCCGCTACAAGGCCCGGGTTAGAAGGAGAGCGACTCAGCTCCTTTTGAATAACGCCCAGAGCCAAATACAAATAACTTACGGCAGCTCCGGCTCGCGCCTGATGCGATCCTGCATTCAGCTCGAGCGCCTGCTGAAATAGAGTCACAGCCTGATCGTAATGCCCTTTGGCAAACAACGCTTCCCCGAGGTAAAAGGTACCCTCAGCATCCAGCTTCCCTTCCGTCATGCAGCCAATTAGGAGATCAGCGGCCGCCCGGGTATATCCTTCGCGATAAAGAATGCCTGCAAGCCACCTGCTAAATTCCATGCATTGGTCCTTCTCCGTGCAACCATCCATCCACTTCTCAAACCACTGCTGGGCCACTGTCAGTTGCCCTGTTTGTACAGATCGCTGCATGATGTCCTGAATCAGGTTAAGAGCAGTCGATTGCAGTACTTCAGACAACCTTTCCCCACTCTGTCTCATGGGGTTCCACCCCTGCACCTGTTGTCCTTTGAACCACCGGTCCACCGTACCCCAGACTTCACGATCTTCCTGCTCAGATGACTCCAGAAAAGCAGGAGAAAGGCCCGATCCACTGGCCCAACAAGCAACTGCCCAATTCAGTCGCTGCTCGGACAGGAGAGGTTCGACATTCGCCTCACGTTCACCCCACAGTTGTTCTGCAAGTTGTACGGCTTCCGGGCATCGGCCCGTACATAACATCCAGTGCAGCTGAACTGCCGGGTCAATCTGAACATTTGGAGCCACATCCTGAAGCAGTGACAATGCCTGCCCGTATGCTCCGCAGGATGCAAGCGCATGAACAATATTCCTGATCGCATCTGCACCTTCTCCTGTATAGTTCTGCTCCCCTAAATTCAATCGCTTCTTCCAGCGAAGCAATAATGCCTCCGCAATGACCTCATCCGATTCTCCAGATTGCTGCAATACATCTGCGAGCCCCTGGAGTGTGGGGGGATATGCAGGCATGTGATCCAAGGCCAGACCATACAGATGGGCCGACTCCTGCAGGAACCCCTTTTTCTGTGCCAGACGCGCCATGGCGGTATAGGGTCTGTATGTGTCCGTGCCTTGTTCATGTACATAATCGGTTTGCCTGCGGACTACTTCGGATGTATCCACTGCTCTTGCATAGGATTGATAAGCTCGTTCCTCGAGACCTTGTTGTTCAAGAAATTCACCGTATAGAAAGTGAAGGTCAGCGTAGTCCGTGTAATGCTGCGTTTCCAGTGCCAGAAGTGCGCGGCCTTCATCATAGCGTTCCAGGGCTCCAAGAACCTTCGCATAATCGCACACGAGTGTAGACCGATACGGTGCACCAAGCTCCGTGAGGCGCAGTGAATTGGCAAGCGAATCTGCTGCCTTCTCCATCTCTCCCAGCTGGCAATACGTTACTCCCAGATTGTAGAGATGAAAAGGCTGATCCGGGTGCTCCTTTAATTCCTGCTGCAAAAGCTTAAAATTCCGCAAAGGTTTGCGCCCCTGAGCGATTTGGGAAGCAAGGTATCCATCATGAGCGAGCCGCAGCGGAGCCACAGGGTCGCACTCCCGCTGAATGTTCTCCGTATCATCACACACCAGCTGCTCATGAATACGACCTTCATAGCGGTATCCGTAACCCGATCGAAACAGGCGTACCGGCTGAAACACAACTTGATCTTCCGTCTTTTCATCAATCCGATTCTCTATTGTCACTTTTAACTTTGATACGCTCTTATGGACTGTGGGCAGATAATTCATTAACTCTTCCAAACCATCTATGGCATATTCATCCGCGTCTACACACAGAATCCATTCGGTATCTGCCAGCGGCAGGCTAATATTGCGTGCGCGTGCAAAGTGATCTTCCCACTGGGCATGAAGTACGGTTGCCCCGAACTGTCTCGCAATCTCTGGTGTGCGCTCATCCGAGCCTGTATCTGTAATGAACCACTGAATGCCGGGCAGGTTAAAACTATTCAGACAGCGGGGCAATTGTTGTTCCTCATTTTGAACAATCATGTGAATTCCAAGCAGCCTGTTCTGCATATGCTGTCACCTCCAACGCAAAAAAAGTACATAAAGTCCATTAAATGAGACTCCATGTACCTATATGATTGAGAACCTGGTTATGTGCCTTGTCCATTGAAGAACACATCGATTGTACTTGGTGCACCGATGAGACTGGAACGATAGGAAAGGCGTGTATATTTGAGGAAACGCTGGGGAACCAGTACATCCACGGAGCCTGCCAAAATTCCCGTTACGGTGGTCACATCCGTGTACCAGTTCGATCCGTTGGCGCTGATTTCCACCTGGGCATCCACACGATTGATCCCTGGCCCCCTGTTGTATACAAAGAAGGAATATGTGCCAAATACACTGGTTGTCACCGCTGGTAGAGGCGTGAACGTATTGGCAGTGGGTGTATTGATCAGCTGCGATTCCTGGAAGCTCTTTTGGGAAATCGACGTTACGCTGCTAAGTGTTCCGGCTGTGATGGTCGCGCCGAGTACACTGGTAATCGTGCCGTTTAGCAAATTCGTCAATGTGCCTGCCGTAATCGTGGCCCCAAGCACATTAGTGATTGTACCGTTAAGCAGGTTGGTTAATGTTCCGGCCGTGACCGTTGCACCAAGTACACTGGTGATGGTTCCGTTCAGCAAGTTTGTCAGCGTGCCCGCCGTGATGGTCGCACCTAGTACACTCGTGAGGGTACCATTTAGCAGATTCGTCAATGTTCCGGCAGTAAGCGTCGCTCCCAGAATGCCTGTGATTGTTCCGGCAGTAATCGTCGCACCAAGCACACTGGTGATGGTTCCCGCTGTGATTGTGGCGCCGAGTACGTTCGTAATTGTACCATTCAGCAGATTCGTCAATGTGCCTGCGGTTACCGTGGCCCCGAGAACACTCGTTATGGTTCCGGCTGTGATGGTGGCTCCGAGTACACTCGTAAGCGTACCATTCAGCAGGTTCGTCAACGTTCCCGCTGTGACAGTGGCCCCGAGCACGCTTGTAATGGTTCCAGCTGTGATGGTTGCTCCAAGTACACTTGTAATCGTACCATTCAGCAAATTCGTCAGCGTGCCTGCCGTGATGGTCGCGCCAAGCACACTCGTGAGGGTACCATTCAGCAGGTTCGTCAACGTTCCCGCTGTCACGGTGGCCCCGAGCACGCTTGTAATGGTTCCAGCTGTGATGGTTGCTCCAAGTACACTTGTAATCGTACCATTCAGCAAATTCGTCAGCGTGCCTGCCGTGATGGTCGCGCCAAGCACACTCGTGAGGGTACCATTCAGCAGGTTCGTCAACGTTCCCGCTGTCACGGTGGCTCCAAGCACGCTATTTATGGTTCCGGCAGTGATGGTTGCTCCAAGCACACTTGTGATCGTACCATTCAGCAAGTTCGTCAACGTCCCCGCTGTCACCGTAGCTCCAAGCACACTGGTAATCGTACCTGCTGTAATGGTGGCCCCCAGTACACTCGTAAGGGTACCATTCAGAAGGTTGGTGATGGTACCTGCATTAATGGTGACCGTCGTCAAACCCGAGATGTTACTGATCGTTCCGTCCAAAATGATCCCGACAACATTACCACTCGTATCCGTTCTGACGGGCTGGGCCGTACCGGTAGCATCCTGACCAAAGATCAGGGTCCGCAGATTGTCCGGATTCGTGTTAAACGTTGTGAAGTTAGGCATGAGCCCCGTCCTCCTCCCTGGAAATCAGTCATGTTATTTCACCTTAGGGCATGCGCTGTGCCTGAAAGTAAACATCCAGCCTGGTGGGTTGATCCGGTTCCACCGATTGAATCGCAAGCCGGGTATATCGAAGGAACCGCTGCGGAACCAAAGCTTTGGTTTGGCCCCCCGCAATCACCTCCTGGCTGTCCACCGCATAATCCACTGCATTGGGACTAATCTGGATCTGTACAAGAGCCGGATTCTTGCCCCGGTTCACAATGCCATATGTGTACAAGCTGAGCGATGATGTATCCTGAGCAGGAAGAGCACTGGTGGAACTGCTGGTTTCGGCCCCGACATAGGTATGCTCTGTAAAACAGTGAGTAGCACCAGGGAGTATCGTGCGTGAGGGACGACCCTGCTTGACCCGGGGACGAGTAATCCGGGAACAAGGAGGTTTCAGCAGTTTAGCGCGGCAGGATCGGCGGAGTCGGCGGCGGCTCACATATTTAGTTGGTCTCAATCTCTTCTTGCTTCGCTTCGCTGTTCGACTCATCTCGATTCCCCTTAAAAAATGTGCTTCCGCATCGTATGCCCGGACTTAAAATACGGGCACGGCATCTGCCGCTATTTTTGATTTTGCCGTTCTTGCCCCAAACGCTTCCTCCATGTTGTACATACACTGTAAGTACAAGGATAAGAGTATACATTTGTGTACCAAAAAGTCAGTTCAGTTCAATCAAATCGGAGGTGGGTAAAATAACGAACTATAACGTGTTCAACCAATCTAACGGTCCCCTGTTTACCCAGCTTACCAATACATTTTCCGCCCCCGGAATTGAGGCTTCGGCAGAGAGCGGTGCAGCCGCGGCCGGCAGTTTCTATGCATTGACCACAAACAACACTCTGCTTCCTAACAACCAGAATCTTCTGCTGCAGATCATTAATGCCGCTGGCAGCGGCAGAACTTTGCGAATCTCCAGCATTTCGGGAGGAGCAACCGCAGCGGCTACGCTTGTCGTATATTCCGGGGGTACCGTTACGGTAGGAAGTACACCCGTCCCAGTCAATACATTGCTTGGCAGCACGAATACCAGTGTAGTCACCGCTAGGCAAAATACCGGAACGCTGGGCGGTGCGTTTACAAGCCTGCTAAGTCTCCCACTGACCGCTGGCATGTTTCGGATGAACTTCAACGGTTCGATTATCGTGCCACCAGGACAGACGTTATCCGTTAGCGTGGGTATTGGGAATCAGACGGCAGCCATTAATTTGTTCTGGTGGGAATTCTGACAGATAACCATGAAGGAAAAGGTGGTGAATACCTTGCCCAACAATAACGTGTTTAACCCGCAGACTCAGCCTGTGTATACGTCTAATACCAATACCTATCAGTCTCCGGGCATTATTACCCCACCGGAAAGCGATGCAGGAAACGTGGGAAGACTATTCAATTCCGGTACAACCAACTCCACCACCCTGGGGTTATTGGGCGGCAGCGTTATCGCGACGGTCCAGTTGAGCAACCCTGTGGGAAGTGGGAGAACGCTGTATGTATCCAAGCTTTCCGGTGGAATTACGGTTGCACTCAATCTCCTGTCTTCCTTCAGTGGTTCCATGGTACTGAGTGCTAATGGAACGCTGACCTCGCCGAGTACATTACCATCCGTGAACAGCAATCTGTCCAGCACCAATACCAGTGTTGCCATCGTGCGATTTTCCACCGCGGCGCCTACCGGAGCAACTTCGCTAATGACGATGCCTTTGCAGGCGGGGCCCTTTTCATCCAGCGTATTTGGGAGCTATGTCGTCCCGCCAGGTCAGGCCATTAATCTGACGGTCAGTGGTTCTCTTTCCGTTGGAGGCTTGCTGGCGTCCACAGCCTACTTTGCTTGGTGGGAGGTCTAATGACCACCTCTACCTTTCCAAATGGTCAAAGCCGCCTCCGGCGAACCGGAAGCGGCTTTAGCGTATTTCTTTTCACACCAGATATAGATGTTATACGTGTTCCTTCAGGACAGTGCCATGTGATTCCCGGATTCCCCACAATACACGCTGCAATACGATGCCTGCCACTCCAATAGCCAGCGTAGCAATGCCGATGAATTGAAAGGTAAGGCCAGGCCCCATAATATGAATCAGCGCACCACCTGCCAGCGGGGCAACAACAAGCACGACACTGGACATCGAATTTTGGATGCCGAAGACACGTCCTACATAAGCAGGAGGGGTTTCCTTTTGCAACAAATAATTTAGAGTCACCATAGAGAGGCCGTTTCCGAGGCCAATGCACAGCCCCCAAACGATAATCCATACATCCGGGGTATGGGGAACTACCCAGCCTAGAGCAGCAATACCTGCGCCAATAAGGACAAAACCTCCACCTAACCCCCATCCATAACTGACTCGAGGCAGTCGGTTCAGCAGCAGAATCATGATAACAGCACCTGCACCTGCCGATGAGCCCAGCCACCCGATCAAAGCTTCATTCCCCGGCTTGATGCTGCGGAAAAGCGTTACGAACTGATAATCAATCATCAGAATCGCCATTAAGCCCAAACAGCCAAACAACAGCGTGCATAGAATGGCCCGGCTGTTTCGTATAAAGCTCCACCCTTTCGTCCATTGCCTCAGCACCGATTCAGTCTCTGCTTGCTCCTGCTGATCTTGCGTCTCCTCACCTATAGAATGTTCCGACTTCTCCGTTAACCGTCGCAATGGCCATAGCACCAACCCGGATATTAGACGGGTGCAGGCATTGATCACAATACAAATCTGAGGTGAGAATACCGCCAGGATGACGGCACCCAGAAGCGGTCCGGCCACCTTGGAGCATTGTCCGACAAAACCGTTCAGAGACGATGCCTGAAACAGATGCTCCTCGGCCACCACTTGACGCGTCAGCGCCTGCTGGGCCGGAATGTGGAATACGCCCATCATGGCTCGCAAGGCCAGAAGCGGAAGCAGCCATGCCGCGCTTGGCGCGAACAAAATGGCAACCGTAAGCACAACGGTGATTACATCACAGAGTAGCATGATCTTTACTTTGTGCAGACGATCCGCAAGGGTACCCGCCACCGAACCCAGCAGGATACCCGGGACAGCCATACAGACGGGAATCAGTGCGATGATCAGTGGATCGGCACCCCATCGATAGGCCACCAATACCTGAATGGCAAGGGCATCAAACCAATCCCCGAAGGTAGCGAGCGCATACGCGATAAACATACGCATGAAGCGGAAGTTGGTCCACAAACTTGTGGGCGGCATTGGGGACGAAGGTGATGGCTGATGAGATTCATTTGAAACAGTATTCATTGTGGGGTTTCCTCCTACTCCTCTGATTACAGCCTTGTTGCCAGGCTTACATGTTCCTTGGCTGTAATCATACGAGAGTTATATCAGAGGAAGATCAGACGCTGGAGGGAATGAGGATAAATACGCGCGGACTTCATTCGTAATACGCTGCCCATACATAGGAACACCGTATTCTTTGGCAATTTCAGCATAGACTTGACGATATTTGTGAACCAGACGTCCCTCAATTCGGTGATGTGCCATGAATAACAAGATCTGATTCGCCGAATTGATGTATAGTGGTGCGTTCAATGTCATTTTGAGAACAGCCAGCCCGTCATCCATTCTCGGCTCTGCTTCTCGAGCTCTCCCCTGCCTCAGCAGCCACAGCCCCTCCATGACCTGGAACCGCCCGATCTCACGCAAATATGGCGCTTCCTTCAGACTCGAACGTAACATGCTCATCTGTTCTTCAACTCTTTCACCACTGCCGCCCCACAACTCTACGTACAACTCCGACAGGGATACGGGCAGCTTGAAGTTGAGCAGATGGTCTGTCTCAATGACGCGATATGTCTCTACTAACTGTGCTTTGGCTCGCCGATATTGACCAACCTCTGCATAAACCTCGACAATATTCAAGATACGGAGCTCCCGAAGCTGATCCGCAGACAATGCAGGTGAACTCAGTGCCTGCTCATACAAACGCAAACTCTCCGCTGGTTCAATCAGCGCGTGTACAAAAATCAGCAGCCAGTACAACCGCTCCTCAAACGGGAATTCCTCAGTAGTAATTAGCCATTCCAGATCCCCCTGGATAAAATGGATATACAATTGATAGAACGAATCAATCTGGATACCCAGAGCATCCTGCTGATCAAACAAGGTTAGCATCGATTTCCCCTGTCCAAACAAATGATATTTGCGGAACAATCCATGGATCACTTCCCGCATCTCCAGATCGTGTGCGGAGGGGTTGGCGGGCAGCGCTGCCATATTCGTCCGTATGGTTAGTCTGTAACCGTAACCCCGAACCGTATCCAGCGAAACTTCTTCCCAATGTTTCAGTTTCTTGCGCAGCCGATACACATGGTCATCCACGGTGCGTTCAACCGGATACTCCAGCGGCCATACACTGTCCAGCAGCTGGCTGCGGGTAAATGCCTTTTCCTTGTTTTCATATAGAAAATGAAAAAGCGCGAATTCCTTCGCGAGCAGTTGGATGGAATCCGTACGCCGGGTTACGGTATATGTACCTTCATCAAATTGCAATGACATGCCTGGTCCCCCTGTATATGCTTGCTTATCCCTTGTTTGGGTTCATACATAATGTGATAAAAACTAAACCTGATATTCGTTCATGTAGAAAACAACATACCACAAAAAACCTCTTGCGGGTACGCAAAAGGTTTTCTGTATAATACGCCCAGCGTATGGCCTGGCCTAGCCAAGTACCACGCGGTCGTCTGCCATCTTTTTGCCGCTGATGCGCTCGAATTCACCCAGCAGCTCAGGTACGGTCAATGTGCGCTTGCGCTCTTCACTGACGTCCAGAATGATTCTGCCCTTATCCATCATGATCAGACGGTTACCCAGACGAATCGCTTGTTCCATATTGTGAGTTACCATCAGGGTCGTTAGTTTCATCTCACGGACCAGCGTTTCGGTCAGCTCGGTAATTAATTCGGCACGTGAAGGGTCAAGTGCAGCCGTATGTTCATCAAGCAGCAGAATCTGGGGCTGGGTAAAGGTTGCCATCAGAAGGCTGAGTGCCTGGCGCTCCCCCCCAGAGAGAAGACCCACTTTGGCATTGGGACGTTTATCAAGTCCAATCCCCAGCTTCTGCAGCTGGGCGTTGAAGATCTCCCGTCTTGCCCGGGTAACCCCGAAGCCAAGGCCACGCCCTTTACCGCGTTTATACGCCATCGCCATGTTTTCTTCAATCGACATATGCGGAGCCGTTCCTGCCATCGGATCCTGGAACACCCGGCCGATCCAGCTGCTGCGCTTATGCTCAGGCAGGTTTTTGATGGACCGGTCATTGATCAGCACATCTCCCATATCCGGCTTCATTACACCAGATATGATATTCATCAACGTAGATTTTCCCGCACCATTACTGCCGATGACCGTTACAAAATCCCCCGGATTCATCGTCAGATTCACGCCAACCAGTGCTGTCTTCTCGTCTGTCGTTCCCGGATTGAACAGCTTCGTCACATGTGAAATCTCCAGCATGATCACATGCCTCCCTTCGCTTGCTGACCCGTGGATCGCATGAGCTCTTCCGTTCGTTTGCGAGCAAGGCTCTTCTGCTTCATGGAGCGCTGCATGGTTGGGAAGACAAGAGCAATAATGACGATTACCGCGGTAATCAGCTTCAGATCAGAGGTATCGAACCATTCGACCTGAAGAGCAAGCGCAACGACAATCCGGTAAATAATCGAACCGACTACAGCTGCGAGCGTTGCCCAGAATACCGTTCTTGCACCCAGAATGGCTTCCCCGATAATAACAGAAGCCAATCCGATTACGATCATACCAATTCCCATCGTAATGTCTGCGAAGCCTGATTGCTGGGCAATAAATGCCCCGGACAAGGCAACCAGTCCGTTAGACAAACTGACGCCGACGATGGTCGTTACATCGGTATTTGCACCGAAGCTGCGGATCATGCGTTTGTTGTCGCCTGTGGCGCGCAATGCCAGTCCAATATCGGTTTTCATAAACAAGTCCAGCATGATTTTAAATACCAGCACGACAATGATGATCAGCACCATGACATGCTCGCCCGAGAATGGATTATCCATTCCCATAATGGATTTATTCGGCGCACCAAGGATGCGCATATTAATGGAATAGAGGGCGATCATCATGAGAATCCCGGATAACAATCCATTGATTTTGCCTTTGGTATGCAGCAGACCGGTACAGGCTCCAGCTATCATTCCTCCAGCCATTGCCGCCAAACAGGCGAGCCAAGGAGAAAAGTCATTGGAGATCATAACCGCCGCGATTGCGCCTCCTGTTGTAAAACTTCCGTCTACGGTAAGATCGGGAAAATCGAGAATCCGGAACGTAATATATACACCAAGGGCCATGAGGGCATATAACAGACCGAGCTCGATTGCCCCTTCGATTGAATTCCAACTTATACTCACGCTACTTCCTCCCTGTCTATCGAAAAGAATGAGGCGAACCCACTGCACGTCCGCCTCGCATCCGTACTGCCGGTTGTCATCCGGTCAGATTATTGAATAATGTTGTTATCCTGGTCCTGCACTTCCGCCTTCATCTCGTCGGTAACTGTGATGCCTTGAGCTTCAGCTGCTTTAAGATTCAGGATCAGATCGAGCTTGTCCGGAACGGTTACTTTCATATCGCCAGGCTTCGTACCATTCTTCAAAATATCTGCAGCCATTTCGCCGACTTGATATCCATGGTCATAGTATTTAAAACCTACGGTAGCAAAAGCACCTTTTTCAACCGTGTCCCGGTCACTGGAGAAGAACGGAATCTTGTTGCTGTTTGCTGTCTGGATGATCGTATCCACTGCACTGACAACCGAGTTGTCGAGTGTGATGTAGAAGGCATCCACTTTGCCTACCAGAGAGTCTGTTGCCTGTTTAACTTCAGATGTATTCGTAACTGGAGCTTTGACCAGCTTGATTCCGTGTGTTGCCAGTGCTTTTTCGGCATTGTCGGCCATGACAACAGCATTCGGCTCGCCCTCGTTAATGACCAAACCTACTGTTTTTACGTCGGTCATGTATTTCGCGATAAAATCAGCCAACTGCACAATTGCTTCCGGATTCGTATCCGATGCACCAGTGACATTGCCGCCTGGCTTGTCCAAGTCACTAACCAGTTTGGCACCCAGCGGGTCCGTTACTGCTGCGAAGAGCAATGGCTTTTCTTTGACCTGTTGAGCCAGTGCCAGTGCAGATGGGGTAGCAATCCCGAGCACCAGGTCATTCTTCGAATCCCCTGCGATTTTTTGGGCAATGGACAGGTTGTTGGTTGAATCACCTTGTGCATTGTTGTAGTCAATAGTCAGGTTTTTGTTTTCTTCGATTCCCGCTTCCTTCAGTGCCGCAATGAATCCTTCACGTGTTGCATCCAGGGATGGATGTTCCACAATTTGCGAGATGGCAATGCGGTAGGATTTTTCTGCAGTCCCTTCGCTTGCTGTAGTACCGGATCCTTCGGATTCCGTACCCGTACCCGTGCTGCTGTTATTTCCGCAACCTGCGGCTACAATCATTGAGGCAACCATCATCAGTGACATCCAGAATTTCTTTTTCATGTGAGAACCCCTCTCCATCTTCTAAATGTGTTGCCCATCTCCTCATCCTAGTGGCACGATAGGGCGGGACAAAGCGAACGCTTCAACGCATTGTTGCTTTTATCGACAAAAGCAGACAAACATAGACATTCCTCATGCGACTGAAGTCCATGACTCGTGTTGGTCATTTTGTGTTTCTCTAATATTAAGGTGCGACTTCTTTCCCGTCAATGGTTGTACCGCTTCCAATTTGGTTTATTCCTTAAGCATGATAGAAAACATTACACAAAATAAAAAAAGCCATCCACAATATTTCTGCCGATGGCGCGTTTATCATACTTTAATTTGCCTAACAAATGTGGAGCCTTCTTCTAATCTCGTTGATAAGCAAACACTTCTCCTCTTCGGAGATCCCATCCGCAACCAGTTTACGTGCTGCCATAGGGAGGATCCAAGGTTCAACGTCTGCAGAACGGATGCCAGATAATCTTTCGTACTCCTCCATGAACAAGTTAATGCAGGTTTCCCTTGTAGCATCAAGAAGAACACTGGCCTCATTGGGCAAATGTGGGGGTAAGATCGCATAGCGGATCATAATTACATATTCAGCCAAGTCAGCTTCCGGATTTCCTGTAGAAGCATTGTTCCAGTCAATAATGACGGCGTCGTTATCTCTAAGCAGTATATTGCCTGGATTTGGGTCTCCGTGACAAAGCTGCTGCTTGATGGGTAAGTCATCCAGTTCGGCGATAACGGCTGCCTTCTCCGCTTCTGTTAAATATTGGGCTCTATTAATATCGTTTCTGATATTCTCCCGCTGACTCGGCATATTGGCCACTGAATGAGAATGAATCTGGTGAAAAAGTTGTGCCGTGATCTTCGCATCAATGTAATCGTCCATGATATCCATGGGTTGTTGCAGTCTGGATTGCTCTACTGCTCTTTCTACGAATCTCTTCATAATGGGTTCGCCATAAATTCGTTCAAATACAGCACCTGATCGACCTTCAACGTCCACCAAATCGTAGGGTCGCGGAACTGGCAGCCCGCATGACCAAGCAGTTCGACAATGGTGCAGTTCAGCCTGTAAAGCAGCCGGAATGGTATTTGGCTTAGCCAACTTGATGATCTTGCTTCCATCTTCCCATTCAAACACTTCAGCGCATCCGCCTTCTCCAATTTTGTTACCGAGCCCATGGACCACTATGCACACTCCCTATTCGGATTTAATAAGTGAGACCTTCTTTATGCAGTAACATCTCATACATTTCCCGGATCATCTCGGTGGCATCGTCCATGTCCAGCTCTAAGGTGTGAGAGTTAAGTAGCGTTCCAATGCCGATTAAATAAATCGTCAGTTTTAAGAAAATGCGCTTGAGTTGCTCGTAGGAAATGTCCTGCAATCGCTTGCTGTATCGCATATAAGATGTGGTCAGCTCTTCCCCCAGAAACTGATCAGTGTGTGGATGGTATTGCCGATAACCTGATAGATACAAGGCTCTGAACAGCTGCTTCTCGTTTTGCGCAAAATACAGAAAACCGATGGTCAGGTTCAGAGCAGGAGAATTATCGCTGTCCTTATAATCCAGCATGCTATTACGAGCAAATTCGGCAGCTTTGTCATAGACACTTGCTTTCAGCTCTTCAATGTTGTTATAGAGGCTATAGATCGGTTGGGTAGAGCATTGGAGTGTCTGAGCGACGTTTCTCGCAGTGATCGCCTCCAGCCCCTGCTCCCGCACAAGCTCAAATGCGGCAGCTAACACTTTTTCTTGCGTGATCTCGGATCTTGGTGGCATTACATTCTCCCTCCATCAAAAATAACACTTGTTATATAACGAATGTTATTATTATAAGATTCATGTGTCAAGTGTTCATGTACGATAAGATCTTCTCCTAAATATCGTGAACTGATATAACTTTACCGGATGTTAAGTGAATCACAATGTGTATTCAACCGTAATAGTAACGTTTTTACGTCTTATATAACAAAAAAAGAGACTGTTTCGAATAATCGAAACAATCTCCTTACGTTCATCAATTTCCCGCGGCTTCGCGAATCTGGTATGTGCACTTCTTGCCGCCCTCAGCGTAACATTCCGTGCGCTCGACATCTGCCTGTAGCAAGGAACGGAAAAGATCCAATTCACAGCGGCAAGCCTGACGATATACGCTCGCCACCTGTACAATGGGGCAGTTCAGCTCTGTCAGCACATAAGAACCGTCTTCTTCTCTCGATGCGTCAGCCATGTAGCCATTAGCATTCTGTATGCGTGCCAATTCCTCCACACGCCCGGCCAGATCCTGGCCCTCCATCTGGGGCAATTTGCTCCGGAGCAGCTTGTCGCGCCGACTCTCGAAGAGCGTGTCTACAATGCCTTCACCGGCAGACTCCGTCAGTTCTTCGAGCAATTCAAGCGTAAGCGACGGGTAGGATTTTGGAAAAAAACCATCTCCGCGTGCGGTCAGATGGTACACCGAAGATGGACGTCCAGCTGTGGCCCGAGCCTCCCGGACTTCAATTAGTCCATCCTGCTCCAGTGCCGTCAGGTGACGGCGAATCGCCATGCCGGTCAGTTCAAGTTCGGCCGTCATTTCTCTTGCGGTCATCGTGCCCTGCCGCTTCAGCATGAACAAAATCCGTTCACGCGTCGTCATTTCGTCTTCACGCTTCACGTGCAGCACCTGCTCTCCTGCTTATGCGTGTACCGGTGCTGCCTCCCGGCAGGCATCCGAGCAAAAGCGGTTATGCGTCTCTTCGCAATCCTCACAGCACACATGCTGCAGGTTGCAGGTTGGACAATTAATATATCGGTCATGTGTCGTTCCACAGTGATAACAGCTGGCAATAACGATATCCTCATCTGTCCGGTTAATCGGCACGGAGATACGTTCGTCAAACACGTAGCACTTACCATCGAACAGACGACCTTGTACCTCAGGGTCCTTACCGTAGGTTACGATGCCACCTTCCAGTTGAGCCACATCCTGGAAACCTTCTTTGATCATGAAACCGGTCAGCTTCTCGCAGCGAATGCCGCCAGTACAGTAGGTAATGATCTTTTTGTCCTTCATATCGCCCAAGTTCTCCCGAATCCACTCCGGAAACTCGCGGAACGACTCAACGTCCGGACGAATGGCTCCGCGGAAATGACCGATTTCATATTCGTAGTCATTGCGGCCATCGATGACGATGACATCTTCCCGTTGCAAATGCTCGTGGAACTCTTTTGGCGATAGACGTTTGCCGCTAGTCACGTTCGGGTCCAGTTCTTCGTCCACGCGGAAGGTTACCAGCTCCGCTTTGTGACGAACGAATATTTTTTTGAATGCATGCTCTTCCACGTCATCAATCTTGAACACCATATCGCTGAACAGCGGATTGGCATGCATGTCCTTCATGTATTGCTCCGTCTGCTCCGGCGTGCCGGATACCGTACCATTAATACCTTCCGATGCAATTAGAATACGGCCTTTTACACCCAGGTCCTTGCAGTATTGCAGATGTTCTTGAGTAAATGTCTCGGGGTCTTCAATCTTCACGAACTTATAATATAAAAGCACGCGGTACGCGCTGTTACACATGTGTATCACCTGTTCCTATTCCATGTTGATATTGGCCGGATCATCCGACAAGCCTACAACGTTGCAACCTTGCTCATTAAAAAGAAAATAAACAGCCGCCCGAAACATCGTCTCGAACTGCTGCCCAACATACGACTTTTATTCCTGCACTCTAGTTTATCGGAATCGGAAGGGCTTAGTCAATATAAATGTATAGAAAGGGATGAAAGTTATGGAACATTTCAACCATAATTGAGTTGTCTCTGGAAGATATCAAAATTTATTTTAAATTTGAAGAAAAATCATATTCATTTTTGCCTTCGTATCCAGTACACTATGCTCATCATTATATGGCTTACCACTGTAAAACACGAAAGTGCAGTGGATGGGGATAAGCATAACGTGAATATATTACATGAGGAAAATGGGGATGAAATTGTGAGTCTACCTTTATTCAAGAAAGTCAGTATCATCTGGTTGGTATTCCTGATTGGACTGAGTGGTCTGTGGAATAATTTCAGTCTAGAACGGGCTAACGCGGCAGCAGTAGAACCCTATCTTGGTGAGATCAAATTATTTCCATACAATGCAACACCCAGAGGATGGATGCCTGCCAGAGGACAGACCATGTCTATCACTCAGAATACCGCTCTTTACTCTCTGCTGGGTCTGAATTTTGGGGGTGATGGAAAAACAACCTTCTCATTGCCCAATCTATCCGGTGCTGCACCTGATGGCATGGGCTATTACATAGCGTTAAACGGAATTTTCCCTTCGCGTGATGAGAGTATTTATGGCGCGGGACCATCTGTTCTTGGAGAAGTTCGTCTGTTTCCGTATCAGTTTACCCCTCCGGGCTGGGTAGCTGCGAATGGTCAGGAGGTCTCCACATCTACATACAGTGACTTATATAAGATGATTGGCACGACCTACAGCGGTGACGAGAATACCTCATTTCAACTTCCGAATTTACCTAAAATACAAAACAATATTAACTATGTCATATCCACGGATCCAACCCGACGTGCCGAGAATGGGACTGGTAGCGAGTATTCAGGCGAGATCATTCCCATGCTGGTTAGCCTTCCGACAACCCGTTGGATACCAGCCGATGGATCAACATTGACCATCAACCAGAATCAGGTTTTATTTAGTCTACTCGGCACCAAGTTTGGTGGTGATGGCCAGGTGAATTTTAAAGTACCTGATCTCAACCGAAACCAATCAACTTTGGTTTATTATATTGTAAATGGGGGCGAATTCCCCATTCTGGACTTCGGACAGCTGCCGGAAGCAATCGAAGACACCTATACCACCAACCAAAACGCCGCTTTGGTTGTTCCTGCACCAGGCTTGCTAGCCAATGATAGGGATGCTTCTACTGCTATCTTGAGGAGTGGGCCGATGTACGGAACACTCGTTATGAATGCCAACGGCTCGTTTACTTATACTCCGATGACTGATTATGTAGGAACTGACAGTTTCACTTATAGTGCTAACAATGAATGGGGCACCAGTGTTCCGGTGACAGTTTCCATAACTATTGAGCAAACTACAGCTCCAATCATTAGCGGTGTAGTTGAAGGCACAGTGTACAATCAAGCCGTCACACCTAGCTTTAATAGTGGTACGGCGCTGCTGAATGGCGCTGCATTTACAAGTGGCACTACCGTCACGGCAGATGGAGATTATACCCTGACAGTTACCAATAGCATTGGTACAACAACGATTCACTTTACGGTAGATGCCCATCCCCCTGTTGTCACAGGCGTGACCCAGAACGGCGTCTATAACGTTAGTCCCGTAATCACCTTTAATGAAGGAACAGCGACCCTCAATGGTTTCCCATTCAATAATGGGGGCACGGTCCAAACCGAAGGAGAGCAACTCCTGATTGTTACGGATCGTGCAGGCAACACGACAACAATTCAATTTAGCTTTTATGCTCCACGGACGATCCATTTTGACAGTAATGGCGGTTCGGATGTACCTGAACAATACGTGAATTATGGTGACCAATCTACCAAACCAGCCGATCCAACCAAAGCTGGGCACTCGTTCGCTGGATGGTTCACCGATTCGGGTTTGAGTCAGGCTTTTGACTTTGACAACACATCTGTAACTACCAATCTTACGTTGTATGCGAAATGGTCGATCAACTCCTACACTGTCAACTTCGACTCTAACGGCGGTACGGCGGTCGATGATCAGTCCGTTCCATATAGCGAGTTGGCAACGGCTCCTGATGCCCCAACCAAAGCTGGGCACACGTTCGCCGGATGGTTCACCGATTCGGGTTTGAGTCAGCGTTTTGATTTTGACAACACAGCCGTAACTGGCGATATCACCCTGCATGCGAAATGGACGATCAACTCCTACACTGTTAACTTTGAATCCAATGGTGGTACAGCGATCGATACTCAATCGATTCAATATGGTGAGTTGGCGACGGCTCCTGATACCCCAACCAAAGCTGGACACACCTTCGCTGGATGGTTCACGGATTCAGGTTTGAGTCAGGCTTTTGATTTTGACAACACAACAGTAACTAGTGACCTCACTCTTTATGCAAAATGGTCGATCAACAATTACACCGTCAGCTTTGACTCTAACGGCGGTACAGTGGTCGATGATCAGTCTGTTCCATATAGCGAGTTGGTAGCGGCTCCTGATGCCCCAACCAAAGATGGGCATACATTCGCCGGATGGTTCACCGATTCAGGTTTGAGTCAGGCTTTTGACTTTGACAACACACCTGTAACCGGCGATATTACCCTGTATGCGAAATGGACGATCAACTCCTACACCGTTAACTTCAAATCTAATGGCGGTACGGCCGTCGATGACCAGTCCGTTCCATATAGTGAGTTGGCAGCGGCTCCTGCCAATCCAACCAAAGCAGGACACACTTTTGCTGGATGGTTCACCGATTCAGGTTTGAGTCAGGCTTTTGACTTTGACAATACACCTGTAACTGGCAATCTCACCCTATATGCGAAATGGACGATCAACTCCTACACTGTCAACTTCAACTCTAATGGCGGTACGGCGGTTGATGACCAGTCTATTCAATATGGCGAGTTGGCAGTGGCTCCTGCTGATCCAACCAAAGTGGGACACACTTTTGCTGGGTGGTTCACCGATTCAGGTTTGAGTCAGGCTTTTGACTTTGACAACACAACTGTAACTGGCGATCTTACTCTGTATGCGAAATGGACTGCTGACAAATACACCATCTCCTTCGATACTCTTGGTGGATCTGCCGTAGATGATGTATCGGTTGAGCACGGAAATAAGCTTACAGCTCCGGTTTCACCAAGCCGTTCAGGCTACACGTTTAGTGGATGGTACGTCGATCCTGAGTTGAAGACACCGTTCGACTTTGATCAAACGGAGATTATCGCCGATCTTACTTTATATGCGAAATGGAACGTGATTTCTTCTCCACCATCAGGCGGCAATGGCAATAACAGCGATGGTTCCGGTAGCCAGAACAGCAACGGATCGAGCAATAATTCCTCGTCACCCAACTCGGCGAACTCATCAACAAACGGCCGTTTAACGCTGGCAGCGGGGCAGGCCGGTCAAGTAAGTTTAGGAAATGGCATGACATTAATTATCCCTGCCGGGGCAATGAATCAGGAACTGAAGATCACCGTCGACCAGGTTGAAGATTCACTCGATCTGCTGACCAATCAAGCCCAGCTGCTAAGCCCGGTATATGAACTGCTCAAGAATGTGACTCAGAATTTCGACAAACCCGTAACCTTGAAGATGGCCTTCGACGGATCAAGCTTGCGAAGCAATCAGCGGGCTGAACTATTTTATTTTGATGAACAAGAAAAGAAATGGCTTTCTGCTGGAAAATCCTCTATGGATGGCGATCTGATCCAAGTCGACGTAGATCATTTCACCAAATTTGCTGTATTTGCGGTTGATCAGCCTAACGCCCCAGTAGAAGTCGCATTACATGATATAAAAGGTCACTGGGCGGAAGAGCTCATTCAGCAGGCTGTCCGTGATGGCATCGTGAAGGGATATGTGGATGGATCGTTTAAACCAAACGCATCCGTTACACGTGCCGAGTTCACAGTAATGCTGATGAATGCACTGCAAACCGATTATGCAGAAGCACCTTTATCATTTACCGACCGCTCAAACATAGGCACCTGGGCACAGTCTGCTGTAGCCCGTGCCGTGCAGGCCGGATTCATTCAGGGGGACTTGAGCGGTGCCTTCCGTCCGAATGATGCCGTAACCCGTGCAGAAATGGCCGTGATGGTAGCGAATGCCCTGCAATTGAAGGCAGGATCCGGAACCAGCTCAACCTTTGCAGATAACGAACAGATTCCTGTATGGGCGAGAGCAGCGGTGGCTGGAATGCAACAGTCCGGGCTGTTGAATGGTAAGGGATTGAACACCTTTGCTCCAAGAGACAACACGACGCGTGCCGAAGCAGTGAAGCTGCTCATGAGTATGCCCAATTAAATTTCCATAAATAAAGCCTGTGTTCGGGCGGTAGCCCCTCTGAACTGTATAAACAGTTGGAGAGGAGCTGCCTCAGAACACAGGCTCTTTATTTTATTAGGAATACTGAATGGTACTTGCGATTAGCATGAAGATGATCCCCAGTGCTATCCACATTACCATTAGAGGCCAGAAAAATTTAACCCACTTTTGATACGGAATACCCGATACGGCAAGACTGCCCATTAATGCAGAAGATGTTGGCAGAATCATGTTGGTGAAACCATCACCGAACTGGAATGCCAACACGGCAGTCTGACGGGTAATGCCGAGCAGATCGGATAGTGGAACCATGATCGGCATCGTTGTTACCGCCATGCCTGTACCCGATGTAATGAAGACATTCATTATATTTTGGAAGAAGTACATGCCCAATACTTGAACAGATGACGGAAGTTCACTCACTGCAGTAGACATTCCGTACACAACCGAATCGATAACATTCCCCTGATCCAGAACAACCATAATACCTCTGGCCAGACCAATGATAAAGGCTCCGTACGCGATACCACTTGCCCCTTTAACAAATTCACTCGCAATTCGGCTCGGTCCGAATCCGGAAACCAGTCCGGAAATGACGCCCATGCTCAGGAAAAGGGCCGCAAGCTCCTCCATCCACCAGCCTTCTGTCGATACGCCCCAGATCAACAGGGCAAACCCGGCAACAATCGTAAAGATTGTAAGGATATGTGTAATGCGAATGGTTGGCAGCTTGTTCAGATCCACGGCTGGTGTATCCGCAGCCTGCTCCAGCTCAAGCTCGTGAACCAACCCTCGAGTCGGGTCAGATTTCACCCGCGAAGCATAACGCATGATATAGATACTTGTTATAGCAATCAAGCATACCAGGATGATCGCACGGAGCCACATGCCGGAGAAAATCGGAACTTCGGCGATGGCCTGAGCCAGGCCCACATTGAACGGATTCAGCAATCCAGCGGTGAAACCACAAGAGGCTCCCAGCGAGATCATCGCTGTACCGGTAAGTGCGTCATATCCCAGTGCCCGAGCAATAGCGATACCAATGGGTACGAAAACCATGACCTCTGTAGACATCCCCATTGTAAACCCACCCACAGAGAATAAGGTGATAAACACTGGAATGACCCACAATCCCTTGTTGGCGAACGAACGCGCTACCCGGCCCGTCAGTGCCTCAATCGTACCCGTGCTTGTAATGATCTGAAATGCCCCGCCAATGATGAAAATAAAGAATACGACGTCAGCGGAATCAACCAGCCCGCGGACGATAGATTTGGGAATATCCCACAGGCTCGTCGGATTGGCCTCCACATGATGATATGAACCCGGAACGAGCAGAGATTTGCCTGTGGCCTCATCCTTCACCCGGTCGAATTCCCCTGCGGGAATAATGTACGTCAGTACGGTAGCAACCAATACCAGAATAAACAAGATGACGAAGGTATGCGGCATTTTGAACCATTTGCGTGGTTGTTGTGGTGGTTTTGTTATGTTTTCCAATTGATCATCCCTCGTCCTTCTGTTGTTTCCACTCTTCAAATTCATTCCGCACCTGCTGCAAAGCAGCTCTGTCCGCATACAGATCGTACGCTGTCAGTGCCAGCGCCTTGGCTGCAAGATTCAGCTCAATCATGCCCTCTTCCGCTCCGGCAAGCCGGGCAAACTCAGGGGTATGGGTCGTTGCATCTCCCAACCGGATGTATGGATGGATCGCTGCTGTTACCTGGCTTACATTGCCAATATCCGATGAACCCACTCCACCTGTCTGCGGCGGATCATGGACCTCAATGCCCATGTCCTCCAGATTCTGTTGAAACAGGCTCGCCAGCGCCTTGTTGTTATTGCGCTCGGCATAGATCAGTCCTTCCGAAATATCTACCGTGGCACCAACTCCCTCGGCAGCATGACGCACGACGCGGTACACTTTATCCATAACCGTCTTCAGTTCCTCAACTGTTTTTGCCCGGATAATGTACACCGCCTCTGCCAGCTCAGGCACAACGTTTGGTGCATCTCCACCCTTGGTGATAATCCCGTTTACCCGGACGTCATCCTTCAAATAGGGGCGAAGCGAGTTAATGCCCGCATAGGCATTTACCAGTGCATCCAGCGCACTGATTCCCTTTTCGGGAGAAGAAGCTGCATGCGCCTGTTTGCCATGAAACGTAAAGGTTGCGTCCACACAAGCCAGTGCTCCCCGGAGTACCATCGTTTTTTGCTGCGGATGGCACATCATGACAGCATCGATCCCGTCAAATACACCATCATTCGCCATGATAATCTTACCGCCGCCCTCTTCCTCAGCCGGAGTACCAAGAACAATGATTCGCCCAGGCAGTTCAGGAAAAGCCTTCTTAAGAGCCATGGCGGCACCTACTGCCGAAGTGCCGATCAGATTATGTCCGCAGGCATGTCCAATACGAGGCAAAGCATCATATTCGGCCAGCAGAGCGATGGTAGGCCCATCTGCTTGGCCTTCCCATACAGCTCGAAACGAAGTCGGAAGTCCGGAAATCCCCTTTTCCACCTGAAATCCGGCCGCTTCAAGTGGTTCTGTTAACCACTGCTGTGCTTGAACTTCCCCGAAACTAAGCTCAGGATTGGCATGAATACGAAGGGACAGCTCCCGCAGCTGAGGGTCCAGCTGATCCACAATGTCCTTTATGCTCTGCTTCATATGGGCATGGTCATGATTCATGAATGCTTACCACCTTTCTCCGAACAACATATTTATATATTCAATTCTGCTGAATAAATATACAGTGTGATTTTCATATATTGTATGTGTGACTATGCCATTAGTAAATTCAAAAAAATTAAGGAAAAACCCATAAAAAATTTTATGGGCCTGGATTATTCACATATGGATATTATGATGTGTAAGCATAAACGGAATATTTCAACATCCATATGGAGTTGCTTAATGAGCAATCCAGCCGTATCCACATCCCTTTAAAACAAGAACATGCGTAATCCCCATACCATACCAACCTGCAAGAGACGCCGTTCAACTCCAAATCAATCCGAATAATTATGCATATATATCATGCACATATCACCTGAGGTTTAACTATTATCTACACCCCTATCAGCCTGAGTCCTTTCCGATCTCATCAAATCGATAAAGCGGTCTGCTGTAGCTTGCTGCAGCACACTTTTCTTATAAACCAGCCATGTATTGCGTCTCACGCCCTGACCGTCAAGACGAATGAGCTCCTGCTGGTGAAGCCCGTCCTCATCTGTAACGAAGATCCCCGGGATAATCGCGTAACCAAGGCCATAGCGCACCATTTCTTTGCAGGTTTCATAGCTGTCCACCCGCATCGCCACCGTAGGTGAACGATCATAACGTTCATACCACCAAGAGGCTACCGCCTCACGAAATGGACTTATCGCCACTCCTCCTGCCTTAGTTACAGGTTCCTGAAAAGCGATTTGCGGCAGACCGGGGAGTTCATCCAGATCTATCGGTTCCCTGGATACGATACAGACTGCTTCATCGTGCAGCAGATGCTTGCAATCAAACCAGGGATGCTCTCCCCGAATCACCCCTACCTGAATTTCATCACGCGTCAGCAGTTCAATAACTTCAACACTTAGTGCACAGGTAACGGCAAACTTCACTTCAGGATACTGCTCCTGAAATTGTTTTAACAAAGGCGGGAGCTTATACAAGGAGTAATGATTGGCGATCCCCAGGCGCAGCGTTCCCTTGACTTCATTGCGAATATTTGAGAGCTGCTCTTTCACCTGATGGAGGTCACGCAGCATTTTCCGGGCATAGATCGCTAGATGTTCACCTTCCGGTGTAAATTTGGCCCCTTTCAGCGTTTTGTCGATGAGCGGTACGCCAAACTCTTTCTCCAGCTGCTGCAATCGGTAAGTCAAGGCCGGCTGGGTCATAAACATGCGCTCCGCAGCACGGGTCAGACTGCTCTCTTCGGATACGCTTAGCAGTAAACGGCAGTCCTTTTCATCCATGGCACACTTCCCCCTTCACTTCTCGTCTCTTCAGTATAACTTACTGCAGCATTAAAGAAGTGATTAAGTAAACCCGGGCTCGCTGTACTTATGGGTATTTTTTATCTGATTAGTTTTGGGGTCATGAGTCTTGCGCTAAAAGAAATTCCAGTCAGTATCGCCTATGCCATATGGTCTGGAGCTGGGATCACCATTCTGGCTGTGGTTGGGCTGTTCGCGTTTCAGGAACCGATGACTTGGCTGAAAGCCGGATCCCTGCTGCTGATTATCCTTGGTGTGGCTGGATTACGTATGGGAAGCACAGAAGCGAAAGTACCGAGTAACGGGTCTCTTCAGCTGGCAGCAGAATACTCACCTTCTGTTTTGGCACAGGATGTTTCACTGCATCATGGTGCTGAATTCCAACCCGATAAGGAGGGATAACATTGAGTCGTTCGTTAAAAACCTTATTCCTGCTCACAGATATCGGCTTTATTCTGTATTGGGCGGTGACTTGGGGTTCATGGATTCCTAAGGAATACTTATATCAGGACTATACTAACCCTCTGCTGGTCGCTTGGAACCTGTCGTTTCTTCCGCTTGATCTGCTCATTTCCGCTACAGGATTCTATAGTCTGTTCCTTCTTCGCCGTTCGGATCAACGCTCGCGGATGATCGCCCTTATCTCCCTGGTATTGACCTTCTGTTCCGGGCTCCAAGCGATTGCGTTCTGGTCATTCCGTGGAGAGCTCGATTGGGGCTGGTGGGTTCCCAACCTTTACTTGATGATCTATCCGTTATTCTACATACCGATGCTTCTCCGTAAGGAACAGCGTATTTCTATCTTTTCAAAAAGTGCATAAGAAAAAAGCCTGGTTCCTCCTGGGAACAGGCTCATTCTTGTATAGTCACCCGTTACTCCGAGATCGTAATAACAGAGGTGACAAAGTGATATGATTCATTCTGCAGCACCGCTTGGGACAGCAGAATCTTATTGCCTTCCGGGCTCCAGGCAAGCGGATCGGAGATGTCGTCCATGTCGGCCGAAATCTGGAATTGCTCTGCTGATTCCGTATTGGAGACGAACAGCCCTTTCTCATCATCGCTCTCCGAGTTAATGGTGTACGCGATCTTGGAATCATCCCCGGACCAACTGGTCCCGAAGATCTGGGTGCCTCTGGCGAGCGTCGCCTTCTCGTTGCCTTCCAGATCGGTAAGCACCAGCGCCCGTTTCGTATCCGCTGTTTTTTTCACAATGGCCAGCCTGGTTCCATCATTGGACGGAATGACCCACTCCACGCTCTTCAGGACCTGTTTTACATCACCTGTAGTTGTATCATAGGCATTCAATTGTCCGTCTTCACCGGTAATATAGTAGATCATACTGCCCGAAACCCTGACGCTGCGCACGTTGAAATTGCCGGTCTCCACCAACACCTTGGTTGTTCCATCAATACTGGCTGAGACGAGTTCTCCCTTCATATTCGGAAAGACAACATGCTCATTATCCAGCCATGCGCCTTCCTGAACGAAACCATCTTCCTCACCCGCATTCACCGACTCGCCGTTGTGCAAATTCAAAATGAAACCTTTGCCTGTCGATTCCTCCGGCTCACGGTAGAACAGGTACTGCCCATCCGGTGAGACCATCGGCGAGCTCAGACTGACTTCGCTCTCCTTGAGCGGTGTATCGGTTCCTTTCGCCAGATCGTACATATATAAGTTATGCGGGTATCTCTCCTGGCCTTCAACCATGACGGGTTTCATCGACGTGTTCTCTTTGTCCGATACGATCCAGTCATCACTTAGCCAGGCCACGCCGCGCATATTGGGCAATTTATCAATTTTCTCGAGTTTGAAGCTCTGATACACCGATGTATTGGTATTGTCTTTTACCGTAATATCTGTGCCCGTTTTCCCACTTCCCGCATTCCCTTCCGGTTCAGTGCTTCCCCCGCAAGCCGCTGCCGACAAGAGAGCTAACGCTCCTAATGCACCCAATGCCGCCTGTTTCCAATTCATCATGGTCCCCCCTGGTTTCTCTGCTATAGACCAAGCATACACATGCCATACTTCCAAAGTTATTCAGACTTGTTTCCAACTTGTAAACTTGAATCGGCGAGCGGGAAAACAAGCTGGAATGTTGTTCCTTCCTCATTATTCACTTCACCCGGCAGCAGGGTGATCGTCCCGCCCTGTTTCTCTACAAATTGCTTCACGAGTGACAGACCGAGTCCGGTTCCGCCTGTTTTTCTCGCCCGGTCCTTATTGACGGTATAAAAAGGTTCAAAGATCTTCTCTCTTGCCTCTTCCGGAATCGGCAGACCCGAGTTGAAGATGCGAATCACCGCTTCACGCGTCTGTGGCCGCTGCTCGCTCTGTACCCGAATGACGCCGCCAGGCACGTTATACTTGATCGCATTATCAAGCAGATTAATGAAGATATGCATGAGGCTCTCCCGATCACTGCGGATAACGGCAGGCTGAATGTCCAGCTCCATGCGAAGCGCAAACTTCTCGGCTTTGCCTCGCATGCGTCCGCAGGCGTCCTCCAGCAGCGCACCAACCTCTACATCCTCCGCCTGGTTCTCAAAATCATATTTCTCCAATGCCGATAAATGCAGCACCTTCTCGACCATCTCGTATAACCGTTCCGTTTCCTTGCCAATGTTGCTCGATGCATCCTCCAGCAGCTGAGGGTCATCCCGATACATATCAAGCAGTTCCACATAGGCCTTGATCGAGGTGAGCGGCGTTTTGAATTCATGGCTGATGTTGCCGATGTATTGTTTCTGCTGCTGCTCCAGTGCCTGCAGCTTCTTAATGGCCAGCTGCAGCTTCTCTTGTTCTGCATGCATGTCCGTAATATTTTGCTGAATCGACGTGCTCATGTAATAAATGCCTTGCCCCAGTTCGCCCAGTTCATCTTTGCGTTTAACAGGGGATTCGGTGATATACTCGCCTTCCCGAATGGAATCCGCTGATTTCTTCAGCTTGGTTATCGCGACTGCGAAGCGATTATAGAACAGGTACCCGAGAATAAAGCTCAAGACAACGACGGCAATTCCCGCCCATAGGAACAACTGTAAAATGCGTGCGTAGAATTCATGGTAGCTCTGGACCGAATACTGCATCCATATTGCACCCATCTGACCATCGGGACCATCCAGCGGTGCTGCATAGAGCAGCGTGTCACCCTGTTCACGGTAGGCGATTTTATTTTGCAGAGCATAGTTCAGCGTCTTCTGGATCTCCAGACTCTCACCCGGTGTAATGGACGAGCCTACCTGTGTCCCATTCATGTCATAAAGCGCAATGGGCAGTCCTGTGGAGTTCGCCAGCTCCTGGGCCAGCCTGCGGCCATTTTGCTTCAGAAAGGCATCCGTCTCCAGCCGTATGGCTTCCGTATAGTAGGCCTGACGCACATTGAGATTGACCAGACGCGTCTGCTGTGACAAAATGCCCTCGATCTGTGACTGCTGGTTGCGTTCAATACCTCGCAGGACGAGGGAACTGAGCACCACAACGGTCAAGATGAGCAATGCCGCGAGAAACACGCTGAATTTCAGCTTGATGCTGACCCTCATGCCGAACCGCCGGGGTCAGGAGCTGACGCTTTATAGCCAATGCCGTACACCGTCTGCAGCTTTTGCTGATCCGTATCCCCGATTTTTTTGCGCAAACGCTGAATATGAATATCCACTGTGCGTGTGCCTCCTGCGTATTCCATGCCCCATACCCGATCCAGCAGATCATCACGGGTGTACACCCGCTCCGGATTGGACATCAGGATGGTGAGCAGGTCGAACTCCTTGGGCGTCAGATCCAGCTTCTCTTCCTTTACCGTCACCGTTCGGTGAGCCACATGAATGCGCAAGTCCCCATTAACGATGGCCTGATTCTTCTGCTCATCTGGCGGTGGACTGCTCTTCTCCACCCGGCGCATGAGCGCTTTCACCCGCGCTAGCAGCTCGCGAATCTCGAACGGCTTGGTCATGTAATCATCGGCGCCCATTTCCAGTCCGACGATTTTGTCCACGATATCATTTTTCACGGTCAGCAAAATAATACCGATATCCTCGCGGTCCTCCAGTCTGCGGCATACGCCGTATCCATCGAGCCTTGGCATCATGACATCCAGAATCATGACCTGCGGATGGAATGACGCCACCTTGACCAGTGCCTCCTCGCCATCATTTGCTGTCTCTACTTCATATCCTTCGCGCCGGAGCGCATAAGCAATGGCACTGACGATGCTTGACTCGTCATCGACCACAAGCACTTTTTTAGTCATCGGATTCATCCTCTTTATTGATGTCATAAGTTCATTATTCCTGGATCTATGTTAACAAGGTCTGGCCGGATAATCCATGGAGGACGATATGATTTATACAACAAGCCGTATTCTCTAAGCTTGGACTTCGCTCCACTTTTTTTATACCCGTACAAGGCAAAAAGACCTCACCTGGAAATGGATCGGCCTTCGTCTTCTACCATTTTTAAGCTTACAAGCATGCGAACGATCAAACTATTCTTCAAACGACAAGTTCATCGGCTCGTCCGACATCTCAGCTTCCGTCTCCATATGGGTCAAGGGTGTATTCAGGTCCACTTCCTCGAAGCGGAAGCTGTCTACCCAGACCTTGCCCTTACCGTTCAGGATCACGCCAAACGAGATTATTGCGCTCTCTGCGGGAACATCCTGCACAATGCTGTATTGATTCCAGGGCTGTGTCCCCGTGATCGGCCTGTCATGCATATTATCAAACTGCAGCACGTCCTGGACATGATTATCCACACGCATCCATAATCCGCAGAATGCGTCCACACGATCGGTTTTGACAAAGCCGGACAGCTTCATCCGTTTCCCTACATACTTGTCTGCACGGAATTGCTGCATCATCGTGGCAAACTCATTCGGCTCCATGGGTGTTACAGCCTTCAAATACCCCGAGGCCTTCCCATGATGGACTTCGGCAGGGTCAATGCCCATCTCATAATTTTGCGGGTGGCTTCCGGTTAACATCCAGCCTTTGATTGCAGTTGCAGAATTCATCTGTACTTCTCCTCCTCTGGTTTTTCCGGTAAATAGTTTCAGATTGAATACCTTGCGAAAACGACCGGGCGGCATGCCATACATTTTGCGAAAGGCCCGGGTGAATGCTTCCTGACTTTCGAAGCCGCAGGCGAGAGAAATATCCAAAATGCCTGCATCCGTGGAGCGCAGTGCGGTAGAGGCCAAACTCATCCGGCGATGACGAATGTAATCGATAACGGTCATGCCCACCTCATCCCGAAATACCCGGTGATAGTGATACGGGGATAACAAAGCCTCCGACGCCACCTCTTCCAGCCCAATCTCCTCATGCAGATGTGTCTCAATATAGAACAAGCTGTCCTGAATCATCTCCTGATAACGGCTCAAGTGGAGATTAACCCCCTTCCATATCCTTACTATACGTGTTCGCCAATCGGCCGTTTTGATCATTTTTGCGGAAAATATAAAAAAGAAGAGCCGGATCAGGGACAACCATGTCCTTGACCGACTCTTTCTTGAGTGCTGTATATCCAATCGTGGCAAACGAATCAGACAGCCGGAACCGGCTCTGCACCAACCTCGTCCTCATCATGCTCCACCAGTTCATGTTTCTCCCACGCCCGGCTCTTCCAGCGGAAGTACATAATGACTGCACGTGTCCATTCGTCTGCCGCAATGGCAAGCCACACACCCGCCAGCCCCAGATCAAGCTGGAACACCAGCAGATATCCGAGAGGCAGACTCATGCATACCATCGAGATCAGCCCCATATATACCGGGAACTTGGCATCCCCTGCCGCACGCAGGGAACCAATAATGACAATGTTGCAGGTACGTCCGGTTTCAAGCAAAAGACTAAGCAGGAGTACCTGAGCGCCCAGCTTGATAATCTCCGGGTTTTCCGTAAAGATGCCCATTAATGGTACGCGGAAAATAATAATGATCACGTCAATAATAACGGTGGCCAGAAGGGCCCATTTTACACTGTCGAATACCCGTTTGTATGCCTCATCTTTGCGGCGTGCACCCACGAGACGACCAACAATGATGGATGTTCCCATGCCGATCGCCATGCTGAACAGATAAATATAGCTGGAGATATTGCCGGCATATTGCTTGGTTGCCATGGCTTCCGCACCAAGATAGGTCACGTACAACGTAAATATGAGTTGGCAGGAATGATACACCATGGATTCCATCGCAGACGGAATGCCGATTCGCAGAATTTTGCCGATAAAATTTTTGGACAATTTAATGTAATAACCGAACTCTACCCGAACCTCACTCACACGGTACAACAGCCAGAAGAAGATCAGCAGGCAGATGAAACGGCTTCCCACCGTCGAGATCGCTGCCCCTTCCACGCCCAGCTTGGGCAGGCCAAAATGTCCAAAGATCAGGGCATAGTTACCAATCACGTGGATGACGTTCATAAACACGGATACGTACATCGTTTCCTTAGTATACCCGTGTGTACGAATGGTTGCAGCCAGCGCATTGATAAGAGCCTGCAGGAAAATCCCGCCCCCGACAATGCTTATATACGAACGGGCGTAATCGTAGATTTCGCCTTGAATATTCAGAAGTGTCAGTAAATGTCCACCAAACACCAGAAAAATAACACTTAGGATCAGCCCAACCATAAGGTTCAGCGTAATCGCATTCCCTGTAACCTGTGCTGCTTCACTCAGTTTTTTGGAACCTATATATTGGGCTACGACAATCGCAGCACCATGTCCGATGACTTCGAGTACAAGAATGGCAATCGAGATAATCTGGTTGGCTGCGCCCACCCCGGAGACTGCATTATCTGATACCGAACTAAGCATGAGCGTATCTACGCTCCCCATCAACATAAACAAGAAGAGTTCCAGGAAAATCGGCCAGGTCAGCCGAATCAGCTTCAGATCCTTGGCATCTGAACGGAGGGACTCTTTGGTCGAGGATATTGCTGTCATTTTCTCACCTTTCTAACGTGGGCTTGATTTCATAGGGTATGTTAGCACAGGTAATTTGAAAATGCAGTAGTTTTGTGAAAATAATTGAAAGATTTTTGAAATACCAGAAAAAGGGATTTATTTGTTTCATAAAACCTGTCTTGCAGTCACCGCCACATTGCTCTGTAGACATGCCGAGACATAGCAAAACCCTTCTATTAAACGCAGACGATGCGTCTAATAGAAGGGCATTACCGGACCAATTACCGGACCATCATCCTTTGACCGAACCGGCCGCGATCCCTTCGACAATCCGTTCACTCAGCACCAGAAATGCAATCAGGATCGGCAGGATGCTGATCATCAGCGTAGCCCCAATGGCACCCCAATCGGTGGTATACTGCCCAATAAAGTTCTGTACACCAACCGTCAGCGTTTTATACGCATCCGAGCTAATGAAGGTATTGACGAAAATAAATTCGTTCCAGTCATAGATCATGTTAATGATGGCAGTTGTCGCAATTACGGAAGCGGTCATCGGCAGTACAATGCGGAAGAAGATTCGGTTGACGGAGCAACCGTCCATCACCGCGGCCTCTTCGACCTCTCTCGGAAGTGAATAATAGAATCCAAGCAGGATCATAATCGTGATCGGCATATTAAATGCAATGTAAGACAGAATGACCGATAACGGATGGTCTGTGAGATTCAGCTTCAGGAACAGGCTGAACAGTGGGATCAGTGTGGAGTGCACCGGGATCATCAGACCCACCATGAACAGCCCCAGCACCAGCGAACGTCCCTTCCAGCGCATCCGTGTAATGGCAAACGTGACGAGGCTGGCAAACAGAACCGTGAACACTACAGAAACCACCGTAATCCATACACTGTTGAAAAAGTATAAGCTGATATTACCTTCCGTCCATACCTTGACATAGTTCTCCCAACGCGGCGTAGCCGGGAGGGCAAAAGGAGCCATGTCGAATACTTCCTGATTATTTTTGAGCGAGAATAACAGCAGCCAGACCAAGGGCAATATCTGAAGCACAGCCACCAGAGACAAGAGCACATACAGCAGCACATATCCAAACCTTCTTAACCATGCTGAGCCTTGGCCCGTCTCCGGATGTACGGGCAGCCGAACAGCCGTATCCGTCTTCACCAGGATAGACCTCCTTTCATTTTACGTTCACGTCAGGAATACTCGATCGTATCTTTGGAAGCCGTCGCCTTGCGGAGCAACCATGTGACCACCAGACAGATCAAGAGCAGGAAAAACCCTACAGCACTGCCGTAACCAAAGTCGAAGCTTCGGAAAGCCTGACGATACATATAGGAGGCCATAACTTCACTGGAGCCATTTGGACCCCCATCGGTCATCACATAGATGAGGTCAAAATACTTGAGCGAACCCACCACGGCGAGCACCACGGTTACCTTGATGACTTCCGTGATGAGTGGCAGCTTGATCCGAAAGGCAATCTGCCACGGATTCGCACCATCAATTCGGGCAGCCTCGACCAGAGATTCCGGGATGTTCTTCAGCGCGGCATAATAGATCAGAATATAGAAGCCCGCATACTGCCACAGAATCGGCACGAACAGTGCATACAGCACGAGCGATGGCTCCGCCAGCCAGGCCGGCGGATTGCTGAATCCGATCGCTTCCAGAAAGCTGTTTAATACACCGTTGCTGGGATGATAAATTTTCAGCCATAACTGGGCAATCGCAACAGAAGACAGCAGCATCGGGATCAGATATATTTTTCGAAATAGATTCGCGCCCTTGATCTTGCCTGACAGCACAAGTGCGATCATCAGATAACCAATCAGGCTCAGCGCAGAGAACAAGGCGAGCAAAAAAGTATGATTGGCGCTCTGCCAGAACGTACTGTCCTGAATCAATCTGGCGTAGTTATCCAAACCAATAAACGTCATCGCCCCAATCCCATCCCATTGCATCAAACCGTAATATCCGGTGAGCACAATCGGGATATAGACCAGAACCAGCAGCAGAAGCAGCGCAGGCAGCACATACAGCGCAGCAACCAGACGGTTCGACATGACTTTGTCCAAGACGTGATCCTCCCTTCATACGTTCAAACCTTCAAATGGTCTAGGTGAGGTGTACATCAGTTGCCTTTATCAATTGCAGCCTGATGATTCTTCACAAAGTCTTCAGGAGTGACCGCCTTGCCAAACAATGCCTGAATCATGTCCAGGTGCGCCTGAGCAGCAGCCGGTTTCATCTGCACATCTGCAAAGAGTGTCAGGCTGCTTGCCTGATTCAACTCGTTCAGCAGATCGATATAGAGCTGTGGCAGCTGTACTGCCGCCGTATCGACTTTAGTTGCCGGAATGACCCCGGCTTCGGTCACGGAGCTTTCACCCCATTTTTCCACAAAATACTGCACAAACTTCTGCGCTTCTTCCTTCACTTTGGAGTTCTGGGCCACAAACAGGCCTACGCCCGGTCCGCCTACCCAGCTGTTGATATCCCCTTTGCCGCCGTCAATCGTCGGGAATTTGAAAAATCCAACCTTATCCTTGAATTCCTGCGGAATATCCGGGTTCGTAGTAAAGTTCGGTAGTTCCCACGTTCCCATCAGGTACATGGCAGCCTTCTCATTCATGAATTCGGATTTGCCTTCGTCGTTGGACAACCCGTTAAAGCCCTTGTTGAATGCGTTCATATCGACAAGCTTCTGCACTTCTGCCGCAGCCTGGGTCAGGGCAGGATCTTCAAACTTGCCTGATCCACTAATCGCTTTCTCCAGCGCATCCCCGCCTAGACGATTCGCCAGATACATATACCAGAGTGAACCGGTCCAGCGGTCTTTATTCCCGAGTGCAATCGGCACTTCGCCGTTCTCAGTCAGCGTCTTCAGCACATTCAGGAATTCATCGTATGTGGCTGGCGGCTGCAAATTATATTTGGCAAAGATCGCTTTGTTGTAATAAATGGGTGAGATATTGAGCTCAATCGGAAGCGCATAGGTTTTGCCGTCTACCGCGTAAGCCTCTGTCGTTCCGGCGATGAACTTCTCACCAAGGGATCCATTCAGCAGTTCATCGAGCGGCGCAAACAGATTGCCCTTTACATAAGGCTCCAGGAAGCCTGCGGCCCAGGTTACCCCGACATCGGGAAGTTCATTGGATGCGGACAGAATCTTCAGCTTGTTCTTGTATTGTTCATTCTCCAGTACTTCCTGCTTGATCGTCACATTTGGATGATCCGTCTGATACTGCTGGATAATATCATTGACCAGCTTGTTCTGCTGTGCAGAACTGCCAGCCGGCCAGAGATGCATAAATTTCAGCGTGACCTTTCCGTCTGTGGTACCGCCCTCTCCGCCGCCATTACTGCCGGATTCGTTATCTCCACCGGAACCCGTGCTGCTGCACCCCGACAATATGACAGCGAGAACCAGCGTCCATGACAGAAGCATTGCCAGCGTTTTTTTGCTCATAATCCCAGCCCCCAATAGTGGTTTTTCGGTTAATGTAACCGCTTTATTAAAATTGTAGCACGGGCATCATCACGCTATAAGGTCAGGACGATTTGGTAAAACTCCACTATTTTAAGGTGAACTTGTTAACTCTTTTCATTTACGGCATGACGGTATTTGCTTGGACTGAGCCCCTCCAGGCTTTTGAAGACTTTGATAAAATATTTATCGGTCTGGTAGCCAACGCTCTCCGCGATCTCCGAGATGGGCATCGTTGTCTGCACCAGCAATTCCTTGGCCCGCTGTACCCGTTTACGCATGAGATACTCACTAAAATTCAGCCCGACCTGCTCCTTGAACAGCACGCTGAAATAACTGGAGTTCAGATGCAGCGAATCGGCAAGCTCACGCATGGTCATCGGTTCACCCAGATGTGCCTCAATGTACGCCAAAGCCTCGCCAATTGGGGTATTGCCCTGCTGTTCTCGCTCCTTGACCTCGAACAGCTTCGGATCAACCATCTCCTGTATCGTTTGGATGCGCCGCTGCTGTTCATGGACGTGCAGTGCCTTCTGTACCGTCTGGAGCAGCTGTTCTTTGTCAATCGGCTTGAGCAGATAATCGACCACACCGAGCTTGATCGCCTGGTGGACATAATTAAAGTCCGCATACCCCGACATAATCAGGACAGCCGGCTTGCTGGGAAAATGCTGAATGGCCTCCACCAGCGACAAGCCCGAGAATTCCGGCATGCGAACATCGGTGATCAGCAGATCTGCAGGCTGACTGGCGAGCCAATCCCTGGCTTCAACACCGCTTGCGGCCGTCTGAATCCGGTTCCGCCCAGTAGACCAGGCCTCAAGTGTTTTGCGTATGCCTTCTCTTGTACGCGGCTCGTCATCCACAATCAGAATGGTTTTCTCATGAATCATGTGCAGCCCCCGTTTCCCTCGGAATTTCAAAACATATGATGGTCCCTCTCCCTACTTCGCTCTCCACCACAAGTTTGGCTGCATCGCCCAGTTGGCTGCCAAAGTAGACTTTCAGCCGGCGATGCACATTGATCAGCCCGACTCCCGTTCCCTTGGTGGATGCAGCAGGCCCGCCGTCCAGAGCTTGAACAATGGATAGCAGACGTCCCTCATCCATGCCCGGCCCATTATCTTGGACCTTGACGCGTACACGACCTTCTACCGAGGAAGGTTCAACACGAATCTCCACCTTTCCCGGTTTTAACGTGTTTTCAATCCCGTGCAGTATCGCGTTTTCCACCAATGGCTGGATCAGCAGCTTGGGGATAGGTACGCTGCGCAGTTCCTCACTCAGCCTGATCTCCCACTGCATTCTCTCGCCCAGCCGCATCTGCATAATGTTTAAATACCGCTCCGCATGCTCCAGTTCGTCCGCGATCGTGACCCATTCATCCTGATGAGGACCCGGGATGATGTAGCGAAATAACCGGGACATGGCAATAACCCTAAGTGCCAGCTCCTCTTCTCCTTTTTCCTCCAAAGACCAATAGAATGCCTCCAGGGTGTTAAACAGAAAATGCGGATTAATCTGCGATTGTAGCGCCTTCAGCTCGGCCCGGGACTGCATGACTTCCTTCTCGTGCACCACACGTGTCAATTCGTTCTGCCTGTACACCATCTGGTTATACACATCATTCAGCTCATTGATCTCCATGGTGGAACTGACCATCAGATTCGGTCTCATCGCTCCGGGCTGTGCCCCGCGCATGGCCCGCATCAGCCGAATCAACGGACGTGTGATCATGGTGGACAGAAAAAAGGACATCACAAGAAACAGCCCCACACCAATGATTCCCGAAACGAGCAGCGCCGTTCTCAGGATCGATACACCTTCGGTTGTTTCTCCTAGCGGTGTCAGCACAGCAAGTGTCCATCCCGTCAGCTCGGACCTATGTCGAACAACGATATAGGATTCCTCTCCATTCTGAACGACGGACCCACTGTCCAAAATGGCCTTGGGATCAAGGTTAATCTGCAGATTGGAAGTCACCACTTCACCATCGCCGTCCAGCAGCAGGATGGAATCCTGCAAACCCTCTGACTCATTCGAATCATTCAGTTGGAAAAAACTGCGCTGCATCCGCACCACAACATAGCCCCCATGTTCAAAAGAATGCTCCAGCAGGTTGATTCGACGAATGGCGAGAAGTACACCCGGGTCTTCAGGGTCAGAGCCTGCCCACACTAATCTGCCTTTGCCTTCATCCGCTTGGGTGATCCAGCTGCGCTCCACTCGGAGATCCAGGGATCGGTCATCCATCGGGAATATACGGTTGTATCCGGTTGTGTAGATCTCCATACTTTGCGCCCCGTTAATAAAAGATTGATAGCTGCCTGCAATCTGAAGCAGTGCCTGACGTTGATTGAAGGTGGCCGGTTTACCATGCTTCTCGTCACTGAGCAGACGCTGCACATACGAATCATCCGCGACTTGGGCCGTCAACGAGTTCACCTGTGCAATGAGCGCGTCCAATCGACCACTGGCCTGCACTGCAGTCTGATGGATATGTTTCTCGGCATTGCTCTTTAGCAACGCAGCCACCCGGTCATAGGCCGTTACACCTGCGAGCAGCAGCACAATAAGCATCACCATGACGAAACCGACAAAGATCTGATTGCGAAGCGAGTTATAGCGCCCTGGTTTCCCCTGCAACTCTGTCCATTCTCCTTTCTGCATGTAAAAAAACCACCATCCTACTCCCTTGCTCTTGAGATTGAGTACACCGATGCTGGTTTCATTCACTTATTTAATTAAAGCGCTTGCAAAAGACAACGCTCGCTTTCTTTGTTTAATGATTAAACTAACGAATAAAAAATAGCACAGTTTCCCGGGTTAATCAATCCGTTCGAAACGTTCGTAGTGCATCCTTGAAATAAAAAAGAGAGGAGGACTCTTAGGTCCACCTCTCTATATTCACAAAGCTTTATTTTACAGAACCTTGGGTTACCCCGTTAATGATCCACTTCTGAGCAAACAGATAGATGATAATCATCGGCAGCAAGGCCAGCAGGTAGGATGCAAACGCCAGGTTAAAGTCGGTATTGAACTGACCCTGGAAGACGTATTGCACCAGCGGCAGCGTGTACTGTGCCGGATCACTGATAATGATGAGCGGCAGCAGGAAGTCATTGTAGGTGGACAGACATGTCAGAATACCAACCGTAGCACTGATTGGTGCCATGAGCGGGAAAATGATTTTCCAGAATGTGCCCCAGGTTGTTGCTCCATCCACAAAAGCTGCCTCCTCCAGTGCCACCGGAATGGACCGGATATATCCGACATACACGAAGACGTTAAAGGCGAGTCCATACACCGTATGTAATAAGGTCAAGCCAAGCAGGTTCGTCATCTCCAGTGAAGATGTCAGTTTGACAATCGGCAGCATGATGATCGGAAACGGAATGAACATCGCACTGACGAAGTAATAATACAGCCCTTTGAAAAACTTGCGTTTCTCCATATTGCGCGCGATAGCGTAAGCTACCATGGAGTTACTAAGGAGCGTCAAAATGACGGTTGATGCAGTAACGACAGCACTGTTACGGAACGATTGGAAGAAGTTCGTCATGTCGATGGCGCTTGCGAAGTTCTCCCAGTGCAATTCGGTCGGGAAGGCAAATACCGACTGGGCCATTTGCTCCGGATTTTTCAATGCGATCGTAACCGTCATATACAGCGGAAACAGGATAAACAATGTACCCAGAATAACGAGCAGCATAACGAGCCAGTTGGTGCGTGTACGACTTCTCATTACAGATCCATCTCCCTTCTTTGCAGGAACCGGATTTGCAGAATCGAGATTACCGCAATCACGATGAAGTAAATAACCGAGTTCGCAGATTGATACGCGTATTCTCCACCTTCAAATCCACCCGTATAGATCAGGTGAGAGATGGATTGCGTCGCCCGTCCGGGTCCACCATTGGTCAAGGCAACGATCTGATCGAAGACCATCAGGGAGTTTTTCATAGCCAGTACCATATTAATGGTGAAGAATGGTGCAATCAGCGGGAAGGTAATACTCCAGAATTCACGCCATTTGCCTGCACCGTCGAGGTTGGATGCCTCGTACAGCGTTGTTGGTATCGTTTGCAGTCCGGCCAGATAGAGAATCGTATTGAGTGCTACCGATTGCCATACGGCTACGATAACGATCCCGATCCATGCCAAACTTTCGCTACCAAGTATGTTCGTGGATAGCGCGTTGATGCCTAGATTTTGCCCCCAGATCGGGAATACATTGGAGAACAGGTAGTTAAATATGTAACCTACAATCAATACGCTCAAAATATTGGGCAGGAAGTAGATGCCGCGGAAAAAGTTACGGAACTTGATCTTGGCATTCAGCCCGAGAGCGATAAGCAGGCTCAGAATATTGGTGAGAATGGTCACCACAATCGCAAACTTGAATGTAAACCAGTAGGCATTGCCGACATTATCATCCTGAAACAGGTTGAAATAGTTTTTGAAACCGACGAAATCATAGCTTTTCCCAAAACCGTTGTAGTTCGTAAAGGAATAATAAATCCCCTGGAGAGCCGGCAGCGTCATAAACACGAAGAACAATACCACCGCCGGAACCGTCATCCAGTAATAGGGTGCCATACGTTTGTTCATACTCCATCCTCCTTCGGACAAGGCTTAACGCCGGTTTGCAACCTTGTCCCATTCTTTGTCGAGTGTATCCAGATAGTTGTCGATGTCTTTGTTCTGCAAAAAGGACTGTACGATGGAATTCAGCTGCACCGCAGCCGGAATATAGTGATCGGCAAAATCAATAACTTTGCCCTGCTCGATATATGGCGTCAGCTCCTGCACCGCAGGGTCGTCCTGTTCAACGCCTTCGACCGCCGCAAACAACGTTTGCTCTTCAATGTATTTCCCGATATTTTCGGGTTCCAGCAGGAATGCGATAAACTCTTCAGCCTGTTCCCGGTTTGGCGTATCTGCCGAGATCGTAAACAGGGAGTCGATGCCGTTCACCAGCTTGATCTGGCTTGGATCATTTCCGGTCGGGAACGGGAAGAAGCCGATATCCACATTCGGATTGGCTTTGCGAATCTCGGAGATCGCCCAGGTTCCCTGGATATACATGAATGCTTCGCCGTTGGCAAAAGCCCGGTTACCATCGGAATAGGCCTTACCGAAATTATCGCCATGACCGTAATTCATCAGTTCAAGCTGTTTCTCTGCCACTTCGCGATATTTATCCTTGAAGGTCACCTTGTTCTCGCGACGATCCAGATAGAAATCGATACCAACCAAGTTAGGTCCAAGAGCATTGAACGGCAGATTCGTCTGCCAGTCATCCTTGTACGTGAAGTAAAACGGAATTTTACCCGCGTCCTTGATCTTTTGAGCAGTAGCAATCAGCTCGTCCCATGTCTTGGGAACGTCGAGTCCCATTTCCTTAAACAGCGTTTTGTTGTACATGATGCCGTTTGCATTTGTTGCGTAAGGAATGCCTGTCACTTCCTCCATGCCTGTGACATCCTTCAGCATTTGTATGTAATTCGGATCAATCGTCTTGGTCAGCGAGCTGTCCGTCAGATCAGCGAAAATTTCACTTTGGGCCAGTATCGAATATGTATCGGTTGCACCCATGGCCATAATATCAGGCACATCGTTTTTGACTACGCGAGTCTTCAACACCGTCTCCGCATCTGGCGGATTCACCTGAGTGACCTGTATATCGGAGTGCTCCGCATTGAATGTCTTGATCAATTCGTCAAAGGTTCCTTTGGCTTCGGGTTTGTTCTGGAAGAATTCGATTTGCACTTTGCCGCTTGCGCTCTCCCCGCTTGTACAAGAAGATAGGAGCACAGCCATTAATCCACATAGCAACATTGTCCCGAGTGCCTTGGTAAGCGATGTTCTCATGTTGTACCTCCCTCAGCATTATATAAGTAAAGATATACCCATTAAATTGGTGGAATAACCATTTGGTTAATTCTTCCACGTGGAGCATGACATAAGGGCGGGCTATTCAACCCTTTATTATTTCTAAAACGGTTTCGATAAAAATGAATCACGGCGTTATTTTCCAGCACTGCTTGCTGCACAACAAAAAGAAGGACATCGGCCTATATCCAATGTCCTTCTTTTTTCCATTGTGCGTAATTGCAACACTTGATTAATGTCGCATTACCAACGTTCAATTTTGGGCAAGGCATTGCGCGATCGCTTGGCCCGGTAGCTCTTAAATGCACGGATTAACATTCCGATCACCAAGAGTATCACCCCAATGTTAATCGCTACATCAGCCAGGTTGAGAATGCCCCGGCCAGATGGAAATACTAGAAAATCCGTTACTTTTGCAAATACAAAACGGTCAATTGCATTTCCCAAGGCTCCACCGACCATGAAGCCTGCTCCTGCCTGCATCCAGAAACCGCGAATTTCACCTTTTCTCCGATAATACAGAATGCCGGCAATGAACAGAATGGCGACAACGCCGAACAGACGCGCATTTCCCTGAAACATGCTTCCCGCCATCCCGCTATTCTCATAATGCTGCAGCTGCATGCCCGAGTCACCGAGTCTCATCATGTCGCCGACTTCCATATACATTCTCACGGCCAGCTTGGTACCCTGATCCACCAGCGTAACCAGTAGTGCTATAAAATAAAACAGCATATTGTCTCTCCTCCTGCCCAACTCGTTTTGCCCTATCCTATGTAAACCTGTGGAATGTCCAAAGTTACGTTCCCTTCACTTTACCACAGCCGAAGTCGTGTCTCCAAATGGGCTCCGGTGAAAGGCATATTTAGAGCCAAACGATAACCCACTGCATCCGGGAGGGACCACCCTACCCTATGTCGAATGTAGATATGAACTACACATGAAAAGGGGCTGCCTGTAAATTGAACCTGACGATGACAGAGAGATTAAAGGAAATGCAGCAGGAAGAAAAGGACTTGGTATTCCGTACATTTGACTCTGAACTGGCCCTACAGCTTGGACTCCATCTGATCGAGGAGGCGAAACGTCGTTCACAGGCCGTAACCATCGACATTACCCTCCGTGGACATCGCCTTTTCCTGCATGCCATGGAAGGCACTCATCCGGACAACGAGGATTGGATCCGGCGTAAAAACAACGTGGTAAACCACTTCTCCTCCAGTTCATGGCATACCGCTCTACGTCTGCGCAGCGAGAATAAAACGCTTGAGCAGGATTTCAGCCTGCCTTCCTCTGACTTTGTACTGGCTGGTGGTGCCTTTCCATTGATTGTGGAGGGTCAGGGACAGATCGGAACAATTACGGTATCGGGTCTGCCCGATGAGGAAGACCACGACCTGGTCACCACTGGAATCCGTTCATTTTTGCTGCAGCAAGGCTAACGAAATGTAACAAGAAAAGCCCACCTGGTCCTTGCGGACCCAGGTGGGCTTGCCGTGTTTAGATCATTCCTTGGTTCATTGAATAGCTGACAAAACATCCAACAGCATGGATTTAAACTTCGGCCGATCGATGGCTTCACATACGCGCACGTTAGGTTCCTTGCCGAAACGTCCGTTGATATCCACCACGCTGTATCCACGCGTCAGTTCTCCTGCGGCTTCCACATCCACGTAATACTGGCCTGACTTCGTCATCAGCGATTCGTCTGCCGCTACCGCCATCAGCAGTGTATCCGGGTGTGTGGTTCCATTCAGCTTATGTACCGACTTGTTGAACTGCATAACGACTTTGTTGATCGCTGTGAAGAAATCAGCCCCGGATGTTCCAAGCGCTGCTATCTCTGCATGATCATCATCATCCATGACGGAGTATTGGGTGCACATCTCCCAGCCAACCATCGTTGTTGGAATGCCGGCATGCAGTACAATTTTAGCTGCTTCGGGGTCAACGTAGAAGTTGTACTCTGCCGCTGGCGTAATGTTGCCCAGCGCATTATTCGTACCGCCCATAATGTAGAGATGAGCAATCTCCGGAATAATCGTCGGGTCCTTTTGAATCGCCATCGCAATGTTGGTCAGGGGTGCAATCGCCAGAAGAGAAATCTCTCCCGGATTGGCATGAACCTTCTCGATAATAAAATCAACCGCGTGGCCGCTTTCGGGACGCTGATCTGCCTTGGGGAAATGCGCGCCGCCCATGCCGTCGTCGCCATGCACATCTTCCACTGTGCGGTGCTGCGCCTGCCCGTAGGCCATCAGCGGTCGTTCGCATCCTTTGTACACAGGCACCTTGCCGCCATGTCCAGCAACCTGCACGGTGTACAGGGCATTTTCAACCTCTTGGTCAAACTGGACGTTACCGCCCGTAATGGTGATGCCTTCCACTTGAAAGTGGTGCAGTGCCGTCAGGATCGCAATCGTATCGTCTCCTGCTGTATCTGTATCAATGATGACTTTTCTCATGATGCTGCGCTCCTTCTTCAGTTTGAAATTCATTTAGAACGAACATATAAGAAATACACACTCGCACTCCAAGTACAGAACAATCTTACGATCGCTGTTATCCTCAGATTTTTTTATACCTTCTGAAAAGGTGAAAATCCGATGATAAAGGCGAACGCTTCGCTTCTCCAGATTCTTTCTGTCCTCTTCGTACATGTGTAATTATTATATTCCCTCTAAATTATCATTTATCGCTAGGGTACATTTTACATCAAAAATGTACCGATGACGATGGAAACGCCGATGATAATGGATCGCAGCAGCTGGGCTACCGCCAGATTGCCTCTTGCAATCTCATCGCATACACGCATTCTGGGAATCAGGAAATCAAATATAATATAGACCAGACACAGAATAATGATTCCCAGTACAGACCATAACAGCATATCCAGCCATGAATGCGTGGAGAAGGACACCATACCGACAATGATGCACAGTCCCAGCAGCTTGCTGCCCATATACATTCCCGCCGCTTCGTTACCTTTGGCGATTTCCTCACTATCGTTATACCGGGTTAATTTGCTAAAAGCAAAATACCCACATACCAATACAACCAGCAGAATGCCGACGCCTACCGCTACATTCAGCAGGTTCAAACCCAAATTATCCATTCCTACTCCTCCTCATCATCCATTACTTCCATTTACTGCGGCCGCACAATAATAGGCCATATCTCCGGTCACTTTCTCCCCAATCCGGGGCAGTACACCGGCAAAACGTCCACCTATGACAAACACGCCTGTCAGCAGATAACCGCTATATTCCCCGTCTTCTGTCACGATGCTGGCCTGTTCCATCGGAACCAGCTGCTGATAAATCTTTGGTTGGTTGTTATAGTAAGCCGCGATATCTTCATCCTCGTCCAGTCCTGCTCCAGCCGCGCTACTCTCCGTTCCTTCACCCAGCAGCTGAGTGCCCCGGCCCTCACGACCCCAGTAGCTTTTTTCCACATAGGGAGTGGACTCCAGTTCAAAAGGGCCTGCTTCGAAATAGGTGGGCAGAAGATACCGGGAAATCGAATCCAGTTCCGCATTAGTAAACAGCCGAAAACCGCAGTACTCTGGCGTCTGTTCGTTGCGCTCATAGAGTGACCAGATCGCAGCCATGAAGCCTTTGCTCTGCATCAGGACATGCTGAACGGGGTTCATCAGCCCAAGCCGGCCTTCCTGTACCAGTGCAAGCAGTGCTGCACCGATGTCCACACCTGTTGTCTCATCCCGATCATCAACGAGATACTCCAGCGGATACAGACGATACAGCAGCTGAATCTCGTGCCCATCATGATACAGTGCCTCTCCGGGAACAATCTCAAGTTCCTCCAGAGGAGCATAACGCACCTCATATCCAGCCTCCTGGCAGCGTCTCATCAGATACTCCGTATTGGTCCGATCCTCCACATGCTCACCAAATGAGGTAAATGTCACTGGTCCTCGCAGCCCTTGCTCGGCATAAGACTCCAGCCACCTGCGGAAGCATTCCCGGATGCAGGCATTCATGTCCGCTGACGGCGCAGTGTATGCATCATCTTCAGCCATGCCTACCAAAATGCGCTCCAGAATCGCTGCTTCGGGTATACCAGTTGGGGTGTCGGTATTATTTTCGATACACTTGAACCCGGCCTCACCGATAATCCAGTCCTGACGCGTAATGCCCCCAGTCACTGTCTCCATCCTGGCTGTTGCAATGAGCCCTGGATGAATACCCAGCTGCTGTTCCAAAAAGCTATCCGGCATATACTGCTGGATGAACCGCATGACTTTGCAGTATATGCCGTCGATCAGCTCAACTGCACGCTGCAATTCCTGCATCTCTTCTGGAGTATACAGGGTTAGTGAGGGTACACAATATTGCTTGCCATACATCCGGTGATACGACACATGCTTCCCCGCCTCGCCCGCAAACACCTCTTCATGACCATAGGGCAATGAGTGAATATGCCTCATATCCTTTAGCCTCCCGAACTGCGGAAGAAGCTGCCAAATCCGCTCGATTTGGACTTCGAGTTACTATACGAGCTGTTCTTACTACTACTGCTGCTTCCACCGTATGAACCGCCATAATAATAATGCCCACTGCTGGAATCATACTCACATCCGGTGTCATAATCCGGGTCGCACTCGTCATTGCTGCCGCAGCCCGACAATACCGCAGGTACAGCCAGCATCAGGGAAAAGGCAACCAGCTTTGCCTTTGATCCGGGTTTTGATGAATGGTGCCGCTCTTCTTCTGTCATTACAGGTCTACCTCCTTCATAAAAAACAACACTTTCCGGCGATCCGCATCCAGCACCGAATACACGAATTCATACGTCGTTCCGTTACGAACCATATAATGGTCCAGCAGCCGTTCGGCGAGTTCCATCGTGTACGAGGAAGAGTCTGCGAGTTCCAACTCCTGAAATGCCTTTCCATTCCACAGCATGTACTCTGCGCTGTACATCGAGGACATTTTGCACATGGCCAGTGCAGCGTCCGCAATCGCTGTACCGTAATCTGCAGGCATCTGGCTTTCGTACGCAGTCACATAGATCGCATGATCCCGCAGATCCTCACATTCATTGGACAGGTGGGCCCACAGTTTGTTTTTCATCAGGGTTGCATCCACCAGCTTGCGCATAAACAGTTCATCCCGGGTAACAGATACGTGCTCCAGCTGCCCGGTCTCAGCCTGCCGATCGTCCGACCAGCTTCGATAAGTCAATGCGTAATAGATAACGATAACCTCCCTTTTGTGTAGCTCTAAGTTGAGCCGCTTCAAATCATACAAACGTATTTAACGCATGAGAAGGGAAAAAGTTACACTATTCCCTATGACATGTAAATAAGGACATTCGCAATGCACCTTTTGAAGCCTATTGCAGTGTAGGATGACTGGATTCACCATCCGGAAAACAAAAAGGCCGGAGACCATTCTCCGACCTTTCAAGTTCGTCCTTGCTTTGACGAACGATCATAATTCAGCCCATTGGGCCAATAGCTCGTTGTATTCACCCGACAGCTGCTCACGTTCATTCCACAGCTGTTCCAGCTCAGCAGAGCTCGCCTGCATTTCAAGCTGGTGGTCGAGCTCCTGAATCTGTGCCTCCAGACGAGCCAGCTTCTGTTCGAGCTGCTCGGCCGACTGTCGTTTCCCCGTTCCATTCTCTCCTTGGCGAGAATTACGTTGTTCCTTAGATTCGGCACGCTCACGAGGAAGGGCCGGAATAGGAACGGCATGCTGGGCCGCTTCACCTGCTCGCATTTGCAGTTCAAGCTTTTTCTCCCGATAGGCTTCATAATCCCCGAGATAGGTGGTCATCTCACCATTCTCCAGCTCCCAGACACGTGAAACCACACGGTTCACGAAGTAGCGGTCATGAGAGATCGCAAGCACCGTGCCTTCAAAGTCAACCAAGGATTCTTCCAGTGCTTCTCTTGAAGCAATGTCCAGGTGGTTGGTTGGTTCATCCAGCAGCAGTACGTTCGGCTTCCGATGCACCAGCAGGGATAACCGTAGACGGGTCCACTCCCCGCCAGATAACTGCCCAACCGAGCGGAATACATCTGCCCCATAGAACAGGTACCTTGCCAGAATGCCACGTGCTTCGCCTTCTTCCACACCTGCCTCCAGGCGGAAATGTTCAAGCACACTTAGCTTCGGATTGGAAGGCTCCTCCTGCTGTGCCAGATAGCCGACATCCACGCGGGCTCCCCATTCAAGCTGACCAGAAGTAGCCTGCTCTTCTCCCAGCAGCAGCTTGAACAATGTGGTCTTGCCTGAGCCATTACGGCCAATCAGGGCCACCTTGTCTCCGAACTCCAGTAGCGCTGAAACGCCGCGCAGGATCGGACGTTCTCCGTAAGCCTTCTCCACCTGTTCAATTACCGCCACGCGGCGGCCCGTGCGGTCTGTAGGACGCACATCAAAATCCGCATTGCGCCGCTCCAGCACAGGGCGCTTCACCTGCTCCATCCGCTCCAGTGCCTTCCGCATCGAAGCGGCCCGCCGGAAGAACTTCTCGTTCCCGCCAATGCGTCCCCATTCCTCCAACTGACGGATCGTTTCCTTCATTTTCTTCATGACCTTCTGCTGCTCCTTGAACTCCTCAAATTGCTGCAGAAGCCGTTGTTCCTTCACCTTCATGTATTCCGTATAACCGCCTGCTGACGTTTGCGCTTCGCCATCTTCCAGCTCCAGCGTTCGGGTCACCACCCGGTCCAGAAAATAACGGTCATGGGAGATCAGCACGATCGTGCCTGTGTACTCCCGTAGATAGCCTTCCAGCCATTCCACCCGCTCCAGATCAAGGTGATTGGTCGGCTCATCCAGCAGCAGCAGATCTGGACGGACGATTAGCTGCGAAGCAAGTACGACGCGGGTCTGCTCTCCTCCGGAGAGGGAACCGAACCTCCAGCCATAGTGTGCTTTGGCAATATCCAGCCCGTCCGCCACCTGATCAATCCGTGCGTCCATCTCATACCCGCCCTCACGTTCAAACTGCTCCTGCAGTGCGGCATATCGTTTCAACAAGCGTTCCAATTGGTCTGGATCTGCTGCATAGTCTGGATCAGACATCTGCTGCTCCATTTCCTTCATGCGGCTGCGGCACTCCATAAGCGCTTTGAATCCCAGAGCCAGCACATCCAGTACCGTATAATCATCCAGTCCCTCCGGCACCTGCGCTACATAGCCGATCCGTGTATCTTTTTTGATCATTAATTGCCCTTCGTCCGGCTGATTCAGCCGGGCCATCAGACGCATCAGTGTCGTTTTGCCGCTTCCGTTGCGGCCGATGAGGGCGACTTTGTCCCCCTCCATAATCTCAAAAGTAATGCCGTCCAGCACCAGATGTGCTCCGTGATATTGAGTCAGTTGTTGCGCGCTAATGATCATCATAATAAGGTTCCTCCTATGGTATGGAAGATCCTGACCGCAACACAAAAAGAGCCGCAGAGGTTAGCTCCGCGGCCCTTCAGAATTCAAGCTTAATCGCTTATCGTCCGAATGAGGTCAAGGCAGGCATCTTCTCGCAATGGTTAACTTCCGTATATTCAAAATTGGACAGACTTCTCCCGTTGTAGCGAAAAGTGTGAACAATGCCAGCCATAGCAATCGGCAGCTGGCTAATACGGTTGTTAAGCATCTCGTGATTCACCTGTCTTCACCTCCCTTGTCATAATTAATGCCAATATATCACAGACGATTGCATCTCTGCAACCATGTCATGCGCCTATCATCCTCGTCCCTTTTGTAGACGTCACCTCAGACGGCTACAGTTATTACCTAAGATATGTCATCTTAATATCAACTAGGGAATCCAAATTTATTTCAATACTCATGTCTTCATGTTCATTAATGGCAATCAACGTTTTACCTCTAACACTTAATTTTTTTATAGGATTGGTTTCATCCAAAAAAATACTCCAGATCAAACTGTCGTTTGCGTCTGTGCAGGCAATGAAGCCTTCATTCCCCATTTGGCCATCCCCGCCATAGATTTTTCCACCCTGATAGTCCATACTTGTCCAAGCATCAACTGCGGTCCAATAATCATCGTTATATTTAACAATGCTCTCGATGGTTGTATCACACAGGGGAGTACAGGAGATTGTGCGCTCATTATTGTTAGGGTTGTAATATTTGCTGATATTTAAGATGATGATGTCTCCATTTGCAAAAGCAATGCAATTCATTCCGGGTAACTCACGTTGTTCAGCAGACCAGTGTTTCATGATTAGACTGTTCATTATGTTATCCTTTCAGTTATTGCATCAAGTCCGTGGCTCTTTCCCCCTAGACCTGATCATTTCCTTCTCCGACGCTGCAGCACAAGAGCGGTAATGGCGACCGTGATCAACGTCAATAAGCCCGATGTACCCAGAGCTGCACCAAGCAGTGCATATCCGATACCATTCCATCCACCAATATCGATGCTGATCATGATGACAACGGCCCCGCCAAGCAGCGTCAGACACGGCAGGATCGACTGAATCCACGTCATTCTGCGCCCTTGCATCCGATACACCATCCATTCTATCAGCAGCTGCACCAACCACATGCCAACCGTCCACAGAATAACGATATCCACAAAATCCTCTCCTTACGATCGGATATTAATACCGCAGTCCCTTACTTCAACCAGTCTGCAAAAAAGTTCCGGTACCCTTCTTTCATAATTGTGCGCGAAAAGGCTCCAAACGCATACTCCCGGTTGTCCTCCGATACACTGCGCGGGGCTGCCGCAGCCATGTTCACCAGTTCAAACCAGTTATCCTCATTGCCTGCAAAGGCATGTGTAGAACGAATATGGCCGTAGCATGCATGCTCCGGCTTCACGATCATTTTGCCCATAGCCATCGCTTCCGTCAGGGGCATCGCAAACGTATCAAACGCAGAGCAGCTCCAATACACCTTGGCAGAGTTCATCAGAGTAAAGACTTCATCCTGGGTCAATGCAAACTGAAGTTTCACATTGTCCGGTATGTCGTACTTCTTCATGCTCTCCTCATAACGCCGTCCGCCAAATACCATGTACACTTCCTTGTCCGGGTTCTGCCGGGCATATTCCAGCACCAGATCCGGGCGACGATTCGCTTCATCCCGGCCGATCCAGAGCACGCGGTTGTGCACGACCTGACTTGGGTCATAATGGCGGTGTGCCAGTTCCTCATTGAAGCCGATCGGAATGACGCTCACGTCATGTACGCCGAAGTTGCGTCCGAGTTCTGTTTTCAAAAACTCTGTCTGCACAATGGCTTTATCCACCATGCTATAGAATGGCTTCATCATCTCATACCCCGTCAGTGCCGGGTCAGGGAAGCTGTGCGGAAACAGTACACTTTTGGGCAAAAACATCTTCAAAAACGTAAACCCGGATACCGTGTAGATGACATGCTCTATATTTTGGCTATATATCTGGTCAAGCACGATATCGTAGTTTACCAGATCTCCCTTCTCGTGTTCATAACCGGGCAGCCAGTCATACCCGCTCACATGGCGCTCCGGCGATATAAACACAATATCTACCCCAAGCTCCAGACCGATCTGCTTCAGCCGATCAGCGAATACGCGTGGGCCCTGCGCCTCGGTGAATTGAATTTTGCGCATAACGAGTCCTACTTTACGCATGTTCTGCCCCCTCATGTCTATTCGGTAAATAGCTGGTTCATGCACTGTTCCAACGTGGTTGCCGTCTCATTCCATTGATTGCGCAGCTGCTCCTCCGGCCATACGCAGTCTTCCTTCTGCAGATCCGAATCGATCAAGCGCAGCATCCAGAGCGAGAATACAATGGCATACGCGGCATACCATCTTCGAAAAGGAATTCTTTCGACCCGCTGCCCGCGCTGCTCCAGCTCGTTCAGATACGTCTGAATGATCCGCTCCCGAAGCTGTGGTGTAACGTGTCTCGGAAACAGCGGATGAGACAGATCCGCCAGATGATATACATCCCAGAGGGGTGTATTCAGATGAGCATGTTCCCAATCGATAATGACCAGTCTGCCATTCACATCGGCCATATTGCCGGGATGCAGATCCCCGTGACACAGGACAAGCGGAAGTTCTTGGTCAGCTGTTTGAATAAGCGCCCTGATCTCGTCCCAAGCAGGTGCAGAGAGCGTCATTCCCAGCTTGGACAGCAATTCATCCGTTGATTCCTGGGCATCCCGGAGTTCCTGCAGCATGTTGCCAATGGACGGCTTCTGGCCCACACGCGGCAGCTCGTCCCATTGGGGTGCCCAGAGCGTGTGCCATTCCGCCATATGTACAGCTGCGGACAGCATCGCACCTTCCTGCAAATCATGCACAAGCGGCCCCAGGTCCTCGTAGATCAGCCAGCTCTGTTCCGGAACGATGGCTTCGTCAGAGGAGTCTATTAGCCTCGGATAAATGGAAGGCAGTAAGGACAGCACATGCATGGATATCCACCGTTCACGCCCATGCTGTCCCAGATTCGTGAGTGGTTTGAAAATGTAACTCTCTCCGGTGTGGACCGTAAATCGCTCCACATATCTGCCGTTCATCCCCTTGTAGAGTTGCTCCCGGCTGGTTATAGCCTGTTCATTCAGGGTCCCTTCAGCCGTGACCCAGCCATGTGCATGTTTGTTCATGATCAACACCGTCCATTCGTCTTTCCGTACCTGCTCATTAATATGTTCTATCCATCATACGTTGCTGCGCACATGCCCGCAAGCGTGAAACGAAGTACTCTTGCCCCTAAGGAAAACAAAAAAAGACGCACATGAGGATAATCCAAGATTATCTACATGTACGCCTTTTTCTTCGTCATTGCTCGCTCTGCTTCATCATCAATGCCGCAGTTCGTGACTTCCCTATAGCTAGAGAGGCTAAACTTCGACCGACAACCTTTCATAGAAGCGACGAATAACACGCTCTGCCGGTTTACCATACACGCCGTAACCATCATCGGTCAGGGCATTCTTTTCCTGATACAGGCTCGCACTCCAGTCCCATAGACCGAATCCCCGCACCCATTCCCGCTGGCTGGCATGCCTAAACATGGCCTCGTAGAAACGCTCCTGTTCCTCCGCACTGACCGCACCTTCCAGGCCCCAATCGTTCGGCACCTGCGCCGAACCGCTGCGGCTGGGACAGCCTGCTTCCGCGAAGAAAAACGGTTTTCCGTAAGGGGCAATCTCCTGTTCGATCCGGTCCAGCTGCGCTTCCCAGTCTCCGAGGGGATAGTATCCGCTCGATGAAATCACATCCACCGCATCCCACCATGTCACATGACCTTCCTGATACTTGTCCGTATTGTACGACACAAGTCCGGAGTATACTTCACGTACAGCTGCAATCACCTCGCGCCATTCCGCGCTTCGACGCTCGGACTGTACCATCTCGCAGCCAACGATAAACATCTCGCATTTCTCCTGCTCCGCAATGGCTGCATAGTGCTTCTGATAAGCGGTATAACTGCGGAACCAGTCCTTCCACTTCGGCTCACACGGCACATCGATATCAAAAAAGTTAATGTGTGCACGCCACGTGCCATCGGTGCAATTAACCGTTGGTTTCAAAATCACGCGCAGCCCAAGCGTGCGAGCATAACGAATCATATCCAGTAATTCGTCATCCTCCACCATATGCTCTCCCCGATACTTGACTTCTACCGCCTGCGGGTGATCCTGAAGTGCCGCCAGTGCAAAAATGACATGCGAACTGCCCGTTCGTTCAGCCATCAGGCGCAGGGACTCTTTGGCTTCCGGTTTACGGAATTCCCCTCTGCCGCTCATCCAGCCAAATGTAAACCCCTTAATGTACTCCATTTGCATAGCCTTGTAGAACCCCTTTCAATCTATAAAAATGTTCAATTACAGCTTGCCTTCCTCACGGTCTCCGGCGATGACTTCGTCAGTCTCGATGACGTAATGTACGATCTCTTCCACGGTGGTATACGCCACGCCAACATACGTATCAGCAGCTCCATAATAAATGGCGATTCGTCCTGTCTCCGCATCATGCAGTGTGGCGCATGGGAAGATGACATTGTCCACAAAACCTTGCTCCTCGTACCATTTTTCCGGTGTAAGTACGAAATTGGAGGAACGATATTTCACTTTCGATGGCTCATGCAGATCCAGAATGACTGCACCCATGCTGTATACAAAACCGTTGCACGTTCCGGTGACACCGTGGTAGAACATCAGCCAGCCTTCAGATGTTTCAATCGGAGCAGGACCGCCGCCAATCTTGACCGATTGCCACCAGCCCTGGCCGCCCTTGCTCATGACATGGCGATGCTTGCCCCAGTACACAAGATCCGGACTTTCACTCAGAAAAATGTCGCCGAACGGCGTGTGGCCGCTGTCGCTTGGTCTGGACAGCATGACGTAGTTGTCATTGATTTTGCGTGGAAACAACACGCCATTTCGGTTAAACGGCAGCATCGGGTTTTCGAGGCGCACGAACGTTTTGAAATCATCCGTTTTGGCCAAGCCTAGGGCTGCACCGTAGAAATCAGTACACCAGATGATATAATACGTGTCTTCCACCTTAACCAGACGCGGATCGTACGCATAGTTCGACATGAAGGGATCGCCATTCTCATCTACGAAAGAAATACGCTCCTCTTCAATGGTCCATGTAAGACCGTCTTCACTCGAACCCATATGCAGGTGCGGACGGCCATTAATCGTTTCGGCGCGGAACACACCAATGAACTTTCCTTCATAAGGAACAACGGCACTGTTGAAAATGCGGGCAACCCCCTTGACCGGGTTACGCGGCACGACCGGATTGGCTGAATGTCTCCAGACCGGCCCTTCTGTCCCCTCCGGTTTATCCTCCCAAGGCATATGGGACAAGGCATCTCCAACAATGTGTACGTTTTTCGTATTAACTACTGTCATCGTTTCATTTCTCCCTTCGGTGATAAAGGCGAACACTACGTTTATCCAGGTTTTTTCTGCCCTCTCCGTTCCTATGCATGTCCATACCATTTCGTACAACCTTCGCAACTTATTTCACAGAGCCTTGTGCGAAGCCGTTGTAGATGTACTTCTGTAATAGCAGGAAGATGATCATTGTTGGAATGATGGCGATCATGATGCCTGCGCTGATGACCTCCCACTGGGAACCAAATGGCCCCTTGAATTTGAACAGGGCCGTGGATATCACCTGCAGGTCTGTCTTGGGCATATACAGAAACGGCGTGTAGAAATCGTTGTAGATGTTGACCCCTTTTACGATAATGACCGTAACAATCGCCGGTTTCAGCAGGGGCAAGATGATTTTCCAGTAGATCGTGAAGTAGGAGGCCCCATCAAGCATGGCGGATTCATCCAGTGCATTGGAGATGGAACCCAGGAACTGGAGGAAAATATACACCGCAATGATATCTGTCCCCAGGTACATCACAATGGCTGCCCAGCGGGTGTTGAACAGATCCAGGGCGTTAATAATCTGGAACGTGGCGACCTGTGTCGTAACACTGGGTATCAGGGTAGCGAGCAGGAACGCGGCAACCATGATTTTTTTACCTTTAAACTTGAAACGATCCAGCACGTAAGCGATCATGGAGCCCGTTAAAGTCGCACCCACGATGGAAATGATCAGGATAATAATCGTATTTTTGAAACCGACCAGCATGTTGCCGTCCACAAAAGCCTTGGTATAGTTCGCAAAGTTCAGCCAGTTGGCTGGCGGGGCAAGCGGACTGCTCGTTGCATATTCGGCGTTGGTCTTAAGCGATGCAAACAGCACCACAACGATGGGTACAAGCGCAATGAACGCGGCAAGAATAAGTGAGGCATATTTGAGTAGACTCGCAAGGGTATATTTGAGTTGATGCACGTTCATTCCTCCCCTTTCATGGTGACACGCTGAACGAGCGTAACGAGAATGACGATGAACAGCAGCACAACGGCCATTGCCGATGCCAAGCCCAGTTTGCCGTACTTGAATGCCAAGTGGACCGTCTGGATGACAAAGGTCTCACTTCCGTTGGAGCCGTCGGTCATAATGTATGGAATATCGAACGCACTGATTGCGCCGCTAATCGCCAAGATCAGGTTGAGCTGCAGGATACGCGTAATGCTCGGCAGGATAATATGGCGGAACTGCTGCCAGCGATTGGCCCCGTCAATATCCGAAGCTTCATAGACATCCTTTTGTATGGAAGAGATCGCACCGAGGAAGATGATGAAGTTGAAGCCCATGTATCTCCATACGGATGCGCCTGCAAGTGAAACGTTAATAATGTTCGGATTCCCCAGCCAGAGCTGGGTATACTGCCCAAGTCCAACCGCCTGCATGAGCGTATCGAGGGTTCCGTCCGGTTTGAAGAAAAAGAGGAAGATAAATCCGATAGCTACGCCATTCAGCAGATAGGGAAAGAATAATATCCCTTTGAAAAAGTTTTTGCCTCGAATTTTGAAACTCAGGATTGTTGCAAAGTAAAGGGCCAGGCCCATTTGTATGAACGTGGCAACAAAATAGTAGAGACTGACAATAAACACTTTAAAATATTCAGGGTCACTGAATATCCGAGTGTAGTTCTCAAACCCAACATAGTCGAATCTTTTGCTGTATCCGTTCCAGTCGGTGAAGCTGTATTTGAACATATTAATGACAGGTAAATAGGCAAACGTGAACAGCAGTGCCAACGGAATAATTGAGAAGGCACAGATGATAAATATGCGCTGTGCTGAATAACCCCAATTCGAAATCTTTAAGTATTTCATGCTCTCCACACCTCCAAGCGGTTCTGCCGCTTTTATATCGAAAGACTCCCGCCCAATTACGCTGATAAATACATTACTGAAGACGGCATTTCACATCCGTTAATCAGATGCAAAATGCCTTGATGAAAAAGGGAATCCCTTCTTCCTTCAGTCCGTGTGCAATGCCTCGCTGTATGTCAACGGTTGGTCAGACGTACGTATTGCAGTGACAACGTTGCATCTGCTGCAAACTGCTTACTTCGTGAGTTCTGCTCGCGCTTTCACCCATTTGTCATTCAGGTCCTTCATGATGTCATCATACGATTCGCTGCGGTTACCGATGGCTGCTTCGATAATGCGTTTCTTGAAGTCTGGCTGCCAGAGGCCGATCTCGCCTTCATTGTCGATTTTATCAACCAGGCCTTCCTGTCCTTCTTTGGCAGGGGTTAATGTGGAGAATGTAACGTCCTTGTATTGATCCAAAATGGGTGGCAGCTCCGCACTTTTGTCTGCACTCATGCCTCCGCCTTGCTCAACCGCATAGTTTGATTTCGCGAGGAACCAGTCAATCCACGCTTTCGCAGCAGGCTTGTTCTCGCTATTCACGTTCATGCCGATGTTATAGTCTGCAGCGAGCGGAACGACTACATCACTTGCATTTGTAGGGAATGGCAAGAATCCAATATTATCCGGTGTATCCGTCAAGCCCTGGATTTGCGTAATCGCCCATGATCCCAGCGCCATCGTTGCAATTTTGCCATTTGCAAGGTCAGCCTTGGAGCTTTCCCAATCGGTTGTGGTTGGATCCTTCTCGATCAGGCCATTCTTGGCTGCATCATAGAGCACTTTGTACAATTCATAATGCGGCTTACCAGCCATAAAGTTCTCATCCGTGTTCGGCTGATCAATGTTAACGTAGTCCACACTGCCTGCAACCGTCGCCAGATCGGATTCCCACTGCGTCAAAGCCCAACCGGACGCATAGTTGGTGTACAGAGGAATTGCATCCGTGTTGTCTTTCACAAGTTGGAGGGCTGCCTGGAACTGCTCAGGCGTCTTGGGCACTTCCGTAATGCCGGCATCCTTGAATACCTGCTTGTTATAGATAATTCCAGAGAACGTGATAACTGTAGGGATACCATATACCTGGCCATCGACCATACGTTCTTCAATCCCTGTGTACTTGTCTTTCAACTCGTCATACGTGCCAAGCGGTTCAAAAAAGTCCGGGATATCTGCGATAGGTACGCTGGTCGGAATCATCAACACGTCACCGTAGTCTTTGGTGCTCATCCGGATTTTCACTTGGCCCTCGTAATCGGCCAGTGCCTGGAAGTTAACTTTGACATCCGGATACTCCTTGTTAAATGCTGCTGCATAATCCTTGAATACGGTATCAACAATATCCGTACGCTGTGTCAAAACGGTAATTTCACCCTTGATATCCGCAGGATCTGTGCTGATATCCTCCCCTGCCTGTGAAGATTCGCCTCCAGAAGAGCAAGCTGCGAGTAGAGAAGTAATGAGCAGCATGGTAAGCAGAAGCATCCAGCCTTTGTTTTTCTTCAATCGATTCGACCCCTTTGCTAAGTTAATTTAAGTTATCGTTAAGGTTACAAAATGGATTTTATTATGGTAACGCTTACCTGTCAATTAAATTATTTATTACTTAACAAAAGTTTTTCTCAAACGATTCGTTGACAACGTCTATATCCGAATCTAATATTATTAAATAAAGTTACCGATAACTTAACTAAACTTGATCCTGTATTTCGAAGGGGCGCTTACTTATGACGAACAGCAGTGACATCCGGACTGAAATAAAAGAACACTGGGAAGGACATATTTTGCCCTTCTGGTCTGCCCTCAAAGACCATAACCACGGCGGATTCTACGGGTGGGTCGGCAATGATCTTCAGGTTGACCCTCTCGCTCCCAAAGGCGGCATCGCTACAGCACGACAGCTGTGGTCTTTTGCAGCAGCTTACCGGGTGACCGGAAATGAAGTCTGGCGCGATCACGCAGAACACGCCTACCGTTTTCTTGCGGGCCATATCATTGATACGGAATACGGCGGTATGTATTGGATGGTTGATGCCAAAGGAGAACCACTGGATACAAGCAAACATGTCTATACGCAATCCTTCGGTGTGTATTCACTCAGCGAGTACTACCGCGCAACAGGGGATACCTCTGCATTGGAATTAGCGAAAACGCTTTTTGTCCTGATTGAGGATCAAGGCCTGAATGCCGAATTACCTGCGTATAAGGAACAATTCGACCGCTTCTGGAATGAACAGCCGAATGAAATGCTGAGCGAGAACGGCGTGATTGCCGATTACACGATGAATACGCATATCCATGTGCTGGAGGCCTACACCACCCTCTACCGAGTGTGGCCGGATCAGCAGGTGAGAGCGGCACTGGAACGCCTGCTCGGCATCTTATATGAACGCGTGTATAACAAGGACACGAAGTTTCTCGGGGTATTTTTCAACAAGGCATGGGAATCCATTATCGATCTGAAATCCTTCGGGCATGACATTGAAGCCAGCTGGTTAATTGACGACACATTGAGAGTGCTGGGGCTGGATCAACACCCGGAGTACTCCGCGATGGTGACGGATATTGCCTATAACATCTCCAATGTGGCCGTACAGACCGACGGCTCTCTTATGAACGAACAAGAGGGAACTCATGTGGATGAGAAACGGATATGGTGGGTGCAGGCAGAGGCGATGGTCGGCTTCTATAACGCCTATCAGCGTACAGGCGACCCTATGTTTCTGGAGAGAGTGAACCGCTTGTGGACATATACGAAGGAACATATTATTGATCACCGTGCTGGCGGGGAGTGGTACTGGTCGGTGGATGGGGACGGCGTTCCGGATCAGAGTGAAATTGCAGGACCATGGAAATGCCCGTATCACAATAGCAGGTTTTGTATTGAACTAATCGAGAGGATGGGATAACGATGATACACCCCAAATACAAGGAGTTATTGGAGCAACAGGAGCAGCTGCTTACACGCCAAAATGAGATCGATCCTACATTCTACAACGGTGTATATGATCGATATCGTTATCCGGTGATTACTCGCCACCATGTCCCGCTCCACTGGAGGTTCGATCTGGACGAAACGACTAACCCTTTTTTCATGGAGCGCCTGGGCATTAACGCTACACTTAATCCGGGAGCCATCTACTTCAATGGCAAATACGTGATGGTCATCCGAACCGAGGGATTGGACCGCAAATCGATCTTTGCTTTGGCTGAGAGCGACAACGGCATCGACGGGTTCCGTTTCACGGGCAAGCCATTAGTGTGGGAAGACATCGATGCAGAAGAGACCAACCAATATGATATGCGATTGGTGCAGCATGAAGATGGCTGGATTTACGGCATTTATTGCTCTGAGCGCAAAGATCCCGAAGCTCCGGCATTTGATACGTCCAGCGCGGTGGCGCAGGCAGGTCTTGTTCGCACACGCGATCTGGTTAGCTGGGAGCGCCTGCCCAACATTACGACAAGCTCACCACAACAGCGGAATGTAGTTCTGCACCCGGAGTTTGTAGATGGCAAATATGCATTTTACACTCGCCCACAGGACGGATTCATCTCCACCGGCAGCGGCGGCGGGATCGCCTTCGGTCTATGCGATGATATTCTGAATCCGGTCATTGCCAAAGAAACCATTATCGATGAGCGCAAATATCATACGGTATACGAAGTGAAAAACGGCCAGGGACCTGCCCCGCTTAAGACAGATCGCGGTTGGATTCACATTGCGCACGGGGTACGCAACACGGCGGCAGGTCTGCGTTATGTACTGTACACATTCGCCACGGATCTGAATGATCCGGCACGAATCATCGCCAAGCCGAGCGGGCATTTCATTGCACCTTATGACGACGAGCGCGTAGGCGATGTATCCAATGTTATTTTCTGCAACGGTGCAGTGGTCAATGAACAAGGCAAGGTCTTCATCTATTACGCATCCAGCGATACCCGCTGTCATGTGGCCACTACAACGCTTGATCAACTGGTCGATTACACCTTTAATACACCGGCCGATCCGTATCGTTCCCTGGATTGTGCCAGCCAGCGTGGTGACCTGATCCAGCGGAATGAAGAGCTCCTGCAAAAACAACTGGTTTAATGTGAAGAGCAGCCTTCGACCGCAAAGTGCAGCATGCTGAAAAATTAGCGCTAGCCTAGCCAGAATGCCTTTATTCCATGTGGGTAACGATGTATACTAATATGGATGGTTATTATGGTTAAGTAAGCGCTAATCATAATGGCTGCACATTGTACTTAAACCGGCTTGAAGGAGGCGACCAAAGCTGAAGAACAATATCACCATGCGGGATATCGCCGACAAGCTCGGAGTTAGCAGTGTGACGGTCTCGAAAGCATTAAATGACAAAGATGGCGTCAGTGGCGAATTGAAGGAAAAAATCAAAGTGCTTGCCGTCCAGATGGGCTACCGGTATAATGCTGCAGCCCGCTCGATGAAGGAAGGCTTGACTCATAATATAGGCGTTATTATCCCGGAGCGTTTTACCGGTCCTACCCAATCGTTCTACGTACGTGTATTCCAGCGCATCACCAAGCATTTGGAGGACCAAGGATACTATGGTATTCTGCACATTCTGAATGGTCAGGACGAAGAAGATTTAACACTGCCCAAGCTATACAGCGATAGCAAAGTGGATGGTTTCATTGTGCTTGGGCAGATCAGCAAAGAGTATATTGAACTGGTGCAATCGATGGACGTTCCCAAAATGTTTCTCGATTTCTACGATGAGCACTCGGATATCGATTCGGTCGTTACCGATAACTTTTACGCTGCGTACGAGCTGACCAACGTTCTGATCCAGCAGGGACACCGCCGGATTGCATATGTCGGGAATCTGTACTCTACAAGCAGCATTCAGGATCGATTCCTTGGATATTATAAATCCTTGCTTGAGCATCGGTTGCCGATGAATCAGGAGCTTGTGCTTAACGACCGTGATGAGCGGGGTACGTTCATTGAGATCGATCTGCCAGAGCAGCTGCCAACGGCTTTTGTATGCAACTGCGATCAGGTCGCTCATTTACTCGTTCAGAAACTGACCTCCTTGGGGATACAGGTGCCCGCACAATGCTCCGTGGTTGGGTTCGATAATGATATCTATGCGACCCTCTCCGATCCCCAATTAACTACGGTTGAGGTTGACGTGGAACAGATGGCACGCACGGCAGTTCAATCCATGCTCAAAAAGATTGATAACCCAAGTCGCAGCTTCGGCCGCGTACACGTGAAGGGCAACATCATTTATCGTGATTCCGTGAGTGCTGCACCTGCCTCTCAGGATGATGGATTGGTTTAACTAAGGACTTCTGTTGCTTAAAAAGAGTGCTCCCGGCCATGGTGGCTGCAGGAGCACTCTTTGTTTATAAGCGGTGGAGCGGTTGACATCCCCCCTCCGCTCAGTCACACATCTCATTACCTGCTGCATTGGGTTATCTAGTAGCTCGTCTTCAGCCAGTTGTCTTTAGACCAGATTAATTTGCCTGCACCCGCTCCACTTGATCCCGTTAGTCGGGCATTCAGCGTCGCCGGATCATCCGTAGTGTAGCTGTAAGGAAGGGACGAAAATCCGTTCCATGAGAAGCTCTTCACTGCAGCCGGTACCGGGCTGAGCGGACTGCCTGAAGTATCACTGCTGCCGCGGAATGAGCTTCCATCCAGCGAATACATCGTATCCGTCACCCGAATCTTGCCTGTATACGTGGCATCGGCCGGATCCGTCTGGTTATTGCGGACCGGGAACTGTACGTCCTGGATCACCGATTTCTCCACCAGCACCGCCCCACTCTCTGTGGAGATGGCCCCGTTGCTGATGATATCAAAATGATAGCCTTTGGACGAGATCGCAGCAGCCATCGCCGAAGTGATTTTGGATTTGGCTGCACGCGCCCCTGTCGCATCCATCACGATATTGTAGGCATGTGCGTTCCCTCCACGCAGGCGTGGCATGCGATCCTGAATGTCCTTGTACAGGTTATGGTGCAGGGTTATGGACAGGTTGGCATTCGCTGATTCGAAGCTCGTTGAGCCGACCAAATGCCCTTTTTTCTGAGGGGACGAAATGGCAATGATATCGGCTTTGCTGAGTCCAACCGCACTGCTCCGCAGGTAGTTGTACATTGGATAGGAAGCCTTGTTCGCCTCCAATTCGTTGATCTGCTGGGTAACCCAGCTGTTCGCGCTGCCGTCATCCCCTTTGAAGAGAGACCAGGAAATGGTCACACCACTGGTTCCCTTTTTCGAATCAACAAGCCCGTCGTAGGCTTTATTGAATGTGCAGTGGTCAATCCACACGTTACTGTTCTCTTCAAGGGTGATATAATCCCAGTCGTTTTTGTCATAATCGCCCTTGGTTGCTTCATCCCATTCCCATAACTCGTCAAATTCAAGGTTACGAATGATAACATTGGAGCTGCGTTTGACGCTGATGGCTGCATGTTTGATCTTCGCCCCGTTAGCGGAGAAAATGGTTAGGCCATTGAAGCTGTCGATCGTCAGCTTGCTGACGCCCGTCTGTTTCAGTACCGGGTGAGTTAGTGCATCATTATGCTTCGCAAAAGGGGAAGTCTGGGCGGCGCTCGGAATTTCGTTCCACCCCAGATTCAGGTCGTTCATGATCTCGACGACTTTGACACCGGAGTTCTTTTTTAGCGCCGCAGCCAGATCCGCTGCATTATAGACCTTTTTATACTTGGACGTATCCGACTCGCTGATGAAACCCCCGCCCGTGTTCCCTTGGGAGAAACCTGTAAGATTGTAATCTGCGTTTCCTGCTGCCTGTACACTTGCTGGGCCAGACAGTAGGGTCAGCCCCAATGTAAGAGCCAGTGCGGCACTGCACCATGTTCGAATCTTGCTTTTCATCAAACCATTCCTCCCTGAATTATAATGATATGTTCCTCCACTGCTGCCAGCACATCTCATGAAGAACATGTCCACAATGTACATCCTGGAAGCGATTACAACAATAATCCCTATTTTAGGTTCGTGATAACCGTTGTCGGAGCTGCATGGATGCTGCATGGAGTGTACTCTAGGCAACCACCAATCGTACGCAATTAACTTCTAAGGAATATTTTTCAGGGGTAAGGAAAAAGCAAAGAAACCAAAACTGCTCACAAAAAAAAACAGGCCTGCAGCACGGCATGCCTGTCTTATCCTATTTTTTGATCGAGCGTGTCCAAAATCCGCCATGGAACTGCTTCGGTTCTACGGTAATAACAAATGCCTTCGGATCCAGTTCCAGAATGGTCTGGTAGAGCAGTTTCTGATTTTTCCGTTTCGCCAGAATTTCCATGACCAAACGATCTCCGTCACGTCCACTGCCCACCCATGCGGTGACACCATAACCTTTATCCCTCAGAGCATTGGCTACGTTCCCGCCCATCTGATTACAGATCACTTTAACCGTAACGTAACCGAGCGCGATTTTTTCTTCGATCCAGGCACCCAGCAATACACCCAGGCCGTAGCCCACGGCATAAACGATCAGTGCGGATGGTTGAGTCAAATACTTGAGGACCAGATTCAGCCCCAGCACATAAATGACGATCTCGCCCATGCTGATGAGCGCAGCGATATATTTCTGTCCTTTGAGCGTCAGAATCATCCGCAGTGTATAGGCCGACACATAGACGATTTGGATCAAGAAGATAAACAACAATATTTTAAGCAATGGCAATCCCTCTTTCCTGGCACGCACACCGGTTGGACCCTCTATACAAGCTTCGGTCTGTTTCCTGTACGTTTCTCCATATCTCCATCATTGGACGTTATGCGATCATTTTAAACCGTTAAATGCAAATCTCGGTTCTTTCCTGTCGAATGACACACTGGAATTGCCATTATAGAACCGTTTGTCCCGATTATCAACCCGGCCGAAGACCCAGGGGCGAAACCAGATTTTTGTGAATAGAATGAAGGGTCAATAAATGGAGAGCAAATGCTAAGACGACAAGATGGGTACAAGGTGACATAAGGGGGAAGGGCCATGCAGCTATGGCAGGAGATGGAGCGTGAAGGCCTGGAAGAACTCCTATTTTGTCATGATCCGCAAAGTGGGCTAAAGGCTGTCATTGCCATCCACAGCACCGTGCTCGGGCCGGCGCTGGGAGGATGCCGCTACTGGGCGTATGCTTCGGAGGAAGAGGCCATACGCGATGCAATCAAGCTGGCCAAAGGCATGACCTACAAGAATGCCGTTTCCAATCTGCCGTATGGCGGCGGAAAAGCCGTGGTCTGGGAGTTGCCGGCGGCAGAGCGAGTATCGGGAGTGGAGCCATCAGGCAATAACAGCTTGAACCTGAGTGTCTCACAACGTGCGCATATCTTCCGCTCGCTGGGACGCTTCCTGGAACGGCTGAATGGACGCTATGTTACAGGCCTTGATCTGGGGACTACGGCAGCGGACATGGACCAGATCCGATTGGAGACCACCTATGTGACGGATACGACCGGGTCACTGGGGGCACAAAATGACTTCACCGCCGAGATGACTGCCTACGGGGTGTATACAGGCATTGTGACCTCGCTGCAGCATCAGGGGGTCACTTCTCTTCAGGGCATTCCCGTTGCCGTCCAGGGACTGGGCAAGGTTGGGCATGCCCTGTGCCGCCACCTGCATGCAGCCGGGGCACGGCTCATTGTGGCAGACGTTGTACCGGAACGTGTACAACGTGCCCTTGTGCAGTTCAGCGGCGCTACCCCGGCCGATCCGGCCCATATTCACGCCGCTGACTGCAAGGTGTTCGCCCCCTGTGCACTGGGGGGCGTGTTGACCCCGGCAACGGTGGAGGAGCTGCGCTGCTCCATTGTTGCCGGGGCGGCGAACAACCAGCTCAGCGAGCGGGAGCCGGTTGTTCGCCGCCTGCAGGCGCGGGGCATTCTGTACGCGCCTGACTATGTGCTTAACGCAGGCGGCATCATCAGCACCGCCTACGAGCTGGAGGGTGAAGGGCCGGACCAGATCCGCCAGCGGGTGGCGGAAATCGCGGATACACTCACCCAGGTCTACCAACTAGCTGCAGCATCAAGCATCTCCACTGCTGATGCAGCAGACCGGATGGCTGAGGCCCGACTTGCTCAGCCATGAATTCTCCTTCTTCTTTCTTTACCGAATGATCTTCAAAGGCAAAAGGCCAACCTGTTCAGATGAACGGGTTGGCCTTCATTCTTATGGTGTACTATCGTGAATTGTTCTGTTCCTTGCTTGCTCCCCACTCACTTGAAACCTGAACATTCACCCGCTTGACCCGGTATAACATGCTCCAGAGCAGAAAATTAGCCACGATCAGAACTCCACCGAAGATCCAGATGCCTCCTGGCAGCGTACGAAAGAAAACATGGATCCCCCATAGCAAGGCAATCACCGGAAATGCCGCGAATACAAACCAGCCATCACTTTGCTGGGCAATACTAAAGGATAGAGAGAACGGCGGCTTGCGCAATAACAGCTTGCTTGTTAACGGAATCAGCGCCGTACCCACCAGCAGGATCACAGCCAGATCAGGCAGAATCCGCAGCCCGAATGTCCAGGCAAATACAATGGCATTCAGCAGAAAAACAGGCAAGAACATATTGCACATAAATGCCTTCAGTGCACCCTTATAGAGCACATTTTCATTCGCAATCGGGGCAGCCCGGAAGGTCCAGAATGCCTTGTAATGGCCCGAATACTTTAGCATGATGATTACCGAAACCACGAGAATCAGCATGATGTACAGTGTATAAAAGAACGAGCTCTCTCTAAGTTCCGCCCACGTGGATGACTGCAGCTGGGTGAACCAGAAGACGTAAGGCAAAACAAAGGATAATCCAATGGATGGATATACCTTCAGCTTGAATTCCCGTTCACTTCGCATCATGCTTGCTGACAACCGGAAGCAGGCCTGCTCCTCCCCGGAACGGCAGAATACCCTGGCAAGTGTACGATCCCACAACCCTTTTCTTCGTCCCGAGGTCGATCCGGAATAGGCCATTTTCTCCAAATACAATTCAAAGGAAGGCATCAGCTTCACATAGATAACCAAACTGATCATTGGAACAACAACAGCCAACGTGCTGAAGGTATACAGCCATACATCCCCACCACCAGCGAACAGCCATTCATATACAGCTGCATACCACACGGGAGGAAGTAAGAGCTGCCACCAGGCTGGCGTGAAGACCATGTCAAAATCAATGATACTGAATGACCGTGCAACCAGCTGATATCCAACAGCGATGCCAACGGATAACAAAATCTGTACCATGTTGATCATGTCTTTCAGCTTCTCTCCATCCAGAAACTTCATCATGAACAAGTAAACTAGAGATGTAGTGACCAGAATGAACATATTGATCAGAATGAGTTCCGCGATGAATAACAGGAAGAATCCGATGCCATGTGTGATTAAGCCCGCAACCAGTGGTACGGCTGTCAGGGAACCTGTCAGCAGCAGCAAATACACTCCGGCATGAATAGCCCGGGCCATGCCAACCGTACGGGCATTCACCGGCTTGGTCATAATGATATTCCGATCCCGGATATCCAGCAGCACAGAGGAAAAGTCCGAGATCATGGATGTCATGATGATAAACATCAGCACAGCGGTGACCAGACCCATCTGGAGCATATAATGACCCGTATCCCAGACGACAAATGGCACCAGAAGCAAACCCATCAATCCGTACAACCAGAGGGATCGAAGGTACAGGTTACCTTCCTTCTGCTCCTTATTACCACTGCGCGACGACAATACTGTCGGTACCCTGCGCTGATCCATTTGAAATTTCACCCGCAAAATGAGCCACAGCACATCATAATCCGCCCCTGTCTTGGCAATGATATGGCGAAAATGATCCAGGATCTTCAGCGTACGGAATTCGGAGGATTCCGCCATATCAATACACCTCCTGCACAATCGATACAAAGCGTTCAGCAATCGCCTTATGCTCATTAAAGCCCGTCAATTGGTTAAACACCTCTTCGAGCGTGCCTTCCATGGACTGCTGCTGCAGCTGCCTGAATGTTCCGTCTGCCATCACTCTTCCTTCCGCAATCAGGATGATCCGGCTGCTGATCTTCTCGACCACGTCCATGATGTGCGAGGAATAGAAGATGGTTGTACCTTTGGCCGACAGCTGCGACAAAATCTCCTTGACCACCATCACGCTGTTGGCGTCGAGCCCACTGAGCGGTTCATCCAAAAACAGCAGATCCGGATCATGCAGCAATGCTGAGATGAGCAGCACCTTCTGGCGCATCCCCTTCGAGAAAGAGGCAATGCGGGAATGATAGGATTTTTCGAGTCCAAAGCAATCCATCAGCAGCTTCGCCTTGTAATCGGCATCCGCATAAGACAACCCATACAGTTCTCCAATGAACGTCAGGTATTCTGCTGGCGTAAGTTGTTCATACAGCTCTGCAACTTCAGGTACATAACCGATTCTGCGTTTATATTCCGTATCACCATCTGCGATATCCTTGCCAAAGATGCAAACCTTGCCCACATATCCTTCAACCAGTCCCAGCAGGATTTTGACCGTGGTGCTTTTGCCGGCCCCATTCGGACCGATGTACCCGATCATCTCTCCCCGCTTCACCTCAAGATCAATTCCGTTCAGGACATAACGTCCGTTATAACGCATCCGCAAGCCTTCAATGGAAAGTACTTGTTCTTCGTTCACTTCGTTATCCAGCTCCTGTCTCTATCCTTTTCTATAATTCTACTAGTTTACCACAGTTTAGGATATTGTGATCTGGATGAATATCATATCTAACAACAGAACTCTAAGATTATGATGAAAAGGCAGCAAAAAGGACGCTTCATATGAAGCGTCCTTTACCATGAGCATGCAGCTTTCCAGAGATGTTCTCTTAAGGTGTGTGAGCATGCTAACTTGTATTTATTTTTATCGGTGTCTTAACGGTCCTTCATTTAATCCTCGTCGTCAAAATCCTGGTCAAAGGACAGCACTTTACCTGTATTGGCATCCACATCAACATCTGCTTCCCCATCCGCGGTTCTGATCTCGATCTCATAGACATAACGTCCGTCATCATGGTCGAGCTCAATTTCGGTTACTTTTCCACCTGTCACCTGCTTCAGGGCAATCGCAGAGGCTTGTGCTTCGGTCAATTTAACCTGTTTTGCGGCAGACTGGTTGGAAGTACTTGTGGCAGAGCCATTGTAATTATAATCATCATCGTCGTCATAGTCTTCATCATCCACAACCGCCAGGATCTTGCCTGTGTAGGCATCCAGACGTACCACAACGTCATTGCTTCCTTTGCGGTCAATTTCGACTTCGTAGAACGTTTGGCCGTTTCTGCGCTCCAGATCAATATCGTCAACTTTACCCTCAGCCGCTTTTAATGCCGCTGCTTTGGCTTGCGCTCCAGTCAGCAATTTGCCAGTACTGCTCTGATCCTGTGTGACCGACTGCGAAGTCGATGATGGTGTGGTTTGTACCGACTGTCCGTTTACGCTGCTGCTCGCTGCTACCGCCGACCCTCCAAGAAGTACCGCTGCCGAAATGCTGCCAATCCATAGTTTGTGTTTGTTCATCATCATGTTTCATCTCCTCATTGTTGTTCTCGTTCTCGTCTACAGTTATAGAATAACCTGTGCGTATGAGAGATCAGCGAGAGTCAGATTAGAATTTGATGAGAAAATGAGACGAACATTCACAGTATTATTGCATTATTGCATCTCTATTGTTGAAGTTACTTAATCTTCTTCGTCTTCATCCCAGGTCACGGACCGGATCGCTCCGGATATAGCGTTCACCTGCACGATAGCTTCCCTGCCGTCCTCCAGATCAATCTCAACCAGGTAATAGGGATTCCCACTATTCGTTCCACGAAGCTCCGTGTCATCCGCTTCCCCGGGAACTCTGGCAAGTGCCTTTTGCTCAGCTTCCTTCTCACTAAGAAACTGCGGAGTATCATTCTCTTTTCCCGGTTCCGAAGCTGGAGCATCCAGCGTCTGGGAAGATTGCTTCTCCCCGTTATATGGATCAACCGTCCACTGCTCCCGGCGATTATCCTTCATTTTCAATACAGCCAGATAAACCGGACTTCCCTGCTGTTCCACCAGTTCCAGGGATACCAGCTGCTCATCGGTTTGCTTCCGTAACTCCGTCTTGATCTGCTCCCGGCTGAGCAGTGTTTTTTCTTCAGCCTCAGGATTGGATTCCAGCCGCTTGATGGCATTGACTGCAGCAGTTACCGCATCCAGCTGTACATCATATAGCCCCGTTTCGGATCGAAGCTGCATGATATACGTACCGTCCTTCAACGTGGAATTCACAATTTCTCCAGGGTATTGTTCCAATACGGCCTGAGCCGCTGCATCCTCACTCAGCATCACACGGCTGGATTGCCATGGCTGCCACCAGCCTACGATTACGACAAGCAGCACAGCCACAATCCCTGCTCCCCACCATATCGGTCGCTTTGACCTTCCGCTCGTCTGCTGCTGTTCCCGTTTCATTTCCGGTGGTACTTTTGACTTTTCCAATCTGCCTCCCCCTTTTCACACGTGCATCTGCTCCCGTGACACTCTTGGCATCAGTATACAAGAGAAGAATGAGAATTTCATGAGAACAGGGTCGTCTGAACGGATACTGGCAAAATAATCGAAGCCTCGGTGCCTACACCTTCGGCACTCTTCAGTTCAACACGTGCCCCTATAGCCCCTGCGATGTCCTTCGCGAGAGACAATCCCAAGCCCGATCCACTTGCTCCGCCGCTGCGGGTTCTTGCCGGGTCCACACGGTAAAAACGGTCAAATACTTTGGTTAGCTCTTCCTCCCGCATTCCAATCCCCGTATCAACGATGCATATCCGGCACTCCTGTCCTCTGGATTCCAGTCTGACTTCAATGGCATCCTCGCTATACTTACGGGCATTGTCCAGCAGAATAAACAACATCTGCTTCAGCTTACTTTCATCACTGATCACCCAGATACTGCCTGGATCATCACAATAAACTTCCCGGTGATAGGCTTCCCGGAAAGCTCGAGTGGATTCCTGAGCCAAACGTGTGATATCAAGCCTTTCCAGCTGTATGTTCCATTGCTCTGGCTGCTTGGCCAGCAAGAGCAGCTGTTCGGTCATCTCCCGCATGCGAACGGATTCGGACAGTATGGCTTCAACAGCCTCATCGAACACCTCAGGTCGCTCCTTGCCCCGTCGCTGCAGCAGACTGGCATAACTCTCAATAATCGTCAGCGGCGTTTTAAGCTCATGCGAGGCATCCGATACGAAACGCTCCTGCCGCTCGAAGTTGGATTCCAGCAAATCCATCATGCGGTTAAACGTCTGCCCCATGGTACTCAGTTCATCCTTCGATTGGGCAGCCAGCGGAAGCCGCTTGAACTGGCCACTTGACTGAATATCACTCATGGTGCGCGTCATCTGCTGAATCGGTCTTGTCATCCGGTTGGCCAGAATCCGGCTCGAAATAATCGCAGGGATCAATGCGATAATCGTTACAACGACCAGAACCGTACGCAGTACAGACAGGCCATTCTCGGTATCTGCGACACTTTCGGTGACTTGTACATTCACCACTTCACCATCAGGCCAGATTACGGGCACGGACACCCAGACATACTCCAGCTCTCCAACCCGGGTATACTCTGATTTCTTTTGGCTCTCGTACTTATAGGGCAATTTGCTTAGCATCTCGTTCAATTGGGGCTCTGTCGCTGTCGTTACCGGATCGGAACTGGTACCATCCTCATTGACAATGCGCAGCATTCCTTCCACCGGCGCATAAGCACGCAGCAGATCATCCGGTGGAATGGATTCGGCAGAATCCCGCACTCCTGTTACGATCGAGCCGGCCTCAGCTTCGACACGCTTGATCTCATTAGACATTGAAATTCGTTCAAATACGATATACACGGACAGGTTTACAGCGATGAGCAGTACCGCAAACAATACGGAGGAGTATCCATAGATTTTGCTCCGCAGACTCATGATTGCTCCTTCAGGACATATCCAACACCACGAACGGTATGTATTAAGGGTGGAGTGAATCCGTTATCTACCTTTTTGCGCACATAACGGATATACACATCCACGACATTGGTATCTCCATAATAATCGTAACCCCAAACGGCCTGTACAATCTGGTCACGACTCAATACCTGACGCTGATTCTGCAGCAGATACACGAGAAGATCGAACTCACGTGGAGTAAGTTCGATAGGTATTCCATCCCGGGATACCTCCCTTGTCCCCTCATTCAACCTCAATCCAGCGGCAGTAAGCCAGCCTGTTTCTTCTTCAGTCATTTGGCTTGTTGTGTCTTGATTGGCATGTCGTACTAACCCAGATGAAGAAGCAGCTGCGGCACTCAGCCGGAGCGCTGCCCGTACTCTGGCAAGCAGTTCTTCGATTCGGAAAGGTTTAGTAATGTAATCATTAGCACCGAGATCAAGTCCCGACACCTTGTCCTCTACCGAATCCTTCGCTGTCAGCATCAGGATGGGAACCAAGGCATCTCTGGCACGAATTCGCCGCAACACCTCAATTCCGCTCAGGCCTGGCAGCATAATATCCAACAGAATCAGATCCCACTGGCCGCCATGATACATTTCGAGCCCTTCCGTACCGCTCCCTGCCTTACCCACCTGATACCCCTCATACTGTAATTCAAGTTCAAGCAGGCGTGCGATTTTGGGTTCATCTTCAATCACCAGCACGGCTTCATTCATACCGAGTTCCCCCTCGTTCCATTCTCCCGATATCTTACAATAGAACTCTACAGTTTGCCCAATGCATCCTCCACGAGGTCATCCCCTGCAATCAGATCAAATGCCATGCGATAGGTCTTCTCTTCCTGCAGGGATGCCGCAATAACACGAGCCACATCCTCACGCGGTATACTTCCTGGTTTCAAGTCTGTTCCTACGGCGATTTTGCCTGTTCCTGGTTCGTTTTTCAAGCCGCCAGGACGAATAATCGTATAATTCAGCTCACTCGCAAACAGCGCGCGATCGGCATAATGCTTCGCCACATAATATGGTTTGATGGCATCCGACCATTTCTCCCGCTGATCTGCACCAAAAGCACTGACCAGAATGTATCTGGAAATACCTTGCTGCAGCGCAGCCTCCATTGTTTTTACAGCCCCGTCGAGATCAATAAGGAGTGTCTTGTCTGCACCTGTAGAACCACCGGATCCTGCCGTGAATACGACGGCATCATGATCCTTCATTGCTTCAGCCAGATCATTCACGCTGCCCTCCAGATCACCCATGACTACATTTGCACCCAGCTGTTTCAGTGCATCTGCCTGTTCCGGTTTGCGAATCATTGCCGTCACCTGATGCTTGCCTTCCTGGGCGAGCTGTTCCACAAGCATCTTGCCGATTTGTCCGTTTGCTCCAATAACCAATACATTCATATGTCATGCTCCTCTCGGTTAAACGGGTATCCCCGTGTAGTTTTTTCCTTCTCTGGACTTGTCTTTAATTTAAACGAAAGCCGGCGCTTCTAAGCGCCGGCTGCTGTGATCTCATCCGTTTAGCGCATTGTCAGCGCATGAATACTGCTTCCATATACATCTTAATATACCATACACCCTGTACTGTCTATACCTGACGATGTTTATCCATTTCTGCAGCCCTTTTAACCTCACTTACTCCTAAGCCTTCAACCCTGGCTGAAGCAACACAAAAAGGGTGCCCCTAGGGGCACCCTTATATGGATAGCTACTAAATTAGTAAGCCAGTGCGAACAATCCGTGGATGTGAGACAGGTAACGGATGTTACTTGCTTCTTTCATCATGGTTGCTGGCAGACCTTTCAGACGAGTCTGGTTGCCACCGATCATGCCGACAGCATCCTTACGACCCAGACTTCCCAGTGTACCGGAGAATACTGGTGTGAAGGATTCCATTGCGCCACCTTTGAACATTACGCCCAGGTTGTGACCAATGGTTTCACCCATTTGCCAAGCCAGTTGTGCAGTTGGAGGATATGGACGAGCGCCTTCGCTAGGGAAGACCACTGCGCTGTCACCAGCAACGAACACATCTTTGTGGGATGTGGATTGCAGAACTTCCGTAACTTTAGCACGGCCGCGATCCACTTCAATTCCACTGTTAGCAACAACCGCATTACCTTGTACGCCACCTGTCCATACGAGTGTGTTCGTAGGAATCGAGCTGCCGTCTTTCAGCAATACTTCGTTTTCTTTCATCTCTGTGATCGCTACGCCAACGATGAAGTTAACGCCACGTTTCTCGAGACTCGATTTTGCACGGTCAACCAGTTCTGGCGGGAATCCTGCCAGGATGGAAGGACCTGCTTCAACTGTGTACAGGGAGATATCGTTGAAATCGATACCTTTCTCTTGGCATACGCCTGGAAGAAGGTCTGCGAATTCGCCGACAAGCTCGATACCTGTCAAACCGCCGCCGCCAATAACAAACGTTGCGTCTGCTTTGTTGCCGGATTGTTTGTAAGCATCCAGACGTGCTTCAACGTGTGCACGAATGCGGTTAGCATCGCTAACGGATTTCAGCGTGAAGCTGTACTCCTGCAATCCCGGAATTCCGAAGAATGCCGTTTCGCTACCCAGGGCAACGACGAGTGCATCATAGGAGTAAGTAGAGCCGCTGGTCATCAGAACTTTTTTCTCGTCCGGCTTGATTGTGTCCACCGTATCGATTTTCAAGTTCACGTTTTTACCACGCAGCAATTTTTCAAGCGGAAGAGCAACTGCCTTTTCAGCAATGCTTCCTGCTGCAAGACGGTGCAGTTCCGTAATAATTTGGTGCGTAGGGTAACGGTTAACGACTGTAATTGTCGCTTCTTCCGGTGTCAGGTATTGACGCGCAGTCAGCGCAGTCAAAAGACCACCGTAACCTCCGCCCAAGATCAAAATTTGCTTCGACATATCCATCCTCCGTTCTTCTAATCTTAACGTTGCTGTTGTTGACGCTCGTTCAGAATGCTCAGGAATGATTGAGCAAAACGCAGCGTTTGTTGTACGTTTGGATCTTTAAGCATTTTGAGCATAGCGAACAGACCAACCGAAGTTTGCTCTGCTTGCGCACGGTCATTTGCTTCGATTGCAGCGGAAGCTACACCTTTGGCTTTGTCTACAACTGGTTTAGCGAATTCACCCATTGCGCTCATTGTGTCGCTGATCAGAACTTTGTCTGTAGCTACGCTTTGTGCAAAGTCATAAGCTTTGGTCATGGCAGTAACCATTTCAGCCAGTTTAGGCAGGTTTTCAACCAGAACGGTCAGAGACTCCTGTACCTCAGGCTTCATCAGTTGATCGAGCACGTCCAAGGACTGGCGCTCGGAAACGTTGGCACCTTCTGTAACTGGCACCTCTTGTTGAGTAGGCGATTGTGACATAAGAGAAAGTCCTCCTTTACTTTGGGATAGAAGTCCGCGACTTTCATGATGCCTGTCAAGAGCAGAGCCGAACCACGAATACAAGGGATACATTGAAATGTACCAAATTTCACACAATAGAAAGAGCGAAGCCCAAGGGCCGCTCTCGGATCATGTATTGTATTGGGTCTATTGCGGACAACATGTGTTGACGCAAAACGACAAGCAGGCCGAAACCGAACTCTATACCCTTATATTACACCTCTTACACATGAACATGAAAAAGAAATTTTTTACACTTGTGAAGATATTGTGAACATTGTAACAAATCCGATTTTTTTGTCAAGCTTCGCGGTCGGAATGTAACCGCTTATCGTTCTGTTCCAGATCTGCATTCCTACCACATGTGGTATTAAGACAAGATCACATACGTCCATATGTGCGAAAAAGTACATATAGAGGATTTTTTCAGTCTTATTTTTAGGAAGTGTTTTCCAAAATCATGAATTCCATGCAACGAATTTGGTCACTATCGTTATTATGCAGCTTGTCATGCTGGCTTATTCCCTATTCGCTCAATTCTTCCCGATGAGAATCTTGACCTTATTTCAGGCCCTTACGACCGCTTCTTCTGACAGACGAAGTTTAAAATTACAGGAACCCGGTTAATAAGGACTACACCAGAAATGAAGGAGATGTTCGATATGAGTAATTCAACTAGCGATAAAATCAAAGCAGGCGTGAATAAAGCTAAAGGCGAAGTGAAGGATCAGATCGGTAACGCAACAAACAACAGATCCCTTCAGGCTGAGGGTAAAAAGGACAAGGCGAAAGGCGCGGTTCAAGATAAAATTGCCGATGTAAAAGATCGCCACTAGGATTTGGTCTCATATGCTTCGCACGATCAAGTCGTGCACTATATACGTCATGATGTCGGCCCGTAGACATACAGCATGAACATGCCTGTACCTACGGGGCAGGAAAAAGCCAAGGAAGGTGCTATTCCAATCACCCTTCCCTGGCTTTTTTTGATTGTAATACGTTGTATCAAATCGCTGGGGCCACATATCTAGCCATATCCACGATAAACTCATGACTTCCTCTCGATGTTTGATACTGTCTGCTGAATTGTCGCACCCAATCCGGATGCTCCTGATACCAGCGGTATGTCTTTTCCAGCCCCTGTTCCAATGTAATCTGCGGTTTCCAGCCCAGTTCTTCTCTTAACTTGCCCGAATAAACGACCAAACTGGAGCCTCTGGACTGGGTCGGTTCCTGATCCCGAATCTCGACATCTCCTGTGGAGCGCTGCAGTGATAGCAGCAGCTCGCCGATCTCCTGCATCGTTGTGCCTTGTCCTGTCGAGATGTTATACGTATGCCGATCTTGTCCATGCAGCATAATCTGTTCAATGGCTTTCATTGCATCATCGATATACAGAAAATCACGTACAGCAGATCCTTGAATATCCAGCCGCAAGCCATCCATCATCCGGCCAAAATTGCGGGGAATGATTCGGTCAGGCAGCTGCCATGGCCCATAAAGGTTGGTTAAGCGGAAGATTTTGACGGGGAGGTTGTAACATTGGGCATAGGAATGAGCCAGCGTCTCACAGGCTACTTTGGATGCCGAATAGGGTGATACTGGAGCATATACGTCTGATTCGGAGTACACTCTGCCAAACTCGCCTCCATAGACTTCTACCGAGGAGGCCAGTACAACCGGAATACGATGATCGGCTGCATATTGCAAAACGGCCTGTGTGCTTAGCGTGTTGTTACGAAACACTTCTCCTGGGTGATGGTAGGAATAATCCACATGCGGCATGGCTGCCAGGTGAATAATATAATCGGTTCCCTGGGGCAAGCTGAAGCGGTCTGAAGCGAGGTCACAACAAGTGAAGGTCATCTCATGCAGCGGGGAGCTGTGAACAAGTCTCTGACAATAGTCATCCCGGTCGATCAGGGTAATGCAGTGGCCCTTTTGCGCCAAATAATGAGAAAGATTGAATCCCACAAATCCGGAAGCCCCTGTAATGACAATGTTCACCAAACCATTCCTCCTTGGATTTTTACTCAGGCAGGCTCTTGAGGCGAGCGTATGTATTGAGTATAACCTTAAATTGATACGTTTTGTATCATTTTCCATTCATTTTTTATTTTTCTTTCCGCAGAGCAGACAGCTAATGAGGGTAATAATCAGTGAGGTGATGAAAATGAATGAACCCAGAGAGAATATAGAGACCTTTTACTTCAAAGACGATGGCGTGATTCCCAACAATCCAAACTTGCCAGTACTGTTGTATAAGGGCGTATGGGCAAAAGACCCGTCCCGAGCAGAGTCGCTGCTGAACAGAAATCAATGGGGAAACAGCTGGATTAATGGTGTGTTTGACTATCATCATTTTCATAGCAATGCCCATGAAGCACTAGCAGTGGTTAGCGGTTTCGTTCAGCTGATTCTGGGCGGGGAAAAGGGACAACGAGTTTATCTGCAAACGGGAGATATTGTTGTGCTTCCTGCAGGAACAGGACATAAGCGTCTGGAAGCCAGCTCTGATTTTCGTATAGCAGGTGCTTACCCTGGCGGCACAAGCTACAATACCCGTACAGGTGATCCGGGAGAACGTCCTGAAGTGCTCCGGGAGATTCAGGGTGTGCCCCTCCCTGATACAGATCCAGTCTACGGGAACGAGGGACCCTTGTTGGAATTATGGAATAAAGGCAAATAAGAGGGTGCCTGCATATGAGTGAACCAAACAGAAAAACAGACTGTTAACGAGAAAAATCATATCCTCGATAACAGTCTGTTTAGCTTATGCGCGTAACCGGATACCGTAGAACCGTGTTGCATGCTGCTGATCAGGAAGAAATGGTATTCCCTGAAGAGGGATTGGATTCGTTCCGTTTCTCCTCGGACGATGAACGGGTGAAGTGTCTCTCCAGCTTCCGACTGGCCCACAATGATACAGCGATAAACAGCAATACACCGATCCACCTTATAGGATGTTCCAGGAATTGGGCCGCATTGGAGCCAATGTAGGTCACGCAGAATATCATGATGCCCTTACCAAACCCTACGGCGAGCAGGAAAGACATGAGTCTCATTCGGGCAATACCTGCCGCCACATTAATGATGACAAACGGTCCGACCGGAAAGATGCTCAGCAAAAATACATAACTGAAGGCATTCCGCCGAATCCATACCATGCTCCGCTGAACACGCGGTTTGCTGGACCATCGTTCCACGAAGGCAGATTTCCCAATCTCTCGGACCAGCAAGAAGGTCAGGGTACAACCCAGCACCATCCCAATCCACGAGTACAAAAATCCCGCCCATAGTCCGTACACCGCCCCATTAACCCCCACGATCAGCAGGGTTGGTAGCGGTGGCACAAAGGACTTCATAAAGGTAAGCAGTATACCCGGAAGCGGCCCCAGGGAACGAAACTGCTCCAGCCAATAACGAATATTCTCTTCCGTAAAATAGGACATGATGTCCAGAGGTACCGGGGTCATGTGCATCCTTCCAATCTATTCAGTCTCCATCCGTTTACACCACAATTCCTGTGCTCGAATGATCTGGGTACAGTTCATCTTCTTCTCACAGTATAACGTACGAATCCACACCAAACCGTTGTTAATTTGAAGAAATATTCACAGATGAGACCAACATAACAAAAAGCACACCCTGACCTGTACAACAAGTCTTGATGTGCTTTGCTATATTGGTATCCCTCCCCCTAACAGGAGAAGAAATAAACATATTCTATTCCAGCTGAGCTTCCTGTATCTGCAGTTCGTTCAGTTCCTCCTGATGAGCGGCATTCCATTCAGGTATGCCGGACCGCATGAACTCGTCTGCATCCATTGCAGCTTTGGACTGGTTGCACAGATTGCAGGCACATACACAGTTTAGCGGAGTTGTATGACCGCCTTTGGCCCGAGGCAGAAGATGATCGATCGTATCACCATATGATCCACAGAAGTAGCAGGTATATTGATCCCGGGTCATGATGTACCGTTTGAAATCCTTGTTGCTGAATAATCGGCGAATGGTGTACCGGTTAACAACAACTGCGGCTTTTTCCTTGACCAGCGTGACCGCAAGCTCCATGTCAATCTCCTGATGCCAGCGGCGGCCTTTATCCGTCTTGCCACGCATGCGGACCATGCCCTGCCTGTTCGTACGGAGCGATGTCGGATCTTCCGGATCAATGGCTGCCGGAACCGCCGGAGTCTGGCGGCGCGGCCGGCCATCTGCGCCCGCGCTTCGGCTGCGGGCATGATGGGAATGGGGACGGTGCCCGGAAGTCGTTGCCCGGGCACCGTCTTCACTGGCGGCCTTATGCGCACGTTCTTTGCGCATTGGCCGCGCCCTGCTCCCTTGCGGACCCTGTGGCCGCATGGGAGCAGATTCGGCTGTCCCGGCCGCAGCAGAAGCTGCCTGGCCCGGGTCCAGCCCTGGAGCGGCAGGCTGTGCAGCTGCCGCCAAAGGCCCGTCGACCGTGGCCGCAGCCCCACGGTCGCTTGCTGGCACCTCGGACTTGACCGCGATGCGGTCCGGTCCAGTGCCAGCGCCAGGCGGCGCCGAGCGTTTGCGGCGCCGCTTGCGCTTGCGCCCCGCTGCGGTCTGCTGACCCGCAGCTGCTGTTCCCGCTGCCGGATCCTGCGGTTCTTCCGGCAGCGAAGCCTCGCTGGCCGCCACAGCAGCCTGCGCGGCGGCCTGTTCAGCACGCACATTGGATACGGTGCGTCCACCAACCTTCGGATCACGATCTTCCTGGCCTGCGGCGCTTGATTCCGTGATCCGTTCAGACGGCTCAAGGACTGGCTGTGCCTGCTGCGGTTTGGACTTTCGTCTCCGTCTCCTTTTCTTCCGATCACCTGATGGCTCCGAGGAGGATGAAGATAGAGGCTCAGCTTCACTGTGCTGTTTCTGAGAACCTTCATCCACTGTCTCTTGAATCACCTGTTGATTGGCTGCAGCACTCGACTCATTTGTAATGTTCTCCGGTCTTGGCATCCGTATGTGCAGACTCTGACCCTGCTGCACCGGGATGCCGCTAACGTCAGCCTGTCCACTGCGCTGACGACAGCGACGACAGGCTCCTCGTCTGGAACCGGGACCCGCCCTCTTTCCGGTTCTGCGCCGAAATTCAGACAACGGACGCTGTTGCCCGCAATGCATGCATACCTTGGTCTGTTGCGCTTCATGTTCCGTCATATCCTGCCGGAAAGGGGCTGAGCCCGTCTCCATGTTGTCACCTCGGTTCCGTATGAATCCGGTTTCTTTCTATTGTATCACATCTGCTCGCGGACGCACTCATACCCCTGTGTCTGTGCCGGATAGCCATCTGCGCTGTACTCTGTTGTCTGTCCATTGCATTCATGAAGAATGTGCTCTACATATTCCAATATATCTTGCATCGGTTTCCCGCATTGTTCACATGTTTTCATTCATCTCACCTTGATCCTGTTCTGTAAGTCTCTGCATTTTGATTTGTGTTCCGCCTTCTCATTACCCCTGGCAGCTCCAAAAGAAACATTCGTTCCCACATGATGCTCATTGATCGCATGAAAAAAACCGTTCCCCGCTCAACCCTAAGGTCGACCAAGAAACGGCTTATTATTCCTATAATGGCAATTAAATATTAACGAACATCGAGCTGGCCCGAATTGGATTGCGGGATCACCCGTGGTTTTGGTTTCGGCAGATTGCCGAAGATGACCCAGGCAAACGGAACAAACCTTGCAGTCAGCCCTACTACAATCCATGAAGCGAACAGCGCTACAGCAAAGCCTCCGGCATACCATAGGTGAACCAGCCAGGACACCCCGGTTTGCGGTGGGAATTCCCGATACAACAGCAGGAAAAATGGATGGATCAGATAAATTCCGAAGGACAGCGCACCAAGTCGATTAAGCGGCTTGGCAATCAATGCAGGCCCCTTGCGATACAACAGGTATGCAATCTGAATCAGTACGAGCGCACAAGCAAAGGTATGCAAATTCCAGAAAAACTCATACCACAGTGTGTTATACGTGGCAATCTTCATACGAAGCAGGTAATAAATATATACATGTCCGAGTCCGGCAGCAATCCAGACTGCCCACAGCAGAATCCAGGATGCTACGCGACCTTTGGTTGCATTTTCACGGCTGATGACAAACCATTGCTTGATCTTTGGAAAATAGACCCCGATGAACGCTCCCAGCATGAAATAGGAGAAGTATGAGAAGGCCCAGCTTCCCTTGTTCGGCACCTGGAAGCCGTATTTGTTACTTACGATAAATGCCCACTGGATCAGCAGGCCAATCGGTACAGACCACTTTACCACCGTAGGATACTTCTTCAGCAGCCACAGAACAAGCGGGAATAACAGATAGAATTGCATGTTGATGAATACAAAGTACAGATGCGTATATGCCTTACCCGTGAACAGTTTGGTAATGAAGCTGATGGCAGATTCACCAAACGGACGGCCTTGATAATGGGTGAAATGCAGAATAACAAAATAAAACAGGGAAAACAGGAAATACGGCAGCAGAATGTAAACGAATCTCTTTTTATAAAAATTGCTGACCAATTTCTTGTCCAAGGGACGTGAATAATAGTTATAGAACAACACGAAGCTGCTCATGAAAATAAAAGTTGGCGTACCATATTTCATGAAGATATTAATAAAGTTGTACAGCCAGTAGTAGCCCGAACCCGTCATGTCCACTGTCGCATAAGACGTGGAATGCACACACAGCACGCCGATAATCGCCATGGCACGTACCAGGTTCAGCTCCGGTATTCGCTCTCTTTTCAATGTCTCACTCATGTTTAGCGTTTCTCCTTAATGTGTTCGTCAATATGTCAGATATGACTTAGTACGATAAGCTCACTATCTATTAAAAGGCATAATGCTTAAGATGGGTAGTCCATTTTCTTAACAATTCCTAAATTTTCAGTGGATTTCACACTATTTTCATGTCTATAAATGTAAAAAAGACCGCTATAATGCGGTCTTCGAGCAATGCTGCCTCGGCAGTATTTATTTCTGGTTCACTGGGATGAAAATGGTAAACTCGGGCTCCCTGTCTGTGTGAACACACATCTTGGGTCTCCCTAATCAGGCCGGGATTGTTCCATCCTGTCTCCTTCTAATCCTTCTGACGACTCGCCAGAATTTGTTTATAGACCTCTATAGCCGCCTGCCTGGATGTCTTCAGATCCACAATCGCACCCTCGCGTGGTTGATGGATATCCTTGCTGTGCAGATCCTTCAGATGAGGCAGCCATTTCCGGATATAATCTCCCTGGGGATCATACTTCTCCGACTGTGTTACCGGATTGTTTACCCGGAAATACGGAGCAGCATTTTCACCAAGGGATGCACACCATAACCAGTTCCCCCGGTTCTGAATGTTGTCATAATCAAGCAGCTTGCGTCTGAAGTAGGCCTCACCCAGGGGAAACGGACACTGCAGGTTTTTGGTCAGGAACATCGCCGTCAGAATACGCAATCGATTGGGCATGCGCCCCGTCTCATTCAGCTCGGTCATCGCAGCATCAATAATCGGTATTCCCGTCTCTGCCTTGCACCAGCGTTCGAAGTGATAATCACTTAACGGTGACAGATCGTATACCTTTTCGTATGTAAAAAAGTGACTCTCATATACTGCACGGTACAGATAAAAGTCACGGAAGCACAGCTGTCTAATCCATTCGTCCGGCTGTTCTGCCCGGTAAGCCGCATCGTACATTCTGCGGATCGAGATGGCTCCTACCGCCACATAGGAACTCAAATGGCTTGGCTCGTATGCTTCATATTGATCCCGTTGCTCCCCGTACTCGGCAATACGCTCCTTCAGGAACGCATCGAGCAGCCCATAAGGCTCTTCTGCGGGGTCGACATCCATAAGCGCTGCGGGAACCCTGAACGAATCAGGAAACTCGATGGACAGCTTACTGATCTTAAGATCAGCTACCGTTAGTACCGAAGGAGGGTTTGGGAATTCATTCATAAACTCCACCCAGCGTCGGTGAAAAGCCGCGAATACTTTATAGGGCTCCGATTTGCCTGTAAAGTCAGCGAACCGCGGAAGATCGATCAGCAGATGATCCGTCAGCTGTGTGAACTTGGCCTGGTATTTGTCTACAACCTTGCGTATACTGCGATCCCTTTCGATCGCGTAAGGTGTCATATCCCGGTGAACTACCACTTCATCGATGATTTCTTCCGTGTGGCCCAATATGTAATCGACAACTTCTGCTGGGTTGCCATGTGCCACATGCAGCAGCTCGCCTGCCTCCTGGTACTGTCTGGCAAGCCCGGCTGCATGCCTCAGAAAGTTGATGCCGCTGTGTTCCTTATCGCGTCCCTGACGAAGCAAAAAGGGGTCGTAGATAAAAAGGTGCAAACTCTCATCTTCCTGGTTCTGCAAATAATCAAAAGCGTGCAGATCCTCCGTACGCAAATCCTTGCGATGTATGAATAATTTCACTACAATCCTCCCGCCCGGCCTGTGCCTACTTCGCCGTTAGTTCCTGAAAGAGGCGGCTCGTTTCCGGTTCCGGCTGATGCCCCAAATCCTCCAAGAGTGTCTTGGCAAATGATGAATATAATTGGAGTATGGCTGATCCATCACCCATGGATGCATACACCCTCATCATTAATCGGCAAATCTCTTCAGCATAAGGCTCTCTTTCCTGTAAATCGAGTAACTGCTCAATGGCGTCCTTGCCGCGTCCATGCTTCATGTTCCATTCAGCCAGGTCCATGACCAATCGTATATATTTTCGTCTTAGCTCACGGGCCTTCGATTGTGCCCAAGGGTAGTCATGCTCTTCAAGATAATCTCCGCGATATAACAACATGATCTCCCGCAGCTCTTCCACATTGGTAGAAGTGACTTCTGCATATCCCGCTCCCAATTCAAATTGCTCCACGTCACTCACCAGATTGCCGGGCAGCAAACGGTAACGATTCATGTTGTATTCCAATTTGCCTGTCATACTCCATTCCTTCAGCAGTTTTCGAATCTGGTATACGGATGTATGCAGATGGGTTAACCCTTTTTCCAAGGTGACATCGGCCCATAATTTATCAAGCAGAATCTCTTTGCTTACCCATTCTCCACGATGGTGAAACAGAAATGCGAATAACTCCTGGGATTTGGTCGTCCTCCATTTATGCTTGGTTGCCTCCGGTTTCAGGCTTCTATAGATCTCCAAATGTTTGAAGGTGAGTAGTCCCGGTAACTGGATGTCATCCTCGGCAGCATTGGAAACGGGTTCCTTTACTTCAGCAGCCGCTGCCATTTCCGGCATAGCAGACTTCCAAGCAGCAATCCGGTCAATGGTTTTGCCCAATCTTGCCGAGCTTACCGGCTTCAGAACATAATCCAGTGCATGCAGTTCAAATGCTTCGACTGCATGATCGGCGTACGCTGTTACAAATATAATTCGAATGTTGTTATCCAGCTGCTGTATATACTCAGCCGCTTCCAGTCCGTTCATTTCTGGCATGCCAATATCCAGAAACACCACATCGGCACGTTCTTTTGCCAGAAAATCCAGTCCATCACGAGCTGTTGAAAAACACTGCACGGGTGTAATCCGTCCGTCCGACAATAACAGGCGCTCCAGGTGGAGCTGCGCCGGCTTCTCGTCATCGATTACAATGGCTCTCACTGTTCTTCCAGCCTCCTGCCCTTACTTATTCTTCTTCGTTCTATATCAAAGGAATTACAGAATAGACTTTATCAACTTATTAGTCTGTTAACCATTATGATCGGTCTCGGCACAATTCTGGGATAATTAACCTCTGGGCAGAGGAATACGGAAACGAATTTGCGTTCCTTTGCCCACATGGCTTTGAATATTCAATCCCTCGCCATATAAGGACATTAAACGCCGGTTGATATTTTGCAGGCCCACCCCTCCCGGTCCTTCCGTCCTTCCCGAATGAACCTGGGCCAAACGCTCCGGAGGGATGCCCACCCCATTATCTTCAACCTGAACGATGATACGATCATTCTCTCTGGCAATTTTCAGAGTCACGGTTCCACCCGCAGCCCGCTCCATCACACCATGACGAATGGCATTTTCAACGAGTGGCTGAATGCTGAGAGGCGGCACATAGATCCGAACGTCCGGTTCCACTTCATAGTTGACCACCAGCCGTTCTTCAAACCGGGCCTGTTCCAGATGTACATAGGACTCCACCAGCTCAAGTTCCTTGGTCAGCGGCACCAGCTGATCCCGGTTCTGAAAGTCGAAGCTCCCACGCAGATAGTGACTCAGTTCGATCAATAAATCTGTAGCTTTGTCCGGGTTAACGGCACAAGTAGCGATAATGACATTAAGTGCGTTATATAAAAAGTGGGGCTTGATCTGTGCCTGCAAAAAAGCCATCTCTGTCCGAATGGCGCCTTGAACGGAGGCCCGCATTTCAATCAGGGTGCGAACCCTCGCACGAAGCTCCCCCGCATCCACTGGCTTGCTTAGGAAATCATTGGCACCAGCCTGGAAACCCAGCCTGATATCCTCAGGCAATCCACGCGCCGTCAGCATCAGGATCGGCAGTTCGGACAGGGTATTACGCTCACGCAGTTTGCGGCATAATTCAATTCCGGACATCTGCGGCATCATCCAGTCGGTAATCACCAAGTCGATTCCAGGGTGTTGTTCTCGCATTTTCAAGGCTGCAGCACCACTATCGGCAGAAATGACCCGGTATCGCTCTGTTGACAACAGATTATACAATACCTGGAGATTTACCGGATCGTCATCCACAATCAGAATCGTATGCTCTGCTGCAGGGCCCTCTTCTGATTCATCGAGTTCTGTAGGAAGCCCTCCAGATGGATTAGCACGCTCGGCAGGCACGTAGCTCGCTGCAGTCGGTCTGGAAACAGTATGAAGCAGCGGCGTTTTGGCAACTGGCAGGGTGAAGTGAAAAATAGACCCCTGACCCGGTTCTGACTGGGCCCAGATCATGCCTCCGCCCAGCTCTACGAGTTTACGCGTAATACTGAGACCAAGCCCTGTCCCGCCGTTAATTCTTCCACTTGTACCATTCTCCTGCTCATAGGACTGGAATATATCCTCCAGCTTCTCTGGAGCAATGCCAACCCCTGTATCCGCCACAGACATTCGGATTTGATCCCCCTGCACAATTGCATATAGCCGTATCTCGCCTTGCTGCGTGTACTTGTATGCATTGCCAATCAGATTATAGAGAATCTGCCGTAACCGATCCTCATCTGCTTCGACCAATGGCATGGATGGAGGCCAGTCCTGTATTAACACAATAGGCTTATCCCCGAAGGTAAATCCCGATACTTCAACCACGGTGCGGGCAACGGACTCCAGATCCACCGCTTCCCGCTTCAGCTCGATCTCACTATTCTTGAGCTTGGAGAAATCCAGAATGTCATTGACCAGCAGTGAGAGCCTTTTACCGGTAGACGTGATCATGGACAGGTTTCTGGCCTGCTTCGGCGTCACAGCCCCTGCCGCTCCTTCCAGCATGGACTGGGCAATATTAATGATGCCATGCAGCGGGGTCCTCAGTTCATGCGACGTATTGGCCATGAATTCATCCTTCAGGTTATCGATCACAAGCAAGCGCTCGGATAATGCCTCAACTTCACGAAAGGACTGCGCGAACCGGATCGCCGTAAGAATCATCTGAGCAAAAACAAATAACAATAGCTCATACAGGGCGAGAAAGGCCGTATCCTGCGTCGTGAATGCGCCGATGGTATACAAAATAACAACCATGAGGATGCTCATCATGCTGATCAGCACGTAATGGCTGTCATTGGGCCTCTTTTTCAACCAATAAAACATCGCTCGAAGAGTGTATACAATGACGCTAAGCGACACCATCAGCATTAGAGGCTCCAGTTGCGAGAATAGTACCGGTGACAAAGTAAGGCCGATAGCGCATTGCAGAATCACCAGTGTAATTCCCAGGCGTACGTACCATTTGTGAATTGCACCCGGAACAAGCGCATCCATATAGCGAAGCAAATAGTAATAGGCTAGTGCTGAACTTATTAATTGAAGCCTTAAAATTTCAGTATTCGGTAGAAACGGTACAAAGGTGCCCAGCAGTTTCTCCCCATGCGTCAGTGCATACATGGCTCCGGAGAGACTGAACAAGCCCAGGTAACGAAGCTCCTTCTCACTTCGGCGCAGCCTGAACAGCAGCAGGAAAAACGCCGCAGGGAGGATAAATCCGAAAAGGGTCATCAGATCCTTGAGCCAGTCCCACTGCTGGCTGTACAGAATGCTATGCTCATCTCCAAATAACAGTGAAGCTACGATTCCTCCGGAAGAGTATGTATAGTTGGAAACTTGAATGATGATATCTGCACGGTCTCCCTCAATCGAGGTAAACCCGGTGAACGGCAAGTTGTACTGGAGATCCGTTTCCCTTGTTTCGCCAGGCAGTCCCTTGCCTCCGATCTCTTTGCCATCTATAAAAATACGGTGTGCCATACGAATATTCTTTGTACGAATGCCATAGTCATTCTTCTCGGAGCTGGGCCTGAGTTTGACACGAAGGTGATATGTTCCGTAGCCATGAGCTTCACCCATCGTCTTATTCCACCTGGCCGGGACTTGAAGAGCTGCAGGTGGCCCAAGTGGTTTGCGTCCGGACACATCAGCCTCAAAATCAATCGGGGTCAGTAATTGGTTCGGGTAGAAGTCCCAGACTCCGTCCAATGTGGCTGCACCCTTTTTGGTGAAATCCCATGTGGTCAAATCGATTAGGCCTTGTTTAACTACCGGATTCCCGCGTTCAGTTATAATACTCTGCACAATCCACCCCACAGGGAAGACAACAATACAAATGAAACTAATCGTCAGCATAATCCAGTGTTTTTTCATCGATGAAATCCTTCTGACACGTGACGATAGGCGTCACTTTTTGTCGTTTTATCTTCATGATCCATGTTACACGTTTCTGCTGCCCACGGAAATAGAAGGAAACTAAAAAGAATCACATTTTTTAAGGCGGTTCACCATCTCGGGTGAACCCTCCATTAAAAGCTCAAAAAATAAAAAAAGGACTGCCAGCTGTTCAATCAGGAAATGACCCTGATCGCAACTGACAATCCTCTCTTACTCGCTTACAACCTGTGCCAGCTTCTGCACGATGCCTGACCAGCCCTGCTCCATTCGCTCGCGCACGATGGCATGAGCCTGTCCAAATTCAGTCAGTTTATCGGCATCCCAACCGCTGTGAATCAACGTAAATGCCGTACCTTCTTGCTGTTCCTGTAGTTCGAAGGTAAGTGCCCAATCCTTGCCCCATTGAAAGGATAGCTTATGAAGCGGCTGAACTTCCGTAACCCGGCATGGTGATTTGCCAAAAGGTCCAGCCTCCAGCACGAATTCATGTCCTTCCACCGGCTCCAGATTACTTGGCATAAACCAGGCCTCCATGCCTTCTGCTGTTGAGACGGTCTCCCATACCTTTTCCAGCGGTGCACGAAGCACCAATTGCTGCCGAATGTCCGGCAGTGCGCTCGATGATGATGTCATAACCATCGCCTCCTTGAATAGATATTACTCATTGTTCGGGATATGAAGATAGGTGTCAAATGAATTCATTTAACAACCGAATCTAGCATTGGATCTCCTCTTAAACGAACCTCATCTTGAAACGCATATATAAAAGATGTGTAACTCCCGTCTTAGTCTGCACTGAACGATGGAATCCCAACCGTCACCGATTGGCTATCAAAATGCAAAATCAGGCCGCAGCTAAGGTTCACCCTTGCCGCGGCCTGTCTTACGAGCTGATATATGTTTTAGATAAAATTAATAACCGCGGGAATATTGCTCCGCAATCGCTGCCTTATCCTTGCTGACACCAAGCTCCAGAGCCGCATGGTTAGCCCAGTACGGATCGCGCAGCATGCCTCTGCCCACTGCAACCAGATCGGCATCGCCGTTGCCAATAACGGCTTGAGCGAGAGCTGGATCATCCAGCAGCCCTACTGCAATCACCGGAATGTTCAGTTCTTCGCGGAAACGACGGGCAAATGGAACTTGATAACCTGGGTAGTTACCCGGCTTCCGTTGTCCTGCAGGTCCTTCTCCGCCAGAGCTGATGTGGAATATGTCTACACCTGCTGCCTGATAGGCACGAGCCATATCCAAGGTGTGCTCAATATCGTAGCCGCCATCAGCGTATTCAACTGCAGATATGCGCATGATGAGCGGCATGTCTTCCGGCATTTCCTTTTTCACTGCACGAATAATCTCGACGCCGAATCGAGCCAGATCCTGTCCATATACATCCTCACGATGATTCATCAGCTTGGAATGGAACTGGTGAATGAGATATCCATGTGCTCCGTGCAGCTCAATGGCATCCACTCCAGCCTGCACTGCGCGACGAACACCGTCCGCAAATTTCTGGACCATCGCTTCTACTTCTTCGGTAGTCAACGCACGAGGCTCCCTAAAGTCTTCACCCGGGAAAGTGACCACGGATGGAGCTACCGGCTGCTCTGCATCCTCCGCTTTTCGCCCAGCATGTGCAATTTGAATCGCCACTTTCGAGCCATGGGCATGCATGCCATCCACCAGCTTGGCAAAAGCCGGAATATGCTCGTCCGACCAGATGCCCAGATCGTTATCGGTAATACGGCCATCCGGTTCAACGTCTGTCATTTCGATAACAATCAGACCTGTACCCCCAACCGCACGACTTACATAGTGAACCTGATGCCAATCATTCGGGATGCCATCCTTGGCCGTTACCGAGTACTGGCACATTGGCGCCATAACTACACGGTTATTCAGTTGAAGCCCCTTGAACTGATAGGGGGAAAATAATTTCTCTGACATATGGTTACATCTCCTATTCAATATATTGATATATGTTGAGGCAATCGCTTGTTTTTCAACATGAAAAACAGTTACCCAATCTTGTCAGTCTTTCTCATCAATCCGACGACCATTCTCTATTATGAAGCAGCCTCCCCTGAATGCAAGTACGTACATTTTTGTGCCATAGTACCCTTTTTTATACCTATAACTACTCCAACTGCACTTTCAGTCCCTACACGAAGTTGATCCAAAACATGATATGATACTTTCATACACAGGAGATAATATACCCAACCTATAATATAAGTTGTATCTAACCCTTAGACGAAAACGGAGAGGGCAGAAACAACCTGTAGAAGCGAAGCTAAAAGCTTTCTGAAAGAAAGCTGCGTCGGAAGCATACACATCGCCTTTATAACCGGATTTTCACCTTTATATTTAATCAAAAAATCTGGGGATAACTGCGATCAGAGGGTTGTTCTGACCTCGTAGTGATTCGTTCCAAGATTAGTGATAACTTATATATCAACCCAACTGAAGGAGCGATGATGGTGAAAGATATTTTAATCGAGCGACTGACAACGTATGCTCAAATGGATACTCAATCCGATGAAAACAGTGAAACCTGCCCCTCCACACCGGGCCAACTCGCCTTAGGCGAATACCTTGTAGGGGAATGCAAAGCCATTGGTTTACAGGACGTAACGATGGATGAGAATGGCTATGTCATGGCTACTCTGCCTTCCAACACGGACAAGGAGGTTCCCGTAATTGGCTTCCTGGCTCACTTGGATACAGCGACAGACTTCACTGGCAAAAATGTAAAGCCACAGGTCATCGACCAGTATGATGGTCAGGATATCGTGTTGAACCAGGCGCTGGATGTGGTACTGTCTACCACTGACTTTCCCGAACTGCGTGAATACAAGGGCCACACCCTCATAACAACAGACGGGACAACATTGCTGGGTGCCGACAACAAGGCAGGTATTGCCGAAATCATGACGGCAATGGCCTATCTGATCGATCACCCGGAGATCAAACACGGAAAGATCAGGGTTGCCTTCACTCCCGACGAAGAGATTGGACGCGGACCGCATAAGTTCGACGTGCCTGCTTTTGGAGCCAAGTATGCCTACACGGTAGATGGCGGACCACTGGGAGAACTTGAATATGAGAGCTTCAATGCGGCTGCAGCCAAAATTACAGTCAAAGGTACGAATGTTCACCCTGGAACCGCGAAAAACAAAATGGTCAATTCGGCCAAAATCGCCATGGAATTCAACCGCCGTCTGCCTGCGGAAGAAGCTCCCGAATTCACGGAGGGGTATGAAGGATTCTACCATCTTATATCCATTGAAGGCGATGTTGAGCAAACGCAGCTCAGCTATATCATTCGTGATTTTGACCGGGCGAAGTTCGAAGAGCGCAAAGCCTATGTAATGAAGGTTGCGGAAGAACTCCAAGGCAAGTATGGCGAGAAGAGCATCACCGTTCAGCTGAATGATCAATATTACAATATGCGTGAGAAGATCGAACCTGTGCGCCAAATTGTTGATATTGCGCATGAAGCCATGACTCGTCTGGACATTGAGCCCGTTATTCGCCCCATCCGCGGAGGAACTGACGGTTCCCAGCTCTCGTATATGGGCATGCCTACACCAAACATCTTCACAGGCGGCGAAAACTACCACGGCAAATTCGAATATGTTTCGGTTGATAACATGGTGAAAGCCACTCAGGTTATCGTGGGGATCGCTCAATTATTTGAAGAACGCGGCGACATTTAATCATCGGCACCGTCCATCATTACACTGTTTAGATAGCAAAGAGCACCCATTGCTTGAAGCATAGGGTGCTCTTTGCGCTACATTTGAGACTTTCACGTCCATGGGACCGATCTCATTCATACATGTTCCCTCCGGCAATCTCGCGCAGTTCCTCCAGATGGCAGATGACAATCTTGCGCTGTTCCTTACGGATAATCTGCCGATCACAGAGGTCATGAATTACCCGGTTCAGATGTCGGTAGCTCGTCCCCAGCATATCTGCCAGCTCTGTCAGCTTGGACGTTTGGATCTCTTCCGTCACCTGCTCGCCCTGTTCCATCGTTGACAACAGATAGCTGGCAAACCTGCTTTCCACCGGGTACAGCAGATTCAGGCTTGATAAATTGGAGAACGTATACAGTTTATGGGTCACATGACTAAGCATGAAATGAAGGAATCTCGGATTATCTGCATACGTGTTTTGAAGGTAACGGTAGCTAACGCCCAGCAGCAGACTTTTGTTGACAGATTCAACCGTATTCTTGGCTTCCTTTCCATTGACCAGCTCCAGATCGCCTACGAGGGCTGGCGGCGTGCTGAAACGGAGCAGCAGTGACTTGCCGTTTGGCAGTGTCGTATAAATCTTCAGTTTGCCTTCAACAAGAAAATAGAACCGTTCCGGCCGTTCTCCCTTCGCACATATAATTTCACCTTTGGACGCTTCCAGTAGTCTTAATTCCGCAAGTGCAGGCTCATCCAGCACCTGATCCAAGCCATGTTCCCGTGCCAGCTGACGCATTCGCCCAAAATCCATGATTTCTCTCATTCCCGGTAACCCCCACCCAAGTATTTAACGTATAGAAATGGACATATGTCCCAATTTCGGCATCAGACGGCTCCAATATCCTGATATAAAAATAGTTACAACTAGCACTTATATCCAGTAAATCATTTTACATGGGAAAATTCTCAGATTTCGTCCGTAATTCGTCATCATTTTATTTCAAAATGGAGTTAATGATAGCGCAATCTTATCCGATGATAATTAAAGCATTATGTACGTTTTATGAATTTAATCGCAAATTAGGAATAATGAAAGGATGGTTCGACCCCATGAATGTTGTAGATGCACTTCTGAAAGTTATGCCTTATATTAGCCTGATTCTTAGAGAACCAGCCGGATTGACCGTGTATGATCATGAGAAAGTATTGTACGCAGTCCCCACTGAGAGATTCAATCTCGGTTTTCAAAAAGGAGAGCCATTGCTGGATGATTATAAAAACTTTACAGCTCTGACCAACGGGCGCGAACCTTCGCTCACCAAACTGCCCGCAGAAGTCTACGGAATAGAGCTGGATATTTTGAACATTCCTATCTTTGATGACAATAATGAAGTTGTCGCCATTTTCTGCATATCTTACGATCAATCCAATCAGAATCAGCTAGAAGCCATTATACAAGAAAATCAAACCATTAATAGCAACCTGGTGGAGATGGTTCAGCATGTGGCAGCTCATGCCGAGGAATTGCAGGCGACCAGTGAACAAATTCTGGAGAACACACGCCTTGCAGTCCAAAACTCCGCTCAAATCAATAAGGTTGCCGGATTCATCCGGGAAGTCTCCGAACAAACCAATCTGCTCGGCCTCAATGCCGCTATTGAAGCAGCACGTGTAGGTGAGGCTGGTGCAGGCTTTGGCGTTGTTGCTTCCGAAGTGCGCAAGCTCTCCGTGGACGCCAAACAGGCCACAACCGATATTGATGCAAGTCTGAAAGACGTCCAACAGGTCATTAAACAGATGGAAGTGGAAGTTTCACAGATTGCTGCCTCTTCCCAGGAACAAGCTACCCTTGTATCCTCCTTCACCGATGTCATTGAGAAACTGAATGAAACAGGTAACCGCATGAAGATGCTGGCGGATCAACTGATCAGTTACTCTGTTCATACAAAGTAAAAATGGTATCCTGAGCGATCAATAAGTACTAAAAATATATCGAATAATGAAACAGGACCCCGCGCGCCCTATTGGCATCGTCGGTGTCCTGTTTTTTGTTTTTTATATTACCCGGCTCTTATCACCCGAGCTTCACTAATCCTATTTTGCAATCTTCATCTCTTGGGTTCCTGTTACGCCCGCTTCAGACTCCCAGCACTCCACCTCACCCGGAATACGAATAAGGTCACGGGTAAAGACAGGGTCACGCCCCTCAGCCTTCTGTCTTTTGTAATCCTTCAGCGCCTCAAACGTGACCTTGGACAACATGAGGATCGCAATCAGATTGACGACGACCATCAGCCCCATAAAGAGATCCGCCAGATCCCAGACCAGCTGGACTTTGGCTATTGCACCAAACAGCACCATGGCGATAACGCCAATCCGGTACACCCACAGCCACATTTTATTGGACTTGATAAACTCAATATTGGTCTCCCCGTAATAATAATTCCCGATGAGTGTACTGAAGGCAAACAGGAATACCATAACAGCCAAAAAGCCTGATGCCCAAGATCCGATATGCACACTTAATGCCGCCTGGGTCAATTCGATGCCCCCCAGATTGGAGCCTTCGTAGACTCCGGACAGCAATATAATCATGGCCGTACTTGTACAGATGACAAGTGTATCGGTCAGGACGCCAAAAGCCTGAATAAGTCCCTGCTTGACCGGATGTGTCGTATCCGCCGTAGCTGCGGCATTAGGCGCACTACCCATCCCCGCCTCATTGGAGAACAATCCACGCTTGACGCCGTTCATCAGCGCAGCACCCAATGTACCGCCGGCGACCTGCTCAATGCCGAAGGCATTTTTTACGATTAGCACGATCATGGCTGGAAGCTGGGTGATATTCGCCAGCACTACAAATGCAGCAACCCCGATATACAGCACAGCAAGGACCACCACAATGTATTCGGAAGCCTTGGCAATCCGTTTCACACCGCCCATAATGATTCCGGCAAAGATCACCGCCATTACAATACCTACCGTCAACCGATCGAGGCCGAACGAATTCTGGAATGCCACAGTGATCGTATTGGACTGCACAGCGTTAAAGACAAGGCCGAACGAGAGTGTGATGAGAATGGCAAACAATACCCCCATCCACCGTTTGCCTAGCCCACGTTCCATATAATAAGCCGGTCCTCCGCGGAATCCCCCATTATCCTTCACTTTATAGATCTGTGCGAGTGTACTCTCTACGAAACTGGAGGCTGAGCCGATAATTGCAATGATCCACATCCAGAACACAGCACCCGGTCCCCCAAGAGCAATAGCCAGCGCAATTCCCGTAATATTACCGGTACCTACACGGGCAGCCATGCTAATACAGAACGCCTGAAAAGGCGAGATTTTATCCGCTTCCTTGCTCTTGGGCTCAGCCAGCACCTTGACCATGTCTCCGATCATGCGGAACTGCATGAAACGGGTCTTGGTCGTGAAGTAAATCCCGCATACTACCAGCAATAGGATCAACAGCTTGGACCATAAAAAATCGTTGAAAACAACGACAATATCTTGTATCGTTTGCTCCATTGGCAATACTCCTTTTATTCAACTATTGTTAAACACCATTCCATTTGCATGTCTGAGCGTAAAATTCCCATACTATTGCATATAGAATCTCATGGCATACTTCTGAATGATGATCTTTCGTTCCGTTTAGCATTTGTACCATTCCACACAATTCATAGCCAGCTCATTCAGATGTTACTTATACTACAGTCCTATCTACGAAAAACGACACTTTCCTACAACAAACATTGGATTTTTTTTATGAAAAGGCTGTTTTCAGCGAAACTCTGTTACGTTATCTGACATATTGGCTTATTACTGCATGGCTGGTTCTATGCAGAAAGGAAACAACGAAGTATGATAGGAATTAAATTGACCACGACTCAGGGCAGTTCATCTGTCTGAACATACATTGGCCCAATTACATCCGCTGAGGAGAGGAGGATACCGAAAATATGCGTTATTTTATCGTGGATGATGATCCTGGCGTTCGTTCCATGCTGATGGATATTATTGAAGATGAAGGATTGGGTGAGATTGCCGGAGAAGCAGAGGACGGAGCTCACATTCATGCCGAGCTGCTGGAATTACAGAAGGTAGACGTACTGCTGATTGATCTGCTCATGCCCCATCGGGACGGAATTCAGACCGTACGCGCACTGGAGGGAAGATTCGAGGGCAAGATCGTGATGATCTCCCAGATTGAATCGAAAAACATGATCGGTGAAGCCTACTCGTTAGGCATCGAATACTACATTACGAAGCCGATTAATCGGCTGGAGATTCTATCCGTTCTCCGTCTGGTCGAAGAACGTCTGCGGATGCAGCAGTCCATTCAGGATATTCAGCGGACATTGCAGGGATTGACCGGCATTCAATCTGCCGGACGCCAAACCGTGCCTGCCCCTAACCAAACGATTGCCACCGCAGGACATTTCCTTCTCTCGGAAATGGGCATGATTGGTGAAGCAGGCAGCAAGGATCTGCTGGACATGCTCGAATATCTGGAACAGATTGAAGCTGAAGATCACACCATCTCGCCTTATACATTCCCGTCGCTCAAGGATATTTTTCAGAATATCGCCATACGCAAACTGGGAACGGATGCCTCGGCCACCGAGATAACCAAAGAGGTCAAGGCCTCAGAGCAGCGTGTTCGCCGGGCGATATTTCAGACCTTAAGTCATGTGGTGTCTCTGGGATTAACCGACTATACACATCCCAAATTCGAGAACTATGCGTCTAAATTCTTCGATTTCACGGAAATTCGCAAGAAAATGCTGGAGCTGCAGAACAATGTGGAGCCTTCCTTGTCCCAGACTCGAATAAATACCAAAAAATTTGTTCAGGTACTGTATATGGAAGCCAAGCGGCTTTTGCACTGATCAGCTGCCAAAATACATGCGGGCATGAATTAACAGGAATCAAAGCAGCTTCGAGAAAAAAGCTGTCCTTCCGGTTATGTTCATGCCCGCATCGTCGTATGTACTCATCTATGGTTGTCCTACTATTATATGAATCCCTCAAGCTCTTGTCTGGTTTCGATTCATTCGATTATATTCATTAATCAATTCATCCAATGCCATGGATTGTCTGATGACATCCGGATGCCCAAGCCCACCCTCGTGATGTTCTACCAACATATGAAGGTTATGTCTGGCTTTTTCGATTTGATTTTTTAAATCCAAACTCATAACCATGCCTTTGACCTCCTTATTTCTGTGTTATATTTTAGTTTTTACTGTCAATCTATAGTTGGATTAACATATGGCATAGTCGGCATGGATGTTTTGTATCCTTCCCCAGTTTTTGAAAGTCATGAATGACCATGTTTTCCCGGATGCCGCAAAAGTGGCGCTGCCAAGCCATTTTTACAGTGAGATGAATGTTTCGCATCCATATTTTCTCCCCCTATCCTACTTCTTGTATGAATGTGTCTTTATTGTGTATTTTGGAAAATGAACAACAAAAACACCCCTTTGGCAGGCAAACTGAGCAAAAGAGGCCAACCTGCATGCTATTGAGGGGTGTTTGAGCGTTCAGGATATCGGATTCGTGCGGTGAACAAATTCCTTTCCATAACCGGGCCATTCAGGTACAATAGGGCGATGTGTGTGTCCGGACCCGGCGGATACGAAAGTTACTAGAGGATTGTATTCTTGTTTACATCCTGATTTGATATCATTGGAGGCTCATCAACACCATGCAAACCGATTCACGGACTCAAGTTAAAATCATAAACGCCGATCCCAGCGCAATGGGATTATTTGGGCTGGCTATTGTGACCCTGGTCGCATCCTCCCAGAAACTTGGCATTACAGACGGGCTCAGCTATGCGATCCCATGGGCGATCTTCCTGGGTGCATTTGCACAGTTGTTCGCCTGTATCCAAGATTCTAAACGCAATAATACATTTGGCACGACTGCTTTTGGCGCATACGCATTCTTCTGGTTTGCAATGGGTGCCAACTGGCTGATCAAAATGGGCGTGTTTGGCTCCACCCTGGCAGAACAGGCTGACGGTAAACAGCTCGGATTTGCTTTTGCCGGATACCTCGTATTCACCCTGTTCATGACACTGGGCGCTGTGGAAGCCAATAAAGTACTGCTCATCATTTTCATTCTGATTGATTTCCTGTTCCTTGGCCTGACGTTCGATGCTTTCGGCGTAGCTCCTCACGTGTTCCATACCATCGCAGCATATGCTGAAATGGGTATCGGTATCGTGTCGCTCTACGGCACAGGAGCTTCTGTACTGAACGCTCACTTTGGCTATACGTTTTTGCCCATCGGCAAACCGTCCGGCATTTTCAAAGCCAAGGCTTAATATACAGCAGCACCAAACCGCCCGCGCGCCGGTCCGCGCCTGGCGGTTTTTTTGACAATCATGCAATCATTGGAATATGAACTTGGTGGGCACCTATACTAGGAATAACATGAATAGACGATAGACCTGGCACATGCTTCAGAGACGCAGCAGCCAGAGGGTCAGGAGGAAGAAACATGAGAGAGATACCTAAAGCTACGGAGTTCGAACAGGCGGAGAAAAAATATGTGCGCGAGACGCGCTGTTTCAAGACTGCACGAGTATTTCCGACCGATGTGAACAACCATAACACTTTATTCGGCGGCAAGTTGATGTCCTATATTGATGATATTGCATCCATTGCCGCTTCCAAACTATGCCGGGTCAATACAGTAACGGCTTCAACCGACTCAGTCGACTTTCTGTATCCCATTAACCCAACCGATTCCGTTACACTGGAATCCTTTGCCACCTGGACGGGACGCAGCTCCATGGAGATATTTGTGAAGGTAATCCGTGAGGACTTGAAGACAGGGGAGAAAAAGATTGCGGCAACAGCATTTTTAACCTTTGTGGCGTTGGATGAAAATAATCGAAAACTCATTGTCCCCCGTCTCATTCCGGAAACGGAAGAAGAGAAGAAACTATATGAGACCGCTCCGGATCGGGCGGCCATGCGGAAGCAGCGGCGGGAAGAGAGCAAGAAATTTGCCGACTTCCTTACCGTTACCTATCCTTGGGAGTAGTTACAACATCAGCTGGAGGTAGCCGGATACGTGGACACTGCTCTGCTATCCGGTAGTTCCCCACCCATGGAGACAGTCCATTGCTGATACTTCCGGTAAGCTGCTCCGCTATCCAGTAGACTTTGGCAGGTATAAATACCCTCTTCAATTGAATCCACGCGGCCTGTCGCATACAGACGGAAGCCACCATTTAACAACACCTGATTCACAAAAGCGATATGCCCCTCTCCGCTGAGCACCGATTGTGCCACTTCAAGCTGTTTCGCAGCTGTCCATGCTATCTCGGGTACAGGAATATCCAGCTCATAAGCGGCAGGGTCCACCAGCTCCAGTCTTGTATCTCCGTTTTCCACAGCATACACACGTGTAGGCCGATCAATATAGAGGTCTTCCGAACCCTCCATTCCCTGCACCACGTAAGCACGGCGGTATCCAAAGCGGGTTAGCAGCTTCGCGATCCGATCCAGAAATGTATTATGAAATACGCCAAAAACAAGATACGGTGAATGGTTAAAATCAATCAGCTTCTCCGCTGTGTTAAACACGGTACGAAAGCCAAGTTCTTCTCGAAGCGGTCTAAGCTGCCGAAGCGGAGCACACCAGTCTTCGGAAGATACGTACATAACATCCGTTCTTTGCGCAGCCACTCTGGCTTCTTCCCGATTCATTTTCCTTGTATCAATACCTGCTTCCCTGAGCAGCATGGACAGGGTTACCCCCCACTTGGGCGGCAGAGGTTCGCTTCCGTGCAATGTCACCGGAAGCCCGGCTGCTGCCAGTACAAAGGCAACCGGAAAGGTAGCCATGAACGATTTGGTCCGTCCATCATACGGACCTGCACAGTCCAGTCCATCCTGGAATACGGACAGGCGATCTGCGCTGTTCCGGCATGCGTGGACAAAGGCCTCCAGCTCCTCGACATTCTCCATTTTCATCCGCTCCGCCATAAGAAAAGCGGCCGTCTGAGCAGGTGATACCTCCTGTCTCAGAATATGCTCGGCAACAGCCAGCGCTTCGGCATAATTCAGATCACGTGAACCACGTTTTCCACGTCCAACCTCCCTGAGAATCTCAGACATATCCATGATGCATCCTCCTTTCAATTACGACTGGAGCAGTTGATGCGCCTTTACGATTGCCGTGGCGACATCCACCATCCGTTTACGTTCATCCATGGCTCTCTTGCGTAACAAGTCATAAGCTTCCGACTCGGAGATTTGCTTCAGATCACATAAAATGGCCTTCGCCATATCTATCCACTTTCGATCCTCCAGCCGGGACTGCAGCTGTTTCCGTTCCTGCTCCCACTGCTTGCGTTCCATATAACGCTTGGCGGCAAAGTGCAGCGTCCAGTGTATCTCAGGCCCAATCATGGATGGGGTCAGTATTCCATCCATTGAAGTCTCTACCTCGCAGGATTCCACCGAGGAAGAGGCTGTATCCGGTGCGCACCACCATATCAATGGGGTGTTCACCTTCCCCTTTCCCAGGCAGCGTACCCAATATTCCACATCGGCCAGCGACAGATGCAGGATGGATGCCTCTGCTTCAGCTGCCAGCCTCAGAGCCTCCGTCTCACTGTCTGTCACCTGCACATGGTACCCGTTCGCCCCCAGCAATCTCTCAGGAGTTAGAGGGATTGCATCGGATGAGGCCGCTATCGTTGGTTCTACACGGATGACCAATAATGATCGCATGATGGATCAATCCCTCCCTAATGCATAGGCAGAATGGTTAGCTTAAGCACCTAAAATAGTTCATCAAGTTAACATGTTATATAACCTGACAATATCTTAAGTTGAAAATATACAAGTTTGAAACCAATTATGCATGTCGGTAACCTACCGGGCTAATTTCCATGATGATAAATAGGGTTCTTATCTAACTCCGTCTCTTGTTGTTGCCGAGGGGTTGCATGCCTCTTCTTCCCTGTAACCGCTGCGGCTGTTGACTTCATGTTATGGTACACACGCTGCTCGTTCATCGTTCAGTTCTTGTTTCTATTACACACATGTAAACATAATTAACTTCAAATTTCAAATACTTTTTTGTGTTAACTATATTGACATGAATGGAAGGATCTTTTATAGTTAGGCCATAACAACTCCATATTTAAACGATCACAGTTACAACGGCGTAGCTGGTTGAAACGGCAATGAAGCCTGTTTTGCAATCTCGGATCCATGGCATGCGTATGCATATGCGCAGTCCTCCGAGGCATAACAGGCTTTTTCTATTTTTCCGGAACGAAAAGCGAAGCAGTTCGCAGAATGGATCCAAGGGGGCTAATCACAATGAGTACAACGAAAAAACTGGTGCTGGTCGGCAATGGTATGGCAGGTATTCGTACAATTGAACATATTCTTAAACTCGCTCCGCATGCTTATGAAATTACGGTTTTTGGTGCTGAGCCGCACCCCAACTACAATCGCATCATGCTCTCCTCTGTACTTGCAGGCGGCACGAGCATTGAAGATATCGTAATCAACGAATGGAGCTGGTACGAGGATAACGGCATTCGGGTGCACCCAGGTGATCCCGTGATTCGGATCGATGCCGAGCGCAAGGAAGTGGTGTCCCAGGCTGGTGTCCGTACTTCATATGACGAGCTGATTCTGGCTACCGGATCACAGGCATTCATTCTGCCTTTACCCGGAGCAGACAAGGAAGGCGTCATCGGTTTCCGTGATATCAAGGACTGTGAGACGATGATGGCAGCCTCGCAAAAGTATCGCAAAGCCGCCGTAATCGGTGGTGGACTGCTTGGGCTGGAGGCCGCACGCGGGCTGCTCAATCTGGGAATGGATGTCACGGTGATTCATATTAACGGACATCTGATGGACCGAAATCTGGATCTGCCTGCAGGCCTGATGCTTCAACGGGAGCTTGAGGAGCAGGGCATGAAGTTTCTTCTCAACAAACATACGGAAGAAATTACGGGCAAACATCGCGTGAAATCATTGCGCTTCACGGATCAGACAGTGCTCGAGACCGATCTGGTTGTTATGGCTGTCGGCATTCGCCCTCAGGTTGAACTGGCCCGTCAGGCAGGCCTGAATGTGAGCCGCGGCATCATCGTGGATGATTACATGAACACCAGTATTCCTGGCATCTCGGCAGTCGGCGAATGTGCAGAGCACCGCGGCATCGCGTATGGATTGGTAGCCCCACTGTACGAACAGGGCATGGTTCTGGCCAAACGCCTGGCAGGTGCAGCAACAGAGGGATATGAAGGGTCTGTGACGTCCACCAAGCTGAAGGTATCCGGTGTGGATGTATTCTCTGCAGGCCAATTCAAGGATGCGGCAGATACCCGCAGCATTCGTATACAGGATGACGTAGACGGGGTTTACAAAAAGATGGTTATGAAGGACGGACAGCTTATCGGAGCTGTACTGTTCGGAGATACCTCAGACGGTGCCTCCCTCTTTTCCCTCATTAAAAGTGGAAAGAATATCAGTGGACGTGAAAAGGAAATTTTGCTCGGGGTATCCGCCGGCGGTTCAGGGTCCGGCCCGTCGGTAGCCGAGCGGATGGCAGCCATGCCAGACGATGAGATCGTCTGCGGTTGCAATGGTGTTACCAAATCTGCCATCGGAGACGCGGTGCTGAACAAAGGATGCAACACCCTTGGGGCCATCAAGTCCTGTACCAAAGCTTCCGCCTCCTGCGGGGGATGCAAGCCCATTGTTGAATCGCTGCTCGTCCATTATGCAGGGGATGCTGCCTTGGAACAGGTGAAGGAAGGCATCTGCGGCTGTACCTCCTACGACCGCGATGAGATCGTTGCCCAGATCAAAGAGATGGGGCTGAAAACCGTCAAGGAAGTCATGAATGTGCTTGGCTGGAACGAACCAGAGGGCTGCTCCAAATGTCGTCCGTCCCTTAACTACTACCTTGGCATGATCTGGCCAGCTGAGTACGAGGATGAGCGGGTATCCAAGTTCACGAACGAACGCTACCACGCCAATATTCAAAAAGACGGAACCTATTCGGTTATTCCGCGAATTTATGGAGGTGTCACTTCCCCGGCAGAACTGATCAAGATCGCAACCGTTGCCGAGAAATATGATGTGCCGATGGTGAAATTTACAGGTGGACAGCGGCTTGACTTGCTCGGTGTTCAAAAGGAAAACTTGCCGAAGATCTGGGAAGAGCTCGATATGCCTTCCGGATTTGGCTACGGGAAGGCACTCCGCACGGTGAAAACATGTGTCGGCAACACCTTCTGTCGCTTCGGAACTCAGGATTCCATTGAGATGGGCATTCGTCTGGAGAAGAAACTCGACAAAATGGTTGCTCCAGCCAAAGTGAAGCTTGCAGTCTCTGGATGCCCGCGGAACTGTGCGGAAGCCACCATTAAGGATCTGGGGGTTGTCGCGATTGACGGTGCATGGGAACTGCACGTTGGCGGCAACGGCGGGGTCAAGGTCCGCGCAGCAGAATTACTGTGCACCGTGAAAACCGATGCTGAAGTCGAAGAGTGGACTTATGCTTACCTTCAATATTATAGAGAAAACGCACGCTGGAATGAGAGAACGGCAGCCTGGATTGAACGTGTCGGTCTGGACCATGTGAAGAAGGCACTCGAGGACCGTGAAGAGCGCCTGGCTCTGGTCGAACGGCTTGAACTGACACTGGGCCGCACTGTTGACCCTTGGAAGGAAATTATTGAAGACGAAAAATTGCGTAAAAACTTCACCCCACTCGCTGGCACCCAGCCGGCAGCACACTAGAAGAGGAGGATCAGCGATGAATCGATTGCGAATTGGACATCTGGCGGATATTGACGAAAAGGGAGCTCGGACGTTTACGGTCTTGGATACCGAGATTGCCGTCTTCAAATTGAGTGATGGAACGCTGCACGCCGTAGAGAATCGCTGCCCTCACAAGGGCGGCAGGCTGTCAGAAGGCATGGTATGCGGAACGGCTGTTCACTGCCCGCTGCATGACTGGAAAATCGACCTTCGCAGTGGCAAGGTACATGAGCCGGATGATGGATGTCTGAACACCTATAAAACCGAGGTCGATGATCACAGCGGTGAGATCTACATTACCATTGCAGGTTAGTCTTTAACCATTTCATATGTCTGACATCATGAATCAGGGAGGTGTGCACGATGGATTTTGTTAAACCGGCAGAAGTACTGCAATCGATGGTGGACGCAGGTGAGACTAAAGCCAGAATGAACCGGGTGCAGATGTTAATCCGTGGTTTTCTGGCCGGGGCGATTCTCGCTTTTGCAACAACGCTGGCATATACCGCTGTATCTCAAACTTCCGTTGGTTTGGCAGGTGCACTGATATTCCCTGCAGGGTTCGTGATCATTATTCTGCTCGGACTTGAGCTGGTGACAGGCAGCTTCGCCATGATACCACTCGCGGTGATGAAACGCAGAGTCACACTGATGGATATGCTGCGTAATTACTTCTGGGTAATTGCAGGCCATATACTGGGATGCCTGTTCTACGTTCTGTTATATGAACTCACGCTGACGAAGATGGGAACCGATATGAGCAGTCCCCTCGTTCAAACGCTGATTCAGACCAGCGAAGCCAAGACGCTCGGATATCAGCATCTGGGCGGCGCAGGTATTGTTTTGGTCATCATTAAGGCTATTTTATGTAACTGGATGGTGACACTAGGTGCAGTCATGGCGATGACGTCCACCTCCACACTCGGTAAAATCGTGGCCATGTGGCTGCCGATTACGATATTTTTTGCTCAAGGATTCGAACACGCTGTTGTAAATATGTTTGTCATCCCGGCGGGCATGATGCTGGGTGCTGACGTCAGTCTTGCCGACTGGTGGCTGTGGAATCAGATTCCGGTGCTGCTCGGCAATTTCATTGGTGGTGCCCTATTTACCGGGTTAGGGCTGTACGCTGCACACCGTTGGGGAAGCCCAATTCCGGCCGCATCCAAACTCGCAACCATCCATGGCGGTCGTTCAGGATTGGCAAATGCCGAGTCTGCGTCCAAACTGGGGACACGATCATGAGCCGGGGCCTGGTAAGTATCGTAGGCGCTGGACCTGGGGATCCGGAGCTCATTACGGTGAAAGCTCTGAGACGCATTCAAACAGCAGATGTACTGCTGTATGACCGACTGGTGAATAATGACTTGCTTGCCGAAGCTCCTGAAGCAGCACTCCGGATCTATTGCGGGAAGGCCCCTGGGCTGCATTCCATGAGTCAGGAGATGATTGGTCGGTTACTGGTTACTCACGCTGCTGAAGGCAAACAGGTGGTTCGGCTCAAAGGCGGTGACCCGTTCATCTTCGGGCGCGGCGGTGAAGAAGCACTCGTGCTGGCTGAAGCCGGAATTCCGTTTGAGGTCATTCCTGGCATCACTTCCGCTGTGGGCACATCCGCCTCATCCCTGATTCCGTTAACCCATCGGGGAGTGGCTTCAACCTTCGCTTGTGTCACGGGTACAGGCAGTGATGGCCGTGTATCTTCCGTTCGCTGGGATCTGCTCGCCCATAGTGTTGACACACTGGTAATCTACATGGGTATCAGCCAATTACCCCTCATTCAACGTGAATTGCTGCAATCCGGCAAGAGCAGCAGTACACCAGCAGCCTTGATTGAACGCGGAACCACCGCGAACGAACGAATCATTACCGGCACACTCGGCCAGCTTCACGCTATTTCCCTTTCGGAAAAGGTTAATAATCCTGCGCTAATCATCATTGGCGAAGCCGTTCTCGTACGCGAACAACTGATTCAGCTCCAGCAAGCAGCAGACACCTCTATGACGGGATAGCTGCCGCTTCCCTTTTCTCAATCTAACAGCATACGTTCGTGAATGGTCCGACCCTTCTGTCCTGGTTCTATCAGCAGACGGGTCGGTTTGATGTTTATTAATGCCGTCAACTGCTCCCCCATATAATGCGCAGAATATTTGAATCCTATCTCTGCCCAGTGCATGATGACACCCACCGTCGCAGATATCAGGTAGCTCAGCATAATATCGTAATTGATTGTGTACTCACTATCTTCAGTTACCAGCACGAAATCCTCGGTCAAGTAAGTCCGGAACATATTGCAGAGCCTTAGGGCCATATCACCATGCATGGTCATCAAGGCGCGAAAGACATCCTGATGAGCTTCGATATACTCAAATACCGGCATAGTCGAAGGAAGCAATCCGGTCATATCCACTTCCGTTAATTCAGCATACGGTTTGGCATAGGCTTGACCCACTCCCTGCATGAAATCCTCCAAAATGAAATCAAGCAGTTCCGGCTTGCCAGGAAAATGCAAATAAAAAGTGCCCCGATTGTAATCTGCACGCTCTGTAATGTCACGAATGGTGACGGCGTCGGCTCCCTTTTCCAATATTAATGAAACCGTCGCAGCGATAATCGCATCCTGCGTTCTTCGTGCTCTCCGGTCCTGGGGGTGTTCGATAATCAACATTTTCGCCTCCTTTGTCCATTATTGTAACCTAAATGAACACCGCTTACATCTGTGTCCGATACCAGACATATACGCTGTCAATGATTATTGTCACACCGTTATGTATATCTTAACATTGAGACAGGAAAGATAGACGACAGGTTGAAACTTTTTTTAAAGAAAAACCTGCCAATAATAAATAAGGAGCGAATATATTATGAGTACTTATACACATACAGCAGTTATTACAGGGGCTGCCGGAGGCATTGGTAAAGAATTGGCACGCAGACTGGCTGAACGCAAAGTCAATCTGGTTCTGGTGGATCTGAACGAAGAAGCCATTCAAAAAACAATCACTGAACTGAACCTCGACAAAGAGCATGTGATTGCGGTAAAAGCAAACGTATCCCAAGAAGCAGACGTGAAAAACTATGTTCAAAAAGCACTCGATGCTTTTGGCAGAATCGACTACTTTGCCAATAACGCGGGTATCGAAGGTCCTACCGGCCTGATCGAAGACCTCAGCGTTGAAGCACTGGATACAGTATATAACGTTAACGTTCGTGGTGTATTCCTTGGTCTGCAAAATGTCATTCCAGTAATGAAAAAACAAAAATCCGGTGCGATTCTAAACACATCTTCCCTTGCAGGTCTGATGGGTGCTCCAGCCGTATCCCCATATATTATGTCCAAACATGCCGTAGTAGGTCTCACACGTACTGCAGCAAATGAACTTGCACCTTACAATATCCGAGTAAACGCGGTATTGCCAGGAACGATTAACACTCGCATGATGCGTCAAATCGAAGCAAACTCCGGTGACGTGGAAAACTATCAAGATGCTACTGTAGCCAGCATTCCAATGGGACGTTATGGCGAACCAGAAGAAGTGGCAGCTGTAATGAACTTCCTCTTGTCTGAAGAAGCTTCCTATGTAACAGCTTCCCTCTACACTGTAGATGGCGGCATGATGGGTCAATAATAAGCTGTACGAATGTTTTACCATAAAGATCGGGTTATCCATTAAAGACCCCATCACAGTAATATAAAAGAAGACCTCAACATCCACTGTTACGTGGAGGTTGGGGTCTTTTTTGGGTACATTGTTTACGATGTGGATAGTACCTACAATAATTCAGATCTTAGTCCACGTATCCAGCGTGGCCTTTTTCCATGAGATAATCCATTTCGGCATCCAGGATACCTTCTACCGTCAATTCATCGAGCTTCACATCTTTGCGACTCAGGATATAGTCGGCCAGATCATCGCCGTCGATGTCCACTTCGCCTTTGGCATTTTCATGCGCTTTGTTGATATAGGCTTGCTCATGCTTCAGCACAAGCGAAATATTCGCCTGGCTCGCTTTGGTTTTGTCCGCGATATATTGCATCATTTCCTGCTCATTAATCGAATTCGCTTCCGTCACGTTCAGTTCAGCTCCTTGGTTCATACATACTGTTGCCATTGTAGCATAGGTTAACCCATAACAGACATGCCTTATTCAGATCTAAGTTAGACGAACATAGAACGTCGCTCCCTCTCCTACTACACTACGAGCATAGATCTGACCTTTGTGCTGGTCCACGATCGATCTGGCAATCGCTAGACCGAGACCGTGTCCACCATGCTTGCGTGCTCTGGATGCATCCGTACGATAGAACCGATCGAAGATACGGTCCAAATGCTCCGGCGCAATACCTTCCCCTGTATTGGAGACGGCTAGTACTACCTCATGATTTTGCTTCTTCAGTGAAACATTAACCGCGCCTTTGGCTTTGGAATATTTCACGGCGTTATCCAGCAGAATCAGAATGACCTGCTTGATCTGTTCACTATTGCCATGGACCATGAGCTCCGGCTCAATGCTGTAGTCGAGAGATATATTTTTCTCAAAAATAACAGCTTCCATCGTCAAAATAATGGTCTCTACCGCATCGCTCATATCAAACTTGGAGTGGATCATCGTGGAACGTGAATCATCGATCTCGGTCAGATATAACAGATCACTTGTCAACCGGGACATGCGCTCCGTCTCCGACTTGATATAATGCAGCCATTTGGACTGGTTATCAATAGTATCCTCCCGATTGGCAAGCAGCACGTCGGTGTTGGTATTAATGATGGCCAGAGGTGTCTTCAGCTCATGGGAGGCGTCCGCGATGAACTGTTTCTGTTTATCGAACGCTTCCTTGACCGGAGCAATGGAACGATTGGCAAAGTAACGGCTCAGGAAATAAATGACGATTAACATGAACAGGCCTACGATGGTAAAGGTATAGATGAGATTCGTAAGAATGCCCTGCTGGGCAGTTACATCAATGAACACAATCATATGTCCATCGCTGCTCGGATCAATGACATACGCCCAGTTCGTTCCATTTAGCGCAAATTGTCCGGTCTTACGCTCCGCATGATCAGCCTTGTCCACCTTCTCCAGTGCCTCTGCGTAAAATGGTTCCTCCATGCTGAATCTGGATTGTGAATCCGTAATATTCCACTCATTATCCGTCTTAACCATGAACGAAACCGAACGCCCTGGCGGCGAATTGGGATCTCCGCCTGGTCCGTTCTGCTGCATGTCCGTTGGCGGATTACCCGCGATTGCATCATCCCCACGCGGCATCTTGGACGAATTATATGGGTTGTGATAGAAATCGGATACCTTGAAGAGCTCCATATTGGTTTCCCGCTGCACATTCTGGTACGTAATGACATAGATCGTCGCAAAGGCAACCAGCATCATGATGGAGATCGATACCAGATTGACGACCAAAAACCGGTTTCGAAGTCTCTTAAACATTAGGCCGTCACCTCAAGTACATAACCTACACCCCGGATGGTATTAATGCGGACCTTGGAATTCAGGAAGGTCAACTTCTTGCGCAAAAATGAGATATATACCTCCACATTGTTATACTCCACTTCAGAATCGAACCCCCACAGCTTCTCGATGATCTGCTCCTTGGATGTGATGGCCTGTTTGCGTGTGATTAGCAGCTCCAGCAGCTCGTTCTCTTTCAGATTAAGCTTCATCTCCTTGCCCTGCACGGCCAGCTTCAGCTGCGTTGTGTTCAGTTCAATATCGCCAAACTTCAACCCATCCTCAGGTACAACCTCGCCTTTTCTTCTAAGGGCTGCCCGAATCCGGGCCAGAAGTTCCTCTGTCGCAAACGGCTTAGCAATATAGTCATCCGCCCCATAATCGAGTCCGGTTACTTTGTCCGATAGCTCTCCCTTGGCAGTCAGCAGGATGACAGGCGTGTGGTTTCCCTCACTACGCAGCTTCCTCAGCACGCTGATCCCATCCATCTCCGGCATCATGATGTCGAGCAGCAGCAGATCGTATATACCGCTTAACGCATAATCGAGTCCTGATCTGCCGTCATGGACCATGTCCACGGAGTAATTGTTTTTCTTCAATATCTGGGATACGGCCTCTGCCAAATGAACCTCATCTTCCGCAATTAATATTCTCATGATCTATTCATTCCTCTGCCTTGAATTGTTCGTCGCGACTTTCTTTTATTATATCAATCATTCTACCTGCGGAACCTTGAATCAATCTTAATTCATTGAATTTACGAGAAGTATTATAGGAAGGTAAAAAAAGATCAACGGAATGTAAAATCATTTAAGATTCATTCAAGGTTGACGCTCTAAGATACAGACATGGAAGCGATACACGATGAAACAAAACATACAATCCATGGATGAAAGGAATGAATCTTAAATGGCGATTGAAGTATTCAACCGATATGAGAGCAAGTATCTTCTGACCGATGAGCAATATGAACGTTTCTACCGTGATCTGCTGAAGTATATGGAACTGGATGCGTACAACAAGAAACACGAGTTCTACTCCATCAGCAACCTGTACTTCGATACTCCGCAGGATTCCCTGATCCGAGCAAGCCTCTCCAAGCCCAAATACAAAGAGAAGCTGAGACTGCGGGCTTATGGGGTTCCTGAAGAAAATGCCAAGGTGTATCTGGAGATCAAAAAGAAAGTGTTTGGCCTGGTGAACAAAAGAAGAACGGCCCTGATGCTGGATGAGGCTTATGAATTCGTTCGTACGGGACAGGCGCCTGAGCTGGCAGACTACATGAACAAGCAGGTTGTCGATGAGATCGAATACTTCCTTCGCTTATACAACCTGGAACCGAAAGTGTATCTAGCCTATGAACGCAAAGCATTGTTCGATAAGAACAGCCGCGATCTCCGCATCACCTTTGACACCAATATCCGCAGCCGCAGATACGATCTGAAGCTGGAGCAGGGAGACTACGGTGAACCACTGGTGGAGGACGGTCGCTGGCTGATGGAGGTCAAGGCGGAGAAAACCGTTCCGTTCTGGCTGTCCCAGCTATTGTCTGAACACGGCTTGTACCGTGTAGGCTTCTCCAAATACGGCAATGAATTCAAACGCCTCGTCAGAACGACGAATCTGAACTACCAGGGCGAACGAATCCTTGTTCCCGGTACCGACTTCGATCCAGCCATGAAACCTAACCAAACGATCATAGAAAGAGAGAGTGTAGTATATGCTTGATTCCATTTTCAGTTCTGCTCTAACCGACACAACGCTGACATTCAGCAGCGCTGTGATCACGATTGGCCTAGCCATCCTTATGGGTGCAATTATCAGTCTCACCTACATGAAAACCAATGCAAACACATACTCACAAAGCTTCACATTAACCATGGTTGTCCTGCCTGTTATCGTTGCGATCATCATCCTGCTAATCGGCAGCAACGTAGCCCGCGCCTTCAGCTTGGCCGGTGCCTTCTCGATCATCCGTTTCCGAAGCGCGCCTGGTGATCCCAAAGATATCTCCTACGTCCTGTTCACCATGGCTTCCGGTCTTGCCTGCGGCGTCGGCGCATTTGGATACGCGGTATTGTTCACCATCATCTTGTGTGTATTGATGTTTGTTCTGAGCCATTTCAAATTCGGAGCCAAAAAGAGTCAACAAAAATTGCTTAAAGTCACCATTCCTGAAAACCTGAGCTATGAAGAAGCATTTGATGAAGTATTCAAAAAATTCAATGTTGAGTATCAGTTGAACAAAGTGAGAACAACCGAACTCGGCAGCTTGTACGAACTGGTCTATCTGGTTCACCTTGGCCAACACGTCAATCAGAAGGAATTCCTTGATGCCGTTCGCACACGTAACGGGAACCTGGATATCTCCCTCAACATGGCACCAACGCCAGAGTATTAATTCGAGACATTTTATAAAACGAGAGGAACGATACATGATGAATAAAAAGTGGATTACAGGCAGCAAGTTATGGTCCGTAGCGATGATTACCGCAATGCTTGCAGCATGCAGTGCTCCAGCAGCAACCAACTCCACCGCCAACGCCGCAACATCAACAACAGGCACCACCAAAACGGTTTCCGTTAGTGAGCAGACCTCCGTCAAATATGCGGATCTGGTCTCCCTGGATGCGGACGATACCAATGTAAGCTGGAGTGAAACCGACTCTACAACCATTAAACTGAGCGGGAAGACAGCAACCGTTACTGGCTCCGGAGCCAAAGCGGCGAACGGCTCGGTAACCATCTCCGAGGCAGGTACGTATTTGCTTAGCGGGGAACTGACAGACGGACAGATTGTAGTTAATGTAACCGATAAAGGAACCGTTCACCTCGTGCTGAATGGGGCAACCATTCACGATAACGACAGTGCGGCCATCTATATTAAGGAAGCTGGCAAAGCTGTGATTACCCTGCAGGAAGGAACGGAAAATGCCGTTTCGGATGGTACGACCTATGTATACGCTGATGATGCAACGGATGAGCCCGATGCAGCCATCTTCAGTAAAGCAGATCTGACGTTTAACGGCACAGGCAAACTCAACGTAACAGGTAACTACAACGAAGGGATCACAAGTAAAGATGATCTCATCATTATAAGTGGCACCATTGACGTCAAGGCAGCAGATGACGGCATCAAAGGTAAGGATATGCTTGCTGTCCAAGAAGGTACCATTACGGTTGATGCTGAAGGCGACGGTATGAAATCGACCAACGATACCGATGCCGAAAAAGGATTCGTAGCCATTGCCGGTGGTACATTCGATATCCAAAGTGGTAACGATGGTATTCAGGCTGAGACCGCGCTCGTTACGGATGGCGGAACCTTTAACATCGTCACTGGCGGAGGCAGCGCCAATGCACCAGCCAAAGCAGAAGAAGGACCATTCGGCGGCGGTGGCGGTGGCTGGGGTGGTGGAACACCTCCAACCGACATGGGTACTCCACCAGATGGTGAACCGCCTGCTGATATGCCGGCAGCGGATGGAACGAATGCAGCAGGTACAGCACCGGCAAGTTCCGCTGATAAGGCATCGACTACTGCTTCGGATGCAGATGCTGCGGCAACAACTACAACAGAAACAGAATCGACAAGTGCCAAAGCACTTAAAGCAGGGGCAGATCTTACCGTTAACGGCGGTACGTACACCATTGATTCCATGGATGATTCCCTGCACAGCAATAGTAATGTAACGATCAACGATGGCAAGATTACCCTTGAATCCGGTGACGACGGCATTCATGCTGACTTGGCGCTCACCATTAACGGTGGAACAATCAACATTGCGAAGAGCTACGAAGGGCTTGAAGGAGCATCCATTACACTGAATGATGGTGATGTGGACGTAACTTCTTCAGATGATGGTGTCAATGCTTCGGGTGACATCACTGCAACAACTGCGGATCCTGCGGAAAACACAGGAGAAGACAGCACTCAAGCAGCAGACACAACTACTGCTTCCAACATCTCTGTAACCGAGACGACTGGAACAACATCAACAACTACAGATACGGATCAAGCAGATCAAAGTACGGACGCAAATACCAATACTCGCCCACAAGGTGGCGCTCCAGGCGGTATGCCGGGTGAATCCGCTGGAAACAGTGAGCTTCACATTAACGGTGGATCCCTTACCGTCAATGCAGGTGGCGATGGACTTGACTCCAATGGTTCCATCTACATGACCGGCGGAACCGTGATTGTGAACGGACCAACCGATAATGGCAACGGACCACTGGATTATGACGGTACATTCGAGATGAGCGGTGGCTACCTGGTCGCTGCCGGCAGTTCCGGTATGGCTCAAGGGACATCCGAGAGTTCGACTCAGAACACAATCGTCATGACATTCCCTGAAACGCAAAAAGCAGGAACCCTGGTTCACGTACAAGATGGCGATGGCAACAACATCCTGACCTTTGCTCCAGCAAAAGATTATCAATCGGTTGTCATCAGCTCTCCAGACCTGAAAGAAGACGGCTCTTATGAGATCTACTCCGGCGGAACATCGACTGGTACAGCCACTGATGGCCTGTACACAGACGGTACCTACAGTGGCGGCACCAAAGTGGTGGCTTTCCAATCCACTAGTAACATCACTTGGGTGAATGAATCCGGTGTGACAACTGCCAATACAGGTATGGGTGGTCCAGGTGGAGGACGCGGTCAAGGTGGATTCGGAGGCGGACGAAACAGAACAGAGTCCGGAACAACAACAGATGGCACAACTACAGAAGGAACAAGTACAAGCACAACAGACTCCGCAAAATAAACAAGGACACACTGAGCGGTATTTAATAAAACGCCTGTTCAGCATAACAATAGAAGGCGCCAAATTCACTTTAGAAGTGGGTTCGGCGCCTTCTTTCGTTATCCTTATAGTGACTGGATCACACTGCTTTCCCTTGGGGAAAGGTATAACCATCGTTCTCTTCAAAATGTGTATACATAAACCTTCGTACGCAAGGCATCCTTGCACGTAATCGTGCGCAGAGGCACTTTCCCCGGAAGTGCGAAACATATACTGATAACCCGTGCCCCCGGTGGAAGCTCTCGGGTAAACTTGTCCACGAGCCGGGTCATGGCACCAGGAAACAGATAACAGACCACACCGTCTGCGTGTTCATAGGAGCTCTTGTAGATATCGCCGCGTATGAACCGCAGCCGACCTTTCAGTGAATTCCGCTCGCCCTTGGCTTTCCTGAATCCAATCATCATGCTGGACATGACTTGAGAGAACCAGAAGGGAATGATTGAATTCTCAATGCCCGTAACACGCTTGCCCGGACAATGACGGACGATGTCAACGCCCAGCGTCCCCCAGCCGGAACCTGCCTCAATGATATCCCCATAACCCGGAATGCGATTAACCTCCTGAATGACTACCTGCCGGACCATTCTGGATGTGGGCATGGGCGAGATTCCATTTTTCCAGCTGACCAGCACAATGGATATGACGGCGATTAGCGTCACCACGGCAATCAGCCATGGAATGAATTGAATGATCAACATGGCCTCATCCCTTTGTTCATACAGACTGGTTACATCATGCCGCCCATAACGCCAGGCACATGTGACTTCATGTATACACCCTTTTTATAGACCGATTTGATCGTAAAATGGACACCCAACTTGCGGTTGGTCCGATAGATCAGCGAGTTGATCTCATCGATTCCTACCGAATCGCTCTCCAGCATGCTTCGTTCAGGCCATACCTGACCAACGATCTGCTCTCTCGTCACAAAATGATCCAATTGACTGTACAGCAGCTTGAACAGCTGGAACTCCTTCTTCGACAGCGGAATTTCCACCTCGCCAATCTGTACGGTCTGCAGGTGATCATGCACCCGGACTCCCTCACCCAGCAGATCGGATATGCGGTATTCGCGTGTTTCTTCGAGATCACCCTCCGTCCGAAGCTGAATCAAGCCATTGACCATGGTCAAAATGTCTCCTTCGGCAAACGGGTATTTCTCATAGGGAACGAGCCGCTGCCCGTTCAATTCGGTACCATTTTTGCTATCCAGATCCTCCACCCACAGCTGACGCTGTGCATCATAATGAATGCGGCAGTGCCGCTTCGATATCAACTGATTATACACGGACAAGTCCGATTCACCGCCGCCCGTATAACGTCCCACCGTGATGGAGCGTCCTTGGCTTACGTAAGCAAATGAACCGTCGCTCTCCTGCCCAGGTGTACGAATGACGATTTTTGCCGTCTCTCGCATGTTCATCTCCCACCTTCGATTATCACTCTAGCTCTATAAGTTTCATGAATAATGATAACTTCATCAGATTTGTTCCATTGTTTGCATTGCTGACTATTTATATAGTGTATACAGGCAATGATGTATTCGTTTCTCTACTATACCAGACGTTGTGCTTTTTTTCTCATAACGGTCTTTCATCCAGCCTAATCAACAAGAGAGGGTTATCATCATGAACAAAAAAAAGATTTTCATATACGTACTGCTCGCTTTTACCCTGTCCATTACACTAACCGTCCTGTCACGCATGACAGACGAACGCAGCGAATTATTGAACGGCACGCCAGCCTCTGAAACATCATGGCTGCAACTGAACACACAGCCGTGAGCTTACTCTATTATAACGCGATCCATGTCATAAACGTTTCACCAATGTCATAATCACTGCTTGGATAGAACATAACTCCCTGCCTGCATAATCGCATAAGTCCACATGAAGAAGCCCCTTACACGCTGACATCGCAGCGGGAAGAGGCCTGTTTGCTTAGAATTGTACAATTGAAAATGCGTTCTGAAGATTGTTCACATTTAAAAAAAGTAATTACTCAGCCCGATCGGATTCTTCCACCTGTGGGGTCTTTTTGGCCTGAGCTTCCTCCATCCGACTGGATACCTTCTGATACAGATACGAAATGCCCAGCAATAACACACCGAAGCTAAAGTAGGCGATGATTTTGCTGCCCGTTGTCAGCAAACCAACATCGTAGAACACCATTTTCCCCGTGGAGAACAAGGTCAGACCGAGTCCGAGACGACGAATCATGACGTACCTTCTACGGAATCCGTACGCAATATAGAGAATCGCAAGCAGCAGATACATCAAGCTGAACATCAGACCGATGTCTCCCCATTGGAACTGCACCGTCAGGAAGACCGTGATGACACCCAGCAGGTAGATTCCCGCAATGACCGGGTACCACTCCACGCTCTTGAACTGCCCGCGTATGCCCGCAATCAGCAAGTCTCTTCCAGCGAAAAACACGCCAATATTGAAAATAATCAAAACCAGCAGTCCCACAATCTCCGCAGCCGTATGCTGCTGGGTTCCCGGATCGAGTGCAGGCATGGACAACGTCACTGCAAGTGCAATACAGCAGCCTGCTGCATGCAGAAAGGTTGTGTAGTACTTCACCATCTGGTCATGAAATAACTTAGCTTGGCTTAAGCCATACGCCAATGCGATGGTTAATGCAGCAAACATCAGCCATTTGTAGAACAAGTAGAGCAGGAAGGTCCCATCCACCGCTCGGGTATAGAGTTCATTTGACTCGTATAGAACATATATCCACAGGTTGCCGAGGGTAACGTACTTGAATATATTCAGCGCGCCAAGCTCCAACACACTGTGATGAATATTGGTTTTGGACAATATCCCTTTCCCGCTGCCAACCATGGCATAATACGATGTAATCAAAAGCGCACCCAGTGTAATGCAGGAGTATTTCAGCATAAAATAGGATTGCTCTCCCACCATGTACAGCACCAGCACATCATAATATACGAAAGTGAACACGCACAGGAGCACAACGCCCCATCCTGCACGTTCTACCGACCTGAACTGTTTCAGATGACCTAGGATAACAAGCAAAATCCCCTCAATTAACCATCCCATGGACAGCCACTTTGCCCCAAACTGGAACGGAATCATGAGGATGGCAAAGGTCAAAGATGTGATATAGAACAATAGCATGGTTTGTTTCTCCTGAACCATGTTGCGCTGTACCCACCCGGCGAGTCCAAGATACACCAGGGAGAATATAAGCGCCAGCAATCCCTGCGCATCCTCCCAGCCTTCTGCGTCAAAGAGTACATACAGCATCAGACAGCTGATGCTCGTATTCATGGCCAGCAGGGCGAAGTCCCACCAGGTCAGCTTAACCCGATGTTTGAATGGATACGCGAGTGTAATTCCCAGATATAATGCAAACGTAGCAATCGAATACACCATGCCCACAATGTTGTTCGGCGATAGCCACAAGAGGATTAACATGGACGGTGTATTAAACAGAAAACTGATATAATGCACGATCGGCCAACGTTTGCCGAAGGAAATAAGTACAATAATGCCGTTAAGAAGCAGCAAATAGACCATGGCAACATATACGGAGTTCCCGCTGAGACCGAAATAGGCCATATACGAGAACAAAGGTAGATAACCGCCTACCAGACCAAGTGAACAGATCGTCCTCGACTTATATCTTAGCGATAACAGGACGGACACCGCCGATACAAGGACAGAAAGTCCAAGACCCGTATATAGACCGATAATATGGAGCAGAAAATAACTGTAAAAAATAGAGCCGAAGAGTACCGAAATTCCGCCTCCAAGCAAGCCCATCGCAAACGTCTGACTTTTCCGCCGAAACAGCCACTCTCCCCCGGCGAGCATCAGCATGCCGAGCAGGAAGAACGCACCGCCCTTCATTTCATCATTGAACCACGTGGAATACGAATACTGGAACGCTGCACCAACGCCAAGAATAATAAGCAGGATGGCGACCTTGTTGATCCAGCTTAGCCCGATCTTCATCTCCATCCGGTTCTGACGAATCCGGCGCTGAATGGTTTCTTCACTCAAACCTTCTTCCGCCATATGCTCATAGCCAAGCTGCATCTGCTGCCGAACCGCTTCTTCCCGTTCCTGCAGCGTTTGTCTATGCCGTTCGATGCGTTCCTTCACCTCTGCGGCAAGATAAGCAATCCTCTCCTTGAACTCCATCGCATCTTCCTGAAGCTCCTCCGAAGCCTTATTGAATAGAGCGTTCATGTTTATTTGGGTACGATGTTCGTGAGCTTCCAACCGGTCATTATGTACACCTGTTTTCCCGCGGAAGTATGTCTCCATTTTCTCCTGTGATACGCGAATAAGATTCAGCTTCTCATCCAGCATCTGTTCGGACAACGCCATCCGAAGCCGGGCATTCTCTTCCTCCATCTTGCGTGCACGTGCCTCGATCTGACGCAGCTTCAGCTCGTGTGCATCCACCTGCTCACGAAGCTGTTCATTCTGCACAATCAGGTCATCCGACTCATAGTCCTGAAGCAGCATGTTGTATTCCTTCACCAGCTGCCTTTGCTGTTGCTGAACCTGGCGAAGTCGGTCCTTGAAGTCCTTCATAAGGCTCCTCCATTGGTTGATGTTGATTTGTTTACCTATATTTTACTATACATATGCCATGAAATGATCCTATAGATTGAGATTGGCTGCAATAAATGCACAGCAAAAACCCCGGGAAGCAAGCTCGCTTCTCGGGGTTACACCATTTAAAATAATTCTACCTGATAAACGCTTTATGCGGCATCTTTCTCTTCCCCATCTGCGGATTCGGGTTCGATTATTTCGGTGGCATCCGGGTCCAGCCAATTGCTGAGCATGGTCCGTACATGCTGCAGATCATCCTCCGATAGATCATAATACCAAGTTCCACTGCGGGTTGCGCCTTCACCTTTCAGCATATAGTTGCTGATTGTTGGCGCGCTGTCTTTCATATATAAGGACTCGGCAAAGTTCACGATGAAATCCGAGCTCATGTTGGTTGTAAAGTTCGATCCGGCAATCTTGATGACGTCCGGGATCTTGGTCAGATTTTTGACCTCCAATGCACGATTCATGAACGCGCTCAGGAAAATCCGGTGACGCATCGTCCGGTTAAAATCGGAGTCTTCCCGGTATCTAACATAGCCAAGCGCTTCTTCGCCGCTATAGATGGGTTTATTTGCTTCCACAAACAGTTTCTCATGACTCTTGAGTTTGTTCTCGATATTTTTCTTGATCGGCAGCTCAACGCCGCCAACCGCATCGACAATATCCTTGAGTCCGTTAAAATTAATCGCGGCATAGAAGTCCACCTTGTTCCCCAGCAGATTCTCCACCGTATCCATAGCCATCTTGGCTTCGCCATGGGCATAGGCTGAATTAATCTTCGATTTCACATCCCGACCGACAATCTCGGTATAGGAGTCTCGCGGAATGGACAGCAGCAGCACTTTATTGTCTTCCGGACGCACGACGGAATAGATGATTGTATCCGAACGGCTTGGTTCATTATCCCGTTGATCAATCCCCAGCAGCAGTAGCGAGAAAGGGTCAGTGTGTTGTACCACAGGGACTTCTGCGTTCTGATCTCCAACCGGCTTGAAGGAATCATCAAGCGCTTCCTTCACCGTACCGGAGGCAAATAGGTTAAATGCCAGCAGTACAAGTTGTTTTTGGTAGACATATCCGAGTCCTCCCAGCACGATCAGCACGCTTAGGGTAATGATTAGAGGTTTCTTCCATCTCTTCTTCGGTTTCTTCGGCTTCCGGCGGGTTAAATGTGCAGCACTGTTTTCCATCATATCTCCTTTAATAACGGGTTCTTAGAATCATTTAACTATATTAATAACACGTTTTCAATAGATTGCGTTATAATCTGCTATACAAGAACTGACACAGAAGGAGCGATGATGAATGGAATATCGACGTTTGGGCAACAGCGGCTTGCGTGTATCTGCACTTGGGCTCGGGACAAATGCTTTTGGTAAACGTGCAGATGACGCGGCTTCGACCCGTATTATTCATGCAGCACTCGATCAGGGAATCAACTTTATCGATACCGCCAACATCTACGCCGGAACCGAATCGGAACGGATTATTGGACAGGCCCTGCAGGGGCGGAGGGAAAACGCTGTGCTTGCAACCAAGGCCGGACTTCCCCGGCATGATGGTCCGCATGGGCGGGGTTCCTCCCGCTATCATTTGCAGCAAGAACTGGAACAGAGCCTCCGGCGTCTGCAGACGGACTACGTGGATCTGTATCAGATCCACACGTTTGATCCGCACACTCCGCTGGAGGAAACCTTGCGAACGCTGGACGATATGGTGTCCTCCGGTAAAGTTCGCTATATCGGGGCCTCCAACTATGCAGCCTGGGAACTCATGAAAGCTCTCGGCATCAGCGAACTGAAAGGTCATGTGCGCTATATTTCCACTCAAACCAGCTACTCCCTGGCAGACCGCACCCCAGAGCTGGAACTTGTCCCAATGTGTCTTGATCAAGGCGTCGGAATCATTCCCTATTTCCCACTTGCGGGTGGCATTCTGACTGGCAAATATAATGGACAAGCAGGTATTCCTTCGGGCTCCCGAGCGGATACGGATCCATCCTTCAACCGGTTCCTGCTCGAGCACAATGTCAGATTAGGAGAGCAGATAAGTGAGAAAGCATTAGAATACGGCTGCTCTCCAAGTGTTCTGTCACTTGCCTGGTTGCTGGCTCGGCCAGCCGTTTCAACGGTTATCGTTGGGGCCACGCGTACCGAGCAGCTGGAGCATAACCTGGCTAGTTTAAGCCTGGAGCTTACGCCAGACATGATCACGGAGCTGGATCAACTTAGTGACTCGTTCCGTCATGGCGAGCCGTTCGCGGCATATCGACTGGAATAGAAGTTTACAAAAAAACCTCCCCGGCTCACGCTCGGGGAGGTTTTCATTGTCTGTATGTAGAAGGCCAGGTGCCAACTCATCTTACCTTGCTTCGATGGGTATATCATCTATGAGTTCAATAAATTGTGGGATGCCATAGAGCGACTATTCCGATTTATGTTTGATAAGCTCCCGCATAATCTCCATATACTCTTCCTTATGATCGCTTACCAGGTCAAAGAATTGTCTGTCAGCCTCTTCAACTAGCTGGATTCCCCGATTGGCCAGTTCCGTGCCTTCGGGCGTTGTAGTAATAATGTTCGCACGGGTATCGGTCTGATGGCGACTGCGATGGATCAATCCCCGCTTTTCAAGCGCTCGAAGAACCTGAGAGGTCACATTCACATCCACGTTGGCAAAATGCGCAAGCTGAACCTGCGTTACGCCCTTCCCTTCCGTATCTCTCTCATTCAGCCATAAGCAGCCATGCAGAAGTACAAATTGCGGCAGGGTTAATCCCAATGGATCAAGCACCCTGCGCACTTCCTTCTGCCACATCGTTGTAACCTGCCACAGCAGGTGTCCTGGACTTTCATGTGCGTTTTTATACTGTGAACTCATCTCATTTATTCCTCCATCACTGATGCCTTGGGACTGGTTGTATGCCGTGCATTGTAGAGATAATCGGATGACTGACTGATCGTCAGCGGGAAGGGATGAACTGCTTCACCCATTGTCCGAATCCCTGCGGATTGCGGCTCTGGATCAGGACCGTGCCCTCACCCCTGAATCGGCATACCAGTCCTTCACCACTGGTCACACTGGATAACCAGCCCTGCGATGCTTTTTCGATATGATACTCCATATATTGAGGCCAGGCAACCAGGTGCGCGTTATCCACAATGACTTCTTCTCCAGCTGCCAGATGAATGGCGTGAATTGCACCATAAGAAGACAGGAATACCGTGCCTCTTCCGCTGATCTCAATAATGAAGAAACCCTCCCCCGAGAAGAGGCCCTTCTTCAGGTTTTGCATTTTACTATTTACCTGGATGCCTTCCGTCCCCGCCAAAAAGCCATCCTTCTGCACATACAGCGAATAGGAGCCATCCAGTTCAACAGCCTCCACACCGCCCATGGTGGAAGGTGACAGCAAGATTTCTGCAGGTCCTCCTGCAGCGGTTAACTCTTGAAAGAAGAACTTCTCCCCGCTGATCATTCTTCCAATTCCGGCAAACATGCCACCCTCCGCTGATCCTTTCAGCTGAACTGTCGGTGTCATGGATACCATGGCGCCGCTCTCAGCCTTGAATCGCTCTCCGCGCTGCAAACGAACCTTGAGCATGGCAAAAGCACCTTCATGCAAAATCTCGTAATTCATTGTTTGATCAGCTCCTTGTTCTCATCCGAATCAAAATGGTTCAGTCCATTATCCTCGAGCATTGCTGATTTGTCTCCGTACTCCTTCACAATGTGCTGCTCTCCCCAATTGCATAGTGCATTCAGAATCGGCTCCAGACTCCAGCCATATTCACTGAGCTCATACTCTACCTTGGGCGGGACCTGATTATAGACGATCCGGTTCACGATTCCGTCGTCCTCCAGCTCCCGAAGCTGCTGGGTTAACATCTTTTGGGTAATGGCGGGCATAATACGCTTAAGATCACTGGTACGTTTTTTGCCATGTGTGAGATGACAGAGAATGACGCACTTCCACTTGCCGCCGATCACCTCAAGCGTAGCCTCGACCGAGATATTGTATTTTTTTCTGTTCATTATATGCTTCCTCCCCTAATCATCTGATGAACTTGCCGAGCTTATTTATATAGGCACCAAAAAGTACGTATGGTACTAAAAAGTACGTACTATTCATTTTATATCGAATAATTCATAATAGCATTTGCCGGTACGTAAATCTACATTCGGGGAGTTGAACTAGAAACATGGTACAAGATTCAAAACGCAGCACCTGGGCCCTGCTCGCACTGGCCATTAGTGCGTTTGCCATCGGCACCACTGAGTTTATCAGTGTTGGACTGCTGCCACTCATTGCGGGTGACCTGGGCATTTCCGTAACTACAGCGGGACTGACCGTTACTTTATATGCGCTCGGTGTAACCTTCGGGGCGCCCATCCTGACCTCATTAACCTCAACCGTGTCACGCAAGACGCTGTTGATGGCCATCATGGTTGTTTTCATTGCAGGCAATACGATGGCCGCGCTATCAAGTGGCATCACCATGCTGCTTATAGCCCGGATTATTTCAGCCCTGTCACATGGGGTGTTTATGTCCATTGGTTCCACCATTGCAGCTGACCTCGTGCCAGCAAACCGCCGGGCCAGTGCCATTGCCATTATGTTCTCGGGCCTGACCATCGCTACTGTGACCGGGGTGCCTCTGGGTACGCTGATCGGGCAACACTTAGGCTGGCGTGCTGCCTTTATTCTCATTGTTATTGTCGGCATCGTTGCCTTTATTGGTAATATGGTACTTGTTCCTTCCACCCTGCAGCGCGGAACACGCACAGCATTCCGTGACCAATTGAAGCTTGTAACAGGAGGAAGGCTGCTGCTGGCGTTTGCGATTACAGCGGTCGGGTATGGAGGTACATTCGTCGTCTTCACGTACCTGTCTCCGCTTCTGCATGATATCAGCGGATATTCCGAGAAAACCGTGGCAGCCATTCTGTTGTTATACGGAATCGCCATCGCGATCGGCAATATCATTGGGGGCAAAGCCGCCAACCGTAATCCGTTGAAGGCATTATTTTATATGTTTATCGTTCAGACCATCATTCTGGGCATACTGTACTTTACCTTACCATTCAAGCTGGCAGCACTGCTTACCATTCTCGGCATGGGTCTGCTTGCCTTCATGAATGTACCCGGACTTCAGATGTATGTCGTCACACTTGCAGAACGCTATGCGCCACAGGCTAAGGATGTGGCTTCTGCCTTCAACATCGCTGCCTTTAACGCGGGTATTGCCATAGGCGCCTACCTGGGTGGGGTCATTACCGACTCCATTGGGCTCGTGCATACGACTTGGGTTGGTGCAATTATGGTTCTTGCCGCCGTTCTTCTTACAGGATGGGCCAGAGTACTTGAACGCAGATCATCAGCCGCATAAGCATTCGATATAAGAACAGGCTGCACCTGAAAAAATTGAATTTCTAGACTGATCACATTCAGTGACTCATGAAGCCCTTATTTAAAGGAACCGGTTTCGCATGGTATAGTATTATAGTACGTTGGACCCTATTTAATCTACCCTCATTTAATTTTGGGGGATCGGATTGAACGATTCGAGAGTTACTTTCTGTGAATTACGAACACACTTAGGAGGACATCACATGACAGCACAACACTTACAATCTACAGTAGCTTTGCATAACGGCGTTCAAATGCCTTGGTTCGGACTAGGAGTATTCAAGGTAGAAGAAGGCGCAGAATTGATCGAAGCGGTCAAAAAAGCAATCCAGCATGGCTACCGCAGCATTGATACTGCCGCTATATATGGTAACGAATCCGGTGTTGGACAGGCGATTGCCGAAGCGTTGAAAGAAAACAACCTGAAGCGCGAAGAACTGTTTGTTACATCCAAAGCCTGGACTGCAGACCTTGGATATGAAGAGACTCTTGCAGCCTTCGATACAACTTTGAACAAGCTCGGTCTGGAATATCTGGATCTGTACCTGATTCACTGGCCAAAAGCAGGCAAATACAAAGGTGCATGGAAAGCGATGGAAGAGCTCTATGCTGCAGGCCGAATCAAAGCGATTGGTGTAAGCAACTTCCAGATCCATCACCTCGAAGACCTGATGCAGGATGCCAAAGTGAAACCGATGGTTAACCAAGTCGAGTATCATCCTCGCCTTACTCAGGTTGAACTGAAAGCCTTCTGCGAGAAACATGGTATTCAGCTTGAAGCCTGGTCCCCTCTGATGCAAGGTCAGCTGCTGGACAACCCGGTGCTTACCGAGATTGCTTCTGCCAAAGGCAAATCCGTTGCACAAGTCATCCTGCGCTGGGATCTGCAGAACGGTGTTATCACCATTCCGAAGTCCACTAAGGAAAATCGGATCATTGAGAACTCTTCCATCTTCGACTTTGAATTGTCCAACGATGAGATGGATCGGATCAGCGCCCTCAACGAAGATGTTCGTGTGGGACCAGACCCGGACAACTTTGATTTCTAATTTAAATGAAGCAAAAAGCCTCCATTCCCTCGCTATATGCGGGGTATGGGGGCTTTTGTGTGTTGCGGTATGGAATCCTTCGGGTATGATGGAAGGCTTATTACATAGAAGACGCTCCCGAGTTTATCAGGAGTGTCCTCTTTTACAGGTTGTTACGATTGAAGCTGCCACAGTGCAGCCACATTGGAAGGTTCCCACCCCGTTAAGGAGGTATGGGATTGCAGACATTTATACGTTTTGCCATTATACGTAACCAGTTGCCCTACGACATAAGCGGTGTTAGCCTGCCAAGCGGAAACGCCGGGATTCGTCGTACCCACATCGGTTTTCACAGTCAAGGCACTGCTCGCAGCAGACAGGTTGCCTGCCGCATCCTTCGCTTTTACTGTGAACGTATAAGAGGTGTCTGCCGCCAGGCCTGTAACAGTCGCCGATGTTCCACTAACGGTTGTCACCAAAGCGGTTCCGTTGTATACCTCATATCCGGATACACCAACGTTGTCCGTGGAGGCTGCCCAGCTAAGGGTGATCGTGGATGAGGTTTTTGCAGTTGATGTGAAGTTCGTCGGCACGGTTGGCGCTTGGGTATCTCCCCCCGGCTGAACAGTAGTGCTTACTGTAACGCTATTACTAGCTGCGGATAGATTGCCTGCGGCATCCTTTGCTTTTACCGTGAAGGTATAGGAAGTACCTGGTGCAAGCCCGCTAATTGTTGCGGTTGTTCCGGTAACGGAAGTCACAAGGCTAGTGCCATTGTAGACGTTATAACCGGTAACGCCAACGTTATCCGTCGAAGCATTCCAGGCCAAGGTTACCGAGCTTGCCGTTACTCCTGTCGAACGGGCATTGCCCGGCACACTCGGTGACGTCGTATCCGCAGGAGGCGTTGTGCCCCCGGTCGACAGATCCGATTTCAACTTGTTTTGGAGTGTCTTGTTGCGGTCCCCACTGAGCTCCCAGAACATCGCTCCGCCAAGCCCTTTGCTCTTGATATATGCGGTTTTGTGTCCGATGGACTCTGCATCGTCATAGCTGATGAAGCGCTTGTTGGAGGCGTTATACAGAAACGGTACTTTGGCTGTATCGTTCCAATAGCGTGTGTATCCATTTTTATTAATGTAGTTCGCTTCCAGATCATAAAAGTCAAAGGAACCTGCCTCCCAAGTTCCAATAGAAGAACCACCCGAACATGTTTGATACTGGCCGTTACTCGCCTGTGCGCATCCATCCCAGCCTCGACCGTAAAATGGAACACCCAGCACCAGCTTGGCAGCCGGTACTCCTGCATTCAGATGCCCTTGTGCTCCGGCAGCCACATTAAATGTATTGCTATCCGGTACTCCTGCACTTGCAGCGGCAGGATCCGCATTCAGCGGTGCATTGTGTGCACTGATTTTCTGCCAGGCTCCGTTAAAATCGTAGGTCATGATGTTAATCCAGTCAACAATGGAAGCGATGTTCGCAAGCTCCGTATTGGCAGCATAGGTTGGAGATGCTCCGCTTGCAATCGTAAGCAGGTACTCTTTGCCGTCAACGGCTTCCGCAGCATCCAGCTTCTCGCGGATTTTGCTCAGGAGCAGGGTATAATTTTGCTTATCTTCAGGACGTTTGCTGTTACCGTCCAGCCCGCCTGATACCGGGTATTCCCAGTCGAGATCCACCCCGTCAAAGTTGTATTTCCGCAGGAAATCGACGGCAGAGTTTGCAAAGACCTCACGGGTAGCTGATGTTGCGGCTACATCAGAGAAACGGTTGGACCACGTCCATCCTCCAACGGAGATGATCGTTTTCAGATTCGGATTGATCTGCTTCAGCTTGCTAAGCTGATTGATATTCCCTGCATAGGGCTGATCCCAGGTGTCCCCTGCAAATTGTTTGCCTGTGTCGATCCAGGGGTCTCCAAGAACAATCGTTCCATTCGGTACGTTGATTGTCTGGCTCTTCTCATTCTGGCAGCTCCAAGTCACCGGATTGGGACCAGAAGGATCTGGATTTCCATGAATGCCGTTCCAGCAAATATCGGCAAAGGCATAGTTGATATGCGTCACCTTGGTGGGATCAATATCCGTTACATTGTAGTTTCGTCCGTATGCCGCCCAGGCAGGATAGTAACCAACAATTTTATAGGCATCTGCTGCTTCGGCCGTTCGAGATTGAAGTGTGAAGGAAGGGATGATGACAGATAAGAGCAGGACCAGACCGAGAAGAACCTTACCGACTTTTTTGAAATCCAGGTGTTTGGCTTTATATGACATTAGTACACAACCTCCTTCGTCGTTTGCATGCTGAGCCCGTTCAAATACGAACGATGTGCGTTTGAAAATTGATGGTTCGTATATGCATCCCAGTTAATGGACCAGGTCATAATGCCCTTAAGGCCCGGATATCCCGCGGGTTGGCGCAAGGTATAAGAACCGCCGTATGATACACCCTTGATCAAGTAATTCAATGCCTTCTGCAGCTCGGCAGGTGTTGTATAGCCCCCACCGGCTGCCTGCTGGGATGCCGGTACACCGATCGCAATCTGATCCGGACGCAATGGACTGAAGAATGAACCCGAGCTTCCACCTACTTGAAAGCCCTGAAGCAGCATCTCGGCCATGGCTACGTGGAAATCTGCTGTCCCTTGAGCGTAGGAGCGTCCGTCCAGCCCGACCATGGAGCCACTATTGTAGTGCTGCACGTGGAGCAGCGTCAGGTCGTTACGCAAGGCATGAATTACCGGCAGATATGCCCCCCAGGGACCGCCATAGGACAGATAACCACCTTGGACATAGGCCGTCTCCGGTGCTGCTGTAAGTATGAACTCACTGCCAAAGTGTGACTTGACCGCCTTTACACCCTGGATGAGATTAACGATCTTGGGTGTCGTCGGATTACGGAAATCGGTATCCCCTGCATTCAGGGAGAGGGAGCTTCCTTCTAGGTCGATATCAAGACCATTGAAACCGTAAGTTGAAATAATGGATTTCAGTGACTCCTCGAACTGCTGCCTCTTGCCTGCATCGGTAAGCTCAATCGTTCCATTGGCTCCTCCCATGGACAGCAGTACTTTTTTTCCCTGACTCTGAAGATAGGCAATATCCGATTTGAATTCGGCTGTCGTTGCGTTATATGGAGTAAAAGCGAGCGTGCCGCTGCCGTGCGAAACCGGTTCGGCAAAGGAGACATTAATGATGTCGTAGGCTGTGGACACGTTGCGGAGTCTGATATTGGTAGAGCCATTGTCGAAGTTGTGCCAGTAGCCGATCAGCCATTTGTTACCGATTGGCCCCGGATTCGGAGTTCCAGTGGAAGTTGTTACACTCAGGGGATTGCTTGCAGCAGACACATTGCCTGCAGCATCTTTTGCTTTTACTGTAAAAACATAAGACGTGCCGCTGGTTAGCCCACTTATTGTCGTTGTTACAGCTGAGGTACTCGTCACAAGAGCCCCATTTTGGTACACGTCGTATCCGGTCACCCCCACATTATCCGTGGATGCGTTCCAGGTAAGCTGGACTGAGGTCCCCGTGATCGAGGATGAGGCTAAGCCTGCAGGAATGGAGGGTGGGATTGTATCCGGAACAGGTGTCTCTCCTCCCTCCCCGGGACCATCCCCAACATAAGTCCACAGTGCAGGAACTAGAGGAGGCTCCCAGCCGTTCAAAGCCGTATGGGACTGAATGCATTCATAATTCTTGTTTTGATATGTTACGAGGTCTCCTTTCTTGTATGCGGTGCCGGCCTGCCACTGGGCAGCGGCGTCTGCTCTTGGTGCAAACCACGAAATGATCAGAAGAAATGCCAAAGCGACTATGATAACCGGGCGGACTCGAACAGCTTGATTCAAGCAAAATCCCTCCTGTACTCAGCTTGTTTTCACCTTGCAAAAGCTTCTCCGTGCACTGGCATGTGATCTGCGACTGTAGGAATTTAATCGTGATCCATATTTACGTTTGCAGCTTCCCCCTCTCTCTTCGACATCGGATCTGCCCTCCATTTACGTTTAAGATTTATGACATCCAGATTTTACAGGGAATTTACAGATCCTCATCTGTATTTAATCAGTAAACTGCAAATGAGATAAGGGATAAATTATTCTTTTGGAGGGCGAAAATTGAATATGCTGCAAAAAAAAGACTGTCTGCCAAGCCCCTAACGGACTTGAAAGACAGCCTTGCATAAGCTCCTGCAAACAGGCAGTAAAACGTTGCCCCCTGAGGCACTAGGGATTGTTAAGCTTCAGCCAAAAGGTTGCCATTCATCCTCTCCGAATAGCACCCGAGATAATGAATATTCCTCTGCCTGCTGCTCATTCAGAATGGTTGCCCACGGCACTCGCCCCGCCCCGCTCCCTGCTCCCGGACCCTTACTGTTATATTCGGCGAACACCACGCTGGCCTCTGCATCAGGTTTGTTCCAGTTATGCCAGCCCTCCTGCTTCACATGAGCACCCATCCAGCAATGCAGGAAACATACTTTGGCGTGATTTCTCCACGGCCTGCCGAGGTATACCGATTGCGGAGGTGCATCGCTGGTCAGGGAACAGTCGATGAACACATAGCCGTACCGGACATCTTCCGGTGTAGAAGCCGCAGTGATCCAGCCATGAACTTCCTCTGCAGAGGCAGTAGTGTCATCAAACGAGCGTTTCTTCGCAAAAATCTCACAACCCTTGAATACGGCTGTAGCCGAGCCGAAAATAAAATCGATATCGCCCTCGATATAACAATCCTCATAGTACTGCCGGAGCTTCCGCCTCTCTGCCCCGTCACGCGGACCACCGAAAGAACTTCTGTCGATCGGCTGGTCCGGAAGCGGCCCGGTGAAGATCGTATCCTGATGTCCGATGAAACGACATTTGCGAAAAACGGCCCGGTCCCCATCCACGTACACAGCAAGAGCCTGCCCAACATCCTTGCCGGGACCGGCCGAATTTACAAAGGAAAGCCCCTCTGCAGTGAAATCATCCGCGCCAACGAAGGCTGAATACGAATGAAATGTATGATAGGGCTCCCCGTTAGGGAACGTCTTGAGGGCATAATCATCATAAGTAATAAGGGTCTGGTCTGCTCCCTCACCGATCAGATGAACCCCTGGTTTCTCGATGTGCAGCTTCTCAACATAGACACCTTGTCTAATACGAATAATGAATGTCTCGGTACAAGGTTCCGGTATGGCGTCGATTGCAGCCTGGATAGTGGGGAAATCACCGCTCCCATCGAGTGAAACCGTATATAAGCGATTGTTCTTATCCTTGGATATCGGCACTTTCATGACCATCGGCCTCCTTATTTTTCAAGGTCCGTACACTTCACATTGAATGCGTTTACAACAAATTTGTCCCATCTTAGCAGAGTCCACGTGGCTTGACAATATCAAAATATCTGTGACTACAATACTAATAGGATATACAAGCGGAAAACAGAAGGAAGGAATACGACATGATTATTGATGTACAACACGTGACTTGGAAAAGGGGACCGATCACCCTGCTGAATGATGTCAGCTGGCGGGTTAATGATGGAGAACACTGGGCACTGCTCGGCCTGAATGGCTCCGGCAAGACCACGCTGCTTAACATGATCACCGGTTACCTCTGGCCTACCGAAGGCTCGATTTCGGTGCTTGGACATCCGTATGGAGAGGTCGACCTGCGTGAACTGCGTAAAACCATCGGTTGGGTCAGTTCGTCCCTCCAGGAGAAATTACATGGGACGGATCGTACTCAGTATGTCGTCATTAGCGGCAAGCATGCCACGATCGGTTTATATGATAAGTTATCCGATGAGGATCTGGATCAGGCCCGGGAACTGATGACCACTCTTGGCTGTCAGCACTTGTGGGATCGCGAATATCGAACCTGTTCCCAGGGCGAGAAGCAGAAGCTTCTTATTGCCAGAGCCCTGATGGCGAATCCGCGCATTCTTATTTTGGACGAGCCCTGCAATGGGCTTGATCTGTTCTCCCGTGAGCGGCTGCTGGAGAGTATCAGCGAATTATCGCAGAGACCAGACTCTCCTTCCCTGATCTACGTGACTCACCATACCGAAGAGATTCTGCCCGTGTTCAGTCATAGTCTCCTGCTTCGGCGAGGCGAGGTTGTGAGCAGCGGGTTAACCTCTGAGGTGATGAACACCGAAGTGTTGAGTAACTTTTTTGAAGCGCCTGTAGATGTGGAACAACATGGGGATCGTGTCTATGTGAGGGCTGCCGATAAATAAACAGCTCCTCTGCACACAGCCTGAGTACTTAAAAAGCCAAAAAACTTATCCACATGTGGATAGGTTTCTTGGCTGCTTCAGGTTATTCCATCTATCCACAGCATGCTGTGTGTTATTTGCTTGCAGAGAGGAACAAAAACAGCGGAATCCGCTGTCTGCGCAGATAGGTTTCCTCATTCACGAAATATTGGCGCTGCGGGTTGGACTCTCGCAGATGCTCTACCTGAAAGCCCGCCTTCTGCAAGGCCATATAGTACGATTCAATAGAGCGATGCATCTTTTTCACTGAACCTCCCAGCCATTGCTGCTCGCGATATCCCTCCACAAAATACTGATCGACAATCCAGTTGGTTCGCATCCCGGATAGCTGCAGTGTGGATGTAATCACCGGGTGTTCCACCGAAAATATGAATCTCCCGTTCTCCTTCAACGTGTTATGTACGTTGTGAAATAATAGGTCCGCATCCTCTACATAATGAATAGCCAGTCTGGATATAACCACATCATACTGATTTGGCGGGTACGTCCAGTCTTCCATAAATGCCTGTTCAATCTGTGCATTTGGGCCCTTAACCGTCTCTACGGCTGTACGGAACATATTGTCCGATCCCTCAATCCCCGTGTAATCCGAAGCGAGATGCTCAGAACTGAGTAATTCTGCCCCGAATCTCGCATCGCCACAGCCCAAATCCAGAACGCTTTTGCCTTCAACGTCTCCGATCAGCTCCAGCATGACGGGTTTCTCCAGTGTATCATTGGCATTCTCCTGCCACTGGCGTCGTTCCATATACTTTTCAAAGTTGGCGTTATTGTCATAAAAATCGGATCCATGTTCGCTCACTGCCCAGCCCTCCGTTTCCATTCTCCGAAAGATTATACCTATTGTGCACGTGTTCTTCCATAACAAAAAAGGACTGCCTCTGAACAGGTCAGAAACAGTCCTTATCATAGTATGAATGGACTCAGCCGAATCGCTGCGTTTTATACCATTTGGTTTCTCTGCGGAACAGCTTGTCCCCAATGAGAGAGACAAATGCCTTAACGGAGATAACCAGAAACAACTGGGCATATGTGAAGTAGGAAAGGCAAGCCACAATGAAGTTTTGGGTATTGCTCTGTCCAATATCCGCGGAGAGTGCCAGATTAATTTGCAGTACATAAATGTAATACATAAGTGCCCAAGCGATAACCAGGTACACGTATACGTCCCCAGAGAACTGGAATGGAGAAATAACGTTGGGATTAAACAGTGCGATAACTTGGTATACAAGGTTAGAGACAAAGATAATATCCGAAACAATAATGGCGATCATAAACCAGAAATAACTCGCAGCATAGTACAGGACATGGAGTTTAATTCTCCAGCTTGTACGGTCGAACAGATGCTTAATATTATCAATAACAACCTGATAATTCCCCTTCGACCAGCGCTGGCGTTGTTTCATATATACTTTCAGCTGCTCCGGCTCCTGTTGATAGGCTTCCGCTTGCGGCGCCAATGCAATAAGCTGACCACGGGTAAGGATATCAAATGACACAGCCGTATCTTCTGTAATGGCGTCAGGATCCCATCCGCCAATTTCACGAATCAGATTGGCCTTAATGATATAGTTGGTGCCTGGAATCGTCCCGAGCTTGAATAACTCCCATAGCCCGGTGTGGTGAACGCGCTGAACGGTTACAAGCTCCAGATTGATACAGCGGGAGAGAAAATTCTGCCCCCGGTTACGAGCCTTATTACGTCCAAATACAGCACCATGCTTCTCTGGGTTCTCCAGCGCTTTCTGTGTCAGAAACATTAATGCATTTCGTTCAGGTGCCGCATCTGCATCATAAATGCAAATCCATTCGCCCCAGGCAAGTTCGAGACCATCATTCAGTGCCCCGGATTTCCCTCCTGTGCCTTTCCGCTCCAGAATCGTGAAATCCCGGTCTATATAGCTGCTCTTTGCCTTGAGCGTCTTAAGCCGTTCAGCTGTATCATCCGTGCAATTATCTGCGATGACGATGACCTGAACTTTATGTTCGGGATAGTTCAGACGCAGAATATGCTCAACCGTGGAAACGATAACTACACCTTCATTATGTGCAGGCACCATAACCGTTACCGTTGGATAGTTGTCCATGTTCTCCGGGATTTGGATTCCCTTTTTCTCTTGTTTATTGATGAATCGAATAGCCCCGGCCATAATGACAATAGATTCAGTGACCGATATCCAGATACTAAGAATGGACATCAGCAGCAGGAAATCAGCCATTCAACTTCCTCCGATCATATTTCCTGTTGATTTTCCCTCGAAAACGCAGTGTCGCAACGGTTAAAATAAGTATGGTGATCGTGAAGAAGCTGCTGACGATAATGCAGAGCGGAACAAACCATGTTAAATAATTCACCGGACTATGCCTCCTCCTGCATCTAGATGTATTCTCCAATGAGATCTGTCTCTGTATTCCGTTCTAGCGCAGCAATTACAGCATCGATATCCTCGTACTTACTGAACTGTTCCTTCTGAAAAACAAGTGCCCCGGAGCGAATAACCGTCTGCAGCTCGTTTCCCTTTTTATCGATAAATGGCAGATCCATCATGGCCTTTTTGATCCGTGCTGTGAGCACAGGCAAATATTCCACATTGGTCATCGGACAGATAATGACGAACCTTCCCCGGTCTACAAAAAATTTATAATCTTCGAACCGAATTTGCTTCTGAATGGTGTTCGACAGTTCAAGCAGGAACTGTGCATACCGGACGGATCCGAGTGATTCAAGGACCAGCGGCAGAAATTCAATCTTGAACATAGCCATGCTGAACCCATATTGCTCCGAGTATCTTCTTGCCAGGTTACTCTGCTTAATAACCGTATCTGCGAGGGCTTCCTTATTGCCGAGGGTGGTATCCAGATCCAGCTCCGGATTGCGATCCTGCAGTTCCTGCAGCCGCTCCATCACACGTGCGCTTCGAACCAGACTGGCTTTAATAAAGGCAGCAACTGCCACATTGGCCGGAATCAGCAGCCACCATGAGAACGTCAGTACATCCACGTTCGCGTAGGTCACCAGCCATACAAAATAAGAAACCAGGTATACAAACCCGGCAACAACAGACACTCCGACAGGTATCACAAAACCAAGGACCAGCGCGCCAAGCGACACAATGCTGAAAATGACATCAAGCGTGGTAAAACTCTGATTCATGTAGATTTTGAGATAAATGACGAGCTGCTGAATAACAGCTAATCCAATCAGACTGGCATATCCCCATGCGATACGTTGGATAGGTGCTTTGTTTCTCATAGTTTCCTTCTCTCCGATGGTTTAAGTTATGTCTTCTAGTAATCCGCCAATTTATGACATCATTAGACAATGGTATCCTACCATATCTATACCCAAATAAGAATACAAATCTATTACTTTTTAAGGAACTTCTGTAATTCAGTCTCTCCAAGCAAAGGGAACAGATTATCAAACATATGGGTGTTTCCATCAAACACATATCCTCCCGGATAAGCCCCATCCTGACCACGCATCGTGATCATATGGTTATACAGCTGTTTGGCCCATTTTGGATCACCGGTGCGCACGGCAAGCAAGATGGCGAGTCCATATACGGAAGGCGATTCATAGTTTACCGCAGGTGTACGATTGTTACGAACATACTGTCCGGGCAGCTGATGACGGTCTTTGAATTCCTTTTTCAAAAAAGAAATCAGTTTGTCCGGTTTCCGACTGGTCTGGGCAAGGTGATTCGCTACGATGAGCTGATCGATCAGGTTTACTTTGTCATCATATGTATACTCCTTGGTTACAACGTTGAATGTTTTGGGATAAAACACTCCGTCACCCGGCATGTTTTGAAGCAAATGCTCATACTTGGCGTATGTCCCAGGCTGCAGCATCTCGTGCTTTTCCATTTGCTCGAGTGCCGGCAAGTCCACATATACCAAGCTCAACGTATCCGGGGAATACCCTCCTGCAAAGTCATGAAAATCGACAAAGTATCCTTCATTCTGTACGGATTGGCTCAAGGTACGGGAGATCTCGGCTGCCGTGGTCAACTTCGCATCTCTGCCCTGTTGCCATTGATCCGCAGCCTTCAATAAGGCGTCTATAATTCGAAAATCATCACCAAGTGCATTCGTCGTCACGTGCGATTTGCCTTCCTTGTCGAGCTTCCAGGCAACATACTTCTGAGGCATCAGAAAATAAGTCGTCAGCAGTTCGTAGCTCTGTTCAAACAATGACTGATCGTTCTTGGCCACCGCATATTGCATCCACAAACCCAGTGATTCCGACAATGCCTCCCTGCCGGCAACAATGTCTGCCTGCTCTGAAGCAGCATCCTGCAAATAGGAAGCCAGCGTGCCATTCGGATTGGTCATATGGTTCTGGACAAATGCCACCGTCGGGGACACCTCGTTCATCACAAACCTCTCCTTCATGTACAGAAATGACAAGGCAATAATACTGACTGCAATAACGGATAGGGCCACCAGCCACGTCAGTCTTCTACGCTTGATGCTCTTCATGATTGCCTCCTGTGCGATTAATCCTGTGGAATGTTGATTCTTTTCCTTGAAATAAGCTCGGCTATGGTCTGGGATGCAGGAATCAAGGATAGGGGCTCTGCTCATTCGGACTCGTTCATGTAGGCCCGGCGGCCGCCCTTTTTGACAAACTTCCAATCGACTTCGATATTATGACGCATCCGCCGCAGAAGGTTGACCGCCAGCTCAATCTCTTCCTCTGTCAGTCCCTCCAGCGTAACCTGGTCAGAATGCACTCCCTCTTTTTGAATAAAAGCCCAGGCATCCAGTCCGGCCTCTGTTGGATATAACTGCTTGTTCTTTTTATTACCCAATGCCGACTTCTTGACGATAAACCCGTCCGCCTCCAACTTGCTGATCGCTCTGGCTGCCGTGGTTCGGTCCACCTTGATCATCTCAGCCAGCTGGTTAGGAATGATGCCAGGGTTCTCGCATATGCGATACAGATACAAATACTGTCCACGAGAGAGGTTCAAATGTTGAAATTCAACATTGCTGATGGAATCCAAACAACGTGCGATCATGCCGATCTCGCGCAGCACTTCTTTTTTCTCAATCATTGTACGCACACCCTCTTATCATTTTGTTGCATTCGCAACATAATTAGTGATATAACTAAAATTAACTCATCTTAAAAGTGAACGATGAAATTTTGCTTCTTTTGAGGATCTTATTTGCTTTTGTACCAGTTTACCATGCCAGAATGACATTACTATCGGCCAAAGGAGAAACATTCATGAATACCACTATTGTAGAAGTTGATAATCAGGAACTGCTCGATGCCTGCTTCGGCATTCGTACCGCTATCTTTGTGGAAGAGCAAGGGGTTCCTGCCGAAGATGAATTCGACGCCTATGATGCGCTCGGCACTGAAGCCCGTCATATTCTCCTCTACGTGGACGGCGTACCCGCCGCTTCCTCCAGATTGCGCATTGTGGAGAATGTCGCCAAGCTGGAACGGATCTGTGTGATGATGGATTATCGCAAACATGGCCTCGGCCGTGTGCTGATCGATAAACTCGAGCAAATGGCTCTGGATCAAGGGCTGAAGAAGGCCAAGCTGCATGCCCAGGTTCAAGCTTCCGGGTTCTATGAACGTCTTGGATATGCCGCAGCCTCCGATGTGTTTATGGAGGATGGCATTCCCCATCTGTTAATGACCAAACAGCTCAAATAGATATTAAAAAACGCCTCTGTACTCACTTTTTCAGTGAGATACGGAGGCGTTTTGCCTACGTGCACTATAACGATGCCGCACCAATCATCTCAAGGGGAGTTACCCCATAGCCAGGCGATCTGGCTGTGATTCAGCGGCATTGTTTTTCATCTGTTTACTGCGCAGTTGACCGCAGGCAGCATCAATGTCGGTACCGTGTTCCATACGTACCGTGGAGTTGATGTTATTTTTCTTAAGTGTGTCATAGAAGCCCAGAATCGATTCTTCCGTACTCCGCTGATACTGACTATGCTCATCAACCGGATTGTATGGAATCAGATTGACGCTAACCATGCTCTTACGGCTGGACAACAGTTCAGCCAGCTCGGCTGCATGCTCCCGTTGATCGTTAACATCCCGAAGCAAAATATATTCAAACATGATGCGTTTGTTCGTGGTAGCCAAATAATAATCCACTGCATCCATCAGCTGTTCAATCGGGAAGGCCCGGTTAATCTTCATGATGTGTGTTCGCAGTTCGTTATTCGGCGCATGCAAGGAGATTGCCAGATTAACCTGCAAACTGCTGTCTGCAAATTCCTTAATCTTGTCAGGCAAACCACTTGTGGATACAGTGATACGTTTGGCAGCAAGGGCCAGCCCCTTACGATCCTTGATCACTTCGATGAAATTACTCATGTTCTCGAAATTATCAAACGGTTCACCAATCCCCATCACGACAACGTTGGTTACCCGCTCGCCTTGACCCGCTACATCCAGGTGCCGCTGTACATGCATGATCTGCTCCACAATCTCTCCTGCGGACAGGTCACGGCTTTTCTTAATCAATCCGCTTGCGCAGAAGCTGCAGCCAATATTACAGCCCACTTGGGTCGTTACACAGACGGTAAGACCGTATTTTTGACGCATCAATACTGTCTCAATCAGGTTGCCGTCCTGCATCCGCAGCAGAAATTTCACCGTACCGTCTGCCGACTCCTGCTTCACGTGTTCACTCATCGAGTTCATCGTGAAGTGTTCAGAGAGAACATCCAGACATTCCTGACGCACATCGTTCATCTCGGAAAAATCATGTGCGCGCTCTTGATATAACCATTCCCAGATCCGGGAAGCACGGGATTTCTTCTGCCCATGCTCCGGTAACCAGGAACGAAGTTGCTCTAATGTTAATCCATAAATGGATGATTTGTTCATTGTATAGTCCTCTTTTCGCAAAAAGCATATGGCTTATCGGTCCTACCAAAAAACCTCTACTCTGTATTGTCCCAAAATTATCGAGGGAACACAAGGGCTTTTGCATTTCTTCCAAGAGGTTTTAGCTATGGCAAATCTGCACAATGCACATCGTTTCCCCTTACCCGGTCTTCACGGTTAGAAGTGAATGATACCTGATGTGTGCAGCAGTACGAGCACGACGAGAATGGGTGCCACATAACGCAGCATGAACAACCAAATCCGGAACCAGCCTGCATTCAGGCCTGAAGCCTCTGCAGCCTTTTTCCAGAAGTAACCCGCAAAGATCGTCACAAGTAATCCGCCGATAGGCAGCAGAATGTTGGACGCTACAAAGTCCATCCAGTCGAACACACTCTTCGAACCAATGGTCCATTCAGGCAGCAAGCCCAGTGACAATACAGAAGGCAAGCCGACGATGAAAACAGCCAGCGAGATCACCCATACGGCACGGCTTCTGCTCCAGGACAACCGTTCCATGAAGTATTTCACCGGAACCTCAAGCAAGGATACGGCCGATGTCAGTGCTGCGATTGCCAGCAGGATGAAGAATAGTCCACCAAACAGGAACCCGAGCGGCATAGCCGAGAACGCAGCTGGAAGAGCTACGAAAATAAGCGAAGGCCCTTGGTCCGGTGCAATACCAAACGAAAATGTCGTTGGGAAGATGATCAGACCAGCAATAAATGCATAGATCAGGTCACCCGCGCCGACAGCGACAGTTGCCGCACCCAGCGATTGATTTTTATCAACATAGGAACCATAAGTCACCAGGATACCCATTCCGAGCGACAGGGAGAAAAAGGCATGTCCAAGCGCAACCAGCGCTGACTCAGTCGTAAGCTGCGAGAAATCGGGATTCAGGAAAAAGGAAACTCCCGCACCCGCTCCAGGCAGAGTCACTGCCCGAATCATCAGGATAATGAGCAGAACCAGCATGGCTGGAATCAGCACCTTGTTGAATTTCTCAATTCCGTTGGATACCCCTTTGGCTACAATCCAGCCTGTAATCAGGACTGAAATCAGCTGCCACATGATCGGCAGATATCCGCCTACAAAGGAACCAAACTGCCCGGCATAATCCGGATTATCAAACAATGTACCGCTAAAAGAGGTCACAGCGTACTGCAGCGTCCAGCCTGCAATAATAACGTAGAAGGACAGGATGATAAACGGTGTCAGTACTTGCAGTAATCCTGCCGCAAGCCAGCCCTTATGTCCACCAGCCTTGATAAATGCCGTAGCGGCGCTGCCTCTGCCACTGCGTCCGATGGCAAGCTCTGCAAGCAGAACGGGCAGACCAATAAGCAATAGACAGACGATGAAGAGCAGGAAAAACGCAGCTCCCCCATTTTCCCCCGTAATATAAGGGAATTTCCACATGTTGCCCAGACCAACCGAACTACCGATGGCGGCTAGGATAAACCCGGCGCGTGAGAAGCGCTCACCTTTGCCAGTATTGTCTTGCTCCAGGTTTGACTTACTAAAATTCATCGTATCTACTCCATCACTTTAAAGTTTTCCCGTAATTATATAACACTCCTCGTGTCAGGTCATTCGAAAATCGAAATTTATCGAAATGTTATTTATTTACATTCGAGAGAAAGGTTATTTTTATTAAATATTCCCCTACATATCAGTATGGGATAAATTCAGACACTCCAACCCCTTGCATTATATTACACATCTTGAAGACTTCCGATAACCTTTTAAATGACTGTTTTTGGGCACAAAAAAAGGATTGCGCCCGCCATTCACATGGCAGCAACGTAATCCTTATTTGATCAGTTGTTAGTTCGATCTGATCTCAAGCAACTCATATTTGATAACACCCATCGGTGCATTGACATGAATGACGCTGCCTACTTCTTTGCCCACAATCTCCTTGCCGAGTGGGCTTTCGTAGGAAATTTTGTTATTTGCCACATCGGCTTCGGCTGGACCAACCAGTTGATATTCAATCTTTTCTGCAAATTCAATATCATTCAGCAGCACGATTGAGCCAATGCTCACCTTGTTGGAGTCGATATTATCCGAACTAATCACTCTTGCCTTGGTCAGCATCTTCTCCAGAATCAAAATGCGGGTTTCCATAAATGCCTGATCATCTTTGGCTGAATGATACTCACTATTTTCCTTCAGGTCACCGTAACTGATCGCAAGCTTCAGACGCTCGGCCAACTCTTTACGCTTCACCGTCTTCAATTCCCTCAGTTCGTCCTCCAGCTTTTCCAAGCCTTCCTGTGTCAAAATTACTTCATCATTAGCCATTTTTCCATCTCCTAATCCTGCTTTCTATCTATATTCTAACCTATATCCCCTCCAAACGGTTAACATACCCCCGAAAAAAGAATTTCATCCTCCACTATATAGATGCTGTCTCAATTGTACCGGTACAATCTGAGTAAACGTGAGTATCCATTTTCACTTGTCACTTCTACAATAAAATCATGGCCTTTTCGCTTCCTTTAAGAATGGCCGACTAACCGATTTGAGGTGATTCCGCTTGAACACATTGACAGATTCAGAACTGAAGTCCTATCTGAAACGGATCCACATTGATGATATTAAACCGGCAACATTGGAATTTTTGTCAGAACTTCATCGTGCACATGTACAATACCTTTCATGGCAAACGATAGATATCTTTACAGGACGCCCGGAGGCAATCGATCTTGCCAATTCAGTCCGACTTGTCCTGCAAGGACGCAGCGGGTACTGCTTCCATCTCAATGGCGCATTTAGCATCCTGCTTCGTTCTCTCGGCTATGAAGTACAGTGGCATCGCGCGGGAGTGCAGCCCCATGGAGAGCAGCCGCGTGTGAATTCGTTCCATCTTGGCCTGTCCGTACTCCTACCTGAAGCTGGACCTGAGACCGAACGCTGGATCGTCGATGTTGGCCTGGGTGGCATGCCCTTCGAGCCTCTGCCACTTCGTTATGAGGTTTATGGAGAGGCTCCTTTCACCTACAACTTAACCTCATCCAGCGTTGCTTCTGAGGGATGGCGACTTGAATACGAACCTCATGGACCCAGTGAGGGCGTAGACTATGCTCCAGAGGTAATCCATACCCTGGATGAGTTTATCACCAACCATCATTTCTACAGTCAATCAGCCGAATCGCCATGGCATCATGTTTTCCTGCTTCGCCAGCGGAATGCTGTGGCCAGCAACGAGCTGCGTGGATGCATGCTGCGAACCCATACCGCAGAAGGCATTCATAAAACCGAAATAGAGAGCTATACAGCCTGGAGAGAGGTGTTGGACGGAGTCTTTTATGAACCGTTGGTACGCTATAGTGAACTGGAGCGCGTGGAGATGTGGGAACGTATTCGTGCTGGGCATGAGGAGTGGAAGAGAACGCAACAGGTGTAAAAAGGGGCGAAAACTCATTGGGAGAACAAAGGAATATAAAGGGGAATTTGCTGCACATGCCGAATATCTCGTCAGGTGATAAATCATGATAAACATTCAAGTTCTGCGCATTCCTGCAGAAATCCCCAATGAAGTTTGGCATTTGCTCCTCGCGCTCGTCTCGGCTGAGCGGCGGCAGCAAGCGTCACGTTTTGTCCATCAGGCCGATGCCTATCGTTCGGTGCTTGGGGAGACGCTGGCTCGTGTGATACTCAGCAAGTGGACTGGTGCGAGACCGGGCGATCTTACCTTTATCCGCAATACATACGGTAAGCCTTCACTTATCAGCCATCCTGATCTGCCCTTCAATGTATCCCATTCCGGTGATTGGGTTGCCGTCATTTCAGGAGGTCACGCTCCACTCGGTGTGGATGTAGAGAAAATATCCCCCATCGACATGACGATTGCCGAACGTTTCTTCTCTCCGTTGGAGAGCAAAAATCTGGCAGCAGAGCCCGCGGATCAGCAGCTGGAAACCTTCTATCAGCTGTGGACGCTGAAAGAAAGTTATATCAAGGCCATCGGTATGGGGTTATCCATGCCGCTAGACTCCTTTTCCATGCTGCGTGGCATGGGCGGTCACTGGTATTGTCCCGAAGCACCGACGTATCAATTCCTCAGCCAGCGTCTGGATGAGGGACATATGCTGGCAGCGACCAGTTCCGCGGCAACGGAACTGCCAACCCAGCCTGATGTGATTACGATTGAGGAATTATATTCATTCATACTGTGAAGGAGGGAATTTTCATTCCTTCCTTCTTTTTTTATTTTCACCTTTAAACACATAGTTTTTCAAAAAAAATGATTACATCTTGTCCAATTAATGGTACTATAGAACCACTTGGACGAGAAATAGGAAAAACAGATCAGGCTTTTATAACTAGATTATACCTTACATACTTTTGTCGATCCCCGATTATCTCTCCGATTCATTATTTTAGAAGGAAGTGGACAAATGCATATCTTTTTGCAAAACAGTGCCGGTGTAACCAAAAACGTCAAAGTTGGTTTCAGCTGGACAACATTCTTTTTCGGGTTTCTCCCTGCTCTGTTCCGTGGTGATTTGAAATGGGCTGTTATTATGTTTTTAATCGCTGCAGCTATCGGAGCCTTCACTTTTGGTATCGGGGCTTGGGTTAGCGGAATCGTATTCTCGTTCGTCTACAACAAAATTTATATTAAAGAATTGCTCGAAAAAGGCTACCGCCCTGCAAATGCTGAATCTCAAGCCGTTCTTGAGAGAACTCAAATTGTTGCCCCAGCAGCCTAATCTATCCTTTAAAAGAAGCTTAGCAATACCGTTTTTCTAGATTCAACTTGTAGATAGTAAATAGTAAATATGTAGAAACACCAAAATCCCTGGCAAATAAGCCAGGGATTTTTGATATTTATTTATACTGACAATGGCCTTGGGATGCAGCCGGAGTCTCATCCGCCAGCCTCTTGGACCACACCCGGCATCCCCGTTTCATCACAGAGGCTTAGTGGCTTCAGGTCCGTCCACTGCTCCGCAATATAATCAAGACACACCCGGCGTTTTGCCTTGCCCAGCATCTGGGTCCAGCCTGCAGGGACTGGAATGGATGCAGGCCAGAGCGAATACTGCCCTTCCTCATTCATTAATACCAGATAATTGCTGTCTTCCTGTTCAAAAGGGTTGCTCATCGGCTTATCCTCCTATTTAAGATGAACTTGGCGCTGATTCAGCATCTCCAGCTTGGCCGTCAGCGTCTGGCATATTTCAGCCAGTGGTCCAGGCTGGCAGAGATCCTTGTGGCGGCAGGCAAGATCATGCCTTTCCATTTGGCCTCCAATATAGGCATTCCACATCTCTGGTTCAATGGGGTCAAACCAGTCCGGAATGACAGTAGAACGGAAGAAAATCAGATCCCCTTCGAATCGGGAAGGCGTGTATGCTCCCAGAATCCGCACGGAATTTTCATACGTTTTCCGCAGTTTCATGATCGTCTCCTCATCCAGACTGGCCAGCGCACTTCCTTCACTGCGCAGAATACGCATGGCTGCTGCCATATCCAGCGGACCTTCCCCAATACTGTCCGGATCATATCCACCAAGGGCAAGTAAGGCGGTCAGCGCCTCTTCCTCATCCGGTTCCCCGCGAATCGGAAGATAATGACTCGGATAGGCGTCCAGCATGGCGAGAAACTCTACCTCCTCCCCTTCCGACTGAAGCTGTACAGCCATGGCCTGAGCTACATTGCCTCCAAGAGACCAGCCCAGCAATCGGTAAGGTCCCTCAGGCTGTACTGAGCGAATATGACGGATATAATCTGCTGTCATGTCCTCCAGCGTAGCCGGAAGATCCTCGTACTGGGCAATGCCGCGAGCCTGTAATCCATAAATCGGGTATTCCATACCCAGATGCTTCATCAACCCGGCATAACACCAGCTTAATCCTCCGGCAGGATGAACACAGAACAGCGGGAGGTGGGCTCCGTGAGTCCGAAGAGGCAGCAGCACTTGCAGCGAACCTGTTCCCGTATCCGAATCCATTTCAAGCCGTTCAGCCAGTCCGGCAACCGTTGCCGTTTCAAACAAAATGCCAATGCCCGGTTCCTTGCCCATAGCCTCCCGGATTCGGCTCATCAAACGAACAGCGAGCAGGGAATGTCCACCAAGGTCAAAGAACCCATCATCGATGCTGACACTTCGCAATCCCAGCACTTCGGCAAACAGATCACACAAAATCTGCTCTTGCGGATTACGCGGTGCCCGGCCACCGGAAGTCAGCTGCATCTCCGGTACAGGCAAAGCCTTACGGTCCAGCTTGCCGTTGGCCGTGAGCGGTATAGCCTCCATGGTGACCACCGCAGATGGAACCATGTAATCAGGCAGACTTGCTGAAGCATGACGACGAAGCATAGCCGATTCTGGTCCGGAACCCGTCTTCGAGTTTGGCACAATATACGCCACGAGGCGTTTACCTCCCGGCTGGTCTTCGCGGACGATGACCGCAGCTTGTGCAACCTCGGGATGTCTGGCTAGCACCGCTTCGATCTCGCCAAGCTCGATGCGGAAACCGCGTATTTTTACCTGCTGATCCGCCCGCCCCAAGTAATCAAGTGACCCATCATGAAGTCGTTTGGCCAAATCTCCCGTCCGGTACATGCGTGTTCCTGCAGGACCGTATGGATCTGCGACGAAACGCTCTGCCGTAAGATCCGGTCTGCCCCAATACCCGCGGGCAAGGCCTGCCCCGGCCACATACATCTCACCTATCACACCTGCAGGCACAGGCTGGAGATGATCATCCAGCACGTATACGCGCAGATCCGGAATGGCACAGCCGATCCAGCTGCTGGCTCCTTCTGCGGCACTGCCTGCGTGCAGTTCCTGATAGCTGACATGAACGGTGGTCTCCGTAATGCCATACATATTAATCAATCTTGGTGCATCATCTGGATGGCGCTCATACCAACCCTCTAATCGCCCGAGCTCCAGTGCCTCTCCTCCAAAGATCACGTAGCGGAGTCCAAGCTTCTGCCCCCACTCCGGATGCTCCCGATCCGCCTGCATCAGCTGGTAGAATGCTGACGGTGTCTGATTTAACACCGTTACCTCTTGCTCAGCAAGCAGCTGCAGGAATGCACCTGGTGAGCGACTAATCTCATGCGGCACAACGACCAGCCGGCCCCCGTGCAGCAGTGGTCCCCAGATCTCCCAGACCGAGAAGTCAAAGGCGTAAGAATGGAATAGCGTCCATACATCACTCGCATTAAATTGAAACCAGTGCTGTGTAGCCTCAAATAACCGGATCACATTGGCATGGGGAATAACCACTCCCTTTGGTTTGCCTGTGGAACCCGAAGTATAGATCATATAAGCCGGACTGAGATGAGATACGCATCCATTGCGTTCACCATCTGCGGGATTTCGTTCATCCTGAGCAGACAGCCGCTGAATGGTTTGAGAATCATCCAGGTTTAACCGTTGTACGGATTCTATCTGAGGCAGCAGGGACGCTACTTCCTCGTTTGTAATCATCACGCCCGGCGCTGCGTCTGTCAGCATATGCGTCAATCGGTCTGATGGATAATTCGGATCAAGCGGAAGATAGGCCGCCCCTGCTTTTAACACAGCCAGAATACCGACCACCATCTCAGTGGAACGTGGCAGTGCAAGAGCAACCATCTGCTCTGGCCCCACACCTTCCGCAATCAACAATCTTGCCAGCCTGTTGGCTCTTGCATTGAGCTCTTGATAGTTAATGACTGTGTCTCCCATGCTCACAGCCGGGGCATCCGGGGTAGCCGCAGCCTGAATTTCAAAGCGTTCAACAATAGTCATTCCAGATAAAGAATCTTCATCCCCTGCGGCAAAACACTGCTGCTCCAGGAGGGCACGTTCCTTGGGAGTTACCACGTCAAAGCAGCTAATGTGCCCATCCGTCTGCTGGACGGCATCCTCCAGCACCTGGATCAATCGGACCACAAGCTCTGCTGCCGTTGATTCCCGGAAAAGATCCGTACTGTACTCCAGCACGCCTTCGACTCCTGCTGGCGAACCATTGTGTTCGCGTTGTTCCGTGAGCTCCACAGTCAGGTCGAATTTGGAGGAACCCACGCCCTGCATACTCGTTTGCGATACGACTCCTGGCAGATCGAGCTGAACGTCTGGCGTATTTTGCAGGACCAGCATCACCTGAAACAGTGGATGCTTGGAGCGGGACCTGGACGGATTCAGCACTTCAACCAAACGCTCAAAAGGCAGATCCTGATGTTCGTAAGCAGCCAGATCCACTTCCCGCACACGTGCCAGCAGTTCACGGAACGTCGGATCCCCGGAAGTGTCTGTACGCAGCACAAGGGTATTGATGAACATGCCCACCACTTCGTCCAGTGCATCGTCGCTTCTGCCGGCAATCGGGGTCCCAATCGCAATATCCGTACCCGCTCCCATACGTGTAAGCAGTACCGACAATACGGCATGCAAAACCATGAAGAGACTGACCTTGTTTTCCCGCGCCACAGCCAAGAGCTGTTCATGCAGTTTCTGACTAATGGTAAAAGGGATCGTTCCGCCCCGGTAGCTGGAGACCACCGGACGCGGATAATCGGCTGGAAACGTCACTTGTTCCGGCAAGCCTTCCAGTTGACGGCTCCAGAACTCAAGCTGCCTTGCAATCAGGCTGTCCGGCTGCCCTTCATCTCCAAGCAGTCGGTCTTGCCACACCGCGTAATCGGCATATTGAATGCGCAGAGGTTCCCAGGAAGGCGCCGCCCCCTGAACACGTGCCCTGTATGCTTGGGACAAGTCCCGCATCAAAGGTGACAGGGACCAACCATCTCCAGCAATATGATGAAGCAGTAACAACAGAACATGCTCGTCCGGACCGGATGTAAACAGCTCCGTACGGATACCCGGCTCGCTTGAGAGCTCGAAGCTGTACCGGGAAGCTTCGGTCAGAAGTTCCGACAGCTCATTCTCTGCAGCGTAGCTTGCATGTAAGTTCACACGAACGTCTTCGGCATCCAGAATGGTCTGGCTTGCAGAACCAAGCTCTGGCGGATATAACGTTCTCAACGTCTCATGGCGATCAACAATGTCCTGAATGGCGGCTTGGAGCGCAGATATATCAAGTTTGCCGGTTAACCGCACCACAAGCGGAATATTGTACGTAGGGCTCGGTCCTTCCAGACAATACAGAAACCAGAGCCGGCGCTGAGCAAAGGAGAGAGGAATCTCACCTTGACGGGCAAAAGCCTCTATTACTGGTCGGACTGACCCCACCTGATCCAATTTCTTGGCGAGGCCTGCTGCCGTTGGTGACTCGAATACACTGCCAATGTTCAGCTCTGCTCCAAACACATCCCGAATCCTTGCTGTTATACGGCCTGCGAGCAGGGAATGTCCACCCAGCTCGAAGAAATCATCGTCGATCCCTACACGAGCAACACCCAGAATCTCAGCGTACAAACTGCACAGCATCTCCTCTTGAGGCGTTCTGGCCTCACGTCCGCTGGCATGGGACTGTACGGAAGGGACAGGCAGCTGCTTGCGATCGATTTTTTTATTGGGAGTCAGCGGCATCTCGGCAAGGTTCATGAAGGCAGCTGGGACCATGTAATCCGGCAGTTCATCCGCCACATGTGCCCGAAGCAACGACAGATCCAGGCCTGACGAGTATTCAGAGGCTGCAACCACATACGCGGCCAGACGCGGATTCCCAGGTTGGTCCTCGCGTGCCATAACAGTAACCTGGGCTACGCCCGGGTATCTGGAAATGACGGATTCAATCTCACCCAATTCGATGCGGAATCCTCTGATTTTGATCTGGTGGTCTGCCCTGCCCAAATAGTCAATCGATCCGTCAGGCAGCCACTTCGCCAAGTCTCCTGTACGATACATGCGGGAGCCTGCTTGTCCGAAGGGATTCGCAACAAAACGCTCGGCGGTCAGGTCGGGTCTTCCCAGATAACCTCGTGCCAGCCCATCTCCCGCAATATATAATTCTCCGACAACACCCGGTGGGACTGGATTCAGACTCCCATCCAGCACGAATAGCTGCGTGTTTCGAACCGGTCCGCCAATAGAGGGTTTACCCGTTGATTCAGCAACCATCGCAGCAGCCGTTGAATAAATCGTGGTCTCCGTCGGTCCATATTGGTTATGCACGTGACATCCCATCTCCTGCAAGGAAAGCTTCAGTTCCTCAGAGAGGGCTTCACCGCCGGTAATGACCGTCAAACCGTCAAATGTCCCAGGCTTGCTGGTCACCAGAGACTGCCACAACGTTGGTGTGGCTTGCATGATCGTTGTCCCCTGCCGTCTCATCTGTGCAGCCAGAGCCACCGGATCAAGAATGGTTTCTTTGCGAGCTATATCCAGCCTTGCTCCAGTCGTAAGAGGCAGAAATACCTCAAGAACAGAAATGTCAAAAGCAATTGTAGTGACCGATAACCAGCAATCCTGCGGCCCAACCTTCAGTCTCAGCTTCATGTCTTCCAGCAGATTGGACAGGCCGAGATGGGTAACGGCAACCCCCTTCGGTTTACCTGTTGATCCGGAGGTATAGATGATATAGGAGGGGTTCAGCTGCGAGGCAGCTTTTATGAGATCCTCTGGTTCGGGATTGCTCCCGGACTGACGGCCTATTCTCGCCGCAACCTTCGGTTCATCCAAGGCCAACATGGGGACATCGGACATGTGCTGCAAATGGGACAGATTGTGCCTCACCGTAATCAGACATGCCGGTCTGGCATCCTCTAGCATGTAGGTTAGTCTCTCTTCAGGGTAATCCGGGTCCAGCGGAAGGTAAGCTGCTCCCGTCTTATGAACAGCCAGAATGGCAACCACGACCTCCAGAGATCGCGGCATGGCAATGGCTACGATCTGCTCCGGTCCCACCTTGTAATGCTGGATCAGCTCGTGAGCCAGACGGTTTGAACGCTCGTTAAGCTCGGCATAGGTCAGAGATTCAGTTTCAAACGTTGCCGCCATGGCAGATGGGGTGCGCCGAACCTGCTGTTCGAACATGGCCGCCGAGTTCCGCTCAGGAGCCTTGTGCTGTGTCTGATTCCACCCGTTCAGGACCTGGTCACGTTCTTCAGGTAACAGCACTTCCATTTGACCTACGTACTGCTCTTCGATTCCTTGCTGCATCATTGCAGTCAGCAGCTGCATATAACGGAGCTGATGACTCAGCAGATCCGATTCGCTGTAGACGGAAGGATTGGCATCAAGATCAATTCGAAGTCCATGACCGTGCCCTTGATCCACGACATGAATGGACAGGTCATCGACCGGACCTGTAGACAAGTTATGGATCATCCCGCGCTGACCCGCGAAATTCAGCTCATGGTGGAATGGCATGACATTGATCATCGGCCCGAATAGTCGGCGATTCTCCCCCAGCAGCTTCAGATCACGCCGCAGATCCTGGTGCCGGTAACGTTGATGCTTGCGAACGGCACGGATCTCCCGCACAATCTGTTCGGCCAGGGCAGATATACGCATATCAGACTCAACTTTCAAGCGCAGCGGGAGCACGTTCATAACCATGCCTGGCACACGCAAGGCTGTCGATCCCAGCCTGCACATGACAGGCAAAGCCAGTATCACATCTTGCGTGCCGGTGATCCGATGCACATAAATGGCTGCTGCTGCAATAAACAGATCAGGCCAGGTTACCCCATACCGGGCGGCCGCATCCTGAAGGCGATCCCGATCGAACTGTGTTAGTTCAAACCTCTGCCGCAGGAAATGATCCGCTGTCCGGGAAGCCTTTTCGCCCAAACTTACGACGTCCGGTTCATCAGCATAACGTTCCAGCCAAAACGTGCGATCCTGCTCCCTTGCAGCAGATGCATGATAAGCCTCATCCTCCTGAATGACAGAGGAAAGCGGTCCAAATGCTCGTGTTTCCATGACACTCTCACCTGATCCACCCTTAACCCTGGCAGTATACAGACTTGCTACTCTACGGGTAATTAGCGATACGCCGTATCCGTCAATCGCAATATGGTGCACACGCTGGTACCAGTAGCAGCACCCTTCACTCACTTGGAACAGGGCTTCTGTAAATACCGGTCCAGTTGCTAGATTGACGGGGCTGGCGAGATCCTGATGCATCCAGGCCATAGCCGCCGCATGGGGGTCCTGTTCGCCGCGAACATCCAGTACATGAAATGTCCAATGATCGCCCTCCTGGTTGAGGGTTTGGTAAGGGCCGTGTTCATTTTCGCCATAAACCATGTTTAAGGTTTCGGCCTCCGAGACGGTTTGACGAACACTCTGTTCAAACCGTTGTACATCAACATGCCCGTGAATAACCACGTATTCACCTGTGTTGTACATGGGGTTGTCCGGATTCAGCTGATGAGCAAACCAGATCCCGGACTGGGCAGCCGACATGGGCCACGTTCCATTCCGACGCTGCGACAAGTTCACCGCCCCGCTCAAAAGTAATCTCCGTTCGGCATGACCCTATGAGGCTGTGCACTCAACAGCACCGCCCACGAGGCTAGCGTTGGCTGCTCGGCCAGATCGACAAAGGTTACCTCTGTTCCTTCCACCCGAAAACGCTCCGCCAGGCTCATAATGCGTATGGAATCGAGCCCCCAGATCTCAATGAGGTCATCATGCTCCCCGATCCGGGATGGTTGCTCTTGCAGCAGTTCGGCAACCTGTACTCGCAGCGCGTCAAGTCTCGCCTGAGCACCGCTGCCAGTACTCGTCTCAGCAGACTCCATCGCTGCAGCAGTGTGTGATCTTGCCTCCGAGAAGCTTGCCCCGACCGAATCGTTTCCTTTAGCAGAGGCCCCGAGCAATTCAAGCAATCGCCCGGTGGTCAGCGTTACTGCGCAGCGCTCGGACGCATAGGTAAGTGCCATACGGTGCTTCTCAGCTGAAAAATCAGCTACCGCGTCAGCAACCAGGAAGGCCTGAATATCCTTCATAAATGCCTCACAGGAGGTCATCAGACAACCAATATGAGCATAGATGCCGCATACGATCAGCTGATCCCGGCCCTGCTCCTGCATCAATTCAAGCAGTTCCGTCTTCTGGAAGGCGCTGTACCGCCATTTGGTCATAAACGTATCCTGCGGAGCAGGTGTCAGTGGTTCAATGATTTGCTTTTGCGTAGGTCCCCCATTAATGCCCGCTCCCCAGAAGTCCAGCTGCAGTCCGCGCTGCTCCGGTGTCTGTCCACCCGGCTGGGCAGAATACACCACAGGTATGCCCAGTTCATGACACTTTGCACGAAGTTGTCCAATATGATCAATCAGCTCCACTACAGGTGATTCCCCTGCCGTAAAAGCATCCATGAAATATTGCTGCATATCGTGAATAAGTAGTACTGCACGCTTCGCATCCGGCGTCCACGCTACCTTATTGACCGGAAGCTCCGACTCTGCAGGCATTGCATATGACTTAATCACTGGAAGTGCCATCCATATCCCTCTTTTCAGCGTTATTTATTTCAAACCGTTTCAACGTAGCCCTGCATCAAGATCGTTATATGGGCTGCTTCATCGTCAGCATCTCGCGGAGTGCCTTCTTGCTAACCTTGCCGACACCCGTCTTGGGAAAAGATTGGACAAACTCAACCCGATCCGGGATTTTGTAGCTCGCCAGGCCGCGACTGCGCAGATAGGACTTGATTTCGGCAGCAGCCAGATTCTCGCCGCTGGGTACGATAAACGCACAGGAGCGCTCGCCTAAATATTCATCCGGCATAGACACCAGTGCTGCATCATGAACACCCGGATGAGCCAGCAGATGGTTCTCCACTTCTTCAGCAGCTACCTTGTCTCCGCCACGGTTGATCTGATCCTTCGCCCGGCCCTCCACAATGAGGTAACCCTCGGGTGTTAAGCTCGCAATATCTCCTGTACGATAGAACCCATCTGTGGTGAAGGATCTCGCGTTGTGCTCTTCGGCCTTGTAATAACCACGAATGGTATAGGGCCCCCGGGTCAGCAGATGCCCGGATTGCCCCAACTCCACTTCAATGTCCTCGTCATCCACAATCTTTACCTCGTCGTAGGGGGACATCGGTTTACCCTGTGTGTTAATAATGATGTGCTCGGGATCATCCAAACGGGTATAGTTCACAAGCCCCTCGGCCATGCCAAAGACTTGCTGCAGTGTGCAGCCCAAGACTGGTCTGACGCGTCCCGCCACCTCCGCACTGAATTTGGCTCCACCAACCTGGAGAACCTTCAGTGATGTCAGCTTGGTTCCTCTCGCAGCGGCCGCGTTCAGCCAGATCAGGGCGAGCGGGGGCACCAGCGCCGTGATGGTCACCTGATGCTCCTTCATGAGCGGGAAAGCTTCATCCGGGCTTGACCCCCGTGACAGCACAACCGTACCTCCTGCATATAGCGTGCCTAGTATTCCTGGCGAACTTAGAGGGTAATTATGCGCTACAGGCAGAACAGCCAGGTATACACTTTCCGGGCCGAGTCCGCAGACCTCGACGCTTCTCCGCAGACTGTAGATATAGTCATCATGGGTGCGCGGGATCATCTTGGACAGTCCGGTGCTTCCACCAGACAACTGAAGAAAGGCTACATCCGAAGAGACTGGTTGATCATCCTGCAGCTGAACGGGATCAATATATAAATCCTCAAGATTAGTAAATGCACCGGCTTCTCCCGCCACAATAATATGTCTAAGGCTCGGCACCTCTGCCTGAACTTCTGCTGCAAGTTTGCGATAATCAAATCCCCCATCCTGATCCGGGATCAGATAAGCAACAGCCTCAGAGAAGCGGGCGAAGTACTCGATTTCACTTTTCCGATGCAAAGGCAGTGCAAACACCGGCAGTGCTCCCAGACGGAACAGGGCAAAGATCACTTCAACAAAAGCCGTTATGTTCGGCAGCTGCACAATAACGCGGTCATATTGCCGTATTCCCTTGGCATACAACCCTGCCGCCAATTGGTCGACTCGTCTGTCCAACTCTGCATAGGTTAATTGCTCTCCACCGCTAATAATGGCAGTACGATTGCCATAACCATCCGCACGCTGCCGGAGCATTTCTCCAAATGTAATGCCCTCCCAGCAACCTTCCTGACGATAAAACTCTGCAAACTCTTCAGGCCAAGCCTGATATCCTGGCAGCATCTTTTTTATTCCTCCTTCAAATGGGATACGGTGGAGTCCAAACCCATGGCAAGCAGCATTGTTCTGAATTTGGCGGAGGTCTCTGCCAGTTCCGCTTCCGGTGTGGAGCCCGCTACGATGCCTGCCCCAGCGAATAGTCGAAGTTCATTGCCCTCCACTTCCGCACAGCGGATGGTCACAGCCCATTCCCCGTCTCCCTCGCTGTCGCACCAACCAACCATGCCGGTGAACAGTCCGCGATCAAACGGTTCCTGTAACCCAATGGCCTCTTTGGCCGTTAATACAGGCGTTCCGCAGATAGCCGGGGTCGGATGGAGAGCAAAGGCCACCTCCAGTGACGAAATATCTCTATCCAGCAATTCTCCATGAATCTCGGTAGACAGATGCCACATCGTGCTTGTCTGGATCAAGGAGGGCTCTGCCGGAACGATCAGTTGTTTGCAAAGAGGTCGGAGTGCAGCAGCAATAGCATCAATGACGACAGCATGCTCATGCCGATCTTTGGCTGAAGCCAGCAGTGCCTCTGCGCGGCGGCGATCCTCAGCAGGGTCATCACTACGAGCAGCGGAGCCAGCCAGCGGATTCACCCGTATGATGGTGCCTTTTCGAGTAACCAACAGCTCCGGACTTGCGCCAATAAACGTACGTGTGCCTTGGTGATCGACTTCACACTCGTCGCGATTTATCGTTGTTATAGTACTTTCCATTTTGGAAACTTTCCTCATGGGAACTGCAAACGTATACCCGTGTGCATTATCCCTGAACAAATTACGCAGAAGCTGATGTGTATCCACAAGATCCTCTGAGACCACATGCAGTGTGCGGGATAACACAACTTTGTCGAGTTCTCCCTGCTCCATCTGCCTCAGCACATGATTGACACTTCGTTGATACATCTCGGCCCCAGGCACTTCCTCAATCTCGCAGCCAGCCGCAGCCGGGCGCCTCTCGTATAATCCGTTTGCAGCATGGCTTGGAGGTTCTGCCCATTGCACCGTTTCCGGGATCAACAGCTCGGCTGAGGACTGACTCGGATCAAAAGGTATCGCTCCCACCACAATTGGTTTCCGAAGGCCCGTTTGCTGCGCTTCCTGAATCATTTGGCGAACCTGTTCGATAACAAAATGTACTCCTTCCACGTGGTAATCATGGGCATGATCCATGTTTCCTGAGGAATCAGATACCACCTGCTGCTGAACAGCGGAGACAGGAAACCTCATTCGCTCGCCTTGAGCGAGCAAGGTATGTTGCGGTGAAGACCAGAAAAAGGACGTCCCCTCCCGATATTGTTCCAGAAGGTGTAAGGCGGAGGTTGCTGCGATTGCACCCGCTTTTGACATATTCATCATCTCCTTATCTTGATTCAGACGCCGAGTGTGGCGCCTCCATCCACACACAAATTATGCATGGTAATATGCCTCGCCTGGTCTGACGCCAAAAAGAGTACGGCATCCGCGATATCGGAAGGCAATGCCAGCCTGTTCAGAGGAATGCCGAGACGGTACGCCTGCTGCGATCCTGCAATGATGGCCTGAGCGCCATGATCATCCTGCCATAAGGCCCGCTGCATGGGGGTGTCCGTCGACCCTGGAGATACAATATTGCAGCGGATATGCTGCTCCGCATATTCAAGTGCAAGACATTTGGTAAACATGGTGGACGCCGCCTTGGAGGCTGCATAAGCCGACATGTGCATCCGGGGTACGCCTGAAGCGTTCGAGCCAACAGTAACCACTGTTCCCGATTGGCGCCTTGCCATATTTCGTACAACTGCACGTGACATATAAAATACACCGTGGGTATTAACATCGAACGTTCTTGTCCATTCCTCGTCACTCAGGGATGCCACTGTACCTGTATGCAGCACACCAGCCGCATTGATCAAAATGCCAATCGGTCCAAGTGTAGCCTCGATTCGCTGTACGGTATCGTCTACCGATTGGCGATTCACAATATCAGCAGGATAAGCAGCCGCCTGATGACCTTGATGATTTAGATCCACAGCCAGCTGATCGAGCTGCTCTTCCCGAATATCTACTGCTGCTACAACTGCACCCTGTTCAGCCAGAGCTCTGGCAACCGCTTCGCCGATTCCCTGTGCTGCACCGGTGACCAGAGCCACCTTTCCATGAATTCCTGTATAGCTCACGCTGTATACCTCCCCTGACTTACTGCCTGTTGAACGTTGACTCATTGTTGAACTCCATTGGACCATCCATGACATCTCAGCCAATCCGAAAGCAGCCTATCCACAACTAAATCAAACAAACATCTATTCTTCCGCCCCTACGCTTCAGGACTGCAGGCCAAACGTATCGTACGACTGATCAGAAACGGCAGCACCGAGACATGATTCTCCTTCTCGAACTCGGTATATTGAATATCGAGGCCCGGCTGTTTCAATGCAGATAAGCGTTCCGTTAAACCCGATGCCTTGTCATTGTTGCGGGCAGGATGGTTCTTCTCCTGTTCGCCCATGCCAATCCAGACCTGAACGTTGACCGGATGCTGCTCCAGACCTGCGATGAACTCCTGTTCCTCGGCCAGCATCACCTTCTGGTTCCAATGAAGCGAAGGGCTTCCAGCAATGTAGTAACGGAAAGCGTCCGGCTTGGTAAAAAGGGTGTGCAGAACGAACAACCCGCCAAGTGAATGGCCAAAAATGGCCTGTCTGTTCCGATCGATGTTGAACTGCTGCTCCATGTCCGGCTTCAGTTCCTCTTCAATGAACTGCAGAAAAGCATCAGCTCCCCCCTGCTCAGGCAAAATTGTTCCATCCGACTTGTGGGTATATTCCGTCGTGGCCTGCGGAGTAAAATCGTAATATCGATGAGGCGAGAACGGGGCGGCAGTCGGGTACCCGATTCCAACAATGATGGCCGGGAGTGCCCCGGTCTTCTCGGGTCTGCGTCCCTGTATGCGAGCCGCTTCTACCATCGTGCCGAACACAGAGTTAGCGTCGAGCAGGTAAATCACAGGATATCCAGACGGCGGGGCGGCCTCTGCGGGCTGATATACCATGATCTGATAGGCATGATTGCCCGCTCGTGATTTCATCGTCCACTGTTCTGAACGGGGAATGGGAACAGCACTGCGTGTCATCTGCTCAAGGGTCCCTGAGGCTGATTGATTATGCTGAAACGTCATTACGGATGGATCCTCCTCGTTGTTCAACTCACATTGCTATGTGTATATAGATCATATTTTTTATATGAGATTGATTCTCATTACCAATTATAAAAGAGTGATTTCGGCTGTCCCATGGACGATATCCAGAATTCATTTTGATTATCTCCATATTTACATATTTTTCTTGATCCACTTTTGCCTTGGCAAAAAAACAACAGCTCCTCCCCGTGACACCTCAAACACAGAAATAATATCCGGTTCGAGGCACTCCGAGAAGGAGCTGATTCATCGCTATTATTGGGTCAATGCCTTCAATGTATCGTCAATGACATGACCATAGGCAATCAATCCACCGCCCAGCCATGGTGCTGGCTCGACTGCATATACATTTCCTGCTTTAACGGCAGGCATACTTTGCCATACTTTGGTATCTGTCATCTCCTTTATGCTTCCTGGTCCCTGTTCCACGGTGAAGATATAATCTGCGTCAATCTCGGGCAGCACTTCGGTGGATACAATCGCACTGTTCTCCGTCTCGACGAGCGCAGGCTTCCCGAGTCCCAACTGTTCGTATACGACATAGCCGCTGAAGTAGTTTCCGCCCATCATGCTGATTCCGCGGGGAGCAAAGCGGATAATGGCCGCTTTCTTGCCGTCCGCTACCTTGGCGATCTCAGCCTTCGCAGCGTCTACCTTGGCGTGGTATGTCTTGATGGCCTGTTCTGCCTCAACCGTTTTGCCAAGCAGATCGCCAATGATCTCCAGTGACTTCTCTACATCCCCCGATGCATTGTTAAATACATAGGTTGGTGCAATCTTCGAGTAACTCTCATATACACCATTCTCGGCGTAATTCGCCGTGTGCAGGATAATAAAATCAGGGTTGTAAGCCATCAATGCTTCAGGAGAAGGCAGCCCACTCGAGAAATCGAGTGTAGGTACGTCACTGAGCTGATCCTGCAAGTAAACATGCCCTTGGGTGCCGCTTGCCCATTGAGCAACGGGCTTGACGCCGAGTGTAAGCAGGGAATCCTCGAGATAAGGTGCAAATACACGCTCCACTTTGGCAGGAACCACCACATCATGTCCCATTTCGTCTTTTACAGTCCGTTCGCCAGCCGCAGTTTCTGCAGTCTCTTCTTCTTGTACGGCCGTTTCTGATGAGGCTGTTGTGGAGGCCTCGGCTGTCTTCTGCTCCTGTTGGGCTACTCCTTCATGTTCTGATGTGGAGCCACAGGCTGACAGTAATCCCACCATTAATACGAGCACAATCAAGGCCGACAGCCGATGATTAATCCATCTACTTGGAGCGAAACGCTGCCCGATCTCTTTTTCCTGCTGATGCATGATAGTTCCCCCTTGATAAACATTCTCATTTAGATAGATGGATTATATGTCATGTCGCTCGTGAATCACCATGGACGTTATCCAGATATATATTTGGACAATATCCCGTGAAAATGAGCAATGCCTCATCCAGCATGCGCATAACGCCTACTGCAGAGTAATCGAACCAGGGATCGCCAGTGATCAGGTGTGTCTGATACTGACGCACAGCGTTCAGCTGTCTCCATACTGGCGAGTGCTGCAGACTGAGCCAGTATGCCCGAGATACGGCCTCGGGACATACCATGATCAGGATCCGGTCCGGATTCATTACATTTAATTGTTCCAGCGTCAGCGGTGTATTGGTACTAACATCGGGGAAGGTCTCCAGCTGCAATGCGCCATAGAGCACCTCCTCGATCCCCGGATTACTATAGAGATAGAGGCGCTGACCATATACCCTGATCACAGCCACCTTCTCGCATCCCACTTCCTTCTGCACGGATTCCCGCGCTTTCTCTACCCGCTTGTTATATAGTCCGATCCACTGTTCTGCCTGTTCCTCCCGTTCCAGGAACGCAGCAATCATGCGCAGCTGTGCACGCCAATCGGTCTGATGCTGGGGTACAAAACAGCAAGGCGCAATCTCGGCAAGTCCAGCTTGATCCTCTTCACTGAGTTGATCAGTACCAATGATGGCATCCGGCCTTATGTGCACAAGCCGCTCCACGTTCGCTTCGAATCTCCAGCTGGTATAAGGATCTGTTAGTTTAAGATGGGCCTGGATTTCGGTGCGGTGCGCGTTATAATAATACGCTGTCCATTTCGGATCGATGGGCGCAGCAATGGGCATGACATTGAGGGCCAGTAGATGTCCGATGACGCTGGAGGAGCAGGTGGCAATGCGTTTTCTGGCGTTCTTGGCATAATCGGAAGGAGAAACGCCGACTTCCTTTTTGAATTTGCGGCTGAAATAATATTCATCGCTGTATCCAACTCTGAGCGCGATATCACGCAGTTTATATCCGGATTCCTTCAGATAACGCTTGGCTCGGTTAATGCGGAGATCTGTCAGATACTCCATCGCGCTGAGACCGTAGGTTTTTTTGAATAGATCAACAAAATACTTCGGACTGATATTTGCTCTCTGAGCAAGATCGGCAATAGACAATGCTTCATTGTAATGCTCGTCCATATAGGTTTTTACTTCAGCAAGGTCCGTCTTGGGGCTGCGACTCATAACGGGGGCTCGCACAGCACGGTGCAATTCATTCTCCAGTAACATGAGGCCACTCCTCTCGATTTGTTTGATCATCTTAATATGAAGCGTACAGCGTACGTTGAGGTCAGTTGACTGATTCATCATTTATCGACAATGATAATCATTATCAATTAAAGTATCATATTCTTTTCCTCTCAGTCAATCCATATATGGAAATATGTGCACCCGTTTTAGTTCGAATGATCATCGTCATCCATATACACAAAAAAAGAGCTAACGTCGTGAAGATGCACGCGTTAGCTCTTGGATTTAATTCGTTATCTCAATTGTATTTATTCGTTCCTAGTCCCGGCTCCGCAGCTTGCTGAGCAGACGTAAAATCTCGATATACAGCCATACCAGGGTAACCATAAGCCCAAATGCGCCGTACCACTCCATATATTTTGGAGCACCTTGTTCAGCACCACTCTCAATAAAGTCAAAATCAAGCACCAGATTCAGCGCTGCCACGATAACGATCACGACAGAAATCCCAATTCCGATCAGACTATTGTCATGCAGATAGGGAACGGTAATTCCGAACAATCCCAGCACGAAACTGAGCAGATACATGATCATAATGCCGCCGGTTGCCGCTACCACTCCCAGCTTGAAGTTCTCCGTAGCTTTGATCAGTCTCGTTTTGTAAGCGACCAGCAGGGCAATGAACACTGCCATAGTCAGCAAAGCAGCCTGCAAAGTGATTCCATTGTACAATGACTCGTAGGTTGCGGAGAGTGCGCCAAGGAACATGCCTTCCGCGATGGCATAGATGGGAACCAGATAGGGTGCTGCCACAGGTTTGAACGAGATAATCAATGCCAGAATAAATCCGACGATGGCACCTCCGATGGCGAGAGGAAGCACTTCCTGACCGTTAAAAAACATCATCCATGTCGCAAATGCACTGCCGAGCAGGATGACCAGCGTAATGAATGACTTGTTCACTGTGCCGTTAATCGTCATGTAACGCTGGTACCGGTCATCTCCATATCCACCGGCATTTTCAAATGTACTGTCCTTGAGTGTGGGGTTACCACTGCGTCCGATCAAAACAATCACCTCTTCTATGTATTGGGTCAATCTTTGAAACCACTCTTTACGTTCTTTGCGTTCTTCATGTTCTACTACATTTCCAGTGATCTGCTATTCATATCTTTCGATGTTCAAGTACAGACTTGGATGCAATCGGTCGATCACATCCTTATCCATCGTTATAACCCTGTAGGACATATGTCCCGGGCTGTAAAATCTCTTTTTAGCTTGATACAGACATTTAAATGCTAGTTGTTGCTGTAGTTACCTCAGCAGAAGACTTAGTTATAGAACACTTTGTCTACATTGTATTTCGCACGCATCGTATTAATGATATAGGTCTCATAAATTTCACGGTCTACGGCATCTTCCACCAGACAAACCTCAATGGTCGCCACTTCTTCCCGGTGGTTCTTCATTGGAGAAACGGTATCCTCAAAATGCTTCTTGATCCGAGGTCTCAATTTTCTTGCTTTCCCGACAAATAACAGCTCCCCATCGGCATTGTAAAACATGAAGATTCCACCCTTTTCACGCGTGATCAGGTGAAAATCGGTGAAACCATAGATGTGGCTAAGCTGCGGGTTTGCCTGCTTGGTGATGGTTACATCCGGCGTTGGTACGGTAATCTGAATCATTGGGCTCACTTCCTCATTATCTATAGGCTTACATCCTATCATACATTATTACAGGAAACCATTTCATTCTATAAGATGCACAATTCACGCTATTTTCAACTATTACGACAATAATTTCAAAAAAAAGGTTAACTTCCCTGATTCAAAGTGGTACTATAGGGGTATGAGGAAGAAATTGGGCACTAAGACATATGTCTTTATATCTACTTCAGTCTATTGTACCCTATGAATCATGATCTTTTTCATACTGTATTCTGTAATGTGCGCACCACAACAAGAGGACAGTTAGCACGTATTGCAAGTCTGTAGCTTTTAGGATTCATCATCAATACGACCCTTGCAGCAAGCAAATGTAGGAAGAGATTCATTGTAGATTGTAACGTAGAAAAAGAAGTAGATGTAGAAGTAAGAAGTGGATTTGAATTAGAAAGCCTGCAATTCAGTCAGCAAGGACCAACGAGATCCACGTAGAAGAACCGATAGCTATCGATCCTAGCAAAGAGAAGAATGGTCATGCCATGCAATCTTAGTAAGTCATAACTTCATAACAGCAGATCTATATAGAATTGGATCAAGCTACACCCACAGCCCGGCACGAAGCCAGGGCTTTTTTACGTTGTCCCACTGATATCCCAACCCCTCGTAATCAACCGATTATTGTTATTTTTCATAAGCAATTCCCCCCTGCCTTAAACCATTTGTAACTGCCCCCGTATACTCCTATCTACCTTCATTGAATCTTGAGTTCGCAGTATATTTAAAAGAAAAAAAGAGACGCCGACCAAGCGGCATCCCTTAAATTACTTCAGAAAGGTCCATCTACGCGCGGTGATCGCGGAGGGAACCTCAGCTCCCTACAAATAAGCCTTTCCTCTTCCTCGACTCAAATAAATCATCAAAAACACAAACGCCGCGGCAAAAGAAGCTGTAATGATCCAGATCGGAATCCGTGGATCAAGCGCGTATGCCCACCCTCCCACGATACCGGCCGGGGAAGTAAGCAGCAGGATGACGACGGAAAGCATCGAGAATACCTTCGCTCTTTTTTCGTCGTCGATCGCGTTCTGGACGGCCGCTTCGAGGTACGGCGAGCTAATCATCAATCCGACGGCGGCAAGCACGGTACTCAAACCAATCCAGACCAGATTCGACGTCGGCCACAGCACTAGCATCACGTTCGAAAGCAACGACAGTAAAAAGCCAGCCATCATCGAGCGCGTTTCTCCTTCGGCTGGAATCTTCGGCATGATGAACCACAGCGCGAGCAGCATAATAATAGAGGAAACAGCAGGAACGAGCGAGATTAGTCCGCTGTCCACTTTCAGATAGTCGGCTAGATACAGCGAAAGATAGGTCGTTTTTAGCGTCATTTGGAAGTTGAACAGGATATAAACGACGAAGATCAGCATCAGGCTGCGGCTGGCAAACAGGTCTCGGATCGCGCCGCTGTAGTCGATCAAACTCTTTTTGAGCCCGAGTTCCTTCGTCTCTTTCATTTTCCGATAGCCCATTTCTGTTTCCTTCGTGGTCAGGTGCCGCCCGATGAATTGGAAGGTCATTAGCACCGAACACAGCACATACATGATCCGAGTGCCGTCCACCAGTCCGTAATAATCAACCAACAGACCACCAAGCGGAGCGAACAAACCACCGACAACGCCGATGATCTGAAGCAGCGTGAAAACGTAAGTCCGATCCTTTTTTGGCGTATCCTCGACGATCAGACAGTAAAAGGCGATATGCGGAACACGCTGAAGCCCGTTGATGAATGTCGCGATAACGAAAAACCAGACATTTTGGGAAAAGGCAAAGATCAGCATCGCCACGCTCCAACTAAGCACGTCGAAGGTGAGGATGGCGCGTTTGCGTCCCATTCGGTCGGTCAAATACCCACTCATGAATGATGACAGCACCTGCACGATCAGCCCGAGCGTCGTAATCCAGCCAATATTGGTCTCGGTAACGCCCAGCTCATACATGTACAGCGTAGCGTAAGTTGCCATCATGCTGTACGGAATCAAGAAAAACGGTTCAAAAGCGAGACAGCCCCGGCTGTTGCCGCGAAGTCTCGGGAAAAGCGTTCTTGCCATGCGGGATTTCCTCCGGTGTCGTCATATTGGAATTAAAGCATTTTGGGTCATGTTCAAATATAGGTTACTATAGAAAAATCATGAAAAATAGAGGCATTGAAAAAAAATTAACGTGACTAAATGCGGCTGGATGGAACGACAGCTATCGGTTCCAGGTTCCAACCACCTCGTGATGGAAACAGAGGTATTGTGGTTCTTTCGGTCGGGTTTATAATATGGCAAGATAGCAAACAGAGGGAGTGATGGGATGTATTCCGATCTGCAACTGACGGAGGACCGCCCTGTATATATACAAGTCAAAGATTATATGAAGCGATTGATGCTCAAAGGCGGACTGCAAGCGAAGCAAAAGCTGCCCTCCACCCGTGAACTCAGCACACTGATGAAGGTTAGCCGCAGCACCGTCCTGCTCGCTTATGCCGAGCTTGAAGAAGAAGGTCTGATCTATGCCGTCAAAGGCAAAGGCAACTACGTCAGCCCCATGATTGAAACGCCTGAGCCAACCAATGGCTGGCAGCTGGATTGGAAGAGCCGCGTAAGCGACTATGCCATCCAGGCGGAACAATATGATCTGATGAAACATGGTTCTGGTGCAGAACGTGGCGAGATCTCGTTTACCAGTATTGCCCCGGATGAAAAGCTGTTCGATCTGCATAATGTGAAACGGGCCTTCCTTGATCGCATGTCTCTCGAAGGCGAAGTGCTGCTGAACTACGGATATGCACAAGGCTACCGTCCTTTGATGAACTATCTGCTCCGGTACATGGAGAACAAGGGTGTTGACCTGACCGGCAAGGATATTCTAATTACCAACGGATTCACGGAAGGCTTCGATTTAGTGCTTGGTGCACTGCGCAGACAAAGCGGCAGAGCTCTATGCGAGAATCCTACCCATCATACGGCCATCAAAAATCTGAAGCTTCATGAGTTCAACCTCACAGGTGTGGACATGGAGCCGGACGGACTCAATCTGCAGCAGTTGGAACATGAACTCGTCACAAGTTCGTATGATCTGGCCTATTTGGTACCTTCTTATCACAATCCAACCGGAACGGTGACTTCTCCTGCCAAACGGGCAGAGATTATCCGGTTAATGAATCAGTACGAAGTGCCCATTATCGAGGACGGGTTCAATGAGGAACTGCGTTATTCCGGTTCCCACGTCTCCCCTCTCATCGCTAGTGCGGGCAAGGGTAATGGACTGGTCTATCTGGGCAGCTTCTCCAAGGTACTCTTTCCCGGGCTGCGAGTAGGCTGGGTCATTGCAGATGCAGCGCTGATTGATTATTTGGAAAGCATGAAACGGGCCCGGAGCATTCACACCTCAACACTGGACCAATCCCTGCTCTACCAATACTTGAGCAACGGCAATTTTGAGAAGTATCTGAAGCGGGCCCGCACTGAATATAAGCGGAAATACGAACTGGTCGTGCGCTGCTTGCGCAAGCATCTGCCCATGTGCCAGATCTCCGGCGAGGGCGGTTTGCATTTGTTTGTGCAATTCCCTCCGGAATACCGGACCCGGGAATTGCTGGCTGCCTGCAAGGTGAAGGGTGTGACCTTCACGCCCGGCGATACCTTTTATTTGGAACCAGGTCAGGGGTTAAATACGATGCGCCTGGGCTTCTCAAGGGTCAGCGATGAGAATATTCGCAAAGGTATTCGTATCATTGGTGAGACCGCAGCTCAGATGAGCTGAAACGGCTGAAAAACAACATGGGAGGATTACACATGAAGGTTGGCGTGATTATGGGCGGTACATCTTCCGAGCGGGATATTTCCCTGCTCACCGGACAGGAAATGATTGCCCATCTGGACAGGGATAAATATGAGGTCATTCCCATTGAGCTAAGCAGCAAACGGGATCTGATCGACAAATCGGCGGGTATTGATGTAGCCTTACTCGCACTGCATGGCAAATACGGCGAAGACGGTACAGTTCAAGGTACACTGGAGTCGCTGGGCATCCCATACACCGGTTGCGGTGTCTTGTCCAGCAGCGTATGTATGGATAAGGACATGTCCAAACAGCTCATGCACCATGCGGGCATACCTACTGGAGCGTGGGTGCAGGTGAACCATCTGGAAGAACTGTCATCTACGGTGGTGCAGCAGTTGACGTATCCGGTCGTTGTGAAGCCCAACTCCGGCGGCTCCAGCATTGGCACCCAGGTTGTTCAAGAGCCTTCATCTCTTCAAGCCGCGGTTGAAGCCGCACTCAAATGGGATGACACGGTCATGATTGAACAATATATCGCAGGGGATGAAATTACCTGTGCCATTGTAGATGGCAAGATGCTCCCGATCATCTCCATTCGTTCAAGCGCCGAGTTCTTCGACTATAGCTCCAAATATAATGATGGCGGTGCCGAAGAACAGGTGATTCAGCTGCCTGCCGACATTCACCAGCGCGTGGAAGATGCCGCACTTGCCTGTTACCGTGTGCTGAAATGCAGCGTCTATGCCCGCGTGGATATGATCATCCGTGATGGCATGCCTTATGTGCTTGAAGTCAATACGCTTCCAGGTCTTACCCGTAACAGTCTGCTGCCCAAAAGTGCAGCAGCTGCAGGTATTTCCTTTACGGAGCTGCTGGATACCATCATTGAACTCTCACTGAAGGAACGAAATAAGGAGGCACAGCTATCATGAACCAGGATGTAACAATACGCAGCAGTTCAACGGACGATCTGCAGGATATGGTCATTCTCATGGACCAACTGGGCTATCCTACGACGTATGCTGAAATGCAGGAGCGTTATGCCCACATTGCAGCTGATGCAAATTTTAATACGCTCGTCGCCGAGGTTCGTGGACGTGTGGTTGGACTAATTGGCATGCAGACCTCTTACCTGTATGAGAAAAACGGTCAGCACTGCCGCATCCTGGCACTCATCGTGCATGACCAGTTCAGAGGCACCGGGATAGGCCGTCAGCTGATTCTGGCAGCAGAGCAGTGGGCAGCCAGCCAAGGCATAGACTCGCTCTCCTTGAACAGCGGTAACCGTCCCGACCGTGAAGCAGCTCATGAGTTCTATCGGCAAATGGGCTTTACCGCCGGAAGTACTGGATTCAGCAAAAAGCCGCAGGCTCTTCAGCCTGCCTAATATTCGATCATAATAATAAAAGCGCCTGTCCCCAACAACTTGCTGGGAGTCAGGCGCTTTCTGATGACGGAGATTACAAGGAATCTGGCATACTCTGAAATCCCCTCTCGCACATACAGATGTCGTACAGATGTTATGACTTATGGTCGATCGATAAAGATCCAGCCGGTTTCTTTTTCCTTATCCACGCTCGCTCCAAGAGACTCAGCCATGAAGCGCAGTGGAACATAAGTTTTTCCATTTTTGCCCACATAGGCCGATTCAACCATGGTTACTTCCTTGCCCGCAACCGTTGCGTTCTTGGAACCCACAGTTAGAACAATCTCATTGCCTGTAATATCGTCAATAACAACGATGGTATCTGATCCCTTGGTCCATTTCACCTCAGCATCCAATTCCTCGGACAGGTAACGCAGAGGAACGAATGTTGTATTTTTCACCGTAATGGCACCATAGATCTCATCTTCCGGATACAGCATAATGCTCTTCCGAGTGATGCCGGCTTCGTCTTTCAGCAGCTGATACACGACAGAATTGGAATCAAAGTTGCGCAGCATCTGTCCCGGAGTGATATCTTCCTTCATCAGATCGATTACGCCACCTGTTGTATCAACCGCATCCACGGTTACCGGTCCACCGATATTCCACTGCTCGCTGTCTGCGTATAGCGTCACGGATTGCAAAGGCAGATCCTCGGAGGCAGGCAGTGCCACTTTCAACTCAGCATTCTGCTTGCGGATGTTCAGCGCACTGTCGAGATAGAAATCGAGCTTAAACGTTGTATCTGTTCCAAATACCGTCTTCAGTTCGGGCACTTCATTCAACAATTCGTTCAACCCTTGATCATAGTTAACCAGAAGCTCGTCGAGTCCTGCCTTGATCATCGGGTACATGGTTGCAACAGCTGCCTCCTTGGATTCTGGCATTAAAGAGGTCATGGCTCCTGTGTCCACTTCTTCCACTTGATTGATTGCTGTCAGCAGTGGATAGAACACCTCATATAGATCGCCGATCAGATCCTTGAGTCCTTGCTCATCCTTGGCAACACTTGTCAGGAACGGTTTAACCATGGCAAGAATCTCTTCTCCAGTGATCTCCATATGAAGCTTGGAGAGGCTGAGGGACTCACCGTTAACTGATTCCTGTACAGGCGTAACAGAGATATTTTTCGGATTGGACAAATGCTTCAGGACAAAGGAAAGCAATTTGGGAGAGAGCTCCTCGATCTGCTTTTCCAGAGCCTTGGTGTCCATCATCGGAAGCGTTTGCGCGCCTTCCAGAGCCTCAAGTGATATGTACAGCGGCTTCTGCGCACCGTCCAGGTCGATCACCATTTGGGTTTCGTCCATGGAAAGGTGGAAAGGCAGTTTGGTTCCTTGGAAACTTACAGCGCCTTGGATTGATGCCGTTTGGGCATCCTTCACTTTGGCATTCTCAATGTCCAGGGATACGGAATTAATAAGTTCAATCATTTCGTTGTCTTTCTCAGTAGCGAATTCTTTAGCCGGCTCTATGTTAATGTGCATGGACTGTTTCGATTCACCGGATTTTACGTTTGTACTGTTGGCCATGGCTTTACTAATATCCACCCCACCAACAGCCTGACATCCCGTAAGCGCCACCATCATCAAAACGAGTGGTACGGCGATCCACTTGGCTAACCTTCGATTTTTGATACGATCTCCTCCTTAGGAAAAATGTGGTTCATTCCTATTATGAGGCCAACAGGTAAATGTTGTAAACCAGTGGAACGTAAAAACGCCAAAAAAGGCCGGAAATGTGTCCGACCTTTGGATAAGAATCTATTTTAGACGACCTCGTACATTACTCTTCGGTTTCCTCGGCAACCTCTTCAGTCGGTTCATTGTCCTCTGTCGTTACAGGGGTTTCAAATTGATCCGGCTCGTCGTCTTGAATGGCTTTGTTCTCTTCATTCTGGTCCTGTGTCATCCGTAATCCCTCTCTTCTACCGGATTTTCGTGATAATTATCAAGGCAATCGCCTTATTTTTATCAATAACCCGAACCGAAGCAGCTTAAACATGAAGGAGCGTCACCTTTATGAACCGTTTCAGAAAATATAAAAGACGATTCCATTCCCGGCGGCTGCAGTTGCCTGATATAGAGCCTGAACATCATTCATTGTTTGAACGATCTCCCTGAACGTCTCCTCTGCATCCCAGCCTTCCATGACCGGATAGACGCCCTCCGTAACCATTTGGTCCAGGTCAAAACGTGCCCTCAGTTCGTCGGGGTCCAGCTGCTCCAGAGCCATATAGGCTTCCAGCACCTGTTCGTTCGAGAGCAGAAACAGATCCATGTCAGAATAGTTTCCCAGATATTGCTCCCCTGACATCGGCACCACATATCCCAGAGGCGGCTCTCCATCCGCCAGATTACCGGTTAATGTGAACTGAAGCATCTGCCACGTTTTATCAATATCCAGATCAACGGAACAATCATGCACACTGATCTCGCCTGACTTGATTGATTCAATCAACTCGTCAGTCACCACAAGATATCTACCGGACATTCCCATATCATGATCCCTCCTATGATTTTAATCCTCTGTCCCCCATTAACCGTGCATGTTCCAAAAGAATCGGGGTAAAAAGAGGTAGAAGTCATATTACGATTACAAAATCCCATGATCAAGCATGGCAATACCATACATGTTATCTCAAGGAGGGACCACACCGATGAAAAAATTCGATTACACCCTGAATTATGAAGAGCTCGATCTGCGCAAACATCCCGAGCTATATACCGTCGGACGGGGAGAGCAGGGTGTACTGATGGTGGAACCCTACAAGAGCGAGATTCTGCCCTATTGGCGTTTTAAAACACCCGAGATCGCGACCGAATCATCGGAGAAGATCTACGAGCTATTTTTGGAATATAAGAAAAAGGAAGATTTCGTTGGCATGGATATGGCGCGCAAGTTTCTGCAGATGGGATATACACGGGCCCGGCGATATACGAACCATAAAGGTGGACGCAAATATTCGAAAGAGGACGGTTCGATTCTTCCCTATCAGAATGACAAAGTGAAAGCGGAAGCTGCAGCTATCTTCAAGGCACAGTGGGAGATTGCCAAGACTGACCCGGATTATATTGAAATGAAGAAGCAGCACCGGGAAAAGTACGAATCCGAGAACGAATAGACACTTGGGTAAAAAATACATGGCTCATCCCGATACTCCTTTTGATATAATGCTTTACGTCGATCTACAGGACGAAAACATAATGAGATCACTCAAGCTAAAGGAGCCTTCATGAAATTACCTAGTCGCCCTATCTCCATCACACTGACATGCATCGCGATGTACCTGTTCATCCTGCTGCCATTACCTGCGTCTGCAGCCCAATCCGAGCTTGCGAGGCAGCGTGAAATGACCGCCTTCAGTCCACTGCAAACGGTTGTGGATCAGATGCAGCCCGGATGGAACCTCGGCAACTCATTGGATACGGTAGGTCCGGATGAAACCTACTGGGGCAATCCACGCGTTACTTCGGAATTAATCGGAAACGTTGCCGCTCAAGGATTCAAAAGCATACGAATCCCCGTTACTTGGGACCAGCATATTGGTGCCGCCCCGGATTACCGGATAGATCCTGCTTACATGGGACGGGTCCAGGAAGTGATCAAATGGGCACTGGATGCCAATCTGTACGTCGTGTTGGATCTCCATCATGATTCTTATCTCTGGATCAGTCAGCTGGAAACCGATCATGACCAGGTACTCGCTCGTTACACAGCAGTGTGGACCCAAATTGCGAATCAATTCAAGGATGCTCCACTGAGGCTGATGTTCGAAAGTGTGAATGAACCGCGCTTCAATCGTGGAATCACTCAGGCGGGTGATATGGGAGCAGGAAGCAATATCGATGAGCCAAGGCAGCTTACCCTTTTGCATGAATTAAACACGACGTTTGTGAAGCTGATTCGCAGCACTGGCGGCAATAACGAAGAGCGTGCACTTCTGCTGCCTACACTTGAAGGTTCACCGACACAGGCAAGGCTTGACAGTTTGAGGCATACCATCACTGAACTGAAGGATAAGAACCTGATTGCCACCGTGCATTACTACGGTTACTGGCCATTTAGCGTTAATATCGCTGGACACACCACGTTTGATACCGATACCAAGAATGATGCTGCCAGCACGTTTAACAATATATACAGGGCACTCGTCACGCAGGGGATTCCGGTCGTTCTTGGCGAGTACGGACTGCTGGGATTCGATAAACATACAGATGTTATTGAACAGGGCGAAAAGCTAAAATATTTCGAATTCATCGGGCATGAGCTGAAGGACAAAAAGATCGCATCCATATTGTGGGACAATGGCCAGCATCTAAACCGGGAGACGTATGTGTGGTCCGATCCGGCTCTATTTCAGATGATTCAGGCAGGATGGACAGGCCGTTCTGCTGTTGGAGATCGTGACCTACTGTACCTGAGGCAAGGCTACCCCATTCAGGATACGGAGCTGACAGTCAAGTTAAATGGAACTAAACTCGTATCGCTCTATGCAGGTGAGCAGCTGTTGAAACAAAACGCAGACTATTCATTCAGCGGGAGTACGCTGCTTATCCAAGCAGATGCATTATCCCGTATGGTTAGCAAGGGCGACCAGCTCGGCAAACAGGCTATCATCACAGCGAAGTTCAATCAAGGTGCAGACTGGACATGGAAGCTCGTCGTATCGGCCAAGCCCGATCTGGAGAATGCATTCGGTACTACAGAGGATTTCTCCATACCAACGCTCTTTCATGGGAATCAGCTCGCCACCATGGAAGCCGTCTATTCCTCTGGAGAGTTTACTGCTCCGCAGAACTGGACTCCTTACAAAGAATTCCTGACTACATTTGCACCTTCTTATGAAACAGATCAACTGATTCTGCAGCCGGAATGGCTGAGTGAACTGCATAACGGGCAGATTGATCTGGCCTTCCATTTCTGGAGCGGTGAGGTCATTCACTATACGCTGTTCAAAAGCGGGAACCAGATAACAGGGAAGGCACTTCATTGATGAGCCGTACAATCAGGCGTAGAATGGACAGCATGGTATGGCTCTGCGAGCGGGAAGTTCGCAAGGCTCTGAAGAAGGTGATGACATGTTATGGATTATTGGCATCCTCGGTATCGTTCTACTTACGCTGTGCACGGCAGGAGCCGGTGTAGGAATGGTGGTAGGCTTCTTTTTTTTCCTCATCGGTTTCGGGGAAATGAAGAACAGGTCACGGACTCTTAGCAGTCTACTGCTGAGCAAGGATACGCTGATGATCGTGGGAACGATGGGCGTTGTGCTTGTTTATTTTCTTCTCTCCTACTGGAATCTGAAAATGATTGGTGATGCAACCTTTCCGGGTCTGCTGAGTTCCGCAATCAGGGAAATCTCCGGGAGACAGCTGCTTGCTGCAGCATTCTTGTACACGCTCTGGACAACAATCAGCCTATACTGGCTGCTTCCGAAAGTATTCAGCTTTAATGGATTAGGCCTGAAAATTCAGCTGATTGCACTGAGTGCAGCAGGAACCAGCATTCTGTATGGCATCATAAAATTGTAAAACAGCCCAAAACAAAAAAAGGAGTGGAAGCCCAGCTTGGTATGCTGAGCCTCTACTCCTTTTGTTACGTTAAAATAAGTGATGTTCGCTTTTCTCTGATCGACGAACGGGCAGAATTAACGCGCTTCACCATTCTCCGCTTCCCAACGTGCAATTTCATTGCGAACGATTGGAGCAACCTCTTTACCAAGCAATTCAATGGCTCTCATCACCTCATTATGCGGCATTGTGCCGAGAGGGGTGTGCAGCATGAAACGAGTGATGCCAACTTCCTTGCGCAGGTAAATAATCTTCTGAGCCACGGTCTCTACGTCACCAACGTACAATGCGCCTTCAAGACTGCGTGCAGCATCAAATGTTGCACGGCTGTAGTGCCCCCAGCCACGTTCACGGCCCAGTATGTTCATGACAGCCTGAGCAGGTGGGAAGAATTTCTCAACAGCCTCATCCATCGTATCCGCGATAAAACCGTGAGAGTGTGATGCCACCGTCAGTTTGGAAGCATCATGCCCTGCATGGGCTGCTGCTTTTTTGTACAGCTCCACCAGTGGGGCAAATTGAACCGGACGACCACCAATAATCGCGAGTACCAGCGGCAGACCGAGCAGACCTGCGCGTACAACCGATTCCTGATTACCACCACTACCAATCCATACGGGCAGCTTCTCCTGCACTGGACGCGGGTAGATACCCAGATTGTTGAAGGAAGGACGATGCTTTCCTTCCCAGGTTACCTTTTCCGAATCACGAAGCTTAAGCAGCAGATCCAGTTTCTCATCGAATAACTCGTCGTAGTCGTTCAGATCATAGCCGAATAGAGGGAAGGATTCGATAAACGAACCCCGGCCCGCCATAATCTCCGCACGTCCATTCGAGATGCCGTCCAGCGTTGCAAAGTCCTGAAATACCCGTACCGGATCATCCGATGACAGTACAGTTACAGCACTGGTCAGCCGGATGCGCTTGGTCTGTGAAGCCGCTGCTGCCAAAATCACTGCCGGGGATGATGCTGCATAGTCAGCACGATGATGCTCCCCTACGCCGTATACATCCAGACCGACCTCGTCAGCCAGGACAATCTCTTCTACAACATCACGAATACGCTGTGCGTGACTTATGAGTTCTCCAGTTTTCACATCTGGATTTGTCTCTACAAAGGTACTAATTCCGATTTCCATGTTCTGTTCCTCCCTGTTTATGAAGCGATCCGTCGTTCATCTAACCTATTGTAAGTAGATCACCTTTTGTTATGTATCTTAATATTGAACTATTTTGAAGAAAAACACAAGAGCCCTCTTTCTCCAGAGGGCATGATTTTGATATATTATTCTCTATTTTTGTGACATTCATGATTATTTCTTGGTCCCGATGTACAGCAGGTGAGAGGAAATCCCCAGAATTGTAGGATCTGCTGCCTTCTCAATCATGAATTGGATCATCTCTTCATACTCCCCGCGCTCTTTCCAATACTGCTGCTGTTCTGCTGTGAGCATGGCTCCGAGGCTGGATGATCCAATCAGATTCACCGTTTCGAATCCGTGCTGCTCCATGAATGGTTGAATGTCCTGAATGTTAAAATAGTACGCCCCTGTGAATCGGCCCTGATCCTGATGGTCGAATGTCCCCTTTTCCATAAAAGCACGAATGGCACCCATATGATCATTCGGTTTCCAGTGCTGGGGAGACTGCAGCGAGTTAATGCCCATTCTCATTCGGCTTTGCATCGCGATGTACACCATGCCGCCTTGCTTCGTTACCCGGTGTAGTTCTCTTACAGCCGCTACCCGCTCCTGTTCAGTCTGGAGATGATACAGCGGTCCCAGCATCAGCGATGCATCGTATGTATCGTCAGCCAGCCCCTCCAGACGGGTTGCATCCAGTACGTGGAATCCCTCAAACTGCTTCGTCAGATCATACTCCTTAGCCTTCTGCCTAGCGATATCCACGGAAGCAGGTGTCAAGTCTGACAGGGTTACTCGGTATCCATCCCTCGCAAGCTCCATCGCATATTTCCCTGGCCCTGCGCCATTATCCAGAACGAGTCCAGCTGCAGGAAGATGTGCCCTGATGTAATGCATGTTAATGATGAACTCCAGCGGTTCTCGCTCCAATCTTCCCCATTCGTCAAACCCGGAATAATAGTCAATAATGCGTTCTCTTGTCATTCATCCGACACCTGCCTTTTTTCATTTAGGGTCAAAAAATGCAAAAAACCTGCCACCTCAACTAAGAGGCGACAGGTATGACCTTCGCGGTACCACTCTTCTTCATCCATGGACCATGCTAATGACAGATCTCTCTGTATCTACTGGGCCACAGAAACTCAGGAACCTGATGACGGGGGTTAGCCCGTCAGGATCTGACCTCAGTCCGTCTGAATGACTGCTGCTCAATCCTGCCGCTCACAGGCGAGTTGGGGATAGGTTGGACTGCCTTGCACCATGCAGCAGTTCTCTGGGCCAGCCTTAGTCCTTAATACTCCTGATCATTGCGTTTACCTGTTAAATTTCAGAAAGTGTATACCATCCATATATCCCCTGTCAATGCATCTCGAAAGATTCTTACAACACGAAATACATGTACCTCATTAAATACGTTCACGCCTTGTTCATTCTGTTACAACCTTAAATATGTAACCTTCTAGATCTTTTTCACAAATTCAGACTTCAGCTTCATCGCACCCAAACTATCGATTTTGCAGTCGATATCATGGTCACCGTCAATCAAACGGATATTTTTGACTTTGGTTCCTTGTTTGACAACCAGTGAGCTTCCTTTCACCTTCAGATCCTTAATGACTGTCACAGTGTCTCCATCATTCAGAACATTGCCGTTCGAGTCACGTACTACTTTAGTTTCTTCTGCACGCTCGGTTTCGGATTCCAACGTCCACTCATGTGCACATTCCGGGCATACCAGCAGATTACCGTCCTCGTATGTGTATTCGGAATTGCATTTGGGGCAGTTAGGTAAATTGGACATATCGTTTAAACTCTCCATTCCTTTTTTGGGCTTCTCGCAAGTATACGGGATTCCTCATGTTCCTTCCAGCGAATGGATCACGTTAAATCCATGTTATCCCCCATTCTGCGTTCGGTTAATGGAATTTAAACGAAATTTAAGGTTCACCTCTCCTTACTTTAAAACGCATCCTATACGATATACCTATCCGGGAGAGTTTCCCGCGATATATCCAAATTTAGATTCTGATTCGTGTTAATTTCATATTCGCTTCCGGGTTCAGCCCGTCCATGAAATATATTTCTTCAAAAGGAGTTTCTTGTCATGTCAATGTCCATGTCTTCTTATGTTTTCCCTGTACAAACAGCTTTCTTTATTTTCGTGATCATCGCCATGTTTTTGCTTATTCCGTGGCTCATTTATGGCTATCGCAAAGATGGATTTTTCAGCTGGTCACGCTTTGCCGTCAGTTTTTCGTTCATCTTTTATATTCTCGCTGCGTATTGTCTCGTCATCCTGCCCTTCCCGACAACCCGCAATACGTGTGCCCAGCAGGCAGCAGATACCGTATATTACAATCTCGTCCCCTTCACTTTTGTAAAAGATATCATGAAAGAAACACCGATTGTATGGTCCCAGCCGTCCACCTACATGGGGATGATCCAAGGCAGAGCTTTTCTGCAAATTCTGTTTAATGTGCTGCTGCTCATGCCTCTCGGCATATATATCCGGTATTTTTTTCAAAAGAGATCCTACTGGAAATATGCCCTGCTTGGCGGATTTGGACTTTCCCTGTTTTTTGAGATAACGCAAATCACCGGATTCTACGGCTATTACAGCTGCCCTTATCGACTGTTTGATGTCGATGACCTGCTGTCGAATACGTCAGGAGCGGTACTTGGATTCTTCGCAGCACCGATCCTGCTTGCCCTATTCCCGTCACGTGCCAGCATTCAGGCAAAAAGTGAGCAAATTGTGGAGCAAAACCAAGTGTTCCCGATCCCTCAGCTGCTTGCACTCATCATCGACGGTGTTGTGGTGGTATTTCTATCGAATCTGCTCTCGATCTTCAGTCTATCCAGTACCGATGTGATCAACAGCGCAGCCAATACAACCATCGCGATGCTCATTGTATTGTTTCTCATTCCGAGTATCCGGGACGGTAACACGCCAGGCTCCGCACTTATGCGCTTCCGGTATGTTCGCAGGCAGACAGGGAAACCTTCCATGCCTTTGCTGTTTAAACGCTGGCTCGCGCTTTATGTGCCTTGGCTCATGTTTACCATGATCCGGCTCGTTAACGATTATGCCTTTGTCAATAATGACTCGGTGCTTGAACCCTATAAAGTATGGATTTCGATCGGTATGATCGGTCTCTATATGCTCCTGTTCGGAGCACTCTTCATTCACGTCATATTGGTACTCTTCTCTAGAGGCAGCCGTTCATTCTATTGTGATCATGTATCCAATATCAGAGCTTCCCGTAAATGAATTACGCCGTACATCGGACACTTGGTCAGCAGTAGTGTATTGAAAAGACAAAGAAAAGGCGTCTTCCATCAAGCATGACGGAAGACGCCTTTGATCTGTGTACCATGACGCTATAATTGGCTCGTTTATACGCCAAGCAGTTCCCGCTTGGATGACTCTGGGTCATGCGCAAGTTCAATCTCATGATTGAAGATCAACGTCGCGCGATTCTCCTCATAAGGAGGCCAGTTCACTCCAGCCGTTTCCGGATGGCCATTCTTGGCAAAGGAAATCCAGGCATCCTGCACTTTGCCTGCCAGTTCTGCAGCTGCTGCATCCGGTTCGGCGTTCATGGATTTCAGCGCATGCAGTGTATTGAAAGCAAAGAAGATATCAATGCTGTGAATCGACTTTCTCAGCAATGGATGCTCCGGCATGACCCAATCGAAGCGGTACATCCACACGGGGGCATATTTCTGTTGAGCAGTCGCGTATTGAAGCGCTGAGCGCCAGAAGAACAGATCGGTCATCACCTGAGCCTGTCCGTCTGCCGTTTTGGGATAACTGTCCGCGATCGCTGCCCGGTTCTCCAGATCGGGCGTCATGAAGTCGACCGCTTGTACCATATCAATCTCTTCCGAATAAGGGACATGCGGCTGAATGAACAGCGCACCTTCATGCAGGGTAGTTCCAATCAATACAGGGATGCCTTGGGCAGCTCCCGCACGTACAGCCTCAAGTGGAGACTGCGGGAGCGTTACTCCATCCAGTACGGGCTGAAATAACAATGCCATGGCAGCACCGCTGTGTTTTTTGACCGTTTCGCCAGCAGCAAGGATCTGCTCTGCCGGGATATCTTTCAGCTTATGCAGATCATCCTGGGTTACACCCAGAACCCTCAATACACCGCTCCGGATCTCGGCAGCCTGCTCTGCAGGCATGAACTGCGATGCTCCGCTTTGCATAATGGCACGATGGAACAAGCCCTTGGCCGCCGGCATGGCCATCAATGCAGCAATGCTCATACTGCCGGCCGATTCACCGAATACAGTAACATTGCCAGAATCACCGCCAAAGGCTCCGATGTTATCCTGCACCCATTGCAGGGCAGCAACCTGATCCAGCAGGCCCACGTTGGTTGCAAACCCTTCCCCAAGTGGAGCCATATGCATGAATCCAAGTGGGCCAAGACGATAGTTAATCGTCACAACGATGACATTGCCACGCAGGACCAGATGGGTTCCATCATACAAAGGCTGGCTTCCCGCCCCCGAAGTGAATGAGCCTCCATGAATCCATACCATAACGGGGAGAGGATACTGGCTTTCTTTTTCCGGTGCCCAGATGTTCAGATACAGACTGTCCTCCGACTCGGCAGGAGGATCTCCGAATATCCCTTCTGCTTGATGATGTCTTGGCTGTATATTTTCAGGTCCGAACTGCTTCGCTTCCCTGACTCCATCCCAGGATTCAGGCGGAATCGGGGCTTGAAAGCGCAACTCGCCCACCGGCGGTTTGGCATAAGGGATGCCTTTCCATACACTTGTTCCATGCAGATGTTCTCCCTCAACTGTACCGTACCGTGTGTTAACTTGAAGTTCTCTCATGCGGCGTATACATCCTCTCTGCTATCAAATGTTATACATACTATTGAGTATAGAGCCCCGCCAGATCAATTTACAAGTTTACCCAAAAAGGCCGGGGTTGAGACGTTTCACGTGGAACTTTTATGCACACAACGAAGGAATATTTCGAGGATCAACCCATGATAACAACACAACAACAACTATACGTCTGCAACAGATGTGACTTCACCGGTTATGCAGAAACTACTGCATACGGAGCAGTATTCTCGGTGATTGCAGAGATTTGAAACCATTGCGTGATACGTGAAAAAGGACAGACACCGTGGAATAAACGTCTCGACAGTTTGTTGCAGGTAAAGATATGTAAAATTCGCATCTAAAATAAGCCGCAATCCGTTCTTTTAAATACAAATAAGGCCACCCCTTCGGGTAGCCTTATTTATTTTCAATTTAGCAGATCATTATTGCTGTGCTGCAGCTTCAATATCTGCATATGCCCAGTGAGACGCGGGTACGTCAGAGAACGATTGTGAACCTGTACCCACTGCTGGGGTACGCTTGAACAACACATTTAATACTTTTACTGCTTCAGCACGGGTCAATCGGCTATCCGGTTTGAACGTACCATCGGTGTATCCAGTCATCAAGCCAGCAGATTGTACATATGCGATCGCTTCTGCAGCCCAGGAATCTGTGGACACATCCGTAAAGGATGATCTAGCTTCCAATGCTGCAGTTGCATTGCCCGATTGCTGCTGAATCCAACGGTAAGCAATCGTCGCCATCTGCGCACGTGTGATCGAACCTTCTGGTACAAATTGAGTTGCGCTCATGCCATTCATGATCCCTGCGGATTGAGCTTGTGCAATTTCGCTGTTTGCCCAGTGAGTTGCTGCTACGTCGGCAAAATTACCGGAATTAATAGATTTAGATTCATCCGTCAGGTTACGAGCCAACATGGCTGCCATTTGAGCACGAGTCACGAATGCATCTGGACGGAACTTGTCACCAAAACCTTTGATATATGGTTTATTAATTGTTTCTGCCGCTTTCAGTCCATCGACCACAACCAGTGTGAACGTACTGAATTTGCTTACTGTAAATTCAATGCCTTCACTGCCATCGTTCAGCTGAACCAGCTTCCCTTGCAGCAATTCTTTGGTACCGTCGCTGTGTTCAATATAGATAGCCAGGTTGTCCAAAGCCTTCTGACGTGCTGCTGCATCTGTCGGCAGACTATCACGCAGTGGCAATGTCAGTGTTACTTCACGACTCTGCATATTCGTTTCGATTTCGACTGGACGAGCCAGTACTTTGACATTTGCATCCGGCGTAATTTGCTGAATCAATTGCTCTTGCTTCGCGCGTTCTTCCACTTGCTTGCGCTCGGATTCCTGCTTCATTGGCACAATGCGGAAGTACAAGTCTTGGTCGAAACCAGCGGTCGAAGCCGTAGGAATTGAAATGATTGCATTCTCTGTCGAGATCTCCAGCTTAAGTCCGCCATCATTCAGCTGTTTTACTGCTGCTTTTGGCAGTTCTACGCGAGTCTCGGATACGGAATCTTTGGCATCCGGAATGATGATGCGTGCTGTATCCATGCCAAGCTGTTTCGCTTTTTCTACGGATTCTTTGGCAGTCGCTTCAGACATTGTTACGAGGTCCTTCACCTTACCATTTGTTTCTGTTGTACGTGTAATTGTTGTTTTCACCAAGTTGGTCCCGTTGGTACCATTCACATCCACCGTAAGTGTTTCTTTATTTGTTGCAGGCGTTGATGTTACAGGTGTAGATGAAGATCCACCACCGCTTCCGCCACTGCTTGGCGGCGTGACAACCGGTGTCTTAGGTTCAAAAAACTCGTCAAATGCCGATTGAACCTCGGTATAGCTTACGTAACCGTTAGCTGGCTTTTTATCCAGCATCCATTGTGCGAGTTTTTCGATCTTAGATTCATCACTCGATACATCTGCTAATTTCGAGAAATTCAATGGGAAGTCATCCAGCTTTTCATGATCCGATTGTTTGTTGTACTCTTCCACCTCTTGTTGAATCATCAGAAGTGTAAACAAGGTCTGGCTCATCTCGTCTGCTGTGTTTACATTAAGAGACGGAGAAATGGTCAAGATCATAACCATGCCGAGCACAGCCTTATCCACTGACATACCCTCTTCTTTGAAGATGAGGCGAGCCATATAAGCGATCAATTTCTGATCTACAACAGACCCCTCTACGTACTTTTTGCTAAGCTCACGGAATTCTTCATAATCTTCGAAGTCTTCAATCGAGATATATTCATCGACTTGAGAAAGCTTCATATAGAAATTATCCAAATGACTTTGCATCTCGGCCTGACTCGTTGCCTTATAGGCAAGCACAGCTTCATATGCCAGCTCAACGGTATATCTTACTTGTCCTTCATTTTCATAATCATATTTATCCGGAAGCAAATCAATCAAAGCTTGAGCTACAGCTAACTGCTCTTCAGGAGTAAGATCATTGAATCCCGCAGGGAGTATTACAAGCTCAGGGCTGTTGCGGATAATAGTTAGAACCTCACCTACATTTTCTGCATCCACTGCATCGTTTAATTGTTCCATGGGTGATAATGGGCCAAAGAAAGCATTGAACGTTTGTTGAATTGCCTGGTAGTTTGCGTAACCTTCCACTGGACGCTTATCGATCATCCATTGGGCGAGTTCTTGATATTTTTCATTGGTAATGTCATCAATCTTACTAAGGTTAAGCGGGAAGTCATCCATATATTCTGTTGTAGACAAATCACGGTTATACTGTGTTGATTCTTTCTGTAATAAACGAAGACGTACCAGTGCACTATACATTTGAGGTTTGCTAGTCAGACTGTTAATTGGTCCATACGTTGAAAGATTAGCAGATAACTGCTCACTATACTTATATACTGGTAATGAACTGCGTATAATATCGAATTTAAGCTTGTAGGTCAGAATCTGCTTATCTACTGCTGACAGATTGTTATACTTTTTCCCAATGCTATAAATGGTAGAGATGCTGGAATCCATATTTCCACTGAATACGTCAGGCAGACCTCTCAGCATGTCAAAATACGTTGTAACCCTCTGCTCCACGCTCAGCAAATCACGCGTTTGAAGCAGGTTCCGAGGGTAAACAACCAGGTCAATCACATATTGCACTTGATCTTTACTTACATATCCTTTGCTGCCGTTCATAAGCGTTAGAAACTCAGCCATGGATTCTTTCTCATCCTTGGTCCAGTTGCCAAAATCCTGAGGGAGAATTACTCCGACTTGTGGGTCTTGAACTGCCACGAGTACACCAGCTACATCTGCATGGCTTTTTGCCAAGTTTAGTGCCTCAAGTGGATCTGCTCCTCTATTCTCGGTGTACGTCAATGTCTCGTAAGGACCTGCTGGGCTACTTCCAGTTGCCTTCACACGCACCCATACTGTTTGGGCACCGTCAAATTGAGGTGGATTAGTAGAACTGTAAACAAACCAATCTAAGCCAGCATTCGTGCTGTATTCCATCGTGTCGTCCGCACCCACGATTAAGTTGGTTTCATCATCCGCTGTTACTGCTGGGGCAGCCACTGCGAAGAATGCGTCAAAGGCAGCTTGTACTTCTGCTGTGGTATTGTAGCCTTCAATACCAGGTCTCTTATAAATCATCCAATCTGCCAGTTCCGCCCGTCTCTGCTCATTATTCTGGATTGTAGACATCTTCTCCATGTTGATTGGAAAAGGCTGAACTGCAGCATTTGGATTCATACCAATCATCCAAGTCATTTGATAGTGTGCATAGAGACTATTCAGTGCAGCATCCATGTCTGATCCAGTGATGGGTCTGTTAATTGGAAGATAATCCGACATCAGCACGTTCAGTAATTCAATCTGACCCTTATAATTAATGGGTGTTTGGTGTTGACCTAAAGCAGGTCCAAACATCACAATATTTGTGAATATTTCCTTATCAGCACCTCTTAGCATGCTGTAGGCAGCACTCGCCTCAACCATTGGTTGTGCTTGTTCAGAAGGTAGGAAACCTCTGGCCCGACTAAAATAAAAATTATATATATTATCCAAAAAAAACTGTGCTTCACTTGAATTCATCGTTTTAGGCAATTCTACTAGAAAGCATAAGAAGAAGAAAATGTCGTTAGCTTGACTTTGATTCACATAATCTGTCCCAATTGGCAGCAATAGAGTCATTCCTCGTGCCAGTTCCCTCTTTTGTTCTTCATCCAGCCCATCATAGAGCATTGTTTTATCATCGATTAGACTGCTGTTCTCTATGAGACTTTGAACTTGTGAAATGGTTTGTTCAATATCCTGATCTGATTTTCTGATTTGATTGAGCTGCTCTAATGGGGTAGGATCGGAATCCGCACTTACCCCTCCTACACTAACAACCTGCAAAAACAGAACTGCAACTAATAAACAACTTACTAGCTTCCTGTAAAACATAAACCTGTATCCTCCTCTTTTCTATTCCATTCAAATGGCCGCAATTTAGGTCTATTGTAGTACGCAACTCTGAACGGATTCTGAACAATCAATCTAAAAATTGGAAAAAGACCCTTCTTGAAGGTAAAAACCAGGTTGAATCTCTACATTTTTCGTCATTATTCATCATTTTTTTAATTAACAGATAATCTCGAAGGCCTACTCCCCTCTATGTCGAGCCTATCAATCAACGTGTAGTGAACATCTACAAATTTTACAGTCCAAGGAACCTTAACGAATCAGAGCGGGAACTGGGACAGGATCATGTCATCACTCGCGCAATTGAGGTGAATATGTCATTTGTGTACGCCTTATCAATCATTTATAATTTCGTTCATATGAACAATGTAGATAGATATGCCAACATTCGAAATAACGGTTGACCTATATTTAAGCCAAATGAATAGAAAGGGGGAAATAGCGTTGCTGCAGCTCACCGAGAGACAGGCACAGGAAATCGTCGACAAAATGATGCAGGACATTCCGTATAACATCAACATCATGAATGAACAGGGCATTATTATTGGAAGCGGCCAGAAAGAGCGGGTCGGAACCGTTCATCAGGGTGCTGTTCGGGCACTGACCACAGGAAGCCGAATTGAGGTATGGCAGGACGGGAAATTAGAGAAAATGGGCACCAATGAACCGATTAGGATCAACAACCAGCATGTGGGTGTCATCGGAATCTCCGGTCATCCGGACGAGGTTCGCCCGTTCTGTAACATTGTACGGACAACGGTCGCGCTCCTCATTGAACAACGCAACCAACTGGAGAGTCTGGCTCATGAAACATCGCGTAAGAAGGCCTTTCTGGAACGCCTATTGAATCATTACGGTTCCTATTCCCTGAAGATCAGGAAAGAAGCATTGCAATACAACCTGGATCTGCAGCTGCCAACCGTCCTCCTTTACATCAAGGCCAGTGGAAGTACTCCTGAATTCAATGAAAGTATAGGCAAAGTATTGCTGCAGTTCCCCTCTTTCTCCATGGAGGACGAAGGTGACGCACAGATTATCATGATTCAAAGTGAAACAGATCTTGATTCACTCCTTGAGCGATTACGTCAAGAACAGCCTCACTGCTTGATTTCGGTCAGCCGAAAAGAACCCAACGTTGCTGTTTGTTATGAGCAGGCGAGATCCGTCATGAATATTCTGATGGCACTTCAGCCAGCTACCCCTCTCCTCTATTATGATGATGTGCACTTTCTGGTAAGCTTCAGCAAGGCTCGCCTGACGTCTCAAGCCAACATCATTAGCAGGCTGGAAGACCATGCAGATCTGCTGGAAACCTTGCGCAGCTTCATCCACCATAACGGAAGCATGACCATAACGGCTACCGATCTGAACATTCATCGCAATACGCTGCAGTATCGCCTCAAACGCATAGAGACTATTACGGGCAGAGACCCTCACAACTGGTTCGAACTGATCGAACTTACCCATGGACTGCTCTCACTCCATCAGTGACAACAGCCATCATAAAAAAGAGAGACGGGCATGCAGCATCTGCACGCTGGCAGATCCGCAACCCGTCTCCGTTATAACTTTGATTGATCATTTCATCCCGATTGATCATCAAGATCACAAACCCAACTTCAGCACTCTTGCAATATTCTCCATGGTACGCTCCACATTCTCCGGCCCTTCACGAAGCAGCTTACCCAGATCGGCTGCCCCCGGTACAATACCGAATACGGCATCAATACCTTCCGTGTACAGTGTATCGATACCTTCACCAACATACCCTGCAATGGCGATCACCGGTTTGCCTGCTTCCTTGGCGGCCTGTGCAACACCGTAAGGAGTTTTGCCGAATTTCGTTTGAAAATCGATTCCGCCCTCACCTGTAAACACCACATCTGCATGATCCAGCTTGCCCTGCAAACCTGTGTACTCGATGACAATCTCAATGCCTTTACGCAGAACGGCCTGGGTAAAAATCAGCAATCCTGCACCCAGTCCACCTGCTGCTCCGGCGCCTGGAACATCCCGAATATCTTTGCCCAGCTGCTGTTTCACCACCTCCGCATAATGAGAGAGATTGCCATCCAGCAGCTGTACCATTTCCGGTGTAGCCCCCTTCTGCGGCCCAAATACCCTTGAAGCACCATGCTCTCCGCACAACGGATTGGTCACATCACAGGCTACAATGAGCTCCACTTCCTGCAAACGCGGGTCCAGACCCGACACATCGATATGGGCCAACTTGTTCAGATCCCCACCGCCACGAGCAAGTGGCTGCCCTTGGGCATCCAGAAACTTCGCCCCGAGCGCCTCAGCCATGCCTGTGCCGCCATCGTTGGTGGCACTGCCACCAATCCCGATAATGATTTTGCGAATGCCAAGATCCAGACATGCCCGAATCAGTTCTCCTGTTCCGTAAGTGGTCGTGCGGAGCGGGTCCCTGCTGTCCGGGGTTACCAGATGAATGCCGCTGGCCGATGCCATCTCAATGGCTGCCGTGGTACCGTCCCCCAGAATGCCATACTGCGCCATGATCGGTTGACCAAGCGGCCCGCTCACCTCTTTCCGGTGAATGACACCATTCGAAGCATCCACCAATGATTGCACGGTCCCCTCCCCGCCGTCTGCCATGGGCACATGGATGTAACTGGCGGTCGGGTAGATTTTACGCAATCCTTTTTCCATCGCAATACAGACTTCCTTCGCCGTCATGCTCTCCTTGAATGAATCCGGTGCCAGTACAAATGTCTTCTCTCCCATTCTTCTCACCCCATCCTTGTTATTAGAGGATAAATCCGTATAGTAATGTGGCTACAATCGCCATCGTCCCACCTACAATAGCTTCATAAGGAATGACGCCCATCCGCTGCCGGATCGTCATCTTCATGCTGTCTGCCGAAACGTGGAAGTAATTCCCCTGAGGCAGAGAATCAATGACGGTTGCCCCGGTGTGCACCATAACCGCTGCTGCGAGCGGAGCCGTCCCCATGTTCAGAATCGCGTCGCCAAACGAGCCTGTTGCCAGTATGACACCGGTTGATGTAGAGGCAGTAGCTGCTGCCATCAGAATACCCGCAATCGGCGCCAGGAAGGTGCCTGAGATGCCGGATGCTTCAATTAAACTAACCACCTGACCTGACAAGTCGGATGCAGAGATCAGACCCGCAATTCCGCCTGCGCCGATCAGAATAAGCACGGTTGCTGTCATTTTATTTAATCCGGAAGTTGTGTACTTCACAATGTTTCTACCTTGTCCCATCGCCAGCATGCCGATGATGCCGGCAAGCGGTAGAATATACATCGCATCCACTTTGAACGTGGATAGTACTTCTACCCCTGTTATTGAACCAATCGGGTTAATCATTAACAAAATGATAGCTACCAGAGGTGCAACAATTGCTTTTCTCAGCGGCGGGTACTGTGAGGTATCCACTTCACCCTGTTCCGCTTCCTGATCAGTAACCATTACGCCTTTATTTTTGAGCATTGAAGCGACGATAACGGTTACAATTAATCCGCAGATGGCTGGAATCACACCTGCCAGCATGACATTGCTGAGATCCAGATCGAATCCACGTGCCGCTGCAATCGTATTGGGATTCGGAGAGATAATGTTCCCCGCCTTACCACCGCCAGATAGCGCAAGAATCAAGGCCAGTTTGGAAATACCCATTTTGTTACCCACAGACAAGGCGATTGGTGCCACTATAAGTACGGCAACGGGGATGAACACCCCAACAGCTGTAATAATCATCGTGGCCAGTGCCAATGCTAGAATTGCCTTGCTTCCACCAAATTTTCGCACAATCGCCTGAGCTATTGTCTCTGCCGCTCCAGACTCCATCATGACACCTGCCAGAACCCCTGCCGCAAGAACGCGGAGCACGGTGCCCATGACGCTTTGCGTGCCATTCACCAATATGTTTACGGTCTCTTCCAGGTTTGCTCCACCAATTAAAGCGCCTACAATTGCCCCCAGAAATAAAGAATAGACCGGGTTCAGCTTCCTTAAGATCAATATGATGGCAATAGCAAGCCCTGCCAGTGCGCCAATCCAACTAATAGTTAAAGCCTCCATTGTGATTGCCCCCTTGCTCTTGTTGAACACGCTTTCATTATAGAGGCTGGCGTATCAAATAAATATTGATTAAAGGACGAAATTCATTGTGCATATGCACAACAGCCTGCTGCTCAATGATTCGAGGCAGCAGGCTGTTCTGCGTTTAGGTGACTGGCTTATAGTCGTTTAACTTTCCTTCGTATACCAGCTTCAGGCGATCGCTTTGACGAAAATCATCAGGGGTCACCAGTGCAGGCAGCTTATTCCACAGCTTAATTCCCGAACGTTGAAGAATCTCAGCCACGAACTGGGAGCAAAAGTAGGAGTTGCTGAATTCCACTGGCTCCTTCAGGGTAATGCCGATGACTCCCAGCAGATTGTACATGTACTTCTGACGGCTGCGGATGAAAATCTGCAGCACGCGTTTCATTTTTTCCACCTCGCGGTCCGTAACCTGAAGCTCATAAATGACACATGTTGTATTCGGATATTTGCTATATGTACCCGTCTGAATATCCTCCTTCACAAAACCGCCATTCAGCGGATTGTTCGGGTGCTTGCGGCCGAAGCTGTACAGCTCGGATAATTCCCGGTTGAAAGAGATTGAGGCATGATTGTATGGTGCTCTCGTGTAACTCTGAATAACCTTGGTAAACAGTGTCCCTGTATTCGTAAGCAGGATGTAGATTGAACGGTCGGCTGTCATAACGAAATTTCCCCTTATCAAGTTGGCACTATTCCTTCATAATAACATAGGTACCCAATTATGGGATCTTACTTCTGGAATAAGCAGGTGATTGGTTCGTGAGCAGCTCGCTCTTCACATTAACGCTCATTTTTGCAGCATTACTCGTCATACATATCGTGTATAAAATCATTGCCAGGCTTCAGCCGGACAAGGATTATTCAGGCATTGGCAACAAAATCAAGACCTGGTGGGGCATGCTCGTCATTTTCTGTCTCGCTACACTCTTCAATCCGATTGTTTCCCTCATCTCATTGATGGTACTTGCGTTCTTCGCGCTCAAAGAGTATTTCTCCATGATCCGCAGTACCCGAAAGGCTGACCGCCGGCTGTTCCTATGGGCTTATCTCGCTATACCGGTGCAGTTCTATTGGATCTATATTGGATGGTATGGGATGTTTATCGTCTTTATTCCGCTGTATGTCTTCCTCGTGCTGCCCCTGCCCCGCTTGATTAATAAGGGAACAGTCGGCTTCCTGCGAAGTGTAAGTTCTACGCAGTGGGGATTGATGCTGATGGTATTCGGGCTCAGCCATCTGGCTTACTTTCCGTTCGCAACACCGGAATATGGGTCGAAGCTGGTCCTGTTTCTGGTCGTGTTAACACAGCTTAACGATGTGGTCCACTATCTGGTCTCCCTCTATCTGGGGAAACGAAAAGTGGTACCCACAGCTAATCCATTTTTGACATGGGAAGGATTCGCCTGTGCACTCGTGATCACAACGGCAGCCTCCTATTTCATCCACCCTTATCTGACTCCGTTCGATTGGCAATTCGGAATCTTTATCGGTGTATTGATCAGCCTTGCCGGTTTCTTCGGAAGTCTGACGGTGTCTGTACTCAAGCGGGACTTGTTAATTGGGGACGACAACAAATTCGATGCACTCAAAAAAAGTTATCTGAGCCGGGTCGACAGCCTGACCTATACGTCTCCGGTCATGTTTCATGTCGTTCGTTATTTCTTCGACTTCATGTAGATCAGACAACACTTACCGCAAGATGCATTTTTGGAGATCATGCCAAACGAAAAAACTGCACCTCAATTGTTAGATGGTGTCCAACAATTGGGGGGCAGTTCAATATCGGCTGCTTATTCTTTATTTTTTCAACTGAACTTCCTGCTCGGCCAGTATTTCCTTACCCGCTTCATTCTTGTAGACAAGTGTGATCTTACCCCGTTCACCCTTCATTTCATCCGAGTACTTAAAGCCGGAGAACTGTCCGTTCCCGCTAATATAGAAGCCTTCTTTACCGTCACCACCATGCTGAATGGCCTCTGCAGGCGAGTTAATAATGGTAATCTGGTTGGATGTCCACCGCAGCTCAGAGAGGGTGTAGCCCTCTGGCACCTGGCTCACGGAGAAGTCAAAGCTTTTGTTATTCTCTGTCGGCTTGTCCGATTGGTCAATTTGAATGATGATCTGTTCGTCATTTGCTGATGAATCGGATTGAGCAGACAGCTTCCCTTCATCGCCATCCGCCGTGTTCGCCGGGTCCTCATTGCCCTGTTTGGCATCCGAGTTCGGAATGGAGCCTTTTCCCGCTTCCTCGATAGGTTGCTTGGATTGCGGATAAGCGTGTTCCTGAACCGATTCATTGTTATTTTTCGCGCCACAGGCGCTGATCAGCAGCAGAATGCAAAGCACCGATGCCCAAAGAGCAAATGTATTCGTGTTCTTTTTCATCATTGGAACTCCTTCCATCTTGGTCTAATCCATCTAAACGACACATGCCTTATTAATCACTACACCATATCGTCCCTCATGAAGCTCCATAATATGTAAACCATCCGAATTTGATCATTACAGCCACACTTCGATGAGTTCTGAACTATTGACGTGTTACCTTGGTTAGACAAAGGCATTACCGAATTTAGGGGGGAACATATTGAATCGCTTGGTTTACATCATACTTGTCATCATTGCCACTTCGCTTATGGGTTCTTCTTTTGCTGTTGGCAAAATTGGGCTCGCTTATATTTCTCCACTTCTTCTCGTAGGTATCCGCTTTACACTGGCTGGGGGACTCATGGCACTATGGGTGTGGAACAAAAATCTTCCTTCTACCTTACCGGACTGGACCCGATTATTCGTTATTGGTGTGTTCCAGACAACCGGGGTTATGGCCTGCATCTTTCTTAGCATGCGTACCATTCCTTCTGGAGAGACCTCCATTCTTACGTCTACCAATCCGTTGCTGGTCGTTATTCTGGGAGGTCTGTTTCTCCATCTGAAATACCGGTTTTATCAGTGGATAGGTGTCGTTATTGGTATTGCAGGAGTGTTTGTTACGTTGGGATTTCACTTGCAGTTATCAGAAGGAACGTGGCTGGGCATAGGCTCCGCCGTGTCGTGGGCCATTGCTACTTTACTCGTAAAAAAGTGGGGGGCCCGCTTCAGCACCTGGGTATTGACCGCTTATCAAATGTTATTCGGCGGCCTGCTCCTATTACTGCTCAGTTTATCGCTGGAGACACCACATCTGGAGCTTAACGCCATTTCCATTCGTGCTGTTCTATACCTGGCATTGCTTGGCTCCATTGTTCAGTTTGCTACATGGTACTACCTGCTGAGCAAAGGCGATCCTGGCAAAACAAGCGCCTTTCTTTTTCTAGCTCCGTTCTTCGGCATACTATCCGGCTGGCTGCTTCTTGGGGAGGTCATCCGGAGCTACGTTTATATTGGCGGGTTATTTATATTCCTGGGGATCTTTTTGGTAAACTGGACTGGAGGAAAGAAACACATTGCATTGAAATAAAAATATTCATGCCTGATTTTCGGCGATGCCCTGCGCATCGTTTTTTTATAATAACAAAGACAGATGTGACTTCCGATAGGACTGCATCTTGCTAGCTGGACCAAAAATCGTAAGGACGTGCGTTTAATGATCTCTGCTGAACTGAAAGAACAATATTATCAGGCTCTGGTTGCCAAAGATTCGGAATACGAAGGTTTATTCTACGTTGGTGTCAAAACGACGGGGGTATTTTGCCGCCCTACCTGCCCTGCACGGAAGCCCAAATATGAAAACTGTGAATTTTACGAGACCGCACAGCAGGCACTGCTTGCTTCATTTCGCCCCTGTCAGCGCTGCCGTCCGTTATCCCACCCCAACCAGGTATCTGATGTAGTCCGAATACTGGTCGAGGCCGTGGAGAACAATCCGGAAAAGCGCTGGAAAGGTCAGGATTTCAAGGATTTATCCATCGATGAGTCCACGGCACGCCGCCAGTTCAAAAAGCGGTTCGGCATGACCTTTGTGGAGTATGCTCGCGCACGTCGTATGGGACTGGCTTTGAAGAATATCCGCTCAGGCCGCACCATTATCGATGCCCAGCTATCAACAGGTTACGAATCCAGCAGCGGCTTCCGGGATGCTTTCTCCCGAATTATGGGCGCTGCTCCTACTCATGTGGATGACGGGCGGGTGCTGAAGGCCTCCTGGATTGATACCCGTCTTGGACCCATGATGGCCGTGGCTGATGATACAGCCCTGTATTTGCTTGAATTTGTGGATCGCAGAGGTCTGGAGCGGGAAGTGGAGCGCCTTCGGAAACGAACCAAGTCCGCTATCGTACCGGGTGTAACTGAACCCATTCACTCTATCGAGCGGGAACTGGCAGCGTATTTTGACGGGACTTTAACGGCATTCAACACCCCGTTGTTCTGTTTAGGAACACCATTCCAAAAGAGCGTCTGGGAGCAGCTTATGGCGATTCCGCCAGGCGAGACAAGGTCATATCAGGATATCGCTGTTGCACTGGGTAAACCGTCCGCATGCCGTGCAGTCGCACAGGCCAATGGGGCGAATCAACTGGCCATTGTCATCCCGTGCCACAGGGTCATTAATGCAAGTGGCGATCTCGGTGGGTACGGCGGTGGCCTCACTCGCAAGAACTGGCTGTTAACCCATGAGAAGACTGCTTTTGGACAAATTCGTTGAGACATAGTCAGTGAAAGTATATCCATTTATAACGATATAACGGAGGAGAATCATCCTATGCAGACCCTAAAAGAACAAGCAGAGCTATTTCACCAGCTGCACATCAAAGGTAATCCACTCGTGCTAATCAATGTGTGGGATGCCGGAAGTACAAAAGCCATTGAATCGATTGGAGCCGCAGCCATAGCCACCGGAAGCTGGTCTGTTGCCGCGGCTCATGGGGAGCAGGACGGAGAGATCATGCCGTTTGAATGGGTACTTTCCAATCTCGCTCGCATCACATCCAGTACTAAACTGCCTGTTACCATCGATATTGAGGGAGGGCATGGCAGGTATGCGTCAGAAGTGAAGGAGAATGTCCTCCGGGTAATCAAGCGTGGTGCTGTCGGCATTAACATCGAAGATCAACTTCCTGGTGGAACAGGTCTATATGCCATTGAGGAATTCGTTCTGCGCTTGAGAGCCGCTCGGGAAGCCGCTGAACGAATGGACATTCCCCTATTCATTAACGCTCGCACGGATATATTTCTGCAAACGGCACCAGCGCAGCATACCTCATTCCACCTGGAAGAAGCCCTAGTACGATCCCACGCTTATGCAGAGGCAGGAGCCAGCGGGCTATTCGTTCCAGGTCTACAGGATCCACAACTCATTCAGGAATTGTGTGAACACTCCCCGATTCCAGTCAACGTAATGGTGACATCTAATGAGCCAACCCCAGCACAGCTCGCGAGGCTCGGGGTAGCCCGGGTAAGCTACGGACCTTATCCTTATCAGAGTGCCATGGAACACTTGAAAGAACTCGGACGAAGCATTTTACTCGAAACAAGCTAAGAAGATTACAGGTGCAGGAATAATTATATAAACAGAAAAACACGAGGCAGTAATGCACTCGTGTTTGTTTACGTTTGATTCCATAGATCCACACAGCCTTCTAACGTATACCGATAACCACTACTCTTTTCTGCCCTTCATCGTAAGCGGCGCATTCTTCATCATGGGATAGGTGCATAGAATGAACCCCCAGCTCAAAGCCCCCAAGACCGTGGCAAACACAAGGATATTGATACTCGTGAACCATTTTACCAGAGCACTCAGGTCGGACAAAACGAAAGCCAGCGTAAGAATCAGGCCTAAGCCGAAGAACAGGATCAGGAAATTGCGCATTCCCAGCCGTATCCAGCAAACCGTCAAAAAGATAGATAACCCGAGGACAAGAAATCCAATCATCAAGTCAATCCAGAGATAGGACAGGAATTGATAATCACTGGAGTGTAGCCTACCCAACTGATAAAAGGTTACACCAAGCCATCCAGCTTCATGAAGCAGATGCATGATGAGATAGATCACATTCAGAATGGTAATGGTACCAACCACCATCCATGCAGAGATGAGGTAGAAGGATTTCAGAAACTGAATTCGGGTGCTCCCCAGTCCAATTGCAACGGGGTACAGTGTAATGAGACCTGCCACAGCAAATGCACAGATCCCCCCATACATGGGCCCGAACAGCTGAGTGGTAAAAGCAACATCAAATATGAAGCCCACTGCCAGATATACGGCCGTAAGCATAAGTGTAATGAGTGAGAAGAGCATCAGATACCAACGCATATCATCCAGAATCAGTCGATTTGTACCTTTTACTGCATTCATCCCTTAAGCACCTCCTGTTTCCGCGTCAGGTTAACCAAATAGTCCTGCAGGGTCGCTTTTTCAATGGAAAGACCATGCGCCTGCGCTATATCTCTCCACTCCTTGGAGTAAGAGGCGTCAATCATCACCTTTTTTGTTGACCCGAGCTGTGCAGACTCCATGATGTTTTCGCCTTGGGTAACCTGATCTATATCACGAATTAACCCTGTTAGCAGAATTCCCTTTTCGCGCATCTCTTCCATCTGTTCATGACACAGTACGCCGCCTTGATGGAGCACGATGAGTGACTCACATAACGGCTGAATCTCTTCAATATGATGGCTAGAAACCAGAATCAAACGGGGATGCTCTTCATAACTTTCAAGCAAGGTATTATAGAAAAATTTGCGTTTCTCTGCATCCAATCCGTTGGTCGGCTCATCCAGAATGGTAACACTCGCATGGCTTGCGAGGCCAAGAACCATCTGGGCAGCTGTTTTCATCCCTTTGGAAAATTTGATGATCTTCCTTTTGGAAGGTAATTCAAACAGATCAATTAACCGCTCCGCCAATTCCTGATTCCACTCTGGATGGAAATACTGACCGAATCGTACCAGGTCACTTATTGTCCAGTTCCTGCCCAGCGGGTGATTCTCCTGAACGTAGCAGAGATGCTTCTGAGCAGCCAGATTATTATAGGGGTCCTCCCCCATGATTTGAATGCTGCCCTGATCAGGACGGTTATGTCCAGCAAGCAAACTCATAAGTGTTGTCTTCCCGGCTCCGTTCCTCCCCCAGATCGCACTAATGACCGGCTCACTTTCATGCAATGTGACATGGTCCAAAACAGGTGTCTGATGATAACCGTAGCTTACCTGATCTACACGAATCATGACTCACTCTCCTTGTCTCTCTTGCCTTTAATCAGATCAATAATCATGTCTTCATTCATATGAATCCGTCTGGCTTCCTCGAGCAGTGGCTTAATGTATTCTTCGTAAAAATGCTGTTTTCGTTCAACCAGCAGTGCATCTCTTGCTCCTTTGGCGACAAACATCCCAACACCTCGCTGTTTATAAATGATTCCTCTGTCCACAAGCTCCTGCAGCCCTTTGCGCGCTGTTGCCGGATTGATATTGTAGAAACGTGAGAGCTCATTGGTCGATGGAACCTGCTCTTCCGCTTGTAATCTGCCTTCCACAATATCATCCATAATCATCATGGCAATCTGATGAAATATGGGCTGTGATTCATCCAAAGTCGATTTCATGCCAATCCAACTTTCGTTATTTAGGTTAATTGGTTAGTTACTCATGTAACTAACTATAGTACACAGATATTCAAAAGTAAATAGCCGACTATCCCGTATTTCATTTTTTTTTGAACCTGCAAGATGGAGTGAGTTCATCCGTTTAAGATGGAGCCACCCCTCCTTTGTCATGGCAAAGGCAAACAAAAAAAACGCCTCTGAATGAAAATTCAGAAGCGTTCCAATTTCCTAATGGGATTAAGAGCCGAAACCATGATCAGCGGTTCTCATAATTGCGGGGTTTGGAGCATCCGTACTTAAGTCAGGCTCACTTGCAGGAGTTAGTATGCTTACCACAATGCTACATGTAGCTATCAGCAAAGCCAACTTTCTCTTCATTGAGTTTCTGCACCTCACTAATGATCATTTTGTACTGCTGCTTGGCTGTATCAGTCGCATAATCCCTATACTGTTCAAACAATCCGATACCCCTTAGCATACCCCTGCCGCTGCTAATTTCAATAGAAAATCTTAAGCTATCAAGCACGAATCCCAAGCCTTTATGATACTCATCTTTCTTTAGATAATACGCTCCGAGATCAGCTAAAAGACGTAAATAACGATCATCAGTAACCTGCTTGCTAACCTTTCCAATTCGATTACTCTGTTCCTGATACGTAAAATACGATTGATACTGTTCAAGAACATAATCGATATTTTCACCATAACGATTAGCGGCGGTAACTATATCGCAAAGAGCAGGAAAAATTTCATTTTCCTTGGTAGATATATATTCTAAATAGGAAGGCAGAATCTCGAACTGCCCCGCCATCAATTGATAGATATAACGATTTGCTACAGCCCATTCCTGGAACTGATGAATAACCACAATCTCATCCTGATCGGGGTCTTTAACCCAGCTGTTATCTGCATATAATGAGACATATTTTAAAGCACTATCGTAATCTTTGAGATGATAACATGCACTTCCAGCAGCCAAATCGGAATAAAGGACATAGAAAACAATAGGCTTTTTGGTTTCTTCCTGTTTTCTTCTGCCATTCAATTCATAATGAATGGTTGCCTTCACTTTTAGCTTCTCGGACAGCTCCTGCACTTTGCTCCATCGGTGTAGTGCTCCAAAAGCATTGATCAGTTCATTAAGAGCGTCCAACTGATATCGTTCATCCAGGCGATCAACATAATACTCGAATTTGGCTGCGATGATCAGGTTTCTCTGCTGGTCATTGGTCAGGCCCAATTTAAACAGCCGATACTGACATAGAGCGAGACGCTCCGAATGCTGCATTTTCTCACTCTCAGCGATCGTTTCATATAAGAGGATGGCTGGTTTAAATCTACCTTCGTGGTAGAATTCCTCAGCCAGATCAAATAAAAGGGGAATATACGATAGATTATCCATCATTAATCGGATAACCTCTTCAATACAATTTAGCTTGTCTAACTCCGCACAACGGTGAAGGAAGGGGCCCAGTCTTCGCCAATCGGGGGTAGCATGAACGAAACACTCATCTATATACAATTCATAGAAATGGCCTTCTTCAAGCTTCATGGCTGAAGTGATTCGGTCCAACTGCTGCATCGCAATCGGGCGGTTTTTGTTCAAAATATTGCTCAGCGTACCCGAATTAATACCCGATGCTTCCGAAAAAAAACTGATGGACATCTGCTCGCGCTTCAGATAATTCTCTAAATGATCGCGAATCGTGGTTGTCGGCTCCAAACGAACACCACCCTCCCAAATTAAAGCCATATACAGGATTAACGGTATGCAAAAGTAATTATATGTAATCCAAAAGAAAGGGTCAACATAATAATTTCAACTAATTTGTATTAATTACAATTTAATCCTTTTGATAAAATAAACCCCGTTCCCCTATTTTATACCGGGAATGAACTCGCATCAAATCAAGGAAAAAACAAAAAACACGAGCCGAATAAATGCTCGTGTTTTCGTATAAGAGAGTAGTCTCTACGACTCTGTTTGTGAATCAGACTTAAGGCAGGATGTTCCCGGCAGCACGATAGATTTCGTACCACTCCTGGCGTGTAAGATGAACATCTCCAGCTTTGACACAGTCCTTCAGGCGTTCAATATTCGTTGTGCCAGTTACAGGCTGCATTTGAGCTGGGTGACGCAGCAACCAGGCAATCGCGATGGTGGTGTTGCTTACATCATATTTGGCTGCAATCTCATCGATCTTGGCGTTCAGTTCCGGGAACTTGTCGCTGCCCAGGAATACGCCTTCGAAGAAGCCATATTGGAAAGGAGACCATGGCTGAATCGTGATATCGTGCAAGCGGCAATAATCCAGAATACTGCCATCACGGTTCACGGCTGCATCGTTCTCCATGTTCACGTTGATCCCGCTGGAGATCATTGTTGTGTTGGTAATACTCAGCTGAAGCTGGTTGGCTACCAGCGGCTGTTTCACGTATTTTTTCAACAGTTCAATCTGGTTCGGATTCTGGTTGGATACGCCGAAATGACGCACTTTGCCTTCACGTTCGAGCAGATCGAATGCCTCTGCCACTTCTTCCGGCTCCACCAGAGCATCCGGACGGTGCAGCAGCAGAACATCAAGATACTCGGTTTTCAGACGCTGCAGAATCCCATCCACTGAATTCAGGATATGCTCTTTGGAGAAATCAAACATACCCTTGCGGATACCGCATTTGGATTGCAAAATCATATTTTCACGAACCTGGGGATTCATCTGTACCGCCTCTGCAAAAATCTCTTCACATGCCCCGTTTCCATAAATATCAGCATGGTCGAAGAAGTTCGCACCGACTTCCATGGCGGAATGAACAAATTGTTCTGCCTCTTTGTTGCTGAGTGAATTGATGCGCATGCAGCCTACGGCCACAACTGGTACTTCAAGTGAGCTGCTGCCAAGTTTTATTGTTCTCAAGGTGATTTCCCTCCATATTCGGATATTGGTATATACTTGTCTTCCAGCTTTGATTGTGACACAGATCTGCAATCGGTTTCAATGGATTTTTAGACATCTTATATGGAAAAATGGTCGTTTTTTCTCCATTTCTAGACAGGCTTACGTTTCTTGAGGCACGATCACTTCAATATGTTGAGGCAAGACGCTGATCTGGATAGGCAGCGCAGGCCCTTCCTCCCCATCCACATTGGTGCGGACCGATTCAGTGCAGCTTACCCGGATATCTTTTGCCGTAAAATAATCCACATCCTTATGGTCCTTCAGATGCCCAAACAATAAGGAGGTTCCCAGTGTCAGGCTGTTGAACACACTGATATTGCGGATCACAAAACAATGAATCAGTCCATCGTCCAGCACTGCATCCGGAGACAGCTTCTCAAATCCGCCAACCGAATTGGTTAGCGCAGCGAGAAACAACGGGGATTCACCCTCCCACGTCAGCCCATCGTATTCAATCTTCAAAGGATAGGCGGGCGAGGACACGAGGTCCTTCAATCCTTCCTTCAAATAAGCCAGGGAGCCCAGCTTCGACTTGTCTTCCGATGAGACGGAAGATAACGCTTCAGCCAAAGAACCGGCCGCCACCACGTTGGCGAAGAGACGATCATTAATTCTCCCCAGATCCACCTTGCGTACCTGATCTGAACCAAGCTGCTTAATGGCTTCATCAGGATCGAGAGACAGATGGAGCGCACGGGCAAAATCATTCACTGTACCTAGTGGCACAATACCCAGCCTGGGACGATGCTTCTGATCCATCATGCCATTAATGGTCTCATGCAGTGTGCCATCTCCCCCAATGGATATGACCAGATCACAGCCGCCTTGGCAGGCGTCCAGACAGTAACTGGTTGCATCACCCACCCCGGCTGTCTCATTAATCATCACTTGATATTGCTGCGATTCCAAAATCGCCTGAACTTGGGACACGTACTGCTGCGCCTCTTCTTTTCCCGATGACGGATTGCTAATGATCATGGCTTGACGCATAAACGCCTCTCCCCTCCACCTGCACATATTTACTTCTTCTATACCCTTTCTCGGGGTAGGATGAATAAGGCTCGCAGGCCAAAAGATTTTTTTGGTAAAGTTCACCTGAAGGAGTACAGATCAAGGCTTGTTTCATATAGAATAGAAGTAGAGTTGTTACCTGTCCCCTGAAATGGATGTTCCTTTTCTCGCCAGACGGGTTAATAACTAGAGAAATGTTGAGGATTCATTCCTGTTGACCTGACCTTTACAATGCGTGGATTACATAAAAGCTAGAAGAACTTTTGAATATCGGAGGGAATGCATGCAATGAAAAGAATGGCACTACTATGTCTAATATTCATTCTAAGTATCGGTGCGTCGGGGCAAGCCATGGCCTACGCAACGATGGACTCAGGCAAAGGCATCATAGAAGATCCTGCACTGGAAAACGGACTTAAACTGATCTTGAACAAACCGGTAGATTCACCCTTAACTTCCTCCGACCTGGAACAGCTTACCGTTGTTGATCTGAGTAATGCAGGGATTCAGAGCCTGTCGGGACTGGAGTATGCGACCAACCTTACACATCTCCGCCTATACGGCAATGAGATTGAGGATCTGACCCCGCTGAAGCATCTGGACCAGCTCCGGGAAATCGACGTAAGCAACAATTATATTACCTCCATTGAGGCACTCGCTGACCTGAAGGAACTCGGACGGCTGTACATCAGCAACAACTCTATCTCTTCTATAGAAGCGGTTCGTGGCTTTACCCGATTACATACGTTTTATGCCAGTGGCAATCAAATTTACAGCTTATCTGCCTTGTCTGAACTAGATCATCTGAAATGGCTGGAGATTTCCAATAACGAGATTGCAGATCTGACTCCACTGGTTAATCAATCTCGGCTGCTGCAGCTGAACGTAGCAAATAATCGGCTGCAATCACTGGCCCCACTGGCTGATATGGACAATACATTATTGAGACTAAACGTGGCAGGCAATGCAATCTCGGACCTGTCACCCTTGCAGCATATGACGCGTCTTCAAGGGCTCGACATCTCGAGTAACCACATTCAGCACCTCAAGGCACTTGAAGGATTGGTGCGGTTAACCGAGCTTAATGCGGAATCCAATCAGATCTATGATCTGGAGCCATTACGACAGCTCACCAAGCTGGAGGTGCTGAAGCTTGCGAACAATCGTGTATGGGATCTGACGCCGCTTGCCGACTTTACTTTTACACAGGCTACTCCCGCGAATACGGTACAGGACATCGGAGCTTCCACTTCTGTATCGCCTAACGTACTGACCCCGATGACGGAAGCGGAATCTGCCGGATTGACCGTGCAAAATAACTACCTGGACGTATCGAATGGCAGCAATACCATGAGTCTCCTTAACCAGATGAATGTCCGGGAACAGAAACGCACACCGCAAGGCCGTTTTCAGCGTCTGATCGAAGGGTCGACCACAGCCTATGTGGGTGATCGCACATACGCCCTGGAAGCTGCACCTTTTATCCATGAAGGGCGTACGTATGTGCCACTGCGATTTGTGTCCGAACAACTGAATGCCCAGGTGGGTTGGGATCGCAACAAGCAGGAGGCCGTAATCACACAAGGTGATAAAACTATTCGCTGGACTGCCGGCAACAAACAGGTGGTTGTAGACGATTCGCTCCTGATAAATGATGCTCCCTTGTTGATCGAAAATGGCACGGCTTTTGTACCTGTTCGCTTTGTTTCGGAGCAGCTTAACACGACAGTCGGATATATCGGGAGAAGCAAAACGATTCTGATTTTTGAAAATAAACAGGTGGACAACAGTATTGAATCTTAAAGGTGTTACGACAAATAAGCCTATCGCAGGTTCTTGTATGAACTGCATGCGATGGGCTTATTATTTTCTTGCTATATTTCTTGCAAAACAAGGGACAGGGCGACGATCTCCTCTGCCTGCTAACTGTGTGCTAGCTCCTTGATCTTCTGAATAAAAGAGTCCACCTGGATGCCGTTCGTTTTTTCCGTAAATTCACGCAGCTCCTCGGATTCCCCTTCATATGCAGATAGCACATAATCCCCATCCACAATATAATACGTTCCATACCGGGTAAACGAATAACCTTCCACCTGTTCCCCTGTTGTCCCCTTCTTGACCACGGTGACGATTCTCATGCCTGGTTTAAGTTCCGGTTCCATGCCTGCAAAGTCAGCATTATAAAAGAGAAATGTATCCTCATTCACACCCTCACCTGTTACAACCTGAAGCACTTTCACCTTGTACGCTATGAACTCAGGCTTGTATGGACCAATGCCAGCATCCTGATCCTTCTCTGCGGAATCTCCCTCAGGTGTGCCCGGTACAGCGGTCAAATCGACGCTAAAATTTGGGAGTTCGCTCATCACCTCTGCAATAATGACCGCTTCCCCGAAATCCATCATCTCTCTGAAACTCACTTCCCTCATATTGATTGTCGGCGGGACGCCAGTGGAGAGTGGATATTCTTCTCTAAGTTCCGCTATCCGGTTCAGGGACAGTCTGTTTCCTGCATCATCACGAGAGTTGGAGAAAGGGGTAGAGCAACTCGTTAATCCAATCAGTAATACAACACTTATTAACCAATGCATGGCACGGACCCGTTCCACAACTCCACCTCCTCCCTGATCCAGCGTACTTAGGTTCATACAGTCCAGTTTAATCCTGAGGCACATCCCAGCTAGCCAGCATGCCTCTCGCCATCTCCATGGTCGACTCTTCCCCTGTGATTAGTGCGAATTGTGCAACCAGTACCGGGTAAGCAGCCCACTGCTCCCGAATATGATCAAACATCCGGGGCCATGTTTTTCCCCCTGCCTTTTCGTAACGCTTTAACAGATCGCGCAATCCAGCATCCTGGAAAAGCCCATACAAGATCACAAAATCCTTCCCTGGATCGGCGATCTCCGCTTCCGTCCAGTCGATAAGCCCGGTTACCCGCTGTGTATGATTGACGATAATATGCGGTGGATGCAAATCACCATGATTGAATGTGACGTGCTCAGGCCAGAAATGGTCTGTAGACACCCATTTTTCCCACCGCTCGGCGAGTCGCTCCGGCACTGTGAAGCTCTGCTTAATCTGCTCCATATTAGCAGCAAACTCCTGGCGCACTTCCCTAGACGTCTTGCACCGCACTCCGCCTTGTACCGCTTCATTGGCATCAATGCCATGCAATTGTACGAGTGCAGCGGCCAGCGAATCAAAAAATACATCCGATAGGTCTCCCTGTGGAAAGCGCCATGCATATCCTCCCCCAGCAGGATCGACCACAGCAACCGGTTCACCGTCCAGCAAGGGGTAAGCAATCAGCTCCGGTGTACAAACTCGCCAATCCGGCACCTTAACTGACAAGTTATCCTGTACAACCCCCAATACCTTGCGCTCGTTCTCGGCACGCTCCCATACATCTCCACGTCTCGGCTGGCGCAAAACCCACTTTTGCCCACTCTCATCGGTAGCAAAGGCCACCCTGAAATCCATCCCGGACTCATTGATTTCCATCGAATCTTTGCGGATTCGAAGCCCATTCTGTTCCGCGAGCAGCCATATATCCTGTTGAAGTTTTACCTGTTCATTCGAAATTGGTCCTTGCATACCCATTCCTCCTCTTTTACCTCAGAAAAATAAAAAAAACACAGACATTCACGCCTGTGCCTTGATCTCGGATTAAGGAATATACCTAACTATGTGCAGTCCAATAGTGGTACATCGAAGAACCACTCTTAGACAAGAGTGTCCACTATCGATTACGGCATACGTGTAAATAGGCAAACCTCTCCCGATTATCTGCACACAGGCAGCAAGCAGCAACGCGCAAACAAACGTTTCGCTACTATCTCAATCGGAAAAAATGTGCCACACGTATCCCTCCGTTCAGTAAGTTACCCCTATGCTAACATATTCCAATTCCTGGTTCCAGCATGAATTTCCTGATTTGCCCATGTACCTAGGTCAATTCCTCCACTGGCCTTCCTGCATATAGAGTATAATGAACAGGTATACGATATAGGTATGGTGCAATGCTTATATAGTAAGCATCCTGCACGTCTCTGGTAAGAGCACTTAAAACTAATGCAAAAGAGGTTAACAATGAGCAAGCAACAATTCAAAGATTATAAACTTGGCGAAGAGATCGTCCGGGCACTGGATAGTCTGGGTTATGAAACGCCAACCGAGGTTCAGACTGAAGTCATCCCGGTCGCTTTGGAAAATAAAGACCTCGTGGTCAAATCCCAGACTGGCAGTGGTAAAACAGCTGCGTATGGTATTCCGATCTGTGAGCTGGTGGAATGGAATGAAAATAAACCGCAGGCTTTGATTCTCACGCCAACCCGTGAACTGGCCCTGCAGGTCAATGAAGACATCACCAATATTGGACGCTATAAGCGGATTAAAGCCACGGCACTCTATGGACAATCTCCTTTTTATATTCAAAAAGCAGAGCTAAAACAAAGAACACATGTCGCCGTAGGTACGCCGGGACGTGTGCTGGACCATATCGAACGCGGCACGCTGCCGCTCGAGCGGATTGCCTATCTCGTCATTGACGAGGCGGATGAAATGCTGAACATGGGCTTTATCGAGACGGTACAAGCTATTATTCAGGCATTGCCTCGCGAGCGCGTAACGATGTTATTCTCCGCTACATTCCCTGAGGACGTTGCCCGTCTCTCACGCAAGTATATGGATAATCCGGTAGAGATCGAGATCAAAGCAAGTGGTCTCACAACAGCTACAATAGAACACGAGGTTGTTCGGGTATCCGAAGTCAACAAGACCGCTGTGCTGGAGGATCTGTTTATCGTGGAAAATCCGGACAGCTGCATTGTATTCTGCCGTACACAGGAGAACGTGGATAAACTGTTCCGGGTGATGGCTGACCTGGACTACCCAGCAGACCGAATCCACGGAGGCATGGAGCAGGACGAGCGGATCGAAGTCATGAATGCATTCAGAAGAGGCCAATTCCGTTATTTGGTTGCAACCGATGTTGCGGCACGTGGGATCGATATCACGAATATCACTCATGTCATCAACTATGATATTCCGCTGGAAAAAGAGAGCTATGTGCACCGTACAGGCCGTACCGGACGTGCTGGTAAGACAGGCAAAGCCATCACGCTGGTTACGCCGAAGGATGGCAGACGCCTGGCCGAGATTGAATCCTATATCGGATTCGAGATCCCGGTTGTTCCGGCCCCATCTGAAGAAGCTGTTGATCGCCGCAGGGAAGAATTCGAGAAGCGTCTGAAGATTGTACCTGAACGCAAAAAAGACAAGCGTGAGCAGCTGAACCAGCAGATCATGAAGCTGAACTTCAACGGCGGCAAGAAGAAAAAGCTGCGTGCCGTAGACTTCGTAGGTACTATTGCCAAACTGGAAGGCGTCACCGCAGATGATATCGGGATTATTACCATTCTCGATAATGTGACCGATGTGGAGATCCTAAACGGCAAAGGCCCGCTTGTACTGGAAATGATGCAAAACACAACGGTCAAGGGTAAACAGCTGAAGGTCCGCAAAGGGAAGCATGTGTAAGCGGAAGATACGAATTTAATATATCTTAGAAGTGGGAGTGTCTTGAGGCACTCCTTCTTTGATTTATGCAGGTTTTCAGCAAAGTAGATGAACACGTCTTATAAAAAACTCCCCGCTCTCGCCGCTTTATATCGAAAAGCACTTCTTTGTTCAGCAATGGATGAATTGTTCACTTGAAACGAATGGAAGTCCAGCTAGAATATATGTGAAAGCGCTATACTTTTGCTCATAACCTTGAGGAGGTGCATGTAATGAGAAGCAGGAAGTATGCATGGATTCTGGTTCTGACCCTGATACTGACGATGTTTGGCTTCCATCCAGAACGAACGGACGCAGCAAATGTGACTATTAGCAACGGCTCCGATTGGCTGGATACCGCAGGTAACCCCATTCATGCGAACAGCGGCAATATTCTGAAAGTGGGAAGCACGTATTATTGGTATGGTGAGCATGCGGTAGGTGGCAAGTTTGACAGTGTTAACGTCTATACTTCAACCGATCTGAAAAACTGGACATTCAGCAATGCCATCCTCACCAAGGATTCCGCAACGGAGCTTGCCTCCAGCAAGATTGAGCGCCCCAAAGTGATCTACAATCCCGCTACGCAGCAGTATGTGCTCTGGGCACATTATGAGAACGGAACGGATTATAATCTGGGACGTGTCGCCGTAGCGACCAGCAATACACCGAGTGGTAAATTCACGTATGAGGGCAGCTTCCGGCCACTGGACTATGAGTCCCGCGATATGACGGTGTTCGTGGATACCGATGGTACGGGCTATCTCATCAGTGCCTCACGAAAGAATGGCGGCGCGAACGATACGATGGCCATTTTCAAAATGAACGCAAGCTATACAGGCGTAGAATCCTTTGTTGGCTGGTTATTTGAGAACAGCTACCGAGAGGCTCCTGCCGTTGTGAAAAAGGGAAACCGCTATTACCTCTTCACCTCCCAGGCCGCTGGCTGGTATCCGAATCAGGGGGCTTATGCGACAGCCACATCCATGGCGGGACCCTGGTCTGCACTTACCCCTTATGGCAATCCTTCTGCCTTTGGATCGCAGATTCATGATATTGCCACGATTACAGGCAGCAGCACCACGTCCTATATTTATATGGGAGACCGCTGGAATCCAATGAATCTGGGCGAGCATAAGCATATCTGGCTCCCTCTGACCCTGAACGATACCAACGGAACGGCATCACTGGAGTGGTATAAGGATTGGAGTATCGATGCTGCTACAGGTACGGTAGCGCCGTCCTCTCTCGTCAATCACGCTCAAGGCAAGACAGCTACGGCCATATCGACAGCCTCCGGTTCTTCCGCTGCCAATGTGAATGACGGCAACTACCAGACTTCGTGGGCGGCCTCTTCCAATACATGGCCTGCATGGTGGCAGGTTGACTTCGGAGCGCCGAAGACCATTACCGAAATCGATATCTCCTGGTTTATGTATAAAGGATCGGAGGGGTATTACAAATACAAGATTGAGATCAGCAACGATGGCGTCAACTATTCCACACTGGATCGAACCAATAACCTGACCTACGGGTTTACCACAGATGCAGTGCACTTTACGGCCCGCTATGTACGTATCAACATGGTGAATGCCGTGCTGTGGAACAACCCGGGTAATTGGTACACTCCAACGCTGCATGAGGTCAAAATGCTGGGTCCTGCTGACTCGGAAGCGACAGGCTACAGCCAGTTCAGCTCACATAACTATCCGGACCGTTATATCCGGCACTCCAATTTCACAGCTCGTGTTGATGCGAATGTCTCGCCTGTACTGGACTCCCAATTCCGCGTTGTTCCTGGTCTCGCCAGCTCTACAGGCATTTCGCTGGAGTCCATCAACTTCCCAGGGTACTTCCTGAAGCGAAACAGCAGCAACAAAATTGTGCTTGAAGCCTATGCAGACACAGCCGCTTATAAAGGAGATGCAACCTTTCTGAGCAGCCCCGGCTAGGCAGACAGCTCCAAAATATCACTTCAATCGTACAGCCAGCCCGGGTATTACATCCGGCACTATGACTACGTACTTCAGCTTGATACCATTAATGCATCCAGCAGCTCTACCGTGAAAAGTGATGCCACGTTTGGGCGAACCAACTTCTAGTTTGACCTTGTGAAGTCTGATCTCATCTGTAAGATCTCACTAACAAAAGGCTGCATCTTAGAAACTGATCTAAGAGTGCAGCCTTCTATTATCTTGATCGGTTCGTATCACGCTACTCTTTTGCCTCATAGACGATATTTTGCAAATCTTTGATATTATAGGTGTCGTCTTGAATGCGCCATTCGCCTTGGCCCTGTAAAAAAGTAATATCACCTGATAATGGAATGTTCTTTAACTGTTTGCCTTCGCGATCAGTAAAGACCAGATTCAGTCTATATTCTACAAGGATCCAATCGTTCTTGCTCTCTTTGATCTCCACGAGTATATTTTCGGGATGGAGTAGAGCCTTCTCCTTGTCGGCAACCATTAGCGGTAACGTCGCATACCGATTAGCCATGTAGGCCTCATAGTTCTTCTCCGTCAAAAATGGTTTCATGGTCTCCCCTTTGGCGAGCAGCCCCTCTACGGTTAGTGTATCTTCATAATCGGCATAATCCACGGTCAATTCCTTTTTTTTATACTCCAGTGACATATCGAGAGCCTTCTGTTCATCCTGAGCCGTTGCCTTATCGTTCGTTACCATACTCGGATCGCTGGTTGGGGGTGGTATCTCCTGAACAGGATCACTCGTCTTCGATTCAGTACATCCCATAATCATCCCTGAAAGTAATAAAGCACTCATTACACAGACTAACTTGCGCATCTTACCAAATCCTTTCGTATCTTCATTACTTTCAATTATCACCTTTATTTGGTTAATTTGTCCAGTATTTAGACGCATTATCGGATTCTAATTAGATTTCAAGTATCTAAACTTCAGTTTAACGAACATTTATAACGAATCTTTACACAAAAAAAACCACACTAGATTTCTCTAATGCGGCTCTTCATCCTTATTTTTTGGAATACACGATCTTCTTGATACTGTCGATGGACAGGAAAAATCGTTCGGTCAGCTCATGCACGGTTAAACCTGCAGCGAACAGGCGCCGGATCTGCTCATTACGCTCCTTCACAACCGCCCTGTTGCCCGATTTTTCGCCCCACTTTTTGTGAGCTTCCTTCGGTTTTGGAATATAAACCAGCCCACCTGGGATGTGCCTCTGGATCTCTTTTAATAATTCTTCCGGCAAGATCGCATCTGCATTGATATATTTCATGCTGCTCCGCTCCTTAAAATTAGTCTTTAAGGCAGCAGAGTCATACGACGTACACTTCTGAGTTCTATGTGGCGGAAAGGAAAGACATGGCTCTATGCAAACAACCGCCGTTGTTCATCGCATGGACTCTGCATAGAGCGGATCTTGAAACCTCTTATGAATTGAATCATGGTAGCCCCCCATTCGGCACCCATATATAGGTGCTGTTTGATCCCTTCACATGAACCATTCGATCAAAGCACGGCAATATCCTCTTATTAAACATAAGCATCATGAATACTGGCTCAGACTCTTCTCCAGCATCTCCCGGACAGCATGCTGCAAGGGTGCTGGCGAGATCACCTTGACTTCCGGGCCATAGGCAAGCAGCTTCCGGGCGGTGAACGGGAACTCCTCCAGAGGGACCATCCCTCTCCATTCATTGCCTTGAATCGAATTGAACAGCACATCGGAACGCGCGAGCCTTGACCCAAACTCGGTGAAGTGCAGCACCACTTCTGCCCCCTCTCTGTCGTCTTCGGACTTGAACCATGCTTGCAAACTGGGAATGGACTCATCTGTGGAATCAAGCAATCTCAGCTGCTGCATGCGGTCCACACGATATAACAGCACCCGCTCCTTATGACGTGCGGGCATGTACCAAAATCCACCGTCATAATAGATGCCGATCGGGTAAGCCCTTGTTGTTTTACTGCCATTCCGGGAATGATACGTGAATTCAATCTCTCTTTTATCTACGGCAGCATTCAAAATCTCTGTCGTCAATATCTCTAAGTGCTCGCCCGGATGCTGTATAAACGTCACATGTTCTCTCATTCGTACAATCAGATCCTGTACATCCTGCGGCAAGCTGGAGAAATACTGCTCTGCCAAATGCTCTCGCATCGATCCATACGGAAAATCAGGAACCCGCTGCAAATATTCAATCATCAGAAACAGGCCTAGTGCCTCATGCTGTGTCAGTTGCAGTGGCGGCAGGATCCGATTAGGCAGAACCTTGTAACCCCCATTCACACCGACCTCCGTGTACAAAGGAAAACCGAGCGTCTGCAGCGCATCCAGATCGCGCTGAATGGTACGGACGGATACACCGAATCGTTCTGCCAACTCACGGGCTGTGAACTTCTTTCTGGAATCCATCAATCTCATAATGGCGAGTTTCCGGCCATTCATGGGTTCACCACCTAACTACGTCAACTTTTGTCATAGTTTAAGTGTATCATACGTAACAGAAGGGAGCGATAAAATCATGTCCAATAAAGTAGTGCTGTACATTGCGATGAGTCTGGATGGTTATATTGCAAGAAAGGACGGTTCGGTAGATTGGCTGTTTGACGTGGAAGGTGACGGTGGAGATAACGGGTATGCTGCATTTCATCAAACGATTGGAACGGTAGTCATGGGCCGGACCACGTACGAAGATGTCCTTAAACTGTCTGAAGAATTTCCTTATGCAGACCGCCCCACCTATGTACTCTCCCGTTCCGAACAGCCACCTGCACCACATGTGCAATTTACAACCGAGCCTGTAGAAACCCTTATTCCCCATTTAAAACAGGCTTCCGATGACGATCTGTGGATTGTCGGCGGTGGTCAACTGGTTCAGGCTGTGTTGGAAAAACAGCTGCTTGATGAAATCGAGGTTGCCGTCATTCCGAAAATTCTTGGGGAAGGCATTCCCCTATTTCCTGAGGGAACGGTCCCGAGCAACCTGAAGATGATCGGCACGCAGACACTCGGTCAGATCATCTCCATCCGGTATCAGGTTCAGGTATAACCAAACTAAGGATAAGAAAAGGACCACACTGCCCACGAGGGGGTTAAGTGTGGTCCTTGTTTTTATCCAGGCCAGGGCTATTACGACATTCTGCGTTAAGCCAACATTCCTTGCAGGTATCCTTTTAACGTCTCTGCTGCCCGCCGGTGGGACAACTCGCCAGGATGCGCCCTCGCTCCCATGGTCTCTTTCGTTGTATCCGGGAGCTGCAGAACAGATACCTTTCGGTCGCCTGTCCGCTTCATATAACCATCCACTGCACGATAGATGGCAGGCATCATGGGAAAACCAAGCATGCCATAGGCCCAAACAAGCTGAGCCTTCGGGTTGTACTGTCGAAGTTTGGCCAGGAATCGGTCTACCGCCTCCTCAAAAGCAGCCAAATCCTCTTCATGATAACTTCCGTCTTCGTTTAAACGCTGCTTATGTACCTTTCCAGACACCGGATCTCTCCATTCCGCTGTCTGGAAAGCACCTCCATCGTTACTTCCCAGATTGATCACTACCACGTCCGGCTGCCAGGACTCAAAATCATGCAGTTCCCCGGCCCCGAGCGCCTGGTTTTTCTCACCCGTGAGCAGGCCGCAGACTTGTTCATAATAATCGGGAATATTATTGTTCGGGTTGTTGTCCCAGCTTGTCAGTGTACCCCAGCCACTCTGGGATATTACCCTGTATTCCGCGTTCATTGCCTCTGCTGTCATGTACGTATAGTTATGTATCGCACTGAACCACATTGGAATCCAGTCTTCTTCCGCTCTGGCCCCTATCGCGCCTTCTCCAGATGTTATGCTATCACCAATAAATTCAATCTTGTACGGCTTCTCTTCCACAGGCAGGAATGTGCCATCCGACTTCAAGGCATGAAGCTGCAATGCGGAGCCCGGGTCTGTACTCATCGCTTGCACGTCCTTGACGACTTTTACGTTTTTTACTGTATCCTCGCTCATGCCCCGGAAGATACAGATCCAATACCGTCCTGCATTGACCATCTGCCTGCTTACAGGAACACCATTGATCAGAATACTGATCCACGGTTCATAGATATCGTAGTCCGACTCCACTTCCACCCACAGCTCAGAGCCTGTGACTTGAAGTTCGATTGCGCTGCCTGTCCAAAATAACGTCAGAGGTCCCCGCTGCTCTGTTGTCCTGCCATGCACCTTCAGGTTCTGTATCTCTGACAGGGCAAGCACCTGTAACTTGTCATTCGTTTTCACCATGTATTCCTCCTGCCTGTTTTGACCCACTTGAGCAAGCGGGTTTCGTCATCCTATTCTTTTAGAAAACGATCCACATGCTCCTGGTACTTCTCGTACCATGATCTCCACTCATCCTTGCGTGACTCCAGCGTGCGGTCGTCCAGCAGCGCACCTATCACATCCAGACAGACATGCCATCCGGCAAGATCTCTTGGTGTATGGCTTGTCATGGAATGAATGATCTCTGTCAGAACAAGACGGCAGCCCTCCTGTACAGGATGCAGCTCGAACCTCACCTCATCTTCTCCCCAGGTGTATGCAAGAACGGAGTAAGGCTCCAGATGTGTGATTCTCATTTCTTCAAATGTCCCATCGCCCATGTCAAACTTGATCAGTCCGCCCTCTCGCAGATCTTCAATTCGCAATTCGGGGAACCATCCATGCAGCTTATCGTTTTCCGTTAAAAAGGACCATACCTTCCGTACATCATGCTGCCACAAGCGCTCAAAACGGGCCACAACGTCATTCGAAACCAATTTCAACTCAGCTATCATGGGTAGACCTCCTCCAATTGATTAGCTCAATTCATGCAGGATATGAAGCGCTTCCTCTTTTGTTTTTACGAAGAACACATGCTTGCCATTATTGCACTCATAAATGAAATCCTTCAGACTTTTGCTGCTGTAGCCGTCAAAATCACCAATGATGGCAAGCTTCACCTGGTAGTTAACATACTTTTGCAAAATCTCACCGGCCAGCTTCGTCTTCAGATCGAAGAATTCTTCCGTAATGTTGGATTTGTCGATGATCAGCTTGTATGCCTCGTTCAGATAATTTACCGACGCCATCAGATCCAGTGCATCTTGCACTTCGCTGATGACGATGTCGTTACTCTCAATAATGGCAACCTTGGAGTTACCCTGTTGATCGATCGTAATATCCATTTCTCGTGCTCCTTCCATATCTCATTTCCCTATACTATCTCGCATTTCCTTCGCTAAAAGCAATGTGTTTTTCACAATCAGAATGGAAATTTTCGCTCCTCCGACAATCTGGGTTTGCTTCTTATTTGTAATCACACGCTGGAATTCCTCTGCTATAATGGATTTATTTCCTATAGAAATTATATTTCGAGATTTGCCTAAGAAAGAGGGATGCTACCATGGACATGAAGTGGCTCGATTGGGCTAAACAGATTCAGGCTATTGCTCAGACCGGTTTAACTTATGGCAAAGATGTATACGATATCGAACGCTACGAGGAATTGAGAAAGATTAGCGTGGATATCTTGGATAACTACACTTCTGTAAACAAGGAGAAGATATCACTCACTTTCGCGAGTGATTCTGGATATGCAACGCCCAAAGTCGATATTCGCGGAGTAGTGTTCAAGGATAATAAAATCCTTTTGGTGCAGGAAAAAATCGATGGAGCCTGGGCCTTGCCCGGTGGATGGAGCGACATCGGCCTCTCTCCATCGGAGGTTGCCGTGAAGGAAATCAAGGAAGAGTCCGGATTCGATGTTGTTCCCTTACGCTTACTAGCTGTACTAGATAAGAAATTCCATGGCCATCCACCCGAACCTTATCATATCTACAAGATGTTTATTCAATGTGAGATTACAGGGGGTACAGCTGAAACCGGTGTGGAAACCAGTGCAGTCCAGTTCTTCGACAGGCATGATCTGCCTGAGCTTTCGCTTGAAAGAAATACAGCAGAGCAGGTGAAGACCATGTTTGAATTTCTGGATCATCCCACCAAAGAAGTTATTTTGGATTAAAGTTCACCACATAAAGATAGCGACTCTCCCTCTGTGGTTAAAGTCGCTATCTCTATGTTTGTGTTTGTGTTGGTCATGACTTTCCATCCGGGTGGAACGTGTTCTCCGCTTCCGCTCCTTTAATAAGGTTCCTCTTGGGGATGGACACCACAAAGGCTGCTCCCTTCCCGTTTCGCTCGGCCGATTCGACGGTAATGTGCCCTTCCAGAGACTGGACAATATCTCTGACATGGGACAGACCTATTCCTGTTGCGGCAATGCCAGCCTGATTGAATTTTGTCGTATAGCCAGGTTCGAAAATAATATTTCGCTTGGCTTCAGGTATTCCTTTGCCAGAATCGATTACCGCAAAATGTACATCCTCATCCTGTTCATATACCTGTATCCGAATAGTCCCTTCGAACTCGATCACTTCCACAGCATTGGCGATCAGATTGTTCATCACCGTTAAGAGTGGAATGTAAAAAGGCGATTCGCAATTATACTGCTGCTCCATTTGAATTTGTATTCTTTTATCCAGCATCTCAGCGTATTTAAGATTGCCCTTCACGGCGAAATTCAGAACCTCCGACAGGCTCATGTTGACTGCCTTCTCGCTGTCATATAGTTTCAGCAGTCCGGCCAGGATGCGCTGTGAGTCTTTCTTCACCTCATGGATCTGCTGAGCAATCCCCAGTGTCCGCTGACTGTATTGATTCATGTCCTGTTCCCTAAGATCCCGATAGAGGTCGTAGCTATCCGCCGTTATGCCTTCGATTGTCTTCATGGCCTTTTTCAGATAGAAGACCTCTCCATAGAGACCGGAGTTTACATTGAGCATTTGCTCCATCCGCTTCTCCTGCTCCGCATGCATGAGCCTCATCTGTCTTACCGCGATACTGTTATACAAACCGCTGATGAAATAACTTCTTAGCCCACCCACAACGAGCAGATACAGCCATTCTCTCATATCGAAGATGCTGGTCCCATTCAATACACCGCGAATGAAAAGCTCAATGAGATTGGAGGAAAAATCAACACATGTAATTAAGCCACCCAGGAGAAGTGGTTGGATCTCGTGAAACCTGTTCTTGAACTTGCTAAGACCATAAGAGAAGGCAATGTAATAGATGCCCGCTCCAATGTTGTCATGCAAACTTTCCAGGACCGACATCGAATTCACATCGTACAGTAAATCAACGGATTGCACGATAAAGCTCACGATCCCCGTCAGAATCCCCGTCTTCACATAAGACAGATGCGGCATGATCATAAGCAGGAACAATAGGATACTTACGCCCAAGCCGATTCGAAAATAGTCTTCCTGAAAAGGATTGATCTTAAATTGCGCACCAATGGCTGTAGCCAGGGCGACCGCCGTCATTTGTACATTCTCATTTTTAAGCCAATTACGCATATCTTTCTCCTACATGCCTCCGATTAGCGCTTGCAAATACGGTTCGGGCTTCTAATGCTGTATATAGTAACATACGTATTCATCTTTAGAAAATTAACGATATAGCAGAGCAACGTCCGAGTCGTTTTTACTACATTTCCAAAGCCCGTGAACCTGCCTAACAGCTGAATATTACTTTCAAGTGCGTATATGACTTCAAGGTGCGTACTTCACACCTTCCTTTTGCTGGCTCACAATAATGTACAGGAAAAGAAAGGAGCATGCCCATTGAAACCCGATCAACCTATTACACGCCACACTGCTCTCGTTATTGGTGCGGGCGGAGTCATTGGAAGTAACCTTATTAATTATCTGACGACACTTCCCGAATGGAATGTCATTGGGGTATCACGCCGCGGAGGGCAAAACTCTCCGAGACTTCGTTATATATCGGTGGATTTATTGAATGAAGCCGATACGCAGGCCAAGCTGAGTCCATTGACGACGGTCACTCACATTTTTTATGCTGCTTATCAGGATCGCCCTACTTGGTCCGAATTGGTACAACCCAACCTGGCAATGCTCGTTAATGTGGTCAATGCCATCGAGCCCATCGCCCCCAACCTCCAGCATATCAGTCTAATGCAAGGTTATAAGGTATACGGTGCTCATCTGGGCCCGTTCAAAACACCTGCACGGGAAACGGATGCACACCATATGCCACCTGAATTCAATGTGGATCAGCAGCAGTTTCTTGAGAGAAGGCAGCCCGGAAGCGGCTGGACCTGGTCGGCCCTGCGTCCGTCTGTTGTGTGCGGTTTCGCACTCGGCAATCCAATGAATCTCGCCATGGTTATTGGAATATATGCGTCCATCTCCAAGGAACTTGGGCTGCCACTTCGCTTCCCTGGTAAGCCAGGTGCTTACCACTCTCTGCTCGAAATGACCGATGCTGCCCTGCTGGCTCGCGCTACCGTTTGGGCGGCAACCGACCCCCGCTGCGCCAATCAGGCGTTTAATATTACCAATGGCGATTTATTTCGGTGGAATGAACTTTGGCCCAAAATCGCTGCCTTTTTTGAACTGGAAACGGCACCTCCACTGCCGCTCTCGCTCGCCACGGTGATGGCAGACAAAGAAAATCTGTGGAAATCCATGATTGAGAAGTATGGCTTGATGGAAACCTCCTATGATGATGTCTCTTCCTGGGCCTTCGGCGACTTTGTATTCTCATGGGATTATGATTTCTTCGCAGATGGTTCCAAAGCCCGCCGCTTTGGCTTTCATGATTTTGTTGAAACCGAATCTATGTTTATGGATATATTCGCGAATTTGCGTGAGCGCAGGATCATTCCATAACGGAATATTAAATACAAAACAAGCGGATTCCCAAACCTCGGGAATCTGCTTGTTTTGTACTTCCCGGTTAACTATCCGAGGTGGGAGGCTTAAACAGAATTTTCGCTCGATTACCGTATACTTTTTCAACATGGGTATCTCCCCATCTGCACATCGAGTGGAGAATCTCCTTAAGACTCCACCCATATTCCGTTAGCTCATATTCAACCTTCGGTGGAATTTGATGATGGGAAATACGGGATATGATTCCCGCCTCCATAAGTTCACCAAGCTGCTGGGTCAATACTTTCTGAGCAATGGCAGGCATGAGCTTCATCAATTCACCATTACGTTTTTTGCCAAAAGTAAGATGGAACAGAATAACGGGCTTCCATTTGCCGCCGATCACTTCAAGTAAAGCTTCGACCGCAGTATTATATACTTTGATCGGTTCCTGCATATAGCTCCTGCCTCCCTCTACACCCATTTTCCCTTCTAGTCTACAATACAGTCCACGTTGCAATTTAATTATAGACCATGGTCCATCGTTATCAGCCAATAAAAAAAGCAGCCCTCGGGGCCGCTGGACATTCTTCATTTCAAGCTCTGCAGAATGTTTTTCATTTTGTTGTAATGCCCGCTTACCCGGTCAACCATGTAGTTATACATGAGCTGGTTCTCCGACAGGTTCGCCATTTCGGCATCAATGTCCACATTATTGCCGTTGTTGTTCATCGTTGTTTCGTTGTTCTCCACAATCCGGTATGGAACGACAGAAGAATTGAGATCTTTGGCAGGCAGATGCTTCGGATGAGTCCGGTGCATGTTCAGCTCCCTGGTTGTACCATTTTCAACGATACGTCTCAGTGCTTCTTCAAACTCCACCGATTTCTTTTTGTAATTGGGTGTGTCTGCATTGGCAATATTGTCAGTGGTGACCTTGTGCTGCACGTTCAGCACTTGCAAAAGAGATTCATTGCGTCTTGACGTGTTGGTTTCAATCACGGCTCAGTCTCCTTCAGAGCATAATGGTGCAGTCCCAATTATCATAAGAAAAAAAGTTGCCCTCTGTCAACATTCACTCAATTCTTACATATAAAACTTAACACAACTTTAGCGATTCAGCTTCTCGAAAATCTCCGCTAACTTCTCCCGGTCCTGTGGTGTTAACTTTTCAAATAACGCCCTGCGCAGCTTTTGTCCCTCCATGGATGCTCTGCCAAGAACTTCGGAGCCATCCTCGGTGATATCCAGGTAACTATTGCGGCGATCGGATTCATCAACGACCCTGACAGCCAGTTTCTTTCCGACGAGCTTGTCGGATAAATAACTGAGAGTCGGCGGGGTAAGCCCCAGTACTTTCGCAATATCCGATGGTCGACTTTTTCCGTTTTGCTTCAAATGGGAAAGCACAAGAACATGAGAAACGCCCAGGTCCTCATTAAATGATTTGTTCCACTGTATAATCAACTTGTTGGTGAAGGTATCCATATTGTGTATGATTTCAAAAATTGTTTTCTCTTCCATAACTGCCTCCTCATAAAAAAGACAGCCCCTAATGAAAATTAAGAGCTGTCATTATTCTACACACTATTGTGCGGAGTATCCACCATCAATAACCAGCTCGGAGCCGGTGATATAGGAGGAATCATCGGAAGCCAGGAACAGTGCCGCTTTGGCAATATCCATAGCTTGACCCAGACGCTGTAGAGGCGTTGCCTGAATCAGCCGACCAAGCAGTTCTTGGGACGTGCTCAGGGATTGAGTCATGGGCGTTTCGATAATCCCTGGGAAAAGAGCATTGACACGAATGCCCTGACGTCCGAATGTCGTAGCCGCTGCTTTGGACAATGCACGTACCGCGCCCTTCGTCGCCGAGTAGTGATTGAAGCCCTGCCCAATCATTGCAGTATACGAAGAAATATTAACGATGGAACCTTTCTTCTGAGCGGCCATATATGGAGTCACATGCTTCATGCCCGCAAACGGGCCAAATCCGTTAATGGAAAGCATCTTCTCCCAGTCCTGTGCGTTGATCTCCTCAAATGGTTTTTCGGATGAGATACCTGCATTGTTGACCAAGATGTCTATTTTACCAAATCGCTCGTTGACGACCTTCGCCAGTGCCTCCCAGTTCTCGTCCGACGCCACGTTTAATTTCATTCCATATACATTCTGCTTCTGGCTAGCCGTCTCCAGCGCTGCCTCATTAATATCCGCTGCAATCACGATGGCACCTTCCTGTGCAAAAAGATCCACCATGCACTCGCCAATGCCTGAAGCTCCGCCTGTAATAATAGCTACTTTACCTTCCAATTTTCCCATGTCAGTTGCTCCTCACTTTGTTTTGAATGTTTGTTTATAGGAATATAGCAAGCAATGAAGGCTTATACGCTTTGCATAAATTGCTCAAAATCAGGAATCGTTGGATTAGCGATATAATGCCCGCCTTCCACCTGAATCGTCTGGCCGGTAATAAATTTGGACTCGTCGGAAGCCAGGAATAGGACGGTATGTCCAATGTCATCCGGTTCTCCGTGATAAGGCAGTGCATTATATTTTGCAAACATATTCAACACGTCTTGTGGCATGTTATCCTGCGCTGCAGGTGTCAAAATCAGACCGGGAGCAACAGCATTACAACGAATGTTGTGCTTCCCGTATTGGGCTGCAACATACTTGGTAAGATTGACCACACCTGCTTTGGAAGCGCCATAAGCCACACGAACAGCATCACCTGTAAAGCCTGCCATGGATGCTGTATTGATGATGGACCCTCCACCAGCACGGATCATATGAGGAATGGCAAATCTGCAACCCAGAAGTACACTCTTGAGGTTAACATTCATCAGTCGATCCCACTCATCCAGGTCTACATGAACTACGTCCAAATCCTTCTTGAGGTTGGTCAACCCCACATTATTAAACAAGCATGTGAGTTTACCGTACCGCTGTGCCGTATATTCAATCGCTTCTTGAATTGAAGTTTCTTTTGCAGCATCGACAAATATGCCTACGGCTTCGCCTCCTCGGAGTTGAATGTTTTTGGCAGCTTCTATAGCTCCATCGACATTAAAATCGGCAATGACGACTTTAGCACCTTCCGCAGCCATCAAGTTGGCAGCGGATAAGCCGATGCCAGAAGCTCCTCCTGTAACAAGCACAACCTTGCCCTTCATTCTGTCCATATTCACCACGCTCCTTATATTTAAGAAACCTGTAATGGTTCTAAGATGATTATTATTTAGATATATAACTATTAGATGTCTAAATAATAGCACCAGACTATCCGATATGCAATGGCATGGATACATTTAACTTATTTTGGTTATCGCGTGAACTAAAATACCCTGTCCAACGCTCTCATTTGGAATGAAAGAGTCGGACAGGGTATTGGGTGAATTAACTTACATTGAATCAGAAAGGTCAGGACGGCGATTGTCCTCATTGACCAGACTACGGACAAAGGTATCAAAGTCGGGAGCAATCCAGGTGATCTTATAGTTGTTCCCCTTATCCACATGAACAACCTCAGGCTCACCCGCATTATCCGATGCACGGTAATCCAGCATAATGATCTCAGCGTCCGATGGGCACTTACATAGAACCACACCAATCTCCGGATAGCCATTTTGCTCAATGATCCATCTGCTGCCTTCTTCACCGCACAGGGAATGCTTTTTCTCCTGGCCGATGCCCAGCATGCCCGAAATTTCAATGAATCTCTTCTCTGCAGCCCCAGCCTCGCTGACTGGAACATATCGATAACGAGGGATCCCACCATTATGTAATTTCATCATGTCGACATAAGCTCTAGGTAATTTGAAAACGAGCCGCTCCTCTACCGATTCCACCTGTTCGTCCGTAGGTGAAGGCAGAACCCAGTTCTGCAAAGCTTCGGCATTGTCATCCCAGAAATCCGTGGAATTCGGATCACTAACACTGGGCTGCTCCATGGAGATTGCCGGGACGGATTGAGCCGTCTCCTGAGTTGTCACTTGAGTTATTTCCTCAGCAGGCATCTCGGCTGTTTTACTGCGAATCCATTCGAGAAACTCTTGTGTATCTTCATCTCCCGGATCCAGTCGGTCTGCTGTTTCAAAAGCCTCACGTGCCTTCTCATATTGCTCCAGGTAATAATATGCCAGACCAATGCGATAATGCCACAAGGGATCGTCCTGACCCTCTTCGGCAACCGTCAGAAATTGTCCAACTGCCTCCTCGTAACGCTCCAGGTTGTTCAGCGCTCTACCCAAATGACCGATCAGCTCATAATCGCGCTCTTCCACATCAATGGCTGTAATCGCATCCACAATCTCTTCGAATTCATCCTGTTCATGCCACTCTTCCAGCTGCTCCAATAACTCTTCTCTCATCCTTCGTACCTCCCTGATCATTCGCTCTATATCCCTTGCCGAAAATTATACCATTTATCAGATTGCCTTCTCCAGCAATGCCATTCCTGACTAGTATTCAAGTTGGCCTCATGCCATATTCAGCACGAGCGAATAGGTTGTGAAGATCCAGGAGTTTGCCAGATCCGCTGCTGCATCTCTACTAACCCGCACAGAGGGTTTTAGCTCCTGCAGATCATCCGTTGAAGATCCTACTGAACAGCGCAGCAGCTTCGTGTGTTTCTTGATATACTTTCCCACTTCCTCGTAGAATGCATGCGTTAACGGGAGATGTTCACGAATATCCTCATAGACGTAATACTTCCCTTTTTCATCTTCAAGATGTACTTGAAATCCTTTGGGAAGTGAAAGCATAATGCACGGTAATTCGTCCTCAGCCCACGCTCCGCGATAAGGAAAGCTGATTCCTTCGTTTTTTATAAAAAAACCAGAGATCTTATCATCCAACTTCATCGTTATGGAGTATACAAAATGGGGGTGGTAATGGAGCTTTTCCTGTCCTGTATAATACTGATAATAAGCAGTATAAGCCTCGTGCACCTGATTTAGATCATGGGTGGTTCTCGAAGCATTCGAAAGACCAAACTGAGCTTCCTTTTGTTCAAAAAGCGCTAAAACCCCTTTGAATTCCTCTGGTGTGACCAGAAACTTAAGCTTATAAAATCCACTGTGTTTCAAGCGATCCATGGTTACCACCCCCTAGTGTGATGTCATACTAATGAATGAATGTAATTCTTCCAGTGTTTATGAAACAGGTTGGTTACCCTTTCCACATATCTGGCCCATTCTCCTGCTTTAACTTAGGAATACTAAACGTTGCATTAGCTCTTCCGGATCGGAATCCATATCTCGCTTCTGTACTGCGGCAAGGTAACATCCTTGTGCTCATTCCACAGAATTTCCGGTCCTTCGCTGAGTTCATAATCGGACGAAGGAAACCACTCGGCGTAGATTCGTCCCCACACATCCTGAAGCGCACTCGGAAAGGGGCCAACCGCAGTAAACACAGCCCATGTCGATGCGGGTACTTCCAGGCATGCCAGACCCTCGGGGGCCACTTGGGTCGTGGCTGCACCGATATAATGATCCAGTTCGCCCTTCTCCTCCATCCGCTCTTCGCTAAAATGAGCCGAAGCACTGATGATCCCCAGCGGCTGAACATTGGACAACCCCTTAATCGTCTCGATCAATTCCGGAGTGAGCTGCTGATACATCGCAGCAATATCCGGATTTACCCCGTTGAACACGATCGGTACCCTTTTGCTGATTCCCACAATCCGAAAGGCTTCCTTCTCTTCAATACGATAGTTCATTTCGCTTCCTCCTTGAATGGTCAATTGAAATGTCATCCGGGGGAAGGCCTTGAGCGAAGGGCCATGATTCCTCGCTTCCGAGGGTGTGACCCCATGCATGCTCTGAAAAGCCCTGGCGAAGGAATCCGGTGAGGTATATCCATATTTGAGCGCAACATCGATGACTTTGCTGTCATGACTGCTGAGCTCCATTGCTGCCAGCGTCAAGCGCCGGCGACGGATATACTCTGATAAGGTAATGCCGCTAAGAAAGGAAAACATTCGTGTAAAATGGTATTCCGAGCAGCAAGCGATTCGCGCGACCTCTTTCATATCCAATGTCTCCGTCAGATTATCCTCAATATAGGCCAAACCTTCATTCAGTCGTGCCAGTGTATTCATCATCATTCCCTCCCCCATTGATCCAAGCATAACAAAGCTCTTCTTCCGGCATCCGACATTCCCTGCACCATTCTGCAGGCTGCAATTGATCAGCAGACGGCCAGCATAGACGGCGAATTCTCCATTTTATATCAAGGCCGTTCCTCTTACTTGTTATGTACATATTTTATAGAAAGGTAGTTTTGAACCTCACGGATAAGGAGCGCGATCGAATGGGAGCCAGCCCCGGTACAGTCAAGACTAAACAAGGCGTGTCTATCATTGCCTGCACCAAGCGCCAGCACTATATCCATAATTTATTTAAGAATTACAGCCGACAGAAGCACTCCAGGAAAGAGTTGATCATTATCGTCAATAACGATAATATCCCTCTTGCTCCTTATCAAAGCTTAGCCAAAAAGCTTCGGAACGTACACGTTTTTCGTCTGCCGGAACGTACCTCTCTCGGTGCTTGCCTCAATTATGCGATCAAGAAAACAAAATACGGCTATATTGCCAAGTTTGATGATGACGATTACTATGCTCCCTACTATTTGACGGAAAGCCTGCAGACCTTCAAGAGAACGAATGCCGATGTCATTGGCAAGCGGGCACATTATCTATATTTAAGAGGATCCAGGAAGCTGCTCCTTCGTTTTCCCCAGGATGAACATCGCCCTGTAACCCTCCTCCCGGGTGCTACGCTTATCTTTAAACGACATGTATTCAGCCATGTCCAGTTTCCGAATCGAAGCGTCGGTGAAGATGATCAGTTTTGCATAAGAAGTAAACGGAAGGGATACAAGGTATACTCGGGAGGCAGGCATAACTTTGTCGCGATCCGCAGGAAAAACTCCTCCGGCCACACTTGGATCATCAGTGATCACGAACTCCTCTCGCAAAGCAAGAAGATCCGAACAGCGAAGCATTATAAGCGATATGTACAGAAAAAACCGAAGGGCCAATTCTGATGGCAGCTGATCTACGCGGGGAACTCCATCCAACTTCCTTGCAATTCGTAGAAGGAACTCAAGCAGATCATCAGGTACTGAAAGTGAAGAACCCTCGGAGGTTTGTAAGTCAGAGTTAGGACACACCTCATTAATCGAATGAAAAACACCAAAGTGCCCACCTCCTATCCGGGAGCATTTTGGTGTTTTTCAGAATCCTACAGATTAATCGCTCATCCCTCATTTTGAACAGCATCTGTTTTTATAATAAATACGATTTCTTGAGTAGTACTCCCCCACTTAGCCACTAGTCGAAAACCTCTCAAGACAGCACCCGGCTCATAATCCTGACTATCAGAGCTGGCATAAGCCAGTACATTCTCTGGAAGGACAAAGGAACCTGTTCCATTATTGAAATCCATTGGAATCTTCGTTAATTCTGGCTGCTTGTATTTAACCGTACCTTGATCAGTCAGAACATAATCCAATAATTCATAGGAATCTGGCACTGATTTCTGATTATCAAATTTTATTGAAATAGTCTCCCCTATCTTTACATAAGGAAGAACAGCATCTGGGTTATTCATAATGGATTCAAACGAACTCATATCCAGATCGTCTGATTCCTTTATAGACGTTGGGATAATAGTAGGCGTTATCTTCTTATTATTGACCTTGATTTCGATGTCACTTAAGTTGGCAGCAGAGTTGTTAGCAAGTTTGTCTTTACCCGCACAGGCAGTCATTACAATGGAAAGCGTCAGGCAAAGCGCATAAAACGTAATCTTTTTCATTTTTCACTCTCCTTAAGCAAATTATTTATGTTGGGAACATCATAATGAAAATGGTATTAGAGCGCCTAAGTAAAAAAATTATACATTCATACTCATTTATTTAATAGTATTTTTTGTTATTTATGGAATTTACATATAAACACAAAGCAACCCTTTTGAGGCAAACATTAAATTAAAGACAAAAAAAGAAGAGCAGCGGCGCTGCCCTTCTTTTTGCACAAATCACATTCGTTATACTCAAGCCAGATACTCCGCCATAATCTGCTCGATATCATAAGGAGTAACCCCTTGCTCTACCGAATAGATCGTATCTGCCTGATCCAGCGTATCTACCAGTTCACCCCGGGCCTTTGCATGCAGCATGAACAGGTCGTATAGATCTGGCTTGCGCAACCCGGTCATGGCTTTGCCCATCAAGACCATTCCCTTTTCATTGCCCTCTACATTGTTGTAATAGTGTGGATGGCTGGTTAGGGCAAGATCAGTCCAGATAACCGTGCGATCTACCAGATCAAGTATGACAGGAATCGTAATCTGTGTATCGGCTGTAATATCAATTTTGTTAGCCACCGTAGACGGTTCAAATATCTCACCCGACCCTGGCTTCTTGCGCATCATCCACCCCGCGAAGCATTCCGGAAGATCGCAATACGGATGACTCGTGAACGACAGCAATGAAGCAACAACATATCGGCCGCCATAATTAACGATCGACGGAATATGCAGGTCAATGAACTCGCATGCCCCCTGCGGAGCCGATACGATATCTCCGCTGTGAACAGCCTTGTACTTGGTGGAACGCAAATTCGTATAGGAGATGTGCTCAACATAATTCCAATTCTCGTCATACATCACCGCAGACAGGTCAATATCCACACGTCCCGTTTCCTGCCCGTTGACCTTGCCTTCCTTCCACCAGTTGAAGAAACGAATCGTATCTCCTTCGCCCATGGGTACCCGGCTCCCTCTCACGAGGGTACGCAGGGCCTTGCTCGCGGAACGTTGGGAAAAAGGCACAAGATAGTCATGGAGCTGTTCATCGATATATGTCTTACCCAGCTGAGGAAGCGCGGCGAACCGTTCGACCAGAGCCTGCTCGCACAATTGCACAACTTCCCGGCACGTCACCTCATCCAACACTGGCAGTTGATTCGGAATGCCAAAAGCCTTTGCCACGTTGCCTTTTGGAAAAAAGACACGAAGATCCTGTGGTTCATTACGCTGGGCAAAATGTTGTCTCACCTGCAGCAGCACCGGCGTGGATATCTGTGCAGTCACCTCACTAAATGCCAACAGTACATAGGTCTCATCCTCGGTGATTCGCAGTAGATGATCCAGTCTTCTGGCAAACTCACCCGGACGCTGTGACAGCAGATCGATCAGGCTCCAGGTGTTGCGATACTGGAACGCCAGCTCTACGCTTCCGTTGAAGGTGGTAAACGGCTTCTTATTGCGCAGAATATCAAAGGCTTCTTCGCAGCGAGGATACCGAAGTTTATATTCAGAAGGATGCAGAATCTCGCCCAGACGAACCCAGCGATCCTTATACCGCAGCATGTCCTCAGTGATCGGCCCGCATTGCTCCAGTAGACCCAGCAATAGGCGTCTCTCACGACGTTTGAACTTACGGAAGCGTGCAGGTGCAGCCAAACTGACATCACCGTTCGACCAGGCAGCAGCCAGACGAAGGACGTCCGTGGCCGTTTTGAAGTACGGGCTGATTCGTTCCAACCTCGCCTTTTCATGTTTCAACAGCGAAGCCACCACGAAGCCCACATTCTCCTTGAATGGAATTTCAGCAGGCAGTATCGCATCTACCTCATCCGGTTCCGCATGTTCCAGTACTGTATCGATGTCATTCTTGTCCGTCTCTGAAATGGAGCCCTTTGCTTCAATCAGCTGGCAGATGAGTGTTCTGAACCCTTCCTCACTTCCCAAGTGGATCACTTTCAGATTGGTCTTGTCAGACAAAGGCTGTCTATCAACCGGTTCACGATCAGGATATACAAGGGTTAGGTAGTGAATGATGGCATTGAGATACAGCTCCGCTTCATCTTCCTGCATGACCTGCATGGGAAATCCCGGATACATCGGTTTGTACTTCACATGTGCCCCGACCATCTCTCTCAGATCCGCTACCAACTGAACAACGAATGCTTCAAACTGTTCATTGGATAATCTTCGTACGGCTTGCATCAGTTCATCGGAGAACGTGTATCCTAGCGTTTCAATATTTTTAAGGGCAGTAGCCAGGTAAGACTTGGGCAGTTGTTTCTCCCCTTGATGTTCGATAATCAGTTTGTTAGCTCGCCTTAAATAAATGGTGTTATGGTTCATGATAAAAGAGTCCAGGAAAGCTATATCCCTATATAACGTGAAAGGTTAGCATAAGAAGGAAGGAATATAATAGCCTGGACGCCTCCTCTCTTGAATAGAAATCCTACAGGAGAGCTGCGACCCTATTTCATCCAATTGAGTTAGAAGGAAGGATCGCAATAGCCTGAAGGCCAGAGGTCCGAAGCTCGTGACCCGAACCTTTGGTAGACCCATCATCTCAGATTCCACGATCTCCCAACAGGGTGAAAGTATTACGACTGCATCAATCATTTCCCGATATCATCTGGAAGCAATACACCCCGCTTGATGGAAGGCCGAATAGGAACAACCCAATGGGCGTCGAATACCTATATAAGACTTAGTATAGAACTATGCATGAATCGAGGTTAGGATAGATGGAACTTCAATCGATATATAACGAGTATCTCAATATCAAATTCAAACGCGGATTACCGCCTGTACGGACGAATTCGTTCGAATATGGCTTGTATGAAGATGACAGTGCTGATCTGTTTCTACCGGATCACCCTGAGGTGACCTTCACGAATTGGATGTACGATTTACAACCGAGAGATCCCCATTATGTTTCTGAGCCAGACTGGAAGCCTGTTCTCGGAGAGTTTTTTCAGCAGATGGATATATATGATGAGCAGGTCCTGTATTATCTTCTGTTCACCCTCAACACTACGCTGTCCATTAACTCGCACAACGCATACAGCACCATGAATGATTTCATGAAAAACTACAGCTTCTTACAGCTGTCTCACTTGAGCGAGATCACTCGTTTAAACGAGGAACAGAAGCACCAGGTAAGAGACTTTTTCTTCTTTTACTACCTTTATGCACATCCGGTTAACGAGGAAACGCTCTACGCATGTTCATTTGACAGTCAGAACTTGGTACATACCAAAACGGATATTCCATTGGAGCGTTATTTCACGGCATTTCATGATTACTATAGTACAAATATGAATGAGTACAGCGAGCAGATCGCCATTTCTCCACACGACATCCAAGCCTGCAAACACCTTACATTGGAGATTTTGCGGTGTATTGAAGGAAAATCTGCCAAGCTGAACTTGCCTGAGGAGGAGGGATTAGAAGCAATGCTGCGGCTCATCAATGACGTGGATCAGATGCTGCAGCTGCATGAAGAAAATAAAACAGTGTTGTTTGAGATCATGAAGGATTTTCTGACTGAAGCTCGTTCCACTCCCTATCGGGAACACTGTTTCACGACGCTGCTCCAGAACTATGCTTCGTATATCCTGTTTTTCAGGTTTGATGAGATTCATGCATTGGTGGATTATTTCAAAAACACCCCTGTGTGGTGCAGAGCGATCATCAATAAAATCTTCATGGACACAGTTTTCATTGATCGGATAATGAGACCGAACCGCATCGATATAACCGCGTACCCGAATGTAACTCAGTTCTTTGAGGACGAAGCGAAACGGATCTATCTGTAGCTCCGTAGAGAGTGCCGTACACTAATCCAAAATAGTACGTCAAAAAGCCTTCGCCGACGTTAATGTCAGCAAAGGCTTTTTATACTTTATTCTTATCCATTGGAATAATTACAGTAAATATGCAATGGCGTTCTATATCATTTGCCTCTTTACACCGAAGCAACCTTCTTCTCAACTGTCAGCCCAAGTGCCTTAGCTGTCGTCGTGTGAACTTTACGAAGAAGATCCGGATTCTCCACCAGGGACTCGCCGTAAGAAGGAATCATTTCCTTAATCTTCGGCTCCCAGGAATCCATATGCTGCGGGAAGCATCGCTGCAGAATCTCCAGCATGACTTGCACCGCAGTGGAGGCCCCTGGCGAAGCGCCGAGTAATGCCGCTATTGAGCCGTCGGCAGCAGTAACGACCTCTGTACCGAATTGAAGCGTTCCTTTTCCGCCTTGCACCGTATCCTTAATGACCTGCACGCGCTGACCTGCCAGAACCATATCCCAATCTTCGCTTTTGGCACCTGGAACAAAATCACGCAGTTCCTCCATGCGCTGCTCTTTGGACAACATTAGCTGTTGAATCAGGTATTTGGTCAGTGAGATTTCTTTGACCCCTGCAGCAAGCATGGTTAGAAGGTTATGTGTTTTAACCGACGTGATGAGGTCGGCATTCGAACCCGTCTTTAGGAATTTGGGTGAAAAGCCGGCAAACGGGCCAAACAGCAACGACTTCTGGTTATCAATAAATCGGGTATCCAAATGCGGAACCGACATCGGCGGAGCGCCCACCGAGGCTTTACCATACACCTTGGCATGATGCTGCTCCACAACCTCCGGATTTTTACACACCATGAAGAGTCCGCTAACTGGGAATCCGCCAATATGTTTGCCTTCCGGAATGCCGGATTTCTGCAGCAAATGCAGGCTTCCGCCACCCGCACCAATAAAGACAAACTTGGCTGTATGGCGCTCTACTGCACCGTTCGTCAGATTCTTCACTGTTAATTCCCAAGCGCCATCTTGCTTGCGTTTGATATTTTTCACACTATGTTGGTAGTGGATATCCACGTTTTGATTCTTCAGGTGATCGAGCAGCATACGCGTTAAAGCACCAAAGTTAACATCCGTACCGGAGTCGATTTTGGTAGCTGCGATCGGTTCTTTCCCCTTGCGGCCCTTCATCATCAGAGGAATCCATTTCCGCAATTTTGCCGGGTCGTCCGAGAATTCCATACCTTCAAATAGAGGATGGTTCGATAAGGCTTCAAAACGTCTTTTCAAAAACAGGACATTGCTCTCTCCATGCACATAACTCAAATGGGGAAGCGGCATAATGAAGTCCCGCGGATTACGAATCAGATTGCTATTGACGAGATAGGACCAAAATTGTCTGGAGACTTGAAAATGCTCATTCACCTTAATGGCTTTGCTGATATCTACGGTTCCGTCCGGTCGTTCAACGGTATAGTTCAATTCGCAAAGTGCAGAGTGGCCCGTTCCGGCATTGTTCCATTCGTTGGAGCTTTCCTCTCCTGCACTGGCGAGCTTCTCATAAACCTTAATATTCCAATCTGGTGCCAATTCCTTCAGCAAGGTTCCCAATGTTGCACTCATAATTCCGGCACCAATCAAGATAACATCTGTACTCGTTTGTCCCTGGCTCATGTCTACCGTCCTTATATCCTATATTTGCCAAAAGGATGTAAGCGTTATCGATTTGGCATTTGCAGCGAGCCCGTTCTTGAACTGGCCCAAACCTCTTCTGAACGAAATTAAACCTTGGTCATAGTGTATCAATATTACGGTTAGATTGAAATATGCAATTTTAAGTTACTTGGTTTAACTGTTAGTATACTTTAGTTTTATTCTTACCGCTAACCCGCTTATAGGGGTGAAAGATTTATTTTTTCAAGATAATAGAAAACATGGCAAGCCATAACGCCCTCCTTTATCAGAATTCTGGGATCACCATACTTCATATCACGAGGAAAGGGGAACTAATCTACTGGTTTTCCGCATGTAAAAAGCCTATTCCAGATAGAGAATTCATGGAATAAGCTTTCTTATACTTTGTCCTCTAAGACCCAAACGCCCGATTAGCATGTTAATCGCCAGTATGTACATGATATCTTCCCCGGGGTACAACCAAGGGAGAACCCGACAAAGGATCTTCTACCACGGTACAGTCCAAGCCGAATATATCTTTCACCATGGTGCTTGTAATGACGTCAGAAGGAGCACCCTCCGCTACAAGCTTCCCATCCACCAGCGCAATGATATGATCCGCATAACGGGCTGACAGGTTGATGTCGTGCAGCACCATGACAATGGTTGTTCCATGCTTCCGGTTAAGGTCGGTGAGCAGATCGAGAATCTCAACCTGATAGGTAATATCCAAAAAGGTTGTGGGCTCATCTAGAAAGAGAATATCCGTCTGCTGCGCCAGAGCCATCGCAATCCAGACCCGTTGTCGTTGACCGCCTGAAAGCTCATCGATGTTATGGTTGGCGAACTCGGTAATGTCCATGATCTCCATGGCTTCAGCTACCGCTTCGTAATCCTTCTTGGTCCATCCGCTCAGCAAGGACTGGTGCGGAAACCGCCCTCTCCCCACCAAATCGGCAACGGAGATCCCTTCCGGGACAATAGGGGATTGGGGTAACAGCCCCACCACCCTGGCCAGCTGCTTGGGTGGGAATTTGCTGATCGGCTTCCCATCCAGCGTAATTTTTCCCGATATCGGCTTGATCAGCCGGGCCAATGTTTTGAGAAGCGTAGACTTCCCGCAGCCGTTAGCTCCAATGATGACACTGATTTGGTTGCTGGGAATCGCAAGGTCTACGCCATGAATAACGGTTTTATTGTCATAGCCAGCCACTAAGTCTTCCGCTTGGAACTCATGAGTCGGTTTCATTATAATTCTCCCCTTCGGTTCATTCGGATGAGCAGGTAGATCAGATAAGGCGCACCGAGGATTCCGGTAATGATGCCGACAGGATATCTGACCTCGAACGCAAATTGCCCGATGAGATCTGCAGCCAAGACCAGATTAACGCCAACAAGTCCCGCCGGAATGGCATTTGAGAAGCCTGATCCTGCTAGTCTCTTCGCGATAGGTCCCGAAAGGAAAGAAACAAAAGCGATCGGACCGGTAGTGGCTGTCGCGAGAGCAATCATGCCTACAGAACACAAGATGAGTACAACTCTTGTCTTATCCGTAGCAACACCAAGTGATGTAGCCGATTGTTCTCCAAGCTCCAGTAAACCAAGATGTTTGCCTAGCACAATAATAAAAGGAGACAGGACCAGAACCGCAATGATTAAAGGCGGAAGCTCGTCCATCTTGGAGCCGTTAAGGCTGCCGCTGAGCCAGCGAAGCGCAGTTGGAATGTCCTGCTGCGAACTGACCAGCAAAAGATAGGATATGACAGCATCCAGCATGGCCTGTATGCCTATCCCGACAAGGATCAATCTTCCGATCGAGAAGGTTCTTCCCTTGGATAATACATAGATCAATACCACCGTCGCAAGACCCGCAATGACCGAAGCAATGGAAACAACGGCTCCGTTGGCATGAATGACCGTGATGCAAAATACGGCTGCTGCGCTTGAACCGGAGGTTATACCGATGACATTCGGATTCGCCAAAGGGTTGCGTAGCATGGTCTGAAAGATATAGCCCGCCATACCGAAGGCAAATCCGGCAAACAGCCCTGCAAGCATCCTTGGTAAACGTATGGTATGGATTGCAAATGTCGCCCCCTTGATCTGCTCACCGGAAAGGACCCGGATGACATCACCAAGCGGATAGATGGTATTTCCCAGCAAAAGCATGGCACAGCATAGAGCGAGCGCAAGTATGGCAAGTAATGCATTAACAACGACCCACCGACGTCGTCTTTGACGTCTGCCCGATATAATCAATTCCATCGTATTATTTCTCATAATGAACGCACTTTCGATTTGATCGCTAAAATGATAAGAATTGGAGCACCAATGAAGGCTGTAACCACACCGACCTCAAGCTCTCCCGGACTGCCGATGAGTCTGCCAAGTACGTCAGATATCGTCAAAATGATCGCCCCTGAGATGGCGGACATCGGAATAACAAAACGCAAGTCAGAGCCGAGTATAAGCCGAATCACATGCGTCGCCAAAAGTCCGATAAAACCAATGGGACCGGCCAGTGCCGTTGTTGCACCACACAATAGAACCGCCGCAAGTGCTGCAATCAACCTGAGTACTCCCGTTCGAACACCCAGCCCGGTTGCCACGTCGTCACCCAGTGCCAATGCATTCAGTGCTGGAGCTGTAATAAAAGCAATGATGATACCAATGGCCAGAAACGGCACAAACGTACCGATATCGCTCCAGTTGCCTGAACCGACGCTGCCGACTTGCCAGAATCTGAATTGATCCATTACATAAGCGCGTGGAATCATGATGGCAGTCACCAGAGAGGAAAGGGCTGCAGTTATGGCTGCTCCCGCTAGCACCAATTTGATGGGTGTAGCGCCGCCCCGCCCCATGGAACCGACAGCGAATACAAATACAGCGGTAAGTGCTGCACCAACCAAGGCCAGCCAGATATATTGGCCTGCCGTGTTTATGCCCAGAAAGGCAATGCCGAAAACAACAAACAGGGACGCACCTGTATTGACACCCAGAATACTCGGGTCTGCGAGCGGGTTGCGTGTGACCGATTGCATCAATGCTCCAGAAACGCCCAGCGCAGCTCCGCAAAATAAACTGAACACGGTCCGAGATATTCGTTTGCGAACGATATTTGCCCCGTAGGAGTCCATATTGGAGTGAAACAGACCATCCATCAGTTCATTCCATCTCACGAGCCGGGAACCGAGTGTGAGTGATGCCAACACGCAAACGCCGAGCAAGACGATGCAAAGGAACAGCACCGTCTTGAAATGTTTAGGCATATGAAGTTTTAAAGAATTGTTTGGGGAAGTCGAAGATCTATTCATTGATCTTGTCGATCGCTGCCCCAATTAATTTCAGGTATTCATCAATGGTATACGCAATCGAAAGCGGGTTCGGTGTTCCGGCAGCCACCAGAGGTGTGTCGCTATCGATGAAGGCAACAGAGCCTCTCTCGATCGCAGGGATTTTACCCAGCAAGGAATCGGCCTGAATAGCCTTTAACAATTCATCATTGCCGTATCCGATCAGCAGATCGGCATCGTTAAGAGCCTCTGCATTCTCAGCACTCAGTTCCAATGAGTAGCTTTTGGGATCCTTAATGAGTTCGGTGATACTTTCAGGATTACTCAATCCCAGTTCTTCCAAGAAAGAAACACGGGAATCCACTGGCGTATAAATATGCAGTTTGGACATGTCTTGTGCAGAGAAGTTTACCCAAACGACTTTTTTGCCTGCAATCTGAGGATAGGCACTTAGTTTCTCCTTAATCATATCTTCGGTATCTTTGATCAGCTGCTCACCTTCCGCTTCCATTCCCATGCCTTTAGCGTTAAGGTTTACTTGTTCACGCCACGTCGTCGCCCATGGAGCTGTTGGATACGCTACAACTGGAGCAATCTCGCTTAATGTATCGTAGTCTTCTTGTGTAATACCGGAGTACGCCGCAAGAATCACATCAGGGTTAGCATCCGAAATGGCTTCAAAATCAAGACCATCTGTATCCTGGAACACATTCGGATCTGTTACACCAAGCTCGTCCAGCTTCTCTTTGGTCCAAGGAAGCAGTCCGCTGTCATCCTGCACACCGAAGTTTGCCGCTGAGAATCCAACAGGGACAACGTTAAGAGCAAGGGCAATGTCATGATTGGCCCATTGTACAGTAACCACTCGTTCAGGCTTGCTTTCGATCACGGTCTCACCAAGAGCATGCTTGATGGTAATTGGATATTGTGTACTTTCATCTGGAGTAACCGCTGTTTCTGTCGCTGATTCATCCGTGTTTGCCGAACTGTTCGCTGCTGGAGTTGAACCTGTCGTCGAATCAGATTGCTGTGTTGAGCAGCCCACCAGTGCCAAGATCATAATCATTGAGATAATTAGTGCTTTCAATGAAATGTTTTGTTTCCTCTTCATGTGTAGACCCTTCCTTTTCTCCATTAAATTTTTGGATATCATGATGAACGATCCTGTCTTGCTGTTACTGTAACTACGGCCATAAGTTACCTCGAGAACGTTTTCAATCGGCCTAGGCAATTGAATGATTTTGATGTCCCGAATTGTTGTGGCATGCATCTGCTCACTTGAAACTCAGTCTCTATGTATCGGTGGCAAACAACCTATCGCAAAAGTAATGAGTTTTCGTATATTTATGCATTTATACTTATTGTGTAACTGATAATGATTATCGATATCACAAATCTACATTTGTTTTGATAGATTGTCAATAAAAAATATGGATACATATTATCGGGAGCCCAGAAAAAAAAGGGAGGCATCTACGTTAAATAAGCAAACCAGCAAAAGTATGAGCTTTCAAACATACAGATAAATAAAAGTAACATCAAAAAGCCACAATCAATTCTCATTGAAAGTGGCTTTTTGGTTTGGGTATGCCTTTATACCCTCCATTTCGAGGTTTTACTCAGAAGATTGAGATGAGTTCCTTCGTATACGGATGACGTTCTTCTGCGAACAGCGCATCCGCACCAAATCGATCAACGATTCGTCCTTCTCTCATCACGATGATACGCTGGCTCATACGGTGTACGGCAGCCAGATCATGCGAGATGAACAAATATGAAAGTCCCAGTGAAGTCCGTAGGTCGGTTAATAATTGCAGTACAGCGCCCTGTGATATCACATCCAGGCTCGCTGTTGGTTCGTCAAGAACGATAACGTCCGGTTCAATGCCAATCGCACGTGCAATGGTTACCCGCTGACGTTGTCCACCGCTTAACTCATGCGGGTAACGCCCAGCCAGCTCACTTGGAAGCTCGACGGCTTCAAGCAGCTGCCGCACGTAGGCGTCCTTCGATGTATAAGCGAAGTGGGACAGCTTAGCGTCTCTTCCGAACTGCTCATACGGGTCGATTAATGAATCAGCAATCTTCAGCTTTGGATTCAGCGCCGCAGCTGGATTCTGAAACACAATCTGGATCTTCCTGCGATGTGGGCGCAAGCGTCGGCCGCTAAGCCGCGCAATGTCCACACCACCAAGCATGATCGAGCCGGAATCAACGTCTTCGATCCGCAAAAGACAGCGAGCGAGCGTACTCTTGCCACAGCCGCTCTCCCCAACCAGGCCGAGGCACTCGCCTCGATTTAAGTTGAAGGAAACGCCGTTTACAGCTGGACGGTCGGCGCCAGCATAGGTACGGCTGAGACGTTCCACGCCGAGCACAGGTTGAATAGACCATTCGGATTGGCCCTCGTCCTGCTGGTTAGGTGCTTCAACCGGGAATGATTCCTTGTGATGCTCCATTTCGGTAGTCGTCACTGCGTTTCCGCCTCCTTCAAACCCGACTTCAACGAGCGACTCAGGACAGGAGCCGCTTCAATCAACTGACGGGTATATTCATGCTGTGGATGGTCCAGAATACGGTGCTTCCCGCCCGATTCGACGATCTTTCCTTCCTTCATGACAGCCAATCGGTTGGCGTAGCGTCGAACATGGCGCCAGTCGTGTGTGATAAACAGGATCGTGCAGCCAGTCTCAGCCTGCTTACGCGCCAGCAGTTCCAGCACGCGGTGACCCGAGACGCTGTCGAGTGCCGTAGTTGCCTCGTCGGCAATCAGCAGCCTCGGCGATAACATAAGCGCTGTCGCGATTGAAGCACGCTGAAGCTGACCACCGCTCAACTGGAACGGATAGCGGCGTAGCAACTCGGCGCCAAGGCCGACGGATTCCAACGCTTCGACGGCACGTTTACGCCGGACAGCAGAAGACTTCTCTCCGTGGATTTTCTGGTATTCGTCAAAGTGTCCGCCAATACTTCGAAACGGCGTAAATGCCCCCTGATAATCCTGAAAAATATATGAGATGCGGCTTCCCCGCAGGGCGCGCATCTCCTTCGGTTTACGTTCGAGCAGGTTACTGCCTTCAAACATGATTCGCCCCGATGCGTGCAGGTTGGACGGAAGCAGTTGACCAATCGACTGCGAGAGAAGACTTTTGCCACTGCCGCTCTGCCCGACCAGTGCCATGAATTCGCCTTCCCGAACAGCCAGCGAGACGCTGTCGACAATGGTACGGCCACGGCTGGAGATGCTCAGTTCCTCAATGGAGAGAATCACGGCTGCACCTCCTTTTTCACATCAAAGCGGTCTCTCAGATAGTCGCCGAGCATATTTGCAAGCAATACCACCACTACGATGGCTAGACCTGGATAGACCATAAGCTCCGGCCTTGACTGGAAGTACGGTCTGGAGTCATTCAGCATTGCTCCCCATTCAGGCGTCGGTGGCTGAGCCCCAAGTCCGATGTAGGACAACGATGAGATGAGTAGAATGATCTTCCCCAGATCGAGGCTTGCCAGTACGAGCACATGCCCGGCAATATGCGGGAGCAGATGCTTGGTCATAATGCGTGCGTCTGACAGTCCATTGGTTCGTGCGATACGAATGTAGTCCTTTTGCGACTCGGACAGAACGGTGCTGCGGACAAGGCGTGCATAGCTGACCCATTTGACGATTACGATCGCCAGCACCAAATTACCGATACCCGCCCCAAGCAGCCCACTCAGCACGATAGCAACAATCGTGTCAGGAAAGGCAAGGAAGCCATCAGCGATTCGCATAAAAAGCTTATCCACCCAACCACGCTTGTATCCCGCAATCAGGCCAAACGGAATGCCAATGAGCAGTGCCGCTCCGAGCGCCAGCAGACTATAACCGAGCGTCTGGCCGCCTCCAAGCAGCAGCCTTGTCAGAACGTCTCGACCCAGATGGTCGGTGCCAAATGGATGGAGAGCACTTGCACCCTGCAGCCGTCCGCGCAAATCGGTTAGTGTAGGGTCATGCTTAAGATAAACAAAGGCATATATGGAGGCCCCGATGATCAGCAGCACAAATAGCAAGGCGGTGATCGCCTGTATGCTGTGTTTTTTCGATTTTTTAGCGGCCAGTGGGCGCAGAAGCATCGTTTTCATCGGTGGGCCTCCCTTTCCTTGAGTTTCATTTCCGGATTCAAATATCGATAGGACAGATCGACTGCCGTATTTACGAAGAATACAACGACTGCCATGATCAGAATGTAACCCTGAATCAATGGATAATCGCGCTGGCGGATGGCATCAACGACGAGCTTACCAATGCCCGGATAGGCAAACAGCACCTCAATGACAACAACCCCACCAATGAGGCTGCCTAGACTGACACCAAAGACGGTTATGACTGGTGGCAGACTGTGACGGAAGGCATGCAAGAAGAAGATGCGACCTTCAGATAACCCCCTCGCCCGAGCAGACCGAACGAACTCCTGACTCAGTGAATCCAGCAGGCTGGAACGCAAAAGACGCACATAAACGCTGGAGATGGCAAGTCCCAGCGTCAGAGATGGCAAAATAAGTGATGCGAATCCGTCCCGCCCCATGGTCGGCAGACTGCCGAAGCGCACGCCGAACAGGTCGATCAGAATCAGGCCAAGCCAGAAGCTGGGCACCGCCGCACCGACAATGGACAACAACCGGCTGCCCCGGTCGATCCAGCTGCCACGATGCAATGCTGACAGTGATCCCAGCGGGATGGCCACAGCCAGCATGACCAGCAGAGCGCCGATCGTAAGTTCCGCTGTAGCCGGAAGCGCCCGCATGAGCGTCTGCATAACCGGCTGTCCTGTCGAGTACGATACGCCGAAGTCCAGGCGGATGAAGTCCAACAGCCAATTGCCAAATTGAACAGGCAGGGAATCATTGAAGCCCATTTCTTCACGTATAGCCTCAACCTGTTCCTGACTGACAGATAGTTCGTCCACGTTTAGAATCGTAAGCACCGGGTCCCCTGGAGCCAGACGGATGAACAGGAAGCTCACGAACATAATGAATAGTAGAAAAATAAAAACTTCGAGAAACTTGCGAAGCAAAATGCGAAACATTACATCACATCCAGCTTATTGGTGATCATGTAATACTCACTGCGCGTTGTAACCCAGTTCTTGATCTTCTTGCCGTTGTAGGCAACGATCGTACCCGGATGCAGGACAAATGAATTCAGCACATTGTCGTGCACGTAATTGGCGGCCTTTTCCGCAAGCTCTGCGCGTTTCTCCGGATCGACTGTGAGATTCAGCTCATCGATGATCGCCGTCAGCTCCGGATCTTCTGATCCACTGAAGTTGAGTGCGCCCTTCGGATGATACGTTGCATTCAGATAGTAACCCGCGTCACCTCGCGGTGCGGTCAGATTACTATAGGTTGCGATATCCCAATCACGATTGGATGCCATATAATCCTCCGGCGTGTCAATCTGGCGAATTTGCACATCGATGCCAATCTTCTTGGCGTCAGACTGGAAGACTTGGGCGATCAATGGCAGGTCTGCGCGAGCCGAGTATGTAAGCAGCGTCAGTTGCAGTGGTTTGCCATCTTTGGTCATAACGCCGTTTTGGAGCGTGTAGCCCGCTTCCTTCAGGTAATTAACCGCAGCTTCTTCACCTGATTGTGATGCTGCCTTGTCATAGGTAGGTGCAAACGGCAGAGACGGAAGGAACGGCCCGATAGCCGACTCACCATAGCCAAGCAGGATGGTATCAACGATCCCCTGACGGTCAATTAATGCATCCAGTGCACGGCGCACGTTTAGGTCCTTGATGCTTTCACGCTGCATGTTCATCGTCATCTGGTGAACGCGGAACGTGGAGGTGGACTCCACAGTCATGCCATCGATTGCTTTAAGGGATTCCAGACTCTCCACTTCCGGACGGTATACGATATCGACTTGTCCGGATTGAAGTGCGAGTGTACGAGCATTGGCATCCTCGTTAAACGAGAACGTTACCGAGTCGAGTGGCGAAGCTCCATCCCAATATTCATCGTAGCGATCCAGTTCAAGCTTGCTGCCCGGAGTAAATGAAGTCAGCTTGAACGGCCCGGTGCCAATCGGCTTGTTTACAATGTCCGGCTCGCTCACGTCAATAATGGCCGTATTCGGGTTAACCAGTTCGGATGCGAACTCCGGGAACGGCTGTGTGGTTGTAATCTCCAGTTTGTCGCCCTCAGCTTCAATCGTGTCAATTTTAAGTGCGTTCTGAATGGCTGCACTTTCGGTCAATGCGCGCTCAAGTGATGCCTTAACAGATTCACCCGTCATCGGTTTGCCGTTCTGGAACGTTACATCATCGCGCAGATCAATCGTCCAATGCTGTCCGTCTTCGCTTTCCCAGCTCTCAGCAAGCCATGGAGCAACCGTCAGATTGTCTTCGTCGAGACGAACCAGCGTTTCTGTAATGCCTGCACGAAGCGGAACGTAGCTGGAGTCGACATGTGGGTCAAGCGAGTTTGTGGAAAAGTTATATAGGAAGTGAACGTTTTTGTCGGTGGATGGCTGCGCAGCGGGACTCGTTTCGGAAGATCCACAGGCGCTCAGCAGTCCGGCGCTCAGGACCAGGGAGGTCAGCACCAGCAGCGGCGTCTTTTTATTCAAGGTAATGCCCCTCTCTATCAATTGTCTCATTAATCGTAATCATTATCATTTAAACAATGAGTATTATCATATCGTAATGATTACGTTTTGACAAGAGTTATATTGATGGAGCAACGCAAAAGAAACCCGACTCTCCAAAAGAGAGTGGGTTATCTTATCTCGGTGTATTCGAACAATATTCTATTAATCTCTTTTTTGCTCGCTTTAGATTCTAATATCAATAGGTTTTTGTTTTGACATGTAGTCAGCGTTTGCTAACGGAAACACATAGCCCCCAGCAATAATGTCTCCGTGTCGTCTTCTAACGGTTCCTCCTCTTTCAATTAATCGAATGAGGGGTTCGTACAAATCATTAAACTTCAATGCTATTTCATTTCCTGAATCAATTAAGAATACCCACTCCAAATATGCTTCACAGGTCCCTTTCATAAAACTGTTGGTCAGCTTCGCTAACTCAGGGCATTTTTCTGTTAAATCCAGATCGACGTCATGACCGATTACATGAGAAGCTTTAAAAAAAGGGTATGGAGATTTTAAATCATAGGAAGTTATTAATAAGGCTGCTCGTCTGATATATTCTTGTATTAGTGCCATATTTGACGGTACGTCAACACTGCCAGAGATGCTCCAATCTATGTTGTTAATTCTTTCTAGAGCTTCGGAAAAACGATTCATGAATATACCCATTGTTATCTTTCGTTTTAGTCTTAGTTTCTAAATTGGTGTACTGCTCCGAGACACCTGCCAAATCTAAATCATTCTATGATTGCTTTAAAGGGAGCATGTCCTGTTTCGACATTTCTCAACAAAGTAGGCTTTCTAAACCTTAGACTGCACTGTAATTTAAAAATAGCTATAGCTTCATCAAACCCTACAAAAATTACGTTTATCCATATAGGAACCATGGGCTCTAAACCGCATAGGATGTTAACCGCATTGACTAATGGTAATTTCTTCTCGCCGATATTATCCTCGCTCAGAATATTTAGTCGCATCATATCATCAGCACTATTTAGAGGCTTATCCCTTTCTCTCACAGGCTCAATAATGAATCTGTAGTCGTTGAATTGTAGTCCTTTTCTATTTGAAATTTCTTGAATTGTCTTTAATAGATTCTCTTTAAATATTTCTTTATTCATCTGTTTTATTTGTTCCAAGGTTATCCCTACTTTCCTGTGATCTTCGTACTTGAGACTTTAACAAGTTCGTTAGTATTAACATATCCTGAAGGCGTTGTATCTATAGAGAATACTTCCAACCATGCATTTTTAGTTTTTATTCCAGCTTGCTCCAAAATTTGAGGAAATACTCTTGCTTGCTCAACTGTGGGCGTGTAATGTCCAGACAAGTTGGTTATTCTTCTAAGCTGTCCATCAGAGTTTATCTTAAGCTTCCCTGCTGCTTGAACAGATTCACCATTCGCTAGAAAAGAGTGCCCTCTCCCAATGTGAAGTTTACCGTTCATGTCTATAACAAAATCCATCTCATTAATTCCATTTACATTTTTGATTCGTCCATTCTCTATATTAAAACTAAACTCTTTTCCAACTTGAGCATCAGCAGGAAACCTATTATTTATTCTTTGTCCAGGTGCAACATTGCTAGAACTAGTAGCGCCTAAACTAGCAACCTCAATATTCTTCTTAATCTTCGCCACAGCTGGGTTGGATGATGGCAAACGGAACGGACCTTTGCTACCCGGCATACTCCCTTTAACCATCGAAACAGCCATAAAAATCTGACTAAGTTTAAGCGACGTAACCATTGTTTGAGCATATTTATCTGAGACTGGCTCGCCTGTAAACGGATGTATTCCATTCTCAAATGCCTTGATCTGGAGCGCGAAGATATCCTCCCCTGGCGGGTCCATGTTCATAGGACCTTGCATGCCTTTTACATCCAAATTCCCTTTATCCTTCTCATAAGCCTGGAGAGCCGCCTGATCCGTAACGCCTTTCTCATTCACAGGAAGCCATACTCCAAATGTTGAGTTATATGCCATCCGATAACCCTTATCTTCCGAGTTTCCATTCCCCATCAATCTTGTCGTCATCGCCATCGCACCAACAGCTCCAGTTGCACCTGCCAAACTTACCTGCCCTGCATCTGCTTCCTGAAAGCGGGTAGCGATATCCCTCAGATCCTTGGACGTGTTGACCATACTCTCTAATGCTTTCTCCAGTATAGGCTTGGATCGCTCAAACTCATAGTAAAAACGTTCCTGCGTTGCACCCATCCACATCGCCTGGATGAACATAATCTGCCTGGTCAGATCACTCCGAATGCCCTCCAATTGTTGTCTGGCCTGATCTACCTGATTGGATACGTGATGTAGTTGTTCAGGGGTAACTTTAATTGTACTCATATGTATCTCCGCTCATTTAATAAGATTAACCTATGTTAGCAGAAGTTTTACATACATACATCCGGCTAACATCCTGATTTTTCCTATTTTATAATTTTAGCAGCTGTTACCTTCAGTCCTATGGTCCTATATGCATATACCCAAGCTAAGGGCTAAAAAAACAAATGACACCGATCGGCCTGGTGTCATTTGTAAGACATATTATAGAAGTGATTCTCACCTCATCAAGAAACGCCCCGCTCTAGCTCCGCAAACTCAATCCGATTCCGCCCATTCTGCTTCGCCTGATACAGTGCCTTGTCTACTGCTGCAAATAGCTGCGTCAGATACCCTTCCGGATTATCCGGTACATCATCACATTCGAAATCTTCAATCGATAGAATCCCAATACTGATCGTAATGGACACCTGCCCAACCTCATGATCTACCGCCATAAGGTTGGACTCCACGGACAGCCTCACGCGTTCTGCGATTTTTTGAGCTAACTGGCGTTCCGTGTGCGGAAGGTAGATCATGAACTCCTCCCCGCCGTAGCGCGTTAGGATATCGGTCTCCCGGATGGACTGTTTCACAGCCTGAGCTGTGCGGTACAGCACTTCGTCCCCGATGACATGTCCATAACGATCATTGATTGCCTTGAAGAAGTCAATATCCAGGAGAAGCAGTGAAAACGGCGTCTTATAGTGAACATTCGTAATGACCTCATGCGTCAGCTGCTGGGTCAGATAACGACGATTGTAGCAGTGAGTCAGACTATCCGTAAGCGCCAGCTCTTCCAGTTTGAGATTAGCTTCGGATAACTCCTGCCGAATGCGATCCAGGGCATGATTGCGTTCCTGAAGCATCTCATTCTGCCGATTCATTTCTTTCACATAGTAGCGCTCTTGCGACACATCCTGAAACGTCAGGAGATAACCAAGAGGCATCTGATAATGATCAATGATTGGAGAGGTTTGGAGGATGTAATGACGCTCCATGTCGCGCTCCTCCACAATAACCTCAATCTGAGACAGGGTATTTTCCTTTTGCCTATACTGATCCAGAAACGGCCCGCTGCTGCCCTTTACACGAACAGAATTCAGAAAGGCCTCCATATCAAAACAATCCCCAACATGCAGATCCATGAAGGATCTGGATGCCTTGTTTGCTTCAATAATAGTCTCATTCTCATCCAAAACCAGGATGCCATAGGGAATCGTATTAATCACATCTTCATGGGCGATGGAAACCAGATCGAAGACGTTGTACCGCTTGATGACATAGACAAAAAATAAATCCGACAGAAAAATCCCCAGCGACGTCAGTCCGGGAATGATGAACGGTATCCATGCTCTCAAAACCACATTCAGAAGGGCATCAATGGCTGCAAAAACAGCCAGGACGAATATACCCCACAGCGTAATTTTCACCTGTTTTTTAATCGTTGGTGACTTATCGGAGGCGCGAAGTGCCCCGAACAAAATAAAGAGGGAAGCTACAAAGTAGCTCACCAAAACAATCATGACAACCCAGAACCAGGGGCCATATGCCCGTTCGACATAACCACCCTCCAGCGGGGTTACAAACCAATTAGCCGGGTTGATAACCACACCTATGGCTGCAATAACGGCTGGTACGAACAGCAGCATAACTCTTTTTGTCCCTAATCGATCCGCATAACCGGTAATGAAGATGGTCAACAGCAGCCAGCCACTTCCAAGCAGTGAGACGGCAACAAAAGACAGGGTCACATACCATAACTGCCAGCCCGGGTCATCCGACAACACGACCGCAAATTGACAGAAGGGCCAGAGCATCATCAACCCATGAAATAAAAAGTAAACCTTATGTAAGTTCGTGATTCTAGCGGTAGCAAAAACATAAACGTATACACCTAACAACAGGACGAATAAAAAGAGATCATACCATACCAATGGACTCACAAATCTTCTCCTTCTTGGTTGCGCTACTTCGATATCATTGAGCTAGGCTGTTTTCGTAAATCTAATTCAAGCTGTATTGAAACTATATAGTGCTTTCCCTGACTAAAGTTTTGGTTAAATTAACCATATCTTATCACACACCCCTATGGGTGAGTAGGCCATACACTGGAAATACAGCCAAGCACTGTTTTATTTATGCATCTATTTTGCTGATTAGTGAGTGTTTTTGAACGTTTAACTATTGAAAAAAAGAACCATCTCCCGCCCGTTGCCGAGCGGTCCTCTGATATGTCTACTCCTACTCCTTCGCCAGCGGCAGGTTATCCGAGAATAGATCCGGATTCGCCCTCAGCATCTCTGTGATCATTTCCTCCACCATGGCCGCATCACATACTCGTACAACAGCGTCCCCGAGCTTTCCTAGGCGCATCGCGCCTTTTCGCTGTAACACCTCATCCACTTTCCAGAAATGCTCCGACCACGACAACCCGCAATGCCTGCGCGAAGGTACTGAAATCTCTGTTCCATCTGGCAATACCGTGTAGAGCTGCTCATGCTCATCTGTTAAACGTCCCGGAATGTCCACCCATTCCTCTACGCCATGGATGAACGTGTTTCGTTTCAGGTCCACGCCAACAAGGAGAATGGTCGCCTTACGATCCAGCAGCTTGCCCCAAGCTGAGCCTCTTGCACAAGGCGTGTCATATAGGTGATCGTCCTTCGTGAATGCCACTGCATCCTGACCGATTGCTGCAACCGAGTGAGTCGGGTGCCACGAACGTACGACACCTGGCCGTTTTCGAAATAGCTCAGGTAGAATCCCGACGCAGCATGGTGATGATTCCACGTGGAACATTGGATTACTCGCATTGATGGTGGACCAGGTGTGGGTTGGCAGCACCAGCAGTCCGTCCTTCATATACTCTGTAAAGGCATCCAGTACGGTATCCGCCCCACCTTCGACCTCACCTATACTTTTCATGGAAGAGTGAACAAGCAGCGTACCTCGTCTGTCAATGCCAAGCTGGTGGAGCTGATCAAGTAAGCTTTGTTGAGTATGCATAATGAATCGATAACCTCCTTTGGGCTATTATAAATGAAAGAAACAGTATGGTGCGCAAGGGTTCGCACTTCATGAGACTGCACTACAGATTGTGACTGTGATGTCTTGTCACTGCATCACAGCATGACAAAGGGCCGAGGGAATCCCCTCGGCCACTAGACAATCATGGATATGAGTCCAATCACGAAAAAATTAATTTATGTTTATTTAATGACTACGTATTCCAGGTTAACCAGCTTCGCATACGTTACGATCTGATCTGTTGTCAGGTTCAAGGAAACAACGGTGTGGTGACCGCCGCCATTTTCGATCCAGGCTTTAACCCCATCCTGGAAGTTTGGCTTCACGTTCCACAATACACGTGCCACGGGCAGGTTCGGTGCTGGTACAGTTGGCTCGAATGCAGAAACTTCATTGATCAACAGTTTATAATGCGTTCCGAAGTCAGCCATGGATACGACAACGCCCTCGCCTGCTTTGCCATCGAATACCAGACGTGCCGGATCTTCGCGATCGCCAATACCCAGTGGGGACACGATGATTCTCGGTTTGGTGCTGGCGAGAGTAGGATCTACTTCAAGCATGTGAGATTGAAGGATAGCTTCCTGTCCAGCAGCCATTTCATATGTGTAATCTTCCATGAAGCCCGTATTTTCGTTATGGCTCATGATTTTCAGCAAGCGATCAAGTGCAGCTGTTTTCCAGTCACCTTCACCGGCAAATCCATATCCTTGGGCCATCAGGCGCTGCACAGCCAGACCCGGAAGCTGCTTCATGCCATGCAGATCTTCGAAGTTGGTGGTGAATGCAGTGTATCCGCCCTCGTCGAGGAAGCGTTTAATTGCAATTTCATAACTGGCTTGCACACGCACACTGGCTTCCCAAGCTTCCTTGCTGTTTGTACCATAATCGAATTCATACAGCTCCGCGTATTGGCTGATCAGGTCATCGATTTCCTGCTCCGTCACCGCATTCACAACCTGTACGAGATCACCGATGCCGAAGTAGTCGACCGTCCAACCGAATTGGATCTGTGCCTCCACTTTATCCCCTTCAGTTACACCCACATTGCGCATGTTGTCGCCAAAACGGGCCACTTTAATATTGAAGCTTTCGTTATACGCAACCGCCACGTCCATCCAATCCGCAACCTGCTGCTGCACTTCTGGGCGCTCCCAGTAACCAACGACAATTTTGTTTTGTTTTCTCAGACGCGCATTGATAAAACCATATTCACGGTCACCGTGTGCTGCCTGGTTCAGGTTCATGAAGTCCATATCGATGGTGGCCCAAGGAATGCTTTCATTGTATTGCGTAGCCAGATGAAGCAGTGGTTTTTGCAGCAGTTTTGTACCACGAATCCACATTTTCGCTGGAGAGAAAGTATGCATCCAAGTAATAACACCCGCTACTTCATCGCGATAGTTGACTTCTTTCATGATGCTTGTGATTTTATCCGCGCTTACCGCCAGATCCTGCAATACGAGTGGGTATGGCAGAACGCCGCTTGCATTCAGGGCATCCGTAATTTTCTGTGCATTGGCTTTGACCTCGCCCAGTGCTTCTTCACCATAGAGATGCTGCGAACCAACGACAAACCAAAATTCTTTTGCTGCTGCTGACATGTAATCATCCTCATTTCATTTTTTTATAGTTGAACATATGGGTTTACACTTATCACTCCGATTGCAGTACCATCTTCCGATCGCTGGTTATCCCCGGATTTCTTTGATCAATTTTAATAAGGATGATATCCGGTTATAAAGGCGAGCGCTTCGCTTCTACAGATTGGTACTGCACTCTCCGTTATTCGTGTAAAAGTTTGATACAACTTCATTGGTAGTAGTAACAAACAACTTATTCGCTTGAATTATTATTAACCGATCACTACATAACCAAATTACTTCTGTCCGTAATACGCGTCTTTTCCGTGTTTCCGCAGATAGTGCTTATCCAGAATGCCTTGCGGCAGTTCTTTGGCAAAGTTGTTTAGCTGCCGCGCATACAGGTTCATTTTGCATACTTCCTCCAGCACAACACTGTTCACCACAGCCGCCTTCGCATCTTTCCCCCAGGTAAACGGTGCATGACCATGGAGCAACACGGCCGGAACTGCCATAACATCAATCCCACGCTGTTCAAACGTTTCAATAATGACACGTCCTGTCTCCGCTTCGTACCCGCGATCAACCTCATTCTGGTTCAGGAAACGTGCACAAGGTACCGCACCATAGAACGTATCCGCATGTGTAGTTCCCATAACAGGTACATCCAATCCAGCTTGGGCCCAGATGGTCGCCCACGTGGAGTGCGTATGCACAATCCCGCCAATTTCGGAGTAATGCTTATATAAAACGGCGTGGGTTGCTGTATCCGAGGATGGTCTCATCTCACCCTCGACCACGTTGCCATCCAGATCGACAACAACCATGTCGCTTGGCTTCATGGCATCGTAGCTGACGCCGCTCGGTTTGATTACAAACAATCCGCTATCCCGATCAATGGCGCTGACGTTACCCCAAGTGAACTTCACAAGACCATGCTTTGGCAGCTCCAGATTCGCCTCGTAAACCTCTTGTTTCAATTGCTCTAACATCTTAGTCCCTCCCGTTCTCTACCAGATGATCAACAGCCGCCTGCTCAATGGCCAGGCCCTTCCGGTAGCGTTCGATAAATGATTCAAATCCTTTGACATCCGATGGGTCCGGTGCTACTTCCTCTCCAGCGACATCGCTGAATACCTTTTGCTCCAGGAATATATCCAGACTCTCCTGCTCATCCTTATTGATCATGTACGAAGCGAGAAGCGCCATGCCCCATGCTCCGCCTTCCCCCGCCGTGGACATAACGGATACGGGCACATTCATCGCTGCTGCAACGATCCGCTGTCCAACGACTGGCGTTTTGAACAATCCACCATGAGCCAAGATGCTGTCGATAGCTACATGCTCTTTTTCCGTCAAAATATCCATCCCGATCTTCAGTGCACCGAAGGCTGTGAATAGATGGGTACGCATGAAGTTGGCCAGGTTAAACCGGCTTTCAGGTGAACGAACGAACAACGGACGGCCCTTGTCGATCCCCGTAATGTTCTCGCCGGAATAGTATCCGTAGCTCAGCAGGCCGCCGCCATCCGGGTCTGCTTCAAGTGCCTTGTTAAACAAGACACTGAAGAGCTTGCCGCTATCGGCTTCGTATCCCATGGCCTCAGAGAATTCACGGAACAATCCGATCCAGGCATTGATGTCGCTGGAGCAGTTGTTGGCATGAACCATACCCACCGGGCTGCCGTCCGGCGTTGTGACCATATCGATCTCGGGATACACTTTGGACAGTTCATTTTCCAGGACGATCATGGCAAAGACGGATGTGCCGACAGAGATATTGCCCGTACGTTTTCTCACGCTGTTCGTTGCAACCATGCCTGTTCCGGCATCACCCTCCGGCGGACATAACCGAATGCCTGCTTGCAAGTCTCCTGCAGGGTCAAGCAGCTTGGCCCCGGCATCCGTTAACGTACCTGCATCCTCGCCCGCGAGATATACCTTGGGAAGAAGCTCTTCCAATGTCCATGGATAGCCTCGGCCTGCGATCAGTTCGTCGAACTGCTTGATCATGGTTGGATGATAATTATGTGTGGACTCATCGATTGGGAAAATGCCTGAAGCATCACCAATTCCAATCGCTTTATTACCGGTTAACAACCAGTGAATGTATCCAGCCAGTGTGGTCAGGGCATCAATACGAGGCAGATGCTCCTCCTCGTTCAATATGGCCTGATACAAGTGTGCGATGCTCCAGCGTTCAGGAATGTTGAACTGAAGAAGATCTGTTAACTCCTTCGCTGCCACTCCAGTTGTTGCATTACGCCATGTCCGGAACGGTACCAGCAGTTCACCTGTACGATCCAGTGCAACATATCCGTGCATCATGGCGGAGAAGCCAATGGAACCAATGGTTTGCAGCGTGATGCCGTACTTCTGTTCCACATCCTGCTTCATCTCGCGGTACGCGGTTTGCATGCCCGTGATGATATCCTCCTGGTTGTACGTCCAATATCCGTCTTTCAGGAGATTCTCCCATTCGTAACTTCCGGATGCGATGGTGTCGAAACGTTCGTTAATCAATACGGCCTTGATCCGCGTTGACCCGAACTCGATGCCCAGGGATGTAGCTCCCTTTTCAATGGCCTCTTTCATCTGCTCATGACTCATAACCATGGTTGTCCCCTCTCTGATCGCCGTTTTATATCCCAAGGCTGGTAGTTACATTAAAGGACCAAAGCTGCAACGGCATAGAATGAATTTATGAATTCGTATAAAATGTGTACTGCTGTTGCGATCACTTCTGGTGAATGAACAGCAGCAATCCTTATTTAAGAAGGCGCTTTCCTTTTCTGACAGCCTTAGTATAATTTTTGTACGTACATCTGTCAATAATATATAATATTTATACTTACAAAGAACATGTTATTACTGTTTAGCATGTCTTTTTATGCTTGCTTAAGGGTATGCTGTAGTGTACAGTTTCATGTAATTGAACCTGAATTGTACGGTTTATTTCGGGAAATATGCTGTTTTATTTTCATTAGACTAGAATCATGCTAAAATATGTACGTACAACTATTTGAACCATAACGTTTCTATAGATGAGTAATCATGAAAGAAGTGGATTGCGTGAAGCCAAAATACCAAGTCATTATTGATGATATAAAGAGCCATATCCTTTCGGGGACATATAACGTGGGAGAACAGATTCCAACAGAGTCCGCTCTGCAGGAGAGCTACAATGTGAGCCGCCAGACGGTTCGGAAGGCCATTTTGGAGCTGTCGAATGAAGGCTTTCTGAGAAGCGAGAAGGGATCTGGCACCTATGTCAGCAACCAATACCGGTCCAGATCCGGCGGAACAACGATGAAGAAAACGATTGGTGTCATCACGACGTACATCTCTGATTACATCTTCCCCTCGATCATTCGCGGCATTGAAAGCCGATTGAACGAAGATAATTATTCACTGCTGTTAGCCAGCACTAATAATGATGTTGCCCAAGAGAAAAAAGCGCTGGAGATGATGCTCTCCTATGGGGTCGATGGTCTGATTGTGGAGCCGACCAAGAGCAATCTGTACAATCCCAACATCGCGTACTACCTGTCATTTAAGGAGCAGGATGTACCGTTCACGATGATCAATGCCTTTTACGAAGAGCTGGAGGTTCCCTTCTTCTGTCTGGATGATGTACAGTCCAGCTATCTGGCCACCCGGGAATTAATCGCCAAAGGGCATACCCAGATTGGGCTTATAGCGAAAATGGATGATTTGCAAGGAAAGTACCGGATGAAGGGGTATATCAAAGCATTGGGCGAAGCCAAGTTACGGTTCCATCCCGAGCAGGTGCTTTCGTTCGATACAGCCTCGAAACCGGATCTGTCCGCTAATCTGGAAACGTTTCTGAACGATAACAGGGAAGCTCTAACCGCCATCGTATGTTACAACGACGAGGTGGGGCTGGAAGTGGTGCATGCCTGCCGAAGACTGGGCATATCCATCCCGGATGAGTTATCCATTATTGGACAGGACAATTCGTACATTGCCAAGAACGCCAACATTAAACTCACCACGCTAACCCATCCCCAAGAGCAAATGGGCCGCGACGCTGCCGATTGGGTCATTAAGAAGCTGCAAGGCAAAAAGGATCTGCCCAACAACACCTATTACCAGCCTGTCCTGGTGGAGGGTGAGACAGTGAAGGAGATTGAAGTAGAATAAGGGAAGAATTGGTTTAAACCATCCCGTTCACTCATAGATATTCTTTCCTCCACCACTGGATATAGGTGGCACTCAAGGATTTTCCAAATGCACAAAAAGGCCGTCGAATTCATCGACAGCCTTTTTTGCTTATAAGTTCTCGCTTTATTACTACCATATCTTGTTTAAATTCTTAATTATCAAAGAACTGCTCTTTATCGTTTCCGGTAATAGTGATATCAGTATTCGAACTATTGGATACAAGTTTGAATTGACTCTCATTTACTTGCTCAGCTGTGACAGAAACTGATGCAGACTGCAATTGATTATTTAGATAGGTTACCAGGTTACTCATGTCGGTAAATTTTTGACGCAATACAATAGACGCCTGATTCACACCATCACTAACAACAAACGTGCGATTTTTGGTGCTATCTTCGTCTGTGCCCGTCCAATGATTATTTTGAAAGAAAAACGACCAGTCGTTCCCACCTAGTGTTATAGCAGCCGAGGATCCAGTCTTAAATGTAGATATAAAGAATGTGTCTTCAAATCCATACCCACCTACTGTCCGATCCCCTAAATTAATTCCATGCGCATTGCAGTAGTCCTGAATGAAACTATCAATTGCCGATCCAACTACCTGTCCGGTAGAGAAACCATTCAAAGGAATATCCCAGGTGAGGTCGACAGGTATTGTAATATTCCCATCACTAATTGTGAAATGTTTAGGGTTAGTTTTGAAATCTGTTGAGATAATTTTGTTACTTTCTTCCCTAGCTTGAGTCGCATAGACATTGGTAAAATCGAAATTTGTAATTTCTTTACTGAGGATAGACTTAGGTTCAGCAACCTCAGCTTGAACAGTAATTACAAACTCCTTATTAGTCGACTTAGATCCTGAGATAATGGTGGCTACGAGCACAATGTTCGTATCAGCTGTTAAACCGGCACGGATAATGTCACCATTTAAAACATCAATAATAGATGACTGCGTTGGATCTTTTAATGACCAAGTAACATTAGCTCCATCCTGATTGTTTGGTAATAAGACTGAAACATCGACTCCATTATACGTTACTTTCAAATTCTCTATAGCTAGTGCAATTACTTGCCAATCAGCAATTGCTGCTTCCGCTTCTGTCAAACGTGTGATATCTCCTACCAACGCTTTTTGAGTTGCAGTGAGTGACTCATACTTAGTTCGGGCTTCTTCCACCTCTGCTTTGTCAGCAAGCTCTACGTTCTCTTTTACAGGTAAGCCCTCGATTGCTGCCTTCACCAGATTGGCGGCTTCTAGATCTGCTGCGGCTTGGATTTCCAATTGAGCAATTGCTGCTTCCGCTTCTGTCAAACGCGTGATATCTCCTACCAGTGCTTTTTGAGTTGCAGTGAGTGCCTCATACTTTGTGCGCGCTTCTTCCACAGCTGTTTTGTCTGTCAGCACTACGTCCTCTTTCACAGGCAAGCCTTCAATTGCTACCTTCACTAGATTGGCGGCCTCTAGATCTGCTGCGGCTTGGGCTTCCAATTCCACAATCGCTGCTTCCGCTTCTGTCAATCGCGTGATATCTCCTACCAGCGCTTTTTGAGTCGCAGTTAGCGCCTCATACTTTGTGCGCGCTTGATCCACATCTGTTTTGTCTGTCAGCACTACGTCCTCTTTTACAGGTAATCCTTCAATTGCTAGCTTCACTAGATTGGCGGCCTCTAGATCTGCTGCGGCTTGGGCTTCCAATTCCACAATTGCTGCTTCCGCTTCTGTCAATCGTGTGATATCTCCTACCAGTGCTTTTTGAGTTGCAGTGAGTACCTCATACTTTGTGCGCGCTTCTTCCACATCTGTTTTGTCTGTCAGCACTACTTCCTCTTTTACAGGTAATCCTTCAATTGCTAGCTTCACTAGATTGGCGGCCTCTAGATCTGCTGCGGCTTGGGCTTCCAATTCCACAATTGCTGCTTCCGCTTCTGTCAAACGTGTGATATCTCCTACCAGCGCTTTTTGAGTCGCAGTTAGTGCCTCATACTTTGTTCGGGCTTCTTCCACGGCTGCTTTGTCAGCAAGCTCTACGTCCTCTTTTACAGGTAGGCCTTCAATTGCTGCCTTCACCCGATTGGCAGTTTCCAGATCAGCGGCTGCTTGGGCTTCCAATTCAGCAATTGCTGCTTCCGCTTCTGTCAAACGCGAGATATCTCCTACCATCGTCTTTTGAGCCGTAGTTAACGCCCCATACTCTGTGCGCGCTTTTTCCACAGCTGTTTTGTCGGTCAGCATTACATCACCTTTTGCTGGCAAGGCTGCGATTGCTGCTTTTACCAGATTGGCGATTTCCAAATCTCCATTATTTGAGGAATTCCCTCCTGTACCTGTCGAAGGTGTACCACCAGTAGAAGGTGTTGGGACTGGTATTGGAGTTGGTGTTTGCGGTATTGGAGTAGGCGGGGGTGTCACAGACGGCTTTTGTTCATCAATCTTAGTCTTTTCATTTAGAAACTTATATGCGACCAGAGCTACTTCCTGACGACTTGCTTGATTATAAGGTTTAAACGTACCATCCGGATTCCCCTTCATTAGTTCCAATTCGACAGCAGCACCAACTGCATCTTTAGCCCAGTCAGAAATTGAATTGACATCCGAAAACGCTAGATTTTGACCCTTTCCTGCACTATTAACTCCTAGTGCGTTCACAAAGATGACAGCCATTTGCTCACGGGTAAGATTTTGATTGATACCAAAAACTCCATTACCCATACCTTTAATTAGACCAGCTTTGACAGCGGCCTCTATAGCAGAGAATGCATAGTTGTTTTGAGGAACATCTTTAAAGGAAGGTGATTGTGGAGGGTTGTCGGTATCCAGATTCAATGCTCTTACCAGCAGGATAGCGAAGTCCTGTCGCTTTATATTACTCGTTGGATTAAATTTACCATCACCAGTGCCATAAATAATCCCTTTTTGGACAAGTTCATTAATCTCTTCCTTGGCATAGCTGCTTGAAATATCGCTCAAAGTTACCGAAGCCGAGGCATGTGGTACCATGGCGCTAAGGATAGCGACTGTAGATAGGATTGATAAGGATTTTGCTTTAAAATTCTTTTTCATCTGTTCCCCTTAAATGATTTAGTTTTTGAATAATTCATCCTTTTTCTGCTGATGTATACATCTCTCAAATTACTTTATGTAATAGTTACAATCCTCCTCAGTACTGCCAGCACTATCATCCACAAATACATCTGACATATACTCCTATCAAGTACACTACCTAAGCTTGTCTGATTCACAATTGGTCACGCCGCAGACAACTATAATGCCGATTTCACATTCAAGAATCACATTTCATCCTTGATTTGTGTTTTTATTCTACTCACTCGAGATATGTTAGTCAATCAAGAAAAATCTATAAAATTACTATGATCTCAAGAAGACCTAGAGAGGACAAAAGGGGCGCAATACGATGTTAATAAAAGTAGGTGCTGTCCCTCTGTTACAAGACATCGCCTACATCCACCAAACCTTTTTACGCCATATTTGTCATTAATTTTTCCATTATTGATAACGTACCATTTAGCGTAAATATGCTACGTAAGAATACTTAGTCTACACTTTGAGTTCTCATTTGCAGGCAAGAAGCGAACAGTGACTGTTGTGCGTCTCCCTTGGAACTATGATAACGAATTTCTCCGCCAAACTTTTCTACAATATTAAAGCAAATCATTAACCCCAGCCCTGTTCCATTACTATTTAGCGAATAAAGTGGAGGGTGAGACGGTGAAGGAGATTGAAGTAGAATAAGGTATATCCATAGAAAAAGGCTGCCATCATGGCAGCCTTTAACGTTTTTATGTTTTACCTATCCTGCAATCGCTAGAAGAACCCTAACCAAGGGAAATCCTCGGCAGCATTCTTCCCATTATCTTGTTATACCGTTCCAAAATGTCATCTCATCAATCGGAAGACGTGTGGTTGGATGCCCCGGTTGTGATGCTTTACCGATGGCTATGAGTATAGTTGGCACATACTGATTGGGGATATCAAATGCCTGGGTGAATTTCTCCTTGTCATACCCAGCCATGGCAACGGTATCGTAACCGCGTGCGCGTGCGGCTAGCATGAGCTGCATCGATACAAGACCACAATCGAATATTACACCCTCCTTAATATATTGAGGATCCATGGATGCCAGCATTCCCTTCATATTGGTAACCAGTGTTTCCTTGACTTCTTGGGTCATGTAACCAGCTTCTACGGAAGTGTCATAAACAGAGTCCACCTGTCTAATGTACTCCAGATCACCAAGCACCGCGATGACAGCCGAGGCATTCACCACTTGCTGTTGGTTATTGGCAATGGGAAGCAGCTGTTCCTTCAAAGCCTGATCATTGAAGACAACGAATTTCCATGGCTGCATATTTGCACCTGACGGAGCAAGGGTAGCTTCAGTCAAAATATCTTTCAGTTCCTGCTCGGAAATATTGAAGGCAGGATCGTAATGCCGTACTGAACGTCTTTCTTTGACAACACCCATGAAACTTTGCTCTTGTTTTGTGCTCTCCATTCCGTTTAGCCTCCCATATCTATACTGTGTATTATTTAGCACAGTTAAGAACAAAAAAATAAACCACTTAACTGTGCTAATATAAGCACAGTATATATGCGGAATAGATCGTTGTCAATTATTCCGTTACGGGGTTCATTTTATTGGCCATATCGGCAATGGTGTATTTTTGTAAAATATTCAGAACGCTATTGTTAATTTCATCCGATATATCGCTGAACATATCATGCATCTGTAAGCCGAATGCGTGCTCACCTGTAGATTCAAGCATACCTTCGCATAGTGATACATCGGTCTGGAGTGCCTGATATATATCAGCCAGAGTGACTGACTCCGGTGTTGCCTTCATCCGGTATCCCCCATCGCGACCTTCCCGGACTTCAAGAATATTTTCCTGAGCCAGCTTCGCCAATATCCGGCGGATCAACGTCGCTTCCGAACACAAGTGATCAGCAATATTGGTGCTTGGATAGCGATTTGGACTATCTGACATGAACACAAGAGCCTGCAGAGCCAAGCCGAATGCCTTGCTGTTGGATGGACAGGTATGTTTGGCCTTTTTCATTATACAGTGCTCCCTTCTTCGTGATGTAATGTGTGCATTATAACAAACCCTTAAGTCCCATTCAACAAGAGGAAGAGGAACCGTTCTATGATAGCTGTTTACTTGTCATTTACAGCTAAGAAGCGAACAATAACTGTTGTTCCACGTCCCTTGGAGCTTTGATAATGAATTCCTCCACCATACTTTTCTACAATATTAAAACAGATCATCAACCCCAGCCCTGTTCCATTACTTTTTAACGAATAAAAAGGAGTGCCTAGTGACTTCACCTCATCTTCTGACATTCCGCTTCCTTGATCAGTAATTCTTATCTCAATATATTGACGATTTCTCCTTGCTGTGATAGAGACAGACATGCCTGCCTCCGATGCTTCCACTGCATTTTTGATTAAATTCATAAGCAGCTGCTTGAACTCAATCGTATTAATGAGAATCGTACAGTCTTCCTCAACATCTATATCAATATGATTATCCGATAGCATTGCATATGAACTTAGCAGACTTGTAACACTATGAAGGACATCCTTCACATCGACTCTCTCCGGTTTCAAATCTCCGTTGGGCTTGGAGAGGGTTAGGAATTGAGAAGTGATGTGTTCAACCGTATTCAGTTCATCGATCATTAATTTAAACTTGCTCTTGTCCGAAACGTCAAAAGCGGGATCTTGCTGATATAACTGCAAAAAACCTCGAACAACAGTAACCGGATTCCTAATTTCATGCGCCACAGCAGCGGTCAGATTAGCGATCATCTTCAAGCGCTCTGCTTGTTGTACCTGCTCATAATAGAGCTGCTGCTTTTTCATCCGACTGAAGGATAAATGAAATATGAGAAACAGCAGCACTTGGCTGGCTATGATATTGATTAAATTGCCTACAAGATCGTAATGTACATATGTATACACCTGTCCCTGGTCAATTAGAGTAATGTAAACGAAAGTGATCAGGATCAGTATTCCATTTAAAACCATGGAGAAGTAAAACAATTTCATATCAAAAAACAAAATGGCAAGAGAAGGAATTAGGCATATCATAATATAGGTGGTCCAGGTATCCGGGTACAAAAAGAAAAGAGTATAGAAATAAGCGAACCCCATCATAATGATGATCTTTCTAAAAAAGTAAGTTTCATGCCTCGGATAGACCAGCAAACACACCGATATAATTGCTACACACGCAAAATGGATACCATAGCCTATCGTAATGCCCTTTAGCTCGGACCTCGATAGGATAAGTCCCCACACCATAAGTACAATGATCGTTAACATGGATATATAATATGTTCTTCGGTTTACCTGACTGTATAATTCTTTCATGAACCCACCATTTCAACTCAAATTTAATATCTTCGAATATCTTCAACACGATATAGCCTTGTGTGCGGGCAAACCTAAAGGCACCCGCCTGGATGCCCTATACTACATTTCATTGTATCTTATTTGACTAACGACTTAATATAAAATTATGTTGATTTACGTAAAATGCAATATAGCCGTACGGTCTACGAGCCCGTACGGCTAAACTAAAGTTTATGCTACTATCGTAATCCTGATAGATTAGTTTAATTGGATGTTGATTTTGAGTATAAATAGAGATCACTCGCTGCTTCTTCTGCGCCTTCATCTTGACTAAGGATTCCTTCATACGTGAAACCAAGCTTTTGCAAGAGCTTTATGGAATTCCGGTTTTCAGGTTCTACCTTTGCTTCGATTCGTTTCAGCTTCCATGATAAGAGAGCATACTCGACCAAACTCGAAACCGCCTCTGAAGCATAACCTTTTCCCCAGTACAATTTGGCTAGGTCATAACCAATTTCCGCTGTTCCATTTACAAAATTGAAGGCATTATACCCACATGATCCTATAATTTCGCCCGATTCTTTGTGTATGATGGAGAAACGAATAGCCTTATTGTCCTGTGATAGATCATCCAGAAGCTGAATCATTTCGATTGCTTGATTTTCAGCCGTGAAACAACGAACATTCATAAATCGAGTAACCTCCGGATCAGACCAGATTTTAAATAAACCCGGTGAATCTGATACCTGCATTTTCCTCAGTTGCAGACGCTCTGTCTGTAATTCTGTAATCAATACTTTCACCTCCATTGATTTTTGATAGGGTAGGTTCAAGATATTGATATCTGCGCATAGTTCAGTCCCTTCCATGTTGAATTCATTTTATTATACCATGCAAATTGGACAACCTAGAACCGGTCGGAGTCCTACGCCGAACCTCGTTGAATACGCGAGTTGAACGAGCATTATCCTAAATACAGGTATAAGTAACCTCAACGTTTTGGCGACAAAAAAATCGCGCCCTCCAGAAGGAGAACGCGATATGAAGCAGAGTCATTTCCTATATCATTTCTTGTATCAGCATCACCTCAACGCTTTCGCGCGACCACGGCCAGCCTTCCATTTTCAGTCGAGTACTCGCACGTGGACAGCACAACAAGCTTATCGCCATACTGGGCTGTTACACCTGTATCATAGAGAGCAAGCTTCTTCATATTCTTTACATAGGAATCGAACTCGGCGGGGGTGTTGATCTCCCCAATCTGGTAGTATTTAAAAACGTCATCCGATTTCAGGTAGACCTCTGACAGAATAACAGCTACAATCTCATACTCTTCTTTCTCGTAAAGTGTGCTGAATTGGAACGTGGCATGCTCCTTATAGAAGCTCTCGTTCTTATATTTCATCAAGTCTTTGAACATCCAGCCGCTTTTCATATGGTGTCCGTGAATCAGCAAAATGTTCGAAGTGTCAGCCTGACTATCCTTATCCAAAAAAGGAAGCCCACCTGTATTTTCCCTTTTATCAAAATCATGATTGAGATAGTACTCGGCATCCTGTGGATTCTGCATGACCGGATACTCAATCCGGGTGCCGTCCATTTTCAGCCAGCCGATAATGTCCGAGTTCCTCTCGTAAAGATTCCGGAATTCGGGAAGCATGACCTGCTTATTCGCCTTATTGGACAAAAAGGAGGGGATTGCATCCCCTCCACCTTGGTTTGATCCTTCCTCCCAAACCTCTGTCAGCTCTTCAATTTTCTGTTGCTCCGTATAATCCCGCAAAAAAATTCTTGTCATACTGACGAGAGAAAACACCAACAAAAGGGAGGAAACGGCGATAAGCATTTTTTTGGTTTTGCTCATTCCTTTCTTACCGCCTTTCCTATCTACTACATGTGCGTTTTCTTCTTATTACTGAGTAGACAGAGTCCGATTGTCACCAAAGACATCAACGCCAGAACCATATACAACATTGGCGAAACGCTGTTGTCTCCGGTTTTTGGAGCATCATCCAGCTCGTCACCAACATTGCTGCTTTCGTTGCTGTTGTTATCGGCTTCGTTGCTGCCGTTGCCAGTTTCGTTGCTGCTGTTGTCGGTTCCGATGTTGCCATTATCGGTTTCGCTGCTACCGTTGTCGGTCTCGCTGCTACCATTATCGGTTTCACTGCCACCATTGTCGGTCTCGCTGCTACCATTATCGGTTTCACTGCCACCATTGTCGGTCTCGCTGCTACCGTTGTCGGTCTCACTGCTACCGTTGTCGGTTTCGCTGCTACCATTGTCGGTCTCATTGCTACCGTTGTCGGTCTCGTTGCTACCATTGTCGGTCTCGTTGCTACCATTGTCGGTCTCGCTGCTACCGTTGTCGGTCTCACTGCCACCATTATCAATTTCACCGCTACCATTATTGTTTTCGTTACTGCCATTGTCTGTACCACTGTTACCGCTGCTGCCCGTTCCACTGTTCCCATTCCCAGCGTTACCACCGGTGCCGCCACCGGAACGGATCGGTTTCATTGGGACATCGTATTTTACAATGTCAAAATCAACAGAAATGGTGCCGCTTCTGTGCGTTTCATATCCATCCTTGGTTACGATCAGGTAATAATCTGCTTCAGGGAACACCATGTACCCGTAGAAGCCGTTGGCATCACTCAACTGCTCTGGGCTCGCGTTGTCATGAGGCGGAAAATTAGGAACCGGGGGAAGGGTAACTTTCGTACCCGGAATGCGGCCGTTATCTCGATTACGCTGCGTATCGGCATAGTAGAGAGTAACTTTGGCTCCTTCAATTTTCTTGCCAGTGCTGGCATCTCCTGTCGTTTCATCATAAACCGTACCGTAGGGGTCGACCAATGCCTCGGAAATATTCAGCTCTCCGTCAGCTTTCACGTTCAGCTGTGTCACTTTGAAGAGCAGATCCTCCCCGGTCTCAGCTTGGTAGCGAACTTCCATGGTGTACTTCTGCTCGCTTAGCCCCTCTACCAAGAACGTGCCGTTCGGAGCCATCGGGAACGCCTTGGGATGACCGTTCTCCTCAACATACTTGCCGTCCGTATCCTTCAAATAGATGTACATCTGACTGGTTAATGACTCACTGAATAGCTCTGTTGTTCCATCCAGCTGCTTAAACAGAATGATCCCTACAGCTGTAATGTCAGCCGGAATGGTCTCGTCCGTCACGCTGCCGTCTACATTCGCTTTTTGCGTGAACTCGACAGGAACATCTTTTCCGCCTACCTGATACCACTTGGTATATGTGATTGTGTAGTCCGTGTCCGCTGTGGCCGGAATCGCATATTCACCCTTGTCATTCGTTTCCGTTTGAATCTCCTTGCCGGTCTTCAGGTCCGTTATCGTAATAGGTGCATTTGGAATAACTTCTCCTGTGTTGTTGTTACGCAGAACGCCTTCCAAATAAGGGCGAGTATTGATGAAATGCGCTTCGGCCAGTTTTTTCTCTGGAATAGTGCCTGCGTGGTCGAAACTTTCAGGATTCGTTACATAACCATCTTCCGTGTAATCATCCTGTGTCACCTTATACTCGAGATACGTTGGAAGTCCTTGCACAATAAATGTCTGACCGTCTGTAAGCTCAAAGGTCTCTCCGTTCTTGATTGTGCCGCTGCTTCCGTCTGATTTTTCATAGGTGTAAGCTTCGTTCTCGCCCTCTCCTGTGAAGTTAAGGGTGTACTTGAACAGTTTCTTTTTGTCATCGTCCTTGCCTTTAACTGTATTACTGATGAGCAGGCCGCCCTTCAGCACCCGAATGTTGGTGAACGGGGCTAGTTCATCTTGGCCTTCCATGATTCCGGTATGTTCCCGTTCCTCAGGGATGGTCGTGTAGTCATCGGCTGTGTATTCCTTCTGGGTAACTGTGTACTTCAGACCCTTAGGCAGATCGGAAATATCCAGTGTCTCTCCATGCTTAAGCTTGAAGATATCCATGGACTTGATCGTACCTGTGCTGCCGTCCGACTTCACGTAGGAGTAGCTTGCATCCTTACCCGTACCCTCAAAAATGACTGTGTACTCGAAGTCCTTCGTCTTGTCGCCACCGTTCCCCATGACGGTATTGCTGACTGTCAGCTTGTTAACGGTTCGTTCATTGACGAAGTCTGCCTTGTGATCCCCTTTATTCACAATTGTACCAGTCAGCTCTCTCGTTTCCGGGTTAGTCGTATATCCGTCAACGGATGTATAATCGGCCTCCATTACAGTATATACCAGACCTGCAGGCAATGCCGAGAGTGTTACAGATTCTCCGTGCTTCAGGTTAATCTTGTCACCATTCTTGATCGTGCCGATTGTATTATCCGGCTTCTTATAGGTATACTCTCCGTCCTTACCTTCACCCTCGAAAGTTACGGTATATTCAAAATCCTTGGCAGGATCGCTGCCGTTCCCTTCCACCTTATTGGTGATGGTCAGCTTTCCTTGCGCTGGAGTAGGAACAACCAGCGGATTATCCGAGGTTACTTTCACGCCATCTACCCAGATGGGCTTTCCAGGCGTATTGCCTACATACACCTGATAAATTTTGGTAGTCGGCAACCACGTTGTAGTGTCGATATACGTTTCCTTCAGCTCATAGTATCCTGGATCCGGGAATAACAGATTCAGCTTCCCGCTGCTGTCGGTTGTTCCTTTGGCAACTTGAGTTCCGCTGTCTTTCTTATACAGTGTAAACTCTACACCTTTGAGCGGATTGTTGTCGGGATCCACCTTCCTCAGAGGCAGAAGGGCATTGGAGCTTGAACTTCCGGCAACGTCTGAGTTGTCCAGCGTACTTTCACTTCTGGCACTGACTGTTTTCAGCTTATCATCGCCCATCAGCTTTACTTCGTTGCCCATTTTATCCCCAGCTTTTGCTTTGGAAGGGTCAACCTCTGTTTGATAGACAAACTGGTAGAACTGATTAGGGCCATCCATGTTAAATGTTAGCACCGTTGTGCCATCGGCACCTGGGACAGCTTCTACCTGAACTTCACTATTCGGGTCGCTAAGATCCAGTGCTTCTCCCTCTCGTTCCAGAGCTCCGCTGGCAGACAGCTTAGCCCGATAGACAGCCATACTAGGTGCTGTTAGCACAAGCTGTCCATTTTCTTCATAACGCAGATCCATGCCTGCACCTATAGTATCCTGCAAATATACGCCCTGTGTCATATTAAATGGAGGGGTATAGTTAACAGTCCATTCGAGTACACCTGGAACTGGCTTTGTTACTGACTTGCCCAGGGTCTGAACCGGTACAATCACTTTGCGCTGTTCAGTGAGGACCTTCTCCACACCACCCCATGTCATATGGAGGTCGGCTTTGTTATACATTACCTGCTTGTCGATGCCGCTGGTGGTATATTCGTCCAAATACTTCTGCAGAGCAGTATTGGAGGGTCTTGCTTTTACCAGAATGACATATGGGCTCTCCAACTTGGAGAAAGTGAACGTCCCCTCGTTTCCTTGATGAGAGAAACTGACGACATGAGCACTTGTTCCTGGTTCAATACGTGTTCTGGCATCATTGCGGACACCATATTCTGTACCTGATCCATTGTCGGACAATCCTTTCCACAGCTCAAACTCCTCGTCTTCAGAAAACGGAACGAATTCCCATCCCTCGGGCAGTGTGTCCACCAGCTTGATATTACTAATGACCCGATTACCGCCAGCCTTAGCCATTTCTTCTGTGTTATATCCAGGCATGTTTACCCCTAAACGGAATGTGACCGTCTTGGTTGTCCTGTCATAGGCGGAAATGGTCCATGCTTCATTGTTATCGTTTCGAATATAACTGCCAATGTTATTCGGGCTTACATTTTCAAGTGTGCCATCTGTCTTCAATGGCTTCGATGCAAAGAGCATATCTTTGTTCAGCATGCGCAGATGAAGATTAACAGAGTAATCTGCCGTTTTTACGGTATCTCCATCAAACAGCAGCGCCCGATTTTGAATCGTTTTCCCGGATTCAATATTCTGTCTGAAGAGAATATCCGGGTTGGTCTCCAGTGAACGGAAGCTGAAAGATGCAGCCTTATCCGTATATCCGGTCACCTTGATCAAATCTGCCACCACTTTACCGTCTACAGTTAAAGGAATGGCCTTTGTCGCAAGTCCAGCTGCAGCTGTTTTTAAGGATCCCTCATGATACTGCTTCCACAGCTGGAACGAGTTAACGTTGGCTTTGATTTTGGCAATGGTTTCTGTGCTCACTTCGCCAGTTACATCCACTGCGTTGTCCAGAACGTTCAAATCACCGCCATGTACCAGCACATCGTATACTACGGCATCTGGCAGGTTATACTGTGGTGCCAGATTGACCGTCCATGTAACGCCGCCCAGGCTATAATCCTCAGTTGAAATGGCGCCTGTTTTGGTAAACGTATGTGCCCCGATGTTGACAATGGCCTCATCCGTCACGGCATTAGGCCTTGTACCGGCTTTGACATCGTTGTTCTGTATGCCACTCGGTGTATCCAGATTCCAGTTGGCACGTGGGTCAATTCTGAAGCTGGAACCGCTTGTGACCTTGCTCTTAATCACTAGTTCTACTTTGCCGTTGATCTCCCCAAAGGAATACGTGCTGTTTGCATCCGGTGTGATGGGCTGTACCCCAGATGTAGTATTATCCACCCACGTCTGCCATTCAGCTGATATAAAGTCCAGCCCGGCAGGCAATACATTTGTAATCGTAAAGTCCTTTAACCCTTTTTTGTTATATTGGTTAACTGTGACCTTCCATGTAATAGTTTCATTCGCATGGTCATAGGATGCGCTGGCTTGAATCCAGTCAGGGGCAAAAGAAATCTCCTGACTTGCCTGCACCAGCATGGTGCTGTCCTGTCTCAGTTCCACTTTGCCATGCATATCCCGGTGGCTGCGACCAAGATTGCCTGGCGGATTCCGATACTCATAGTAATAGGCTTCCTTGGGAATCCAGGTTTTATATTCAACCTTGGGATTGAGACCTGTTCCCTCCGGAAATAGATAAGTTAACGAACCATCGGCCTCAACAACTGGAGTTACATCCTGGCCGTTAACTTTGAACGACCCTTCCATATAGATACCAGGCACGTTACCAAAGCCTGTATTATATTTGGCAGGATTCGTATAAAATATTTTTCCGTCCAACGGTAATTGGACTGCTGCATCAAACTGATCAAATGCGGATACCGTTGACTCCCAGGTAATCGCGCCTTCCACCAACTGCGCAGGTTGAATCCCGCGGTAGCTATACTGATCCCACCGGATCATTCCAGGGGAGCTTAACGTGATGCTGTACGCTGCCGTCACATCCGGGTTAACTAACTCATACGCTCCCCCGAAAATCGTGATAGGCTTCGTATCACCGTAATTCATGCCTGTGATATCCGAATTGGCAGTGGTTTCGAAGCCAAAGGTAACCCCTCGTCCGACACCGTTAAAAAACCAATCATCACCATCAAAAACAATTTTGATGCTATCCGGGGTGAAATACGCAGTACCGAGCTGCTTCACACCCATATCGGTTGTTGCCATTAACGGCTTAGTAGCTGTCGGCAGCACTACTTCGTTGAAGTAGGTATCTCGTCTTAACTCGATGGAATCACCCTGCTGAATGTACTTGGTTGTATCATTCTCATCCGGTGTATTTGCGTAATCCCCTTTAACCGGAACCTTGAGGCCCTCTGATTTGAGGGTAAAAGCCTGCCGGCCCTGGATCGTACCGCCGGGGCTAACAACCGTTCCCTGCGTCACCTGCAGTGGGAAGGTCACATTTGCATCCATGAACACCACCGTTTTGTCGGTCGGAGCTGCCGTCATCGCCAAGGAATTGTTCGGCATATCGTACACCGCCTCGGTTACTGAAGGCGGTTCGTCCAGACTTGGCGAATCGGTTTCGCTAATAACCGCGGCCCCAGAGTCGCTTAGTTCGCTATCCGCAAAGGCCGTGACCGAGAATGCCATCGTCTGCAAAACCAGCATCATTGCCAAGAAGCAAGAGAGTATTGCTTTTCCCATGTTGCGCTGTCGTTTCAAGATCCCTTTCTCCTCCATTCCCTAAATTGCCAAAATCCATCAACTGCAGGAGGATCCAGCCTGATCACATTTATCCAAATGAATCTCTTCTATATGTATGATTCTAGTAGATCTTTGCCTCAATGAGATCTTGCGAAGATTCCTCCTGTTCACCCTCATAGATCGATGGCTCGTGAAGATGCACTTTGGTCCGAGTTTCCACTCTTTCTTGTTTAGTTTAAAAAACGAGTCTCTACAAAATCTCAACAAAGACAACTAGAACATGAGAATCGAGCTGATCGAGGTGACATTTGAATAGAAAAGTGATTCATTTTGGATGAATTGAGGGGATTTATGGCTTGAAGGAGTTTATTTCTGGATTGTATTTCTGAAGTGATCTTATCTCTTGAAATTCCTATCCGTTCATATAAAAGCATAATAAAAACACATCCTTAGTGGAGTTATAGTACTCTCCCAGATAAAACCTTTCGAAGATTCGAGGTTTATCATTAGAGAAGAGCTATTTTCCAAAAAGGATGTGTCTTCTTATCTTAAAATATGGTTTGAATACGTTCTATATTATGAAGCTTTGGCTGCCACTGCTTTTTGAATGAGAGCTTTGGCATCGTTATTGGAGAGGCCTTGTTTCGGCTCGAGTGAGTTGTTCTCTGCCGCTCCGAGAATACCTTGCTCAATCAATTGTGCCAAGGATTTAACTGCATAGGCAGATACGGATTTACCATCTTTGAAACCAGCAATAATCGCAGCAGCATCTTTATCCGAAGCTGGATTTTTCAACAACTTAGCAAGAATAGTAGCTGCTTCTTCACGAGTGATATCACGGTCAGGGTTGAAGTTGCCACCAAAGCCTTGAATGAATCCAGCGTGAGCAGCTTCAGCGATGGCATCTGCATATGCCGCGTCAGCAGCCACATCCTTGAATGCTGGTGCTGTAGCAACTTCGTTTAGTTTCAACATGTCTACTAGCGCACTTACAAATTCAGCACGGGAAATGAATTCTGTTGTTACCGGTGTTTCTGGTTGCTCTGCAGGTGCAGCGATGTTCGTAATGCGTCCTTCTGTTTTAGCCTCAATCGCGCCGCCTTTATATGCATCTACAATGTATTGATAGAATACATCCAGATCGATAGGGCCAGCCAGGGATGATTTAGCATCCACCAGTACTTTATAGTTATCTCCACCTGCTGCCATAAAGTTGTTCACTACAGCTGTATATGTTTTGGCAGGATCAATAGCCGTACCATCTTCAAGGCTAAGACTAGTCACACGTTCTGCAACTGGCTTATTGAAATTTGCTGTGTATTTTAAACCAGAGATCTGTAGGGTTTTGGTGTTTGGCGTACCATCCGCATTGGTTCCCCATTGTTGTTCCAACAAGGTTTGAATTTGCTCACCCGTCAGCTCCAGTTTTACAAGCGTATTACCAAACGGTTGGATTTTAGCAAGATCAGCAAAAGTCACATCCCCTTCTGGCAGATCTGCACGAATACCACCTGGGTTCATAAATGCAAAGTCAGCTTCGCTTGCGTTATCGCCAAAGTCTGCTTGACGCATTGCATCTGCAATGAGGTTTCCTAGAGGTGCCTCGTTATTGTAAGCATCTGTGCGAGTCACAGAACCATCTGTTGTACCTACTGGCTTGGTTAGCTCAGGATGCTTGTCCAATGATTTCTTTATAATTGCCAAAGATTCAGGGTCTTCTTTTACACCCTCTTGGAAAGTAGTTGTCACTGTTGCAGATTTTTCGGTTACATCGCCAGTCGTCGGGTCAATCATCAACTTAATATCTTCAAATGCTGTACCATAAGAGTACGCTTGAACGATCAATTTTCCATTCACTTCACCGTTAGCCAAAGCGTGATTGTCACCTGCAACGATTACGTCAACAGGAGAGTCTGCTGGCAGAGCTTTTGCCAAATCAGCTGCTTCTCCAGTAGTTACGCCTTCTTTGGTTGTTGCTGGATCATGGGCCAGAACGATGATCGTTTCAACACCTTGATCTTGCAATTCTTTTGAATATTTATTAACCGCTTCCACTTCTTCTTCAGCGCTTAGGAAACGCACGCCTGCTGTACCCGATGGGGAAACTTTGGCCGGTGTAGATTTCGTCACCAATCCGATAAATCCGATTTTGACGCCGCCCACTTCTTTGATCACATATGGCTTGATCAATGTTTTGCCTGTGGCAGTCTCGATGACATTTGCATTCACATAATCAAATTTTGCGCCCGCATGAGTCACTTTGCCTTCTTTTGGATCAAGGCCACCAAAGATTTGTGCTTTCAATGCAGCAATGCCTTGATCGAATTCATGGTTGCCGAGAGAACCTACATCGAAGCCCATCATATTCATCCATTCCATCGTAGGCTCATCCCGATCCAAAGAAGAGACTGGAGCAGATGCACCAACAGAGTCTCCATTATGGAAGAGTAGGGAGTGTTCATATTTGGCTTGAGCTTCTTTCAGATATGTAGCTAGAATTGGAGCTGTTCCTGCCTTTTTATCCCCAACCATTGATGTGGTATCGAGCTGACCATGCAGGTCATTAATTCCGATCAAGTGTACTTCTACATCTGTGCCTGCAGCAGAGACAGGACCTACCGCGCCGAATAGTTGAGTAAGTAATAGTGCAGTAGTTGCCACACGAATAGTGCTTTTCCCCAAAACTTTTTTCCATGACATGCGTTAAAAAACCCCTCTCCAATTTCTGATCCTGAGATATTTTAACATAAATCTAGTGATAAAAATCGCGAATTATATCAAATGGATGTAAAAATTTTGAAAGATTTATAGAGAGGAAAGCAGGTCTATTTTATTGGAAGATGACGAACTTCAAGTTCTTTTCTTTTAAATGTTCAAGAATAGCTGGAAGTGCTTCTAATGTGTTCTTGTTCTCATGCAGCACATATACGCCCCCAGCAGCTTCCACCTGGTGAAAGTACCGAATAATATCCTCTGGCTTCTTCGCATTCCAGTCCTCTGGATCCCGATTCCATAGGAGAGTCTTCATATTCATCTTCTTGACCTCAGAGACAAGTTCGTTGTTCATCGCACCGTATGGTGGTCGGAACAACGTAACCGTATTATGCGTCAGTGATTCTATAACGCTGTTTGTCTTCGACAAGCTTTCGCTCTGATCCTGAGGTGTAGATTTCGGAAGCAAGCTGTGATCCCAGGAATGATTTCCGATCGCCATTCCATGTTCACTTGCATAGATAACGGCGTCCTGATTGCGTTTCACCTTCTGCCCTACGAATAGGAAAGTTGCCGCTACCTTCTGTTCTGTCAGAATGTCCACAAACTGCTTCGTAAGCGCGGAAGGTCCATCATCAAAGGTTAAAGCCACATACCCCTTGGATAAACCAAAGAAGGACTCCTTTTCATCAATATTGATGACTTCAACGGATGCTTGATTGGTACTAGGCCGATCCGATACTTGAGTTATGACCAATTGTTCCGTTCTCGCAGCCGCATCGGTGACTTTGGACTTGTATGTATTGCTTATAGATACAGGATCCACCGCTGATTTTGGAGCATCTGTCTTTTCCTCTGCCTGTGCCACTCCGACTGGACTGCTAAATGAATCTGCAGAGTTGTCATTCCCTTTCGAAGTGATAGATAGAACAATCAGCAAGCCGGCAGTGAACAGAAACAGAACGAGTATCTTAGGCATGTGTACAGAGAATTGCCGCAGGAGGTGCGTCCGCTGCTGAGCGGGTTCCTCTATGCTGTCTCCCTGCCCTCCATCTTCCATCACTACGGACGGAAAGTTCCGGATCCGCTTTATTTCATTTATGTATGCTTCACTGCACGCAAAATACTGCACATCCCGGGAAACATCTGTGGATCTGATTATGGAACTATACAGGGTATTTCGGTAAGGATCCCACTTGGCATAAGGAGAGAGTCGGATCCTGTCTCCATTCATGGGCTGTAACACTTCAAGTCCATGATATGTAAACTCATCAATATCCATTTCGTATGTAGCTTGCCTATCCTCTTGGGTCACAACGACCGTGATCTGATGTACACCATCCGCGGTCTTCCCAAGAGATAACAGCTCTATTACCTGCGTAATGTATGTCTCCATACCACTCGTCCTCTCTTCCGATCAGGCATCACTTTAATCGTTTGGAGATTCCTCGGTTTTTCCAGCGTTCGATGCAAACGGAGATGTCAGTCTGTTCGTAAAGTCATTTACCACATTAAGCAGATGCGTTTTCTCCTGGCGAAGAGTATCGAATTTCTGCTTCATTTGAGTGAGCTCGGATTCAGATCGGACATTCTTCTCCTCAAGCTCGCTGATTCTCTTATTCTTATCGGTAATCATCTCATTGTGTTTCTGAAGCAGGCCAGCATAATTCTGGCGTTCGAGTTCAATGACACCTTTTAGCTCCTCATTCTGACCAGACATATTCGATTGGAGCTCCCGATAGTCTTCCAGCATCTGATCAACCTTCAGGTTCTTATCGGCCAATTTCCGCTCCAGCTCCAAAATGCTCTTCTCCCGTTCCTCAATGACCTTGCCCAAGTTCTTTAGGTCTCTGTTCAAGCGATCATTTTGTCCGTTCGCATGGTTTAGTCGATCCTGTACATCGCTATGACTCATTTCAACATGCTGTTTATCCTTAATCATCTGCTCTACGGCGAATAATAGATCAAGCGAGCTTTTGTCCATATGGGCCTTATTTATTAAAACAGAACCTGAAGGCTCTTCCTTCACTTCGGAAGTACTCGAATTTAGTAATACTTCCTCTTGCGGCTCGTCCAAGTCCCTCTTCATGCCAAGGTCCTCTCTCGTTTGCTGCTCAAGTCTACTCTTCTTCTTTTGGAACGGTGAAAACATATATTAAATCACCTTTTCTAAGAAAATGTTGATAAATGTCGATTCATGACATATAACTGCATATTAATTATCGGAAATTCACTTGTATTTCTTAATATATTCGATAAATTAACCTCAGAACACAGAAAAAAGAGACGTGGACATCTTCCGGCGTCTCTTGGTATTAAACAGCTTACGATAAAGAACTTTATGGCACATCTTAGACTGAATGGTGGCAGTAAAACAAGAACAGAAATTAATCCTAAACTAGTGTATGTGGCATGAAAATGATTTTTCACATAATCCTTAATGGATAGACTCCAGCTCTGCTAGAGATAACTTGCCATCTTCCATCCGGTATATCTTGTCGCAATAAGTAAGCAGACGCTCATCGTGTGTCACCATAATCGCCGCTTTGCCACGAGTTCTCACTTCATGGGCAATCAAGGAGACAACTTCATGAGCACGCTTGGTATCCAGACTTGCTGTAGGTTCATCTGCCAATATAACAGCGGGATCGTTAATTAACGCCCGGGCAATAGCGGTACGCTGCTTCTCGCCCCCGGACAGCTCCTCGGGGTAGCCCTTCAGCTTGTCTCCTAGACCAAGCTCTTCAAGCAACCTAGTGGCCGTAGTTTTATCTGATGCACGAACCTTGCCCGACATTCTCTTCACGACAAGCAGCTGATCCAGAACATTCAGGTAAGGTACCAAATTCGAAGCCTGCATAATAAACCCAATTTCATGCAGCCGCATATCGGATAACTCGTTGCTTGAAAGCTTCGATATGTCCTTCCCTTTTAGTATAATCTCTCCCTCAGAGGCTTTAAGCAGCGCGCCCGCGATGGATAGAAAGGTACTTTTTCCAGATCCGGACGGCCCTACTACTGCGACGAACTCACCTGGCTCCACCTTTATGGATACTCGGTCTAATGCCGTATTACGATTTAATCCTTCGTTGTAATATTTTGAAGCTGCTGTTATTTGTAAGCCTTTAGTCATTACTCAACCCTCCCAAGTGCCTTAAGCGGATCAATTTTTGAAATCGTGCGGACGGATACTAACGAACTAAGCAATGAGATCACCAGCAATACAACGGAATAGGTGAACACCATCCTCGTATCCAGCATGAATGGCATGCCTTCAGGCATAATTGCCGCTGTCCCAAATGTCAATAAGATGCCCACAATAATGCTTGAGAATGACAAGACAAACACCTGTGAGACGACAGCTTTACCTAGGAATCCATTCTTCGCCCCGATCGCTTTCATAACCCCGAACTGATTGGACTTCTGCATTGTGAATACATAGAAGAATACGCCAATGATGAATGCAGAGATTGCAAGCAGGAATACAAGCATCATCATGATGGTGCCATTCTCTTCTTTGTATCCAGGCATTCCCTGCACCGCTTCTCCACGAGTAACTGTCTCGGTACCCGGAAGCTGTTCATTTATGACATTCGGATCAATATCTTTACCTTGAAGCATAATTGCATTGACGGGTTCTGTGATTCCCTTATCGGAGCCTGGTGCTGCAAATGCAAGCTTACGCCACTCTTCAATAGGAATAAATACAGCTGTTACATGATTGTACGTCTGATTCTTGACAAAGCCGACAATCGTCAACGATTCCGTTGAACCATCTAGCTGGAAGGTATCCCCTAGCTTAAATCCTTTATCTCTCATCGTATCATTGACAATGACCTTGTTCATTTGGTCGGATGTCAGTCCCGTACCTTCCACAATCGCCGGTTCAAGGAAACTCCCCGGCTCGATTCCGATAATCGCTATATCTACCTTATCCTCATTCAAGGTGCTATTCCCTTTGATTGCGGATGCCATCATCGTTCCCATAGGTGAAACAGCACTTACATTCGGCATCTCCGTTAATTCTGCTGACAAATCATTAGATAATAAAGACTTACTCATTGAAGCCTTGGATCCTTGCTCGAAAACTACATAATCAGCCTTCATGGTCTTAAATGTCGAGGCAGCAAGTGTAGATAACCCATTCCCCAACCCTGATAGGATGAACACCAACCAAGAAATTAGCACAAAGATGATCGCAATCATCAAAAATCTTGTTTTGCTGTGCCTCAGTTCCTTTAGTGCCAAAAACATATATCATTCATCTCCTCAACCTATTTAATTGACACTCGTGTCAAATTAAATATCTCTATCCCTTGGCACGTAATTTAATATAGAATTTATTTGACACACGTGTCACATATAGTATAGTTTTTATATGACGCGCGTGTCAAATATATAATTTCTTATCTCTTTCCTGCCCCGCCCAGCCATATTTGGTACAATAGCTTACTCCATTGAGGTATAGGAATATTCATCATATTGGGTGTATCAATAAGGGTAAAAAAGACACCAATAATGGCAGGGAGCGGGATGCTCGGATTCAAGTGTCCCTCTTTCTGAGCACGAATAAACAACTGCTCCAGTTGATTTTTCAAAGTCACGTGTGCCTGCTCAACAAATTCAAGATCATTGGCTGCAGCCACAGAATTGGCTTTATTTATTTTATGAGCATATCCAAACAATTGATGGAAGCTGGCTTCCTCCAGATATATATCCAGCAGTAGTTGGAGGGCAATCATGCAATCCGTTTCATCAATAGCCAACGCCTTCTGTAGTACACTTTCCATTGACCGTTTCATACATGCAGCAACTATCTCTTCTTTATTCGAAAAATATTGATAGATCGTGCTTCTTGCCCCAACCAGGTTCTTCGATAGCAATTTAAGTTGGAACCCCTCGTAACCATATTCAAGAAGCACTTTCTTGGTTTGGTCAAGCAACTCTGATTTTGTAAAAGCCTGCTTTCTTCCCATGATAATCACCGTCCCTTATTGCTAACCCTAGTCTACATTGTAACAAAAATTGCGCCCTATTTATGATAAGGTTCATTCCGATTGATCTTCACCGCGCGATAAATCTGCTCCACCAACACCAGCCGCATCAACTGGTGCGGCAGGGTCATGCGCCCGAAGCTCAGTCGCTGCTTCGCGCGGCGCAGTACCTCATCGGAGAGCCCGTGGCTTCCTCCGATGACAAACACGACATGGCTCGTCCCATACGTGCCGAGCTTGTCGATCTCCGCTGCCAGCTCCTCGGAACTCCAGAGCTGGCCGTCCAATGCGAGCGCAACGACATGCGCCTCGCTCTTCACATGCGCGAGGATGCGTTCACCCTCGCGCTCCTTCACCGCCCGAACCTCAGCTTCGCTCAGGGTGTCGGGCGCTTTCTCGTCTGCGACCTCGATCATCTGAAACTTGATGTACGGGGCAAGACGCTTGGCATATTCCTGAATGCCGAGCGTCAGATATTTTTCCTTCAATTTGCCTACGCCAATAATCTGAATAAACATAAAAACCATTTCCTCCTCATGATCCAATCCCGTATGTATCTATTTATGAATGGTGCTTCGCCACACCTATACTCTCAATAATGAAACCCGCATCCTCTTATGAACCTCAAGCACCTTATACAGCCTCAAGTACACATTAATGCGCCGCTAGCGAACCTCACACACCTTAATACGAGGAAATAAGGACTCTATACAGTTCATTTCAGGCAAATAGCGTGTCTACCCACATATCGGCCCAAATCAACCCATTTAAAACGCCTCAGGTTCCTTACATTACGCTTCAAAGAATGACTCTCCGTACCCGACTTCACCCACAGACAGCAGACAGCACATACCGCCATCTCCTCATTCTCCCACAAACACAAAAAGAGCGTTCCGACACGCTCTCCCTGCTTCTTGCCTTTGATGTTCATACCGGATGGCAGGCGAGCGAGTGCGTCCATAAGGGACGCCTCTGCTGCGGATGCCTACACAGTACGCTAGACGACGAGAAACTCAGCCTTTTGTTCGCACTCGGCGCACTTCGCAGGCGGGTCCCAATCGGCAAATTCCGTCTCCTTCAGATCAACAATATCCGGAGCGTCCTCATACTCATCGACAAACATGTCGATGGCAATGTCCACGTGTTCTTTGCATACAACGTACATCCGTTCAAGCATCCTTTCTGTAACCAGCTATGCTCCCGATTCACAACCGCTTATCCATATAGGATAGCCACTTCTCTGTTCTATCACACCTGGGGTGGAAAAGAAACCCCTATCCCTCATTTATCGTGTTTAACCCCCAATAATCTTCCCCAACCGGCAAAAATCAAACCAAAAAAGCGTTCTTGTTCGACACTATACCGTGTCCCTAGAGAACGCTCCAATGATTCCATACAATAACGCTTATCTATGTTTCAACGCATTCAATCTCCAGTCCAACGTTCTTAATTCAATCCGGATTGTGCCTTGGTCAGCAGCTTGCCACCCTGGAACGCCAAAATCGCATTGGCTCCCGTATCGCCAGCTCCCTTATAACTGTAGACGACCGTATTCTCCGCTTCACTCAGGGCTTCGCCTTCCCCGCCGACGATCTCCTTCACTTCATCATACGTCATGCCTACCTCAAGCTTCTCATATTGAGCAAAGGTAATCCGTATGCCATCCCCCTTGCCGGCAGATCCGTTAATACCTGAAGCAGCAGAATCATTCCCACCCACTTCATTTACTGCTGTTACCGTACTATTCAGCTCTTCCAGCTTCTTCTCCAGCGCAGCAATCTTCTCATCCTGCTTTATACTCTTCTCACCTTGTGAAGCAAGCTGCTTCTCCAGACTTGCAATTCGTCCCTCCAAACCGCTGTTATCCGCAGACCCAGAGGAAGATACCTCAGATCCACATGCAGAGAGTACGGATAGTGATAGTAGTAAAGCCGCTCCTCCGAGCGATTTTTTCATCAAATGTTTCATTGAATAAGCTCCTCTTCTTGCCAATTGATCTTTCAACCCAACCACGACAAATGCATGTTACTCGCACAATCGTGCACCCTTGGCACGTTTTAAAATAGTCTATCATAGCCTACACCTTCTGTAACTGAGACTTTGGCTCTGGTTCAATCCGCTTATTCGGAAAGAAAACAAAAAAAGTCCCCGATTCGTGTCAGAAGGTTCCACCATTCCAAATGAATGATGTGTTGCCTCTTTCACGAGCAGGGGACTTCTCGCCCAAATTCATTTCCGATTACCTTTACTCCGGTTTATCGGTCAGCTTCACGGAAACCTTCTCGGCATTTCCGTCCCGATAAAAGGTGACTTCAATGGTGTCGCCAATCTTCTTCTTATCGTACAGATATTTCCGAAGATCCAGCGTAGAGGTAATTTTTTGCCCATCAAATTCCGTAATGACATCATTGAGCTTCAGACCCGCTTCGGATGCCGGACCAGATGCTTCGAGCACCACAACACCACTATCGACGTGAGATGGCAGCTTCAGATCCTTGCGCTGCTCGTCATCCAGTGGTGCATATGGATTGCTGAGATCAACGGTGTACACGCCCAGGTATGGACGGGACACTTTGCCGCTCAGCAGCAGTGAATCGACAGTTTTCATCACTTCATTCATCGGAATCGCAAATCCCAGGCCCTCAACGCCTGTATCCGAGATTTTCATCGTATTGATGCCGACCACTTTGCCGTTCAGATCAACGAGTGCGCCACCGCTGTTGCCTTCGTTGATGGCTGCATCCGTCTGGATTACGTTCTGCTCCCAGTCGTATACACCATCCTGGTTAATGGACACGGGCAGGATCCGATCCGTATAACTGACAATACCGGAAGTCAGCGTACCACCCAAGCCAAGCGGATTCCCGATAGCGAGTACTGTCTGGCCACGCTGAAGCTTGCTGGAATCGCCAATCTCCGCTACTGGCCCAATGCCTTTGTCATCCTCAACAGACATGACTGCGATGTCGCTTACGCGGTCCTTGCCGACCAGTTTCGCCTTGTGTGTCTCGCCCTCGACGGTCACGATCTCCAGATCACTTGCCCCTTCAACGACATGATGATTGGTCATGATATAGGCCTTGCCATCTTCCTTCTTGAAAATGACACCTGATCCAAGCGCCGAATCTTCCATGGATAGACTGCTACCCGTCTTATGGTTTACGATGCTCACGACCGAAGGACGCACCTTGGCTGCTGCCTGGATAATCCGGTCATATGGATCAGCCGCCTGCGCGGCCTGCAGGTTACCTCCGTTCCCGCCATTGCCTGTAGCGTTGGCCAGAGGAACAGATGCGGGCTGCATGATGAAGCTAAACAGCGTGACGGTCACGATGGAACTGATTACCGAACTAATGACTGCCACCTTCACGGTGGAGCTGATGCCCGAGCGCGATCGGCGCGGATTTTGCCAGCGATCCCGTCCACCGGGGCGGATAATCTGAAGTTTGCCTTTCTGTACAGGCTCGGCGCGTCTTGATACTTTGGTTGAATAAAAATCGTCTCCGAACAATCCCATCGTGATCCTCTCCCCTTCGTTGTCACGCATCCAGATCCTGACTGCCGCCTGATCATTGTGGCATGGCCAACGATGGTGTTCTCACATAGCCCACTCTGCCGACAGATGAACCTTTCGATTCGCTTCTCCAAGTTCATTCTGTCGTCTCCGTTACGTGAAGACCCCAACGGTTTTCCATGCTTTCTAGCATTTTTTCAAGGTTGTTTTGCATATCGCTGCATCCCCGCTATCCCGAAATGAAGCGTCTATGTACAGCAGAACGGACACTCCCATCCTGTCTATGAATCTACCAGCAACGTTCTAGCATTCTACGACATGCCAACTTCCCGAGCAAACAAGCCTCTCTTACAAGGCTCCATATATACTAAACACGCCAAATTCAAAAAAGTTGCATAATTACGAAGATTGACGCAAATTTCTGCTAAAGCAGGTTTATCAATAACGGACCTACAATAAAACGTCCATAGTAACTATCACCACAAAACCCGGTTCGCTAAGCGTACTTTTTCCAATTTCCTAAGAACTTTTTTGGGCCCAGAAAGCCACAGACTTCAGCATACACGCCTCGCAGCTTAAATTATAGCGGCAAAAAGAGGAATGTTTTCCATCCAGCCTGACTACAATAATAGTAAAAGACTAATTCGAAGGTTCATAGAAGGAGGATTCACTTATGGAACGCACGCGTACTCTCACAGCCATGGATGAGGTTCATATGGCGGCCAAGCTGGCCGATCTCAAGGAAGAACATTATCGTAATACCCTAGCATTAAGCACGATCATCGAGCTGCTGATCGACAAAGGCATTCTGACCCGTGAGGAAGTGGAGCGTAAAGCCGCCGAGCTCGACAGCTTTATGGCTCACCCACCCTATCCCATGGCGTAGGACGGTCATAATAGGTATCACAGAGTCTGAACTCATGATCCTTATAAAAACAGCCCCGGCTTTCCATCGCTTCACGCACCGTCATTTTCGCCAAGTCCATCATATTATGGTCCCGGCTGAGATGTGCCAGATACGTGCGCTTGATGCGTCCGTTCATTAGTTCACTGAGCGCTGCCCCTGCCGCTTCGTTCGACAAGTGCCCAATGTCACTCAAGATGCGGCGCTTGGTGTTCCATGGATAACGCCCCATGCGCAGCAATTCGACATCATGATTCGCCTCCAACACAAGCACATCGGAATCTGATATCGCATCGCGAACCTTGTCGCTCATATAGCCAAGGTCCGTTGCGACGGAGAGCTTCTCGCTGCCATCATCGAACGTGTATCCCACAGGCTCCGCTGCGTCATGAGAAATGCCAAAGGATTCCACACGCAAGGAGCCAAAATCATGCTGCTCTCCCGTCTCGAACACCCTCCGGTTTTCCTCTGGAATGGCCCCAACCGACTTCTCCAGTGCCGCCCACGTATTCGTATTTGCATAGATTGGTAAATTATATTTCCGAGACATCGCGCCTAGTCCTTTAATGTGATCGGAATGTTCATGTGTAACCAGAATCCCGTCCAGCTCCGTTCCCGAAATCTCCCGTTCCTGAAACAAAGCTTCCAGACGCTTCGCACTAAGGCCCGCGTCAATCATGAGGGACGTGCCCCCATGCTGTATAACTGTGGCGTTCCCTGTCGAACCGCTGGATAACACGGTAAAATATATCCCCATAACGCATTACTCCCCTGGTTTGTCTGTCTTGGGACTGAATACATCCCCACTGATGCCCTGCACGTACAACACTTCGCCACTTTCCAGCACGAACCGCCATGCCGGCATCGCTACCTGTATATCGGAATTAAACAACTGGCCGTAATAGCCCAGCTGAATGTCTTTGACAATTGCATCGTTTGGCAAAAAATTCTCGATCAGCGTTCCCAGCGCCTTGGGCGCCGGAAGCACCTGCTGATCGCTCTCCTCTGCGGTTGTAATCCGCACCGGAGTCTGACGGTAACCCGTAATTTTCTGATCGCTGTAGAACAGCTCCAGACTGACATTGAAGAGCGGCCATTTCCCATCGACTAGCGGATGAAGCACAAACGCCCCATCCTCCGTCATCAGCTGATCCAGCCGATACGTGCCAATCTGCGGAATTTCATCCGCCAGCACGTCCGCCAGCTCTCTTTGCGAGAAGATCAGCTTGCTGTCCACCGGCTTGTCCAGATCGATCTGAATCCCCGTCTTGTCCTCTTCTATAAACTCATAGGACAGCTTGGGCAGCTTCGGCGTTTCATTCGGGATTGGTGCCAGCACCTGAATGCCCTTCTCTTCCATCGCCTGCTGTGTATTGTCAGCCAGCGAGGTGAAGTCCAGATTGGCTCCGGCCGTCTCCCGTGCATCCATCCAGATCTGGTAACCTAGCACCAGATTGAGCAGCAGGAAGGCATAGATCAATACATTTTTCGCCCGTCCCCAATCCAAACCATTCACCTCCGTTATTTGATATAAAACGACTAATCTCACACTGGACCACTACGCGGTCAGAACAACCTTCCGATCGCTGTTACCCCCGGATTTCATGAATTCCTCTTTTCAAGGGGAAATCCGGTGGTAGCGTATGCTTCCGAAGTAGCTTTCTTTCAGAAAGCTTTTAGCGAACGCTCCGCTTCTTCAGGTTTATTCTGCCCTCTCCGTTATCGTGTGACCTTACACCTCGCTCAGATCGAAAGACTCCGGCACCCTACAAAAACCTATCAAGAAACAGTGGTTTCCTCTCCATTACTGAAGCGGATGACCCATACAGGGATTAGCTTCAGTCCACCTTCAATCGTGGACGGACGATACGCCGGGTACACATCTACCACTTGGCGGTTCTCTCCAGCAACCTTCTCGATAAGGGCCTTCAGCTTATCTCCACCTGATAGCTTCACCGGTTTCTTCGTCTCGGCACCCTCGTTCAGGTATTCCAGCGAGCGTTCATAGCTGGACACGGTCTCCTGCTGCATCTCCATACTGATGGTTCCAAAGCGGAACTGCACCGAGTCCATAATCGGAAAACTTCCGTAATACTGTTGGAACTCCAGCTGTGTTTTGTTATCCACGGTATCCAGCATCATGCGTGAGCGGCCTTTCCAGCCGCCATGCTGGTTCACAAAATCCACCGCAGACAGCGCGTCCTTCGCTGCATCAATCTGCCCTGCAGGCGGTGCAGCCGGGTCCGTATAGCTGATCCAGCGCTGATCCTGCTTCACTTGCAGACTTCGTTTGCTGTCCGTATAGATCTCCGATCCATCCTTTTCCCGAATATTTCGCGTCATGCTGGGATCGAAGAACAGGCTGCGCTGCATCTGCTCCACCGTGAACTGCCCGGTCGGCACATCAGCCTCCACCGCATCCAGTGGCTCTGCCGGAATATAATATCCGCCATCCGTCAGTGTGTATGGCGTCCAGTTGGTACCGAAATCGACATGCTGCTGTACGTCCTGGACCGTCAGGTCCGCCTGTGCAGCTTCATAGACAACATCACCTTTGGCACTGAAGAACAGTGCATGGGCTTTGGTTTCATTTTTCGCGGTATAGATCGCTATCCGGTTAATGGTTTCCCCCTGAAACAACGAATCCGTACCCAGCCGCATCACTCGCTGCAGCAGGGCAACCGGAATGCCTTCCTTGAAAGACAGCTCAATGCCGGGGTTATCCTTGCGGATCTGACCCCAGTTCACGGACTGTACCGTGCGCCGCTGAAAATCATCAAATGTCCGTCCTTGCAGACGTGAATAGATCAGCTGGTAGAAGGTATTGCCTGGATAAAACACGGTATGTTTGTCCTCTCCCAGATGAATCATCATCTGATCGGGAAAGATCAGTTCCTCAATATCTCGCTCCTGACCCATATTCTCGGTCTTCACATAGTTCGTCTCAGACGTCACAATGGAATCCCCACCCCCGGGCAAACGATAGATCAGAAAATAACTCTGCACCAGACTGGCGGCAACGAGAGAAGCGAGCACCAGGGATTTAATCCGTTCCTTCAAGGTGCTCACCTCCTTCTTCACGCATAGGCAGTGTGAACGTTACGGTTGTGCCTACATCCACTTCAGACTCCAAAGAAATGGTGCCGTCGTGCGCCCTAACAATTTCCCGGGCAATGGATAGTCCGAGTCCTGTACCGCCCATGCTGCGGGAACGAGCTTTGTCCACACGATAGAACCGTTCAAAGATACGATCCAGATCCCGCTGCGGAATACCCATTCCCGTATCTGACACGGAAATGGCAAGGGTATGCTCATCACTGCGTCTGGCCGCGATTGTAATCGTACCGCCCTCCAGCGTATACTTCAGTGCATTGGATACGACATTATCTAGGACCTGATCAATCTGGTCCCGATCAAGGGGTACCTCAGGAATGCCATTCTCAACCGACAAAACGGGCTGAATATCCTTCTGATGCATCTGGAATGAGAATCGATCCGTTACCTCCTCCAGCATGTCCATAATATCCGTCGGCTGTTTGCGCAGCAGTGCCTCCTTGGAGTCGAGTCTGGAGAGATGCAGCAGATCCGTCACCAGCCGTATCATCCGCTCCGTCTCATTCTGAATAACGCCTACAAAACGTCCAGCCAGCTGCGGATCTTCAAGTGCTCCATCATCGAGTGCCTCTGCATAACTCTTGATCGTCGTCAGTGGTGTACGCAGCTCATGGGATACATTCGCAACGAACTCGCGCCGGGACGCCTCCAGCTCTTCCTGTTCGGTAACATCCTGAAGCACGGCAATCGTTCCGGTAATGCCCAACTCACGCCGATGAACCGGTGTAAATGTCATGCGGATCACCACAGGGTCTTCCTGCCCGGCAGGTGCAATCTGCAGCAGCGTCGAGCCTGTAAAACCACTTGCAAGTGCTTCTGCATCTTCCGGATCAATGCCGAGCAATACGGCAAAATGCCTGCCTTCGATATCCGCAGGACGCATGCCCAGGATGCTGCTGGCCCGGCGGTTGACCAGAATGACTTTGCCATACTCATCAGTCGCGACCACACCATCACTCATGTTCGTCAAAATGGACGTCAGCTTCTCTTTCTCCTCTTCGTTCTGAGAGAGTGCATCCCGCAAGCGACTGGTCATGTAATTGAACGCCCGGCTGAGCTGTCCAATCTCATCTGTACCGAATACAGGTGTCTGCTGATCAAAGTTCCCTTCGGCAACCGCCGTTGCCCTGCGGGTAACTTCCTTGATGGGCTGCGTAATGGTATGCGACAGAATGACGCCGAGCACTGCGGTCAGTACCAAGGCAATCAGTATGCCGGAAATAAAAATCTTATTGATTCCCTCCATGGTGGAGTACAGCTCGTTCATGGAGGCGGCGATGTAGACCGCGCCGATGATCTTGCCACCGGACATGACCGGCTTGGCCACGACCTTTTTACGGACATTATCCTCGTCCACGATATATTCCTCGTTATCCCGGATGCCTTGCAGTGCCCGGCTGACAACGGTCTGGGTATTTTTGCGACCCACGTAATCGGAATGTGAACTCAAGGAAGTGGTCAACACTTTGCCACTGGCATCCAGCACCTGAATCTCGGCACCGTTAATGTTGAACAGATTGTTTACCAGTACGCGCAGGTTTTCCGTTTTGTCCTCGCCAGCCTCTGCTTCTCCGCCAGCCATGGTCTCACCCACAAGAACGGATAGCATCTCCGCCCGTGCCTGGAGATCCTCGGTAAAGTTGCTCGTCAGGGAGTTCTTCATCGCACTCACGAAATAAACGCCGATCAATTGCATCGCAATCAAAATCAGCAGTACATAGATTATAATCAGTTTCGCCTGAATCGTTCGGAAGAACGAAAATCGCGAGAAACGCCCCATTATATCCCCACGCTTTTGGGACTGCGCACGAGATAACCCAGCCCGCGGCGAGTCAGAATCGTTTCCGGTTTGCTCGGATTCTCCTCAATCTTTTCGCGCAGACGACGGATCGTAACATCCACGGTACGCACATCCCCAAAATATTCATATCCCCATACTGCCTGAAGCAGATGTTCCCGTGTCATGACCTTGCCGGAGTTCTTCGCCATATAATAGAGAAGCTCGTATTCACGGTGCGTCAGATCAAGCGGTTCACCGCTTTTATAAGCCGTGTACATGTCCATATCAAATGCAAGATCGAACAGGCGCATGACCTGCTTCTCGTCGTCTTCCGGAGCTTCGGCAGCCATCGCAGGCTTCTGTCGTCTGCGCATCTGTGCCTTCACCCGGGCGAGCAGCTCTCGCGTACTGAAAGGCTTCGTTACATAATCGTCCGCACCCAGCTCCAGGCCGAGCACTTTATCAATCTCGCCGTCCTTTGCCGTCAGCATAATAATCGGCAGCTCCAGATGGGCGCGTACCTCACGGCACACATCCATGCCATCCTTGCCGGGCAGCATCAGGTCCAGCAGCATCAGATCCGGTTTCTCGGATAACGCCAGTTCAACTGCACGAATGCCATCAAAAGCGCAGATGACCTCGTATCCCTCTTTTTCCAAATTAAACTTCAGAATGTCCGCAATGGGCTGTTCATCGTCCACCACCAAAATCTTCCCCTGCATCGGCTGTATTCACCCCTATATCCTGCTTGATCCGCTCTAGCGGTCTTTATCTCTTTTGGTTCTTATCTTCTATGACAAATGTAATTCTAAGGTTTGATCTATAAAGGTATCTTTACTGTATAGTTTAACATACCTGAAGGACAGTCACATCCTGATCCAACGATCCAAATGCTACAAATTGAAAATATTTTACAGCATGAAAAAACAAGGCCGGCATTTAAGCCAACCTTGCTTCTGATTTCTTTCACTTAGTTAAGATACGTCATCGGATTTTCTGGCGTTCCGTTCTTGATAATCTCGAAATGCAAATGCGTTCCGGTCGAACGACCCGTGTTGCCCATAACGCCGATGCTCTCCCCTTTTTCAATCACTTGTCCAACCTTTACGCCAATGCTGTCCAGGTGGCCATACAGTGTTTCATATCCGTTACGATGGTTAATGATAATGACATTGCCATACCCACTCTTCTGTCCTGCAAAAGTAACCACGCCTTCATCGGCCGATTTCACATCCCGGTTACCTACCAGATCGACACCTTTATGCTGACGACCCCAGCGTTGTCCGAAGCTGCTGCTCATCGTTGCGTTTGATACAGGCCAAGCGAATTCGCCTGTACCCTCACCAACCACTTTGGTTCCACTCAGCACCACTTCAGTAACTGCTGCCTTGATGACTTCCTGGCCCAGCCATTCTTCCTTGATGACCTCACCATTTTCCTTGGTTACACGGTACTGCATGCTTTTTAATCCGCTTTGTCCAGGGCGTACCACTTTGGTGGTGCCGGCTTTTAGCTCAGCACTTTTGCGTACTTCAACCTGTGGTTTGATCTCAATTTGCTCCACGACCTGCTCAACCGACTTTACCGTAACTGCCGGTTTAGGCACCGTCAGCGTAAGCTCGTCCCCGATCTGCAATGACGTTTCCTTGATGCCTGGATTGTTCTTGCGAATCTCGCTTTGCGTAATCTCATATTTCGCTGCGATGGAAGAGATCGTATCTCCTTCACGCACCACGTAGGTTACAGGCGCGTCTTTACCAACGGTTAACGCTTTAACCGCCTCGGACACGTCCCATATTTTATTCGGATCTGCCTTCACTGACTCTGTCGCCACATCTTCCTTGATGTCCACGGACTTCAGCGTTGTACTTGGCCCTTCCGCTTTGCTTGACGAGTTAGCCGATACCGACTTCGTCTTGAGCGAACTGCGCACAGCCGATGCCGATATGTATTTGTTCTGCACTTGTTCCAGAATGGCATCAGCTGTTGCCTGATCCTTCACGATGCCGATTACTTCGCCATCCACTTTGAGCTCCACGCCTTTGGCATATGCTGTCAGCATATCATCCAGCTTGTCCAGCGTTTCTTCGCTGTTCACTTCAGGTTTGTACGCTTTTACCGTTTCGGTCGTGATGCCATCTGTGTTCAGCACCATTTCCGCGTCAGGATATTTATTTTGGTATTCCTCGGTTTTGTCTGCAAAAAGTTTCTGTAATTGCGCTTCATCCGCAATGCTGCCAATCTCATTCCCTTTTACCATGACCTTGTAATATGGAACGGTGTTCGCAGCAACGTATTGCTTGCCTGCGAATCCAACCGATGCAGCGATGAACACTCCGCATGCTGCTGTAATGATCCATTTACGCGAGGCCAGAACGCGCTTTTTATTTACACTGAAGTTGGACATGCTCATGTTGTTTTTGTCTTCGGCCGTCCGGTGTTCTCCGGATTGTTCGTGTACCCGGTTTTTGCCCGGTTGGCGTATGCCTCTGAAACCTTTCATGATTCTCTCCTTTTCAGCACTTCTCAGTTCGCATTTCTGTCAAGACACACCCATCCGTGTCTGTCTCAAGTCTGTCGATATTTGGTTCTGGGTGTCCGCAAATCAGGACTTTAGCTGCGCTCATAAAAGTGTCAAAATTTTAACCTTTAATCACACCCGTATACTTTAACACAGGTTTTACACTCATTTCAACTCTATGCGTCACAGCCCAAAGCCGCGCCCCGCTTGGTTTTCCTTTATTATCCATAACATGGCAGGCGAATATTCTTACCCATTATGCCTCATGTTCAGGTATACTATGTAGTTTCAGTCTAGTTTTAAGACTAGGTTCTAAGACCCACAATAGTGCGAAATTATTTTCATAAAAGCACAATCAAATAATCCCTCGCCAGATAATCTCAGACAAGGGATGGTTGTATGAATTGAATATGCTATCCAACTATATTTCTCGGTTGCTCTCAGGCCTTGAAGAATGAATTCCTGAATTCATAGATACGTCAAGTTCCATACACATCATGCGTATTTGTAAACTATTACTTATTCAGCCTGAAGCACTTCCATAAGATTATCGTATTCCTCACTCGTCAGATATTTTGATATCACCTGTTCAATATCACGTAATTCCTGTTCGGTCAGGCCATCTTCCATCGCGCCCGAGATCTGCTGCATTTCATTTTGGGGAAGCTTTGCCATCAGCAGACTGAAGATCTTCTCTTTTTCCTCCAGAGGCAGCTTGTCCTTTGTTCCCGTAATATCATCTGGCGATACCACAATAGCATCATTACCTGAACCAGCAGAGTTACCAGAGGTTCCAGCCGTACCATTGCCAGCTGCTGTCCCGTTTCCACTTCCCGCAGCACCTTCTGGAGCCTTATTGGGGTCTGTGTCTATGCTGCCAGTGTCACCGTTGCTGCTCTCGCCTCTACCATTTGAAGCCGTCTGGTCGGTTTTATCTGACCCATTCCCTGTATTGCCAGAACCATTGTCAGTGCTTGTCTCCGGTTGGTCTGTTCCATTACCCATGACCGATATGGCGTCCTCTGGAACTTGTTCTTCTTCAGCACCAGTCGGCTGATCTGTTGTTCCTGCCCCCGGTTTGTTCTCCTCGCTCGCCTTACCACCGAGTGCACCCTGAAACATGGATGTTAACCCCAGCGGTTGACCTTCCCACTCAATATTAAAACTCGCCAGCAGCGATTTCACATACGACTGTACAATTAATCCGGTTGTCAGTAAGGTCAATGAACTAACTAGCATGACGGTAAGTACGATTTTGGCAAACCATTGAAGCAACTTCATCCCTGTTCTCCTCCTCCGATTATCCAACCTGTCTGTGGCAGTCAGCACATCAGGTCTGTGATTCTACTGTTATTCAGTATTGACGGAAATCTCGGGATTATATCAGGAGATATGCGAAAAACCCCAGTCATCGCTTATGGGGCGACAACTGGGGCTATGATTCAACTTAATTATACGTAGATTGGAAGAACTTGATTCGTTTGCTCACGGTTACGACCTACGGAGAAGATCGCGATTGGAATCCCTGTCAGCTCGGAAACACGTTTCACATAGTTCTGTGTGTTCACAGGCAGATCTTCGAGTTTCTTCGCTCCGGTGATATCCTCGCTCCAGCCTGGCATCTCTTCGTATACCGCTTCACATTCAGCCAGCATTTTCAGACTGGCTGGGTAGTGTGTGATGATCTCTCCACGGTATTTGTATCCTGTGCAGATTTTCACCGTTTCAAGACCTGTCATCACATCCAGAGAGTTCAGGGACAGTCCTGTAATGCCGCTGACACGACGAGCGTGACGCACGACAACACTGTCGAACCAGCCCACACGACGCGGACGTCCAGTTACGGTACCATACTCATGTCCAGTCTCACGGATCTGATCACCAACTGCATCATGCAGCTCCGTAGGGAACGGTCCATCTCCTACACGTGTGGTGTAGGCTTTAGCTACTCCGATGACCTGCTGAATGCGAGCAGGACCAACGCCGGAACCGATACATACGCCGCCTGCAGAAGGGTTGGATGAAGTCACATATGGATACGTTCCTTGGTCAAGGTCCAACATCACACCTTGTGCACCTTCAAACAATACTTTTTTGTTCTCATCAATGGAATCGTTGAGTACAACGGATGTATCACGCACGTATGGACGCAGGATTTCTGCATATCCCAGGTAATCTTTCAGAATTTCTTCTACATCTACTGGCTCACCGCCGTAGACTTGCTCGATCACACGGTTCTTCTCTTTTACCAAATGACGCAGTTTCAATTCGAACTCTTCCGCATCAAGCAGGTCAACCATCCGAATACCGATCCGAGCTGATTTATCCATGTAAGCTGGACCAATCCCTTTACCAGTTGTACCAATCTTGTTTGGACCTTTGCTCTCTTCTTCCAGTGCATCCAGTACCATGTGGTATGGCAGGATGATATGTGCGCGTTCACTGATGAACAGGTTTTTAGTCGTAAAATCATTATCATGAATATAGTTAATTTCTTCAATAAGTGCCTTCGGGTTGATAACCATGCCATTACCAATGACACAAGCTTTATCCGTGTAGAAAATGCCCGATGGAATCATCGTCAGTTTATATTTTTTGTTGTCGATCAGAATCGTATGTCCTGCGTTGTTACCACCTTGGTAACGAGCGACCACGTCTGCGCTTTCAGCCAAATAATCCGTAATCTTACCTTTACCTTCGTCTCCCCATTGCGTTCCCACTACAACTACCGTTGACATCGTACATACCTCCGTGGGTGCCTTGCGCACCTTTGTATTGGTCTGTCCGTCCTCTATCTCGGCAGGAATTCGAAGTGAAAATACCGGCGGAGAAGCGTGCTAACGGACAGTGAAAATCCCCCTCGTGTTACATATCAAGGAAGGTTTTCGCTGCTTTAACGCAGCAATTCTAGTGTACCAGTCCCCTATTTCAAAGTCAAATGAAATGGCGAACAATTGGTAATCGCACTAGTTTAATGTTCGGAATTAACCCCATATTCCCACGCAAAAAACCGGGGCTGCCTGTCAAAACTAGCTTGACGGCTAACCCCGGTTTAATTGCACGATAGAATTAAGGCTCTACATATCGTATTAGGAATCTATTTATAAGTCCATATTAACTAGTAGTTGATGAGCACAGAATCTTCTCTATTATCTAGCAAAATATAACGTAACTATCATCTACATCGCAAAGGCATCATTATGGGCCCGCTCATAGTTAACGAACTTATTGAAGTTTTTGAGGAAGACCAGCTCAACCGTACCTACCGGACCATTACGCTGCTTGGCGATAATAATCTCGATAATATTTTTCTTCTCGGTCTCCTGGTTATAGTAGTCATCCCGGTACAGGAAGGCTACGATATCGGCATCTTGCTCGATCGAACCCGATTCCCGCAAGTCACTCATCATCGGACGTTTATCCTGACGCTGCTCTACACCCCGGCTCAGCTGGGACAAGGCAATAACCGGAACCTCAAGTTCCCGGCCAATCTGTTTCAGTGTACGCGAGATCTCCGATACTTCCTGCTGACGGTTCTCGCCCGCTTTACCGCGGCCGCTGATCAGCTGGAGGTAGTCGATCAGAATCATGCCAAGACCTTTTTCTTTTTTGAGACGACGGCATTTGGCACGAATATCAGCTACCGTAATCCCTGGTGTATCATCGATATAGATCTCTGCTTCGTTTAATGCAGCGATCCCCATCGTCAGCTTTTGCCAGTCCTCATCACCTTTGAATTCACCGGTACGAAGAACCCCTGCATCTAGATTGGCTTCCGCACAGATCATACGCTGTACCAGCTGCGCGGCTGACATCTCCAGACTGAAGATGGCTACCGTCTCTTGCGCCCGAATGCCAACATTCTGAGCGATATTCAAGGCAAAGGCTGTCTTACCTACCGAAGGACGCGCAGCTACAATAATCAAGTCACTACGCTGGAATCCGGCAGTCATCTTGTCGAGATCGATAAATCCGGACGGAATGCCCGTTGTGGTTCCCCGGTTCTGATGCAGCGTCTCGACTTTGTCGAACACTTCCATCAGTACATCCTGAATGGCGATAAAACCGCTGCTGGAACGTCGGTTGGAAATCTCCAAAATGCGCCGCTCTGCTTCACCGAGCATCGCAGCAACGTCTTCACCGCCCGTATAGCCTTCACTAACAATCTGCGTAGCTGTACGGATCAAGCGCCGCAGCATTGATTTTTCTTCAATAATCTGTGCGTAGTAATCCACGTTGGCAGCCGTAGGCACACCATGAGCCAGCTTCGCTAGATAGCTAACGCCGCCAATGTCCTCCAGCTCGCCTTTATCCTTTAGACGCGAAGTCAGCGTGACAAGGTCAATCGGTTGATTTTCCTCTCCAAGCTGAATCATCGCTTCAAATATCAATTGATGGGGCTTATCATAGAAATCCTCGGTTTGCACCCGTTCCATCGCTGTAATCAGGGCCTCGCCCTGCAACAGGATTGCACCCAGCACAGCCTGTTCGGCTTCCAGGTTCTGTGGGGGAATCCGGTCGAATAACATTTCGCCGCCCATCTTACTCCTCCGTTACCTGTACCTTCAAGGTAGCCTTCACTTCAGGGTGAACCTTGACGGTTACTTGCGTTACGCCGAGTGTGCGAATAGGCTCGTCCAGCTCAATTTTGCGTTTGTCGACTTTCAGACCTTTTGCAGCCAGAGCTTCAGCGATTTGTTTGCTTGTAATTGCACCGAACAATCGGCCGCCTTCGCCGGATTTTGCTTTCAGTTCAGTTACTTCTGCTTCCAGCTTTTTGCCGAGGACTTCCGCTTCAGCCTTCTCTTCCTGCTTGCGTCTTTCCTCCGCTGCATTCTGGTTATCCAGCGTCTTCATGTTACCGTCTGTTGCCAAGCGTGCCATTCCCCGTGGCAGAAGGAAATTTTGCGCGTATCCCTCGGATACTTCCTTCACTTGTCCTTTTTTCCCTTGACCTTTTACATCTTTTATAAAAATGACTTTCATTCGAACAGCCCCTCTTCCTTTTCGATTTCAGCCAGTACGTTCATCAGCCGTTTTTCTGCCTCTCCAAGCGTTCCTTCCAATTGCACGGCAGCATTCGTCAAATGTCCGCCACCGCCAAGTCTTTCCATGACGACCTGAACATTCATGCGGCCCAGTGACCTTGCACTGATGCCAATCAGTCCATCCGGACGCTCACTGATAACAAATGAAGCGACCACATCCGTCATATTCAGCAATGTGTCTGCCACCTGGGCAATCATCATCTGTGAAATCTTGCTGCCGGGATCCGTGACCGCCAGCGCAATATTCCCGTATACCATTTTAGCATGCTTTATGATTTCTGCCTTAGCAATATATTCTGACAAATCCTCTTTCATGAGACGCTGGATCATAATGGTGTCTGCACCACTGCGGCGCAGGAAACCTGCGGCTTCGAATGTCCTCGAACCTGTATGCAGTGCAAAATGCTTCGTATCCAGCGTAATCCCGGCCAGCAGAGCCGTTGCTTCAAGCGGAGTGAATTGTACCTTGTCATGAATATATTGCAGGAGCTCAGTCACAAGCTCCGCAGCCGATGAAGCATATGGCTCCAGATAGATTAATACCGCATCGTTAATGAATTCCTCTCCGCGGCGGTGGTGATCCACCACCACGACGCGATTGGCTGATTGCACAAGCTTCGGTTCCATCGTCATTGATGCCTTATGGGTATCCACCACCACGAGCAACGTATGCTCCGTCATCATTTGTGTCGCTTGTTCAGGTGAGACGAAGGCTTTGGACAATTTCTCATCCTTATTCACCTGCTCCATTAATCGTTCGATGGATGGGTTGATTCCATCCAAGACGATTCTTGCTTCTACATTGTATAAACTTGCTGCCTTCCACACGCCGATTGAAGCTCCGATTGCATCCATGTCCGGCATCTTGTGACCCATGATCAGCACTCGATCGCTCTCCTGCATCAAATCACGCAAGGCATGGGCAATTACCCGGGCTCTGACACGTGTACGTTTCTCCACAGCATTGGATTTTCCGCCGTAGAAGGATAGACGTTGTCCGGACTTCACAGCAGCCTGATCCCCGCCGCGTCCAAGCGCCATATCCAAACTGGACTGTGCCAGTTCACCCATCTCACTGATCGTATCCGAACCAAATGCGAGTCCAATACTGAGTGTCATCGGAACTTTAAGATCCGCCGTCATCTCTCGCACTTCATCCAGAATGACGAAACGGCTCTGTTCGAGCTCCTGCAGCGATTTATGATTCAGCATCATCAGATAGCGGTCAGAAGAGAGACGGCGTAAGTAAACTTCATATCTCTTCGCCCAGGATGTAATCTCGCTTGTTACCCGCGCAATAAGCGCAGTACGCTGCTGATCGTCCATTCCCTGTGCTGCCTCATCCAGGTTATCCAATACCAGAATCCCCAGTGCAATGCGTTCATTCTCATATTTATCGCGCAGTATGGCAAGCTCCGTAATCTCGTAAACATATACATACCGCTCCTGCGGATTGTGAATAACGCCATAGAACCGGTCATCCAACTGGAACTCATCATGAAGTTCCTTGGCCGGTTCTTTGGTTCCATCCTTTTTTTCTTTCGGCTGAGGCAGCTTCGGGAAAAGGTTAAGCAGTGGATTGCCCACCATCGTCTTTTCCTGAAACATCTCCCCAACGAAACGGTTGTGCCACTCTACCGTACGATCCTCGCTGTACAGCACGATCCCGAATGGGAGCATGCTGATTGCTTCGCCCTCCATTCGTTTGATGCGAATAGACAGGCCGTTAATGTAGTCGTTAAGCTCGCGGCGGAACGCCATCTCCGCCTTAATCATGACGATTCCCAGCGCTGAAGCCAGTATCAGACTAATCAAACCAAGCGCCCAGTTATAGATGGTCACGAACATAACAAGCAGAAGCAGCAGTATGAACGCCCATACGGTATAGTAGCCGTGCCAGCGTTTCTTCAGAAATTTAGGCATGACTCATCACCCTAACGTTTTGGTCTCGATATTGCCTCGCGAAGCGGGAACGCCAGATCGATAATCCCGATAATCCGAAGCGGCCCAATGAAGAAGACCGCAACCGCCAGCAAATACGGTATAACCGGGTTCCACTTCTTCGCATGTGCCAGGAAGAAGAAGAAACCGATGGCTTGAATCATGAAGCCCAGATTAATCAAAGGCGACAAGTTCATCGCAATCATGGTCCAGTATGTCCCATCGCTCTGTCTAGAGATGACCTCGAAGAGCAGTGCCAGGAAGTAATACCAGATCAGAGCACGAGGCATACGCCATTCGCGCGCTGGTGGCAGCTTCGATACGGATACACCCATCACATTCAGAATAGGACGAGCAATCACGTGTGTGATAAGCGACATCACCATGGATGTCACAACCAAAGCGAACGGAATCATGAGTTGTGTCTGCCTTGCGACATCCTGAGTCATTTCAGGTGTCCACGCAAAGCCATTTACCATTTGATTAGACGTATTCGTTAGTGGTTCAATTGTAAGTCTCACCACATCATCAATATAACTCGACAGATCGAATTGGAAGATGACACTTCCAATCAGCAAGAGCAGCAGGTATTCTGCCAGCATGGCTCCGGTTCCCGCCAATAATGCGAACAAGGCCGATTTCCTTTTCTTATAGGCATTACCCATAATGATCGCAGGCAGGGTGAATAGCAGCAGCAGTAATAAATAGATCGGATGAAACAAGACTAATATGACCGCTACCGGAACAAGGTGCCATATAAATGATTTTACAGATAAGGAAGCATACAAAATAACTCCGGGTACCATCATGAAAAATATGGCGAGAACCGATAAAGGAGTTAACAGCGAAAGCAGCAAGAGCAGGTATACTGCGCTCCAGACGGCTGACTTCAAGCTAAATTTCAACAAATTCACCTCTTACGCATATGATCTTCTAGCGCGGATATATCCTGGTACCAGTCTTCAAGCTGGTGACCTTCCGATTTGTGCTTTCTCAACTTCTCAATTAACAATGCATCCAGATCCTTGAAAGGAATACCGAGCCTGCGGCCCAATATGTAACTACTCATCATCAGACTGGCGAGACTGTCCCCGATGCGGGAGGTACTGCCTTCCCATAACGCTTTAAACAATCGGGATACCTGGTCAAGTACTTCGGTTTTCAGCCATTCAATCACTTTAGCGCGTTTGGCTACATCCAGTTCTTTAGGCATATTGGCGAAAGTCACTCTCCCCGAAAAAGCTTTATTCTCCATTATAGCATAAAAAGGGGGTCCACAAAATCATCCCCCATGGCAGGAAAATGCCCGCGCTTCTTATGCTTCCTAATGCTTAACATGATACTGAGAGGCTCTGATTATCCGCGTTCACTGAAGCTTAATTTCATTTAATGATTTCTTACTTGGCTTTCATGGACTCTTTGGCGACAATGCCTTCACAGTATTCAATGATCTGACTGCGCCGCACAATACCAATAAAACGTTCCATATCATCGACCACAGGCACAAAGTTCTGTACCTTGGCCAGATTGATCAGGTCTTCCATATTGGCATCAATGGATACTGGCTTAATATCGAGGCGAAGAGGTACATCTTTGAGTAGGAATTTTGAAGCGTTTTCAAATGTAATCTTTCCCTCAGCGTTTTTCATATACCACAATAGATCACCTTCGGTGACCGTGCCTATATATTTGCCTTCCTTATTCAAAATGGGTACCGCCGTAAACCGGTGATATTCCATCCGTTCCAACGTTTGCCGCAGAGTAGAATCCGACGTTACACAGGTAACCTCTTGCTTAGGCAGCAAAAAAAATGCGATGTTCATACCCTTACGTATCCTCCTTGTATTTCTACTTCAAGTTACGCCTCAACTTATATTATACGGATCAAAACGCAAGATGTTCCAAAAGGTTGAAATCGCCCTCCAATGAAAAAATCAGCAGCCCGCTCATTAACGTACTGCTGATTGTAGTCATAAACAAGGTCTGTATGGAATTCATTAGTCGATCGCTTGCCGGTCTGGAACCATGACTTCACCGGCTGGGGTCGATTCATCCATCCAGTTGTTAATCAGCTCTTTGGCATATTGGACATCCTTCTCATCCGCCTGACCATAATAGATACCGTCTTTGCGCATTCCTTCACCGAGAATGGTGAAGCTTGAGATTTGCGGTTTATCCTGGGTCATGACCTGTTTGGCCAGGTCAGTAATAAATGATGGCTGCATGTCTGTCTGGAAGTTCTCTCCCATAATCTGAATCAATTCCGGGATTTTCGTAATCTGATTCAAACTCAGCATTTCGTTTGCCATGGCGTTCAGGAAAATCTGCTGCCGCTTGGTACGATTAAAATCACTATCCTCGCGGTATCTTACATAATAAAGGGCTTCCTGACCATCATAGATCGGCTTGCCGCCTTCAATCGTGAATTGCACGTGATTCGGATCCTTATTCACGATATCCTCTTCAATCGGCAGCTTCACCCCACCAAGCGCATCCACGACCTTTTTGATTCCGTCAAAATTGATCGTTGCATAGTAGCCTACATCCGCATCCAGAAACTTCTCCACTGTATTGATGGACATATTCTCCCCTCCGAAAGCGTAGGCATGCGCAAGCTTGTCGTAATCATCTACGCCATCCTTGTTGGCATCACGTCCAACAATCTGTACATAAGTATCACGGGGGATGGATACGAGCAATACACGCGATTCCTTCGGTCTGACCACGGCATAGATTACCGTATCGGAGCGACCACGCGTTTTCTCGTAAGCACGTTTGTCAGAACCAAGCAGCAGCACCGAAAACGGCTCTTTGCGATAGACGGTTGGATCAGGCGTTTTATTGCCCTCCTGCGGAACATACGATTTGGACAATTGGCCCTCTACAGAGCCTGCCAGGAACAGGTCAAATGCAGCTACAGCGAGCTGCTGGCGAAACAAATATCCGCCAATTAACAAAACAACGAGCGACACGAGAGTAATATATATGCCTTTTCTTCTTTTCTTCTTCTTTTCTTTAGTTCTGCTTTTCATTCATCGATTCCTTCTTCACTGTCAAAATGAAATTCGATACTACATATCATTAAACGTCTGAAACTGCTTATGACACGGTGCTCTCTGAACTTTTCTCTATCTCGGACAGGAACAACGCTCACGCTCGTTCTATTTTAAACATTGCTACAGGGCGAAAAGTTACAATACGGTTAAATTGAAAAGAACAGCACTTCCTTTTTGGCTCGTTCAAAGGTAAGGCTGTTCTCTTCAAATTATACGTATATCTATTCTATAAGGTCAATTGGTGGATACTGTATTCACACGTTTGTTTTTCTCTCGTGTACGCAAACGTCCAGTGATCAGGGCAGCTGCCAGGGTCAGCACACTGAAGATAACGGCAGACCAGAAGAGCCCGTTGTAACCTTGACCAGTCGTTTGATGAACGGCTTGGAGCAGCACATCCCGAATACCCGGGTCTGGAATTTGGGACAATCCTTCCGTCAGACTCGCGACATCACTTCCCGATGCTCCGCCTGCTCCTGAGGCATATTGTTGAAGCACTTCTGGAGGAACCTGGATTCCCTGATCCGCAAGGCCTGTCTGAATATTGGAACCCAAATTGGAGAACGAACGGGCGAGAAATCCTGCAAAGATGGTAGGCGCAATGGCCATCGCCATCTGGCGGAATAAGGAACTGGTTGCCACAGCAATGCCCTTGTTGTTCTCACCAGCCTGTTCCGTGACGAGCACGTTTACCGGCGCCCCCAGCATCATGCCGAAACCGATCCCCACAAGTACACTCGCAATCACAAACTGCCAGATATGCTCTACCCATAGCGGGAATAGCAAGAATCCAATGGCAGACAGCAAACCAGCGACGGATAAGGTCCAGATCGGTCCTTTGCGGTCAACCAGGTAACCACCACCACCTGCGCCAATTCCTGATGCCAAGGCAAGCGGGGTAAACCAATAACCTGAAGCCGTACTGGATACACCCAGATATTGCTCCACGAAGCCTGGAATGAAGATTACGGATGCCAGAATCGCTCCCGAGAAAAAGGCAATCAGCAGCGTCCACCGAAAGGACGCAATGCCAAGAAGTTGAGTGGATACGACAGGTTCACGTTGTGAGCCTTCCAGCCTTTTTTCCAAAAAGTAAAAGAGCACCAGAATAACCACACCTGCCAGGAAGAAACCATAGAACATCGGAGAACCGAGGCTCTGCAGCATATCGACACCGTCCAGATTACTGAAGCTGTACATCAAACTCAATACCCCGAGTGTGAGAACAGCAATACCGCTCCAGTCCACAGCAGCACGGTTTAACTCCTGTTCTTCATGGATAAATCGAATGCCCGCGATAAATAAGAGAATAGCGATCGGTACATTAATGAGGAATAACCAGTGCCAGTTTCCCGTAATATCCAAAATAAAAGCACCAATGTTCGGTCCCAGAATCGCAGCAACACCATTCATGCCTCCAAGCAAGCCTAAGGCTGTACCCTGACGTTCAGCAGGAAACTTGCTCAGCACATACGAACTGGCAATGATAAAGATCCCGCCACCGCCCAGCGCCTGGATGACACGCGCAACCAGGAAGAAGGTAAATGATGGACTCATTGCGACAAGCAATGAACCTATGCCAAACAACGCGACTTCAATTAAAAACAGCTTTTTACGGCCATAACGGTCCGACAGCTTCCCTGCAATCGGTACACTCACCGCAAGACCAAGCGTATAGAGAGTAATTGTCCATGCTCCCCACGTCGGAGATACTCCAAATGAAGCATTTAGCGTCGTCAGCGATGACGTGATAATACCATTATCGAGTGCAGCCATGAATACCCCTATCGCAAATAAAATGAGCGGCCATTTCATTTGTTTTTGCATCTCTACTTACCTCCCCGATCAGATCACAATTGCCCAGCATATGCCGGGATGTTACATATATATTAAACAAATTAGAGCAATAATGACTCACTGGTCATTTTAAAACAAACAGATTTCATATGTCAATTCATTAATATGAATTTACACTGGTTATTAGCATAATTTTAATGAAAAAAAGCTGCCCCCCAGATTGTGTTTGAATCTAACCTGAGGGACAGCCCGCTGCCTTATAAAGATTACCTATGGCTGCTTAATTTAGCGGTACGAATAACTTGGATGTACACTATTCCTGCATCAGGTGACGATTGAGGAATTTCTCAATGGCCCGATACAGATCAAGCTGATTCTCAACATTAGCGAAGCCATGACCTTCGTTCGCTTTTAACATGTAAGGTACATCCACACCACGTTCGCGCAGTGCTTCCACGATCTGATCAGATTCTGCCTGTTTAACCCGCGGATCATTCGCACCCTGTACGACAAATAACGGCGCCTTCATCTGATCGATATGGAATAATGGTGAGGCTGCGGTCAGCAGCTCCTTGTCTTTCACCGGATCACCCATGCGCTCATAGAACATGTTCCGCTCAGACTCCCAATAGGGTGGAAGGGAATCCAGCAGGGTGAACAGATTGGAAGGTCCCACATAGCTAATTCCGGCAGCATACACGTCCGGCGTGAATGCCAGTCCGGCTAGCGCTGCGTAACCTCCATAAGATCCTCCATAAATGGCTACACGTTCTGGATCAACTGTCCCTTCTTTAACCAGCCAGTTTACGCCATCCGTAAGATCGTTCTGCATCGCTTTGCCCCACTCTTTGTTTCCTGCATCCAGGAACGCTTTGCCATACCCGGTGGAGCCACGGAAGTTCACCTGCAGTACAGCATACCCGCGGCTGGCAAGGAACTGGATTTCCGGACTGAAGCCCCATGAGTCACGAGCCCATGGACCGCCGTGCGGGACAACAACGAGTGGTAGCCCGGAAGCTTCCGCCCCGTTAGGTAGTGTCAGATAGCCATGAAGGGTTAAACCATCACGTGACGTATAGGTCACAGGTTTCATATCCGACATTTTGCTCTCATCAATCCATGGTGCGGCATCAGCCAGTTTATCCAGCTTGCCTGTCTTCGAGTCGTAGAAATAATAGGTGCCCATCGACTTGTCACTATAAGCGGCGAATAGGACCTGACCTTCTTCGCTCATGTTGGAAATGCTAACTTCCTTGCCGGGCACTTTGGCTTGAAGATCCTGCATTAATTTTTTGAACTCGTCATCGAAGAATTCATAGTTTACCTTGTCTGTCTCATAAACTGCTGCAAGAATTGTCCCCTTCTCTTTCGAAGGTACGAAGCTGGTTACATCCACATCTTTGTTTTCATAAATGGTTCTAGTTACCTTCTTGGTGCTCGGGCTAAATTCCACGATAGCTGTTTTATCCCGATCCAGGTTGGACGCAACATAGATATTTTTGTTGTCATAGGTGAACATCAGTGGAACAAACGTCTCTCCCAGCTCTGTGGTGAGCAATGGCTCAAACGGTTTATCCTCCGAATCACGATACATTAACGAGGATACGTTGCCATCACTGGATACGGCTACACGAATCTTACCTTCGTGATCTGTTAACCAGCCCGAGATATTACCTGGATTCTCAGCAGCAAGCACAGCTTCGCCTGTCTTAATGTTGATGCGGTATACATCAAAGATCCGAGGATCACGTTTATTCATGCCCACCAAAATTTCATCTGGAATGCTCTCCAGTGGATCAACCAACATGGCTCTTGTATTGGGGTATGGGGTAAGATCCTTGCTGTTTTTCCCATCAATATCCGTAACATAAATATGATAATTCTCGTCCCCGGCTTCATCCTTCACATAGAGCAATTTGTCATCGGTAGCCCATACAAAGGCAGCAATATTGCGATCGGTTTCACTTGTAATCCGGATTGGCTTGCCTGTACCGTCATTTTCCTTAACCACAACGTTCATACGGTTATTCCACGGTTCCAGATACGCCATATGTTTGCCGTCCGGTGACATCTTGAATCCAGCCTGAGCAGGCTGCTTGAAGAAATCCTCTAATGGTGTAAGACCCTCCGCTGCTACATCAAGCCCTAGTGCCAGATACAATGCTTCGGCAAATTCACCATGAGTTACTGTACCCTTGGCATTAAACGCAGTGCCTTCAATGATAAAATGCTGCTTGAGGCGGACCGCATCCTCGGCATGCACTGCGGGAATCTGTTTCATATCACTGTATACGACCTGAATTCCGTTATCCTTCAACTCAAATGCACGGGTAAATAATGAGGCCATCTGTGCTCGCGTAAGGGGTGCATCCGGTGCATAGCCTTTGGCTTGTCCCTGAATGAGACCACTCTGCTTCAATGCATAGATGGCTGGTGCGGCTTCATCTTGAGCCAGAACATCAGCGAAGCCTGTAAGAGAAGCAGGTGTATCCAGCTTAAGTACACGTTGTAGGACGATTGCTGCCTGAGCACGCGTTATTGGTGTCTGTGTTTGTTTCATTCCATCTGTTGTACCTTCTATGTATCCCAGTTGCTGGAGCGTCTGTGCTATCTTCGAAGTTATGGCTTCAGCAACGGCTGCTGTAGGCTTGCTTGCTTCGGCTGCCAGAACTGCAGGCTGAATCAGAGCAATCGACATGGCCATGGTTAGCGTTACAGCATATACCTTCTTGCTAATTGCGTTCAATATTAAGTCCCCCTTATAAGTGAATTACAGAATAATATGGAATTATTCGTAAATCATTTTACCATGATAATCCATAAGTTTACAGTTAGGGGAATACGGCAACATTTAATTCTTTGAGCCAGAGAAACCATAATTGAGCAGTTTGCGCGTTTCGTTAAAACGGCTTTCACGGCTTTCTGTACCAAATACGACCGAGATTAGTCTTTTGCCATCGCGCTCTGCTGTTCCTACAAAGTGGTAGCCTGTAAGTGGATCATAGCCAGTTTTCAATCCGTCATTGCCATCGTAAGCGTAAGGTCCTCCAATGGAGGATAGCATCCAATTCTTGTTACTCATATAAATCCCTTTTTGATGCATGGATACCTGAGTTTGGCTGGAGACCTGAAGTACTTCGGGGTAATTTTCAATCAGATATTGTGCAAGTTTGCATGCATCCGTAGCTGTCATGACCGTCTGTCCCTGAATTACATCAGGACGATGAGGACCTAGCTGTTTCTCACTTAGTCCCGTGGAGTTTCTGAAGACGGTATCCGTTGACATGCCAATCTCCGAGGATTTCTCATTCATCATCTGTACAAATGACTGCTCTGTACCACCAATATGCTCTGCAAGCGCAACAGCTGCATCATTAGCGGAATACACTGCCATCGTTTGGAAAAGCTCCTGTACTGTAAATCTCTCACCTTGCTTAAGTGCAACCTGAGTGCCTCCCACCGAACTGGCGTACAGGCTAACATTAACCGCATCATCCCAGCGTGCCTCGCCATTCATAACAGCTTCCATGACGAGCAGCTCTGTCATCAATTTGCTGATACCCGCAGGGGCCATTTCTATTGAACCGTTATAATCCATCAAGATCTTGCCTGTACTCAAATCCATCAGTACCGCAGATTCCGCCTTGATTCCCGGTTTGCCTATCAGTATGTCCGGTTTAACACCCACATATATAATGACCAGCAGAGCCAGCAGCATTCCTGCCCGTTTCCACCATCTTTTCATCCGTGAATCACCTCTTATAGATATAGACGAATGAAAGAGGCATTTGGTCTGCACTTTTTTGCAAAAAAGTTAAATTTATTATTTGTCATAATTCGTTAAAAGGGTGCTCTCTTTAGAGAGAACACCCTTTTTGAACTGTCGAGTTATATAAAATTTTATCTTCCACTTCCAATTAAAAGGCCGCATTCACACGCAGCAACAGAGATAGTGTTGCCTTTTTTAACGTTCGGCTTTACGTAAGACATATCATTCACTCCATTCAAATAATATGTTATCTTTCAGTGAGAATCTACATTGACTGCATATTCACTATTTATGTTTATAATGAATAAATTCAAACATTATAATAAGATCCTATCTTCCACTTCCAATTAATAATCCACAATCACACTTTGCTTCGGAAACATTAGTAGTTTTCTTAATAGATGGTTTAATGTAGTTCATATTTTTCTCTCCCCTCAAAGTTAATAATAAAACTGTTTCACCCGCCCCCTCCAACTAAGAGACCACATATACAACTAGCAGAAGCAATCATACCCTGACTTTTATTTATAGATGGTTTTACATATTTCATACTACTCCTCCTTTCTCTGTAATTTAGACCACAGATATATAAAAGTATAGAACTGTTGTCTCAAATACATACGACAGAATCAAACAAAGTATTAACTTCTTCAACTTTATTTGGATCAAGTTCTGTTACTAGTAGCACTTTGTCTTTTTTCTTAATTGGCTGTTCATAAAACTTATAAAACTTATTCAGGACTGACTCAGTGTAATGATTGAAAATAGCAATAACACTATATTCTTTTCTTATTATTGGAGATAATGTTAAGTACTCTTTAAAATGAACATTTTCAATAATCATATTATGATTAGAAAACAAAAATTGCTTGTCACTAATTTTAAATTTCCCAATTATACATTTTTTGTTTTTTGGAATATCATAATTTTTATTGTTGTCTCCAGAAGAGAGGAAGATTTTGTCGTTTATATAATTAATCCTATGCGAAATAAGTTTGTGCCTACCATCTTCAAACAGTATAATATCTCCTACACTATAAGAATCACTATCACAAACATATCCATGCTCATTGTTACACAGGGTCGGAAACATACAATCCCCGCTAATATTTACTTTAACTGTTTTTCCAGACTTAACAGCTCTTCTAATGAAATTGTTTTGCTTCAACATCATCGTATATCCCTATCACATCATGAATTTCTAATTCGCTCAAAAACTCTGTAACATCCTTCTTTACTTCATCAAGCATAGACTGATCTAAATTAAATGCTCCCATAAGCTCATTTACAATATGTTCATGAGAAGCTTTATTTGATATGGTACTCCATATATATTTAGCAACCACATCATCCAAAATCAGAGTATTACCGGAAGGAGTTAGTAAATATATACCTTCTAAATTCTCATCATAAAAAATTTCTTCTTTAATTTGATACAGTTTGGACATTTGCTTTAGCCTCCTTTTTACTTTCGCGAAAATATCTCCACATTAGTTCAATAAAATTCATCTTTATAAATTCGCATTCATAAGTGTTTGTTCCATTGACTTTATTAGTATCACTCCATTGTATTGCACGACATCCTCCACCACACATATATTTAAAAGAACAACTTTTGCAAGTAGGTAGGTTGTCAACATGACGATCTCGCGATTCTTTAAAAACATGCGAATCATTGTATATACCAGCCAAATCATTATCTTTAATATTGCCTGCTAAAAAAGATGACTCATGCATCAATTTACATGGATACACATTACCACGACTATCTATAGAAAATTCACTAAGTCCATGTCCACAGTGTTGCTGCAAATTAAATTGTTTAACAGCAAGTCCTTGAGAATGATATTTATTCATGACAGTACTTTCATATTGGAGACGTTGAGTATAATTCAACTCATAATTATTTTGTTTTCCTCGCCCTAAGCCCGCCAAAGGAACTACTACAAGTTTAGAATTAGTTTTTCTAGCATAATCAATGATATCTTCTACTGCATCAAGATTATTCTTGGTGACAGTCTGATTTATCTTAAGTTTCCCTCCAGCCTCTAATAGCAATTCAATTGCTCTCATAGCAAGTCTCCAAGCCCCCTTGCCTCTATTAGCATCATGTTCTTCTTTTTTCAATGAATCCAAACTAATAGTGATTAGATTAGTGAGAGAAGATAGTTTTCGTGCCATATCTATATTTTGAATAAATGCACCATTTGAAATGAGATTGACTAGTAATCCAACATCCTTAGAGTATTCAATCAATTCCATCATATCTTTCCTCAGAAATGCTTCTCCACCCGTAAAAGTGATGATTTCTGTCCCAAGATCTTTAATCTCACGAATTACCTTTTTTGCTTCTTCTGTAGTTAGGTCCTCTTTCATTGATCTTGTTGGGCCGCTATCAGCATAACAATAAATACAACTCAAATTACACTTATAAGTTGAAACGAAATACACAGTTTTCGGTTTAGTAACCTTATTCGAAAGTATAAAGTTATTCTTTTGAATATCCTTGTCGATTTCTTCGCTAATCCTGTACAAATTAAGTAAATTCAAAACCTGATTAACTTCTTTTTGATTGTAATCTAATAGCAATTGGTCTTTTGTAACAAAATCAAACAAATATCTGGTGGCTATCTCGTTTTGATCCTTATCTAGTACAACCCATGAACTTTTTATCAAATTATGAATTATATATTCTCCTTTATGATGATAAACTGCAATATTCCCTCTTCTAGTTACAATAGCTTCTTTTAATCTATTCATATTAAATCACTCCTCAGAATTAGTAAGACACATTTTTCACATTATCTTATCAATAGATTTAATATCCTGATCTAAAAGTGGAAAAACAGACCAAATACTTAACCATATTCCTGAAAATACATATACATAATTTGCACTAACAATATCACTAATATAGCCACCTAATAGGGAGAATAAAGGTACCGTTACGACAGAAATTGCTAAGCTTAATGATAAAACTCTGCCTCTGACCTTTTCTTCGACAGCATGCATAAAAAATGAATTAAATATAATCCTTTGCATGGTTAATAAACCAGCGAATATAAAATACAAAGTTCCTCCTACATAAATATCTGAAAAAAAAGAAATTAAAATCAAACAAAAACCTGCTAAACATAAAGTAATGGAAAATATTTTACCTGGTGAGATAAGTTTATTAACATAACTTACGAGTAAGCCTACAATAAAACTCGAAACGATAGCACCAGCATTAAAGAATCCATATTCTTTAGATCCGCCTCCATACTGGGTTGTTATGAGAACAATTAAAAGTGGAGTAATCATAGAAGTAACATTCAAAATAGTAGACATAAATACTAATTTGAAAAGGGGCCGATTTGATTTGAGATAAACATAACCTTCGATTAATTCTGTAAAGAATCCACTCTGTTTACTTTCAATCTCCACTTCAGCTGATTTGGACATATTTTTCAAGTTAGAAATCTTGGAAAGATCAAATAGCAATAATAGCAGCAGACTTGCAAGTAAATAAACTCCTGAATGAATTAACATAATTCCTACAAATCCTATCAAGGCTAAGATAAACCCACTAATTGTATTGCCAATGAGTTCAGCAAGATTTGTTGATGAAGATACATAGCCATTAACACGTACAAGCTCTTCCCTCGGTACAATTTGTGGAAGCAGTTTATTTTTTGCAGGTACAATAAATAGCATGCAGACATTATGAATTAACAAGCTTATGTAAATCATTAAAATTAAATAATCAATCGAATACATAAAGAATAGTGATAGTAGGAGACCTACCATGATCATTATCATATACCCATATTGCATTCCTTTTTTTGGATGAAACCTATCTGAGAAAACACCCATAATTGGACCAATAAATATGTGTGTCAAGAAAGTCACCGTAGTTATTAAGGAAGCTGACAATGCAGAATTAGTTTGCTCGTATACATATAAGAAGATCACAACACTAAAAATAGTATCAGCTATTTCAGTTAAAAATTGATTTGTTATAATCACAATTGAATTCATTATTTTTATCTTTTTGAAATTCATATAAGGTACCTTCTTTTTAAGTACTTCTCTCCATTTCTAAACGAAAATTATCACCACCAATTTGAACTATATATTGAAATAATTATACTATATAAAGGTAAATATTTCAAATAAAAAGAATAAAAAAGCATTAATTACATTTTCTCACAAGTAGTAAAATGACACTTAACCACTAGCTTCATAAATCAAATTCTCATAAATTTACTAACAACCTCCAAGATAAGTTATTTGCACTTTATCTTAAAAAAAGTAAAAAATAAATGTGTTCTTAAAATGAAAAAACATAGATTCTATACACCTTCTACCAGAGTGTAAAGAATCTATGTTGATTTTGCAGTGGGAACTCTTAAATCCTAGTAAACGGCCTCGTTAAGGACCCCAATCCTTAAAGTCGCTACTTTGGCAAGCTACTCGGCTACAATTGGTTTGTCTGCATTGACGGCTAAATCGCTCAGATATAAACCTGTGCCATCCCCAATCGCAAAGTTCATAACACGTTTGTTAACAGGTACTATTGAAGCACGATATAAAGTAGGGAAGACAGGTACTTCATCAACCATATATTGTTGCCATTCATTATAAATCTCTTTACGTTTGTCTACATCGAATGCCTCAGCTGAGATACCTTGTGCAAGCAGTCTGTCATTCTCCTCGCTAGAGAATCTGGAGAAGTTGTATAGGGCATCTCGACCGTACAATCCGGCAGGATCTACATCAATCCCTACTGTCCATGCTGCTTGATACACGTCAAGGTTAGGATCATCTTTACCATTATTACCTACACGATCATAAAAACTGTTAAATTCAACCATTTCCAAATTTACTTTTAAACCAATTGCTGCCCAAGATTGAACGTAATAACGCGCTAGTGGTTCAGCAATATCACTACCTGTCATGGAAGCAAAGTTAATTTCAAGTGGAGTTCCATCGGGTTTTGTACGGAATTCACCATCAAGTTTGTAACCAGCTTCGTCCAGCAATTTCTTAGCTGCTTCTGGATCGTACGTAACGCCAGGATTGCTGGAATCATGGAATTCTGGGTGAGACGGTGGAATCAATGTAGTTGCGTTCCAACGCAGACCGTTGTAGAAACGTTTACCGACTTGGTCGTTGTCTACAGCCATCCACATGGCTTTACGCAAGTTTTTGTCAGCCATTTTTGCATCAGGATTCGTTACAACTTTTCCGTTTTCTTCATCCCATGTACCCAGTTTGAAACCGATGTACGTATAAGCACGGTCGATTGCACCCAAGAATTCCACGTTGGACATATCTGCATTGTCTTTATATTGATCTGTAGGGAATGCATCCACGAGGTCTACCCCGCCAGATTTTAATTCTTGGACAACCGTTGTTGGGTTGATAACTTTCAGAGTCACTTTATCCAGTTTTGGAGCTCCTCGCCAGTAATCTTCATTTTTTACGTATGTTACGGACTCACCTGGTGTGATTGTTTCCACTTTAAATGGACCAAAACCGATTGGAGTTTCACGCACTTCTTTGGAAGAGGACATTTTTGCTACATCCATACCACCGAAGATATGTTTAGCCAGCGGATATGTCCATACGCCACCTGTCAGTAGAGACGGTGTAGATTGTTTGTATGTGATGCTGATTTGTTTGTCGCTCAGCACTTTGATACCGGAGATCGTTTTTGCTGTTCCAGCATGGTATTCATCCATACCTACTACACTTGTGAAGTTGGAATCGTAACGAGGACCATCATAGGCCTTGTTACCAATTACTTCATAAGCAAATTGCAAGTCTTCTGCTGTTACCGGCTTACCATCATGCCAGTTTACATTATCACGAATGGTCAGTGTGAACGTTTTTCCATCTTCGGATGTTTCATATGTTGCTGCACCATCATTGGTATATACATAGTCTTTATCCCAAGTCAGCAAACCTTCATCAAACCATTGCAAAACTTGTGCATCCGGATTCCCGGAATAAAAATTGTAGTTTAATGTACCTTCAAAAGCAGTATCAGATACTAGGCCGAATGTAAGTGATCCACCTTCAATGGCAGTGCCCTCGTTGGTTTTAACATTGTTAAAATCCTCGATGGAGTATACGCCTTCTTCGTTAGCAGGCTTCTCCTCTGTCTTCGTCTCCCCTGTGTTCGAAGAAGGCGTTGGTGTTGCTGCCTCTTTCTCCGAGCACGCCGCAAGCGCCAGTACGAAGACCAACATCATCGTGAAAAATAGTCCCCGTGAAAAAAATCTCTTTTTCATGAACCTTTCCTCCCTTTTTAACCTCTTCTTTGTCTTGCATCAGTCGCACGCTTAAGGGCTTGACCGACATTATTTATACTCAACATCAATACCAGAATAAGTACTGACGCAGGTAGCCATATCCACCATCTGGTTTCCAGGGTTTGCGGATTACGTGCATAACTTACGAGTGTCCCAAGACTAGGTGTACTCTCAGGGAATCCAAATCCCAAGAAAGACAACCCGGATTCAAGGCCAATATTGGCAGCGAGGTTCAATGTCATCGTTACGATGATGATGGAGCTCAGATTAGGTAAAACCTGTGAAAGCATGATTTTGAGATGGGAAGAACCCAACGTTTTTGATGCCTTTACATATTCTAGTTCGCGCTCCTGTAACGCCTTAGACCGAATCAATCTGGCAATTCCCATCCATAGGAAAGCAGTCATGATTAGTGAGAACGAAGTAATATTATATTTGGGTACTGCTGTAACAAACGCGATAACGATCATCATGAACGGAAGAACCATGAAGAAATCCACTACACGCATGAATATATTATCAATCAATCCTCCGAAGTAACCGGACAATAAACCAATCACGATTCCCAAAAAACCTGTCATTACCGTAACAAGAATGGCAATGGATAATGAGTTCCGAGTACCTATGACTAATTGTCCGAATACATCTCGCCCGCCGTAATCTGTTCCTAACCAATACTGTGCGGAAGGCGGCTCATACAAGGCAAATAGATCTACTTTAACAATTTCGTCCTGATCCAGAACCAAAGCAGTTCCGTAGACTAGTAATAAAACTAATCCTAAAAATATGAGCGAAATTAGCGCCACTTTATCCCGGACTAGCTCCCTCCATAAGATACTCAAGCTAGAGGGGCTTTTATCTATCTTCTGTGAAGTTATAACGACATCATTCGCGTTGCTCATCTTATTCACCCCGAAATCTTCAAGTTCTTACTTGATCCGTATACGTGGATCTACCAATCCAAGAATAATGTCAGATAACAGCGAGCCCAGAATTGTGGCGATACCAAATATCAGGACAAGCGCAGTCACAACACTGAAATCCCGAAGAGAGATTGAGTTAAGAAACAGCTGACCCATGCCCGGATAACTGAATATACCCTCAATGATAATGGTACCTCCGATAAGTCCAGTGATCTCATAACCAAAGAATGCGGCAATCGGAAGTAGAGAGTTTCTTAGAATATGCCTGTTGTAAACTCGTGATTCCGAGGCGCCCTTGGCCCTCGCAGTGAGAACAAATTCCTTGTGCTTAATATCGATAATTTCACTACGCAAGTATTGAACCGTGGATACTGTAGCGATCAACGCCATGGATAAGGCCGGTAATAACAGATGATAGAACTTGCTTGCAACGTAACTAAATGTTCCTGGTGTAAGTCCAGGTGCTACGCTGCCTCCAGTTGGGAATAGCCCAAAGTGGAACCCAAAAATCCATAACATAACGAGTGCAAAAATAAATAAAGGTGCTGCGAAACCTAAATAGGTGTAACCCGTAATTAAACGGTCAGACCATGTATCATTGTAACGACCACTGATAATACCGAGTGGAATCGCGATCAAGTATGTGAACACAAGCGTTGCAAAAGCCAACCAGAATGTATTTGAGATTCGTTGACCAATCAAGTCCATAACTGGCATTTTAAATCGGAAAGATTGCCCGAAGTCGCCTTGTGCTGCATTTCTGATCCAGTCCCAATACTGTATATACCATGGATTGTTGAGTCCAAGTCGTTCTCTTTGTTCATCCAGAGCCTTAGGATCTATGCTTGGGTCAAGCAAGCCTGTTAGTGCATCGCCTGGCATCGCCTTGGCCATCAAGAATACCAAGAGACTAAGCAAAAAGATCTGAGGGATCATAATCATGATTCTTCGTAGTATTATATTCCACATATGGCCTTCAACCTTTCTGAGGTAGAGCTACTCGGTGAGTATTGGAAATGGATTTGAGCGAGTAAGCAAGCCCTTCCTCATCAAAGAAGTTTCGGTATGAATTCTCATACTCGGATTTAACCTGCTGACGGAAAGCATTCATCTCGTCACGTTTGGTTGGATCCATATCCGGAATAGCTGCTATGAGACGCTTGGTATAGATATGCTGTGGATTCTCAAAAATATCATCGGTCGTTCCTTGCTCTACGTAGCGACCTTTATACATAATTCCAATCTGATCACACATATGTCTTATAATTCCGAGGTCGTGACTGATGAACAGATAGGTCAGATTTAACTCTTTTTGAATCTCCTGCATGAAATTAAGCACTTGTGCCTGTACGGATACATCCAGAGCGGATACGGGCTCATCTGCAATGATTAGTTTCGGCTTCAGTGCAATTGCCCGGGCAATTCCGATCCGCTGCCGCTGTCCTCCGGAAAATTCATGAGGATACTTATAGACTGACTCCGGACTTAGACCTACTTTCTCTAGCAAATCCCTGACTTGTCTCTTCTCTTCCGTAGCTGTAAGTCGCTCATAGTTGCGCAAAGGTTCAGCAATAATATCGATAACCCTCTTCTTGGGATTCAGTGAAGAATAGGGATCTTGAAAGATCATTTGCACGTCTCGCTGGAGTTGTCTGTCCTTACGGCGCTCTTTGGTAAGGTCCTTGCCGTTAAAAAGAATTCTTCCGGCTGTTACATGGTTGAGTCCGATGACGGCTCTCCCTGTCGTCGTTTTGCCTGAGCCTGACTCACCAACGAGTCCGTAAGTCTGTCCCTGCTCAATGGAGAAGCTCACATCATCAACTGCCTTGATACTTCCAATTTCACGTTTGATCAATCCACCGCGAATCGGAAAGTGTATTTTGAGTCCTTCAACTTCGAGTAGTGCCATTATGTTATTCCTCCTCAGCTTGATCAGGGAAATGAAAGTGCTGGTAACAGGTGCAGCGTACAAAGTGACCTGGAGCAATTTCATGCATCTGTGGGTTATCTTCATGGGCCGAATCACTAATCCATGGAATTCGGGCCTTGAATCGACACCCGTAGCGAGGAAGATTCTTTAAAGAAGGTACAATGCCTTGAATGACATGCAGCTTCGATTTTTCTTCAGTAATGGTAGGAATAGAGTTTAATAGAGATCTTGTGTATGGATGCTTCGCATTGGTCATTAGCGTGTAGATATCAGCAATTTCAACAATCTCACCTGCGTACATAACTGCCACACGATCCGCCATCTCGGCGACCACTCCAAGATCATGCGTAATTAAGATGATGCCGGCGTGAATTTCGTTCTTCAACTCACGTATAAGTTCAAGAATTTGCAGTTGAATCGTAACGTCAAGTGCTGTTGTTGGCTCATCAGCGATCAGCAATTCCGGTTTATTGGCGATTGCAATCGCTATAACAACCCGCTGTCTCATACCACCAGATAGTTCGTGAGGATACTGCTTGTAAATTTGTTCGGGGCGTGGGATGCCCACTTGGTTAAGCAGATCAATGACCTTATCTTTCTTCTCTTTTGAAGATAGCTTAGGTTGATGAAGTGTCAGAATCTCATCGATCTGGTCACCAATAATCATCAGAGGATTTAATGCGGAAAGGGGGTCCTGAAAGATCATCCCTATCTCTTTTCCGCGAAGTTTGTTCATTTTGTTAGGATTGATATTCGCGATATCCTGCCCTTTGTATAGAATCTGACCATCAATTTTGGCTTTGTTGTGAAGACCCATAATTGAAAATGCAAACGCACTTTTGCCTGATCCTGATTCTCCAACAATCGCTAGTACTTCGTTTTTCTTAACCGTAAGGTTAACGTGATCAACTGCTGCATAATAGTCATCTTCAATTCTGAATGATGTAGTTAGATTTCTGACTTCCAATAGCTCTGTGTTCAAATCAATCACCCTAACCCCAAAATTTCCGCAGACTGTATTCATATATATAAGAATGCATCCACTGTATATTTCCATGTTCTTGAAGAAGACGAACAAAAGTTTATACAAAATACTAATCCTTTAGGAGAAACGAGTTTCGATATTGCTATTTAGACCATTGGTCAATTAATGCTGATAAATCCTAGCGGAATTATATAGGAAAATAATTAATGTAATCATACGTGTAAATTTAGGTGACGTCAATAAGTATTTTGAGATTTTTGGTATAAATGTTTTTTATATCATAGTTTTGGGTATTAGTTATATTTTTAAGGTGCTTTATCAAGGGGTTTTCGATATTATTTCGACTTTTTTCGCGTGAGGTTCTGAAGTAGGAGAATGAGAATACTAAATATATAACATGCACCTTACGTATATTACGTACTTACATGTCGAGTCAATTTAATTTTAGAATATATATGTTAGGTTTGTGGTAAATATTCGATTTAATTTGTTTCTTCTATGTCAGCTGTCTTTTTAGCAAATTTATGCCTATGCGATTATTTTTATGCTATTCATTAAGTCTGTGTTAAAATTCTAGTTATTCTAGTATAGTTTTATTTATTTGCTGCTGTAAAGGACTAATTGTAATCTTTTATCATTTTTTTTACAAAAGAATGAAAAAAGCCCTGCAAAATGCAAGGCTTTTCCGATATTTATACAATATATTGTATTTTAATTATACTCTTTATGGTGATTCCGGCGGGCGTTTGCCACGCTTCAACTCATTGATGCTTAAGCCAAAATCCATCTGCAGATGAGGATAATCCGGAAAGTTAGCCCAGTCGCCTCCCCATGTAAATCCTAACTCCTTGGCCATATCGACAATTTCCATCCAGTCTGCTTGTCCATTGCCGTTATCATCACGCTCCATATCCCATACTACATCACCATCTGGTGTCTGAAGTGCAAAATCAATAGCCAGTCCATAATTATGATATGACTCCCCGCCCCTGGCATTCGTAACTATATTCCCAGTCGTGGCGCGGCCTTGATTAAACAGCTCATTCTGCTCTTCTATACTTCGATAACCATGGGTGATAACGACATCTATACCACGCCGGGCTGCTTTGCGTACCAGTAACTGCTCACTCTCTGCCACGACGGGATGGAGACCTGTAATGGGTGCAGCTTCTCTCGTATAATCTGGCCAAATTTCGTAAGTATCTTCTTTCTGTTGTAGCCACACGTATAAAACGGAAATTAGCAGCGTAGCTATTAGCCAAAAACGCAAACTTTTCTTTTGCTTCCGCTGCTCTTTTTTCTTGATTTTCTTCATATGCACTCCTGATGTTTTGATCTGTTATAAATGGAATACGGCGTTAACTCATCACTTTCTCAAATCATAATCTATTCTATTATAAATGATTTGCATTTCAATTACTTCTCCACGATCATTTCGCTCAGGTTCGCGTTCGTTTTACAACACAAAAAAGCAGCCGGCTATAAGCCGGCTGCTTCGTATGCAAGCTGAGTAAGACTACTCAGTTGTGTATGGCAGCAATGCGATTTGACGGGAGCGTTTGATCGCGATCGTCAGCATGCGTTGATATTTAGCGCTAGTACCTGTTACACGGCGTGGCAAAATTTTTCCACGTTCGCTGATAAATTTACGAAGCAAGTCCGTATCTTTATAATCGATGTGAGTAATTTTGTTAGCTGTGAAGAAGCACACTTTACGACGTTTGTTACGGCCGCCACGGCGAGCCGGTCTTTTATCGTTGTCTCCGCCTTCTCTTTGCTTGAAGCTCATGCTTTTCAGTCCTTTCCTATCGTTAAACCATCCACTCTAGAGTGTCGGTTCACGTTAAAATGGCAAATCATCATCCGATATATCAATCGGTTTTCCGTCATCGGAAAAAGGATCCTGATTGTTGCTACGCGAATTATTGTTATTGTTCGCGCGCCCGCCGCCTCCATAAGAAGGCTCTTCACGCATCGGTTGCCCACCGCCGCCACCGTTATTATCACGGTTACCTGACTCCAAGAAACGGACATTATCGGCAATGACTTCGGTCACGTATACACGTTTACCTTCGTTATTCTCGTAGTTCCGTACTTGAATGCGTCCTTCGACTGCAGCTAGGCGTCCTTTGCGCAAATAGTTTGCACAAGTCTCAGCAAGCTGTCTCCAGGTTACGACCGGAATGAAATCCGCTTCCCGCTCTCCCCCTTGGCTTGTAAACGGTCTGTCCACCGCCAAAGTAAATTGCGTAACTGCTACTCCTGCTGGAGTGTAACGCAACTCAGGATCCCGGGTTAACCGGCCGATCAGAATGACACGGTTCAACAATGTAATCCCCTCCTTCAGAGCGTATTGGTGCGTTAATCACGAGTTGTCTTAGGCAGACTTAACATCGTTCGTAATGAGATAACGAATTACTTCGTCAGAAATCTTCATGAGACGCTCAAGCTCAGTAACTACTGCTGGTTCAGCAGTGAAGTGTACCAGAACATAAACACCATCACGGAATTTCTTGATCTCATACGCAAGACGGCGTTTACCCATAACGTCGTGAGCTGTAACTTCACCACCGCCGTTGGAGATGATGCCTTGGAATTTATCGACTGTAGCTTGAACAACTTCTTGCTCAACGTCAGGACGAATAATGTACATCACTTCATATTTGCGCATAATTTTCACCTCCTTATGGACTCTGGCCCTCAATCCAGGTTGAGAGCAAGGAACGAGCACAAACTCGAACTATATTAATATAACAAAAATAAGACATCAATGCAAGCAAACGTTCCCTGTTTGTATTGGCACATGTTCATTCGAGTTCTGGAGACACTATGGATGCAGTAATAAGAAAAATATCTGAGGAGGTCTTACCATGGGCGAACAAACTGAGTTTGAAAAAGGTGACAAAGCACCGAATGATGGAGAGTACACGGAAGTCGGAGAAAAAAGCTTCCATACCGAAATACAAAATCCTAAACGGATAACCCTCAAAAAGGGGGAATCCTTTCCTGAAACGAGCAACCAAAACCGGAAGTGGAAGAGATTAACGAAGGCCCGTGTTCATTAGAAGGAAATTATTATTTAATAACACATGTATATAAAACGTAATAATGCACATAATACAATCAGGCGGTACACGAGAGAGGTGTGGTTCCGTTGGACAACGCAGCCGATCGTGTAATGTTGGAGATTCATCACGTAATCTAAGAAGCAAGTGGTAGTGTGTAAGGCCCTTCGTCTGAGCACGAGTATTGCATGAGCAGTACGCCAGGTTTCTGATCTTACGACCGATTGTTTCCTAACTAACCGATGTATCGCCTACAAGGAGCCCTTCGGGGCTCTTTTGTTTTATGTCGTAGACTTTTTTGTTGTTTAAAATAAATAAAAAAACCTTCCACTCGAGGAAGGTCTGATCGCTTTATTATACTCAATATAACTAAGTTCATTGAAATGCCATTGCATAAATGCTGTAAGTGGCGGAAAGGGTGGGATTCGAACCCACGCACGCTATGACACGCCTAGCTGATTTCGAGTCAGCCCCCTTGGGCCTCTTGGGTACCTTTCCGCAGCAATACTGATTATAGCATGATCACATACAGAACGCAATACCTGTGCTGCGCATGCATGAAAACGTTATTACGGTATGCATTTGACCACAGACTTGCATTTAAGATTCTGCAGCATCCTCTGCCGAGCGAAGAACTTTTTTCATGTTTTTCTCAAACTTTGCTCTCGGAATGAGTACACTGTGTTTACAGCCTACACATTTGATTCGAATATCCATCCCCATCCGAATAATCTCCATCTCATTACTTCCACAGGGATGCTGCTTCTTCATCTGTACAATGTCTCCAAGCTGGAAACTCTTACGCTCCACCAGTACCATCCCCTTCATCCTTCTCCTGCCCGGCTGCCTGTTCCAATGCTGCGAGCTTACCCATCTCATGATACTCCATCGTTTTCTTTACATCACTCTGAATTTGGCGCTCTACAGAGGCTCTGGAATTTGGCATACACTCTGCAACGATCCGAACGACATACTCTGAAGTGGTCATCGATTGAATGCCGAGCACATCCGGAACTTTCAAAATATTGAGATCCCGGTCTTCAATTCCAACCAGAGCCTGTTTGACCAAGTGAACAGATTCATCCAAGGTTTGATCACCCTTCATCGGGATATCCACCACAGCAAGCGCATTGGACATGGAGAAGTTTGTCACACTGGCAATCGTACCATTCGGAATAATATGAACTTCACCTTGCCAGCTAACCAGCTTGGTTGTTCTCAAGCCGATGACTTCAACGGTTCCTTTGTAGGTACCTGTCTGAATAACATCCCCTACAGCAAACTGGTCCTCCAATATAATGAAGAAACCCGTAATAACATCCTTCACTAAACCCTGTGCACCAAAACCGATGGCAAGTCCAAGCACACCTGCACTGGCCAGTAGGGGTCCAACTTGTATGTTGATCTCTGATAACAGTAACAGAATCATAATGAAATTACATGTTATGGAGGTCGCATTTTTCAGCAATTCACCTACCGTGACAAACCTGCGCGGATTTACACGGACTTTGCCTTCCTGCTTCCGTTCCAGGCTGCGATCAATAATGCGGTACACAATCTTGATTACAATACGTGTGATAATGAAAATAATAACAATACGAATCGAGCTGAATAGAATGTTTAGCCACATATCCGCATCGGTGACGGAATTCCATAACTTATCAGTCCAGCTGACAGCACTTTTTACTGTTTCTTCTAAGGTATTAGTATCATCCCCTGCACCCGGTTCAGCAGGAGCTGTAGCAAAAAATTTAAAAGGCAGCATCAATTCCGACCTCCTCTACATGGGTATGTTATCATAGCTGTCTTCGGTTTTGAAATAGAGGCCCCGGATCTCTACAAACTCGTTGCGAATGATCTGCTGCACTCTTGCCAGATCTTCTTTTGGAAACTGTATACAAAGGGCACAGCCTGCCGTAATCTCTTTCGGGGTAGGAAATAAATCAATCTCAATCTCGGCAAATTCTAGCAGCATTTCCGCTCGCAAAGCCTGCTGGGTAGAATCAAAGGCAATCAGCATCCAATCATCCATCCACTCGTCCATGTCCGGCTCCTTTCCGATTTCCAAGCATCATCCATGGGTTGTTCTCTCTCCGTGTAAACCTTTAGGAAAAAGCTTGTCCTTGCGAAGTATAAAACCTTCTATCCTTCCATATACTGTTACTACCATTCTCAAGGGGAAAGGATAGATCCTATGAATCCCAATTCGCGTTCTTATTCATCCCAAGATATGACCAGTTTGAAGATACCACATACCGACCCAGGCATACACTCCGCCATTATACATCGTTTAATGTTTCATCTCTATAAGGCCCATTCTCTGCAAAATGTCGTTATTGTCTGCATCGGCACAGATCGCTCTACAGGAGACTGTCTTGGTCCTCTGGTAGGCTCTTCGCTTGCCAAGTGGGACAGCCCCCTATTTCACCTCTATGGTACATTGGACGAACCTGTGCATGCAATGAACCTTCAGGACACCCTGAACACCATTCAAAATACACACCATAACCCCTATGTAATAGGAATAGACGCCTGCCTCGGGCAATCCTCCAGTGTAGGCTGTATTCAGGTGGTCAATGGGCCGCTCAAGCCTGGTGCGGGTGTAAATAAAGAATTACCGCCGGTCGGCGATATCCATCTTACAGGTATCGTTAACGTCGGCGGCTTTATGGAATACTTTGTTTTGCAAAACACACGGCTCAGTCTTGTCATGCGCATGTCTGAAATTATCGCGAGCAGTCTTTACTCAGCCATTCGCGAATGGCATACACGCTCTACTCTGCTTGCTGTGCCAGAGTAATGGCTTCCTTCTCTTCAGGGGATAGTGTATAAGATGACTCTCCCCCTTTAAGAGGTTTGGCATACACATAAGAACCATCACGATTATAGATCCCTGTGAGGATCATTCCATCGTTATTATCGTTAATCATGGCCATGGAGAAACTCAGATCACTGCCTCTTTCTCCATAGGCATTATACCGTTTTACACCCACTTTACCCTGGATACGGGTCAGTTTTTGCATGACTTCCTGGATCTGACTAGTCTGCAAGTTATGCTCGTCCTCAATGCTGTCCATCTGAATTTTCAGATTGATCAACAACGATTCCAGGTCCTCTACTCCACTGCCAGCCATCATCGCTTCGTATTTCCGTTTGAACTTGCGTAACTTTGCGCCTTGGGCAATACTTACAATCAGTAAGATCACCAATAATAATGCCATTCCGCCAATAATCCATAGCAGCTGTTCCAGAATCAGCTCGTTTAATTCAGCCATGTAGTGCAACTACCCCTCTGTTTGTTTGTTCATCAACCTGTCCGTTCATTTTTGCCAACGAGCAATCGTACATTCGTTAGGCCTTCTCCTAATAAATAAACCCTTTATCTATAGTAACTAATCAACTATTTTCCAGTTTTAATAGATATCTCTCTATTCTGCTGCCCTTTTATACCAATCGTCGTAGTTACCGCGGTATTGTCAGTTCGTTTACTGCATGAATTAGAGCATCTATCTCTTGGCTAGTTGTTGAATATCCTACACTGGCTCTGACCGCTCCGCTCAAGGTGGTCCCGGCAGATTCATGAGCAAGAGGTGTACAGTGGAAACCGGAACGCACAGCAATACCATAACGCCGGTCCAGTTGAAAAGCTAGCTGAGCAGAATCATATCCCTCTACTGTAAAGGATACCAACCCGGTACGTGGTTGTCCAAGCTCTGGCCCAAGCATCCGAATTCCTGCTACAGATGATAACCCTTGCATCATATGTTGAGTTAGTTCCCACTCATGCTTATAGATTGCTTCAGGAGTCAATTCCATCACATGTCTCACGCCGGCTGCCAGCCCTGCGATTCCTACGGTATTCGGAGTTCCAGCCTCATATCGGTCTGGACGAACAAGCGGCTGCTGAATGGCTTCAGACTGACTGCCTGTTCCCCCATGAAGAAGCGGTTCGAGATCAAGTTCCGGAGCGATATAGAGGCCTCCCGTTCCCTGTGGACCGAGCAGCCCCTTATGTCCTGGAAAGGCCAGCATATCGATACCTAGCTGCTGTACATCCACTGGCATAATACCAGCACTCTGAGCAGCATCTACGAGAAATGTTGCCCCATATTTACGGCTAATCAGCGATATTTCGCCAATAGGTAAAATGCTGCCAAGCAAGTTGGAACTATGTGTACACACAACCAATCTAGTGTTTGGACGAAACAAACGTTCGAGTTGAACCAGATCAATATCACCTGCTGCATTCACAGGTACATAATCCACTTCTACATTTCGGATCCGTCGCATGTATTCCAGAGGCCGCCTGACCGAGTTATGCTCCGCCATTGTAGCAATGACATGATCCCCTTTTCGCAAGCAGCCTTGGATTGCAAGATTCAACGCTTCTGTCGTATTGGAACCGAGTGCAATATCATTGGCATTACTGATGCCAAAAAGATTGGATAGTACCTTCCTCGTGTCAAAAAGCACACGGCTTGCTTGAACAGCCATTCGATGGCTGCCTCTGCCAGGGTTAGCTCCGGCGACATCAAGGGCATGCAGCATGGCTTCACCAACAGCAGGCGGCTTAGGCCATGATGTCGCAGCATGATCCAGATAAATGACTTCCTTCACCTCACAACCACCCTCCGTCCTGTTCGTTGAGCGATCCACCATAAAACCAATCGTAAACGCCAGGGCTGAATAAGAAAACAACACCTTTACAGAAAAAATAATGACATATCGTTTCTCCATCGTACAGAGGCGATATGTCATCAGATGAAAAAGCCCCGCGTGTTGTAAGTTAATCTACAGGATTGTCTATTGCAGCAGTTCCAACAATCGCTCCAGATCCTGTTTGCTGTAGTAGTTGAGCTCGATTTTGCCTTTATCTTTGTTGTGCTTTATCTTCACTGTTGTTTTGAAACGCTCACGCAAGGATTCCTCCACCGTATCAATGAATGGATCCTTTTTCTTGAGTTTGGATTTGGCCTTGGCTTCACCCGTCTTGGAACGATCCAGCTGCTGTACCGCTTCTTCCAGTTCACGTACACTCCATTGTTGGTCAATGGTTTGTTTGGCCAGCTGTTTCACCATATCCTGATCCTTCACACCGACTATGGCGCGTGCATGACCCATGGACAATGTTCCACGTGAAACATGGTCTTTCACTTCATCCGGCAACGAAAGCAAACGCAAGAAATTTGCAATGTGAGAACGGGATTTCCCCACTTTGACAGACAACTCTTCCTGAGTCAGCGAGAACTGATCCATCAGGCCTTGATAGGCTACAGCCACTTCCATCGCGTTGAGATTTTCACGTTGCAAATTCTCAATCAGCGCGATTTCCATAACCTGCTGATCACTAAAATTACGAACGACTGCAGGCACTGTTGCATTACCGCAATATTGAGAAGCTCTAAACCGCCGTTCCCCGGCAATAATCTCATAACCTCTCAGTACAGTACGTACGATAATTGGCTGTATCACACCGTGTTGACGTATGGATTCTGCCAGTTCATGAATCGCATCCTCATCAAATACCTTCCGTGGCTGATAAGGGTTTGCCCGCAACTGGGCAATTGGAATTTCTACAACCTTGTCATCGTCATTTATTGAAAGCGATGGAATGAGGGCATCGAGACCTTTTCCGAGCCGCTTACTCATACGATATCACTTCCTTTGCGAGCTCTAAATACACTTCTGCTCCTCGTGAACGGGGATCATACGTAATAATGGACTGCCCATGTGAAGGGGCTTCACTAAGTCGCACATTACGCGGAATAATCGTTTGATACACTTTTTGTTGAAAATACTTCTTCACTTCTTCAATCACCTGGATCCCCAGGTTCGTACGGGCATCAAACATGGTGAGCAGTACTCCCTCTATTTGCAGAGAGGTATTCAAATGTTTCTGCACGAGGCGAACCGTGTTAAGCAGTTGGCTCAGCCCTTCAAGTGCGTAGTACTCACACTGGATCGGAATGATCACCGAGTCGGAAGCGGTCAACGAGTTGATCGTTAACATGCCAAGAGATGGTGGGCAATCGATCAGTATGTAATCATAGTTTTTTTTCACCATGGCGAGTGATTTTTTCAAACGAACTTCACGTGATATGGTGGATACCAACTCAATCTCGGCTCCGGCAAGTTGAATCGTTGCAGGGATGATATGAAGCCCTTCAATTTGGGTTTCCACAATGGCTTCCTGAGGATGTACTTCATTAATGATGACATCATATATACAATTGGCCACATCTGCTTTGTTGATTCCGACTCCACTAGTCGTATTTCCCTGAGGGTCAATATCGACAAGCAGTACCCTTTTCCCGAGTGAAGCCAGTCCTGCACCCAAGTTAACAGATGTCGTCGTTTTCCCCACACCGCCCTTTTGATTTGCTACGGCCATAATCTTAGACAATTACTTCACCTCAAATAAAATAGGAGTCTTTTCTTGTAGGTTGTGAGATACAGTTAACTAAAAGCAGGTGGCTATCGTCCACACAAACAACAACTACCGTTCCGTTCTTCAAGCACGTTCTTCAATACAGACTTCAGACTTCAACCAGCTCTATAGACAGAAAAAGCGGCCCATTGCCGCCTTAAGCTTCAACTATTTGCGTTTAGGAATATGAATGACGATCTCATAATGATCTTCGTGATCGGCTTCTTTTGTTTTAATATCCATACCAGAGCCAGAGACCATATCAATGGATTGGCGAATGGTATTTAGTGCGAGTCTGACATCTTTGGTAAATGAGATGCGTTTGGACTTTTTGATTTTGGAAGCTTCCTTGTAAAAGGCGACCCTTGCTTCGGTTTGTTTTACGTTCAGCTCTTTTTCAATAATCTCGCTGAGCAATTTCATTTGCAGTTCTTCCGAGTCCAGTGAAAGCAAAGCTCTTGCATGACGTTCGGATATTTTCCGTTCCATCAGTGCAGTCTTAATTCCTTCCGGGAGTTGTAACAACCGAATTTTATTGGCAATGGTTGATTGGCTTTTGCCTAATCGCTGTGCAAGACTCTCTTGTGTCAATTGGTGAAGATCAATCAACTTTTGATAAGCAACCGCTTCTTCAATAGCTGTGAGCCCTTCACGCTGCAGGTTCTCAATCAAGGCAATGGAAGCGGCTTGAGAGTCATTAAATTCGCGCACAATGGCTGGAATATGCTCTAGTCCCAGTTTTCGAACCGCACGCCAGCGACGTTCCCCGGCAATAATCTCATATGATCCATTCCGCACACGGACAACAATGGGTTGAATGACTCCATGGGTTTTGATTGTCTGCAACAACTCATCAATTTTATCATCGTCAAAAATCGTACGCGGTTGATAAGGGCTGCTTACTATTTCGCCTACCGGAATTTGTTTCACTTCATCTCCGTTATTGCGCTCCGCCAAACCAAACAACTTCGAAAATTGTTCTTTCATTCCGTATATTACCACCTAGTTTCGTAATAGCTCCCGCAGCAGTGCAGGTGCTTCCTATTCTATATGCGACCCCTCATATGTTGTCGTTCTTCGAATAAGTTTTGCTTTCTACATCACGTTCTGATGAAATTGTCTATACTTCTTGCCAACTCTATTTATATATAATCTATGATCTCTGATACACAGGATCGGCTACTTCTATTCTATCATCTTTTCTATCATAATCCTATTCTAACCTATTCTTTAAACCCTCCTAATTTTCCTGCTTTTCATCCGAGCATCTTGGCGGTTTTACCCTCGATTTCTCCTTTTTTCATCTGTTTATTTTTGAAATGGTACTCGCTTTGTAATATGTATCTGAAAATAAAAAAAGGATGTTTCACGTGAAACATCCTCTTCAATATTTTTCTAGTCTGACTTTATATATGGCACAAGTATTAATTTTATAATCCGGCCAAAGTAAGCAAAGCATATTGGTTTACCCAACATTAATTTACTGTACCAATGGTGTCTTGAGTGGAGTCCCCGGTTTACGAGGATATTTGTGAGGCGTTTTATCAAACTTCTGTATCAAGATGATATGACGCGCTGACTCTTCTACTGGCAGCTGGAATGGATGAACCGCTTTTACCCGTCCTCTCAGCTGGTTGAAGCTAAATTCTGCTTCCTTCATTTCTTCACGAGGGTCTCCGCCTTTCATTGCGGCAAACATCCCACCCTTGCGAACGAAAGGCAAACAGAATTCATTCAGCACTGCCAGCTTAGCTACTGCGCGCGCAGTAACGAGATCGTAGCTGTCCCGATATCCTTCCTTGCGCCCCAACTCCTCTGCCCGGCCATGAATTAATTCAACCTCGGTTAGACCGAGTGTATCCACGACATGCTGCAGAAAGCCAATGCGTTTGTTCAGCGAATCAATAATGGTCAGCTTGATATGCGGGAAGCAGATCTTGAGTGGAATGCCAGGAAAGCCTGCTCCAGATCCAATATCCGCAAGCTTTTCCACTTTGGTCATATCCGTATAGAAGGCCAGGGATACTGAGTCATAAAAATGCTTCGTATACACCTGTTCCCGTTCCGTTATGCCTGTCAGGTTCATCTTTTCATTCCAGGATACCAGCTCCTGAAAATACAGTTCGAACTGTTCCAGCTGATGTTCATCAAGCTCCAAACCATGCTCTTTCAGTCGAAGCTGCAATTGCTGTTGAATATCGTCCATTATTGTCCCCTTGCTGCGGTTACACGGTTATAATGCTCCAAGTAGACGAGCAGAATGGAAATGTCCGCAGGAGTTACCCCAGCAATCCGGGAAGCCTGCCCAATTGAAATGGGACGGATCGTGGATAGTTTTTGCTTCGCTTCCATAGCCAGACCATGAACATCATTGTACTCAATCGTATCCGGAATTTTCTTTTTCTCCATCTTTTGTAAACGTTCCACGTGGATCAATTGTTTCTCAATATATCCCGCATATTTAATTTGAATCTCCACTTGTTCCTTCATATCTGCTGTCAGTTCTACCTCAGAAGGTGAAACCTGTTCAACCCAGTCATACGTAATTTCCGGACGACGCAATAGGGTAAGCAGTGTGCTTCCATCCTGAATTGGAGTCGAGCCAAACTCTTCAAGCTTAGGATTTACATCCGCAGGGCGTGCTTTAGCCGCTTTTAGACGTTCAACCTCTGCATCCACTTTGGCTTTTTTGTCGAGGAATTTAGCATAACGCTCTTCTGAAACCAGACCAATATCATGACCAATCTCGGTCAAACGCAGATCTGCATTATCATGACGAAGCAGCAAACGATACTCGGCACGTGATGTGAGCAAACGATACGGCTCGTTTGTTCCCTTAGTCACCAGATCATCAATCAACACGCCAATATAACCTTGGGAACGATCCAAAATAACAGGCTCTTTGCCTTGTACTTTGCGTGCAGCGTTAATTCCAGCCATGATCCCCTGTCCTGCCGCTTCTTCATAACCGGAAGTCCCATTGATTTGTCCGGCCGTGAACAGACCTGGCAGACGTTTTGTTTCAAGTGAAGGCCAGAGCTGTGTAGGTACCATCGCATCGTATTCAATGGCATATCCATTACGCATCATTTCCACTTTTTCCATTCCGGGAATCGAGCGAAGAACGGCAAGCTGAACATCCTCCGGCAGACTGGTAGATAGTCCTTGTACATAATACTCGGATGTATTTTTTCCTTCTGGCTCCAGGAAGATCTGATGTTTCGGCTTGTCGCTGAAACGAACAATTTTGTCTTCAATGGATGGGCAGTAACGCGGTCCCGTACCTTCAATAACACCCGAGAACATCGGTGCACGATGCAGGTTATCATTAATGATCTGATGGGTTTCAACCGAAGTGTAGGTCAACCAACATGGCAGCTGTTCATTTTCAGAAGATTCTGTCTCATACGAAAAGAACTTCGGCTCATCATCGCCAGGCTGAATTTCCGTTTTGCTGAAATCAATTGTATCCTTATGCACACGAGGTGGTGTACCTGTTTTGAAACGAACAAGTTCGAATCCAAGTTCCCGCAGATGCTCGGACAATTTGAGTGAAGGCTGTTGATTGTTCGGTCCGCTTTCGTACATCAATTCACCCATAATAACTTTACCGCGCAGATAAGTGCCTGTGGTTAGCACAACAGCTTGGGCACGGTACTCTGTACCCGTCTGAGTCACTACCCCCACACATTTCCCGTCTTCGACGATCAAGTGATCCACCATACCTTGACGCATAGTGAGGTTGCGCTCATTCTCCATCGTTTCTTTCATTTTATGCTGATAAGAGAACTTGTCTGCCTGAGCACGCAGAGCGTGAACTGCAGGACCTTTCCCTGTGTTGAGCATTCTCATCTGAATAAACGTCTTATCGATATTCCGTCCCATCTCACCGCCAAGCGCATCGATTTCGCGCACAACATGTCCTTTAGCCGGTCCCCCAATGGATGGGTTACAAGGCATGAAGGCCACCATATCCAGATTTATTGTAATCATCAGTGTTTTGGAACCCATACGGGCTGCGGCCAGTGCCGATTCCACACCCGCATGTCCCGCACCAACGACAATTACATCATAGCTGCCGCCATCAAAAGCCATTCTTGTTTACCTCCTTATGCCGCAGCACGTTTGAATCCCATGCCCACGGTCTATTGTAAAAAATTGAATGCTCTCCCTATTCAGCCAGGGGACATTCCGATCTATATCAAGCCATCAAGTCTGTGATTCCTACAGACGTCATTGCCATGCTGACCATTCACAAGAAATGGACTTCATTATCATACTACTTTTCACAGGAAGTATGTTTGTTCATTTTACTTTCCTAGACAGAACTGGGAGAAAATCTGGTCAATCAATGCATCATGTGCCGTATCGCCCACAATCTCACCAAGGTGCTCCCACGCCAGACGTACATCAATCTGAATCATGTCAATTGGAATGAACTGTTCAGCAGCTTCATAAGCGTCAATCAAGGACTGTTTTGCCTTTTTGAGCAAAGCAATATGACGCACATTGCTGACATACGTCAAGTCAGCCGATTCCAGCTTACCGCTGAAGAACAAGGTGGTAATGGCATCTTCCAGACGATCAACACCCAGATCATCCTTCACTGACATCGGAACAAGGCGCTCTTCTGGGATGTAGCGTAGCAAAATGTCGCGGTCAGCCTGCGGAGCTAAGTCCATTTTATTCATAATGATAATTGATTGTCTACCGCGGATTTGTTCCAGCAATTCAATCTCATCCTCGTGCAATGGTTCCGCCGCATTGATGACCATCAACAACAGATCTGCCTCTGCTACTGCGGAGCGGGAACGTTCTACCCCGATTTTCTCGACAACGTCCATCGTTTCCCGAATGCCGGCTGTATCCAGCAGCTTGAGCGGAATGTTGTTAATCGTTACAAATTCCTCAATGACGTCACGTGTTGTTCCCGGAATGTCCGTTACAATAGCCCGATTATCCTGAGCGAGTGCATTCAGCAAAGAGGATTTTCCTACGTTTGGCCGCCCTACAATCGCCGTCGTAATTCCTTCACGTAGTATCTTGCCCTGTTCTGCCGTTACCAGCAATTTATCAATTTCAGTCATGACCAGACTGGATTTTTCTTTAATAAAATCCGCAGTTAAGGACTCCACATCATGCTCGGGATAGTCAATGTTCACTTCGATATGAGCCAGCGTTTCCACCAACGTATGTCTCAGATCACGCAGTTTGGAGGAGAGCTTTCCCTCCACTTGTTTGAGTGCTACCGAGAATGCTCTATCCGACTTGGAACGAATGAGATCCATAACGCCTTCCGCCTGTGACAGATCGATCCGTCCATTAAGGAAAGCACGCTTTGTGAATTCACCCGGCTCCGCAAGGCGAATATTGAGCTGAAGCAGCAGATCCAGAACCCGCTTCACTGAGACTACTCCACCATGAGCACTAATCTCAACCACATCTTCTGTCGTAAACGAACGAGGTGCCCGCATTACCGTAACCAGTACTTCTTCAATCTTCTCCCCACTGCCAGGTTCAATGATATGACCGTAGTGTACTGTATGAGATGCTGCTTGGGTCAAAGGGGTTTTACTACGGAAAATTTTCTCCGTCTCCGATACTGCATCCGGACCGCTGACCCGGATAACTGCTATGCCCGCTTCCCCAACAGCCGTGGATATCGCTGTGATCGTATCACTGATCATCGTTATCTCTCCCTGCTCTATTTTAAAATGGTTGTCCTTACGGACCACATGTGAATTTCACTTTATAAGTTCTCACCAATATACTTATCTACGAAAAAAGCAATGGCTTCTGCACCGGGCAGGAAGCCATTGCGTCTTCAATTTCGTGTTATTTCGTCATGATGACAACGCGCCGATTGGGCTCTTCGCCCTTGCTGTACGTCTTAATCTGCGGGTGGTTTTGCAGTTTCGCATGAATGACCTTGCGTTCGAGTGGAGGCATCGGCTCCAGAACAACTTCCTTGCCAGAACGGATCGCTTGTCCAGCCAGACGTTCAGCCAGATCCTCAAGCGTCTTCCGGCGGCGTTGGCGGAAATTCTCCGCGTCCAGTACGATTCGAACGAAACTTTCCGAATAACGGTTAGCTACAATGTTCGTTAGATATTGAAGTGCATCGAGTGTCTGTCCACGTCTGCCAATAATCATGCCAAGATCTTCCCCGGCAATATTGAAGATATGTCCATCCCGCTGCTTTTTGATATCCACTTCAACATCCAGTCCCATACCTGCTGCTACTTCTTTTAAGAAAGCAGCCGCTTCCTCATAGGGATTTTTAGCTGCGACATCCTCAAGTTTAGCTTCAACCTGAGGTACATGTGCGGCCGGCTCGACCCGCTGTGGTACAGCTTCGGGCACAGGCAGAAGTTTTACTTCAACTTTCGCCGCCTTTACCCCGATCAAACCCAGGAATCCTTTTGACGGCTGCTCTAACACTTGTATCTCGACCTTGTCCCGGCTCACGCCAAGCTCAGCCAATCCTTGGTTTACAGCATCTTCAACGGTTTTTCCTGACGCAATGACTTTGGTCATTTCGATTTTTTGGCCCCTTTCGACCCTTTTCCAGAGACGGTTGCCTTGCCACCGTTTTTGCGTTTAGCTCCATTTTTGGAGGAACTATTCTGCTTCACGTTGACTTCAGCCACGACTTTATCATTATTCCGGTAAAGGAAATAGTTTTGCACGATCGTGTAGATGTTACTGTAGAACCAGTACAGCGGCAACGCTGACGGGAACTGGTAAGACATTACGAAAATCAAGATTGGGTAAACCCATAGCATGAACTGCATTGGTCCAACCTGTTGTGCAGGATTCATACGCATCATCATCCATGTTTGTACGAATGTTGTGATGGCAGCCAGCACAGGCAGTATAAACAGGTGATCCGGCGCTCCGAGCTGGAGCCACAAGAAGTCATGTGTTCTCAGACTGGAGTTACCGTAAATTGAGTTATAAAGTGCGATGTAAATCGGCATCTGAATCAGAAGTGGTAGACAACCCGCCATCGGATTAACTTTATTCTCCTGAAACAACTTCATCGTTTCTTGCTGAACTTTCTCAGGTGTATCTTTATACTTGGCTTGAATCTCCTTCAACTGCGGCTGTATTGCCTGCATGGCTTTGGAGCTGCGGACCTGCTTCATTGTTAGTGGCAAAATCAACGTCCGCACAATCAGCACCATGACTAGGACAGCTAGTCCATATTCACCGTTAAACCAGTTGGCGAATGTATCGAGCGCCAGTGAGAACCAGTAAACAACATTGCTTTGCCAGAATGAGTCACTGTTTTTCAGATCTTCCGTCGTAACCCCGGATCCTTGCGGAGTACACCCCGCTAGTACGGTGACCATTGCAATGACTGCAATGAGGAGAATCCACTTCCCCTTTGATGTCTTCAATCGCGACACTTCATAACCCCTCTCTTAACCATTCCATTCCACCGTAAATCATACCATAATTAGGAGGACAAATAAACCGAAGCTTACCGTTTGTTAGGCTTAAGAAGAGCCGCTTTACGCATAACGTGCAGCAGACTTTTCTCCATTTCCTGATAGGTCATGTCCAGCGCACCTTTTCTCACGATGAAGATCAGGTCCATCTGTGTGACAATCTCTTTTTCATGGTGCCTTATAATTTCCTTAATCATGCGTCTCATCCGGTTTCGTACGACAGCGTTTCCGATTTTCTTGCTGCATGATACACCTACCCGGAATTGCTCCGTATCTTTACGGCGGCAGCCATACACCACAAATTGATGATTGGCAAAAGATTTCCCATACCGGTATACGCGGCTAAAGTCCGCCCGGTTTCGCAAACGCAGTCTTTTATACACGGCGCTTCTCCTTGCTGTTCTCCACCATCCATATTGACGGAGGCCTCATTACTGATTTAGTATAGGCTTTCTTGAATAACGGTAAACTGTTCTAACGACAACTTCATTATATATAAGGAAACTTTTTATAAATTTCGTGACGGATTAGATCCTTCTTCAAAAAAAGAAATAGACACTTTCGCCCTTTTTCGCAGCCAATTCAGACCCGATCTATATCAGCATCCAGTCTGAAATGACTCATTTAAGAAAAAAAAGACCACCTCGGTGGTCTTCTCATGCATTAAGCACTCAGGACTTTACGGCCTTTCAGGCGACGTGCAGCCAAAACTTTACGGCCGTTGCTCGTGCTCATTCTTTTCCGGAAACCATGAACTTTTTTACGTTTGCTTACGTTCGGTTTGAATGTAGGTCTCAATGTATTGCACCTCCTTACAAGGAAATACTTATGTGATGAATCATTTTCATCTTCACAGAAAACACCTTTATACATTTAACCACGTACACCTGGAAAAGTCAACTCTAACCCACTTAGGTTCTCCCTCTTTTTATAGCCCTTTCCAGCCTGCCCCTCAGAGTTCGTAACACTTAAGCAGATTTTGATTTGAATAAAATAATTTTTGAAGCGAAAAAAGTTATCCCCAACAAGCCTCGCGCTGTCACTTCCTCCATCACTCCAACGGTTATCCACACCCCAACTTGGACCTCTCGTTCATCTCTCACCCTCCACTTTCAGTAACCAGAAGTTATTCACATGTGGATAACGAATTCAACTACGTTTTATTCGTATTGGCGTTTTCCTTTTATACAATATTTTCTTCCTACTGAAGGCTACAAAATTCGCTAATTATTTTCTCAGCTTATGTAGTACATTTTGTTGAATATTGGGCCTTGTTTAAAATTTTATGTATCCGCTTTAATCTGAAGGTTTACAAGCTTTCAAGAAAGGTGTAGGATAAAAATCACATCTTGTATACAAGTATACTTAAGTTTTCATGAAGAGAATATCCGCGTTACCTAACACTCTTTTTGATTTACAAAAGGACTGATCTTCGGCTCTTTGAAAACGGTATTAGGAAAATTGGTTTTGGACTTCCGCGTCCTAATCAGACAGCATGCAAACTGCAAAAAGGTTATGCTATGATCAGTGTACAGGTCCACCTGAGATGGATTACCGAGTACTGGACCTAGAGAACTGATTACTTGAATAGGAGCGTTAGCCATTATGTTGTTTCCTTCTTCCTGGCTGCAGGGAGCTTCCCGCGGGGAAGCCATCGCCTGCGAATTAAGGCTGCGCATCATCAGTGGAACCCTGCGTCCTGGAGAGATTTTGTCTGAAAATCGAATTGCCGCTGATTTTGACAGCAGTCGTTCTCCTGTCCGCGAAGCCCTGAGAACACTGTCGAATGAAGGACTGATTCGGCTTGAACGGATGGGTGTGGTTGTCCTAGGATTAAAAATCAAGGATGTTGAAGAGCTGTACGACGTCCGTTTTTTAATTGAAAGCTTTGTCCAGCAGCGATTAGCAGGGTCTGTCCCCGAGCAATTGATTACTTCGCTTCGTAATATACTGGACAAAATGGAGCTGGCTGGTCGGCATCAGGATGCCGTCGAGTTTGCTTTTCAGGATCTGACTTTCCACGAGACCATCATTGAGGCAGCCGAGCATTCCCGTATTTCACATTTATGGAGAAGCATTCGTTATGTTGTCATGACGGTTATGCTGCTAACAACCCGCAGGGTGTTTGATCAGGGCGATCCAAAAGTAAGCGCTGTAATTCAAAAACATCGATTGTTGATTGAAGCACTAGAGTCAGGTGACAAAGCATCCATTCAGGCCGGCGTGCGTACGTACTTTCAGGATTCCGGCAAAACCCTGCATGAGAGCTTCGACTCCTGATCATGTCAGAAAGTTTATATTTTTCGACTTTGGTTTAAATAATGACCACTGTCCGCAATCACATCCAAGTGGATGGATTGTCATTTAAGTTGTCGACAAGTATACAAAATGCGATTTAGTTTCAATTTTTGGGCATATTAAAGGGAGACAAACTTCCCTGACGGCAAATTCACTTGTAAGCGTTTATATTCAAAACAAAGGAGCATACATCATGAGCACTCTTTTTGGACTATCCCATAATGCAACATTGTTGGTGTGGACATTGATTGCGATCGTATTTCTGATCGTGTTGATCTCCAAATATAAATGGAACCCCTTCGTTACCCTTTTAATATCCGCTTTAATGCTTGGTCTGCTTGCCGGTATGAAACCCGCCGATGTGATCTCTTCCATTACAGGTGGACTCGGCGGTACGCTTGGAACCATAGCCATTGTCATCGGGCTTGGCACGATGCTGGGTAAAATGATGGCCGAATCAGGCGGTGCCGAGCGCATTGCAACCACACTGGTCGATCGCTTTGGTGTGAAACGTGTGCACTGGGCCATGATGATCGTTGGTTTTATCGTAGGTATCCCTGTCTTCTTCGAAGTTGGCGTGATTCTGCTGATTCCGATTATTTTCACCGTTGCACGTAAAACCAATATGTCTCTTCTGCAGATCGGGATTCCGATTTTGGCCGGTCTGTCGACGGTACATGGTCTGGTTCCACCACATCCGGCTCCGATGATCGCAATTGATGCATTCAACGCGGATTTGGGGAAAACCATTTTGTACTCCCTCATTGTTGGTATTCCGACAGCGATTATCGCAGGTCCTTTGTTTGGTAAGTTTATCGGCAAAAGAATACACACTGAACCGCCAGCCGAGCTGGCAGAGCAGTTCGCAACGAAGAAAAACACCAATCTTCCAGGGTTCGGCATTACTCTGTTTACGATTTTGCTGCCAGTCATCCTTATGCTAATTGGCTCCATTGCCAATATCGTAGATCCCAATGCCACAAGTGGCTTTACGGTCTTTTGTGAGTTTATCGGGCATGAGATTATTGCCCTGTTGATATCCGTTGTGTTTGCCCTCTTTTCGCTCGGCTTTGCACGCGGATTTACCAAACACGATATTTCCCGTTTCACCAGTGAATGTCTGGCGCCTACGGCGACCATCATTCTCATTATTGGTGGGGGCGGCGCATTTAAACAGGTCTTGATTAATAGCGGTGTCGGCAATGCGATTGCAGAAGTTGCCACTCACGCCAATATCAACGTCATCCTGTTTGCTTGGCTGGTTGCGGCACTGATTCGGGTTGCCACAGGCTCGGCAACGGTTGCCATGACAACGGCAGCGGGTATCGTTGCTCCGGTTCTTGCGCTGACTCCAGGAGCCAATATCGAATTGGTTGTACTTGCTACTGGTGCGGGATCACTTGTTTTGTCCCACGTGAATGACGCGGGCTTCTGGATGATTAAGGAGTTCTTTAATATGAGCGTCTCCCAGACACTGAAAACGTGGACCGTTATGGAAACACTATTATCCGTCGTCGGACTGATCTTTATTTTGCTGCTGAGTGCCGTGATCTAAGACAGATCGTATCTATTTAGAAGATAAATTTTACTGTATCAAGGGAAAGAAGGATTACACCAGATGAAAAAATATATGATTGGCATGGATATTGGGACCACCAGCACCAAATCCGTATTATTTACGGAGCAAGGTGAGGTTGTGAGCACTTCCACTCAGGAATATCCTCTATATACACCTGCTCCTGATGTAGCTGAGCAGGATCCCGAGGAAATTGTACAAGCAGCTATTCGCTCCGTACGTGGAGTCATGGATCAGAGCAGTGTAAGTGCAGGACAAATCATGTTTTTGTCCTGCAGCTCTGCCATGCACAGTGTGATTGCCATGGACCAGGATCATAAGCCGCTCACTCGCTGCATCACGTGGGCGGATAACCGCAGTGCAGCCTGGTCAGCCCAATTACAGGAGAGTGGGCAAGGTCATCGGATCTATTTGCGCACGGGCACACCGATCCATCCCATGTCTCCCCTAACCAAACTCATGTGGCTGCGTCATGATGAACCAGACCTTTTTCAGCGCACAGCCAAGTTCATCTCCATTAAAGAATATCTGTTCTTCCGTTTGTTCGGACAATATATAGTAGATCATTCCATCGCCTCCTGCACCGGTCTTCTCAACCTGGAACAACTGGATTGGGATACGGAAGCGCTGGAGGTTGCAGGAATCACACCTGACCATCTCTCGAAGCTTGTTCCTACGACATATACAATAGAGGGAATGGACACTGAATGTGCAGAGAAAATGGGACTGTCCCCCTCTACTCCCTTTGTGATCGGGGCAAGTGACGGAGTGTTATCCAATCTCGGCGTAAACGCCATCGAGCCTGGAGTTGTGGCAGCAACCATTGGTACCAGTGGTGCCATTCGTACGGTCGTTGATCGCCCCGTTACCGATCCCAAAGGACGGACCTTCTGTTATGCCCTCACGGAGGACCTCTGGGTCGTGGGTGGGCCTGTGAATAACGGTGGCATGCTATTTCGCTGGGTACGTGACGAATTTGCAGCATCCGAAGTGGAAACAGCAAAAAGGCTGGGCATCAATTCATATGACGTCCTCACCAAAATCGCTGAGCGAGTCAGTCCAGGCTCTGAAGGACTGCTGTTCCATCCTTATTTGTCAGGAGAGCGTGCCCCATTATGGAATCCGGATGCCCGCGGTTCTTTCTTTGGTTTAACCCTCCATCATCAGAAAGAACACATGATTCGTGCTGTCCTGGAAGGGGTCATTTTCAACCTGTATACGGTCTTGCTGGCCATGGAAGAACAGATTGGTCAACCGACCTCCATTCAGGCTACCGGCGGATTCGCACGTTCCCCTCTCTGGCGTCAGATGATGTCTGATATTTTCAATCAGGAGGTCGTCGTCCCCGAGAGCTTCGAAAGCTCCTGTCTGGGTGCCGTCGTCCTCGGTCTGTATGCTACAGGGCGAATCAAGTCACTTCATGCCGTCTCTTCTATGGTGGGGACAACGCACAGACATACCCCTGTTAGAGAAAACGCAGCAATTTACCGGGAACTTCTCCCGATTTTCATTCGCATCTCGCGCAAACTTGAAGAGGAATATGCGGATATTGCAGAATTCCAACGCAAATTGCCCTTAAGAACCAAGTAACCTTTTCCTCATTTAATCACCAAAAAAAGAGGTTGTTCACTTAGACCACACGCTGGCCTTAAGGAACAACCTCTTTTTTGTCCATTTTTTAATTCAATGATTTGATTCAATCTATTCTCCCCATCCGGCATTTACGACACATTTTATGACTTCCTTCCCCTATCCAGCCAGCGCTTCAACCGTCCTCTTTTTAGTGTTAATCAGCTTATCTGCATCTATTATCCGTTGCTGCGAATCTCTGCTTATTGCATACAACCCCACATGAGGTTAAAGAGGTTAATTCAACAGATCCCCAAAACGATCATTCTGAATTCCTGGTTATCCACAGATGTGTTATTCACAACTAAGGAGTCATTTTACACACAATTTAGCGATTTTCGACGAACAACCTGTGTATAAAACATTTTGGCTTTTTGGGTCATCCTGTCGAAAATTAAACAATTTATAAACAATATATTGTGTTGTGATTAAAAATTATACACAAGTTATTGAATTTGTGGATAAAATCTCGCGATACGTTGAAATGCGGGGCTTCTTTTGCTATGATTGTATTACTTTTGGATGTGAATATGTGATCTGACCCATAATATTATCAACAGCCTGTGGATAAAGTTGTGAACAATTTTCCGTTGTTCATTCTTTTTTTGTTTTCGACCTGCGGGGGTTTGGGGATAAATTCCGGCAATATATCTCGTATTTCGACACTGCATCATGGCTTAAGCCACACTTGGAACATGTAAAAGGAGTGACAGTCTGTGGACAGCCATACTTCTGATTTATGGCAGCAAATTTTATCAATCATACAAAACAAGCTCAGCAAACCCAGCTTCGATACCTGGTTCAAAGCAACCAAAGCAACGAAGCTGAATGACAGTTCAATTGTCATTTCCGCGCCGACTACGTTTGCCGTCGAATGGCTGGAGAGCCGTTACACCAAATTGGTAGGCTCGACAGTATATGAACTACTAGGCAAGCAAGTCGATGTGAAATTTGTCATCGAAGAGAACAAGCCTGCTGAACCGGATCCGCAGCTGCCGGCGCCAACGCCTACGGTAGTTCAGGAAGAAGCGGTTCTCAGCATGCTGAATCCCAAATATACATTCGATACATTTGTCATTGGACCAGGCAACCGTTTTGCCCATGCCGCATCGCTGGCGGTCGCTGAAGCGCCCGCCAAAGCATACAATCCTTTGTTTTTATACGGGGGAGTTGGACTCGGCAAAACCCACTTGATGCATGCCATTGGCCATTACGTTTTGGAGCATGATCCGGGGAGCAAGGTTGTTTATTTGTCATCTGAGAAATTCACGAACGAATTCATCAACTCCATCCGTGACAACCGCGGGGAGAGCTTCCGTAACAAGTACCGGAATGTCGATATTCTGCTTATAGATGATATTCAGTTTTTGGCGGGAAAAGAATCAACACAAGAGGAATTTTTCCATACGTTTAATGCGCTGCATGAGGAACGGAAACAGATCATTATCTCCAGCGACAGACCACCGAAGGAAATTCCGACTCTGGAAGAGCGACTTCGTTCCCGCTTCGAATGGGGACTCATTACGGATATCCAGCCTCCGGATCTCGAGACACGGATCGCCATTTTGCGGAAAAAGGCGCGTGCGGAAAATCTCGATATTCCTAACGAAGCAATGATGTACATCGCCAACCAGATCGATACCAATATTCGTGAACTGGAAGGCGCACTAATTCGGGTAGTTGCCTACTCTTCACTGACGAATCAAGACGTTACGACTCATCTGGCTGCAGAAGCATTGAAGGATATTATTCCTTCCAGCCGTCCTAAAATGATCACTATTCAAGACATCCAACAAAAGGTCGGCGAGTATTACAGCCTTAAGCTTGAAGATTTCAAAGCACGGAAGCGGACCAAAGCCGTTGCTTTCCCTAGACAGATTGCCATGTATCTATCGCGTGAACTGACCGATTTCTCCCTGCCCAAAATTGGGGAAGCCTTCGGAGGACGAGATCATACGACTGTGATTCATGCGCACGAAAAAATCTCCCAATCGATCAAATCCGATCAGGAGCTCTACAAAGTTATCAACAACTTAACCGAAAAAATTAAGAATCCAACCTGAACAAGTCCCAAGCCTATGCACAACGTGTACACATGTGGATAGGCTTAATTTTATGGGTTTATACCCACTTATCCACATATTCAGTGCCCCTATTACTATTATTACTAAAAAGATCTAAAAGATATCATCTCCAAATACGCCGTTTAAAGCTCGGCCTTCGGCCTTTTGTTTAACACCTTTCAATACCCAAACACCCAAAAAATCCGCTAGGAGTGAAACCATGAAAATCAGCATAATGAAAACCTACTTGAACGAATCCATCCAGCATGTATCCAAAGCCATCTCCAGCCGTACGACAATCCCCATTTTGAGCGGGATCAAATTCGACGTTAATCATCAAGGTGTGACGTTGACAGCAAGTGACACGGATATATCAATTCAATCCTTTATCCCGCTTGAAGAGGGAGATAAAAGTGTAGTTCAAGTTGAGCAACCAGGTAGTGTTGTACTGCCAGCCAAGTTTTTTGTCGAGATCATCAAGAAACTGCCTTCCCAGGAAATCCACATGGAGGTCAAAGAAAATTTCAACACCTTCATCTCGGCAGGTGCTACCGAAATTCAGCTCGTAGGTTTGGATCCGGAGGAATTCCCGGTATTGCCAAGCATTGAAGAGAACCAAACGGTATCCATTCCAGGTGATCTGCTTAAAAACATGGTGAAGCAAACGGTATTCTCCATTTCCACCCATGAGACGACTCCAATCCTGACAGGTGTACTCTGGAGCCTTGCTGACAATGAGTTGAAATTTGTGGCAACAGACCGCCACCGTCTTGCTACTCGTTCAGCAATGCTGGATAATGCAGAGGGAGTGCGTTTCAACAATGTTGTCATTTCGGGTAAAACGCTGAACGAACTCAGCAAAATCGTGCCTGATCAAAATACGCTTGTGGATATCGTAGTCGCTGACAACCAGGTCCTGTTCAAAATTGACCGTGTCCTGTTCTATTCACGCATTTTGGACGGAACATATCCGGATACTTCTAGAATTATTCCGACTTCGTACAAAACAGAACTTGTTTTGGATACCAAAAAATTAAGTGAGTCGATTGACCGGGCTTATTTGCTGTCGCGTGAAGAGAAAACCAACATTGTGCGCATGCAGACGATGGAATCCGGAACGATCGAAATTTCATCAAGCTCTTCTGAGCTGGGAAAAGTAAGAGAAGAAATTGAACCGGCCGAGTTTACCGGTGATCCGCTGAAAATCTCGTTCAACTCCAAATATATGCTGGATGTGCTGAAAGTGGTGGAGAGTGAGCAGCTGATGATCGCTTTTACCGGCGTCATGAGCCCGATCATTTTGAAACCGCTGGATGACAGTCACAGCCTTTACGTCATCTTGCCTTACCGGACGACCAACTAACGAAAGGAAGATTCCAGTGAACCGAGTAACGATTCGTACGGAATATATTAAGCTTGACCAATTTTTGAAACTGGCAGATTGCATTCCGACTGGAGGCATGGCCAAAGCCCTGCTTCAGGAAGGACTTGTACGTGTGAATAAAGAGCCAGAGGAACGCCGGGGACGCAAGTTATACCCTGGGGATATCGTTGAGGTGGACGGAGAAGGCGCGTTCGAAGTTGCCGCAGAATAGACAGTTTGATCCCTGCTGCCTCCTGACGGACGGGATAAAAGGGAGGTTAACCGCTTGTTTGTCAACAGCATTGATCTGCAGCAGTTCCGCAATTATGAACATCTGAAACTGGAATCTTTCGGTCCAGTGAATCTGTTAATCGGGCAAAATGCCCAAGGGAAGACCAATCTTGCAGAGGCCATCTTTGTGCTTGCGCTCACCAAGAGCCACCGTACTTCCCGCGACAAGGAGCTGATTCGTTTCGGTGAGGAACGTGCCAGACTTGCAGCAGAAGTCGACAAAAAGTATGGAACCGTCAATTTGGAGCTGTCTTTGTCGCAACAAGGGAAGAAGGCCAAGATCAACGGGCTTGAGCAGCGAAAGTTAAGCGATTTTGTCGGTGCACTCAATGTGGTCATGTTTGCACCGGAAGATCTGGAGATTGTCAAAGGCACACCGGGGGTACGCCGCCGGTTTCTTGACATGGAGATCGGTCAGGTGGCACCAGGCTACCTTTACCATCTTCAGCAGTATCAGAAAGTGCTGGTGCAGCGAAACAATCTGCTGAAGCAGTTATGGGGCAAGGATGCTTCTGCCCAGACGATGCTTGAGATCTGGAATGAACAGCTGGCCGAACATGGTGTTAAAATCGTCAAAAAAAGGAAACAATTCATAAAGAAACTGCAAAAGTGGGCCGAAACGATTCATCAGGGGATCACCGGAGGCGGGGAAGTGCTGCGTCTGGCCTATCTTCCATCCTTCAGCGAAGCCGCTGAGGAAGATGAAGCTGTTTTAATGGACCAATTTATGATAAAATTATCACAAATGAAAGAGCAGGAGATTCGCCGGGGCACAACCCTTAGTGGGCCGCACCGGGATGACCTGTCCTTTTTCATTAACGACCGGGAAGTACAAACGTATGGTTCGCAGGGACAGCAGCGCACAACGGCGTTGTCCCTTAAACTTGCAGAGATTGAACTGATCCACGAAGAAATCGGAGAATATCCGGTCCTGCTGCTTGACGATGTGTTGTCCGAGCTGGATCCTTTTCGTCAGACGCAGCTGATCGAAACGTTCCAGAGCAAGGTGCAAACCTTTATTACAGCTACGGGAATCGAGAGCCTGAACGTTGACAAGCTCAAAGATGCCAGTATTTATCATGTTCATGCCGGACAGGTTGAACGCTAAGGAGTGAGGGTACATGTACATTCATCTGGGCGGCGAGAAAATTATCCGTTCTTCCGAATTGGTCGCTATTTTTGATATATCGATTGAAAAATCCTCTAAAATCTCCAAGCAGTATGTCACGCATGCCGAGCAGGAAAAAACAGTGGAACGCATCGGTGAAGAGGAAGCCAAGTCTATTGTCGTGACCAAGAATATTGTGTATTATTCACCTATTTCCTCAGCCACGCTTAAGAAGCGGGCTCACATTTTCCCTGATCTTTAGACCTCTACAGGTAGGGTATAGTGTGTCTTCTGCTGCTTGTCTTTAGTTTGGACTACTTGCTGAAACGAAGAAAAGATGATCATTCAGCATGCATTCTTAGTTAACGCATATTTACGATATTGAATCTATAGAAGTAGGTGAAAGGCATGTCTATGAATCAACCGTCATATGATGCGAATGAAATTCAAGTCCTTGAAGGACTGGAAGCCGTACGGAAGCGTCCGGGGATGTACATCGGTTCCACCAGTGCCAAAGGTCTGCATCATCTGGTCTGGGAAGTAGTGGACAACAGTATCGATGAGGCGCTTGCGGGTTACTGTGACCATATTGAGGTCAGTATTCACGAAGATAACAGCGTCACTGTCGTCGATAACGGACGGGGTATCCCTGTCGGCGAGCATGCCAAAATGAAACGTCCTGCACTTGAGGTTGTTATGACCGTGCTCCATGCAGGCGGTAAATTTGGCGGCGGCGGATACAAGGTATCCGGTGGTTTGCACGGGGTCGGTGTCTCTGTTGTGAATGCCCTCTCCGAAAAAGTGGTCGTTACCGTTAAACGTGACGGACATGTTTATCAACAGGAATACCGCCGTGGTGCTCCGCAGTATGACCTGAAAACATTAGGAACAACGGATGAAACGGGAACAACGGTTACGTTCCACCCGGATCCGGAAATTTTCACGGAAACCACGGTATACGATTACGATACGTTGCTTACCCGTATTCGTGAGCTGGCGTTCCTGAATAAGGGCATCGGTCTTACTTTGACAGATGAGCGCACAGGTGCAACGAATTCGTTCCTGTACGAAGGCGGTATTATCGAATACGTCTCCTTCCTGAACCAGAAGCGCGAAGTATTGCATGAAAATCCGATCTACGTTGAAGGATCCAGAGATAATATCCAGGTGGAAGTTGCCCTGCAATACAATGACAACTACACCGAGAATATTTATTCTTTTGCCAACAACATCAATACGCATGAGGGCGGAACGCATGAATCGGGCTTCAAGAGTGCATTGACGCGGATCATTAATGACTATGCCCGCAAAGCGGGTGTAATCAAGGACAGCACAGGTAACTTGTCCGGGGATGACGTACGTGAAGGTCTCACAGCTATTATCTCTGTCAAGATTCCTGAGCCGCAGTTTGAAGGGCAGACCAAGACGAAGCTGGGTAACAGCGAAGTGCGCGGAATTGTAGAGTCCCTGTTTGCCGAGAAGCTTCAGGAGTTCCTGGAAGAGAATCCTTCGGTATCCCGCCGCATTCTGGAAAAGGGATTGCAAGCTGCTCGTGCACGCGAAGCAGCACGTAAGGCTCGGGAATTGACAAGACGTAAGGGCGCACTTGAAGTGAGCTCCCTGCCAGGTAAACTGGCTGACTGCTCCTCCAAGGACGCTTCGATCAGTGAACTGTACATCGTCGAGGGTGACTCTGCAGGAGGTTCTGCGAAGCAGGGTCGTGACCGTCACTTCCAGGCGATTTTGCCGCTGCGCGGTAAAATTCTAAACGTGGAAAAAGCCCGTCTTGACCGGATTCTCGGCAATGCGGAGATCAGGGCGATCATCACTGCAATGGGTACGGGTATTGGTGACGACTTCGATATTTCGAAAGCCCGTTATCACAAAATTATTTTGATGACCGATGCCGATGTCGATGGTGCTCATATCCGGACACTGCTGCTGACATTCCTGTATCGTTACATGCGCAAAATTATTGAAGCAGGCTATGTGTACATTGCACAACCGCCATTGTTCAAAATTGAGCGCAACAAAGTGATTCGTTATGCCGGTTCCGAGAAGGAACGTGATGAAATTATTGCGAGTCTCGGTGAAAATGCCAAGTTCAATGTCCAACGTTACAAAGGTCTCGGCGAGATGAATGCCGGACAACTGTGGGAAACCACGATGGACCCTGAAAGCCGGACGATGCTGCAAGTATCGATCAGTGATGCAATGCTTGCGGACGCAATGTTTGACACCCTGATGGGAGATAATGTTGAACCTCGTCGTGACTTTATTCAGGAAAATGCGAAATATGTGAAAAACCTCGATATCTGATGATACGGGAAGAGGCGCCTGCTGGGCGCCTTTTTCACTTTAGTGGGCTGTTGAAAACAGGAAATCCAAAGGCTAACGTGCCCGACTTTTCACTTTTGAAGAGGATGCTTGTGGTTTGGCAGCATTGCGTGATGTTTTCTTTTTTTTGGAGGGCAACCTGCCGTAGGCAATTGCATATCGTTTAATCCTGCGATAGGCCTCTTTGTCAGGCAGTAAGCCAAAGGCATAGATACCAGGTAGTGTGTTGACCTCTAGGATCCAGGGGCGGCCTGTTTCATCGAGGGCAATATCAATACCGATCTCTTTGAGTCTTGGAAACGACTTTTGCAGCTGAACAGCAGTATGAACACCAAGTCGGTAAAGCTCGCTGCGCAGCTTCTGTAATCCGGTTGCTTGGAGATGGGGTAGAACCAGTTCTTCGAATGTGGCCAGCCGTCCGCCACCATGAATATTGGTTATGATTTTTCCCGGTGCAGCAATTCTGCCGAGAATGCCCGTCGTCTCCCAGTTGTTCTTCAGATTCTTTTGCGTGAGCACGCGTAAGTCAAATGGCAGATCTTCGTGTTTGAGGAGAGGGATGCCCTGCTGAATAAGGTAAAGGTGTCCCTGAATTCGCTCTTCCAGAGCTTGATGGAGCTCCTCAAGAGACGAATACGACTCCTGTTTCGTGCCATATTGGAGCTCATAGGATGTCACCTGGAGTGAGGAAGTCTCCAGATCCTGTGAACTGGATTCGGCAAGGGAGGGTTCGTCAGTAATGTCCTCCTCTGCATTGGAGTGATCAGGGGTTGGAGGTTCACTGAAGGAGTGGACTGTCTTTACTCGCATTACCCCATTACCGTAGGTCCCATGGTCAGGCTTAATATAATTGAGCTCAAACAGTTCGGTCATCCGTTCAAGAGTTTGGCGATCGTATTGCCTTGTGACAGGGATATATTCATTCACAGTACGGCTGCGCTGCAACACAACTGTTTTGGTCCATTTGCTGGAGACACGCTGGATACTCAAGAAGCCACCAGTCCTTTCTTGTTTTTATCAGAGTTCCCTAAGAGCAGCAGTACGGAGAAATCAAAGGACAAGAGATGATATCAGTGGTATAATAGAGAAATATGACGTTTTGTGCGTTTGGCTGCACAATTGCTAGTTTGGACGTAGAACGGGAACGGCACCAGCCTTAATACACGCAGTACATATGCCGCTTTTCTAGCATTGTATGTGTAAACGGAGAGGAAGGCAGGGCTAATCCCCAGACTGCTTAAAGTTCCCGGAAGAAAGGCTATTACCCAGCGGACGTTTAATTGTGTAACTTTTGTGAAAGTAATATAATAAAGAGTAGCGTTCTTGCGCGGTTTTAGCCTTGTTAGGCTTTTCACATATACTATTTTAATGACTGAATGGAACGTTTGTTGAAGGACAAGAAGGAGGTCCAGCATGGCGGAAGAAATGAACTCGCAGATTAAAGATCGGGATATTGGCGTCGAGATGCGTGAATCGTTTATGGATTATGCGATGAGCATCATTGTTAGCCGTGCCCTGCCTGACGTACGTGACGGATTGAAGCCGGTTCATCGGCGTATTTTGTACGCAATGTCAGAGCTAGGCATGACACCCGATAAACCACATAAAAAATCAGCCAGAATCGTCGGCGAAGTTATCGGTAAGTATCACCCGCACGGTGACTCTGCCGTATACGAAACGATGGTACGGATGGCACAGGATTTCTCCCTGCGTTATATGCATGTTGATGGACATGGTAACTTTGGATCCGTCGATGGCGACATGGCGGCAGCCATGCGTTATACGGAGGCACGTTTGTCCAAGATTGCTATGGAGATGCTTAGAGACATCAACAAGGATACGATTGATTTCCAACCGAACTATGACGGTGAAGAGAGCGAACCCGTTGTTTTACCTGCTCGTTTTCCTAACTTGCTTGTCAATGGTGTCGGCGGGATTGCGGTAGGTATGGCAACGAACATCCCTCCTCATAACCTGGGAGAGGTGATTGACGGCGTTCAGGCCATGATCAAAAATCCGGATATTACGTCCATGGAATTGATGGATTACATTCATGGACCAGACTTTCCAACGGCCGGTTATATTCTGGGACGCTCCGGAATTCGTCAGGCTTACCAGACAGGCCGCGGCTCTGTTACAATGCGGGCCAAAACGAACATCGAGGAAAATAACAACAAGGCACGTATTGTGGTTACCGAGATTCCTTACCAGGTCAATAAGGCAAGACTGGTGGAGAAGATTGCTGAGTTGGTTCGCGACAAGAAAATTGATGGTATTACAGATCTTCGGGATGAATCCGACCGTACCGGCATGCGCATTGTCATTGAGCTTCGCAGAGATGTGAACCCGGGTGTTGTATTGAACAATCTGTACAAGCACACGGCAATGCAGTCGACTTTCGGTATCAATATGCTTGCAATTGTGAATAAGGAGCCAAAAATCCTGAACCTGCGTGAGGTGTTGTATCACTACCTGCAGCATCAGATTGAGGTTATTCGCAGACGTACACAATTCGAATTGAGAAAAGCGGAAGCCCGTGCACATATTCTGGAAGGTTTGCGCATTGCACTGGATCATATCGACGAGATTATTGCGTTGATTCGTTCCTCCAGCAATACAGACGCAGCCAGAGAAGGGTTGATTGAGCGGTTCTCGCTTAGTCATGATCAGGCTCAAGCGATTCTGGATATGCGTTTGCAGCGCCTTACAGGTCTGGAACGGGAACGCATTGAGAATGAATATAACGAGCTTATGGTTAAGATTGCGGAGTATCGCGAGATTCTGGCCAATGAGCATCTGGTACTCGAAATTATCAGTGAAGAGCTGCAAGAAATTCGTGAGCGTTTCGGTGATGATCGCCGTACAGAAATCACTATTGGCGAAGAAAGTATCCTGGATGAGGATCTGATTCCGCGTGAAGAGGTCATTATCACCATTACACACACAGGTTATGTGAAGCGTCTGCCGGTATCAACATACCGCAGTCAGAAGCGTGGCGGACGTGGAGTCGTGGGTATGGATACCAAGGATACCGACTTTGTCGAGCATCTATTTGTAACCAATTCTCACAACTACCTCATGTTCTTTACGGACAAGGGTAAGGTATACCGTCTAAAAGCTTATGAGATCCCAGAGCTTGGACGTACAGCTCGTGGAACACCGATTATCAACCTGATTCAGATTGAACAGGGAGAGTCGGTTAACGCCGTGATTCCGGTGCAGGAATTCGAGAGCGACAAGTATCTGTTCTTCGCTACCCGTCAGGGTGTTGTGAAGAAGACACCGCTTGAGGATTACACCAACATCCGTAAAGGTGGTCTGATCGGGATCTCCTTGCGTGATGACGATGCTCTCATAGAGGTTAAACTCACAGATGGTCAGCAAGAGATCATCATGGGTACTTCAAACGGAATGTCTATTCGTTTTTCCGAAGGTAATGTTCGTTCCATGGGACGGAG
>NZ_JBEPOM010000001.1:0-2060000 GCF_040546835.1 Paenibacillus sp. PvP094 | reverse complement strand
GAGTGCTAAGATCCATTGTCAAAAGGGAAACAGCCCAGACCATCAGCTAAGGTCCCCAAGTGTGTGTTAAGTGGGAAAGGATGTGGAGTTGCACAGACAACCAGGATGTTGGCTTAGAAGCAGCCACCATTGAAAGAGTGCGTAATAGCTCACTGGTCGAGTGACTCTGCGCCGAAAATGTAACGGGGCTAAACACACCACCGAAGCTATGGCTTGATGCTTGCATCAGGGGTAGGGGAGCGTTGTATAAGGGTTGAAGGTGTACCGTAAGGAGCGCTGGACATTATACAAGTGAGAATGCCGGTATGAGTAACGAAAAGATCAGTGAGAATCTGATCCGCCGAAAGCCTAAGGGTTCCTGAGGAAGGCTCGTCCGCTCAGGGTAAGTCGGGACCTAAGGCGAGGCCGAAAGGCGTAGTCGAAGGACAACAGGTCGAAATTCCTGTACCACCGTAAATCGTTACGAGCGATGGGGGGACGCAGTAGGGTAGTGACGCAGGCTGATGGATGCCTGTCCAAGCAGTAAGGCTGATGTGTAGGCAAATCCGCACATCGTAAGGCTGAGCTGTGATGGGGAGTGAAAATTACAGTAGCGAAGGTCATGATCTCACACTGCCAAGAAAAGCCTCTAGCCAGATGAAGGTGCCCGTACCGCAAACCGACACAGGTAGGCGAGAAGAGAATTCTAAGGCGCGCGGAAGAACTCTCGTTAAGGAACTCGGCAAAATGACCCCGTAACTTCGGGAGAAGGGGTGCCCCGGTAGTGTGAATAGCACGAGGGGGCCGCAGTGAAAAGGCCCAAGCGACTGTTTAGCAAAAACACAGGTCTGTGCGAAGCCGTAAGGCGAAGTATACGGGCTGACGCCTGCCCGGTGCTGGAAGGTTAAGGGGAGCGGTTAGGAGCAATCCGAAGCTGTGAACCGAAGCCCCAGTAAACGGCGGCCGTAACTATAACGGTCCTAAGGTAGCGAAATTCCTTGTCAGGTAAATTCTGACCCGCACGAATGGCGTAACGACTTGGGCGCTGTCTCAACGAGAGATCCGGTGAAATTTTAATACCTGTGAAGATGCAGGTTACCCGCGACAAGACGGAAAGACCCCATGGAGCTTTACTGCAGCTTGATATTGAATTTGGGTACGATCTGTACAGGATAGGTGGGAGCCTTTGAAGCATGAGCGCCAGCTTGTGTGGAGGCACCGTTGGGATACCACCCTGATCGTATCTAGGTTCTAACCTGGTGCCCTCAGCGGGTACGGGGACAGTGTCAGGTGGGCAGTTTGACTGGGGCGGTCGCCTCCTAAAGAGTAACGGAGGCGCCCAAAGGTTCCCTCAGAATGGTTGGAAATCATTCGAAGAGTGCAAAGGCATAAGGGAGCTTGACTGCGAGACCTACAAGTCGAGCAGGGACGAAAGTCGGGCTTAGTGATCCGGTGGTACCGCATGGAAGGGCCATCGCTCAACGGATAAAAGCTACCCTGGGGATAACAGGCTTATCTCCCCCAAGAGTCCACATCGACGGGGAGGTTTGGCACCTCGATGTCGGCTCATCGCATCCTGGGGCTGAAGTAGGTCCCAAGGGTTGGGCTGTTCGCCCATTAAAGCGGTACGCGAGCTGGGTTCAGAACGTCGTGAGACAGTTCGGTCCCTATCTGTCGTGGGCGTAGGAAATTTGAGAGGAGCTGTCCTTAGTACGAGAGGACCGGGATGGACGTACCGCTGGTGTACCAGTTGTTCCGCCAGGAGCACCGCTGGGTAGCTATGTACGGACGGGATAAGCGCTGAAAGCATCTAAGCGTGAAGCCCCCCTCAAGATGAGATTTCCCAGTATGTAAGACCCCTTGAAGACGACGAGGTAGATAGGCTGGGGGTGGAAGTGCAGTAATGCATGGAGCTGACCAGTACTAATCGGTCGAGGGCTTATCCAAATTGCAGGTTGTAAGTCGCAGGTTTCGTTTCGGATCTAGTTTTCAGAGAATGATCTCTGAGTATAGCAGCATCGTTTGGTGGCGATGGCGGAGGGGTTCCACACGTACCCATCCCGAACACGACCGTTAAGCCCTCTAGCGCCGATGGTACTTGGACCGAAGGGTCCTGGGAGAGTAGGACGCTGCCAAGCAAAGAACCACTGCCGAAGTATCTCGGTGGTGGTTTTTATTTTGTTTATAAGGCTGTATTAAGTGAATGCAAGCGTCATCAGAAGGTAACAGTATTGTTACAGAATATAAGTAGGAAATCAGTATAATAGGACTATGTTAAATATGCTAAAAGTACCTGACCACAGAGCTGTGAAATGTGCAGCTGTGAAAAGGAGGGTGTGTGTGTTAAGTTGGCGGAGACTTGGGCTGTATTCATTTCTAATGATTGGTTTGTTGGGTGTGCTTACAGGATGCGGTGATGCCGGACCTTCCTGGACTTCTTATGAAGGCGCAGTCAACGAGAAGAGTTTCCCTGTACCGAAAGTAGCGAATAGATCGGACCAATCCGGAAACAATTCGGAGATGGACTATGTTCGATATACATTGTCAGGTATAAGTGAGAGCACCAGCTTGCCGGAAGTATATCTAGACGAGATTAAAAGCTGGGGCTGGACAGAGACACAAGCCAAGAGTACATCAAATACCTCAAACTCTCTTCGTGTGTTTGCTAAAGAGGGGCATATTGTGCATCTAGCTGTACATGATGGATTCTTTACGCTAATGGTACCTCGGAATGATACTGCGACAACAACAGTGAAATCCCTTGCTGATGATGAAGAGTAAGAGTAAGAGTACGGTTTGTTTTGTAACATTGTAATGTTCAGACGATACAAGTTCCCGTAAGCCTACGGGGGCTTTTTTTATTTCATTGAAAGAGGTAGATCCTGTGCGTTGCTTTAGAAGTCTAATGGAGTCCATTCTAGAACCTGGCCTAAGATTAAGATGAGTTGAGCTTCATAAGCTGTCAAGTTACTGCACGTACCATGGGCTCCATGGAAGTCGATACTCCTATATTAGAGGGAGGGCCCTAAAGCAGCTTCTATAAGCATATAGGGATCTCAGTCATGGTAGTCCAAGCCACTAGTTAAAGCGTAAAGACATGAGCTGAAAATAGTCTTGAGACGAAGAGCAGTAGAAATATGGCTGCTTAATGGGGTACAGTTTAAACGGCTACAATGTCTGATCACTAGATAGAGGATGAGAACGGGAATAAAATATGTGGGGATAACCTTGTTAGCTTGTACCCATGCTGTGGATAAAAGAAAGGTTAGTTAGATCAAACAAAGGTTATCCACTGTGGATAACCTTTGTTCATTATTAAAGAGTAGAAGAATGCTCAATTGCTTATGAAGACCATGGGACATTTTCCAAGCCAAGCTGGGAGCATAGTTTATGTATTACACTTGTACATGATGCTTTTCATAAAAGAGGTAAAGGCGTTATTGCAGATAGTACGAAACGTCCTCTTCATTTAGCTTGATTAATCCGTCTTTGCGTTCACGTGAGAGAATCATAACCACGTATAGGCGAGGGACGAGCAGCCACAGATGCCAGAAAATCAGTGAAAGCGTGAAGGACAGCGGAGACCAGATCAGGCAAACGGTAATGATGCATAGTCCAATCCAGCTCATGTTCAAATGTACTCTGACAAACATACGGTAGCTAAAGTGCTGATCCGGAATATAACCTAACCAAGGCATATGGAAGTTCCAGCGCCAGCGTTTGGCATAAGAGGCACGGACCAGAAGCAATATGGTTCTGGCAATGACGTAATGAATCCATAGGGTGATCGGCCCTGCCAGCAGAAAAAAGAAGAGGCCGGTCCAGGAGAATGCCAGTAGATTAAAGAAGAGCATAATGATAGGCAAGCACAGATAGCTGTAGATGACACTGCGGGCAATAGCCTTTTTTTTCAGAAGCCGGTATTGATAAAATGTAGCTTTATTCTCCGGTTCAGCGGTCATACGATTACAAATCCTCCTTCTGGGATCACGTTTCGTGTGTGGACGTATGCTTGTACGTTGCTGTCATGCAAATGATCCATATGCGTATAGGAACCTTGGAAGCGCTATAGGGATGATGTACAAGTTTAAGAGTAGGAGACCTCATACAAGTATATCCACGAACATCCTGGCTGTCAGGTTCTGATGTATTATATATCGGCTGAAAATCAAAGTTTTTTTAAGATTATAGAATATAAGTTTTTAGTGGAGGTGAAGTTGAAAGTGTATATATGAGGGAGAAGATATAAGCTTTTGAAAAGCATGAGTGCAGAAAAGTACGAGCGGTATGCGATTTGTTAAACTTTTGAATCGGTACAGACACCCAATGGGTGGTGGGCGAATATATATATTTTACAGAAAGAAAGCACTATGAAAAGGTTTAAAATAATAGAAACTGTGCAATACTGATAGTAAACGTAAAACAAGGTGGGATGGTTGATGGAAGAACACACCGAACACACATGTATTATCTGCGAACAGAAAAAAAGAGAAGGCATTTTTATTGTATCTGAATTTATATGCGATGCTTGCGAAGCAGAGATGGTTCATACTGATGCACAGGATGCCAAATACAATTATTTTATACACCAAATGAAACAGATTTGGGTGCAAAAAAACGCATAATGACCATAAGCCGAAACATCCATTGATGTAGGTGTATTCAGGGGCCCATAGGGCCTTTTTCTGTTTGATACGGAGGATTGTAGAACAGAGGATCAGGAAGAGCCGCGGATTTGGCAAAAAGACTGATATAATAAAAGGGGTAATGAGGAGCAGAATAAGAGTAAACTTGTGCTTTTCACTTAATGCCCGATCGAGAGAGGGACAGTTCGCAAAAGAACTCTTATTATAATAGGAAGTTAAAGAGCAAACGTGAATTCAAATTTAGTGATTATATAGGAAGGTAATTCTATGAAATATAAACCATATCATGCTCCTTTGTACGAGGCTCTGCTTCATTACCAGGAGTCAGGGAATCGTTCTTTTCATGTGCCTGGGCATAAGAATGGACAAGCTTATCGAGGTTTGATGAATGCAGAACATAGGAAGCAGCACGGAAGTTCTGACGTTATACCAACGGCGGCCTTTCTGGACATGATGCAGATGGATGTAACGGAAATTACCGGTACGGATGATCTGCATCATCCAGAAGGGGTGATTCTGGGAGCTCAACAGCTGGCGGCTGATTGTTTTGGTGCGGAGGAGAGCTTCTTCCTTGTGGGGGGAAGTACGGCAGGTAATTTGGCTATGCTGCTTACGGTGTGTGATGAGCCACAAAGTATCGTGCTTGTCCAACGTAATGTACATAAATCAGTCATTCATGGTCTGATGCTTGCTGGGGCCAGAGCTGTGTTTCTGGAGCCGCATGTTGATCCATCCAGCGGACTTGCCGTTATGCCGTCGGCAGGGACGATTGAGGCTGCTGTCCAGGCATATCCTGAGGCAAAAGGGGTACTTGTTACTTTGCCGAATTATTACGGCATGGGCGCTGATCTGACGCCCATAGCCGACATATGTCACGCTGTGGGCATGCCACTGCTCGTGGACGAAGCGCATGGCGCGCATTATGGACAGCATCCAGAGCTGCCTGCTTCAGCCTTGTCATGCGGAGCGGACGGGGTGGTGCAGTCGACCCATAAGATGCTGTCTGCCTTCACCATGGGAGCCATGCTGCACATTCAGGGACCGTTGTTGAATAGGTCCCTGCTGAGGCAGCGCCTGGCCATGGTGCAGAGCTCAAGCCCATCATACCTGGTGATGGCTTCGCTTGATCTTGCGCGCCGACTGCTGCATGTGCAGGGCGCAGACACCTTCACGGCGGGGCTTGCCGCCGTGGATGCCTTCAAGCGCGGCCTTGCAGAGCTGCCGCGCTTTCAGCTGCTGCAGCCTGTGCAGGCGCTGCAGCAAGAGCCGCCAGCCGGGGCAGAGCCGGCTGCTGGCGGTAATAAGGCCGCCGATGCATCGGGGCGGCCAACAGCACCTCCCGCGGCGGCGATGCCTTCTGCCGCGGGCTACACCGCTCAGGACCCCTTCAAAGTCGTCATATATGACGGGGCGGGGGTACTGAGCGGTTATGGGCTGCAGCAGCAGCTGGAAGCATACGGCTGCGTGCCCGAGATGAGCGACGAACGGTACGTCGTCCTGCTCTTCAGCCTTGGCTCAACGCGAAGTGATGCTGAGCATCTGCTGCAGGCGTTAGAGCACATTAGTCAGGCTAATGAGAATGAGCTTAGGCAAGGCCTGAACGAACCATCAGCGCAAGCTGCGAAGAAGGCAGTTCACTATATTTCCACGTGGAACAATTTACAAGATGCATCTGTGGAGCCCTTTTCAGAGCCTATTTCGTTTTCCTTGCAATCTATATCAGAAAAAGATACAGCAGAAGTTAAACTGGAAGACTGTGCAGGCTATCGATCCGCTGAGATGATTATTCCTTATCCTCCTGGAATCCCAATTCTATATGCTGGGGAACGAATAAGTCCTGCTGCAGTAAAACGTATACAGCTTCTGAGGGATGAAGGGGCAAGGTTTCATGGCGCAGCGGATGGTACTCTTCAATCATTGAAGATTATAAAGGAAGGGCAGAAGTGAAGTTAAACCAAAAAATGTGGGGATGATACTTACTACTCATTGCGTACTCACTAACTATATTCACTAACTCTTCTTTTCATTAACTCATCCCTCATTCATTCCATTATTCGTACCATCTAAGACATCATGTGCTGTCCGGACATAAGAAAGAAGGGAATTATTTTGGATATTCCGATAAAGAAATATACAGGAATAGTCCTGCAAGTCATGTTAATGTATGGCTTTTATTGGATAGGAACCTGGATACAGTCTATATTGCATCTACCTTTGACAGGCAGCATTGTGGGTATGCTGCTTTTGTTCATTGTCATTCAACTGGGTTGGATCAGGATCAGCTGGGGAAATGAAGGTTCATCCTGGCTCCAGTCCAATCTGCAGTTATTGTTTATCCCGCCTACGGTAGGCATCATTAATCACTTTGATTTTTTTACTGCGAATACAATCTTGCTTGTGTTGGGATTGATCCTCAGTACCCTAGTAACTTGCTTGCTATCTGCCAAAATTGGTGAGTGGCTCATGACGTGGATAAGATCGCATCGAGACAAGAAGGAGGCGATCTCATGTCAACATTCATCATCGGAATAGCTATGATTGCTCTGACTGTGGCCTTGTATATCCCGGCGACTCGTCTATATAAGAGGATAAAGTGGCCTATTCTTATGCCAGTACTCACAACAACGGCAGTCATTGTAGTCATTCTGCTTATTACAGGAATTAAACTGGATACCTATATGCTGGGTGGCAAATGGATACAGGATCTTCTGGGGCCTGCGGTCGTTTCCTTAGCCTTCCCTTTATCCAAACACATGGATGTGCTGAAACGGAACGTCATTCCCATTCTGGGTGGTACGCTTGGAGGAAGCATCGTAGGGATGTTTACCGGAGCATCGGTAGCTCTGCTGCTTGGTTATCCCAAAGATATCGTGATCGCCTTACTGCCAAAGTCAGTCACTACTCCTGTTGCCATCCAGTTGGCAGATCAGGCAGGAGGCAACGCTTCATTTACATCCCTATTTGTAATGATTGCCGGTTTTTCGGGGATATTACTTGGGCCGCTGATGATGAATTGGATTCGAATAAAGGATAATAGTGCCTATGGCATTGGACTCGGCTCAGCTTCTCATGCACTTGGCATGGCCAGATCCTTTGAATATGGCGAGAATGCTGTAGCATTAAGTTCTGTCTCCATGATTGTCAGTGCAATAGCCGGATCATTGTTCCTTCCCTTATGGGTGTCCATTATCTATGGTTGACCGGTCATCTCTATTGAAAATATTGGCGGAATAGCTGACCGCTATCGCTTGATCATGTATAGTATTATAGTAAGAAGCTTGTACAATATGGCCCAAACGACAATACCATGATCATGAACATACACCTCTGGGCGTGTGATTTCATAATCTGAAGTAGAAAGATCAGAGCCATATAACATTCACAGCAGAGTAAGATGCCATTATCGACATAGAAAGCAGGGAAGCATATGCAGGGCAGAGGTAAATTCATTACGTTGGAGGGGGGAGAAGGGTCCGGTAAAACAACGATGATCAGCAGATTGGGTTCTTACTTCGAGGAACAGGGTATACCTTACGTAGTTACTCGTGAACCTGGCGGGATCGAGATCGCGGAGAAAATACGTGCTATTATCCTTGACCCTCTCCATACGGCAATGGATGCGCGTACCGAAGCACTGCTCTATGCAGCTGCACGCAGCCAGCACTTGGCCGAGAAGGTGGAACCGGCGCTGAAGGCAGGCAAGACGGTCATCTGCGACCGCTTTGTCGACAGCAGTCTGGCATATCAGGGTCATGCACGTGGGCTCGGAATAGAGAATGTCTGGGCCATTAACCGGTTCGCAATAGGTGAGCTCATGCCGGATGTTACACTATATCTGGACATCGAGCCTGAAGCAGGTCTTGCCCGGATTGATGCCCACGATGGACGTGAGGTAAACCGTCTGGATCTAGAGAGTCTGGAATTCCATCGTAAGGTTAGAGAAGGGTACTTCCTGTTAAAGGAACAATTCCCGGAACGAATCCAGGTTATTGATGCTTCCAGACAGCCTGATAAAGTCGCAGCAGCATTGATTTTGTCGCTGGAGACAGGGATTTTGAAGGATTTTGGCGAGTAATTGTCTAATATATAGACAGGGCATTTCAAAGGTGCTTATTCTGAAGGAGGTTATGCAGGATGAAACTGATTGTTGCGATTATACAGGATAAAGACAGCAACCGATTATCCAGCGCATTGGTCAAAGCTAATTTTCGGGCAACGAAATTGGCCAGTACCGGTGGATTTTTGAAGGCAGGCAACACGACGTTTATGATCGGTGTCGATGATGGTCAAGTCGAGTCCGTAATGAATGTCATTCGCAGCAGCTGTAAGGTTCGTGAACAGCTCGTGACCCCGGTCACACCGATGAGCGGAACAACCGACTCTTACCTGCCGCTGCCTGTTGAAGTCCAAGTCGGTGGAGCTACTGTGTTTGTTCTGCCAGTGGATCGTTTTGAACACTTCTAATAATGCGTTCTGTATCTATGATGCAAAATGATTGCTAGTGTTCTTAGGCGACTTATATGCGTCCTTCTTGATAACAGGAATCGGCGTTTTCCGTCCGAAATTAGGCCATCTTATGAAGGGAATGCTTTCTTTCGGGCGGAAGTTGACTACCAAGCAGGTTAATGGTGGCAAGTTTTATCTACCATTATATATAGAGACTCATACAAGGGTATCTTCCACGCACAGGCGCAGCGCGCACTGTGCTGATGGTCGATGGTCTACTATAATAGAAAGCGGGCATATCGATGAAAATCAATCCTGGATTTAGACCGATGCAGAGCGGGATCAATTCTACTGACTCCAGTTCCAAACCGGTTCAATCCAAAAGTTTCTCTGACATGATGAGCCACCAGGGCGAACGAGCCTCACAAGCCGAGCTTAACCGCCGGCTAAGTGAAATTCAGATGCAGGGCGATCGCTTGGCTCGTTCCATGACGATTCGTGAACTGAAAGCATACAAGCAGCTTGTCAAAAGATTTCTGGAAGAAACGGTTCGCCGGGGTGTATCCATGAAAGAGACCAGAGGATGGGATCGGCGGGGCAGAGGCAAAAGATACAAGCTAATTGATGAAATCGACTCTGCGCTGTTATCCATGGCTGATGAACTGCTCGAAACAGAAGAAGGTAAAATCACGTTATTACAACAAGTAGGAGAAATTCGGGGAATGCTTATTAATTTAAGCTTCTGAGGAGGAAGTATGTCCTTTCAACAAATTATGGGTCAGCAGGCAGCCAAGCAGATGTTGCAGAGCAGCTTGAGACGCCAGGCAATCAGCCATGCGTATTTGTTTAGCGGGCCAGCGGGCAGCGGGCAGCTGAAGACAGCGGTCACGTTTGCCAAAGCCATATTCTGTACAGAGCTTGAAGATGATGCCTGCGGACAATGTCTGGAGTGCCGTAAGGTCGAGCATGGTAATCATCCGGATTTAACGATGCTTGCACCAGATGGAAACAATATTAAAATTGATCAGATTCGGGATCTGCAGCGTATTTTCTCATATCGTTCAGAGGCTGGCCATCCCAAAGTCTATATTATAGAACAGGCAGAAAAAATGACCGTACAGGCGGCGAATAGTCTGCTGAAGTTCCTGGAAGAGCCGCAGGTGCCTGCGGTAGGAATTCTGATTACGGACAATGGTCAAGCCATGCTTCCAACTATCCGTTCACGCTCACAGCTTGTTCCTTTCAGTGCACTGAATCCGGAAGAAATGCTGCAAGCTTTGATTGCGGAGGGGCATCCGGCCAATCTTGCACGTTCAGCGGTTCATTTGGCGTCAGGACTCGAATCATGTAGAGAAATTCTCCAGCAGAATTGGTTTGCAGAAATTAGAAACGTAATGTTACAATTAGGGAAGGAGTCCCTGGGCAGAGGCAGCACATCATTAATCTCTGCACAGCAGAAGCTTTTTAAAACCGGACTCTCAGAACATCTGGATATTATGCTAAGTCTATTCCATTTATGGTTTAGGGATATGCTGTATGTCCAGCACGGTAGGCATGAACATATCGTTTTTATAGATCAGTTGGACATGCTGTCTCAGTTGGCTAATACCCGCAGCACGGAGCAGTGGGTGTCCTATATGGATTTGGCCGCAGCATGCAGAAAAAAATTGCGTTTCAACGTCAATGGCCAGCTTTGTCTGGAGCAATTTTTGATCGGTTTGGCATAAGGCTGGGGAGAGGACAGTTTTAGTTCCATTCATATGCAAACGGTTATTACTTCGGAGGGTTCCCTAAGAAGACAGGGCTTCAGACGAAGTGGGATTGGCTTACAAGGGGGTTAATTTTTTGTATAGTGTAGTGGGTGTCCGTTTCAAAAAAGCGGGCAAAATTTATTACTTCGATCCCCTGGACCTTCCCATTGAGAAAGAAAACTGCGTTATCGTGGAGACAGCGCGGGGGGTAGAGTACGGTAAGGTAGTTGTTGGCAAGAAGGAAGTAAGCGAGTCCGATGTGGTGCTGCCACTCAAAAAGGTCATTCGGGTTGCGGGAGATACAGATGCCCGTGTGGTGGATGAGAACAAGCGGGCAGCCAAAGAAGCATTCGGTACTTGTTTAAATAAAATCAAAGACCATGGCCTCAAGATGAAGCTGGTCGATGTGGAATTTACGTTTGATCGCAACAAGATCATTTTTTATTTTACAGCTGAAGGAAGAGTGGATTTCCGGGAGCTGGTTAAGGATCTGGCAAGCATTTTTCGGACACGGATCGAGCTGCGTCAGATTGGTGTACGGGATGAGGCCAAGATGCTTGGAGGAATCGGACCTTGCGGCCGTGTATTATGCTGTTCTTCCTGGCTGGGAGACTTTGAGCCGGTATCCATCAAGATGGCCAAAGATCAGAGCCTGTCACTGAATCCGACGAAAATTTCAGGGTTGTGCGGAAGACTCATGTGCTGTCTGAAATTTGAGCATGATAACTATGAAAGTGTGAGAGAAGAACTGCCGGCTGTAGGCAAGTTGGTCGTCACCTCTATGGGTGAAGGGAAAGTTGTCGGCATCAATGCCGGTAATCGCACAGTCCATGTTCAACTGTTCGACATCAGTAAAGTCAAAGAACTTCCGCTGGATGACGTCGTTATCAAGTAAACCATAAAGGTTGCTTCGGGGTGGAAACTTGGAAAAGAAAAATCTGTTTACGCACATTCATGAAATGGAAACCCAATTGGGTCAGTTGCACAGTGATTTAGGAGAGTTAAAAATGATTGTCAAAGAGCTGCTTGAAGATAATCAGCGGCTTACGATTGAGAATGAGCAGCTACGCAAACTGCTCAAGCGTGAGGCTCCGGTAGATCTGCCTGTTTCATCTGCACTGGCTCCAGCCGCTAGACCGGCAGGTCCGGCTACAGGTGAAGATGTGGTAGGTGAAGGATATGATAATCTGGCCCGGCTGTATCACGAAGGATTCCATATCTGCAATGTCTATTACGGACATCTGCGGACGGAAGGCGATTGTCTGTTCTGCCTGTCTTTTTTGAATAAATGAAGTGACCGTAGGGAAGATCCCCTACGGTTTTTTTTCAAGGTTATATACCTAAACTAAAGCTAAAATGCAATATAGAGTACCGGAGGATGAACGTATCATATGACAGCCAATGAAGCTAAAGAAGTAATTTTGCATGAATCAGAACGGATTGATGATCTGCTCTCTCATGATTTGAGAATCATTCAAAGTGATGAAGTATTCAGTTTTTCTATGGACGCCGTATTGCTTGCCCGGTTTGCTTCTGTTCCTAAACGAGGCCGTGTACTCGATTTATGTACGGGGAATGGGGTTGTTCCCATTCTGCTGACAACGCGTACGCAGGCCACCCTGGAAGGAATCGAGATTCAGCCAAGGCTGGCAGATATGGCACGGAGAAGCGTGAAACTGAATGCTCTGGACCAATCGATCACAATTCATGAAGGCGACCTGCGGGAACTGGTGAAACAGACAGGACATGCTGTGTATGATGCGATTACTGTGAATCCGCCATATATGCCGCTAAATGGAAGTGACCTTAAAATGAATACACACCAAGCCATGGCACGTCATGAGTTGGGATGTACATTGGAGGAAGTCATTCAGGCATGCAATCGTCTCGTGCGTAATGGAGGAAAGGTATCCATGGTTCACCGCCCTCAACGGCTAGGGGAGATTATCTCTCTGATGAGGGAGTACAAGCTTGAGCCGAAGCGGATCCGAATGGTACATCCACGCGCTCACCTTGAAGCTAATATGGTGCTAATCGAAGCGCTGAAGGATGGCAAACCCGAAGTGCGCATGCTTCCGCCCCTCATTGTCTACAATGAAGAAGGAACCTACTGTGATGAAATTATGGATATTTATTACGGATCACAACAACCAACGGGTACTACGGAAGGAGGAGTGTAAGTGACTTTGCACATTCAAAAAAGCTATGCGGAAGCCCATGATGGTCGGGGTAAGTTATATTTGGTTGGAACACCGATTGGGAATTTGGATGATATGACATTTCGAGCAATTAAGACATTGCAGAGTTGTGATATCATTGCGGCAGAAGATACAAGGCAAACCCGAAAGCTGCTCACTCATTTTGAGATCACCCCTTCCATGTTGTTTAGTTATCATGAACATAATAAGGCGGCAAGTGGCCCTGAACTGATACGCTATATAATAGAAGGAAAAAATTTGGCACTGGTCAGCGATGCTGGTCTGCCGGCCATTTCAGACCCGGGTTCTGATCTGGTACAACTAGCAATTGAGGCAGGAATTCATGTTATTCCGATTCCGGGTCCCAATGCAGCATTGTCTGCTCTAATTGTATCCGGACTACCGACGGAACGCTTCACGTTCGGCGGCTTTTTGCCGCGCGAGAAAAAGGATATGCGAAAAGTGCTGGAGGGTTTTGACGAATCTAACGGTACGTTGTTGTTTTATGAGTCACCGCATCGTATTCGCAAAACGTTGGTCAATCTGGAAGAGATTCTGGGGGATCGTTCGGTTGTGCTGGCTCGTGAGCTGACGAAGCGACATGAGGAATTTGCACGAGGCACGGTTCGCGAGTGCATAGACTGGCTGGAGGAACATCCGCCGCTTGGAGAGTACTGTTTGCTTGTAGAAGGCATTAAGGAACAGGAGCGTAAAGCAGAGCGTGAAGCCTGGTGGCAGCAATTGTCCCTGGAGGACCACGTCAGCCATTATGAAGGCGAAGGACTTCACCGCAAAGATGCGATGAAAAAAACAGCAGCGGACCGAGGATTAACGAAACGTGATGTATATAACGCGCTGATCTAATCCTCTGCATGATCCAAACATACGGTTAAATAGGGGAACATAACCTGAAAAGTTTCTTATTGGAAACCTTACAGAAATATTAAAAGTCACAGGCGGTGCAAAAATAAATCTTGAATTTTTTCACCGCTTTCCTGGTTATGTCATGCCTGCATTTATGGTTGGTCCGAATAGGGTAATAAAAAAAAGACCTTCCAACGGTGGGGTTCACACCGGGAAGGCAAGTAAGGAATATAAAAAGGTTAGAATTAACAATTCAATAAGTCCATTATACCTGAAATTTCTTATTTTGTCACAGGTGCAGGGATTTCAGAAATACATTCGTTACAAACGATTTTACCTTTGAAGTATGTAACGTTCTCAGCGTTACCACAGAAGATACAAGCTGGCTCGTATTTTTTCAACATGATGCGCTCACCGTCAACATAGATTTCCAGAGCATCTTTTTCACCGATACCCAGTGTACGGCGCAATTCGATTGGAATAACTACCCGTCCCAGTTCGTCTACTTTTCTAACAATACCTGTTGATTTCATCATTATAATCAGTGCTCCTCTCAGCTACTTATCTTTGTCATTATTCGACATTATTTTATGTTTTATGATACTCATCATACCAACGATTCCCAAAACAGTCAACCTTAAAATTAGCTTAAAATTAAGGCTGTTTTGGATAAGATTACGGGTGGCAAGGGGTTAAGAGCGATTTTTCATATTTAAACATCAATGTCAGCTTTGTCGATTTGGAAAACATTAAAAGTGCCTTATTCGACAAAATTCGTCATTGTGTGTCGAATAATTGGGCTGGTTAGGGCTGAAAGCGACAAACACAACTCAAAAACAAGGGAGCGAAGCGACATGGAACAGCGTTTAACCGAAGAGAAAGTGTTTAAAGATCCGGTACATAATTATATTCATGTGCAAGATCCGATCATATGGCAGTTGATCAATACTCCAGAGTTTCAGCGCTTGCGACGGATCCGTCAGTTGGGAACATCCTATCTGACTTTTCACGGTGCTGAACACAGCCGGTTTTCACACTCATTGGGTGTTTACGAAATTACACGGAAGATTATCTCTCAATTTGAAAGAAGTCACTACTCCGATTGGCCTAAGGAAGAAAAAGCCGTTGCACTCTGCGCTGCATTATTGCATGACTTGGGTCACGGGCCATTCTCTCACTCCATTGAAGAAGCCTTCGACATGAACCATGAGGACTGGACCTGCCGAATTATCCTTGGGGATACCGAAGTGGGGGCGATCCTGAGACGGGTTGCTCCCGATTTCCCGGAGAAGGTGGCATCTGTTATTCAGAAAACATATGAAAAGCCAATCGTCGTGAATTTGGTCACTAGCCCACTTGATGCAGACCGGATGGACTATTTGCTTCGGGATGCATACTTTACAGGTGTAAACTACGGAACCATCGACCTTGACCGCATCCTGCGAATGCTTCGTCCTTATCACGGGAGAATTGTAGTCAAGGAATCCGGTATGCATGCCGTGGAAGACTATTTGATGTCACGATACCAGATGTACTGGCAGATTTACTTCCACCCGGTGACCCGAAGCTCCGAAATTATCCTGAGACAAATATTTAAGCGTGCAAAAGAGCTAGTAAAGCAGGGGTTCCAATTCCGTTTCATGCTGGAGCCACTGCCGCAGCTGTTTGACGGAGTGCTCTCTGTTGATGAATATCTCCAATTGGATGAAGCTTTAATACAGACCACATTCATGCAGTGGCGTCAAGAGAACGATTCTGTTCTGAGCGAGTTATGCGAACGTTTTATGGATCGCAGGCTGTATAAGTATGTAGAGGTTGAACAGATCGATGTGGAAACGATTGAAGAAATTCGGGTTGCCTTTGCCAAAGCGGGTCTTCATCCCGAGTATGATCTGGAAATTGATTTTCCGACGGATCTTCCGTATGATGTTTTTCGTCCGGATGAATCGACAGACAAACAGATTCTGCTGCTGGATAGACAGGACAAGTTGCATGAATTATCCGAGGTTTCGGACATCGTCCGTTCAATCAGCGGTATACATCGTGGTAAGCACCATCTGTACTATCCGCAAAACAAGGTGGACGCCATCATTCACGAGCTGCCATCTCATATTCGCCCATACTTCTCATGATTATGAAGTGAGCCGTGGAGAGCAAAAAATTTACAAATTAGCTATGACAGAAAGAATTTCTATTTCGAGATATTATCATGATACAGTAATCTGCTTTAATGGAGAGTATATGTAGATCGACATAATTTTGTAATGTACACTTTTTTTGAACAAGTTGAGGTTATAAGGGCTCCTATATATAGTAGAAATTAAATTTGGTAATTCCACATGTTGTACTCTGAAAAATCAATGATGATGATAAAATGGGTGCATTTTATAGGATTTTGATTGGGATAGAAAACAGTTATTCGACAGGAAGGGAGAAATACAAATGATGTTATTCGACACACATACACACCTGGATGCACCGCAATTCGACGAGGACCGCGAGGAGATGATTCAACGTGCTGTAGACGCCGGGGTTGGCCGTATGATCAATGTCGGTTTCAACCGGGAGACCATTCCATCCACGATGAAGCTTGCCGAAACGTATGATTTTATATATGCTGCTGTAGGCTGGCATCCTCAGGATGCCATTACGATGCAGGAGGGCGATCTCGAGTGGATTGCGTCTCTGTGCAAACATGAAAAAGTCGTTGCCATAGGCGAGATTGGCCTGGATTATTATTGGGACACTTCACCCAAGGATGTGCAGCATCGTGTATTAAGACAACAGATCGGACTGGCTCGTGAACTTAACATGCCTATTGTCATTCATAATCGCGATGCTCATGAGGATATTGTCAAAATTTTGCGTGAAGAGAAAGCTGGACAAGTCGGGGGTGTCATGCACTCTTTCTCAGGAAGCTGGGAAACGGCAAAACTCTGTCTTGATCTAGGGTTCCATCTATCCTTCGGTGGACCAATTACGTTCAAAAATGCCAAGCAGCCGAAAGAGGTACTGGCGAAGGTACCGATGGACCGATTTTTCATTGAAACCGACTCCCCATATCTTACACCACATCCTTATCGTGGAAAACGAAATGAAACAGCGCATGTACGTCTGGTTGCAGAAGCAGCTGCGGAAATTAAAGGCATTTCGGTAGAGGAAATTGCTGCAATAACGACCAAAAATGCCATGGAACGATTTGGAATTCGTTAAAAAACGAAGCAAATGCGGTGAAAAAGAGAGGTAGACGGAGCGAATTTGCTTTTTGATCCAAATAAATGAAGAATATTACAATATTTTAACCAAATATTTAGAAAAACGTACTTGAACAACGCTTTACAACATGCATCGAAACAGGATATCATCTTTTCAGTGAATTGTTGTGAGGAAAATTGGACAGATGTTCGGGGGATGAACAAAGGGACACTTTCCGATGACACAACAATACTTTTCATGAACCGATCTCGCTGAGTCTCCGTTAACGGAGAGCGGGGGAACCAATAGGGCTTAAACATCAGTGTTAGCAGCTGATGCGCATCGTTCGCTGACCCAAAAGCAGCGGATGCATTTGCGAAGCACTATTTGATTTCTTCTTTGGGTCTCGGGGTGAATTCAAGGGCATCCGCCATGAGCGGGTGACCGGAGATAGGGCGGCTCTCTTTCGCCCGAACCCGACAGCTAACCTCGCAAGCGGAAAAAGAGAGGCAACCTCGTGCATGAATTTCCGATATTCAAAATCATTCGGAAGCCACGAAAGAGTTCCTCTTACACTCTTTCTTTGGCTTTTTTGTTTTTGAATAAAAGAAATAAGGTCATCATACGGTAAGAATTCAGGTGGTGACATCATGTTGCGAAGAGTGGTTCATGGTGCAGAACCGGTTATTGAGATATCGATCAGTTCTGTAGAAAATTTGGTATAGTCGCGTCAAAGACATCATGCATTAACTTTAGACGGCGAGGCTATGAAGGAGGACGGAGAAGTGGGCACATTCCAACCAGAAGAGACCCATGAGTCACGATCATCCAGTAAGTCTTACGCGTTGCGGTGGAAGCATGAGAACATGCGTCAAATGGCACTGATCGCTATTTTCTCAATCGCGCTTACAATCATGATCTTGTTAGTCGTTTACGGTCAAGCCGGGAAACAAATTTCGCTGGTTATTGATGGCAAAGCTCAAGCGGTAGAGACTCGTACAGGAATGCTTCAAGAAATGCTGGAGGAGCAATCAATCACAGTCAGCCCCCACGATGAGGTATCCATGCCTTTGAACGGGGCAATCGCAGATGGAGACCGCATTGTTATTGAGCGGGCCGTTCCAGTCAACATTACGGCAGACGGAGACACCAAGACTCTGTATACAACCGATTCATCGGTAGAAGATGCAATTCAGAAATCTGGAATTGAAGTTGCCAGTGAGGATAAGGTTTATCCTGCGCTCGCAACACCAATCAAGGCAGATATGAAAATTCGCGTAGTGCGTGTAACAAAGCGTACAGTGGAAGTGGAACAGCCGATTGCGTACAAAGTAATCAAAACGGCTGACCCTAGCTTGTACAAAGGTGACAATCGCGTCATCGTAAACGGCAAAGAAGGTACACTTGTACAGCATATCGAAAAGGTGTTTCAGGATGGAGAGCTAGTCTCCAAAAAGATGGTGGGCAAATCGGTATCGACCAACCGTGTCGATAAAGTTATTGCTGTCGGAACCAAAGCAAAACCTGTTGTGAAGCAGCCGGAGATTCAGACGGTATCGGCCCAAACCTCCACAGCAAAGAAAGCAACGACAACGAACTCGAAGAAAACCGCTGCATCAGGCAGCAAAGTGATTACCGTCTCAGGCACTTCTTTTAAATATTCTAAAGTACTTAAAAATGTATCGATGACCGCGTACTCTTCTGAGGAGCCTGGCATTGGTACAAAAACAGCTTCCGGTACCCGGGTAACTGAAGGACGGACCATTGCGGTCGATCCAAAAGTGATTCCGATCGGCTGGTGGGTGTACATTGAGGGCCTCGGCTTCCGTCGTGCGGAAGATACCGGCGGCGCCATTAAAGGCAACAAAATCGATGTGTATTATGACAGTGTAAAGCATGCCCTGAATTTCGGACGTAAGAAAGGCAAGACGGTATATGTGATCGGTCCGGTTAAGCCGGAAGCGAACTAAAATCGTTTTACTTTGAAATGGGAATGCTATAAAATAGTTGCATGAATGAATCATGCGGAATATGCGGCGGTGGAGTCTGAATAGGCTCGCCGCCGTTTGGCAGAGAAGAGGATATTCCTCTTCTTTTTGCGTTAGAAAGGAAGAAATGGAACATGATAAAAGAAGTCATTGTGGTAGAAGGACGCGACGATACCGTCGCCATCCGGCGGGCTGTTGAGGCAGACACCATAGAGACCGGCGGATCAGCCATCAATCAGCGAATCCTGAAGCGAATTGCACTGGCACAGGAGAGACGAGGGGTGATTGTTCTTACGGACCCGGATCATGCCGGTGAGCGCATTCGCAAAATCATTGCAAATAAGGTCCCAGGCTGCAAGCATGCTTTTATTCCGGAAGCGGATGCAACCCGTAAAGGGGATATCGGGGTCGAGAATGCCTCACCTGAGGCAATCCGCCATGCGCTGGAGCGTGTGCATACCTCGTATGAGGGTATACCGAGCCAGATCGATTGGGAGGACTTGATTGCAGCAGGACTGATTGTGCACCCGCAGGCAGCCGCAAGACGTATGGAGATGGGGAATCTGCTGGGCATCGGTTACTGCAACGGAAAGCAGTTCCACAAGCGGCTGGGTGTATTCCAAATTAGCCGGGAAGAGTTTTCTGCAGCATTATCGCAAATTGAACGTGAAGGATTGTGAGCGTATGAATGGCATGGATGAGACTTTGGAAATTGCAACACCCAAGCGAACGAAAGAGATAATTCAGAGACACGGTTTCTCCTTTAAAAAAAGTTTAGGTCAGAACTTTCTGATTGATCAGAATATATTGAACAAAATTGTAAATGCAGCGGATCTGGACGAGTCCAAGGGCGCACTCGAAATTGGCCCGGGAATTGGAGCGCTTACGGAGAGATTGGCCCGGGTAGCCGGTCCTGTAACGGCTGTGGAAATCGATCAGCGTTTGTTACCGATCCTTGGAGAAGTAATGGAGCCTTATCCCAACGTTCGGATACAGCACGGCGATGTGCTGAAGCTGGACTTGGCAGAGCTTTTCCGCACAGACTTTGCTAGTGTGAGCAAGGTGAGTGTTGTAGCCAATCTGCCGTACTATGTGACGACTCCTATTATGATGAAACTGCTGGAAGAGAAACTGCCGGTAGACAGCATTGTCGTTATGATTCAGAAGGAAGTAGCAGAACGTATGGCAGCTGCCCCCGGCTCGAAGGACTACGGAAGTCTGAGCATTGCGGTCCAATATTACAGTGTGCCTGAATTGGTTTGTATTGTGCCGCCAACCGTATTTATTCCGCAGCCGAATGTTGAATCGGCTGTCATCAAGCTCAAGGTTCGTGAGCAGCCCCCTGTCGAAGTGCCGAGTGAAGCACACTTTTTCGAAGTGGTACAAGCCTCATTTGCCCAGCGCAGAAAAACCATCTCGAACAATCTGAAAGCTCGCTTCTTCACCAAGGAGAATCGGGAGCAGGCTGATCAGTTACTGGAGCAGGCTGGCATTCAGCCGTCCAGACGGGGTGAGACACTTAGTCTGCAGGAATATGCGACGCTAAGCACGGTGATGTGGGATGCAGGAGTTCGTGCCGGCCTGTGAATAAATTCGGATGAACCAAACCGGGTCTTTGCCCATACGATGGGGTAGAGGTGATTATGTTGATGAATATCGGAGACTTGGTCGTTCGTAAGTCATACGGTGGAGATGTGACTTTTCGGGTGGAAGGCCTCCAGTTGGATAGCGCGGTCATTAAAGGGACCGAATTCCGGCTGCTTGCCGACTCCCCGGTGGACGATTTGATACAGGTTCCTTATGAGCCGCAGAGTGCCAAGACCAGGCAGGCACATGTAAAAGCACATCAAACACTCTCCAGGCTGCAGCAGAACCGGATTGAACAGGCGGAACGCAACCGTGAAGGCCTGACGCAGGACTGGGCTGCACAGCGGGGAGCCGGCTTATTTTGAAATGCCCGGCAAGGTGCTTCACTTGGATGGGGATCCAAATTACCTGAAGAAAAGTATGGCTCTCTATGAGCAGCTTCGTGTCCCGGCAGAGGGTCAATATGTCCATGAGTCAGCCATGGCTGATGCCCTGTATCGTCTTCTTCCCAAAGTCCAGCCTGACATTGTAGTCATTACGGGCCATGACGGAGTGCTGAAGACCCGTCAGCCTTACGACTTATACAGTCTCGGAAGTTACAAGAATTCGCAAAATTTTGTAGCGGCGATCCAGGTTGCAAGACAATATGAGCGTCATCTGGATGCGCTCACGATCGTTGCAGGAGCATGTCAGTCCCATTTTGAGGCACTTCTGCGGGCAGGTGCGAACTTTGCCAGCTCACCAGGCCGAATTCTGATTCATGCCCTTGACCCGGTATATGTGGCTGCCAAGGCAGCCTTTACATCCGTTAGGGAAACGGTGAATATGAATGATATTCTGCATAACACAATTAGTGGCAGCCAGGGTGTAGGTGGTGTCGAAACACGCGGCAGTTACCGCGTTGGCCTGCCTGGTTTGAATGATTTATCTACACTTAAAGTTAACCCATCAGTCGTCTGATATAAGTCAATTAAAGTCCCAATTTGGGGCTTTTTTCATTTGCAAAAAAATTCATTGACAGCAACTTTTCCATGCTGATATAATATTTAGTTTTGATTTGACATTGACTGTAAATTCAGGTATAATGGACAAGAAAAGAGGTGGTCGTCGACAATGGCTAAAAATACGCTGTTGGATATCAAACGCAATCTCGATGCTCATATAGGTCAAAAAATTATGTTGCGGGCTAATGGTGGCCGCCGTAAGACTATCGAGCGTACGGGTGTCTTGGAAGAAACGTACCCTTCTGTTTTTATCGTCAAGCTTGATGAGGAGCAAGAAACGTTCAAGCGAGTCTCTTACAGTTATGCAGATATACTTACGGAGTCGGTGGAAGTCATGGTATTTAACCCAGGCGACCAGACGCCTAACTCCTACATGGAGACGTAAGCATCGTTTTACAGGCAGTTTGCCCCTTGGGGCGAACTGCTTTTTTATTTGTGTAGAAATACTGTCCAGACAGGCAACTGCAGGAATGAGGTTTAACCAGAAACGGCATACTACTTGAACAGGCCCATACTGATATGCTGAACTGTTCATCGAAAATGGTGGCTCTGAAGCTGTCAGGAAGAATCCTGGTGAAATGGACTAATCAGAACTGTTACTTCAAGGAGGATGGTTTCATGAGTCGCAGAAGAAGAAGTGTAATGTCAGATGAGCTCAAGTATGAGCTGGCAAAAGACCTGGGATTTTATGATACCGTACAGCAGGAAGGTTGGGGTGGCATCAAAGCCAAGGATGCAGGCAATATGGTGAAGCGTGCCATTCAGCTTGCTGAAGAGGCAGCACGCAAATCGTAATTCGATCTAGACGGTTTGGAGAGCGGGGCCTTCCACGAGGTTGACCTCGCTTTTTCCCCATGAATTCGGAATAAAAATGACTTGACAGCCCCATTTTGATATAATATGTTAAGTTGTCTTAGGGAAAAGGTGAGGACGGGTGAACGCCTTGAAAATTTACGAAAAAGCGCCTGCTAAAATTAATTTGATGCTGGACGTTTTACATAAACGAAGCGATGGCTTCCACGAAGTTGAGATGATCATGACCATGGTCGATTTGGCAGACCGGCTGGAAATGTCGGAACTGCCTCGCGATACGATATTTATCTCCAGTCAGGCCGGGTATATTCCGCTTGATGAGAAGAATCTGGCATTCCAGGCGGCCAGATTAATCAAAGAGCGCTATGACGTGCGTACTGGAGTGCACATTCATCTGGACAAAAAGATTCCGGTGGCTGCCGGTCTGGCAGGCGGCAGCAGTGACGCTGCAGCTACGCTGCGTGGCTTGAACCGCCTCTGGCGTCTGAATATCCCGGATCACGAACTCCAGGAGCTTGGGGCAGAGCTTGGTTCGGATGTACCTTTTTGTATTACAGGGGGTACAGCGCTCGCTACAGGCCGTGGAGAGAAACTGAAACCAATGCCTAACCCACCGCAATGTTGGGTCATCTTGGCGAAGCCTCCAATCAATGTGTCGACAGCGGATGTGTACGGAAGATTCCGCAGCGACAAGATTGTTCGGCATCCAAGTGCGGCCAAAATGGAGCAGGCCATTCGCAATCATTCCTTTGCAGAGGTATGCGGACAGATGGGGAATGTGCTTGAGGATGTTACGCTTAAGCTGTATCCGGAAGTTCAGCATCTGAAGGATGCCATGATGAAGCTGGGTGCAGATGGGGTGCTCATGTCGGGTAGTGGCCCAACAGTATTCGGATTGGTCTCCAAGGAAGCAAAGGTTGCACGGATCTATAATGGGCTGCGCGGCTTCTGCAAAGAAGTGTATGCAGTACGCATGTTGACTTAGAATTCGCTTTTATAATGTACAAACACGTATAAAGGTGGTATATTTTTAAATAATTATTCGGATTTGGATGTTTTCCGTGATCGTGAGGATGGATCTCTGTGAAGAAATTAAAACGAAGCGCTAGGCTGGTTGAAATGACGCAGTATTTATTGTCAAGACCGCATACGGTTATTCCGTTAACCACTTTTGCCGAACGTTATGGTGCCGCGAAGTCGTCAATCAGTGAGGATTTGGCGATTATCAAGGAAGTGTTCGAAGAAGGTGGGTCGGGAGAACTGCAGACACTGGCAGGAGCTGCCGGGGGAGTTAAATGGATTCCGAAGGTGTCCAGAGAACATGCTCTGGCTTTTGCCGAACGACTAAGCAATCAGTTGGAGCAGCCTGACCGTATTTTGCCTGGCGGGTATCTCTATATGTCTGACCTGCTTGGACAGCCTGCATTGATGAATGAAGCAGGTAAAATATTTGCGACTGCTTTTGGCAACATGGATATCGATGTAGTCATGACGGTAGAAACGAAGGGTATTCCTCTGGCTTATGCGACTGGAGCCCAGCTTAACCTGCCTGTAGTGCTCGTGCGCAGGGACCATCAGGCTACGGAAGGATCGGCCGTAAGTATCAATTATGTATCGGGGTCCCATAAAAGTCTCCATACCATGTCCCTATCCCGCAGAGCGATGCGTGAGCATTCAAGGGTTCTGATCGTGGATGATTTCATGAAAGCCGGTGGAACGGTACAGGGCATGATTGATTTGCTCGCCGAGTTTAATGCAACGGTAGCAGGTGTAGGGGTACTGGTAGAATCTGGTTCAGTTGATTCGGAAGAGCGTTTGCTGACCGATTACGTATCTCTTGCGCAGCTGACAGCCGTGGATGCAAAAAGCAGACACATTTCGGTCAAGCCTGGTAACTATTTTGACCTGTAGAAAGATGACGAATAACATGTCGGGAAAGGTTCTTTTCCATCGACCTGGCACTAACGTTGTCGAATTGTGTATTAAATAAAAAAATTCCTGAAATTAGGACATTTTTGTGGTTATAAAAAGAAGGAGTTCGTATAGGCTGTGTGGAATTATACACCAAGTTCTGATGGAAAAAGGTGGTGAACACACACATGCAAATTACGGATGTCAGACTCCGCCGTGTTAACTCGGAAGGGAGAATGAAGGCTATCGCATCCATTACCATCGATAACGAATTCGTCGTTCATGACATTCGCGTCATTGATGGGAACAACGGAATGTTTGTTGCTATGCCGAGCAAGCGGACTCCTGACGGAGAATTCCGTGATATCGCCCACCCGATCTCTTCCGGTACTCGTGAGAAGATTCAGGCTGCTGTTTTGACTGAGTATGACCGCGCTGCAACTGAGGAAGAAGTCATTGAAGAAGGTGCCTGAGAACATTATTGGGGTTCGAAGGAAAAGAGAGCCATGTCTTATGGCTCTCTTTTCTTTTTGACCGGAATAAGATATATTCAGTATTGAGTTTATTCAAACAGGAACATTTAGCAGCTTTATTGCTGGAAAATGTTGAAGGAAACATTAGCGCAGCGTGCGCTTGGTGACAGGGCGGCATCTTAAGAGTCATTGGGATTCGGTTAAGGCTCGCAGGTACACGGCGTATACATATAGGTCACGATTTGTTCGTGTCCGCGTTGTTACGTGTGATAACAGAGACAGTAGGCGATGAACAAGACCGGCTTCAGGCCGGCTGAACGATACTTATCAGGGATGATCCATTAAGGTGGGTCTTCCGGATGGGGTTTTCAGAACAGGAGGTCGTGAAATTTGAAACGAATGGCAATTGTACTTGCTGCAGGGCAAGGTAAACGAATGAAATCTAAATTGTACAAAGTACTGCATCCCGTATGCGGTAAACCTATGGTAGCTCATGTGCTGGATGCAGCTCTACGCGCAGGCGTTGAGCGCAGTGTAGTCGTGGTCGGTCATGGTGCCGAAGCGGTGCAGTCATTTTTGGGTTCCAAAGCAGAGTATGCACTTCAGGCTGAACAATTGGGAACGGGTCACGCGGTAAAGCAAGTGAAGTCTTTGCTTGGAAGTGAGCAAGGCTCTACTATAGTCGTATGTGGAGATACACCACTGGTAACCAGTGAAACGCTGGAAGGTCTGATGAAGCTTCATGAGAGTCGCGGAGCTGCAGCAACCGTGCTAACGGCTCAATTGGACAATCCAAAAGGTTACGGCCGCGTCATTCGCGGAGAAGACGGTTCTGTACAACGCATTGTGGAACAGAAGGACTGCAACGAGCAGGAAGATGCTGTGAAAGAAATTAACACAGGGACTTACTGTTTCGATAATGCGAAATTGTTTGCTGCACTGGAGAAAGTGACCAACCAGAACGCCCAAGGAGAGTACTACCTGACCGATGTTGTTGGGATTTTCCGTAACGATGGTGAAGTGGTTGAAGCTTATATGTCAGATGATATCGCGGAATCCATCGGAGTTAACGATCGACTTGCTCTGTCCCAAGCAGAAGCATATATGCGTGAACGTTTGGCTGTAAAACATATGTTGAACGGTGTTACGATCATTGATCCGTCATCGACATATATCGGAGCGGATGTTACGATTGGATCAGACACGGTATTGTATCCGGGAACCATTCTGAAAGGGACAACCTCCATTGGTGAAGCTTGCCATATTGGTCCTCAGGCCGATATTGAAGACAGTGTTATTCAGAACGGTGTGACGATTAAACATTCCGTGTTGTCCCAAGCCGAAGTAGGCGAAGAGACAACGGTAGGACCATTTGCTTACCTGCGTCCTGGTACCAAGCTGGGCCGGAAAGTAAAAATTGGTGACTTTGTCGAAGTGAAAAATGCTACAATTGATGAAGGATCCAAAGTATCACATCTCAGCTATATTGGGGATGCTAAAGTAGGGAAGAACGTAAATGTTGGATGCGGGGCAATAACGGTTAATTATGATGGATATAATAAAGCTGTAACGACAATCGAAGATGATGCGTTCGTAGGCAGCAATGTCAATCTGATTGCACCGATCACGGTAGGAAAAGGCGCTTATGTGGTTGCCGGTTCAACCGTTACACATTCCGTTCCGGAGAACGATCTGGCTATTGCTCGTCCTCGCCAGGAGAACAAACCTGGTTACGCGGAGAAAATTCGCGGACGTGCCAAAGCCAAGAAACAAAATGCCAAACCCGAATAAGGGGTATTGATATTCTGATTGCCTCCCGATCTTCGGGAGGTGCCGACATGTCGCAGACGCTTATAGATTCCAATGAACCAGCACGGAGGGTTTTTATTTTATGACTTATTTTGATTCGAAATTAAAAATATTTACTTGCAATTCTAACCCCAAGCTTGCCCATCAAATTGCTGATTATATCGGAATTCCTATGGGTGAATCTCACACAACCAGCTTCAGCGATGGTGAGATTCAAGTGAAGCTCTCCGAGAGCGTTCGGGGCTGTCACGTATACATTGTGCAGTCCACTTGCTTGCCGGTTAACGACAACCTGATGGAGATGCTCGTCATGATTGATGCACTGAAACGGGCATCAGCCAAGACAATTAACGTTGTAATTCCGTATTACGGTTATGCACGACAGGATCGTAAGGCACGTTCGCGTGACCCAATTACGGCGAAACTGGTAGCCAATCTGATCGAAAAAGCAGGAGCTACCCGCGTGATTGCGATGGACTTGCATGCCATGCAAATCCAGGGCTTTTTTGATATTCCAGTGGATCATCTGCTTGGTGTGCCGATTCTGGCTCAATATTTCCGCTCCAAACAGATTGAAAATCCGGTCGTTGTATCCCCTGACCACGGTGGTGTAGTTCGTGCACGGAAATTGGCTGATTTCCTGAATGCACCTCTGGCCATCATTGATAAACGTCGTCCGGAGCCGAATGTAAGTGAAGTTATGAACATTATCGGTAACATTGAAGGTAAAACAGCGATCCTGATCGATGATATCATCGATACGGCAGGAACCATTGTGCTGGGTGCAAATGCACTGATGGAAGGCGGCGTGAAGGAAGTATACGCATGCTGTACTCACCCGGTATTGTCCGGACCAGCGATGGAGCGTTTGGAGAATGCACCACTGAAAGAAGTTATCGTAACGGATACGATTCCAATCACGCATGCCAATCCGACAAGCAAACTTAAAGTGTTGTCTGTAGCACCTTTGCTCGGGGAAGCCATTATCCGGGTTCATGAGGAATTGTCAATCAGCAAGCTGTTTGAAATTGAATAAGGATGTCTGCACAAAGTAGTAGAGGGGTTACGTTTTCCGGTCGAACGGAAAATGTAACCCCTGTCGGCGTGCCATTATAACGAAGCTTGGAGAGGCCGGATGATTAATATCCAGGCCGTGAAATGAAGCGAAAACGCCGCCGATGAAAAAGAGTGTCGGCAATTTCGACAAATTGATTATCGAAACGTGTAATCAATCCGATCTCAATATGGGTGTCGCGATCATATACCTGTACGGGTACATGGTATTCGAGATGATAGATAAAATCACTATGTTGAGTCAGCTGTCCGTTATCTTCGCGCAAAAACCCGCTCACCTTCCTGGGTTAATAAGATAATAATCGTGAAAATTACAGTAAATAGGAAGTTCACTTTCTTGATATTATATGAAATATAACATTCGAAGTCTATGCCTCACCTCATGTCATCCGAAGGAGGGAATAAGATGAAGTGGATTGTCGGCCTGGGTAACCCGGGCTCAAACTATGCCAAAACACGACATAATATTGGCTTTATGGCACTGGACCAACTGGCCAGTCGTCATGGGATTTCCATTACTCAGAGCAAATGCAAAGCGTTAATTGGAGAAGGAAATATTGGCGGTGTGAAAACCGTGTTGATCAAACCCATGACATTCATGAATCTGTCCGGTGAGTCGGTACGGGCATATATGGACTTTTACAAAGTCAGTCTGGAAGATCTGATTGTCGTTTATGATGACATGGACACGGAGATTGGCAAAGTCAGACTGCGTTATCAAGGTAGCGCTGGCGGCCATAATGGAATCAAATCCATTATTCAGCATACCGGCACACAGCAATTCAACCGTGTACGGATGGGCATTTCGCGCCCGGAACCTGGACACGCCATTGTTGATTATGTACTGTCTACATTTATGAAGAAAGAGAAGGAAGCGCTCGAACATACCATTGAGCAAACCTGTGATGCTTTGGAGCATAGCCTGGATCATACATTTGAGCAGACAATGGCTAAGTTTAACGGGTAATACTTGTTGGAAGGCATGCTGGAAAAAATGATCAAAACCGGGTTCAATTCAGTCATAATGGGCATACTGGACGTATAAACCATGTTCAGGAGGCATAAACATGTCAGTGAATTATGTGTGCAGGCACTGCCGTACCTTTATTGGCCGAATCGATTCTGCCCGAATATCAGAAGAACAGTTGGGCTTTCATTTCTTGACCCCCGACGAGCGGAGGGATATAATAGCGTATAATTCCGGTGGGGATATTACCGTTCGGATTACATGCGATTATTGCAAAGAAGCGCTTGAACTCAATCCTGAGCTCAGCTTACTGGCGAGCCCGCTTCAATAATAAGCCTGGTTCGCAGCGAAGATGGATAACAGATGATGGGGGCCGCGGAATACCGCTCCACCTTTATAGCCTTGGCAGCCTGCTGAGGCTTCTTTTCAATTTGGGAATGAAAATGCTGATGACGGAATTTGGGTTATTGGTTGAACCTGATGTGGTAATGAAGCGAGTAATCCGATATGATGAAACAGGACAAAAAGGAATTTGTATCCAATTCAGAATGATAATACTGCGCTTTGGCGTGAACTAATCAAGTAAGTTATAAGAGAGGTGCCCCTTTTGTTACAAGCACTTATACAGGCTTTTTCCAAAGATCCCGATTTTGGATCCATTACTGCCGGTATTACGTCCGGTATGAAAGAGCAGCTGGTCTCAGGATTGTCCGGATCAGCGCGCCAGATCATGCTGGCAGCTCTGCACCAAGAGATGAACCGACCACTGCTCGTCGTTACACACAATATGTTTTCCGCACAAAAAATCGCAGAAGATTTACAGGAAGCGCTTTCACCAGATCAGGTGCTGCTCTATCCTGCGAATGAACTTGTAGCCGCTGAAGCCGCTGTTTCCAGTCCGGAAACACTGGGTCAGCGTATTGATGTGTTAGTTCGTTGCGCCCAAGGTTTTAGGGGCGTTGTTGTTATTCCATTTTCCGGCGTGCGGCGTTATGTCCCTCTTCCGGAAGTGATGGCGAATGCTCAGATTACCATCAAACAAGGGAATACACTCGATCTGGACTCGTTCCTTCTGGAGATGGTGAAGCTTGGATATGAACGGGTAGAACGGGTTGAATCTCGCGGTGAGATGAGCGTGCGCGGAGGAATTATCGACTTTTATCCAGTGACATCGTCCATTGCTTATCGGGTGGAATTGTTTGACGATGAAATTGACTCCATACGAACATTCGACCCAGCGGACCAACGCTCCATTGAACGTATCGATGAAGTTACGGTGCTGCCGTGCAAGGAATTGATTGCTGACCGCGAACGTATGGAGAAGGCTGCGGATGAAACTGTCGTTTTACTGGAAAAACAACTGGAGAAAATGACTGATCGCCAGGCCAAGCTGCGTCTCCGTGAAGAAATTCACCGGGAGATTGAGCTGCTGCGGGAGCATGTGTATTTCTCTGAAATGTATAAATATATATCACCGCTCTATCCGGAGCATAAAACCATCTACGATTACATGCCGGAGGACACGCTGCTTGTTCTGGACGAACCTGCACGGCTGGCTGAAACATCCAAGCAGCTCGACCGGGATGAATCGGAGTGGAATCTGCATTTGATGCAAAATGGAAAAACGCTGCCTGATCTTCATTTGTCGGCAGATGGGGATGAGCTGTTATATGAACGTCCATTCCAGACACTGTTTATGTCGATCTTCTTGCGTCAGGTTCCACATACACAGCCTCAAAACATTCTGAATTTTATCAGTCGGGGCATGCAGGATTTCCACGGACAGATGAATGTGCTTAAGGCCGAGATGGAGCGCTGGCAGAAAGCCGGAGTGCATGTGCTTATGCTGGCGAGCGGGGAAGAAAGACTCGATCGTATGCGGCGCGTCCTCATGGACTACGATATACCGGAACCGGAAATGCTTATCGGTAACCTGCAGACCGGATTCGAACTGCCGTCCATTCATTTAGCCGTCGTAACCGAAGGTGAGATGTTCTCCCAAAAGCAGCGCAAGGCACGCAAACAAAGCCGTAATGTAGATAATGCAGAACGGATTAAATCGTATAGTGAGCTGAAAGTGGGCGATTATGTTGTCCATCAGAACCACGGGATTGGTAAATATCTAGGCATTGGTACGCTTGAGGTTGGCGGTATTCATAAGGACTATATGCATATTCTCTATGCTGGTGGGGATAAACTGTCGGTACCGATCGAACAGATCGATCTGATCCAGAAATATGTCGGGTCAGAAGAGAAAGAGCCCAAGATCTACAAGCTGGGTGGTAACGAGTGGACACGGGTTAAAAATAAAGTTCGTTCATCTGTACAGGATATCGCCGACGATCTGATCAAGCTCTATGCGGAGCGTCAGACCTCAAAAGGTTTCGGTTTTGAGAAGGACTCTGCCGAGCAGCAGGAATTTGAGGCCATGTTCCCTTATGATGAAACTCGTGATCAGGTCCGTGCGATTGAAGAAATTAAAAAGGACATGGAACAAAATCGTCCCATGGACCGTCTGCTATGTGGAGACGTCGGTTACGGAAAAACCGAGGTTGCCATTCGTGCTGCTTTCAAAGCGGCAATCGAAGGCAAACAGGTTGCGGTACTCGTTCCGACCACGATCTTGGCACAGCAGCATTATGAGACATTCCGTGAACGTTTCTCGGGGTATCCATTCAATATTCATGTCCTAAGCCGGTTCCGTTCCCGTAAGGAACAAAATGAGACCGCCAAAGGCATTAAAAGTGGAACAGTCGACATTGTCATTGGTACGCACCGGTTGTTATCGCAGGATCTGGTATTCAAGGATCTAGGACTGCTTATCGTTGATGAAGAGCAGCGCTTCGGTGTAACCCATAAGGAGAAACTGAAGAAGCTGAAAACAAACGTGGACGTGCTCACACTGACGGCTACACCAATTCCGCGTACCCTCCACATGTCCATGCTGGGAGTCCGTGATCTCTCGGTTATTGAAACACCACCAGAGAATCGTTTCCCGGTGCAAACCTATGTCGTGGAACATAGCCAGGCGCTTGTTCGGGAAGCCATTGAGCGGGAACTGGCACGTGGGGGTCAGGTTTATTATTTGTATAACCGTGTTCAAGGAATTCAGGAGATGGCTGCCGAAATTGCTGACCTGGTTCCTGGAGCGAAAGTGGGCGTGGGCCATGGTCAGATGTCGGAGACAGAGCTGGAGAAAACCATCCTGGACTTCCTGGATGGCGAATATGATGTGCTCGTAAGCACAAGCATCATTGAGACAGGGGTAGATATCCCGAATGTAAATACCCTGATTGTTCATGATGCAGACAAAATGGGCCTTTCCCAGCTGTACCAGCTGCGTGGGCGCGTTGGACGGTCCAATCGAATTGCCTATGCGTACTTTACGTACCAAAGGGATAAAGTGCTGACCGAGGTTGCAGAGAAACGTCTGCAGTCTATTAAGGAGTTTACCGAGCTGGGGTCGGGATTCAAAATTGCGATGCGAGATCTATCGATCCGCGGAGCAGGGAACCTGCTGGGAGCAGAGCAGCACGGCTTCATTGCCTCAGTCGGATTCGACCTGTATTCTCAGATGTTGGCCGAGGAAATTAACAAACGCAAAGTCACCATGCTCGGGGAAGAGCCGGTACCTTCCGATCAATGGAACACCACGCTCGATCTCAGCATCGATGCCTACTTGCCGGGTGATTATATCTATGACAGTATACAGAAGATTGAGATTTACAAAAAAGTGGCGGTTATTGCCTCTTTCGACGATGCCATGGAGCTGGAAGACGAATTGGTTGACCGATTCGGCGACCTTCCGGAAGCTGTCATTAATCTTATGGCTGTAGCCAGGTTGAAAGTGTACGGGAAAATGTACGGAATTGAGTCCATTACGCAGCGTGGTGACGACCTTACCGTGAAATTCTACGAAGGCCGTGAGCATGCATTTGAGCTCTCGAAAATTGCGCACATTGGAAATCAGTTCGAAAGACGTGTACAATTTGAACAAGGACCCCATATGCTTATTCATGTCAAAGGCAAAGGGCTTGGGGACAAGCAACTGATGGAGCTGGTAGAGAAATTTCTGGAGTCCATGAAGAGTGCTTTTAAATCAAAGGGGGAACCAAAGGATGTTACCAAAGTATAAAAAAGTAGGGAAAGTACTCTCCGTGAGTATGGTTGCAGTACTGTCCTTATCACTGCTTGCTGCATGCGGCAAGAAGGATGAAGCAGCTACACCAGAAACCAATGATACAAGCGCTGTTGTAGCGACATATGATGGCGGTACAATTACAGCCAATGAATTCGATATGGAGCAACGGGTCATGAAATTCCTCTATCCGGAATATGCACAAATGATGGAGATGGACGATTTCAAGGACTACCTGGTGCGCCAGGAAGTTGCTTATGAATATTTGAGTGGCAAAGCGAGTGAAGAAGCCAAAACAGAAGGTGCCAAAGTGGCTACCGAGCAGTTCGACAAAATGAAGGCTTCTGTTCAAGCCGATCAATGGACTGAAATGTTGAAAGCTCAGAACCTGACAGATCAAAACATCAAGGATTACATGACTCGCATCATGACTGTTATCAAGGATAAAGAGACTGGCGTTACGGAAGATGCAATCAAAAAAGAATTTGAAACAAACAAGGATCAGTTCACAACCGCTTCGGTTCGTCACGTCCTGATTAACTTCACGGACCCAGATACGCAAAAAGAGCGTAAAAAAGAAGATGCCTTGAAAATTGCGAAAGAAGTTAAAACTAAACTGGATGCCGGTGAAGACTTTGCAAAAGTTGCAAAAGAATACTCCGAAGATCCAGGCTCTGCAGATAATGGCGGATTGTACGAAAATACCCCTGTATCCAACTGGGTAGAAGCGTTCAAAGAAGCTGCCAAAACATTGCCGATCAACAAAATCAGTGATCCGGTTGAGACGGAATACGGCTATCACGTGATGAAAGTGGAATCCCGTACGGAAGCAGACTACAGCAAATTGACAGATGAGCAAAAAGAAACACTCAAAAGCCAATTGGCAGCTGCAGAGATCGATACGTTCATGACAAATGAACTGGATAAGATCGTGAAGGAAGTAAACCTGCCGAAGACAGACAAGGCTGAAGAAGGTACTACGGAAGGTACTGAAGGCACAACGGGTACTGGAACTGGAACCGAAGGTGACAAATCTACAGAAACCAAAACGGACGAGTCCACAGGTACTGACGCTAAGACAGATCAAGGTACTAAAACAGAGTCCGATGCAACAACAGGCGATAGCGCAGATACAAGCAGCAAGTAAGAAACGAGCTGCAGCACACTTACTTTCTGGACAAGCTTAGAGAAGCAAGGGGAGGACTTATGGCCTGCCCCTTGCTTCTTTTTGTACAGACAGCAGCGTAATGGGTACATGGTCACCTTCTGCGAAGAGAACACAACTATATTCTTCAAAGTATGTATAAGGAAATGGGAACAGATGAATACTATGGTCAAGATATCACACTAAACGTTCTGGGACTTTCCTCTACCCATTAAGGAACAGTAGTTGAAAAATCTTCTCGAGAAAGTGGGGCAACATGTGAAATGAAAGCTACTGGTATTGTCCGCCGTATTGATGACCTCGGCCGTGTGGTCATTCCAAAAGAAATCCGTCGTACGTTACGAATTCGTGAAGGAGATCCGCTTGAGATTTTTGTGGATCGTGATGGAGAAGTCATTCTAAAAAAATATTCGCCGATCGGCGAACTGGGCGATTTCGCCAAAGAATATGCTGAATCGTTGTATGAGAGTACAGGTCATGTAACCATGATCTCCGACCGCGATACCATTATTACGGTAGCGGGTGGCTCCAAGAAGGAATATCTGGACAAGCAGGTAGGTCAGCTGGTAGAGAGCTGCATGGAAAATCGCAAGACCATCGTTGAGACAGGTAGTGGCTCCTATGAGATCAGCAAGGATCATGATGAAACATTATCCTCTTTCGTCATCGCACCCATCATTTCGGGTGGAGACCCTATTGGAACCGTCATTCTGTATAACAAGGATGAATCCGTGAAGATGTCCCAGATGGAAGTAAAAATGGCTGAGACAGCTGCTGGCTTCCTTGGCAAGCAGATGGAACAATAAACAGCAGATTAACTCCTGATGCCTATTCGGCAGACAGGAGTTTTTTTGCATTTAAAAAGGCTGAATTAAGAGCGGATAGAGGGAACTTCAACAGAAGGTTAGTCTGTGCGGCTTCAGGCAGGTATAATAGCAAAGTATGCTTACTGGATATAATCGCTTGGATAACTGTAGGAGGGACTTATGAAACAGCCGTCTACTACTGGCTCAAGATTGCTGCAGGGTGCATTTGTGCTTGGCCTTGCTGCCATTATTTCTAAAATCATCGGTGCTTTTCAAAAGATTCCGTTACAGAATCTAGGGGGCGACGGTGTTTTTGGCATTTATAACACGGTATATCCGTTCTATATGCTTATTATTACGATTGCTGCCGCCGGACTGCCTGTTGCCGTATCCAAATTTGTTGCCGAACAACATGCGCTGGGGAGGCCCGAGGAGGGCAAACGGATTATCCGTCTGTCTTCCATGCTTCTTGGAGGCATCGGATTAATCCTGGCCATACTGATGTACATTGGTGCACCACTTATAGGTCATCTGATTGGTAATGGACATGTCATTCCTTCTATTCGGGCTGCAGCGCTTGCACTGCTATTTGTCCCGCTAATGACTGGACTCCGTGGATATTTTCAGGGTTTACAGCAGATGGTGCCGACCGCTGTGTCACAGGTTGTAGAGCAGACGATTCGTGTGACGGTAATGATTGTGCTGCTGCTATGGCTGATGAAGCGGGAAGCATCACTGGAGTCCATTGCTGCCGGAGCCATGCTAGGTTCCGTTGCCGGTGGATTTGTGGGGTTACTCACCATGCTCGCCTATATGTACGGTAGGCGGCGAAAGAGCAGGAAAACGGGTCTATCCCAAGAAGTGATGGAAGGGTTGCAGAGATCGGAAGCCAGGGAGGGACAACTACAGCAATGGACAAAAAACGGGCCTGGACCGGAGAAGCTCCCCACCAATGGTCAATGGATTCGAACCTTGCTGGTATATGCCATTCCCGTCTGTCTGGGTTCGCTCGCTGTACCTCTGATGAACCTGGTGGATACCTTCACGGTGCCCCGGCTTCTAAGAAGTGAAGGGTTGGATGAGGTCGAATCCATGGTGTCGTTCGGAATTTACAATCGGGGGTTACCGCTTGTACAGCTCGTGACGATGCTTGCTACGTCGCTATCCGTGCTGTTCATTCCGGCGATGGCCGAAGCCCGCCTGAAGGGCGGGCCGGAAGCCGTCAGGCAGCAGGCAAGCATCGCGCTGCGCTGGTTCTGGTTAATCGGTCTGGCTGCATCCGCTGGTCTGGCGGTGCTGGCAGAACCGATCAACCGCATGCTGTACGGTGATGCCGCAGGCACCGAAGCTCTGCGGTATATGGCGCTGACGGCGGCGGGCAGCACCGTCAGCATCATTGCGGCGGCGCTGCTGCAGGGCCTCGGCGCCGTGCGCGCACCCGCGTTCAGCATGCTGGCCGCCGCAGGCGTCAAGGCGTTGCTGAACGTCATGCTTGTGCCCGCGCTGGGCATCAGCGGCGCGGCCCTGGCAGGCGCAGTCGCCTATATGCTGGCGGCCGGCCTGAATGTGGCCCTGCTGGCGCGGCGTACCGCGATGCGCCCTGACCCTGGCGCCGTTCTGGTGAAGCCGGCGCTGGTGATCGCCGCCATGAGCGTGGCGGCGGCAGGCATGGCCTGGGCTGCCGGAGCGGTGCTCGGCGGCATGGGCATCGCGGCCGATCGCAGGCTGGCCGCGGTAGGCATAAGCCTGCTTGGCATTGCCGCAGGCGCAGCCGTGTTCTTGCTGGCGTCAGCCCGTACCGGGCTGCTGACCGCCACAGATCTGGCCGCGATCCCGAAGCTTGGACCGCGCCTGGCCAAATTGCTTCGCAGGATGCATGTCCTGCGGTAGCCCTGTCTCACCCTTTTACGTGTGAAATTATTGGATATCCACTGATTCTGTTATAATACGTGTAATTATAGAGCGCTGTTCTGCGTATGTTCCTCATGTCGATGTAACAAAGGGAGGCATTCTGCAGAATGGTTCGGATGGAGGCTTGAAAATGAGCGCAGCAGCTTTGACCGTCGTTGGTCTTGGATCAGGAGATGCAGATCAGCTGACAGTAGGTATTATCAAGAAAATGAAACAAGCGGCTACGCTGTATGTCCGCACATTGGATCATCCTGTGCTGAATGATCTGAAGCAGGAAGGGCTGGAGATGACATCATTTGATGCAATCTACGAGGCGAAAGCATCATTCCCGGAGGTCTATGACGAGATTGCCAATCGCCTCATTGAGGCTGCCCGTCAGGGAGAGCCGGGAACCGAGATTGTCTACGCTGTGCCAGGCCATCCGATGGTGGCAGAGGCGAGTGTACGGCTGCTTAAGGAACGCTGCCCGCAAATGGGGATCTCACTTCGTGTCATGGGGGGAGAGAGTTTCCTGGATGAAGCCTTTATCCGTCTCGGATTTGACCCCATTGAAGGCTTCCAACTTCTTGATGCAAGCAGCCTGAGCACGGAACTAGTGCAGCCTCAGCTGCATACCTTGATCGGGCAGGTTTATGATGTGTTTACTGCGTCTGATGTGAAGCTATGCCTGATGGATGTATATCCAGATGATTATCCGGTATTTGTTGGACACGCCCTCGGTGTACAGGATCAGGAGATCATCCACAAGGTACCTCTTCATGAGCTGGACCGGATTGAAGGTTACGGAAACCTCTCCCTCATTTACGTGCCGAAAAACACGGATGATGCCCTGCGACGCCGCTCTTTTGCAAGGTTGCATGAAATTGTTAATATTCTTCGCAGCCCGGGCGGATGCCCGTGGGATCAGGAGCAGACCCATCAGTCGATTCGCAAGAACCTGATTGAAGAGACGTACGAGGTCATTGAAACGATCGATGAAGATGATCCTGACCACATGAAAGAGGAGCTTGGGGACTTATTGCTGCAGATTCTGCTGCATTCCCAGATGGAAGAGGAAGTGGGCACCTTCAATGTGTTTGATGTCATTGAAGGGCTTAATGACAAGCTCATTTTCCGTCATCCTCATGTATTTGGCGAGCATCAGGCCGAGAATGCGAATGAAGCACTGCAGAACTGGGAACAGATGAAGGCAGAGGAGCAGAAGCGCAAAGGGATCGATCAACAGACCGTTTCGGTGCTGGATGGTATTCCCCGCGATTTGCCTGCCTTGATGAAAGGGTACAAGCTCCAGAAGAAAGCAGCCAAGGTTGGTTTTGACTGGGATGATGTGAATGGCGTATTTGCCAAGATTGAAGAAGAGCTGGCAGAACTGAAAGAAGCAGTGCGTAGCAATCAATCGGCTGAAGAGCGGAAGCTGGAACTGGGCGATTTGCTGTTTGCTACGGCGAATGTGGCTCGTTTCATTGATACGGACCCGGAGGAGGCTCTTGCTGCCACCAACCGCAAGTTCACTCAGCGGTTCCGATATATTGAGGAGCGGCTTCGTGAACTTGGAAGGACACCTGCAGATAGTAACGTCGAAGAGATGGAGCAATTCTGGCAAGCGGCGAAGAAGGCTGGACTGTAACAGGGTAGACCAAGTAAACTGTTCAAATATCCTTGTTCCATGTTTTTCAATGGTATGATATGCTATACGAACATGTGTTCATATTTGGATTAGGGTTATTCCTGATTGATCGGACAACATTCCGGGTATTGGACTTAGACTTTCTATAGGCATAGGTTCATCATCAGCCAAAAAAAGTCGCTGGCCGAGGCAGGAATTCAGAATCCAAGCCAGAATACATGTGTAGTAACCTTGCGCGAAAGCCGCGGCAGTCAGTCGGTTTGCCAGGATTCGCAGATACTTTCTTTTTAATTTGGGAGGCTTTTAAAAATGAACAAAACAGATCTGATTAACAACATTTCCACCAAAAGCGGTTTGACTAAAAAAGACGTTGAGTCCGTATTGAACGGCTTCTTGGGAGAAATTACAGATGCACTCGCAAGCGGAGACAAAGTACAACTGATCGGCTTTGGCACTTTTGAAACCCGCAAACGCTCCGGTCGTACCGGACGTAACCCACAAACAGGGAATGAAATCGTTATTCCTGAGTCCACTGTTCCTGCATTCAAAGCAGGCAACAAACTTAAAGAAGCCGTAAAATAATGCGTCTTGATAAATTCCTGAAGGTCTCCCGGCTGATCAAACGCCGCACTGTGGCCAAGGACGTCTCCGAACAGGGGCGTGTTCTGATTAACGGACGTGAAGCGAAGCCAAGCGCTGCTGTTAAAGTGGGCGATGAGCTGACGGTTCAGTTCGGTCAGAAGCTGGTCACTGTGAAGGTGGAACGTCTTGCTGAGAGCACCAAGAAGGACGAGGCGAGCAGCCTCTATACCTTGGTTAAGGAAGAGCCGATCGCCAAGGATAACGGGCTGAACTGGTAATCATCTGCCCGATATGCTCTTTTGTGAATGAAAGTAAGTGAGATAGAAGCACCTTTCCTATACAGGAAGGGTGCTTTTGTGTTTGCATAAGCAGAAGCATTTCCTTCATGATCCCTGGTTCTATTCCCGCCTTCGCCTCCATAAGCTAGGTGTAAGAAGGAGGGGTACATGCCATGGTTGAGCACGGTAAACCGAAACAGCATCATTTGAGCATGCAAAATCGCAAACTGCTGGATCTGACAGGTGTCTCCAATGTAGAGAGCTTCGACAGTGAGGAATTTTTGCTGCAGACTGAACTTGGGCATCTGACCATCCGGGGGCACAATTTACATATCAAAAACTTGAGCCTGGAGGAAGGTTTGCTATCCATTGAAGGTACAGTCAGTTCTCTGCAATATCTGGACCCCGGTTCCCAGAACAAGAATAGTAAAGGCCTGTTCGGCAAGATGTTCCGATGAGTCTGGACACGCAGTGGATCACATTAACATGGATGCTGTTGTCGGGAATCGTAATGGGTATGGCCTACGACAGTTACCGGGTACTGTCCGGTCAGCTGCGCTTCCCGAGATGGAGCATGCACACGCTTGACCTGTTGTACTGGGTTGCTTCCGCGCTGTTCGTTTTCCGGATGCTGTATGCCGGAAACCACGGACAGCTGCGGTTTTATGTCTTTTTGGGACTAATTATAGGGGTTTGCTTCTATTTTTGGCTTTTAAGTGTTACAACCCAGCGTTTTGTGGTAATGTTAATTAAACTCGCAAGAACACTTATTCATTGGTGTGGACATATCCTTAACATCCTGTTCGTTATGCCAGCGAAGGGACTATACAAGCTAGTTCGCGTGATATTGGGTTTTGTGCTCGCGATACTGATATTCCTGGGCAAGCTGGTATTGCAATGTTTGGTACCTTTCGGCAAGTTGTTCCGCTGGATGTTTAGGCCGCTCCTGAAGCATTGGGTAACGCCCCGTTGGATGATCCGTGCGGGTTCAAGTATTGCAACGATATGGAAACGCTGGTTTTAAGGAGGTCCAAAAATGGGTAAAACACCTGTGGGGAGATCTGCAGCCCCAACAGGCCAAGGGAAATCTGCCGGCGCAAGAAGACGCCTCATGCTCTGGATGACATTCATCGTTGTATTTGTCATTTGGGCAGGATATACGTTCCTTGTACAGAATGCACAGATTTCGGACAAGAGTTCGCAATTGGCCGCACAGCAGGCTTCGAAGGAAGAGACGCAGAAGAAGCTGGATCAGTTGAAGTATGAAGTCAGTCGGTTGAAGGACCCTGAATACATAGGACAGCTGGCGCGGAAAAAAGGCTATTACTTGCCTGAAGAGACGCCAATCCAGGTTGAAGAGTCAGGGAACTGATGAAATTACGCTCATGACTGAGCAAGAATTATTATCCATATATCTGAAGCCGTTATACTGTAAAAAATAGGCTCCCCTGCGGGGTAGAGCTCTGTTGACCTTGGTTTGCGGCATAAGGTATAATTACATTTAGCACAGCATTGATTTTGGCATCTAAAAAATCGGGTTGTATATTTTTAAGGGAGGATCATTTTATTCTATGGCAATTGAAGTGGGCACCAAGTTAGAGGGCAAGGTGACAGGCATCACGCATTTTGGAGCATTTGTGGATCTGTCAGGAGGTGTCACGGGTCTCGTTCACATCTCGGAAATCGCCGACAATTATGTCAAAGATGTCAACGACCACCTGAAACTTAATGACGTCGTTACAGTGAAGGTCATCAACGTTGACAAGGATGGCAAAATCGGACTTTCCATTAAGCAAGCTGTTGACAAACCGGTTGAGCAACAAACACAATCCAGACCCCCAAGAGCTCCAAGACCGGAACGCAGTGGAGGAGATCGCGAACGATTCAGCGGTGGAGGCCCAAGTGGCGGCCAAGGCCGTGGCGGCGGCGGTGGATTTAACCGCGACCGTGGAGGCCGTTCTTTCAAGCCCGCAGCAGGCAAACCTTCATTTGAGGATAAAATGTCACGCTTCCTGAAAGATAGTGAAGAGCGGATCTCTTCGCTCAAGAAGAACACAGAGGGCAAACGCGGAGGCCGTGGAGCCAAGCGCGTGTAATCTGTATCAACCTGATTTAAAATATAAGAAAAGCCGTTAACCCGTAAGGGTCGACGGCTTTTTTGCGTTTTGTCCTTTTTTTCTTTTAGTCTGTTGGTTGCGCATATTTTTTGGGGTTTACCGTCGCCTATGCGCGTTCCACTGGATTCCTGGCTTTTCTTGTAAAGTAGTGCTCCACAGATGCACTTTTTTCGCACAAGGACCATAGGAAATAAGAACATTTGTCGTCTACCATTTTTTACCGACATGTTTCCATGCCATTCCGCAGGTATCCCGTTCAATTCAAGTTAAAGGCAGAACAAATGCCATTCAAAATAAGACAACCCCGTCCTCGGTGAATCAGGTTGTAAAGGATGGAATGACAATAAGGCCGGGGGTTTCGCTCCTCCGCGCCAGGCTTGTTTCTTTTGTCGTAAACTTTTTGAACCCTGTCCACCTATTGTGACAAACTACGTCTTCTAATCTATCTATAATCAGAACCATCGAGAATGAAACACGAAAACAAATAATCGAATGGGGTGCCTTGGGATGATGGAAAAGTGGAATGTCATTCAATTTCCGGGAATGAAAGCTGGTAAAGGGAGTACAGAAGCTCGGGAGGAGCTGTCCGTACGTCTCAAACAGTGGATTACCTCCCGCAAGGCTGTCCAGTTCGTTGCTGCACGCAAATGGGTGCTGCTCCTTACATTTATGGGATTTTTATTAGGGAAGGCCATGATCCTGAATGAACTATCGCCCTTTGCAATTGCCTACTTCGCGGTGATTGCCTTCATGCGAAGGGATTACATTATTCCCGTTGGGGCCGCTTTGCTGGCGGGGAGTCTGTTTGCTCCGTTTCCGGTTCCACTTATCGTTGCGTCTGAGATGGCGATCTTCTATCTCTTGTTCAGAGGGCTGGAGTCTTATGACCGTGCTGAATTATCTTATGCACCAACAATGGTGTTTACGACTACTTTTATGGTCAAGTTATTCGCAGTCGTCATTGGGCCGTCTTTCAGCTGGTACGCCATGTTAATGCTCACGATGGACTCCGTACTCAGCTTCGTGCTTACCCTGGTTTTTATACAAGCCATACCGATTTTTACGTACCGCAAAAAGAAATTCAACCTAAAGAGCGAGGAGATCCTCTGCCTGATCATATTGCTGGCCTCCGTTATGACAGGCGCGGTGGGCTGGACCATTCAGTCCCTTTCCGTGGAGCATATGCTCTCTCGTTATTTAATTCTGATCTTCGCGCTGGTGGGCGGAGCCCCCCTTGGGGCATCCGTCGGGGTCATTACGGGGCTGATTTTGAGTCTCGCTGACATGTCCGCCGTATACCAAATGAGTTTGCTCGCTTTTGCCGGGATGCTGGCGGGTATGCTTAGAGAGGGCAAACGTGCAGGCGTTGCACTGGGGATGCTGCTCGGCTCATCCATTCTATCCATTTATCTGGGCGGTCCAGGTGACGTGATGAACTCCTTATGGGAGACGTGCGCAGCCATTGTTCTTTTCATGCTTACACCTAAAAGCATGATGGCGGCCATATCCAAATATGTGCCAGGTACACAGGATCATACCAAATCGCAGCATGAATATGCGAAGCGAATTCGGGATATCACGGCAGAACGGGTGACCCGCTTCTCACAGGTATTCCGCCAGCTTTCCCGCAGCTTCGATCAGATGTCCGGTACGGGGGAACCGGTACAGAACGAAGGCGGCATGGAGCATTTCATGAATGCGGTAGCAGAGGGAACGTGTGCAGGGTGCTTCAAACGTGCACAGTGCTGGGATGCAAAGTTTATTCAAACCTATAAATACATGACGGATGTGATGAGTTCCATTGAGGCAAACCCGGAGATGTCGGGCAAACAAATTCCTGTGGAGTGGAACAGGGTATGTGCCAAACCGGAGGAGGTGCTCGAGGTTATGCGTGCCCAGTATGGGCTCTACCAGCATAATATGCAGTGGAAGCGTCAGATTGTGGACAGCCGACAGCTGGTTGCCGAGCAATTATCCGGAGTATCCCAGGTGATGGAGGACCTGGCCAGAGAAATCCAACGGGAAAGTGAGGAGATGGTACAGCAGGAGGAACAGATTCGGGATGCGCTGGAGTCGCTGGGCCTGTCCATTCATTCGATTGAGATTATCAATCTGGAAGCAGGCAATGTGGAAATCGAGATTGTTCATGCCTACACGAGGGGATTTGATGAATGCCGGAAGATGATCGCACCGCTGATTTCGGATGTTCTGGACGAGCATATTGCTGTTCTTCATGAGACGATGACGGATCCGCGTCAGGGTCTGGCAACCGTTACCTTTGGATCAGCCAAAACCTATGAGGTGACTACAGGGGTAGCTGCGGCTGCCAAAGGGGGAGATTTGTTATCCGGGGACAGCTTCAGCACGGTTGAACTGGGGAATGGTACCTTTGCGGTGGCACTCAGTGATGGTATGGGCAACGGGGAACGTGCGCGCATGGAGAGCAGTGCCGCGTTAAATATTTTGGAACAGTTGCTTCAATCAGGCATGGATGAGAAGCTGGCGATCAAGTCCGTGAACTCTGTGCTGATGCTGCGCTCACCTGAAGAGATGTATGCGACGGTGGACATGGCTCTAATCGATGAATATACGGCAGAGACCACATTTATGAAAATCGGCTCAACTCCGAGCTTTATTAAACGCGGACAGGAGGTTATTCAGGTATCGGCCAGCAACCTGCCCATTGGCATTATTAAAGATATCGAAGTGGATCTGGTCACTGTACAGCTTCAACCGGGCGACATATTGATTATGATGACGGATGGAATTTATGATGCCCCAGGGTATGCCGTCAACAAAGAGCTATGGATGAAACGTCTCATTCAGGAGATTGATAGTGACGATCCGCAGGAGGTAGCGGACTGCCTGCTAGAGAGCGTGATTCGATATCAGCAGCATGAGATTTTGGATGATATGACTGTCGTTGTAGGAAAAGTAGAGCACTACCGTCCGGAATGGGCCACATTGCGAGTACCGGGTATTAACCGGATGGAGCGTCCCCGTACAGTAAGTTAATTGCATCGTTCTCTGTTTGAAGTCTCTTCATTCTGGCAATGCTAGTCATAGAATTGGAGAGTAACGAAAAACGGAGGGATTTCGGATGAAGCAGATCTTGTTGATCACCGACGGTTGTTCTAATGTAGGTACAAGTCCGGTACTGGCAGCAGCGGAAGCCCGTGAAGAGGGAATCACGGTCAATGTAGTTGGTGTGATCGATTATGGGACCATTGGTGAACTGGGTAGCCGGGAGATTGAGGATATTGCAAAAGCCGGAGGGGGGATCAGCCAAATTGTCGGCACAAGGCAGCTTGCCCATACGATGCAGATGATGACAAGGAAAACGGTGGTTCAGACCATTCAGCAGGCGGTTAATAGAGAGTTAACACAAATTTTGGGAGAGAAGGTGTCCAAAACCGTAACAGACCTTGAACCTGCACAGCGTGCTCAGGTGGTAGAAGTAATAGATAATCTGGCTGAAACAGCCCCTCTTCAGGTAATCCTGTTGATCGATGTAAGTGCAAGCATGAAGCCGAAGCTCGCTGCGGTTGAAGAAGGAATCCGGGATTTGATGTTGAGCTTGCAGTCGCGTGTAGGGCAGAGCAAGCTCTCGGTATTTCATTTCCCGGGTCGCCATAGTGGAGAAGAGGCTGTGATGGATATCAACTGGACATCGGATCTGGGCAGTGTCCGTTCGCTGTTTGGACGTCTGCAGATGAAAGGTGCGACCCCGACAGGTCCTGCGATTCAGAAGGTGATTGATTTTTACCGTTATGGTACACTGGAGGGACAGCAGGAAATAGAAGGGAACTATCGCATTGAAAGAGAAGGGATGCTCGGTGACAACGTTGTCTGATGCCTCTTTCCCGCCAGGAACAGTAATTACGGGAAAATGGAATCGCAGCCGTTATACGATTCGCAAGCTGCTGGGCAAAGGCGCCAACGGCATCGTTTTTCTTGTCCAGCGGGGTGAGAATGGCAAGCACTATGCACTTAAGATGGGATTTGATCCGTTCGATCTGCAATCAGAGATCAATGTGCTCAAATCGTTTCAGCTACAGCGTAATCATGAGGCCCTGAAGCAGAGTGGTATTCCTTCCTATCTCAAGGATGTGGACGATTATGCCATTCAGGGACGGGACATTCCCTTTTATGTGATGCGTTATGTTCGGGGTGAAGCTCTTCACCACTTCATCAGGCGTCAAGGGACGGACTGGACACTGCTGGTTGGGCTTAGACTCTTGCAGAAGCTGGCACAATTACATCAGGCGGGATGGGTGTTTGGTGATCTTAAGCCTCAGAACGTACTGGTATCCGATTTTGGTCAAGTGGAGCTCATTGATTATGGTGGAGTAACGTCGATTGGACGAAGTGTGAAACAGTTTACCGAATGGTATGACAGGGGCTTCTGGAATGGCGGAAGCCGAACAGCAGATGGCACCTACGATGTTTTTGCTTTTGCCCTGTTACTGATTCATGTATTGGAGGGTGAAGCACTCAAGGCGCTGGCTGCCGAAGGATTGCCACAACTGCGGAGTGTCAATCAGCTCACGGCCCTGGTGGAGCGGAGCGAAAGGCTGCGACCGTTTCGTAACTGGACGATTCAGGCCCTTCGGGGACAGTTCCGGGATGCCGGACATGCAGCCAAGGCCTGGAAAGACATGATGGCCCGGCCAACACATCTTCGCCGGCGTTCATCAAGCACTACACCACGCTGGCTGAAAAATGCATTCGCTGTATCCGTTATATTACTTATTGGGGTACTCATCTATGCACTGCGTTTTTAATTTTTACAGGTGCATATACATAACGCAAGGAATGAGGAACAGGTATGGAGGCTTTACGCTGGAACGAGCTGGTGAATCATGTGCTGGAGGCAGCGGAAGAGCATCAGTTATGGGTTCCCGGGGATCGGATCATCGTCGCAGTATCGGGCGGACCGGACTCGGTGGCTTTTTTGCATATTATGCATGAGATCAGTACGAGACATGTTCCGCTGGAACTGGTCTGTGCTCATGTACATCACGGATTCCGCGCAGAATCCGATGAAGAAGCCGAAATGGTCGGGAAAATGGCAGCACAGCTGAATATTCCTTTTGAATGGGTGAAGGCCGATATTCCTTCCTATATGAAGCTTACAGGGAAGGGATCACAGGAAGCAGCACGCGATAGGCGGTATACATTTCTGCATGAGGTAGCTGATAAATATGGTGCAGCAAGCATTGCTCTGGCACATCATGCGGATGATCAGGCAGAGACCGTTATGCTTCATTTATTACGTGGCAGCGGGTTAACCGGACTGTCCGGAATGAAGTTTAAACGCCGTGAAAAAAATGTGGAACTTATTCGTCCATGTCTTCGTATAAACAAGACAGACCTTGTAGAAGCTTGTAATACTCAGGGATTTCTGTACTTTAATGATGAAAGCAATTCCCAGCGTAAATATCGGCGCAATGCCATTCGCTTGGATGTGCTTCCTTATTTGGGGCAATATAATGGACAGCTCACGCCGTCTTTGAATCGGCTTGCCGAAATTGTGGGCGATGAAGACGATTTCATGGAGCAAGGTGCATATGACGCATACAGGTGTCTAGTGCAGGTGAACGGCGGAAGGCAAACCTTTGAGGTGCCTTCCTTTTTGAAGTTACATGTCGCTTTACAACGAAGGTTGATTAAACTAATATTGAATTATCTGCCTTTGGACAGTGATTTTGTCGACTTTACCCGTATCGAAACCATTCGCCGCAAGGTGATAGAGCCTTATGCGAAGACCTGGAGCCTAGATTTAGGACAGACACTCGTTTGTACCCGGGAGTATGATCTGGTTTCCTTTGGCTTACGGACAGACGTACAGGATCAATCTTTCGAGTATCGTCTCGTGCAATGGAACGGACCTTATGAGCTTTCACTCAGGGAGATTGACCGATATCTTCGGATCGTTCCTATGAGTCCCGAGGACTATCTTGTACCGGAAACGGCTGATCAGGCCGCATTTGATGCGGATCAACTGCTCATGCCGCTGGTTGTGCGTTCACGGTTACCTGGAGATACCATGAAAGTCATGGGATTAAACGGAAGCAAAAAGGTGAAAAATATTTTCATCGATGAAAAAATCCCCCCCTCTGTCCGTCCGCGTATTCCCGTGGTTTGCGACGGAGCAGGCAACATTGTCTGGTTGCCGGGTGTTCGCCGGTCGAATATTGCACCGGTGAAGGAGGATACTTCCGCCATCCTGTACATGACTGTAGGCAATTCAGCGATTCAGGGGTAGTGGTTATGGTTCAGGTAAGGCTTTCATAGTATAACTTAGGAGGTTCGCACAGTTGCAGAACGACATTCAGGAAGTATTGATCAGTGAAGAAGAAATTCAAAGTAAAGTCAAGGAATTAGGCGCAACACTAAGTGCCGAATATGCAGGTCGCAATCCTTTGGTCATTTGTGTGCTCAAGGGTGCGTTTATATTTATGGCTGATTTGGTTAAAAACATAACGGTACCTGTTGAAATGGATTTCATGGCAGTATCAAGTTATGGAGCATCCACCAAATCGTCAGGCGTTGTTAAGATCATCAAGGATCTCGACGTCTCGGTTGAAGGCCGTGAGGTTCTCATTGTCGAAGATATTATCGATAGTGGACTTACGCTCAGTTACTTAATTGAACTGCTTCAAAATCGCGGTGCCGAAACGGTGCGCGTGGTTACGCTTTTTGACAAACCTTCAGGCCGTAAGGTTGAGCTTGAAGCTCATTACACCGGCTTTGACATTCCTGACGCATTCATCGTCGGATATGGTTTGGATTATGCCGAGAAGTACCGAAATCTCCCTTACATCGGGATTTTGAAACCGGAAGTATACAGCAGTTAATAAGCATGCTAGTTCCAAGCCCAGTTCTGCTCGTGCCTTCTGTTGAGAAGCCATGTCGGGCTATGTTAAAATAATTAAAGTGTCTCGAGAGGAGGTAGGGGATGAATCGGTTCATCCGGAATTCTGGTTTTTATTTGATTCTTTTTTTAGTCGTGGTGGGCATAGTGCAGTTCGTCAGCAATGGCGGCGAAGCCACAGATAATCCTAGATATGATCAGTTGCGCACGGCGGTTAAGGCGAACAACATCTCGGAATTGACGGTTCAATTCGACGGTCAGTCTTTTCTTGTGACCGGTCAATATAGAGAGAAGCCTAGCGAAGCCAAATCAGAAAATTTCTCAACGTACATTCCTCCTACGGATGAAGCGATTAGTGAGCTTGTTGCGGCAAGTGAAGCTAATAATTTCAAGTTAAATCAGGAGCCAATGAGAGGTGACAGCATCTGGCTGACACTTCTGACATCCTTTATTCCTTTGATCATTATGTTCCTGCTGTTCTTCTTCCTGTTTAATCAGGCACAAGGCGGCGGCGGTAAAGTAATGAACTTTGGTAAAAGCCGTGCCCGTCTCTATAACGAAGAGAAGAAGCGGGTTACATTTGAAGACGTCGCAGGTGCGGACGAAGAGAAGCAGGAGCTTGTTGAGGTCGTTGACTTCCTCAAAGATCCTCGCAAATTCGCAGCTGTAGGTGCACGGATTCCTAAGGGCGTATTGCTCGTGGGGCCTCCGGGTACTGGTAAAACGTTGCTTGCTCGTGCCGTTGCAGGTGAAGCGGGTGTGCCGTTCTTCAGTATCTCGGGTTCTGACTTCGTCGAAATGTTTGTCGGTGTCGGTGCATCCCGTGTACGTGACTTGTTCGAAAATGCAAAGAAAAACGCCCCATGTATCATCTTTATTGACGAGATTGATGCTGTAGGTCGTCAGCGTGGAGCTGGCCTTGGCGGTGGTCACGATGAACGTGAACAAACGCTCAACCAGTTGCTCGTTGAAATGGACGGATTCGGAGCCAACGAGGGTATTATCATCGTGGCTGCAACGAACCGTGCAGATATTCTGGACCCTGCCTTGCTGCGTCCGGGACGTTTTGACCGTCAAATTACGGTTGACCGCCCTGATGTAAAAGGTCGTGAAGCGGTACTGAAAGTACACTCCCGTAACAAACCACTCACAAAAGATGTGAAACTGGACATTATTGCGAAGCGTACAACAGGCTTCTCTGGTGCGGATCTTGAGAATCTCCTGAATGAAGCGGCATTGCTTGCGGCACGCCGTAACAGAAGAGATATTTCCATGCGTGAGGTAGACGAGGCGATCGACCGTGTCATCGTAGGTACGGAGAAGAAAAGCCGTGTCATCAGTGATCGCGAGAAACGAATCGTTGCTTATCACGAAGCAGGCCATACCATTGTAGGATACTTCCTGGAACATGCCGATATGGTACATAAAGTGACCATCATTCCGCGCGGACGTGCGGGTGGATATGTAATCATGTTGCCAAAAGAAGACCGTATGCTGGTTACCAAGCAAGAGCTCTTGGACAAAGTTACAGGGCTCCTCGGGGGCCGTGTGGCAGAAGAATTGTTCATTGGTGAAATTGGTACCGGTGCATACAGTGACTTCCAGCAAGCGACAGGTATTGTTCGCAGCATGGTTATGGAGTACGGTATGAGTGAGAAATTGGGACCTATGCAATTCGGAAGTTCACAAGGACAGGTATTCCTTGGACGGGATATCGGCCATGAACAGAATTACTCGGATTCCATCGCTTATGAGATCGATCAGGAAATGCAGCGCTTTATCAATGAATGTTACGAGAAATGTAAGGACTTGCTCGTAAAACATTCCAAAGAAATGCATTTGATCGCTCAAACGTTGCTTGAAGTGGAGACTCTGGAAATGGATCAGATCAAACAATTGATCGAGACAGGTTCCTTGACTCCAAAACCGGAGAGCGATAATGATAACGAAGGTACGCCAAGTGAAGGCGGAGAACCAATCGTCGATAACATCGGTGATGTGCGTGTTCGCATTCAAGGCAAAGACGAAACACCTGAACCACCTGCCGGAGATATCCCTAACGATGCTCCGAATCTGGATAAAGGCAACAGTAATGATCCAGATGATGGTGGTACGAAGCCAACGTCTTAATGTCTAACAGAACCTGTTCTGAGAACAGATCAAAGAGAGCCGAGAGGCTCTCTTTTTTTGTGCGTTTTGTTCAAATTGCAGAGATAATGATAACTGCGAGCTAGAGCGCGAACTACGCAGGAAACGGTTGATTAGGGTGTTGTTCTGTGCCCTTTTCATTTATTGACAGAGTCGTGAACGTTGTGTACATTAGGTGTTAAACCGCTTGTGATTCGTTTCTCAAGCGAAAATATCGACGCAGATAGTCACAGGAAACGGCGCATGGCGCTGTCCGTCAAAGGAGAGGATCACAGGTGGAAGCTCTGGCTTTAGAGCGCAAGGCTGAGATGAACCGGGAGCTGCGAGCGCGGCTGATGGAGTTGAAGAAGGAACGTAATGCTATTATTCTTGCTCATTATTACCAACGTGACGAAGTACAGGAAGTAGCCGATTTTCGTGGGGATTCATTTCTATTGGCACAGAAAGCCGCACAAACGGATGCGGATGTCATTGTATTCTGCGGGGTTCATTTTATGGGTGAAAGCGCTAAGATTTTGGCCCCGAACAAGACGGTTATTATTCCGGATGAACGTGCTGGATGCCCCATGGCAGACATGGTCAATGTTGAGGGCCTGCGTAAACTGAAAGCGCAGCATCCCAATGCAAAAGTAGTGACGTATATCAATTCCTCGGCTGAGATTAAGGCGGAGACCGACATCTGTTGTACATCGGCCAATGCAGTCCGGGTTATTCAATCTGTTGATTCTGATGAGATTATCTGGGTGCCGGATAAAAACCTCGGACATTATGTTCAGCAGCACACAGACAAAAAAATGATTATCTGGGAAGGGTATTGCAACACTCACGATATGCTGACTGTAAAAGACGTCGTCGAGATGAGAGCCAAATACCCAAATGCCGAGTTTGTCGTACACCCGGAATGTCGTCCCGAAGTCGTGGAGATGGGAGACTTTGTAGGCAGCACGACAGCCATTCTTGAATATTGTAAAAATTCTTCTGCCAAGGAATTTATCGTAGGAACGGAAGATGGTACAGGATACCAGCTGCGACTGGATAGCCCGGATAAACAGTTTCATTTTGCCACCAAGTTCCTGGTGTGTCCAAACATGAAGGTCAACAACCTGAAGAAACTGGTAAAATGCCTGGAAACGATGAAGCCGGAAATTTACGTACCACCGGCCGTTGCCGACAAAGCCAGAGAATCGCTAGAGCGCATGTTACTGGTGAAGTAGCATGCGCTACTCTTGCTCCGAGACAGGTGAATAGGATGATACCGCAATATATAGTGGATTTTGATCTGTCCCAGCTGCCCATTGTGGAGACGGATGTACTAGTTATTGGTTCTGGCATTGCCGGATTATATACAGCCATCAGGGCAAGCAAACATAATCAGGTATTGATGATTACAAAGAAGTCGTTACTGGAGAGCAATACCCGCTATGCACAAGGTGGCATCGCTGCGGTAATCGCTGAAGATGATTCCCCTGCGTACCATCTGCAGGATACACTTGTGGCTGGAGCGGGCCTGTGTCGCCGCGAGGCAGTGGAAGCATTGGTAAACGAAGGCCCGGATGGAGTACAGGAACTAATCCGTCTGGGCACATTGTTTGATGTGGAGAACGGCGAGCTGGCGTTGACGCAGGAGGGTGCGCACAGTCACCGCCGTATTTTGCATGCAAATGGTGATGCGACTGGATACGAGATCGTGAGGGCTCTTGCAGCACAGGCAAGTGCACATTCAGGTATTGAAGTCTGGGATGAGCATTTTGTCATTGACTTGATCACGGATCACGGAGAATGTGTAGGGGCATTGGTTCAGAAGTCTGACGGTACCAAGGTGTTTGTAAAAGCGCGTGCTACGGTGCTCTGCTCCGGTGGGGCGGGGCAATTGTACCGCTATACAACCAACCCGGAGGTTGCCACAGCTGACGGTGTTGCCATGGCATATCGTGCAGGTGCAGTCATTCGCGATATGGAGTTCATTCAATTCCATCCGACATCCCTATGTTATCCGGGTGCTCCGCGCTTCTTGGTTTCTGAAGCGGTACGGGGCGAAGGCGCGTTTCTGCGAAATATCAAAGGTGAGCGTTTTATGGAACGTTATCATCCACAGCTTGAACTCGCTCCGCGCGATATTGTTGCACGAGCGATTGTTAGTGAGATGGAGATGACGAACAGTACATTCGTGTATCTGGATATTACTCATGAATCGGCTGAGTTAATCAAGCACCGATTCCCTACCATATATGAGACATGTATGCGGTACGGACTGGATATGACCACAGACTGGATTCCGGTTGCTCCTGCAGCACACTATATGATGGGCGGCGTCAAAACGGATTTGAACGGGGAGAGCAGCATTGGAAGGTTGTTTGCTTGTGGTGAAGTTTCCTCAACGGGAGTCCACGGAGCCAATCGTCTGGCGAGTAACTCATTGTCTGAAGCCATTGTATTTGGGCACAGAATTGTTGAACGCATTCAAACACTGCCACCGCTAAATTCAATACAAATTGTTTCCCAATTGCCGCCGCATAGTGTCGGGAATAGAACATGGGAAGAGCAACAGCCGATTTCGGAACGGCGTTTGAGTTTGCAGAAGATGATGGTCCGTCAGGTGGGTCTGAGACGTAACGGTGCCGGCTTACAGGGAGCCTTGGATAAACTGGAGAGTGAAATGGACATCTTCAATTATTTGCTGACACACAAGGAAGAGATGGAATACGCCAACCTGTTGACCTGTGCCTGGCTGGTCACCAGTGGAGCATTACATCGTCAGGAGAGTCGGGGAGCACATTACCGTGAGGATTTCCCGCTTCGTGATGATGCGGCTTGGCAGAAGCATAGTTTGCAGCAAAGAGAACAAGCGATTGTGGAGGAATTGATGTCATGATACTGAACGGATATAATGAAGGACTCATCCAATCCATCAAAAACTGGCTTCGAGAGGATGTGGGGGCAGGGGATGTCACTACGAGTGTGACGATTCCGGCAGGCCATCAATCCAAGGCAGTTATTCACGCCAAAGACCACGGGTTCATCGCAGGTATATCGGTAGCTGAACTGGTATTTCAGGTAGTAGACCCATCGCTCGTATTTAGACCGATGGTTCAAGATGGAGATGAGGTTACTCGGGGAACAACGCTGGCAGAAGTGGAAGGAAGCACCCACAGTCTGCTTACAGGTGAGCGTCTGGCGCTAAACTTGCTGCAGCGCATGTCGGGGATTGCAACGCGCACACGTTCATATGTTGATGCATTAGAGGGCCTCTCTACGCGATTGGTGGATACACGTAAAACAACCCCTGGACACCGCATGCTTGAGAAATATGCAGTACGGATCGGTGGAGGGGCGAATCACCGATTCGGATTGTACGATGCGGTTATGATTAAGGATAACCACATTAAAGGGGCAGGCGGCATCAAAGAAGCCGTGAAGCGGGCAAGAGATGTCATTCCTCATACGATGACTATTGAGGTGGAGACTGAGAATCTGACACAGGTGAATGAAGCCTTGCAGGCAGGTGCGGATATCATTATGCTGGACAATATGCATCCGGATCAGATGCGTGAGGCTGTTACGGTTATTCGTAAACAGGCTCCGCATGTGAAGGTGGAGGCATCAGGCAATGTCTCTCTGGATACCATCCGTGGAATTGCCGAGAGTGGTGTGGATGTAATTTCGGTTGGAAGGTTAACCTATTCTTTCGAGAGCCTTGATATCAGCTTAGATTTAAACGAAAAGAAAGAGGGGTGAACCTCTTTGATTCTTGTTGTAGACGTGGGCAACAGTAATATTGTACTCGGCGTGTATCAAGGCCGGTCGTTGCTCCACCATTTTCGTCTGAGCACATCCCGTCAGTCCACAGTGGATGAATACGGCGTATTGATTTATAATTTATTTCATATGTCGGATATATCCACACGCGACATTGAAGGAGTCATCATCTCATCGGTGGTTCCTCCGCTTGTGCATGTGATGGAAACGATGTGTGAAAAATATGTTGGCAAAAAGCCAATGGTTGTGGGACCTGGCATCAAAACGGGCCTAAACCTAAGGTACGAGAACCCGCGTGAGGTAGGCGCAGATCGCATTGTGAATGCAGTGGCAGCCGTTGAGAAATACGGTGGTCCACTTGTGGTTGTTGATTTTGGTACTGCGACGACCTTCGACTGCATTGATGAGAAGGGCAACTACCTTGGGGGAGCGATCGTACCGGGCATTCATATTGCCACTGAAGCGCTCTATGAGCGGGCATCCAAGCTGCCTCGCATCGAGTTGGAGAAGCCCAAGAAGGTTATAGGACGCAATACGGTGCATGCCATGCAGGCTGGTATCATATATGGCTATGCTGGACAGGTCGACGGAATTGTTGATCGCATTCGTACAGAGATGGGTGTACAGCCCAAAGTTATTGCAACCGGGGGACTTGCACCGCTGATTGCAGAGGAAACACGCAGCATCGAGGAAGTTGATCCGCTGCTTACGCTGGAAGGGCTGCGTATCATTTATGAGCGGAACCGGGAAAGGTAAGGAAAGAGACGGCATGCAGCGGGCTGATTTTACAGTCTTACGTATTGTGCCGTTTTTTCTGTAAATTGAACGGGTTTATAAGTTGAACGAATATCACATTCAATTTATATATCGTGTATCAGAGATACTATAGTATACGCCAAAGGAGGCTGAATGACTTGGAAAACAACAAACAGGACCGCTTGATTCGCGGTACAGCAATGGAAGGACGGGTTAGAGCCTTTGCTGTCCAAACAACAGAGTTGGTTGAGGAATTGCGCAGAAGACATGATACGTTTCCCACGGCTACAGCTGCCATGGGGCGTACGGTAACCACTGCAGCCATCATGGGTGCAATGCTTAAAGGTGAAGAGAAGCTGACCATTCAGGTTAAGGGAGACGGTCCCATTGGACAGATTGTTGCCGATGCGAATGCCAAAGGGGAAGTTCGTGGTTATGTGACGAATCCGCATGTGCATTTACCAAGCAACAGTTTGGGTAAGCTTGACGTTAGAGGAGTTGTGGGCACCGAAGGCTTCGTGAACGTAACAAAGGACCTTGGCCTGAAGGAACCTTATCGTGGCAGTGTACCGATTGTTTCGGGAGAGCTGGGCGAAGACTTCACATACTATTTTGCCAAATCGGAGCAGACACCTTCTGCTGTAGGCGTTGGCGTACTTGTAGATACCGACAATTCGGTCATTGTTTCTGGCGGATTCATTATACAGCTGCTGCCAGGGCTGGCCGACGATGAAATCACCGTAATTGAAAATGCGATCAGCACGTTGCCTGCTGTAACAACACTGCTCGAGCAAGGGCTTGAACTGGAAGAATTGCTGAAGCGTGTACTGCCGGATGTACAGGTTATGGATGGAATGGACATTCATTTCCGCTGTGAATGTTCCCGGGAACGGGTCGAAAAAACATTGATCAGTCTGGGTCAGCACGAAATGGAACAGCTGATCGAAGAAGAAGGCAAAGCAGAAGTGGTGTGCCAGTTCTGCAATGAAGCTTATGATTTCAATAAAGAACAACTCGAGACCATTCTAGAGCAAGCCAAGAACTGATATAAGCGGGGACGGGACGCGGAATGACGAGACAGGAAAAAGGGCTGTGGACGGCTGTAATTGTCCTGACGCTCGGCATGCTGGTGATGGGGACGGTAATGGTGGTTCAGGGTATCAGACCCGGTAGGGATGATGCAGATGCATCTCATGAAACAGGTCAGGAGGAAGGAAGCGCCATTGCCACAATCAACGGAGAGGTCATTACGGACAAGGAATGGACCGATGCGCTGAAACGGCGTTATGGGAGCGATATGCTGCTTCAGATGCTAAACCGCAAAGCGGTTTATGCGGAGGCAGTTGATCGGGATCTGACAGTCACCCCGGAGGAAATAGCGAAGGAACTGTCTGTTGCGATGGATGGCTATGATTCGGAGCAGGCATACTTTGACGAGATGAAGTCCCAGCTTGGCCTGACGAGACAAGAGCTTGAGCTGGAAGCGGGTTATCGGCTTTTGTTGGAGAAAATCGCAACGAGCGGCATTCAGGTCAAGGATGCAGACATTGAGCATTATTGGGACGAGCATCGCGAGGACTTCATCTCTCCCGAGAAATACGATCTGTCCATGATTATGGTGGAAAACGAAGAGCAAGCCGATTCGTTACTGGATGATTTGGAGCAGGGTGCAGACTTCGAAGATATGGCAAAAGCTGAATCAACAGACAGCTTCACCCGTGACGCTGGAGGGCGGCTTGGCTGGATTGAACAGAATGATCCGTTTCAGCCGGAAGACGTTATGGATCTGGCTGAACAATTGGATGTTGGTGATATTGCTGGGCCAGTACAGGTCGAAGATGGATATGCCATTATCAAATTAAACGATAAGCAGGATGCCCAGGTTCAATCCGCAGAAGAGGTGCGCGAAGATATCCGGATGCAGCTGGCTCTGAGCCAGGCTGATCCACTTCCCCAGGTGGAAGAGAGGCTGCGCAACAAATATGAAGCCGTGATTATCGCCGAAATTCCTGCTTCCTGATTTTTACCGATTAATGGATGGGTTGTTTGAAATGCTACACCGTGATAAAAATACTCTGTCTACAGGCTTAGGGCCCAGGACAGAGTATTTTTTTGAGTACTCATATTGACAATGGCGTGCAACGTTGATAAGATAAAAATAATAAATACCTACTCGTTTACTCGGATTAAAAGCAATATTTAACCCTAAGAAACCTTCGGAAACCTCATGTCCATTCCATGGATAGGCATTTGGGCCAGATGGAGTAAGGGATTTCCGCAGTTCTTCTATAACATCAAGAGGCTGCTCCGGCCGCACAATACAAGCAACAGGACTTAAGTATTATTCATCCCACTAAGGAGGGCATTCATATGGCTAAAGTTGTTAATAACGTAACAGAACTCATCGGAGGTACTCCGCTTGTTCGTCTCAACCGTATCGTACCTGAAGGCAGTGCTGAAGTATTCGTGAAACTCGAGTATCAGAATCCAGGTTCGAGCGTTAAGGACCGTATTGCGATCAGCATCGTAGAAGAAGCGGAAAAAGAAGGCAAGCTGAAACCAGGTGATACCATCATTGAAGCAACTAGCGGTAACACAGGAATCGGTCTTGCAATGGTAGCTGCAGCCAAAGGCTACAAGTCTGTCATTGTTATGCCTGAAACGATGAGCTTGGAGCGTCGTAACTTGCTTCGTGCCTATGGTTCTGAGCTGGTGCTCACGCCAGGATCCGAGGGAATGAACGGTGCTGTCAAAAAAGCAGAAGAATTGCTTAAGGAAAACCCATCGTACTTCATGGCTGAGCAATTTAAAAATAAAGCAAACGTAAAAATTCACCGTGAAACTACAGGTCCGGAGATCGTAGAAGCGATTCAATCGGTTGGTGGTACATTGGATGCCTTTGTTGCAGGGATTGGTACTGGCGGAACAATTACAGGTACAGGCGAAGTATTGAAAGAAGCCTTCCCTTCAATTAAAATCGTTGCTGTAGAGCCAGCTGCGTCTCCAATTTTGGCAGGTGGCAAGCCGGGTCCTCACAAAATTCAAGGAATCGGGGCGAACTTCATTCCTGAGATTCTGGATCAGGAAATCTATGACGAGATCATTCACATTGAGAATGATGATGCGTTCGAAACGGCTCGTCAAGTTGCGAAGGAAGAAGGCATTCTGTCCGGTATTTCTTCCGGTGCAGCGATTCGTGCAGGTCTGCAAGTAGCCAAACAGCTGGGTGCAGGCAAACGTGTTGTTGTTATCGTGCCAAGTAACGGAGAGCGTTACCTCAGCACACCACTATACAACTTCGAAGCTTAATCGTAAGCAAAATGATATCAATCCTCCGTACCCACATGCTGGGTATGGGGGATTTTTTGCTGAATGCTTTTAAAAGATGCGGCGCTTTAGTATACTATCAGACAATAGAACTAGCGACAGATGGAGGGCGGCTAACCGCAATGACACACCTGATGACAACATACGCCGACTGGACAGAGTGGGCCAGACAAGGATGGACCATGATGCCGTACATGATCAAGTCGGATGAGGGACCGGTTCATGGCGGTTTACCGTTAACATGGGAAGCAGCTTGGCACCAGGCTTCGCCCTATTCCATGGTGCTGGAGAACGGGAAGGGCGGAAGATATACATTTCTGGGATTGCACCCGGTATCCGTTATTTCAGGCAAGGGACATGAAGCGGTCATCTATGATCTGAAAAATGGATTGGCGTCCACAGATACGGGTAAGCCGCTGGACGTGTTAAAAAGGTGGTCAGCTCCGTACAGTGCTCCTAAAGTGAGTGAGGCTCCTGATTTTGGTGGGGGGAGTGCAGGTTACCTCAGCTATGACGTAGCCAGATCACTGGAGAAGCTGCCAACGCTCGCTGAAGACAATCCCGCTTTGCCTGACTACTGGTGGATGCGTTTTGAAGAGCTTTGGGCCTATGACCACGAACAAGAGGCACTGTATTGTATGGTCCATCTGCCGCTAAGAGCTGAACCGGACGAGGCACACCTTCAAGTCTTGTATGCAGAAGCTGAAGAGCGAGCTGAAGCCATGCGGCAGCGGTGGCTGCATATTGTGGGCTATGCTCAGGCAGAGGAGCAGCAGCAGGCATTGGAGCATCGCAGCAGGCACATGCATCTGGCGCAGAAGCAGGAAGAGGCGGACAGGGAAACGGAAGGATGGCAGACATCATTTCCCCAACAAGATTTCGAACAGGCTGTACGCACCGTACAGGAATATATCCGGCAGGGTGATGTGTTCCAAGTAAACCTTTCGCTGCGGCAGGAAAAGCAAATCCAATCCACTGCCGAGCATATATACGAATGGCTGCGTCTTGTGAACCCATCGCCGTATATGGGAATGCTTCGCAGTCCGGACTTTCAACTGGTGAGTGGTTCACCGGAGCTTCTTGTCAAAGTGGATAACGGCAAGGTAAGTGCACGACCAATTGCGGGCACCCGGAGAAGAGGTCGTGATGTAGCCGAGGATGAAGCTATGGCCGCTGAGCTGTTGAACAGTGAGAAGGAACGGGCGGAGCATATTATGCTGGTTGATCTGGAGCGCAATGACATTGGGCGCATTGCAGCCTATGGGTCAGTCCATGTGCCCGAACTGATGACCATCGAGAAGTATTCGCATGTTATGCATCTGGTTTCTCAAGTCGAGGGGAGGCTTGCGGAGGGTTTATCCGTTTTCGATGTCATTGCAGCCACCTTCCCTGGTGGAACGATTACTGGCGCTCCCAAAGTACGGACAATGGAAATTATTGAGGAACTTGAGCCTGTGCGGAGAGGTCCCTATACAGGATCCATCGGGTGGATGGACTACAGTGGGAATATGGAGCTGAACATCGTTATCCGAACACTTGCCATCAAGGATGAAGTGGGCTATGTTCAAGCGGGCGCAGGCATTGTTATTGACTCCGACCCGTATCGGGAATACAAGGAGTGCCGGAATAAGGCGAGAGCCATGATGAGGGCCGTGAACTACAGTGAGCAAGCGGAAGCAGTCAAACTAAACTAATCGAAGCAACCGTCATTACATGACGGAAGAAGAGGAGGAACAAGAATATGATACTGGTTATCGACAATTACGACTCCTTCACATATAACCTGGTTCAATATCTGGGTGAGCTGGGAGAGACGGTGGAGGTTCGCCGGAATGATGAGATTGACTTGGCAGGCATTGAGGCATTGGCACCTGATCATATTTTGATCTCTCCTGGACCTTGTACCCCGAATGAAGCAGGCATCAGTCTGGCTGTTATCGATCATTTCAAGGGTAGTATTCCGATCTTTGGCGTTTGTCTGGGACACCAAGCCATTGGACAGGCTTTTGGAGGCAACGTTATTCGTGCAGATCGCATGATGCATGGCAAAACCTCAGAAATGCATCATCATGGAACGTCTGTCTTTGCCGGACTGCCTTCCCCGTTTACGGCAACCCGCTATCACTCCCTTATTGTAGAGCGCAGCAGTTTGCCGGATTGCCTGGAGATCACAGCCGAGACGGCAGAAGGTGAAATTATGGGACTGCGCCATAAGGAGTTTGCCATTGAGGGCGTTCAGTTCCATCCTGAATCGATCATTACAGATCATGGGCATCAGATGCTGCGTAACTTTCTGTCCCAGAAGGTGAAGGTATAGGAATGCAGTACGCCGCGATAAACGGAAATGTGGTTCATATGGCGGCAGCCGTGGTTCCGGTAACGGATCACGGCTTTTTGTACGGACTGGGCTTGTTCGAGACTTTTCGGACTTATCAAGGCGTCCCCTTCCTGCTGGATCGACATCTGGAACGAATGGCTGCAGGTTGTGCGGAGCTTGGAATCCCATTTACTACGACAGTTGAGGAACTGAAGGACTGGATCGATCGTCTGCTGCAGGCAAACGGGCTTCGAGATGCGTACGTACGATACACGGTTTCAGCAGGTGAAGCCGCGCTAGGATTGCCCTCCGGGGATTATGAACGCCCCAATCATATTGTATTTGCAAAAGCATTGCCTGAGCCCTCTCCATTCTTATACGAGAAGGGCAAAATGCTTCAGTGCTTATCGACGGTTCGCAACACACCTGAAGGTACTATACGGCTCAAATCACTGCACTACATGAACAGCATCCTGGCCAAACGGGAATTGAATGGATACGGTAAGCCTGCTCAAGGGGCAGAAGGCCTGCAGCTGACCCGGGAAGGTCATGTGGCTGAAGGCATTGTCAGCAATGTATTCTGGGTGAGGCAAGGTGTTCTCCATACACCATCCACCGAGACGGGGATTTTGCCAGGCATCACTCGGGCAGCAGTTCTGGAACTTGCAGCTGATATGGGATTAGCCAGCACCGAGGGCTTGTACACCTGGAATGAGCTGCAGGAAGCAGATGAGATATTCCTGACAGGATCGGTAGCAGAGCTTGTGCCGGTTACGACTTTACGAGGACAGAACGGAAACGAAACGATAATCAGTAACGGACATATCGGCCCGGTTACAGCAGCACTTCTGGGTATGTACCGTCAGAAAGCGGGGTATACTTCATGACACTCACACCAGTTATTTACGAACGGAACTATTCATGGGGGCCAGCTGAACTCAAGCTTGGTACACGGACACAGATCATGGGTATCCTTAACGTTACGCCGGATTCCTTCTCCGATGGCGGACGCTACAATCAGGTAGACCTGGCAGTTGCCCATGCGATACAGATGATGGAGGATGGAGCAGATCTGATTGATATCGGAGGCGAATCGACACGCCCAGGGTCGGAGACCGTCAGTGCCGAGGAAGAACTCAGCCGAATCATACCTGTGATCGAAGCATTGAAGCTTCAGGCACCGCATATTCCGATATCCGTGGATACCTATAAGGCGGAAGTTGCAAGGCAGGCTATCCTAGCCGGTGCTCACATCATTAATGATGTATGGGGAGCCAAGGCAGACCCGGATATGGCCCGCACGGCTGCAGATCTGGGATGTCCAATCATTTTAATGCACAATAGACCCGAGCGGGATTACACAAGTTATCTGGATGATGTGGTTCAAGATTTGCAGGAAAGCATCCAAATTGCCTTGAACGCCGGAGTGCAACCGGATCAGATTATTCTCGACCCTGGTATTGGCTTCGTGAAGGATATTACGGAGAATCTGACTCTGATGTCCTCCCTTGGGCTTCTTAACGAGATGGGGTATCCGGTTCTGCTGGCTACTTCACGCAAGCGATTCATTCAGAACACTCTTCAAGTGCAGGCGAATGACGCAGTAGAAGGGACAGCAGCAACGGTTGCATTCGGCATCGCCCAAGGCTGCCAGATGGTTCGGGTTCATGATGTGAAGCCGATTCGGCGGACGGCAGACATGTGTGATGCCATGTTGTATGCCTCTCCGGGTCTGCGGAGGAAATAACCTGGCGGGTCCAATTGACCCGCTCTAGGAGCGCAGCGTTTTGCACGAGGTAACGAACGAGTAGTAACACACAATCTCAATATTATAGAAGGCGGGCGAATCCTATGGATAGAATGGTACTGCATCGGATGGAATATTACGGATATCATGGTGTTTTTGCAGAAGAGCGGAAGCTCGGACAGCGCTACTACATAGATCTGGAATTGGATATGGATCTTGGGGAAGCTGGGCGTACAGATGATCTGACCAAGACCGTTAATTATGCCGAAATTCATGAGCTTGTGAAACATATTGTGGAAAACAAATCATTCCAGTTAATTGAAGCTTTGGGCGAACATATTGCATCTTCGTTACTGGACACTTATACTATTATCAATGCATTGACAGTTAAGGTGACGAAGCCGCATCCACCGTTTGATATTCATTTTGAGGGCGTAACGGTAGAGCTTCGCCGCACAAGAAAGTGAGAACCGATCATGACTGCACATTCGACCTCTGAATATTCAGAGGCTTATATTGCTTTAGGGGCCAATTTGGGTGACCGGGAACAGACGCTACTTGAAGCGCTGACGTTACTCGATGCACACCCTGATATAGAAGTCCTTCGTTGTTCATCGCTATATGAGACAGAGCCTGTAGGTTATGTGGATCAGCCTTCATTTTTGAATATGGCTGCTGCAGTACAGACGCGTCTTACTCCCGAGCAGCTCCTGACCGAATTGCTGGATGTCGAGAATCGGCTTGGGCGAGTTCGCGATATTCGCTGGGGTCCTCGAACAGTAGATCTCGATTTGCTCTGGATGAATGGGCAGAGTCGGGATACCGAATTGCTTCAATTACCGCATCCACGGATGGGAGAACGGGCATTTGTGCTTGTCCCATTGTCAGATATCGTACCTGAAGGCGAGCTTTCAGGCTTGTATACCTATGTACACTCATCGTTGTCTGTACTGGATGGAAAGGATGGAATACAGCTTTGGAAAACGTGCAACTGGCGAGCCGCATCCGGGCCTTTCGGAAGCTGAAAGGTTTAACACAACAGGAACTTGCAGCTGGTACTGGCATATCGCTTGCTATTCTGGGAACGATTGAACGGGGGAACCGCAAGGTATCCGAACAGGAGCTGGAACGCATTGCGAGCGTGCTGAACATCAGCGTTGAAGAAATGCAGGGTAAATAGAGTTCATTCACTATAGTCACTCATGAGTATATAACGTGTTTTATGGAGACACATATCGTTAATCGTTGATTGTATATAGCACAACAGGACCGGGATTCATGTAAGAATTCGCGGTATTTAGAAGGAGAGAAACACAGAAATGCTGAAAATCGGTGGCATTGAAATGAAAAACCAGGTCGTACTTGCGCCGATGGCTGGCGTGTGTAATCCGGCTTTTCGCCTGATTGCAAAGGAATTCGGAACAGGGCTTGTATGTGCGGAAATGGTAAGTGGCAAAGCCATCGTGCATGGCAACAAGCGTACACGAGAGATGCTGTTTGTAGATGAGCGGGAGAAACCGCTCAGCCTGCAGATTTTTGGTGGGGACCGTGAAGCGCTTGTAGAAGCAGCCAAGATTGTAGACAAAGAAACCAACGCGGATATCATCGACATCAACATGGGATGCCCTGTGCCAAAAGTAACGAACTGTGATGCAGGAGCGCGCTGGTTGCTTGATCCAAACAAAATCTATGATATGGTATCCGCTGTTGTGGACGCAGTCGAGAAGCCTGTGACCGTCAAGATGCGTATCGGCTGGGATAACGAGCACATTTTCGTCGTTGAAAATGCACTCGCGGTAGAACGTGCTGGAGGTCAGGCGGTAAGTGTGCATGGCCGTACACGAGAGCAGCTCTATACAGGTACAGCTGACTGGTCCCATATCAAAAATGTAAAAGAGGCAGTCTCCATTCCGGTGATCGGGAACGGTGATGTATCTTCTCCTGAAGATGCACGCCGCATGCTGGACGAAACGGGCTGTGATGGGGTCATGATCGGCCGAGCTGCACTGGGTAATCCCTGGATGCTGTATCGTACTATTCAATACCTGAGTTCCGGCGAATTGCTTCCTGATCCGGGTGCAGAAGAGAAAATCCGTGTTGCCATTCTCCATATGGATCGTCTGATTGCTTTGAAGAATGAGGCCGTAGCGGTTAAGGAGATGCGTAAACATCTGGCTTGGTACCTGAAAGGATTGAAAGGCTCTGCACGCATCAAGGACGTTATTATGGAAGGAACCAAACGTGATCAGATGGTACAGATTTTGGAGAACTTTGTAGGCCAGATTCAAAATGAAGAGCACGTTGATGCGGAATCAGCAGTAGCCGAAAATGCATCCTGATCCTGTCCTGTAAAACGTTTACAGATATAAGGGGTGTAACATTGACTTTTCGAGACCGTTCCCCTATAATTTCACAGTATAAATTCGCCATGTGCGTTATAAGGCTAGTGCATCAGGAGGAACGTTCTGTTTCTCTGGAGAACTTCATATAGTTTTGAAGATATATGCGGTCGGAGCTCTGTATTCAGCATTGGTTCCGTTCCCGTGCAATCAAATTATTCCCATGACAGGAGAATCGGTTGAGATGAGCGATAAGGAAGTTATCCTTACACAAGAGGGACTCAAGAAGCTGGAAGAAGAACTGGAAACACTGAAATCGGTTAAGCGCCGCGAAGTGGCTGAACGGATCAAAGTAGCCATCGGGTATGGCGATATCAGTGAAAACTCCGAATATGAAGACGCGAAGAATGAGCAAGCCTTCATTGAAGGTCGTATCATCACTCTGGAGAAAATGCTCCGGAATGCGCGGATCATCAACAGCGATGAAATTGATACCGATGCGGTAAGCGTAGGTGCAACCGTAACTGTAGAAGATCTGGAATTCGGAGATATTACAGAGTACACCATTGTAGGTACCGCGGAATCCAATCCGCTTCAGAACAAAATATCGAACGAAAGCCCTGTTGGAAAAGCCATTTTGGGCAAGAAAAAAGGCACCGTTGTTGACGTAAGCGTACCAGCTGGCGTAATTCAATATAAAATTGTAGATATTAAGAAGCAATAGTTAGTATTGTAATGAAGCAGTCGGGCACTGAGACAAAAGCTTCCTTAGGGAAGCTTTTTTCAACATTTGAGGAAGAATACATCTGAGGATGTCTGCAATGTAAATAAGGAGATGAATATAGATCATGACGGATGAAGTCTTGAATCAGGAAACCGAACTTAGCGAGCTTTTGCAAATTCGCCGCGACAAATTGGACGAGCTCCGCAAATTGGGAATCGACCCTTTTGGCCAAAAATACGTACGTACCGAAGAAGCCGGTTCTATTCTGAAGAAGTATGAAACACTGACCAAGGAAGAGCTGGAAGAGAAGCAGATCGTAGTCAGTATTGCCGGACGGATTATGGCGAAGCGGGGAATGGGTAAGGCAAGCTTTGCGCATATTCAGGACCTGAGCGGCAGAATCCAGATCTATGTTCGTCAGGATACGGTAGCTGAGGACAAGTTTGCGGCTTTCAGCCTGCTGGACCTCGGTGATATCGTTGGAGTTAGCGGTGTAGTCTTCAAGACCAAAACCGGTGAAACGTCAGTTAAAGTAAAAGATTTGGAAGTACTGTCCAAGTCGCTGTACCCGCTTCCGGATAAATATCATGGTCTCACCGATGTAGAGTTGCGTTATCGTCAGCGCTATGTGGACCTGATCATGAATCCAGAAGTACAACAGACCTTTATTACACGTTCCAAAATCATTCAGTCGATGCGCCGCTACCTGGACTCCCTTGGCTATCTTGAAGTGGAAACTCCTACACTGCACAGCATCGCTGGTGGTGCGGCTGCACGTCCGTTCATTACGCATCATAATGCGCTCGACATGGAGCTGTACATGCGTATTGCAATTGAGCTTCACTTGAAACGTCTGATTGTAGGCGGACTCGAAAAAGTGTATGAAATCGGCCGTGTCTATCGGAATGAAGGGATGTCGACTCGTCACAACCCTGAATTCACGATGATTGAGCTGTATGAGGCGTATGCCGACTATAAAGATATCATGCAATTGACCGAAAATCTGGTTGCTCATATTGCGCAGGAAGTGCTTGGAACACAAGTGATCCAATATGCTGACTACCAAGTAGATCTTACTCCGCAATGGCGCCGTGTAACGATGGTAGATGCGGTTAAGGAAGTCGTTGGTGTGGACTTCTCCGTGCAAATGACAGATGAAGAAGCTCACCAGCTGGCCAAAGAGCACAAGGTTCCGGTAGAGCCGCATATGACGTTTGGCCACATTTTGAATGCATTCTTCGAACAGTTTGTTGAAGAAACGTTGATTCAGCCAACGTTTATTATGGGACACCCGGTTGAGATTTCTCCACTGGCGAAGAAAAGTGATGCAGATCCGCGTTTCACAGACCGCTTCGAGCTGTTTATCGTTGGACGCGAGCACGCAAATGCCTTCACCGAGTTGAATGATCCGATTGATCAGCGTCAACGCTTTGAAGCACAACTGCTGGAGAAAGAACACGGGAATGATGAAGCACACGAAATGGATGACGACTTCATTCGTGCACTCGAATACGGAATGCCACCAACAGGCGGATTGGGTATCGGGATCGATCGTCTGATCATGTTGCTCACCAACTCACCGTCCATTCGTGACGTACTGCTCTTCCCTCACATGCGTCCACGTACGCAAGAATAATAAGGAACGTATTACACGTTCATAATAGAGAGGAACCTGCCATTCAGTATCATGCTGGGGCAAGTTCCTCTTTAGGTTTACATAGGACGCTTTCCAAGGCTCCTTGGTTCGTTTTGATCTGATTACAGATTGTATTATGTTAAAAGAGGTGCCCTTCATGAAATTCAGGCTTCACATTGCCAAATTTCTGTCACCCCCGCTTATTTTGGTTGGCGGTTTCCTGCTGATTATCTCTATTGGTACCATTCTGCTGATGCTGCCTATTTCGAACCGAAGCGGTGAGCATCTGGCGTTCATTGATGCGTTATTTACAGCAACTTCAGCAGCATGTGTGACCGGACTTGTCGTTGTGGATGTAGGAACGACGTTTAATCTGTTTGGACAGATTGTCATCATGGTACTCATGCAGCTTGGCGGACTCGGCTTCATGACCATTGCAACGCTGTTTGCACTTGTCCTGGGTAAACGGATATCCCTCAAAGACAGACTGCTTCTGAAAGAGGCCATTAATGCAGACAGCATGGAAGGTATTGTGCGCATTATCCGCAAGGTACTGATCTTTTCCTTCACGATTGAGGGTGTGGCTGCTGTGATCCTGGCTTTGCGCTGGGCAGCGGAAATGCCTCTGGGACAAGCAGCCTACTATGGGATATTTCACTCGGTTTCCCTGTTTAATAACGGTGGGTTTGACCTGTTTGGCAACAGCTTTCAGTATTATACCGGGGACCTGTTGTTTAACCTGACTGCATCTGTGCTCGTTATATCTGGTGGACTCGGCTTTGTGGTTCTGAATGATCTGTTTGAATTTCATAAACGCCGTCGTTTATCGCTTCAGTCGAAACTGGTACTTTCCGTGTCTGGTGCGTTGATTGGTATTGGAGCCCTTGTGGTGTTTATCTTTGAATTCACTAATGGACATACGCTCGCTTCGTTGAGCTGGCCTGAGAAGATCTATGCTTCCATCTTTCAGTCTGTGTCTACAAGATCGTCTGGAACAAGCTCGATTGATATAACGGAGATGAGACAGGCGACCCAGTTCTTCTTCATACTGCTCATGTTTATTGGAGCTTCACCGGGTTCAACCGGTGGCGGAATCAAGACAACGACGTTCTTGATTATGATTGGAGCGGTGTATGCCATGATTCGCGGCAATAAGGATATTGTGTTTTTCCGTTCTCGTGTTCCCAAAGAACTGCTCATGAGGGCATTGACCATCATTATGGTCTCGTTAATCATCTTCATGATTGTGGTCATGCTCCTGCTTACAACCGAAGATGCCCCATTCCTGCCACTGATGTTTGAAGCTGCTTCCGCGATAGGTACGGTGGGTCTGTCCGTAGGAGTGACTCATGAGTTAACAGATATAGGAAAAGTCATTATTTGTTTTACGATGTTTATTGGCCGGATCGGACCATTAACCATTGCATATGCACTTCGTCCACGCAAAGAGAAGAAGTTGTACCGTCATCCGGAAGGCCGGATTATTATCGGATAGAGAAAAAACCATCAGACAGCGGTCTACCTCCTGCAATAACAGGAAGTGGACTCGAAACGTCTGACGGTTTTTTTGTTTTATGGGCAGGGTTCTGTTGTTCAAGCTTTCGTTAAGTCTAGTTGTAATAAAACAGTACCAAGCTTTTATTCTTCTGCGCGACACAATGCTGCAAGATGTAGTGAAAGAGCATTTTCCATAATTTCAGAGGTCATCTGATCGGGTCTGAGTACGGCGTGAATGGACAGTCCGTCCACCAGGGCATAGAGACGCTCTATCTCCAGTTCTTCATTGAGGTCAGCTCGTGAGAGATTAAGTTTAACAAGGTACGTGATCACCGTGGCTATGGCTTGTCTGATTTCATCATAAACCTTGTCAGCAAGTGCTTTGAGAGCCGGATCAGTTTTGGACTTGGCTGCAAAAGCAAACCACACCTCCATTTCGGCCATTTTTTCGTCCGTGTTAGGCATGAATTCGAGCAGCAGAAGTTTCATATTCTCCATAGGTGAACCGTTGAACGACATCTGCTTAATTCGGTTTGATACCCTTTCGGATACCAAATTCATTGCATATAGAAGTAATTCGGATTGAGTTGAGAAATAGTGACGCATTGAACCGGCAGATATACCCGCTTCTTCAGCAATATTTCGGACAGATGCTTGCTCCATGCCATCTCTGCGTATAATGCGCCAAGCTGCTTCAGCGACAAGGAGTCGCTGTTTGTCATGATCTACTATTTTAGGCATATGTGAATTATAACACTATTGCTTAATATAATACAAACGTGTTAAATTGTATTTAGCACAATTGTGTCATAAAAAAAGGGGGGGATTATGATGATTGCCTATTTTATAATAGGATGTGAAATTGCTTTTTGGATTTTCGTCGCTGCTGGGTTATGTGTAAGATACTTGCTAGGAAAGAAGCGTCTAGGGGTGGCTTTACTTATGGCGACGCCTATCATTGATTTATTGTTATTAGTGGCTACGGTTGTGGATCTGCAAAGAGGCGCTACGGCAAGTATGGTTCATGGTATTGCAGCCATATATATAGGTGTCAGTATTGCTTTTGGTCATCAGATGATTGCGTGGGCAGATCGATACTTTCTATTTTGGTTTAGAGGTGGAGAGAAACCACGCAGCAGGAAAGCATACGGAAGCGAACATGCAAGTCAGGAACGGAATGGATGGTTTCGACATCTGGCTGCCTACATCATAGGGAGTTCTTTCTTATTGATTATGATCTGGTGGATTGGTGATCCTGCCCGTACTGAAGCATTCGTGAACATCGTAAGAGTGTGGGGAGTTATATTGGTCATCGACTTCATAATCAGTTTCAGTTATACCCTTTGGCCCAGGAAGATGCCTGTGAAGAAAGTGGAGTAGGGAATATTTCATTTATTCAGAACGTCCGTATCACCAGATGGACATGTGCTCATTGAGACCGTTTGTGCATGTCCATTACAGCGCTACATCCAGGCAGGTTATAAAACATAGTATCGGAAGTGATTATGATCAGGTTATTGAAGTATATAGTAAATATAATTTTTTAGAAAAAGTACTTGCATAAAAAATCTGTACATGGTATATTCTAATTCCGGCCAAGAAAACACGAGAAACACGGTGCGGTAAGCATACTGAAGAGCTTCGAAAGAAACTTAAAAAAGTGCTTGCTAAATTGGTTCGGATATGATAAGATATAAAAGTTGCTGAAGAGAACAACACTCGGACGCAAACAACGTTTGATCTTTGAAAACTGAACAACGAGTGAGTAAATGATCTTGCTTGCAAGATCAACAAATGAGATTTTTAATCTCGTCAGATTCAAAATGAGCTAATCGCTCTTTTCAATACTTTATTGGAGAGTTTGATCCTGGCTCAGGACGAACGCTGGCGGCATGCCTAATACATGCAAGTCGAGCGGAGTTGATAGGAAGCTTGCTTCCTTGATACTTAGCGGCGGACGGGTGAGTAACACGTAGGCAACCTGCCCTCAAGCTTGGGACAACTACCGGAAACGGTAGCTAATACCGAATACTTGCTTCCTTCGCCTGAAGGGAGCTGGAAAGACGGAGCAATCTGTCACTTGAGGATGGGCCTGCGGCGCATTAGCTAGTTGGTGAGGTAACGGCTCACCAAGGCGACGATGCGTAGCCGACCTGAGAGGGTGATCGGCCACACTGGGACTGAGACACGGCCCAGACTCCTACGGGAGGCAGCAGTAGGGAATCTTCCGCAATGGGCGAAAGCCTGACGGAGCAATGCCGCGTGAGTGATGAAGGTTTTCGGATCGTAAAGCTCTGTTGCCAGGGAAGAACGTCCTTGAGAGTAACTGCTCAAGGAGTGACGGTACCTGAGAAGAAAGCCCCGGCTAACTACGTGCCAGCAGCCGCGGTAATACGTAGGGGGCAAGCGTTGTCCGGAATTATTGGGCGTAAAGCGCGCGCAGGCGGTCATTTAAGTCTGGTGTTTAATCCCGGGGCTCAACCCCGGATCGCACTGGAAACTGGATGACTTGAGTGCAGAAGAGGAGAGTGGAATTCCACGTGTAGCGGTGAAATGCGTAGAGATGTGGAGGAACACCAGTGGCGAAGGCGACTCTCTGGGCTGTAACTGACGCTGAGGCGCGAAAGCGTGGGGAGCAAACAGGATTAGATACCCTGGTAGTCCACGCCGTAAACGATGAATGCTAGGTGTTAGGGGTTTCGATACCCTTGGTGCCGAAGTTAACACATTAAGCATTCCGCCTGGGGAGTACGGTCGCAAGACTGAAACTCAAAGGAATTGACGGGGACCCGCACAAGCAGTGGAGTATGTGGTTTAATTCGAAGCAACGCGAAGAACCTTACCAGGTCTTGACATCCCTCTGACCGTCCTAGAGATAGGGCTTTCCTTCGGGACAGAGGAGACAGGTGGTGCATGGTTGTCGTCAGCTCGTGTCGTGAGATGTTGGGTTAAGTCCCGCAACGAGCGCAACCCTTGATCTTAGTTGCCAGCACTTCGGGTGGGCACTCTAAGGTGACTGCCGGTGACAAACCGGAGGAAGGTGGGGATGACGTCAAATCATCATGCCCCTTATGACCTGGGCTACACACGTACTACAATGGCCGGTACAACGGGCTGTGAAGCCGCGAGGTGGAACGAATCCTAAAAAGCCGGTCTCAGTTCGGATTGCAGGCTGCAACTCGCCTGCATGAAGTCGGAATTGCTAGTAATCGCGGATCAGCATGCCGCGGTGAATACGTTCCCGGGTCTTGTACACACCGCCCGTCACACCACGAGAGTTTATAACACCCGAAGTCGGTGGGGTAACCGCAAGGAGCCAGCCGCCGAAGGTGGGATAGATGATTGGGGTGAAGTCGTAACAAGGTAGCCGTATCGGAAGGTGCGGCTGGATCACCTCCTTTCTATGGAGAATCGTTTCCCGTAGCGGAAACATTCAAAAAGTCTTCAGGAAGCATGCTTCCGAAGCGAGCTTTACTTCGTAAAGCTTTTAACTCACTCGTTGCTCAGTTTTGAGAGCTCAAACTCTCAAAACAGCTTGCTTTTGCATGGAGCTTGTTCTTTGAAAACTAGATATCGAAACGAAAATTGCGAATTAGAACATTCCTTTTAGCTGAACTTGTGTTAAAACAAGTTTTAATAAATAGTGATACTGTATGAGCGAGTGATCGAATGGAACGACTTTTGGATTTGCATAAGCAAACCAAGGGAAGAGACAACTCGAACACGAGCGAATTGGTTAAGCTACTAAGAGCACACGGAGGATGCCTAGGCGCTAGGAGCCGATGAAGGACGTGGCGAACAACGATACTGCCTCGGGGAGCTGTAAGCAAGCTTTGATCCGGGGATGTCCGAATGGGGAAACCCAGCTGGGGTAATATCCAGTTACTCATAACTGAATACATAGGTTATGTAGAGGCATACCAGGGGAACTGAAACATCTAAGTACCTTGAGGAAGAGAAAACAATAGTGATTCCGTCAGTAGCGGCGAGCGAACGCGGAACAGCCCAAACCAGAGAGCTTGCTCTCTGGGGTTGTGGGACGTCTCACATGGAGTTACAAAGGAACCGGTTAAACGAAGAGGTCTGGAAAGGCCCGCCAAAGAAGGTAAAAGCCCTGTAATTGAAAGTTGGTTCCCTCCGAGACGGATCCCGAGTAGTGCGGGGCACGTGAAACCCCGTATGAATCCGGCAGGACCATCTGCCAAGGCTAAATACTTCCTAGCGACCGATAGTGAAGCAGTACCGTGAGGGAAAGGTGAAAAGCACCCCGGAAGGGGAGTGAAATAGAACCTGAAACCGTGTGCTTACAAGAAGTCAGAGCCCGTTTTAGGGGTGATGGCGTGCCTTTTGTAGAATGAACCGGCGAGTTACGTTCCCGTGCAAGGTTAAGGTGAAGAGCCGGAGCCGCAGCGAAAGCGAGTCTGAATAGGGCGATGTAGTACGTGGACGTAGACCCGAAACCGGGTGATCTACCCCTGTCCAGGGTGAAGGTGCGGTAACACGCACTGGAGGCCCGAACCCACGCACGTTGAAAAGTGCGGGGATGAGGTGGGGGTAGCGGAGAAATTCCAATCGAACTCGGAGATAGCTGGTTCTCCCCGAAATAGCTTTAGGGCTAGCCTCGGAAAACAGAGTCGTGGAGGTAGAGCACTGATTGGGTGCGGGGCCCGCAAGGGTTACCAAGCTCAGTCAAACTCCGAATGCCATAGACTTACTTCCGGGAGTCAGACAGTGAGTGCTAAGATCCATTGTCAAAAGGGAAACAGCCCAGACCATCAGCTAAGGTCCCCAAGTGTGTGTTAAGTGGGAAAGGATGTGGAGTTGCACAGACAACCAGGATGTTGGCTTAGAAGCAGCCACCATTGAAAGAGTGCGTAATAGCTCACTGGTCGAGTGACTCTGCGCCGAAAATGTAACGGGGCTAAACACACCACCGAAGCTATGGCTTGATGCTTTGCATCAGGGGTAGGGGAGCGTTGTATAAGGGTTGAAGGTGTACCGTAAGGAGCGCTGGACATTATACAAGTGAGAATGCCGGTATGAGTAACGAAAAGATCAGTGAGAATCTGATCCGCCGAAAGCCTAAGGGTTCCTGAGGAAGGCTCGTCCGCTCAGGGTAAGTCGGGACCTAAGGCGAGGCCGAAAGGCGTAGTCGAAGGACAACAGGTCGAAATTCCTGTACCACCGTAAATCGTTACGAGCGATGGGGGGACGCAGTAGGGTAGTGACGCAGGCTGATGGATGCCTGTCCAAGCAGTGAGGCTGATGTGTAGGCAAATCCGCACATCGTAAGGCTGAGCTGTGATGGGGAGTGAAAATTACAGTAGCGAAGGTCATGATCTCACACTGCCAAGAAAAGCCTCTAGCCAGATGAAGGTGCCCGTACCGCAAACCGACACAGGTAGGCGAGAAGAGAATTCTAAGGCGCGCGGAAGAACTCTCGTTAAGGAACTCGGCAAAATGACCCCGTAACTTCGGGAGAAGGGGTGCCCCGGTAGTGTGAATAGCACGAGGGGGCCGCAGTGAAAAGGCCCAAGCGACTGTTTAGCAAAAACACAGGTCTGTGCGAAGCCGTAAGGCGAAGTATACGGGCTGACGCCTGCCCGGTGCTGGAAGGTTAAGGGGAGCGGTTAGGAGCAATCCGAAGCTGTGAACCGAAGCCCCAGTAAACGGCGGCCGTAACTATAACGGTCCTAAGGTAGCGAAATTCCTTGTCAGGTAAATTCTGACCCGCACGAATGGCGTAACGACTTGGGCGCTGTCTCAACGAGAGATCCGGTGAAATTTTAATACCTGTGAAGATGCAGGTTACCCGCGACAAGACGGAAAGACCCCATGGAGCTTTACTGCAGCTTGATATTGAATTTGGGTACGATCTGTACAGGATAGGTGGGAGCCTTTGAAGCATGAGCGCCAGCTTGTGTGGAGGCACCGTTGGGATACCACCCTGATCGTATCTAGGTTCTAACCTGGTGCCCTAAGCGGGTACGGGGACAGTGTCAGGTGGGCAGTTTGACTGGGGCGGTCGCCTCCTAAAGAGTAACGGAGGCGCCCAAAGGTTCCCTCAGAATGGTTGGAAATCATTCGAAGAGTGCAAAGGCATAAGGGAGCTTGACTGCGAGACCTACAAGTCGAGCAGGGACGAAAGTCGGGCTTAGTGATCCGGTGGTACCGCATGGAAGGGCCATCGCTCAACGGATAAAAGCTACCCTGGGGATAACAGGCTTATCTCCCCCAAGAGTCCACATCGACGGGGAGGTTTGGCACCTCGATGTCGGCTCATCGCATCCTGGGGCTGAAGTAGGTCCCAAGGGTTGGGCTGTTCGCCCATTAAAGCGGTACGCGAGCTGGGTTCAGAACGTCGTGAGACAGTTCGGTCCCTATCTGTCGTGGGCGTAGGAAATTTGAGAGGAGCTGTCCTTAGTACGAGAGGACCGGGATGGACGTACCGCTGGTGTACCAGTTGTTCCGCCAGGAGCACCGCTGGGTAGCTATGTACGGACGGGATAAGCGCTGAAAGCATCTAAGCGTGAAGCCCCCCTCAAGATGAGATTTCCCAGTATGTAAGACCCCTTGAAGACGACGAGGTAGATAGGCTGGGGGTGGAAGTGCAGTAATGCATGGAGCTGACCAGTACTAATCGGTCGAGGGCTTATCCAAATTGCAGGTTTTGATCGCAAATTTCGTTTCGGATCTAGTTTTCAGAGAATAATCTCTGAGTATAGCAGCATCGTTTGGTGGCGATGGCGGAGGGGTTCCACACGTACCCATCCCGAACACGACCGTTAAGCCCTCTAGCGCCGATGGTACTTGGACCGAAGGGTCCTGGGAGAGTAGGACGCTGCCAAGCAAAGAACCACTGCCGAAGATACTCGGTGGTGGTTTTTATTTGTTTTTAAAGGTAAATATATGGAAGCTATGTAGTTTTACTTGAAACAAAGTTAAAAAATTTTGAGGACAAACGCCATTTAAAAACGGATGGTGTTTTTGGCATATTCGGCAGTTGTCCGCTCAAGAAATACAGTTGTATGCATCAGACAGTACACCTGATATAACCAGGCACTTTTCCTTGACAGTCTAAATATCGCTTTGCTAAGATGGCAATAATAAATTTTTCAGAAAACGTATTTTCGGCATATATACTGCCTGAGATCTTCGGGTTTTGGACCGTAAAGCTGAGCAAACATAAGGAGGAACACCTGCGTGTGGGAAGATAAGTTTGGTAAGGAAGGTTTGACCTTTGATGATGTATTGCTAGTGCCACGGAAATCCGAGACACTGCCTAAAGAAGTGGATGTATCGGTTCGTTTGAGCGATAGTGTAAAACTGAATATCCCTCTGATCAGTGCTGGTATGGATACCGTTACTGAAGCAACTCTGGCCATTGCCATCGCACGTGAGGGTGGTATTGGAATTATCCACAAAAACATGTCAGTTGAACAGCAAGCGGAAGAAGTAGATCGGGTTAAACGTTCGGAGAGCGGCGTTATTACCAATCCGTTCTCACTGACTGCTGAGCACCTGGTATCGGATGCTGAAGAAGTTATGGCTAAATATCGCATCTCCGGTGTACCGATTGTCGAAGGTGATCAGAAGCTGGTTGGTATTTTGACTAACCGTGACTTGCGTTTCATCCATGACTACGGTATCAAAATTAGTGAAGTCATGACTCGTGAAAATCTGGTTACTGCTCCTGTAGGTACAACCCTGCAAGAAGCAGAAGGAATTCTTCAAAAGCACAAAATTGAGAAGCTTCCTTTGGTGGATGAGTCCAATACGCTGAAAGGTCTCATTACGATTAAAGATATCGAAAAAGCTATCCAGTTCCCTAATGCAGCCAAGGATGCGCAAGGTCGTCTTCTGGTTGGTGCCGCAATTGGTATCTCCAAAGATACTTTTGAACGCGCAGATGCATTGGTACAAGCTGGTGTAGACTTGATTACTGTAGACTCTGCACATGGACATCACATCAACATTATTGAAGCTGTTCGTCAATTGCGCGAGCGTTTCCCGAGCTTGACTATTATTGCAGGTAATGTAGCTACTGGTGAAGCTACTCGTGATCTGATCGAGGCGGGTGCTTCGGTTGTCAAAGTGGGTATTGGTCCAGGTTCCATTTGTACAACACGCGTTATTGCTGGTATCGGTGTACCTCAAGTAACTGCTGTTTACGATTGTGCAACTGTCGCACGCGAGTATGGAGTTCCAATCATCGCGGACGGCGGAATCAAATATTCAGGTGAGATTACAAAGGCACTGGCTGCAGGCGCACATGCAGTTATGCTCGGAAGCTTGTTTGCGGGAACTGCAGAAAGCCCGGGAGAAACTGAAATTTTCCAAGGACGTAGCTACAAAGTATACCGCGGTATGGGCTCAATGGCTGCAATGAAACAAGGAAGTAAAGATCGTTACTTCCAGGATGATGACAAAAAACTCGTTCCGGAAGGCATCGAGGGACGTGTAGCTTATAAAGGTCCATTGTCAGATACCATTCATCAGTTGATTGGTGGTCTGCGTTCGGGTATGGGTTATTGCGGAACAAGCAACCTTGAGCAGCTCCGCAATGATACAGGCTTTATCCGTATTACTGGTGCGGGACTTCGTGAAAGTCATCCGCATGATGTTCAAATTACAAAAGAAGCACCTAACTACTCGTTGTAATCTGAAGAGAGTTAATCATTTCCAGGACAGGCTTGGCGATTTTCGCCGGGCCTGTCTTTTTTTGCGGATACCCCTGTGATAGAATAGAAAAAGCGGTGACGATCCTTTATCGGATTAGGGCGTTGCGGCGGCTTTTTGACGTGAATCTATGAATCTTGTTTCACATGGAACATATGCCACGAAAAGGTTGCCCAGCTAGATAGAAGCGCGGACGTCCTTTTACATAAGCATTGGATAATGCTAACTAAGTGACAATCGATAATGAAACTTATGGAGCAATGATATTGCTCTTTCGATACAGCGCATAAAAAGCTACTTTTCACCACATCTTCTACGATCGTTAAGGACCAAGAAAAATGCAGCTCAAGCTGCACTGAAGCATCAATTAAGCGAAGCTTCGGAACGAAGGGAGTATTATCATTGAAAGCTAAACAAATGAACAAAAAGAAACGCCAAATGCTCAAAAAAAGCGTAGCCTCGGTTATGCTGGTCAATATGCTCTGCATGTCTGCAGTAATGCCGGTGATGGCTGCTGCGAATGATTCGGGTCAGGTGCTGACTGCTGCTGCGACAACCACGAAGACCGAAAAAGCCGTGCAGGTTCCTTCTGTTGACTCACTTGGACTTGAAGTTAGATCTGCCGTACTCATGGAGGCTTCGACAGGCCAGATTTTGCTTAATGTGAATGCGGACAAAGCCATGCCGCCTGCCAGCATGACGAAGATGATGACCGAGTACATTGTGGCTGAGCAGGTCAAGCAAGGGAAGTTTGGCTGGGATGATGTAGTTACGGTTAAAAGAAATGCAGCGGAGAGCATAGGCTCACGTATTTTCCTGGCTGAGGGCGATCAACATACGGTTAAAGAGCTGTATATTGCTATGGCCGTTGGATCTGCAAATGACGCAACAGTGGCATTGGCAGAATATGTTGCCGGTTCCGAAGAAGCTTTTGTGAAAATGATGAATGATGAAGCAAAGCGAATGGGCATGAAGGATACGTTCTTTATTAACTCCACAGGTCTTGACCGTGCGGATATGCCTAAGGACTTCCAACCAGCCGAAGATAAAGAGACAGTTATGTCTGCATTGGATGCAGCAATTCTGTGCAGATATATCATTCAGGATCACCCTGACTACACAGACTTTACAACAATTCAATCTTATAAATTCCGTCCCAATGACAAAGCTCCAATTATCAACTACAACTGGATGTTGGAAGCGAATAAAGATATAACCAATTTCAAAAGCTACGCCTATGAAGGCTTAGATGGAATGAAAACGGGCCATACCACGAATGCAGGGAATAACTTCACAGGAACGGCTGAACGTGATGGTATGCGTCTGATCAGTGTCGTTATGGGGACCGATTCCGAGCCTGCACGTTTCAGAGAGACGAAAAAAGTACTGGATTATGGTTATAACAACTTCGAAGTGAAGCAAGCTGTCGCTGGCAAAACCAAAGTAACTGGCTGGGAAGCTGTTCCGCTGAAAAAAGGTAAAGAAACGAATGTGCCCGTAGTGACTGATAATGCAGTTAGCTTTGTTGTTCCCAAAGGCACTCAAAACCTGGATGTTACCTTTAAGGCAAACGTAACGGAAGCAGACAAGCTGGTTGCTCCAATCAAAGCAGGTACGAAAGTTGGAACGGTGACCTACACCTATAAGGCTGATGGTATTGAACCACAGGAGAAAACAGTGAACCTGATCACCGCAGAAGAGGCTGAAAAAGGCGGCTGGTTCCGTTTGTTCTTCCGTGCGGTAAAGGACTTCTTCGTTGATCTGTTTGACGGTATCAAAAACCTATTCTAATTGATGCTATAGGCCATGACTACAGATAATAGAAGTTTCCGATCTACCTCACTTGAATAAGGACAATAAGCCACCAAATTGCGATTGGATGCATTGTGTATTTACAATTTTTCCGGTAAAATATCAAGTTAGAATTCTACGTATAACTCAGCACAAAAGTCTAAGGACAACCTTGTTAGTTGCACATGTTATAGTGGGAGCGACAACGCATTACATGGACGATAAATGGATTGCTGGAGTGTCCATATACCTCTGGACACGGATCTCCTTAATTACGGCTTCTAGACGTATAACAGGAGCGCGGCTGGTAGGAGAGGGGAACGCAAATGAAGATAGGTGTGTTAGCACTTCAAGGTGCGGTTACAGAGCATATTCGCAGTGTTGAGCGAGCTGGTGCAGAGGGACTGGCTGTGAAACAGGTTGAGCAGTTGGATGAACTGGATGGTCTGATTCTTCCTGGCGGCGAGAGCACTACTATTGGTAAATTGATGCGCAAATATGGTTTCATGCAGCCTATTCGGGACTTTGCTGCCAAGGGTAAACCGGTATTCGGCACCTGTGCAGGCCTGATCGTAATGGCTGAGCGTATTTCAGGACAGGAAGAAGCCCATTTGGAATTAATGGATATGACTGTCTCCAGAAATGCATTCGGACGGCAGCGGGAAAGTTTTGAAACAGACCTGCCTGTCAAAGGAATTGATGAAACGGTAAGAGCAGTGTTTATTCGTGCACCTTTGATTGAGAGTGTTGGAGAACAGGTTGAAGTTCTTTCCACTTATAAGGGTGAGATCGTTACTGCGCGCCAAGGAAACTTGCTGGCCTGCTCATATCATCCTGAATTGACCGATGACTACCGTTTGCATTCTTATTTTGTAGATATGGCCCAATCCTATAAGCAGTCGCTACAGAACCAATAGTGCATATTAGACAACTTATGATACCCCGGTGGATTGGAACACTCCTTCTGCAATCTGTAAGACTGCTGGAGGAGCTGTATCTGGTCGAATGCCTGATGTTGCCCGTATCTGCTCTACACAGCGGGAATCGCAGCGTAGGGTGTCACAGGGGTTTATAGGTTGTTTTTTTATTGTTGAAAATGATTAAGATGAAGTTATACGCGACTCCACAAAGGCTATGTGATAGGCTTAGGTTTATTGATATGTTTTCTGTGAGGTCATTTAGGAGGAGTATATAATGCTTGATGTAAAGATATTGCGGAATGAATACGCCCGTGTAGAAGAAGCGTTAACGAACCGTGGCAAGTCACTCGATCTCATTGCTGGATTTTCCGAGATGGACGCAAAGCGCCGGGAACTGCTGCAAGAGAGCGAGACGTTGAAGAACCGCCGGAATACAGTATCCGGTGAAGTTGCTAGGCTGAAAAAGAATCGCGAGAACGCAGATGATTTGATTGTTGAGATGCGCGAAGTGTCTGATCGCATCAAAGCGATGGATGAAGAGGTCCGGGAACTGGAAGCGAAGATCAATGATCTGACGATGGCCATCCCTAACATTCCAAACGAGAGTGTACCTGTTGGTGCCTCTGAGGATGATAATGTAGAGATTCGCCGCTGGTCTGAACCGAAGTCGTTCGGTTTTACACCGAAAGCACATTGGGAGATTGCGCAGGATCTGGATATCCTTGATTTTGAGGCTGCTGCCAAAGTAACAGGTTCCCGTTTTACGTTCTACAAAGGACTTGGCGCACGTCTAGAGCGAGCTCTGATTAACTTCATGATGGATCTGCACAGTGATCAGCATGGATATGAGGAGATTTTGCCTCCATATATCGTCAACCGCGACAGCCTCTTCGGAACAGGCCAATTGCCGAAGTTCGAAGAAGATCTGTTCAAGCTTAAGGATACGGAGTATTATCTGATCCCTACCGCAGAAGTTCCAGTAACGAACTATCATCGCGAAGAGATTTTGAATGCGGAGGATCTGCCGAAGCATTTCGTGGCATACAGCTCATGTTTCCGATCTGAAGCCGGCTCTGCTGGAAGGGATACACGTGGATTAATCCGTCAGCATCAATTCAATAAGGTTGAGTTGTTGAAATTGTCTTCTCCTGAAACTTCTTACGAGGAATTGGAGAAAATGACGCAAAATGCAGAACGTGTGCTTCAACTGCTGGAATTGCCATACCGTGTTTTGGCCCTGTGTACAGCGGATATGGGCTTCACTTCCGCGAAAACCTATGATCTCGAGGTATGGTTGCCAGAAAGCAATACATATCGTGAAATCTCTTCCTGCTCGAACTGTGAGGACTTCCAGGCGCGCCGTGCCAACATTCGTTTCCGTAGAGAGCCGAAGGCTAAGCCTGAGTTCGTCCATACACTGAACGGATCCGGACTGGCTGTTGGACGTACAGTGGCAGCTATTCTCGAGAACTATCAGCAAGAAGATGGGACTGTAGTTATTCCTGAAGCATTGCGTCCATACATGGGTGGAATCAGTGTGATTGCACGTCGATCCTAACATAGCGAATAGGGTTTTATTATGATAAAGCCAACCCAAAAAGCCCGTCAATTATTTATGACGGGTTTTTTTTATTCTAAAGCTTGCTTTTTTAATTGTATATGTGGTATGATCTATTTCGTGGCAAGTTTATAAAACTTCAAATTTTGGAGAGGTACCGAAGCGGTCATAACGGGGCGGTCTTGAAAACCGTTAGGGGGCAACTCCACGTGGGTTCGAATCCCACCCTCTCCGCCATAACAACACTTATAACAGGGACTCGAGCGATAAGCTCGGGTTCTTTTTTGCATATAACATTTTCCTCAATCGAGCTATCTGCCATGGTTCGTTTATTAAAGGCATCAACAGGCTCTAATTGACTCCATATGCATGTATAAAATCATCTTGTTCGCCGCACTTTATAGGAGTGGAGGTGGTTAGATGAACCGCGAGTTAAATATAGATCAGACAGAGCTTGTAGGCGCATGGCAGGAGCGTTTGCCGGAAGTACTGAATGTCGGCGATCAGGCACAGGTAATGGCGGATGAAGCCGATCAGAAGGCTATTCGTATTCATATCGCGACTGCAGGACACCAAATGTACTCATTCGATTTCAAATGCGCGTATGTGGACTCCCGTGAGGTCAGCGTACAACTGATTGATGTAGAACGGGATGGACAAACGACAGATGAGCGTACAGAACCCATCCAGGAGCTGGCTCAGGATTATACACGGCATATTCATGAATGTGCCCAGTCGTTACAGTCCAAGACAAGAACATAGCCCCAATTGAAGGAGTGATTCGAGTGAGCAAAGCCAAGGCAGGAATCGATAAAAACTTGCAGAATGTTGTTGCTGATCTGGAGCAGCCAGCCGTGAACAGCCATCATGCACAGCAAATTCAGCAAGATACCAATGATCGTCGTCATCAGGATTCGTTAAATCATGACAAAACGGAAGATATGAACCCATCCCATTCCTAAAATCATGAAGAGGGGGTAACGGCATGAGCAAACCAAAAGCGGTACCTGTACCGGAAGTTCAAGCTGCTGAGCAGCATCGCCGTCCGGAAAAGCATTCATCTGGACAGGAACCTTTGTCGGGGTCCAAAAAAGTAAAAAAATCAGAATCATGTGGATCATAACAATCCACAAGGGTAAGAAGAATACCCATAAATTTTAGTATCGTATTATGAGATATATATTGATGCATAATGAGACCTCCTGTTACCTAACAGGGGGTTTTTGCGTATTCGTACATAAATAATGACCAATGATGATAGGAATTGAAAAGCTAACATAGGTCTTTGTAGCCATTTTAGTGTGGGAAGATCACAAATTTCCCAAATCGTGTTTCCGTTTCAGAATAAATGGTATATCATTAAGGTTGAATTATTTTTTTGGGGTTATCACGAGAGGAGAGAAACAAATGACTAAACGTATGGGGGCGTTGCTTCTAACGTTGCTGTTAACGGTATCTTTGGCTTTGACAGCATGTAGCAGCAAACAAGAACCGAAAGAAGCACTGAAAACGGCTGCGGCCAATGCTTCTAAACTGACTTCGTATGAGATGAGTTCCAATTTCACAATTAATGAATTGAGCTATAAACCTGCAGACGAGTCACAACAAGACCCAACTATGACTCAGTTTATGAGCATGTTGAAGGATGCTCAGTTTAACGTAACTGGTGTATATCAAAGCGAGCCAATGCAAACAGAAATGACAGTTAGCCTTGAGCTCAAAGGTGATATGGGCATGACATTCACCATTCCAATGGTGATGACAGCTGAGAAGCTTTACGTTAAAGTGCCAAGCATTCCGTTCTTCCCAATTCCGGAAACGGTGGTTGGTAAGTTCCTGGAGCTGGATCTGAAAGAATTGGCTGAGCAAGAGGGTACGGAATGGAACCCTGATGCTATGGACACAGCCAAAACACAAAAACTGAGCAATGAAGTTATGGATGCTGTTCTTAGTGAATATGACCAAGACAAATTCTTCAAAAACGTAGATGTTAAGGATGCACAGCTGCCAGAAGGTGTAGATGCCAAGCAGGTAGTGCAATTCTCCGTTACTAACGACAACGTAAGTGAAGCGGTTAAGGTTATGATAACTAAAGCATTGCCAAAAGCAATTGATATTGTGGCCAAAGAAGAGTATCGTGACATGTTGCAACTGAACCAAACTGATATTGATCAGGCTAAGGCAGATCTAAAATCCGTTGCGGAAGATAAAGAAGAAATGTCAAGAATCGATAGAATTAACGAAGTACTGACCATCAACAAATTCAACATTGATTTCGCACTCGATAAGCAGGATTTCCCGGTTTATCAAAAGATTGCAGCTGATCTGCTGATCACACCAGTGGATACCAAAGATGAAGTGAAGTTGGCCTTTACTGGATCCAACACTTACACCAAAATCAATGAGAAGGCTGCCTTCAAAATCAACATCCCTACAGGTGAAAATGTAATTACGATGCAAGAGTTCGAAGAACTGATGAATTCTTCTTACGGATACTAAGCTCATTCCAAGAAATGAGTGAAAAAAGCCGCCTCGACTTTATGTCGGGCGGCTTTTTGTTGTTATAGTTTAAATCTGTTATTGCAAGGACTCCGATAAATCTTCAGCAAGAACGGCATAAATTCGGTGATCCTGATAGCTTCCGTTGATTTTCAGATATTTACGGGCGATGCCTTCTGCCTGAAAGCCATTCTTCTCCAGTACACGCTGGGAGCCGGCATTAGTGGGCAGGATTGCGGCCTGAACACGATTCAACTTCAAGGCGCGGAAGGCATAGGCAACAGCCAGTTTAACAGCTGCTGTCATACGTCCACCACCCTGATAGTCTGGATGGATAAAATAACCCATATCGGCATAATTGGCAACGCCATAGGAGACGTTATTCAGGCTGATTTGTCCAATGAGCAGGTCGTCTTTGATGGTGTAGATGCCGAACTGATAACCTGTACCTTCTTCAGCCGCTTTTAGACGGTCCTGAATCCGCCTTGTTTGAGCATCCAGTGTGTAGAACTCATCATCTCGAAGAGGCTCTACAGCTTGGTAGGGAACGCGAGTAACCTGGATCAGATCAAGATAAGCTTGCGTATCGTCGGTGGTGAGTAACCGGAGGCTAATTCCGTTGGGAGTATCATACAGGGTTAATGCCATAGCAATGCACATCCTCTCAAGATCAAAAGTATAAGTATTACTTCTTGCGTAACCGACGGAAGAATTGGGTCAGCATCGTAGAGCATTCGGGTTGAAGAACGTTTGGAATCACCTCAGTACGATGATTGAACCGCGGCTCCTGCAGCAAGTTCATCAAGGTTCCTGCACATCCGGCTTTGGGGTCAGCAGTGCCATATATAACGCGGGGCACTCGGGACTGTACAATGGCACCTGCGCACATAGGGCAAGGTTCCAGTGTCACATACAGGCTGCAATCAAGCAGGCGCCAGGCTCCGATCGTTTCGCTTGCCTGACGAATAGCGACCATCTCCGCATGTGCAGTGGAATCAAGAGTGGTCTCACGCAAATTATATCCTCGTCCGACAATCTGATTATGCTGCACAATGACAGCTCCGATAGGGACTTCCCCAAGTGCCTCAGCTTTTAGCGCCTCAGCAATGGCTTCACGCATCCAGAATTCATGCTGCTGTTCCCCTGTAAGATGCGAAAGATCAACCGGGATTGGGTGTTCGTTCATTACAGTTAAAGCTCCTTCCAAAGCATTTATTCGGCGAACAAATATTCGTTTGTTAACATGTTGTGCATAAGTCTGTGGATAACTACTAAGTTGCTCACAAAGTTATGAACAGGATATCCACAAGCCTGTGGATTTGTGTATAGTTTTAGTGATTAATCTCATTGTAGGCACGGCAAAGACAAAAAACAATGAAATTCGAGCTTTTTAGCCAGGCGGTAACTTTTGGACTAGGGGCATTTATCCTTTTCAAAATCACACACAACCGTTATGATGGAGATAGGTTTTGCCATATATCGCCAAAGGGTACAAGCCGAGAGGTGAACTAAAAAAGTTGTCTATTAAAACGAAGTTATCCATGATTATGTCGTGCTCGGTGCTTGTTATTTTGATTCTGAATATCGCGCTGAGTTATTATACTACCGAGGAAAATCTTAGGCAGGACAGTGAAACCAAGATGGTCCTAACGGCTAAACAGATTGCAATTTCTGTCGAACAGAATCAAAATAGTTTGGATTATGTAAAACGCCAGATTGGTAATAATCTATGGCTTGCTTCAGTCATGGCTGCAGAAGAACTCGACCCGGATATTAATAATATCACAAATGAGGAACTTGTACGTTTAAGCAAAAAAGTGGGGGTATCGCATATCTCTCTCATGGAACAAACCGAGGATGATATCGTTGTAACCCGCTCTTCCGATCCGCGCGAAGTTGGTTTATCCACAAAGAAAATGACCTATTGGTATCAAGCCTTTAAGCAATTGTTCGAAAAACATCAGGTTACCATCACTCAGGGGCAGAAATTGGATCATTTTTGGTCCGATGGTTTCGAGTACTCCACATCCAGTCCATCGGATATTGATATCTGGGGTTATTATCATGATGGCAAGAGGAACTACATAATCAATCCCTTCTATAATAATGCTGAAGTTGATGACTATGTGAAGATCTCTGGTCCGGATGAGATATTGAACAAAATTCGTGAAGTGAATCCTTCCATCTTGGAGATCACGGGTATCAATCCATTGACTTTTGGCAGTCCAAACATGAGTGATGATGGAAGGGATAGCAACTACAGCAAGTTGAATAATAGACCGATTCGTTTTGGTACGTATCAGTATGGTACGGCAGATGAGGATCACCGGGCAGTCGTGAGGGCGATCCGAACCGGGCAAAATGTATCGTTTGTCAGTGAAACACATGAGCAGAAGGTGTTAAAAAGCTTCATCCCCATCTTCACGCCGAATGAAGCATCATATGTCATCAGTATTGTCATGGACTATAAACAAATATCCTCCATGGTATCGGAACAATTGGTCAGTCATGCTTCCATATCGCTGGTGCTGCTGGAAATTGTGATCTTTGGCAGCTACTTGTTAGCAGGATATATTACACGTCCTATTCAATCCATCCTGGGCAAAGTGAATGATGTAGCGGATGGACATTTCGACTTCCGTTTGAAAGTAAGAAGGAAGGACGAGCTGGGTCAGCTGGCTAATCGGATTAATGCCATGATTCGCAATCTGGGCCACTATACCAACCGGTTAAAACAGATGTATGAGGAGAACAGGGCAGTTAAGGAGCATCTGGAATCCATCATTAATCAAACCGCCGATGCCATTCATATTACCGATCTAGATGGTAAGGTCTTGCGTGTAAACCGGGCATTTGAACAACTATATGGGTGGCGAAGCCGAGAGGTCGAAAACCGCAGGCTGAAGATCATCCCGCCTGAAGCGGAAGAGGAAATGAAGCAGCAGCATGCCCAGCTCATCGAAGGGCTATCCATTACCTCCAATGAAACTGTATGGATGAAAAAAGATGGCACACGGGTTGAAGTTAGTGTCAGTACAGCGCCTGTGCGCGATGAATTAGGCGAAATTACCGCACTGATTAGTGTGTCGAGGGATATCACGAGCCGCAACCGGATGGAAGAGCTGCTCAGACGCTCAGAGAAGCTCACAACCGTAGGCCAACTGGCTGCGGGTGTTGCGCATGAAATCCGTAACCCGCTTACAACGCTGCGTGGTTTCCTGCAGCTGCAGCAGGAGACGAACAAACTGAATCATCGACATCTCGACTTGATGCTGTCGGAACTCGACCGCATTAATCTGATCGTAGGCGAATTCCTGATTTTGGCCAAACCACAGGCTGTTCACTTCCAGGAGCGGGATATCCGCTTTATTCTCGGCGATGTGATCTCGCTGCTGGATAGCCAGGCACATCTGCACGGGGTTGAATTTGTATTAAATGCATCATCGGATTCAGCTATGGTACACTGTGAAGAGAATCAGTTGAAGCAAGTGTTCATCAATCTGCTTAAGAATGGTATGGAAGCCATGCCGAACGGAGGCAGCATTCGGATTCGCCTTGACCATGATGAGGAATTAAACCGGGTGCGGATTGAAATTAAGGATGAGGGTATCGGGATTCCGGAAGAGATGATGCCGAAGCTTGGCGAGCCGTTCTTTACCAATAAGGAGTCTGGAACAGGACTTGGTTTAATGGTCAGTCAGCGCATCATTCAATCACATAAGGGCATGATGGATATTAAAAGCGTCATGAACAAGGGCACGACCGTTATCATTGATCTTCCTGCTACCAAACAGCTCCCGGAGAGCGTGGAAGAGGACGATCGGGCGGAAGATGCGTTTACAGACGAAGAGAACTAGATGAGGTGAGATTACCTTTTGCGTATTAATAAATTTATTAGTGAGACAGGCTATTGTTCCCGGCGTGAAGCCGACAAATTAGTGGAGAGCGGGAAAGTGACCATTAATGGCGTAACCGCCGAACTGGGAAGCCAGGCGGAAGAAGGCGACGACGTACGGATCAACGGTCAGCCTATCAAGGAAAAAAGAAAACATGTATACATTGCACTGAATAAACCTGTCGGTATTACGAGTACAACCGAGCAGCATATCAAAGGCAACATCGTTGACTTTGTGGGTCACAAGGAGCGCATTTTTCCAATTGGCCGCTTGGATAAGGATTCCGAAGGGCTCATTCTGATGACCAACGATGGAGATATCGTCAACCGGATACTTAGAGCAGAGGGACGCCATGAGAAAGAGTACATCGTTACGGTTGACCGCCCTGTCACGCCGAGTTTTCTGAAGGGGATGAGCACGGGCGTCAAAATTCTCGGTGAAATGACGCTGCCCTGCACCGTCACTCGAATCTCTGAGCGAGTATTCCGGATTATACTGACCGAAGGGAAGAATCGGCAGATTCGCAGAATGTGCAGTGCCTTTGGTTACGAGGTGCGTAAATTGAAGCGTGTACGTATCATGAATATTCATCTGGGTGAACAGGCTACAGGGAAGTGGAGAGAGCTGACAGCTGCGGAGAAGTCGGAATTGGGCAGCCTGCTAAACTACTCTCTGGAATAAATCGTTTAATTCATGAAGCTCTGCATATCTTTTCTGAAGAAAAGAAGGCAGAGCTTTTTTTGATACCACGCTTTACTTATTTACACATCAAAAAGACGTTTTCCTCTACCGGAGAGAAAAACGTCCTTTTGAACTCGCATTCACTTCTAGTTTGCTGGATTGACTGCTTTCACAGTCGAATTGTTGCTTTGATACTTCCGGATAATAGAAACCTCTACACGGCGATTCTGAGCTCGTCCAACATTGGTCTGGTTACTGGCAACCGGGTGATACTCACCATACCCGCTAGGTGTGAACTTCGCAGGGTCCAGCGAGTCGTTCAATAAGAGGATTTTAAGGAAGTTCAGTGCACGATCCGCACTTAGATCCCAGTTATCCTTATATTGGCTGTTAGAGATGGGAATATTATCAGTATGGCCAGATACAACCACTTCATATTGCGGGAATTCCTGAAGCATGTTGGATATGGCTTTTGCCAGTGATCGCGATTCAGGCTTCACATCTGCACGCCCGGAAGAGAACAGAGCGTTATCACTGATGGTGATCTTCAGTTCAGATTGATTCAGCTTGGTGTTGAGTTGGTCGGATAGCCCGTTTTTGCTAATATATTGGTCCAGTTGTTTCTTGAGTTTTTCCAGATCTTCCTGCTCTTTTTGTGCCATCTGTGCATCTGTAATCTGAGCAGATTTGTTCTTGGTGATCTCTTCAGGCACCTGTTTGTTTTTGCCCAGGTCAGTTGTGGCTTCCGTAGGATTCATGGATGTATGATCCAATACACCTGCGCCGCCATTCAGTGCACTGCTTAGTGCCGAGGCCATCTGTTCGAACTTGGCTGCATCGAGAGAACTCATGGAGAACAACGTAATAAACAGGGCAAGCAACAGTGTCATCAAGTCAGAATACGGGAGCAACCAGCTCTCGTCTATATGTTCTTCATGCGGCTCATGTTTTTTAGCCTTTTTCACCTGATGATCCCTCCTTCTCTTCCAGCTGTCTACGTTCGGAAGGTGTCAGGAATACAGATAATTTTTGGTTGATGGCAATGGTGGATACGCCGGATTGAATGGATAACAATCCTTCAACCATCATCAGCTTGATCTCCATCTCTTTCTTGGACATCCGCTTCAACTTGTTGGACATCGGGTGCCACAACACGTAACCACTAAAAATACCAAGGAGTGTAGCGATGAACGCAGCCGCAATCGCGTGAGATAGCTTTTCCATATCACTAAGGTCGGCCAGGGCTGCAATCAGACCTACAACGGCCCCGAGAACCCCGAGTGTTGGAGCGTACATCCCCGCTTGTGCGAAGATCAATGCTCCTCCGCGGTGACGCTCTTCGGTGGCATGGATATCTTCCATCAAAACATCACTAACAAATTCCTGGTCATTGCCGTCAATAATCATGCGCATACCGCTGCGAAGGAATTGATCGTCAATCTCTTCGACTTTTGATTCCAGTGCCAGCAAACCTTCACGACGGGTAGTGGAAGCCCATTCCATAAATGTGCCGATCAGTGAAACACGGTCAATCAGTTGCTGCTTTTTGAAGAGTACCCCGAAAAGCTTGGGGATTTTTTTAACTTCAGACATTGGAAATGCCATGAAGATTGTTGCTGCTGTACCAACAAAGATAATAACGTAGGCTGCCGGGTTGTTAACCAGATTGATCAGGGGAGCACCCTTCAGGAACATCCCGAGAACAAGTGAAACCAGCCCTAAAACTAGTCCGATAATCGTTGAAATTTCCATCATACACCTCATCCATGAGATAAAATTGAATCCTTTCAAGCGGCTGTATTCGGGCTTCCGGGCGAATGTTTGGCCGCAATCCGTTTAACCTATGGCATTTTTTAGAAATGCTGTAACAGCTGAAACGGTCATGTATAGTATTTATCGACCAGAAGCCCTTTTTTTTTAAGGGTTATTTTCAGGTATAATAAGAACAAATCAGCTCTTTAGGGGCCAAACAGGAGTGAAAAAGCCAATGGGCGTAAAGCATGGACGGGATTATGAAGGAATATTGACAGATTTGACACAGGCGATCGGCCGCATTCCGGATCGTTATGTTTTTTTTGAAATGGATGCAGAGGATTGGTCCCGTTTGGGTGAAAACGAGCAGCTCGAAGTAGACGAAGCTCTGGCAGAGGATTTGTTCTATGCGCTGGGCACAGAGTCGGTCATTCCTGTAGGGAGTGGTGTGGTTATCCATGACAAGGAGCAGCATCGCATTCATATTTTGATTGGGGAAGAAGAATTGACATTTGTACCCCTAATCTAGGGCCGAATTTAAGGAGAATTCTAGTATGGAAGCCGAGAGGGGAAACGCCTGGAAGCCTCACGGCTATTGGCTCTAACGCCATTTTACAGTATTGGATTTTGAGTTCTGTACGTGGTAAGATGAGAGTCATGAAACGGGCGAGCCGCAGAGCGGCTAACCTATGACGGTTGGGGTTACTGTGGTAGCACCAAGGTTTCGGATGGCATGAGGGAGAGGGTTAGAGACAACCTTTGTGCCGTCTTTATGGGGAGGAAGATAACGTATGGTTTTTACGCAAGAAGAAGTCGAAGCTCATCTGGGAAGGCTGGAAGGCTGGGAACTGGAAGAGGGACGGTGGATTGTCCGCAAGTTCGTATTTTCCAACTACATGAAAGGGATTGCATTCGTGGATGAGGTTGCCGCGATCTCAGAAGCATTTAATCATCACCCTTTTATTACGATTGATTATACAACGGTTACGCTGCGTCTCACGTCGTGGGATGAGGGTGGAATTACATCTGTAGATATTAAGGAAGCAGAGCAGTTTAACGAAACGTTTGAGAAAATGAGGACGACATAGCCGGGATCGGTTATCGTTGTGCTGCCAAGAAATGAGGAAGCATACATGTCAGACATGAATCAGAATAAGCCTCTGATCGCGGTTGTAGGCAGTCTCAATATGGACCTCGTGGTGAAGACCGATATCATCCCGGAAGAGGGAGAAACGGTAAGCGGTGAGGAGCTTCACTATCTGGCGGGCGGCAAGGGGGCTAACCAAGCCGTTGCTGCTGCACGTCTGGGTGGACAGACCACGATGATTGGAGCAGTGGGTTCGGACGGTTTTGGGGAGCGCTTGCTGCACAGTCTGACGGATAGTGGGGCAGATGCCTCGCAGGTTCGTGTATTGGAAGACACTGTAACAGGTACAGCATCCATCTGGCTCTCCAAGGGAGACAATCGGATTATCGTTATTCCTGGAGCGAATGGACAAGTGGTGCCGGAGATGCTGGAAGAGGCGGATACGGTAAAAAGCCTGACTGCAGCCGCAGCGGTGCTGCTGCAGCTGGAGATCCCGCTGCCAGCGGTTACCCGCGCCGCCGAACTGGCGGCAGAAGGCAGCGCACTGGTGGTGCTCAACCCGGCCCCAGCGGTGCCGGGTCTGCCCCAAGAGCTCCTGCGGTGCGTCGACGTGATCACGCCGAACCGCAGTGAGCTTGCCGTGCTTACCGGCCGGGATGATCTCCGGCCGGAAGACGTGGATGCGGCGGTCGCAGAGCTCGCCGCATCGCTCGGGGCCGCTGTCGTCACGACGCTCGGCCCCGAGGGGGCTGTGTACGCGGCAGCGCCAGGCGGCCGCGTACAGGCAGGGCGTGCCGGCGCTTGCCGTGCGCCCGGCTACGCCGTAAGCGCCGTCGATACGACCGGCGCTGGCGATTGTTTCAACGGCGCGCTGGCGGTAGCCCTCGCGCGAGGGGAAACACTGGACGCGGCAGTAGGCTATGCCATGGGAGCGGCCGCGTTATCCGTAACGAAGCTCGGTGCCCAGTCGGGGATGCCGTATGCACGTGAAGTGGAAGCCTTTTTGGCAGAACACGCAGCCAGAGACTGAACGATATAACGAAGAGGCCCGTACCATTCCCGAGAGGGAAGGCAGGGGCCTCTTTGCTGTGTATCTCATTAACCTTATTTCTTCTCAGCGAGCCACATCGCGATATTGGCAATTTCCTCGTCCTTCAGTTTGTCCTTGAAGGAAGGCATGCCGCCGCCTTTACCTTTGACAATGGTAGAGTAGATCTTCTCCACATCATCCTTGCTGCCGATGTTTGCTAGAGCAGGTCCTACGCCACCTTGAAGCTGATCCCCGTGACACGTGATACAATTGGCTTTGACCAGTGCTTCAGCCTGTCCAGCATCCATTGCCACTTCCGGCATGGTTGGTTTCGCTTCTTCAGCCACTTCCTCTTTCCCTGGAAGCGTAAACATTAATACAATAGCCAATGCGCATGCTGCAAAAAATACCCCGCTCATGATCCATTTGTGCATCCGTTATGTCCCCTCCAGAATGAAAGATCATCTAAACTGAAACTGTCCATATCATTATAACGGAACCTGTTAAGACATCATAGCATTTTGTGGTAATTTTTTGAACTAATCACATAAACGGGCATGAATTTCTTTTGGTTATGCGGTTTAACGGTTAACGAGGTCCTTCATAGACCATGCAATAAAAAGGCTTCAAACCGCTTGGTGTCTGTCGTTCATACGTATCCTTGGTGACAAATCCAGCCTTGAGATAAACCCGGATAGCCCGCGTATTCCAGGTGAGCACTTCGAGATCGATCTCATGACTAGGGTTCCGCCGAATGGCTTCCTTCACGATAGCAGAGACGAAGGCAGTACCGCGACCTTGTCCACACTGTTCGGGGTGCATACCAAGCCCAATCCGCGTCACGCCTTCAAGAGGAAAGAATTGAACGAATCCGCAAAGTTGGTCCTGCTCTCCGAGTACAACAGCATATTGCTCTTTTCGAAGCTGCTCATCGCCGAATTCAACCTCCAGCGCCTTCATCTGTTCCCAGGGCAGCCAGGTATAGACGTTATAGGGTGGTTCATATGTCCAGCCGCAGATCAATGCTGCATGTTCTTCTTGCATCGGCACAACGTGAAACGTTACAGAAGCTTCATCCACACCACTGCACGCTCCTTTCATTGTGAACAAGCTACTTCTAGTCATACGCTAATGGTTTATAACATATGTCATTTCATATTTAATCCTGATTTTACTCTACAAAAGAGGAGGGCATTTGGCAAGGTTTTGCTCCATTGAAAAAAAGTGAAACAAAAGTTCCTGGAATTTCGTTTATATTATAGCAGGATGGGTAAAAACATCATAAGGGCACGGACGAACAAGCACAAAAAAACCGCCGGATACATTCCTGCGGAGAATGTACCGGGCGGTTGATTTATGCTTCGTTACAGTATGATGTTGCTCAGCTTGTCCCTAGTCGAGGGCCAGTGATTCATATGCGTCCGTGCTCATAATCCGTTTAGCGCCAACATAGCGGTTGGCCCAGTAGTTCTCACTCAAAGAACTAATGGTAACTCCTTTGGAAGACGAGGAGTGTGCAAACTTACCTTCACCCACGAAAATCCCTACGTGTGAAACCCCTTTACCCGTTGTATTGAAGAATACCAGATCGCCTGGTCTCATTTCCATGCGGGATACCGAGTCACCCATGTCGAATTGGGAACTGGATTGACGAGCCAAATCGATGCCCAGCTTTTCGAATACATACCGTGTGAATCCAGAGCAGTCAAAGCCGTTAAGCGTTGTTCCACCACTTTTGTATGTAGTTCCCATTGCTGAATCAATTACTTTATCCATTTTTGAATCTGCGAATGCGCTGCCTGCTCCAAGCGATAGTGCGAATGTTAAGCTAAGTACAGCTGCTGTTAATTTCTTTTTGAACAAGAGATATACCCCTTCCAACGCCTGCGAGGTTAGCTTAAGGATTCGGTTGAAGGTCCCCTATGATCCCTCTGTAGCAAGATCAATTCACCCATAACTGGTTCCCCCGCTTCCCAGGTGCCAGGAATTTGGCTATGCTAGTTGTGCACCTGCGAAATCAAGAAATGACGATTTAATTTTAAGTAGTTACAATTCATAAGGTAAAGATTACAAAGTTGTTACTAAAAACTCACTGCGATTATTGTAACAGAGGAGTAAGCCTTTGGCAACGTTTAACAAGAAAATTAGCAAAAAAAACCTCGACCTTTGACGGGGAAAGGTCGGGGTTTGCGTTTGTGAAGCGTTAACATTGACATAAGTTTACATGAAGATGGTAACAATTTTCGTGCGGTTCATTACACTTTTTAACCTTTGGAGGACTTGGACTGCCACAGACGGAAATGAGCGCATATCTTCCATATATCCAACAAACATCTGGCGAGCGGATAGGTTTGTTGCAGGATCAGACCCATGAGACCTGTCAGGAACCACGACGCAGATGTGAAGGCACCGAAGATGAGCAGATGAATTCCTCCCAGAACCACTGCGATACCAATGAGAGAAATGATATGACGCAAGGCGAGCAATAGACCGAGAAATGTACCTTTTACCCCGCCCTGATCCTCGGGAGCTGTAGCGCCAAACTGCATATATAACAAAGCATGATGTATGATCCATCCATATACAATCCATCCGGCTACATATGGAATGCCTGGCAGCAGCTGCTGTAACGAGTGGAATCCATCCAGAAAGATACTATACAGCTTGGGGATCAGCCAGTACGCAGGCAGCAGCAATAATAGCGTTTTAATGAAATGAAGCAGCATCATCGGTTTCCACAGTGCCTTGATCCCACGTACAAAAGGAATACGTTCTTCTGTATGATTGAAGTGTTGTAATGAATAGAGCAGCCCTGCCTGGATGAGAGGGGTAATCAGCATGCGGAGCAGGAGCATGGCCCCAAGTATCCATAAATAGCGATGCACCTCGGGATGGGTAGACAGACTGAGCTGGCTTTCCATTTTGAATAAAATGGTACTCAGCTCCCCGGCGTCAGGGTCCGGATAGCGCAGCAGCAAGGGAATGACTGCCGATTGCACCATTTTATAAATGAAGTAACCCCACACCAGCTGATAGAGAAACAAAAGTGCCACAATGAACATATGCTGACGGACGAGAAACCAACCCTCACGTATTTTTGCTTTCACTGTCTCCACCTCACCATGACAGACCTCCGAATATTGCTTCAATAAGCTTGGTTACACTCATGCTCCAGCGGAACTTGGATGGTTCATCCAGATCGGCTTTCAAAAAGTTATTCATATGACGGTTCTCCAGCACAACGGTATATAACGGATCAGTCATGGCCCAGGATACCGGCGAGCTGTAAGTTAACTTGTACGTAATTCGACCGTTACTACCATCCCATTCCTTGGCGACGATGTGTCCATCTTCAAAAACGATGCGAACGGGTACTTTCTCGTAGTCGCTACCTTTCTTTACTAATGTTACCGATGATTCATACAACGTTTGACCGCCTTTCTCAACAGGCTTGACCTGGATATTCTCCACGGCGAAGTCGGCCATTCCGTCTTCATATACGTATTGATTAAAATAATCAGACCAGGACTTACGGGTCACTTGCTCCACGACCTTTTGGAAATCGGCCGAAGTAGGATGTTTGAATCGATATTTTTTGACATAAGTTGAAAGAATGCGTTCCATCGTTTTAGCGCCTACTTGTTGTTCGATGCCCAGCAGCACAAGCTTGCCCCTTGTGTAAACATTGGCTGCGTAATGATTCTGCGAATCAAACTTCCAGGACTCCTGCGTGAGTGAGGCAGGCGAAGTAATTAAGCCGGATTGAACGGGCAGATTCGGAATAAGTCCGTATTCCTGCTCCATCAGTTTGTCTTCTGCGTAAGAGGTGAACCCTTCATCCAGCCAGGCTTCTTCAAATTCATTGCTGGCAACCATACCATAGAAGTACTGATGGCCGATCTCGTGTACAACCGTGCGTTCCAGATCGTAGCCTGGTGTAGTGTCGTCCGCGCCGAAGGCTGTAACTAAGGTAGGATACTCCATGCCGCCTGCTCCATTGCCCGTTTTTGGGGGAACAACGATAGAGAGCGTGGAATACGGATACGGACCAAACCACTTGCTGTAATTCGAAAGAGCTGCTTTGGCCGCATAGAAGTAACGTTCCTTCAGATCCTGGTGGGCCGGGTCCAGATAGAGCTTGATTCGTACACCTGGCACGTTGGGAGCGGAGAAGGGTTCTTCTGCATAAACAAAGTCAGGTGAGGCTGCCCAGGCGAAGTCATGTACATCGTCAGCATAGAATTGATAGATCTTCTCACCATTTTTAATAACAGCCTGCTTCGTTGGAAACCCGGTCGCGGCAACCTTGTATGTTTCCGGTACCCGAATACGCACACTATAGATGCCAAAATCCGCATAAAACTCGGAATTTCCATGGTACTGATGCAGATTCCAGCCCTCAGCCGTACGTCCTCGCGTGCCTGCAGGCTCGTATACACTGAGTTTGGGGAACCATTGGCCCGCCATAACGAAGTTTTCAGCAGTTCCCATACGGGCAAAGATTTTGGGCAGCTTGACCTCAAACCGGGTGTGAAGCGTAATAGTTTCCCCGCCCTTGACCGGCTTGGGTAATCTCACTTTTATGAGCGTTTTGTCTTTCATGTTTCCGTCATCCGGCTGTACATACTGCATCCGGTGCAGGAGGGAAAGCCCGTCCTCTGTTTTCATCTCCGTAATATTCATGGAGCCGTAACCGTCCGTTGGCATCACATCACCGCGAAGCTTTCCGCCGGATTCCTTCATAAATGTGGTGTCAGTAGAAGAGAATGCATTGGGGTATAGGTGGAAATAAAGTTCGCTGACTGTTTTTTTACCCGGATGAGTCCAGGTCAGCGTCTGCGTTCCCTCCAAAACATTGCCGTCTACCAGCTTCACATCCATGTGATATTCCACCACGCGGTTGCTGAACACCTCAGCAGTAGGTGTCTGTACACTTTCTGGAGGTGCCGGAGTTTGGACCTTTGCCGGAGGCTTGCCCAATTCCGGGGCGAGCGTTGGCAAGTCGGATGTCGTAGAACGAGTGTGATCCAGAGTGATCCATATGGCTCCGGTAAACACACACAGGGCCAGAATTGCAGTAAGCCAGCTCTTGGCGCGTAGTGGAATCATCGTTAAATACCTCCCGTTGACAAGCATCTACAGCATGTATATGTTTGCAATGGGGCGATTATTAGTTAAAATATTTGTATCAACCCTTGGAGGCTATAACTATGGATCAAAACGAGCAAAACGGCAAAAAACAGATTGCCTTGAATATCGTAAGTGCCAAGAGCAAACATAAAGGTTTCGGTGCAGGCTCCATTGATCTGAACAACCTGTCGCCGGTTATTATTGATAATGGCGAGGCAAAGATTGATATTGGTGCCATGCATGCAAAGAGCAAGGTAGAACGTGGAATTAAGTTTTCGACGAATCGGGAAGATGTACCTAACGGTCGCCAGGTATGGCTGGTTTGGGTAGCTGTGGACCGCACGGAACAGGGACAGTTGTACGGCGGAGCAACAGCGTGCGAGATGTGGATCGATACCGAGGCGAAACGGGGATGGAAGCTGCTGGCTGACCATGTAAACCGGATGGATTATGCAATGAAGCGCCGCTTCATGCTGGATGAGCTCGGACCAGAGGATCGTGCAGCTCTCAAGAAGCTGTTGATTACACACAATGAAGAGTGGTGGAATGCTTCTCCGGATGAACTAAAAGAAGCACTTTCCTGATAAAAGCTTTCTGATAAAAGCGTTATAACTGTTCTCTTTAAAAAGAACATGAAAAGCCCCGCAACCGAAATGATCGGTTCGGGGCTTTTGCTTTACTTGACCTCCAGAAAGAACCTGAAGCCGGTCAATCACAGTGACGCAATTAAGTCATTACGTAGTTGCGTCATTCTACCCACCAACGTTTAAAGTCTCTCCACCACGAATGCTTTTCTTCCTGGATTCCTTCTTGATTCTGTACCTCACGATCTCCTTCATTCTTTTTGGGATCCGTATTCTCCGTTGCCCCGCTGCAGGTTTCTGTCGGTTCAGTACCGTCAATGAAAACCTCAAGCCGTTTCTCTTCACAGCCATTACCCGCCAGTTTTCCGGACTCGGGATCAATATACACACTAACCACATGATCGGGAACAGGGAAGATCTTAGGCGGCACACTTGCAAGTGCCTGTTCTGTAAATTGGGCAAACATCGGTGCTGCGCGGCGTCCATCCGACGTGGAGATGGCTTTGCCCTGATCATAACCGACCCATACTGCGGTGGAGAGTTCGGGGGTGAAGCCAACCATCCAGGCATCCGTATTGGTCGTGCCGGTTTTGCCTGCTACCGGGCGCTTAATCGTTGTAGCTACCCGATTCCCTGTACCACCATTTTCGAACACACTTTCCATTAAACGTGTTAGTACATATGCGGCGGCGGGTTCTACCACATTTTCGGCCTTGGTTTGTGGTGCTTCATAGATTACACGTCCTGCTGCATCCGTCACCTGCAGAATGGCGACAGGAGGCATCCGTTGTCCGCCTGCAGCGATGACGGAGAAGGCCGAAGCCATTTCCAGTGGGCTCACGGGTGAGGTGCCCAAGGCGAGAGAAGGGACAGCACTAAGATTGCTTGTAATCCCCAGATTTTTGGCCATATCCACGACCTGCTCAGGCCCGATCTGCATAATTGTATTGACCGCATAGATATTGTCCGAAGCGGCAATTGCCTGCCTTAGATCAATTTCCCCCAGATACTTGTCGCCGAAATTGCCAGGTTTATAGGTCTTGCGATCATTGTCATAGTGAAACAGGGTTGGTTCGCTATTGAAGATAGAGGCGCTTGTCAGCTCTTTGGACTCCAGTGCAGCCAGATACATAATAGGCTTAAATGCAGATCCTGGCTGGCGTGTCGTCGCCAGAACATGGTTGATCTGATTGTTCCGGTAGTTTTTGCCGCCTACCATAGCCTTGATATAGCCTGTACGAGGGTCTATGGACACGAGAGCTGTCTCCAGTTCACTGCTCGGATCCATGCCTTTGGCTACAGCGTCTTCAGCTGCTTTTTGCACACGCAGATCCAGAGTGGTGTATATATTTAGTCCTCCATGGTCCAGCATTGCTTCACTAATGCCCAGCTCCTTGACCGCAAGGCTGCGAATGTAATCCCGGAAATAAGGCGCGCTTTCTACTGTTTTCCGTTCACTCTCCGGTTTAAAAGACAGCATTTCCTCATAAGCCTTGTCCGCTTCGGCTTTTGTTATCTTGCCGATATCAACCATGGCGGCCAGTACGATTTTCTGCCGATCCTTCGCGTTCTTCATATGGTTATATGGAGAATAGTAGGTGGGGCCTTTTGGAATGCCTGCGAGCATGGCGCTTTCCGCCAAATCGAGCTGTTTGGCTGATTTGCCGAAATACATGCGCGAAGCTGCCTCGATTCCGTAGGCACCATGACCATAATAGATTTCATTGAGATACATTTGTAGAATTTCATCTTTGCTGTACTTCATTTCAAGCTGTGCCGTGTACATGGCCTCTTTGGCCTTGCGAGTCCAGGTCTTCTCATGGGAAAGATATAGATTTCGCGCAAGCTGTTGTGTGAGGGTGCTGGCACCTTGGGACATTTCCATATGCTGCAGGTTAACGAGCACGGCCCGTCCCACCCCTTGAATGTCAAAACCATAATGGTCATAGAATTTGCGATCCTCGACAGCCAGAGTGGCACTGACCAGGTCTTTTGAGATGTCTTGAAGCTGCACAGGTACGGAATCCTTGCCGCCTGCAGAGAAGGTGGCAATGACTTCGCCTTGGCTATCCAGCAGCCTTGAGTTGCGATCCGAATCAGCTAGGGGTAGGCTGGTCGCATATAGATAGACCAATCCTGCAATCGTTGCAATAACGCCGAGAACAGTGAGCAGAGAGAGGCTTTTGATCCATTTTAATAAACGGAACCCGCGTTTGCGGGTTTTCTGGCGATGTTGAGTCATGGAACGGGCTCCTTTCTTCTTTTCTTCCCAGTATGGGATTTCATGGACAGGGATATTCAGTCTGCCGCGGAACAGTTTAAAATGTAGCATTTCTGCAGAAAAAACCGTTTTGCAGGATAAACATCTATCGCGTATAATGCAAAAGGGTAATGAAAAGTAGCAGTTCGGCACAACATACAAAAAGGCACAGAAAGACGAACAGCACCAATTGTCATTGATTCGTTGATCGGTCAGACGCTTAGCACGCTGTGGTCAATTTAATCTATATAATGAAGTGAACGCGGACCTTTCCCGCAGCCAGCAACCCTAATGCTTTGGCGCCGAACGCTGGGCGTGCTTGTGCGAACCGGGCGGCGTGCAGCGCCATGCTTGATATGGCTGATCAATAACTTTACGGAAAGAAGGTAGAGATCATGGAATTGTGGTTCACGGAGAAACAGACCCCGGCATTCGGGATTACCGCGAAGATTAAGCAGACATATGTAAGCGAGAAGACGGACTTTCAGGACTTGGCCATGGTAGAAACCGAGGAATTCGGTAACATGCTGCTGCTTGACGGTATGGTGATGACAACTGTGAAAGACGAGTTCGTATATCACGAGATGGCGGCTCACCCTGCCTTGAACACTCACCCAAATCCGAAAAAAGTTTTGGTTGTAGGTGGTGGTGACGGCGGCGTTATCCGTGAAGTCATCAAACACGCTGCAGTAGAAAAAGCAGTTCTCGTCGAAATCGACGGCAAAGTTATTGAGTATTCCAAAAAATATTTGCCTGAAATTGCCGGTAAACTGGACGAGCCTAATGTTGAAGTGCTCGTGAATGACGGCTATATGCATATTATTGAACATAAAAATGAGTACGATGTAATCATCGTGGATTCCACGGAGCCTGTAGGTCCTGCTGCACCACTGTTTGAGCGTGGTTTTTATCAAGGGATCCATGAAGCACTGAAAGAGGATGGCATCTTTGTTGCACAAACCGACAACCCTTGGTTCAAAGCAGACCTGATTCAAAAGGTAAACAAGGATGTGAAAGAAATCTTCCCCATTGTACATGTATACGGCTGTAACATTCCAACGTACCCAAGCGGTCTGTGGACATTCACAATGGGCAGCAAGAAACATGATCCACTTCAAGTGGATGAGACTCAAATTCCAGAGATGGACACCAAATATTACTCACCACGTTTGCATAAGGCAGCCTTTGTACTTCCAAAATTCGTGGAAGACTTAACGAAATAAAGGGGAAATCATTAATGAAATTGGATCAAGCTTATTCTGGTAACGTATTTATTTGTAGTTCCGAGGATTATGAGAATTCCAAAGCGGTCATCTACGGAATGCCAATGGACTATACTGTCAGCTTCCGTCCGGGTTCCCGGTTCGGTCCTTCTCATATTCGCCAAGCTTCGGTTGGACTTGAAGAATACAGCCCGTACCTCGACAAGAGTATTGTCGATATGACCTACTTTGACGCTGGAGATCTGCTCTTGCCTTTCGGTAACGCAGGACGCAGCCTTGAAGTGATCAACGAGTATATCGGCAGCCTGCTGGCTGATGACAAATTCCCGATCGGTCTTGGCGGGGAGCATCTGGTCACTTGGCCAGTGATCCAACAAATGTACAAGAAATATCCGGACCTCATCCTGATTCATATTGATGCACATGCAGACCTTCGTGAAAGCTATGAAGGTGAGCCGTTGTCCCACTCGACGCCAGTACGCAAAGCAGCTGAGCTGATGGGCGGCAAAAATATTTATCAATTCGGAATCCGTTCCGGCTCCCGTGAAGAGTTCCAGTATGGCAGGGAGAACATTAACTTCTACCCGTTTGAAGTCGCAGCTCCAATGAAGGAAGCTCTTCCTAAAATGGGCAATCGTCCAGTGTATGTGACCATTGATATCGATGTGCTTGATCCATCGGCTGCTCCAGGAACAGGTACAGCGGAAGCGGGCGGCATCACGTCCAAAGAGCTGCTTGAAGCCGTCCACATGATTGCCGGATCGGATGTGAATGTAGTTGGCTGTGACCTGGTTGAGGTAGCGCCAATCTATGATCCAACACAACAGACACAGATTGTAGCTGCTAAGCTGATCCGTGAGATGCTGCTTGGCTTCGTGAAGTAATAACCTGAATAATGGTTAGAACATAACACCCTCTTTCTGCGCGGGTTCAATTTTGCGTAGGGGAGGGTGTTTTCATTATCAGGACACTTGTAAAGGATGCTCCACCATCCTGTTTTAGCGAGTGGAATATTTGATTGGGTGGGGTTCACTTCATTGAACCTCGGCCCACGACTATGTTATACTGGCTACAACGTAATAGGTAATATATCAAATTATTGATGTACTACATCAGGGAAGTATATGGTGGTCTGGTTCGGCCATACACTATAAAAAGAGTCCTTGTCGTTGGTAGCGACAAAGACTCTGAGGACCAGAAAGGCTGTGGACTGCCACGGCGTGCATTAAACTTAATAGCTTAGTTCAAGCGAAACCCACCGTCAGGCTCCAACCTATGAGGTGGGTTTTCGCTTGTTACGAAACTTTTTACGCAACCAACGGTATAGCCTTCGTACACTCAGTACCAGACTGAGAATCGCAGCAATCCACCGGATCACATCAAGCAACGCCACAAGCTTGACCATCGACGTCACCCCCTCTCGGGAAGCTGCGCCGTGGTTATGAAAACATCCACCGTAATTCAGAGTCCTTAACATCAATTATAGCACGTATGTTCGCATGACTCTACCATTTATTGCATACCATGAATGCCTCGCTCTTCAAGAACAATTTAACGAGTGGGGTGAATCTATTAATGATGTATAATATTGGATATAGTGAAAGGTGGATGTCTATGCAAGCGATTCTGGCTCACTTGAGTATGGTTCCAAAGTGGTTTAGCTCCGTTCTTGTGATATTTATAATCAATCTTATATTCATGATGACGGTATTTTTTAATCTGACCTGGCTGTTGTGTAACCTGGCAATGCTTTTTGCAGCGTATAGTATTCGGGAATTCAGATACAACAAATTGAATTTTGGATTATGTCTGTTTCTTAGTATCAGTTTTGTTATTATTGCGATGAAGACATATCCCCTTTAATTTAGATTATCCATACGTTTACGAACGACCGCCCTTATCTACAAGATACCAATCGTAGGTGAAGGTGGCTTTTTTATTGCAGTAATGTCATTGGTGATAGACCAATTGTTACCTTAGAACGTGCAAATTCGGGTAAAACATAGAAGGAGGTGTCGCGATGACAATAAAGAGTGCGATCACATGGAAACGGATTGGGACATTGGCATTATCCTTAACGCTGGCTTGGGGATTGGGGCCAGTATATGCACAGTCCGGTGTAAGTGCTGCTGCAGCCTCATCCACTTGTGGAAGTGGAGATCATGGATTGTCTGCTACATTGAAGAAAGGCAGCGGTGTAGAAGACCAGCATCTGCAGTTTACAGACATTGATTTCCTGAACAACACAACGGGTCGTGCTGCTGGGGAGGGGTTCCTGATTGGCACCTCGAATGCGGGTTGTACATGGCAATCCATCTATACTGGACAATGGCAGTTCATGCAGATCGATTTTCCGAATAACGTAAATGGATTTGCCTTAGCGCAAATGATGAATTCTGCCAAGACGTATCTTATTCGCACGACAGATGGGGGATCACACTGGAACCGACTTGATACCCCCTGGCATGCAGTTCAAGCGAATTGACTTTAAAAATAAAAACGAAGGTTACGGCTACACCTATAATGGCGCGTATCGGACACAAGACGGCGGATCAAGCTGGATTAAAATCCATACCCCCGCAAATACGAGATCGGTGGCTTTCGCTACAAATAAACAAGGCTATGCTGTACAAGTTGTACCGGGCTTGGGATATCAGCTACTCCGGACAACAGATGGGGGGAAGAACTGGACAACCTCTCTCAAAGTCGCTTCGGCTACATGGAATGGGGCAGATCTATATGCAAACGGGAAGCAGGTATGGGCTGTCCTGTATGGTGATGCAGGCATGTCTCAACAATCATATTCCCTATATGCAAGCGGGAATGAAGGCAGAAGCTGGAGGCAGGTTTTTGCTCAGTCGACAGCAGGCGGAGGCCCTGCACCGGGTGGCAGCAATATCGGGAAAGGAAAAGGCCCGGCAGACCCAGGGGGCCATCCTGGGAATATGTCGCTAATCGGCGACCAGGCTGCTTATCTCTCAGGTGGATCTCCTGCTGCTGGTAAAGTGGGTATTGGGCGTTCGTATGATGCAGGTTCCACGTGGGAAAATATCGATCTGAAGGATCTGGGTTATAGCTCGCGGATCTCATTCCCATCAGCCCAAACAGGCTGGCTCGTTGTAACAAGTGACAACTCACCTGCCGTCTATCAAACGACAGATGGGGGAACTTCTTGGGTACAAAAAATGTTGTTACCTTCAGAGCGGGATTAAATGGCGCTTTAATTTGAAGTAACAATCAACCAAATTCATTAGTGGAAACGAAAAAAAACCATTTCGTAGCTCTATGTTCATTCTGCCCAATAAACAAGCCCTTTCCAGAGGAATTATGCTGGTAAAGGGCTTGTTTTTGTAAAAATAAAAACGGTTGAAACCTGTTTGAAAACAAGTTATTGTAAGCGATAACAACACATTTTGGGAGGTTGAAATCATGGTTGGGGTTACTTTAAAGGCAAATTCAGATCAAGGATTAATAAATCGCAATATATACGGTCACTTTTCTGAACATTTGGGACGTTGTATTTACGAAGGGATTTGGGTAGGGGAAGATTCACCTATTCCGAATACGGAAGGGATACGCAATGACGTGCTGGCGGCACTGCAGAAGCTGAATATTCCGGTACTTCGCTGGCCGGGTGGTTGTTTTGCTGATGAATATCACTGGAAGGATGGCGTAGGTCCAAAAAGTGAACGCGCACGCATGATTAATACGAACTGGGGCGGCGTGGAAGAGAATAACCATTTTGGAACACATGAATTCCTAAGATTATGTGAGCTGTTAGGGACAGAACCATATATCAGTGGCAATGTGGGTAGCGGAACCGTCCATGAAATGCAGCAGTGGGTCGAATACATTACGTTTGACGGGGAATCTCCCATGGCCAACTGGCGCAAGGATAATGGTAGGGATAAGCCATGGAAACTGACTTACTTTGGTGTGGGTAATGAAAACTGGGGATGTGGAGGTAACATGCGTGCCGAGTATTACGCGGATGAGTATCGTCGGTATGCTACATATGTACGTAATTATTCTGATAATCAGATCTATAAGATTGCCTGCGGGCCCAACGAGGACAATTACCACTGGACAGAAGTATTGATGCGTGAAGCGGGACAGCACATGAACGGCTTAAGCCTTCATTATTATACATTGCCGACGGGAGTGTGGAATGATAAGGGCGAATCTACCGGATTTGATGATCAAGCATGGTTCCAGACCCTGAAGCGTACATTGCGCATGGAAGAATTGATCGTGAAGCATTCCGAGATTATGGATAAATATGACCCGGATGGCAAGGTGGGACTTATTATTGATGAATGGGGAACCTGGTACAACGTCGAGCCAGGGACGAATCCGGGATTCCTGTATCAGCAAAACACAATGCGGGATGCGCTGGTGGCTGGCATTAACCTGAACCTGTTCAATCGCTACAATAAACGAGTGCAAATGGCCAATTTGGCACAGATCGTTAACGTACTGCAGGCTCTGGTCCTGACAGAAGGCGAGCGTATGCTGCTCACCCCAACATATCATGTGTTTGATATGTATCAGGTTCATATGGATGCACAGCGGTTGGAGCTGAACTATGAGAGCCCTGGATATACTCTTGGTGAAGATACCATTCCTCAGCTTAGCTTGTCCGCTTCCCGCAGTAAGGACGGCGTGATTCATGTAACGGCATGCAATCTCAGTCACACAGATGAACTGGAAGTGGTATGCCAGCTTGAAGCTGCAGAATCTTCTTCCGTCTCTGGTCGAATTCTGCATCATGCCGATTTTGGTGCATTCAATACATTTGAAGATCCGAACAAGGTTGAGCCAACGGATTGGAAGGGTGTTACCCTGGTTAATCAGGAATTGCGTTTTGTTCTGCCTCCTGCATCTGTAGGGGTACTTGCAATCCAGGAGTAATGCGATGAGCACATCTGATTCAAATCATTTTGGGGCTAAGCAGGAGTCATGTAAGGGATGCAGTGATCAGCATGCTGTCAACATCAGTGATTCCAAAATGGCCCGATTGGTGGAGATTGCATCGCGTTCACGCCCTGTCGTTCAGGACGAGGAATATAAGAGGCGATTATCCACCTGTGCAGACTGCCCAGGACTGCAATATGGCACTACCTGCCGCTATTGCGGCTGTCTGGTCCAGGTTCGTGCCAAGCTGGTAGAATCGATCTGCCCGTTCCCTTATGAATCCAGGTGGTCGAACCTTTAACGTTTGATTTCATTATAATGTAACAAAGCAGAGCTGCACTTTTAGGGTGTAGCTCTGCTTTTTTTGATGATATGGGACAAAAACTCTGAATTTGGATTTGAATTGAGCGGGTGAACTGGATATAGTTATACAGTAGAGTGTAGGATAGAGAGCTATCCGGTCATATTAGCGCGTATAGCGGTACTCGAATTCGGGAAGGGCTGTTCTCACCGGTCCTGCCCGATTTTGCGCCGCCTCGAATATATTGGAGGTTAACATTCATGTCGAACATGCGACCGGTTCAGATCCGGCTGCACAGCCGTTATGAAGGCGAAGATGTGCTGCAGGAAATGAAGGGTGAAGCCGTGTTGAAGGGTTCTGTGCTCTACGTTCGTTACGAAGAGCCGCAGGCTGGACCTGAGGGCGGTATTACTCGAACAACATTGAAGCTTGGTGGACAATCCCTCAAGATTATACGCCATGGTGAGGTGGAATCGGAGCAAACGTTTGAAATGAATCGCAAGCTCCCAGGTTTTTACCGATCACCTTACATGTCATTTACCCTGTCCACGCATACACATAAGCTGGACCTTTCCATACAGGGATTGAGCGCACGCGCAGCGTGGAGCTATGACTTTTACCGCTTTGACGAAGAAGCCGGACATTTTGAGATCAGTTTGCACATACAGGAGGAACCAATTTCATGACACGTAATCCACTAGATACGATTAACGAACGGGTAAGTACCGCGATCGGCAATGCTGTTGTTGCTGCCGGCCTCGTTACGCAAGAGGAACTGCCAGCCATCACACTTGAAGTGCCGCGTGACAAGTCGCACGGGGATTTGGCGACCAATGCAGCCATGCAGCTGACCAAGATTGCCAAGCGCAATCCACGCCAGATTGCAGAAGAGATCATTGCGAATCTGAACCTTGTGGAAGCTGGAATCGAGAAGGCAGAGATTGCCGGACCAGGATTTATCAACTTCAAATTGGACAAGAGCTACCTTTACCCGGTGCTTGAACTTGTTCATGAACAAGGTGAGAACTACGGACGGATCAATGTCGGCGAAGGGCGCAAGGTCGAGATGGAGTTTGTCAGTGCGAACCCGACAGGCAGCTTGCATCTGGGACATGCCCGTGGAGCGGCTGTGGGTGATGCGCTCTGCAACATCCTTGATTATGCCGGGTATGACGTAACACGTGAATACTACATTAATGATGCGGGTAACCAGGTGTTTAACCTGGCACGTTCCATTGAAGCGCGTTATTTGCAGGAGCTCGGTCAGGATGCCGAGATGCCGGAAGATGGTTACCACGGCGAGGATATCAAAGGATTTGCCAAGGAGCTGGTAGCCGAAAAGGGAGACAGCTTGCTGTCGATGCATCCAGGTGATCGTGCTGCCTATTTCCGTGACTATGGTCTGGAGAAAGAGCTCGATAAAATCAAGCGCGACCTGAATCGCTTCCGCGTTAACTTCGACATCTGGTTCAGCGAAACTTCTCTGTACGATAATGGGGAAGTGCTTCGTGTCCTTGACGAATTGCGTGATCGTGACGAAATTTACGAAAAAGACGGAGCAACTTGGCTGAAAACCATGCAATATGGTGACGACAAAGAACGTGTATTGATCAAAAACGATGGCACATACACGTACCTGACGCCGGATATTGCATATCACCGTGACAAGTACTCCCGTGGATATGACACGATGATCAACATTTGGGGAGCTGACCACCATGGATATATTCCACGGATGAAAGCAGCAATGCAGGCACTGGGTAATGACCCATCCAAGCTGGTGGTATTGATTGCACAGATGGTGAGCTTGTTCCAGAACGGCGAAAAAGTGAAGATGTCGAAGCGTACCGGTAAAGCGGTAACGATGGAAGATCTGATGGATGAAGTGGGTATTGATGCGATCCGCTACTTCTTCACGATGCGCAGCATGGATTCCCATCTGGACTTTGATATGGATCTCGCGATTTCGACGTCCAATGAGAACCCGGTATTCTATGTACAATATGCACATGCCCGCGTATGCAGCGTATACCGTCAGGCTGAAGAGCAGGGTATTGAGCTGCTTCCGCTGGCACAGATTGACCTGTCCAAGCTGAATACGGAACATGAATTCGATCTTCTTCGCAAAATGGGCGAGCTGCCTGAAGAGATTGCCGCAGCAGCTACCGGATATGCGCCTCATCGCATGATCCGTTATGTATATGAGCTGGCTTCATTGTTCCACAGCTACTATCGTGCTGAACGCGTCATTACCGAAGACGCGGGTCAAACCCAAGCGCGTCTGGCGCTGATCGGTGCTGTTCGCACCGTCATCGCGACAGCGCTCCGTCTGGTAGGCGTATCCGCACCAGACAAAATGTAAACCGTAAGGCCAAGCACCGCAGCAGCGGCTTGGCCCATGGCAAAAAGTCTCCATGCATCACACCTGCTATGCAGCGTGGACATGGAGACTTTTTTGCTGTGCCCGGTGCTCCATCCCGCCAAGGCTTGGCGGACCAGCCGGGCACCGAGCCAGCCAGCCTGCCAAAGGCTGCTGCTGGCAAGACCCCAGGGGCAGCGGCAATACGCAGCTGCCCCATCACCCGCCGCCCTCCTGCATCAGCCGGAGTGCGTCAATCTCGCCACCGCGCACTTTGCTCTTCGCGGTGGTGGACTTGCGTGCGCGCAGCGGAACGGTTGCGCGCTTGACCAGCGTCTTGATCTCGCTGGGCGAGAGACCCGGATGCTTCGCGAGCAGCAGCGCAATAGCGCCGCTCACATGGGACGTAGCCATGGATGTGCCACTCATCTCATGGTGCTTGCCCTGCACCCAGGAAGAGATGATCTTGTCGCCAGGGGCATAGACATCCACATATGCGCCGCGGTTGCTGAAAGACGCAATCCGCCGATTTTTGTCGGTGGCTCCCACCGAAATGGTCTGCGGATAACGTGCAGGATAATCGATGCTGCGGCGTTTGCCGTCATTTCCTGACGAAGCGACAATGACGATGCCAGCCTGATGTGCACGGTTAACCACATCAAGGAGTGCCTTGCTGCGAGTTTTCATACCGAAGCTCATATTGATAATATCGACCCGGTTACGCACACACCAATCGATGCCCAGTACAATGTCAGAGACATAGGCGGAACCATTATGGTCAAATGCCTTGACCGGATAGATCAGGGAACGCGGAGCCACACCGATCATGCCTTCCGTGCTATTCGCTGCGGCGATGGTTCCGGCAATATGGGTACCATGACCGTTGTCGTCATGAGGAAGCAGACTGCGGTTTAACAGGTTGATCCCGCGAGCCAGGGAGTACCTGAGATCAGGGTGGTGATAATCGGCACCTGTATCGATCACGCCGATTTTGATCCGGTGTCCTGTGGAGACGGACCATACTTTCGGTGCACGAATCTGCTTCACTCCCCATGGAACCCCTTGAGCTGTGGCCGGCTTGTTGTGAAGTGCTGTTGCATGAAGGGAGATTTGCATATCTTCCTCTACAGTAATCTCATCACGGTATGGATCCAGAACCTCCGGACAATGGATCGGAGCGATAATGGAGCGGGCCAGCCGTGAGGATCGTACCATGCTAAGATGAGTATGCTCATTCCGCATCCGCGAGAGCTCAAGCAGACAGGCTTCATACTGTCCAGGTTTGGCGAACCGGATCAGATATCGCCCTGCCTGTTCCGGTTCAGGACGTTGCATTCCTTCAACTAATTGATGCAAAAAACCAGTATAGTCCATTATGGGCTGCCCCCTTCGGGATGAACATGCTGAGGTATTCTATGAATGCGTTCATCCCGCCGCATGGGGAACTTGCCCTTTTTTTACAAAAAGACGTTCTCTCCGTGTCAAAACGGGCGCAGGGACATATGATGGATGGAGGGCTAGAGGGCTCTTGCGGGGACCCTGGCGAGGAGCGATCCTTCAGGGGTATACAGTCAGAAGGCGGAGGGGACTCCGTCTTTTTCATTTTTCGCTAACTTTTACAGAATCGACATATTTGCAAACGAGAAGCACAGCACCTTGAATTTATATCAAATGCCTACATAAAAACTTGCTTTTTACCGCTAAATAGGTTTTACTTAGGTTTGTTAATGGATATGTTATACGTAACAGTCCAGCTCGTAGGGATATAAAGTGAATTATGTGTGAGAGGAAGTGTCTGTCAGTGAGTACCTCGCTCAATTTGAAAATTGATAAAGAGAAGGTAAGAGAAATTCCTTTGGTTGACCTTGCCTTTATGGTGCTGAAAGCGGCCAATACGCCGTACTACTACCGTGATTTGATGAATGAGGTAGCGAAACAGCGCGGAATGACTGATGAAGAAATCAACGAGTTTATCGCCCAGCTATATACCGAGATCAATATCGATGGCCGTTTTGCCTGCGTCGGTACAAGTCTTTGGGGATTGAAACGCTGGTATCCAGTAGGTGGAACAGAAGACTCCATGACGGGTGCGAAGCGTCCGCGCATCATCAACGATGAAGACGATGATCTGGAAGATGAGGACTTTGGCGAAGAGGAAGACAGCTACAACAGCGACGAAGACTTCGACAATGCCAATGACGATCAAGATGATGATGACGATGATGACGATGACGATGACGACATCTTTGATGAAGATGACAGCGATGAAGAAGTTCTTGTAGAAGATGATGATTTGGAAGACGAAGACCTCGATGAAGACGATGAAGATGAGTCCGAAGACGAGGATGATTTTGACGACGATTCCGATAAGTAACCGTCATTTTTGACGTCGATAATTTACCCGTTTTCCCCAGATAGTCAGCCTTGACAGCGAACGGGGTAACGGGTAAACTATTGCATGGGCTTATGAATGAGCGAGAATATATTTATGTTTTTTATAAAAAGTGCCCCGTCCTGCGGGAGTACTTTTTTTTGTATTTTTAGAGGCTGAATATTGCAAAATGATTGATTTCCGCACGCTCCCGGCCAAACATCCGTGGCCCATTTTTTGTATATAAAAAAACGTCGACAAGAGATGGGTTGATGCCATCTTGGGGACAGGCATGGATGTTTGGCTTTCGGAAAATTTGCACCATTCTTAGCTGCAGAACAAGGTTTACACACGGTCTTCGCACAAAAGAGCAGTACGCAGATGCAGGGAATTTCTGCCATTGCTCTTTTTAACGATGATTACCTGGGAAACGGGTTACGATAACACCATATATCGCCTGAATTTCTGCATTTATATTAGGAGGGTAATAACAGTGACAAAGTATATTTTCGTGACGGGCGGAGTTGTGTCCTCCCTGGGTAAAGGGATCACGGCTGCCTCGTTGGGCAGACTGCTGAAAAACAGAGGTCTCAAGGTAACCATTCAAAAATTTGATCCATACATCAACATCGACCCGGGAACAATGAGTCCTTATCAGCACGGTGAGGTTTTTGTAACGGATGATGGCGCGGAAACGGATTTGGACCTTGGTCACTATGAACGTTTTATCGATATCAACCTCTCCAAAAACAGCAACGTCACGACGGGTAAAGTGTATTCCTCCGTTATTAGCAAAGAGCGGCGCGGAGAATACCTCGGCGGCACGGTACAAGTTATTCCGCACATTACGAACGAGATCAAGGAGCGTGTATTCCGCGCTGGACGTGAAGCAGGTTCGGATGTTGTTATTACAGAGATCGGCGGAACTGTAGGCGATATCGAGAGCTTGCCTTTCCTGGAAGCTATTCGTCAGATCAAGAGTGATGTTGGCCGTGACAACGTAATGTATATCCATGTAACGCTGATTCCTTACATCAAGGCAGCTGGTGAAGTGAAAACCAAACCAACCCAGCACAGCGTGAAAGAATTGCGCAGTATCGGTATTCAACCAAATGTGATTGTATGCCGTACAGAGTACGAGCTGTCCAAAGACATGAAAGCCAAAATCGCTCTCTTCTGTGACATTGATGAAAATGCCGTAGTTGAATGTCGCGATGCAAGCACGTTGTATGAAGTACCTTTGAACCTGCGTGAAGAAGGTTTGGATGAAATCGTGGTAAATCACCTGAAGCTGACCACTCCTGCACCGGATATGAGCGAGTGGGAAGGGCTGGTTGACCGCATCAGCAAATTGCAGCGTACCGTTGAGATTGCCATTGTTGGTAAATATGTAGCACTGCACGATGCTTATTTGAGTGTTGTTGAATCCCTGTCTCATGCAGGATTTGCATCCAATGCAGATGTGAAGATTCGCTGGATCCATTCCGAAGATATTACAGACGAGAACGTAGGCGACCTGCTGCATGGTGTTGGCGGTATCCTTGTTCCGGGTGGTTTCGGAGATCGTGGTATCGAAGGTAAAGTGTCAGCGATCCGTTATGCCCGTGAGAAAAACATTCCATTCTTCGGTATTTGCCTGGGTATGCAGGTTTCCGTAATCGAATATGCACGTTCCATTGTGGGTCTGAATGGTGCGAACAGCTCCGAGATTAACCCGGCTACCGAATTCCCGGTAATCGACCTGCTGCCAGAACAAAAAGATATCGAAAATCTGGGTGGTACAATGCGTCTGGGTCTATATCCTTGTAAGCTGCAAGAAGGTTCTTTGGCTATGGCATGTTATGATGACGAGTTGGTATATGAGAGACACCGTCACCGGTATGAGTTTAACAATGAGTACCGTGAAGCGATTGAAAAAGCAGGTCTGGTCATCTCCGGTACATCTCCGGATGGCCGTCTGGTTGAGATCGTGGAACTTCCGGGACACCCATGGTTCCTGGCTGTACAATTCCATCCGGAATTTACATCCCGTCCGAACCGTCCACAGCCATTGTTCCGTGAATTCGTAAAAGCTTCTTTGGAAAATGCAGAAAAATAATATTGAGTTTACCCTATAATGTAGAGGGGTGTTTGCCGATTGGCCTGTGTTTGCAGGCTGGTGCGGTGAGCACCTCTTTTTTTTATTTCGGCAATAGCTTCCGTGCAAGTGTGACACGGATAAAATGTTTGCTGTAATTTGTCCGTGGGGCAGGATTTTAATGGGGAGGGTAGAATACTTATCATGACGACTATGGGATAGTTATCCAGATTCGGAGAAATACATGCTTTCCTAAAATCCAGGAGGTTACAGAGTGGAAAATAAAAAAGTGTTAATCGTTGATGACCAGAACGGGATTCGAATCCTCTTAATGGAAGTATTCAGCAGTGAAGGATATAACACATTCCAGGCTCCCAATGGCAAGATCGCTCTGGAAATTGTGAATACAGATAAACCTGATCTAGTGTTGCTCGATATGAAGATTCCAGGCATGGATGGCCTTGAAATTTTGAAGCATATTAAGGAAATTGATCCGGATATCAAAGTTATCATGATGACAGCTTATGGCGAACTGGACATGATTAAGGAAGCTACTGATCTCGGTGCACTTATGCATTTCACGAAGCCGTTCGATATTGATGAAATGCGCGTGGCCGTCAACATGCAGCTTCGCAATGATACGGCGAATAGGTGCAGCTGAATCCTGTGAATACAGGATTTTTTTGTCTGTGCTCTATAGGGCATGTACTTCTTGGGGGCAATGGGTATTTCGACCAATTAACGAGGGAATATTGGAAATGGGAGCGGCTTCATGCGGTGTCTATGAAAACTGTGCTGCAAAGCACAGCATTTTTGCAAATGCTTGTTTAGTATTTGACATGGGATGTGGTATAATAAGCCCGTATGTGATTTCGGCTAAAAACCATAGACACAACCCAAACCCTAGGAGGATTGAAACCATGCCATTAGTTTCTATGACAAACATGTTGAACAAAGCACTTGAAGGAAAATATGCAGTTGGTCAATACAACATCAATAACCTTGAGTGGACTCAAGCGATTCTTGCAGCTGCAGAAGAAGAGAAATCTCCTGTAATCCTTGGTGTATCCGAAGGTGCAGCACGTCACATGGGTGGCTTCTACACAGTAGTTAAAATGGTAGAAGGACTTATTCATGACATGAAAATCACCGTTGAAGTTGCGATTCACCTGGACCACGGTTCCAGCTTTGATAAATGTAAAGAAGCAATCGATGCCGGATTCACTTCCGTTATGATCGACGGTTCCCACCACTCCATCGACGAGAACATTGAAATGACGAAAAAAGTCGTTGAATATGCACACGCTAAAGGCGTTTCCGTTGAAGCTGAAGTAGGTACTGTTGGCGGCCAGGAAGATGACGTTATCGGCGGCATCCAATACGCTGACCTGAACGAGTGTATCCGTATCGTCAAAGAAACAGGTATCGACACATTGGCACCAGCTCTGGGTTCCGTACACGGTCCTTACCAAGGCGAGCCAAACCTCGGCTTCAAAGAAATGGAAGAAGTTCGTGATGCGGTACAAGTTCCACTCGTATTGCACGGTGGTACAGGTATTCCTAAACATGACATCGATAAAGCCATTTCCCTGGGTACTTCCAAAATTAACGTAAACACGGAGAACCAAATTTCGTTCACAAAAGCGGTTCGTGAAGTGCTTGCAGCTAAACCAGATGCTTACGATCCACGTACGTTCATCGTACCAGGCCGTGAAGCAATCAAAGAAACCGTTAAAGGTAAAATCCGCGAGTTTGGTTCCAACAACAAAGCGTAATTTATCTTTACCAGTTCCATACTGTGAAGTGGAAAGAACACCGCCTAGCCGGTGTCTTTCCATTTTCACACCTTATTTCACGTAGGGAGCCATCAGCACGTCATGCCGTTCATCGGCTGCAAAACACGTAGGGGGACATTAAGCTTTATGGAAAAATTGATGATTAGTGGCGGACGTCCGTTACAGGGGACTGTAACCATAAGCGGCGCCAAGAACAGCGCCATTGCGCTTATTCCTGCAGCATTGCTTGCCGAATCAGAGGTCGTGCTGGATAACCTGCCGCTTTTGAGTGATGTGGCGGTTTATGCGGAAATTTTGGAGGAACTTGGAGCTCGTGTATTTTGGGAAGGCAGTCAGATGAAGATCGATCCTTCCGATATCAAATCTATACCTATGCCGAATGGTCCCGTGAAGAAGCTGCGTGCTTCGTATTATATGATGGGGGCATTGCTTGGAAGATTCAAAGAAGCAACAATTGGTTTGCCTGGAGGCTGTAACTTTGAGCCTCGTCCGATTGACCAACACATCAAAGGTTTTGAAGCGCTTGGCGCAACGGTAACGAACGAACATGGATCCATCCATCTGCATGCCAAAGAGCTGCGTGGAGCTAAGATTTACCTGGATGTAAGCAGTGTAGGTGCAACCATTAATATTATGCTGGCGGCAACACGTGCCAAAGGCTCTACAATTATTGAAAACGCGGCTAAAGAGCCTGAGATAATAGATGTAGCAACACTTTTGAATTCAATGGGTGCCAGCATCAAGGGTGCGGGTACTGAAACGATTCGTATTGAAGGCGTGTCGGAGCTCAAAGGCTGCCGACATTCCATTATCCCGGACCGCATACAGGCGGGTACGTATATGATTGCCGCAGCGGCAACGCGCGGTAATGTTTTGATCGACAATGTCATTCCCAAACATCTGGAGGCGTTAACTGCCAAATTGCTGGAGATGGGTGTGGGCATTGAAGAGTTTGATGAGAGTATTCGTGTCATTGGACAACCTTCCTATAGTCATGTGGATGTTAAGGCACTGGTATACCCGGGATTCCCAACTGACTTGCAGTCTCCGATGACAAGTGTATTAACTCAAGCGACAGGCGTAAGTGTCCTGAGCGATTTTGTATACAGCAATCGATTTAAGCATGTGCCAGAACTGGTGCGTATGGGTGCCAAGATTCGAGTGGAAGGTCGTTCAGCCATCATTGAAGGCGGTGCACTGAATGCGGCCAAAGTAAAAGCATCGGATCTTCGTGCCGGAGCAGCGCTGGTCATTGCCGGTCTGACGGTTAAAGAAGGTGTGACTGAAGTGACAGGCGTCGAGTTTATTGATCGTGGCTACGACCACCTTGTCACCAACCTGCGTCTTCTTGGTGCAGATGTGTGGCGTGAAACGGAATAGCGTAAGTTACCATATTGCAAGATTGGTGACTTGACGTTATTATTTTGACAGAACTGCATAACCTTACAACAATTGGGTAAACCTATTCTAATAGAGTTCTCAGCCTCTCCGGGATAAGATGAAATGGTTTTTGTTTCCTTAACCGGAGGGTCTTTTTTTGGATCGAATATCATATGGCTGTATGAACTGACATCATTCCTTTTCCCCAAACCCCGATTTGTCTGTGCTCCATGACTGGGTACCCGGATCGAAAGCCTCGTGAATTATATGTTCACTTACAAGTGTGTAACACTGTATCATGGTCATCCCACCCGGAAACTTACACTCAACGACAAGTATTTGCATTATAACGGTTACATTCCGTACAATGGACAGAAGAGAACGCAGCTGATTTGTGTTGTTCTCCCTTAGCCGATCATCAAGCGAAACTATCCATTTCACGGACTTATTAATTGAATAGGTGGTTATTATATGGATCTACAAATTTCCGATTTGGAAGAAATGAAACTAACGGACCTCTACAAACTGGCCAAAAAATATCAGATTCCCTACTATGGCACACTGAAGAAGAAAGAATTGATTTTTGCCATACTACGAGCTCAGGCTGAACAGAGCGGTTTGATGTTTATGCAAGGTGTGCTTGAGATCCTTCCGGAAGGTTACGGTTTTCTCCGCCCGATTAACTACCTGCCTAGCACCGAAGACATTTATATATCGGCCTCGCAGATTCGTAAGTTCGATCTTAGAACGGGTGACCTCGTATCTGGTAAATGTAGAACGCCGAAGGAAAACGAGAGATATTTCGGTTTGCTGCAAGTCAATGCGGTAAACGGTGAGAATCCTTCAGCTGCTGCGGAAAGACTTCACTTCCCGGCATTAACCCCATTGTATCCGCAGAAAAAGCTGGTTCTCGAAACATCCCCCAACCATTTGTCTACACGCATTATGGATGTGCTGGCTCCTGTAGGTTTGGGACAGCGCGGATTGATCGTAGCACCTCCCAAAGCAGGTAAGACGCTTCTCCTCAAAGAAATTGCCAACAGCATTTCAACCAACAATCCAGAAATTGAACTGTTTGTCCTGTTGATTGATGAACGTCCGGAGGAAGTCACGGATATGTCTCGTTCGGTAAAAGGGGAAGTTGTGGCTTCTACATTCGATGAGCTGCCTGAGAATCATATCAAGGTTGCGGAACTGGTGCTGGAACGTGCTCTGCGTCTGGTTGAGGCGAAAAAAGATGTAGTTATTTTGCTGGACAGCATTACGCGTCTTGCTCGTGCATATAACCTGGTTATCCCACCATCCGGACGGACGCTTAGTGGGGGTATTGACCCTGCAGCATTCCATCGCCCAAAACGTTTCTTTGGATCAGCGCGGAATGTGGAAGAGGGTGGAAGCCTGACTATTCTGGCAACAGCGTTAATCGATACGGGATCTCGTATGGATGACATTATCTATGAAGAATTTAAAGGTACGGGCAATATGGAGCTTCATCTGGACCGCAAACTGGCAGAACGCCGTATCTTCCCAGCCATCGATATTCGCCGTTCGGGTACACGCCGAGAAGAAGTGCTGCTAAGCAAGGAAGAGCTTGATACCATCTGGACCATTCGTAAAAATATGAATGACTCCCATGATTTTGTGGAAAGCTTCCTGAAAAAACTGCGCAACAGCAAAACGAATGCAGAATTTTTGGCTGCGTTTGATGCAGCGGGCAACAATACAAGCAATTCGGGGACCACAACGACTCGGCGTTCGCCGAGACAGACGGCTACCTCGGCAACAACAACTTAAAAAGTACTTTTACGCATTCGAATTTGGCAGTTCTGCTGCTGGATTTACCATAAACTCGTCGTTCGGTTTAACCCATTAGATGTGAGGAGAACATCATGTATTTAGTATACGCAGATGAAAAAGGAAATGTATTTGATCACCCATCCCTGTATGGGCTTGCCCGTAGTGGAGATATGATCGTTGAAATTATGGAGGATGAACTCATTCCTCTACCAGAGGGTGCAACTCTGGTTGGATTACCAAGCACTCGTCCCATTGGGATGGATCCAGACACTGGCGAGATGATGCCTCTTCCGAGTGATACACAGGCGGTCGGGGCTTTGCTCCCGCAAGGGTTTACTCGGCTGTGTTTGCCGGGTTATGTGAAAACGGATAAAGAGTATAAGCTTCCTTTGTTCGGGTACTCCGCAGTTGTATGGAAAGATGATGCATTCTACGTTACAGCCCGGATGTCCGATCATCCAGATCAGTGGAATCCGCTGAACTGTGACCGTGATGATGTACGTGCTGGAGTTACGCGGATGACTGAAAAGTATCCTGAGAATCGTCTGTATACCCATTTGTCTAACTGTGCACTTGGATATGAATGTCTGACATCGTCAAATACGTTCCTGAATCGTTGGGAAGGTGGAGTTCCGGTATCGTACTCCTGTAACGCAGGCTGCTTCGGGTGTATTTCTGAACAACCAGATGACAGTGGCTTTGTTTCCCCGCAGACCCGAATGAATTTTCGGCCTCGTGTGGACGAAATTGTTGAGGTTATGCTGGAACATCTGAAAACACCAGAGTCCATTATCAGCTTTGGACAGGGATGTGAAGGTGAGCCATCAACTCAGGCTAAGTTGATTATTGAGGCCATCCGTGAGGTGCGTTCCATTACGGATATGGGATATATCAACATTAACACCAACGCTGGTTTGAATGATCATATTCGGGGCATCGTGGATGCAGGGCTGGATTTGATGCGTGTCAGTACGATTAGTGCACTGGATGACCACTATAATGCGTATTACAAACCACGGGGTTATACACTTGCTAACGTGGAGAAGTCAATGAAGTATGCGGCTCAACAAGGTGTGTACACATCGATTAACTATTTGATCTTCCCGGGTGTCACGGATCGGGAAGAGGAAATTGAAGCCATGATTGAGTTTGCCCGGAGAACAGACCTGCGCTTAATTCAAATGCGGAATCTGAACATTGACCCGGAGAGTTATCTGGAACTTATCCCTCCAGCTCAAGGTGATATTCTCGGAATGAAGCAAATGATTGAGATCTTCGAAGAAGAGCTGCCTGATGTCGTTATTGGCTCGTATACACATGTTCCTCCAGCTGGGATGGCGCGTCCGAAACGACTCATCACCTCTTGATAATATTCGATTGCAACACGCATGAGGCCGTGTTATAATCTCTGAAGTTGTGCCATTTACTCTGGGTCCGCTTGAGGCTCAGGGCGGAAAGAGGTGAAAGGTAATGAAAGAAGCAATTCATCCTAAATACACGATCGGTCAAGTAACCTGCGCTTGCGGTAACACTTTTGAGACTGGTTCAGTTAAAGAAGGACTTCGTGTAGAGATTTGCTCCGCTTGCCACCCGTTCTTCACCGGTAAACAGAAGTTTATCGATGCTGGCGGCCGTGTCGATCGTTTCAAGAAAAAATACGGAATCTAATTCAGCAATTCCCTGTGAATTGTCTGCTAATTGCATCCAAGCCACCCCTGCCTATTGGCAGGGGTTTTTATATAGGGATAAAGGTTCCAGTTCACGCCTGGTTGCAATTTGGATAAGCTTACGTTATACTATTTCTTACCGTGCTAGATGGGGAGGTAGCGGTGCCCTGTAACTCGCAATCCGCTATAGCGAGGTTGAATTCCTGCTAGAGGTTTTGTCGATGTGAGGTTTGGTCCCTGAACGTGGTGTTGACGGTTGGGTCCTCCGCAATGAGTACTCATGAACCTGGTCAGGTCCGGAAGGAAGCAGCCATAAGTGAGATCACTCTTGTGCCGGAGGGTTGCCTAGCCTGAGCTGTTGTTCAGGGGTGCCACTTGGATCGCAATTATCGATAGCAGGTGCACGGCTTACCATTTGAAATTGTAGAGACCTTTGCAGTTGTATGTATGCAGAGGTCTTTTTGATATGTACAAAAAAACTACGCATCATGGGTCAGATAAAGTTTGGAATCACCCTGGAATATAGTATAATGGGGGAACGACAAAGGACTCGAATGCGAAGTGGAAGGAAGGTAACGCAACATGGAGCATATCGCGTTATACCGGGCTTGGCGTCCCCAGTCGTTTCAAGATATGGTGGGACAACAGCATATTATTCAGACCTTGCAGAACGCGATTCGTGAACAGCGGACTTCCCATGCCTACTTGTTTAACGGGCCCAGAGGAACGGGGAAGACCAGTGCCGCCAAGATTTTGGCCAAAGCTGTAAACTGCGAGCGCGGACCTGCGCCTGAGCCTTGTAACGAATGTGAAGCTTGCCGCAGGATCACGGCCGGTTCGGTAATGGATGTGCAGGAGATTGATGCTGCATCCAACCGGGGTGTTGAGGAGATCCGCGATCTTCGTGAAAAGGTTAAATATGCCCCGACGGAAGTCCGGCAGAAAGTCTATATTATTGATGAAGTGCACATGTTAACGACAGAGGCGTTTAACGCTTTGCTCAAAACATTGGAGGAGCCTCCTCCGCATGTCATGTTTATTTTGGCAACAACCGAACCACACCGCCTTCCGGCCACAATTATCTCCAGGTGTCAGCGATTCGATTTCCGCCGGGTTTCCCTGGAGGAGCAGACGGCAAGACTTACGCTGATCTGCGAACAGGAGGGTATGGAGGCTGATCAGGATGCGCTCCAATACATCGCTCGTCTGTCGGACGGGGGAATGCGGGATGCGCTCAGTGTTCTGGATCAGATCTCTTCTTTCACCGATGGAAGAGTAACATATCAGCAGGTTATGGATATGACCGGAGGAATTCCTTCAGAGCAATTTGCCAAGCTTGCCGCTTCACTGCTTAAAGGTGATGTCGGACATATTTTGCAGATGATCGAAGGATTTATGCATGAAGGCAAGAGTGCAGATAAATGTATGGAAAACTTGCTGTATTACTTCCGTGATTTACTTATGATCAAGATGGTACCGGATGCTGATAAACTGACAGACCGGGTGCTTAACCCCGAGTCTTTCCGTGATATGGCAGAATCCTTCACGAAGGAACAGCTGTTCCAGATGATTGATACACTTAACCGATACCAGAGTGAGATGAAATATGCAGTACAGCCGCAAACGTTATTTGAAGTGGCTCTGCTCAAGCTGTGCAGTATACCTGCGCAGGGAAAGGTATCGAATCAAGCCGCTGTGTCAGCAGGAGCGACGGCGTCCTCACAAGCTGACAGCGGCGAAATTAACCGCTTGAAACAACAGCTTGCTGAGCTGGAGAAGAAGCTGGATCGTGCACTGAAAAGTGGCCTCTCTGGTGGAGAGGCTGCACCAAGCAGTCCTTCGCGACCGGCAACTCGTGCTCCCGTATCCAGGGGGAATTCTCCGGCGAAGCTACCTGCACAGCTGGATCAATACGTGGCGCGCAAGGGATCTCCAGAATTCGTGGAGATCAGCAGAAAGTGGAGTCAAATCCTGCAGCGTGTTAAAGAAGAGAAGGTTACGGTCCATGCCTGGTTTATGGATGGTGAGCCTGTATCTATGCTGGAAGACAATGTATTGGTTGCTTTCAAAAACAACATTCACCGTGAAACGACAGAGAAGCAGGCTAATCGTGAAGTGATTGAGCGCGTGCTATCTGAACAGCTTGGGCGTTCAGCTCGTCTGGTGACGATGATGCTTAAGGACTGGACGGGAGCCATGGAAGGAGCTGCTGAAGCGCCAAAGGAGGACTTTAAGCTTGAACCTGAGCATGAAGACGGCGGGTCAGGCAGCAAGCAACCTTGGATTGATGAAGCCATCCAGCTCTTCGGTGAAGATCTTGTAGTGATCAAGGAATAGATGTACCTAGCGCAAGCGCGCATCATTAACTATAACAAAGGAGATGAACAATCATGAACAACATGAACCAAATGATGAAGCAAGTGAAGAAAATGCAGGAGCAAATGCTGAAGGCACAAGAGGAACTGGCAGACAAAACGGTTCAAGGTACTTCGGGTGGCGGTGTAGTGACTGCTGAGGTTAACGGACACAAGAAATTGCTGTCCATTACCATTAAACCTGAAGCGGTAGATCCGGAAGATGTAGAAATGCTTCAGGATCTCGTTATGACTGCTGTAAATGATGCGATGAGCAAAGCTGATGAAATTGCTAACCAGGATATGGGCAAATTCACAGGCGGCATGAAAATTCCGGGATTGTTTTAATTAAAATTGATCCTGTCAAAGGAGACACAATCGATTGTATTATCCCGAACCGATAGCGAAACTTATTGATGCTTTTACCCGTTTGCCGGGTATTGGCCCCAAGACAGCTGCGAGATTAGCTTTTCATGTGCTTAACATGAAGGAAGATGATGTTATTGATTTTGCCAAGGCGCTTGTTAGTGTGAAGCGTAACCTTCATTATTGCTCGGTATGCTGTAATATCACAGATACCGATCCATGCCGCATTTGTCAGGATAAGTCCCGGGATGGTTCTGTCATTTGTGTGGTTCAAGATTCCAAGGACCTTGTTGCGATGGAGCGTACCAAAGAATTTGATGGATACTATCATGTGCTGCAAGGTGCGATCTCTCCAATGGAGGGAATCGGCCCTGATGATATTCGGCTGAAAGAGCTGTTGACCCGGCTGAGTGATGAACGTGTGCAAGAATTGATTCTGGCAACGAATCCGAATATTGAGGGTGAGGCGACGGCGATGTATATTTCCCGTTTGGTTCGTCCGTTCGAGATTACAGTGACCCGGATAGCCCATGGACTGCCTGTAGGTGGGGACTTAGAGTATGCAGATGAAGTGACACTATCGAAAGCGCTGGAAGGCCGCAGAGAGATCCGATAAGCGTGTATGTGCGATTAAGTGGAACATGGCTTGGTAAAGAGTGAAATAGTTGAAGATATGAATGGATTCATCCAGAGAGCCGAGAGGCTCTCTTTTTTTGTTGGCGAGAACGAAGTACCGCGGAGAAATTTGTGGCTCATAGTTCTAAGTTTGTCCTTCCCTTGATAAGTATGAGAATATGCTGTGCTGAATCAAAGGGGGAGAGCTTATGTTTTTCTGGAAAAATGCAGGACGGGCAGTGGAGAAACGCACCCAAATGCAGAAGGAGCAGGAAGAAGAACAGATCTACTTGGAGATTGAAAAGGCAAAAGCGGAGTGGGAGCGTGCGGTAAGGCAGTTTGAAGAAGCGCAGGGGGAAGATGAAATTGATTATGCTATATATGTTCTGGAAGCAGCAGAGCGTAAGTACCAGATTCATCTGAAGCGGGCGAAACGGGCAGGGATGAAGAAGTCGGCTGTAATGGATCGGGGCATGAGTGTGTGATGAAAGAATAAGACAGGGAGGTGCTTAATATGAAAAGTTTGATTCTAGGAAGCGTGCTTGTGGCTTCATTACTGGCGCTTGTGATCATATTGTTCAGAAAGCGAATCGGATTGTCGTGGGTAACATCATTTGGGATACATCTGGCTTTGGCTGCGATCGGGATCTATGTTGTCAATTATTCCGGTTGGATTACGGGTGCCTACATACCTCTGAATCCTGCTACAATCGGTACAGTAAGTATTTTGGGCCTGCCAGGAGTGGGGCTTTTGCTGGGGTTGAAAATTACTTTGTTTGGGTAGTTGACTCAGTGCAGAGAATTATGGTACATTATATCTCGTTGCTTTGCTTGCTTGGTCGAGAAAATTTGAAAATAAAACAAAGGTCACTAAGAGCTTTGAAAATAAACTTCAAAAAAGTGCTTGACGAAAACAAACGAAGTATGGTATATTATAAAAGTCGCCGCTGAGAGAAAATAGTGACGACAACGAATGAATGTTTGATCTTTGAAAACTGAACAACGAGTGAGTAAATGATCTTGCTTGCAAGATCAACAATGAGATTTTTAATCTCGTCAGATTCAAAATGAGCTAATCGCTCTTTTCGATACTTTATTGGAGAGTTTGATCCTGGCTCAGGACGAACGCTGGCGGCATGCCTAATACATGCAAGTCGAGCGGACTTGAAGAGAAGCTTGCTTCTCTGATGGTTAGCGGCGGACGGGTGAGTAACACGTAGGCAACCTGCCCTCAAGCTTGGGACAACTACCGGAAACGGTAGCTAATACCGAATACTTGCTTCCTTCGCCTGAAGGAAGCTGGAAAGACGGAGCAATCTGTCACTTGAGGATGGGCCTGCGGCGCATTAGCTAGTTGGTGAGGTAACGGCTCACCAAGGCGACGATGCGTAGCCGACCTGAGAGGGTGATCGGCCACACTGGGACTGAGACACGGCCCAGACTCCTACGGGAGGCAGCAGTAGGGAATCTTCCGCAATGGGCGAAAGCCTGACGGAGCAATGCCGCGTGAGTGATGAAGGTTTTCGGATCGTAAAGCTCTGTTGCCAGGGAAGAACGTCCTTGAGAGTAACTGCTCAAGGAGTGACGGTACCTGAGAAGAAAGCCCCGGCTAACTACGTGCCAGCAGCCGCGGTAATACGTAGGGGGCGAGCGTTGTCCGGAATTATTGGGCGTAAAGCGCGCGCAGGCGGTCATTTAAGTCTGGTGTTTAATCCCGGGGCTCAACCCCGGATCGCACTGGAAACTGGATGACTTGAGTGCAGAAGAGGAGAGTGGAATTCCACGTGTAGCGGTGAAATGCGTAGAGATGTGGAGGAACACCAGTGGCGAAGGCGACTCTCTGGGCTGTAACTGACGCTGAGGCGCGAAAGCGTGGGGAGCAAACAGGATTAGATACCCTGGTAGTCCACGCCGTAAACGATGAATGCTAGGTGTTAGGGGTTTCGATACCCTTGGTGCCGAAGTTAACACATTAAGCATTCCGCCTGGGGAGTACGGTCGCAAGACTGAAACTCAAAGGAATTGACGGGGACCCGCACAAGCAGTGGAGTATGTGGTTTAATTCGAAGCAACGCGAAGAACCTTACCAGGTCTTGACATCCCTCTGACCGTCCTAGAGATAGGGCTTTCCTTCGGGACAGAGGAGACAGGTGGTGCATGGTTGTCGTCAGCTCGTGTCGTGAGATGTTGGGTTAAGTCCCGCAACGAGCGCAACCCTTGATCTTAGTTGCCAGCATTTCGGATGGGCACTCTAAGGTGACTGCCGGTGACAAACCGGAGGAAGGTGGGGATGACGTCAAATCATCATGCCCCTTATGACCTGGGCTACACACGTACTACAATGGCCGGTACAACGGGCTGTGAAGCCGCGAGGTGGAACGAATCCTAAAAAGCCGGTCTCAGTTCGGATTGCAGGCTGCAACTCGCCTGCATGAAGTCGGAATTGCTAGTAATCGCGGATCAGCATGCCGCGGTGAATACGTTCCCGGGTCTTGTACACACCGCCCGTCACACCACGAGAGTTTATAACACCCGAAGTCGGTGGGGTAACCGCAAGGAGCCAGCCGCCGAAGGTGGGATAGATGATTGGGGTGAAGTCGTAACAAGGTAGCCGTATCGGAAGGTGCGGCTGGATCACCTCCTTTCTATGGAGAATCGTTTCCCGTAGCGGAAACATTCAAATCTAAAATCTAGCCAGGTCGGCTAGTTACTCACTCGTTGCTCAGTTTTGAGAGCTCAAACTCTCAAACGTTTGGTGGCGATAGCGAAGGGGTTCCACACGTTCCCATCCCGAACACGACCGTTAAGCCCTTCAGCGTCGATGGTACTTGGACCGCAGGGTCCTGGGAGAGTAGAACGCCGCCAAGCGTAAACCCTATTGGGTTTCAATATTAATTACGGGCCCTTAGCTCAGTTGGTTAGAGCGCACCTCTGATAAGGGTGAGGTCGGTGGTTCGAGTCCACCAGGGCCCACCATTTACACTTTCATAATTTGATATGGGGCCATAGCTCAGCTGGGAGAGCGCCTGCCTTGCAAGCAGGAGGTCAGCGGTTCGATCCCGCTTGGCTCCACCAACAAGATTTCAAGCTTGTTCTTTGAAAACTAGATATCGAAACGAAAATTGCGAATTAGAACATTCCTTTTAGCTGAACTTGTGTTAAAACAAGTTTCAAATATTAGTGATAACTGCATTGCTCCACTGGAGCATTTGGTTAAGCTACTAAGAGCACACGGAGGATGCCTAGGCGCTAGGAGCCGATGAAGGACGTGGCGAACAACGATACTGCCTCGGGGAGCTGTAAGCAAGCTTTGATCCGGGGATGTCCGAATGGGGAAACCCAGCTGGGGTAATATCCAGTTACTCACAACTGAATACATAGGTTGTGTAGAGGCATACCAGGGGAACTGAAACATCTAAGTACCTTGAGGAAGAGAAAACAATAGTGATTCCGTCAGTAGCGGCGAGCGAACGCGGAACAGCCCAAACCAGAGAGCTTGCTCTCTGGGGTTGTGGGACGTCTCACATGGAGTTACAAAGGAGCCGGTTAAATGAAGAGGTCTGGAAAGGCCCGCCAAAGAAGGTAAAAGCCCTGTAGTTGAAAGTCTGCTCTCTCCGAGACGGATCCCGAGTAGTGCGGGGCACGTGAAACCCCGTATGAATCCGGCAGGACCATCTGCCAAGGCTAAATACTTCCTAGCGACCGATAGTGAAGCAGTACCGTGAGGGAAAGGTGAAAAGCACCCCGGAAGGGGAGTGAAATAGAACCTGAAACCGTGTGCTTACAAGAAGTCAGAGCCCGTTTTAGGGGTGATGGCGTGCCTTTTGTAGAATGAACCGGCGAGTTACGTTCCCGTGCAAGGTTAAGGTGAAGAGCCGGAGCCGCAGCGAAAGCGAGTCTGAATAGGGCGACATAGTACGTGGACGTAGACCCGAAACCGGGTGATCTACCCCTGTCCAGGGTGAAGGTGCGGTAACACGCACTGGAGGCCCGAACCCACGCACGTTGAAAAGTGCGGGGATGAGGTGGGGGTAGCGGAGAAATTCCAATCGAACTCGGAGATAGCTGGTTCTCCCCGAAATAGCTTTAGGGCTAGCCTCGGAAAACAGAGTCGTGGAGGTAGAGCACTGATTGGGTGCGGGGCCCGCAAGGGTTACCAAGCTCAGTCAAACTCCGAATGCCATAGACTTACTTCCGGGAGTCAGACAGTGAGTGCTAAGATCCATTGTCAAAAGGGAAACAGCCCAGACCATCAGCTAAGGTCCCCAAGTGTGTGTTAAGTGGGAAAGGATGTGGAGTTGCACAGACAACCAGGATGTTGGCTTAGAAGCAGCCACCATTGAAAGAGTGCGTAATAGCTCACTGGTCGAGTGACTCTGCGCCGAAAATGTAACGGGGCTAAACACACCACCGAAGCTATGGCTTGATGCTTTGCATCAGGGGTAGGGGAGCGTTGTATAAGGGTTGAAGGTGTACCGTAAGGAGCGCTGGACATTATACAAGTGAGAATGCCGGTATGAGTAACGAAAAGATCAGTGAGAATCTGATCCGCCGAAAGCCTAAGGGTTCCTGAGGAAGGCTCGTCCGCTCAGGGTAAGTCGGGACCTAAGGCGAGGCCGAAAGGCGTAGTCGAAGGACAACAGGTCGAAATTCCTGTACCACCGTAAATCGTTACGAGCGATGGGGGGACGCAGTAGGGTAGTGACGCAGGCTGATGGATGCCTGTCCAAGCAGTGAGGCTGATGTGTAGGCAAATCCGCACATCGTAAGGCTGAGCTGTGATGGGGAGTGAAAATTACAGTAGCGAAGGTCATGATCTCACACTGCCAAGAAAAGCCTCTAGCCAGATGAAGGTGCCCGTACCGCAAACCGACACAGGTAGGCGAGAAGAGAATTCTAAGGCGCGCGGAAGAACTCTCGTTAAGGAACTCGGCAAAATGACCCCGTAACTTCGGGAGAAGGGGTGCCCCGGTAGTGTGAATAGCACGAGGGGGCCGCAGTGAAAAGGCCCAAGCGACTGTTTAGCAAAAACACAGGTCTGTGCGAAGCCGTAAGGCGAAGTATACGGGCTGACGCCTGCCCGGTGCTGGAAGGTTAAGGGGAGCGGTTAGGGAGCAATCCCGAAGCTGTGAACCGAAGCCCCAGTAAACGGCGGCCGTAACTATAACGGTCCTAAGGTAGCGAAATTCCTTGTCAGGTAAATTCTGACCCGCACGAATGGCGTAACGACTTGGGCGCTGTCTCAACGAGAGATCCGGTGAAATTTTAATACCTGTGAAGATGCAGGTTACCCGCGACAAGACGGAAAGACCCCATGGAGCTTTACTGCAGCTTGATATTGAATTTGGGTACGATCTGTACAGGATAGGTGGGAGCCTTTGAAGCATGAGCGCCAGCTTGTGTGGAGGCACCGTTGGGATACCACCCTGATCGTATCTAGGTTCTAACCTGGTGCCCTTAGCGGGTACGGGGACAGTGTCAGGTGGGCAGTTTGACTGGGGCGGTCGCCTCCTAAAGAGTAACGGAGGCGCCCAAAGGTTCCCTCAGAATGGTTGGAAATCATTCGAAGAGTGCAAAGGCATAAGGGAGCTTGACTGCGAGACCTACAAGTCGAGCAGGGACGAAAGTCGGGCTTAGTGATCCGGTGGTACCGCATGGAAGGGCCATCGCTCAACGGATAAAAGCTACCCTGGGGATAACAGGCTTATCTCCCCCAAGAGTCCACATCGACGGGGAGGTTTGGCACCTCGATGTCGGCTCATCGCATCCTGGGGCTGAAGTAGGTCCCAAGGGTTGGGCTGTTCGCCCATTAAAGCGGTACGCGAGCTGGGTTCAGAACGTCGTGAGACAGTTCGGTCCCTATCTGTCGTGGGCGTAGGAAATTTGAGAGGAGCTGTCCTTAGTACGAGAGGACCGGGATGGACGTACCGCTGGTGTACCAGTTGTTCCGCCAGGAGCACCGCTGGGTAGCTATGTACGGACGGGATAAGCGCTGAAAGCATCTAAGCGTGAAGCCCCCCTCAAGATGAGATTTCCCAGTATGTAAGACCCCTTGAAGACGACGAGGTAGATAGGCTGGGGGTGGAAGTGCAGTAATGCATGGAGCTGACCAGTACTAATCGGTCGAGGGCTTATCCAAATTGCAGGTTCTAGTTGCACGTTTCGTTTCGGATCTAGTTTTCAGGGAGCAATCCTTGTTATATTGTTTAATTGACTGTTTGGAGAGATACCCAAGTGGCTATAAGGGGACCCTCTGCTAAGGGGTTAGACTGCGTAAGCGGTGCGAGGGTTCGAATCCCTCTCTCTCCGCCATCTTTATCCTAAGATGGACAAGCAATCAGCGTTTATTAATATGGCGGTGTAGCTCAGCTGGCTAGAGCGTACGGTTCATACCCGTGAGGTCGGGGGTTCGATCCCCTCCGCCGCTACCATATTACCCAGGAGGCTTAGCTCAGCTGGGAGAGCATCTGCCTTACAAGCAGAGGGTCGGGGGTTCGATCCCCTCAGCCTCCACCATATACGCCGGTGTAGCTCAACTGGTAGAGCAACTGACTTGTAATCAGTAGGTTGGGGGTTCAAGTCCTCTCGCCGGCACCATTAATGCCTGGAACCGTGGTGTAGTTGGCCTAACATGCCTGCCTGTCACGCAGGAGATCGCGGGTTCGAATCCCGTCGGTTCCGCCATTAATCTAAAATTAAATAAGGCTCGGTAGCTCAGTCGGTAGAGCAGAGGACTGAAAATCCTCGTGTCGGCGGTTCGATTCCGTCCCGAGCCACCTTTTAATCCTGGAGGATTAGCGAAGTGGCCAAACGCATCAGACTGTAAATCTGCTCCCGTACGGGTTCGGTGGTTCGAATCCATCATCCTCCACCAGTTTTATGAGTCATTAGCTCAGTTGGTAGAGCACCTGACTTTTAATCAGGGTGTCGAAGGTTCGAGCCCTTCATGACTCATCTTGTTAAAAAGAGCGATTAATCATTAATTTGATTAATCGCTCTTTTTGTATATAAAATTAAACAGCTGATTACAGATTCCAAGGCATGGAAGGCGATGTATTGTAAGATATGATAAAATAATAGAAAAAAGCAAAGTGGTGGCGTTCATTATATGAAGCTCATACTTGGTCTTAAACAACAGATTGAATCCATTATCGGCACTAGCTTGGACGAATACGAGATTACCGTAGAAGAATGGAATCAATCTGCAATGCAGTTAATCGGTTGGGAACAGAATCAAAGTGGTTTACTTGAGATGGAAACTCCCGAGGAAGGACAACCTAATCAGGAGTTTGCTTCTGACGCGATAGCCAGTGTAAAAAGTTTAAATACAGAGGAACGTATCTACTTCAAAGTTAAGTTTAAGGAGAATGAAGGAACTTTAGTATGTTGGGGTTGTTCTGCTAGCTCCATAACAATGGAAACAAGACGTTTAATTGAATTGCTGATTACTAACAGTTCAGACAGAATAGCTGAAGAGCTGCCAGTAAAATATGAGAATAATCGGGAACAGGAACTTGCTGAATTGGGGAAATGGCTTCGGCAGAAGATAGAACACCCGGCGGAGCAGGAATCCATTCCGGAGCACTTTTCATTTCGGGATGAGATGCATTCTGAAAAGATCCCGTTTCTACTGCAATGTGAGACACCAGACGCCCATCGTATTCGTTCAAAGGAATTGAACAAGTTACTGGGGAGTTATTTTGGTGAGGACATTATGCTGATTCCTCTGGGAGAGCAGGACTGGCTCTTTCTGAGCGATGAGCAGATTGTAACAGGTGAAGCGGAAGAGGATACTCTCGAAGCAAAAAAGGATTTACTAAATGCTTTTTGTTTGGGGCTATATGAGTTGGTGGCGAGTGAATGGGCAGGTGTGTTTCATTTATCTGCGTCCATGCCGTGTATTCCAGTACATGAGTTATCGACAATTACTGCTCTGCTTGAAGAGAGTATTCATTTGGGAAGAGCATTTCACGTGGCTCAGCATATTCACTTACCATGGGAACTGCATCTTGAGCGATTGGTGGCGAGTATTCCTGAACAGCAGCGTCTTCGTTTTATCAAGGAGACAGGTAAGGATACGGCGATTTTTGAGGATAGTGAGACACTTGCGACACTGGAGACCTATTTTAGTCTGGACTGCAATGTCAGTGAGACAGCAAAGCGCCTTTTCATCCACCGCAATACGCTCGTATACCGTCTGGACAAGATCAAACAGGAGATTGGTTACGATGTAAGAAGCTTTGAAAGTGCTGTTCTGGTGCGGCTTTTGCTCCTTATGTACAAAGTGACGAAAAAGCTCTGATATTTTTGTGCAGTTTGCGAATAGTCAAACATCACATGGATGGGTTAATATAAAACTACAAAATGTATTCGATTACAAAATGATCTCTGAGGAGGCAATAATCATGGCTGGTGTACGTTTAGAGCATATTTTCAAAAAATACCCGGGTTCTGATAAAGCAACAGTAGTTGATATTAACCTGGACATCAAAGATAAAGAATTCTTGGTACTGGTTGGACCGTCCGGTTGTGGTAAATCAACAACACTGCGTATGATCGCAGGCCTTGAGGAAATTTCTGAAGGTAAACTCTATATCGGTGACCGTGTCGTTAATGATGTTGCTCCTAAAGACCGCGATATCGCGATGGTATTCCAATCCTATGCCTTGTATCCGCATATGAGCGTATATCAAAACATGGCGTTTGGTTTGAAACTGCGTAAAGTGAAAAAAGACGAGATCGACAAACGTGTTCGTGAAGCAGCTAAAATCCTGGATATCGAGCATTTGCTTGAGCGTAAACCTAAGGCATTGTCCGGTGGTCAACGTCAGCGTGTCGCTCTGGGACGTGCGATTGTCCGTGATCCACAAGTCTTCTTGATGGATGAGCCTCTTTCCAACTTGGATGCGAAACTTCGTGGTCAGATGCGTGCGGAAATCACAAAGCTTGCTAAACGTTTGGAAACAACAGTTATCTACGTAACGCATGACCAGATCGAAGCCATGACCATGGGTGATCGGATCGTCGTTATGAAAGATGGTATCATTCAACAAGCAGCTTCTCCTGAAGAGCTGTACAACCACCCGGCTAACCTGTTCGTAGCAGGTTTCATCGGTTCCCCGACAATGAACTTTATCTCGGGTAAACTGGCTGAGCAAGGTGCTAACCTGCACTTCGTAGCTCCAGGCGTGGACGTTGAAATCCCGCAAGGTAAAGCACAAGTGCTGAAATCAAGAGGATACATTGGCAAGGAAGTTATTCTGGGTGTTCGTCCAGAAGACATCCACGAAGAGCCAGTATTCCTGGAAGCATCCCCGAACTCTGTATTCTCTACACACGTAGACGTAACAGAGAACCTGGGTCACGAAATGCTCCTCTACTTGAGCGGTGTGGGTAACGATACGACTATCGCACGTGTAGATGGACGTTCCAATACTCGTGATGGTTCCACAGTTAAAATGGCAATTGACATGAACAAGGTTCATATCTTTGACAAAGAGACTGAAGTGAACGTTCTCCTTCAAGACTAATCATACTGGGATTCCTCGGATCCGATGGAACATCAGTTAACGCAATCATACATTGTATTCAGAGCCCCTTCCGTTGTTGCTGGAAGGGGCTTTTTTAATTAATGGCGGCTGTGGCCCGCGATTGCATTCAACACTGAATTCATTTAAGATTATTTGAAGGCTGGTTTTGTTTTGTAAAGTCTGTAACCTGAAAAAACAAAATGAATGCGCTAATAATGGAATGGAAAAGACGCAAAAATGCTGATGTACATAGAGAGGCAGCGAATGCTGAAAGGAAGAGACAAATGGCGAAAAAAGTGAAAGTATCTGAATTGGTACAGCAGTTCCAGCTTGAGGTCGTTTCCGGATCTCAAGGTTTGAAGAGAGTAATTACTGTAGATGACTTGAACCGTCCTGGCCTCGAAATGGCCGGTTATTTTGAATACCATCCACAAGAACGGGTACAGCTGCTTGGGAGAACAGAGCTGGCCTTTTTTGCAATGTTACCTGAAGCAGAACGTCGTGACCGGATGCAGCGCTTATGCACAGAGGAAACGCCGTGTATCTTGGTGACTCGTGGACTGGAAGTACCACAGGAACTTATCGAGATCAGTGAGGAGCAGAATCTGGCGGTGCTTCGCAGCAACATGGCAACGACAATTCTGTCCAGCCGTATTACCGGATTCCTGGAGCGTAAGCTTGCGCCTACGGCAACAATTCATGGCGTACTGTGTGATGTGAACGGAGTTGGTATGCTGATTACTGGCAGCAGTGGTATTGGTAAGAGTGAAACGGCACTTGAATTGGTGAAGCGCGGACACCGCCTGATTGCCGATGATGCCGTTGAAATCCGTCAAACATCAGACTTCCAGCTGCACGGAACCGCACCAGAGCTTATCCGTCACCTGCTTGAGATTCGTGGAGTCGGGATCATCAACGTAATGACACTATTTGGTGCAGGAGCTGTTCGTAACAATAAAAGAATTACCCTGGTAGTGCGTCTCGAGGCTTGGCAGCAGGACAAGCAATATGATCGCCTCGGTCTGGATGAGGAAACAACACGAATCATCGATACGGATGTACCGCTGGTAACCATTCCTGTTCGCCCGGGACGAAACTTGGCTGTTATTATTGAAGTAGCGGCGATGAACTATCGTCTCAAGCAAATGGGACTTAACGCCGCACTGCAATTTACGAACAAGCTGACAGCAACGATTTCGGAAGACATGGAAGACATGGACTAGGATTGTAGAAATATCTATTAGAAATGTAGGAACATGAGTTATACGTATTTAAAATAAAGACCAAAAATGGCCTGCTCTACTTCTTACGGATTTGGAGCAGGTCCCATTTGGTCATGCATACAGATGAGTGAATTTATAGGAGTGTGAATGAATGGATACATTATTACTGTTGAACCCCATTGCGTTCTCCATTGGAGCGTTAAAGGTTCACTGGTATGGGCTTATTCTCGGTACCGCAGCACTCGTTGGCCTGCTGCTGGTCATCCGGGAGGGCAAGCGGTACAACATACCGCAGGAAGTATTTATGGATATGGTCCTGCTGGGTGTACCTTCTGCCATTATCGGAGCTCGTATATACTACGTAGCTTTTCGATGGGATGATTATAAGGATAATTTCTGGGATGTCTTTAAGATATGGAATGGTGGTATCGCAATATATGGTGCGCTGATTGGCGCAATCATTTGTGCCGTCATTTTCTTCCGACGTAAAGGGTACAATTTTTGGCGCATGGCTGACATTTGCGCACCTGGACTCATTGTTGGTCAGATGATTGGACGCTGGGGGAACTTTGTAAACCAGGAAGCCTACGGCGGACCTGTGGAAGAGTCCTTTTTACGGGACAAGCTGCATTTGCCAGACTTTATCGTCAATCAGATGAATGTGGAAGGTGTATTCCACCATCCTGCATTTTTGTATGAGTCGTTATGGAGCCTTGTTGGCTTGGTTCTGTTGTTAGTTCTTCGTAGGCAAAAGTTTCTGCGTGCTGGTGAGTTGTTCATGTCCTACTTTATCTGGTACTCCATCGGTCGTTTCTTCATTGAAGCTCTGCGTACAGACAGTCTGGGCTTCCAGGCACCACAATGGCTTGCTTCGCTCGTCAACGGTCTATGGTCTCCAATGACTGCACTGGGCTTCGAACAGGGTTATCTGGATCCAGCCTACGGGAACGTAAGAATCTCGCAATTGCTCGCCATTGGCATCATTATTGCAGCTATCATATTTATCGTAGTGAGAAGAGTAACAGGAAAAGCGGATGCACGTTATAGTGATCCAATTGTATCTTCCAAGGTCTCATCTGAACCAACGGATGATATGCCGCAAGCAGGCCCGGTTGCCAGCAAAGAGAGTAAAGCAAGCCCAAGCCCCGATAAAGAGGAGACGAAGCAAGCTGAGGATAAAAAGGAGTAATGCAGCATGATTGAAACGGTATTATTTGATCTCGACGGAACGATTATTGATACAAATGAGCTGATTATCAGCTCATTCCAGCATGTCATGGAAGGATGGGAGCATTCTGCTCCGTGGACGCGTGAACAGATCATCCCGCACATGGGAGGCACACTGGAGCAGCAGATGCGTACCTTCTCCGGACAGGAAGAGGTGGCCGAGTATGTCAAAGGGTACCGTGCATATAACGATATCCATCATGAAGCGATGGTAAAACCTTTTCCGCATGTGAATGAGGTTGTTGAGGCTCTGCACCAAGCGGGTATTGTGATGGGAGTAGTGACGACCAAGATTCGCCCATCTACGCTTAAAGTGCTGGAACGTTTTGACCTGATGAAATATATGAAATCCATTGTAACAGTGACCGATGTAACCCATCCGAAACCTCATGCTGAACCTGTACTTAAAGCAATGGAGGAGCTGGGTGCAGACCCGGCTACAACGCTGATGGTTGGGGATAGCCCGGTCGATATCCAATCCGCCCAAAATGCAGGTGCACTTGCGGCAGGCGTTGCCTGGTCTCTTAAGGGAGAGGCAGCGCTGAGTGAATATGGCCCGGATTATATATTACATGACATGAAGGACTTGCTTGCGCTGACCCGTATTGAAACGGGACGTTCATGAGGAAAGTCACCCGCTATCCGGTAGAGGGCCACAATGCACTCTGGCATATCTACAAGACGGTAAGTCCGTGGAAGGGTGTTCGCAACTTTATATGGATTCAGTTGTCTCGGTACTGTCCGATTCTTCCGGTGAAGAACTGGATCTATCGCCACATGCTCGGTATGAAGGTGGGCAAACATACGGCATTTGGACTGATGGTTATGGTGGATGTGTTCTTTCCCGAGAAGATCACAGTTGGTGAAAACTCAGTCATCGGTTACAACACAACAATTCTCGCACATGAGTACCTCATTAAAGAGTACAGATTGGGAGAAGTCATTATCGGTGAAAATGTGCTGATCGGTGCCAACACGACAATCCTTCCGGGGGTAACTATCGGGGATGGAGCAGTGGTTGCTGCAGGAGCGGTCGTTCACAAGGATGTAGCCCCAGGAGCTTTTGTCGGTGGGAATCCACTTCGTGACCTATCCCGCAACGTGGATACCAGTGAATTGGAGCTTCACGTGAAAATGGATGAGCGTGTCCATTAGGGTAGGGTATCAAAAGGTAGCAGTGGACACCGGATCTAAGTTATGAGGAGTCGCCCAAAATTACATGATATACAGAGGCATACGGCATTTGTGCTTCTGATGAGTTAAGCTGCTGATGGCAGCTTTTTTCGTATACAGATGTTGTTGAAAGGAATTGTTTGAACAGAAATAAATGTTAAGGCAGAGCCGGTAAACTAAAGGACGGTATTGTTGACGATGAGGAGTCATTCATGTTATCATATCCCATATCCTTTAGTTTGTTAGCACTTTACCATACGAAAGCATTATGGAGTAGTAAGAACTTATCATCAATCAAGAACAGATCAAGAATGCATCAAGAAGGCTGCCCGGCAGTATCTGAACATAGTCCCTTATTTAAGGGTAATAGAAGATGGAATCGGGATTTACGATACATAAATCCTACTTAAGATAAAGCTAAAGCCCATAAACCAAACTACTGACTCGGGGTGAATGATACCAATGTCCAAACCAAAAGGCTTCGAAAAACCGACAGGTTTTCGTGACTATACACCACTTGTGGTAAACAAGCTGAGAACGATTGAACGGAACGTATTGGAATGTATGGAACGCTGGGGTTACCGCCAGATTATAACGCCAACGATTGAATATTACGATACGGTGGGAGTGGCGAGTTCGACCTCGGATCGAAAATTGTTCAAACTGCTGAATAGCCGGGGAACTACACTTGTACTGAGATCGGATCTGACAGCACCCATTGCGCGAGTAGTATCTTCTCTATTAAAAGATGAACCGCTCCCGCTGCGTCTGTCCTATCATGCGAATGTGTTTCGTTCCATTGAAGAAGAAGCCGGACGTGAGGCCGAATTCTTTCAGACAGGTGTAGAGCTGGTTGGGGATGACTCACCAGAGGCGGATGCCGAAGTGGTTGCACTTGCGATTGCCTCGCTGCAGGCAGCGGGTGTGTCTTCTTTTAAAATAGCAATGGGACATATGGGATTTCTAAACGGTTTACTGGAGGAAGTCATTCCAGGACAGACCGCACAACAGGCCGCACTCAAAGAAGGGTTGCTCGGACGCGACTATGTTGGATATCGTCAGTCAATCGAGGAGCTTAATCTGGAACCCAAACCGAAAGAACAATTGGAAGCCATTCTGCGGTTGCGTGGTGGGAAAGAAGTATGTGCACATGCAGCAGAACTCAGCTCTAGTGCTGAAGCAGCGCAATCGATTGCTCATTTGTGTGCTGTCTTTGAAGTACTGGAAGCCTACGGTGTATCAGAACATGTACTGATTGACCTGACAATGATCGGAGACTTCTCCTACTATACAGGTATGACCTTCGAAGGGTATGCGGCAGAACTGGGATCACCGGTGTGCAGCGGGGGACGATATGACAATCTGCTGCAGCAGTTTGGCCGCTCGCTTCCGGCAACGGGATTTGCACTGAAAACGAACCGGATCATCGATGGAGTGCACGGCATTACGATGGAAGAGAACAAACCTGTGCTTATCCAGTATGACAAGGCACGCCGAGCTGAAGCACTGGCGGAAGCCGCCCGTTTACGGAGCGCCGGACAAAACGTGGTGACTAGCCTTTTATCGGATCATGAAGTAACCGAACCAGCAGCAGAAGTGGCTGCATCATCCGGTGGTAGCTCAGTACGTTCGGCAAGGGACGTCTACGATCAGGTTATCACTTATCAAGCTGAACAAGGAGGACGCTGAGATGTCGGATATTTTGAAGGTAGCCATGCCCAAGGGCCGGATCTATAAAAAAGCTTCCAAGCTCTTCCGTGAAGCGGGCCTCGATATTCCTGTTGATGTGGACGATACACGCAAATTGGTCATTGAAGTACCCGAAGCAGGAATGGAGTTCATCATGGCGAAGCCTGTAGATGTGCCAACATATGTGGAATACGGTGTAGCGGATATCGGGATTGTTGGTAAGGACGTACTGCTTGAGGAAAATCGGGACGTCTACGAACTGCTGAATCTGGGGATTGCACAGTGCCGCATGTCGGTTATCGGTCTGCCGGATTGGACACCGGGTATTCAGCAGCGTGTGGCAACGAAATATCCGAGAATTGCCTCTCAATATTTCCGCGAACAGGGTCAGCAGGTGGAAGTCATCAAGTTGAACGGCTCCATTGAACTTGCACCTCTGATCGGGTTAGCTGACCGGATTGTGGATCTGGTGGAGACGGGACAGACACTGCGTGAGAATGGATTGGTTGAGATGACAGGCATTCTGGATATCACGAGCCGCCTTATCGCGAACCGGGTGAGTTATCGGATGAAAAATGGACGGATTCAGGCATTGTGCGATGCATTGCAGCAGGTCATTCCAACGCCTAATGAATTTTCGGCAGGAAGCATTCAGGGATAAATGATCGGGCAAGAAGGGTTAGAGAAATGGATGAACACTTATGGCTGACAGAAAATACAGGGCCAGGGAGGTAGAAGGCATGAAAATTGTACCTGCACGGGAATTTGATCTGAAGCGTGAAGTGGATTACGGTACACCTGAGCAAAACGATACAGTCCGGCGCATTGTCAGTGATATCCGCCGGGAAGGAGATGCGGCCCTGCTGCGCTATACGGAGGAGCTGGACCGCACGAAACTGACTGCTGCCGGACTGCGCGTGCCGCAGGAAGAGCTTCAGGCGGCCTACGCTGCTGTAGAACCTTCCTTCGTGACGGCGATTCGGCAAGCCGCCGCCAACATTCGAGCGTTTCACGTGAAACAGAAACGTAATTCGTGGATGGATTGGCAGCCGGACGGCAGTCTGCTGGGCCAGGTCATCCGACCGCTGAAGCGGGTCGGAGTGTATGTACCTGGCGGCAAAGCAGCATATCCTTCGTCAGTGCTGATGAATGTCATTCCGGCACAGGTTGCAGGTGTGCCGGAGATTGTTATGGTGACGCCGCCGGCAACCAATGGCGGCGAGGGAATTGACCCGTACATTCTCGTAGCTGCCGCGGAAGCAGGCGTGAACGAGATGTACCGGGTTGGCGGCGCGCAGGCTATCGCCGCCCTGGCTTACGGCACAGAGAGCATTGCCCCGGTCGACAAGATCTGTGGACCGGGTAATATCTACGTGGCGCTCGCGAAGCGCGAAGTCTACGGCGCGGTCGATATCGACAGCATCGCCGGGCCGAGTGAGATTGTGGTGCTCGCCGATGATACGGCGAACCCGGTGTATGTCGCCGCAGACTTGCTGTCGCAGGCGGAACATGACGAGATGGCATCGGCCATTCTCGTCACGACCTCGGCCGTGCTGGCGGAAGCCGTGCAGGCCGAAGTGCAGCGCCAGCTTGAGGCGCTGCCGCGGAAGGCGATCGCCGCTGCTTCCGTGGAGCAGTATGGTGCGATTATTGTGGTCGATTCCATGGATGAAGGAATCGACGTGGTGAACCGGCTTGCACCAGAGCATCTGGAGATTCTGGTGCAGGAGCCCATGGCTTATGCCGGCCGGATCGAAAATGCCGGTGCGATCTTCCTCGGCCCGTACAGCTCGGAGCCGGTAGGAGATTATTTTGCCGGACCGAATCATATCATTCCGACAAACGGAACTGCACGGTTCAGTTCTCCGGTAGATGTGGATGACTTTATTAAGAAATCAAGTTTGATATACTACAGCAAGGAAGCGCTGCTTCAAAACGGAGCGGCTATCATAGAACTGGCCCGCCATGAAGGGCTTGAAGGGCACGCTCGTGCAATCGCTGTACGGTTAGAACAGGAAGGGAAGGCGGAATCGGACAATGGATAAGCAAAATAACGGAGTAGAGCTTGAAACTACAGGTGCTGTGCGCCAGGCAGAGGTTGACCGCAAGACGAATGAAACCAATATTCAATTGGCATTTGCCGTAGATGGTACAGGGCAATCGACGATTGAGACGGACGTCCCTTTCCTCAACCATATGCTCGATCTGTTCACGAAGCACGGACAATTCGATCTGAATGTACAGGCGCGTGGTGACATTGATATTGATGATCATCACACCGTTGAGGATATCGGAATCTGTCTGGGACAGACCCTTCGCGAGGCGCTCGGAGATAAACGGGGCATCAAGCGTTATGCGAGCGTATTTGTACCGATGGATGAGGCGCTCGCTCAGGTTGTCATAGATGTCAGCAACAGACCTCACTTCGAGTATCGTGCAGAGTATCCATCCCAGCAAGTGGGCAGCTTCTCGACGGAACTGGTGCATGAATTTCTGTGGAAACTGGCGCTGGAGGCGCGGATTACGCTGCACGTCATTGTTCACTATGGCCAGAACACACATCATATGATTGAGGCCATATTTAAAGCATTGGGACGTGCACTGGATGAAGCAACGATGATCGATCCACGTGTAACGGGTGTGCCTTCCACGAAGGGAGTGCTGTAGACGATGGCGATTGCAATTGTCGATTACGGTATGGGGAACCTGCACAGCGTCGGCAAAGCGGTCGAACGTCTTGGCTATGAAGCGCTGGTGACAGGTGACAGGGAAACGATTTTACAGGCAGACGGGGTCATCCTTCCTGGCGTTGGTGCATTTGGTGATGCCATGGAGCACCTGCGGGAGAGTGGATTGGACGCTGTTGTGAAAGAAGCGGCAGCTGGAACAAAACCGCTGCTTGGGATCTGTCTGGGCATGCAGCTGCTGTTCAGTTCCAGTGAGGAGCATGGGGAGCACACCGGATTGGATATCCTGCCAGGTAAAGTGGTGCGTTTTGCAGCAGGAGAGCTGAAGGTACCTCATATGGGCTGGAATCGGCTGGAGTTCCTTCATTCGGAAAATCCTCTCTTTGAAGGGCTTGAAGCCGGACATGTTTATTTTGTTCATTCCTATCATGCACGTACCGAAGTGGAAAGTAATCTGCTGGCAGTAACGGATTACGGACAACCGGTGACAGCCATTGTGGGAAGAGGAAGCAACTTCGGCATGCAGTTTCACCCGGAAAAGAGCGGTGAACTGGGCATGAAGCTGCTCGGAAACTTCCTGGCTTTGACAGGCAAGCCTAATCAGGGGTAAATCGGATTTCCCGGCAGGAGAACCGTTTAGGTTGAAGCTATGCAGGATAGGCAGCCCCTATCCTACTTTTAATAAGCAGTCATACTCATATAGATGGATAAACAAATAAAGAACAAATCAGGAGGCCTTGTATGTCATCTTTTATCATATATCCGGCAATTGATATCCGGGACGGCAAATGTGTAAGACTGGTGCAGGGGGATTACAATCAGGAGACGGTATATAATGATGACCCTGTACAGGTTGCCCTTTCCTGGGAGAAGCAAGGTGGTACATACGTTCATCTAGTCGATCTGGATGGTGCAAAGGCGGGTCACCCCGTCAATGACGAACTCATTGGTCGCATTGCATCCGCAGTGAACGTGCCTGTTCAGGTAGGCGGCGGGCTGCGTACCGTAGCTGATGTAGAACGCTTGCTGGGTCTTGGTGTGAGCCGGCTCATTATCGGAACAGCAGCTATTGAAGACCGTGCATTTACCGAAGAAGTGTTAGGACGTTATGGAGATAAAGTGGCGATCGGTATCGATGCCCGAAACGGTTATGTGGCTACTCGCGGCTGGCTAGAAACATCTGAGGTGCAAGCTGAAGTACTGGCGAAGGAACTGGCGGCATTCGGTGCCGAGACGTTTATTTTCACCGACATTTCCCGTGATGGAATGATGCAGGGGCCCAATGTGGAAGCCATTGTATCACTCGCCAAGGCGAGCGGACGTAATGTTATCGCTTCCGGAGGTGTAAGTGTGATGGATGATCTGCTTCGCCTCAGCCGTCATGCGGATGATGGAATCGGAGGAGCAATCGTTGGTAAGGCGCTGTATACCGGCAGTATCGATCTGTCCGAAGCGGTGCACGCAGTCAACAAGTAAAGGAACTGGATAGAGAGGAAGAGGAGTATGCTGGCAAAAAGAATTATCCCCTGTCTGGACGTTAAGGACGGCCGGGTTGTCAAAGGCGTTAACTTCGTGAATCTCCGCGATGCGGGTGATCCGGTCGAGCTGGCGGCACTGTATGACCGTGAAGGTGCAGACGAACTGGTATTTCTCGATATTTCAGCTTCTGTCGAAGGTCGCGAAACGATGGAAGAAGTGGTACGGCAGACCGCTGGCGAAATTGCCATCCCCTTTACTGTTGGTGGTGGCATCTCCAAAGTTGAAGACATGAAGCGCATCCTGCGTGCGGGTGCAGACAAAATCGCAGTCAACACGGCTGCTGTGCTGAATCCCCAGCTGATTGCCGACGGTGCTCGCCGCTTCGGTTCCCAGTGTATTGTAGTGGCCGTAGATGCCAAGTACAATGAAGCCTGGGGAGAGTGGGAGGTCTACACTCACGGGGGACGGAAACCTTCAGGAATCAAGGCGCTCGAATGGGTGAAACAGGCTGAGGAACTGGGAGCCGGCGAAATTCTGCTAACCAGCATGGATGCGGATGGAACCAAAGATGGATTCGACCTGAAGCTGACTGCTGCTGTATCCGAATCAGTACGAATTCCTGTCATTGCTTCAGGCGGTGCGGGTAAGGAATCTCATTTCTACGACGTGTTTACTGCTGGCAAAGCAGATGCAGGACTTGCTGCAACGATATTTCATTATAAAGAGATCGCTGTACCGGCGTTAAAACAACATTTGAGAGAACAAGGGGTGGAGATCCGTGAGTAATGTAAGTAACGAGATCAGGGAGCGCTTATCCCTGGAGCAGGTTGTAGAGCATATCCGCTGGAGTGATGGTCTGGTCCCTGCGATCGTGCAGGATGCCGAGACACGCCAAGTATTAATGATGGCTTATATGAACCGGGAATCATTGAAGTTGTCGCTGGAATCGGGAGAAACCTGGTTCTGGTCGCGTTCACGCCAAGAGCTGTGGCACAAAGGCGCTACGTCCGGAAACGTACAGACGATTACCTCACTGAAGTACGATTGTGATGGGGATACGCTGTTGGTAGAGGTTAAACCAAACGGTCCTGCTTGCCATACCGGTGAAGTGACCTGTTTCCATAATGAAATTGTGGGACTGCCTCAGAAATCGACAGAACAATCCGGAAATGAGACAAACGCAGACTCTTCGGAATCAAGAGCCGAAGGCCGCTTTGACGTACTTGCTGAACTTGAATCCGTCATTGCCAAACGTGAAGTGGAACGACCGGAAGGTGCATATACCACGTATCTGTTTGATAAGGGCGTTGATAAAATATTGAAAAAAATCGGTGAAGAAGCGTCCGAAACGATCATCGCCGCCAAAAATAAAGATAATGACGAGCTTCGACTTGAGGTCAGTGATCTGATGTATCACCTGCTCGTCCTATTGCAAGAGCGCAAACTGCCGCTGGACGACATTATGGCTGAGCTGAGCCGTCGTCATGAACGGCCACGCCGCGATTAGGGGGTGCTCTAATGCGCATTGATTATCACACTCACCATGAGCGCTGCGGTCATGCTGTCGGCAAGCTTGAGGCTTATGTACAGCGAGGCGTGGAGATTGGACTGTCCCAGATTGGACTGTCTGATCACATGCCTTTGCTGCATGTAGATCCAGCGAATTATTATCCCGAAATGGCCATGCCCATGGAGGAGCTGCCTCGCTATGTGGAAGAATGCTTCTCGCTAAAAGAGCGGTACCGCGGACAGATCGAGGTGCGTGTTGGCCTTGAAGGGGATTACATCGAAGGATGGGAGTCCGAAATCCGGTCAATTATTGAACGTTATCCTTGGGATTACATCATCGGTTCAGTTCATTTCCTTGGGGAATGGGATATCACCGACTTCCGTCAGACCCATCAATGGGAAGGCAAAGATATTTTAGAGGTATACCGTCAGTATTATGATGCTGTAAGTAAAGCTGCCGCTACAGGCATGTACGATATTATGGGGCACACTGATGTTATTAAGCGTTTTGGTTTCAATCCCTCACCGGAGCAGACGGAAGAGCGTATTGCACTGGAGAGTGCTGCTCTGCAAGCCATTGCGCAGAGTGGCTGTGTTATGGAGCTTAATGCGTCGGGATTGTCGAAGCCTTGTGCTGAGATGTTCCCTAGTCGCCGGATGTTAACAGAAGCTATTAAGCTGGGTATCCCGCTCACCCTTGGTTCTGATGCCCACGACCCACTTAAACTGGGTGAACATTTGCCTGAAGCCGAGCAACTTCTGCATGAGCTGGGTTGCAGGGAGGTGGCTGTTTTTGAAGGCCGCCGCCGCTCTTTCGTTCCTTTAAATGTATAAGGCAGTGGGGTATAATGAGGTTAGGAAATAACCTTGTTCAATAAGGGATTATATAGGGAATCTAACCCTCGGGAGGGGCATTATGCAACATTCGTTACGTATTTTTTCCGGTTCATCGAACCCCAAGCTGGCAGAACAGGTATGTGACAAGCTGGGTGTACAGTTGGGCAAAATTAAGCTGTCCCGGTTCAAGAGCGGAGAAATATACGTTCATTACGAAGAAACCATCCGTAACTGTGATGTGTTTCTGGTCCAGTCACTGTCTCATCCGATTAACGAGCTGTTTGTCGAACTGCTCGTGATGATTGATGCAGCCAAACGGGCTTCTGCCCGCACAGTGAACATTATCGTTCCCTATTACGGATATGCCCGTCAGGAGCGCAAGTCTGCACCACGTGAGCCGATCTCGGCTAAGATGGTGGCAGATGTCCTGACGACAGCCGGTGCAAACCGGGTAGTTACGATTGATTTGCATGCAGCAGCGATCCAGGGCTTCTTCAACATTCCTGTCGATCATATGACATCGCTTGATCTGATAAGCGAGTACCTGCTCAGCAAAGGCATTGAAAATCCGGTGGTTGTATCCCCGGATGCAGGACGGGCATCCATGGCGGAGAAGCTGGCCAATCGGTTGGACTCACCTTTTGCCATTATGATCAAAAAGCGGCCGAGCCACAATGAATCCATCATTACACATGTGATTGGAGATGTGGAAGGACGCACGCCCATTATCATTGAGGATCTCATTGATACAGGGACGACGATTTTGAATGTGGTGGAAGGGTTGAAGGAACGCGGGGCCAAAAATGTGTATGTGTGTGCGACACACGGTCTATTCTCGGGTAATGCGCTAACCAAGCTTAATCATCCATCCATAGCCGAAGTGGTTGTCACAGATTCCATTGCGCTGCCTGATGACCATCCGGAGTGCTTCAAAGTCCTGCCTGTTGCGCCAATGCTGGCAAGAGCCGTTCGCATTATTGTGGATGGAGGCTCCATGGCGACATTGTTTAAAGATTCGGGCATCTGAAGTGTTCATGGAAATTTGCTGATCCGTGTTTGAGTAGTTAACTGCTCAGCACGGTTTTTTGTTTTTTATCTAAATTATATATGAACTGCTTGATGCTATAATTCCCTGCTTGGCTGCTCTGAAGCTTGTGCTATAATAACATCAAATTGCATCTATCGGACTTATTTGGAGTTACCCGAAAACGCCACAATCAGAGCAAGAATGAATGAAAATGTGATAAATAATAGGAGAACCACAGCTGATGTACATTAGCTCAGTGGAGTGAGGAGTGGGGTCTATTGTCCCGTACTTGGTATTATCGGTTACTCTTTTCGTATTTCCCTATTTTTTTTCTTACCGTGACCATACTCATTTTTATTGCTTTTGTGTTCATTAACGATATCTCCCGAGAAGAAACGAGAAAAGCGGACCGTATATCCGCCAGTTATCTGGTAGATAATCTTGATCGTACTATACGTGATATTGAACTGTCGGTGACGGAGGCCGTACAGAGTGAGCAGGCGTATAAGCTCTACTTCAACAATCCAGGTCAGGCAAGCAAGGAAACCGTCTATACCATCGCGCAGAGTTTGCGTGAACTGACGAATTCCTCCTCTTGGATTCAATCGATTTATTTATATGATAAAAAGAATGATAGCGCTTTAACTTCAAGCGGAGCACGAGAAATAGAAGGTTTTGCAGATCAATACTGGATTGAACAGATCATGTCTGGTTCCCTTGCTCCCGGATGGCAGCCCGTCCGCGTATATGATGTGGAGTCGGTTCAGCGTACCCCAATCCGGGTGCTCACGGTTAATAAAGACATGCCGTTACCCTTTGGTACCGATGGTGTATTGGTCATTAACATCAAGATGAGCAGTATTGAGCAGAGCATCGACAGCATGGTGAATGGACAGCTTTCCTTCATGACTGTTACGGATCAGAAGGGTCAGGTTGTATATAATGCCCACTCCGACAGTGAAGGCGCTCATGGGGGACAACCATTAAATACACTTCACCTCGAAAGGCTTGGTTGGACGCTCCATAGTGGTATTAAGGCAGGCAATCTCTTTGGCTGGGTATCGGTCATTTCTTATGTATGGGTGTTTATTGCTGCCCTGACCGTTGTCTGTGCCATCATTTATATTGTCTATATTACTCGCCGCAATTATAAGCCTATTCAGATTATCATGAACCGAATTGAGGCCCATCAAATTAGAGCATTGGAGCAATCAGGGTCAAGTGTGGACGAAATGAAGCTGATTGATGGCGTGCTGGAAAATCTGATTAATCACATGATGGATTATGACGAGAAAAGCAGGGAAAATGCGCTGCTGCAGCGGAGCAAGCTATTCAACGATCTATTGCAAGGTGACAATCTGGATCGTGCCACGGAACGATTAAAGGAGCTATCACCGTTAACGGATACGGATCAGTCATCACACTTTACCGTTGTACTGGGAGAAATCAATCGATATGAGAAGGGGTTCCAGGAACGATATACGCGCGGTGAGCAGAACACGCTAAAATTCGCTCTGATGAACGTCTTGCAGGAGCTCACTCGTAACACAGGAATGCAATGCTGGATGGAGTGGGTGAGTGCGGACCGAATTGCGATCCTGTTTCAGTCCCTGGAACCAAGTGAAGATATGACTGACCGAATCTGTGCAGTTGCAGAAGAGTTCAGGTCTTGGGTGGAACAGAATCTCCGTATTTCGCTTAGCTTCGGAATCGGGCCGATTGCCAGAGGGGTAGGAGCAATCCGTGACTCATATACAGCAGCAGAAGCCGTAATGCAGCGCAAGCTCCTGATGAATGGAGATGTGGTTCTGGCCGGGGCTGGTGAAACCTCTCAGCAGTTGCTGGAAACCTACACCTACTTGCAGATGATCGCCGATTTTGTGAAGCGATTCCGAATGTCGAGCGGCCAGTGGCGTGAACTGCTTGAGGAGATTTTTACTGCCTTCGAGCACAACATGCTGCCCGATGAAGATATTCTCTCTCTTCTAGAGGCCATGCTGCAGATGCTTCGCCGCGAAGTGGCCATGATGTCAGAGGAGCTGCAGGAGAAATTATCCGAAGAGAACTTGAATCAGTGGTTAAAATCGATGAAGGAAGCGAAGACGCTTGAGGATGTTAAATCCATGCTGTTTGATGATCTGACCGAACTGTTCCGAACCTATGTATCGGTGACCGAAACCAAGAGTTACAGAGCACTGGTCAATGAGATGAAAACATACATTGAAGAACAGTTTGCGAATCCGGATCTTTCGCTGAAGCATCTGAGTGATCGATTCCAGGTTTCGGGCAAGCATGCAAGTTATTTATTCAAAACAGAGTTTAACATGAAGTTTGTGGATTTCCTGACCGAGCTGCGGATGAAGGAGGTTGAACGACTTCTGGTCCACACCGATCTTTCGTTGCAGGACATTGCTCTGAAAGTGGGGTACGCCAACGGAATTACCCTTGGACGTGTGTTCAAACGGGTAACAGGGATTACACCAGGTGATTATCGCCGTTTGAAGCGTGAGCATCCCGCGAACAATTATAAAGAGAAAGAGTCGAGCGGCTGACTACATCAGGACATGTATAGGGCGGAATTCGTGCAGGCGCTCTCCGTCAGGAGAGCATCATGCACGAATTCGCCCTATTGCTGTTGTAGCATAACAATTCCGCTGTTAGAGGGACAGTTCATCGTGCTGACAAACTCACATGATTCCGGTTTATTGTGTTCATGCGAATATAGGCAGTGTATGAAAATGGTTTATCGTATTTTGAAAGCAGGTCGGTTGGGCGGTAATAACACTGTGCAGCATGAATGGAATACATGGGTCAAGGAACCAATGAAAATGGTCAGTGTACGAAAATCGTCGCTGGGATAAACCATTCTCCTTATGTAAGCGTTTACGAAACGGGTTTATTGCCAATGTCAGGAATGATGTGGAATACTCTGGGCAGGATTTAACCATTCACACAAGGGCAAAGGAGATGACACAAATGACAGGAAAAGCAACCAAAGGGAGTCTAAAGAAATGGGTAGGACTTGCGCTTACGATGGTAATGGGAGTTTCCTTGCTGGCCGGCTGTTCATCCGCATCAGAACAAGGCGGAGCAGATGGCAATGCGTCAGGTAATGGCGAGCGTGTCACCTTGAAAGTGGAAGTGTTTGATCGTGGTAACAGTCCTTCACCTTACACCATTACGAATAACTACTTATCAAAGCTGGTGCAGGAAAAATTCGGTGACCCGAATAATATTGATGTGCAGTTCGTACCGATTCAACGCTCGGAAGAAGTGACGAAGCTGAATGTTCTCATGGCCAGCAATACCGATGTTCCCGATATTGTTTTTGTATATGACTCAAGTGTGTTCTACCGCTATGCCCAGCAGGGCGGGCTGACCGATGTCGGTGAATTGCTGGATCAGTATGGACCGAACCTGAAGAAGTTCCTGGGCGAGGATACATTAAAGTTTGGACAGCTGGAAGGCCAGCAGTTCGCTATACCGGGTAAACGTGCGATTACAGGACGATACAGCTCGTACATTCGTAAGGACTGGCTGGACAAACTGGGATTGCCATTGCCTACAACCACCGATGAGCTGTATACCACTTTGAAGGCATTTAAAGAGAAGGACCCTGGCCAGCTTGGCAGCAAAAACATTCCAATGGGAATGGCGCTGGCTCCAGCTCAATTTGAAACATTAATCTACTCCTTTATCAAGCCGGTTAGTGGTGATCTGACTTACGCTCAGCGTTTTGAGCTGCCACTGCATGAGGGTTTCAAGGATGCCATGAAGTTCATGAACAAGCTGTACAACGAGGGCTTAATCAGCAAAGACTTCAGTCTGGATGAAGATAAAACCCAACTGGCCAAGGACGTGCAGAACGGTAACATCGGCTACTGGTCTGAAGATGTGGATGCCATCTTCTACGCGGATGGAACACTGGACAATCTGCGCAAAAATGTAGAGGGAAGCAACCTGGTTCCAGTCGATGCTTATACCAATGCGAATGTAGACAACAAACATATTAAGTCTCGTTACGGCTCCAACGGTATGTACATTATGATTCCTAAAAGCAGCAAACGCGCTGTGGAAGCCATTAAATATTTGGACTGGATGGCTTCAGACAATAACCTGTCGGATATCCTCAATGGGGTTGAAGGTGAGAACTATGAACTGGTTGATGGACTTCCCGTTGTCAAAGAGGATGCTACGCAGGAAGCCAAGGATCGTCTTTTCAATGCAGGGGATATGGCCATCATTTCGAACGGCAAAAATGTGGGTGACCAGGCCATGAATGAAAAAGCTTGGGTCATGGGATTCCCGCAGAACAATCAGGAAATGTTGAAGCAGTCCATTGATATTGCCAATACGGACACGGTAGGACCTATTATCTTCGATAAACCGATCGAGGCAGAAATGAAGTACGGCACGGCGCTCAAAGATAAGCTCAATGTCATTATCGTCAAAACAGCAATGGCGAAACCGGAAGAATTCGAAGCGGTATACGAACGGGAAATGAATGATTACATGTCACTCGGCGGCGAAGCACTGAAGAAAGAACTTGAACAGGCTGTTCAGGAGCTTGCTGCCAAATAAGAAAAATGATCCTCGCAAGTGGTACAGAGCTTACTGGAGAGAGCGGATAAACTTTGAAGTGACCTGTGCCGTCACCTGAGGCGGCACAGTTTATCTTCACGGATTGGAGGAGACAGACATGACCCCCTACTTGAAGAGGTATTGGCAATTATACGCGTTGATTTCCCTGCCCCTTATTTACTTCGTGATTTTCCGTTACGGACCAATGTATGGCGTACAGATCGCATTTAAGGATTTTAACCTGTTTCAGGGTATTGGCGGCAGCGAGTGGATTGGCTTTGATGCCTTCCGCGAGGTATTTGGGATGAGGGACTTCTACACCACGCTGCGAAATACCTTTATGCTCAACTTTCTGGATCTGATTGTATCTTTCCCTGCTCCAATTATCCTGGCAATTATGCTCTATGAAATTCGGTTTAAATGGTTCAAAAAGCTGTCGCAGACCATCCTGTATATCCCTCACTTCATTTCATGGGTGATTATCGGGGGGATCGTATACCAGCTGTTTGGCAACCAATCAGGTATGGTAAACGGTGTGCTCGAGAGTATGGGGCTGAACCCCATCCCATTTCTAACGGAGAAGAATCCGTGGCTTGTAACCTACCTGTTTACGGGTGTCTGGCAAAGTGCCGGGTGGGGAACCATCCTGTATCTGGCTGCACTGACGGGTGTGAACAAGGAGTTGTTTGAAGCGGCTGAGATCGATGGAGCAACACGTCTCAAAAAGATCTGGCATATTACATTGCCGAGCATTAAGCCGACCATTGTAACCCTGCTTATTCTGAATCTGGGGCACATGGTCACGATTGGGTTCGATCGTCCTTACATTATCGGGAACACAGCGGTGCGTGAATATTCAGATGTTCTAAGCACCTTCGTATACCGGATGGGTTTGGAATCCGGGCAGTATACACTGGCAACCGTAGTCGGACTGTTCCAGGCCGTCGTGGGTCTTATTTTCGTGCTGGGCTCCAACTACATTTCGAAAAAGGTAACTGGTGAAGGGATTTTGTAGAGGAAAAGAACGTACGCGAGCCCGTTATGCTGTAGACCATCAGTAAAGGAGTTGTGCGCATATGAGTGACCGCACCTCAAATCGGATTTTTGATATCGTTAATATCTCCTTTGTAACCCTGTTTGTCGTGTTCTGCCTAGCTCCTTTTCTGCACACGATTGCCATATCGTTTAGCTCCAACCGAGCGATAACATCGGGAGAAGTGAGGCTGTTTCCGAAGGAGTTTAATTGGGATGCATACGTCAAGGTGTTCTCTGACCATTCCATGCTCTATTCACTTGGTTACACTGCGCTTTTGACGATTGCGACCACGGTATTATGCATGCTGTTTACTGTTGCTGCAGCGTACCCGTTAACCAAGAAAAAAATGAAGGGCCGCAAGCTCTTCATGTACGTCATCATCATTACGATGTTCTTCAGTGGCGGGATCATTCCGGAATACTTGCTGATTCGTGATCTGCATTTGCTGAATTCGGTCTGGGCATTGATATTGCCGGGATTGGTCAGTCCTTTTAACCTGATTATCCTGATCTCCTTCTTCAATGGCATCCCGGAAAGTCTGGAGGAGTCGGCTGAGATCGATGGAAGCTCACATCTTCATACGTTGTTGAAAATTATTCTTCCACTCTCGCTGCCAGTAATGGCAACCCTGTCTCTCTTCTATGCGGTGGGACGCTGGAACGGATTCCAGGATTCCCTGATGTACATTAACGATCCACAGCTGTATCCGCTGCAGCTCAAGCTGTTCCAAATGGTACAGAACAATATGGTGAGTGAACTGACACAGATGGAGGGTGCAAACCGCGCACCGCTCACGCCGGAAAGTCTGAAGGCTGCCACCGTTATATTCGCTACCGTTCCCATCCTGCTTGTCTATCCTTGGCTGCAGAAATATTTCGTTAGTGGTGCCATGCTTGGGGCCGTAAAAGGTTGATTTGAAGCCGTACCCATTATACGTGGGAAAGGTTGCAACAAAGAAAGGAAGAGTGAGCTTGTATGCAGCAAAATGACAAGGGTGAGTATTCGTTCTCCACATGCTGGAATATTAAGCGTCACCAGGTGGGCGAGGCCATGATCCAGGAAATTCGCGAGCTTGGCTTCCGCCGTGTTGAACTTAACTACAACGTGACGAAGGAAATGCTGACGTCCATTGAGCCTATGATTGAGCGCGGAGAGATTGGTGTTTCCAGTGTGCATAACACATTTCCTCATGTGCCGGATCTGGATTACGGTACAGATTCGGTACTGCTCGGATTCCAGGACGAAACGAAACGTCAAAAGGCCATCCAGCTGCTTGTCGGTTCCGCAGAATATGCCCATCGTTACGGTGCTGAGGCTGTTGTTGTACACCCGGGAGAGGTACCTATCCCGGAGAGTGTCAGCAAGGAGCTTGCACAGCTGTATCATGACGGGGGGAAGGATTCACCTAAGTATCGCAGCAAATGGGAGGAATTTGTTGAAAGGCGGCAGGCACTGAACGCCGGTTACGTCCAACAGATTATCCGCAGCCTGGATGATGTCTGCAATCAGGCAGCAGCCAAAGGTCTCCATGTCCGGTTCGGCATCGAAACCCGCTCCAGACCACAGCAGATTCCTACGCTGGCAGAAGCCAAGACAATTATTGAGGCTCTACAAGGGGCTCCGGTTGGCATCTGGTATGATACCGGGCATGCCATCATGATGGATCGCCTGGGGCTCTACGACAGCGTGGGTGAGATGCAAGGGCTGATGGATGATATCGTAGGCGTTCATATTCATGAGACGCTTGGCCTTTCGGATCACTGGTGCCCTTATGTGCACAGTCAAGATATGCATTTCTATGATGCATACCTCCCCATGATCCGCCGGGCAAGGGTGAAGGTTTATGAACTGAAATCAGCTTGTACACCGGATGAAATTCACGAGAGTCACGAACTGCTTATGAAGAAGATGGATACGGCAAGGGAGGGACGATGATGTTGGAAACAGACCGCGCGCTGGATGATTGCGCTGCGGCTGTTTCTTTGGCAATCCAGCCCAGCTACGAGCAACTACTCAGTTTGGAGGGAATGGCACATGTACAAGCAACTGGTGGATAGCAATGACAAGGCGGTGGAGAGAGGCTTGTCCCGGCAGGTGCTTGATCCAAATAGCCGATACTACGGTGGAACAATCGATCCCTACACAGGTATCGCCTGGGTTAATCATACGACCGGAACCCCTACGGATATGTGTTACTGGGGGGCAGCGCTTGCTAACCCCGATTCAATCTATTATCGGAATGAAGAGCTGTTACATCGCCTTCTACTGGCAACGGAGTTTGTGCTCCGTAACCAGCATGAAGACGGCTCCATATCTCCGGGATGGACCAACTATCATTCACCGCCAGACACAGCATTTGTCATTGTGGGGTATGCTCAGTTGTACCAGCTGCTTCAACAGCAGGAATGGGAGAAGCTCCAGCCTGTGCTGGAAAACATGCGATTGTTTTTGGAACGAACTGTACCCGTCATGCTTACAGGAGGTTGCCATACGCCGAACCATCGCTGGGTGCTATGCGCGGCTCTTGGTTTCCTGCATCAGCTGTTTGATCTGGAAGAGGCAGTGAAGCGTGCAGAGCAGTGGCTCGCTGAAGGAATGGATATAACTCCAGATGGGGAGTGGACAGAACGCAGCAACGGAATCTATAACGCAGTTAGCGACATGATGCTAATCCATGCGGCTCGCTTGTTGAATCGTCCTGAACTGCTTGAGCCCGTCAGACTTAATCTGCGCATGATGGTGTACCTGGTACATCCGACAGGTGAGATTGTTACGGATTACTCGGGTCGTCAGGATCTGGGCAGTATGCATGACTTGTCCCCTTATTACCTGCCATATGCCATTCTTGCCCGGATGGACCATGATCCGCTCTTGGCCAACATGGCGAAATGGGCAGGCGATTCACTAACAGACCCTGGCGTCTGTTCGGTCAATTCGCTCATTCGGTTATTGCTGGAGCCGGAGCTGCAGGAGATATATGAGGTGGAAGACGAACTGCCTAAGCAGTATGAGATCATGTTGAATGAACACTTTGCGCGTGAGGGTTATTTACAACAAATGGCGTCAGCAGGACATTATGGGCATATTGCTCATAGCCGGATGCATACGGACTTTGGTGCGCCTGTTGCCCGTATAAGGGATCATGCGACAAGCATAACCATAATGACGGAAGTGCCGTCCTTTTTCGCTCTTCGTCATGGCTCGGTGCGTCTGCTGGCCGTGCAGCTGGCCTCCTACTTCAATCCCGGCTATGTGCCAATGCAGAAGATGGACCGATTGCCCGCAGGATATCGTCTGAGGGGTGAGCAGAAGAAAGGCTATTATGCTCCAATTCCTGCAGATCAGCTGCCCGAGACTGTGAAAACTTCCACTAGCCCATGGTATGTGTTACCTCATCAGAACCGAGAACTTACCCATGAACAGACATTCCGTACGCAGGCGGAGGTTGTACAGACAGAGAAGGGGTCGGAAGCTGGAACTGTCAGGCACCGAGCCAGAGGAGATCATGATGCAGTTGTCCTTCGTATTCGGAGATGAGGGAGAGCTGTCTTCCGGCGAACTGCTGGAGACGGATGGAGGTCACTATCTGTGGAAGGGCGGAACGCTTCGCTATTCCTGTGGAGAGGACTGGGTCGAGCTGGCCGGAGGCGAGATGGGCCATCTGGCAGCTACCGTACGCGAGGCGAGGTTACCAGACAGGTGCAAGGTTGTGCTGGTCAACTTCATGACACCGTTCAGAAAGACGATAGACATTACACTGTCACCGACGATGGCAGCGAAGTTGTAAATGGACAGGGATCTCCATTTTCAAAAAATAAATTCCTATGATATCCGGATGGCATTTCACCCTTCAAGGAGGATGGAATGGCATCTTTTTTATGTGCAATTTTTGCATAAAGCTCTTGAAACTACATGTTGAGAAGACCGCCGCCAGATGTGGTATACTGGAGAGTATGAATGAAAGCAAAGAGGAGGTGCCTTGGAAGATGAAGGGCAAGCTAGTGCGGGCAGAAGGACCCCTTGCCAATATTATACCGATTCACTTGGATGCTTCTTTCTTTTTCGAGAGAGCTGTCCGCTCGCTGGACCGTAATCATGTTGACAAGGCATTAAAATATTTTCGTAAAGCTGTTGAATATGAACCGGAGAATCCGGTGAACCATTGCAATATGGCGGGTATATTATCTGAGAAGGGAGATTACGAAGCTTCCAATGCCGTTCTGGCGCATGTGCTGGAGGTGGTAGATCCGTCCATGACGGAATGCTACTTCTATATGGCCAATAATTATGCGAATATGGACCGGTTTGAGGAAGCGGAGAAGGCACTTGTTACGTATTTGGAGGAGGACCCACAGGGGCAGTTCATGACGGAAGCCGAAGAGATGATGGAGCTTCTGTATTATGAGCTGGATCGCCCGGCCAAGCTGAACCGGATCAAATCCCGTAAAGGTGTGGTTGAGCACGATCAGGCAAGAGAGCTGCTGGAAGAGGGGAAATTTGCTCAGGCAGCCGAACTTCTGGAGGGCATGTCCCCCGACTACCCTGACTATTTGGCAGCCCGGAACAATCTCGCGCTGGCTTATTACTATATGGGACTGTTCCCCAAGGCGAGAGAGACGATTGCCGAAGTGCTGGAGCAGGAGCCGGGAAACCTGCATGCCTTGTGTAATCTCGCGATCTTCCACCAGAACGAGAATCGGGCAGACCAAGTGCTATTATTGATCAAAAAACTACGTGTCATCGTGCCTTACCAGAAGGAGCAGGTGTATAAATTGGCTACCACGATGGGGATTCTTGGGCAGCATGACTCGGCCTATACCCATTTCCGCCGACTCTTGAAGGATGAAGAGACGGCAGCCGATCCGGCGCTTGCTCATTACGCGGCCGTAGCGGCTTATAATACGGAGCGTTACGACGTTGCAGAGCGGCTATGGCGCCATGTGTCCAAGCTAGATCCGGGCTCAGAGGTTTCCAAGTTCTATCTGTCTGGCCTTGATGCAGTTCGGGAAGGGGAGCGTGAGCCCGAGAAGCTCAGCTATCACTACCATCTTCCGTTTGACGAGCAATTCAGACAATGGGAGAACTATGGTAACGGTATACCGGAAGAGATGAAAAATGATCCGCTCATCCGTTCATCGTTCTTCTGGGCGCTGCGCCATGGAGATCGTGCAACCAAGCTTCAGGTCATTCATGCCTTGGCCATGATCGGTGATTATGAGGTGCAGCAAGCCCTGCAATCCTTCGTACAAGAGGCTGATGAAGATCAGGATCTGGTTGCTGCGGCTGAATCTGTGCTGAGCGGACTCCAAATGAAAGAGAAGAATCAGGGCAAGAATCATGATCAACAACCGGTATCCGGGAGAACAGACCGTCTTCTCCCTAAGATGCAATCAAGCACAGTGCACGCCAAGTCGGAAACGACTTCGCACTGGCAAGCCGTTGTGGAGCGTGCTCTGCAGATGACAGAAGCGAAAGCGGAGCTGCAGCAGGAGATGGAACGGATCTGGACCGATTATGTATCCAGAGTGCATCCGGATGGTCCGGGGCTCAAGCAAATTGAAGGCTGGGCTGCGGGGCTTGAATATCTCGCGGCCAAAATCCACAGTCGTCCCGTTACCTATCAGAGTATAGCGGAACGGTACGGCATATCGGCTTCCACCGTTAGCAAATACGCACGGCAGATTGTTCGGGTGTGCGGAAGCATCCCGCCAACCGTGTAGTACATTCCGGGTTACATGTACCATTTTCTTGTTGGCCGTATAGATGAGCAACATGATGCGCTTGGAGACAGTTTGAGAAAGATCGGAATTTCATGAAGGATACAATTGCCTGCAAAACGGGTAAACTTAACGAATAGGCTTCGTCATATCACTCTAGAAGTTTTCCAGTCAACACACTCTCAACCTTATCAAGGAGGCTGTATCTATATGTCTAAATACAGAACGATTGTGATCGGAACCGGACCTGCAGGTTTGACGGCAGCGATATATCTGGCTCGTGCCAACCTGAACCCTTTGGTCATAGAAGGTCTGCAACCTGGAGGCCAGCTTACAACCACGACCGAGGTTGAAAACTTTCCAGGATTCCCTCAGGGCATTATGGGACCGGAATTAATGGATAACATGCGGAAGCAAGCAGAGCGCTTTGGAGCGGAATTCAAGAATGGCTGGGTAGAGGAAGTCGACTTCAGCAAGCCGCCATTCAAGGTGAAAGTCGGAGGCATTGGTGAGCTTGAGGCGGAGTCAATTATTATCTCTACCGGTGCTTCTGCCCGCTATCTCGGCATTCCGGGAGAGCAGGAGAATGTGGGACGCGGCGTAAGTACGTGCGCGACATGTGACGGATTCTTCTTCCGTGGCAAGAAAATCATTGTTGTGGGTGGCGGCGATTCCGCGATGGAGGAAGCCAGCTTCCTGACCCGTTTCGCAACAGACGTGACACTCGTTCACCGCCGGGACGAATTGCGGGCATCGAAGATCATGCAGGACCGGGCGCGCAGCAATGAGAAGGTGAAATGGGCTCTGAACCGGACACCGCTCGAAGTTGTGCCTGAGGCACTTGGTGTCAAGGGATTGAAGGTGCGCAATAACGAGACAGGTCAAGAGGAGCTGCTCGAAGCAGATGGCGTATTTGTAGCGATTGGCCACACGCCTAACACGGGCTTCCTGGGTAACCAGATTGCTCTGGATGATCACGGTTATGTTGTGGTGAAGCCAGGAACCACCGAAACGAACATTCCGGGTGTATTCGCCTGCGGTGACGTTCAGGATACGAAATACCGTCAAGCCATCACGGCTGCAGGCTCAGGCTGTATGGCGGCCATGGATTGTGAGAAGTACCTTGAAGGCAGTATTATCCACGATTGGAGCGAGACGCTGGATAAGTAAGCATGACCAAGGTAGTGCGCTGCATAAACTATAATAAGAGACAACGGGAAGTCTCATCACGTGAGAGAAGCCGGGAGGCTTCTCTTTTTTTGAAACCAAATGGACATGAGATCGTATACATAATGGGCATATTAGCTGCGAGGTGAAGATTTTGGGGGAAATGATTAAAGAGTGGTTAAAAAATGCAACAGTCAGACGCTTTTTGATTCTGCTGCTGTTTTGTTTGGTCCTGTTCAGCATGGGGAGTATGCTGCACATGATCTTGCTGCTATTTCTAGTGACGTATGTCATGAATCGGTTGCAGCAGTTTATTACGGGGAAACTAAATCGGCTATTTCCGATTAATTATAAAGTCGTCGTCATACTGCTATATCTGATCGTAATTGCAGCCATTGTGCTGGGTATATCCAGATATTCACCGAGGATTGTCAATCAGGTCATTCAGTTAACCAATGAGATTATGACATTCTTCGATACCGCCGAAGGGGATAATCTGGCAGCCAAAGTGGCCAGCTTCCTCCAATCATACGACATCAAGAACTATGCGAACGATGCATTGAAGTATATATTCGCTCTGAGCAAATGGCTTGAGTTTATTCTGCTGGTCATCATACTCAGTCTGTTCTTCCTGCTGCAGAAGCAGGAGATCGTCAAGTTCACATCCAAGTTCAAAACGAGCAAGATCGGTTGGTTCTACAATGAAGTGGCTTATCTTGGGGACAAATTTGTATCGTCTTTTGGTAAAGTCATTGAAGCACAGCTGCTGATTGCCGTATTCAATACGGCTCTGACCATCCTGGGTCTATGGATACTCGGATTCCCGTATCTATTTGCTCTGACGATTCTCGTATTCCTGCTGAGCCTTGTACCGGTAGCGGGCGTTATTATATCATTGGTGCCTCTGTGTCTGATCGGCTATCAAATGGGCGGAATACAGCTGAGCATTATCGTTATCGTTATGATTGTCATCATTCATGCACTGGAAACGTATTTCCTTAATCCAAAACTGATGGCACATAAAACAAAGCTGCCGATGTTTTACACGTTTATCGTACTGATTCTGTCACAGCACTTCCTGGGAATCTGGGGCCTTATTATCGGTATTCCGATTTTTGTCTTCCTGCTTGATATCCTGGATGTCAACAAAATGGAGAAGACCGAGGAGCCGGTACGTGTGGAAACCAAGCTATAACGAAAGGCTCGATGACTCGGTTTAGTGAGGATTATACGGTTGAAAAAGTTAAAACGCCTCCCGTAAGGGGAGGCGTTTTCGTTTTGCGCATGGGCCAGAGGCCACATCTATATATATGTAGTTCGCCCGTGGATCGCGTCACTGGATGACGTATATCCCATTTACAACCAGCCTTTCTCCTCAGCCATACTGACCGCTTCCATCCGATTTTTTGCCCCAAGCTTGTTAAAGGCTTCGGACAGATAATTACGCACGGTGCCGTACGAGAGATGGAGCGAGGTGGCGATATGATTGGCATTCATCCGGTTGCCGCCCGTTTAAGTACTTCTTTCTCCCGCTCTGTTAAGGGATTATTGACGGGATTAGTTAGAGTTTCATGACTTTCAGATGACAACTGTCATCTTTTACGCATGGAACGAGTGATCATGAAATATCATGAGTTGAGGCTTCCCTTTCTATTAGGGAATCGTGAAAGCTTGCGTTTTGGTAGAAGAGAGGAGAGGTTGTATACGTATACATGATACGGATGTGATAGGGTTCACAATCGCGGCGAAGCGTTCTGTATCAATGGTCTTATCGTCTTGACCCAGGCGTATCCTTCAATTATAGTTGGTACGTAGGATTAAACTATTTTAGATAGATAAAGGTGGCTTGCGGCATGTCTGAGAAAATCTACGTTGGGGTCGATCTCGGCGGAACAGCAATCAAGGTCGGTATATGCAATGAACAAGGTCAGCTTATGCATACGTATGAAGGGCCGACAGAAGTGGATAAGGGCGTAGATACGGTTATCGCCAACATCGAGAAGTATGTCCGTCATATCGTGGCAGAATCGCCATATAGCTGGGAGCAGCTTGAAGGTGTAGGGGCTGGGGTAGCCGGGTTCACGAATGTACGCGAGGGTATTATCGTTCTCGCTCCTAACATCGGATTTCGGAATGTAGCCATTCGTTCGATTCTGGAAGAGCGTCTGGGCAAGCCAGTCAAAATAGATAACGATGCTAACGTTGCTGCACTGGGTGAAGCTTGGGCAGGTGCCGGCAAGGGCGTGGATAATTGCGTATGCTACACGCTGGGTACAGGTGTTGGCGGAGGCTTGATACTGAACGGCAAAATCTATCAGGGATTTTCCGGCATGGCGGGAGAACTGGGTCATGTCAGTGTTGTGCCTGATCTGGAAGCCATTCAGTGTGGTTGTGGTAAAATGGGATGTGTTGAAACCGTATCGTCCGCAACGGGCATTATCCGTATGGCTAAGGATGCGGTAGAACGCGGCGATCATACGTCACTGGCGCTCGTGGACAAAATTGCAGCCAAGGAAGTATTCGATGCAGCGAAAGCTGGAGATGAAGTGGCTCTGCGCATCGTAAATCGTGCTGCATTCTATCTGGGTAAATCCATGGCGGCTGTTGCTGCAGTCATAAACCCGGAAATGTTCATCATCGGGGGCGGTGTATCCAAAGCCGGTAATATCCTGTTTGACGAAGTACGTGCTGTATTTGCGAAACTGACACCTGAACCGCTGCAGGAAGGTGTTCAGATCCTGGAAGCAACTCTGGGCAACGATGCAGGAATTGTTGGCGCGGCAGGACTTCTCTTGCGTTCTTAGTAACCTCGGAACCATATGATTAGGCAGCAATATGATAAGGAGGGGACATTTATGCTTGAAGGTGAAGTTTCACCGGGCACAGGCGCCACGCTCATTATCATTACGGGCATGTCCGGAGCAGGCAAAACAATTGCGGTACAGAGCCTGGAGGATCTCGGCTTTTTCTGCGTGGATAATCTGCCACCGGTGTTGATTCCGAAATTTGCGGAACTGATTGAACAATCGAACGGCAAGATCGGTAAGGTAGCCCTCGTAATTGACCTGCGGGGACGGGAATTCTTTACGGCTTTGTCCGAGTCTTTGAACTATATAAAAGATCATTTTACCATTCATTGCGAAATTTTATTCCTGGATGCAACTGATTCTGTCCTTGTACAGCGCTACAAGGAGAGCAGACGCAGACATCCACTGGCTCCTGAGGGCATGCCGCTTGACGGCATCCGTCTGGAGCGCAAGATGCTGGAGGAGCTTAAGAATTCGGCTACCCAGGTACTGAACACAAGTACGATGAAGCCGGCGCAGTTAAAAGAGCGGATTATTTCTCGGTTTTCTCATTTGGAAAGTCATATGCTGTCGGTGAATATCACGTCGTTTGGATTTAAATATGGCATTCCAATCGATGCGGATCTGGTGTTTGATGTTCGTTTCCTGCCAAATCCGCATTATATTGATCATTTGCGTCCGAATACGGGGCAGAATAGTGATGTATATGAATATGTCATGAAATGGCCTGAGACACAGTCGTTTTTGACCAAACTGCTCGATATGCTGCACTTCCTGATTCCACAATACCGGAAGGAAGGCAAAAGTCAGGTGATTATCGGGATTGGATGTACCGGCGGCAAGCATCGTTCGGTAGCCATATCCGAATATTTGGGCAAAATGTTGGGAAGCAGCGAAACTGAAGCTGTTACCGTGAGCCATCGCGACGCTGACCGTGATCGTCATTGAAGAGGGTGAAGGGATGAAAGAAGCCGGACCACGAAGAGAACGTCCGAGAATTGTTGTAATGGGCGGCGGAACCGGGTTATCCGTGATGCTGCGCGGTTTGAAAGAGAAGCCGCTGGACATCACGGCCATCGTCACGGTTGCAGATGACGGTGGAAGTTCAGGCATCCTGCGCAACGAACTACAAATGCCGCCTCCGGGCGACATTCGTAACGTGCTTACGGCGCTGGCTGATGTTGAGCCATTGCTATCGGATATGCTGAATTATCGATTCAATACAGGCGCGGGGCTTGCAGGCCACAGCCTGGGTAATTTGATTTTGGCTGCAATGACGGATATTTCAGGCGACTTTGTAACCGCAGTGCGGGAACTTAGCCGCGTGTTTGCCGTTCGTGGTGAGGTATTGCCGGCAGCTGGGCAGGCGGTTGTGCTGCATGCGGAGATGGAGGATGGCTCAATCGTTACAGGCGAGTCCAAAATCCCTGAAGCAGGCGGACGCATCAAACGCGTTTTCCTTGAACCGGATCACGTGGAGCCGTTGCCAGAGGCTGTGGAGGCTATTCGCCAGGCAGATGCCATCCTGATTGGGCCAGGCAGCTTGTATACGAGCATTCTGCCTAACTTGTTAGTTCCCAAACTGGCAGAGGCTGTCGTCGAGGCAGAGGCCGTGAAGATGTTTATATGCAATGTGATGACACAGCCTGGAGAGACGGATAACTATACGGTGAGTGACCACCTCAAGGCGGTTCATGAGCACGTGGGGCATCAGCTCTTTGACTATGTTATTGTTAATAATGGTGAAATTCCGCTGCAGGTACAGAATAGGTATGCGGAAAAAGGAGCCAAACCGGTTGTTTTGGATATGGATGTACTAAAAAGTTCAGGCTATCAGGTGGTTGCGGATACACTTGTTCTGTTTAGAACCTATCTGCGTCATGATGCTGATAAGCTTAGTCACCACATCTATCAACTGGTACAAAATTGGATGTTACGGAAGAGGTGAAGTCCCATGTCGTTTGCAGCACAGACCAAAAAAGAATTAACCATGATTGAGAGTGAACCGTGCTGCGAAAAGGCGGAACTTTCAGCCCTCATCCGTATGCTAGGTGCGGTGCAGTTATCGAATAAAAAAGTTATCTTGGATATTTCGACGGAGAATGCCGCGATCGCAAGACGGGCATACTCTCTGCTTAAAAAGCATTTTCAAGTGCATACGGAATTGCTTGTCCGCAAAAAAATGCGGCTGAAAAAGAACAATGTATATATTGTTCGTATTCCGTCCATGGTACAGGAGATATTAAAGGATCTGTACATTGTATCGGAAGGCTTTTTGTTCACTCCAGGAATTAATCAGGAGCTGTTACGGAAAAACTGTTGTAAACGGGCTTATTTACGCGGCGCGTTTATGGCGGGTGGCTCAGTCAACAACCCTGAAGGATCCTCGTATCACCTGGAGATCGCATCCATGTATGAAGAGCACTGTCAGGCCCTCGTGGATCTGGCTAATGAATTTCATCTCAACGCCCGGTGTATAGAACGCAAAAAAGGATTCATCCTATACATTAAGGAAGGCGAGAAAATTATTGAGCTGCTTAGCATCATTGGTGCGCATCAAGCCTTGTTCAAGTTTGAGGATGTACGGATTATGCGGGATATGCGTAATTCCGTTAACCGGATCGTCAACTGTGAGACAGCTAACCTGAACAAGACGATCGGGGCTGCAGTGAGACAGATTGATAATATCAAGCTGCTGCAAAAGGAAGTCGGTTTGGAGTCTTTGCCTGAGAAGCTGCGTGAAGTTGCAGAGGTCAGACTGGCACATCCTGACATTAACCTGAAGGAAGTTGGCGAGCTGTTAAAAGGTACCGTCAGCAAATCGGGTGTCAACCATCGGCTTCGCAAGATCGACGAGTTGGCTGAGAAAGTGCGGAATGAACGTCACGGTTAACGGATTTGGACCTGGTTGAATAATCAGAATTGTTCTGGTTTTTTTTCTTCTAGTGTCCTGCGCGGGTTAATGGTATAATGTTATAAATATAATTGTGTATTTAATGTCTAGATTTCTAATAGGGGGTAAGTTTCCATGACAAAGCACCCGGTAGTTGTCCGTTTGAAAACGGGTCTCCATGCCAGACCTGCGGCACTGTTCGTTCAAGAAGCGAATAAGTACTCATCTGAAGTGTTCGTCGAGAAGGACGACAAAAAAGTTAATGCAAAAAGTATCATGGGGATCATGAGCCTTGCAATCAGTACTGGTACAGAAATCCAAATTAGTGCTGAAGGCGCGGACGCCGAACAGGCTGTAAACGCTTTAGTGAGTTTGGTGAGCAAGGAAGAACTTGAAAACCAATAAGATATGATTAACATGACATGAAGAAGTCCCGCAAGGGGCTTTTTTGCGTTATCCGGATAATCAAGTGCAACATTCTGGAAAATAGCTCCGTCTGATAAGGTATCAAACTGCTTTGAGATTGAGATCTTAAATATAAGGAGGCTATGCGTTAATGGGTAAACAATGGATGAAACCGCTTGGTGCGGTATTGGTGGCAGGAACATTGCTCGTGGGTGGTACAGCGTGGGTGGCACCGGGGAATTATGCCTATGCTGCTGAAGTACAAGGGGTACAGCAAAATGTGATTAATGTAGTGGGCAAAGGTGAGATTCAGGTAAAGCCGGATATCGCTTATCTGTCGATCGGAGTGAATAGCACAGCTGAGACAGCAGCCTCCGCCCAAAAGGCAAATGCTGCAAAAATTCAAAAGGTATCCAACCTGCTGAAGAATACGTGGAAAATCAGTGCAGACGACATTCAGACCAGTCAATTCTATGTACAGCCAAACTATACGTATAGCGATAAAGAAGGTCAGAAAGTTAAAGGCTATACCGCTCATCATACGCTGACGATTACGTACCGTGAAATGGACAAGATTGGTGAACTGCTGGATGCTGCTTCACAGGCAGGTGCCAACAATATCGAGAATGTACGCTTTACGGTAGAAAATCCGGAAAACTTCGAAGCACAAGTGATCGAGAAGGCAGTTGCCAATGCAGAGGTGAAAGCAGGAGCGATTGCCAAGGCGGTTAAACGTCAATTGGGTGCTGTGTTGTCTGTAACTCAAGGTGATGCCAATGTGCCTGTGCTCTATGCAACAGAAAGTTCGACGGCCAAGGACATGGCAATGTCTGCTGCGGGTACAGAAATTGAAACAGGTCAGGTAAAAGTAAGCACAACGCTTAACATTACGTATGAAATGAAATAACTGTAGACGTAGATGAAGGTATGAAGAGACTGTGTCCAATCGGGCAGGGTCTCTTTTGTTATAAAGAAGAGCTTTAATGAAGTTAGGCCATTAACATTCTTGCTACAACGAGGATAATGACGTTGATTTGATGTCTTTTTTGTATATTTGTTCGTGACAAAACCTTTACCAAATGGATTTGGATTGAACAACATTGTAACTGGTGCTGTAAACCTTTCCTGAATTGGGTTAATTATAATAAAGAGGTGAGCGTATGAAATATGCGATCAGGATACATACGCAATGAACCATAGGAAAATTCGAGAGGAGTTTTATATATGACATCATGGAAAAAGTGGACAAGTGCATTACTCGCGGCAGGAATTATTGTAGGTAGTGGGGCGGTATGGCAGGATAACTCCGTGCAGGCAGCTTCGGTTACGTCCAAAGTTACGGCATCCACAGATGTTACATTGAAGTCTGCAGGCAAAACGTTGACACAAAAGGGACTTCTACAAGGTGGATCCACGTGGGTATCCCTCACTGCTGTTAAGGATGTAGCTGGTGGTACTTTAACCTATAACGCAAAAACAAAAGAGTACGCACTGACTGCAGCGAATAACACGATGAAAATCAGCCTGGCGGATGGTGAACCGTCGCTAAGAGTAAATAATTATTATCCTAACGTTGAAGCGAAGCTGATCAAGGGACGTCTGTACATTCCTTTTTCAGCGATGAGAGATTATTTGGGAGTTCAAGGCAGCTGGGATGGTAAAACCAAAACACTGGCGCTGAGCAAAGTGAAGCAAAATAGCGTGAAAGTGAAATCAGCAACCGTAAAAGTGGACATCAAAAATGCTGAGGTGGATATTCAATATCCGCAGGTGAGTGGACTTGCTAGCGATGAAGCCGAAGCGGCTATCAACAAAGTGTTGAAAGACGAAGTGGATGCATTCGTAGCTGCTTTCAAGAAGCAAACGGCCGAATACGGAACGGCAGCAGCCAACCGTCCATATGCATTCGAGAGCACCTATGTGGTGACGTACAACGAGAACGGCGTGCTGGGATTGGTTACTCAGCGTTATGAGGATTATGCCGGAGCCCACGGGATGACTACACGGACAGGTCACACCTTTGCGCTGGATACAGGTAAAGAGCTAAGTCTTGATGATGTGCTGCAAAACAACAAAACAATGCGCGATACGCTTGGCAAAAAGGTTGGTGAACAGCTTAAGGCTCGCGGTGGTTACCTGGACGGCTATAAAGGTCTGAACAAGGACCAGGACTTCTATGTAACACCTACAGGGGTAGTCGTGTTCTTCCAACTGTATGAGTACACTGCTTATGCAGAAGGTTTCCCGGAATTCCCGTTTACGTACAAAGAGTTACTTCCTAAAGGCAAACAGCCATTCAGTGGAATTGCAGCAGAGTAATTATTCCATATCATTCTAAAAAAAAGAGCGCCCCTCGTCATGATCATGACAAGGGGCGCTTCTTCGTAGTATGAACAGGTCAATCAGATTGGCCTGTTCATATATCTTCAATATACAGTTACCTCGGCTTATACGCCTTGGGAGCCAACGTTTGCGATGACTTTATCAATGATACCGTAATCGGCAGCTTCAGCAGCACTCATGAAGTAGTCACGGTCTGTATCTTTCTCGATGCGCTCCAGTGGTTGACCTGTGCGCTCAGCGATGATGCGGTTCAAGGTATCACGCATTTTCAGAATGCGGCGGGCACGGATTTCGATATCCGAAGCCTGACCTTGTGCACCGCCCAGCGGCTGGTGAATCATGATCTCACTGTTAGGCAGTGCAAAACGTTTGCCTTTTGCACCTGCATTGAGCAAGAATGCGCCCATGGAAGCAGCCATACCTACACAGATGGTAGATACATCAGGTTTGATAAATTGCATTGTATCGTAAATGGCCATACCGGCTGTAATGGATCCGCCTGGGCTGTTGATGTATAGATGAATGTCTTTCTCCGGATCTTCCGCAGCGAGGAACAACATCTGTGCCATGATGGCATTCGCAACAACGTCATTTACATCGCTGCCTAGAAAGATAATACGATCCTTCAGCAATCTGGAATAGATGTCATAGGCGCGCTCACCGCGGTTGCTCTGTTCAACGACCATAGGAATATAACTCACGTGAAAAACCTCCTCGGAAATGTACATGGAATAGTGTATCTATTTAAACTGTTACCGTATTACCCACATCATAAACAATTTCAAACAAAAAGTCAAAGAAAGTCAAACTAACTTTGAAAAAAAAGAAACCTTTACGGTTCCATTGGTTAAAAGGGTTATGAGCTGCTAATCAAGAATGGCGCGCCCGCCAAGAATCGAACTTGGATCTCAGGCTTCGGAGGCCTACGTCATATCCATTGGACCACGGGCGCACGTTGATGTGACAGCAATAATGATTATAGCTCATGGAATCCTGAATTGCAAGAGATATGATCAAGCTTATGGTTTGGAATGACCTGAAATTGATCATGATGATGAAGAATGGATAAAGAGAGTATTTAAGTAAATGCTAAGAGAAGTTTTGGACAGGTTGCATGAAGCGCGATCCTGGAGTCAATAGAAGCGATATATAGATGAGAAATTTGGTTTTCTTCTATATATGGTATGAATGCGGCTGCACTTTCCTGTGGAAGTCGGAGATTGTGAAAATAAGCGCGTACAATGGCCCAAAACGTTGTGAAATAAGGCTTTTGAAACACTTGCATGTCACGTCAGTTTTAGGTAGAATAGACGTGGGACTTAAAAAGTTAACCCGGGACATTTTAGGGCCATGAAAGAGAGCTTGGAACGAGAAGCTTGCGGGAGTGGAAAGCATGCGAACGATTTTAGAAGTGCAAAAGCAGCTTCTGCCTGATCTCATGGATGTCTTGAAGAAGAGGTATACGATTCTGCACCAGATCATGTTATCGGATGTGATCGGGAGAAGGACGTTAGCCAATTCCATGCAGATGACCGAGCGGGTTCTGAGGGCTGAGACCGATTTGTTAAAGGCTCAGGGACTTATTGAAATTGACAGTGCAGGGATGAAGATCAGTGAGGCAGGGCATGATTTGCTGCAGCAGTTAGAGCCAGTAGCCAAAGAGCTGTTCGGATTATCCGAGCTGGAAGAACGCATCAAGCAAGCCTACGGTCTGCAAAAGGTAGTTGTCGTTCCCGGCGATTCGGATATTTCTCCATTTGCCAAACGGGAACTGGGTAAGGCTGGAGCGAAGGCTCTTAGTCAAGTAATGAATGATAACGACGTTGTTGCCGTTACAGGCGGATCAACAACGGCAGGAGTGGCAGAGCAGCTGACTCCGCCAACATCGCTTAAAGGTGTCTGGTTCGTACCGGCACGCGGCGGTTTGGGAGAAAGCCTCGAAATTCAGGCCAATACGATTGCATCGACAATGGCAAAACGGGTAGGAGCACAATATAAACTCCTGCATGTACCGGATTTGCTGAGTGATCATGCCTATGAATCGTTAATTCAGGACCCAAGCGTCCAGGAGATTCTTCAGCTGATCAGACAGTCACGCATCGTAATTCACGGAATCGGTGATGCCGTGGAGATGGCGCGAAGACGCAAACTTGCAACGGAGATCATAGAAGAGCTTCAGGAGCAAGGAGCCGTATCTGAATCCTTCGGTTATTATTTTAACGATCAGGGTGAAGTGGTACACACCATGCTAACTCTGGGCATGCGACTTCAGGATATTGAACGGACCGATGTGGTGATCGGAATTGCGGGCGGCAAAAGTAAGGCGGCTGCCATTCACTCCGTACTGCGATTCGGACAGGAAGATATTCTGATTATTGATGAGGCAGCTGCCGAAGTCATCGTTGCCGAAATGGAATAAGGTTTTTCTTTTACCACAACTCTTGTTGTCTTGACGGACTTCACCGTCTGTCTTGAATATATAGCTTCATAAAAAAATAAATCAAAACTTGGGAGGAACTTACTCATGATTAAAGTAGGTATTAACGGTTTTGGACGTATTGGTCGCTTGGCATTCCGCCGTATTCAAAATGTAGAGGGCATTGAAGTAGTAGCAATCAACGACTTGACTGACGCTAAAATGCTGGCTCATTTGCTTAAATATGATACAACTCAAGGTCGCTTCGATGGCGATGTTGAAGTACACGACGGCTTCTTCAAAGTGAACGGCAAAGAAGTTAAAGTACTGGCTAACCGTAACCCAGAAGAACTTCCTTGGGGCGACCTGGGCGTAGACATCGTTCTGGAATGTACTGGATTCTTCACAACTAAAGAAGCAGCTGAGAAGCACCTTAAAGGCGGCGCTAAAAAAGTTGTTATCTCCGCACCAGCTACTGGCGACATGAAAACCATCGTTTACAACGTAAACCATGAAATCCTCGACGGTACTGAAACTGTAATCTCCGGCGCATCTTGCACAACAAACTGCCTGGCTCCTATGGCAAAAACACTGCAAGACAAATTCGGAATCGTTCAAGGCTTGATGACTACAATTCACGCTTACACTGGCGACCAAAACACATTGGATGCTCCACACCCTAAAGGTGACTTCCGTCGTGCTCGCGCAGCGGCTGAAAACATCATCCCTAACACAACTGGTGCTGCTAAAGCAATCGGTTTGGTTATCCCTGAACTGCAAGGTAAATTGGATGGTGCAGCTCAACGTGTACCAGTAGCTACTGGTTCCCTGACTGAGCTCGTAACTGTTCTTGGACAAAAAGTAACTGCTGATGAAGTTAACGCAGCAATGAAAGAAGCTTCCGATCCACAAACTTTCGGATACACTGAAGACGAAATCGTATCTTCCGATATCCAAGGTATCACTTTCGGTTCCCTGTTTGATGCAACTCAAACTAAAGTTCTGACTGTTGGCGACCAACAACTGGTTAAAACTGTAGCTTGGTATGACAACGAAATGTCCTACACAGCTCAATTGGTTCGCACTTTGGAGCACTTTGCAAAAATGATTAAGTAATATCTGCAATAACATAGAGCGGAAACAGATGCTATTGTTTCCGCTCTTTATCTATCAACATTTTGCAAATTTCTCAAAAACACCAGGATGGACAGGAGATTAGGCTCCTGATCGGTCCACCAAATACATGGGTGCGGAGGAAATACAGATGAACAAAAAAAGCGTACGCGATATCGAATTGACAGGAAAACGGGCTTTTGTCCGTGTAGATTTCAATGTGCCGCTCGAAGATGGTAAAATTACAGATGACAAACGTATTCGTGCAACACTGCCAACGATCAACTTCTTGATCGAAAAAGGTGCGAAAGTCATTCTTGCGAGCCACATGGGTCGTCCAAATGGCGAAGTTGTGGAATCCTTGCGTTTGACTCCAGCGGCTGAGCGTTTGTCCGAGCTGCTCGGTAAAAAAGTGGTTAAAGCTGACGATTCCATCGGTGAAACCGTTAAAGCGCAAGTTGCTGAACTGAACAATGGTGACGTATTGTTGCTTGAAAACGTTCGTTTCCATGCAGGCGAAGAGAAAAACGATCCAGAACTGGCAAAACAATTTGCTGAACTGGCTGACGTTTTCGTTAACGATGCTTTCGGAGCGGCTCACAGAGCACATGCTTCAACAGAAGGTATCGCTCACTTGCTGCCAGCAGTATCCGGTCTGTTGATGGAGAAAGAACTTGAAGTGCTCGGCAAAGCCATTTCCAACCCTGAGCGTCCGTTCACTGCAATCATTGGCGGATCCAAAGTTAAGGACAAAATCGATGTAATCGACAACCTGCTTAACATTGCAGACAACGTAATCATCGGTGGAGGATTGTCCTATACATTCATGAAGGCTCAAGGCCACGAAGTAGGCCAATCCCTGTTGGATGAGTCCAAACTGGATGTAGCTCTGGGCTTCATCGAAAAAGCGAAAAAACTGGGTAAAAACTTCTATCTGCCAGTAGATATCGTCATTTCTGATGATTTCAGCGCTAACGCAAATACAAAAGTTGTTGAAGTTGGCGACATTCCTGCAGATTGGGAAGGTATCGACATCGGTCCTAAAACACGTGAGATCTATGCTGACGTTGTTAAAAACTCCAAACTTGTTGTATGGAACGGACCAATGGGCGTATTCGAAATCGAGCCTTTCTCCCACGGTACTCGTGCAGTGGCAGAAGCTTGTGCAACAACGGATGCTTACACAGTAATCGGTGGTGGCGACTCCGCAGCAGCAGCTGAGAAGTTCAAACTGGCTGATAAAATGGACCACATCTCTACAGGTGGCGGTGCATCACTGGAATTCATGGAAGGCAAAGTGCTTCCAGGCGTAGTTGCATTGAACGACAAGTAAGTTTTAAGCTATAGCATGAAGGAGTTGAAAACCATGAGAACACCGATTATCGCAGGTAACTGGAAAATGTTCAAAACGGTTTCCGAATCCAATGACTTCATTCAGGAAGTTAAAGGAAAAGCGGAAGTTGAAGGCGTAGAGACTGTAATCTGTGCACCGTTTACGAATCTGCCTACATTGGTAGAAGCTGTGAAAGGCACAAACATCAAAATTGGTGCTCAAAATCTTCACTTTGAAGACAACGGTGCATTCACTGGTGAAATCAGCGGCGTAATGCTGAAAGATCTGGGCGTGGATTATGTAATTATTGGTCACTCGGAGCGCCGTCAATATTTTGCGGAAACCGATGAGACTGTCAATAAAAAGCTGCATGCAGCATTCCGTCACGGATTGACTCCAATCTTCTGTCTTGGTGAGACACTTGAAGAGCGCGAAGCGAACCAAACAAAAGACGTATGCAAAGTGCAAACGGAAGCTGCTTTTGCAGGTTTGTCTGCAGATCAAGCAGCACAAGTGGTTATCGCTTATGAACCAATCTGGGCGATTGGTACAGGTAAATCCTCCACATCTCAAGATGCGAATGAAGTTATTGCTTACATCCGCAGCCTGGTGAAGGATCTGTACGACGAGAAGGTTGCAAGTGCAGTTCGTATTCAATACGGCGGCAGTGTTAAACCAGAGAACGTAACAGAATACCTCGGACAAAGCGACATCGACGGCGCGCTTGTTGGCGGTGCCAGCTTGCAGCCGGCTTCGTTCATCGCGCTTGTTGAGGGGGCGAAGTAATGACAGCTCCAAAACCTGTAGCACTGATCATCATGGATGGCTTTGGTCTTCGTAACACGGTGGAAGGCAACGCAGTAGCGCAAGCCAAAAAGCCGAACTACGATCGCTTCATGAGCCAATTCCCACACACAACTCTCACTGCATGCGGTGAAGCTGTAGGTTTGCCAGAAGGGCAAATGGGGAACTCCGAGGTAGGTCACCTGAACATTGGTGCCGGCCGGATCGTATACCAGGATTTGACCCGTATCTCCAAATCGATTCGTGACGGAGAGTTCTTCGACAACGAAACACTTGTCAAAGCTGTGCGCGAAGCGAAACAAAACGGTAAAAAGCTTCACCTTTACGGATTGTTGTCTGATGGCGGCGTACATAGTCACATCGACCACTTGTTTGCCATGCTGGATCTGGCCAAAAAAGAAGAAATGAATGACGTTTATATTCATGCCTTCCTGGATGGCCGTGACGTTATGCCGGATAGCGGTAAAGACTTCATGAAGAAGCTGATCGCCAAAATTGAGGAAGTCGGTGTAGGACAAATCGCAACGGTTCAAGGTCGCTACTACGCGATGGACCGTGACAAACGTTGGGAACGTGTTGAGAAATCATATCGTGCCATCGTTTATGGTGATGGACCAAAATACAACGATCCACTCAGAGCGGTTGAAGAATCGTATGAGAAGTCCGTATTTGACGAATTCGTTGAGCCAACGGTTATCGTTAAAGCGGATGGTGAGCCGGTAGGTTTGGTAGAAAGCGGCGATTCCGTAATCTTCCTGAACTTCCGTCCTGACCGTGCGATTCAGCTGTCGCAAGTATTCACGAACAAGGATTTCCGTGGTTTCGACCGTGGTCCGAAATTCCCAGAAGGCTTGCACTTTGTCTGCCTGACGTTGTTCAGTGAAACGGTTGAAGGTTATGTGGCTTACTCGCCTAAAAACCTCGACAATACACTGGGTGAAGTTCTGGTTCAGAACAACAAGAAACAGCTGCGTATTGCTGAAACCGAGAAATACCCGCACGTTACCTTCTTCTTCAGCGGTGGACGTGATGTTGAGCTTCCAGGTGAAACTCGCGTGCTGATCAACTCGCCAAAAGTTGCAACGTATGATCTGCAACCGGAGATGAGCGCTTACGAAGTAGCTGATGCATGTGTTCGCGAGATTGAAGCGGATAAACATGATGCGATCATTCTGAACTTCGCCAACCCGGATATGGTTGGACACTCCGGCATGCTGGAGCCTACCATTAAGGCGGTTGAAGTGACTGATGAGTGCATGGGACGTGTTGTTGATGCAGTGCTTGCCAAAGGCGGCGTTGTACTCATCACTGCTGACCATGGTAACGCGGATATGGTATTCGATGAGCAAGGACGTCCGTTCACTGCTCATACAACGAACCCGGTTCCATTTATCGTAACTGATGCTAACGTAACCTTGCGTGAAGGTGGAATCCTGGCCGATATCGCGCCAACGATTCTGGACCTGATGCAATTGCCTAAACCGGAAGAAATGACAGGTACTTCTGTCATCGCTACCCGTAAGTAAGTTACACAGCCACATATACAAAGTGGGAAGTTTGGAGTTTGCCCCCGAACGAAGGAAGCAGAAATGGTCTGAAGAAACGAAGTGTTCGCCTTTATCACATGATTTCAACTTATTAAAAATAAGTTCAAAGAAATCAGGGGATAACAGCGATCGGAAGACGATTCTGCTGACGTAGTGGTCATAAGGGCAAGCACAAGTAGTCCCAAATTTAAATAAATTCAAATTAAAAGGAGATTATCACTCATGACTATTATTTCTGACGTGTACGCTCGCGAAGTCCTCGACTCCCGCGGTAACCCTACAGTTGAAGTTGAAGTATACCTGGAGTCCGGCGCAATCGGACGCGCAATCGTTCCATCTGGTGCATCCACTGGTGCCCACGAAGCAGTTGAGCTTCGCGATGGTGACAAATCCCGCTACCTGGGTAAAGGCGTTCTGCAAGCTGTTAAGAACGTAAACGAAACAATCGCTCCAGAAGTAATCGGTATGGACGCTTTGGATCAACTGGGTATCGATAAAATGATGATCGCTTTGGATGGTACGCCAAACAAAGGTAAACTGGGTGCTAACGCAATCCTGGCTGTATCCATGGCTGTAGCTCGCGCAGCTGCTGACGCTCTGGACCTGCCACTGTATGTTTACCTGGGCGGATTCAACGCTAAAGCACTGCCAGTACCAATGATGAACATCATCAACGGTGGTGAGCATGCTGACAACAACATCGACGTTCAAGAGTTCATGGTTCTTCCTGTTGGAGCACCAACATTCAAAGAAGCTCTTCGCGTAGGCGCAGAAATCTTCCACAACCTGAAATCTGTACTGAGCTCCAAAGGACTGAACACAGCTGTGGGTGACGAAGGTGGTTTCGCACCGAACCTTGGTTCGAACGAAGAAGCAATCACTACAATCATCGAAGCGATTGAAAAAGCTGGATACAAACCAGGTGTTGACGTATTCTTGGGTATGGACGTAGCTTCCACTGAGTTCTACAAAGATGGTAAGTACACACTTGCTGGCGAAGGTAAATCTTACACTTCCGCTGAGTATGTTGACCTTCTGGCTTCATGGGTTGAGAAATACCCAATCATCACAATCGAAGACGGTATGTCCGAAGACGACTGGGATGGCTGGAAATTGCTCACTGAAAAACTGGGAGACAAAGTACAACTCGTTGGTGACGACTTGTTCGTAACGAACACGGAGCGTCTGGAAAAAGGTATCAACGAAGGTATTGGTAACTCCATCCTGATCAAAGTTAACCAAATCGGTACGCTGACTGAAACATTCGATGCAATCGAAATGGCTAAACGTGCAGGATACACAGCTGTAATCTCCCACCGTTCCGGTGAGTCCGAAGACAGCACAATCGCTGACATCGCAGTTGCAACAAATGCAGGACAAATCAAAACAGGTGCACCTTCCCGTACAGACCGTATCGCGAAGTACAACCAATTGCTCCGCATCGAGGATCAACTGGGCGAACTGGCTCAATACAATGGTCTTAAAGGATTCTACAACCTTAAAAAATAAGCTGTATTCACAGCTTCTAGGGCAAGCCGGGTAACCGGCTTGTCTTTTTCTTTTCTTCCCAACATAGACAGTATCATGGATAAGGTTGTAGATTGGGAATAGCTGTGGTACAATTAAAGTAACTGTTTTTATGGTGAGATGTTATGCCCACATGGGTAGGAGGTGGAAAGAATGGATATTGCTTTGAAATTGCTGCTCGTTGTTTTCTCGATCGGTCTAATCACTGTAGTATTGCTGCAGCACGGGAAAAGCGCTGGTTTGGCGGGTGCCATCTCCGGTGGTGCGGAACATCTTTTCGGTAAAACGAAAGCGCGCGGATTGGATCTTTTCCTGCAACGTGCAACCGTTGTACTGGGTGCAGGATTTATGATCTTGGCTATCATTGTTACAGTCATTTCCAAGTAAGGAAGGCTGTATTGATCGGTAGATCAAGCATATATGAATGAACGACCTAAGATGATGAACCTTCGTTTCGAGAAGAAACGGAGGTTTTTTAATACATTGGCGCATGTCCAAAGTTTACCAACTAATTTTTTCTACCCATGTAATCTTCGGTTCCCCACTTCCATTTCGTTTTCCTTCCCGTTACTTAGCCCAATTGCGTACTTAGTGGTTCAATACGAACGACTTTGCTCCATACATTTCATCTTTATTTCATCTTTGAACGTCGTTCTTTAAGGAATTTGTTATCCTAAAATCCAATGAAAACGTGTACTCATGATGTGAAGTGCTGCATTCAGCTAAGGTTTGGATTATTTTGCGGGGTACGGATGCGGTGGATTGAATTCGTGTATACTAGGGTATGAGATAGTGAGGGCATGTGTTACGTGGCAAGAAAATTGCAAAATTTCCGATACATAAAGACAGGATACAAACCAGATTACACTTTTACGTTTCCCGAGGTGAATATTAATGATAACAGAACAACAATTGCTCGACTTCATGCGGGAAACCGCTTATAAACCGATGACCTATCAGGAGCTGGAACAGCACTTCGAGATTGAAGATGCAGCTGATTTCAAAGCCTTTTTGATCATGCTGAATACACTGGAGGAATCCGGCAAGATTCTGCTTACCCGTAACAACAGGTACGGCATGCCTGAACGCATGAACCTGGTTCGCGGAAGGCTGCAGGCACATGCGAAGGGATTTGCTTTTCTCATCCCTGAGGATAAAGAGCATCCGGATGTCTACATCCATGCCAATGATATGAAGAGCGCGATGAACGGGGACACGGTCCTTGTTAAAGTGACGTCTCAGGGTCCATCCAACGGACGTTTGGAAGGCGAGATCGTACGCATTGTTACACGTGCTATTACCCAAGTGGTTGGTGTATTCCAAAACCATGAGGTATACGGCTTCGTCATTCCGGATGATAAGCGGATTAACCGTGATATTTTCATTCCGCGTACGAATTCTGCCGGGGCTGTAGATGGACAAAAAGTCGTTGCCAAAATCGTGAGCTACCCGGAAGGTCGCGCTGCCGCAGAAGGCGAAATTATTGAGATTCTTGGACATAAGGATGATCCAGGCATTGATATATTGTCCGTCATTCGCAAGCATCAGCTGCCGGAAGCTTTCCCGGATGAAGTGGTGGAAGAAGCAGAACAAGCTCCGGAATCCATTACGGATGAAGAGATCGTGCAGCAGGGCCGCCGTGACTTGCGTGGATTAAACATCGTAACCATCGATGGCGAAGACGCCAAGGATCTGGACGATGCTGTCAATGTGGAGAAGCTGCCGAACGGGAACTACCGTTTAGGTGTTCATATTGCGGATGTCGGCTACTATGTACGCGAGAACTCCAAACTGGATCAGGAAGCATACAACCGCGGATGCAGCGTGTACTTGGTAGACCGTGTTATTCCGATGCTGCCGCATCGTCTCTCGAACGGGATCTGTAGCTTGAATCCACAGGTGGATCGCCTTACGCTGTCCTGTGAAATGGAGTTCAACGACCAGATGAAGGTTGTGAAACACGACATCTTCACGAGTGTGATCAAGACCAAAGAGCGTATGACGTATGCCAACGTTCGCAAAATTCTTGAAGGCGAAGAGCCGGAATTGCTGGAGCGTTACAAGGATCTGGTGGATGACTTCCATCTGATGAAAGAAATTGCCCTCAAGCTTCGCGCGATGCGTATGCGCCGAGGTGCGGTTGACTTTGATTTTGAAGAATCCAAAATCATTGTGAATGAAGAAGGTAAACCGGTCGATATCGTCAAACGTGAGCGTTCGATTGCAGAGCAAATCATTGAAGAATTCATGCTGGCGGCCAATGAGACCGTGGCAGAGCACTTCCACTGGTTGAAGGTTCCGTTTATCTATCGTGTGCATGAAGATCCCGATCAGGAGAAATTGCAAAACTTCCTCGCTTTTGCAGCGAACTTCGGACACCATGTAAAAGGACGCGGTAACGCGATTCACCCTCGTGCACTTCAGTCCCTGCTTGAGGATATCAATGGAACGAAGGAACAGACGGTGATCAGTACGATGATGCTGCGTTCCATGAAGCAGGCGAAGTATGATGCGGAGATGTCAGGACACTTTGGCCTCGCGGCTGAGTTCTATAGTCACTTCACATCACCAATTCGTCGTTACCCCGATCTGGTTATTCACCGTGTCATTCGGGAAGTGATTGAGAACAAGGGTGCGCTGCCTGAGAATCGTCAGGAATACCTGGCGTCACGCATGTCCGACATTGCGCAGCAATCGTCTGAGCGTGAACGTGTGGCGGTTGAAGCGGAGCGAGATACAGAGAAAATGAAGAAAGCCGAGTACATGCTCGATAAGGTCGGGGAAGAATTCGAAGGCATGATCAGCAGTGTAACCAGCTTCGGCATGTTCATTGAACTCGAGAATACGGTAGAAGGCTTGATCCGACTGAGTGCACTGACGGACGACTATTACCATTTTGATGATCAGCATATGGCTCTCATTGGTGAGCGAACCTCGAAAGTGTTCCGTATCGGAGATGAGGTGAAGATTCGTGTTGCTCGCGTGAGCATGGAAGAGTACACGATTGACTTTGAAATGGTGGATATGAAGCCACGCAGTGAACGGCCAGGCGGTTTTGGTGGCGGCAACCGAGGCGGCAGAGGTGGACGTCCTGCTGGCGGTGGTGGCCGGAGTGGCGCCAAAGGCGGTTCTGGTGGATTCAGTGGCTCACGTGGAGGCAAAGGCGGTGGCAGTCGCGGTGGAAGAGCACCGGAAGAGAGCAGCAAGGGTGGACGTGGCAGCTTCAGTGGAAAAGGTGGCGGTAAACCGAAAGGTGAACGTCGCACGGGAGATGCCAGTGCACCAGCTGCTGCTCGCGGCAAAGGTACAGGAGCGGTTAGCTTTGGTTTTGGTTCGGGTAAAGGTGGATACAGCTCCGCGCCGTCCAGTCAGGACAGCGGCACTGGCGGCCAAGGAACTGATCTGAACAGCGGTAAAGGCCGTGGCGAAGGCAGCTTCAAATCCGGCAAGGGCGGCGGAAAAGGTGGCGGTGGACGCAAAAAGACGTCACCTAGCGGTATCTTTATCGGCGAAGCAGCTACACCTGGAGGTACACAGGAAGGCGGAGCTCCGCGCCGTAAACGGAAAAAGAACAAAGGTGCTTCCGCTAATGGAACAGCCGCTTTTGTACGGAAGAAGAAAAAGTAATATTCGTTTCGTACAGCATGAAATGTGTGTAATGAGAAGGGGCGGCATATGCTGCCTCTTTCTTGATTTTAACAGCGGTCCTTGCTACAATTAAGGTCTGGCTAGGGTACCTGGGCATCATCGGGTGCGCGGCTATAGAGCATTGGTACCGGCTTATTTTACGGAGAAGGAGTGAGGACATGGGCAAGAATGATGGACAGAGTAAAGTGCTTGCACAGAATAAAAAGGCTTCCCATGACTACTTCATTGAAGATACGTATGAAGCGGGCATGGTGCTTACCGGAACGGAGATCAAATCTCTTCGTAACGGCCGTGCGAATATTGGAGATGCGTTTGCCACCATTCGTAACGGTGAAATTCACATTCATAATATGCATATTAGTCCTTTTGAACAAGGGAACCGACATAATCCGCTTGATCCGACGCGTACACGCAAGCTTCTGCTGCACAAGTCTCAGATTAACAAGCTGCTTGGATTGTCGAAGCAGGAAGGGTACAGTATTGTGCCGCTGAAGATCTATGTACGTAATGGATATGCGAAATTGCTGCTTGGCCTGGGTAAAGGTAAGAAGCAGTATGATAAACGTGAGTCTGCTGCGAAGCGGGATGCACAGCGCGATATTCAACGGGCACTGCGTGAGAAGCAGAAGATCGCTCGCTGATCGAATTGCTTCAGCTTCGCAGGATGCGTCATAAGTTAACTTTAAATGCGAAGTAAATGAGGATCTCAAGTTTGGCCTAGGATTGGGCAAAGCTTGGGATTTTTATTTTAAGTGAAAGTCGCTGTTTGAACATTTGGGGAGAGCCTTGAGAAAGTAAACCTTCAAGCACAGAATGCATAAGATAGAGTTAGGTGTGAAGTTGCTGAGCTAAAGGATTCAGCTGATGTATTAAATGTAGCTGCTGTCTGCGTAGTCTGTGCAAATAGTGGGTAAAATAAAGGAGATACAAATGTTCGCGACCTCAATCTGGTAAACTTTACTTCGTCCCAGGGACGCGGTATAATATGTAGACGATTGAGCCTCAGATGGTGCATTGGTTAATCTTGCACAGATGCTCAGCCTGCTGGTATGACTTCCAGTAATCTGTACTATATCTGCATTCGGTCCTGTGATATGATTATTCATGTAGCAGACAGGAATGCCGAGTTTGAAAGAGCATCTTTTTACCTTGGAGGAAAAAGATGTGCAGCACCTTTGCTCCGTATTCACGGATTAATCCTGGAGCCCTTCTTATATGAGGGGGCGTTTATGGATTCGACGGGGATAGTTCGAGCATGGGTAGCGGGTAGTGGGGACGCGTCCGCTTCATCAACGCTAAAGCCTATTAAACGGCAAACAACAAAACAACTACGCTTTCGCAGCTTAATAACCTGTGAGCGTGCTCTCGCTCTGTATCGCCCATGTACCGGGATGAGGGCTCAACTTTAGTGGGATACGCTGTCACATCTCCGCCTGGGGTGTGCTGAAGAAGACAATCAGGCTGACCCAACGTATAGCCGGTTACGGGGCGATACTCGGGTGACATCAAAACTGTGACTACACCCGTAGAAGCTTATGTGTCGTTATCTTCGGACAGGGGTTCGACTCCCCTCGCCTCCATTTTCTAAGTACGTGAAGGCCACCAACCAGATCATCTGGTTGGTGGTTTTTTAGTTGTGATATAAAGTTAAAGGCGTATAGGAAATACAGGAATTTAGACAAGTGGAGCATCTGAAGGATGTTCCACTACTTTCATTACTCCTTGTTTGGACTAGCCCAAACAGAAATGAGATTCTTATCTGTTGTTTATACTAGAACAAATTCAACGAGAACTTTTAGACCAAACCTTACATTTGGTAATGATTTAGGCTCGGTAATGATACTAGCACTTACTCAATAAACGTGGAATACAGGAGAGTTATAAAGTGAAACTCAATAAGACAATTATTATCTCATCAATATTGTCGGCTGTAGTATTAAGCATATCAGGAATTTCGTTAGCTCAGACCTCTGACATATCTTTAAAAGGTGTACAGGAGGTTAGGCAAATAGAAGCGCCTTATGACATAAAGGCATATGATGCGACTACAGAATCTGAAATAATAACTCTTCATGACAAGGATAGATTAAAGTTGCTAGGAATGAAGCTAAGCACTCCCCTATTTGCTGCCAAAATAAGCGAAGAAGAAGCGATAATAATTGCTTCAGCTAAAAGTCTAAAGTTTGGGTTTTTGCTAAACAACCTGTATACATTGTCACATTTTTTGATATAAAAGGTACGGGGCACGCAATGAAAGGGAAGGAAGCTCCGACGTATAGCCAGTTTAATGTAGTCATTGACGCTAATTCTGGTAAATCACTATTGTCATTCACTTATAGGTAATGAAAACCCCACTATATTCCTGGTGGGATTTTCTACGTTGAAGTTTAATCAAAAGCATATCTTATCTTTAGAATCTAATGAATTTATCTTTTGGGCTAGCCTCAACTGAAACTGAAGCCAAAAGCTATTGACTGAGCTTAAATACAACCAGCAGCGGAATCTTGTCCAGAAACAAAATGTCTTTTGGGGAATTCCTAGAGCACCGGCTGGCTTCCCCTCCAGCGATCGAATCCACCACTCCTTTAGCTCGTATAAAACATTTGTCTGGTCTTTATTCATAGCTTTGAGGTTACTCTGCTATATAAATTGAACGGTAAGCGTCAAAATCTACATATGCCTTAGTATTGAATCTAAACTTGGCCGTGATACAAAATACAAATAAGTTGAATCGGTTGTTTGTATATAAGCCGCACCGTTCCATTTTTCATCTATAGGAAAAAGGATAGATTTGAATTCTATGCTTTCGGATTTGCCATCTCCGTTATTGATCTGTATCGAGATCGGTTTATTATAGAAATATTCTACTGCAGATTTTCTCATCTCATTGACTTCTTCTTCTGATAATGGAGCATTTCCTCCTGACATCATATCTCCTTTTTCAAATACAATTAAACGAAGGATCTGATCGAAGAATTGCGGATCCTCTACTTTTGTAACCTGGCTTTGTTCTTCATTATAGTAAAGATTAATTTTGTCTGGAGTCCACTTCTCCTGTTCACTATTTGGCATTAAATACCATCCAAGAATGAAACCTACAGCAATTGCAATGAGCAGCATAATGGATATTTTTATATTCATTTTCATACATTAATTCACCTCTCTCCCACTTAGATTAACGAACCGGTCACGATAAATGTTTCAAGCCAAAAGCCGGGAATAATATCCCCGGCCCTTTTAGTATATTCGACAATGAAAACAAAAGAACAGAATATTATGGTTTTGCTGTGTAAGAAAGAGAGAAATCTTTGGAGACTGGGGTGGTTGTGTATGTCTCGGCGTTCCATACATCAAATTTCAATTGTAGATTGCCGGTTGTACTTTTTGAGGATCCATTTCCCTCATAATTAAGCACGACATGATAAGTAAAGTAATGACCGTTATCAGTTTGCCCGCTATGATCGGTACACTCCTCTAACTTATATTTACTAGTGAGCTTTTCGCCTGCCGCGGAAACAGGACTACCTGATAAGTTCACACCTGTACTACCAAGTCTCACATCTCCTACCACAGACGTTGCGGTGTTAATATATCCAATGACATCATTAATTGTGCTTCCATAAGGAACTTTGCTTATTGTTTTCTTGATAAGGTTAGCAGAGATATTATCGCCGGTTTTTTTCAAGCCGCTTGTAGTATCATAAACTCTTCCTTGTTGGAACGTCCTGATCATGGTTGAATAATCGCCTGATCCAAACGCAATTTTTACATTCTTATATTCAAAAACGTTATTGCCGTAATAGGTGTAGTTGCCGACTTTTGTATGCTCAGCAATTTTAAATTGAGCAATCCATGTCGAGTCTGATGAGCTTACATTTACGTGTTTGTAGCTAAGATAAGGCAACGAGTAGCATTGTGTATAATCGGATCCTACGTAAAATGAAGTGTAATAAGTGGTAGGGTTAGTCCAGGTAGAAAACTCGTTTAACGCCGTTGGGGAGATACTGGTATTGGTATTACCTGAAACCTCAGCAATCGACGTTTCGCTTGTAGGTATCTCCTTAACAGATAAAGGCTCTGCCAATCCACTAAACCAGAACATTTCCTTTTTGTTATCTTCAACTTCAGCAAAAGACTTCGCTTCCAATGTGTTCAATGTTTCAGGTACATCCATCTCGAAAATAAGGATATTATTATTGCTGTCGAGCAAATACAGCTTCAAATGCGGCTTTCCATTCAGGTCGTGATTAATCAAAAGATTATCATTTTGGGTATCATTGAAGATTTCGAACAGCAATACTTTAAAATTGCCCGTTGCATCCGTTAAATCTCCTACGATACTGTTCATGTCATTTTGAATTTTATAACTCGCATGCAACGGTCCGGACAACGAAATAGCGGTTTCACCAACATTCGCATTAAATGAAACACTTTCATCCTTTAACGTGAAATCCCCGAGCTTCAAATCAAGTTTATGTAAAGATTTTTGGCTCATAAGCGATTTTCTATTTTCTTTTCTACCCACCAACGTTTCATTAAAACCTTCAACCGTCAGTGAAATCCCTTGGTCCTCAATAACTGTGTTTAAAATTTTGGGCGTGTTATCAGCAGCAAACACGCTCGCTTGAAACAGTGATCCAGCGAGAACGGCGACAGCTAGCAATGAAATTTTGAATCTTTTCATATTTTTTTACCCACCTCATCCGTTGAATTAGATATTGTGTGAATATTGCTACAATATTCACAAAGTGCTTAAACAAAAGAAATACATTCATGATCTTACGACAAGATTCTAAAGATTTAGTTTGGTTAAACAGGAAACTGAAGTGCGATAACATCAACTCCTTTCATTTACGGTAGACAGTGAAAAAAGAGTACATGTTACAATGAACTCAATCACTGCCGGAGGGGATTTTTGTTATGCCAGCGAAGAAGGGTCAAACATTTAATCGATATAGTGAAGAAACGAAGAAAGAAGCGGTTCGTTTGCGATTGGAGGAAGGCTGGCCGTACAGCCGAATTATGGAGAAGTTCGGAATCAAGAGTGAAAGTCAAATCATCACATGGGTCCGTAAAAACCAAAACGGAGATGGTTTTGAGGATTACCGGGGACGGTGGACAAAGGAGCATTTTAGTAGTGCTGAAGAAGAAAATGCATATCTGAAAGCGCAGGTAGAATATCTAAAAAAGCTCAATCCAAACTTACACGGGGAGGGAAGCTGGATTTCGAAGCCCGGTGCCAGTTCATTAAAGAAATAAGCAAATGGGCCCCCACCGCTTCCAAAACAAACTTGGCGACCTTTCCCCAATTGAATTCCGGGGAAAAAGTCGCCGCTTAAATGGAAGTTCTCTTTTTTTAATATCTACTTGACGGGGCTATGAACAGATCAATCTTTTTTATTTAATTGTTAAGTACCATATGGGGGGCGATGCCCCTCGCCTCCATTAGAGTGAGACAACAAGAAAGCCATCAGCCAGAGATTCTGGTTGGTATTATCCCCTTTTAGTAGACATGAGAAAAAAGACATCTATTAAGATGAACTTAATCATGTAAACGAAGGGGATTTTTTCATGGCTAAAAAAGGGCAAACATTCCGGCGGTACTCTTTGGATTTGAAATTGGAGGCAGTCCGGCTGGTCAACGAAGAACATATGAGTATACGTGAAGTAGCGACACGTTTAGATATTCAAAATAAATCTCAGGTACAAGTGTGGGCAGCCAAAGCGAAACAAGGAATGAGTCTAGAACCTGCTACACCCAAACGGGGACGCCTTAGAACCAAGTTTTCCAGTATGGAAGAAGAGATAGCGTACTTGCGGGCGGAGATTGAATACTTAAAAAAGCAGTATCCAAATCTACACAAGGAGTGACGAGTAAAGCGGCCAGATTTCAAATCATTGAGGACCTACGGGCACACCACGGTCTGGTTCGGCTCTTGAAGTTAGCTGCGGTTTCCCGCTCGGGTTATTACAAGTGGAGAAAAAGCATAGCAGCGGCAAAAGAGCGTAGACACAAAGAACATGAACTAGAATCCCATTTGCTTGCCATCCATCGCGTGCATCCTTACTTTGGCTATCTTCGAATGAGCGTTGCTTTACGACGGGAAGGTCTTCGGGTCAACCACAAAAAGGTGTACCGATTAATGAAACAATTAGGCATCTGTTCTGTCATTCGAAAAAAGCGTCGATTCTTTGGAAAACAAGTCTCTGTGGTGAACCCGAACCGGCTGGAGCGTCAGTTTCGGGCGGATACACCACGAACGAAGCTGGTTACCGACATTACCTATATTCGTGCTGGAGAACAATTTGTGTATCTCTCTGTTATTCAGGATTTATACAATAACGAAATTGTAGCGTGGCATCTTTCTGAACGAAATGACCTTGCATTGGTTCATGAAACGCTGGATAGACTCCGTCAGCACGTGGATCTGAGTGGCGTAATCCTACACTCGGATCAAGGATTTCAATATACTTCGAAGCCCTATTACCGTAAACTAAACCAGCTCGGCATGCTAGGCAGTCATTCCAGGCGTGGAAATTGCTTAGATAATACTTGTATTGAATCTTTTTTCTCTCATTTGAAGACGGAGAAAATTTATTTGAATAAGGCAGCAAACAAAGCAGAGGTTGAGCAGCAAGTGAATGAATACATACTGTTTTACAACCAAAACCGATTTCAGAAAAAACTAAACGACCGTTCCCCGGTTGAATACCGGGAAACGGCCGCAGCTTAAATCTTGTCTTTTTTTGTACTGTCTACTTGACAGGGTTATGACCAGGTTGGTGGCTTTTCGGTTTATATGAAGCGTAAGCTGATGATCTGATTATTGATGAGCTATCTACTTCCTCATAAATCCTTGATAACCTCTACATATCGATCAAACTCCGTTTGACTCATTTGATTACTCATCTGCAAAAGGATATTATCTTGGGCATAGGCATGCGAATTAGGCATTAGCGTTGATTTTCCAGTTTCCTCGTAAAAATCCTTCAGTTTCTCAAGATCCGTTTTATTCTCAAACAAAAATAGATAACCACCCTCACCTTCACCCAAGGCCGGAACTAGAAAGGGTTGCTCGTCTATAAGCCCTAGGTTAGCCAATACATGATCTTCACTGAAAGGCTCCGTCGGAGCTTCAATTTCAAGTCCGGCCTCTCGGAACTTGGTGACAATATCATCAAGAGTAATTGCAGACTCACTCTCACTCGAAGAGCAGGCAGCCGTTATGCTTAGAATTAGGCCCAATAAGAAAACCAAACCAATATATTTCCTCAAATCAATCACCCTCCAGTAAAAATATGAAGTAAGTATATTCTACCATAATTGGATTTTATTATTTAAAAAATGCACTGTATATGTCTATAGTTACTCTGGATTCTTAATTCCAACAAACTAGCATACCGTTTATAACGTGCCTCTTATCTTGAATTTTGCTTCGTACCAGAGAGTCATTTATAATGAAAAGCTAAACTAGACTGCGTTAGGAGGAAACAATGGATTTTATCAAAAAACAACTAGACGGAACGGGCATGAGTGAACAAACCATTGGCATTCTTTCAAACATCATCATGGTTATTTTTATAGCGGTGGTCTCCATCCTGGCAAATTATATTGCCAAAAAAATCGTGCTGAAGACGATTCATCATATCGTCAATAACAATCGGTACAAATGGGGCCATATCTTTGTGGAGAAAAAGCTGTTCCACAAGCTGTCGCATCTCGTACCGGCCATTATTATCTATTATTCTGCTTATGTCTTTCCATCCTATCAGGCCCTGATTGAGAAGGCTGCAATGACCTACATGATTGTCATCATGATTACGGTTTTCAATGCCTTACTTAATGTGTTTGATGACATATATCGTTCCTATGAAGTCTCCAAGATCAGGCCGATCAAAGGGTACATCCAGGTCGCCAAGATTATTCTTTTTATCATCGGGGGCATTATCGTCATTTCGAGCCTTATCGGTCAGAATCCGTTGATTATTCTCAGTGGCCTTGGTGCGTTATCAGCGGTGCTGATGCTGGTCTTCAAGGACTCCATCTTGGGCCTCGTGGCAGGCGTTCAATTGTCATCGAATGACATGGTGCGTGTTGGCGACTGGATTGAGATGCCGAAGTATAATGCTGACGGGGATGTCATTGACATTACACTCAATACAGTTAAGGTAAGAAATTTTGATAAAACGATCACGATGATTCCGAGTTATGCCCTGATATCGGACTCGTTCAGAAACTGGCGAGGCATGCAGGTATCCGGCGGCAGAAGGATTAAGCGAAGCGTCTATATTGATACAAGCAGTATCACCTTTTGCACCGAAGACATGATTGAGGAATTCCGGAAGATCCACTATCTTACCGACTATATCGCTACGCGAATCAGTGAAATTAACGAGTACAATATGGAGCATCAGATTAATACGGAGAGCAAAGTAAACGGCAGACAGCTCACGAATGTGGGGGTATTCCGGGAATACATCCATCAGTATCTGAAAAATCATCCGAAGATTCATCAGGATATGACGTTGATCGTGAGACAGCTAGCACCAGGAGACAACGGACTGCCACTCGAGATCTATGCATTCAGCAATGATATCACCTGGGGAGTGTATGAATCGGTGCAGGCCGATATCTTTGACCACATCTTTGCTGTGGCACCGACGTTTGGTCTTCGTGCTTTCCAAAACCCAACGGGTCACGATATCGTTCAGCTTAAGGAAAGCCCGCAATTTTCACGTGGCTACTAAAATAGGAATACCAAAGGATACTGAGTTCAGCTCATGTGCTTAAGGAAGGCCTGTACCGTCTGGAAGAATTGATTCAATCGTGCATGGAGGGGTAGAATAAACGAGAGGGACTAACTAATTTTCCAATCGTTTTGTATACCTTTTTAGCAAAGGAGAGTCTTCAGATGAATCATCAAATTCCGGAATATACGTTGAATGATGGCTTGAAAGTACCGGCAATCGGGTTTGGTACCTATAGCTTAAAAGGTGCAGAAGGCGTTAAATCCATCGTATCTGCGCTGGATGTGGGCTACCGATTAATTGATACGGCCTATAACTATGAGAACGAGGCGACAGTCGGAAAGGCCATCAAGCAGAGCTCTGTTGCGAGAGAAGAACTGCTGATCTCTTCCAAACTGCCTGGGCGTTATCACGATTATAATAAGGCTCTCGTTGCCATCGAGGAATCGTTATACAGGGCAGACCTGGATTACTATGACCTATATCTCATTCACTGGCCGAATCCGAAGCAGGATAAGTATGTTGAAGCCTGGCAGGCACTCATTGAGGCGAAGAAACGTGGATATATCCGCTCCATCGGAGTTAGCAACTTCCTGCCTGAACATAATGAGCGTCTGATTAAGGAGACTGGGGTAGCCCCAAGTCTGAACCAGATCGAGCTGCATCCGTTTTTTGACCAAGCTGAGCAGCGGAGAAAGGATTCGGAGCATGGTATTGTGAATGAGTCCTGGAGTCCTATTGGCCGCGGTAATGATGCCGTGCAGGATGTGGTGAAGGATGAGAAGATCCTCCGCATAGCAGAAGCTCATGGCAAAACGGGAACACAGGTCATTTTGCGCTGGCATACCCAGCTGGGTTCCATTCCAATTCCGAAAGCAGGCTCCCTTCAACACCAGAAGGAAAACATCGATATCTTCGATTTTGAGCTGAGCGAGCAGGAGATGGAAGTGATCTCGTCGTTCAATCGTCAAGATGGACGGTTATGGGGACAGGACCCGAGCGACTACGAAGAATTTTAAAGTAAATAACGAACCGTACTATTCACCATAGGGGTAAGAAGAACGAGTATGTAGGAAACGACGCCTCCCATCTGCAGAGATGTAGATAGGAGGCTTTTTGTTGTGTTTTTATTTGAAAAGAAGAATTTGAATTTTCAACTCATCAGTACGTTTAAGCTTCTAACGTGAGTCTTAACCTACTCCACCAATTTTTCAGACCTTTGCACCATATCCCGTAAAACACGAGCTACTCTGCTTTTCCTGCCTGCTGCTCTTCGCTGTATTTTAGCTAACGATTTTTTGTATGCCTCTGCATCAGATTGGAGTAAGAACTGTTTGGCTGCAATTCGTAGTGTCCTTTTTAACAATCGTGCGGAAGAACGTGTTGTTCTGGACCGGAACCCTCTGCGCAAGATCCTCAGTGTATTTTTGTAGGTTTCGAGGTCAGCGGATGGAGGCACAACGCAAAATAAATTCAGTGCGGAATCATTGAAGCCATAGGTTTCCAACATGATTCGCAGATTCTCCGTATTGAGCACATCCCCCCGGAAGTGGGTTGGGTGTTCCTGATGATAGCCTACGACCTCTTTGATGCAATAGAAAGGCACTTTCAAACGGTGCAGCCTGTAGCCCAAATCCCAGTCTTCAAGCCCATAAAGTACATACCTTTCGTTAAAACCCCCTACTCGATTCAACAGACTACGCCGGACGGATACACACCGAGTAACAAATACCATCCAGGGAGCTACATCTGTGCTTGCAAATTGTTTAATGACACCTGGCGGCATTTTGGATGGGAAAACCACTCGTGACAAAGCATCTGTATGATGAATGATATCTGCGGGTGTTACCAACGGGATAATTTCATTCACAGCTTCTAGTTCGGGACGCCATGAGTTTGATGCTGTGAGGACGCCATGACAATGTTCTTTCTCTTCTGGGGAAAAGTCCGGATAGTAGTGGGTATATGAACCATCGAAAGAATGCGGAAAGCCAGAAACCACGGCTCTGGGATTTTTACGATGATACTGCCGCACGGTTCGAATAAACTCGGGTAGTGCCAGAAAGTCAGCATCGCAAAAGATAACGTACAACCCTTTGGCATGCTGGAGCCCCAAATTACGGATCGCAGATCTGCCGCGCTGTTCTGTTTGGGATACATAGGTCAACGAATATGAAGCACGATAAGCTTCAACCAGTTCTTTCGTTCCATCCGTTGAACCATCATCAGCGACGATAACTTCAAAAAGATGTTTTGGGTAGGTCTGCGCCTCAAAAGCCGCCAGTGTAAGCGGTAACTGATGGGCCCGGTTATAGGTTGCAATAATGATACTGTAGCGGATCGCCATGCTAATTTCCCCCTTAAGTTAGTTGATGTTTTTTATGGATAGCCGAACAGGTCAAAGAATTGATATTAGTGTATTCCTGGATTCTGGCGGGGACTGGTCAAACACCCTAAGGTTTCGGAAACAGGCTTGGTCGATGGCAGTATTAATCTAGATGCTTCAACCTAGACGGATTAAAGGAGATAATCAGCTTTCATTTGGATCGGACAGTTCATTCCTCGAATATGATCTTGATCTTTTGCCTGCATGTGCAAATCCTGCGCCGGATAAGGGAATATCAAATTTTGGATATCTCGGCAAGAATGGAGGATAGCCATAATAGCGGTCAGGCAGTACCTTTATGAAGAGAGCTCCACATCAAGGGTCAGACATCTTACACGAACACATGGGGGGACGTGAAGCGATGAAACGGTCATGGAGAAAGCGGCTGACGATTGGAATCTGCCTGATGATGGGAATCACTATCCTTGCAGGCTGCACAGGAGACAATGGAAACGCGGGTGGGGCAGAGGGAGATGGCCCTACGCCAATATCGATCTGGATGTCGATGAACACGAATGCTTCCATTACGCTCAAGAGTATGAATGAAATCACGGCGATTAAGGAATGGGAGAAGAAGACCAACACCAAAATCGAATTCCAGCATCCTGCGGTGGGTGCCGAGACCGAACAGTTCAATGTCATGATTGCCTCGAATCAGCTGCCTGATGCCATGTTTGTCAATGGAGATTACGCCAAGCTGTTCAATGATGGTACCATCATTCGTCTTAACGAGCTCATTGATGAATACGCTCCCAATTTGAAAAAGATTTTTGATGAGAATCCCGAAGTCGCTAAACAGTTAAAAGCAGACAACGGCGATATCTATGCCATTCCGCATCTGCGTCTGGGGGAATATAAAACCTTCGGCGGCACATTCATCCGTCAGGATTGGCTTGATGAGCTGAAACTTGAGAAACCGGAAACGCTGAGTGAATGGGAAACCGTACTTAAAGCGTTCAAAGAGAAAAAAGGCGTGTCCGCGCCCCTGTTGTTTGGTGCACCGCCTAAAATGACAACGATGGGACCCGCAGCACCGACCTATCTGGAGGCCTACGGGATAACCAACAATATATTTATGAAAGATGGCAAAGTGGTCTACGGACCAATCGAGCCGGAATACAAGGAATTCCTGACGATGTTCCATCGCTGGTATCAGGAAGGGCTGATCGATCCCGATTTTGCCACCAATGACCAAAAAACATTTGACGCCAAAATTTTGAGTGGTCAGGCAGGTGCCTTTTTCACCTTCATCGGTGGAGGTGTAGGCCGCTACCTGCCCGCTCTGCAGGAAACCGACCCGAACGCCAATCTGACAGCTGTCCAATATCCGGTGCAGAATAAGGGCGATGAACCGATGTTTACCGGACGTTCCTGGGAGTGGAGCAGTAGCGGCGTCGTGATCACCAATAGCAATAAACATCCGGAGGAAACAGTCAAAGCGCTTGATTACTTCTTCAGTGAAGAAGGGCATATGCTGAAAAATTTCGGTGTGGAAGGCCTCACATATACGATGAAGGACGGTTACCCGACCTATACCGATGAGATTTTGAAAAATCCGGATGGATTGTCGGTTGCCCAAGCGATGGCGAAACATTTTATTGCGAACTATCCCTTCGTGGGTGAAGATGACGACCGGTACAATGAGCAGTATTATCAGCTCCAGCAGCAGAAGGATGCCGCCATTCTCTTCTCCAAATACAGCGAGAATACACTGAAGGTGGGCCTTCCTCCAACCAGTCTGACAACAGAAGAGTCCACGGAATACAGCAAGATCATGAGCGATATTGGAACGTACCGGGATGAAATGTTCGTCAAGTTTGTGATCGGGGTCGAGCCGATTGAGAACTTTGACAAGTACGTCGACCAGATCAACAAGTTTAACGTCGACCGGGCCATTGAAATTCAGCAGGCTGCGCTGGACCGCTATAACGCCAGATAACGAAGAAGCTGTCCGTGGGGAAGCCCACTTTTTACCTCACGGATGCTCTCCTTCGAATTGATAAGGAAGGGGATGGAAAAGGTGTCGCACAAGCTTTCCTTGTTATGGCTTAATTACAAAAAGAATAAAGCGATCTATTGGATGGCTCTTCCCGTTGTTTTGTATTTTCTCATCTTCAAATATCTGCCGATGTATGGAGCGATCATTGCATTCAAGGATTATTCGGTGGGCAAAGGCATATGGGGCAGTGATTGGGTGGGACTACAGCACTTCCGGGACTTCTTTCAGAGTTACTATTTCTGGCGGATTTTGAAAAACACCCTGGTGCTGAGCTTCTATCAACTGTTGTTTGGATTCCCAGCACCGATTCTTCTTGCCCTTCTTCTCAATGAGCTTCGCAACGAAATATTTAAGCGTACCGTGCAGACCGTCTCCTACATTCCACACTTTATTTCCATCGTGGTCATCTGCGGCATGATTGTGGATTTCTCATCCCGGGATGGACTGTTTAACACCATTATTGAATACTTTGGCGGCCAGAGCAGTGCGCTTCTCAGTGATCCGGCCAATTTCCGTACCATGTATACCGCTTCATCCATCTGGCAGGAGCTTGGCTTCTCCAGCATCATTTATCTGGCTGCACTTAGTGGAATCAATCCCGAGCTGTATGATGCTGCGAATGTGGACGGGGCAAGTCGCCTTCGCCAAGTCTGGCATATTACGTTGCCCGGCATCATTCCGATGATTTTGATTCTGCTGATTCTCCGTATTGGCGGATTGATGGAGATCGGTTTCGAAAAAATCATTCTGCTATACAACCCGAACGTATATGACACGGCGGATGTCATCTCGACATTTGTGTACCGTAAAGGGATTAGCGAAAGTGCCGAATTCAGCTATACAACCGCGGTAGGCTTATTCCAATCCGTCATTAACTTTACACTGCTCATTGGTGCCAATCGCCTGTCCAAGGCGATATCCAATACCAAGCTATTCTAGTCAGGAATGAGGTGAAGGAGGGGAGTTCAGATGAGAATAAAACGATCACTCGGGGAGCGGCTGTTTGGTGGTGCCAACGCCATTCTGATGACGGGCCTGATTATTGTTACCTTGTATCCGCTGCTGCATGTACTGAACGCATCATTCAGTGATTCCGGTCAGCTAATGGCCCACAGAGGTCTGCTGCTCTTTCCGAAAGGACTGACACTGGAGAGCTATAAGCTAGTTCTCAGTAACCCGAACATTCTGTCCGGGTACCGAAACACCATATTCATCGTCGTGGTGGGTACGGCACTGAATCTGCTGTTCACCATTCTGGGAGCGTATACCTTGTCTCGCAAAAGCTTCATGCTTCGCAACCCGATCATGCTGGCGATCGTGTTTACGATGTTTTTTAACGGGGGAATCATTCCGTCCTATCTGTTGATCAACAACACGCTTCATATGGGAAACAGCCTGTGGGCTCTGATTATACCTGGGCTGATCAGCAGTTATAATCTCATTATTATGCGTACTTCGTTTCAGGAAATCTCAGAAAGCCTGCTGGAATCGGCCCGCATGGACGGTGCGGGAGAGATGTTGATCCTCTGGCGGATCGTAGTACCGTTGTCCATGCCGGTGATCGCAGTGATGATTCTCTTTTATGGAGTGAGCCATTGGAATTCTTGGTTCGGCGCTATCTTGTACATCCGGGATCGAAATCTGTTTCCGCTTCAGCTGGTACTGCGCGAAATCCTTATCCAAAATAGTACGGACTCCATGACGACAGGGGCATCAGCCGTGGACAAAGAGGCAATCGGGGAAAGTGTAAAATATGCAACGGTAATGGTTGCCACGCTTCCGATTTTGTTTATCTATCCTTTTCTGCAGAAATACTTTGTCAAAGGTGTTATGATCGGAGCAATCAAGGAATAAATCAGTCGTAGGCCATGCCAAACCACCATGTGAGGAGGAGACTCATGAAGAGGAAAAGCATCCTGTTGTCCTGGAGCATTTCTTACATGGTCATACTGCTCATCCCGATTGTGATCGGTGCAGCTGTATTTGCCGAGTCCCGCATCTTGCTTGAGGAAGAAGTGAATCGCTCCAACATGGTGCTGCTCTCCCAGGTACAGGAGACGATCGATAACCAGATCGGGGATATTGGCAGCATCAGCAATCAACTCATGGCCGACTCTCAGTTAACGAGCTTCATTAATCATGCGTCTGAACAGGATGGCCGGTGGCGGTTAATGGGACTGGAGCTCATCAAAAATCTGAAGTCAACACGCGTCGGAAACGGCCTAATTAGCGAATTATATATTTATATCAAGGACGCCGATGTAGCCTTGTCCTCTTCTTCACTTATTCAGAAGACCTATCTGTATGACATGTTCTACAAAGGCACGGATGTATCCGAGGAGGCGTGGACCGGACTTATGCACGATACCGACACCAGCAGGTTCAGGAAAATGGCGGTTCGGAGTGAAGATCGGCGCATTGAAGATACACTTGTCTACCTGCAACCATTCCCCATCCAGAGTGCTGCTGACAGTCCTGCAACCTTCGTGGTCAATCTGGACCCGAATCGATTCCAACAGGCGATTGATAATGTCCGCTTGGAAAAAGAGAGCACGGTATTCATCCTGGATGATGAGGGGAACACGTTGTTTTCCACAGGAGGTTTTGAAACCCCTTTCAAAATAAATGGAGATCTGAATTTCGGGCAAGATTCGAGAGTCAGAACCGAGACGATCGATTGGAACGGTGAATCCGTCACCATGTCCCAGATCTCTTCCAAGGTCCAGGATTGGAATTATATATCGATTATACCTACCCGGATCTATGCCAAGAAACTAACGGTCATTCGCAATATTACGATTGGAGGCGTGGCAGCTGGACTTCTGCTGGGCGGGGTAGCGGCCTGGTGGTTCACCAGGAGGAACTATCGTCCGCTGGGACGGATCATGAACATTATCTCCGATAAGGTCAAATGGAAACTGGAGCAGCCGGACGATGAATATGGCATTCTGCAATCCGTGCTGGTCCGTGCCTGGGAAGAGCAGGATCAATTCGCGAGCAGGCTCAAGGACCAGCAAAATGTTGTACGGAGCAATTTGCTTGCCAAGCTGATGAAGGGCAGAGTTCAGGCAGGTGATGAGTTTGCCTCAACGCTGGAACGGCTTGGTATTCACTTCGAGACTCCATCGTTTGCCGTATTGCTCCTTCACATTGAGAATGTGGATGGGTTGTTCCGGACCAAAGTACGCGAGCAGGACCAGGAGGAGAAAGAACAATTTGTGCAGCTCATTCTGACCAATGTGCTGGAGGAAATGATAGGCCCTATTGGCCAGGTGTTTTCGGCAGATATTGATGGACGGATCGCATTTCTCATCAACATTCGGGCAGATGAGGAGAATACCGGATACCGGCTGATCAGCGCCATTGAGGAGGCCCAGCGTTTTATCGGATCACGGTTTTGCGTGTACTTTTCGGTGGGGGTAAGCGATGTTCATCATGGCATTGCAGCGATTGGAGACAGTTTTCGGGAATCGGAAGAGGCACTGGAATATCGGCTGATATTGGGGATCGGACAAATCATTGACCAAAACCGGATTCGCAGGCCGAAGGAGGAATTATATTATCCTCTCGATCTGGAGAGACAGCTCATTAATTATATCGCGACAGGCAATTATGCCCGTTCAACCGAAGTGATGAACGAAATTCTCATGACCAATTTTACAGGAGAGCCCTTGTCTGTTGAATTGGCACGCTGCCTGATGTTTGAGTTAATCGGTACCATTCTGAAAGCCACGGAACAGATCAAGTCAGATGACCAGAACGAGATGACGCATCGTAATGATCTGATTCGGCAATTGTTTGCATGCGAGACGTTTGAGGAGATTGAAGCCGAGCTGCTGCGAATCCTGGAGACCGTCTGTCAGATGGTGAATGAACGCAAGCGCTCCCGCAACGAAGAGCTGAAAGATCAGCTGATTGAATTCATTGTAGAGAACTATGCAGACGTCAATCTGGGTTTAACCCATTTGTCGGAACGCTTTCGCTTCCATCCAACCTATGTCTCCAAGTACTTTAAGGAGCAGACTGGAATCAACGTGATTGATTACATCAACCAATATCGCATTGAACAATCCAAGAAAATTCTACAGGCAGAGGAAGGGACCATTCAGGACGTATCCGAGCGTGTAGGATTTCTCAACAGCAATTCGTTCATTCGTGTCTTCAAAAAGTATGAGGGCATTACGCCTGGCCAATATAAGCAAAATAGCAGACTTGTCCAACATGAAGGATGAAGAAAAAAGATTCATAGAGGAGGACTTGTTCCATGTGGAAAAATGCCATTGAAGATGCACTCCAAGTCACGAGAAGCAATATTGACCGATTTGGGGGGCGATTTCCCCATGTGAGTAACGGGGATGAGCATTATGTGCTTAATGATAACACGGAGTGGACGGCAGGTTTCTGGTCAGGCATCCTTTGGCTGTGCTCAGAATACACGCATGACCCGCTGTATCGCGAGGCAGCTGTTAAGACCGTCGATAACTTTCGGGGGCGCATGGAACGGAAGAGCATTTTTGACCATCATGACATAGGTTTTCTCTACTCGTTGTCCTCCAAGGCCCAATGGATTGTGGAACGTGACCCTGCTGCACGTGACCTTACGCTGGAAGCTGCAGATATGCTAATGAAGCGCTGGCGTGAAGAGTCAGGCCTGATCCAGGCTTGGGGACGCAAGGGCGATGTCAACAACGGAGGTCGTATTATTATCGATTGCCTGCTTAATCTTCCATTATTGTTATGGGCGTATGAACAGACCCATAACGAAGAATATCGGCGTGTAGCGAGGCTCCATGCGGAGAAAAGCCGGCGTTTTCTGGTTCGTGGAGATGATTCCAGCTATCATACCTTTTATTTTGATCAGGCGACTGGCGAAGCCATTCGTGGAGGGACCCATCAGGGTTATAATGATGGCTCAACATGGACCCGCGGTCAGGCATGGGGGATATATGGCTTTGCGTTATGCAGCCGATATCTGCATAGTGAAGAGATGTTCGAGACAGCGAGGCGCCTGGCCCGTTACTTCATTGCCCATGTATCGGAGGATCATGTAGCCTATTGGGATTTTGATGCACCACAGACATCCGAAACGAAGCGTGACAGCTCTGCATCTGCTATTGCTGCGTGCGGGATACTGGAGATCGCCGAGAGATTGGATCCAACCGATCCGGAACGTCAGTTCTTCCTGGATGCGGTGCAAAATTCAATGGCTTCCCTGGTACAGAATTACTCCACACACGGGTCCGAAACCGAAGAGGGCTTACTCAAGCATGGTTCCTACTCTGTAAGAGGTGGGGATTCACCGGATGACTATGTCATCTGGGGCGACTATTTCTATCTCGAAGCATTGATGCGTTTGGAGCGAGGCATTCCTGGATACTGGTATGACCGGAGATCGAATGGTAGGCATTGATGCAGGGTGTACAAAAGAAAAAGCAGCGATTCTTCCCGACTGGGGAGAGTCGCTGCTTTATTTTGCTTCAATAGTTAAATACGTTTGAATACGTTCGGTTACATTTACATTTTTGGAGCAAGCTCAATGGCAGAGCGAATGGCTGCCAGCATGCTTTTATCATCGGCGATGTTTTTACCAGCGATATCAAAGGCCGTACCGTGGTCAACGGAAGTGCGGATGATGCCGCCTTTTAAGCCAACGGTGATGTTCACGCCTTCTTCGATGCCCATAACTTTAATCGGAGCATGTCCCTGATCGTGGTAGCAAGCAACTACGATATCGAAGTCACCGCGGCCTGCACGGAAGAACAATGTATCCGCAGGGAGAGGACCAACCACATTAATGCCTTCCTGCTGCGCGCGCTCAATACCTGGCTGCAGTTTCTCTTCTTCTTCACCATTGCCGAACAATCCATTCTCGCCGGCGTGCGGATTAATGCCGCATACAGCTACACGTGGATTTTCGAAGCCTGCTTTTTTGAGTGTATCGTGCGCAAGCTTAACTACCGTGTAGGTTCTTTCCGGGTTGATGCTGGCGATCGCATCGATCAAGCCCATGTGTGTTGTCAGGTGAATAACCCGCAGGTTGGGTGTCGTCAGCATCATGGAGAAATCCTTTGTATCGGTCAGGTCAGCCAGAATTTCAGTATGTCCTGGATACAGATGTCCGCCTTGATGCAGAGCTTCCTTGTTCAGAGGAGCAGTGCAGATGGAGTTGATCTGCTGTTTTTTGGCTAGATCAATAGACTTGGCCAGGAATTGAAAGGCTGCGTCTCCCGCTACGGCAGATACTTTTCCATATTCGAGATCGGCAGGAACCAGATCCAGATCAATGACATCCACTGTGCCGAATTCATACTTGGCTTCCGAAGGCTCCTGAATAGCGTTGACTTTCAAGCTTGATCCAATAACGGGCAGAACGCGTTCCAATATTTTTGCATCACCAATAACGAGTGGGTTGCAGTTGTCGTAGACCTCCTGATGGCCTAGTGCCTTCATAATAATCTCGGGTCCGATACCTGCTGCATCGCCCATTGTAATTCCAACTGTGGGTTTCATACTGGAATCCCTCCTTTTAATTTTTCAATCGCATGGATGAAGACTTCTGGTGTGCCGAAGCCTCCTGCTTTGGTAATGACATGTAAGCCTTCTATTCCGATGAACTTGGATATTGGAACACCAATCTCAAGTTCGTCCAGCAGCTCGAAGCCGCTAATATTCCACTTCATGCAAATTTGCTTGGCAGTGTCTCCACCGGTCATGGATACACCCTTGAAATTGCCTTCTTCAAGCAATCTGGCACAAATCTCGCCCATAGCCCGCACAATTTCGTTGCTGACCTCGGTATGATCTAGACCGCTGGCTTCACCCGTGGCACGTGCCAGTTCGATATCGACCTGCTCTGCCGTGGAATACAAGACAACGTCATGGCCTTCAAGAGACTTGGCTTTTACTTCTTTATACACACGCTCCATTTCCTCTGTTCGATCTGCTGCAGCGGATACGGCTTTGAAGGAGTGGAATGCAACAGAGGAAACGCTGGTCTGTCCCAGCAGTTTCTTCAACTGAGCACGTGAGTTTTTGTTTACACTGCCTACGACAGTTAGAATGGGTCCAGAGTTTCCCGGTATAGTCAGTTCCGTTGATTTACCCTCCAGACTGTAGTGCCCGGGAAGATAATTGGCAATTCCTGCAGAGCCTGCCCATGCAAAGGTGTACTCCAGTGCGCTGGTCATTTGCAAAATTTGCTCCAGATGCAGTTCCTCCGTCGAATCCACAAGCACGTATGGAATGCCGTTTTCTTTAAACTGGGTTAACTTCTTCTGTATATGGTCTTTGCCTGCTTCCAGATCGGATACGCTAATCTCGCCGATTTCATATTTCGTCTGTAGTTTCAGCAGTTCCGGAAGGTACGAAACAGTTACAGGTGTTTTTGGATCGTTTGAGATCTCAGTGTCTGCCAGTGGAATTCCGTTCAGGTAATGTACTCCACTTTGGATCGTACGATTGTTTTTCGGATAACCTGGTGCGATCATCATGAAATCCGGTTTAATCACGTCGTACAAAGCATCAATCTCAATTCCGATGTTACCACGCATAGTAGAATCCATTTTTTTAAAAATGGTATCGAATCCGTTTCTCGTCAGAAACTCCGCTGCGTTACGAACACGCTGATAAGCTTCATCCGAGGCAATGGAACGGCTGTCCGTGTCGAAAACAACAGCATCGTAATGACGAATGTTATTCTCGTCCATGTCGAATAGTACACTGGTTTTCAAGCCATGACGGGCAAGTTGGACCCCGCTGTCATTGGCACCAGTCAGATCATCTGCAATAATGGCTAATTTCATGCTGTTCTCGCCTCCTTGAGCAAAAAAAGTGAATTCATGTCCGGTCGTTATAGGGCTACATCCATTTATGTGGTCGGTCTTTGATTGTATTTCTCGACGCCGCCTGATTTCTCCAGCCGTTTAGAGAGGAAACCAATGAAGATCGGCAATAGAATAGCGGTGGTTACAACACTTGCTGCAATCTGTACGGTAGCAATTTCAGCAATTGGGGCAAAAGAAGCATTCGCAGCCACGATGGCAGCAGGTGTACCTACAGCGTTACCCGCTGTGGAACCTTCCGAAGCTCCGACGATGGGATTCCAGCCAATGGCTTTGAAGAGCAGGTAGCCAACACCGCCTGTGATCAATACTGTAATTACACCGAGCATGATGCCGCTTAGTCCACCTTGAATGATAGACGAGAAGTTGATTCCCATACCGAGTGAAAAGGCGAAGAATGGAACGAGCTTGTCACTGCCTTTGTGCAGCCATTCAGCCAAGCTGCGATCCAGGTTACCAATAACCACACCGACGATCAGGGGAAGCAGTACCGCTACAAAAGCCATCGGGGAGAACATGCCATTGGCGAAGCCCATCGCACCGAAAATAGAGAGTGCAACCATGGTAAGAAAAGGTCCGTCGCTGAGCGCGAGGAATGGATAAGCAGCCTTGTCATCCTCTTTGCCGTATTGTCCGGCCAGTGCGATATACAGCCCGCCGTTGGAATTCGTCATCGCAGCAATAATGGCAAGTGGTGCCAGACCAAGGAATAATCCATTGGAATCCGCGAAGAAAATGGCGATCAAACCTAATATTGCACCAACAGCCCACTTGAACACAAGCAGTGTAATACCTTTACCGACAGATGAACCAGCTGTCTTGAACGTAATTTGTGTTCCGGCAATCAGGAGGAACAAAGCGATCAGCGTGCTTGAACTGTTAACGAACAGGGCTTCGGTAAATCCGCCAATCCGCAAGGCATTGGGGAAGAAAGTGTTAATCGTTGCACCAAGTAACAGCGGGACAACCATCATACCGCCAGGAATACGATCTAATGTCGCTTTAATGTTCATAGTAGTAGCTCCTTATTTAAGTAATCGTTTTTATGAAGCGCTTGCAGGGACTATCTTACAGCAGATTGTTTATTTTAGCAACAAATAATTTGCTGTAAATTTTAAGTAATCACTAAAGTGTTTAATAATGCAACACATTGAGTCATAAAAAAAGCACAAACTTAAAGATTATTCTTTAAGTTTGCGCCAAAGTGTGGCCCGGTTAATCCCCAGGCGATCTGCAGCCTTGGATTGATTATTGTTTTCCTCCTGCAGAACGTGCTGAATAATTTCCTTCTCGATCTCTTTCAGCGTGCCATTCAACCTCATCGTGTTCGTTGCAGAATGCTGATTCAGCAGGCGGGACAACGTATCTGTCGAGATCACATAATCCTGCTCATTCAGGGCAGCCTGTTTGATAAGATGCTTCAGCTGGCTGACTGTCATCTGTGGAACCTGCTCCCGGATTAACTGCAGTGCATCCTCTTTGATCTTCACCGCAGCGGTTCCATACTTATGATAATAGTCGGTAAGGAACTGCTGGATCAGTGGAGCCAGATCCTCCATCCTGTCCGCAAGACTTGGCATCATCATGGTACTGAGCTCGATATCAAGGGTCCAATACGGATTCAAGGGATCTTCTCCCAGAATGAATACACCAATCTGCCTGTTTAGACAGGTTTGAATGAAGGAGGTCACCTCTTCATCATAGAGTCGTTGTTCGATATGATTCAGCTCCACGTTGCGAACCTTGGAGAGCGGTATTTTATGCAAATGACCGGCAGGTACCTGTGACAGGTTTATTTGCAGCAGCAGTCCACCGCCTGAGTACATCTGATGCATGTGTTTTACGAGAAATGATTTGCCTGAATCCGCAAGTCCGAGCAGATATATGGGTTCGTGATTTTCATATAAAGCCTGAATGTTCTTCAACATCACCTGCATGGCTGGCGATTCGGCAACAATGGGCTCGATGGATATATCCGTGTAGGTGGTTATGCCGAATTGTGCAAACTGGTATGGCTGTCCTTTTTCAAGTGTGTAGACTTTATAACCCTTATTATTCAGTGTCGTTTCATGGGCCGTTACTGTCAGTTGATAATCGTCGACCATGAACATATGTTGAACCTCGGATTGCTCAAACTCCAGATTGGTGTTAATCAAATGAATGTAATTATCCGTCAGTGGGTTCTGTTCGAAGTCTGTCAGGTTCTCAAATACAATATCATTCCGGTCATCTAAAATAAGCAGATTGGGGTGTTCCTGTGTGACCAGGTTATTCAAAATGACTGAAATGGCTTGGTTCTTGCTCAGATAGCGAAATACCAGCTGGGCATCTTCAAGCGCGCGCAGAATGGCTTCCTTGCCTGACTGGATCAGTAACCCTTCGAGCCCATAGGTTCTGGCGGTATCTACGGTGATAACGTCCCCGACAATCTGACGGTATCCGGATGCCTTCAGCTCCAGCAGCAGCCTGGCGACATCTTCGGAACTGCGAATCGTGTATACCTTGAGGGGCAGGTCCATCAGATCAATAATGGACTGTGCACCTGAGGTGATATTCGAAAAGCCAACGATGGCCGTTTTGCCGTTAAACTGGCTGGCCAGAGTCAAGGAACGAATCATGTCATATCCTGAGAGCTGCACATCAATAACGGGAATGGTGACGGCTTCCTTGATCAGCTGTGCAGTACCCCCACGGCTTATGATAATTTCGGCCCCGTTTCGTTCGGCTTGTGAAGCCAGTTCGGCCCCCTTTGCCAAGTCGCCCACATCGCATTGAATCGATAATTGAGGAAACCGGGGAATGCATTCTTGTATAATGGTAGTCATGGATTCGTAAGGAGCAATGATATGAACTCGTGTACGCATAATGTTCCTGCCTTTTATAGAAATCTCATTTCATGGTTCCCTTATTATAGCCAACTTACGAGAGATTGGCATCTTTGCTCTAGAAGCTTTAGGTGCAAGATCGCAGAGGAGGGATAAGCCATGCTGTTTGCTGCACTACGACCTTGTGATAATTATCACGGAAGTTCGGAATCCATTTTTTCAAAATGAATACATAAGCATCAACGATGGAAAGGGAAGAAAGGAGCGTCATGCGATGTCAGCATTTCGTGAAGCGGTAGAGCAGGATCATATCATTCAATGCGTGGTTAATGAGTTTACGTGCAGAGTGCTCTGGAGCGAAGGTCGTCCATGTCTGGAGTATCAGCATGAGGAGGACCTGAAGCATATTACGGCATATGTTGAGGCAAACTTTGGTGTAGAACTGCTGGATGTATTCTTTACCGCGGTAGAGAGTCTTCCCGCCTGATCCGGATAGCCATACCATTAAAAAAGGATAGTGCAGCGTAAGAGCAACCATCAGCAGGAGCTGATGGTTTTTCATTTGGGAAAATACCTTCCCAATCCGGGTAATGAAACCTCGTTCTTGGAATTCATGTATTATAGGGTATATGTAAACTTTTCGGAGGAGGAACACAGGAATGGGAATCTTATCGAGGTTTAGGGACGTGATGAAGGCCAATGTGAACAGCTTGCTGGCTCGGGCGGAAGATCCGGAGAAGACCGTGAATGAATATATGCGGAGTCTAAGCAGTGATCTGGGACAGGTAAAGGCAGAGACGGCGGCCGTTCTGTCGGAGGAGAGCAGGGCGAAGCGAGCTTTGGACGAATGCAGTGCTGAGATGAAGAAATTGCAGCGGTATGCAGAGAAGTCGGCAGAATCAGGCGATGAAGATCAGGCCCGGAGTTTTCTGGAGAAGAAAGTGAAGCAGACAGAGAAATGGAACGAATTACAGGCAGCGTATGAACGTGCCTCCGCGAAAGCCAAAATGATGAAGCATATGAATGAGAAATTGGTAGCAGACCTGGGACAATTGGAAGCCAGACATACCGAGCTGAAAGGCAGAATGGCAGAGGCGAAAGCCCAGCAGCAGGCCAATGACCGGAATGCTTCAGCAGGAAAAGCAGAGGCCGCTTTTCAAGCCATGCAAGAGAAGGCCAATCAGGCTTTGAATGAAGCAGAGGCACTTGCCGAGCTCCGGGCAGGGAAGCAGGAAGATGATCTGGATGAACTTATTGCGCAGCTGGAGAGAGAAATGAACGCGGAAGCGGGTAATAGTGACAATACAGCTCCGAGTGCGGAGGAAGAACTCGCAGCAATTCAGGAGAAGCTGAAGGATAATTAGGATTTTTACGATTATATTTCGTTAATATTGAGGTGAGCAGATGCCAGTTATTGAATACAAGTGTCCCAACTGTGGCAGTGGTATGGTTTTTGACAGCGCGACAGGTTCATTATCCTGCCCGAGCTGTGGGCGGCAGGACAACATTGAGCAAATCCCCGACCCGCTCAAGAAACAGGTGTTCACGGAAAATGAAGTGAAGCAATATCACTGTAACAGCTGCGGCGCGGATATCGTCACGGAACCGGAGACAAGTGCAACCACGTGCAGCTTCTGCGGGGCAGCTGTTGTGCTGAGCGACCGGCTGACGGGTGATCTGGCACCCGTCATGGTTATTCCTTTTTCTATCAGCAAGGAGCAGGCCAAGCAGGCATTCAAAAAGTGGTGCCGGAACGGTCTGCTGACTCCGAGCGGATTCATGAGTGCAGACCGGATTCAGAATATTACCGGGATGTATGTGCCGTTCTGGTTATATGAGTTACATAACAAAATCGAAGTTCACGGCCGCGGAACCAAGGTGAGAACCTACACGCAGGGCGACTACCATTATACGGAGACACAGCATTTTGATATTTACCGGAAAATCCGGCTCAACTATGTGAATCTGCCCATTGATGCTTCGGAGAAAATGAAGGATGAGCTGATGGATAAGCTGGAGCCGTTTCCCTATAATCAGCTGAAAGAGTTCAAGACCCCGTATCTTGCGGGATACATTGCAGAGAAATACAGCTACACCGATGAAGAGTTATATCCGCGGGCCAAGGAGAAGACCCGATCTTATATTGATTCTTATATCGCTTCAACGGTATCCGGTTATAACAGTGTAAGTTACACGGACAAACAAATCGATACGACACTTAAAAATGCAGACTATGTGCTGCTTCCCGTATGGATGGTCTATTATGATTTCAATCGTGCCCAATATACCTTTGCCATGAATGGTCAGACGGGAAAAGTGGTCGGCAAACCGCCCATTAGCAAAGCCAAAGTGGCCGGATGGTTCGCCGGCGTTTCCGCCGTGTCCTTGTTGTCCTTGAAACTGATCTCCTGGATGATGGGAGGTGGGTTCCTGTGAAACAGGTAAAACAGCTTGCAATGGTGACTGCTCTGGTGGTGATGGTGATTGGTCTGGCATTTCCCTTTTTTAATGTTCAGACCGCTTCGGCAGCCGAGAGCAAAAATCTCATCTATGATGAGGCCAATCTGCTAAGCGAGCAGGAAGAAAGCGAATTAAACGCACTGGCGAATGAGTATGGAGCCGAGAGGCAGACGGATTTTATTATTTTTACTTCCAATAATGAAGAGCACAAGAGTGAACAATTGCTAACGGAGGATTTCTATGACGAGCGAGCGCCCGGTTACGATAAGGCTCACGGAAACACGGTCATTTTGACACTTGATATGTACAATCGAAAGATGTATTTAGCTGGTTTTTATAAAGGGGAAGAATACATCGACAACGGAAGGGCTAAAAAAATTACGGCTATAATAGCCTCAGATGTAACGGAAGGGAATTATAGACTGGCTTTTGAGAAGTATCTGGATCTGTCCTATGAATACATGGGAATTAAACCGGGTGTGAACCCGGATAACATTCTATTCAAAACCTGGTTTCAGCTCGCTGCATCCGTGGCTATCGGAGGAATCGTAGTTGGGGTGATGGCCTACCGTTCAGGAGGAAGAGTCACCGTCAATCGAGCAACATATGAGGATTCCGGTTCCTCCAGTGTAATTGATCGTCAGGATCGGTATATCCGCACAACGGTCACCAAACAAAAAATAGAAAGAAACAATAACAACGGCGGCGGAGGCGGCGGTGGTGGAGGTACCACCCGAGGCGGTCACTCACATAGCGGAAGCAGCAGATCGTTTTAACATTTGTATTAGTACCACATAGAAGGGATGGGAACGAGTATGGGATTTTTCAAAAATCAATTTTCAAATGTTGTGGAATGGGAAGAATTCAGAGATGACATGATTTTCTGGAAGTGGAGCAACCGGGAGATCAAGAAGGGCAGTAAGCTGATTATCCGTTCGGGTCAGGATGCAATCTTTTTGAACAACGGCAAGGTTGAGGGAATCTTTGAAGATGAAGGCTCATTTAATATTGATTCCGAGATCATTCCGTTTCTGTCTACATTAAAAGGCTTCAAATTCGGGTTCAACAGCGGCATGCGGGTCGAAGTGCTGTTTGTGAATACAAAGGAATTTACCGTTCGGTGGGGAACGCAAAGCCCTGTACTGATTCCGACACCTCAGCTTCCGGGCGGAATGCCGATTCGGGCCAACGGTACGTTCAACTTCAAGGTGAGTGACTACGTCACGCTCATTGATAAAATTGCTGGCATCAAGCAGAGCTATCTGGTCGAGGATGTCAAAATCCGCATGACTTCTGTACTGGATCAGCTGCTTATGAAGTGGATTAGCCGTGAGGGCAAGGATATGTTTAACCTGCAGGCGAACGCATCGGAGATTGCCAAAGGCATACAGGAAGACCTGGATATGCAAATGATGGACATCGGGATTGGCATTACCGGATTCCAAGTGATGAGTTTCAATTACCCGCAAGAGATTCAGGACATGATCACGAAGACCGCTTCGCATGAGATGATCGGTAATCTGCAGAAATACCAGCAGGTTAGCATGACGGATGGCATCGCATCCGGCAAGGTGAAAGGTGGCGGCGCAGCATCGGATATGGCGGGCATGATGATGGGTATGAATATGGCTAACGAAATGATGAAGAACATGAACCAGAATCAAGGCCAGAATCAAAATAATAATAACAACAGTTCAGGCCAAAATACGGATCAACCATCCGCGCCCAAGGAAGGATCTTCTTCCGAGGGGGCCAAGAAGCCGAACTTCTGTCCGAACTGTGGTGCCAAAAATGAAGGAGCCAACTTCTGTCCCAACTGTGGTCAAAAGCTGGTTTAACATAACGGAATTGAAGAAGGGCTCACATCGGAGTGAAAACTCTGTATGGAGCCTTTTTTTCTTTTGCTATTTCATTTTGATAAAAGTGTTGACAATACCTCAAAAATGATTTATCTTTAATTTAAGATATTTAATTCAAAGGAAAACGACACCAAAGAATAATATCTGAATCCAATTACAAGGAGAGAGATCAAGATGATGATTCCAACATTGACCAGAATAAATGAACTTTCCAGAAAAGCTAAAGAGGCAGAACTGACAGAGATGGAGAAAGCGGAACAAATTCGTCTGCGCCAGGAATACCTGCAAATCTTTCGCGGTTCGATCAATGATATTCTGCTGAATGTCACCATCTATGATCCGAACGGCGATGACGTTACTCCGGACAAATTGAAACAGGAGCAAGCAAGCCAAAACAACAACTAAGTTCAATTGGTCATATATCTTAAAATAAAGATAATACAAATTACAATAAATAAAAAAACTAAAACCACCATATCCAATTCGAAAATCCAAGGAGGAATTTATTATGACACTTCAAACTGCAGGTATCCACCATATTACGGCTTTTGCGGGAGATCCACAGGCCAATGTCGACTTTTACGCTGGGGTTCTGGGACTTCGTCTCGTGAAAAAAACAATCAACTTCGATGCACCCGACGTGTACCATCTGTACTTCGGGGATGAAAAAGGCAGCCCGGGCACCATTATTACCTTCTTCCCATCTGCCGGATCACCTCGAGGCAAAATTGGCGGCGGCCAAGTCGGCATTACCTCTTATGTCATTCCTCCTGGGACTATTGGCTTCTGGCAGGATCGACTGGAACGGTATAACATTGAGGTAACCAAAACAAGTCGCTTCAATGAAGAGCTTCTTCAATTCGAAGACAGCGAAGGCTTGCGGATTGAGCTTGTTGAAAGGGAAGAGGGTGCTGCCAGCACATGGGAGCATGAAGGAATTCCGGCAAACAAAGCAATCAAAGGCTTCGGCGGTGCTGTATTGTTCAGTGTGAATCCACTGAGAACGATGGATGCGCTCGAGAACATTCTGGGATTCGTCAGAGTGGATGAAAATGAAGAGTATGTCCGTTTCCGCTCCAGCGGAGATATCGGTAACGTCGTGGACGTTCCGGTTACCCGCATACCTCTGGGTGTAGGCGGCTCGGGCACAGTACACCACATTGCGTGGCGTGCCAAAGATTTTGAAGAGCATGAGGCATGGAGAGGGGCCGTATACCAATATGGCTACCAACCAACCCCAGTCCGCGACCGTCAATATTTCAATGCCATCTACTTCAGAGAAGCAGGCGGAATCCTGTTTGAGATTGCAACAGATCCACCGGGATTTGCCAAAGATGAACCTGCCGATGCACTCGGAGAAAAATTGATGCTGCCAGAGTGGTTCGAACCATACCGTGAACAAATCGAAGGCAATCTGCAGCCGATTGTGGTAAGAACGTTGGAACCTGCCGCAACAGCTGCTAAGTAAGTGGACAATATAAACCATAGCGGCCAGAACGATGTTCCGGCCGCGAATGGATTAACTTTTACATAAGACAAATGAAGACTTGAACCCAAAGGAGCATCGAAGGATGATGGAGAAAAAGGTTACCTGGCTGGAGTTGTTTTACGATCTGCTCTTCGTCGCAGCCGTATCCAAGGCAGGACATGTCCTGCTGCATGCCGAACACGGCGTTATTTCGTTTGAATATCTAATGAAATTTGTATTGATCTTTATCCCCGTCTGGTGGGCATGGGTGGGACAGACCCTATTCATTAATCGATACGGTCAGGATGTCCTCAGCCATCGGATCTTTCTCATCCTTCAGCTTCTGTCGGTTCTCGTGATGACGGCAAGTCTTTCCACCCATTTTGATCAGTATTATCTGTCATTCTTCGTAGGGTATATCGGTTCGAGGGCGTTTACCGCGATTCAGTATCTTACGGTTCACAAGTCCAAAAGCACACATCAACAACAGGCGGCCCGCTATCTCGGGATCTGCTTTATCATCGGTATTCTGATCTCCTCCGGTTCCCTGTTCTTTGATTCCTGGGTGCGTTACGTCGTGCTGTATGCGGGGATTGCCGTAGATATCGTGCTTCCGCTGATTGGACGCAAAAATCTGGTGAAGGTACCAATCCAGACGCATCACCTGCTCGAACGCTTCGCACTTTTTACACTCATCCTGCTCGGTGAGTCGGTAATTAGTATTATTGCCGTACTGCAGGCAGATCACTGGGATCTGAGATCCATCCTGTTTGCCGCCTTTACTTCCATATTCGTCATTGCGATGTGGTGGCAGTATTTCGATAACGTGGAGAAAAAGGTCAGCAAGGAAATTCAGACGGCCGGGCAAGCGATCATCTATGGCCATCTGTTCATCTACATTTCAATGAGCATGATCGCCGCTTCCATTCAACTGCTGTACCTGAATGAACTTAATTATGTATTCATGCTGGGATTTGGCTTCGGATCTGTACTGCTGTACTTCCTGTCAACCTCGCTCGTGTTTCATCGTTACCGACATGCACACTTAAGACTTCGTCCGATTCATCTGGTAACGATGGTTGGCGTACTGGCTGCATTTGTTATTGTGGATCTGATCTATCAGGTTCCGAACTACGTTATCGTGGGTGAAGATATGTTATTCTTCCTTCTATATGCGAAGCTGACGACTTGAATAGCGGTTTAAAACGAATTTATAAGTCACGGACGGATTGCGTTCGTGGCTTTTTGGTTTGATTTTTCTAAAATGTCATGTCGACAATGTGAAAAAGCGGTTTCGTGAGTTATTTTCTTCTATAGAATCTGTTAATATGGGACTATGTACAAGTGAATCTACCAAATCACTGAATATCTCATTTATAAGAGGGGCTTGGTGTAACAAGTACAATAGAACGGAGAGGGCAGAAATAACCTGGAGAAGCGAAGCGTTCGCCTTTATCACCGGATTTCTCCCTTAAAAAAGGGAGTCAGGAAATCTGGGGATAAGAGTGATCGGATGGTTGTTCTGCAATCGAAGTGGTCTAATGTAGGTTGGTTCCAAGTTCATTTTATACATAGCGATTCATGGATTATGGGGAGAACAATCAGGAGGGAAATCATTGAGTACACATCAAATCGGGGTTCCATTGGAAGGGTTTGCAGAATTTAGCCGCACGGTTGCCGCAGAAGGCGCGGTACTATTGAGAAACGAAGGTCAGGTACTTCCTCTTCGTGACAACGAAAACGTTTCAGTTTTTGGCCGGATTCAAGTTAACTACTATCGCAGCGGCACAGGTTCAGGCGGAAGCGTGCATGTAGCATATACAACGAACCTGCTGGATGGGCTTCGCAGCAAGAAGAATATCACCGTTAATGAAGAGCTGGCAGCAGTCTATGAAAAGTGGATTGAGGAAAATCCATTTGATGATGGCGGTAAAGTATGGGCCGCTGAGCCTTGGAACCAGAAGGAAATGCCTCTGACAGATGAATTGGTTGCACAGGCAAGAAGCAAGTCCGGCAAAGCCATCGTGGTCATTGGACGTACTGCAGGGGAAGATCAGGATAATGCCGATGCACCAGGCAGCTACCAGCTGACCGAAGATGAGAAGGCCATGCTGAAGCAGGTTACAGCGCATTTTGAACACACCATTGTGGTGCTGAATGTCTCCAATATTATCGATATGAGCTGGTTGAACGAAACGTATGTACATCCGATTCAGGGCGTCATTTACTCTTGGCATGGTGGTATGGAGGGTGGTAACGCAATTGCTGATGTACTGGCGGGAGACGTTACACCGAGCGGTAAACTGACGGATACGATTGCGTATTCCATCGAAGATTACCCTTCAACAAGCAACTATGGCAACGAGTTCAAGAACCTGTATCAGGAAGATATTTATGTGGGTTATCGTTATTTCGAAACGTTTCGACCTGAAAAGGTGCAGTTTGAATTCGGTTACGGCCTGTCTTATACGACGTTTGCCATTCAACCGCAAGGTGCTCGCACGATTTCCACAGAAGACCAAACCTTCATTGAAGTCCGTGTAAACGTGACCAACTCGGGCACAACATATGCGGGCAAAGAGGTTGTACAGGTGTACTATGAAGCACCGCAAGGCAAGCTCGGACAACCTGTGAAGGCTCTGGCTGCCTTCGGCAAAACAGGACTGCTCCAGCCTGGAGAATCGGAATTGCTGACGGTAAGCTTCCCGGTACATACCATGGCATCCTACGATGATGCAGGCGTCACAGGATATGCTTCTGCTTACGTTCTCGAAGAAGGCACGTATTGTTTGCACGTCGGTACCAGTGTAAAACAAGCAGACCACATCGAAATTGACGGTCAGGAAGGGTACATCGTAGAAACGATTCAATTGGTAGAGCAGCTGCAAGAGGCGATGGCCCCAACCGAAGATTTCACTCGGATGAAGCCAGGTGTTCGCAAGGCGGATGGGTCGTACGAGCTCATTTATGTAGACGTACCGAAGCGTCAGGTTTCCATGGCAGACCGGATTGAGCAAAACCTGCCGCAAACGCTGGAGCAAACGGGTAACCAAGGTTACAAATTAAGCGATGTCAAAAACGGAAAAGTTAGTCTGGAAGCCTTCATCGCCCAATTAAGCGATCAGGATCTGGCTGCGATCGTACGAGGCGAAGGTATGAGCAGTCCTCTTGTTACCTCCGGTACAGCGTCCGCATTCGGTGGTGTCAGTGACAGCCTGTTTAACTACGGCATTCCTGTAGCCTGCACAGCGGATGGCCCGTCCGGCATTCGTATGGATAGTGGGGAGAAAGCGACACAAGTCTCGATCGGTACGCTGCTGGCAGCAACATGGAATACGGATCTGGTTGAAGAGCTGTACGTCATGGAAGGCCAGGAGCTGCTAAGAAATCAGGTAGATACGCTGCTCGGACCTGGACTCAATATTCGCCGCAGCCCGCTCAACGGTCGTAACTTCGAGTACTTCTCCGAAGACCCGCTGATCTCGGGTGTGTTTGCGGCAGCATGCACCAAAGGTATTATGAAGGGTGGATCCAACGCGACCCTGAAGCACTTTGCCTGCAACAATCAGGAGAAACACCGCAGCAAGGTCGATGCCGTAGTCTCGGAGCGTGCCCTGCGTGAGATTTACCTGAAAGGGTTCGAAATTGCCGTGAAACAAGGCGGCGCCAATTCCATCATGACCTCCTACAACCCGATTAATGGACACTGGGCTGCATCCAACTACGATCTGAACACGACCATTCTTCGCGGAGAGTGGAATTTCGACGGGATCGTTATGACAGACTGGTGGGCCATTATGAACGATGTGGTCGAAGGCGGAGAGGCTGACCGCAAATATACAAACTGGATGATTCGTGCCCAGAACGATCTGTATATGGTCGTGCCGAACTATGGCGCAGAGATTAACGGCTGGGATGATAACACGATTGAGTCCCTGGCAAATGGAACCCTGACACGCGGAGAGCTCCAGCGCTCGGCGATCAATATTTGCAAGTTCATCATGAATGCACCGGTTTCGTCGAGAAAACACGAAATCGTGGAGAACGTGGCTTCCTTCCAGGCCAATGCATCCCTTGCTGCAGACCAGGCCCAGGCTCTGGCTGAGAATGCACAGGTGAAGCCTGCTGTAAACGAGCCAGTCTACATGAAAGTGGACGAGGCAGGCCAATATCGGATTATCGTACAGATCATGTCCCCTGAGCCAGAACTGGCCCAAAGCGCATGTAATGTGCTTTTGAATGACCAGTTGATGACGACCATTCAGACCAATGGTACAGAAGGCAAATGGATCAGACAGAAGCTTGTAAAAGTAGAACTGGAAGCAGGGCTGTATGAGTTGAAGCTGGACTTCACCAAACCGGGTCTGCAGATTGACTGGATTGAGTTCAAACAGGTCTAGCACAGGCATACAGGCATCCCGTGATGGGCATGTTGTCACTGGACAGGCTGACTGTTATGATGTTGTTAGGAGATCCTGGAATTCTGAACAATCTGGTCAGGAGTGTTGCGAAGGATGAGAAGGTATAATTTTTGGAGTCCAATCCTGCTGATTGCAGTGGCATTGATTGTAAGAAGCCTGGTAACCAATCTGGGTATGCTGTTCGGCATGTCGCAGGAATCAGCAAGTAGTATCGCCATGATTGCCATGGTGATTGCCGCACTTATTATGTTTAATCGAATGACGAAGGCTCGTCGCAAAAAATAAAAAAAGCCAGGATGACCGAAAAGGAAATCAAGGCAAGATAGACACCCTCCGGGGTGTCTTTTTTTATATTGACGTGCTGAACCTAACGTTTTAGACTAAACCTAAATCATAATAACGATATATAAATAACAAAAATAACAACATAAGCAATGGATTCAATTTGCACAATTAGATGGAAACGCAGAGGACTGAAAAAACGGAAGAGGCGAGGAGCTCCTCTTACCCTGGATGTTAAGCTTCAAACAGTGAGGAAAAAGGACCGCAAATGCACAAGTGATGCGCTTTGTCGGTCCTTATGTCATGGGGCGTGGACGGAACTGGTTTGGTGAGAGTCCGGTTCCCCGTCTGAATTGCCTGGAGAAGTGGCTGACGGAGTGATAGCCAAGTTCATCTGCGATATCCTCAATGGTCTTGTTGGTACTGACGAGCAGCTGTTTTGCATGGTTAAGCTTCTTCTCCGTGACATATTGCCGAGGGGAGATGCCGTATATTTCTTTGAATATTTTGGTGCACTGGCTGCGGCTGAGATTCAGCTCTTCGGCCATCTGAGAGATGGAACCTTCACTCGAAATCATGTTCAGCAGCTGCTCTTCGATGCGATGTGCAGTATCAGCCTTATGCATGGTGACCTCCGGTATGGCGTCCGGGATAGAATCAGCTTCTCCGGATTGCAGCAGGATGATCTCCTGAATGATCAGGAGGATGTAGGCCTGCAGTGCCATTTTCTGAACAGAGGTCAGGGTGATTCTGGTTTCTGAGCCATTTGGAGCTGACAAAGAAGTCGAGGACAGACAATGCTGCATCTCCTGTTCAATCTTGGCTACATAGGCAGGCAGTTCAGTGGTTGCTGCCTTGCTGTGGGGAATCAGGCGATATTCCTGCTGGCTCAGCGTTCTTCGCAGCTCGGAATCATCAATGTCGAAGTGAATATTAAAAAAGTCAAAGCGTGAATGATGGATCGGTTCCATGTCGCCTGTGGACTCGTTGGTATGGGCGTTCTCCATCTGGTGTCTGGCACCTGCACGGATGAAGAACCAGTCTCCTGGACCAAGCAGAATTTCATCCGCACCGATCAGCATTCTGCCTTCTCCGCACTGGCAATACAGAACTTCATATAAATGATGATGGTGCTTTGGATAGATCCAGCCGGGTGATTTCCTGCCAAAATGACATCCCGTAACCTGCAGTGTGCTCGTCATATTGGGAAAGATCACATCCGTATCCATGGAATCACCGCCTTGAGCTTGTTGTCACAGATTATACCACTCGGTCAGCAGGCACAAAAGGTCAAAAAACCGGACGCTTTGTGAATGGTGAGAAGCCTCAAGGACTTATATATTGGAAGGAACGAAGGGAGTCATCCAATGAAGAAACAGCCCATACTGGAAGTGATTGCAGTAGATGCAGCAGACGCCAGGGCAGCCGAGCAGGGTGGAGCAGATCGAATTGAACTGGTCTCTGCCATGTCTGAAGGAGGCCTTACCCCCAACGTTGGCATTATCGAGCAAGTGGTGTCCCAAGTTTCCATTCCGGTATATGTCATGATTCGTCCGCATAGCCGCTCGTTCTGCTATAGCGCCGAGGACATCCGTGTTATGACCCAGCAGGTGCGTATGGCTAGAGAACTTGGAGCATCTGGCATTGTGGTAGGTGCCTTGTCGGAAGGCGGAGAAGTTGATCTTGCAGCCATGGAGTCATGTCTAGCCGAAGCGCAGGGACTTGGTGTTACATTTCATCGGGCCATGGATGTGAGCGCAAGTCTGACAGGAACACTCCATTCCATCAGCACGCTGGGACCGGTAGAACGTGTACTGACATCTGGAGGAAAACGGGCAGCACCTGAAGCCATTTCTGAATTGAAACAGCTCCATGAACTGAGTCAGGCGTTGGATATAACGGTAATGGCTGGCTCAGGGGTAACCTTGGACAGGATTAGGGATTTGGTAAGGCAAACGGGTATCACGGAAATACATATGGGTTCAGGTGTCCGATATGAAGGCGGTTTTCATAAGCCCATTCATCCGCAGATGGTTGAAGAAGCCAAACGACATCTGTTAAGTGCATTCCAATCCACGAATGACGGGAGTGATACACGATGAGTCATGGACTGCAAGCAGCCGATTGGGTCAAGGCTGCAGCACAAGTCAGTCCTTCCAAGCGCCAGCTGGAATGGCAGGAGATGGAGTTCTACGCCTTTATTCATTTTACGGTAAATACATTCACGGATCGCGAATGGGGGACTGGCGAAGAAAGTCCAGCAATCTTCAATCCTTCGGAGCTCAGCGCCGAGCAATGGGTAGAGACGTGTAAGGCGGCAGGTATGAAGGGATTGATCCTGACATGCAAGCATCATGACGGGTTTTGTTTGTGGCCAAGTCAGTTTACCGAGCATACAGTCGCGGCCAGTCCGTGGAGAAGCGGCACAGGTGATCTGGTAAAAGAAGTGGCCGATGCCTGCCGTGAGGGCGGATTGAAATTTGGCATTTATTTGTCCCCTTGGGATCGTCATGAGGCATCATACGGGGATTCAGAGAGGTATAACGAGTTTTTCCTCCATCAGCTGCGCGAGCTGCTCACCAATTATGGCGATATCTTCTGTGTGTGGTTTGACGGAGCATGCGGCGAAGGTGCGAATGGCAAAAGGCAGGTCTACAACTGGGACGCTTACTATGCGCTTATTCGGGAACTCCAGCCGGAAGCTGTGATCTCGGTATGCGGCCCGGATGTCCGCTGGTGCGGCAACGAGGCTGGTCATACACGGGATTCGGAATGGAGTGTTGTGCCGGCGCATATGCAGGATAATGAGAAGATTCAGGAGCAATCCCAGCAGGTGGATGATGGGGAGTTTGCCAGAAGGGTCAATACGCAGGACAGTGATTTGGGAAGCAGAGAGGTCATCCGTGACCTAGGTGACCAACTGATCTGGTACCCTGCCGAGGTGAATACATCCATTCGTCCAGGATGGTTCTATCATGCAAGCGAGGATACCCAGGTCAAAACGCTAGAAGAGCTGCTTACCGTTTACTACGGCTCCGTAGGCGGCAACGCCAGTTTTCTGCTCAACCTGCCGCCGGATACGCGTGGCCTTATTCACGAACGGGATGTGGAACGGCTGCAGGAGCTCGGAGATGTTCTGCGTACCACGTTTCAGGAAAACCTGGCATTGCATGCAAAGGCTGAAGCATCAGAGACGATGGATGAACAACATGAAGTCTTGCAAGTGCTGAGTGAACAGCAGGATACGTATTGGTGTCCGCGCGAAGGAACGGAGCAGGCGTGGGTTGAGGTGGATTTGCTAACGGAGACAATGTTTGACCGGGTTGTGTTAATGGAACATATCCAGATAGGTCAACGGATTGAGCGTTTTACACTGCAGGTTAGCAGGCCAGACGGCACCTGGGATGAGATATATACCGGTACGGTTGTAGGGTACAAACGAATTTGTCGCTTTCCGAGGGTCACATCGAGAAGGGTTCGACTAACCATTCATCAATCCAGATGGTACCCGACGCTGTCCAGGCTGGGTGTATATCTGAGCGAGGGGGGAGAGGTGTAGCATGGCGGTTTTGACTTATCAAGGTTCACAATTCATGTATGATAACAAGCCTGTTCAAATTTGTTCAGGAGCCATCCATTATTTCAGGGTAGTCCCCGAATATTGGGAGGATCGGCTGCTGAAGCTGAAGGCTTGCGGTTTGAATACCGTGGAGACATATGTGCCATGGAATTTCCATGAACCACAGCCGGGACAGTATCGTTTTGAGGGCATGGCGGATCTGGAGGGTTTTATTCAAATTGCAGCAGATGTGGGTTTGTATGTGATTGTCCGTCCGAGTCCTTATATATGTGCCGAATGGGAATTCGGGGGATTGCCTTCCTGGCTGCTGGCTGATGATGCCATACGTCTTCGATGTAATGATGAGCAGTTTCTGGCGAATGTGGACCGTTATTATGATGTGCTTTTGCCCAAATTGCACCCGTTCCTCAGCACCCAAGGCGGACCAATCATCGCGATGCAGATCGAAAACGAATACGGCAGCTTCGGAAATGATGCGAGTTATCTGAAATATTTGCGTGATGGCATGGTGCGGCGTGGTATCGATGTACTGCTCTTTACCTCGGACGGACCGACAGACCACATGCTGCAGGCTGGATCAGTGCCGGGACACCTGGCTACGGTCAATTTTGGCTCAGGGACGCAAGGGGCCTTTGACAAGCTGCGCACATATCAAGCCGAAGAACCATTGATGTGTATGGAATACTGGAACGGTTGGTTTGATCATTGGGGAGAGTCACATCACACTCGTGATGCAGAAGATGTAGCCGGTGTATTTGAAGAGCTGCTGCGCGAAGGAGCTTCAGTTAACTTTTATATGTTCCATGGTGGAACAAACTTCGGATTCTACAACGGGGCCAATTGTCAGCAAAAGAATCAATACGAGCCTACGATAACAAGTTATGATTACGATTCTCTGCTCAGTGAATCAGGGGAGCCGACAGCAAAATTCCATGCAGTACGTAATCTTATTGCCCGTTATAGCGGCCGCGATATGGGAGAGCTTGTGCTGCCTGAATCAAAGGGCACCTTTGCCTACGGGCGAGTGGAGTTGACGGAACAGGCCGAACTGCTGAGACAGGTGGACCAAATCTCAATCCCTGTTCAGCGAACCAATCCCGAACCGATGGAAAAGCTCGGACAGGATTATGGATTTATTTTGTACCAAACCCGAATTTCCGGGCCCAGAGAGCGACAGGAGCTGGTGGTTCAAGAGGTGCATGACCGTGCGCTGGTGTTTGTGGATGGACAATTCCAGGGCGTGCTGGAACGCGGGAACGATGCTTTGTCAGTATCCTTTGAAGTGCCAGTAGAGGGTGCGGACATTACGATCCTTGTTGAAAACATGGGGCGAATCAACTATGGACCTTACCTGAGAGATCCGAAGGGCATTACAGAGGGAGTACGTCATGGTTTTCAATTTCTATTCGATTGGACCATTCATTGTCTGCCGCTGACGGAGCTATCAGGATTGCAATTCGGAGAACGATCTACAGATATGGAGGGTCCGGCATTTTACCGGGGGAACTTTCAAGTCAACGAAGCGCAGGATACCTTTCTGCGACTGGACCATTGGACCAAGGGTGTGGTTTATGTAAACGGCTTCAATCTGGGGCGATATTGGGATAAAGGGCCGCAAAAAACCTTGTACGTCCCTGCGCCGCTGCTGCGCCAAGGTGTAAATGAAATCATCGTGTTTGAGCTGCATAAGACGACCGATCAGGCAGTAACTTTTGTAAATAAGGCAGATTTGGGCTAGGAAAAGGAAAAAAGCATAGCAAACGATTATTGGGAATTGTCGAGCCATCCGGAAAAAGGTATACGTTGGGTATGGTCATCGACTACAAGAGAGGATGAGGTGAAGTATGAAAGTTGGACTTAGTACCTACAGTCTGCAGCAGGCACTTGATCGCAAGGAATTGACCGTGCCGGATGCCATCCGATTTATTGCCGAGCAGGGCGGCGAGCATGTGGAGATTGTACCGATGGGATTCAGTCTGATCGACAATCCGGAGTTGATTGATGAAATTAAACATACGGCAGAAGAGGTCGGAATCGACATTTCCAATTATGCGATTGGCGCAAACTTCGCTGTACAGGAGGGCGCCGATGCGCTGGAGCAAGAGATACAGAATGTGATGCGGCATGTGGATGTGGCTGCTGCGCTGGGTGTTAAGCTTATGCGTCATGATGTAGCTTTTCGTTCGGCCGAAGAAGGGACTGTAGCGCAGTTTGAGAAGGACCTGCCGGTACTGGTGCAGGCCTGCCAGCGAATTGCCGATTATGCGGCAGGCTTCGGAATTACAACGAGTGTGGAGAATCACGGGTATTATGTGCAATCCAGCGAGCGGATTCAGCGTTTGCTGCATGAAACGGCACGGGAAAATTTCAAAACCACGCTGGATGTCGGCAATTTTCTCTGTGTAGATGAAGATCCGGTGAGTGCTGTGAAAAATAACATTCCATACGCGTCGATTGTGCACGCCAAGGACTTCTACTGGAGATCTTCGTACCGCAATCCCGGTGAAGGCTGGTTCCAAACCTCGCACGGCAATTACCTGCGCGGTGCCATTGTAGGCCATGGCGATATCGACATGCCTGAGGTGTTCCGTGTACTGAAGCAATCCGGGTATGACGGATATATTTCGGTTGAATTCGAGGGTATGGAAAATTGCCAAACCGCTTCACGCATTGCGATGGATAATGTTCGCCGCCTATGGGAAGAGGCATAGGGCTGAGTACTTGTTTTAAATAAATTGAATCAAATTCTAAAGAAGGCGTGAGTAACAGAGGGGAAGCTTGGAACTGTAGGAGCGGAAGCGACCGCCTTTGTCTGCAGATTTCAACCGCCAGAGCGGTCGATAAAAGAAATTGGCAGACAACAGCGGCCGAAAGTCCAAGCATTCACCGTCGTTACGTTAAGCCAAAATTATAATTAATTGAGTCCATTCTTATGAAAACGATGGAGGGATCAGCACAATGTCCAAATTGAAAGTCGCCGTCATCGGTGCCGGATCAATATCCGATTGCCACCTGCAAGCCTATGCCAGTAATCCAGACGTTGAAATTTACGCCATATGCGACCTGAATGAAGCACGTGCCGCAGACATGGCGAAAAAATATGATGCAACTCATGTATTCACGGATTACAAGGAACTGCTGGCCTTGCCCGAGATTCATTCCGTCAGCATCTGTACATGGAATGATTCTCATGCAGAGATCAGCATTGCCGCACTGGACGCGGGCAAAAACGTGCTGTGTGAGAAGCCGCTATGCCAAACCGTAGAAGATGCCCTCGAAGTAGAGAAAGCCGTTCATCGCAGCGGCAAGCTGCTGCAGGTCGGTTTTGTACGCCGCTATAGCGACAATGCGCAGATTCTGAAGAAGTTCATTGATGCAGGTGAGCTGGGCGAGATCTATTATGCCAAAGCATCCAGCCTGCGTCGCCTCGGTAACCCGGGCGGCTGGTTCTCGGATATCAATCGCTCCGGCGGTGGTCCGCTGATTGATATTGGCGTGCATGTCATTGATATTTGCTGGTATCTGATGGGCAGACCGAAGGTGAAATCCGTTTCTGCCAACGTGTCCAATCGACTCGGCAATCGTGCCCATATCAAGAATCTGTCATTTTACAAAGCAGCAGACTATGACGCTGACAAGAACACCGTTGAGGACATGGCGAATGCCCTGATTCGTTTCGAAAACGGGGCAAGTCTGCTTGTGGATGTCAGCTTCACGCTTCATGCGAAGGCAGATGAAACTTCGGTCAAACTGTACGGTGACAAGGGCGGTGCCGAACTGGAGCCAGAAATCTCGATCATTGGCGAGAAATTCAATACCATTTTGAACATGACCCCGCAGGTGGATTTCAAATCATTCGATTTTATGGGCTCGTTCCGCAATGAAATCAACCATTTTATCGACAGCACACAGGGCCGGAAGGAGACGCTTAGTCCGGTAGAGGACGGCGTGGAAGTGATGAAAATGCTCTGTGCCATTTACGAGTCAGCACGCGAGGGACGCGAAATTTCACTGTAATATTGCCCTTATTTGTTGAACTGAACGTTTAAGGCAAAACGGAGAGGGCAGAACCAATCTGTATTACGAAGTAACAGGACTTAATATGTCTTTCTTAGTTGAACTGAACGTTTAAGCCAAAACGGAGAGTGCAGAACCAATCTGGAGAAGCGAAGCGCTCGCGTTTATCCCCGGATTTCCATCAATTATAAAGTGAATTCAAAAAAATCCGGGGATAACAGTGATCGAAAGATGGTTCTGACCGCGCAGTGGCCCAGGGTAAAGCTATTTATTCAGCTTATGACATCTAATCCAAAGGAGATGAACGGGATGAGCGAAACCAAAGACGTGGTGCTGGAACAGGAAGAACAGGTCATTGAAGCCGGGGTACACCATTTTAGCAAAGAGGAAGAATGGGTCAAACCGGATGATCCGCTGCTCCTTGAGCGGCTGGAGTGGTTCAAGGACCAGAAGCTGGGGCTGATGATGCACTGGGGCCCCTATTCCCAGCTTGGACTCGTGGAGTCCTGGGCACTGAGCGATGAGGATGGCGATTGGTCGCGTGATGACATCGACTGGACGGACGACATGGAGCATTTCAAGCGGGAATATTTCGATCTGAACAAAACCTTTAATCCGATCCGTTTCCAACCCGAAGAATGGGCGCAGATGGCAGCAGACAATGGCTTCAAATACTTCCTGTTCACGACGAAGCACCACGACGGTTTCTGCATGTGGGATACCCATACGACCGATTATCGGATCACGGGCAAGGATACCCCGTTTCATACCCATAAATATGCGGACATCTGTAGAGTACTCTTTGACGCATTCCGGGCCAAAGGGCTGGGGATCTCGGCGTATTTCTCCAAAGCGGACTGGCATACCCCGTATTATTGGGCACCTGGAATGGAGCGCGGAAGCCACATGTGGCGCGGACCATCGTACGATCCCCACAAGTACCCGTGGCTGTGGGAGAAATTCGTGGAGTTCACACATGAGCAGATCATGGAGCTGCTGACGAATTATGGCCGGATCGAATGTCTGTGGCTGGATGCCGGTTGGGTGCGAGAGGGTCGCCACGGCCAGGATATCCGGCTGGGAGAAGTTGTGGAGCGGGCACGTCAGACAACTCAGCCATGGCTTCTGTCAGCAGACCGCACCGTAGGTGGAGCATACGAGAATATTGTTACCCCAGAGCAGACCATCCCGGAACACCCGATGAATATCCCTTGGGAGAGCTGCATCACAGTGGGTAATTCCTTCGCCTTCGGATTTGATGACCAGTATAAATCGGGAAGACAGCTGGCGCATATTTTGCTGGAAGTGGTGTCCAAGGGCGGCAACCTGGCGCTGAATGTTGGACCGCAGCCGGATGGTCGCCTTCCCAAAGGGGCAGTGAGGGGCATCAAGGCACTTGGTGAATGGCTCAACACCCACGGTGAAGGGATCTATGGAACCCGGATCTGCGGACCTTATTTTACGAAGGATTGGGCCTTTACGCAGAAGGAAGATATCAACACCGTGTACGCCTTCCGTTTATACAGAAACGAGAACGAAGCAGTAGAAGCACAAGTCATCATCCCTTATTTGGAGAAAGTAGAGCGAGTCGAACTCGTGGGCACCAATGACGTAATTTCGTATCAGCAGACGGAGAATGGACTCGTTGTCGATCTGCCGCCATCTGCAGTTTCTGGGACAGCACCGATCACGCATACGTTCAAATTGTTAACAAGTGGGTAGATGGCATGTGAATTCCGGGGGAGCAATCAGGGCCTCCGGGATTTTTGTATTCAAGCATATGGAGGTGGGATTCCTGATAATAAAGGCGCATAAATGCTTGTGCCGCAAGGGTTTATGGAATATGGAGAGGTGGGAGAAAATTACGAATTGATCAAAAAACAAGGTTCCATGTACTATCGAATTAAGAAAGCGCTACCTGATACTATTACTAACACGGTTAGCGTCAAAACATCAATTTGATCGAAAAACAGGATGTTTTAGTGAATTGAATGTAATGTATTATTACACTTGAGGTGTAGAAGGAGTGACGCAAATGAGTCGAGCTACGGAAAGCATACCCGCCAACCTGGAACTCCAGCAAAGGAATCAGGTGGAGCCCAAAAGGCAGCATCCATTCATCAAAAGCCTCAAGAAGCATTGGGAGCTCTATCTGCTCGTTCTGCCTCCCGTGTTGTATCTGTTGATCTTCAAGTACATCCCTATGGTTGGGGTCCAGATCGCCTTTAAGGATTTTAGTGTAGTCAAAGGAATCTGGGGAAGCCCCTGGGTCGGATTCAAACACTTCGAGGCATTCTTCGAATCCCCCAACTTCTGGCTCCTAATCAAAAATACGATCGGCATCAGCTTCTACTCCCTGATCGCCGGATTCCCTATTCCGATCCTGCTTGCGCTGGCGCTAAATGAGATCCGAACGGGTTACTTTAAGAAGACCGTCCAGATGGTCACCTACGCTCCGCATTTTATCTCCACGGTCGTGATGGTATCCATTATTATTCTGATGCTGTCCCCGCATGTGGGCGTGGTAGACAAGCTGTTCACGCTGCTCGGCTTCCCGATGACCAACTTCATGGGCATTCCGGAATATTTCAAATCCATCTATGTCTGGTCCGGTGTATGGCAGGGCATGGGATATTCATCCATCATATACATCGCCGCCCTTGCTGGTGTTGATCCATCGCTGTATGAGGCAGCGAAGATGGACGGGGCTTCAAGGCTTCGGAAAATATGGCATATCGATCTTCCAACGCTCGTTCCAGTCACCGTTATCATGCTGATTCTGAGTTTGGGCAGCATTATGGGTGTCGGTTTTGAAAAAATATATCTGATGCAGAATCCACTCAACACAAGCGCATCGGAGGTCATCTCCACGTATGTGTACAAGGTCGGTCTGATCGGTGCAAATTTCAGCTTCTCCTCGGCAGTAGGGTTGTTCAACTCCATTATCAATCTGATCCTGCTGATCATCGTCAACGGCATTTCCCGCAAAGTATCCCAGAACAGCTTGTGGTAAAGGAGGAGCTCATCCATGTTCAACCTGTTTAATCGTAACCGGATCAAGGATCCGCTCGGTGACCGCATCTTCATGACACTCAACTATATCTTTCTGTTCGCCATACTGTTAACGGTATTTTACCCCCTCTTGTATATCATCAGTTCTTCATTCAGCTCTTCACGAGCCGTTACATCCGGTCAGGTGTGGCTGTTCCCGGTGGACTTTAACATCAAGGCGTACATCTCCATTTTCAAAAGCCAGCAGCTCATGCTCGGTTTCTACAACACGATCATCTACACCGTGGTCGGCACATTCATTAACGTGGCCCTGACCGTCATGCTGGCTTATCCCTTGTCACGCAAGTCGTTCTATGGACGAGGAGCCATTATCATTTTCATGATGATTACGATGTTCTTCGATGGCGGATTGATTCCAACCTACCTCCTGATGAAGGACCTGCACCTGCTCGATACACGCTGGGCGATGTGGCTGCCAGGGGCGCTCGCGGTGTTCCAGGTCATCGTCGCGAGAACCTTCTTCCAGTCTTCCATCCCGGAAGAGCTCGGAGAGGCGGCGGAAATGGACGGCTGCCGGGATATCCGGTATTTGATCAGTGTCGTTCTTCCGTTGTCGAAGCCCATCCTGGCTGTCATGACACTCATGTATGCCGTAGGTCACTGGAATGCGTATTTCGATGCCCTGATCTATCTGCGTTCCGAAAAGTTGTTCCCGCTGCAATATGTCCTGCGCAATCTGCTCATCCTGAATGCGGCTGATCCGGCGATGCTCGCCAATACCAGTCAGCAGATGCGGGATCAGGGCTTCGAGCAGGTATTGAAATATGCACTTATCGTTGTTGCAAGTATTCCAATTTTGATCATGTATCCGTTTGTACAGAAGCATTTTGTCAAAGGGGTCATGGTTGGTTCCCTCAAGGGATAATTCACAGAAATGATGCCCGGCTGGCCTCTTGAAAGGAGGTGGAAGGAACACGCCGGCTTCCGGGATCGGTTTTATACGAGTGCAGTAAACGAGTTGTATGCCGTTTTGAACAAAAAGGAGGAGTCAGATTGAGAAAATCTTGGATTTCGATGTTGTTTCTGGTCTTTGCTTCAATGGCTTTGTTGTCCGCATGCGGTTCATCCGAAGAATCGGGTGCAGGTAGCGACGGTAGCGGCGAGAGCGGTGGCCCTGTAACGATGACTTTCTTTGCCCCGCAAGGCAAAGCGTCCATGGAAGAGAATGAGTTCACCCAATTTATCGAAGACAAGTTCGACGTTACCCTGAAATGGGATCTGGCCCCGACAGACGCATTGCAGGACCGCAGACAATTGCTGCTCGCCAGTGGTGATTATCCCGAAGTGTTCCTTCACGGCAAGTTCACCACCTCAGATCTTCAGAACTATGGAAAACAAGGCGTGTTCCTTCCGCTGCAGGATCTGATCAAGGAATATGGCCCGAATCTGACCAAGATCATGGAAGAGAAGCCATATTTCAAAGAAGCCATCACAGCTCCGGACGGCAACATCTATGCCCTGCCGATTTTCAATGAATGTTACCACTGTACGTATGCACAGAAGTACTGGATCAACACGGAATGGCTCGATAACCTGGGCCTGAAAATGCCAACAACGACGGATGAACTGTACACGGTGTTGAAGGCGTTCAAGGAGCAGGACCCCAACGGTAACGGCAAGGCTGATGAGATTCCTCTCACTGGCGCACCGAACAAGTATGTATGGAACGGCAACATTGATGCCTACCTGATGAACAGCTTCATCTACAACGACAATGACAAATACCTGATCGTGAACGATGGCAAGGTAGATTTTGCAGCAAACAAGGATGAGTGGAAAAAAGGGCTGGAGTACATGAACAAGCTGTATGCGGAAGGCCTGATTGACCCGGCTTCATTCACGCAAAACGACCAGGCCATCGGACAGCTGGGAAATAAGGAAGGCGACGAAGTGGTCGGTTCAATTACGACGGCACTGGTCAGCTATCTCGTGAACACCTATGACAAAGATATTACACGTCACCAGCATTGGGAGATCGTTCCTCCATTGAAAGGACCGGATGGCGTACAGACAACAGGTGCTACACAGAGCGTAGGCGAATTTGAGTTTGCTATCACCAACAAAGCAACAGAAGCACAGCAGATTGCGGCGATCAAAATTGTGGATTACATGTTCAGTGAAGAAGGTGCCCTGTACGCGGAATATGGCCCGACCGAAGGCAAGGGATGGAAGAAGGCTGATGCAGATGAGAAAAACATCAATGGTGAGCCTGCCAAGTACAGCTACTACAACCTGCCTGAACGTGACCCGAACGTTGTCGTTAACGAAAGCTGGTCGCAGATCGGAGCACATGACTTGTCCAATACGTTCCGTAACCTGTTTGCCGAAGGTCAAAATCCGCTAGAGGCAGAAGGCTACGGTACAAGGCTGGCTCAAGCGACCAATGTGTATGAACCATATGCACCAAAAGAAGTATATCCGGCAAATGTATTTATTCGTCCGGAGGATACCGAATCGGCAGCACAACTTACCACGGCCATCAAGGATTATGTGCAGACCAATATGGCACAGTTCATTATCGGCAGCAAAAGCATCGATAAGGAATGGGATTCATATGTCAAAGGCTTCGATGGACTGGGACTCAGCAATTACCTTGAGATCTACCAGCGTGCAATTGAGAAGGATCAATAATAGTTGAGGAATTCAAGATCGAGACTGTCCCGAAGTCACCAGTGACCGGGACAGTTTTATCCTTTGACAACCCCACTTCCTCCGATATAATACGGATTATTTATAGGTAGTTAACGACCAGAGCGAGTGGTTGTCGTCACATGTATAAACAGTGGTGGGGGGACCTTGGGGATGAACAACAATTGGTTTAGACGTTTGCTGCTTTCGTATCTGCCTGTGTTCTTTATTGTGACTACGATTCTATTTATTATCTTCTTCCAGATTTTCAATGAACAGAACCGCAAGGAAGCGCTAAAGGCCAATGAATTTCTGGCTTCACAAGTGACGCAGTATTTGGATAATTCCCTGCGCTCGATCGATTTCAAGGTGCTGCGTGAGATTTTGACCAATCCGAATCTGAAAAATTATTACGCGGTAACCGGAAGTGATGATGTCTATGCCGGCATTCAGGCAGTTCAGGTTATCGACGAATTGAAAATAGAATATCCGTTAATCGACTCCATTTATATGGTCCGTTACAGGGATGATAAGGTATTCAGCAATGGCAAGCCCGTGCCCATCGAGGAGTTCCCGGATGCGGCATTTATAGAAGACAGCCGGGCTGCAGAAACGCAGAAATGGGTCGGCGGAAGAACCTTCAGGGCCTTTCCCACAGAGGAAGGGAAACAAGTCATTACACTGATCCGTGGAGTTGGCAATGGGAGTGGGCTGATTGTGGTGAATGTTGATCTGCAGACGCTGCAGAAGTCCATTATGCAGATGTACGATCCCGAGTTCACCTTCGTCAATATCTACAATCGGTCAGGCGGCAATCTGTGGGACAGCGGTGTGACAGAAGAGCATACTGTCCAAGCCTCTTCCGGCGAAGTTTTCTCTGAATTCACTTCCAGCTACAGCGGGTGGAAGGTACAGACAGGGCTGAACAATGGCAAAGTCGTCAAATTTGCCCTGAAATTCTACAATATCTGGTTTGTGTTTGCCGTGGCTGTTGTTCTGATTGGTGTAGTGTGGGTGATCTATGTAACGCGCAGGAATTATAAGCCAATTCAGCAGATTGTTACGTTAATCGAGACGGTGGCTTCACAGAAACAGCCAGGCATGAGCTATGCCAAGGAGAATGAGTTCCGATTTATCCAGACGACTCTGGAGCAAATGATTGACCAAACGAAGCAGTATCAGGAGGAATACGAAGAGAATCTGATTTTGAAGAAAAAATACTTCTTTCAGGAACTGCTGGAGGGAACGAAGGAGTTTACCGGCGATGAGCTCTTGGCCGAGATGAACAAGTTCAGCCTGCCACGATTGGATGACAGATGGACCGTGATGGTCGTGGAGATCGATCGCTACTCCCGCTTCATTGATGAATACCATGTGCAGGACCAGTCCCTTCTGAAATTTGTATTGTCCAGCATTTTGCAGGAGAGCGCCCGCAAGGAAGATACCGAGGTATGGGCGGAGTGGATCTCGGACCATCGGCTGTATGCCATCTTATGGTTACCGGAGACGCCGCAGCCGGAGGAGAGTGAGCGCAGACTGCTCGAAGGTTATCTGGACCAGGTCGAGCAGTATCTGAACTTCACGGTAACCATCGGAATTGGACGGGTAGCTGTGGACCTGCGTGGTCTCAGAGCATCCTTCAAGGAGGCTGTCCATGCGCTCGATTACAAAGCGGTACTGGGTGTAAACCGGATTATTCCGTACGGTGATGTACCGGGCTCAACCAATGACGTGTATGAATTCCTGAAGACAATATCGCTGTTGGTACAGGCGATGCGGCTGTCCGATGACGATTGGGACAAGCATTTTGACAGGCTGTTTGAGCAAATTCATGCCTCAATGTTGTCCCGTCAGGAAATCATGAACACGATCCAGCTGCTGTTCCAGCATGTGAACCGGGAATTCGCAGAGCTGCCGCGTGAATACCACGAGCTGTGGGCGGAGGTTATGGGTCATCTGCTTCGCAATCTGGAGGATTGGGAGACCGCTGAAGATCTGCGGGAATTATGCAAGGAAGGCTTCCAAACACTTGCCGGGCAGATGCAAACACTGCGTTGTGCCAAAAAACACCGGACACATATTCTGGAGATTCGCAAGTATATCGAAGAGAACTATAACAATCCGGATCTGTCCTTGAATTATTTGAGTGACCTGTTCGATATTAATCCGAAATATTTAAGCAAGCTTTTCAAGGATGAGATTGGTGAGAAATTTGTGGATTTGCTGATCAGTCAGCGGATTGAGAAGGCCAAACAGTTGATGCAGGAGACGGATAAGGCCATTCAGGAGATCAGCGAGGAAGTCGGATACACGAATTACAATTCATTCAACCGGGCCTTCAAAAATGTGGTAGGGGTCGCACCGAGCGATTACCGAAAAGCCATTTGATCTCAAGTGGAACACAAGCAGCAAGCCAAGCCAAATGCATAAGGAGAATGTGCACATGGATTATAGAGATGCTTCGTTACCGATCCCCGAGCGGGTACAGAATTTGCTTGAACAGATGACTACGGAAGAGAAAATTGGCCAGCTGATCCAGCCGATGGGCTGGAAGACATACCGGAAAGAGTCGGATGGCACCGTACAAGTGACGGAGGAATTCAAAGAAAATATCGCGCAAGGTGGCGTTGGTTCTCTATACGGCGTGCTTCGTGCTGACCCGTGGACCGAGGTAACACTGGAAACCGGGTTGACCCCGGGCCAGGGAGCAGCTGCCACCAATGAAATTCAGCGCTATGCGATTGAAAACTCGCGTCTGGGCATTCCCGTTTTGTTCGGGGAGGAATGTTCGCATGGCCATATGGCGATCGGGGCAACGGTATTTCCGGTGCCGCTGACCGTAGGAAGCACGTGGAACACGGAATTGTACCGCAAGATGTGTGAGGCGATTGCGGTCGAGACTCGCAGCCAGGGCGGAGCAGCAACGTATTCGCCTGTGCTGGATGTGGTGCGGGACCCAAGATGGGGACGGACCGAGGAGTGTTTTGGCGAAGACACGTATCTGATTGGTGAGTTGGCTGTGGAAGCGATCCGGGGATTACAGGGAGACCGTCTTAATTCGGACCGGACCATTCTGGCAACGCTGAAGCATTTTGCTGGATATGGAAGCTCGGAAGGAGGGCGTAATGCCGCTCCTGTGCATATGGGTCTGCGCGAGCTGCACGAGGTAGACCTGCTGCCTTTCAAAAAGGCGGTGGAGGCCGGCGCATGCTCTGTGATGACTGCGTACAACGAGATTGACGGTGTACCGTGCACTTCCAGCACGTATCTGTTGAATGATCTCCTGCGCGAGCAGTGGGGCTTTGAGGGGTTTGTCATCACCGATTTTGGTGCCATTCAGATGCTGGTCAGCGGACACAACACAGCGGAGAACGGGGAGCAGGCCGTAGCTCAGTCTCTTCAAGCGGGTGTGGACATGGAGATGTCCGGATTCATGTATCGTAAACATCTGGCGAAGGCACTGGAGCAGGGATTGATTCATCATCAGGATCTGGATAAAGCGGTATGGCCGATTCTGGAGATGAAGTTTCGATTGGGGCTGTTTGAGCAGCCTTATGTCGATCCAGAATTCGCCGAGCGAGTGATTGGTTGCGAAGAGCATGTGGAGCTGGCAAGGAAGGCAGCCCAGGAAGGGATTGTTTTGCTCAAAAATGAGGAGAATCTCCTTCCGCTCAGCAAGACGGGTCCGAAGATCGCAGTACTGGGTCCGAACGCCAACCATACGTATAACCAGCTGGGAGACTACACCTCTCCACAACCGAGTGGACAGATCGTTACAGTGCTGGAAGGCATACGCCGCAAGGTTGGTGCTCATGCGGATCAAATCCTGTACGCGCCCGGCTGCCGGATCAAAGGCGATTCCAGGGAGGGCTTTGCGCAAGCACTCGCTTGTGCTGAACAGGCCGACGTAGTTGTGATGGTTATGGGCGGATCAAGCGCTCGCGACTTCGGAGAAGGCACAATTGATCTACGGACGGGTGCATCGGTTGTAACGGATAATCCATGGAATGATATGGAATGTGGAGAAGGTATCGACCGTTCATCGCTCAATCTGATGGGTGTGCAGCTGGAGTTGGTTCAGGAGGTATATAAGCTGGGCAAACCCGTGGTTGTCGTATATATAAACGGACGACCTATTGCAGAGCCTTGGATCGACGAGCATGTGCATGCCATTTTGGAGGCCTGGTACCCGGGGCAGGAGGGCGGCAATGCGGTGGCAGACATTCTGTTTGGAGATGTTAATCCGTCCGGGCGTCTGACGATCTCCATTCCCAAACATGTTGGACAGCTCCCCGTGGTTTACAATGCCAGACGTATGCGAGGGAAGAGATATTTGGAGATGGATCTGGAGCCGCAATATCCGTTTGGCTTCGGACTCAGCTATACCGAATTCGAGTATGACCATGTGAGAGTTGTGCCTGAAATGATCGAACCGAATGGTGAGGCTGTGGTTCAGGTGGAGGTCACGAATACAGGTAAGGTAGCCGGAGCTGAGGTTGTGCAATTGTATATAACGGACGAAGCTGCCTCTGTTACTCGGCCAGAAATATCACTTAAGGGATTTTGCAAGATCCATCTGGAGCCTGGAGAGTCCCGGACCGTCACTTTTCCCGTAAACGCAGAGCACCTGGAACTCATGGACTCCCGACATCAGTGGGTGGTTGAGCCAGGCAAGTTCCGTCTGATGGTTGGCAGCAGCTCTAAGAAGTGGAAGGCATGCGATTTACAAGTGCAAAGTGAGGTGGGACCGGTATGATTCGGATAAGCCGATTTATAGAGGATATGGCACAGCAGCAATGGTTAGCGAAAGTGGAGCTGCCTGAATGGCAGATGCAGAAGGCCAGATATATACGGCCTGGAGAATACCGGATGGAGCAGGAAGAAGCCTCTGTCCAATCTGTGAATCCCCTTCATAGTACACACGGAACGACTTATTTTATGAGCAAGCTCATTGAAATCCCCAGCGATTGGGAGGATCACGCCATTGCTTTGACTTTTGAAGCGGGTGGTGAAGGGCTGCTGAAGGTGAACGGCAAGTCGTATCACGGACTGGATCGCAATCATTGGCTGGTCCCGCTTCCCCGAAGCCGGGTTGGGGCATCACCCCTGCTGGAGATTGAGCTGTATGATCCCATTCCGGAGCCGCACGATCCACTGAATCGCCAGGCGGTCATACAATCGCCGATTCGGGGCATACATACAGCTCTCGTACATATCAATCGTCCTCTGCAAAGTCTCATGTATAGCGTAACGGTGCTTGCAGAATCGCTAAAGGCATTGCCTGAAAAAGATCTGAAGCGTACCCGGCTGGTTCGGGCCATTCACCAAATCATGGATGAGATGTACAACGAGCCGAGACGGTGGATTGAGCCAGCGTGGGTGCAGCGCTTCGAACAATTGCTTGCACAGTCCGTGCAGGAGCAGGATCCGGAAGAACAACGGGATGGATTCATGCATCTTGTGGGACAGTCACATATTGATATCGCCTGGCTCTGGCCTGTGCGGGAAACCGTGCGCAAGTCCAGCCGTACCTTCTCCACAATGTGTACCTTAATGGACGAACATCCGGGGTTCGTGTATTCACAGAGCCAGCCTCAGCTATACGCCTTCGTGAAGGAGCATTATCCGGATCTGTACGAACGGATCAAGGCTCGCATTGCTGAGGGGCGATGGGAACTCGTCGGTGGCATGTGGGTAGAGCCGGACTTGAATATCCCGAGCGGCGAGTCCCTGGTGAGACAGATTCTATACGGACAGAACTTCTACCAGGAGGAGTTTGGCAAGCGCTCAAGCATCGAATGGCTGCCGGACACTTTCGGCTACTGTGCGTCCCTACCGCAAATACTTCAGCTTGCGAATATTCCCTATTTCATGACCACCAAGCTCAACTGGAATGACACCAATGTGTTTCCTTACGACCTGTTCGACTGGGTAGGCATAGATGGTACCTCAGTGCTGGCGTATCTCAATCACGGGGTGAATGAGCATACGCGTCCCAAGGATGTGGATGAACACTGGCAATCCTATAAACAGAAGGATCTGCATCCGGAGCAAATGCTCCTCTATGGACATGGAGACGGTGGGGGCGGGGTTACACATGAGATGGTTGAGTTTGCGGAGCGTGCCCCGTTCATGGTTGGACAACCAATCAGCACATTCAGTACGGCGCAGGCCTTTTTCGAAGGGATTTCGACCGATAATCCGACGCTGCCGAAATGGCATGGCGACTTGTATCTGGAGCTGCATCGTGGAACGTATACGACGCATGCGCGAAATAAACGAAGCAACCGCAAGGCGGAAGTGCTGTATCGGGATGCGGAGATCTGGGGTCAGTTTGCCGGGTCTGAGGCAGATTGGGCGAAGAGTGCGCTGAAGGAGGGCTGGAAGCTGATTATGCTTAATCAGTTCCATGATATTATCCCCGGCACGTCCATTCCGGAAGCGTACGTTACATCAGCGGAAGAGTACACGAAGGTATTCGAATTGGGCACGGCGGCTTTGGATAGTAACCTTGGCTATCTCACAGAACGCATTGCAACAGATGGTTCAGACGGTTTGCCGTACGTTATATTCAATAGTCTGGGCTGGGAGCGCGGAGAAGTGGTGACCCTTAGTGGGGGTGCTGAACTCAGCGGGATGGCAGCGTTTGACCAGAACGGTAATCGGATGGATTGTGATCTGGTGGAAAAGGAAGACGTACGGACCCTGTCTGTCGTTATCCCATCCATCCCTGCGTTTGGTTATACGACGATATGGCTTTGCCCAGACAAGCATTCTGCTCAAGCTGCATGGAAGGAGGACTCTTTTCCTTCCAGCTGGGAGACCCCATTTTATATGGTTGAATTCAACGAGATCGGCGAGATTACCAGATGGTACGACAAATCTGTGGGTCGGGAGTGGTTGAAGCCAGGGGACAAGGCGAATGAACTGCAATTTTTCCACGACAAACCGACCTACTGGGATGCATGGGACATTGATCCGAGGTTCGAATCTCAGCCTGCAGGTAAGGTTCAGCTAATCTCGAAGGAGGTTGTACAGCGGGGTGAAGTCAAGGATGTACTGCGGTTTCGCTGGAAGTTGAATGAATCTGACATCAGCCAGGATATCGTATTTTATCGTCATCAGCGCCGGGTGGATTTCCAGACAAAGGTCAGCTGGAATGAGAGTCATAAGCTGCTCAAGGTTGCCTTTCCGGTGGATCTGGTGGCTGCCAAAGCAGCGTATGAAATCCCGTTTGGTGCGCTGGAACGGCCGACACATAACAACACCAGCTGGGAACAGGCACAGTTTGAGGTCTGCGGGCATCGCTGGGCGGATATCTCCGAGGGCAATAGCGGAGTAAGTCTGCTGAATGACTGCAAATATGGATACGACATCAAGGATCGGACAATTCGCCTGTCTCTGCTGCGTGCTCCGAAGTGGCCGGATGAACATGCTGATCAGGGCGAACATGAATTTACGTATTCATTATTGCCCCACCAGGGAGATTGGCGGGAAGCTGGGGTCGTACGTCAGGCGATGGAGCTGAATCATCCGGTTCAGGCCGTTGCCGCAGGCAGGCATGCGGGCGTCCTACCTGCGGAGCATGCCTGGATTGATTATCAGAGCAAGCATGTCATCCTGGATACGGTTAAGGCCTCGGAAGATGGTACGGGAACGATACTTCGCTTCTATGAATCGTCAGGTGGCCGGGAGACGGTACAGGCCCAGTGGAAAGACCGGAATGTGGAGGCATCGATCGTCAACCTGTTGGAGGATGAAATTAGTCTGCTTACTTCTCAGAAAGGCGCATTCGAGCTAACATTTAGACCCTATGAGATCAAATCGGTGAAACTTCGTCCTGTTGATTAAGGATTAGCCAGGCATTGCCTAGACAGGCCGCTTGGAACCCACACGATAAATGACGTAAAAGGATATAAAAAAAGATGCTCGATTGATATGTGACGGCGACTCATACTTTAGTTATGATGAGGAAGAGTCGAGGAAGATTCGCTTCTCTATTATTGACGTTTATATCATCTGATTATCGGCTCAGACAGTATCCTGTTTTGAAAATACCAATTCACGGGAGGGCATGACATGACATTAACGAACAAGATCGGTGTAATCGTGGATAGCTTCGGCGTAGGTGTACGTGAAGGGTTGAAAAAGGCCAAGGATGTGGGTGCGGAAGGTGTGCAAATCTATGCGGTCAAGGGAGAGATGGATCCGGAAAATCTGTCTCCCGCGGCACGCAAGGAGCTAAAAAGCTATATTGATTCCCTGGGTCTTGAAATTTCAGCCCTGGTCGGCGACCTGGGCGGTCACGGATTTCAGGTGAAGGAAGATAACCTATGGAAAGTCGAGAAGTCCAAGCGTATCGTGGATCTGGCTCTTGATCTGGGTACCAATATTGTGACGACCCATATCGGCATTGTCCCGCATGACCCTGCCTCAGAGGTATACGCTACGCTGCACGCAGCATGTGAAGAGCTTGGTCAGTATGCAAAAAGTGCAGGAGCGTACTTTGCAATTGAGACAGGACCGGAGACGGCAGCTGATTTGAAAGGATTTCTGGATACCCTCTCAACAAACGGGGTTTCAGTCAATTTTGACCCGGCTAACATGGTGATGGTGACGGGTGATGACCCGGCTCAGGGTGTGCGTCTGCTGAAGGACTACATCGTACATACCCATGTGAAGGATGGTGTACGCCTGAAGGAAGTCGATCCAAGGGATGTATACGGTGCAGTGGGCTATGCGCCGATGGATCATGAGAAAATTGCCGAAATGGTATCCTCAGGAACCTTTTTCCGCGAGGTGCCGCTCGGAGAGGGTGGAGTGGATTTTGACAGCTATTTTGCTGCCCTTCAGGAGATTGGTTATACAGGGTACCTGACGATTGAGCGCGAAGTCGGCAATCAGCCTGAACAGGATATCCGCAAGGCGGTTGAATTTATCAAACAATACCGTTAGGGAGCTGAGAAGATGAAAGTGGGCCTGAGTACGTATAGCTTGTTGAACGATTTGAAGTCGGGCGAGATGACGGTTCTGGACGTGATCGACTGGATTGCGGCAAATGGCGGCGAGCATATGGAAATGGTCCCGTACGGCTACACGGTGGAAGATAACCCGGAGCTGGCTGATGCGATTCGGGAGCGTGCTGCTTCCGCAGGCATAGAGCTGTCCAATTATTCGATGCCAGCCAATTTTGTACAGGAGACGGAAGAGGCTTTTGAGGAAGAAATGGCCCGGGTCAAAAGGCATGTCGATGTCGTGCACCGAATGGGTGTCAAACATATGCGTCATGACGTGACGGCCTTTACCTTGCCGAAAGAAAACATGACCATTACCTGGTTTGAGCAGCATTTGCCGCTCATGGTTCGGGGAAGCCAGATTATCGCGGACTATGCCGCACAGTTCGGCATTACAACGACGATTGAGAACCATGGGTTCAGTGTGCAGGCAAGCGATCGGGTGCAACGAGTACTGCAAGCTGTAGACCGCCCCAATTTCAAAACAACGCTGGACATTGGCAATTTTATGTGTGTGGATGAGCATCCGATAATCGGTGTCATGAAGAACTTGCCATACGCTTCCCTGGTTCATTTCAAGGACTTTTATTTCCGTCCATATGATGAACATCCGGGTGGCGGTGATTGGTTCACCACAACTCATGGCAATTTTCTGCGCGGAGCCATTGTGGGGCATGGAGATATCCCAATCCGGAAAATTGTGAAGTTGATCAAGGAATTCGGATATGATGGCAACATTACGGTTGAATTCGAAGGCATGGAAGAGTGTAAGTCCGCATCCCGAATTGCGATGGACAACCTGCGCCGATTTTGGAAAGAAGCATAAGGCAATCATTCGATTTTATATCTCGGGCCACTTTACTTTAAAGTGGCTTTTTTGGCTCTTTTACACGATTGTATTCGTGCAGACCGATCTGCGAGTGTCCTCTCGGTAAGCTAACATATATTGGTTCTGTGCAAGGATCAAGTTACGATCGTCACAAGTGTGATATACTGAATCTATTCAGCCTGGAAATTTACTGGCTATGGATGGGAGAGATCACTGATCTATGCAGGTATTCGAGGACTGGAATCAAAAGGTGAAAAAAACATTTAATGCGACAAACCCCGCGGTTGTACTGACGGTTTCGGAGGCAGGTAATCTGCTCGGTTTATCTAAAGATCAAATGAAACTGTATGTGGACAAAAACAAGTTAACCAAGGTGCCCATTATGCGAAGCGTACATCGGTATTTGTTGCTGGAGAGCGAGATTGCCGACATCGTTAAGAAGAATAAATCCATATAGTCCTTTGATCAGCCATCTTACCGACACGAGTTCGGGAGGTGGTTGTTTTGTTTATACGGGCGGAGGGGCTTCACCGGATTCGTCCTTCTTGTATTCTGCTCCATCGTTATGCTTCGTTATCCTGGACGCACACCCGTGATAGCCGAAATAACACCCATCTTCACCCTCTTGAAGTGGTGTCTGATCTATGCCAGCTTCGCGGTGCTTGTACCGGGAATATGTATTTTGCTGACCCGTTATATCAAGAGAGTCCGGGGATAAGATCTGACCGGAAAGGGTATTGCTTTAAAGAAGGAAATACCTGCTTGTCAAAGGACAACCTGTCCTATATACTCATGTCGCAAGCGGCAGGAATGGTTATCAAAACATGAGCTTAAGGAGATGAAGAACGCATGGCGATTAGTCTGAATGTGTATCTTGTAACGGATGGAAACGGAAAGGAAGCAGTCGCGTTCTACAAAGAGGTTTTTAACGCAGAAGTGTTGGCAATTCAGACATTCGGTGAAGGTCCGTCAAGTCCGGATCATCCGATTCCGCCAGAAGCCAAGGACCGTATCATGCATGCTTCTCTGCAGATCGGGGGCTCAGTGCTCATGTTGTCGGATACGTTCCCTGGCATGCCTCATGTCATTGGTAACAACATCAGTGTTACCGTGAATACGGATACCGCAGATGAAGCCAAGCACATCTTCAATAAACTCGAAGATGGCGGAGAGGTGAAAATGCCAATCCAGGAGACATTCTGGAGCCCGGCATACGGCATGGTTACGGACAAGTACGGCGTTCAGTTCCAAATTAGCTGTACACCTGGCCAAGCCTAGCTAATTGTCTTCGACGCTATCCTTAAAAAGCAAAGACCTCCACTGCCTGATTTTCATCACGCGAGCTGGAGGTCTTTTTGGCCTAGACTTGCTTTTGAATCTTGGAAGGATTGTTGATCTTATAGGGCACCGGATTTCGAGTGAGCTTCTTCTTAATGATCTTTGCTTCAAAAGTCAGGACATCCCCGACTTCAAGCTCCTGCTTTTTCATCGTGGCACTATGGCTGGACCAGGCTTCACCAAGTTCAACGTGATCAGGCTCGGTGATGGCCACTCCTTCATAAACGATAACTTCATCATCATTGTCGGAGAAATGGTTTGGAACCGTTGTAAATTCCTTGACGACTGCCGTCATTTTCACTTTGCCTTCAGGCAGGTCAATCTTGACCGATTTCGCCTTGCTTGCCGTCTTCGCCTTCGGTTTAGATTCACTGCTTGTCCCGCCTTGTGGGCCAACATATTCCTCTACAAGTCCATCTGGGTCACCTTTCAGTCCGGAATGGCTTTCCCCGGCATCGATGTCCATGTCATTCAGATCAGATGGAATACCGTCTGAATCGGATATGGCATCCACGTCGACTGAAGCAGTAACAGCATGAGCTGTGTCCTCTGTCCGGGATATGTTCAATGGCTCACTCGCCTTATCCGTTTCTGCTGCCGCCACGGCTCTTACATTGTAGCTCGACGCTTGCATCTCTTTCAGATAAGAGGGATGAATGCAGTGTTTCTGTTCATTATCCAGTTGGATGACGGCAGCCATATGATCCACATAACCAATGATGGTACAGGGCGTGTTCAGTCCGTTTCCTTTATAGTAGAACGTTTTGAGCTTGGTTGCTTTACCCGAAAGCAGGCCCCACTCCTGGCACTTTTCAATGAGTTCCTCATCGTTGTCCAGGGGAATGTAATGCTGAGGTTCTATCATAAAAGCATATGTCATTTCGTGATTCCGCCTTTCCCCATTGTTTCTCCATTCATCGTTTCCAATTTACAATCAGTGTATCACAAGTATATACCCGGAGATGCATTTTATAAAAGTCGACCAAAGGCATGCCTATGGTATAATTTGAGGAGAATACAGGACAGAAAATTGTTATAGAACCTTATTATACATATGCTCTGAAAGGATGATCACCATGGAGAAAAAAGTGAATCCCCAAGCTCTATGGCTTGGATTAGGCCTAGCACTCGGAGTGAGCATTGGTACGGCAACGGATCAGCTCGCACTCGGCATTGCTTTTGGCGTGGCCCTTGGCGTTGTGATTGGATCAGTGGTAAGCAAACGGGCGATTGCCGGTACGGAAGATATGTTGAAGGAACATGTCCGTGAACTCCGTAGACAGGAAGACTGGGAAGAGGCACTTCAATCTTCGGAGGATCATCCCGTACTCATCCTGAAGCACAGCACCACCTGCCCGATCAGCGCGAGAGCGTACCGCGAGTTTATGGCATTTGTGGGCTCCAATGCGTCCGATCCCAGACAGCAGATGGACTATCATATCGTCAAAGTCATCGAGAATCGCCCGCTCTCCCGCCGGATTGCGGAGGAAACAGAGGTACATCATGAATCACCACAGGTGCTGCTCCTGGATCAAGGGCAGGTCATCAAGCACACATCCCACGGCAAAATCACGAAAAAGAGACTGCTGCAATGGGCGCAGAATCCGTTTGGATAAAGGTCAAATCACCGATAGACCCGTTTTCTTTCAGCCATTGGCGAAGGAACGGGTCTATTTTTACGTTTTTTTTACACCCTGGCAGGGATTTCTTTACCCCCTTTTTACAGCGTTCAGGTATAAGATTTTACACGTAGCAGGTTGGAAGAACGGTAGAGAGAGGGAGGAAGGGCATATGGTCAGTGATGCTGCAATGATCGGATTGGTTGTACTGCTGTTCGTGGTGTTCTGGGGTTTCATTAAATTCTGCGAGAGAGCCTAGGGCTATAGCCAGAGAGGGGAAGATGCATATGACCGCTATAGGAATGATTGTACTGGCACTTATGGTCTATCTGGGCTATGTGCTCGTGAAGCCGGAGAAATTCTGAATCATTTGGATCGCAGATTAGGGAGGAACTATGGATATGGGTAGCGGTTTATTACAAGTGGCGGTCACGCTGCTGATCATCATCCTGCTGGTAAAACCGGTGGGTAGTTATCTGGTCAAGGTATTCGATGGCAAGCGGACAGGACTGGACCGGATCTTTGGAGGACCTGAACGACTGCTCTATCGATTAATGGGGGTTCGGGAGAATGAGTCGATGGGCTGGAAAAAGTACCTTTCAGCTGTGCTCATTTCCAACTTTGTCATGTTGATTTTGATGTTTTTGGTGCTGCGGCTGCAGCAGTTTCTGCCGCTCAACCCGGATGGCATCAGCAACATGCCTGCAGCGCAGGCGTTTAATACAGCAGCATCCTTCATGACCAACACCAACTGGCAGTCGTATACGGGCGAGAATGCCCTGTCGTATCTGTCACAGATGCTGGCCGTGACGTTCCCGATGTTTACATCGGCGGCAACGGGCTTCGCTGTAGCAATTGCATTCATCCGCGGACTGGTTGGCCGGAGGGATGAACTGGGGAACTTTTATGTCGACCTGGTACGGTCGATTACAAGAATCTTTTTACCGCTGAGCTTCATTGTGGCCTTATTCCTGGTCTTTCAGGGTGTGCCACAGACGCTGGCAGGGGCGGTGAACGCGACCACGCTGGAAGGCGGAGAGCAGACAATCACTCGCGGATTGGTTGCTTCACTCGAGTCGATTAAACACATTGGTACGAATGGCGGCGGCTGGTTTGGAACCAATGCAGCACATCCCTTCGAGAATCCAACGGCGCTGGCGAATCTGCTCCACATTGTCTGCATGATGCTGCTGCCCACTGCACTGGTGTATGCATTCGGACTGATGGTAAACAACCGGAAGCAAGGCTGGGCATTGTTTGCAGCGATGAGCTTTCTGTTTCTCGTGATGCTCACGACTGTTTTTGTATCGGAGTACCGCGGTGTACCTGCGCTGGATGCCGCCGGCATTCAAGGGAACATGGAGGGGAAAGAGGTCAGGTTTGGGATAGCCGAATCGGCGTTATTCACGGCAGTGACTACAGCTGCGACAACGGGATCCGTCAACAATATGCATGAGTCGCTCACGCCGCTCGGCGGAATGGTGGCACTTGCCGAAATGATGCTCAATAACGTATTTGGCGGTAAAGGGGTAGGCCTGCTTAACGGATTGCTGTACGTCATTCTGGCCGTGTTTATCTCCGGACTGATGGTAGGACGGACACCTGAATTTCTGGGCAAAAAAATTGAAGGGAAAGAAGTAAAGCTCGCATCGATTGCGCTGCTGATTCATCCCTTAATTATTTTGGCTCCAACTGCGCTGGCGCTTATGCGGCCCGAAGCGGTAGCCTCGATTTCAAATTCAGGCATGCATGGCCTGACCGAAGTGCTTTATGCTTTTGCATCGGGTGCTGCCAATAATGGGTCCGCTTTTGCCGGACTGAATGCCAATACCGACTTTTACAATATCGCCATTGGTGTGGTGATGCTTCTGGGAAGGTACATCTCCATGATTGCCATGCTCGCGATTGCAGGATCCCTGGCAACGAAACGAATAGTTCCGGTAACAACGGGTACACTTCGCACACATACCCCTTTATTTGCAGGGATTCTGGTGATGATGATTGTGGTGGTCGGAGCGCTCACCTTCTTCCCATCACTGGCGCTTGGGCCGATCGCTGAGCATTTGGCGATGCTCCGGTAACGGGCAGACAGTCTATGAATGAGATACGGGAAGTACAGCAAGGACATTGAGCATGGAGGTGCACGAAATTAATGGGTGCTATAGAGCGAAAGAAGGAACACATGGTGGAAGGAACAAGTAATCAAGCAATTGCAGAAACAGACAACGAAACATACAGACCAAGCGGAAAGGGTGAGGGAAAGGAGATTAATCCCCGCCAACAAGGTCCAGGCAAAAGGAGATTAAGCGGGGACATCGTACGGCAGGCTTCTCTGGACGCCTTTAAGAAACTTAATCCGATGGTCATGATCAAAAATCCCGTCATGTTTATCGTGGAAGTTGGCACGTTCATCACGCTGCTCTTATGTATCGATCCGGATCTTTTTGCTGCATCGGAAGCGGGACGGGGGTACAACGTTGCGGTGTTCCTCATCCTGTTGTTCACACTGCTGTTTGCCAACTTTGCTGAAGCGCTCGCCGAAGGCCGGGGCAAAGCCCAGGCAGATACCCTGCGCAAGACGAAATCGGATACGACCGCCAAATTGATGCAAAAGGATGGGACAATTCGGCAAGTATCATCGACTCAGTTGAAAAAGGGAGATATTGTCCGCGTGGAAGCAGGAGAACTGATCCCCACGGACGGCGAGATTATTGAAGGATTGGCCTCCATAGACGAATCGGCCATCACGGGTGAATCAGCTCCGGTCATCAAGGAAGCAGGCGGTGATTTTTCCTCCGTAACGGGAGGTACACGAGTCACTTCCGACTATATCGTCATGCGGGTACAGACCGATCCGGGAGAATCCTTCCTTGACCGGATGATCTCTCTGGTTGAAGGTGCGCAGCGTCAGAAAACGCCAAACGAAATCGCGCTGACCACGCTGCTGGCCGTATTGACCCTGATTTTCCTGATCGTCATTCTGACGATGGTTCCGATGGCGAGTTACCTAGGCATTCGCCTTGATTTGGCGACACTGATTGCCTTGCTGGTTTGCCTTATTCCTACAACAATAGGGGGCCTGTTGTCCGCAATCGGGATTGCCGGAATGGACCGGGTCACGCAGTTCAACGTGCTCGCCATGTCAGGGAAAGCAGTGGAAGCGGCAGGGGATATTGATACGCTGATTCTGGATAAGACCGGAACAATTACGTACGGAAATCGCATGGCCTCCGAGTTCATTCCCGTTCAGGGTGTGACCGTGCAGGAGATGACCCGGGCAGCGCTGCAGGCCTCGGTTCGTGATGAGACGCCGGAAGGACGCTCCGTGGTGGAGCTTGCAGGCAAGCAGGGAGAGCGCTGGCCAGAGCAGGAATATGCAGATGCGGAAAGTGTGGAGTTTACCGCCGAGACCCGTATGTCGGGTCTCAATCTTGGCAGCGGAATGCAGATTCGCAAGGGCGCAGTGGATGCCATCAAGCATCATATTGCTTCCCGGGGTGGACGAATTCCTGCCGATCTGGATGACATCGCCAATCGCATTGCCAAGGCTGGAGGCACTCCCCTTGCTGTTGCGATCGATGACCGGATCTACGGTGTAATCTACCTGAAGGATACAGTGAAGCCGGGTCTGAAGGAGAAGTTTGCCGAGATGCGGTCCATGGGCATCAAAACGATCATGTGTACAGGCGACAACCCTCTTACAGCAGCCACGATTGCACTGGAAGCAGGCGTGGATGACTTTATTGCTGAAGCGAAGCCGGAAGACAAGATCGCCGCGATCAAAAAAGAGCAGCAGGCAGGCAAGCTCGTCGCCATGACCGGCGACGGGACCAATGATGCGCCTGCCCTGGCGCAGGCCGATGTGGGCCTGGCGATGAATTCGGGTACCATGGCGGCCAAGGAAGCGGCCAACATGATTGACCTTGATTCCGACCCGACCAAGCTTCTGTCGGTGGTCTCCATTGGGAAGCAGCTTTTGATTACACGCGGGGCGCTAACCACCTTTTCGATATCGAATGATATTGCGAAATACTTTGCCATTATCCCGGCGATGTTTATTATCGCCATGCCGCAGCTCCAATCGCTGAATATTATGAATCTGGCTTCACCGCAATCGGCCATTCTGTCGGCATTGATCTTTAACGCAATCATCATCCCGCTGCTCATTCCGATTGCGATGAAGGGCGTGAAGTACCGGGCCATGTCAGCCGAGCGGCTGCTCGGACGCAATGTGTTGATCTATGGCGTGGGTGGCGTGATCGTACCCTTTATCGGGATTAAGCTGATTGACCTGATTCTTTCGGGGCTTCATCTGGTGTGACACTAACTCCTATAAATTGGACTCCTTTTTACACGAAAACAGAGAGGGCAGAACAAATCTGTAGAAACGAAGTGTTCGCCTAAAAGCTTTCTGCAAGAAAGCTACTTCGGAAGCCTAAGCTATCCACGGATTTTCTCCATTAGGAGAATAGATCAAAAAATCCGTGGATTACAGCGATCGGAAGATGGGGCTGTAATCGAAGTGATACAGTGTAACGCTCAATTTTGTTTTAAAATAACGAATTCAGGATGTGACTGATATGAAGACCATACTGCCTGCCATCCGCTTGTCAGTTGTACTTATGCTGATCTGCGGCATCGTGTATCCGATGGTGACGACTGCTGCGGCACAGCTGCTGTTTCCAGCAGAAGCGAATGGGAGCCTGATTACCCAAAACGGAAAAGTGATCGGTTCATCCCTGCTGGCACAGGAAGTAAAATCACCGGCCATGTTCCAACCCCGTGCATCAAACGCGAGTTATGACCCGACGGCATCGGCAGGCTCCAATCGGGCAGTAGCTTCGGCGGAGTATATTGGTGAGATGAAAGATAAGATTGCTCAGCTTAGACAGGAAAATCCCACACTACAGCAGATTCCTGCCGATCTGGTGACGGGTTCGGGCTCAGGTCTGGATCCTGACCTTTCACCGGAAGCAGCAAAAGCACAGATCCCGCGAATTAGTCAGGCGACAGGTCTTAGTGAGCAGCAGCTCGTAGAACTTGTGGAAGCGCATGTTCAAGGGCGTCAGCTCGGCATATTCGGAGAGCCTCGTGTCAATGTGACTGCACTGAATCTGGCGCTGACAGCAGAGCTCAATTAGCCTGCAGAAATATATCTGAGCTCAAGTCAAAAGCGGCATAAATCGCCTTATCTATCATTGGCCTTCTTCCGGATTTCGGAAGGGGCTTTCTCCATTTTCGATAAATTGGGAGTGGAAAGGAGACATCAACGAATGCATGAAAGCTTCAAGCGCAGATCAGCCGAGGACCTCCTGAAGATGATTACGAAGCTGCAGCAGGGCACGCTCACCATCTATATCGGTCCGGTCAGCGGTTCTGGCAAAACCTATCATATGTTAAGAGAAGGAAATACGCTGCGCCAGCAAGGCATTGATGTGGTGATCTGCGCGGTATCGACCATGCAAAGACCGGAAACCGTGGAACAGCTCGGCGAGCTTGAACGGATTCCGAGTATCCACTGGTGCCGTCAGAGAGATGGCATGGAGATGAAGGATCTCAATATTGAAGCTCTGCTGGAGCGCAATCCGGAAGTGGTGCTCGTTGACGGACTGGCGCATAGAAACCGCGAGGGAGCTCTGCATGCTACGAGGCTGGAGGATATTCAGTATCTGCTGAAACACAACATCAGTGTGATCACAACGGTAAACGTCTACGAGCTGGAAGGGTATACCGAACTGGCCCGTAAACTTACAGGTATTGCGGCAGATTATACCGTTCCTGCGGGGACACTTGAATTGGCTGACGAAGTGAAGCTGATCGATGTGACACCGGAAACGGTTTTGACCCGGCTTGCCGAAGGACATTTGAAGGGGTATGAGGGAGAGGCAGTGTTTCGACAAGGCAATTTGGGCATTTTACGGGAACTGGCGCTGAAACTCGTTGCCGAAGGAGTCAATGAATCACTGAGGGAACACCGGGAAGAGATGGGTATTACCATGACAACAGGCATCATGGAACGGGTGCTGGTGTCGACCCAATATCATTGGAATGGATCCATTTACATTCGAAGAGGGCAGCAGATTGCGAAGAGACTGAATGGTGATTTATGCGTGGTCACTTTCCGCGACATGAAGAAGGCATTAACCAAGGAAGCCACGGTATTTCGCCGAAACATGATCAAGCTGGTGGAGAAATTCGGAGGAGCATTCGAGGAATTGCCCATGACGCATCGTCGCAGGATTCCATCCGCCTTGGCACGTTATGCTGCCAGGCAGCAGATTACGCGTATTGTGATGGGTCACTCACGTCATACCCGCTGGCAGGAGTTATGGCAAGGTTCAGTCATCAACTCGCTCCTGCACAAGCTGCAGGGGGTAGATCTGTTCCTGCTTGCAGACCGAACCGAACTGGATGGAGAACGATTACTTCCTGCGAAATTGCCGGATACCCGCAGCACAACCTATCGCAGATTAAGCGATCAAGAAGTGAAGAAACAGATCGGCCAGATTCATAGAGGCAAATTCAAAGTATACATCGGTGCAGCCCCGGGCGTAGGCAAAACCTATATGATGCTCCGGGAAGGCAACGATCTGCTCCGCAAAGGCATTGATGTCCGAATCGGCTTGCTGGAAACGCACAATCGGGCCGAGACCATGGAACAGATTGGACAGCTGCTTGTCATTCCACGGGATCGTCGGACATATCAGGGAGTAGCGCTGGAGGAGATGGATACGGAGGCTATTCTTCGCCTTTGCCCGGAAGTAGTGTTGGTGGATGAACTGGCCCATACCAATGTGCCCGGAAGCGTAAGGAAAAAACGTTACGAAGATGTGCTTCATCTGCTGGATGCAGGTATCTCGGTAATCACGACTGTTAACGTGCAGCATCTGGAAAGCCTGAACGATGCCGTAGAGCACATTACGGGAATTCGGGTCCGGGAGACGGTACCGGATCAGATTCTGCAAATGGCAGATGAAGTGCAGTTAATCGATGTTGCACCTCAGGCCTTGCGGCAGCGCATGCGGGAAGGTAAAATCTATGCAGCAGCCAAGGTGGAGCAGGCACTTGCGAATTTCTTCCGCATTGGCAATCTGATTGCATTGCGGGAACTTGCCCTGCGTGAACTGGCCGATGATGTGGATGAACGGCTGGAAGCGAAGGAGCAAAAAAGTGCGCTTCGGGGCCCTTGGCGAAGACAGGAAGCGGTCTTTGTCTGTGTAAGCAGTGACAAACATGCGGAGCGGTTAATTCGCCGTGGTTTTCGCACGGCTTATCGGTTGAAGGCCGTATGGCATGTACATCATGTACATGTAGGCAGGGCAATGAGTGACGAAGTAAAGGATCAGCTGGAGGCCCTGGAACAGCTAACCATAAGGCTGGGTGGGAAATTTCATATTCATCACAGTGAGAAACTGAGGGAAGTATCAAGTATTTTGGCAAGCAAGGCAGCAGAGGAAAAAGCAACGCAGCTGGTGGTTGGTCAAGCGAAGAGGCTCTGGTGGCTAAATGGCTATCGTGGTGCCGGATCGGTGATCAATCGGCTGGTACGGCTGTCCAGACATATGGATGTATTAATAGTTGCAGATTACGATTATGATCCAAGCGGGATGTGAACAGTACAGTGCCTGAACGAAACACAGAAGAGAAGGGGAATCCTCCTTTGCACCGGGTTTCCCAATATGTATGGGTAACCATTGGCATTACCTTATTAACCCCACTGCTTCATGTCATCGGCATGAGTAGTGATCTGGTTAACGTCTCACTCATTTATCTGTTTCCCATTTTGGTGAGCGCCGTTTACTGGGGATTGGGCCCTGCAATCTACGCAGCGAGTCTTAGCGTAATCATGTTTGACTTCTTTTTTGTACCTCCGAATCTCAGTTTTACCGTTGCGGATCTGCGATATATTTTTTCCTTTATTGTGTATTTGGCCGTAGCGGTTTTAACAGCCACACTTTCCAGTCGCTTACGTCAGCAGCTGGAGATGGTTAGGCAGCGTGAAGCCACTACCAATTCATTGTATGCGCTCAGCCGCCAGATGACGGCTGTTACGGATCTGGATACACTGCTCCATCATATTGCGAAGCAAGTATCATACACACTGGGTACCCAGGCTGCCGTATATTTGCCTGATGCTCATGATGAGCTGAAAGTAACAGCATCTGCCGATGACCTGGGAACCGCAGTCTGGGGTGGAGAGGAATCAGAGATCGCGATTGCCAAGTGGGTGTACAGGAATGGCGAAACTGCGGGGAGAGGTTCTACCATCCTGCGGGAATCTTTGGGTCTATACGTTCCCTTGCGTACGGAAGATCAGATACACGGCGTGCTTGCCGTCCGTATGGAGGCCAGGGATATTCATGAGCAGCGGGAACAGCTGCAATTGCTGGAGGCCTGTGGAGGGCTGGCGGCCAGTGCAATTGCTCGCGTCAAACTGGCAGAGGAAGCAAGGGTGGCACAGATGACTGCCGAATCAGAGCGCATTCGCACGGCTTTGCTGGACTCTGTGTCCCACGAACTGCGGACGCCCTTAACGACGATCATTGGATCCGCTACAGGATTGATCGAGAATGACGCCATATTTACCCCGGAAGACCGGAAGGAGCTGACGGGCAATATTCGGGATGGTGCCATGCGCATGAACCGATTGGTGAGCAATTTACTGGGCATGGTGAAGCTGGAGAGCGGTATGCTGCAGCTGCGCAGGAAATGGTGTGACGTCGGGGACATGATCAGCGTGGTGTTAACGCAAGTAAGGGAATTCAGCAAGCATCGGAGCATTCGTGTGGATTTGCCGGATCAACCGTTATTTATATGTGGAGATGAAGTGCTGCTGGAACAGGTGCTGATCAATGTGGTCAGCAATGCCATTAAATATTCTCCTGACTATAGCGAGATTGTCCTTACTGTTACGAGGGATGAGAGAAACGCCAGGCTGACCATTGTGGTAGCGGACAATGGTGTAGGTATTCCTGATGCTGACAGGGAGCGGATTTTTGAAAAGTTTTACCGGTCGGAATCCTCTCGTCATGTGACGGGCACAGGACTGGGACTGGCTATATGCAAAGGGATTGTTGAAGTTCACGGAGGAACGATTGAAGCAGATCCCAATCCAGGAGGCGGAACAAGAATGAGCATCTGTTTGCCCATGGAAGCGCCGGAAGCATTATTTCCCTATAGAGGACAAGGAGAGGTTGAGTAACATGACGGCATCGCAAGGGGCTCGCATATTGGTTGTAGATGATGAACCACAGATTCGCAAACTGCTGAAGGTGACCCTGCAGGCCCATCAATTCGAAATTCATGAATGTGCAGATGGCGACGAGGCTGTCATTCAGGCGAGTATCGTTCATCCAGATCTGATCATACTCGATCTGGGTCTGCCGGGGATGTCCGGGATGGACGTGCTGCATCGCGTTCGCGAATGGTCCCAGGTGCCCATTATTGTACTGACGGCGAAGGAACGCGAGGAAGACAAGATTGCTGCGCTTGACGGTGGGGCCGATGACTATGTAACGAAGCCGTTTGGCATGGGTGAACTGGTTGCCCGGATTCGGGTTGCACTTCGGCATGTGGCGAAGACAACCGATGAACCTGTGCTGCGTTTTGGGTCTCTCACTGTAGATCTGGCACAAAGGCAGGTGGAGCTGGACGGTTTGCCGATCAAATTAACACCCACAGAGTATGATATGCTCAAGGTTCTGGCCTCCAACGCCGGAAAGATCATTACCCAGCGCCAGCTGCTGCAGCAGGTATGGGGCGGGCATCATCACGAATCTGATAGTCATTATCTGAGGGTCTACGTGGGTCATCTGCGCAAAAAATTAAAGGAAGACCCTACGCAACCGCGATTCATCCAGACCGAGCCCGGAATTGGCTATCGCTTTTTGCTTCAGGATTAGTTTGGAAATGTAATAAGAATCCCATAAAAAAGCGCCGGAGCCTCCTGGATTTACAGAGGTCTTCGGCGCTTTTTTTATCAACAATGAAATAAAAATGATCTTTTGCTTTAGGATGTATACTTCGGCAGCCAATCCCCATGAGCCTCGATCAGTTCATCGCACATGGCAACGATGTCATCAATGGACAGCTCGGCAGCAGTGTGCGGATCCAGCATGGCGGCATGATAGATATGTTCCTTTTTGCCCGTCATGGCCGCTTCAATCGTCAGCAGCTGGGTGTTGATGTTGGTGCGGTTCAGTGCCGCCAGCTGCGGAGGCAGGTCGCCAATGTATGTTGGGCTGATTCCGGATCCGTCCACCAGACATGGCACCTCGACACAGGCCTCACGAGGAAGGTTGGTAATTAGACCGGTATTCATTACATTACCGCCGATTTTGTATGGACGGTCCGTTTCCATCGCTTCCATGATATGCGAAGCGTATTCGCGGCTGCGGGTATGTTCAATATGTTCACTGGCAAACAGCTTCTCGCGCATTTCCTTCCAACCTTCAATCTGGTTCACGCAGCGGCGCGGATACTCATCCAGCGGGATGTTGAAGCGTTCGATCAATTCCGGATAATTCCGTTTGATAAAGTATGGATGGTACTCAGCATTGTGCTCGGAAGACTCCGTTACGTAATATCCAAAACGATTCATCAGCTCGAAACGCACCATATCATGATGCTGCTCCTTCTGTTTCTCCCTCGCCAGACGTTTAATCTCCGGATACAGATCCTGGCCATCTCTCGTTACTTCCAGCAGCCAGGCCATATGGTTGATTCCTGCCACTTTTGCAACTACGCCTGTCTGATCCATTCCCAGCGCTTCAAATAAGTGAGGCACGCATACCTGCACGCTGTGGCACAGACCTACCGTTTTGATCCCTCCATGCACGTTCATGACATTAGTCAGTACGGCCATCGGGTTGGTGTAGTTCAGGAACCAGGCGTCAGGACACACTTCCTGCATGTCCCGGGCAAAGTCGAGCATGACCGGAATGGTACGCAAATTACGGAAGATACCGCCAATGCCAAGGGTGTCAGCAATGGTCTGACGCAGTCCGTATTTCTTCGGTATTTCGAAGTCCGTAATTGTACATGGATCATATCCGCCCACTTGAATGGCGTTAATGACATATTTGGCACCGCGCAGTGCTTCTTTGCGGTCTGTGTATTTTTTTACGGAACAACGGCTTCCAAGAGAACGGCCCATACTGGTCAGCAGTCGCTCCGAATCATTCAGCCGCTCGGCATCAATATCAAACAAGGCCAATTCAAAATCCTGCAGTGCTTCGGTCATCATGACGTCACCTAATACATTTTTGACAAAAACGGTGCTGCCTGCACCGAGAAACGTAATTTTGTTCATCTCAAGTCCAGCCTCCCTGAATAATGGTGTACCCCAACTATAGGCCGATCCGGCTTATATAACTATGGTTCAACCTCTCCCATACATGGCATAATCCCATTTTTGGTCCCGCTTTCAGCTGATATTTCCCAGGTTCACCTGTTATAATTTAAAATGAAAAAATAGATGCGGAGGAAGGGAAGGAGTGGGAGGATGACACCGATTGAGTTTAATGTGATGCCCATGGACTGGACACAGATGGAGCTGGTGCTGTTGTTTTTCGGCTGGCAAGCCTGCGATCCTTCTCATTATTGGGGTCCAGGGGTGCGAGATTCCTATGTGGTTCATTACATTCATGAGGGATGGGGAACGGTGCATATGGAGGATAAGGAATACCGGCTGACCCAGGGTCAGGGCTTCGTCATTCTCCCGGATACCATTATCCATTATGAGGCCGATGCGAAGGAGCCATGGACGTACTCTTGGTTCGGGTTTAAGGGCGTCCATGCCAAGACATTTATGCAGCGGGCAAAACTGAGTCCGGCACATCCTGTATTTGATGCCAGAGATCCGAAGGTAATGGATGGTTTGTATGCAGACATGACTCAGGCGTCATCACGCAATGGCGGAGATGTTTTTAGCCAGAGTCTGTTATACCGTTTAATTGCCGAACTGATATCCTCCTCACCTGAAGAAGAGAAGGCGGGGCATCCCCTTTCCACCAAGGATGAATACATCAGACAAGCCGTCCAGTTCATGGAGAACAGGTACAGCCAGAAGACGTCCATCCTTGATATTGCGCAGTCCGTCCGCTTGGATCGTACGTATCTGTCCGGTCTTTTTAAGGAGAAGTACGGGAAGTCGCTTCAGGCATTCTTTCTTGAATACCGGATGAATCGCGCAGCAGAGCTGCTGCAGAGTTCAACGCTTTCGGTCAGTGAGGTTGCCCACTCCGTGGGGTATACGGATCCGCTTTTATTTTCCAAGATGTTCAAGCGTGTGACAGGAGTATCCCCCAAAGGTTCGAGAGAGCGGGAATAGGCTGACGAGCTGTTTCAAATTTGAATAAATGCTTTGATCATTATCTGTGAGCCAGCTATACTGGTACAGAATGCATTTCAATTGAATATGTGGAACTGGGTGCTTTACCTTCGGGTAGAAGCTTAATAGGGAAGACCGGTGTGATGCCGGCGCGGTCCCGCCACTGTAACAGAGGAGTCATGCAGCGTTATGCCACTGGTTTAGACCGGGAAGGTGCTGCAATGACGAGGATTCTGGAGCCAGGAGACCTGCCTAGTTTAACAACACAGTAGTACCTACGGGAGATAGGAAGGTGTTTAGAGAGCATGATTTTTTCTGAAAATCTGTTTATTTAAGACGTCCTTATCCGGTACTAGCGGAGAGAGACGTCTTTTTTGATATGCATGGACAAGTCACGTGCGGGGTTGGAGATTGGGGAGAGGATGTCAGACATGTGAGTAGATATATTGTGAAAAGATTCATTCAGCTGGCAGCCGTGTTATTCGGCATTTCGTTTCTGACGTTTCTGCTGACCTATCTGTCTCCGGGGGACCCGGCAAGGCTTATGCTCATGTCTACAGGGGTCACACCGTCGGACGAATTGGTACAGCAGGTGCGTGTCCAGCTGGGACTGGATCAGCCATTTTGGATACGCTACGGAACCTGGCTGGGACAGGTGCTTACCGGAGATTTCGGAACGTCCTATAAATACGACAGGCCTGTGCTCGACATTCTGCTGTCCAGGCTTCCAGCCACGCTTCGGCTAACAGGAAGTGCCCTGCTGCTGGTCATTCTGATTGCGTTTCCACTGGGTATTTTGTCGGCCGTCTACAGAAACAACGTGCTGGATTACGTCATTCGCCTGTTTTCGTTTGCAGGGTTGTCCATGCCGAGCTTCTGGCTCGGGATGCTGCTCATGCTGGTGTTTGGCGTACAGCTCAAGCTGCTGCCCGTCATGGGGAGTTCGGGCTGGAACAGCCTGATATTGCCTGCATGCACACTGGCGTTACCTCTAATCGCCCAATATATCAGGCAGATCCGTACGGTAATTCTGGAAGAGATGTCCCAGAACTATGTCACGGGGGCCAGAGCCAGAGGCGTGAAGGAGAGAGTCATTATGCTGCAGCATATTTTACCCAATATATTATTGCCCATCGTTACGCTCATGGGCATGTCCACAGGCGCCCTGCTCGGCGGGGCAGCCATTGTGGAAAGTTTGTTCGTATGGCCGGGTGTAGGGCAGATGGCGGTGGATGCCATCTTTACAAGAGACTATCCCCTGATTCAGGGCTATGTCATCTGGATGGCAACCATCTATGTATTGCTGAATCTGATGGTTGATCTCTGGACACATCTGCATGACCCGCGGATTCGACTGGACGTGGATGTCTAAAATGAGAGAATTTAAGTTTATTCTGACACAGCATCGCTGGTTCACATTTCTATGTTCACTGACCCTCCTCTGGGTCATTCTCGCCATGATTGCGCCGCTGCTCGCACCGCATGATCCACTGGCAACGAATTTTGCCAAGGTACTGCAGCCAGCCAGTTCGGAATATCCGCTTGGAACCGATCAGCTTGGACGCTGCGTGTTATCCCGTATCCTTTACGGGGCAAGGACGTCGCTTCTGCTTACCTTTATGATGATCGGAATTGTGTTTGTGCTTGGCGTAACCATTGGTGTTATCGCAGGTTTTGCCCGTGGTCTGACGGATACAGTGCTGATGCGGTTATCCGATACGCTGATGGCCTTTCCAGGATTAATCTTCGCCATCGCAGTAGTGGGGATGCTGGGGCCAGGTCTATTTAATACGGTAATTGCCCTGGCTGTTGTCTGGTGGGCGAAGTATGCACGACTGGCAAGAAGTCTGGTGATCTCGCTTCAGCAAAGGGAGTATGTCGCTGCGGCAGCCTTCAGCGGCGCACGGAAGATTCAGATCATCACCAGAACCATCCTGCCCAACATGCTGTCTCCTCTCATCGTCATGGCGATGATGGATGTGGGCGGCATGATGTTATCCATCTCAGGCCTGTCCTTTTTGGGGCTGGGTGCTCAGCCTCCCGAACCGGAGTGGGGGGCAATGCTGAATGAAGGCAGACGATATTTGCAGACAGCTCCGTGGCTGTTGATTTATCCGGGACTTGCGATTTTTTGCACGGTGATCATTTTTAATTTGCTGGGCGACAGTCTGAGGGATGTGCTGGATCCCAAGAAAAAGGCAGCTTAACAGGAGGAACGGGAATGAATTCGAGATATGGAAAAACACTAACGCTTACCGTACTGTCATTATTGGTTTTATGTATTATCGCGGCATGTGGCCAAACCACAACAAGTACTTCCACCTCATCATCATCTGGCGAAAAGGTGGAGGCGGACAAAGGCAGTGCTGGTAAACCGACTCATCTGAATGTAGCGCTATTCTGGCTTGGAAGTAATCTGGATCCGGCAGAGGAGTGGAACGGCTGGACCCTTACACGGGCAGCAATAGGAGAGACCCTGATTCAGTTTGACGAAAATATGAAATTGGTACCGAAAATTGCGGATAGCTGGGATCGAATCGATGATACGACATGGCATTTTCATATCCGGGAAGGTGTAACGTTTCATAACGGCAATAAGGTCACGGCAGATGCGGTGAAGAAGTCCATTGAACGTTCCATCGAATTAAATGAGAGAGGACAGTCGACCTTGCCGGTAGCTTCCATGATTGCCGAAGGTCAGGATCTGACCTTTAAAACAACTGAGCCTTATGCATCCCTTCTTGGCAATATTGCTGAACCCCTGTTTGTAATAGTGGATACAAGCGCGGATACGTCCAAATTCAAGAGTGAGCCTATCGCTACAGGGCCGTTTATGGTAACAGGCTATACCCCGGATCAGGAGATTCAAGTGAAAAAGTATGACGGATACTGGGACGGGGCAACCGATGTGGATACCATTACATTCAAATATATCAAGGATGACAGCACGCGTGCCCTTGCACTGCAATCGGGTGAGATTGATGTAGCCAGCAACGTGGGACGAAGCAGCCTGGCATTATTCCAGGATCAGAGTCAATATACGATTGATGAAATCCCGAGCCTGCGTACGCAGTTTGTATGGTTTAATACGCAGAATCCGCTGCTGAGTGAGCCGGACGTACGGCGTGCAATCTCGTACGGCATAGACCGCGAGATGTATGCAAACACACTGGTGGGCGGTCAGGCGGCCAAAGGACCGTTTACCTCGGCTCTGCCTTTTGGCTATGATCAGGTCAAGGGGTATGACTATGAACCGGAGACAGCCAAGAAGCTGTTGGATAAGGCTGGCTACATGGATGCGGATGGGGACGGTATTCGGGAAAAAGACGGACAGAAGCTAACGCTTCAATTGATTCTCAATTCGGCTTATGAATCGGACTCCATTGTGGCTGCTGCAATGCAGTCCCAACTCAAGGAAATTGGAGTTAATCTGGAAATGACCTCTTACGAGGATCTGACTGATCACCAAAAAAGCGGGAACTACGATTTGGCGCTGACCAGCATTAATACAGGGATTACCGGAGATCCCCAGTATATTCTCGACTTTTATTTCAAAACGGGAGCGGAGTGGAACATCGGTGGATACAGCAATCCGAAGCTGGATGCGGTGATTCAGCAGCTGCATTCCGAATTCGATGTGGAGAAAAGATATGAACTGGCTGCAGAAGCCCAGCAGATGATTCTGGATGATGCGGCATACATGTTTATTACCTATACTCCAATTAACATTGTAAGCAAGAGCAACGTTCAGGGTGCGACGATGTATCCGATCGACTTTTATCTCCTGGATCGCAATATTCAGGTTGGGCAATAATGAGCGCTTTACTGAGTGTAGATCGGCTTTCTGTAGCATATAAGAGCGGTTCACCTGCACTGCAGAATGTATCGTTCGCAATGAATGCCGGGGAGATTATCGGAATAGTGGGCGAGAGCGGAAGTGGTAAATCGACGTTGCTTCGAGCTTTGCTCGGCATGCTTCCAGACGGTGGGCAGTATGCCGGGGGAGACATTTTTTTTCAGGGGAAATCGATATTTAGTCTTTCGCAGAAGGAATGGGGCAGCATACGCGGCAAGCGGATGGCTATGGTTTTTCAGGATAGCGGTTCTTATCTGAATCCCATCCGTACAGTAGGAAGTCAGTACATCGAGGCGATCCGTACACACGTTGAACTATCGAAGAAAGCTGCCTATGAGATGGCGGTGGACATGCTCTCACAGATGGGACTGGATGACCCCGAGCGGATGATGAGCATGTATCCCGGCCAGCTTAGCGGAGGCATGAAGCAGCGAACGGCAATTGCCATGGCGGTAACGATGGAGCCAGAACTGCTGCTTGCCGATGAACCGACCAGTGCGCTGGATGTAACCACTCAGGTTGAAGTGATCAAACGATTGACCAACCTTCGGGCAAGTCAGGGAACAGGGATGATCATTGTGACGCACAATATTGCTGTTGCAGCCCATATGGCAGACTACATCGGTGTGATGCAGAACGGGTCACTGGTTGAGTTTGGACAAACTTCAAGTATTATTACGAGTCCACGTCATGCTTATACACGCGAGTTGCTAGCTGCAGTACCTGAACTGGAGGAGAATACGGATGGTAGATGAGAGGATACCCGTTCTGGAAATGAGGAATTTAAGTAAAACCTACGAATCCATGGGCCAGGGAGCCCATTCAGCATTGCAATCGATCAACCTGAAGCTCTATCCGGGAGAATGTCTGGGAATTGTAGGTGAGAGCGGAAGTGGCAAGAGCACCTTGGCCAAATGCGTAACCCATCTGGAAAAGGCAACCTCCGGGCATATCATCTATCGTAAGCAGGATATTACTCTGATCAGTGGAGAGGCTTTGCGGCTGCAGCGCAAGCAGATTCAGATGGTTTTTCAGGAACCTTCGGCGATTTTCAATCCCCGCATGAGGGTGGGATCATTTATCCTTGAGCCTTTATTGAATTATAAACTGATCAAACGCAGGCAGGGCGAAAAGGAAATTCATCGTTTGCTGGAGCTGGTGGGATTGCCTGCTGCGATTGCTGACAAGTATCCACACGAAATCAGTGGTGGGGAGCAGCAGCGAGTGGTTATTGCCCGGGCGATCGGAGTGCAGCCGGATGTGATTATTTTTGATGAGGCTACCTCGGCTCTCGATGTTTCCATTCAGCAGCAAATGTTGAATCTGTTGGTCCGATTGCGTGAAGAGACAGGGATCTCATATATCTTCATATCGCATGATCTGGCCGTGGTGCAGCAGGTTAGCGATCGCACTGCGGTTATGTACAATGGTGAAGTCGTTGAGGTGTTAGAAAGTGCACAACTAACGCGTAAAGCCAGTCATCCTTATACACGAAACCTGATGACTTCGGTGTTGTCGGTGAGGGAGATCAAGGATAAGATGCGAGAGTATGCCCTGCAAGGCATCACCGGTTGAGTTGGTACGGTGTATTGTGGTTTTTTTATAATTAAGCGAAGAAAAAGGATTATTCCGGGTCATGGTGGTGACAGCCGGAGTAATCCTTTTACTGTATAAGCACTATATGAAATGATGAACTGCTGTTGAAAAGTACTACAATGTAAGTAAACCGATGTACGCAAACCGATCTATTAAAACCAATATACGTAAGCATGGGGGACTCAGCCGAGTATTAAGCATCGCCTGATATCTTTTTTTAATGTGGCACTTGGGATTGGAAGTCGCTTCGGCTCGACCGATTGGCATGGTAGAAGACAACATCCCCGTCTTGGATGGGCCAAGAATTGCCTTCAGTATCGACTGGATTGTTCTGAAAACCCTCCATCTGCCACTGATTCATCAGAGGTGCATAGATGTACTGGAGATGAGGCGCGTCAGTATCGCCATCTCGTAGACTTTCAATATTGAAGTTGACTACGATATACCCATTTCTCAGAAACACAGCGGACTTTTCATCCAACTGGTTTTGTCTCGCAAGTGGCTCCATATCCGTGCCTTTCGGCACGGCATATACATCGGCTGGCAGGCTGTATTCTCCGTACCAGTGCTGGATGGCTGCATTTGCCCGATCCAAGTTAACGCCTTGCGGGATGTCCGTTTTGGGTCCGATCAATGTGCGAATGGATGAGGGCAGGATCATCCAATCATAACGTCCCACCCACGTTTTCTGGTGCGAGATCTGATCGACGAAACGAACCATGTATTCTGCCAGTGTGCCTTGGCTCTGCTCCTCTTTGGTCAGTTCATAGGTGTATCGATAACGGGCAGCATCGCCCAGTTCCGTACCAGGAACATTTCGTAAACGGGCATTCAGAACCACAAAGCGTTTCTCCAAATCCTGTGCAGATCCGATACGGATAAATCTTTCCTGTCCTCTGTGGTAATACAGATCTACCTCCTGCCGGGAGGTACCATCCTCGTTCACAAAATGAAAAGTTGGCGTAATCCGTACCCCATCCTGCTGACCAAACATATTACCTTTCGTTTTGAGGTCAAACTTGATATGGTACCCGGTTTTTACAGCCACATTTTTGAATCCCTGTATTGGATGGCTGCCTGGACGAATGGGCAGTACGAAAGGTGCCAGATTGCCACGAGGGTCACCATCTATACGATTCAAGCCTGTCCAATAGCTGACTCCCGTTGGCTCCGGGCTGCCCGGCTGCTTGCGAAAAACATTTTCCCAGTTGTAGTCCGAAATGTCGGTGACATGAAAATCGTATAGCCTACCGATGACGTCGACAGGAACCGTATCGGCAGCTACGTGATGGGCCAGGTTGGTATTGGCATCCTGCTGTTCGGTGAAGTTGGAGGGGGCGTTCTCCGCAATGTTGCGGAATTCAATTTCATAGTTGCCCTCGTCTACCCATACCGGGAGGTAAAAGCTGGTGTCCAGCTGGTTTACCGGGATATCTACCCAGGTTTTAGCCGGGATAAATTGGCTTCTGTCCGCGTTGTAGACATCGAACGGGAATTTCACCTGTTTCATTCGAAAATATTTGGCATAGTCCCGATTGCCATAACCGGGGTAACTTGCTGCGTTTAAATGTTGACCTGTCGTTGGAATACGGACAATAAATGGACGTTCCAGAATCAGTGCTGACCGGGTTTGATCAGGAGTCGTCTTCTGATTATGAGCCTGATCATCCGATACCAGGGCGTAGTTTACGACAGGGGTGTGCACGGTAACGGTGTTAATGCTGTTAATCGGGAAATCCTTGTTGGCGCCGCCATTTACATTCCCGGGCAGCAGATCGTAATAAATGGTACCGGAACTTGGTGTGTTTTCTTTGTTGACCAGCGTGTTACTAATCATGTTATTTGGCTTATAGAGGACATCCTGGCCAATCGTTGTAGGGTTAGGAATATTCGATGGCGTAGGTCCATCCTTGGTCGCCTCCGTGTCGTCCATAATCTTGGTATTATTAAATATGACCGAGTCATTATTCACTTTTGCCTGAGGGGTGTTGGACTCAGCCATTCCCTTCAAACGCGATGTATCATCCGGCACATCGGGAGGTGCATTCAGCCCGCCTGTTAATTTGGGTGGGGTATACGAGATAGACGTTGTTTGGCCTGGTCTGACGTGGCTCTCCACGTTGTCATCATTTTTGGATACCAAAGTTGGCGGTGTATATCCGGATGGAGTCATGGTGACCAGTTCACCCGGCAGGGCATAATTCTGCATGGTCGCTTTTGCGATCTTGTACACTTCAAGATTGTTGATTTTCCAGTACGAGTAGTCCCGTGTAATCTGGAAATTGTATGGTTTGGTTACGGTGTCATTGGCTGGAACAGGTGGTCCATCCGTACAGCCATCCTCGGTACAGATATCAGGGCCCGGTACAGTCCATTCCCTGTCATAGGACAGCGTAACACTGCAATCATACGTAACTTTGCCCGACATTTTCGCCCAGGCCTGCTTGAAGAGATAGTTGTCAGCAAATGCATTGGTATACAGTGACTCAGAAGTAGGGATTCCTCTCAGTACATTGAATGTCTCATTACCTCTGTTATCTGAATTTATTACACCGTTAGCATTTGGATCAAGGTCACTCATGCTCATAATCGTCCCTGTAGATGGTGGCCCGATTGTCGGTGAACATCCAACACCACTTCCGCCCCCATTGCCTCCGCCATCCCCGTTTCCGGGATCCTCATCTACACCAATCGTTGTGGTTGTCGTTAATTGGAAGTCGTCTTTCTCCCACAGTACGGTGATGGTAGTAGTCCCCCTGCTTACGGCCTGAACTGATCCCGAATTACTAACGGTTGCAACACCAGGGTTGGAGGAAGTCCAGGTTGTTCGCCCATTACCGCTATTTACATTGGTTTCAGCACCAAAGCTTCCATCACCGGTTTTGGTCTTTACGGTTGCATTTAATTGCTTGGATTGGTTAATGGTGAGTTGGCCGCCATTGGTGAGATTGATTTCTTTGGTGATCTCGGCTTTACCGTACCAGTATAGATCGGTGAAAAATATGTAATCCGCAGAGTATTTAGGAGGGTTATATGGTCTGTAGGCTGAGGGCTCAATATTTCCTCCTATTTGCATCTTAAATTTTGTTCGTTTATCAGTAAAGGATTCTACGTCTAGTAAGATAGGTTGGCCAACTTGATACCAAGCTGTGTTGTCCATATATTTAGGGAAAAGTGTAGTTTCTGTGATCTCTGACATAGGGTGTGCATCACCAAGCTTATCTACAAATGATGTAGGCTTGTAACTTGGGTGTTCTAAAGATAAGTCAATACATACAATAGATGAATTTGGCTTATTGGTAGATGCGTTATTACTTAAAGTTTGCCCATTACATTCTCCATCTACTTGCCATCTCATATTATCTAGTTGATAAATATAAATACCAATATTGGTCTTTGTTGTGCCCTCGAGTGGAATTACTTTTTTCTGAGAACTAGCGGGAGTAGAGGGTTCCATACGAAAAGCTTCCAATATAGGTTTAGTTCCAGGGCCACCTCCTGCAAAAACCACAAGAGGTGGAGCTATGATCAAATATGCAGCGATAATTGAAATAAATGAAATTTTTAAAAATCTTAGACGATGCACAATATACCTCCTAGTGTATGTTTTTTCATTGAGGTATAATCTCAAAATGAGTTCCATCGCTTCTTTCTAAAAGGATTCTAGGATTTAGAGTTTTATCAAAATGCAAATATCCAAGACCCCAGTAAGTTGGTTTTTTAACATTGAAAACTCCTTTAGCACCTAGAAAACTATTAATGTGAGATACACCATAATCAATAACTGCTTTGCTAGAGGGCGAAATTGCAGGGTTTATTGCAGGAGAATTAATGAGGCTTCCTCCTTGTAACTGATTCATCGAGGTTTTAATACTAATCTCAAACTCTGGGAATGAATAGTAAGCACCTCGTAATAACGTAGATCCTTCGTCTACAAAGACTGGATAATAAATACTACGAGCATCTGACTTTACATAAGGGTTTACAATAATCCAGTTTTTCAATTTAATATCTGCATAATGAGTAACTGTATTTAACTCTTGATTGCGAATTTTTGCAAAATCCCCTGTAACCTTACTATAATCCTCTGATTCAGGATATCTACTCTCTGGTAATACTTTATATTTAGGCGCAATAATGCTCAAATTCGTCCCCGTTAAACCAACTGCACGCAACTCATTCAAACCCTGAAAATCAGCAGGCTTCGTTTTCGCCACACTTGTATAACGAGCAATCAGTACAGCAACTTCGGCCCTTGTCGTGGTGCGATCTGTTCCAAAATTTTTATCGTTAGCAACACTCATCAACCCTGTACCCAGAGCAACAGCGACAGCATTTTTTTGGTTGCTTGCCAGTTTGCCCGTGAAGTACTCCTTCGCAGGTATCACGGTATTGCTTACATCAGACAGAGCTTGTTTGTAATCCGAATCAACCACGGTCAGCCCCTGTGCCAGCCAGGTCGCCATTTCACCCCGTGTTAGAGAAGCTTTGGCATCGAGTTTTCCATTGTAGTTGGCAGGGCTGATGAATCCTTTGACAATCGCAGCGGATACGCCACTTTTTGCCCATTCAGGCACGTCTGTAAAGTTATTGGTTTCTTGTATGGCTGCATTAGGCTGATCGGTTAATCGTCCGAGAATACTAGCCATTTCGGCCTTGGTCACAGGTGAGCCTGGTTTGAATGTTCCATCGGCATACCCTTGGAAAAATCCCTGTTCAACTGCGGAGTTGATCGCTGCAGCCGCCCAGTGTGTCGAAGGGACATCTTTGAATTTTAGCGTAGCTTGAGCGGCTTCTACTGAACTCCCGATACTTCCTGAACCTATTACGCCTCCTGTAAGCAAAGCCAAGGCCGTAACCCCGGATAGAATCATTTTCTTCATGAATACTGCTCCTTTCTAATTTCAATTCCTGGTTGTGGTTATGTACTGGATACTGCTAGATACTAAATTTGTAATAATCATCAATATTCTACCATGTCTAACTGGGTATTTGGTATTATTTCTCAATATTGGTCTTACGAATTATGGTTTAAAACCCCTCCTCTAGACCCATCCAACCTCCCAAAACACAAAAAAAGGCCACGAATCCGTAGATTCATAGCCTTATGCTTTAAGGTAGAAGATCTAAATATGTAGTTGCCAAGCTCATATATTTCAAGGATAACCCATTTTCACCCATTTGAAAAGAGAGAAACAGAATAATACCAAAAATCCAGACTGCATCAACGCAGCCTGGATTTCAGTTTAATTTACATTGAATGTAGTAGCCGATCCGTGCCTACTTCTCTCAAACCAGAAGAGGCAGACGGCTAACAATTCTACATTAGATATCTTCTACGCGCCGTTCCACTTCTCTCCGGTCAGGTACTTCTCGGTCAAAATCGACAACATCTGAATGCCGACTTCGTTATGTCCACCTTCGGGGATAATAATGTCCGCGTACTTTTTGGAAGGCTCGATAAAGGCATCGTGCATTGGTTTGACGGTTTCGAGATATTGTTTGTAAACGGATTGAATCGTACGTCCACGTTCCTCCATATCCCGCAACACTCTCCGCAAAATACGAACGTCGGAATCGGTATCGACGAATACCTTGATGTCCAGCAGGGCACGTAGATGTTCGTCGATGAGCACATGAAGGCCTTCTACAATAACGATATGGTTCGGTGCGAGTTCAACCGTCTCATTGGCAGCACGGTTATCTATGGTGAAGTCATATACGGGAGCATATGCCGTTTGTCCTTGCTTCAGCAGGGTAAGATGCTCAATCAACAGATCATTGTCGAATGCAAACGGATGATCGTAATTGGTGAGTCGACGCTGCTCTGGAGTGAGCTGTGATTGATCTTTGTAATAATTGTCCTGGGATATAAACGTCACTTTGCCTGATCCAAGACGGTCGATGACGGAGCGAGCTACCGTCGTTTTACCGGAGCCGGTCCCTCCGGCGATACCAATAATGAGCATGGTTGTTCCATAAACCTCCCTAGATTGGCAGCATGATCAGTAGATGTAGAGCCCCAAAAATGAGCTCTATCTGCATGTCTGTCTGCGAATACACAATTCCTTCATTGTATCACAGCTTGCTGACTTTTTCATCTTAAGGAACAGACCATGTTTTGCCTTTCGGGAGGCATACTCATTTTCAGATTTACGATTCTAACGCATAGTAGAGCGCTTGTGCCCTCGCATGGTCCAGGGAAGAATCAGGTTCTGGCCAATCAGGCGAATGAGCAGACCAAGAATAACAAAACCAAGCACACTTCCTGCCGTATTTGCAATCAGATCATTGATATCGGTCGAGCGGCCATTCCCCAGAGTAATCCTAATTACAAGCTGCAATATTTCAATAGTGAAACTTAACATTAGGCCCGCCGATGCCGCTTTGCGAATCGAGTTAACTGAAGGTTTCAAAAGAGGAAGCAGGAACCCCAGCGGCATAAACAGCACAATGTTCAGAAGGAAACTTGGCGCATCCACAGTCAGCAGCGGAACCCATTGAAGGTTCTTGTACCAGGGTGTTTGGTTGGCATAGATTCCGATATTCACATCAATTGGGAAAAATACAAAATGCAGCACGCCCAGCATGTATATAGCGAATGTCAGCATCAGCATATACTGTTTGCTTGTATATCTAACTTTGCTCACCCTGGCGTGGATCACCAGAGCGAGCAGAATCAGAATAAATAGTGGACCAAGGACACTTATAGATGAAATGGTAAATTGAATGGACATGCGATGACCCCTTTGCAAGGAAATGAGTTCGAGCTATTGGAGCTGAATTTTCATTTCCATTCGCTGAATAAATTGATTGTCTTTGACCTCTTCGGTAAAGTCATCTTTCACCTCAAAAGGTTTCACTACCAGGTATTTTACATCCTTCGCTGTTGTTGCATATATGCTTTCCCATTTCAACTGGTTATCTTCATATATACCCTCGCCGCTGAGTGCAGTGAGTTGTCTACCTTGATCATCATAGATGGCAAACCTGATGTCCTGCAGCTGTTCTTTTTCTTTGGCAGTCAACGTTTCTTTCCCATTCAAACCGATGGCGGCAGTTAAGCGTGTTGTGATAGGGGTAACCTCGGCTTTCGTAACAGTGGCGGTAAACAAGTCATTCTCCATGATGGTATCAGGCTGAACCTTGTAGGTGTCCGTTGTTGATTTGGTAAATGGAACGGTTAACTCAAACTCATGATCCAGCCCTTGTAGTGTCAACTTAACCTTGGCATCGAACTGATCCGGGAATTCACCTTTATGATCCGTAGGAATGACCTGTTCAAAAAGCAGGGTATCAGGCTCGTTCGCCCCGGCTGAACTATAGAACAGACCGCCATCTGGGCTAAACCCATTGACATCGAGGGAAACGTTGTCGACTCCGCTGCTCAGCTTCACAATGTCCTTGCCGTTATCATACATGCCCTGATTCAGGTTGGGAGCCGTGACATGAACCAGAAATGCTGCGCGTGTGCCATCGTATACTGTTTCCAACACCTTGAATTTTACATCCTGATAAGCAAAAGAACTGTTTACTGGGTTAGTCAAACCTTCGTTACCCGCCGTTCTCAGACCCATATCCGCTTCAATTGAGCTGAAGAGACTGCCTACGAGCGGAATGCTGCGCAAAGAATCAGCCATGGCTGGAGACACAAATCCGGATGCAAATACGGTAACACCTAATACACCTGCGGCAACGGCAGCCGCTGCGGTACGTCGCATTCCTTTGTTAACCCGGCGCGGACGCTGAGCCTGTTCACTATTCAGCTGGTTGGGTGATTCGGGAAGAGACTCCAGTGTGGCATCAATTCGAGTGCGTACAAGATTAGACATGACAGGGCGCTCCTTTGCTTGTTTTTTTAACTCCTGATCGATATTAAATGGGTTCGACATGCAATTTTACCTCCCGAAAGTTTTTGAATTTTTGGTATAGCTCCTGCCGTGCCCGGCTAAGTCTCATTTTTACCGCGCTCTCGGATATATTCAGCGTATCCGCTACCTGACGCAGGGTTAGATCCTCAAAATAATGCAGCACAATGACAATTCGTTTCGATTCTTCCAGTCGATCAACTGCTTTCTCTCATATCCACCTCGTCGTAGGGACTGGATACTTCCTGCTTGGCAGGCACCTCTGCATATGATGTGGAGAGGGAGCGACGGGAGAGCATGGTATTACATTCGTTAATGAGGATGCGGAACATCCAGGTCTTGAAATACTGGGGTTCACGAAGCGTATGCATGGATTTATAAGCTTTCAGGATCGTCTCCTGAATGGCATCAGCTACGTCCTCCTCTTTTCGCAGCATGGATTTTGCTGTATTGTATAGGGAATTTTCAATTTCTCGGATGAGCCTGATAAAGGCGTCACGATCTCCCTGAATGGCTTGGTTGACGAGATCGGTCGGGTCCATGGATAACAGCTCCTTTCTTGGGATACGGGATAACAGCTCCCCGCTTGGTTTTTACATGAATTAGACTTTCGGTGGGCTGATATGGTCACAATTTTTTTTAAAAAGGAAAAATGCTTGCTTAATATGGACGCTTGGGAACGCGCTATACCCTTCAGATGGGTTGGGGATAGTCAGTAGACGGGGGAGAGGAGGCCTTTCGTACGAAGTTCGTATGAATACTCAGCTGATGTATCAATTTTGTCTCAATATTTCTGGTTTGGGTTGAAGGAGCTAGGTCCTTTGATATAATGATGTCGAATAATGTCCGTTATGTAACTGTAACGGGATTATTACAATCCAAGGAGGTGATACTTTTGAAAAGAAAAGGTAGATTTATTTCTTCTGTTGTTATGGCAACCATTACAGCAGTATCGGTTGGTTCTTTTGCTTTTACAGAAAGTACATATGCGTCTTCAATAACCCCGTCACCATCAGGCATTTCATCTATTAATCTGCAGGGAATGGACCTGGAATCCGCACTTATGGCTGTTCAGCAGCAGCGTTCCGCGCTAATTGAGTCACAGCTGCAAGCCCAGTTGGAAGCAGTACAGAGTCGTAATGCAGCGATTGCGGAACTGAATGGGAAGCTTGCTCAAGCCATCGAAAGTGGGGATTTTGAGCTGGCGCAGTCTCTCAAAACCCAAATTGACGCTCTCTCCAGCTCCCAACAGATGGACATGCTGCGTCTGCAATCCTTGTCCAACAAGCGTAATGAGGCGTTTGACGTGATGACGAACTTTATCAAAAAAATGCAGGATTCCAGATCATCCATCATCGGCAACATGCGTTAATCTACAACTTTTATCTGATCCGTTGTGGTCAATGGAAGGTCATGAGGTATAACAAAAAAGCGAAGTTCTCGACGCAGCGTCGGTAACTTCGCTTTTTCTGCTTTCTTATCCATTAGCCTATATAGCAACTTCCGGCCCTTAACCAGACCAGTCGCGGCGGCGAGTAAAGAGATCCTTCAGCTCGTCCGTTGACAATTCGGTAATCCAGTTCTCGGAGCTGGTGATAATATTGTCGCTAAGCTGCTGCTTGCTCTCCAACATCTCGTCTATACGCTCTTCCAGCGTGCCGAGGGAAATAAACTTGTGCACCTGAACATCCTTTGTCTGTCCCATGCGGTATGCCCGGTCGGTGGCCTGGTTTTCCACGGCGGGGTTCCACCAACGGTCAAAGTGAAATACATGATTCGCAGCGGTCAGATTCAGACCCACGCCGCCTGCCTTGATGGAAAGGATGAAGACGGATGGCTGTTCATGCGCAGGCAGTGTACGGGACTGGAACTGGTCGATCATGCGGTCCCGTGCCGTCTTGGATGTGCCACCATGCAGATATAATACAGGCTCCTGCAGTTCCTGCTGGAGAACCTGCTGCAGCATCTGACCCATACCGATGTACTGGGTGAAAATAAGGCATCGCTCGCCCTCTTCACGCAGCTCACGGACAAGCTCCATCAGCCGTTCCAGCTTCGCGGAGCGGCTGATCAGCATCGCCATGTCCTGTGGACTATACAGGTCATACTCCGTATTGGAGCCGTCCGAAGACAACGTCTCCGGCAGAGCTTCCTTCGTCAGGAGCAGCGGATGATCACACAGCTGCTTGAGCTGGGTTAACGCGGATAGAATCGCACCTTTGCGCTTAATGCCTTCCAGCTCTTTCATTTTATCCATTAGTGCCTGCACGGATTGATCGTATAGGGCACTCTGCTCGCCGGTAAGATGAATGTAGGTTTTCATCTCGTTTTTGTCCGGCAGGTCGAGCTGGATATTCGGATCCTTTTTCTTGCGGCGAAGCATAAATGGTTTGACCAGCTGCTGCAGATCCAGCATGCGCTGCTCATCCTTGTCTTTCTCAATCGCGGTGATAAACCGGGTTTGGAAAGCGCGTGCGCTGCCAAGGTATCCCGGATTAATGAAGTCGTAGATGGACCATAGCTCGGCCAGCCGGTTTTCAATTGGTGTACCTGTCAATGCGATACGGTGTTTAGCGGGGAAACTGCGTACCGCCAAGGACTGCTTGGTTTGCGCATTTTTAATGTTCTGTGCCTCGTCCAGACAGATGGAAGCCCAGGTGTATGACTGTAACATCTCTTGGTCCAGGGTAGCGGTAGCATACGACGTAATGATGATATCCACTTGCTCGGTCTGTTCCCTGAAGGCTTCTCCGCTAAGCCTGCGTGCACCGTAGTGCAGACTGACGTTAATCGAAGGTGCAAAACGGCTGATTTCCTTCTGCCAGTTGCCCAGTACCGAAGTGGGGCAGACGAGAAGGGCGGGAGCATCCCCGGGTAACCGCTGCTGATTCTCTTTGAGATGCAGCAAATACGTAATAAACTGAATGGTCTTACCAAGCCCCATATCGTCCGCAAGGCATGCTCCAAGGCCGAATTTGCGCAAGAATCCAAGCCATGCAAATCCTTCTTTTTGATAGGAGCGAAGTTCTGCATGCAGTCCAGTCGGAACGGGAAGGGAGGGAGCCCCGCCTTGTCCGCCGCCAAGCTGTGCAATGATCCGGTTCAGGTGTTCATTCAGCTCGACCTCCAGACGAATGTTCTCATTAGCCTGAGGCTGCTGCTCCTCCTCGGTTTGCTGTCCTTCCTTCCATTTCTGATGACGATATTCACGCTGCTCATTTTGCAGCAGATGCAGGTGCAGAATGTCTTGAAACGACAGCCCCTGTTCCCGATCGACACCGCCCATGGCACGGCGAATCTGCTCCAGTAGGGCAGGGTCGAGTGGTACCCACTCTCCGCGGAATCGTACCAGCCGCTCGTTGCGGGCAACGAGGTCGGCGAATTCCTCTTCACTGAGATCGGTATCTCCAATCGCAATGCGCCAGTCAAAATGAATGATGGAGTCCAGTCCGAAGAAGGACTGTCCGCGTTCACTGCCTTCCTCTGGCTTCACCTTGGCACGAAGTTTGGGTTTCTTCTTGCGGGCTGCTTCCCACCATCCCGGAAGCAGTACCTGCCAGCCTGATTCCAGCAGTCTGCCGCTGTCTATGGTAAGGAACTGCCATGCTTCCTGATCACTGAGCGGATCGCTGAGCACATCACGGCTCCCACTGATGGAACGGCTGATTCGTGGCAAATGTGCACGCAGCTGCTCCAGCCACCCGGCAGAACGGTCAAGGATAAATGCTGTCCACACCTCCGGCCATTCACCTTCAAGTCTTCCGCGGGAATCAAGCCGAACGGGAACTAATGAAGCAGCATCCAGCTTATCCTGCAAAACTACACGCAGCCGCCATGCGGGTTCATCGTCATCCGGCCCCAGCAATTGCAGAAGCGGGCGGAACGGGGCAGCGTCTGCTTTCCATCCAATGGAGACAAGCCAGGCCTGGGCATCCATTCCTGCTGTCCTTGGTGGTGTTCCCCCTTGAGGGAATAGCTGAGGGAACTCGCGCCGAAGATCAGTTGCAGCTTCCTCGGTGTTATACCACCGCTGGAATACAGTAGCTGAATAGGCCGCGTTAAGTCCTTCGGCGTAGCTCTCGTCTGTCTCGTCAAGTGCTTTGCTCAGCGCAGATCGATCCTGTGGCTTCATGCTATCCGGATCCCAGCTCCATTGCAGCTGACCTGTACGATAAGCAGCGAAGCTTGGGACATATTTTCGATTTTCAATGGTTGCAGCAAGTGTAGGAGCAAGCCTGATCAGATGAGCAGCCTGCTCGTCCCATTTCCATTCAATGTGCAGCAGCGTGTGCATCTCTGCGAAGAACGGGATGACCTCTTCCGCAGGCAGTACCACCAGATCGATATCTTCAATCTGTCTCGTCTCCAGCTCGGTTCCGTAGAAGGAAGGAGCATGCCAGGCAAATAGTCGCTGCTTAAGCGATTGCCCCGATACAAAATGATGAGTATTAAGGGCTCCATAAAATAAGGCATCACCGTATCCGGTTAACGCGACGTGGACTTCAATCGTTTCGGTATAGGGATGTATAAGGCTCATGAGATCAACTTACCTTTCCGAAGTTCTTCCTGCAGCGCACGCAGTCTGCTATTCCGCACAGCCAGTGCGGTGATGAAATCTTCCCAGCGTTCCTCTTGCTTCAGTTTTTTGTAGATTTTGGACAGCCGCTTCAACAGCTTGACTGCTGCCTTGTAACCGTCTCTGTTCTTGTGACCGATGTAACGTTCCACGGCCTGATGATAGAACGGGAGCAGGAGTTCCGGTGCATCTTTTTCAATCGGCTGCAGTACCGCCACGCGAAATTCAAGCGGTTCTGTCTCCGTACTCAACTGAAAATCAATCCAGCGCCGCCACTGTCCGCGGCTATGCATGGCTTCTTCGTAAGCCGGACGGGAGTGAGGGAGCATGCTGACCAGGGTATCCCACATGTGATTTTCCATCTCGGGAAGATGTTTGATCGTCATGTCCCACAGCTGCATATAATCCTGCAGAGGTTCGTTCCGGCGATTGGCCAGCAGTGGTCCAAGCTGTGCAAGCCATGCACCGAGCCGTTTCCAATCTGATTCATCCGCGAGCACATGCAGGAAATGCAGCAGATGTTCTGCCGGGATGCCGTACGCCGTACTCCCGCTCGTCAACCGTTGCCAGGCTTGCTCGTTCTGATGCAAGTGGAAGTATATCCAGCTTTGCGCGAGTACAAGTGGCAAAGGCGCCGATTTTCCAGGCTTACCGGACTGGCTGCTGCCTGTCAGATTGGCTACACCTAGCACACGACCTCCGCTATTGCTTGGTGTGTTCACGGCAGCTTCTTTCAACTGATCTTCGATTTCCTGTAAAATGTTCAGCTCCGATACGAGCAAATGATCATTTTGTAAGTGAGGAACGATCCAATTTAGCCAAACCTGCCGATAGATCGGCGTGAACAGCATCAGTGTGGACGTCTCGGACATCATTTGTGTGCGGAGGTACGATATGGTTTCTTCAAGCCGCTTCCACAGCTGCTTAAGCTTATTATCCGGAAGCTCGGCGAATTGAAGGGGGCGGCTTAGTACTTGATCCATGCCTTTCTGTAGTGCATCTACAGCAAGTTGTGCTGGGTAACTTAGATAGACAGGTGTATGGCTGCTAGGATGGCGAGAAGGGATGCAGTATCGCATCAGGTACAGATGTACATGGAATTCAAATAGCTGATCCATCCCGGCGGATAATTTGGGCTTAATCGCATACAGTTCATCGGCAGCTTCTTGCACATATGCTGTACTTGGCGTGCCTGTACCTAATCGGGCCAAGCATTGTTCGAACAGTTCATGCCACGCCGTGATTTCCAGGCCTGCAAGCTCTAGTGCCCGTTCCCTGATCTGACTGTACTGTTGATGAGGGATATCTGTATCCTGCTCGGATACTGCATCGGAGCGAAATGCAGACTTGGAAGCTGCGGGCTTTGGTGCCTGTTTCAAAGCCGTGCTGGAATGAGCATTAACGATGGCATGCACGGGCCTTTCCAGCAGCTCGGCATAACTCATCATAACGGCAATGATATGTTTACAGCGCGAACTCACCGGGCAGGTACAGTAGCTGGTGGGCAGAGACTGGACGCTTAAGGTGACATTATACTCTTCAGAGCCCTGCACGTCGGCTGTGATTCCGTGATGTTCCGTAAAGGTTAATGATCCAACGCGTTTCTGTTTATAATATTGGAATCCGCGCATAATCGTCAGATTATTAAAGTGCTCGGCAACCTCTCGAATCAATTGCTGCCACTGTGCATCATCCAGATTCATGTCAATCGGTATGTTCATCATTCCATCTCCTGGGCAATCATAGGTTTAACGATCCATACGCCTTGACGTATGGTGTGGATTTTCTGTATCCATCATATCAGTTATGGGTGTCCACGTGCATGGATTGAGAGAACTTGTAGTAGACTTTTTGATCATTATAAATGGAAACAGCAGGGGTGGATTTACACATCTGCATGCGTTGTTGCTCCATATTGTGTATGCTTAGCGTATGTATTCCTTTCAGGAACGATACAGGCCTTGAAGTGGTCAATTTTAATCAACAGGAGAGAGCATATATGAAAATACTTACGTTAAATACACACGCCTGGGCGGAAGAAGACCAGTTGAACAAGATCAGCCAGCTGGCTGACTTTATTAATACACATCAGTTTGATGTAATCTCCATGCAGGAGGTCAATCAATCCATAGAAGAGTCGGCATTGTCTGCAGAACACTTGCAGCATTTTATCTCAACCGATCCGGATGCCGTGATCAAAAAAGACAATTACGCTCATGTCCTGCTGACGCAGCTGACCGATACCTATTACTGGACATGGGTTCCCACGCATATCGGATTCAGCAAATACGATGAGGGTCTGGCGATCCTGAGCCGTACGCCGATTACAGCTTCTTTTGAAGAATATGTATCTCACATGCGCGATTATAGCAACTACCGGACACGCAAAATTGTGGGTATACAGACAGCCGTTGAAGGTGAGACCACGTGGTTTGTGAACGGACACTATAACTGGTGGGATGATGAACAGGAACCATTCAAGGGACAGTGGGAATTAACGGAGAGCAAACTTGCTCCATATCTGAATCATCCGCTGTTTATTATGGGAGATTTCAATAATGTTGCGGAAGTGCGCGGGGAAGGCTACGATCATATCATCAGCCAAGGCTGGAATGACCTTTACACCACTGCCGAACAAAAAGATGATGGAGCAACGGTAGTCAAAGCCATTGCCGGATGGGCTGACAACAAACGCGATCTTCGGATTGATTACATCTTCTCCAAACATCCGGTGCAGGCGAAGTCATCTACTGTCGTGCTTAATGGCAAGAACGGCCCGGTTGTGTCTGACCACTACGGGGTGGCTGTGGAAATTTAGCGAATGATTCTGGTTATCCTGTAGCAAAAATGAAAAGCCTCCGCTGGATTCCTGCACAAGGAAATCAGCCGGGGGCTTCTTTTATTGAATGCATATGTACATATTATTGCGTTTGTCTATTTGTCCGTTCTATTATCTTGCTATTTCTACTCTAAGGCCAGCATCTCGGTCACGAATTTTTTCAGATTCGCACTGGTTTCGCTGAGCTGCTCGATACTTTGCATAAATTCACTGACCAACTGCGCCTGATCCACGGTTGCGGATGTAATCTGCCCAATCTCCAGCTCCATATGCTTCATTGAATCTTGAACGCTGCCTAGTGAAGTTTCGATATCTGAGGCTGCTTGTTTAGTGTGATCCGATAGCTTGCGAACTTCACTGGCAACGACACCGAACCCACTTCCCAGATCGCCGACGCGAGCGGCTTCGATCATGGCGTTCAGGCCAAGCAAATTGGTTTGTTCAGATACTTCCCGAATTACATTGGTTACCTTGGTCACACTGACAGAATTCTCTGCAGCTTGTTTGGAGTTGCGCAAGATCTCTTCCGAGGTCGCGGATAGTTCCTCCGAATGGGCTGCAATCTGCTGAATGCCACCAAGCAGGGCGTTAATGGTTGCTTCATTTTCACTGATTAGCTTCTCAAGGGTGATATGGTTATCCAGCGCGTAGTTTACGCCCAATATGCCAACAACCTGGTCGTTCTCTTTAATTGGAATGAGTATGGCGTCAAAAGGTCTGCCTTGCAGATCGCCTGGCATTCTTGCCACGGTACGGGAATCCCGGTTCGTCAGCATTTTGAAATCCTTATAGTCTTCGTGCAGCTCGTCTCCTACTTTGACACCAATCTCCAGCCCGTTGGCCTCGGCAAAATATAACACTTTCTCATGATCATTAATGGATATGGAAACATCGTCACGAAACATCTGTCTTACAAAAGGCATAGCATTTACCAAAGATTCAAGGATACTCAAGGCTCATCTTTCCTTTCCCATACAAAAAGTGGAATTTCCATTCTAATACCTTTATCGGCAGGCCATTCCCATTTTTAAACCGATTCTCCGGTTTTGTTCTTACCGTATTTAATAATCTATGAAAAGTAGGGGACTCATTTCTATAATATGAAAGCGTAATCAAATTCCTGTAGCCAACCAACAAACCTGTCAGTTATACTGGGGATATTATTCGGCTGTTTTGCAATAAGCATGAGTCGTAAGCTAACGATTCAATTGCTGTGGTACAAGGGATTTTCTCACGAAGGTTAAGCGCTATACTTGAATTGTACGCTTGGACAATTACGTTTGAAGAGAGTGTGTTCATTCCATCTGGAGAGGACTGTGGCAATCCATGACAACGTATTTTGATAAACCGCAGAGTATGTATTACCGTTTTGGAGAGGATCAGGATCAGATATTGAAGGTGCTGGCTGAGAGGTATATCGGTGCCAATGCGCAAGCTGACTTTGTATATCGGGTGTTCCAGAAGTCGGGTATTCTGCAGAATGAGAAGGGGTTATATGATTTCAATCTGAGTGAACGATTCACGGATACCCACAAAGGACAAGTAGCCTATGCCGCAGCCCTGGTATGGGGAGATGAGACTCGAAACCTGGATGTGCTCATTCGCTGCTACGGACCTGTTCGTTTCTATTTTAATGATCAGCTAGTGTATCGCTCAACGGTAATGGACGAGATTAATCCGGACGCCACGGTAAAATTGGGGATCGACATCAAGCCCGGCTGGAATACGTTATTGCTTGAAATGAAATATACCCCTGCCGGTTTTGGATGCCAGTTTGGTTCGGATGAAGGGAAAGTGCGCATTTTGAATGTGCTTGCGCCTTTTCAGGAACGTCAGGGACAAGCTGGATGGATTTACACGAAGCCTATTGATCAGGAAGAAGCTGCCCGCGCATTCAGTACTTCATCCCCATCCGGAAGTATTGAACCTAATTGGAACCTGTTTGGACGGGAACAGGATGATATATTTGAGTGGTTTCCGAATAGAGAGTGGTCCATTGAACAGCAGGCCAGACCGACATTGGAGCGATTATATGGACATGTTCCCGGACAGCGGGCCTACGCTTGGACACGAATAAACAATAGGGACTCGGCGGGAAGCCTTATAAGTTTATCCGGCCATTCTTCCGGACCGCTAACGATATGGGTAAATGGAAAGCCAGCTGTACAGTTACAGGAAGCAGGATCATTCGAGTCTGAAATACAGGCATCATATGGTCAGAACGATCTATTAGTATGCAGTGAATGCAGTGCGATTACCGGGCCATGGAGTTTCACTTTGAACGCAGCAGTGAACGGGAAGCGGCTTGAATTGGAACTGCCCAAACATGTGCATGGAGCTTCAGGGGAGAAGTGGATGTATGTTGGTCCTTTCCAAGCTGGAATGGAGCCGGAAGTGCAAGATTTATTGCGGACAGACCGTGTGTACAGAATCAATGCTTCACCGGGTAGCAATGAAGACGATAACCAAAACAAGCATGGGGAGCATACGTATTGGCAGCTGGATCAGCCAGATGCATGGATTCGCCCGTATTATGAAAATGCAATGCTTAGCAATAAGTGGACGGTTGGCAGTGTGACCAATTACGGCCGCTGGGATTATCCGCTGGGTGTAACTGTTTATGGACTACTGCAAACGGGGCGTTATCTGGATCGACCCGATATCATTCGTTATGCAACAGAGCATGTGCAGGCATGCACCCGAATGTATGATTACTCGCTATGGGATCGGGAACAGTACGGCTTCCCGGCGGTTAACCAGCAGCTGGTCATGATGAAAATGCTGGATAACTGCGGCTCTTTTGGTTCAGCCATGCTTGAGGCGTACTCGGAATGTAATGAACCGACGTTTCTACCGATTGCCGAGCGTATTGCTGATTTCATGCTTTTCCGGTTGGAGCGGCAGGAAGACGGTGCGTTTTACCGCGAGTGCATTGGGGAATTTGCTGAGAATACCATGTGGGCAGATGATCTCTACATGAGTACCCCGTTTCTGGTTCGGTATGCTCGCCTGACAGGGGAGCAATCAGCGCTGGACGAGGCAGCCAGACAATTTATACTTTATCGCAAATATCTGTTTATGCCTGAGTTCAAAATGATGTCTCATGTATATGATTTCAAATATGAACAAGCAACTCATATTCCGTGGGGGCGTGGGAACGGATGGACACTGTTTTCCCTGACCGAAGTATTGGAGGCTTTGCCTGTAGAGCACCCTGATCGCCCGGCATTAATCCAGTTCTTTAATGAATTGTGTGATGGTTATGCAGCTTTGCAGGGAGAGGGAGGGTTATGGCATCAGGTGCTGAATGATGCAAACACGTACCAGGAAGCTTCCTGTACGGCCATGTTCGCATATGGGTTTGCACGGGGTGTTCGATTCGGTTGGTTGGAGCAGCCGGAGCGTTATATTGAAGCTTCAGAGCGGGCCTGGAGCGGATTGACCCGGACAGCTATCGACCGCCAAGGCAATGTACACGGGGTATGCAGTGGATCCAGGTATGCTTTCACGGCGGAATATTACGATAAGGACCTGCTGACTGTAACGAATGATAACCATGGTATTGGCATTATGATGCTGGCAGGTACCGAAGTGGCGAAAATGAAAGAGCACTTGGCTAGGCAGACCACAACACCTGCAACAGTGACGCAACCCTCAATGTGAGAGAAAATGAGGTCTCCCATGGAGATGATGCATTCGTGACATGACAAACCGCCGGAGGATTTACTCCGGTGGTTTTTACTCCCTAACCCCTTACTTTTTTGACAGGAAAGCTTACTTTTGTTTATGTCATGAGCGGTAATACGCCGTTACAATAGTTTTGTAAGCGATTCCATAATAAAAGGGGAGAAAATTCATTCATGTTGATCACTAAAAAATGGGTAACCCTGTTCTGCATGTCCCTGTTGTTATTGGCTACAGCCTGTTCCGGAGCATCTTCCGGGTCTACTGCTTCATCTGGTGAGGAAAGTGAGGAAGCTGCCTCGGGCAGCATTCAGCTGCGCATGACCTGGTGGGGATCACAGACTCGCCATGATCTGACGACCAAAGTGATCAAATTGTTTGAAGAGAAACACCCCGGTATTACGATCAAACCGGAATACTCCGGATGGGACGGATATTTTGATAAGCTGACCACGCAGGTAGCCGGTTCGAATGCACCGGATATTGTACAGATGGATTACGCTTTTCTTACCGACTTTGCCCGGCGTGGTGCACTTCTCGACCTGACCCCATACAGCGAGAGTAAAGAGCTCCGTACAGATGACCATGACGCGAGCATGCTCAAAGCCGGATCGATTGATGATAAATTATACGCAATTACGTTAGGCGTAAATGCACCCGGAGTCATTTACGACGCGACTCTGTTTAAGGAACTTGGAATCGAAGAGCCTCAGGAGAGCTGGACATGGAAGGACTTTAGCGATATTGCAGCCAAGATTGCTGCAGAAAAGGGTGAAGGTTTCTACGGATCAGCGGATGTATCGGGAACGACCAACATGTTTGAGGTGTTTATTCGTCAAACAGGCAAGGGACTATTCGAAGGTGGGACGATGGCGGCAACCCATGAGGAGCTTCAGCAGTGGTTTGACATGTGGGGAGCCCTTCGCGAGAATGGGGGCGTTACCCCTGCCGAAGTGACGGCGTCCACAACCAACGCATTGGAGACACGTCCGATCTCGCTGGGTACGGCCGCTATGGATTTTGCGTGGTCCAACCAATTATTAACGTTCCAGCAGGTGAACAAAAACCAGGATCACAAGCTTGGCATACAAGTGCTCCCACATGGCGAGAACGAAAAACAAATCGGTGAATATCTGAAAGCAGGCCAGTTCCTGTCGGGTTACGCCAAAACCAAACATCCGAAGGAAGTGGCCATGTTCATTGACTTCATGGTGAACGATCCGGAGGCAACCGCCATTCTCGGCTCCGAGCGGGGAGTACCCGTCAACTCCAGCATTCGTGAGAAAATGCAACCTACGCTGCCTGAAGCGGAGCAAGCTATCTTCAAGTTTATCGACGTCGTATCAAAAAACTCCAGTGAAATTGATCCGCCTTACCCGCAGGGATTTTCCGAAGTGGATACCAGCTTCAAGAGTGCAAGTGAGCAGATCGCCTTTGGTCAAGGCAGCACATCGGATGTGATTGCCCAATTCATTGAAGGCGCCAAGGCGACACTTGCATCGAGTCAATAGAGCCTTGAACAGATCCGGACTTCAAATTCCGCGGGGAGGTTGCGAAGATGAGTACAACACAGATCGGTCAAGCCCGAACCGAGCGTATGGCAGCCCGGGCGGGTGAAACGGAGGTATGCCCATAGTGGAGCAGCACTTCTGTTTCTGGCCCCATGGCTGGTTGGGTTATTGTTTCTGACCCTAGGCCCAATGTTGGTTTCATTATACATTTCGTTTACAGACTACAGTATCCTGGCCGCCCCTTCCTGGGTCGGTCTGGGTAACTACACGACCATGTTTACATCGGATAAGCTGTTTATCCAGTCGCTGAAGGTGACCTTTACGTATGTTGCTGTGTCCGTTCCAATTAAATTGATCTTTGCCTTGCTTGTCGCGATGCTGCTTAACAAAGGAATTCGCGGGCTGGGTATTTACCGGACCGTATATTACATCCCCACCTTGCTTGGAGGCAGTGTGGCCATCGCCATGTTATGGCGCAAAATGCTGGGTGGCGACGGCCTGCTCAATGGCGTGCTTGCCATGGTGGGTATCAAGGCACCGGATTGGGTGGCTAATCCGAAATATGCGCTGTATTCCATCGTGCTGTTATCCGTATGGCAGTTCGGATCATCCATGATTATTTTCCTGGCAGGCCTGAAGCAAATTCCACCTGAATATGACGAAGCTTCTGCGGTAGACGGTGCTGGTCCGCTCCGGCGTTTCTTCAATATAACGCTGCCGATATTATCGCCGGTTATCTTTTTCAATCTGGTCATGCAGCTGATCACCTCCTTTCAATCGTTCACGCAAGCCTTCGTCATCAGCAATGGCAGCGGGGGTCCTGTAAATTCAACATTGATGTATTCCCTATATCTCTATAAGAAGGGATTCTCCTTCTTTCAGATGGGTTATGCATCGGCGATGGCCTGGGTGCTGGTAATCCTGATCGGCGTGTTTACATTGCTGGTATTCCGCAGCAGCAAGCTGTGGGTCCATTATGAGGATGGTGGGAAATCATGATTGGACAACGGAATTCTGCTGTTTGGGTCATGGCGAAACATATTTTGATTTCAGGAATTGCCCTCGTCATGCTGTATCCAGTGCTCTGGATGCTGGGCAGTTCGTTCAAGCCGGGACATATGATCTTCACGGAGACGTGGTTCTGGCCGCAGGAATGGAACTTTCAAAATTACATGAACGGCTGGACCGGAATCCAGGGTAACCCGTTCTCCCGTTTCCTGACCAACTCCATTGTTCTGTCACTGGGTGCGGTGCTGGGCAATGTGGCCTCTTGCTCAATGGCGGCGTACGCCTTTGCCAGACTCGATTTTCGTTTCAAGGCAATCTGCTTCGGCCTGATGTTAATGACGATCATGCTGCCGCATCATGTGACGCTGATTCCGCAATATATCCTGTTCAACCATTTGGAATGGGTGAATACGTACCTGCCTCTGGTGGTGCCCAAATGGCTCGCCACGGATGCCTTCTTTATTTTTTTGATGGTTCAATTCTTCCGCGGTCTTCCCAAAGAGCTGGATGAGGCGGCAACCATTGATGGCTGTGGACCCGTCCGCATATACACGAAGGTCATTATCCCGCTGGCCTTTCCGGCGCTGGTGACCACGATGATCTTTACCTTTTTGTGGACATGGGATGATTTCTTCAGTCAACTGATCTATCTGAGTGATGTCAGCAAATACACGGTGCCGCTGGGGCTGCGCTTGTTCCTGGATTCCAGCTCCCAATCGGATTGGGGTCCAATGTTTGCTATGTCCGTGTTATCGCTCGTGCCTTGTTTCATCGTATTTATGGTCTGCCAAAAGTACTTCGTGGAAGGGATCGCGACTTCCGGGCTCAAAGGGTAATTTTCAAACGAAATGAGTTGGTTTCATGGGGAAACGAAGATTATCCCTGTTTATCAATCACAAACTGCAGCAAAGCAAGCTCACCACGCTGATGGTGACTTGCTTTATTGCGTTTAACCTGCTGCTTGTATCGGGCATCGTCTGGCTGGCATATCAGTCTTTCTCTACCGTAACCTTTACCGAGATTAGCAAAGCACGGCTGGCACTCCTTAACGAGAGCACCCGGCGCGGCTTTGATTTTATTACTGGAGTGACAGGAACCGCCTATTCGCTGGCGAGCAACAGAGAGCTCTCAGGTTTGCTGGAGACAGCAGGAACAGGGAGGCTTACACAGATTCACCAAAGACGGGAGTTAGCCAAAATACTGGACCATACGCTTGTTGTTAGTGAAGGTATCACTTCCGTGGAATTGTATACGGATGCGTTCAATGGGGTTAACGTCACGATGGCTGACCGGATCTTTCCAGTAGATACGATTGCAGGGGACGCATGGTTCACAGCTCTGGAACATGCTGATGCTGCCTGGGTACCTCTGCGGGAAAATGAATCAGGACATTCCCTCGTTGGTTATGCCCAGCGGATCTTCGACAGTCGTGGCAGTACGGCGGCCTATGTCCTCATCCGTTTGAGCCGTGCCGATATTGTACGCCGATTTGCGGACATGCCCATGGTATTGGATGGACAGGTGCTGCTCGTGGACACGGCCGGTAACGTCATTATGCAGATGGGTGAGGCCGATCCGGTAAGGGCTTATGACCAACGTTCCAGTGGTAATGAAGATGCAGTTGTAGCTGACTCGCTCCTGCCAGTGGATACAGCCGCTCGGGGAACGCTACCGGTCGTAGACAGTGAATGGATTCAAGAGCATGCCCAGCAGAATGAAGATGGATTCGAGGTGGTATCTGGCGATGGTGGCGGTGCGCAGCTCGTGCTGTATTCCAAGCCCGCGACACTTCAGTGGCGTTTGGTACAGACGATTCCGGTACATACGCTGCTATCTCCGGTCAGGTATGCCGGATGGCAGGTGCTCGGTATTGCTGTGGTCGGACTGGTATGTTCAGCCGTATTCGCGTATTTGTTTGTCCGGGGCATTATCCGGCCCCTTCGTCAGCTGATTAAGCGAATGAGACAGCTTGAGAAGGGTGACTTTGAAACCAGGGTACAGCTCTCGTTTACCCAGGAGTATGCTCATCTGGCTTATGGCTTCAATCATATGGCTTCCAGACTGACGGAATTGATGAACCAGGTGAAGGAGGAGAGCCGCGCCAAGCGAGAGGCCCAGACAAGTCTGCTGGAGGCACAGATCAAACCTCACTTTCTCTACAATACACTGGATATGATCCACTGGCGTGCGCTTGATTATGAAGCCAAAGACATTAGCCGCATGATTGTTCAGCTCAGCAAACTTTTACGCATTGGCCTTAGTGGAGGTAAAATGTTCATTAAAATTCGTGATGAGCTGGAGCATGCCCGTTGTTATGTCAGCATCCAGGCCGAAAGATTGCCTTTCTCCATTCAATATGCAGAACAGATCGATCCGCGTGTCCGGAGCTGTTACATCCCCAAAATTATTTTGCAGCCTTTTATTGAAAATGCCGTCATACATGCAAATCCCAAAGATGAGACACTTCAAATCCGTGTGGAAATAGGGGAAGAGACTGAGGATCCATCCAGGGTCGTTATTCAGATTATAGATAATGGTCAAGGTTTACCAGAAGAGTGGGGACTGGAAAGTTCATCAGGTATCGGTGTAAGAAATGTACATCAGCGCATTCAGTTATATTGTGGCAAGGGATATGGCGTTCATTTACGTACAGGCAGCTCGGGTGGTGTGCAAGTAACGATCTCACTACCGCGTATTGAGACGGAAGAGCAGTTAAATCTCTGGCTGGACGGTGAAAACATATGAAAACCATCATGCTTGTAGATGACGATCCACATATGATTAAGGCTTTAACCGAACATATTGAGTGGCCTTCTCTGGGTCTAAGAATTGCAGGCACAGCTTCCAACGGCGTAGATGCGCTTGAACAATTTGAGCGGCTGCGCCCTGATCTGGTCATGACCGATGTTTACATGCCAGGGATGACAGGGTTGGAGGTAACACAGGCACTTCGCCGCAATTATCCTCATCTGCCGATTATTATTTTAAGTGGATACGACGAATTCGAGAATGCTCGGGCCGCCATGCGGTGGGGAGTGAATCATTTTCTGCTGAAACCGGCAGAGGTGGAAGAGATTGAATCTGTGCTGCGTGAAGTTCTGTTGGAACAGGAGGTGCGAGAGCGGCATGAGCGGCTGGAGCGGACATACAAGCAAGAGATCGGGAAGGTAGTTCCCTACTTGCGCAAACAGTTTTTGCACGAACTCCTGACCACACGTTATCAGGCCAATGAGCTGCCTAGCGAACGTATGGATTACGTGGGCATTCCCTTGTCTGCGCAGGTAAGCGCAATAAGTCTGCAGCTGAATCGCCCCGGATTTCTGACAAAGATGAAAGAGCGTGACTGGCAGCTGCTCCGCTACGGGGCGGCTGATATTATTCAGGAAACGATCAAGGAACAATCGGTGCGCTTGCCGAACAGTCAGGTAGAGATCCTGGATTATTCAGATCAGGTTTTTGTGCTGCTTCTTTTTGGCGGAGAAGAGCTGCTTCATGAGATGTACTCCCTTGTGGAAAGGATGATTGACCAAGTATTTACGTATCTCAAAATGGAGATGAGCGCTGGGATTGGAACACCCAAAAATCATCTGTGCGGGGTAATGGACTCTTATTTGGAGAGCAGAGAAGCACTTGAGATGGCGGAATTTCAGGGAGGAAGCCGAATCTATTTATATAACTCCATCCAAAGAGTGGAAACGAGTGTACATGATTATTCTATTCTGCTGCAGCAATGGAACGAGTCATGGGCAGACATGAAGATTGATTTGGCAGAAGAGGCATGGCTTTTAATCCGCCAGCTGTTTAAGGTTGGCAAGTGTACTGGCCTTCAGGATGTACAGGTGGTAGCCGTAAGTCTTTTTAATACCTTAATTCATAGTTGGAATAGACAATATCCCCTGTTACAGCCGCCAATGGCCATGAGCGAGTTTCTCAGGGACATTCAAACTAAATATTCATTGCAGGATCTGCTATGCTGGATGGATGCATTTATTGGAGAATGGATCGAGCAGACACGGAAAGAGATGACAGAGAAAAAGAGCAATAAACTTGTCGATCAAGTGAAACAGTATGTGGAGCAGCATTATGCTGAAGAAATCAGTTTTGAGGCCATAGCGAAGGGGCTTTTTGTACATCCCAAATATCTGAGCCAGCTATTCAAAAGGGTAACCGGGGAAAATTTCGTGGGTTATCTAAACGGATATCGAATTCAAAAGGCGATAGAGCTGCTGCAATCTGGTCACTACATGGTCTACGAGGTTAGTGAGATGACGGGGTTCCGAAACGCGACGTATTTTAGTCAGGTATTCAAAATGCTTACGGGCAAAAGTCCATCCGAATTCGGATAGGAGATAGAGGGAAGGGTAGATATGAAGATTCATACACAGGAGTTTATCATAAAAGGAATGGCTTTTTCGATTAGATCGGCAGAAGAGAGGGATGCAGAGTCGTTATCTTCGCTTCGTGTACAGATCGATGGAGAAACGGAGAACATGGACCGGGAGCAGGGCGAAGCTTATATCGATGCAGCGGGGTTCAGGAATATTATCCGTTTGGACACAGAGAAAGATCGAAACTTGTTTCTTGTGGCTACTGTGCAGGATGAGATTGTTGGGTACGCCAGATGTGAGGGGTCTGACCTGAAGCGGTTTTCCCATAGAGTTGAGTTTGGTGTGTGTGTTGCTCGAAATTACTGGGGTTATGGTATCGGGAATAAGCTGCTGGTATCGTCACTCCATTGGGCTGACAGGAGCGGTGTTGAGAAAGTGACACTGACTGTATTAGAAACTAATGGTAAAGCAATAGAGCTATATCATAGAATGGGTTTTGAAATTGAAGGTGTGTTGAAAAAGGACCGCAGACATGCGAACGGGGAGTACTACGATACGATTGTGATGGGTAGATTCGGAAACAAGTAGGGAGGATCGGCAGTGGTTGGGCCACCTAATCAGATATCTAACCATCGGCTTCTACTATTAATAGAAGATATATAACGTAGTAGGTGATTTGTAGTAGATCATATAAGTTGTATCAAAGGATTCAGAATGCTTTCAACAGCGAATCCAGAAATGCTTCCGGAAAAGAAACTAATGAGTCTTACCTCTACTGTAACAATACTCGTCTACCTAATGAATGGATTGGGATAGATGTTGACTTCTGTCTGATATGTTTAGATATAGTCTGTACACTGATGACTGCAGGAATATGGTCAAAGTATCTGTATAAATCTATTCTTTCTTCGATATTATCATTTGGAATATTTTACATGTAGTAATTACTTTTTCAGCATGGTATATTCTAATTCCGGCCAAGAAAACACGAGGAACACGGTGCGGTAAGCTAGCTTAACAAGCTTCGAAAGAAGCTTCAAAAAAAGTGCTTGCCAAATTGGTTCGGACATGATAAGATATAAAAGTTGCTGAAGAGAACAACACTCGGATGCAAACGACGTTTGATCTTTGAAAACTGAACAACGAGTGAGTAAATGATCTTGCTTGCAAGATCAACAATGAGATTTTTAATCTCGTCAGATTTAAAATGAGCTAATCGCTCTTTTCAATACTTTATTGGAGAGTTTGATCCTGGCTCAGGACGAACGCTGGCGGCATGCCTAATACATGCAAGTCGAGCGGAGTTGATAGGAAGCTTGCTTCCTTGATACTTAGCGGCGGACGGGTGAGTAACACGTAGGCAACCTGCCCTCAAGCTTGGGACAACTACCGGAAACGGTAGCTAATACCGAATACTTGCTTCCTTCGCCTGAAGAAAGCTGGAAAGACGGAGCAATCTGTCACTTGAGGATGGGCCTGCGGCGCATTAGCTAGTTGGTGAGGTAACGGCTCACCAAGGCGACGATGCGTAGCCGACCTGAGAGGGTGATCGGCCACACTGGGACTGAGACACGGCCCAGACTCCTACGGGAGGCAGCAGTAGGGAATCTTCCGCAATGGGCGAAAGCCTGACGGAGCAATGCCGCGTGAGTGATGAAGGTTTTCGGATCGTAAAGCTCTGTTGCCAGGGAAGAACGTCCTTGAGAGTAACTGCTCAAGGAGTGACGGTACCTGAGAAGAAAGCCCCGGCTAACTACGTGCCAGCAGCCGCGGTAATACGTAGGGGGCAAGCGTTGTCCGGAATTATTGGGCGTAAAGCGCGCGCAGGCGGTCATTTAAGTCTGGTGTTTAATCCCGGGGCTCAACCCCGGATCGCACTGGAAACTGGATGACTTGAGTGCAGAAGAGGAGAGTGGAATTCCACGTGTAGCGGTGAAATGCGTAGAGATGTGGAGGAACACCAGTGGCGAAGGCGACTCTCTGGGCTGTAACTGACGCTGAGGCGCGAAAGCGTGGGGAGCAAACAGGATTAGATACCCTGGTAGTCCACGCCGTAAACGATGAATGCTAGGTGTTAGGGGTTTCGATACCCTTGGTGCCGAAGTTAACACATTAAGCATTCCGCCTGGGGAGTACGGTCGCAAGACTGAAACTCAAAGGAATTGACGGGGACCCGCACAAGCAGTGGAGTATGTGGTTTAATTCGAAGCAACGCGAAGAACCTTACCAGGTCTTGACATCCCTCTGACCGTCCTAGAGATAGGGCTTTCCTTCGGGACAGAGGAGACAGGTGGTGCATGGTTGTCGTCAGCTCGTGTCGTGAGATGTTGGGTTAAGTCCCGCAACGAGCGCAACCCTTGATCTTAGTTGCCAGCATTTCGGATGGGCACTCTAAGGTGACTGCCGGTGACAAACCGGAGGAAGGTGGGGATGACGTCAAATCATCATGCCCCTTATGACCTGGGCTACACACGTACTACAATGGCCGGTACAACGGGCTGTGAAGCCGCGAGGTGGAACGAATCCTAAAAAGCCGGTCTCAGTTCGGATTGCAGGCTGCAACTCGCCTGCATGAAGTCGGAATTGCTAGTAATCGCGGATCAGCATGCCGCGGTGAATACGTTCCCGGGTCTTGTACACACCGCCCGTCACACCACGAGAGTTTATAACACCCGAAGTCGGTGGGGTAACCGCAAGGAGCCAGCCGCCGAAGGTGGGATAGATGATTGGGGTGAAGTCGTAACAAGGTAGCCGTATCGGAAGGTGCGGCTGGATCACCTCCTTTCTATGGAGAATCGTTTCCCGTAGCGGAAACATTCAAAAAGTCTTCAGGAAGCATGCTTCCGAAGCGAGCTTTACTTCGTAAAGCTTTTAACTCACTCGTTGCTCAGTTTTGAGAGCTCAAACTCTCAAAACAGCTTGCTTTTGCATGGAGCTTGTTCTTTGAAAACTAGATATCGAAACGAAAATTGCGAATTAGAACATTCCTTTTAGCTGAACTTGTGTTAAAACAAGTTTCAATAAAACGGTAGATTGCTTTTGCTCATTGAGCATTTGGTTAAGCTACTAAGAGCACACGGAGGATGCCTAGGCGCTAGGAGCCGATGAAGGACGTGGCGAACAACGATACTGCCTCGGGGAGCTGTAAGCAAGCTTTGATCCGGGGATGTCCGAATGGGGAAACCCAGCTGGGGTAATATCCAGTTACTCATAACTGAATACATAGGTTATGTAGAGGCATACCAGGGGAACTGAAACATCTAAGTACCTTGAGGAAGAGAAAACAATAGTGATTCCGTCAGTAGCGGCGAGCGAACGCGGAACAGCCCAAACCAGAGAGCTTGCTCTCTGGGGTTGTGGGACGTCTCACATGGAGTTACAAAGGAACCGGTTAAACGAAGAGGTCTGGAAAGGCCCGCCAAAGAAGGTAAAAGCCCTGTAATTGAAAGTCTGTTCCCTCCGAGACGGATCCCGAGTAGTGCGGGGCACGTGAAACCCCGTATGAATCCGGCAGGACCATCTGCCAAGGCTAAATACTTCCTAGCGACCGATAGTGAAGCAGTACCGTGAGGGAAAGGTGAAAAGCACCCCGGAAGGGGAGTGAAATAGAACCTGAAACCGTGTGCTTACAAGAAGTCAGAGCCCATTTTAGGGGTGATGGCGTGCCTTTTGTAGAATGAACCGGCGAGTTACGTTCCCGTGCAAGGTTAAGGTGAAGAGCCGGAGCCGCAGCGAAAGCGAGTCTGAATAGGGCGACATAGTACGTGGACGTAGACCCGAAACCGGGTGATCTACCCCTGTCCAGGGTGAAGGTGCGGTAACACGCACTGGAGGCCCGAACCCACGCACGTTGAAAAGTGCGGGGATGAGGTGGGGGTAGCGGAGAAATTCCAATCGAACTCGGAGATAGCTGGTTCTCCCCGAAATAGCTTTAGGGCTAGCCTCGGAAAACAGAGTCGTGGAGGTAGAGCACTGATTGGGTGCGGGGCCCGCAAGGGTTACCAAGCTCAGTCAAACTCCGAATGCCATAGACTTACTTCCGGGAGTCAGACAGTGAGTGCTAAGATCCATTGTCAAAAGGGAAACAGCCCAGACCATCAGCTAAGGTCCCCAAGTGTGTGTTAAGTGGGAAAGGATGTGGAGTTGCACAGACAACCAGGATGTTGGCTTAGAAGCAGCCACCATTGAAAGAGTGCGTAATAGCTCACTGGTCGAGTGACTCTGCGCCGAAAATGTAACGGGGCTAAACACACCACCGAAGCTATGGCTTGATGCTTGCATCAGGGGTAGGGGAGCGTTGTATAAGGGTTGAAGGTGTACCGTAAGGAGCGCTGGACATTATACAAGTGAGAATGCCGGTATGAGTAACGAAAAGATCAGTGAGAATCTGATCCGCCGAAAGCCTAAGGGTTCCTGAGGAAGGCTCGTCCGCTCAGGGTAAGTCGGGACCTAAGGCGAGGCCGAAAGGCGTAGTCGAAGGACAACAGGTCGAAATTCCTGTACCACCGTAAATCGTTACGAGCGATGGGGGGACGCAGTAGGGTAGTGACGCAGACTGATGGATGTCTGTCCAAGCAGTGAGGCTGATGTGTAGGCAAATCCGCACATCGTAAGGCTGAGCTGTGATGGGGAGTGAAAATTACAGTAGCGAAGGTCATGATCTCACACTGCCAAGAAAAGCCTCTAGCCAGATGAAGGTGCCCGTACCGCAAACCGACACAGGTAGGCGAGAAGAGAATTCTAAGGCGCGCGGAAGAACTCTCGTTAAGGAACTCGGCAAAATGACCCCGTAACTTCGGGAGAAGGGGTGCCCCGGTAGTGTGAATAGCACGAGGGGGCCGCAGTGAAAAGGCCCAAGCGACTGTTTAGCAAAAACACAGGTCTGTGCGAAGCCGTAAGGCGAAGTATACGGGCTGACGCCTGCCCGGTGCTGGAAGGTTAAGGGGAGCGGTTAGGAGCAATCCGAAGCTGTGAACCGAAGCCCCAGTAAACGGCGGCCGTAACTATAACGGTCCTAAGGTAGCGAAATTCCTTGTCAGGTAAATTCTGACCCGCACGAATGGCGTAACGACTTGGGCGCTGTCTCAACGAGAGATCCGGTGAAATTTTAATACCTGTGAAGATGCAGGTTACCCGCGACAAGACGGAAAGACCCCATGGAGCTTTACTGCAGCTTGATATTGAATTTGGGTACGATCTGTACAGGATAGGTGGGAGCCTTTGAAGCATGAGCGCCAGCTTGTGTGGAGGCACCGTTGGGATACCACCCTGATCGTATCTAGGTTCTAACCTGGTGCCCTTAGCGGGTACGGGGACAGTGTCAGGTGGGCAGTTTGACTGGGGCGGTCGCCTCCTAAAGAGTAACGGAGGCGCCCAAAGGTTCCCTCAGAATGGTTGGAAATCATTCGAAGAGTGCAAAGGCATAAGGGAGCTTGACTGCGAGACCTACAAGTCGAGCAGGGACGAAAGTCGGGCTTAGTGATCCGGTGGTACCGCATGGAAGGGCCATCGCTCAACGGATAAAAGCTACCCTGGGGATAACAGGCTTATCTCCCCCAAGAGTCCACATCGACGGGGAGGTTTGGCACCTCGATGTCGGCTCATCGCATCCTGGGGCTGAAGTAGGTCCCAAGGGTTGGGCTGTTCGCCCATTAAAGCGGTACGCGAGCTGGGTTCAGAACGTCGTGAGACAGTTCGGTCCCTATCTGTCGTGGGCGTAGGAAATTTGAGAGGAGCTGTCCTTAGTACGAGAGGACCGGGATGGACGTACCGCTGGTGTACCAGTTGTTCCGCCAGGAGCACCGCTGGGTAGCTATGTACGGACGGGATAAGCGCTGAAAGCATCTAAGCGTGAAGCCCCCCTCAAGATGAGATTTCCCAGTATGTAAGACCCCTTGAAGACGACGAGGTAGATAGGCTGGGGGTGGAAGTGCAGTAATGCATGGAGCTGACCAGTACTAATCGGTCGAGGGCTTATCCAAATTGCAGGTTTTGATCGCAAATTTCGTTTCGGATCTAGTTTTCAGAGAATGATCTCTGAGTATAGCAGCATCGTTTGGTGGCGATGGCGGAGGGGTTCCACACGTACCCATCCCGAACACGACCGTTAAGCCCTCTAGCGCCGATGGTACTTGGACCGAAGGGTCCTGGGAGAGTAGGACGCTGCCAAGCGAGACCCCACTGGGGTATTTTTTTTCGAGTTTTTGTTAAGGGCCCTTAGCTCAGTTGGTTAGAGCGCACCTCTGATAAGGGTGAGGTCGGTGGTTCGAGTCCACCAGGGCCCACCATATAAGTTTTAAGACAATTACGGGGTCCCCGGAAAGTAATCGGAATAAACCTCGAAGCTATACTTCACTTTGTGGGGTAAACAAACATGGGGCCATAGCTCAGCTGGGAGAGCGCCTGCCTTGCAAGCAGGAGGTCAGCGGTTCGATCCCGCTTGGCTCCACCATTCCCTGATAGCTCAGTTGGTAGAGCACTCGACTGTTAATCGAGTTGTCACAGGTTCGAGTCCTGTTCGGGGAGCCAGTAAGGCCCGTTGGTCAAGGGGTTAAGACACCTCCCTTTCACGGAGGTAACAGGGGTTCGAATCCCCTACGGGTCATAGCTTTACTTTTTAAAGCATCAAGGGGATGAGAATCCCAAAGGTTCGTCGGAGGATAATCATCGTTAGCAGCTGCTACGCAGTCTCGATCGAAGTGAGAGTATCCCCTACGGGTCATAGATATGGAGGCTTAGCTCAGCTGGGAGAGCATCTGCCTTACAAGCAGAGGGTCGGGGGTTCGAGCCCCTCAGCCTCCACCATATACGCCGGTGTAGCTCAACTGGTAGAGCAACTGACTTGTAATCAGTAGGTTGGGGGTTCAAGTCCTCTCGCCGGCACCATTAATGCCTGGAACCGTGGTGTAGTTGGCCTAACATGCCTGCCTGTCACGCAGGAGATCGCGGGTTCGAATCCCGTCGGTTCCGCCATTAATTTATAAAATTTAATAAGGCTCGGTAGCTCAGTCGGTAGAGCAGAGGACTGAAAATCCTCGTGTCGGCGGTTCGATTCCGTCCCGAGCCACCTTTTAATCCTGGAGGATTAGCGAAGTGGCCAAACGCATCAGACTGTAAATCTGCTCCCGTACGGGTTCGGTGGTTCGAATCCATCATCCTCCACCAGTTTTATGAGTCATTAGCTCAGTTGGTAGAGCACCTGACTTTTAATCAGGGTGTCGAAGGTTCGAGCCCTTCATGACTCACTTTTATATATGCGCGTGTGGCGGAATTGGCAGACGCACTAGACTTAGGATCTAGCGTCTTTGACGTGGGGGTTCAAGTCCCTCCACGCGCATCCCTTATACGCGGACGTGGCTCAGCGGTAGAGCATCGCCTTGCCAAGGCGAGGGTCGCGGGTTCGATTCCCGTCGTCCGCTCCAATTAAATATGCGCCCTTAGCTCAGCTGGATAGAGCGTTTGACTACGAATCAAAAGGCCGGGAGTTCGAATCTCTCAGGGCGCGCCATTTATAACTTCATATGCCGGCGTGGCGGAATGGCAGACGCGCTCGACTCAAAATCGAGTGGGAAACCGTGGAGGTTCGAGTCCTCTCGCCGGTATAACATAACGGGATGTAGCTCAGCTTGGTAGAGCACCTGGTTTGGGACCAGGGGGTCGCATGTTCAAATCGTGTCATCCCGATATTATTTTACGCGGGTGTAGTTCAATGGTAGAACTTTAGCCTTCCAAGCTAATAGCGTGGGTTCGATTCCCATCACCCGCTTACCGATATAGAGAAAAAAGAGATGATCATGATCATCTCTTTTTTTTGTGCTTTTAGGGTTTTCACCAGACTACATACTCTCTGCAATTACATCCTTTTGAACTTGAACAAATACAACTCACCCTGTGATATGTTGATTGGCAGCTTATAGATCAGAGTAGCCCTCATTTTTTATAAAACGCTTACAAAAATATCTTGCCTGTTTAGCCATGATGTAATACTATACCAATTAAGCGCTTAACCTTTACGGGTAAGGCGCTTAAACTTAACGCAGATTAAGCGCTTTACCCGTAAAGGGAAAGGAGACGAAATCCATGACAACGATCCGGCTGACCATGGCCCAGGCACTGCTCCGCTATCTGGATCAGCAGTATATTTCCGTAGATGGTGTTGAGACCAAATTCGTGAAGGGTGTTATCGGTATTTTCGGACACGGTAATGTTACAGGAATAGGAGAGGCACTGGAACGCAGCCCAGGAAGTCTGACGTACATGCAAGGCAAGAATGAACAGGGTATGGTACACACTGCAGCGGCATATGCCAAGCAGAAGAATCGCAGACAAATATACGCGTGTACCACATCGATCGGCCCAGGTGCGTTGAATATGATTACCGCAGCTGCAACAGCGACCGTGAACCGGATTCCTGTACTTCTGCTTCCTGGAGATAACTTTGCCACACGTGAGCCGGACCCAGTACTGCAACAGCTTGAGGTGAGCAGTGATTATACCGTCTCGGCTACAGACCCATTTAAAGCGGTCAGCAAGTATTGGGATCGCATTGTACGTCCTGAACAGTTAATGATTGCTGTAACACAGGCAATGCGTGTTCTCACGGATCCAGCGGAGACGGGAGCGGTAACGCTGGCACTGCCGCAGGATGTGCAGGCAGAGGCGTACGACTACCCGGAAGCGTTCTTCGCCCGCAAGGTGCATTACCTGGACCGCCGCCCCCCGGTTCAGGCAGCCATTGAACGGGCTGCGGAACAGCTGGCCCGTGGCAGGAAGCCGCTGCTGGTTGCTGGCGGCGGTGTGTTGTATTCCGAGGCGTCTGTTCAGCTTGCTGCCTTCGCCGAGGCATTTGGCATTCCGGTTGCCGAGACCCAGGCTGGCAAAAGTGCACTGTCCTGGGACCATCCACTCAACGTGGGGGCCATCGGGGTTACAGGCTCTCTGGCGGCAAACCGACTTGCGAGAGCAGCAGATGTTGTGATCGGCGTCGGCACCCGGTTCTCGGATTTCACGACGGCGTCCCGATCCGCTTTTCAGCATCCTGAAGTGACATTTATCAACCTAAACCTGAACGGTATGGATGCAGCCAAGCTGGGCGGGGAAGCCATCCTGGCAGATGCACGGGAAGGTCTGCAAGCCCTGAAAACGGCAATGCAGGAACGGGGATACCGTAGCGGCTACGGCCCATCCGAGGTTGCTGATCTGCGGGGTGAATGGAACCGAGAAGTAGATCGGTTGTATGAACTAAAGCACGAAGCCGGCTTGGCACAGACCACCGCCGTTGGAATTATTAATCGGACCATTGATCCATCTTCCATCATCGTGTGTGCGGCAGGAAGCCTGCCCGGAGATTTGCATCGCCTGTGGCGAGCAGCAGCACCGAAGACGTATCACATGGAATACGGCTTCTCCTGTATGGGCTATGAGGTGAGTGGTGCGTTTGGAGCAGCGCTCGCAGAGCCGGATCGGGAAGTATATGCCATGGTTGGTGACGGTAGTTACCTGATGCTGCATTCCGAGTTGGTGACCAGCCTGCAGGAACAGAAGAAGTTCACCATTTTGCTATTCAATAACAATGGATTCCAATGCATTCATAATTTGCAGCGTGAGCACGGCAGTGACGGATTCGGCAACGAGTTTCGTTATAGGGAATCGGAGAGTGGACGACTGACAGGGGATTACATGCCGATGGATTTTGCAGCACATGCCCGCAGTCTGGGAGCACAAGCATATCGAGCGGAAACAGCAGAGCAGCTGGAGCAGGCGCTCAGGGATGCTAGGAATGAGAGCGTGACGACACTTATCGAGATTCCGGTTGTACCAGGGACAAATGCAGGAGGATATGAATCCTGGTGGAATGTTGGCGTGCCGGAAGTATCAACGGAAGAAAAGGTGGTAAATGCTCATCATGCAATGCAAGCCAGCCGTGCCAAAGTAAATCTCATTTAATTCAGCACCGTATATCTGAACAGACAAGATGCTGAACTCAAATAAAGGAGACGTGGAGCCATGAACAAGCTGCCATTTCAGCTCGGGATTCATCCGATCAACTGGGTCGGCGAGGATGTGAAGGAGCATGGAGACAACACGACGTGTGAGCAGATTTTGGATGATATTCAGCGACTCGGACTGACTGGTACGGAGATGGGGCGCAAATATCCAACGGATCCAGCCGCACTGCGTGAGGAATTAGATAAGCGCAATATCCGTCTCGTTTCCCAGTGGAAGTCGGTATTGCTCTCCGACCCGGCATACCGGAAATCAGAGCTGGACAGCTATCGCAGACACACGGAGTTTCTGCAATCGATGGGTAGTACGGTCATTAGTACAGCAGAGGTCGGGGGTTCCCTGCATTTTGATCCACGGCGGACTCCGCATGAGAAGGAAGTGCTAAGACTCAGTGAATCCGAGTGGCACATCCTTGCTGAAGGGTTGAACGAGGCTGGTGCCATTGCACGAGAACATGGATTGAAACTGACATACCATCACCATGGCGGCACCGTAGTGGAACGGCCGGAGGAGATCGACCGGTTGATGGAATTGACCGATCCTACTCTCGTTTACTTGCTTTATGACACGGGTCATGCCTACTACGGGGGAGCTGATCCACTTGCTCTGCTGCGTAAGCATTATGACCGGATTGCCTATATTCACTTGAAAGATATCCGTCCGGATGTTCTGGATGAGGCACGGGCAGCACAATCTGATTTTGTCGGCTGTATTCGCAAAGGGGTATTTACTGTACCCGGGGATGGATGCATTGATTTTGCACCGATTCTGCAGGAATTGGTTGATCGGGGATACGATGGGTGGGCGATGCTTGAAGGCGAGCAGGATCCTGCCATTCATAACCCATATGAGTATGCGAAACGTTCCCTCTTGTACATGAATTCATTAATTAGGTAGACCATCTAATTCGGCATGAGTTTATTATGATTTCCATAGGGTTAGGTAACGAAGGTGTTTTTCATAGGTGCATATCAAAATACCAATGTAGACAGAAGGTGTATTCGGAGAGAAGAGTATGTTTTATCTGGACCGTTCAGCACCTTCAATCTAGAACATTATTCCATTTACAGAAAGGGGTTCTGAGCCATGGCTTACGTTTCCTTTCCTGCTTCCAGGAAGACGGATTTTACCGCAATCGGAAGACTATGCATTGACTTGAACGCCAATGAGATTAACCGTCCGATGGAAGAGACGATGACGTTTACGAAGTATGTAGGTGGATCTCCGGCCAATATTGCGATTGGCATGTCCAGGCTCGGCATGGAGACGGCCTTTATCGGGAAAATCGCCAATGACCAGATGGGAAGGTTCATCCATAGTTATCTGGAACGCAATGGAATTGATACGTCCAATGTGGTAACCGATGACACAGGAGCAGTGACAGGGCTTGCTTTTACCGAGATCAAAAGTCCAACCGACTGCAGCATACTGATGTATCGAGACCATGTAGCTGATCTGCTGTTACAAGCCCGTGAAGTGCAGGAGCAGCTGATCGAGGGTTCCAAAGTACTGTTAATTTCCGGAACGGCTCTTGCCCAGAGCCCATCTCGTGAAGCAGTATTTCAGGCACTAACGTATGCAAAAAAACATGGAACGGTCATTGTATTTGATCTCGATTATCGTCCCTACACCTGGACATCGGCGGAAGAAACAGCAGTGTATTACAACCTTGCAGCCGAAAAATGCGATATCATCCTGGGCACCCGTGAGGAATTCGACATGATGGAGACATTTGACCATAATACACAGCGCAGCGATCAGGTGACCTCGCAAAAGTGGTTTGACTACTCAGCAAAAATTGTTGTTATCAAGCATGGCAAGGAGGGATCCATCGCCTATACCCGCGAGGGGTTATCCCATCGTGCAGACAGCTACCCAGCGCGTGTGGTGAAAACATTTGGAGCTGGCGACTCCTATGCAGCAGGATTCCTGTACGGATTAATGCAGAACTGGACGATTGAACGCAGTATGGCGTACGGCAGTGCAGCAGCGAGTATCGTCATTTCTAGTCACAGCTGCTCGGATGCGATGCCAACGGTGGAACAGGTGAATGATTATATTGAGCGCTGTAATCGGGGCGAGATTATAGTGTCCTGAATCACTAAAGAATGGCTGCAACATATATAAGCGAAGGGAGACAGGGCTATGGGAAAAGGAATTTCGGAAGCGTCCACAACCGTGACGATGGTACAAAACTGGATCGGGGGTGCCTGGGTAGCCCCGGTGGCAACCCGAACCGAGCCGGTCATGAATCCGGCTACGGAGGAAGTCATTGCACACGTACCGCTGTCAGAACAGGCAGACGTGGATCTCGCGGTCCAAACGGCAAGAGAGGCATTCCCATCCTGGAGCAGCACACCAGTTCCTCGCCGTGCGCGTGTTTTGTTCCGCTACCAGCAGCTGCTGGTAGAACACTGGGAAGAGCTGGCCCGGCTGGTCACATTGGAGAACGGCAAAAGCTATGCCGAAGCCTACGGGGAAGTACAGCGGGGCATTGAATGCGTCGAATTCGCGGCGGGTGCTCCGAATCTGATGATGGGCAAGCAGCTGCCTGATATCGCCACGGGGCTGGAATCAGGCATGTACCGGTACCCGATCGGCGTTATAGGGGGGATCACCCCTTTCAACTTCCCAATGATGGTACCGTGCTGGATGTTCCCGCTGGCGATTGCGTGCGGGAATACCTTTGTGCTGAAGCCCTCCGAGCGAACACCGCTGCTCGCAGGGCGCCTGGCTGAGCTGTTCAAGGAAGCTGGGCTTCCGGACGGTGTACTTAACATCGTTCACGGTGCGCATGACGTCGTGAACGGACTGCTTGAACATCCGGATGTTCAAGCCATCTCTTTTGTCGGCTCACAGCCTGTGGCTGAATACGTCTACACTACTGCATCCGCTCACGGAAAACGGGTGCAGGCACTCGCCGGTGCCAAAAACCACTCGATCGTCATGCCGGATGCCGACCTTGACCTGACGGTGAAGGAGATCACCAGTGCAGCTTTTGGCTCAGCCGGAGAACGCTGCATGGCCTGTTCGGTTGTCGTGGCCGTTGGTGATATTGCAGATGCGTTGGTCCAAAAGCTGGTGGAAGCAGCGGACAACATCACGATAGGCAACGGTTTAGATGAGGGTGTGTTCCTCGGTCCGGTCATTCGAGGTCCGCATAAAGAACGTACCCTCAGCTACATTGAATCCGGAGAACAGGAAGGCGCAGCCTTGATCCGCGATGGCCGCAAGGATGAAGCGGCAAGCACATCCGGATATTTTGTAGGACCCACCATATTCGACGAGGTTCAGAGCAGCATGAAAATCTGGAAGGATGAAATCTTCGCCCCTGTACTCTCCATAGCTAGAGTAGATACGCTCGAGGAAGCAATCCAGCTGGCGAATCGTTCCGACTTTGCCAATGGGGCGTGCCTGTTCACTCGTAGCGGGGCGAGTATGCGACAGTTCCGTGAAACGATTGATGCAGGCATGCTTGGCATTAACCTGGGCGTACCTGCGCCAATGGCCTTTTTCCCTTTTTCCGGCTGGAAGAAATCCTTCTACGGTGACCTGCACGCCAACGGTACGGATGGTGTTGAATTTTATACGCGCAAAAAGATGGTGACAGCCCGCTGGTAACAACCTACCTCAGGGATAAGCCAGACCAAGAGGGAAACCTCATCGTATAGCGAGCGAACAGGGACAGGGAGGATAACAAAATGGGCAAGGACAGAGTGAGAATTGGCATTATCGGTGCCGGACGGATCGGTAAAATTCATGCAGACAATCTCCTGCGCAACCCGCATGCCGAAATTGTAGGAATCAGTGATTTGTTTGCGGGGCCTGAGCTGGAGGCTTGGGCCTCCGTCCGGGGAATTTCGGTTGTAACGACAGACAGCAGTCAGCTTATCTCGATGCCGAACGTGGATGCTGTGCTGATCTGCTCCTCGACGGATACGCATGTACCCTTAATTGAACAAGCAGCGCAAGCGGGCAAGCATATTTTCTGCGAGAAGCCGGTCAGTATGGATTTGGCTCAAACCCAAGCGGCTGTGGCGGCTGTGCAAAAGGCAGGCGTGAAGCTGCAAATCGGATTCAACCGCCGTTTCGATCACAACTTCAAACGGGTGCGGGACCACGTGCAGGAGGGGACGATCGGTGATCCGCATATTATCAAAATCACTTCACGGGACCCAAGCCCGCCGCCCCCGGAGTATATCCGGGTATCTGGCGGGATTTTCATGGATATGATGATTCACGATTTTGATATGGCACGTTATCTGTCGGGAAGTGAAGTAGAGGAAGTATATGCCCAAGGGAATGTGCTGATCCACCCTGTTTTTGCAGAGCATGGAGATGTGGACACAGCCATTGTGACGATGAGTTTTGAAAATGGAGCCATCGGGGTCATTGATAACAGCCGCCAAGCGTTATACGGATATGATCAGCGTGTCGAGGTGTTTGGCTCATTGGGCAGTGCAGCAGCTGCAAACGATCATCCCAATACGGCAGAGATTAGTACAGCGGCAGGGCTTATGCGGGATAAACCGCTTCACTTTTTTCTGGAAAGATACAATGAGGCTTATGTGCAGGAGACGGCCCTTTTTATTGAAGCGATACTGAAGGATACACCTGTTACTGTCGACGGCCATGATGCGGTTCAGGCTGAACGGATTGCGCTGGCTGCAAGGATGTCCATGGAACAGGGGAGACCTGTCAAGCTGCGAGAAGTCACCGGGGTGACAATGGAATCTCAAACTGCATCGCCCTAAAAATTCAATTCAGCGTGCGCACAGAAAGGAGAGGCTGCAGCATGTCAGAACGTATCGTAAAACCGGCAGCACATTTGGAGGGGGACGGCACGCTTATACACGTAACTCCAGAGTCTGCTGGTTGGCAATATGTTGGGTTTCAGGTAGTACAGCTTGCAGAAGGGGAATCCTTCACCCGCGAGAGCGGTGATCAGGAGCTCTGTATCGTACTGCTTAGCGGGCTGGCCAATATAAGTACGCGGGAGCATGCGTGGGAGAACGTTGGGAAGAGAATGAGCATATTTGAGAAAATACCTCCGTATTCCGTCTATGTCTCTAGCTCCGATCAGGTGGAGATCAAGGCTCTTTCGGCATTGGAAATAGCCATATGTGCGGCACCAGGCAAAGGAACATACCCAGCTCGTCTCATCACACCGGAAGACGTTGGAGTTGAGACCCGCGGGTATGGCAATCTGGAGCGCCAGATTCATAACATATTGCCGGAACAGAAGGAAGCGGACAGTCTGCTCGTCGTTGAAGTATTTACGCCTGATGGACATTGGTCGAGTTATCCGCCGCATAAACATGACCGGGATGCCTTGCCTGAAGAATCACAACTGGAGGAGACCTATTACTTCCGGGTGCAGCCCGAGCAGGGGTTTGCCATTCAACGCATTTACACGGATGATCGGTCAGTGGATGAGACACTGGCAGTGAACAATGGTGAAGTTGTGCTTGTCCCTTGCGGATACCACCCAGTAGGTGCTCCACCGGGATATGAGGTGTATTACCTTAATGTGATGGCGGGCCCGACTCGAACCTGGAAATTTTATAATGACCCTGACCATGATTGGCTAATGAAAAGGTAATGCGGTCTCATTGGCATCTTATAGTGTGGCTTCGAGTTGCGAATGCAGACTTCCCCCTGCATAATGAGAAGAAAACGATTACCTATATATAAGGATCTTGTATATAGCACAGATGGGGAATTAACAATGAAAGCAACCATTTATGATATTGCACGAGAGGCGGGCGTATCCATTGCCACAGTCTCACAGGTCATTAACGGCAAAGGGAAAATCAGTGAAAAGCGGCGCGCTGAGGTTATGGAGATCATGGAGCGCCTTAACTATCAACCTAGCGCGATTGCAGCTGCACTTACAGGCAAGAAAACCTATACGCTCGGTCTGCTTGTACCCGATATATCCAATCCGTATTTTGCCGAGCTTGCCAGAGCGGTAGAAGACCGGAGCCGTCAGCTGGGGTACAGTGTCGTGATCTGCAGCACGGACAATAAGGACGAGCGGGTAGAGCGCTATTTGAACCTGCTTCAGCAAAAAAGAGTCGATGGCATGATGATCGGAACGGGTATTGATAATGCCGAGATTTTGTCACCCCTTCTGCAGCAATCCATACCTGTTGCCTTAATCGCCCGTCAACTGCCATCCCTCTCGGTGCACACCGTTACAATCGATGACAGGCTCGGAGGCGCACTGGCTGCGCAGCATTTGCTTCAGCTCGGTCATACCCGCCTTGCGGTGGTGTCAGAGCCCCTCAAGGTCAGCAGCAGTAAGGAACGTATACGCGGATTCCGGGAAGCAGTGGAGGAAGCAGGTCTTGCTCTTGAATCTTCCCAGGTCAGGGAATCAACCGCGGACATAAAATCAGCCAAACAGGAGGTGCTTGTGCTGCTCGGGCAAACCACCCGGCCAACCGGCATATTTTGCTGTAATGACATGCAGGCCATTGGTGCGTTGCAGGCAGCAAAAGAGCTCGGCCTGCGAGTCCCTGAAGATGTCTCCATCATCGGATTCGACAATACCATTCTCGCATCCGTGACCAATCCACCGCTTACGACGGTTGCCCAGCCTATTGAGGATTTGGGGCATCGTGCTGTGGATCTGCTGATCGATGAGTTGAAGGATGAGCACAAACGGCCACAGAAATTGGTTCTGAAACCCGAGCTGGTGATCAGAGAGTCAACGGGGGATGTCTCCATTCGTTCTTAATTCAGGGATCCAGCATCACATCCGCTCGGGTGAGACATACAAACAAGCCGTATTCAACCTCGTAGGAGGATGGATTCGGCTTATTCCGTGTGGAGCACGGGACCAGAAGGCATGATGAAATCGAATTGGTATGATGTAATCCAGCTGCTGCTTGGTAGGGGGAGGTAAGCTGTTTTTCGCATAGGGTAGCTATAATGTTCAATATGTTGGTTTGGATGGATGTATTAATATAGAACAATATATGGATGAAATGGTATACTGAAAGTAACATACGATATCCAATTTTTATACGATATCAGGATAAGAAAGATGGGTGATTTTATTAAAAGGTGGGGACTTGCTGCATCCATATGTTTCATTGTGGGCTTATTGCTACTGGATTTTTCTTCTGGTCAGAGGGAGATCACTACAGAATCAGCAGTAGAATCCCTTACACAGGATCCTTCTCAAACTAATGTGATGGACTGGGAAGTTACGAAACTATCTCCTGAACAGTTTCAAGAGAGATATACTGAACTTACGGGTGAGAGAACATCGAAGGAACTCATCAAGCAGGAGCAAGAGTGCCAGAAGGCCGACACCACAGAGGAACAAACACCTTCACTAATCATGGAGTGCTACGACGCAGAGTACGCGGCCACTATAGCCCTGGAAGAAGGAATTTCAGCACAGGCAGGCGTTTTGGTACAAGTAAGAGAGGTCAGAAGTGGTGACATGATACGAAAAGAGTTCCGCAAAGTGTATGAGAACACCGGTTATCTCTCCTCTGATGATTCCAGCTCAATTGAACTTGTGAGAAATTATGTCTTGGGTACGCTGCAGGATCGCTCTCGATTACAGCTCAGTTTTAGTGGATACGTAGAACACTTAGAGAGACAAGAAGAATGGGGAGCCCAGCATCAGAGGGCGAGGGATCCACTTCATTTTAGCGGATCAGGATTTTTCCAACTATAGATGGACTCAGGTGCATATAGGTTAACGAGAGGAGGTTGATTTATGAATAGAAAAAGAAAGCTGATTTTGGGTATCGTTATTTTACTTGTCTTAGTAGCTACAGCGATACCCGTATACATATCTAAACAACATACCACGTTTCGGGCAGAGGTTACGGAACACATGACCATGCTGGACAAATTCGACCGGTTAGAAATCACGAGATTTTCAAGTACATCGGGGGACAGGGAGGAAGTGATCATCAAGGATGCGGGGGAAATTCAGGACTTTCTGAAGGACTATAAGGACATTGAATTGAAGAAGATTAATCGGAGGGATACGGAACGGGAATCTCCCTATTATTATGAGTGGCGTCTGATGATTAACAAAGAGGAACGTGAAATCAATGGTTTTGGAATTACCCTATATAACAAACATTCAATGACGATCTATGACGGTAATGATACGCGAGATAAACTACAGGACTATAAGGTGTCGCAAGATATGAATTGGTACAAGATGGAGCGCCTCTTTGAGGGAATAAAGGAGGAAGAATCATGACCAAGTACCATGTGCGTCCTGTAGAGACGGAAGATGTTCCGTTCCTGTGGGAGATGTTATACGCTTCCCTACATACCCAGGTGGGTGATGAATTTTTGGAACCTGGGATTGTCCATTCTCCAGAACTATCCAAGTACGTGGAAGGCTGGGGAAGAACAGGAGATTTTGGATATATCGCGGTAGATACATTAGGCAGGAAACTGGGTTCGATCACTTTACGTTTGTATGATGAGCAGAATGCCGGATACGGTTACGTGAACGCTGCTACACCAGAGATGGGCATGGCAGTCATTGAGGAAGCACGGGGAAAAGGATTGGGCACTCTTCTGATGCAAGCAGCATTGGAAGAAGCTCGGCAGAGGGGGACTGAGGCCGTGTCGCTCAGCGTAGATCCAGACAATGCAGCCATCCGACTTTACCGGCGTTTTGGATTCGAGGAGATTGGGATGTGTGGTACATCGGTCACCATGTTATGTCGACTTCATCCAGCCCTTTGAGTACTACGGGAGTCTAAATGGATCTAAACATAGAAGAAGCGTTCCCATAAGGGAACGCTTCTCTTATTTCGTCAAAAATGCTAGTGCTTCATCATATGTTTCCCATTGGAATTCCGTCTGGTGCTCCGATTCCTTGGAGATTCGATTCAGCTGCATCTTCGCAATGGCACTGCCGACCGCAACACTCGCACGTCTCATACCCCACTGTGTGAGCAGCTTTTGGTGCTCCACAATTTTCTCTTTGGTTTCCTGGGAGAAAGCCTTCATGTTTCGCATGTCAACCAGTACATCAAACGAATTATTCAATTGCTGCGCAATATGTTGAATTTTCCGATTCGTTTGTTCTACTTCTTCAGGGGAGACCATGCCATCCCAGATTATTTCAATAATAGGTTCCTTTGAATCCAAACGCCGTACAGACATACAGGCAACTCCCTCGAAAAAATTATGTAATATATAAGTCTATTGACCTATTAATTATACCCGAAAATCGGGCGTTGAAACAAATTTTCGAGATTATGTAATACTTATGAACTATTTTTATACTAGCAGAGTTAATTTTAGGGAATCTAGGATGAGAGTGATATAGCCGCCAAAAATAATAGAGCCGCCCAGGTTAATGCTCTAGAAGGCTCTATTTATTTCAGGAGACAAATAGGGGGATGCTGAGCTTGCCCCTGTGGGTTGCTTCTTATATGACTACATGTTAATTAATATCCGATCTTTAGACTGCTGCCTTCTGTAGCTACTCCCTTAGAACGGGTAATCGGGAGCTTATGCTCAGCTGTAAACCCGAGGGTTTCCCCATCGTGCAACGTGACGTCATTTTCAACCACATAGGTCATCGTCATAAACATCATTTCAAATACATCACTTAATGGGTTGGTTGAATGTATAATCTCGATCTCTTCTTTTCCGAAGTTACGCAATCCATAAGTATAAGCTGAAGCGCCTTCCGCATTCTGATACATACCGATAAAAATCCATAGGGAAACAGGTAGCTCGTCCTGCTTGAGGATATAACTTGTCTCAACATACTGACGTGCCTCGACAACAAGTGGTGCCAAATATATGGCGAGTGCATGGTCAAGCTGTAACAGTGCACTTGCTGTCTTGGTAAACACGATATGTCCCTGGATCGCATCCGGTGCGTTCAGAACAGAGACGATAATCTGTGATTGATGCCTGGAAGTAACTTGTTCGGCTTCACGCCACAATATATTTAATTTGGCGTTCTCCTCTACTTCCCGGTCAGGAACAGGGGCACCGATATAAGCACACACCACCTGCATCCCATCTACCTCAAAGAAAAGGTTACCCTCTTCCGAACTCTCTTCGATATTAATATCCCAATCCTTCTTCATCGTGTGGATGAATTGATCAAAATCACAGTCATCCTGTTCCAAAAGGACAAAACCAACAATGGTTTCACTATGTGAAGAAGATTCGACGGCTCCGCCTACAGATACAGGTTCCTTTTTGCGACGCCGAAGCTTGTCAAACAGTCCCATGAGACATTCTCCTTTCCAAATCCATCACAGTAATGGGTATAACTGATTCCATTATTACCTTACCATACCATACTCTGGTCTGTAATGAATAAGGGCAGTGAGTTACCACTCAAGAGCTGATTAGAGGAAAAGCACCAGAAGCAATGCGATCATTGCTGGCAATCCTTGTTTGACGATAATAGACCGGGAAGCAGTTGCTCCTCCGTACAGGGCTGCGATGATGACACAAGCCAGGAAGAAGATCTGAATATGCTGACCAATCACCGTGTCTGGATACACCAATCCCCAGATTAGCCCTGCTGCGAGAAAACCGTTGTAAAGCCCCTGGTTAGCTGCCAAAGACTTGGTTGATTCTGCGAATTGTGGTGTGAGACCAAAGGTTTTCATTGTACGTGGACGAGTCCACATAAACATCTCCATGATCATGATGTAAATGTGTTCAATGGCTACCAGAGCCACAAAAACTGAACCGATCAATACGAACACCTTGCTTTCTTTTATGTAATTTATTTCATTATCTTCTCAGTATAAATGTTTGCATCCACAACTAAAAGTACTAATTAAATTTTATACAAATAAATTGAGTGAAATAAATATGGATAGGACAATTGAGTAAACAAATTGTTGCTTATTTACAAACAATAAATTATATTATCTATAAATAAACAAACATTAGTTGAAATAATTTGTTTGGAAAGTCCGAAGGAGGAGTTAAAGTGTTTCGTAATCCATATGTACGGACCATAGTCATTTCGCGATTACTTCTGCAATTGGGGATCTGGATACGCAATTTTGCCATACTCTTGTATGTGACTGATCTGACCAACAATGATCCGCAGGCCGTATCATGGATCTCTGTGGCGGAGTATGCACCCATCTTTATTTTTGCAATAATCGGAGGAACCTTCGCTGATCGCTGGAGGCCCAAACGTACCATGGTGTGGTGTGATCTGCTTTCCTCACTTTCTGCGGTAGTTGTGCTGGTTGCCTTAATGTTTGGTCCCTGGTATTCAGTCTTGTTGGGTACCTTGGTTTCAGCAGTTTTCTCTCAATTTTCACAGCCCTCTGCAATGAAGCTGTTCAAGCAGCACGTCCCAGGTGAGGGGTTGCAGGGAGTAATGGCCATGTTTCAAACGATGGTTGCTGTCTTTATGGTGGTTGGTCCCATGATTGGAACGGTCATCTATCAGAACTACGGGATCGAAGTATCTCTTGTTCTTACAGCTGTGATGTTTCTGCTATCCGGGCTGGTTCTCTCGCGGTTACCTAAAGATGAAGGGGGTACTGTGGCTACAGGCATTCGGGGTTCCTTCCATCAAGAGTTGGCTGAGGGATTTCGATATGTGTATGCCAATGTTGCTCTTCGGGCACTGGTCATGACTTTTGCGGTAGCCGGGCTGGCTGCAGGGTTGATACAACCGTTGATGCTCTTTGTTGTCATCGATAATCTGGGGCAGGACAAAACTTTTCTACAGTGGCTGCTCATGGTTAATGGTGCAGCCATGCTGGTCGGGGGCGCAATCATCATGAGTGCAGCCAAAAAACTTCAGCCTCAAGTGCTGCTCGCTTCAGGTTTGCTAATCAGTGCGCTCGGAACAATCGTGATGGGCTGGTCCGCCAATATTCTGCTGACCATGATTGCTCAGGTGATTAACGGTTTCTTTTATCCTTGGATTCATGTAGGCATTCAGACGATGATTATGCGCAATACGGATACGACCTTTATTGGCCGAGTGGGAGGGGCAGTTACTCCGGTGTTTATGGGCATGATGGTCATTAGCATGTCGTCTGCAGGTTATCTAATGAATCAATTGAGCCTAACGACGGTATTTACCGTGAGTGGTGTACTCTTTCTGGCAGGTGCGTTCATTTTGCTGCTGATGTTACCTAAGGGGAAGGAAGTTAGCGGATCTCACGTGATGAGGAGCTCGGAGTAAGTTCATTTGCAGGATCAACAAATGCCGATTGCTGAAGTCTGCCTGTTGGGTAATAATATATTCGAAGAGATGAATTGCTCATGGAAAAGAGGAGATTGGCATGGGAACCGTTCAATTCGTGCTGCTTGCAGACGATCCATCGACGTTTGTTACGCGGACCGTACCGTTAATCGATATTGAGCTTGCTGGAATACCGGGAGACCGTCATTATGGCCTGCTGCGTCCGGCGGACTCCAGACAGAAGATATATAAGCGGGGCACGATGATTGCCAATCGTCGGCAGATTAGTATTGTGTCGGAGGAGGAATGTGCTCTCATCGCAGAGAAAATGAACATTCCCGAAATTCGTCCGGAGTGGCTTGGTGCCAATATGCTGGTTCGTGGCATTGACCGCTTAACTGAGCTGCCTGCCGGAACGCGGCTTCTGTTTCCTGACGGGACAGGTTTGATATGTGAAGGGGAGAATCTTCCTTGTGTTCATCCAGGGAAAGTGATTGAGCAAGTCTATGAACAGGATGGTTTGCGCAAAAAATTCGTGCCTGCCGCCCGCAAAAAACGTGGTATTGTCTGCTCGGTTGAGCGGGAAGGTGCAATCCGTACTGGTGATACGATTGAAGTTATACGCCTGTCCTGATATTTGGGGGCAGGTTTTTGCGTGAATGAATGTATTCCTCGGGTGTGCTCCCGATAATGGATTTAAAATCCTTGATGAAATGAGGCTGATCATGGTATCCAAGCTCCTGAGATAGCTTAACCAGATCGCAGTGAAGACCGCGGTCAATCAGTTCGGCTGCATTTTGCAGTCGGTAGAGCTTGATTACCGTTTTGGGGCCGATTCCTACATACTGATTGAACAGGCGCTGGAGTTTTCTTGTATGAATGTTCCAGAACGACGACAGATCATCCACCCTCAACAGTTCCCGGTTCAGTTCAATCTGCTGCACGATATCGTGAACCAGTCTCGCTTGGGTATCCTCAGCGGGAAGATGTGCACATAGAAGCCGATCCATGTAACTGATTTTATCGACATCACCGCCATCTGTGAGCAGTTGTTCTTCCAATGAAGCTGCGCTCGCGTCAAGCACACGGGAAACTTCTAACGGTCGTTCACATAATGATGAGACGGGGAGACGAACAAAGGGATAGAATCCTCCCGGTCGGAACTTTACGCCAAACACCTGCCCCTTTCCGCGAATGAGATAGGAGAATTTGCGTCCGGAAGGACCGAAGAAAAACGTGTTGCCCCGCTCTACGACCAGATTAACACAGGGATTGGGCACCACATGCTGTGGATAGGATTCAAGACCTGTAAGATCCCACGATACCATCCAGTAATGTTTAACAAAAGGACTGAGCGCTTCCGCTGGAGCATGTCGTGTTAGCTCATATCTTTTGTTGCCTTCGTCCAGTTGAAGCAAGCCCATGCTGGGTCTGCTGATATGGGTTGAGGATTCCATCTTGTTCATCTCCTCTGTATTTAATGTGGCTATCCCTGTGTTCGCAGGTACAGAAAAGCATGGGTGTTGTCCGGTCACTTCTGCTCTCGGAACAGCAGTGCTCGAACAGCAAAACGTGGCAATATAAGCTGTCTTCGCCATCTTGAGGGCTGGCTGAGCAGCCGGTACAACCATTCCAGATTTAGCTTTTGCCAAGAGGCCGGGGCACGTTTGGTCTTGCCTGCGACGATATCCAGGCTTCCTCCGACGCCAATGGCTACACGAGCATTCAGCAGATGGCGGTGCTTGTCGATCCAGTGCTCGGCATTCGGTGCTCCGAGTGCGACAATAAGAAAGTCTGGTTGTGCATTGCGAATTTCCTCCACAATGTGCTCTTCCTCATCCGTTGAGAAAAAACCATGGTGCCTGCCGCTAACGATTACACCCGGATAATTCTCCTCTATGACTTCCGCTGCCCGTTTACTAACCTTCTCTTCTGCTCCAAGCAAATAGAAGGACCAACTTTTCCGGTTTCCCTCTTCCAATAAGCGGAATAAAAGATCACAGCCGGTTACCCGCTCAGTCAATTGCCCGCCTCGGAAGCGTGAGACCATCACGATGCCTGCCCCATCAGCGGTCACCAGTCCGGCTTGATCCACGATCGCCCGGAGTGTTTGGTTCTTTTGACACGACATGACGATTTCCGGGTTTCCCGTAATGACTTGAAAGAGTTCAGTGCTACGCTGATCTACAACATCGCCTAGAATGGTGACGGTCTGCTCCATGGTAAGGTTGGGAAAAGAAATACCCATAATATTCGTAGTTTGGCTCATGCTTTGCTTCCTTTCTGATGAACGCCCCACCAATGAATAGGGCAAACTCATGGTACCACTCCTGTTATTTCATTCCATTTTAGTATATCTGATCTTCTGGCAAAGAACTATATGGTTCAGTTATCAGTTATGGAACAAGGGATTCTCTATAATTCTACTCTTATTTTTCCGGTTGTCGTGTTTTTACAATACGAAGTTAGGGGTATAACGATAGGATAGGAGTGCGAGTTGGTAGATCGCATATCCATTGCATAAGGGAGTGAGTTCATGGAATTAAAATATGAATTTTATATCAATGCCGGGCTGGAAGACGTGTGGAATGCCCTGATTTCACCTGACGGCACACGAAGCAGTTTCTTTGGCAGTGAACTTCGTTCCAATTTTCAACCAGGCCAGCCGTTTGCTTATGTAGGACCAGGCAATGATGGTGCTGAAACCGTCCATGTGTACGGTGACATTTTAGAGTTCGAACCTTTATCCAGACTCAGTTATCGGGAACATCCCGGACCCTCGTATCATGCGAATCATACAGATCTTGAATCCAGAGTGGTCTTCCAGCTCGAGACCGTGGGCGAATGTACCAAACTGACCTTGATCAATGATCAATTTACGGAGAATCATCCTTCCTATGCAAACGCGCAGAGCAGCTGGTGGATGATTTTAAGCAGTATCAAAACCTGGGCAGAAACGGGAAAAACTTTGGACTTCGGCTGGTAAAAAAAATATACCTGATTGGTCACATAAAAAATCCACCGAAAGGCAGCCGAGCCTTCGGTGGATTTTATTTGTCTATATTTTAACAGTATCGATTGAATTGAATTATACTTGTTGAACCTTGATCAGGTTGGTATTACCGGATTGACCGATAGGTACACCTGCGGACAACACGATAATGTCGCCTTTTTCGATATAACCTGTTTTGATTGCGTTACGTGTAGCAGATTCGAACATTTCATCCGTCGTCGTTACTTTGTCGCCCATAACTGGGATAACGCCGGAGAGCAAGCAAATTTTAGCGAGTACTTCTTCATGCTGAGTAACGGCGATAATCGGTGCTTTCGGACGGTACTTGGAGATCATGCGTGCCGTGAAGCCACTTTCTGTGGAAGTGATGATCGCTTTGGCATTCAGTACAAGAGAGGAACTTACAGCTCCCTGACTGATAACTTCCGTAATGTCGGCTACTTGTGCAGCTGATTTTTGACCGAATTGCTCTTTGTAATCAATCATCGTTTCAGCACGACGTGCAACAGCAGCCATTGTGCGAACAGATTGAACAGGATACTTACCTGCAGCCGATTCACCGGACAGCATGACTACGTCTGCGCCTTGAAGAACGGCGTTCGCTACGTCGCTGACTTCGGAACGGGTTGGACGCGGGTTAACTTGCATGGATTCCAGCATGTGTGTAGCAACGATAACCGGTTTACCTGCACGGTTACATTTGTCGATCATTTCTTTTTGCATCATAGGCACGTCTTCAATCGGTACTTCAACCCCGAGGTCACCACGAGCTACCATGATACCATCAGAAGCTTCAATAATATCGTTCAGGTTGGTCATACCTTCCTGATTTTCAATTTTGGAGATGATCTGCACGTGATCTGCACCGCGCTCTTTCAGGATGCTGCGAATTTCACGAATGTCATCGCCTTTGCGAACAAAGGAAGCTGCAATGATTTCGATATCGTTTTCGATTCCGAATCCGATGTGCATAACGTCACGCTCGGTTACACCCGGCAGAGTCGTTTTGATTCCTGGCAAGTTTACACCTTTACGTGGTTTAAGAATGCCGCCGCTGATGATTTTGCAATGAATATCCGAACCTTCTACAGAGAGTACAGTCAGGTCTACCAGACCATCGTCAATCAGGATGCGATCGCCAGGCTTCACAACGAGATTCAATTCAGGATAGTTTACGGAGATGCGCTCTGCGTCACCCAGGTTTTCTTCCGTTGTCAGAATCAGCTCTTTGCCTGCTTGCAAGTGGCAGGATGCTTCTTTCAGTTTGCCGATCCGAACTTCCGGTCCTTTGATGTCCATCATAATAGGTATATATTTGTTCAGTTCGGAAGCTGCTTGGCGGATGTTGTTAATCCGGGTAACGTGGTCTTCCAGCTCACCGTGAGCCATATTCAGACGGGCCACCGTCATGCCTTCCTGAATCATTACTTTCAATGTTTCGATCGAGTCACAAGCAGGTCCCATAGTACAAATAATCTTTGTTTTCAACATGCTGATTTCCTCCTCATATTTTGCTTATGTGTGTATTGTAGCGTTTTCTGTCGAATCAGGGTATGAACTATAGTACAATGATTGGAGTATAGTCCAGTAATGAGGTGAGTTATGATCACTCCGTTAGAAGTAAGGCATATTAATGGCGTCGGTTGGTACGAAGAAGCAGTGCAAACCGAAGGAACCTGGCGCTTGAGCTTGGTTACATATGGGAAATGTGTATATTGGGTGAACGGCGAGAAACAGATTATGGAGAAGGGGGAATTGTTGTTGATTCCCGGTGATGTCTCCTACTATGGCAAAAGCATTCCTACGGTAACGCACACTCAAATTGTTGTCCATTTGCAAGGAGATTACGCCGATGGATTGCCTGCATTAGAACGGGAAGAAGCGTTAAGGCATAGACCCGGATGTTACGAGTTGATTCATGAACGGATGAAGGCGATTCACCAGCAGTGGCAGGAACGTCCTTCTTATTATGTCATGATGAGTCAGGCGTTATTGATGGAAGTGTTGATTTATGTGAATCGGGAACTGGACCGGGGAGTTATCCCACCAGAGAAACATATGCACGCAGAGCGGATGAAACGATACATCGAGCGCCATTACCGGGAAAAGTTAACGAAGGATGATCTCGGAGATGCAATTGGCAAGACGCCCAATTATGCTGCAGCGTTGTTCAAAAGCATGACGAATCAAACGATCAGTCAGTATGTGCATGACCAGCGGATGAAACGAGCGTTATATCTCCTTACCGAATCACAGTTGTCCATTCAGGAGATTGCTGAATTTCTTGGTTATCGGGACTTGTCGTACTTTTACCGCATCTTCAAGCGCATAACCGGAACCCAGCCTTCCGACTGGCTCCATGAGCGTCCTCCTGTGATTTGAGATGGAACATTAACCCTGGAGGTGGGTCGGTTTTGGTTTCTTCTATATATAGATGTGCAAAAAAAAGAGGGCCGCTGGCCCTCTTTTGATTTCATGCAGCATATATCCTTGCTGTTTGTAAGGAGTGATTAAGCATTGCTGCTTGTATTGGTGGCACCTACACGCTGCTTTGTTTTTTTGCGGGCAAGGCTGCTGCGGGCCAAGACTGCCCGGACGGCCCAATACGCTGCTTCCGCAAACAGAATTCCGCCTGCAACATCCAGCAGGGAGTGCTGTTTTACAAACACCGTTGAAGCAATGATCAGCCAGAGCCACACTGACCAGGAGATTCGGGCGAGTGGTCGGAAATTTAAATGCCGATTAATGATTATAAACAGCAGATAACTTGTGAGGCAGTGAACGCTTGGAAAACAGTTGAATGGAGCATCATTGGCATAGATGAACTGAACTAACGTACTGCTCAGATCGGTTCCGCCGACCATTGGCCGCGGGACATGCGTTGGAAAGACTGCAAAACAGATGTTGGCCGCGATGACCCCGACATTATAGGTCAGTAGTGTACGCCAGAATAACGATTTATTCGTCAGGCCCAGATAGATAAAGCCAAGGTACAGAATAGGCATCCAACTGATGTAAGGGTAGATAAATTCTTTGATAAATGGAATTTGTGTATCAATCCAAGCGTAATTGTAGAAGACATTGTCACCCTGATTACTGCCTAGAAAAACATATATGGTGCCTTGAAGTGGTATGCAGAGTATAGCCAGCAGATGCCCCCAGCGCAGAAATAGTTCTTTCATATTGACCCCCTGATTTGTTATGCATCATGCACGTTCGTTATTTTACCTTTTTTCTCTCTATATAAGACGGTGCAGAGTAGGGTTAACCCTGCAGCCAATATCTTTCGTACTACTATGATGACAGTTTTGAACACAAGCCATACCTGATTTTAGGGGAAAAGAGGGTAGAGAAAGTCTCTATTTTGTTACTTTTATAAATTTATCCAAAAAAGGATACTCGAAAGTTTACTGATATGATACAACTAAATTGTCATATCGGATTCTCATGACAACGACAAATGACAATGAAATGAGGCTGATTCACCCATGGCAACCCCGCAAACCGGAAAAAAACCATCGTTCTCCCTACGCAGACCGATACTGGCTGTGATTATCATTGAACTGCTGCTCTTGCTCGCTGTATTTGCAGCAGGGGCTGTGGCGACGGTGAAGCAATTGGATTACACGTCCCCAGTGCTTATGTCCTTTACGCCAATGGCTGTTGTGCTCATCATTTATCTGACCCTGCGGCGCAGGTGGGCCGAGACAGGATTTCGTTCCCTAAGAACCATCCCGGCTCAGCACGCAAAGTATTATATTCCGCTACTCCTTGTACTGGGTACAATCGCCCTGAAAGGTTTTGCGGAGCTGACTTTAGCGAAAGTGACCTTCTTTATCTTTTTTACGCTGCTCGTTGCCTTTGTGGAAGAAACCGTATACCGCGGACTTATATTCAAAACATTACTTCGCAAAAGTGCAGTGGCAGCGGTAGTGACCTCAAGCATTTTATTTTCCATTACACATATGTTGAATGCACTCTCAGGTCAAAGTATGGCGGATACAATGCTGCAGCTGATCTATGCATTACTGCTCGGAGCTGTACTGGCGCTATTAATGCTGAAAAACGGGAACATCATTCCCTTGATTCTGTTTCACTTCATACATAATTTGATCCAGTTCCTAAGTGATGACCTCCAGGATACGAATACTCTTCCTTATGATCTTTTCTTGTTAATCGTTCTTGCCGTTCATTGTGTATGGTTGATCTACAGTGCTCGAAAAGAAAAAAGGATCTCTGCCGATGCGGGACCTGCTGGACATGAAGTTACACATTAGATCGTTCCTAAGGCGCCTTGGTAACCGCATTTAGCACTTGTGATGTACTCGTGTTATACTTCAGTCTGGCGGTAGGGGTGACACTGGATTCGGTTTCCTGTGTCAGCCCCTTTCGCACATTAGAATAGACAGCAGGTGATTAAGGATGGAAAAAACAGCACAGGAAGTCGCCGAATGGATGGTTCAGGAGATTAAGTTTACCGGAACATTGAAGCAGGAAGCAGCAATTGAATACGTGAAGACTCATTTTGGTGATGAATTTGTTTTTGTTAATGAGAACGGGAATGCTTCTTTATCCAAAGAAGTGAAAAAAGCATTCCGAAAGCTCCATGGTGGGCAGATCGCCTGGGATCGGGATGCCTTTATGTGGGCTTGGACGTAGGTTCATTTCGATGTATAGGATAAGTGAATCTAATTGAAATGGATATGCATGCCAAAATATTTTATAAAAAATGTATAAGTTGGTTCGGATCTGCATATCCTTTCATAAGACCGCACAGCAGCGGATGTGTTTTTGAACAAGACTTGTCCACTGCAGCACGAATAACATGTATTTCCAAAGCTGTTTGAAAAGAAAATACAAAGATTTGCTTTTTGGCAGAATTAGAGTTATAATAAGAACAAGTTGTAGAGAGAGTGGAAAACCTAATTCACATATTGTAAAGGGCGATCACTTATAGGTTATGACTGGTACCTTTTTCAATGTGTGAATTTTTATTTGCTTGCTGCAAAGAACAAAGGAACATGTTAATCTTTATTTGGAGGTGTAATTCACATGCAAAACGGAACAGTAAAATGGTTCAACGCTGATAAAGGCTTCGGTTTCATCGAAGTTGAAGGCGGAGAAGATGTATTCGTACACTTCAGCGCTATTACAGGCGAAGGCTTCAAAACGCTGGACGAAGGTCAACGCGTGCAATTTAAAATTGTACAAGGAAACCGTGGTCCTCAAGCAGAAGAAGTTGTAAAACTGTAATTAAAGCATAGCTGCCTTTAACATGTTATAATGGTAAAGGCAGCTTCTTTTTTTTGAGCAGATAGATGTAAGTCGGCCCAATAAGTTGTCGAGGCAGTAGCCCAGCGGGGTCAAGACTTCCGCTAAGTATAGGCTTCTGTGAAATAACGTCGGTTAGATGTTTTTCCATAACAAGGGGGTAGAAGTCATGTATAATCGCAAAAAGCCATTGGAAGAAATTCCACAAGCGGATGCGGCAATCTGGGAATGTACGAGTGATACGTGCAAAGGATGGATGCGGGACAATTTTGCGTTTGATAGCGTGCCAACTTGTCCGATATGTGCTTCTGAGATGGTTAGCACGACTAGGATGCTGCCATTGCTTGAAAATTCGAACAGTAACATGAAGACGATGTCTAAAGGAAATCGGATTTAACATAGCTTACCCGCCTCTAACGAGGTGTTTTTTTTTAACTTAGACCTGACATCTTGTGCAAAGGTACGGGTAATGAAATATGAAATTCCCGGCATTCGTTTTGGTGAATGCCTTTTTTTATTCGTTTTGAAATATTGAAATAGAACAAACACCCCTCATGGCAGTACCATCATGAGGGGCATTTTTATTTTAAAATAGCTAGTGAGTGTGATTGCTTAGATGAAAAGGAATGGAAGCAGCAATAATGTGGTTACCAGCGCAACATCATATCCGGCCCCGTATCCGTAACCCCCGCCGTACCCGTATCCGTAAGGGCCATAGGCGGAAGACTTTACTCTTTTTGCGGTAACTGCGTTGTTTTTCCTTTTTCTGCGGAGCTGCTGTTTGGATTTTACAGAGCACAAGCGTGGGCCTTCGAAACTTCCGCTGACATAAATCTTGCCATCCCGGCAGCCTCCAAGTGTACCGTATATGTGCTTGCCATCTTTCATAATCATACATACCGGGCGTCCAACGTGTGGAGACACCGTCTCTTCACATACCGGATGAATTCTGTGCATGCATATCCCCCTCAGATTTTGCGGTTTGCCGCTTGGAATCAACGGTTTGTATATCATAGTAAAAAGAGAGTGAATTGGTATGGACGAGTACCCGGAAAATGTATAGGGATGTGCCGCTTTTGCCATTGCTCCATACACTGGAGGGAGGGAAGGGGGCTGGAAACATTGGATTATCATGATTTACTGGCTAAGCTCGGTGAAGGGAGTGCGCATCCTGGCGGATTCACGGCGACAGTGGAATTAATCGATTCCTTGTCTCTTCCTGAACGGGGGCGAGTATTGGAAGTAGGATGTGGTACAGGGAGGACGGCTTGTTATCTCGCGCGAAATGGGTATCGGGTGACGGCGATTGATCTTCACCGTCAGATGCTGGAGAAAGCGGTCAGAAGAGCAAGACGTGAACGGCTGGATATTCGTTTTATTCAGGCGGATGTCACTGCGTTACCATTTCCGGATCATCAATTTGATGTGGTGTTTGTAGAGTCGGTTACGATATTTACTCGCTGGCACGCTGCGCTCTCCGAATATAAACGGGTTTTGAAACCAGGAGGGCGTTTGATTGACAGGGAGATGATTTTGTGCGGACGGAAAACTGAGCTGATGAGCCGCAGGTTGAAGCATTTTTATGGAATGAGGACACTGGCCACCATGACGGTATGGAAGAAGCGACTCAAAAAGTGCGGATTTACCAGCGTGTTGGTTCGTGAGCACTCTCGGTCCATGGGGAAATGGGGAGTGGATCATGATCCGCACCGGGAACTGGACATGGCTCTGTTTGAGGATGAACAGGTCCGGCGCATGAGTGAAACCAATGACCAATTGCTGGCGAGGTACGGTAAAAGGTTGGGCTATGCCGTTTTTGATGCAAAGGTCCCGCCTGACGAGAGATGAATGCTGATGAAGGTGAACTTAAGCGTAAGTTATTGGTGTGAGAAAAGGATAAGGCAACTCACAGGGTGAGTTGCCTTTTTGAACTGCAGTTTGAATGCGGCCCGGGAAGCCATTACAGCATATCGTTGTCGATAATTCGCCAGTGATGCTTGAGGAGGGACTCCAATTGTGGTTTGTCGTTGGTACGGAAGGCGTTAAGAATCTGGCGATGTTCCTCGTTAACCTCCTGAAGAACCCCGGATAACTTCGATTTGTTATCACTTACATACGACTGGCGAATGAAGCTGTTTTTCAATGTATCCAACATTTCAATAACGGTTGAATTGCCACATCGCCGGATGTACAAGTTGTGAAATTGATATTGGTCTTTACTATAGGCGGCAAGATCGAGCTGGGCAATGTCTTCATCCATTCTTGCGATAAGTGCTTCCATCTCAAGTAGGTCGGATGATCTCAAATGATCTGCTGCGAGTGTGGCGGCGAGAGCTTCCAGTACCCCGATGGCCTGGGAGAATTCAAGCTTTTTACCAGAATCAAAAGGAGCAACAATAAACCCCCGGCGCGGAATATATTGCAGCAGATTGTCTGATGCAAGCTGGAACAGTGCCTCTCTTGTCGGAGTGCGACTGATGTCCAGCTTTTTGCATATCTCTGCTTCGTTAATCTTCTGATTGGGGAGCAATGTTCCGTCCTGAATCTTCTGGGCGATATAGTCGTAAACGTGATCTTTCAAGGAACGGTATTTAGGTACTTCCATACCGAATTCCCCCTTCTGTATATAGTAATGATAGGATGTGTGAGCTGGGCCCAAGTGTGGTGCGCCGTTCAGGTGTTATAAGTTTTTATCATCTTAACACCGAGGGGGAAGTTGGGCAAGCTAACTTAAATGCCTATTTAATGTTATATAAGCGTTAGATATATGACCTACAATGGGATATAAGTCCATAAATGGTTGAAAGTTATTGCTGAAAATGCAAATGTTTGTTAGTATATCTTACATAAAGTTCCTTATATAGTACAATGTATATTGTATACAGATTTAGATGTGTATCATTCCAAAAAAAGAATAGGGGTATGCTCTGTGAAAAGAATTCTTTTACCAGTGTTGCTGTCATTGATGGTTGTAATCATGTCGGCTTGTGGGCAGGAACGGACAACGGGTAATCCTTCGGCTCCGGCTTCGACCGCTGAAGGTGACGCAACAGAGAAGGAAGTCATTGTACTTGGTACCAGCGCAGATTACGCACCCTATGAGTTTCATAAGAGCATCGATGGCAAAGACACAATAGTAGGTTTCGATATCGAGATTGCCAAAGCCATTGCGGCGGATATGGGAGCAGAGTTGAAGATTGAAGACATGGATTTTGACGGCCTCCTCATGGCGCTGGACACTGAAAAGGTGGATTTTGTGATCTCGGGCTTAACCCCAACCGAAGAGCGGAAGAAGAACGTGGATTTCACGGACATCTATTACTATGCAGAACAGACAGTGCTTGTCCGGGAGGGTGAGGGAGGAACGTTAGGCTCACTGAAGGATCTGTCAGGCAAGCAGGTCGGTGTGCAGAAGAGCTCCATCCAAGAAGGGATTGCTCAAGGGATAGATGGTGCCAAGCTCACATCCCTGGCGAAAATCCCCGAGTTGATTCTGGAATTGCAGACTGGCCGCGTGGATGCGCTCATTTTGGAGAAGCCGGTAGCGGAACAGTATGTGAAAAATCAGCAGGGACTTGAATTGTCGGACATAAAGATTGAACAAGCTGAAGATGAAGCTGGATCGGCAATTGCCGTCAAAAAGGGGAATCAGGAGTTGGTGGAACAGATTAACGCTACACTCCAAAAGCTCAAAAGTAACGGTGACATCGAACGTTTCGTCATTGAAGCCAATGAGTTGGTTGGGGACTAAGCCTGGCGAGTGAGGGATATGCCGTGAATTTAGATTTTTCGTTTTTATCGGATCATTGGCAGGATTATGCAAGAAGTGCGTGGGTGACGTTGGAATTGTCTTTCTTTGGCGTCCTGCTGGGCACCATCTTTGGGGTTTTGGTCGCACTATTGCGTATATCACGTGTGTGGCCAATCAAATTTTTGGCATCAGCCTATATTGAACTCATTCGGGGCACACCGATGCTGGTGCAAATTCTTATCATTCACTATGGTCTGACGGTGATCGGCATCAACTTGCCGGCATTTATGTCGGGGGTCGTGGCACTAACCATCAATAGTTCTGCTTATATGGCGGAAGTGTTTCGGGCCGGAATCCAGGCGATCGATAAAGGTCAGACGGAAGCTGCTCGTTCACTTGGTTTAACCCATGGCATGACACTTCGCTACATTATACTGCCTCAGGCGTTCCGCAACATGCTGCCGGCAATCGGTAATGAATTCATTATCATTATTAAAGATTCTTCCCTTGTCTCCATGATTGGGATTGCCGAAATTATCTACACGGCCAGAGCTGTTCAAGGTGTTACCTTTCAACCACTCGCCCCGCTCCTCGTGGCTGCTGCACTCTATTTTGTGATCACATTTACGCTGGCTAATCTGCTTGCCTGGGTAGAACGGAGGCTCTCTGCTTCCCGTTAATTGAGGTTTACCCTCGGTACCAGGGCTATGGTGGAATTGGCTGTGAAGGGGTCGTAAATGGAGAAGGCGGAGCATACATTGATATTGTATTTTGTATACAGATCGGCAGGAGGTGCTGAGGAGTAATGTCAGACTCTCAAAAATGGTTGGAATGGTCGGAACAATATGCTGCGCCTAACTATCATCCGCTCCCGATTGTCATTGAGACAGCCGAGGGAGTTTGGGTTCAAGATCCTGAAGGCCGTCGATACATGGATATGCTAAGTGCCTACTCGGCGTTGAATCATGGACACAGGCATCCTGTGATTATTCAGGCGCTGAAGGATCAAGCGGACCGGGTTACGTTGACTTCGCGGGCGTTTCACAGCAGTGCAGCCTCCCTTTTTTATCAAAAACTCTCGCAATTTACGGGCAAAACGAAGATTCTTGCAATGAATACGGGTGCTGAAGCAGTGGAAACTGCGCTTAAGGCTGTGCGCAGATGGGCCTACCGTTGTAAAGGTGTCCCTGAAAATCAAGCTGAAATTATCGTCTGCTCCGGTAACTTCCACGGAAGAACGTTGACAGTCACGTCTTTCTCATCTTCAGCTGCGTACCAAAAGGACTTCGGTCCATTCACGCCTGGATTTCGAATTATTCCTTATGGGGACATCGATGCATTGAGGCAAGCGATCACTCCCAATACTGCGGCGTTTCTGGTAGAACCGATTCAGGGTGAGGCAGGTATAATTATCCCGCCGGACGGATATCTTGCGGAAGCTTTTGAACTATGTAAGAAAATGCAGGTGTTAACGGTGGCGGATGAGATCCAGACGGGTTTCGGTCGAACGGGACGCCGTTTTGCTTCTGATTGGGAAGGGGCAGTGCCTGATCTCTGGATCATGGGTAAAGCGCTTGGTGGAGGGATTATGCCGATCTCGGCTGTGGCAGCGGATGCAGAGATCCTTGATTTGTTCGAGCCGGGCTCTCATGGTTCCACCTTCGGTGGTAATCCGCTTGCTTGTGCGGTGGCTGTTGCGGCGCTGCAGGTATTGGAAGATGAACGACTGGCGGAGCGATCGGAGCGTCTAGGGAATTATTTTATGAAACATCTCAAGGGGATTGGGAGTGCAGCGGTAAAAGAGGTACGAGGAAAAGGGTTGTTTATAGGTGTCGAACTTCATGTGCCTGCCCGCCCATATTGCGAGCAACTAATGACAGCAGGATTGCTGTGCAAGGAAACGCATGAGACGACGATTCGTTTTGCACCCCCTCTTACCATAACGGAAGATGAAATCAATTGGGCAATAGAAAGAATTATACAGGTCTTAAAGGATTAAGGGATGGGAGCCTGGATAGGCGGATGTGAGATCGGTTCTAATTATATATCATTGCTTTAGAAATAAGCCGCGAAGGGGCTGATCTGTATGGGGAATCATTATACGGAAACTGCAGGCAAGCTGGAAGCTGCTATTCAAATAGGGTCGAGTTCTAAGGAGCAGCGCCAGGTGGCTGTTATTAAAGTTCCTTTTGGCCTCGGGGGTGCTCGCGGGGGTGCAGAGTTAGGTCCGGATGAGCTGATTACAGCTGGGCTGAAAAGGGAGATTGCGGGACTCGGATTAGTTCTGACAGAGGAAGTGCGTGTGGATTGTCCGTTGGTAGCTGATGCGCCAATTGAGCGTAACCGTGCTAAGTATTTGCGTGAAGTGCGCCAGGTGAGTGAGCGGGTATGCACAGAAGTGTCGCGTGTGGTAGCAGGGGGCGTGTTCCCGCTTGTTCTCGGAGGAGACCACAGCGTGGCAATCGGTACTATGGCGGGGTTAACTTCTCATTATTCCAACTTGGGTGTAATCTGGTTCGATGCACATGCTGACCTAAATACCGAAGAGCGCAGTTTGTCCGGTAACATGCATGGGATGAGTCTGGCTGCGGCACTGGGACATTCGGCGTTTAATTTATCTCATATCCCTGGGGTTGGTCCATTTATTAATCCTTCCAATCTGGTATACGTTGGGTTGCGGGATATTGATGAGTATGAGAAAGAGCAGATTAAAGCACATGGAATCAAAAGCTTCACAATGCATGATATAGATCGAATGGGAATCCAGTGGGTTGTCGAACAAGCGGTGGCTGTGGCAGGAAAGGGAAGTGACGGGATTCATCTTAGCTTCGATATGGATTGCCTTGATCCTCGTGAAGCACCAGGGGTGGGTACACCAGTCCCGGGAGGGTTGAACTATCGGGAAGCGCATTTTGCACTGGAGTTACTGGCTTCTACGAATCGTATTACCTCTATGGAACTTGTGGAGGTCAATCCGTTATTCGATCATAATAGACACACTGCGAGGCTGGGGGTAGAACTCATTGCGTCACTGCTGGGTAAACGCATATTGTAATGAGTTTCTATGGAGTGGAAATATCGCGTGGTCCTAAGAAGTCTCTTATATAGAAGGAAAGAGTTTTATGATGAGCCGGAACCGAGTCTCGAACGTGCCTTCCTTGAAGGAGGGAGAGAGGCTTGTCTGGCTTTTTGTTATAAACGTGATTGAGTATGCCGAAATATGATCTTACATATAGAAGGTAAGAAGAGTGGAAGACAGGGGTAGAAGGATATGAGTATGGTTTTTAACTTTTTGTAAAAAGTACTTGCATAATAAAACTGTACATGGTATATTCTAATTCCGGCCAAGAAAACACGAGAAACACGGTGCGGTAAGCAAACTGAAAAACTTCGAAAGAAACTTAAAAAAAGTGCTTGCTAAATTGGTTCGGATGTGATAAGATATAAAAGTTGCTGAAGAGAACAACACTCGGATGCAAACGACGTTTGATCTTTGAAAACTGAACAACGAGTGAGTAACGATCTTACTTTGTAAGATCGATGCTGAGAAATCGGTACAAGTCATCTGACTGTATGATTTCGAAGCAAAAATGAGATTTTTAATCTCGTCAGATTCAAAATGAGCTAATCGCTCTTTTCAATACTTTATTGGAGAGTTTGATCCTGGCTCAGGACGAACGCTGGCGGCATGCCTAATACATGCAAGTCGAGCGGACTTGATGAGAAGCTTGCTTCTCTGATGGTTAGCGGCGGACGGGTGAGTAACACGTAGGCAACCTGCCCTCAAGCTTGGGACAACTACCGGAAACGGTAGCTAATACCGAATACTTGCTTCTTTCGCCTGAAGGAAGCTGGAAAGACGGAGCAATCTGTCACTTGAGGATGGGCCTGCGGCGCATTAGCTAGTTGGTGAGGTAACGGCTCACCAAGGCGACGATGCGTAGCCGACCTGAGAGGGTGATCGGCCACACTGGGACTGAGACACGGCCCAGACTCCTACGGGAGGCAGCAGTAGGGAATCTTCCGCAATGGGCGAAAGCCTGACGGAGCAATGCCGCGTGAGTGATGAAGGTTTTCGGATCGTAAAGCTCTGTTGCCAGGGAAGAACGTCCTTGAGAGTAACTGCTCAAGGAGTGACGGTACCTGAGAAGAAAGCCCCGGCTAACTACGTGCCAGCAGCCGCGGTAATACGTAGGGGGCAAGCGTTGTCCGGAATTATTGGGCGTAAAGCGCGCGCAGGCGGTCATTTAAGTCTGGTGTTTAATCCCGGGGCTCAACCCCGGATCGCACTGGAAACTGGATGACTTGAGTGCAGAAGAGGAGAGTGGAATTCCACGTGTAGCGGTGAAATGCGTAGAGATGTGGAGGAACACCAGTGGCGAAGGCGACTCTCTGGGCTGTAACTGACGCTGAGGCGCGAAAGCGTGGGGAGCAAACAGGATTAGATACCCTGGTAGTCCACGCCGTAAACGATGAATGCTAGGTGTTAGGGGTTTCGATACCCTTGGTGCCGAAGTTAACACATTAAGCATTCCGCCTGGGGAGTACGGTCGCAAGACTGAAACTCAAAGGAATTGACGGGGACCCGCACAAGCAGTGGAGTATGTGGTTTAATTCGAAGCAACGCGAAGAACCTTACCAGGTCTTGACATCCCTCTGACCGTCCTAGAGATAGGGCTTTCCTTCGGGACAGAGGAGACAGGTGGTGCATGGTTGTCGTCAGCTCGTGTCGTGAGATGTTGGGTTAAGTCCCGCAACGAGCGCAACCCTTGATCTTAGTTGCCAGCACTTCGGGTGGGCACTCTAAGGTGACTGCCGGTGACAAACCGGAGGAAGGTGGGGATGACGTCAAATCATCATGCCCCTTATGACCTGGGCTACACACGTACTACAATGGCCGGTACAACGGGCTGTGAAGCCGCGAGGTGGAACGAATCCTAAAAAGCCGGTCTCAGTTCGGATTGCAGGCTGCAACTCGCCTGCATGAAGTCGGAATTGCTAGTAATCGCGGATCAGCATGCCGCGGTGAATACGTTCCCGGGTCTTGTACACACCGCCCGTCACACCACGAGAGTTTATAACACCCGAAGTCGGTGGGGTAACCGCAAGGAGCCAGCCGCCGAAGGTGGGATAGATGATTGGGGTGAAGTCGTAACAAGGTAGCCGTATCGGAAGGTGCGGCTGGATCACCTCCTTTCTATGGAGAATCGTTTCCCGTAGCGGAAACATTCAAATACAAATCTAGCCAGGTCGGCTAGTTACTCACTCGTTGCTCAGTTTTGAGAGCTCAAACTCTCAAAACAGCTTGCTTTTGCATGGAGCTTGTTCTTTGAAAACTAGATATCGAAACGAAAATTGCGAATTAGAACATTCCTTTTAGCTGAACTTGTGTAAACAAGTTTCAAATAATAGTGATACTGTATGAGCGAGTGATCGAATGGAACGACTTTTGGATTTGCGCAAGCAAACCAAGGGAAGAGACAGCTCGAACACGAGCGAATTGGTTAAGCTACTAAGAGCACACGGAGGATGCCTAGGCGCTAGGAGCCGATGAAGGACGTGGCGAACAACGATACTGCCTCGGGGAGCTGTAAGCAAGCTTTGATCCGGGGATGTCCGAATGGGGAAACCCAGCTGGGGTAATATCCAGTTACTCATAACTGAATACATAGGTTATGCAGAGGCATACCAGGGGAACTGAAACATCTAAGTACCTTGAGGAAGAGAAAACAATAGTGATTCCGTCAGTAGCGGCGAGCGAACGCGGAACAGCCCAAACCAGAGAGCTTGCTCTCTGGGGTTGTGGGACGTCTCACATGGAGTTACAAAGGAACCGGTTAAACGAAGAGGTCTGGAAAGGCCCGCCAAAGAAGGTAAAAGCCCTGTAATTGAAAGTCTGTTCCCTCCGAGACGGATCCCGAGTAGTGCGGGGCACGTGAAACCCCGTATGAATCCGGCAGGACCATCTGCCAAGGCTAAATACTTCCTAGCGACCGATAGTGAAGCAGTACCGTGAGGGAAAGGTGAAAAGCACCCCGGAAGGGGAGTGAAATAGAACCTGAAACCGTGTGCTTACAAGAAGTCAGAGCCCATTTTAGGGGTGATGGCGTGCCTTTTGTAGAATGAACCGGCGAGTTACGTTCCCGTGCAAGGTTAAGGTGAAGAGCCGGAGCCGCAGCGAAAGCGAGTCTGAATAGGGCGACATAGTACGTGGACGTAGACCCGAAACCGGGTGATCTACCCCTGTCCAGGGTGAAGGTGCGGTAACACGCACTGGAGGCCCGAACCCACGCACGTTGAAAAGTGCGGGGATGAGGTGGGGGTAGCGGAGAAATTCCAATCGAACTCGGAGATAGCTGGTTCTCCCCGAAATAGCTTTAGGGCTAGCCTCGGAAAACAGAGTCGTGGAGGTAGAGCACTGATTGGGTGCGGGGCCCGCAAGGGTTACCAAGCTCAGTCAAACTCCGAATGCCATAGACTTACTTCCGGGAGTCAGACAGTGAGTGCTAAGATCCATTGTCAAAAGGGAAACAGCCCAGACCATCAGCTAAGGTCCCCAAGTGTGTGTTAAGTGGGAAAGGATGTGGAGTTGCACAGACAACCAGGATGTTGGCTTAGAAGCAGCCACCATTGAAAGAGTGCGTAATAGCTCACTGGTCGAGTGACTCTGCGCCGAAAATGTAACGGGGCTAAACACACCACCGAAGCTATGGCTTGATGCTTGCATCAGGGGTAGGGGAGCGTTGTATAAGGGTTGAAGGTGTACCGTAAGGAGCGCTGGACATTATACAAGTGAGAATGCCGGTATGAGTAACGAAAAGATCAGTGAGAATCTGATCCGCCGAAAGCCTAAGGGTTCCTGAGGAAGGCTCGTCCGCTCAGGGTAAGTCGGGACCTAAGGCGAGGCCGAAAGGCGTAGTCGAAGGACAACAGGTCGAAATTCCTGTACCACCGTAAATCGTTACGAGCGATGGGGGGACGCAGTAGGGTAGTGACGCAGACTGATGGATGTCTGTCCAAGCAGTGAGGCTGATGTGTAGGCAAATCCGCACATCGTAAGGCTGAGCTGTGATGGGGAGTGAAAATTACAGTAGCGAAGGTCATGATCTCACACTGCCAAGAAAAGCCTCTAGCCAGATGAAGGTGCCCGTACCGCAAACCGACACAGGTAGGCGAGAAGAGAATTCTAAGGCGCGCGGAAGAACTCTCGTTAAGGAACTCGGCAAAATGACCCCGTAACTTCGGGAGAAGGGGTGCCCCGGTAGTGTGAATAGCACGAGGGGGCCGCAGTGAAAAGGCCCAAGCGACTGTTTAGCAAAAACACAGGTCTGTGCGAAGCCGTAAGGCGAAGTATACGGGCTGACGCCTGCCCGGTGCTGGAAGGTTAAGGGGAGCGGTTAGGAGCAATCCGAAGCTGTGAACCGAAGCCCCAGTAAACGGCGGCCGTAACTATAACGGTCCTAAGGTAGCGAAATTCCTTGTCAGGTAAATTCTGACCCGCACGAATGGCGTAACGACTTGGGCGCTGTCTCAACGAGAGATCCGGTGAAATTTTAATACCTGTGAAGATGCAGGTTACCCGCGACAAGACGGAAAGACCCCATGGAGCTTTACTGCAGCTTGATATTGAATTTGGGTACGATCTGTACAGGATAGGTGGGAGCCTTTGAAGCATGAGCGCCAGCTTGTGTGGAGGCACCGTTGGGATACCACCCTGATCGTATCTAGGTTCTAACCTGGTGCCCTTAGCGGGTACGGGGACAGTGTCAGGTGGGCAGTTTGACTGGGGCGGTCGCCTCCTAAAGAGTAACGGAGGCGCCCAAAGGTTCCCTCAGAATGGTTGGAAATCATTCGAAGAGTGCAAAGGCATAAGGGAGCTTGACTGCGAGACCTACAAGTCGAGCAGGGACGAAAGTCGGGCTTAGTGATCCGGTGGTACCGCATGGAAGGGCCATCGCTCAACGGATAAAAGCTACCCTGGGGATAACAGGCTTATCTCCCCCAAGAGTCCACATCGACGGGGAGGTTTGGCACCTCGATGTCGGCTCATCGCATCCTGGGGCTGAAGTAGGTCCCAAGGGTTGGGCTGTTCGCCCATTAAAGCGGTACGCGAGCTGGGTTCAGAACGTCGTGAGACAGTTCGGTCCCTATCTGTCGTGGGCGTAGGAAATTTGAGAGGAGCTGTCCTTAGTACGAGAGGACCGGGATGGACGTACCGCTGGTGTACCAGTTGTTCCGCCAGGAGCACCGCTGGGTAGCTATGTACGGACGGGATAAGCGCTGAAAGCATCTAAGCGTGAAGCCCCCCTCAAGATGAGATTTCCCAGTATGTAAGACCCCTTGAAGACGACGAGGTAGATAGGCTGGGGGTGGAAGTGCAGTAATGCATGGAGCTGACCAGTACTAATCGGTCGAGGGCTTATCCAAATTGCAGGTTTTGATCGCAAATTTCGTTTCGGATCTAGTTTTCAGAGAATGATCTCTGAGTATAGCAGCATCGTTTGGTGGCGATGGCGGAGGGGTTCCACACGTACCCATCCCGAACACGACCGTTAAGCCCTCTAGCGCCGATGGTACTTGGACCGAAGGGTCCTGGGAGAGTAGGACGCTGCCAAGCGATTCCCTTTGGGGTATTTTTTTTGCCCCCCTCGTAGAGAAAAAGGGATTTATATACGGGCCCTTAGCTCAGTTGGTTAGAGCGCACCTCTGATAAGGGTGAGGTCGGTGGTTCGAGTCCACCAGGGCCCACCATACAAGTTTTATGAAATTCTCGGGGTCCCCGGAAAGTAATCGGAATAAACCTCGAAGCTACACTTCACTTTGTGGGGTGAAAAAACATGGGGCCATAGCTCAGCTGGGAGAGCGCCTGCCTTGCAAGCAGGAGGTCAGCGGTTCGATCCCGCTTGGCTCCACCATTCCCTGATAGCTCAGTTGGTAGAGCACTCGACTGTTAATCGAGTTGTCACAGGTTCGAGTCCTGTTCGGGGAGCCAGATGGAGAGGTGTCCGAGTTGGCCGAAGGAGCACGATTGGAAATCGTGTAGGCGCCACAAGCGTCTCGAGGGTTCGAATCCCTCTCTCTCCGCCAGAAAATTTTTTAGTGAGGCCCGTTGGTCAAGGGGTTAAGACACCTCCCTTTCACGGAGGTAACAGGGGTTCGAATCCCCTACGGGTCATATATGGAGGCTTAGCTCAGCTGGGAGAGCATCTGCCTTACAAGCAGAGGGTCGGGGGTTCGAGCCCCTCAGCCTCCACCATATAACTTTTATAACGACGCGGGGTGGAGCAGCCCGGTAGCTCGTCGGGCTCATAACCCGAAGGCCGCAGGTTCAAATCCTGCCCCCGCAATTATACTTTCCTAACAGAAAGTGATCTGGAACCGTGGTGTAGTTGGCCTAACATGCCTGCCTGTCACGCAGGAGATCGCGGGTTCGAATCCCGTCGGTTCCGCCATTTTAATACATTCCACACTTTACACCGTGCCGGTGTAGCTCAACTGGTAGAGCAACTGACTTGTAATCAGTAGGTTGGGGGTTCAAGTCCTCTCGCCGGCACCATTTATTACTTTCACATCTTAATCTATAGTAGAATGTATATTATAGACAAGGATGGGAATACTGAGATACTCTCAGGTTGAATTATGGCGATCGTGGCGAAGTGGTTAACGCACCGGTTTGTGGATCCGGCATTCGGGGGTTCAATTCCCCTCGATCGCCCCATGATTTTATTGGGGATTAGCCAAGCGGTAAGGCAACGGACTTTGACTCCGTCATGCATAGGTTCAAATCCTATATCCCCAGCCATTATATTAAGAGTCATTAGCTCAGTTGGTAGAGCACCTGACTTTTAATCAGGGTGTCGAAGGTTCGAGCCCTTCATGACTCACCATTATATTTTGCGGTCGTGGCGGAATTGGCAGACGCGCACGGTTCAGGTCCGTGTGGGCTAACCCCCCGTGGAGGTTCGAGTCCTCTCGACCGCACCATATATTTTGCGGACGTGGCTCAGCGGTAGAGCATCGCCTTGCCAAGGCGAGGGTCGCGGGTTCGATTCCCGTCGTCCGCTCCAATCATATATGCGCCCTTAGCTCAGCTGGATAGAGCGTTTGACTACGAATCAAAAGGCCGGGAGTTCGAATCTCTCAGGGCGCGCCATTATTTCCATTAATATCGGGATGTAGCTCAGCTTGGTAGAGCACCTGGTTTGGGACCAGGGGGTCGCATGTTCAAATCGTGTCATCCCGATTTTTATGATTATGCGGGTGTAGTTCAATGGTAGAACTTTAGCCTTCCAAGCTAATAGCGTGGGTTCGATTCCCATCACCCGCTTACAGTAAGCCTCTTGCCTTGTGCGAGAGGTTTTTTTATTTATTTATAATCTCATGTGCACTTCATCTTATATGAACAGCTCAGACTTTAATAACTTGCTCTCGCCGAATGATTTTGTTTAAATTAGGTAGAAACAGGATTATATTGGTTGAAAATGGTTCGGATCTAAAGGGGAGGAATCGTGTGAAAAGAGCTCTTGTTATTGGAGGACATGGAACGTTAGGAAAGGCGATTGTTGCCAAGTTGAATGAGCTGTCTGTAGAAGTGGTTACAGCAGGTAGAAGCTCAGGTGATTATCAGGTCGATATGACTTCAACGGATAGCATTAAGGCTCTTTTTGAAACTGTGCAAAACATTGATTACGTCCTTGTCGCGGCTGGGCAGACACATTATGCCAAACTGGAAGAGCTGACCCCTGAGAACAACATGATCAGTGTACAGAGCAAATTGCTGGGACAGGTCAACATCGTGTTGATTGGACAACACTATGTTAATGACAATGGGAGTTTCACACTGGTTAGTGGCATTATCAAGGATCATCCTATTGCACAAGGTGCTTCAAGTGCTATGGTCAACGGGGCAATCGATGCGTTTGCCAAAGCGGCAGCCTACGAAATGCCAAGAGGTATTCGTTTGAATTCGGTCAGCCCTAATTTGTTTGAAGAGTCTGCTGAGAAATATAGAGACTTTTTCATTGGTTTTAACCCGGTACCTGTGGAACGAGTGGCTAATACGTTTATTCAAAGTGCGCTGGGCATCGAAACGGCACAAACCTTTAAAGTATATTAAATATTCAGAATAGGATGATCAATTAATCATTGAATCGTCAGAAAGTTACTGCGGGCAGCATGTAGTTGATCTCCATAAACTAAGCTTGCTAAATAGGATGATATAACTTAGGATACGCCCAAAGTAAAAATCACAAAGGACATTAACAGGATAAACCTGCTAATGTCCTTTTGGTTATATCTATGCTTTGTCATTCCAGACGATTAGTATCTTTCCAAAATCGTTTGAGTCTTTAAGCCATCGGCAGGTATAAGCCAGTTGTTGCTTTCCAACACTTGCAGCAGCTCGGTACGCAGGCCGGATACGGCTGCAGCATCTTCGGTTTTGAAAGAAACCTCTACAAGATTCTCGAAACCTGTACCATCTGCGTTACGAATAGGCCATACTTCAAACGACAGCTCTTGTCCATTCCATGTGCCTTCATAGCGTTGGAACGTTACAGGGCCATGAGCACGGGATTGTGAGAGCGTTTGTTTACCCCAGTTGGAAGAAGACCAGTTTTTCAGTTTGCCTGGCAGCTTGTCCAGCAGCATATCGAGCGCATCCTTCTCGGAAGGGAGCTGCACGCCTGTAGCTTTGGTATCCACCTTTTTGGTGTTGGAGAAGCTCAGCGTTTGTTTACCATAACCCCAATCGATCTCAGCCTCATAGTTATCATCTGATGCATCAAATCCCTCTTGATTAGCCAAGGTCAGTGCAGCGTTAATGTCACCGTTAATTACGGGATAGCGCTTTTTGTAGGTCAATTCATAGTTGTTTTTGTCATCCTTCTTCCGGAAACGGACATCCCATCCCGCTTGGTTCAGATTCAGAGCATTGGTGTCAAAATACTCAGCGCTGATGTTTCTCGGTGTTGAATCGAGGGACAACGTCTGAATAACTTCACTGCGAGGCGTTCCATCCGAGTTTAATACCAGCTCCGGTTTAGCCAGAAACTTCACTTCGTAGGCAGGTACGGCATTGGCCGCCGCTGAAGCTTGTGGTGCTTGGAACGCTAGACTGCTGCCCAATGTGACGATACTCAGCATCAATGAGGTTGTTACCTTTTTCCACGTTTTCAAAACCAATCACTCCCTAGGCTGAATTAATGTACAGACCCACTTTAGCGCCCGAGTATATGAAAGTGATTAACGTTGGACGAGCATTGCGTTAACCCTGCATAGATTTGATGAATGGCGAACGAGAGATTTTATGGGATCAAGCCAAGAAAAGAAGGTGAGCCCGTGACTCCTTCCTGAAGAACTTCCTTGAATCGCTGCATTTGAACTGAAGGATGTCGATCCTTATTATGTACCGTGTATATATGTCTAGGGGCTTGTTCCCCGGGAATGGGCAGAACTTGAATCAAGCCATGCTGCTCCTCCCACTGAACGGCCATGCGTGACATGAATGAAATATGACCTCCGAGCAGAACAAGCTGCTTGATTGCCTCGAGTGAGTCCATTTCTACCGTACTTCGGAGCCGCACGGCATGCTGTTCCAACCATTGGTTGGTCAAACGGCGAGTACTCGACTCGTTCCCATGCAAGGCAAAAGGAACCTGGGAGATATGTTCGGGCTCCAACACTGCTCTTCCAGCCAGAGCATGCTGAGGAGCACAGATTAATACCAGATCATCTGCGCATAGCGGATCGGCTTGAAGGATCGGACCAATAAACGGTTCGGAAGAGATTACTCCCAGATCAATCTGGTGCCGCATTAACATCTCGCGAATGACAGGCGATGGTTTGACCGATAACACAATACGAATACCGGGAAACTCCTGTGAGAATGTATTTAGCATCGGAGGCAGCAGATAGGTTGCAGGTACATAACTCGCCCCAATGTGAAGCGTGCCCCGGTAAAGGCTGTCGTATTCTTTGACTACCCGGCGGGCCTCCTGGGTCAGGGCATTGATCTTAACGGAATAATGAAGCAGGGCCTGTCCAGCCTCCGTTAGGAACGTCTTTCCGCTGCGCGATTCGAATAATCGCACTCCCATCTCTTCCTCCAGTGATTTCATATGAAACGTAACCGTGGGCTGCTTGATGCCCAGAATCTCTGCGACGCTGGTCATGTGATGATGCTTGTCAATCAGCTCTACAATTTGCAGTTTAATGAGGTTCAACGAACTCACACTCCTCTCCCTTATACAGGGTCTCCATAATAGAAGATGATTTAATGCTTGTTTTCATAAACACGGAGAGTACAGGACCAACTTGAAAAAAAGTGAAGCTAAAAGCTTTCTGAAAGAAAGCTACTTCGGAAGCATACGCTTCGCCTTGATCCCCTGATGTCTCCCTTTGAAAAGGGAATCAAGGAAATCCGGAGATTACAGCAAACAGCGATCGGAAGATGGTGCTGTTGTCGAGGTAACCAAATGAAAAATGGATTTGAATCACCTTATATAGATTTAATCTATGAACATCAACAGAATTCATCTAAAAAGTTAATTTCATTTTTACATTCCTAACATACAACTCGCGAGAGCGGGAGTTAGACTGAGTACAGTACAAGAAGACAGGCAGGGATGCTTATGAAAATGGAAATTTCAGGAGTTCAAAAATCATTCAATCGCACGCCTGCACTATTGCCCACGGATCTAACGCTTCAGCATGGTCAGTTTACAACGCTGCTTGGTCCATCAGGCTGTGGCAAAACCACATTGCTGCGGATGCTTGCCGGACTGGAACAGCCGGATGCAGGAGAGATTGTTGCGGGTGATCAGTTCATCTTCTCAGCAGCCAAGCGGATTGATGTACCCACCCATAAGCGTAATCTGGGCATGGTGTTTCAGGATTTTGCATTATGGCCGCATATGACGGTATATGAAAATGTGGCATTTGGCTTGAGGGCCGGGAAGCAGAAGGCAAATTTACGGCAGAAGGTAACCGAAGCACTTGGCATGGTTCGCCTGCAAGGCATGGAAGATCGTTATCCTCATCAGCTGTCCGGTGGACAGCAGCAGCGGGTTGCTTTTGCCAGAGCGGTAGCCGTAAGACCTGGTGTAATTCTGTTCGATGAACCGCTTAGTGCACTCGATGCTGTACTGCGGGAAGAAATGCGGATTGAGATGATGTCCCTCGTTCGGGATATGGGGCTAACCGCACTATATGTCACTCACGATCAGGTTGAGGCGATGTCGATGTCGGATGAGATTGTGGTCATGGAGAAGGGGCAAATATTGCAAAAAGGTAGTCCCGAGACGATCTACTCATCGCCAAGCGATCCGTTTGTTGCTTCGTTTATCGGCAAATCCAACTGGCTGACACCGAATCAGTCCATGGTACGGCCGGAACATGTGACCTGGAACAGGACAAGTCATGACGACCTGCGTTACCAGGCCACGGTACTGAGTGTCAGCTATGTAGGGGAGCGTTATGAAATCCGGGTTCAAATGGAAGGGCTAGGCATATGGACGGCTTACCTGGATCGAAGGGTCCGCGTAGGCGAGCAGGTTCAGCTGTATATCTCGCCGGAGCGTATCTGCCGTATGAACGGGCAGGATAGCATGGATGCAAAGCGGGAAGTTATAGCTGCAGCGAACTAGATGCTTAAATTAGGAAATGAGAAGAAGTTTAAGTTTACTCGAAAAAACATATAACCAAGGGAGATGGAATGTGATGTTGGGAATGAAAACACGGAAAAAAAGTGCATTGCTGCTGTTAACAGCGGTGATGAGCATTAGCTTATTCGGATGCAGTACGAACTCAACCGCTGGAAACGCAGGACAATCTGCCGGAGAAGGAAGCGCTGCAGCAGCACAACCAACCGAAACAGCAGGCGGCAAACTGGTGCTCTATAGTGCAGGGCCGCAAAAGCTGGCAGATAATATTGTGAGCGGGTTTACAGCCAAAACAGGGATTGAAGTAGAAATGTTTCAGGGAACAACCGGTAAAATCCTCGCCCGTATGGAGGCAGAGAAATCCAATCCTGTAGCCGATGTAGTGATACTTGCCTCTTTGCCTTCAGCACAGGCGCTCAAAGCTGACGGTTTGACGCTCCCATACCCTGATGCAGCCAACGCCGACAAGCTGAACAAGGACTGGTCAGATGCAGAAGGTAACTATTTCAGTTCAAGTGCTTCGGCACTCGGAATTGTGTACAACACCAAGCTGGTGTCTACGCCACCGACAAGCTGGGCTGAACTCGCTACACCAGCATGGAAAGACGCTGTAAATATCCCGGATCCAACTTTGTCTGGCTCTGCACTGGACTTCATTACAGGGTACCTGAGTGTGAACGGTGACCAAGGGTGGGATCTGCTGGACAGCTACAAAGCGAACGGTGTGGCCATGGCGGGTGCGAACCAGGAAGCTCTTGATCCGGTAATTACGGGAGCCAAAAGCATCGTTGCCGCAGGTGTTGATTACATGGCATATTCCTCCAAGGATAAAGGCGAACCCCTGGATATCGTATATCCAGAAGAAGGGACTGTAATCAGCCCACGACCGGCTGCCATCCTGAAATCAAGCCCGAATGTAGAAAACGCCAAGGCGTTTATCGACTATCTGTTGTCCGATGAAGCGCAGAAGCTGGTTGCCGATGCGTACCTGATTCCGGGCCGTGAAGATATTGAAGCGACCAACCGGGCCAATCTGAAAGATATCCCGCAGCTGAAAGTGGACTGGAACTGGATGAGTGAACACGGTGATGAAACAGCGGCTCGTTTCTCCGAGATTTTCAAATAAGACGGCTGAAACAAACTGAAGAACATTCGGCAACACGTGTGACGAGTGTTTGGGTGGAAGTCATGTGAGGTGAAATCAGTGAAACCTGTTGTACTGGACAACAACCGTATTTTTCGGAGAGTGGGCGTGATTCTGGCCCTCTTTCTGCTGACTATAAGTATTGGCGTACCTTTGCTGCTGATTTTCTGGCAGAGCGTGTATCCGGATGGACAATGGGACTGGATGGCTCCGATCCGGACGATTACCGGTCATCATTTGTCGGGTGTGCTGCTCAATTCTGTCTGGCTCGGCATCTGTGTTGTTGCCGTCACCACCTTGCTGGCTATGCCATTGGCCTGGATGATGGCCAAGACCCGAATGGGCCAGCACCGCTGGGTGGATGTGATCCTGATGATTCCGTTCATGACACCACCGTATATCGGCTCCATGGGCTGGATATTATTTATGCAAAAAGGAGGATACCTGCAGCAGTGGGTGCCATCAGCTGAGAGATGGAGTGAGCTCTTCTTCAGTTTCTGGGGCATGGTGCTGATTATGAGCCTGCATCTATTCCCGTTTCTGTACTTGCTGCTGCGGGATGCGTTGATTCGCATCGGCGGCAATCTGGAAGAGGCAGGATCGGTGCACGGGGCACCGGCGGGATACCGTTTCAGACGCATTATATTACCCTTACTGCTATCTTCCTATGGGATGGGGATCATGCTTGTTTTTGTCAAAACGATTGCAGAATTCGGAACTCCAGCCACCTTCGGCCGTCGTATCGGGTACTACGTCATGACCTCGGAGATCCACAAATATATCTCCAGTTGGCCGATTGACTTCGGTAAGGCCACCTCACTGGCATCGGTCTTGTTATCCGTATGTCTCGTAATGTGGTACATGCAATCCGCCATGAGTCGTAAATTCACGTACCGCCTAGTGGGGGGCAAAGGACAGCGGTCCAAACGGTATTCCCTTCGCGGAGGAGCTGGCTGGCTATGCGGTCTGTATCTTGCGGTACTTCTCATTCTCTCCGTGGGGATTCCGTACTTCTCCATTATTGCGGCGTCGACGATGAAGCTGCGCGGGGCCGGATTGTCTCTGGACAATGTAACACTGGATCACTATCGGGATCTGCTCTCCTGGGGCTCGGTTAGCATGAAAGCCATCGGAAATAGCCTGGGATTATCCCTCGCCGCTTCCACCGTTGCAGTTGTGATTGGTACAGGTTTTGCGCTGGCAATTGGCAAGTCATCTTCATTTATGCAGCGTGTCATCGATCTTTTCAGCTTGCTTCCCAACACCGTACCGGGCATTGTCATGGTTGTGGGTTTGATCCTGTTTTGGAATTCACCTTGGATGCCTGTCACCCTGTATAACACGTACGGGATGGTGGTTCTGACGTATGTCGTACTTTTCCTGCCTTATACGGTGCAGTACGTGAAATCGAGCTTTACCCAGATCGATGGTACTTTGTTTCAGGCAGGGCAGGTGTTTGGCGGAAAGCCGCTGTATATCCTTCGGCGCATACTTGTGCCACTCATCATTCCCGGCATGCTGGCCGGTTGGATGATGACATTCACCATTGCTACACGCGAGCTCGTAGGCTCATTGTTGATTCTCCCGCCTTCCATGCAGACATCGGCAACGTATATCTTTGCACAGTTTGAACAAGGCCAGGTGTCGCTCGGAATGGCTATGGCGGTTGTAACGGTCGGCATGACTGTACTGATGCTGCTCGGCATTGAACTACTGAATTCAAAGAGAAAGTGGAATGCATCATGATCAAACTGAACGTATGGGGCGGGGCAGGCGAGCATGGCCGCTCTGCCTATCTCTTGAGCGGAGACGGAACTCACATTTTAATGGATTGTGGCGTGAAAAAAGAAGGAGCGGGAGCATACCCGCTTATCCAGCCTGAACTTGTATCAACGCTGGATGCTGTTCTGCTGTCCCACGCGCATGAGGATCATTCCGTTGCTATTCCCTTATTGTATAAAATGGGCTATCAGGGTGAAGTATGGACGACACGTGAGACAAGGGAGCAGCTGAACACCTATTTCCGGGCGTGGCGCAGCAATCTGGAGCGTGCAGGATATGAACTTCCGTATGAGGAAACAGACGTGGAGTCCATACGTTACAGGTATCTGGAGGATCAGGCGAAGCCTGGGATCTGGTTCGAGATGATTCCTGGTCTGCACGTGTTATGGGGACGCAGTGGTCACCTTGCAGGATCGGTATGGTTTGTCCTTGAGATGGAGGGTAAACGGATCTTCTATTCCGGAGATTACACGCCCGAGTCCATGCTTTTACAGGAAGATTGTGCGGCAGAGGCGCTGAGATTGGCAAGTCTGTTCCGAAGCAGGGAGCACAAAAGCAGGCGTATAAATAATTCGCGATTGACTGAAGGCTTGGCTGTTAGTGACGGCATACCATTTGCTGGAGAACCCCGTGTGGAACTAGCGATAGCAACTGAGAATTCTGGAACTTCCGAGGTATCCTTGACTCCTTCGTTAACAAAGAGCAGCTTGAATCAGCCGATGGATCTGGCGATTGTGGATGCTGCATATGGAACAGACCGGGATACGCAGGCAGACAAGCTGGAACAATTGGACCGTGCCATACGCCAGGCCATTGCTCGTGGTGGTAAGGTTCTGCTCCCAATGCCTTCGGTAGGCCGTGGTCAAGAGATCATACTATGGGCACAAGAGCGATTCACTAGCGTTCCGATTATCGTTGAACAGGGGCTAGTAGATGGCATGAAGCAGCTGCTGCGTGTCCCATACTGGCTGAGAGAACAGGGAACACATCTCAAGGGTCCGATAACGGGAGCCATTGAACGATTTTTAAATGGCCAGCCTTGGAATCTGCCCAAAAGTCAGGAGGATCGGGAGCGACTGATGAATCAATATGGTGCTTCCCTATGGTTTATTCCCGACGGCATGATGCAATCTTCGCTTGCCCGTTGGTACTATAGCCAGCTGGCGGAGAGTGGTGAGAACCTGATCCTGCTCACCGGGCATGCGGCTGTTGGCACTTTTGCACAGCAGCTAGCACAGAATCCGGCGGAGCATGGGGTCTGTGAGGTGCAGAAGATTCGTTATAAAGTGCATCAAGGCTGGCTGGATGTTGAGAGAATGCTGCAGCAGCTGCCTGCTCGACATACCTTGCTTGTACATGCAGATAAGGCCGAGACGGACAGATTGAGAGAGGGTTTGCTGAAAAATAGCCCATCACCGGAAGTAGAGTTACATTCATTGTCTCCCGGGGATGAGCTATATGTCTAAACATGAAATTAGAATGAGATCCATGCATTATAATGCCATAAAGCATCAGTTGAGAGCGTCCTTGGGGACGTTCTTTGCATTTTATTATTTAAGGACTAGGGTTCACGTTGAATGGGGTGCTCAAGTTCCGAGTGACCCATCAGGCTATCCAGTGCTTCTCCATCTACAAGCACTTCCAATTGATTTATTTCATCAAACTGAAACATCGTTGTGGTTAAAGCTTCCAAGGCCAGTAATTCTCCACTGGTGCCAAGCTTGGCTTCATCGGGGATATGCACATCCAAAGTCAATGTATCCTCGGCAGATTGGACGGAGAGCAGTTCAACCTTTTCCCATAGAGAGACCAGCTCAGTATCGTCATTGTTTTGTAAGGCTTCAAATGTTTTTTTGTATTTTTCGTCGTTCTCTACAAACTCCAGCTCAACTTCTCTTTTTTCCAGTTCCAGCACCTGTGTATCGGCGAAATATACTTCAACCGTCTGCTTCTCTTCCTTGTTCGGCTCAACCTGAGTCCCACCATTGTTGGAAGGCTGTACGCTTCCGGAATGGTTGGGTTCATTCGTTCCGGATTCACTCACTGGCTTCTGGGCACACCCTGCGGCCATGATAAGAATGAACAAGAATAGTAGTCCGTATCCCATCTTTCGTTTCAACAAATCACATCCTTCGTTTGGTATAACGTTATATTTTATATCCCTAGATATTCCTTGATCCCATCAACTATTGCTTGTGCAGCTTTTGTCTGAACTTCTTCAGATGACATGGCCTTCTCTTCAGCAGCATTGCTCAGGAAACCAATTTCCAGGAGCACAGCAGGCATGGTGGTTTCCCGTATCACCTGCAAGCTGCCATTCTTGACACCCCTATCTTTGAATCCCAGAGCCTTCACCAAGCGTTCATGAATGATATTGGCCAGGTCTTTGCTGCTGCTGCGCTGATAATAAAAGGTTTCTGTACCCGATGCCTGAGGTGAGGATGTTGCACTGTTGCCGTGTATAGAGACAAAGACATCCGCATTTAACTCATTCGCCAGTTGAACGCGCTCGGAACGTGTGGGATAGATATCGCTGTCACGTGTCATGACCAGCTCAATATCCGGCTCATTGAGCAGAAGAGCTTGTACTTTTAGACCCAATGCCAGAACGTATTCCTTCTCCGGTTTATTGGTGATACTTATGGTCCCTGGGTCACTGCCTCCGTGACCTGGATCAATCACGACGACTTTGCGTCCTGTATCGATGCCGGGAGTCACTGGCACGGGAGTTACGCTGTCCCCCGAAACGTTGAGATCGATAAGCAGCTTGTCGGCAATCACGTTTTGATCGAACTGCAAGTCCTTCACATTGTTCAATTCAACCACAATCCGAACTTGTCCGGGATCTCGTTTAAATAGGGAATATCTCACTTCCGATACATTGGGATATCCGGTTACATCCAGCTTTCCATTAAGCCCCTGATCAAGTGGCTGTGCCAGATTACCAAAGACCGTTCCAGGCAAATCCACAACCAGTCGATCCGGGTTCTTCAAGGTGGATATGACAGGCTGCACTTGTTCCCCATCCATGGACACGACAAGCTGATTATCGGCAAAAACAATATCTGTTACATGGGTTAACGACGTGGTGTCGCTACCTGAATCATCTCGAGATGCTTCGGTGGGCTCATTATTGCTGCCAGTTAAGTATACGATCTTCTCCTGGTTGTTCCACTTTACGCTAAGCCCCATCTGTTCACTGACAAAACGAATGGGTACCACCAGCGTTTTGTTTAAAATTTGTGGAGCCGTATTCAGGGTAACCTGTTTGTCAGCAACCATGGCTTGCTTCTGATCAACGGTGAGAGATATCACTTTTTCATTTTGCTGTATCTTCACCTGACGGGCTTGTTGATTCCAGTCGACATCAAACTTCAAATTTTCCGCAACGACTCGGATCGGGATCATGACATTTTTATTGACGATGGTCACCTGAACGTCATTCGGAAGAGACAATTGCTCTCCATTCAAGAAGATTTTAGACGTGTTTGCAGTGGCATTTCCCTGAATAGGAAACAGAAAAAGGAAGAACATGCTCAGAAACATAAGTACAATGATTTTCTTCATGATTACACCTCAACATTTTTAGAGCTTGTAACTCACCGACATGGAAATTCAGAGTTCCCATCGGTAAAAAACAATTCATCTCCCATAATTTTACTACAATATATAAACAACAAAATTGTAAAAATGTTTCTTTTATTGATTTATTTAATTTATGTATGGAGAAATTGTACTGATTTACACTGTATTTAAAAGGAATTACGTATGTTAAATGGATGAGTGTAATTAAATTTCATGATATAATTGACTTGTGAAATTTTATATCATATACTGGGTGAAATTATGGCAGGATTCGTGGACATGAAGTTTGGCAGGAGGTAGGAGAACATGGATACAGGCAGCTATCCGATGTGGGAACAGTATCGCTTGAAGCAAGATCATTACGTCATAGGGCTGATGTCCGGAACATCCCTTGATGGGACAGATGCAGCTCTGGTACACATTCAGACGGATGCCAGCGGGGCATTAGCCAATATCCGCCTGATGGATTTCATCTGTGTTCCATATTCAAATGAGCTGAGGAACGTATTGATTCGATTGTGTTCTTCAGAAACAGCGAGGGTGGATGACCTGACGACGGCACACTTCGGCGTTTCAGAGTGGTACGCACACAGTGTCATGAAGCTGATTCATTCGGCAGGCCTCTCGCCTGGACAAGTGGATGCGATCAGTATGCATGGACAAACCGTGTGGCACTCGCCAGTCCCGTCAGCGTTTCCCGGACCGGAGGGGAGTCTTCAAGTGGCATCCACATTGCAGATCGGTGAAGGTGCTGTCGTGCGGGAACGGACCGGACTGCCGGTGATCAGTAACCTGCGTGCAAGAGATGTAGCTGCTGGCGGGGAGGGAGCACCGCTCACACCATATGCGGATGCTCTTATGTTTGGCAGCACAACAGAGGGGCGACTGGTACAGAATATCGGCGGTATTGGCAATGTGACCGTGCTTCCAGCTGTTTCATCTCCAGTAGGCATCTCTGCATTTGATACAGGACCGGGAAATATGGTGATAGATGCCATTGTGCGACAGGAAACGAACGGCAGGCAGCATTATGACCCCAATGGAAGCATTGCCGCCAAGGGGACACCTGATCAGGACCTGGTGAAGCTGTGTCTGGACGACGATTATTTCAGAAGAATGCCTCCCAAAAGCACCGGACGGGAGGTTTACGGTGCTGCTTATGCAGAGCGTTTGATGGACCTGTCAGCTGCACGTTCCTTATCTCTGGAAGATACTTTGGCTACGGCCACTTGTTTGACAGCAGAGACCATTGTGCGGGCTGTAGAGGACTTTGTGCTGCCGAATGTACCGATCTCGGCCATGCTGGCTTGCGGTGGGGGAACTTCGAATGCCACATTAATGAAAATGATTCAAGGCAGACTTCCGAAAGGTATTCGATTGGAGCGGACCACAGATTATGGCATACCAGACGATGCCCGCGAAGCTATTGGTTTTGCCCTCCTGGGTCATGAAGCATTAATGGGTAGAACAAATACGCTCCCGGAGGTTACTGGGGCTAGGCATGCTGTCATCTCGGGTACACTTACACTGTAGATACGTGGTTACGGTCCGGCAGCAGAATGGCTGAAGTGAGTTTATCGATTAGACTCGAGTGAAATTATAGGATAAAATGCTTGTACATGAACACAGTACGGAAAGGTGGAACGAATGGAAGGCATGAAAGGTGGACTCGTACGTTTACGCGCATTAATGGATGACCTGACCCCGTCGGAGCGGAAGATCGGGGCCTACATTCTCGATCATCCTCAAGAGACGGTCCAGTCTTCCGTGGCACAGCTGTCCGAACGGAGTGGTGGCAGCCCGGCTGCCATTATTCGTTTGTGCAAATCATTGGGGGTATCTGGATTTCAGGAGCTGAAGCTGAAGATTGCGGGCGATTTGCAAACAGGTGAGCAATATCACTATACGGAGATTCGTCCTCAGGACTCGATGGAGAGCATCATTCAGCATGTATCCGCAAACAATATCCAATCGGTGAAGGACACGGTCCATATATTGGACCCACGACTGGTTGAGCAGGCAGTTGATGCACTGCACCGGGCAAAGCGAATTTTTTTCTATGGCGTTGGGGCCTCGAACCTGATTGCGCTGGATGCACACTACAAGTTCATGCGAATCAATCGCACGAGCTTTTCGTTTGCGGATCCGCACATGCAAATTTCCTCTTCCACTACCCTTCGTGAAGATGATGCCGTTGTATGTATCTCCTACTCGGGGGAAACCTCAAATGTCATTTCGTGTCTGAAGCATGCTCTCGAAGGCGGAGCAGCAACAATCAGTATTACCAAATGGGGTAGTAACACGCTCAGTAGTCTGGCGGATGTACCCTTAAAGATTACGTCCACTGAAAGCGATATCCGAAGTGGAGCAACATCTTCGCGAATTGCGCAGCTGAATGTAATTGATATTCTCTACCTGGCAATTGCCAGCCGGGATTATAACCAGTCTGTTGAGTATCTGGAGAAGAGCCGTCAGGCTATTTTGGAACATAAATGATGAAGCGGAAAAATCCCTTACTGTATATAACAGAAGGGATTTTTTTCTTGGGACCAATGCTGATGCTGATCGGGCGTGAAAAATAAGTGAAAAGGAGCAAAGATCAGTATCAGGCTCCTGTAAAAAAATATGAGCTAACGCATACTCTTTGCATTCGATCAGGACGGCCCTGCAATAGCTGTGCGAACGAAGCCGTCAGCCTGATCCAGTCTGCGCCTTGCTTCGAGCACATTTACGTCTGCCATCAGCATGACGATTGCTGTTTTAACATGTCCGCCTGCGGCAGTGAAGGTCTGTTCAATATCGGATTCACTCGCACCGGTGGCAAGCTGTATCATTCGCTTGGCCCGATGGACAAGCTTCTCGTTGGAGGGGGTTCAAATCGACCATGAAGTTCCGGTAAACTTTGCCCAGTCTGATCATTGCTGTAGTCGTCAGCATATTCAGGATCATTTTCTGTGCACTGCCTGCCTTCATCCGAGTCGACCCCATCACAACCTCGGGGCCCATGACCGCTTCAATACTCACATCAGCCAGGAGGGTCATTGGTGTACCGGCATTATTGCTCAGGCTGATGACACCAGCTCCTTTTTCCCTTGCATATCTCATTGCTCCGATGACATAGGGAGTTCGCCCGCTGGCAGCAATGCCTACCACAACATCATTCTTATTCAGACCGTGCTCGCTCAGATCAGAGGCGCCTTGGGATTCACTATCCTCAGCTCCTTCCACAGGATCCTTCACGGCCCGAAAGCCCCCAGCGATAATGCCCTGTACCATGGAAGGTGGTGTTCCGTAAGTCGGTGGACATTCCGAAGCATCAAGTATCCCCAATCTGCCACTGGTTCCTGCACCGACATAGAACAGTCTTCCTCCCGACTGAAAGGCTTCCACAATTCGATCTGCCGCCCGTGCAATCACAGGGATGAGCGGTTGGATCAATTCGGCAATGCGCTGATCTTCCCTATTTATCAATTCCATAATCTCTGCCGAGGGCAGCTCATCTATATGATCCGTCTGCGGATTAGGCTGTTCCGTTAGCAATGAGTTAAGCATATGGTTCATCAGTATGGCCTCCTTATCTCTTTCATAGTGATCCATGAAGGGAACATCGCATTTTGGCCAGCTGTGCCGCACCAACCGCTGGAGGCGGGGCATTATCCTGCTGGACAAAGCCGAGCTCACCGTAGGTTGCCGATAGTTTGTGTATAAATTCGCTTCGGAATAAGGCAGAGTGACGGAACAGAGACCCTGACAGGACGACCTGAGCAGATTTAAATGTGAAATGACGGGCAATCAGAGCCTTGGCTGTATTCGCCAGCTGCCCTGCTTCTTCAGTAATGAATGCCCTGGCAACGTCATCGCCATGTTCCCCAGCTTCAACGGCAAGACGGGCTAGAGATGCTGTATCGGACTTACCCCAATCGGATTGATATACCTTCATCTTCAGTTCAATGGGAGAATGCAGGCCCAGCTCTTGTAAAATGAGTGGGGTTAGTTTGGTTGGGGGGAGAATGCCATCATGGCTCTGCATAACAGCCTGAAGCGCCCGTTGCCCGATGCGATAGCCGCTGCCTTCATCCCCAAGCAGGTGGCCCCAACCCCCAGCACGGTATCGTGCACCTTCCGGTGTAAATCCGTAAACAATAGATCCTGTACCTGATATGCATAAGACTCCCTGAGTATGCCCAAGTACGGCCATAAGGGCGATCTCCCCCTCAGATACAATCCAAACGGGACAAGCCTTCACACTCTGATGAAGACTGTTCTTGGTATAGTCTGTTACGGCTTCAGCAATCATCTGTCTCTCCTGTATGCTGTCTACACCTGACATTCCAAGACATATACCTTCACAATTTGTCGACAAATCAGTTCTTAGATTAAACAGCCCATCCAGTACCCGCCGCAGTTCTGAAATGGCCTGATCGGGCGGTACGCTGTGAGGATTGGTAGGTCCGCCGCTGAACCGGGCAAGAAGTTTACCAGATTCAGAAATGATTGCTGCATCAGTATTGGTACCGCCTCCATCAATGCCTGCATATACTCGCAACATGGCTCACCTCGCTTGCATAGGTTTTCTTTTTACATAGTATAAGAGCATAAAACGAAAAAGTAAAATTAAATTTTATGTTTAAAAATAATATTGAATTTTTATTTCATAGCTCATATAATGAACTCAATCTACAATTTTGGAAGGAATTAATACTGTTAATGTCATGTAAGTTGACGTTAATATTGCATTTAGTTGAACTCTGCATACTAGCAGGTCAATGGACGGGGAGGTGCTGTTCCTTACTGCCACACTTACGGGGTGGTTCATCATTTTTATGTTCGAAGATTTCAAAGGGGCATCGAGTTTGGCAAAGGAATGATTGGGAAACGACTCGCGAAGGAGATGAAGGGATGAAGAAAAAGGGTCTGGTTTTGGCAATGGTACTAATGATGGTCTGGATTACAGCCTGCGGAAATAGCGGTGGGGCTGCTTCGGAAGACCCTAATGCAGACGATACAGTGACCGTATGGACCTATCCGGTGCATGGAACTTATGAAGACGAACTGAAAGAACTGATTGCCGACTTCAATAAAGAACACCCGAACATTACCGTGAAGACGGAGATGCTCTCCTGGGCGGAAGGACCCAAAAAGTTCGATGTGGCGCTAAATGCGGGAAATCCCCCGGATCTGTACTTTCACAGTGTGGATGGAACGTATGTAAATACGGGACTTGCGCTTGAACTGGATAGCTATCTGACTCCCGAGATCAAGGACGACTATCTGCCAGGTACGCTGGAGTTAGGGCAAATTCAAGGTAAACAGTACGGCCTGCCACTATATCAATTCCAGTGGGCTTGGGGCGGCAACAAACGTATTCTGGAGGAGGCCGGCATCGATTGGAAGTCCATTCAGCAAAATGGCTGGACCTGGTCGGAATTCAATGAAGCAGCCTCCAAGCTCACCAAAACGCTGGATAGCGGAGCTAAGCAGTATGCGCTCGTTACCGACGGTACTTCCCTTGATTTTATTGAAATGCTCTCCCGGAATAACGGCATGATCGACGTTCTGGACCAAGAGGGTGCGTTCCAATGGAATGATGGGCGGATTCTGGATACACTCTCTTTCATCCAAAATCTGATGGACCAAGGTTACATGCCGAAGGAAACAGCAGCAATTGCCCCGGCGAAACGGACGGATATGTTCTATGCAGGAGAGACGGCCATGATCTCCAAGGCCATTCCTTATTACGATGTGATGATCCAGAACCGCAACAAGGACATTGATGATGGCAAAGTGCAGGGAGAGAAAATCGATTTTGTCCTGCTGCCAGTGCCGCATAATGACAATCAACAAGCGGCAACCACGATGGGCGGTGAAGGGTACGTAGCCTTCAAGCAGAAGAAGGACAAAGGTGAACAGCATGCCAAGAATACGTTCCTGGTTATGGAGGCGCTAAGCGGTGCAAAAGCGGGGAACTCTGCCAACGAACTCGCACTCCCTTTTGTGAGACAATCTCAAGTTGATCTGTTTGCAGGGAAAGAATTGGGGGAGCCGGATAATCTGGAGGCTGCCAAAGTGATGGCTGAGAACATTGCAATGCCTGTTGTGCTGGAGCTGGACATTGATAAGGCTTCACAGCAAAAGCAATTCAAGGAGCAGGTTGTAAAACCGAATATTCAGGCCCTGTTCTCGGGAGAGAAAACGCCAGAGCAGATTGCAGAAGACTTCAAGAGCAAAGGCCAGCAGATGTTTGGACAATAAAAAGAAAAACATAGCGCACATGTAAGACCACAATGATTAGGAGAGGAGGATTTGCCATGCAGACCGCCCTTGCGCCAAAGTCGCCCGCACCCCGGACTTCCCGGGTTGCCCGGCTTTGGCGAGACTATGGGTGGGCGTATTTATTTATCCTGGCGCCTGTCCTGCTGTTTCTCATCTTCACCCTCTATCCGGTTCTGACCGCTCTTGTAATGAGCTTCCAGAAATATAACATTATGAATTCAACCTGGGTTGGATTGGATAATTACGAGCGTCTGGTGAAGGATGAGACATTCTGGAAGTCGATTAAAAATACAATCATCTTCACCGTGGGTACGGTACCCGTCAATATTCTTATTACCTTTGTGCTGTCCTATTTCATCTTCCAGATGAAAAGCAAATGGCAGACCTTTTTCAAAGCTACCTTGTATCTGCCTGCGGTGGCATCCGGAGTAACGATTTCCATTGTATGGCTGGCCATCTTTGATCCTACCGACTCCGGGCTTTTGAATCGCTTCCTCGGCCTGTTCGGGCTCGATCCGGTGATTTGGCTGGGTCAGTCGGGGACGGCACTCTTTTCACTAATCCTGATGAACTGGCTCGGATCGCATGGTGCAGGCATTATTCTGTATCTCGCAGCCATGGGAGGCATTCCGAAATCGCTGTATGAAGCAGCGGACATCGATCATGCCAGCGGATGGACCCAGTTTAGCAAAATAACCTGGCCGCTCCTTAAGCCAACCACGTTGTATCTGCTGGTTACGGGTGTGATTACATCGTTTCAGGTATTTATCTCCGTATACTTGATGACACAGGGCGGACCCAACTTCGCGACAACAACAATTGCCTATCTGATCTACGAAACGGCGTTTAAGTTCTATGAGTTCGGATTGGCATCGGCGCAGTCCTTCGTACTAGCGATTATTATTATTGTCATCTCCGTTATCCAGTTCAAGTATTTTTCAAGTGATATTGAATATTAAGGGTTTTGATATTTTGGATCTAGCATCCGGGGGTGAACAAATCTATGAAATCAACTCAGAAAAGGACGCTGCTTGTCGTAGCCTCCATTCTGTTGGTCGCTTGGGCACTGGTGACCATTATTCCGATGTACTGGATGCTCGTCGGTTCGGTGCAGGACACCACGATGTCTGCCTCTTTCAAACCGCAGATGATTCCAGAGCAGCTGTCGTTGTCACCGTATGAACGTTTTTTTGCCAAAACCGATGCGTGGCGCTGGCTCTATAACTCATTATTGATCTCGGTCATTCTGACCGTGACGAATGTGTTTTTTGCATCCCTCGCGGGATATGCATTTGCGAAGCTGAAATTTCCCGGCAGCCAGGCCGTATTCTGGGTTTTGCTTGGCACGATGATGATTCCGGCTCAGGTGACGCTGATTCCTCTGTACATTTTGATGGTCAACGTGTTTGACCTAGGGGACACGTATACAGCGATCATTCTGCCAGCGGCGGTCAGTGTGGGCAACATTTTCTTGATGAAACAGTTCATGTCGACACTGCCGACATCGCTGATTCATGCGGCACGCATTGATGCATGCAGTGAGTTCGGCATCTTCTGGAAGGTAATTCTGCCCATGGCGAAGCCGGGGATTGCCGTGCTTGCCATTTTCACCTTTGTGGCTTCATGGAATGAATTTTTCTGGCCTTTCTTAATTACCAATTCCAATGAAATGAGAACTATTCAGGTGGGGCTGGCTTCGTTCGTATTTGCCGAATCAACCGATTTTGGTGCCATGATGGCTGGGGCGACGATTGGAGCTCTGCCCATGATTATTCTGTTCTTCTCATTGCAGCGTTACTTCCTGCAGGGGATTACGATCGGTGCAGTTAAAGGTTAAGGCTAACTAGCATTCAGACAAGCGACAACGTAAAGGGGGATCTACCTATGGCACGCGTGGAGTTTCGCCAAGTGCGCAAAGAATTCAAAGACGATCATAAAGGAACGTTCACGGCTGTGGCCGGCTCGGACTTTGTTATAGAAGATAAGGAATTCGTCGTGTTTGTTGGTCCTTCTGGCTGTGGAAAAACAACATCACTGCGAATGATCGCCGGTCTGGAGAAGCAAACGAGCGGGGATATTGTAATTGGCGATCGGGTCGTCAACGACCTGCATCCGAAGGACCGGGATATTGCAATGGTATTTCAGGATTATGCACTCTACCCGCACATGACCATTCGGGAAAATCTGTCCTTTGGCCTGAAAAATCTCAAAAAGCCAAAATCCTATATTGATGAGCAGGTGCAGAATGCTGCCTCCATTCTTGGGCTTGAGGCGATGCTGGAGCGCAAGCCGCGTGAATTGTCTGGTGGTCAACGCCAGCGGGTAGCGGTGGGACGGGCGATTGTCCGTGATCCGCAGGTATTCTTGTTCGATGAACCTCTGTCCAATCTGGATGCGAAGCTGCGTGTGCAAATGCGTGTAGAACTGGGTGAGCTTCACAAGCGGCTTGGTGCTACCATTGTGTATGTCACGCATGATCAGGTGGAAGCCATGACACTCGGTGAACGAATCGTGGTCATGAATCATGGCGACATTCAGCAGGTAGCCTCGCCGAAAGAGCTGTATGCGAGTCCTCGCAACATGTTTGTTGCCGGATTCATTGGTTCTCCTGCTATGAACTTCATTGATGCACGGATTGAAGGAGATCAGGTTGCTGTGGAAGGCGCATCCTTCACCTTGCCGGAGGAGGTGCTCGTCCGTCTGAAGAACCATCAGGGCAGACGAGTGATTCTTGGTTTGCGCCCAGAGCATATCTTTGGAGATGATGTCGCACCTAATATTCCAACAGACCATATGCTGCAGGCTCGTGTTCAGGTTGTGGAGCATCTGGGCTCGGAAAATCTGGTGTACTTTCACCTTGGTGCCCGTACCGTAACGGCCAAAGTACATCCGGAGACGCATGCGTACGTCGGCATGGATAAAAACTTCGTGCTGGACTTGCGAAAAGCGCATTTTTTCGATCCGGATACAGAGCTGGCCATCGGCCGGGAGTAGCCAAGTAAGAACGATTCGAAGGAACGGTAAGAAAGGGGAGATGCGGGATGCGCAAATTAAGTGAGGTGCTGGTCAGATCCGGGGTGGAGATCTACCGCGACATTATTCCTGTGGCCTTGTTCAGTGTAGCCAGCTCGTTGGTTCTGGTTCCCATTTTGATGCTTGCTCCGCTGCCGATCGCGATCATGCTGCTCGCTGTAATCTATATGCCCATTGTGTTCGGTGTTTGTTACACCGTACATCACAGGCTGGAACGGAAGGAACGTCGTAATGGACCTCGGGATTTGTGGGCAGGCACCTTGAAGGGGATTGTACCTGGTGGTGCAGTAGGTATCCTCATTGCTGTGCTGGGCTTCATCCTGTGGTCAACCTGGTGGTATTACGGCGAACAGGGCGGCATGCTGGGGACGGCTGTGAGTGTATTCCAAACGTTCTTCGTACTCATGGCCCTGATGTCACAGTTCTATACCTGGCAGCTTGTACTGCAAAAGGACATGGGTATCATCCAGGCAATGGGGGAAAGCGTGAAGCTGTTCTTTCGCCATCCAGGGTATACGATGGGAGCTTGTTTTCAAGCTATATGTCTGACAGCATTACTCGGTCTAACTGTGGTTGGTTTCGGAGCGTTATTCGCAGGCATGTTCGCCATCTATCAGCATAAGGTTGCGCAAAATGTACTTGAGCCTCAAGAGGAACCCAACATGTCTGCTGGCAATGATCATCAACATGCGGGGTGGATGAGTCAGGAGAATGCGGGATGAGCAGAGGGGCTATTGTAAGAACAGGACTTGACCGATTGTTCGAGGGGGAGTCTCACCCGTGGTTGCTGGGGGGTTCCCGCATTGGTCTGATAACCAATCCAACCGGCATTACGTCTGATTTTGTCTCTTCAGTGGAGGTGTGTGCCGGATTGTCAGATGCGGAGCTGGCGGCATTGTATGCCTGTGAACATGGATTGGACGGTGAGCTTCAGGCAGGAGTCCGATTCGGGGATACGGTGCATCCGCGTCTGGGGATCCCTGTGTTCAGTCTCTATGGAGAACACAAGAAAGTGACCCCATCCATGCTCGCCGGAGTGGATACCGTGCTGTTCGACATTCAGGATATAGGCGTTCGCTACTACACATATGCCTCAACCTTATTTCAAATGATGGAAGCCTGTGCTGAAGCAGGCAAACGCATGTTGGTGCTGGATCGTCCCAATCCGCTTGGCGGGGAGGCAGTGGAAGGCGGGGTGCTGAGTGCGGGATACGAATCACTTGTCGGTGCCTGGCGTATTCCGATCCGCACTGGATTAACAGTCGGTGAGCTGGCCCTAATGGTGAACAGCCAGGCCGATGTTCCATGTGAACTTGACGTCATCACGATGGACGGGTGGAAGAGAGACTTTCTTTTTACAGATACGGGACTGCCCTGGATGCTCCCATCGCCAAACGTACCTACCTTGCATACGGTGCAGGTATATCCGGGTACTTGCCTGTTTGAAGGTACCAATGTGTCGGAGGGGAGGGGAACGACCATCCCGTTCGAGTGGATTGGAGCACCGTGGATCGATGGGCATCAGCTGGCTGCACGATTTCGGAGTTATGGGTTGAAGGGGGTGCATGTGCATCCTGTGTACATGTCTCCGACGTTCTCCAAGCATGCAGGTGAGTTATGCGGCGGCATTCGACTTTTTATTACGGATAGCAGCGAATTCCGGGCTGTGGAAACAGGACTCGTTCTACTGCATGAGCTTGCTTCGCTCTATTCCGAGGAATTCCACTGGTTGGAGCCGCCGCGGGCTGGTTCGAGGTATTTTATTGATTTGTTGACAGGAGGCAAGGAAGTCAGGGAAGGGATACATATCCAAGAGAAATTATTCGATTTGGTTGAAACATGGAATGCGCAGGCGAAGGAATGGGGAGAGCGGCGCAAGCCGTTTTTGTTGTATCCATGAGAGGTGCATTGATGCGATGCCTAATGAGGGATGATATTCGTCGTGAGGAGGCGCGGAATGAAGGGGCTACTGGAGCAGTACCAACATAAGCTGGCAAGAATGACTTTGCGTGAAAAAATTGGACAGATGCTGCTGTGCGGTTTTCATGGTACCGAAGCAGCTGGAGATGTAGAACGCCTGCTTCGTACGTATCCGATTGGAGGCGTAATTTATTTTGCGCGTAACATCGAGTCGCCAGAGCAGGTAGAGCGGTTATCTGCCGGGTTACAGGGGATTGCAGCTAAAAGCGGTCAACTCCCACTCTGGATATCCATCGATCAAGAGGGGGGCATGGTAGCGCGGATCACGAACGGGATTACTCTGATGCCGGGACAGATGGCCATTGCCGCTGCGGGTTCCAACGAAAAGGCGTATGAAGCAGCATATATTAGTGGGCTGGAGTTGAAATCGATGGGGATTAACATGAATTTTGCTCCGGTCCTCGATATCAACAATAATGCGGCAAATCCGGTTATAGGAGTCCGATCGTTTGGTGAATCACCTCAATCCGTCGCAGACTACGGCGTGAAGACCATCGCGGGGCTTCAGGGGGCAGGTATTGCCGCGACGGCCAAACATTTCCCCGGTCATGGAGATACAGATACGGACTCTCATCTGGATCTTCCCGTAATCATGCACGACAGAGAGCGGGTGGAACGGGTGGAGCTCGTTCCCTTCCAGGCTGCGATAGCAGAAGGAGTGGACGCCATAATGTCCGCCCATATTTATTTTCCGGCCCTGGAACCAGAGAGGCTTCCGGTGACGCTGTCGCATACCGTACTGAGCGGGCTGCTGCGGCAGGAGCTTGGATATGAGGGGATCATTGTAACGGATTGCATGGAGATGAATGCCATCGCTGTTCATTATGGTACGGTTGAAGCTGCGGTGATGGCTGTTGAAGCAGGAGCCGATCTTGTACTTATCAGCCACACAGCTAAGCTTCAGGCGGAAGCCTTCGAAGCATTGGAAGCAGGAGTGAAGAATGGACGGATCAGCGAAAAACGCATTGATGAATCGGTTGCCCGCCTGCTGATGTACAAGGAGAAGCATGGACTCTTGGAGATAAAAATGCACTCAGATGATGAAGTGGCTAGTGGCGGGTCTGAACGTTCATTATCCAAGGTAGGGAATGATCAGACATCATCAAATGAGCAGCTGGAGCGCAACAGTCTGCAGCATCAAGAGGTTGCGAGGCACATCAGTGAGAGGAGCATCACGCTGGTGCGAGACCAGCTGGATATGCTTCCGCTGAAGCCGGAACGAACACTGGTGATTACTATTGCTGCATCGGTGACAACCATCGCCGACGAGCAGCTTAGCCAAGCTGATACGCTTGGTTCTGCTTTGGCGAGACATGGACTTGATGTTATCGACTTAACCGTAACCCCGGAGGACGTTGCGCTTTCATCTGCCCGCCTGCTTCAGGCTGCGGAAGAGGAGAGCATCAGGCAGATCGTGGTGGGTACCTATAATGCGAGCAGTCCTTCAGGTGACCCGCAATGCCGGCTAATCGGCTGGCTTCAGCAGTTGGGTAAACCGCTGGCTGTTGTAGCGCTGCGGAGCCCCTATGATCTGCAGGCTCTTCCGGACGTGAAAGTCTATGTAGCGGCTTACGAAAGCCGTCCGCTTGCCATGGATAGTGCCGCCAGAGCAATGATGGGGCATATCCCTTTTGCCGGAAAGCTTCCCGTAAATCTGATATAACATCTAATCAGTTGTTCATCAAATGCACTTCATACAGTAGAGGAGTTAATCTCCCAACGGTAACATGGCATTACCTAAACGAAAGAGACGACCCTAAGGGGCCGTCTCTTTTAATGCGTATAAACCAATTATTGCAATTTCAATGCTTTGGCTGTGCGCACTTCTACTTCATCCATCAAAGAGGTCATATCCATACCCGCATGATTACCAAGCAGAATAATTGTTACGTCGTCTGATAGATTACGAGAGAAGGCTGTGGCAAAACCGCCACCGCTGCCATTGTGGAAGACGGTACGATTATCGCCGTTCTCCTTGAGAATCCAGGCGTAGCCGTAATTTTTGTCCGAATAGGGCTTGTACATCTGTTCAATTGTCTCTTGACTCAGGATCTGATCGGTGTACAGTGCGCGGTCCCATTTGAGCATATCGTCAACCGTCGAATAGATCGTCCCTGATCCCGATTGTGACACGTAATAAGGAGCAGGCACCCACTTGTTATTTTCTGCGACGAAACCACTAATGGTTTTGACCTTACGTGATGCCTCACCCGAGTTTTTCATGCCGAGCGGCTTCAGAATCGTTTGTTGAACATAGTCGGCATAACTCATGCCGGATACCTGTTCAATGACATAGGCTAGCAGCACATAGCCGCTATTGCTGTAGAGATAGGCAGTGCCCGGTTCGAACTTCAGCGTTTTGTGCCGGATCTCCTCTACCGTTTCTTCCAGTGAGGTTCCCTCACCCCGGCCAAATGCAGACGGAAGCCCGGAAGTTTGAGATAACAGCATATGCAGAGTCATCTCGTCACCCTTCGGAATACCAGAGATGTATTTGGAGATGGGATCTTCTACATTCAGCTTGCCATCTTCAGCGAGGCTGAGAATGGAAGCTGCCGTGAAGGATTTGCTCAGTGAAGCAATTCTTGTCTTCTGGTCCGGACGGTTCAGCGTTTTCTCATCGGCCAGTCCATATCCTTGACGAAGCAATACTTCACCATTGCGGGCTATTAATGCCATGCCAGGGAATTGGATCTCACGTAAATAAGCATCCACGCTGGTCACTTCCTTGTCCAGCAAACTGACTTTGTCCGTTTGGATGTTCACGCTCATCTGACCCGATGAGGTGCGGCCGACTTTAATATCGGCTTTCAGGGCATTCGCCATAGGACGGACAGGTACCATAAGCGTTCCGTTAACCGTACGGGATTTCACGCCTGCATCCAGGCGAACATGGTTGACCTTGATCGAGTCGCTGCCAGCCTGGTGAACCAAAGTGTCTCTTCCGACGGTGATGGTAGCCGTTTTGGTACGATTATCCCATTTCAAGGAACCCTTCACCGACTGGATGACATCCCTAAGGGGTACGTACGTTGATCCGTTATAGATCTGAGGTGTATTCTTCCATGATTGTGGTTCGCCATTCACTTCAATAAGAACTGCTTTCGTGTTCTGTGCAGCCGATATGGATGTGCTGAATTGTCCCAGCACCGGCCCTGCAACCAGAATGAACGCGAGCAGAATACGAAACAGGGATAAATAGGCCTTGGAAACCGATTGATGCTCGTGAGGCGATCTGCGTGTGATTTGAATCCTCTCCTTCCAGACTTTTCATGAATAACCAGCTTAAAATATTGTAAACGATCTCGCGAAGAGGGTCAAAATGGATGAAGAACAAGAGAATAGAAGAGCCTAACAAAAATAATAGAATTTCGATGATATTTAGTATTCATACATAATGTTTTCATGATGTTCGTCCGATAAAAAGAAGGTGAAGATGATGATGGGGGATAGTTAATATGAAGAAAAGGTTTCAACAATGGTTTGCGCCAACCGTAAAAAAACGTCTGGTCGCGGCGCTGCTTCTATTTTTGATTGTGCCAAGTATCACCGTTGGTTGGTTATCTTACGATAAAGCGGCAGAACGGGTCAGGGAGGAACTCCTGCATTCTGCACAGGCCAAAACAGAGATGCTCAGTTTACAGATTGATCAGATGCTCAACATGGAGAAGGATAACGCCGCACAGCTTGCTGCGGGTTTTACTTCCGAGGATGTTATTAATAAATCGCCTGCACTACAAAAACAAATGGACCATATGTCTGAAAATCATAAAGAACTTGGCGTTCTGACGATCGGTGCCGAGGATGGAAGCTGGATGAAGTCTCCTGATCCTGGACAACAAATCTATGATCCGCGGGAACGAAGCTGGTATACGATGGGTATGGCGGCGAATGAAGCTATTATTTCGGACACATTCCAGTCGGCAACAACGGGAGAGTGGGTTGTGACCGCTTCTGCCAAGCTGGCTGACGGTAAAGGTGTATTTGGAGCCAATGTAAGCCTTAACCATTTGAAAGAAAACGTGGATCAGATCCATATTGGTGAAAAAGGAAAGCTGTACATGCTGGACAATGGTGGGAAATTCCTGTTCCATTACAATATCGAATCGGGTGTGCAGTCAGACCAAGACTATATTAACAAAATGTACACCAGCGACACAGGGACCGTGAAGTATACGTATGAAGGGCAAGAAGTGGAAGCTGTATACTTCACCAACCCGGCGACGGGATGGAAAATTGTCGGTGAGATGCTGCCTTCTGAAGCCGACGAAGCGGTTAGACCGATTATGATTCGAACTTACACGCTTGTGGGAAGTTCACTCATCATCGGAATGATCCTACTTATATTCATCATCCGGGGAATTATTCGTCCACTGCAGCAGCTCACCCAGGCCGCATCCAAGGTCAGCGCCGGGGACCTTACGGTTCGTGTAGGACTGAAGCGGCGGGATGAATTTGGACAGCTTGGAGACAGCTTCGACTCCATGACTTCATCACTGCGCAATGTTCTTGGAGAGGTGCACGATACGTCGAGCCAGCTCGCAGCATCTTCCGAGGAATTGATGGCCAGTTCGGAACAGACGTCCAAAGCCACAGAACAGGTCGCCGAGCTGATGCAGAATGCAGCAGAAGGAACGACCAAACAAAATGACAGTCTTGCGGCAACGGGTCAGCTTGTCGGAGAGATGTCCATTGGGGTCAAAGAAATATCTTCCAGCGCTGAAGAAACGGCCCGCATTGCAGGGGAAGCTTCGAATAAGTCCGAAGCCGGAATGGTAACCGTAGAAGAGGCAGTCGCTCATATTCAGCAGGTCAACGAAGAGAGTGAAGCCATGGCGGCAGTCATTGAGGATCTCCGGGCAAAAAATGAAGAGATTATTCAGATCGTTACCGAAATTACCTCCATTGCGAAACAGACCAATATTCTCGCGTTGAATGCGAGCATTGAGGCTGCCAGAGCTGGAGAGCAAGGACGCGGCTTTGCTGTAGTAGCAAATGAGGTCAAGGCTCTGGCTCACAATTCAGGCAGCTCGGCTGAGCGGATTAATGAGTTGATGCGTGAAATGCAGGAGAAAACATACGCGGTGCAGTCCACCTTTGCACGTACAGGTGAAGGTATGGTGAAAGGTTCTGAGCTGATTACCGAAGCGGGCGATGCGTTCCGTACCATTCGAGATGCGGTGCAGCTCGTTGCTGCTCAAGCCGGAGAAGTATCTGCGGCATCCCGTCAGATTGATGGAGGAATGAATCATGTAACCAAAGCGGTCAATGACACCATTGTCTTGTCTGATCAGATCGCATCCGGTACGGAAGATGGCTCTGCTGCAGCGCAGGAGCAGCTTGCCACGATGGAAGAAGTGGCAGCTTCCTCTGCCGCATTGTCTCGAATGGCTGAAGATCTGCAGAGCATGATTGAACGTTTCAAGCTATAACCGATTAAAATGAATAAAGCGGTGCCTCTGTGTTAGAAAGGGGATAAACCGTAGAGTGCCAGCGTCAGCATGACGATGATAACCAGACTGCAGGGTCAATTCCTGTAGTCTTTTTTTTATTGGAAAAAGTATGCCCTGGTAACTTCACTGAGGGTTTAACTCATTGAGAAGAGAGCATACAGGAGATGATTGTTGACTTTAAACAAACAAAATTATATTATATCTATAAATAAACAAACTTAAATTAAATTATTGAGTAATATCGATTGTCGATTGGGATATCTAAATAAAAGCATAAAAAGGAGTTTGTCCAATGAAATCATCGGAACCATTATTGCAGACGGCCACGCTCGAAGAGATCAAGCGGGGATATCTCGCGGAAGGGCCAACCTTTACATGTATCTGCTGTGGCTATAAAACGGAAGCGGGAATTGTCTATCCCGAGGAAGGTGTTCTCTATGAGGCAGAGAGATATATGCGTGTTCATATTGAGAAGGCCCATGGATCTGTTTTTGAATATTTGCTGGAACTGGATAAAAGTGTAACAGGCCTGTCCGACGTGCAGCGGGGGTTACTTGGCCAGTTTTATGAAGGGAAGAAGGATACCGAAGTGCAGAAGGCACTTGGGATCGGTAGTGCGTCCACCATTCGGAATCATCGGTTTGTGCTGAAGGAGAAAGAACGGCAGGCCAAAATCTTTTTGGCATTGATGGAACTGCTAAAAAGCAAGGATGACTATGCTCCTGCCGAGCTCGTATTGCCTGTCACAAGACATGTGCATACGATCAACTATAAACAGTTTGATATTTCGGAACAGGACCGCGAAAAAGTACTGACCAAGTATTTTCCAGAAGGAACAGATGGTCCACTGTCGAGTTTTCACATGCAGCAGAAGCATAAATATATCGTTCTCACTGAAATTGCCAAACGGTTCGAGCCAAAACGCGACTATACCGAGAAACAGGTTAACGAAGTCTTAAAACAAATCTATGAGGACTACGTGGAACTGAGGAGATATCTGATCGACTACGGTTTCCTGAGTCGTGAAGAGGACGGCAGTCAGTACTGGCTGAACCTTCCGGCAGAGCATGAAGAGAAGAATAGGAAGCAAACCGAAACGGGACGTGCGAAAGGAGAAAATGAAGAGATGAATCGGCGCAAAGAGCTTCAGGAGCAGGCCAAGGAAGTCAAAACGGAGGCGGGTATATACCAGATCCGCAATGAGCGTAACGGCAAAGTTTTTGTGGACAGCACGTTGAATCTGAAGACGATCAATGGACAGAAATTCATGCTGCAAATGGGCAGCCATCTGAACAAGCAGCTGCAGGCGGAATGGAATGAATACGGTGATGATGCGTTTACGATTGAAGTGCTGGAAGTATTGAAAAAAGAGGATAACCCCTATTTTGACACCAAGGATGCACTCGCCAAATGTTTGAGTCGTTGGATGGATCAGCTTGAGCCATACGGCGAACAAGGATATCACGGGGACAAAAAAGGTAGTAGTGAGTAATTCCGCAGCACATTTATTTCTGGCTTGCCAAGTCCATGACCTTAATAGGTTATGGGCTTTTTGCATATGAGATTTATTGTATCTGTTCTGTAAAGGAGAAATCTGTCTCTCCCTCATTAATTCAACTTGTGGTATATTTCTAGATTATTATAAAGGAAACGTATTTACATCTCTGAAGGGATGAGAAGGAGTTGCAGCAGAATTGGATAAATCAATACCCATGGTCACAAAATCGGAAGACATCTTAGAGACTCGGGATCATGCCACGTTTATGCAGGGGGTAAAGGATTGCATTCCCACCCTGCTTGGCTATCTGAGTATTGGGTTTGCAGCAGGCGTCATTGAAATGACAGCAGGACTCAGTATGGCAGAAATCGCCCTGCTGAGTCTGATCTTATATGCAGGTTCGGCCCAGTTTATTGCCGCAGGCATGCTCGCATCGAACGGATCGGCAGCAGCAATCATTTTCACCATTTTCTTTGTGAATCTGCGTCATCTGTTGCTCAGTGCTGCAGTTTCCCCGTATTTCAGACATCTGACCCCACTCAAAAACATGTGGATTGGCTCCCTGCTTACGGATGAATCATTCGGAGTGGCGATGACTCGCGCAATTGGCCGCAAAACATTAAGTGAACGTTGGATGCATGGATTGAATATTACAGCTTATCTGAATTGGTTCGCAGCCAATATGGCAGGAGCCTATTTCGGGCGCTGGATCACGAATCCGGAGCAGTTTGGACTGGATTTTGCCCTGCCGGCCATGTTTATCGGCCTAATCGTGCTCCAGTTAATCCATCGGAAAAACAGAAAGCTGCACATCAATGTAGCCATTATCGCCGTGGTGTGTGTGGTACTCGCGAGTATGGCTTCTTTAGGCAGTATGAGCATTATAGTGGCTGCAGTCGTTGCAGCAACGATGGGAGTTGTCATGGAACGATGGAAGTAAGATGGGATGTATTTTGGATTATAATCGGGTCCGCCTTGTTGACCTTTATTCCCCGGGTGCTGCCCCTAATGCTGTTTAGCAAAATACAGATTCCGGTATGGCTGCTTCGCTGGCTGGAATATGTGCCTGTGGCCGTGATGGCATCACTAATTGGCCAGGAACTGTTGATGTCTGGCAACCAGCTGGTACCGCTCACCCAAAATGCTGCACTGTGGGCCGCCCTGCCTACCTTTGTGGTAGCGATCTGGACTCGAAGCCTTCTCGGTACGGTTCTTGTGGGCATTGTAGCCATGATGATTTTGCGTTATGTGCTCGGGTAGAGGACGCAAGAGGTACAGGTAATTCCTTCAGACTAACGGTTAATAATGTTCTATAGACCTATATAGTAGAACTGAGGTATCCGTAAAGAATGAAGGGAGCGAAGGCGAATGGGTAATACGAGGAAAAAGGTACTGATCACAGGTGCTGCTGGCGTAATCGGTCGCAGTCTGCTGAATGGTCTGAGGGAAATGGACAAGTTTGATATTGTTGCGGCTGATCTTCAGGAGGATTCTGGAGCAGGTATTGTCCCCATGGATGTTACGGACGCGGAAAGGCTGCAAGAGCTGATGCGAGGAGTGCATACCGTGCTGCACATTGCCTGGGCCAAGGATGGAGAGGACTTCTTGGGCAAAGTTCTCCCGATCAACGTAACGGGTGCTTACCATGTATATGAAGCAGCACGAATGAATGGTGTTCAGCGTGTCATTTTTGCAAGCTCTAACCATGCAACCGGCTTTTACCGTACAGGTGAAGAGATTGAGGTCGACGACCCCTATCGCCCTGACAGCTTCTATGGCCTCAGCAAATGTTATATTGAACTGCTTGGCCGATATTATGTGGACAAGTATGACCTGTCTTCATTCAATATTCGGATCGGCAACTTCTCCGGGGATGATTATCCGCATTCCGAGCGCTCTGCTCATATCTGGATATCCCCGAGGGATATGGTGCAGCTCGCTGTGTGCTGTATCGAAGCCGATTCCGGGATGAAGTATCTTAATCTATACGGAACCTCCGCGAATAGCGACAATTATTATGATATTGGTTATTTGGCTGAAAAAATTGGATACCGCCCGGAAGACGATGCTGCCGAGCTGTGGAAAGAAGCGAAGCGCAGAGGTACGCCGGATAAGCAGGATGAGACTAAGTATCAGGGCGGAGGATATGTGGCAAAAGACCAGAAGGGCGTTTAGTTGAACTTTTGAAAACGCTATTTTCTATTGAACCGGAAAGGGATAAAATGGAGACTGTAGAATCAAGGTTTCCATTTTGCATAAGAGGAAGGAACGGTTCAAATCATGAGTACAAGTCCATCCGTAATATTGTTTCAGGGAGACTCCATTACAGACGGAGGAAGATCGCGGAACGATGATCCGAATCACTTTTTGGGACATGGCTACGCTTATCTGATCTCAAGCAGATTGGGTGCGGAGCTGGCAGAGAAGCAGCTCACCTTTTACAACAGGGGGGTCAGTGGGGATCGCGCATCCGATCTGTATGCACGCTGGAATGAAGATACCTTTAGTTTGAAGCCGGATCTGATCAGCATTCTGATCGGTGTGAATGACGCCTGGCGTATAATCAATAATGAGCCCAGCGGGGTAACGGATCGTCTTGGACGGGCATATCATCATCTGCTGGAAGAGACGAGGGAAGTGCTCCCGAATACAGGGCTCGTGTTGATGGAACCCTTCATTCTGAAAACAGGCGCTACGGTGGACAAATGGGATGCGTGGCAGGAGAAAATAGGCCAATATCAACGCCTTGTCCGGGAGCTCGCGGATGAGTTCGGTGCTGTGTTCGTTCCTTTGCAGGATGTGCTCAATCAAGCGACTGAAAAGGCAGAGGCATCCTATTGGTTGTGGGATGGTGTGCATCCAACGGCAGCGGGTCACGAACTGATTGCACGTCAATGGTTGTCTGTTGTACAGGACAGTCAGCTTAAAATTCAATAAAAATCGAGCAGAGGATCTTTGCAGATCCTCTGCTCTTTTTACATAATGAAATATCACTAAAATAAAGAAAAATTACAAATTTAGAAATAACATGTTTTATTGACATTATAGAGGGTAATTAAAAAGCGTAGCACACTATACTCAATACCCGATAAGGAGTGAATTCAAAATGGCACAGAATAACCAAAACGGAAAAATGAGCCGTGAAGAAGCAGGACGTAAGGGTGGAGAAGCAACCTCGAAGAATCATGATCATGAGTTTTATCAGGAGATTGGACGTGAGGGCGGACAAGCCAGGGGCAATAGTGATGGAAACGACGATCAGGATGGCAAAATGAGCCGTGAAGAAGCAGGGCGCAAGGGCGGACAAGCCCGGTCGCGTAATCGGAAAAATTAATCATTGATATAGAAGCAAGCATGAATGAATAAAATGTATAAATGTAGTCCAAGCAAACAAGGCCAGATCTCACCTGTGGAAAAGGGTGAGTCTGGCCTTGTTTGCTACAGCTGTGCTAGAACATTCAGGCAATATGTGGTTCAATCGCTTGACGATAGCTAAGCAGGGATTCATCAATGATGGTACGCAGAAACACGGGATCCATATCCGATAGCAGGGATTCTGCATAACGCCAGGCATTTTCTTCAATGCGCAGCCGAATCTCCGCCTGCTCAAGAGCTGTAAGAGGACCATCAAGGCGGTTTGATAGTTCCACTAATTCTGCATCCTCGGCATGACCCAGTTCATGGGCCAAAATAACATAAATATAGGCTTCTAATAGAGCCAGCGATCCGAACAACATCCGGCATTGCTCCATAATTTCTTTTTGATATAGATACACGGTGTGAGTTCCCATGTGATATTTGCCGCCAACGAGGCGGTTATCCGGAAAATGAGTCTCTACCTGGACAAGTGCATGGCTATCCGAGCGATGCAGCAGTTCAATTACAGCCTGATTAAATAATTCAGTCTTCAGTATCGTTCACCTGTCCTCATAATGGAATTACGTACATATACAATGAGTACCGACAACTTTATTACGAGAAAAACGTCTGAAAAGTTTCAGTTATTTTCATATTATATGTTATTTTACATACATTTAGCGGAATTCCCTTCTTTTTTACTGCATGATGGGCTAAAATGAAATCGGTTACAAAAATGGGGAGGAATTCTGATGACAGTTCACCCTGGATTACGTTGGACGGCAGATCACATCGCTGCGGCTATGAAACATGGAAAGTCCGATGGTTTGGAGCTTATCCATCACTGGAAAGACAGGCTCACGGACACGTGGAATGACCCCATTTACGCCGGCTTTTGGTCGGATTTAGAAGGATATGAACAGAAGGCACTCACGGAGAACCTGCCTGAACTATCTTTTTCCCTATTTCGTCAATTCAGGGATACGGGTGAGCGTCAAGCGTATGAGCAGGCCTATTTTGAAAGGCGCGGAAGGCTTGTATCGCTGGGGTTGCTGATGGCAGTATCGCCGTCTTCCTCTCGTTTGCATCTGGTGGAGGATCTGATCTGGAGTGTTTGTACCGAACAAACCTGGTGTCTGTCTGCCCATATACCGGAAGGGGAAGAAGCTGGCGCAAGAACACATATTGATCTATTCGCTGCAGAGACCGCACAGATGCTGGCAGAGCTAGTCGTTATGCTGGATGACATGCTGGATGAACGTGTGATCCGGATGGTCAAGGCAGAGATAGAAGACAGGATATTTACTCCATTGTACCGAGAGCAGCGGACTTATGGTTGGGAAGAGGCAAATCACAACTGGTCAGCAGTTTGCAGTGGAGGATGCGGAATTGCTGCTCTCCTTTTATTGGAGGATGAGCGTCTTAGAACCATGGCTGTGCAGCACACCATTCGATCCATGAATGCCTTTTTGAGTGGTTACGGGACGGATGGGGGATGTGCTGAAGGTGTGGGCTACTGGGTGTACGGATTCGGATTCTATACCTATTACGCAGAGATGCTGAGATTGTTCAGTGCAGATGAACTGGATATGTTGTCAGAACCCAAGACGGGAGCAATTGCTGCTTTCCCGGGAAATATTCATTTATCGGGCGGGGTGTATATTAACTATTCGGACTGTCGTGAGCGGGAGACCCTTCCGTCCGGTTTGCTGTCCCTTTTGTCCGAACGGCAGCAGATTCTAATCAACTCAGGGCTTCACATCCCGCTTCTCTCCCAGGATCCCTGCCGCAGGTGGGCTCATGCTCTCCGCAATGTACTCTGGACTAATCCCGCTAAGTTCGATAGTGAGACTGAATCGGGTGAGCCTGGGATTCCAATTTACTTGGAGGATTTGTCGTGGGTGATAGCACGAGGGACGCTGACAACAGGTGAACAGCAGGAAGTGAAGGTGGCCTTTTCGGTAAAAGGGGGTCATAACGCAGAGCCTCATAATCATAATGATCTGGGACACTTCATCCTTCATGGCGGCGGTGAAAACATTCTCTGTGATCCAGGCTCAGGCGAGTATACTCAAGCCTACTTCGCACCTGGGCGGGAGAGCATTCTGCAAATTGGCTCTCGTGGGCATAGCGTTCCTGTCATTGAAGGAACGAGTCAGCAATCCGGACGACAAGCCGAGGCCAAAATGCTACATATCAAGCACTTGCCTTCACAGGGGATAGAGGCTGAATTGGACCTGACGTCAGCTTATTCGGAGGCTCCTACACTGGCAAGATATATCCGGCGGTTACGATGGCACGGTTCAGCTGGAAATTCCGAAGCAGAGCTTTTCCTTGAAGACCACTACCAATGGAGTCCACCTTCTTCCGGTATTCAGATAGGGGAGCGCCTGATTGGAGAACCGCGAGTCGCCCAGCATTTTATCAGTCGAATCGAACCTGTCTTGCAAGAAACAGGAGTACGATGGGAAGGTAGCAAGGCTGTGGTAATCATGGAGTACGATGCTGAATGCTGGAATGCACAGATCGAAGTGATCGAGACCGTGGATCATGATCACCTGCCACAGAAGTTTTACCGCACCGCATTAATCATACGGCAAACCGCAGATGAAAGCGGAGATTCTCGGGATCATTCTGTACAAGAGACAAGGTGCAGATTCAAATTCACCATTTATCCGAGGTAATTCAATTCGAAGAATCAGAATTGAGGACAACCCGGACTGAACTGTTGCAAGGAAACCACTGAAGACAAGCGTGCTGATATAGTCCATCAAAGTTGCTTATGTGTATGAGTAAATAAATTAGGATACGGAAAGAGGAGGCATAGCTCGTGAGTACATCGACATCGGTAACATGGGTTGAAGAAGCATGGCGGCAGGGCGCGGACAAAACCATTCGCAACGCACAGCGAATCAAGGATACCTTTCCACACATCTCTCCGCAGGGAACGTATGACCAGAATGATCCGGAATGGTGGACAGCCGGATTCTGGCCAGGATTGTTATGGCTCGTGTATGGTGAGTCCCCGGAAAATGTGGATGCTGCTCCATTGTCCCGTTTTGCAGATAGCTGTGAACGGCAGCTGGAGGGGTGCCTCCGCAATCCGGATTCGGTGGATCACGATCTGGGTTTCATCTGGCTGCTTAGCGGCGTAGCATCTTACCGGCAGACTGGAAGCATGGACAGCCGGCGGCGGGGGATGCTTGCTGCCAATCTATTTGCTGCTCGTTTCAATGTACGTGGTCAGTTCATTCGTGCCTGGAACTTCAACTCGCCTGCAATGGACACGCGCGGCGTAGTCATCATCGACAGCATGATGAACCTGCCACTGCTCTACTGGGCATCCGAGCAGAGCGGCGATCCCCGCTTCCGCTTGCTGGCGGAAGCCCACGCGGACACCGTAGCGCGCGAGTTCGTCCGCGCAGACGGGTCCATCTGCCACGTGGTGGAGTTCGACCCACACACGGGGCAGAAGCTGCGAGAGCATGGCGGACAGGGCCATGCTCCGGGTTCCGCCTGGGCGCGGGGCACCGCCTGGGCGCTGCATGGTTTTGCGCTGTCTTACCGGTATACGGGCGAAGCCCGCTATCTGGAGACAGCGGAACGCGCGGCCGATTTCTTCCTCGCCATGCTTGGCGAAGATATCGTGCCGTTCTGGGATTTTCGCGCACCGGCGGAGCATCAGGTGGCGTGGGATTCGTCCGCCGCTGCGATTGCGGCGAGCGGTCTGCTTGAGCTGGCGAAGCTGTCGCCACGCGGAGAAGAGTATGCCGCAGCGGGCGAGCGCATCGTTCGCGGCCTGCATGAGCGCTACAGCTCAGGCGAGTCAGCTGCGGAAGAGGGGCTGATCATGCAGGGAACCGTGCATTACCCGGAAGGAAGGGGATTGAATGTGCCGATCATCTACGGCGATTATTTCTATATGGAAGCGCTGGCGAAGCTGCGCGGACGTCCGGGTCTATTTTAACCTCAACATGTCGGAGAATTAAATCATTGAAATACAAAACCACCTGAGGCAGCCTATCTTCCACTGGGCTGTTTTGGGTGGTTTTTCGTGATATGAGTTAGATGATTTATTTGTTTTTCTTCGATGGCACGCGCCTGAGGATCACAAAGTCCGCTGAAGATTGATCGGGATATCGCTGCGGGATGATCTCTTGAACCTTGAAGTCGGGATAGTCAAATAAATAATGGAACAGGTTGCGATCCTGAATCGTGTCCACGCCTGGGTTGCCGTTTTCCTTCAACCGGGTGTAAAGTACAACCCATTCCTTCGATGAATGCAAAATATCATATAAGGTATTGCGGAAATCGGTCTCATCCGTGATGTGGTACAGCACATCCAGACACACCGTAAGGTCTGCCGTCAGAAAACCCCGGTTGATCCACAGGCCAGGTGTATACAGCATGAAGCTTTTGGAGGAGTCCGTGGCAAATTTCGAGGCACACAGGCGCACCGAAGAGGCAGCGACATCGACACCGAGGTATTCTTTATAATTCATAAATTGCAGCTGGTTGCCATCCCCACATCCAAACTCGATTACGCTGGTAATGCCCTCCTGTTGGATCAATCCGTTCACAATCTCGGCCTTGAATTCAGCCAGAACCCCGTATGATCCACGTCCAGAAGTTTCTCCGGAACGGTATGTCTGCTCCCAATATCCAATGTAATCAAAGGGCTGCCGCATGTTTCTCCTCCTATCATGTACAATCAGTTGCTTGGCGCTTGTTAAGTAGCAATATAGATAGGTTATGCGGAATGCTGGCGGGTATGATTCCCCGGAGAAGGATGAGACTTCCGAATTATTTTTCCATCATTTTTCTGAAAAATCGCTGAAAGCCTAAACATCTGGAAAGAACTTGCCGACATTAAAATTAAGGAAAAAAATGATGATAATCGGGGGGAAATGATGTTAAAGCCAAGATTGACCAAGTACATGGTGATGATGCTGGTATTCGTGCTGAGTATTTCCAACGTAGGCTTGGCCGCTGCGGCAGATAAGGAACTGTCCAAAATAGTGGTTTCCAAAAATGAAGTGGCGCTTGAAGTGGGAGAATCCAGTTCTGTAACAGCTACAGGAGTCTACACGGATGCTTCGACAAGTAATATTACAGTGAATGCAAGCTGGAGCAGTGATGACACTGCAGTGGCTACGGTATATAACGGAACAATTACAGCCAAAGGTGAGGGACAGGCAACGGTCATCGTATCCTATGAAAATAAGCCACAATCCATTCAGGTGAACGTGACCAAAAAGGTTAAGGCATTGACGAAGGACAAGCAAACCATTGATATTCGTAAAGGTGAATCGGATCAGATCACACTGACTGCAACTTACAGTGATAACAGTTCTGAATCCGTATCCGATATCGCAGAGTGGTCTTCTGATGACGATCAGATAGCGACTGTAGTGAACGGTAAAGTTACCGGCCAAAGCGCGGGTACGGCATTAATTACAGGTAAGGTAGGAAAACAATCTGTTACCGTTGAGGTAAACGTCGAAGTCGTGAAGCGAATCGATACAGATAAAAAGCAAGTGAACCTACTTTTGAACAAAAGCGACAAAGTCGTTTTGACAGCAACATATCCGGATGGGACGACCATGGATGTAACTTCTCTTGCAGATTGGAGTTCCAGTGATGAGAAAGTTGCTGATGTGCTGAAGGGCACCATCACAGGTTATGCCGCGGGATCTGCTGTAATCACAGCTAAATACGGTACAAAAACCGTTTCGATTGATGTAGACGTGGACCGGACAAGCAATCTGAAGGTCGACGAGCAAAAGCTATTCTTCAAGTTAAGCAATACCGATCGCTCCAAACAACTGACGTTGACGGCAATCTATCCGGATAGTTCAGATGCAGATGTAACCAATACGGCAGTGTGGACATCAAGTAACGAAAAGGTTGCTACTGTATATAAAGGGCAAATTACGGCTATTGGCCAAGGTACAACTACAGTTAAAGCCAGCTACAGTGGTAAAACCGTTGAAATTACGGTAGATGTAGACACAGCTCGTTATCTGGACGTTGTAGACGTTGAAGATAAACTGGCTATGAGTTTGACCGGAACAAAAGAAAAAGAACTTACAGTCAACGCGGAGTATGTAGATGGAAGCACGGAGAACGTGACATCCAAAGCAACGTGGACTTCAAGCGATGAAGATATCGTCTATGTATCTGCTGGTAAACTTACTGCTTACAAATCGGGACAGGCAACCATTACAGTAGCTTATGGCGGCAAAACGGTCAAAATCACTGTAAGTGTAGATGTTCCAGACAAATACGAAATGCAAAACAAGAAAAAATCAATCGGTGTGGGCGATACCTTTACTGCAGAGGTTCTAGCTGTATATGGCAACACATCCAAAGTCATTACTGAAGATGTGGAATGGAGCAGCAGCAGTGATAAGGTTGCCGAAGTGTCCAAGGATGGCGAAGTAAAAGGTATCGCTGTCGGCAAAGCAACCATTACCGCTAAAGTGGATGGAAAAACACTGACCATGTCTGTTGAGGTTGGTATGGCCAGCGGTCTCGAAGCGGATGTAAACTTTATCGCACTGGCTTCCAAAGAAACACAGCAGATTACCCTGACGGGTACAGATGAAGACGGTAATACGCTGGATGTAACTTCAGAAGCAACTTGGAAAACGAGCAATGCTCGGGTAGCTGATGTTAAAAAAGGTTTGGTAACAGCAAACGGTAGCGGTAAAGTGAACATTACTGCAGAGTATGGCTCCCAAAAGGTTACGATTGCAATTGAAGTTGATGTCATTGCCCGCATTGAAGCATCAGAGCCAGCCGTATCTCTGAAATCTGGCGAGACTGCTGATATTACTGTTGTGGCGTATTTTAATGACGGTAGCGAACGCGATGTAACCGACAAAGCCGAATGGAAAACCAACAGCTACAAAGTAGCTCAGGTAACCAAAGGTAAAGTAAAAGCGGTTGGTTCAGGTAAAGCGAAAGTTACAGCCAAATACGGCAGCAAATCTGTAACCGTGGCTATCGATGTAGATACACTGAAATATCTGCAAACCGATAAAGTTACCCTGACCATGAAACCAGGGGATAAGGTTACCGTGGTAGCAACGGCAACATATGCCGATGGCAGTGAAGAGAATGTCTCCAAACCGGCACTCTGGAAGTCCTCCCGTATTGCAACAGCAACGGTGAAGGATGGTATTATTCAGGCTAACGGTAAAGGTAAAGCGACAATCACGGTGAGTTATGCTGGCGTGAAAACAAAAGTGACCATCGTTGTTGAAGCGAAATAAACCTTGCCTTAAAGGTGAGAGGTAAACGGGAAAACGGTGATGCCAGCTTAGATGCTGACACCACCGTTTTTTTTGGTATAAACAATTATATTTTTTCGATCAACGGATTACATCGTATGAGACAGAACCAAGGCACCATAAGCAAAAGCGATAACAATTAAAATAGCCGGATGCAGTTTGGTCTTGGTCATGACCCATAAGGAGATCCCTGCTATGATCAATGTCTGCCAGATCCCGATGGAATCGGTGGATACTTGGCCGAATTCCCACGTGAGCAGAATCATAAGCACCGCAATAACTGGCTGCACAAGCAGCGTCATTCCTTTGACTTTGGGCGATGTGCGATGCTTGTTAAGTAAACGAAGCAGCAGGATCAGCGCGGCTGCAGAAGGTACAATCGTGGCAAAACTGGCGATAAACGCTCCGAACCAGCCGGCCACCTGATAACCGACAAATGCGGCAATCTTGGTAGCGATTGGACCAGGGAGCGCATTCCCGATGGCGAGCACATCGCCGAATTGCTCTGTGGTCATCCACTGATAATGGTTCACCACTTCTTCCTGCATGAGCGGGATGGAAGCTGGACCGCCCCCGTATCCCAAAATATTTGCTACGAAAAATCCCCAAAACAATTCCCACCATGTCTGAAGCATCGTTTAGGACACCTCCTTGTCGGAGCTGCGTTTGGACTTGTAGCGCTGAACCAGATCCAGGTGGAATACGCCATAACCCAGGAAGACTGCAATAACAATGCCTGGATGAATATTCAGCAGCTGCAATAACACAAACGCAATGACACCAAACAGGACGGCAAAGGTTTTGCCGAGTCCGGACCATGCTTTTTTGGCGAATTCATAAGCCATCATGCCCAGCATCACAAAGATCACGGGGCGCACAGCCGCAACCATACCTGCGACGATCTTCGACTCACGCAGTGCGTACATGGAGCCAAGCAGGGCGATGATGGCAATGCTCGTGGGCAAAATGTGTGCCAGCACGGAAACGATGGCGCCGAGCACACCTTTGGTTTTGTAACCGAGGTAAGCAGCCATCTTGGTTGCAATCGGACCAGGCAGGGCATTGGCTATGGCCAAAATTTCGCCGAATTCCTCATCACTAACCCATTGATAACGGGTGACTGCTTCATAACGAATCAACGGAATAACCGAAGGACCACCGCCATAACCCAATATCCCGGTTCGTACCATACCCGTAACGAGACCGGTGTAATCTTTCCAACTCATGCTGTTTTCCTCCTACAGTCTCATGCCCATTCGGCTTTTATATCGTTTCAATAACAACTGTGATTCGACCTTCACAATGCCAGGCATCTTATAGAGCTTCTCCAGCAGAAACTGCTCCATCTCTTCCATGTCCGCAAAAATGCCGTGCATGTGCAGTGTGCTTGGGCCCGTCATATGATAGAGGCTGGTAACCGCCGGTTCCTCGTCCAGTTTCTCGGCCACTTCATCAAGGAAGGGCGGCTCCACATCTACATTAAAAAAGGCAGAGACCTGAAGCCCAACCTTACCCGGGTTAATAACAACCGTGAAACGTTCAATAATGCCTTTTTCGGATAAAGCATTGATGCGAGCCTGAACTGCTACACGTGACAGTCCAATCTGTGCGCCCAGATCCGTATAGGATATACGGCTGTTCTGATGCAGGGCGGCTATGATTTTCCGATCGATCGCGTCCAGGTTGTACATTTGCGGGATTTCTCCTCCTTTGGAGGAGCGTTTATCTGACATGATTGATCATCCTTTTCCTTCTCTATATGGAATATAAAATGTAAACCTTCAAAAATGCATTTTGCATGCAGCATTCATATTTTAATGACGAATCGTAAATGGAGTCAACCTATTTATCCATTATATTAAATTTATCCGATTTCAGGCTTTCATTTTGTCATTGGTACCAAAATTGGAACGCAAAGAGGCCGCTCATGGAATAAAACCGTGAGCAGCTCTCTTTCTTTATATTGTAGATGTGCGTATAGCCTATCCACACATTCGTTCCGTTCTATATACCTCTGGGAAGGTGAAACGTAATGCTTGTACCCTCACCAGGCTCAGACGATAACGTCAGCGTTCCTCCTGCTCCACGAGCACGTTCTTCCATACTGAACAGTCCCACGCCCTGACCTGCCGTTTGTACATTGAATCCGGCACCTTGGTCTGAAATAGTTACGACTGTGCTCTCCTGGGAATCTTCCACCGTTACCTGTGCTTCGGCTACATCGGCATACTTGGCGACATTGGTAAGTGCCTCCTGGATAATCCGGTACATGGCGATCTCCCGATTCATCTCCAGCCGTCTGCGCAGGTTGCATTCCAGATCGACTTCGATACCGTAGTGGCGGGTATAGTTCTCAATGTAAGTCCGGATGGCCGGAACGACACCGAGATCATCCAGCACGGAAGGTCTGAGTTCCCAGGCCATGCCACGGACTTCTTCCATAATACCCGTGACTTGCTTACGCAGTGCTTCCACGCCAGAATGAGGCTTGTCAGCCAGCAGCTGATCTATCTGAATCACGAGTGAGAAGAGACTCTGTCCGATTCCGTCATGCAGCTCACGCGAAATCCGGCGGCGCTCCTCCTCCTGAATGTTCATGACCTGGGTCATCATCGTCTGCAATTCAGCTTCGACCCGTTTCAGCTTCGTCACTTCACTGCGCACTGCCAGGTATTGATATGGTTCTCCGTCATTGTCGAGAAAAGGCACAATCGTTGTATTCACCCAGTAGTGACTGCCATCCTTCGCACGGTTACGAATCTCTCCGTTCCATACTCGCCCTGAAGAGATGGTTTCCCAAAGGGTCTTCATGAACGTTTTACCGTGGTATCCCGAATTGATAATCCGGTGGTCCTGACCAATCAATTCTTCGCGGTCATATTGTGAAATTTCGCAGAATTTATCGTTCACATACTGGATCTTCCCTTTACGATCCGTGAGGGCAACGATGGAGGATTCATCCAATGCAAACTTCAGATCGCTTAGCTGATGCAGCGAACCTTTCAGCCTGCTGCGGAATTCATCATCGGTGATATGGTCGTCCAGTTCATCCAGCAGCTGCAGTACAGGCTGCTCCGCCAGTCCGCTAAGTCTGTTCTCACGTGTGCTACTCAAAGTTTAGCAACCCCTTTTTCATGGCAAACTTGACGAGTTCAGGTCTGGTCCGCAGGCCCAGCTTATCCATGAGATTGCTTTTATGGGATTCGACCGTTTTGACGCTGATGACCAGGTGCTCGGCAATTTCCTTGTTGGCATAACCCTTGGCGATCCAGGACAATATCTCTTTCTCCCGTTCGGAAAGTGTGTCATACGGCCCGGCGTTTTCCTGTTTGGATTTGTCCAGGTATTCACTCATCAGCCGTTTGGTGGCACTGGGATACAGATACGCACTGCCCTCTGCTACAGAGCGAATGGCTGCCAGCAGTTCCTCATGCGGCGCGCTTTTGAGAATATACCCGGAAGCTCCGGCATGGATTGCACGGAACAGATACTCTTCATCATCATGCATGGTCAAAATTAAAATGGACACGTTAGGCATCAACTTTTTCAATTCTGCGGTGGCGGTTAGCCCGTCCTTGCCTGGCGGCATGCTGAAATCCATCAATACCACATCCGGTTTCAATTCCTGTGCCTTGGCAATGGCCTCGTCACCATCTGCTGCATCCCCCACGATCCGGATATCATTCTTGCCGTCGAGCAGGGCGATCAGCCCGGAACGCACAACAACATGATCATCCACAACCAATAGTTGAATCACTATATATTCCCCCTGTCCGCTTCTTGGTTCTGTCTTCATGATACCAAAAAAAGCCACCCAGAGCTTTAATCTCTGAATAGCTTTTCTTCATGGCTTACGCGGGGCCTGCTTATCTGTGAATGGCTCGCTGCAGCTGCTCTGGCCGCCAGCTCTGCTTCCCTGACCGTGTTTGGTGAGAACGTACATGGCTGCCTGCTGCCAACAAGCAGCACGGCACCGGGGATGCTGCTCTCCAGGAACACAGGGACGGCGATGGCGCATAACAGCCGCTCTGCGATCATCAACGGACAACGGCCAGGTGTACTGGCATTTGTGGTACTTTCATCCGACAGGGACGTGCGGCCTGTCCGTAGAGCAGTGCCCACAAGATCTTGTCCGGGACGCATCTCCATCCGTGTAACGCGATCATTGGTTGCGCCGGAAGTGTACTTCCAGCGCAGCATGGACCCCGAGAGATAGGCCAGTCCGCAAAAATCGGTGGATGTGTTCAGGCGCAGATTATTGATCATCTCCTGAATGCCGGAAGGGAGTTCATCGTGCATGAGAGACACTTCCTTTTTGGAATTACACCATTAGATTAGACCTGGTGACATAGATATGTTTAACCTTTGACCAAGGTGTCATGAAATATAAGTTTATACGGTAGTTCTATTGTAGTCCCATTCGTCTGAGTTGTAATTCAGGGAATCCCCCTATTTCGGTTCTGCAAAATACTGATCTTGGTTAACGTAAGGCCTCAATCCGTACACAGCAAGAACTTTACCATATCACAACATGCGTATGACTTCATAGGATGTGACTTTTCTCACAGCAAATTCAGGGAATTTCTCAGCCAGGTTCAGGTAATCCCCCGATAACGTTCAGGCCGGTTTCGCGATAAGATAGATTCATAAGGAAACACGAGGGGGACGAAAGTGATGGGTACGATATTTACAGAAAGAACAACCCAAGCGACAGAACGTAAAACGGAGGGAAGCAAAATGACACGAGAGACAGGTGGAATACTTTCGTTCGTAACAGCTGAACAGTGGGCCTGGATTGAGGAAAAAATGCAGCCCAAACGGGTGAAGTCGGGGTATAGTCTCTTTCTGGAAGGCGATGAAGCCGGATATCTGTACTACATTCGTTCGGGACGCGTGAAAATGACCAAATCGACGGAAGATGGCAAGGAAATCATTTTGTCGATTCAGCAAAAAGGGGACCTAATCGGGGAATTTGGTGGCATTGGCGGCCAGAATCACAGCTACAGTGCAGAGATGACGGAGAAAGGCGAACTCGCGATCATCTCGCTCAGTGATCTGGAAAGCGTGCTTAGCAAACATGGGGACCTTGCCTTGAAATTCCTGCAATGGATGGCACTTTCACAGCGGATTACCCAATCGCGTTTCCGGGATCTGCTGCTCTATGGCAAGGCTGGGGCTTTGGCTTCGACACTGATCCGTGCCAGCAACTCGTATGGCAAAATCACTCCTGAGGGGATCGTACTTGAGATGAAGCTGAACCATACGGAGCTTGCGGAGATGATTGGAGCTACTCGGGAGAGTGTTACACGGATGCTGGGGGCCTGGAAAGAACAAGGAACACTGGACACACTGGATGGCAAACTGATGATTCGCGATCTAGCCGCATTGCGCTGCATGTGTGGGTGTCCTACGTTCCCGAGCTGTCCAGTAGAGTTATGTCGCCTTTAGTCTCACCATAGTCATGGATCACAGATCAATCTTCACTGGCGATTGGGGTCGTTACGGAGATGAAAAAAGCTGATATCGGTATTAACCGATATCAGCTTTTTCGAGTTGAGCATATTCCCTGGCGAGGATCGAATAGACCAACGAATCGTGAAATGCTCCCTTGTAAAACCAATGCTCCCGCATCAGGCCTTCGTACTCCATGCCGATCTTCTGCATGACTCGCTCCGAAGCCTTGTTATTCGGCCGGCATTTGGCGTAGATCCGATGTACACCGAGGGTGTTGAAGCCCAAACCCAGCAGCGCCTGGCTTGCCTCAGCGGCATAGCCTCTTCCCTGATACTGTGGATTCATCACATAACCCATCTCCGCATTGGTGCCCTCCGTGTATATGCCAACGCTGCCAACCAGTGTTCCATCTGTTTTCAGGCAGACAGCAAGATCGAATTGGGATCTAGGCTGTTCCTGTTGCGCTTGCAGAACCTGTTCGATGTACGCAGTTGTATCTTGTTCCGTGTTGGGTCCCCATGCTGTGTACTGGGTTACTTCAGGTGAAATGGTGTACGTATGTATACTTTCCCAGTCGTCCAAGCCGATCTCTCGTAAAATCAGTCGTTCTGTCTCTGCTAACATGTCGTTCACTCCCTTGGGCGATAATTAAGTTCATTTTACCTGTATCGAGTGGATTATTAAAACAAAAAATAACTCATGAAGCAGATTCAGATCTGAATCCCTCATGAGTTATCGAAAAGGTGTTATTGTGGTTGTTTGCATGGAACCGATGGATAAGTATAAGCCAATTTGCGGACGATTTCCTTCTGCCACTTCGTATCACCCAAGGTGATGGCCAGGTTCAGAAGATCCAGATAATCGTCAAGCTGCAGTGAAGTCTTTTGCAGTGTTGTATTCATTTGATGTTCGTTCCCCTTTAGCTATATGATCGATAATTCATGTAAAGTTCAATTGTGAATAAGAGACAACCTCAAGAATGATAATCATTATCACGTATACATGTATTATGCTACGAACACAGCGAAAAAGCAACGTTGAGAAACAGATTAACCATTATTTTTTTTCGAAAAAAGACTTATCCATAACAGAAACGGAATGTATGCGCCCAAATAAGCCGACGGATAGAGGAACCAGCCATTCAGCAGAAAATGATGAATTTCGGTTGTAAATGTGGTCATATGTGCATTTGTGGCATACACATCTCCGGCAATGACCGTGGCAGCACTATAGAAACATATAAGAGCCAGGGCATGAAATAACTTTATGACCGTTCGGAAACGAAGAGCTAGAAGGACCATCACGAGCGGGACAATGATTAGAAGCAGCAAAAATAGAAATCTCATGGTACATGTTCTCCTTTATCATGCTTTTGGTAAACAGTATGGGCAGTTGCGCAACGGAGCAAACTTTTTTCAAAAATTTTACATAAACAAAGAGGAATTCATCATGTGAAGGATTAAATTAAAGTGGACAACCCATTAAAAGGTAAATCCGAGGAGGAGAAGGAGAACATGAAGAAGGCGTTATGGCAGCACTGGATCGGAGCATTCCTAATTTTCATTCTGACGGCAACAGCACTGCTGGGGCCAGGTTCACAGGGTCCGGCACAGGCTGCGGCAGCACCGCTTACTGTATCGCAGGCTATAGCTGCTCAGAGTGGTGGAGGAACGGCGACAGTAGAGGGTTATATTGTTGGACATGCTACCGGCTCACTTACAGCCAAGTTTACATCTCCTTACGCCAATGATTTTAACTTCCTGATCGCGGAGTCTCCGTCAGAGAAGGCCAACGCAAAATTGCTGGACGTACAAGTTTCCTCTTCATTCCGCTCACAGTATGGACTTGCTTCCAATCCGAGCCTTGTAGGCAAAAAGGTCATCGTAACCGGAACACTTGGTGCATACAACAGCTATGCAGGACTCAAAAACCCAACCTCAATTACACTCTCTACCGGAACAACCAATCCTGACCCAGAACCAGGCCCAGGGACGACACTGCCTGATGGTACAGGCAAGAAGGTTTTGTTCGATAATACCCATGCCCAAACAGCTGGCGCAGCGGACTGGATCATTGATGGGGCATTTTCAGACTTCGCGAACGGGCTTAGAAACGCAGGCTTTGCCGTGGATCAGCTTGAGCGCAGCATCCCGTATACTTTTGGTGAGCAGGCCATCACCTACAATGCATTAAAAGATTATGATGTCTTCGTCATTGGCGAAGCCAACGTGCCGTTTAAAGCAACGGAGCAGGCTGCCCTGCTGCAATACGTACAGAACGGTGGCAGCGTCTTTTTCATCTCCGATCACTATAATGCAGACCGAAACAAAAACCGCTGGGATTCCTCCGAGGTGTTTAATGGATACCGCCGTGGAGCGTTCCTGAACCCGGCCAAAGGCATGTCCTCGGCAGAAGCCGAATCTCCAGCGATGCAGGGAGTTACGAGCTCTGACTGGCTGGCAAGCAACTTCGGCATCCGTTTCCGCTACAATGCACTGGGTGACGTCAATGCCACCGATATTGTGGCTCCATCACAGTCATTCGGAATTACAAGTGGTGTAAATGCGGTGGCGATGCATGCCGGATCTACTTTGGCCATCATTGATCCGAACAAAGCCAAGGGATTGGTTTATGTGCCAAGCGGTGTATCCAAATGGGGCAACGCCGTGGATCAGGGCGTGTACAATGGCGGCGGACGTGCTGAAGGCGCATATGCAGCCATTGCCAAGGTAGGCGCAGGCAAAGCAGCATTTATCGGCGATTCCTCACCGGTGGAAGATGCGACTCCCAAATATTTGCGAGAAGAAACGGGAGCCTCCAAGAAAACCTATGACGGATTCAAGGAAGTGGACGATGGCACGTTCCTGGTTAACACGGTAAAATGGCTTGCGGTAAAAGAAAGCTATACGAGTCTGTCGCAGGTATCTGGCCTGACATTGGACACACCGACGAGCCTGCTTGCCATAGAGACTCCGGCTAACTCCACAGAACCACAGCTTGAGCCATGGGCTGCTCCGGCTGCAGGATATAAATGGTACGATCCAACGACGTTCAAGAATGGTTCTTATGGCGCCGTTACACCTTAAGGTAGAAACTTAGTAGCTGCTTACCTGTACTGAAGCCTGTTTGTGACGTTAACGTTGCAAGCAGGCTTTTCCTGATTGCTGAAACAGGGCAAGGATGCGACTTGTATAAATGAATCGTACCGCGGGAAACGTATAGGTTAACTATGTTGGCATCAATCCAGAAGGAGAGGCGGTAAATAATGACACGGCAAGCAGACTGTGACAGTTCGTCCATGAGACAGAGGCTAAAGGAAGATTTGCATCGTGTAGCGGATCGGATGAATCGGACGTTATCCCGTTTTGACAATGATAGTGTCTGTCTGCTTGGACAATTCGCTGAAATTCGTACCGAGATCAAGCAGATTGAGGTGCTCGCCTCTTCCTTTTATCTGGATTGTTACCTGTCTCCCTTCACCGAAAAATTTGCTGAGCTGACGGCAAGCGTACAGCATCTGTCCGATCGCAGATATGGTGCTCTTATCGTCATTGAACGCGAAATCCCTCTGGAACCTATCATCCATTCGGGTATTGCTGTGGATGCACGAGTGACCCATGCGCTGCTTGAATCCTTGTTTATCCCCGGTGCACCACTGCATGACGGGGCAGTTCTGATCCGCGGCAACCAGATCGTCTCCGCAGGCAATGTGCTCCCACTGTCCCAGGCTGCAGCAGGGGAACGTAAAATGGGAACACGTCACCGTGCCGCACTGGGGCTAAGTGAACTGACAGATGCCGTTGTACTGGTTGTTTCCGAAGAAACGGGACAAGCATCTTTTGCCGTAGACGGGGATTTGCATCCCATTAATGTCGTTGAGACCATTCATTAACGATAGGCGATAGGAGGCTCCCTAGCTTCGTTTTCGTCTTACATAGTGATGTGATTTTGCACATTCTGAGCTTATCTAGGTACAATAGAGGATGGCAAAGATACAGAAGCCTTGTGAATTACTCGCAAAAATGGTTGGAGGAGACGGTTAAACATGAGTTGGTTTGAAGTAATGGAGCAGCATGATTATGAGGAACTGGTCCTGTGTCAGGACAAAGCTTCCGGGTTAAAGGCGATCATCGCCATTCACGATACAACACTCGGCCCTGCACTCGGCGGTACTCGGATGTGGACGTATGCTTCTGAAGAGGCTGCTATTGAGGACGCACTGCGCCTTTCACGGGGGATGACATATAAAAATGCCGTATCCGGCTTGAATCTTGGCGGCGGTAAAGCTGTGATTATCGGCGACCCGCGCCGCGACAAGAACGAAGCGATGTTCCGTGCATTCGGCAGGTACATTCAAGGTCTGAATGGGCGTTATGTAACTGCAGAAGACGTGGGGACTTCGGAGGAAGACATGAACCTGATCTATCAGGAAACGGATTATGTAACAGGCATATCGCCAAGCTACGGGTCGTCCGGGAACCCATCTCCTGCTACGGCCTGGGGAGTGTACCGGGGGATGAAGGCAGCGGCAAAAGAGGCCTTTGGCACGGATCTGCTGGAAGGCAAAATCGTTGCCGTTCAAGGTGTCGGCAACGTAGCCATGAGTCTGTGCAAGTATTTGTACGAAGAAGGTGCCCGCCTGATTGTGACGGATATTCACAAGGATTCCGTGAAGCAAGCAGTGGATCGCTTCGGGGCAACGGCTGTTGATCCGGGGGAAATTACCGGGGTCGAATGTGACATCTATGCACCATGTGCACTGGGCGGAACGATTAATGACGATACACTCAAAACGCTCAAAGCCAAGGTGGTTGCAGGCTGCGCCAACAACCAGCTGCTGGAACCACGTCATGGTGACATTTTGCATGAGAGAGGTATCGTTTATGCTCCGGATTATGTTATTAATGCAGGCGGAGTCATCAACATCGCAGACGAATTGAATGGTTATAACTCGGAGCGTGCGTGGAGCAAGATCGGAGAAATTTACACCAGTTTGGAGAAAATTTTCGAAACCTCCCGTACCGAAGGCATTGCAACGTATATTGCTGCAGACCGTTTGGCTGAACGCCGAATTGAGCTGATGAAGAATACACGCAGCACCTTCCTGCAGCAAGGTCATCACGCACTGAGTGCCCGCCGACTACGTGGGTAAGTCCAGAAGGAACCTATGAGATTCATACAGGCGGAATGAGTTAAAAAGATAGCCAAGGAGGCAGGTATCCCGAAAGGAATATCTGCCTCTTTTTTTGATATGTTACCCTGTTACAGCGTATTGGTTTACTTTTGCTGCTGCATTTGATCCTTGAAGCCGCCTTTGTAGGTGGTCGTTGGTGCTTTGACTTTGTCGATTAACAGAATGCCATCATATTGTTCAGTCGGAATGAAGTTCATCGACATCGGATGAATGACTTCATCCACCATGCCATCCTCTGCTGCAAAGACCGGGCGGGACAACCAGGCTGCAGCACCTGTAGCGTCTTTGGCTTCGGAGAGATCAATGTATGTATTACGGTAGCCGGATTTCATTAAGGTATACTCCAGACTGCCGCGAGGCATCGGAGAGATATCAAACGTTTGGCCTGTGGAAATCTCGCTCGCTTGTCCTTCATTCATATAAAGCCCGATCACATACATGTCATCCTGCAGCTTCTCATGCATCATTTCACCCATGCTTTTGAAGCTGGATTGCCACAATCCGGAGTTTCCGTTACTTTCTCCGATTGGGGGATTGAGAATGGACGATGTGCTCTTGGCGAGATGGTCATTGTGAGCCCAAAGAATGAATTTTTTACCTGGATACATGACGTCCATTAGCCACTCCAGATTATCGGCCATGGCACGGTCGCGGAATTCGTAACTCTCTCGAGTGTCGTAGGCAGCCATCTCGATAAATTTGCTCCGGTCCTTCAGCACACGGATCATCATGTCAGCCAGTTTCGGGTTGTCCGGGAATGACTTTACGAGTTCCTGCTTATGCTCGGTGATCCATTGAACCAATTCCTCGTACTGCGGGGCATAAGCATCCTTCACTTGATGGATGGCCGCCTTGAATTCGGGATTGTTGTCGCTGTCGATACCATATTTGTTAAGGACAGCATACAAATTCGTGATGCCCTGCATCTCAAACGCATAGAACTGCTTGCCTCTGGCAGGATCCAGACTGCCAATCCAGTCACTGATAAATTGGGTTAAGTACCCGGTCGTAAACTGCATATCATATCCTGCCAGAATCAGTGGATGATCCGTCTTGCTCTGCTCCTGAATGTATTCGTAGAGGCCAAGTGTCTCCTGCGAGTGCCAGATCGGAAAAATGGACAGCTCCATCATCTGGGCAGGCGTCAGGTTTGCTCCTTGTTCATAGGCAACGGCTGCATCCCCCATGCCGGATTCGAAGGCAATGACATCATAGCCGAGTTCTTCATGCAAAAATTTGATCATGCGCGTTTTGATTGCACTGTATTCGGCAACCCGGTGAAAGTTCTCTCCCAGGCTAACTACTTTCTTGTCCTGCAGCAATGGCTTCAGAAAGGCAAGGTCACTGTAGTTGTCCGAGGTCAGGGATGTGATCTCATGGGCATGCTCCTGCACCCATTGCTCCTTAGCTATAGGTGAGGCTCCTGCCGAAGCGGAGCCAGCAATCATGGCAATAGCCATGCCGAGTACGGCTGTTTTTTGAATAAAACGATGTTTCAGGTTCATAATGTGTATCCTCCGTATGAATGATGTGTTGAAATCCATAACCCAAGGATACTGGTTAATTCTAAAGAAAGTATAACGCGGATCTTAGAATGTAATGCATTTCTGATTCAGCAGCTTAATGAATTCATCCAATGCGGTACTGACATACCGTCCCTCCCCACGTACAAAGGTAGTTGTGGTATGGGAAAACTGCTCGGCTAGATCATGTACAGCGTACGCATCCGGTTTCTTATGGATCACGCTGCAAGGCATAATCGTATATGCAATGCCGGATTCTACACAGCTGAGCAAGTTCTCCATCGTACTGACTTCAATCATATTGCGGGCAGATAACCCTTCTTCCTCTAAGAACATTTCCGTAATTTCACGGTAGGGGCAGCCCTGAGGGAACACTACCCATGAGACCTGGCACAGGCTCTCAATGGGTGTCTCCGTTCGTTTAGAAATAATGTGCACAGTGTCTTGCATTTCATATTCCACTCTTAACCCTTCTTTAACACAGGCACCACTGATAAACGCGCCATCAATTTCATTAGTCTGTATTTTGTGGCGAAGCACTTTTGGAGCGGTGGCGTTCACTAGCGAGATGGATACCTTTGGATGTGCAATTTGGTATTCGTTCAGAATTTCCATGAAGCGGCTTGAAGCAGCCGTCTCCACGATTCCTATTTTTAATGTACCGGATGGTTGCCCAATATCCTTCATATCCTCTTCCAGGTCGTGCAGCAGATTGTGAATGCGTTCAGCATATTTAATAAACTGTTCTCCTTTGGCTGTGGGCACCACACCCTTGTGGAATCGGTTGAATAGTTGTACCTCATACTCCTGCTCCAGCTTTTTGATGCGTGTAGTGACATTAGACTGGGCATAGTTCAGTTCTTTGGCGGCTTGCGAGATTTTACCTGACCGTCCGACGGCTAGAATAATATCGATATCGGATAATTCCATGGGTTTGCCTCCTGATTGTGGAATCTCTTCAAATATAAATAAATGGACATGAGATATCTCTCGTAGTGATACTTCTATATATTTTAATCATTTTACGATATGTCTGAGCCGGCCTACAATATCCTTAATCACGATGAGAGAAGGGATGGCATGAATAATCTTTTTAATTTACTCAATCCGGTTAAGATCAATCAGTGGGAGCTAAGAAATCGTATTGTGATGGCGCCGTTAACAAGAGGATTTGCGAATGATGCGGATGGTACGGTGACAGAGGAGATGGTGGCCTATTATGAGCAACGTGCACGAGATGGTGCAGGTCTGATTATTACGGAAGGGATTAACCCTAGTCTGGCTGGAAAAGGAACGTATGGCATACCCGGTTTGTATACGGAAGAGCAAGCGATCTCATGGCAAAAGGTAACTGAGGCCGTTCACAGACAGGGCGGGACGATCATTGCCCAACTCTGGCATGTCGGTAGATTGTCCCACTCTGACCTCATTGGAAGAACACCGCAGGCGCCTTCAAGTATTCAGGCTGAGGGGAAGGTGCATAAGTTGCACAAGCCATATCAGATTCCTGAAACGATGCGCACACAGGATATTCAGAGTACAATTCATCATTTTCAGATCGCTGCCCGTCATGCAGTGTTGGCCGGATTCGATGGAATTGAGCTGCATGCAGCTCATGGGTATTTAATTGATCAGTTCATCAATGAGAAAACGAATCAAAGAACCGACGAATATGGAGGCGGGATTCAGGGGAGATTACGTTTTTTGAGAGAAATCATCCTGGCAGTAGAAAAAGAAATCAGCGTGGATCGCATATCAATCCGATTTTCCGAGAAGAAGGATGATGACCCTTCCTATGTATGGACAGATAAGGCTGGCATGATTAATGCTTATCTTAACCTGTTCCGTGAGACCGGTATTACGATTCTTCATCCTTCAACAGATCAATATACAAGAGTCTGGGCGGGAGAGAAGACCTTTCATGAGATGATCAGGGAACAGTGGGAGCACACCATTATTGGAGTGGGGGATCTCGATATTCACATGGCAGAAGAAGGTCTGAATGATGGGGTCATTAATCTTGCTGCCTTCGGTCGGCCTTATATTGCTAATCCCGATCTTGTGCACAGATTGCGCACAGGTGAGCCGTTAGTCGAGTACGATGTGACCAAGCATTTGCCTATTTTGGTCTGAAAAAAAAGGGGGCAGCTCTAATCCGGAGATTAGGCTGCCCTCTTTCCTGTTGTCACGGGATGCAGTTATGAGTTGCTGACAATGCCGGGTTTCTTTTCAGTGAAATAGTAACCGAGGGCCAGCAGCGGCATGATCAGGCCGATCAGTGTCGTCAGACTCCAGCCACCTGATGCGTAAGACCAGCTTCCAATAGAGGAACCAATGGCACCTCCAATAAAGAAGATCGACATGAAGATTCCGTTCACCCGTCCTCTCGCTTCACCAGCAAGGGAGTAGATGACGCGCTGTCCCAGAACGAGATTGCCCGAGACTGCCATGTCGAGCGTAATGGCAACAATGACCAGCAGAACCAGCTCAGCAGTCGAATGTCCCTGAAACACGTACGCAAGGCCGAAGGATAGAACAGCAATCACCATGGCGAGACCGGTCAATATCCGGGTCAGGCCTTTGTCTGCCCATCTGCCCGCGATAGGAGCCGCAATGGCCCCGCCCACCCCGGCTAGGGCAAACCAGGCAATGCCTTGCTGGGTCATGTCAAAATCATTCGCCAGCCGCAGGGGTACAGTGGTCCAGAAGAGACTGAAGGCACCAAACAAGCTGGCCTGATACAGTGCCCGGCGGCGCAGCATGGGCAGAGTTTTAAACAGGGTACCCAGTGAAACAATGAGCTGACCATATTTCATTGCAGGTTGAGGCTTGCGTACAGGAAGAGCGCGTGATAATAGCAGAGCGAGCAGTGTAATAACGATAGCGGAGAAGATAAAGACAGCCTGCCAACCAAAAGCATCCGTAATGAAGCTTGCCACCGGGCGAGCCAGCATGATGCCAAGAAGAAGGCCGCTCATGACATTGCCTACGACCTGCCCGCGCTGTTCTTCCGAAGTAAGGTAAGTCGCGTAGGGTACGAGAATCTGGGCAACCACGGAACCTACACCGATAACCAGAGAGGATGTTAGAAATAATACAGCATGAGTGGAGAGCGCTGCTGCAGCCAAGGCAACGACCAGTAATACCAGAAAGGAAGTTACGAGCCGCCGATTCTCCATAATGTCACTGAGCGGTACGATAAACAGCAGTCCGATGACATATCCAATTTGTGTTAACGTTACGATTAACCCTGCCGCAGCTGACGACAATCCTGTTGAATCACTGATCGGCCCGATTACGGTCTGTGCGTAGTACAGATTAGCCACAATGAGTCCGCATGCCGCAGCCAAAAGGAAAACCAGCCAACGGGGAACCTGTCTTGCTTGCACATCGTTTTTCATGTTCATGATTATCATCCTCCACATGGTATTAAATGACTACTCAGTATGAGTCGATGCAGCTGGAATCCTTATTTTCTAAACAGTTCGTTCACTAATTACAAACATATAATAAACTAAACGTTTAGTATTGTAAATAGGTGCAAACAAATTATTTGAGATAATCAGCATTGTCGAAGGGTCAAATTGTTTATATGGAGGGCAATTTAGTATAATGAACGTATCGTTTTTAAGAAAATAGAAATGAAATGTATGGTTAGAAACAAGGAGGGGTTGGTTTAAATGACAGCCAAAAGAGGGCGTCCCCGCAACATGGAAACCCAGAATGCCATTTTGGTAGCTGCCTATGAGTTATTGCTGGAACACGGCTTTGCCGCGATTACGGTTGAAAAGATAGCTGAGCGAGCGCAAGTGAGCAAAGCAACCATATATAAATGGTGGCCCAATAAGGGGGCTGTCATCATGGATGGATACATGTCGGCCATGACAGCAAGATTACCTGTCCCGGATACAGGATCGGTATTTGAGGATGTACGTATTCATGCGAGTAATATGATTCAATTTTTGACCAGCCAGGACGGAAAGGCCATTACAGAGATTATCGGAGAAGGGCAGTCAGATCCAGGTCTTGCGGTAGAATACCGGACCAGATATATTCAGCCTCGTCGGCGTGAAGCTTGGGGAATTATTGAAAAGGGAGTAACGCGGGGCGAATTAAAGAGTGACCTGGATATCGGTTTGTGTATCGACATGATCTACGGGCCGGTGTTCTATCGCATGTTAGTGACGGGGGAACCAATGGATCCTGAGTTTGTACAGCGACTATTGGATTCACTATTTGCAGGGATGAAGTCCGATTAAGCGGAGAGAAAGAACGAAAGCTAAAGGGGAGAAGGGCGATTCTCATGAATCACCCTGTATGAAGGCGTATCTAGCGAGGCTGCGTCATACCTGAAATAGGGGAGAGATGGCTGAGGGCCAAGAAGCAGAAGTGTCGGAGGCAGAGGAAGGAGATTGCTGGCTTAAAACGGGGGGATCGTTCCATACCGCACTCGGCAATTCTCGTCGCAATACAGGTGCTACGTCTTGGGCAAAGCGCTCCACTTGCTCTAGCTGCTCACTATGACTGAGTCCATCCACACTAATGCTCAGCACCTGATGTCCAAACGCGGCATGGTAATTCATAATTTTCTCAATGACCTGTTCCGGACTACCAATAAGTACGGGGCCACGTGCAATGTTATCTTCCAGATCTGTGAAGGGTGACTGGTTATGCTGTGCGGCGGCGGTAGCATGAAAAGCATTATAGTAAGGTGTGTAGCGACGAATCGCTTCCTCACGAGTATCTGCCAGATATAGGCTGCCTGCTCCCGATCCGATCACCGCGCGGCTTGCATCATGACCATAATAATCGAGGCGTTCCCGATAATGGTCAATCAATGCTTTGTATTTAGCCTGGGGATGAAAAGAATTCGAAGTGAAGAGCGGCTCACCATATTTCGCTGCCAGTTCAGTAGAGAGTGTACTCGACGCGCTGCCATGCCAGATTGGTATGGATTGCTGAAGTGGTCTCGGCCAAGTGGTAACCTCATGAAGGGGAGGCCGATACGTTCCCTGCCAGGATACGTTCTCCTCCGTCCACAGGCGCTTCAGCAATTCATAACGTTCAGCAAGGGAAACCCACTGTTCTTCTTCACGAATGCCAAACAGCGGATAGTGCCGGGGGTCATTGCCTTTCCCGATGATCATCTCCAGCCGTCCACCAGATAACTGATCCAGCGTTGCATAATCCTCTGCAACCCGCACCGGATCCAGTACGCTTAGAACAGTGACTGTGGTTAGCAACCGGATACGTGAGGTAGCTGCAGCTATAGCAGTCAATACAACTGGAGGTGAAGAGGACAGAAAAGGTGCCCCGTGCCGCTCACCAATCCCGTACGCATCGAAACCCAAACGCTCGGCCAGTCTGGCTTGCTCCAGAATGTTGTGGAATTTCTGCTGTGTCGTGAGTGCTTCGCCAGTGACCGCATTAGGCAGGTTCATCATGAGGCTAAACAAGGCAAATTTCATCTGAACTTCTCCTTGAACTGGATTGGCCAGTCTGTGTTGTTTAATCCTATGGAAATAGTAGGATATTATGAATTGAACTTACTGTAACATGTCCGTTTCGATTCTTCTAATGGATTTTTTCTATAAGACGAAATATATTCAATATAAATGTCTAAATGTGCAGGAAATTGCCACGATTTTTATTGACCGCTGTAAAATTTAGGATTAAAATTGTACTTATCATAGAAATTCAAATTTCTGGATTTTCATTGTGGAGGTGGGAGACATGGAACCTACAACTACGATACGCTCAAATATTGAGGATTACATCAGGAAACAGGGGTATACCCTTCAATACTTTGCTGATATATCGGGGGTTAATGCCGGGACGTTAAGTGCAATTATCAAAGGTACACGGCCGATCGCCATGGCTCAATTGGACCTCATCACCCAGGGCATGAAGCTGGAAGAGGGACACTTCTACGAAATATATGGTGCTGAATGTTTTGTGGAGTCCGCACCGCACTGGAGAAGGCTGGAGCCGTTCCTGCAACGCTGCGCTGAGTTGGACAAGCTGGACTGCATACAGAGGGTAATTCAGCAAGTGACGGATGACCGCTCCTATGTGTCCGAATTGTTCGAACTTGCGGAATATATGCTCGAACGTGATCAGAAGAAGGCTGCGCGAATGCTGTACGAATGTGTCGCCGAGTGTGAGAAGTACCAGCACTCCGAACGTCTGGCACTATGCCATTATCGCATCTTCACCTTGTCTCTTGGCCAGGACCAGCATGAGAATCTCAGGGCCGCAGTTCACTTCGAGCCGTATATTAACCGGCTGGATGAAGAGCGACAGCTGGACGCAATCAGGGAATTGGCTAATACATATAGTGGATTGCGCCACTGGGATAAGGTATTTCAATTAGCTGGTGAACTAGAGCAGCGAGTTGGATTTTTGGAACAATATCAAACGAAGAAAAAAGGTTTAGATAACCATAGAGTTTCCAAGCACCCTCTATTCACCTATAGATCTTATGCGCACTTATTGATGTCTAATGTGTGGGGCGAGCGGGGAAATTACGAAAAGGCTTTGAATCTTACAACGCTGTACTCCAATGTTGTTGTTGATGACCCTACAGCAGAGGATCTTATATTTATTAAAAGATTTAAGGATTGGGCGGAAGTTAATTCCTACCTTTATAAACTGATGTTGGGTGATTACGAAGCCTTAAATTCCTATTTGGATTTTATCGATGAAGACGAAAATGAAACACTTCTTGGGTTGGTTAAGGTTATGGAAGCTGCAAATCTATACAATTTGAATGTAGACCACGCCCTCAGGAGGTTTGATCTATATATTCATCTTTTATATGAGGAAGGCAATCACGAAACGAGCTATGTTGTTCAAGTCAAAGATGATAGGTACACCAAGTTTTGGGCAGAATTAGCGTTCTATCAGCTATCTAAGGAAAGATATGAAGAAGGATTTAGGAGTCTAATGACTTGTTTGGCATCAGCTCACAAAATCAAAGATGACTCTACAATCATTTACTGTGTAGGTTTATTCGAAGAATACAGGAATCAAGCGACTGAATCTGTGAAGCTAAATTACTCAAATCTTATCAAGGAGGTTTATGGTCGATATGCTAAAAAAAGCCATGTTAGTATTAATGCTGTTTAGTTCAATCCTTTTGATTACGGGTATGATTAACCCTATGGATTCCATGAGAAGTTCTGTATCCAGTCACGGTACAGGTGGATATTAAAAAGCCTTTGGTTCGTGTATAGATGTTGTTAAAATGTGGACGAGCGTTCTTTCCGAATTTAGGAAATGGACGCTCTTTTGTGAATGTATTCTAATATGAATCAATAATAGGAATTGAGAGATGTTAATAGTTATCTTCCGGTAAGAGACCGTTAATAGAAATCCATAAGTGAAAATAATCGTTTAATTCTATACAAGATGTGGAATGTGAATGCGGTTAAACACCTAATGTTGGTTAGTCTTTAGTCTATATCTTGAATTGTTGCAAATTGCTTGGTAATGAATGAATACCCTCTGCAAATAAACTTTTTGATTTGCAAAGGAATAAAATATGAATTTTTTGGCAAACTATCCTAAAATGGTCTATAAAGAAGGGGGTGCATGCTATGAAAGGACCAAGTCAGGTTGTAGACCAGATTGAACGGAACAGGCAAGAATTAAGTCGTTTGGCGGAGCATCATGGCATGCAAGACAACAAAGTCCTTCAACAATCCATGGTACTGGACGAACTGATCAATGAATATAACCGTTTCAAATATAGAAAACAACAATATATGAACAGACAGCCGATTGCATAATGCAGTCGGTTTTTTAGTCTGGAAAAAAGACGAAGGGCTATACCATCCACTGGACAATCAATGGAAACTGACTGCCCGTCTTATTGAGTGGATTCATTCATAGAAATAGTCGACTGTAGAGCAATACAGTCGGCTTTTTTTTGTTTTCTTTGAAGTGAGGATTTCATCTTGAAATTCCATACCAATCCCGATGTTGGCAGGATAGTCAGCCATCGTTGAAACTGGATATGATAAACGCCAATTATATCTAGCAATTTCGAAGATGATTCTCAAATGACAGGAGTGGGAGGGATCCGTGAATGGTCAAAGTACAAGGTTGTTTAAAAAGAAACTTGAACCTGCGCACCAAGCTGCTGGTATTGTTTTTGGTTCTCACTTTGCTTCCGCTGAGTTTGCAGGGGTTGGTCAACTATTACCATTTCTCACAGACAATTGACCGCAAAACGGAGCAGTTCACCATTGATATCATCCGCCAGATTAACACGAATCTGAATCGGCTGTTGAAGGACTTCGAGCGTATATCGCTCCTGCCGCTCTATGATCAGACCGTGCTGGGTATTCTGGGGAAATACAACGCGCCAATGGGAACAGCCACCTGGGCAAGATCCGACGATTACTTGAAGATGAAGCTCTATACTTCGGGTCAAGCCTATGATCGCCCGGAGATTCGAGGCATCCACCTAATCTCAAACAGTGGCATCCTGTTCTCCAATCTGGATTCATTGGCGGTGAAGCCGGTATGGGACAGTAGGCAGGATGATTGGTTTGCAGAGCTTGGCGGCTCAGAGGGGGAGTGGCGACTGCTCCCTCCGCATCATCCAAGTTATTACACAGGCAAGAATGAAGAAGCCTATATCTCCGTTGCCCGAGAGATTCGTGATCCAGGCACCCTCAAACGGCTTGGATATATTCTGATTGATATCCGGCTGGATGCCTTCCGCCAGCTGTTATCCAATCTGAATTTTGAGGAAAATGCGAGTCTCATGATTGTGGACAGCAAGCAGCGTCTTGTGTTTGAGCGAACTTCACTTGGTGGACGATCCGCGTACAATCAACTGTTACAGCATGAGCAGCTTCAAGGCTATGCCGGAAATCAAAAGGTGGTAATGGACGGGAGTCCCTATCTGTATGTACGGCACCACTCGAATTATTCCGGGCTATCGGTCATTAGTCTTACACCCATTTCTGTCATTCAAAAGGAATCAGGTGAGATGCTTACGTTCACGTTTGGGTTCGCTGTTCTGTGCATGGCGGGTGTAGCCATTCTGGCGGCTCTTATATCCTATCGTGTAACAAGGCCTTTAATCAGCCTGAAGCAAAATATGATTCGCGTGGAGCAGGGTGACTTTACCCAGCGTGTGGCAAGCTTCGGCAGTGATGAATTCGGGCAGATCAGCCGGGGGTTTAACCGGATGATGGATGAGATTCACCGCTTGTTTAACGAAGTGTTTCTACTCGGTATTCGAGAGCGGGAAGCAGAGCTGTCAGCGCTGCAAAGTCAGATCCATCCTCATTTTATATACAATACGCTGGAGTCCATTAATATGATGGCTATCCGCAGGAAGCATACAGAAGTGTCCAACATGGTGACAGCGCTGGGCAAGCTGCTGCGTTACACAATTGATAAGGTGGATCGGATCGTACTCCTTCAGGAGGAGTTGGCTTTTGTAGAATCTTATGTACGCATTCAACAGGTGCGTTATAACGGAAGGCTGCAGGTGATTTTTGAAGTTGAAGAAGAGGTTCAGGAGTGTTTGATTCCCAAGCTGATTTTGCAGCCGCTCGTGGAGAACGCAGTATACCATGGATTGGAAGGGCAGGAGGACGGGGGAATGATTTGGATATCGGCCTTGAAGTTCGATCAAGAGTTACTGCTTACCGTTCGCGATAATGGTAAAGGTCTACGCCAAGAAGAGATTGACGATTGGAACGAGTCATTCTCCCAGCTTCCCTCAAGTGAATTCCTGCGCTGTAACGCTGATGGTCAATTAGGGCTTACCAATATAGCACAGCGACTCCACCTTATTTATGGTCAAGGCGCCAGTCTGACCGTTGACGGAAGCCCCGGGCAGGGACTAGCCGCCACGATTACTATACCGCTGCAGGGGAAAGGGGATAACGTGCATGTATAAAGTTTTGCTTGTGGAAGATGAGAGGGTCATCCTCGAAGGGCTGCGGGAGTTAATTATTCGGACAGCTCCCGAGTTTCGCGTTATGGGTGAAGCTTCTGGAGGAAGAGAGGCTCTTGAATTTTTGAGAAGTGATGTGCCTGATGTGCTGATTACAGATATTCGCATGCGGGAAATGGATGGATTGACTCTGATATCCAAAGCAAGGGAAATGTATCCCGAACTGCTGATGATCATCATTAGCGGCTATGGCGAGTTTGAGTATGCACGCAGAGCAATGGAGTATGGTGTACAGAACTACCTGCTGAAGCCGGTGGAACTCCAAGAGTGGGTGACCGCCATTCAGAAAATTCAGCTGCTGCTGGACCGAAGATACGGCGTTTCGTCAAGCCAAACACTGGATACAACGGGGGAACCCGAGTGCAGCAGTGGAGATACGCGAAAGATCATTCGGGATGTAAAGGAATATATCAGGCTTCACCCTGATGGAGATCTGCGCCTGCAGACCATAGCGGAACTTGTCCATCTGAACCCGACCTATCTAAGCCAGCTCTTCAAAAATGAAACGGGGACAACCTATTCGGAATACATCGCTGAGGCGCGCATGGAGCGGGCCAAATGGCTATTGGTTAACACCCAACTGAAAATCTATGATGTAGCGAGGTTGTCCGGTCATCAGAGTCCCAAACACTTCATGCTGGTATTCAAACAGCAGGTGGGTTGGACGGCAGGGGAATATCGGAACCGATTCGGTACGGATGAGCAGCTGTAGCACTTGACCTTCATCTAAGTCCTTGAAAAACCGTACCATTTCTATAGCTGGCGTGATTTATGAACCATTGATTCCTTCGCTATACTTTGGTTGCACGTGAACATCACTAAGCGACGAGGGGGATTTCCATGAAAAAAGCAGGACTGATGTTTATGCTCGTATTCATCATTGTTGCATTAATTGGCTGTGCAGGCACCAATTCCGGCAGTGATCCTGAAAATGCATCCGCAGGAGATGAAGAGATTGAACTGAAGTTCATGATGTGGGGAAATCAGGCGCACATGGACGTGTATAACAAGTTGATTGATAGCTTCACACAGGAAAATCCGGGCATCAAGGTGACAATGGAATCCGTACCCTTTGCGGAATATCAGCAAAAAATCTCTGTACTTGCAGCCGGCGGCTCGCTACCGGATATCGCCTGGGTCTCCGAGCGGATGATTCCACAATTTAAATCCAATCACATTCTCGCAGACGTATCCGAATTCAAGGATGATGCAGAGTTCAAATTGGATGATTATATTCCAAGTACGCTGGATCTGTTTCGGGATGGTGATCAACTGCTTGGCTTGCCGTTCTCAACCCCTCCAGTCGTCATGTTCTACAACAAATCGCTATTCGACAAGGCTGGACTTACAGACCCCAACACGCTCGCCGCTCAAGGGCAATGGACGTGGGAACGATTTGAAGAGACAGCCAAAACGATTGCCAGCAAGGATGCGACAAACCGAATCTACGGTGCCAATTTTTTTCGCGATTGGAAGACTTGGGCTGTTCTTTCCTCCTATTCCTGGTCCAATGGCAGCGGGCCATTCAATGAGGGCATGACACAGTTCACCTGGAATGATCCTTATGGTGTGCAAACCTTGGAATTGCTTGAACGGATGATGTTTACCGATGAGTCCCACCCGAAGGCGGGTGAGCAGGTGAGCTTCGATGCCGGGAATGTGGGTATGTTCTTCGACAACTACAGCTATGTGTCCAAAGCAAGAGAGATTATGGACTTCGAATGGAGTATTGCCCCGATGCCTTCAGGATCTCAGGGCAGTGTGCCCATGCTAGGTCAGGCTGGATATGCCATGTTTAATGACAGCAAACATCCCGAAGAAGCAAAGAAACTGCTGAAGTTTTTTGCTAGTGAGCAGGGAATTCAGGCCACGGCAACTTATTTTGTCCCTCCGCGGACCTCTGTACTGAATTCGGATGTTTTCATTAATCAGCCGAATAATCCTAGCAAGGAACATATTGTTCAGGCAGTGATTGATGAAATGCCTAAAGCACGCTTGATACCGGGCCATATTCGCTGGCAGGATATCGACAATGCAGTGCTGCAGGGTTTCGATCGATTATTCGCCCGCTCAGCCACACCTCAGGATAATCTGAAGCAGATGCAAGAAGAGATTCAAGGCCTGCTGCAATAATAAATAACGGCATATCGACAGGAGGCAGGGGTATGGGGAAATTGGAGGAAGCGCTGAATGGACAACACATGCTGCTTGTGGTCAGCCTGCCCGCTAATGATGCAGTACTGGCCCGGGCAGCAATTGAAGAAGGGGCTGACGCGCTAAAAGTACATTACAATGTCGGACACCGCGCCAGTGGAAATCATTTTGGTCCGCTGGATGAATACATTGAAAACTTCCGTGAAATCCGATCCCAATTTAACGGTCCGCTTGGAGTGGTCCCGTCGGGTACCCTTGATGGGACGCAACAGGAAGATGTGGCGAGGCTTTCCGGATTGGGTTTTGATTTCTATTCCATATATGCTCACCATTTACCATCCTTCATGCTGGGTGAGCTCGGTCTGGATAAAACATTCGCCATCAATGAACACTACGACCCTTCCCTGGTTAAGGAGGCAAAGCATTATGGTTTTACCGCGTTGGAAGCATCGATTGTCCCTGGAGAAGAGTATGGGACATCGCTAAGCTTCTCAGATGTCCTCCGGTATCGCCGGTTAGTTATGCAAGCAGAGCTTCCGGTGTTGGTCCCTTCCCAGAGGAGACTGGTGCAGAAAGATGTGCAAGTGCTGCACGATACCGGGGTTAAGGCGATTATGCTCGGAGCAGTCGTAGCAGGTAAAACGGAGGAACAGCTGCGAAAAGCCGTAAACGGGTTTCGCAATGCCATGGACAAACTGAAGTAGAAGGAAGACGGATGAGGAGAGGAGGGCCAGAGTTGACCCATTCACGCAAGCGTTCAGGAAGAGGACCGCTCGCAAGAGAGGCCCAGATTGCAGGATGGCTTTTCGTATCTCCGATGGTTCTTGGTTTTACTCTGCTGCTGCTCTTTCCAATGGGCCTCGCATTATATATGAGTTTGACCGATTGGCCATTGCTTGGAGATCATCACTATATTGGGCTGGATAACTACCGCGAGATCATGACAGACAAGATGTTCTGGACAGTACTGGGAAACACGGTATATTTCACAGCCGGACTTGTTCCGCTGAATATTGTGCTGGCGCTGCTACTCGCTTTGCTGTTATCCAAAAGTCTGCGTGGGATCGGAATATTCCGTACAGCCATCTTCGTTCCGGTCATGACTTCACTTATTGTGTGGGCAATTGTATGGAAGCTTATGTATGCGACAGAGTCGGGACTGATTAATCAGCTTCTGTTGATGATGGGCATCAAAGGACCAGCCTGGCTCTACAATCAGGATTTGGCGATGCCTGCGGTTATTGTCACCAGTGTGCTGAAAAATGTTGGTCTTAATATGGTACTGTTCATAGCCGCAATTCAGCAGGTACCGAGATCACTGTACGAAGCGGCCAAACTGGACGGTGCAGGCAGGCAGAAGACTTTTTTTCACGTGACGCTTCCCATGATTACGCCTACTGTTTTTTTGACTGTGGTGATGACGGTCATCGGCTCGCTCAAAGTGTTCGGACAGATTTATGTCATGACACAGGGGGGTCCGAGCAATAGCACCAAGGTGCTGGTCTACTATATATGGGAAAAAGCGTTCAAGCTGTTTCAGTTTGGCTATGCCTCCGCACTGGCATACGTGCTCTTTGCTATCGTACTGATCCTGACGCTGCTGCAATGGCAGCTTCGAAAGAGGTGGGTATTCAATGAAGGCGATGCCTAAGCCGTCTGTTCGTACAGCAGGGGGTGCAATCGGTACGGATTTGTTGCTGACCCTGATTTCGCTGATTATGATTGTACCGTTTATCTGGATGATATCTACGTCTTTCAAGGAGCCCCAGAGCATATTCACGTATCCACCGCAGTGGATACCGGAAACGTTCCGATTTCAGAATTATGTCGATGTTTTTCGATTGATTCCGTTTCATCGGTTCTATTTTAATAGTGTGTATATTGCTGTTGTGGTTGTGCTGGGTACGGTGTTCTTTGCTTCCCTTGCCGGATATGCATTTGCAAAAATACCATTCAAGGGCCGCAATGTGGTATTTCTCACCCTCCTGAGTGCCATGATGATTCCCCACGAGGTGACGGCAATTCCGATGTTCCTGTTCATGCGGCAGCTGGGCTGGATTGATACACATCTTCCGCTGATTTTGCTTCCGATCTTTGGGGCAGGCGGTGTATTCGGTATCTTTGTCATGCGGCAGTTCTTCATCACGGTCCCTACCGAGCTGGAGGAAGCGGCGATGATTGATGGCTGCAACAGGTTCCGGATATATGCGCGGATTATGCTGCCCATTGCCAAACCCGGCATGGCGACGCTGACGATCTTCACCTTTGTGACCATCTGGAATGAGTTTTTTGATCCACTGATTTTCATTAACTCGCGCGAGCTAATGACATTGCCGCTAGGGCTGTCCCTGTTCACGGATGAAGTGGGTACGGCCTGGCAATATCTGATGAGCGCCACAGTCATGGCAACCGTACCACTGCTGATTGTCTTTTTCATGGCTCAACGGCGATTCATTGAGGGTGTTGCGATGACAGGACTGAAAGAATAGTCGGCTAATCAATGAAAGGAGGAGTAAAAAATGAGTGAACGGATGAGCATGAAGACAGAACAAGCCGATGTTGTTATTGTAGGGGGTGGCCCTGCGGGCATAGCGGCGGCCATTGCTGCCGGACGACAGGGCGTTCGTACTGTGCTGGTTGAGCGATATGGGTTCGTTGGCGGCATGTCGACTGCCGCTATGGTTTATCCTTGGATGACTTTTCACACGGAGAGCGGTGAACAGGTGATCAGGGGCATTGCTCAGGAGATCGTTGACCGACTGAAAGCGCGAGGGGGCTCTCCAGGGCATCTCCGGGATACAGTTGGTTTCGTGCATACCGTTACACCATACCATCCGGCCATTTATCAAGTGATAGCGGCCGATATGCTGCAGGAGGCAGGTGTTCGGCTGCTGTTGCACAGCTTCGTGGATGAAGTGATTGTTCAGGATAATCGAGTAGAGGCGGTTCGATTGACAAACAAGTCGGGCCGATTGGAGCTTAAGGCCAAGATTTTTGTCGATACCAGTGGGGATGCGGATGCAGCTTATCTTGCCGGTGCTGCTGTCGCGAAGGGACGGGATGGAGATCATCAGTCCCAGCCCATGACCATGAAATTTCGGATGCGCGGCGTAAACCTTGAGCGAGTTAAGCAGTATATTCTGGAGCATCCGGAAGATTTCTATGCCAAGACACCTTTCGCAGAGCTGGATCGTATTCCGCTCACCGGGGTGAGTGGTTTTTATTCGCAATGGCAGAAGTCGGGTATTCCGATTAACCGCGATCAGGTGTTGTTTTTTACCGGGCCGGCCGAAGATGAAGTACTGATTAACTGTACCCGGGTCCAGGGACTGGATGCTACCAATGCAGAGGATCTCACCACTGCTGAGCAGGAAGGCAGAAAGCAGGTACTCATGATTGCCGAATTTTTGCAGCGCGATGTGCCTGGTTTCGAGCGGGCTTCAATATCCGCAGTTGCTCCCCAGATTGGCATACGTGAATCCAGACGGATTATTGGACATTATTCTTTGACGAGGGAAGACGTAATTACGGGGCGAAAGTTTGACGATGTCATTGCCCGAAGTGGTTATCCCATTGATATACATGATCCTTCAGGTCAAGGCGTAGTGGCGGCATTTATTGAAGGAGATGGGGCATACGACATTCCATATCGCTGCCTGATCTCCAGCAATATCCGAAACCTGCTGGCAGCAGGACGCTGCATCTCTACCACGCATGAGGCCCATGCTACGACAAGATTGACTCCCAGCTGCATGGCTACGGGGGAGGCAGCCGGAACATCCGCTGCATTGGCAGTGCAGCTGCAGCTTGATCCGCTATCACTCCCGGTTGCGTTGCTGCAGAAAGAATTACGGCAAAATGGAGTGGCGATATGAAATCGGAAAGAATACGCAAATAATAAAGAGTCCAGTTAGACACAGATATGTGTTCAGCTGGACTCTTATGTGCATACACAATGCCTTTCGATAGATCTAACCCAATCAATTCATTCTTGCCTCAAGGCGCCGGGCCACAATGGAAAGGGTGTAGTTGATGACAAAATACAAGACCGCTGCGAGCAGGAGCGCCGGGATTACGTAATCGAAGCTCTGGCCGCCCAGGATCTGCACGTTGTGCATCAGCTCCGGCAAGGAGATGATAATGGCCAGGGACGTATCCTTCAGCAGGGAGATGAACTGACTGACCATCGGCGGCGACATGCGGCGCAGTGCCTGAGGCATAATGATGCTGCCCAGGGTTTGCATATAACTTAGACCGGAGGAACGGGCGGCTTCCACCTGTCCGCGCTCAACCGATTTGAGACCGCTACGAACGATTTCGGCGATCATGGCGCCTTCGAACAGGCTAAGCCCAACGACGGTGGACCAGAAGACGGACATCTTAATCCCCAGCTGGGGCAGGACAATATGAATGAAGAAGATGATCAGCAGCAGCGGCAGGTTCCGAATCGTATCCACAATAACCGCAATGATCTGTGACAGGACCGGAATACGCGTATACCGGACGGTACCCAGCACGGTGCCAAGAACAAAGCTGAAGACGATTGACAGTCCTGCCACCTGCAAGGTGATCAGGAATCCATGCAGCAGGAAACGAAGGTTGGGCCAGGCATAAGCCCCGCTAAAGTCCATAGTACATCGACCTCCTTCTGTGAGTAATGCTTAGGCTGAATAGTGGTATGGTTAAATCACATGGTAACCTGCCCGGCCGGCTTGTTTTTCTTCGGCTTGCCCTTGCTGCCTCGTGCTTCGGCGTCGCTCTGTCCAAACCTGCGCTCCATATAATGAACCAGAAAACTGAGCGGCAGCGTTAATACGAGGTAGAAGAGTGCAACAATGGTATACACGCTCAGCGGCTGGAACGTATCCGAATTGACCAGATCGGCAAAATACATCAGGTCCATGCCGGCAACAACGGCAAGAATGGAGGAGTTTTTGACCAGGTTAATAAATTGATTGCCGATGGATGGAAGCACGATCTTGATTGCCTGCGGCAAAATGATCAGGTTCATGGCCTGTACGTAGGACAAACCTGAAGATCTAGCGGCCTCCAGCTGTCCCCGGGGGACGGTCTGAATGCCTGCCCGGATGGCCTCTGCAATAAAAGCTGCCGTGTAGATGGTAAGACCTAGCGTACCGGAGACAAACCCGTCCAGTGAAATGCCAAGGGAGGGCAGTCCAAGGTAAAAGAAGAACACGACCAGCAGAAGCGGAATATTTCGAATAAATTCCACAAAAGCCGTACCGATCCAATTGAGCGGCTTGATGGGGGATATCCGGAAGATTGCCATGATTGCTCCAAGGATAAAACTGCCGATCAAAGCCATGATGCTTACTTGAATCGTATTGAGGAATCCCTCCAGGAAACGATCGGAATGCTTGAACAATACATCAAAATCCAATTTGCCCATGTAGGCGAAGCCTCCGTTCTCCAGATGTGAAGCGGCGACTCATGCTGTACGGGTGATTTAGTCCCTACAGATGAAAACCGCCGCTCGTTCATCGTTAATCGAGGTTACTCGGGCTTGCTGCCCAGCCATTTTTCATGTAACGTATCGTATTCACCACTGTCTTTCATGCTCTTGAGCAGGCTGTTTACTTCTTCTACAAAAGCAGTGTCGCCTTTGCGGATGGCCATTCCATATGGCTCGCTTGTGAAGTTGCCACCAACCAGCTTGTAGTTGTTGTCCGTTTGCTGCATGCCGATCAGGATGATATTGTCCGTCGTCAGTGCCTCACCTTTGCCCGCTTTGAGCGCAGTGAAGGCATCCTGATAGTTGTCGAATTCCAGTACTTCGGCATCTGGAGCTTTTTCACGAATATTCTGCGCAGAGGTTGAACCTTTAACTGCGAGCACCTTCACGCCTCCAAGGCTCTCCAGTCCAGTGATGGCACTATCATTTTTTACAAGAAGGGACTGCCCTGCCTCGAAGTAAACGTCACTGAAATCCACCTGCTCCTTCCGCTCGTCCGTGATCGTCATGGTAGCGATGATGATATCGATGTCACCGTTCTGGAGCATGGGAATCCGGGTTTTGGATGTGACCTCTTTCAGCTCAACCTTGGTCTCGTCCCCAAGGATCTGTTTGGCAAGTGCCTTGGCGATATCGATATCGAATCCTTCGACCTCACCGCTTGCCGGGTCCTTCAAGCCAAAGAGCTTCGTATCATATTTGACCCCGGCAATCAGCTTGCCGCGCTCCTTAATCTGTTCAATGGTTCCTTTGGCTGCAGTATTCTCATCACCGCCACCACCACCGCTGCTGTTGGTAGCTTCCTCTCCCGTACTACAGCCGGCCAATGCCAGCGAGAGAACCAAAACAAGGACGAACGACGGCCACTTCAGCAAATTCTTCATGAGTAAAGACCCCTTTCAAAATGGAATATTCTATAATTCTCAATGATGAATTAGACGACTTAGGAACTGCTGTGCCCGCTCTTCCCGCGGGTTATCGAAAAATTCTGTGGCAGAAGCCTCTTCCACGATCCGGCCTTCGTCCATGAAGATGACACGGTCTGCCACTTCACGAGCAAAGCCCATTTCGTGGGTAACGACAACCATGGTCATGCCGTTATGTGCGAGAGAGCGCATGACATCCAGTACTTCCCCGATCATTTCAGGGTCGAGCGCAGAGGTGGGCTCGTCAAAGAGCATGATTTTGGGCTCCATGGCGAGTCCCCGCGCAATAGCGACCCGCTGCTGCTGTCCACCCGACAACTGGGAGGGATAGCTGTCAGCCTTGTCGGCAATGCCAACACGGGTTAAATATTTCATTGCCGTAGCAGCTGCCTCAGCTTTGGGCTGTTTACGTACCTTTACTGGGGCAAGTGTAATGTTATCGATGACTTTTTTGTGAGGATAGAGATTGAAGTGTTGAAATACCATGCCAATGTCGCGACGGAAGAGGTTGATGTCCACCTTTTTCTGATGTAAAGGGACACCGCTGACGACGAGTTCGCCTTCCGTAATGGTCTCCAGACGGTTGATGCAGCGGAGCAGTGTACTTTTGCCGGAGCCGGAAGGGCCAATAATGACAACGACCTCTCCTTCTTCAATGTGGAGATGGATATCTTTGAGGACATGAAAATGACCAAAGTGCTTCTGCACACCCCTAAATTCAATCAAGAGTAACCCATCCTTTCTGCAACGTTGGTTTGAAAAAGGAATAATAAGGAATAAATTGAAACTAGTTATTTAATCATACATAGTCATCCTTCTTCTGGCAATTGGTTTGTAATAAAACATGACATAAGTATGAGGTTTAATAGGGCTGTAGGCCAAAAATACGTTATATATTTGTTAAGTGGGTGAGTTCTTTGTGACGAATCCTGACAGAAAAATGAATCGAATCTCCTAGAGTTTTTACAACCTTTGGAATAGATGTATAGAGTATACTGGTGTTGATACCTATCCTATGTCCAGGGTAACGGAACAAATAACCTCAAATTCTAACGCTACATGGCAAAAAAACACAACCTTGGTCCAGATCCCGTTGATATGATGGGTGATAATACTCATTCCTGAAAGCTATGCTATGTCGATCACAGTCCAATCCCAATACAGAGAAGAGAGGATGTTCTGAACGATGAATACATACTACTCCCCATTAAGTGCAAGAGAAGGTATCCAAGCGAATACGAAAGCCTATGAGGTTGCTCTACCTGACATTCCCGCTCGGGATTTCTGCATCACGGACTACGGAGCAAAAGGAGACGGCGTGACGGACAATACGGAGGTGTTCAGGCTTGCTATAGCCGCGTGTGCTGAAGCAGGTGGCGGACGAATCGTTATTCCGGCAGGAGTCTGGCTGACAGGTCCGATTGTGCTTCGCAGTCGCATTGAGCTGCACACAGAGGCGGGAGCTTTGGTTACGTTCAGTCGCGAGTTTGATCATTATCCTCTGATTGCTTCGAGCTTCGAGGGGTGGCAGGTGGTGAGATGCCAATCTCCAATTGACGGAGAATCGTTGGAGGATATCGCGATTACAGGTGAGGGAATATGGGATGGCAGCGGAGAAGCGTGGCGTCCAGTCAAACGGTCCAAGATGACCGCTTCACAATGGAGTCGATTGGTTGCTTCCGGTGGTGTTGTAGAGCATTCGGGTGAAAATGAAGAAATCTGGTGGCCTTCGGCCTCGGCCCTCGAAGGTGGCGCCATCGCCAACCGGCTTCATATGGAGCAGGAGCGTGAATTGTCAGCTTATGAGGATGCCAGAGACTTTTTACGTCCAAACATGGTCAGTTTGCGTCGGTGCAAGCGGGTGCTGCTGGATGGTCCAACATTCCAGAACTCACCTGCATGGAACCTGCATCCTTGGGCATCGGAGCACGTTACCATACGTAACGTGAGTGTACGAAACCCGTGGTTTTCTCAGAATGGCGATGGGCTGGATATTGAATCATGCCGTCATGTTGTCGTGGAGCACAGTGTGTTCGATGTGGGGGATGATGCCATCTGCCTGAAATCCGGCAAGGACGCGGAAGGCCGAGAGCTCGGTCTGCCATCTGAATATATTACCATTCGGGATTGCACTGTGTATCATGGTCATGGCGGATTCGTTATTGGCAGTGAGATGTCAGGTGGTGTACGGCATGTGCGGGTATCGGATTGTACGTTTATTGGGACGGATATTGGACTAAGGTTCAAAAGCGCCCGCGGGCGCGGTGGAGTCGTTGAAGATATTGAAATTCAGCGTATCTATATGAAAGATATTATCATGGAAGCCATCTCGTTTTCCTTTTTCTATGCAAATATGGAGGGATCAGCCCGCGGAAGCGATCTGTTTCAGGAAATTAGTGAAGAGACCCCGGTGTTCCGCGATATTCGTATATCGGATGTTATCTGTGCAGGTGCAGAGATGGCTTTATTCGTAAGCGGGCTGCCCGAAATGCCTCTGGACGGTGTAGTGGTTGAAGGATATGACGTCACTGCTCGGAACGGTATACATTGTGCTCATGCGAAGCATTTGAGAATTGCCAATCTGCGAGCCCGGATTTCAGAAGGATCATTGATCCATTTACACCAGTGCAAGGGAGCTGAAATAGAGGGAATTCAGGGAAAAGGGCCTGACGGCCGGCTTCTGATTGTAACAGGACACGAGTCTGCCGGAATTGTGTGCCGGGAGGACGATGCAGATGAGGAAGGGCGCCAGATTTCCATGGGTCCTGAGGTGAGAAGCGGTGTGCTCATCCGCAGATAAGAGTCCTTGATACGAATGAATAGCAAGTCGTTCATTGATTCACACTCAGCCGCAGTGGTGTAGCATGTGTCTCCATGTATCATCCTGATTTTTGTGATATAGAGACACATTCATCCGGGTAGGGCTACCCACTCGGCTTCTATCTTCAACTTCCCAAGATTCCCTGTACTAGCGATGCTCTTTTCGATAGCGCAAAGGGGTGGTTCCGGTCACCTGTTTGAATGTTTTGTTGAAATGAGCCGTGTGCTCAAACCCGACCTTCTCCGCGATCAACTGCACCCGCTCCTGGGTGGACAATAGGCGCCGCTGCGCTTCTCGCACCCGCACGACCCGTAAGTACTCACTGAAGCGAAAACCGGTAAACCGACTGAACATCCGGCTCAGATAGGATGGGCTGATATAGAAACGGGCTGCCGCATCCTCCAAGGTAAGCGGTTCGTTGTAATGTCTGTTCACGTAAGCGGCAATCTCGCCGATTTTATCCTGCATCGGGTGAATTGGGCCGGGTGACATCAGGCGACTATTTTCTTCTACCCGATAGATATGGATCAGAAGCTGAGCGAGCAGGCTTCTGACAACCATCTCATAGTGAGGGCGGCGCTCCTTGCATTCGCGCAGCATCTGCCATAGCATGCGTTCCATCTCTTGCTGCTCTGATTCTGGGAGGTGAAGAAGCCTTGATCGTTCGAAAGGGAGCAGACCGCACACACCGAGTTCCATCCCGGTGGCAAACGAAGGAGAGAAACCGATAAGAATTCGTTCGAATCCGGGCCTGTTTCCTCTGGACGTTGTATGCACATCATGCGGATTAATGAGGATCAGATCACCTTTTCTCGCGGTCAGGAGCTGGCCGTTCATGGAATACACCCGTTCTCCTTCAAGCAGGTAATACAGCTCGTAAAATGAATGAGCGTGAGGCTGCGGCATGGCATTGCCTTCATGTCTGCGCATGTATTCAATGGTGAATGAATTTTCCCCAATGCGATATTTGGGTCCAATTCGATCCTCAATCATACTCATGATCAGGCTCCCTTCTACTTCATCTGATTTACGTTTATATCCATATCATAACGGAAAATCCAGTTTGTTGTAAACGCTATCAAAAGTTTCGTTAAAATGGAATGGACCGGTTCTAAGGGTGACAAACGAACAGCGATGTTTTACAGTAGGGAGAGTGAGGCCGAACTCTGGAAGAGGGTCTCCAATATGATTTGGAAGGAAGGAAACAGGTTATGACGACACATGAATTATCGCCTCTGGTTGCTGCACTGGATATGCAGCCCCACGTTGAAGGCGGTTGGTATAAAGAAGTATGGAAGGCTTCTTATCAAATCCCGCAATCCGTTCTGCCGGAAGCTTATTCCGGCCCAAGATTCTCTGCAAGCTCGACATACTTCTTGCTGCACCCGCATGAAATTTCCGAGTGGCACACCGTACTGTCCGATGAGCTGTGGTTGTGGCACAGCGGAAGTCCAATTGAATTGAAACTGGGCGGCAAAGGGGAAAACCCTGAGAATGAGGAAGTGCTTGTGCTTGGCATGGATCTTGCTGCAGGGCAATCGCCGCAGGTGCTTGTTCCAGCTGGGGTATGGCAAACGGCACGTCCACTGGGAGATGAGCCAGTGCTCGTAACGTGTGTGGTTGCGCCAGGTTTCCACTATGATGATTTCAAGCTGGTTTCCAAAGGCTGATCGGTTAAAACGTTTGAACGGCAAAATCCCGATTCGGATGCAGATGCATTCGAATCGGGATTTTTTTGGTTTTCCTCTATTTCATGTAGCTTGCCTAAATGACTGAGCTTAGAAGTTAAAATTATCCGGATCCGAACCGAAGCGTTTATTTTCGTTCAGTCCATTAATCTGTTCAACCTCATCCGCAGTCAGTTCAAAATCATATAGATCAGCATTCTCTCGAATACGCTGTGGCGTAACGGATTTGGGTATGGTCACGATGCCGTTTTGAAGATCCCAGCGCAAAATGACCTGTGCGGGGGATTTGCCGTACTTCGCTGCAATATCCTGAAGAAGCGGGTGCTCCAGCAGATTGCCTTGGCCGAGTGGAGACCAGGCCTCAATCTGGATCTGGTGTTTATTGCAGTAGTCCCGGAGCTCCGATTGAATCAGCAGCGGGTGAAGCTCGACCTGATTCACAGCAGGTTTAATGGTGGCATCCGTCATCAGATCCTCCAGATGGTGAATCTGGAAGTTGCTTACGCCTATAGCGCGGATGCGTCCTTCCCGGTGCAGTTTCTCCAGCGCTCTCCATGTATCCTTGTATTTGCCCTTGACTGGCCAGTGAATCAAATAGAGATCAAGATATTCAAGTTCGAGTCGTTCCATGCTGGCTTCGAAGGCGGCCAATGTTGATTCATAGCCTTGGTCGCTGTTCCATACTTTGGTGGTAATGAACAGATCCTCGCGGGCAACTCCGGATTCACGAATACCTTGGGCTACACCTGTCTCGTTGTTGTAGGCTTTGGCTGTATCGATGCTGCGATAACCTGCCTGAATGGCCGTTTTGACGGCTTCAACCACTTCTTCTCCATCTTTCACTTTGAATACGCCAAAACCCAGCCAAGGCATTTTGACTCCGTTATAGAGTGTCGTTGTGTCCTGCACGTTTTTCATGTTCCGAAATTCCTCCCTGTTCCTTCAATTGTCCCACTATGTAATTACCCTGCTGCAAGGCAGCCAATCGTATATGATAGGCCATCTTTCCTGATTATACTAAAAGCCCTTGGGAAAGGAAAAAGATAGGCAGCAATTTTACGGAAAATCAATCTCTTTTGCTCTTTTTGGCAGCTGGAGGTTTGGTTTTGGTGCTTGCGGGTGATAAGATGAAGTATACGCGATGTGGAAGCGAAAATAATGAAAAGTAAAGTGCTAATTAACCGCTTTGGATTATTCACATTCGAAAAAAGAACGGAATATGCACGGACAGATCCAATTGGGATTTAGACGTGTGATTAATGATAAAGGAGCAAGAATGATGGCTAAACCTAAACAAACCAAAAAGGCAGCAGCCTGGTCACTCGTCGTAATGGGGGCAGGCTTTGCCGCTTCATTGCCGTTTCAGGGCAGTGTCGTAGGCAAGCTGCTGGTGGGTTCATTTGAAGCGGGATTGGTAGGGGGGCTTGCCGACTGGTTCGCTGTAACGGCATTGTTCCGCCATCCGCTCGGCATTCCGATTCCGCATACGGCCTTGCTGCCAAAGAACCGGGATAAGATGACGGAGGGCCTTGTTTCTGCGGTGGAGAACAATTTGCTGAACAAAGACAGCATTACCGAGAAGATTGCCGGTTTCAAGGCAGCGGAAATGGTACTCGACATCATGTCACGTGAACTTCACAATGATGGTGTCAAAACGATGATCGACACGCTGTGCAAACGTATTCTGGCTGGCCTGCCGCTGGAGCAGATTGCGCCGCTGGTTGCAAGCGAGATCAAATCACAAGCCGGGGACTTCGACCTTGGACCGATCCTGGAACGGGCATCCATTCAATTGAGTGAACGTGGATATGACACGAAGGCATTGGACTACGGGTTGAAGCAGGCGGAAGAGTGGTTGGTGAAGCCGGAGACCATCACGTTTCTGGGTGAGAGCGGCATGAAGGCGATTAGTGGCATTCAGATGAATGGGCTTATGCAATTTGCCATGAATGCCTTCCTTGGCTATATGAATGAGGAGAAGCTTGGCAGCATCCTGCAGGGATATTTGTTTGACCAGGTGGAGGATATGAAGCGTGAGGGAAGTGCCCTCCGGTATAAGGTGTTAGGTCTGGTTCGAACTCAAGCAGTGCGTCTTGCCTTGAACGAGAGTGTGCGTGGCGGATTGAACGGCTGGAAAGACAGCCTGCTGGACAGCTGGGACGCGGAAGAAACCGTGCTGAACAAGCTTACCGAACTGAGGGAAAGAGCACTCGCCGCTATGGAAGATGGAAAGTATGTGGAGACGTATGCGCTCCCTGCCATTGAGCGGGTATTGTCCGATCTGCGCTCAGACAGTGCATTGCTGGATGGCATGAATGCCAAGATTGTCGAAGGCGTGACAACACTGCTGGAAAAGAACCATTCCAAGATCGGTAATCTGGTCCGTGAAAATGTTGATAAAATGGATAATGCATCGTTGATCTCGTTGATCGAGGACAAGGTTGGTCAGGATCTTCAATGGATTCGGATCAACGGTGCCGTGACCGGATTCGTTATTGGTATTGCGCTTACTGCCTTAAGGATGGTGCTGGAATAAGATTATAGGCATAGTAAATTGGAGGGCTGCCCTAATATGGGGCGGCTCTTTTGCGTGTCTGCGCAAATGCTGCAAATTTGTTGCAAAAATCAGGAAATTGGGTAATGTAACCCGAATACTTTAATGGAACCATTTAGGAGGAAAGTTACATAAAAACGATGCGGTGAGCCGATGTAGTCATGTTGATTTTGTACTATGATGCACTTAACAACAATAAATTGAATTATTGAAAATCAAAGAGAAGGTGATCATCGTGCGGTGGATACGCCAATTATCATGGTTATGCTTATTAACCATATTATCTGCTTTTATTTTGGGAGGGTGTCAGAATATGAAGGAAAGTGAAAAACAAGCCTATTTTACTGAGGCGGAGACGGAAGCAATAAAGTATTTTAAAGATAAGTTTGAGTTGAACGTTGTTATTACAAATAAGGAACTGCTACCTGAGATGGCGCTGGATTCCATCGCGCTGGAGGGACATGTGGCCGAGCATGAGGATCAGGAATTTACGATTTCATATGACTATAACGAGAAAAAGATGAAAAATTTTGGCATGAGTCCTGCCATCAAGGAAGCAATTATAGCTAAAGGCTATGACCCTTTTGAAAAATAGAATTCCAATGATTTTTTTTGGAGGTGAAGCATTGTGGGGGACGCCCAAAGAATTGATGATGAAACATACCGTTTAATGTCCGAATTGGCTTATGAAAATGCAAAAGCGGGCACGGAATATGCGAATCTGCCTGGCTGGCAGGTTCTCGAAGATACGCATGGCAATTCCTACTCCGGCTTCGATGCCGTAACCTTTTATAACCCGGAAACCGAACAGGCGGTTATTGCTTATCGGGGTACAGAGGGAAGTGCCGGATGGGATCGAAAAGGCCGTGACTTTTACGCGGATGGACAGATTGCCATCCCTGAGCTGGGGAGGAAGATTGAGCAGAGCACGGATATCACACCCGATTGGTTATCTAGTGGAATCCAGAAAGTCAGGGATGTGACAGGTATAACTACCGTGGAGAATGCTGTGGGGGAACTGGATAAGAAGCTGGATAAGACATTCAGCATAGGTCCCAACCAAATGTATGAAGCGGAAGACTATGCCAAAGACATGCAGAATAAATATAAAAATTTGGATTTCACATTGACGGGACATTCACTCGGAGGAGGGAATGCTCAATATGCGGCTGCATATACAGGACTTCCGGCAGTTACCTTCAGTGCACCTTCCGTGATCTCAAGCCTCACGCCAGAGATGAAACGAAAGGCGGAGGAAGGTGGATTTGATAATCAGATTATCAACTATGGGCATCCAGGAGACTTTGTGGCAAGTGGTTTTTTCGGAGGGTATGATCGTCATGTTGGGTCCATGTATTACATCAATTCCAACTATAAAGACATGAATGACAGCATGAGTATGATGGACAAGATCAACAATACATTTGGAGGAAAAGAGTACCATGATCTGAAACAATACCAATTTGAGAATGGCTACATCTCCAATGATTTATACGATCCGGTGACAGGTGAGAGAATTGAATACTCTCCGCGTCAACCATCGAATGCGTTGTCTGACCTTGCTGCGTTCATGCGAAACATGGGGGCGCACGCAAGTAACTTGGCAAGAAACATGGCTGCAGTGGGGGCCGCTTCCGGTCTGATTCAGGTAACGCCGGAAGAACTGAAGAGCGTCGCTTCCCGCTGGAAGCAAAATGCACAGCAGTGCAACGCTGAGCTCAATCAGGTGCGCAGCCGTATGGCTCAATATCTGCATACCAGCCGCAGTCGCAGACTGGAGCCCATTGTAACCCAGCTTGATGCGTCCATTAACGAATTAAGTACATGGCATATGAAGCATACGAGTCAATTCCTCGACTTCATTGATCAGAAGGCAGATGCCTTCCGCCAGGCTGATGAGAGTCCGGTTCATTTTAATTAAACACCGGAGCTGCCAGGAGATCGATAGCGATATGTACATAAGGGGAGGGGATAGGCATGAGCGGACAATTGCTGGTGGAACTGAATGACCTTCGAATTGCGGAGAAGGAGCTTACACGGCTGCTGGCCCGCCTGCAGGCAGATGAGCAGGAAGCCAGAGCCCTGTATGCACGGCTGAATGACTGGAAGGGTCAGTCGGCTGACTACACCAGGCAGCAGATTGAAGGATTCTTCGCCGGGCTGTCCAGTCGAATCCATTCAATTGAACAGCAGAAGCAGAGCTTGCTGCAATATATTGAGATCATGATCCAGACGGATCAGGAACGTTAATCGTAAACGTTGAAACGAAGTATGGTAAGTCTCATCTAACAAGAAAGAGCCTTGGCATCTGCCAAGGCTCTTTTGTTACGTTTAACCGGTATTTAGAAGACTGCGTGTTATCTCTTTTTGCGGCGTGTTGCGAGTGCAATGCCCAGGAAGGACATAATCAATGCCAGAATCGATACGATCAGTGTTGCCTGCTGCAGCTTCAATGTACCCGGATCTGAATCCGTATTATTCGGCTCACCTGTAACCGTGTCGTTCAATGCATCGCCGAGCGTGGTATCATCGTCAGCCTTGGTATCGTCTGCAGCATTGTTATCTCCAGCGGCTGCTTCGTCATCGCTTGCATTGCCAGCTGTACCTGCGCTGTCATGGCCACCTGCTGCGGCTTGATTGCCTGCAGCTGCAGGATCTTCGCTAATAGCCGTAATACTGTGAGGTGTGCTGTCACTAGGTTGTCCTGTCCATTCTACGATACTGCCATCGCTATAGTATTGGAAAGCGTCCCATGCTACTTCTGTTGCTGTATCCGGATTTTGTGCGACAAAGTTAAATTGCTGGAATTGTCCGGCGAGGATCCCCTCGTTATCTCCATCCACTTCCCAGGTAATCGATGTGACTTCGTTCGAGCTGTTTTTCTCCGTGGTGATTTTCCATCCAGCCAGTGGCTGATATTGCTTGAAGGCTACACCTTCCGGAACCTTCATCGTGATCTTGGTTGTTGGCAGATCCTTCTCAGAAGGGATTTTGATCGTGTACGTCTGCCATGCTCCGGTCTGTGCGGCCGCTGGGCTGACAGTTACGTGAGCACTCGCGAAGCTGGCGAACAGCATGAGCGCTGCAGCACCTGCCGCTATAGTGGATGTAAGTTTGGAAGTCCAGGATGTTCTTTTCAAAATAAATTACCCCTCTCTTTTTCTAGAAAAATTATGGATTCGCTGTGTCGATCTCGAACTCGGTATCCAGTGAATCGAGGGATCGAGTCAACAGGTGAACCTTGATGCTCCATCGTCCAGGCATGGAGATGTATTCTTCCGCTTGGTACACGCCTGTATCATTTTTTGGAATGGTGATTTCATAAATTCCCATATCCATATCCAGGTGGGTCAGCGTTAAGGTGATCTGCTCCAGATCATTTACTACGCTGCCGTCAGGTGCTTTTACACCAACCTCGAACTGATTCTCACCGGTAACATTGGGGCTGACCTGAAGTGTGATCGCTGAGCCATCCTCTGTGGTTTGTACTCCCTTGAATGGACCAGCGGCTTCAGGCTGGCCGGGGGACAGATGGGTGAGTACAGCAGCCAGAGCCAGTACAACGGCACCTATAGCGAGCTCTGCTTTAAGACTGCCTGCCAGTCGGTTACCCTTGCCCTGTCTGGCCGTTCGGGCATGACGCCATGCGAATGCGATCATCACCAGCAGCAAAACGATCTTCGCAAGCAGCACGTAACCGTAAGTGGTGGTGAACAGGGACGTCAGTACAGGTTCGGGTAAAATGACCAAACTGCTATAGATCCCTGTAGCAACCAGAGCGGCTACAGCACCAATGCCCCAAGCCGCAAAACGGCGGATAGCTCCCCAATACACCTCTCCTCGTACCTTCGGAGGAAGCTTGTCTGCCAGTGGAGGCAGACAAACCGCCATGGCCGTCAGGGCACCAATCCAGAATGCTGCTGCAATCAGGTGGACATAGTCCATGGTTATGGCAAGTCCACGCTGCTCGGCTGCGGCAGGATGACCTGTCATAGCATGCGTGAGCAGCCATCCCAGTACAAGTACCAGTGAACCATAAGATGACCAGATGCGGATCTTCAAAGAGCGATCTCGGTCATATCCTGACAGAATTGTGACTGCAAGCAGCATCAGAATGAGCATTTGTGCCATCCAAATGAGGCCAAACGACGTTAGCTTCAAGGCACTGCCCATCAGTGCCCAGCTGAATTCATTGATAGCTACCCCTGACTCGTAAATGGTGTTCAGCGGCAAACTGATGATTGCGGCTACAGAAGCTGCCGCATAGCTGATCCATAACAGCTTATAGCTGCCTGGCACCTCCATGGGCTCTCTTGCTATGGATGACGGAGCAATCCGGAAGAGCAGGAAGGCGAGCGAGCCCAGGATGACAGACAATGCAAGATATTGAATCCAATCGGTCAGCGACAGTATCCATTTGATTGGACCGCCCGTTTGACCAGTTCCTGAGGTCAGATCCGCCAGACCCGCAGGGGCACCTGACGGTTCCCCGATATGGAATACATAGGCTCCCTGAATGGGATGGCCATCAGCCGACACGGCTTTCCAGCTGACGGCATATGTACCGTTGCCAAGTCCGCTGCGCAGCCCCGTTTCAAGCACGTGAGGACGCTCGGCGTCTATCTGCACGTTGCCGTCATCCGCTTGTGTACCGTCAGGTGCGGTAATTTTAATATCATAGAAGGCCGTTTGCAGCGATTCATTGAATTCCAGTGTCAAGCGCTCTGGAGCAGTGGCTACCAGCTCGTCCTCCCCTGGCGAGGCCTGAACAATATAAGCATGGGCTGAAGCCCATTGCGGCATAACCAGACAACACATGAGCAGCAGGGAAAGCATTACGGCCCAGTGCCGTTTATCCCATCTCATCGTAAAACGTCCTAAACTCAAAAAAACATCACCCTCAGGTTATAGAATTGTAGTTATTCTTCGGATGCCGATAACAATCTATACCATTATAACTTTGTCCAAAATAACGGCGTATGACTACATCGGGCTATAAAAAAACGATTATATTCCAAGAATTGTGACAAAAGCATGAATGCTTGCTACTTGCGCAGTTTTCGTCCGGCAAGGCCGCTTTCAAGTGCGTAGCGGGTCAGTTGAACACGGTTTTCGAGCTGCAGCTTCTGCAAAATATTTTTGAGATGATTCTTCACCGTTTGATCGGAAATGCCGAGCTGGTCTGCTATTTCGCGGTTCGTATACCCGGCGGATACCCACTGCAGAATCTCGAGCTCCCGTGTGGTAAGCGGGTTGTCCGGCACATCTTCACTTCGGGGCGCAGGGAACTCCTGCAAAATCCGGTACGCCAGCTCCTTGCTGAGCGGTGCATCGTCCGATACGATCGCACGCAGATATTCCAGCCAGGTGGAGGGGGCCAGGTTTTTGAGCAAATAACCCTGGGCACCCTGTTTCAGTGCTTCGAACAGATACGTTACATCGTCGGAGACCGTCACCATAACGATGATCACGTAAGGATAGCGGAGCTTGATCAGCCGGGTGGCTTCGAGACCATCCATATCAGGCATCTGTACGTCCATCAGAATAAGATCTGGCATCCACTGTTCGGTAAGTTCCAGTGCTTCCTGTCCATTTGATGCCGTACCAATGACTTCAAATAGGCTGTCTTCCGACAAAATGCTGCATATCGCCTCGCGCGCATGGGCATGGTCATCGACAACCAGTACACGTACATGTTCCATGTTAAGCATCCCCTTTACCTATCGTCATTCGTGTTAAGCCGGGTTCGGAATCCAGAGAAAAGGACCAGCCCATCTGAATGGCACGTTCCTTCGTAATCCGCAGTCCATATCGGTCCTTGATGTGCAGTGGATCGCCGCTGACACCTACGCCGTCATCCTGAATGCGAACAGACCAGGAGAGAGGATTGCCCTCCGCTTCCACTTGAACATGGGAGGCCTGCGCGTGTTTGCGTACGTTAATCAGAGCTTCCCGAATGCAGGCGAGGAGCTCAACTTGTTCTTTTGGCGTAAAGAAATGACTGTCCAGTTCCCAATGAACCTGGGCTCCAGGTATCGTTTCCTCCGTTAGGGATTCGACCTGTCCCTGAAGAGAAACTCCTGTAGGCATGGCAGTATGGCCGGGCACATATCGCAGCTGGGCGATGGCTTGCCGGACATAGGCATTTACTTCGTGTACAGTCTTGCGGATTTCCTGAATTTCATGTTCGTGACCAGTGCCGGCCATACCACGCTCGGCTTTGTCAGTTTTGACAGACAAGAGAAAAAGGGATTGCGCGATCCCGTCATGAAGTTCGCGGGCCAGCTGGTCCCTGGCCTCAAGGGCGGCCTTGGAGGCACGTTCCTGTTCCAGCGCCGCTCTTGCGCCTTCCAGCATCTTGAACAGTCGGCTCAGCAGCGTTACGCTGACAAGGTATACGATAACGGGAGTGAGCCAATTCCCCGCATCCATGGAGAGGTAGGGCATTAAAAATTGATGACGTATGTATTCCCAGAGACCAACGGTTAATGTGGGAATCAGCAGGATCATCCACTTGATTTGTTTGTAGGACATGCATCCAGAACTCCTTTAATATCGACTCTTTGTACGAATCTATGCCCCATTATAACCCAACCTGTCTCTGGCACCTAGTCTGTTGGTCTCGGAGGATATATAGGTGGATACGGGAGTATATAGAAGGATATCTAAGAACGACATGTCGTGACAGAATGTCATGGAGTGTGAGGCTGGATGTATACGGGAGAGGAGAGCTGTGCCTGTTTTCCCTGAGGCGGAAGGTTCTTTATACTTATATAGAACGTGAATTCATGACAAACCATGTTAAGGAGTGAACGCAACAACATGAATCAAGAGGTATTGGAACGTCGTAGTGAGTTGCTCAAGAAGAATATTCATCAGATGCTTCTTCAAGACAATCAGCACGGAATCAGTCGCCAGGATAACATGTTTTTGCAGCAGATGATCAAAGAGCTGCATCAAACTTCACATGAGCTGAGCACCACCCGTTAATTGGAATTGGTTCGTTAAGAGCTGTCCTGAATTCCAAGATTGACTCATTGATGAAAATGAAAATGGCGCTATCCCCAATGGACCGGGGGTAGCGCTTTGGCATTATATAGGGATTTTGTGGACAGCTGTACGTTAGCGTGCGTTAGGATAACAGCTGCTGTGCTGTCTTCTTCTGAATATAACGGATGAAAAGCTCCGCCAGCTCAGGATCGAATTGGGAGCCCGCACACGCCCGCAGTTCGTTGATCGCTTCATCCACCGTTTTGGTTTTCTGATACGGTCGTTCGGTGGTCATCGCGTCGAATGAATCAATGACAGTCAGCATTCGGCACAAGCGGGGAATTTCACGGTCTCTTAAACCGTAGGGATATCCTTTGCCGTCAAACCGCTCATGATGCAATTCAATATACGGGATCAGATCGTTGAAACGTTCGTTGGTCATCACCATTTTTTTGCCCCAGGTGACATGTCCTTTAATCGTTTCCCATTCCTCTGCGGTAAGCTTTTCCTTTTTGTTCAGGATGGACCACGGAATCTCCAGTTTACCGATATCATGAATCAAAGCACCCAGTACAAACTGCCGTTTCTCCGCATTGTCGAGTTCCAGCAGCTCACTGAGATCCAGGGCGTATTTATATACTCTTTTGGAGTGTTTGAATGTGTCGATATCCTTGTACCTGAACAGGTTCAGCTGCTGCTCGATATCCCGCACATCCTGTACCAGGTCAATTTCATGTTCCATGCCGTCATTGCTGCCATAACGATGGACATTGTTTTTGCCCTGTTTTTTGGCATAGTAGAGCGCCTTGTCAGCTTGGTCCACAAGCTGTGATTTATTGTACATATCTACCTGGTATCGTGCGACCCCGGCGGAGAAGGAGAGACAGCCGTGCGGAAACACCTCGACTCCTTCAAAAGGAGTATCATTCAGCTGCTTGCGCAGTTTGTTCATAAAGGTATAAGCCTCGTCCAGCTCCATGCCTGGCATGAGCAGCGTGAATTCTTCCCCGCCGTACCGAAAAGCAGTGACCTCGGTACCCTCCGTCTTGCGGTTTAGAAAATCTCCTAGCAGAGCAAGCAGACTGTCACCCTGCAGGTGACCGAAGCGATCATTATACTTTTTGAAGTCATCAATATCGATTAGCCCCAAGGAGAGCGGCGTTCCTGCCGCACGGGCAGATGCCAGCTCATTTTCCAGCATGTTTTCGAAGTGGCTGTGGTTAAAGAGACCAGTTCGTTGATCGGTATTTGCCTTTTCTTCAATGTTCTGGTACATCAGGAACAGCTGTTTGAACGCGTGAGATAACAGAATGCTGAGACTCAAGTAGAGCAGCAAGCCCAGAATGCCATTATGAATGACCAGTATGGTGAGCACGAGCGCCAGAATCAGTGTACATAGATAGACGAGCAGCGACTCGGTCACGAACGCACGTTTCATCTGCTGCAGAGCATCTTTGGTGGAGAAATGAAAGAATAAGCCCAGCGTGATCGTATTAATGATAAAGTATGCGGCAAGTGCTGCAAAGTAAGGAAACAGATTATACCCGTCCAGCGTTCCTGGAACACCGCCTGTCCATGTAAATATGGAAGCTGCTCCCGCAATCATAAGGCTGTAAATGCTGAAATTAACAATGTGTTTCCACCAGGCAAGCTTGCGATCCTTGATTAATAAAATGAGGGAAACGGGCAGGAGCACAGACAGGCTGAACGCACCGCCGAACATGAAGATACAGGCAAGATACACGGAAGAGTCCATGGATTGCTGATTACCCTTGGGTGGGATCTGAAAGGTGAAGTAATCCAGAATCAGCGCGGCACCCAGCATGGTATAGACCATAACCCATTCCTCAGTGGAGAGGTGCAGATAAGACAACTTGTTCATATACAGAAAAATACCGATGCCTGCACAGCACAGCAAAACAACATACATGCTGCTTCGGTCTGCTTTATGGATAAGATTACGAATAAAGTTCATACAAATTCTCCTGCTTGGTTTAGTCGGCTCTTGATGTATAGATATCGGTTTGTACTATTTAGATGTATAACATAACAAGTTACCTGGTAAAAATCCAGAAAGAAAAAACAGGCCGCTGGCAGCCTGTTTGTCTTGGTTGGCAAGTATGTACTAGCCGCCCAGCTTGTATCCCGAAGTCAACGCGACAACGACAGAAGCTACGATGATTGCATTGATGACGATGCGGGAATATTTAATGCCTTCAAATTTTTTCATGGAAAAGACCTCCCTTCCTTGGAGTCTGTCCTAATCTCTTCAGGCCGGATGGATGTCGCTGGCATTGCAGCCTTGCCGGAACGATTCACCATCATGTACTGGATAAACAGGAATATACCAATGTTCATGACCACATCGCCGATGCTGATCACCTGGGTCCGCGGATAAGGACTGGAGAGCGGGATGATATCACCCAGGAAGGAAAGGTGGGTAGATGCATCCATCATATAGTGTTTCGAGACCGCTCCACCTTCACGAAGCATATCCACATAGTAAGGTCCGAGTACAGCGGAAGCCTCCACCGAGACAGGCATGCGTCCACCATTCACCGCCATAACGATGAAATTGAGGAACACGCCAATCCAGATCAGCGTAAATCCCCGGTGATGCCGATTCAGCCACAGAAATGCAAGGCCTGTAACGTACACCGCCGCAAACAGATACCCGTTGATAGATGCAACCCAATCCAGTCTTCCCTGTAAGAAAAAGATAAGGAATTGGGCAAGCAGCAACAGTGGGAATATCCACCCGCCGCGAAGTTGAAGTGTTGCAAACTGGTGGAGACCATACCGGTACCCTCCCCGGAACAGTCCAACGATCAAACCGAGCAGAATGCCGTCATATACCATGATTAACTCCTGTCATTCAGATATGTGTCATTGCGGTTTCTTTTTGTGTACATATGTTATTCGACCTTTTACTGGTAAATCCTTCAAAGGAGAAATGATTTTGAAGAAGAATTTTGCAAAAAAATAAATGAAAAGCCGTCTTTACGGAACCGTGGATTCAATCCATCGCGCGGTTCGCGAAAAACGGCTGTTTGTGTGACAAATTACGAGATTAATTCTAACAGGTAACGAATATTTGTTTACTCCGATTCCCCGTTCAAATAATTGAAGAAAGGCTGATCTACCCAGAAGTTGTAGCTGGTAATGTCCGCATCTGGAGCAAGCTTCCGGAAGCCTTCCTGAATACCTTTCGCATTCTCTTTCAATGAGAAGGATTGAGCGTAGTAATTGCCGAGTGAAATCTTGTTGTTGGCAATGACAGGATAGTCCTGAACAGCTGTCGGTGAATAATAAAGCGGCTGCCACCAGGAAGCATAAATGAGGGCAGAGGCATCATCGCTGTTCTTTTTGGCATATTTCAGAATAATGTCATTGAAGAGGGCCTTGTCCGCCGTGTTGTTGAATTCAAATTGAATATCATATTCCTTGGCATATGCAATATAATTACCATTTTCAATTTGGGTCACTTTGTAATCCGGCGTTTCCTTGGGCTCGCCCCATTCCTTCAAATAGATGAAGGCAGAGGTTTTCGGCTGGAATTGCACATCGGCATCAATGCCCTCGCTGCGAAGCAGGCCAATCAGCTGCACGGCATGTTTGATATCGTCATGTCCATAAGTCAACGTCAGTTCTTCGATAAAATTGGAATCGAAGCGGCTATCCTTCAGGTTGTAGCCTGTAACGAGGTCATCCCGTAATGCCTGATCCACAATCTCTCTTAATTCGGGTGCTTCAATCAGATCCGCTGTGCGATACGCGGCATACAGTTTGGAGTAGATGTCGGCATCGCCAGAGCGTCCGATCTCATGCTTATATTTTCCCTGACTGGTCAATACCCGGCCAAGCAAGATGTTGGCAAAATCAGTACTCGCCGCTCCGCCCTTACGCAGAGCAGGATAGAGGCTTTCCGGAACCAGACCAGTATCGATGGCAGCGGCGAGCTCCTGAGCCGCCTGACCCTGAACGCGATTCGGGCTGATGCCAAGCTTGGTGAGCGCTTGTTTTGTTTTCTCTTCCGGATATGTATACGCAAGTTCCTTGAATCCAGCTGCCTTGACGGCAATGAATACCGCAGCATAAGTGCTAAGGGTGTCACCGGCACGAATTTCTGTACCAGACAGGATGCCATTATTATGTAGGGTGATGGCTGCATCATAAGATGAATCTCCCGAGCTCAGATCGGTAAAAGCAGGAGTCTGGGTCTGACTTCCGTTGGCTTCTTCCGTAGAGTCCGCTGCTGAATCTGCTCCAATAATAGCTGCTATGGCCTGAATGAATTCACCCTTGGTCAGCTGCTGTGGCAGCTGGATGTCGTATTTGGCCTGCAGGAACTGAGCATAATCGGCTGCACTCTCCGTATACACGGATGGAGTCTGGGATGGGGTTGCTTTTGCGGTTTGCGATGCGGATGGCGCGACGGGCGAAGCAGATGCAGCGGAAACCGAAGCGGGCAAGCTGAGGCTGCCGATCGTGACTGGCGCGGCGAGCAGAGCCGCCAGTGTGAACTGGGTGATTTTTTTCATATGAATAGCCTCCTTAAGATATGGTTGGAAAATGAAACAGTTTGCGCTATAATTCTGACAAAACCGATGTGAATTTAATAATTGGATTGACTTTAGCACGGCGAAGCCACCCATGTCAACGGAAAAAAGCCATTCTGGAGCGCTTCCCAAAGTATCTTCGTAGGTGATGAAATAATTATATTTAATTTGAATGTTTATGCACAAAGATTTATTGACAAGGATCGACAGTATCCGCTAGGATTATTAAAAAAAGAATGTGGAAAAGGGGAATCTTCAAAATGAAAAGAGGCTTATCGTTCGTCTTATCGATCATCATGTTGGCAGTTTTGCTCGCGGCTTGTGGAACTTCAGCTTCCAAAGACGAACAATCGGCCCAAGGTGGCGACAGTGAGAAATCACTGCGCATGGCACTCGTACTTCCTGAAAAAATCGGGGTAAACCCGTTCTTTGTACAAATGGATGAAGGTTTCAAAAAAGCAGGCGAAGAGTTTAAATTGGATACCAAAACGATCGAATCCACAGACCCGGCAGCATTCGAGCAAAATCTGCGTGCTGCGGTTGCGGAGAACTATGATCTGATTATTACGGCGACATTCCAGGCAGAAGATGCACTGAAAAAGGTGGCTGCCGAGAATCCGGACAAGTCGTTTGCCATTGTGGATACAACGGTTGATCTGCCTAACGTACGTAGCGTTGGTTTCCGTGAATACGAAGGAGCGTATCTGCTTGGTGCAGCTGCCGGACTATCTACCAAAACGGATAAAGTCGGCATGATCGCAGCAGTGGACGTTCCATTGATCAAGAAATATACCGAAGGTTTCAAAGCGGGTCTGGAATCCGTTAACCCGGATGCGGAATTCCTCGTGAACTACGTTGGTGGCTTCAATGACCCGGCCAAGGCAAAAGAACTGGCATTGGTACAATTCGGCAAAGGCGCTGACTTCATTGCTGGTGCATCTGCAGTAGGTGACCTTGGCGTATTCGAAGCAGCGAAGGAAAAAGGCTTCTATACATCCGGTCAGGATACCGATCGCACGGTTGAAGATCCAGAGCACATCGTATTGTCCCAATTGAAATCCACAGATACGGTTGCTTATGAGACGGTGAAGGATTTCGTAGAAGGAAACTTCAAAGCAGGTGCTGTAAACTATGGCCTGAAAGAGGACGGTGTCGGTCTGACTTTCGTTACACGTGATAGCGAATCCGCACTGAGTGATTTTGTTGGACAGGAAGTTATCGACAAGGTAAAAGCAATTAATGAAGATATCGTATCCGGCAAAATCGTTGTGAAGGATCCATTGCAACAATAGTTTTGATTGTTTGATGGAATTGTATTGATCAGCCGGCTGCCCGATCAGGCAGCCGGTTTTGCTGCTATTAAATGCCCGAGACCGAAAGGAGCGAACGCGAGATATGCTGTTGGAGATGGATCAGATTACGAAGAAATACGGCGGCTTCACCGCCAATCGGGATATCCGTTTTAATTTGCGTGAGGGAGAGATCCACGCCCTCGTTGGTGAGAATGGAGCGGGCAAAACAACCCTGATGCGCATGCTGTACGGAATGGAGCAGCCCACGTCAGGTACGATCAAAGTCCGGGGGCGCGAGGTAAGCTTCGCCACTCCGTCTCAAGCCATGGCAAGCGGTATTGGCATGGTGCATCAGCATTTTATGCTGTTTCCTTCCTTTACGGTGGCCGAGAACATTGTCATTGGCCGCGAGCCGGCTGCAGCTGGGGTATTTGACCGCAAGCAGGCAGCCGCTCAAGTGAATGACCTGGGCCAAAAATACGGCATGCCTGTTGACCCTTGGAAAAAAGTATCCGAATGTCCTCTCGGCATGCAGCAGCGTGTAGAGATCCTCAAAGTGCTGCATCAGGGGGCGGATATTATCATCCTGGACGAGCCTTCAGCGGTACTGACACCACTGGAAGTCAAGGAATTGCTGGCGAATATGAAATCTCTTGCGGCGCTGGGCAAGACCTTCGTATTGATTACCCACAAATTGCAGGAAGTCATGGACGTGGCTGACCGGATTACGGTTCTTCGCGATGGTCAGGTGACGGGCACATTGGAGGCGAAGGACACCAATGTGGAGGAATTATCCCGGTTAATGGTTGGGCGTGAATTGGTACGTCTCGACAAGCAGCCATCCGTGCCTGCAGAAGCCGTACTCCAGGTGGAGGGCGTGAGCTTGTCCGGAGCGAAGGATCGCTCGGCGCTGAAGGATATCCATATGGAAGTTCGAAAAGGAGAAGTCGTTGGCATTGCAGGTATCTCGGGTAACGGTCAGTCCGAACTGATCCAGGTTATTGCCGGACTGCGCACTGCAGACAGCGGCCGTGTCCTGCTCTCGGGGCAGGATACAACGAATTGGCCTGTTCGTCGCATTCGGGAGCATGGACTTGCTCACATTCCCGAGGATCGGTATATGTGGGGCGCAGCCAAGGATGCCAGTGTGCGTGAGAATGGACTCATGGGACATCACCACCGGCTTCAGACACGAGGCGTTATTAAGGCCAAAGCTGCACGGGCCATGGTAGAGGGCTGGATCAAACAGTTCAGCATCAAGACCGGTTCGTCAGAGACGAAGGCACAGTTCCTGTCAGGAGGTAATCTGCAGAAGCTGATTGCTGCACGTGAATTTGCGCAGGATGCTCCGTTCCTGATTGCAGCGGAACCGACACGTGGCGTCGATATCGGAGCCATGGAGACGATTCATGCCGAGCTGCTTCGCAAACGCAACGAAGGTGCTGGGGTGCTGCTCGTTTCTTCCGAGCTGTCCGAGATTTTGCAATTATCCGATCGAATTATTGTGATGTATGAAGGCGAGATTGCCGGGGAACTGAAGGCAGATGAAGCCACGGAAGAACAGATTAGCTTATTGATGGCAGGAGGGAAAGAGCGGGTATGAATCGGGTAAAAGAAACACTTCGCGGACTCGTACAGCCGCTGCTTGCCATAGTAATCGGTTTGCTTGCAGGAGCTGTGGCAATTCTGGTTGTTGGCGGGAATGTCTTCGAAACATATGCAGAGATGTGGAAGGGAGCCTTCGGGAACTTCTACTTCTTCACGAACACACTGGCTCGTTCGACACCCATTATCCTAGCTGGACTGGGTGTAGCACTCGCGTTCCGTGCGGGATTCTTCAACATGGGAGCCGAAGGACAGATGATTCTCGGGGGGCTCAGTGCTGCGCTCACGGCGCTCTATCTGCCAGGCCCGGGCTGGCTTGTCTGTATTGCGGCCATTGTGGCAGGAATCCTGGCCGGAGGAATCTGGTCCGTATTTGCCGGCTGGCTGGATGCCAGGTTTGGTATGAACCTGTTGATTACAACACTGCTTCTCAACTATATTGCCATCTATTTTGGCGGGTACATGGTATCTTATCCGTTCAAGGATCGCACCGGGTCCGCAGCGATGGCGCAGACGCCGATGATTGATCAGGGAGTCTGGCTGCCGAAGCTGTTTCAGGGCATGGGACTGCATGCCGGTTTCATCATTGCCATTGTAGCTGCAATCCTGATCTACTGGTTTACGCACAAAACGGTAACCGGTTATGAGATTCGCATGCTCGGAAGCAATCCATCGTTCGCGACGTATGGCGGGGTACGCCGGATTCGAATGATGATGCTGTCCATGGTAATTAGCGGTGGACTGGCAGGTCTGGCGGGGGCAGGCGAAGTGCTGGGAACACAGTACCGTTTCCTGGATGGCTCGCTGTCATCTGCGAGCTACGCATGGAGCGGTATCATGGCGACACTACTCGCCCGCTCGCACCCACTCGGTACGGCTGTAGCGGCCATTTTGCTTGCTGCCCTGCAGACAGGTGCAATGGGTATGGAACGAAATACGGATGTGCCGCTTGAAGTCGGCAGTGTAATCCAGGCCGTGCTTACGTTATTTGTATCAGCCCAGATCGGGTATTCATTCCTGAAGCGGAGAAAGGAGAAAAAATCCAATGCAGCAACTGTTTGATGCAGCCATGTTCGGCTCGACCTTGCGGATTATGACTCCGATCCTGCTTGCAGCGCTCGGCGGGGCATTGTGCTCCCGTGTTGGCCTTTTCAACGTGGGTCTCGAGGGACTCGTGCTGATCGGTGCTTTCTCCGCGATTGTCGGCAACTATTTGTTTGGCAATGTACTTCTGGCCGTTATCTTCTCTATTATTATTGTGATGTTGTTCTCGGCGCTGTTTGCCTTTATTAGTATTAATCTCAAGGCAAATGCCATCGTGGTAGGGATATCACTCAATTTCCTGGCGACAGGTCTGACGACCTTTGCACTACGGGCGATTTTTGATGTAAAAGGTGCATACTACGACAAGGACATGGTGGGACTTCCCAAATGGGATATTCCATTGATTAAGGACATTCCTTGGGTTGGCAGCGTATTTTCCGGGCACAGCCCGCTCGTGTACCTCGGAATCATACTCGTTATTGCATTACAATTTTATTTGTTCAAAAGTGTATCAGGTTTCCGTCTGCGTTCCGTCGGCGAGAATCCCATTGCAGCGCAAAGCATCGGGATCAAGGTACGCGGCATTCAGTATGGCGCGGTTCTGATGTGTGGTATCCTGTGTGCTCTGGCTGGCGCTCAGTTGTCACTCGGTCAGGTGACGATGTTTACGGAGGGCATGACCGCAGGTCGCGGCTTCATCGCCTTGGTAGCAACCATGCTGGGCCAAGCGAATCCGCTGGGCGTCATGGGTTCCAGTGTACTGTTCGGCTTCATGGAAGCACTCAGCATTCGTCTGCAGGGCTTCTCCCTGCCAACGCACTTCACCCTGATGCTTCCATATATTGTGACGCTGGTGGCGATGTTCTTTTTCAAAGACCGCACGTATGCACAAGATGCACTGAAAGCGGGCGGAAGCTCGCGCTAATGTAAAAAGAAGGAGGGTTACCATTGCATAACAAGGCTGAACGTCTGAAGAAAACCAAAACGACTGCGCCGAAAGTGGGTGCTGAGCATGGAGATCGGCTGCCGCCGGGACAGATGCTAACCGAGAAATTCCCGATTTTGCATGAAGGTGAAGTGCCTGAATACGACCTGTCCACATGGGATCTGAAAGTGTTCGGGGAGGTAGAGGAAGAGAAAGTGTTCTCCTTTGCCGAGCTTCAGGCCATGCCGCAGGTCAATACGGTGAGCGATATTCACTGCGTGACCCGCTGGTCCAAGTTCGATACCCCATGGGAAGGCATTCGCTTCTCGGATTTCATTAAGCTTTTGGGCGTTAAACCTGAAGCCAAATATGTGATGATCCATGCTGATCATGATTATGAGACAAATGTACCGCTCGAAGAATTGATGCATGACGACGTCTTGCTTGCCTTCAAATATAACGGCGAGCCGCTTACACCGAAGCATGGCTATCCGCTGCGCCTGGTGGTGCCGCAGCTGTACTTCTGGAAAAGTGCAAAGTGGATACGCGGTCTGGAGTTTATGACCGAAGATCGCAACGGATTCTGGGAGAGCAACGGGTTTCATCACTTTGCCGATCCGTTCAAGGAACAGCGCTTCTCGGGTGAAGATCTGCCGATCCCCGAAGATGAATGGACGAAGAAGGAGTTTGATTAACAATGTTAATGCCCATTTTGCAGATTCATTCGGAAGATATGCCTGCTTATGCGATTGTCTGTGGTGATCCCGCTCGTGCGGAGAAGATCTCCCGGAAGCTGGAGCAGGCGAGAGAACTGGCGTTCAGCCGGGAATATCGTACATTCGTTGGGCTATATGAAGGGGTGCAGATGGCTGTTGTCAGCCATGGTGTAGGTTCTCCCGGAGCGGCCGTCTGCTTCGAGGAACTGATTCGGGCAGGTGTGACAACCCTGATTCGAGTCGGAACAGCCGGATCCTATACGGCAGATTATCCTGCGGGCAGTGTCATTGTCAGCACGGCAGCAGTCCGTTCGGACGGATTGACCCGTCAGCTCGTGCCGGATGGTTTCCCTGCAGTTGCGGACATTGGAGTCACTCAGGCACTCATTGAAGCTGCACAGGAGAAAGGGAACACTGCGGACCCGGCAATGAATGCAGGTAAAGTCGGTGTAGGCATTACCGTTACACTGGATGCATTCTTCACAGGGGTTGAGGAGATCCCTCACCGCAAGTATAAACAGGCCGGCGCACTAGCGGCCGAGATGGAAATTGCAGCACTGTACATCGTCAGCACGCTGCGAGGTGCGCGTGCCGGTGCGATTGTGGCCATCGACGGCTTCGCCGACAGCGATCTGGCTGCTGAATATGATCCGCATACAGATGCGGTAGCACATGCGGTTGAGCGTGAGATCAACGCGGCTCTGCGTGCACTTGCTGCGCTCGCTCGGCAGGATCAGGCGTAAGCAGCGTTCAACGAATGCTGAGAATATAACTGTACACAAAACAATTTAAAAAAAGGACGTCCGCTTGGTCATGTAATGTGACTTTGTGGATGTCCTTTTTTTGTGTGTTTAGCTGCGCTGTCCAAACAATTGCTGCGCCGTCTCGATGAACAAACGGGAAGCTGGAGAGGCCTCCACCAGAGAAGGGACGGCGATCTCGATGTGGCGATAAGCCTTCGGTTCGGTAGGGAGTGCCTTCACACCAGGAGGGAGCCAAGAGAGAGAAATGGCAGGCAGCAAGGCGGTTCCGAGTCCCTGTTCAATCATGTTAAGGCATGTATTAATGTTATGGACGATAAACCCAAAGTTGAGTTCCGTTTCCGCACGTTTAAACAGATCCACGATCGGCACTTCATATCCACCGTTGCATACAATCATGGGATGTTGATTCAGCATCTTCACAGGCAGGATCTCCTGATTGGCAAACGGTTCATCCTCCCGGAATACAGCCAGCATTTCTTCGTTGTAGAGCGGCAGTGTTTCATAAGCCATCTCTACCGGGTCCTGTTCCGTAACAATAATGAGTGCGACGTCAATTGCACGTGAGTTAAGCCATTCCTGAATTTCATGAATGTTTCCCTCATGCAGTTCAAATTCGATGTTAGGGTAGCGATCACGAATGGATCGGATAATCTTGGGCAGCAGATGAGCTGATGACATGGGAAAAGAACCGATGCGAATCGTACCGATTTCAAGTCCCTTCTCGGCTGCAACGACCTGCTGCACTTTATCATATTGCTGTAGAATCCGGCGGAAAATGACAAGTATTCGTTGTCCTACATCGGTAAGCACAATGCCGTTCCGCCGGTCCCGTATGATCAGGGTAACGTCCAATTCGTTTTCCAGCGATGAGATAGCCCGGCTAACCGCGGGCTGCGTCATGTTCAGTTCCTGTCCGGCACGAGTGAAGCTTCCGGTCTCGGCAATTTTGACGAATAACTGTAATTGTGAATTGTTCATAACAAATATGATATGCTCCTTATGATTAACATGCATTTCAATTATTACGCTCGTTATTGTATCATGGAGAAACAGAACGATCAACGGAAGGACATGGGCCTATTCGACTCTGAATATAGATGGGCTGAGACAGTGGCATGAATCTGGTGCCTGATTGTGGATCGGCTCTGAAGCTGTGCAAGATAGGAGAGGTTAATTTATGGCTTTATCACGTGCAAAAGCAGGCTGGGTCCTGGCTTTTCTAGTACTCATGTGGGGAGTAAATTGGCCCCTGACCAAATACGCTTTAAACTATGCACCGCCGCTTTTATTTGCAGGCATGCGCCTGTTGATTGGCGGACTGGTGCTCGGTATCTATGCTTTTCCAAGGTACAAAACGCTGCGGCTTCGGGAAACCTGGCATATCTATGCGATCTCGGCGGTGCTGAACATCATTTTCTTCTACGGATTTCAGACGGTAGGTCTGACGGAAGTACCCGCAGGTTTATTTTCCTCCATCGTATTCCTGCAGCCTGTGCTGCTCGGTATTGGGGCTTGGCTGTGGCTGGGCGAGTCGATGTATGGGCTGAAAATTGCCGGACTGGTCCTTGGTTTTGCAGGGGTGGCAACGATCAGTATCGGCGGCATGACTGGCAAAGTATCACCTGAAGGGGTTATGCTCGGACTGTTTAGTGCCATCAGTTGGGCAATCGGAACCGTATATATGAAGAAAACATCGACGAAGGTGGATGGAATCTGGATGACGGCCATTCCTATTCTGATTGGCGGGGTTGTCTTGACATTGACGGGTACAGCGACAGAGAGCTGGGCTGAAGTGCAATGGGTACTTCCATTTATATTGGATATGCTGTTCATTTCGGTCTTCGTCATTGCGCTGGGTTGGCTCGCATTCTTCAAACTGGTCAGCTCAGGAGAAGCGAGTAAAGTGGGGTCCTTCACATTTCTGATTCCGCTGATTGCACTGTTCTGCAGTGTATTGTTCCTTGGGGAGTCCGTGACGGTTAATCTGATTGCAGGTCTGGTTATGATTATCGCTAGCATTCTGCTCGTAAACATGAAGATGAAGGGCAACAAAGTGGCTAAAATATAAAACCATGTGGCGAACCTCTTCGCACCCGGCTATCATAGCCGGACGAGAGGCTCGTCATTTTTTTGTTTTACAATAGAGTTAATTGCAATCTATGGAGAGGGAGCGAACGTAGAGTAGCGAATAGTTTCTATTAGATACTTAGCCAATGGATACCTAAGTCAGTGGTGAACTTCGAAATGGGGAGGAGATTAAAATATGAGTTCAGGTTGGAGTGAATTTCGTGCCATCCCTTTTGAGTACAATGATCAGGTACGGCAGATTGATGAACAGCTGCTTCGACTGGTCGCTGAGAGGAAGCAAATAACAGGAGCGGTTCAGTACCATCCACCTCAGGAAGTAATAGATGAATGGACAGCGTCTCTGGATTTGAAGGAGGAAGACATCCGTTATGTCCTGCGTAGTGTACAACCAGTGCCTCAGAGGCAGTTTTTCCCGCCTGAAGAGCTCCCATTGATGGGTGTCGTTCCGATTATGAAGAGAACGATCCAGGATTCCTGCGAATATCTCATCACGCATTCGATGCAATATGAGACGGAAAGTATTATTCATTTGGAGATTCATTATAAAGGAAGTGAAACGGACCGTGTACACGTGGTGCCTCATTTGGCGTTAGAAGTGATTAGTGAACAGAACCATATGTCGATGAGACATAGCAGTCGTGGAGGAGGCGGCGAAACACACATAAGTTTTCGGGTTGTGCCCGCGCTGCCTTCCTCTCTCGAACAGGTTCAATTTTCACTGGTTCCTTCAATTCCGGAACTGGAACATAAGATGGAAGAAGTTATTCTGGATAAACAGGTGGATTTCGTATAGCTACATCGCGAATGGGAATGAAATAATTGGGTAAGTTATATAAAGGAACATCATTATAATGATGAAATATAAAGGAGGACTCTAAGATGACACAGAATAATCAACCTCAAGATGAGGCGGAAATTCGCAACAAGCTGGACGAAGACGGGGATTCCTTGATGGAGAAAAAGAAAATCATGAACGGTGTAGATATCGAGCCACAAGCGGACGATTGGGCAGCCAAGCCATCACCGGTTGCATTTAATGAGAGCAAATCCTCCAAAGAATAAGACGAAACGAATGAGTCGTTTCTGACGAAGCAGATACCGCTGAGGTATCTGCTTTTATTATATTTTGTTGTATAATAATGTAAATTCAAGTAAAGGAAGGTGTGATTCAAGTGGATCCAATCCAGATTAGAAAGGCAGTGGCCACCGACTATCCCGGTGTTTCCCTCCTGATGGATGAGCTGCATCAAATGCATGTTGAGGCTCGGCCTGATGTGTATCGAGCATTGCAACCCAGAATGGAGAAGCAGGAGTTTGTATCATTGCTGGAGACGGATAAGCGTTATCTGTATATTGCTGAATCGGTAGGCACGGGGGATATTCTGGGGTACGGTAGTGCGCAGTTCAGTTTGATTCAGGGAGTTGAACTGCTGTTGGATCGCAAGGTGCTGTATATTAATGAATTGATCGTCGGCAGTGATGGGCGGGGTCAAGGGACGGGTAAGAAATTGATGCATGCTCTAATTGAACTGGGCAGGGAGCTTCAGGCAGATAGCGTAGAATTAACAGTATCCACATTTAACACGGGAGCGCAGGCCTTTTATGAACAGATGGGTTTAGCCGTCCGCAGCAGCAGGATGGAATACATACTGTAATGATGACTTGCACAAGGTATAACGTAAAGGTTTCAAAGGGCTCTTATGGGGAGAAAAAAAACAGTATTTTTGATGCTTGAATACCCCCATGGGGTATGTTACACTGTGAAAAGAACGAAGAAAAGAGGTGTTCATGATGGATCATCAGAGCCATCCCAAGGAACCCTTGGAACCATCTGTAACGCCGTCCGATGACAATGCAACCGGTCAACAAGCAGCGGCATGCCATACCGAAGGCAGTGACGGGAAGCATGTGCGCAAGAGCCATCACTCGCAGGAGATGAAGAGCAACCTGATATCTCGTTTGAACCGGGTCGAAGGCCAGATTCGCGGGATCAAGGGATTGATCGAGAAGGACACGTATTGTGATGATGTGCTTACCCAGATTGCAGCTGCGCAGTCTGCACTAAATTCAGTGGGCAAGCTGCTGCTTGAAGGCCACATGAAGAGTTGTATTGTTGAACGGATTCAGGCAGGGGAACATGAGGTAGTGGATGAACTGTTGGTAACGGTAAGAAAGTTGATGAAGTAATTGTTAAAAGAATAAAGCAATCATTTATATATCCCAAGGAGGAATTGAATCATGTCTAACATTACGCTTAATGTTACTGGAATGTCGTGCAACCACTGTGTAAAATCGGTTGAAGAAGCGGTGAAAAACGTCGGTGCCAAGGGTCAGGTTGATCTGGCAGCGGGAACCGTTGCGGTGGAATATGATGAGCAGCAGGTCAATGTGGAGCAGATCAAGGCTGCCATTGAAGATCAAGGGTACGATGTAGTCTAATCCATGTTGGCTTAAACGGATTTCTTATTGTCTATGCGCTGAACCAAGATGCCGATATACAACAGACAAGAGGGATCGTCGTTTAAGCCTGATTTTTTGCCTGAATTATACCCTATAGGGGTATGCGAATAGAAAGTTCATATGAAAGGAGACGCCATCATGGATAAAGCATCATCAAGGGATCATGTACCTGTAGCCGGATCGCAACCGGATGGAACCCAGACCACGCTGCAGATAACGGGAATGACGTGCGCTGCCTGCTCCACACGAATCGAGAAGGGGCTATCCCGTATGGAGGGCGTTCAGCAGGCCAGCGTTAATCTGGCCATAGAACAAGCGAGTGTAACCTATGATCCGAAGACGGTAAGTGTCAACGCGTTACGGGATAAGGTGGAGGCACTCGGATACGGTACAGTAACGGAGTCGGTTGATCTGGATATTACAGGCATGACGTGTGCTGCGTGCTCTGCCCGAATTGAGAAGGGACTTTCCCGTCTTCCGGGTGTATCCCGAGCGAATGTGAATCTGGCGCTGGAGACAGGGCACGTTGAATTTGCTGCTGGAGCCTTGAAACCTTCCGATATCACGGCCAAAATCAAACAGCTGGGATATGGTGCCGAATTACAGCAGACGCAGGAAGAAACCTCATCAGTACGCGAACGTGAGCTGCAGCGCAAAAAATGGAAATGGATGATCTCCGCCTTATTATCCATACCGCTGCTGTGGGCCATGGTAGGCCACTTCTCATTTACATCATGGATTTGGGTGCCGGATCTGTTCATGAATCCATGGTTCCAGCTGGTACTGGCAGCACCGGTGCAGTTCGTTATTGGGTGGCAATTTTATGTCGGGGCTTACAAGGCGCTGCGTAACAGAAGTGCCAATATGGACGTACTGGTCGCTCTGGGTACAAGCGCGGCATTCTTCTACAGTCTGTATCTGACACTCACGAATGGAATGGTACCTTCAACGGCTGCTATGGATCATGGCGGGATGGGCACGAGTGCGGGTGCCACGATGCCTTCGGTTGAACTGTATTACGAGACTAGTGCGGTTTTGATTACGTTGATTTTGCTTGGAAAATGGTTTGAAGCCGTAGCGAAAGGTCGCTCTTCCCAGGCGATCAAAAGCCTGATCGAACTGGCCCCTCGTGAAGCCCGGGTCATCCGGGGCGGCCAGGAAGTGGTTGTGCCTGCAGCGTATGTAGCCGTAGGTGACATTGTGTTGGTGCGACCGGGGGACAGTATCCCAGTGGATGGTGTTGTGGAAGAAGGGCAATCCTCGGTCGATGAATCCATGCTCAGCGGCGAAAGCTTGCCTGTCGATAAAAGGCCGGGGGATGCCGTTACGGGTGCTACACTGAATAAAAACGGTGCATTAAGGCTGCGCGCAACACGAGTCGGCTCGGATACCGCATTATCTCAGATCATTAAAGTAGTTGAACAGGCACAGGGGTCCAAAGCGCCCATTCAGCGGATTGCGGATGTTATTTCAGGGATCTTTGTCCCAATTGTGGTTGGCATTGCTGCACTGACATTCTTGATCTGGTATCTGTTTGCCAGTCCCGGTGACTTCGCAGGATCTTTGGAAAAAGCGATTGCCGTACTGGTCATTGCCTGCCCATGCGCCTTGGGTTTAGCAACACCAACATCTGTCATGGCTGGATCAGGACGGGCGGCTGAGTATGGCATCCTGTTCAAAGGCGGAGAACATCTGGAATCGGCACAGCAGATTCAGACGGTTGTTCTGGACAAAACAGGGACAGTCACTCAAGGTAAACCGGTGCTGACGGATGTGATCACAGCACAAGATTGGACAGAAGCAGAACTGTTGAAATGGGTTGGAGCTGCAGAACAAAGCTCTGAACATCCGCTAGCGGAAGCTATCGTAGCAGGAATCCGCGACAAAGGGATCGTATTGTCCCAATCAGAGCAGTTTGAGAACATACCAGGATATGGCGTTCGGGCCAGAGTACAAGGACAGGAAATTCTGGTTGGAACACGGCGGCTGCTTGCCGATGCTCATGTGGAGATATCGGAGGCAACCGCTCGCCAGATGAATGAACTGGAGGAGCTCGGCCGCACAGCGATGCTGATAGCAGTCGATGGCCGCTGGGCAGGTATTGTTGCTGTGGCAGATACAATTAAGGATACATCACGCGAAGCCATTCAACGGCTGCAGGCGATGAACATTGATGTCATCATGATTACGGGAGACAATGAGCGTACAGCACGTGCCGTGGCGGAGCAAGCAGGTATCCATCATGTCCTGGCAGAAGTCCTGCCTGAGGGTAAAGCAGCCGAAGTGAAGAAGCTGCAGGATAGCGGGCTGAAAGTAGCAATGGTTGGTGACGGCATCAATGACGCACCTGCCCTGGCTACAGCAGATATCGGTATGGCCATCGGGACTGGAACAGACGTAGCGATGGAAGCGGCAGATATCACGCTGATGCGTGGTGATCTGAACAGTATAGCGGATGCGATCGAGATGAGCCGGCGCACCATGGGCAATATCAAGCAAAACTTGTTCTGGGCGCTTGGCTATAACGTCATTGGTATTCCAATCGCTGCATTGGGTTTCCTGGCCCCTTGGCTGGCTGGTGCGGCCATGGCATTCAGTTCCGTATCGGTGGTATTGAATTCGCTGCGTTTGCAACGTTTGAAGCTGGAACGCAATCCAAAGTAGATTGCAGGCGATAGGCGTGCTATTACCTTCAGCTTAGCCTGAAATGGAGCGCGGTTTGCTGCGGTGAACCGTGCTTTTTCTTGTCTTTTTATGAAAAAAAGGAAATGGACTTTATGAAACGAGAATGATGTTTCTGAACATTTCAGAAATAAGTTGACAATAATGACATATGCCATTAAAATTTAAACAATTGTTTGATTCAAACGATCGTTTAAATCAAATGTGAACTAATCTATATTGGAGGACCTTATTCTATGCTACAGGCATTACGCATTTTATTGAAAAAACCACCAGTGATTGTGGGGATCGTAACAGCACTTATGTTCCAAGTGATCTTCAGTGTCATCTGGATGACTGCATACTCCGGCGTGAACGACCGCACGACTGAATTGACAGTAGCCATTGTGAACGAAGATGGCGAGATGTCCCAAGGTATTGCGGAAAGTTTGACTAAGACGCTGCCTTTCCATACGGTATCGGATCTCAGTTCCGCTGAGGCATTGGATCAGCTGAATCACCACCAAGTTCACATGGTACTGAATATTCCGGCTGGCTTTAACGAGCTTCTTCAGACTGCAGGTTCCACAGCTGAGATCAAGTACACCATTAACGAAGCTAACCCGGTGACGATCAAAAGCATGATGCAGGGCGTCTCCCAAAGTGTGACGAATACAATCAATAAGCAAGCGACTGCGCAAGGCGTGCAGACCGTACTGACAGCTGCAGGGGCACCTGCGGATCAGGCTGCCGATGCTGCTGCCAATCTGGCTACCCGGGTTGAAGGCACAACAACTTCGATTAATCCGGTGAACGGCATGAATAATCAGATGGTACCGATGATGATGGTACTGGCTTCTTATGTCGGCGCCATGATCATGGGTATGAATCTGCAAACGGCTATGGGAATGCTGTCAGCAACCCACTCCCGCTTGACCCTGTTTGGTGCGAGAATTGTGATTAATATCGCATCTGCTCTGGTCGTATCGCTTCTTGGCTCATCGCTGATTGTTGCGCTCGGAGGACAGATTGCTCAAGGATTCATCGCGTTCTGGTTGTTCCAGGCTCTGTTCCTCTGCACGTTCATGTTCTTCTCGCAGTTCTTCCTGATCTGCTTCGGACCTGCAGGAAGCCTGTTCAACATCATCTCACTGTCCCTGCAATTGGTATCTTCCGGTGCAATGGTACCCCGTGAGCTGCTTAACGGTTTCTACAGCGGTATCGGACAGTACTTGCCTGCAACGTACGCAGTTCAAGGTATTCTGAGCGTTCAACTTGGTGGACCTGGCGTTCAGTCGGCAGCCGGATCTGTTGCGATTGTTCTGGTCATCGCGGTTGCCCTCTCCCTGGTAGTGACCTTGCTCAAAAAACGGCGCATGCCAGCAGGTGCACCAAGCCCGGCTCAAGTAAACAGCTAATATTACAGATGTAAATGACTCTATAGTATTGGAGCAGGCACCCCGTTGGATCTCAACCGGGGTGCCTGCTGTGTATCAAGGACCAGTTAGAGCTCTGACATGATATGGTCATGCCTTGCGCTTTGAAAGTTAAACTTTCATAATAAATAGATGAAACAGCTGGCTGCAGCCCCGGAAGCTGGAGCATGATAAGAACGGACAAGAGGAGCGAACGGAATGACGGAACCGGAATTGGATATCAAAACGAGGATTTTGCTCGCAGCCAAAAAACTTTTTGCGCAGCAGGGGTATGACGGGACAAGCGTTCGTCAAATCTGTGATGAGGCGGGTGCCAATGTGTCACTGGTCTCGTACCATTTTGGCGGCAAAGAAAAGGTGTTTGAAGCAATATTTGAGCACTTCTTTCCTGATCACATGCTGACTGATTTGGCTGCAGAGTCCATGTCCCCTGTGGAGGGTATCAGCAAAATTGTAGGTGAAGTCGTGAAGTTCACGATGACGGACTGGGAAATGAGCGACATTGTACAGCTTGAAATTACACTGAACACTCATCGCACGGCTACCGTATTTCGGTTCCTGGACCCTGTCTGGACTAAAGTGAATGATTTGCTGCAGGAAGGCAAAGACCAGGGTGTATTCCAGATCGATTCCGTATCTTATGCAATGCTTCAGGTCATGGGTGTGGCTCTGGCACACAAACGTGCCAAAAACTCACGGTTTACGTTTAACTATGAGGATATGGATACAGATAAGCTGGCTGAACAGACGATTGAGTTCGTACTACGAGGATTGGGAGTGAACCAGACATGAATGAAACCATTGAATTGATGATGAAACACCGCTCAGTGCGGAAATTCAAGCCGGATCCGGTAAGCGAGGAGCAGCTTGCGACAATCGTGGCTGCCGGGCAGATGGCTTCCTCTTCCAGCAGTGTACAGGCATATAGCGTCGTTGCCGTGACGGAACCGGAACTAAAATCGAAGCTCGCTGCACTCGCAGGCAACCAGGCTTATGTGGAAGAATGCCCTGTTTTCCTCGTGTGGTGTGCAGACCTGTATCGTCTGAGTGATGCGGCGAAGCGCCACCAGCCGGAGAAGGAGTCGTATGCCGATTCCACAGAGAATTTTATGGTAGCAACGATCGATGTGGCTCTTGCCTCCCAGAATGCCGCTCTGGCGGCTGAGTCGCTCGGTTTCGGGATTGTATATATTGGCGGTCTGCGTAACAAGATTGAAGAAGTGACTGAACTACTGGGACTGCCGGAAGGGGTATACCCTGTCTTCGGCATGTGTGTCGGTATAGCCGACCAGGAAACCGGCATCCGTCCGCGTCTGCCACTGAATGCTGTTCTTCATCGTAATCGCTATGATGCCGAAGAGACGCTCCGAGGTGTGGAAAGTTATGACGAAACCACTACAGCCTATATGAGAGCCCGCACGAATGGTGAACGTACGACGCCGTGGTCCGAATTGATGGCCAAACGCCTTACCGAGCCGGCACGTCTGCAGATGAAATCGTATCTCGAAGGCAGAGGGTTTATGAAACGTTAATTAAGGTCAACGAAAAGGGTCATCCGGGAAGTCCGGCTGACCCTTTTGTCGTCTATCTGTGCTGTACATTAAGGTAAACGGTAGAACCGCTTCGAGTTCTGGTAAAAGAGGCGTGCTGCCCGCTCGGTTCCCATGCCCGTGATCTCGCTCCAGGCCTGAATCACCTGTCTCGTCATCGCGGGATGTGTCATTCGCCCCTGAAACGGCCCTTCGAAAGGCCAGGGCCCGTCCGTCTCTGCCATGACCTGTTCAGATGGATATTGTCTTGCCAGCTCACGAATCTCCTCTTCATACTGAATGTCTGGCGTGAAGGAGATGAAGTACCCGTTATCCGCCATCCGCCGCACGGTTTGACGGGAACCCTTGAACCAGTGGAAATGGGCGCGTCTGACTTGATATTGTTCCAGCAAGTCGCATACGATATCGGCATCCTCGTAAACGGCATGAAGCACGACGGGTTTGTTATGCCGCTTGGCGAGTTGAATAAAGCGTTCGAGCAGCTCAATATATCCACTCTGATCAAAAGCAAGTCCTGCCTGTTCTGCTTCCTGGCGATTGTAGTAGGGCAGTCCAACTTCCCCGATGGCTACCGCTTGTTCGATATGCTTTTCAATCCAGTCGAAGAACAGGTTCTGATCCTGCACCGATGGCAGGGGCTGTTCAGGATGGAAGCCAAAAGCCGGATAGATGAATCGGGGATTCTGTCTCGCCAGCTCCAGATTATCCTGTGCCGAGGTGATATTCATGGAAACGGCGATGACAGCCTCAACCTGTTGATCCGGGAAAGATTGCAGCATATGCTGCTGTTCCTCCACGGTATATTTGTCAAAATGGATATGAGCATCAATCAGTGGTGCAAAAGCTTGGGAATGCATGAAGTAGCCCCTCCTAGTCATCTATTATCTTTTGAAGGTTGATACGTGAATATGATGAATGCGGATCACCGTTTTGGAAAAATATAACGAAAAACCCGTGCTATGGAGTTAGCCGGGCTTTTTTCTGTTCTTCTTTCATCCACTCCGAAATCTGCCGTTTGCGTTCGAGGAAAGCCTTCTCTTCCGTTATTTCTTCACGTCTTGGACGATCAAAAGGGACATGTACCTCATGCAGCACGGTCGCAGGTCGGTTGGATAACACATAGATTCGATCCGCAAGCAGCAGTGCCTCTTCGATATTGTGGGTGATAAACAGTACGGATCGGCGGTTTTGTTCCCATATATCGAGCAGCCATCGCTGCATGTCACTGCGTGTCAACGCATCGAGGGCGCTGAAGGGCTCATCCAGCAGCATCAGTTCCTGCGGACTGAGCAGGGCACGTAAAAAGGCTACCCGCTGCTGCATACCGCCCGATAACATGTGCGGATATGCCTGTTCAAACCCGCCCAAACCGACGCTGGAAAGCCACTTCCGTGCTTCCGCAAGCGCTTCTGCCTTGGGTGGCGTATGTGCTGACACTTCCCCGGCAAGCAGCACGTTGTCTTCAATGGTACGCCAAGGAAAGAGAGCGGGCTGCTGCGGCATATAGCTGATTTTGCCCCGCTGCCCGGTAACATTCTGTCCGTTCATGAGAACCTGGCCTGTTTGGGGTTTCAACAACCCGCCAATGATATGGAACAACGTACTCTTGCCGCATCCGGAAGGCCCAACGATCGCTACGAATTCGCCCTGCTCTACGGTCAGGGATAATCCGTTCAGGACTGACAGCTTGTTCCGTCGTTCCCGGAAGGAAGCATGGACGTCCTGTACTTCCAGTGCAGGCAGGCTCTGCTTACCCGAATCGGAGGTAGCGGTAGAAGCAGCAGTGCGGAGTGATTCTTCTCGAGTTGAAATTCCGGCGCTTCCGCCTGGTGCAGGAGGTGCCTGTTCGTTATATTTGAGTGTCATCTCACATTCACTTCCTAACCTTGTATAGTGCTTCTGCTGCGATTTCAGCGCTTCTGTGGTCGCCAGCGAACGAGCAGCTTCTCCAGCAGGGCAATGAACAGGAAGAGCAGCAGGCTGAGCGCGACAATAATCATAATCGCAACGAATAGACGATCTGTCCGGTAAGCGGACTTCTGAAGCATCATGTAATATCCGATCCCTTTGTCGGCTCCGATCCATTCAGCAATAATGGCACCCATAACGCTGTAAGTAGCAGCAATCTTGACACCGGAGAAGATGGAAGGCAGTGCGTGCGGGAGCTCCAGCTTCCAGAAAATTGGGCCGCGTCTCGCTCCCGCCATGCGCATGTAATTCATCATGGCGGCATCCGTACGTGTCAGGCCATCCATGGCAGCGACGGCAACGGGAAAGAAGCAGACCAGGATGATGGTAATAAGTTTGGGCAGCAGTCCGAATCCGAACCAGATCAGCAGGAGCGGAGCGAGCGCAATGGTCGGTATATTTTGACTAAGGATAAGTAAAGGATACAGGGCAGATTTCAGAAATGGAATCAGATGCAGTACCATGGCGATCAGCAGCCCAACCAGCGTGCCAGCGGCGAAGCCAACTAATGTAAGTTGAATGGTCGCCCAGGCATGCATGCCTAGGCGTTCTGCTTGGGAAGCGGCTTCGTGCGCGATGTCCGAAGGTGCGGGCAGCATCCATTTCTCAATATGAAACAGGGAAACGGCGCCCTGCCATATGGCTATAAAGAGAATAACCGCCACAATGGGCGGCCATACACTTTTGAAGTACGTATGCATTAGCGATATTTCTCCGTCAGGGTATCCATGCTGAAGCCGTTCGGGCTGTGGGCGATTTTGATCTGGGAGATGATGCTTGGACTGCCAGCCTCCACGAGCACCTCATGCATTTTACGGACAACTTCCAGCAGTTCCTCCAGTTCACCTTCCATCGTGGTGTCGAGCGCATTAACCTGATATTTCAAGCCAGATTGCTGAATCACTTCGATGGCCCGATCTACATAAGGATAAGAATTTTCGCCATTCGGCGTTTTGGGAATCACTTGAATGCTAAGCAGTGTGCTTGCCATGAGTAATCACGGCTCCTTTCGATTCAACTTTATTGGGGTAGAAATTCGTTCGTATAGGCTTGGGATACGTCGATCTGCTCATCAAGCAGTTTTTTGCTAAACATCCAGTCCGTGTAGTTCTGCCACACTTCCTGTTTTTGCTCACCCCAGCGCGGAGCGTCATCCTTGTATTTCGGGCTCAGCCATTTCTGACTTGCCACCACAAGGTCCTTATCGAGATCAGGTACAGCCTTGATTAAAATGTCTGCCGCTTCTTCGGGATGATCAATCGCATATTGATACCCTTCGGAAGTAGCCTTCATAAACGCCTTCACCAGCTCCGGGTCATTCTGAATGGTCTGCTCGTTCGTCACGAGTACAGGCGTGTAATAGTCCAGCGCATCGGAATAATCCTTCACATACAGCATGTCGAGGGGTTCACCGCGCAGCTCGGCTTCAATGCCGGTCCAGGCATAGAAAATCCATGCAAAATCAATGTCCCGTTTCACTGCGGTAAAAAAGTCGGTGTCGCCCATATTGATATTCTTCACTTTGGACACATCGGCGCCTTCGCCTTCCATTATGGATTGCATAACCGCTTCTTCAACCGGTGATCCCCAGCCGCCATAGGATTTGCCTTCGAAATCCTTGGGTGATTTAATGTTTCGATCCACCGGAGCGGCGAATCCAGACGTATTATGCTGAATGACTGCTGCAATGGAGACGAGCGGAACGTTCTGTGTACGGGCCTGTGTTACACTCTCCTGATAACTTACCCCAAAAGGAACTTCGTTTGAGGCTACCATCGTATCCGCACCGCCGGCTCCCGGCTGCACAATCTCGACATTCAAGCCTTCTGCCTGGTAAAATCCTTGATCCACGGCGGCATAAAGCCCGGTATGATTCGTATTGGGTGTCCAGTCGAGCACGACCTTAACATCCTTCAATGCTGCGCTGTCACCTTCGCTGCTGTTTTCAGTGGTGCTGCTGCCGTTCTGTCCTGCAGGCGCTGCTTCCTTGCTGCCGCATGCAGCGACGGTGACCAGTGTCACACACAAGAGCAGGAGTCCGATCATTTTACGCCATCTCATCTTGTTTTTCTCTCCTTCATATGGTCCGGCCAGTGGCGCGGGGTACTCCTTGGCTTCATATCCAAGCATGGTGCATAAATCCTTCGATTTATACCAGCTATGATCCGGATGACGTACTTTTTGTGTCAAAAAGATACCATCAAAAAAAGCGCCCCGTAATCCGGGACGCGTGCAGGCGTTAGAGAGGTGGCTGCAGCACATGGCTGGGCCAATTCGATATACTCCGATTCCTACGCTGGCATGATCCAGATCAGGTCTAAGGGTTAGTATCTTGATGGGATACACTCTCAGCCGGCCAATTCCGACTCCCCTGGGAAACTATGAAGTTACAGGCATTACTAGGTGTAATTATAGGCCAGAGGCCGGGATGTGTCCAGTCAGGAACTGGATGGAATAGCCAAGGGTGATTTGCCTGTGGGAATGTATCAAATATCAGAAAGGATAAGCAGATCGGACTCGATCTTTGTTTGAAGGCAGACGGGTACATGTTTGATTTACTGAACTTTGATTTTGATCACGTAACTAACGCTGCCTTCAAACCAACTTGCACTGTACAAATAGGTATATATTCCAGGAGTATCAGGTGCTTCGATTGTATGATGAGAATGATCTAGTCTGATCCAACTGTTTAACGCAATCCCCTGTTCAATAAATGTAATTTCTGTAGGAGTCTGATCGAAGGTTATGAAGAGCGTTGAACCGGCAGGTACATTTACAGGGGAGGTTGGCACATCGATTGCTGAAAATTCGTTATATTTCGTATTGTTTTTCCAAGTATACTCGAAATACTCCGCAGGAATGGATAGGGTTGTCTCTTGAACCAGGACTGTGGATTGGGGGAGTGGTTTGTTGCTTAAAGTCACGAGTAAAGATTCTCCTACTAGAATTGAAAAATATACGGTGTAGCATAATGCCCATATGACAGTAATAGCGGCGATCATTTGCATCAGTCTTTTCATGGCGAACTCCTTGAATATAGGGGGGAATAATGCGTGACAGGTCACATTATACCCACGGGTTCCTGGAATTGAATATTCCTTAAACGGTACATGGTTTAACGCTGGAAGAACTCAATCCATTCTTTCTCCGGTCCATAGATGAAGAAATAGCGATAGCCGTTGGGCAGCGTAACGATCTCCCCGTCAATAAACTCGGCCTCCGTCGCCTGGATACGCTTATATTCCGCATCAAGGTCCTCCACGTGGATAGCGAAATGGTGCACCGTTCCTTCGGAAGGCAGTTTATCGCTGTATCCCTGAATCAATTCAATCTCCGTTTCATCACTACCATGGAAGCCAAGGAAAGCGAGCTGAATAACACCATTCGTGTGGGTTACCCGATCTTTCAATTCCAGTCCTACAATCTCCGTATAGAAACGCAGTGTTGTCTCCAGATCACGTACAGCAATGCCGATGTGGTCAATACGTTTTTGAAAACCCATCATGAAAACCTCCCAAGTTCAGAAAATCGTTTCTTACATATTAAGGGATATGATAGATTCCTAATTCCGAGTTGTCAAATATGATTTAAATCAAATTCACAGAATGTTCACTTATGTGGAGATATTCGCGATCTTTATAATTGGCAGAGTAAACAGAGAGGATGAGAGAGAGTTGCCAACCACGAAGAAAGAACATATTTATTTTGGCTTGATGATGTGTACAGGAATGGTCATCGTGATGATGTCCTTCAACCTGATTTACAACGGATTAATCGGTAGATTATCCCCGCTTGAATTACTGTTTCAGTTTGTTTTGTGTTTTGCTATTGCTTTCCTAGTGGAATCCTTTGTTGTCGGTCCGGTAGCCCAGAAAGTTGCTTTTTCACTGCCGTTTGACAAGTCCAACAAGCTTCTCGGTATTGTGGCCATGTCTTGCTGCATGGTTGTTGGCATGGTTTTGATCATGTCCTTGTATGGTATGGTCACGTCTTATTTTGCGAATCAGTTGGTGGGTAAATCGCTCCTCGAAACCTATCTTCACACCATCACTCGTAACTTTAGCCTGGCCCTTCCGCTGCAGCTTCTCATTATTGGGCCCCTTGTTCGCTATGTATTCCGTACATTTATTAAAGGGAAAGAAGTGGTAGCTCCCTTGATCAACAATGAAGCTTAGTAAACCTGCTGAATGTAATTCATAAATTAATGCTAATATTTTTTACTCCAGAAATGAAAAAACCTGCCGCAAACTATTTCCTGGGCAATCATGATGTAGACCATTGAACGGCAAGAGTTTCAATCTACAGTGCGATAATTGAAGCAAAAAGGGCTCCGAAGCATGCGCTGCGGAACCTCTTTACATTATAGCTTAATTGGTGATTTTAATACGATTTGCAAGACGGTAATCAAACGGAACCTACATGTTGTCTGCTCTGCCACTGATAAGCAACCAAGCTGATTACAAGCAGACCTGCAGAAAATAGCGCAAGCATCCATGTGGATTGATTGATGTCCAGATGATCCAGACTCCAACCGGTAAGCAGAGGCAGAATGGCGCCGCCGACTCCGCCAGATGCAATCAGGATACTGGGTGTAGACTCTTCTGTTCCTGGCAGCATTTTGCTGGCAAAAACGAGAGCAATGGAGAAAACCCCTGAAAAAGCCAGCCCAAGCAGGAGAATAATTAGAAAAGCAGACCAGATCTGGTTGGTAAACGGGAAAATGGCCATTAGCAGCACAGCTGCCAGACAGCTGTACAAAATGTACACGCGATACTGGAACTTTTCAGCGATATATCCGGCGAAGAGTCTTCCAACAGACATCGCGATCCAAAAGCAGGTAACACTAAGTGCTGCTCCAGCTTCCTTCATGTTCATTTTTTCAATCAGAATGGCAGGCATGAAGTTGGCAAGACTCATCTCCGTGCCGACATAGAGAAAGAAAAATACAACGAATAAGATCATCAGGGCCAGATTACGGCCTCGATAGATTGAACTGGTAGTGTCACGGTCTGAAGGAGACACACCATCAGAAGCTTCCACCGCATGGATGTGTCCAGCAGCGGCATCTGGCTGGCGCCTGCTGAGTGCATGATCCAGCTCCCCGAATGACATTCTGGCCCAGAAGAGGAATGTCAGTGCTGAACAGACGGCAACGACGAGGAAGGACATGCGCCAGTACCCTGCCGAGATCAGACCGCTGGCGATCAGCGGCATGACCATGGCTCCGATTCCGAATAATACTTCAAGCTTGCTCATCGCAACTGCGGTATTTTCTTTGATGGCGGCAATGATGATCGTACCGATTACGGCTTCAATCATGCCGAATCCGAAACCGGCTGCGGGTGCAATGATGAACATGAGACCCCATGGAGGCAGCAGCATATAGGATAACTCTGCAATGCATAGCAGAGCTGCAGCGATAAGTAACCCGCCGCGTTTGCCAAAGCGACGATTTAACGGAGGGGATAACAGTACACCGCCCAGGAATCCGGCAAATTGGGCAAAGATCAGTGTTCCTCCCTGACTGTAATCTTTGCCATAATGTTCTAGTGCGACAGGCAGAATGGAACCGAGGACCACGTGTGCAAGTCCGATAAGAAAATAGGACAGGCAGCCGATCCATAACAATTTTTTCATGGAGAACTCCTTCTATACCTATGTACAATTTAAGGTCAGCTTACTTTGGCTCATACGTCCGAGTGCAAACAAGTCTATCATAACAGCATGTGTAAGGATTTGGTAGGACTTGCATAGTGGTTCATGGTTCGTATATACTGAGACACAACAATTACAGATCGGAACCATGCCGTTGAAGAGCATCCAACTCGGAGGCGTTATCGCCAGGGGAGCGAATCCATCCCCAAGTTAACCGGAACCGCCCGTTATCGCGGACCAAGAGGCTGGAACAGGGTATCCTGATTCGGCAAGTTGGGTGGCACCGCGAGCAGAGCGCTCCTCGTCCCAAGGGATGAGGGCGCTCTTTGCATTTTTTTAGCCAAAGGAGACGGTGACCATGTTGGACATGAAGTGGATTCGGGCCCATGCAGATGAAGTGCAGGCGGCGGCAGACGGGAAGAAAATCAATATTAGCATTCGTGCATTGCTGGAACGGGATGAGGAGCGCAGAGCGCTTTTGCAGGAAACAGAAGAAGGACGCAGAATGCGGAACACCTTATCAGCGGATATCGGAAAATTGATGCAAGCCGGGGACCGTGAACAGGCCGAAGGATTAAGAACTCAGGTGAAACAGCTGAATGAGAAGCTGGAACAGGTCGAAGCGAAGCTTGCGGACGTGCAGGAGGAAGTGACCCGGCTGCAATGGCTGGTGCCTAATGTCGTATCACCAGATACGCCGTTTGGAGCATCGGACGAGGATAATGTGGAGCTGCGACGTGTGGGGGAAACACCGACATTCGCGTACACAGCCAAGGACCATGTGGAGCTCGGGGAGCTTCATGATCTGATTGATATCCCGCGGGGGGTGAAGATCGGAGGGACACGAAGCTATGTGCTGAAAGGGGCAGGGCTGCTTCTGCACCGGGCTGTTCAGCAGCTTGCACTTGATTTGCTGCTGGGGCATGGGTTCACCCCTATGGAAGTGCCTCTCATGGTCAGGGAGGATGCACTTGTGAACACGGGATTTTTCCCAACAGGACGTGATCAGGTCTATGAGCTGGCAGGGGAGGACAAGTGGCTGGTCGGAACCTCGGAGGTACCACTCGTATCGTATTATGCCGATGAGATTGTGGATGTACAGAAGCCGATCAAGCTGGCTGGTATATCGACGTGTTTCCGCAGTGAGGTCGGGTCAGGCGGCCGTGATGTGCGAGGACTGTACAGAGTGCATCAGTTTGCCAAAGTCGAACAGGTCATTCTCTGTGCACCGGATGCAGAGGAATCAGAGCGTATGCTGCAGGAAATTACCGGACATGCTGAAGAGCTGCTGCAGTTGCTGGAACTGCCTTATCGTGTGGTGGCGGTGTGTATTGGAGACATGTCGCAGAAAACGTATAAACAATACGATATTGAGACATGGATGCCGAGCCGGGGCGCTTATGGAGAAACCCATTCGTCGTCAAACCTGCAAGATTTTCAGGCGCGCCGTTCGAACATTCGCTGTCGAGATGCCGAAGGTAAACTGGCTTACTGCCATACGCTGAACAATACCGCAGTGGCATCACCGCGGATCCTCATTCCACTTTTGGAGAATCACCAACAGGAGGATGGAAGCATTCGTATTCCGGCGGCCCTTCAGCCTTACATGGGCGGTGCTGAATATTTGACTTTGCCGCTTCCAGATGAAGAGTAACCGCCTGAACTATAAGTTAAGTTGGCAGCAAGACAGAAACGGAGCCCTTTATGGGTTCTGTTTTTTATTTTCTTGAATGTAAACGGCGTAGAGCTTTAATTCGTAGAAAGGTTGATTGGAAAATTGTCGAATCCCACTTCTTTAGACCATCCTAGCACTGCAAAATTCATTATTATGCATTCAATCTCCGATATAATATAATAGAAGTAAAATATTGGGTTATGGGAGATGGAAGGTAGCAATGAAAAGAGTAAAACGAACACTTCGAGGAATGCTTGCACTGATCATGGTATGTGCCATCTTGGCTCCATCACACATTCTGGCGGCTACAGGTGACGTGACCTCCATTGAAATTACCAACAGCAGCCCGCAGAAGTTAAGTGTGTCACAGACGGTTGCGCTGAAGGTGATGGCAGAAGTTGAAGGGTTTGATAACAAGCAGGATGTGACTGCAGGGGTTACGTGGTCTACGAGTAATGCAGCAGTTGCAACCATTGTGAAAGGTAAAGTAAAGGCAGTAGCAGCGGGTGAGGCAACGATTCATGTTGAAGTCGATGGGGCAAAGGCGCAGCTCGTTGTCCAGGTTTCCGAGAAAATCAAAAGCATCAAGGCTTCGCCCAAATCCTATAGTTTTGTCAAAGGCAGTGAAAGTGCACTGCCAAAAGTCAGCATTGTACGTGCGAGCGGCAAGGAAGAAGATGTCACCTCCGAGATCGTGTGGAGCGTTTCGAATGCAGCAGCTGTCGTGGAAAACGGCAAGATCAAGGGCAATACCCCTGGCCGGGTGCTGTTGCAGGGTAAATACGGCTCGGAAACAGTTAAAGTGCCTGTAGCCATTACAGACATTATTACCAAAGTGGAAGTTACTCCTACTGCAATGCAGTTGAACATCAAGAAATCCAAAGCACTGAAGGTCATTGGTACATATGCCAACGGGAAAACAATCAATCTGTCGAAACAGGTGACCTGGACTTCTTCGAATAATGCAGTGGCAACCGTTAAAAATGGGACGGTCAAAACGCTAACCGAAGGAAATGCAACCTTGACAGGAACCTACCAAGATCAGACAATAAAGACAGAAGTTACAGTTGTTCCATTGCTCAAAAAGTTGCTTACAGGTCAGAAGAAGCTGGTGTTATCCCCGCAGGGAAGCACAACGCTAACCGTTATGGCGCAGTATGATACAGGCAAGACAACGGTGGTTACCAACAATGCAGTCTGGAGCAGTACGAAACCGAGCGTAGCTACCGTAACCAATGGCAAAGTGGTGGCTGTAAGTAAAGGCAAAACGAGCATAACCGCCAAGTGGAACAACAAGAAAGTGACGATACCGGTAACAGTAAAATAAAGCTTGTTTCAAACCAGCGAGTGACTTAGCTTTTTACATCATAGAGACAGACAGCAGAGGGGCGTAGAATATACGTCCCTTTTTAGATACAAAAATACAAAGTCACCGCAATAAGAGGCTTAGCTGCGTGGGCCAAGAAACAAAAACGGAGAGGACGTGACCCGTATGAAAGCTACAATTATAAGTTCAAATGGGGATCTGAAAGACTGGGCTTACTTCAGGTATCTTTTTCTTTCGATCATCTCGGTGCTGACGTTTCAGAAGAGCATCAGGCTTGAGGAAATGAAACAAAGGGCAAGTGAAACGTACAAAACAGGTTACCATCTGAGAACCAATTGCAGATCATAGAATTGTTGTACAAAAAGGGAAAAGCGGGTTAGGCCCGATGGATCGTAAGCATTGGAGAAGGTGATGTTGATCAGAGAAAGACGAATTTATTTTATTGCGGTAGTCATTACCATGGCAGCCGGGCTGGCATCCCGTCGTTACGGGGATATGCTGCCTGTTTTCTTACATGACCATGCTGGAGATGCCTTGTGGGCAGGCATGATCTATTTCGGATTTCGTATGGTTTGGATCAGGCGAAGTAAGGCTTGGGCTTTCCTTTTGAGCTTCGTGTTTAGCTGGGTAATAGAATTCTCGCAAATGATTCAGATGCCATGGCTCAATGAGGTGCGTTCAACCATGTTGGGTGCCCTGATTTTGGGACACGGTTTTCTTGCCATAGATCTCATCAGATATACGGCTGGGATCCTGTTTGCGTTCGTGATAGACCATTATTTCCTAAGCAATAGGAGGAGTTTGTATGAACGTTGAAAAGTTATTCGTGGAGTCGCCAGAATTTGAAACAGAACGGCTGCTGCTCAGACGTCTTACATTAGACGATACGGAGGATTACTATGCATTTGCCTCCGACCCAAGAGTGAGCGAGCAAAGTCTGTGGAACTGCCATGAGACGGTGGATGACTCCGTTCAATACATCCAAAGGGCCTTGAACAATTATGAGAATAAATTGGTGTATCTATGGGGATTTGTTCGCAAAGACACGGGGCGCCTGATTGGCCGCGGGGGGATCTTTCATTTCAATGAACTAATGCAGAGTGCTTCTTTGGGATATGCCATTGCAAGCAAGGAGTGGAATAAAGGGCTTGCTGCTGAAGCGATGCAGCCCATCGTCCATTACTGCTTTCAGGAACTGGACTGCAACCGGCTGGAGGGCAGATGCAATGCTGGCAACATCGGTTCGGCACGGGTCATGGAGAAACTGGGCATGTCGTATGAAGGCCTGCTTCGCAAGCAATTGAAGATTAAAGGCGTGTTCACGGATCAAAAATTGTACTCCCGTATACGGGATGATCTATAATACTTGCAATGATACACAGGATACATAGAAGAGATTGATAAGGAGGCGGCGCAATGATCTACAGCATTATTTCTCAATCGGTATGGGAACAGGTATCCAAGGAGAGCGTGTATGCACCGGATAGTCTGGAAACGGATGGATTCATTCATTGCTCTACCAAAGAGCAGATTCCATGGGTAGCTGCGCAATATTATGCAGGGCGTACGGATCTTCTGCTGCTGGGTATTGATGAAAAAACATTGAAGCCAGAACTCGTATATGAAGACCTGTATGAGTTAAATGAACTGTTTCCTCATATTTATGGAGAGCTTAATCTCGATGCGGTGAAAAAAGTGATTCCTTTTCCGCCGAATGAAGAAGGCGTACTGGTATTTCCCGAATAAAGCAAGCCTTGCACTCACTATGGATATAGAAAGGTGTTGGCCAATTGGATATGAATATGAATCAGGCATTTTTGGAGACAGCCGAGAAGCAATTTCTGTATTATAAGCAGCTCGGAGAGAAGGCTATGGACCAGCTTGAGACTGAGCAATTATTTCAGGCATGGCATGAGGATGCCAACAGCATTGCCGTCATTGTGAAGCATCTGTGGGGTAATATGTTATCCCGCTGGACGGATGTGCTCACAAGCGATGGAGAAAAGCCTTGGCGAGAACGGGATGCGGAATTCGTCAATGACATCTCTACACGTGAAGAACTGCTGGGCAAGTGGGAAGAGGGCTGGAACTGCTTGCTGAGTGCCATTCGTTCTTTTGCGCCGGAACAACTCTCACAGATCATATACATTCGCAATGAAGGTCATACCGTCATGGAGGCTATTACACGGCAATTGGCGCATTATCCGTACCATGTGGGACAAATTATTTATGCAGCCAAAATGCTGAAAGAAACACCATGGACCAGCCTTTCCATACCAAGAAATGGGTCAGCAGTATACAACGGCAGCAAGTTTGCCAAACCAAAAGAACGCAGACATTTTACCGCGGATGAGTTAGACACGGATGATCAGCGGCATGATTAACCTTACTATAGAACAAAGAGAGGGACACTATGACACAGTTTGCATTAATACGTCACGGAAGCACAGCTTGGAATAAGGAGAAACGGTCTCAGGGACAGACGGATAATCCGCTGGATCAGGAAGGGAGAGAACAGGCGGTTTTGCTTGCGGAAAGGCTGAGTTCTGAATCGTGGGATGCCATCTATGCCAGCGATCTGGGGCGTGCACATGAGACGGCGAAGATTATCAGTGAACGGCTGGGTATAAGTGAGATTCATCTGGACCCAAGGCTGCGTGAGATGGGCGGCGGTCAGGTGGAAGGAACAACTGAGGCAGAACGTATAGCCAAATGGGGCCCAGAATGGAGCACTCTTGAGCTGGGACGGGAAGCTGCAGAAGCTGGGACGATGCGCGGCAGTGCTGCGATCGAGGATATATGCAAAGAGCATCCTGATGGGAAAGTGATTGTGGTCAGTCATGGGGCCATTCTGCGTAATACCCTCCGAGGATTGGTGCCTGCGCTTGATGTCAGTACGAAGTTGTCCAATACCTCGATTACCCGGCTTGAAAAGAAAGCTGGATCCTGGGCCTGCGAATTATACAATTGCAGTGTCCATCTGAATCCGAAATAGAACATGATCAATCCTAAACTTACCAACAGGGGGAGATGGCGTGAGCAAAATCAAGTATGTATGGACAGAAGAGATGCTGTCTCCACTGGGTGAGGCTGGAGTGATGATTCGTTGCGGAGATGCAATATCGGATGAAGTTCACCGCAGAGTGATCTCGGTCTGTGCTTGGCTGGAGGAAAATTCCTTTCCGGGTATGGTGGAGTTGGTTCCATCATTCGGGTCGATTGCACTGTTTTATGATCCAATGGATGTTGCAGAATTTACTCGATCGGCTTCAGGGAAAGGAGCAAGTGAATCTTCTCCATATCAACAGGTGTGCAGGATGTTATTGTCCCGGTTAGAGATGCTTGAAGAATCCGTACATAATCAATTCAGAACCATTGTGATTCCAGTTTGCTACGGAGGTCCATTCGGGCCTGATCTGGAGTATGTTGCGAATGAAAACGAACTGACCCCAGATGAGGTTGTTGCGATTCATACATCCGGGGAATACCTGGTCCACATGATTGGATTTGCACCGGGATTCCCCTACCTTGGCGGATTACCCAAGCGGATTGCTACACCCCGAAGAGCAACTCCGAGGCTGAGAGTGGAAGCCGGGACCGTCGGAATCGGCGGCGAGCAAACCGGAATATACCCGGTAGCCACTCCTGGTGGTTGGCACTGCATCGGACGAACACCTCTGAAGCTGTTTCGTCCTGAACATGATCTGCCGAGCCTGCTTCAGGCAGGGGATCGGGTCCGGTTTGAAGCGATAACGGAGCAGGATTACATGGAGTGGAAGGAGGGCGAAGGATGAGAATGGAGGTCATTCGCCCAGGCCTGTTGTCCACCGTTCAGGATGAGGGAAGGTACGGATATCGACGGCATGGTGTACATCCGGGTGGAGTCATGGATACATTTGCAGCAGGAACAGCCAATATGCTAGTGAATAATCGCCGTAATGCAGCTGTGATGGAAATAACCATGACGGGCCCTGAGCTTCGATTTCATGAAAATAGCCTCATCGCTCTATGTGGTGCAGATCTGTCGGCAACCGTGGATGATCAGCCGGTTCCCCTGTGGCGTCCGGTCGCGTTAATGGCCGGAAGTGTATTGAAATTTGGGCGATGTCGTTCCGGATTGAGAGCATATCTGTCCATTGCTGGTGGGATAGAGGTAAATGAGGTCATGGGGAGCCGAAGTACGGATCTGAAAACAGGCATTGGTGGCTTGAAAGGCAGAGCTTTGCGGGCAGGAGATATTTTATCTGCTGCGGAGGCATCTTGGGAAGCACGAGCCATGCTCCATCAATTGCTGGAACAAGCGAATTTGGAGAAAACACAAATGAAGGGGCCGATATGGCACCTATCCAGCAGAGAATGGCCTTTCTATCAGAAGGATCCAGTGATCCGTGTGATGGCGGGTACGGATACCTCCAAGTTTACCAGGGAAAGCCTGGAACGATTGTATAATGAACAATATGTGATTGCTCCTCAGTCGGATCGGATGGGATATCGATTGGAGGGTTCAAGGCTGGAGCTTGAACAACCCATGAGCCGGTTATCAGAAGCCGTAACCTATGGCACAGTTCAGGTCCCAGCAGATGGTCAGCCCATCATCCTGATGGCAGATCATCAGACCATTGGAGGATACCCAGTGATTGCACAGGTAGCCAGGGTGGATTTACCGGTATTGGCACAGGCAAGACCCGGGACACGAGTTGCTTTTCAGCCAATTACACATGACAAAGCACAGCAGTTGTTCCTGGAGCAGGAACGGGGATTACAGCTGTGCGCTGCATTCATCCGCAGAAGATTGACCGAAACGGGGGATCGCCAATGAAGACGGTAGATATCAATTGTGATCTGGGCGAAAGTTATGGTATATACCGAATGCCGTGGGATGAAGCGGTTTTGCCGCTGATCACTTCGGCCAACATTGCTTGCGGATTTCATGCAGGGGATCCGGCTACGATGCGATCCACGGTGGAAAAGGCGATGGAGCATCAGATTGCGATTGGAGCACATCCGGGATTGCCGGATATGCAGGGTTTTGGCAGGAGAAGCATGGATATAACCCCGCAAGAAGCCTATGACATGGTCGTTTACCAGATCGGGGCACTGGATGCCTTCGTAAGAGCATCCGGTGGATGCATGCATCATGTGAAACCGCACGGCGCGTTATACAATATGGCTGCGGAGAATATGATGCTTGCTGAAGCTATTGCTCAGGCGGTTTACAACGTAAGGCCAGAACTATACCTGTATGGACTTGCGGGCAGCGCGCTCATTGAGGCGGCGGATCGTACCGGTCTGCGCAGCGTAAGTGAAGTGTTTGCAGATCGGACTTACGGTGCGGATGGTAAATTGACGCCCCGCAGTCATGCAGGAGCAGTCATTGGGCAGCCAGAACAAGCACTGGCTCAAGTGCTGCGCATGGTGAATGAAGGTATCGTAGTGTCCACGGAAGGCATAGCGGTTCCCCTCAAAGCGGAGACCATATGCATACATGGTGATGGGGAGCATGCCCTCTCTTTTGTAAGAGAAATCCGCAGAGTACTTGAAGCTGAAGGGGTAATTCTATCGGCTGCAGGTCATGCTTGAGAATGGGTCGGTACCGGAACCCTCCGAGATAGATACATATGAATGAATTGGAGTCGATGAACAAATGAAACCGATACGAAATTCCGCAAAGGCGGTTATTGTACAGAATGGAAGGCTGCTTGTCATCCGTTTGGAGGATCAATATGGTACAGCTTATGTTTTCCCGGGTGGAGGCCAGGAGAAGGGCGAAGAATTGAAGGATGCGGTTGCCCGCGAATGTCTGGAAGAGATTGGACAGGCCGTGAACGTAGGCGAATTGCTTCATATCCGGGAATACATCGGGAAGAATCATGAGTTTGCCGAATGGGATGCTGACATACACCAGGTTGAATTTTATTTTGAATGCAGTCTGAAGGATATAAATGCCACAGTATTTGAAGGCTCCAACCCGGATGACCATCAGGTTGCGGTGGAATGGATTGCGCTTGAAGATCTGCCTTCCGTCCGTTTGTATCCCCAAACGATTGGCGAATTGCTGCTGAAACGTGAACCATTACGGATTTATCTTGGGGATATCAACTAATAACCTTTCCAATATTGTCACGTTTACGAACGGATTCATGGATTCACCATAGGTGGGGTGGGTACACTATAAGTACAGGCTTTTATGTCACAACAAACTTAATAGAAGTGGAACATAGAATTACACGATAACGGAACGGACAGAAGAAACCTGAAGAAGCGAAGCGGTCGCCTTTATCACTGGATTTTTCCTTTGCGAAAAGGGAATAAAAAAAATCTGGGGATAACAGCGATCGGAAGGTTGTTCTGTCAGTGGAGTGCTTACGTGTAATCACAGTAAGTTCTGCTTATATATCCCCAAACCGGAAGGAGCATGTCCCATGAATAAGACGGAACTAGAACAAAACATTGTAAAGGCATTGGAAAACAACCCTTTTTGCAGCTTCTCAACCGTGGAAAATGGTAAACCGAAATCCCGCTATATGGCGCTTTTCAATGATGGTATGAATATTCACTTGGCGACGAACCGCCGCACGCATAAGGTAGAGGAGCTTGAGAACAACCCTAATGTCAGTCTTTTGCTCGGCTATGAGGCGGGTGGCTCCAAAGAAGTGGTTGAGATCGAAGGAACCTGTGAAGTAACCAAAAATGAAAACCTGCGTGAAGAAGTGTGGAATGATGAACTGAAAGCATGGTTTGACGGACCGGACGATCCGAATTATGTCATTTTGGATATTACACCAGTACGCATTGAATATACAGGCAAGGACCATGAGCATCAGGTGTGGGAACAATAAAGCAACCGAATGAAGTGCTCTTTGGGAGCGCTGAATAATCGGATATATCTTGATGGACATATAAACCGTGAGGCTGCAGAGCTTCGCGGTTTTTTGCTGGCTGATGAACAGGCTGAAATGGATACATATGTAAGTCCTATGTAATATACGTATTTAACACGTTTAGTAAACTATATATTAACAAAAAAAGAGAGAATAATGTCGAAATCCCGCATGATTATGTAAAGTTGGATTCTTATGTGCGGATAATGTAAAAAATAATGCTTTTCAACCACGCCTCATTGCGTTATGATTTGGAATGTAAACGATACGCACAGATATGAATAGATGTTCATGTGAGATAAACTAACCTGAATTCAGCTGGTGAAGACCATGATTTCAGCACGCACAACCCATGAAATCTATGCTATTTCTGCGCCTATTCGTTTGCACACTATGGCATGATTCAATGTACATAACCGGGAGGGGTTATTTTGAAAAAGAACAAAAAAGTATTATCAAGCCTGACTGCCGCTTTGGTTGCATTAAACGTGCTTGCAGTATTTCCGGTACCTGTATCGGCTGCAGATGCTGCCAAAGTAAAATTGCGGATCATGGAAACAACGGACATTCATGACAATCTGCTTAACTACGACTACTACTCCGATAAAGAGACCGATCAATATGGACTCGCCAAAACAGCTACGCTGATCAAAAAAGCCCGTGATGAAGCGAAGAACAGCCTCTTGTTCGATAATGGTGACCTGATTCAGGGTAACCCGCTCGGAGACTATGTAGCCAAAATCGATCCACTTCAAAAGGGTGAGACTCACCCTGTATATAAAGCAATGAACCTGCTCGATTATGATGCCGGTAACATCGGAAACCACGAGTTTAACTATGGTCTGGATTTCCTGGACATGACGCTGGAGGGCGCCAACTTCCCTTATATTAATGCGAATGTCTATGTAGATGACGGCGATGACGATGAAACGAACGACAAGAATTACTTCACTCCCTATGAAATTCTGGACAAAAAAGTAACGGATGAGAGCGGTAAAGAGCACACGATCAAAGTGGGTGTTATTGGATTCGTACCGCCACAAATTATGCAGTGGGACAGTGCTAATCTGGAAGGCAAAGTCATTGCCAAGGATATTATTGCTACAGCCAAGAAATTCATTCCACAAATGAAGGCTGAAGGTGCAGACATTATCGTTGCCATTCCTCACTCCGGTTTTGAAGATATCCCTCAAACGGATCTGATGGAAAATTCGGTGCTGTACCTGAGCCAGGTAGAGGGCATTAATGCGATTCTGTTTGGACATGCCCACAAGGTATTTCCAAGTGCTGATTTTGAAGGCAAAAAGGGAGTAGATCTTGAAAAAGGCACCATTAATGGCGTTCCAGCGGTGGAGCCAGGCTTCTGGGGTGATCATCTCGGAATCATTGATCTTGATCTGGAGCTGGTGGATGGCAAGTGGAAAGTGGTAGATTCCGCGACAGAAGCACGTCCAATCTATGACACTGCGAACAAAAAGCCATTGGTTGATGCAGATCAGGAGATCATCGATGCGGTTCATGAAGAGCACGAAGGTACGCTTGAGTATGTACGTGGTCCGGTCGGAGAGACAACGGCTCCAATCAACAGCTTCTTCGCTTTGGTACAGGACGATCCATCCATTCAGATCGTGACGAATGCTCAGAAATGGTACGTGGAGAAACACATGCAAGGAACCGAGTATGAAGATATCCCGGTATTGTCTGCAGGAGCTCCATTTAAAGCAGGCGGTCGTTCAGGTGCTTCGTACTATACGAATATCCCTGCAGGCACCATCGCGATCAAAAACGTAGCTGATCTGTACGTATATCCGAATACGGTACATGCCGTTATGGTTAACGGTGCTGAAATCAAAGAATGGCTGGAATGGTCTGCAGGCCAGTTCAATCAGATCGACCCGGCTAAGGGTGGACAGCAGCAGCTGATCAACATGGATTTCCCGACGTACAACTTTGATGTTATCGATGGTGTAACGTATCAAATCGATGTGACTCAGCCTGCCAAATACGATTCCAAAGCAACCGTGGTGAATGCATCGGCAAGCCGGATCAAGGACCTGAGCTTCAATGGCAAACCGATTGATCCGGAGCAAAAGTTTATCGTGGCAACGAATAACTATCGTGCTTCTTCGTCCAAACTGGCCAATCCGGATGGTAAACGTATCGTTTTGGCAGCACCGGATGAGAACCGTCAAGTCATCATTGACTACATCCGTGATAACAAAACAATCAATCCGGCTGCAGATGGCAACTGGTCACTGGCACCAATTAAGCCTTCTGCAAGTGTAACTGCAGCAGCGCTGAACGATCTTGAAGTGGTGTTTGCGTCTTCTCCGGATGCCAAAGCGCTGGTTGAAGCTAACCCGGCAATGTCGTTCATTGGTACGGATGACGAAGGTTTTGCCGAGTATGGCTTGAAATTGACTGGAGAAGCCGCGGTGACTCCTGAACCGGGAACGAAGCCTGCTCCAGCACCAACACCTGCCCCAACACCAAAACCAGAACCGCAACCTGAGAAACCAGCAAGTGGCAAAGTGGTATATGTGGTGAAAAAAGGGGACAACCTGTACCGCATCGGCTTGAAATATGGTGTGGACTGGCGCAAGCTTGCCACAGCCAACAAAATTTCAAATGTACATCAATTGAAAGTTGGACAGAAAATCGTAATTCCCGCTTCTTAATATAAAGCGGATGATGAAGGCCGACAGTCAACAGACTGGCGGTCTTTTTTTCTGCAAAAATGTTTAGGACTGTAGCAAAAACGTTCATACCGGAAGTCATCAAAACACTAGAGATTAATTTTATGACCCATGCTATAATATTTACAAACTTTGGGTATATACCATTTAACATTAATTGAAATAGAAACATAAACCGGCAAGGGGGTTCTACATGAATTGCAGTGGCTGCAGTCCAATCTATCCAATTGAGGATCAAGGTACTCTGTATCTGCGTCCCGTTTTCCCCGTTTTGCTGGAATTGCTGAGAACGTTGGGTGTGCATGTTGAACATTCGGATGAAGCGATATGGATGACCTATACGAATGCTGAATCTGTACAAAACTGGCTGGAAGCGATACAGAAGCTCGAAGCCATCCGCCCGGAATCGATTACAGTACAGGTAACTCCAATGCATGAACAGGCGGATCAAGCAGGCTGGATTAGTCTTCAGATGATGAAATCTCGATTCAAGCATGCTGATCTGGTATCGATTATTTTGAACAACCAATTCAGCAGTCATATGCAGCCTATTGTTGATGCAAATGAACAGATTGTCGGATTCGAGTTTTTGCTTCGACCTTCCGAAAATGGCACGCCATTTAGCCCGTATAACTTGTTTGAGGTTGCCCGGGACACGGGTTTACATTCCTTTTTGGATCGGACCGCAAGAATCACAGCAATCGAAACAAGTGCAGCCTTTTTGCCTCATGGTGTTAAGCGCTTTGTGAATTTCCTGCCCTCCTCTATATACAATCCTGAGTTTTGCCTGATCCATACGTTTGAAGCGATTGAGCGCTTGGAACTGGACCCCAAGGATTTTGTGTTTGAAGTTGTGGAAACGGAACAGATCCAGCATATGTCCATTCTCCAGCATATTTTTTCGGTGTATCGTTCCCATGGAATGTCGGTTGCACTGGATGATGTCGGGGCAGGGTATTCGACCATTGAATTGATGAATCGGCTGGAGCCTGATTTTGTCAAAATTGATCGCAGTCTGATTGATCAGTGTGATCGTGACCCGGTGAAACAACAGCAAATTATCGATATTGTGGAGATGTCACGCCGATTCGGGGGACGTGTGCTTGCTGAAGGCATCGAACGCATGGAGGAATTTGATTTTTGCCGTTCCATAGGGATCGAGCTGGCTCAGGGATATTACTTTGGCAAACCGTCGGCCAAACCGCCGCAGGGTCCATATCGGCAAACATCTGCCTAGATAAATGCCTTTTTAATATGTACATATAAACAAGTCACTTCCAATTAGCGGAGTGGCTTGTTTGACATGCCATGTAAATTTTTGTAATCAAATAAATTTGAACTTAAGCCGATATATAAGATAGCCCTATCGATAGGATTTGGTGTGAAGAGAAGGGTTGAGATAGACATGGAGAGGGTCCTACATACAAATAAAGAAGGATTGAACTTTCTAGAGGGGGAAAAGCAGATGGGGGAGAATCAGGACCAAGGGCAAGCGAAAAAAGCTGCCAAACCAGTCAAACAGAAAGAAAATAAAGCAAAAAAGAAGAACAAGAAAAAGGGCTTTGTCTGGAGTATACGAAATAAATTGCTGGTATCCTTTCTAGCCGTATTGCTGGTGCCCAGTTTGATCATTGGAATGATCACACTGTTGATTGCCGATCGCACGGTGGAAGGTCAACTGATGGATAGTGCCAAACAAAGTGTAAGCACGACGAATTCAATTATTGAAACCCATGTCAATGCGAAGATTCACGATATCAATTATTTTGCCGATTCCATTCGGACGGACATGCTTAGCGGGGATAGTGGCCTTTCTGAATTGGAAGTGAAATTACAGCAGTATGTCGGATTGCATCCTGATGCGTTGAATATATTTGTAGGAACTGAAGATGGGACCATGGTTAGGGGGAAAGAAAAAACCGGCAGTGCACAAGGGTCCAACTATGATCCAAGGGAGCGGGAATGGTACAAGCTGGCGATGGCCAACCCGGGCAATCCCGCTGTGTCAGCCGTGTCCAAGAATACGGATGGAGTAACGGTTGTGTTTATCTCCAAAACACTGGAAGATCAATCTGGTGTAGTAGGTCTGTCTTTGGATCTAACGGAACTTAGCGAACAGGCTTCCATTAAGGTGGGCAAGGAAGGGTACGTTATTATCATGGATCCGGAGAGAAATTATATCTCCTCACCTGTGGTGGAATCTGGCACACACGAAACGTCAGAGGCTTTGGACCCCATGTTTGCAGAACAAGAGGGATCGTTCGATTACACCTACAATGGTGATTCCAAAATGATGATCTTCTCCACTAATGAAGCTACGGGCTGGAAGATTGGCGGAACGATGTTCCAAAGTGAATTGTCCCATGCCAGTAAAGACATTCGTATGGCAACCTTAATCGTCATTCTGGCTGCGACCTTCCTTACGCTAATATTCATTATCTGGTTTACACGCTCCATGCTGCGTCCAATCCGGCGTCTCCAGGAGTCTGCTCGTGCGGTAAGCAAAGGGGATCTGACGGTCAAGATGGAAACCGGACGAAAAGATGAAGTCGGTGATCTCGCCAAGTATTTTGAGCGGATGGTAGATAACCTTCGAATGATGATTCTGGGTGTACAGGAGACGACGGAGCAGGTATCGGCTTCCTCTCAGGAATTGTCGGCGAGTGCGGAGCAAACGACCAAAGCCATTGAGCACTCGACACTTTCCATTCAGGAACTTGCGGAAGGTGCAGAGCAGCAGGTGAAGAGCGTGACCGACGGATCGAGGCAGATGAGTCGTATGGCCGAAGATGTCCGCATGATGTCTGAACGTGTGCAATCCATTACGCAGAACATGCGGAATACATCCGGAGCAGCTTATTCCGGTAATGAAGCAGCGGGACAGGCCATAGATCAGATGAGCAGCATTCAGGAGACGGTGGAACAGCTGGCTGTGGTAGTTCAGTCCTTGAATGCGCGGTCCACAGAAATTGGAAACATGGTTAATGTCATCGCCACCATTTCCAAACAGACCAACCTGCTTGCACTGAACGCGTCCATTGAAGCGGCGAGAGCGGGGGATGCTGGTCGTGGATTCGCAGTGGTAGCAGGCGAGGTTCGGAAACTGGCGGAAGAATCCGGCAGCTCTGCAGCACAAATCGGTGAACTCGTTCATAATATCCGTCTGGATATGGATGCCGCCATGGATGCCATGACGGCTGCCCAGACCCGGGTAGAGGATGGCATTCAGGCCGTAAATACTTCAGGAGAGTCATTCGCACAGATCCGTGTGGCCGTTGAAGATGCAGCCCATACGCTCGATGATCTGTCTCAAACAACGAAGCAGCTGGAAGAAGGAGCGGCTCGTGTTGCCCAAGCCATGAATGATATTTCTGTCGTAACCCAGGAGAGTGCTGCGAATACGGAATCCGTATCGGCTTCCTCTGAGGAACAGCTGGCATCTGTAGAAGAGATTGCGTCGTCATCAGCACATCTGAACAGTATGGCGGAACAATTGCAGGGCCTGCTGGGCATGTTCAAAATGGTGGAAGATGCGCCGAAAAATAAGGACCAGGCATAACCCGGTGATATTACTTGTTCATAGAATAAAATAAAGATAGACAATCCTCCTGTTGCCCTGTATAACTATATCGTTGGTTTTTCTCTTAAATTGCGGTGTATTTATAATAGTAGTTATAGGGTGAAGGTACAGGAGGATTTATGACATACGTAGCTATACTAATCTTTGTATTAACCGTTGCGCTGGTGATCTGGCAGCCTCGTGGACTGGGTATTGGCTGGTCTGCTTCAGGTGGAGCCGTGCTCGCCTTGCTATGTGGTGTCGTCAGTCTGAATGATGCCTCCGATGTGGCATCCATCGTATGGAATGCAACACTGGCATTTGTCGGCATCATTATGATTTCACTGATTCTGGATGAGACCGGGTTCTTCGAATGGGCTGCACTTCATATGGCGAGACTCGCTGGAGGGAATGGACGCAGACTATTCATCTATTCCATATTGCTCGGAGCAGCAGTGTCTGCTTTATTTGCCAACGATGGTGCGGCGCTTATTCTGACTCCGATTGTTCTCGCCATGGTGCGTGCGCTGAAATTCGATGAACGCATGGTACTTGCATTTGTCATGGCAAGCGGGTTTATTGCCGATACCACGTCACTGCCGCTGATTGTCAGCAACCTGGTGAATATTGTGTCAGCCGATTATTTTGGAATTACGTTTGTGGAGTATGCTGTGCGGATGATTGTTCCCAATTTCTTTTCCATTGCAGCGAGTACAGGAATGCTGTATCTGTTTTATCGTAAAAGTATTCCCCATCGCTACGACATCTCCGCCGCTCGCGATCCCAAGGAAGCCATTCGCGATCCGCGGATGTTCCGTATTGCCTGGTATATGCTTGCGCTGCTTCTGATAGCTTACATCTCCAGTGAGTTTCTGCCGATCCCGGTATCGGTTATCGTGGGCGCCGTCGCTCTGCTATTTGCCATATTGGCACGAAAGAGTGAAGCAGTTGACCTGAAACGTGTTGTCAAGGAAGCACCTTGGTCCATTGTGGTCTTCTCGGTAGGCATGTACATTGTTGTATACGGACTGCGGAATGCTGGATTGACAGATCATCTGAGCCGCTGGCTGGATGCCATAGCAGAGCATGGCCTGCTGGCTGCATCGGTGGGCATGGGATTGATCGCAGCAGTATTATCGTCGGTGATGAACAATCTGCCAACCGTGTTGATTAACGCACTGGCGATCCAGGATGCACATACCGAAGGCATTGTTCGAGAAGCGTTGATCTATGCCAACGTGATTGGATCTGATCTGGGTCCCAAAATGACGCCGATCGGTTCGCTGGCCACATTGTTGTGGCTGCATGTATTGTCTCGGAAGGGTGTAAAGATTACGTGGGGATATTATTTCAAGGTAGGTGTAATCCTGACGATCCCGACATTGTTGATTACCTTGGCTGGACTGGCCCTGTGGCTATGGATTTTGAATTAGTAGAAAGGCTGCTTTTGCTCTGGTGCCCATGCACTTGAGAAGAGCAGTTTTTTTATTTTCTTCTATATATGAAGTTTAAATATATTTAACAAAAAGTATTTACATTAGACCAGCCTTTTATTGGCTGTTTCTTTTTATTTTCTCACCTCTCCCAGGCGATGGATTGAAACGTCTGGAAGCGACCAAACAACACCGAAGCAGTGGAGGGGATGGATCGATTCTGAAGAAGCGAAGCATTCGCCTGCTGCCTGGAGTTTTTAACATTACATTGGAACGGAGAGGACAGCAATAATCTGTAGAAGCGAAGCGCTCGCCTTTATCACCGGATTTTTACCAAAGGGAAAAATTAATGAAATCCGGGGATAACAGCGATCGGAAGATTGTTCTGTCAGCGTAGTGGCACTATGTAATTTCCGTGAGGCCGAGCCAATACAGCGTTCGGAAGAACGATCCGGAACCGGAAAGGTCGCTTAGGGTGTTGTTTTGCCTTCCATTTATTTCAAAACACCGCCCACAATTTTAACATTGCGTTTACAAAACATTGATTTTGAGATGACATACCGAAACTACAATGATAAAAGAGTTGATGGTGAACAAACAAATTCACAAAACGCCATCACTACATTGGGGGAGGAAAACAAAACATGTTTAAAAAGTTGCCGTTTATTTTGATGACCTTAACGTTCGTACTGGTACTCGCAGCATGCGGATCCAAAAATGATGCTGGTACAGAGGGCGCCGCAAGCAATGGTTCAGGATCAGGCGAAGCTGCTGAGCTTAGCGGAAACATCCTGGCTGTTGGTTCAACAGCACTGCAACCTCTGGTAGAGCAAGCTGGACAAAAATTTATGGCAGTTGATGAATATAAAAATGTAACAGTGCAAGTGCAAGGCGGCGGTAGTGGTACGGGTTTGACACAAGTATCCGACGGACAAGCCACAATCGGTAACTCCGACGTATTTGCAGAAGAGAAGCTGGAAGACGAAGCAAAAGCAAAAGAACTGGTTGATCACCAAGTAGCAGTAGTAGCTATTGCACCAGTAAGCAACAAAGATGCAGGTGTTGAAGACCTGACGAAGCAACAACTGATCGATATCTTCTCCGGTAAAATCACGAACTGGAAAGATGTTGGCGGTGCAGATCAAGCCATCGTTATCGTTAACCGTCCTAGCAGCTCCGGTACTCGTGCAACATTCGAGAACTTCGCTCTGGGAACGAAAGTTGAAGATATTCAAGGATCCATCCAAGAAGATTCCTCCGGTACAGTGAAGAAGCTCGTGTCCGAGACTCCAGGAGCAATTGGTTACCTGGCCTTGTCTTACCTGGATGACAGCCTGCAAGTTTTGAAATACGAAGGCGTTGAAGCAACGGTTGAGAACGTAGAAGCTGGAACATATCCAGTGTGGGCTTACCAGCACATGTACACGAAAGGTGAGCCGGATGCAGCTACAAAAGCATTCCTCGACTACATGCTGAGTGATGAAATTCAACAAACAGACGTAACGGAACTGGGTTACATTCCGGTATCCGGCATGAAAGTAAAACGCGATGCAGCAGGTAACTTGACTCAATAATCTTTGAACTTGCTCATACAGCGAGAGAGGCGGACTAAGGTCCTGCCTCTTTGCGCGGTTTGAACTGAAATAATCCCATATTTTACATTACTCTATTATAGAAGGATGGTTGTTATGGAACAGACCGAAGGGGGAACGGTAATGAACAGCAAGATCAAGTCACGCCGACCCTTGAGAGAGAAACATTTCTGGGAAGAATGGACAGGACGGATCTATACGTCGATTTGTGTCGTATTGTTGATCGTTGTCATGTTCTCCATCGTTTATTTTGTGGCGTCCAAGGGTCTCTCCACCTTTTTTAAGGATGGTGTGAGCCTGAGTGAATTCCTGTTCGGCAAAACGTGGAGTCCATCATCAGAACCAGCAGCCTATGGAGCATTACCGTTCATCACCGGTTCCTTCACAACCACCCTGCTGGCCGCTTTGATTGCAAGCCCGCTCAGTTTGTGTGCGGCACTCTTTATGACGGAGATCGTGCCGGGTAAAGGGAAAAAGATACTGCAGCCTGCCATTGAATTGTTGTCCGGTATTCCGTCTGTCGTTTACGGTTTTATCGGTCTGAGTGTTATCGTGCCTTTATTGCGCAGCATCTTCGGCGGAGCCGGCATCGGGATTGCAGCCGGATGTTTGGTTCTATCCGTAATGATTCTGCCTACCGTAACAAGCATTATGGCCGATGCTCTGTCTGCTCTGCCCAAAGGTTTGCGTGAATCGTCCTATGCTCTGGGCGCTACGCGCTGGCAGACGATCTACCGCGTTATTATTCCAACGGTTCTGCCAGCCTTGCTGACAGGGATCGTTCTGGGTATGGCTCGTGCCTTCGGTGAAGCACTCGCTGTACAAATGGTTATCGGTAATGCACCGCATGTACCGACATCCTTGCTTGAATCAGCTTCTACATTAACAAGTGTAATCACCCTGAGTATGGGTAACACCACAATGGGTTCGGTTCATAATAATGCACTCTGGAGTATGGCGCTTGTCCTGCTTGTGATGACGTTTGTATTCGTCATTCTGGTTCGTTTGCTCGAAAGGAGAAACCGGGTATGAAAATGAAGGCGAAAACGGTCGATAAAATTGCTACATCCGTCATAGTTGTTTTAGCCTTGTTCATCGTGGTATTGCTGCTCGGTTTGCTGGGATTCATCCTGTTCCGGGGAGTAGGGCAAATCAACTGGCACTTCCTGACGAGTGCGCCGCAGCTGCTCAAAGGGGGCGGCGGGATTGGACCGCAGCTCTTTAACTCCATCTTCCTGTTGATCTTAACGCTCATTATCACCATTCCGCTCGGTTGGGGCGGAGGAATCTATATGGCGGAGTATGCGAAGCCAGGCAAGATTACAAGTTTTATCCGATTGGTTGTTGAGGTATTGTCCTCCTTCCCGTCGATCGTTATCGGTTTGTTTGGTCTCTTGTTGATTGTAAATACGTTCGGCCTCGGCTTCTCCCTGATCTCGGGTGCCATGGCGCTCGCGATATTCAACCTGCCGCTCATGGTACGTACAACGGAGCAGGCGTTCCGGGCCGTTCCGAAGGAACAGAAGGAAGCGGGCCTGGCACTGGGTCTGTCCAAATGGAAAATCATCACGTCCATCTTGCTGCCTGTGGCGCTGCCAAGCTTGATTACAGGTACAATCCTGGCTTCCGGCCGGATCTTCGGTGAAGCGGCAGCCCTGATGTTTACGGCAGGGATGAGCAGTCCGCCGCTGGACTTCACGGATTGGAATCCGACAAGCCCAAGATCGCCGCTTAACCCATTCCGTCCGGCAGAGACACTTGCCGTTCATATCTGGAAAGTCAACAGTGAAGGCATTGGGCCAGATTCCAAGGAAGTAGCAGCCGGAGCATCTGCGGTGCTTGTTATCCTTGTACTGGCGTTCAATCTGAGTGCGCGCTGGATCGGCCGGGTTGTATACCGCCGCATGACAGCTTCGAAATAAGGAGGAACCAACATGGCCATACCTTTTGGTACGGAACAGTTAAGCATATATTATGGGCATTTCCAGGCAGTCAAGCAGATCAGCCTCGCGTTTCCTGAAGCCAGCGTTACAGCGCTGATCGGACCTTCCGGTTGCGGTAAATCCACGTTTTTGCGGTCCCTCAACCGTATGAACGATGAGATTTCCGGTTCCCGCACAGAGGGGCACATCTGGATGGATGGTAAAGACCTGAACGAGCCAGGCACCGACGTGATCAAATTGCGCCAGAAAATCGGCATGGTGTGGCAGAAGCCAAACCCATTTCATAAGTCCATCTATAACAATATCGCGTTTGGCCCCCGCTACCGCGGTATCAAAGGCAAGAAGGCACTGGATGAAATCGTGGAGAAAAGCTTGCGCCGCGCCGCGCTATGGGATGAAGTGAAGGATCGACTGAATGAGTCCGCCCTGTCTCTCTCTGGTGGACAACAACAGCGTCTGTGTATTGCCCGCGCATTGTCTGTTGATCCTCAGATTTTGCTGCTCGATGAGCCGGCATCCGCGCTGGACCCGGTATCAACGGGGAAAGTGGAGGAACTCATTTCCGAGCTTAAGAAGGATCTCCGAATCGTAATCGTAACCCATAATATGCAGCAAGCAGCACGCATCTCGGATTATACAGCGTATTTTTATCTGGGAAGCATGATTGAGCACGGGGATACAGAACATATCTTCACCAACCCCGACAACCGTTTGACGCAAGAGTACATTATGGGACGTTTCGGTTAAGGAACGTGTATTACATTGGATGGAGTATAATATAAAGCAATAAACAGAGAAGAAAGCATAACTCCCGAACAACAAAGTTTGGGGGTTATGCTTTTTATATTTTAGTAATGGTAGAGTTTGCCATAACAAAAACAATCATGCTACGATAACCAGAGTTACAAGATGATGAGTAGCACAGATCTATTTTTCTGAAGGTAGAGATGATGACAAGTTGGATATCTAGGACTCTGAAGGAGATGTTGATGATAACAACGGACCACGAACGATTCATGGACAGCTTGGTAGCGGATGCAATAACGCGCTATCCCGTAAGGAAGCCCGCGGCCTCCTTTATCCGTCACAATGAGAATCTGACATATCATATTATGGACGAAGCAAGTGGACAGAAGTATCTGCTGCGTATACATAAAGCTGCTTATGCAAGCATGACCGGTATTCAACATACACGTCCAGCGCTGGAAGCGGAGATGAATCTCCTTCATGAATTAAATTCAACGACTGCATTACGCGTGCAGCACCCTGTTCGTAATCTGTCGGGAGATTGGGTTACTGTCTGCTTCTTGGAAAGTGGGGAGGTAATCTGCTGCACCATGCTGGAATGGATTGAAGGCAGGGACATTCATCAAGGGGAGCAGCTGACAACAGAGCAGATTCATGACTTGGGGATACAGATGCAGACACTTCATCAATATGGTCGCATGCAGGATAGGCTTGATATAATCGCCGCCGGACTCGAAGCGAAGGATGGCTGGATAGGCCAGACTGAAGTCCGTCCATCATATGGCAGTATCGAAGAAAATCTGAACATGCTTGGGCAGCTTGAGGAAGGCGTCACATTGGGCATATTTACACCTGAGGATTTTGCCTTGATACGTGAGACGTTTGAGAATATCAACAACCAGCTGGAAGCATATCCTATTGGCCCAGAGACATGGGGAGTCATTCATGGTGACATCACCCGGGGGAATCTGCTGGTGACGGAACAGGGGATCTCCATGATCGACTTTTGCTTATATGGTTATGGCTATTATCTTTTCGATGCTGCAGGTGCAGCCTTGATCTTCAATAGGGAAGAACGGGATATCTTCCTGTCGGGTTATACCAAACAAACAGCTTCGCTTACCAAACAAGAGATCAGGCTGATGGAAGGATTCATGCTCATTTTTACGTTCGGTTACTATGCCTTCCAGATGGCCAACGAGTCCAGACATGCATGGATGAAGGATCGGATGCCGAAGCTCTGCAGCAAATATTGCAGACCCTACGTCGAGAACCACAGTATTTTCTATGAATTATAAGATCGTTATTTAATACAGTAAGCACGACATTACGACCACATGCTTGAGCCAATATAATTGGGGCGTCCTGAACTCAGGGGGCTCTTTTTGTATACTCTTAGCTTTTTTGCTTCAAGAACCATTTATGAAGAAAGTATAAACTCTGCGGAGAAAAAGTTGTATTTCGTTACAATACAGTCATGGGAGGATGAGCAGCGATGAGAGACAACGTGAACATATTGCTGGTGGAGGATGATCCGGAAATTGCCCGCATTTTGATGGACCATCTTCGGCGTGAGGGATATGGGGTGACCTGGGCTTCGAGCGGCCTGGAGAGCTGGGAAGATTTCAGGAAGGGGACCTATCAGCTGGTCCTGCTCGACCTGATGCTGCCGGAGATGGATGGGTTCACGGTATGTAAAAATATTCGGCTGATCAGCGACGTTCCGCTGCTCATGATGAGTGCACGCATCGAAGAGGAGAGCAAGGTGAGAGGTCTTGGTCTGGGCGCTGACGATTATATTACCAAGCCGTTCAGCCTGGCGGAGCTTACAGCACGCATTGAAGCCCACCTGAGCAGATATCGCAGATATCAGGGCATCAAGCCGGAAGCGACCCATCAAGCGTACAACGACGGCTTGTCAATCAACCCATTGAAACAACAGGTGCAGGTTCACGGGGAAGATGTCATGCTGACGAACAAGGAATGGGCCCTGCTCACGCTGCTCGCCTCTCATCCGGGCCGTGCATTCACCAAAGCGGAGCTGTATGAACATGTGTGGAACCAGCCAGTAGCAGGAAGCTCAGGTACGGTTACCGTGCATGTAAAAAGCCTGCGGGCCAAGCTGGGCGACGAACCACATCAACCACGCTGGATTCAGACCGTGTGGGGCAGCGGATACCGATTTATAGGAGATATAGCAGAATGAAGCTGAAGTACTGGCTGATGGTTGCTTTTCTCATTGTGATGCTGCTTCCTGTCGCTGCAGGTTGGGCACTTTTCTCCCTGTACAACTACTATAACGACCAGCGCTCCGTAGCGGAATATGTAGAGTTAGCCGGACGGCTGGCTCCTATTGAAAAGAGGTTGTCCGATCCGGACTTGTACCGTCTGCAATCTTCGGATGCCTATGCTTCGCTCTCCGGGCTGGCTAGTGATCAATTGAACGTTGACCTCTATCTGCCTTCAGGGATCCGGGTGTATACATCCGGCGGGGATACCTGGGCTGCCGGAGCTTATACAGTCAGGGGTTCGGAGCTATATCGTGATCTGTACGACATGCAGATTCGTCATCGCACGTTTACGCTGAAAAAGCCGGTATGGGAAAAGGGTGAACTGATTGGCATTTACGAGATTACCATGCTTCGCGGAGAGTGGCTGGAGGGCATCTCGGTTCGGACAGCCTGGGTCGTTGGGTTTGCTGGTATTTTCTTTATCCTGTTATACGGCACCGTGCTCTGGCTGCTATCCAGAAAGCTCTTCCGTCCGATGAGACATCTGATGGGCCGAATGCATGCATTTGCACAGGGGAAAATTCCTATGGATGACGTACCGGCACGTCGGGATGAAATGGGCATGCTGCTGGAGCAATTTGATGCGATGCAGGAGAAAGTCAAGCAGACTCAGGCAGAGGTGGAGAAGGAGCAAAAAGAGAAAGAGCTCATGGTCGCTTCGCTGTCTCATGATCTGAAGACGCCATTAATGTCCATCAGTGCCTACGCAGAGGCACTCAGTGTTGATGCTCCGCTGGAACCGTCAGAGAGACGGGACTACCGGAATGTGTTGCTTGGTAATGTGGAACGGATGAAACACATGATTGGTGAACTTGAAATGTATTCGGCGCTGGGTTCCAGTGAATTGGAGATGGCCATGGTTGAGGTGGAAGGAGAAGAGTTTTTCGATATGCTGCTTGGAAGTTACGGGGGACTAACTGAGCGTGGACAGGTTGAGGTAAGAACGGTTGTCCGCACAGACCGCCTTTACCGGCTTCATCCCGAACAACTGATGCGTCTGACAGATAATTTGATCAACAATGCACTGCGTCATACAAGCAAGAACGGTTTGATGGGTCTGGGTGTTATTGCTTCAGATCAGCCGCTGCCGGAATGGGTTATTCCAACACTGGCGTTGGAGCTGGATAAGTACAGAACGGGATCAACATTAATTCTGGTGCAAAATGAAGGGACTGCTATTCCCGAAGAACAGCTGGATCGTATTTTCGAACCCTATGTTCAACATCAGAATCAGGAAGAGAAGGCATATGCGGGCAGTTCAGGTCTCGGATTAAGCATAGCCAAACGGATTGCCATCAAGCATGGAGGTGAGATGCGCATGTGGTCGGCTGAAGGATACGGCACGCTGGCTGTATGTCGATTGCCCGAGTTGTAATGCCCTTAAACGAATGAGAGAGGATGAACGATAATGATGAAAAAAGGATGGATGATGCTCGGTACAGCGCTACTTGCGGGGTCACTGCTCGGAGGCTGCGCTGAGAAGGATCTGGTTGGCCTGTCAGGAGATGAGATGATCGAGAAGGTTGTCACTGCAGAAACGAAACCCGCTTCGTACTATGCTGAAGGTGTAATGAAAGTGTGGTCGGATGACAAATTGAGTCACACCATGCACATTAAGGAATGGGTCGACGGAGAGACCGGGCGTAAGCGCACCGAAACCGAGGAGAATGGCAATATCAGCTACGCGGTCAATAACGGAACAGACATCACCATTTACGAAAAAGAGACCGGAACGGCCTATTCGATGAACGTATCTGACACGGGACAACAGCCAGAACAGACTCAAAAACAGATGCTGGTGGATCAGCTGGAACGGTTGCGGGATTCCCATGATGTGGATATGATGGGACAGGAAGAGCTTAACGGACAGGAAGTCATTCACATCAAGCTGATGCCGAAAGAGGATGGCACTTTATCCATTTCCTCCGAATATTGGGTTGACCCCAAAACGTGGATGATTGTTAAAGTCATTAGCACATATGGTGATGAAAAGTCAGAAATGGTCTATGATCCGATTCAATATGATCCCGAATTTTCTGAGGATACGTTCGTAATCGACATTCCCGAAGAAGTGGAAGTGAAAGATCTGAACGATCTGAGCCAGAGTTCGGAAGTGAGTCTGGAAGAAGCGGAACAAGCGTTGGGCCAACCCTTTTTACAGGATATGAGCGTTGAGCTGGAGCTGTCTCGGATGGAAATGTATTCATCAAGCGGAGAGTTTGGCAGGGATGAAGTGACCTTGTATTACGTCAACAACGACAAGGTTGAAGTGAGTCTGACCGTATTCAAGGCGCCGGATGAAAATGTGGATGATACACTGCTGCCTGATGAGTCCAAGGTGGAGGTTCGGGATACCGAGGGTTCGTATATGAAGAGTATACGGAACATATCATGGACTGAGAATGGGCTGCGGTACTCCATCATGGGTGAGAACGAGGAATGGACGAAGGAGAAGCTTCAGGCTTGGGCGAAGAATCTGAAGCTTCCTAATCAGCCTTAATTTTGAATGGTAGGAGAGTGTGAGTCACGCAATGGATTACACAGAGGTTAACAACGAAGAACTGCGACGTCTCCACCCCAAAGCCAAACAAGCTACAGCCCTGACGGCCCTTATGGTCAATGGGCTGTTGACTCTTTTGGCTGCTGGATATCTGATGATCGCATGGGTTAGAGAATGGGTGCTGTGGCCGGGCTGGATTGGATTAGGGCTTTTTATCATTTCACTGGTCTGGTACACCTGGATTCTGCCCGGATTACGACACCGACACTTTAGTTTTCGGGTGGCTGAGGATGAAGTGGAGATCCATTCCGGCTGGTTATGGCATACGGATACGATTGTGCCGATGACGCGTGTACAGCAGGTGGAACTGGAGAGCGGTCCGCTGCTGCGAAAGTATGGACTTGCCAAAGTCAGCATCGTTACTGCGGCAGCCACACTCCATATCGCCGGACTGGAAAGAGAGGAAGCAGAGCAATTGAAGCGCAGTATCGGACATCTGGCGAAGGTGGAAGATCCCGATGAATGAATCAAAGCATCTACATAAGCTGTACATGTTATTTCCTTTTTTTAGCGTAATGAAGTCCATCATTCCCATCCTCGTTCTACTCATCATCAAAGGCGTGAACTGGAGCAAGTTTCCCTGGTATGGTTATGCTGCTGCCATTGTTCTATTTACGCTTCCTTTTATTTTGTACGGGTGGTTTAAATGGCGTAAATTCAGCTACACGCTTCAGGATGATCGGATTGTGCTGCGTCAGGGCATATTTGTCCGAGAGGAGAAATCGATCTATTTCAGCCGTATTCACTCCATCCAGACACAGCAGCCTCTGATTCAGCGCTTGCTCCGGCTGGCACAGCTCAAGATTGAGACGCCGGGCGGCAGCAAAGAGGCAGATGGTGTATTACCCGCTCTCGCCGTTGCGGAGGCCGAGCGGGTAGAGCAGTGGTTATATCAGAAGCGGAATGAGGCTGTGAAGAAAGCGGAAGCACCTCTCTCAGCTGAACATGCTGAAGATCTTAACTCAGATGGAGAGGGAGAATCCCTTGAGCAAAAGGAGAGACACATCCAGGCATCTTCTCCGCTTATTCAGCCAGAACGGGAGGTCCTGCTGCGGCTGTCAGCCGGCAGATTGTTCGCCGGAGCGCTGACCACGATGAATCTGCCGCTCGTTGTCGTATTCGGTACTGGGGTTTATTCCTTCGCGGATGACCTGCTCCCTGCGCACTTCTACAGCAGCTTGGTTGAGCGGGCTGGACAGCTGCCAGCGATCTGGTGGCTCGGACTGGTTCCTGTCATGTTTTTGCTGGCTTGGATCTTGTCTGCTGTCCTGTTCACGATAAAGTATGCCGGATTCACGGTGGAGCAGGAAGGCGGTAATATTACGATTGTTTCCGGATTGCTCGACCGAAAGAAGCATGTGTTCTCACCAGGGAAGGTCCAGGCGGTGGAGATCAGGGAGGGACTGCTGCGACAGCCGTTTGGTTATGCCGAGGTGGAGATTTTCGTTTTGACTTCAGAGACGGAGAAAAAAATGATGCTTCATCCGCTGCTGCCGCTCCGCGATGTCAATGAGCTGCTTGCCCGAATTGTACCGCAATTCGTCATGCAGCCACCTGCTAACAGACCCCCGGACCGAGCTCGCTGGTTATTCTTACGCTGGAAACTGCTTGGTGCAGCCCTGCTGGGAACAGCGGGGACGGTATTTCTGGGCCCGATGGGTGCATTTCTATTTCTCCTTATTCCCTTATGTGTCGTTTGGGGATACGGGTGCTTCAAGGATGAAGGGCTGAGCATTCAGGGCAAGCTGCTAACCCTTCGCCACCGGGCCATCTCCCGCAGAACAGCGCTGATGCGCCGGCCTCATGTGGTCACAGTGGATACGGTGGCTACCCGAAGACAGCGAAGCAAGTCCTTGTTATCCGTTCGGGCGAGGCTGATGGTGAATCGGGGCGGCTTCAAAGCCATATTCCTAGAATATGGCCAGGCTAATGCCGTAAAGGAATGGTTTCGGCAGGCTTCGAATTTGACCCAAAAATGATATAGAAAAGCAACTTGGATTAAACCGACTTGAGACTGCCCGATTAACGGCAGTCTTTTTGGTACGGGAAGCCTTGCGAAACATGATGATCGACGCCGGGCATCGTCCATTTTTTTACTGCGAAAAAGGATCAAATAGGAGATAATACAATTATTGGGTTTTAATTCAGTGCTTCTTAAAATTCATGAATGAACCTGGGAGGGATCTGATGGATGAGCAATGATCGAGATCAGGAGAAAGGGAAGGGCACCCAGTCAGGGGGATGGAAACATGCTGGTTTGCTCCTGGGCGGAGTAGGCATATCCAACCTGGGGGATTTCATCTACATTGTAGCCATTAATTTGATGGTGCTTAACATGACACAGTCCCCGGCGGCAGTTGCAGGCTTGTGGATTATCTCGCCGATTGCCTCGGTATGCACCAAGTTCTGGTCAGGCAGTCTGATTGACCGCTACGACCAGCGGCAGCTGATGATTGGGGCGGATGTGGTGAGAGCTGTGCTCGTGGCATTGCTTCCGCTGATGCCCAGTCTATGGATGATGTACGGCATCATTTTTCTTGTCAGCATGTCCTCATCCATATTCGTACCTTCTTCGCAGGTGTACATCACCCGGCTGGTTCCTGCTGAGCGGCGCAAGCGATTCAATTCCCTGCAGGCAATGATCAGTTCTGGTGCTTTTATTACAGGCCCAGCCATAGCCGGAGTCATGTTGATTTATCTGTCACCTGCAGCGGCGATCTATGCCAATGCAGCTTCCTTTGTGGTGTCGGCGCTAATCCTGATGTTACTGCCAAGGCTGGGCACTGGAGAGCAGAGCAGCGGTAGGACAAGGCTAACCCCTCGCCTGATTGCCCAGGATTGGCGAGCCGTAATGCTATTCAGTCGCCAAGCAGGATATGTGGTGGGCATCTATGCCTTGTTCCAGATTATTCTTGTTATTGGCATGTCGCTGGATGCACAGGAAGTGGTGTTTATCCGTCAAGTCATGAACCTGTCCGAGTCACACTATGGTGCGTTGATGAGTGTTACTGGAGCTGGATACATGGCGGGTTCTCTGCTGGTTTGGTTGTTCGCCAAACACTTGTCCATCCGTCACATGATGGGCGGAGGCGTGCTCTTGGTTGCGCTTGGTTATTTCCTGTTCGCTCGTTCGTTTTCGTTCGAACTTGCCGCATTCGCCTTTATTCTGCTTGGGTTGTGTTCGGCGCCGGCAAACACGGGACTGGTCACCTTTTATCAGAATAATATACCGGTAGACTTGATGGGGCGAATGAGCAGCGTACTTGGACTCATGCTGAGTGCATTGCAGGTCATTTCGATTTTGGTCATGGGTGTAGTTGCCGAAGTGATCTCTCTTCGAACGGTATATACGGTCGTTTCGGCAGTTCTGATGCTGGGTTCCCTTCTGTTATGGCTTACGAGCTGGCTTCCTTCAAGACAGTCATATTATAAGGATCACAGCTCTTCCTCAAAATCTCTACATAGCTAGTCTATATCCTATTGAAAACTGAACGATTCCGTGGAAAGCTGCATATAATATTAGAGGAATTTTGCCAAGATGATAATGATGCGTTACTTTTGTTGACATTACGTGTGTTGCATATTAATCTGTTATATGAATGATCAATTTCACAAGGACAACGTTTGATATGTGTTCAAGCGAATATATACGATACAGCGGATGAGAACGAGCGGGAGAGACCTGGGCAGGCCATTGGTTTAAGTAGGCTGCCAGGCACCGAAGGAGCAAGCCGCTGCGCACCCGGCGCAGGTGGTTAATCTCTCAGGTAAATGTACCATCGTTGGACGCAACTCTGGAGAGTGCGCGAATGCGCCACCCAAGGGGTATATGATGAGAAGGGTACCCCATGGGGCGGCCTCTGATCATGAAACTCTCAGGTAACGAGGACAGAGAGAGGGCCTAAGGCCTTCTACTGTCCTTTTTTGATGTCATCATTCAGTAATGAAGGAACATTATGGTGCATGTCTGGATGGATATGACGATATGGAGGGGTGCAGGATGCGATTTAAAGATGTTTTTTCAATTATTGGTCCGTCGATGACGGGCCCTTCAAGTTCACATACAGCTGGGGCAGCGAGATTGGGAAGAATTGCAAGGCAGTGGCTGGGGTGTACGCCTGAACGTGCCAGGCTGACACTATACGGCTCATTTGCCGATACGTATCAAGGTCACGGTACAGATCTGGCGTTAATTGGTGGTTTGCTTGACTATGTCACGGATGATCCGCGGATACCGGACGCCGAGGCGTATGCCGAACAAGCGGGTATGGAGGTTGAGTTCTATACAAGTGGACTGCCTGCTCCGCATCCGAATACGGTCAAAATTGAGTTGTGGCACGGTGAGCGTCAATGTTCACTCGTTGGTGCTTCGATTGGCGGCGGCAGTGTGTCGGTGCATGCGCTTAATGATTTCCGGGTACAGATCAGCGGGGAATTCCCCACACTCGTTCTGCGTCATGCGGACAAGGCAGGGGTGCTTGCTTCCGTGACGTCTACGATCAGCTCCTCAGGGGTTAACATCGGTTATATGCAGGTAGACCGAAAAGCCCGGGATGGCGAAGCACTAACAGCGATGGAAATGGACGGAGCACCAAGTGCCGAGATGTTGGAACGCCTGCGTTCACTGGATCATGTGCTGGATATTCGCGTCATTGATTTGAAGAGAGGGGTTGATCCGGATGCGCTTTAAGCACTTGCATGAGCTGAATACGATCTGTACGGCTGAATCCAAAACCATTGCCCGGCTAATGATCGAGGAGCAGGTCCAGGAGACCAATACGCCGGAAGCGGATGTTGTGCGGCAGATGTCGGAATATTATCAGGTGATGAAAGAGGCTGTACGGAAAGGACTGACGGAGGACACCACTTCGCGCAGTGGCTTGACCGGCGGAGACGGCAAAAAGATGGCCGAATATATTCGCCAGGGCGAAACCTGCTCGGGGGACGCTTCCGCACTGGCAATGGCCTATGCGCTGTGTGTATCTGAAGTCAACGCATCCATGGGCCGGATTGTGGCTACGCCGACAGCGGGTTCTTGCGGGATTATCCCCGGTGTATTCATCAGCTCCCAGGAGCGATTCGGATGGAGTGATGAGCATCTGGTGAACGGCTTATTCTGTGCAGGTGCAATTGGATATGTCATCGCCAATAACTCGTTTATTTCTGGTGCAGAGGGTGGCTGTCAGGCAGAAGTCGGTTCGGCGATCGGCATGGCTGCCGGTGCAATGGTGGAGCTGCGTGGGGGGACGCCGGAGCAGGTCGTTCATGCCGTAGGTCTCGCGTTAAAAAATACACTGGGCCTCATCTGCGATCCGGTCGCAGGGCTTGTTGAAATTCCATGCATCGTCCGCAACGGACTCGGTGCGGTAACGGCACTGGCTGCAGCCGATATGGCGCTGGCCGGGGTAAGAAGTGCTATTCCATCGGATGAAGTCATTGATGTCATGCTGGAAGTGGGAAGTGCGATGCCGAGCAGACACCGCGAGACAGCGCAGGGCGGGTTGGCCCAGACGCCAACGGGCCGGAAAATGATGGAGAAGCTGGCGAAACCCAAAGCGAAGCGTGCGGAACCTGAAGCTGAGTCCGAACCACAGAGCACAACCGATATTTCGAAAGAGCAGGCATAGAACGAAGCCCATAGGACAGGATTAATTATACAGGAGACAAAATGGAGAAAAGCGTCCACTGGCCTTTACAGGTCATGCTGGACGCCTTTTTTTTATTTGATGAGAAAGAGCCTCAGCCTAACTCCGGGCTTTACAGGAGAAAACTCTTGTAATCTACGACGATGAGAAATAAATATTTACCGTTTATCCCTGACTGATATCTGTACTTAACACAGCATAACCGTATGCTGGCAGTTCAACAGCGAGAACATCGCCGTCCTTAGCTGTGCGGTGGTTACCGTCCAACAATTCGGTCCATTCGCCCGCGCCACCCTCGAATTCAATCATCGCCGTTTCCTCCGAACGATTGAACAGAACGAGAATGCGTTCATCCTCACTCTGCCGTTCGAGAACGAGCTGGCTGCCTTCAGGACGGGCTTGCAGGAATCGAACATGACCTTCTGCACGTAGAGCGGGATGGGCATGGCGAAGGGCGATAAGCTGCTGATAAAAGGTGAACAACTCACGGTCCTGCTTCGCCTCGTCCCATTCCATGCATTTCCGGCAGCCCGGATCATGGTCGCCATCCAGCCCGATCTCGTCTCCGTAATAGATGCACGGCGTGCCCAGATAGGTGAACTGGAACAATGCTGCCAGTTTCATCTTGCGCTGATCGCCTTCACACAGTGTCAGCAGCCTTGGCGTATCATGGCTATCCAGCAGGTTGAATGCCACTTCGCTGGCTTGCAGCGGATAACGTGACAGCTGCCGTCCAATGGAATTGGCGAATGTCTCGGCATTCATTTTATTTTTGACAAAGAAACTATTCACGGCATCGGTAAACGGATAGTTCATGGAAGCATCGAACTGGTCACCTTGCAGCCATGCAGAGGATTCATTCCAGATCTCTCCGAGAATATACGCCTCCGGATTCGCAGCCTTGACTACCCGGCGGAAATCCCGCCAGAACGCATCATCCACTTCGTCCGCGACATCCAGTCGCCAGCCGTCCATGCCCACTTCCTTGATCCAATACTCGGCTACCTTCAGCAGGTAGTCCTTCACTTCCGGATTTTCCGTGTTCAGCTTCGGCATGTGAGGCTCAAATCCAAAGGTCTCATACGTAGGTATGCCATCCTTCACATCCAGCGGGAATTCATGAACATGGAACCAATCCTTGTATTTGGACTTCTCCCCGTTTTCCTGCACGTCTACAAATGGGGCAAACGTCTTCCCGGAATGATTGAACACCGCATCGAGAAGCACCCGAATACCGCGTTCATGACACAGTTTGACCAATCGTTTCACGGTGTCTGCATCACCGAAATGCCGATCTACCCGGAGGTAATCCTCGGTATCATATTTATGATTGGTGGTTGCTTCGAAGATGGGGGTAAAATAAATGGCATTAATGCCTAGCTCACTGAGGTAGTCCAGATGATCCATTACACCCTGGAGGTCGCCTCCAAAGAAGTTGGATGGTGTAGGCTCGCCGCCCCATGGTTCAACATTCTCCGGATTAAGTTCCGGATTGCCGTTGGCAAATCGCTCGGGGAAGATCTGATAGAAAACCGCATCCTTGACCCACTCAGGCGGCGTAAAGACCGCACCCTGGTGGATATAGGGGAACTGAAACATCTGCCCCGGATCGTCCGGTTCGTCTTCATGGAAACCCGTTTCCGACATCCAGATCTGCTCGTCTCCGCTTTTGAGCAAAAAGGAGTATTTCAGACGATGGTACGGAGGCTTTATTTCACCCTCATAGTAGTCGAACATGGAGTCTGAGGTGAACTTGGTTAAAGAGATCTGCTTTTTGGTATTTTCCCATGCGTATTTGTCGCCAGTCATGGCGTATACCTCGGTGAGATCATTCTTTTTGGCACGCAGGCGCAGGCGAACAGTATCCTTATCGTAGGCATATGCCCAGTTCCGTTTGGGTTGATGATAGATGGCTTCCAGCAGCATGTTAAAACTCCTCCCGTCTATTCACTTCATATGTACTTCATGGACATCAGGTATGGCATTTCTGTAGCTGAAGATTAAGGTATAATACTAATGAAAGTAACGGAGTAGTCCCTTTAGATGGTGCTTCGTTCATACATACAGCTTACTCCAATATGTTCAGATATATAATTAACCCAAAGGGTGCAGAAAGGAAACGAATTTACGCATGAAAACAAAACTGCTATACATTGAGGACGATACGGAAATCGCGACATGGGTCAGAGCCGATCTGGAGGAGCGTGGCTATGAGGTCATATGGCTGGGAAGCGGAGAGGGTGCAGCTGAAGCTGCCGGGGGCTGCTCGCTGATTATTTTGGATGTCATGCTGCCGGGACTGGATGGATTTACGGTAGGACAACGGCTGAAAAAGGAACATCCTTCTGTGCCCATCGTCATGCTCTCGGCCAGAACATCCATTGATGACAAGCTGCATGGGCTTGATTTTGCCGATGATTATGTAACCAAGCCGTTTCACCCCGATGAGCTCGCAGCACGCATTGAAGTACAGCTGCGAAAGGCAGGAACCACCGTTTCATCCGATGCTGCCCTGAAGCTGGATCACCTGTCCATCTATGAGAAGGACAATCGGATCGTCAATGAGGAGACGGGGGAGGAGATTATTCTATCGGGAAAACAATTTCACATCTTCGCGTACCTGCTCAGGCATATGGGCATGATCCGTACGAAAGAACAGATTTATGAGGCTGTCTGGAATGAGCCTTATCTGGATGGGGATAAGACATTAATGGTACATATTCGCCATCTGCGCGAGAAGCTTGAACGGGATCCGGCCAATCCGTCGGTCATTCAAACCGTACGTGGGGTTGGATACCGTGTGAAGAAACCATGATCAGACGGTTCAGAAAGCAAGAGAATATGAAAGATCAGAGCGAAGGGGAAAATACCGGGAAACGTAAGTTTCGATTTGGCCAATCACTCATGTCCCGTTATATGATTCTGATCTTGTGTGCCGTTTTATTTGTTCCCGTCGTTCTTCCCATCACCTCCATCGTATATGTGGTGATTGTGAATAACATGGGCAAGAGCAGTAATACTGCTCCTTATGGTGACGTTACACACATAAGCAATCTCTGGTCCAATGAATCGAAGAAGCTGGGTCAGGCAACGCCTGCTATGATAGATAATCGCATGAAGCAGTTGCATGCGCGGTATCCCAAATCTTCAGTGTACAGAGTGGATGAGAATGGGAAAACTGCTTTTATACTTGGAGGTGAAGGCGTAGAAGTAGTTGAAACTCCGGCAAATGGCTCAACCCTGACTACTCTGAAATGGCCGCTGGATGATCAGAAAAAGGTCGAAACCCGCATTCCCGCAGTATGGGATGCATCCTACACGCTGGCATTCATGAAGGAGGCCGTCTATCGTGACCCGTTAACCGTCGTTTCATTTATAGGTGGAGGCAATGAGGACAAGGGAAAAGGCTTCATGGTCATTGAAGTGCCGAGATATCTGCTGCAAAAATCCCAGAGCAACTGGCCGATGGAGCTCCTGTATCTTGGTTTGCTGATGACGATTATTTTTCTGTTCTTCATTGTGATGTCGATTCTGTTCTTCGCGCGGATTCGTAAACGGTTGATCCGTCTGCAGACAGCCATGATTACGCCGGGTAAGGAAGGCATACCGCTTCCAGTTGATATTCGCAGATCGGACGAGATCGGTCATCTGGAAGACTCCTTTAATCAGATGGTGTATCAGTTGACCGAAAGCCGTCACAGGGAACGTGAGGAGGAACAATTCCGCAAACGTCTCATTGCAGGACTCTCTCATGATTTGCGGACGCCACTAACGGTCATTCGTGGGCATATGCATACTCTTCACAAGGAAGCACTCAGCGATAAGGGCATCAGTTCATTATCACGCATGGAGTCCAAAATGGATGATCTAAGCGGACTTATTGATAACATGTTATCGTACAATCTGCTGGCGAGCGGTAAGTACACGCTGAAGCTCGAAGAGAAAGATGTTTTCCGGATCGTCAGGGAAACGGCTGCCGCATGGTACCCTGTATGGGAGAAAGAGCAGTTCGACATCGATATTGACCTGCCGGATGAGCCGCTGATCTGGCTCGTAGATGAACAGGGCATGCGACGTATTCTGGATAACCTGTTTCAGAACGTGGTTCGGTATGCAGGAGACGGAAAATACATTGGCATATCCACTGAACGAATTCACGACAGAACAGCTCTGGTTATTCGGGATAAGGGGCCTGGGATGCAGCATGAAATAGGAGCAAAAGGTACAGGTCTCGGGCTGTCCATTGTGGATCTGCTCGTTCGCGAGATGGGTCTGCGCAAGAAGGTGGACAGCTCGCCGGAGGGCGTAAGGATATTTATCTACTGACTTGAATAGGTGGGGTAGAACCCCGATTTAAACTAATCTTAAACTTCAGATCACTTTAGATTTAACCTTGGGCGGTTACGATGATATCCGAGGTGATCAAACAGTGAGTGATAACATTATTCAAACGGCTAACTTATGGAAAACATATCGCGATCGTGCGGCGGTTCGCGAATTGGATCTGCATATTAAGAAAGGGGATATCTACGGTTTCCTGGGGCCTAACGGTGCGGGTAAAACAACAACCATCCGCATGCTGCTGGGCTTGATCAAACCGACAAAAGGCGTCATTCGTGTCTTCGACAAAGACATTCGGAAGGATCGCATGGATATCCTGAGCCGTGTCGGGTCGCTCGTGGAGTACCCGTCCTACTACGGCCATCTGAATGCGGTGGAGAATCTGGAGGCATTGCGCCGGATCCTGAACGTGCCCAAATCGAGAATTTCCGAGGTTCTGTCCATTGTTGACCTGACGAGGGATGCGAAACGCTCGGTTAAAGGATATTCGCTTGGAATGAAGCAGAGGCTCGGAATAGCAAGTGCCTTGCTGGGCCAGCCGGAACTGCTGATATTGGATGAACCTACGAATGGACTGGATCCGGCCGGTATTCAGGAGATCCGGGAGTTAATTAAGCGCATGCCGCTGGAACACGGGATTACGGTATTGGTATCAAGTCACTTGCTCAGTGAAGTGGAGCAGATGGCCAGCCGGGTTGGGATTATTCGCGAAGGCAAAATGGTCCTTCAGGATACAATTGCGAATTTGCACAGCCAGACAGGCAGCTCCATCCGATTGACCGTCTCCGAGCCGGAGGAAGCGATGAAGCTGGCGAGAGAACAAGGACAATTTGGCCAGCGTCAAGGGTCTGAGCTTACATTCCCATACATGGACAACAGTGCGATCGCGCTGCTGGTGCGCAGACTGGTTGAGCAAGATCACGCCATTTACCGGGTGGAGGAGCACCGTCAGTCGCTCGAAGACCTCTTCATGCGGGTCATTGGTGAGGGGGCAATGGTATGACGGGACGTGCACTATCGTCAGACTGGCTCAAAATTCGTGGCAAAGGGATCTGGTTTCTTGTTTTTCTTGCACCCATTGGACTTACGTTAATGCAGGCGCTGAATTTCGGATTGCGTCTGGATTATCTAAAAGGGGTATTTGGCGATGACATGTGGAACGGGCTTTTGGAAAATGTGGTTGTTTTTGTGCCGCTTGCATTGATGCTGGGTGCAACAATCCTAAGCTCCATGATCGCCAATGTTGAGCATGAGCAAGGTTCCTGGAAGCAGCTTCTGGCCATGCCGATTCCGAGGCCGGCGGTGTATCTGGCCAAATTCCTTTTGGCATGTGTGCTGCTTATCATCTCTTGTCTGCTCCTAACAGCCGGAATCGTCATTCTGGGTCTGGTGTTCGGCTTCGGCGCAGGAGAAATCCCGTGGGGGCAGGCAATCAAGCTGGGGCTGCTTCCACTGGCTGGGGCACTTCCCGTGTTGTCAATTGAGCTGTGGCTCACCATGATTGCTAAAAATCAGGCGCTTCCGGTTACCCTTGGTATTGTGCTTGCCATCACAGGCATGTTCTCCCTTAGTATCTCACCAACCTTCCCGCTTGCATGGGCGCAGATGGCATGGAATGGACCGAATCCATTCATGTACGCAGGGATGGGATTGGCTGTGGGACTCCTGATTATGCTGCTTGGCATGATGCATTTCAGCAGGAAGGATGTGGCCTAGGATGAACTTTGCTAAGACCTATTTCCGGATTCTTTCCGCCGAGCGGCTGAAGATGGGCAAGTCTCCCATATGGCTTCTGATTCTGCTGAGTCCATTGATAGCTTTGCTTATCGGGCTGCTCAGCGAGCCATCCGGTCAGTGGGAAACCCTTATGAGCACGATGGTCTTTTTGCACGGAATGCTGCTCATGCCGATCCTGACAGGGGTATTCACCTCGTTTGTCTGCCGCTTTGAACATGCTGGCGGGGGATGGAAGCAAATGCTGGTGCTGCCGCTTACCCGGACAGGCGTTTATGCAGGCAAGCTGACGATCGTCATTTTACTGCTGCTTTGCACCCAAGTGTTACTGCTGGGATCCATTCTGCTGGCCGGATTTATTCAGGGTCTAACCGAGCCCATACCCTGGGCATGGATTGGGGGCAAATTGCTGCTGGGCCTGTTCGCCTGCCTGCCCCTTGCCGGTTTGCAAATGTTGGTTTCCCTGATCTGGAGCAGCTTCGCAGCACCACTCGCTCTGAATTTCGCCTTGACTGTACCGAACATCTTGATTGTGAACTCGGCGACATTCGGTCCATTCTATCCTTGGGCTCAGCCGATGTTGCTGATGACAGAGGCGGAAGGCGGAGGATTCGGAGCCTACAATGTACCGCTGGGTACGCTCCTTGCAGTAGTTGGAGGGAGTGCAGTGCTGTTTATTTTGATCGGAGTTTTGTATTTTAGAAAAAAAGAAATCTAGGATTGCACGATGTTAAAAACAGATCTTCATTAAAACAAGATCCCCCAAGACCGTCCACTGAGCAAGGATGATGCGCGGACATGGGGGATCTTTTCTTTATCTCAACCAACCTTCGTGTATGGTAAGTTCACGAACCACCTTTGCCGGTGTTCCGGCAACCAATGTATTGTCGGGTACATCCTTGGTGACCGTACTCCCCGCGGCAACGACAGCATTTTTTCCTATAGTTACTCCGGGAAGGACCAATGCGCCGGTTCCGATCCAGGCGTTGTCTTTAATGATGATTTTTTTGGCCATGCTGCTCCCGTCATCAAGAGAGTCAATTCGGTGGTAGGCACTATCGAATATGCTTGTCCTTGGTCCAATCATGACATTATTGCCAATGGAGATCTCGATATTGGCAGCAATCCCCACTCCGGCGTTAATCATGACGTCATCCCCGATGGTTAACCTTGCCCCTTTGACAACAGTCAGCTGTGTCCCCCAAGGCTTTCCAATGATATTGAGTCGTTTGCCCACATGGAGATCACCAAATTTATTCAGATATACCTTGCCTCTTATTCGTGGCAGCAGCTTAAGTGACGGCTGAATTCTTCCAAATAAGGCCATTCCTCTTACCTTCCCATAAGCAACTTTAACTCGATTGGGCAGCATAATCTCCATCCTCTCCAAAAACTAGCCGCGTCCTGTTGCGTCGATCATGAATTAAGTAATGTTGATACAGGACAGGCATGCTCTATGTGTATCGATTATAGCTGAAATGATACATAATGTATCTAAGACATTGTAACTAATATACAGATTTTCAAAGCCAATTTTGGACTTCCGGAACAATCATTTGATTTTGATTTTGAAATAAAGAATGGAAGGTTCCATCTTTTTCAAGTTGGGATATTACAAATTTAAACGAGATTGCAAGCAAAATCAGACTGGAATCTGGTAAAATAAAAAAAGCTGTTTCTAGGCAGCTTTACATGGTTATTCGAGGGTAGACACTTATTACTAAAAATGGCTTTTTAGAATGTTTAGAAAAAGATACAGGCTGAGAAAAGAGGGGTAAGCCTTGGATACTAATAAAACGGAAACCCTGAAGCGGATTATTTCTGAGGGAAGTTCTTACCAATCATTGTTTTTTAATCACCCGGATGCCATATATGTGATGGACATCCATGGAAATTATATCGATGCCAATCCATCAGTAGAGCGAATATCAGGCTATACTCTTGACGAGCTGATGCGTATGAATCCAGGTCAGGTCTGTCCACCAGACAGTGAACAGTCGAGGCAGGAATATATTAACGAGGTCATTACTGGCCGTTCAGTCAGTAACAGCATAACGTTTTATCATAAAAATGGATCTGTAAGACAAGCTGAAATTACCTACGTGCCCATAACAGCGGGAGAAGAGGTTGTAGGCATCTACGGTATTGCCAAAGATGTGACGGACATTGTTGAAGTGGAACGGAAACTCCAGGAGACACAAGAAAAGTATCAGGTGCTTGCTGAGCACGCCCAGGATCTGATTACGACAAGTGCTCTGGATGGCAAACTGCTTTACGTTTCCCCATCCGTATTTTCTCTGCTAGGATATCGACCGGAAGAAGTGACTGGCAAGTCCTTCAAGGATTATTGCTATCCCGGAGATTTCCCGGATCCGATGGAGTTGTCTGAGATTGGCAACGGCTGCAAAATGCGTGTGCGGCACAAGAAAGGGCACTATATCTGGATGGAAACTCTCGCTAAGCCAGTAGCTGGAGAGAAGGGAAGAGGCATTCAGATCGTAAGCATAAGCCGTGATATTACCCAGCACAAGGATGCGGATAGACGTCTGAGAGAGAGTCGTCAGCGGTATAAATCCTTGTTCGAGCACAATCCGGCTGCGGTGTATTCATTGAATCTTGAAGGTAAGTATAGTGCGGTGAATCGTAATCTGGTCAAAATGCTCAATATTCCTCGTAGCAAGCTGATCGGACAATCGTTTCTGTCCAATCTCGATCCATGTGAGGTAGGGCGCGGCAAATCCTACTTTGAGCTGGTGAAGCAGGGCAAACCGCAGCATTATGAAACGCGTATTGTGAATTCCACGGGGAAGACGTTCGATGCATCCATTATCAATGTGCCCATTATCGTCGATCAGGAACTGGTTGGAGTATACGGAATATTGTCTGATATTACCGAACGTAAGGAATATATAGATCGTATTCAGGAGCTCAGCAAACAGCATGCGCTGATTCTGAATTCCGTTACAGAAGGCATATATGGTCTGGATGCAGAAGGAACCACCATGTTTATGAACCCGGCGGCGGCTTCCATGTTTGGGTATGAAGTGGAAGAGTTTATCGGCAAAAGCGCCCATCCGATCATCCATCACTCCCGTGCGGATGGAAGTTATTTTCCTAAAGAAGAATGTCCAATTCACATGACCGTCATGGATGGACAAAGACGCTCGGTCAAGGAAGATGTATTCTGGCGCAAGGATGGCAGCAGCTTCCTTGTGGAATACCAGGTTACACCGATTATTGATCAGGAGCAGATTCAGGGCGTGGTGATTGTATTTAATGATGTAACCGGAGAGCGTGAAATTGTGCGTGCGAAGGAGACAGCTGAGCTGGCAGCGCAGGCCAAGTCGGAATTTTTATCAATGGTGAGCCATGAGATCCGCACGCCCATGAACGGAATCGTCGGCATGACCGAACTGCTGATTGGAACCGATTTATCGGAAGAGCAGCGGGAATATGCACAGATCATTCAAGAGAGTGGGGATGCACTGCTGAATATTCTGAATGATATTCTGGATTTCAGCAAACTGGAGTCGGGTAAGATGGCTCTTGCATATGAACCATTCTCTCTACGCAAAATGCTGGAGCAGGTGGCAGAGCTGTTTAAAATTCGGGCAGACGAAAAACAGCTGCAGCTCAGGTATCGTCTGAATCCAAGCATTCCAGAATTCATGGTGGGTGATGCCATGCGTATCCGTCAAATTCTGGTCAATCTGGTCAGTAACGCACTGAAATTCACGGACAAGGGCAGTATTGATGTCAACGTGGATATTGTAAAGGGCAGAAAGCCTGAAGATAGTGTACTTGATTTTGCAGTGAAAGATACCGGAATCGGTATTCCTGCGGACAAGCTGGATCAGCTGTTCCAGTCTTTCTCCCAGCTGCATCCGGTCATTAATCGCAAGTATGGAGGTACAGGCCTAGGCCTTGTCATCTCGAAACGACTTGTGGAGATTATGGGCGGCAGTATCGGTGTGGAGAGTGAGGAAGGAAAAGGATCGACCTTCCGTTTTGCGGTACCTGCCACAAGTGTAGATTATGCGTCAGAAGACACAGCACGTCAATTCAGTCATGATCGTACACGTCAAGGTGACAAGGTAGCGATGCGTATCCTGGTGGCTGAGGATCACCCGGTGAACCGGAAAATTTTGACCGAGTATCTTGAAAAGCTGGGCTATGAAACGGATGTATGTACCAATGGAGTCGAAGCCATTGAGGCCATCTCGCAGAATTCGTATGATATTGTGCTGATGGATATTCACATGCCGGTCATGGATGGGCTCAAGGCAACCGATCTGGTGCATCGTCTGATTCCACAGGATCGCATTCCGGCTATTATTGCCGTAACAGGCAATGCAAAACGGGAAGACAAGGAAGCGTGTCTCGAGATTGGTATGCGTGACTTCATCAGTAAACCGGTGATGCTCAGTGAGCTGAAACGGGTGCTTCAGCAATGGGGGCCTACAGATCAGCCCCAGTTGGCACCGAATTGAATATAACCCTGAGATGTTAATCCAAACAGGCCAGCGATTTCTCCTAGCAGGAGGTCGCTGGCCTGTTTGATTGTTCCTGCTTTTCAATTCAGAAATGAGTCTGTAAGGCTGATGGAACAATTAGGCCAAGGTCAGGCGATTGATATTGCCCGCTAAAATCTCACAGGAACGCTCGAATTTTTCACGCTCGGATGGGTCCAGATTCAATTCGATGACTTCCTGAATTCCGTTTCCTCCAATAATGGCCGGAACGCCTGCACAGACGCCTTTCTGACCATACTCTCCCTCCAGAATGGCCGATACGGCAATGATTTTGTGTTCATCATTAAGGATGGAACGTGTAATATGAGCCAGTGCATTGCCAATCCCGAATTGGGTGGAACCTTTGCGAGTGAAGATTTCCCAACCGGCATCTTTGGTTTTGCGGGCAATATCATCGAGATCCAGATGTTTAAAGCGTTCCTTATGCTGTTCCATGATGTGCATGATCGGTTTGCCTCCAATCGTCACATGGGACCAGGCTACGAATTGGGATTCCCCGTGCTCTCCGAGAGCATATCCGTGCACACTGCGCGGATCGATCGAAAACACTTCGGATAGCAGCGTTTTGAGCCGGGAGGAATCAATGGAAGTCCCTGTGCCAATGACATGCTCACGCGGAAGGCCTGACAATTTCCATACCATATAAGTTACTATGTCAACCGGATTGGCTGCGACGACAAAGATACCGTTGAATCCGCTATCCATGATGGGGAGGACGATGTCTTTTGCAATCGATTCGGCCTCCTCCAGAATATCCAGACGTGTCTGGCCTGCTTTTGGATTGGCTCCTGCAGTCAGGACAATGACATCCATGTTTCCGCAATCTGCATATGTCCCGGCATATACTTTGGTACGATTATGTGTAAAATCCATACAATGCGAGAAATCCAGCGCCTGGGCAACAGCACGGTCATACGTCCGATCCACCATCATGATTTCCCTGCATATCGACTGATTAATCATGGAATATGCACAACTTGAGCCTACAAGACCCGCCCCGATAACCGCCACTTTACCTGATTTGCCTAACACTGCCGTTCAACCCCCATATCCTAATCATGTAATTGTCCTGACTTTAAGCCATATGTTAAGTATAGTCCTTTAATTTATGCCGAAATCCGTTTCTACGTTACATAAGATAACACATGGAAAAGCAGTGCAGCAATGATATCCTCTGTCGCGGGAGCGTATTGGAGTAGTGGGGTTAACAAAATTGACATGAATATCCTGTTTTCATAAACCGACGGCGTCTGCACCAGCATAATTCGATTGTGACAGCATTCCTCCTCCATGTCGGAATAAGAGAGATTTTTACGAATAACAGACGTGACAAAACTTCTTATGAATCCCCAGAAACAGAACAAAACCGCCAAAGGGATCGAGCCAGACGTTGACGAATACCTATGGCAAGCTAAACAAAAGCCATTTGTTCATGAGACAGGTTGACCCGATCCGATGACAGTTCCAGAAGGGAACGCTGAAGCCACCATTTCGAATTCAAAAGACTTCATTCCGGGAGGGAATAATGATGATTGAAGAAGCAGGAGCAACGACGGAAACGGCCAAGAGCCTGGGCATAGGAGCCAGTACTCTTCGTAAATATGCGGCAGCACTTGAGGAACAGGGATATCGATTCGAGCGTTCCGCCAACAAGTCCAGATTGTTCAGATCGGACGATATTCAGTGCATTGAACGATTAATGACGGAGCTGAGGGAACATAACCTGCCACTTGCAGATGCCGTGGTGACGGTCCTGTCTCCGAATGTGCCAGAGAGCACAGTAGAGATGACTTCTGAGAAGGAATGTGCAGCAGCCGTGCTGCCTGCCGTATTCTCTGAAGAAACGGAGCCGACTGGCCATCTCCGGTCCTATGAAGGTCTGGGTCAGCTTGTGAATGAAGTGACCTTCGGGATGATCGAGCCACAGGATGATCGTGTGCAAATGCTCCAGCAGCGGGTGGATGAACTGGAGTTAACGCTGAAGCAGCTTGCTGATACGCATACGGCTCTCCAGGATCAGATGGAGAAGCAGCGTCTATGGATGAATGAGAAGCTGGAAGAAGAACGGGATCGTGAACTGGTCACCAATCTGCGCAGCTTCCAAGGCCGTAAACGCAAACCAAAAGGGACTTCGCTGCGTATGCTCTTTGGCTTGCTGCCCAAGAAACACAAGGAAGCGTGACGGCAGGGGGGCTGCCGTGATTTCGTGCAGGCAGCCTGATATAATAGGCTCCATAGTACAACAGGAAAACTGGCTGTTACGACTGCTCGAATGTGCCTGTGAAGGGTCGCGTGAAGTTCAGAAGTCGCCAGTGTGGGAGGACAAGTGGAGCTGCAACGAAGCTGGCAAAGATTTGTGGGTCTGTGGACAGACCGTCCTCGGCGAGAAGGTTCTCTGATCTCGGGACGTTACCGAATTCAGGAGCTGCTTGGTATGGGGAGTTATGGACTCACCTATTTGTGTATCGACGAACTGAATGGCAAGGAAGTGGCGTTAAAGGAATCGAAGCCCAGCAAAGGCAGACTTTCTGCCCGGTTGCTGGAACGGGAAGCGGACGTGATGAGCCGGATGGATCACCCGGCCATCCCGAAGCTGCTGCATGCATTTATATATAAGAGGAGAAGCTACATTTCCACAGAGTATATCCGGGGAGAGACACTGGAACAGTGTATATTTGAACAGGGCCGAAAGTATACAGAGCAGGAATGCTTGGCACTGGCTCTCCAACTGCTGGAGCCTGTGGTCCATGTTCACGAGCGGGGATATATCCATGGGGATGTGCGGATACCCAACGTTATTTTGCGTGATGAGCGCGTACATTTGATTGACTTCGGTCTGGCACGGCGTATGGGGGAGCCGTTGCTGCCTGAGCTGAAGCGAAGAATGCGGGAACTGCCCATGCCGGAGGATGAGCCGGCTGCACCTGATCAGGATCTGCAGGATCTGGGACACTTTCTTCTGTTTATGCTGTACTCGGCATATGAGCCGGAGAAGGGCAAGGCACCTGCAAGCTGGCAGGAAGAGCTGAAGCTTACGCCTGGTTTGCACCACATGCTGGAGAGACTGCTGGGGCTTCGCCCGGGATACACAGAAGGAGCACCTGAATTACAGGCCGAGATAGAACGCCTGCTGGATTCTTATTAAAAGTGAATCGGAAACGCCAATAGGGGATGTTCTGCTGCCGTGAGATACGGCTGACTGAACATCCCCTATTGGCGTATATCATCATTGCAGCACCATATTAGCTGGAGCTGTACTTTCTGCTTTTGTAATAACCGGAGCCATGGCGGTTATCCCTGTATTTCATATCCGACGATGAATATCGTTTATAGCTTCGTTTCCCTGAGGAGCTGCTGTAGCGTTTATAGGAGCGTCTGTCCGAGGAGCTATAGCGCCTTCGGTGTGATGAAGATTTCGAATCAAGGAGTTTGCCAATAATTTTTTTGAACATGCAAGATCATCCTTTCGTCTTCCGTTTTAAGCATATACGCAGCCTTTGGGGGGAGGGTTTCGTGTTTTTTATGGAATGTGGTATTCATTGCACACGAGGTTGGCGTATAATAGGATGTTGCGGTTTACGGATTGTACGAATTTTTTATTTTGTGCGTTTCGCGTTACAATAGAAGACAGGATAAGATCTTAACGGACAGGAGAAGTTGTAATGATTACGTTAAAAACTAAAGAGCAGATACAGAATATGAAAAAGGCGGGCGAAATTCTCGCCGCGTGCCATAAAGAAATCGCGAAAATGATTCGTCCAGGGATCACCACCCAGGAGATTGACCAGTTCGCAGAAGCTTTTATGAAGAAAAATGGCGCAACACCGGAGCAAAAAGGGTACAACGGGTACCAATATGCGACATGCGCGTCTGTAAATGACGTGATTTGTCATGGCTTTCCGGGAAAATACGTACTGCAAGAAGGCGATATCGTTACGATTGATATGGTCGTGAATCTGAATGGCTGGCTGGCCGATTCTGCGTGGTCTTATGCAGTGGGTCAAGTGACACCGGAAGCCCAGCATCTGCTGGATGTCACCAAAACGTCCCTCTACAAAGGCATTGAGCTTGCCGTAGTTGGCAACCGGATCGGTGATATTTCCCATGCCATTCAGACGTATGCTGAAGGGGAGGGCTTGTCTGTCGTACGTGAGTTTATCGGTCATGGCATTGGCGAGAAAATGCATGAAGAACCACAGGTGCCTCACTATGGTCCACCGCATCGTGGTCCCCGCCTCAAAGAAGGCATGGTCATTACCATTGAGCCCATGCTGAACATCGGAACGTACCGCAGCAAGCTGGATGCGGATGGCTGGACAGCCCGTACGCAGGACGGAAGCCTGTCTGCACAATACGAGCACACCATTGCCATCACAGCAGATGGTCCTGTAATTTTGACTGCGCAGGAATAGTGAATCAATTATGGCAATAGAATGAGATTTGATGTTTTCAAGGCGGCCCACGTTTGTGATCCGCCTGTTTCGGTTTAAACTATTAAGAGTCAGTATTTGGCATATGGGATACAGAAAGCATCATGGGGATTCTGAATTGCTAACGGTGCCTTCCAGATCAGCTATGTCCAAATGCTCGAAAAGATAACATATAGTGCTGGTGGTATAACATATACGATGATAAGGGTTATACGCAGGCCACTGGCAACAAGGAGGTCATGAAGTTGTCTCAAAATGAACAGATCGTACTAGCATCCCGTCCGGAAGGTGCACCATCCAGGGATAATTTCAAATTCATTCAGACGCCGCTCCCTGAACCGGAAGCAGGACAGGTTCTGGTGCGTACATTATATTTGTCGGTTGACCCTTATATGCGGGGCCGTATGAAGGATACGAAGTCTTACGCACCTCCATACGCGCTGAATGAAGTGATCAAAGGTGGGGCCATCGGACAAGTGGTGGACTCGTCAGAACCCAATCTGCGCAAAGGTGACTTCGTCTCCGGCATGTGGGGCTGGCAGCGGTATGCAGCTGTCAACACGGGAGATCTCTCGCTGATCGATACGGAGGAAGCGCCGCTTACAGCCTATCTTGGTGCCCTCGGCCTGACGGGCCTGACGGCTTATTTTGGCATGGAGGATATCGGCAAACCGAAGGATGGCGAAACGGTGGTGGTATCCGGCGCAGCGGGAGCCGTCGGTATGATCGCCGGTCAGATCGGCAAGATTGTCGGAGCAAGAGTGGTTGGAATCGCAGGTTCTGACGAAAAATGCGCATATCTGAAAGAAAAGCTCGGGTTTGATGTGGTCCTCAACTACAAGCGGGAGAATGACATGTCCGCAGCGATCGAACGGGTATGTCCAGATGGGGTAGACGTCTACTTCGACAATGTTGGCGGTGACATTTCGGATGCGGTACTCAGACATATCAACCGAAATGCACGTATTCCGCTGTGTGGGCAGATTTCGTCATACAATTTGGAGAAGCCGGACATCGGCATGAGACCGCAGACGCTGCTATTGACCAACACGGCGCTGATGAAAGGATTTCTGCTCGGGGACTATGCCAAATCCTTCAAAGAAGGACGCGCCAAATTGGCAAAATGGATGAAGGAAGGTCTCATTCAGTATGAGGAGAACATTGTAGAGGGATTTGAACAAACACCTGAAGCCTTCATGGGGCTGTTTTCGGGAGATAACCTGGGTAAACAGCTGGTGAAAGTTGCAGATCCCGAGTAAGATCGTGCGCTACCCTATGTGCCATGAATCAAGGCCAGATAAACAACAAAAAGACACGTTCCGCATGCGTACATGCCGAGAACGTGTCTTTTTTGACGTCGTCGCTAGTTAGGCTCAAGCCGATGCAGCGACAACTTCTTTGTAGTGTTTGTACATATATACCCGCCAGCGCACAATCATGCCGAAGGCCAGAAGGAAGAATAATCCGCCTGTTTGCGGAATGGTAACGTACTGCTGAATGACTTCATGCAGGATCAGGCGTACCGCCAGCAAACCAAGCAGAATGAAGGCAAAGCTGCGGGAACGGGTCGCGAATATCTCCTCGTTTACCTTTTCAAACCGGGTACTGCGAATGAGAGGATAGGAGAAGATGAACCAGCCAACCAAAAATGCAATGACAGCCCACCATAGTGGAATATGCGTTTCCGGGACAACAAACATCAAAAATCCGGTACTCATGCCCAGCGGGGGAATCAGAATTTTGCGTATGGTCACCGGCCTGTGACTGGCTTTCAACCGAATGAAAATGGCAAGCAATGCCATGATGAGCATACCCAGGGTTGCACCGATCTGAAGGTAAGACGGACTGATTTGAGCCACGAAAATATCCCTCTTTCTGGAATAATATATGTTCCGTACATCCGGATCATCAAACAAATCATAGAATTTAATGTTTCTATATATAGCTTCTATTATATCACAAACCAAGAAAGCCGATAGAATGCTTAGTGCATCATTTGCCCGAATACGGTATAACGAGATTAACACAGTTTGGCATTGAAAATTTGTATTATTTTGTCCAATGCAGGTGCATTTATGCGAACAAGGGCAAAACAGGTAATCAAGCACGATATCGATGCACAAAGAGAGCAAGCAAGACACCCTGGGAGGAAGACACAGCATGAAAAGAAACCACAGGCCGCTAACCTTATGGTTGCTGGCTTGTCTGACAGTGATATCGGTCGGTCTGGTTGTCCCCTGGATCTGGTGGCAATCTCAAGCACCAGTGCTGCTGAACATCATGATAATAGACAAAACGAATGCTAATGCACCTTCTCCGGGATATAAGGGCCTGGTTTGGCTGTTAAATCAACAAAAGATTGTACAGAAGACTGGAGAACGATACGTTTATGACGAAAACGAGGATGAGGTTAACCTCCTAGAGTATGCTTCTCCAATAACGAAAAAACTTCCGGACGAAGTCACTGAAACCGATCTGATCTATCTGGCTTCATCGAAAACAAACGCAGCGCCTCCTGTTAGTTTCAGAACGAAGAAAGCCGAAGAGGACGCAGGATTAACGGTTTATGATGTCCTTAAAATTCGTGAAGCAGCCAGCAGAGGGGTCGCAGTCGTTGCAGAGTATAATACACAATCCTTATGGACGTCGGATAACGTCAGGGAGCAGCTGCAACCCATTTTGGGCTTGAAGAGCAGCGGGTGGCGGGGAAAATATATATCCAATCTGCAGAGCCGAATTCAAGTGCCTGAACAGGTACGTATGGATTATGAGCGTATTGCTGGGCAGGCTTGGCCATACTCCGGAAAGGGCATTCTCCTGGTGCATGAAGATGGCCGGGTCATCGTGCTGCGTGGCGGCAAGGATGTCGGGGCAGCGGAGATCAAGCTGTCCTTTACGGAGAAAGGCAGGCAGTGGAGCGGTATTCAGCAGGAGTTCCAATATACCAGCTGGTTCGATGTTGTCGTGCCGGATTCGCCAGAATCGATACTGGCAAGATATAAAACGAGCCTGACTCAAGAAGGACGACAGAAGCTGATTAATGCCGGTATTCCGGGTGATTTTCCAGCCATCCTTCGTAATGATGGAGATTATCAGTCTTATTATATGACAGGTTCATTCGGAGAGATGGAGCATTACTCCTTCTGGCGCAGGATCAAGGGATGGGATGTCATCAGAGACTGGCTTACACCGAATCGAAAAGAAATACCAGATATGTTTTACTGGAAGGTGTACGTGCCTGTCATGAAACAGATTCTGAAGGAAGTTCAAGCCGAAGAGCGTGTGTGGCCATAGGGAAAGACCGTTCGGAGAGAAAGGCCGAAGGTAGAAAGGGATGCAGTGTAGTGCTGCATCCCTTTTCAGATATTTACGGTGTAGAGTCAGTCCTGATGCAAATGCTGCAGTCCGTTAAGGAAGGCCTGGACAGTCAGGTGCAGGCTCTTATTGGAATCGAAATCCATGTTGAACCCGCCCTGGGCTTCAATGGATGCGAAGCCATGGCACAGGCTCCTTAATCCGCGCACCGCATGCAGCGCTTCGGCTTCGGTGAGCGGGTAGGGCTGCAATGCATGCAGCAGAATGTCCAGCGTAGCTGCACTGGCTTCGGCAAGCTCCGGTTCATGGATATCTGGAGCGTGGAACGAGGCTTCGTACAGCCCTGGATGCTGGCGGACAAAGCCGATATAAGCTGCGGCGATGGCCTGAATGGCCTCGTCGCCCGTGCGTTCAGCGGCAGCCGCGGCAAGTGCCTGGCTGAGCTGTAGTACAGACATCAGCGCCAGTTCCTGGCGAAGCCCGGGAAGCCCGCTGATGTGGTTGTACAGCGACGGGGAGCGCACGTCCAGCCGCTGGGCCAGTGCGGCCAGCGTCAGCGCCTGGAAGCCGTCGCTGTCGGCAAGCTGGGCCGCGGCACTTAGCAGTGTGCCGCGATCCAGCCCCTGCCGCGGGCTCACAGGTGCCCCCCGGCAGGGCGCAGCCGCTGTTCCGCATCAGCCGCAGCCGCACGCATGACGGCCGCTGGCTGGCGCAGCATCCGTCCGTGGCCTACCGCCAGCACGGACGGTTCCAGCTCGGCCAGGTGCTTCGCGCTGGCTAGAGCCAGTTCCCGGTTCCACGTCGCAAGCGCGGGGAACGGGAAGAGCGGGCGCACGCGGCCGGAGACGGCGAGGCCGCCATGCAGCTGATACGCGTCGCCGGCAATGAGCACGCGGCTGCGCGTGTCCATGAAGGCCATATGCCCTGGCGTATGGCCTGGTGAAGCAATCGCGATCAGGGAGCCAATGCGATCGCCGTCTTCCAGCAGCCGGTCCGGACGGGTGCGGATGCCTTTCGGCACACTGCCGCGTACCGGGGTCTGGGGTTCTCCGGGGAGCAGGGCAGCGTCTCCGGCCAGCAGCCTGGCATCCCGGCTGGAGATAGAGACTTCCGCTGAAGGAACTGCCTCCTTGAGGCCATCCAGAGCACCGACATGGTCGCCATGGGCATGGGTCAGAATAATCCGGGTGATCGGTTTACCAAGGGACTCGGCGGTTGCAAGAATCCCCTTCAGACTAAATGGCATCCCCGCATCAATGACGGTTACACCATCTTCTTCTTCTACAAGATAGACGTTCACAGGGAAAAGACGGGGGAGAAAGGAAATTTGAATAACGTCATGTTCACGAGTTAATCTCATTTAATTGGCCTCCTAAAACTAATGGTATTAGTAATATAACTAATGTCATTAGTTTTTGCAAGATGCCCTGTAAAATAAAAAAAATTGAGGAAAATTTCCTCTTTACAAAAAAAGCGTTTTCAAATTGAGAAATACCGATTATAATGATGACGTAAGCCCTTTCATATGTCTATCTTTTTGGAGCCATTCGCGATGCGATTGGCTCACTTTTTTGTTCATTTTGTATAGAAATGCGGTTACTTTCGTAAAATGACCTTGTTCTATTTGAGGACCATAAATGCTGCTATAACAGGGAATCCTGGGCCTGGTTGAACGGGGGAGCAGAAGTTGACAAACATAACTGTTATTCCTATAATAACAGTTGAACTTACCTTGTGTTGTACCACATCGGTGATTGCTGCCGGGAAGGGAGTAAGTGATGAACAGTGAATTTACCATTGCCGTCCATTGTCTGGTTTTTCTGTCCATGAAGGATGAGTGCATGGCGAACAGTGAAGACCTGTCCCATAGCGTCGGTACGCACCCGGCGAGAGTACGCAAGGTTCTTAGTGTGCTACGGAAGAATGGTTATCTGACCACCAAGGAAGGTGCTCACGGCGGATACCTGCTCAGTCGTCCGAGCGAGGAGATCAAGCTTGGGGAGTTGTACCGTCTGGTTGCCGGCGGCTCACTTGGGCCCAATTGGTGTTCCGGAGAGTCCGGTTCCAATTGCATCGTCTCCTCTAACATGCAGGATGTCATGGGGAGCATCTATGATGGCGGTGAGGATGCGCTAACTTCCTATTTCGACAGTATATCGATTGAGGATGTGAAGCATCGTATCGGAAATGGGGAAGCATGCTCTTCGTCCAAGAATGAATTGTCGTCGAACAGTTAATTGGCATGGACGTTGTCCCGGGGAAATGAGATTCATGGATGTTTCAGGAGAGTCCGGGCATAACGTGAACACAGATGGGTGCGATCCTCTGCGCTGATGTTATTTTCGGAAGGTGGGTATCTCGTAGAGATCACTTGATATGGCCTTGCGAACATAAATGAAACAACAGAAATGATAAGATATAATAAAAAAACAATTTTGGGGAGTGGAATGAATGTCCAGCATTGAAAACAATGAAACACTGCGCGTCATTAACGAACGTCATTCAGTCAAGAAATATGAAGCCGGATTTGTTATGCCAGAGGAGGATCTCACTGCCATCCTGACTGCAGCTTCTGAAGCTCCGTCTGCATGGAACCTGCAGCACTGGAAATTCCTTGTGATTGAATCCGAAGCGGATAAGGCTAAATTGCTGCCGATCGCTTATGGCCAAAGTCAAATCACAGAAAGCTCCGTTACGATCGCTGTACTCGGAGACCTCGAAGCCAATCGCAATGCAGTCATCTATGATCAGGCTGTTGAAGCGGGCTACTTGAAGCCTGAAATTCGCGACGCGTTGGTTGGTCAAATCAACGGTGCTTATCAAAGCCAGCAAACGGCTCGCGACGAAGCGATCCGCAATGCTTCTTTGGCTTCGCAAAACATTATGCTGGCTGCGCGTTCCCTTGGCTATGATACATGCCCAATGGGTGGTTACAACCCGCAGCAACTGATTGAAACATTTAACATTCCTCCTCGTTACATTCCTATCATGCTGATCACAGTAGGTAAAGCGGCACAACCGGCTCGTCCGGCAGGTCGTTTACCATTGTCTGATGTCGTAGTTAGAGGTTCGTTCTAAGATATATTCATATTAAAAATAGCCGCATGCCCTCTCAGGGAGCATGCGGCTATTTGCTGTAAGAGGCAGGAAGGATTGGGTAGCTCAGCGGCCCATCCTTTCCACCTCTTCATTGCAATTCTTATTTCTCAGGTGTTTCCGGGATTTGCGGAGCATGGAAGCTTTCCATGTATTCGATGGCATTGTACATCATAACTGCCGCTTCTGCACGAGTGATGGTTTCTTTCGGATTGAAGTTGCCATCCGCATCAAGCGTGTTGATTTTAAGAACCAGCGAGCGCTGAACCGCACCCTGATATTCCGGAGTAAGCTCCTGTTCATCTGTAATTTCTACCGGTTTGATGTTAATCATCGGCAGGCCGCCTTTGGCTTCGATCCCCTTCATCAGGAACAGAGTGAATTGTTCGCGTGTCATTTCTGCAGCCGGATCGATGTCCTTAGGCATCTGAATTCCATTATACTGGGCACGAACGAAGGCATCGCTGTACCATACACCGTCCTTGACGTTGCTGAAGGTATCACTCGGGAGCGGTTGTTTGATAAAACGAATCGCATCCAGGTTCAGATCGAGACCATCGGTAATCAGCTGCACTCCTTGTGCGGTATTTAATTGCTGTTCCGGTTTGAACAAGCTGTCGCTCACTCCCTTGATCAATCCATCCTGATGCAGAGCTTCAATTTTGTCAGCACCTGCAATACCTTGAAGGTCAGTAAAATGGGCTTGAGCAGCGTTAATCGGGCCAGCACTCAGGGAGAGTGTGAGCAGTGCTCCGGCAGTAATAGTGGCTAGTATATTTTTTTTCATGTTGAAATCGCCTCACTTTTCTAGGGAGTCCCTTTGTATAAAAGCTATTTGCCCCTATAGACGACCCTTGTCTAAAAAAGGTTGCTGCATTTTTCCAACAGATGATTCGTTTTGTTTCAAGTAACAAGGGAATCCATAACTAGCCCTTGGATTTGTTGCGATACTCCGTGGGCGAACGTCCCATCATTTTGCTGAACAGTCGTGAGAAATAATAAGGGTCCTTGAACCCCAGCTCAGAGCTGATCTGTTTGACGGTCCAGTCCGTAAAATCAAGATAACGGCAGGAATGCTGGATTTTGAGTCGCAGGAAATAATCTATGGGTGAATGTCCGGTTGCCTGCTTGAACAGTTGTGAATAATGGGGTGCCGATAACTGGGCCTGTGCGGCGAGCTCCTTTAACGTCAATCCGCGCTCCAGGTGTTCCAGCATATACTGGATCGATTGCTCTGCCGCTCGTTTGCTGCTGATCATGCTGACCGCTGTTCCCTGACCATAGGCCAGCATACCGAGCATATAGCCTGTAATCTGCGAAGCGTATATCATGGCTTGCAGGGAGTACCCGGTTTCCAGTGCATCATAGCATTCATGGAACAGTTCCAGCCATTTGGGGGCTTTGGAAGGAGCGATGGCAGAGATTTTATTGGCCAGGAGCAGTTCAATATAGGTAGAAGCATGTTCGCCGCGCAGATGAATCCAGTAGATGCTCCAGGGTTCGGCCGCATTAGCCCCGTAAACGTGGGCCATATATGCAGGCAAAATGACCAGGTCACCTGCATGTACAACTTGTGGTTTGCTGCCATCTAATTCGTACCATCCTGTTCCTTGTACGCAATACATGAGAATATGGGAGTCACATCCTTGAGGCCGATCCCGGTAATGATGCTCCGCTTCATGGAAATATCCGATATCAGTAACGTACAGCCCTGCAGTTACTGGGTATCGAGCTGCTTCTTCGAGCAGCGGATCAGGCAGTACAACGAGTTTTTGCATAGGGAATCCAGCAGATTTGCGCAGTGTGGTTGTATGGTTGTAAGGTCTCATACTTGTATTATGGTGAGGGAGGATGGGGGAGTCAATGTCGGATATGCAAGCGTTCACAGAAATATCATGATCTTGAGAACGTTGCGTCTGTTCCGATGAAGCAGAAGCCGGTGAATTGGGTAAGTACATTATAGTGGAACCATCAATCAATCTAGAGCATGAACCGACTCATGAAGAGAGATAGACATGGAATTGGAAAAGAGAAGGAGAGATGATAAATATGGAAAGAGCAGCAGCGAATGAAACATTTTTCTATACAGGAACTTATGCATCAGCAGATCAACCAGGGATTGTGCTGTGCGCACTGGATGCAGATACAGGTGAGATGAGAATCGTCAGTCACACAGAGGGTGTGGACAACCCATCCTATCTTGCATTATGCCCAGATGCTAACTGTCTGTACGTTGCGAGTGAAACCGATGAGGGAGAGTTACTGGTATATCGCAGGGATGCGGCAACGAGTGAACTGCATCTGATGGATCGCAAGCTGACCAAAGGGGCTTCCCCTTGCTATGTGTCGGTCACAAAGGATGGCAAATGGGTGCTGACTTCGAACTACAGCAGCGGTAGTGTGAATGTATTCCCGGTAGGGGATCAAGGGACGCTTGAAGAGATGAGTGCACTGGTTGAACATACGGGCAGAGGGAAGAATGATGATCGTCAGGAAGGACCTCATGCTCATTCCATACAGCCGGACCCGTCCGGACAGTATGCGGTCGTATGTGACCTTGGGCTCGACCAGATTATTGTTTACCGTATGGAAGAAGGAAGGCTGGTCACACACCGCGAGACGAATCAGCCTCCTGGTTCAGGTCCAAGACATTTGGTTTTCCATCCGAGTGGGAAATGGGCGTATGTCATTAATGAGCTGAACAACACGGTTACCGCATTCATGTATGATGAGCGGAGAGGTGAGTTCAATACGCTGCAGCATATCTCCACGCTGCCTGAAGGGCATTCGGGAGAAGGAACAGCTGCAGATATCCGTGTATCCCCTTGCGGCCGTTTCCTGTATGCTTCCAACCGCGGCGATGACAGCATCGTGCTGTATCATATTGATCAGGAATCCGGAAAATTGGAAGCCGTGGAATGGACGTCGACCATCGGTCAGACCCCTCGTAACTTCAATTTGCTGCCAGGCGGGATTCTGCTCGTGGCCAATCAGGATAGCAACAATATTGTTGCATTTCAAATGGATGGGGAAGATGGTCGTCTGACGCACAATGGATTTAAGCTGGAAGTGTCCCGTCCGGTATGCATTACGCCTGTGGTATAAGCTGCAGTGCTGCAATGAGCAGATTCAAATCTGATTAACTCAAGACCATGCATGGACCTGATCCAGCATGGTCTTTTTATTTTTTTATTATTCAACGTATCCCGAGAGTTCAAGGTATTCCGAAGAATACAAAATCAAAGTGCTTACGACACGAAATTACTAATTTAGACCTATAGATGGAATTAAATGTTTAATTTAGAATGGAAATATTAAAGCGCTTACATAAAGATGACGCTAAGAAGACAACGGGCTTACCAATTCCATTTGGGGAGGCTATTATTCTATGTTGAATCGATTGTCTTGGAGAAGGACGCTGCGAATTGCCGGAATAGCCCTGCTAAGTTCAGCCATGCTGACGACTGCGTTAGGACTGGGGAACACACCGGTAACCGAGGCGGCGGGTACGCGTCAGATGGAGTTCCTGGACCGTGGGGTGGTTGCGGTAAAGACAGGTACGGGTGTATTTGTCAGCTGGCGTCTTTTGGGTACGGAAGGATCCAATGTTTCGTTCAATGTATATCGGGATGGAACCAAAGTGAACGCATCCCCTATAACCAATAGCACGAACCTTCAGGACGCCAGCGGGACAAGCAGTTCCAAATATACGGTTCGGGCTGTAGTGGGCGGAACCGAGCAGTCGGCTTCGGCTGCTGCGAGTGTATGGGGAAACAACTACCTGTCTGTGCCTCTCAGCATACCAGCGGGCGGGACAACACCGGATGGGGTGGCTTATACGTATAGCGCCAATGATGCCAGTGCAGGCGATCTGGACGGCGACGGGGAGTATGAACTAATCGTGAAGTGGGACCCCTCCAACTCCAAGGATAACTCTCAGAGTGGATATACCGGTGAAGTATTTATCGATGCCTATAAATTGAACGGGACACGTTTATGGCGAATTAGTCTCGGCAAAAATATCCGCGCAGGTGCTCATTATACCCAGTTCATGGTGTATGACCTGGATGGAGACGGCAAGGCCGAGGTTGCGATGAAAACGGCTGATGGCAGCAAGGATGGCACCGGTACGGTCATTGGCGATGCCAGCAAGGATTACCGCAATTCCAGCGGATACGTTCTATCCGGACCGGAATTCCTGACCATCTTCAATGGGCAGACTGGCAAAGCCCTGTCCACAGTGAACTATGAACCGGCACGGGGCAACGTATCCGATTGGGGAGATAATTATGGCAACCGGGTTGATCGCTTCCTCGCAGCGATTGCCTATCTGGATGGTGAACGTCCAAGTCTGGTCATGGCACGTGGATACTACACGCGTACGGTGCTTGTAGCCTACAACTGGCGGAATGGGCAGCTGACGAAGCAGTGGACATTCGATTCGAATACATCCGGCAATTCGGGGTATGCCGGGCAGGGGAATCATAATCTGAGCGTAGCGGACGTGGATGGAGACGGCAAGGATGAGATTATCTACGGTGCCATGGCGGTAGATGACAACGGAAAAGGATTGTACACAACAGGGCTTCATCATGGCGACGCCATGCATCTAAGTGACCTGGACCCCGACCGTGCCGGGCTTGAGGTATTTCAGGTTCATGAGACCCCGTCCAATGCGGGAGTTGAATTCCGTGATGCACGTACAGGGCAGCTGATCTGGGGCATACCTACAACAAAGGATATCGGACGCGGCATGGCAGCGGATATCGACCCGAGATATAAGGGGGCTGAAGTTTGGGCGGACGGTGGTCTGTATACAGCCAAAGGACAGAAAATTGGAACAACCTTGCCTTCATCCACGAATTTTGGTATCTGGTGGGATGGAGATCTGCTGCGGGAGCTGCTGGACAGCAACCGAATCGATAAGTGGGACTATGCCAACAGTAAAACGGTTAATCTGCTAACAGCTTCAGGTGTTTCCTCCAATAACGGAACGAAATCCACACCGAATCTGCAGGCTGACCTGTTCGGGGATTGGAGGGAAGAGGTGGTATGGCGGACAAGCGATAGCTCTGCGCTGCGGATCTACACCACAACTGCGGTCACGGACAAGCGGATCTATACCCTGATGCATGATCCGGTGTATCGTCTTGGTATCGCATGGCAAAATGTTGCCTATAATCAACCACCCCACACGGGTTTTTATTTGGGTGAAGGCATGAGCACGCCACCGGTACCCAATATTCATTACGCCGGGAAATAAGAGATAAGCATGAGTTGCAGCAACCAGAGCAAGATGCAATGTTAATCTGTTATTCTGCCTGATCGAAGGACAACAGGTAATCCTGTTGTCCGTTTTTCATTCCATGTCAATCGGATTGAAATCCCGAAGAAATCGGAAAAAACGTTTGACAGGCCAGAGGGCTGCCCTTATGATATGCATATAACTTACTAAACAGGTAGGAATAATAAAAATGATTGCTTTAACTATTGCGGCAGCAGTCATGACAGTCAGAGAAGAGTAACTTGAACAGAATAACGTTCTAACCGTATCGACGGAGGAACACTGCAGCACATCATTTCTGGATGAAGCATACACGGCCTTGGGTCGGCATGACTTTGTGAGGGAGAAGTGTGCGGGTGGTTCCTCCGTCTTTTGTTCTTTTTTCGGTGCGTTCCATACTGTTCAGCCTGCCTGAGGTAGTCATTGCAGAACCATTCTGGGGGGAGTGTTGTTTATGAAAAAGAGAATTCATAAGGGTATTCTGGTTGGTCTGGCATTGGTATTAACAGGGGTACTGGCAGCGTGCGGCGCGGAGAGCAGCGGTTCCAGTGCAGCAGGAACATCGGGAGAGCAGGATAGCGGCAAGGAAGCTGCCAAAGCCATCGAGCTGCTGAATGTATCCTATGATCCGACGCGGGAACTGTATGAGCAATATAACAAGGCGTTTGCGGCGTATTGGCAAAAAGAGAAAGGCCAGGAAGTGACGATCAAGCAATCACACGGCGGTTCCGGTAAACAGAGTCGTTCCGTGATCGATGGCTTGGACGCAGATATCGTTACACTGGCATTGGGATATGATATCGATGCGATCGAGGATAAAGGGCTGATTAATGCAGGCTGGCAGGATAAATACGAGCACAACAGCTCCCCATATACCTCAACCATTGTATTTTTGGTACGTAAAGGCAATCCGAAAGGCATCAAGGACTGGGATGATCTGATCAAAGGGGATACCCAGGTGATTACCCCGAACCCCAAAACCTCCGGCGGAGCGCGTTGGAACTATTTAGCAGCATGGGGATATGCGCTGAAAAAGAACAACAATGATGAGGAGAAGGCGAAGGAATTCGTAGGTGAACTCTTCAAGCATGCACCTGTACTTGATTCTGGGGCTCGTGGCTCTACGACAACATTTGTTGAACGTGGTATCGGTGATGTGCTGCTGGCCTGGGAGAACGAAGCGTTCTTATCGGTAAAAGAGCTGGGTCCGGACAAATTCGATATTGTTGTTCCTTCCGTTAGTATCTTGGCTGAACCACCTGTAGCGATCGTGGATAAAAATGCAGACAAAAAGGGCAGCCGCGAGGTGGCAGACGCTTATCTGAAATATCTGTATAGCGAAGAGGGGCAGACCATTGCCGCGGAAAATTACTATCGCCCGACGCTGGATAGCGTGAAGGAGAAATTCAAAGACCAGTTCCCGGATGTTGAATTGTTTACCCTGAATGATGTATTTGGCAATTGGCGGGATACGCAGGCCAAACATTTCAATGACGGCGGGATCTTTGACCAGATCTACGTTCCAGGCAGTTAATGTTGAATACAAAAAGAGCTCACCACCATGTAAGCGGCCAACCAGCCCTACCGGCTGAAGGCAGAGAGGATGAACGTCCATGAGCAAGGTGATGGTGGCCCGGAGACGCACACTGCCGGGCTTCGGATTGACAATGGGGTACAGTGTGTTCTACCTGAGCCTGGTTGTCCTTATTCCACTGGCAGCGTTGATCTTTAACTCCACGGGCCTGACCTGGTCCACGTTGATTGAGACAGCAAGTAACCCTCGGGTACTTGCTTCTTTCAAGGTTAGCTTCCTGACTGCAGGAGTGGCTGCCTTGATTAATCTGGTTCTTGGGCTGCTCCTGGCTTGGGTACTGGTCCGATATGAATTCCCAGGCAAGCGCCTGTTTGATGCGGTCATTGACCTGCCATTCGCCCTGCCTACTGCAGTGGCAGGTGTTGCCCTTACGGCCCTGTATGCCGGAAATGGATGGATAGGGCAGCTGGTGGAGCCTTTGGGTATCAAGCTGGCGTATTCGCAGGCAGGTATTACCCTGGCGCTGATGTTTATCGGTATTCCGTTTGTTGTACGTACGGTACAGCCAGTTTTGGAAGAGCTGGAGGCCGAAGTGGAAGAGGCTGCCGCCACGCTGGGAGCAGGAAGATGGCGCATTTTTCGGACGATATTGCTTCCGGACCTGATCCCTCCGCTGCTGACCGGGTTTGCACTTGCTTTTGCCAGAGGCATTGGGGAATATGGATCAGTCGTATTTATCTCAGGCAACATGCCGATGAAAACGGAAATTGCACCTCTGCTGATCATGGCGAAGCTGGAGCAGTTCGATTACGCAGGAGCTACGGCCGTAGCCCTGCTGCTGCTGCTGGTTTCTTTTGTCCTGCTCTTGATCATTAATTCACTTCAACGCTGGAGCCGGAAGGCTGGCAGGGCTTAGGCGTAATAAGCCAACCTTAAACCAAAAGGAGGTACATATGATGGCGGGTTCTGTTCCAATAACGCCTGCTCCCCAAGTGCGAACCGGTCCGGGGCCAAACCGTGCAACTACGGAAGCTCCATGGGTCAAATGGCTATTGATCGGTCTGGCGAGTCTGGTACTGCTCTGGCTTCTCATTTTGCCATTAATCATTGTGATGATGGAAGCACTGAAGCAAGGGTGGGGTGTCTATATTGCAGCTCTTACCGAACCGGATGCCATGTCAGCCCTGAAGCTGACACTGCTGGTTGCAGCGATTACCGTACCGCTGAATACGATATTTGGTGTAGCTGCAGCCTGGGTCATCACCAAGTTCCAGTTCAGGGGAAAGGGAATCATGATCACGTTAATTGATCTCCCCTTCTCCATCTCGCCAGTTGTGGGCGGGTTGATCTTTGTACTGGTATTTGGCTCCAATGGCTGGTTTGGTCCGTGGCTGGCAGAGCATGATATCAAAATTATTTTTGCCTTGCCTGGTATCGTAATCGCAACTTTGTTTATTACCTTTCCTTTTGTGGCGAGAGAGCTCATTCCATTAATGGAGGATCAGGGTACGAGGGAAGAGGAGGCGGCAGTTACGCTCGGCGCTTCGGGATGGCGCATCTTCTGGAATGTCACGCTGCCCAACATTAAGTGGGGGCTGTTGTACGGCATCATTCTATGTAATGCCCGTGCGATGGGCGAGTTCGGAGCTGTATCGGTGGTGTCTGGACATATTCGCGGAGAGACGAATACACTGCCGCTGCATGTCGAGATTTTGTACAACGAGTACCAGTTCTCGGCATCGTTCGCTGTCGCTTCCTTATTACTGATCCTGGCTCTGGCAACGCTGCTGCTCAAGAGCTGGCTGGGACACAGAACCGTTTCAGAGAAGTAGTTGAGGGTCCGAATTTCGGCCCTCTTTCCAGCCTTTTTGGAAGTTCTCACGAGTTCAATATAATTCATTTATGTTTCTTGAAAATACAGATTGACAGCTAATGGAAGCCCTGATAATGTATAAACCAAGTATATGGGTTGGATAAGAATGAATTATAAGTCGGACGGATGATCACGTTTCAATCATATAGCGGGCAGCAGCCCGGGAAGAGGAGGCGGCTCTATGGCTAAGCCGTTAAAAGTGGATGAGGTATGGATGGATCGAATTGCCGGACAGCTGAATGACATGGAGTTTGGCTCGCTTCACATCGTTGTACATGAAGGCCAGATTGTGCAGATGGAGCGGACTGAACGCAAACGATTTGAGAACACGCCCTCAGGCAGCACCTCCAAATCCGGCAGCACTGCACGAAGCAGCTCCCCCCGCTCATTGCGCGGATCGAACGCAAGTGCGAAGGGGTAGAGACTGAGGCGGCATCAGGGAGTACTAATTGAAGCATAGTCTTAGTGTGAGTTACCCATAAGTTTTCCAAAGAACACGTATTCTTTCGGAAACTCGTGGGTAATTCATGTTTTTAAAGGGATAATGTGGCCAAACTATTTCTTGGAACCCATTTGCCCGTTATACCATTCATTAGCTTCAGTCAGTACCTGCTGCCCGCCTGCTTCCATAAATTCCTCCACGAAGGTATCAAAGCTTTCAACAGGCTGATCCCCGGTGATGATGGAGATGTATGCTCTGTCCCTCATATGGATCAACTCAGATGAATATTGAATCAGGGCAGGGGTAGCCACCTCCAGATGATTATAAATACCGTTCTCCGTCAATCCCTCAGATGCAGCCCACTGCTCCCGTTTGCCAGAGGTTGCACCTGGAACGGTCATGCCAATGCTGGAGCCGATCATATTGGTGTAATTCTCCATACGGTTATATGGGGGCAGAATGTGAAATTCCCCTGAAGATGAAGAGCTCCAGTTCCAGTGCTTTCCTGGAAGGCCATATTCCATTTTGATCTGCTCTCCCGGATCGGAGTTTGCACTGACATAATCGAGGATTTCAAGGATTTTTTCCAGTTTACCAGGCTCGTTGACTGTATCGGCCCCGATTGTAATGAAACTCATCAGCAGATTGTAGCCTTTGGAGCCACTAAGTCCATCAGGACCTGTAACAGGAGGACCGAATTTGACGCCTGCGGATGCATTCTTCTGCAGGAGTTCACGGACATTGAACATGGCTCCTACGGGAATTTCCTCGTCCTTTTCATTAAGAATGCTATAATCTCCGTCTTGAGTCCAATGATAATAATTGCCCATGGAGGTCATCCCAATTCTGCTATTAATAAACGCATGCGACAAATGCTTGTAGCCACCTTTATTTTCTCCAGTTATGAATTCAGGATCGATAATCCCATCCTGATACCACTTCTGCAGATAAGCCAAGGCTTTCTTCATCTCAGGTTCCAATGCGCCGATCACAAGTCGGTCATTTTTTTGGTTAAAGTACAGCTGCTCGGTAAAAACGGACTGCCCAAAAGCACCAAAAACGACATTCATGCCCTCTTTGGATAACCCGTATGTATCTTGTTTCCCATTTCCGTCAGGGTCACCTTTGGCGAATGCATACATAACCTTCTCAAACTCCTCTAATGTCCGCGGAACATCGAGACCGAGTTTCTCCAGCCAGTCTTCCCGATATACGACAGGGGTCCGGTAGATGTTCGTCTGATTGATGACCGGGATTCCATATAAGGCGCCATTTATTTTTCCGTACTCCAGGTAACGTGAATCATAATCACGGATTCGCTTCACAATATGAGGCGCATGTTTTTCTAATACGTCCTCGGGAATTTCTGCTAACACCCCCTGCATCTGATATTTAAGCAGATCATGTGGCTGCCTGATCCGAAGAAGATCCGGTATGTTCCCTTGAGCGAGCTTCAAGTCCAGCAGGTCCTCGTAGCGTCTGTTCTCCAGGTTCCACACCTCCAGATTCACATCAAAAAGATCCTCGATATAGGTAATCATCTCGGCATCCTCAGGCACAGGGGTATTCTGATGCATGGTCCAGGAAATCGTATATGGCGGCTCTGTATCCTTCTCAGACTCATCAGCAGGATTATGCGGCTGCATTTGAGCGCGTTGTTCCCCTAAGACGGTGCAGCCACTCATGCATATGACAAGGATAACGGTTGTGATCAATAGACACAGAGCTCTTGAAAGGTTGAGGTTCATAGCAGCTCCTTCTCATGATTTGATATCTGGATCAATGTCCAAGGTTAGGGGCAACCCTTCGGCCAATCAATTCATCAGACTGCGCATGAAGTTTTTCGGTGTACAGCCGTGAATTTCTTTGAACTTCTTAATGAAGTAAGCAGAGGTACGGTATCCGACCGTGCTCGCAACCTGCTCAATAGTAAGTTCCTGTTGTGCGATGAGTTCGCGTGCGCGTTCCATTCTCTGATTCGTGACATACTCCGAATAGGCCATGCCGGTCTCTTCCTTAAAAATCTTACTAAGATACTTGGGACTGATATACACTTGTTCCGCGACATGATCCAGCGTGAGATCGCCCGAAATATGCTCGCGAACGTAGGCTTTGACAGCTGAAATGGTATCCGGGCTCCTGACCTCGCTTCGTTTCTCCATATGTGTGATAAATTCGGTTACCAGATGAGTCATCCATTCCGAATACCGGTTGATATTGTAGAACGAGGAATACTGCTTGTACAAATTCATGGAGCTCACCTCGGCGGGCTGCCAGCGCACTTGACTGATGCAGTCAGCGTATATGGAAACCATTTTTAATAAAATAATGCGGCTGTATTCGGCTGAATAGAGGCCTTCCTTGATGGTCGATACCACATCCTGAATGGCCTGTACCGTACCGTCCATATCACGAGATTGCAATTTCTTCTCATAATTCATGAGGAACGCGTCCGGAAGCTCCAAACTGCTGGTTTCCCTTTGCAGAAGATCAAGGTCTTGAATGGCAGACAGAGCGGGGAAGAAATAGCTGTATTGAATCAAGGCTTTCGCCTCATGATAGCTTGTGTGAATCTTCGTGAAATGCTCTACCCAGCCGCCTAAGGACACTGCAAAATCAAGATCGAACCGGCTTCTCGCCTCAGAATGAATAAAGTTAACAATGTGATCCGAAACAGGCTCTTCGCGTTGGTTCGTACAGATGATCACGGCTATTTTGTGATCCTGCAATTCCTCCGCAAGCAGCTTGGTTTCAGCCATTTCTGCTGTCTCCAGCTGCTGAATCATTGTGTACAACGTATGCTGCAGCTGTCGTGGCTGCAATTCCTTCCACTTCTCGCTGACGGGGTCAATGACGATACAGCGATAGCGGGAATAGGCCACCGACACCTGAACAGATTGCAGCTGTTCCGTAAGTTCCTCGGGCGTAAATCGGTTATTTAACATATTCAGCATGATACTGTGCCTAATCATTTTGTGATTGGCCTGCAGCGTTTCTTCCAGACTATCGACTTTGATGGAAAGGCTGCTGATAGCCGAATCGATGAATCGATATTCATTCTGCTTCAGGCTGCCGGGGCTATCTACCCTGGTCTTGATATTATTCAGGATCCGCTTAAGAGGACTGTAATTGGCAACGGTGAAGCCGAACGACATGGCTATCCCAACCGCTACAGCGATCAAACCCAGAAGCGCAGAGACCTCCTTTAAGCTATCCAGCTTATAATAGAAGCTTTTATTCGGGGTGGTTGTGTAAATTCTCCATCCATTTTCTTCAAATTGCTCATGGGAAACAACATAAGCATCATGATTAAAGTTTTGCGTGAAGCTCTCGCCGGAAGAAGGACTGGAGAGCAGCGACTGAAGCAGATTCTCGTTCGTGGAGCTGCCTAACATCGATTTATCAGCGGCAGATATGACGACTCCACGCTGATCCACGATGTATGTATTTTCATAGTCGGCAGGAATCATATTACGAATCAGCTGACTGATCGTCGATTCTTTGATATCAATCGCAACCATGACCTTACTGTCTTGTCCAGAGGACTGAAACGGATAACTGTGAACGTAAGAGATCAGAGGAATCGTGCTGCTCTGTTCGGGTGATTCGATATAAGTATCCTCAGGAACCATACGTGTCTGCATCCATAAGGAGCTTTTGTCACTCTTTTTCATCGCTTCAATCCAATCGTAGGCAGTATCTACGCTCGAAGGAGTGACTTCATGGAGCTGCAGCCCATATACGGAAGAGATCATGAAATGATTCTCTGTATCGTACACATGAATGGCCTGAATCAGGTCGGAATAATTTTGTACCTGACTTTTGAGCAGCTGCTCGATGTCCAGAATTTTGCTGTGGTTTCCTTGCAGGCTATCGAGCTGAATGCTGACGGGGCTGCCCAGGGTAAGAGAAAGATAGACCTGGTTCACCTTTTCGATAACGGAGGTCTCAATATAATTGACGGTACTTTGCAGCTGCAATTGTTTGTTGATCCGAATCTCTTTGCTGTATTGATGGGAGAAGAAGAGATATAAGATAGAGCCAAAAAGAAGCGCAATAACAAGGACGACAGCAAGATAGGAAAAAATCATCCTGGATCTCACCGACTGGAAGAGCTTGCGCATTCTTTTTCCTCCTTCATAACGGGTTTCTAGACAACTTCATCATTATATAATAGCCCCGGCACTAGAAATCATGTTGATCGAAATTTAACAAACACCCCCAGAACAATTTACGTTCCGTTAATCTAAATTTACAAACAACTGCACGCTAGATGACGATTCTATTATTCACTCTATTTTTTGGAGAATACACAGGCCAAAACGTACGAATTTGATATAAAACGGAATTTGTTCTATAGATGCCAGGCTCCCCCGAGTGCTAAAGTAACCCCAGATCAGACACGGAATGAATGGAGACGATCCTACACATTCGCTGATGAAATGGAAAAATTACGATTATGGGAGCGTGTATTTGCAGGCCATGAGAAAACCACTAAAAAAATCACTGGCATTACTTCTAATGTTGTCTATGGTAAGCCCAACGTTTGCAGATCGGAGCTTTGCAGCCGATCAGAAGATTCAGTTCTCTGATATTAAGGGACACTGGGCGGAAGCGAGCATTCAAGCATGGGGTGATGAAGGACTGATTCGGGGCTATCTGGATCGTTCATTCAAACCAAACAACGAGATTACGAGAGCAGAATTTATGAATCTGGTGAATGGTGCTTTTGGATATGCAGGACAAGCTGCCATTAACTTTAATGATGTTTCTGAAGATGCATGGTATTATCAGGCCGTTTCTACAGCTAGTGCGGCTGGATATATGGATGGTTATGCGGATCAAACGATGAAACCTCAACATCCGATCACACGTCAGGAAGCGGCCAAAATCATCGCTGGCATTCTGAATCTGGACCTGAATGAGGGAGTAGCGAATGCATTTAGCGATGCTTCGTCCATAGCGGATTGGAGCAAAGGAGCTGTAGGTGGAACTGCGGCAGCCAAAATTATATCCGGATATTCAGATGGAAGCTTCAAACCACTGCAATCGATCACTCGGGCAGAAGCGGTAAGTGCACTTTTTAATGCCTTGGAAATAGACTCGAGCGCAGATGCTAAACCATTCAAGCCAAAGGGCACGGCTAATGTGCTGAATGTGGAACCCCCTGCCGAAGAAGCTCGTCTGTCTGCAGTCGAACATGGAGCCAATGCGGACGACGACACGTTGAAAAATATTGCGGCAACGAATCCATTTATTGATATTTTGGACGGTTTCGAACAAGTCTGGTCCATGAACCAATCGGATTGGAGAGATGGAACAGCAGCGACCAAACCGGGAGTTAAGGGAGAGGTTGCAAAGTATGGCGATGGACCGACCCCCTATTATGATGGCTTTAAAAATGATCAAAAGACAGCAGTCGCAGACCAAAAAACATTTGCGAACGAAGAAATTCGAAATCAAGCGACTTGGGTTGCTAACATCAAATATGTAGAAGATGTGACGCAAAATCGTACCGATGAAGAGGCGTTAGCCGCCTATTACGATGACCAGAGAGATAAGATCTACAGTATGATGGAAGCTTTTGGGCCACTGGCTAACACGTATGTAGACATCGTTAAGCCAACGACAAGCGTCGAAAGAGAGATCAGCGATATGGATGTTGTCTTGACAGAAGAAACGGCAGAAGACCAAAGCCAGGGAATGGGAAGTGAATGGGCTAAGACGGAGCTTGCAGACATGGTAGCCCTGGTGGATCTGGTTCGATTCAAAATTCCTTCATCCTCCAACCCTTCGAAATACTTCTACTCTTCCCCAAGACCATGGAGAATGAATTCGAACGGAGAAGTGAAAGAGGTTGTCGATGAGAATGGTTTGGCCGTGTGGGAAACCTTGGGTAAAGGTGAAGTGACAGAAGAACCTTTGGCTTCAGGAGGAACCAAAACAACGGGAGAAAAGCATTTCCAACAATACGAAAGCAACGTGGAAATCATTCCTGCATTGAGCTATGTAAGAAGAATAGCGGAAGATGGACGAGGTAAGGATGGAGCATTCCCGAGCGGTCATACCAGTGCTTCGTATCTGTCTGTTCTTCCTTTTGCCTACGCCACGCCAGAACGATTCTCTGAATTTTTAACAAGAGCTGCTCAAATGGGTGAAAACCGCATTGTGACCGGGATGCACTCGCCGCTTGATGTTATTGGTGCAAGGATTCAAGCGACAGCCATGGCAGCATATGCATTCAACAAGGAAGAGAACCAGGAATTGATGGAAAAGGCATATAACAATACAGGAGAAGTATTTGGAGCATTGGCAGAAAAAGAAAATATGAGTTTGTACGAATATGCACACACGGTAACAGAGGACTATACCTTCAAAAGTGCTTATGATGAAAAGAAATGGGAAGATCATGACGCTAACAAAGCCTTCTACAGAGAAAAACTCACGTATGGTCTGCCACAAACAGGAATCAAAGGTTTGGCTCCCGAAGTGCCGCAAGGTGCAGAAGCTCTATTAAAGACACGTCAGCCTTATTTGACGGATGAGCAGCGTAGAGAAGTATTGTATACGACATCCATTGATTCCGGTTATCCGGTACTGGACGAATCAAAGGGTTGGGGCAGATTGGATTTGGTGACAGCTGCGGATGGCTACGGTGCATTCTTGAACAACGTAACCGTGGATATGGATGCTTCCAAAGGGCGTTTCAATGCAGAGGATTGGTGGAGAAATGATATCTCCGGCAGTGGGATGCTGACGAAAAAGGGAACAGGTACACTTACCATGACAGGCAATAACAGTTACACAGGCGGAACGCTGCTGCAGGCAGGAACGCTGGTGGCTGAATCTGCAACTTCCTTTGGTCTCGGTGATCTGTATGTGGAGAATGGAAAAGTCATCGTTCATGCGGATGGAGCATTAAAATTAAATAGAAACTTTACCATGGACAATGGAACGTTGGAATTGGTTATGGACGATGATAACAGTCAGGTTAATGTTGGTAAAAAGCTGTATCTGGATGGAGGAAACCTCAATCTGGACTTGTCCAATTATAAGATCGAAGGTTCCAGAGATATTACTTTAATTACGGCTGGCGTAATTAAAGGTGAATTCGACCAAGTCACAGCGGATGGTTATGACGTTCAGGTTACTTACGAAAAGGATCGCATCATTGCACATGTTGTAGCGAAATAAGCTAACGCATTTTACCAAAGCAATACTATTCTTATATGGAAAAGGACTGAACTACGTTGTAGTTCAGTCCTTTTTTCATCTCGAGCAACACGCAGGATTCAGTCGTGAGAGTTCTGGTTTACCCATTTGATTATCATAGATTACATGAAAAAAAGGGAATGGTCCTCACTATTCGCCCGTGTAGGCACCAGCTTTACGTGCTGCACTCACTTCGATTTCAGTAGGTGGCTCATTCGTTGGCTCCAGCTCGGTATGACCTACATAAGGGCGATCACTACGTGGGCGAGTTCCAGTAAACCCGAAACCTGAAACGAACAGGATCAGCTGTAATCCCAAGGCATAAGGAGCAGCAGCAGGCCCAATCAGATGGAGCAGCGAGCATAGCACGATCAGCAAGAAGAGTATTTTGTTCACTGTACCTGATGGTTCACGGCGCAGGCTGGCCCAGAGCAGATAACCATACATGATGGCAATCATTAAGGAAACTGCACGCAACCACGGGAGGACGCTCTCCCATGAATCTACGGAAACGTCCAACAGTCGCTGGCGGAACACAAGATCAGCAACCAGATACAGGGTAGCTGCCAGTGCAGCCGGTTCGGCCAGAGGCCGAAAGATTGTCCAGATGGCCTCGCCCCAATGATCTGTTCGGTTATCTTGACCGAGTTCATCTGATAATGCAGTGCATTCTCGTTCCAATGCTCTGTGCATGAGCGCGAGTCTGGCAGGATCATGTTCCTTGATGCAATCGCGGATCTGATCCTGTAACGTAGAGGAGAGGTCAGATGCCGATTTGCAGGCCAGCATGGCCATGAACAGATCCTGTTGTTCATTTTCAGAGAACGAATACTTTTTATGTTCCAGAATGGTGAGTTTTCCCAATAGGTTTGTGCTTATGTATAATGTATCTTGTATCCTTCGCATTCGCCTTTCGTGGCTGCGGCGAACTTCAGTGGCAGACCATATATATATCCAGAGCAGCAGAGCTATGACTCCAAACAGCACAGCCTCAGCGCCGGGGCGCGATAGTAGCTCTTCGATCCAGGGTTGAAACACACGTTTTCCTCCTTTGCATAAACTTGACGTATCTTGAAACACGCTTCACGTAAGCTTTCTCTCACTATTACACAGGAAGTAGATGAATTCAAGCAGAAAGGGGCACAATTCATGGACCAGATCAGCATTGAACACATTCCACCGACAGCAGCAGAGTATCTTGCCTTGCGACAAATTGCAGGTCTCAGTGCGATGAGCAAGGAGGGAGCAGAAATGGGACTGCCGAACAGTCTTTTTGCCGTATGTTTACGCAATGGAGAGGCACTCGTAGGCATGGGCAGGGTTATTGGGGATGGCGGTTGTTTCTTTCAGGTGGTGGATATTGCGGTTCACCCGGATGTTCAAGGCAGGGGATATGGCAAGTTGATTATGAGCGAGATCATGAAATACTTGCGTGAACATGTGCCTGCTCGAGGCTTGGTGAGTCTTCTTGCGGATGTACCTGCAGATCGCCTGTACTCCCAATTTGGTTTCACCTATACCAGCCCGAAATCGGAAGGCATGTGGTGGAGGCAGGGAGAATAGAAGGTAAGAAATCTGGGTCAAACCTATTTAAATAGAGCAAGTCTTGGGTATGTGAAATAACCTCACCAAACTCCATCTACTATTTAACTCTTCAACCTTTGGTCTCTCAAAGGTTGTTTTTTTGCTTTACATCCATTAATTTACAGGTATAATATGATGTAAATACAATTTACGATTTACAATTTACAAATTACAATAATCTAAATATTAGCAACAGAATGGAGGAGACGAAGTTGGACAAAGACCAGCGGACTCAATTTAATCCAATGGTAGAACGATCCATGGAGCAAGCGAGCAAAAATCTTTCGGGAACTAAAGGGGTTGTCTCCGTGAGATTAAGTCAGGAAGAAATTGATATTATTGATCAGCTTGTCTTCCTTGAACTGGCCAAAAACCGTTCAGATGCAACGGCGATGTTAATCAGGGAAGGAATTCGGGCACATCAATCGTTATTGAGCGAGATTCAGGAATATACCGCAGAGCTTGAGCGGGTAAAGGCCAAAATGCAACAGTCCATTCGTAATTCAGGGTTGTTGACACGTCTGCAAAGTGAAACGGGAAGCGAGATGAAGGGGAAAAGAGAGGGAACGGATGAAACAAACGAAAAATGAAATCCATAACGACAGTTACGGATCCATTCTGCGCATTCCATCCTTTTGTGTACTTCTTGTAGGCAGACTGATATCCGGTGCAGGCCAGATTTTATTTTCTATGGCTACGATGTGGTATATTCTTCAGCTGACCGAGTCTGCACTCGCAGCAGCGCTGATTCCTATGTTACCTTACTTTATCTATGCTTTCCTGGGTATACCTCTAGCAACGATCAGTGATCGGCTGCCCAAGAAGCAGCTCTTGATCTGGACAGATATACTGAGAGCCTGCGTGGCTTGCATATTGGCGCTTTTATTCATGAGTGGTCAGATGGTACCGTGGCATATCTATGCTGCCAATTTGCTCATTGCCATTCTTGGATTTTTGTTCAATCCGGCAACCCAGACCGTCATCCCCGCCATTCTGCCCAACCCATCGAAACAGCTGGCACCAGCCAATGCACTCCTTAACTCATCTTCCAAAACGATTGAATTGCTTGGATATGCTATAGGTGGCATACTCGTAGCGTTCATCTCTGTTCAGTCGATCCTGTTCATCTACGCGCTCACCTTTCTGGTCTCTTCTCTCTCCATTGTCTTTATTCATATCCCGGTGACCAAAGTAGTGAAGCAAAAAGGAATCTCTGGCTTTATGAGGGACAGCATGCAAGGGATTATCTTTTTGTTTTCGCGTAAAATTCTGGCCTGCTGCATCATTTTTGGTGCTATTATCAACTTCGCTGGCGCGCCTCTGCACATCTTTACTCCGATCTTTGCCAACATGGTGCTTCATGCCGGACCCCAAGGGTACGGTCTTCTCCAATCCGCTTTTGCTGCCGGCGGTATTGCAGGCTCTCTGCTCAGTGGGAAGTATGCCAAACGGCTTTCGCTCGCCCAATGGTTTCTGATCAGTTATCTGATCTCGGGAGCAAGCTTGTTACTTATGCCCATGTTTCCTAATCTGTACATCGCTATTGCCTGTTCGTTCCTGTTAATGCTGGGGCTTACCCTCGTTAATGTACCTTTGGTTACCTCGATTCTTCTATCCACACCGGAGGAAAAGAGAGGGCGTGTCATGAACAGCATGGGGGTCTTAATGAGCGGACTCAGCAATCCACTCGGTTTATTGCTTGGAGGGTGGTTCATTGAAACGTATAATCCATCCTGGGTGTACATGGGGATCGGTGTATTTGTAGTGATTATGGGCTTAACCAGCCTGTTCATACATCCTTTTCGAGAGGAGCAGGGTACACATAGCAGGACACAGAAAGCGGTCGATTTATGACCTTTGCCAAGGTGGGTCAAGTCAAAAAAGAAGTAAGCTGCTAAAGCTGCGTATGCGGTTTTTTGGGTGGTTCGCGTTTCTTTTACTGAACGGAAAAGGAGTTGTGATTACTTATTTGAATACAGCATGTACAGGGGAATGGGCTGTTGAGCCAGACTCGTGGTTTACAAGTGAGTACAGACGGTTTAAGATGGCGTGAGCCGTTTAAGGTATATAACAATAGGATTAAGTATTACAATATAACGGTATGTTGACTAGATGATATCTAATGAAAAGAGGGATAAGATATGAAAGTTGCGATTTTTGGAGCGACTGGAACGATTGGAAAGACAATACTGTGGGAGCTTATGGACCGTGGTCATGAAGTGACTGCGATTGTGCGTGATCCGTCCAAAGTGGAAATGGTTCATGAACGTCTGCGTGTGGAAAAGGGAGATTTGTTGAACCCGGATCAGGTAGCCGATTTTACAGCAGGCCAGGAAGCTGTCGTAAGTGCCTATGGTCCGAAATTCGGAGAAGAAGAGGAGCTGCTGGAAGTTACACGTTCACTGATTGAGGGTGTTCGCCGCGGCAAAGCCAGCCGTCTGGTTGTCGTTGGCGGAGCTGGCAGCTTGCTGACCGATTCCGGTGAGATGCTGATGGATACCCCTGGATTTCCGGAGGAAGTTAGAACCCTGGCTAAGGCACATGTGGATGCTTATGGCTTAATCGAGGAATCGGATATCCACTGGACGTATATGAGCCCAGCGGCAACAATTACATCCGGACCGCGGACAGGCCATTTCCGGATCGGGATGAATCGTTTGGTCACCGATGATCTGGGAGAGAGCACGATCTCGGTTGGCGACTTTGCTGCGGCATTGGTGGATGAGCTTGATGATCCGCAGTTTATTGGTTCCCGTTTTACGGTAGCTTATTAAGGGAAAGTGTGCCGGGAGCTAGTAGAATTGAATGATGCCAAACGCAGAATGAGAAGTTACTCACCGGGGAGGGATGAACCTTGTTTATCGTCACCGCTGAACAGATGCGAGCTGTAGATGAGCACACCATCCACAAGCTGGGCATTCCTGCTGCGAGTCTGATGGAGAACGCGGGCAGAGCCATTGCGGAGGAAGTTATCGCCTTGTGCCGGGAAGAGGTTGCGGGCAGTAGGGTTGTTGAGCACAAAAGGCACCGGGAGCAGGGAGAGGCACAGCGGTCACATACCGGGCCCGGTGATCGCCAAGGTTCCGGGGGCGACATCATCGCCGATCCGGCGCTGGTGATGGCGCACCCCGCTGATCAGCACTGGTACATGCTGATCGGTAAGGGCAATAATGGCGGGGACGGGCTGGTTGCGGCCCGCCATCTGCTTGAAGCGGGGCTCGGCGTGACCTTGATCTACGCCGATGCGCCCGAGTCACTGCGGGGCGAAGCCGCAGTGCAGCGGGATGCCGCTGCGCAGCTCGGCATCCCTGCCCTTGTCCACGGCCGTGAAGCCGTGGACTTCAGCCGGTGCACAGGCATCGTGGATGCACTGCTGGGCACCGGCTCGCAAGGGGCGCCGCGGGGAGCTTACGCGGCGCTGATTGAGGCGGCGAACGACAGCGGCAAGCCGGTCGTGTCCGCCGATGTGCCAAGCGGGCTGAATGCCGACACCGGGGAGGTATACGAGCCTTGCATTCAAGCCCGGGTGACTGTATGCCTCGCGCTGCTGAAGCGCGGACTTGTACAGTATCCGGGCGCGACGGCCGCAGGGCGCATCGTGGTGCGCGCCATCGGCATTCCGGCACGACTTGCGCCGGAGCACGGTCCTTCCGTTCGTCTGTTGACGGAGGAAGTGATGCGCGGTGCCCTGAAGGTGGACACGGATCGTCTGCGGGCACCTGACGGGCACAAGGGTACCTACGGCCACGTACTGCTGGCCGCAGGCAGTCTGCCGATGAGCGGCGCAGGTCTGCTCTCGGCCAAGGCTGCGCTGCGCGCTGGCTGCGGACTCGCCACATGGGCGCTGCCGGCGGCACTGCTGCCGCATGTCATCGGCAGTGTGCCTGAGCTCATGCTCGCAGCCGCCGCAGATGGCGACAGCGGCGAGTGGAACGCGGCTTCCGCCGAAGCCGTGCTTCGTCTTGCGGAGACCCGCGACGTGATTGCAACCGGGCCAGGCCTCGGCCGCTTCGAGGGCGACACCGGCTGGCTGCGCCGCCTGTGGCAGCAGACGGATCGCCCGCTCGTCATCGACGCGGACGCTCTCAACATGCTTGCAGACGCGGGCCCAACCGGGCCTCGCGACTGGGGCCGGCGAAGTGCGGCGACCATTCTGACGCCGCACCCCGGAGAGATGGGCCGCCTGCTGGGCATGCCGACCCCCGAAGTGCAGCGTGACCGAATTGGTCACGCTGCACGGTACGCCCGCGAGCAGGGCGTGACCCTGGTGCTCAAAGGAGCACGAACGGTCATCGCAACGCCTTCCGGCGAGGCGTACATTAACACCACCGGGCACGCCGGCATGGCAACGGGCGGCGCCGGGGACGTATTGACCGGCATCATCGCCGGTCTGCTCGCTCAAGGACTCAGTGCGGAGCAGGCCGCCGCTTTTGGTGTATACCTGCACGGCCAGGCCGCCGAGCAGGCTGCGCAGCGGCGCGGCGACCCGGCGTCTCTGCTGGCAGGAGACATCATTGACGCCCTGTGACGCGATCTTCTTGAGAGAGCCTTAATCTCTACGGGTGACCTGAATAATAATCTGTGTATTCGCACGCTCATTAAAAACCTCCACTTCTCTCATACCAAGAGAAGTGGAGGTTTCTTGTTTAGACTATTGAGGCTGAGGCATTCCATTACAAGCGGAAACGCTGCAGCTCCTGATGCATTTCCTCACTGATGTCACGCAGCGATTTGACCTTGATGCTGGCTTCTTCAAACGAGCGCTGCTGTTCAGTCGTCGAGGCCGTAATCTCTTCACTGCTGGCTGCTGATTGCTGCGTAATCGCACTGATGTTTTCAATGGCCTGCTGCACCTGTGTACTTAGCTGACTGGATAGCTGCATATCTTCGGCTAGCTGGTTAATGCCCGTACTGATCTGTTCTACGCTGTCACGAATAGCGGAGAAGGAATCCCGGGTTTGTCCGGTCGCCTTTTCCTGTTCAGCGAAGAGCTGTATACTCTGCATCACAGAACCTTTCACCTTGTCCATGGCGCTTGTGATTTCACCCACAGCCGCATAGATATGCTGCACAGATTGTGCAGACTGCTCTGCGAGCTTGTTGACTTCCCCTGCAACCACGGCAAAACCGCGACCGGCTTCGCCGGCACGAGCCGCTTCTATGGAAGCGTTCAGGGAGAGCAGCGTGGTCTGCTTGGCGATCTCGGACACATAGCCTGTCATCGTGGTAATGCGCGCTGCGCTTTCTTCCAGCTCCTGCACAGTTTGTTCAACCTCAGCCATGGCGATCCGGTTCATTTCAGCGAGGCGAAGCTGCTCCTCAATGGCGGTGTGTCCTTCCTCAACCGTGCTCATCACCTCGTTGCCATGGATCGCCGATTGGGAAGTGGCATGAAGGTTGCTGCCGAACGTGTGCTGCATCTTGTCCACGACCATCACCGTTTCACTCAGATCCTCCGCAATCTTCTGGCTGCCGATGGACAGCTCTTCCGTCGTACGAGAGACCTGCTGCACAATGGCCTGCATGGTGTCGTTGCCGCGGTCAATGTCCTGAGCCATGCCATCCACCCGTTTCCCGGCGGTATCAATCGATTGGATAATATTGCGAATGTTTTCTGTCATGAGACGGAAGGAGCGATTCAGCTCATCCAGTTCATCCTTGCCCCGGGTTTCAGGCAGCTGCTGGGTAAGGTCGCCAGCTGCAATCTGTCCTGCAGCGTTCTTCAGCACTCCAATACGTTTGGCTAGCTTCCGGGAAGTATACATGTTGAACAGCATGGCAGCGACGAGCAGGAGGACAGCGCCGCCCAATGCAATTTGCCAAGTCTGCTGAATGTCCTGTTCCAGATTAATCGTGTATTGATCATACCGTTCCTTAGTTATTTCATCGAGCATGTAGATATCATTTTGAATGCCCTGCACACGTGTGCTGTACCGTTTGGCTTCCGAGCTGTCCAAGGCTTGCATGGCTTCAGTTGCCCCCTGATCCAGTGCAGTCAGTTTCGTCTGAATGGACCCCATGAGTCGAAGCTGTTCATCGGTTTCCAGTAATCCTTCGGTAAGTTCTTGAATCATCGTTTTACCTTCGTCCAACAAGCTGCGTACGGCATTCTGATTGCCGGCTGTCATCGAGAAAGAGAACACATCCAGCGCCTGCTGTGTCTGAATCTGATTGGCTTTAAGCTCACTGACCTTGAGCATGGCAGGCACCAGGTTTTGATTTTTGGCGTTGATGCCCAGTAACTGAAAAATGATATAGGCTACCAACACAAGACATAAAAGTAATGAAATTAACGCATTAATAATCAGTTTGCCTTGCAATTTCATAAGCGTATCTCCTCTAATCCGTCGATTTAGGGTTCAAGCATAATTTTGGTTTTGCCGGATATGATTTCAGCTTTCCGATCTTCGAAGGTTTGCTGCTGTTCCGCACTGAGTGTGATGTTATGTAATGCGGTCAGGCCTACGGCATCTTCTGCCAGCCCCTCAACCATGTTCTGCTCGGGGAAGGAGTGATTGTTTTTCGTAAACGTGTTAACAGCGTTGTAGATGGAGACATTGACATTTTTCAGCATGGAGGTGAGAACAGCCTTTTCCGCCAGAAAGAATTGATCCGTATCCACACCGATGGCGTATTTCCCCAACTTCTGAATCTCGGTTAGTGAGCCTACGCCGGTGAGGCCTGCTGCGACATAAATAACATCGACGTCTTGCTCCTGGATCATTTTCGCTGCCAGCTCCTCGCCAAGCTTCGAATTACCGAAGTCTCCTGCATAAACGACCTGAACTGTAGCATCAGGATTAACGGCCTGCACCCCTTGTTCGAAACCCTGTTGAAAATCGCGGAGAAGAGGAATCTCCATTCCGCCCAAAAAGCCTACGTGATTCTCGGTTGTCGCGAAGCCAGCGATCATGCCGGCAAGATAACTGCCTTCTTCACTGCGGAATGACATGGAGGTCACGTTTGGCAATTCGGAGTGTCCGTCGACAATAAGAAACGGCTGCTCCGGATATTTTTGAGCGACCTTTTCCAGATCGGGCAGAAGGGTGTCACTAAGTCCGATAATCAAGTCCACACCATCCTGAGCGAATTGCTCAAATGCTGTTTCTGCCGTTAGATCTTTTCCAGGCTCCTTATAATCAAACTGAATCGTGTTTTCATTTCTGGCCTGAACCAGTCCTTCAAAAGCAGCATCATTGAATGAACGATCGCCAAGGCCGACTTCAGTAAGGACAATACCTACTTTGGTCCGCTCGTCCGCTGCCGTTTCATTTTCTGTGGAAGAACATGCCCCCAGCATCAAAACCATGACAATCAAAATCATGCTCCATAAAGCCTGGGTGACCCTTTTTGTTTTCATGTTATACCCTCGTTTCTATAGATGTGTGATGTGAGAGGTGAGTCTTTTGCCCTATATGTATATCGGCCAGGAGGAGGATGAGGATTATGGTTAACGATGAAAATTTACGAAAATCTTAAACGATTTCATGATTTATTCATTCCTGTTACAAAATCTGGCAGGGTTGATTAACATACCGTATCTCCATGCCGATCATCTAACCCAAAAAGGCAAAGAAAAGATCAGCGAATGATCTCTTCTTTGCCTTTTTGATCTTAAATCTTGTGACTTGAGGATGATAGGTATTCATGAATAATCATCATCTTATCGATGAAGAACCTCTATATATCAACGGTTTCTCCTGCCGCCGAAGCAAATGGTCAGCTTACGGTTGCTTCTGCCTACGATACTGCTCACCAAAAATTCTGTTTTAAGCTGAGCTGTATTACCATGCAGCCACCGATCCGTCTGTCCGGCTTTCGGTGCCAGCGCATAGTACCCCGCTGCCTGGGTCACGCCATATAATCTGGCCGCGTCCAAACATGGAAGGGTCGAGAGCAACCTGAATATCATGCCCTTTACGGGCAAGTGCTTGTGCAATATGCTGCGGAAAGCCGGTCTCCACCAATATCGTTTTGCCTTTTGTCCACTGCCACCTTGGAGAATCCAGGGCTGCCTGCGGATTCAAGTGGAAGTCGACCGTGTTCATGACAACCTGCACGTGGCCCTGAGGCTGCATGAAACCGCCCATGACCCCGAATGGGCCAACTGCTTCATCGCCGCGCGTAAGGAACCCTGGAATGATCGTATGATACGTACGTTTGCCTGGCTCCAGTGCGTTGGCATGATCCGGATCGAGTGAGAAGTTATGACCCCGATTCTGCAGGGCGATACCTGTTCCCGGTACGACCAGCCCGGAGCCGAAGCCCATATAATTGCTCTGAATGAAGGAAACCATGTTGCCTTCCCCATCAGCCGCAGCGAGGTATACCGTACCGCTTCCTTTTGGATCGCCTGCTTCAGGCATGCGTGCCACGTCCCCAATGAGTTTGCGCCGCTCTTCCGCATACGCTTCGGATAGGAGCTCCTTCACCGTCACGCCCATCTTTCGCTCCTCGGTAATATATTTCTCTCCATCGGCGAATGCAAGTTTCATCGCTTCTAGCTGTCTGTGGTACCCGAGCACGGATTCTTTTTCTTCAAAATCGAACCCTTTGAGCAGATTGAGCGCTGAGAGGGCAATCAGTCCCTGACCGTTTGGCGGGATCTCCCAGACATCGTAGCCACGATAGGAAACCGAGATGGGATCGACCCATTCAGGCTGAAAGGCCGCCAGGTCGTCTTTGGTCAGGTAGCCGCCATGCTCTGCCATAAACGAATGAATGCGCTCCGCCAGTTCTCCTTCGTAAAAGTCACGTGCGTTGCTCTCGCCGATTCGGCGAAGTGTAGCCGCGTGATCCGGCGAACGCCACATCTCGCCCGCGGCCGGAACACGCCCGCCTGGAGCGAATGTCTCAAACCAGGCACGCCCCGCAGCCGCATCGCCCTGGCGTGCATAAATGTCCGCTGCCCGTGCCCAGTGGCGGGCCAGCCCAGGCGCAAGCGGGTAACCTTCCTCCGCGTAGCGGATAGCCGGTTCCAACGCTTCCGCCAGCGTGAGCCGCCCGAAGCGGCGGCTCAGCTCAGCCCAGCCTGCCGGTGCGCCAGGCACCGTCACCGGGATGACCCCAAGCTTCGGCATCTCCGAATGGCCTGCCGCCTTGAGCGCCTCAATGGATATGCCCTGAGGCGCAGGACCGCTGGCATTCAGGCCGTGCAGCTTGCCCTCGGTCCAGACGAGGGCAAAGGCATCGCCCCCAATGCCATTGGACGTTGGCTCCAGCACGGTGAGCGCAGCAGCCGTTGCGATCGCGGCATCAATGGCGTTGCCGCCTTTTTTTTAACACATCCAGACCTGCTTGTGCTGCAAGAGGCTGCGAAGTGGCGACGATGCCTTTGTTGGCATAGACGGGCACACGAAAAGAGGGGTACGGTTGATAGAGTGGATCATAGTTCATCAGACGGTTCAGCTCCTTGTTCCAACTTGTCAGGTTCCGGTATACCGGATGCTTAACTCCTAACCCACTTCGGAACAAGATTATGATTCTCCTGCTGAATTGACAAATTCAACCTGACATGGACGATAAATCGGTTAAGTAAGTACACCATATCTTTGCTTAATACCTATTGGTTTTCACTAACACTTGACCTTAGGTGGTCACCATATCGCCGCCGTTGATATGGATGCACTCACCGGTTACGTACGAAGAATCACGCGATGCGAGATAGACATAGGCCGCTGCCAGTTCATATGGCTGGCCAGCACGACCCATCGGCGTTTCAGTTCCAAATACCTGCACATCTTCAGCAGAGAAGCTGGAGGGAATGAGAGGGGTCCAGATTGGACCTGGAGCCACACAATTGACCCGAATTCCCTGAGAAGCCAGCGATTTGGCGAGTACGCGTGTCAGAGAGACAACAGCCCCTTTGGTGGAGGAGTAATCAATCAACTGCACATTGCCTTTATAGGCTGTAATGGAAGCGGTGTTGATGATGGAAGCCCCTTTGCACATGTGCGGGAGGGCGGCCTGAATCAGAAAAAAATAGGAGAACACATTGGTTTGAAATGTGTGGTAGAGCTGTTCCTCCGTAATGTCGACAATGCTCGGCTGCACATACTGCACCGCGTGATTGTTGACCAGAATGTCTATTTTCCCGAAGGTTTCCATTGTAGAACGAATGACAGCATCACAGTTTTTCTTCAGCCGAAGGTCGATCTCAATGAGCAGACAGCGCTGGCCCAGCTCTACAATACGATCCCGAGTCCACTCGGCATCCGTCCGTTCATACAGGTAAGCAATGACAATATCTGCACCTTCCTTGGCATAAGCAATGGCTGCGGCTCTGCCGATTCCACTGTCCCCACCCGTAATGATGGCCACTTTGCCATCCAGTTTGCAGCTGCCGATATATGCCGGATCCTCGCTAATGGGCTCAGGTACCATGAGTGTTTCCAGACCTGGCTGCCGGTCTTGGTGCTGGGGTGGAAATGCCAATTTTTGCTCTTTGCAGACCGTCTTCTCACCATAAAAAGGGTAGACAGGATTCATTCGCTTTGCATCCTCCTCGAGCTTTCATTGATATGCCTAAGCTATGCGTTCGCCCAGAAGAAGGTGCGGTGAGAGAAGAAGTCATTTGTTTTTTGAAGGAGAAATATACCATAATAAGGATGTAGTAATCAAAATAGTGGAGGTGTCAGGAGCGAGTGAATATACAGGGAATTAATCATCTGTGCTTTTCCGTATCCAATCTGGAACGATCCATTACCTTTTATGAGCAGGCTCTCGGTGCCCGAATTCAAGTGAAGGGCAACAAGCTGGCCTATTTTGACCTGGCTGGTCTCTGGATCGCTTTGAATCAGGAGGATGTTATTCGCAATTATACGGAACGAACCTATACACATATTGCCTTCACTGTGAAAGAAGAGGAGTTTGATAAGTCTGTGCAAGAGCTAAAGGCAGCAGGGGCTGATATTCTTCCTGGCAGAGCGCGCGATCCCAGAGATGCAAGGTCTGTTTATTTTACCGATCCTGATGGTCATCTGTTCGAACTGCACACAGGCACCATGAAACAAAGACTGGATTATTATCGTGAAGATAAACCACATATGACTTTTTATACGTAAAAATGGATCAGAGAATCCATGCAGAGGAATAACTTACATGAGTATTGTGTAAACAATGGAATTTCCTGTAATATGGACAAATATACCTTAATTTACCACCGTTAAATACTTTTGTTTATTCCCAAGGAGGTTTGTCATGCTTCAGTTTCCCAAACCGGATGTAGAGCAGTATTTCCAGACGTATCGCATTTCGCACTTTGCCGTATCGGCTGACGAGAAACGTTTGTTTTTTGACAGCAATCTAAACGGTGAGCCGAATATTTGGGCGATGGATCTGCCGGGTGGCTACCCGTATCCCTTGACGTATTTGAACCAGAGCAGTCAGTTTATCAAGCCTGATCCGCTTGGACGCCATATTCTCACGGGGTTTGATCGGGACGGCGATGAGAACTATCATCTATATGCGCTTAAACCGGAGGGTGGCGTGCCGCTGCCCATTGTGCCTGCTGAGCCGAATGACCGCTGTTATTTCTCGGAGTTGTCCGAGGATGGACAGCGACTGTATTACGTGACGAGTGCGGGAAACCCGAATTATCTCAATTCACGTCGACGCGACCTGAAGACAGGCGAGGATGTGCTGTTGTACAGCGGGGAAGAGGCGACGAGCTATTTGGTTGCGATAAGTCCCGACGAGAAGAGCTTCGTCATTGTGAAAATGTATTCCAATACGTATCAGACAGCGCACCTGCACTTGGAAGGGGAGATTATATCCATTCTGCCCGATTCGGAGAGACAGAGCCAGGTATCCGAAATTCTATTTGCAGATGACCATCGCCTTTTGCTCGTCACCAATGATAAGGAAGAATATTCTTATGTGGCTGAATTTAGACTGGATACCCGCGAGTTCCGACCTTTGTGCAAAATTGAAGGGGAGGACGTGGAGATGATTCGCTGGCATAAGGCATCGGAGACATTGTACTTCTGGACGCTTACAGGTACAGAAAACCGAATGTACATCCTGGGCAAAGATGCTGAGCAGCCGCGTCGCCTCGACATGCCTTTGGATACGGTAGAACAGACGCGCGTAACCAAAGCGGGCAATGTGTACATTCTTGGCCGGGGTGCGATTCAGCCGCATAATATCTACCGTTTGCCTGCGGGGAGTGATTCTTGGGAATCACTAACGGCCAACCGGGTGACAGGACTTGATCCGGATGATCTGGTCTATCCTGACCTGGTTCGGTACAACTCCTATGATGGGCTGGAGATTGAGGCACTTTTAAAGCCAAGCCGGAGCAGGCCAACGGTTATTCGGTGTTCTGGCCGCATGGTGGACCACAGGCCTCGGAAGCCAAGTTTTTTCGGCCGATGTTCCAGCTGATGCTGGCACAGGGCTATCATATTTTTGCGCCAAACTTCCGTGGAAGCACCGGGTATGGTGCCGAGTTTGTGAAGATGGTAGAGAGGGACTGGGGCGAGGGGCCAAGGCTTGACTGTGTTGCCGGCATAAATTGGCTGTTTGACCAAGGCATCTCCTCACCGGATCGCCTGTTTGTGGTTGGAGGCAGTTATGGTGGGTACATGACGCTGCTGCTTGCTGGCCGCCATCCCGAGCTGTTCCGGGCAGCAGTCGATATCTTTGGACCAAGCAACCTGTTTACGTTCCTGGAATCCGTCCCTGAGGATTGGAAACCGATGATGGATAACTGGCTCGGTGACCCCGTTCGCGACCGTGAGCGGTTAACGAAGGACTCGCCTATCACTTACCTTGACCAGATGGTAAACCCGATGCTGGTCATTCAAGGCGCGAATGATCCAAGGGTTGTGAAGGCCGAATCGGATCAGATCGTGGCGGCTCTCCAGGATAAGGGCGTAGACGTGGAGTATATCGTATTGGACGATGAGGGTCATGGCTTCTCCCGAAAGACGAATGAGATCCTTGTGTATCGACGGATGCTGGAGTTTCTGCAGAAGCATCAGGAAGCGCCTGTAACGCAGGCCCAAGCTTAACTTATCGTTTAACAATTTAGTTAGCAAGACAGGATAAAAAACGACCGAAGCAGGGGCAGTCCCTGATTTCGGCCGTTTTTTTGGTTTATTCTTATTCGTTGCATCAGATCGGTTGCTCTAATCAATCAATCTAAGCACAGAATCGATATAGTGCTGCGCCCAGACTGCAAAAGGCAGATCTGCATCCCATGTGACCCGATTGGTTGCTTTGGCTTCACCCCATACGAGAATACGCTGATACAGCAGATGAATCCCTAAGCGAACGGCAAAGTGTTTGCATCGCTCTTCGTCATCAGCGCAGACAAGTTCCCGGTAAGTGTACAGAAAGCGCTTGGCAAGCTCGGGCTGATTTTTATGTATATACATGGCTGTCATTTTGGTCAGATCTGCCGTACCGTCCCCGAAATAGGAGGTGGTAAAATCAAACAGGCCACTAATGCGCCAGTCGGAAGCATGGCTGCCAACCTTCTGGATGACAAAGTTCTCCACCTTGAAATCGCCCATGACAAATCCCGGAACGGGCATGGCCTCAAATGCAGCCTCTGCAAGCCTAAGCTGTTCGTCCACCCAAGCTATATCTGCATCCGTAATGACAGAGTACTTCTGCGCATCCAGCAGCCAGTGACGGATGGTTCCATACAGCCAGTCGAGATAAGTCCCCGCAAAGGGAACGATTCGTTCAGCTATGGGGTCATACTCGCCTGCATCCGGTACTTTCCATCGATGCAGTTCGATCAGGCTATGTGCGAGCATGGAGGCAATCTCTTCTTGGTCATCCTGTCCGAGTGCGGCCTGGAGCGAAGAATCATACAGGTGTTTTCCCGGTAAACGAGGCATGATCGCGTAACTCCAGCCCAGTAAGTCCGTGTTTTTTTGCAGCAGGTAGGGGACGGGCACAGGAATGGCCGTGTGCTCAGCTAACTGCTGGGCGAAAAACTGTTCTTCCTGCAGCTGTCCAACATACAACGGGTTGCCTTTCAAAATATACTCCCCTTGAGAGGTACGGACGAGCAGTGTCTGGCCCATGACTCCCTTTTCGGTTTGTTTGTATTCTTCAAGGATTCCCAGGTTGAATTCATGGAGTGCTTCTTGAAGTGAAGAGAATGCAACATCGCCAATTTTGTGGGTAGCAAAATAAATTCGGGTTGTCATAAGGGCCTCCTGCCGGTTTAGTCCTCGTCCTCTTCGTCCAGATCGAACGTTTCCTCATCCACCAGTCCACGAACAAATGCTTCAAAGCTCGGTGCCAGGTAAGTGATTTCATAGTCATCTTCCTGGTCTACATGTACAACGCAGGGCTCACCTTGCGGACCGCAGAAACGATAATCCAGCATCACGACATCATGACCGGCAGATGGACAGTCGCAGATCACAATGCCCAGATCAGGGTATCCCCAGTCCTCAATCATGAAGCGACTTCCCAATTCTCCGGTAAGGGAATAGGACTTGGTATGCCCAATGCCCATGATGCTGGAAATGGCGATATGATCTTCCGCCCAGGATGTGGCTTCTTCTGTAGGGAAAACAGTACGTGCAGGAACTCCACCGTTTTGAGTGTTCATTAATTGAATATAGGAAGCAGGCAGTTTGTAGCCCAGTTCCTGCTCGGTAGAGATGATTTGGCTTTCATCAAAAGGAGAAGAAACATAGCTGCTCTGTGCATAGTCGCTCTGCTCCCAAAATGTGGAGGGATCATAGGAGCCTGAGGCCGCTCTAAGATGGTTCTGGATCCCGCTTAGTTCCCATTCAGCCAGCTTCTCTAGATGACGCTGCCGGTCCCGCTGCATTTTTACAACTTTGGAACGGGTTGAATTCAGAAATTCGAGTGTCGAATCATCATAGGGCTGAAGCCGGTCAGCCTGTTCAAATGCTTGCAATGCCTGATCATATAAGGCCATATGGTAATAGGCATAACCCAGACGGAATTGCCAGAGTGGATCCCATTTGCCTTGCTCTTCAACGGACTTAAGCTGATGAATGGCTTCACGGTATTGTGCGCTATTGTTATATGCTCTCGCTAGATGACCTGTCAGGTCATAATTCCGATCGGGTACAGGGATCTGTTCAATGCGTTTGATAATGAGACCAAACAGGTCCTGTTCGTGCCAGGTATTCAATTGATCAAGCAGTTCTCGTTCCATCCTTTAGCCTCATTTCAATAGGAGATTCAAACCTTCTCCATTATATCCCAGAATTTTCATCCATGGGGAGAAGGGTACAAAACGTAACAAAAACACTCCCATAGAGGGAGTGTTTTATGGATATACTGTGTCTTCTGTATGTTATATCTGAACTTACAAATCGTCGAATCCGTTGTCGTCGCCGACTTTACCATAGTTACGGGATTTCGCCTCGAAGAAGTCTGTTTTTGTGGCATTGAGTGCTTCATCAGAGAAAGGCTTGATCCAAGGCATGCAGTTTACATCCACGCCTTCGTAAGCTTTATCCATGCCCATGAGACGCAGACGTTTGTTGGCGATGTATTTGATGTAATCTTCCAACTCGTTCAGGTCAATTCCACGAACATTGCTGAGCGTGTAGTGTGCCCAGTTGGTTTCCAGCTCGACAGCACGGTTGATTGTTTTATAGACATAGTCCATGTTCTCAGGCGTGTTCAGTTCAGGGAAATCAACAAGCAGCTGTTTGAACACTTCAGCGAAGAAGTAGCAGTGCTGATTCTCATCACGCTGAATATAAGAGATCATCTGGCTGGTTGCCATCATCTTCTGGTCACGAGCCAGGTTGTAGAAGAAGGCAAATGTACTGTAGAAGAAAATACCTTCAAGTACTAAGTCGGCTACCATGGCTTGGAAGAATGTCTGTGGAGACGGCTCGTCCCGGAAGCTTTGATAGATATCGGCGATAAACCGGTTACGGTCGAGCAGAACGGGATCATGTTTCCAATATTCAAAAATCTCTTTTTGCTCCCGATCAGACACGATGGAGGACAGCACGTAAGAATACGATTGGTTGTGAACGACTTCCTGTTGTCCGATAATGGCCGAGATCGCTTCGAGCGAAGAATCAGTGAAGTAGCGTTTAACGTCACCTACAAACATCGTTTGCATGGAATCGAGAACAGCCAGCAGGGAAATGTTGATTTTGAATGTACGCTGTTCTTCCGGATCCAGTTGGGCGAATTGGGATGCATCCTTGGACATTGGAATTTCGTCAGCGATCCAGTGGTTGAGCAGCAGTACTTTGTACAGCTTGTACATATGAGGCATACGAATGTCGTTCCAGTTCAGAATCCCGGAGCATTCACCTTCAATAATTCGAGTCGATTGGTTAGGTGCTTCTGTATTGAAAATTTTCTGTACTTGCATAATCCGTTCACTCCTTGAATGAATTTACACTGTATAACTACAATGACAGAACAACCTTCCGATCGCTGTTATCCCCTGATTTTCTGATTCCCTCTTTCAAAGGGTAAAATCCCGCGATAGCGTATGCTTCCGAAGTAGCTTTCTTTCAGAAAGCTTTTAGGCGAGCGCTTCGCTTCTCCAGCTTTGTTCTGTCCTCTTCGTTATGGTGTAATATTTAGTTCATTTATACATCAGGGTTCTATATGTGGCATCTATATCAACATCGCTGGGATGCTGTGATCGTAATTTGGGCAAAAAAGTACCAGGGCAGCGCCATTTTGCAATCAAAACAGGATGCCCTGGTGGTCATCGTGAATCTAATAATCTATCGATCAGCTTGCGCAGGAGTCACATTCTTCAATCGTCAATGCACGGCTGCGAACATAATAGGTCGATTTCAGACCCGCTCTCCAGGCATGCAGGTGCAGTTCAAGGAACTCCGTTGCTTTGATATCAGGGCGGACATACAGGTTGAAGCTTTGTCCCTGATCGACGTGACGTTGACGGGCAGAAGCCATGTTGATGGAAGCATGCTGATCCACCAGGAAGGCCGTTTTATAGTACCAGATGGTTTTGTCGGACAGGTCTGGTGCCGGGTTGGCAATCTTGTACGTTGTTTTCTCTTCATAGGACAACAGCTCATAGAGCGGGTCGATACTGGCAGTAGATCCGGCAATGATGGATGTTGAACCATTAGGTGCGATCGCGAACAACCATGCGTTACGTACACCGTTTTGCTGAACTTCAGCCTGCAGCTCTTTCCATTGTTCGGTCGTTACGAATTCGCCTACGCGCTCACCCGTTGTGTAATCACGCTGCTCGAAGTATTTGCCGCTCTCCCAGTCGGAACCTTTGAATTTCGGATAGTGTCCTTTTTCCTTGGACAGTTCCATGCTGGCTTTGACGAGCAGGTAGTTGATTTTTTCGTACAGGTTATCGTTGTAGGTTACAGCCTCATCGGATTCCCAACGGATGCCCTCAAGAGCAAGCAGGTGGTGAAGTCCGAATGTACCCAAACCTACGGCACGGTATTGGCTGTTAGTATATTGGGCTTGCAGTACTTCAATGTTGTTAATGTCAATGACGTTATCCAGCATGCGAACCTGAATCGGTACCAGACGCTCCAGTACGTTATGAGGCACGGCACGTGCCAAGTGAATGGAGTTCAGGTTGCAGACCACGAAGTCGCCAGGCACTTTGGAAATCACGATGCGTGTTTGACCATCCTTGGTTACAAGCTCTTCTTTTTCTACTACCGTTGCAGATTGGTTCTGCATGATTTCGGTACAGAGGTTGGAAGAGTATACCATGCCATGGGCACTGTTCGGGTTGGAACGGTTAACCGTATCGCGATAGAACATATAAGGAGTACCTGTTTCGAGCTGTGATTTCATGACACGTTTCATAATATCGATGGCTTGTACCGTAATACGGGACAACAGTGGGTGGTTTACCGCTTCTTCATACTTTTCGCGGAATGTTCCTTCGCCGAAGGATTCGTCATAGAAATCTTCCAAGCCGAGTGCACGGCCGTTTTCGTCTTTCCAGCCCATGATCTTTTTCGTTTCATGTGGGCAGAACAGGCTCCACTCACCGCGGCTGGCTACACGTTCCATGAACAGGTCAGGCAGACATACGCCGTGGAATACGTCATGCGCACGCATCCGCTCGTCACCGTTGTTCAGCTTCAGATCCAGGAACGCCAGAATGTCTTTATGGAAGACGTCCAGGTAAACGGCAATTGCCCCTTTGCGTGTTCCCAGCTGATCTACGCTAACTGCTGTATTATTCAATTGGCGAATCCATGGGATTACGCCGGAGCTTGTGTTTTTGTGACCACGGATGTCCGAACCACGGGCTCTGACTTTACCGAGGTAAACACCGATACCGCCGCCCATTTTGCTAAGTCTAGCTACATCCGTATTGGAATCGAAGATGCCTTCAAGGGAGTCATCCACTGTATCGATGAAGCAGCTGGAGAGTTGTCCGGCCACCTTTTTACCTGCATTGGACATGGTCGGCGTGGCAGCCGTCATATACATGTTGCTCATCGCCCAATAAGCTTCCTTAACCAGATGCATGCGGTTCTCTGCAGGCTCCTGGTGCATCAGGTACATGGCGATAACCATGTAGCGCTCTTGAGGCAGCTCCATTACTTTGCCGTCAAAGTCGTGTGCGAGATAGCGTTCTGCCAGTGTAAGCAAGCCAATGTAGTCAAAGAGCAAATCGTTGCGGTAATCAATACATTCCGCCAGTTCATCAATTTGTTCTTTGGTGTAGCATTCCAGTAGTTCTTCACGGTAGATGCCTTTTTTCACAAGGTCTACAAGGAGAGGATGGAATGCACCGTAAGGCTCGTCCGGATAAGATTTATATCTACGGTTGGTAGCCGCTTTTTTGTAAAGGGAAGTAAGCAGCGAGCGTGCCGCAGCGAATTTCCAGTTCGGCTCCTCTTTGGTTACCAGTTCCAGTGCGCTCATCATAAAAGCGTTACTGATCTCGTCTCCGGTTACTTCGTCACGACGAAGTTTGCTGTTAACCCCGCGTACCAAACGTTCCTTGTCCAGCATGTCCAGTCCTTCCAGGATACGGTCGGCATATACCGAGATACGCATATCGTCAAAGGCAAGCTGGCGGTTGTTCGGCTTGATCACAACTTGTGGCATGAATATTCCTCGCTTTCGCATGATTAAGAGATAAATTGGAGAAATTCTTATATAAAGAATTGAGTGTCTTCTTACGGTGAGAAAAAATAGATACATCAGGGTGGACTGCGGTGGTGACAGTTTGCGCATGCAAAGACCCCGTAACATAGGAGCAGCTTCAGAACATGATCATATAAAAAGCACTCCCCGCCTGACGGCCTGAAAATGCCCATGAATGCACTGGCTTCCTGACAGTCGCAAATGGTATGTCGACCGCAAGGTGCTATTATGTAAGGTTATGTCCATATCTAGTTGCGACTGTCATAGAGGCAACCGGGTGCAGTCCAAACAGCCCCGTTAACCTCGGCGTCAGTTCTGTTTCGAGAAATCGATTTTCACCTACAGGGACGTGCCTTTGAAGGTGATTCCATCCTGTTTTTCGCGAGATTGCAGAAGATGACTTTCAAAAGTGGGGAAACGCTTTGTCACTACATTTTGTTGCTGTTATCCTACTCTAACCCAACATCTTGTGTTTGTAAACAGGTTCAGCACACTAAAACGTAATTCCGAGTATACCATTTACGGCATGAATCCGCAAAGGAAAAGGACTGGAAGATTTGAAGATTATTCAAAAAAAATTTTTGTCCAAATGGAATGACGTCTTCACGTCAGTTTGAATTGTGATGCCTTCAACTGTTAAAATAAAAATAGTCAAAATTGCGCTAAATATAGCGACAACGGTAATCTACGAAGCAAAAAGGGAGGCGGGGCAGGATGGCAATAGCAGAAGTGACCGTAATTCCAATTGGAACAGGAACGACCAGTCTAAGCAGTTATGTGGCCGATATGCAGGCCGTATTGGAAAACCAGCGTGGCATTACATATCAGCTGACTTCAATGAGCACTATTATCGAAGGACCGCTGAACGAGGTCTTCACAGCCATAGCGGCTCTGCATGAAGCTCCGTTTCTATCGGGGGCCCAACGGGTCTCTACATCCGTCAAGATTGACGATCGGCGGGATAAACCGGATGCCTCCAGCATACAGAAGCTGCAATCTGTTCAGGACAAGCTGGCATCCCGTGAGGTACGTCCGAATTAGGGGTTAGGATGGGATTAGAGTGACTTGATACTTTTTGAACGGAAAGAACTCAACCTTCTAGGTTGAGTTCTTATTTGTGCAAGGAATTATTCAGCGATTACCAGTGAAGCTCCAATCAACGTGGAATTGGTAAAACCGCCTCCGACATTTTGGAATGAGTAGTTGGCAATAGGTGCACCGATTACGGTAGCGTAATCTCCATCAAGTAAATCTCCAGTTGTTGCTGGGTATAGTGCTGTAACATAGTTACCGTTATCATCCATAACAAGAACAATGGAAAAAGTTGATCCGAGAGAGTTATCCTCTTCAACCTGAATGACTTGTCCGCTGACACTGACGAAATCCTCATAATAGTTAGCCACGTTTTTATTCAGATGTCTGGTTGTAACTTTGGAGTCAACAAGACCTTTTGCCTTTTTGCGAAGATCCGCTGTACTTGCAGGGAACAAGTCGCTATTGCCGGCAATGAAATCGTAAGAAGCCTGATCTAATACAGCTGTGTTATCTGTGATAAAAGGTGTTAGATCATTGAAGAAATTTGCAGCTGTGCTTTCAGCAACCGTGCTCCCAGCAGTCTGTTCCAAAGGAGCAGAGATACTTAGGGAATTAATGATTTCGTTAACGGTATCCTGATTATAAGAATCTTTGGAAGAGGTTATCGTCATGGTGTAGAGTTCACTATTAGTCGGGATCATGTACTGGACGAGAACTATATCGGTGCCGGAAGTGTGTGTATAGTTCCCTTCCAAAACACCTGCGTTATATTCCTTGTAGGGTTTATTGGTATAACTAACCTTCTTATAATTGGAAATGCCAATGGATTCACCATTTTGTGTGTAATAGTCTACAACATTATTGGCGAACTCTTCAGGGTTAATTGAACCCGATGGGCTGGATTCGATGGTGAAATTAATGTTATCTGCAAATTGTGATGATGTTGACTGGTCTGAAAATGCAGCTTTGACTGCTGCATTCATTTGACTTGTATCTACGCTTTTCCAGTGATCTGGATAAGAAAATGAGAAGCTTTCCCCACTGTATGTAGTGTATTTGGTAGTCTTAGCCTCGGCTGAGACAGTTTCCGTTGCACTTGTTGTTTCTGTAGTTGGTGTGTCTGCTGTTTTGGTTGTTTCTGAATTACCGCAAGCACTAAGCAATGCAGTTAATGCCAGAATCGTAATAAGTTTTTTCATGATCTCTAATATCCCCTAATGTGCTTCTCATCGGATGAGATTTTTTCTTAAGTCATCGTGTGTTTACGGTGCTCCAGAGTTGAGTTCTCGTAGTTACTCATAATAAAGTTGAAAAATTGCAGGGTTTCGTTTTTAAGCTGATCAGGTGCATTAAGAAAACTCTTTAAGAAGGTCCCATGTACAGGATGATCCAGATATGAAGTGAATTCTTGATCTAGATTCCTAATCGGGGGTGCTAATGACGACTCGGGACTTAGACCGATAAGATAATCTGCACTGGTGTCCAAAGTCTTTACTAAACGACATAAAGCTTCAGGATCAGGTTTTCTGTGATTGGTTTCATACCGGGACAATTGGACTATGGTGAGATCAGTTTTTTCTGACAATTCCTTCTGTGAATACCCCTTCATTTCTCTTAGATATTTAATGCGCTCACCCAAAGTAGGCATAAAGACTCCTTTCCACTTGAATAGTAAAATAATAACATTACTAAATAAAAGAGAATATAAAATTACCAAAAAGGTAATTTTGGAACAATTAATCAACAGATCAACCTATAAATAATACCATTATGGTAATATTTGTGCATCAATTTTAAATGGAGTTATGTAGTTAGCTCCACTATATAAATAATTAAGTTCAAACATGTGCATCTATCCAAAGAACTATTGGTTGTTGAAATATGCAATATAGAGAACAGGAATCCGTATCTAAGTAGTTGTTAAATAAATTAGGATGCTTATACGGTCGTGGACACCAGCCCATTTTTGTCTAGAGCCCGGTCTGGGAAAGGACTTCTGCATATAGTGAACTGTACCTCAAATCAAAGGAGGGTTTTACATGAGTGGAGTTGTAGGTGGATACGGCGGAGCATGGACATCGACTGGTGCCATTTTGGTTCTCTTCATCCTGTTGGTCATCATCACTAAATCTTTCTGGGTATAATAGCATTTATTAGCCCCAAACACGAATTCTCTGGTAAAGGGGGGTTCTCCATGAGCGAAGTCGGAGGCGTAGGATACGGCGGCTGGACATCGACTGGAGCCATCTTGGTTCTGTTCATTCTCCTCGTCATCATCACTAAATCTTTCTGGGTGTAATATAGCGAACTCTGCCGGTTACCCGGCAGGGTTTTTTTAGGCTGTGGACAAGCTGGACGGGTGGCTGGGATAGAAGAAGCATACAGAAATCAGATTAAAAAACACAAGTAAATATCCACGCCAGTCCAAGGCGAAAAGTGCCCATTTTATCCTAATGAGGGCCATAGCCCGGTCCAGCCGTAGGCAAAATACATAGCTTAGGGGTGTAGGCAAATGCTAAGGAGGAATGAACAATGAGCGAAGTTAAACCGAATTCACCGAACGGACAGGGACACGTATACGGACATATGGGAGGTCATGAACACATGCAGGGTTACCCATACACAGGTCACGAAATGTACGGTTACGGCTGCGGAACAATGCCGCTTGGATACGGATATGGATACGGGTACGGACACCATGCGAACCAGGCTCCAATGGTGCACGGTTATGGTTACAGCAAAGGCTGTGGAACTTCTTATGGTCACGGTGGGGGAAGCTGGGGATCCATGGGTACCATTCTGGTGCTGTTCATCCTGCTCGTCATTATCTCCAAAACCATGTTCATCTAAGTAAGAACTTGTCGACAAAGCTCGGATAATTAAATTTAAAAATATGTAATCAGACATGGAAAAGCACCCGGAACCCAATTCCGGGTGCTTGGTTTGTGTATGTTTTCAATCTTCTCAAGAATAAGTGACTTCCAAAACAACAAAAGCCCTACCTCTCTTTTGTCCTTGCGGCTCCGATGACCGCGCCAGTGTGAATGGGAAAATCTTGTGAAACTCTGTTATACCGGGTTATTGTGATTCAGGTTCTTCAATCTCCATAGGTTGGTTGTACATATTCGCTGCGGTCGCAGCATGAAGAAAATATTCCGGGGTTAAAAGAAGATAGAAAATCAGTTGAGGTTTAATACCAACTTTAAGAGTATACCACAGTCTGTAATTTTTTGCAAGATAAAGGAAGGGTGAAGTGTATTGCGAGGAAAATTCATGAAAGGTTTTCAGATTTTTTCTTCCATAAGGTAATCCTCTTCAAATGTTTTTTCGTAGGTTATAATGTTGAGGGAGATCAAGAAAGGGGCCCTCGCATGACTGAATCAATGGAGGACAGCAGGTTAATGCAACAGATCGCAGAGAGGGATGCATCTGCACTGGAGCTTTTATATGACCGCTATGAGCGGGCAGTGTATTCGTTTGCTTACCGGATCGTAGGTGATCCAATGACGGCAGAAGAAACTGTACAGGAACTGTTCCTGCGAGTCTGGAATAACGCAGAACGATACGAGGCCTCCCAGGGGAAGCTAACTACATGGATGTTTGCCATAACGCGAAACATTGCAGTGGATATGCTGAGGCGCAAATCGAAAGGTGCCGCCACAACGGCGGTAGAGAACGAATCTCTGGCAGCGTATGCCGACGAACAAACCAATACGGAACAAGAAGTGGAACGGAAGTGGGAAGGGACCCGAATCAGGGAAGCCTTATCTCAATTGAATAGCGATCAGCAGCAGGTTATTGAATCCATATATTACGGGGGATTAACGCAGCAGGAAGTATCCAGCCGATACGGGATACCGCTGGGTACGGTCAAGAGCCGGGTCAGGCTAGCAATGAAGCAGCTTCAGAAGCTGCTAGCCGATGCTGAATTGCAGCCAGACGCGGGAAGGGAGGGCATACATCCATGATAGAGCGACATGAAGAGTGGTCTGATCTGGCACCGATGTATGTGCTGGGCGGACTGGAAGCCGAGGAAGTGGAAGCATTTGAGGCACATATGGCTACATGCGAAGCATGCCGCCAGGAAGTGAAGGAATTGCAGGAAGTCACCGGCTCCCTGCCACTCGCGGCGGAACCAGTTGCGCCGCCGCCGGGTATGCGGGCACGTGTGCTGGGCAACGTGCTCGGCAGCGCGCAGGAGAGCGCCGAGGCGAAGCCGGCGGCTGCTCCTGCGGAGCCTGAAGCACCCGAGGTGCTTCAGGCAACCCCGGCGCCGCAGCACGCAGATGCGGCGCAGCCCGGGCAGGGCATGCCGCCGAACACGGCGGTGCCTGCAGCCCGGGCAGAAGAGGCTGCACAGGCACAGCCGTGGCAGCAGCAAGGGCGCGCGCGTGCACGCAGCAGCCGCGCCTGGCGTGTAGCCAGCGCCGGCCTTGCTGCGGCGGCGCTGGTGCTCGGCATCTACGCTGCGCAGCTGCAGAGCCGAATCGATGCACTCAAGCAGCAAGCGGCCGGCTCATCAGCTGCACAGGAGCAGCTCGCACAGGCAAAGGCGCAGAATGAAGAGCTGCAGCAGCAGCTTGCGGCTGTGCAGGAGCCATCGCGCTCCGTGCGCATGGGCGAAGCCGTGAAGCTTAGCCCTGCAGCACAGGACATCGTGGCGAATGGACTGGCGACCATCGTCATTGACGATAAGGGTACACATCTGGTTGTGCAGGCAGAGAATTTACCTGATCTGGAAGGGAACGAAGCATTCCAGGTATGGCTGATCAAGGGGGATACACCTCAGAATGCCGGAACGTTCCTTAGCCATGATGGCACGGGTGCGGTGTACTACACATTGGATTCAGTCAATGACTATGACACAGTTGCCATTACTCTGGAACCGGATGCGATGGGTGACCAGCCTCGGGGGACGATGATTCTGGCTGCCAAGATTGAAGGATAAGTAGAATAAGTGATGATACGAGGCTGTTTCCTGCGGGAAACAGTCTTTTTTTAGCTTGGAGCATGACTACAAATGGAGATATGCACATAGTGTAATATGCCAGAGATGAATGATTGTGAAGATCATTAATTTTTTGACGCGGCTTGACCGATAAAAAATAAAGGCAATACCCTGAATCTCCCCTTACATTAATCGGGAGAACTGGTTGCACATAGAGAGTGAGGGGTTTGGGTGGAGATATACCGTTCATTTATCTTTCGTCTGGTGCGCAATTATCTGGTAGGCTCACTCGCAGCCGTATTTGTTGTTGGTACTGTGGTGATGGTCTCTACCTTGCAAATACCAACTACTGAGCTTGTATATTTGATTATGATTGTGTTTATTTCCCTTCTGTTTATGTTCGTTGCAGAAGGTATAGCTTTACGAATTCAGCTTAGACCAATCAGGCAGTTTTTTGCTCAGGAGCGTTACGAGCGGGCAGAATTGAGCCGAATGTATGAGGTGATACACCGTTTTCCGGGGCGGACCATCTACAGGGTCATGGGGCCCCATCTGCTGGGATTTTCATTGCCAGCTGCAGGGTTAACTCTATGGATGCTTACAGTGGGTTGGTTGGACTTTCCGACAAACTATGTTGCCGTGGCAGCGGCTTGTGCCATTTTGATTGCCATCATGCATGCGTTAATTGAATATTTCCTGACGGTTCGGGCGATTAGACCGCTTCTGATGGAGGCCCGCCGGCGAGGTAAACAGCAATATGGCACCGAGCCGTCATTGGGAGGACGTGTACTCGTATCCATTCAGCGGAAATTTCAGCTGAGCACGGCCCTCATTGGATTATTTCCGCTATTTCTGTTTTTCCTGGCTACATTTATCAGGCTTCAGTATATGGATCAGGAGTTTGCGAAAGAGTATATCCTGTGGGGGATCATCGTTGTTGTGCTGGGGGCTGGCTTTGCCTTGGTAGGCAGCTGGCTGCTGATCCGGGATGTCCGTGATCCAGTTGCAGAATTAACAAAAGAGATGAACCGAATTCAGGAAGGGGATCTGGGCAGAAGAGCGCCTGACCTGTATGCAGATGAATTTTCGGCTCTTATTTCCGGGTTTAATATGATGATTAATCGGCTGGAGATGAGGCAGGAACGTAATCGGCAGCTGCTGCAGAGCTATTTTTCCACGCTGGCTGCTGCACTTGATGCGAGGGATAAGTATACGGCCGGACATTCCATGCGGGTGGCCGAGTATTCACTCATGATCGGCAAACTGAGTGGTATGAGTGAGGAGCAAGCCGATTTGCTGTACAAATCCGCGCTTCTTCATGATATTGGTAAAATCGGAGTGCCAGATGAGGTTTTGCTTAAGGACGGGAAACTGAGTGAGGAAGAATTCGCAATCATTCAGACCCACCCGGTACTGGGCGAGAGCATTTTATTACAGATCGAACCGATGGATGCAATGGCTGATTTTTTGCCGGGTGTGCGGTCTCATCATGAACGTTACGATGGAAAAGGGTATCCGGATGGCAAAGCGGGCCTCGAAATTCCACTCTTCGGGCGGATTATTGCCGTTGCGGATGCCTTTGATGCCATGACCTCGGATCGTCCATATCGAAACGGCATGAGTCATGAGAAAGCGCTATCTATCCTGGAAGAAGGAAAAGGGACCCAATGGGACCCTTATTTTGCAGGCTTGTTTATAGAAGAGTGGAGAAGGAAAGAGCATCTCCACGGTTCGTCGGAGCGAGGGGTCAGTTGATCCCCTCGGTCCACTTTGACCCTTTCCGGCGCCGCCGGTGTAAGGACAGTCCGGTAATAATGGTGAAGATGCACTCACCAAGGACGATTGCACCCAGAGCATCATAGATCACATGCTGCTTAATCAGCAGGGTGGACAGCACAATCAGCGTTGCGCCAGCGGCTACCAGCCATTTGACATAACGGCGAATGCTCTGTACCGAGAGAACCGCTCGCATAACGAGATAGGAATGTAGTGCATGAATGCTTGGAAAGCAATTATAAGGGCGATCCTGGCTATAGAGCCATCCCAGGACGGATGCGCCTAGACCTGTACCTGTAATTTCTGGTCTAGGAACACTGGTCTGAAAGTTGAAATAAATCAGATAACAGATCCAGACACAGATGTTCATGGACAGCAGTACGCGATAATAGGTAAGTCTGTCTTTGGCACAGAGGTATGCCAATACACCGAACACAAATGGGTACCAGCCCAAATAAGGAAGGGACATTCCGGGTACGAAAGGAATGAGCCGATCGATCGGTGAGTTGAGCACGGCGAATCCGCGCTCAGGGTTGTTAAGAACATCATATAACAGTCCCATGACAGCCAGAGAAAGCATCAAGCTTAATGACAGCCAGTAGGATTTGCTTTTTAACGTTTGCACTACAACGTTTCTCCTTTCAATCCAAATCCGTCAAGGAAGTGGATCACAGCGATAAATTAAACAACACTATATTCTACTATGTTTCGAGCACAAATTGAATCCGGATTTGTGTATTTTTGTGTATTTTTTTGATGTTCCAAGAATGTCGAAGGCTGTATGGGCATGATATGATAGAAGTACATACGGACAATGGTGTGTCTACGAACAAAATCGGGACAACAGGAGTGAGTGAATGCAATTTTCTAAGATGTTCGTATTAAATATGGGGATGCTCATCACCATAGCCTATCTGGCTAGTGTGTTCTATAAATACATTGTGATACGTGCATCCTCCAGATTTAAACAATGGAGCTCTGTACTGGTTCTTATTTTCGCAGGTTGGATTAGTACGGTATTTGGCTTTCAGTTAACCGATGAAGTGATTTTTGACCTCCGGTTTGTTCCATTAATCATTGCTGTTCTGACTTTCAGGCAGTCCTATAGTTTAATTATTATTGGTGTCGGGATCGGCTTGACCCGATTGACCTTTGGTATTAATGAAGCTACGCTCGCGGCGCTGGGTATCATGACCATCCTTGGTGTGGTATGTGCTGGGTTAAATATATGGATGAGACGCAGTGACTACAGACTCATTATCAAGGGTGTGCTGGTTATTGTGATCGTCAATGTCGTCAACAGCATCAATATTGCCCTGCTTGGCGTCGTTCCTCCAACGTATTTTTTCTCCCATATTATGCCCTACACGCTTCCTACCGGTATTTTACTTAGTCTTATTTTTGCTTTTATCCTGCGGGACTTCCAGAATGAACAGAATCGGATTCTGCTGATCCAAAGTACCAACCGCTTATTGTCTGAGCAGAAGGAAGAGCTGCAGAGGGCCAAAATTGTACTGGAAGAGCGAGCCAAGCAGTTGATGCTGGCTTCGCAGTACAAGTCCGAATTTCTCGCCAACATGTCGCATGAGCTGCGAACACCGCTCAACAGTGTGATTAACTTTGCCCAGATGATTAGTGAAAACAGCGATACGATGGACCAGGAGGATATTGCTCGGTTTGCAGCGATGATAGACCATTCCGGCCAAGAACTGCTTACGTTGATTAACGATATTCTGGATTTGTCAAAAGTCGAGGCTGGGCGGCTTGATATCGTTTATGAGGATTTTAGTGTGTCGCAGCTCGTTGAAGATGTAATGAGTCACTTCCAGTTGGTGGCTGAGAAAAAAGGAATTCAGCTGCTGATGGAGAAATCGCCTGACGTACCGGAGACCATGTGGTCTGACCCACAGCGTGTGCAGCAAATTCTGCGTAATCTGATGTCCAATGCCATCAAATTTACGCATAAGGGAGCCGTACAATTGACGGTAAGCACCGAACAAGTGGACGAGCCTGAACGTTCGGGGAAATGGCTGGTTTTCTCGGTCAAAGACACGGGAATCGGCATTCCTGCAGATAAGCACCACTCCATTTTCGAAGCTTTCCAACAAGCCGATGGATCGATCAGCCGTAAATTTGGCGGCACAGGACTTGGCCTGTCCATCAGCCGGGATTTGGCGCGTTTGCTGGACGGATCAATTCGGCTTGAAAGTGTTGAAGGCGAGGGAAGTACCTTCCGGCTTTACCTTCCCTTAAGCCATGAAAAAATGAGTTGACAACCATCTTGCTGGGAGTAGAATTTGTGGTGATAACTAGCATCGACCGGTAGTCACAGCCCGGTCTAAGGAGTGTATCCCCATACAGAAGATGGTCAAGGTTAACCCTCCCTCGTTTGCAGGCAAACGTCGCAAGGGTTCGACACAACGTATCAACTTATCGATCGCAACATGGGAGGGTGTACCGGCAATTATATTGCAAACATTGCTGGGTGGACCATTCTTAACGGGATTTCTGCTGTACCTTGGGGCCGGGTCAAGACACATCGGTTTTGTACTCGCCATAACCACGTTTGTGAATATCGCCCAGATTGGAGCAGCCTTCTGGATGCAGCGTATTCGCAGCCGGAAACGCATGCTGCTGTTATTCGTTGGAGTACATCGCATCTTGTGGAGCGCCACTGGATTAATTCCATTTCTCTTCCCGAAAGAGTGGTGGGTAGGCGTTTATATTGGAATGTACACGGTTGCGTTCATATCCAATACCATCGGGGGCATGATCTGGACCTCTCTCATTGGGGACATCGTACATGCCAAAGTGAGGGGACGTTATTTCGGCATTCGGAATACGATCCTGAATGCACTTGGAAGCGTATGCTTGTTTGTGGGAGGTATCGTTTTGGACCGTTTTCCGGGCGAGATGGGCTTCCTGATTCTGTTTATTCCAGTATGGATCTGTGCGATAGCGAATATCGTTATCTATTTCTTTTATCCGGATGTCCCCTTTGAACGTTCGACCGAGACGGTTTTCTGGCGGATGCTGAAGAAGCCGTTTCAGGATCGGTCTTTTCTGAAGGCTGCCCTATTTCTGGCGGTTTGGTTATGGATTCAGACTCTGATCGTTCCGCTGTATTCATATGTAATGCTTGACTTGCTTAACATTAATTATCAGATGGTTTCTCTCATTACGGTGGTACAGACCATCGTCATGATGGCCGGATTCTATATTTGGGGTAATCTGAACGCACGATTCAGCAACAAAACCTTATTGTTTTGGACATTGCCAATCATCGCACTCTCTTGTCTGTCCTGGGGTTTGATGTCGTTTATGCCTGTTTTGATCGCGCTCTTTTTGTCTCATATCTTTCTAGGTATCGGTGTCGGAGGATTTAACCAGCTGGCCTTCAACTTTACGATCGGAGATACACCGAAAAGTGAGAGACCGATGTTCGTCGCTGTTTACTCAGCCTTAACGGGCGTAACGTCGTTCCTCGGACCGCTGATTGGCGGTTGGTTGTATGAGAAAATGGAAGAGTGGCCGGAGACGCTAACCTGGATGGCTACCTATGGGTTTCAGGTAGGTATTGGTGTTACCATGCTGATTCTTGCTTTTACGCTGGGACGCCGGGTACTTCTGAGATCGTAATCACAGATGAAATGGAGGGATGAGTATGGAAATTAGCGGGCGAAAGGCCCTTGTAATCGGGGCCACGGGTCTGGTGGGCAGCCTGCTCGTCCATAGTTTGCTTCAGCAACCCGAATATGGATTAGTTCGTATTTTGGTCAGGAAGCGACTGGACCTCGATCATCCCAAGCTTGAACAGTACGTGGTGGATTGGGATCAACTGGGAGACGCCAAGAATTTGTTTTACCCCATGGATGACTTATACTGCTGTCTGGGCACGACGATCAAAAAAGCAGGCAGTCAGGAAAATTTCCGCAAGGTCGATCTTCACTATCCGATAGAGGCAGCCAAACTTGCGAATGAGCAAGGGGTGTCCCAGATGCTGGTGATTTCCTCCATGGGGGCGAATGCGGGCTCGGGAGTGTTTTACAGTCGAACCAAAGGGGAGATGGAGGAAGCTCTATCCTCGGTTGGTTTCCGCTCTTTGCATATCTTTAGACCCTCTCTGATTTTGGGTGACCGCGGAGAAAAGCGTGTTGGAGAACAGCTTGCCGCCCGCCTGATGACGTTCATGGATCGCTGGATGAAGGGGAAAGCTGCCAAGTACCGTGCAATACATGCTTCAACCATCGCCAGGGCTATGATTAATATTGCGCTTGTCAGGGCCAAAGGCAACCATGTCTACTCCAATGAAGTGATTCATGCACTTGGAACAGAGAATTCCTGAGATGTTTCTTGGCAGGAGAGGATCATGGTATAATAAGCTTCAAAACTTGAGAACATGAAGGAGAACCAGCCCATGAAAAAACCAATTTCTACAGATCAGGCTCCAGGTGCTATCGGTCCATACAGCCAGGCTGTTGCTGCAGGTGATTTCGTCTACACATCCGGTCAGCTTGGCCTGAATCCCCAAACGGGAGAGTTCGGCGCAGATGTTCAGGAACAGACCCGCTTGTCCTTAAGTAACGTAAAAGCAATATTGGAAGCGGCAGGCACAAGCATGGATAAAGTCGTAAAAACGACGGTATTCCTGAAAGACATGAATGATTTTGTTCCTGTGAATGAAGTATACAGCACATTTTTCGAACAGCCTTACCCGGCACGCAGTGCGGTTGAAGTAGCTCGTTTGCCGAAGGATGCGCTTGTGGAGATCGAAGTTATCGCCCTGAAATAGAACGGGAGCACCCTTTTCTGAGTGTCTGAATACATAAAAAGCCGATTCCGAATGAGTTGACCGGTGGTATTATCCCCTTTTAGTAGACATGAGAAAAAAGACATCTGTTAAGATGAATTTAATCATGTAAACGAAGGGGATTTTTTCATGGCTAAAAAAGGACAAACATTCCGACGGTACTCTTTGGATTTGAAATTGGAGGCAGTCCGGCTGGTCAACGAAGAACATATGAGTATACGTGAAGTAGCGACACGTTTAGATATTCAAAATAAATCTCAGGTACAAGTGTGGGCAGCAAAAGCAAAACAGGGAATGAGTCTGGAGCCTGTTACGTCCAAACGGGGACGCCCTAGAACCAAGTTTTCCAGTATGGAAGAAGAGATGGCGTACTTGCGGGCGGAGATTGAATACTTAAAAAAGCAGTATCCAAATCTACACAAGGAGTGACGAGTAAAGCGGCCAGATTTCAAATCATTGAGGACCTACGAGCACGCCATGGTCTGGCTTGGCTCTTGAAGTTAGCTGCGGTTTCCCGCTCGGGTTATTACAAGTGGAGAAAAAGCATAGCAGCGGCAAACGAGCGTAGACACAAGGAACATGAACTAGAATCCCATTTGCTTGCCATCCATCGCGTGCATCCCTACTTTGGTTATCTTCGAATGACCGTAGCTTTACGCCGGGAAGGCCTCCGAGTCAACCATAAAAAGGTGTACCGATTAATGAAACAATTAGGCATCTGTTCGGTCATTCGAAAAAAACGTCGATTCTTTGGAAAACAAGCCTCTGTGGTGAACCCGAATCGGCTGGATCGCCAATTTCGTGCGGATACGCCACGAACGAAGCTGGTTACGGACATTACCTATATTCGAGCTGGAGAACACTTTGTGTATCTTTCTGTTATTCAGGATTTATACAATAACGAAATTGTTGCATGGCATCTTTCTGAACGAAATGACCTTGCTTTGGTTCATGAAACGCTGGATAGACTCCGTGAGCACGTGGATCTGAGTGGCATAATCCTACACTCGGATCAAGGATTTCAATATACGTCGAAGCCCTTTAACCGTAAACTGAACCAGCTCGGCATACTAGGCAGTCATTCCAGGCGTGGAAATTGCTTAGATAATGCTTGCATTGAGTCTTTTTTCTCTCATTTAAAGACCGAGAAAATATACTTGAATAAGGCGGCAAACAAAGCAGAGGTTGAGCAGCAAGTGAGTGAATACATACTGTTTTACAACCAAAACCGGTTTCAGAAAAAACTAAACGACCGTTCCCCGGTAGAATACCGGGAAACGGCCGCAGCTTAAATCTTGTCTTTTTTGTACTGTCTACTTGACAGGGTTATGACCACCGGAATCGGCTTTTTTCAACGACATTTACAATGGACTCTTTCCGCTTAATCACGGTCTTGGTTACGGGCGAAGAAGAGATATACGGCATAGATCGCAAGCACGATTGCAAGGATAATTGCCGTATAATAAACGGAGGAAACGTCTTTCTGCTTAAGTGCGATGGCAATATATGCCCAGGTAAACACAAGCGGGTAGATGCTGTCCCGATAAGGGAAGCTCACGAATACAGCCAGCACAAGACCTACAATTAGCATAATAATTGTCCAGGTAGGTTCGCTGATACCGAAACCATCCCAGCCGATTTTGTATAGTAGAACAGCCGCGTTAATAATGGTCGCCACGCTGACCCATCCGAGATAGATGCTGAACGGCAGCTTAACCAGCCAAATCTCCGCCGTTGTCGGGAGGGTGATGGCACGCGTTTTGAGATACAGCATGATCAGGCACAGCAGAAGCAATACAATAATAAGCAGGGCGAGGCCTGTCTGAAGATTTTGAAAAGCGAAGATCCAAGCTACGTTAAAGACGCAGCTTGCCAGAAACCAGTAACCTAGACGGGTGATGGAATCCCTTTTCCACGACGAAGGAAGAAACTGATAAACTACGAAGCCGGCAAGCAGCAGATAGATCAATCCCCAGATGGAGAAGGCGTACCCTGAAGGTGTAAGCAGCACGGGATACATATCGGATACTTCCTTGTTGGTCCTCCCGCCGATGGGTAGAGAATTGGACAGGTAATTCACAACGATAACTGCGATAAAGCCAATCGCATTTAACCATTTGTACGGATTGTTACGAGACATTGTACATCCTCCTTGGTTTACAAAAGAATAAATGAACCGCGGGTCAGTCTACAATGAATATACCCAATTCTTCCACATTCTAATAAGGCCGCAAAAAATTCACCGGATGCATGATGGGATGACCCATATCTACTGCGCCATGATCCATGCTCTGTCCAATGTACGCGTAATGAAAGAAGAATATGCCCCAAATAAGGAGGATGAAGTGTGCTTACAAGAGAGACCATGGAGAAGCAACAAACCTGGTTCTATATCGTTGCACTGCTTATTGGTGCAGCCATTGGCCTGGGAAACGCTGAATGGGGATCGGCTTTGCATGACACTGTTTCACCCGTGCTGGCCATTTTGCTATACAGTATGTTTACACAGATTCCTTTTTTGCAGTTGAAACAATCGTTATCCAATCTCAGGTTTATCGGTGCTGTTCTAACGGCCAATTTTGTCGTTGTACCTGTGATCGTATCGCTGCTAACGTGGATATTCCCGCAATCGCCTGCGGTTCTCATCGGCGTGTACCTGGTGCTGCTAACCCCATGCATCGATTATGTCATTGTTTTTACCCAGCTAGGACGCGGGAATGAAAAGCTTATGCTGGCTGTAACGCCAATCTTGTTCGTGGTGCAAATGGTATTGCTGCCTTTGTATTTGTGGATACTGACCGGGGAAGAGGCAGCCCAGCTGATGAAAGTGGGGCCGTTTGCAGAAGCATTCCTGGTTCTCATTGTTATACCATTAATCCTGGCAATCCTTACTCAAGTGTGGTCAAAGGGGAGAGCGGCTGGGGAAAAGCTGATGGATACAGCAGCCTGGCTGCCAGTTCCGATGATGGCACTGGCGTTAATTGTGGTGGTTGCCTCGCAGATTGGCAAGGTGTACTCAGACTTTGCTATTGTCGTGAATGCCATACCTGTTTATGTGTCTTTTTTGATATTGATGCCATTTCTGTCCCGCTTGGTGGCAATTCTGTTCCGATTGGACATCGGTGCCGGACGTGCGCTGATCTTCAGCTCGGCGACCCGGAATTCACTCGTCGTGCTGCCGCTGGCGCTTGCACTCCCGGAAGAATGGGCTACAATAGCTGCTGCAGCCATCGTAACCCAAACCATTGTCGAATTAGCGGGAGAGTTAATCTACATCCGTTTGGTGCCTTCATTTTTCATAAGAGATAAATGAGGTATGATTCAGGATATCCTTCGTTAATATGGAGAGGTGGCTATCTCTTCAAGTTCGCGAGCCACTTCCTCAATGGATTTGCGGGTGTCGATCTCAAACGTCGATCCGGCACGCAGCAGCGGCTCTACCGTATGCACATAATGAATAATCTCTTCCCGTTCAGCCTGAGTCTTTCCGTAAGGATTGTTGTGACGGGAAGATACTCGTTCCAAAATAACATCAAGTGTTGCACTTAATAAGACAATTGCATCAAACATGGGATAAAACTTCCCCTGATTGGAGACTGTACCCGAAATAAACAGAGCTCCTTCGGTATGCCCCGTAAGAAGTGCCATGATCCGTTCTTCGTTCCATAACCAACCGGTGCCGTCTGCGTTCTCGCTCCACTCCCCGTAATCGGTATCCACTACACGATGTCCTTTCCGGGCCAGTTCGGCCAAGGCTGTTGACTTACCGGTACCCGACATTCCTGTAATCAAAATTACTCTTCTCATATGGCTAGGAATTCGCCTCCGTTAAGGTTTTACGGTATTCACCAGGTGAGATGCCCTCCATTTTTTTAAACACTTTGCTGAAGTACTTCTCGTCCTGGTATCCAACCATTTCCGAAATTTTAACGATTCGTAGTGAAGGATTCTGCAGGAGCAGTTTGGCATTGTTGATTCGCAGTTTCCCCAGATATTCGGACCAGTTCAAACCGAACTGCTGTTTGAATTTGCGAGATATATACTCTCGGCTGAGATAGAACCGTGCAGCGATCTGCTGCAGGGACAGATCCTCTTGATAATGGGCATCAGTGTAGCGCGCAATATCGGTCATCGGATCAGAATGGGTATTAGGGTGAAAAGTAAGAGCTTTCCCCGCTGCCAGCAGTCGCTGTTCCAGCAGAGACCGAAGCAGAGGCAAGGACAGCAGCCCTTCGGAGTCCAGTGGTAATTCTGCAAAGGGGATAGACTGTTCCTCTACTGCATCCTCATCGCTTGCTGGCGGAGAGTCTGCCGCATCATCAAGCCACCGCCCAAGGATCCATTCCATTTCTTCCATCCACTGATGAACCTGTTCGGCGGAGATGATCTGAAGCTGCGTTATGGGCTCGATCCACTCTGCCACAGCATGGGCTACACTGGAAGCACGCCCACTAATCGAGGCAAGTCGCATGGATTCTTCATAAGCATTTAAACGTAACCCTTTAGTATTCCCTGAGGAAGTCTCTAGAGAATCGTGGAATCTTTGACCGTTCTGGAGCGTATTACGCCTCCATAACCGGAGGCTGGCTTCCTGATAGGCAGCCGCAATACCGGAAGGATAGGATTCGCACGCGGAGACACCAAAGTGAAGCCGGCGCTGGATGGTTTGCTGCAATCCAGCGTTTATCTTCTCAAGCAAGGGGCCAAGAGCGGTACAACTTCCCCAGTGCAATAATACGATCTCATCAGGCTGATCCAAGTGGCGGAATGCTACGCCTTCCTCAGGTGTGGATAACATCTCGGCGCAAATATTCAGAACGGAGAATACAAGCAGATCGGGATGGCTGCGGTATTTGGCCAGACATTCTGCATCCAGATGGGACAGGCTGGTGACAGCAATATTGCAATTTCCAGCCTTAACCGGGAGATTCAGCTCATCCCGCAGCCGCTGAATCTGAGCATGCCCATTGCCGCGTCCGGCGACAAGTTCTGTCAGCAGCCTGTCATGATAATGGGGACGCATGCGGTTGACCACAATGGACTGGCGTGCTGCCTGCAAACGGGCGGATTCTTCTTCCTGCCAAGCACTCACGGCCTTGGATAGGGAGGCATTCAACTCATCCGCTTCTACGGGCTTGAGCAGATAATCCATGCCCCCGTAGCGAATCGCATGCCGGACAAGCTCAAAATCGTCATACCCACTGATAACCAGTACCTTGCTCTGCGGAGCGTGAACCGATATCCATTCCAGCAGGGCCATGCCATCCTGACCGGGCATGCGCATGTCACTAAGAACAATCTCCGGTTGGTGGGAAGAGATCGCTGCTGCGGCTTCATGACCGTCTGCGGCTTCAAGGAGGGTATCTATCCCCAGGTCATCCCAATGCCCAAGCAGTCTGATTGCGTCGCGGACGTGCTTTTCATCATCAACAATAAGTGCTTTCATGTTGTTCACTCCCCCGCGTAAATGTTGAGCTTAATTATGACACCGTTTGGTTCCAGGTTGCTGATCTCCAGCATAGCCGTATGCTCCGGCGGAGAGTTCAGTTGGAGCCTGCGCATCACATTCCGTAGGCCGATGGATTCCGATGGGTCGGAATCCTGAGCGGCAAGTCCGGAAGAGGTGTGAATCAGACTCAGCCATCCCTGAATCTCGGACAACTTCTCCTCTGGTATGGGAGGTCCGTTATTCTCCAGTTGAATTTCAATCCAGTGGTCAGATGTCCTGCGACTGCTTATTCGAATGAATCCTTTACCTGGCTGGACATCCGCCCCATGCTTGAAATAATTTTCAATCAATGGCTGCAGGGTCATTCTCGGCAGTTCGGTGCGTAACGTATCTTCGGCAAAATCAAGCTGTACCTCAAGGCGGTCGCCAAACCGCTCCTGTTGAAGCTCCAGATACAACCTTGCATGCTCGGCTTCCTCTCGCAAGGTGACACGAGTTTGGTCCCGCATGCTGTAACGCAGCATTTTGGAGAGGGAAGATAGGAGCACGTACACCCGCTGCCCTTGATGCTGGAGGGCAAGTGTGCCTATGGATTGCAATGTATTGTATAGAAAATGTGGATGGATCTGCGCCTGTAATGCTTTGAGCTGGTTGGTTTTGTTGGCAATCTCCAGTCGGTATTCTCGCAAAATCAGGTTATTTACCGTATCCATCATATCCCGGAAATGACGCGCAAGTACTCCAATCTCATCCTGGCTCTTAAGCCGAATGTCTACATGCAGACGTCCTGCCTGAATCTGATTCATATATCGCATTAATTGCTTGAGTGGTCCGGTTATGCGGATCGAGATAAACAAGGTAGCCACGATAACGAGCAGAAGCGCAGCAATGGCAATCATGGCATTATTCCATGTCAGTGTGGTAGCCCTGGCATATAGCGTCTCATTCGGAATTTGTTTGATGATCGTCCAGTCGGCAAAGGTGCTGCCCATTTGTTGATAGACATACATGGAATGCTCTTGTTCAAAATGTCCTGCAGCGGTGCTGCTTGTTCCCGTTCCGGTCCGTGCTGCATCAAGCTCCCTGGATGCTTCCTGCCTTAATTGATCTGTTCCACTGATCTCAGAACGACCTTGGTATATGATCTGATTCTGACCATCCACGACATAGATTTGTTCCTTCTCCGGATCGTACAGCCTGCTGCAGATGGCCGCTATGGTATCCATGTTCAAGTCTATGGCGAGCACCCCCAGGCGCTCGGTTGACGGAACATCCTTGATTACACGATGTAATGTAATTACTGTTCGTGCAGGATCATCGGCGGAAGCTGCCTTGAAGCCGTAAGTATGACTCATATGTGCTGATTCTACCCATATATCCGGGCTCTCACCACCTGTTTTTCCATGGAGGGTATCGGAATAGGCCTGTTTGCGTTCCTCCCGCTTTGGAAAAGGGCTCATAATTAAGGTAGATTGATTGGCTGCAAACGAGTGCAAATAGAGCTGGAACACATCCGGTACAGCTGAGCGAATGGTCTGCAGCGTTGTATACACCTCTGCTACTGCGCGATAATCGCCAGGTATTTTTGCCAGATTACGTAGGAAATTAGGGTCACTGTATACGGCAAGTGATGCTCGTGCCACATTATCCACATAGTTGTTGAGGTTGGTGGATGCCTGATAGATGAGACGTTTGTTCTCGGCAACGGCCTGCTCGCGCAGGGCTGTTTTGGTCTGGATGAATGTCATGCTGATGGAAGCCAGCAGGGGAAGTGTGGTGGCTATGAGCATGAAAGCGATTAATTTGGTGCGAATGCTGTAGTATTTTGACATTGGGACACCCCTTCTGGTTGCAGGATAAGAGAGGACAATATTTTACACCCAACTGTTCACGAGGGTCAGTGTTTCCAACCGGAATATTGGGGTTTAATAGAAAAAGAGACCAATTCCATCCATCTATAGAAGGGGAGAACGATATGAAGCATCGCAAATCTTCGCAGCTGTTACAGCAGCTGGTGTTCGTGGGTCCCTCCATCGTGTTCTTTATTCTCATCATCGTGGTCCCTTTCCTGCTGGGAATGTATTACTCCTTTACAGATTGGAACGGGGTGTCAGAGAATATCAATTGGGTAGGGTTCGACAACTTTCTTCATATTTTTGCGAATGATCCCAAGTTCCAAACAGCGTTCTGGTTCACGGTACGTTTTACGGTGGTCGGTGTTGTATTAACCAATATCATCGGTTTTTTCCTGGCGTACTTCCTGACCAAACCGCTTAAGACGAGAAACATTCTGCGCACAATCTTTTTTATGCCTAACGTGATTGGTGGACTATTGCTCGGCTTTATCTGGCAGTTCATATTTGTGAAAGGGTTTTCAGCAGTTGGCGACGTGACCGGCTGGTCCTTCTTCAACCTCCCTTGGCTGGGAGACGAGCCGACCGCCTTCTGGGGAATCGTCATTGTATTTGTCTGGCAGACCGCAGGGTATCTGATGGTCATCTACATCTCGTCCCTGACCAATGTGTCGCCGGATCTGCTGGAAGCCGCTGAAATTGATGGAGCAAGCCGCTGGCAGGTACTGCGGAGCATCATTCTACCGCTCATTATGCCTGGGGTAACGATCTGTCTGTTCCTGGCGATCTCCTGGTCATTCAAAATGTTTGATCTCAATCTGTCACTGACCAAAGGTGGACCGTTTGGATCAACGGAGTCCGTTGCACTCAACATTTACAACGAGGCATTCGTGAACAACCGTTACGGCATTGGTACGGCAAAAGCACTCATTTTCTTCGTGATCGTTGCGATCATTACGATGATTCAGGTCCGTCTGACGAAGAGCAAGGAGGTAGAGGCATAGATGGAAACGACGAAAAACTACCGCTTCAGTACGATCATAACCGAGATCATCATGGTACTGATTGGACTTCTGTTCCTAGTTCCGTTCTATTTCCTGTTTGTCAATTCGGTCAAAACATTTGGTGACCTGCTTACCAATTCGGCAGCATGGCCGGAAGTCTTCCAATGGGGGAACTATGCAAACGCCTGGGAGAAAATCAAATTCCCTTCGGCACTGATGAACTCGCTTATCGTTACAGTGGTCAGCAACCTGCTGCTTGTATTGATCAGCTCCATGGCTGCCTACCGGATGGTTCGAAGTGATACCCGCTTCAACCGGATTTTATTCGGCATGTTCATTGCCGCCATGGTGATTCCGTTCCAGTCTATCATGATTCCACTCGTTACGGTAACCAGTAATCTTGGCCTGATCGACAGTCTGGGCGGATTAATTATCTGTTATCTCGGATTTGGTGCACCCATGTCGGTGTTCCTGTTCCATGGGTTCGTTAAATCGGTCCCGGTTGAGATTGAAGAAGCGGCTCGGGTGGATGGCAGCTCCGTATACGGGGTATTCTTCCGAATTGTCTTCCCGCTCATGAAGCCGATGTATGTCACGGTCATTATCCTAAACACCCTCTGGATCTGGAATGACTATCTGCTGCCATCCCTGATCTTGCAGAGTTCCAACCTGCGTACGATCCCGATTGCGACCTTTGCGCTGTTCGGTCAATATACGAAGCAATGGGATCTGGCACTGCCTGCCTTGGTGCTGGGCATCATGCCAATCATTATCTTCTTCTTGCTGATGCAGAAGTACATTATTCAGGGCATTACCGCTGGATCAGTTAAGGGGTAGGTGCGAGAGTAGGTCGCTCCGGGATCATGTTGCGCCTTCGATCGCTGTTGCTCCCCGGTGGCCAGGATGAATTGAGACAAGGAAGCCACCGGGTATCAAAGGCGAACGCTTCGCTTCTCCATCGCATCATGCTCCCTCCGCTCCACCTCGCATGGAGGTGTGAAGGGGAGAAGGCGCCCGGATAGCTCGGACCGGGACTCCTGGAGGAAAAGGCCAAAAGCTAAAAGATGTAGAGCTAGAATAAGTAAGGCCAAGAGGTAAGCAAGGGCAAGAGGGGAGCTTCATTTTGGCAGAAATGAGGGATTACACTAGAATCAAGTTCTTAAGAACCTAGCGCATCTTAAAAGGTGAGTAATCAGGGCATGCAAAGATTAACGAACCCCAGTAACGTTATTTAGGTATCAACAAGCATCAGAACCCAAAAATCTCCGAAATAACGTCTCTATAATTCGTTAAACTGCAAACCTGAAGAAACAAAGACAGATAGCATGCGCTCAGTTCGTTAGACGCTGCCTGCGCCCATGTGGCTGAATCAAACCAACAAGTTGGTAAACAGAAACTACTATAGGGAGAGTGTATGTATGAAAAGAATGACAAAGTTGACGTTGCTCATGCTGATTGCTTTTTCGGTAATGCTCGCAGGTTGTGGCAACGGGGACAAGAGCGGCAGTCCGGTCAATACGGATGCTCAAACGGGCGGAGGAGAGGCTGCTGCAGGGGACAAAACCATCAAAATCTTTCAATTTAAAGTCGAAATTGCGGAAGCGCTTAACCGCCTTAAGGCAGAGTATGAATCCTCGCATCCGGGCATCAAGCTGGACATTCAGACAGTTGGTGGCGGCAGTGACTACGGTGCAGCACTGAAAGCCAAATTTGCCGCAGGCGAACAGCCGGACATTTTCAACGTTGGCGGATACCGCGAACTGGACACTTGGCTTGAATATCTGGAAGACCTGTCGGGTGAAGCTTGGGCTAAGGATGTGCTTGAAGTGGCCAAAGAGCCAATGACCAAAGACGGTAAGCTCTATGGACAGCCGCTGGCACTCGAAGGCTACGGATTCATTTATAACAAAGACCTTTTTGAAAAGGCAGGCATTACTGAAATTCCAACAACGCTGGAACAGTTGGATCAGGCAGCTCAGAAACTTCAGGCAGCTGGCATTACACCGTTTTCGAACGGATATCAGGAGTGGTGGGTGCTTGGCAATCATAACGTAAACGTTGCATTTGCGAATCAGGCAGATCCGGTAAAATTCATTCAAGGCCTAAATGAAGGTACAGAGAAAATTCCGGGCAACCAAGTGTTCACAGACTGGATGAACCTGCTCGATTTAACGCTGAAATACAGCAACAAAAACCCGCTTACTACCGACTACAATACACAGGTAACCCTGTTTGCAAGCGGAGAAGCAGCGATGATGCAGCAAGGGAACTGGACTCAAGTGCAGATTGATGGAATCAACCCCGACCTGAATCTCGGTATTCTGCCGATGCCAATTACGAATGAACCGAATGATAAATTGTTTGTCGGCGTACCTAACTATTGGGTTGTAAACAAAAACTCGCAAGTGAAGCCAGAAGCGAAGGAATTCCTGGAATGGCTCGTAACATCGGATATCGGGAAACAGTACATGACCAAAGAGTTCAAATTTATCCCGGCGTTTAGCTCCATTCAGGCCTCGGAAGAGGATTTGGGCGATCTGGCGACAGAGATCATGAAGTACAGTCAGGAAAACAAAACGTTAAGCTGGAACTTCAACCGCTTCCCGGAAGGTGTTCCACAGGAGTACGGCAGCACCATCCAGGCATATGTGGCAGGCAAATCGGATAAAGCCGGATTGCTTGATGCCTTGCAGCAAAACTGGGACAGTCTGAAAAAGTAAAAATTTCAGAATGACGTTTATACGTAAGTGGAGATAGGAGATGGACCAGTATCACTAAATGTTATCCACAGAAAACAATATCCACAGGCCATCTAATTCCGTTCGACAATCCACTACCATGACTCATTCAATAGGTCAGCCAGAATATCGTTCTGGTTGGCCTATTTTTTTATTTTGAGAACCATCCGGAAAGGATAAAATGGCTATCTGTATTTCGATTGTGGATAACAACAATGAATATAAATAGGTAAGCTAAAACTTTAGCCTAGTACTTGATACTATATGTGGATATCCTTTGTGCATAAGTGTCTACATATGGATGAGAGCTGTGTATAAGTCATGGCTCGTGTCCTATTCTAAAAAAAGAAAACTTGCAATGAAGTATTTAGTACTATATAGTTCTAAATATGATAAATCAAACATCAAGCTCAGGTTCTGCCAAACCGAGAAATGCCAATCCGGTCAACCGGACCAAGGCGGTCGAAGTGGCAGCGCAGTTATTTTTGCGTCAGGGATACAGCTATGTCAGCATGGATGAAGTTGTGCGGGCGAGCGGGGTGTCCAAGTCCAATATTTATTATCATTTTAAAAATAAGGAGGAACTGCTTCAGGCAGTGGTACAATACTGGATCGCCCAGTATGAGTCACAAGTCTATATATTGCTCAGTCAGCGGGAAAGAAGCGTCGAAGAGCGCGTTAACTCGTTTATAGCCGCGTTATCGGCAGGCATTGAAGGGCGCAATTTCGAAGGCAGCTGTCCTTTTATAACGCTCTATATGCAGACACCCGCTAGTGCCCCCGACGTGAAGGCCAGTATCTCCCGATTCTTCCGGGAATTGCAGCCCATGATCGAGAAGCTGTTTCAGCAGGGGGTGGACAGTGGAGAATTCCGTGAAGGCATGGATGCAGGGGCGGTTTCTTCGCTGTTTGTCGCCGCACTGGAAGGATCTCTGGTTCTGGCTGAGACGGCGCGGGATACCGGGATTATAGAACAATCCGTACGTACATTTTGTCAGATGCTTCGTTAAGCGAAGCTCTTTTTTTGGATTTAATTAGTACTACGTGGTTCTAATTAGGAGGAGAGAAAATGAACGTGAATTCTACATACTTAAAAACAACTGACCAGATGCTTACCCATAAGGACTCAATGGCTGCATCCCTTATTTTTATGACAGGCAGCACCGGATTTATTGGCAAGGAGGCAGTGAAGCAGCTGGTCGATGAAAATCTGCAATTGCTGCTGCTTGTCCGTTCAGAATCCAAAGCCAGACAAGGCCTGACTTCATACGGAATATCGGATTTCAGCAGAATTACGTTTGTACAAGGAGACTTGGCGGTGGAGGGACTCGGTCTTACTGCAGCGGATCGTAGGCGCGTGCTGGAAGCAGACGTCATTATTCATGCTGGAGGAACGATGGATGTCACCCTGGGGCGCAAAGTAGCGGAACAGATATTCATGAATGGAGCACGAGAGGTTGCCGGGCTGGCTGAAGAGATTCAGCAGATAAGAGGTCTGAGGCATTTCATTCACATCGTTGGATTCATGAGTCCCTATGGTCTTCGTAATGAGAAAGGTGAAGACATCCCCACTGGCAAGGTGGCCCCGAATGAAAGTGCATATGAAGAAATGAAGTTCCACGCCGATCTGTACCTCCGTGAGCATGCTGTAACAAATCAATATCCACTTTCTGTTGTTAACCCAAGCACAGTCGTTGGACCGCGCCCCACAGGTGAGACTGAGCAAACAGGCGGTATCGGGCTGCTTATCCAGGCGATGCAAAAAAGACTTATGCCGGTTGTACCCGGAGGTTCGTCTTATTGGTTACCGTTAGTGGAGAATGATGTGGTTGGTCGGACTCTGGTCTTCCTGGCCAAAGAGGCAGTCCCAACAGGCGGGACCTATCCGCTTCTGGCACGCAAGGAAACCAGTCCCAATATGAAGGAACTTCTTCATCTTCTTGCGAAGCAGCTGGACGTGCCGAAGCCCAAATGGGCTGTGCCCTTTTCCTGGATGCAATTCGCAATGAGATCAGGAGGGGCACGGATCAGCGGTGTCCCTGCAGAATCGGTTTCCTTTATTACAGAGAGAATATGGCATGTGGAAGAGACGGAAGATTTATTTAAACGCATGGGTCAAACATGGCCCGATATCCGGGAGCAGCTTCCATCGGTTACGGCGGATCTGGATTATCGCCTGAGCCTTCAACCTTACGAAAATCTCTCTTCCGGTTGGACTCGAACCCGGATAGGGAACCTGGCAGCGCTTGGCTGGGAGGGCGAAGGTGAGCCGTGGCTGATCGTGCATGGAATGCTGAATTGTGCAGATGAAATGCTTCCTTTGGGAGAAGAGCTCCATCAGCTGACTGGAAATCCGGTTTGGCTTGTCGACCTGGCAGGGTTCGGACGTTCGGCTGTACATCAAGGGGAGGAGGCCTTTGACGGCCAGGTGGATGAACTGGTTACGGCCATTGGCAAGTTTGAAGGTCCGATGAAGCTGGTAGGCCATTCCATAGGTGCGGCGATTGCATCTGCGGCGATGCAGCGCAGCGGACGAATGGATATCCGTCTTGGTTTGCTTCAGCCTGTCGCTCACAATACGAATCCAAACATGCTGCGGTGGATCTCCCGTTTGCCCAGAGGAATGATGCGTACCCTCCTCAGCCGAAGGTCGGAAAAAAGCTGGCGGCACATGTTAAATCCAAACAGCACTCAAGCTGAAGGAAGCATTACGGTATCTGCACTGGCAGGAAGAATCAGGTCCAGTCTGCAGTCCCCCCGAATAGCGGGAGCACATGCCGACTTGCTACGATGGATTTACTCCGGCAAAATAAAAGGCAGCACCTTCACTTCTGGGGGAAGCACGTGGAATCGGGCAGACATTGCCAATAGTACATTGGTGGTATGGGCTGGCGAAGATACGGACTATCACTACCCTGAGGAGTTGAATCCACAGTGTAAACGAATCGACGTCCCTTATGGACACTACTTTCCGGTCTTTCAATACCAGGAAACGGCAGCAATTCTCGTCAAATGGGCGGATCCGAAACATTGATTTCAACTTTCAGTACGAGGTGGGAATGTGCAGGATTCCCCTACAGATTGCCAAAGGCTTCATTCAAGCGTCTAGAACTATAAAGGGTTTTACCAATGACAGGAGAGATTAGTGAAATGAATCAGCAGCGTGTGGAGATCAGTAAAAATGTATTAATCGAATGCTTGGGACTGCGTGAGGGAGAGAATCTCGTGGTTGTGGCAGACGATGCCAAAAGGGAACTTGCAGAATCCATTTATGAAGCGGGGAAAGCACTTGGAGCGGAATCCGTGCTGATGATTATGGCGGAACGCAGCAGATCTGGGGAAGAACCGCCAGCACCAATTGCACAAGCTATGATCCAAGCCGATGTAGCCGTATGCGTAACAAGATACTCCTTAACCCATACACAGGCCCGGAAACAGGCCGCTGCATCAGGTACACGTGTCGCCACCATGCCAGGCATGACAGAGGATATGTTCATGAATGGTGCCATTACAGCCGAATATCCACAGGTGAAGGCACTGACCGAGAAGGTTACGGCTTTATTAACTGAGGGCAGCCAGGTCCGGATTGAAAAGGAAGGGCATAGTCTGTCCTTCTCCATCAAGGATCGAAGCGGAGTACCCAGCACAGGGATGTATTTGAACCCAGGTGAATCGGGCAATTTGCCTTCAGGGGAGGCCTACATTGCACCGGTTGAAGGAATAGGTGAAGGCAGCATTGTCGTAGATGGATCTGTTGCGGGAATTGGAGCAGTCCGTGAACCGATGACTTTGAAGGTAGAAGAAGGCCGGCTGGTTTCGGCGGAGGGTCCGGATGGACAACAGCTGCTGACGATGCTGGGCGAAGGGGATGGCCGTTATCTCGGCGAATTTGGTATTGGCACCAACAATAAGGCGCGAATTACGGGAGTCGTTCTGGAAGATGAGAAGGTGTATGGAACGATCCACGTTGCCTTTGGCAGTAACAACACATTCGGAGGGACGATTGCGGCAGGAGTGCATATCGATGCAGTAGTGCAGAAGCCTGATGTCTATATTGATGACAAGTTGATTATGAGACGAGGCGAACTGGTTAATTAATCAGATAAAGACAGCTGCAATCCACAGTGTGTCCACAATGAGGGATAAATGAAGTAGATGTTTAAGGTTTTACGTGAGATTTACAAACAAGTACACAACATGTCCACATCAAATTGTTGTATATCCACATACTTATGCTCATTTATCCACAAACTGTGTGCAATATGTGCACAACTTATCCACATATAGGGTATAACTTGATCATTTTGGCGTGAATTTCACTCTCTTCAGCCAATATGGATAGTTATCCACAGTGTCACGTGCAAAAAAGACCAGAGATTTGGCATATAGCCAATCTCTGGTCTTTTTGATGTAGTTTACATTCGTTAGTTTACTTTATATCGATCTTATTTATCTTCCGTATTAAAACGACTGACTGGGCACTATTTTTCATGGCAAGCAGGGGCTTGATGGTTTAAAGAGCAAAGAAATAGGCGAGAGCCGCCAAAATCAGTGAAGCTCTAAATATTTCGTGGAAAATAGCCGATACACCAAGTAACCTTTAAAAGTGAGAGGGTATGGGGACAACTATGAATGAGGAAGCTCAAGTTCAATACATTAATTTTACAGTTGGAGATCAGTTTTTCGCGCTTCGCATTGAGGAAGTACATGAGATTATCAGAATGATTCCCGTGACAACGGTTCCGTTCGGCAGTCCGGAGATCAGAGGCTTTGGCTCTCTGCACGGCAAGGTGGTTTCCGTCGTTAGTCTGCGGGTTCTGCTGGGCATGCCGGATAAAGAAGACGATGCTTCTACGCGTATTATTGTCGTGCCATATAAAGGAGGATATGTGCCTCTAATTGTGGACACGGTGGATTCTGTGGTGACCTACGATCGGTTTGAAGAACCTGCAGAAGAGCATAAGCGTTTCATGACAGGTGTATTCAAAGAGATTGGACATGCCCCGGATCATACAGCGGGAATTTTGAACCTGGAAGTATTGTTGGGCATGCTGACAAGTTTAGGTGAATAAATCGTTTGTTGTCATTGACTAGCAGGTGAGTACCTGCACAAAATCCTAATGTTCCTAATCCCGTTCAGGGGAAAAGGAACATTTTTTTATGCGAATTGAAGTGATCAGGAGCGTACCAGGAGATGAATAAAGCAATTTTTGTGCGTAAAGGTTTTTAAATCCGGGCATTTTCGTATATGATGGAGAGTAACAATGCGAAGGGATGACGGGAGACTGTAATGATGCAATCGCTGTATGGAGTATGGCTTGGTGACGTATTTTTTTGTTTTTCCGGTGAAACATCGGAGCCGCGTGTGGATGCGTGGACTCACGTGGTAAGGAGGCTGAATTTTGGCGACGGAGGTCGTCTGTTTCAGCCTGCCGCTCTTCGCCTTGCGGAGCTGCGCTGGCCCAATCCGATGCGTAATGCTGCGGAAGCCAAGAGTACGAAGCGGCGCCAATTGCTTGGACGGACGCTGGAAGGGCTTGCGATCTCGCCCAAAGATACATTTAAACTGCTGCTTCATTGGGATGACAGCATATTGAAGGCCGCAGGGATTCAGGCAGGTGAGGAGATTCGCTACTGGATAAAAGCAGCACAGTTCACACAGGAGCTGCTGCTGCGCGGAGAGATTGCTCCTTCTGCCGAATTTGCTGCTAAGACTGGGGCGCGGCGACGGACGGGACAAGAAACGCTGACAGGGGTATGGCGACCTCGTCTGTCTCAGGAAGCAGATGTGGAACGTTTCCGCGAACTGGCGGAAGCCATGCCGCCAATCGGTTTGTCTGCACCTGGTGCATACGCTTCCTCCGAGCCGGAATCTCGGGAGGAGGCAGGGGCTGCTGTCCTGTTTTCATTCATGAGCGGCATGATTCATGCTGTCGTGACAGGAGAACTGGAAGGGATGGACAGTGACTTGTCAAGATACCGCACCCCGTTTCGGCGCGGATCTTCTCCTGCAGCCGAACTGTGGTGGAACAGCCTGATCTCGATGTTCCGTCCCGTGACTGTACAGGGGCCAACGGAGGAAATGGCAGAGCTGATCGAGACATTGCGAGAAGCAGGGGGCACAGGGATGCCGGTAATCGGCAGTGAGGAAACTGCCCCTGCTGAAGGGGAACTGAAGCTGGTGCTTCGGCTTGAACCGCCTCTTGGCGAGCATGAAACGTTGTGGGGCATCACCTTTTGGGCAGATAGTGCACAGGAGGCTGGGCTGAGATTGCCTGCACGAACCATTTGGGCTCATCCGGACCGGGACCTGGATCGGGGAAAGGTGCGCTACGTATCCGCAGCAGAGCAGCTGCTCATGGCCCTCGGTCATGCCAGTGAGCTGGCACCTGAACTGGAAATAGCACTGCTTCAACCTCGCCCGGAAGGGATAAAGTTGGAGCAGCAGTCCTTTTTTGAGTTTTTAACTCATGCGGTTCCGCGTCTACAGAAGGCAGGAATAACCGTACTTATGCCATCCCGCTGGAGTCGTGCGGGTCGGCGTAAAGCCGGGCTGCGTTTGCAGATGCTCAATCGTGGAACGGAACGGGCGCCTGGCGCTCCGAATGCTCTGGGAATGGAACAACTAGTTGCCTTCAAGGCGGAACCGATGCTGGACGGCAAACCTGTTACAGCGGAGGAGCTTGCTGCGTTAGCAGAAGCTTCGGTACCTTATGTGATGTTCCGCGGCGAATGGATCGAAGTCGACACGAAGGAGATTCGCCAGGTTCTGCGTTATATGAAAAAAGAAGAAGAACAATACATGCCTTTATCTGAATGGCTTCATCTGGCTGCAGAGGAAGGCGAGGATGCAGCCTGGAAGGGATTATCCGTCTTTGGTGCAGAATCCGAAGGCCTGCTCTCCTTCCTGCTGGACGGACAGGTGCTTCGCAGTATCGAACCGCGGCAAGTGCCCGCGGAGCTGCATGGGGAACTCCGGCCATATCAGGAGCGCGGCTATCAATGGTTGTCTGCGATGCGTGAGCTTGGCTTCGGAGTTTGCCTCGCGGATGATATGGGTCTCGGGAAGACGATTCAGGTGATCACGTGCCTGCTCGACTTGAAACATGAGGAACAGCAGGCAGCGGTGGAAGAAGCACGTGAAAATGAAATGTATGGTTCAGGTGATCCATCGGAGTCTGGCGAGATTGTACCTGCAGAGGCAGTCAACTTGCCAGCACTCATCGTCTGTCCCACCTCTCTGCTTGGCAACTGGCAGCGTGAGCTCAAACGATTCGCGCCAAATCTGTCTCTGTACATCCATCATGGGGGACAGCGGCTTCATGGCAGTGCGTTTCAGGCCGAGGCACAGGCACATGATATCGTGCTGACGACCTATCATTTGGCTGGCCGGGACGGACCTGACCTTGCATCATTGCACTGGTCAACCGTGGTCCTTGATGAAGCGCAGTATATCAAAAACTATCGTACCAAGCAGGCACAGAGCGTGATGCGCTTATCGGCGCCTCACCGGATTGCGATGACCGGTACACCGGTCGAAAACCGTTTGAGTGAGCTGTGGTCCATTTTCCAATTCCTCAATCCTGGATATCTTGGAACGGCTTCATCGTTCCGCCAGCGATACACCGGAATGGGGACATCCGAAGAAAACAGCACGTCCCTGCGGGAGCTTCACCGGCTTGTTTCGCCGTTCATGCTGCGTAGGCTCAAAAGCGATCCGGACATCCGCAAGGATCTGCCGGAGAAGCTGGAGCTGAAATCATACTGCTCACTGACACCGGAGCAGACGATCCTATATCAACGTGTGGTCGATGACCTAATGGGTGGACTGGATGGCAGAAACGGCATTGCCCGCAAAGGGATTGTATTATCGTCGCTCACCAAACTGAAGCAAATCTGCGACCATCCGGTACTGGCAGACAGCAGCCGCAAGGATCATGCGAAAGTGGAGGCATCCGGCAAAATGGAACGCTTGCTGGAATTGGTTGATGCGATCCGTGACAACGGGGAATCGGCACTCATTTTCACTCAATATGTGGCAATGGGCGAGCTGTTGGTATCGCGCCTTACGCAGCGTTATGAGGAAGAACCGTATTTCCTGCACGGCGGCGTGTCCAAGGCACAGAGGGACGAGATGGTGGAGACATTCCAAAAGGGCGAGGGCCCATCACTATTCGTTCTATCCCTCCGGGCTGGTGGGGTAGGTCTGAATCTGACGCGTGCCAGCCATGTCATCCACTATGATCGCTGGTGGAATCCCGCGGTGGAGAATCAGGCAACGGACCGGGTGTTCCGAATTGGGCAGAACCGCAATGTGCAGGTTCACAAGTTGATCTGCCAGGGTACGCTGGAGGAACGCATAGATGAGTTAATCGAGAGCAAGAAGGCACTTTCCGAACAGGTGGTTGGCTCCGGGGAGAACTGGCTGACCGAAATGTCTGATGATGAATTGCGTGGGCTGATCTCGCTACAGGGTGAGACGTGGTTATAAGCTTGACAAGTATATTGGTGGGCGATCATATGAGAAGGGGGAAGGTTATGAGCGAAAAGTGGAATGTGGAGCTGCATATGTCCCCCGGTGGATGGACAGCGGGGATAAGTCAAGCTGCTGAGGCGCGTCAGAACGCATCAGCAGCCGCGGAGCAGGCTGGAACAGATGCCAGCCTGTTCACGGTAACAGGTACGCTGCCGCAGCTCAGCGAAGATGCTTGCGAGGCCGTGCTGGCCCAGCTGCGCAATCGGCCGCTGGCCCTGTACGCGCTGCTTCGCGGCGGCCCTGCCCCGGCGGAGCTCGCGGGGCTGCTGCCTGCTGCGCCGGCCGCTGCGGCATGCACCTGCGGCCGCGCAGACTGCGCGCATGCTGCGGCTGCGGAGCACGCCGTCGCCGCGCGCTTCGCGGCCGAGCCGCTGCTGCAGCTGGCGCACGCCGGCCTGCCGCGCGAAGCGCTGCTTGCCGGCGTGCTTGGATCATGGGCAGAGGAACTGGCCCATGATCCAAGCGGCGCGGGCCGCGCAGCGGAAACGGCGGGCCGCCCGCAGGCACGGGGCGGCGAAGGCGGCGCAGCCGTCGGCGAGTGGATCGCCGAGGCTGCCGCAGACGGTGCCATGCACCAGCCAGGCCCCGGCTTCGGCGCGGTGCAGGTGCGGCTGGCGCAGCCGGGCAAGCCCCCGGCAACGCCGGAACTGGCCGCGCTGCTGCCGGGAGTACCCGTGGCAGCAGGTCTGACCATGATTCGCGAGCGTGTAGCTGCGCGGATCTGGCAGGCTGTCCAGAAGAAGAAGGACAGCCCGGCAACCAAATCATAACAGGCATGAAGCGGGGGAGATCTTGGATCACCCTCGCTTATTTGTCTGTGTGAGATGGCCTTATGGCGAGCATGGTTGGAAAGGATATCAATCCTGACTTTAATCTGGATCTGCTGATTAAACGTTGGGATGATGCCCTAAAAGTCCGAAAAATGGCCGTATATGCCGTGCGCCCCTTTTCACATGAAGGCTATTCCCTGCCAGTAAGCTTGGAGCGGTGGAGCTCCACTGCAATTTGATGTATACTGTCGCAGGGGATGAAATGCCCCGAAGCGTATTTTATTTTTTTAATGATTATATTGCGATAGGAGTTTTTTAGATGAAATCACGACCAGGAAGACAGCGCCATATGGCGGTATTACTGTCCTCGCTTATGATATGCGGAGCATTGCTGTCCGCCTGCCAGGATGGCTCGGGATCAGAGGAAAATCAGAATCTGAATGCGGCAGGCGGTACACAGCAGGAAGCAGACGGAACGACGGTGCATTTTACCGAGGACACTGGAGATGACGGCGACAAGACAGACGGCAGCGGGACAGATCAGCCATCCTCTGGTGAGAACGGGGATTCCGGCAATGCTTCTGCGGATGAAGAGCAGGACTCTTCAGATGCTGGGAATGGGACAGCTGCGGATGATCCTCTGATGGAGAAGCGAAGCATCAGTGCGATGCAAAATACGATTGACAGCCAATCTGTTGTTACCAATGAGGAGTCCATGACGGTCATTGTGAACAAGCAGCGCAGTCTGCCCGAAGGCTATGAGCCAAGCGATCTGGTAGAGCCGAATGTGCCATTTTCCTTCGATGGCCCTCACGAGAAGCGCCACATGCGGAAGGAAGCTGCAGAGGCGCTGGAGAAGCTGTTTGCAGGAGCTGAGGCGGACGGGATCGAGCTGCGTGCGGTGTCTGGATACCGTTCATATGAACGCCAGGTTTCCATCTACAACAACAATGTGCAGACCAAAGGACAAGAATATACAGATCGTGTGAGCTCTAAGCCAGGCAGAAGTGAACATCAGACGGGTCTTGCGATCGACGTATCCAGCCCGAGTGTAGGTAATGCCCTGGAAGAAGTGTTTGGTACCTCCAAAGAAGGCGAGTGGCTGGCAGAACATGCTGCAGACTATGGCTTCGTTATTCGCTATCTTAAGGGTGAGGAAGATATCACGGGTTACGTCTACGAGCCTTGGCACATCCGGTATGTCGGAACCGATCTGGCTCCGGACATTGTGAAGAGCGGGTTGACCCTTGAAGAATACTTTGATGAGGCCAATATTAAACTGTAAGCCGAATATGCAGCATATTTAGATTTGTGCTTGAATGCCTAAATAAAACAAAAGTCCTGTAAACGTGGCTGGTTGCATAGCAGCTGGTTACGTACACGGGACTTTTTTTCGTGCCTCTATAACTTCCGATTACCTAATTTCTGGTACCCAGATTGAGCCCGGACTGTTATAATGCAGAGATTATTCAGGAATATGACAAGCAGAGCGAGGGAGGACCCAATGAGTAAACAGCAGATTTTTACCGGTTCCCCATGGGAACCGCTTGTGGGCTATTGCCGGGCTATCCGAGTAGGGAATCGGATTGAGGTGGCAGGAACGACAGCCATGCAGGATGGCGTTGTAGTGGGAGCGGGTGATCCTTACGCCCAGACCAGATTTGTTTTGCAAACGATTGAGAAGGCGCTCAATGAACTGGGAGCAGACTTGTCGCATGTGATAAGAACCCGCATGTTTGTGACGGATATCTCCCGCTGGGAGGAAGTAGGCAAGGCCCATGGCGAATTCTTTGGGCAGATCCAGCCTGTAGCCACTATGGTTGAGGTGAGTGCACTCATTGATCCCCTGTTAATGGTTGAGATTGAAGTTGAAGCCATTATTGAAAGTGATCCAGAAGCCGAATAAACAAAGGCTACATAGCAAGAACGGAAAATAACCTTATCCCATGTCTGTAAAAGAACAGATCGGGTAAGGTTATTTTTTGCAATGGGAACGTTATAGGTTTAATCGGTCTAATTTAATAAACCTGTGACAACTCCTGCTTATTGAAACGGCACAATCTCTGCACCCGAAGTATCCACGACCACTTTCCAGGCATTTCCGATCGGAGGCAGGCTGCGAGTCAGCATCGGACTATAGAATCCAATGACTTTCGCGTCTTTCGTCAGTTCCTCTGCTTTGATGGCCTCACCTTTTTGGTTGACCAGCTTGGTATCTTCCGAAATGTTGAGGATGACATGGTCAGGCGATGTTTCGGTCAAGCGAATGCCCGAAATCTCGATTTGAGTCCCTTGTTCTTTCGTAGTTCTTACATTTTCAATAGTACCCGAAGTACCCAGAACATCTTCCGATTTCGTAACGGATTCCTTAGCAACGGTATCCACAACAGTCACTTCGTAGGTCGGTGTTTGCGGTGGAAGACTCATGGTCATGATTGGTGCGTGCACAGCTTCTACGGTCATGCCAATGGTCAGATCAGTAAGTTCGATCTCCTTGCCATCTGCTGACTTGATGACTGTATCCTCGCCCAGATTAAGTACCAGACCCTCGGTACCTGTACCCCCGATATGAATGGATGGATACTTCGTATCCGGGTTCATGCCAGTAATGACACCACGCTCCGTAACTTCTTTCACGTCCTCTTCATTTGTAATTGTGACTTGGTTACCCGTTGTATTTACTTGGGTATGTAGTACCTTTTCTGCAAAAGAGGCGGGTACAAACATTTTACCATCGGTGATTTGAGGGGCAGTTCCCAGTGTAAGCAGCATTTTATTGATGGAATACTGATCCTTGTCTGCCATGACCAGTGTCCAAAGGTTACCTTTTGTCAGCTCAGCCGACTTGTTCTCTTTGTTCCACTTCAACTCAATACCCAGTGCATCCGTGAGATCACGCAGTGCGATCATGGCTTCCTTGCCATCCTTATTCCAATAGCCATCAGCTATCGCTGTGCCGTTCACGGACACTTTTACAGCTTCAGACAATGAATGATCTACAGTTACGGAAGTTTGATTCCCGGACAGTGTAGTGTCCAGTGTTGCTGCGTATGCTGCACCTCCGCTTAGGGCCAAGGAGAGGACCATTAGGGCACTTACTTTTTTCATGTTGTTGTTCATTGTTGTTCATCCCTTCTAATCTTGGTTATATCGCGGTAAACTCCTAATTAGGGCCGCGCTTATTCTTATAGACGGGACAACTTGGTAAATTGTTGCACCTGAATGCTCGGTCATGTGAGTGGCGTGTCAGCTCATTATTTGCAACATGTGGCAATTTGCAGGTTACAGGCAGCGGGATACGGTTAAATTTCAGGTGAGTGGTACAACCTGTGGTCCGCTTCCTGTTCGCTTCGTTGTTTGAAAAAGAGCAGCATCACATTCAATGAGGAGAGGAATGGATTAAATGAGCGATATGTTGGTAGCACTCTACGATTTACCGGAGCAGGAGAGTGGTTTGAAAAAACTGGAGCAATCCTCCATCGTCATCCGAAGAGCCATCGCCCCGGAGAAGCAGCTCGTGCTGGATTGGGTTGGATTGCATTTTAGCCAGCCTTGGGTAGATGAGTGTGATGTATCCTTTGCACGCCAGCCCGTATCCTGTTATATTGCCCTCGAACATGGAAAAATGATAGGCTTCGCCTGTTACGAAGCGACATGCCGCAACTTTTTCGGCCCAACAGGGGTGAATCAGGATGCTCGGGGCAAAGGTGTGGGTACAGCGTTGCTGCTCGCTTGCATGCACGCCATGAAGGCAGATGGATATGGCTATGCGATCATTGGATCGGCAGGGCCAGTGGATTTTTATGCCCGGACACTGGGTGCCGTGAAGATCGAAAATTCTACACCGGGTATTTACAGAGGCATGCTGCGGGCAGACTAGAGAGATCATGAAGCTTCCGGAAAAAGGGAAGGGAGGACGAAGATGAGTACAAGCAAAATGCTGCACATCGGAATGATCGGCACCGGATCCATCTCGGATCTGCATATGAGGTGCTATGCCAAAAACGAGAATGCTGTCATCTATGCCATCTGTGATCTGAACGAACAGCGCGCAACAGCTGCGGCTCAGAAATATGATGCACAGTCCGTCTACACCGATTATAGGGAAATGCTAAAGGACCCGCACGTGGATGCAGTCAGCATCTGTACATGGAACAATACGCATGCCGAATTTGCCATCGCGGCACTGGAGGCGGGCAAGCATGTGCTGCTGGAGAAGCCTGTGGCAACGAATGTGGAAGATGCCTTACGAATCGAGGAGGCCGTGAAGAAAAGCGGCTGTACCTTCATCGTTGGATTTGTGCGGCGCTTCGACAACAATATGCAGATGCTGCGGAAATTTATCGATGCAGGGGAGTTTGGTCAATTGTATTATGCCAAGGCATCCATACTTCGCCGTCTGGGCAATCCCGGAGGCTGGTTCGCGGACAAGAACCGCTCTGGTGGAGGTCCTCTTATTGATCTGGGCGTACATATCATCGACCAATGCTGGTACCTCATGGGCCGGCCGAAACCTGTTTCGGTAAGTGGGAACACCTATCGGAAGCTGGGCAATCGTGCTCATATCGAAGACCTTTCTTTCTACAAGGCAGCAGATTACAGTTCCGCCGTGAATAACGTAGAAGATATGGCAAACGCACTGATTCGCTTCGAGAATGGAGCTTCGCTCGCAGTGGATGTGAGCTTTACCTTGCATGCTCGCGGGGAGGAATCCTATGTCAAATTGTACGGTGAACGCGGAGGCTTTGAACTTGAACCTGAGACACTGATTGTTACGGAAAAACACAACACAATCCTGAATATCGAGCCGCAAACAGATCATACAGGGCTGCATATTCATAGTGCATTCCAGAATCAGATTGATCACTTTGTGGACTGCTGCTTAAACGGGACCGGACCGATCAGCCCGATTGCGGACGGGGTAGCTTCGACCAGGATGTTATGTGGAATCTATGAGTCTGCTGAGAAAGGGCAGGAGATTCGTCTGGATTAATTTTATCGCAGCGTTTGATGGAGTGTTCCGATCACACAAAAGCATGCGGGTCCGCATCGTGCGGCATCGCATGCTTTTGACTGTGTCATTTGTTCATTGGAGAGTTCTCATACCCGGGGTCATCGTAGTCCGTATCCTGCAGCCTTGGCAGCACATTCATGCTCTCAATCGCTTGCCGGGTATCAGGAGTTCCGTGGTCGTACAGGAAACTGTACAGCAATGTCATACCATCCGAGAATTGTTCGGTTGCTTCGTCATGATCTGCTGATTTGTAGGGTACAGGCGCGCGCTGCAGCGTATAGGCATCGTCGTCCTCCAGCACTTTCATCAAGTCTTTCAGCCGATTTAACTGTTCATCATCCACCACAACTTCAAATGGTGTTGATTCATTCTGAGTCTGTTCAATGAGGTTATGGGTTACGGATACAAAATAATGCGTTTTACGGTCCTGCATAATCCAACCTCCATTCTAAAATGGAAAAAAGACGCTTCTACTGTTAATAAACAGCAGTAAGCGCCCTGAAACGAGCACAGCCGTTCACCCGTGCCTATTCATGAGACTGCTCGATTACAATTCCCCATCCATTCCCTTTGCCTTCCAACCGACCCTGTTCGAAAAAATCAATCCCGTCTACAGTAATGCAAACGGCATGACATGAAAAAACCTATCCACCAATATACCATTGTGGATAGGCTTTGCCGCCAATCTGGCATTTTATATAGATTCATGCCTTCTAGGTGCTGCTTATCGTCCTGCCCGTCCAGTTACAGGCACCTCGCGTGTTCCAGCTTCCATGGATCCTGAACACAGGGGGCATGGAGGCGGTCCGACTGCTGCCCGTTTAGCTGCTTTTGCAGAAGGTACGGCGGGTTTCTGACGAAGCCATGCCTTACAGGTAGATGAACTGCATTTCCAGATCGCTACCGTCTCTGTGCGTTCAGAACGTCCTGAGGACGATGATCCTGAACCGGATGAAGCTGGGGCAACCTGACTTCCCTGATGAATACCTGTCGTGCTGAACGCCTTATGATTGCGAATTTGTCCACTGCCACGACGTTCACTGAGGCGATCCTCGTCACGTTCGTTGTGCACGTCATGGTCACGATCACTGTAGCTGATTGCACGACGATGTACCACATCCCGGCCCTCGGAACGAGTACCAGAGCGGGCAGATTGTCCATTGCCTTTGCCATATGAAGCTGAATGGCCTGTTCGGCTATCGTCGCGCTCTTTACGTTTGTCTGGAACCTCAAGCCCGAAGGCTTCGAGCAAAAAGCGGGATACGTCTGCCGGTTTCCCGTGATGACTGGCCGGAGAAGTGACGTATAAGTACTTCTTCGCCCTTGTAATCGCAACATAAGCGAGCCGTCGTTCTTCTTCCAGAGCCATATCCAGCTCCGTATCGGTCTGTTGAACTGCAAGAGCTGCCTTTTGATCTTCAGGGATATCCTGCCGCAGGGCTGTACTGTGAGGCACAATGCCCTCGCTGGCACCGATCCAGTATACGCATGGGAATTCAAGTCCCTTGGCCCGGTGTATGGTCATCAGCTGCACTGCATCGCTGTCTTGGGAGCGGCGCAGGGATTCCATTTCACGGTGTCTGCGGGAGAGCTCATCGGCAAACGCTATAAACTCTTCTACCGTTTCGAACTTTTTGGCTGCAGCTTCGAATTCGTCCAGTGTCTCCAGCATCGTTTCCTTGTAGTGGGTGAAGATGCTGGGATCGCCGCTTTCCATATATTTGTCATAAAACTGGCGACGCATTTCCTGGATGGCGATGACCGGTTTCATTTTGTGCAGCGACTTGATCAGCTTGATGCGTTCCTTGACCTGTTCCTGCTGGAAGGGCTTTAGCTTGTCCCATTTGGCCAGATGGATCAGCGGATACTTTTTGGCTTGCTGCTGTTCGCTGCGCTGAATCCACTCGAGCCCGGCATCACGGGATACGTACAGTGGTCCAAGTGCACTTGGGAGAGCATCTACAGCGCGTGGATTGAGGGAAAGGCGCATATGATCCATCAGGGGCCTGATGAGGGACTGGTCGTAGAATACCGGGGAAGCCCCATGCTGAACAAACGGAACATCTTTCAATACCAGCTGCTCAAATACGGCCCGGCTGCTGCTGGCTGTTCGGTGCAGGATCGCAATATCGCGATAGGTGTGCAATCCTTCCTCAACCTGCTGACAGATCTGGTTCACGACCCAGGCTGCTTCCTCCTCTGCGTTCGAAGGCGTGGCGAAGCGTGGCGCGTCTCCGCGGTGACCGGCTGCACGCAGCCGCTTATCCCGTCTTCGCTTGTTGCGGGCCACCAGTTCACTGCCAAGTCCGAGGATGCGTGCATCACTGCGGTAATTAATATCCAGCGTCACGATGCGTGCCCCGGGGTAAACTTTATCGAATTCAAGAATAGATTCCTGGCGCGCTCCATTGAACGTATAGATCGTCTGGTCGTCGTCACCCACAACCATCAGGTTGCGATGGGCCGAAGCGAGCTTTTGCACAATTTCATATTGCAGTTTATTCGTATCCTGGAACTCATCGACCATAATGTACTGAAAACGCTGCTGAAGCGGCTTCAGCACGGCGGGATCACGAAGCAGGGAAGCAGCCCGCAGCAAGATATCGTCAAAATCCATCTTGTTACGCTCTCGTTTCCAGTTCTCGTAACCGAGGAGGACCCGTTTGGCATCACGTTCCTCCTGCGATTTATCAGGAAGGTCGGTTGTTTCGGAGCCCTGCATCTTCCATGCAGACAGCATGGACAGCAGACTTTCGGGTTGGAAGGCCTCACTCATGCCGTACTGCCGAAGAAGCATTTTGATAACGGTATGCTGGGCACGTGGTTCCCCAAAGATCTCTTCCTGCACGCCGTAATGACGCAGCAGTGTCAGGGCGAAGGAATGGAACGTGCGAGCCTGTACCGCTCGTGCGGCTGCTGGGCGAATACCTGGCAGTGATGCGATCCGGTCTTTCATCTCGGCAGCGGCCTTGTTGGTAAATGTCACGAGCAGGATACTGCCTGCATGAACGCCGCTGACTTCCATGAGATAACCGGCTCTGGCTGCCAGTACGGTCGTTTTGCCGCACCCGGCTCCGGCGAGAGTCAGCAGGGGACCTTTGCCGTGACGGACGGCTGATATTTGTGGCCCGTTCAGACGGATGCCTGCCTCTTCCAGTGAGCGGAAATAAGGCGCATCCTGATGATCATCGCCCACGAGCTGCCGACTGGTCTCCAGTGGAGCAGACGGGGACTGGGGCAGGGATGCCGCCGGAGTGACACCGAGCGGACGGGCGTAGAACGTTGAGTTCGGACTTAACATGTTTCATCCACCTCTGTATGCATTCAGGGATAGGACTATCCCGCTTAAAAGTAAACCATTTGCCCTTTTCACAATCACAATGTAAATTGGTATGATAGAGTTAGTCGCCTACATCGGCGGTTATGTCGGGCCAAAGCTTCATTATACCCGAACGTATGGTCCTGACGAAAGCCCCCGAATTCATCCAGCATCGGCAGAAAACGGGCACTCACGCGCGTATGCGCAACTTTTTGGCATGATATCGTATAAGTTATATACTATGAAAATTAAAAATTAAAGAACAAATTGCAGTTGAACCCGAAGGGTTCAACGTCTGACGGGACAGAGGAGGAGATGTCATGAAATTGCTTCAACGAATCAAGAACGGAGCGAACAAAGCAACGGAGCGTGCACAGCATGCTGTTGAAATTGGGAAAATAAACAATCAAATCGTGGGCTTGCAGCAGGAACAGGAAGTCCATTTTACAGATATGGGTCGCATCTTCTATGAGGGTTACCGTGCACAGGATATGACGCGCGCCGAAAAAGAAATGGTTGATCTGTCACACCTGTGCGATGAACTGCAGGATGAAATTGATGGTTTGCGCAGCAAAATTGCCGAACTCAAAAATGAGCGGTTGTGCGAATGCGGGCACGTTGCTTCACTGGATGCGAATTTCTGTCCGAAATGCGGACGTAAACTGGGTGAATTCAAGTCTGCAGCATCAACTGCAGGTCCGGCATCTGTGCGACAAGAAGCGGCAGTGGCTCAAAGTGCGGAACGCCCTTTCTATGAGGAAACGACAACAATTCAAGATGAAGCGGATGAAACTGAACCTTATCATACGGTAATTCCGTCCATCGCAGATCTGGAGACCGAATCCGAATATAACAGTACCGAATTCACGCAGGAGGAGAAGGAGGCGTTTGATGCAGAATGGGAACGCCGCCGGGAAGAAGAGATGCTGCGTGAACGGGAAAGGCAGCAGGAACTCGATGAACGTATCCGTTACTGGAAAGAGAATAATCCGATCGTAAACACGGTTGACGTACAGACTGAAGTACCACGGGAGATGGTGAAATGCCAGATTTGTGCATCCGAGCTGCCCAAAGGCTCCAAATGGTGCCCGCGCTGTGGTGCGGAACAGATCTGATGCAGTAGGACCACTGCCACAGTAAGGTAGGGCAGTGTGGTTGCTGACAGCATGGGGGGACGGGAATATGGACCAACTGCTGCATCATCTGAATCATCTCGGGTTTACCGAGATGGAATCCAAAATTATGGTGGAACTCGCGCGCCAAGGTTCGGCCTCCGGCTATGAGGTTGCGAAGCGACTGGGCGTGTCCCGTTCCAATGTATATTCCACCTTGCAGAGGCTCTCGCAACGCGGATTTCTGCGCTGCAGTGCCGGAGAACCTGCGAAATACAGTGTACTGAAGCCCGAGGAGATGACTCAAATGATCTCCGGGCAGATGCGTGCTTCTCTTGAGTATGTACAGAGCAGCATGCCACAGCATGAACCTGAGAAACCGGTCTTTTACAATATCGAAGGGGACAAAAATGTATTCGATAACCTGAGCCGTGAGCTGGCAGAGGCCAAACATGAGATTGTCGTGGACATTTGGCGTGAGGAAGCCGAATTGCTGCATGATCTCCTGAAAAAGGCAGAGGATCGGGGTGTTAGGCTGTTATGGTCATGTGATGGTGGCGAGGGGATCTTGGATCAGCCTGCACCGTGGCCTGGGCATCCTCTGTACGGTAAAGGAAACGGGAGAAAGTTCTCTATTGTCGTTGATCGGCGCTGGTGCATGCTGGGGATGCGTGGGGAATCCTGTGCAACTCAGGCTGTTGTAACAGAACATCCCGTCATGACAGGTTTGCTGCTGAATCATTTTGCGCAGGAATTGGTACTGTACGAATTGGAACAGGATATGGGTGAAGAACTAGAGTCCCGCTATGGACGCCGTTTTGAACAGCTGTCCGCACGTTATTGGTCTGTTCCTGCGGCAGGAGATCAGGGCTGAGCATAGGATGCTGAGGATCTCACCTGGTTCGCTGGAACAGAGCAAATATCCGAACAATCGAAGACTATAACAGAGCAGGCGCTGCCATGAAGGCAGACGCCTGTTTTGTGTTTTGAAGTAAATCAGTGATGTTCATCACGGCACCGCTGTCCTGTTGAGTTAGAGTTAAGGTATGAAGTCATACCAATTTTGAGAAACTGGAGTTATAAGTACAAGACTCGATTTTGAGTAAATGATGAATCAGCCTTTGGGCACGTCATATAGAGCTTCGAGTACGCCAATATAATACTCTGTCCCATGGGGCACGAACTCCGAAGCATGGATTGTGCGAGTATGACGTCCCGGAGTGAGAGACGAAGAATCCAGGGTAGAAGTCTGTTCCGCATGTACTCCAGTGGCCTGAATCGTATCCGTTTCCCCACGAAACAAGGCGAGCAGATCATGCAGTGGTGCTTCATATAGGCTGTGCACTTCACTGGCCTGCAGGGTGTAAGCCTCGAGTGGCTGGTTGAGACATAGGCCGTATACCGAGCTGAATTCCCGGTCCATAAATGGTACACCTCGAACCTCGCCTTGCAGCTGCTGCTTGGCAGTGAGCAGGTAAGACAGGGATTTAAAAGGAGCATGTACGCCGAGTTCTTCCTCCAGTTCTCGACTTGCCTCCTCAAGCTGCTCACCCGCAGTGAGATGTCCCGCTGCTGTAATGTCGTAACAACCCGGGAAGGTATCCTTGATATCACGGCGACGCTGAAAAAGAACCATACGCTGATGACCATCGTCACGCACGATCCAGCAGTGGAATGATCGGTGCCAATAGCCTTTGGCATGCACCACACTGCGAAGCTCTGTGCCAATCCAATTTTGCTGATCATCATAAATGTCGAAACGTTCTGGGGTCATGATACGTATCTCCTTATATAGCAAGTTTTAAAGTTCAAAATTTCACAAAGTATTTTTTTAAATGAAAGGGGAACGAACGTATGGAATGCATTGTACACTTTCAGGTTATCTATCCGCAACCACAGGAACGTAAAAGTCTAAGAGGACTTATTTTTGTCGGGCAAGGTCAGGAACCGGCCAACAACCAGCTGACGACCATGTTTAAGGATATGGGATTCAATGTACTTCTCGAAGATGAAGCGCAATTGCTGTTTAAACCAGTTGATGCTTCGGCAAACTTTGAATATATTCGGGTAACCGAACTCGATACCGGGGAAGAAGTATACAAGGAAGATAAGGATCTGAAGTCGATTCTGGAGCATCTGCTGCCGCGCCGATTCTAGTCCATAAGGAATGTAATAAGAGAGTATAGGTTTCAGCAGCTTTCATTGCTCATGGTTATCATGAAAAAAAGGCCCCACCTCCATCCAGGGTGAGACCTTTCATGTCGAGCGATTTCCTTACATAAAAAGGGTGAAACAGGAGTTAAACTGTTGACTAAGCGGGAGCGCCGCTGCCTTCCGCCTCCAGCTCTGAAGTACAGTGTGAACAGCGGGTAGCTGCAGCCGGTATTTCGGATAGACAGTACTTGCAGGCCTTGGTTGTTTTTTTCGGCTCGGGCTTTTTGTGCTCTTTGCTTTTAATATAATTGACGCCCTTGACGAGCATGAAAATGCAAAATGCAACAATGAGGAAATCAATGAGTATGTTGATAAATTGACCGTAGGCGATGACTGTAGCGCCTGCCTCATTGGCTTGAGCCAATGTTGTGATTTTCTCCCCGCTGGCGGTTCTCATATCCCCATCCAGATTAAAGATTTTCTGACTGAAATCAATGCCACCAAGCAGCTTTCCGACAGGGGGCATGATGATATCATTCACGAGGGACGTGACGATTTTACCAAAAGCAGCCCCGATGATGACACCGACTGCCAGGTCAATCACGTTGCCGCGTACGGCGAATTCCTTAAACTCCTTAAGTATGCCTTTCATCTCTGCAATCTCCTTTAACCAATAAATTCATAGTGTAGGCCGCGCATCCGTTATCATATTGTACAAAAAAATCACGCTCCAATCACCCCCTGTCTACAGATTAAGACATGTTTTCACAATTTCCATGAAAATACTTCTTTATTTCACGCCGCCGATTCGGTATACTTCTAACATTGTCAGTTACGTTTACACTTTTATATTCAGGTTCGCGATCATATATTGTAACGAATCTTGGAGTCAAAAATGAATTAAATATGCCGTTACTCGTATATGTGCAGGAATAGGCCTGCATGTCTCTACCCGATCACCGGAATGATCGGACTACGGGAAAGATCTGCATGATCGCTATGGTTGGGCTACCTTTTCAGATAATGACTGAAGATGTAAGCCTATGGGGTTCCCCATATATGGATGTCCATTATATCCATGCGTATATGCAGTATTCGATACGGCTTGTCCTGATAAGTACAAGCCCGTCTTTTCCCGTCTCCGGTTTTTCCGCAGCGTGTGAAAAGGCGGGCTTTTTGCTTTTTTACCGTCGGAGATGGACATGCTGGCTGCCTGTATAGAGGGCACACAGGGGGAAGAATCACGATGCAATTGTTAAAAGACAAAGTAAGACAGGAAGGAATCGTCCTGTCTGAGCAAGTACTCAAAGTGGATTCATTCCTGAATCACCAGATGGACCCGGTTCTCATGAAGGAAGTGGGCAAGGAATTCATCCGCCGGTTCGACGGAGAGAACATTACGCGGGTGCTTACCATTGAATCGTCCGGGATTGCACCGGGCATCATGACTGCACTGGAACTGAATGTGCCGCTGATTTTTGCACGGAAGCAGAAATCGCTCACACTAACAGAAGACATTCTGGTTGAGAAGGTGTACTCATTCACCAAGCAGGAAACGAATGAAATTACGGTAGCCAAGAAGTTCATGCAGCCTGGCGATCGTGTGCTGATCATTGATGATTTTCTGGCGAATGGTGAGGCGGCCTTTGGTCTGGCGCGCATCGTTGAGCAGGTCGGAGCTGAAGTGGTCGGTATCGGTATTGTCATAGAGAAGGCATTCCAGCCGGGAGGCCGCTTGCTGCAAGAAGCTGGATACCGTGTGGAATCGCTGGTTCGCATTGGGGCCCTGTCGGATGGACAGGTCACATTTGCGGATGAGGAGGGCTCAAACTAATATGGCACGCGAGCGAATTTTCCAGCGGCACCGGCATCCTATCAAAACGTTCTCGCTTGGTCTGCAGCATGTCCTTGCGATGTACGCGGGAGCGGTAGTCGTACCACTTATCGTTAGTAATGCACTAGGCTTCACTCAGGAACAGCTGACGTATTTGATTGCCATTGACCTGCTGGCTTGCGGTGTGGCAACGCTGCTGCAGGTATGGGGTAATCGTTATTTTGGAGTTGGGCTGCCCGTTATGCTCGGCTGTGCGTTCCAAGCGGTATCTCCAATGATCTTGATTGGTCTGAACAGCGGGGTGTCTGCCATTTACGGGGCGGTCATTGCGTCAGGGATTTTTGTAGTGTTATTCTCGGGGCTGTTCGGCAAACTGATCCGTCTGTTTCCGCCGGTTGTGACAGGTTCGGTCGTGACCATTATTGGTCTGACACTGATTCCTGTAGCATTCAGAGATCTGGGAGGCGGTCAGGGATCGGAAGACTTCGGAAGCGGGACGAATCTGCTACTCGGCTTCGGTGTATTGGTGTTTATTATTCTTATGACTCGTTTCACGAAAGGATTTATCCGTTCAATCGCCGTTCTGGTTGGTCTTCTTGCCGGTACGGTATCAGCCGGGTTTATGGGCGAGGTTAATTTTGCCCCGATTCGTGAAGCAAGCTGGTTCCATATGGTGAAGCCATTTTACTTTGGTACGCCAACGTTTGAGATTGTTCCTATCTTGACGATGATTCTGGTGGCCATTGTGAGCGTAGCTGAATCGACAGGCGTATTTATGGCTCTCGGCAAAATATTGGATAAGGATCTGTCCTCTAAAGATTTGGCCCGGGGGTATCGAGCGGAAGGGCTCGCAATCGTACTTGGAGGGATTTTTAACTCTTTCCCATATACCACCTATTCACAAAATGTAGGGCTTGTACAGATGACCCGTGTTAAAACTCGGGATGTCATCGTGGTAGCAGGCGGCTTGCTGGTCGTGATCGGATTCGTACCGAAAATTGCAGCACTTGCACAGCTTGTACCCGGTTCTGTATTGGGCGGAGCGATGGTTGCGCTGTTCGGGATGGTTGTTTCATCCGGTATTCGCATCATTGGCAGCCAGGTCGATCTGAATCGGCATGAGAACCTGTTTATTATCGCTTGTTCCGTAGGCATGGGCTTGGGTGTCACGGTTGTGCCTGAGCTGTTCGCGGGTGCACCGGACTGGGCACAAATTATGCTGGGTAACGGAATCATTGCCGGCAGCTTTACCGCCATCTTTATGAATTTGCTGTTTAATGGCCTCGGAACCAGGGCGACAGCTGCGAAAATGGCTGAGAAGCAGGCAGATGTGATTCTTGGAGAGACAGAGAAATTAGCATAAATATGTAGATGTGGTTAGGTGGTATCCGGAAAGGATGCTATGTTAACTCACAAGATAAATAAGTTACGTGATGAATGAATGAAGTTAATGGCATGATTCATTCACGGAATAAATGATATACCACCTTAACATCCGGATCGCTGCACGAGAGCAGTGATTCGGATGTTTTTGTTTTATTTTAAGAATAAATCTACAGATGTCTCATCTGTTTTTCAGCAAAATCCCCTACCCAAGGCAGTTTCAGCCATTTTCCCTGCAAGCTGGTGACGACCATGATAATCCATACGACGACTCCCAGCAGTGATAACAAGGATGCGACCAGAGGTCCGAATAGAGGCAGAAATGCCGACAAAACATGGCCGATCATAATAATGCCAAAGACCGTAACGGATTGAAGAGCGTGAAACAGTACAAACCGGCTGCGTTTCTCCACGGCCAGGAAGACGATTCCACCTACGAAGGTAAACAGATAACAGAGCATGCCGGCGATATTCTCATCCAGGCCGCTTGAGGATTTCATGGGGGACATCCGGTCCAGCCTCCTTTGTCCTTTTTCTCTAAGGTATGAAGAAAGTGGACAGAACTGAACCGGGTTTAGCAACGAATGTTACTAGTAAACACAAGGCAAGGAAACTTAGAGGTGGCGTAGGAAGTAAGATTCTAATTGAGGTAATGTGCATAGTTGCACATTGCAGTTTGATACTTTTTTCATATTCAAAATATTCCATAATATCCCGAATTATATAGTAGACTTACAAGCTGCCCTAGACCTTTATGGGATTAGGCTGAATGAGTCTCATAACGGAATACTTAGGGGAGGAGGTTAACGTTCATAGGAGACAAGAGTAGGAAACTAGAGATGACAGCACCAAATGAACAAGATATTAGCCGTACATAGCGAAGCCGAGGAGTGGAAGTGGTTTTGGATCAAACCGAATATGAGAAGTGTCTGGAATGTGGACACTGGATGAAAGTAAATCCAGGGTATGTCACCTGGTGTGAGGAGTGTAACTGGAATATTGACGAGGAAGAAGGGAAGCCGGTTGAGGAACTTATACATAAAGGACTAAAGAAAAAGTCGACTGACCGATTATTCGAAGAATTCAAATATAGCGTTGATCGAAGGCTTCCCTTCAGTAAACAGAGGATATATACCTATTTGTTGGCAATCATCGTTCATGGATCAACTTTTGCGATTCTGGGTATGGCCATCTTTTTCTATTCAACCCATTCCTCATGGTTATTTATATTAGCAAATGTTATGGTGCTACTATGGATCACGATTATCTTACCTTATCGCAAGCGTCTGCCAGGCAGGGCAATTCGAAGAGACGAGTTTCCCGAACTATATGGCATGGTTGATGAAATTGGAGATCGTATGAATGTACCGCCTGTGGATATGATTATCCTTAATGAAGAATACGATGCATACATACTGCATCTGAAAAGAAACAAGAGAGCCATTGTGCTCGGTGTTCCCTTTCTTGCAGCATTAACAATGCAGGAGAAAATAGCGGTGATCAGTCAACAAATGAGCCATTTTGCTCACCCGAACATCTCAAACAGCTCATTGGTTGAGCGAGCCAAGCATGTGCTGGATTCATGGTATGACACTGTAGATCCTCAAGGAAGCGGACTTTTATACTGGGTTGTGTTTCCGCTCATCATACTTCGTCTCCTGTTATTTGCTATAATCAGCAGTATTTATGCATTACTGATCAAAAGCATGCGGCAAGAGATGCACCGATTATTCTATATTGCAGATCATGAGGCTTCAGAGACAGCTGGGAGTGAAGCGGTGTTGTCCCTGTTTCTAAAGTTTGAAATGGAAGGACTTTTTTTCCTTACTGCTGAACAGGTTGCGGAATATCAATATAACAAGGAACTGTATGACGAGTTCAGAAATCGGATGGCTGCTGTTCCTGGTCAGGAGATCCTTCGGCTTCAGCGTCTTCAAGAAATGCGCTATGATGAAAAAGCGTTCTTACCATCCTCCGATGAAAAATCGAATTGATTTGATTCGAGAGCATTGGGCGATAGTTCCTGCATACAAACCTGATCCGACCAGAGAACGCAGGTTTAACGAAGAGTTTCGTGATCTGGAACAACGTTCTCAGAGAATTCTGTTAAATGATCTGAGAGGCGCAGGCTAGCAAGTTTACTTCGGTGTAAGGGAGCTATATAAAAAAACAAGGGCGCACCAGCCATAGGTATGGCTTGGATGTGCCCCAGTCATGTTTGCGAGAGAATCATTAAGCTTTAATGAATTTAAAGATCTTTTCGTTGAAAGTTTCTGCGTGGAGAAGTAACTTTGCCGATTTTATCGGTATCGTTCTCTTTGGGTACCAGACGTTCGTCCGTGCGGCCTTCGTGATGATTCTCAAACATGAACTCCGTCAGCTTCCATTCCGATTTGCCCAGAACCGGATCAGCCGGGAAATGTTGACCACGGTGCAGATGTTCCTCGCGACCCGCTTCATTGATGTAAACTCCGTCGACTTCCACCTTTTCATGCGAAAGGGGCAGCATATCCTGTTCTTCGCGGTCCATGAAACAGCGCCTCCTTTGATACCAGTAATTTAACTGTATGGGTTGTCCGTGATAATATCCCCCGAATAGTTCCGTGTTATGCTGGATAGAATTAATTCCGTACAGAAGGGACATATTCATAAAATATGATTCGGGATTAAACTTTTTGGGCGTAAAAACCGTTATAAATAATAAGCAAAATCGTCAAGTCGTAACATACTCCCGAATATGCTACAATAAGATTATGATTCAAACTGAATCATATCGGGTATTTATAGTGTCAGGTACTTGCTTTCAGCGAGGTTCCCGACCTAAAGCTTGCTTTAAGCCGCGCACACAACTTCATGGATGGCATTTAAGACTTATTCGGCGTTCTCTAAACGGAGCATTCACTTTCAACGTTTTGGGAGGGAATTACAATGGCAACGAAAGGTCACAATGAGGTCAAAGAAAGTTTGAGGGAAATGACTCGGATTTTCCGTCCTAAGGATCCAAAAAAATTCGTGAAGGAGTACGTGAGAAAATACCGGATTACGGGTGGATATGAGGAAGAATTGACTTCTGTGGTCGAGCACGAGCTTGTCAAGATGGATTCTTCCGTGTCCTGAAACACATCATTGAATTATACTGTTCCGATATGAATAGAACCGTCTCCCGGGCGATATGCTCCGGCAGACGGTTTTTTTTGCTGTCCTGGGATTTACTCCTGGAATGAAAGGACATGAAGCATTGCGTCACTTTTGGGCTGTGTGGCATTTCTTCTGCATATACATGGAAGTACACATAGGCAGGAAGGATGAATGCATGTGGACCCTATTTTGAAAACAAGAGAAGAGATTGGCTACATGCGGGAAGCAGGCCGGATTCTGCGAAGCTGCCACGAGCATATTGAACAATGGCTTACCCCTGGCATAACCACAGGTGAGATCGACAGACGGGTAGAGGCATTTCTGGCCGAACGAGGGGCCACTCCGGAGCAAAAGGGATATAAGGGCTATCCGTATGCGACTTGTGCTTCAGTGAATGAAGTTGTCTGTCACGGCTTCCCGGATGAACGGGAATTGGTTGCAGGGGATGTTGTGACCATTGATATGGTGGTAAACAAGGATGGCTGGCTTGCTGACTCGGCATGGACTTACGGAATTGGCGAACAACGCAGATCCATTCGCAAGCTGATGAAACGCACAGAAAGGGCCCTCCACCGGGCTATAGCACAGGCTGTACCAGGAAATACGCTGGGGGATATCGGCAACGCGATTGAACGAACTGCGAGATTGTACCGCTATGGCATTGTTAAGCCGCTCATTGGTCATGGGATTGGGCAGTATATTCATGAACCACCCAACGTACTGCCTTATGGTAAACGCAGGACCGGCATGATGCTTACGGAAGGCATGGTTATTACAATTGAGCCCATATTTACGAGAGGCAGTTCAGGAGCCGTCTTCTGGGATGAAGATGGATGGACTGTCCGGACGGTCGACGGAACATGGGGAGTCCAGTATGAACATACAATTGCGATAACCCGAGATGGACCGCTTATACTAACCGATGGAACGTAAGTCCTTTGATAGGCTGGTAAGGTTTGTTCAAATGATCGTTTAGGAGTGAAGCCAACATGCAGGGTCAGACGCCAAAGCTAGTTCATCGATGAGAATAAGAACAGAGTGTAGGATTTGGCCCTGTAGAAGCTGGGAAAAAAGGAAGCTGAGAAAAGCTCGTATTCTTTTGCATAATACTGCATGTTTTTCACGTGAGAAAAGTCACTGAGAATTCACGATAAATCGCCGAAATATGGCAAATATTTTCAAATTAAGAGGTTTGCATTTATAACTGAAATCGTTTGCAAACTAAGTTGTGGTGCGGTTTTTATACATAAGTGAACAATTTGTGAACATGTGTCCAAAGATTGACAAAATCATACCCTCAACTTATATTTAATAAGTGATTGAACCATATAGAATGAATTGGAAGAATGCGCAGACATGCCCTTTGGAGGAAATGAAGTGGGTTCTGGAAGCGTTATTTTTGGAAGCGTTCTGTATGACGGACAGGATTATGCGGATCGGGCTGAAGTGACCTTATCAGGCTAAACTTCGAACGATAACGGTAATCTACGAAAATGTTAAAAAAGTGGGGTAGATCAATGATGAAACAGTGGCAGGTTGCAAAGCGAATTCTCCCCTTGCTGGCGGTGTTCTCTTTGCTGCTATCCGCATGCGGGCGGGAAGACTTGTCGGTAATGAAACCTCAGGGTCCTGTGGCACAAGGCCAATATGATCTGATGAAGCTGTCCATTACGATTATGATCGTAGTGCTCATCATTGTATTTGCCATTGCTGCGTATGTGCTGATCCGGTTTCGCAGACGTGCCGGGCAGAATGAGGTTCCCGAACAGGTTGAAGGCAATTTCAAGTTGGAAGTGATTTGGACAGCCATTCCGTTATTGCTGGTTATTGTACTGGCCGTACCGACAGTTCAGACGATCTTTGCCCAAGGCGAAGATTTGTCCAAGGACAAAAATGCAATTCAGGTCAAAGTTACCTCACATCAGTATTGGTGGGAATTCACTTATCCTCAATATGATGTTACCACCTCTCAAGATCTTATCATCCCGACCGGCAAAAAAATCGCATTCGAATTAAAAACCGCGGACGTGCTTCACTCCTTCTGGGTGCCGTCACTTGCGGGCAAAATGGACACAAACCCGGATGGAACAGTAAACAGATTTAGTTTCTCAGCACCTAATGAAGGCGTTTACCGCGGGAAATGTGCGGAGCTATGCGGAAGGTCGCATGCCTTTATGGAATTCAAAGTGAAAGCAGTCAGCCAGGAATCCTTTGACAGATGGGTTAATGAGATGAAGGCACCGGCAGTGCTGCCGGAAGATACACAGCTTGCTGAAAAATTCAAAACGAACTGCCTCTCTTGCCACGCAGTTGGCGATCAGGGCGGACCTGTTGCCCCGAATCTCACAGGAATCGGCGGCAAGGAAGCTGTAGCAGGTATTTTGCTGAACCAGCGTGAGGGACAGGAAGAAGGTAATCCGGTGCTGGATAACATGAAACAATGGCTCCATGATCCACAATCCGTGAAGCCAGGCAATACGATGCCGAATCCAAAAGATCTTGGCCTTACGGATGAAGAAATCGACGGAATTGCCGAATATCTAGCCAACTACAAATTGGACTATGAATAGAACAGCAAGGACGAAGAAGGGGGTACACTACCTTGGCTCATGCTCATAGCGTCAAGCGGTACAGGGGCTTGATGGATTGGATCACCACCGTCGATCACAAAAAGATTGCTATTCTTTATTTAATTGCAGGTGGATTTTTCTTCGGGATTGGCGGTATTGAAGCCATTCTAATCCGGATTCAGCTGATGAAGCCGATGAATAGTTTTGTATCGGCTCAGGTCTTCAACGAATTGATTACGATGCACGGAACAACGATGATCTTCCTTGGTGTCATGCCAATCATATTTGCCATTATGAATGCTGTTGTTCCTTTGCAGATTGGTGCCCGGGACGTCGCCTTTCCATTTATTAATGCACTAGGATTCTGGACGTTCCTGTTTGGTGGACTGCTGCTGAACCTGAGTTGGATCATGGGCGGGGCGCCTGATGCAGGCTGGACGTCATACACGCCGCTCTCCAGTAGTGAGTACAGCGGAACCCATGGTGTGGACTTCTATACGATTGGTCTACAGATAGCTGGTCTAGGAACACTCATCGGCGGTATTAACTTTCTCGCCACGATCATTACGATGCGTGCACCCGGCATGTCCTATATGCGGATGCCGATGTTTACATGGACAACATTTATTACTTCAGCCATTATCCTTTTTGCATTCCCTGCCATCACGGTGGGATTAGTACTGTTGACGTTTGACCGTATTCTGGGAGCCAACTTTTTCGATGTCGCAAATGGTGGTAACCCTGTACTCTGGCAGCACATTTTCTGGATCTTCGGACACCCGGAAGTGTACATACTCATCTTGCCGGCGTTTGGAATTATCTCGGAAGTTATTCCGACCTTTGCACGTAAAAGATTGTTTGGTTACAGCTCCATGGTGTTTGCAACCATCCTGATTGCCTTCCTTGGATTCATGGTATGGGCACACCACATGTTCACAACGGGTCTCGGCAATGTGGCCAACGCACTCTTTTCGATATCAACCATGCTGATTGCTGTACCGACAGGGATCAAGATCTTTAACTGGCTCTTTACGATGTGGGGTGGACAGATCCGCTTTACGGCTGCGAACCTGTTTGCTGTCGGATTCGTTCCAACCTTCGTCATGGGTGGTGTCACCGGTGTCATGCTCGCATCTGCACCAGCTGATTTCCAGTTCCATGATACGTACTTTGTCGTAGCCCACTTCCACTACGTAATCGTTGGTGGCTTGGTTCTTGGATTGTTCTCGGGCCTGCATTACTGGTGGCCGAAGATGTTCGGTCGCGTTTTGAGCGAAACACTTGGTAAATGGACATTCTGGACATTCATGATCGGTTTCCAATTAACCTTCTTCGTGCAGCATTTCCTCGGCCTCATGGGGATGCAGCGCCGGATCGTTACATACTTGCCGAATCAGGACTTTGACCTGCTTAACCTGGTCAGCTCCGTTGGAGCATTCCTGATGGGTGTCGGGGTGATTATGTTCCTTGTGAACATCGTCATTACAACGAGAAAACCGGTGAATGCACCAAATGATCCGTGGGAAGATGGGCGTACGTTGGAATGGTCCATCCCGTCTCCACCGCCGGAATATAACTTCAAGCAGACTCCGCTTGTTCGCGGAATCGATGCATATTGGAAGGAAAAGATGGCAGGACACACGGAGATGACTCCTGCTGAACCGGTAGGTTCGATTCATATGCCATCTGCAACACCGCTGCCGTTTATCATGTCTGTCGGTATTTTCATTGCCGGACTGGGCCTGATGTTCAGCAAAGACGATTTTGGCAATGCCTTTATGAACGGACTTTTCAATAATTATATTGTGGTTATTATCGGCCTTCTGATTACATTCGGAGCGATGGCAATGCGTTCACTTTATGATGACCATGGCTGGCATATCGAGCCCGAGGATCAGGATGAGAAGGGGGTTAGAACATGACAACTTCACATGCCGAACCGGTAAGTGGCCAATTGCCGCATGAACCGGAGAAAGCAACGCTGGAGGGACGCAACAAGCTTATTGGCTTCTGGTTGTTCCTTGGCGGCGAGACGGTATTGTTCGGTACACTCTTCGCAACCTTCCTGGCTCTTCGTGGCCAGACGAATGAAGGGCCATCGGCGAACGAACTGTTCCATCTGCCGCTTGTGGCAGCAGCGACCTTCATACTCCTCGTCAGCAGTCTGACAAGTGTATTTGCGATCCAGGCCATGCATCGGGGCAACCGAAGTGCATTGGCACTTTGGCTCGGAATTACGGTAGTGCTGGGCCTTGGATTCCTTGGTATTGAAATTTATGAGTTCTATGAATATGTGGTGCACAAAGAGTTCGGTATGACCACCAGTGCATTCAGCTCCGCTTTTTACACGCTGGTTGGATTCCATGGAGCCCACGTTGCATTCGGTATTCTGTGGATCGGACTTATTATCGGGCAGCTGTTCAGAAAAGGATTAACGGTCGTAACTGCACCAAAGGTATACGTCTCCGCAATGTACTGGCACTTTATTGACGTGGTCTGGGTGTTTATCTTTACGGTCGTCTACCTGCTCGGAAAGGTGGGTTAACACATGTCGGTACAGGATAAGAGTGATCAACAACCTGTGAAACATCGTCACCGGACAGAAGGACCGCAGAAGCATGTCGTTGTGTTTATATTCTCCATCATCTTGACACTCATTGCGTTTGCAGCTGTTAAGGCAGGGGGCGTCAATACATCCTTTACCATCATTCTTTTGGTGGTTATGGCCATTCTTCAGGTGTTTGTCCAGCTGGGATACTGGATGCACATGAAGGATAAAGGCCATCTGATGCCCATCCTGTTTATGGCTTTCGGATTTTTCGTAGCATTCACGTGCATCATTATGGCACTCTATTGGGTTTGGTGGTAAATGAGATGGCGGCGGCGCAGTGCCGCCGTCTTTTCCCCTTTTAGGCGATGGAATGGAAAGATGGTTTAAGGCTACAACCAAATCAGGTCACCGGGAGGTTTCCCGTATGCTCGGGTTGCAATACTTCAGTTTCAACGATTTATGGAGTCCCTTCATTCTTGCGTTATTTTTGCTCATTGCAGCTGTGTATCTGTTTGTCGTAGGTCCGTTAAGTGAAAGGGTTACTGATGCAGAACCTGCTAACGCTGCACAGAAAATCATGTTTATTACAGGTCTGGCCGTGTTCTATCTTGCCCAGGCTGGACCATTTAATTTGCTGGGGCACGTCATGTTCAGTTTTCACATGGTAAGCATGGCTTTGTCTTATCTGGTTGCTCCAACCTTTATTGATGAAAGGGCTGCCTCTCTGGGTGTGGCGAAAGATCATTCAGTGGCTGCCAGCGCGGCAGTTATCCTTTTTAGCTCATCCGATTGTCGCGGCATTACTCTTTAATGGTTTATTTTCGCTGTATCATCTGCCCGTTGTCCATGACTATGTCATGCTGAATTTTACGGTTCACCGACTGTATTACTTGGTTCTCTTTATGACCTCTATGCTCATGTGGTGGACACTTCTTAATCCGCTGCCGGAGGCAAGACAGGCGTCAGGACTGTCGAAGATTGGATTTATCTTTCTTAATATGGTGCTGTTAACACCAGCCTGCGGCCTGATTATTTTTGCGTCCGAGCCATTATATGCAACGTATAGCAATCCGGCCGTATGGGCGGAAGCAATGAGATATTGTGTGTCAGGGGACTCCTCGGCATTATTGCGTACATTCGGAGGTCCAGGTTTCTTTAACTTCCTGTCTTCTGCCAAAGAGGATCAGCAGGTGGGTGGTATTGTGATGAAGTTTATTCAGGAGGGTATCTTCGTATCCATGTTGGCATATGTTTTCTTTCAATGGTACCGCAAGGAAAAACGCGAAGATGATGATGATCCGTATCCTGTAGAACGTTCAGGTGGACCGCTTAATCCTGCGAAATAAACCTTAGTTATGTTCAGACAAGAGGGGGAACACACGATGGATATGCATTTTTTGCTACCTACGATCAGTACTTCTTTCATTGTGATTAGCGCTGTACTGGTTGGGATCGGTTGGGTGTTAATTGTTCGGGGCAAAAAGGAGGCTCATCAGTCCATGATGATAGCGGGAGCTGTCGCGGCTCTGCTATTCTTTATCATCTACATGTCCCGAACGATATTTGTAGGAAATACCGCTTGGGGCGGTGATCCGGAGATGGAGATCTTCTATCGAATCTTTCTGATCTTTCATATTATTCTCGCCACAGCAGCTGCGGTCTTCGGTATCTCTACCCTGGTGCTGGGATTCAAAAAGAAGTTCACAACCCATCGCCGCTGGGGACGATTTACATCGATGATCTGGTTCAGCAGTGCACTGACTGGCGTCATTGTGTACGTTTTATTGTATCTCCTTTATCCTGGCGGGCATACACGTCCTGTATGGGAAGTCATTCTTGGGGTGTAGATTAAAGATCGTTTCCTATGAAAATATGAAAATGGATGAATCTATCGGTTGATTCGTCCATACCTTCTCTCACATCCGTTCATAGAATGAGATCCAGAGGGGGGAACAAAACATGAAAAAAACAGTCCAAGTCAGTCAAACGTATCCACGTCTCACGGTGTATTCAGAGGAGAATTACAGAGGGAGAAGCCGGATTTACCGTGGCAACACGGGACTCCGCAACCTGGACAACATTCTGGGTGGGGTAGAGAGCCTGCGCTTTTTCTCAACAAGTTCGAATGCAACGCTGGTAGTGTTTACGAGACCAAATTTCCAAGGCGGATTTCGAGTCTTTCGGGGTAATACGAATCTGAGAGATCTGGATGATCTGATCCGCGGAAATGACGTGGAATCTCTCATCTCCACCAATCAACGTCTCACACTGGCTCAAATTCGTGCCATCCGCAGTAGTCGCAGTTTGCCAAGCGGCTACGATCTGGTTTAAAAGGTAGACCTCTTCTGCATACAGGTGCCGGAAAAATGAAAGAGCTGCTTCCGATTTGTGTTCGCACAATATTGGAGTCAGCTCTCTTTTTTTGCATGCACACCTTTAGTTCGAAGCAGTTGTTGAACGAATATCGTGGTAACTGCCTTACGCCTGCCTTTCATACTGCATCATCTCAGTGTCTGAGGGGATAAACCCCTGCTAAATTCCTGATTCAGGAAAAAAAGGTTGACGGTACGAATTGAAGGTCTGTATACTGTGTATATTGATATATACAGTAAACACAGTGGACACGGCTTGCACAGTAAAGCGTGAGATGGAAAGGCAGGCAATGTTATGAATGATTGGAAGCAAGCTTGGTGGCTAACCCGGAGTGAATGGAATAAGGATCGTCTTCAATGGTTATGGTCTGCGATGTTTATGGTCTACGTTGGAGCTATGGGTGGTGTCATGTTATATGGACAGAGAGAGGAAAATCTACTCAACACGATTTCCGATTCCTACTTCATGCTTATGATTCCATTTCAGGGATTTATCTTCTCTAGACGCTCTTTCCGCTACATACAAGAAGATTCGTATACACAGATGCTGACCTATTATCGCAGACTTCCCATCTCGGCAGAAACCGTCATGTGGGGACGCATTCAGCAGGCATTGCTGGCCTTTATCTTTAATGGCATATTCTACTATGGCGCATTGTATGTCTCCGTGATGCATCTGGAAGGGTTCCGATGGGATCAATATTTGGCCTTTGCCCTAACATGTACAGGATATGGGGTTCTGATCACAGGGTTCTATATCTTTGGAGAGTTTTTGCACACTGGCAAAAAGTATTTGTTAATCAGCATGCTGTTTATACCCGTGATTGTCCTTATCGCAATTTTTATTCGAATGATGGGCGGGAACGGATTGCGATATGCCGTAGAAATCAGCAAAACCTGGGGGTTGTTATCACCATTTATGTGGGGCTCGCTAATATTGGGATTTGCGGTGTTATGGTTGCTTAGTCGCTTAACACTAAGGAAGTTATCGAAGCGGGATTTAAGTTAAAGGTAAGTCAAATATAGAACGACATCGAGGATAACCGGCACTATCGTGCAAGTGAACTGAAGTGTACGCGAGGGTGAGGTGCAGGGCTTGAATATACCGATTCAAATTAATGAAAATAGTGCTGAACCTTTATATCACCAAATTGAAAACCAGCTAAGATCTTTAATTATAACGGGTCAATTGGGGGAGGGAACGCATTTGCCATCCATTCGCGAATTTGCAGGTTCGTTGAATTGCAGCGTGATTACTGTTCGCCGGGTTTACCAGGATCTGGAGAATGAAGGCTTACTTCGAACAAAGCAGGGTACGGGGACGTTTGTAGCCAAGGTTGATGCAGGAGATCGGGAGAACTACAAATTGACAGCAGCAAGAGAAGCGTTGCAGGCAGCCGTGCAGTCTGGTAAATCCGTTGGATGCAGTGAAGAGGAAATAGCAGGATTGTTTCAAGAGATTTTGCAGTCGATCTACTATCCGAGTAAGGGGTGACCACACATGGAACCAATTGCGGTTCAGCTAAACGGTGTATCCAAAATGCGCAAGCGTAGAATCATTGGCCCTATTGATCTCGTCATTCCCGAGGGATACGTGGTCGCCATATTGGGACATAACGGTTCGGGGAAAAGCACGCTTCTGAATATGCTTCAGCGGGTAGTACTACCGGATTCCGGTCAGATCATGTGGTTCGGACAGCATTACGAAGGTGAGCTTCCTACAGAGCTGAGAGAGCATATTGGTTTTGTTGCAGACGGTGGAGGTTCGGAAGAAGACAATATAACCGCTGTTGAAGCTGCCAGATTCCGGGCACATTGGTATACCCGTTGGGATGCTAAGCTGTTCAACCAGCTAATGGATGATATGGATGTTCCCTATGACGTAAAACTGAAGAAGTTGTCCAAAGGAGAGCGTCGCAAATTCGAAATAGCGGCTGCGCTTGCTGCACGGCCGAGACTGCTCCTGCTGGATGAGCCTTCTTCTGGGCTTGATCCATTTGCCTGGAAGGTCATGGTTGAGCAGTTCCGCAATTTCATGGCGGATGGGGATACCACCATTTTAATAGCAACACATATAGCAGATGAAGTGAAGCGTCTGGCGGATTACATCGTACTGATGCACCGCGGCCAGTCACTTGGAATGGCGGAAAAAGATGTCGTGCTCGATCAATGGAGAGAAATCTGGTACGAAGGCGATCTAAGACCTGAGAGTATACCGGGGGCTGTTGAGTCGAAGCAGGAGGCTGGAGCCATGCGGGTGATTACGACCCGGGTAGTTGAAGCGCAGGAGAGGCTGGAGCTTGCGGGTAACCGCATCATGAAAATCCGGAACCTGGAGCTGGACGAAGTGCTGCAATACTGGATTGCAGGGTACGCTCCGACACTGTGGAGATAAACGAAGGAGGATGATAGATGATGAACAGATTGGAACTGAAGCAGGTAGTCAAGCAATATGCAGATAAGACGGCTGTTAACGGTGTTACGCTTAATGTGGAAGAAGGAGAAATCTATGGATTGCTGGGTGCCAATGGTGCCGGTAAAACAACAACGATGCGCATGGTACTTGGTCTGATTCATCCCGATGGTGGAGAGATACGATATAACGGCAAGCCTTATAGTACCGAGCTGCAGCAGATCATGGGTTATCTTCCGGAAGAACGCGGACTTTATCCCAAGGTGAAGGTCAGTGACCAGATCAATTATTTGGCTCGTCTTCGCGGCATGAATGGTAAGGATGCAGACAAAAGCCTAAGATACTGGCTTGATCGATTCGAGGTCCCTGAGTATTACGACAAAAAGATTGAGGAGTTATCAAAGGGTAACCAGCAAAAGATGGGCTTTATCGCTGCGGTGGTGCACCGTCCTCAGATTCTTATTCTTGACGAGGCGTTTAGCGGCTTAGATCCAGTAAACGTAGAATTGCTCAAATCCACTGTTAAGGAATTGCGTGATGAAGGAACAGCTATCCTGTTCTCGACACATCGCATGGAGCATGTTGAAGAACTTTGTCGTCAGATAACAATTCTACATCGCTCCAATACCGTGGTTCAGGGAGAGATCAAGGAGATCAAGAGCCGCTATCCGCGTGAACAGGTTTCCCTGAATACCACTGGCAATGTGGATGGTTTGGAGCAATTGGCCGGTGTGAATAAGGTGGAGCGGAACGAGCGCGGATATCTTATTCATATTGCACAGGTTGAGGCTGCCCAGGAGATATTGAAGCACGCTATGAATCAGACGACTGTAGAGCATTTTGAGATCAAAGAACCAACGCTTAACCAAATCTTTATTCGTGAGGTGGGTGAGTCGAATGAATAAAATGGGAACGATCATCGGATTTACGTTCAAAAACAAAGTCAAAACGAAATCATTTGTAGTTACGACCATTGTGCTTGCACTTTTAATTTCAATCGGACTTAATGTACCTTATTTCATTACCTTGTTTAACGGTGGATCTATCGGTGGTGGAGCTGCAGGAGACCATCCTGTAAATATTGGGCTTCTAAGTGCGGGACAGCCGGAAGTATCGGAGAAGCTGGAGAAGTTCTCGTCCGCACAAGGAGATCAGGCGTACCGATTCATTGCTGATGGTACTAAAGATGAAGCTGCGCTGAAAGCAGATGCGGAATCCGGACTTACTGATGGGTATCTGAAGTTTGAAGCGGCCCAAGGACAGGAGTTCCCACAGCCGATCCTGTATTCAACAGAAGAGGTGTCCCCTCAGATTATTGCTTCTATAGAAGCAGCGCTGCAGAGTGTGAAGCTGGATGTCGTTGTGAAGGACGTACTCACGGCTGAGCAAAAGGAATTGATTAATACACCTGTTAAGGTTAGTGAGCAAAGCTTGAGTGCTGAAGAAGCTGGAGCAGATGCAGGGTCAGAGAATGGCATGAGCCCGATTAACTACATTGTGGTATACCTGCTGATCATCCTTCTGTTCACATCTACTATGATGACAGGTAATATGATCGCATCCGAAATCACGGCGGAGAAGAGTTCCCGCATTATGGAGATTTTGATTACCAGCGTGTCTCCACTGAGTCAGATGTTTGGTAAAATCATCGGGATATTTATGGTAGGTATGCTTCAGATCGGTATCTTCGGTGCGGTGGTTGCAGGAAATGTGCTGCTTCCTCACAACCGTGATGTCCTGAGTGATTTCAGTTTGAACCTGAGTGATGTAAACATCGCCGTTATTGTATATGGACTAATCTTCTATATCCTGGGTTACTTCCTATATGCAGTGATGTTTGCTGCAATTGGTTCGATGGTTAGCCGTACAGAAGAACTGGGTCAAGCGGTGCTGCCGATTACGATGCTTTCATTGGTTTCTTTCTATATTGCCATCTTCAGTATCGCAACACCGAATATTCTGCTATTAAAAGTGGCCAGTTTCATACCGTTTACCTCGCCTACGGCTATCTTGGTGCGAATCGGGGCAGGAGTTGCTCCAACATGGGAGATACTAGTGTCTTTGGCCATTCTGGTCGTATCGATCTTTATCTTCGGCTGGCTGGCTGCCAAAATCTATCGCACGGGTGTGTTGATGTATGGTAAGCGTCCAACCTTCAAGGAACTTTTTAAGGCAATGAAAGCTTACAAAATTTAAATTGATTAAACTTTAAGCTGCTGATATTGCTGTTGCTGGGCTTTGGGTGGCTGGAATTAAGAAGTAACTATTAAAAGGGAGAAGGGGGCCATCTCAGGAAAAAGGTGGAACCCTCTCAGTCTATTATCGTAAAAATGATGTATGTCTTTGAACGAATAGATTTATCCTACTATATATCTAAAGGAGATACATAATATGAAAAACTGGAAACGCATGCTCTTGTCTCTCACCATCTCGGTTGGTTTACTCGCTTCAGCGGTACCGGCAATGGCAGCACCTCAAGAAACTTCCGTTAAAGTCAATGACCAGGCAGTAGAGTACACTGTAGGGGCACCAATGAATAACAAGGGAACAACATTGGTTCCGCTTCGCTCCACGCTTGAAGCAATGGACGTGAAGCTGACGACTGCGACAGATGATACAATTACGGCTGTGGTGGACGGCAAAACGATTACACTTAAAAGCAAGCTTACACGCATTAATGGCGTAACCTATGCACCGATTCGTATTGTTGGGGACGCTGCAGGCTATGAAGTAAACTGGGATGCGAAGACGCGTACCGTTTTGCTTGTCTCCAAGGGAGCGGAAACAGCTGCACAAACGGGTGGCCGCGGCTTCATGTGGGAAGTAGAGAGCAATGGAAACACGGTATATCTGGTAGGATCCATGCATATTGCTGATGATAGTTTCTATCCATTGCGCGAGGAATTTGAAGAAGCTTTTGCTGAAGCGGATTACCTGGGCGTGGAGATCGACATCAGCAAAGCGGCTGATGAGGCACAACAGAAGTTGATTCTGGATCTGGGATCTTACCAGGATGGAACAACGCTCAAGGATCATGTTTCAAGCGAGACTTATACCAAGCTGGGGGATATCCTGAAGAAAAACGGACTCGAGCCTAATGCCCTGGATGCATTCAAGCCTTGGGTTGCAGAGAGTACACTTGCTAGCCTGAAGTCGGCGACGGCTGGATATGAAGCTTCGGCGGGCGTGGATTTGTATTTCATTCAAAAGGCCATTGAGAGCAAACTCCCTATTATCGAGCTAGAATCGTACGAGTCCCAACTGGGCATGTTTAACGACTTCTCCAAAGAGCTGCAAGAGGAAACATTGAAAGCAACATTAGACAACTTCGATGTTCTTGATGATAGTGTGAACCAAATGGCTGAGATGTGGAAAACGGGTAATGATGAGCAGCTGCTTGATCTGACCAATAACTTCTCTGATAACGAGGAGTACAACAAAGCAATGCTGATCGACCGTAACATCGGCATGGCTGACAAGATTGATGGATTCCTGAAGAGTGATAAGAAAGAGGAGTACTTTATCGTTGTAGGGGCTGCCCACTACCTGGGTGAGCACGGCATCGTGAAGCTGCTTGAAGATAAGGGTTATACTGTAGAACGTAAATAACATTATATCATTACTAGATACAACCCTCTCACTTCTGAGTAGAAGCGGGAGGGTTGTTATGTTTATATAGAAGAAAGACAAGATATATGGAGGGCTGATTTATACTCGTGTCCAAGGTTAGAAAATGTGGAAGTTTGAAAAACATCATGATATCCGATGTACAAATTATTTTTATAAAACACTTTACAAGATATTGTGATACATGATATATTAATTTTCCGGCCAAGAAAACACGAGAAACATGGTGCGGTAAGCAAACTGAAAAGCTTCGAAAGAAACTTAAAAAAATGCTTGCTAAATTGGTTGGGACATGATAATATATAAGAGTTGCTGAAGAGAATAACACTCGGATGCGAACAACGTTTGATCTTTGAAAACTGAACAACGAGTGAGTAACGATCTTACTTGTAAGATCGAAAAGCTGAGAAATCGGTACAAGTCATCTGACTGTATGATTTTGAAGCGAAAATGAGATTTTTAATCTCGTCAGATTCAAAATGAGCTAATCGCTCTTTTCAATACTTCAGATGATTTTCATAGCGTCTAACCGCGCTGCTGAAATTCATCTTTATTGGAGAGTTTGATCCTGGCTCAGGACGAACGCTGGCGGCATGCCTAATACATGCAAGTCGAGCGGACTTGATGAGAAGCTTGCTTCTCTGATGGTTAGCGGCGGACGGGTGAGTAACACGTAGGCAACCTGCCCTCAAGCTTGGGACAACTACCGGAAACGGTAGCTAATACCGAATACTTGCTTTCTTCGCCTGAAGAAAGCTGGAAAGACGGAGCAATCTGTCACTTGAGGATGGGCCTGCGGCGCATTAGCTAGTTGGTGAGGTAACGGCTCACCAAGGCGACGATGCGTAGCCGACCTGAGAGGGTGATCGGCCACACTGGGACTGAGACACGGCCCAGACTCCTACGGGAGGCAGCAGTAGGGAATCTTCCGCAATGGGCGAAAGCCTGACGGAGCAATGCCGCGTGAGTGATGAAGGTTTTCGGATCGTAAAGCTCTGTTGCCAGGGAAGAACGTCCTTGAGAGTAACTGCTCAAGGAGTGACGGTACCTGAGAAGAAAGCCCCGGCTAACTACGTGCCAGCAGCCGCGGTAATACGTAGGGGGCAAGCGTTGTCCGGAATTATTGGGCGTAAAGCGCGCGCAGGCGGTCATTTAAGTCTGGTGTTTAATCCCGGGGCTCAACCCCGGATCGCACTGGAAACTGGATGACTTGAGTGCAGAAGAGGAGAGTGGAATTCCACGTGTAGCGGTGAAATGCGTAGAGATGTGGAGGAACACCAGTGGCGAAGGCGACTCTCTGGGCTGTAACTGACGCTGAGGCGCGAAAGCGTGGGGAGCAAACAGGATTAGATACCCTGGTAGTCCACGCCGTAAACGATGAATGCTAGGTGTTAGGGGTTTCGATACCCTTGGTGCCGAAGTTAACACATTAAGCATTCCGCCTGGGGAGTACGGTCGCAAGACTGAAACTCAAAGGAATTGACGGGGACCCGCACAAGCAGTGGAGTATGTGGTTTAATTCGAAGCAACGCGAAGAACCTTACCAGGTCTTGACATCCCTCTGATCGTCCTAGAGATAGGGCTTTCCTTCGGGACAGAGGAGACAGGTGGTGCATGGTTGTCGTCAGCTCGTGTCGTGAGATGTTGGGTTAAGTCCCGCAACGAGCGCAACCCTTGATCTTAGTTGCCAGCATTTCGGATGGGCACTCTAAGGTGACTGCCGGTGACAAACCGGAGGAAGGTGGGGATGACGTCAAATCATCATGCCCCTTATGACCTGGGCTACACACGTACTACAATGGCCGGTACAACGGGCTGTGAAGCCGCGAGGTGGAACGAATCCTAAAAAGCCGGTCTCAGTTCGGATTGCAGGCTGCAACTCGCCTGCATGAAGTCGGAATTGCTAGTAATCGCGGATCAGCATGCCGCGGTGAATACGTTCCCGGGTCTTGTACACACCGCCCGTCACACCACGAGAGTTTATAACACCCGAAGTCGGTGGGGTAACCGCAAGGAGCCAGCCGCCGAAGGTGGGATAGATGATTGGGGTGAAGTCGTAACAAGGTAGCCGTATCGGAAGGTGCGGCTGGATCACCTCCTTTCTATGGAGAATCGTTTCCCGTAGCGGAAACATTCAAATATGCAGCTTAGCTGCAAACTTACTCACTCGTTGCTCAGTTTTGAGAGCTCAAACTCTCAAAACAGCTTGCTTTTGCATGGAGCTTGTTCTTTGAAAACTAGATATCGAAACGAAAATTGCGAATTAGAACATTCCTTTTAGCTGAACTTGTGTAAACAAGTTTCAAATATTAGCGAAAACTGCTTTGCGATGGTATCGAATTGGAACGACTTTTGGATTTGCGCAAGCAAACCAAGGGAAGTGAGAAGTCGAAACCGGAGCATTTGGTTAAGCTACTAAGAGCACACGGAGGATGCCTAGGCGCTAGGAGCCGATGAAGGACGTGGCGAACAACGATACTGCCTCGGGGAGCTGTAAGCAAGCTTTGATCCGGGGATGTCCGAATGGGGAAACCCAGCTGGGGTAATATCCAGTTACTCATAACTGAATACATAGGTTATGCAGAGGCATACCAGGGGAACTGAAACATCTAAGTACCTTGAGGAAGAGAAAACAATAGTGATTCCGTCAGTAGCGGCGAGCGAACGCGGAACAGCCCAAACCAGAGAGCTTGCTCTCTGGGGTTGTGGGACGTCTCACATGGAGTTACAAAGGAACCGGTTAAACGAAGAGGTCTGGAAAGGCCCGCCAAAGAAGGTAAAAGCCCTGTAATTGAAAGTCTGTTCCCTCCGAGACGGATCCCGAGTAGTGCGGGGCACGTGAAACCCCGTATGAATCCGGCAGGACCATCTGCCAAGGCTAAATACTTCCTAGCGACCGATAGTGAAGCAGTACCGTGAGGGAAAGGTGAAAAGCACCCCGGAAGGGGAGTGAAATAGAACCTGAAACCGTGTGCTTACAAGAAGTCAGAGCCCATTTTAGGGGTGATGGCGTGCCTTTTGTAGAATGAACCGGCGAGTTACGTTCCCGTGCAAGGTTAAGGTGAAGAGCCGGAGCCGCAGCGAAAGCGAGTCTGAATAGGGCGACATAGTACGTGGACGTAGACCCGAAACCGGGTGATCTACCCCTGTCCAGGGTGAAGGTGCGGTAACACGCACTGGAGGCCCGAACCCACGCACGTTGAAAAGTGCGGGGATGAGGTGGGGGTAGCGGAGAAATTCCAATCGAACTCGGAGATAGCTGGTTCTCCCCGAAATAGCTTTAGGGCTAGCCTCGGAAAACAGAGTCGTGGAGGTAGAGCACTGATTGGGTGCGGGGCCCGCAAGGGTTACCAAGCTCAGTCAAACTCCGAATGCCATAGACTTACTTCCGGGAGTCAGACAGTGAGTGCTAAGATCCATTGTCAAAAGGGAAACAGCCCAGACCATCAGCTAAGGTCCCCAAGTGTGTGTTAAGTGGGAAAGGATGTGGAGTTGCACAGACAACCAGGATGTTGGCTTAGAAGCAGCCACCATTGAAAGAGTGCGTAATAGCTCACTGGTCGAGTGACTCTGCGCCGAAAATGTAACGGGGCTAAACACACCACCGAAGCTATGGCTTGATGCTTGCATCAGGGGTAGGGGAGCGTTGTATAAGGGTTGAAGGTGTACCGTAAGGAGCGCTGGACATTATACAAGTGAGAATGCCGGTATGAGTAACGAAAAGATCAGTGAGAATCTGATCCGCCGAAAGCCTAAGGGTTCCTGAGGAAGGCTCGTCCGCTCAGGGTAAGTCGGGACCTAAGGCGAGGCCGAAAGGCGTAGTCGAAGGACAACAGGTCGAAATTCCTGTACCACCGTAAATCGTTACGAGCGATGGGGGGACGCAGTAGGGTAGTGACGCAGACTGATGGATGTCTGTCCAAGCAGTGAGGCTGATGTGTAGGCAAATCCGCACATCGTAAGGCTGAGCTGTGATGGGGAGTGAAAATTACAGTAGCGAAGGTCATGATCTCACACTGCCAAGAAAAGCCTCTAGCCAGATGAAGGTGCCCGTACCGCAAACCGACACAGGTAGGCGAGAAGAGAATTCTAAGGCGCGCGGAAGAACTCTCGTTAAGGAACTCGGCAAAATGACCCCGTAACTTCGGGAGAAGGGGTGCCCCGGTAGTGTGAATAGCACGAGGGGGCCGCAGTGAAAAGGCCCAAGCGACTGTTTAGCAAAAACACAGGTCTGTGCGAAGCCGTAAGGCGAAGTATACGGGCTGACGCCTGCCCGGTGCTGGAAGGTTAAGGGGAGCGGTTAGGGAGTAATCCCGAAGCTGTGAACCGAAGCCCCAGTAAACGGCGGCCGTAACTATAACGGTCCTAAGGTAGCGAAATTCCTTGTCAGGTAAATTCTGACCCGCACGAATGGCGTAACGACTTGGGCGCTGTCTCAACGAGAGATCCGGTGAAATTTTAATACCTGTGAAGATGCAGGTTACCCGCGACAAGACGGAAAGACCCCATGGAGCTTTACTGCAGCTTGATATTGAATTTGGGTACGATCTGTACAGGATAGGTGGGAGCCTTTGAAGCATGAGCGCCAGCTTGTGTGGAGGCACCGTTGGGATACCACCCTGATCGTATCTAGGTTCTAACCTGGTGCCCTAAGCGGGTACGGGGACAGTGTCAGGTGGGCAGTTTGACTGGGGCGGTCGCCTCCTAAAGAGTAACGGAGGCGCCCAAAGGTTCCCTCAGAATGGTTGGAAATCATTCGAAGAGTGCAAAGGCATAAGGGAGCTTGACTGCGAGACCTACAAGTCGAGCAGGGACGAAAGTCGGGCTTAGTGATCCGGTGGTACCGCATGGAAGGGCCATCGCTCAACGGATAAAAGCTACCCTGGGGATAACAGGCTTATCTCCCCCAAGAGTCCACATCGACGGGGAGGTTTGGCACCTCGATGTCGGCTCATCGCATCCTGGGGCTGAAGTAGGTCCCAAGGGTTGGGCTGTTCGCCCATTAAAGCGGTACGCGAGCTGGGTTCAGAACGTCGTGAGACAGTTCGGTCCCTATCTGTCGTGGGCGTAGGAAATTTGAGAGGAGCTGTCCTTAGTACGAGAGGACCGGGATGGACGTACCGCTGGTGTACCAGTTGTTCCGCCAGGAGCACCGCTGGGTAGCTATGTACGGACGGGATAAGCGCTGAAAGCATCTAAGCGTGAAGCCCCCCTCAAGATGAGATTTCCCAGTATGTAAGACCCCTTGAAGACGACGAGGTAGATAGGCTGGGGGTGGAAGTGCAGTAATGCATGGAGCTGACCAGTACTAATCGGTCGAGGGCTTATCCAAATTGCAGGTTCTAGTCGCAAGTTTCGTTTCGGATCTAGTTTTCAGAGAATGATCTCTGAAATGAAAATCGGTACAACACTCCAATGTGTGTATGATTTTCAGTTCCACTTTTGATTTTAAGAAGCACATGCTTCGACAAATCACGTTTGGTGGCGATGGCGGAGGGGTTCCACACGTACCCATCCCGAACACGACCGTTAAGCCCTCTAGCGCCGATGGTACTTGGACCGAAGGGTCCTGGGAGAGTAGGACGCTGCCAAGCAAAGAACCACTGCCGAAGATCATCGGTGGTGGTTTTTATTTTATATTCAATTATGATTATTATAAGAATGACTATTAAATAAATAAAGAGGAGGCCCTATTCAATAAGAATAGGGCCTCCTTATATTATGACTCATAAACACAATTTTAGTTAAGAAATAAATAGGGACCTACCCGGTGGGGATGTTGCACTAAATCATTTGTTTTTTTACTTAAGATGAAATTCTTATCTATTTGTGACTTCTTATATGTTTACGACCAGTTAGCAGCCTGAGGCTCTTTTTTCTTGCGGAGATTGAGCAATCGGGTGCGTTTGATGCGCTCCTTTTTCTGATTCTCTAATAATTGTTTAACGCCTCTAATAAGAAGCCGATATCTTAATTCATCATCATGCCCAAGTTTATGCATTTCTTCGAAGTATGCCTTTTCCATTCGTTCGTGCACCATCCAATCAGGTTAATCATTCAACTGTACCATAGCGATCTATACAAATTCTGAACAAGTATGGGCTCGACGCAACAACGGTCAGCAATGGCAGGTTCGATATTCGAATATAGTTGGGGAAAGTGGGTTAATCCCAAATTTGAATTAATTAATTCGCTTTCAATGACATCCAACTGAATATGATGTGAAAGACCTGTCTAATCCATGGATTAGGCAGGTCTTTTAACTGTAAATTTAACATCTATTCAATAGTCAGACTATGAATCCTCTCCGAAACAGTACGTTTCCTATAGTTAACAGCGATGGTCACGAGAACAAGCATCTCAGAGAGAGGAACAGCAAGCCATACACCCGTTACGCCCCAGAATGATGGAAGGACTGCAATGAATGCAATCATGATGATCATCTCACGTGCAGCCGTGATCCAGATCGCCATTTTGGCATTCCCTACCGATTGGAAATAGGTGCTCATGACAAAATTGATCCCCATAAACAGGTAGGCAAAAGTAAATATTCTTAAGCCGTACACGGCATTGTTTGTGACAATCTCACTGAAGTTTCCGAAGATCTGCACGAAGTAAGGTGCTCCCCATTGCACAACAAGCAGTAGTATGACACCACAAGCTAGAGCCGTTCTGGAGGCTATGCGAATGGTTTGTTTTTCACGCGCCATCTGTTTGGCTCCATGATAGTAACTAACCAGAGGTTGGGCAGCAGAAGCCAGACCCAGAAAAGCGAGTAAAACTACACCATGGATATAATTCAGTACCGTAAAGGATGCTACACCATCCGTACCTGCAATCCGGTCCAGTGAAATGTTGTGTGAGATGGAGAAGACAGACATGCCGAGTTCGGCAAGAAAGCTGGGAAAACCAATAAGAACAATGGTTCCGAGCAGTTTGGTATTCCATTTGAACCGAGTGAAGACAAGATTATTGGATTTTTTGAAAAAGTGAGACAACAGGACAAGCAGGGCTAAGGATGCCGAGACGATTGTACCGATGGCCACACCTTGCACACCCCATTCGAGTACATACAACGTTACATAATTAAGAACGATATTGGCTACGGCAAATGTGATCTGTGCGTACATGGAGGTGTTGGGATCACCGTCGTTACGGACAAAGATCGTCAGGGCATTTTCAATGGTGAAGACAAACCCGAACAACAGCATGATGTTTATATAATCAGCGGCATAGGGAAACGTCTCTGCATTGGCACCCAAAGCATAGACCAGTTGGTCCTTGAACGTGAATGCGGTATATCCTATAGCCATCGTAATTAACAGAATAATCGTAATTGATTTCGTGTATATTTGTTTGGCCGTGGTCATATCCCTTTGACCCATATGGTTGGAATACAGGGTAGCTCCGCCCATGCCGATCCATAACGACATCGCTACAAAAAGGGTGTATACCGGTGAAGCAATACCAATTCCGGCGAGCGCAGTGGATCCAAGTTTGTGCCCAACCATGATGCCATCGATAATAAAATTAAAAGCAATGACCAGCATCCCAAGTATGGATGGCACAAGGTAGCTTACAAAAGCTTTTCCTACAGATTGCCTTTCGAGGGGATGCGTCCAGTTCGTGTTCATATTAACCTCCATTTAATAAACTGAATGTTCATTCTGTGATAAATAATACTGAACGTTCGTTCTGTATAATAACACGGGACGAATTTGCTTGGCAACTTTTCCTCGAAAACCTCGTTTATGTAGTAGAGTTACTGTAATCTTTTTTAATAAATAAAGGGGGATCTGTTTGTGAAGCAGAACAAATATGATGAGTCAGAATTTTTCAGCAACTATAGTCAGATGGCTCGTTCTACTCAAGGGCTTGAGGCGGCAGGTGAGTGGTATAAACTGCGAACCATGTTACCTGAGTTAAAGGACAAAAATGTACTGGATCTGGGCTGTGGCTTTGGCTGGCATTGCCGATACGCACGGGAGCAGCAGGCCAGATCAGTTATTGGCGTGGATCTATCTGGGAATATGCTGCAGCGTGCACGGGAGATGACGGATGATTCACGAATTGAGTACAGGCATATGGCCATTGAAGATATTGAATTTGCCCCTGAACAATTCGATGTGGTCATTAGCTCGCTTGCACTGCACTACATTGAACAGTTGGATCAGGTATTTGCTCAAATCCATGCTTGTCTTGTCGAGGGTGGTACATTGGTATATTCAGTGGAACATCCGATCTTCACGGCTCGTGCTGCGCAGGATTGGCACTATGGGCCTCAAGGTGAGATTATGCATTGGCCTGTGGATGACTATCATCAGGAGGGAAAGCGTGTTACCAATTTTCTGAATCAGGACGTAGTTAAGTACCACCGGACATTGGCAACCCATCTGAATGAACTGATCCAGGCGGGATTTGTGATTCAGCAGGTGGCTGAGTCCAAACCTTCGCCTGAGATGATGGATCAATTCCCGGGTATGCGAGACGAGAATCGTCGTCCCATGTTTCTCATGATTGCTGCAGTTAAAGCATGAGCTATCTGTAAGTTGACTAGAATGGTTAGTATTAGGCGGCATAGCCTGAAGAGGGCTTAACCAGTAGGTTCAGATCGTTGGAACCCTGCTGGTTTATTTTATTTAATTTCAGAAAAGGAAATGAGAAAATGATCGGATCGGGAACCAAACCGGAATGGATACAGTCTTATTAAGTGAGGTGAACATCCGTTGGAATATCAATTTCTGGCCCAGGCCCAGACGATCGACAATTACACACTCAGCAGCATGATGGATGACTATGGGAATGATGTGTGGAACTATGCTTACTTTTTGACCAGAAGTACAGAGCAGGCAGACGAAATATCACAGCAAGTATTTATTCAGGCATATTCCGGGATTAAACACTTTCGCGGGGAGTGTTCCCTGAAAACCTGGTTGCTCACCATTGCTAGGAATACGACATTTACATACCGGAAATCGAGGTTTTTTCGCAGCAGTTTATGGGGGGAGACACTACCGATTGAATCAGAACAGGGTCCTTCACATATTCGTGAGATGACGCCTGCACATTATGCCCATCCATCAGCTGAAGCCGAGGTAATAAGTAGGGAGCATGTACATGAAATATGGGACATCGTCATGGCTCTGCCGGATAAGTTTCGTGAGATCTTGTTGCTGCATCTGAAGTATGAGCTCACCATGAACGAAATTGCGGAAATGCTGAGAATCAGTACAGGCACGGTGAAATCGAGGTTATCACGGGGCAAAGATAAAGTGCGGAAACAATGGGAGGAGAGAAATAGATGAGGTTCAAGGATGAAGACTGGGAAAAAGAAATCCGCAAGGAGCCGTTTGCATCGTCTCCTTTTCAAGACCAGCACAAGCAGAATGTACTTCGTCAGGTGGAATGGATGAAAACGGGTGAGGAACATGTCAATGATGCTCCAGATCACAAACAGAAACAACATATTATGAAGCGGAACCGTCGCACTGCTCGTTCACGTCCCCGGAAAGTTGTTGTAGTGACGACAGTTGCGGTAGCAGCAGCAGCAGCTATCTTATGGAATGGACAGGTTCTGGAGCCCATTGTAGAGAGGGTGTATCCTGTGTCTGCTCTGCAGCTCTCAGATGACCCTAGCATGAACCTGCTAACAAGTGAGATGAAGCAAACTGTGGCTATGTCGATGAGAGACTATCTAGGTAAACAACTGGAAGTCCATTATGCTAAGAAAGGGCCAATTACCGGCTGGGTATATATCGAGGCTGGCGACGTGAATAAATCAGAGTATGCCAAGATGTGGCTGGATGGGAAGACTGGAGCACTGGTTGAAGCCGATATGCGAAGTGAGATGCCTGGGAATGAGCTTGAGCACCGATTTTTGCGTCAAGTCCCTGGGCTTCTTAAAGGAATTAACAGTGATCCAACGTTGAAGCCGATCTCAGCCAGACGTTATGTGAAGATGAAGCAGGGTCAGGAGAAGCCTGTATGGTTCACCACATTATTTTTGGAGAACGGGAAGGGCAGTGGCAGCATTGAGTGGACACGGGATGAAGCAGTTTCGGTTTCTGGTACAGTGAGTAGCGACACAGTGTCCACAGATCTGATAACCAATGCGAGAAGCTCGATTGAAGCCTTGTCTGGTGAGCCAGCACCAGCTTTGAAAAGTGTAACGTTTACTCAAAATGATAAGCAGCTTGAAGAAACAACGGCCCTCTATTTTGGTGATCGGTATTTGGTAAGGAGTGTTGGTGGGAGATATAGCAATGAATATACTGTAATGGATTTTCAGAGGGGGGTTCCAGAACTCGAAACTGGTGAGGAGTATGAGCTCTACTTTGAGAAGTTGAGTAACATGGACGAAAAAATAATCAGGCAGAATGCAGCACCGATAATCCAAAAAATGTTCGATATTGATCTTGATAAATATGTCTTTGAGCGGGATACAAAGAATATTGGCATGGCAACATTCCGCTTGGAAGAGATGGCCAATATGATTCAAGTTCGTTATGAAGAAGATGCACGCATTACCATGATTACAATATCAGATCTTTAAGTTTAATCCGTATGGTACAATCCTAATAGCTGAGGAATTGAACATAAGGAGAGCATAATGAAATATTTGGTGAGTTCATGTCTGGCAGGAGTAGCTTGCCGTTACAACGGAACAGCGAGTCTGGATGAGAAGATTCAGGAGCTCGTAGCGCAAGAGCAGGCCTTGATGGTCTGTCCGGAACTGCTCGGTGGATTCTCCACTCCGCGGGAACCGGCAGAAGTTATCGGAGGTACAGGTAAGGATGTGCTCGCAGGCACAGCCCAGGTGATTGAGAGAGGTGGCAGGGACGTTACAGAACTGTATATTAAGGGAGCCTATCAAACGCTGGAATGGGCCAAAAGACTCAACGTTACTTGCATTGTGTTGAAGGAATTCAGTCCTTCCTGCGGCACACAAGCCATCTATGATGGTAACTTCGCTAATCACAAGGTACAAGGTGAAGGTGTCACATCAGCTCTGCTTCGGCATGAAGGCTATGAAGTCATTTCGGAAATTGAATTCATGGAACAATTGTAAAGCATACAAGGTATGGAACAAGCTGCCCAGGAGAATAATCAACTTCTCGAAGCAGATTTTTTCTTTGTAACAACACAATACTTACTTTTAAATACTGAGAAACAATAATGTGCGTACTTTTAATTTGTGGTTATAGATTCTAAACTAATACTTAAGCAAATGATGAAAATAATGAAGACACCGAGAGTCAGCATACCATTCAATAATAAAAGAGAAGGACGTGGAGTTTCATGGAGCCTACAACACAAGCATTGAAAAAGGAAGAAATTTTGAACGCGTATCATTTCCGGCATGCGACGAAGGTATTTGACGATTCACGCAAAATTACAGCGGAGGATTTTGAATTTATTCTGGAAACAGGAAGGTTATCACCGAGTTCGATCGGATTCGAGCCATGGAAGTTCTTGATCGTGCAAAAACCGGAGCTCCGCCAGCGCTTGTCTGAAGTATCCTCTGGAGCGCAGAAGCAATTGGCAACGGCGAGCCATTTCGTGGTCATCCTGGCCCGGACCGATGCAAGTTATAATTCCCCTTATGCGGAGTACATGCTCAAAGAGATTAAGGGCATGCCGGATGATGTGTTCGAGTTAACAAGTGCGGCATATGGAAATTTTCAAAACAATCAGCGTCTGCTTGAGAACCCAAAAACGCTATTCGATTGGGCATCCAAACAGACTTACATTGCACTCGGCAATATGATGACCTCGGCAGCTCTTATTGGCATCGATTCTTGCCCGATTGAAGGTTTCAGCTACCAGGATGTACATCGTATGCTCGAAGAAGAAGGTTTGCTCGAAGATGGAGCGTGGGACATTTCGATGATGGCGGCGTTTGGCTATCGTGCAGAGGAACCAAAACGCGAAAAGTCAAGGCAGCCTCTGGACAAGATTACACAATGGATTGAGTAAATAAAATCATCCGAAGTAAGCCTCGGTTATCTCCTGTTACATCAAGGAGGTAGCAGGGGCTGCTTTTGCAAATGCCAACGCTCATATAAAACTTCTATAGAAATGAAGCTTGATTATATATAGATATCTATGTATAATGAGGACATGCCAAAATATAATGCAATTGCACTAATCGCAAGGATTAGGGATCATGTAAACAAACGCATTGTTCAGGAACTGGAGCAGCATGACGTTACAGGGATTGTTCCATCCCACGGTGACATTTTGATGTTTTTGTACCGTGAAGATTCACTGTCCATCAAGATGCTGGCTGAACGTGTCCATCGTACACAACCAACAGTCACCGTGCTTGTGAACAAGCTGGAGAAGCTGGGTTATGTGGAACGCAGCAAGAGTGTGGAAGACAGCCGGGTGACGTTGATTCGCCTCACAGAGCAAGGACGGCAGCTGAAGCCCATTTTTGAACAGGTATCGGAAACGATTCAGGACATGGTCTATGGTGGAATGACAGATGAGCAAGCGGAACAACTGGAGAGTCTGTTGATTGGAATTGTCCATAAGTTATAAAAAAAGAAAAAATTTTTTTAGACAAAAACATAGATATCTATGAATATGTCTAGTAAGTATCTATTGCTCCACTATGCTGCAACATAATATAACAAAAACCTGGAGGTACTTTATTATGAAACATCTTATCGTATATGCACATCCCCACGCAGACAGCTTCAATCACGCCATTCTAAACACAGCTGTAGAAGCACTTGAAGCCCAAGGTCATGAGGTTGTTGTTCGTGATCTGTATGCCCTGGAATTTCAGCCTGTATTGAGCGCAGCTGACACGGCATCCATGCGCGCAGGACAGAATCCACAGGATATTGCGACAGAGCAGAAGTTTATCACGGATGCCGATGCAATTACGTTTATCTACCCAATCTGGTGGACTGGGCTGCCGGCAATTTTGAAAGGGTACGTTGACCGGGTATTTGCATATGGTTTTGCTTATGCTTCAGGCGAAGCAGGAATCGAGAAGCTGTTAACAGGCAAAAAAGGACTGATTATCAATACACACGGAACGCCTAGTGACATTTATGACCAAATTGGCATGACTGCCGGCATGAAAATGACCTCCGATGTCGGAATCTTTGATTTCGTAGGCATTGAATCCGTGGATCATTTGTTCTTTGGCAGTATCGGATATCTGGATGATGCGGCTTATCAATCCATGCTGGAGCAAGTGAAGCAAACGGTAAGCACCAAATTCTAACGAATACTAATGCAACAATTGGCAGGTCGATTCGGACGATGAATCGACCTGTTTGGTTTGCAAAATACAAGAAAGGGGGTATAATCTTACCCATGGAACCTTTACTCATATTTAAAGCTTTGTCCAACGAGACACGCAGGCAGATACTGTCATGGCTCAAAGATCCGGAGCAGCATTTCTCACCTCTGGAATTGTCCCAGCATCCCGATGGAGGGAAGAGCGGGATCTGTGTCGGAACCATTCAGATGAAGGCTGGATTGGCTCAATCCGTCATATCCAGTTATTTGCTGACCATGCTCAAAGCCGGGCTACTGCTCTCCGAGCGCAGGGGCCAGTGGACGTATTATCGCCGCAACGAAGAAACCATTCGTCAATTTGCCGAGTATGTACAGCACGAGTTATAAAGCCGGACGCCAGGACGGAAGCAAGAATGCAGCAGCAGGCGGGGATTCCGTCCGGATGTAAACGGCGAAGAATAATACAGTAACTCCTATTTCTATGTGTTTTTACATCTATATATCTGGATATACAAAAATATATCTCACCAAAGGAGAACTTCTCATAATGACTACTGATAATCAAGTTTCATCCCATAAACAACATATTAGCGACGTTAAGCTGTCCATCCTGGATTTGGCTCCTGTCGTTGTGGGTGCTACACCCGCAGATGCGCTCCGGAACAGTCTGGATCTGGCACAGCATGCGGAGCGTTGGGGATACCATCGCTACTGGGTAGCTGAGCATCATAATATGCCCGGTATTGCTTCTTCCGCAACATCCGTAGTGATCGGATACCTGGCAAGTGGCACGAATACGATTCGTCTCGGTTCCGGTGGCATCATGCTGCCCAACCATGCACCACTCGTTATTGCTGAGCAGTTCGGAACATTGGAATCCCTGTATCCGGGCCGTATCGATCTTGGACTGGGCCGTGCACCAGGTAGTGACCGCCGTACCTCTCTTGCACTGCGCAAAGATCTCAACAGCGGAGAAGACTTCCCGGAATTGCTGGCTGAGCTGAGAGCGTACTTCGATGCATCTGCTACATCCTATCATGCCCCTGTTCGTGCGGTGCCGGGTGAAGGGTTGAACATCCCAATTTACCTGCTCGGTTCCAGTGATTTCAGTGCACGTTTGGCAGGGCGGCTTGGATTGCCGTTTGCTTTTGCCAGCCACTTCTCGCCCGATTATACTCGCATTGCCCTTGAAACATATCGAAGCAGCTTCCAGCCTTCCGACACACTGAAGGAGCCGCATGTTATTGTAGGTGTGAATGCAGTTGTTGCAGATACGGATGAAGAAGCAGCATGGCTCGGTACAACGATGCAGCAGCAGTTCCTGAACATCATCCGCGGGACGACAGGACTGGTACAGCCACCAGCCGATATGGAAGGCAAATGGACCGACCGCGAGAGAGCTGGAGTGGAACAGACGCTGAAAGCAGCCGTAAACGGCTCACCTGAGACGGTACGTGGACAGCTTGAATCATTTATTACCCAGACACAAGCGGATGAGCTTATTATTACATCCATGATTTATGACCATCAGGCACGTCTGCATTCTTATGAATTGATCGCACAATTGGCGGGTAAAGCATAACTTTAACAGCACATGAACAAGGATTAGAATATTGGATTCAATAACGGGTCGCTCTCGCAAGAGGCGGTCCGTTTTTACTTATCAAGAACTCATCCCAATGATTATATGAGGCAGTTCTGATTTTTTAGGGTAAAATGACATTACGGTCTATTTTGAAACGGTTAAAAGAGCCGTACGTATAAACCAAGAGCATTATACATATGTTGGCTTGTACAAGTTTCTTTATTCGCATGTGCATGAGGCGTGCACTATGAAAGCTTATTTTTTATCATGATCAGATACATAAGAGAGGAAGACATGCCCATGGAGCAACCCGAACAACCCCGCATTTGGCCGGATCGGTTTAAGCGGTTTTTTCTGAACAACAAGTTTGTCCTATTTCTGCTGATTCTGCTGCTGGTCGGACTAAACGTGATGGTGCTAACGAAGATATCCTTTGTTCTGCATCCAGTTGCGGTGCTAATCAAAACGATTGTACTGCCGATCATTCTGTCAGGTATCCTCTACTATCTGCTGAATCCGCTGGTGGATGTGATGGAAAAGTGGAAGATTAAGCGCGGATGGTCGATACTGATCCTTTACCTCGCGATTGGCGGCATTTTGACGGTTGTTGTATTGGCAGTCATTCCAGTGCTCCGCAATCAGATTATGGGGCTTATCGCCAATTTCCCGATGTATAGTGAAAATGTCAGACAGCAGTTCGAGGAGCTTACGGGCAGTCAGCTGTTCAGTCAGGTCCAGGAAACGGTGAACATGAACTGGCAGGACTGGTGGGGAACGATCTCCGAGAAAGCAACAGAGATTCTGAATTCCACCTGGAACAAACTCGGCGGTTTCCTTGGAGCTTTTACCGAAACGGTATTATCCATTGTAACGGTGCCATTTATTCTGTTCTACCTGCTTAAGGACGGGAAGAAGCTTCCGGAGAAGATCCTATCGTTTCTGCCGATCAAAAGCCGTACGGGTGCCATGGAGGTACTTCACGACATTAATCACCAGATTAGTTCCTTCATTCGCGGGCAAATTATCGTGAGCTTCTGTATCGGTATCCTGCTCTATATCGGTTATATGATCATTGGACTGGATTACGCACTGATTCTGGCCATTATCGCTTCCTTTACCAGCGTGGTGCCGTATCTGGGACCTGCGATTGCCATTACGCCTGCACTCATTGTGGCGCTGGTGACTTCTCCAGTGATGCTGCTGAAAATGGTGGCGGTATGGACGATTGTGCAGCTGATTGAAGGCAAGTTTATCTCTCCGCAGATCATGGGCAAAACGCTCAAGATCCATCCGATCACGATTATCTTTGTCATTCTGACATCAGGCAATCTGTTCGGTGTGGTGGGCATTCTGTTGGCCGTTCCGGGTTATGCGGTGCTTAAGGTCTGTGTATCCCACATCTTCAACTGGTTCAAGAGCCGTTCCGGTCTGTATGACCCGAATAAAAACAATCTACTGTAAGGTTACTGCATATGGAAAACGGTACCCTTAACAAAAGAGAACCCCTGTCATCGGCAACAGCCGAAAGACGGGGGTTCTCTTTGTCAGAACAGGCTGGCTTACGCCTAGCCATGTTTAATATGCTGGAGCGTTTGCAGGAAGATTTGCTCAATATGCGTATCATCCAGAGAATAATACACCGTCTTGCCTTCCTTGCGACGCTTGACGATCCGCATGTTGCGGAGTGAACGCAGCTGGTGTGAAATGGCCGACTGTCCCATATCAAGCAGCACCGTCAGATCATGTACACATAATTCCTTCTGCAACAGCGCATCAATAATACGTAGTCGGGTTGGATCGCTGAACGCCTTGAACCAATCCGCCATCTCGGAAGAAGTCTCCCGATCAATAAGGGAAGTGCGGATGGACTCCACGTCCGCTTCCGTTCCCGAGCAGGCCGCATCACAATCCGCTGGCGCTTTAACCGGTTGTTCCATTTCCTATCACCGCCTATGCTAGCAACTATACGCCTATTATATCCAAAAAACGTCTAAAGCGAAATGATTACTATTAGCATATTCTGTCTGTAAAATCATCATCGATCGTTGACACTACAGTTTAGGCGTGCATATAATAGGGTTAATCAAACATATGAATGGTTGCTCATATATTAACTTTAATTAAAATGTTCATGCTGCTTCGAACTGCAAAGGGGAGAATTCACATGGGAACCGGTCAGGAACAGGTGAAACGGGAACTGCTGCTGGATGGATTGGATTGTGCCAATTGTGCGCTGAAGATTGAGAATGGTGTCAAAAAAATCAAGGGTATCACGGATTGCTCCGTTAATTTCGTAACCAAAACCTTACTGGTGCATACAACTTCCGATATGGATGAGCAAGTTCTGGAAGAAGCGAAGCGTAAGGTCCTGCGGCTTGAGCCGCACATTCGCATCTCGGAAAAAGGGAGACTACCGCTCGGCAATCAGGCTTCTGCTGGGCTGGGAGATCAATTGGACGGCCAACTGCACACACATGCAGGAACTGCTGCCGAAGGACATTATCACGAACATACAGGTCATTCTCATGACCATGATCATCATGAAGGAGCGCATCACCATAGCCATGGTCATGGTGCTCTTCATCATGCGCATGATCATCACAGTCATGCCGGGCATGATCACGGTCATTCACATGATCATAATGCGCATGCCGGGCATTCGCACGAGCATGGTGCAGGACAGACGAAGGTGCTGCTTGCAAGGCTTGCTGCCGGCTCTGCCCTACTTGCTGCGGCCATCTGGTCCCCACTGGACGGATGGGCACAGCTCGCTCTCTATGTAGTCGCTTATCTGATCGCAGGAGGAGATATCGTTCTCCAGGCGTTCAAAAACATTATTCGGGGTCAGGTATTCGACGAGTACTTCCTGATGTCGGTTGCAACGATTGGTGCTTTTGCCATTGGTGAGTATCCAGAAGGGGTAGCGGTCATGCTCTTTTATCAGCTTGGGGAGCTATTTCAGGGGATGGCGGTTAACCGCTCTCGCAAATCGATTCAGTCGCTTATGGATATTCGTCCGGACTATGCCAATATTCTGGTCGGTTCTGGCGATGAGACCAAGCGTGTCTCTCCGGAAGATGTGCGCATCGGTGATCGCATCGTTGTCCGTGCGGGTGAGAAGGTCCCGCTGGATGGAATAGTGAAGGCAGGACATTCCATGGTGGATACGTCTGCTCTTACAGGGGAATCGGTCCCTCGGGAACTGGAGCCTGGAAGTGATGTACTGAGTGGTTTTGTGAATAAGAATGGTATGCTGACGATTGAAGTGACCAAAACCTTCGGAGAATCCACGGTATCCAAGATTCTGGATCTGGTGCAGAATGCCAGCAGCCGCAAAGCGAAAACGGAACATTTCATCAGTAAATTTGCCCGTTATTACACGCCGGTCGTCGTTATTCTTGCAGCGTTGATTGCATTTGTACCTCCGCTCGTGCTTAGTGGTGCAACATTTGCCGATTGGATCTATCGTGCACTGGTCTTTCTGGTCATCTCCTGTCCATGCGCACTGGTGGTTTCCATTCCACTCGGATTCTTCGGCGGGATTGGAGCTGCTTCCCGTAACGGGATTCTGGTGAAAGGCAGCAATTACCTTGAAGCATTGAATGATGTGAAAGTGGTTGTTTTTGATAAAACGGGTACATTAACCAAAGGTGTATTCAACGTAACGGCTATTCGTCCGGAAGGTGGACGTACAGAAGGTGAACTGATGGAACTCGCGGCGATCGCGGAGGCCCAATCGAATCACCCCATCGCCGAATCCATTCGTGCAGCCTGGGCCCAAGATATCCGTACAGAAGGTGTTGAAGGATATGACGAGGTTGCCGGGCATGGGATCAGAGTCCGTGTGGATGGCCGTGAGGTGCTGGCAGGGAACGCCAAACTGATGGAACAGGCGGGTATTCTCTATACCAAGCCTGAAACGGTGGGAACAGTGGTACACGTTGCTGAAGCAGGCGCATATGCTGGCCATTTGATCATTGCGGACGAAGTGAAGGATGATGCTGCAGCGGCGATACAGGCACTGAAGACACTTGGCATCCGCAAAACGGTCATGCTCACAGGTGATGCCAAAGCCGTTGGTGAAGCCGTAGGCCAGGCGCTGGGAGTCGATGAGGTATACGCTGAGCTTTTGCCGCAACACAAAGTTGAACGGCTGGAAGAACTTGAAGCGGGCAAGTCTCCCAAGGAGAAAATGGTGTTTGTCGGGGATGGCATCAACGATACACCAGTGCTGGCTCGTGCGGATGTAGGTGTAGCTATGGGAGGACTCGGGTCTGATGCTGCCATCGAAGCAGCAGATGTGGTCATCATGACGGATGAGCCATCCCGACTGGCAAGCGCAATCCGTATTGCGAAGCGGACACGAATGATTGTCTGGCAGAATATCGGTTTTGCCTTGGGCGTTAAGGTGATCTTCCTGCTGCTGGGAGTGTTCGGCATAGCCACGATGTGGGAGGCCGTATTCTCCGATGTAGGTGTAACGGTCCTGGCCGTTCTGAACGCCATGCGGGTGCTGCGTGTAAAGAACATTTAAGTTTTCGAAACGAACGACGCGGCTCTTCGTATATACGTAGAGCCGTTTTTTTATTTTTATGGCTGCAGGCATGTTTAGAGGCACGTTTGAAGAGAAGGGGAGAACAACTTGGCAGGAGCAATTGTAGGGTTAATATGCGGAGTGTGCTATTTTGTGTTGGGATTAATGCTGTTCAAAAAACCGCCGAAAAAGATTAATGGCATATATGGTTATCGTACCCCGCGCGCCATGAGCGATCCCGATTTATGGGACGAAGCTCAGCGTTACAGCGCCAACCTGATGATGCAGTTTGGGGTCATTATTACGGTGTTTGGTATTCTTGGATTCTGGTTTACCGATGTACAGGCTCTCGTACTCAGTCTGTTTGCAGTTGCGTTCTACACGTTCAGACTGTTTACGAAAGTGGAAGGGCGCTTAAAGGAAGTACAGCATGCTCAGAAGCGGAAGCAAAGCGAGCAAGGTGCATCATAGAAATTCGTTGTTCGATGTAAAAAAGATAGAGGCAGAGGATCCGCGGAGGCGGGTCTTTTTGTGTTCGGCGAGGTTCATGGCGCTGCTGTGGCTAAAATCTAACGTTGACGTTAACGTTATAATTATATATAATTAAGTACATAATATTATAGACATATAAAAAGTGAGGTGAAGGAAATGAGCTTGTATAAGATCGACGACGTAGCCAAGGAATGTGGGTTGACGAAGCGTACCATCCGGTATTACGAAGAGATTGGTGTCATGCCTTCACCTCAGCGGACGGACGGTGGCACGCGGCTGTATACGAGAGCGGATATCGACTATTTGAAAAAGGTTGTCCGTGCCAAGGAAGTGCTTGGCTTCTCTCTACAGGAACTGCATACGTATATCGCAACGGCTGATGTGCTGAATGAGCAGCGATTTGATTACCAGCAGACAACCGAAGTGAAGGAACGGATTGAAAAACTCACGAGTATGGATGAAACGCTGGGTGGTCAACTACAGTTAATTGAACAGAAACTGCAGAGTATTCATGCCGTACAGGCAGAGCTGGAGGAATTGCGAGAACGGGTGCAGAACGGGATTCAGCGATTACAGAAGAATGAATCTATGGAACATCCCGAAGACGGATAAGCAAGGGAGCAACACATCACTCCATACAAACGAAATCGTGCAAGCACCGGGTGATCCGGTGTCATTTTGTGCCGTTTTGTTTCACTTGCTTTTGAAAGTAAAATGAAAATTTCATGTATTACAATCAAATTTCAATTCATAACCAGGAGGTATCATGTATGAAAAGAGAACCATCCTTACCTGACGAACTGCCGTCATCACGCGGAGGATTACTGTCCCAACCACGGGCTGTATGGGCTGTCGCCTTCGCGTGTATCATTTCATTTATGGGACTGGGATTGGTTGACCCCATCCTGCCTGCCATTGCAGATCAGCTGCATGCATCCAAAAGCCAGGTTTCCCTACTCTTTACGAGCTATAACGCCGTAACCGGGATTGCCATGCTGATTACTGGCGTTGTTTCCAGCCGGATCGGTGTGAAATGGACGCTGCTTAGCGGGATTTTACTTATCGTCATCTTCTCCGCTCTGGGCGGAACATCAGATACGGTTGGTGCCCTGGTTGGTTACCGCGGAGGCTGGGGGCTAGGTAATGCCTTGTTTATCGCTACAGCGTTATCTGCGATTGTTGGTCTGTCCACTTCAGGGACGGCCAAAGCGATTATTTTGTACGAAGCCGCACTGGGTCTTGGGATTGCCGTAGGTCCACTGCTTGGCGGTGAGCTTGGTTCCATCTCGTGGCGTGGTCCATTCTATGGGGTTGCAGTCCTGATGATGATTGCCTTTATCAGCATTACGTTTATGCTGCCCAAAATGGCCAAGCCGAAAACACGCAGTTCCCTGTCCGATCCGTTCAAGGCGCTGAGTTATCCATCTCTGAAAACACTGGCGATTACGGCCTTTCTGTATAACTTTGGTTTCTTCACGTTGATGGCTTATTCACCTTATGTCATGAACCTGGATGAGCATGGACTTGGTTATGTGTTCTTCGGTTGGGGCCTCATGCTTGCAATCACGTCTGTATTCGTGGCACCAAGACTGCAGCGTCGATTCGGCTCGGTTCCTTCCATGAGTGTGATGCTGACCCTGTTTGCGATTGACCTCATTGTTATGGCCGTGGGTACAGTCATGGGATCGTCCACAACTGTCATTGTTGCTGTTATCGTTGCCGGGATATTCCTGGGTATCAACAACACATTGATTACGACGGCTGTTATGGAGGCTGCTCCGGTTGAACGTTCGGTTGCTTCGGCTGCTTACAGCTTCGTACGTTTCCTTGGCGGTGCGCTGGCACCTTGGCTTGCAGGTAAATTGTCGGAATGGTTCCTGCCGGAAACACCGTTTTATTTTGGCGCATTGATGGTACTGGTTGGTGTCGTGGTTCTGCTTGTACGCCGTAGACATCTGCGTGATATCGATGCAGCAATTACACATTAATGGATGGGGGAATTGAAATGCTGGAACGAATCGTAGTAGCTGTTGATGGGTCGGATCATGCGCATAAGGCATTGGAAACAGCTGTTGACTTAGCTGCAAGTTTGAAGCATCCCGCCAGATTGATTATTGTGCATGTGAATCCTTCCGTATCCTTGAATGAGCCGGCTCTGGGAGTAGATCTGGAAGCACGAATTGCGGAAGAAGGGCAGCATATTATTGCACCGGTAGAACAGCTATTGTCCGGACATTCTATCCCTTATGAGACACTGCTCATTGCCGGGGACCCGGTAAACGAGATCTGCCGGGTGTCGCGCGAAAGAGAGTGCAGCCTCATTGTCATGGGTACTGGCGGCAAAAGCGTGCTGGCAGAAATCGTCGTTGGCAGTGTCAGCCACGGTGTATTGAAACAAGCAGCATGCCCGGTATTAACGGTGAAATAGGGCACTGCCGGAATTAAGGCTGGGTTGAAGATGCTGCTGTGGTGTATAAATAGATAAAGGATAACTGCGATCACAAGATTGTTCTGTCATGAACTTGACCCGCTGTAACTTCATAGGTCAAACTTGCAGCAATGATGGATTGGAGGATTCAATAATGAAAAAACAACATCTGTTTATCGGTGGTAAACCCACGGAATCAGTAGAATATAAGGCACTTCAGGCACCGTATTCCGGAGAAACATTGGCGGAAGTGTCTACCGCTTCGGCGGAGGAGGCAGAAGCAGCCATAACAGCTGCCGTTCAGGCCGGCAAGGAGATGCGCAGCATGCCTGCTCACCGGCGTGCAGACATCCTTTACAAGCTCTCCACCCTGCTGGAAGAGCGGAAGGAAGAGGCGGCACGAGTGATTGCGCTGGAAGCGGCCAAACCAATCACGGCTGCGCTTGCGGAAGTGGATCGTACGGTGGAAACGTACCGTTTTGCCGCAGAAGAAGCGAAGCGGCTCACAGGGGAGACCGTTCCTCTGGATGCAGCCAAGGGCGGTGAAGGGCGCATCGGATATACCATGCGACAGCCTCTGGGTGTCATCGGGGCGATTACGCCGTTTAATTTTCCGATGAATCTGGTGGCACATAAGGTTGGACCTGCCCTTGCAGCAGGCAATACCATCGTTCTGAAACCGGCTGAGCAGACACCGTTGTCTGCCTACTATATCGCGAACCTGCTTCAGGAAGCCGGGTTGCCGGATGGTGCATTAAACGTGGTAAGTGGGGATGGCAAAACGATTGGTGATGTGCTCGTATCCGATCCGCGCATAGCCCATATTACATTTACGGGCAGCCCAGCGGTAGGGACAAGCATTCGCAGTCAGGCGGGATTGAAACGGGTAACGCTGGAGCTTGGATCGAATGCAGCTGTCATTGTGGATCAGGATGCGGATCTGGACAAAGTGGTCCCAAGATGTGTGACAGGTGCCTTTACGTATCAGGGTCAGGTATGCATTTCATTGCAGCGCATTTATGTACACAGTGCCATTGCAGACGAATTCATACGCCGATTCGCGGAAGCAGCGAAACAAGTCGTGACAGGAGATCCGCTGAACCCGGATACTGTGGTTTCGGCACTCATTACAGCCAAAGACGTAAAGCGGACCCTGGATTGGATCGACGAAGCGAAACAGGCAGGAGCTACGGTCGCCGCAGGAGGAGAGGCCGAAGGAGGCGTGCTGCGTCCAACCGTACTCGTTAACGTGCCGCGTGATGCGAAGGTGTCGTGCCAGGAAGTCTTTGCACCGATTGTTGTTATTAACACTGTGAGTTCGGTCCAAGAAGGCATTGAGCACGTGAATGATTCCATCTATGGGCTTCAGGCAGGTATTTTTACGAACAATATCCATACTGCACTGCATGCAGCTGATCATATCGAGGCTGGAGGGGTCATGATCAACGACATTCCTACGTTCCGGGTTGATCACATGCCATACGGTGGTGTGAAGCAGAGCGGTATGGGACGTGAAGGTGTCAAATACGCTGTTGAAGAAATGACAGAACTCAAGTTTGTCATGTTCAATAAAAATTAAGGATGTTTGTAAAGCAGGCTGTTTTGCACTGTCTAATATGAAGTAATAAGGTCCCGCACCCAATGTAGTTGGTGTGGGGCTTTTTCTGTATGGATCGATAGGAAATAGTGAAAACACTTTCGATTTCCCTACTGACCCCCGGTTCACATCCCATCAGGAGGGTATAAATACTTTACATACCGCAAAACAATGCACTAATTGTTGTCCCAATCTTGTACCTAACTCAATCAACATAAAAGCAGTATGAATAACCCTGAATCATAATGCAGTGTAGACAGGAGGTGTTGCGAATGGCGTATACCATGGCGGACGTATCCGGCATGTCCGGTATCAGTCTGAATGAATTGAGCCAATATGTAAAATCAGGTTGGCTAACACCTGCATTTGCAGGTAGAGACCAGAATGAAGTTTATTATGAGAAACCGGAGCTGTTGAAGCTCCAGCAGATTCTGTTCTGTAAGGAGCTGGGAGTGGAACAGGAAGAGATCGGCTCCATGCTGCAGGAAGATCATCATGATATCATTCATATGATGCAGCAGCAGCGCATTCAGCTGCTCGAGAAAGCATTGCATTTGCATGGCTTGATCCAGACTCTGGACAAAACCATTTCCCATTTGCAGGGAGAGTATGAGCTTGAGGTCCGGGAGTTGTATCAGGGTTTTATCAAAAAAGGGCATCACAGTATGCTGCCTGATTCAACGGAGTCACCGAGCCATGAACCGGTCATAACGAAAAACTGGCATCCAGCACAATCTGAATCAGCCGTATCTTATGACGGGGAACTCAAAACCAAAGAAGATTACCTGGATTCCCAGGAAAAAATAGACCGAATCAACCGGGACTTGCAGCGGGCGATCGAAGATGGCCTGACACCTGAATCCCCGGAAGTTCAGCACATCATTGGCAGACATCTCGAATGGGTCAAGGATTACTACACGCCTACTGCCGAAATCTATCGTGATTTGGGCAATCTGTATGTGGAGCATCAAAATTTCCGCCAAATGTACGACGGTTATCATCCGAAGCTGGCTGAATTTTTGCGAGACGGCATGATGATCAAAGCGGAACAGGAATTGACCTAAATGCATAGAGTAACCATGGGCGAGCAGAACATGGATGTAAAGGCATAAGCCAAAAAGCACAGACCACTACTGGTCTGTGCTTTTTGGCTATCTTCAGTACGTATTGCTGTAACAACCTGCTTATTATAGGTACAATGACCTTCGGCAGAACCGTGGTTACAGCTGCTCTGTGAGCAGTTTGACGGCCTGTTCCAGGAAAATACGATCTTCGTCGTCAAAACGGTTTTTGATCGGGCTGTCGATGTCGAGCACCCCGTATAATTCGCCGTCTTTGATAATGGGCACGACAATTTCACTGTTCGATGCGGCATCGCAGGCGATATGACCTGGGAAAGCATGAACATCGTCTACAACGAGTGTACGTCGTTCCGCCGCAGATGTGCCGCACACCCCGCGTCCGAGCGGAATACGGATGCAGGCAGGCAGCCCTTGGAACGGACCAAGAACAAGTTCTTTGCCATCATACAGGTAGAATCCAACCCAATTGGTATCGGTTAAAAATACATTGAGCAGCGCCGCAGCGTTTGCCAGATTGGCAATGGCGCTTGGTTCATCGCGGATCAGAGCACTTAACTGTCCCAGGACGGCGGTGTGCTGCTCGCTTCGTGTTCCTTCATAGGAAACAGCTTGAAACATGGTGAATCACCCTCCCGAGCAAAAATGGTACTTATTTTCAAGATAGTGCAGTGCATGCCTTTAGTCAAGCGGAGGATTTCGGTAGAATGTTGATTAAGAAGGGGAAACCCCTGTAAATTCATCCTGTTTCTCAGCTTCTCGCACGGGGTAATTACTTAGCAATCACGGAGGGCTATAACCCTGGAAGGAGTTTGGATTATGCACGCAGAGGTACAGAATCTTTTTGTACGGATTCATCTTCTATATTTGGCCCAAAATCAGGATTTAACCGTTGGTGACGCACTGCCTCTATTGGAGGAGCGCGGCTATCGTGTTGGCGAGCGGGAGATCAAGCAGGAGCTTGAACATCTCACGCAGGAGAACTTCCTGACCGCCCATGGCGACCAGTGGAGCCTGACCGGGACAGGCATTGAAGAGTATAAGGAAATTACGGCTGTGCTTGGCCGGGTCAGCGATGAGCTGCTGGGAGCGGATAAGAAGGCTTCAACCGCCTGAAGATGAAACTCTGGCAGGACAAGCTGTTACGGACAGCTCGATTGAATCATACGTACAACAAGACCGGGACCCTTGCGGCCCGGTTTTTTTGATATCTAACCGATGACTGAACTGTTGCCATTCGGCGCAGGTTATGTTTAGATGACTATTGAATCTTATGGTCTGCAGAGATGGATCGGATCGGAGTGTCTTTTCATGTATAAATCTAAAGGGAGAATTCCCGAACTCGAGACAGCACGACTTCGTCTGCGCAAAATGCGCCGCCGGGATGCGGCTCAGATGTTCGCATACTGGTCAGACCGGGAGGTGACCCGTTATATGAATCTGGCGCCGATGATCGGGACAAGTGAAGCTGCGGATATGATTGGATTGCTTAATCATATGGCAGGGGAAGAGGAGGCGATTCGCTGGGGCATCGAACTGAAGGAAACAGGCCGTCTTATCGGCAGCTGTGGATACAATACATGGCAGCTTGAAGGCGCATTCCGCGGAGAGATTGGTTACGAGCTGGGTCGTGACTACTGGCGGCATGGATATATGACCGAAGTGTTCTCGGTGATGCTGCCTTTCGGGTATGAGACCATGGGGCTTAACCGGATTGAAGCATTGGTGGATCCAAGAAATGCCGCCTCGGGAGAGTTCCTGATCAACAACGGCTTTACGCGGGAAGGTCTGCTGCGTCAGGTACAGCATACTTCCACCGGATTTAAGGATATGGTGATGTATTCCCTGCTGTATGATGAGTGGCTTCGCAAGCATAAAAAATAAACAGAGAATATATAAGTTTAATTTTTTATTTACATCATAACAGCGATCGAAAGATTGTTCTGACCCGGAGTGGGAAGCGTAAATGATTGTTTTACTTATATAGAGAACAAAGAGAGAAGGGTTTGTGTGAATACAACCGGAGGTTTGAAACGCAGTTTCATCTTGGCGGGATTGTTGCTGGCAACCTTTTTGTCGGCGATTGAAGGAACGGTCATTGGTCCGGCGGGACCAACGATTGTCAGTGAGCTGGGAAGTGTGCAGCTGCTTAGCTGGATCTTTACCGCTTATCTGCTCACGATGGCTGTCAGCACGCCCATTTTTGGCAAGATCAGTGATCTGTACGGCCGAAAGCCCGTGTTCCTGATTGGCTGTGCATTGTTTTTGCTCGGTTCATTGCTGTGCTGCTTCTCACAGAATATGGAGCAGCTGATTATTTTTCGTGCCATTCAGGGGATTGGGGCAGGAGCGGTTGTGCCTGTTACGTTTACGATTATTGGAGACATTTACCGAATTGAAGAACGAGGCAAGATTCAGGGCTGGATCAGTTCGGTGTGGGGCATATCTTCCCTGGCAGGGCCGCTGCTTGGCGGTTACTTTGTCGACAATCTCGGTTGGCAGTGGATCTTTGGATTCAACGTGCCATTTGGCCTGCTTGCCATGTGGTTTGTATTTCGTTATTTGAAGGAAGACATCTCACCTCGTACCGCCAAAATCGACTACATCGGTGCGCTGACCTTCACGGTGGGCATAACGGCATTGCTCTTTGTGTTGTCAGCTGGCGGGCAGTATTATGCCTGGAGCTCTCCGCTCATTTTGGGGCTGAGTGCAGTTGCTGTTGTATTCATGATCTTATTCTTTGTCGTTGAGAAAAGAGCCCAGGCGCCAATGGTTCCACTGCATCTGTTCCGTATTCGGGACATCCGCGTTGCCAATATTGCGGGACTGCTCACCAGCACGTTGATGATCGGCCTGACCAGTTATTTACCGTTATGGGTACAGGGCGTTCGCGGAGGCAACGCGACTGAATCCGGACTGCTGCTCGCGCCGATGTCCGTAGGCTGGTTAATCGGTAGCGTGCTGGCGGGTCGTCTCCTGATGAAAATCGGGTCACGTCTGACTGCACTCATTGGATTGACCGGAATCGCGATTGGCTCGGGAGGACTTTTCCTGGTAGGGGGAACATCCCCGCAGGCCGTGCTGTTTATTTTGACCTTTATTTACGGACTTGGCTTTGGATTTGCGTTTACGATATTCACCATCATTGCACAGTCCTCTGTAGGATATCAGGAACGCGGATCTTCAACGGCACTGCATACGTTCATGCGTACTCTGGGACAAACGATTGGCGCGGCCGTATTTGGCACATGGTTGAACTACCGGATATCGAAATTATCCAGTGAACAGCACCTGGCCGATGCCGGCATTTCCGAAAGTGACTTGAATGAGCTGCTCGCACCGCATACGGACGCTGCTTTGTCGGATGACAAATGGGCATTGCTTCGGAATGTGCTGGAAGGCAGTCTGCATTCCCTGTTTGTCATCATGTTCGTCATCGCGATTGTATCCTGGTTAACCACATTAGCATTACGCAAACGTCTAATCGTACCGGAAGAGGCAGAGGCAGGGGCAGGAATGCCAAAACAGGCCAAGGTTGCCGGGAAGTGATTGTCGAACCCATGCGGTACATAAGACGAATACTTTGTTGATTAGCACAACGAGATAAAGCATTGATTTTCACAAGAAGGCAGCTGTGATCAGCTGCTTTTTTTGTTGGTTCCAAATGGAAATTTGATATAATTTACAGTAGGTTTTTAACTTTTCGCCGTACCAGATGGAGTTATCTGATATGAATGGGGCTGAGGTGTATTGAATAAGCCAAGGACTGAATCTAATTGGTTCATGCCATTTTCCATTAAATTATTTGCAGCCTTGCTGACCGTCATAACCATTTCTTTGTACGTTGGGATTTCAAGAGTGGTGACTTTGGCGGAACGAGCAGAAGGTACGTATTACTATCCTTTTTGGTATATATGGATCATAAGTTTGCTGATCAATGCAGCAACGATGCTATTCCTCATTCTGCCTTTCTCCCTGTTCATCGATCCTGTGCTTGCTTCAATGAAAATGAAGGGAGCTGGTACAAGGTTGATTTATGTAATTGTAGCTTATTTCCTGTTGGGGACGGGATGTGGTCTTCTATTCGCAATCTTCGTACTCAGGATGGATGCTTTTCGGCATACAGGGCCATATGTATATGTACTGATCGTTACGTTTGTTTATTTGTTTTGGCAATATATATTGAAATGGATTGGTAAGCTAAGGAAGCGCCGAGCATAATAACAGCCGGAGGCCTTGTTATCGTTGTTCTCGCCGTATTGATATGGATAAGGTAGGGTTGATTCCACAGCATTAACCGGTTACGCCGCAGAAGGGCGAAACCGGTTATTTTATTTTTCACTATTCATCCTGGTTATTTCTTCAACCATTAGCGGATAGACGGTCTGCGCCAAGCGCAAGCCTTTCCAACAACTCAGACAGCAATGTCTTGTCACTCTCGCTCAGACCACTGACTGCACGATCGATCTTGTGTGCATAACCTGGATAGATATCATCCATGGTCCGGTGACCTTCCTCTGTCAGCTCCACAAATATAATCCTTCTGTCCTGTGGACAGTGTTTGCGATGTAAAAGCCCTTTTTGCTCCAGCTTATCAATGACATAGGTTACGTTCCCGCTCTGCAGCAGAAGTTGTGCGCCTACCTGTTGAATCGGCTGGGCCCCTTTCATATACAGTACTTCCAGCACCCCGTATGCCGTAGGGTTGAAGCCGTGCACTTTGCTACCGGATACAGCGTGTTCATTCACGCTCTTGAATGTTTTGGCCAAGGTGCGGTACAGATGAAGTGAACGTTCGGTTCCGATTTCTTGTAATTCCAGCATGCTGATCCCGCCTTTTCATTTTAGTGATATAAGTTGAAATAATAAGGTTACTATCTACCACTACGATGACAGAACAACCCTCCAATCACTGTTATCCCCAGATCTTTTTGAATCTTTTTCAAAGGTAAAATCCGGTGATAAAGGTGAACACGTTGCTTTTCCAGGTTTTTTCTGTCCTCTTCGTTATGATTAACATGTAAACGATATATTCAACTTATATAGGGTTGAGTAGGTTACGTTTGACGATTCAGATTGTCGCCATGTCCTTATTGTAAGCTTCTGTTTCCACGAAAAACATGCGATATGTCACAAGATCTGCATTTTTAGCATTTAAAATTTAAGCATTCGTCCTTCTCCAAGGCAGCCTGCACCTGAGAAAGTTCATCCTTCGGATGTTGGCTCTTCTCCGTCTCCGGAAGGAGGTTGGAATAAGTTCCAATTTATATAATTAAAGCCATATCAACAATTCCGGCAAGTGGAGGAGAAACGAAATGGAAATGACAATGAAGGGACAAAGCGGACTGAAGCATAACCGTCCGTTTGTAACACTGATGGTGGCACAGGCCATCTCCAATCTGGGCGACTGGCTGCATTTGTTGGCAATCTTGACGTTGGTGGGAATACGTTGGAATGCTACGCCGTGGGAAATTACGTTTACTACACTTTGTGCGGCACTGCCTGTGCTGATAACAGGGCCGTTTGCAGGTGCGCTGGCGGATCGGATGAATCGGAAATGGTTGATGATCGCGGCGGACGGTGCACGAGTCGTGATTGTTGCTGGGTTCATTTTTGCCGATCAGATCTGGCATGTATACGTATTGCTTATTCTCAAATCGTTATTCGATGTCGTATTCTCACCCGCCAAGAACGGGAAGTTGAAGGAATTTGTGCCGCATGGGCAGCTGGCTCAAGCCGTTTCCATCAGCTCGGTGATCGAACAGATGTCCAAAATTATAGGTCCTGCGCTTGGCGGATTGCTTGTGGCAGCCTTTGGGATTACCTGGTGTTTTATTCTGGATTCAGCCTCGTTTCTCATCTCGGGTATTATTTTGCTGTGGATTCCGGGTAAGCGGGTGATCCAATCTGTAAGACCGTCCGTACAAGAAAGTAAGGGAGAAGAAATAAGGGGCATTTCATCCCGAGAGAAAGGTGGCTTCTTGAGGGATACGCTGGAAGGCGTTCGTATGCTTGCTTCACTTCCACAGGTAGGGTCTTCTCTCATTTTGCTGGCATCCGCCATTCTGTTCCTGCAATTTGCTGATTCCCAGACCGTTGTCCTGTTCAGACAGCTGCCCGGAATTTCGAGTGATCTGCTGGGGTGGTGCGTTGGTGCCAGTGGGGTTGGAACGTTAATTGCAGCCATGAGTGTGAGGAAGTGGAAAAGAGCAGGACATGTGCTGAAGATGGGGCTGGGCACATCGATAACGGGGCTTGTCATTGGTGCAGCTGGAGTTGTTGTCGGCGTATGGCCGCATGCTGGTCTGGGTGCCAACCTTCTGCTGATATCGATGTTTGCCCTGGCAGGAATCGGAATTGGGTTCGCCGTGGTGCCTTTTCAAATTTTGCTGCAGGAACGGACTCCCGAAGCGATGACGGGGCGTGTATTTGGGACTGTTGGCAGCGTCATGACAGCAAGCAATATTATGGGTCCAGTTGTAGGGGGATTTCTGGTCACATCGTTTGGTGTTATCCCGGCCTTTGTATGTTCAGGTATTTTAATGACACTTCTGGGATTGGTCTATGTATTAAAACGCAGATCGAAAAAGATGGATGTAACGGTGGCGAGTGAGGCAGTGGCTGTAAGCGAATAGCACCATTGTGTCAGTACTTAATTGACAACCATCATAACCAGAATGTGTCCACGAGCGAAATCACAACGGTGTTGGGTTGTAATCGGTAAGATGATTTTCCACTGGATAATCATGAAAAAGCAGGGGCTCCGGAACCCCTGCTTTTTTTGTGTGTTTAAAGGTTTTTCATTGTCCACCTCTAATTCATTAAAGATGCTCAAAATGATCAAACACAAAGCTAATAACTCCATTACAATAATGGAGAACACACTGGACAAGTCATTAACCAGGGAGTGAAGGCCATGAAGATCGAAATTGAGGAGTCAACATCGAAGCAGTCCATACTGGACGTACATATAGCAGAGGCAGGATATGAAGCAGGCAAGTCGACGATACAAAACATCCGAATCCAGGTGTATCCAGGTGAACTGGTAGGTATTATTGGTCCAAACGGGGCGGGCAAAAGCACGACCATCAAAACGATGCTTGGCTTGCTGGAGCATGCCGAGTTTGAGATTGCAATTGGAGGAGAGGGCAGATATGCCTACATCCCAGAGCAGCCTGTCTTTTATGAATATATGACTCTCTGGGAGCATCTTGATCTTGCGGCAGCGGCGTACGAAATGGAGGAAGCGGAATTTGTTGCGAGAGCGGAGGAATTGCTGGTTCGTTTCGGTATGGATCATGTACGCGATGATCTTCCCGGCAGTTTTTCCAAAGGCATGCGTCAGAAAATGATGCTGATGATCGGCTTCCTGGCCTCACCTGATGTATATATTGTAGATGAGCCTTTTATTGGACTGGATCCGCGCGCAACGAAGGATTTTCTGCAGCTGCTTGATGAGGAACGCCGCCGCGGGGCAGGGGTGTTAATGTCCACGCATGTACTTGATACAGCGGAACGGATCTGTGACCGGTTTGTACTGATTGCAGCAGGCAGATCGGCCGCTGAAGGCACGCTGGATGAGATTCGCGCTGTCGCCGGGCAGCCCGAATTATCCTTATTCGACTGTTTTGATATACTGACATCCTAGTCAGGGAGGTGAATAGAGGGATGGGAAACTCTGAGCGATATACACCAATTCGTTTATATAGACGCAGGCGTCGAGAGCATTTCAATGGACAGTTAAATAATCTGAAGTTGGCAGTGGACTGGACCGTATGGTTGTATCTGCTGGTTCCGGGGCTGCTGTATCTGATTGGGTGGTTTTCGAGTTTATGGACCAAACCGCTGCCAACATGGGCGACTGAACTATCTGTACCTGTCCTGACAGGGCTGATCGATATCGTTATGCTTTCAGGCGGTGTACTGATCTTTGTGGAAGAAGCGGACATGCTGTTTCTGAAATCAAGACCATTATGGATGCGGACCTTAATGAAGCAAGGGCTTTTCCGGGCCTGTTTGCTGCATTTGGGCAAAATGATTGTGATTACGGCCTTGACCGCACCCTTGTGGTCTCGTGTTTATGACATGTCATTTACACCTATCGCGCTCCTTGCGCTCTGGTTTGGTATAGTAGCTTCAATTCAGGCGATCGCTCTGCACATCATTAAGGTGCGAAATACCGGATGGAGACGCTGGATTCGACTCATCCCTGCCGCGATTGCCTTGGGACTTTTTACGATCTGTACAACGTCATGGATGGACGGAGAGATCTGGAGACAGCTTGCTGGAATCTTTGTCGGAATCCTTATCCTTGTCACTTTGATCCAAATGAGGCTGTTGATGAAGGGCACGTTTGAGGGGGATGTACGGGAGGATTTACGAGGTCGATTGAAGCTAACAGCGCTTATGTTAAGTCAGTCTGTGTCCAAGCCGAAGGTTCCTCGTACAAAAACAGTCGTTTTTCGCAAAAGGCGCAGGCTTCTGCGCAATCGTTCCATGTCCAACCGGACAGCCGAAACGGCTTTCAAAGCTTTTTTTCGAGACTCTTCCACGATGAAACTGTATTTGCAGCTGGGTAGTCTCTCCACAGCAGCAGTCATGCTTCCCCCTTTTCCCGTTAATGTCATCGTGTGCTGCTTGCTGATTATTATGCTGACCCTGCTGTTTTATCGCTCATGGGATGTGTTCGTGACTTCAGACTACGTGCAGCTCCTATCCTATGACCCGGCTGCTCTGCACCGTGCAGGATTGACGATGGTTCGGATGCTTTTTATCCCGCTGGGCCTTATCATGGGTTTGGCATTGGGAATAACCTGGCTTGGCTGGCTGTTAAGTGTCATTGTTGCAGCAGCTGTTGTGGTCTTTGGACTCTTCTGCCTTTCCGTGGGAGGATGGATTCGAATGACCCGTTCAAGCTAAAGTATTCCAGTAGAAATCGCATATCGTTTTCCATTAGTGACCATGCTATAGGAGAGATCAACTGTAGCGAGGAGGAAAAGAACGAATGATGGACGATAGTGAACTTCAGGTACATTTTTCTGACCATTCAGCATTGCTTGCGGCGGAGGCCACGCTGAAGGAGCTTGGATATAAGCCGTATCAATCGGGGCCGCTGGAATTGTACATTCCTACCGATCGCCAGGATATACAGTCGGCGGTGGAGATTGTGCAGTCACACGGAGGAAGCGCAGCGTTCCTGGCTGAAACAGACGGGTTTGATCAATTTCAGGATATATCCATTCCGGCTCATATCATTAACGAGGATTGGCAAGAAGGTTATGCAAATGGAAATCAGAACAGTGGGCTTCAACAAGGATTGCATAATCGGGACGATGACCCAACCTTTGACGATTCAGTGGATGGATTCTCCGGCAGTGTAAAAGCATAATCAGATGAATAGTCAAAAAACCTCGGGTCCCACAGCATGTGGGCACTTCGAGGTTTTCTTGTTTTTGGCATGTTTATTTATCTTATACTACTGGCGTTTTTGTACTCTGCGGCATGCATGCCAGCGGTGTATCCGGTAGAGAATGCAGCGGTAATGTTATACCCACCAGTGTAGCCGTGGATGTCCAGAACCTCACCGCAAAAGAATAGACCCGGCAGCAGCTTGGATTCCATTGTTTTTGGGTATATTTCCTTTAAGTGCACACCTCCGCCAGTGACGAATGCCTCTTTGAGAGAACGCGTGCCATCCACGCGGAAGGTAAAAGCCTTCATCAGCCCGCATAACGTGCTCAGCATGCCCTTAGGAAAATGGTGGAATGTCAGCTCTTCGCTGATTTCGGCACGTTTCATCAGTAATGGAATCATGCGTTCAGGTACCCATGCTTTCAAAATGTTCTTAACTGCCTTGCGTGACTCTTGCTCCAGGACCTGCTGGACCTGTCTTTCCAGTGCAGCTGGAGTGAGATCAGGAAAGAAATCAATGCTCATCGTGACCTGAGTGCTGCCGGATTTCATTTGTACCTTACGAATGAATTGACTGCAGCGGAGGGCGATAGGACCCGATACACCAAAATGCGTGAAGATCATATCACCACGATGCGAAATCACAGTCTTGCCTTTGGCATCCAGCACGGATAACCCTACATCCCGCAAAGATAACCCCTGAAGTTCTCTGGATTGGATCCAGCTCTCACCGGAAACAATGGGTACCTCTGTCGGGTAAAGTTCCGTAATTGTATGTCCGGCTGATTCAGCCCAAGGATAACCATCCCCGGTTGAACCGGTTTGAGGTACGGATTTGCCTCCAGTTGCTACAATGACTGCATGGGCTTTGACGGTCTTCCCCGAGGCAAGCTTGACACCCTGTACATGCTGTCCATCATGAATCAGCTCCGTGACAGGCTCTTTGGTACGAATCTCCACACCCAGAGAAACCACCTTCCCGACCAGAGCATCGACCACCGTTTTGGCCTTGTCTGTAACCGGGAACATTCTTCCATTGTCTTCTTCCTTCAGGGCAATACCCAGGTTTTCGAAGAAACGCATAATTCCCTGATTGTCCAGATTTTGAAATGAACTATATAAGAAACGCCCGTTACCGGGAATATGCCTGATCAATTCATCTGTCTCTTTGGCATTGGTCACATTGCAGCGACCGCCTCCGGAGATTCCGAGCTTGCGGCCCAGTTGATCTCCCTTATCCAACAGAAGCACAGAGGCTCCGTGCTCGGCAGCAGCAACGCATGCCATTAAGCCTGCGGAACCGCCACCAATTACAATGACATCGTACATATATTATTACCCTCTTTTTCCATTGATTTTGTCTACTTTATTACTCTTAATTGAACACTGGTAAGAAATTGAATAAACCACATATAGATTCCAGCTATTTCCGTTTTCTATATATAGTACACTTGGATGTTAAAAATCGAATTATGCAGGATAATAGGACAAATGGTACACATTTTTAACCATTTATAATGAAAGCAACTGTTCTATTATGCAGTCTCAAGGGATATATTGTAATATACTGTCGCCTATGTTTTAATCAGAAATACATGAGGGAATGTGCGGGCGAGGAGGGAGATGGCATGGTGGTTGCGTTAAAGGACATTCTTTTACAGGTGCTGCTTGCAGGTTCTGCGGTATTCCTGATTCCCTTTTTTTATCTGGGGCTTCCCAAACAAGTTCAGGCCAAGACAGATCGTAGTAGAATGATGCTGAACAGCCTGGCAGTGACAAGTGCGGCCAGCATGCTGCTCTGTTTGCTGTTTGCCCATTATGCGAGTCCCGCGGCCGTTCCCATTTCATTGGGTGTCATACCTCTTACCATCAGCATATTGTACTGCCGGCCTGTGATAGGCCTCACGCTTACCCTTCTCCATGTAATCGCTTATTTTCTTATTGGACATCCCTATACCTTGTACGAGTTTCTCCTTCAAACAGGCATTCTTCTCTATCCTATTGTATGGTTGACGGCCAGACGATTCAAGCACTATACGCGTTCACGCAAAATAACGATGGTCAGCTCGTTGATCGCAGCAGAATTGATTGTATCCGCCCTGCTGTGCATTCCTTTGATGGATGAAAATTCTACGTTATCCCTAGCTCAAGGAATAGGCATCATGCTGGGGTACATCATTGGTGCTGTTTTTGCAGGCAGCTTTAGTATGCTCTGGATTGAGCATATGCATCATCATCAGGGGCTTGAACAACATCTGTCCGAAGTTCATCATCAATACATATCCGAAACGGAAAAGCTTCACCAAATACTGAACGCAGTTCCATTATCCATCGCTACAGTGGACCCGGAGGGAACTGTACAGTTTGTTAATGATACCATGGAGCAAACAGCAAGAAATCAACTCCCCTGTACGACCACTTCCAATCTGATTGGGCTCCCGGTCAGCCAGTTTGTCGAACAGGGGCAGGCTGACAGATTGGAGAACAGTATACGTAAGGCGGTTGTGGATGGGGAAATCAACGGTATGACCGTAAGATACGGCTCCTATGTATTCCAATCACGGACCGTGCCGATCTATTCTCTTTCACACGAAAGGTCAAGAGAGGTCACGGGAGCCATGCTCATTATTCAGGACATTACTGAGCTGGAAATGCTGCGAAGCGAGCTGGACAATGTGGATCGCCTCAGTCTGGTGGGGCAGATGGCTGCCAGCATAACTCATGAAGTGCGGAATCCGATGGCGGTTGTACGCGGTTTCCTTCAATTAATGCAAGAGAAGAGTCCTGAGTCGCTAGATCACTACTATCAGATTGTACTGGAGGAGCTGGACCGGGCAAACAGCATCATCAATGACTTTCTCTCCCTAGCCCAGAATCGGATCTCAGAAAAGGAAGAGTCCCAGCTGCACGACATTATTCATGAATTGAGCCCGCTGCTATGGGCGGATGCAAATCTGCGTGGACAGAGCATCGAACTCATGCTTGACCATAATGTGCCTAAGCTGCACCTGAATACGAAAGAAATCAAGCAGGTAGTGCTCAATCTGGCTCGTAACGGCATGGAAGCTATGACAGAGAAAGGGGTTCTGACGCTCGAAACGCGGATGGTGGATGACAAGGTCGAGCTGTGTGTACACGATACAGGTGCAGGCATAGCACAACCGAAGCAAGAGAAGCTGTTTGAACCTTTTTATACGACGAAAGCCAAAGGGACCGGACTCGGGTTATCCATGTGCCGAAGCATCGTGGAACGACACAACGGAACGATTACGGTGGAGTCACAGGAAGGCGAGGGCACGACCTTCAAGGTTTCGTTTCAACGATAAAAGCGCAGCATATTTTGCCAGAGATCAAGACATAATAATATGAAAGAAGCCTTACCGCAGGCGGAGTCTGAACCTTGCTTTCATTGCTTGGCGATGTATAATAGGGATAGCACATCATTAAAATCCATGTTTTGTATGGCGGAGCATTGATGATTGTGGATTCTTAGGCAATTACATGTTCCCCGAAATAATAGAACAACCATTAATAAGGAGTGAAACGAATGTCGATGTCATTTGATCAATACATGAAAGATATGGTTCAACCGATGCGGGATGAGCTGACTCGCCTGGGTATTCAGGAACTGCGTACCCCTGAGGAAGTAGAAGCTAGTTTGCCAGATGCTAAAGGAACAGCACTTGTCGTGATTAACTCGGTGTGCGGATGTGCCGCAGGCCAGTGTCGTCCAGGTGTATCTCAAGCGCTTCAGCACGATATTACACCAGATCACCTGTATACGGTATTTGCCGGACAGGACAAAGAAGCTACAGCAAAAGCGCGTGAGTACTTTGCGCCGTACCCTCCGTCTTCACCTTCCATCGCTCTGATGAAAGACGGTGAACTCGTTCACTTTATCGAGCGTCACCAAGTGGAAGACCGTTCTGCGGAGGAAATTGCGGCTGATCTCACGAATGCATTTGACCGTTACTGCCGTTAATTAGCTCTAGGAGCGCCCCGCCCTTCGGATGACCGATGCCGGGGCGTTTCATTTTGAGCAAATAAGGTTATTGAAGCATTCGGACCTTTCAAGCTGGACATCAAATTTCATTTATGTAGAAACGGGGTGTGTTGAACGATGAGTTTGCAACAACAGATCATCGCTGAGTTGAAGGTTAAGCCAAGCATTAATGAAGAAGAGGAAGTCCGCAAACGCGTTGACTTTCTGAAATCCTATGTGAAAAATTCCGGTACCAAAGGATTGCTTATTGCGATCAGTGGCGGAATTGACAGTGCGGTCGCTGCAGCGTTGTGCAAAAAGGCTACAGACGAACTCACAGCCGAGAACAACCAGGAATACAAAACACTGGGAGTGTTCCAGCCATACGGTGAGCAATCCGATATCGATCACAGCTACGCGGTTGCAAAGGCATTTGACCTGAAGCATGTGGTGGAAACCAATATTGAAGATGCGGTCAATGAGATCGCGCTTGAAGTGGAGCAAGGCTTCAAATCCATGGGCAGCCCACGTCATATGACTCCACAAGGCAAAGGGAATGTAAAGGCAAGAACCCGCATGGTCATGCAATACGCACTTTCTTTTGAAGAAAACCTGCTGGTGGTAGGTACGGATCATGCTTCCGAAGCCATCACCGGCTTCTATACGAAGTGGGGCGATGGGGCGGTTGACATTACACCGCTGAGCAGCCTGAACAAACGTCAGGTTCGTCAGCTCGCTGCATATCTTGGTGTTCCGCGCGAAATTCTGGACAAGGCTCCTTCAGCAGGGCTTTGGGAAGGCCAGACAGATGAACAGGAACTGGGCATTTCCTATGAGGATAACAGCGACTACCTGGAAGGCAAACAGATTGATCCTGCTGCGCAGGAGCGTCTTGAGTCATTCTATACACGCACTCACCATAAACGTAATGCCATCCCAGGCATCTAAAATCTTGGTGTAAAGTTTACAGGGTGAATGATTTAGCTTGTTAATGAAAAAAAGAGTCACTGCATCAGGCAGTGACTCTTTTTGCTGTAGTATCGGTTGGATGATATCCATTATGATCCATTCCAGGTTTCCATCTGACGAAGCTGCAAGCCCAGCTATATCTTCCCCGATTCTTATTTTCACATAAATGGGAATGTCGGTGAGGTACTCGCTTCTCGCTCTACCTCCTGCTACAATAGAATACGTGTTCGGAGCAGTGATAAATAGAAACCATTCAAGATTCTACACAGCATAAAAGATTAAGCGGGTGAATCGTTAATGATATATGGAGTTGGAAACGATGTACTGGAGATCGGACGTATGCAGAAGCTGCTGTCTGGTCGTCATGCCGAAGCATTTATGAATCGAATTTTGACTCCGGCTGAGCGGAAATTGGCAGCTGAACGAGGGAAAAGGATGACTGAATTTGTGTCTGGCCGGTTTGCAGCCAAGGAAGCGGTGTCCAAGGCGTTTGGCTGCGGCATCGGCCGTGTGATGAGTTTTACAGATATCGAGGTGCTTCCTGACGAAAAGGGACGCCCGGTCGCCACATTGTCGAGTCAGGCATGGGAACGGCTTCAATTGCCATATGACCAGCAGTATGATATTCATCTCAGCATTACGCATCAGACAGAGCTTGCAGCAGCTTTTGCCATCGTGGAGAAGACGGACAAATAGTCGGTAAGAATAGAGCAATAGGAATAGCAAGGTAACAGGAGAGGACGGAAATATGGGTTTAATGGAACAAAAGCAACACTTTAGTGTGAATTTGCTGGATTGGTACATGATTAACAGACGTGACTTGCCGTGGCGTCGTCACAATAATCCCTATTTTACGTGGGTATCGGAAATCATGCTTCAACAGACGCGTGTGGATACGGTTATCCCGTATTTCAACCGGTTTATTGCCAATTTTCCGACCGTTCAGGCTCTGGCCGAAGCGGCGGAAGAGGATGTGCTGAAGAACTGGGAGGGACTTGGCTACTATTCCCGTGCCCGCAACCTTCAGGCAGCTGCCCAGCAGGTGATGGAGCTGCACGGAGGAGAGATGCCGCAGGATAAACAGGCCGTATTTGCATTAAAAGGGGTGGGCCCGTATACAGCCGGGGCCATTCTCAGTATTGCCTTCAACCAGCCGCAGCCTGCGGTAGATGGCAATGTCATGCGGGTTCTGTCCAGATACTTCCTCATTGATGAGGACATTATGAAGGGCAGCACCCGGGTGCTTATGGAAGAGCTTGCCGGAGAGCTCATTCCGGAAGGGCGGGCGCGTGATTTCAACCAGGCGCTGATGGAACTTGGCGCGCTGGTATGTACGCCAAAAGCGCCGCACTGTCTGACTTGCCCGGTCATGGAGCAATGTTCCGGCCGCATCGCCGGACGGGAGCTCACGCTGCCGGTCAAGACCAAGGCGAAGCCGCCGCGCCCTGAGCAGCGGCTGGTCGCCCTGGTCGAGGGCCGCGGCGAGCATCGCGGCCAAGTGCTTGTGCGCCAGCGCCCAGCGACGGGCCTGCTGGCCCGCATGTGGGAGCTGCCACATGTACTGGCTGCGCCCGCCGCAGCCGGCAAGGCGGCGGGACCGCTGGCGGATGAGCCGGCCATGGCATTGCTGGCCGGCAGTCTGTGGGCGGAGGGCTTCGCTGCCCGCCCGGAGGGGCTGGCTACCCATGCGGAGCATGTGTTCAGCCACATCGTTTGGAACCTGCAGGTGTACAAGTGCACCGAGCAGGACCAGGGCAGTGAGGAGCTTCCGCTAATTGCTGCGGAAGCAAGAGCCGCCTATGATGCAGATACCCAGGCGGCTGCCAAGGAGATGGAGGCTTCCGTGCTGGAGGCTTCCCCCTCAGCATCCGATCTGGACGGAGATATCCTTGCGGAAGCAGCGGATATCTCCCCTGACTCAGCTCTGACCCAGACAGGCAAGGGGGACGGGCTCATCTATCGCTGGATTGGACCCAAGGATATGGACAAGCTGGCCTTCCCTAATGTCTTTTTGAAGCTGCTCAGCAGTTACTTTGCTGGGGCTTATGGTGAAGTAAAGGAATAATCCCATAAACAAAAGAGCCTGATTCAGTCATCAAGACCGAATCAGGCTCTTCTTATTGTCAGGCAGTCTTATTTCGCTGCTGCGTAACGTTTGTTCACTTCATCCCAGTTGATTACATTCCAGAAAGCGGAGATGTAGTCAGGGCGTTTGTTTTGATATTTCAGGTAGTAAGCGTGCTCCCATACGTCCAGACCCAGAACCGGAGTCAGGCCTTCGAAGAGCGGGCTGTCTTGGTTAGGCGTGCTAGTGATGGACAATTTGCCATCTTTGCCTACAACGAGCCAAGCCCAACCGGAACCGAAACGAGTAGTAGCTGCTTTTGCAAAGTCTTCTTTGAACTTGTCAAAGCCGCCCAGTTCGCTGTCGATTGCAGCTGCGATGTCACCTGTAGGAGCGCCGCCGCCGTTAGGTCCGATGATTTCCCAGAACAAGCTGTGGTTAGCATGTCCACCACCATTGTTGCGAACCGCTGTACGGATGCTTTCTGGTACGCTGTCAAGGTTAGCGATCAGATCCTCCAAGCTTTTTTCTTGCAGTTCAGGAGCGCTTTCCAGAGCTGCGTTAAGGTTAGTTACATAAGTATTGTGATGGCGATCGTGGTGAATTTCCATCGTTTGTGCATCGATATGTGGTTCCAGAGCGTCGTTAGCGTAAGGAAGTGCCGGTAATTGAAAAGCCATAGTGAAAATACCTCCTGAGATTTTAATTTTTTTTAAGCATTTTGCACAATCAATTGAACGCTCCCGGGCAAGATTCAGACGAAGATAAGCACTACCATCTATTTCTTGCTGAGAGTCACTCAGTGAAGGGATGCAAACTGCTCAGGTACATATGTAATAATACCCTTGCCACTAATATTAAACCGCATCCGGGCTAATTAAGCAACATTTTTGTTTATTAAGTCCCCCGCAACGTTGATCAAATGCATGACTCGGGATAACAAACATATTTTACCCATTATGAATATATTTATGTGATATTAGCCGATTTAATAGACAAAAAAATTAATATTCGGATGTAAACGGTTACAATTAAGCGCTTTCAAAAGAAAATGCGTGTTTTATGGCGGAAAGTATGGTTTAATTGACGAAGAAGCGGTATTTTCTCGTTTTTTGTCATTATTCGAACATTGGGTTTTTGGTAAAAAGGGGAGCCCCTTTTTGTAAAACCTCATCAAGCTAACGAAAAGGGAGATTTAAGACATGCACGTTCGTTCCTTTCAGTTGAGTGATGCAAGCCAGATGACGGAGCTTCTCCAGGTTGCACTATCGGAAGAGTGTTATGAGAACACGATGGGCCCGTTTGCCCGTCAATTGTCATGGGATTCTGACCTGATTATGGTTGCGGAAGAAGAGGGAGACCTCGTCGGAGCCTTGATCGGTACGATTGATCACAACCAGGGATGCATCTACCGTATTGCGGTCCATCCAGACTATCGTCGCCGTGGAGTCGGCAAAACACTTGTCGAGGCCATGGAACAACGTTTCCAACAGCGGAAAGTCAGCCAAATATGGGTCGCGGGTGATGAGCACAACAAAGCAGCCATGCCTCTATATGAAGCTATGGGTTACGGCGCCAATAAAATATTAAGTGCCTTTCAGAAACTTAGTATTTTGTCCAAAGCCTAGGTTTGAATGATTAAAAAAGAAATAAAACAGATTCTCATTTTATATTAGGCATATCCCTTTAACGTAACCACGTAGGGATATGCCTTTCTATTTGTATGATCCTAAGCCGCGAATTATGCCTGAGGTGATTGGTGTTCATAACCAATTGTTTCACTCCGGCAAATAAGATAGACTTAGAGGGAGTATGAACGCCTTTATTGGAACAAAATTGATAAACGAGGTGTCCCTTTGAACTCCAATATACCTTCTACAGAGCGTATGAATTCCGAAGATCGAAGCAACCAGACAGGGTCTGGACAGCCGGGGAAATCCTGGGCTGCAGAACTATGGGACTGGGTGAAGACAATCGTTGTTGCTTTTGTGATCATGATGCTGCTGAATCTGTTTGTATTTAATCTGTCGATGGTCAAAGGTCAGTCCATGCAGCCGACTCTTGTCGAGCGGGATCGTTTGTTCGTCAACAAGATTGTCTATGATATTGGAAAGCCATCCCGGTTTGACGTTATTGTACTGCGGGACCCGAGTGAAGGTGTGGAGAAAAAGGAATTCCTGGTTAAACGCATTGTTGGGCTTCCGGGCGATACGGTTGAAGTACGTGACCACCATTTGTTTGTGAATGGAGAACAGCAGGCAGAGACGTATACGGATACCGAGGTGCAGGATCCTGATTTTGGCCCGATCACGCTCGAGGATGATCATTATTTTGTGATGGGCGATAATCGCCATGAGGGGAAAAGCAAGGACAGTCGCGTCTTTGGCAGTATCACATCCAGTGAGATTGTTGGTAAAGCCGAGTTTATTTTCTGGCCGTTTTCCGAGATTAAGAAACTGTAAAATGTTGGTTTGGAAACTTTGGACTTCATTTTGCGTCAAATATATGGACCCTTATCACAATTTAAATGCGGTACACACGGAAGTGTACCTTTATAGACGCCTGTCCTCTCAAGCGAGGCGGGCGTTCACTGTTTAGTGAATATGAGTGGAGAAGAAGAGAGGGAAGAGAACATGACGAGCGTACAGACCGGGGCAGCTCAGGCTGGTTCCGTGTGGGAACAGTTAAAACAGGAGATCAAGGCAGCTGCCCCCGGGCTGGGCATTGATGATGTCGGTTTTGCTTCGGCAGAGCCCTTTGTTTCGTTAAAATCACTGCTGGAGCAGCATCGGGACAACGGTTATGCATCCGGTTTTGAAGAACCGGACATCGAGAAGAGGGTGCGTCCTGCCTTGAAGGAGGGCGAGCCTGCTTCGCTTATCGCCATCGCTGTGGCATATCCATCGAAGATGGTTAATCCGCCGAAGTCGGAACCTGGTGCATATCGCGGCATTTTGGCCCGTTCGGCCTGGGGCAGGGATTATCACCATGTGCTGCGTGAAGCCATGGACAAGCTGGTTCAATTTATACGGGAACGGGTGCCGGAGGCCATGATTGAGAGCATGGTGGACACAGGGGCACTTGTTGACCGGGCAGTATCCCAGCGAGCAGGCATTGGTTTCAGCGCCAAAAACTGTTCCATCATTTCACCCAAGTTTGGATCGTGGATCTATCTTGGTGAACTGGTGACCAACATTCCCTTCCAGCCGGATACGCCGGTAACGGAAGATTGCGGGGAATGTACAAAATGTATCGATGCCTGTCCGACAGGAGCACTGGTGGGTCCGGGACAATTGAATGCACAGCGGTGTATTTCTTTTGTAACCCAGACCAAAGGGTTCGTGGACGAAGAGTTCATGTTGAAAATAGGCAACCGCCTGTATGGTTGTGATACTTGTCAAATCGTCTGTCCGAAGAATCGGGGCAAAAACTGGGACCACCATCCCGATCTGCAGCCCGATCCGGAGATTGTGAAGCCGCTGTTGTTACCGCTGCTGGACATCGGCAATCGTGAGTTCAAGGAACGCTTCGGGCAGAGCTCTGCCGCCTGGCGGGGTAAAAAGCCGATTCAGCGTAACGCCGTGATAGCACTCGGCAATTTCAAGGACAAAAGCGCTGTACCGAAGCTGACGGAGGTACTAAAGCGTGATCCGCGTCCCGAGCTGCGGGGAACCGCAGCCTGGGCGTTAAGCAGAATTGGAGGAGAAGACGCAATGAGAGCAATTGGGGAAGCTGCCGCTAACGAACAAGATGGAAACGTACTAAGCATGCTGCAGAAGGCCAAGGAACGACTCAGTTCGTCCGGGTCCTTACCCGAAAAGCCGCAGGTTGGGCTAATGAGTGACAAGCAGCAAGAAGAACAGAAGAATGAATCAACCGATACGGATTCGAATGCATCCGGACAATCGGTGAAGCAGGAAGCGGCTGCGTGGAAACCTTCGCCCGTAACAGGGCTTCATGGTACGCCGGTATTTTATGATGAAGTGCTGACACCTATTGGTACACTTACGCTGTGTGCTACGGAAAAGGGACTCTGTCATATTGATTTTGGAGCATTTCATGTACGTGAGGCTCACCTGCAGCAATGGGCCCGAACCTGGATTGGCGAGTACCGATACGAGAAAAACGAAGAGAAGCTGAGCGAAGCTGCGAAGCAGCTGCAGCAGTACTTTGCCGGGGAGCGAAAATCCTTCGAGTTGGAAATGGATCTGCTCGGAACACCGTTCCAGCTTCAAGTATGGCAAGTCCTGTCCGATATATCTTATGGAGAGGCCTCAACACACCAGCAGGTTGCAGAAACGATCGGAAGACCCAAAGCTGTTCGCGCAGTTCTGGATGCCATTAGCAAAAATCCGATTCCGATCATTATTCCCTGTCACCGCATCAGCGGCAAAGACGGAACCCTGGTAGGTTATGTAGGCGGTCTGCAAACCAAGGAGCAATTGCTCGCATTGGAGCAGCAATCGTAAGAGCGGGGGACGTTCATGAAGTATGTAAACGTGGAAAGTGTGGAGGCGGGTGAGTGTCTGGGCAAAACCGTGTACTCAGGCAATGGAACAGTCTTGTTGTCTGCGGGAGTCCAGCTCACCGTATTTATGGTTAATACGCTGAAGCGTATTGGCGTAACCATGCTGTACATCCAGGATGAAGCGTATAAAGACGTGGAGACAGAAGACATTCTGGATGAAGCCACGAAGCGGGCCATTATTAATGAAATGAGCATGACGCTGGAGGCGGTACGCTCCGGGAAAGACTGGAGCCCGAAAAAGGTTGCCCTTAGCATAGACAAGCTGCTGAACGACGTATTAAACGGGCGGGAATTGCTTGTCCAGTTAACGGATATTCGAACCAAGGACAACGCCCAGTACGTACATGCCATGAATGTATGTTTGCTTTCTTCGGTGATGGGACTCAATTTGGGTTTGAACTACAATCAGCTGAAGGATCTGGCGGTGGGTGCGCTGCTTCATGATATCGGCAAAGTTGGAGAGCCTCCCGGCAGCGCTTCTGCGGCGAATGCTTCCCTTCACCATACCTGGCGGGGGTTTGAAGTCATCAAGTCCAAGCGGGAGTTCAGTCTGCTCGTCGCCCATACTGCTCTTCAGCACCATGAGCATGTGGATGGTACCGGACTGCCGAGAGGCATTATGGGCAAGGACATTCATCTGTTTGCCAAAATTGTCGCTGCCGCCAATATCTATGATAATCTGATCAACGGCTCGTCTGGTCAAAGCCTGCTGCCGCATGAAGCCTGTGAAGAGATGATGGCCATGTCGGGTACGAAGCTGGATCGGGACATCCTGATTGAATTTAACCGCAGCGTATCTGTGTATCCGAATGGAACAGCCGTCAGGCTGTCCACCAGAGAAACTGGAGTCATTGTCCGGCAGCATCGGGGGCTGCCAGGCAGACCGGTCATTCGGGTTGCACGCGGAAGCACGCGTTATGATCTGGATGTGGTCGAGGTGGATCTGGCCAAGGAAACAACCGTTTTCATTGAGGCGGTTATGACCTAGGTTTACATGGAGCTTCATGAGAGGTTTACCCCCAGGTTGAAGCGAAGTTTGGGTTCACCGATTTTTAACTATTAGCTGGAAAATCCGTTTGCTCCAATCGTGCGGAAATGCTATGATAACTTTCAGGAAATCCGGTCCGTGACACGTGTACAAGCAGGCAAGTGGACATCAGGTGCTGACACGGATTATCAGGCTTTTTAGATTGCATACAGAGGTGTCTAAGAGATGGAAATAGTAATACCGATTATCACATTGATTGTAGGTCTGGTCGGGGGATTTTTCATCGGGGTGTACTACTTGCGTAAACAACTCGAGAAAATGCAAAGTGATCCCGACATGCTTCAAAAAATGGCGAAGCAAATGGGTTATAACCTGAATGGCAAGCAAATGCAGCGCGCCCAGCAGATGATGAAGAACCAGCAGCCTGGCGCGAAGATGCCTCAGCCGGGGCAACATCCTGCGCGTAAAAACTCGGGCCGCCGAAAATAATAGTTGTAAGCAAGCAAATTGCATAATCGATTATGCATAATGCGGAAGTGAAAGAAGGCTTACACCAAGTGGTTCGAAAGGAGGCGTTCGGCAGTGGCTGGCGTGAAAGATTATTTGAATTCAAAAGTATCCGACAATCGGGAGAAGATCGAGTACCATGTGGAACAGATCCTCAAACTGATCGGAGAAGATAGTACGCGAGAAGGGCTGCTTGAGACGCCTGCACGCGTAACCCGGATGTATGAAGAAATTTTTGGCGGGTATGAAGTGGACCCGCGCGATGTACTCGGCGTGACGTTTGACGAGAATCATGAAGAGCTTGTCATTGTGAAGGACATCGTTTATTACAGCCAGTGTGAACATCATATGGCGCCCTTCTTCGGCAAAGTGCATATTGGGTATGTACCCAGCGGCAAAATTGTCGGGTTGAGCAAAATGGCTCGGTTGGTCGAGGCAGTTACCCGTCGTCTTCAGGTTCAGGAACGTATCACTTCACAGATTGCCGACATCCTGAACGAGGCTGTTGAACCGCATGGTGTCATGGTCGTTGTGGAAGGTGAGCACTTGTGCATGTGCTCCCGCGGCGTGAAGAAGCCTGGCAGCAAGACGGTAACATCCGCGGTCCGTGGTTCCTTCCGGGACAATACGGCGCAGCGTGCTGAGTTTCTGTCTCTGGTTAAGGACTAAGACCCGAACCGGACAAGCTTTCAAGCCGTGTCCAATCATTAAAAGGTTCACCTAATAAGCCGAGTTCCCTGGGAACCGGCTTATTTATTTATATGAGCATTTGTGTACATCCAGCGATGTTTAAAACCCTTTCCTTGTCTTATCCTGATTCAGATTCGTTTAGTCGGAGGTTAGCAAATATGAGTGTACCTTTGAATTCAGACAATACCGGACAGCCTGGAGCAGAGCAGGCGCTTCCATCCAACTCGTCATCCAGGCTGCATCGTATACAGATCTGGGAAACCCCATTACTTCGGTATGGAAGCAGTGTGCTAGAGGCATTTGCATGGGAAGAGGTGATGTGCCGCCGTGTAGGCGAAGGGCATCTGCCGGTTGCCCATATTTGGCGTCATCCTGACGCGTTTGTTGCAGGTCTGCGGGATCGCCGGCTTCCCAAGGCTGTAGAGGCAATGGAAGGCATGAGAAAGCAGGGAACAGCTGTCTGTGTTCGTCCCTCGGGAGGTGCGGCTGTGCCTCTTCATCCGGGCGTGGTTAACATTTCACTGATTTTGCCTAACCCGGCCCGCGCTATCAATATTCACGATGACTTCCGCGAGATGGCAGCTCTTATTGCCGAGTCGTTAACACCATGGTCGAATCAAGCACGAACTGGAGAGATCGAGGGTGCATTCTGCCCCGGTGATTATGATGTCAGTGTCGGCGGACTGAAATTTTGCGGTATTGCCCAGCGAAGGCAGGCCAAGGCTTATATTATAACGGCTTTTATTATCGTCGAAGGGCAAGGAGACAAGCTGGCGGCAGATGTACGCAAGTTCTATCAGCATGCAGCAGACGGCCTGCAGGAAGGGTATCCCGATGTTCGTCCGGGCACCATGGCGAGTCTTCAAGAGCTGGCAGGAGTGCCTTCTGCAGCAGCTTACACCGCTTCCCTGGTCCGTACGCTTCGTAATCGATACCCTATGGCTGAGACTGACGGCGTATTGTCCGTTGATCGAGAGGCAGTCAGGCAGACGGCAGAGCAGATGAAACTGCGCTACGATTAGTATCGTTCGAGAACACTTGGAATTGGTTAATAGAGATGATATGATGTGATTTCGGAAGGAGAGTGCCAAGATGGAAACATTAAGATATACATTTGAATATGAGGTTGTTTCTTCAGGCGAGAAGTCTGAATTCAGCCAAATGGCAACAAGCAAGGAAGAAGCTGCGGCTTTGATCGTTGCACGTATTGCTGACCTGGAGTTCACGGGTGAGGAAGATATCAAGCTGGGGGATCTGATTGCCATCAGCAAACAGGTTGGGGACAACTATGTTGCGTGCGAGGGCTGTGCTTCCTAGTCTAGCATGACGCGTCAGTGCGTCAGTGACCTTATCTAAATACAAGCAAGTCTTCTTGAATCAAGAGGCTTGCTTTTTTTATTGCAAATGAAGAAGAGATATCTGGCAGTCTACCGGCTGGAGATATCTCTTTTCTCTTGTTCCCTTTTCCCTTTTCGTTTCTAGTAGGGTGGCCACAACAGCTTGCGTGCCGTTTCATAACGTTCAGCCACCGCAGGCCAATAGACGACATTCCACCAGTCCTCGATATATTTCTTGCGCTCATTCTGATGCTTCAGATAGTAGGCATGCTCCCATACATCCAGCGGCAGGAGAGGTACGATGTCGGACTGGGACAGGTTCTGGTGCTTCTCCGCCTGTAAAATTTCTAAACGGTGAGCGCGTGGACTCCAGACAAGGAGAGCCCAGCCGCTGCCTTCCACTTTGTTAGCGGCTTCAGTGAATTGATTTTTGAATGCCTCATAACTGCCAAAATCCCGTTTGATCTGTTCAGCAAGCAATCCGGAAGGTTTGCCGCCGCCTCTGGGATTCATGATCGTCCAGAAGATCGTATGCAGATAATGGCCTGCACCATTGAAGGCAAGTTCTCGTTCCCAATGTTTGACGAGTTCGAAATTATTTTTTTTACGTGACTCTGCCAGTTTCTTCTCGGCTGTATTGAGTCCATCCACATAGGATTGATGGTGCTTATCGTGATGAATGCGCATCGTCATTTCGTCAATATGTGGTTCGAGTGCGTTATAGGCATAGGGCAGAGGAGGCAGCGTGTGGCCTCCAATCGGAACAGGTCTCTCCTTCACAGGAGGTGTAGAAGGTAAGGTGATGCTCTCTGTAGTACCGGAAGAAGGCGATAGACCGGAGACCTCTGAAGACTGCACCTGTGAAGAAGAAGATGAAGGTGCGGGAGCTGATGGAGCTGACGGAGCGTTAGTTTTCCCAGCGATGGATGACGGCTCCTCCGCTGCTTCACGCTCGGTGCGTCCTGACAATTGAACATACTTATCCAAAGGAAAGGGTGCATCACTTATCGAATCCCGCATGATTCCAGGCTGAATCAAGGTATCGAGTACGCCGAGGAAATACTCCGATTCACGGATAAAGTGCAGAATGACTGCCTTAGCGAGCGGGACAGCTTGCACAGCGGCACTTTGCTCAAGCAGGACGTACAGCTGCCTGATGAACTCCCGCGATTGTGAACGTGAAGAGGCAACAAGCTGTTCTACGCTTCCGATGATGTAAGGGGCAGGGGGATGGGTTCCGGGTAACAGCTGTTTCAACAGCTGGTTGGCTACCTTCTCGGTATTTTCAAACGTCACTGCCCATTCTTCAAGCAGCTTCACATAAGTAGGCTCCAGATCGGGAACCAGTGCCCGAATAACGAGGGTATGCTCTTTCTCCTGCTCCTTCCAGAACCTTATCTCCTCCAGAATGCGCAGAGGCAGCAAGGGTCCATAGCCAGACCAATTCATATGCGGCAAACCTCCATTCAATTAAAATGTAATATCGGCCTTCAAGGGATACGGTGTGATTAACCATTTATAATCGTCCCAAAAGTATATTCGCCTGCCATGTTGTCCTATGTGTGCATAAAAAAGAGCCCCTTGGGGGCTCTGATGACCGGAAGATTTTATTCTCCTCCGGCATTGGTATTTTCCACATCGTCGCTGCTTGTCTTCGTCACATGACTCAGGAACGTAGAGACACGGCGGAGATACTCCTTCGGATGTTCCCTGAAGATCAGCTCATGATGCGCGTCCTGTACGATCCATTCCTCTGAGTAGGTGTTCGTCTGGTTGGCGGCGAGAAGCTCGGCGATCGGATATGGAGCCTTCTCATCCTCCGTTCCGTGAATGAAGAAGATGGGGAACGGATAGTCTTTCTTTTTGACTTCCTGATACGGAATCTGCTGTAATCCGGTGCCATTCAGAACCGGGAATAACAGATTCATGATCTGCAAAGTGGGTTGTCGCGGCAGATCGATCTGATTATGAATGTTGTGATACAGCGTATCCGGCTCTAGCAGGAAAGTGCTGTCGAGAATCATGGCATCCACGTTCTCGGTGAGCAGCCCCGTCTGTAATGCTGTGCCTGCGCCCATCGAGAATCCCCAGACGACAAGCTCCTGAGCACCGCGCTGCTTGGCGAACTGAATGGCACCAAGCAATTGCTGGGACTCGGCTTTGCCCCCTGTAGCGACTGCCTTGTTCACCTGAGAGGCGAAACCATAGTCAAACATCACTACATTGAACCCGAGCTGGTGGGCATAGTGAGCCAGGTCATACATGGGAACCCAGGTTTCCTCCCGATTGGCCCCATATCCATGACTGAAGATGATGGTTTTGTTGACATCCGTGTCTGCGGGGATATACCAGCCCTGCATCGTACGGCTGCCATCTGCTGCCGGGAACGTGATATCCTCGTACTTCATGTTCTTGGCCTGCATTGGATTGGAGAACACGGGAGCTACGGTCGGGTTGGATAGTACCCAAGCAATATAGCCGTGTAAGGCAATGAAACAAAAGAGCAGAAAAAATACAACGGAGAGCAGCAACGCTACGATAATATGTTTGAACCGGATCAGCCTCGGTGATAACGAAGAAGGCAGGTCGGACACTTTCGTTTGCAGCGGGGCTTCGCTCTGGGATGTCGGAAACATGATTGCCCCTCCTTATTCAGATCAATTGAAGATAACAACGAGTTCAGATCAGATCATATGGCTTGATGTCCTTGCTTGCCTGTGCAGCAAAGTCTTGCTTATATATCTTTATCGTATGTTTCCATATAGTCAAAGTCAATTGATTGGAGGCATTTGTTACGCAATTGTTATATAGTCCGAAAGATATATGGGTAACATTTCCTGATGGTGCAAATTGCAGGGGATTTAGTCTTATAAAAAGAAAATATTTACACTTCTTATCGTCATGATTTGGCTCATTTTGGTTTACAGATGAGATCGTTTCTCATATAATTTATGTAACCAAGTTTCATGTGATGAAACATGAGGAGGGCATTATGCCATGGAAGACCGCAAACTAACCGTCCGGGCTGTGGAACGGGCGCTGGATATATTATTATGTTTTACCACACGGAGCGATCTTGGACTCACAGAAATTGCGAGCCAGATTGGTTTGCACAAAAGTACGGTTCATCGTCTGATGGCGACGCTGGAGGAGAAGGGCTTCGTCATTCGCGATGCGGCCACTGAGAAATACAGGCTCGGCATTCGAATCTGGGAGCTGTCTGCTCATATGTCCCGCAGTGATGATCCTGCCATTTTGCTGCTTCCTGCAATGGAGCGGCTCAGAGATCGTTTGGGAGAAACGGTCAGTCTGTACCTGCGGGATGGCAGTGAGCGTATCCGTATTCAGGCTGTTCAGAGTGATCAGGCCATCCGGCGGGTGGCTCCGGTTGGCGTACGTCTTCCTCTATCCGTAGGGGCATCCAGCAAGGTACTCATGGCATTTGCGACGGAAGAAGACCGGGAGGAACTGATGAATGGTCCCGAATGGCCCGTATTTATCGATCCCGAAGTTTATCTGGCCCAGATGGGTGATATCCGGGAGAATGGATATGCGACCAGCTACGAAGAACGTGAGCCTGGAGCGGCTGCAGTATCGGTTCCTATTATGGATCGAAAGGGGAATATTGCTGCTGCACTATCCGTATCGGGTCCCGTTAGCCGCCTGTCCCAGGAAACTTTGCACGAATATGCACCTGTACTGAAGGAAGCAGCCGCGCAGATGGGTCTCATGTTGTCCTGATCCGGCGTGTCTGGAAGAAAAAGGGTTGTATTTCTGACTGGCTTGCGCTAGTCTGTAATGGACAGCCCAGCGGGGCTGGAATGAATTGAATATGGAACTGCGGTACACATACCGCAACTGTTAACGTTACTGGGGGAGTCCGAATTGTCCGGACTGAGACGGGATCGCATGAGATTCCGGACCCTTTGCACCTGATCTGGATCATACCAGCGTAGGGAAGTAATCGGCGATACAACCACGAACACTGCATAATCCAGCCTTTGGCATGTCTCCACTTGAGGGAGCTTGGCATCAGGCTTGTTATGGGGTGATGGACATAGGCCGGTTCCCTCGGGAACCGGCTTTTTTATATACAGTGTCAAGCGATCAACCGCAGCAGAGGCGGTTCCCTTCTTTTGCGGGAGAGCTGGAGTTGGGTATAACCCGATTATGCCTGTGCCAGATTCTGTCTGCGCTATGCCGCTGTAATGTTCTTTCTTCGGAAGTTGGCCGCTCTTTTCTTGCCTATGCGTGGATGATATGGAACGGGTGCACGAGCGATCAAACTGGCCCATCCATGGGACGACCAACGAGGAGGAAGAGGTAGCGATGAACACAAACAACAGAACAACGGCACAGGAACATTCAGGACAGGGGTTGGAAAAGAGAACAGTGGCGGCCGGACGGGTGCAACAGTTTCCCGGCAGCCGCAAAGTTTACATTCAGGGCTCACGGCCGGACATTGCTGTACCGGAGCGTGAAATTGCCCTTCATGACACGAATACACCCCAAGGGGTGGAGCATAACGAGCCGCTGCGCGTGTACGATACGAGCGGCCCTATGACGGACCCCGGATTTCACGCCGATATCCGGGCAGGCCTGCCAGCTTTGCGTGCACGCTGGATCACAGAACGAAACGATGTAGAGGCGTACCAGGGACGTACCGTCAAACCGGAGGATAACGGGCTTAAGCCTGGAGGGAAGAGAACCGGAGCTGAAGAATATCCAGGCCTCCGCGGCAAACCGCTCCGTGCACAATCCGGACGCTGTGTCACCCAAATGCACTATGCGAGGCAGGGCATCATTACCCCTGAGATGGAGTTTGCAGCTATTCGTGAAGGCGTGGAGTCGGAATTCGTCCGGCAGGAGCTGGCGAGCGGCAGGGCCATTCTGCCATCCAATATTAATCATCCAGAGAGCGAACCGATGCTGATCGGACGTCACTTCCACGTAAAGATCAACGCGAATATTGGAAACTCTGCCGTATCCTCTTCGATTGAAGAAGAAGTGGAGAAAATGACTTGGGCGGTACGCTGGGGGTCCGATACGGTAATGGATCTTTCCACGGGCAAGGATATCCATACGACCCGGGAATGGATCATCCGCAATTCTCCGGTACCAATCGGGACGGTGCCGCTGTATCAGGCGCTGGAGAAGGTGAATGGCGAAGCCGAGGCACTCACCTGGGAGTTGTACCGGGATACGCTCATTGAGCAGGCAGAGCAGGGTGTGGATTACTTTACGATCCATGCAGGCGTACTGCTGCGTTACATACCGATGACGGCCAAACGGATGACCGGCATTGTATCCAGAGGTGGTTCCATTATGGCGGCATGGTGCCTTGCGCACCATCAGGAGAACTTTTTGTACACGCATTTTGAGGAAATCTGTGAAATCATGAAAAGGTATGATGTAGCCTTCTCTCTCGGAGATGGACTCCGCCCGGGCAGCATCTATGATGCCAATGATGAAGCCCAGATGGCTGAACTTGCTACGCTTGGTGAACTGACACAGATTGCGTGGAAGCATGATGTGCAGGTGATGATTGAGGGGCCAGGACATGTGCCGATGCACAAGATTAAGGAGAATGTCGACCTTCAGATGGAGATCTGCAAGGAAGCACCGTTTTATACACTTGGTCCGCTGACAACCGATATTGCACCAGGCTATGACCATATTACCTCAGCCATTGGAGCGGCGATGATCGGCTGGTTCGGAACGTCGATGCTCTGCTATGTGACACCAAAGGAACATCTGGGCCTGCCGAACAAGGATGATGTCCGGGAAGGCGTTATTGCTTACAAGATTGCGGCACATGCCGCTGATCTGGCCAAAGGCCATCCGCGTGCACAGCGCCGGGATGACGCGCTGTCGAAGGCCCGCTTCGAATTCCGCTGGCGGGACCAGTTCAACCTGTCACTGGATCCGGAACGTGCGCTGTCCTATCACGATGAGACACTCCCGGCTGAAGGGGCCAAGGAGGCCCATTTCTGCTCCATGTGCGGACCTAAATTTTGCAGCATGCGCATTACGCAGGATATTCGTGCCTTTGCCGCAGACAAAGGATTATCCGAGAATGAGGCTGTGGCAGCCGGAATGCAGGAAAAGGCTGAGGAATACCGAACCCGAACCTAAGCGCCATTACAGCGCAATTTGGGCAGCCTAAGATATATAAAAGCCGTTCTCTCCACTACTGGGAGAAGAACGGCCCCTAACTAACGCCTACCGATATTCAATTGCTGCTCCAAATAAGATGCCAGCGATGCGAGCGGGCTGTAAATCTCACTTCCCGTATTTGCTGAAGCAAAGGCAGCTGCGGGAGCCATGGATAGCTGAGCAGCTACAATGGTTTTCTCTGGTGACTGTGCAGCTAGTTGCTGCAAGCCCGTTGTCACCGCCTCCATATATCCTTCCTTATCGCCGCGCATGATCAGCTCAAATGTACCAGGAATTAATGCGGCCTTTGTTCTCGAAGCAGCCACAACGTTTGCCTGCCCGTTAGTTTCACCTTGCTGTAGTGCTTCATTCACCCGCGCCATCGTTCCTTCAACCGTTGCAGGATTGGTAAAAGCTAGAATGTATTCCTGCGAATCCTGCTGCAGCTTCTGCAATAATGGATCATCAATACCGATAACGGGGATGGAGACTTGCTGTGCTTCGTGCGCCAGTACTGCAGCGAATAGGGTACAGGTGACCAGAATCGCATCTGCATGACATTGGGCAATCCACTTTAATGTCTGGGATACCTTTTCTCGAATGACAGCGTCTGAGAAGTTCGTATCCTGCTTAAGGCGATCCAGACCGGGATCAACATAATGCACAAGTTCCACTTCATAGGGGGCGAGCGCCTCTTCAATGAGTGCGATGTTGGAGTAGTGAGCGTGATAACAGCCGATTGTGATCATAATGACATCCCCTTCGCCAATGCTTCTTTTTGTGAGTCGTGAGTGCTGCGGATATTAATCCATTATAGGAACGCGACCGGGAACTGTACAGCGTTTAAACCAATGCCAATAACCGTCCCTCCACCAAACGGCAGAAGGACGGTTCTATAATCAGACTCCAATACAGTCAGGTTTCATTTTATCGCATGGAAGGAGATGCGTTCTTTTGAGCCATTTTTTGCTGCAGAATCTCGTGAAAGGATAGACCTTGAGTGTTCTCATTCTCCTTTTTGGGAGCAGTGGTCGCCGTGTTGCGCGGATATTGATGGTGGTACGGGATCATTTGCTGAATAGGCATGCGGATCATCTTGGTTCCTCCTTTTGGTAGATATATAAGTTGAGCCTATAAACGTTACACTTAACACTGCGATTGCAGTACCCTCTTCCGATCGCTGTTATCCCCAGATTTTTTGAATTCCCTCTTTAAGGGGAAAATCCGGTGATAAAGGCGAGCGCTTCGCTTCTTCAGTGAGTCCTGCCCTCTCCGTTGGGGTGTAAATATTAAATTCATCTTATATGGGCTATGTATTTGAACAGGTAGTCGTTCCAAGTGCGCATATAGGTACATGTGACTTGTTAGACGAAATCGGGAATTTATGACGTAATTCCAATTGGATTGTAGTGATTTTACCCCGTATTCAGGTGTTGTAAACGGTTTTAGGGAAATTCAGGAATAAAGAACCTGAAATACAAGGTTTGATATGGGAGGATCGAATCGGGTGTTAAGTGAATAGTCCCAGTTTCAGGAATGTCAATTGTGTCGAAAATAAGACAAATTGTCTGGGAGAGTAGGTATCATTGTAGCTAACTAACTTGGTACCATAGTCGGTTGTCGTAAGTGGGATGGGGGTCGTTTTATACGTGTTTTGCAGGCGAGAGAGGGGAGCAGCACCAAAAAAAGCCATCCAACGAGCTGGATGGCTTGTGCAACGTTAATTAAGAAATGTAAATGATAATTATCATTATTCTGTAGTTGGCCTAGCTTGTTTTACCGCAATATAGATATCGACTTGAACATGGGCAGGATCCATACTCCGTTCATCATATAACTCGAAATCGCCCGTGAATGTTCGCTCGTTCTGATGGCTCCAGCCCCAAACGGCGCCCCATGCTTCACCTACAACTTCTGTCATTGGACCCTTGCGGGAGGTGAATACGGCGTATGTTGCTGGTGGCAATTCAACCGAGTTCATGCCAGCTGGTAACGTTTCATCCGCAGCTACCTCGTGGCCTACGAGGATGGTGTATTCCCCGTGTATACCATCGGTATAATCTGTATAGCAGCCGTATCGGGGTGCTTCCGATGCAGGGATGTGCTCTGACGAGAAGTAGCGGCTCCACAGATCCTGAATGCAGCCTTGGCCGCTCATCTCGATCGCGTTGGTCGTTCTGGCTGATATGCCAGCCAGGCGTTTGCCAGGAAGTGCAACATATCGAACAGGTTGAGTTAAGATGGACTGGTCTTTATCGGTAAAATGAGGTTTGGTGCTATCTACGTAATTTCTTACCGCCGATGCGGTTTTTCCTTCTAGATTGGAGGGGCTCCATCGTTTCAAAAAGGGAAGCTGATTGCGCAGCATTGCCCGTGCTGATTCCTCATTCATACCTTCTTCGATGAGGATCGCGGTGCACATCTCAATCATGCCTTCCAGCGTAATATTGGGCTGTTGGAACATGCCTTCTTTGTAGCAATAGATGCAGTATTCACGGGTTGCACTTCCATCTGCTTCCGTTCCGAATTGGGTAGGGGGGGTCAGCGGCATTCCGCAGCTCTGGCATATCGCGACGTTCATTTATCATTTCCTCCTCGTTATGTACAGCTTGAATATAGATGAAGTATACCGAGAGGAACTGGACATCAGTCTGTCAGGTTTGCGAAGGGGCGGCGTAATTTTGCACGATTTGTTCTGCAATTCGGCGAATCTCGTCACGTATATGAAGAGGCTCCAATACCTCGGCATCTGCGCCAAAGCCAAGAATGAACCCGTACAGCCAGTTATCTTCCGGAAAAGCCACCTGACTTATATAATATCCCTGGCCGTCGGGGATCACGTTCTCTATGCCAAACCACTCTTCAGCGGTATGACGGACACGGGAGTGGAACCTCATTTTCATGGCAACTGTGTTCCCTGGAGTCGCCCACTCCTGCTGCCAGGGCCTGTCCTGCAGGTTGATGGGTTTGCGTTCAAAGCTTCCATGAGCAAGTGTCACGTCCTGCATACGGACCAGTTTGAACATGCGAAACTCATTACGCTCATGACAGAACGCATAGAGGTACCAGGAGTGCTTTTTAAGAACAAGGGTATGAGGATCGACGGTTCTGTGAGTTTGGGCTCCTTCGGCGCTGCAATAGGTAAAGGTGATTGAACGCAGCTGATCCAGTCCCTGTTCAATGATTTGCAGTTTGTTTTGCAGCGCTTCCGGGTGGGTCCACATCGAATAATCCACAATGAAGCGATTCGTGTCGGCCTGAAAGTCATCGTTTTTGGATTCCGGCACAATGCTGCTTAGTTTCTCCATCAACAGTTCCCGTGCTACATTGGTATGCGATGTGGAGACGCTGCGCAGTGCGGTAACAATAGAGGCCAGATCCCGGTCAGTCAACACGTTTCGATCCAGGCGGTAACCTTCCGCAAGGCCGATGCCACCGCTCATGCCCTGGTACGTCACGACAGGAATACCTGCCTGGCCCAGGGTATCAATATCTCGATAAATGGTACGGACAGAAACTTCAAACGTGTCTGCCAGATCCTTGGCCTGTACACGGCCGCGATTGATTAGTAGTACAACGATGGCTAATAAACGGTCCAATTTCATAAAAAAGGTTTCCTCTCAATGATTTATATGTTGGATTCAGATATGTTATATTGTTGAGCATCACATATAGGAGTGGGATAAGCAATGAAGCGAATTACGATTCTGATTGCGGACGATGAAGTGGAGATCGCTGATCTGGTTGCTTTGCATTTGCAAAAAGAAGGATACCACATCGTCAAGGCATACGATGGCAAGTCGGCCCTGCAAGCCATTCAGACGCAAGTGATCGACTTGGCCGTTCTGGACATCATGATGCCAGGCATGGACGGTTATGAGGTCACCCGCAAGATTCGGGAACAGCACCACATGCCGATCATTTTCCTGAGTGCCAAAACGTCGGATATGGACAAAATTACGGGTCTCGTGATGGGCGCTGATGATTACATGACCAAGCCATTCAATCCGATGGAGCTTGTAGCCCGGGTGAACTCCCAGCTTCGTCGTTCCTTGCAATTCAGCCAGTCTATACCTGTCCAGCGTTCCATTCTGGAGAAGGGCGGACTCGTCATCGCGCCGGATCAGCATAGCGTAACACTCTACGGCAAACCGGTGGAACTAACACCGAAGGAGTTCGACATTCTGTATCTGCTCGCAAGTCACCCCAAGCAGGTGTTCAGCGCGGAAAGCATTTTTGAACAGGTATGGGGAGAGGCCTATTACGAGAGCGGCAATACGGTAATGGTCCATATTCGAACCCTGCGCAAAAAGCTCGGAGAAGATCTGGACAAGAACAAGTTTATCAAAACGATCTGGGGCGTGGGGTATACATTTAATGACTAAACAAAGAAGTTTTCGGACAACCATGATTATGCTGCTGGGTCTGAGCATGCTGGCCTCTGGCGCGATCACTTATGGGATTTACAAGCTTTTACAGGCTTATTATTCAGGTGTGAGAGCAGAAGATCAGCTTGCCGAATATCGCCATTTTATGAAAAGCATTGGAGATATCTATTTCTTCCTCATTTTATTCATCCCGCTCGCCATTCTGTTTTTCTTCTGGTTTACCAAGCCCTACGTGACCTATTTCAAGGATATTTCCACAAGGATCAGGCATTTGGCAAATGGAGACTTCCAGCATCGAGTCCAGATCTCTTCGAAGGATGAATTGGGCGCAATCGCGGAGGATGTGAATTTGGCGAGTGAGAAGCTAAGGGAGGCGGTAGAACGGGGGGATTTTGCCGAAACCAGCAAAGACCAGCTCGTCGTTAATCTGGCACACGACCTGCGAACACCGCTGACTTCTGTGCTTGGGTATTTGGATCTGCTCATGAAGGATGATCAACTGACAGAGGAGCAGGTCAGACACTTTACATCGATTGCCTTTACCAAATCCCAGCGGCTGGAGAAGCTGATTGATAGTTTGTTTGAAATTACCCGGATGAATTATGGCATGCTGCCGATACAGAAAATGCGGCTGGATCTTAGCGAACTGCTGAAACAGATGAATGAAGAATTATATCCTGTATTTGAGAAAAATCGTCTGCTCACACGCTTAACTATCGAGTCGGAATTGACCATCTCCGGAGACGGAGAATTGCTCGCCAGGGTGTTTGAGAACCTGCTGATTAATGCTGCACGCCATGGCAAGGATGGCATCTATGTGGACCTGAAGGGATACCGGGAGGCAGATCAGGTCGTCATTCAGGTTATTAACTATGGAGGGCATATTCACCCGGAAGATTTGCCGCATATTTTCGATATGTATTACACCGGAGATCGTGCACGGACCCCTCAGGAGGGTGGGACAGGCCTCGGCCTGTTTATTGCCCGAAATATTGTGGAACAGCATGAAGGGACCATTTCGGCTCAGAGTGATGTGGTACGGACCTTATTTGAGGTGCGCCTTCCAGCAATGGAATGAGGTTTGCCGTCAAATTTAAGAAAAACTTTAAAAATGCCCTGCTTTTTCTTTAACTAGTTTTCTCTATCCTTGATTGTACGAGGTAAAGGAGGAGCAAGGATGAAGAAGTGGGGCTTTTTGCTATGCATCATTTTGATCGGGTATGTGATGACAAGATCGCCGGCATCTTTTCAGCAGAAGGATGAGATGATCATTGAAATTCAGGATAAGCATGAAAACCATACGGGGTATACAGTATCCATCACCGGTAATATTCAGGATCAAGTACATAAGGGCAACTTGCTGCTTGTTAATACAACCTATCCGGTTCATCCGGAAGGCATAAGAACCGATATTATAAATGTGGCGCAGCAGGACGATCTGGTCCGTGGATACGGATTGTTGGATCAAAACATATTGCTCTCTAGAGAGGTAGCCCAAGCTTTTCAGAAGATGATTGAAGCGGCGGGTGAAGAGGGAGTACGTTATTTTCTCATCAGCAGCGGATATCGGGACTTTGCCAAGCAGGATGAACTTTATCAGGAAAAGGGATCAGACTACGCGCTTCCGGCAGGACACAGTGAGCATAATCTCGGATTATCCATGGATATCGGCTCTACGCTGACCACTATGGATGAAGCGCCAGAAGGTGCCTGGCTCGAGAAAAATGCCTGGAAATATGGTTTTATCCTACGTTATCCGAAAGACAAGGTGAGTCTCACGGGAATTCAATATGAACCCTGGCACTTTCGATATGTCGGACTTCCGCATAGTGCTGTCATGTATAAGAATAACCTGGTGCTGGAAGAGTATCTGGATTTGCTAAAAGAGAAAGATAACATTATGGTTGAAGTGGAGGGTGAGAAGTATCATATCCGCTATTACCGGGCAGCCGGGGATACGACCGTTTACATACCTGAGCATGGCCATTATGACATATCGGGAGACAACAGGGATGGAGTCATTGTCACAGTAAAGGAGTAACAAGGCTGCACAAAGGAGGTTCTTCAACATGAGGCAGAGAAAAATCAAACATAAAATCCTTTGGATTGCCGCGTTAATCATCTATTTATATCTGCTAACCAAGCTTATTCTCTTTAAAGGGGGGGCGGTCGACTTTGAAGTAGTCAAGGTCCAGCTTATGGCTTTCCTTCATCAGCCGGATCTGATTCATACACGAACCGTCAATCTGACACCATTTCAGGAAATCTCAAGAGATTGGAACAGCCTGTCACTGCATCGTCCAGGTACTGCAATCCATCTGGTGGGCAATGTGATGGCTTTCATTCCACTGGGGATGTTTATCCCGATGCTGATGGGCAACAAGCTGCTGTCAGGGGCGAACGTATTTCTGTCATCTCTACTTCTAAGTTTAGGCTATGAGGTAACACAGCTGCTCACTGGCATGGGCATATTCGATGTGGACGATCTGATGCTAAATACATTAGGCGGGGTGATTGGATATATTCTGTTTACAATGGCTCTCGGCATGAAACGGTTGTTGATTGGAGGAGAATCCCGAACGGTGAAGAAGGAGTATAATCCTAAGGAGAGTCCTGTATAAGGAGGGAGATTATGATCCTGGTCACTTTACTATTGATGAGCACAGGTTTGATGTTTCTTGTGTACCCACGAAGTATAACAGATGGCTCCAGCCGGCAGATCGCGGAACGAGTGGTCATGTCGAGATGGGTCGGAGGATCGCTGATTGCCATGTCATGTCTATTCCTGATCATGGGTACAATGCAGCTGCTGGATGAGGCTTCACACCATATTGGACACTAGGAAGATACTAAGCTTAAGTAAATAGAGCAATCTTACATGCATCATATTAAGCTCCTCATCACGTTCTAATACTGTGGTGGGAAGCTTTTTTATTTTTTTTTTTATGTCATTGTATCAGGATTTGATAACACAAGTCTTGAGAGGGGTTTGCGAATGGGCACCCTATTGGTGTAGAGTAGGACCAAATATTACCAAACTATATATTAACAAAGGAGGCTATTTATTGTTATATTCATTAGCTGTAAGCTTGGCGGGTAGAATGAGAACAATCATGGAAATCGAAAGTGAAATGGCTGAAGCTGAGAGGAATCAACTCCGCAAAGAAATAGTACGTGCTTTAGAACAGAAAAGATCAGAGTTGATTAACAGCTGCACACGTGATGAGTTATTAGTCATAAAAACAGTGATGAATGTTGGGCGGTCAGAGCGAGGGTATCGTTACTATTTCGACAGGGAGGACGTTGAAATCATTCATTTACCTATTGAATTGACCGGACCTGAACTGATGCAGAAATATTCCTATTATCTCGTACATAAAACAAAACAAGAACTCGCATATGGCATTGAGTATTACACTGCTGTGTCAGAACAACTGAAAGAAGGTATGGAGATCTTGAAACTTTAATCTGTAATTGTAGGAGGATATTAGAATGATAATGAAAATTTCGTACTATACGCCAGATGGTTTCTATTATTACGTCCCCGATCAATATGCAGAACAGATGGAAGAGTGGAGAAGGGAATTTTCTGATTTTTTGCAGAGTATAGAGGGAAAGCACCCGTTTACAGAATATACAGAGTCCATTAACTATGAGGGCAATTTGGAATACGCCGTTTTTGTAAGGAGTTACGGAGGGGATGACTTCATGGACTGGATCAACGTGGAGAAATTAAAACATAGGGGGATATATCGCATTCCTTCACCGCCTGATGATTCGGAAGTGGCATTGAAGATCAATTTTTAAAAACGTACGTTATCCGTCTTTTCATCAACCCATATGCAGAGATAGATTACGTCGATCATTGAACGAAAGCTACCCAAAAAAGCTCCCCATCTCGTGCTGTGCACGGGCGGGGAGCTTTTCTATGTTAATGCATCAGCTTAATCGTTAATGCAATTAAGCTTTTTTCATCATTTGACGCAATACAGTTTGCAGGATACCACCGTTGTGGTAGTAGTCTACGTCAACCATGCTGTCCAGACGAGCGATAACAGGGAAGTCGAACTTGGTTCCGTCTTCGCGGGTTACCGTAACGGTCAACTCTTGTCCAGGCTTCACATCATTGTTGAGACCTGTAATGTCATACGTTTCACGTCCATTCAGACCGAGGCTGGACCAGCCATGACCTTCCTGGAATTGCAGAGGCATTACGCCCATGCCCACCAGGTTACTGCGGTGGATACGCTCGAAGCTTTCTGCGATAACGGCTTTTACGCCGAGTAGGAACGTACCTTTAGCCGCCCAGTCACGGGAGCTACCTGTACCATACTCTTTACCTGCAATAACGATCAGGTTCTGACCTTCATCCTGATACTTCATGGAAGCATCGTAGATGGACATCTCTTCATCGGTTGGCAGATACTTCGTAATACCACCTTCCGTACCCGGAGCCACCTGGTTACGAATACGAATGTTGGCAAACGTACCGCGCATCATGACCTCATGGTTACCACGGCGTGATCCGTAGGAGTTGAAGTCTTTGCGCTCAACGCCATGCTCTTTCAGGTACAATCCGGCTGGACTGGTTGTAGCAATGTTACCTGCTGGAGAGATATGGTCCGTTGTTACGGAGTCACCAAGCAAGGCCATAACACGTGCAGAGCGGATGTCTGCAATATCAGTCAGCTTGTCGCCAAGGTTTTGGAAGAATGGCGGGTTCTGAATGTAGGTGGAGTTTGGATCCCACTCATACAGTTCGCCTTCCGGTACAGGAATGTTATTCCAGCGCTCATTGGCTGTAAATACATTTTCGTATTTGTTGCGGAACATCTGAGCATTCAGTGAGCTTGCAATGGCATCCTTGATTTCCTCGGAGCTAGGCCAGAGGTCTTTCAGGAAGACTGGCTCGTTATTCGTATCGTAACCGATTGGATCGGTAGCAAAATCAATATTGACCGTACCCGCGAGAGCGTAAGCTACCACGAGTGGAGGAGAAGCCAGATAGTTGGCTTTTACCTGAGCATGTACACGGCCTTCGAAGTTACGGTTACCGGACAATACAGCCGCTACAGTCATATCGTTTTCGGCAATCGCTTCGCTTACTTCGTCTGGCAGTGGACCGGAGTTACCGATACAAGTTGCACAGCCATAACCCGCAACGTTAAATCCGAGCTGGTCGAGGTATACGTTCAGGCCTGATTTTTCGAGATACTCGGTAACAACGAGGGAACCTGGAGTCAAGCTGCTTTTCACGTAGCCTGGTTTGGTCAGACCGCGCTCAACCGCTTTTTTCGCAAGTAGACCCGCTCCGAGCATAACGCTTGGGTTGGATGTGTTGGTGCAGCTTGTGATGGCCGCAATAACAACCGCGCCTGCTTTCAGTTCACTAGTGGAACCGTCTGGGTGCTTCACAGGCACTGTTTCTTCAATCTTCTCATCGCTCAGTCCGTATCCGCCTTTATCGACCGGAGTACGAATGATGCTGTTGAAGCTTTCTTTCATTTGCGTCAGTTCAATGCGATCCTGTGGACGCTTAGGACCTGCGAGACTTGGTACCACGGAAGCGAGATCCAGCTCAATTACATCTGTGAATTCTGGATCAACCGTGCTGGAAGTACGGAACATGCCTTGTGCTTTGTAATAAGCTTCAACCAGATCCACTTGCTCGTCGGAACGTCCTGTACTGCGCATGTAGTTCAGTGTCTCGCTATCGACAGGGAAGAAACCAATTGTAGCGCCGTATTCCGGTGCCATGTTGGCAACGGTCGCACGGTCAGCAAGGCTGATATTGGCCAGGCCTGGACCGTAGAACTCGACGAATTTGCCGACTACGCCTTTTTTACGAAGCATTTGAGTGACAGTGAGTGCCAGATCCGTAGCTGTTGCGCCTTCGCTCAGGCTGCCTGTCAATTTGAAACCGATAACGTCAGGGGTTACAAAGTACAGTGGCTGGCCAAGCATTCCTGCTTCGGCCTCAATTCCGCCAACACCCCAACCAACAACGCCGAGTCCGTTGATCATGGTGGTGTGGGAGTCCGTACCTACGAGGGAATCCGGGAACACAACGGTTTCGCCGTCAACCGTTTTGGTTGCAGCGACGGAAGCCAGGTACTCCAGGTTAACTTGGTGAACGATCCCTGTGGATGGCGGTACAGCACGGAAGTTGTTGAATGCCGTTTGTGCCCACCGCAGGAAGCGGTAACGCTCTTCGTTACGCTCGAACTCGACCTTGATGTTGTAGTCGAGAGCGTCGTTGGTTCCGAATGCATCAACCATAACGGAGTGGTCGATAACGAGGTCAACTGGCACGAGCGGGTTGATCTGTTTTGGATCGCCGCCTGCCTTTTTCACCGTATCGCGCATCGCAGCAAGATCCACGACAACCGGTACACCAGTGAAGTCCTGCAGGACGATACGTGCAGGGATAAACGGAATTTCCTTGTTATTGTCACGGCCTTCTGCCCAGCCGGTAAGTTGTTTCACATGTTCTTCGGTAATCGCGCGTCCGTCGAACTGACGAACTGCTGCTTCGAGCAGCACTTTAATGGAGAAGGGAAGCTTGGAAAGGTCGCCGTAGCCGCCTTCCTGAAGAGCATCGAGACTGTAGTAGCGGTAAGACTTGCCTCCGACCTCAAGACTGCGGGCTGCGGAGAAATGGTTCTTGGCTGACATACATGTACCTCCTTAAAATGTGTCGGTGAGATGAAGATAAAGTTCATTTAAGTGGAAGAACAGGCCTTCATCGTTCCGTGTCCTTGTTCGTAGTTTCATCAGATGAAACGTAATTTCATAATTGCAACTTTAGTATTAAGTATACCGTTTTCACCTCCGTACGTAAAGGGCTTTTTGCCTGTCCAAACAAGCTTTACGAACAATGAAGGCGTTTTCGTGAATATTGCCTTGTTACGATACTTCCTGCTGTCCAAGTCTCCAATTTTCGGCACTCGATCCTTGAGCGGAACACATACAACCGGTATACGTCTCATATGAATTATAGTAGTATGCACAGCTGAATTTTCCAGAGAGAACTCAAGTGCCAAAGGGGGACACAGGCTTGGAAAGGGAATGGAAGAGTGCCTTATACACCTATGTGAACCAGTACAACCGATGCGAAATCGACTATCGTCCGCAGACGAGCGAGAGGATTGTCACGGATCCGGCATTTGTGCTGGAGCGGGGAGAGCGTATGGCCAGACTGGACGATTGGTATCGTAAACGGCGTGCAGTGCCTCTTCGCAGCGAGACCAGTGCCAAGCTTGTGCGAACGGTTACGGAAGGTCCGGAAGAGTCGGTGGTGGATGTTCAACTCTATAGCAGGCTTTTCTACGAGAAGAGTGGAATCACCCACCGGGAGGATCGGATTGAGCGGGAACGGTTGACCTTTATTAGGCAGGGTGGAACCTGGATGATTGGACGGGTCGAAAGAGAAGTTCCGGAGCGGCGTCCGGCAGGGGAAGGGAGACCCTTTCAGCAAGCGGATTTTGTACAGGCGATTAATCGGCCGCTCCTGAACAGGGAAGTGCTTGGCCAGGGAAGAAGTTCCAGGCAGCAAATATACCGGCGGGACCTGGCTGTTGCTTATGCAGATCGGTGGTGGAATGCGGGAAACCCCGCATTTGAGGAATTCGAGGTAGACTGCACCAATTACGTCTCCCAATGTCTCTTTGCAGGGGGAGCACCCATCCACTATACTGGTAGAAGAGAAGCGGGCTGGTGGTACAAAGGCTATGTAAACAGCACTGAAATGTGGAGCTACAGCTGGGCCGTATCCAACAGTTTGGAGCGTTATCTGGGAAGCAGCAGCTGGGGACTGACAGCAACCGAAGTGGATCGTCCGGAACAGCTGATGCTTGGCGATGTCATTCTCTACGATTGGGACGGAGACGGCAGGTTTCAGCATAGTACTGTTGTGACGGCCTTTGATGCGGGAGGCATGCCGCTTGTCAATGCACATACGGTCAGCAGTCGTCACCGCTATTGGGATTACCGGGATTCTTACGCTTGGACGGAGCGGACGGTGTACCGGCTTTTTCATATTGCAGATGAGTTCTAATGAAGAAAGATATACAGGGATTTGGTGACGTGGACATTCAGTTCCGTGTAAAATAAGCCCTAAGACAAGAATAAAATTGATGCTGATTATACAGGTATGACGGCATCATGCACAGATAATCGGAGGTTACGCATGAGCATGGATAAATTAACAGTTGGCGTCGTTTACGGCGGAAAATCAGGGGAACACGAAGTATCGCTGCAAACGGCGTTTGCTGTAACGAACGCTTTTGATTATGAAAAATATGAACTGGTTCCCTTCTATATCTCCAAGCAGGGGACATGGAAAAAGGGATCTGTGATGCACGCGCCATTCGCGCAGATTGAGGATCTGAAGCTGGAGCAGGCAGCAGGTGGAACCCAGGAAGCGCTGAACGCATTGTTTGCACGTCTGTATGGCGGGGAAGATGCACTGGACGTTATGTTCCCGCTGCTGCACGGCACGTTTGGTGAGGATGGTACGATCCAGGGGATGTTCGAGATGGCGGATATGCCTTATGTGGGTGCAGGTGTACTGGCTTCAGCAGGCGGTATGGACAAAGTGGTCATGAAAAAACTGTTTGCGCAGGCTGGAATCGACCAATGTGCCTTTACTTATTTTAATGCGACCCAGTGGAAGCAGACTGAGCACGACATGATTCTGCAAGTGGAGGAACAGCTGGGTTACCCGTGTTTCATCAAACCGGCAAACCTCGGCTCCAGCGTAGGGATCTCAAAAGCACGCAACCGGGATGAACTGAAGACGGCCGTCGAATTTGCACTGCGATACGACACGAAGGTTGTTATTGAGGAGTTTGTTGAGGCACGGGAAGTGGAAGTGAGTGTACTTGGCAATGATGAGCCGATGGCCTCCGTGCCAGGAGAAATCGTATCCTCTGGTGAATATTATGACTATGCAGCCAAGTATATTGATGGCCAATCACAGATGCTGATTCCCGCTCCGCTGGATTCTGAAGCCGCTGATCGTATCCGTGAGGCAGCCCTGCAGGCATTCCGTGCGATTGAAGGCAATGGTATTTCCCGGGCAGATTTCTTTATTCGTAAATCCGATGGTGCATTGCTTATTAATGAAGTAAACACAATGCCTGGCTTTACTCCGTACAGCATGTATCCGTTGCTGTGGCGTGAAACGGGCGTATCGTATGCGGAACTGCTGGATCGCATGATTGAGCTGGCATTGGAGCGTTACAACCGCAAGCAAGCGCTGAACTATGAGAACGGCGTGCAGGCTTAGATTTCTAATGTTGAAATTCTAGTCACACTTTAACGTAGGAGACTATTCAAGGAGGGGTATGGATGGGATTTCAGACTGAATTCAATTCCGTATGCAAATTCAAGAGCGAGCAGGAGCTGTTTGAACTGCTGGAATACGGCCGCGGCAAAATGGTGAAACAGGGCTTCCGGGTCTTTCCGACCGGACAGAAGGTTATTGCCTATACGCCTGAAAACGTGGCTGTAGCCATTGTCAAGATCGTTGCTTCCATTGCAGAGATCAACTTCCAAGGACAGGAAGTAACGGAAGTGGAGATGCAGCTCATTCGCAAGCTGAACGAGGAAGAATCCCGTGTTCAGACTGCACTTGCGGACGAAATGTTCTTTGGTGAGCAGGCACAGGGATAAACCTTACTTCATCATATGGGACCAATGAACGGAATTGTAAGGCGAGCGATTACGGACTTTCTTTTAGGGTAAAACTTGGTTATATACAGTGACCGGAAAACCTGACGGCTGCAGATGCCAGGCAGGAATTCCGCCCTAATAGAGAGGAAGAACACCATGCTTGTACGTTTTGGTTATGTGGCGATGTCTGTGCTGGTCGAGAATGCATCTCCTTCCCGCACGATGACTATGGCCAGCTTCAAGAAAATTGATGACAGGGAGGCAGCCATTCGCAAGCTGGAACGGATTGCGGCCGAGAATTTGCATAATACGTTACGATTGCTTAGACATAACAAGGGCAGCCATATTCATGTATATCGTTTCTCTTCCAAATTAATTCCACTGGCGACACATGAGGATCTGATGGATTGGGATCCATTCCCGGCCCTCCAGTCCGATTTTGCTGCCATTGGTGATTTTGTGAAGGAGAACGGAATGCGCGTATCCTTCCATCCGGACCATTTTACCGTTCTAAGTACGCCGCGGGAGGAAGTGCTCCTGAACTCCATGCGTGACCTTCGTCATCATGTGCGGATGCTGGATGCCATGGGACTGAATGCCACTGCCAAGAATAATATACATATTGGTGGTGCTTACGGGGACAAGCCTAGTGCAGCGCTGCGCTTTGAAGAAAATTTTCTGAAGCTTGATCGGGATATCCAGGAACGGTTGACCCTCGAAAATGATGATAAAACATTCAACGTTCCCGAAACGCTGGCCGTATGTCAGCATCTGGGACTGCCGATGGTGCTGGATATTCATCATCAGTGGGTCAATAATGAAGGCGAACAGCCATGGGATTTGTGGCCTGACATATGGAAGACGTGGCAGTCGCCGCTGGCACAGGCGGATTCCCCTGCAGACCGGCCATTACCGCCGAAAATTCACGTATCCAGTCCGAAGAGCGAGAAGGATATCCGTGGGCATGCCGATGGCGTTGAAGTAGAGCCTCTGTTATCCTTTTTGCGTCATATTGCTGCAGATACGCCGGAACTTGATGTCATGATCGAGGCGAAGCGCAAGGATGAAGCACTGGTGCAGCTCATGCAGAAGCTGGCCTTCTACCATGAAGAAGGCGTGGAATGGGTCGACGAATCTACAGTCATTATCCATCCCTAGAGTCAAAAGGGGCCTGGGCAGCAAGAAACTTTACAACCAGTGAGGCGTATACTTTTAACAAGTATTTTAACTTTTCGTAGATTGATATAGAAAGTAGAGTGAACGCTTTGAATGAGAAGGAAAAAACACCTTATGTCGTGACGAGCAAAAGCTATACTGCTGTTGCCATTAATGCAGCTTCCAAAGCGGGTGAATGGATCAAGAGCCGTCTCGGAACCATAGGCGAGCCTGGAACCAAATATTCGCCGCAGGATCTTGTGACCGAAGTGGACAAAGGAGCGGAGCAGATGATCCGCCGCCTGATTCTTACCCACTTTCCCGACCATGCCATTCTCGGTGAAGAGGGTGTTGAACCGGGACCGGAAGCTTCAGCCAAAGCACTGAAAGAGGCTCAGGAAGAAGAATTCCTTTGGATCGTGGATCCAGTGGACGGAACAACGAATTTTGTCCATGGATTTCCGTTTTATTCAGTGTCTATCGCCTTGGCTCATCATGGTGAGGTCATTGTAGGGGTCATTTACGATCCTTCCAGAGATGAACTGTTTGTAGCTGAAAAAGGAAAAGGTGCATACGTCCACGGCAACCGAATGGCTGTATCCAATGAACAGAGCCTGGGCCAGAGCCTGGTCGCAGTTGGCTTCCCGGCAGATACCAGTTATGCCCTCCCAATCAATATGGCTGCTGTACAGGCGCTTGCACCACAAGTACGCAGCCTGCGTGCAGGTGGATCGGCAGCCCTGCATTTGGCTTATGTTGCTGCGGGCCGCCTCAGTGCATACACCGAAGTCGGACTGAAACCGTGGGATATTGCGGCAGGAGCACTACTCGTTGAGGAATCCGGCGGCAAGGTCACCGATACGATCGGTACGCCTTATCAGTTGTCGGTCAGTCATGTGGTTGCCACGAACGGCAAGATTCATGATGCACTGACAGATGTACTCAAGCAAGCCAAAGCAACCGGCCTGGAGTGAACTTAATTGAAGGAGCGATGAACGATGGATGAATCCAAGGAACTGGAACGACGTTTGAGTGAAATGCTGACTGAAGGGGAGATGGAAGAGTCCGGCGACGCGGACAAGCGTGAACGCCAGCTGATTCCTCCCAAATATGAGGTGCGCATTCAGACGGAAACGGACCCGATTGTCCAGGAAACGTTGATGTACCGAAGTATAGCTCGTGAAGTGGACGATCGCTATGATCGTTATCTGGAACGTTCTGCCGAGAAAAATAACTCCGCAGAAACGGAAAAGAAAGACCACTAAACCATCGTTGTAACAAGTGAACACAAGTCATGACTATAGGTTTAACAGACTTCCCACAGAGGGGAGTCTGTTGTTTTGTGAGCAGGCTGATGTTCATACGACATCTCTACTTTTTAATGCTAGAATAGAAATAGGGTGAACTTCTGCCACCGGAGAAGAATCTGTGTAATAAAGTTCAAGTTATTATCTTATAGATGTGAGAAAAAGGAGTGTTCCCACGAATGAAGCGTACACGTACATGGAATAACACGTCGGCTGCATTGACAGCATGCATGCTGGCTGGAATGATGCTGCTTGCATCAACGGCATTACCGGCACATGCAGCGGATACAAGCACCAGCACATCACCTGCCGGCACAACAACCGCGGCCGCCAATGTGAAGAAGGATGCTGCAGCTGTAACGAAGGAGTTCAGAATCGTCACTTTGGGAGATTCTATTACGGTAGGATACGAGCCGAATGCTAAGGGCCTGCCTTATGGTTATGTAGAGCGCTTGCAGGAGCAAGGGCTGCTCCATGGTCGTATTCAGGTGGATAACTATGGTATAGCCGGCTTGAAGAGCATTGGATTGAAGAACTTTATCTCTGCAATAAATGAAGGCAAAACATTGACATCTGAAGCCATTCAGCCGAGTTTGCCAGATCCAAGAGCGGGGCAGATGGGAGCCAACATAGCTGCAATCCGCGAAAGCGTAGCAGGAGCCAATCTCATCGCGATTACCATTGGAGGCAATGATGTATCCGAACTGCTGGGTACAGCCGGTACCCTTAGTGACTCGGAATTGGAAGCTAAGGTGAAGGCGCTGCTGGCAGCGTATACCGCGAATGTTAGCGAGGTAATCAATACAATTCATGTCATTAATCCCGACGCTAAAATTGTCATTGCCGACCAGTACCAGCCTATGCCTGAAGTAGCGGGTAAAGCATTATATGCCAAGCTCATGGAAGCATCCAAAGGTTTTACGGCAACAATTGACGGCATTGCATCCCAATTCACCGCACAGGGGATGGATGTAAAAGTGGCACATGTAGCCAAGGAGTTTGTTGGCGGTGAGGGAACCATGACACATATGATCAAGGATCGTGATTTTCACCCGAATCAGTTTGGATACGAAGCGATCGCCAAGGTCTTTGCAGAAACGATCTGGGGCGATTATACAAAACTGACCGCGCCTGCAGCAGGTGAACCGATGAACATCATCGTTAGCGGCAAAACGTTGAACACGCCGTATAAACCCATCATTCGCAATGGGAAAAATTTTGTGGCAATTCAGGATATCGTGAACGCTGTAGGGGCTACCACGGTTTGGGACAATAAAACCTCCACGGCAACCATTACATACGGAGACCGTAAGGTAGCTGTGAAGATTGGTGCAAGTGCGGTTCAGGTGAATGGCGCATCTGTTGCCGTAGATACACCTGCGTTCCTGAACAAGGTGGGCAAGGAGTCCAAAACGTATGTGCCACTGGCCATGGTAGCTGAAGGTCTTGGCTTTGATGTGCAATATGTTGCGAAGTTGAAGACGGTATTTGTTAATCCGTAAACCAATGTGAAGTTATTTTATTCGAGAAGCCGGTTTGATCTGACGATCAATCCGGCTTCTTTTCTCAGTGCCTTTGAATAGGACGCTATATGTTGCATAAATATGACTTGTCATCTGCCCATGGATGTGTAAATATGAAAATAACTTACAGTAGAACGAGACTCTCACACCTGCCTGCACCCTTCGCGGGGCCAAAGGAGCGCTTTGGATGAGAAAAATTAAAAACGCTTTCACATCGCTGCCGATCCATCACAAAACCATTCTTCTCATCGGATTTTTGATGCTGATCAGTTTCACGTTTTATGTTTCTGTCCTAGGATACGTATTCAGAATCTATGATCGCCAAATCTATGAGAAGTCGTCCCAGGTACTGAATATGTCTTCCGTGGGCATCGAGAATCAGCTGCGCGAAATCGCCAATCTTTCCTTCAAGGTCATGTCGGACGAGGCGCTCCAGCAGTATCTTCTGCAGTTGGATAAGGCAGAATCCGGATACGAGAAAAACGGGCTGCTCAAAAAGATAACCAACCGACTTGTCGCATATGCTGGATCAGAGAAGTACATCTATTCCATGATATTTATCGATAATGATCATAACGTTATGGCTGCGGGAAACCGTGAGGGAATATCGGAGTCCATGCAGACAGAACTGATTGCACTCGGACAGCAATATTCAGGATCCAATGCATGGTATACAAGCGGAGACCAGCAAGCGAGGCTCATATCCGTGCGGCAGGTCAAGTCCTTCACTGGTGGAGCCTTCACATTGGAGAAGCTGGGAACACTGATTATCCGTGTACGGCTGGATCGTATTGTTCAGGACCAGATGCAGCATCCCGCAGAGGACTCACAGCTGTTGATTACCGATGGGCGTGAAGTCATCTATCCCACCCAATCGTCAGTGACCGATTCCGAGTTGGAATCCGAATTGAAGCGTACCCAGCCTTACGGGATTGCGATGTTTGAACAGGGAAGGAACTTCGTCGCCCGTGCGCATTCATCCTATACGGATTGGGTGTACCTTTATATGACGCCGTTTGACCAGATGTTTAAGCAAATACAGTTTGTCAAACAGTTGGTTACTGTCATTTTCTTTATGATTTTGCTGGTGGCACTTGTATTTGGAGCTAAGCTGTCTCGAAGCATTACACAGCCGATCGCCCAGTTGATTAAGAAGATGCGCAACATTGAAAAGGGTGATCTGGATAAACTGGAGGAGGCTGCTCTGGGCAATGTTCCGGTATCTTCCCAAAATGAAGTTGGGCTGCTCCATCGTACATTCAAAATGATGCTGCAGCGCATCAGGGAACTGATTGACGAGAATTATGCGAAGCAGCTGGTCATTCGGGAGACAGAGTTGAAAGCGCTTCAAGCACAAATCAATCCGCATTTTCTCTATAACACGCTGGAGTCCATTAACTGGCTGGCCAAAGTGCAGAAGCAGCGGCAAATTTCCGAAATGGTCGAGGCCCTCGGCTTCCTGCTGCGCAGTTCAGTGAATATGTCCGAGAAGTGGATCACGCTGGAAAGGGAGCTGGATATCGTCCGCAGTTATGTGACCATTCAGCGCACACGATTTGAGGAAAGGCTTGATTTTGATATGGATATTGCTCCTGAGGTGGGGAGTGCACGTCTTCCGAAGCTAACGTTACAGCCTTTGGTGGAGAATGCCATTCACTATGCGCTTGAACCAAGTATACACCCGTGCAAAATTCGGATTCGAGCTAGAGCAGAAGATGACAAGATTATCATCGAAGTAGAGGATGACGGACCGGGCATGACCCCGGAGTTTTTGGAGCAATTGCAGGAAGGGCGCATTCAGACAAGAGGGCAAGGCATAGGTTTATCCAACATCCAGGAACGGATCAGACTGACCTTCGGTGAGGAGGGCAGTATGGTCATGAGCAGCAATCCCGGTGCCGGGACCGTAGTATCGATCAGAATACCTTGGATCAGAGAGGACGATGACGATGTACAAAGTGATGCTCGTAGATGACGAACGTGTGATTTTGGAGGGGATCTCCCAAGTGGTGGATTGGGCGGCAGCCGGTACTGAATTGGTGGACACCGCCAGGAATGGGATTGAGGCATTGGACAAAATCGGGCATTCCAGACCTGATATTATTATCACCGATATATCCATGCCGGGTTTGGATGGACTAGGACTTATAGAAAAGGCTTCTGAAGCCTACCCTGGGCTTCGGTTTATCATGCTGTCCGGGTACAAAGAGTTTGAATATGCCCGCCGGGCCATGCAATATGGCGTGAAGCATTACTTGCTGAAGCCCTGCAATGAAAATCAGATACATGATGCCCTGTCGGAACTGCTTCAAGAGCATCAGGATGCACAGGTAAAAGAGCATGTGGCTGGGGAGATGAAGCAGCGGCTGCAGAGGGTACTTCCTCATGTAAAAGAACAATTTTTGCTCGAATTCATGACCAATCGGACATATGGTCCGGTCGATCTGGAATATTATCAGGAACTCTTCGATCTGAAACTTGAAGCAAGTCAAGTTCGCTTGTTATTGTTCCATATCTCGGACGAACATGACTACAGTCATTTGTTTGCCATCAAGAACATTGCCAGCGATCTGCTGCCGTATGTCTTATTAAGCACAACCATTGAAGGCAAGCTGCTGATTCTGCTTGAAGATTCAGCTGATTACGCTGACTTAAGGGAGAGAATTGAGGAAGTGAGAGCGGCTTTTACCAGGCTCTATAAGTTACAAGTGACGGCTGCACTTAGCGAAGCGGACCACATGGTCCAGTCACGGCGTCTGTATCGTGAGGCGCTGCAATGTCTGAACCATCGCTTTTTCATCGGAGAAGGTAAGTTGATCACGAAGAATGATGTAGCTATTGCCGGGGAATGTGAAGGCGTTCATGCCGAGCAGGATGCCGAACAATTGTGCCAACTGATTAAGTCGGGTAATAGCGAGGAAGCCAGTGCCGAAGTTGATCGCCTGTTTGAGCGCTTAGCCGGGCAGCAGCTTGATATTGAGGTCACCCGATCTTATGTTGTTCAGCTCTATTCGGCCATGATTCATGTCTGTCCACCTGAAGAGGCCACGGAGTTTACGCAGCGGATGGCAGAGCTTCCTCACATGGATACTTTGTCCGGACTGAAGTCTTTTATCGCCAACAGCACAGCCAATCTGACCTCTGGTTATTATAAAAATCATATAAGCCGTCAGTCTTCCGCCGTGGAGAAGATGATGGATATTGTAGATAAACACTACGGTGAGGCTGATCTTTCACTGAATGGTGTTGCCCATCAAATGCTGTATATGAATCCGGATTACCTGGGGAAAATTTTCAAAAAAGTAACAGGAGAAAACTTCTCCAACTATGTGAATCGTCTGCGCATTGAGCGTGCATGTGAGCACATTCGCCGAGGCGGGGATGTAAAGGTATTCGAGCTTGCGGAACTGTTCGGCTTCGGAGGTAATTCGCAATATTTCAGTCAGGTGTTCAAAAAGTGGACCGGCATGACACCAACCGAATACAGAAGATCCGGCATATAACAATGAATTGCAGCTCCTTGGACGTTGTATGAGGGGGACAAACAACACCGTGAAGGGTGAATGTTGTCCTCCTCTGTTTTTTGAACCAACAAGACGGATTTGTGTATTCAACTCTGGTCGTACATTTGCGAAAATGACAATATCAAGTTTGTGAAAGCGTTATCAGAAAGGCGAGGATAACCCGTTCACATAACCATATCCACACAAAAAGGGGAGATTGGCATGGTGAAAAAGGCAATATTCCTGATGATGGCTATGCTGCTGGTATTTACGGCGGCGTGCAGCTCAGATGGAGGATCGGGAGGAACATCCGCGGATGGCTCGGTGACGCTGCGTATCGCGTGGTGGGGCTCGGATACACGTCACGAATACACGCAGAAGGTCATTGACTTGTACAAAGAGAAAAATCCGAACGTCAAAATTGACGTCGAGTATGCCTCGTTTGATGACTACTGGAAAAAGCTCGCTCCACAAGCCGCAGCGAACCAGCTGCCAGACATTGTTCAGATGGATATTTCCTACATCAGCCAATATGCACAAAATGGTCAGCTGGAAGATCTGGCTCCTTACCTTGGCAATCAGATCAAGGTGGATGATGTTTCCGAAAACGTCATCAGTACTGGCGTAATCAACGGCAAGCAGTACGGTGTACCTGCCGGGGTTAACGTACTGGGCTTTCATTATGACCCGGCACTGCTCAAAAAGGCAGGAGTAGATACATTCCCGGAAAATCTGACTTGGGAGTCTTACGAAGCGCTGGGTAAACAAGCCGCAGAAAAAGGATTGTACTTGGATGGCGGGGTAGCTCCGGATATTTTCTTCCACTATTTCCTGCGGACCAAAGGCCTGTCACTTTACAATGCTGAAGGTACGGGACTTGGATATGACGATGATAAACTGTTTGTCGAGTTTTTCGGTTTGATGCGTCGCATGATCGAACAAGGAGCGGCACCATCACCGGATATCGCTAACCAGACGAAGGGGATTATTGAGGAATCCGATCTGGTCAAAGGCAAAGGGATCGGAATCTGGCAATGGTCCAACCAGTTCGTAGCCGTACAGCAAGTTGCTAACCGTCCACTGGAATTTGCTCCTATGCCTGGACCGGATATGGAGAAGGGTCTCTACATGCAGCCAAGTATGTACTGGGCAGTCACTTCGAACTCGAAAGTGAAGGAAGAAGCGGCCAAGTTCATTGATTTCTGGGTGAATGACGTGGAAGCCAACAAGCTGATCAAGGGTGAGCGCGGTGTGCCGATCTCCGGCGCAATCAAGGATGCCATTGCACCTGAACTGAGTGAGCCAACGAAACAGGTATTTGACTTTGTAGCAGCCATGGAGCCAAAAGCATCACCAATGAGCCCGCCACCACCAGTGGGTTCACCTGAAGTCATTGCGTCTCTGGCAGATGCTGTTGAGGAATTGAATTTTGGCAGAATTACACCGGAACAGGCTGCGGAGACATTCCGTAAAAACGCCGAAGCGGTTCTGGCCAACAATAAATAACAGTTGAATGATTGCTTGCTCATCCCACCCGGGATGACGGGACTGGGGCTGCTCGCTAACCGCGGGGGCCTTTCCCCGTCCAATTGTGCATCCCCGTTTGTCGGAAGCAGGCAGATCAATAAAGGAGGTTCATTCCGTTGAGGCAGTATTCGTCGTTGCGCAGAAACCTGACCGGGTACGCATTTATTAGTCCGTTTATTATCGGCTTTCTGGGCTTTACGCTGATCCCGATGTTTGTGTCCTTATACATGTCGTTCACAAGTTATAACCTGTTCACTTCTCCCCGGTGGATTGGGATGGACAACTACACCAAAATGTTTTTTGAAGACCCGAAGTATTGGAACTCGGTTAAGGTAACATTCCTGTATGTCTTCATTGGTGTTCCGCTGAGACTGGTCTTCGCACTCTTCGTTGCCATGATCCTGAATACCGGTTCCCGTATGGTCGGAACGTACCGTACGTTGTATTATCTCCCATCCATTATTGGTGGTAGTGTGGCGGTGTCGATCATGTGGCGTAACCTTTTCAGTAATGAAGGGGTTATCAACAGTGCATTGACGGCTATCGGAATCGGGCCAATCAGCTGGTTCGGTGATCCGGATGCGTCCCTGGTCATGCTGATCTCGCTGTCCGTCTGGCAGTTCGGTTCCTCCATGTTGATCTTTCTGGCAGGCCTCAAAAATATCTCCCCCGAGATGTATGAGGCAGCAGGGGTGGATGGAGCAAACCCGATACGTAAGTTCTTTAGCATCACCTTGCCGCTGCTTAGTCCAATCATCCTGTTCAACCTGATCATGCAAACCATCGGTGCCTTCATGACCTTTGTGCCTGCATACATCATCTCCAAAGGAGAGGGTGGTCCAATGGACGGTACAATGCTCTACTCGCTGTATCTGTTCCGTCAGGCCTTTATGTTTAACAATATGGGTTATGCTTCAGCAATGGCCTGGATTATGCTTATCATGATCGGTATCCTCACTGTAGCCGTGTTCCTGACATCCAAGTTCTGGGTGTTCTATGAATCTGAAGGAGGGAAGTAACGATGGTTTGGAAAAATGTAAAGTGGCCGATTTATCACCTGTTCGTTGCGGCTTTAGCCCTCCTGATGCTGTATCCGGTACTTTGGATGTTATTCAGTTCATTCAAGGAGAGCCGCACCATCTTCGTTACTGCGGAGTCCCTTTTCCCTACCGAATGGATCTGGAGCAACTATGTCGATGGCTGGAAAGGCGCGGGGGGAAGACCGTTTATGGACTACATCACCAATTCACTTGTTATCGTGGTCATTTCCACCATCGGTGCAGTATTATCCTCGTCGCTTATCGCCTTCGGTTTTGCCAGATTGAACTTCAGGGGCCGCAGCTTCTGGTTCTCCCTGATGATGTTGACTCTGATGCTGCCACATGACGTGGTGTTGGTTCCGCAATACATTATCTTTACGAAGCTGGGCTGGTTGAATACGATTCTACCGATTGTGGTACCTACATTCTTCGGAATGCCGTTCTTCATTTTCCTGATGGTACAGTTCATTCGTACGATTCCAAAAGAGCTGGATGAAGCAGCAACCATTGATGGATGTAACAAATTCAGATTGTACATTCAGATTATCATGCCGCTGATTAAGTCCTCGCTCGCGACTGCCGCAATCTTCTCCTTCTACTGGAGATGGGAGGATCTTCTGGGGCCGGTACTGTATCTGAACTCACCGGATAAATATACGGTATCAATGGCGCTCAAAATGTTCCTGGATAGCGAGTCTGCCTCCAACTGGGGAGCCATGTTCGCCATGTCCATCGTCAGTCTCATTCCGGTTGTAGCTGTATTCTTCATTTTCCAGAAACAAATTGTACAGGGCATGAGCACAAGCGGACTGAAAGGATAATAACTTCTTTCACTGGATTAACACTTCATCCAAAATGCTGAACAGGGAGGTTGTTCCTATTGGATAAGGCTCTGGGTAGTCAAGCCGTTGCCACGGAGGCAGCGGTCCACAAGAAAGAGATTATTACGCATTGGAAATTCGACTTCGGCCCGGGTGAGGGGGTTGAAGGGTACCGGAAAGTGTCAGCCAATAGTACCTACAGTGATTCGATCGGTTACGGATTTGAGCCGGATTCCCGTGTTTATGAAAGACAGCGGTTTGGTGAGACAGAAGATCGGGATCGTGTACAGCAAAATCAGAAGTACTCGGGGCAGGCCAATGTGTCTGCCCGATTGCGTTCAAGCTTCTGTATTCCACTCAAGGCATCGTTTATCGTTGATGTGCCGGACGGAACTTATCAGGTGCTTCTCATTGCCGGAGATGAGCTCGCTGAGACGGTCACCAGCGTTAAGGCTGGTGAAGGCAGATTGATGCTGCCAACGATTCGTACTCTGCCGGGACAATGTGCCGAAATCAGATTTTCAGTTGTGGTCAGAGGCGGAAGGCTGCGTCTGTCCTTCTCCGGTCCGGCCCCGCGGGTCAACGCCTTGGAGATTACACTTGCCAATCAGACGATGACCGTATTCTTGGCAGGAGATTCCACGGTAACGGATCAGCCGGAGAGCGGGTACCCATACTGTGGCTGGGGACAGCTGCTGCCAGCCCAATTCAAGCACGATGTTGCCGTTGATAATCACGCACAGTCGGGACGAAGCTCGCGCAGCTTCATCCATGAAGGCCGATTGGGTGCGATAATGAAGCATATCAAGCCGGAGGACTTCTTGTTCATTCAATTCGGACATAATGATGAGAAACCGGACCCGGAGCGGGGAACGGATCCATTCACAACCTATAAGGAATATTTGAAAAAGTATATCGATGCAGCCCGCGGAGCCGGTGCCCACCCGGTGCTGGTGACGCCAGTGCATCGGCGCTATTTCGCCGACGATGGTACGCTGACCGACACGCATGGCGATTATATTATTGCCGTGCGGGAGCTGGCACAAGAGGAAGATGTTCCGCTGATCGACCTTGCTGAACGGAGCCGTATTTTGTTTGAGCAGGCGGGAATTGAAGGCACCAAGGAATATTTCATGTGGGTGCTTCCGGGTGAATATTTGAGCTTCCCGGCTGGTGTGGAGGATAACACACACTTTCAGGAACGCGGCGGACAGCGCCTTGCCGCACAGGTAGCGGAAGCTATCCGTGAGCTAAGGCTGCAGCCGCTGCAAATGTATTTGAGGTAGCCTGAGAGTAAGAGACTCTGCACCGAAGCGTCTGCGTTTAAACAGTTATCTCTGCCTGGAAGAGAAGATGGGAAGGATGCCGGAGCATTCAGCGTTTGAGCGACGATATATCTGTTAAGTGTCAGCTGCGCAGCTCTAGGCAGTTAAACATCATAATTCATAGAGGAGGATCACGTATGACAAGAGAGCATACTGAAGCAGCCCGTTTGGCAAAGCGTGAGGCAGCAGTGCCGACAGGCCACACCTATTGGGTTATTCCAGACGGTTACATACCACCAGATAGTCGGGGCTCCCTGGAGAGTCATGAGAGCATCTGTGTTCTGAATACCGGTCTGGAGGATGCGAAACTCGATATAACGATCTTCTTCGAAGACAGAGAGCCGCTCGAGAATATTGAAGCGAGCGTGCCGGGAAGAAGAACCAGTCATATCCGGACGGCAGCACTTCATGCTGGAGATCAGTCTATTCCTGCGGGTGTCCCGTATGCCATCACCGTCGCCAGCAATGTTCCCGTCATCATCCAGTATAGTCGGCTGGATACCACCCAGCCTGAACTGGCACTGATGAGTGTCATGGCTTTTCCACTGACTTAAATTTTCATGCCAAGACGACGAGCCACCTTGCAAATGCTGCAGGTGGCTGGTCCTTTTTGCACATATTACTCCGTATATTTGTATGTGCTGGCATTGAGGATTTTCACATGGACTTTCACTTTTCCAAGTTTGAATCGTTTGATCGGATCTGCCCGGTTCTGAACCTGCTCTTTCCATAGAGCGAGGTCATGACGATACAGATGTTCCACCAGACCGTAGGAATCGATCTGGCGTGATTTGGTTTTTTCGAACGTATCACGAATTTCGGACTCAATCTGTTTCCCGGCTGCTTCCTCCATCGTTTGGGGAGACTGGTGAGTACCACGTTCTTCAACGATGATGCCTTTTGCCGAAGTAACGAGGTCGAAGGTGACCCCGCTTCCTTCCTTTCTTGCTGAAATTTTGGTATGGGGGTCATGCAGTCTAAGAGTCAGATCCGGAGTCTTGCTTCCATTATTGTAAACATACAATGGATACTGGTGGACACGATCATAATTCACGAATCGGGTACCATTGGCTTCTTCGCCTGCCACTTTGCCTTGATTGGCACCGTTCGATATGACAAAAAATCCATCCGTTTTAATTAGTGGGGGATTCTCCTCCCCATTAAACCACGTTTGGTTCCTGTTGGTGATGGATGGTAATAGAATAACCGAAGCAGGCTCACGTAAACCATCAAGAAGCTGATGGAGACGGATCGGCTCAAAGGAAGAGAACTGCTTATACAGCTTGATCGGTTCAAATAGCTCAATGGTCTGGGTCGATTGGTTTAAAAGGGCAGAGGGAGCAAGCACATCGGGTATGCTTTGTTCTGTACCGTAAATCCAAGGTGTGTATCTCAACTCACCAGAATGCAGCAGTGTATTAAAAATATCCTCGAGCCGACCGTTCAAGGCGTTTTTGGATAAAACGATTGCTTTTACATGCGTCCACAAGGTTTGTTGCTGCGAAGTCTGATAGAGATCGTTAATAGCCATGCTAAGCGTTGTGCCTTCGCCTCGCCCAATCCAGATATCACTTGCTTGCCGTGAAGTTGGCCCCTCCTGCTTGGCAATACTGGAGAAATCGATCAGTTGGGCATAAGCGATATATTTATTATCCTCGTAATCTATCCCGATTCCCGTGATAAAGTTAATGCTCTGAACCTCTTTGGAATCCCAGCAACCTGTTAGCAAGACCACACAGCTAATAAGCAAGCCACCCAGGGAAAGCCATCTATTCACGGACGTTTCCTCCGGCGGGTGGAATCCTGGGTATGGAGTGCGGCCGGACGTTTGGTCCTCTTCATGGAAGGTTTCATGGATACGGATTGGGTGAAGTCACCGGGAATATAGGGAGAGACGGGAGATAAATAGGAAACGCCATAACATTCCAAGGAAACGAGGTGTACCAGTAGGGCAAATAGCCCAAGCATGAAACCGAATAACCCAAGTATGGACGATAGGACAAGCATTCCGATCCGAACTTGAGCTGTAGCCCCGCTTAGTACCGTATTCACCAAAATGTAGCTGGAAATGACCGAAATGGCCACGGTTACTATGATGGTGGGCGAAGTTATTCCCGCACGTATAGCTGCATCTCCAATGATGAGCCCACCTACGACGCTGACAGTCTGGCCCAGTGCACGCGGCAGTCTGCGGCCTGCTTCATTAAATAATTCAAACATGAAGATCATCAGAAATGCCTCCAATGTCACTGGCAAGGGCAAGCCCATACGTGTTCCGGCAATAGTCGCCAGAAGAGGTAGAGGGATCTGCTCCACATTAAAACTGGTCAAACCGATGTAGAAGGCTGGAAAAAAACAGGCGATAAGCAAACCTGAAATCCTCAAAATCCGTTCAAAAGTCACAATAAAGAAAGGCGTACTCTCATCTTCCGGTGATTTCAGCTGATTGAACAGGGTGGTTGGGGCGATGACGGCTACAGGTGAACCTTCAATCAGAACAGCAAAACGCCCATTTAAGAGTGAGTCTACGACGTAATCAGGGCGTTCCGTATTATCGGTGAGCGGGAAAATACTGCGAATGCCACCCATAACGGCGCGTTCCATAACAGAAGTCCCAAGAAGGCCATCCAATTCGATTTGGTCCAGGTTTTTGCGAGCTTCCTTCAGAATTTCGGGATTAATAATGTCCTTTACGTACAATAGGGCAATAGCGGTCTGAGTACGGCCACCTTTTACATATTTTTCGTAACACATGGAAGAGGTTTTCATTCGTTTACGAATGAGAGCAATATTTACGCTTAATTCTTCGGTGAATCCATCACGAGGGCCTTTGACCGATGACTCAATAGCCGATTCCTCAGGGTTTCTTCCTGGTATACTTGCAATATCCACACTGCACGCTTGTTCACCGTCTCCGAAAATGAGCAGCAATTGTCCACTGAAAATGAGAAGGTTTATATTCTCTGCATCGGTAAGATCTTCTATTGGATTCAGTGTTAATCCCAATTCTTTGGGATGGGCTTCTTCAATAAGCAAAGAATGCTCTTCCAGCCGGGGAATAATGAACTGGTTAATTTGTTTGCCATCGGTCAAGCCGTCACAATATAGCATAATGACCGACTTATCGGTTTCATTTTTGGCAGGAAAAGTCTGAATAACGACATCCGCACAGGGATCGAATTGTTTTTTCAAAGAGGCAAGCAGTGTTTCATGGGACGTGATGTCAATCGCTGGGTGCTCCATGATGTTTCCTCCTCTGATGGCGTGAACTGACGAATCCAACGGTGGTGGCAATAATGGCTAATCCGCTTAGATAGATGAGATTGAATGGAAATATGTAATCGACAAGCAGCTTTTCGAATGTCATATCATCCAGACGGTACAGCATGGAAAGAATAAACAAAACAGCGATCGTAACCATGCTGATTAACCTTCTGGTGGCGCTCTTAATATTCCAAATTTCTACCACAATATACATGGCAAGGCTTATTCGGGTAAATGAACCGGCCAGCCACTGATAGATCGAGAAAAAATCGGTCTGTGCGATGTATTTGCCCAAGGAGGCAATTCGCCATTCCTCAAAAGCGGGATAACGCATTTTGGCAGCTTCAAAAGGATTGAATTCTACGATAGCACCAATAAGTGGGCCAAGAGTCAGTCCAAGAATGATAAACGCGAGCATAACATACTGCCATACACGGATTCGTTTAGCCAAGTGGGGCTGGATGTACCAGATAAAGAGCAGCTCAAACATGCCTGAAAGGCTGTACATCATGCCATGGAAAACGGGCTGCCAGCCCTGTTCGAGTACAGGAAGTAGACGGCTGTAATCCTTATATTGGGTATTTACGATGGCGACATAGAAGCCAAGCACCACAACGAGAGGCAGAACAAGCCCTGCTGTAAATGCGAGCGAACGAATCCCTTTATAGGCTGCATACGCACAAAGTGACATAAGGGCAATGCTGGTTACCAATACGGGTGTCTCTGTCAGGTAATTGGTCTTGGCCCACGTGGTGGTATCATGCAGGGTAAAGTAAATAACAGACAGGAAAAAGAGGCTGTTTCCCACCCGAAATAACAAGCCGAGGGGCTTGCCCAGATGGGAAGTCAGCCATTCATGCAGTGTTTGATGCTGAAGAAAACGAGAGACGTAGGCAAGCATGAGCGCAAAAACAACATAGGGTCCTGCGGATAGCAGGACGGAAATCCAGGAATCCCTTTTCGCTGCACTCAATAAGGCTGGAATGATCAGGACGTGGCTGATTAGGCCGACAGATAACATAATTAACATCATGGCTTGCAAAAAAGAAGGCTGTCTAGGTTTCATGCTGAGGGGTCCCCTTTTCGCGATAGACTGTCCTCAGCAGTGTTAACGTGATTGGTTCTCTTCATACAGGCGGGCCTGTAGTTCATGATGTTTCATCTCATCCTGATGTCTAACTTCATCCTTATGCTTACAAATCAAAGTAACGGATACCCATGGCCTCCCGTACTTCGAGCATCGTTTCCCGCGCGATTTTGCGGGCATGGCGGGTGCCCTCAACCAGAATTTCTTTGACCTCGTCCCCTCGTTGCTCATAATGGTTCCGCCGTTCTCGAAAAGGGGCAAGCAGTTCATTAATTGCAGTACCTGCAAACTGTTTGCAATCTCTGCATCCAATGGAACCTTCGCTGCAGCTGGCATGGATCTCTTCCGCATGAGCCTTACGGAATAATTGATGATAGGCAAATACCGGACAGATATCGGGGTGACCTGGATCAGTACGATGGATACGCGCAGGATCAGTCTTGGCCTTGGTCAGTTTGGCATTGACATCATCGGGACTCGCATTTAATGAGATGGCGTTGCCCATGCTTTTGCTCATTTTGCCGATGCCATCCAGTCCGCCGAGCCGCTCCCCGGTCAGGATTCGTGGTTCCGGCAGAACCGGAGCATAGAGTTCATTGAAACGCCGGACCAGTCTGCGTGCTGTCTCAATATGCGGAATCTGGTCTTCGCCTGCGGGAACGAGGGTCGCTTTGCAGAATGCAATATCAGCAGTCTGACTGACCGGATAGCCCAAGAAACCGTAGTACAGATCCGTATAGCCGCGATCGCTCGCTTCCGTTTTGATGGTGGGATTGTGCCGAAGGCTGTTCACAGTGACAAACATCGAGAAGATCACAGTCAATTCCGCAATCTCCGGAATCATGGATTGGATAAACAGCGTGGCCTTGTTTGGGTCAATGCCTACAGCGAGATAATCAAGAGTCACTTGATGAACGCTGCCCGCAATCAATCCTGGCTGATCATAATGAGTGGTCAGTGCCTGCACATCTGCCAGTAAAATATATGTTTTGTATTCATTTTGCAATTGTACCCGGCTGCACAGGCTGCCCACGTAATGGCCGAGATGAAGCTGCCCTGTGGTCCGGTCTCCAGTTAAAATAACATCCTTGTTCATATTCATGGTTCATTCTCCTTTGATTTTGTAATTGTTCGCGCATTCTAATCTGCTGACGCCACCAGCCATCTTCCACGACCATCACCCCCTTTCAGCCTGTTACAGTATGTAGATATCAAAAAAAGCCTCGTCCTTCATCCTGATTCCCGTGAGGGAACAGAATAGAAGGACGAAGCTTATGCTTCGCGGTGCCACCTTAATTGGCCGCTGGTTGCGGCCCACTTAGAGATACGGATCAAGATTTATGGTCAGGCTGATTGAAAAAAAACAGACCGGAACCAGCAGATATCTTGATCGATATCCTGTCCGTGGATAACGGCTGAACATGCCGCCTTGCCTACTTACCGTCCTGCACCCCGATTACAGGATACATACGTGTTCAGCTCGGAACTCCGAAGCCCATTTCCATACGACCTGTGCACCGGCTTCCACCATCCGCCGGTTCTCTGGAGCACGCTGTCGTATGTACTTCTCTTCATCATCGTTGATAACGTCCGTTTACAATTTTTCACATTGTATCATGCTTTGACTTCACTGACCAGCCTGTGTTTTCTACCACTCATATTGGTTCCGAGCACACCTGCGATAATCAGGATGGCTCCGACAAAATGGTATCTGCTGACGGGTTCATGCAAAATCCAGGCTCCACCCGCTATGGAAATCAAGGTAGAGAAGTTGCTGAATACACTCATCTTCGAAGCTTCCAGATGGGTTAACGCATAGCTGGACAGCAGAGTCGAAATCATGGTGGAGAGGATGGCCAGATAGGCCAGCGCCCCTAGATAAGATGCATCCCCGAAAGGTTTTACATAATCGCTTATCGTACCGCTGGATAAATGACGGATGACGGCGGAGACGTTAAAAACAAGACAACCGACGAGCAGGGTAACCCATGTTAATTCCATCGGCTTATACTTCTGGGTGAGCGGTCTGGCAAGCACCCCATACCCTGCAAAACAAATTGTAGAGAGCAGCAGCAGGGCAATTCCCTTGAAATTACCTGAAGTCATTCCGCTGCCTTTCATCAGGAAAATGAAGACCACTCCGGCAACAGAAAGAAGCAGGAATAGCTTTTGCAGCATAGATGTCCGTTCTTTCAAGAATACTGAAGCCAGAATAAGGGTAAAGACAGGGGCCATGGCCTGAATGATTCCGGCCTCCGATGAATTGGAGGATACCAGCCCAAATGCCTGAAAGGCAAAAAATAAAACCGGAGAAAGCAGGCCTAGCGGTATGATCCGCCACAGATCCCTCAGGGTGAGCCGAATTTTAATCCATCCCAGGACGACCGGGATGCTGACTACGAGAAGGGATAGGGCGAATCGATGTGCAAGCACATCGATCGGGTGTGCCACATTGACGGTCATTTTGACAAATAGAAAAGATAAACCAATGATAGCCGCATACATTACGGCTGCGGTATAGGCATAAGCCCGGGTACGCGTCGTATTCATATTGTTCCTCCATATAGCTTGATTATCTCGGTTGGACTAGGCAAACCCCTTGATTGTTATCACGTGCTGTAAGGTCTTTGCTTCATTCAATATACTGTCAGTTCAGTCGTGGTACAATGATGAAAAGTATAGATTGTACCGGTACAGCTATGTGGAAAGGAAAATCATCTATATGAAAAAATATGAAATAATTGCGGAGTCGCTGCAGCGTTGGATACAGAAGCAGCGGGGGCGTCAGCAATCGATTGACAAGGGAATTAAACTTCCCGCAGTGCGTGTGCTGGCTGAACAATATCAATGCAGTGTAAGCACGGCTATTCGTGCCTATCAGTGGCTTGAGCAGCGACATCTGGTATATGCAGTTCCTCAATCGGGTTATTACGCTGTACAGAATGGAGTAGGAGTAGAAGATGTCGATTGGAAAGGGCCACTGGATTTTGCCTCTGCTGCTCCGGACCCCCGGGTATTTCCGTATTCCGATTTTCGTCATTGTGTAGATCAGGCCATGGAGAACAACCAGGCGGAGCTATTTCTGTACGGTACGGAGCGTGGGCTGCCTTCATTGATCAACCTGCTGCAAAAGCAATTTGCCGACTATCAGGTGTTTGCCCCTCCGGAACAGTTCTTTATTACATCCGGCGTGCAGCAGGCGCTTGCAGTGCTGGCCTTGATGGCTTTTCCGAATGGCAAGAGACGGGTTCTGGTTGAGCTACCAAGCTATCATCTTATGCCATCCCTGCTGGAAGGCCTGAATGTACCTATTACCGGAGTAAGACGCACGCTGGAAGGTCTTGATTGGGAGTCGCTGGAACGGCAATTTGGTGAAGGCGATATTAAATTCTTTTACGTCATGCCACGCTTTCACAATCCGTTGGGGACATCCATGACCTTAGCTGAGAAGAAGAGATTAATTAAGCTGGCAGAACGATATGACGTGTACTTGGTGGAGGACGATTATTTAGCCGATCTGGAGGAAAATACAAAACAGGACCCGCTATTTTCTTATGATACGGTAGGCAGGGTCATCTATTTGAAAAGCTACTCCAAAATTCTGTTTCCCGGCCTGCGCATTGGTGTAGCGGTCCTTCCCGCAGCTCTTGCTCCTTCGTTCGGGGGACACAAAAAAATGCTGGATATCGACACCTCGGTGCTGTCTCAGGCTGCGCTGGAGGTCTATATTCGCAATGGCATGTTTGCACATCACGGGAAAGTCATTCGCAGTCGTTATGCAGCCCGGATGCAGAAGGTTCATGAGCAGCTTGCTGCCGATCCGGAGTTTAGTCCCTTTGCCCATGCTCCGCGAACAGGTGGGGAGCATACCGTGCTGCCATTGGCCAGCAATATGCCGCTTGGCGTGTTGTTATCAAGGCTGGAAGAACGCGGAGTAATAGCAGGTACAACCGAGCGTTACTACCTTGAGGGAACGCAGCAGGATAAAATGCTGAGGCTGAATATATCCAATGTGCCGAAGCAGCGGCTTGAGGAAGGCATGCGGATCATTCGTGAAGAGATCGTGAAGCTGCAAAGCGGAAACGTGAAATGACTTTTAAGCGGCCCAAAAATACAAAAGGCGTGCAGCCAAGCTGAATATTCAGCCTGATTGCACGCCTTTATCTGTTTCACTGAAATCTTAGGACTACTCGTGAGCCATCGCCTTGAAGGAGGCTTCAGCTGCTTCAAGTGTTGCCTGAACGTCCTCATCGGTATGAGCTGTAGTCAGGAACCAGGCTTCATACTTCGATGGAGCCAGGTTGATACCGCGGTTCAGCATATGCCGGAAGAAGGAGGCGAACCGTTCACCGTCTGTATCTTGAGCTTGATCATAATTTGTTACCGGGTGATCACAGAAGTGTGTGGAGAAAGCGCCACGAATCCGGTTGATCGTTAGTGCGATGCCATGACGATCGGCAGACGCCTGCAGACCCGATGTCAGATCAATGGCCAGTCGTTCCATTTCTTCATATACGCCTTCGCCCTGCAGTACTTCCAGACAAGCGATACCCGCAGAGATGGAGGCAGGATTGCCGGCCATTGTTCCGGCCTGGTAGGCAGGTCCGAGCGGGGCAACCTGCTCCATGACATGCTTGCGTCCGCCATAAGCTCCGATTGGCAATCCGCCACCGATGATTTTGCCGAGTGCAGTCAGATCGGGTTCAATCTCGGCATGATTGGCAAGCCCGGCATACGTTTGCGTAGAACCATAGTGGAAACGGAAAGCCGTAATGACTTCGTCATAAATCACAAGCGATCCGTTGGCACGTGCCATGGCACACAGACCTTCCAGGAAGCCTGGCTCTGGCATAACCATGCCGAAGTTGCCGACAATGGGCTCCACCATTACTGCTGCAACATCATCACCCCAGCGCTCCAGGGCATCTTTCAGGCCATCCAGATCATTATAAGGAACCGTGATCACTTCATGTGCGATGCTGGTTGGAATTCCTGCACTATCCGGAATCCCGAGGGTGGAAGGGCCGGAGCCTGCAGCAACCAGCACCAGGTCGGAGTGACCATGGTAACATCCGGCAAATTTTACGATTTTATTGCGTTTGGTGTAGGCGCGGGCCACGCGGATGGTAGTCATCACTGCCTCGGTACCGGAGTTGACAAAACGTACCTTATCCATGGAAGGAATGGCTTCCTTCAGCATTTTGGCAAGCTTGATTTCAAGCTCGGTTGGCGTACCGTACAACACACCATTTGCTGCTGCTTCACTAATGGCTTGGGTAATATGAGGATGAGCATGTCCAGTTACAATGGGGCCATACGCTGCCAGATAATCGATGTAGCGGTTGTCGTCAACATCCCAGAAGTGTGCGCCTTGCGCCTTTTTCATAAAAACGGGTGCGCCTCCGCCAACGGCTTTGAATGAACGGGAAGGACTGTTTACGCCGCCTACAATATGTTCAAGTGCCTCTTTATATAAGATTTCGGATTGGGGACGAGATGAGTTCATGGGTTTATTTCCTTTCGGCTATGAATTTTGTTGCAAATTTTCGTAACACAACACAGCGAGAGGGCAGCATAATGGCTGCCCTCTGCGTGTTTACATTACTGAGCCGGTTGCTCCGACTGTTGGTCTTCACCGCTTGCTGTTTTATCTTCGGTTCCAGTCGTACTGTCTTCCGGTTCAGCAGGCGGATGAATAATATCCTGAATATGCTGCTTCAATTTCTCTTCATTGGTTACCGTCAGGACTTGTGCTCCACCTGCGGTCCGCTCTTCCTTCAGCATGTTCATCGGCGGAATTTGTTCGCTGCCGTTCATGCTGCTCTGATATCCAAGACCACCGAGCTTCCACATATCCGAGAGTGTCAGGTTTGTATCCACATAAGGGCTCACCTGTTCCAGAATGGTAGGAAGCTTGGCAATGGTTGTCGTGGATTGCATTTTGGCCGCTACGGCTTTCAGGAATTCACGTTGACGCTCGGAACGAGCGAAGTCGGACATCGCATCATGACGGAAACGCACGTACATAAGCGCTGTTTCACCATCGAGATGCTGATAGCCTTTCTTCAGATCAATGTCGTACTCGTTATTGTCTGCTTTGCTTGTATAATGCATGTCCTTCTCTACGTCAAAGTCCACACCGCCCACGGCATCCACCAATTTGATGAATCCTTGGAAATCGGTATACACATAATATTGGACAGGGATCCCCAGCAGGTCGCCAGCCGCTTGCATTGCTGCATTTGGTCCGTGGGTGATAGCGGTGTTAATCCGCTCCTTGCCAAATCCGTCTATATCGACGTAAGTGTCTCGTAGAATGGAGAACAAGTTGATTTTTTTGGTGAGTGGATCGAGCGATACAACCATCATGCTGTCCGAACGGGGAATTTCCCCTTCTTTGAGGCCACGGGCATCAACACCCATAACCAATATATTTACTGTTTCAGTGCCTTCCCATTTTGGAGGGTCCGGTGTATTCACTTTTTCGACATTTTCAATACTGGCGAACGGAGATTCGTCGCCTTCCTTCTGCAAGCCATTCAACTGATTGAGAATAGAACCGAAATAAAATGCCGCTGCGCCTCCAACGATCAGAACAAAGGCGGCAAGAGAAATCCATATGGTTCTCTTCGTCTTTCTGGTCATGCTAGCTCTCCTTTGTATTTGAGATGAAATAAAAAAACGAGTTCAGTTTCCGTAGTAACATAGCCTGAAGCCTTCCGTGCACGTCTCTTCCCAAACAGCAGTCAGAGGACGCAACTTCAGCTATTTTAAAAGCTTGCTGAATTTTGACTGATACCATTATAATTTCTTTTTGGGCTACAAGCAATTTCAACAAAATCCAAGTGAGGTATAATCATGCTGGCGATTGATGTCAAAGATTTGCGCAAGTCGTTTAGCGTCCAGAAAAGTCGGGGTGGACTGAAGGGCGCATTTCAAGATCTGTTTAAACGCGAATACCAGGAAGTATTGGCGGTGAACGATATTTCGTTTCAGATTCCGCAGGGTGAAATCTGCGGATATATTGGAGAGAACGGTGCCGGTAAATCAACAACGATCAAGATGTTGACCGGCATTTTGGTGCCTACTTCAGGGCATATATCGGTTGGTGGATATGTTCCGTATCAGGAACGAGAGAAATTTGTACAGAATATTGGTGTCGTATTTGGTCAGCGGAGCCAGCTGTGGTGGGACATTGGTGTGATTGAATCCTTCCATCTGCTGCGCAAGGTATACCGTGTGGACGAATCCGATTTCCGCAAACGGCTGGATGAGCTGGTTGAGCGGCTGCAGCTGCAGGATCTGCTGAATCGTCCGGTGCGCAAGCTCAGTCTCGGGCAGCGGATGCGCTGCGAACTGGTGGCCGCATTGCTGCACAATCCCGATATTGTTTTTCTGGATGAGCCAACCATTGGTCTGGACATTGTCGTCAAGTCGGAGATCCGTGAATTCCTGAAAGACATGAATAAGGAACATGGAACAACCATTTTGCTGACGACACACGATCTGCAGGATATCGAAGCACTGTGTTCAAGAGTGATCATGCTTGATGCCGGGAATATCATCTATGATGGCGGTCTGGATCACCTGAAATCCCAATGGGGCAAGGAGCGGGAAATCCGCTTCAAGTTTGGGACGGGCCACACGATTGCACAGATGCAGGAATGGACTGCCGCCATGCCCGTACGCTGGACGGTAGAGAACGAGCTGTCCGCATCAGTCTGGATTCCGCTGGAACTCAATGTGTCCGATGTCCTTGGCCGTGTGGTGGGACAGGCTGATATTACGGATATTCAGATTATTGAGATTAATACCGATGAGATTGTACGGAGTATCTACCAATCCGGTTCTGCCGAGCGTCCCGAGATTGTGGGAGCAGGGAAAGAAGCGGTGGGTGTATCCTAGATGAATAGTGCATTTTTTGATTTTATGCGAATCCGGTTTCTGACGATGCTGGCGTACCGGGTGAATTATTATTCCGGCATTTTGATATATACGCTGAATATTGGCGTGTATTACTTTACATGGCAAGCCATTTATGGCGGAAGTGGAGAACTGGGGGGATTTACGGCAGCTCAGATGACTACGTATGTGGCGGTATCCTGGATGGCGCGTGCATTTTATTTTAACAACCTGGACCGTGAAATTGCCGCAGATATCCGTGATGGATCCATTGCGATTCAATTTATAAGGCCGATCAACTACGTTATGGTCAAAATGATGCAGGGTCTCGGTGAGGGCGTTTTCCGTTTCCTGCTGCTGATGATCCCAGGCATGCTCATTGCAATCCTGCTGTTCCCGGTTGAACTGCCTACTGCACCTTCAGCGTGGATCGGATTTCTTGTCATGCTGTTCTTCAGTTTCCTCATTAACTCCCAGATTAATGTCATTACGGGACTGGCAGCGTTCTTTGTGGAAAACAACGAAGGTATGATGCGCATGAAACGGGTCGTGGTCGACTTGTTCTCCGGTCTCATCATTCCGATCAGCCTCTATCCGGGCTGGATGTCCGCGATCATGAAGGTATTGCCTTTTCAGGCTATTACGTATCTGCCAGGTTCCGTATTCACGGGAAGAGTGGAAGGCACCGGCATCTGGAGTGTACTCGGCATTCAGGTGCTCTGGTTTGTCATGCTGCTCGTTCCAATGATGCTGATCTGGCGTCAGGCGCGCAAGCGTCTGTTCGTGCAAGGGGGTTAACAGCATGTACTACTTAGGTCTAATTGGGGAATATTTAAAAAACTACATGAAAACACGGCTGACGTATCGTGCCGATTTCTGGGTCGAGATTATTTCGGATCTGCTGTTCCAGGCAACGAATCTGATCTTTATCTTTGTTGTTTTCCGCCACACGGATAACCTCGGGGGCTGGAGTGAAAGTGAAGTCCTGTTTGTATACGGTTATTTCATGGTGCCATATGGCATCTTCAGTTGTTTTATCAATCTCTGGGGGTTCAGCGAGAGGTATATCGTTAAGGGTGAGATGGACCGCATTCTGACGCGTCCAGCGCATAACCTGTTTCAGATATTGCTCGAAAATGTGGACCCGCCTGCACTTGTGGGTTCGTTTATTGGACTGATTATCATGATCTTCAGCGGGGCGGAAATGGGACTTGTCCTGGAATGGTGGCATATTCCGGCGCTGATCATTCTGGCGCTAAGCTCTGTGTTAATCTACGCGGGAATTTATACTACACTGACGTCGCTATCCTTTTATTCGGATGCTCCGACAGGTATTCTTCCATTAATGTACAACATTCAGGGTTATGGACGTTATCCGGTAACGATCTACAATCGAGCCATTCAGGTATTGTTAACCTGGGTCATTCCGTTTGCCTTTGTCGGGATCTATCCGGCAGCATTGTTCCTGGATCGATCAGAGATGCATCGCATGGCATTGCTAACCCCGGTAATGGGACTGGTTTTCGCAGCGATTGGACTTACGCTCTGGAACTACGGCGTGAAACGCTACCGTGGTGCAGGTTCGTAGAGAGAAGCCCGATAATAGAGGGTAAGACGAGAAGGAGGAATAGAGATGACATTAACTGAAGGCAGCCTTGCTCCGGATTTTGAACTTCCATCAAGCACCGGGGAGACAGTGAAGCTCTCCGATTACCGCGGACAGCGGGTGCTGATCTACTTTTATCCCAAGGATATGACTTCGTCCTGTACGCAGCAGGCATGCGATTTTCGGGATCGCCATGAGGAATTTAAGGGGTTGAACACGGTTATATTGGGCATTAGCACGGACCCGATGAGCAGGCATGACAAATTTATCGCCAAATACGGATTGCCGTTCACCCTGTTATCGGATGAAGAACATCAGGTTGCCGAGCAATATGGGGTGTGGCAGCTTAAGAAGTTGTACGGCAAGGAATATATGGGCATTGTCCGTTCCACATTCCTCATCGATGAAGAGGGGAAGCTAATCAAGGAATGGTCGAAAGTCAGAGTGAAAGGGCATATTGAAGCAGCTTTGGAGGCTGTGAAGTCTCTGTAAAAAGCGGAAATTCAACGAAGGCAGTGTTCTCGGGTATCACCGTGGACACTGCCTTTTTTATGAGGTTAAGCGTTTGGCCGACTGTTTTCTTCTCTGGAAGCGGAGCCGATGAACGAGCAGCAGGAAGAGCGGGATGATCAGGCTGACCGTCACATCCCAGTCGAGCCACGCGGGCATGACGGTATTGGTATAGAAGATGATATTGGGGCCTACCAGTACGGCTGCAGCAAACATTAGCAATGCCGAGGGCAGGATCAGGGGCTTATAGCCTTTTAATTCGAATAACTGGGATATTCCCAAAACAAAACTGAACAAATACAGCATGCTCTTGAAATAGGTCGAGATCAGCCAGGCAATGGCCATCAATGCTTCGATTCGTTCGAAGAAATTACCGATATTGATTTTTTGAGCCAGCGTATAGGAAATATAGAAACCATGCTGAGTGAAAAGGGGGCCGAAAACCATGAGAGAGACGAGAACAAGCATGCTTAGCAAAATTCCTCCTCCGAGAGCTGCAAGGAGCATGTCCCGTTTTAAATGATGTGCGCTTGCGACGTACGGAAGGAACATGGATAGCACGATTAGCTCGCCGAAGGAAGAGAAAGCTCCCCTAATGATGCTATTCATTAAACTCATCCAGGAAGTATCTAGAATGGGGCGCAGTCTAGCCAATTCTGTTTGCGGCAGTACTCCCAACAGAAGGAGGATCATAAAAACGACTACGATGGGAGCAAGAAGTTCACTACTTGCCCCCATGGTTTTTAAGCCATTCATTACTCCCCATACCATAGGGCATATGAACAGGGTCAAAATGACACGGATGGGGGTTTGAAGATAGATCTGTGTCGTCATGAAGTCTCCTACTTCGCGGACGCACACTGCAGCCCCAGTGATGAAATAGAACAGATATCCGGCAGCTAGAATTGAACCAAGCCATGGACCGAGCAATTTTTTACAGATTTCAACTAGGGACAATTCAGGTTGGGTACGATGCAGTTTGAACAGAATCCATAGTACCAGTAGACCTATTGGTTGACTGAGCAGGGAGCATATCCAAGCGTCCTGTTTCCCATGTGCAGTGACGAGCGATGGATAGATGAGAATCATATCACCGACCATGGTCAGGAAGGTCAACAAGGTGAACTGTCGCACGGTAAGGCGATCTTTAATCAGCATAGTACTTGTGCTCCTTCAACATGTGATCAGTTGGATAGCGATTTTTTCCTTTTCGTAAACAACATCATAAGCAGCAGCATCCCCGGCAGCAGAATTCCTAAAGTTGTATCCCAATCCACCCAATATGGAACGATGGTAATGACAATATAGGTCAGGTTAGGAGCCACTACATTGGCCATTCCAAACACCAGCATGCATGCTGGCAAAAGGAGAATCCGATACTGTTTAAGATTGAAGAGCTCTGCAATTCCCACGATGAACGCATAAAAATAAATCATTGCTTTGAAATAGGTTGAGATCAGCCAGGAGGTAGCCATAATGGCCTCGATACGTTCAAAGAAACCTCCGATACTGATCTTTTGAGATAAAATAAACGATGCATAGATATTTGTGCTGAGTCAGAAATGCACCGAGCACAAGCAGGGAGATGGTAACTAGCATCGCCAGCATCAAGTTCCCCAGACCAGCCGCAGCGATCACGTCTCGGGTTCGGTGAGCTTGTCTCGCGGTATAGGGTAAGATCATGAGGATCGGGATGGCCTCGCCCACTGGGTAGGTAACACTTACGAGTACACCTTGTGCCAGAGAGACCACATCGGTATCTATGAAGGGCTTCAGATGACTGATTTCTACCTTGGGCAGAAGGCAGAAAGAAAGAACGAGGATGAAAATGATCACAATTGGCAGCAGCAGTTCACTTGTCCGCCCGATGGCTTCCAAGCCGTTGTATATCCCCCAGCCAAGAGTAATGACAAACATCAGGATAATGATTCGAATAGGTGTGAATTGAAAAATCTGGCTGGTCATAAAATCGCCTATTTCTCGGGAATGTGTGGATGTACCCACGAGAAAATAAAATAGGTATATGATAGAAAAAACGGTTCCTGGCCAGAAACCCAAATACTTACGTGCAATCTGAACCAGGTTCTTGCCCGGATGCATATTGCCCAGTTTAAGAAACATGGCCATAAGCACCATACCGAGGGGGATTCCGATGAGGGCACAGATCCAGGCGTTTTGCTTAGCATAGGACGTGATGACAGAGGGGTAGATAAGCATCATATCTCCTATAACCATCATGAAAGTCAGGGTTGCCAACTGCCGTGTTCCAAGCCGTCCTTGCTCCAGCATCCTTTTCCCCCCTTTCTTAAGTTCCGGTGATATTGGCCAAAAATTGATTCACAGGTTCATAAATCCACATAATGATATAGAGGGGGCTTGGGAACTCCCATAAGTTTGCTGCAATTACGCTAAAGAAGGTGGCAACAAGCAGCATGCCGCTGTATACTGCGGTTTCTTTCCATTCCTTGCGACGGATTAGACCAGGAAGATCGATCAACCCTACGATAACTCCCACAACAATGACCGTGATCGTGATCATGTCTGGTCTCACTCCTTGATATCATTTTTGAATGAATTGTCCAGTGTTCCCGTACGTTTAATCTGTACGTTGGCTTCGTACTTCACGTCCAGATTGTCAAAGTACTTGTTCCAGTCATTCTCCATCTTTTTAAAAAGCTTGGGATCCGCATGGTAAACTTCCTGCCCGAATCCAAAAATATCGGCATGATATTTTCGCCTCACGGAGTTCACCGAAGTCTGCATAAGCTCGATTAGTTTTTCCTCACTCTCCTCTTCCAGTTTTCTGAGTGTTTTCATTGAACCGATCTTGACGCCGCATTCCACAGCAGCGATGGAGGAAACATTTTCAAGCTTGATATGAATAACAGGCTTTCCATCCACGATTTTTGCTTTTCGTTTCGTCGAGGTCCGCAGTGCTTTGAAGGTTACGGCTCCACCTTTGCCGCAGGGAAGATGACTTACCGTGGATACCACATTATCCCGAATGTAGTTATATCCTTTTGATTCCTCCTCGGTTAGCCAGCCGATCAGCTTATCCTTTCTAAATACACTTAATCCGGTCGTGTGAAGGCTCGCTGGAGATCGGATAGAAGAGATATTGTCCTTACTTCCGCTTATCTCCTGTTTTCCGATAATCTCAACACCAGTAATTACAGGCTGTATGCCGGGTGTCAACATATTATCGACCAGTTGGTCTCCCGTCACGGTGGTTGTCGGAGACCAGGTTTTAGCGGATACATCCAGGGAATTAAACAGCTTCTCAGCAGGAATGTTCTCCAGTGGGGTAAGCAGATCCAGCACTTTGGAGGCCGTTGTCTTGCGAGCAACCATGACGTAATAATCTGGCCGTACAGAAGGTTCCCGCATCATGGCTTCCATGACATCATATATTCCATCTTTACGTGCGTATTCTTCACCAAAGACAAGAATACGCACATGAGCCATGAATATGCGACGTGGGCTGGTCTCAGTCAGCTTCTGAATGGCTTCAAATAGTGTGTCTGCAGTAGCCTGATATTGGGTTACAGGAGTGCCTTTCCCGCCTCCGGATTTGGAGGATACCTCATTGGGAACGACCACCTGGGCACTAACCTTGATTTTATCTCCGTCCTTATCTACCCCGAGACCTAGCATAATTCCAAGTTCATTGAGTTCTTTACGATCCCAGCAGCCGGTTAGGAGAGGGAGCAGAACCACAAGGGATAAAACCAATCGGAAGCACTTGTTCATACGGTGTTCTCCTTGCCGCGATCAGCGTTTCATTTTTTTGTTGGACTGCCTTGTTTTGTTCGGTGTACCCGTACTCAGAGGGCGGGTTTTCATATGAGACCAGGGTACGCGGAAGATTGTATCCTTAAGATCCTTCTGAACCAGCGGTGCAAATGGTGACATGTAAGGTACTCCGAACGAGCGAAGGCTGCACAGATGAGTCACTGTAATGAGCAGAACGACCAGAATGCCATAGAAACCAAAGGCAGCCGCCAGAATCATCAATACGAAACGCAATATCCGTACCGAGATGGATAATCCGTTCTCTGGAATGACGTAACTGGATATCGCGGTAATCGACACGATGATAACCATTGCTGCAGACACAACCCCCGCATCAACTGCCGCTTGACCAATGACAAGTGTTCCCACGATGGATACAGCCTGACCGACCGTTTTCGGAATCCGAATTCCGGCCTCCCGCAAGATCTCGTAGGTAAGCTCCATCAAAATAGCTTCAATGAAGGCTGGAAAAGGAACACCTTCACGCTGAGCTGCCAGACTAATCAGCAGGTTTGTCGGTAGCATTTCCTGGTGGAAGGTCGAGATGGCGATGTAGAAGGACGGAGCAAGCAAAGCGATAAAAAAGGCCAGGTAACGAATCATCCGAATTAATGTACTGATATCAGCACGCTGATAATAGTCTTCTGCAGATTGAAAAAAATGTACAAACAGGGCTGGTACCAATAAGGCGAATGGGGTACCATCCACAATAATGGCAACACGGCCTTCCAGGAGTGCAGCAGATACAGTGTCGGGCCGCTCCGTGTTATATACCGTCGGAAAGATTGTCCCGGTCTTATCCTGAACCAATTCCTCGATATATCCGCTTTCCAGTACGCTGTCGATGTCAATCTCATCGAGTCTGCGCCGGAGCTCCTCTACCACCTCGGTATCCACGATATGCTCCAGATATAATACGGCTATCTTGGTCTTGGTCACTTGTCCGATCTCTCTCTCTTCTATCCACAGATGAGGGTCACGAATCCGTTTACGGATCAAAGAGGTATTTGTACGCAAATTTTCATTAAAGCCTTCCATGGGTCCGCGTACGACGGTTTGGGATACAGGCTCAGAAACAGCGCGATCTTCCCAGCCGGCTGCTCCGATCTTCAGGCCTTTGGTTGAGCCTTCGATTAGCAGTACTGCAGAACCAGACAATAAGGCATTAAGTACATCCTGCATATTGTCTACCAGCAGCACATCACTGGCAGCAAGAATGTCATTTTGAAGATAGCTTAGGCGTTCGTCTTCAGCCGAGAACTCTGGAAGATCATGTGTCTGAAGCAGGGATACCAGAATGGCCTGATTCAGTATTTGAACATCGACTAACCCATCAATGTACAGCAGAATCGATGGCCACTTATGTAAACATTGGAGCGGGCGGAGCATCAGGTCGTTGCTCTGGCCCATCACTTGTTTGCAATATTCCGTATTGTCAATCAGATTCGGAGAGATCAGTTTCTGTTCATGATCGCTCTGCGCTGCAGAACTCATACTTTCACCCCCATACCTCCCTATATTTGCAAGTTAGTATGACCTGGATGAAATCAACTTATGACAAAAAAAGAAGTGACATCAGAACGGTGCACATACAAAAGGTGATTGCCAACTTCAAATGATTAGAATATTATCTAATTAGATTATTATCTAAATAATAAGTGAGGTATCGTAATGACATTCAGTTTTGGTTTTAAACGCTTGCTGCACGCAGAACCCGATTACAGGAAGCTTTTCATGGCAGGATTGGTAAACGGAATTGGTGATCGATTCAGTCAGGTTGCCATGCTGGCCTTGATTCTTGGTACAACCGGTTCAGGTCTTGCCGTAGGTTTGGCGCTCGGGTTGAGGGTGTTTCCTTTTCTTCTTCTGGCACCGCTAGGGGGTGTATTGACGCTGCATTTCAGCCGGCGAACGATTATGATTGTGACCAATCTTCTAAGGGTACCTGTGGCCTTAAGCTTTTTGTTCGTACATCAAGCAGATGATCTATGGATTCTCTATACAGCGAGTACGCTGCTTGCATGCGCAGAAGCGCTATATGCGCCTGTCCGCAAATCGGGAATCCCCTTTCTTATACGTTCGGAAAACCTGCACCAGGTTAATGGGCTCGAACAAGTCATGAACGGATCCGTACTCATTGTGGGCGCTTTTGTAGGGGGTATCGTCTCGGCTACATTGGGTCCTCAGGCTGCTTTTGTCACCAATGCACTTGCTTTCCTGTTTGCTGCTGCTCTGATTCGCAAGATTTCGTTTCCACCACTTAGAACTGAGCAAGTAGATGAGATGGTGGGGAGACAGCCTGCGCATGCTCGAAAGAGTAAAGGTAAAGGGGTTGTCCTTATGCTGTGGCAGTTCATCTGCTCATCTGTCCCTTTGCAGATTCTTATTGCATTTGAGTTGTGGGTTCCCGTTATTAATGGGATTGATAATGTGCTGATCAGTGTATATGCGATTGAAGTGTTCAAACTCGGAGATTGGGGTGTGGGTCTGTTTTATGCAGCACTGGGGATTGGCCTTGTGCTCAGCAGCTGGGGTTCTCGTTATTTGCAGCTGTGGCTGCTCCCTGGGGTTGTGGCATGTCTGTTGATCGAAGGATGCTTATTAATGCTGTTAAGTGAGACCAGGTTCGCATCGATTGCTGTACTGATGTATATTTTGCTGGCCTTTACGTCAGGTATGGGGAACACGTGTCTCGATACGCTCCTGATGCGGGAAACACCAGAGAAATACCGCGGAGTTGTCTATGGTTTAGTGACGGCATGCAGCAGTACAATGCTTGGGTTATCCATGTTTGGCGCAGGCATACTGCTGGAGGTGATAGAACCGCGCAGACTTGGTTTTGCAGGGGGATTGGGGTTCGCATGTATTGCGTTCTTGCTCGCGGCTTATGCATGGATTCGAAGGGATGCTTTTAAAAGGAGTTAATTAAAAAAGAGTCGCACTGGTGGCGACTCCGGGGATATGCTTCATTCTGCATTTTGTTTCTGCCTGATTGGAGAAGACTTGCGGACTGAGCGTTGTCCCCAAGCTTTCCGATAACGGTACAGCACGGCAGCGATCAGTAACAATCCAATGCCTGCAACGATATATGCTGCATATTGATGTGCAAGATGGAACACCGCGTTCCACTGTGGACCGAATACTTTTCCAATGCCCAGAAATAACACGACCCAGAACAGTGCACCCGAGTATGCATATAGAGCGAATTTGCGAAAAGGAACAGCTGCTATACCTGCAAAGTATCCAGTAAAATGCCGGACACCAGGTATGAAATATCCGATGAAAATCAGAGCATTACCGTATTTGGCGAACCACTTTTGCGTTTTATCCAGCTTGTCCTGTTTGAATAGAAACCATTTTCCGTAACGGACAATGAAGGGCAGACCGGCTTTGGCACCAATAAAGTAAGTGATCGTCATGCCGATGGTCGTTCCGAGAAAGGCAAGGATGGCAAGAATCCCGAAGTCCAGTTGACCCTTGTATGATAGGTATCCTGCGTAAGCCATGGTTGTTTCTCCCGGGAAGGGAAGAGCGATAAATTCCAGCAACAAGCCAAAAAACAAAACGCTGTATCCATAGGATCCGAACAGATGTTGGATCTTTTCAAGCAATTCCAATAGATTCACTCTCCTGAAGACAGGGGAATCGGATGACTCTCCATGCTGTCTTGTATACGATCATTGCAGCCCGCCGTCATATGAAACATTTGCAGTGCTTATCCCCGTAGTAGCAGTGATTCCGGTAATAAGTGCCTGTTCATTATGCTACCCAATCCCAAGCCAAGAATCAATCATGAGCTAACCCAAATTGTGAAAAATATATAACAGAAACGCGTCTTTTTTCGATAATGCCTCCATATAATTCTAACAAATCTGCTAAAGTCTATCAGCAGAATCACTAGAGACGTTGGAGGATGATTCGTAAATGATGCAGAGACCGGATTTCACAATGGTGGAAAAAGCAGAGCAATCCGTAAAAGCCAAATCCATACATAAGCATGGTTTTCCCGCATGGCCATCGTGTCTGCTTCGTCTTGCGGTAATAATATGCGTATTTGCTTCTTATGCCTGGACAGCATTTCCTTCTTACGCTGCTGGCGCAGAAGCTGTTGCACCTAACAAAGAGAGCAATAAGGAAAAGGTAGTCTATCTGAGTTTTGACGACGGACCAGGCAAGCATACCCGTGAAGTATTGGATATTTTGCGCGAGGAACAGGTAAAGGCTACATTTTTTGTCCTGGGAGAGCAGGCAGAACGTTATCCCGAGTTGATTCAGGCTGCTGTGGAAGAGGGACATGCACTTGGCAATCATACCTATAACCATCATTATGATGAGCTGTATAGTGATTTTAAATCGTTCTGGAAACAGGTGAAGCAGACAGAAGACATCGTGAACCGGATCACCGGCTTCCGTCCCAACCTGGTACGTGCACCTGGCGGAACATATGGACATTTTGATCAAAACTATTTCGATTTGCTCAAGTTGGGCGGGTACACCGTAATGGATTGGAATGTAGACAGCGGTGATTCGAAGCGCAAGGGTGTGCCAGCCAAAGAGATTTTGCGCAATGCCACCAAGGTACCGGCCGGTACCGGTTCAGTAATCTTGTTAATGCACGATGGCGGAGCTCATGCTGAGACGGTTAAGGCACTACCCGGAATAATCAAATACTATCGTGATCACGGATATCGTTTTGACACCATGAGAGCGGAGGATCCACCTGTGCAATTCCGTGTTCATCCCGAAGGGGAATACAAATCTCGCAAGGCACCTGGCGCCGAGTGGGTGGCGGAGCATGTGAAATTCAATCGTAACCTGTGGTTATCCGGCAAGGAACTCAAGGTAGAGATTGGTCTTGCTGCGGGGACACTGAAGCCAGGGGAATTCCGCGTGGAAGATCAGCGAATTATGGTGCCATTAAGACCGTTTATGAAAAAGTTTGGCGGCAGCATTCGCTGGGACGTGGAATCCAGAACAGCGACTGCGCTATGGAAGGATAAAGTGATCCAGGCGAACAGCGTCAGCGGTGAACTGAAATCCACAACAGCGAATCTATCGAATGATAGAACGATAGAGGGAGCAGTGCAGAGTCAAGGGGGGACGATATGGGTTCCACTGCGAGAACTGCTGGAATTAATGGGGCTGGATGTATCTTCGCTTCAGTCCAATGAATCCGAGTGGATTGTGAAGGCCAATATGCCTCTTGCGGCAGCGTTAAACTTCTACCTGTACAGAACGATATGAATTAACGCATCCAGACAGGACTAATCTCTCTACTTCCGGGCAACAATGAATCATAGATTACTATGGCTCTGAATGCCCAGAATGGAAGGAGAATGAGGGATGTCGTATATTCGAATGGAACATGAACATGCGGTCGAGCTGCTGAACAGGGTGATCAAGCGGGTCGAGAGTGTAATTATAGGCAAAAAACAAGAGATTCAATATGTCCTTACTGCAATGCTAGGTGGGGGTCACGTGCTTCTGGAAGATGTACCGGGGACAGGAAAAACAATGCTGGTTCGGGCTGTCGCCTCATCATTGAGCTGTTCCATGGGTCGTATTCAATTCACCTCCGATGTCATGCCTGCAGATGTTACTGGGACATCCATGTATCACCCCCACACGAGTGAATTCACATTCCGGCCAGGTCCTGTGATGTCCAACATTGTACTGGCTGACGAGATTAATCGGGCATCGCCCCGGACCCAGTCAGCGCTGCTGGAAGCAATGGAAGAACGACGTATTACAGTGGATGGTACGACACATGCCTTGCCAAGGCCGTTCTTTTTGCTGGCAACGCAAAATCCGCTGCAGTTCGAGGGCACGTATCGGTTACCCGAAGCGCAGCTGGATCGTTTTCTAATGCGAATAGGACTCGGTTACCCGGAGCCGGAACAGGAAGTCGAGCTGCTAACCAGAGGGCAAAGCAGAGAGTTGCTGGATGAACTTCGTCCAGTGGTACTCGCTGAAGAAGTGAGTGCGATGCAGCGCGAAGTTAGACATGTGCACGTTGATTCCGTAGTCAAGCAGTATCTGGTTGCAGTGGCTGTAGCTACTCGTAATCATCCTGCCGTGAGGCTCGGCATCAGTCCACGCGGAACACTGGCCTGGATGGTTGCGACGCAAGCATATGCCTACCTGCAGGGGCGAAGCTATGTTATTCCGGATGATGTCAAAGAGGTGGCTCAGCCTGTGCTTGCCCACCGAATCGGGTTAAAAGGGCAGAACAGGACTGAGACATTCCGGGGTCAGGAACAAGTCATTCAGGATGCACTAGAATCGGTTCCCGTACCGGTACAAATGACAGTTCAGGGAAGGGGCCGGCGATCATGACCGCGCCTGTTCAATGGCTGTTCCATGCAGTCTTGGCAGCAGCTTTTGCTTGTCTTTACCTATGGCATGGAGGCAAGGCGGCACTGTTTTTGTCCATTACGGTCTCTCTCATCCTGATTAGCGGTCTGGTCATTCATCTATTGGGGCCGCGCCGAATTCGCATTCGCCGGCAAATGAATTCGGAACGAATAATGGTTGGGGAGATGGTGCGTGTTCAGGTGGAAGTGGAGTTCGAATGCCGAATTCCACTGCTTTGGATCATGCTCTGTGAGGATACGCCCGCTGGAGTGCATCGAAAATTACTTTTTCCGGGAATGAGACGCAAGTTTGCTTACCAATATCAAATGTCCGGCTTGCGAAGAGGGTTGTATCAATGGGGTTCAGGCCAACTGTACTGGGGAGATGTATTCGGATGGAACACCGTCTCTGTGGAAACGGAGGGTGGGACATCTCTTGCTGTCGTTCCGTCTGGATCAACATTCGGTGATCGTGAGTCTACAGCATTTGCGGCTATAGATGAGGGGAATTCGGCAAATTCAAAAACCAGTCAAGGTAACCGAAGTCCCGAGTACCGCGAGTATCAACCAGGAGATCCATTGGGACGCATTCATTGGAAAAGTACGGCCAAGACGGGCAAGCTTCAAACCTTTTTGCCTGAAATATCGGAATCAACGTCTTTGGGTATTCTGCTGTATGAAGGTAAGACTGGCTACGAACGACGAGTCCAGGGGGCGAAGGAGCATCAGGCGTTTGAACGTGCCATTAACATGGCTGCCCGCTGGGTGTTTACAGCTGTACGTGATGATGTTCCCTATCAACTCTGGAGGACAGGGGTAGAGGCTGGTCCGGATAAGCAATCCGGGTGGTTAAGTGATCTGATCCATGCCGAGCATGTAAATCTGTCACTGGACAGCCTAGCCCAGGCAAGCATATCAAGTGCTGACTTATCCGTCTCATCCTTGGCGGATACAACCATGCTGGATCAGTGGCCCGCGGGGACACGCATTGTTGTCCTTACTGGCAGACTGGATGCCGTACTGACGGGATGGGTGATGGGTGCGGCTGAGTTGGGACATGAGATAGAAGTGCAGTTAACCGAAACACTGATGGGTGAGGAACAAGCCAAAGAGAATACAGTTCAGGGAGGGCTTGGGAACCCGGCTGACCAGTGGACGGAACAGCTTCGGCTTAGCGGCGTAAGAGTCAGCTCAGTCGCAGACCAATCAATGCCTTTCGTTGGAAAGGCGGGTGTCTCGGATGTGGGAGCGTAATCGTGGTGATATGACAGTTGTCCAATCTGCCGAAGAAGTTTCGGTACTTGGTCAGGGATCCAAATCCCAGCGTTCTAAGAGAGAGCCCGCCGTGTATAAGATAAGTATTTCTGTTCTGCTGCTGCTTCTCTCCCTGGAATGGATCTACCCGATTACTTCCTCGGGACAGCAGGGCAGTGAGCGTTTTCTGACGGTGATGGCCGGACTTACGGGTGCGCTCCTGATGGCAGGATTATTGCGTACAGGCTGGATGTTGGGGATAGTGCTTCGACTGCTTGTGGCTCTTACTGCTCTATGTCTGATGTATGGAGGCAGTGATCCTGCCGGTTGGGCTCTCGGTTACCCGGAAACATGGATGGAGGATATACACTCATTCATGGAAAGTGGGCACTTTTATTCCATCAGTACGGAGACAAGAGGTTTATTGATGATGTGTGGTTGGAGCATGCTCATGGCTTCCGTGCAGTCCCTTGTGTTGATGCGGCGGAGTGTGATGCTGTTCGGCAGTGCTACCCTGCTTTATTTGCTGTTCCTGGAAACATTGGCCGGGCTGGATGTCTACGCCTCCGTAGTGCGATCCGTTCTATGGATACTGCTGATCCAGACCATTCTCCAACTGCTCCGTCTGTTGGAAGGGGGCACAACACCAGCCTTTTACCGATATCCCTATGTTCGTTGGTGTACGGTGGCTGCTGCTGCAGCAGCGGGGATGGTATTGCTTGCTGCTCTGCCCGGTCGTGTTGTCCCGGTGCCTGAACCGGAACGGATATCGCTTGATCAGATTGGAGAACGCCTTGCCCGCTGGGCAGGCTATACACCACGCGGCAGCATCCCTGCTTCGGCATCTGTCACGGGATACAGCACATCTGATGCGCCGATGGGATCTCCATTGGTACAAGGAAATGCCGTCTTTTTTACAGCGAAGAGTCCTCAAGTCACGTATTGGCGCGGGGAGACTCGTTCCTATTATAACGGCAGTACATGGAGTGATCCTGCACAAAACTTTCAAAAGGCAAGCCCGGCAGGGCTGTTTCGTGCCGATGGCTGGGAGAACCAAGCCTACTGGACACGCATTCGCCAAACGGTCACGATGGAGCGTCCGTGGAGGGGACCTAATCCGCTCTTTACGGGAGGAGTACCTTTGAACCTGTCCTTTCAGGACAAAAATGAACATAACGAAGAAAATAGAATGGCCCTGCTCTCCGATGCAGACTCGGCTACGCTCTGGCTTGCCGGATCCAGCAGTCGTGAACCGGTCAAAACGTATACAACCGACGTCATGATTCCCGCGGCATCGCCAGAACAGCTTCGTCTATTGGGCGAGGCGCGTAGTTCGAGTCAGGATCCGGCAGCCATCCGCAGAACCTACCTGCAGCTGCCCGAATCTCTCCCTGAGCGGGTAAGATCACTTGCAAGTGACATTATTCAGAAGAGTGAAACGCGTTATGATGCAGTCCAGGCAGTACGGACCTACCTGGCAGAGCATGCCGAATATACACTGGACACGCGCATGCCGCCTCGCGGAACGGATTTCGTCGATGACTTTCTGTTTGTCACAGGGGAAGGCTACTGCAATCACTTCTCCACGGCGATGGTTGTACTGCTACGCGCAGAGGGAATTCCCGCTCGTTGGGTAAAGGGATTCAGTGCAGGTTCACCGGACCCTGAGGTACCGGGGCGGTATGTCGTTACCCAGGGGGATGCACATTCCTGGGTGGAGGTGTATTTCCCCGGCGCAGGCTGGATGCCGTTTGAGGCTACGCCGGGCTTCGCATTGCCGCAAGGCGATGGCACGGACGCCGCAGCAGTCGCCGGGGCACAGCCCGGCGAGGAGATCCCGCCGCAATCTGGGGGCGGGATCGATAGTGCGGGCGCCTGGCTGCTGGCGCGCGCACGTGCTCTTGCCGCGGAGCCGTGGCTCGCGGCAGCCCTTGCGGCAGCGGTGCTGCTGGCCGCTGCCGGGGCCTTGCGCATGCGGCGGCTTCGCCCCGCACTGCGGCTCAGGCTGCTGCTGGCATGGCCACGCAGCAGCTTCCCGGACCGTGAGCGGCTGCTCAGCGCCGCAGCTCCGGTCTGGGCCGCGCTCGCGCGGCGGTACGGCCCGCGGCCGCCGGGGATGACGCTGCGGGAGTATGCAGCGTCACCTGCCTTGGCCACAGGCATGGACGCCGCGGACATCGCGCGGTTTGCAGCCGACTGGGAACGGCTGCTGTACGGGCCGGACCGTCCGCTGCGCGCGGACAGTCTTGAATTCCTGCGCCGGGCACTTCGCCTCGCCCGGCGCCTGCAAGTACCATAACATCGCCCAGGGACGTCTTGCTCGCCGAAGTGCGGACAAGGTGTCTTTGGGCGATTTCTTTGTTTTGGCTTGTCATCGTAGTGTCTGTATTACATACAGCTTGGCATGAAACACTCGTTTGAACATGAAGCGAATGGAAGTGGGGAATTTGTAGAAAACTCACATTGAAGGTGTCTTCGTATCAAATGTTGTAAACTGCCCACAAAAAGGAGTTTCGTCTTTCCTTGACGGTATGTTTTGTCGTTGCGTATAATTAGTTTCATTAATTGAGGGAGGCACGGTAATGAATAAGCAAAATGAAATTGTGGTTGTCCTTGACTTTGGGGGCCAATACAACCAGTTAATCGCCAGAAGAATCCGGGATCTTGGCGTATACAGCGAGCTTTTGCCGTATAACACACCGGCAGAGAAGATCGCAGAATTGTCACCAAAAGGTATTGTATTCTCCGGAGGTCCTTCCAGCGTGTACGCTGAGAACGCTCCGCATGTAGATCCGGGTGTGTATGATCTGGGACTTCCAATCTTCGGGATTTGCTATGGTATGCAGCTTATGGCACAGCAGCTTGAAGGTAAAGTAGAACGTTCCGAGAAACGTGAGTACGGAAAAGCAGACCTTGAGTTTGCCGCAGGTGCTGCACTGGCACAGGGCATTGAAGGCGAACATACGGTATGGATGAGTCATGGTGACCATGTAGTTACATTGCCTCCGGGCTTCAAACTGGATGCAGGCACGGAGAGTGCGCCGATCGCTGCGATGAGTAACGATGAGCGTAAATTGTATGCTGTTCAGTTCCACCCGGAAGTACGTCACTCTGTTCGTGGTAACGATATGATTAGCAACTTCCTGTTTAACATCTGTGGTTGCGAAGGCAACTGGACGATGGAAACATTTATTGACGACACAATCAAGGATATTCGTGAAAAAGTGGGCGACGGTAAAGTATTATGTGCACTCAGCGGTGGTGTGGATTCTTCCGTTGTGGCTGCATTGCTTCACAAAGCGATCGGTGACCAACTGACGTGTATGTTTATCGACCACGGTCTGCTGCGCAAAGGTGAAGCCGAAAGCGTAATGGAGACGTTTGTTGGCAAATTCGACATGAAAGTTGTCAAAATCGATGCACAGGAGCGCTTCATGTCCAAGCTGGCTGGCGTGGATGATCCAGAACAAAAACGTAAAATTATCGGTAACGAGTTTATTTACGTATTTGATGAAGAGTCCAAGCAGTTCGATGATTTCGAATTCCTGGCACAAGGTACACTGTACACGGACATCGTGGAAAGTGGAACAGCGACAGCACAAACGATCAAATCACACCACAACGTGGGTGGATTGCCTGAAGATATGAACTTTAAGCTGATTGAACCGCTGAGCACCCTGTTCAAGGATGAAGTGCGCAAAGTGGGTACAGAGTGCGGCCTGCCGGACGAAATTGTACACCGTCAGCCTTTCCCAGGTCCGGGTCTTGCGATCCGTGTTCTTGGAGAAGTTACGGAAGAGAAGCTTAAAATCGTTCGTGATTCGGATTACATCCTGCGCGAGGAGATTGGCAAAGCGGGTCTGGACCGCGAAATTTGGCAATACTTCACGGCTCTGCCGAACATGAAGAGCGTAGGCGTTATGGGTGATGCTCGTACGTATTCCTACACTGTAGGTATTCGTGCCGTAACATCCATCGACGGCATGACGGCCGACTGGGCACGTATCCCTTGGGATGTACTGGAGAAAATTTCTGTGCGTATCGTTAATGAAGTCGATAACGTTAACCGGATCGTCTATGACGTAACTTCCAAACCACCAGCAACGATTGAGTGGGAATAAAGAGCTAACATAATATGAATGGGGATTGCCGATAATCAACGTTTTTCAACTTTTAAAATGCTTGATTTTCATTAAAATTGATAGGGTTCCCTACCATTTTCCCTAACATAAATTCCTTAGAAAAATTAAAAAATCGACAATATCAGATTTATTTTCATCTGGTATTGTCGATTTTTTTTATTCTAATTATGGTAAAGTTATAGTAGTCGAGTTTGGAATTAGGAGGAAGAATGATGGCAGCAATAAACGATTTAGTCAATCAAATATCAGATGCACGACTTAGAGAAAGATTGTCTGAAGAAGTTGCATATTTGACGAAAAAGAAAAAGTTCGGATTAGTCTTTGAAGAGCACATGCCAGAGAAGACATTGCTATATAATTCTGAGTTGCAAGTAGGAATGACCGTATGTTATAAAAATAAATCAGTTGAAGACACTTATCTTGTGACAGACATTGAGGGAGATAAAGTTTCGTTAAGGGAATTTAAAACTGGTAAATTACTTATAGAAGAAAAACGTAAATTAGTTCAAATTCGTAGATTTGGCGAAGCAGTCTTCCCTAAATTAAAACATGTTGACTCTGTGCAGAAGGGTTCGAAGGAAGATACTTGGCATATGCTAATTGAGGCTGATAATTATCATGCACTTCAGTTATTGGACTATCTCTATCCAGGAAAAGTTGACTGTATTTACATTGACCCACCATATAATACAGGGGCTAAAGATTGGAAATATAATAATAGTTTTGTAGATAGTAATGATGAATGGCGCCACAGTAAGTGGCTAGCTTTTATGAAACGTCGTTTAGCGATAGCTAAAAAACTATTGAATCCAGATGATTCTATATTAATTATTGCAATAGATGATAATGAGCTCTTTGCTCTCGGAATGTTATTAGAAGAACTATTTAAGGGATCTAATCGTCAAGTAATCGATATTACTATTAATCCTAAAGGAAAATCTAGAGATAAATTGTTATCACAAGTTGATGAGTATTTAGTTGTAGTGTATATCGGGGATGCTAGTACAGAAGAAATCATTGACGGTTCGGAAGTAAAAGAAGTTCGTTGGCCATATTTGAGACGTAGTGATATCCAGTCTGCTCGAGGGACAACCAAAGGCGGGAAGAGTCAGTTTTATCCAATCTATGTAAATAATAAAACTGGTAGAATTGAAAAAATTGGTCAGCCAATTCCTCCTGATGTGGATAGAATGACTGTTAAACAAATCGAGGGATGCACAGCTGTTTTTCCAGTAACTGAAAAAAATGTAGAAATGAACTGGGGATTAGTAGGATCAAGTTTACAGTCAGCACTTGATGAAGATTTTGTACAGGTTAAGAAAAATTCAAATAATAAGTTTCAGCCTTATAGCATTCAATATTTCACCGCACCAGCAATTGAAAAAGTTCGTAGCGGTGAATACACAGTAATTGGTAAACGGGATGATGGGTCTAAGATTGTTGTGAGTACCTCGGGGTCTTCTAAAAAGAAAACAACCGTATGGAAAAAAAATCTGTATGACGCAAATAAGTATGGTACCCAAATTGTAAGTTCTATAATCAAAAATAAACAGTTTCCTTTCCCTAAATCTTTGTATGCAGTACATGATACGCTTAAAGCCTTTTTAAATTCAAAAAAAGATGCCTTAGTGGTTGATTTTTTTGCAGGTAGTGGAACTACTTTACATGCATTAAATCTTTTAAATTCTGAAGATAACGGAAATAGACGTTGTATACTAGTTACAAATAATGAAGTCTCCGCAAATGAAGCTAAAGAGTTATCTGAAAATGGATATTTACCAGGCGATAAACTTTGGGAAGAGAATGGAATTTGCCGTTCCGTTACTTGGCCAAGGGTAAAGCACTCAATTTTAGGAATCGATACAAATGGAGATCCAATAGACGGAGTTTACTTCATCGATAATTTTAAGCTTGAGAGTAAGAAGCGGACGGTCAGACAAATTGATTATATCGATAGTTCAAAATTGCAAACACTTGCTCAAAAGAAAAAAATGATAGGTCTGTTAGGCAAAAATCGGTTAGCTAGTTCGAAGATTGATAGCTCTGGTTCTTTCGCGATTGATGATGAATATCCAACAGCTATTTTATTCGATGTGAGCAGCGAGCAATCCTGGTATGATGAACTTGAGGGAAAGGACAATGTCGTAGAATTGTTATTCGTCACAGATGATAAAAAAGAATTCAAGCGAATATCTGAGAAGAGTCTCGAAATACTTGGAACTAAAGATACTTATATCCAAGACACTAGTAATATGTGCGAAGGATTCCATGCTAATTGTGAATATTTTTCATTGGATTTCTTAAATAAAGACGACGTTGAACTAGGCAATGAATTTGAGAGTATCCTGCCTATCCTATGGGCTAAGTCTGGTTGTGTTGGGATGCGACCAGAAAACATTGGAGAAGCTGATTATATCTTCCCTATCTATAGTAATTTCTCGGTATTGATTAATGAATATGCTTTTTCTCAGTTCAAGGAAGAAATGAAAAATCATACTAACATTGAATATGTTTATATAGTTACGAACTCAAATGATGCTTTTTCAGAAATGGCATCCGAGTTTTCTGGTGTCAAGAGTTATCAACTGTATAAAGATTACTTGGATAATTTTATGATACAAAGGAGTGTTAAATAATGAGAACAGTGTTATTTCCATTTCAAGAAGATGCACTGGTTAATCTTCATAAAAATATAGAGTTTGCACATTCTTCAAAAGAACAGTTCGGAAAGAATTCGGTAATATCTTTTTCTTCTCCAACAGGTTCTGGTAAAACAATAATAATAACAAAACTGTTTGAAGAATTATTATATGGTTCAGAGGTGAATGAAGGAAATAAGGATTCAATATTTTTGTGGTTATCTGACTCTCCTGAGTTGAATAAACAAACTCAAAGCAAAATTGAAACACAGTCTAATAAGATAAATGCTAACCAAATGGTGCAAATAGACTCATCTTTTGATAAGGAATATTTCGAGTTTGGTCATCTTTATTTTTTGAACATACAGAAATTAGGGACAGATAAAAAACTCACATCATATTCTGATGAACGTGAATTTACAATTTGGGATACAATTGACAATACTGCTAAACAATATCCTGAAAATTTCTATTTAATTATTGATGAAGCTCACAGAGGTGCAGCTTATGATGATAAGTCTGAAAAAAAAGCACAATCGATTATGCAGAAGTTTTTACTTGGAAGTATCGAAGATAAACTTTCTCCTGTCCCTCTTACAATTGGAGTTACTGCGACTCCGGAAAGATTTATGCAACTTATTGAACAGTGTGAATCAGTTCCTTTAAAGATAATGATTAAGCCCGAAGACGTTCGAGAATCAGGATTGATAAAAGACCGTATTGTAATAGACTACCCCGATTTAGCATTAGATAATGAAGTGACTATGCTAAATGCAGCATTAAATGATTGGGATAATAAGCGCAGTCAATGGAAATCGTATTTTGATGATGGACAAGATGCAACCTTAGTTAAACCAATAATGGTTATTCAAGTTGCAGATGGTTCTAAAGAAAATGTTTCTAATACTGATTTAAGCTTAATTTTAGCCACCATTGAAAAGTATCTTGGAAGAGAGCTAGATGATGGTGAACTCGTTCAAACTTTTGATCTTAAATCTTCTGTGAAGATAGGTGATAAACTGATTCCATATATAGAGCCATATAGAATTCAATATGATGACAATATAAAATTAGTCTTATTCAAAATGAATTTATCTACTGGTTGGGACTGCCCCAGAGCTGAAACAATGATTTCATATCGTACTGCAAATGATGCCACTTATATTGCTCAGTTACTTGGCCGAATGGTTAGAACACCGCTCGCACGAAGAATTAACACAAATTCAGAATTGAACTCTGTTTCGTTGTTTCTTCCTGGGTACGAACAAGAAAAAGTTAATAAGGTGGTTCTATCTCTTCAAGAGAGTGATGCAATTGTTCCAGTAGAAACAGGAACTAAGAGAACCCTAGTTGATTATGCACAAAATACAGAATACGAAGATTTGTTTCCAGAGTTGAATAAGATTACAACTTATGTGGTTCCAAAGAAAGGCTCCATTTCATTCTTGAAGCAGTATTCAAGGTTATCAAGGCTTTTAACTATGAATCAGATTGATTTGAAGGCCCAAAAGATTGCAAATGATGCAATAGTTACTAAAATGCGTGAGTTAATAAACGAATTGAAGGTAGATGGTGAGTTCGATTCTATAGAAACTACTATTGAAAACATTGGTATCAATCAAATTGAATTTAATGTAAGAAAAAATAATATGGTAAATACAACAAATCAGTATTCGTTAACAGCAGATGTAGTTGACATTTCGACAGCTTTTGATAAACTCAAGGGACTTTTTGATGGTTTAAATGTATTATATTGGTCTAAATACACTAAAATTGAGAATAATCACCGTCAACTTAAACTTGAAGTTCTTGTTTTGTCCAAGTCAGAAAAGCAGATGAAAAAATTATTCACTTTCTGTGAAAATCAATTTAACGAATTATATGAGAGCAGGAAGTTTGATATTGCTTCTCAATCGGAAGATATCGGGGCGGAATTCAACCGATTACTTTCCCAAGTTGAGAACCCAATTGATAAGCCATTTAGTCTTCCAGAGATTGTTGGATATACTAATAGTAAAAATTCTATTGAGGTCGAAAAACATATTTATGTTGATAAGCAAGGTAATTTCAAGATTGACCTTAATGGTTGGGAAAAAGATGTCGTAAAAATAATGCTTGAAAAAGATGATGTGTGTGCATGGCTGAGAAATCCAGACAGAAAATATTGGTCACTATGTGTTCCGTATGAAGATGGTGGTAAAAATTATCCAATGTTTCCAGACTTCATTTTTATTCGTAAGCATAATAATAAGATTGTCTTTGATTTATTCGATCCTCACGATTCGAGTAAAAATGATAATGTTCCCAAAATTAAAGGGCTTGCTCGTTACGCTGAGAAGTATTGGACTTTGTTCCCGAGAATTGGATTCATTAGAAAACAAAATGGGAAAGATAAACAAGAACGCTATTACTATTTGAACGTATCAAATACGATAGTTAGAAGTAAAGTATTGAAAATAACTACTGATAAACAATTAGAGGATTTATTTTTGGAATATGGCGAAGCATTGTAATGAAGTTAAGTGACTATAACATAAGTTTGCCTTTATTTAATTTTCCCTGAACATATGATAAATTTTAAAAATTGAACTTGATTGATAAAAATCTATTCTATTTTGTGTTGGAAGTAAACCATCATGGTTTTCCTCCAACACTTTTTTAGTGGTGAAATAACAAAAAAAGATTCGAATAATTTTTCAAACCCTTAGACAACTTATATTTTTGCTGACAAATTGTTTTGAAAGAAAAGAATCTTCTTTAAACATTACTGAACCAGAATCAAGAACACTCTCCATTTTTTATATTCCTCGGGAACATCTGATAACATCCACACTTTATCAAAAAGACATTCTATTTATTCTTTCTTTAGTGATTACTACAAAATTATTTTCTTGATTTGACATAATTGATAATATATTTTTTTAACTTTAATATTTTGATTTAAACCGTCGATAATTAGGCAGGTAAACAATTTTGGTGTATAAGACACTCCCGCGTTAGTTATCTAATCAATGAGTTTAATGCGGATATCCTTGTTGTTTCACAACGATTAGGACATTCTAGCCCAGAAATCACGTTGAAATATTACGCTCATCTGTGGAGCCGAAACGATGAGGGAATTGCCCAACAAATGACAGGAAACATCAACTTTACTTCTGCTAAAAACTCAAGAGCATCTAATTTTAATGAAAATCAGACAGTAAAAATTCACCCTACCATTTCCCTACCAAAATAAGTGATTGATTAATATAATGTATTTATACGAAGCGACTTACATTGAGTGGGAATAGGTTAACGAATAAACGGTATTGAACAAAAAGAAATTCCCTTTGAGCATGTATTACACATGTCAAAGGGAGTTTTTTTGTTGTGCCAGTGATGATTAACTCAGATTCGCCGATGTAAAGAAAGTATAACTACAACAACGCAATCGGCTTTTATGAAGCCATAGGCTCCATAGGCTTACAAACTATTAATTCATTCAGGCTTTTCAGTTTTGTCGGTGTAGTACAGCCGGAAAATGATGTCCTGATTATGGTTACCGAATCCTTCTCCGAATAACGTAACGCCACCGATGTGCTCTGCATCCTCCTTGACGGCAATGCGAAGGGACCAGTAGCTGTTACGGATGCCGATATCATCGATGGTAACATCAGACAGTTTCACGCCATCCATAAACGTGCCTTCCTTTTTGATAATGAGGTGTTTCAAGAGGCCGTACTGATTTACACTCTCGAACCACCAAGGCGGATTCAGTTTGCCTTTTCCTCCAAAGTCACCTGGGCTCGTCCACATCCCTACCTCAACGCCATTAACGATAAACGAAATATCTGAAGGCCAGTTATTGTTGGTCAATGGTGCCTCCGAGGAGATTTCCATTGAAATCTCCAATTCCTCCGGATTCTCATCACCCATTAGATAATTCGGAACCTTGTATTCAATAAACCCTTGTCCAAACCACAAAATTTTGGCCTTTAATCGATCAGGGTCAAGAAAATACCGGGGATCATCAAAAATACCGATGATGGAATCTCTTGTACATATGCCACAAGTCGGTTTGATCTGCAGATCAGTGAAATGTCCTACCGAGATTTCAGTTTTGTGAATCTCACGTTGGATGACATCCTTGGTCGGGAATGCGATTTCAAGAGTATCCATGCGAAGAGAGCAGACCTTTTGGGCCGCTCCACCTTTGCCCGGGGCCATGTTGGATTCGATAACACCGGCTTTTTCAAGTTTTTTGACATGCATGGTCATAATGGCACTGCTGAGTCCAAGCGCTTCGGCCAGTTCTTTTATATTCATAGAGTTCTTGGATAGCAGATGAACGATCTGAATGCGTACACTGCTAGAAAGGGCTTCGAAGATATGCAGGTTTTTTTCGTTCAGGTCGATTTTCAATGTAATTCCTCCGAAGAAATGAAATATTAACATTTATGTGAATAGTAAACGTAGAATATTATAATATCGGAATTCGAAAATAATCACAACGTTTTTATATAAATAATACCAGATATACAACTTAAAAACAGAAGAATTCGGAAAAATGTAAAAACAAACCATGAAATAACCAAAAAAACCCTGCTAACTCATTGACACGTGTTGCTCGATAACTTAATATTTAGGTGAATTAATAACATATTTACGAATATATGAACAAAAACGTTAATCAATCAGTGCAGAACAGGAGATGACAGCGTGAGTACAGTTTCGAAGAAGGAATCATTTGTTAATCCGATTATACCGCAACGAGCCGATCCATGGGTATACAAACATACCGACGGCTATTATTATTTTACAGGTTCCGTGCCTGAGTATGATCGAATTGAGGTTAGAAGAGCTCGCACTGTTCAAGAGCTGGATAGCGCTGAGCCCGTCGTTGTATGGCGCAAATATGATGAAGGACCGATGAGTGCCAACATTTGGGCACCGGAAATTCATTTTGTCCACGGTAAATGGTATATCTATTTTGCTGCAGCACGAACAACGGCTACGGTGGAAGGGCTTTTTGACCATCGCATGTTCGTGCTGGAAAATGCCTCGGAGAACCCACTTGAGGGAGTGTGGGAAGAAAAGGGGCAAATCAAGACAAAATGGGAGAGTTTCGCACTCGATGCGACCTCATTCCTGCATAAAGACGTTCAATATCTAGTTTGGGCACAGAAAGATCCGGACATCGTAGGCAATTCCAACTTGTATATTGCATCCATGGAAAATCCGTGGACAATCGCTTCCGAACAGGTGATGATCGCTGAGCCGACACATGATTGGGAGAAAATCGGTTTTTTGGTCAACGAAGGCGCAGCGGTGTTGAATAGAAACGGCAAAATATTTATATCCTTTTCCGCGAGTGCTACTGATCATAATTATTGCATGGGATTGCTGTATGCAGAGGAAGGGAGCGACCTGTTGTCGCCAAAGAGTTGGACAAAGCTTCCGGCCCCTGTATTCCAAACCGATGTAGAGGCGGGACAATACGGCCCTGGGCATAACAGTTTCACCGTGTCGGAGGACGGAAGCCAGGATATTTTGGTCTATCATGCTCGCAATTATAAAGAAATTGAGGGAGACCCACTCTATGATCCGAATCGCCACATGCGGGCACAGGTCTTTGGTTGGGATGAGTTTGGATTCCCGTACTTTGGCAAACCCGTTCCAGATGGTCGTCCGGTGAACGTATAGAGCTATAGCATAAATAAAAAATAAAAATGGAACAAAGTGGTTGACAAATGTAAGCGCTATGAATTACGATAAATTCACACAAACGTTAATAATTAATTCATTTATTAACGTTTGTGTGATAGAGCGAAGGGAGTGCTCCTAGGCAAGCTTCCTTCAGCAAGTATACACGGTATACAGGGACAGTTTCCAAAGAAAAACTGCAGATCCCTGTGATTTTCTCGATAATATGAATGCGTTTACAAATGTGCTTAGGATTGATCATTCTAGGGGGGTTCTTGTGTGAAACGTACAAAAAAAGGTTTTATTCTCATGGTATCGACGCTGTTTCTGCTGGTGATTGTGTTGTCGGGCTGCAGCGCAGACGACAAAAATACGATTACGTTCTGGACGCCTCTGACTGGAGAGGATGGGGCCTACATGGACCAGTTGGTTAAAGAATACAACGCCACCGAACCAGAAATCAAAGTAAAACATGTGATTACATCTGATATGTACACTAAGCTGTCTACGGTAATTAACTCCGGTAAAGGTATTCCTGATCTGGCTATTATCCATGCTGACCGAGTTCCGGGCTTTGTGAAGCAAAATGTGCTTGAGCCAATGACTTCAATGCTGGCCGCACAGCCGGAAATCAAGGAAGAGAACTATTTGCCACAAGCATGGTCGACAGGAACAATTGAAGGGACACAGTACACTGTTCCTCTCGATATTCACAGTAATGCCATGTACTACAACAAGGATTTGCTGAAAAAGTATAACGTGGAATCCTTCCTGGATGATGATATTGTCACAATTGATGAGATGCTTTCCTTGCAAGGCAAACTGGACGAAGGAGACTTCGTCGTCAATGATGCTTTGCTTGGATGGGTAATCCTCGGACAACTGCAAAATGTAGGCGGGGATGTACAGAAGGATGGAAAACCAGCGCTCAATACCCCTGAGATGAAGGCTGCTTTTGAAAATGTCAAAAAGATCTCCGATGCTGGTCTTATGACTCCGTTCGGTGAAGATGGTTACCTGATGTTCCAATCCGGCAATGTTTTATTTTCCACAGATGGTACATGGAGCTCGACTGCTCACGCCACTGTTGAAGGTTTGAATTTTGGTGTAACCAATGTATATTCACCTACGGCTGATAAGTTTACAAACCGTTCTTCATCTCACTTGTTTGCCATGCTGAACAATGAAGCGAGAACGGACGAGAAGGAACAAGGGATCGGTAAATTCCTGGAGTTTATCCGTCAGAATTCAATGGAATGGGCCAAAGCTGGACAGACCGTTGCAAGTAAACAGGTAATTGAGAGTCCGGAGTATAAAGATTACATGCAGTCGTTCTTCACTTCCAACGAGAAGGAGATTGAGTCACTCTACATTTACACTTACGAGTATTACCCGTATGTAGCTGAAGCAGTTGACAAATACGCGGCTGATATCGTTCGTGGCAATGTGGAGCTGGATGCGACACTGCAAACGATGCAAAAAGAGGTTGAGGACAAAATTGCTCAAGGAAGCAGTGGGGCCCAGTAAAACTTGAATTGCATTTCGGATGTATCTTACATCTTGCCAGTCTACTGTAATAGAAGCAATGTGTCGCGAAGGTGGCACATTGCTTTTCCCAAAGGAGAAATGAAAGGATATGAATAAACGATCATTTGCACCGTTCTTATTTGTTGGTCCTCATCTAATCCTGTTTTTGGTGTTTATACTGCTGCCAACGATCTACGGGATTTATGCCTCTTTCACCAGATGGAACCTAATTAACGATCCGGTTTGGGTCGGTTTTGAAAATTATAGGACGATTCTGTTCGACCAGGATTCCTCATTTCATTTTCAATTCTTTAATGGTTTGAAGAATACGTTGATTTTCGTGGCACTGAGCGTTCCGCCTTTAATCATTATTCCGCTGCTTGTTGCGGTAGCCCTTGAACATAAAAAGGTGAAATTCAAAGGCTTCATGCAGGCGATTATCTACATTCCAGGTATGATCTCCATATCTGCCGCAGCGCTCATCTGGTCACTTATTTTCAATAAACAGCTCGGCATCACTGGTAACGTATTTGGATCAGAGATATCCTGGGCAGCCAATCAACCGTATGCTTGGATCATTATTATTGTGATATCTGTGTGGGGAGCGGTCGGAGGTAACATGATTATCTATCGCGCTTCCATTAATGGTGTACCTAGCGATCTGTATGAAGCAGCCGAGATGGATGGTGCCGGTCCGGTACGCCGATTCTTCAGCATTACGCTGCCTTCCATCCGTTTCCCGTTGATTTTTACATTTGTCATGACAACTGCTGGTTCGTTTAACGTATTTGGTCAGCCGCTGATGATGACCGATGGTGGACCACAGCAGACTACGCATGTTCTCATGATGTATATTCGCCAGCTTGCGTTTGGCTCCGGTGAGTCAGTGGCAGGTATGGCTTCCGCCATGGCTGTGCTGTTAGGACTGGTTATTCTGGTCATCTCCGCATTGCAATATTACGTAATGAACCGGAACGCCAATTAGAGGAGCAGGATCGAACGTGGATCGGGAAGGAGCAGGTATATCAACATGGTCAAAAAAATAAGTATCTCCAAATATATATCCTATCTATTTTTGGTAACCATTTGTGTCATATGGGTGGTGCCCGTTATTTTCGGGATTACGACTTCGTTTCGCTCGCAGGCAGAAGTGGTGTCGGCCGGGTTCCGGTTGTTTCCCAAAGAGTGGGACTTTAATAACTACGTTGCCATACTGGACAATACATCAACCGCTCCAATTCTGAGATGGTTGAGCAACTCGCTGCTCATTGCAGTATCTCACACGGTGCTTGTCGTTTTTATCATTTCCCTTACAGGCTATGGATACACAAGGTTGAAGTTCAAAGGGAGAGATGCCTTATTTTTCACGCTTCTCGGGATTTCATTTTTCCCGGGTGTCGTTAACCTGATCCCTTCCTACAAAATCATTGAGGCGCTTGGATGGGTCAATACAGCTTGGGCCATGATTATTCCGGGGCTGGCTGGTATGGGGAATATCTTCCTCGTTCGTCAGTTCATGAAAGGAATACCTGGCGAACTCGACGAGTCTGCTAAGGTTGATGGTGCAAGTGATTTCCGGATTTATTACTCCATTATTTTACCCCTGGTGAAACCGGTATTGATTGTGTGCGGTCTATTCTCGTTCATTGGGTCCTGGAATGACTTCCTATGGCCGGTTATCGTATACACAGATGTTGAGAAAATGCCGATTACCGCGGGACTATTGTTGTTGCAGGATATTTACGGCAATTATCGCATGATTGGACAACTGATGGGTTCGGCGATTCTGGCCATTATTCCAACACTCGTGCTGTTTATTTTTGCACAAAAGTATTTCCTGCAATCGATTAACCTGAATTCGGGAATTAAAGGATAATGTTGAGTTGCTGCATTGTTTGTTAAACTGTTGTTTTACAGTAGGAACAATGTATAGGTTGGATTATGAGCTGCCGTATATACGGTGGCTTTTTTTGCGATAAAATATATAGCGCTTTCAGAACACGAACGTTTCCGTACAAACATATAATTAACATTCGTTTTTATCATTGACAGAAAAGGTCGGCGCTTCTAAAATAGGGATGGGAAAACAAACAAATAGCGCATACTACTTCGTATAATCCTGGGGATATGGCCCGGGAGTTTCTACAAGATCACCCTAATGATCTGGCTACGAGCAGGAGAAGCTAAGCACAGCAAAATTCTATATGACTGCGTGGTTAACTATAATGGACGCACATTAGAATTTTTTTTGTTCTTGGCAATAGGCTACGCCTCTCCTTATAGCTAACCCTGGGTGAAGTAAGTCCGTCCAGGGTCTTTGTCGTTTTTCAAAATGGCTTCAACATCTCTAAGGGGGAGTTAGTGAATTATGGATCGTTTCTTTAAACTAAAAGAAAACGGAACGAATGTTAGAACGGAGATTGTTGCGGGTCTTACTACCTTTATGACCATGGCGTACATCCTTTTTGTTAACACATTGTTCCTCGGATCAGCCGGGGCGGGGATGTCGGATAACGCAGTGTTTTTTGCAACAGCCGTAGGTGCTGGGCTTATGACCATCATTATGGGATTGTTCGTTAACATCCCGATCGCCCTCGCGCCGGGTATGGGATTGAACGCATACTTCATGACGGTGGTACTGAGTTCTAATGGGGCAATTACCTGGCAAGCCGCTCTCGGAGCGGTATTCATCTCGGGTATCGTATTCATTATCTTGACCGTGACGAGAATTCGTCAGATGCTGCTTGTGGCTGTACCTCAAACATTGAAAATGGCCATTACGGTCGGTATCGGTCTCTTTATTACTATTGTAGGTTTCAAATTGGCCAATCTCGTTGCTGTTACGGTTAATGTTGCGCCAGATGCAGACCTTAGTCAGCCGATTCCCGGCAGCAGTTTCAATTTGTCGCTCGGTAATTTTGTGACGCATCATGATGCGCTGCTGGCATTGATTGGATTGATCCTTATTGCTGTACTGATGGTTATGCGTGTAAAAGGTGCGCTGCTCATTGGTATCGTTGCTACAACTTTAATTGGTATTCCAATGGGTGTTACGAATCTTAGCGGACTATCCGGTGCAAGTTGGCTGCCGAATTTCAGTGATCTGGCTGTTGGGCAGTTGGATCTGAAGGGCGCAATCAGCCTTGGATTGTTTGAAATTATCTTCATCTTTACCTTCGTTGAATTGTTTGACACGTTCGGTACAATGGTTGGGACTGCGACCCGGATGGGGATCATGAAAGACAAGCAAAAAGGCGAGAAAACAATTGGTAAAGCAATGCTCGTCGATGCCGTAGGTGTAAGTGCAGGTGCGGCATTGGGTACGAGTACTATTACGGCATTCGTTGAGAGTGCTTCCGGCGTTGAAGCGGGTGGACGTACGGGTCTGACTTCGGTAACGACTGGGATCTTGTTCATTCTGGCGCTGTTCATTGCTCCGCTTGCGCTGGTTGTTCCGTCTGCTGCTACAGCTCCTGCCCTGATTATCGTAGGTGTATTGATGATGAGCCAGGTGCGCAGCATTGAGTGGGATGATTTCCTTCAAGCGTTCCCTGCATTCCTTACAATTGTATTGATGCCTTTCACAGGCGGAATTGCAAACGGGATCTCAGCTGGTATTCTGTCTTATGTTATTCTGGCCGTATTCAGCAACCTGGTTACGGATCGCAAAGTGAAGATTCACTGGTTGATGTGGATTCTCGCAATCATTGTTCTTGCCCGCTATATCTTTATGGGCGGAGAATAATTCAGTTCTACTATATAGAAGGACGAAAGCTCCTGGGCTTGATCAGGGCTTTCGTCTTTTTTTATTTAATATAGAATTAGAATTAAACCTCGCTTGAGAAATATAATACTGTTCCTTTCATTATATAGTGGATAAGTTTCGTTCTATTATAGAAGGAAGGGAAAGTTGTTGAGAGATATGGTGAGATGATTTATAGCTTGGCTTCGAAAAGCACGTCAATAAAGATACGCAGCATGAGTTTGATCAATAAAAGGGCTCTTGTAGAACTTTATGTTTATGTGACGTTAAAGAGATCTTGGATAAGCTGCAACGTTTATGGTCAGGACTTTATTCGGTTTGACCTTTTGATGGTTAAGATCATATAACTGCTCTGCTGTAAACTTCGTATCTTTATATAGAAGAAACTATTTGAATAGAAGTCTGTATGCTTTTGATTAATTTCTTTTTGAAAAAAAGTACTTGCATAAAAAATCTGTACATGGTATATTCTAATTCCGGCCAAGAAAACACGAGAAACACAGTGCGGTAAGCAAACTTAACAAGCTTCGAAAGAAACCTGAAAAAAATGCTTGCTAAATTGGTTCGGATGTGATAAGATATAAAAGTTGCTGAAGAGAACAACACTCGGATGCAAACAACGTTTGATCTTTGAAAACTGAACAACGAGTGAGTAACGATCTTACTTGTAAGATCGAAAAGCTGAGAAATCGGTACAAGTCATCTGACTGTATGATTTTGAAGCGAAAATGAGATTTTTAATCTCGTCAGATTCAAAATGAGCTAATCGCTCTTTTCAATACTTTATTGGAGAGTTTGATCCTGGCTCAGGACGAACGCTGGCGGCATGCCTAATACATGCAAGTCGAGCGGACTTGATGAGAAGCTTGCTTCTCTGATGGTTAGCGGCGGACGGGTGAGTAACACGTAGGCAACCTGCCCTCAAGCTTGGGACAACTACCGGAAACGGTAGCTAATACCGAATACTTGCTTCCTTCGCCTGAAGGAAGCTGGAAAGACGGAGCAATCTGTCACTTGAGGATGGGCCTGCGGCGCATTAGCTAGTTGGTGAGGTAACGGCTCACCAAGGCGACGATGCGTAGCCGACCTGAGAGGGTGATCGGCCACACTGGGACTGAGACACGGCCCAGACTCCTACGGGAGGCAGCAGTAGGGAATCTTCCGCAATGGGCGAAAGCCTGACGGAGCAATGCCGCGTGAGTGATGAAGGTTTTCGGATCGTAAAGCTCTGTTGCCAGGGAAGAACGTCCTTGAGAGTAACTGCTCAAGGAGTGACGGTACCTGAGAAGAAAGCCCCGGCTAACTACGTGCCAGCAGCCGCGGTAATACGTAGGGGGCAAGCGTTGTCCGGAATTATTGGGCGTAAAGCGCGCGCAGGCGGTCATTTAAGTCTGGTGTTTAATCCCGGGGCTCAACCCCGGATCGCACTGGAAACTGGATGACTTGAGTGCAGAAGAGGAGAGTGGAATTCCACGTGTAGCGGTGAAATGCGTAGAGATGTGGAGGAACACCAGTGGCGAAGGCGACTCTCTGGGCTGTAACTGACGCTGAGGCGCGAAAGCGTGGGGAGCAAACAGGATTAGATACCCTGGTAGTCCACGCCGTAAACGATGAATGCTAGGTGTTAGGGGTTTCGATACCCTTGGTGCCGAAGTTAACACATTAAGCATTCCGCCTGGGGAGTACGGTCGCAAGACTGAAACTCAAAGGAATTGACGGGGACCCGCACAAGCAGTGGAGTATGTGGTTTAATTCGAAGCAACGCGAAGAACCTTACCAGGTCTTGACATCCCTCTGACCGTCCTAGAGATAGGGCTTTCCTTCGGGACAGAGGAGACAGGTGGTGCATGGTTGTCGTCAGCTCGTGTCGTGAGATGTTGGGTTAAGTCCCGCAACGAGCGCAACCCTTGATCTTAGTTGCCAGCACTTCGGGTGGGCACTCTAAGGTGACTGCCGGTGACAAACCGGAGGAAGGTGGGGATGACGTCAAATCATCATGCCCCTTATGACCTGGGCTACACACGTACTACAATGGCCGGTACAACGGGCTGTGAAGCCGCGAGGTGGAACGAATCCTAAAAAGCCGGTCTCAGTTCGGATTGCAGGCTGCAACTCGCCTGCATGAAGTCGGAATTGCTAGTAATCGCGGATCAGCATGCCGCGGTGAATACGTTCCCGGGTCTTGTACACACCGCCCGTCACACCACGAGAGTTTATAACACCCGAAGTCGGTGGGGTAACCGCAAGGAGCCAGCCGCCGAAGGTGGGATAGATGATTGGGGTGAAGTCGTAACAAGGTAGCCGTATCGGAAGGTGCGGCTGGATCACCTCCTTTCTATGGAGAATCGTTTCCCGTAGCGGAAACATTCAAAAAGTCTTCAGGAAGCATGCTTCCGAAGCGAGCTTTACTTCGTAAAGCTTTTAACTCACTCGTTGCTCAGTTTTGAGAGCTCAAACTCTCAAACAGCTTGCTTTTGCATGGAGCTTGTTCTTTGAAAACTAGATATCGAAACGAAAATTGCGAATTAGAACATTCCTTTTAGCTGAACTTGTGTAAACAAGTTTCAATAAAACGGTAGATTGCTTTTGCTCATTGAGCATTTGGTTAAGCTACTAAGAGCACACGGAGGATGCCTAGGCGCTAGGAGCCGATGAAGGACGTGGCGAACAACGATACTGCCTCGGGGAGCTGTAAGCAAGCTTTGATCCGGGGATGTCCGAATGGGGAAACCCAGCTGGGGTAATATCCAGTTACTCACAACTGAATACATAGGTTGTGTAGAGGCATACCAGGGGAACTGAAACATCTAAGTACCTTGAGGAAGAGAAAACAATAGTGATTCCGTCAGTAGCGGCGAGCGAACGCGGAACAGCCCAAACCAGAGAGCTTGCTCTCTGGGGTTGTGGGACGTCTCACATGGAGTTACAAAGGAACCGGTTAAATGAAGAGGTCTGGAAAGGCCCGCCAAAGAAGGTAAAAGCCCTGTAATTGAAAGTCTGTTCCCTCCGAGACGGATCCCGAGTAGTGCGGGGCACGTGAAACCCCGTATGAATCCGGCAGGACCATCTGCCAAGGCTAAATACTTCCTAGCGACCGATAGTGAAGCAGTACCGTGAGGGAAAGGTGAAAAGCACCCCGGAAGGGGAGTGAAATAGAACCTGAAACCGTGTGCTTACAAGAAGTCAGAGCCCGTTTTAGGGGTGATGGCGTGCCTTTTGTAGAATGAACCGGCGAGTTACGTTCCCGTGCAAGGTTAAGGTGAAGAGCCGGAGCCGCAGCGAAAGCGAGTCTGAATAGGGCGAGTTAGTACGTGGACGTAGACCCGAAACCGGGTGATCTACCCCTGTCCAGGGTGAAGGTGCGGTAACACGCACTGGAGGCCCGAACCCACGCACGTTGAAAAGTGCGGGGATGAGGTGGGGGTAGCGGAGAAATTCCAATCGAACTCGGAGATAGCTGGTTCTCCCCGAAATAGCTTTAGGGCTAGCCTCGGAAAACAGAGTCGTGGAGGTAGAGCACTGATTGGGTGCGGGGCCCGCAAGGGTTACCAAGCTCAGTCAAACTCCGAATGCCATAGACTTACTTCCGGGAGTCAGACAGTGAGTGCTAAGATCCATTGTCAAAAGGGAAACAGCCCAGACCATCAGCTAAGGTCCCCAAGTGTGTGTTAAGTGGGAAAGGATGTGGAGTTGCACAGACAACCAGGATGTTGGCTTAGAAGCAGCCACCATTGAAAGAGTGCGTAATAGCTCACTGGTCGAGTGACTCTGCGCCGAAAATGTAACGGGGCTAAACACACCACCGAAGCTATGGCTTGATGCTTTGCATCAGGGGTAGGGGAGCGTTGTATAAGGGTTGAAGGTGTACCGTAAGGAGCGCTGGACATTATACAAGTGAGAATGCCGGTATGAGTAACGAAAAGATCAGTGAGAATCTGATCCGCCGAAAGCCTAAGGGTTCCTGAGGAAGGCTCGTCCGCTCAGGGTAAGTCGGGACCTAAGGCGAGGCCGAAAGGCGTAGTCGAAGGACAACAGGTCGAAATTCCTGTACCACCGTAAATCGTTACGAGCGATGGGGGGACGCAGTAGGGTAGTGACGCAGACTGATGGATGTCTGTCCAAGCAGTGAGGCTGATGTGTAGGCAAATCCGCACATCGTAAGGCTGAGCTGTGATGGGGAGTGAAAATTACAGTAGCGAAGGTCATGATCTCACACTGCCAAGAAAAGCCTCTAGCCAGATGAAGGTGCCCGTACCGCAAACCGACACAGGTAGGCGAGAAGAGAATTCTAAGGCGCGCGGAAGAACTCTCGTTAAGGAACTCGGCAAAATGACCCCGTAACTTCGGGAGAAGGGGTGCCCCGGTAGTGTGAATAGCACGAGGGGGCCGCAGTGAAAAGGCCCAAGCGACTGTTTAGCAAAAACACAGGTCTGTGCGAAGCCGTAAGGCGAAGTATACGGGCTGACGCCTGCCCGGTGCTGGAAGGTTAAGGGGAGCGGTTAGGAGCAATCCGAAGCTGTGAACCGAAGCCCCAGTAAACGGCGGCCGTAACTATAACGGTCCTAAGGTAGCGAAATTCCTTGTCAGGTAAATTCTGACCCGCACGAATGGCGTAACGACTTGGGCGCTGTCTCAACGAGAGATCCGGTGAAATTTTAATACCTGTGAAGATGCAGGTTACCCGCGACAAGACGGAAAGACCCCATGGAGCTTTACTGCAGCTTGATATTGAATTTGGGTACGATCTGTACAGGATAGGTGGGAGCCTTTGAAGCATGAGCGCCAGCTTGTGTGGAGGCACCGTTGGGATACCACCCTGATCGTATCTAGGTTCTAACCTGGTGCCCTCAGCGGGTACGGGGACAGTGTCAGGTGGGCAGTTTGACTGGGGCGGTCGCCTCCTAAAGAGTAACGGAGGCGCCCAAAGGTTCCCTCAGAATGGTTGGAAATCATTCGAAGAGTGCAAAGGCATAAGGGAGCTTGACTGCGAGACCTACAAGTCGAGCAGGGACGAAAGTCGGGCTTAGTGATCCGGTGGTACCGCATGGAAGGGCCATCGCTCAACGGATAAAAGCTACCCTGGGGATAACAGGCTTATCTCCCCCAAGAGTCCACATCGACGGGGAGGTTTGGCACCTCGATGTCGGCTCATCGCATCCTGGGGCTGAAGTAGGTCCCAAGGGTTGGGCTGTTCGCCCATTAAAGCGGTACGCGAGCTGGGTTCAGAACGTCGTGAGACAGTTCGGTCCCTATCTGTCGTGGGCGTAGGAAATTTGAGAGGAGCTGTCCTTAGTACGAGAGGACCGGGATGGACGTACCGCTGGTGTACCAGTTGTTCCGCCAGGAGCACCGCTGGGTAGCTATGTACGGACGGGATAAGCGCTGAAAGCATCTAAGCGTGAAGCCCCCCTCAAGATGAGATTTCCCAGTATGTAAGACCCCTTGAAGACGACGAGGTAGATAGGCTGGGGGTGGAAGTGCAGTAATGCATGGAGCTGACCAGTACTAATCGGTCGAGGGCTTATCCAAATTGCAGGTTCTAGTCGCACATTTCGTTTCGGATCTAGTTTTCAGAGAATAATCTCTGAGTATAGCAGCATCGTTTGGTGGCGATGGCGGAGGGGTTCCACACGTACCCATCCCGAACACGACCGTTAAGCCCTCTAGCGCCGATGGTACTTGGACCGAAGGGTCCTGGGAGAGTAGGACGCTGCCAAGCAAAGAACCACTGCCGAAGTATCTCGGTGGTGGTTTTTATTTGTTTATAAATGTAACTAAATATAATTTTGACAGCCCGATAGTGATTAATTGGGCTGTTTTTTGTTTCTTCAGAGAACTTGTTAAATGACTCTCTCAGGTGGGACATGCAGTAGGCATGGTTTCAATAGGGAAAAACAATAAATAATTTTAATTTTTAGTACCAAGTACTAAGACTTAGTGCTATAATAATAAAAAACAAAACGAGGTGACTGACGCTATGATGCAATCAAAAGCCAGTATTACTGCATTCGGAACCTATGCGCCGGAGCGTATTCTAAATAACGCGGATTTGGAGAAATTGGTTGAAACGAACGATGAATGGATCGTACAACGAACAGGGATGAGGGAGCGGAGAATTGCCGCAGAGGATCAGTTTGTTTCTGATCTGGCAGTTAAGGCTGTGGAAGACATGATTCGGCGGTATGGTGTTGACGTTCATGATGTGGATATGATCCTCGTAGCAACAAGCACGCCTGAGTATGCATTCCCTAGCACAGCTTCCAGAGTACAGGCCCGTCTGAACATTACTCAGACCGGAGCACTGGATTTGAGCGCAGCGTGCGCAGGCTTTGTCTATGGGTTGCAGCTGGCCGATAGCATGATTACAAGTGGCATGTATCGCAAAGTGCTCGTGATCGGGGCAGAGACACTATCCAAAATTACAGACTACACCGATCGTACGACATGTATTTTGTTTGGGGATGGAGCAGGAGCGTTTCTGTTGGAACGAACCGAAGGGCAGGGCAGTGCTCTGGCAGCACTTTCTGGAACTCAGGGTGATGGTGGGTTACATGTTTATAGCAGTGGACTTTCCTCCGAGATGAATGGGGTACCTCTTCAAGGTGACGGACGTCTTGTGCAAAACGGCAGAGAAGTATACAAATGGGCTGTACGACTGATACCGGAGCAATTGCCGAAACTTATTGCTAGCTCAGGCTTGCAGACGGAGCAAATTGACTGGTTCGTACCGCACAGCGCGAATATGAGAATGATTGAAGCTGTCTGCGAGCGCGGTCCTGTACCGTTGGAACGCACGCTAACCAGCATGGAGTACCGTGGAAACACATCGGCTGCATCCATACCTCTGGCCATTCAGCTGGGTGTCGATGAAGGGAAAGTGAAGCAGGGTCAGCGTCTTGCCTTATTCGGTTTCGGTGGTGGCTTAACTTATGCAGGCCTTGTGTTGGAATGGAGTGTTCCAGACACTGATTCAACGAGTTAATGTAGAAAGTTGAGATTAAGCAGGAAAGACACTGTATCTTACCAGGCTAATAAAAAAGTACACTTTCCTCCGATGTGGAGGCGAAGTGTACTTTTTGTTTATAAAGCTTTTTTAATTCAATAAAGGAGTTATGGCGTAAGTTTAGGAGCTTGGCGGTGGTGGGTTCCTTGCTCATAACTATATGCGAGTTTAATCAATGTTCCTTCATCAAAAGCACGGCCCAGGAATTCAATGCCTACAGGTAGACCCTCTGTAGTGAAGCCGGCAGGTACGGTGATAGCCGGGAATCCGGAGAATGGGCTTAGTCGGTTATTCCCGCCGGAGTTCTGCCCTTCGCCAATTACGGCTGCAGCCTGGGTGGATGTAGGATAAACGATGGCATCGAGGTTATTGTCAGCCATCACTTTTAGAATAGCTTCGCGCGTGATTTGAGTACGTTTCAATACGATGTCTTTGTACTCGGTTGTCTCCAGTGTTTCGCGTGCATCGCGAGCCTTCATGGATTGTTCCTGTGTTTTATCAAATTCACCTGAAGCGATGATCTCCGACAGACTGTGGTATGGTGCATCTTCACCAAGTGACTCCAGATAGTCGTTGAGCTGGAATTTGAATTCATATCCGCTCAAGCTCGGGTATTTGTTGATTTCGTCCAGGTTCGGAATACTGATGGGTACAGCAGTTGCACCCAGAGATTTCAATTCTTCCACTGCATTGTTGATGACATCAGCAACGGCTTTCTCTTCTGCTTTGGTGTTCGGGATCAGTTCAGTAGCTACACCAATACGCGCGCCTTTAAGGCCATTCACGTCCAGGAAGTCAGTGTAACTGGATGGGATTTTGCCTACAGCATAGGCTGTAGCCACATCGTCCTTGTCATAACCGGCCGTAGCATCCAGCATGATCGCAGCGTCGCTAACTGTACGAGCCATAGGGCCGCCTACATCTTGAGTCAGAGCAAGCGGGATAATACCTTCACGGCTGGATAATCCAATCGTTGGACGAATTCCGACAAGGCTGTTGAAGCTGGATGGAATACGGATCGATCCACCAGTATCTGTACCCATGCCTGCTGCAGCAAAGTTGGAGGCAATCGCTGCCCCTGTTCCGCCGCTGGAACCGCCAGGATAGTGATCCAGTGCGTAAGGGTTCAGGGTTTGTCCACCTAATGAACTGGATGTAGTAATGCCAAATGCAAATTCATGCAGATTTGTTTTACCGAGGATAATGGCACCCGCTTCTTTGAGCTTTTTCACTTGCTCAGCGTCTTGGGCAGGCACGGAATCCTTCAGACAGATACAGCCGGCAGTGGTAGGCATATCATTCGTATCGAAGTTGTCCTTCACAAGAACCGGAATACCATGCAGCGGTCCACGTGCGCCTTTGGCTGCACGTTCTTCGTCCATAGCCTGGGCAATATCAAGTGCTTCCGGGTTTAAGGTTAGTATGGAATTAATGCTAACTCCCTGATCATCGTATTTCTCAATCCGATCCAGATACATTTGAACCAATTCCTTGGATGTAAGCTTTCCTTGCGTCATTGCAGCCTGGAGTTCCGTAATCGTTGCTTCCTCCAGAACAAATGGTTTTATGTAGTTATAAATGCGGTCTTTCAATATGGCAACATCATTTTCCGTCAGGACAGCGTTAGGGAGAAAGAGGGAATCAGTATATCCTTTCATCAACCCTGCAGCATTCAAGGCACCGATGGCACCTGCATAGCTGGATTGGTCTGGTACGTCTTTGAACGACTCTGTGGTGGACTCCAGCTTCAACCAGGTTTGAAGAGCTAGAGCAGCATCCTTACGCTGAACGGTTTTGCCTGAGAGCTCGTCCATTGAAAAAGGCACACCTGCAAGTGTCGCTGCTTCTTCCATGGCTTCAATAAATGCGGCAGACGTGGCAGGTGCCTTCCCTGCAGCTGTTGCTGCGACCGTTGTTTTGCTTGATGAGGTTGCTGCTCCGGCTGATGCCAGCGGTACGGAAGCTCCTCCCCAAGTTGTAACCATTACTGCTCCTGTCAGTAACAGAGCTCCACTTTTTTTCAATACAGATCCATGATAAGTCATGTATCCACGCTCCTTCTGTCGCAATGATGTGTGTGATGAAACGGCTGTATATGCTTTTGTCACATTCTAATAACATGTCAGGTATTCTTACAACACTCATATTTATCCAAAAAAACGTATACAAGTTGTATTAAAGTGATATATCTTTCAGATGCTCTTATTTTCATTCCTAAAAGAAATTTAAGTGTTCATAACGGCGTTATATTATCTTACATGTAATCCAGAACAGTAATTTATCAGGTTAATAGTTCATCTGGGATATGCCAAGAAACGATTGGTCTGAAATGATATAATGAAAGGATAGGAACGTGGGTTACAAGGTGTATGAAGAAAGGAAGAGATACGAAGTGAAAACATTGGTACTCGCTGAGAAACCATCTGTGGCACGTGAAATTGCCAGAGTTATGGGAGCGCGTGATAAACATAAGAGTTATTTGGAAGGTCCTAAATATATCGTAACGTGGGCACTTGGGCATTTGGTAGGGCTGGCGGAACCTGAAGATTACGACAAAAAGTACGCCACCTGGAATCTTGAGGATCTGCCAATTCTGCCGGAGCGGGCGAAACTGAAGGTGCTAAGAGAGACGAATCATCAATATAAGGCCGTGCAGCAGCTTATGAAACGCCAAGATGTTGGTGAACTGGTCATCGCAACGGATGCCGCTCGGGAGGGAGAGCTACTTGCCCGTTGGATCATGCAAATGGCGCAGTGGAAGAAGCCTTTCAAACGACTGTGGATTTCTTCTCAGACGGATAAGGCAATCAAAGAAGGATTTGCTTCGCTGAAGCCAGGGAGTCAGTTTGACCGTCTATATGAATCGGCACGGTGCCGGGCAGAAGCGGACTGGATGATTGGGCTTAATGTGACACGAGCGCTGACCGTTCGATTTAATGCACAGTTGTCTGCAGGACGGGTACAGACGCCAACCCTGGGCATGATCATGGACAGGGAAAATGAAATCAATGGTTTTCGGTCACAGGAGTATGAGACATTAACTGCAGATTTTGGAGGTTTTCAAGCCGTGTGGCGGGCCTCAGGCGGAGATTCACGCATCTTTGATACTCAGGATACCCAGGCATTGAAGAAACGAGTGGATGGACGTAAGGGAACCATTGCTCAGGTCAAAAAGAGTGAAAAAGTCGAGCCGCATCCTCTGGCCTATGACTTGACGGAGCTTCAGCGTGATGCCAACCGCAAGTATGGCTTTTCAGCCAAGCAGACTTCCAACGTCCTGCAGCGTCTCTATGAGCAGCATAAGCTGGTTACATATCCACGTACGGATAGCCGTTACCTGACATCGGACATGACAGGTACGCTGAAAGAAAGACTGGATAGTGTAGCTGTTGGACCTTATGCATCATTGGCGCGTCCGTTGCTGCGGAAAAACTTGAATATCACCAAACGAATAGTGGATGACAGCAAGGTAACGGATCATCATGCAATTATTCCGACAGAACAGACGGTGCTGCTGAATCAGCTGAATCCGGAGGAGCGCAAACTGTATGATTTAATCGTACGCCGGTTTATCAGTTTGTTCTATCCAGCTGCCAGATACGATTCGGTAGCGATTACTGTGCAAGTGGGTGAAGATTCCTTCCATGTTAAAGGGACAACGGTAAAAGACAGTGGCTGGCGTGAAGTATACGGCGGTGACTACAGTGACGAAGATGATGAGCGCACAGATGAGCAGGCAGACAATGGCCGCACTCTTTTGCCAGACGTACAGCAAGGTCAGTCGGTTACCGTTCAGCGTTGTCATATTAAAAGTGGAAGAACCATGCCACCTAAACGGTACACGGAGGCAGCATTGCTCGCACAAATGGAGAAGCACGGACTTGGTACCCCGGCTACGCGTGCAGATATTATCGAGAAATTGGTCAGCTCGGATACGATCGACCGCCAAGGCAACAGCATGCATCCTACAGGTAAAGGGAAGCAATTGATTGAGCTGGCTGCTCCGCAGCTGCGCACACCTGAACTGACGGCGCGTTGGGAGGCTGAACTGGAACGGATTGCTCGTGGACAAGGGAAACCAGGTCCTTTCCTGGAAGGCATACGTTCGATGGCTAAAGAACTAGTGTCCACTGTAAAAGGAAGCAAGGCAGAGTATAAGCCGCATAACGTGTCGAGCAGCCACTGCCCGGATTGCAATGCGCGTCTGCTTGAGAAGAAAGGGAAACGCGGCAAGTTTCTCGTATGTCCCACGGAGGATTGTGGCTATCGACGCTCTGCAGAGAAGCGGTTATCCAACCGTCGTTGTCCGCAGTGTCACAAGAAGATGGAAATGAAAGAAGGCAAAGCGGGCCTCTATGTGCAGTGCCTGCCTTGTGGAATCACGGAAGCACTGGATAAAGATAAACAGCACGTCAACAAACGCGAACAGCAAAAGCTGGTCAAACAGTATGCCAAGCAGGAATCCATCGGATCCAATCTCGGAGACTTGTTGAAAGCAGCGATGGAGAAAAAATGGGACTAGTGCCCCTGAAAGAGTTTGGTACAAGTTGAATGGATACTGGCGAGGTCATGCTCAATAAACCGCTTCGCATGGTGTCGTATAAGATCCCTCCTTTTCAGGCAACGTAAGCCAAGGAGGTGACACAGATGCCACACAACAAACCAGAGAAAATTCATAATCAGCAGAATAAGGACAGTATCCGCGAAGAAAGCATCGGAGCACGTCCAACCAAGGCGGGCAAAAGAGTTCCCAGCCTGAACGGTATTCCGAAACAGGAGTCCTAGGTTCTTCCCGGAACTGATGATTCCATTAAGCAATCTATGCGGCTCCCTTCTCGCGTTGATCATGTCCCTGCAGAGGACTATAATGGAGGAACAGGGAGATGTCCCGGGATAGGGGGACCGCTAGAATTATATGCAAACCGGACTCATATTGTGGTTTTTATTTATTAACGTGGTAGGTTATCTGGTGATGTCAGATGACAAAAAGCGGGCGCAGCGACGCCGTGACCGTACACCCGAACGGACGTTATTCCTGCTGGCGTTTATCGGAGGGGCACTTGGAGTCTGGATTGCAATGTACCGGAAAAGGCACAAAACCAAACATCCGAGCTTTACCATCGGGATTCCACTTCTGCTATTTCTGAATGCCGTAATCTATGGTTATTTTTTGAAGTAGAACCTAGGGGTGGAGACGCTGTAAAACAAGGCAAATGGTTCATATCGCATGAAGAACGTTTATAGGGTTACATGGTGCTGGATTTAGTTTTACGTCAGACCGAAGCCTCCAGCTTCGGAGTTTCTACATATAAGGAAGGGACGGGATTTACATGTTATTCTCCAAAATTTTAGTAGCTTATGATGGATCAAAAGCTTCAAACAAGGCGCTGGATCGTGCCATTGAACTGGCTAAAGTTTCTCCGGATTCAGTCATTGATGTCATTCATGCCTTTGACTTCCCGCGCGTATTTATTGGAGAAGGACTTGCACCACTGCCACCATCTCTGAATAACGATTACTACAACCTGGCTGTGCAAACAACCGATGAAGCGAAAGAACGACTCGAAGCTGCGGGAGTTACGGCAAACGTAGACCTGATTCAAGGAGCTGCTGCTGAAGTGCTGCTCGATTATGCTAAGGAAAATGGATCGGATGTTATCGTCATCGGAAGTCGTGGACTTGGCGGCATTCGTGAATTTGTCCTGGGCAGTGTCAGCCACAATGTGGTGCAGCATGCTCAAATTCCTGTATTGATCGTTAAATAATGCATTAAATGTAAGCTACAAGTAAGCAGTGAGCCGGCTGTCTTCATTCCATTGAAGAGAAGTCGGCTTTCTTTTATGGGATGAAATGGATATGAAGCCCAAAAGAAACGCCTTAATCACGAACATTATATTTGTCAATATGTTAAATGTTCGTCTTTAAGTTGACATTAGCTGTAGGGGATTGTTAGAATGTTAGATGTGTCGATCAGGTGAGAATAAGGTCGAGTAGGAACGAAAGATGGACCAAGGTTGACCGAAATGAGTCACTTGGATTGAATAGATATTTGCTCGTATAACGCCGGGGATAAGGCCCGGAAGTCTCTACCCGGAGACCGTAAATTTCCGGACTACGAGGAGATACGGCTGAGAGTCGCATGAATATGGATGCGGACAGCAAGCCCCCTTTTGGCATGCCCAAATGAGGGATACGTATTTCTTGGAGTCCGGTGTCCGGAGAAAATGTGATGTTTTCGCGGGTAGCGGATTTTTTTGTTTCAAAAGGGAACGCGTATGGCAAGAGTGGTTGTTATCAAAATAAGCTCAGACGGGAGTTGGATGTATTCATGTCAGTGCAGGTCGCTGTAATTATGGGCAGCAAGTCGGATTGGGAAACGATGAAGCATGCGTGTGAGGTGCTGGATGAACTGGAGATCGGGTATGAGAAAAAGGTTGTATCTGCGCATCGCACACCGGATCTGATGTTTGAATATGCCGAGCAGGCTACTGAGCGCGGATTCAAGGTTATCATTGCAGGTGCAGGCGGAGCAGCACATCTCCCTGGCATGGTTGCCTCCAAAACGATGCTGCCGGTAATCGGCGTACCTGTGCAGTCCAAGGCGCTGAATGGTCTCGATTCCCTATTATCGATTGTTCAGATGCCGGGCGGCATTCCTGTCGCAACGGTAGCGATTGGCAAGGCGGGTGCTACCAATGCAGGGCTGCTTGCCGCCCAGATGATTGGTGCATTCGATGAGGATGTCCGTAATCGCTGCGAAGCCCGCAGAGAACGGATCAAACGTGAAGTACTCGAAAGCAGTGATGAGCTATGAGTAAAACTGAATTGAATCTTTCCGGCATGGCTGGACGTGTGCTGCTCCCAGGAAAAACAACCATTGGAGTTCTCGGGGGCGGACAGCTTGGACGAATGCTGACGCTTGCCGGGACAGCGATGGGGTACCGCTTTGTCACGCTTGATCCGGCGCCAGATTCGCCTTGCGGACAGGTTGCCCGCCAGATTGAGGCCGGATATGACGATGAAGCCGCAGCGCTTGAACTGGCCCGTCAGTGTGATGTGATTACGTATGAGTTTGAAAATGTGGATGCAGGTGTAGCGGGCTTGCTGGAACGTGAATCCTATGTGCCACAAGGAAGTGCGTTATTGTATACAACCCAGCATCGGTTGCGTGAGAAACGAGCCATTGAAGCTGCTGGAGTAAGAGTAGCGCCTTATAGGGAAATTACAAGTAAGGATACGATGCAAGCAGCAGTAAGCGAGCTTGGTGTACCATGTGTTTTGAAGACGGTAACCGGAGGATACGATGGTAAAGGCCAGCGGGTCATCCGCGAAGCGAGCCAGGCCGTAGGGGCTTACGAGGAACTTGCGGCAACCGGAGCGGAACTGGTGCTGGAGCAATTTATCAAGTTTGACTGTGAAATCTCCGTTGTCGTTGCCCGAAGCACGAGTGGCGAGATCAAGACATTCCCGCCAGCGGAGAACATTCATGTGAACAACATTCTGCATGCCTCGATCGTACCGGCCAGAGTGGCTACGGACATACAGATCGAAGCCCAGAAGCTTGCAGCGGCTGTGGCCGAATCCATGCAGGCGGTTGGATTGCTGGCGGTGGAACTGTTTGTGGCAGCGGACGGAAGATTGTATGTGAACGAACTGGCTCCAAGACCTCATAATTCGGGTCATTACACGATGGAAGCCTGTGCGACGTCCCAGTTCGAGCAGCACATTCGTGCCATCTGCGGGCTGCCATTAGGAGACACTACACTGTTAAGTCCGGTTGTTATGGTCAATGTGCTTGGAGAACATCTGGAAGGAATTATCGCCAGAACGGGTCAACCTGATGCAGAAGCAATGGAACTCGGTGTTATTCCCAAGCTTCACATATATGGCAAAACCGAAGCGAAAACGGGACGGAAAATGGGGCATGTCAATCTGCTCTGTCAGGACGCTGAAGAAGGATTGCAATGGATTGAACAAACTAACATTTGGAGGAATACAAATTCATGATCGAACGTTATAGCAGACCCGAAATGAGAGCCATCTGGACGGAGGAAAACAAATTCAAGTCCTGGCTGGAAGTTGAAATTTGTGCATGTGAAGCTTGGGCGGAACTCGGAGTTATTCCTAAGGAAGAAGCAGCATTGCTTCGTCAAAACGCTTCTTTTGATATCGATCGCATCTATGAAATCGAACAGGAAACGCGCCATGATGTTATAGCTTTCACACGTACGGTCTCCGAGAGTCTGGGTGCAGAACGCAAATGGGTGCACTACGGACTGACATCCACGGATGTGGTAGATACGGCTCTGGGGTACGTGCTGCGCCAGGCCAATGAAATTCTGGAACGCGACATCGTGAACTTTATCGAGATCTTGCGTGAGAAGGCCCTCGCTTATCAGCATACGCCGATGATGGGTCGTACACACGGGGTGCATGCCGAGCCAACAACCTTTGGTTTGAAAATGGCCCTGTGGCATGAAGAGATGAAACGGAACCTGGAGCGTTTCCGTCATGCAGCAGACAACGTACAGTACGGTAAAATCTCCGGTGCAGTGGGAACTTACGCGAACATCGATCCGTTTGTTGAGGAATTTGTCTGCGAGAAGCTGGGCACAAAGCCTGCGCCGATCTCGACACAGACCCTTCAGCGTGACCGTCATGCAGAATACATGGCTACCCTGGCATTGATCGCAACATCATTGGACAAGTTCGCTACAGAAGTTCGTGCATTGCAAAAGAGTGAATTCCGTGAAGTGGAAGAAGCGTTTGCCAAAGGTCAAAAAGGATCTTCCGCCATGCCGCACAAACGTAATCCGATTGGTAGCGAAAATATCTCCGGTCTGTCTCGCGTCATCCGCGGACATATGGTGTCAGCATACGAGAACGTAACACTGTGGCATGAACGCGATATCTCACACTCTTCTGTAGAGCGTGTCATCCTGCCGGATGCAACAATGCTGCTGAACTACATGCTGAACCGTTTCGGTAACATCGTGAAAAACCTGACGGTGTTCCCTGAGAACATGAAGCGCAACATGGAGCGTACCTTCGGTGTTCCATTCTCTGGACGCGTACTGACGAAGCTGATCGATAAAGGCTTCAGCCGTGAACAGGCATATGATACCGTTCAACCACGTGCCATGCAGGCATGGGAAGAACAGCGCCAGTTCAAGGATATCGTGAAAGCCACACCGGAAATTACCGAGGTGCTGAGCGATGAAGAAATCGAAGATGCATTCAACCCATCCTGGCACCTGAAGCATGTCGATACCATCTTCAAGAAGCTAGGTTTGACCAACTAATTAACTCCAATAAGGCTAGAGAGCAGAATGATGGACAAGCAAGGAACAGAGAGGACAGAGCAAATCTGTAGAAGCGAAGCGCTCGCCTTTATCCCCGATTTACACTTTGGAAAAAGTGGATCAAAAAAATCCGGGGATAACAGCGATCGAAAGATTGTTCTGTTATCGGAGTGGAGTGCTCCATCGCGGGTTCTGTCTGTAGCCTTATATCTCCTGAAAGAAGGTGAGCCTCCATGGCACTGTCCACAGCGGCAGATCTCGTTAAAGCACCTCTGTTATACAAAGGAAAAGTACGTGAATTGTACGACCTGGGGGAACATTTTCTGATTGTGGTTACGGACCGGATTTCAGCTTTTGATTATGTGCTGGACCCGGCGGTTCCCGAGAAAGGCAATGTGCTGAATAAACTCAGCAGCTTCTGGTTTGAACTGACGAGCGACATGATGGAAAACCACGTGGTTCATACGGACGTCAACCGGCTCGGTGATCTCATTGTGAACCCAGAGCTTCTGAAAGATCGCATTATGGTGACACGCAAAGCCGAACGCATCGATATCGAATGTGTCGTACGCGGATACATTACTGGCGGCGGATGGAGACAATATGAGAATAGCGGAGAGGTGAACGGCATCAAACTGCCGGAAGGACTTCGCAAAAACGCCAAGCTCGAAAACCCTATTTTCACCCCGGCAGCCAAAAATGATGTAGGTCATGATGAGGACATCCCGATGGATCGCATGAAAGAACTGGTCGGAGATGAGCTGGCAATCGAGCTTCAGGAGAAAAGCCTGCGTCTATACGAATTTGCCCGGGATTATTGTGATCAGCGTGGCATTATTCTCGCAGATTGCAAATTCGAGTTCGGTATCGTCGATGGCAAAGTCATTCTGATCGATGAAATCTTCACCCCGGATGCTTCACGCTTCTGGGCCAAAGAAAATTACGCACTCGACATCGAGATCGACAGCATGGACAAGGAGCCGGTGCGCACCTATCTGGCAGGAACCGATTGGGACAAAAACAGTAAGCCTGACCCGCTGCCACAAGCGGTGGTGGAGGCAACAACAGCAAGATACGTCGATATCTATAACCGATTAACGAAATAATAAATGGGAAGTTTGAGTTGAGCTGCGGGAAAGTTTGGCTTTCGATCGCTGTTGCCCCCGGAATGTATTGATTGGAATCCTTTTTCTAAAGGAAACATTCCGTTTGCAAATGCGAACGCTCCGCTTCTCCAGCTCAATCTTTCCCTCCGCCAGTATCAAACTGGGGATAAGGAAATTGAGAGAATTGGCTTCCTACCTGACGGAAGCCTGAAAGTTGCGAGATAAAAAAACATTGACTACGCAAGTAACTTAAAGACCATTTCATCGATTCACATAATGGTCAGGCTTGACCATAACCCACCGTGCAACGTAAAAGATTTAAGCCTTTCAAAAAAACGTCGCATGGACAAGCGGAGGGGCGGAATTGTTCTTAAAGGAGCGATAGCGTTCGCCTTTGTCCCCGGGTTTTGACCGCACAGCGGTTCAAAATAATCAGAAAAACCTGGGGACAACAGCGAACGGAAGAACAATCCGCCCCGGAGCAAGCTCCCAAACCACTTTTTTAACAGCATAAAGCATTTATCCCGTTCATTACTGAGGAGGAACATAGGATCATGATCAAAGCAACCGTCTATGTCACTATTAAGCAAAGCGTACTCGACCCGCAAGGAGTAGCCGTTCAAGGTGCCCTGCACTCGATGGGATTCAATGAAGTGGAAAGTGTACGGATCGGTAAAGTCATGGAACTGAACCTGGATACAACTGATCGCGCAGAAGCGGAAAAACGTTTGACTGTGATGTGTGAGAAGCTGCTGGCCAACACCGTTGTTGAAGATTACCGCTACGAATTGGAGGGTTAATCCCATGAAATTTGCAGTTCTTGTGTTTCCTGGCTCCAACTGCGACATTGACTGTTATAAGGCAGTGGAAGATGCCATTGGGCAAGAGGTTGATTATGTATGGCACACGGCAACGGATCTTTCGGCGTATGACTGTATCCTGGTTCCGGGTGGTTTCTCCTATGGAGACTACTTGCGTTGTGGGGCGATTTCCCGCTTCGCACCTGTAATGAATGAGGTAGCCAAAGCTGCTGAACAAGGCAAATATATTCTTGGGATTTGCAACGGATTCCAGATTCTGACTGAAGCCGGATTGCTTCCTGGTGCGTTGATTCGCAATATGTCACTGAAATTCCGTTGTCACGATACGGTATTGAAAGTAACGAATGCAGAAACACCATTTACACGTGACTATGCACCTGGGGAAGAGATTATCATTCCGATTGCTCACGGTGAAGGTAATTATTACTGTGATGAAGAGACGCTCGCGAGCTTGCAGGCGAACAACCAGATCGTATTTACGTACGGCAGCAACCCGAATGGTTCCCTGGGCGATATCGCAGGAATCTGTAATGAGGGTGGAAACGTGGTCGGCATGATGCCGCATCCGGAGCGCGCGGTGGATTCATTGCTGGGCTCGGAAGACGGCAAACGTATGTTTACATCTATTTTGAAAGCATGGAGGGATCGACATGACGCAGCAGCTATCCGCTAAGGAACCGACGGCAGAACAGGTCGCAGAACATAAACTTTACGCACAAATGGGCGTGTCGGACAGCGAGTATGAGCTGATCTGTGAATTCATGGGACGCAAGCCGAACTACACGGAAATCGGTGTATTTAGCGTTATGTGGTCCGAGCACTGTGCATACAAAAACTCCAAGCCGCTGTTGCGCCGTTTCCCAACCAGTGGACCGCGTGTCCTGATGGGACCAGGTGAAGGTGCCGGGATCGTTGACATTGGCGACAACCAGGCTGTTGTTTTCAAAATTGAAAGCCATAACCACCCTTCCGCTGTAGAACCTTATCAAGGGGCAGCAACAGGCGTGGGCGGTATCATCCGTGATATTTTCTCCATGGGTGCAAGACCGGTAGCCCTGCTGAACTCGCTTCGTTTCGGGAAATTGGAGAGCGACCGCGTGAAATACCTGTTTGAACATGTCGTATCCGGTATTGCCGGATATGGTAACTGTATCGGGATTCCAACGGTAGCCGGTGAAGTGATGTTCGACGAAAGTTATGAAGGCAATCCACTCGTTAATGCCATGTGTGTAGGCTTGATCGATCATGACAAAATCCAGCGCGGAGTAGCCAAAGGCGTAGGAAATCCAGTGTACTATGTTGGTCCTCCAACGGGCCGTGATGGAATTCACGGTGCAACGTTTGCATCGGTAGAATTGACGGAAGAATCCGAATCCAAGAAGACAGCAGTTCAAGTCGGCGACCCGTTCATGGAAAAGCTCGTCATGGAGTCCTGCCTTGAACTGATCGACACGGGTATCGTACTTGGTATTCAGGATATGGGTGCAGCTGGCCTGACTTGCTCCAGTGCAGAGATGGCAAGTAAAGCAGGTAACGGCCTGGAACTGTATCTGGATCAGGTACCACAGCGCGAAGAAGGCATGACGCCTTATGAGATGATGCTGTCCGAGTCTCAGGAACGGATGCTGTTCGTGGTTGAGCCGAAGGATGAGGCGCAAGCAATGGAGATCTTCGAACGTTGGGGCGTCATCTGTGCAAAAGTCGGTAAAGTTACTGATGACGGACGCCTGAAGCTGTACCATCACGGCGAAGTGGTTGGGGATATGCCAGTGAAGGCATTGGTCGATGAATGTCCAGTGTACAACAAGCCATCTTCTGTACCGGCTTACTACGAGCAAAGCGCTTCAATCGACACCCTGCGTTACGATGAAGTGTCGGATCTCGGCGGTGCGTTGAAACAGGTATTGGCTTCGCCAACGGTAGCAAGCAAAAAGTGGGTTTACGATCAATACGACTACATGGTTCGTACAAGTACAGCCGTTCGTCCGGGTTCGGATGCTGCGGTGGTAACAATTCGCGGAACACGCAAAGGTCTGGCGATGACAACGGACTGTAACGGACGTTATGTATATCTGGATCCTGAAGTGGGTGGCCGCATTGCAGTTAGTGAAGCGGCTCGTAACATTGTATGTTCTGGTGCGGAGCCACTGGCGATTACGGACAACCTGAACTTCGGTAACCCGGAGAAGCCGGACATTTTCTGGCAGATGGAAAAAGCCGTTGACGGTATGGCAGAAGCTTGCCGCGTACTGGATACGCCGGTTATTGGTGGTAACGTGAGTCTTTATAACGAAAACGCCAAAGGCTCAATCTATCCAACGCCAGTAGTCGGTATGGTAGGTCTCGTTCATGATACGGATCATATCACGACACAGGGATTCAAATCCGAAGGCGATGTGATCATCCTCCTCGGTGAGACCAAAGCGGAGCTGGGCGGTAGCGAGCTGCAATACGCGGTTCATGGCAAAACGGAAGGCCGTCCGCCGCAGCTTGATCTGAACACGGAGAAAGCATTGCTCAGCACCGTGCTGGAAGCTATCCAATCCGGACTTGTTCGCTCGGCACATGACTTGTCTGAGGGCGGATTGGCAGTAGCTTTGGCTGAATCCTGCATCAGCGGCAACGTTGGTGCACAGGTGAATGTGGAAACTGCACTGCGTGCGGATCATGCACTCTTCAGTGAGAGCCAATCCCGCATTCTGCTGTCCGCTTCGCCGGAGCAAGCAGGCAAACTTGAAGCATTTGTACGTGAGCGCGGTGTACCCGTAGCTGTTATTGGACGTGTGGAAGGAAGCAACTTGACGATCGAATTGAACGGAACATCAGCCGTGAACGAACCCGTAGGAGGTTTGGCTCAGGTCTGGGAGGATGCGATTCCATGTCTCATGAACTGACGACAGGACAGTGGTGGACAGGCGATTATTATAACGAAGGGTCCGGTAAGGAAGGACTCGATAAATTAAAGGAGGAATGTGGCGTATTCGGGGTGTTCAGACACCCTGATGCTGCTTCGCTCTCCTATTATGGACTGCATGCGCTTCAACATCGGGGCGAAGAAAGTGCAGGCATGTGTGTGAGTGATGGTACCCAGTTTAACTACCATCGTGGTATGGGTCTGGTGAAGGAAGTCTTCACCAAAGACCTGATGCAGACCTTGTCTGGTGATATTTCCATCGGTCACGTTCGGTATTCCACGAGCGGCGACAGTAAACTGACCAATGCACAACCCCTGGTTTTCAAGTATCGTGACGGGGATCTGGCCGTTGCCACAAACGGGAATATCGTGAATGCACCAACGATTCGCCGTGAGCTGGAGCAGAGCGGGTCGATCTTCCAGACAACCAGCGATACGGAAGTTATTGCGCATTTGATTGCACGTTCATCGAAGGGTTTGGTGGAAGCAGCAAAAGATGCCTTCCAACGTATTGTGGGCGGTTATGCATTTCTGATTATGACCAACGACAAGCTGCTGGTGGCTTCTGATCCGCACGGTCTGCGTCCGCTGACGATGGGCAAGCTCGGAGATGCATACCTGTTTGCATCCGAGACGTGTGCACTGGAAACGATCGGCGCAGAATTGATTCGCGATATTGAACCTGGTGAACTGCTGGTGCTCGACGCAGATGGTCTGCACGAGGATCGCTTCGATCATCACAAACACCGCAAGGCACTATGTGCGATGGAATATATTTATTTTGCCCGTCCGGATAGTGACATGAACGGGGCCAACCAGCATGCTGCCCGGAAGCGAATGGGTGGACGCATGGCGATTGAATCTTTTGTGGATGCCGATCTGGTAACAGGCGTACCGGACTCCAGTATTTCCGCGGCAATTGGATATGCTGAGCAAACCGGTATTCCTTACGAGATGGGCATGATTAAGAATAAATACACCGGACGTACATTTATCCAGCCTAGTCAGGAATTGCGTGAGCAGGGCGTGAAGATGAAGCTGAGTGCCGTGCGCCGTGTGGTTGAAGGCAAACGTGTTGTTATGATTGATGATTCCATTGTACGGGGCACCACCTCACGCCGGATTGTGAACATGCTGCGAGATGCCGGAGCAACCGAGGTGCATGTACGTATTACATCGCCTCCATTCAAAAATCCATGTTTCTACGGCATTGATACGCCTGACAGCCGTGAGCTTATTGCCTCGCAGCTGTCGGTGGAGGAGATCTGCCGTGAGATCAACGCGGACTCTCTGGCGTTCCTCAGTCCCGATGGACTGATTGCATCCATTCACGGAGATAACCAGGATGATTACAAAGGCGGGCTGTGCCTCGCTTGCTTCGATAATGATTATCCAACCAACCTTGACTTCGGTGGCGAAGAGAAATTTGGCTGCAGCTGTTAGGAGACAGGCTTATGGGAAGGAAAAGCTATAATGAGGGTGATATATTTCTGATCCCGATGCATGACGGACGGTTTGCCGTGTGTCAGATTGTATGTGCGCTGCGAGGCCGCTTCAAAAAGGCGTTTTCGTTCGGCGTGATGAGCATTCAGCGTGACGAAACCTTAAGTTTGGAAGATCGCGAGTTTCTTGTCTATTCGTACATGCAGCGCAAGAGCCGCGTGATCTTCACCTCACCAGCATTTCTGAGAGATGGAACATGGAGAATTATCGGTAACCTCCCGCTGACACCTGCGAAGAAGGAACTGCAAGTATTCCAGTGCGCCGGGAGTTTGTATGACGGAGACGAATTCATTCGAATGATTCCACCAGCAGAGTACAGCCTGTACATTACATTGGGTGCAGCTGGATTTGAGTTGGTGCAGAACTATCTGTTAGAAATGGGCCAATCATAAATGAGTTGGACTAACTAAATATGGACATTGAAGTGTTGAGTGTCAATTACCAGCTCAATTTATATAAGATACGAAGGGTGCGATGGTAGTGTCAGAAGCATATAAAAAGGCCGGCGTCGATATCGCGGCAGGTAATGAAGCGGTTGAACGGATGAAAAAACACGTGAAGCGTACCTTCCGTCCGGAAGTGATGACAGATCTGGGCGGATTTGGAGCCCTGTTCGGTTTGAACAAAGACAAATATGATGAGCCGGTGCTCGTTTCCGGCACTGACGGTGTAGGAACCAAGCTGAAAATCGCGTTTGCCATGGACCGTCACGATACCATTGGAATCGACGCTGTGGCAATGTGTGTGAACGACATTGTGGTGCAGGGTGCGGAGCCGCTCTTTTTCCTCGATTACCTGGCATGTGACAAAGTCATCCCTGAGAAGATCGAAGCCATCGTTGCTGGTATCGCTGAAGGATGTCACCAGTCCGGATGTGCGCTGATTGGCGGAGAAACGGCAGAAATGCCGGGCATGTATAGTGAAGGGGAATACGATATTGCCGGATTTACCGTGGGAATCGTGGATAAAGCCAAAATCATCAACGGCACGACCATCTCTCCAGGTGACACGGTAATTGGACTGGCTTCCAGTGGTGTACACAGCAATGGATTCTCGCTGGTCCGCAGACTTTTGCTGGAGGAAGCTGGGCTGGATCTGCATGAGGAAGTATCTGAACTGGGCGGCAAGCTGGGTGATGCACTGCTGGAACCGACAAAAATCTATGTGAAACCACTTCTGTCCCTGCTGGAAAAGGTCAACGTCAAAGGCATGGCACACATAACGGGTGGCGGCTTTATCGAGAATATCCCACGGATGCTGCCGAGCAGCGTCAATGTAGATATCGATTACGGCTCATGGCCAATCCTGCCGATCTTCAACCTGCTGCAGCAAAAAGGGTCGGTCTCGAACCGGGATATGTTCACCACGTTTAACATGGGAATCGGACTTGTGCTTGTCGTGAACGAAGCAGAAGCAAGTGAAGCTCTGGAACAGCTGAAAGCTTCTGGTGAAGAAGCGTACATCATTGGACGTGTGACTGAAGGAGATGCGCGGGTAACCTTCACGGGAGCGGATGTTTAATGGCGAACTACCGGATTGCCGTATTTGCCTCTGGTGAAGGGTCGAACTTTCAGGCATTGGTGGATGCAGCGAAAAACGGAGAACTGGATGCGTCCGTAGACTTGCTGGTGTGTGACAAACCTGCTGCACGTGTTGTGCAGCGGGCCAAGGATGCAGGCGTGGATTGCCATCTGTTCACTCCGAAAAATTACGATTCCCGCGAGGCCTACGAGGCTGAGATCGTGGAAGTGCTTGAATCCAAAAACATTGACTTGGTTGTTCTTGCCGGATATATGAGACTGCTGACTTCAGTCGTAGTGGATCGGTATGCCGGACGGCTGATTAACATCCATCCATCCTTGCTGCCCGCATTTGCAGGTAAGGATGCAATCGGACAGGCATTGGAGTACGGCGTGAAAATTACCGGGGTAACCGTACACTTCGTGGATGGTGGCATGGATACGGGGCCTATCATTGCCCAGCATCCTGTGCCGATTCTGCCTGAGGATACGGCAGAATCGATCAGCCGTTCCATTCATGCAGCGGAACAGCAGCTGTATCCGGAGGTCGTTTCCTGGTTTGCTCAAGGATTGGTTCAGCTGGAGGGCCGTCAGGTTACAGTTCGGAAAGCGGATTAGCATTCATTCAGCTTATAGCATAGGAATCGTCGAAACTTGGTACGCATTTTGTGATATTTCTCGGGAAATAAATCGGCTGTGTTTCGTCATGAAACGCGGGGCTATGGGACATTAAAGGAGGAGCATATTGTGAGTATCAAAAGAGCTTTGGTCAGTGTGTGGGATAAAACAGGCATCGTGGACTTTTGCCGCGAGCTGTCGCAAATGGGAGTGGAGATTATTTCGACAGGAGGTACAAGCAGCCTGTTGTCGAAGGAAGGCGTACCTGTGATCGGGATCTCGGATGTGACTGGATTCCCGGAAATTATGGACGGACGTGTCAAAACGCTGCATCCAGCCGTTCATGGCGGTTTGCTGGCTGTACGTGACAGTGAAGATCATAAACGCCAGATGGAAGAGAATGGACTGGATTATATCGACCTGGTAGTCGTAAACCTGTACCCATTCCAGGACACCATTGCGAAGCCGGATGTAACCTATGAAGATGCGATTGAGAACATCGATATCGGTGGTCCTACCATGCTTCGTTCTGCGGCCAAGAACCATGCTTTTGTTAGTGTTGTTGTCGACACGGCAGACTATGGCAAAGTGCTGGAGGAAGTGCGCAGCAGTGGGGATACCACGCTGGAAACACGTAAACGGCTTGCGGCAAAAGTTTTCCGTCATACGGCGGCTTACGATGCAGTTATCTCTGATTATCTCTCCAACCTGAATGGTGATCCACTGCCAGAGCGTTTGACGGTGACTTACGAAAAAATCCAGGATTTGCGCTACGGCGAAAATCCGCATCAACAAGCGGCATTCTATCGTAAACCGCTTGCTGCTCAAGATACGTTGACAACAGCCGAGCAACTGCACGGCAAAGAGCTGTCTTACAATAACATCAACGATGCAAACGCAGCGTTGCAGATCGTCAAGGAATTTGTAGAGCCTGCTGTTGTGGCGGTTAAGCACATGAACCCTTGCGGCGTGGGCATTGGTGAAAGCATCTATGAAGCCTACAGCAAAGCATATGCTGCGGATCCAACATCCATCTTCGGTGGCATTGTGGCAGCGAACCGCATAATCGACAGCGACACAGCTGCCAAACTGAGCGAGATTTTCCTGGAAATCGTGCTGGCTCCTGATTTTACGCAAGAGGCACTGGATATCCTGACGAAGAAGAAAAACATTCGTTTGCTCAAAACGGGTGAATTGAATGCAGCTCGTGACCGGGCGAGCCAATTCGCGGTGACTTCTATCGACGGCGGCATGATCGTACAACAGAGCGATGTGCATTCCATTGAAGCGAGTGAACTGAAAGTCGTTACAGATCGTGCACCTTCCGAAGAAGAATTGAAACAGCTCCTCTTTGGCTGGAAAGTAGTTAAGCACGTGAAATCCAATGCGATCGTGCTTGCAGCGAATGACATGACCGTAGGTGTGGGCGCTGGACAAATGAACCGCGTTGGTGCAGCCAAAATTGCCATTGAACAAGCTGGCGAGCAAGCAAAGGGTGCTATTCTCGCATCGGATGCATTCTTCCCGATGGGGGATACACTGGAACTGGCAGCTAAGGCTGGAATTACAGCTGTTATCCAACCAGGGGGTTCCATTAAGGATGAAGAGTCCATTAAAGTAGCGAATGATTATGGTATTGCCATGGTCTTCACAGGCGTTCGCCATTTCAAACACTAAGAATCGAAATCAAAGCTTCACACGTCGATGAACAAGCGAATAGGCTTGTTCATCCTCATTTTCAGCACATTAAATGATTAATGAGCGAATTCTGGAATTCATGAGGGGGAACGGAACGAATGGATATTCTGGTAGTAGGCGGCGGCGGCCGGGAGCATGCGATTATCTGGGCATTGGCGAAAAGTCCGAAGGCGGGCAAGATTCACTGTGCGCCAGGAAATGCAGGCATTGCACAGCTTGCCGAATGTCACCCGGTGGCAGTGAATGAATTCGATAAATTAAAGGCTCTTGCCGTGGAACTCAAGGTGGATCTGGTGGTCATTGGTCCGGATGATCCGCTGGCAGACGGGATTGTGGATGCATTTGATTCCACAGGCATTCCGGTCTTTGGACCGCGTCGCAATGCAGCAGAGATCGAAGGAAGCAAAACATTCATGAAGGATCTGCTGCACAAGTACAACATCCCAACGGCAGCCTATGAGAAATTCGACAATTACGAGCAGGCTCAGGCTTATCTTGATGCACAGGCAATTCCCGTGGTCATCAAGGCCGATGGCCTGGCAGCCGGTAAAGGTGTAACGGTCGCTTATTCCCGCGAGGAAGCGAATCAGGCACTACGCAGTATTATGGTGGAGAAAGTCTTCGGGGAAGCAGGAGCCAAAGTAATTATTGAAGAGTTTCTGGCAGGGCAGGAGATGTCCATTCTGGCATTTGTCGACGGCGAGACCGTTCGTCCGATGGCCGCTGCACAGGATCACAAGCCAGTCTACGACGATGACAAGGGGCCTAACACAGGTGGTATGGGTACATATTCACCACTCCCACATATTCCGAATTCAATTATTGAAGAGGCTGTTGAAACCATTATCAAGCCAACGGCCAAAGCCATGGTGTCCGAAGGACGTCCATTCCGCGGCGTACTGTTTGCCGGGCTCATGATCTCACCAGACGGCAAACCGAAAACAATTGAATTCAATGCTCGTTTTGGTGATCCTGAGACACAGGTTGTACTGCCGCGCCTCAAAACCGATCTGCTCGACATTTTCTGGGCCACCGTGCATGGCAAACTGGCGGACATGGAAATTGAGTGGAGCGAAGAGTCTGCTGTATGCGTGGTCCTGGCATCGGGAGGATATCCGGGGCCGTATGCAAAAGGCGTAGCCATCGAAGGTCTGGATCAGGTCAGCGATGCTGTCGTCTTCCACGCAGGAACGGCGCGCAGCGAATCCGGAGAATGGGTCACGAATGGTGGACGTATTCTTGGGGTTGTGGGTCTTGGCGCCGATATTGCCGAAGCTAGAAACAAGGCTTATGCAGAGGCGGAACGTATCCGCTTCGAAGGCAAGCATCAACGATCTGACATTGCTGCCAAAGCTTTAGTGTAATTAGTTATTATGAAATATGGGTCCGCCCGAGGAATGCCTTCAGATTGAAGCATGGCATTCATCGGGTGGGCCTTTTTTTACGCTGGATCATTCTGTTAGAAATATGTTTCAGCTGGATAACTCCAAGGGTAGTAGTGATATAAAACAGGTCTATTCTATACATAGCTTTGTTAGGTATATAAGTAACTTATTACATGAATTAAGCCATTTGTGAACAAAATATTCATGAATTTACGTGCAAGATAATCCAAACCATGACGTACAACTGGATGGTTTGATTCGGAACATGTTATACTTTTCTGAAACAGGAATGAACAAGAGGGGAGGTGGATATCTATTGGGAAGGCGATATTGTAAACTGTCCAAATGGAGAATTAAGGTGGAGTAAATCGGAGAAACAATCTGACAGCATGAGGGTTAGCCCTAATTATAGTGAAGTGGTTTCTTAATGTGATTGACTTCATCCTGAATTCCTGTTTTGCAACTTACAAGGTCTGTGTGCAGCATATAGCAATCTCGTCATTATTGAATTCGATTTTATATATGCATACGCCCAATTTAACTACAATCAGCTGTGCAGCCGTTAACGGGGTTAACGAGCGCTGCTGTAACTATTTCTGGAGGTGAATCCCTGAGAATCGGGGAAATCATTGGACATAATTACCATCTTGAATTTAGCATTACTTGTGCTCTTGATTGCTTTGACTGCTTTTTTTGTGGCATCCGAATTTGCGGTTGTTAAGATTCGTACATCAAGAGTGGATCAACTGGTTGCCGAAGGTAACAAAAAGGCAGTACTCGCCAAGAAGGTCGTTTCCGATCTGGATTACTATCTGTCTGCCTGTCAGCTTGGTATTACGGTAACGGCTCTAGGACTTGGTGCATTAGGTAAGCCGACTGTCGAGAGGCTGTTATATCCGGTATTTGAGTACCTGAATATTTCACCGGCCATTTCGTCGGTTGCCTCCTATGCGATTGCCTTTATCCTTGTGACGTTCCTTCACGTGGTTGTAGGTGAGATGGCACCTAAAACCATGGCGATTCAATTTTCGGAAAAATTGACGCTGATGCTCTCGCCATCGCTATACTGGTTCGGAAAGATCATGTACCCTTTCATCTGGGCACTCAATGGTGCATCCCGCGTCCTTCTGCGGATGTTCGGTGTGAAGCCTGCAGGACATGACCAGGCCTATTCTGAGGATGAGATCAAAATCATCATGAACCAAAGTTATGAAGGCGACGAGACGAATCAAACCAAGTTGTCTTACTTGGAAAATGTGTTTGTGTTTGATGAACGGGTTGCAAAAGATATCATGGTTCCGCGGACGGAACTTGTCACATTGGACCAGGGAATGACTTACGACGATATCATCCCCGTGCTTGATGAGCATAACTATTCCCGTTATCCAGTCATTGAGGAAGGGGATAAGGACCGCATTGTCGGCATGGTCAATGTCAAAAAGATACTGCCGGATATGGTAGCCCAGAAGCAATACCAACTTGCCGACTTTGTCCGTGAGATTCCATTTGTTTCAGAGATTACACGTATCCAGGATGCCATGATTAAGATGCAGCAGGAACGCGTGCATATGGCTGTGGTAGTGGATGAATATGGCGGTACTTCGGGTATTCTGACGATGGAAGATATTCTGGAGGAGCTTGTTGGTGAGATCCGTGACGAATTTGATGCCGATGAAGTGGCTGACATTCAGGAGACCGGAGAGAATCAATATCTGATTAACGGCCGAGTGCTTCTGGACGAAGTGGAGCGGCAGTTCGGATTGATCTTCGAAGGGAATGAGGAGATGGACACCGTCGCCGGCTGGATTCAGTTCCAGAAGGGTGTGCGTGTGGAAAATGGTGATACGGTTGTCCACGGTGATTATGTCTGGACCGTAGTGGATACCGAAAATTATCAGATCAAGCAGGTCCTGCTTGAGCGCGTGAACACAGCCTCAGTGGAGGAAGCTACAAGCGATCTGGCCTAACTAAATCTGCTTTGCATTTTTGATAATATTTCTGCGTAGTAGTGTAGGGGAGACAACAGCGATCGAAAGAACGATCCGTAACCGAAACAGCCACCCGGTAAATCATTTAGTAGTCATCTAAAATAAAAATTAAAATGTTCAACTTGGAGGTGAATCCCTCACTCGAGGGAAATCATTGGACGGAATAATAGCATTGAATTTATTTTTGGTAGCCGTATTTATAGGGCTTACCGCCTTCTTCGTCGGCGCTGAATTCGCCATTCTGAAAGTGCGGATGTCACGAATTGATCAGCTGATTTCGGAAGGCAACAAAAAAGCGGTCATGGCCAAGAAAGTCGCACACAATCTGGACTATTACCTGTCGGCATGCCAACTGGGGATCACAATTACGGCTCTCGTTCTGGGGGCTTTGGGTGAACCGACGGTTGAAAAAATGCTTCATCCGCTGTTCGAGCGACTTGAAGTGCCGACAGCCGTGTCGACGGTATTATCCTACGGGATTGCCTTGGCGATCATTACGTTCCTGCATGTGGTTATTGGTGAGCTCGCACCCAAAACGCTGGCGATCCAATTTGCAGAGAGAATGACGCTTTTACTTGCACCACCGCTGTACTGGTTTGGTAAGATCATGAATCCGTTCATCTATGCGCTAAATGGTGCTGCACGGGTGCTGCTCGGAATCTTTGGCATCAAGCCTGCCGGACACGATACCGTCCACTCCGAAGAGGAGCTGAAGCTGATTGTAGCCCAGAGTTATGAGAGCGGGGAGATCAATCAGACCGAGCTGGACTATCTGAAAAACATTTTTGCGTTTGATGAGCGTCTGCTGCAGGAGATTATGATTCGCAAAGAAAAAATCGTTACGCTGAATAAGGAAATGCCGCTCGATCAGGTTATCGAAGTGCTGAATCGGCATGAGTATACGAGATATCCGGTCATTGCGAACGGGGATGCGGCTCGCTTTATCGGCTTCATTAATACAAAAGAAATGCTGACCAGTGTGGCTGCAGGAAGATCGTTCAGCATGGATGCCTACATTCATGATATGCCTGGATTTTCGGAGAAGTCCCCGATCAAGGATGTTCTGATCCAAATGCAGCAGAGTCGTGTGCATATGGCCATTGTGAATAATGATGAGGGTGCTGCCATTGGTTTGGTTACGATGGAGGACATTCTGGAGGAAATCGTTGGGGATATCAAGGATGAATACGAGCATAGGGATCTGGTGAATCCGCCCAAACGATTGAAATTGACTTAAAGTAGACTTAAGAAAAACAGGTTTCCGATTCATTCGGAGACCTGTTTTTGTATTGCTCTTTTCTGCTAATCAGGAGTTAGCAACATCAACGATGAAACAATCTTAATTTTAAAACAAAAAGCTTGCAATTAGAACAGTAATGGATTAATATGAATTTAAAGAATCTTAAATTAAAGATAAATAAAAAACAACAAACGCACAAACACCAATGAATAACAAACCGCTAAATTCAACCATTATAAAATTAAAACCAAGGGAGTGGAGATTATGTTCAGAACTTCAGGTATCCATCACGTAACGGCTTTTGTAGATGACGCACAGAAAAATGTTGATTTTTACGCAGGGGTATTGGCCCTGAGACTGGTGAAAAAAACAATTAACTTCGATGCACCGGATGTGTACCATCTGTATTACGGAAATGAGGATGGGGCGCCAGGTACAATCATCACCTTCTTCCCACACCAAAATGCCATGAGAGGTGTCATTGGTTCCGGACAGACTGGGGTAACCGTATATGCGATTCCGGTAGGAAGTCTGCCATTCTGGAAAGAACGTCTCGCTTCCTTCGATATTCCGTTTGAAAATAAAACCAGATTCGGTGAGCAATATATTCGCTTTTTCGACAAAGGCGGCCTGCTGCTTGAACTGGTTGAACGTGAAGAGGGCCAGCCAAGTAAATGGACATTCAACGGGGTAACTCCTGAGCATGCTATCAAAGGTTTTGGCGGCGCAGTTTTGTTCAGCCAAGTTCCTGAGAAAACCACCGACGTGCTGGTTTCCATGCTCGGCCTGGAACAGGTAGGGGAAGAGAATGGATTGATTCGCCTTCGTGCGACTGGTGACATCGGGCAGATCATCGACGTTCAATCTACCGGATTCCAGCGGGGCATTGGCGGAGCAGGTACGGTGCACCACATTGCATGGCGTGCAAAAGACTATACAGAGCATGAGCAAATGCAGCGCGATCTGGAGAAAGCAGGCTACCATCCAACCCCTGTAATCGACCGTCAGTACTTCAATGCCGTGTATTTCCGGGAACCAGGGGGCATATTGTTCGAACTGGCTACCGATCCTCCGGGATTTGCACGCGATGAACCTCAGGAGAGCATGGGAGAGAAACTGATGCTGCCTGAATGGTATGAACCACAGCGTGAACAGATTGAAAAATTGCTGCCACCCATTGAAGTACGTGAATGGAAAGGAGAGTCCAAATCATGATCACAACCAATACGATGAAACATATTTATAAAGCAGGTGCACAGCCGGATTCCCCAACGCTGCTGCTGCTTCACGGGACAGGTGGAACCGAGAATGATCTGGTTGGTCTTGGCGAATTGATTGCGCCAGGAGCAGGCATGCTGGGTGTACGCGGTAACGTGTCGGAGAACGGGATGCCCCGTTTCTTCCGCCGCTTGGCCGAAGGGGTGTTTGACGAAGAGGATCTGATTGCACGGACAGCGGAGCTGGGTGCATTTGTGGATGCAGCGGCTGCGGAGTACGGATTCGATCGTGGTAATGTTTACGCACTCGGTTACTCCAATGGTGCCAATATTGCGGCTAGTTTGATGTTCCACCAGGCAGATGTGTTCAAAGGCGCAATTTTGCATCATCCTATGGTACCGCTGCGCGGACTGGAACTGCCTGATCTGAAAGGACTGCCTGTCTTCATCGGTGCAGGAGAGAACGATCCGATTGTGCCGAAACGGGAAACGGAAGAACTGGCTTCACTTCTTAGTGGTGCAGGCGCAGATGTGAAAACCCACTGGGAGCGTCAGGGACATCAACTGACCCGTACCGAGGCATTGGCTGCGGCAGCCTGGTTTAAAGCTCAGGCGTAAACCTGATATTGGATCTGGGTAATGAATCCGGAGTCAGACTATATCGGCAAGACAAGGGACTGCTTGATCTGAAAGGATCGGGCTGTCCCTTTTTTGTTGATCTACCCGAATGAATTACAAGTGTTATGTAAACGTTACTAACCGGGTAATCATTTGAATGCTTACTACATAAGCTTGTATGCTTAGTTACTATAGCACTTAAGCACCATCATGAACTGGAGGGGTTATTATGGAACGAAACATCAAGGAACTGGTACAGCAGATGACACTGGAAGAAAAAGCAGGCATGTGCTCAGGACTGGACTTTTGGCATTTGAAAGGGGTGGAGCGTCTCGGTATCCCATCCATCATGGTGACAGACGGGCCGCATGGCCTGCGGAAACAGGATGGAAGCGCGGATCATCTGGGCTTGACGTCAAGTGTGCCAGCGACCTGCTTCCCATCCGCAGCAGGCTTGGCGAGCTCTTGGGATATTGAACTGGCGCGCCAGGTCGGAGTGGCGCTGGGTGAAGAGTGTCAGGCCGAAGAAGTAGGCGTATTGCTGGGACCCGGTGTTAATATTAAGCGTTCGCCACTGGGCGGCCGGAATTTTGAATACTTTTCCGAGGATCCGCTTTTGTCTACGCGCATGGCAACCGGCCATATCCAGGGTGTGCAGAGTCAGGGTGTGGGCACATCGCTGAAACACTTTGCAGTAAACAACCAGGAGGAGCGGCGTATGTCCATTGATGCGGTGGTGGATGAGCGCACGCTCCGAGAGATCTACCTTGCCAGTTTCGAAGGTGCGGTGAAGGATGGTCAGCCCTGGACGGTGATGTGCTCCTACAACAAGGTGAATGGTACATATGCAGGTGAACATGAGTGGCTGCTCACCGATATTCTGAAGGAAGAATGGGGACATGAGGGACTCGTTGTGTCTGACTGGGGTGCTGTGAATGAGCGTGCAGATGCACTTTCAGCAGGGTTGGAGCTTGAAATGCCTGCAAGTGGTGGGATCGGAGAGGGCAAGATAATCCAAGCAGTTGAGAACGGCAAGCTATCCTTGGAGAAGCTGGACCGGGCGGTAGAACGTCTGCTTACCCTCATCTTCAAGGCAGCGGATCAGCAGCGTAAGGGCGCTACCTACAATAAGGACGAGCACCATCAGCTTGCCCGTAAAGTAGCATCAGAGAGTATGGTATTGCTAAAAAATGAAGATCAGCTGCTCCCGTTGAAACGTGAAGGCAAGCTTGCGCTGATTGGAGCCTTTGCCCGCAAACCGCGCTTTCAGGGTGGAGGAAGCTCCCACATCAATCCGACCCAAGTCGATGATATTGTGGAAGAGGTGACCCGGGTTGCAGGAACGGAGAGCAAGATCTCTTATGCCCCTGGTTACCGCATTGAAGCGGATGATATCGATGATCAGCTTATGGCAGAAGCGGTTCAGGCTGCACAGGCTGCGGATACAGCAGTCGTTTTTGTCGGTTTGCCTGACCGCTACGAATCCGAAGGGTATGACCGCTCCCATCTGCGTTTGCCGGATAATCATATCCGCCTGATTGAAGAGGTGGCCAAGGTTCAGTCACGTATCGTTGTCGTGCTCAGCAATGGTTCACCAGTGGAAATGCCTTGGCTGCCACAAGTAAAGGCTGTACTCGAAGCTTATCTGGGCGGGCAGGCTGTTGGGGGAGCAATTGCTGACCTGTTGTACGGCGAGGTGAATCCTTCTGGCAAACTGGCTGAGACGTTCCCGGAACAACTGAGCCATAATCCATCTTTCCTCAACTTCCCAGGTGAAGGAGATCGGGTAGACTACAAGGAAGGTATTTTTGTAGGTTACCGATACTATGACAAGAAACAGATCGAGCCGTTATTTCCATTTGGCTATGGACTGAGCTATACGACATTCGAATATACCGATCTAGCGGTGGACCGGAATGAACTGACAGACCAGGATGAAATTGAAGTGCGCGTGAAAGTTACCAATACCGGAGACAGAGCGGGCAAAGAAGTCGTGCAGCTGTACATCCGTGATGTGGAAAGCACGGTGATTCGTCCGGTGAAGGAACTGAAGGCATTTGCCAAAGTGGAGCTGGAGCCGGGAGCTTCCGAGGTGGTTTGCTTTACGTTAAACAAACGGTCGTTTGCTTATTACAATGTGGATATGAAAGACTGGCACGTAGAGACTGGAGAGTTTGATATTCAAGTGGGCAGTTCTTCCAAGGACATTCATCTGGTTAAACGTGTTAAAGTGGAGTCCACGGCAACGTTCATTCCCACATACACGCGTAATAGCACGCTCGGCGACATTCAGCGCGACCCGGCTAACAAAAAGCTGTTGGAACAAGCCATGCAGCAATTCCAGGAAGCCAGCGGCATGGGTGGAGATGATGCGGGTGAGCATGCGGATATGATGGCTGCCATGATGAAATATATGCCGCTGCGTGCCCTGGTCGCTTTCAGTGGGGGAGCGATGAGTGAAGAAGCCATGAATCAATTGCTGGATCAGTTGAACAGCAAAGATCATGGAATCAGGGCGTAGCACACGAATGATATCGTAAGTAAGTGAAATGTAATAGGTAGTTGATACAATCGACTTATTCTCCAGTTTATAATGAGCCCGATCCTTGAATGGATCGGGTTTTTGGTTTGCTTTTACAGGAGAAATTATCCTATACTTAAGTAATTGATAATCATTTTCATTTAGAGCGATAGGACTAGAAATGACAACGTTCGTAAACAGGGCAGGAGGGGACCAGCTATTCATTCCAATCATTCGTATGGTTCAAGTGCATTTATCCACACACGAGATGGCCGCAAGCTTCATTATATGTCGAAGGGAACCGGTCACCCCATCGTTGTTTTTGAATCAGGCATGGGCTTTTCCAGATCGGCGTGGGGACTCGTGGCGCCTCAAGTGGCCGAACATACACAGTCTGTGGTCTATGATCGTTCCGGGTTGGGAAGGAGTGAGGCCGACACGGAGCAGCGGACTCTCCGCAGGCTTGCAGAGGATCTGGGCGATCTGCTGACTGAACTTGGGCCAGGCCCTTTCATTCTGGTGGGACACAGCTGGGGAGGGCCAGTCGTCAGAGCTGCGGCAGCTGCGGATCTGTCTCGCATTAGAGGACTGATACTGGTCGATCCATCCGACGAGAACTGTGAATTGTATTTTTCCTCTATGGCCAGAATCAGTTTTGGCTTGAACCGTTTCCTACTTCCTTGGATGGCACGTACAGGGCTGTATCGAAAAATGGGCAGCAAGCCGGGCCAGGTTCAACCGGACGATGTTGCACGAGATCACCGAGAGGAAGACTTCACTGTACAGGCAGCACGTACCATGGCTGCTGAATCGGTGGCGTTTTTGGATGATTTGGCCTCATTGCGGAATACTCCTCCTGAGCTGGGAAATCTCGAAGTCCGGATTATTTCTGGCACTAAGGCAGGACAGGGAGAGCATAAAATTAGACCTGCTATTGTATCGGCTCACCGCAAGTCAGCCCAAGGGCTCGCGAACGGACATTGGATCGAAGCAGGTCAATCGGGCCATATGGTTACTTTTACTGACCCGCAGATTATTATTGATGAAATTTTGCGAATGGCAAATCGTTGAGGCCTTGGCGCAAGCTTAGGTCAAAAGTGATACAATAACAGAAAAAGCAATGCTTGCATTGCCAACCAAGACAAAGCGGAGTGTGGAGAAGAGATGAAACCAGTGGAACAAGAATCAACGGAAAATAAAAATTCCGGCCATGCCGGTGTTGGCATGGAAGATATCGTACGTGCACATCACGTGCTGCGTGAAGTTATTGTCAGAACGCCTCTGCAGCGGGATGCTGTATTGTCGACCAAATATAATTGCAATGTGTATCTCAAGCGGGAAGATCTGCAAGTGGTGCGCTCTTTCAAAATTCGGGGTGCCTACAATATGATCCGCAGTCTGACTCCGGCTGAAATGGAGAAGGGCATTGTCTGCGCAAGCGCAGGGAACCATGCACAGGGTGTTGCCTTTTCCTGTAACGCCCTCGGAATACACGGCAAAATCTTCATGCCGAGCACGACACCGAATCAAAAGGTCAAACAGGTACGACGCTTCGGCGGCAGCAATGTAGAAGTGGTACTGATCGGGGATACGTATGATGATGCGTATGCAGAAGCCATGCGTGCATGTGACGAACAGGGTATGACGTTCATTCATCCGTTTGACCAACCCAAAATTATTGCGGGTAATGGTACGGTTGCGATGGAGATCATGGAAAGCCTTGATGAGGATGCAGATTATGTATTTGTTACCATTGGCGGCGGTGGTCTCGCTGCTGGCGTCGGAACCTACATGAAGACGGTCAGCCCGGAAACGCGCATCATTGGTGTGGAGCCTCTCGGCGCTGCTTCCATGAGTGAGGCCATGTTCCGCAAACAGGTTGTGACGCTTGATGATATCGATAAATTCGTGGATGGAGCTGCAGTGAAGCGGGTAGGAGACTTGACCTACAACATTTGCAGCAGCACGCTGGATGACATCGTGAAGGTGCCAGAGGGCAAGGCTTGTACGACCATCCTGGAGCTGTACAATGAAAATGCAATCGTGGTTGAACCCGCCGGTTCATTGGCTGTTGCTGCATTGGAGCAATACCGTGAGCAAATTGTGGGCAAGACTGTAGTCTGCGTAATAAGCGGCGGTAACAACGACATCGACCGGATGCAGGAGATTAAGGAACGTTCCCTGATCTATGAAGGTCTGAAATATTACTTCATGGTGAATTTCCCGCAGCGCGCAGGTGCATTGCGTGAATTCCTGGAGGAAGTGCTCGGACCGAATGACGATATAACCCGGTTTGAATATACGAAGAAGCATGATAAAGAGAACGGCCCTGCCTTGGTAGGCATTGAGTTAATGTACAAGGAAGACTATCAGCCTCTGATTGAACGCATGAATCGCAAAGGCATTGCCTATACTGAGCTGAACAAAAATCTGAATCTCTTCAACATGTTAATCTGATGAGTAATCGGATGAAGCAAGCGGGCAGCAATGAACCCCATCTCCAGCTGCGGCCAGCACGCAGGGAGGATGCAGATCAAGTCATTCCACTGCTCTATCAGGCGATAGGAGACATTGCTTATGCGCTGGCGGGCGAGTCCAATCACGAGCAGGCAATGCAGATTCTGAAGCAGTTTTATATGCAGGAGGACAACCGGATCAGCTATCGCCATGTAACGGTGATGGAACATGGTCAGGACATTGCCGGTATTCTCGTAGCCTACGACGGTAGTGAAGCGGATCGTCTGGACCAGCCGATTCTGGATCGGCCTGGACGCAGTCAGGATAAGAAGTATGCAATAATCAAAGAAACTCGTCCCGGAGAATATTATCTGGATACGCTGTCGGTAAGTGAATCCTATCAGGGACAGGGGATCGGCCGGGCTCTGATGGCTGCTTTTGAGCAGCAGGGAAGGGAACTCGGGCATGAACGGGTGGCTCTTATTGTCGAACGGGATAATGGACGTGCCTTGATGCTGTATGAACGGCAGGGCTATACGAAGGATGATGTCATTGTCATTGCAGGACATGAATATAACCATATGATCAAGCCGATTCAGCAGGGTTGATCACACTGAAAAACCGCCATGGGAGCGTATCCTGTGGCGGTTTTTTATTTTGCAGCGGATGCATTTTTAATGGGATGAATGGTTTTAGAATCCGGTGTAGCTTCCGGTTGGAACTTTCTGATCCAGCCACTTTTCTACAGCGGAAGTCTTCTGGTATTTGGCATCGGTTACCACGTCCATGAAGGCACCCAGTTTAGTCATCAAGTCACTATCCTCGGATGAATTCCGCTGCAGCACAGCCTGGTACCCTTTTTGGGCATTCGCCACCATGGTGTTGGTTTCGTAATCAAACAACGGTGTATTGTTCAGGCCATAAAAGGTATACAGCGTATAATTGTTCAGCAAAGTTCGTACCTGCTTGACCCGATTAGAGTTCGGATAATCCTGCAAGAAACGTTCCTGATTCAATGCCCGATTCAGAATTTCCTGATAACCAATAATGAGTGCGCCATCCTCAGCAGCCAGGTTGCCTGTCTCGACCGCCATGATGTTGATGTACTGTTTGATATCCGGTTTGACATGCGAATTATATTTTTGAAAAGCCATATAATTCATGATCGGATAGAGGGAGCCTTCCAGCATCACAAGGCGGTAGCCGCTGTCCCGGGCTTCCTTCAGCAATGCGCGGAGTTCCGAGTCTTTGGTACGCTCCATCAGCTGGGTGAAACTGTCGTTCCACTTGTATGCTTTGATCATCTTATCCTGAACATTGGGAACCAACATGCGGTCCGTCATGGCAGTTAATCCCTTGATGCGGGCATTCTCCAACTGCAGCACCATTAGGGTCGCGTGATGGGTGGTTACTTTATCGATATTGGCTTCCAGATAGGTGTCAGCGGCGGATAAGCCGTTCTTTTTTTGGAGTGTGGATTGAAATGTGTTGTAAATGGCGGTCGAACTACTGCTGGTTACTTTGGCATCGGAATCGGAGGGGGCGGCAGCAGCCATTCCCGTGATCCCAGCGGCATCGGTCTGCATCAATACAGCAACAGCTGTGACAGTCATGAACATACGGAGCCCTTGGCGTCTGGCAGATGAGTACAATGATGTCATTGTTGTAAACCTCCCGTGAATTTTGAAAATTAAACGGATTGATTCTTTATACATTAACCCAATTTTCTGCGGATGTTGTTTCGGAATAATGACAAAATGTTCTGTTATTTTTAACCTTTAGCAGGTAGATGGTGGAAGAACTTTTCTGCGAAAATATTTTTTGAGCGATTGGAAACTTTTGATCAGGTTCAGACGTCTTAGATGTGCACAGGAAATTATAGGAATAAAATTAAGTGAAATCCGCTCTAATACAATTCAATTCATCATCTAAAAAGAGAATGGGGATATTCAATATGAAAAAAGCCGGAGGACGTCAAGTTACAAAGGTCATGTCCGCACTGGCCGTATCAGCCATGCTGATGTCAGCCTTGCCAGCAACAGTAATCGATGCAGCAGCGAGAATCAGTATCTACATCAATGATGCCGAGCTGTCTTCTGCACAAGCGCCTGTCATGAAAGCCGGACGGGTGTTGGTTCCGCTGCGGTCCATTTTTGAAGGACTGGATGCCACCGTGGGGTATACCAACAAAACCAAAACCATTACAGCCACTCGCGGAGATCAAGAGGTCTCACTAAAACTGGGTTCCAAGACAGCTTACATTAACGGGGAAGCAGTCTTGCTGGACGTTCCTGCGAGCACGATTAAGGGCAACACGATGGTTCCTATTCGCTTTGTGAGTGAAGCATTTGGAGAGAAGGTATTCTGGAACTCCCGCAATCAGCGGGTGGATATCAAAACAACGTCCACGCCTCCTGTCGATGACACGAAAGCTGCGGCATGGAACATCTACGGATCCGTTTCGGGAAGTAACGGAGATGGTCGGGATCTGACGGTCAGCTTCACGCGCCCTACATCCGAGAAGGCTGTATCCGAATATCGCATTATGCTGGTGAAAACCCGTGATGTGAACAGCTTCAACGAGTCAGCGGCTTCGGTTGTGCCATCCGGCAATTATACTTCGGTGTCCCCAAATGGCAGCAACCCGAGATTGACGCTGAATGCGCAGACACGTGACGTTAACGGAGACCTGCTGAATACGAGTGAAACCTATCGTTTGTATGTCCTGACCATGGGCAACAGCAGCAATAGTTACAAAAATGTACTTGCATGGTCTGCCCAGTCTTTGAAATTAAACAATGTGAAATCCACAGTTCAGCCTGTCACCAGTCTTCGTATTGCTGATATCAGTGACTACGGAGATGGTCGTGATCTGGAGATTAACTTCAATCAGCCAAGCAGCACGTCGAATATTACGTATTATCGTGCATTTGTCGTCAAAGCGAAGGATGCTTCCTCATTCAATCTGAGTGCGGCGAATAAAGTGTCCAGCTCAAACTCAACAATCATCTATAAAGGGAACAACACAGCGGTCAAAAGTCAGCTGACCTCTTCCACGCGTGATACGTCCGGGGAATTGATTCGCAGCGGCACCGCCTATGTCGTATACATCATGTCGGTCAGCTCCAATGCGGCAGCTGCAGACCACAAGCTGTCTTCCGTATCCTCTTCACTGACACTTGGCGTCAATACGGCAACGGCGCCAGTCATTACTCAAGTCAAAGACAATTCGGATTATGGAGATGGCCGTGACATTCTGGTGAGCTTCAACCGGTCTTCCGACGAATCCAAGGTAGCGAGCTACCGCATCTTCGTTGTACGCAACTCGGTGGCCAGCAGCTTCAATCTGACGACGGCAAGCAATCTGTCTTCGAGCCTGTACTATACCGTGAACAAAACAGGCAGCAATATCACCACAACGTTACCTTCATCAATGAAAGATACAAGCGGGTATAACGTAACGAATCTACAGGATTACCGGATTTACGTCATGGCTGTGGGCAATCAGCAAAACAACTACACCAATGCCTTATCCTCTTCATCCACGTTATTGAGATTGACGACGAATGGAAATGCAGGAGCTGTTAATAACCTGGCAGTCTCGGATGTGAGTGACTATGGTGACGGACGGGATCTGCGGGTATCTTTCAACAGAGCATCGGATGAGTCTAGAGTTTCAGCCTATCGGGTGTACGTGGTTCGTTCCGGTAACGCCGGAAGCTTCACCCTGAGCGCGGCTAACGCTTCGAACAACTACTACCAAGTGAACAAAACGGGTGGCAACCTGTCGGTTACACTGCCAAGTAACATGGTGGATACGAATGGGTACCGAGTTTCCAATAACGTGACTTATCGTGTGTTCGTCCTGTCGGTAAGCACAAGCGGCAACTCCAGTCAGAACGCGTTGTCTTCGTACTCGTCACAGATTACATTGAGTCCAAATGCAGCGATAACTGCTCCAAGCAACGTAGCGGCAAGCGATATCGGCGATAATCAGGACGGACGCGACCTGCGCGTAACGTTCACCAAATCGGCGGATGAGACCAATGTGAATCACTACCGGGTATTTGTCGTGAAATCTACGAATACCAGCTTCAATCTGTCGGCTGCAAATGCTGTGGGCAGTGCCTATTATACGTATGTAAGCAAGAATGGAAGTAATCAGACGGTGAACTTCAACAGTAATTCGAAGACAGTGGATGGTAGTCCAATTGTAAATGGTGTGGGTTATCGCGTGTATGTCATGGCGGTGAATGGTAATGCTTCTCTTGCTAATGCATTGTCCTCGGCCTCCAATGTAGTTACACTCGCATCCAATACGGCTGTTGGGGCAGCAAGCAATGTGAATGTAACGGTGAAAAATCAAGGGCAAGCAGGAAACGCGTCGGATGTGACCGTGAACTTCAACAAACCAACAACAGACAGTGGCATTGCCAATTACAGAGTATTAATTGTTCCATCTGGTCAAGTGACTGGATTCGACCTGAACTCCGCTCTCGCCATTAGATCCTATGTCCAAATTTCCAAAAATGATGCTGGTAATCCAATTCAGTTGAATAATGGTCACGTTGATATTAATGGTAATACTCTTGCCGTGGGCCAAAAGTACAGAGCCTTTGTTTTGTCGGTGTCCGATAGTGGTACGCGTGCTTCCAATCTATCCAGTGCGTCCAACGAATTCAGTATCCTGGCCAAACCGGCAGAGCCTGTTGCTGTTCAGACAGCAAACATAACGAAAGTGGAGAATGCCAGTACAGCTACGGATGCAGGCCTGAAGGTTACTTTCACTAAACCATCCGACGATAAAGGGATTGGCCAATACCGTTTATTTGTAGTAAAAGCTCAAGAAAATCTGGATTTGCCTTCTGCAAATTCAAATAATAATTTTAAAGTAGTTACTCCAGGAGAAATTTCCTTAACCAAAGATACGCTCGATTCAAGTGGAAAGGCGATCGAACTAGGAGCTGATTACCAAGTTTATATCCTTTCTGTATCCAGTGATCTGACGTTATACACAAGTGTTCTCTCTGCTCCGTCCGGTGCAGCTAGACTTGATGCAGCTCAGGCTACTCCAGTGGTACCCACTCCAGATCCGGCAGTTCCAACGACTGACCCCAATGCTGGTTCGGCTGATTCAGCTCAGGGTACCAGCACTTCAGCGACAAACTAACTTCGTTTATGAACTGAATCATTGTAATGAGAGAGCTCCCTTACCAAAGTTAATTGGAAGGGAGCTCTCTTGTTAGTTAGCTCAAAACTTGTCGTCAAAAAGGTTCTCTAGGCCGTTGCTTGCCCCACCCCAGCAGGGGGATAATAGAAGGAAGAAGGGCATGATCCGAAAGGAATGATGGGATGCTTGCATTTCGCTTGACCGGGCTGCCGGATTCCCGGCTGCCTCTGTATCTGTATTGTATTGGAACACACGAGCAGAAAGTGCAGCTTAGGCCGGAAGGGTTTCCGGTGCATCAGCTCTTCCTGTCGCGCAGCGCCGCAGGCGAACTCAAAATTCCGGGTAAGGGTTCATGGCCTGTAGGAGCAGGCCAATTGTGGGTAGGCGAACCGGGAGTTGCCCATGAATTTTACCCGCATTCCAGGACAAACGGGGAACTTGGATATATCGGCATTGGCGGCAGTTCAGCCGGATCGGTGCTTCAGTCGGCCGGGTTACTAGGTGAGGGTCCAAGGGATCTATTCGACTTTGAACAGTTCTGGTCCAGAATGACGGATCTCTGGCATGGGCTGGACGATGATAAGTCAGATATCTGGAGCACCTCACTCATCGTCTACCAGCTCATTCTGGACATCGCGAGGTCCGTATCCACGACTCGGGAGAAGGCAGACCTGGCCGGAATGGTTGGTGTTCCCATGTCACCTGGTCAACGTGAGGCGGATCCGGGGAGTGAGGCATTTACCCGTGCGGTTGCGTTGATGCATGCCCACTACCAGGATGATTTATTATTAAAGCACGTGGCCGAAGCCGTGGGATACTCCGTGCAGCATCTCAATCGTTTGTTTCACCAGCGTGAGGGCGTGACAGGGCATCAATATATGCAGCGATTGAGACTGCAGAAGGCATCCGACTGGTTGGATCAGCATCCACGCGCAAGCGTGAGAGAGGCAGCGGAGAAGGTAGGCATGGAGGTCAACTATTTTATCCGCATGTTCAAACGGGAATTCGGTGAGACGCCTGGCAAGGGGATCAAACAGCGGAACCAGTCTAGTAGCGAAAAAGGCGAACCCGATGTAACGCCAACGCTTTGAAAGGTAACTTTCGAGGATAGGTGTGAAAAAAAGATGAGTAATGAAGAAAGGGGCCATCATGGCCCCTTTTTGGTTTTATTTCTTTTTCTGCCCGAAGAGCGGTCTCAGTAGAGCAAGCCCCACAATACCAATCACAAGACTAACCCACGGGGCTAAGTAAAATACCGGAAGACTGTCCCGCAGCGGATAACCAACGAACAGGACAAGCACAACAATGACGATATAGATCGCAATGCCTTTCAGGTTAACCTGGGGCTTGGTCGTCATATCCTTGCCTTGATCATCCGGCCGTTCCGCCAGGCGGCGAAGCATCTCAACTAGAGCAATCCCGCCAACGGCTGAAATGATAATCGAAAACAGACTGATATGGCTGAATGGTTCCGTATCTCCACCGCTCCAGCCGATAAATAGCCCGGCAGCGCCCTGAATGAGCATGACAAAGGAAATGGCTGCCCAGGCAATCATCACATACCACTTGGGTGTACGTTTGACTGGACCGGAAGCCTCTCCGTTCACATCTTCATCGTCCTTGGATGCTACAGCTGGCTTAGCTGGTTTATCGGCGTTCGATTTTTTGGATAAGTTCCTACCCACAGATACGGACGAAGAACTTGATGCTCCTGCACCTGCATCCAGGCGTGCGTGGATATCCTGTTCCAGGTCCGCTCCGTATAATTCCCGGGCTGATTGACCATCCCGCTGTGCTTGTACAATGGCCTTTCCCTCAGACAAAATCCACTCTTCCTGTGTTCTTTCATCTGCGTCGGTACGGCGGGCAATGCCGCTAATCTGATCGAACAATTTTACATTTTCAGGCGTCATCCGGCTCATCTCGGTCATCTGCCGGTTTTGTATTTCTTTAAGCTTCTTATAGGAAATCCCCAATGATTGCTCCCCCTGTCTGAACACGTTACAGATCCCCAGCTTCCTGAAGACCCTGACGGTATTTTAGTATACGGGAAGGGCTCTCGTTTCGCAAAGTCATTCCTTATAAAAAAGCTGCTTGTGATTCATCCATAGCCCTACGCAGGCCAGAATGACACAGGTGCATAACAACACCAGCTTGCCATGATCACGTATCCATTCGATGAGATGTTCCATGAATTCAATCCCTTTCGCCGGAAGGAATCCGAGGTCAATTTGCATGTACATATTATCGATTAATTTCCCCATTTTTCCTGTGAAATATGCATAGGCTGAACCCATATCCAACGATTGTGTGAAGGATGAATAAAGGCTGGCCGATTCCAACACAATAGTAGCATTTCAAACGAAAAAAACAGTAATGGGAGTGTGCAGACATGAATCAAGCCAATCATAATAACAACGAATTAACACGGAAGCTGCTGCTAAACAGCAACTCCCGTGGTGTGAAGGATGAAGTGGTTCCCATGGGACAGGGAGCAGCAGAGGATACCGAATTTGCAGTTGAGCTTGGCGAGGGGCCCGATAAGACGGGCAGCTTCTGGGAAAGTTCCGAGTTTGCCCGTGAGCATCGCTGGGAAGGTCAAGTAGAGACCCATGAGATGTTCCGCCGGAGTTATGAATAACCCGTTGAATCCGTGATCACCCTGCAGTATTGAGTGTAAAAGAGATGCAAGCACCACCTTCAGGCAGGTTGCTGGCGCATATGGTTCCACCGTGCTTCTCCACGATGCGTTTGGCGGTAAACAGGCCCAGTCCGGTCTGCCCTTGGTGACCATGATAGAACTGGTCAAATAAATGCGGCAGATCCGCATCGCTAAAGCCTGGACCCGTATCGCAGACGGTAACCTGCATGATATGAACATCCTGTATATCTACATGTAGTCTGATTCCCCCTTGCGGGGGTACATAACGCAAGCTGTTAGCCACCAAGTTATCCAGCACCTGACCAACCCGCTGTACATCCAGCTGAAGGGGTGTATAGCTATCCGATCGTCGATCCACGAGTTTGAATTGCAAGTGCACACGTTGACTGGAACACAGGAAACCAATCTCCCGCTGCTTCATCTCCCAGAAGGAAGAAGGATCAACCGCTTCTCGGCGAAGCGGGAAATAGTCAAAATCAGTTCCTGCAGCTACCGTCATATCCTGAATGAGCCGATTAATTCGCTTCACATTATGGTCAATGACGTCCAGATGATTGCTCAGGCTTTCGGCAGTATGTACCACATGTGCGGGTGAGTCCTTGAGCAGTTCCACATGACCCTGAATCACCGTCATCGGCGTGCGGAAATCATGGCTAATCGCACCCATCAGTTCACTCCGTTCCTGCTGAAGCTTCCATTCCCGGGTTAGGGCGCTCTTCAGTTCCTTGCGCATGTCCTCGAAGGAGGCGGAGAGAAGACCGAGCTCATTTGGCGCGTGGTTATCCAAAATGAAGTCCAGATCCTGCTCCTTGATGCGTTTGGAAGCCAGAATGAGGTCCTGGATCGGCCGGTTCACATTGCGACCCACTCTTGCAGCTACAAACCAGGTCGCTGCAGCGATGTATACGAAGGGAGAAGCCAGCATTAGCACGAGAAACGTATTCGTCCAGACGGGCGATATGGATGGAGAAGGGCTGGTTTCCAATCGGTACTGGAGCACAAGAGCCCCTGTATACATTCCCTGATCTCCGCTTAGAGGCGAGATGAGCGTAACCAGTCCGCCTAACCCAAGTGTACTATCTGTGATTGTTTTGCTGTTCAGCTTATTCAGCAGATCCACTTCATTCTCCACGATCTGCTCCTGAATCGTTCCGTATCTTCTGCTTCCACGGGTATCCACAATCTGATAGGTGATACCTTCCGGAGGCAGCAGCTGTTCCAGCTTGGCCTGATTGGCGGTGTCGGTCCATTTGATCTGCTGCTTCGCCTGCTCCTGCACAGTGTGCTGAATGTCAGGGATTCGAGACTCATAATAGTTGGCAGGCTGCAGCCACTGGTTGGAGAAGAGAAATGATATCCCTACGGCCCAGGTCAGGAGTGTCAAAACGATGCTAATCCCCATCACAAGTGCAAAAGCCCAGACTAATTGTTTTTTGATCGGCCAGCGTTCCTTGATCATCGGACGGGCTCCCACTTGTACCCGACGCCCCATACTGTCGAGATATATGCATGATCCGGGTCAGCTGCTGCCAGCTTGGCCCTTATTTTTTTGACATGTTCCGTGATCGTGGTAGTATCCCCCGTTGCTTCGAGACCCCAGATGCGGTCATACAACTGTTCCTTGGAGAAAACCTGCCCGGGATGCGTGGCCAGTAGTTCTACCAGATCATATTCCTTGAGCGTGAGCGGGATGGCATGCTGCATGATCATGACTGTGCGCCCCTTCAGGTCCATTTGCAAAGATCCGTATCTGTAAAACGCAGGCTCATTCCCGCGCGGCTGAACGCCATCGCGACGGGAACGGCGCAAGTGGGCAGCCACTCTTGCCTTTAATTCCCCAAGACTGAACGGCTTCGTCATATAATCATCCCCGCCGATGGATAACCCTTGAATCCGGTCCATTTCGGCCTGCCTCGCACTGAGAAAGAGGATGGGGCAGCTCACCTCATCCCGAATCAGCCGGCAGAGCTCGAACCCGCTCATGCCAGGCATCATAATGTCCAGCAGAATCAGATCCGGCGGATCCCCCAGAAGCTGCAATGCCTCGGTGCCGCTTGATGCCGTGGACACGTTATATCCTTCCTGTGTGAGTGTCTGATGAATCAGAGCTACAATATCCTTTTCGTCATCTACAATTAAAATGTTTTCGTTCATGATGATTTCCTGGCAGTTGTGTTCAGGGCTGTTGCTGCTTACTGCCGTCTCCGTTTCCTTCAAATAGTTGAGTATATATTGTACCTAAAATTAACATGTTCGTAAAAACAAGAATGCCTAGGGAAATTCGTTTTTTTCATTCACTCCAGCCATAATCTTGCCGATACATTGAAGATACACATGAATTCTAAAGATTTTATAACGTAGCATTTTAAAATAATAAATCGCCTATTGAACAGCCGTTTTCCTCACGTTGACTTGAGGTTCCCGGGATGATATTATACTAATAACATCTTAATACACATTAAACTTATCGGATTTATATACAATCAAAAATGAACGAGCAACGGCAAGAATGGAAAGGGGAAATTAGCATGGAGCGTCAGATCAGTATCCGTCATGGACAGGAAGAACTAACAGCTACGATTCATTATCCCGTAGTTAGGGATATCAAGGAGGGAAACCACCAGCAGCGTGTGCCTTTGGCCGTCATTTGCCATGGCTTTGTTGGCAGCCGCATTGGCGTGGATCGCCTGTTCGTGAAGACTGCACGTGAACTGGCTGAGGATGGATACCTGGTGCTGCGCTTCGATTACATCGGCTGCGGGGAGAGCAGCGGCGAGTATGGAGCAGAAGGGCTGGATTCCATGATCGCGCAGACTCGTTCTGTGCTGGATTATGCGGTGAACTGCAGCGATGTGGATCCAACCCGCGTGACCTTGATCGGTCACAGTCTGGGCGGAGCAGTCGCTCTGCTCACGGCCATCCGTGACAAACGGGTCAAGAATCTGGTCATGTGGTCTGCCGTGGGATATCCGTTCAACGATATCGTGAAGATTACCGGACGTGAGGTGTACGATCTGGGCGTGAAGCAGGGCTCGGCTGATTATCTCGCTTATAAGTTCACTCCGGCTTTCTTCGAGTCTCTGGCTGAGCATCAACCGTTCCAGGAAGCTGTTAAGTTTAACGGCGATGTTCTGGTCGTGCACGGTACATCGGATGACATCATTCCTGTAGACTATGCTTTCCTATATCAGAAGGTATTCTGGATGCGTCAGGAAGGGCGCTGCGACAAGGAGATTATTTTTCAGGGGGATCATACCTTCTCTTCCGGCAAAGAGCGGGAACAGCTGATCACGCGTACCCGGGAATGGCTCGGTGAACGTCAGAAGATTGAACAGGATTGGCAGCACTGGATGATCTAATGGCTTGGAGGACGTCTGAAGCAATTAAATATACAACGGAGTGGAGAACCAGAAAGGGCGGGTTTGAGCAGTTTCGGGATGTCAGCTTGGAAAAGCGCCTTCTACGCGGTAGAATAGAGGAGTAGTATAGAAGCGTGACCATTCTATCCGTGTCTGGAGGTTGGCAGCAATGACATTACCCGCATTTTTCATTGCGCATGGTTCTCCCGCTATGGCGGTGGAGAGCAATGACTACACTCAATTTCTGAACCAGCTTGGAAACAGGCTGCCGGCTCCAAAAGCCATTGTTGTATTTACGGCGCATTGGGATTGTCCCGAGCCGTCCGTGACGATGGATGATACACATCAGACCTTGCATGATTTCTACGGATTCCCCTCTAATATGTATACAATCGATTATCCGGCACCAGGACAATCCGAACTTGCGAATGAGATCTGCGCTCTCTTTACCCGCAGCAATCTCCCGCACCAGCCTGTTCGAGGCAGAGGTTTGGACCATGGAGTCTGGGTCCCGCTGCTGCATATGTATCCTCAGGCAAATATCCCTGTCGTTGTAGTGTCTGTAGATTCGCTGCGTTCACCGCAGGAACAGTACGATATTGGCCGGATGCTTGAACAGCTGCGACATGACGATGTGCTGATCATAGGCAGTGGTGGTACCGTTCATAATCTGCGATTACTCGGTAGTAACGAAGATGAACCGCAGGATTGGGCGGTAGAGTTCGATGATTGGATGGAAGAGCGGCTGGAGAAATGGAACACGAGAGAACTGTTTCAATATGACAAAAAAGCTCCGAATGCCCGGACTGCGGTTCCTTCTTATGGAACAGAGCATCTGGCACCCCTGTTCTATGCCATGGGCACAGCAGACATGTCCCGAAAAGCGAAGCGCTTGTTTCAGTCTTATCCGTATGGAACACTTAGTTTAAACTGCTGGCAATTCGGTGACGGCGTGTAACTTGGAGCAGACAAGAAACTTGCATATCATACTGACGAAAATTGGTTTTATGATGAATGTTAAAAATGAACCGTAGGATGAACATTTGTAAATGTTTATCCTACGGTTTTTTACGTAAATCAAGAAATAAAAGTCATAAATTAGTTGCACATAAAAATGAGTACTTTCAAAGTTAGTTTAGTTATTTTTTAATCTTTCAATTTCCTTCTCAAGTCGATCCAGTCTACGGTGAATCCTATATAGTATTGGTGCGTAAAGTATAGCAATAACAATTACAAACCCCATACTTTTCCTCCTCTGGAGACCTTTGATTATTTTAATATACCTAAATGCTCTATAAGAAGAGACCTTTGAGGGGTTCTTATATGAACCAAGTTATCATTATCAAGCAGGCTCTACTCAGTAAAAGGTGTAATAAAGAATAAGAGAAGAAATTTTGTCTTTTGCACCATATCTATTTTCGAATTTCGAAGAACTCACAAGCGGTGCGGGAATGATAGGCAAGTTCACTGACACTGGACTGGACAACAATCGTTTTGCTGTCAAAACGGATAATGACACCACCGGAATCAATCTGGTGGTTATCCTGAAATACCCGGATTTTGTGCTTCATATCCATGGCTTCCTGGAAGTCGGCTTCCGTCTCAAGACGACGTTGAGTGGGCATTAGCAGTACTCCTTTGGTCATAATCTATATGTTCATCATAATACGTGATTCCGTACAGGGGCAAGTCAGGCATGAAAAAGCCCCGTTCCCCGGGGGATGGGGAGCAGGGCTAGTATATCTTTTCGTGCTTTAGGCTGTTTTTTGGGTTGGATTCAAGGTTGGTGTATCTTTGGGATGATTCCCTTTATTCCGGCTGAACAATCCGCGAAGGTAAGGCAGTACCCAACGATCCAAACCAATTTTACCAGCATTGGCACCAGCAACGACGAGGAAGATTTGCATCAGAACCAGTTGTGCATTCGTGCTCACAGTACCCGAGAAGAGAAACGCGAAGTTCATCACGAGGGCCATCAGTGCAGCCAGTGTGGTGAAGCAGCCAAGGATGAGACCGACACCTACCAGGAATTCACCAAGCGGGATGATGAAGTCGAACAATCCGGCATTTGGTACTGCGAATTTCTCAAGGAACGTTCCCCACCAAGCCTGAACGGTTGGGCTTTCGCCTGTTGCTTTCTCAACTGCCCCAGCGAGGAAACCGCCAGCCTGGAAGCCGCCTGTCAATTTGCCCCATCCATGAGTCATCCAATCATAACCGATGTATACCCGAAGTACTGTCAAAATCCACATTGCCACTTTGTTTTCTCTAAGCCATTGGTTGAAGCTGAACATATAAACCACTCCTTCATGGAATCTAGTGTGTGTTGTTTGTTTTGGTTTTTCTAAGTGATCACCTTTGATGTCTTTATTGTATAGTTCAAAAGTCTTTTTGTTTGTGATAAAAATCACAATCTAGTTCAAATTTTAAGTAAGCTTTGATGAGTTCACATTTAAGACATATATGATGACCAATTCATCGTTTCAATTCCTTGCTTTGGGGGTAGAAAATTGCCTTTATATCGAAGACAAATGGTGGTACGTGTGATTAAATGGAAAGAAAAACGTGAAATGGTTAACTGCATCCAGAAATAGTCACACCTTAGACCTAGGCCATTGTACAGGAGGTACAACGATTGAATTCATTCAAATGGAGTAAGGCAGCATCTGCTGCATCCTTGCTAATTCTCGCCATAAGCCTGGTAGCTTGTCAAAATAAGGAGGCAGCTCAGCCGCCGAAGCCGGAGTCTGTTCCTGCGCCTGTAGAGGAGGAGCAAGTGCCAGAAGAATCAGCAGCGCCTCTGTTCACCGCACCGCTGACTGGACTGCCGGTGGAGAAGGCCGTTACGCAGAGACCACTCGCGGTCATGATTAACAACGCCCCTGCAGCCCGGCCACAGTCCGGTCTGAGCTCGGCAGATATTATTATTGAAGTTCTCGCAGAGGGAGGGATCACCCGGTTCATCGCCATCTTCCAGAGTCAGGGCGGTGCCGAGACTGTGGGACCCGTACGAAGCATTCGTCCGTATCTGATTGAACTGGGTGAGAGTTATGATGGTGTGCTTGTACATGCGGGCGGCAGCCCAGACGCTTATTCCATTTTGCAGAAGCAGCAGAAGCAGCACATGGATGAAATTTCGAACAGCGGACCTTACTTCTGGCGTTCTTCGGATCGGAAGGCACCGCACAATCTGTATACTTCAGCGGACAAGCTTCGAGAGGGAGCGGACATCAAGGGGTACAGCCACGATACCGAATCTCCCGTCTACATCTATAATGAGGAAGGCTCCACTACAGCAGGAGAACCTGCAGCTCAATTCGATATTCATTATTTATTGGATAGTTACCGGGTGACGTATGATTATGATGAAGTTAGCGGACGATATATGAGACTGGTGAATGGGAAGCCCGATCAGGATCAGGATAATGGAGAGCAGATTGGAGCAGCGAATATTATTGTGGCAGGTGCGGATCACAAGGTACTCGACAGCGTTGGCCGATTGTCTGTCAATGTGGAACAGGGCGGAGAAGCGATGCTTTTTCAAAAAGGCAAGATGGTTCGTGGTCAGTGGGTGAAGAAATCGGGTGATATTATTCGTTTTGTACAAAATGGGACAGAGGCGGCCCTGATTCCAGGTCAGACCTTTATCAGTATCGTTCCGAATCAACCTGACTTTGCAAGTCATATTGAAGTCCAAAATCAAGTTCAAAATTAAGGTTGAATCTAAGATCAAATTCCTTCGCTTGCTTCATTAATATGCAGACCAAAATCGAAAGTCGGATCCTGTCGGTTCGTGTTTTGTAAACGCAGTGTAAAATCTGAGCATCATTTTTCCATCCATTCCAAATAATTAAGATTCATTTCAGATTAATGTGATAAGAATATAAAAAAGGATCGCAGCTTTTGTACAAACCATGAAACAAATATGATAAGATATCAAAGGTTGTCATTTCATGTTTCACGGTTATCAGCAATTTCTCGTAAAGGGGATAGGACGATGAAGATAAAGAAGAAGGATATATTTTTCGAAACATTAGAGAATATGGCGGATACTGTCGTACAGGCAGCTGACTATTTCTCTGAGCATGTTTCCAACCTTCAGGATGTAACTCTGTTTACCAATGAAATGAAAAAATATGAGTCCAAGTGCGATGACTATGTGCATACGATCATTATGGAGCTCAACAAAACATTTATTACGCCAATCGAGCGTGATGACATCATGGAATTGACAACAACACTTGATGACGTATTGGACGGGCTCGAAGCAACAGCTTCCCGTTTCTATATGTACCAACTGACTGATCCGGATGAATTCATCGTGCAGTTCGCTGAGATTTTGCGCCAATCGGCCTACGAAATTCAAAAAGCGATCCATTTGCTGTCCCAGAAAAAATTGCTGGCGATCCGCGAATATACCATTCGTCTGAACGATCTGGAGAACCAGGGCGACGAAGTATTGCGCATGTGCATCAAGCATCTCTTCGCTACCGTGTCTGATCCGATTGAACTGATCAAGCGCAAGGAAATTTACGAGCGTCTTGAGACGACAACGGATGCTTGTGAAGACGTAGCCAACATGCTGGAATCCATCATTATGCGTAATTCTTAAGGAGCCAGAGAATAATGGAAACAACGATTTGGGTATTAGGTATAGTCGTCTTCCTTGCACTGGCGTTTGACTTCATCAACGGTTTCCACGACACTGCGAATGCCATTGCAACTTCGGTATCCACTCGGGCGCTAACCCCGCGCCGGGCGATCATTCTCGCAGCGGTCATGAACTTTGTCGGTGCGATGATGTTTACGGGAGTAGCGAAGACGATCGGAGGAAGCGTTACAGACCCCACGAAGCTGGATAACGGGATAGAGGTCGTCATAGTCACCTTGATTGCCGCGATTATCTGGAACCTCGTGACCTGGTGGTTTGGGATTCCTTCTTCTTCCTCACACGCATTAATCGGGGCACTTGCCGGGGCAGTATTCGTTGGTGCAGGTTCCGATAAAGTAAAATGGGGCGGATTCATCGAGATTGTCGAGGGGCTTTTGTTATCCCCGCTGATTGCTTTTGCCATAGGTTATGTGGTCATGACCATTCTCAAATATATTTTCGCCAAACGCAGTCCGCACACCGTGAACAAGGGTTTCCGTACAGTACAGATTTTCACGGCTGCACTGCAGGCGTTCACACATGGTACGAATGATGCTCAGAAGGCCATGGGTATTATCACATTTGCGCTCGTAGCAGCAGGTGTGCAGGATCATCTTGAAGTTCCGCTGTGGGTTAAAATCTCCGCGGCAACGGCGATGGCACTGGGTACTTCCATCGGTGGTTGGAAAATCATTAAAACGATGGGAACCAAAATCTTCAAAATTGAACCGATCAACGGTTTTGCTGCCGATTTGTCCGCGGCTTCCGTTATATTCACGGCAACATTGCTGCATCTTCCAGTAAGTACAACGCACGCGATTACATCCGCCATTCTGGGTGTAGGTTCTGCTAAGCGTTTCTCCGCTGTTAAATGGGGCTTGGCCGGACGTATCATTATTACGTGGTTCATTACCATTCCGATTACGGCTGTACTCGCAGGCTTGCTGTACTGGATTATTTTCTAAGAAAGTGATCCGGAGGCAAACTCGGTTCGACAGGCACAGCTGTTCATAACTGTGTGAATATCGGGATATGTGGACAATTTTTTAATCATAAGATAGAGAAGCCTGTGCACGAACGTGTGGACAGGCTGGATATGTGGATAGCCATCCGTGGAATGATAAACCAAACGTTAGATTATCCTGTGGATACAGGGAACTGTGGATAGGGAATGAGAGAAGCCAACAGGGTTGGCTTTTTTTGTTGTCCCTTAAGCCATTGGTTTTGTGGATAATATGGATGTTATGCGGTGGCAGGAGACGGTTCGAGGATTAAGTTATACAATAGCGTAAAGGATATAGGACAAGGACGTGGTCTAATTTATGATTCGTACACTCGCCATCACACGAGATCATCAGGTCTCCATCAATACTCCCCTGACACAGCTGGACCTGCAGGATTATGCCTGGGTCTGGGCAGATTTCAACCAGCCTTCGGAGGAAGAAAGCCGATTGCTGGATACATATTTTCATTTTCACCCCTTGGCGATCGAGGATTGTCTGCATGTGCTGCAGCGCCCGAAGCTGGACTATTACGACAATTTACAGTTCCTTGTGCTGCACGCGCTTAATCCAACTACACTGGAGGCCGAAGAAGTGGATTTGTTCCTGGGGTCGAACTTCCTCGTTTCCTTTCACCATGGTGTATTGGAAGAAGTGGATGAAGCATGGGAGCGGATATTGCATCATGCACACGAACGCACCATCTGGGCACGTGGACCGGTGGCCGCTGCCTATACCGTGATGGACAAGCTTGTCGATCATTACTTCCCGTCGCTGTTTGCGATTGAGGATGAGCTGGCTGAACTGGAGAACCGGGGGAGCCAGGAATCGGTGGAAGACTTGATGAATCAGGTGTTTGACCTCCGCAGCCGGCTGCTCAAGCTTAGACGAACCGTGGTACCCATGCGGGATCTGCTCTACCGGGTCATCAACTCGCAGCATGTGCAGCGGACGGGGGAGCATACTGCGTATTTTACAGATATCTATGACCATCTGCTGAAGCTGACGGACATGATCGAGGCGGACCGGGAGATGACCTCGGACCTGCGGGACAGTTATATTTCCCTGAACTCCAACCGGATGAATCAGATCATGAAGACACTCACCGTTATTACAACGGTATTCATGCCGCTGACGCTGATTGCCGGAATTTATGGCATGAACTTCGCCTATATGCCGGAGCTTCAGTGGAAGTTTGGGTATGGTGCCGTGCTGCTGCTGATGTTTGTGCTCGGTGGAAGCATGGTGGCCTGGTTTGTGAAGCGCGGATGGTTTAAATAAAGGTTCTATAATAGAAGTTGTAATAAGGATACGGAAATAGGATGTAACGAAGCGATGATCTTCTTGTGCCTTGTTGTAGCCGGGCCAAAGAGAGCATCGCTTGTTGTCTGTTCAAGAAAGTGATTGTTGGAGCTTCAAGTCCTGTTGTCGCAGTACGTATCTTCTATAGTTGGGTGTACCGAAAACGATCATCAAACGAAGAGCGTCTGTGACAGACAGGGCATTCAGTTAAAGGGAAATATCAATCCTATCCACATGTGAATATCTTTTTATCCGTAGTTGTGAGCTGTGAATAACTCATGGACACAATCCGGTTGTTATTCTTCAAGAACGAAAGCTGCCGAAGCAGCAGGTTGTCCATTGACCACGATCGTCAAAGTATGAAGCCCGGCATAGTAACGTCTGGTGGTAATTACTTTGAACGATTGCTTTGTAGCGACCTTGCTTCTCCCGGCAGGATATGTTTTATCCGAGCATTTGAAACGTTTGGGGGCCTGCTTGCCACTCGCCTTCATATATCCAATCTCATATTCAATCCGCAGCATTTGAGGCTGCCCACTCTCATTGACCACATCGAACGTGAATTCCAGCTCTTCACCAACGGCAATCGTATCCCGTGCAAGCTGAAGTTGCTCAACGAGCACCGCATCCTGCTCAACATAGCCAAAGAGGGCGAGGGCTTTGGGATGTCCCTTTTTGAGCAGTGAGCGGCTTGCATGGCGGACAATCCAGTCGGTATGTGGATGCTGACCGTACCAGGTGGAGGCCAGATCCAGAACCAGATCAGGATGGTCTTTCGAGATATCGTTGAGATGATTGGCTACACTTTTCCGTACATAGAGGGACTCGTCCTGCTTCAAGGCATGGAGAATGGGAAGTGCTGGCGTTGGATCCGCAATCAAACTGCGCAGCTTGGAACCCCACGGCAGGCGAGGGCGACTGCCTTCGCTGGCAAGCCTGCGAATATGCTCGTTCTCACTGCTTGTCCATTCCATCATCCGTTTCAACGTCTCGATCGGATACCGTTCAATAAACGGGCGCACCGCGAACTCCGAGCTGGAATAAGGTGTGAAGACCGCCAGGTACTTCATGGACAATTCATAATGTTCAGGCGCGAGTCCGTTCACCTCGATAAAATCAGGGACAAATAAATACTCGACCCCTCGCAACTGCGGTGCCGCCTGTTCGAGGACATGCAGCGCCTCCTCATAGGAAGGGGGTAGTACTTCGGTCAGTGCCAGTGTAATGCGGCGAATACGTGCCTTGAATTCTGCCTGTTCCCAGCCTTCGGCAAACACGAGATCACGAAAGTGTGCCTTGTCCAAGGCAGGGTAATATTGATACAGCAGTTCGCCGGTCCGATCAATTAATCCGGGCGTATATTTATCCTTAAACAGTTCCATGGTCCGCCTCCTTTATCTACTACCCAGTATACCTTAATTTATAGAAATAAGAACATAGGTTCTTGTGAATTTTATTTGAAATACTTTAAATCGGATAGGAGTGTACAGCTAAGGCAATAAGTGGGCATGCTCGTAAAAAAGGTGAAGGCACCTTCCTTATTCAAGGGAGAGGTGCCTGAGGAAAAGGTTAACGTTTGCTGCCTGAGGGACGGCGCTTGGTGGAAGTTGTTTTGCGACGAGTGGTGCTGCTGCTGCGGCGACGTGGTGTAGTCGTAGTAGACTTCTTGCGGCGTTTGCGCGGACGGCGAGGCGGTGTATATTCCTCATAGTCGACCTCTGCAGGGCTGCTGCTCTTGTTTTTCCCTTTTCCAAAAGGCAGAATGCCCATAACAAGCTTCATCATAGGAGCCATTTGCTGAATGCCGCCGACGACCTTCTGCATTTTTCCAATGCCGTTCATGATACCGTCGATTCCGCCGAAGCGGTCGATCATTCCTTTTAATTCACCTAGATTGGCCAGTGAGAACCCGGAACTGCTGGAAGCCGCAGGTGTCTCAACAGGTACTGGAGGAGCAACGGGTACACCGCCGCCATACAGGTTGCCGCCAGGTGCACCTTGACCATAAGGTACAAGTGCAGATGCTTCTACTTCACCGTACGCAGGATAATAGGGCTCTACCCCTGGGTACATCGGCTGAACTTGGGTTTCATTCAATGAACGCTGTACCGCACCGGGCGGAGCATAGCCAGAAGTGTGCGCCTGTCGCTGTGAATAGGAAGACGGACGCTGCCGTGGTGTGGGCTGGCGATGATAATAATGCTGTGGCATGAACGATCACGTTCCTTCTATATTGGATTTCGGAAATGCGTTCCTTCAACTGTCAGGTCCATGGGCGTGAACAGACCTTGATGGAACTCCCTTTTGCTATACTGTATGTCATTCGCGGAGAGACGGCGTAGGCGGGTGTCACGGAAAACGGGATATTTGCGGAATTGGGCGCAGGGGACAAGGAGAGATTTATAATCATCGAAAAGGGAAGCTTGTACACAAAATTGTAACAATTAGTAGGGTTAAATCCCTACTAAGTAATCGGGAATATACAGGTGAAAAATGGGATTTATTGCGGTTATATCGGGTGGTGTCCACCAGTGGAGGACAATAGTACCTAATGGAAACGGTAACATGTATTTTTATTCTGCAGTGCGTGAAATCGTTAACGCTTGAAATACCAACTCAGTGTGAGTACAATGAAGGTACACAGTAACCGCTAGGGGATGATGATGAAATGCAGCTGAAAAAGCTAAATGATAAAAGTATTGAACAACTATTCGAGGCCATTCTCACTCTGAAAGATATTGAGGAGTGCTACGTGTTTTTTGATGACCTCTGCACGGTAAACGAGATTCAATCCATGTCCCAGCGGCTGGAAGTTGCCCGCATGCTTGGCAAAGGCAACACGTATAATCAGATTGAAGCAGAGACAGGAGCTAGTACAGCTACCATCTCCCGCGTGAAGCGCTGCCTGAACTACGGCAATGATGGTTATAAAATGACATTGGAACGTCTGGGTCGCTAAGATGAAGAAACCGGGTGTACTGATCATTAGTCACGGTTCTCAGGAGCAGACCTGGGTAGAATCCGTCGATGACGCGGTCTCCCGGCTTAATCTGCCTGACGATCTGCCTGTTGAAGCTTCATTTCTTGAACTTGTGGAAGGACGCCTGATCCAGGACGGTATCAACCGACTGGAAGCACAGAGCGTAACCGATATATTGGTCGTCCCGCTATTCGTTTCATCTGGCAGCACTCATGTGGATGAAATTGAATATGCGATCGGCGCGAAGGAAGCACCGGAACGGGAAACGGATCTGGAACCCTTTCAGGTAACCGCAAGGGTACATTTCGGTTATCCTGTGGATAACGACCCGGATATTGCCGTGATGGTGTGGGATAAGGTGAAATCGCTGTCCCGGGAGCCGAAGCAGGAGACGATTCTACTGGTTGGGCACGGGAGCATTCACGATGGATTCCGTCAGCGCTGGGAGAACGGCATCTCCTCACTCGCGCAGCGGGTACAGGATGTCAGTGGCGTTGCCCATACGGATTATGCACTCCTCAATCCGGAGAGTGTATATGACAAGGCAAAATACTGGAGCCAGGAGCAGGGAACCCGCGTTATTGTGGCACCGCTGTTTTTGAGTGCCGGTTATTTTACCATGAACGTCATTCCAGGCAGGCTGAAGGAACTGGACTATGCTTACAGCGGTGAGACGCTGCTGCCGCATCCGCTCCTTGGGAACTGGCTGGAGCGTCAAATTCAACTTTTACTGGACAAATGTAATGAGGGTAAGGCCCTTTCTTAAGAAGGGGACGAGCACTTTAAAATTATAGACAATGAAACCACGTCCGCCGGACGTGGTTTTCTTATTGCTGGTGTTGCTTGAGGGGGAGCTTATCCTTGGACCACGAGTCCAGGCAGGCTCAGATGGAGTTCCAATAACGCAATTAACTGATCAACCATATCCTCTGCAGAATAAGGCATGGCATTCATAATCCACCATTCCAGCAGACCTACGGCAGCAGAAGCCAGAAACTGTACAGTGATCTCTTTGCTCATGCCTTCCTGAACGCCGCATGCATCCATCTGTTCCTCAACGCCCTGAACCATGATCGTCATGAGCTTGCTCCGAAAGGCGGGAATCCCCTTTTTCGTTAATAGGGTGGTATAGATGGATGCATGTTCCTCGAGATAACGGAAGGTTCGCAGCAGCGCGTCCTTTGCCGTCATTGGCGTTGGATAATGATCGATCATACAGCTGTCCACCAATTGCTGCAGGTACGTCTCGATACAGCGGTCCAGCAGATCGAACTTGTCTGTATAGTGCAGATAGATCGTTCCCCGGTTAACATTGGCGCGATCTGCGATGTCATTGATCGTCATTTGCTCGAAATCCTTCTCATTCAGCAATCCGACAAAAGCCTCCATGATGGCCTTTCTGGTTTTAAGTACGCGTCTGTCCATGGCGCCTCCTCTATATGTTTCTTCGTTTTCTGTATATTTCTATGAGTGGCTTACTCTTTTCAACAAAAAGGAGTATTTCGTTGATTATTCAACGAAAGCGGTTTTTTTAGCGATTGAAGCCCGAAAGCTGCTTTGTTACTCTTATTTTATCAACAACTGTTCATAAAGCAACGATTATTCATCATAACGAAACTGAGGGGAATCGAATGAAAATATTGGTCTATGGTGCGGGTGTGCTAGGCAGTCAGCTGGCCCACGTTCTGGTACGTGGAGGAAATGACGTTACGGTTATGGCGAGAGGGAAACGGGCGGAGGAATTGGAGAGGGATGGCGTGGTCATTCGGCATGTATTTCAGTTTAGAACGACGGTTGATCCGGTTCGGGTAACAAGAGAATTAAAAGCGGAAGATGTTTACGATCTCATTTTCGTGGTCATGAAATATAATGATTTTCCTTCGGTGTTACCTATTCTAGCGAATAACCAGAGCACCAACATCGTGATTGTAGGCAACAATGCAGATGCGCGAAGTATGCAGACCTATCTCGAAGACAACAGCCCAGTGGATAAACAAGTCGCGTTGGGTTTTCACGTTAGCGGCGGGAAGCGTCACAAAGATCGGATGATGTCCATAGGAGGGGGAAAGGGACTGATGGTGATTGGCGCACTGGACGGAAAGATTCCTTTTCAACCTCTGCTGGATCAGGCCTTTGCAAAAGCAAAGTATAAGCTGGATGTGATTGAGGATATCGACGCTTGGCTGAAGAGTCACCTCATCCCGATTCTAATGCTGAATGCAGTAAGCTTCAATGAAGAGCGAGAGTTGCAGAAGCTGGAGGGAAACCGGGAGCAGCTCCTGCACATGATCGGCGCCTTGGATGAGGGGATTGCTGTACTGGAGGCGATGGGCATCGACATGATTCCCCGAGCACAGGCGGAACTGATCCGCAAGCATAAGCGGCTGCTGTATCTTTTGCTGAAGATCTACAGCATGCTTCCGGTGCATAAGCTGGTTGCAGGTTCTTATGGCGAAATAGAGGCAATGGACCGAGCATTTACCGATTGGAAAAGCGTCACGAAAGTTCCTACACCCCATTGGGATGCACTCCGAAGGGGTTTTACCATCCTATAATAAGATATGCATATGTTCAAATCATCTTTCTGTTGCTCAAAACTTCGATCCCGATTACAATAAAACCAACTAATAAAATGGGGATAAGGAGATATGAGGATGCGGGAAGTGCCTATGCGTTATGTCAAAGCGAATCAGGTCGGGATCGTGCTGTTTGTACTCTTATCGTTTGGGTTCAATCAGCCGCTGATCTTGGGTGCGTTATGGATCATTCAGGTGGTCGGGCTCGTCTCTGGCGGGAAGCTGAATCTATTTGTCCAGATCGGGAAGGCTGTACTTCAGGGAAAAGGTAAGGAAACCCAGGCGGTAGAGCTGCAGCGCTTCAATAATATTCTGGCAGTCATGTTCCTGTCACTGGCTCTCATCTCATTCTCCCTGAGCTGGAAGGTTGCCGGTTATGCGTTCTCCGGAATGCTCCTGCTTGCAGCAAGTGCAGCTCTGCTCGGTTATTGTGTGGGCTGCACCGTATATTTCTGGTACAAACAGCTTCGTGCAGGCAGACGGATCGGCTTCTAAACCGTTGATAAAAGTAAAATATAAGGTAACGTGAATGCGGCTTCTTAATTCGGAGCCGTTTCTTTGTGCTTTTTGAAGGAGTAAAGGTTAAATTCTTGTCAGACGGGCAGAATGGGTGTCTATGAAATGGGTTAATTACAGTTGAAGAGAAAATCGCTGAATGTGTAAAATGAGAGGGAGCCTGCTTGCCGGATGGCGTAAATACGTTACAGGCTAGGACATCTTCACATTTGATGATATGATAGAATATAAAGGCTCTGGAATGAGATGGAATTCCTTATGCATAGATATAGGTATGGATGAAGATTCGGGCAGGATTAACGGACGTGGGTGATCATGTAAAAGGTTCCCCGGTTGTGGACGCTCGCAAGTGAAAGAGAATGAGGTCGTTCAGACTCATGGATAATGTGGAATAGGTGGCGTATGAGATGAAAAAGGCTCGCTTAATATATAATCCGACCTCAGGCCGGGAAGAAATGAAGAAACGTCTGGCTGATGTGCTGCAGCGTTTGGATCAAGGTGGCATCGAAGCTTCAGTACACGCAACAACGGGCGAGGGAGATGCAACCCGTGAAGCGGAGCTCGCAATCGAGCGTGGTTATGACATGATTATTGCCGCAGGTGGCGACGGTACGCTGTACGAAGTCATCAACGGCATGGCCGAGCGGGAGAATCGTCCGCCGCTGGGTGTATTCCCTTTGGGAACAACGAATGATTTTGCGCGTGCGCTCGGGATCCCGAGACAGTGGGAAGATTATGTGGATCTGGTCATTAATCAGCAGACCCGTCCGCTCGATCTGGGTAAGGCGAATGATAAATACTTCATTAATATCGCAGGCGGCGGCTCGTTGACCGAATTGACATATGAGGTGCCAAGCCGTCTGAAAACGATGATTGGACAGCTCGCCTATTATATGAAGGGCATCGAGAAGATGGCCAGCCTGTCTCCGCAGGAGCTGATTATCCGCGCGGCAGGCCAGGAGGAGATTCATGACGAATTCATGCTGTTCCTGATCGCCAATACAAATTCCGTCGGGGGCTTCGAGAAGCTTGCACCAGGCGCGACGATAGACGACGGAATGTTCGATGTCATCGGTGTGCGAAAATGTAATCTGGCCGACATGATCCGCCTCGTTACACTCGCGCTGCGCGGGGAACATCTGAACGATAAGAAGGTACTTCATTTCCAGACGGATTATATGGAAGTGACATCGCCAGGATACGTACAGCTGAACCTGGATGGGGAGCTTGGCGGCACATTGCCTGCGACGTTCCAGAACCTGCAGCATCACCTACTGCTGTATCGTTAAGAGAATAGGTGGTGGCGCGGTGGGAGTGCGTTTTTCCAGTTGCCGTCTGCGTGGGGATCACGTATAATCTCAGGGTGAAATTGAAAAGATGAAGTGGAATGAACTCCCCATACCTGGGGTGATATATAAGAAGAAAGAAGTGAATGTACGTTGTCTAATACGAACCGCAGCGGTCGTGGAAAAAACCGCCGGAATTCGGCTGCCTCTCAGGGGCAAGGGAATGCGATGGCATCCCGTCAGCCAGGTAAATCATCTCGTCCATCATCACGTCAGCAAGGGAAAGAGGTGCGGCCACAAGGCGCATCTCTTTCTGCCGTTCGTCCGAAGGGACGTGGACGTGAATCCGCGCCAATCGGAGGACTTCCAGTCAGCAAAAACGAAGAGACCGTCATCGACATCATTGGCATGAATCATGACGGCGAGGGTGTAGGCCGTGCGAATGGATACACGCTCTTCGTACAAGGTGCGCTCCCGGGTGAAACCGTCCGCGTACGCGTGATGAAGACCAAGAAGCAGTACGGCTACGCCAAGCTGCTGGAGATCGTGAAGGCGAGTCCGGATCGTGTATCCGCGCCCTGCCCGATCTACGATCAGTGCGGTGGCTGCCAGATCCAGCATATGAGCTATGCCGGACAGCTTGCGTGGAAGCGCCAGCTGGTGGTGGATAATTTGCAGCGGATCGGGAAGCTGAACGTGATGGTGGAGGATGCAGGCGCTCAGGGTGATGAAGCGAACCAGAAGAAACATTCTGATAATAGCGTGGATCAGGTAGCTGAACCGGCTATTTCTGAAGAACAAGAGAACGGCAGCAATCGTATTCGTCTTCGGCTGGAAGGTGTCATGAACGAAGAAGCTGCTGCGCATGGTATTCGTGTGCTGCCTACCATGGGTATGGACGAGCCGTGGCGTTACCGCAACAAGGCACAGGTGCCTATTGGAGTGAACGAAGGTGGCTTGGTGGGTGGATTTTATGCCAAAGGAAGCCACCGGATCATTGATATGGAGACTTGCCTTATCCAACATGAGCATAACGACGAAGTGGTAGCCAAGGTGAAGGAGATCGGGAGTCATCTCGGGATTAGTGCGTATAACGAAGAGACAGGCCGCGGCCTGCTGCGTCATGTGGTCGTTAAGAAGGCATTCCGCACAGGTGAAATGATGCTTGTTCTGGTCACCAATGGCCGGGATATCCCGCATAAGGATGAATGGATCGGCAGTATTCGTGAAGCGATTCCGCATGTGGCGAGCATCTGTCAGAACGTGAACAAGAAACAGACCAACGTCATCTTCGGCGACGAAACCCGCGTCCTGTGGGGCCGTGATGTGATCTACGATTATATCGGGGATGTGCAGTTTGCCATATCTCCGCGTTCATTCTATCAGGTGAATCCGGTGCAGACGGAAGTGCTGTACGGGAAGACGGTGGAGTACGCTGGGCTGAGCGGCAAAGAGACGGTCATTGATGCCTACTGCGGCATCGGTACGATCTCTCTCTTCCTCGCGCAGCATGCGGATCAGGTGTATGGAGTAGAGATCGTGCCCGAAGCCATCGAAGACGCTCGCAGCAATGCGATGCTGAACGAGATGAAGAACGTGAAGTTCGAAGTCGGGGCATCGGAAGATGTCATCCCGCGTTGGAAAGAGCAAGGCATCGAAGCTGATGTCATCGTCGTCGATCCACCGCGTAAAGGCTGCGATCCACGTTTGCTGGATACAATTCTGGAAATGAAGCCGGAGCGTGTGGTGTACGTGAGCTGTAATCCGAGTACGCTGGCACGTGATCTGCGTGTGCTGGAGGATGGCGGTTATCGGACGGTTGAGGTAACGCCAGTGGACATGTTCCCGCATACCGTGCATGTGGAGTCGGTGGCGATGTTGGTTAGAGGCTAAACATAAACAGAAGGGGTTCGAGAATTCATATATGATTCTCGAACCCCTTCTTGTCTTTGTTTTAATACCATCCATTAATGTGTGAGTAATTCTGGAGTGAGGCGGTAATTAATATACGTGCACACCCGTACCAAGCACGGATTTGTTTTGTACGGAATTACCGGATAGATATACCTTTTGCAGATTAGGCAGCTGGCTTAGGGTCTCGATATTGGAAATGGCATTGTTCTCGAGATGAAGCTCTTCTATGGCCTGCCAGTTACTCATAAATTCGAGAGAAGCCAAATTGCTGTCTTGCAGAGAGAAGGAACGCAGAGCGTACAGTTTGGCAAAGTAAGGCATCATGCGGTCAACTTCATTAACAGAGGTGTTATTTATGCTGAAATACGGCTGCTCTAAGGTTAAATGTTCAAGCACGTTGTTCTCCGCGGCGGCCGTTTGTTCAAAGTTCAGCCTGCACTCGGAGCACATCAGAGATTTGACCTGCTTCAAACGAAATAAAGCATCGCTCTCCTTATATAGTGATGAGTCATAAATGCTTAGGGCCTCAAGGCTGGACAAGCCGTCCAGGGCGCCAATACCGGTTACTTCACTGACCTCCGAGAGGGAGAGTTGCTTAAGTTTCGGAAATTTCCCCAGCGCCGCCAAATTCAACTCTCCGCTTCCGCCACGGAGCGTCAGGCTGGTTGCGGCGGGCGCTTTCAGCCCGGGGAGAATGGAGCTCGGAATTTCTACTCGCTCTACTTTAGGCAGTGTCAGCGCTTCTGCATTCTCGTAGTAGCCGGACAACGTTAATTCCCGCAAAGAGGATAGGCTGTTGATGGCCTTTACTGAACTAAGTTGACTTAGAGAAGCCAGGCGTAGTTTCGTGATGGAGGCCTTGCCAGCCAGGGGCTCCAGACTGGAGAAATTTACATTTTCAATATCCAGTGATTGTAAAGCAGGCATATTTTGCACAAAGTCGATGGACTTTACATTCGTTAAAAAGGACAACTGAAGCTCCTGAAGCTGAGTTAAGGCGTACAGCGGCTGCAGGTCTGTGGCTTCACTGTAATTGATGGACAGGGAAGTCAGCCCGGTCATAGACGACAACCATCCCAGATCATTGGTATAGGTGAGCGACAGGGACTTGAGCGGCAGTTTGTTCAATAAAGAAAAATCCGTTACCGATTCATCCACATAGGTAATGGATAACGAGTTCAGATTAGGGAATTCCAACAGCAGGGCCAATTCCTGATTGCTTCGTAACTGGGTAGAGAGGTGCGTAACTTTGGACTTGTCACCAAAGAAGTCAGAAAACGTGCTGAAGGATTCGTTAAAAGCGCCTCCGTAGCTTTTTAATCCGGACATATGAGCAAACGTGGTTTGGTTCGACTGGGAGATTTCATAGGTATTCGTCAGGTCCAACGCCGTCAGTCCCTTAAAAGCTTCAAAATCTCGCTGATCAATCTGCTGGCTATTCAGTTTCTTGTCCTGAGTAACATAAGTAATCTTCTCGGCCTTTTCATCGCTGAAGGGATCGGAGAGGCTATATGTAAACTTCCACTGATCATTCTCCGAATGCTCTACGGTTAAATAGCGAAGGCGAGCCAATTCCTCCTCTGTCGGCAGGGCAGCCCCTTTATCGAAGATATCCCGCAAAAAGGAGAGCAAAACCTCGCTTTCAGGCATCTTTCGCACAGGCAGATTGGCTTCTGCTTGGGGATGAGTGGAGCTGACGCTGTAATAAAAATAAGTGCCGATGGCCCCGGTCAGGAGCAGCATCAATATCAGCAGCAGCCTTACAGAGACGTTCAGCTTCGGTGCTGTTTTTGGGGGCGTTCCGTGGTAATGATTAATGGTCTGGTCCACGTAATAGACATGATTTTGCTTCAATAAAAGCTCTGTTTCACAATAGGGACACTTTAATATCTCACCCTCTTTGTATTCAATTCGTCCGTTGCAATTGGGACAGTTTAACGGGATGAAAGCCACGAATGTCCCCTCCTTCATTATGATGGTCATAAGATCATGCTGAACGGGCAGCTAATCGCATTATACCTTGTGAATTTACGTTTGATGAGAGAAAGAAGTTTCGCATAGCGAAGGAGCAGGGAAACCCTGCTCCTCTTAGATCTTTTTAAAGTGCGGCTGGTTGTGAGCATGATTACATAAGTCATCAAGCGATCGAAGTAATCGGATGTTTAACTTGCACAGGGTAGAGAAGATCACCAGGGGTTCTTACAAATAAGCCATCATTGGTGAGGGTACTTTTTAAAACGAGATGATCTGTTGCATCTGGTGTGAAATGGAAGGTTATTGTCTCCGTATCCTCATCTGCTATCTGATGTAAAATATCGATCATATGGACTTCGTTTAAACCAATAACATCGAAGAGGTCAATATTATTGTCTTCCTTCTGATAAATCACGATGACATTTTTATTTTCCAAGTAATATATATTGTTACTGAACACATTCAGGCAGTAATACATGAGTATGCCTTGAGTCTGGGCGGTTCCGAAATGTTGCGAAACAGGTAGCCTTTCGGATGCAAATTTAAGAATAAGGCGTAAATCCTCCGCGTTAATAACATCGAGTTTTCGCAGGTTCGCAGGCTCGGGTAATTTTTCCGCCCTATAATCCATTGAAAAAAGATGTTCTTCCACCGGTTTAAACCCAAACCTGGGGTAAAAATCAAGCACTGATTCATTGGCGAAAAGGTACATGAAATCGTACTTGTTGTCGTATTCCTCTAAAATCTTGTTCATTAAACGAGTGGATAGTCCTTTCCCTCGATAATCGGGATGTGTCATCACCGTGCCGATTTGAATTGCTTTTTTCTTCTCCCCGTGAATGATGAGTTCAAGGATGTTAACAGAAGCGTTGGCAATAACCTGGTCTCCATCTACAAATGAAAAAGGTATGTATCCTTCTCCCCAGAACCCTTGTTGGTACCAATTTTCAAATTTTAAATCAAAAGTGTTAGTAGCAAGTTCGAAGAAACTCTTTCGAAGGACTTCATTGTTTTTATAATCCTTCTTAAATATATATTCCTGCATTTTATGATCCCCCCTTAATTCTCAAAAGTGACTGTCTGTATATTAATGGTATTATCTAGTACTTAAACTGATATATCAAGCATCGAATTCACGGAAACACTTGACTGTGGATTTTATGTATTTGATAGAGATTGATCATGATATTGAACATAACAATTTCGTGACGAGTAATGAATCACCGTTTCAGCTTATAAAGCATATCGAGTCTATCTACCACTGCCTGTTCTTAGGACGAAAAGTATGTCCATACCCTTATCAGACTTGATATAGTCCTGAAATAATCTAGGATTCACCTTTAATTTGGAGTAAGAATTCTCTTCCATGAAGTGGTATTATCTGGTGAGAAAGGAGGCTGGTTACAGTAAATTATGTAAGCGCTTTACATGGTTTATAAAAAATTTGGTATGGGGGGAAGCCTTCGAATGAGGAAATCATTTAAGCAGGTCGTTTCCGGGTTACTCGCAGTGGCTCTGCTTCTTCCGGGCGGCTTGACGGCTCAGGCAGTAAGTGCAGCAGATCCAGCAGCATCTAATTCACAGATTGTCTATCAGGAAACATTCCAGAATGGTCAAGGCAAGGCAACTCAATCCGGCGGTGCACAGCTGGAAGCTGTCACAGGCAAGCCGTTTGAGGGCAATGATGATGGAGCAGCGCTAAAAGTCAGTAAGCGATCCAATAACTGGGATGGCGTGGATCTTGCATTCACCGATCTTGATTTGACCAATGGCCAAGAGTATTCTGTAACCGCTTCCGTTTATGTCGATACGGATGTTAATCCACCTGTAGCCGGGAAGGCTGTCCTGGAGGTTGTAACCAATAAGGGCGTATCTGGCTCAGAAGGATACTCGACAATTAGCTCTTCCGATTTTAAAGCAGGGCAAGGCATTACGCTAACCGCTGATCTCTCCGTTAACAGTGTGGACAAGACAGCTCTGCGAATTAAGTCTGATGAAGCAGGTAAGGGTGTCTCTTTCTATATTGGAGATATCACGATTACCCAGGAAGAAACCCCTGGTGAAACCGCACCAGAGATTGTGGATAAAACAGGAATCACTGCAGACTTTGAGAGTGGTCTGGATGGATTCAAAGCACGCAACGGCCGTGAAACGGTAGTCCTCTCTCAAGAAGCGAATCATACACCTGATGGCAAGCAAAGCTTGCGTGTAACGACTACGACGCAATATGATGCAGCCTTGGTTGATGCTACAGGCAAAATGGCGAAGAATCACGAATATGAGCTGTCTGCATGGGTGAAAATGGCACCAGGCGAGGCGCCTACAACACTTCGTATTAGTGTTCAATACGCGGAGAGTGGCTATGCGAACGTTTCGCAAAATGCAACGGTTACAGATCAAGATTGGGTACATCTAACAGGGAAGTATACACTCACGACCACTCCAAGCGTACTCAATGCGTATATTGAAACGGCAAATGACGATGGTGGGAACCGTACCTTCTTCCTGGATGATTTTGCTCTAAAATATGTGGGTCCTGTAACTGCTGCACCTCCGATTCAAGAGGACCTTCCTGATCTGAAGGAGGTTTACAAGGATCATTTCTTGATCGGTAACATTGTTAATCCGGCGACCTTTGACGAGACCCGGCTCAAGCTGCTGACGAAGCATCATAATGTCGTCACGTTTGAGAATGATATGAAGCCGGATTATGCATACAACGCGGACAGACAATTTGATTTCACAGCAGAAGATGCCCTTGTCCAAAGAGTACAGGATGCAGGCCTTGATCTGCACGGTCACGTGCTTGTATGGCATGCCCAGTCTCCTACATGGCTGCATACGGCAGCAAACGGCGAACCTTTGAGCCGTGAAGAAGCTCTGAAGAACCTGAGAACACATGTTAAAACGGTCGTTGAACACTTTGGTGACCAGGTTATTTCCTGGGACGTTGTCAACGAAGCCATGAACGATAACCCGGCTAATCCGCAAGAGTGGAAAAATGCATTGCGTAATTCTGGCTGGTTACAAGCCATCGGCCCTGACTTTCTTGAGGAGGCATACCTCGCAGCCAAAGAAGTCATTGACGAGAATGGCTGGGATATCAAGCTTTACTACAATGACTACAACGATGACAACCAAAATAAATCTACAGCGATCTACAGCATGGTGAAAGAGATCAATGAGAATTACGCCAAAGATCACCCTGGCGAGAAACTGATTGATGGCATCGGCATGCAAGCCCACTACAATCTGGGCACGAGATTGGACAATGTGAAGATGTCACTCGAACGTTTCATTTCCTTGGGTGTAGAAGTTAGTGTTACCGAATTGGACATTATGGCAGGCACCAACTCTGCAATCACTGAAAAAGAAGCGAAGCAGCAGGCCTATCTGTATGCCCAATTGATGGATCTCTATAAGAAGAACAGCGAGCATATTCCGCGTGTGACCTTCTGGGGATTGAATGACAGCACGAGCTGGAGAGCCGAGCAGAATCCAACCTTGTTTGACAAGAATTTTCAAGCCAAAGAGGCCTTCTACGGGGTCGTTGATCCGGAGAAGTATCTGGCAGAACATCCACCAGAAGAGCTTGATTACAAGAAATCAACTGCCCTCTATGGGACACCATCCATTGATGGTTCTGTAGATAGCATATGGAGCAAAGCTCCTGAATTGAAACTGGACACGAAGCAAATGGCGTGGTCCGGTGCAACAGGAACGGCAAGAGTACTGTGGGATGACGACAATCTCTATGTGCTCGCTCAAGTCAGAGACGATCAACTGAACAAGACCAATCCAAATGTATGGGAGCAGGATTCGGTCGAGGTATTCGTCGATGAAAATAACGGCAAAACGTCCAGCTTCCAGGATGATGATGGACAATACCGAGTGAACTTCGAGAACCTTGCTACCTTTAATCCTGCAGAAATCGCAGCAGGTTTTGAATCCAAAGTCGCTGTTTCCGGTACCAACTACACGGTCGAGATGAAAATTCCATTCAAAAAGGTGAAGCCTGCGAATAATGCTAAGATCGGCTTCGATGCGCAGATTAACGATGCCAAAGACGGCAACAGAATCAGCGTAAACGCATGGAATGATGCATCCGGTCAAGGTTACCAGGATACATCCGTATTCGGTGAGTTGACGCTCACGGGCAAACCTTCTCCAGGAGGAAACGACGGTGGCGGCAACAACAGTGGCGGGAATAATGGTGGCAGCAGTGGCGGATCGAACTCCGGTACTACTCCGCAGCCGCAACCACAGCTTCCAGGCAGCGACTCGGCAATTGTGCCAGTAGTGAAAGTCGAAAATGGAACAGCCACAGCAACCATTTCAAGCGACAGCCTGAATAAAGCGATTGAACAGGCTTCTACAGGTGCAAATGGCAAGAAACAGGTTACCATCGAAGTGCCGAAGCAGGCAAATGCCCAATCCTATGTGGTGCAGCTGCCAACTTCAAATCTGCAGAGCAATAATAATGTTGAGTTTGTACTTAAGACAGACTATGCAGCACTTCAAATTCCATCCAACATGCTGTCTAACATGACGGAACAAGCGGACCAAGTCTCTATTCAGATTAGCAAAGTCTCGGCAGATCGCTTGAACGCAGAAGTCCGCGCCAAAGTGGGCAGCCGTCCGGTGATCGACCTTAGTATCAAAGCTGGGGACCGTGTGCTGGCCTGGAATAATCCAGCGGCGCCTGTAACGGTATCTGTTCCATACACACCTGCTGGCCAAGAACTTGCCAATGCACATCAATTGGTGATCCTGAATATTGACAGTCAAGGAAAGGCAGCAGTCGTACCGAACGGACGATACGATGCTAAATCCGGATCGGTTGTGTTCAAAACAACGGAATTTAGCACGTATGCCGTAGCCTACGTAACCAAGTCTTTTGCCGATGTACAGCATGTCCTGTGGGCAAAAGAAGCCGTTGAAGCAATGGCTGCACGCGATATTATTAAAGGCATTTCGGATGAGAGCTTCGCTCCTTCAGCTTCCATCACGAGAGCTGACTTTATCACCTTGCTGGTGAGAGTCCTTGAATTGAAGGGCAAGGACACGAACACGGCAGCCTTCAGCGATGTACAGCCTACTGCTTACTATGCACAGGCCGTGGCCATTGCCAAGGAGCTGGGGATCGCCTCTGGATTTGAAGACAACACGTTCAAACCAAGCAGCAGCATTTCCCGTCAAGACATGATGGTTCTTACAGCGAAAGCCCTGAAAGCAGCAGGTAAGCCATCTGTCGGCAGCGGAAATCTGGCTTCGTATTCCGATGCCGAAAGTATTTCTAATTATGCGGTGGATAGTGTAACTTCCCTCGTAGGAAGCGGAATCGTCAACGGAAAAGGTGGCAAAATCGCACCAACTGAATCATTGACCCGCGCTGAAGCAGCGGTGATTCTGTCCCGCATCTGGAACATGTAAGTGATCTTTAAGACATTTTGAAAAAACTAGGCAATTCATTGAGGCTGCTGTCTGTACCTTACAGGCGGCAGCCTTTTCAAATTCCATGGTCCTCAATCATGATTGAATATTGATCGTTAACCAACCGATTCCATTTGCAGCTCAGCAAAAATCATTCGTTTAGGCGATTTTATGATAGGAGGGAGCCGCTACTCTATGCTGAATATTGTCGATCCAACACATAGACATCATAAATTTTACTTTTTTCCACTTTGCAATAAAGATGGAATCTGATAGGATAAGTTTATAAATACGATGGTTTTAGTGAGGATTAAAAGGAGGCCGCCTTGCCATGCAAGAACTAACACATCTGGATCAACTTGAGGCTGAAGCGATATACATTATCAGAGAAGTAGCAGCGGAGTGCGAGAAACCGGTCATGTTGTATTCCATCGGCAAGGACAGCTCGGTCATGCTGCACTTGGCCCTAAAGGCTTTTTACCCCGAGAAGCCGCCGTTCCCATTCATGCATATCGATACAACCTGGAAATTTAAGGAAATGATAGAGTTCCGCGACCGAAAGGCGAAGGAATTTGGTATCGAGATGATCGTGCACTCTAATGAAGAAGCTATTCAACAAGGAATCAACCCTTTCGACCATGGTTCCGCATATACCGACATTATGAAAACCACAGCCCTGAAGCAGGGATTGGATAAATACGGATTCACGGTTGCGTTCGGTGGGGGAAGACGTGATGAGGAGAAGTCGCGTGCGAAGGAGCGGATTTTCTCGTTCCGGAACAAGAACCACTCGTGGGACCCGAAGAACCAGCGTCCGGAGATGTGGAAGCTGTTCAACACGCGAATCAACAAGGGAGAGAGCATTCGAGTCTTTCCGCTGTCCAACTGGACTGAGAAGGATATCTGGCAATACATTCGTCGGGAGAACATCGATATCGTTCCGCTGTACTCCGCGGACGTAAGACCGATCGTTAATCGTGACGGGCATATCATCATGGTGGATGACGAGCGGATGAAGCTTGAGCCTGGCGAGAAGATAGAGATGAAGAAGATTCGCTTCCGCACGTTGGGTTGTTACCCGCTCACGGGCGGAGTCGAGTCCGATGCTGTTACGCTGGACGAGATCATTGAGGAGACATTGGGTGCGTTATCCTCCGAACGGACCAGTCGGGTTATCGATCAAGAAGCAGCGGGAAGCATGGAACGACGCAAACGGGAGGGCTATTTCTAACATGAAGAGTCTACTTAAATTCATTACCTGCGGAAGTGTGGATGACGGCAAGTCCACGCTGATCGGACATATGCTCTATGACGCCAAGCTGCTGTTCGCCGATCAAGAGCGCGCGCTTGAGCTCGATAGTCGATTGGGAAGCCGAGGCGGCAAGATCGACTACTCGCTGCTCCTCGATGGTTTGCTGGCCGAACGCGAACAAGGAATTACCATCGATGTGGCATATCGTTATTTTACGACGTCTCATCGTTCCTTCATCGTGGCAGACACACCGGGACACGAAGAGTATACGCGCAACATGGCTGTAGGTGCTTCTTTTGCCGATCTAGCCATCATTCTGGTGGACGCTACCAAAGGTATCATTACCCAGACCAAACGCCATGCCCGGATCTGCGCCCTGATGGGGATCAAGCACCTCGTATTGGCTGTGAACAAGATGGATCTGGTTGGCTTCGATCAGGGGATATTCGAGGCAATCAAGGAAGAGTTCATCCAAACGACGGCTGAATTCCAAATCAAGAGTATCCAGGTCATTCCCGTGTCCGCTACGGAAGGGGACAACATCACAACTCAGTCGCCAAATAGCCCCTGGTACGAAGGGTTAGCTTTGTTGCCGTATTTGGAAAATATAGATGTTCATACTACCGATGATACAAAGCCTTTCATGATGCCGGTTCAGCGTGTAAGCAGACCGGACCATACGTTCCGTGGGTTCCAGGGCCAGATTGAGGCTGGAAAGGTTTCAGTCGGAGACGAACTCATGACGCTGCCAAGTCGGGAGAAAGCAAAGGTTAAGCGGATTTTGGTGACGGACCAAGCTCAGGATTCGGCTTATGCTGGCCAACCGGTTACGATACAACTCGACCGCGAAGTTGATGTCTCGCGTGGCTGCGTGCTCACGATGGATAATCAAGTCCAAGAAGCTGACAGCTTCGCTTCTACGATCCTGTGGATGGACGATTCCGTCCTGACTCCGGGCAAGCATTATTGGGTTAAGGTCGGAACGAAGACTCTTCCAGGCACTGTAACGGCAATTACCCATAAAATTGACATTAACACGGGCCAAACCGTTCCGGCGGATCAGATTGTTAAGAACGAATTGGCCAAGTGTGAATTCACGCTGTCGGATCAGATCGTCTTCGATTCCTTTGAGCACAATAAGAGCATCGGAGGTTTTATCCTCATTGATCGTGTCACCAACATGACGTCCGCTTGCGGAGTCATCGATCAAGCGCTGAAGGGAGACAGCCGATTTGCCACGCTGGATACGGGGATCACGAGAGAGGTTCGCGCCCAGCAGAAAGGACAATCTCCGCTCACGGTCTGGTTTGCTGGCTCGGATACGGTAGCTCTCGCCAAGGAAGTGGAGAAGCGACTAGTGTCATCCGGTTACCATACCATGCTGCTTGAGAGCGTCAGTGGAGAAACGCTCCGCGGTACGGCGGAGATGGCAAAGGTGTTGAACGACGCCGGTCTGATCTCACTGGTATCCCATGAGTCTATCAGTGCGGGCGAACTTGAGACAGCCCGAGAGATCATTGGGGGCAAAGGATTCATTGAAGTTAACGCGGATGAGATCGGTGGAATTTCCACCCAGGATGCCGCGAAATCCGTGGTTAAACGAGTCGTGCAATCCATTATCGATCACAGTCCTTCGAATAACTACGACATTTAATAAGCATGTCAGATACAGCGGTTGCCGATCAGGCAGCCGCTTGTTTGTTTAAGATTAATGAGCAGTTAGAAATCTTTGGAATTCTTATGTAAGAGTCGGTGTAAAAAAATTATAAAGCATAAGTTTGAAAAAAGTATGATCACGAAACAAAGCAAAAAACCGGATTGAGCATAGATCAATCCGGTTTTTTGCTATTTCCATCCATTTACCTATGTCCCATCAATCAACGGCAAAATGCACAACGGCACTATATAACATCTTGTTGTGAATGGGGTGGTATGTCACTTGATGCTGAACCTGCTTCACTCGCAGCATTAGCGCTTTGTTGATTCCGATTCGGTCCTCAATCGCCCGCTCCAGTTCTTTGAAGTCATAAGCCTGCAAGCATTCAACTTTGTCTTTAATCATATCCAGTGAAATTTCCATGTTTGATCCAGGCCACCTTCATGTCACGATTTGCAGGTACAAAAGCCTGCCGAGCTTTAATTGTAGAGGAGCTTGTTCGGTTCGGCAAGAGCTGACAGCGAGAATCATTAGAACGATGGAGACGGCTTGATTTATATATGGGGGAGGCAAAGCGGGAGTTGAGTTAGGCTTTGAGACATGACGAATAAACTCGTGCTGAAAATCAGCTTAAGACGTGATAAAATTAAAAAAAGGACAAATGGAGGAAGGGTAACCGATCCAAGTTCCATTGGGTAAATAGCCAAGAGGGGCATCGCCCCTCTTTTTTATGCGAATCCATAGAAATCAGACTTCTGTTCAGGTTAAAATGTATTCGTTTGGACGTAGCATTAACATATAATGCTGTTTGAACTACGCTGCGGTAACATGGTATAAGTGAAGATGGTGTAATTGAAGAAGATGCAGTAACATTCGTACTAAATGGATGAACTAGGGAATGAACAGATATTTACTATTCTCGGGGCCATGTTGGTCCCGGTATATATAGAGGAGTTTTTAAGATGAAAGACAATTTTTGGCGTGAATTGCCACGACCATTTTTTATATTGGCACCGATGGAAGATGTAACAGATGTTGTGTTTCGCCATGTTGTGAGTGCAGCGGCCAGACCGGATGTATTTTTTACGGAGTTTGCGAATACTGAGAGTTACTGTCACCCGGAGGGGAACAAAAGTGTACGTGGGCGTTTGACATTTACAGAGGATGAACAGCCCATGGTAGCTCATATCTGGGGAGATAAGCCGGAATTCTTCCGTGAAATGAGTATTGGTATGGCGAAAGAAGGCTTTAAAGGCATCGACATTAACATGGGTTGTCCTGTAGCCAATGTGGCGGAGAACGGGAAGGGGAGCGGACTGATCTGTCGTCCCGAAACGGCTGCGGAAATTATCCAAGCTGCAAAAGCCGGGGGACTGCCTGTAAGTGTAAAAACAAGACTTGGTTTCACTGAAGTGGACGAATGGCGCGACTGGTTGACCCATATTTTGAAACAAGACATCGTGAATCTCTCGATTCATCTGCGCACAAGAGAAGAAATGAGCAAGGTAGACGCTCACTGGGAACTGATTCCGGAGATTAAAAAGCTTCGTGATGAGGTAGCACCCAATACACTGCTGACCATTAATGGAGATATTCCTGATCGTCAGACCGGCTTGAAGCTCGCTGAGCAATATGGCGTGGATGGCATTATGATCGGGCGTGGTATCTTCCAGAACCCGTTTGCTTTTGAGAAAGAGCCGAAGGAACACACCAGCGAAGAATTGCTTGGTCTGCTGCGGCTTCATCTGGATCTCTATGATCATTATTCCGCACAGGAGCCGCGTTCGTTCAGCCCGCTTGCGCGCTTCTTCAAAATCTATGTTCGTGGATTCCGCGGCGCAAGTGAACTCAGAAACAGCTTAATGAACGCCAAATCCACAAAGGAAGTGCGTACGCTGCTTGATGAGTTCGGTAGCAAGAATCATGATGAGGCAGAGGAACAAGGAAATTAAGTTGCCAAGTTCCGACAAATAGTTGAGATTTATTGGCGGGTTACCAAGAAAAGAAGCGGGAAATATCCCGCTTCTTTTTTTAGCTGCTGTACTTCTATTTTAGTCGTAACACATTCATTGCCCAATCTGTCCACGAATGGGACTCAGGAACTTCAAAGCCGTCTAAACTAGGTGAATTAACGAGAATATTCCGGTTGTGCCATCGTTACCGGTTGAGGATTGTTAAGCACCCATAACACTGCCAATTCGCATAATCTAGCAGGCGCATCATAATCCGATCCATTGCGAAGCCTGCCGACCAAGTTGGTTGCCTCTTGCAGAAGTGCTGGAGCTAATGGCGTACCGGTGCCCAGGTATCGAAGCAGCGCATCCAGCATCTTGAGGTATTGGCCATCCCAATTTCCCCCGCCATTATCCAATACTTCATGAGACACGCGCCCGGTGATGCGGATGACCTCTCCCTGTACCGTTTGAGCATGACCCTTGGGAGGAATGAGATATTCCCACAGCTCTTGGTGCTGCTCGGGCCAGGTGGTTGCCTTTACCTGAATGGGGGCAGTTCCATCATGCATGATCCGATTCGCTACCGGCTCGACACCAAATAGTCGATAAAGCTTGAGAAGCGCGTCTGACACTTCGTCAACGCTGTCTTGATTGAACTCTTCCCGGACGAATTCAAAATCCTTGCCAATTCGCTTTACCGACTCTTTCATAGCAGGGGTGACCGATGCTCCGGCATCCAGCAAAATGGCTGAGATTTCAGACATACTTACAATATCACTATTCCGGCAATTGACTAATCCTTTAGCGAGCGGGGTGTTCCCCTGTTTATTCTCTACGTTGATATCAGCACCTCGGGTTACCAACTCTTGCACCACTGTAGTTCTATACGAATTGACTGCTGAATGCAACGGTGTTTCATTGGTATAATCAACCGCGTCCAGCTCTGCACCCAATTCGAGGAGCAAGGGTACATTTCCTGACCAGTGCGCAGCATGGGCGTGCAATGGCGTACGCTGGTACTTGTCCCGGGCGTTCATATCAGCTCCTTGCTCTACCAGCCATCGAACGGCTTCATCCGAAATCTGTCGGAAACTGAGGGCTGTACCTTTGCTGTAACCCCCGCGGGCATCCCATTCGCATTGCTCAAAGACCTCTTTTACAGCAGTGATATCATTATTTTTAATGAGTTGCTCCATATGGGCGGGTAATGTTGTTTTCTTCTTAGCCATTAACGTCTTCCTCTCCTTTATGAATAGCAACGTACTATCCCATGATAGGCAATGACAGTTTAATAGATATATAATTTCCAGCCATTTTATCACATAGGGGAATTAAAATCCAAAAATAGGAATTCTCCCGTCTGAAGTCTAGCTCCACATCCTGTATCAACCCGAGATGTCAATTCGGTATGCTATGTTATAATTAAGGTAGTAGGCTTTTGAGAAGAGGAGGATTTATGTCCTGGAGTAAATTGAAGCAACAACTGGAGAGCTTCCTTAGCCCGGCATTAGTCGGAAGAGTTGAATACCGCGCAACAAGCTACCGTTATGCACTTGATAAATCAGGAAGCTGTTACCTTTCCGTAGATAAGAAGAACATACTCAATATGAGTGACACAACAACTCCAATCCGCTGGTACCAGACGGAGCAGGAGATCAAGAACGATCCGAATTCTGAAATTCCTGTGGATAACGAAGAGATTGAAGCGATTCGAAAAGAGAGCAAAGGAGCCATTCCGGAGGAACGTCTTCACGTCATTGCAAGAAGCAGAAAAATCTCTGTTCTGGCCAAAGAGCTTTTGTCAGCTCAGTCATCATTAAGCAAATCTAATTTTACGGTTGCAGCGACTACGTTTTTATCAAGACCTATAGAGGAAAGTCTGGAGAGTCAGGATATCTTGCTGAACATTCTGGCTTTGGTAGACAGACGCGTTGGCAAAAAGCGAATTTTGAACATGTCTGAGAAGATCAAGTTAAAGCACCCAGCCGTGCAGTATTTTTATGAACTTCGGCGTAGGACGTTGTGAATTAGTTGAGAGTTAGATGTTTATCGTTTTTATTCTACGCTTGCTAAGCCTTGAATTGAATTCCTCAATTGTCACGTTATAATAAGGGCATGGACAGTTTATAATGCAAAGAGAGCCGTGCGTCAACACGACTCTCGGAGCGATAACCGCTTTTAAGGGCGGTGGGCTTAACAAGAGGATATAACGTCAAGTAGACCGCAACCTTTGCACGGTGGGGCGGTCTACTTGTGTTTATTGGACAGCAGCGCTACAATCAGCGAACCGAAGGTAAGCATCAGCATAATTGCTTCAAACACTGTCACAAGGCATCACCTCCCTTCCGGGAGATTAGCCGACCGCCCATATCAGCCTTTCTATTGCTATCCGATTATACCATAATCTTCATTTCTCTCGATAGGCAATCAAAGTAAACAGGTAGCAAAGGATAAGTGATTTTGCTATAGCTTTTAGCTATAACTAGTTATCTTCTTTTGGTTATTCTTCTAACTCCTTTCCGCGTGCTATGATAGCCCTATACAACGAGGGGGTTATTTACATGACTGATAAGTTCCAGATCGTAGGAAGTTTGTTGCGGCCCGAAGAGCTGCTGACATATAAAACACAAATTGAACATCGTGATGATATCCAGTATCCGTTCTATGAAAATTTTGAAGGATATGCCGAGTGCGAGACCTCAGCGGTGAAAGAGGTCGTGCAAAAGGAAATCGAGCACAACCTGTCGGTTGTTACAGACGGCGAGTTCTCCAAGTCGATGTGGCATCTGGACTTTGTCTGGGGCTTTGACGGAATTGAACGCTATATCGCGGACCACGGCTACTTTTTCCGGGATGTGGACGGAACATCCAAATATGAAACTCGTAAAGATATCGGATTGCGCATTACGGGTGAACTGAGCGGTAAGAACCATCACTTCATTCAACTGTTCAAACAACTGCAGGATACAGCAGGCGATCAGCAAACAAAACTTTGCGTACCTTCACCTTCCCATATCTTCGGAGAGCTGTCCTGGTCGGATAACATCGGCGGTACGAATGCTGTATATCAGAACAAACAGGAGCTCAAGGCGGGTCTTGAGAAGGCATATAAAGAATTCGTAGCGGAATTCGCTGCGGCTGGCGGCAAAATTCTGCAATTCGATGACTGCCTCTGGGAGCTGTTTGCAGACGACAATCCGAACTCTCCGTTTACCGGCGAGCATATTGATCAAGCAGAAGTAGCGGGTCTTGCCACCGAATTTATTGATATTAACAATACCGTAATTGACTTCGGTCACAGCTTGGGCTTGAAAATGTGGACACATAACTGCCGCGGTAACTACGATTCCCGCAACATGGGCGGTGGATCTTATGCGAAAATCGCCAACCTGTTCCTGAAACAATTGAAATATGACCGTTTCTTCCTGGAGTGGGATGATGACCGTGCAGGTTCGATTGAAGCATTGGAAGTGTTCAAGGACAGACCGGAAACGGAGATCGTTCTCGGCCTCCTGTCTTCCAAAACAAGTACACTGGATGATGAAGCACGCGTCATCCGTCTGCTTGACGAAGCATCCAAAATTATTGATAAGGATCGTCTGCTGCTCTCCCATCAATGCGGCTTTGCCTCCTGCGATGGCGGTAACGAGCTGAGCGAGGCTCAGCAATGGGCGAAGATCGACCAAGGTCAACGCATTGCAAAGCAATATTGGAATAACTAAGAGCTGCGGGAAAATTAACGATACTTCATCGTAGTCTCTAAAATTCGAATACGAATCATCTGAGCTTGAAGGGATGACTCAAGGGGCCACAAGTGCCTCGTGAGTCATCTCTTTTTTTTGTGCAGCATTCTCCCACTCAAAACGCAGAAGCCCCGAAAAAGGACGTTGAATATGGCTTTATCTAGCTTTCGTCAGCCGTTCATCAGGCCGAGAAGGACAAATGCTGTGCGCTAACTTGGTTTGAAATGTGGAATCAAACAGGAGAAGCGGCTGCTTACCAAGAAGTTATACTATTCCAGGAATACCCTGTGAAGTATGTTTGTGGAGTTGTTTTGATCACTTATAAAGAGCTTATTAGAGACATGAGGGGAGAGAAAATGATGACAGATAACCATGATCTGATAAATAGAGAACAATTGCTTACAGAGCTGGACTCGCTGGGGTATTCGGACAGAATGAAGCGGATGGCACTTCTGGGGCGCCAGCATGCAGGAGATGCGAATTATTCCGCGCTGCTTGTATCCTTGCTCGAAAGCGGCACCGCCTATGAGGCACATCTGGCCTTGACGGGTGCGGGTGTAGTGAATGACGCCCGTGCGGTTGTACTGGCCCTGCAGCATCCCAAGGCAGGTGTTAGGGGCCGGGCGGCTGGACTACTGCCAGAAGTGGTGACTGACCCGGACTTTTCAATTGAAATCGAAATCACCCTGATGTCATACCACTGCCGCCGCCAATTGCTGCGGAGCATCTTGAATACACATCGTCAGGATTGGGCGGAGCGGCTGCTGCCGATCGTGCTTAACCGCTGGGGAGCACAAGAAGCGGCCTTGTTACTGGCTGTGTGCAGCGAAGAGACGGTACGCAGCAGGCTGCCAGAGCTGGGATATGCGTTACTGAACTGGCGGCTCTTAACGAAGTACCACCCCGATCTGGTGGCAGCGTACTTCAAGAATGCTTTACAGCATGCAACGCACCGGGAGAAGACCCATGTATGGTGGACGCTCTCTTCCGCGATTGAAATACTGAGTTTTTCTAGACCGGCGATTGTGCTGGAATGTGCGCTTACGCTTGGGCCATCGGATACGATTCACCCTGTACTCAAGCAGCAGCTGGGGATTCTGATTCAGGCCAGCCCAGAGGACGTTTTTGAGCTGCTGACACGTGAGGAGACAAGGGAATATCTTCTGAATCATGGCGTTCCGGCAGGTGTTTTGAAAAAAAGAAAATGGTTCACCACAGCGCAGTGGACGACACTGGCTGCATTGCTTGCAGATCAGCCTGTGCACCTGGCCAAGGTGCTGGATACCCTTGCGCCGTCACATCGCGAAGTGATCTTTGATGCGACTTATCAGGAAGATGAGCGGAAGACGCGCATTATCCCTACGCTGCTGCTGGATGTACTGCCACACCAGCTGCGTGACAAGGAAGCTGCCCGCATGTTGGAACTGCGTGACATTCGTGATAATCGGGACGCCATGCTCGAAACGACGGCACGGCTTGGCATCGTTCATGCACGGGAGAAGCTGGAACAAGCCGTTCAGGTGTCTAATAGCGACGAGCGTGCTGCGGCCTATGCCCACCTCATTCGAAGCACAGCACTTTCCCGGCGTGGTATGGATGAGACGCTGCGCTTCCTGACCCGAATCAAGAATGATCAGGATCCGGTACGCTTCATGGTTATGGCTCAGCTCTCCAACTGCCCGGCTCCCATGTTCAAGGAAGAGCATATTGACGATCTGACGGTGCTGGTGGATAGCGTGATTGAAGCCAGAGACACGTCATACGGGACAAGGTCCGCAGTGGAGAGACTGGCTTTTGCCATACTGCGTGAACATGCACTTGAGCCGAAGGGCACCCTATTCAAGTTTGCTCTGAGAACGTTTGGAAGATTGACGATGCGGGACGGACAGTTTGCATTGTACACGATGGATTGGGATAGCATACCGAGTTATGCTCTTGAGGCGTTATTCGATGAGATCTATGCCTTTGGTGTGGAAGCGAACAAGCGCGAAAACACGAGCGTGATTCTGCGCATGGCAGACTTGTTCGGAAAAGCCGTGGATCGGTTACCGAAGCTCCAGCTTCTGCTGGAAGAACTGCTGCAGGCCAAAACGGTGTCTCCACAGGCAGTCCATTACTGGCTGGCACCCTATAAAACCCGGGATACAAGGGTTAGAGAATTGCTGGACAAAGACCCATCCTTCATCTCATTCCATGACGTATTCTTGCATCTGCATCTGAAGCGTCAGGAGTGGCTGGACCCGTTTATCTCGGGGACAATCATCAAAGGCAAGCATTTATCGGGAAAAACAATTTATGTTGTGCCTGCGCATAACGGGTTTCATCGGTGGCTGCCGCGTCAGCAAAAGGCATTCGCTTCCCTGCTGGAACGGGTGGCACTCGACGCCAAACGAAGCTTCCATGAACGTGCATCCGCGATGCGCAGCTTAGCCAGCATGCCCGATTATAGTTCCGACCAACTGGAAGTCCTATTCCAGGATGAGGAAGTGCATGTTGTGGAGGCAGCGCTGTATGCGTACTCGTTATGGGAAGAGCCTGAGAAGGCACTGCCTGTATTGCTAAACAACCTGGATGGAGACCGGGCCCGGGTTGCCATGTACTCGATTCCCAGATGCATGCGCAGGGTCAGTCCGGTGATGTTGACGTCCATGCTGTCCGAGCTGCTCCATCGGGAGAAATTGAAGATCACGGTCAGAAAAGAGGCCATTAGGCTGCTTGGGGCTTATAAAAGTGAAGAGAGCATGGGGCTTCTCATCCGTGAATACAAGAAACCGAATGTACACAAAGACGTGATGATCGCCATAGGCCATGCGGCCAGACAATGGCTGGATGATGAACGCAGCTGGGCCATGATGAGTGCCATGGCTGCTTCCCCGCAGCGCGATATCGCACGAAGCCTGCTTAACCAGTATTCTGGCGGCATTCCCGTAGAAGCCCGGCCAAGGTATTTGCAATTGATTATCGAGATCTCCGGACATGCCGATCCGGTTGTGGCCAGAGAGGCATTCCAAGCGATGAGCCACTGGGTGAATGGAAGTGAAGAGAAGGTGGCAGCTTCGGCCAGTAAAACGATTCTGGATCTGGAGGACAATGCCAGGTGGAAGGCAGCGATGGATACACTCATTGCGGCTTGTCGTGAAGGAAAGGTGAATGATCAGGTCATTAACGTTTGCACACAATTGGCGGGCACGGAGACAAGATCCGAATGGAATGCCGCTTTGGAGAGAGACCTTCCAGAACGGCAGCGTCTGGTCGCATTGATAGACAAGCTAATCTCATTGCCTCCACTTACGAAGCGGGGACTCGTTCCTTTATATACAGGCATCATTGCTGCTCTTCAATCCCAAGAAACTCTGAAACCGGCCGTGATCAAGTTACATTTGGCATTTGTGGAATGGAACGAGGTGGATCAGGCTGCCCTGCAATTGGACCCTGTGATTCAAATGGTGGACAAGCATCCGTATCTATTGGATGTGGCCTACAGGCAGATTAATCGTGCAGCTAATGCCAGTCAGGCGTATTGGAAACCGGAAGCGATTCTGGATCTGGTGGACCATTTGAAAGGCAGGGAGCTGTTTGCGGCCCAATATCTTGGGCTTTCTCTGCTGAAGATTGCGGGAACCGCATTACGGTGGAATCAGGCTTGTGCCGAACGCTTGCGAGCATACCGGAATCATGAGCATGAGGCCATTCGTATGACGGCATTGGATATTTGGACGGCGCTTGAATAGAAAAGACGTTTGGATCGGGTGGTTACAAGGATAGATTGTTCGTTATGAATCTTCTACATGAAGTCATTTTATTTTATCCGGGAGGGGAGCGAGACGATGCTGCATATAAGTAACTTCAAACTCTCTTCTGTCATTTCCAGCAACCCGAATATCTATCCGGATCATGTGTTCAGACACATGGCAGGGGAGGTTCTGCTGTTTGACCGAATCACGGTACTCTACGGCAGTAATGGCTCTGGCAAATCCACTTTGCTGAATCTGATCGCGAACAAGTTGGGAATGGCGGGCGCTGAGCGAATGTCCACTTATGGACACAGCATCTATGTTCAGCGGTTTATTGAGGAAAGCAGCTATCAACTTGGGCAGGATGAACACGAGCATCCCGTATATAACCTGCCCGAGGGGAGCCGGTACATCAAGTCAGAGGATCTGCTATATGAAATCAAAAAAATACAGCAGGAAAGCGTGCTTCGCGAAGGGCTGCTTCATGAGCAATTCGTACAGGGAAAGAGCAAGGGCGAGGTCGAAGAGCTGGAGCAGTCGTATGCTTTTGACAAAAGGATGGATATCATTCGATTCTCGCAGGAGAAGTATTCGAACGGGGAAAGCTCGATGCAGTTTTTTGAGGAGCATTTGCTTCCCGGGCAGCTGTATTTACTGGATGAACCGGAAACGTCATTGTCTCCCGCGAATCAAATCAAGCTGGCTGAACAAATGAATGATCTGGCACGTTACTTCGACAGTCAATTCATTATTGCCACGCATTCTCCCTTTGTTCTGGGCACACTTCATGCGAAGATCTACAATCTCGATGCCAGCATGCTGCAGACGGCAGAGTGGTATGAGCTGGACAATGTACGATTCTTTTACGAGTTTTTTCATAAGCATCAACGGTTGTTTGAATGAATAGGTGTAACATTCTAGTAAGAGGTATCCTGATGTCAGGGTACCTCTTTTTGCTATACATTTTATCAGGTTAGAGCCATAGGGAGCTCTTATGCACTCCTCTGCAATCTACTAATTCATTCCAGCCCAAATCTGCGAGGATATTGTCCCACTTGAATTTTGGCCGTATAACATTGAAATAAAAAGCTGACATAGCAATTAATTGCATTGATTTTTATGCAGATAATTGTATAATCTACTTAATTAACGTTAATTAGAATGGAGAAAAGGGGATGACCATGACCAGAACGAAGCTGAAGGAAGCCGCGCTGAGATTATTTGGGCAGAAGGGCTACGATGGGACGGCATTATCAGAAATTGCGAAGGAGGTCGGCGTCAAAACTCCGGCAATCTACGCCTTTTTTGAGAGCAAGGAAGATCTGTTCATGACGGTCTTCGAAGAATCGATGAGCGCCTACAACGAATATATCCAAGCGATGGCGGAAACCAGCAAAGGAATGAATACGGAGAAAAAACTGCATGCGCTGCTGCTTCGCCAATACGATTTTCACCGAAACAAAACAGAGCTTGCCGTGTTTGCCTTCCGGTATTTGATTTTTCCGCCGGATTTCCTATTGGAAAGAATGCAGGAGGCATTCGGGCGTTTCGATACATTGCTGAGCAGCATTATCGGCGAGATCATGCAGGAAGGTCTGGATCGCGGCGATTTGGCTGCCGTTCCGATGGAGACGCTGGTGGATTCGTTCCTCACCTTGATGGACGGGCTGGGCATGCAATATTACTACTATAAATCGCCTGAGCTGTTCGAACGGAAACTGAAACATGCCTTTGAGATGTTCTGGAGATCCGTCGCAGCATAGGCAATCAACAAGATTGTACAGAAAGCAGAGGGTGGAACATGAGCAACGATACGAAAATAGAAGATTACGAACGGGAACCCGTACCTCAGCATTTACGAAAATCATGGCTGTCGATGGCTCTTGTCTGGATTGCGATCGGGATCGACCTGTCTGCCATGTTTCTGGGAGCGCAGCTCGGCGCAGGCATGAGCATTGGTGACTCGCTTACTGCGGTCATCGTTGGTTCAATCATTTTGGGTATTATCGGGGCTGTGTGCGCCTATGTTGGGGCCAAAACAGGTCTGTCGACGGCCATGATCAGCCGGTTTCTGTTCGGAAACAAAGGGGCTCTCATAGTCTCCGTCATTCTCGGTATTTCATCGCTGGGCTGGTTCGGCGTACAGGTTGGCTTCTTCGCAACCAACTTCCAAACGGCGCTAAGCGAGCTGTGGGGTTGGCATTGGTCACTCTGGGTACTATCGATCATTGGCGGACTGCTCATGATGTCCACGGCAATCTGGGGTTACCGTGCGATTGAAAAACTAAGCGTCTGGTCGGTACCGCTGCTGGTCGTGTTTATTATTGTCGCGCTGGTCATGGCGCTGAACGGCGAAGGTGGCAGCACGGTTTGGGCACCTTTTGAAGGTGAAGCCCTGCCGATGGGAACGGCAATATCGCTGGTTATCGGAATCTTTATCCTGGGTACAGCATTGTCTCCTGACATTGCACGCTGGGCCAAGACACCTAAGCATGCGATTACCGCAGCATTTGTCGGTTTCTTTGTCGGCAACAGCTTCATGACGATCATTGCCATTTTCTTGTCACGGGCGATGGATTCCGACGATCTGACGGGCATTTTCCTGACGCTCGGACTTGGTATTCCCGCCATTATCGTGCTGACACTGGCACAATGGACGACCAATACGAACAATTTGTATTCCGCAGGACTGGGTTTCTCCGTCGTATTCAGACGGATGCCCAAATCCGTCATTACCATCATTGCAGGCTTGATTGCAACAGCACTCGCTTGCTTCGGCATTTATGACCGTTTCACAACGTTCCTGACATATATTACGATGCTTGTTGCACCGCTGGGCGGTATATATACGGCAGAGTATTTGCTGGTGAACAAAAACAGATTCTCGTTTGAAGGGCTGGACAGCAACCGGAGCTGGATTCCTCGCTCCATCGTGGTATGGGTCCTTGCCACATTCTTCGGATTCATGACAACGATGGCTCCGGATGGGCTTGGTTGGTTCCAGGTGACGCAGGTTCCGGCGCTGGACAGCTTCTTGATGGCATTTATCGTACAAGCCATCATAGGCAAATGGGTAGTAAAGAAGGGATGAAAGCATGAACAAGGCAGCAAGATTAACTACACTTGATGAACAGGCTATTGAATATATTGCAATTGGCGCAGCGGTGCTGGGCACAGGCGGCGGGGGCGACCCGCATGTCGGTAAACTGATTGCCATGGAGGCCATCCGCAAGCATGGGCCGGTCCGAATCGTACAGCTTGAAGAACTGGATGATGAAGGACTTATCGTACCGGTATCGATGATTGGTGCACCTACGGTGATGCTGGAGAAAATCCCTTCGGCAGAACAGCTGACCAAGCCGCTGGATCTGATGGAAAGAGAAATTGGGCGCAAAGTGGATGCCGTCATGCCGATCGAGGTCGGTGGCGGCAACTCACTCGTTCCGGTCATTGCGGCGGCGCAGCGCGGAATTCCGCTTGTAGACGCCGATGCGATGGGGCGGGCTTTTCCTGAATCGCAGATGGTCACGTTCCATCTGGAAGGCATCCCGTGCAGTCCGGTAGCGATGGCGGACGAGCGGGGTAACAGCGCTTTGATGCATACAATTGATGGCGTATGGGAAGAGCGCATGGCGCGTGCGCTGACCGTAGAGATGGGTGGTTCTGCTTCCATCTGCGATTATCCGGTATCTGGTGCGCAGGCGAAGCAGAGCGCCATCGGGGGTACGCTGACGCTCGCTTATGAGATCGGGCGGACCCTGTTCGAAGCGAAGCAGCAGAAGCTGAATCCGGTGCGTGAACTGCTCACTAAGCTGAACGGCCATGCCTTGTTCCATGGCAAGGCCGTGGATATCCGCCGCCGTATGGATGGCGGTTTTACACGGGGCGAAGCGGTATTTGAAGGCACCGGGGAGAACAAGGGTAAAACGATGCGGCTGTTCTTCCAAAACGAGTTTTTGCTCGCTACCGTTGACGACCAACCGCTGGCGATTACGCCTGATCTGATCACACTGTTGGACCAGGATACGGGTATGCCGGTAACGACGGAGAATCTGAAGTATGGTGCCCGGGTGACGGTAGCAGGCTTGCCATGCGATGACAAATGGCGTACACCAAAAGGTATTGAGACGGCGGGGCCGCGATACTTCGGATACGATTTCGACTATGTGCCGATTGAGACGTTGGTTTTGAAAGGAGGTGCGGCGCAATGACCAAGGGTACGATGACTGAACCAAACACAAACCAGGTTTACCGGATCGGCATTGATGTAGGGGGCACGAATACGGACGCCGCCCTGCTCGATTCCAACTTGCACTGCGTGCACAAGGTCAAGGTCCATACGACTGCTGACGTGAACGAAGGCATTGTAGAGGCTGTTCGCCGCCTGCTGCAGGAGAGCGGCGTGAACGGCGCAGACATTCGCTACGCAATGCTTGGCACCACGCACTGCACGAATGCCATCGTGGAACGCAAGCATCTCGGCCGTGTTGGCCTGATTCGTATCGGCGCACCGGCAACAACAGCCGTTCCCCCGCTTGCTGGCTGGGAAGAATCGCTGCGGTCAGCGGTTGGACCGCATAGCTATATCGCATCTGGCGGTTATGAGTATGATGGACGTAAGATCGCGAGTCTGGATGAAGCCGAGATTGCTGAACTGGCCAACCTGATGAAGGGCGAAGTTGACGCTGTAGCGGTGTGTGGGGTCTTTGCCCCGGTGAACCGTGACCAAGAGAAGCGGGTTGGCAAGATCATCCGCGAAGTGCTGGGTGCTGACATGCCAGTTACCTATTCCAGTGAGATTGGCAGCATCGGACTCCTTGAGCGGGAGAATGCATCTGTGCTGAACGCGGCACTGCTGCAAGTCATTGCGGGTGTCGTACGCGGCTTTGAAGAAGCGCTGAACGGCTTCGGCATCCATGCGCAGCTTTACATTTGCCAGAATGACGGCACGTTGATGAAGAGCGAATATGCGCTCCGTTATCCGATTCTGACGATTGCCTGCGGACCGACGAATTCCATTCGGGGCGCTGCACACCTGTCCGGTCTGACGGATGCGCTGGTCGTTGACATTGGCGGTACAACAACGGATATTGGTGTGCTTGTACAAGGCTTCCCACGCCAATCGTCGGCTGCGGTGGATATCGGCGGCATTCGCACGAATTTCCGGATGCCGGACATTTTGTCCATTGGTCTCGGCGGCGGTACCATTGTCCGGTTGGATGACGCTGGCGGCGTAACGGTTGGCCCCGACAGCGTTGGCTATGAGCTGACGAAACGGGCCCGCATCTTCGGCGGTGATACGCTGACAACGACGGACGTGGCGGTGAAGCTGGGCCGGGCCGTATGGCCGGGCACCAACGCGGATGCAGTGGACGAAGCCGTATGCCTCAAGGTGGATGCAGTCATGCAGCAGAGCCTGGAGGACGCCATTGACCGGATGAAAACGAGCGCTGATCCGGTGGATGTCATTCTGGTCGGCGGCGGTAGCCTGCTGGTGCCGGAGACGCTCGCCGGGTCGAGCCGAATCATCCGGCCAGACAACTATGATGCGGCGAATGCGATCGGCGCAGCACTGGGAGAGGTTAGCGGCGAGTCGGAGCGTATCTATTCACTGGACGACTGGAAATATGACGACGTCATGCAGGATGCCAAGGAAAGCGCCGTGAACGAGGCAACGGCAGCTGGAGCGAACCCGGAGACGGTTCAGATTGTGTCTGTCGAGGATATTCCGATTGCCTATTTGCCAGGTAACGCACTGCTCGTGAAAGTGAAAGCTGCGGGTAAGCTATAGTACCATAAACGATATGCCCTCTATGCTCGACAGCATGATCTGCTGCATGAGAAGCGTGCATGCCATAATTAGTCAGGCATTCATCTAACGCTGCTCAGCCCGGAATGATGCATAAACAGAATAATATGAATATGAACTGGTGGTACGGATCAAATTCCGTATCACCATTTTTATTTAAGAGGATGGTTTTCCTGATGAACCGGGATTAAGAAATGCAGGGAAACTGCAGATCCATACTCCAGTGGATAGCGTTCTTTTTTTGATATCACCGTAATGCTGCAGGTTCGGGAAAAGGAAAATAAGCACAATGAAGTAAGATGTTTATTTCAAGGAAATGCCCTCGACTCGGGTATCTAAATATGCCACAATAGAGGATCAGGTGCACGGGAGAATGGACCCGCAGGCACAGTAATGCAAGCCGCAAATCGCTAACAAAATGATGCTCAATAATTTATACTAAATAAGCCAGAATATATCGAAGGAGCTGCCGAGTCCGCTATGAACAAAAAAGAAGTTGCCAACATCCGCAAGCAATTCAAAATGGATCACGATCTACTGAATATTTACGATATCCTCAATGTCTATATTACGAAGGAAACGAATGAAGTCTACCACTGGGAGCGCCATCCGTTTGAACTGGTGGACCGGGAGAAGCAGGAGTTATACATGGGGAATTTCAAGAAACTGCTGACCGGTGAACTGGATCAAAAATTGTTCGAACTGAAGTTTCAGGAAGAAGCCGAAGAGCCTGCGCAGGTACTGCTTCATCAAGCACTCGTAACGGGTGATCCGGAAGAATGGCAGGACATGATGCTGCTGCTCGTGGACCGAATGCTGGCGGATGCCAAGTATGAGCGGGACATGGTGGTCACGTTTGTTCGGGGACAGTATTATTTGCCGACGAAGGCGAGAAACGATGAAGCGGAAGAAAGCGAGAAGAATGAGGTGTTTGCCCATCCATTCATCTTATGCAGTGTGAACTCCACGGAGAAACAGCGGAAGACACTCTTGTTCGATTATGTGGAGCGGGAGTTCAAGTACAATGTCATTGTCGATCCGATTATCAAGTTAAGCACGCCGGAGCAAGGATTCCTGTACCCTAGCGTGACGGACAACTATTCCGATGTGAATCGGATTTTGTACTGTACGGGAAAATCGAATTTCCCGGATCCGCATTTTGTCGAACAGGTATTGAACGGAGAAAGATCCGTGACGGCACTGGAAGAGCGAGCAATCTTTGAAGATATCGTCAAGGAAGTGGCTGGGGAAGAGCTCGATTCAGCTACCATTGCTCAGGTGTACGAAGAGATTAACCGGGTGATTGAAATTAACGAAGAATCGAAGGAGGAAGAGCCTCCGAAGCTGGATTACAAAGATCTGGAGCGTGTTCTGAACGCAAGCGGTGTTGAGGATGTGACGACCGAGAAGGTGGAACGGGCATTCGAAACGATCGTGGACAATAAAAACTATGAGATGAAAGCGACCAGCGTTATGCCGAAGTTTACTTCCAAGTCCATCAAGATCGAAACCAAGGTCGCTACGATTTCGATCAGCCCGCAGGATTTGAGATACGTCAAGCAGGTGAATTTCCAAGGGAAACGCTGCATCATGATTGAAGTGGACGAAGATGTTGCGATTGAAGGCTTTACGCTGGCGTCAGAGACACTTATCCAATAAAAAAGCTTTAACGCAGGCAGGAGATGACTTACGATGAACAGACTGCTTATGATCCTGATTGCGGCCGCAACGATGTTGACGGCTTGCCAATCGAACCAGACGGATACCGTGAACCCCTCGGGGAGCAGCGACCAATCCGCACAGACCGAGACGGCGCAGCCAAACAACGAACCAACCGAAGAAAGTACAAGCCAGAGCGAGTGGTCTTCGCTTCCCGAATATGACATGATTGTTCAGAAGATCGATTCCCAGGATTATACCTTTCGAACGGTAACCGATAATGAAAATGAAAGGATTCTCTTACTCACGAACCAAGATGGTGAGGAGAAATACAAGACCATTTTTATCAAAAACACAACTCGTCTTAAAATCATTGACATTGATGGAGGCGGACAGCTCTTCAACGATGTTCTGGAATAGCTGGAAGAATGGAAAAGACCACAATCCCTTAGTCGGATCGTGGTCTTTTTGTTTTTTATGTCCGAGCAATTCAAGGCCAGCCAAAGTGAAATCCTTCTTGAGGCTGATGCTGGAATACATCGCTTGTCGGGTGTCTCTTGCACGGTAAGGTGTAACATGGAGAATAGCGCATCACGGCCAACTGAAAATTCATTGCGAGGAGATGTAAGAGTGAAAACGTTTATTGAGTTCAGGAAGGTAACGAAAGAATACCAAGTTGGGGAAGTCCGGATCAAAGCTCTGGACGGCGCGGAATTTTCCATATCAGAAGGAGAGTTCGTCGTTATTTTGGGTGCAAGCGGTGCCGGTAAAAGTACGATTCTGAATATACTTGGCGGTATGGATACGGCGACTTCTGGTCAAGTGACCGTTGGGGATCAGGACATTGCCACATGGGATGAAAAAAAGTTAACGACCTATCGTGGAGAAAAAGTTGGTTTTGTATTTCAGTTCTATAACTTGATCCCGAACTTGAACGCATTGGAAAATGTTGAATTTGCCACAGAAGTAGGTAAGAATCAGCTAAATGCCGCAGATATTTTACATCAAGTCGGATTGAAGCATCGCATGAAAAGCTTTCCTTCCCAGCTCTCTGGAGGTGAACAACAACGAGTTGCGATCGCCAGAGCTGTTGCGAAAAATCCTTTACTTCTGCTCTGCGACGAGCCAACTGGCGCATTGGATTATGTTACAGGCAAATCTGTCCTCAAGCTTCTTCAAGATGTGAACAGGCAAATGAAAAAATGCGTCGTTCTGGTCACTCATAATACGGCGATTGCTCCTATGGCCGACAAAATAATCAGAGTCAAAAGTGGGAAAATCGAAAGTGTAACGATAAATGATAATAAACAAAGCGTTGAAAGCATTGAATGGTGATGGTGATGACGAAATTAGCAGTGAAGCTCCTTAGGGACATTAAACAATCTTTCGTTCAATTTACAGCCTTGGCATTGGTAATCGCAGTAGGGGCTTTTTTTTATGCAGGACTGAATAGTTATAGCAAGGAGCAGCGTGCTTATGTACAAACTTATTATACAGAGCACAATTTAAGTGACTTAAATGTTTATTACGATCATATTTCCAGTGCAGATGCTGCTCGTTTAAGTGAAGTGGAAGGCATTAATAGAATCGAAGCACGGTACACTACGGATGCAACGCAGCATGTTGAAGGTGGCACTACCTCATTGAAAATCCATTCAATTCCCGCAGACAACCACATCAATACATCTACGATTATCGAGGGACACATTCCGTCCAATAAAAATGAGATCATCATGGATTCCCATTACGCCCAAGAACATCATTATCAGGTCGGTGATACGATCCGTATGATTGCGAATGATAGAGAGCTTGCGTTTAAGATCAGCGGTTTGGTCGAAAATGTTGAATATGTGAAAAAGAATGCGACACAAGACCATAAAACCTACGGATTTGCTTATGTTGCCGAAGAGGCGATCACCGAAGTATCAGGGACAGGTAACGTGGTCTATAATGAACTTCTCATTGATGCCAGCGAAGGCTATGATGTGGATCAGTTGGGCCAAGTCATCGAAAGGCAATCCAAGGGTCTTTCTTATCTAGATCAACGCAGCAAAGAGCGGTCATTCGGTTACGCTCAAATTCATCAAACCATTTATAACAACAGCATGATGAGCAGGGTGATTCCCTTGGTGCTCTTTTTGATCTCTGCCATTATCCTGTTTCTTACGATGTCCAGAACGATTGATTCGCATCGACATCAAATTGGGATTATGAAAGCTCTGGGGATCAAGGACAGAAACATTATGCTTCATTACATGGGATACCCTGTGCTAATAAGTATTGTTGGGTCGATCATGGGGTGTATCATTGCAGCTAACGTATTTATTCCTTTGGTGACTGCGTCCAGTTCAACGTCATATTCATTGCCTGGCATCTCGTTTTCGCTTTCATTATTTTCGGTCATACCACCTATTATTTTTTCCTGTTTTTTCGGACTCCTGTCCGTTTACTTTAGCGGGAGAAGCGTACTGAAGGAACGTGCAGCACACGCGATGCGTCCCAAACCACCTCAAAAGATGAAGAAGCTGTTAATCGAACGATTTCCGGGGATCTGGAACCGGACTTCCTACAACCATAAGCTCATTTTGAGAAACCTGTTTTTAAATAAAAGAAAAGCGCTGGCAAGCTCCATTGGCATCATTGCAAGCACCGTATTGTTGATTACTGCATTGGGTACGCAATCTGCCTTGCAAAAAATAGCCAACCAAGTCGAAGAGGTATACACCTATGACTTTAAAGTGGATTATAAGACAGATTCATCGTTGGAAGCATTACAGCTGCCTTCCGGCATCAAACAATCATTTTTGTTGTCTACCTTTCCTGTTGAATTCATAAAAGGGAAGGATAAAGAAAAACGCAACGTTGATTGTAACAGAAGAAGAAAACCATCTCATTCGTTTCCATGACGAGAACGGGAATGAAGTATTGTTGCAGCATAATGGCGTGCTTGTGCCCAAATCTTATGCCGACCATTACAACATTGCAGAGGGCGATACCATTCAAATCAAGTTCACCAAACCAGGGCTTCACAATCAATCCGTTGATATGAAGGTTATACAAATTTCCTCTCAGTTCAACAATCCGTCCTTTTATATCACGCCAGACTACTTGAAAAGCTTTCACATCGACTATACACCGACCTCACTTTTGGTTGAAGCGAATAATGGTGCGGATCTTTCCGACATTCGAAGCTTCTTCGAACAGGATCAGCAAGTAGATACCATAGCGGACAAGACGGATTTGAAGGAATCGGCCCAGTATATTTTGAAACAAAATCGCTTTATGTTCATCATGTTTGTCATTAGTGCTGTGGTGCTCTCTTTTGGCGCTGTATACACGATATCTTCCATAAACATATACGAACGTAAACGTGAACTTGCGACGCTTAAGGTATTGGGCTATCCCAAAAACAAAATAAACAGGCTCATTTTTGTTGAAAACGTTATACTAACGGCCTTTGCGGTTGTTGTAGCGCTGCCTATGGGAGTTCATTTTTATACCCTAGTCGTACAGGCGTTGTCGAGTACCCACCAACAGATTCCGGATCAGTTAAATCTTATTGTCATGTTGATAGCGGTTCTTCTAGCGTTTGTGCTGACCATTCTGTGCAACTTGCTGCTACGATTAAAAGTTACCAAGATCAATATGATTGAATCGTTAAAAAGTATAGAATAAAATGGTGAAAAGAAGAGAATACAAGTTCTGATTTACAAGTAGTTGCATGCTCAGAAACGGAATGTGACTGCTTTGTTTATTATTAAGATCAATATGAAGGAGCGCAGCGTAATGAATTTGGAAGAAGTGATGCAGGAGCTTGAGGCACTTGGCAAGGAGCGCACGAAAAAGATATACATGTCAAATGGTGCACATGAACCACTCTTCGGCGTGGCTACAGGGGCGATGAAGCCGATCGCCCGCAAAATCAAAAAGGATCAGGCGTTGGCTGAGCAGTTGTACGCAACCGGGAATTACGATGCGATGTATTTTGCGGGTGTTATTGCTGATCCAAAAGCGATGACGGAAGCGGATTTCGACCGTTGGATCGAGGACGCGTATTTTTACATGATCTCTGATTTCATCGTTGCTGTCACGCTTTCCGAGACGGATATCGCCCAGCAAGTGGCGGATAAATGGATCGCCAGCGGTGAAGAGCTGAAAATGTCGGCAGGCTGGAGCTGTTATTGCTGGTTGTTAGGCAATCGTCCGGACAGCGAGTTCTCCGAGGATAAGCTGAGCGCGATGTTGGAAGACGTGCAAGCGAAGATCCATCAAGCTCCCGAACGAACCCAATATTCAATGAATAATTTCGTATACACTGTGGGGGTTTCCTACGTTCCGCTGCATGACAAGGCCGTTGAAACAGCGAAGGCCATTGGTCCCGTCGAAGTTCAGAAGGACAAGCCAAAGAGCAAGTTCCTGAATGCTTCCGAAACCATTCAAACTGCCGTAGAAAAAAGTCGGATTGGTTTCAAACGCAAGTATGTAAGATGTTAAAGGAAGACAACGCATGTGTTTTTATCTGGATCTTACTTGACAAAAATACATTATTTTCAAGTAGTTGTTGACAATCCTACAGCTCTAAAATATAGTAAACACATCAGATTAATGTAAATTTGTAGATGTTCAAATTTTAACCATTGAATGGAAGCTGACTGGTTTATCCAGAGGCTCAGAGGGCAGCGCTAGACGTTGTCAGCTGAGCCTTTTTTGCTTAAGTACCCCAATATAATGAGAGAGGTGAAGCGAATGGCTGCTGCTGAAAAAATCAGATTTGAGAGTGTCACCAAAACGTTCACGGTCCGCGATCCCAAGCAAAAGGAAGCAACTCAGGCATTTACTGCTGTAAAAGACCTGGACTTTTCGGTAAGAAAAGGCGAGTTTATCACCATCGTGGGTCCGAGTGGCTGCGGAAAATCAACCTTGCTTGATATGATCAGTGGACTATCCTCACCGACACAAGGACGCATTTTAATTGATGGCCAAACCATTACTGGCCCAGGGCTTGACCGTGGCATTGTCTTTCAGCAGTACGCTTTATTTCCGTGGAAGACGGCACGCGGCAATATTGAATTTGGTTTGGAAGCCAAGGGTATTCCGAAGCAGGAGCGTAAGGAGCAGGTGGAGCATTTTCTGTCGCTAGTGGGACTTACTCACTTCGGAGACCGTTATCCGCATGAGCTATCCGGGGGGATGAAGCAGCGTATAGCTATTGCCAGAAGCCTTGCCTTTAATCCGGATGTCTTATTGATGGATGAGCCCTTTGCTGCATTGGATGCCCAGACACGTGAATCCCTGCAAAGTGAACTTTTACGTATTTGGCAGAAGACCCAGAAGACCATCATTTTTATTACACATGGTATTGATGAGGCCGTTTATCTTGGAGAGCGAGTCGTCGTATTGACGCCAGGACCCGGTATGGTGAGACAAATTGTGGATATTCCGCTTCAATCACGATTGGAGGATGCGGATATTCGCTCCCATCCCGACTTTGTGAAGGCCCGCCATGAAGTATGGAGTCTGCTGCATGAACCTGAATACCGCGGTGCTTATATCTAATTGATCAAAGGAGTGTATTCCCATCGAATCTGTAAAGACTGCCCATTCAACCCTACGGCTTGGTAAACGAAGTCCTGCTGCCTTTTCTGGTGTGCTGAAGTTGTTCAAACAGTCGATTGTGTTAATTGCCTTGGTCTTACTGTGGGAGATCGCACCAAGGACAGGCTTGGTAGATGCAGCATTTTTCCCTGCTTTTTCCGAGGTCATTCGGGCATTATGGAGTTTGATCATCTCAGGTGAGCTTTTCACTCACTTTCTGGCAAGCATCATTCGTTCATTCAGTGGTTTCGCCTTAGCCTTACTTATTGCAATCCCATTAGGATTACTGATTGGCTGGTATCCATTAGCCAGACAGCTGTTGAATCCCGTGCTGGAATTGTTTCGAAATACTGCTGCATTAGCGCTGCTTCCGGTATTCATGCTATTGCTGGGAATCGGTGAAACCTCCAAGATTGCGATCGTCCTCTTTGCCTGCACATGGCCCATTCTTCTCAATACGATTGCTGCTGTCGGCAGCGTTGATCCCTTGCTGATCAAGGCAGCAAGATCGATGAATATTAAGTCCTTCAGATTATTCCTTAAGGTCATTTTGCCGGCATCGGTTCCCACGATTTTTACCGGTATTCGCATGGCAGGGACAGGGGCAATCCTGGTACTCATAGCTGCTGAAATGGTAGGAGCCAAGGAAGGCTTGGGTTATCTCATTACGTATTCCCAGTATAACTTCCAGATTCCTCAGATGTATGCCGGGATATTAACCATTGCTTTGCTGGGGTTATTAATCAACCAAGGGCTCAGCATGCTGGAACGTAAATTTTCCAAATGGAAACAGCAAGTGAATGAATAGTTCTGTTCGAATATTCCCTCATTATTTTTTTATCATTAATCCTTACTAAATCAATTGAATTAGTGAGTTATGAATAAGACATCGTTTGGAGGAGGAGAAGCGAGATGAAACGAACATTAGGCATTCTTGTACTTGCAGGCTTGGTCAGTGGTGTCCTATCAGGCTGCTCAGATCCCAAGACCTCCGCGAAGAGCGGAGAAGAAGATCAAGTTCTGCAATATCAGTCTTCACCTGGAAGTGTTTCTTTTCCGGAGCTGGCTGCAGATTTGGGCTACTTGGGGGACTTGAAACTGGAATCCATAGGCGACAGCGTTGGGGGACCGGAGAGCATTCAATTAACGGCGACGAAACAAATCGACTTTGGATCAGCTTTTAATGGAGCCATTATCAAATCCTACTCCCAAAACGTAAAAATAAAATCGGTCGTCGGCTCATACGGCAGTGATGAACATACGTACATCGGCGCCTATACCCTTGAGGGGACGCCAATCCAATCGGCCAAAGATTTTATTGGGAAAAAGGTAGGCGTCAATATTCTCGGGGCCCATTTGGAGTTTGTCCTCAAAGACTATTTACGACAAGGCAATCTGACGGAAAAAGAAATTGAACAGGTCACTTTGGTGACTGTCCCAAGTTCAAGTGCGGAACAGGTTCTGCGGAATCAACAGATCGACGTGGTGATGTTAAGCGGAATCGGCCGGGACAGGGCTCTGGCAACAGGAGGAATTACCGAAATTTTCAGGGATATCGATGTGTTTGGCAAGGAGTTTACTGCAGGCGACTATTTCTTCAGTGAGGATTACATCCGGGAGAATCCGAATACGGTGAAGCAATTTGTAGACGGGGTTGCCAAAGCCATTGACTGGGCTCAGACCACACCTAGGGAGGAAGTCATCTCGCGGTTCGAGGACATTGTGAATCAGCGGGAACGCAAGGAAACGACGGAAAACCTTAAATACTGGAAGAGTACAGGCATATCGGAAAAGGGAGGCGTCATTACTCCATCGGAATACAGAACATGGATCGACTGGCTTGTGGCGAATGGTGAGCTAACAGAAGGTCAGGTGAAACCGGAAGATTTATATACCAACGAATATAATCCATTTGCTCAATAACCTTTTCATATATACCCCAAAATTCAAACACACGTTAACGGAGAGGCAGTACCGATCTGGAGAAGCGAAGCGTTCGCCTGAAAGCTTTCTGAAAGAAAGCTGCATCGGAAGCATAGGCTTATCACCGGATTTTCCCCTTAGAAAAAGGGAATCAAAAAAATCTGGGGATAACAGCGATCGGAAGATGGTACTGCACTCGCAGTGGCCTTGTGTGATAGATAAATGTGGTTTATATGAATAAGTTTTTAACCAAAATCAGATAAGGGAGTGGTTCGTATGACTAGAAAACAAATGAAACTGGGAGCTTTCATTAATCTGCCGGGACATCATGTAGCAAGCTGGCGTCATCCTTCTTCAGGTGCAGGCCGTGCATTCGATCTGGATTATTTAACGGAGATTGCACAGACAGCTGAGCGCGGTAAGTTCGATATGATATTTTTTGCCGATGTCCTGGGTCAGCGGCTTTCCGGTAATGCACACTCCTCCTTGAAGCTGGACCCGGTTATCATCATTTCGGCCCTCGCGGCTGTGACGAGAAATATAGGGCTAACGGCCACGCTGACCACGACCTATAACGATCCGTACCATGTCGCGCGTAAATTCGCAGCGATTGATCATCTATCCAAGGGACGGGCTGCCTGGAATGTCGTCACATCTGCCAACGATGGAGAAGCTCTCCTGTTCGGTAAAGAAAAGCATCTGCAGCACGCGCTCCGTTATGAACGTGCTGAGGAATTCGTGGACGTTGTCAAGCAGCTATGGTTGTCCATCGAGGATGAGGCGCTTGTCATCGACAAGGAAAATGGCCGATATCTGGATGTAGAGAAGGTGCATCCGGTTAACCATGAGGGGGCATGGTTTAAGTTGCAAGGTGCCCTTGATTCCCCAACAACACCGCAAGGGCATCCCGTGATTGTTCAGGCCGGGTCTTCGGAATCCGGCAAAGAGCTGGCAGCGAAGACGGCTGAAGTCATTTTCACAGCTTGGCAAACGCTTGAAGAGGCACAGGTCTTTTATCGGGATGTCAAAGGGCGACTGGCTAAATACGGACGCAAGTCGGACGATCTGAAGATCATGCCTGGCGTGTTCATTACAGTGGCTAAAACAGAGGCAGAAGCCCTGCTGAAGCAGCAGCAGTTAAACAGCTATATTCTGCCTGAAGTGGGATTAGCATATCTCTCTGCTTTTACGAATATTGATCTGTCCGGGTATGATGTCGAGGAACCACTTCCGGAAGCAAGCTCCATCGAAGATGAGACCAACCCGCGAATCCGCTATAACATCATTCGGGATATTGCGAAACGGGAGAACCTGCAATCGATACGTGCAATCTATGAACGAATCGCAGGAGCACGCGGTCATCGGGAGATTGTCGGGACTCCGGAACAAATTGCGGATCAACTGGAAGAATGGTTCCTGAATGATGGTGCAGATGGCTTTAATATCATGCCGCCTCATTTCCCGGAGGGCTTCAACGATATCATCGAACTGGTGGTTCCTGAATTGCAGCGGAGGGGATTATTCCGTACCGAATATGAGAGCAGTACTCTGCGAGGGAATCTGGGGCTGTCTGTACCTGCCGTAAAAACACCCGAGAAGGCATTAACCGGTGCGAGTACAGGTGAAATTGTGTAAGGCATTGGCATTAACATAACGCAACCGTTCATGGTTGCGTTTTTTTGTTGGGCCAACGAAGTGACCTCCATAGGGAGGAGGAAGCTTATCTTCTCGCCTTTCAAGCCTGGTCCTAGACCCATCCCGTAAACTCCAGTATGGATGCTTTGGCAGACTGTACTTCGGTTTGTGCACTTTTACGCCAAGCTTTGGGGGACTGCCCCATCAGTTTGGAGAAGCAGCGATTGAAGCTGGAAATGGAATGAAAACCGACTTGCTCGGAGATCGACAGAATGGAATGATCGGTGCTCTTCAGCTGTTTGCAGGCCTCTTCGATGCGTGTGCTGTTGATGAATTCGAGAGGGGTCGTTCTCATAATCTCATAAAATTTTCTGCGGAAATGCGTTGTGCTCAAGTGGCACAGATCGGCCAAAAAGTCGATGGTCATGGGGGTCATGTAGTTCTTGGTGATGTACTCGAGTACAGGGGAGATAACAAGGTCCCCTTTCAAGCCATGATCTGTACCCTCTTCTGACAGGGGGCGATTCCGGAAATGAATTCGAAGGAGCTCAATATACAGGGACAGCATCAAGCCGTAGGCACTTTCCTGATAATAGGGATTCTGTTGTCTTAACTCCTCTACGATCGATGTGGCAAGCGTGTACACCTTGGGATGCTGCTCCTTGCTGAGCACACAGTTCATTCCCTGTACTGCCCACAGATTCGGCTCAAAATCACGGTATGTACCTTTTAATGAATGCTGAAACAGGTCCTCCGGCGAAAAGAAAATATAAGCCCACAAACTGGCTGTACCAGGCGTGCTGTACGTTGTATGAGGAAGATATCGCGGAATGAAGGTCACATCGCCGGCCTGAAAGGGGACGGATTCTCCCTTGATCTCCATAATGCCGCTGTCGGAGTAGCAAATGCCAATCTCCAGATGGTTATGAAAATGAAGATGCTCGCTCTTGATATCGGATATTTTCCAGCGTTCACCGCTTAATAGCAGGACGGGAAAATGGATGGGCAGGCTGTAATGACGGTATTCAATAACAGGCTTCTTTTTTTTAGGCATATACGATCCCCCTATTTGTTAATTGGAGTCCATTTTAATTAGAAACTACAGTAAAGGTAACCTTTAAAAAGGATGAACTTCTACAATTACACGGTAACGGAGAGGGCAGAACAAATCTGGAGAAGCGAAGCGTTCGCCTTTATCACCTGATTTTCCCCATAGAAAAGGAATCAAAAAATTCTGGGGATAACAGCGATCGGAAGATTGTTCTGACAGCGGAGTGACTTAGTGTAAACCTTTGATTTTATTCATAAATGGTTGAAATTGCGCAGTTTTGTTACGAATATGCTTAGATTGACACCATTTTACTGCGTAGAATGGAATAAGTAAAGCGTTTACAATACGAACGGACACCTCTCAGGGCGCACTTGGGGGCGTGTGTCCAGGAGAGGGGAATACTGATGCTTCAAGTGAAATATGACAGGGAAGAGATTTTGAAGGTCATCGATAATGTCACCCAAAAAACACTATCCATGGATTTGACATGGGACTGGCCTTGCGGTGTTGCCTATTACGGTGTAACCAGAGCCTACCAGACGACAGGCAACAAGGAGATTCTGGACAGGCTGGTTCAGTGGGCGGATGAATATATTGAGCTGGGCCTGCCGAGCTGGACGGTAAACACCTGTGCCATGGGACATATGCTGATTACGTTGTATGAAGAGACAGGGGACCAGAAATATTGGGATATCGCGCTGAGCAAAGTGGATTATCTTCAGAATCATGCACTCCGCTTCGGAGACAACGTGCTGCAGCATACCGTATCCGTTGCCAATGACTTTCCGGAACAGGCATGGGCGGATACCTTGTTTATGGCTGCATTTTTCCTGCTGCGCGTAGGCAGCAAGTTGAAGGATGAAGCCATGATTCAGGATGCCCTGAATCAGTATTACTGGCATATCAAATACCTTCAGGACCCAAGCACAGGCTTTTGGTATCACGGGTATAACAATGTCAATAAGGACCATATGTCCGGATTTTACTGGGGGAGAGCGAATGCCTGGGGTGCTTACACAATGTCGCAGGTGAAACCTCAATTGAAGGACTGGTATTTGTATCCGCAGTGTATGGACGTCGAGTGCTCGCTTCGGGACCAACTGGCAGCCTTGAAGCTGGTTCAGACGGACAACGGCTTGTGGCGAACGGTGCTGGACGATGAGGAGTCCTATGAAGAAGTATCGGCGTCTTGCGGTATAGCGGCGGCCATGATCAATAACGGCAATCCGCTGCATACCAAGTATGTACAGAAGGCATTGGACGGTGTACTGAAAAATATCACTGAAGATGGACGTGTATTGGGCGTATCTGGCGGCACGGCAGTCATGAAGGATCGGGAAGGGTACCGCAAAATCCCCAAAGACTGGATTCAGGGCTGGGGTCAAGGCCTGGCACTCGCTTTTCTGTCCGACATGTTGAGATAGGAGGAGATCCAATTGTCCAAAAAAACAACGGGAGCCTTCACCCTGCCCGGAGAATCCGGTTATGAGGCACTGACACTGAAACTCGCTGAACGGTGGGGTGCCGATGTCATTCGTGACAGTGACGGGACGAAATTGTCGGATGAGATTATCAACGCCGGATACGGCATTTATTCGACGATCTGTATCATCCGGGATCATAATGAGTGGGCATCCCGCAATACGGATAAGCTGCAGCAATGTTTTCTCATAACGAACCCCAAGGTAGCTGTGCAGGATTACCTGTCCATCTATTTGATGGAGGATTTCTTCGCTGAACAGTTCAAGGTGAACGATTCTCGGGAAGCATTCAAGTATTGGCAGGTCTATGACCGGACGACGGGGGAAGAGGTGCCGAGAGAACAGTGGAATTATGAACGGGAATCCGGGAATGTGGTCATTACCGGCATTGTTCCGTGGCACAAATACACCGTCAGCTTCATGGTTTACCGGATATGGGAAGAGATTTCGATGTACAACCATACGACGAATGACTGGGACAAAGAGCATCTGATGCAGATCGATCCCATCTATCCGGAGACACAAGCATACTTGCTGAATTGGATGGAAAGTTGGTGTCAGGAGCACAAGGAAACGACCGTTGTTCGGTTTACTTCCCTGTTCTATAATTTCGCCTGGATCTGGGGCAGCAGTGAGCGCAATCGCCATCTGTTCTCGGACTGGGGTTCATATGATTTTACGGTAAGTTCAAGAGCGCTTGATCTGTTTGCCAAAAAGGCTGGCTATTCCCTCACGGCTGAGGATTTCGTGAATGGCGGTAAATACCGGGTCAGTCATATCCCTGCGAATCAGCGCAAACTGGATTGGATGGCGTTCATCAATGATTTTGTGATTGAATTCGGTAAAAAGCTGATTGATATTGTACACAAACATGGCAAGCTGGCCTATGTTTTCTACGATGATAGCTGGGTCGGCATGGAGCCTTATAATGACCGCTTCCAGGAGTTCGGATTCGACGGCATGATCAAATGCGTATTCTCCGGGTATGAGGCCAGAATGTGTTCTGGGATCGACGTGGAAACGCATGAAATTCGGCTGCATCCATATCTGTTCCCGGTTGGTTTAGGTGGACTCCCTACCTTCAAGGAGGGCGGCGACCCTACGCTGGACGCCAAGAAGTATTGGATTAACATCCGGCGTGCCCTGCTCAGAGAACCGATCGATCGAATCGGACTGGGCGGGTATCTGCATCTGGTGGAGCCTTATCCGGATTTTGTGGAATACATCGAGAAGATTGCCAATGAATTCAGGGAAATGAAGGAGCTGCATCAGGCTGGCATGCCTTATCAGATCAAGACCAAGGTAGCCGTGCTGCATAGCTGGGGCAAACTGAGATCATGGACCTTGTCCGGGCATTTCCATGAAACGTACATGCATGATCTCATTCACGTCAATGAAGCATTGTCGGGATTACCGGTTGAGGTGCAGTTTATCGATTTTGAAGACATCCGTCAGGGCGTACTGCATGACTGCGATGTCGTGATCAATGCTGGCTCTGCCGGTTCCGCATGGAGCGGTGGTGAACACTGGAATGACCATACTTGTGTGGACCTACTGACGAAGTGGGTGTACGAAGGTGGTACATTTATCGGAATCAATCAGCCTTCGGCGATCGAGGGATACGACAGCTTTTTCCGGATGGCACATATTCTTGGCGTGGATGAAGATACAGGGGCAAGAGTTGTTCACGGAAAATGGTCGTATGAGGTACGAGATGAGCATGGTTTGGTACCGGATGAAGCCAGCATAACGCCGAAGAAAGGCATTTATCTTACGGATGGCACGGCTGAGGTGCTGCATGAAACGGATGGTCATATTACGTTGTCTACGCATGCATTCGGCAAAGGAAAAGGGATCTATCTCTCCGCATTCGCATTCAACTGGGAGAATACCCGATTGCTGTTGAATCTGATTCGCTATGCAGGCGAGGAGTACGAGGAAACGAAGTATATCCCGGATAACCTGTATACCGAGTGTGCGTATTATCCGGAAAGTAACATATTGGTTGTGATCAACAATAGTGACCAGGTTCAGACAACAACGATTGATACAGAGTTTGGAAAACAAACGCTGGAACTGGCTCCGTATGATACAGTTATTACCAAGATTGGTGCAACTAACTCGGTATCCTCATAGGATATCTTCTTTATCGAAAATCGTCTCATAGACCGTTACCCTAGCCAGGGAGCGGTCTATTTGGGCTGAAAAGGAATTTTGCTCATGAATATTTTATAATGTAAACCATACAGGCAAACCAATCGGATATCTTGCTCTAGATTTAAAGATCGTGGGGGTGTAATCAATGATTCGTATGGCTGTCGGCGCGGTCATTCAAAAGGGTGATGAATTGCTGTTAGTTCATAAGGTAAAGGGAGCACAGGGGAAAATCAAAGGAACATGGGATTTCCCGAAAGGCGGGATGGAGCCGCAGGATGAGAGCTTAGAGGCGGCACTGCTCAGGGAGTTAGAAGAAGAAACGGGATCAACAAACTTTATAATTAGCAAACCGTTCAAGGACCGAATTGCCTTTCGTTTTGACGCTATAACGCAGGAGAAATTGGGATATCAGGGCCAGGAAACGACGATGTTTCTGGTCGAATACGCTGGAGACGGGACTGACTTGAAGCCTCAGGATGATGAGATCGATGATATTCGATGGTTCCCCATAAACCATGTCGCTCCACTGTTATTTCCGGAGGCCCGTGTGTTCTTTGAAAGCTACGTTCTGGTGAGAGGAGAAGATTTACTTGATTGCGGATTTTAAAGTGTTGACCGAGTTCCTCCAAGGTCATGATGAGGCAGAGGGTTCCATTTCAGAGGAAGACATTCAGGAGCAGGAGCGTCGTCTTGGCAAGCCTTTTCCGGCGGCTTTGAGTGAATATTATAAGAGGTTTGGGCGGTCACAATATATTACGCAACACTGCAATAATCAGTATGAGCCGATGCTTCTGGAGGATATCTTTGTACCGGATTCGGATTTCTTTACAACGGACAAAGCGTTTTTGATCTTTTATCAATGCGAAGAATCGGTGATCTATTGCGGCATACGTTTCAGTGATCTGACGAAGGAAGACCCGCCGGTGTATCTATGTGCCTGGAACCGTCCGGATTGGTCGCTGGAGAATGAATCACTCACCAATTTCCTGGTAAGCAAAGCATTTATTCAGATGGGGGTGGAGGACAGGCTGCCCTATTGGGTTATTTTTGATGAGAACATGTGGGGGTTATCGGACTATCGATCCTATTGGGGATTAAGCGACGGAGCATATGAAATTCCAGAAATGTCCTCTCTTCAGGCTTGGCGGATATGTTGTAGGGATAATGTCATTCTCCTGTTCGAAATGGCTGTTGGTGAAAGCGAGGAAGACGTATTAGCCGTATATCTGGCTTCTTTTGACCGGGAGCGTATAGCGAGCCTGTTGAATCGTACAACGCAGGACAGGCAGCTGCCTGACTATAGAACCAATCTTGGTTCATAGTTACAACTTACTTTGCTGAAGGGTCAACCCTGCCAAAACGTCAAAAAGGCTTTTGTGAACAGCTACATGTCCGCAAAAGCCTTTATTTCCGACTGGATTAATAAGTGAAGTGCGTATTATACACAAATTTAATCTGAATGGCAAGAGGAAAATGATTGCTTTTAAACGGGGGATCGTTTATTCTAAAAAAAGGAAGTCTACTAAATATGGTTAGGAGGAACATAGAATGGAAAATATGTGTATGAACATGATGATGAATATGTGCATGGAAGAAATGATGAGTAAAATGAAGTCCATGAAAATGATGATGGAGTGCATGGAAGAGAATAACATGATGGAAAGCATGGACATGAACAAAATGATGTCCTGCATGCAAGAGTGCGACGAAATGATGACCACCATGATGGGCATGATGAGCAGCATGAAGAAAGCATCCATGTAATTATCGATACATCATCTAATGTAAAGCTGGCGGGCTTTACATTATTGCCGAACAGTCGACTGTAGCATTGAAACGATTAGTAAGCCTTTAAACAAGGCGGGTTGAGCAGACAAACTGCAGACCGGCTTTTTTTCTTTATATATATTGAAGAATTTTCCTCGATACATCAATACGCATCAGCTTCAACATTAACCATTGCTCCTGTAAGGATTCTGCCTGAGAGCCTTCGGAAGCCCCCCGCAGTTTATTGAAAATTTCCAACAACTGATTGTTAATTCGGTCATAGTTAGCAAGCAGTTCACGCAGCAATCGAACTTTCCGTTCTTCTTCCAACATGATGTCCCTCTGGTCACGAAGCTTCCTGAGAAGATCTTCAGCCCATGCCGAGTCCCCTATAGTCTTGGCATAGTTATATAAGTCCAAATAATCGTTAACCCAAGTTTGTGTCCAAGAACTCATGGCATTTTTCACTCCAGTCGGCTTCGCTTTTCTATATACCGAGTATTATACCCGGAATAATCAAATATACAAGTGCATAATTGAATTTTTTATTTAATTTTGCATAAATATTTGTGAGTATTACTGATGCGTTAACTTATGAAACAAGGAATTGGAGGCTGTGTTTAGTGCTTAATGATGTCGATGATTTTGAGCTGAGCATCCTTGGCTTCCGGGATGGGATACAGGACAAAAACATGATTCATTTTGGGATAAACAAAGGTATGATGGTCAATGTCTTGGTCAGTTAGCATCTTGTCGAGCTTCATGATGTCGGGGAACAGCCCTTCATGTGTTCCGACAAACATGGTGATTTCCCCGAGCCCTTCGAAATCTCCGTAAATCGGACTAATCAGCGGATCATCCAGCGATTTGTCAGCTGCCCATATCCGCCGGATTACATCATATCCTTCTACAGCGAGCATGGGGTCCCTCGACTCATAATCAAATATGACCGGGTTGTCCAGAACCATATCCACACATGGAGACAGTAAAATAATATCTTTGGGCTGCGGAAGATGATTCATCTGAATGTAATGTGCCAGACTTAGCGAAATATTCCCACCCGCTGAATCTCCCATAATCGTAAGTTGTGAGGGATCTTGTACCGATTCAAGGATTTCACGATATAAGTTTAGTAGTCTTGGATACGTATGCTGATAGTTGAAGTGAGGCACTTTGGGATAAATGGGAGCGATCACTTTGGCGTTCAGTGCCTGGGCCAGGGTGTCCATGAATCTCCAATGCAAGCTAAGAGGTTGATGCGTATGAGCGCCGCCATGTATATATAAGATGACTTTTTGTGCGTCTGAATGCTGGTCATTCAATGTAAATACCTTCATGTCCTCAAAGAAACGCTCTGATCGGGGAGATGTGAGTTTCACCTTACCTAACTGATAAGGCTTAATATTCTCAAGTCCCACTTGGTCGATGTGCTTCCGGGTGTTGTCCCGCGTGGAGAAATTCTTCTTGGTGCCTGATAAAAGAATAAATTTTTCAAATAGATAGCTCATTAGAGAGCGTCTTTTGTTATAAACATTCATACTCATCTGTATGCCACCTCTCGTCTAAATTACGATATCTACAGTATAAAGGTTGAAGTGTACTTCAAGGTCAAGGGTTAGATTCAAAGCGAGAACACTAAAGGTTGTAAAACGAGTTTGCCAGAATGCACACTTCTTTTAACTCCTCTTCCAAAATGTACCTGTAACCTATATATTAAATGATAGGAGTAACAGAAATTATTAAACCAAAGGAGCATTAATATGCTTAATTTTAATCAACCCATGGCATTGCGCTCGATTTTAAGTCCGAAATATTTGGAATTTGCTTTAAGAGATCAATATGAATTGGGTCCATGGGAAGAATGCTTGTTTTGGCTGCGAGGATTAAATGATACATACCGGGTAAAGACGTCCACGGGCTTGCACATCCTTCGGGTATACCGTGCCGAGATCGGGGAGGAAGAAGTGATCACGGAGTTGTCCGTGCTATCTCAATTGAAAGCGATTTTGAATACTTCCGTGCATGCAGATGTTGGTGATTACATTAAGAGGAGGGATAGTAGTGATTACACCGTTCTGGATGCGCCGGAAGGCAAACGTGTGGCCGTGATGTTCCGCTATATTGAGGGGACCGAGAACAACCTGGAGGATGAGGAGTCCTGTTATGCTTTTGGTCAATCTGCGGCTGAGCTGCACAAGGCTATGGATCAAGTGGTAGTGGAGCAGCCCAGATATGAGCTGGATACACGATTTCTGATTGATCAGCCGCTCGCGCTTATTATGGCGTATATCGGAGAGTCGCATGAAGCGGGACCGTTTTTGGTTGCGTTTACTGAGGAGCTGAAGAAGCGGATTACAGCATCTGCCCGTAGTCTGGAATGGGGACTGTGTCATGGCGATATGCATGGCAACAATAATGCCTTTCAGCAGGGAGGCTCGTTTACGCATTATGACCTGGAGTGGACAGCCAAAGGCTGGCGAGCCTATGATCTGGCTCAGGTAAAGGCTAGAAAGAGACAATCCGGTGAGCAAAAAGCACAATTATGGAATGCGCTCATGGCAGGTTACCGTTCGATACGAAGCTTCTCTCCAGAGGACGAGCAGGCCGTAGACCTGTTCATTATCGCTCGTAGATTCTGGGTCATGGGTCTGGATGTTGCTTTTATCGAAAATGATATGGGAGCACTCGATTATGGTGACGATTGGCTGGACAGTTTTATCGAGGAATTTCGAGAAGCAGGAATCATATAGTTTCAGAAGATGATGAACTGTTTTACACCTATTTTGAATTATCTTAAGCCCCCTCTGAATCAATCGGAGGGGGCTTTTTCATATAATAAGCTGCCTTGGTGAACGTTAGCTTGAAGATGATGAAGCGGCAGCAGCAGCCGAAGCCGCCGCAGCGGAGGCCATGGCGGCCTGCTGTGCGATGATAATGTTGGTGATGCTGGTAGAGAGTGTCGTGGTCAGCACACCGCTTCGCAGATTCTCAACATGCTGAACAGCCACCAGGGCAGATGAGAATAGAAGCAGCTCCTGTTTGGTGATCGACCATGCCCCGAAGCCCTTTTGGTCACGCAGCCAGTCGAACGTTTCTTGCACCTGATCCACCAGTGTGTCTTGGTGGACAGGCAGCAGAGAGAGCACTCCGAGGGAGGATAGGGTATACGTTTTATCCAAGCGGATACTGCGTTTACGGAACGCCTCCTGTAATGCCAATACACGCGCGCTTGATTCAGGATTGTCGTCTCCAAGGACCAGTACCTGGGTCAATGCCTGCACGCTGTTGCCAGGGGAGAATTCTGGCTTCAGTTCACGATAGAGCTGCTCCATGCGGGCCACACCGGATTCCACATCCAGATCGGAGAGAGCCAGCATGGCTGCGAAAATATAGTCATCCTGTCCGGTCAGGAAGCGGTGTTTTGCTTTCATCTGATCGTAAAAAGCCTTGGCACGCTCCACCGTGTACTGAAACTGGTCAGGCGCTGCCTGGGCAGCAATCTGATAGGCAGCCACGGCCAGGAAATCGGAAGTGCGGAACTTGATCTGTTTCATCAGATCGTAGACATGCAGGGTGTCCGCCAGCTTCGACTCCTGATCCGTGGTAAGGGAGAGCATTGCGGCGATACTGATGGCCGAATTGCCCCTGAATACGGAAAAGAGGTTTGTATTTTGCTTCATCAGATCATGACTCTGGCGAACGGCCTCACCATCTGCCGTTTTATTTTCGCCTGCATAGAGAAGTGCCGCAAGGCGATGCATCATCGGATTTTGCCATTTGAACGACTTCTTGATGATCTGTGTATTGGAAACGAATAATTCGACTCGTGCTGCGTGCTGCTGCTCCATATGCACACCTCCCTAAATGAGTAGTTGTTACCCCTAGTTTATTAGGAATATTAAATGAATTAAAGCAAAAACTTCCATGGGGTAGATGAATGCCCTTAAGAACGAATTTTTAAATGGATTGCGAGGGTGCTTCTCAAACTAGAAATGCATTATCGTATGTATGATGAAAAAGATGTCCAGCACCCAGAATGTAATTGTTTGTTATCCAGAAAACGTTATAAATGATAAACATTCTCATTAAAAACGCTTCCTTACATTCCTTGTTGTATTTCTTCGGCACATCTCGTACAATTTGGTGAAGCAATTCTGCATTGCGTTAATGTGAACATAAAAATGGTATTCTGACAACACGAAGCTGCACACAAGAAAAGGGGAGAATCGTTTGGAATCGAAGCAACTATCTAGAGGGCTTAAGCCCCGTCACGTTGAGCTGATTGCACTCGGGGGTACAATCGGCGTTGGATTGTTCATGGGATCGGCGAGTACGATCAAATGGGCAGGTCCTTCGGTGCTGCTGGCCTATCTGCTGGCCGGGATCATTATCTTTTTTGTCATGCGTATTATGGGTGAGATGTTGATTCAGGAGCCTGTCACCGGATCCTTTGCCACATTTGCTCATAAATATATCAGTCCGCTTGCCGGGTTCCTGACCGCCTGGAGTTACTGGTTCCTCTGGGTAACGGTGGGGATGGCGGAAGTTACGGCGATCGGTATCTATGTCGGGTACTGGTTTCCGGATATTCCACAATGGCTGCCGGCACTGGCTGGTGTGCTCATTATTGCGGCGGCGAATCTGGCTGCGGTGAAATATTACGGGGAGTTTGAATTCTGGTTCGCCATGATTAAGGTAACAGCCATTGTGTTCATGATCGTGATCGGAACGGGCTTGATCTTCTTCGGTCTGGGTAACGGTGGACAGCCAATCGGATTATCGAATTTGGTGAGTCATGGAGGCTTCTTCCCGGGAGGAATCAAAGGATTCCTGTTTGCTCTATGTATCGTAACGGCTGCCTATCAGGGCGTGGAAATGGTCGGTATTACGGCAGGGGAAGCGGAGAATCCGAAGCATACGCTGCGTAAAGCGATCAAAAATATCGTGTGGCGTATCCTTATCTTTTATGTAGGGGCTATCTTCGTCATCGTGACATTGTACCCGTGGAATGAAGTGGGACAGACGGGAAGCCCGTTTGTACTCACATTTGCCAAGGTCGGTATCGTGGCTGCTGCGGGCATTATCAACTTTGTGGTGCTCACGGCTGCGATGTCGGGATGTAACAGCGGAATTTACAGTGCGGGACGTATGTTATATACGCTTGCTGAGAATGGACAGGCACCTGCCTTTTTCAAAAAGCTGTCCAAAGGCGGGGTTCCACGCAACAGCATCGTTATTACGATCTCCCTGCTGCTGATCGGTGTAATCTTGAACTACCTGATGCCGGATTCCAAACTGTTCCTGTATATTTACAGTGCAAGTGTTCTTCCGGGGATGGTGCCGTGGTTCGCACTGGCCTTCAGCCAGTTCCGGTTCAGAAAGCGCTGGGGTAATGAGATGGAGGAACACAACTTCAAGTCCAAATGGTTCCCCATCAGCAACTACATTATTATTGTGTATCTGATCCTCGTTATCATCGGGATGGCGTTTAACCCGGATACGCGTTTGCCCCTGATTGTGGGTGCGACCTTTATGGCCATCGTGGTGATCGGATATTTTGTATTCGGCGTTGGGAAAAAGCAGCGTGTAGACGGTGGAGAAGAACAATAGTTTTATGTTATAAAACTGTGGTGTGAATTGTTCAGTGGGTGCCCAAAATGCATTTCTTGAGTACATCGAAGAATCTTTAGAGATTCGGTGTCATTCAAGGGTGCATTTTTTGTTTTTTTTGTAACAATGAGTCGAAATAACAACTTAATTTATTGAACAGTATTAAGGCTTACCTTATAATCAAGGAGATTGAAGAATTTGTAAACATACTGGGGGAGTTTGCTAATGTTAGTAGGAAAAGGCGCAGTGCGTGAGATGTCAAATGATATCGACAAAGTCATCAGAGAAATCGACCAGATCACCCAATCCAAAATTGACCGGGTATCGGATAAAATTGACTCTGAATTGAACTCTTGTGGTCGTGAGCTTTCAAACGCTGCAACGACATTATCTCAGATCAAGCCTCTGATTGACAGATTGGTCGCACAAGTTGGACAAGATGCTCCTGATCATGTACAAGTACTGGTAACATCGATTGCACAGGAAGTAATGTCCAAAGTTATAGCTACTAGCGGCAACATTGACGAGGTTCAGAAGAACATTAAAGATGTAGATAAGTTAACCAACGAAATTGATAGTCTCACGGACGAAATTGACAAGTTGACAGATAAGATTGATGAAATTACCGATAAGTATCAGAAGTAGGGAGGATAGGTCTCTATGAGCGATTATACACCACCTGTAGGTCAGCCCAATTACATATCGGGTGGCTGGGGCAACAAACAAGCAAAAGAAACGGCTTTAAAGATAGATCATATTGCAGATAAGGCCAAGTTTGGCATTGAGATGCTGGGTACAGGATTGGATGGAATAGATGCTATTGAAAAAGAATTGATTGAAATCTCCCATGCGCCGCAGCCTCCTACACAAGAGCAGATTCGATCGATGGCTCATCGCCTGGATGCACATCAAAAGCAACTCCAACTGGCTTTGGACCGGATTAAAGACATGATGACAGATATAGAAAAAGAGACGGATGCTATTCAAAAACCACGTACATCCTGGTAAGAGTAAGTTTACGTTGTTTACGAATTAGAATATGTAGAAAGAGAGGGGAGTTCCCTCTCTTTTTTTATTTGTCTTTTGAGCAGTGTCACCCTCTGAAAAATATCTCTTGAATCTCCTGTTACTGGAGGTTTTAGGATATGAACTAGAAGAGCTGCTGCGCGATCAATATCAATTCCATTGCAGCAGACAAGGGGGATAAGCAAGATGAGGACGATGTAAACGATCCAGCGGTTTACGGAACAGCCTTCAATTTAAATGCTGCAGCTGCCTTAAGGAAATGATCAAGCCCAGTTTAAATTTCACCCATCTCGGTTACAAAGAAAAGAGTGCCACTTTTATGAAACCCAACTATAAATAAATTGAAATTTACACATTTTATTTAAATTGAACTTCACATCTACACATTAACGTAGAGGGCAGAGAAAACCTGGAGAAATGAAATGTTCGCCTTTATCACCGAATTTTCTCCTTCTAAAGGAATACAAAAAATTGGGGGATAACAGCGATCGGAAGGTTGTTCTGACCGCGCAGTGACCCGTGTAGAATCCATTGGTTCTATTTTTAGAGAGTGTAAATTTACCCGAGGAGGAATTGAACATGGCTAATCAAGACCAGCATACTGTACAAGATCCGACGACACAATATCCGAAGGCAACATCAGAATGGAAACAGCAGCAGGAAGAGCCGGGACTTCAGCGCGAGATGACACCTGTGCCTGATGCAGGCGAAAAGAGCTACAAAGGCAGCGGACGTCTGACTGGACGCAAAGCCGTAGTAACCGGGGCAGACAGCGGAATTGGCCGTGCGGCGGCCATTGCATTTGCCCGTGAAGGCGCGGATGTTGTGCTGTCTTATCTTCCTGAAGAAGAAGCGGATGCCAAAGAAGTGGTACAGCTGATTGAAGAAGCAGGCCGTAAGGCTGTTGCAATTCCTGGTGACCTGAAGGATGAGAACTATTGCAAGCAGCTCATTGAGTCTGCCGTTAAGGAGCTTGGCGGGATCGATATTCTTGCCAACGTGGCAGGTAAACAGCAGTTTGTGGAACAGATTGCGGATCTGACTACAGAGCAATTCGATGCGACATTCAAAACGAATGTGTACTCCATGTTCTGGCTCTGCAAAGCGGCTGTAAAACATATGAAACCAGGCAGTTCCATCATCAATACATCGTCCATTCAGGCGTACAGTCCTTCACCAATCCTGCTGGATTATGCAACGACGAAGGCGGCCATCAATACGTTCAGCAAAGCACTGGCTCAGCAGGTCGGTAGCAAAGGTATCCGCGTGAATGTTGTAGCGCCAGGTCCGGTATGGACACCGCTTCAGGTGGTTGGCGGACAGCCGGTCGAGAAGCTGGCAGAGTTCGGCTCCAACACGCCACTTGGCCGGGCAGGACAACCTGCCGAGATGGCACCTGCCTTTGTATTCCTGGCGAGCCAGGAATCCAGTTACGTGAGCGGTGAGACCCTGAATGCCAACGGTGGTACCGTTAGTCCGTAACAGGAGACCGTAAATGGGCCCTAAATGGTTAGCTTGTTAAGCAAAGAACTCCATTCCCGATATGGGTGATGGAGTTCTTTATGTTCTGGTTATTATTTTTGTTCCGGATTGGTTTCCAGAATCGTGTAACTGCCCAGCGTTGCCAGTTGTGCCGTGTTCAGCAGGGCTTCATCCACCGCAGCAAGTGCTTCGCCTGCTGCTGTCATTAATTCATCGGAGTCAACAGGAGAGGCAAATCTCAGAATAACCCGTTTCTCCCCATTTTTCAGTTCACTCTCCGTCTTTGTTTTATATTCATTGACCGAAGCGACTTCGAGTTCATTTTGCACATAATAGTCATTCGTATCACTTTCACCATGAAACAGTTCGAGTTCGGAATCGATCCAGTAATCTTGATCCGCTATCGTTTCCTGACTTGCAGCCGTCTCATCGTTTGCATTGTATAGGAAGTAGGGAATACCGGAGTTGGTCAGGTTGTTCGTGGCATCTACGTGGAACCATTCATTTCCGATTTTGACCTTGTTCCATGCATGAGGAACACCACTAGATGCTCCTGTTACGACAATGCTGTCCAATCCGGACAGATCGGAGAGCAGTTTGTAGACGGAAGCATAGCTGGCGCATACACCAACCCCTTTGACCAGAATACCGTAGGTGGTGAATGAGTCGTTAAACTGAGCGTCTACATTTTTGAAGTTGTTTTGCTCCGCACTTTCCAGTGCTGCATCGTCATACTTCGCATTATCATTCAAATAATCATAGATGGCTTTTCGTTTCTCATCATCCTTCATGCCATCCTTGATGATGGAAGCAACAACTTCGTTTGCTTTGGCAATAATCTCGCCTTGTTTCTTCTGGATGACATCTGGAGATTCATTGTAATGAATGGTGAGCGTCAACGTATCATAGTTGTATTCGAACCCTTCAACGCCGAGAATCAATGGATTCTGATACATCACTTTCAGGACAACATCCGAGAGCGTTGTGAAATTTTGGGCTTCGGGAAAAGCTTTCAATGAGATTTGATCTTCAGCAGCAATCATGTTTTTGGCCAGCACTTCTTCCAGTGCAGAATCCGCATTGATGAGTTTATCACCTGCAGCCGGTTCAGGAACGGTTTCCTGGTTGCCTTCTTCAACATTCTGCTGTGTGTTCGATTTCTGTTCGTCCACCAGGTTTGCTTCTGCCGTTTCAGGGTTAGAAGCAGGAGCTTGTTCAGGACCTTCTTCAGTAGTCGTGTCCACTTCATCTTCAGGTGCTGGAACAGCAGTCGTTGTAGACTCTTCAGGCACAGTCTCTGTTGCAGTCTCCGATGCAGGCCCATCATTATTGTTAATGATGGTTGGCACATCAGGTGCAGGGACGTAAGGTGTGTCATTTTTTGGTTCAACCAGTCCGTTACTGGACTCCGCGACCGTTTGTTGATCCAATTTGGCCAAGTCTTCTTGGGTTACAGATTCTACCCGTACGTAGCTCTTAAGAGCGGTTCCTTTGATATGAAAAGGAATGTTCGTTTCGTTGAACTCCGAGATATCTACATTCGCAATATCATAAACAATTGATCCTTGGGAGAAGGAACCATCGATGTGCTCAATACTTGTTGTTTTCGGCAATTCGTTTGTGTTCTTCAATTTCTTCATATAGAGCTGTTCTTTTAGAGCCATGGGCAGCTGGTTAGAGAGAGGAGCAGTAGCTACACCGTTACTAAAATTCGATTCCTTGTCCCCACTGACAGCAGTGACGTAGTATTCACCCTTCATCCCATGGTTCTGATAGGATGTCGTTAGTTCATTCATGATACCAAGGCCGCCTTTGCCATCCTCATTGAAATCATTGAAGGATGTCTCGGTTGTCGTCGCTACGACCAGCGGATTGCTTCCATTGTAAGCTTTCTCTGCCCCTTGCAGGGGAACATTGTTTGTTTCAAAAATAACGGTTCGATCGGCACGATTATAGATTTTGTACTCTGCTGCGCCCTCTACCTTGTCCCAGGTAAGCGTGAACCGTTTATCCTTGTCGATCTCATACTTCAGATTCGGAACAGGCAGCTCGGATTTTACTGTAAAAGGAATAATCATGGGTTGATCAAGAAGTGTCAGCTTCTCAGCATCTGGATTATAATTCAGACGAATGTAATAGATGGGGGCACCACCCCATGTATTTTGTTCTTGAGCTTTCAGCTTCTCCGAGCTTAATACACCCCATCCGAGAGGTTTTATCGAAATGCTATTATCATTGATTTGCGGTATGGCATAGACTTTACTTGCTTCCAAGGCTTTAATATCGGTATGTACACTTATCATGTCACTTGCTTGAAGACGACTGGTTTTTAGGTCAGCCTTAAATGTAAACTTGAATTCTTCGTCTTGAGCTACGTTATACATGGGCATAATCGATGGGCTTGATTCGGAGCCGTATTTTTGCTTCAAACTCAATATGGTAGAGCCTTCTAACGTTTCTGTGGGATTATTGTCGCTTGGACTGCTCTCCTTGTCATTGCTCTGGCATCCAGCCAGCAGCAGGGTAAGGGTAAACAATATTACGAATAGACGTTTCATGATACACCACTTTCTGGTTTTTCTTGTTCATACACCTGACATTATCATTTATGGTAAAAATCAATCCGAATTCTCTTATCAGCAAAACCTCCTATTAATTACCTAAAGTCTTTTGCTAGTTTATGGTTATATAGTCTCATTGTCAAGGTATGCTAATAGGGATAATAGTCCCGTAGAACAGTAGAACAGATTGATCTCCCACCATGGAATGGATGTTAGAATAAGGGAAGATATAGAAGGCTGGGTTTCAGATGTAGTAGAAAATCCAATGTAAACGGAGTGGCGTGCAATGACCCCTGAACAGATTGTCAGAGCTTTTTTCAAGGAGGTACGGTCAGGTCGTAACCTTGATTATGCTGATACATTGATGGCCGAACAGGTACTGGCCCATCAGGTGATATCGGAAGAGGAAGTGACAGTAAAAAGGACACCATACGAATATGCGGATCATGTGATAGAAATGATTCAGGCCTACGGTGAATTCTCACTTGAGATTCAGGAACTGATCGCCCAGGGCGATAAAGTGTATGTGCGCTGGAAACAAGAGGGTATACATATGGGAGAAGTGGACGGATACACACCAACCCATCGGCCGGTTATTGAAATTGCCAGTGCTGTATATCGCGTGGAAAATGAGCGGATTGCAGAATATTGGATTCAGATTGACAGGCTGGGCATCGAAAAACAATTGGAGCGCAATAAGAGCTGAGAATTCAGCTCTTTTTTTGTTAAATCGGAGCACCTAATCAGAAGTTTTATTTTTAATAGAATGTTTTGCGATGTTTATGAGCTGAGCAGGTGAATTCACATGAATTTTTTAAACATTTATCCGTGACTGTAAGCGTTCCCGTGTTATAATGAATGAAGTTGTATACAAGTTACTAAAACGTTTTCTGTCATTCCAATTTCATAACCCGAAAGAGAGGTTCAGTGATGATCAGAGCAACGAACGATAATGAATATTATGAGCTGACCAGTCCGACAAGTATGCCCAAGGCATCCGGATTTCTATGGAACGAAAAGATGATGATCCATATGAATTGCCGCGGATATGCTGTGGCGCAATTCATGCAGCCGGAGCCTGCCAAGTACTCGCATGCACCCAATCTGGAAGCGAAGACATTTATGCAGCCGGAGCAGCCGTATTATGCGCATCATCCGGGGAGATTTGTCTACATCAAGGATGAAGTAGGCGGAAACATTTTCTCGGCTCCATATGAGCCGGTGCGAAAACAGGCGGACAGCTATACATTCGCCGTGGGTAAACACGATATTCGCTGGAATGTTGTAAGCGATGACATTTCCATTGAGATGAGCCTGCGTCTGCCCAAAGCGGATGCCATGGAGCTGTGGCAAGTGAAGGTGAAGAACCTTTCCTCTCATAAACGCAAGCTGAGCATGTATCCGTATTTCACGGTTGGCTATATGTCATGGATGAATCAATCCGGTGAATATGTGGATGATTTGCAGGGAATCGTCTGCTCGTCCATTACGCCGTATCAGAAATATCAGGATTATGCCAAAATCAAAAATTACAGCGACAAGACCTACCTGCTTGCGGATCGCAAGCCTGCTTCATGGGAAGTGAATCACGAGCGTTTCGAGGGCGAGGGCGGCCTTCATGCTCCATCGGCATTGCAGCTGGACACCTTGGAGGGCGGGGATGCAAGGTATGAGACACCTGTTGCTGTCCTTCAGTACAGGTTGGAGCTCGAAGCTGGGGCTGAGCGGCAATACCGGTTTATCTTTGGCCCGGCTCATGATGAGGCAGAGATCGAACGCATCCGGCAGCAGTATTTTATCAAGCGGGATTATGAAGGATTGGATGGCTTTGCCTTGGCCGAACAGGAATATGCGGCTTACGTTGCAGAAGGACAGGGAAATATCCAGATCCAGACCCCGGATGACGGATTGAATAATTTTGTAAACCACTGGCTGCCACGCCAAATGTATTACCACGGCAAAACGAACCGGCTAACGACTGATCCGCAGACCCGGAACTATCTGCAGGATAACATGGGCATGAGTTACATTCAGCCCGCGATCGCACGTGAAGCCTTCCTGACAGCCCTGGCTCAGCAGCATGCAAGCGGCGCGATGCCGGATGGGATCATTTTGCACCCGGATGCCGAGCTCAAATACATCAACCAGGTTCCTCATACGGACCACTGTATCTGGCTTCCGGTCTGTATGCGTACGTATCTGGATGAGACGAATGATTACAGCATTTTGGAGGAGCAGGTTGCATTTGCCGACAGTGAAGAGAAAGCTTCTGTGCTGGAGCATATGAATCTGGCCATGCGCTGGCTGATTCAGGATCGTGACCACCGCGGCCTCAACTTCATTAACCAGGGCGACTGGTGTGATCCGATGAACATGGTGGGTTATAAGGGCAAAGGGGTATCCGGCTGGCTGACCATTGCAACGGCTTATGCGTTCAAGGTATGGGCGGATATTTCCGAGCAGGCCGGGCATACCGAGACAGCGAAGCAATTCCGTGAAGAAGCAGACCGGACCAACGCTGTAGCGAATGAGTATCTCTGGGATGGCGAATGGTATGCACGCGGAATAACGGATGATAATGTCGTTTTTGGCATCAGCAAGGATAAGGAAGGACGCATCTATATTAATCCTCAGGGTTGGGCGCTGATGAGCGGCGCAGCCGATGAGGAGAAGCGGAAGAAGCTGATCCGGGCAGTGGAGGAGCAATTGGAGACCCCATATGGTGTGGAGAAACTAGCACCGTCCTTCACCGCCATGCGGGAAGATGTGGGCCGGGTTACGCAAAAACATCCGGGCAGCGCCGAGAATGGGGCGGTCTACAACCACGCGGCTGCGTTCTACATCTATGCTCTGTATTTGGTTAATGAAAAGGAGAACGCGTATCGTCTCCTTCGCAAAATGATTCCTGGTCCCGATACCGAAGATATCCTCCAGCGGGGACAGTTACCTGTATTCATCCCCAATTATTATCGCGGGGCCTACAGACAATTTCCACGTACAGCCGGGCGCTCCAGCCATCTGTTCAACACAGGTACGGTACCTTGGGTGTATCGCTGCCTGATCGATGGACTGTTCGGATTGCAGGGTCATGCCGAAGGGCTGCTTGTCCGTCCACAATTACCTGCGGATTGGAATAAGGCTTCGGTGACCAGGTTGTTCCGTGGTGCCGAGCTGCAGGTGGAGATGAAACGGGATGCGGCTGTCCGAAAGACTGAAGTATATGTTAACGGTCAATTGATCGAAGGAGACATGATTAAGGATATCCAGGCTGGCAAGTCATACGAGGTATTGGTCAAGCTTCCTAAATCATAAGGAATAGATAAACTTGAAATGCCTTTCTTGTTTTTTTAAGAAAGGCATTTTTTATTAAAATATTTTATAGGCCAGGTTAAACCTTATGTCGATATTCGATAATTGTGAACCAATGTTTTATAACGAAGGTGGCGATTTCATTCGGAGATGATTTGCGGGGAGGATTGCTCAATGGCGCCGTTGAATACTCTCCATTGCAAGGGTTATAGTTATGGAGGGGGTTATGAGTTGTACGGAGTAGTGGCTCATTTTGACCAGGATACAGAGCTCTATATAAAGCAGGTTTGGAAAGAATTGAGTGATAATGCAGTTTCCAGGTATGCAGAAGAAGTACAGAATAGAAGACCTCATATTACCATAGCAGGTTATGACTCTGACGTAGATATCGACAAATTTATAAGCGATTTTGACTGCTTTTATGAATCTAAAAAACAACTTTCAATCACTATGAACTCAATAGGGACTTTTTTGAACACAGGAATTGTATTTCTTGCCCCTGTTCCTTCCCAAGAATTATTAACGTTTCATGCTAATCATCACCATTTCTTTGAAAAATACCGAATGAATGCTGAGTCTCAATATCTCCCCAATCATTGGATACCTCACTGTACAATAGCAAACCGATTAAACGATGAGAATTTAAAAGAAGCGATGGTTTACTGCACTAAAAGAATCGAAAGTCTACGTACTAATATCGTTGAAATATCAGTAATCAAAGCTATATACGAGAATGACAAATGTATAAAATCAACATCTATACATACGAAAGCTTTGCACTTTGTTTAAAATTACAACATAACCAAAGTATCGCCTCCCAAGACAACCGCCTCACTCACCAAGGCGGTTGTCTTAGCTCGAAAATCAACATTAGAATTTAGGATCAAGATTCGTGGAAATCCTTAACTCTATACCAATACGAGTAGATTTTCGAATAACCCAGTTTGGCGTAAAGTTTTATGGCGGGAGCGTTACTGGCTACAACCTGCAGATAGCTCGATGTGGCGCCTTGTTTTCTCCCCCAATGCAAGAGATGTAATATCATCTGTTCAGCGAACCCGCGATTCCGATAAGCGGCATCCGTAATGATATCATACAAGCCGATATAGCCACGCTCGACAACGCCCAGCCCACAAGCAACAACTTGCCCATCGACCAAGAGGGAAATGAAACCCGTACTTGTACGGATGTTGGACAGCATCTGTGTCATTGTTTCCCGCTTCCCTTCGTGTACCTGATTCAATCGGCAAAAGTGATCCAGCCACTCCTGGGTCAACTGCTCATCGATTTGTACAAAAGGGTACTCCGGTTCCTTCAGCTCTTCCAGACTGCGCACCTGCATGTTGGTGTGATCCACAATGGAATACCCTCTGTCCTGCAGAAGCTGATCCAGGTGATCCGGCTTGCTAAATGGTGTGATTTTGAAAATGGTACTAAGCTGATGGGAAGCGTAGATTCGCTCGCACTCGTCTATCTTGGCAAATACATCGTGGGTAGAATCATAGATGGGTTGTATGGAGTTGGCACGCTTCGTGTATCCGTTGGCAAAACGTAAAATCCATCCATCATAGAACAAGGTAGACAAGGTCTGCCAGTGATTGAGGGATAATTCCTCAATGATTTTGTGGCCATTCTCAGTGATTTGCTTCATACGGTATCCTCCATTTATATGAGACTGAATTCAGTATGTTTTAAATAATAATACATAATAATGAATAATAATACAGTTTTATTTAACAAATATCTATCTATTGTTTGTGCAGATCACCTTGGGATGGTATACAATCGTTAATGAATGGATAACAAAAAAAGAAGCGGAGCACAGCATGCTAACGATTAAACTAAACGAACACATCATTCAATGCCATGTGGTATATGGCAAAGGCAAGAAGGTTTCCATCACGATGGACCTGCCCTACATGGTAACGATTAAGGCACCTACTGGCACGAGCAATGAAATGATTCAGCAGCTTGTAGAGCAGCATGGTGAAATCATATTGAAGAAATCGGCACTAATGCAGCGGGCCCTGGAAGGACCGCAGGCCAAAGACTACGAGGAAGAAGGCAGCGGGAAGTTTTTGCTTCTGGGCAAGGAATATGCCCTGCATGAGTTAATTAAGGTTGAAGGGTTGTCCGAGGATGAGCTGCGGGCGAATCTGAAGAAATTTTATTTTGCCGAGTGTAAGAGAGTCATTGGTGAACGTATTGGTCCATACCAACAGGAGCTGAAGGTCAAGCCAAAGTCTGTAGACATTGTGGAATCCCCCACCAAGTGGGGCAGCTGTAGCTGGGACAAAAAGCTCACGTTTAACTATCGTCTGGCCATGGCACCACCGGAAGTCATTGATTATGTCATTATCCATGAGCTGTGCCATATTCATCATATGAACCATGATCGCTCCTTCTGGCGCCGCGTTGGCAGTATCATGCCGGACTACAAGACGAAGGAAGATTATCTGATGCGCAATGGCCGGGCCATGACGTTGTGAAAAAAATAAATCCATATCACGAGTTCATGAATCGTGGTGGAAGGAGTTCAGGATGGCTGAGGGTAACCATTATTCTGCACTGGTCGATGAATATATTTCGGGGTTCGCTCCGGATGTACAGGTCAGACTGCAGGCATTAAGACAGATTATTCGCGAAGCGGCTCCGAATGCGGAGGAGAAGATCAGCTACCAGATGCCAACGTATGCGCTGCACGGGAATCTGGTCCATTTTGCCGCATATAAGAACCATATCGGATTCTATCCGGCGCCCAGTGGAATCGAGGCATTCCGGGATGAACTCTCTGTCTATAAAGGCGCTAAAGGCTCGGTGCAGTTTCCCCTGAATCAACCCTTGCCCGAAGAGCTTATCCGCCGGATTGTGGGATTTCGGGTGAAGGAAAATGTGGAGAAGGCAGTGGAAAAGAAACGAAAGAAGTAGCATTGTATTAAAGGAATAGATAGACCGCTATCTTTGGCGAAGAGGGCGGTCTTTTTTGTGTTTAAAAATCATGTTCGTGGGGTCAGCGATAGCCGACTGGTTGAATTCAGCGATTTTTCAGTTAGAGCCATTATACTGTTTTCGAATCCTGTACTCGAAAAGGAGTTTTGGCATGTCTAAGGTGATCCATAAGACGCTTTATCTCATTCTTATTTTCTTTGTTGGTTTGTTTATTGTTTCGTCTTTATTCGTTCGGGCGCAGTATAATTATGGACTTTATGGAGACAATCCGATTCTGGGAACCCAGCAATGGAGTATTTTCCTTCCGGTCATCCTCCTGCTTCTGTTAGCGGGTATTGGCTTGTACCGTCTTTGCCTGAGATTGAACAAGTACAGTCCAAAGGTCGTTATTCCCGTGGTTTTGCTATGTTCCATGGCGATTCAGATCGCGATTATCTTTGTGTTTCCAAGAGTGCCGACGGATGATTCCCAGACAGTAGTTTCTCTTGCAATGAGCATGCTCTACGAACAGGATTATTCCTCGTTTGAAACGGGTGGATATCTTCACATGTTCCCGTTTAACTTTTCCATCGTGCTCTATTTAAAAACACTGCTATACCTGTTCCCGGATAACTATCTGGTGATCAAGCTGTTTAATATTCTGTTCTCAACGTTAACCACCTTTATGATTTATCTCATTTATAAGCAGCTGAACCCCCAATCTAAGGAACGGGATTACGGCGTTTTGATTTTTGCAGCGACGTACTTGCCTTCCTTATTCTTGAACAACCTGATTTATAACGATGTGATTGCGACGGCATTTCTGACATCCTGTTTATACTTTTTGCTTCGGTTTGTACGCGAAAGATCATGGAAAGCCATTCTCTTTGCTGCCGTTCTTCTCGCAATCGGAAACTACTTCCGAAGCATTGGTGCGATTGTGCTGATTGCTGCTATCTTGTACATTCTGCTGAACATGCGGAGTATCGGGTTCAAGAAGGTGCTTGGCTCCATCGCCGTACTGGCTGTTCTGTTTAATGTCCCAGGCTGGACCCAGAAGGCCGTGCTGCAGTCCATAGGTACGGTAAGCGAACCGGTCGGCGAGAATTCGGCCCCCGTCTATATGTGGCTGAACATGGGGATTAACCTCGAACGATTCGGATTCTGGGACAATATGGAGAGCTACCAAATCTATCAGAGACAGGCCAATTACAATAAGGCCGTCAGCACAGCATTATTTAAGCAGGAGATTGAATCGAAGCTCTCGGAAGCGAGTGCCAGTGAACTGATTCAGATGTATTACAAAAAGATCATATGGACCTGGACTGAAGGCACGTACCAGATGGATCGATACGGGATCGGTAATGAAAGTGCCTCAGGCATGGGAAGAGGAAGAGCAGGCGGAATTGCGGGCTCCTATAGTTACACCAATGGGGTAACGGACCTGTTCCAGGGGGATTCAGTCTATCGAACGGGTGTGCTTTGGGTGGTATATGTGATGAACTTCCTGATGTACTGTTTTATTTTCGTTCGGTTGGTCCGAGGCATTCGTCTTAAGCGATATGATGAGGTTTCCCTGATTCTGGTGGTTCTCGGATTTATCGGATTCTACATCCTGTGGGAGATCAAATCGCGCTATATCTATCCGGTATATCCGTTGCTTGTTGTGTTGTCCTATATGGGGTTCAAGGATGCGTATGAATTGGTGTTCCAAAGAAAACTCGGCTGGGGACAGCCATCCCTGGGAAAAAGGTGATCTTATGCGAAAAAATTATTATTCCACATCTATTCTAATCCTACTGGCAGGCTGTGCTGTTCTGCTTGCTGCCTGTGATTTCATAACAGCCCAAAACATTACGAATACCGGTACTGCACAAGGTATGAATGGGGGAATGATGAATGGTGGCCCAGGCATGAACGGAGGAATGCAGCGAGGCGGAGGCATGAATGACCGAACAGGTGGACCGGATGATATGCGCGGTGCCATGAATGCCGATCTTACAGGCCGGATTGTCTCCATAGACGGAGATACCGTTACTGTAGCATTACTTGAGTTTCAAGGTTTCTCTTCACAGAACTCCACTAACCAGGGTCAGCAGGACGGTGCTCCTGACAGCGGAAGCAGGGGGATGAATGAAACTGGCGTTGAAATGAAATTAAAGCTGAATGCGGATGTTAGCATCACTGAAGGTATGGACATGGGAGGACGCGGTAACACCAATTCGGACGCCAACGGGGCAATTCAGGTATCTGATCTGAAAGAGGGAGATGTCGTCATGGCATGGTATAAGGAAAACACGGAGACAGTGGAACGAATGGCAGTTGTCCAGTCTGAATAAGTGATGAAGACAGCGATGAAGGGATTTGCGAGAAGATTTGCTGCCGATCCAACTTAAAATGAGCACAGGCTATTCCTAAGTAAAAGGGAGATCCTTGTGCTCTTTTTCTTTATGTATCCCAGATCTAATCCAGACTCAGATCAAAATCAGGCTCACACATGTAATCGATCGGATAGAGATCATCTCTCGCTGAAATTAAGGCACGAAGGTGAAGATAAGCATGGTTGGGCTGTACGACCACACCATCCATACGGTAGGGAGCCAGTTCGGCAACGACGAACACGTCTTCCGCGGCGTTACATTTGAAAATGACGTTATTCGGGTTACATACTTCCTCCATGTAGCTGTAAGTCATCACGTGATAGTCTTGCCCCCGCCATTTGGTTTTAATGACTTTATAGGATTGTGTTGCGACAAGATCAATATAGCGTTCCAAGGGAAACGTATGTTCAAATTGTGTGATGTACCCTTTTTTATCCACATCAATTGTAAATTCCACATCATAGCTCACATGAAACTCTTCCTTATAGGTTCCCTTCATGATTGTCATAGCATCCAAATGCGATCCAAAGTTAGTGTCTTCTATGTAGGGAATTGCAATGCGCTCAGGATTAACATAATCGGTAATTCGGCTGGTGCTTGAGATCTCTTTTATAAACTTTGATGGCTGAAGATGGATAGAACCAATCATTTTTCCAGCATATGCCGGGCTGCAGGTTATTCGCATAGTCATCTCCTTTGTTGTTTATCAGTAATTAGACGAAAGGCCTTAGAGAAAGTTTCACCAGATTAAGGAATGACCCACCCTCATATCCTTATTTCCAAACGTTCTTCAATTTTGATACATTGGTTATAAACGTTTCGGAGGTATAAATCATATGGAACATTCGCTCCAGGAGCTCATGCGCAACGCGCGGGCGGAAGAGAATACCTTTATATACATGCTTCATGAGGAAGCACGTTTTGATCAGTCGTTATTCTGGAGATATGTGAATAGTATTATGGAACTGACCCGTCTCACTGCGGACCAACCGCTGAATCGGGAAGCAGCGGGGGCCGTCAGCTTCACCTATTCCAAAATCATGGAGTACCTGCAGTGGCATCACTCGGATTCCGACGTCTACGAAATTGAACATTTCCCTTACGTTTATGCTCATCACATCGTGAGCCTTCTCGGCGAAGTGGTTAACGGCTTTTATGAGGGAATTGTCCCGGATGAATCCCGTTTCGATGAGGACTTTCCGAACCCGGATTTCGCCGGTATGGTGGCTAACGAACAACCAGCAATACTGCAGCTCGGTTATTATAAACAAGAAACGAATGTGCACGCCATCGGCTTCCGTGAGGAGGATGGAACGTACCAGATTATGTTGAATGAAGAAGACGACAGAGACTTAGTTGATTCTAAACTTAGCCGCCGGGAGGTGGAAGGAACCTATCTCTTCCATGCCCCGGATGCCAGCAGCGCTCACCAATTATTTCATGAATGGGTAATGAGTACTTATGCACCCTACCGTTCTGCACTGAATCGATCATAATTACGCCGTCAGTTGATTAGGAGGATGAATATGTTATCTAGTAAAGTTATTGAGTTTTGCCAAGGTAAGGGCTGGTGGCATGAAGATGTACCGAAGGAGTCTGAGGAAGCACTGCAGAAGCTGAATATTGATCTTCAGTCGGATTTTGCCCAGTTTTATCTGCATGCAGATGATGGCCCAATGTTCTATAGCGGGCATCAGGAGATCTATCAGATCTGCTGGGTTATGGAGAATACCGTGTATTTGGAAGACATGACGGTGGCCCAGCTCACCCTCGGATTGCCTGAAGCTTACATACCACTGGATAGCTTTGAAGGGGAGGGAGGATTTTCTATAACCGGCAGACTGGTGAAGTGGTGCTGGTAGAGCTTGGGGAGTCGATTGAACGCTTTTTGAGCGGCGAGAGCAGCCCGCAGTGGCCTGATTTTAATACATTCTTGGAATGGTATTTTCAACTGGAGGAGGAGAAGGCACTATGAAGGAATTGACATCGGAACATCCCGAACTGGAGAAACAGATTATTGAAACTGTTGAAGCAGGCAATGTGCTGGACGACACGCAGCAGCATGAACAGGCCCTGATCTATTATGATCAAGCCTGGGGAATGTTACCCGAGCCGAAGACAGACTGGGAAATTGCCAGCTGGATTGCTTCCTGTCACGCGAATGCACATATGGACTTGGGGCAGTATGCCCTGGCGAAGCCTTGGGCGGAATTATCGCTGCAAACGCGAGGATCGGATGTTAATACGGGCCCGCTCATTGAGCTGGGGACCGTCTGCATGAGACTGGAACAGCATGACGAGGCGTATTCTTATCTGCATCAGGCTTATGAGTACGGCAAAGAACGTGCTTTTCAGGGCAGCCCGCCTGACGTGCTGCACTATTACAAGGAACAGAAGCTGAAGCATGAACGAAACTGATTCTGCGGGATCACAAAAAGAAAGGGTACCCTGCCTGCCAATCAGGATTGGCTGTGGGTTACCCTTTTTTTATTTTTCAAGATCATACTGGAACGGAGGGGGCATCGTATGATCGTTCACTCACTTAATCTTTCACCCCATAAGGGAAAAATTCTTCCACTAGATCCTGTGGCGAGATGGATACGAAGACATGATCCAGCTCGGTCTTGCTGGCAAAATCCATAATGTCCTCGGTGTAATACCTCGGATCGATGACGTAAATTTCGGACACAACCGTGGACAGGAAAGAGATCATCGGCACGGCGAGCGAGTCCTTGATGAACATGACTTTCAGACCATTCGGGTTATCCTTGTTCACCACATGAACAATCCCCTGATTGCCGTACAGATACGTGAAATATTTGTCCGCAGTCAGATCATACGTGGCTCCCTGCACATTGAGCGGGTAGGTGGTGAGCAGCGCATCCTCGAAGCGTCCGTTAAGTGTGGCTTCGGTCTCGCCGGTCTTGAAGTAAAAGGAATAGTTCGTCTTAAACTTCGGATAGATCAGGTCGAAGTCATCTGCACCCGCGAAGTATTTACCTGCTTTGCGGCCCTGCGATCCGATAAAGATGTCTTCATAGGGAAGCACATTGTAGTTATGGATATCCGTGAAATAATGATACGGGTCCAGCGGCTTGGCGTACATGCCGTCAAGATGATTTACAAGCTGGCCGAAGGCCCAGAACGCCGTCTTGATTTTCCAGTGATGGTCGGTCGTAAAGAACAGATCCTTCGCCGGTATACCGCTCTCCAGCAAACCCTCCCGCAGATCGAGGGTATCAATGCCATCCTGCTTCAGATTGGCCAGAAAGCCATCGGCAGTTTCATTGTTATAGTTGTAGGGAATGCCTTCCGGGAACGTGGTATAGCCACGCACGTATTTGTCCGGCGTCATGACGTAAGTCAGCTTCGTTTGTGGGTCCAACTGTTCTCCAAGCGCAGCAACCCGGTCGGACAGATCCTTTGTGTACGTTGGACCGGTGGCAAAGTAGGTATAGTGCAGCTTGCCCTCCATGTCTTTGACAACCTCGAAATTATTCTCCTCGTTTTTCCACATGAGGGACTGCAAGTATCCATAGGCTTCCACGAAGCCAAACTTCTCGAAGACATGTTCATTGATGTCCGCATCGAGCTGATGGATCAGTCCTTTGGTTTCAGAGATATCGTAGTCTCCGGATGCCAGCGTTTGTTTGATCGGACCGAAGGATTGAATGATATTCAGAACAGAGAGCGTCACCAGCACGAGAATGAAGAGGAAAGCGGTGATTCTCTTTTTGGCAAGAAAGTTATGCATGCTTGTGTGCCTTCTCTCAGAAATTAAAATAGATAAACGGATTGTACGTACCCTTGACCAGATACGATACGCAGACCAGGAACAAGAGAATGATCGTCAGCGGATAGACCAGCTCCAGCGGTTTGCGGAAACGGGCGCCATCGACCATTAATTTGTTCATCCGGGTGGCGATCGGCATACAGAACAGAATACCCAGAATGAAGAAGAATGCATATTCCTTGAGGAACATCCAGGTCGTATCGCTCCAGAATCCATTACCGTACAGTCCAAACATATTGCCCAGATAGTGACCCGCCTGCAGAAGATCCGGTGACCGGAAGATGACCCAGCCAATCACGACGATAAACATGGCGTAGAGATGCCGCAGCGGGATGAAGCGTGTTCCTTTGTCAAAGCTGAAGATTTTCTCCAGCGCGATGAACGCGAAGTTAATTAATCCCCACACGACGAAAGTCCACTCCGCACCATGCCATACGCCGGTAAGTCCCCAGACGATCAGCAGGTTGCGAATCATTTTGTCCTTATTGGTAACGCGGGAACCGCCCAGCGGGAAGTATACATATTCCTTGAACCAGGTACCGAGCGAGATATGCCAGCGGCGCCAGAATTCGGTGATGGATCTGGAGATGTACGGATATCGGAAGTTCTCCTCGAACTTGAAGCCGAACATCAATGCCAGACCAATGGCCATGTCGGAATACCCGGAGAAGTCAAAATAAATCTGCAGCGTATAGGCAATCGCCCCAAGCCATGCCAAACTGGAGGACACTTCCGATGTGCCTCCCATGCTGAAGATGTGATCAGCGACAATAGCCATGCTGTTCGATAACAGCACCTTTTTGCCCAAGCCCACAATGAACCTGCAGCAGCCTACGGCGAACTTATCCCAGCTCTCTTTCCGGTTCACCATCTGATCCGCAATCGTGTTGTACCGCAGAATCGGTCCGGCAACGAGCTGAGGGAAGAAGGAGATGTACAAAGCCACGTAAAAGAGATTTTTCTGTACAGCGCCGTGTCCACGATAGACATCAATGACGTAAGAGATGCCGTGGAAAGTGAAGAAGGAGATACCCAGCGGCAGTGCGATGTTCGGAATGCTGAGTCCAAAGCTCGTATTTTCGTTCACAATACGCAGCACAAAAGCCAGATATTTGAACACAAACAGCATGCCGAGGTTGACGATCAGCATCATCGTAATGATGGTATAGGCTGCATTGCGCCTTTCCCTGAACTTGTCCACGAGCAGAGCGAAGACATAGTTGAAACAGATGGAGGCCAGCATGATCAGGACGAACCAGGGTTCACCCCAAGCATAGAAGAATAAACTCGCGACAAGCAGCAGCATGTTTTTGAGCGTAACCGAGAATCTCAGTATGTAATAGAGCCCGAGTACAAGCGGCAGAAAGTAAAATAAAAAGACTACACTGGAAAAGAGCACTGCCTTTCCTCCTTGAGGATCATATAAGAATGCAGCATGCATTAACACTAAATTAAGGCAGGCTGTACTCACATCCTGGGATGTGGTCCAGCCTGCCGCAGTTCAGCTACATGCTGAATGGACGTCTTGCCCGGCGCTGCTCGCGGCGGGCACGCCTTTGTTGGGCACGAGGTGTGTTCCTGCCCTTCCGCCACAGCCAGTAGGCCACAAGCGTGAGGATTCCGGCTGCCGACAGGGCAATGCGGATAAGCCATACCATCCACGGCTTCATCAGCGGATCGGCGGGGTTTACCACCTTCGTTACCTGATCAGGAGACGGAATGGCGCGCTTCGTTCCATCCTTCTCCTGTACATTCATGGCCGTAGAACGGTCCAAGATAACGGGATAAGTCAGGTTCCATTTTCCGTTCACCAGTGCGCGTATGGTGAGACTTTCAGGTTGAACGGCAGTCTGGAGTGTAAGTAAGCCATCCGGTGTAATGGATGCCCCTTGCACAGGACTGTCCAGTTGAAAGGATGCCTGTGGAATTCCTTTGCTGGAAGAAGAGTGAACTTCATATTGTGCAATCGATTCACCAGCCTCAGGCTTCACTATTCGTTCTTCTCCCGTGATCTGCAGCGTGGTTAGCTCATTCTCTGCAGCGGCTTGCTTCCGGGATATTGGCTTGATGTTTCCGACCCGTACGTTTAGCTTGGCATTCTCGGTGGTGGTCGTCGTAATGCCCCAGCCGGTGATTTTGCCCAGCTTGACCTGGCCTGCCGTCTTAGCCTTGTCCTGAACCATCAGACTGGAGAAAGGGATGCGGATCTGTCCGACAAAGCCCGGCTCCAGTTCAATCAGACCTGCTGAAGGGTGAACCAACGTGGCTTCCTTGGTTGCCTTCGGAACGACGATGACATTTCGGTTATCCGCTATGGTAAGGGAGCTCTGATCAGCCCGGGTGATAACGACATTAAATGGTAATGTCATCTCCGATTCATTACGGATGGAGAAGGTCAGCGCACCGTAGCTTGACCAGTCCCTGTTCCGCAGTTCATAGATGTAAGCGGAATAATAGCCTTTTTTGAGTCCCTCGGTAGTGGTTTGGATCTGTATACTGCCGTTCTTATCGATATGGGTATCTACTTGGGTCCCGTTGTTCCATTCACGAAGCGTACTTTCGCTCAGCTTAAGCTGTTGTGCTTGAACAGCCTGAACTGGAAGCAGACTCCATAATGCAGCGAAACTGGCGGCAAGTATAAGTTGTTTCCACTTTTTGATCATGTGTACCTTGCCTCCGCTCTATAAATAAGCCATCTCGTTGAGTTCATCATTTGAGACGCTTTTGTCTTTGGATGTGACATTTGATCGGCCTGACTGCTGCTGCTCTCTATTCCACTGTGTAAGTAAAGACTCGAGAGCGGCCATCTGATGCTTGCGGGCGATGTCCTGGATGTTGGTCACCCGATACAGGTTACCTCGTTTGTTCCGCAGGGATTGTACCCATACACACTCCAGTGTCAGGTCGTCGCTAATGGGCAGATCGATCTCATAGCTCAATTCTTGGCGGGACGTCTCGAGCAAAACATACTCATAGTTGAAATCAAGCAGGGTAACCGTTCCATGTGTGGACGTATCCACCGTACGGTTCAATGCAATACGTGCCAGCTTCCGGTTAGACATGAATTCACTCTGACCCCGGCGCACGAAATTCAGACGAATATCCTCAAATGTGCTGATATCCTTGTCCAGCTTCTGCGGCAGCGTCGGCTCACGATCATAGATCAAGTGCAGCAGCTGCCGCTGCTGCTCTTCTGTCATTTCCTTGACGGTAAAAGCATACTTCCAGCGATTTCCGATGGATGCCACATGAGCGATCTTGCCTGTGAATTCACTTGCATATCGATCGTTAACCAGCCTGATGCCGACCTCCATATCACTCGGAATATATTTCGGCGTATCCAGCATCACGGATATTCCGCCTTCGGAGAGATCATGCGTCAAGCAGGAGATCGTCTCGCCTTCGGTCGTAATGGTGCAGTCCACAGAAGCGAGTGAACGCTCGTGGTTCCGGAACACTTTACGTCCCGCTAGGAAGAAGATGGACATCATGATGTTGTAGAAATTGATCAGCAGCCAGTACAGCACGACCAGGAAACCGATGGTGCCCTGACTGAACGTCCAGTGAATGCAGTTCACGATACCGATGATGGACAGCACGGCCAGGATGAGATGGGGAATCATTTGTTTTATTTTGTATTTACGGTCATCGTTTTGCGCACCATCCTTGCGGGTAACGACGAATTTGTTCATCGTCATGCCAAGCGTCTCCAAAATAACGGCAGGCAGCAGGGACGGGAACAGGATCGTTTCATAGACGTTGGTCCATTTGGTTGTTCGAATATTGCCCGACAGCATGCGCAGACAGGTATTGGTCAGGAGATACATCGGCAGCCAAAAAATCAAAATTTCAAGTATTGTGCATTTCACAACAAGAATGCCGAAGACGGCAAACAGAATCGGCGACATGATATACAGCAATCTCTTCAGCCCGGAATACCAGTAGGTTATGGAAGAGATATAATTTAATTTTTGGGCAAAACTCAAACCTTTCTTGAACAGCAGATTCATCTTCTTACCTGTCTGGATACAACCGCGTGCCCAGCGCTGACGCTGCTTAATTAAGCTCTTCAAGTCGCCAGGGGCAAGGCCGGATGCCAGTACCTTGTTGGTTGCGAAGCAGCGATACCCTTTGCTCTGCATTTCTATGCCTGTTGCAAAATCCTCCGTAATGGAACCTGTGTAGAAGCCCCCTACGTCTTCCAATGCCTGTCTGGAGAGCACGGTATTGGTTCCGCCGTAGATTACGGAATTGGATTTGTTGCGTCCAACCTGCACGTCACGGTAGAAATAATCCTGCTCATTCGGAATCCGGTTCTCGGAGTACAGATTGTACTGGAATTGATCGGGATTGTAGAAGCTTTGCGGTGTCTGCACGAAACCGATCTTTTCTCCTGTCAGAAAATACGGAACACAGGACGTCAGAAAATCATGCTTCGGAATCATGTCGGCATCAAAGGTGACGATCAGGGGGGAAGAAGTATGTTTCATGGCGTTGTTGAGATTGCCAGCCTTGGCGTGTTTGTGCTCAGTCCGGGTCAGGTAGTTGATGCCCAGATGGGCGGCAAGCTTCCGCATCTCGGGACGATTGGAATCGTCACACAGATGGATATGTACCTTGGAACGGTCCGGATAATCCATATTGAGACAGCCGTTAATCGTTTTGAAGAGAAGGGAAGTCGGTTCATTGTAAGTTGCAATAAAGACGTCCACATCCGGATATAACGACTCGTCTACGACGGGAAGCTTCGGGTATTCAAGCCGGGTCATATTGTAAAAGTGGACGGCCAGTTCGAACATGCCGATGAGTTCGACAATAAGGAGGGCAAGACCAGCGGTCACGGCGAGAGGGCCATGGCCGAAAGGAATGGTGAAGAACGTACGCCAAATGACGTAAATACAAGACATGATCACCGTAGCTGTGACCAGAATCTTGTTGCGTGTACTTAAATAATTCAATAGAATACCTCTCTCTGATGTTTCTGAAATGGAGCTGCACTGAAAAGAATGTGCTTATTGTACTAAAGCATTCTGAACAAATTCTGAAAAAAACAATAGGACCCTTGCGGCGTAAGGGCTGTAAAAACACGATTTGTCCCCTTGAATATGTCGTATGATGATAATTATTGTAGTTATTTGTCGAATAATGCGCAATATGTTTATTGTTTTCTTACACTAAAATAGCTTGAGAACGAGTTGACAGAAGAGAGTGTATGGAAGAAAAAGGGGAAATATAGGCAGCAAAAAAGCGAGCAAGAAGTGCTCGCCTTTTTTTCATCCATCTGCAGGGAAAACTGCAGGTGGCTTTCGATATTGAATTAATCAGAAATGTTGCGCGTGTAATACTCAATAATATCCTTGCGCCGGATAATGCCAAGAAAGACGCGGTCCACGTCCACGACAGGCACGAAATTCTGGTCCGCTGCCAGTGTCAGCATATCCTCCATTTCTGCCTTGATGAAGACGCATTCATTATATACCCTGTTGCTAATCTCATGCACCTGGACCTGATCCATGTTATCAAAAGTCAGTCCGGGGGTGCTCCGCATTTTCCATAACAAATCGCCTTCGGACAGAGTCGCAACATATTTTCCGTCCTGATCAATCACGGGAATGGCGGTATAATGCTGTGCTTCAAGCTGTTCGAGTGCTTCCTTCATGGAAGCGGAGGACTTGATATAAGCCACTTCGTCTTTGGGGAGTAAAAAATAGCTGATTTCCATCATCGGGCTCCTTTGCCTGTAGTTTCACTCTCCTTATTTAAACATATTATGTGAGCATTCGGCTATTTTTAATGATAAATTCGTCAGATTTGTTCCATTGTTTCAGGAGCTCTGGAAATCTATAGTATAACGTAGAGGTGATCTGACTATGAAAAAATCAAAACGAAAAATCATATATGGCTTGCTCCCCCTTCTGTTCGCTGGCGGAATTGGAGCGTATTTATACATGCAAAGCAGCAAGGCAGAGGAAGCGAAACCGGAGACAACCGTAGATCAATACATACAGCATCTGCAGAAGCAGGAATTTGATCAGTTATATACATTAATGACGCCCGCGTCGCTGGAAGAGTCCGGCATGAACCGGGAACAGTTTGTAGAGAAGTACAGTGCCATCTATTCGGGAATGGAGGTCTCATCCGTTAAGGCGGAAGTGAAGCCCAGGGTAACGGACACGGCGGAAAGTGCCAGTACATCAGAGAATCAGGACAAAGGGGAGCAGAACACGGGCAAACCGGATCAGAATCCGGATGCCTATGAAGTGGACTATAACTTGCACCTAACAACCTTCCTTGGGGAAGTAAACGAGACACAAACACTCAAGCTTGTCCGGCAGGAAACCGAGGACGGCACGAAAGTGTGGCGGATTAACTGGCAGCCTTCCATGATCCTGAGCGATATGATTAAAGGAAGCAAAGTCAGGGTGAGGACACTCCTGCCGGAACGCGGTGATATCGTGGACCGGGACGGTTTGCCCCTTGCTACCAAAGGAACAGTAAACGAATGGGGCATTGTGCCGGAGAAGCTGGGTGACAACCCGGATGCAATGATTGCCCGAATTGCGAAACATTATAAGGTGTCAGAAGATGTGATTAACAACGCCCTGTCCCAAAAGTGGGTGAAGCCGGAGTATTTTGTCCCCATCGGTTCAACTGAGGATTACAATATCCCTGAACAATTAAGTGGGGTGAAGCTGCAGTCCAAGGAAATCCGCTATTATCCGCTTGGTGCATCGGCTGCGCATCTGATTGGTTATGTGCGCAAGGTTACTCAGGAAGATCTGGAGAAGGATACGGAAGGATATTACCGTGCCGAGGATTGGATCGGAAGAGCCGGACTGGAGCAGTCCATGGAGAAGCAGCTCCGCGGCGAGCGCGGGGGCGTAATTGAAATCACGGACGAAGGCGGCAAAGTCCTCTCGGAGCTCATTCGCAAGGACGCGGTAAACGGACAAAAAGTGCAGTTGACCATCAGCGCGGAAACGCAGTCGGAACTGTATAAGGCGTTATCGAGTGACGGAGATGCCGGAGCAGCCGCGCTTATGAATCCGGTCGATGGAGACCTGCTCGCTTTGGCTAGTGCACCTGCCTACAATCCGAACAAAATGGTTACAGGACTCACTCAGGCGGAGTGGGATGCGTATTCTGCGGATGAACGGCTTCCTTTTATCAACCGATTCACCAACCGATATGCACCAGGTTCAACCTTCAAAGCGATTACGGCAGCCGCGGGATTAATGGAGAAGGTCACAACAGCGGACAAAACCCATGATATCTCCGGTTTGCAGTGGCGCAAGGATGAGAGCTGGGGCGGATATTATGTCAAGCGGGTGAAAAGTGTCACTCCGGTGAATATGGTTGATGCACTGGTCTATTCGGATAATATTTACTTTGCCCAAGAGGCGCTGGAGATGGGCAGCCAACGGTTTATTGAAGGTATCCAGAAGTTTGGTTTTGGAGATAACTTCGGCCTGGATGAATTGTACTTGAAGCCAAGTCAGTATGCGAATGAAGCGAATCTGGATCTGGCTTCCGAAGTATTGCTTGCCGACACGTCCTATGGACAGGGCGAAATGCTGATGTCGCCGATTCATCTGGCGTCGTCCTTCACTCCTTTTATTAATGAAGGAAAAATGGTGAAGCCTGTTCTGATCAAGGGAAAAGAAACCTCCGAACCCGAGGTGATTATTACTCCTGAGGCTGCGAACACGGTCAAGGATGCCCTGGTCCAGGTGGTGGCCCGTTCGGGAGGAACGGCTCACACGCTGAGCTCGCTTCCGGGGGAGCTGGCAGCCAAGACCGGAACAGCCGAGCTGAAGGCGAAAAAGGGCGAAAACGGATTGGAGAACGGATTCGTTGTCGTGTTTGACACGCAATCCCCCAGCTTCCTGATCTCGGCGGTCATAGAAGGCGTGAATGGCCGGGGCGGCAGCCACTATGTGGTGGATAAGCTTAAGCCTTTCCTGAAGCAGCTGGAGTCTACTCCGTAAAACCTTTGCATTGACAGGCCCTGTCCGGAATGTTATTTTGTGGTAGAATCTACTCTATTGGATTGAGGTGGTCGATGGTGGCTGTTCGCGCCAAGCAGATTTTTGTCAATTTACCTGTTAAGGATCTGAAGAAGTCGATTGAGTTTTTTACCAACGTAGGATTTGAGTTTAATGCAAATTTTACGGATGAATCTGCTACCTGCATGATCATTGGGGACAATATCTATGCCATGCTGTTGGTGGAGGAACGGTTTCAATCCTTTATTAACAAGGAAATCTCAAATGCGGCGAATACGGCGGAAGTGATTGTAGCCTTATCGGTGGATAGCCGCGAAGAGGTGGATACCATCGTACAAGCTGCCCTGGATGCCGGCGCTAAGCCATATAATGATCCCCAGGATCATGGATTCATGTATGGATGGAGTTTTCAGGATCCGGATGATCACCTCTGGGAAGTTACCTATATGGACCTTAGCGCATTTCCAACACAAGAGTAGAGTAGAACATACTTGGATAGATCACGCCTTCCTACTTCATAGTAGGGAGGTTTTTTGTCTATTTCTATAAAACTACACATTTACACATCCAGATCGATATGGACATGAATAGGATAACGCAGGTTTCAAAACTGATTGACAGGGAGATGGCCATGACTCGTTCAAATGTGAAAAGTTATCGTTACCGTGTGGGGAAAAGACAGTATATTGTCATTCAGATCCACCAAACCGCCAAAGGGTATGCCGAGACAGGCAATGTGCTCGCAAGTAATGCTGTGAATATACAGATCAAGAAGCAGAAGGGCCGGCGTTCATCAAGCAAAAGATAGATAAATGGGTCGCTCGGGCAGTATGGATGAGCAGATCCGGAGCAACGTAACATTACGGGATATATCATCATAGGGGGATGGTTCGATGAGCACAAGAAAGAGACAGAAGCATGCGAAACAGGTTAACCGGGTAGAGGTCGACAAAAGTCGTTTGAAATTCCAGGCTCGTCAGTCGGCCAAAGCTTCTGTTGGACAGGGCGGAAATGCATTTGCCATCAATGCGAATGAACTGGGCAACATTCGGGTACGTGCAGGACAACAGGGGTGAATTGCAAAGGGATACCGTGAGGCGGTATCTCTTTTTTATGTCCATGCCAAGGCACCATTTTCATCAGAATAACATATGGTGTATTTTACCTTTTTGCTATATGATAAGTGTCGATTCATGTAAAAACAGCAAACATACATACGTTCTTTTTGATGGAGGGATCAGGGTGTATTGTCACGTATGTGGGACCAAAAGCAGTCCGGGGGATAGCACGTGCAGAAAGTGTAGAACGAAATTATTAGATCCAAGCTCTACAGAGGAACAGATTTGGGCCGAAACCGCAGTGGGTCTGGAGACCGGAACGGGAGACACAGATCATTCGTTATCGAGACAACAGCAGCCTGCACCCCAGCAGAGCCATAAAGGTCCGGGGCGCGCATTCAGCTGGATCATCCCGCTGCTGCTGGCAGCGTTAATGGGAGCGCTGCTGACTTATTATTACAACCAGGAAAGCAGTGTGAATGCAGAGGTACAATTGCTGCATCAACAAGCGGAAAAGGCAGCGCTGAACGGGGAATATGCAGAAGCTCTGCAGCTGCTGGACATAGCCATCGCCAAACGCCCGAACTACAATGCGCTGATGCAGGATCGCCAGATTACGGCGAAAGCGTCCAATCTGATGAATCAGTTGGATGAAGCAGCGGTGAGTTTGAAGACAGGCAAACTGTCCGCAGGAGATAAAACCATTCAGGCGGTAGCCAAAGAACTGAAAGAGCGGGAGGAACCCGTTTTTGGCAAGGTACGAGCAGCATTGAACAATAGAAAGGTCACACTTTCCGTATTGAAGGTGAAGAAGGAAATCGATGGTTTGACCACTGTAGAGGCTCTCGCGGAGAAGCTGGATACGGTGTCGAAGCTGAAAGGCAATGAAGCCCAGGCTGTTCAGAAACAAATTATCGACAAGCTGGCGGGGATTAGCTATAAGCAGGCAGAACAGCAAGTGAAGAAAAAGGATTTTACGGCTGCCCTGCAGACCGTGGATCAAGGACTGTCCTATGCACCGGAGGATGACAAACTTACCGCATACCGGGAGCGGGTGCTGAGTGAGAAAAAGGCGTTTGAGAAAGCGGAAGCGGAACGGATTCAGTTGGCTGAGCAGCAGGCTGCCGAAGAGGATTTGAAAAATCGGACGGCGGCCGTAAGCGTCGTTAACGTGGATGCGGCACTGGATAACTATGGAGACCTGTACATTAGCGGTTCAATCGTAAACAATGCGACGAGACCGATCTCCTCCGTTACGATTATGGTTGATATCTATGGAACGGATGGCACCTATCTGGGTCAGACCTATGTCGATGTGTATCCAAGCTGGCTGGAAGTGGGCGAAGAAGGTTTCTTCGAAACCTACTATTATGGGGTGTACGAGGAAGCACAAGTCTCTGTTGTGAATGCAACGTGGTATCTGGAATAGGAGGACAGGTTGGAATGGCCAAACGAACATGGAGTACGATCATATCCTGTGCCATCATTATTGGTGCGGGAGCAGGAGGCGTGTTCTGGATACATCAGCATTCGGAGAAGCAGTTGCAGGGTGGCCCCAGACTGGCTGTCGTCGCAGCGCAGGAAGCAGAAACGAAGACAGCGAAGACGGCTTCCGATTCCAATGTGAAGAAGACACGCAAACAGATCATTGAAGATAGCCAGAAGAAGGTAGTCACGATTGAGAGCGGCATCGGGCTGGGTTCGGGCTTTCTCTACAACGACAAAGGCGATGTGATAACCAACGCGCATGTGGTGGAAGGCTCCAAAGAGGTAACTGTCCGCACACTTAACCATGAGGAAAATCAAGGAACAGTGATTGGAATCGGGGAAGAGACAGATGTGGCTGTTGTCCGAGTGCCGGGTTTACAAAAGCTTACACCGCTAGCCATTGCCAAATCCAAAGCCGAGACCGGAGACGAGGTATTGGCATTGGGAAGTCCTCTGGGGCTTGAAAATACAGTGACCACAGGCATTATTAGCGGTGTGGGCCGGAGCTTCGAAATTCCGCCATACATTTACAGTAACCTGTATCAGATCTCGGCTCCTATTACGCATGGCAACAGCGGGGGACCGTTGATCCACGCGGAGACAGGTGAAGTACTCGGCATTAATTCCGCTGTTGTGGAGCAGGAGGGCGGCATTGGTTTCAGCATTCCGATCACCAGTGTATTGAAGCAGGTTCAGGCCTGGTCCGAGAAGCCCAACGCGACAACGGTAGTACAGACGAATGGTGGAGGTAACAAGGCAGCATCAGGAACCTCTGCCGAAGCAGAGGGATTGGTGACCAGCTTCTATCTGAGTCTGAACGAGAGTGATTACGTTACCGCTTATGCACTGCTGGGCAGTGAATGGCAGAGCGGTACGAGTTATGCCAAGTTCCGCGAAGGATACCTGAATACAAGCTATGTAACGATTAGCGGAATTTCTTCCTCCAATAATGGGAATGATGAGATGGAAGTTACGGCTACCATTACGGCGGATGAACGCAGGGACGGCGAATATGTGACCTCGAAGTATAAGGTTACGTATCAGCTCGGTTACGAGAATGGTCAGTTGAAAATATTGCATGGTCAGGGAAAAAAGATAAAATAATTAAATCAAAGGAGAATCGGCACCCGGGCCATTCTCCTTTTGTATTGCTTAATTTCCAGCGATCTGTTAAAATACAGAACGAATGTTCAGTATGTAAGAGAGAGAGTGATGGGATGAATAAAAAGCAACTTCAAACCGAGCAGACCAAGAAAAAACTTGCGGATGCCTCAAGAGCTCTTTTTGTACAAAAAGGCTATAAAGCGACGTCCATTGAAGATATTGTAGCTGCGACTGGCAGCAGCAAAGGAAATATTTATTACCACTTCAAAAGCAAAGAAGGCCTCTTTCTCTATCTGATTGATGAGTGGGATCGGGAGTGGGAAGAGAACTGGGCCTCCAAGGAACATCTCTACAAGACATCCACGGAGAAGATCCATGGACTCATGGTGCAGCTTGTTCTGGATGACATGAACCATCCTCTGACGAAGGCAGCTGATGAGTTTTTCACGGGTGAAAAGAAGGAGAACGATATTGAGGAACGTATTGCCTTGATGTTTGAGCGGCATATCCAGTTCAATAGACAATTGGTTCAGCAGGGGATTGAGAACGGGGAGTTCAAGGAAGACAATGTTGATCATCTGGCGCTGATTCTGGAAAGTTCCATTATTGGACTCAGCCAATTGTCCCGCGGGATGAAATCCGAAGAGGCAGTGGCCTTATATCGCCAAGCGGCAAATGTATTCTTGCATGGAATCTCCAGAAGCATTGATTAAGATGGATTGAACACACTAATGAAACAATACGTTTGCTTATCTATATAACAGGCAACATTTTGACAATTTACGGAGGATACAATCATGGCATTACTGACAAGAAACAGGGGCGCACTCCTGCTGTTGATGTTTAATATTTTTCTCGTTTTTACAGGTATTGGTTTGGTCGTACCGATCATGCCTGCGTACATGGATCTGCTGCATATCACTGGATTTACGGTGGGTTTGCTGGTCGCGGCATTTTCCTTTACCCAGTTTCTATTTTCTCCTGTAGCGGGCAGGTGGTCCGATTCATTTGGCCGTAAAAAGATCATTGTTGGCGGCATGCTGATCTTTGCCGTATCGGAATTCATGTTTGGTGCGGTGAATGCCCCCGTGCTGCTCTTCGCAGCCCGGATGCTCGGCGGGGTCGGTGCAGCGATGATTTTCCCTTCCATTATGGCTTACACCGCAGATATTACGACGGAAGAAGAGCGCGGCAAGGGCATGGGACTGATTAATGCGGCCATCACGACCGGATTCATCATTGGACCGGGAATCGGTGGATATATTGCGGACTTCGGCATTCGGATTCCGTTCTATGCCGCAGGGGTTGCCGGATTGCTGGCAGCCATTATTACCCTGATTATTCTGCCGGAATCAACACGCAGCACAGGTGAAGCAAGTAAACCTGCTGCAGGTACAGCAAACGGCAAAACACCAGGGATGGTATCCCAACTGCTGAATTCGTACCGGGAGCCATACTTTTTCAGTCTGATTATCGTATTCGTCATGGCATTTGGCTTGGCCAACTATGAAACTGTATTTTCTCTGTTTGTGGATCACAAATTCGGCTTCACGACCAAAGATATTGCATTCATCATTACATTCGGCTCGATCGCGGGTGCGGTCGTGCAGGTATCCCTGATCGGGTGGCTGCTGAACAAGTTTGGGGAGAAGAAAGTGATTTCGGTATGTCTGTTCTTCGTGGCAGTGTTTGTACTGCTGACCCTGTTTGTGCACACGTACTGGCTCATTCTGGTGGTCACCTTTATTGTATTCCTGGGTATGGATATTTTGCGTCCTGCCATCAGCACGCAGATGTCCAAACTGGCAGAGGAACAGCAAGGTTTCGTGGCTGGATTGAACTCTGCCTACACAAGCTTGGGTAATATCGCAGGTCCGATTGTGGCTGGTGCCTTGTTCGATGTAAATATCAACTATCCGTATGTTTCAGCTGCTGCTGTTCTGGCAATCTGTTTCCTGTTATCCCTCCGGGTTCTCAGAGGGGTTAGACCAGCAGGGCAAGCGAAGACGGAAATGTAGTCCGGCGAGGAAATGAACGTAAAGATGTTTATTTTTGTTATAATAAGAAATGCTGGAAGTGAATACGATGGGCTGGGTTACGATAAAAGGTACCGAGGACGGTCATTTTTAAGCATATACAGGATTATTGGAGTGATAACATGAGCAAAGCAAAGGGTAAAGGCGGCACGGGCCGTGGTACCGGCAAAAAAGGTTGGAATCGCTGGCAAGCCAGTGCCAATCGGGCGAAAAGTGCCCCAAAGCCTTATAAAAGCAAAGGCACGAAGAAGAAAGACGATGCCGAAACTTCAAGTGACAAGTCCCTGTAAATGGGCACAAGATAAGATAGAAAAAGAGATCTCCCATGAAAAAGGGAAGATCTCTTTTTTTGTGAATGGCATCGTATATTCGATTAATTTGCTTGCTTAACTTTGAAGAATGAAATCAGTTCCTGCAGCTGCTTGGAAACCGCAGAGAGTTCATCCGAAGCACTGACAATGGACGCCATGGAAGCTTCCTGCTCAGCAATTGATTGTTCAATTTGCTTGCTGCTGTTTGCTGCCTTGCTAACACTTGCGGACAGCTCATCTGCTGTTGCAGACATCTCTTGTGTACTGGCGGAGATTTCCTCCGTCGAACTGGAGATATCCTGGATCTGATTCGCGACTTTGTTCGTGGCTGTCAGGATATCGCCGAAGAATTCACCTGTCTCCCGGGTAACCTGAGAACCTTTCTCTACTTCACGCGAACCAAGCTGCATAGCTTCGGCAGACTGCGAGATGTCCCGCTGAATCTCATCGATTAACGAGCGGATCTGATCAGCCGATTGCTGCGATTGTTCTGCCAATTTGCGTACTTCTCCTGCCACGACGGCAAATCCTTTTCCTTCTTCACCCACGCGTGCAGCTTCGATGGAAGCATTCAGGGCGAGCAAATTGGTTTGTCCTGCAATGTCCGTAATGAGATTGACAATACCGCTAATCTCATTGGAACGGTTTTCCAAAGACTGGATGGACTCGGATGTGTGTTGTACGGCTCCCGAGATCAGATCCATTTGCTCAATGACTTGCTGCATAATCTCATGGCCCGTATGGGACCGCTGCTCCATGCTCTGCGCTTCATCGGCAACCTCTGAAGAACTGCTCGCGATGGTTTGAACAACCGTAGACATTTCCGTCATGGCACGCGCGTTTTCAACGGACGCTTGGTCCTGCGAGCGAAGGCCGAGGGAGATATCCCGAATATTCGTACTGATCATTTGAATATTGCCATTGTTATTTTCCGAGATCTCCAGCAATTTCTTGGAGGAGTTGGACAGGTGATGTGAAGTCAGTTGGACTTTGGACATCGTATCGTTGAATCGTTCAATCATCGTATTGAATTTCTGATTAATAATTCCCAGATCATCTCGTCCTGTCTGGATGGTTACATCCAGATTCCCCGAGCTGGCAACATCGATGCCCTTCATCAGGTTACGGATCGGAGTTAACGTTTTCTTCAACAGGATATATTGCAGAATCATGAACAGAAGCAGGAAACCTATAAGGAACATGCTGCTGTATGTAATCAGCTTATGGAGACCATTCGGGATGGCGTTGGCATCGACATCAAAGTAAATGGCGGCGTACACTTCACCCGCTGCATTCTTGATCGGATACATAATGGTTGTCCAGGTTCCATATTCATCTGTATAAAAGCTGCTTAGTGCAGGTTGCCCGTCCTTCTTCATGCCTTCCAGTGCTTTCACGTTTTCTTGTGGGAGTGGGTACATGGAGCCTACAGCCAGATTCAATTCTTCAAAAGGCTGTACCAGGTTGGTTGGAACAGCGATGATGGACGTTTGGTTGCCTTCCGCCAGTTCGGTTCCAAAAATATAGGTCTGGGCAATGTTGGGGTACAGTTCATGGATGGAATCCAGATAGTCCCGCAGTTCTTTTTGGACCGGACCGTCATAGCTTTTTTCATTAATGGCTTCAAGCACTTTGGCTGTGTCCAGATCGTCCGACCACTTCTGGGTGGTCACTTTGGCCTGATCATAGAGCTGCTGGCTGAGTACGTTTTTCTGCAGCTGATATCCAGCTGTAATCAGGATGATTCCAATCAACATAATACTACCGAATGATATAACGAGGTTTTTGGCAAAGAAAGGCATGGTACTCCATCGAATCTTAGCTAACAACTTGTTTCTCTCCTTTTTTCTGGTTAAATTGATCTATTCGTATATGTGAATCGTTCCAGACTCTTCTAGGACCTCCAGACATATCGTATTCATGGAATATATCGTAATAAAGTCATATGAATGTTAGTAATGAAAATAAAATGATGCTTTAGTACTAAAACTTTCAGCGTTTTTTCGCGTTTTTCAGAAAGTTTGGAGAAGAATCGGAGCAAGAAAATGGTTCATTATGCAAGCAGTCCTCTTCATCGTATGGTGTAATCAGGCCATTTGCGGGAGGGGTATTTAACAGAGACTGACTTTACATAAAATACTGGCCTTCGACTCTACGGGCTGTGATACAATAGGTGAGGTCTGTACAGAAACGGAAACACGCATGAGGTCGAGGAGGAGCAGAAACACGATGAATTCAGCCCCGTTTATTGCGGTGGAGGGTGCGATTGGAGCAGGGAAAACCACCCTGGCAACGATGCTTTCCAAGGAATTAAACCTTCCGCTGGTGAAGGAAATAGTAGAAGAGAATCCCTTTCTGGCTTCCTTCTATCAAAATATTGATGAGTGGAGCTTCCAGCTTGAAATGTTTTTTCTATGCAACCGGTTCAAGCAATTGGAAGACACCGGTCTGCACTACATTGAACAAAATACGCCCGTCATATCGGATTATCATATCTACAAAAATATGATCTTTGCCGAACGTACCCTGAAAGGGACCAAACGGGACAAATACCGTCAAATCTATCACTTGTTAACCGACGATCTGCCTAAACCCAATCTGGTGTTATACATCGAAGCCGAGCTGGACACATTGATGTATCGCATTAACAAACGTGGACGTTCCTTTGAACAGGACATGGACCCGGCATATATGGAACAATTGATCGCGGATTACAAAACAGGCATGGCCTACCTGGGGGAAAGTACGAACCCGCCAACCATTATTAAAGTCAATGCGGAGCAGCTGGATTTTGTGGAGCATCCTGAAGATTTCAGGCAGATTGTTAATCAGGTAAAGGAGTATATCAGATGAATAACTATGGCATTCCGGCGAATGCATTAATTACGGTAGCAGGTACGGTTGGCGTGGGCAAATCCACGTTAACGGCAGCACTTGCGCAGCGTTTGAATTTCAAGACATCCCTGGAGCAGGTCGATCATAATCCGTATTTGGAGAAGTTCTATCATGATTTTGAGCGTTGGAGCTTCCACTTGCAAATCTACTTCCTGGCGGAGCGTTTCAAGGAACAGAAGAAGATCTTCGAGCTTGGCGGGGGATTTGTGCAGGATCGCTCCATCTATGAAGATACGGGAATCTTTGCGCAAATGCATGCGGATCAGGGCACGATGTCAGCCACGGATTTCGAAACGTACAGCAGTTTGTTTGAAGCAATGGTCATGACACCGTATTTCCCTCATCCCGATGTGTTGATCTATCTGGAAGGCAGTCTGCCGTCCATTCTGAACCGAATTACGGAACGCGGACGTGAAATGGAAATTCAGACGGACCGCTCGTATTGGGAACATATGCATGAACGTTATTCGGTATGGATTGATCAGTTCACCGCTTGTCCGGTACTGCGTCTGAACATTGATCAGTATGATGTACATGATCCGGCTTCAGTAGATGCCATTCTGGCACAGATTGCTGCAGTCATTCAGCCGTCCAAAGAAGCGAAACTATAACAATAGCTTCATTATGCACCCCCTCTTAGCTGTGTACGGCAAAGAGGGGGTGTTTATTTATTTTAGAAAGAGTCGTTCTTTATTGGCAGGGATGACCTATGCTGCGTCAGATAGTACAGGAACCAGACGGCATGTCTCTGTTCATCCGTGGCTGCCCGCTTAAACGCTGCTTGGATATAGGGGTCTGTCGCCTGATCAGATACATCAGCGTAAAATTCTACGGTTTCCTGTTCGTCTTTGAAAGCGTAGTTTAGACCGGCAATATATTCAGATGGACAGTCCTGAGCAATTTGAACGGTGGGCTGCATGCCTGTTAAGGATACATAGATAGCCATAAAAACTTGAAGATGTTTCATCTCATCCTGACGTATTTCTAAAATACGTGCTTTTTCTTCCTCCGTAGGTGCAAGTTCAGCCAGTTTGGCATAACAGGCAATTGCTGACGATTCTCCATTAATAGCCTTTGCAATCTGAGCAGTGAGCATGCTGTCATTTCGATAATATGGAACATAATACATGGGCGAGGGCTCCTTTCCATGGCTTTTGAATTAGATTATGCCGATGTTGGGCGGGTGTGCCTGTTTCAAGGTTAATGAACTCCATGCGCTTAGATTGTAGAAATATGTTGAAAGAGAGTACATTTTGTGGTTTCATAAGAAAGGTGAATTCTGGAAAATAAGCATAAGCATGACTCAGGAGGGAAAAGCACGTGGAAGAGAAACAAGGAATCCGAATTGGCTTGCCGATCATCGGTGGGTTAATTGCAGCGATTGTAGGGGGAGCCGTGTGGGCAGCAATTGCAGCATCGACCGAATATGAGGTAGGGCTTATCGCCATCTTGATTGGGGCACTTACGGGGTATGCGGTTGTGTTGTTCTCCAACAAACGTATTGCAACGGTACATAAAATCATTGCGGTTATTTTCGCACTTCTCGGCATTTTGCTGGGTAAGTATCTTACCGTGATCTATTTTACATCCCAGTTGTTCGGAGATATCGGAATGATGGAACTGGCGTTTGATGTTGAGATCATCCGCGAGTTCTTCGCAACCATTACAGATTACTTCAGTGAGCCGATTGATCTGTTGTTCATCGTGCTGGCTATTGTATCCGCCTGGCAGATTCCGGGACGCATGGCGAAGACAAGCCTGGCATCGACAGCTTCGTCATCCGATCATGCGCCAAGAGCATAATAGGGGAACACTGCCTCGGTAATCAGTACGGTGCAATGTAATCACTGGTTATACCATTTAAAAAGTACTCAGAGTGAAGGGCCGGAAGGGGTCAATCACATTGCGGCTGAGATACAGGGAAAGGGACGTAACGCCTATGGCGTACGTCCCTTTTTTTTATACTTGGAGTAGATCGGATTTAATGAGAAAAGCATATAGTATTAGCTCTTACGGTCAGCAAAGACTGCCATCGCATCCTTCATAAACATGGCCAATCCTTCGCCAAATTGATCGATATTACGAGTGAAGCGTTCATCATCCACATACATTTGTCCCAGTCCTCTGAAAGCCTCCGGGGAATAGTTCCCCATGTTGTTCAGATAGGCATACCATTCGGCGATTCCTGCTTGAGCCTCGTTCGAGGCAGGGTCTGTGTGACGAAGTGCTGCCAGCCGTGTATAAATTTCATTCATTTCATCGGACAGGGCTTTCTGTTCTTGGGCAGATTTGCCCTGAAGATTCTGGTTTGCTTTTTCTACAGCTTCGTCTCCCCAACGTTCTCTGGCTTCCTGTTCATACGGATTTTTGCTGAAGTCGAATCCTTCGAACTGTTCTTTCGTTGTCATGTGTATCTCTCCTCTCATATGCAAAACGCTTCGATCAATGGTAGCGATCATTTGATCAAGTCGCTGACGCTTTTCCAGCAAAATACGGCGGTGCATCTGAAGTGCTTCCTCCCGGTTAAAGGAAGGGTTGGTGATAATGCTTTTGATCTCTTTCAGGGAGAAATCAAGCTCTCTGAAAAATAAAATCTGCTGCAGCGTTTCCAGATTGGCATCCGAGTACAGCCGATATCCGGCTGAAGTGACTTCGTCCGGGGTTAATAATCCGATCTCATCATAATGATGCAGTGTGCGCACACTGATCGAGGCAAGTTCGGCAACTTCTTTGACTTTCATGGCCATGATCAAACCTCCTTACACCACCGATTGTATAGCGTCACGTAACGTGAGAGTCAACAGGTAAAAAAAGATGCGAGCCAGGAGGCCGCATCCAAAAAAGTATGAACTATGATGAATGTTGGGGGTAAACGGTGAGGCAGTCAGTCTGAAGGAGCAGCCTGCCCCCAGCGTGTGGGGAGGGGAGGCGGTGCAGGTAGGCGCGGCTATGCCTGCAACCCGCGCACCGCCGCAGCGAACTGCGCAGCCGCTGCGCGCACATCGGCCGCGCCCGCGATGGCGGAGATGACGGCTACGCCGTCGGCTCCTGCCGCCATCACGGCGGCCGTGGTATCGGGCGTAATGCCGCCGATACCCACCACCGGAACTGCGATGCCTGCGGCGCGCAGTTCCGCCACCCCGGCGGGGCCCAGCACAGCGTGGGCATCCGCCTTGGAGCGCGTCGGGTACATGGGCCCGACGCCAAGGTAGTCGGCGCCCGCCTGCACGGCACGGCGCGCCTCAGCCACGGAGTGGGCGGATACGCCAAGCATCCGCCCGGCTCCGATGCGGGCGCGTACCAGCGCCGCGTCCGCATCGTCCTGGCCGACATGCATGCCGTCGGCCTGCACGGCAACAGCCAGCTCCACATCATCGTTCACGATGAACGGAATCCCGTGCTGGCTGCACACCTCGCGAAGCTGCATCGCCAGCGAGATGCGGGCTTCGCCAGCAAGGGCGCCAGTTCCCTTCTCGCGGAACTGGAACAGCGTGATACCGCCGGCGATAGCTTGGCGCAGCACATCCACAGGGTCCAGCGTTGTATTCACGCTGCCCATCACCAGGTACACCTGCATGGCCTGGCGTACCGCTTCTGCACCCCATCTGCGCATCACTGCTCACCCCGCTGTCTGCGCTGATACGCAAAATGATTCGTTGGCCCGTGTCCGGCCCCAATCCCCAGTTCATCCTCAATGGCCGCCTGAATGAACGCTCGCGCGGTTGTTACGGCAGCCAGGACAGACGAGCCCTTGGCCAGTTCCGCCGTGATGGCGGCAGAATACGTACATCCGGTCCCATGGGTGTGGCGTGTCACGATGCGTACGTTCTCCAAATAGTGAAAGGACGTGCCGTCATAGAGCACATCAACAATCATCCCATTACCTTCAGCATGTCCGCCTTTGACCAGAGCATACGCAGAGCCCATGTGCACGATTCGTCTGGCGGCTTCTTCACGATCCGTCAGATTGCGGATGGTCATTCCGGTGATCAGTTCGGCTTCCGGAATATTCGGCGTTGTGATTAATGCATGTGGAAGCAGATCCGTGATCAGGGCGTGCACCGCCTCCTGCTGAAGCAAAGGGGCACCACCTTTCGCTACCATGACCGGATCAATGACCAGATTGGTCCAGCCGAATTGCCGCCATTTCTCGGAAACCAAGCGAATGGTTTCTGCACTGAAGAGCATGCCTGTTTTTACCGCTCTGGGCTGGAAATCTTCACCTGTGGAGTCGAGCTGCTGGGCAATGCCTTCCAAAGGAACCGGATAGACTCCCTGAACGCCTAGTGTATTCTGTGCGGTAACCGCAGTAATAACAGACAAGCCGTAAGCGCCCAGCTCCTGAAAGGTTTTCAAATCCGCCTGAATGCCGGCCCCGCCGCCATTATCCGACCCGGCAATCGTGAGTGCCTGCGCCATACTCATTGGGGATCACCGCCAAGCTGTCGTACCTGAGCCTGCTGTGCAAGCACGTCCGGAGTTACCAGCGCGAGCTGGTTTAACAGCTCGATCTGGAAACTGCCTGGCCCGAGGTTGGCTGTGCGCGCTGCCGCGATCTCGGCTGCAACGCCGTAGAAGGCAAGGGCTTCAACAACACTGCTTAGCAATTCTTCTCCTGTCGGTGCAACCGCAGCAAAGGCACCGATGATGGAGCTGAGCAAACATCCTGTGCCAGTGACCTGAGTGAGCAGGGCATGTCCATTTTGCGTTAGGAACGTGGTCCGCCCATCCGTAATGATATCCTCGCGTCCAGTGATAACGACAATACAGCCAAGCTTCTGTGCTGCCCGCTCGGCGATTCCGGTGCGGTCACCTTCGCCTTGGCCTGCATCGACACCCTTGATGCTCCAGTTCTCGCCTATGACATTGGCGACTTCCGCTACGTTACCCCGCAGTACGGTAAGTCGAAGCTCGCGCACGAGCATCTGAACCGTATCCGTGCGATAGGCCGTAGCGCCAGCTCCCACCGGGTCAAGTACAACTGGCACATGATGGGCATTGGCCGATTGTCCGGCGAGGCGTATGGCCTGAACAACCTGGTCATCGAGTGTGCCAATGTTGAGCACGACCGCTCCGGCCATTTTAGCGACATCGGCTACCTCTTCATGTGCGTAGGCCATGAAGGGAGAGGCGCCCAGTGCGAGCAGACCGTTGGCCGTAAAGGGAGCAACCACGAGGTTGGTGATATTGTGAACAAGTGGATTTTGAGTACGAACGCGTGCCAGATATGACATTTGAAATTCCCTCCTGATAAGCCATTATTTTTTAGCAGCAACTGTACTTTTTACTTCTCCTGCAAGTTGATAAACGCATCCTCGGACTGTACCGAATCCGGAACCAATTCACGTTGTACCAGCCACTTCCGCACGTTTTCCCAGGATGAAGGTTCCTGCCAGCCGAACAGGATACCTTCTTCAGTCATGAGCGGCAGCAGAATGTCCAGACTTTTTGTTTCAATTTCCCGATCCAGCGGGGACGTCTCATTTTCGTGTGCGAGCAGGATGTTCAATGCTTCTTCCGGATGCTCGGTCACATAGTTCTGACCTTCCTGGATCGCTTTGACGAAGCGGGTGAGCTGATCCTTCTTCGCCTCAATTCCCTCGACGCTTGCTGTAAGAACGAGTTCGTAGTAATCCGGCACGCCGTAATCGACGGGGTTAATTGACTTAACGGGATGACCTTCTTTCTCAAGAATCAACTGTTCATGATTGATAAAACCACCCATGATCGCATCGGCCTGACCGGAGGCCAGCGAAGGGATCAGATCAAATCCGACATCCACCAAATTCATGCGGTCTGGATCGCCGCCATCCTGACTAATCATCGTACGCACCATGGCTTCATATAGGGGAACGGAGGAATATCCTACCGTCAGTCCTTCAAGATCTTTGGGCGAGTTCACGTTGCCGTCCGTTTCCGTCAGCAGATGAACGAGTGGATGCCGAACGACAGCGGAGATGGATCGTACGGGAATGCCTTCTCCACGGGCTAGCAAAATTTGCGGCTGATAGCTCAGCGCCAGGTCCACTTTGCCAGCGGCTACAAGTTTGAGTGCATCATTTGTATCGGCAGGCATCTGAATGTCCACATCGAGACCTTGGTCTGCGAAATATCCATTCTCCTGTGCTGCGTATATAAAGGAATGGACTGCATTCGGATACCAGTCGAGCATGATGGACAATGAATCATGGTCACCAGACGACGATCCGGTTGTTGTTGAATCTGTGCCCTGTACCTGGGGATCGGAATCGGACGATGATGGGTTCGCACCCGTATTGCCACAACCGCTGACGATCAGTAATAAACAGATGAGGGCAGGAAGCAGGATGTGAATGAGTTTCTTCTTTCTCATGGATAAATGGGCCTCGTTTCTTTCATTTTTGTTTGGTTCCAATCGCTGATATGTTTTAAAGAGATCGACAGGAAGGAGCAGCACTTGTTATCTCATTGCCGATTGCCTTTTAATCGACTTTCCTCTGCGTGCATGCTCTGCATTCCGCTTCAATCCGAGGACTCGCTCCAGCCAGGCAATAAGCACGAACAGACCGATGCCCAGCAGGGATAACAGCAGAATGGATGCAAACATTGCATCGGTATTCATGCTGCTGGACATTCTGCGGCTGAAATAACCAAGTCCTTTGCTGCCTCCGAGCCATTCGCCAATGGTTGCGCCGACCACGCAGTACACCACCGACATCTTCAATCCGGAAAAGAAAGAGGGCAGCGCAAGAGGTACCTGAAGCTTGCGGAACAGATCCCACGTGCTTGCTCCCATGGTCATCAGCAGTTCGCGCTGTTCCGGGTCGCCTTGACGGAGACCATCATAGGTGCTGACCACAATCGGGAAGAATGCGATCAGAAACACCACAGCGACCTTACTCCAGAGTGTGTAGCCAAACCACAGAATGAATACAGGAGACAGGGCAATCAGTGGAATTGTCTGGCTGATTACGATGAAGGGATACAGCGCCTTTTCAATCGAACGGCTGAGGTGCATGCCTGCTGCCAGAGCGCTTCCGGCAACGATGGACAAGCCGAAGCCAACCGCAACCTCCACCAATGTGGCAGGCAGATGGGTTCCCAGGAGCAGATGCCGATGCTCAACTAGAGAACTCGCTATTGATGTAGGTGCAGGGATGATGAAAGAAGGGACCCAGCCCAATCGCACGATGCATTCCCAGCTGACCAGCATCAGGAGAAGAAGCGCAGCGAACAGGCCGTAGCGGGCAAGCCATCTGCTGACGTTAAAGCTTCGCATGTAGTTGTTCCTCCAACCGTTGTCGCATCTGTATAAGATCGGGATCGTAGACCATGTCCGAGTGTCTCGGACGGGGTAGAGGCACCGTCATGTCCAGCAGCTGCCGACCACCAGGAGTGAGAAGGACAATCCGGTCACTTAATAACAGGGCTTCTTCAATATCATGCGTGATGAACAGCACCGTTTTGCCGAGGCTTTCCCACAATTCAAGCAGCCAGCGATGCATCTCCCGCTTGGTCATGGCGTCAAGCGCGCCAAAGGGTTCGTCCAGCAGCATCAGCTGTCCTCCTGTCAACAACGTGCGCAGCAGGGCGACCCGCTGCTTCATGCCGCCGGACAGTTCGTCCGGGTAGGCATGCTCATAGCCGGATAAGCCGAATCTGTCGAGTCCGGCCATAATGGAAGCGCGCAGCTTCACCTTGTCCTGCTTCCTCGGGGCAAGCTCCGAGGGAAGCAGGCAGTTCTCCATAACCGTCCGCCAGGATAACAGCAAATCCTTCTGCGGCATGTAGGCGACTCGCCCAAGTCGCTGTCCAGGCGGCACCCCAGCAATTTCGATCGTGCCGTCTGTCGGTTCAAGCAAGCCTGCCAGCAGCTTGAAGAGTGTGCTCTTGCCCGACCCGCTGGAGCCGATCAGCGAGACGAACTCTCCCTTTTTTACACACATCGACACATTGGAGAGGATGGGGGAATGTCTCTGATCCGGAAAAGTAAAGGTCATGTTGTCAATCTGTACATCGTTGCTCATTTGGTTCCTTGACCCCCTTGGAATAAAAACTGCCTGAACGGAAATGCACGTTGTTTGCGATCTGTATGTAAGTAAATGCGAAAAAGCCCGCCCATTTCCGGAGAAATGAGTGGGCCTGTTAAGTTCAACCGACATTCATGTTCATATGAATATGAAAAAAATCCGTTAACTGAAAGTCCGCTCCACTTCCCTCCGCTGGTATGATCCAGATCAGGTTCAAAGGGTCCGAATACATTTATTCGTCTCAGCCGCAAGGCTCCCCTAGTGCAATCGTTCAAGATATGCAGTTGTGTACACAGCATATATCACGTGCCCGCGAGATGTAAAGAGGGCGGCTTAAAAGAAGTGTGCGTAAAGAAGTTAGGAAAGTGACCTATTCTAATTGTTTGAATGTAACAGTGAATCAAGCTCACCGATCAGACGGGCAATCTGTTCAGGTGTGCCAATCGTAATCCGAAGCCAGGTAGGCATGCCGAATTCGGCACCGCCGCGGACAGAGATGCCTCTGTTTAACAATTCTTTGGTAATCGGGCCACTATCCTGCAACAGATCCACCATCATGAAATTCGTTTCGGAAGGGATGTAGGGTAACTTCCAATGATCAAAGGACTGCATTAACGTTTTCCGTCCCTGACGATTGTAGTGCAGGCAATGAGAAACAAATTCATGATCATCCAGGCTGGCTGAAGCAGCGGCTTGGGAGATGGCTGTCAAACTGATGGGCAGCTTGACCCGGTTAATGCCTTCAATGATGCTTTCATTCCCGATGCCATATCCAATTCGCAGGCCGGCAAGTCCATATATTTTGGAGAAGGTTCGCAAAATAATCAGATTATTATACTGCTCCAGCAGCTTAACCGTATCAGGATAATCTTCACTTTCCGCAAATTCATAATACGCTTCGTCCAGGACAACCACGACATGGGAGGGCACATGTTCGAGTAAACCAAGCAGGGCATCTGCCGTGAAAATGGTTCCGGTTGGATTATTCGGATTGCACAGCCAGATGATTCGGGTAGAAGCATTGATCCGCTGCCGGAATTGCTCCAGGTCCAGTGAATGGTTGACCAAAGGCACTTCATGAATAACCCCGCCTGCCAGCAGCGTAGCGCCCTTATACCAGTTAAAGGAGGGGACCGGAATGAGTGATTCCTCGCCGGGATTAAGATAGGCTTGGGCGGTAAGGGTTAGGAGCTCGAATGATCCACTGCCAAATACCAGTTGGGAGGTACGCACACCCAGACGTTCCGCAAGTTTGTCTCGCAGCAGTTGGCTGGAACCGTCGGGGTATTGAGCCAGAAGATCGGAGCTCAGCGATCTGACTGCTTCCGCTGCCAGGGGAGAAGAGCCAAACGGATTCTCGTTCGCTGCAAGTCGATCTACACTTTCCAGTCCCAATTCCCGCCGGATCTGTTCCATGGATTTGGCAGGTGTATAAGCCGGAATTTGATTTAACAGATCTTTAACAGGAGGAGAGGGAACGGTTGAGAGGGATTGCATAATCATACCTTCTTTCCAGTGGAATTAGATCGAGAATGATATCTGTTTCTGGGCTATCTGCTGTGGTGTCTCTTGTGGAGGAGTCAACAAGCGATTTAGAATAAGATTTTCAAAATGAGCAAACCCGCTGTCCCGAACACGTGGACGCTCCAGCGTAATTCGGGTATCCATCGTTATATGACCATCCTCGATTAACAGCACCCTGTCAGCGAGCGCAACCGCCTCACTGACATCATGAGTGACCAGAATGACAGTCAGATCTTCTTCTACCCACAAGCGTTCGATTAATTGCTGCATTTCAATTCGGGTCAATGCATCCAATGCACCCAGCGGTTCATCCAGCAGCAGTAAACGCGGATGACTTGCGAGTGCCCGTGCCAAGGCAACACGTTGTTTTTGTCCGCCAGATAATACCCCCGGCCAGTCACCTTCACGCTCTCCAAGTCCTACATTGCGAAGCGACTGGCGTGCATCTTCCTTGTTCTTGTCGGGGATTCCCAGCCGTACATTGTCGAGCACGGATTTCCAAGGCAGCAGTCGGGCTTCCTGAAACAGAAACCGTGTCTCTGGTGCTGTACTGCCAAGCTTTCTGTTGCCCAGCATAACGCTTCCGGAAGAGGGGGATTCCAGCCCGGCGATCAGACGCAGCAAAGTGCTTTTGCCACAACCACTTCGTCCAACGATGGCTACAAATTCCCCTTGTCTTACATTGACATTGATGTCGGATAGAATTGTCCGCTGATCATACGATTTCTGAACCCTATCTACTTGAAGAAAAGGACTGATCTGACTTGTGCTCATGGATCAATTCACGCTCCTTTGGCTTTACTTGCGGGATAGAGCCGGGTTCCAGCGCAGCCAGCGCCGTTCCAGCCATTTGGCGATGGTATCGGACAGCTTGCCCAGCAGGGCATATAGCAGAATGCTTAAGACGATTACATCCATCTGCATGAATTCCCGCGCATTCATCGCCATGTAGCCAATCCCCGCATCCGCCGCAACCGTCTCGGCTACGATAAGGGTCAGCCACATAATGCCAAGTGCATAACGAATACCCACGAGAATGGAAGGCAGTGCACCAGGTAGGATAATGTCTTTATAAAGGGACCAACGGCTGAGGCCATATACTTTGCCCATTTCAATCAGACCGGGATCGACCGATCGTATGCCGTGGAACGTATTCAGATATACCGGAAAGAATACACCCAGTGAAACGAGAAATAATTTTGCTTCTTCACCGATCCCGAACCACACAATAACGAGGGGGATCAATGACAGATGCGGAATGTTACGGATCATCTGTACCGAGGAGTCGGCGATCTTTTCCGCAAGGGAGGAGATGCCGTTCAGCACTCCCAGCAGAAAACCCAGACCCCCACCAATGAGGAATCCTCCCAAAGCTCGTCTGGCGCTAATACTGATATTGTTCAGTAGTTCACCGTTACCAAGCAGACGAATGAAGGCCTCCAGTACTTGAGCGGGACGGGGCAAAATATTGGCTGCAACAACTCCGGATGCAGTCAGCCATTGCCACAGAGCCAGAATGAGTAGGGGTACAACAAAAGGAATGAACTGGTTAAACCATGCCCGGTTAAAGGTTTTGGACCGCACGTTATGCCTACCTCCTTGCTTCCTTCGTTATTGACTACCTGGAGCTGGAAGTTGATCTTGAAGTGCATCACTCCAGAATGTGCTCACATCGACTGCCTGACCAAAAATTCCCGCTTGCTGAAACGTATCTGCTACGTCCTGTTCGGACTTGATTGCCTCATCAGAAATGGCAACAATACGTGATGGGCGTTGTGCTTCTCCATCCGTGTAGGTTTTAAGGGCTTGTTCCACCGGCTGGTGGGTATTGTCTGCTGTAATTTGAGCCCACGCATCCTTATTGGCACGAGCCCAATCATTGAATTTGTTGATTCGCTCCAGATAATCGGCTAGGGCCTCTTTCTGTTCCGCATTTGCAATAGCCTGATCGGACGCGGCTACAAGGAAGCTGCCTGACAGGATATCTTTGGCGCTGGCGAGCGTTGTTGCTCCATTCTGATGTGCGGAGATGATGGCATTGCCGTAACTGGCAAGGGCATCCACTTTCCCGCTAATCAGGGCGCTGAGTCCGTCGGCTGTTGAAAGTTCGACCGGACTGATATCACTCCAGGTTAGTCCGGCTTCCTCCAGCATTTTGAGCAGGAAATAGTGGGCTGTTGTATTTTTTACGAAAGCAACTTTCTTGCCTTTCAGGTCAGCAACTGATTTGATAGAAGAACCTTTGGGAACAACGACCTCCTGATTTAAGGTGCTGCCTTGTTGTACCGCAATAATTTTGAAGTTTCCACCATTGGCAGCCTGAGATGCAAAAATGGGCGGAATTTCACTGGTCACACCAAAGTCCAATTGATTTGCAGCCATCGCTTCGAGGATCAGGTTACCTCCCTGAAATACGTTATAAGTGACTTTATAGGGGGTGTCATCGAGTCCGGCGGCTTTTAGCCCCAATTCGAGATTGCCCCATCCGGTCTGACCAACCCGAATAGTAACGTCTTTATTCGAAGCAGCTGATGCTACTGTCGGTGTTGTGCCTGTACCCGCGGCCTGATTATCCGTTCCGGCAGAGCAGCCGGAAATCAGCAACAACAGAAGCGCGCTCAGAAAGGCAGTTAAGGGAAGAGTGTACTGGCGGTTTGGACGGATCATAGGGAGGAAACCTCCTTGGTGTATGTACTGCTTTCACTGGACTGACTGGATTCTATGAATTTTTGGCCGATGCGGTCTGCCTGAAGGATGGCTTCGGTTACCTGCGCCGTGCTAACTCCGAAGGAGAGATGTGCCGCACTGCCTTCCCGCAACTGTAGTCCTGCTGCAATGCGCGCAGCAGCTTCCTGAGGCTGTTGTTGTATGCCGAGTTGGGCAAGAGTGATAGGCAGATTCAGCTTATGTAACAGAGTGGTCAGCTCCTGAAGCTCATCCCCTGCTTTGCCTTCAAGGATCCACTGGGTGAAAAGTCCAAAGGCTACCTTTTCTCCATGCAGTGAAGCGTGTGTTTCGGGTAATTTGGTGAGGCTATCATGTAGCCCATGAGCAATTGCGGCATGAAGTGATCCATCGCTAATGCTGCCTACAAGGCCTGCGAGCACAATAATGGCGTCGGCAACATCACGGAATTGAGGTGTACTACCGGTTGTATCAGTGGATTCATAGACATCGATGGCGTGCGCTTCGAGAATATCGAGTGCAAGCTTGGCAGTGCTGACACTGTTTCGGAGAGTGAGGCTGGTGGCGTTGCCACTTAGATTAACGGCGAACTCATGCCATTTTACGAGTGTGTCACCGATCCCAGCGGCCAAATACCGCCTTGGTGCACTCGCCAGAATATGAGGATCAGCCAGAACAAGATTAGGCGAACGGCGCAGCGGACGATATCCTGCAGATTGGCCCTGTTCATCATAGAGCACGGTTAAGGCAGACCAGGCAGCGCAGGTTGCAGCAATCGTTGGGACCGTTACAATGGGCAATTGGGCTTGCTCGGCCACCGCTTTGGACAGATCGAGCACTTTACCACCACCGACGCCGATAATCAGATCAACATCCAGATCGAAAGCTTGCTGCGTAAAAGTATCAATCTGGCCTATCGTAACCTCACCGTAAAACAATTGCACATGGAACTTGATCTTATGCTCCTCCAGTGAAGGAAGAAGGTAAGGCTTTACGGCTTTTAATGCAGACTCACCGGCGATGATCAGAACATGCTGCCCAAGCTGTGCAATCCGTGGACCACTTTGCTCAAGAATGTTAGCTTCGTGTACATATACTGCAGGTGCCTTAACAGTAATCATGAATACACTCTCCTCATAGCTTATTATTCTTACGTTTTAACTTGGTTTTAAATTGTTTAGATTCTAGCATTGCGTTTCGGCAACCACAATAACCCGGACAATCAATACATCCTATACTTCGATTGAAAGAATCTATAGGTGAACGTAATTAATGGATTCGAGGAGAAAAGGAAATTATCAGGCTGGTCGATTTACCTTGGCTTCCTAACCCGATATAATGGGGATGGCACATATGGGCCGGATTACAAATGAGGGTGGGACTGTTCTCCCTCCTAAGCAGAATGGGGACCCCGAGTTGAAAACGTTCAAGAAAGTATATATTGAAATTACAAGCATATGTAACCTGGCATGCAGCTTCTGTCCGCAGACCAAGCGTGCCAAAGGATTCATTGACCCTGAAGTCTTCAACAATATATTGGATCAGATTAAGCCACATACCAAACACATTTATTTGCATGTCAAAGGGGAACCGTTACTTCACCCCAAAATTGATTTGTTACTGGATTCCGCACATGAGAAGGGATTCAAGGTAAACATAACAACGAACGGAACACTGCTGCCCAAGACCCAGCATAAGCTGCTTGGCAAACCGGCGTTGCGGCAAATGAACTTCTCTCTGCACAGTTTCGACGGGCACGAGGGATCGACGGACCGTGAGGGATACCTCAGCAATATTTTGTCCTTTGCCCGGGAAGCTGTGAAACATAATGTGATCATCTCGTTCCGGCTCTGGAATCTGACGCAGGATAACTTCACGAATGCCCAGATGAATCGGAACCGGGAAACACTGGAGGTACTGGAGCGCGAGTTCAACCTGGATTTCCGCATTGAGGAGAAGGTGGTTCCAGGCAGCGGTGTCAAAATTGCGCCGAATGTCTATCTCAATCAGGACCACGAGTTCCAGTGGCCAAGTCTGGATGCACCAGAGGATGATGGCAAAGGCTTCTGTCATGCGCTGCGCAGTCAGGCGGCGGTCCTTGTGGATGGCACGGTTGTTCCGTGCTGCCTCGATGGCGAAGGTGTCATTAATCTCGGTAACGTCCATGAGAAGTCTTTCTCGGAGATTGTCGAAGGCGAGCGGGCGAACAATCTGGTTTATGGTTTTTCCAAGCGGGAAGCTGTGGAGGAACTATGCCGAAAGTGCGGATATCGTCAGCGGTTCGGAGCCTAGTCAAATAAAATATAATTAAAAGCGTGCCCTTCGAATTTTATTTCGATATGGCACGCTTTTTGCTTTTTTTATTGCAGAATAGTTTAGATAATAAAAATTGAAATCAATTCAGGATAACAACTTTTTTGTAAAATCATAGTTTAATTATCTTGTTTTTATGATTTTACATGGTATTATTATCCTATTGATCAGGAGGTGATATAGTTCCATAGATTCATATGTTGTTGTTTTTACCTACTAGAAGCCTACTGAGGAGTGTGTTTGAGTTTTGAATTCGAAATGGAAAAAGTTTAATCGCAAACTATCGTTAATGCTTTCTACGTCGCTGGTTGTCTCCATGTTATCTCTTAGTTTATCTGTATCGGCAGAAGTAGCTACTTCTAAGAATTCTTTTACTGATATTGATCATTCGTATGCCAAAACGGAAATAACCAAATTGGTGGAACAAGGAATACTTACAGGTTTTTCTGATGGGACCTTTAAGCCTTCTGATTCCGTAACACGAGCTCAATTGGCAAAAATTATGGTCGGTGCACTTAAGTTGCAGCCTGATACATCTGAAGCAAGCCAATTCAAGGATGTAAAGGAAGATCAATGGTATGCCGGCTATGTAGGTGCACTGGTCAAATCCGGGATTGCTCAAGGCACTTCCAAAGATAGCTTTTCACCTAATAAGAACGTGACAAGAGAAGAATTAGCTGTATTTTTCGTTAGAGCTTTTGGTTGGAACCAACAAGACGTAACGAGCCAAACATCCAAACCTCAACTTTTTGATTTGGATCAAGTATCGAACTGGGCAAAAGATTCTGTAGCATTGGCCTACCAATCTGGTTTCATCAAAGGATTAGTTCAAAAAGATGGAACAGTAAAATTTAATCCTTCAGGAATAGCAGATCGCCAAGCGTTAGCGAGACTTGCCTATGAATTTGTAATGAATAAGTCTACATATGATAGTTACATGACTCCGGCCAAGACAGAGGACGGAACTGAAGAATCTAACGAAGCAAAACCGGAAACGACAAAACCTTCTGAAGGTAGTAGTAAAGGAAGTAGTGGTAGCAGTTCCGGAGATAAAGGGAACGGTAGTAACAATGGTGGAAATAATGGAGGCGGGGAACAAGCTCCTAGTAAAAATCTTACCGCTCCAGGTGAATATACGCTTGGGGATGTAACTGGAAATGTAACTATTAGTTCTCAAGGTGTCACTCTAAAAAACACTAAAATTAATGGTAATTTGAAAATACTTGAGTCCGTAGAAAACGGTGACGTGACTCTTGATAATGTAAATGTTACGGGAACCACTGAGATTTATGGCGGAGGACCTAACAGTATTCATGCGGTGAACTCCGTTCTAGCAACAGTGATCGTTGACAAAGCAGATGGCAGTATCCGTCTGGTCCTTGAAGGTGGAAGTGATGTTCAGCAGATTGAAATTAGATCTGGTGCGATCGTACAGAATGTTTCCACAGGTCAGGTCGGATCAATCGATATTGCAGAGTCGGTTCCGCATAATGCTTCGGTAGCTCTGAGCGGAAACTTCGACTCCGTAATGGTTCATGCGGAGCAAATTTCAGTGGAATTTGGAGATAACTCCACCATTGGCAATCTCGAAGTATTCGAACAAGCATTGAACACTGTGTTTAAAATTAATAATGGTGCTGTAGTGAATCGGGCGATATTGAATGCAATTGTACAATTTTCTGGAGGGGGAGCATTACATTCGGCTCTGGTTAATGTAGAAGGCATTGATTTCAGTCAACTGAATCAGTCTCCAACCATTGAAGCAAATCCTACGGTGACGAGTGTCGTTTATTCACCGGAAGCAGCAGAGTTTTCAGCAATTGACTCGACACGTCAGATCGTGCTCACGGGCAATGCTGGCTCAGCATTCAAAGATATTACTTCCTTTGCAACATGGGAAGTCGAAGATAGCTCCATCGCTGTCGTTAACTCAGGCAAGATTCAGGCCAAAGGTAACGGTACAACAGTTGTGCAAGCCCAATATGGAGATTTTGAGATCAATGTCCCAGTAACTGTTGCAGTTTATAACGAAGGAGCAGCTTATCCGACGCTCGAAGGCATTCAAGTTACCAATGGAAGTGCAAAATTGGAGTTTACCGAAGGTTTGGATACTTCTGAATTGACAGTAGATGATTTTGTAGTTCATGCCTATTTGAATGGTGCAGAACAACAATTGAATAATTTGCAGTACCGTAATGGGGAGTTTACATTTGAACCTGTTAACCGTTACGGAGCCACATTGTACATCACTGTAGAGTCCGATGTTAATAAAACACATTTTGCAGGAAGCCAAAGTGGTGCAATCAAGCTGACCGGATTCGGCGGTCACATCAAGGATGTTGCTGGAGAAGCGGTTGCCAATTTGCAAATTTCCTTTAGAAAAGGCCTAGATAATAAAACAGGTGAAATTGTTGGGTCCGTTACTACAGATACTTATGGAAACTATCAAATTTATCTTCCACCAGGCATCTACACAGGTGAACTGGGAGGAGGAGACACGAAATATATTAAAACGTATCTGATTGGTGTTTCCGCAGTAAATGTGGAAAATAGAAATGAAAATCAAACAGCTATTGAAATACCTACGCAAGATGAAACACGTATTGTTCTGACATGGGGGAAAGACCCAGCCGATTTGGACTCACACCTTGTAGGTCCTGCAGGTGACAACAGCGTGTTCCATACGTTCTTCGCAGATAAGCAATACTATAATAATGACGAACTTATGGTAGATCTGGACTTGGATGATGTCACGTCCTATGGACCTGAAACGACTACCATACGTCAACTGCTTCCTGGAACATATACGTTTTATGTGCATCATTTTTCAGGAGTGAGTACGATCAAGAGTTCAGGAGCTAAAATTGAAGTGTTCCACGGAGCTGTAGCTTCACCAAGTGCCTCGTTTACGGTAGAGGAAGGAAGCGGCAATGAGAGATATTGGGTCGTTTTCAAAATGATCGTAGCTGATAACGGTACAGTAACATTTGAGAATGTAAATGAATTTACAGATAATAACCCTCTCTATTCACTTCAACCATCCATTGAAAATAGTGAGGAAGAACTGTAGATATATCATGATTATAAAGGAATTATGTTAATCCATAAGGATGAATTGCATCTGAGAAACCCTGTCTTTCATAGACCAAGGGTTTCTTTTTTTGTTCTGCAGATTTTTTTACAGACTGTAAATGAAGCATACCGAAAGTTAAGATCAGCACATTCCACGCGGAATGGATCGACAAAGATTGCTAAGAATGCAGGTATCATGCCGACAATTGTATACCTAATCTAATGATTATTATCATTACACTCCTGTTTTGGTAGGATCAGGGTAGGGTCCAGGAAAGAGGTGCACCTCTTAAGGGATCCGGGAAGACAAGCTGGCTTGAACACCAATATATCCGTATAAGGGAGGATTTACGCATGAGAAAAATGTTATCGCTGCTGCTCTCCGCAGGTCTGGTCGCTTCTGTATTTGGTGCATTACCCGTGTCTGCTGCTCCCGAGATTGTGAAGACGACGATTATTGTCAAAGCAGGTGAGACTTATGATGGCAAAGGAAAAAGCGTAGCCGCTGATCCAAACACATTGGGAGATGGCAGTCAGGCCGAGAATCAAAAACCCATCTTTCGTCTTGAGGCAGGAGCTACACTAAAAAATGTAGTGATCGAGGCCCCGGCAGCTGATGGCGTCCATTGTTATGGCAACTGCAATATTCAGAACGTGACCTGGAATGATGTCGGTGAAGATGCACTCACGCTTAAATCCGCAGGTACCGTTAATATTACGGGCGGTGCAGCATACAAGGCATATGATAAGGTGTTCCAGATGAACGCTTCGGGGACAATTAACATCAAAAACTTCAGAGCAGATGATATCGGCAAACTGGTACGACAAAATGGGGGAACTTCTTACGCGGTTACCATGAACGTGGACAGCTCCAACATTTCCAATGTGAAGGATTCCATTCTGCGCACAGACAGCAGCTCGACGGTCGGCAAAATAACGAATACCCGCTATTCCAAAGTACCTACCCTGTTCAAGGGATTCGCGTCGGGTAAAACAAGTCAATCGGGGAATACGCAATATTAAGGATAGCATGTCAACGAAAAGATAGAGCGGGGACAATTGCATTGTTTAGACCCTTTTATATATCATTACGCAAAAAGGCACCCTCAAGGATGCCTTTTTGCGTTTGCCATAAAACTAGATGAAAAGAGTTTAGAAAATATTATATGTCTCTGAGATTTCTCAGTAGTCATTCGTTTTCTTCTGGAACGGCAACGATGATGTTGTCTTTTTGCGGGGCAATGGAACCCGAATCAATGGAGCCGGACTTGTTCATGACCTCATAAGAAGTCTCTTCGAGCATGCGAGAGTATTGGAACGATACGAGAGTTTGACCTGCTACGGATGGTCGCTTCCCTGCTTCTGCTACAGCTTTGGTTTTGATAAAGAACAGATCTCCGATTGTTCCGGCTGCACTGCTCACGTTGGCCTGCCATTTCAGCAGGGCAGTTCCATTTTTAATTTCGTAGTAACTGATGAGATCATTATCTTCGTTGACGAAAAAGCAGTCCTTCTGTCCTTTTTCAAAAATGTAAGTCATCGATGAGTCGACAGGACCCAGTGGATTACGGATGTCCAGGCGTGCCTGTTTTAAATCCGAAAAACGTGGAAGACGAAGCGCAGCCTCACGTGCAATGGTCAGGTCAGAACTGTTGTACTCCTCAATAATCGATGCATCTGGCGTATATATATAAGCTTCCTTGGCAGCCTGATTCCATCGAACCTGTGCACCGAAGGCTTCACCGATTGCACGAAGCGGAAGCATGGCTTTGCCATTCACCAGAATCGGAGCGGATGACAGCGCTGCAGCCTGTCCGTTTTTCTTCATGTTTTTACTGTTAGGGGTGAGTACATACTTGTCGCTTCCTGTACTAATGCTAATTTGTTTCGTTTTGTTGTTGTATCCGAAAGTATAGTCACCCAGAAATTTCAATTCAGTGAGCGCCACATACGTAACTCCCTGGCGAATAACCACATCATATTCGGCAGGAACATTGTTAATATAGGCTGCAGGCTGGTGTATCGCTGCCGCTTCCACTACATTGGATGACATCAGTGCAGGTACCGTTCCTGCGGTAACGATCGAAGCGGCAAGGATCCATTTCCACTTTTTTTGCTGCCAGGTTGTGTTGGTTGTATTCATATCATCAATCCCCTTTCCCGTATATAGACGGCCAATTTCTCCTAAATGTTTCATATTAATGGAATTGGCATCCTTTCTTTAATCGGGATTCTCCAGTGTGAAACCTTGTCCGGGTTATATGTTATTGCCACAAATACCCATGTGGTGTACATTAGTAGCAATGAAATAAAGTGAACCGGGAGCTCAATGAAGTTGGGCTGAGATTGGGGCCTTATGCCGCTGACCGTATATCTGATCTGGGTAATGCCAGCGTAGAGAACATGAATTCATGATAAGTAACTTGGGGAATGGAAATGGGAACGGTTGATCTCGGAATGCGAGCGAAAGCAGGCTTGCCTCGTGAATTGAACCGGATTTCATTTTATTCTGAGTTACTTCAATCATGATATGTGACACTGTGCGTAAGGCTTTCCCGGAACCGGGGAGGCTTTTTTTATTTTCATTTCATAACCTTATGGGGAGCAGAGAAAGGAAGTAGAGAACATGTCAACAACAGTGCGCAGCAACAAATTGAAGTTAACCGATATTTTGGTGACGATCGTGATTGCGGTTGTATTCGGGGTCATCTACAAGATATGGGGACCGACGTATGATCTGATGAAGCCTTTCGGCGTGCATGCGGAGCAAATGATCTATGGCATGTGGTTTATGGCGGGCACGTTCGCCTATGTCATCATTCGCAAGCCGGGGGTGGCCATTCTTGCTGAAGTAGCAGCCTCAACCGTCAGTGCTTTTCTCGGAAGTGAATGGGGGATGTCCACCTTGGTATACGGTCTGTTACAGGGGCTGGGCGCAGAGATCTTCTTCGCCGCATTTCTGTACCGCAAAACGAATCTGTTCGTCACCTGTCTCGCAGCCATTGGGGCAGCAGCGGCTTCGCTTTTGCTCGATTACCAGTATGGATACATTGACTCGTTATCGGCGTGGAACTACACATTGTTTATCGGTTTCCGCTTCATTGGAAGCATTCTGATTGCAGGTGTATTTGCGTATTATCTTGCGAAAGCACTTGAACTCACAGGCGTTACACGGTCATTGAGACCTGTCTCCAAGCAGGATTATGAGGCACTGGACTAGATGAACGGAGAAGGGAATTCGCAGGCGGTAGGGGTTACCAATCTAAGATGCAAGTTCCCGGGAGAGCAGGACCTGGTATTCCAGGGCTTGTCTCTCTCCGTGCGTAAAGGGGAAAAAGTGCTGCTGCTCGGTCCAAGTGGTTCAGGCAAGTCCACGCTGCTGCAAATATTGAGCGGTCTTATTCCGCGGTCCGTGGAGATTCCGATGAAATGCGATGAGATTCAGGTGCCGATTCAGCCAGGCATTGTATTCCAGGACCCGGATACCCAATTTTGCATGTCCTATAGTGATGAAGAGATTGCGTTTGTGCTTGAAAATCGGAATATCCCAAGGGACCGGATGCCTGCGCTGATTCAACATTATATGGAGCTTGTTGGGCTTTCTTTTGAACATAATCGTGCATTCATTCAATCGATGTCCCAGGGGATGAAGCAGCGCCTTGCGATTGCCTCCATTCTTGCCATGGAGCCGGATGTCCTGTTTCTGGATGAACCAACCGCACTGCTCGATGATGAGGGAACCACACAGGTGTGGGATACGGTGAAGCAGGTCGCACGAGATAAGACGCTCATTATCGTGGAACACAAAATTAATGAGGTTGTGGACGTGGTTGACCGAATCATCGTGCTATCACCCGAAGGGAAGATTGTGGCCGACGGACAGGCGGATCAGGTATTTGCGAAGGAGCGGAGTATGCTCAAGGAGTATGGCATCTGGTATCCGGGAGTATGGGAGGTACGTGGAGCCCGGAAGGTGGGAGCGAAGCAGCAGGATTCTCAAGATGCCTTTAAGCATGTGACGTCCGGATCCGGCAATCGCACAGAAGTCGAAGAAGATGATTCTAGGGAATCAGACTTATACCATCCAGCACTCGAATTGAGGCAATTCACAGGGTTGCGAGGGAAGAATCCGGTTGTACAGATCGATCACGCTGAGGTATTTCACGGGGATTGGGTAGGAGTCGTTGGAGCTAATGGCGCTGGAAAAAGTTCATTATTGCTTTCCCTGATGAATATCCTGAAAACGACGGGACATTATCGTGTTGAAGGACAACGGCCCGGCAGGACCAGAGAGCTGGCTGACCGCATTGCATTCGTGTTTCAGAATCCGGAATTTCAATTCGTTACGAATTCGGTTCTGGATGAGGTGGAATTTTCCTTACTCGGCGGAGAACTTACTGCGGAAGAACGACGGGCCAGAAGCATTGATATGCTGGAGCAATTTGGACTCAGGGAGCTGTCTGGGAGGCACCCGTATCAATTGTCGATGGGACAGAAACGCCGTCTGAGTGTAGCTTCTGCTATGGTTCGCAGACAGCGGATATTGCTGCTGGATGAGCCCACATTCGGACAGGATGCACGTAATACGTTTGCCATGCTGGGACAACTGGAGCGCCTGCGTCGCGCGGGGACGGCCGTTGTCATGGTGACACATGATCAGGAGATTGTGAACAGATATTGTACTAAAGTGTGGACTGTAGAAGAGGGGAGGGTTACGCATGCAGCTGTCGTTTCCTCATCGTGAAACCTGGCTGCACGCCGTGAATCCTGGCCTTAAAGTTATTTTCCTGACCCTGATGTTTATCTTGGTTATTCTTATTCACAATCTGAACGTCATGATCAATGTAGCGGTTGTCATGCTTCTGTTACTATGCTGGACGGGTCATCCTTGGCATCGGCTGCTGCTCTATGCGTCGCCTTTTATATTGATCTTTATCTCCACCTCCACAGGCATGATGATGTTTGGTAAAGGCGAGACGACGTGGTACAAATATGGATTGATACATATCACGGAAGAGAGCTTCTATCGTGGACTGCACCTGGGATTTCGTTCCCTGAGCATGGCGGCTGCGGGATTGTTGTTTGGCCTGACCACCCGTCCGGTTCGTCTATTCTACTCACTGATGCAGCAATGGCGTCTGCCGGCCAAGTATGCCTATAGCTTTTTGGCCGCCATGCGCATGATTCCCATTCTGCTGGACGAATTCCAGACGCTGCGTTATGCCATCCGCATTCGCGGTACGCAGCAGCGTGTCTCGCACTGGAATGTGTATGGAACCTTGAAGCGGTATGCCATTCCCCTGCTCGCGCAGAGCATCCGCCGAGCAGAGCGCATGGCCATCGCCATGGAGGCAAAAGGGTTCGCAGATGGCGCGAGCCGGACGTATTACATCCAGATTGGGTATTCCCGTGCAGATCTGTATTTTGTGTTTTATTTTATCGTATCCCTTACGATGGCTTATACGCTAGGCTGGGAATTCCCTTATTATCCGGCGATGCTGGATGTCAGATGAAGAGAAGGCACAGACATTTTATTTTGATAGTACAGTAACTTTTTCTTGTTCAAAACGTCTTTAATGGAAATAACTTCAAATGGATGGAGTGAACAGGCGTGAAGACAGGCGGGAACTGGCGCAAAAGGAGTTACAGCTGGATCACCATTACCGGAGTAGCTGCTGTGATGGTTACAGGATACATGCTGCTGGATCTGAATGTGGCTGCCCGTGAAGGCCAAGCCCCAGAATCAGTTACACAAGCCCTATCGGCATCAATAACCTTGAAAGCCGGAGAAACTGTCACTTTGGGAAAAGGCTTGCCTATGTATGCCCAAACGGTTGATCACAAGGTTCCCGTTGATTTGATGAGAATATCTACATATACCTCCGGCGGGGAAAAGATGAAAGTACAGGTTGTTCGCGGAGAATGGATCCGATTGAATCATAGCGAGTTCGGGAGTTTCTGGGTACCGGGATGGTACGCATCCAAGGAAAGCCAGACGATGAAAAGGTCCACTCCGCAGAACTTTACACTCCGGGCGGGAAGTAAACTGTATCTGTACCCTGGAAGCCAGACAAGCTGGCCTTCTGCCAGTTCTCTAACGGATCATGCGCTAATCGTTGCAGCGACGAAGGATTGGTATGGTGTTTCCGTTGCCCCGCGAACCTGGAACAAAGAGTCGAACGTATACCGTCCAGCAATAATCTGGGTGAGGGCGAAGGACGTACAGCAGCGGGTGAACGTAACGGACGGCTGGTTCGGGAATCAGGCTTCCATGTCTACAACGGATGTGCGTCATTTGACGGATATTTTATTAGATAAAAGCACGACCTCAAAACAAGCTGCTCAGTGGCTCGGCGAGCCAGATTGGAAAGAGCATTCCCAGAATCTGAATGAAACCAATGTTTCCATGAGCATTGGACAGACCTGGCGATATGAGCGGGAAGACGCACAGTTTCTGGTAACGTTCAGCAAGACGGGAAAGCTGGTGCAGACACGCTGGAACATCCGGGTGGATGATCGTAATAATGTAGTCCCTTCGGATTGGAGTTTCAGTCGTTCGGACGACTATCAGTTCACAACCAAAATTCTTGGCCAAACACTCCCTGCAACGTTACCGTGGAAATCCACATGGACCAATCAGGGCAAGCTGAATTATCCCTTTCTGCAAGCAGCAACAGAGGATGTGCTTCTGATGAAAGGAGACGACGGTGGATTTAGCGGCATGCATTATGACAAATCCGTTTACGCTCTTGATCGGCATACCGGGAAGAATTTGTGGGAGATTCATGCAGGCTTCGGTGCACTCCAAGCGCAATTGGATGCGAAACGCGAGGGTGTGACGATCTTTACATCCTATGCTCCGGGAGATAAGGAATACAAGGATCGCATACGTCACATCAAACTATCGGATGGGAAAGTGCAGTGGGAGTACAAACCCGGCTCCAAACTTTCAGTTCGTGGTATTACAGCTGCGAAGAACGTCGCAATAGTGGATAGCCCGGTAGCGGAAGGCTCCAGTCAGGGACGAATCACCGTGCTGAACAGTACTAATGGCAAAACCCTCTGGACTAAGAAGCTAAGTGCCGGATATCAATTGTTCAACCAGACGGCAGATGACCCGTATGTGATGTATTGGGAGAAAAATAAGCTGGTTGCAGCTGACCCGCTATCAGGTCGTACGGTATGGAGTATCAAAACCGTTAAGCCTACTGTGGATCATATCGAGAATGATCCGTACTTCGACGGAATAACCCGTCTTGATCCATTCGCGGAGGCAAAGCCTGAACGTTGGATGCTGCTCGGGGATCAGTGGGTGTTGGTCGATCTGAATTCAGGCAAGAAACTTGCTCACTTTCAGGCCCGGAACGGACAGCGCTTCGAAGTGCTGAATGATGGCATGCTGTTGATCCGCGAAAATAAGCAAGGTGAGCATTACGGGGATTATTCGGATTTTACAACGACGCTTTATGATGCCAAGAACGATAAAAAACGATGGACGTTAAATGACAAGATTGAACGAGGGCTTGTGGAAGGTGATCAAATATTTGTGATCAAGAACGGTTACCCAGCTGCACTGGATTATACTACAGGAAAAACGCGCTGGGACGCACAATATACGATCTCTTCCTTGAGATACCCTACCAACCAGGGAAGTTACCTGGTTATCGATGAACAACTTCTGTTACCCATGGGTGAGGATCTTCTGATCATGAACAAAGAGGATGGTACGCTGCTCGGTCGCGTACATGACGTGGTTATGGGGTCGCCGGAACACCGGGATCGGGATGCCAAGAATGGCACAATAAATCGGGTAGGGGATGAAATCTACATCGGTTCTTCGAACGGCAGATTCAGCTTGTATCATGTAAACGATTTAAAAACAGATATCTCTCGTTAAGGCTTGTTTCACACAGAATGTTGCTTTATTATAAATGAACAGGATTGCTCGCGCTCCGGTTATCGGCTGTGCGGGCTTTCTTCATGTGTTCTCGAAGGACCATGCATGATTAATCGCAGGAGGAATCTCCATGATTTCATTATACGGCGTAAGCAAGCGTTATAACGAACGCGGGTCCCGGGCTGATCAGGGATTCGAGGCGTTAAGCTCTGTCTCGCTTGAAGTGGGACAGGGAGAGATTCACGGTATCATTGGTTCCAGCGGTGCGGGCAAATCAACGCTTCTCCGCATGCTGAACGGGCTTGAAAAGCCGGACTCAGGTGAAGTAACTGTAGGAGGACAGCAGCTGACTCGGATGAGCGAAAGTGCTCTTCGTCAGGCGCGTCGTTCCATCGGCATGATTTTTCAGCACTTTAATCTGGTGAGCAACCGAACGGTGATTGGCAATGTATGCATGCCTCTTGAACTGGCGGGTGTTTCCCGGAGAGAACGGGAAGAACGTGGACTTGAGGTGTTGAGATTCGTGGGCCTCGAGGATAAGGCGAAACAATATCCCGCCCAGTTAAGCGGAGGACAGAAGCAGCGCGTGGCTATTGCGAGGGCTCTTGCGAGCCGGCCTGATGTATTGCTCTGCGATGAACCAACGTCCTCGCTCGATCCTCAGACAACGAACGGTATTCTGGATGTGCTGCGCCATGTGAATGAAACACTGGGTGTGACCATCGTGATGGTTACGCATGAGATGGAGGTTGCGCGCAGACTCTGCCACCAAATTTCCGTGATGAGGGAAGGGCGCATTGTCCGAACGCTAACGGAAGCGGAAGTACGCAGTATTCCCGCACCACAGCCGGATTTGCTAACGTCCTTGCTTACAGGTGAAGAGGCGGAGCCATGGGAAACGGAGGACGAGGAACGATGATACCTGAATCCATATTGAAGTACCAGGATGAGATATGGAAGGCGATCGGAGAGACCTTTGTCATGGTTGGCATCTCGATTGGAGCAGCTGTCCTGATTGGGCTTCCACTCGGCACGCTGCTGTATCTGTTCCGAAGAGGACAACGATATGAGAACAGGCCGCTGTTCACGATTCTGGGCAGCCTGGTCAATATCATTCGTTCGTTCCCGTTTCTGCTGCTGGTCGTATTCATGATTCCGTTCACGCGGATGATTGTGGGAACGGCGATGGGGACCTTGGCAGCGGCGGTGCCGCTTTCCGTTATTGCGATTGCCTACTATGCCCGCCTAGTAGAACAGGCACTGCTCGATGTGCCCAAAGGTGTGGTTGAGGCGGCATCCTCGATGGGTGCATCAACCATGCAGCTTGTGCTGAAATTTTTGTATGTGGAAGCACGTTCAGGTCTCGTACTCGGACTGACCACGGCAACGATCAGTTTTATCTCCTATTCCACGGTGATGGGCATAGTCGGCGGTGGAGGTGTTGGCGATTTTGCCATTCGTTACGGATATCAGCGGTTCGAGACGGAGATCATGGTATTTACGATCATCATTATGATCATTCTGGTGCAGATGATCCAGTTTACCGGAAGCAGATTATCCCGCTGGCTTGATCGCAGATCCTGAGGCAAACAAGGTTAAAGGGCGAGAAGAATTTAGGATGACATTACAGTTTACACGATGAAGGGGCTAGAATGAAAATGAAAGCAAAAATGATCCTTATGCTGCTCGCAGTCATGCTGGTTGTATCCGCATGCGGCAAAAAAGAAGAGACACCTGCTGCGGAGGGTAATAATGAAGGCAGCCAAGCGACTCAGGAAGTTACGTTGAAAGTGGCTACATTGATTCCGCCAATGACCGATGTACTGGATATTGTGAAGCCGCTGCTTAAGGAAGATGGCGTGAATTTGGAAGTCGTCGTTCTGTCCGATAACGTTCAACCGAATACGGCATTGAAAGACAAGGAAGTTGACGCTAACTTCTTCCAGCACGTGCCTTACATGAACCAATTCAACGAAGCCAATAATGCGAACCTGGTAGCTGTACAGCCGATCTACAACGCGATCTACGGTGCGTACTCCAAAAAATATAAAACCACTGAAGAACTGCCTGAAGGAGCAACGGTTGCTATTGCCAATGACCCTTCCAACATCGGACGTTCACTGGTGATGATGGAACAAAACGGTCTGATCAAGCTGAAAGAAGGCGTAGGATTCAACGCAACACAGGCGGATATTATCGAGAATCCGAAGAACTTCAAGTTCCAGGAAGTAGACCTGCTCATGCTGGCCCGCATGCTGGATGATGCAGATCTGGTTGCCATGACACCGGCGTATGCAAGCCCGCTGGGACTTACACCGAAGAAGGATGCACTGTTCACAGAGAAGGATGATTCCCATTTTGCCATCACTTTGGTTGCGCGTGAGGACAACAAGGATTCCGAAGCCATTCAGAAGCTGGCCAAACGTATGGCAGGCCCTGAAGTGAAGGCTTTCTTCGAAGAGAAGTATGCAGACATCGCCATTCCGGCGTTCGAATAACATTTGCTATGCATAGATTGATCTGATCCATATCCGATACAAAGGGCTGGATGATCATCAAAAAGATCCGAGCGGAAACCGTTCGGATCTTTTTTGCGTTTTGTAGCATTGAATACTGTTTAAACGTTAGGTCTGGCTTGACGTTCCTTCTCACGTTCCATAAGGCGCACCAATTTCCGCTCGGTGGCCGTATCCTGTGCAGGAGTGTATATACTGCAACGCAGATCGGTATTACCCTGAACCTGTAACGAGGTCAGATTGAACAACATTTTGCCTGCTCTGGAATGTCTGAATTCAATCAGTACGTCTGGTGCACTGCTCACGCTGCTTTGTTTCCATAGGGACTGGAACTCCGGATATCGATCCATCATTTCATTCAGAAACAGATTGTACCATTCATCATCGACATATTGGCCGTAATAGGCGCGGAAGATCGCAAGGTATCCGAGGACAAAATCCTCCCAGTTGACCGCCAGTCTCCGAAATTCCTTTCGTTCAAATAATAGACTAATCATGTTTCGCTGTTCGGCAGGAATCTGCTCAAAATCAATGAAGACATGACTGGCTGCTTCATTCCAGCCAACAATGTAGCAGCGGCGATCGGAAATAATGGTGGGACAATTCTGGAGCTCCTGCAGTATTTTTTGCAGGGAAGGATGGAGCTGGTAAGGTTCTTCCTCACGGATATGAAGTTCGGAGTAATGCTCCATGGCAAGGGAGAACAAGTACTTGCGTTCATCCGGGGTCAGTTTGAGTGCGGAAGCAATGTTATCTAGCACCGAATGGGATACCTGAATATCCCTTCCTTGTTCAAGCCAGGTGTACCAAGTTGTGCTTACACCCGCCAATTGGGCCACCTCTTCTCTTCTAAGACCCGGTGTTCTGCGCCGGGTGCCTTCCGGCAAACCGACCGCTGACGGAGCTATTTTGGCACGTTGAGTTTTCAAAAATACGGATAAAGCCTGAAGCCTGACATCCTGGTTCATCTCATTCCACCCCAACCTCATTTATCATGGTAGTCATTATACTATTATAATTCACAACTTGTAATAGGATACTGCACGTGCCAATATAAATGCAGAAGTTCAGTCGGTTAGCCTGAATGGCTAAGGAGGATGAGTTAGATATGGAACGCGAACGTGTTGTGATTACCGGCATGGGAATTGTCTCGCCGCTTGGCAATGATGTAGATACATTTTGGAACGGACTTGTGAAAGGGCAGTCAGGAATATCATTAATTGAAAGCTTCGATACCACTTCATATAAAACCAAAATGGCTGGTGTTGTCCGAGATTTTGACGGAGAGGGTCGCTTCGGACGCAAGGAAGCCCGCCGTATGGATCGATTTTGCCAATTTGCTGTAGCGGCAGCTGACGATGCTCTTGTGCATTCGGGACTGGATATGGAGAAAGTGGACAGGGAACGGGTTGGGGTATACATTGGTTCCGGCATCGGCGGCATTCAAACACTGATGGAGCAAGGAAAGCTGTTGTCCGAACGTGGTCCAGGCCGAGTTAGTCCGACCCTTGTGCCAATGATGATTTCCAATATGGCAGCTGCCATGGTGAGCATGAAATTCGGATGTTGGGGACCGACGCTTTCCCCTGTGACTGCCTGTTCCATTGGAAATACAGCCATAGGTGAGGCCTTCCGGCTAATTCGTGACGGAGGTGCAGATGTCATTATTGCAGGGGGAACTGAAGCAGCCATCACGGAAGTTTCGCTGGCCAGCTTCGGTAATGCTACCGCGTTATCCACAAGAAACGAAGCCTATGAAACGGCGAGTCGCCCCTTTGACGCTGGAAGAGATGGGTTTGTGATGGCAGAAGGTGCGGGGATTGTGGTGGTAGAGTCTCTATCCCACGCTCTGGCTAGAAACGCAAATATCCTGGCTGAAATTGTTGGATATGGTGCCAGTTCAGACGCATATCATATGGTAGCAACCCATCCGGAAGGCCGCGGAGCATTCCTGGCCATGAGAGCTGCGCTTGCTGATGCGAAGCTTCAGCCTGATGACGTGGATGTGATTAACGCCCACGCAACCAGTACCGAAGCAGGAGATCTCTCGGAGACCCGAGCGATTAAACACCTCTTCGGTGAAGCTGCTTATCGTATTCCCGTGACGGCCAATAAATCGATGACTGGGCACATGTTAGGAGCCGCTGGTGGAGCGGAAGCGATCTCACTGATTCAAACCTTGCAGCATGGCATCATTCCACCAACGATTAACCAGGAGCGCCAGGACCCGGACTGTGATTTGGATTATGTCCCTAATGAAGCCAGGGAGGCAGAGATGCAGATCGGAATGTCCAATTCTTTTGGTTTTGGCGGGCATAATGCCGTCGTTGTTTTTCGCAAATATTCGTCCTGACAACAAGAGAACAGCAGCAGCCGAAGGGCTGTGCTGTTCTCTTTTTTAGATGCTGCTGGTCACCTGTATTATTTATGAAGAAAGGGATGTTGATTCCGTTTTGCTTGTAAAAGATTTCTTCAGCCATTGGCCGCGCCATTTGGACTGCATAACCAGTACAAGCAGCATGGACGCGGCTGCGATCAGACTAAGAATGACGAATCCCGGCGTATAAGACTGGTAGGAACTATACAGTTGACCAAGAATCAACGGGAGTGCGTATCCGCCCAAGCCACCTGCCGCGCCGACAATGCCTGTCATCAGACCGATTTCATTACCGAAACGCTGCGGAACCAACTGGAACACGGAACCATTACCAGCCCCAAGGCACATCATGCCCAGGAATAACATGACGACGACCACAGGAAGTGGAGGGAGGAAGGATACACCTACAAGCATGACACAGGCACCAGTGTATAGGAATGTCAGCATCCGCGTACCACCAATCTTGTCTGCCAAGTAACCGCCAACAGGTCGGAAGAAGCTTCCGGCAATAACGCAAAAGGTTGTGATATCAGCGGCTCGAACAGGAGACAAGCCATATTGGGTGTTGAAGAAGATGGTCAGATAGTTACACAATCCCACGAAACCGCCAAAGGTAACACAATAAAATGCACAGAATACCCAGGCATCCCTTTGTTTCAGCAAGGTGCCGTACTCAGAGAGCTTCTTCGGTGCTGGCCGATTGGGACTGTTACGGGCGAAGATAGAGAAAAGGATAAAAACGACCACGATTGGAATGATGGCGAGTCCAAAAACGACTTCCCAGCTGCCGAAATGAGTAGCCAGTCGGTTGGCAAAAAGGGTAGCGAGTACCGTCCCGCTATTCCCTGCTCCCGCGATTCCCATAGCAAGTCCCTGGTGCTCCTTAGGATACCATTGTCCTGCGAGTGGAAGGGCAGCGGCAAAAGAAGCCCCGGCAACACCGAGCAGGAGAGCAACAACATATAGCTGGCTTAGTGAGTCCACCCACAACCAGCCTAATAATAAGGGGATTAGCGTTATTCCCATTCCGATCTGGGCCGTAAGTTTTGGACCAATATAATCGGACATAAAGCCAAGCACAAGTCTAAGAATGGAGCCGCCAAGGATGGGCAGTGCCACCAGGTTGGCTTTTTCCAGAGGGGTCATCGGGTAGTCCATGGCAATAACAACTGCGAGGGGGCCAAGCATGCCCCAAATCATAAAACTGATATCAAAGTACAGAAATGCCCCGAAAAGGCTGGGCTTATGCCCACTCTTCCAAAAACTTTTGCTCTCCACCATTCAGCATCGCTCCTCATCCAATTGAATAATCTTACCCTGTCTTTGTGCAGTTCAGGCAGAAAAAGGCCGCAATTCGTCCAGATGATGAACGATTTGCGGCCTCATTGCCGACAGGCAGGACACGTCATTGTGTTCCTGCACCTGATTTGATCACAGCACGGTGATTTTGATTCAAATTATAAAAAGAGAATTTGTATATGTCAACAAAAATAACATTAAATTTTGAAATAAATCATTTTCGATATCAATTCAGATTTATGTGTTAATTTTGTTGACACATAATACGGATTGCCGTAATCTGAATCTAATATGAAATCACACAATGGCGTGTGAATTCCGGAGGCAACGGTGCCCTTTTCCGAACGATGGAGAAGGGATTTTTCTGTTTAATTTTAACCCAACACGTAACAGAGACAGGGGGCAGCCCATGAGCAAGAAGAAACTGGTGGTTATCGGAAACGGTATGGCAGGTGTGAGGTGTGTGGAAGAGATTATTGCTGCATCTCCGGATACATTCGAGATTGTCATCTATGGAAATGAACCACGTCCCAATTACAATCGGATCATGTTATCCAAAGTATTGCAGGGCGAGCACGATCTGCAGGACATTATCATTAACGACTGGAGCTGGTATGAGGAGCATGGCATTCGATTATGTGCGGGAGAGGTTGTCCACAGGATCGATATTCAAGCTAAAACGATTGAAACGTCGTCCGGGATAAGGGAGTCCTACGATATTCTGATCCTTGCGACAGGGTCTGCTCCGTTTATTCCGCCCATTCCTGGTGTGGATAAAGAGAGGGTGATGTCTTTCCGCACCATAGATGACTGCACACGTATGTCCGCGTATTCCAAAGTACATCGTAAGGCAGCCGTTATTGGTGGCGGATTGCTTGGGCTTGAAGCTGCCCGCGGACTGCTGCATTTGGGGATGGAAGCAGTCGTGGTGCATAACGCACCTTACATTATGAATCGGCAGTTGGATCTGCAGGCAGCGACCATGCTTCAGCATGAGCTGGAAGCTCAGGGTATGTCTTTCCTGTTAAGCAAAAACACACAAAAAATTGTGGGTCGGTCCCAGGCTCAGGGGCTTCAATTTACAGATGGAACCAAGCTTGAAGCACAGGTTGTCGTTGTGGCCGTAGGCATTCGCCCCAATGTTGAAGTGGCCAGGCGGAGCGGAATTAGGACCCATCGGGCGATTGTGGTCGACGATTATATGCGTACCAGCGTACCTGATGTTTATGCTGTGGGTGAATGTGCCGAACATCGGGGGATCAGTTATGGTCTGGTAGCCCCCCTGTATGAGCAGGGTAAGGTACTCGCACGTTTTTTATGTGAGCAGGAGACAACAGAGTATAAGGGTTCTATTCCCTATTCCCAACTGAAGGTCTCTGGCGTTGACGTGTTCTCGGCCGGAAACATTAGCGGAGAAGAAATGCGGACGGCTGTACAGATGCTTGATGGTATTCGCGGTACGTATAAGAAAGTATTGATGAAGGAAGGGCGCGTAAGTGGAGCGATCCTGTTCGGGGATACGACGGAGAGTGCCAGCCTATTGGGACTTGTACAGCGTGGGGCTGGCATCGAAGAACTCGCTCCGCGCGAGGAAGGGACGAATCCAGCCGAGAAGGCAGCAGCAGCATTGCCTGATCAGGAGACGGTGTGCGCCTGTAACAATGTGAGCAAGTTGATGATCATGAGGGCCATACAGGATAAGGGGCTGCAGACTGCTGAACAGGTGAAGGAGCATACCAAAGCCTCCGGTTCCTGCGGCGGATGTCGTCCAATGGTTACCGCCCTGGTGAAGCACACTCTGCATCTCCAGAAAAACGGCGGTAGTGCAAGCGAAGCAGCAGCTGCGGCGAAAACGACAGAATGGCCCGTTTGCAGTTGTACGGATCTAAGTCATGCCTCACTGAAAGAAGCGCTCACTCGGTTGTCGGATGGAGATCCCTCTGAGCTTGCAGCTTCAGCAGAGCATCACCATCTGTATGGAATTCATGAGGGAGACGGAATGAGAAGAATCATGCAGCAGCTGGACTGGAGAACAGAAGAAGGGTGCCATATCTGCCAATCTGCACTTCGTTACTATTTGAAGATAACCGGAAAGTGGATAAGTGTGCATCAGCCTGATCGGGCTGGAAACCGGAACGATATCCTGCGGGGCGCGGTTGTGGGTATCGAGGTCCATGCAGGTGATTTGAAGTTCGAAGCCATGGTAGAGGACCTTCAATTTAGGTGGGTTAATGCAGATATGCCTGCTCCCGTGAGGGTGGCCGTATCGGGTGGAGCAAGCTCATGGGTGAGCCCGGTAGTGCAGGATATCGGATTGCAGGAATCTCCCGCCGGCTGGGAAATTTACGCGGGTGGTCATGCGGCCCATCCGGTAAAAGAGGGGGGACTCCTCGGACTTGCCGAGACGGAAAAAGATGCAGTGCAGCTGATCTCGGCATGCGTGGAGTGGTATCGCCGAACCGCCTGGTACGATGAACCCCTCTGGGCATGGGTAGAGCGATTGGGATTCATATCAATCCGCGAAAATCTGCTGGATCAACAATTCCAGAACGAGCTGGCGGGCAGAACGGTAAGCGAATTGACACTTACTTGATCAAAAAGGTAGGGAAGGGAGTGAAGATGGAATGAAGACATCAATGGAACACAGTTCGTTTGTTTCAAAACTGCATGTACGGGAGACACAATGCCCCTATTGCAGCGTACAGTGCAAAATGACCGTCGAGGAAGTTGCTGGGTCCATCGCTGGTGAGCGCCGTGCCACGTACACCGTTGAAGGCGTGCCGAATGAAGCTTCGCAGGGGAGATTGTGTGTCAAAGGCATGAATGCACATCAGCATGCACTGAGTGGACAGCGACTTCTGCAGCCTCTCATCCGCCGGGATGGTGAACTGATACCTTCTTCATGGCCAGAAGTCACTGAATATATCGCAGGGCGTTTTATCAGTCTTCAGAATCAATACGGTGCCGATGCAATCGGTGTGTATGGAGGGGGTTCCCTCACCAATGAAACAGCCTATTTGCTAGGAAAATTCGCAAGGGTTGCTCTAGGGACACGATATATTGATTATAACGGTCGCTTCTGTATGTCTGCCGCTGCTTCTGCAGGAAGTAAGGTGTTTGGCATGGATCGGGGGCTGACATTCCGCTTGTCCGACATCCCTCGGGCCGAGTGCATTGTACTTGCAGGGACCAACGTTGCAGAGTGCCAGCCCACTCTGCTGCCTTATTTCAACCAGGCGAAGGAAAATGGAGCGTATATCATCGTTATTGATCCGCGCAAGACAGCTACTGCAGCCATTGCCGACCTTCATTTGCAGATCAAACCGGGTATGGATGCACGGCTTGCGAACATCATGCTGAAGGTCATTATGGAAGCGGGGCTGGTGAATGAGCATTTTATTGATGCAAGAACCCAAGGATATGAGAGTTTGCAGAATGCACTGAGTGAGATAGATCTAGAAGAATCCGCCGTACAATGCGGGCTGGACTTGACCCTGATCCGTCAGGCCGCAATGGCCTATGGTCAGGCGGAGACAGGCATGATCATGACAGCGCGGGGAGTGGAACAGCAAACGGATGGACATCTGGCAGTCCGTCATTTTCTTAACCTGGTACTGGCGACTGGAAAAGTCGGCAGACCAGGCTGTGGTTACGGTGCGATCACTGGACAGGGGAACGGACAGGGCGGAAGAGAGCATGGGCAGAAGGCCGATCAGCTGCCGGGATATCGTTCCATAGAGAATGAACAGGACCGTGCACATGTAGCATCCGTCTGGGGAGTTGCACCTGAAACCTTGCCTGGAAAAGGTGTATCTGCCTATGAAATGATGGAACGGGTGCATGAGCAGGAGATCCGTGCCCTGCTTGTGATGGGTTCCAATCCGGTCGTCTCCAATCCCAATGTACGCCTGGTAGAAGAAGGTCTTCGCAAGCTGGAGTTTCTGGTCGTGGCGGATATGTTTCTGTCCGAGACGGCGAAGATGGCCGATGTGGTGCTTCCGGTTACCTCTTATTTGGAGAACGAAGGTACGCTGACCAATCTGGAAGGCCGGGTTCTGTTACGTGAACAGGGTAGGCCAGCACCAGGGGATACCCGTCACGATTGGGATATTCTATGCTCCATTGCTGGGGGGCTTGGCAAAGCTTCATATTTCCAATATGAATGTGCCGAGGATATCTTCAATGAGCTCAGACAAGCGAGCCGGGGCGGAATTGCAGATTACTATGGGATGACCTATGAACGTCTGCGAAGAGAAAAAGGGATCTATTGGCCCTGCATTTCTCTGGAGGATGAGGGTGAGGGATTGCTGTTCAGTGAGCGGTTTGCCCATGAGGACGGGAAGGCTGCATTTACAAGTGAATTAAGTGCTGGTTGGCAGGATGTCTCGCGGGAATTTCCTCTGATCCTGACCAATGGCCGCGTGCTTCCTCACTATCTGACTGGCGTACAAACCCATCGGAGCCCAACGCTGGAAGCTCGTGAACTGGAGAATTTTGTGGAACTTCATCCGGCTACAGCTGCGCGTAATCGAATTATGGATGGGGAGTGGGTCGAGATTCAATCTGTGCATGGGAGCTTCACGGTACGTGCCCGTATTAAGGAACATATTCGCGAAGACACGCTGTTTGTACCGATGCATTGGGGTGGCATTCAGAACGTCAATCGGGCGACAAGGCCCGATCTGGACCCTTATTGCCGTATGCCCGGCTTCAAAACGGCAGCTGTAACGATTTGCCCCATGCGATTGGCCAGATGAATCCAAAGCTGTTCATTTTCTCATAACACAAATTAGGTCTGCATGAATGCTGATGTGGCTGGGAGTTCCAAGGTTATTGGAACAACCCGGCTTTTTTGCGTAAGTACGTTGGGAGTGCAGTAGTTCGCAGGTTCCAGGTAAACGTGAGGAATGGCTCATGATTGTGGCGGAAATATTGGTTATGATGCTAATAAGGGGTACATGTGTACGCATTTTTAGTTTTTTACTAGACTGGTGAGACGTAACTAGTCAGTTCATATAGAAGAAGGGAGGGGGCGTTGTGAACGTATGGGTCACGGTCAAAAGCCTGGGCAAACGCAAGCCTGCACTTGCCAAACAAGCCACAGCACTTCCGGAAACAACCGAAACATTACGAGAGCTAATCAAACATATGGTATACGTGCAGGTGAACGCTCTTCAGGAGAAGAAAAACAGTGCGGCGTTACTCACCTATCTTATGCCTGAGGAGATTCAACTTAAGGGATCAACGGGAAAAGTCGGTTTTGGAGAAGTGTACAATGAGGAGATTCAAGACCTGGAGCATGCGGTCCAAACGGCTATGATGGCTTATGAAGATGGACTATACAAAGTCTTCCTCAATGATGAAGAATTGTCCGAGTTGGATGCACCACTGAAGTTGCAGGAAGATGACGAATTGGTGTTTATCCGGTTCACCATGCTTGCCGGCCGCTTGTGGTAATAAATGATAAGGAGGAGATTGGATGAATCAGAACGATAATGAACAGGTGTATATCAACGGTCTGCAAGAGAAGGCAGAGTCATTGAACGGGACCTGGCAGGAGTTTGCAGGATATGTGGTGGAGATGGCTGGTTCCACATATTTGCGCGGAGATGAAAAAGTATATCTGAATACAGAGGAATTTCTGCAAAAGCAGGCTGCCGAAACGGGAGAGCCCTTATTTGAACCCTTGCTGAACGTGCTTGGGCAGCTGGTGAATGAACGGTTGGTGGAACGATTCCGTTACATTGCTGACCGCGCCACAAATTACCCGTACAGCATCATGTATGAGCGCCGGCCATTTCGCACTTCCGATCCTGAACAGCATATTGGACAGGTGATCCGGAAACTCATTGGACTGCTGCGCATGGAGATGCGGCAATTCTCCCTGGACGAATATGTATCTGTTCGTGAATACAAGTTTGATTATCTGTATGAGATCCGATCTGTGCTTCCGGACTGCATCGCATATGAACTGGACCATGGCAACGGAGATATGAAGCAGGCATTACACGAGATCATATATGGCGACAATCAGTCGGCGTTGCTTACTGGCGAGATGATCAAAGGTATATTCATGAGTGACCAGACAGAGGCGTACCATATGGTTGGTGAGCTGCTTGTGGCAGCAAGACTGCAGGAAGGACTGCGCCAAAGTATCGTTGAACGGATGGATGAAGGAACCATTGAAGCATTTATATACATATTAAAAGTAATCGTCGATCACAATCTGATTCGTTTCAGTTCAGTGGTTCGAGCATTGGCTGTATGGACAGGGCTCGGAATTGAAGCGGCCAATTCGCGCGTTGCATCACAGTTGATTGAGCAAGCCTATGAAGCGCTGACCGATGCAGCTGTTCGTGAAGATTGGGAGCAGGATTCCAATGCCAATAAGATATTCATCAGTCTGTGGGCGACGGCTGTTATTGAAGAGGACCGTCTCAATGACAAATTGATCCGTATTATGGATCAAGGCCAACTGTATCAGAAAATTGTTGCGCAATATGTGCTTGCGAACAGTCAGAATCGTGACCTGCGGCTAAGCATTGCCCGTCGGTATTTGGACGTACAGGATCTGGAGCTGATGCACTGGATTATCCAAAACTATGATGCCATGTACATGCATAACTGGCACTTCGAGGATGGAGAGAATCTGCGCAGCATTCACATTTCGCCCCTGCCTGTCTTTGAAGACAAGGCAATTCGGCGTCAGGACTTCGATCAATTTAAGCAGCTGCTGAACCGCATTCCTCTGGGAGGGGAAGGTGGACCATCTGGCGTTCTTGAATATGTCCATTACCGGATTGAACGGAATGATGTGGTCAAAAAAATGCTCTATCTGGCTGCGTATGATATGGACCCCGATTGGATCGGAGAAGTCATTGCAATCAAGGACATGCTGAGCCCGGAACTTCGAGGCGAGCTGTTATCCCAGTTCGTTCAGCAGCCCGATAACGAGGTGCAAAGACAGTTTGTGTTTGAGAGCCTATCCGACAAAAGCATGAGCAACCGAGAGATTGCTCTAGTCAAAGTGAGGAAGCTTGAGCTGACTACTGACGAGATGAAACAGATGGAGGCCTTGCTCAAACTCAAGACCGGTTCACTTCGGCAGAAGGTCATTCAGGTTCTTTTGCTGCAACCTGTGGATCAACTAGTGGTTTCACTGGAACGTTTGCTGAAGGCGAAGAATGAATTGCAGCGTCTGGGCGCACTGGAACTGTTGACCGAGATTTCTGCAGATCCGGAACGTGCAGATCAACATGAACAATTACAGCCATTAGCCGGACTGATCCAGAAGCCTACCGCGAAGGAGCAAAAGCTGCTGGACAAGCTGACGAAGGAGGGCAGCCGGTATACCTCTTCGAATGGTTTTGGATTGTTCGATCCATCCCGGGTGGAGCCACTGCTGCAGGAGAAGCGTGATCTTAGTGATTTCAATCCCAAGGAGATCTTCACCCTCTCGCTGGAGAAGGCCAAACCATTTCTGAAAGGATTAGATGCTCTGGTCCATCAACACAGGGATCATGAGTATGAGGTAGAGTATTATGCGGGCTACCGTGAGACGCTTTTGATTGGAGCCGGCCTGCGCTCTATGTTCTCCTATGCGGAACGAAATCAGATGAAACAGATGGAGCAATATCCTCTCCACAACGTTTGGGAGGCGTATGTTGCGCAGAGTGATCTGAACAGCCTGGAACTCATGCAGCTTTATTTTATTTTGCAATTCAGCACACTGAGCGGCAACTTAAATGAACATTACAGCTATTATCACGATCAATATGATTATAACGAATTAAGCAAAATCCCATTATTGGAAGGCTGGCGCAAGTCTTTTGCCGAACAGACCTATCCTCTTTCCTATATGGAAGAAATGAAACAGATGGCGGCTTCGCTGACCTACAAGGATCAAGTTGCCGAATTGATTGCAGCCGCGTTCAGGGACAGCAACCCTACAGATACATTTGAGATCGCGGAGAAAACATGGGCTTCTATTATCGCCAGTATGCCGGACGATCAACTGGAGAAGGAAGCTGGCATGCTTCATATCCTGACGGAACGGTGGAACTACCTGGTAAGAAGCAGAATATATGATGATGCCAGTTTCCAACGATTCTTCCAAACGGCGTATCAGTTCATCAACCTTGTGGGAAATACACAGCGTTTCTCCCTGTTATCATTCGAGGATTACGTGCGGGCATTCAAATTGCGTTTGATTGACAAGCAGACGATATACCGTCAGTTGCTGACGGGCGGGGAGCGTTTTGCATTCATTCATGAGCTGACGTCGACACGCACCGAAGGCATCATGGATGATCCGGAACTGATAGAGCTGCGGAATACTGTCGTTGAACGAATTCTGGAGATCGAACTGACACGAGGTGAGCTTTCCACCGAAGTCAGTACACTGGCCATGAAGTTTGAACGAATTGAAGGCATGGAGCATTGGGTGCATCTGGTCTCAGCCATGGATAAGGATACGTTTGTACGAGGCTATATCTACAGCTACGGAGATAACACAACACGCAAGGAGACGTTCAGTCACCTGATTCAAGTTTGCCATCCACGTGAGGGTGAGGATGATACTCTCCTGGGCCAACTACTTGAGCAATATCCGATTCAAGAGAAAAAGCTGTTGGAAGCGGCCATGTACGCCCCGCAGTGGATGGAGATCGTATCGAAGCATTTGGGATGGGAAGGACTTCGCAGTGCCGCATGGTACTTCCATGCCCACATTAATGAACGATTTACGGCTGAAAAGGAAACCATTGTCGCTCACTATTCACCGATATCGCCGCAGGAATTCAACGACGGCGCATTTGATATTGCCTGGTTCGAGGAAGCTTATGCTGCTGTCGGCGAGGAACGGTTCAATCTGTTATATGATTGTGCCAAATACATTTCGGGTGGATCAAACCACCGCAGATCCCAGTTGTTCGCCGATGCAGCGTTAGGGAAGCTTCGTCTGGAGGATATGCGTCAATCTGTACAGGAGAAGCGTAATAAGGACCATCTGCTCACGTACAGTTTGATTCCATTCCAAGCGGAGCAGGAACAGGATCTGCGAGAACGTTATGATTTCATTCAGAAATTTCTGCTGGAGAGCAAGCAATTTGGAGCACAGCGTCGTTCTAGTGAAGGTGCAGCCGCGCAGATTGCTCTTGGCAACCTGGCCCGCAATGCAGGGTATACGGACGTTACCCGGCTGATCTGGAACATGGAAGCGAGCAAGCTGGATGAGATGAAATCCTACTTTGAACCGAAGGCCCTGGATGAGACAACGACAGCACAATTGGTCATTGATGAGGATGGGCAGTCCGAGCTGGTTCTTGTAAGTAAAGGGAAGATACTCAAATCGGTCCCTGCAAGATTCAAGAAAGATGGATACATTAACGAATTGAAGGAATTAAAAGGGGATCTGGTACAGCAGTATCGCCGGGCAAAACATGAACTGGAGCGTTCCATGACGGCGGAGACTGCCTTTACCGTCCAGGAAGTGACCAGTCTGATGCAAAATCCGGTCATTCGTCCGCTGATTCGCACGTTGGTGTTTCAGTCAGGTGACCGTTTGGGGTATTTCGATGCGGAATCAGCCTGCCTGATTGCACCTGGCGAACAAAGTACCACACATGCATTGCAGGAGCAGGATCCACTGGTGATTGCACATCCACTGCAATTGTTCCGCAGCGGGACATGGAGCGAATTCCAGCGGGATCTGTTCACCCGTCAGGCACGACAGCCGTTCAAGCAGGTCTTCCGTGAGCTGTACCTTCCAAATGAGGATGAGCTTGCGAATGGAACCGTCTCCCGCCGGTATGCCGGGTATCAGATTCAACCGAAGAAGACGGTTGCCCTGCTCAAAGGTCGCCAGTGGACCGTCAGTTATGAGGAAGGCTTGCAGAAAGTCAGCTATGAGCATAACCTGATAGCCAATTTGTATGCCATGGCAGACTGGTTCTCACCGGCAGATACGGAAGCACCTACGCTGGAGACAGTACAATTTTATGATCGCAAAACGTATAAGCCTGTAGCCTTGAAAGATGTACCGAAGGTCTTCTTCTCGGAGGTCATGCGTGATGTTGATCTGGTAGTCAGTGTTGCGCATGTGGGCGGGGTGGATCCGGAAGCCAGCCTGACAACGATTGAAATGCGTCATGTTATCGTGAATGAATCCCTGCGTCTACTCAAGATAGACAATGTACGACTGGATGGCAATTATGCACGGATCGAAGGCGACTTTGGCGAATATGCCGTTCATCTCGGCAGTGGCAATGTGTTTAAACAGGCAACTGGTGCGCTATATATCGTACCTGTGCATAGTCAGCATCGGGGGAGGATCTTCCTGCCATTCCTGGACGAAGATCCAAGAACAGCTGAGATTTTATCCAAAATCATGCTGCTCGCAGAAGATAAGAAGATCAAAGATCCACAAATCCTGGCGCAGCTGAAGAGCTAGAAGTAACTCGAGATCGCAGGCAAGATTAGGACAGAGCAGGTGACATGGTTAGTAAGAATGGATGTAAGATTTAAGGAAGTTCGACTAGAGAAATGCGATACGATTAGAGTGAGTAATGAAGAAATAGCAGCCGGGGTACCTGTTAAAAGGGACTTCGGTTGCTTTTTATTTTCCATGTGGAACGAAGAAATTTATTGCATCCGTTTACAAATAGACTTTGGGCCCAGGTGTTCAATTGAAATTCCTTAATATGATAATTTATTGAATTAATTGTTAAATCGAAATGGGACATAACGACTGTTTTCAAAAGTAAATGTTTTGTATGATTTGAGTTACAAAAATGTAATTAACTCGTTTTCATATGATGTTATACGAATTATTCCTGACATCATACCTAAGAACTAATTCACTCCTTTCAGCTCCATTTCCATATTTAAGGGGATGTAATTGATCCGCAGGTCGGCTATCGTAAGAAAGCGAAATTGCTCGCTCGCTTGTCGAGCCGCACTTTTCGTAGCGATGTGCAGGGCTGCCTGAATGCTTGAAGGGCTGGGACAAGCCAGTTTGCATTCCCTTGTATACATGTATTCAAGCAATGTGTGCAAGAAAAATGATCAAGAGAGAAGGAGAGCTTACAAACATGAACAGAAGACTCAACCTGATTTTCCTCAAACGATGGTTTATGCTATTAATCATCGTGGCGGTTGCGGCCATGCCGTTACACGCCTTTGCCGCAGAAGCGGATTCCGGGGCAGATCGCCCTTGGATGAACAAATCCTTATCTGCGAAGGAACGCACCGAGCTGCTGCTCAAGGCGATGACGCTGGAGGAGAAAGTCGGATTCGTTACTGGTAAAGTAAATAACTATTATGGTTTCTATAATGATGGATTGGAGCGGCTTGGCATTCCGGCACTACAGATGGCGGATGGACCAGCAGGGGTGCGTGTTGCCAATCCGGATGTGCAGGACAAAAAGTCCACGGCACTGCCTGCACCGATTGCCCTGGCAGCATCCTGGGATACCGATCTTGCCAAACAATATGGCGATCTGATCGGACAGGAAGCGCATGATACAACACATAACGTGGTGCTTGGCCCTGGGCTGGATATTGCACGTACGCCATGGGGATCCCGTAACTTCGAATCCCTGGGTGAGGACCCATTGCTGGCTTCCGGCATGGGTGCAGCGTATGTCAACGGGATTCAAAGCAACCCGGTGATTGCAACGGCGAAGCACTACCTCCTGAACAATCAGGAAACGGAGCGTTTCACAACGAATGCAACAGCCAGTGAACGTGCGATTCAAGAAGTTTATGCACGTCCATTCCAGGCTATGGTTGAAAAAGCGGATCTCGGTTCCGCCATGTGTTCATTTAACCAGGTGAACGGTACATATGCTTGTGAGAACAAGGAGATGCTGACCGATCTGCTCAAGGACCAGTTTGGCTTCGAAGGGTTCGTCATGAGTGACTACGGTGCCAATTTCAGTACAGCCAAATCGGCTAACGCGGGTCTGGATCTCGAGACACCAGGAGAGCCTTACGGCAAATGGGGAACACAGCTGCTGGAAGCCGTGAAAAAAGGTGAAGTCAGCGAGCAGACCATTGATGAGAAGGTTCGCCGCATTTTGCTCCAAATGTTCGAGAAAGGGCTGTTCGACAACCCTGTAACCAATACGCAGATTAATGCGAAGGCAGACGGTAAGCAAGCACGGGAAATTGCTGAGCAGAGCATGGTGCTGTTGCAAAATAACAATGACGTGCTGCCGCTTTCCAAGAAAAAACTGAATTCCATTGCAGTAATTGGACCGGATGCAGACACAGCTTCTGCAGCAGGTGGAGGCAGCAGCCTCGTTAACCCGACATACACCGTGAGTCCGCTTGAAGGCATTCGTAACCGTGTAGGCAATGGCGTGGAAGTGAAATATGCAGCCGGAACGGATCCTATCTCCGCCGGGGATGCATTTAACGGTCCTTCCGCAGTACCATCCGCACTGTTGTCTCCGGCAGATGCCGAGAAGAGCGAGCAGAATGTTGGTACGGACAAAGCGGAATATGGTCTTCGTGCCGAATACTGGACCAACACGAACATGGAAGGTGACCCTTCACTGGTTCGTACAGACAATCAGGTCAACATGAATCTTGGATTTTATAACTATGAAGGGTTCAACGCCCAGTCCTCCAAGCTTCCGGTTACACCAACGGAATTCAACAGTAAAATGTCCGCACGTTGGACAGGTTCCATTACAGCACCCAAAACGGGTGATTACAAATTGTCTCTGACCAGCCTGGGATCTGCGAAATTGTACGTGGATGATCAGCTGCTCGTAGAAAATCAGGGTGAAACGCTGAGCACAACGAAGAAAGCAATTACGTTAAAAGAAGGCGAATCCCACAACATTAAGATTGAATACCGTACCGACTTCCCGGTACAGTCAAGCCATGACATGGGTGCCCAAATGCGTTTCGGCTGGGAAGCGCCTGAAGATGCTGTCGATGCCAAAATGCAAAAAGCAGTGGACCTGGCCAAAAAATCCGATGTTGCCGTTGTCGTGACACGTACGTATGACAGCGAAGGTTATGTGGACCGTTCCGATCTGGAACTGCCGAACAACCAGGAGCAATTGATCCGTAAGGTTGCAGCAGCAAATCCGAAGACGATTGTTGTACAAATGAGTGGCCGTGCCGTGGAGATGGACTCCTGGCAAAAAGAAGTACCTTCCATTGTTCAAGCCTGGTATGCAGGTCAGGAACAAGGTAACGCGGTAGCTCGCGTTCTGTTCGGTGATGTGAACCCATCCGGTAAATTGCCAGTAACGTTCCCATCGGATGATTCGCAAACACCAGTATCCACTGCGGAACAATTCCCGGGTGTGAATGGCGTGGGTACTTACTCAGAGGGAATCTTTGTAGGCTACAAAGGATATGACAAAGAAGGCATGACACCAGCATTTGCGTTTGGACACGGGCTGTCTTACACGGATTTCGACTACCGTAACCTGCACGTGAAAAATACAGGCAAAGGCAACGATGCTACCGTAGAAGTGTCCCTGAACCTGCGCAATACGGGTAAAGTTACAGGTGCAGAAGTTGTACAAGTGTACGTGGGCAAACTGGCAACGAGTGTGGAAACACCGGAAAAACAACTTGCTGGCTGGGCCAAAGTCGATCTGAAGGCAGGCAAACAGCAGCGCGTTAAAATTAAACTGGATCGCAGTGCACTTTCCTATTGGGATGAAAAGTCACATGAATGGGTAATGCCTAAGGGTAAGGTATCTGTTTATGTCGGCAGTGCATCGGATGATATTCGTCTGACAGGTAGTGTGAATATCGGAAGCAAGTCCGGTAAATAAAAGGAAGAAGCAAAAAGTCGTGGCCCATGGGCCGCGGCTTTTTCCACACCTGAAGAGGAGCGTGTGATGAGATGAAGTCACGATGGAAAGAGAGGAAAGCAGCCTGGATCATCCTGCCGCTCGTTGTATGCATTGTGGCTGGTTTCGGCGTTTGGTGGATGACAAGCCACACCGAAGAGGATGCCATACCGCCACCAGTAGAGAAGAAACCTGCAACAGCTGAAGTATGGCTGACAACCGGAGATCAGCAGCATTTATTGGAACCGCAGCAGCCAATCTCTTGGAATACATCGGAGGAGAATGATTCCGACGCAGATGCAGATTACACTATCATCATTGATCCGTCCCAGACATATCAGACCATGGATGGATTCGGTGCTGCCATGACAGGTTCGTCCACTTACTTAATCAACCAGCTTCCACCAGAGCAGGGAGAACAGTTACTTCAGGAGCTGTATACCACGGAAGGCTTGAATCTGGACATGGTGCGACATACCATTGGTTCCTCCGATTATTCGGTGGATGCATCAGGGAAACCATCAAGTTACACGTATAATGATATCGAATCGGGTACGGATTATAATATGGAGCACTTTTCGATCGAGAAAGATCAGGAAGTGGTGGGTATGCTGAGACACATTGTTGGACTAAAGCCGGACATCAAGGTTATGGGCACGCCCTGGACTGCCCCGTCCTGGATGAAATACGGTGAGAAGACCATGAATGGCTGGTATCTAGATTACAGCAATCCTCAAGTGTATGATGCTTACGCACGTTATTTCGTAAAATATATCCAAGCCTATCAGGCCCAGGGTGTGCCCATCTATGGAATGACGCTGCAGAATGAACCGGAGTTCACCACGGCTAACTATCCGAGCATGAGCATGGGGGCAGAGGAACAGGCCATGTTTATCCGGGATTACCTTGGGCCGGCCATGCAAGAGGCAGGACTGGACACGCGCATCATCAGTTATGATCATAACTGGGATCAGGCAGTGGAGTATACAGGCAGCGTACTTGGCGACGAAGCCGCTGCATCCTACATTGATGGTTCGGCATTCCATTGTTATGGAGGGGAGCCTTCCGCCATGTCGGAAGTGCATGATCGTTTTCCGGATAAAAACATCTATTTTACAGAGTGCAGTGGTGGGGAATGGAGTCCTGATTTTGGCGAAAATCTAAGTTGGCAGATGTCCAATCTGATAGTCGGTGCTCCGCGAAACTGGGCCAAAAGCGTACTGCTCTGGAATATAGCGCTCGATCCGCAAGGCGGACCTACAAATGGTGGCTGTGCGAACTGCCGGGGAGTAGTGACAATCAACCCGGATAACGGTGAGGTGACCCGTAATGTCGAGTATTATGCGCTTGGACATGTCAGTCGTTATGTGCGTACAGGAGCCTTAAGAGTGGAGTCTACCCAAGAATCGGATGAGCTGAAAAATGTAGCTTTTCGCAATCCGGATGGAACCATGGTGCTGGTTGCGGCTAACACGGGGGACAAAGATGCTTCCTTCCATGTCGTTATGGAAGGAAAGACGTTTCAATACACGCTACCATCCCAATCCGCTGCCACGTTTCGTTGGAAGCCGGAGATCGCCGCGAATAGCTAAGAGAGGATGAACGAACGATAGATCAACTCGATCTGGACATCCAATTCTGCCTTCAGGTATTTAGCATTATTCGATTAGTTTCTATTGGCTATCGGCGACATATGGAAAGGAAGAAGCGCGCTGATCTACCAACATATAGACGAATTGAACGAGTGGGATCTAATATATTAGTGCATTAGATTTAAGTATAATGCTCATATAATAGTCTTTATATGGGAGGGGAAGTTAAGATGAGGATCATACCATACCGTAAGCAGGATCATGCCAAGCTGGTTTCCATCTGGGAACGTGCTGTGAGGGCGACGCATACGTTTCTGGCTGAAGAGGATATTGTCTTTTATAAAAGTGTGGTGAGTGAAGCTCTGTCAGGCATGGAAGTATGGGAAGCGGTGGACTCGGCGGGAGAACCCATTGGTTTTATGGGGCTGGATGGCAAGCACATTGAGATGTTATTCGTGGATGTGGATCAGCATGGGCAAGGTGTTGGACGGATGCTTGTTACGCATGCCATTGACCTTAAGGGTAACGATCTCAAAGTGGATGTGAATGAACAAAACGAGGGAGCTGCACGGTTTTATACCCGGATGGGGTTTGTGCAGACAGGCAGATCGGAGCTGGATGGCTCGGGTAATCCTTTTCCCATATTACATCTGGAATTAAAATAGAAGTCCCCCGTAACCAACATCTTGAGATGGATGGTCGCGGGGGATTTTTCATACGTTAGTGAGTCTCATCATCGAGAAATGGTTTATTTACCGCATAATACATAAAGCCCATTAGCAGCACGCCTCCCACCAGATTGCCGAGGGTTACCGGAACGAGATTATGAATGACCCCGCCAAACGAGATCGTTCCCGGATGATTCAGTACCAGTGCGATGGCGAACGTGCACATATTGGCTACGCTGTGTTCATAACCCGAGATGAAAAAACAGAAGACAAACAGCATCATGGCGAACATTTTGGCGCCGTTCTCCTTCATGAACATCGGCACGAAGAATGCCAGGCACACAAGCCAGTTACATAGAATTCCCCGGAAAAAGAGCTGCATCGCCGGTGCCTCCATCTTGTGCTCCACCACACTTAGCAGAAATCCATTGACCTGAGATGAATCGAATAATCCAGTCAGATAGATTAATAGAGCAAAGACAGCCGCGCCCATCAGGTTCCCGCTGTAACTGGCGATCCACAGCTTCACGACTTCGAGCCAGCGCAGCTTCTTCCTGAGTGCAGCATACGTGTAATAAAACGTATTTCCGGTAAACAGGTCACCCCCGCCATACGCAATCAGAATAATAGCCGCTCCAAACGTAAGTGCTGCCATGGGGTATGTAAATGGGGACTGCTCCATATAGAAGAAGTTACCTGTCTTAAACGCCACGATCACACCAAATCCGATAAACATGCTGGCTAACATGGAACGTGAGAGGTACCTGATTAAACTTTGTTTGTAAATCTTGTGCTTCTTCAAGGCTAATTGTTCAACGTTGCGTAAACCTTCGGTTTCCATAATTCGCCTCCCGCTTCTCGGTGTAATGCTTACATTATAACGAAAATTTGGAAGAAGTGTGGTATGAGTTTAATCTACCACTCCAGCAGTACAGTTAAACAATCACTATCTAATCATGCAGATACCCAGACATATTGAATGCTATTTCACTGGAAAAGGGTACATGCAGGCGCCTAGAATTTCAGCCAGTTGTTCTGCTGTTCGTTCACGTGGGGCTAATTCTTCTGCGTAGGAACGCTCCAGTTTGGCTCTCATAAAACGTTCGGCATATTCATTGGGACGGGAGTGAAAGTCTTTGGTGTACTCAGCATAGTCATGCGCATCCCGGACCTTTTCCAGCACACTGTTCAGCAGAGGACTGCCCGCGTAGAGGAGAGAGTCGGTTTCCTCGCATTCAAATTTCAGGAACATGATGGCCTTCTGCAAAGCATTGATTTCACCCTGGGTCAGGTAGACAGGCTTCACGGCATGTTCTCCCGATGCTGCATTGGACTGATCCATATTTTCATAAGCTTCATGTTCACGGGAAGAAGGGTCATGTTTGTTCATAGGTTATCACTTCCTTGGTTCGATTGTATTACCCGCTTCGCAGAAGAGCCGAAATCGGAATCGGATTGAAGTGATTCTAGCGCAGACCGAGCACCGGAAACGTGTTGATGTGCAGCAAGAACGGCAAATGCAGCTCCCTTGACCAGGATGTAGGCACTCCCCTGCAAAACATCCAGAGCCAATTGAATCTCGGCTTCGGTGATGGGCAGTAGGGCTAGAGTCTGCAAGGCGTAGTTTTGTACATCCTCATCTTCGTCCGGGTCACGAACAAGCTGCGCGGCAGCATGCAGGACTCCATCCAGAAGATCAGAGGAGCATACCATACCAAGGGCACGCCAGGCTTCGATGCGCACCAGATCTTCTTCTTGAGAATTCATGCCGATAGCCAGAACTTGCTGCGTGAGATGATGGTCTGTTAGCTCTGTCAAATTACGAAGAGCCTGCCGCTTTTCTTCTTCACTGAGTGCGTCGAAATCTAGCTGTTCAAAGTTATTGTAGTTTGGTTCAGACATAGCGATCGTTCACCTCCTGAATGAGAAGCTAGGATTGAGGCGGAAGCTGGATAGGACGGGCAGCCAGTGCTTCTTCTACAATCTGTTCGGGAGTCAGGTCTCGATCATCCCAGAAAATCAAATTACTGATCTCGGCATATGGCAGCTGCTGCTGCAGCTCAGTCAGCATATCATCCAGTTCTGCTTCCGTTCCTTCGGCATTCATCAGCTTGCGAACCCGTTCTACTAATTGTGCATGGTCGGACATAACAAAACCTCCTGAATAATTCATAGTGTAAGTAATCACTCGATCCGTATAGCAAGATTGCCAAACTGCTCTCCCTTTTCCATGCGTTCGAATGCTTTTGCTGTGTCCTGTAACGGATACACTTTATCGATTACAGGGTGTATATTATGTTGTTTCACCCACTGCAGCATCTGGACAAACTCTTCACGGCTTCCCATGGAAGTGCCGATCAGGCTAACTTGAGGGAAAAAGATCGATCTAATCGGAACAGTCAGATCATCTCCGGAGCTTGCGCCATACATCACGATTCGGCCACCCGGTCGGATAAGATCGAAATATTGGGGGAAAAGGGCTTGTCCGATGCTATCCAAAATCAGATCCACGTGGTCAAGTTTGTTATGCCTACTCCAATCTTCATGACTGCCAAATGCTTGTACAGCTCTCAATTGAATGGCTTCATTTCGCTTCATTTCGCTCCTTGAGGTTACTGTTACCTTGGCTCCGGCTGATACCGCCATGAGAAGAGCATAGGTGGCTACGCCACCTCCAATGCCGGGAATCAGAACATGTTCTCCCTGCTGAACACCACCACGGGTGAATAACGCACGATAGGCCGTCAATGCCGATAGGGATAACACCCCTGCTTCCTCCCATGTGAGATGAGATGGCTTGGGCAATGCATTATCAGCAGGGAGTGTGATGTATTGTGCAAGTGTTCCATCCGTTGGTCCACCTACGATCTCAGGTACGATCGGCACATCTGCTGCAAAGTTCCAACCCAGAGTTGGATGAATAATAACTTCATCACCTACAGAAGGGTGTATTACTCCTTCGCCAGTTTCTACTATTATACCAGCCCCATCGGAGCCTGGAATGAGCGGGGCGTCATGGGTTGTCCGACCTGCCATGATGAAGAGATCGCGATGGTTAAGACCGGCGGCTTTTAACTGAATTTTGACTTCGCCGAACCCTGGTGGTCGACTTGTGAATGATGTATATTGGAGCCCCCTGAGGCCACTTCGGCCTGAATGTATAATAGCTTTCATAATGTTATTCCTCCCGTTGATGTAATTAAAGGTCATGATTGAGCCTCATTGTACAGTTGGGGTGGTTTCACGTAAAATGAACAGAATTGAATGTGGGTATCAATAAAAACAATAGCTAGCAAGCAGGTGATTATCGTGGATGCAGGAGATCTAAAAATATTTCGGACTGTTGCTCGAGAAGGAAGTATTAGTAAAGCAGCATTGGCACTGAATTATGTGCAGTCCAATGTTACAACGCGGATCAGGCAGCTGGAAAATCAACTTCAAGTTCCACTTTTTCATCGCAAGAACCGGGGAATGGTACTTACACCTGCTGGAGAGCATTTGCTCGGGTATGCAGATAAAATACTGGATTTGTTGCATGAAGCAGAATTGTCGACTCAAACAGGAAGTAAACCTGCAGGGAAGCTTCGTTTGGGTTCCATTGAGACAGCGGCCTCCAGCTTCTTTGCTCCATTCCTGGCTAAATACCATTCCTGTTATCCAGAGGTACAGGCTTCACTTGTCACAGGAGGGACCCATGAGCTGAATCAGAGGGTCATGCAGCATGATCTGCAAGGTGCCTTAGTCTATGGGCCAGTCGATCATCCTGAACTGAACTATATCAAGGTGTTTGATGAAGAACTGGTTCTGATTGCGGAACCCGGCTTGCATCAGATGGCCGAAGTATTAGGTAAACCGATGTTGTTCTTTGAGATCGGGTGTACGCACAGAATTCAAGCTGAAGCTTTTCTACATAGCCGTGGGGTCCATACGCTCAATGTAATGGAATTTGGTACACTGAACACGATCCTAAGTGGTGTATCTGCCGGAATAGGGGTATCTTTACTCCCGCGATCTTCGGTTGTTCAAGCCGAATTAAGAGGAGAGATTTCAGTGATATCTTTGCCAGAGCCATATTGCAGATTGGAAGTGGGACTTGTACATGCCCGAAAAGCTCATCTATCGGCCGCATTACGTGGCTTACTGGAGATGATGACATTGAGGCCAGGAATAGAGAAGAATAAATAGATTACTTCCAAAACTAAACGGGGCTGAGCACTGTTGTTAATAGTGAGTTGCGAAACTCAATTCCTATAAATAGCAAAGTGAGGTTCGATGATGAGCTTGTTGATCATACCCAAACTAATCTGTGCAGCAATCATTGCTCTACCGGGTTATCTTCCTGTTCCCAATCAAGAACGAACTGTATTGGCAGATCTCAAACAAAATCAACAAGACATTACATTAAGCGCAGCAACCAAACCTGTTCAAGGGATGTACTCCGGTATTACAGTCACATGGAACAACCAAACGAAATTATTTCCATGGGAGAACATTAGCGAGCCCGCTTTTTACCCGGAATTGGTTACCGCCAATATAGATGGCAAAGCTCAGGACGAATTGATCATTATACTTACGACTGGAAAAGGTACTGGGGTGCGGGACTCAGCCATTCATGTGTTACAAGAGGACTGGACTGAAATACCCGTCGGGGATGCAATAGAAAAAGCTCGAAATGCCTTGTCTTCGGTGTATAAGGAACACACAGCAACGGTTGAATACACGATAAACATTGACGGTAAAAAGTATGTCTATTCTTATCCTATGGATGGTTCAGGAACATGGTTTGAAGAAGCAAGTGTTGGTCTTATTCTGAGGTACCGGGTTCAGGACAACAAGCTGATTGCTGAAATACCGGTGCAAGTTTCTCCGGGGACATACACAGGTTCAATTGAAGTTGAATTCAGGGAGTACCGTGGTAAATTGATCCCCTCTGAAGTCAGTTACATTGAAGACCCGTAACCAGTAATACTAGGTTTCCCTTTTGTGGAAGCGTATCATGAGTATAAGTAAGAGTATGACCTGTCTGAAGACCTGAATCCGTTCCCGATTGGTGGATTTGGAGAAGGAAGCATTGCTGTTCTAGAACGGAATTCGGGTAAAGTTCTGATGCTTATCCACGACTATGCTGGGGACCATCCATTTCAAGAGGTGGCCCCCCACTTTAACGGATTGATGGAGATGTTAGCTGAGTCTGCGATCTGGGTTCAGGAACAGATGAAGTAGTTAAACTAGGTGACAGATTGCTCTTGAATGTATTTGCGATATAGGGCCGGTGTGATCTCTTCGAATTTTTTGAAAATTTTGATAAAGTACCCGGATTCATTAAAACCCAGCTCATCACTGATCTGTGAGATTGGCATGTCGGTGACCTCCAGCAATTGCTTGGCCCACTTGATTTTGAGTTTGGCCAGATAGGTTGTGAAATTCTCCCCAGTCTCCTTGGCAAACAGTCTGCTGAAATAGCTTGGACTAAGGTGGCATAGATCTGCCATATGTTTCAATGTCACCTGTTCACTCTTGTGACTGTGAATATATTCAAAAGCAGGCTGTAACGCAGGGCTGGTACATGCATTATCGCTTGGACTGTTTTTGAGATAGGCATCCGCAATCGCATTGGTCATTTCCTTTTTGATGGATTCAATATTGCGAATGGAATACCCGGGCAAAATCGTAGATAGATTAACGGATTCCTGAGATCCGGAAGCCTTCTCGAACATCTCCACCAGCAAATTTTTATTGAGAGCTTCCTCTACAATATAGTTGCACAGCAGGGACAGCATGTTGGAAATTTTCACAATCTCTTCATAGGTCATGACAGGCAGTTGATCATAATCGTCCTGCAGTTCCTGCAGCTTCGCTTCATGCATGGGCACGTTTTTGGAAGAGACGATCTGTTCCAGATCAGTTCCTTTATTGGGATCTGCAAGTTTAACTTGCCCTGCGAGCACGGCACCAATGTATTTCCCGTCAATTGTGATGGGAATGGCGATATCAATAATATTGAAATGACACAAGTATACATAAGGTTCATTCAACCGAACGGCTTCCAGCCCGCCGCGTGAATCGCATTTTTGGCAGTAGGAAAGCAGTTCGGGATCTTTGCGTACATTTTGGCAGAACGCTTGGCAGCTGCTGTGGCTTGTCACTGGGATGCCTTTGTAGTCGACGGTCAGGATGGCCAGCTTGGTTACATTCGCCAGTGAATCCTGTAGGCGCTTCCATTTATTTAGGTCGAGAATTTTATTAATGTGCAAGTATTCTTTAATCATTGTGTGAACCTCCATAGCTAACCTGATTAATGGCCCTTAAGCGCTAAAAAGTTAGCAAGTTGTACATATTAGAATAGGATGCAAACGGGTAATGTAAGATGATGTCAACATTCAACCATCCAATGACAATAACATACCATGATTTCAGAAAAAAGCAAAAAATTACGATTGGAAGTTATAATAATTTGTTATTAAAGTCCAATGTGTCTCTCTCATTCATGAGATATATTTAGGTTAATTGTGAACCATTCAAATTTGATCCATTAACACGACCCTATTAACTATCTTTAGGAGGCATACCATTATGAGAAAAGCATTTATCAGTCCAACCAAATATGTGCAAGGCGAAGATGAACTGTTGAACCTTGGTTACTTTGTGAAATCCTTCGGAGATTCCGCATTGTTGATCGCACATCCGGATGATGTACAGCGCGTCAAAGCGAAGCTTGATGCAACAGCAGAAAAGTTCAATATTACCTTTGTTGAAAGCGGTTTTAGAGGGGAGTGCTCCCGTCAGGAAGTGTCTCGTCTGCAGGAAATTGCGAAGGAAAAAGGATGCACCTGCACCATCGGTCTTGGAGGTGGTAAAGCCATTGATGCAGCCAAATGCGTAGCGGAAGGTGAAGCATTGATCATTTGCCCAACCATTGCTGCAACCGATGCACCAACAAGTCACTCGGCGGTATTGTACACACCCGAAGGCTCGTTTGATGACTATGCATATTTCAAACAAAGTCCAAGCGTAGTGCTGGTGGATACAACCGTAATCGCTAACGCACCAACACGCTTCCTGGTATCCGGTATGGGAGATGCGCTCTCTACGTACTTCGAAGCAAGAGCAACAGCAAAATCGTATTCCCGTGTAAACGCAAGTCTGCCAATGGGATCCCGCGAAGGATATACTCCATCTGCTGTAGGTACGAATGCAGCACTGGCGCTGGCAAAATTGTGTTATGAAATGCTGCTGACTGACGGAGCAAAAGCAAAAGTAGCCAGCGACAGCAACGTTGTAACGCAAGCGCTGGAAAATATCGTTGAGACTAACATTCTGTTGTCAGGTCTTGGATTTGAAAGTGGCGGTCTGGCCGCAGCACATGCTATCCACAACGGATTGACGGTTCTGGAGGGTACACATCACTTCTTCCATGGTGAAAAAGTATCCTTCGGTACGATTGCACAGCTTGTCCTCGAAAATGCACCAACCGAAGAGCTGCATGAAGTTATGGACTTCTGCCTCGAGGTGGGACTGCCTGTAAGCTTGGCGGATATCGGTGTAGATACCATTACGCAAGAAGAGCTGCTGAAAGTGGCAGAGATCGCATGTATTCCGGAAGAATCCATTCACGCGATGCCGTTCCCTATCACTGTTCCAGAAGTAGCTGCTGCCATTGCAGCGGCTGATCGTATGGGACGGGAATACAAAGCTCGCCGGGAGGCAAAGTAATGAAGAAAATTATCAATCAGGCTGAAAATGTCGTGATGGAAATGTGCAACGGGATTGCGCTGGCGCACCCCGAGCTTGAATTTTTGAAAAAGTATAAGGTCATCAAACGCAGAGAGATTAATACGGACAAAGTCAGCCTCATCAGCGGCGGCGGCAGTGGTCATGAACCGGCTCATGCTGGCTATGTGGGGAAAGGCATGCTGGATGCTGCGGTATGTGGAGATGTATTCGCATCACCCTCCCAGATTCAGGTGTACCAGGCAATTAAGGCAACGGCCAGCAGCAAGGGCACACTCTTGATCATCAAGAACTATAGCGGTGACATGATGAATTTCAAGAATGCTGCACATCTGGCGGAAGAAGACGGTATCGATGTACAGTACGTGCGTGTTGAAGATGACATTGCTGTACAGGATAGTCTCTACACTGTAGGACGCCGCGGCGTAGCCGGAACGGTTCTGGTCCATAAGATTGCCGGAGCTGCAGCTGAAGAAGGGCGCAGTCTGGCAGAAGTGAAATTGGTTGCCGAGAAGGCAGCCCAGAACGTACGCAGTATTGGTTTTGGATTTACGTCCTGCACCGTACCTGCCAAAGGGACACCAACGTTTGAAATTGCGGACAATGAAATGGAGTTCGGTGTTGGTATCCATGGTGAACCTGGAATTCGTCGTGAGAAGATCGTTTCTGCCGATGAGCTGGCAGGCCGCATGGTTGAAGCCCTGCTGGCAGACATGAAGCTGGATGGCGACACATCCGCGGAGATTGCCGTGCTCGTGAACGGATTTGGTGCAACACCGCTGCAGGAACTATACTTGCTTAACAACTCCGTTCAGCGCGAGCTGGCAGGCCGTTCAGGTTTACAAGTAGCCACCACCTTTGTTGGCAATTATATGACCAGCATCGATATGGCTGGCGCATCGCTGACGATCCTGAAGCTGGATGATGAACTCAAGTCGTTGTTGTTTAAGGAAAGTGACACACCTGCATTCAAGGTTTCCGGTCCTCCGGCTGCACAAGTAGCCTACTCCGAAGCACTTGAAGCAGTTGTAGGTGAAGACGCTACGGTTTCCTATGAAGTAGAGACACCTGCATCTGCTGCAGTGATTAACAACAATCAATTCTCCTTGGACAACATCGTGTACCTGATCGATAAGATGGGTGAGATCATCATCAAGAACGAGGTACCGTTTTGTGAACTGGACTCCCATGCAGGGGACGGCGACTTCGGGATGAGCGTGGCGAAGGGTTTCCGTCAGCTGAAGCGCGAATGGAACCATATTATCAACGAAGAGAAGAAGAATATCGGTTCGTTCCTGGATGCATGCTCGCTCGTTATTATGGAGTATTGCGGCGGGGCATCCGGTCCAATCTGGGGTTCGGCATTCCGCGCAGCGGGCAAAGCTGTAGGAGATAAACAGCAGCTGAACGTATCCGAGTTTGCCGAGATGATGCAAGCAGCCGTGCAAGGCATTCAATCCACGGGTGAGCGGTCCTTCGGACGCGGCGCAGTTGTGGGTGACAAGACGCTGATTGATGCACTCGTACCTTGTGCCGATTCCTGGACACAAAGTGCAAATGCCGGTGATGACTTCAAAACCGCGTTTGCAAAAGGGGCACAAGCGGCAGTCGAAGGTGCGAAGAAAACCGAAGACATCGTGGCACGCATGGGCCGCGCAGGTACGGTTGGAGATCGCAGTCTGGGATATCCGGATGCCGGTGCATACGCACTGGGAGTTATTTTCACAGAGCTGTCCGAGTCAATGAAATAGATATCCATAATCAACGTTTCATCCAATATGGATGTAAGTAAGAAAGACCACTTTGTAGCTTGGTTACAGAGTGGTCTTTTTGTTTAAGAAGCTATAGCGGCAGGGCAGAAATTTGGTGTCCTCATGCCAAATAGTGTAATCTGTAGAACAGATACGTAAGGAATGTGCATGGATCAGCACTTAAATTGAACGAGAAGGGATCAGGATTAGCTAATGACACAAAAGTTATATTACGACTCCGCATACACGCGGGATTGGCATACACAAATTACGGGTAGAGTGGACAAGGAAGACGGTACATATATCACGCTTGCGGAGACGGCATTTTATCCGCATGGGGGTGGACAACCCTGTGACCTGGGCCGAATCGGAGGTGTCGATGTTCTTGATGTAAACATCGAAGATGGCGAGGTATGGCATAAGGTCGAGCAGGCGCCTGAGCAGAAGGAGGTTCAATGCGAGATTGACTGGGAGCGCAGATTCGATCATATGCAGCATCACACAGGGCAGCATCTGTTGTCAGCCATCACGCTGAAGCTGGCTGATGCGATGACGCTCAGTTTTCATCTGGGAACCGAATATGCAACGATTGATGTAGCTGCTGCAGAACTGGGAGCGGATCAATTGACAGCCATTGAGCAGGAAGTGAACCGCCAGATTTACCGCAATGCCCGCATTAGCAGCTCCTGGGTTACTGCAGAGGAAGCAGCGCGTCTGCCGCTCGTGAAGCAGCCTTCTGTGACAGAGGACATTCGTATTGTCGAGATGGAGGGTGTGGAATACAATGCTTGTGGCGGCACGCATGTGGCGGCAACAGGCGAGATCGGCATCCTTAAGCTGCTGAAAACGGAGAAGGTTAAAGGTGGCACGCGCATCTATTTCAAATGCGGATTCAGAGCATTAAACGAATTCGCGGCAGTACAGCAGGTGTTAAACGGAATATCGGTGAAATTAAAAACCAGCAGGGAAGAGCTGCTTGACCGTATAGACAAAATGGAAACAGACCAGAAACAGCTTCTATCCGAGCTGAGTACGGTCAAATCGACCAATGATGCGTATTATGCACAGGAACTCCTATCTGCACGGGAAGGATTGGTTATTGCCCAGGTATTCGAGGACAAATCCCTCAAGGACATGCAGAGCCTGGCGACCAAGCTGACGGAAGATCATGAGGGCATCGTGCTCTTTGCCAGCATCTCGGAGGCCAAGGTTGTTCTGGCTCAGAACGGGCAGCCGCCTGAGTGGTCTTGCGGTCCATTTTTCAAGGGCAATCTCGGAGCCTACCAAGGCAAGGGCGGGGGCAGTGACAGAATGGCTCAGGCGGGCTTTGCCAGCAGTGAAGATGCCTTAGCCTTTTATGAATTTACCAAGGACCAGCTAGGACATCACTAAGATGAATTGTGGCTTCGGGTCGAAGCGATATCAGTAAGGAGCAGCACGCCACAAATTGTGGCGTGTTTTTCACATGAGGCGAAAATCCGTCTGAGCAGAGCCAGTATGCATCCCATCATTTTCCTGTGATATACTCGGGGGTATATCGATCAGACGGCAAGGAGGTACAAAGGAATGACACAACGCATTCCGTGTATCCGTGAAGGATGCACCAATACGATTTTACCTGCAACCGCGGCCAAAACAGGTGGTTACTGCATGCCCTGCAAGCAGGAGATGGAGCGGGAGGAACGCCGGAAATACATTGAAGCGAATCGACGGGACGTGAATTTGTATGAGGGAGTACATGATCCGGTGGAGATTCTGAAAATCATGCATACACCTCATGTACGCGATCCATTAATCCACTATGTGCCGTTTGAACGTTCCCAAGAGCAAGTCTACCTGTCACTGTCTGCCGAGCAGCAGGAAGCGATGGCAGACTATGCGATGGAGTTGATTCGTACCGATGATGTTGATACCGGCAAAGACATTCTGCTGTACCTGGTCTGTTACCATGATATCTCGCTCGCTGCACAGATTCCCGAGTTGTTGGAGCAGGAGATCTACTATCCTGCGATCCTATATAAAAGTGCCTCAGCGAAAGTGCGGGATCTACTCTTGCAGCAGGTGCACACCGATGACGAGAATCGTAACCATATCCTGATTATGTTAGCCTATATCGGCGATGAGGTAGTCGTTGAGCAGTTCTGGCAGTGGAAGCAGTCTCCGCCGGCCTGGGCAGATCAGTTATATGTAAAACCAGAGCAATACACCTTCGAAGCCGGGTGGGAACTCACCGAGGACGTGAAGCGGAGAGACTTGTTCACCACCCCAAGTTATTCATTATATAAAGGTGATGCAAAGGATGGAACGATTGCGCCTTCAAGCGGCGTACCCCTTCAAATGCTTCAATTAAGTTCCAGCAGCTGTCCATGGTGTGGAACTGCCTTAACCACTCTGGTTGCTCTGGATGTCGGACATCCGGCCTTGCAAAATGTTTCCTGGCAAGCCGAAAAGCTACAGATTCGAACTTGCGTTAACTGCAGCTGCTACGGTGTGGTGTATATGGAGACAAGCTCAGCAGGGGAGCCCTTCTGGAGTCCCCACAATGTCATGCCAGTAGGAATGGATGACATTGATCCCGAAAATTCGCTCGAACCTGACCCGGATGCTGGTGATTCATTCTACATTGCGACAGAGCCCCGTCAGGCCTTCCATGGCAGTGAGTGGGCCATGGAACCGTCACTATCCCAGATTGGCGGTCATCCCGGATGGGTTCAGGATGCAGCGTATCCGGTCTGTCCCTGCTGCTCCACAACTATGAGGGCGGTTGGGCAGGTAGACTGGGCACAGATCGAGGAGTATGGCGAGGGTATGTATTACATGTTTCTATGTGAGCCGTGTCAGATGACTGCGGTGACGTACCAGCAATCTTAACTAGATTGCCGAATGATTGGAGCAGGACTCTGAATAGGTTCCAAGTAGTATTATGTTTTGGAGATAATTAGGGAAAAGTGGACTATGTAAATACATCGTGAGTAGCTACCTACTCACGGTGTGCCTCATTTATAATAATATTTCATACTACGGGTTGCCGAATTCTTGTGCCATTGTAGTGAGGATGAAAGCTTCGTTTAACAACGGAAACTTATTATATGAGGTACGCTATGACTACTATAAAAGTAACACCAGAGCAACTTCTTGCTGTATCCAGACAGTTCGAAGCTGCTCAGAACCAGATTTATCAGATGAATAACAACCTGAAACAACGAATGTTTGAGATTGAGAGAGCATGGGATGGGAGTACAAAAGAAAACTTTTATGCTGATTTTACTCATGCACAGCGGGTTATGGATAACTTTGTGACCTTATCCATGTCAATATCGAAAGAGCTCAGAAGTCATTCCGAAAAGTTTCGGATGGCCGATAGTCAAACGGTACAATCCTATGACCCAAGATGTGCTCCACCTCCACCGGATGAATGTAGGGCTCCCGCAGCCGATACACGTAATGCTTTCCAGAAGTCTGCTGACAGTTTGGTCGAATTGGGACAAGCTTTTATGCAATCTGCAGATGATCGGTATCAGAAGCGTTACGATAGTGTAGGTGGATTTTTGGATTATTGGACGTTCGGCATCCCTGGTGGTCTTGTTCAGGGGTATATGGATCGAGCGAATAAAGCGTTCGACTCTCCGAATGATACAGCGAATTGGCTTACATTCGGTATTCATGGTACGATCCGTGAAGCTACGTTCCCAACGAATGCTTGGTCTAGTGAGCACTGGGCTAATATTTTTGGTGTGGGTGGATTGATGCTGGGTGGCGGGTATGCATCAACGATGATTAAGCCACACAATCTATTTACATCTACAGGTGGGGGAGCGAAAATCAATTCGTTTTCCCGTCCTGGAACAGGAAATATGACGGGTGGCTTTCATGGTTTTCAGGATCAACGCTTGCGAATCACTGAAAACATTGCCGAAAGCAAAAAGGCGAGAGAGTCCTCGAAATTTTCTGAATTTGTGGAGAAGGAAAAGGAGATTGTTAAGGAGACTGTTGAAGTTAATTGGAATCTCGATGATTTAAAAAATACAGAAGCTTTCAAAAAAGGAACAACGAGCAACGCGTTAAATCATATTTTTGAGGGCGAACTCATAAAAGGACAAGCAGTTGGATTTCATTATGAAGGTTTGCCAAATAGTAAGGGGAAAATTGTTGGGAATGTTGATCCTCCTAATGAGTATGGTGTATACAGAGCTAATATAGAAGTTGATGGAGTACTGAAGAAAGCAAAGACAACGTTTTTTCCGAAAGATTGGACATCGCAGCAAGTTATTGACGAGATAAATATAGCTTTCAACAACAAAGTTGTTTTCAAAAATAATAGGTATAGAGGGACTGCAAGTACAGGGATGAATATTGAGTTTGTTGTAAAAAGTGGGAAAATCACGTCAGCATATCCGTTGTATTAAGGAGAATGGAGATAACAACATGATTAAATATTTGTATACAACTGAATACAATGAAGATTTTAATGAGGTTATTTTGGATTTCGGTATAGATACATCATTAAAGAATGGTTATCTGATTAGTAATTCACTAGGTTCGGATATTTTTGGAGATTTTGCTACTGTAAAGGATGAAATTGAAAAATTACTCGAATTATTAAAAGGAAAGGTAACTACATACGAAGGTGGGGGGAATGTAAACATAATAAAATCAGATGAATATTTTACAACTATTGAAGACATTTTTGCCGAAGATGGTGAAGAGGACAGTACATGTAAAATTGAGACTTTAGAATATATAAAGATCATACTGGTTTGGGCAAAAGAAAATTATCAGTATAAGTGCAAACAAGGCGTTATGTTAAGAGAAGAAGCAGAATCAGCAGTAGACTGGATAAATAAAAGATGCAATGAGGTGTATGAACTAGAGAAGTCGACAGGGCAGTGAAGCATTACCACTAACCGCTTGTGTTTGATTTTTAGTATGATTAGAGGGACGTGGTTATATAAACCAGGTCGAGCACGGTCAGGGCCCACCATGGTTGACCTGGTGTATGTTATCTTCGTTTTCTTGCGGAAATGCAATTTTTGATTCGATAACCCGATGGTAATATATTGTTAAAAGCATCATTTGCAAATTAGAGAACTACAGATGCTATCTTGGAATAGAACGAGTCCAACATATTACACTCTAAAGAAAGCACTTCTAATAGATTAGTTTGTACATCCTTCTACAATTCTGCAGATGCCTGCGTCAGGAGACCAGCGAGCCATTCATAATCCGGTGTATCCTTTTCCTTGATTTTAATCGTTTTGCGTTCCGCTGGGCCTTCAAATACTCCATCGGGCAGATCAAGTGAAGCCGTATTAAAAATGGTGAAGGACACCGCCTGCTTGGAAGGGGAGATGACCGCGGCATATTTGCCGTTCTTCAGGAAATGAGGCTTCTTGTATTGTATGCGCTCCTGCGCGTCCGGAATGGAATCGTGCACGAGCTGGCGTAATTGTCCTGCTACGGCGATTTGCCAGGGGGTTGAGATCTGTTCGATAAACTCCGTGACTTCTGTATTCAAGGCCATTATTGTTCATCCTCCATTTGTATTGGATTGAGTGCTTCCCACTCCGGCTTCAGAATGCCCATCATCAGGCGGTCATAACGCCGTCCATCCCGGTATACCGCGGAGCGTGCTCGCCCCTCCAACTGAAAACCGGCCTTCTCATAGGCACGAATCCCTTTTGCGTTATACGAAATGACGTCCAGCCCCACACGATCGAGGTTCATCTCATGGAAGGCATATCGCAAAATCAGATGCAACGCTTCTGTTCCATACCCTTTGTTGCGGTGTTCGGCGAGTCCAATACCGATGGCCAGCTGCCCGCAGCGGTTATTCCATTCAATGCTGTGAATGACAACAAAACCAATTAGTGTATCCTCTTCGTGTGTTCGAAGCCTGAAGTATACTTCTTTGTTTTTCGTTTCCCCCTCATCCTCCAATTGCTTCTCCGAGTAGGGGATGGCGATATCGGTATCTACATTACGAAGATACTCCGGATCTTCATTCCATTGCAGCATCGTCTGTACGTCTCCCTCACGCGGAGGTGTCATTTTCAATCGTTTGCTATAAAACAGGTTGTCCGTTGTCAGTGTCATGTTGGTCTCCTTTGAAGATAAATGAAGCTCGCTTCACCTCAGTACGAAAATGAACTGTATGGTTGGCTCAATATCTTCGCCCCTTTGGAAAATCAGATAGCCCCATCATACTGGAAATTTTAGGGGATCACAATACACTTTTCAGTGGGTTTTCTTAATCCCTTGTCAGTAAACCTGCCACGGTAGTAAGATGAAATCATAAAGTTAAAAAACATCGATGGAATACACCAAAATTGTTGGCAGGAGTGGTTGTTATGGAGATTAGAGTGGATGATTTGAGTGGGAAACAGGTTCAGGGGTTAATCGCAGAACATTTGCTTGGCATGGCCGAAGATTCGCCGCCAGAAAGCATTCATGCATTGGATCTAGATGGGTTGAAGAAACCAGAGATTACATTCTGGTGCGCATGGGAAGGTGAAGAATTGCTGGGATGTGGAGCCATGAAGGAATTGAGCGCCGAGCATGCCGAACTGAAATCGATGCGTACAGCCAAGGCTCATCTCAGAAAAGGCGTAGCGAGACAAATCCTGACTCACATCATTGAGGTTGCCAGAACTCGGGGATACAAACGCATTAGCCTGGAGACCGGATCGATGGATTCGTTTATCCCGGCACGCCGAATGTATGAAGACTTCGGATTCGAATACTGCGAGCCTTTTGCAGATTATATATTGGACCCGAATAGTGCATTTATGACAAAGGAGTTATCAACGCTCGCATAGTCCTCCTCGTTGTTTCAATTTCGTTTACAAAAGGGTAATCAACCAGGATTCTGCCTCGACAGGGTTCTGGTTTTTTGGCGTGGGTACGTGAATTGAATGAATTTGCCATAACGAATCTCTGTGCTGAGACATGAACAATAGGGTATACTGGAAATTATGTTATAAAAGCTTGAGAGAAGATTACAGACGTTGTTGACATCAGGAGGACTTGAATTGGCTCAGACAGAAGGAACATTACAGAAAAAGCTTAAACCAAGACATATCAGCTTCATGGCCATGGGCGGTGTCATTGGAACAGGAATTTTTAAGGGCAGTGCCGAAACGATTGGACTCGCAGGTCCGGGTGTTATTTTAACGTACATTTTTGCCGGACTGTTACTGCTGGTTGTAATGGCAGCGATGGCGGAGATGGCTACCGTCTATAAAAACAAAAACATGAAAGACTTCGTGCAGGAAGCCTTCGGCAGCAGGGTATCCTTTGTTATGGGGTGGATGTACTGCTTCCTATGGTTATCCGTGTGTGTCATTGAGGTAATTGCTGCGGGGAGCTTCTTGCAATATTGGTTCACGGAAGTGCCGTTATGGATGCTGAGTCTGGCGTGCGCGGCATTTATTATACTCGTCAATCTGCTGAGTGTTGGGGTGTTCGGGGAGTTTGAATTTTGGCTGGCGGGCATCAAGATTGCCATGATCATTATTTTTATCATCCTGGGTGCCGCATTGATCTTTGGCATTATTCCAAGTGATAATACACCTTATCTGCAAAATTACACACAAGCCGGAGGTTTCCTCCCGAATGGTTGGTCATCGATCTTCTCCGCGCTGCTGGTCGTTATGTTCTCGTATGGAGGCTCGGAACTCATTGGTCTGACACTGACGGAGACGGAAAATGCGGACAAGGTCATGCCGAAAATTGTGGGAAATTTCATGCTCCGAATTATTTTGTTCTTCACGTTGCCGATTCTCATCATCTGTGGTCTGATTCCGTGGAATGAGCTTGGGCCGGAGAGCAGCCCGTTTGTACAAGTGCTGGCTTCCACAGGTCTACCTGGTGCAGCGCATATTATGAACTTTATTCTGGTGACTGCCGTTTTATCGGCTGCCAATTCCGGCATCTACGGCGCATCCCGGATGCTTCATTCCATGGCGGTGGGTGGTGAGGCTCCTAAAGCACTGTCCAAAACCAATCGGAGCGGCAGTCCGGTGAATACGCTCTTGGTCTGTTCCGTTATTTTGCTCGGAGGCTCCATGCTTGGACTGTTCGCTCAGGATCAATTGTTCCGCGTATTGCTCGCAGTGCCAGGGTTCGTCGTGATGCTTGTATGGATATGCATCGCCACTTCCCAGTTAAAATTGCGGAAGAGATACCCGGTCAAACCGACATTCAAAGTCTGGGGATTCCCTTACGTAACCGGACTGGCCGTACTGGCGCTTGGTGTAATTGCGGTGATGTTCATATTTGATGAGGGCAATCGGTTCAGCATCAGTATCTGCCTCGGTGTCCTTGCCGTATTGATTATCTGGTCCCTGATTCGGTTCAGGAAGTCGAATGGACAGGAAGTTTAAGGTTTGCAGAAGTAAAATTGAATAGTAGAGGTGTGGACCTCTACATGGACCAAACATCTCGGCATGTATGCCGGGATGTTTTTTTATGTGCAAAGGAATGAGCTCAGAGAGTCGAGATCAGGCGGCAACGTGGACTTGCTCTTTCATGTCTTTTCTATATTGAAAAGTGAGGTGGAGAGACTTGGCAGCAAGAGCCTTTAGAGATCATTGAAACCAGATATGAAATTAGAAGTATATATTTAGAAGAATTAATTATTTTAGTTAACGATTGGGAGAAGGGAGAGATGAATGAAACAACATTTTTTAATAAAGTTTGGTTACGAAAGACTAGCAGCGGGAGAGTTTAAGCAGAAGTGTAATTTATATGAACGCATATGAACTGTGTGAGTTTCTAGGTGATGATGAAATTTGTGTTTGGATACAACCCTAGAGGGAGGATGAGTATGCCATTCATTGGAGGAATGATTTTAGTCTTTATCTTAGCATTTATTCTATGGTCATTAATGTTCCCGCTATTCAATATGGTAGGTAGAAGAGTATTGAAAAGATACAACAAATTCAAACAAGAGGAGGATGTAAATGAAGAATCTAAAGACGTTTAAGGTAGGGGCCATTTCAGTAGCTTTAGTGATTATTGTGGGGGTAGTATTGGTAAGTTTTTTTGTGACACGAATTCCTAACGGATATGTTGGCGTTGTCTATTCACCAAATGGGGGTGTAAAAGATAATACGCTGAGTCAGGGATGGAAGTTGGTAGGTGCTTTTGATAAGGTAACCAAATATCCAATTCGAATTCAAACCGTTGAATACAAGGATATTCAGATTGCTACGTCTGACGGAAAAAACATCACAATCGATTTTGCTTACAACTATCAAGTAGAACCAAGCCAAGTGTCTTCGATTTTTAATACTTTTGGACCCATTAGCATTCAGGAAATTGAAGATACATATCTGAAAACACGTTTTCGTGATGCAGCCCGGAAAGGTATTTCTAAATTTACTGTAATTGATGTATATGGAGAAAAATCATCCGAGGCTGGCGTAGACGTTCAACAACGTTTCGCAGACGATGTCAAAGAACTGGGTTTCATTGTATCCAATGTGACCGTTGGTGTTCCTCAACCAGATGCAAAAACCCAAGAAGCCATAGATAAACGAGTCGAGGCATCTCAAGAGCTGGAACGTAAAACGACTGAGCTTGAAATTGCGAAGAAAGAGGCAGAACGTAAACGTGTGGAAGCACAAGGTAACGCAGACAAACTATTGATCGAAGCAGAAGGTCAAGCCAAAGCAAATAAAGAGCTTCAACAATCACTTACAAGCCAACTTGTTCAATACGAAACGATTAAGAAGTGGGACGGTGTGCTTCCATATGTCAGTGGTTCCAATACGCCAATGATTCAGTTACCAACTGCAGCTGCAAAGACAGAAGAGGTAAAATAAATGAAGGGGAGTTTTTCTCCCCTACTGTGATACAAATATTCCTTAACAAATCCAACGGAGAGGTGCCCATTGAATCAACTTAACATTTTGCCCCCTAAATCATTTAACGAAGAAACCTTTGATCAGATCCAGCGGGAGCTGGTGACAAGAATTAACTTGCAGAACAGCTTCAACATGGAAGATGTCCATCTCGTGGCAGGAGTCGATCTGGCGTACTGGGAGGATGGAGACCGTACATTTGCGGTGTGCTGCATTTGTGTAGTGGACTACTTTACCCATGAGATTGTGGAAACGAAGTCCTTGCAGGATGAGATCAAGGTGCCCTACATCGCGGGGTATCTGTCTTTTCGAGAGCTGCCGCTCATTCTGGATACATTCAAACAACTGGAGAATGATCCGGATCTGGTCATGTTTGACGGAAACGGATATCTGCATCCTCGGCATATGGGGATCGCCACACATGCTTCGTTTTACCTCAACAAGCCTACCATCGGCATCGCCAAGAGTTATCTCCGAATTCAAGACACGGACTATGAGATGCCAGGAAGCGAATCAGGTAAATTCACGGATATTGTGATTAACGGTGAAGTCTATGGGCGTGCACTGCGAACGCATTCACAGGTTAAACCGATCTTCGTCTCCTGTGGCAATGGGATCGATATCAATACGGCTACAGAAGTGACCCTGGCGTTAATTAACAAAGAAAGTCGATTACCCATCCCTGTAAGACAAGCTGATTTGGAAACGAAAAAGCACCGGGCTGCACTGAAACAACTGGACAGCAATAATAGCGACAAGGGTGGATCATGCAAAGAATAATACCGAAAACTCTGACGAACACGTTGGAGTTTTTTTATTTGAATTAAACGTAACAATTTCACCTCAAGCAGGCAGCGACAAAGTTCCGTCCAATTGAAGCTGGCACAGTGATTGATGTGAAGCGAGACATATCCAGTAACGGCGTGCCTTTTTTGGTGTGAACCAGGACGAACGGATAAAGATGTCCTCAAATCAATTAATTTTTGAGATAATCCAGCTCGATCGCTTGTCTGAACTTCTGGGCAAATCGTTCGGCCGCAACGGCAACCTCCTTGGACTCGGTCTGTACGAAGCCAATTTGCATCTTGGGCTGGTCGATGGAGGCAATCTCCACCATCTTCACAAGCCCTTCTTTCCACAATGTGTTCTGGTAGAAAGAGAAGTCGTGGCCGATGCTGGCTGCTATATTGTTTCTAAGCACCGTGTTGATCGCTTCCGAATTGTTGGTCTTGAAGAGGATGGATAATGCTCCATAATCGTATGTGAAATCCTTAATGAAATCTTCTATGAAGCCATCGCGGTACAGCGCGAGGGGATGCTCCTTCAATTGATCCGGCGTCACCCGATTCAGCTTGGCCAGATCGGATTGATGGTGGGTGCCCACAACCAGTTTGCCGGAATACATGGGGCTGAAATGCAGTCCGTCGAATTCACGCAGCTGTTTCGTGTAGATGGCAATGAAGCCCAGGTGTGCCTTGTTGTTCCGGATATCTTCGATAATCTCCATGGAACCTTTCTCTTCAATGGAAATGTTCAGTAGAGGATGCTCCCGTTTCATATCGGCAGTGGTCTGGACTAGGTAGTGCATGACACTGGGAAAGGTCGCTACATGCAGGTCGCCTGTCAGGCAGGATGCTTCCACATTCAGCGATTTCAATTCATCAACCCGTTGCAAAATGTCCAGGGCCTTGGCAATGAATTGTTTGCCTTCTGTTGTGGGGTGCGTCCCCTGCCGGGAGCGTTCGAACAGGACCAGGCCAAGCTCCTTTTCCAGACGATGGATAGACTGACTGATGGCCGATTGGGTAACATGAAGGTGCTCCGAGGCGGCGGAAAACGATTGGGTTTTGGCAATTTCAACGACATATTCAAGCTGTTCCAGATTCATGGGTTCATCTCCGTTTTAACATTACTGCTACTAATATTAACATTAGTATCTATAAATATGAATAATAAGTGAACGGCGATATAATACATAGACAAGCTATTTATAAGCTCAACTAAAGGGGATGGATTTACATGAAAGCAGCAGTATGGTACGGCCATAAAGATGTTCGAGTGGAAGAACGTGAAGTTCCGGTTGCTGGATCCGGACAAGTCAAAATTAAAGTGGAATATGCGGGGATCTGCGGCAGTGACTTGCATGCTTATCACCATGGTGTAGGGATTCAAGAAGGTGAGAATCATCCGCTCTCCGGTCAGCAGGCACCATTAACATTGGGCCATGAGTTCGCCGGAACGGTCAGTGAATTGGGAAGTGATGTAAGCGATATCAACATAGGAGACCGTGTTGTGGTGGAGCCATTGTATCATTGCGGTAAATGCGAATACTGTATCCAGGGCCGCTATAATCAGTGTACCGAATTCGGCTTCGTAGGTTTGAATGGGGATGGTGGTTTTGCCGAGTATGTTGTTGTCGAAGCATATATGGTGCACCCATTGCCAGACAAGGTTTCTTTTGAAGAAGGAGCACTTGTTGAGCCTACAGCGGTAGCCTTCCATGCCGTTCGCCACAGCAAGCTGAAAGTGGGACAGAAGGTAGCCGTGTATGGTGCAGGCCCAATTGGACTGCTGACCATTCTATCTGCAAAAGCGGCAGGAGCTTCCACGATCTATGCGGTTGACGTATTCGAGGAACGCCTGAACCTGGCAGCTAAACTGGGAGCCATTCCGGTGAACAGTGCCAAAGTGAATGCAACGGAAGTCATCCTGGAGCAATCGGGTGGAATTGATGTCGCCTATGAAGCAGCAGGTGTGCAACCTACGATGGATAGTGCTGTAGCAGTAGTCAAAAAAGGCGGAGAAGTGGTTGTCATTGCAGCCATCCCTAACCCACTGCAGGTGAACTTCTTCGATCTTCTGGTGAAGGAAGCGAATCTGACGGCCACACTGGCATATCGCCACATTTTCCCTGAAGTCATCTCCCTCATTGCTGAAGGAGCACTCGATGTGAAACAGGTTATTACGAAGAAAATCAAACTGGATAACATCGTGGAAGAAGGACTGGAACTGCTGATGAGCGACAAGAGTCATGCGAAAATTTTGGTGGAGATCGGCGGTTAATAAGCAGTATTACATTGCCGCATCTTCCAATAGTAAAGGCCACTCGGATGAGTGGCCTTTTTTCATCTTATCACTTCAATTGAATTGAAGTTTATAACTTGCGCTTAATAGCATGTGTTCTCATATGAATCATGAATCGTAACGATAACAGATGGCGTTGCCGCCGCTGCTGCGTGTACTGAATTCTTCATCCTCCACAAAGCCAAAACGTTCATATAATCGGATGGCATTCGTCATCTGCCCGCCCGTGAACAGATACACCGTATTTTTGCCCATGTCCTTGGCAGATGCAACACACTGACGGAGGAGCTCCCGGGCAATACCGTGACCCCGCCACGCAGGATCCACGCCAAGCAGACGAATGAACGGATAATCAATCGGGAGTTCAAAATTGGGATAGGCATTGTGTGCGGTTTCGAACAATTGCACGGTCCCCACAATCTGATCGTCCACTTTGGCGACCCATAATTGTGTGAGATAGGGATTATCCAGTGATTCCTCGATGTCTTTCACGTAGGCTTCCCAACGTTGTTGATCCTGAAAGGTATCCTTGTATTCTGCATAACTTGCAATGAGGATATCTATGATCCCTTTATGATCAGCTTCTGAAGCGGGTTGAATCGTGACTGCCGTTGTCGTCATTTCAATTTCTCCTTCTGAAATGGGGTGGATGAAATACAGTTATTTCACATCTTAACACAACTAAATTTATCGGAATAATCAAAATGTTCTATAGATTACGTATGATTTTCTATGAGTAAGTCTATGCCACCATCTTCACTTCTCATACGAATCCAGCAATTAAAAACGATTGAGCTGGGTGGAATACAGATTATTGCGGTATTCCGTTGGCGTATTGCCTTCATACTGCTTGAACATGCGGAGGAATAGCTTGTAGTCCGTGAATCCGCATTGTCCGGCAATTTCTTTGACACTGGCATTGGTATTGAGCAGCAGCTGTTTGGCCCGGTTAATTCGCTGGGTGAGGATGTACGTTTTCAAGCCGATGCCTTTTTCGCGTTTCACCATTTTGGAGATATAGTCCTTGTTAAAATTAAAATGCTCCGCAATCCTGCTAACCGTGATATTCGTATGAAGATGAATATCAACCCACTTGCAGATATGGTCAACGACCGCATTATGGGGGCGATAACCAGCCTCCGCGTTTCGCTCCAGCTCCTTTAACAGCAGCAGAAGTGCCGCTTCTGCCTCTTCGGGGGAAAAGGACGAGACATGCAGCAGCTGCTTGAACAGCTGATTGGCCGTCGAGGGTACCGGGATGGTCACATGTGTGGGATAACGATCGAACCCTTCAGCCAAGGTGTCATAGTGAACCCAGTAAAAGCTGACAGGAGCATCGCTTATCTGGTAACCATAATGGGTATGCCCCGCTCGCAAAAACAGCAGATCATTGGCGCGAACCACGTAATGCCGATCTTCCTCCGCAATATACATCTCGCCTTCCAGCATCAAAATGATCTCATTCACAGGCATGATCCGCTTCATATGTGTCCAATTGCCTTCCGTAATGAACTTGCCGCACAGATAATATTGGAGTGGCTTTTGCATAAGACGGATTTATCCACCTTTTCTTGGATTATGAGTCTGATGTAGTTGTATTTTATTTGATAACATGTGGATAATCAAGGATGGATATGAGGCAGTAATCATGCAACGTATAAATGGAAACACGGATTTTACCCTTTCACATGCTTCAGAAAAGATATTAAAAGTCATCATATCATTACATAATGAGGAGGAGCATAGTTCATGATTGAAACGAAAAAGGGATTTTTGGGTCCCGAACACGTGCATTTGTTAAATGGGGTTTTCCAAACATCCCAAGAGGTCGGGGAACGGTACCTGTTATCGCTGGACATTGATCGGTTCCTGGCCCCATGTTACGAGGCACACGGATTAACCGCGAAGAAGGAGCGGTATGCCGGTTGGGAAGCGCGGACGATCAGCGGACATTCCCTGGGGCACTATCTGTCTGCTCTGGCTGTGACGTATCAGGCGACAGGCAACAAGACACTCAAACAAACTTTGGACTATGCCGTCACCGAGCTTGCGGGAATACAGCAGGCAACAGGCAGCGGATATATCGGCGGATTGACGGAAGAAGCGTTCCATATCGCATTCCGGGCCGAACATATCGGTGGATTCAATATCGGCGAATACTGGGTTCCATGGTACAGCGTGCACAAAATCTATCGTGGCCTGATTGACGCCTATACACGGACAGGCAACGGTCAGGCACTTGAAGTCGTTACTCGATTTGCAGACTGGGCGGTAGAAGGATTGCTCCCGATGACAGAAGAACAGATGCAGACGATGCTTCAAAGTGAGCACGGAGGCATGAATGAGGTATTTGCACAATTGTATGGCATCACGGGCATAGCCGTATACCTTGAGATTGCTAACAAGTTTACCCATCGGTTGATCCTTGGACCCCTGGAACATAAGCAGGACGACCTTCAAGGCAAGCACGCCAATACTCAGATTCCCAAAGTAATCGGAGCAGCCGAAATTTATAATCAGGATCATTCGCACGAGAGCTACCGGACGGCCGCGGAGTTTTTCTGGGACACAACGATTCATCATCGCTCCTATGTGTTCGGTGCCACGAGCATCGCGGAACATTATGAAGCGAAGGGCATGGAAAGTCTGGGTATCAAAACCGGAGAGAGCTGCTGTACCCACAACATGATGCATCTGACGAAGCAGCTGTTTGCCTGGAACCCGGACAGTGCCTACATGGACTATTATGAGAACGCTATCTATAATCACATCCTGGGCACGCAGGACCCTGATACAGGTAACAAAACGTATTTTGCTTCGACCCTTCAGGGCCATTACAAAATCTACGGGACACATGATACTGCATGGTGGTGCTGCACAGGCTCAGGGATGGAGAACCCCGGCAAATATGCCGAGGCCATCTATTTCGAAGATGAACAGGATCTGTATGTGAACCTGTATATCGCATCCGGGCTGGACTGGACGTCACAGGGACTATCCCTGAAGCTTGAAACCGACTTTCCTTATTCGGAAAAGGTAACCCTGACGATCACCGGAGGCAACGCCTCGGCTAATCTAAAACTACGCGTGCCTTCATGGCTGCAGGAGCCAATGACGGCAACCGTCAACGGGGATGCGGCCCATCCGTATACACGGATGGAAGCCGGCTATCTCTCCATCCAGCGCACATGGTCCGCCGGGGATGTCGTCACCATCACCCTGCCGATGTCGCTGAGCCGATACACGTCTAGGGATGATACCCACAAAGTCGCCTTCCTGTATGGACCCATTGTACTCGCGGGCGCTCTGGGAAGCGAAGGGCTGCCGGAAGATACCATTGTGGATGAGACAGCCCTGAATCCGAAGACGGCCCCGGTACCCGTGATTTGGACGGAGCAGGAGGATGTCCGGGAGTGGATCAGCGTCGTGGATGCGGGTACGTTAACGTTTGAACTTAGCAAGGATGTTACGTCTACGGGCGAACCCGTGAAGCTGATTCCGTTCTACGATGTGCATCATGAGTTTTATACGGTATACTGGCCGTTTAACGATGAAGGTGATGCGCTGGAGAAAGAGCTGAATGATATTACGATCGACAGGGTGCAGCCGGATGGTCAGCAGGATGAGATCGGGCATCATCTGGATAGCAACTGCCGTGCAGAGCAACATAACGGTTCGTACACGGACAGCCGCAACAGGCTGCATATGTGGCGGGAAGCCTTTGGCGTCAGCGGAGCATATTTCAGCTACCAACTGGCCGTGGAAAGTTCAGGTACCAATGTTTTGTGCGTCGGCTATTGGGGCGGGGATCATTCACCATTTGAACGCGAAGGAACGAGGTATGCCAGAGAGTTCAACATTGTGGTGGATGGAACCATAGTCGGTGAGCAGCGAATTCATATGAACAAGATTGGTGAAGTGTTTTATGCAACCTATGATATTCCTGAGACGGTTACCTCCGGTAAAGACAGTGTGACAGTAACATTCCAGGCCATTGGTGATCGTGGGTGTGCAGGAAAAGTCGTAGAGGTGCGTACAACCCGAAGCAAGCCGGAATCCGTGATCTCATAAAACGGCAGCGCATGGAAATCAGCAAACACAATGGTATAATGAGGACAAAGTCGATTAGGGATCAGGGAGGTTGAATGTGTGGCAAAACCGGATAACAAAGGTATCTATAGCTTTCAGGATTGGCTGACCTGGGAAGGAACATGGGAACTCATTAATGGCAAAGCCTATAATATGTCCCCGGCACCGACCTCTATGCACCAATTTATCGTGGGCGAGCTGCATTTCTCCTTGCGAACTTTTTTGCAGAACCAAAAATGCTATGTGTTTGTTGCACCCTTCGATGTGTATTTTAGCGAAAATGAACAATACGATGCACCTGATCATGTTGTACAACCGGATCTGTCAGTTATTTGTTCCAAGGACCAAATCTCCAAAAATGGCTGTTACGGTGCACCGTCTTTAATTATAGAAGTATTGTCTCCTTCGACTGCCTTAAAGGATTTTAACGAGAAATTTAATTTGTATCAGAAATATGGTGTGAATGAATATTGGATTGTCGATCCTGGCAACCAGACGGTACATGTATATACGCTAGAGGACGGAAGCTATCAAGATCGCAGGCTGTATACGGAAGATCAGACGATTCAATCGAAACTGTTCCCGGATCTGGCGATACCCTTTCATCAGCTGTTCAGGCTGGAATAGAATATTATTTAAGTTACTCCGGTGCCCTGTGCCCGGAGTATTTTTGATTGCTTTTTCCGGCTCGTCCTATATAAAAAATGACACGCAATCTCCATATTCCACGTATTACCTGTAAATCTTTCTTTTTCCGTTACCGGATAATCCATGTTTTTCTTCGTCCGAATTGTACCTGCTGTTATGAGATTACAAAATTTGTCCACGTGTCCATGGAGATGAAATGGGATGAGCCTGGGCCACGTATATTATGAATATCCACATTCATCGACCTGAATGAGACAGCATCATGTACAATGAGTGATATACCTTAGTGGTAAATATCGACAATTGGTCCATCATATAGCGAGAAAGGAGGTCAGCTTGTTACATGACCAAATACATAAAATGGCTGAGCCTGATTTTCGGCATCGTTGTCATCAATGTTCTGTTATTTTCGCCAGGCTTTATCGGACTTGGCTTCCGGGGTGAAGCCTTCTCCACTGCGCTGTCCGTCACCCTGCTGTTCGGGAGTGTGATGGCCCTCATTTACGGAAGTTACACTCTGCTGTTTAGACAGCAGGTGGTCCTGCCCGTCAAGCAGATCGAGACCCATGAGGATTATGTGGAAGCATTGTCTTTTTACAGACGAATTAAAGTGCTGGAAGAAGATATCACGCTGGGATTGTCGCAACTAAGCCGGATGAAGAAAAAGAAAGAAACGCTCCTGAACGTGCTGAACCAGCGGTTCGATCCGGGAGAGCTGAGCTACAAGAAATTTGCCTCCGTCACGCTTGAAGTGGAGAAGCTGCTGTATCTCAACATTCGAAGCGTGCTGAATAGACTCCATGTGTTCGATGAAGCCGAATACGCCGCCCTGATGAAATCCAAATCCTCCAAGATTCCACCCAAATTAGTTCAGGAAAAAACCAAAGTGTATAACGACTATCTATCCTATGTAAAAGACTCGCTTCATACGAATGAAGAAATACTGCTCAAACTTGACCAGCTGCTGCTGGAAATATCACGCCTGGACAGCTTTGAAGCCGGGGATATTGAACAGATGCCCTGTATGCAGGACATTGATCAGTTAATCAAGCACACCAAATTATACAGACAGTGAGGGGTTGCATTTATGGCGAAGAAGGGGAAGTTTTTTCTCATATCAATTGTGATGCTGGTGCTCGTGTTCGGATTGGTCTATGCAGGAATTACATTGACATCGAATTTCGGCAAATCCAGTACACAGGTGACAACAGAGAATGCAGGCAAAGAATTAGGCAAGTTGTATGCGGACATTGCGCCAGCGACGGCTGAACCCGTGAAGGGGCAGATTGATCTGGATCCGGTTGATGTGGCAGATTCCCTTCCGGATATCTCGAAGTTCCCGATTACCGTTGAGAATACCACGAACGAGTATGTAGAGATCTTCTCTTCCATTGAGAAGTCAGGCACCGGAGCAGACGGCTGGTTGACCGAGGTCAGTGAAGAATTCAACAAGGCCAACATTACAGTGGGCGGTCAACCGGTATCGGTAAAAATCCGGAATATCGCTTCCGGTACGGCAGCCGATTATATCAAGTCCGGCAAATACGTACCTGATGCATATACCCCTTCCAATGAACTGTGGGGCGAAATGGTAGCCGCTAGCGGGGTGAAGACGGAGAAGGTATCCGATAGGCTCGTGGGCAACGTCCCCGGAATTGTGATCTCCAAAGCCAAATATGATTCGCTCGTTGATACCTACGGATCCGTTAACGTCAAAACGGTAACCGAAGCGATTGCCAACAATGAACTCGCAATGGGGTATACCGACCCGTTTGCCAGCTCCACAGGACTTAACTTTCTTGTGACGGCATTGAACACGTACGATAGCTCCAATCCGCTGGGGGAAAAAGCGATTGAAGGCTTCGAGAAGTTCCAGGCCAATGTGCCATTTACGGCTTCCACAACCATTCAGATGCGTGAAGCCGCGAAGTCGGGCCGATTGGATGCCTTTGTGCTTGAATACCAGACATACGTCAACACCGCAGACCTGAAGAGCGGATATGTTTTTACCCCGTTTGGTGTAAGACATGACAGCCCGCTGTATGCACTGGGACAGCTGCCGCAGAACAAACAGGAAATCATCCAGAAATTCGCTGAATTCGTCACTCAGGATAAATACCAGCAGTCGGCAGAAGAGTTCGGATTTAACGGTTTGCAGGATTACAAGTCTGAGCTGGCGACCGTCGATGGGGGAACTCTATTATCCGCGCAGAAGGTATGGAAAGAGAAAAAGAACGGAAGTAAACCGATCGCTGCCGTATTCGTTACGGACGTATCCGGAAGCATGGATGGGGAACCGCTGAACCGGTTGAAGGAATCTCTTCGCAAAGGTCAGAAATATCTCGGCACCGACAATAGTATTGGCCTCGTTTCTTATTCCAGTGGGGTAACCGTGAATCTGCCGATTGCCAAGTATGATACGAACCAGCAGTCCATGTTCGTCGGGTCCGTGGATAGCTTGCAAGCAGGCGGCGGTACAGCGACTTTTGACGGTATCGTGGTAGCCATGAAGATGCTGGAAGACTATATGGCCGCTGACCCGAACGTGAAACCGCTGATTTTTGTCCTGAGTGATGGAGAGACCAATGAGGGACATACACTGAAAGATATACGTGAACTGGTCGAGACCTACCAAGTGCCAATCTACACGATCGGATACAACGCCGACATCAAAGCCTTGGAGAGCATCTCCAGCATTAACGAAGCAGCCAGCATCAATGCGGATACAGATGATGTCGTGTACAAGATCGGAAATCTGTTTAACGTCCAGATGTAAGTAAGTAATCTACCCTGAAAAAGGAGATCAAGAAATCTGGGGATAACAGCGATCAGAAGATGGTACTGCATTCGTAGTGGCCGAGTGTAATCATCATTAGTTCATTTATAAAGTGTGTAATTAAGGGGGAGTTTGGATGTCGTTTTCGATGGAAATACCCAGCCAGAAGGAGATTCAGAAGGTTATCGAGGAAGAGGTGAAGCCCGTTCCGGCCGAGGTGGCGGAGCTGCAGCAGGTGGCGAACGCTAACGTGGAGATGATCATGTCACTGGATCTGGAATCACTGGATAAGCGCAAGGAGATTTTACAGTCCATTGAAGGCTTTGGCATGAACACCATGAGATCCTCTTCGGAGAAAAACGCGCTGCTTCAAATCTCTGTTGGACATCTGTCCAAGACGGGAGACGAGGGCGGTCAGGTTGCCAAAGGCTTGACCGAGCTGCACATGCAGCTCAAGGATCTCGATCCCAGCGTGGTCGATTTCGCCAAGACCGGATTCCTCGGCAAATTGTTCAACCCGCTGCGGGCTTATTTTCTCAAATACCAGAAGGCCGATGCAGTCATCGCCGATATTGTGACCTCCCTGGACAAAGGCAGGGCAACATTGCGCAATGATAATACGACACTGGAGATCGAGCAGCATACGCTTAGGGAGCTGACCAAACGATTGCAAAAGGAAATCCAGCTCGGTGTGCTCATGGATGAGTCGATCGACGGACAGATTGAAGCAGCGAAGGTTCGGAATGAGGACCCGGAGAAAGTCCGGTTTATTACGGAAGAAGTATTATTCCCGCTTCGTCAGCGGGTCATGGATCTGCAGCAGATGCTTGTCGTGAACCAGCAGGGCATCATGGCGATTGAGGTGGTCATCCGCAACAACAAGGAATTGATCCGCGGAGTCGACCGGGCCAAGAATGTGACAATCTCGGCACTGAAAATTGCCGTAACCGTTGCTAGTGCGCTGTACAATCAGAAAATTGTTTTGCAGAAGATTGAATTGCTCAATCAGACGACCAATGACCTGATCGCAGGCACGTCCAAGATGCTGAAGGACCAGGGTATCGCGATTCAGAAGCAGGCGTATGATGCCAGCATTTCCGTCGATACGATGAAGCAGGCCTTCACGGATGTGCTGTCCGCACTGGACTCCATCAGTGTATATAAGCAGGAGGCACTACCGCGGATGCGGGAGACGATCAACCAGTTCCGTGAACTTGCGGATACCGGAGAGCAGCAGATCCAGCGCTTGGAGAAAGGGCAGAAGCTGGGGTTGTGATCAAGAGTGAAATGGGGATTGCATCACATTTTCCTATACATTCTGTAATTCAAAAGCGACCAGTTCCCAATTTAATTGGAGAAAGGTCGCTTTTTGAATTTTAATAAGATGTGGCATTATCGATGAGCTCGACAATAACGGCATTAATGACTCCCTGATGATATTCCCTATAACATTTAAATATCATAACCCATCTTTCTAGCATAGGCGTACAGTTGTAGTTGGGTATAATCAAGTAGTTCGTCTCCAGTGGTTACTTTAGCATTGCCTTGTTTAAGTAGGGTATAATTCACTTTGGTCTTGGACACTGCTTTCTTGTACAGCAAGTACCCTTCAAGTTGATTATAGCTCCCCTTAACATATGTGGCATGAATCTTCTTCAGTTCCGGATTGGTAGGCTTGATTTGTTTTAACTTGGATACATATTTCGTATAGTTGGGGATAACTGTATTCGTAAGTTTTAGATACATGGATTTACGATTGCTTGAGTTAACACTGGAGCCGATGCTTTCCAAGGCGGCAAAGGCTTTTTCCTCATAGGATTCTAGGGCAAAAACCTGATTAAGATAATTTTCAAATTCCTGTTGCTCTGCCGTTAGCTCTGGTTCTTCCTCGGCGAAATCCTCGTACCAGTTGTCATCTGTAATCGTATCCTCTTCGTAGATATCAAACTCATCCGAATATGTAGGGTTTACATCATCTGCTGCAGCTGCATATGACCCCATAGGCATAAGTACTCCACCGAGTAGAGAAAGACTTACAATTGACGATAATAACCATGTTTTCTTCAAGCAAAATGTCCCCTGTCTGTGTATGTAATATTATTCCAGATGATAATCTAACATAGATTCAGCAAAAGTTACAGGAATGTATTTACATCATTTTGGTTGTGAAGTTTCCTAGAAATCATCTCGATCACCATACTATATTGAAAATAGCGGTATTCATTTTCAGTCTTTCAACACGACATTGTCAGGCCGGTAATGAATGATCTTGAATAACTCCTCGGCCATGTAAGCGGGGCTGTGCTTGAAATCCTGTCTAATCCACTCCAGGATCATGCCGAATATCGCATGGGACTGGTAGCTTGCCAGCAGTTCAGGGTTAATGTGCTGCGGGAATATTTGATTCAGATCCTGTAAGGAGAGATCCCGAAGAACATCACAGATCATGCGCTGGAAGTTGGAAGAAGCCTCGGATTTTACAACCAGCGTGTAGAATTGTGCGTGCTGGTGCACATGCTCAAATATGGTGATTGCCGAAGAGGGCATCAGACCAACCTCGAACTTTTCCATACCTTGATAGGGTTTGCGAAAAGAAGTGACCAGATCCTGTATCACATCATCAATAATCTCATCAAACAGGTCTTCCTTGTATTGATAATGTCGGTAGAAGGTGCCTCTGTTCAGATCCGCAAGCTGGACAATATCCGTGATGGAAATTTCTTTAAAGGGATATTTTTGCATCAAATGAATGAGTGCATCCTTCAGTGCAGCTTTTGATTTCTTGATTCTTCTATCCATTGAATTGGAATTATCAGACATGTGGAATCCTCCTGAGAAAGGCCTATTTAGAATAAAAGTACATTTATGCTCAATAGTGTTGATTAACGTACAATCGGGCAAGCTTTTACTGATTGAAGCGGAATGCTATGACTTATTATACTAAGGATAAGAGTTAATGAACATTTGTTTGTTAACTTATTGTAAACGAATACACAAAGGAGGATACATGAGATGAAACTTCAAGATAAAGTAGCAGTAGTTACAGGCGCAGGTTCAGGCATGGGGAAAGCAATCGCAACGCTCTATGCACAAGAGGGGGCCAAAGTGGTTGTGTCCGATATCAACGAGGAGTCCGCACAGACGGTCGTCAATGAGATCAAAGCCCAAGGCGGTGAAGCCATCGTGGTTTTGGCCAATGTGGCCAAAGAAGAGGATGTGCAAAACCTTATCGATACGACAGTTAGCACGTACGGTACAGTAGATATTTTGGTGAACAATGCAGGAATTATGGATGGCATGGAACCAGCTGCAGAGGTAACGGATGAGAAGTGGGAACGACTCTTTGCGGTGAATACCACAAGTGTCATGCGTACAACGCGCAAAGTGCTGCCGATCTTCCAGGAAAAGCAAAACGGCGTCATCGTGAACGTTGCTTCGGCAGGCGGATTGCATGGTGGACGTGCGGGAGCGGCATATACGGCTTCGAAGCATGCTGTAGTCGGATTCACTAAAAACACAGGGTTTATGTATGCAGAGCAAGGTATCCGCTGCAACGCCATCGCTCCGGGAGGGGTAGCAACCAATATCGGTGCCTCCATGGCAGGGATCAGCCAATTCGGTGCGTCCAGACAACAATTGGGCATGGCGATCAACCCACGCATAGGAACAAGTGAAGAGATTGCCAAGGTAGCGCTGTTCCTCGGCTCGGACGAGTCCAGCTTCGTGAACGGAACTGTGATTGAAGCGGACTCAGGCTGGAATTCCTATTAATCCATGCATATAAAAATCGAATATTGATATGTAAACGAGAAGCCGCATGCTGCGGCTTCTTTTTTTGCTGCCATCCATCGCTACTAACTATAGGCAATTCAAGTAATAGGACAAACGTTTGCATTGCTCTAACGAAGCTCAAAAATCATTTAAATGGAGGCCGGTTTAGTCTTCGAAAAGAGAGAAGATTCGCGCACAATTAAACGATGCGGAATAATGACCGGATTCTGAGGCAGCGTTTCCCTGTTCAGAATTTTCAACAACACTTGAACGGCAGTATAACCAAGCTGGTAGGTTCCAATATCGATGGAGCTTAAAGGCGGAGAAGCCAGTTCTGACAAGGCAATGTTGTTAAAGCTGACTACACTGATATCCTCAGGTACACGGTAACCAAGTTCGGCAAGAGCTCTCAGTACGCCAAAAGCAACATTGTCATCAATCACGACGATGGCAGTAGGTCTGTCCGGCAGGGCCATGAACAATGACATGGCTCGGAATCCACTCTCTTGTAGGAATTCACCTTCCACAATCCAGTCATTATTGGTATGAAGTCCCGCTTCGGCAAGCGCCTTTTGGTATCCTTGCATGCGGTCATGCGATAACGTAATGTCCGGCGGGCCGCTAACAAATCCAATCCGTGTATGCCCTTGGGCGATCAAATGCTGGGTTGCATCATAGGCGGTCTGTACGTTGTCGTTATCGACCATGGGCGCGTCCGGGTGAGCTTCGCTGCGTCCGATCAGTACGAAGGGGAACTTTTCCTCCTCCAAAAAGGAGATGATTGGATCGTCCCGTTTGGAGCCTAACAGCAGAATGCCATCCACTCTTCGTCCATGAACCAGGCGGGAAATCGCATGCAATTCATTGTCTGATGACGTTTCAGTGGTCAGCAGCAGTTCGTAATTCATGCGGGTGGCATGCGTAATAATTCCTCGCAGCAGTTCTCCGAAAAAGTAGTTCTGAAACAATTCTTCTGCAGGACGCGGAAGCATGATGCCAAGGGTTTGGGTCGTCTTGGATACAAGGCTTTTGGCCATGATATTGGGATGGTAATTCAGTTCTTTCATAATTTGCTTCACTTTGAGAGACGTCTCGGTGCTGATTCTGGGATGGTTGGAAATCACCCGTGAAACTGTAGAAGGGGAGACACCCGCCATTTTGGCAATATCTTTGATCGTAATCATGTAAAAAATCCCTTCTGATCCATCATTTCAACATTCTCCTATGGTAATGCAACAGATTCGATAAATCAATTGCAAACTGCAGCATGGAGGATACAGGAGAAGTAAAAATAAGGAAGAAGAAGACAGATCAAGCAAACAGGAAATTACTGGCGTTAGAACAAGAAATATGGATGAAATTGAACAAATATGGATTGTGCAAACGTTTGTGCAAAGAAATCCTGATATTGTATGATTTGATTGTTGTTGTAGCGCTTACATAAGTGGATTTAGCCTGCATCTTAGAATATTTCTCCCTGAATACATACTTAGAAGTATCCTTGTCTTCCATTTGAGCAAACGTTTGTGCAAAAGCGAACATGGATTGCAAAACCTGCATCAATCGTACCAATCAAGGGTGGAGAGCGCGAGACTGGTTGAACCAAACAGAGGGAAGGGGACATTTACATGAGAAAATGGCAAGGGGCAACATTGTCCGTCATCATGGCCTTTACATTGGCCGCGTGCTCGGCTGGTGGTGGAACGAACTCTCCGGCAGCGGAGGGAACCGGAGATACGGGGGAAGTTGTAGAGCTGACAGCCGAAAATCTTCAGCCGGAAGAAGGCGCAACATTGGTCATCTGGGAAGATAAGAACCAACAGAGTTTTGTAGAGGAAAGAGCCAGGCTGTTTGAGGAAAAGTATGGTGTAACCGTGAAGATGGAGGAGCTGCCTCCTACCGATCAGGTAACCAAGCTGACAACGGACGGTCCGGCAGGACTCGCAGCAGATGTTGTCGTATTCCCGCATGACAAGATTGGAAGCGCTTCAGAGGCGGGTCTCATTTTACCAAATGATATATTCGAGGCAGAGACGGTAGCGAACACCAGCGAAAATGCGCTGAAGGCCGTCACGTTTAAGGACATCTTATATGGATATCCGTACAGCGTGGAAACGTACGCTCTCTTCTATAACAAGGCACTTTATCCGGAAGCGCCGAAAAATTTTGAGGAGATTGTCAGCTTCGCCAAAACCTTTAATGACGTGAAATCCAACCAATATGCCCTCATGTGGGAATTGCAGCAGTTCTATTACAATTATGCGTTCCTGGCTTCCCAAGGCGGCTATATTTTCGGGGATAACGGAATGAACAGCGAAGATCTTGGCCTGAATAACGAAGGAGCCCAGAAGGGTGGGGAGTTCCTGAAGACACTGAAGTCGGAAGTGCTGCCGCTCAAGATGGGTGACGTGAACTATGATATCAAAAAAGGACTGTTCTCCAGCGGGAAACTGGCTATGGACATTAACGGTCCTTGGACGATTGCCGATTATCGCAATGCAGGTATTAATTTCGGCGTTGCACCGCTCCCGGCGATCGATGGCAAGCCAATGACATCCTTTTCTGGCGTGAAAGCCTATTACGTCAATGCATTCACGCAATATCCGAATGCAGCCAAACTCTTTGCGGCTTTCCTCTCCAACGAAGAGGCCCAGATGACCAACTTTGAGATGAACGGCACGCTTCCTGCCAACGCCAACGTGGCAGCCGATCCGAAGGTACAGGAGGATCCAATCAACAAGGCGTTCCTCGAACAATTCAACAATTCGACGCCAATGCCTTCGCTTCCCGCGATGGATAGTGTCTGGGGCCCGATCACTTCAGCCATGACCGATATCTGGGATGGCGGCAAGGATGTGAAGGCGTCGCTGGATAACGCCGTGAAGCAGATCCAGGAGAGTCTGGCAACAGTTCAATAATCGGACGGAGCACCTGGTAAGGAGAAGGTGGAGAGGAGAGAGCGAATGAAACAGCAGCATGTCCCGGTGTCTGCTCCGCAAAGCAGGGAAAAGCAGCACCGGATGACAGCGGCCATATTATCCATCATACTGCAGGGTCTAGGACAGCTGTACAACCGGCAATGGATCAAGGGAATTTTCTTACTGTTACTGGAGGGGGCAGGTCTTGCTTACCTGCTTCCCCGCCTGTCGCAGGCCGTATGGGGAATATGGACACTGGGGGAAAATACGCAGCGTTTTGTCAAAGTAAATGGGTCTACGGTGCTTCAGCGGGGCGACCATTCAATCTTTTTACTGTTAGAGGGAATTATTGTGCTGCTCGTGTTTTTTGTGTTTATCATTGTCTACATCCTGAACATCCGTGATGCTTACCTTACGGGACTTGCGAGGGAGGAAGGAAAGAAAACACTGGGAGCGGCAGCTTCACTCCGTAACATGATGGACAAAAATTTTCCGTATCTGTTTTTGTCCATTCCGGCTCTGGGGGTGCTGTTCTTCACGATCATGCCGATCCTGTTTACAATCACCCTGGCGTTTACCAACTACTCGGCACCGGATCATATTCCGCCTGCCAAGCTCGTGGATTGGGTAGGGTTCAAGACATTTAGTGACCTGATTCAGCTCAAATCATGGAGTCACACCTTTTATGGCGTATTAACATGGACGGTTATATGGGCGATACTCGCAACCGTGACCACTTATTTTGGCGGGGTACTTGTAGCGCTGCTGATTGAGCAGCGAGGCATCCGGTTCAAAAAGCTGTGGCGGACGATCTTCATTCTCCCTTATGCCATACCACAGATCATTTCCTTGCTGCTCATGAGGAACCTGTTTAATGGTCAATTCGGTCCAATTAATACGTATATGAGAGCTTTTGGTCTGGAGGGACTGCCCTGGCTGACCGATCCGTTCTGGGCCAAGGTCACGGTCATTGTTGTTAACATGTGGATCGGTATTCCGGTCAGCATGGTGCTGATCCTTGGCGTTCTGACGGCGATTCCACGTGATCTGTATGAGGCCGCCGAAGTGGATGGAGCTTCCGCATTCCAGAAATTCCGGATCATTACGATGCCATTCATCCTTTTTGCAACAACTCCGGTGCTTATCATGCAATTTGCCGGAAACTTCAACAATTTCAATGTCATATTCCTGCTGACCAACGGTAATCCGTTACGCGGCGACTACCAGTATGCGGGAGCAACAGACCTGCTGGTGACCTGGCTCTACAAGCTTACGCTGGACAACAACAAATACAACATGGCTTCAGCGGTGGGCATCATCATCTTCATTATTATCGCGTCGTTTTCCATCTGGAATTTCCGTCGCTCCAAATCGTTCAAGGAGGAGGACATGATTCAATGAAGAAACGCAATAATCCGCTGCGGCTAACGCTTAGTTATGTGCTGCTGATCATCATTGCCGTGGTCTCCGTCTATCCGGTGTTGTGGATCTTTCTCTCTTCCCTGCGACCTGGTGCGGCACTGTTCAGCGAGCGTTTGTGGCCTGAAGCCTTTACCTTGTCCCACTATGGCGAATTGTTCAACAATCCGTCCTTCATGTATGGCAGGTGGTATCTGAACACGCTGAAAATTGCCTTTTTCACCATGATCTTCTCCACGCTGATGGTAACGCTTGGGATGTATGCCCTATCCCGTTTCCGGTTTCGCGGGCGGCAGACGATTCTCTCCACCATGCTGATTCTCGGCATGTTCCCGAGCTTTATGAGCATGATCGCGATCTATATCATTTTGCTGCAGATCAAGCTGCTCGATACGCATGCCGCGTTGATCCTGGTGTATTCTTCCGGAGCAGTACTCGGCGGATTTATCGTCAAAGGATTCTTCGATACAATTCCGCGCAGTCTGGATGAGGCAGCACGCATTGATGGTGCGAGTCACCTGAGGGTGTTCACCAGCATCATCCTGCCATTATCCAAACCGATGCTGACCTATGTGGCGCTAACCAGCTTCACTGGCGCATGGATGGACTTCATCTTCGCCCGGCTTGTTCTGCGGACAAAGGAAAACTGGACGCTTGCAGTAGGCATGTGGGACCTGGTCAATAGGTACCAGGACAGTAACTTCACCATGTTTGCTGCAGGGGCTGTGCTGATCGCGATACCAATTACGCTGTTGTTCGTGTTCCTTCAGCGCTTCCTTGTCCAGGGGCTCACAACAGGTGCTTCCAAAGGATAATGCCGTGCCATTAACAGCATAGATGGCCGCCTCTACGCGGCAGCACATTTAGGCACTTCCGCCATGTCATGTCTCTTTTCGACGGACATGACAACGGAAGTGCCTGATTTTGCATAGGGCTCCATCATAATTAGGGGAGGAAAGGGATGTATGGGAATAATACCGTCCACTGAGCCCGAGACGATTGGATATGAAGATGGACAAGCCGTGCTGCGCGAAGAAAACAGTGTTCCACCAAAGCTCTGGCAGCATGTCACTTTCCGCAGGATTTTATACGGCTACGGCATCTCCGTGTTCGGAGACTGCTTTAACGGTATTGCCATCAGTCTATGGGTGCTCCAGACGACGGGAAGTGCCAAGAGTATGGCTGCCGTTCAAATCTGCAACATGGCAGTGAGTTTTTTGTTTGGATCACTGGCAGGTACGGTTGCTGATCGGTTGGATCGCCGGAAGCTGATGCTGACCTCGGATGTATTTCGGGGTGTGATGGCCATACTTATCGCGATTGGTTTGTTTGGGCTGCATGTACCATTTCCTGTGCTGCTGCTGATGCTATCACTTTCCATGTTCTCCAGCCTGTTTCAGGCGCCTGCATTCCACGCGTCCGTGGCGAGCATGGTGGGCAGGGAGCATATTCAGCAAGCTACGGGGGCCATTCATCTGGTGGATAACCTGGCCCGAATCAGCGGACTCGCGGCAGCCGGAGTCGCCGTTGCCGCCTTTGGCGGGTTTGTCGCCATATTGATTACAGGAGCCACCTTTCTTCTATCGGCGGTATGTGTACTGATGGCCGGCCGTTTCCCGGAGGTAAAGCGATCTGGCGATCAGCAGACCACGTTCGTTCAGGAATGGCGGGGATCATTCTCCTATATCTACCGCAGTCCTCTAATTCGGTCGATCGTATTGCTTAATCCGCTGCTGATTTTATTTTTCATGTCGGCCATGATGCTAGTTCAGGTGATGGCAGTCAAGGTATGGGAGGCAGACCCCGTGCAGTTTGGACTGATTGAAACGTGTATTCCGCTTGGTTATATGATTGGATCGGGAGTGTTGATTGCATCGGGGAAACGAATGAAGCGAAGAGGGCGATGGGTTTTCATCGGTCTGCTGGTACTGGGGCCGCTCTATATTCTCCTGTCCCAGGTAACTTCTCCCATGATGGCACTTCCGCTCATCATGGGCGGGGGAGCGATGTTTGCCTGCTGCACGATGCTCACCCAGATCATGCTAAGAACAGCGGTACCCGATGAGCTGCAGGGGAGAATCTACGGTGTTGTCGGTACAATTACAAGCACGGCGCCTATCCTGGGATTGACAGTTGTCTCCGTGATGGCTGATCAGTGGGGGGCAGCGGCTGTGCTGGAGGGACTCGGCATGCTGCTGCTCGCAACCGGAATCCTTGCCGCGACCACATTGAAGTCCATTCGAACTTACCGATAAACCAGAAACAGATTAAACGTCAAAACCCGGAGCGTACGCTGTATAAGCGCTGCTCCGGGCTTCATTAATGGATTATGGCTAGTTATTGCCAGTTTACCGTTACTGTGGCAGTACCACTCGTCGGTGTTGTAAAGGTGTGATTGGATCCACCTTCCCACGTAATGGTAGCGCCGTTTTTCTTGAAGAACTTGAATTCCAACTGTTTCCCGGCCGGAACACTTACGTCATAATACCAAGTCGGGTAGGCGTGAATGACCTGATTGAAAGCCGGTCCAATGGAAGCTGCACCTGTGGTCCAGTTACCGAGTTCGGACACGTTGCCTGTCAGGTAGATATTCTCGCCCAGCGCAGTTGTGGCATTATTGATGACGAACCGCACCGATACCTGATCGCCGCTAAGGATGGTGAAATCGTTATAGGCGTTGCTGTTCACACCATTGGCAGCTACTTTCACTGCATAGTCACCGCCTGCTACTGGTGGAATGGTGACTTTGATCTGAGTGTCTTCCCATGAAGTAATGGCTGAGCCCGTAACGGCTGTTGTACCGAAGTAGACGGTACCTTTGGCGGAACCGAACCCGCGTCCGTCGATGGTAACGACGTTACCTGGTTTACCCATTACAGGGCCAACGTGACCGATGGTTGGCGTCGTTTCACTTGCCGTATACTGCCACACAGCGGTAGCTCCTGCTGCGAGCGTGAAGGAAGAAATATTGCCTCCACTGGACGTGATGTTGTTTCCGTTCAGCACGCCGCCGAGCACATCGGTATAGGTTCCTGATGGAAGCGACGTATTCAGGTTAGTGATACTGGTTGGCGTCGTGAGATTGCGGTTAACGGCAACGACGGCAACGCTTTTGCCAAACTTGCGCTCATAGATATATACATCATTGTTGATCCAGCGCTGCTGTGTGGAACCGTAGGCAATCGCCGGGTTGGATTTGCGCAGAGGTGCCAGCTTGCTGATCACGTTGAACGCTGTGGTCGATTTGGAGAAGGAAGGCATTTTGCCCCGGTTATCCGGGTCGCCGTTCCCGGTCAGATACTGCTCCGTACCATAATAGATGGCAGGTACGCCGCGTGAGGTTAGCGTGAAGGCCAGGGCCTGTTCCAGACGGCGGTTGTTCACCGCACTCGTTTTGAAACGGTCCATATCATGGTTGTCAATGAAAGTGACTTGGTCATTCACCTGATTGTAATCTGCTGCCGTAGCCGTAAGCATGGAATCCAGCGCGTACATGTTGGAGGTGTTATCCCGGAACACGTTGCGGACAGCCGAATTGAAACGGAAATCAAGCAAACTCATACCAGATTCATTGGCAAAATCTGTGTTATCCGCATCGGGTGCTGCAGATCCCAGGAACCATTCGCCGAAGGTAAATACCGGCTTGTGTGCATAGATAGATGACATCCAGTTCTTCTGCCAGCCCTGAGGCATGTGCTTGACCGCATCGACACGGATGCCGTCTACGCCCATATCAAGCCACAGCTTGATGGCGTCTTTGAAATATGTATCGATCGTGCTGTTATTGTGATTCAGATCGGCCAGATCGTAGAGGTTTTTGTAAATGCCATTCTCAAGAGTGGAGAAATCGGAGCCGCCATTGTGGTGGAAATATCCGTTGGTATCATTGGTGTACCCGCCAACCAGGTTGCCGTTATCGTACAGTTTGCCGTTCTCGGCGAAGGAGGTATCGGTTTCCATGGCAGGGGACGTATGGTTTGGCGCGAAATCAATAATGATTTTGATGCCTTTCGCATGGGCGGTGGTTACCAGATTCTGAAAATCGGTCATGGTTCCGAAATACGGATTGGTCTTCTTGAAATCCCGTGCCCAATAGCCGTGATAGGCTGTATTGGTTACACCGCTGTAGTTGATGGTAGCGAAAATATTTTCGACAGGCTGGGAGATCCAGAGGGCCGTGACACCCAAGTCACTGAAATAGTTGTCATTGATTTTGTTGACCAATCCCTGCCAGTCCCCACCGCAGTACAGCTTCAGGTTGCTGCACGTGCCATCAAAGGCAGCCCCGGTAGGGTTGTTGGATGGGTTACCATCCAGAAATCGGTCCGTAAAAACTTGATAGATGACATCCGTACTGAAGTTCTGCTTGTTGGTGACAGCTGTATCCGCATCGGCATAAATCGCGGAAGCAGGCAGGAAAGGCAATGCACTGCCGGCAAGCAGGCTGAACGTTAGCGTGGTACTGAGGAGAACGCGTTTGGCCATTTGAAACATGGTAATCCACCCTTCATGAATGTAGTAGTTTTCAACAAAAACAACTAACCTGGCTCTCGAATAACAGCGCTTACAATTGTACGAGGAGACATTCTGTGGCTTAAAGACTTCCCTCCTTCGACACGCCAACAACCCCGGTATCTCCTGGGGAGTTACCGGGGTTGTCCTAAACCGCTTGGGTTTAAAAGCATGGCCCTCGAGTTATGATCACATCGTTATCGTAAGAAAAATTTCCACTTATGTCAATAACTTTTTTAGGAGCATTTTTTTTCTAATTATATATTTACAAATGACTATCCGGGGACGTATATTATTCGCATATCCACCAATATGAGGGCCATGTATTTTAAGACATTGATGTGTCTTGAAACAACCCCGTCTCTACTGAGGCGGGGTTGTTTGTGCATGCAGCATGGCGGGGATGGAGTAAGGGAAGTGCAATAACCTGATTTATAAATCAAATCAGGGGAATCCGGAGAAGAGAGGCGGTTGATGATCATTTGAATACACAATCGGTCATTGAATGTCTGGGAGGTATTCAGGCGTCACAGCTGGGGAATGTTCGCAATATCTATGTATACCTCCCGCCAGGTTATCAGGAGCAGACAGATCGGCATTATCCTGTTCTCTATGTTCACGCTGGGCAGCGGGCTTTTGGTCCACCCGGACCCGGCAATGAAACGTGGCATATGGATCGAGCGGTGGACGAGCTGATTGTGTCCGGGCGGATCGAGCCACTGATTATGGTTGGCATTGCGCATGTCCGTCCGGTTACGCACAACGAGTTCTATCACTTCATTGCACCCGAGAGGGAAGCGATTAGCGTGGGTTGTTCAGGGGGCGCATACGAGCATTTCATCATTCATGAATTGAAGCCCCTGATCGACCATCGATACCGTACGCTTCCAGACAAGTCCAATACAGGGCTGCTTGGCTCATCAGCAGCGGCACTATGTACACTTCATATGGGCATGCGGAATCCAGAGGTTTTCGGAAAACTGGTCATGATGTCGCCATTTTTGGTAGATGTGCAGCTGGATGAAATGTCGGACAGCGGTCTGTTGGAAGAAGCCATGTATCGCTTGCCGGATGAGGTGCCAGACGTGCAAATGTGGATGGACATTGGGGATGCAGAAGGACTCTTCCTGCCCTCCCAGGTAAGAAAGGTTGCTCATGAATTGCTTGAGAGAGGGATCGGAACTCGGGATAGCATGGCTTTTCTGGAGCAACCGGAGGCCTGTCATCAGGAATCCGATTGGGGCGAACGAGTCGACCTTCCTTTACTGTACATGTTCGGCGAAGTAGGCCAACCTGTGGCATTGGAAATGCAAGGCAGAGAGATCATTGGTTTATCCGGTGGAATGAACACGTGCATTAATGCACGGCTTCACTATGATAGCGGCTGGGTACAGAGCCTACTCGAAGGGAGTTATACAACAAATCATCCGCATGTGCTTCAAGTAAGTCCGAATGGTGAATTGGTGCCTGTCGGCCCAGGCAGTGCGCTCATCACCCTGACCGTAGGAGAGTTATCAACGACTCGTCAGTATACCGTTATTCCTGAACTCTCTGCTCTCGTTGAGGTATGTATCTGTGCCGAAGTGGAAAATGAAGAGGAACCAGCTGAATCCATATATGGAGGGATGGGCATGAAGCTGGTTCGTACGGGAACGGGGCGTTATGAAGGCTGTTACCTTGTTCCGCGCGACAGCGGTTTTTCCTTCCGGTTCACACGCGGTTTCCGGCGTTTTGAGACGGACAAAAGTGGCATGCCAGTAGCCAATCGGGTCATTCGGGCAACAGATAACATGTCAGTACATTACCACATCCAGTCTTGGGGCAGTTCGACTGTCAAAGCGGGAACAGGAGGTCAATGATCATGATGATCCAATCGTTCGCTCCAGTAATGGACATCCCGTATTACTATCCCTGCAACTTTCCTCTGATTCATGAGGTGCTTCTGCGGCAAGGGTCGATCAGCAGCCTGGCTCTGCTCGCCGCAAGCCGATTGTACTGCCTTCCTTCGTGCGCGGATAACGGACTGGTGAAGCCTTATTTTCACAAGCTGGACTATGAGGAACCGATCTGGGAGATGTGCGGCCAGCGGGAGCTGGGCAGCTTCGAGGAGGGGAAGGTGCATATGCGGCAGCATATAGGCGAAGGGGGACTCTTTCTCGCTACGGGAACCAGTTATCACCTGCCTTATTGCGAAGATTATCAGAACCCCGAGTACATCCGCAAACATGTCAAACCAGGCTCTCGTCTGCATCTGGTAGATCACTGGATTGCAGTGTATGGCATCGATGGTGAGCATTTCCACGTCTATGATCCGGTTCCCTCGAAATATATGGGAAAGGTCTCCCAAGAAGCCTTTCATGAATTCTGGAAAGGAAACCAAAGCATACCCGAGCTAGCTCCTGCCAAGCGCAAGGAGAAGCTGCGTACCTATGGCACCATGGACGTCCGTGCAACGGTGAAGCTTGACTCTTCCGGTTATCGTGACATACTGACTCAGGCGCTGGCGACACAGATCAGTGAATTTATGACGGGCAGGATCATTACACAAGGGGAGCGCAGCTATCATTTTGGACAGGGCGTGTCCCTTCATTTGATGAAGGCACTGCAGGAGGGGAACGAAGGGACTCGGGCGCAGACGAATGACACACTGATATCGGGTCTGCTGTTCGATATGCGGTGGAGTCGGTATTTTCTCCGGGATCTGCTTCAGGAAGCCGTCTTATGGCTAGGTTCCCCGCTGGACAGGTATGCGGCAGAGTTTAATGAAATTATTGAACGCTGGGAAAGGACATACAAACTGCTACAGGTGAGCTTGATCAAGCAGCGGGCGGATTGGCTAGTACAGATAACAAGCGTAATTCATCAATTGATAACCGATGAGTGGCGCTGGTACGAAGCTCTCCGAAGTGCTGTCCCGCAGGAGGCATGCTTCAATCGGCAGATGGTTCCGCGAACCGAAAATGGCTACAGGGATGCCCTGCTCCGCATTGTGCTGGATAGCTGCCGGGAACTGAATGCGTACCATAATACGACCATACCCCTCGACAAGGGTGGGAACGCGCCGCTATATGGCCGGGATGGACAACTGGATTCACTGGAGCTGGTGTCCTTGCTTGCTGTCGTCGAACAGGGACTTGAAGACGAATGGGGAACTGGAGCAGGAGCCGCACTTTCCGAGATGGCCGCAGCTTCATTGCCGGAGAGTCCATATCAAACGGTTGATTCGCTGGTGAGCTATCTGGAACGGCAATGGCTGCCTGATCAGGAGGAGGATGCGGGATGAGCGTTCAATTCCTGCTGGAACGATTCGCAGAACAAGGCGCGCGTCCCGCATTCATCTGGGAAGATCGGGAGTATAGCTACGCATGGTTGCTTGATCAGATCATGATGATGGATGAATGGCTTGCGGCAGAAGGACTGCATGGGCAGCTCGTAACGCTGGAGGAGGACTATTCTCCCTATGCGGTCGCAGCGTTCATCGCACTTCTTGGAAAGGGATGCATTCTGCTGCCTATGGACTCTCATTTAGTAGAAGCCAAGCGGCAGGAATATATTCGGCTAGCACAGGTGAAGTGGCGTCTTGGTATTGAAAATGGCAGGTTATCGATCCGGGATGAGTCTGATGCCTGTTCACGTCCTGCTTTACTGGCTGCGCTTGAGCAGGAAGGTGTGGGTGGACTCGTGCTCTTCTCATCCGGATCGACAGGTGTGAGCAAGGCCACGGTTCATCGTGCAGATCGGCTCTTACAGCGTTTCCGGCGGCAGGTGCGGCCATTGCGAACGATTCCGTTCATGATGTTTGATCATATCGGCGGGGTTAATACAATGCTGCAATCGCTGTCCAGTGGAGGCTGCTTGTGCATTATTGCCGATCGTTCCCCCGAGGAAGTATGCCGGACCATTGAGAAGCATCGAGTTCAGGCTCTCCCGGTTTCCCCAACATTCATGAATCTGCTGCTGCTGGGCCGCAATAATGAGGCATACGATCTATCGAGTCTAGAAGTTGTATCCTACGGGTCAGAGGTTATGCCCGAAGCGGTGCTGGCAGCCTGGAATCAACGGTTCCCTGGGATACGAACGATACAGGCATATGGCATGTCTGAACTCGGCATTCTGCCAACACGTTCCAAGGAATCGGGATCGCTGCTGTTTGCCATTCATGATGATCACGTCAAGTTCAGGGTAGTTGAAGGGGAGCTTCAGATCCGGACAGAAACAGCCATGATCGGTTATCTGAACGCCCCGTCGCCATTTACCGACGATGGATGGCTGCGCACAGGAGACGAAGCAGTACTGGAACAAGGTTACATCCGCATCCTCGGCCGCCGCTCCGAGATCATTAATGTAGGCGGGCGTAAGGTGTATCCGGCTGAAGTGGAGAGCATTCTGGAACAGATGGACTGCATCCAGGCAGCAGTGGTTATAGGAGAACCGAGCAGCATCACAGGGCAGATGGTGAAGGCTACCGTTAAGCTCGCAACAGACTTCCCGCTTGCTGAGCTGCGACGATTGGTCTGGTCGTACTGCCAGGACAAGCTGCCTCCGTACAAGATTCCTCAGAAAATTGTCATTACGCAAGAGGGGCTTGTGAGCTCAAGAATGAAGAAAGTTAGAAAACCTGCATCAGCTTGGCCCATGGATGAAGTTGCGGCAGCGAGGGAAGAGACTTCATCAGATCTGGACTTGGAGTAGTTGTAAGCTTATATCATAATAAGAGTTATGTTTGATGGTTAATTATTCATTAGGGTATTGGAACGCTTAAAGGGGCCGCTTAAGAGAGAAGGGCTGGACGTTTTTCAACGTTCAGCCTTTTTTTGCCCGGAAGGAGAATTAATGAATTTCAATGATTAACGTTGCGGTAATGGCATGTCGTCCTGTTCTTTCGTTTATCAAGAAGTAGGGTGAACGGACGGTGAAATGTCTGAGTCTTAGAGTTCTGCCATAGGAATGGTCAGGTGATCAGGCTTCTGCAGGTTGTTTCACTTCGAGCTGCAGCAGGGAGAATCCGTAAGCTTCCAGTTTCAGAGACAGTTTGTTTTGTTTCGCTTCTATAGAAGTGGTCGTAAACAGGTCTCGCCAGACGCTTCGATCCGTCAACGGCAGGTCTACACTGCAGGCTTCGTCACCAGCGTTCAGCACGATAAGGAAACGTTCCCCTGTGGCTGAATCCACTCGTTCCATCGCAATAACCGGATCTCCAGCTTCGGCATGAAGTATCTTCAACTCGGTGCTGCGCAGTGCAGGGTGCGCTTTGCGCAGGGCAATCGTCTGCTTAAAGAAGTCGAGAAGCTCAAGATTCTGCTTGGTTTCATCCCACTCCATACATTTGCGGCAGCCAGGATCATATCCGCCATCCAGGCCCACTTCGTCTCCGTAATAGATGCAGGGTGCACCTGGGTACGTGAGTAGCAAAGTAACGGCAAGCTTCATCTTGCGGATATCCCCGTCGCACAGCGTGAGCAGTCTGGGTGTATCATGGCTGCCCAGCAGATTGAAGGCAACTTCGGTCACAGGCTGGGAGTAGGCTGCGAGCAGCTTGCCGATCTCATTCGCGAAGCCGAGTCCATCCAGCTTGCCGTGAACTGCATAGTCCAGTACCGAGTTGGTGAATGGGTAGTTCATCACCGCATCGAACTGATCTCCCTGCAGCCACATCAGTGAATCATGCCAGATCTCGCCGAGCAAATAGGCTTCAGGCTTGATGGCTTTTACTGTTTGACGGAATTCACGCCAGAACTGATGATCCACCTCGTTGGCAACGTCCAGTCTCCATCCATCGATGTCCATTTCCTCAATCCAGTACCGCGCGACCTCCAGCAGATAGGCTTTAACCTCGGGATGCTCCGTATTCAGCTTGGGCATAAGCGGTTCGAAGGCAAAGGTATCGTAGGTTGGTATGCCATCTTCAATGCGTGGCGGCCAATCCCTGACGTAGAACCAGTCCGCATAGGGGGAAGCTGCCCCGTTCGCCAATACGTCAGCAAAAGGCGGGAACTCTCTGCCCGAATGGTTGAAGACCGCATCAAGCACAACCCGAATGCCGCGCTGATGACAGGCATCCACCAGCTCTTTCAGTTGTTCATTGGTCCCGAAATGAGGGTCCACCTTCATATAGTCGGCCGTATTGTACTTGTGGTTGGTTGTAGCCTCGAACAGCGGGCAGAAGTAGATTGCATTCACGCCAAGCTGACTTAGATGATCCAGATGATCAAGCACACCCTGCAGATCCCCCCCGAAGAAATTCACCGGTGTAGGTTCCCCACCCCAAGGCTCAGCGTTTTTCGGACTAATGGAAGGATCACCATTCGCATAGCGTTCAGGGAAAATCTGATAAAATACAGCGTCCTTGACCCAGGCAGGCGGTTCAAAAATGTCGACCGGATTCATAAATGGGAAATCGAAGAATTCCAGCGGATGTTCCGGCAGGGTTTCCTCGAATCCACGTTCGGTCATCCAGACGTTTTTCTCGCCCTCCACCAGCTGGAAGCCGTAACGTAATCTCCGGTAAGGAGGATGGGTCTCGACTTCCCAATAATCAAACAGCTCATCTCGGGCGAAGATTCGCATGGGTGTGTGGGTGATGGTGTGCTCCCAGGCATATTTATCCCCGGTAATGGCAATGACAGCATCCAGATCTCCGCGTTTGGAACGCAGCCTTAGGTGCATGGTGGACCGGTCGTAGGCATAGGACCAGTTTAATTTGGGACGATGGTAAATGGCTTCAAGAATCATGTTAAATCACTCCTTATACGATGAAATTCAGATGATATTCGGCCATGAAAACGCAAAAAAGGCACAACCTCCATTGTTCACGAGGTTGTACCTTTCGGCAGCATAGCCTTTTGATTATACGGCTATTATACGAATTATCCCGGCAAAAGAAAACACTTTTTTTTTCTGAAATCTCATTTTATTTAAATGGGAATGCAGGTGAATGTGCATGCCTCTGCTCAGGCTGTTCGTCTAAAGTTTGCTTCATTAAAAATCGTAGCCCAGTTCTTGTGCGTAGGCTTGGATTTCTTTTTTGTATTGCTCCAGAATTTTAATGCCTGTGTCAATTTTGGCATTGCCTTGTTTCAGAAGGGCGCTGTTTACTTTGGTTTTGGATACGGATTTCTTGAACAGCAGATAGCCTTCAAGTTGTGCATAGCTTCCTTTGATCAGTTTGTTATGGATTTTTTGCAGCTCCGCGTTTTCTGGCTTGATCTGCTTCAGCATGGACACATACTTGGTGTAATTGGGAACCGCAGTATTGTTCAATTTCAGGAAGATGGATTTGCGGTTGGCGGATGTAACATACGTGCTGCCAATGGAATCCAGGGCTTTCTTTTCATAAACCGTTGTCCGATCAAGTGCATCGAGGTAGTTCAGGAAATCTTCCTCTTCAGCGCTAGGAATCGGCTCTTGTTCTGACGTGTCCACTTCCGTGTAGTTATCTTCCGAATATGTAGTGGTGGTGTCTTCCGCTGCAGCCGCATAGGAACCAGCAGGAGCGAATACCCCGCCCAGCAATACAAAACTCATAATAATGGATAATACCCAAGACCTCTTTTTCACGTTACATGTCCCCTATCTATAGATGTGATTTTATTCCAAGGGATAATCTAACATAGGATTACAAGAAATTACAGGAATAGTTTTACAAATATTTGGAGATCGGCATTGTTTCCTTAAATTTGAATCGTTAGACTGATACTTTATATAGGTATAAAGGAATATCCATATGTTCAAATATGAACGCTCGGCTGAACATGAGTAGAGGCCAACAAGCCCCCATAGAATTAGTAATGTGGTTTGTTCATATAATCCTCACCAAAAAATGCATGAAATTAACGTACATCGAAACCATCAGATGATATAATCGGTTGGAGTATTCATGTCACGTCGAAGCATTTTTCGAAAAGGTTATCGGCGAAAGTCGCCATTTTATGTAACCGCAATCATAAACCAAACAGAAAGTGAGAATAGCGATGAATCAGAAAAAGCTTTTTAACGATGGGTGGCAATTTGCGAAAACCAAACTGGATGTTACGGACCCTGCGGGACTGGCATTCGAGCCTGTGGAGCTTCCCCATGACTGGCTGATCTACAATACGCTCGACCTGTACGAAGACAGCATGGGGTGGTACCGCAAGACATTCCCGTACACGAAGGATGATCAGCAGCTTCTGCTTTGTTTTGATGGCGTTTACATGAACTCTTCCGTATATGTGAACGGCCAGCTGGTCGGGGAGTGGAAATATGGTTATTCCGCGTTTGAACATGAAATCACGGATGCTTTGGTGGAAGGCGATAATGAAATTATCGTAAAAGTGGTGCATCAGGGTCCGAACAGCAGATGGTATTCCGGAGCCGGAATTTATCGCAATGTATGGCTCAAAACGAGAGACCGCAATCATATCGTAACCGATGGCATCTACGTATCCATCAAGCAGCAGCCCGCGGGCTGGCAGGTTGAACTGGATACCGAGCTGAATATGGATCAGAACGCACAGCTTGTGCATACGATCCGATATGCGGGTCAGGTTATTGCCACTAATACAGCGGAGGTTGCGGCTGCTGCAAGCGGAGATACGGTTGTAACGGATCGTCAGCAGATCGTGGTGGAGAACCCGAAACTGTGGAGCACGGATGAACCGAATCTGTATGAACTGGTAACAGAACTGCAAGTGGCGGATGCGGACCAGCATCTACAGACGCTTGAGTCGGTATCGCAGCGAATTGGCTTCAGGGACATCCAGCTCGATCCGAACGAAGGCTTCCATCTGAATGGGGTCAAGATGAAAATGAACGGCGTGTGTGAACACCATGATCTGGGCGCACTTGGGGCGGCTTTCAACCTGACGGCACTTCGCAGAAGGTTCAATCTGCTGCGGGAGATGGGCGTCAATGCGATCCGGACCGCGCACAATATGCCTGCCAAGGAGTTCATGGAGCTCGCAGATGAGATGGGAATGCTGGTCGTCTCGGAAGCCTTCGACATGTGGGAAAGGTCCAAAACGCCTTATGATTACGCGAGATTTTTCCCGGAATGGGCACACACGGACGTGAAAAGCTGGGTGAAGCGGGACCGCAACCATCCAAGTCTGGTCATGTGGAGTATCGGGAATGAAATCTATGATACCCATGCGGATGAACGGGGACAGGAAGTGACCCGGATGCTGATGGAGTATGTACTGGAATTCGATCCAAAAGGCAACGCAGGCGTAACCATCGGTTCCAACTACATGCCTTGGGAAAATGCGCAAAAATGCGCGGATATCGTGAAGCTGGCAGGCTACAACTATGCCGAGAAATATTACGACAAGCACCACGAAGAGCACCCGGACTGGATCATCTACGGTAGTGAAACATCATCTGTGGTGCAGAGCCGCGGGATCTATCACTTCCCGTTCGAGCAATCTATCCTGGCAGATGATGACGAGCAGTGCTCCGCACTGGGCAACAGCACGACAAGCTGGGGGGCGAAGTCTGCAGAATACTGCATTTTGGCCGAACGGGATCGGCCGTATTCATTGGGGCAATTTCTGTGGACCGGCTTTGATTATATCGGAGAGCCGACGCCATACCATACGAAGAATTCATACTTTGGACAGCTGGACACGGCGACGTTCCCGAAAGATTCCTACTATATCTATCAAGCGGCCTGGACTGATTACAAAAAAAGCCCGATGGTGCACCTGTTCCCGTACTGGGATTTCAGCCCTGGTCAGCTGATTGATGTACGCGTGTGCAGTAATGCGCCGAAGATCGAATTGCAGCTGAACGGCAAGACGATCGGGACGTATGATATTGATCATGCAAACGGAACCCAGCTGGTCGGCTGGTGGAAAGTGCCGTATGAAGAGGGCGAGCTGAAAGCGATCGCTTATGATGAGAACGGGGAAATTATCGCAACGGATGTACAGCGATCTTACACGGATGCACAAAAGGTTCGTCTGCAAGCGGATAAAGAGCAGCTGCAAGCGAATGGAACCGATCTTATTTTCGTTGAAATTCAAGTGGAAGATGAAGCGGGCAATCCTGTGCAAAATGCAAACAACCGTGTACAAGTTCATGTGACAGGTGCAGGACGACTACTTGGTCTGGATAACGGGGACAGCACGGACTATGATCCGTATAAAGGTCTGAGCAGAAGATTGTTCAGCGGCAAGCTGATGGCGATCATTGGGGCAACACATGAACCGGGCAGCATCCGAATTGAAGTGACCTCCGAAGGACTCCAGGGTGCAGCAGCCGAGTTCGAATCGAAGGCAGTGGATGACGAAGTCATGAGTACGTCCGCATCCGTTGCAACTCAGGGACAAACCGTGTTAACCAAGAACGAAGAACGTCCAGTCCTCACTGGGCTCGCACAGGAGATTCCTTTGCGGAAAATCGAGATTATCAGCGAAGCCGGGCAAGCCTTCGATCCGTCGATCCAGGAGATGGTGGTTACCGCCAAGCTGTATCCTGAGAACACGTCGTACCGTGACATTGAGTGGGCTGTGGTCAATGATGCCGGTATTGAGTCCAACATTGCGAAGGTCGAAGCGAACGGTCTGGAAGTTCGCGTGTCAGCGCTGGGCGATGGCGAATTCCGCCTTCGTGCAACGAGCAGCAATGGTACGGACAAAACAAAGCTGATCTCGCAGCTTGAATTCAAAGCAACTGGTCTGGGTACAGCCTACAAAGATCCGTACGGCTTCATTACTGGTGGATTGTACGATTACACCAAAGGCGATGTCGGTAACGGCAACGAACGCGGTGTAGCGACAAGTCGTGATGGGGAGACGCATGTCGGCTTCCGCAATATCGACTTCGGACCTTACGGCTCCGATACCATTACGATTCCGATCTTTGCACTGTCGAGCGAGGATTATTACCTGCAAATCTGGGAGGGTATGCCTGATGAAGAGGGCAGCACGCTTCTGGCTGACGTGGTCTATCAGAAGGAATCCAGATGGAATGTGTATCAGGAAGAGACATACCAATTGTCCAAGCGGTTGAGCGGCATTACGTCGATCTGTTTTGTACTGAAGCAGAAGATTCATATCAAGGGCTTCTCGTTCGAGCGTCAGAGTCGTGCGTTTGAGCAAAACACGGCCGCTTCATGCGACCATCTCTACGGTGATACGTTCTCAATCCAGGATGAGTATGTAGAGGGGATTGGTAACAACGTATCACTGGAGTTCGAAAACATGGACTTTACGGCAGAAGGCACGTCGAAGCTCGTCATCTATGGCCGTTCGGCGATTGATAAAAACACGATTCATATCCGCTTCGCAGGTGAAGAAGGACAGAGTAACCAGCTGGTCGAGTTCACGCACTCGGAAGGATATGAGGAGCGGGTATTTGAGCTTGAACAGGTATCAGGCGTGCAAAAAGTGACCTTTATCTTCCTGCCGGGAAGTCAGTTTGACTTCGGATGGTTCCGGTTTGAGAAGTAAGTGGTTTTAAGAAACAGATGCTTCTATAGTAAAGAGTAAACTAAAGTGAAAATAGATCCCCTTCAAGGTGGTACAGTTCATGTTCAAGTGAACCTGTACCGCACGCGTGAAGGGGATTTTGGTATGTAAAATATTCGACAGATTAAGGATTAACGGAATTGTTCTGCACGTATGGAGAGGTCCATTTCATGCCCTATTCTGCTGTAGATATACACCTTGACACTAGTGTCTTGTAAGGCAAGCAGATTGACGGTTTTTTCACTGTTTTTGCTGATCGTTGTCTCCATAGGTTCACTGTAGTCATCGACATACAGGTTCATATACATGGGGTGATCACTATGATTTTCGATGATGATGTCTGCAAGTGTTCCATTGTCAGCAACCATCGTGAAACTGCCGGTGTATGCTGCACGGCCTTGATGATGGATTTGACCAATGAGCAGAGCATTCGGATCCGGCTTTACTGATTCTTCTGCAGCATTGGCTACCTTAGATGACGGCTCAGCAGGGATTCTGCTTTCCGCATCCAATTTATTTACGGGCATGAGCAGGACAGAGAAAACGATACCTGCACCTATTATCTTTTTTAACCACATTGTAATGATCCTCCTGTAATAATGAATGATCTCGTTGCTACGTATCACTTTGGATAATCAACATCCTTGTCTCCTCATTCCAGTTCACAGTAAGCCCCAGGGCCTCGAATACTTCAAAGGGAACGGTCGTCGCACCCGAATAATTGCCCGTTGGTTCTGGTAATGAAATGGATTGAGCTGTAGAGGAAGAGGTGGATTTCACCGTGGCCACCGTCTCGTTGGGACGGATTGTGACGGTACGATCTTCATATTGAAATGAATAAGCTTCGACTATTCCGTTTACCTTGTTCATTTCAAATGTTGCCCCAATCGCTTCGGATACGGCTCTGACTGGAAGTTGAACGGTATGTTGGGTTTGAACTGCCGAATACGTGGACTGGAATAGATAATCGTTAATATACGCATCGATGCCAAGCTTGGCCTGAACGGGTTGGTAAACCATGCCTCCAGATGATGTTGCAGGTGCTCCAGCCTCCTGATACTTGTCACTTCCCCAACCCCAGACGGTTCCATTGGAGGATAAGGCCAGACTGTGGTGATACCCTGCCGAAATATCGGTTATACCCGACAGATGCTTAACTCTGCCTTCTTTGCCTGTAACCGTCCTTCCGTAGCTGTACACCTCACCCGAAGTGGTTAACAGCAGGATATATTGTGAATTCCCGTCCATCTGCTTCACCTTGAGATCGTGATGCTGAGCAACTGGTTTGCCCTTCTCGTTCAGGCCCCACACTTTACCGTTCTGGTCCAGTACAAGCAGGGACGTATCTGTGCTTGTGATCGATGATATGTTGGACAGACCCTTTAACTTGGCTGGTTTGGAAGGGGTTTTATCTGGTTGGTTTGGTTCATCCCATGTCCACAGGGAGCCATCCTTCTTCAAGGCATATCCTTGTTGGCCGGATGATCCTACCTGAATGATGTCTTTCAATCCGCTTACGGCGTGTGGACGGTGCATAACTTCAGAATTGTTTCCTTGAGTACCTGGGCGCTGCCATGACATAACTGTACCGTTCCGAAGAAGGGCAATATTGAAAGAACCAGTCACCACATCCTTCGCAGAAGAGATGCCTTCGACTTGGTAGGGGAGTGTACCAGCGCCCCATTCCCACACAGTTCCATCTGCCTGAACCGCTGCGTTAATTCCACCTCCTGCGGCAGAAATAGCTATGACATTTGAAATTCCCGGAATGCGAATGGGACTGGACGTATGGCGGTAGCGGATGTCTTCACTGACACCAAGCTCTCCGAACATATTGCGACCCCAAGCCCAGACGGAACCGTCACTTCGCAGTGCGATCGTATAATAATGAGCCCCCTCCACAGCGGTATATGTAAGTCTGTTTTCTGTGGTTGCTGAGGTGGTATGGACCGTAGATGTACCGCTGGGTGGCAGCGGAGTTGTTGCTGCGTATGATATGGAGTCATGACCCAGTCCCATTAATAGGGTTGTGGTTAACCAAGTAGAAGCGACCGCCAGGCGCCATCTACGAGCTGGTTTACCTTTTACAGGGGGATCGGGTGGTATGAAGGAATTTTGTTCTGGGTTAGTTCTATGATCAGATGGCTCCGGCCAGCTCATGAAATCGCCTCTTTTTCGAGTGGGTTAGGGGACTGTGGTTTTTCTATATTTCTAAACGCTCTTGGGAGTGAAGAAGTTACAGAGAAATGATAAAATGCCTATATATTGAAAATGTTTTAGATCTAGCTATGTGAATCGATGAACAATTCAGGTAAGGGAGAAAAGGAGGATGAATCATGAAGTTTAGTGAAGATGTACTATGGAATCAACTGCAGGATGTGAGGCAATTTACGCTAGAAGTGTGCGACTCTGTGGATGAGGGACAGGTTCATGATGTACCGAAGGGATTCAATAACTCCATCCTGTGGAATGTGGGACACATCATTTTGGACCAAGATATGTGGTTTCACTATCTCATTGCTGATGACTCGGAAGTGCCCGCGGACTATGCGAAGTTCTTCGGTTATGGGACAAGCCCGGCAACGTGGGATGCCGCACCCTCATCTTGGACTGAATTGATGGAGCGTCTAAGGGCACAACCAGACCAATTGAAAAACAAATTTGCAGGTCGCCTGGAAGAGCCGCTGCTCCGGGAGAGCGAGTTAGGCATGAGTACAATCGGCGAAGTGATCCCGCGTACGCTCTATCATGAGTGGTACCATCTGGGATACATTCAATCTATTCGCAGATGTCTGAGTGTATCTTCAGTGGGTTGAGGCGTACATATATTAAAATTGTAGATGGGAAAATCCTGTGGAGGATGTATCAAATTTTTATATGCATTTGAAATTCCTTGGAATAAGCAATAAGAAAGAGTTAACTCATGGTGATCATGAATTAACTCTTTTTCAGTTCCAGTGTATATGGAGAGGGAGTGCTGTTCCGGAGGTGCTGATTCGTCAGACACTTCAACTGCAAAGTACAGTATGATGGGGAGAATGAATACAATAAGGCCGATGATTATAGCTATGATGATACTTCTTTTGTTCAAGTGAACAGGCTCCTTTCTGGAAATGCGGTTTTGGCTTTTTTTGGATTATAATATATATTAACCAGTTTAAAAGTTTGGAGGGTTTTAATTGATAAGAAGGTATGGGAAATTTCAAGAAGGTTGGTTGAGAAATGAATAAAGAATTCCTTTATACCAAGCCATATGTTTGTGGGATTATAGATGATACTGTAGTGGAGTTGGAGTCTTGGTTTCTAGATGATTCAAGAGATAGGATGGAACAGGAATTAAGAAGCAATTCTCTAAGTGATCTAATTATTAAGTTGATTAATATATTTAAAGGCGGCGAACCGAATTATCAAGTACTCTTAAGCCTATTAGGTAGGAAAATGGATAAGGAAGTTCAAGAAAATAAAAATGTCTATAGTTTAAGAGAGATTTTGCGTTCTGACGAAGACATAAAAAGGATTGAGATAGAGGTTGATAATGAGAGCCTAAATATTAAACAAGTGAGGATTTATGTTGATATAATCTCCTTTGTTGCATTTGAAAAGGAGGAAATAATAACAAACGTCGATCTTCGCACTGAAAAAACAAGCGATACTCTCTCCCTGTATATTCAAGGTAAGTCAATCACTCTAATTGGAGTGTAATTGTAGCTGGAATTTGAAAAATTCTAACACTGTGCGTGAATTAACACAATCGAAAGATAAGATTTATTATATGAAGTACTTTACAAATAATTAATGTAAAAACGCTCTATCCAGATACGCATCGTTAGGAAGGGAGAGAAAACTTTGGATAGTAAGATGACAGATGTAGAGATATTAAATCGAGTAATTAATGGAGAGGTAGTGCGTTGTCCTCTTTGTGGAGAAATATTAGCCTATCAAACAGTAGAGCAGGGATTACCTCCGGCAGTGATCTGCCCCAATGGTGATTATCGTCTGAAAATAAATATTAGCAGTGGAAATCTGCTAGATAGACTAGGTTTAAATAGCAAGGAAAAATAGTATCAGTGAGCGATTGCAGGGTGGTGCTCAGAACAGCAGATATCTACAAGAGAAATGGAGAAGGAACATGTCATTTATATTAATTGAAAGAGAAGACAAGCCTGTTCGATTGCGTGGAAACCGAGTGATCCCGTCAACAATAACGGTTCATAACAAGGATGGTCTCATTTTAGGAAACTATGTGGGCTTCAGAAGTGGACTTCAAGTTAAACTGATTAACTATGGAGGAGTGATTCTGGCTGCACCTGAGGCTAAATATGCGTACAAACTTGGAAATTTGATCCCTGCTACATTGAGTGAGGAAGTAGTTCATTGCCCTGCCTCCGAGTTGTTTGTGAGGGAGGAGGAGTTGCCTACAGTGCGAGAGTATTCTTTTTCTGTCATACATACGGAAGATATGAACCAAACGTACGACGAGATAACAACATCGATGTGGATACCAGAGAATATTTACGTGGGACAAGAACAGGAGTTGTTATCTTGGATAAAAATATCAACTCAAGAGATGGTGGTCATTGGCATGATAATATCAAGTGAAGACCGTGATGGGGCTGTCGCCTTTGTTCCCACAATGGATTCGTCTAAGATCATTTCAATTCGAGGAATTCAAGGTGTGCACTAATGCGAAAATTACATTCTATAGAATGTTGCTCAACTACTGTATAACCTTAGAGAAAATGAATCCCTCGTTTGATTCCAAGCCTCCTTCTGACTTGTTAAAATTTAGGTATATATACTACGGTCAGGTTGGCGGTGAAGAGGAATGCAGCGAATTGAGGTTCACCCTGATGTATTAGATGAAAAGGCGAGGTTCGTCCAGCAAAAGAAACAGGAACTGGAGCGGATGGTCTGGGAACTGGAAAAATCGATCTACCTATTGCAATCTGATTGGTCAGGTGTAACAGGAGAACGATTCTTTTGGGACTTCATGCAAGTAAAAGAAGTTTTCCCTACGACATTGGGAATCTTGGATAAAATCCAGAATGAGTTTACCTTTGTAGCCAAAAATTTCAGGACAACAGATGGCTCAGGTGAGGTTGCCCTTTATATTCCTGAGGAGCTTAAACCAACTTTTGCTAAGGGGCTTGCGGATGGTTCAGTTGGAGAAACGGTAACAGGATTTGGGCAGACGCTGGAAGCTTTTATCTATAGTCCGTTAAGTACGGCGGGAAGTCTGGCTTATGCCTTCACTCTAGGTAGGGCGGTTGATGCAGGGCGAGGCATTAAGTTCGCTTGGGATGCATATTGGGGAAATGGAACAGCAAGATCTGATGTGGAGCAATTTGTAGAAGAGCAAAAAAAACAGATTGACCAGGATGGACTTGGTTATTACAGCGGATCGATGGCAGGTCAGGTATTGGCCTATGCTTTCTTCGGCAAAGCGTTTCGGGCTGTTGAGAACAAGCATAGCGATCTGGGAGGATCGGGTGGAGGAAAGCCGGAGGCTGGAAAGGGAACTGGGGGGGCAGGCAGTTACAGTAGGAATAACCTAATAGAACCTTCTTTACCACTAGGGGGAATCCCTAAAGGGAATTATGCTAATGTTGAAGGTGGACGAGGAAATGTTAGGCAAAATGAATCTGCTAATTTACTCGCAGAACAGGGTTATGATATAGAAATGTTAGATGAAGTTGTTGGCGGGAATGGTTATGGTATCAAAAAAGGAAAAAATCCAGATTTTATAATTGAAGGAAGAGTTTTTGATTGTTATTCACCTGATACTGATACTCCAATTGATAGTATTTGTGCGAAAATAAAAAACAAAACGAAAAATCAGGCGCAAAGAATTGTACTGAACCTGGATGATTACCCTTCGGAGAAAATAGATGAACTCCTGGAAACTATTTTGAGGCAGACAAATCCACAAGCAAACTTAAAGCACTTGGATGAGCTAACTATGATTAAGGATGGAAAAATCACAAAAGTTTTTGGGAGGTAGTAGAAGGTGGACTACGAACTATTTATAAATAATAGCTCTGAGGCAGAAAAAATAGGTAATATTATATTTGAAATAATGAAAGAAGTTATAGGTAAGGAAGTCAAAGTCGAAAAATTGCAGCATAAATTAGGGTATCAATATGTTTACATTGAATCAGAATATTTAACAATTGATATTGATTTGGAGGATGAAGATGGTGAAATGGAAGAATACCATGAGATGAATCTGAAATATTATAGGGTAAATACAAATATGCGAATCAATATTCAACTGTTCTCAAAGACTTTTGATACAAGTTGGTTGAAATTGATTGAAACAGTGGGGCAATTGTTATCTGTTGTGGAAGGCGATGTACTTTTGCTAGATGATAGATCCTTTCCAATAATGAAGAGAACCAACAATGTCTTGCTTGTAAATAATGATTTAGATGAGTATCAAATCAAGTATATTACTAAAGAAAGCTTAAAACTTCTTAACTGTCATTATGTTGAGAGGAGTTTCAAAGCTGAATAGAAATCTTGTAATTGATGCGCTGTGCAATTCAATTTCAATAGTTTGAGGATTTTGCATATTTCAGGAGAGAAAAGTCCATGGAATATTCTCTAAAGGTTAATGGAAAGCAGGATGCATTATGGTTAAAGAAATTATTAGGAAGTAAAAATATTGCATTTCGTTATATAAACAAACAACATAATTCATTGTCTATTGATGAATTTGATCTAGCCAATGGTCTGAGAATAAGTGTTTATGAAAATAATTTTCCACCCAATCATCCGGCGGCTACTTATGAAACTATGTTTCAAGAAGAGGACTTTGTTTATGAACAAACAATATCTTATGAATTAGAGAACAACGAACAATTCGAACTTTGTTATAAAACGATGTACGAAGCTTCTTTTTCTATCTTAGAATCTCTCAAAGTAGATGGTTTTTTTTATCATACATCAGGAGAAGAGATATTTTTCTATAGAGATGGAAAGTACACCTTTAACGGAAAATATCTTGAATTGCTAGAAGACCAATACAGCGAGATTCTTAAGAGTATCAATTATACGCTTTTTGGTAGCTAGAGATTAAACTTTAGGACATATTCGAAATGAAATTAAGTAAGCACTTCTACCAAGAAAAGAGTAGAGGTGCTTTTTGCTATGGATTCAAAACAATTAATGAACTCTTCCACACGTTGGACGATAATATAGTAGAAACATGATGTAACTCTAACCTGTACATACAGAATATCCACAACCATCCTACACTCACACGAGGTGTATTCATGAAACAAGGCATATATGAACAGCTTATCAACACAATCATCAGGCAGGAGATTTCGGCAATAGATCCGGATGTGTATAACATTGGGACTGAGAAATTAGATGCAGAGGAAGCACGTAAACTGCTTTCTACGTATTTGGCCGCGGTGACCCGACGAGCTCTGAAGATTGTGAGAGAACAAACTGAAGATAACACAGCAGTACTTGCACAGATCCGTACATCTAATGAAATTATCGCTACGTTAAAAGAGACGCTGGGGGAAGAAGAATATAACGAATTGCAGTTGGATGAGCAAGGGGAAGTGCTGACCCATGTGTATTCATAGCGTATTATTAATGATAACAAAAAGTTGATACAATACTTCAAGCAATAATTTTTCCACAGAAATGTGGTGATGTAGTTGATCTTTAGGATATAGGGTGGATTTACAGCGATGTATGATGTGATGTTCACTAGTCTTACAGCATTCTAGTAATAGTTAGGGTTTAAACGTGGAAAACAGAGAGTAAAGAGTGCCTTACTGTGCTAGGTTATTCCAAACAAGAACTTCAGGAGTGCAAAGTCCGACTTTGATCGGCACTCCCGAATGTTCCTTTCTCTTGCTGGGCTGAAAACAGCTACTTTGCTGCAGTTTAATTCAAATAGAGGAGCAGGAAAAAACATATTTTTAGGCTTAATGAAAGGGGGGCTATAAATTCAAGAACAAAACTTAACTTCCTCATTACCATGAATATGTATAGAGTCTGCTGTTTCGTATACTGGTATTGCTCCCTTAAGGTGGAGACTCAAATGTATCGTTCTACCGTAATCTCTATTTATTTTATTCATAATTTCTTTCTTTAGCATGATTTTTGTTAATTGGGCGAACTGCTTAAACGTGAGATTCTTGTCAAATGCTTGGGCAAGAGTATTCTCAAAAACTGATGAATAAACGACTGAGATAAAATTCTTAGTTAATTTATCGTTTTTTGGTAATAACTCCAGGAAATCGTCAGGTAATTCTCTATTAATTGAAGATTGAAAGCCTAAATAGGTTATGCAGTTATTCTCTCTAACTGCTAATTCTCCAACGCCCTCATACATTGCTGTAAAACATGAAAAAACAATAACTTTCTTCCCCGCTAAGTAGTTTAAATTACTCCTTGTCCCAAAAAGCCATTCTACACGTTTTCTCTCACTCCCTAAATCATTCTCATATCTATGAAATATACCTTGTTCAGAGCCATGTGAAAAAATTATTATAAGATCAGATTCTTTTATTTTTGTTAAACAAATTGGAATATCGGAATCCATTACCATCTCCACATTGTGTTTACTTTCTATTAGATTTGCCAGTCTTTCAGAGAACATTGAATTAATGATTATTTTTTTGTCCTGACTTCTATATATAGCTATATTCATTTTGAATTCCTCACATTTCTCTTAAACTAAACTTAGACATGTAATTTGTGATTAAATCTACAATGTCTTTTCTGAACTTCCTCCCAAATTCTGTATCCATTCTTATCTCATGCAATAAATCTTCCAGTGAGAAAGCATTACCTTCTAGTTCAAAACTAATATCGAGTTCACTATACTCATCCTTCATTTTTTCAAGAGAAGTCATAATAATATCTAATTCAGTTAATGCATCTTTAATAGCATTGTAGGTATCAATAGAATTATTCTTGTATATGAGCTTGAAAACATTTAAATCGTTTATAATTTCAAAATAATCTCTATGATTTAAGGGCATATTATTTTGCTCTTCAATGTTAAATGAACTAGAATAAAAAATAATTTTTGTACGCTTATTGTTCTTTCTATATTTTTTTATTAGGTTTAAACCTACTCTAGTCCTACTTGAGGAATCAAATCTTCCAGCATTGAAATTGCAATCAAACATCACAATGTCATAAGGCTTTTTTATCTCAAAATTATTAACATTGTGCATATAATTAAAGTTAATAGTAAAATTTTCTTCATTTAAATTAAACATCTCATTTATATCTTCAAAGTACTCGACAATTTGAGCTTCATCATCAATAACTAAAACTTCATATTTTTTCATTGTAACCTACCCTTTTATTGGTAATTTAATTAGAAATGCTGCACCATTACTTTTATTCACTTCTTCAAAATAAACAATATCTCCATCATGACTTTGAATTATATCGAGTGAATTTGACAAACCTATTCCATTACCTTTTGTAGTTGTATAAGAAACATTAAAAATAAAAGGGGCATCGTCAACCTGTATTCCTGGCCCATTATCCTGAAATACAATCTCAATATGCTGATTATTTGTTGAGGATGTTGATATAGTTATTAATTTATTAGTACTACTATAACCTGCTAACGCTTTTATAGAATTACTAAATAAGTTGTCTAATACTACTTTAATTGATTCCTTATTAACATATGAACGTTTATATGAGTCATTGAATGAATAATCTATAGATATACCTTTACTTTCACACAGAACTTTATTTTCAGCGATTGATTCTTCAATTATATCTGAGACTATCTCTATCTTTTTCGTTAGTCTAGATGATGAGGCCTTTCGTAATGCACTATCTATTAATTTGTTAATTGTCTTAAGAACACCTTTTATATTCTCGCTTTCTATATGAATATTTAGTTTCTGTGTTTGAATAAGAATTTTGTTGAATTTAGAATCAAGAATAGCTGTTTTATTTTTAACTGTATGCAGTAATTCGTATAGTAAACCTTCGGCACCAGTGATTCTTTCAAACACCTTTATTTTTTTTGATAATTCAACGTTTGCTTTTTTTACATTATCTAGATCCTTTTTTAACTGCTTATTGTTTTGCTCTATTAGATTAATAATCTTATTTGCAGCTAATTTTGGCATATCAGTATTATTAATAACACTAATAACTTCATTCCTAAAAGAGTCTTCGGCTTTCTTTCTATTTTCAATAGTAAAATCTATTATTTTCCCTTGTTGTTCCGCTTCTTTTTTCAATTTTTTGAAAATATGATTTTGGAGCAGTTCAATACAATTCCATATAAATTTCTTGAACTCTTCAAACTCTTTAGTATCTTCAACTAATCCAACTCTATCAGTAGCATCTTTCAATCCTTTGTTACTGAGATTGGAGATTTGTACATAACCAATTATGTCTCTTGTCCCTAAAGATCTGAAAACTGCTTGTGCATGTTTATTATCTATATTGAGCCAATCATTCTCAGGCTCTCCATATGGAAATATTCTAAAGTTATCTCTAAATACTTTTATATTTCCATATTGTCTAGAACTTAGGCCTGTTTTTCTGGTGAATGATCGTTTAGCAGCCGAATCCATATATATGATTTTTAGTGATGCAGGACCGAATAACGGTGAAGGTAAGTCAATTTTATCTATTATAGTTTGTTGAGAGTCCTCTATAGTGTAATTAAGAATACCATCGTCACCAATTGAGGCAGTTATTGAAGTTAATGAATAATCGAAAGAGTCATTTATTATTTTTTCTTGGTTATTATTTATTGAGAAAATAATGGAGAATATATTTTGTTCTTGTGAGAATGGTGAAACAAATTTCTTGAGTTGTCTTTTTAGTTCTTCAACATCACGTATGCTCCACTCATCTCTTAGATTAGATATTTTAAGGATAACACCCGAATTTTTCGTATCCTTTAAATATGTAATTGAATAATCATGCTCAATGTCCTCTATAAGTAGAGTATGATCGTTGTATTTATCCCAATCGAAATTCACTACAGTTTTTTCTTTACATTCTTTGTCTATAGCACTTAACTCTAACTTCGCACCAAGTTTATCGGTGCTGAATCTACCAATTCCTTTTTCACCGTTAAGTACTCGTTTATACATTCTATTTATTGTGTCATCATTGATATCTATTTGTTTTATGAGTTCCTTATGAACCACCCCTATTTCCATCCAATACTTATTAACTTCTTCAGAGGACATTCCATTACCATTATCTGAAATTATGATACAGGAATCAGAGTTAGTGATAATTGTATCAGCACCAACTTTATTATCTCCTATGAAATAATCTGTTTTTTTATTATCGCTATGAACAGCTGAATAACTCTCAACGCCTTCAAATCGAATATTGACCTTTTTAGCACCTGCATCGTAAGAGTTCTTTATCAACTCAAAGAATGCAATTGTATTATTAGTTATTAGTTCCCGGCCTATTAATTTTTCTAACTTTGAATTAGTTCTAAATCTAAGTGATTTTCTTTTCTCCATAGTTCACACTCCACACTATTAGTTTTTCTATCATTCTCTGAAAGTAACAATGCAGACATTATTTCAAGAGCAATAGCTTTCGAGAACAGGGGAGGAACAGCATTTCCTACTTGAGTATATTGAGGGGTCTCAGTTTTTCTTCTCACTCCTCCTGTAGTTCTCTTACCTAAAAAGACAAAACTATCATCAAATGATTGAATTCTCGCTAGTTCCCGTACAGTTAGGATTCTTGGAATATTAGAATCATAATGTATTATGTCATCAGGAAGAGTGAGAACAGTGGGAGAGACACCATTTTCTATTAATTTATAACAGGAACGTTTTTTAGTAGCGAATTCTTTAAATTCATTAGCAGATAACTCTGAGACTAACCTTTTTAAAAGTTGCCCGATTTTCTCACCATTCTTTAGTGCTTTAAATCTTTTTATTGTTTTCTGATTATGTTTTGATGCAGTATGGTTATGAAGAGAATTTAGTCTGATTGGTTTTCCTTTAACATCTGGTGTCTGTCCATCTCTGAGCATTTTCTGGTAGGAGCTAAGAGAAGCAGTTTTTTGATAAATATCTGAGGACTCACCGTTTTTTAAAAAGTTTAAATCAGAAATGGCTTCAGCAACAGTTACATCATAATTGAAAGGTTCTGGAAACTTAGGAGGAACCACTAGGTCAATTGGAATACCTAATCTGTATTTGACCTTATGTCCTATGAAAATAACTCTTAATCTATTTTGAGGAACACCATAATCCTTGGCATTTAGTAATTTCCAACTAACTTGATAACCAAACAAACTAGCCTCTTTACATATAACATCAGGCGCTAAAATATCTGTGTATTGAGTTCCAGAAATTCCTGTTATTTTTTCGAACTTATATGACAATATACCGAGTACATTTTCCATTACAAAGTATTTAGGTTTGGTTAGTTTAACAGCTTTTAAGAATTCTAAGAATAGAGTATTTCTAGGATCGTCGGCTTTCCTTTTCCCAGTTAGGCTGAATCCTTGGCAAGGTGGACCTCCAACAACCACATCAATTTTTGTAGGACCAAGTAATTTAGATAATTTTTTGCCTTTAGTTAACTGGGTTATATCTCCTTGGAAAAAATTTAAGGTAAGCCCCAGTTGCTTATGTCTATTAATATAAGTCGTTGAAGCTTCTTGGCTGTAATCCGATGCAACAGGTATTTTAAATCCCGCTTGTAAAAATCCTTCTCCCATTCCGCCAGCTCCGCAGAAAAGATCAAGAACATTATAGTTTTTTGAGTGTTTCATAGTAGTCTCCCAAATAAAGTTTATAATTAATTATTAGATGAGTTAGTCAAAAAATGAAGACGTTAATTAGATTATTTCTCAAGTATTTCTTGAATAATTTTCTTTATTAATTTTAAATTTGCAGGATTGCTTTCTCTCAGTAACTCGACGATACTAGTAATCTGTTTTTCAGATTCGGTAGTTTCTGTTACTTCATCTATATAAGCAAATAACTGAATCAAATTAACATCCAATGAGTCAGCGATTTTTGCTAAGTTCACCAAAGAAACATTCTTTTCTCCACGTTCGATCTGTCCTATGTATGAAAAATGAAATCCACCTTTTTCTCCGAGGGACTCCTGTGAATACCCTCTTTCTTTGCGTAGCGCACGAATTCTGGCACCTACCAACTTCAAAACTTCTCTGTTCTCGTTCACGGTATTCACCTCTCTATGTTCAAAAGTGTAGACAAGTTTCCTCAAGGTAAACACCAAACGAAGAATACAAATAATTAATTTGATTACTATAAGTATTATTTTATTGTATAATATTGGTATTAACTCTTTGGAGGGATGACAATGGCAAGAAATTGGTCCATAACCGGAGCACATTGTAATCACCAAGTAGATTTTACCCCACGTTTGCAAGATCACGATATCTATACACAACCTAGATCCAAACATATTTCTGCTCACCACATGCTACATACTACAATAATGACCTATCACCAACATGCTAAGTATCATCTCAAACTTGCCGCCATCATGCGTAATCACAATCAGTTTAGAGCCTGCCTGATTCTATGTGATTGGACTCTAGCCTCCATGATTAAGGCGCTTTATATCCATAAGTATCATTCAGTTCACCCACCGAAGGAACTCACCATGAACGAAATCTTGCCTTTAGTTCATACGGACACTGAACCCGGATTGGATATCGCTTTGTTCATCGGCACGATACAACATATTTCTTCCCTAGTAGATTACACGTATGACCAGCCAATAGAACTGGACAACATCGAAAAGCTTCTTCAACGAACAGAAGAGATATTGGATGAGTTAGCCGCTCGATTGAAGGATGATTCATCAGAGTAAGATGTTTTTTTAATTAATTATTTGGGTTAAATGTTTGATTTATCTGTGTTACGCTTACAAGATGACATCATTCAAATAAAGGGGATATGATACAGAGATTACAAAAGGATGCTCTTTCCTTTGCATCTGGAAAGTAGGTGTACATTTTGAAAAGAGTAATTGCTATCGCGCTTTTCATATTATCAATAATGGAATCGGTTACATTAATCCTAATCGGTAAAAGCTTGATGAATGGGTATATGGAACCGAGTACGTTTAGAGGGATAATTATATTCCCACTATATGCTTTGTATCTCTCGATCTGGATGTTCTTTTCACGGCAAGAGTTTACCGGAGGACGAGTGGCGGGACAGATCAGTTTGACAGCGGCATTATTGACGTTGTGCCCTTTGGTGTGTTTGTTGATTATTTTCTATTAAATCAACCCATCCCTCCCCATAGCAAATGGTATAATGGCAAAAAGGGAGATTCTGGCGCGAAGCTTGAGGGCTCTCACAGCAGAAAGGATGTTATACCACATGCCTACATACAACAAATTGGTGCGGGATAAGATTCCGCATATTATCACATCCAGCGGTAAAGAATGCCGCACACGTATTTTGGACCCGGAGGAGTATAAGCAAGAACTAAGAACAAAGCTGCAAGAAGAATCGGATGAGTACATGAGTGCAGGAACCGATCAGGAAGCGCTAGAAGAACTAGCCGACATGCTGGAAGTCATCCGGGCGCTGGCGGAGGTGCACGGAGCGAATGTGGCACAGCTGGATAAGCTTCGGGCAAACAAAGCCGAGGCGCGCGGTGGATTTCAGGAGAGAGTGTATCTGATCGATGTCGACGAAGCTTAACGTTAAACTCATTACAGATAACTTGGCAGACGAACTCATTTCCCGGATGCAGCATGCATCCGGGATTTATATTATGACGTCCTTTATTATGCAATCCGGGGTGAAGTTGCTGGCACCGCATTTAAAGCGTGCCGCTGAACGTGGGGCAGAGGTACGGATGCTCGCAGGAGACTATCTGTATATCACGCAGCCGGAAGGACTTCGGGCGCTCTGTGAGGTTGATCCACGAATTGAGGCACGGCTGTGGCGAAGTATGGGCACTTCTTTTCATCCAAAAGCGTATCTGTTCGATCATGATAATGGTGAAGGACTACTGATCGTCGGCTCGTCGAACTTTTCATTTACGGCGCTGAAGACGGGCTATGAATGGAATCTTGCGATGAATGCGGAGGCGGAGCCGTATACGTTCCAGATGGCCTTGGACAAGTTCATGCAGAGCTTCTACCATGAGACGACATTGCCGGTGAACCCGGATTCAATTGCGCTGTATGAAGAAGAGTATCGAAAGTATCACCAGAAGAACCCTGAGATGATCCAGCGGATCACGGAGATGGAAGAAGCGGAATTTGGAACAAGGCTGCCGGAGGAAACAGAGGAAGAAGCCGCCGAGCTATCGCTTGTACCGATCCAGCCGCGGTTTGCGCAGCTTGATGCGCTTGAAGCGTTGGAAGGCACGATGGAAGAGCAGTACGACAAGGCGATGGTCGTTATGGCGACCGGGCTTGGCAAAACGTATCTGGCGGGCTTCTTCGCCCAGCGGTTCCAACGGGTACTGTTTGTGGCACACCGAGAAGAGATTTTGTTTCAGGCGAAGAAGTCTTTTCAGCGGATTATGCCGGAGCGCAGTCATGGTATCTACAACGGGCAGCATAAGGATGGAGCAGCGGATTGTGTGTATGCTTCGATCTTTACGCTGAGTATGCAGAAGCACCGGGACGGGTTTGCGGCGGATGCTTTTGATCTGATCGTGGTAGATGAATTTCATCATGCGGCAGCGAAGACGTATATGTCGGTCATTGAGCATTTTCAACCTAAATTTCTGCTGGGCATTACGGCTACTCCGGATCGGCTAGATGGCAAAGACGTATATTCGCTCTGTGATGGGAACATGGCCTACCAGATACATTTTATTGATGCGATCCGGCGAGGATGGCTTGCTCCATTCCAATATTACGGTGTATTCGATGACACGGATTATTCGCAAATTCGCTGGATTGGTACGAAGTATGATGAAGAACAGCTTATGGCGGCTCAGCTACATGAGGAACATGTGGAGAACATCTATTTAGCCTGGATGCGGCATAAGCAGACACGAACGATTGGCTTTTGCTCGTCGATCCGGCAGGCGGACTATTTAGCTGCGTATTTCCGAAGTCAGGGGGTGAGGGTGCTCAGTCTGCATTCGCGCACATCGGAGATGTCACGGGAGGAAGCGATCCGACAGCTTGATGCGGGCGAGCTGGAGGTTGTGCTGACGGTGGATCTGTTCAATGAAGGAACGGATATTCCAAGTGTGGATACGCTGCTCTTCGTGCGCCCAACTGAATCACTTACGGTGTTTACCCAGCAGGTGGGCCGAGGTCTGCGGCTGGCGGAAGGTAAATCACATTGTGTCATTATCGACCTGATCGGAAACTACCGGAATGCGGATGTGAAGCTGAGTCTGCTGGTTGTGCGTGGCGAGGAAGAACGAAGCGGGAAAGGAATGGATTCGGCTGTGCCGGAAGTTCCAGCCAACTGTGGAATTCATCTGGAGACTCGAGTGGTAAATCTGCTTCAGGAGCTAAGCCGTAAGCGGTTGCCGCGTCGCGAGAAGCTGCAACAAGATTTTCTGGATGTGAAGCGGGAACTCGGGCGTATTCCGAAATATCTGGAGCTGCATCTTATGGGACGTTCCAAAAGCATCGGGTATCGGAGCGAATTTGGCTCATATGTTGGATTTCTCTATTGGGCGGAGCTGCTGTCCTCGGTTGAGGCAGAGGTATATGTCCGCTATGAAGCATGGCTGCGTGATGTGGAGAAGACGGTCATGAACAAAAGCTACAAGATGATCGTGCTGCTGTACATGTTGGAGCGAGGCGAAGCGCACTGGATGGACCCGATCACACCGGGGGAGATGGCAAGCTTTTTCCATACGTACCTCACGGAGAAAGAATACCGGAAACGTAAAGACTTTTCGGATAAGGACAAGCTTGCGCTCTGGGAATGGAACGAGAGGACGGCAACTGAAATAGAGAAACTAATTGTTGATATGCCGATGTCCAAGTGGAGTAAGGCGAAGGGCAGTATGACGCGTTTCGAGGATGGAGTGTTCTCGCTGAACTTACAGATCCAAGATGCGGGGGAACGGGAACTATTATACCGCTGGACGAAGGGAATTTGTCTATATCGGTTGCATACGTATTTTGAGAGAGGGACGATAAACTAAGCAGATTAATATTATAGACTCCATCTAGGATATACTCGGAAAGTTTAGTAATTCAAGTAGAGCTGTATAACGAAAGGACCAGACTACATACCGTTCGTAGGGTATGCAGTCTGGTCTTTTAATTTTCACTTCTCTTCTTCCATAAATTATAGATAAAAAAGATTATAAGTAAGAACGAAGGAATGATTACGGGTTGAAGCAAATTACCTATTGGCATGGAGCTATTAAGCGAAACCATGTAACTGATTAGTGCAAGTCCAATGAATAGAGCTGCATTCATAATGAAAAATCGTCTTGCTGGCTTCTTTTGATACATATACATCACATAAATAATTGCAATCACAAATAAAATGAGGAACACGGTTTCCGAAATTGATGTCCATTTTCCAATCTGGTCAATAGATTTAACATCTTCTTGTGTTATGGTGCCTTCAGTTAGCCAGTGTTGTGATTGACTTAATCGGGTATTCTCCAAAAATAAATAAGAACAGTAACTTATAATCATTAGGACATTGTATATAAGTAAAAAGAGTGCAGGTAGCTTTTCACTTTTTGTTTGCATTGATGATCACCTCTTTACTTATTAAAACAGGCATCCCTGTTAAGGCTGTAATACCGAAGGGTATGCATTCATTGTATCCGTATGAGTTCCAAAATCGAGATTGTATCCCAATGGAAGATCTCCTATGGACAATCCTAACACAGCTCTCATTTTATATCTTGCATTAAAGGTGGCTGTAGATCCAGATGAGGAGTTATAGGTGTATATATCTTCTAAGGCTGGAGAAAACATAGCTCCGAAGTTTGCTGTGGTAAGGCTAACTTTAGGTCCGCTAACTGACGTAACTTTAAATGTACTTGTATTATAAGAAAAATTACCAGACAGCGTAACGACCCACTCTTTTGTAAATTTATCTTTTGAGTCTTTTGCAATGTGATAGAATCTCTCAGAGACATTTTCTCCCCTAATGTCACTGGTAGCATTAACCTGCAAGCCAGATTCGTTTAAATTGTCTAAGGGAGTATGTTCTCTATATGATAGAAACCAATTGTTTTCTATAATTAAATTTTGTATTGTGCGATAATCTGCTGCCTCATAAGATCCACTAGTAACTTCAATAAACCGATCCGTAACAATCGAACCGCTAAGGTCTTTAACTGTGAGGTCTTCGGTGTTTTCATATGCATTATCTATAAAGTTGGTAAATAGACTGCTTATTTCTGAGGTTTCATTGTTTTCTTCACTGACATTTGCAGAAGCTGAAGTAATAGCACTACACGATAATACTAAGGTCAATGTAATCACTAGGCTAACAAATTTCTTCAATTAATGAACTCTCCTTAATATACCTTAAATTGGTTTATTTGTGTTGGCCAACATTAATAACCCTAACATATATATTTTCCATATGATACCTAATAAGTGAAAAATGTATATATTAATACGAAAGGACCAGGAGGTAAGAATTAAATTTCCTTTTTTTATTTGCATGTATATGAATCAAAGTGTGGAAAATTGTGGTTTTTTAATAGATAATGTACATGTACGTGTTTAGATAACTAGAATTAGGAGCGGTTTGCATGGCAAATACAGTACCAGAAGCTATACCGAAGAAAGCGACAGCAGGAGAACGACTATTATTTGAGACGCTGAAGATACATCTTCCAGAAGATTACATCGTGTATTATGAACCTGAGATTCGTGGAAGACGACCTGATTTTGTCATTATCGGGCCTGATTTAGGTCTGCTGGTATTAGAAGTAAAAGACTACACGAAGGGTACTCTACATCAGTTAAACCGGGATGAATGGACGTTGCGTAATACGGCAGGAGAACTGGTTACTGCCCGTAATCCATTGAAACAATCAAGAGATTATGCTTTTTTGATTGCTGAGCAGTTGAAAAAAGACAAGAATTTGATCAAAGAAGGAACGCCTGGATATTTAAAATTTAATTATGGTTATGGCGTTGTTTTCACTCGATTGAAGCAGCCAGATTTTCTTCGTATGGATTTGTACAGTGTCATTGACCCCTTATTTGTATTGACTAGAGAAGAAATTGACCCGGATGATGAAGATTTTTCAGCAGAGATATTAATTGAGAAGTTACTACATATGTTCACGGTACCGACTCGGAACCGTTATAGCTTGACCCAAGACGATATACAGGCGATTCGATATCATCTGTTTCCTGAAGTACGAATCAGTGCAGAGAGAAATGAATGGGTGCCTTATCAGGATCAGCTCCTATTATCCCTGCATAACATCAAGACAATGGACTTACATCAGGAAAATATGGCGAAACAGCTTGGGGATAAGCATCGTTTAATTCGCGGTGTTGCAGGTAGCGGTAAAACGTTGGTTCTCGTCAGTCGGGCAAGAATGCTGGCTAAAGATCACCCTGACTGGAATATCCTTGTTCTCTGTTACGGTTCAACCCTGTCTCAATATCTGAGGCAAGCTATTGTACAAAAAATGACTGAGCCTGACGATTTATTTGATTACAAAGATCACGATCCAGATTCTTCTCTTAGATCCAATGTTCAGGTGAGTACATTTCACTCGTGGCTTGGGAACCAATTTCGGATTCTGGACAAGAAGTTACCAGCTTTGATGGAAAAGGTGGAACAAGGAATTCAAGAATTGCCAAAGTATGACGCCATCTTAATCGACGAGGGACAAGACTTTGATGCGGATTGGCTGAGGCTGGTAAGCGCATGTCTCAATGAGGAAACACAGTCACTACTCCTTGTAGAGGATCGGGCACAAACTATTTTTAAGCGGAGAAATAGCCTAGCACAAGATACGGGATTAGACTTTCGGGGACGTTCTAAGATATTAACGATTAACTACAGGAATACAGCACAGATTGTGCAATTTGCTTGGGATTTCTATAAACAACAGTCCAAGTTACAGCAAAAAGTTATCAGTTCCAGTTCTGAGGGAATTGAGATCATCCCCCCTCAGTATACGAAGCGTAGAGGTCCAGAGCCTTTGATCTATCGCAGTAAGAGTATACAAGCAGAGATGGCCTTTGTTGCTAAATCAATAGACTATTTACGACGTGAGAAATCCTTTACCCTAAAGGATATTGCCATCTTATACAGGGTACAGGAAGCGAATCAAGTGAACATCATTGGCGAGTTGGAGAAAGCATTAACCGAATGTCACCTACCGTACAATTGGGTAACTCAGAACGATCAATCCAAAAAGAGCTTTAATCGGGAAGAGGAAAGTATTAAAGTTTTGACGATTGATAGCGCAAAGGGGCTGGATTTCAGAGCCGTGTTTATCATTTCAATTGAAACCATGCCTCGAAAGGCAGGAAAAACAGATGAAGTGGATGAACAGGAGGTCTCCCGTTTTTATATCGGCATGACACGTGCCTTAGAGTGGCTGTTTTTGAGTTACTCCGGTGAGTCTCGATTTACACAGTATCTAGATATGGTTCAGCAGCAAAGAATGGAGAGACAGATGGTTAAAACGATTACCTGATTTCCTGTTAAGAAATAGTAATGATGATGACAGTCAAATGATCTAAATTGAATTTAAAAAAACGTATCTTCATTCTTTTAATCATGGAGATACGTTTTTTTTGCTTTGTTCTGTTTAAAGTGATTTCACAATCACACAACTGAGAGGCTATATTTATCCTTCCTTAACCCAAACCATAATAGCTTCATACAAAAACCTCAAAAAGTCCTCATCGCCAAACTGAGCAAAATAACCAGCATATCGGCGATCTGATACATAGGCTTCAGCAATACAAGTCACAATCTCTGCATCACACACCATAAATGTTTCGAGACAGCTTTTCCATTCCCGAATGTACTTTTGCACCTCGACAGAAGCGGGAGATTGATCCTGGTGTTGAGCCAGCTTACGAAATACCTTCTGCATGTTTACCGAGAACTGCTGGTAGGCTTGTTGTTGCTCCTCGGCAGAAAGCCGGTTCACATTGGTTTCAAATTCCTGATACTTTTTCGTACCCCCATAAACGAGCTTCGCCTCGGAGTCGTATTGCTCTTGAATGGACAGGATGGGGGAGTCGCCAAATATATTGAGATGAACGATATCCGTTCCATCCACATACTCATCCAACTGGTTGATTATGGTTTCGAGCCTCTGCTTTCGTTGCACGAGTGTACTGCGATGTTCTCTTAAAATCTTTTTCTGTTCATCCTTGGAGAGCTTCATCATGGCTGCAATGTCCTTCAATGAAAAATTCATTTCCTTGAACAACAAAATCGTTTGCAGATTCCCCAGTGATTCCTGATCATAGAACCGATAGCCATTATCCTCGACTTTTGTCGGTTTCAATAGATTAGTCTTATCATAATAATGTAATGCGCGTTTGGTAATACCCGTAATATGAATGATATCTTTAACGGTGAAATAGGGTGTCTTCATTCCAAAAGTCCTTTGTTTCAGCAAGGATCTCACTTGCCGGAGTGATGGTTGCTTCGGTGATATGTTTGCCTGTTTTGTTCAGATAATATTGAATCAAATGATATCCGCAGGCATAGCCAGCAGCATAGGGCATCCCTACGGGAGTAAAGTTCTGCGTTCTTGCAAGATCATCCCCGTATAGATAGGGATTAATCCGCTCGAAGCCTGTAACATGCAGTTGATCCTTCATTTTCGGTTTAATGATTGTATTTAGGGTTTCCATATTCGTTTTGGCCACCCAGGGTCCTAATAACTCTTCACCATACAGAGATGTTGCGAAGCTTTCTGCGAGTCCCTCACTAACAATCATTTCTCCTAGCGTAACATACGGATCCCACTGAATATATTGATATCTCACGTTATGATTGCACTCATGAGCTAATACGGATTGGATGCGAGGTAAAGTGTATGCATTCGGGATCAGGTTCGCGATAATATAGCCGGGGATTCCACCATCTCCGCAGATTCCTTCATTCATTTGCATTGCCTGACTGTTCTGATCTCCTAATAAAACGGTGTATAGATATTCCGATACCGGAAGATTGATGCCATTGTTCGTAAATGTGGTTAGGCTTGCCCTAACAGCTTCATCGCACTGTTGCCAAAATGCTTCAGATGAAATAGCTGCGAGCGGTTCGTTAATTTCGGGCGTAATGCTTGCAGGTGAAATATTCATCAAATTATTCATCGTGATAACGTCAAAGCCATGAGGATCACTGGATCGAAAGGGGATCTGTTGAATGTTCCACTTCGGCATAAAAGGCCCCATCATCTCCTGCCGGTATAACTCCATTTTCTGATCGGGTGACGCAGGAATGATCTTCTCGTAAATTTTATCTGAACGTAACGCGGTAATCTTCAGCGTAATCTCTCCTTCTTGTAAGCTTGATTTGATTATCAAGTATCACCTTACGTAACAGTCAAGGAGCTAGAAGAAGAAAGTTGTATTCGAATTAGCTGTTTCAAAATCAATTGCGCAGGATTGACTAGGGGAGAAGGGAGGAGTTTGTCTATCTTTTTAGACTGGCTGCATGTACAGGTTGTTTAAGTGTACGCAGTGTTTTGTTTAAGTTGTAGTTCACCTTAGTTTCTGAAGAAATGACAATCTCCTTTTATGACAATATGGATACCGATTCGAAACCAAAAATGGATATCTTTGTAGTATAATCCATTTGGCCTCGGTACTGAACCCTGTGTCAAAAGATGAAAGGAGATTTAATCGGTGAAAAAGGAAATAGCAGTATGGTTACTGATGGGTGCGTTTTTGGTTGCAGGATGTGAGGCCGACTCTACAGGATCTAATCCGCCAGAGCAATCAGACTTGCCAAGCCGTCAGGTAACAACTCAGCCAGAGCAAGAAATGAATCCAACATTACATTGGCTCGGATCGTCGGAGGGTGAACAAGTAAAACTCTATGATAATCGGGAAGCAAAAGAAGATTCACACCATATATTCACTCTAGAGATCAATGGAAATACCAAAGACTTTGATTGGTACTATCTTGGGGATATGGGAACCGACCCACAGGTACATTATACAGATCTTACGGGGGACGGTAAGGAAGAAGCTGTGGTTATTATCCAGACTGGGAGAGGGACAGGCTTAAATAATTACGATATCCATGTCGTGAGCGCCGATGATTTCTCCGAAATTAAAGTGCAGAGCTACGAAGACATCGTAGCGAATTACATTGAATCGCATGTTAAGAAGAACGGGGATGGCACGTTAGGGATTGCAGTAGAAGCACAAGGACAAGCCTATAACTTCGATTATGATTTCGATCCAGCTCCAGATTACGATCAAGATGAGCTTGGTTTTGGCGGTGTAACAATCTACAGGCTGGAGAATCAGAAAATTAAATTAAATCTTCCCGGATCTGTTGGCATATCTCCGACATATGTATGTGATTTTAATGTGACCTACACATATGACGAGGCCAAGAACGAGTTCATCGTTGATCAGATTGAAGTTGAACCTGTTGAAAATACAAAAGATTAACCCTATCGCATGACACATCCAATACATTTCATAAAACGTTTACAAACTTTCAATTCTGCCCTACCTTTTCAGGAGCGAAGCTGAGATAATGGGAGAGGAATATGGCTAAGAAACCAAAGGCAAAACATTCTTCACCCACAGCATAAATAAACGCTACATACCCATAGGAGGAGTAGAGATGACGACACAACCATTACAACTGATCCAGTCCGCAGAAGGCCAAGCATTGCTCGCTCAAATGTACGGACAGCAGCAGGTCGAGGAACAGACTGCACGTTACACGAAGCTGAATGCTACTTTTGAAGAGTACTTTGGTGTACAAGAGGGCAGCAAATGGTTTAGCGCAGCAGGACGCAGTGAGATTGGTGGTAATCATACGGACCATAACCATGGCAAGGTACTGGCAGGCAGCATTACACTGGATACGATTGCAGTGGCGGCACCAACCGCGGAATCCGTAATTACCTTTTATTCGGAAGGTTATGACAAGAAATATGTAATCGATCTCACAGATCTGACGCCGAAGGCAGAAGACGACGGTACGACGGCGTTGATTCGCGGTATGGCTGCGGGATTCGGAGAGTTTGGATACAAGGTGGGCGGCTTCCAGGCCTACATCTCCAGTAACGTGTTCTCGGCATCGGGTCTAAGCTCGTCGGCTTCCTTCGAGATGCTGATCTGTACAATTCTGAATCATTTCTACAACGAAGGAACGCTGGATGTTGTGGTGATGTCCAAGATCGGTCAGTATGCGGAAAACCAATATTGGAATAAACCTTCCGGTCTGCTGGATCAGATGGCTTGTGCTTATGGTGGTCTGATTGCAATTGATTTTGCGAACCCGGCTGAGCCAGTCATTGAACCTGTGCAATGGGATTTCCAACAGAATGGCTACTCCCTGGTGATTGTAAATACAGGCGGAAACCACGCCGATCTGACCGAAGATTACGCTGCCGTGCCGTATGAGATGAGAGCGGTTGCTCAGGCGCTGGGCCAAGAGTATGTTCGGGAGATTACAGCCGAGAATATCTACGCGAACCTCAAGCAGGTACGTGAAGCTGCGGGAGATCGTGCGGTGCTGCGTGCACTTCATTTCCTGGAGGAGAATAACCGGGTAGATGGCCAGGTGCAGGCGCTGCGGGATGGACGTTTTGCGGACTTCCTGAATTTGATTACAGCGTCAGGGAACTCGTCCTGGAAGTGGCTCCAGAATGTATATCAGAGTGGTTCTGTGAAGGAGCAGGAGATTGGGATTGCGCTTGCCCTGACCGAAAACTATCTGCAAAACCTGGGCGATGGTGCCTGCCGTATCCACGGTGGTGGATTCGCAGGGGTAATCCTCACTATCCTTCCAAACGACAAAGTCGATGAGTATATGTCCTGGATGCATGGCATGCTAGAAACACCAATTATTGTCGTGAATGTGCGTGCACAGGGAGCAGTATGCCTGAATGAATTGATCGGCTAGGTGTATAAAGTCATTCTTGCATTAATTTTATGGGTAACGTGTGACGTTTCGAACATAAATGATTGTTGAACGTGAATAAACGAATCAGAAGAATAAATAAATGTTTAACCAAAGTCCGGGCATGCCCGGGCTTTTTGGTTTATTTTAATTTTGACTAAAGTCCAAACTTTGAAAATGATTTACGTGTTGATTAGGTAGAGGGTTAGAAGTCGCGGGCTGTTGCTTGGATGGGACTTAACATGTAACAGAGGAATATTTCAGTACGTTTTGACAAGGGGAGGGTATGATGGATGACTACAACCACAGTGGCAGCAGAGCTTGAAGAGGAACAATTATATGAAGAGTTGAGGCGTGAACTGGAAGATGTGGAGGATGGCGAGCAGCGGCAAAGAGTCCTGAACCGAATGATCAGACAGCTCAAGTTTGCCAAATGGCGAAAAGGACGAATGCATAAGTTCGACACCTACTTTCAAAATGTAAAACCGGTAACACTTTGGTTTATTTTAGCGACGGGGGCACTTACGCCCGTACTATTGTTTAGCATGTTCATATGGGTGTCGCTGTGGGTGGAATGAGATTGAAGCAGAGAGGGTAATTACCTTGTATAGGGGAGAAGCAAGAGATTGACATCCAGAGACAAGGGAGGTACTTATGTTATTTGCAATTTTTTTTGTTGCCATTATATTCAGTGCTCTGCTGATCGTTCGAATTGAAGAAGGAAGAAGACTGAGAATTGGCGCACTGACGGTCGTGGTGTACTGCATATTGCTGTGTCTGTTACTTGTATTTCAATCGGTTGACCAGGGTGAAGATTTTATGTATCTGGGGTTCTTCAATATAACCTATGGGGCTGCCAAAGTATGGATTAACATTTACGTCATCATTGCGCTTGCAGCATTCTTAACGTATCTGGGCGCGAGCGAAGAGGAGTAGATGTTTTGAAGTTATGGCAGCGGCGAGTGAGATTGTATGTATAGATGTATTTGGATTCTATTTCTTTTGATCAAGAATCTCTTTGGGAACAATCGCATTCTGCACTTCAAAAGTATCATAATTGACGAGAATCGTGATCTCCGTATTTTTATTATTCTTTACATGTCCGCTCAAACTCACATTATGACTCAGGTCAGCGGGAAGGAATTTGTGATCTGTGAACTTTACCTCCACACCATAGTTCTCCTTAAGATAGGTGAGACTCACTTGCTGGGCTTTCTCTAAAGTTTCCTTTTGCTCATTAGACATACAGCCGGAAAATAAAAAAATGCATATAAATAAGAAAGAAAAAGTAAGATATTTTTTTATGAGCATGTTAACTTGATTACTCCTTGCTGCTATTAATTGAGTAGGATGCTGTTCCTTTCTAAAAAGAAGCTTTAAATTTTCTAATCAAAACTAAAACAGCTCTTCTCCTTCATTAAATAACGATGCAACCCCTTTATATATAACATATTACAATTATATTTGGAATTAATTAGTGTAAAAAAGAGAACCGAAAATCACCAGAATGGAGCATTCCAATGGTTAGCGGTTCTCTGAGTTAACTTTATTTTAGTGTGACCCTTGCGGGTGTTTCTGTTCCAGAGGTTGCACTTGACCTTGCATATACTGGTGATATTCACGGAAACTGCTGATATGATGCAAAGCATCGGTTTTAGATGACTGGATTTTGATCTTACCGTTTCCAGGGTTCTTCTTCATCTCGGTCAGTGCTGATTTGGATCCTTCGATATCACCTGACATGTCCTGAATTCGCTGCAGCAATGCTGGGTGCCCTTCATGCTGAAGCATTTCAGCAAGTGGTCTCATTTCCTCAAGCTTTTGACTGGATCGTTCGAGTGTGGTCATCACCTGATCCCCATCGGTGTGTGCACTCAATGAGACCATTCGGTGAATATGATCTTTTTCCATACGCTCCAGTGCCTCAAGATGAGAAGCCTCAAGTCGCTTGGGGTCATTCCAGCTTTCAACTTGAACCTCTGGTTCATTTTGCTGTGATGCCTGGTTTGCACTATTTCCGTTATTCCCGCATCCCCATAGTAAAGATGAACAGGTCAGGATTGTACAGATTGCAATGATGCTTTTCAAGCTCATGTTGTCACTCCTTCTATTTTTTCCTGAAGGTAGTATGAGCCAACATATATCGAATCATGCCTATTTTGCAGAATTTATTTCCTGAAATTACGCATATCCCCAAGAATTCTGGTAACAACAGCCTACATTAATTCTTTAATGATGGTACTTTGATGTCATCAATTGCAGACTTTTAGCTTATTTTTGCTGACGTATGTTTTCGGTATATGCATCTTGATTTATAATTAATTTATTTGAATAAGAGGAAATTATTACAAATGAACTACATCTAACGGTTACACAAAGAGACCCGATAGTTCTCCGGGTCGATTCTTGCTAAAACAGCTATTTCATTGCAGTGATTCCTTAGGATGAGGGGATTTCCTTTTTTGGGTTACGGCTATCAATAAACCAACCCGGTCCTTCGACACTGAGAACTTCTTGTGTGTCATAGTTATACGAAACTGTAATCCGTTCATCTTCATGTCCCTTTACATAACCGTACAGGTACAGACGCGAATGGTTTGAAGGATCGTCAACATCATGGCTGGTTATAACAAATTCAGCATTGTAATATTGCTTGATGTACTGGGCACTGATAGGCGTAGCGATTTCTACCATTTTTTGTTGATCTGATGTGGACATGGTCGAACATCCTATTACAAATGTAAAAATAAGCAAAAGAACTGCCATGACTAGCTTTATTCTCATTAGGTGTATTACTCCTTTTGTGGTAAAAGGTACAAATATAAATTTAGTTTAGTTGGAATTTTAGCGCCAGACAAGGAGGAAGCGATGCACATCTACAACAACCCAATTTGGCGCTGGACCTTTACACTGTTGTATCCCGCCATTATTTTCATCTTTCAGGGCTGGGGACCAATATTGGAATCATGGACGGGGCCCATTATCTTTGTTGCTTTATTTTGTTTTCTGTGGAGCGGAATCAAGGAGATGTTCATCTCGACTGGAGTAACCTGGTTTGTAGCTATCCCGTGCTGGTGGTATTTTATTGAGCGTCCGGAGCCGTCTTTCGGTGCGGAGAATTTTGCGGCACATTTATGGTTAATTGTCATTATATATATCGTTTTCGTGCTCATTCCTCAGGCGCTGATCCTGACCACTCGTCTAAGGATTATGGAATATTATAAGAAGTGACATCAAAATGGGTAATTACATCAGATTTCTTACAGAATCTTCAATCAACAGATAGCTTTCAACTCGGCACCAGTTGGAAGGCAGCTTCTGCATATCCTTATACAGGACTTACAGTAAGCCATGTCACCGCATGGCACAGTGCTGTTCAACACATGTTTGATTTAAGTAACTCATTTAACGGAGGTTATAACTGGCAATGAATAATTTTCAAAAAATTGTGTCTGTTTTACTGGTGCTGATAACTGTCTTACTGGTACTTATTTATTTTGAAATGAGGCATAACAACAAAGTACAAGACGGCATTCATAATTATTTGTACAATGCAGATTAATCTTCTTGAAACAGAATAAGCTACAGACCTTCTTCCTTAGGAGGTCTTTTTCTTTTGAAGTAAGAATTACTCTTTTTATTTGAGTATGAAATAGTTTTAAACAGTACACAGTTGTGACAAGTGTAACATTAGAATTCGGTGGTGTACCGCTTTGGCTGGTTGAATCAATATACGAATACTCTTTATTATAATGTTCCAATCCTGCTGTTCGGACTGTCATTAAATAAGCCCGCTTGTTCGGTTCTAACCAAACAAGCGGGCTTACTGCTTCTGATTTGCTATACTCTCCTCTGGAATTTTCCCGTATAGGGGATGGTGATCTTGATGTTCAGGTTCTGAATGGAGTCTTCCGTAAGGATCATCTTCGAACCATTATTGGACAGCTTGCGCCACAGGCTTGGATTCTTGCGGTACAGCTTCTCCTCAAGGCCATAGATATCGACACCGCGTTTCAGACCCTGACGGTATGTTTGCATGATCTGATCCCGCAACGTCTTCTCGCTAAAATGAACCATTTCATCATAGGAAATGGGAGTGAGATATTCGTACAAGGCTGTCAAATATTTGGCATCGATATTGAAGTGTACTTCATTCCCCTGAACGACAGGATTAATCTTGATGTTGGGCAGGCCCACACTTAGAACGCCATAGGTGGTTCCGTCTCTCTCAATAATCAGTGGTGCGCGCCGCAAATCCTTGAGCAGCCAGTGGTATCCTGGAATTTTGGGCCGGGGCAAATATTCGAAGTTATTGCCGGTTCTTTCGAAAAAAGCCCCCTCAATCACAAACAGTTCATGTTTCTTTTTGTTCTGCGACCAATGCTCCTTATTCAGTGAAATACATGGCAGATAGGTTGTTGTGGACGGATCGTTATGGGTGGCAATGAGCTTGAAACTGAGCACCGGAGGAAAAAGAGACTCCTCCAGAAAGCTGGGAAGCGGGTTGTGAAGAATGCTGTCCAGCGGCGACATATTGTAGATGGATGTCGCACTCAAAATATTCTCCAGCGGTTCACGAGTGCCATACACCCAAGTGGTATATCGCGATTCCGGGAAGCGTCCGAGCATATCAAACACACCCTTGATATGATTGCTTGTCAGAATGCTTTCGGCCATAACGATTGCCGTCACATGACCCCAGGCAATATGGAGCTGGGCACTGCGAAATAGTTCATTTATAGCCAGGTTCAATGTTTTGCCCGTTGCATGTCCAACCCATATGGGAGGGGGTTCCTCATTTTTGGTTGAGCTCTCACTCTTGGCTACACTGGCAAAGTCCATGGTCTGCACGTACACGTGATACATTCCGTCTTTATAATCGACGCCGATTGCCTTGGCGTAGTCGACCTGCTGGATCTCATAGGCACTCCAGCACCCGCTGGTCACGAAACACAGAGCAAGACTGAGCAGACCTAACGACCAACGGCGTATCTGCCGTTTCATCGATCATTACCATCTTTGCGTGGCTTCTGCGTTTCGAGATACACGGGTCTGCGTTTCATCCAGCCCTTCGGCAGCTTGAATAGGGAAGCGAGGGCCTGTTTGAAATTAAGTGGCGTCAGTGGTGTCAGGTAAGGAATGCCGAATGACTTGAGATCAGTCAGATAGATCAGGAACAGGATAATGGACAGAATGAACCCGTATATGCCAAGGGACGCTCCAAGTACATAACAGAAGAAGCGCAGAATCAGAACCGAACTGGTCATCACCTGATTCACAATCGTTGCCCCGGCGACGACCGTGACGGCAATGACGACAATCATGAGTGGTGAAACCATGCCGGCGCGGATGGCTGAATCCCCGATAATCAATCCACCAACCACGGTTAGTGTCTGACCAATGGCACTGGGAAGCCGTACCCCTGCCTCCCGGAACAGCTCCATCAGAAGCATGATGAGAAACATTTCTACGCCAGATTCCATAGGCAGCCCCATTCGTCCAACCGAGATCGTGGCAACCAGCGGGAAGGGCAGCTGGTCCATATGAAATGAAGTTAGAGCGATATAGAAACCAGGCAGGAATATGGTCACCAATAATCCGATAAAGCGCAGCATGCGGCCCACATTCACCGGCAAAAAGGGGAAGCTGGCATCTTCGGGAGATTTGAGAAGCAGAAACAGATTAACCGGACCGATAATGACACTGGGATTGCCATCAACGATGAGAATAAAGCGGCCATTCAGAAGACATTCTGCTGCAAAATCAGGCCTGCCGGTGTAGTGGGTGACCGGGAACAGCGTAATTTTCGAAGGAGAAATTAATTCTTCCAGCTCGTTGGCGGTCATGACTCGTTCCGTATCAATCTTGCGCAGCCGATTCTGGACATCGTCAATCAGATCGGGGTTGGCAATGTTTTTGATATACATGAGAGCCACTTTGGTCACGGAACGTGAACCAATTAATTCGATGTTACAGGCCAGGTCGGCTGTACGCAGACGTGTACGAATCAAGGCGATGTTCACCGATAGCCGTTCGATAAAGCCATCCCTTGATCCGCGGATGGATACCTCAGTGGTGGATTCTTCCGGTGTACGTGTAGGAATATTGGAGATATCCATGCTCCACATCGTCTGAAGGGAAGGAATGCAGATGAGCATATGCCCCTCGAATACCCGAAGGGACATCAGTTCTGCACCCAGCGTATCCTGCAAATCCATACGGGTCCATTGAAGGGTAATGGATCTCTCAATATCTGAAGTACGAAGGAAGTGCGTACGCTCGTAAGCGCGCGACAATTCAGGAAGAATAATATCGTATATGGATTTGCTGTCCACCATACCGCTGCAATACACGACAATAATCTGTACGGGAGACTCCCCGATCATGTGACTGCTGATGATGACATCATCCGATCCGGCAAAAAACGTCTTCAGGCTATGTTCATTGATTCGAAAGGGCTCAGCCGGTTGATGGTCCTTCTTGGGTGTGGTTGTGATCGGCATGGGCAGGAGCCTCCTTGTCTTTTTTGTGTATGAGCGCGGCCAGAGTCAACAGGACAGTGACAATGGATACGTAGGCGAGCATCACGGGAAACTGAATGTGGCTCACATAATAGTCGACGTAATCAATTCGCCACCACTGTACGGCTATGAAGCACATGATGAAGGTGATGGACAGTACTGCAATGTACCTCTTTCTCGGCCTCCGAAAATCAAGCAGATCCACAATGAGATAGATGGAGATAGCCACTCTGGCAAAAGAACCACTCAGCCACTGATAGATGGATAGGAAGTCTACGTGCTGGAGCAGTTTTCCGATATTCACCAGTTTCCATTGTTCATAAGGAGTATTTCGCTGCTTGGCCGCTTCCTCCGGACCAAATTCAACAATAGCTCCCAAGGTGGGGCCGACCGCCATGGTGAGCATGAATAATCCCAGCAGCAGAATATGCCACCAACGAATTTTGCCTTTCACATCGTGCTGAAACAGCATCAGGATCCAGATCTCCATCAGCCCTGCGAGCGAATAGATCATGCCTTTCATGACAGGACCGGCACCATATTCCATGATCGGAAACAACTGTCCGTAGTCCTTGTATTTCATATTGGCAGACATTACAAAATACCCGAGCAGAATGACAAAGGGGAGCAGGATGCTAGAAGTCATCGCAATGGAGCGGATTCCTTTGGCAGCAGCCCAAGCCGCAACCAACGCGCCGACCCCTGCGAGCACGTAGGGCGGGGTGAATTGCAGATAGGTGGATACCGTCCAGTTCGTTGTCTCATATAAGGTATGCGTGGCAAGTGCGAGCAGCAGAAGAGAGGCTGAAATACGGAAGATCCAGGAAAATACAGCACCGAACTCCCGCGTGATCCAGTCCGTCAGGCGCTGTCCGCGTACCCGGCGAATGATTACGAACATCATACATAGAAACAACATGAAAAAAGGCGCAGCAGCCGCTACAGACAGCCAGCCGTCTCTGCCGGCCTGGTCCAAAATGGCCGGGATAGACAGCACGTGACATACGAGTCCGGCACTGAGCAGAATGATGGAAAAGGACAGCCATATCGTGATTTCACCCTTTTCACGGCTCATGGGAATCCTCCTTTCCGTCCAAGGAAGTTTCCGTTAGCTTGTACAGCATATGGTGATTCGATTCCTCTAATCTGCTTTTTGAAGCAAAACGTTCCATTGCATAACGGTCGGACAATTTTTGTCTCCTTTTCCGATACAATTGCATAATGCTGCACATCTTCTCCGATAGAACGGACATATATTTCCTTCTTCACATCTGCAAAAAATGTCCCTACTGTGCCTGCTGCCCAAGGTATACCGTTAAGGTACATCGCAGACAAAAGGAGGATGATGCGAATGAACTGGTGGTCTTCCAACCGCCTTCGCCTGATTCAAAACAATCTCCGCGAGATTGATGCGGACATGAATGTGGACCTGTTGATGGAGGAGCTGCAGGAGTTTCAAGCCAACGTGCTAATGATGAATGTGGGAGGGATTTTTGCCTTTTATCCATCTGCACTGGAGCATCAATATGTCACACCTTATCTTCATACCGATTTATTACAAGAAGCTGTATCGAAGGCCCATGCGCTCGGAATGAAATTTATTGCCCGCTTCGATTTCAGCAAAGCGCACGAATCACTGTTTGAGGCACATCCGGAATGGTTTTATCGTGACCTTTACGGACAGGAAGTGAACTATTACGGCATCGTGCATACGTGTCTGAATGGGGATTATCAGCAGGAAAAGTCGATCGAGACGATTACGGAGGTGCTTGAGAAGTATCCGGTGGACGGCATTTTCTTCAATATGTTCGGATACCAGCATTGGGATTACAGCGGCAACCATTATGGACCTTGTTATTGCGACAACTGCAGGCGTCGTTTTCAGGAGATCTGCGGGGCTGAACTGCTGGACTATACCGGTCCGGAGCATGCACTGCATACAGCGTATCTTCATTTTCAGGAGTTAACCTCCCGAGGGATTTTGAGCAAAATTCATCACAGGCTGAAGTCCCGCTGGCCGGATATAGCCATAAGCACCTACCACCCGCACAGGGTTGACATCATTCGCAAGGAATCGAATACATCGCTAACCCGAAGCTTGCCTTTATGGCAGTATTCCGCCTCAGAGAATGTGGCCTCCGTAGTGAGCAGCTGGGACGATAAGATAGTCAGCAATTGCAGCATTAATGCCATCGATCTGACCTATCGGTTCACCGGGGTCTCGCCCCATGAGACGGAAATAAGGTTATATCAGAACATCGCCAGCGGCTCCGGGCTTGATTTCTGTATTATAGGAGCCTTCGAGGGATATCCGGATCGGAAGAATTTTGAAGTAGCCCGGGACATTTTCCGATATCATGCAGCACATGAACATATCTATGGAAGTCTTGCTTCCATGGCTGAAGTCATTTTGATTAAACCAAAGGCACCAGAGGCCGGGACTGAATATTTGGGTCTGTTCAAAATGTTAAAAGAAGCCCATGTCCTGTTCGATGTCATTGTAGAAGACCAGATTACCGCCATGGCACATAAGCTGGCCGCAGTGAAAGCAGTCATCTTGCCTGGTTTGCAAAGACCCCACATCAATACCAAGGAAACGCTGGATCAATTGCTAAGCCAAGGGGTAACGCTGCTCGCTACGGGAAATGCCCTAAGAGAGGATGCAGATGCATTATCAGACTGGTTCGGAGCTGTGCATACAGGGAATACCAACTTGCTTCCCTCTGCCTATCTTCAAGTGGCCGATGCCGATCACTTCCCCAGCTTGAAGGACCGGGAATGGATCACGGTTAGTGGTAGTTTTGATCACGTGAAATTTGACCCTTCGAATACCGAACGCTGCATGTCCTATATTAAACCTGCATCTTTTGGCCCGCCGGAACGGGCGTATGGACACCAAGTGGGCGAAAGTTACGGACTGGGGATCTCCCATCCGGCAAATGGTGGTACAGCCGCCTATTACACATGGAACCCGGGCGTTCTGTATTACAGACACGGCTTCGAAGACCACAAGCATGCCGTGATGGATGTTCTGGCCCGGTTAACCGGGGAGAGCCTGGTGAAGAACGATCTGCCTGCCAGTACGGAGTTATTCCTGAATCGGACAGAACAAGGGCATGTGCTTCTCCAGCTCCTGAACTTGTCCGGCTTCAACGGAACGACATACATGGAAGCGATATCGCTATACAATCGCACGATTGAGTTTCGCGATATAGGAGTACCTGTTCGGGCGTACTCATTACATTCGACGGAGACACTTCCCATCCAGGCCGAGGGAAACAAAGTCAGACTAACCATTCCCGAACTAAAGCGGTATGAAGCCATTGTACTCGAGATGGAACATGTCCCGAAGAAAGAGGTGACGTAACCGAATGAAACCCCAGATAACGACGGTGAATCGTGCCACGGGCAAGCTGCAATCGGGCAGCCTTCTGTCACGAATGTATAAACACCGGATGATCTATTTGCTTATTTTGCCGGGGCTGCTGTATTTCCTGCTGTTCAAGATTGTACCTCTCTGGGGGCTGCTGCTGGCATTTCAGGATTACAATCCCTTCCTCGGTTTTACGGGAAGTGAATGGGTGGGATTCAAGCATTTTAATGAGCTGTTTGCCAGCTCCAACTTCTACATCATGCTGCGTAATACGCTCGCCATTAATCTGATCGCACTGGTATTCCATTTTCCGCTGCCGATTCTGCTGGCCCTAATGTTAAACGAGATTCGGCATGAGACGTTTAAACGCATCAACCAGTCGATTGTGTATTTACCGCATTTTCTGTCCTGGGTCGTCGTTGCCAGCATGACGTTTTTTCTGCTCTCGACGGACGTCGGCATTGTGAACAAGCTGATTGCACAGAGCGGCAAGGATACGATTTCGTTTCTATCGGAACCGAATTATTTCTGGGGGCTGCTTACGGCTCAGAGCATGTGGAAGGAAGCCGGCTGGGGAACGATCATTTTCCTCGCGGCCATGGCGGGAGTGGACCCTCAGCGGTATGAGGCTGCCGTTGTTGACGGAGCCGGACGGTTCCGGCAAATCTGGCATATTACGCTGCCTGCCATCCGGCCGACCATTATCATTTTGCTGATCCTGCGCCTCGGCAGCATGGCCGATACCGGATTTGAACAAATTTTGCTGATGATGAATCCGCTCGTTCGTTCAGTTGGAGAGGTATTTGATACGTATTCCTATACGTACGGGATATTGCAAGGCAAGATCAGCATTGGGGTTACTGTGGGGCTGTTCAAGGGACTGGTTGGATTGTTCCTGATTGTGGCTGCCAACAAAATTGTAAGAAGACTTGGACATGAAGGCATCTATTAATCCCATGGGTTGGTGGTCTGTCAGAAAGGAGGATAGGTTATGAGCTTTGTTGTGCAGAAAAAAGGGCTTACGCTCTTCGACTGGATCAATTACAGTCTGGTTGCTTTGATCTCACTGGCATGTATATTCCCGTTCTTATATGTCTTCAGCGTTTCGTTTACCGATCCGAAGGTGTATGTGCCGCTCAAGTTTTATCTGTTCCCGGAGAAGTGGTCGCTGGAATCCTACCGGTATATTTTATCAACCAACAGTTTTATCAATGCGTTTAAAAGCACGTTGTTTATTACCGTTGTAGGCACCATACTGAATATTATCGTATCCTTCACCATGGCTTATGGGTTAACCAAACGCTCTCTGCCCGGGCATAAGTGGATTATGGGATTGGTTATTTTCACATTGGTGTTCAGTGCAGGGATTATTCCGAATTATTTGCTCGTGAAAGAGCTGGGATTGTTGAACTCCTATTGGTCCATGATTTTGCCTGGACTGACGAATGCGTGGAGCCTGATTGTGATCAAAAGTTTTCTGGAATCGCTGCCTTCGGAACTGGAGGATGCGGCACAGATCGATGGATGCAGTGATCTCACGGCTTTTTTCCGAATTATTGTACCGTTGTCCATGCCCGCGATCGCCACGTTTACATTATTCTTCGCGGTAGGACACTGGAATGCGTATTTCAATGCCTTGATTTACTTATCCGATTCAAGCAAATGGACGCTGCAGCTGCTCATCAAGACACTCGTTATCGATTCGAATTCCGTTGCTGTAGCTCAGGCCGGGGCCAGTGATGAGAGCGTAGTGCCACAGGAGACGATTCGCATGGCGTCGATCGTACTCGCCATGGTGCCGATTCTGATCGTTTATCCATTTTTGCAAAAGCATTTTGCCAAAGGTGTCATGATTGGCTCAGTCAAAGGTTGAATGCAGCTGAAGTTAAACCATGCTTTATGTATAAATGCAAACGCTTACCGATACTGACGATAAGGGAGATGAAGGCGAATGAACAAGGGGAATAAACGATGGACGACATGGCTCTGCATGTTTCTGGCAGTCATCATGCTGGCGGCTTGTACGGGGAACAATGGTTCAGGTGAAACGGCAGGCAGCACAAATAGCGGAGAATCCGGTGGAAATCAGCCGCTGGACATCAAGATGTTTGCCGGATTGTACAATGAAATTCCCGATATGAACAACGAATACTGGACCGAATGGGAGAAGCGCACCAACGCCAAACTCGATATTGAATGGGTGCCTTCAGGCGATCTGGATACGAAGCTGGATCTGCTGCTCGCTTCCGGTGATCTGCCAGAAGTAGTGGCTTACCAGAATCAGATTCGCCCCACGCTGATAACCGCGATCAAGAACGGTGCATTCTGGGATCTGACACCATTCCTTGGAGATCTCAGCGAATACCCGAACCTGAAGGAGAATCTGGCGCCGGATGCGCTCAAATACCTGTCGGTGGATGGAGGCATTTACGCCGTTCCACGCTCCCGTTCCCGGGTTGATGGCGGACTGAAGATTCGGGAGGATTGGCTGAAGAAGCTGAATCTGCCGATTCCCAAGACATTCGAGGAATATAGAGAAGCCCTGAAGAAAATCGTGGACAGTGATATGGATGGCAACGGCAAGAAAGACACAGTTGGCCTGTTATTCGTCAACAACCCACCTGCCATGTTCCAAGCCGGATTCGGGGCGTATAACCCAACCTATGATAACGATGGCGGGCTGATGAGTCCTGGTTTAACACCACAATATGTGGAGATGGTCGAGTGGTTTCGGGAACTGTACGCCGATGGGCTGCTATCCAAAGAATATGCCGTCATGAAGGAGAGTCAGGCTGAAGAACTATTCAAGACCAACCGGGCGGCTTCTTACGGACGTCCGATCTGGTGGGATCATGAGTGGGAGCAGGCTATGAAAAAATCAGGGCAGCCTGACGCCAAAATTCTGAACTTGTCTCTGACAGGTCCTCATGGAGATGCAGCGGTCGGTCTGGAGACCGGAGTCGCGGGTGGATTCTACATTTCCAAGAAGGTGCCTGAAGAGAAGGTGAAGCAGCTCCTGAAGTATTTTGATCTGACTGCTTCCCAGGAAATGACGGACTTTGCCTACTATGGAATCGAGGGTACGCACTATACGGAACAGGATGGTCAGAAAGTGCTGACGGAGCAAGGCGTCAAGGAAGTGAACACAACGAGTAAAGGAGCAGGTGTGCTCGCCTATGCCAAGTGGGGCAAGGTCATTAGTGCTTCCGGAGACAAAGCCTATAATGACGCCAAAATCAAGGAAGTCGAGAATTTCGACGAAATTGGAAAGATCGATTTCTACCGGGTGATTACCTCGGAGGCCTGGAGAGAGACATGGCCCAAATATGCAGACGAGTACAGCTCCATGTTGACCCGAACGATTGTTGGACAGATCAGTGTCGAAGAATTCAGAGCCTATGTAGACAAGTTGAACAGCCAGCCGGACATCAAGCAGGCTTATCAGGAAATGGCCAAGGCTTATGAGCAGTTTAATCAACAATAACGAGGTAAAGGAGAAGCGATGAAGACTCCCATACTGAGCGATAAGGAACAACGTCCCTGGTGGCAGCAGCCGCTGCGCATCATTCAACCTAACATGCAGGTGAAGGACACCGAGAAGATTGATCCCGAACGGCTTGCGGACCAAATGCTCGAGATGGGTGCCAATGCCATGGTGTTTAATATGGGTGGAATCTATGCCTGGTACCGATCGAGTGTCGCATTTCATGTTCATAATGAATACTTGCCCCGCGGCAGCGATCTGCTGTGGGATATGATCCAGAGCTGTCATCAGCGCGGGATTCGCTTTATTGCCCGCTTCGATTTCAGCAAGGCAGAGGACTCTGTTTATCTGCAGAAACCCCAGTGGTTTGTCCGCAAGGAAGGGGGCCAGCCGGATATTATCGGTCCCACCCGGCCGGGGGCCTGGCCTCTATTGATGTCGACCTGCATTAACGGAGGCTACCGCAACGAAGAACTGGCGGTTCCTGTAATCCGTGAGGCACTGGAACATTATGAGATTGATGGAGTCTTCTTCAACGCACCCGGATATGTATTTTGCCAATGCTCCAATTGTCAGAAGAAATACAAGGGGATGTATGGAAAAGAACTGCCGAGTACTTCAGCAGAGCTCGCGTCTGATTTTGCAGCCCGCTGCTTCGATGATAATCTGGGGCGGATGTATCAGGAGATCAAGGCTGTTCGGCCTGAAGTGCCGATGATCCTGTACTACAATCTGCATCGGGATAATCTGGAGAAACGGGTGTCCATTACCGATATGCTCTGTACTGAACCGCAGGATGTGTTGTCGCTGGGGCACACCCGTATCCCGGAGTTCTGGCAGCCTGCGCTCAGTATCAAGGTGGGGCGTTCCGTTCCAGGTCGCCCTGATCCCTTCGGCATTGTACATTCTTGCCCCGGCATGGACTGGCGGCATACCGGGCTTCCGCCTGCCGAATACCGCTTCTGGCTCTCGCAGATTCCAGCCAATGGGGGTCAGCTCTGGCATTCATTAACCGGAATCCCGGATACGATTACGGATAAGCGGATTTTGCGCACCGTGACAGAGGTCAACAGGGATGCAGCGAAGCTTGCTTACCATATGAACGACGCACAACCCGTGAACCAGGTGGCGCTCATGTGGAGTGCCAATCACTCAGCGGAAGGCTTGGCGGAGGCGCTCATCCATAAACATATTCCCTTCGATGTGATTCTGCCTGAACAGGTGGCCAGCGTGAACCTAAACCAGTATCCGGTCGTTATTTTGCCTGAAGGATTCGCACATTCATCCCATTTTATAGATTTGCTTCGCGATTATGTGAGTCAGGGAGGCAGTCTTATCGCAGAGGGAGAGCTGCCGAAGATGGAAGAACCGACGAATTCGATGCTGATGGACCTGTTTGGTATTTCCGGGGAAATGCAGGAGAGCGAGTATTTGGCTGCATCCTATCTGCGGTTTGAACAGATATCTATCACAGACAACGCAGGGAATCCACTGCAGCGGAAGCTGGAGGAAACGGAACTTATACCGCATCGAGGCAAGGTAATGTACTGTCAGCCCGGGGATACGGATGTGCAGGTGTTGGCAACGCTAGTTCCTCCGTTTTCCCCACTGGAAAGTGTGGGGGCGCCTCCGGAACGGGCCTCACTGGCTGTCAAACAAACCAATCTTCCGCTGGCACTGTTGCGAAGCTTTGGCACGGGGCAGACCTTATATTTTCCATTTTCGCTTAGCGGTCTGATACAGGAATTCAAATTGGAGGAACATTTCCGGTTGTTTGCCAATGCGGTTCATATGCAGCTGAACAATAGAGCTCTGGTATCGATCACGGAAGCACCAGGTTTACAGCTGACTGTTTTCCGCAAGGATAACGACCTGCTGATTCATCTGGTGAACGGGGCAGGTCGCAGACCGCTGTCATCGGTGCTCCCCATACATGATATTGAGATTACAGTTCGTTCAGGGGAGGATCATTCTGCAGGGGACGCTGAAGCGTTAATCGCAGGAACGAAGCTGAGGACAGAGCGTACTGGAAATAAACTAAAAATTAGAGTCCCCACGCTGGACGTTTGGGAGTGTATCCGGGTACCTCTCTTGATATAATGAACCCGAACAGAGACAAGCGAAAATGAGCCTAAGGCAGCATACGGGGGTGATTCCATGAGGCGGGCAATGCAAACCATCCAATCAGCGCTTGACCGCTGGTTCGCAACGAATGGTTATCTGAAAAGACTGATCTGGTTGGGCTGCATGTCGGTGGTCATCCCGGTGGTGCTTGCCGGAAGCGCGTACTATCATTTCTCGATGATCAAACTGACCGAACAATTCCAGGATAACAATATGGCCTCATTGAACTTGCTCAAAGACAGGGTGGAGAATATTCTGACTAATATTGAGCATGAATCGATGCAGCTCGCCAGTGGCCCGTTGATGCGAAATGCATTAGGCAGTGCTCATTATGAGAGCGATTACTTTCTCCACCTGGATCTGCTCGATCTGTTTCAGCTCCACAAAAACACCAATAATCTAATTGAAGAAATGATCTATTATGATGCCAAAACAGATATGGTTCTGTCCCATTATTACGGATTGGTCTCGCTGGCAGACTACAAGGAAAAGCAGGACATGGAGGCTGCTCTGGGAGGCCATGCAGCTGCAGGTTGGAGGTATCTTCCCGAGTCCGGAGAAGCGGGCTATATCTCCTATGTGAGGAAAGTGCCTGTCATGGGACAGGGGGAACCGCGCGGAGTGGTCATTCTCCAAGTGAAGGAACAGGAGCTGCGGAGTTTGCTGCGCAGCTATTCTGTTAGTCTGGAAGACCAGTCCCTCGCCATTCTTAATGCAGATCAGCAAATTATTTTGCACACGGACGGCCCTGGAGAGATTGGCAAACGGGCATCGGAGGACGAGGTGCTGCAGCAGATCGCATATGCAGAAGGCAGAGAACGCTCGGGCCATGAGGTACTGAAGGGGGAGCATGGGAATGAGCTTGTGGCATATGCCTCGGCATCCATGGGGAGGACCTATATATCCCAGCTCCCTGAGCAGGAGATGATTGCCCAGTTGAATTGGATCAAGGTGCTCATCCTCATCTCGGTGTCTATCTTCGTGTTGGTCGGTATGCTGCTCACCTGGTTCAGCTCACGGCTGGCCTACAACCCTATTCAGCAGCTGCTGCGGTATGGGGAGCACTTGCGAAGGAACGGGCAGGAAACAGCTCCGCAGGGGAATGAAATTGAATATATCCGATCTTCGCTTAGCTATCTCAATGAACAGACCGAAACCCTGAATCGGTATATAGAGGGAATACAGCCAGATCTCCGCGATCGTTTTTTGCAGAGATTACTGCAATCAAGCGGTTCATGGACCAGCAGCAGGTTGGAAGAAGAATGTGCCAGACACGACTTCCGGACAGAGGGACAATTTTTGGTGTTGGTCGTCAAAGTGGAAAATCTGGTCAAGAAGAAACGATTTTTACCCAGTGAAGGCCCCGTCATTGTATTTGCCCTGAGAAACGTCATGGATGAACTGCTCAGCCAAAAAACGGATCTGACGGGGTATGTTGTAGACAAAAATGATAGTGATTCGGTGGCAATCCTGCATTTCGATTCAGAGATTTCTCCTCGTGAAGCGAGGCAGAGGGTATGCAGCTATGCAGAGGAGATTCATCATGCACTGGATCAGTACCTGTCTTTCTCGGCAGCGGTGGGCGTAGGGCGTCCGGGTCAACTTCATGGGATCGCAGAGTCCTTTCGGGAAGCGCAGCTCGCCCTGCAGTATCGGCTATTTGATGATGCCGAGAACGTTTTGTTCTATGAAGATATTCTGGCCAACCAGCGTAATCCGATCTTCATGTATCCCCGGGAGTTCGAAGAGGAGATTCTTGAATCACTATGGAACGGAACGCTTACGCATGCGGAGGATGCGCTGCATCGGTTTTCCAAGAAAGTGCGTGCTTCCGAATCCTATACGGTCATGATTCAGGGATACCACATGCTGCTGTCGGCCATTATTCAATTCATGGAGACGAAGGGTCCCGGCATGCTTGAACGACTGGGCAGCAATCTGTTCGATCAGCTGCAGGAGAATCAAACATCGAAGGAGATGCACGACTGGTTTATCGGTGTGCTGTTTCCATTATGCATTGAGGCCAGTCAGGATCTTCGCACCAATTCATCCCGCCTGATTGTTCAGCGGGTCTGTGAGCATCTGAGCAGCCATCCCGAAGGAATGCAATCACTATCGGATTGTGCAGAACTCGTGAATGTCAGTCCTTCCTATCTAAGCAGACTCTTCAAGAAGGAGATGGGGGTGTCCTTTATCGAATACATGATGAATCTGAAGGTGCAAAAAGCGAAGCAATTGTTGAAGGATACCGACTGCACCATTACGGAAATTGCCGAACAGGTGGGATATTCGGAGCGCAACCTGAACAGGGCTTTTCAGCGCTTTGTTCAGATGTCGCCCAATCAATATCGAATGTCGGTCCGCTAGATTTCATGTAAATGATAGACGGCGGCGTGCGAAAGCTATAACATACAGATATAGCGATCCAAGACAAGCACCTCACCAAACCATAGAGAAACAAGGAGGAAACCTACGATGACAAATACGACGAAGGCACCTGGAGAGACAAAAGTTGGCTTTATCGGTACAGGCGTTATGGGGAAAAGCATGGCAGGTCATATCCAGAAAGCGGGATATCCGCTGCATGTGTATACCCGCACAGCTGCCAAAGCGGAAGCATTGGTGAATGAAGGGGCTGTTTGGCACGATACACCAGGCAAGCTTGCAGCTGAGTGTGATGTCATCATCACCATGGTAGGATATCCGAAGGATGTAGAGGAGATTTATCTTGGCGAGGACGGTCTTGTAGCCAATGCCAAACCGGGTTCAACCCTGATTGATATGACGACATCCAGTCCCATGCTGGCTGCTCGCATCTTCGAAGCGGCAGAAGCCAAGGGGCTGCATGCATTGGATGCTCCCGTATCGGGTGGAGATATTGGCGCACGCGATGCCAAGCTGTCCATCATGGTTGGTGGCACCGCGGAAGCATTCGAAGCGGTACGACCGCTTTTCGAGTGTATGGGCACCAACATTGTATTGCAGGGCAAGGCAGGTTCCGGTCAGCATACCAAAATGTGCAACCAGATTGCCATTGCATCAGGCATGATGGGCGTATGCGAAGCACTCGCCTATGCCAAGAGTTCGGGGCTTGACGCGGAGAACGTGCTGAAGAGCATTGCTACCGGTGCAGCCGGAAGCTGGTCGCTTAGCAATCTCGGTCCGCGCATGATCGCAGGCGATTTCGAGCCTGGATTCTATGTGAAACATTTTATCAAAGACATGGGAATCGCCCTCGAATCGGCCAAAGCCATGGGCATGAAGACGCCAGGGCTGGCACTGGCTGAATCCCTCTATCAGGAAATATCCAGAAACGGTCTGGATGAGAAGGGCACGCAGGTGCTCTATACGTACTATCTTCAAGCATAAATCGCATTTGTGGTAAGCGGCAGCGTGTTCTTTTTCTTAAGTGGAAAGGGATGCGCTGTTTTTATTAGAATTTTCAATGGATCGCATGTGTCTAAAGTCACGATATTGGTTAAATATTTTCGTATACTTTGGTTTGTGCAAGGAAATTAGGCCTGATGACCTTTATTTTTACCCGTCTTCATCCGACATAAGTAATAGAAGTTTACATAATGGAAGTCCAAAGATGTTGTTATGTTGTTCAATTGTCGTAACCGATCACCTGTAACTCACACTAAATTTTAGAACGGAGCTTGCCCATGTTCAAAAAAATCCTGTCTCTGTTCAAGACACAGCCAGAGCTTGCGAGTTCAATTACGGCCTCGGCCCCCGCGATGCCGGATACGGGCCCCGCACCTGCCCGAATGATGCGGAGCAGACGCAAATCTAAATCCAAATCCAAACATGAGGCAGCCTGGATCAGCGAGCCGGAAGAACCGACAACAGCAGAACGACTGTACAGTCTCCCGGGACAATACAAAGTTTTGAGTGATCTGCTCGTTGCCAATCCCAAATCCCGTTCAGGCTATTCTCAGATTGATCATGTTGTTATTGGTCCGCGGGGGATCTTCGTCATCGAGACCCGTAACCTGACTACAGGCGAGATTCGGGGTGGGCGCAGAGAGGCCAACTGGACGGTCAGTACCAGTCGCATTAAGATGTATAATCCTCTGATGCAGCATCGGGGCCATGTTGAGGCGGTTCATGCACACCTCGGAGATTATAAGCGGATCCGCATAATTTCCATGGTGACCTTCACCAATCGCTGCCGGATCAGTGTCGATCCTGCGGTGCGTTATGTGAATTCCGATGAACTGGTGATATATGATCATGAATTGGTTGAGACCATTCTGCGCAAAACGGAAAGACTCGAAGCAGAAGTGCCTGAAACGTTGTTTAAGGAGCAGGATATTCAGGCTATCTATTCCCTGCTGTCGTCAGCCAATTGCACAGAGCCTCAGACTAGGGCGGAACATATCGAGAAGGCTAAGGGGATTAAATAGCGTATAGATAGGTTTCTTGCAGACACTGTTGTCCTTCGGGATGACAGTGTTTTTTTGTACTTTTGTCGGGGGCATCCAGTCATGACAGCTCAAGGAGACAGGTACATCGTCGTATACACCCAGAATTTAACTTATGTTAGAATGTAGACCAATACTTACCTGTGAATACGGCATGTTATCCGAAGATGAATCATATGGAGAATAGGAATTCAATCGTACATGCCATGGTTAATGTAGATTAGATGCATACATAAGATAAGGGGAAGATTATACCATGAGATGGACACAACCGATTCGGATGTTTACCGTGATCTTCAGCTTGGCTGCGGTTTTATCCGCATGCGGCGGAGGGGCCAAGGAAACTGCCAGTCAAGAGCCTGTTCAGGAGGCGAGTACTGATGCGACAGCGAGCGGCAGCACTGAGCAGTCCGGAGCCGAAACTGCAGCAGCAGAGGAGAGCGAGAGTAACGCTTCGGAACCAGCCTCCACTGCTACGGAAACGTTGAAAGAACTGCAGGATCAATATGCTGACAAGCTGGGCTACATCCGTATTCCGCTGGACGACCATCCGGTTCGCCGGGTTAGTGAGGAAGGGTCCAAGAATATTAACGTTGCCAATTACAGTGATACTGTTGTGGATATGAATGCGGAGGTTCCGATTCATGCCAATACACAGCTTTTAATCGATGACGCCTTTCCTTTTTTTACAACCGTACAGGCTCCTGACGTAACCTATATCACTTGGGATGAAGCTACGAACCTGGAACGGGCCATGGTCAAGACATTGTTTATTTCTCGTGAAGGTCTGCTGATTACCGAAGATGCGATGAATAACAAGGATTACAGCAGCCAATCGTTTCAGGATTCCATGGATTTCTTCAGAGTCACCGCGAAATTCGAATCCATGGCTCCGGTTGCACAGCATCCATATGACATTACGTTAAGCGAACTCTACGACAAGGCCCGCAAGTCATGGGGGGAGCTGGCAGCAATGGATCCCAAGCAGGATGAGGTAGCGTTTGCTGAGAAGTACCAAACGGCGAGAACCGATGCCAATAATGCGATGGGGCTGCTTAACATATTGCTGTCTACGAATGAGGAAGAGCGTATGGAACAGACATACGGAAAGTAGAATCATGGCTTGTCCTATTCATGGATGGGCCCCAACAACTTACCAACATAAATGAAAGGTCCATCCGATAAGCGGATGGACCTTTTCGGTCATTTCCTATATTCAAGGCAGATGAATGGTTTGAATATGATCGGTATGCATAATCAAGGTCTGACCTTCTGCCTCTACCAGTTCAATCAGCTTATTATCTGCGGCCTTCAGCAATCCAGCCCGATATGGCTTGTCACCAAGATTCAGGATGACAAGTTCACCAACCATTTTCTGAAGCTGTTGGTCCATTGTCCGGGAAAGAGGCATGGACGCAGGCTGAATGGGGAAATGCTGCTGGCTTAGGGAATAAGGCGTGCTGTTTGTTGGAGAAGGAATGATATATTTCAGATGATTGATGGAGACGTAGACCGAATGATGCAGTGGAGAGAAGAAGATGAAGTAATCGTTCATAATGTTCGTAATATAACCGTGCAGCGTACGCCCGCCTATCGAAATTTCACTGAATCTGCCACGAGCATTCATTAATATTTTGCGATACGATATATTGTTGTGATCCATCTCGGGATCAGGCGCAGGCATGCTGGAGGTGGAACTTGCATCGCCCCCTTTGGTTATGTGCATGGATTGAAGGTGATGAAGAGGTACATAGGTGAACCGTTGATCTCCGTAAACAACAATCAGGTCCTGACCCATATCAATGATCTCACCCTGAATTGGAAGTTTACAGCCGGATAGTTCCAATTCGATGGATTTTCCAAGCCACATTGTTGGGAATTTCACAGTATACCTCCTCTCAATATAGAATAGACGTCCAAATATATAGGGAAAATAGGCTGACAATTAGACTAATTGGTATCACTATGAAGGTTACTTTCATATACTGTTTCCAAGAGATTCGAACATGGTGGGTCTTCAAAATATACATCCAGATCAACGTTGCTAGAGTACCTATCGGTGTCAGCAAGGCGCCAATATCACTCCCCAGAATGTTGGCAAGGTAAGCCAGATGCAGCTGGGTATCACCTAATTGAAGATCGGTTACTGCAAAGGTGCCAATCATGACGGAAGGCAGGTTATTGAGCAGATTGGATAATAGAGTGAGCATTAGACCCGATACGGCAATGAGACTGGCGTCACCACCTTCTATCATGGGCTTCATCCACTGAACGATAACAGCAGTCATTCCAGCCCGGTGAAGACTATCCACGATAATATAAATGCTGAAGGCGAAGAGCAGAATGTGCCAGGGCGTTTGTGTAACTACATCCTTAAGTCCAGTCCGGGTGCGATACCAACGCACAGCCAGCATCAGAACAACACCAGTGATGGCGACAATCTCCATAGGAATTCCCCACTGCTCAGCGAGAAAGTATCCTGCACGAATGAATACAACAATCCCGATACAGACACGGAACAACCACCAGTCTACGCTCTTTCCACTATCCGCTCGTGGTGTATCCTGATTTCCTGTTTGCAGCGGATGATACCCTGAACCGGATGTGGATTGCATGGACATAGGGTAGTGATGAATAACCTTGGGAATACTTTTGCGAAAATAATAGAACAGCAGTATGGTCATCACCATGATCCCCAGCATTGATGGCACAAACATCATCTGGGTGTAGGTATTCAAGTTTAATCCGACCATTTGCAAGGCGATGAGATTAGCGAGATTACTAAGTCCGATTGGGGCACTGGAAGCTGTAGCGATGAGTGCACCTGAGATCAGGTAAGGTAATTGCTGATGCACTTTGAGGCGTAGGATGGAACAGATTCGGAGGATGATCGGAGTTGTAATCAGTATACTGCCGTCGTTGTTGAAGAAGATCGTCATGAGAAAACACAGTAATAGAATCAGCCAGAATAATCGGAAGCCGGAGCCTCGTGCCTTTTCTATCATATTGATGGCGATCCAGCGAAAAAAGCCAATGCTCTCGAGAATGATGGACATGACAATGGTCGAGAGAATGGTTACAGCAGCGCCGGAAACAATCCCGAAGATGCCAACGATATGAGCGAAGCTGCTCACACCAGTAATAACAAGAAGAAGGGCGCCAAGCGAAGTAGGAATGGATTCATTTAATCCGCCTGGTCGCCACATCAGGAAAATGACAGTAATAATAAACACCCCGAAGGTTAACCACAACTGGTAATCAGGCATTTACTGTGATTCACCTCCCAGGGGGAGAAGTCCTGGTGGAGATTGAATCGAATGTTCGTGGGTTGGAGTGGGCCTTCTTCCAGGTAGAACGATCCAGTACAAAGGCACACCGATTAAGACTACAGCAACGAAGATCAACATGATTATTCCCCCCTTTAAACTGGTTAATAACCTAACCTGTCACGTAACGATTATGATCTCTTTTTACCGCCGGACTTGTTGCCACCGGATTTATTCCCGCCAGACTTGTTTCCTTTGGATTGGTTGCCTTGGTTGCCGCGCGAACGGTTACCTTGAGCTCCTTGTGAACGGTTACCGCGTGATTGATTGCCTTGAGCGCCTTGTTGGGCACCTTGGGAGCGATTGCCCCGGTTACCTTGAGCGGCCTGATTACCCTGGGATTGGTTGCCTTGAGCAGCCTGATTCCCTTGAGAACGATTGCCTTGAGCTGCTTGGTTTCCTTGACTCGTGTTATTACCATTGTTGTTGTTGCTGTTGTTAGAGTTATTGCTATTATTGTTGTTACTACCGCGTACAATGGATACCGATTTCACATGCTGCAGGGGAATACGAACGATCTCCTGATTTTTCAAAGCCAAAATTAATTGGTTCTGATTGGCATCGGCCAGGATGCCTTCGACTTTCTCAGGACCTCCCCGGTTGATCTGTACACGACGGAAGCGGAGTGCTTGCATAACCCCGAGAAACGTATTGGATGGAATAGGGTTGCCCATGGCTGCCGCTCTGTTTCCACCGGAACGGCCCGTGTCTGTGATGCTTTTAACATGAGTTTCATTGACATAGACGATGCCTTCCTTGCAGCTCATCGCCATGTAGTCCCAGCGCACGTCCATCAGCGTGCCCGTTACGGAATCTGGGCCACCACGGTTAATCTTGATCTCTCTTCCGAGCAAACCTCTCATACCTTGACCGTTCATAGACATTGTGTTGTGCCCCTTCCGTGATATAAGTTCAGATGGACAAAAATGGCGGATGTTTTGTTGATCCCTTCCATTCGTCATTCGTGTCTGTCTGTAGTTTAATCATATGAAACATGCTTAATAGAGGGACTAGCCGGACAACCATTTCCATACTATTTTGGCTATAATCTATGAAAAGATGATGGTAATCATAGATTAATGGCACGATTACTCCGCATCCCGGAAGGTTGGCTTGTAGGTACTCTGAATGGAACTGTGTATCTGCCCTTACGGCTTGCTGTGCTCCTGCATAGGATGATGTAACAGCCTACGGGCAATCTCAGGAGTCTTCGAAAGGCGGATGGAAATGGCTCTACCTGTCTACCACATCACGGTGTCCGATAACGAGTATCAACAGTTAACATCAGATATCTGGTCAGATACGTTTGTGAACGGAACGATGCAGATGGACGGCAAACCGCTTCCCATCCGAATTCGATACCGGGGAGGGCACACACGTGGCTATGTCAAAAAGTCTTTCGAAATTCGAACGTCCAGCAGAACATTTCATTTTAATGCCGAGTATGATGATCCCTCATTGCTGCGCAATGCACTCTCGTTCCGTTTTTTCGAATCCCTTCGTGTTCCGGCTCCATCGACGCAGCACTGCATACTGTATCTTAACGGACAGCTGGAGGGTGTCTATTTGCGTATTGAGGGAGTTAAATCGTTCTTTTTTCGGCAACGAAAAATGCCTGTTCGAAGCATCTTCTATGCGGTAAACGATCATGCGGGATTTGCACTGAATTCGACTGAAACAAACACGGATCTATTATCCGGATACACACTGATACGCGGCAAGGACGAGGATCGCATGAGGCTCCGTACCTTTATCCAGCAGCTGAATACGAAGTCGAGGCAGGATCTGCTTCGCTTTTTGCGGGCGAGAATGGATACGGATAACTATTTGCGCTGGCTGAGTGGAGCTGTACTTACAGGTAATTTCGATGGATTCCATCAGAATTACACATGGTATGAGAAGATCAAGACCCGGAGGTATGGCATCCTGCCTTGGGATTATGAGGGGACTTGGGGAAGAAACTGTTATGGTACGAGAGTAGATCCTAACCTGGTACGGATTCAGGGATATAACAAACTGACTGGACGGCTGCTTGCTTTCCGCCTTTTCCGTCAGCATTACAAGAGAATGATGAAGCAGTATCTGATGAACGTTTTTACCGAGAAACAGATTATGCCGGTAGTGTATCGATTACACGGTCAGATCCGTGAAGCTGTGGAGCAGGATCCCTACATGAAATGGCCGATGAATGTTTTTTATGGTGAACCCGAGAAGATTCGTACCTATGTGGCCGAGCGTCGGGAGTATCTGCAGAAGGAGTTACACCGATTGTAGGTGCCCCGATATATGGTGAAATGATAAACTTTGACCACTGAGACAGGGTCAGGGTTTTTCTGTTTTTTTGAACAGGGGTGTGATATGTTTTTAAGCATAAGACGGGAACGGGATAAGGGTGAGGTGCGTGTACCGGATGTGGTGGGATAACTTTTGTAAACGCTTTAAATTCAGGACGAAACTAGTCTTGTTTTTGTCGGCTGCGACGGTATTCATCTCCGGAATGACAGGGCTGATCACATATCGCATCCATATTGCCCTATTCAATGAAGAAGTCAGTCGTCAGTATAGTCTTACAGCAGAACAGGTTCTGGCACGGCTGGATTCGCGGGTCAACGACATGTACAAGGTCACGGATTACATCACACTCAATCCTTCCGTGAAAAATGCCATTAAGGCACAGGCTGCAGGCATCTCGTCCTACGATCAGATGAAGCTTGAGGATGAACTGGATGATCAGTTGTACCAGGTAAGGCTGGATGCACCGGAGATCATGGGACTTCGCATTTATGATCTGAAGGGAAATATATTTAATCTGGGCGCCTTTGCCGGCTCGTTTCAACAGATGAATCCTTCCTATTTGGCCGAGATGGTTCATAAGCTGGAAGGGACGGGCGGTGAATATGTGTGGAATCGTCTGGGTCCAGATGCTTTTCTGCAGGAAGAGCAGTCCAATTGGATTTTGGCTGGACGATTAATGCGCTCGGTTGATCTGGAAACGTATGGAGTGATGTTGATTCTGTTTAACACCTCGCTGTTTGAGTCGTATCTCAAGGACCTTCGATTGAACGAGGAGGTTGCTGTTGATCTGTTTGATGCGGAAGGGCAGCTGCTATATGCGTTTCATAATCCGGATATAGACCCACCACCGCTTACACAGCTAAACCTGGGGGCAACAGAAATCAGGGACGAGCAGGGATCGACTCATTTGTATACCAAACAAACCTCGGACAAGGCAGGCTTCACACTGGTAAGCAAAGTATCGCTCGCACAGATTCAGAACAAGGGTAAGCTCATCCTGCAAGTCGCCGTGTTCTCTGCCGCAGCCAGCGTACTATGCTCCTGGTTCATCATCACTATCATTAGCGGCAGATTGCTGCGTCCGCTGGCCAGTCTGGTCAATGCGATGAAAAGGGTGCGTGATGGCCAGTTCGATACAAGGGTCCGAATAGAGACGCGGGACGAGTTGGGCTTCATCGGTGAACGGTTCAATGCGATGGCTTCCCGGATCGATACGCTCATTCATGAAGTGTACGAGCGGGAACTCAGTGAAAAGGAAGCCGAACTCAAAGCCATTCAGGCGCAGTTGAACCCTCATTTTCTATATAACACACTAAGCATGTTTTTCTGGAAGTTCTATATGCTGGGCGATGAGAAATCCGCTCGTCTCGTTACAGCCCTGTCTGAAATGCTGCAGTATACACTAGAACCCGTGCAGCGATTAACGACTCTCCAGGATGAGATGAAGCAAATCGATCATTATCTGCAAATCCAACAGGCCAGATATCAGGAAGCATTATCCGTAGAGATTTCAATTCCTGCGGAGTTGCTTCGTTGTCAGGTGATCCGATTGCTGCTTCAGCCTATCGTCGAGAATGTGTTTGTACATGCATTCTCAGACAAGAGGGACAATCGCCGTTTGCAGATTCGTGGTTTACAGCATCCAGGGCATGAGACGGAGAAGGAAACGGACATGCTCATTATTGAAATAGTCGATAACGGCTGCGGCATGGATGCAACGGTCATTGAACGAATAATGAAGCCAGTTCCACATGCGGAAGAGGAACGTCAGCATATCGGTATCCGAAGTGTACTCCGAAGAATCGAACTGATTCACGGGGAGCCTTATGGCATACAGATCGAGTCTGCTGTCGGTGAAGGGACACTTGTACGCCTTCGTTTACCATATCAGATCGGAGTAGGAACCATGCCCGGGAATGCGGATGATAGAGAGGAGCAGGTGCTGTGAATGGACGAATGCTTGTAGTCGATGATGAAACGCTATTCCGTCAGGGGCTAATTCATCTGGTTCGGAACAATCCTCTCGGATGGGAGGTTGTGGGAGAAGCTGCGGATGGAGAAGAAGCGATTCAGGCGGTGCACAGCTGTACGCCTGATCTGATTATTACGGATATTAACATGCCTGTAATGGATGGTCTGGACTTGGCTGAACGCATACATGAGAGTGGGCGGGATATCATGATTATCATTTTAACAGGGTATCGTGAATTTGAATATGCACAGCGTGCCATCCGCTATGGGGCTATTGAATTTTTGCTCAAGCCGTTCTCCCTCGATGAAGCATGTAAGGTGCTGCGCAAGGCACATGAACGGTATCGCCGGAAGCAGTCGGACATCCGAATCAGGGAGCAATACAACCAGGTGGACCGTACCGAGAGATGGCGCGAAGAACTGGCTTCAATGCTGCTCCATCAGCAATTTGAGGAGATGATCATTTGGGTGGAGGACCTACTGGAGGAAGCCGCCAGAATGCCACTGTCCCCATGCAAATCCGAAATCCATCTGCTTATGAAAGTCTTGACGGACATGCTCGCACAGCAGCTTCAGCCACAGGAGTCCGGGGGATTGGACGCATTCGGTCCAGATCCGCTTCTGTGGATCCATACCGTGCCCGAAGTCATTGCATGGGCTCGCTCGAAGAGTGAAGAGTGGATGGATATGATGATGCGCCTGACCCGGGAACAGCAGGATCATGTAATCACACGTGTCATTCGGTATATTGAGATGAATTACGCCGGAAGCTGCACGCTGCAGGCCGCTGCTGTTCATGTGCATGTGACGCCAAACTACTTGAGTCATTTGTTCAAAAAGGAGACCGGACAGGGCTTCAGCCAGTATGTCAGCAAACGCCGGATCGAAAAAGCGAAGCTGCTGCTGCACAGCACCCGGCAGAGCATGGCCGATATAGCAGAACAGACAGGCTTCGATAACTCAAGCTATTTCACTACCGTATTCAAACAGGCGACTGGATTGTCTCCTCGCGAATATCGTAAGCAGGGAGCTGGAGATCACCACGAGTAGCACCTGTTCTTTATGTGTTTTACAGCCAAGATCAGATCATAAGGAATCTGTATGCATACAGCCCCGTTTCCTAGGACAACCCCACCAAGTGGGGTTATTTTGCGTAGAAATTTTAAAAAGGATCGTTAAATAACAAATGTTTACGCTTACATTTTTATCTAAAATACAGCTATAGCACATCAGCAGCAGAGAGGAGTGATGAAATATGAAGGGGGAGCTGGCCGCTGGAACACCGTCCGGAATACAACCACCAAATCATGAAATGAAGCATCGAATCAGGCAGCAGCGGCTGAGACGGTTCAAGACTAATATTCCGTTAATCCTGATGTTTATTCCGGTGATCCTGTTTTACCTGACCTTTCGTTATGCACCCATTGGAGGACTGGTCATGGCATTCAAGGACTATAACTTCTATGACGGGCTCTGGCATAGTCCATGGGTAGGCTTTCAACATTTCCAGACGCTGTTCAGCGATCCGCGCACGGTGGAGATCATCCGTAACACTTTGTTCCTCAGTTTGTTAAGCATCATTGTAGGATTTCCCATTCCGATTATCCTGGCCATTATGCTCAATGAAGTGAGAAACATGGCCTTCAAGCGGACGGTGCAGACCGTGGTCTACATGCCGCACTTCTTTTCCTGGGTCATTATTGCGATGATGATCATGACGGTTTTCTCTTTGGAGAACGGGATCGTAAACCGCTGGGTCGAGGCTTGGACAGGTGAACCTTACCCGTTTATGTACAACAAGGGCTCCTGGATTGCGGTGTTCGTTGGATCAGGAATATGGAAGGACATGGGCTTCAACGCCATCATTTTTCTGGCAGCACTAACGACCATTGATCCGAGCCAATACGAGGCTGCACAGATGGATGGGGCGAGCAAAATGCGTCAGATCTGGCATGTGACCCTTCCGGGCATACGTTCGACAATTATTCTTCTGCTCATTCTGTCGATGGGGCGGGTGATGGAGGTTGGCTTCGACCAGGTTTATATGCTCCAGAATTCCAATGTCAACGAGGTTGCTGATGTCATCAGTACGTATATTTATCGCACGGGTCTTCAGGGGGCACAGTTCAGCCTGACGACAGCGATGGGATTGTTCGAATCCCTGGTGGCCTTTATTCTCATCTTTTGTGCAAACTACATTGCACGCCGATTCAACGAAGGTTTGTGGTAGGGAGGGAGAACAGCATGAGAAAAACCAGAGGAGAGAAAGTATTTTATCTGATCAATTATGTGTTGTTATCATTGGTTGCCGTCAGCTGTATCCTGCCCCTTCTGAATATCATAGCTCTGTCGTTCAGTGATGCAAGAGCCGTCGTGTCCGGTAACGTGGGGTTATGGCCAGTCGATTTCACCTGGTTTTCCTACCACAGCCTGATTACGGGGACGCCAATTTTGAATGCGTTCTGGAACAGTGTGGAGATTACGTTAATCGGTACAGGGCTTAGCATGGCCGTGACCATCATGGCGGCTTATCCGCTGTCACGGAGGCATTTTTACCACCGTCGATTTTTTACGATGGCGATGGTGTTCACGATGATTTTTAACGGGGGACTCATTCCGACGTACCTGGTAGTGCAAAACCTGGGGCTGGTGAACAGTTACGGTGCACTCTGGCTGCCTGGCCTGGTGAGCACGTATAACATGCTGATCATGCGCTCCTATTTTGAAAATCTGCCCGGGGAAGTAGACGAGGCGGCCCGCATTGACGGTTGTGGTGAGCTGGGACTGTTGTTTCGTATTGTGCTGCCGCTATCCAAACCATTGCTGGCGACCATTGCTCTCTTTTACGGCGTGGGGTACTGGAATTCGTTCATGAGCGTGATGATCTACATCAACGATACGTCCAAATACAACATGACTGTACTGGTCCAAAATATGATTATGTCCAATCTGAATGTACAGGACTTTACCGATCCAACGATGATTTCGAATCTTACGCCGGAAGGTATCCGGGCAGCAGCAGTGATTGTCATGGTTATTCCCATTTTGGCGGTATATCCGTTCTTGCAGAAGTACTTTGTCAAAGGGGTTATGCTTGGTTCAATCAAAGGGTAAAACAGGCAAACAGAATATCGGTCATATTACGTGGGTGTCATAATACAGGGAGAGAAAGAGGGTCTTATCTATGGCGTTAACGATGAAGGCATGGGTGAAGTCGGGTCTCGTTCTGGGCTTGATCGGCGGATTACTGGCAGGCTGCACAGGAGGGGGCGGCAGTGAGCAGGCGGAAGGCGAAGGCAGCAGAGGGAATATCACCTCAACGATCTATGATCGGGGTGCGGTTCCGAGCGGTATGGGCACGATTGAAGATAATATGTGGTCCAAGTGGATTAACGAGAACGGTCCGGCAAATGTCAAATATACGGCAGTTCCCCGATGGGAATCCCAATCCAAGTTAAACGTATTATTTGCTTCAGGCAGCGCGCCGGATGTCATTTTTGAATTCGGTACGCCCATCCGCAATACCCTGTTTAATCAGAAACAGCTTATGCCGCTGGATGACTTGATCGAGAACTCCAGTGTGGAATACAAAGCACTCATGGAGAAATATCCTCAGCTGAAGAAGGCCGGCATCAAAAGCGATGGCAAGTTGTACGAAGTCGGTCGCATGAACGAGGTGTTTCCGCTGACGAGCTTTTTCATCCGGGAGGACTGGCTGGAGAAGCTGAATCTGGAGGTGCCGACGAACGAGGAAGAGATGCTGGCCGTTGCCAAAGCCTTCACGGAAAATGACCCTGATGGAAACGGCGCGAATGATACATATGGCATCGGCGGGTTTCAATTCGGGGATACAGCGGGTCTGTTCCGCTATATGTTCAACGCCAACTGGGTCAATGTTGAGAATGGAGAGGTCGTTGTGGGTCCCAACCACATGAAGGAAGCGACTGCATTTAAACGCGCCTTGTTTGAAGCGGGCGTGGTGGATAAGGACTTTCTGACCGATAAGGACGGTGCCAAGGCGAAGCAGGATTTCCTGAATGGCAAAATCGGTATGTATGCTGCCATGACTTCGGACTATACGGGTTTTGCGGCGAAAGAACTGGATACGTTGATGCAGAATGTTCCGGAAGCTAAACTAAAAGTTATCGCTCTGCCAACCACTTCGGTCGGACAGTACACGATGGTATGGAACAACCCGGTGCAGATGACGGCGGTCGTGAATGCACGCGCCAAAAATCCCGAAGCGGTCATGCAGTATATTGATTTTTTGACCAAAACAGAGTCTGGACGAACCTTCAAAAATGGATTTGAAGGCACGCATTACACCCTGAATGAGCAAGGTTGTCCGCGCATCTCCGATCAGGAGAAATACAAGCAGGAGATCAGCTGGGCAGGAGACTATGCCATGATGTACAGCCGTATGGAGGAAGGCAAATGCGGGTATACCGAAATGCTGTTCAGCGAGGAGATCCCATCCCAGAAGGAAGGGCTGCGCCTCTTCAAGGAAGCGCGAGAAGTGTACATGACGGATCTTCCGGTAGGAGAGGGCGTGACCCACTCGGAACATATGCCGCAGCTGCCGAAGGAGCTTCAGGTGAAGCTGACCAATGTAACGACAGCCATCAACGATATTTTCACCCGTTCCATCATCGGCGGCAGCAAATATACGGTTGAACAGGCCGCGGCAGAGGCTCAGCAGAAGTGGGAGCAGGGCGGCGGACCGGAGATTGAAGCATGGTATAAGGACTGGTGGAGCAAGGAAAAGGATAATGTTCTGGTCTGGGACGATTTCTATGAAATCTATGAACAGCAGCAGGCTGATTTCAAGAAGGCGGAGTGAAAGATTCCCCAGATCGGTTTTGGAGAAACCTGAGTTATAATAACCAGTTGATGAGAAAACCTGGGCCTGCTGCCCAGGTTTTTTTGTCCTGAATAGATAACCTCTCGCCCATTTCAGGTTAATAATGAAAATGAATGAAGATATTAACGATTTGATCGTGGAAAATGCGATATAATAATCGTATTGGGTACGTGAAATTTTACATAGAGTTTAAGAAAGAGACTAACGGAGCTGGCTGCGTAGACACAAAATGAGTCACGGTAATCTAGCGCTCCGGTGCCGGAGGAATGGTAATGATCAAGCTGTTGTACTACTTGAAGAAGTATCGGGTTGCCGCGATCGCAGCACTGGTCATGATGCTGATTGAGCTGGCGGTGGAACTGGCTCAGCCTTACCTGATCTCCAAAATCATTGACAACGGGATCCAGCAAGGTGATCTGTCCGTGGTTTGGTTGTGGGGCGGCGTGCTTGTAGGCAGTGCCGTTGTGGCATTTGCTGCCGGGATTGCCAGTTCGTTTTTTGCATCACATGCGAGTCTGGGGTTCGGATATGACCTGAGGGAGAAGCTGTATGACAAAGTGCAAGCGTTCTCTTACGCCGTATTTAACCGATTCGCCACGTCATCGCTGATTACCCGATTAACCGGGGACGTGACCCAGGTGCAGGATACGGTATTCATGAGTCTGCGATTCATGACCCGTGTACCGCTGGTGGTTATCGGAAGCATGATTATGGCCGTTATCGTGAATCCAAGGCTCGGGCTGCTGCTTGTGGTGATGGTGCCTGTACTGCTCGTATTTGTAGTTTGGATGATCAAAAAGGCCGCGCTGCTGTTCCGCAATGTGCAGCGCAGACTGGATGCCGTTAACGGAGTCATCCAGGAAAATCTGACAGGCATCCGGCTCATCCGTGTCTTCGTCCGCATGGGCCATGAGATCGAGCGCTTTGCCGGATTCAGCGGCAAGCTGATGAAGGGTACGATCTCCGCGCTACGCCTGACGGAAACCACAATGCCATTCATGCTGCTCATGATGAATGGCTGCATCATCGCCGTCCTCTGGTTCGGACGGCGTGACATCTCCACCGGCAGCGCAAGCGTTGGTGAAGTGGTCGCGGTCATCAATTATTTGCTTCGCACCATTGGGGCCATGTCTGCCCTGTCCTGGATTCTGGTGACCTTCTCCCGAGCCAGTGCTTCGGCACAGCGGCTTAATGAGGTGTTTGATACGGAGGATGGTTCGGAGACTGTTCAGAATACAACTTCAGCACAAAATTCCGTGACTGGCGAGAAGGTTAAACGAGCTAACCCTGTTCAAGGTGCCGTTGAATTTCGGGGTGTAGGATTCAGCTATCCGAACAGTGATATTACGGTTCTGGAGGATATTACGTTCTCCGCCAAACGAGGGGAGCGCATCGCCATCATGGGAGCGACAGGATCAGGTAAATCCTCACTCGTACAGCTGATTCCAAGGTTGTATACCGAGGATCAGGGCAAGGTGTTCATTGATGGCAGAGATGCAGACCAACTGGCAATCCCTGCATTGCGGGGAGCAATCGGTTACGTGCCGCAGGAGGTGGTACTCTTCACGGGCTCTGTGCGGGATAACATTGCCTGGGGACGGGAGAACGCGACGCTGGAAGAGATCAAGGAAGCTGCGAAGCGCGCCCAGATTCACGACACGATTGAGAAGCTCCCGAACGGATATGATACGCAGCTGGGCCAGCGCGGTGTTAACTTGTCCGGTGGTCAGAAGCAGCGTTTGTCCATTGCACGCGCATTGATCAGACGTCCGAGTATTCTGATTTTGGATGACAGCACCAGTGCACTTGATGTGGCAACGGAAGCGAGGCTGCTGGATGCACTGGAAGAGCTATCTTGTACAACCTTTATCATCACCCAGAAAATCAGCTCAACGACCTCTGCGGATCTGATTCTGCTGCTGGACGATGGACGTCTGATTGGACAGGGTAAACACGAAGACCTGATGGATTCGTCCGAGCTGTATCGCCGAATCTATGGATCACAATACGGGGAGGGTACACCGCATGTTCAAAGCGTTCATTGAACCTTTCCGTCAGCCTCCGCCGCCACTGGACCCCGAAGCCCTAAAAGCAGGGGGAGGTCGTAAGCCGAAGGCACGGGCCAAGAACTGGTCCGGTACACTGGGCCGGATCTGGACATATCTGGCCCGCCGCAAAGTGAAGCTGACGATGGTGCTGCTGATGGTATTTGCCAGTTCCGCACTGGCGTTGCTTGGTCCGTACATGGTCGGTGTGGCCGTGGACAATTATATGGATGGAGAAGCGACAAGCTCCAGCTGGATGACGTTTCTGCTGGGTCTTGCTGCGGTGTACGTGCTGTTCTCGCTCACATCCTGGCTGCAAAATATATGGATGATCGAGATTGCTCAAGAGACCATTTTCCGGATGCGTTACGATCTGTTCTCCCATCTGCATAAGCTGCCGATTCCATTCTTCGGCAAACGTCAGCAGGGTGAGATCATGAGCCGGGTTACGAATGACATCGAGAATGTCAGCGGTACGCTGAACAGCTCGGCCATTCAGATTTTCTCCAGTGTGTTGACGCTGCTGGGAACGTTTGGCGTGATGCTCTGGTTAAGTCCATTGCTGACCTTGCTGACATTTATCGTCGTACCGCTGATGGCGATTGGCATGCGCTGGATTACACGTCGAACCGGACCGCTTTTCAAAGAACGTCAGCGTAATCTGGGTGAACTTAACGGGTATATTGAGGAGACCTTGTCCGGACAACGAATCATCAAAGCCTTCTCCCAGGAGGAGCGGGTGGTTCGCGGATTCGAAGAGCGGAATACCCGAATCCGGGTATCCGGTTTTTGGGCGCAGACCATTTCCGGTTTTATCCCCAAACTGATGAATGGATTGAACAACCTGAGCTTTGCTATTGTGGCAGGGATCGGGGGGATTTTGGCCATCCAGGGTACGGTTACCGTTGGGGTCATTATCATCTTCGTGGAGTATGCTCGTCAGTTCACTCGTCCGCTCAATGACCTTGCGAACCAGTGGAATACGCTGTTGTCCGCGATTGCCGGGGCTGAGCGGGTGTTCGAAGTGTTGGACGAGGATGAGGAAGCAAAGGATGAAGGAGCTGCGGTTTCTCTGAACAAGGTAGAAGGAGCCGTGCGCTTCGATCGGGTTTCCTTCGGATATGATGAGGGACGCAACATTTTGCATGAGATCAGCTTCGAGGCGAAGCCGGGTGAGATGATTGCCCTCGTGGGGCCGACGGGAGCCGGGAAAACAACCTTGATTCAGCTGTTGTCCCGCTTCTATGATCCGACAGCGGGAATGTTGACGGTTGATGGACGGGACATTACGACCATTCGGCGTGAAAACTTGCGCTCCCACATGGCTTTTGTGCTCCAGGATTCATTTCTGTTCCAAGGGACCATACGGGAAAATATCCGTTTTGGCCGTCTGGATGCAACAGATGAAGAAGTGGAAGAAGCTTCAAGGCTGGCCAATGCTCACTCATTCATTATGCGCATGAAGGATGGGTATGACAAAGTGCTTCAGGCTGACGGAAGCGGCATCAGTCAAGGGCAGAAGCAGCTGCTTGCCATTGCCCGGGCAATTCTGGCTGATCCGTCCATACTCGTATTGGATGAGGCGACCAGCAGCATTGATACCGTTACGGAGATCAAAATCCAGGAGGGATTGCAGCGGCTGATGCAGGGACGTACCAGCTTTGTCATTGCCCACAGGCTGAACACCATTCGGCAGGCAGACCGGATTCTGGTGCTGAAGGATGGGCAGCTGCTGGAACAAGGTTCACATGATGTGCTGCTGGAGCAGGGCGGCTTCTACAGTGAACTGTATTACAGCCAGCTGCGCAAGAAAGCACAATAGTAGTCTGTGAGTCAGGGGATCTTTCATATTAGATTTTATTATTACAGTAAAAGAGCAGGGATGAGGGCATGAAGCCCTTGATTCCCTGCTCTTTGCCGATTTTTCGAAGGTGTGGGAAAGCGCGGCGCAGAGCCTGGCTAAGGGAGAAGATAGGAAATATAGACAGAAGACCGTATTGAATTTTCTGGAAAATACATCCGTGACGATATGTCAACTTCAGGATATACTGGAACGAGATATTTTTCAGGAGGTACTTGTTGGATGAAGAATGCAAAAGTTGCTTACTCGCTCTTCTTTTTCAATGCGGTCTATCTAATCACTTTGCTTGGGTACCCGGTGGTGCTTATGCTTTGTGTGTTTATGTTTGATGCGCCGACATCACATGACTATATATCCAACTATATAACGGTCTATATTATGGCCTCATATCCTGTTGCTGTTCTCTTGTCACTCAGCTGTTGGATTTTCTATCATGTACGTAAATTTAAATGGGCCCTGGTTATCGGTAATTTATTGTTGTTCTGGGTTGCGGCAATCATATTAGTCGGCATTGCCTCCAGTATTGTTTCGTTTTAGATCATAGCTAGAATCCAATGAACTGAGATTGTGTTTCCGGGAGGTCACTAATTGTGAAAAATCGTACCGTAGCATACTGGCTTTTATCCATCAACGCAATCAATTTGATTACTCTGGTAGCCTATCCTTATATGTTAATTATCAGTTTCTATATGTTCGCCAGCAGCAATACAGATGATTACATACTGGAGTACATTGCCGCAGGGGTGATGGCTACGTATCCGGTTCCCGTCCTTGCATCATTCACTTGCTGGGCGTTCTATAATAACTATAAGTTCAAAGCTGCATTAATGATGGCGAATTTGATACTGGTTTGGGTGGCGGTCCTGCTGCTGGCTGCGCTTGCTTCCACCCTGATATAGGTTAAAAGCAAATTGCAAAGGCAGAACCTTCATACGCGAAGGGGTCATAGCCCCGTCAAGTAGACAATAAAAAAATAGAAATCTCATAGCGGCATACCTTTTTGTGATTCACCACGAGACATTCCTTACCACTGCACTACTAAAATGCTTCTTTGTCCAACGTCCACGGTAATCCTCAAAGCTCTCTCCGTTTTGGCTTTTACGAACCTATGTGATAATCTGACTCTCGCTCTTAATCCCAAACTTCTCTATGATCTGACTGTATTTCCAACCTTCTTCCGTTCGAAGACAAATAGCCTCTTTCTTCGTCTCTTCGCTATATCGATTAAAGGTTTGACCTTTCTTTGCTGGCATAACCAAAATCCCCTCCGGTATCCAGTGTTTGAGTTCATTGTAACATGTCCTCTTTTTTCACTGTCTACCATGAGGGGATAATACCAACCCCGGACGGGAGCCCAATCCTTTTTTTTGATATGTGCGATATGAAGTGGAGATCGTTCGCGGATGCCATATAGTCAACATGTTATTGCAATGAAGGCTAAGCAAGGGGAGAGTGTATTGTAACGAACATTATTTGCCGAAATACATAGGTTATGAGATTCTAAGGAACCCCAGAGATGTTATTGACCCTGAATGAGTGTATTTTAAGTTGACTCTGTCCTGGAAATTTGAATATAAGGCTTCTGAAGTTCGTTAAATTTTGAGATCATGCCAAAACCCTCGAATAACGTGCCTGATGTACGTTAGCGTTCGAGCAGGAATGAGGGCATGGGAAGTTATGCCTTCTTTCCTGCTCTTGTAATTTACACGTACAATAATGAGTGTATTACATCATACAACGTAACATCTGACATTTACTTCGTTACACTGCTCAGTTTGAACGATCCGTCGGTCAGCTTGTTTGTGTTGGCAAAGTCTACGCCAGGTTTATTTGTTTCCGGGTCGATGATCGCAATCGCGATATCATAGGTTCCGGCAGCAAGACCGGAGACCGGAATGGAATCAGTCAGGGTATAGGTACCTGTTTTCCACGTGGTCAGATTAACAGTTGTTGTTTTCTTGGCGACCACGGTATTGCCGCTGCGCAGTTGAATTTCAACTGGCCAGGCAAACGGGAAGTGCTGTACGCCTTTATTCTCCACTTTAATCGTTGTTGTAAACGTGCTTCCGCTAATGGTGGATGGATGCGAAATTTCCTTCACGACAAAGTGGTAACCCATTCGTTTCTTAAGTGCATCCATATTGGCCTGTAATGCATGATTCAGAGGAAGCGAGGCAGGGGAATTTGGCCCCAACCAGCTGGGTTTGCTTAGCTCCGTCTGACGCAATGTTTCCGTAAATCCACTACCGTTGGTTAATGCTGCAAGCATGCCGGAAGTGCCCCCATAAAATTCACCCCCGGAGATTCGCGTCTCCCAGAAGTTCGGATGTCCTGGCTGCTGCTGACCGATGTCATCCCAATAGCCATTCTGGGTGCCTGTGTACCAGCCCCAATCCGCATCAAAGCTGTCTTTATGTCCAAACACATCGTTAAACATGCCCATGACCATGCCTTTGTTATTGGTTTTGGCGAGGGCGATACTGCGCCGGATCAGAACCTGCATTTTATCTTCTTTGCCGGCAAAGGCATCAATATAATGCTGAACATACTTGTTCGAGATGTCATTGGTCGGGAAAGCACCTGTGTAATTGGTTTCACCATTAGGTCCGATATAAGGCCACGTATGGAACTCGCCCCAGTGTCCGAGAGAACCGATCTGGACAAAGGCGACCGGACGATCATTCGTGTTGTATCTTGCTGCAATGGCTTCGATGGCTAATTTGTGCCGTTCTTGCAGATAGGTGGAGTTGTAATTGGGAGAGAAGCCCATGTTGTTGCCCGTACCCATGCCTCCGGTTGTATCGTTGTATACGGTTCCTGGCGATTCTCCACGGGCAACCATGTCATTGTAGAGCCAGTCGGGAATATCCCGGTGAGCCTGTCCTGTCGGGCTGTCGAGAATGAAGCGAAACACCACTTTGACGCCTTTGCTTTTCCAATAGGCAAAATTGTTGGCGGCTTCAATTGCACTAAAATCATATGTGCCTTTGGTAGATTCAAGCTCCTTCCAGGTCACTCCGGCATATACGAGCCTGTGTGGCTGTGGATATGTCGTGCTCTTGGCCGAAGGCGCCCAGCCTTTGAATGGATTGTTGAGTGGGCTGTCCAGTTCTACGGGATTCACCACTGTATTGTTGCCCGTACCACCACCCGATCCAGCTGAGGTCAGAAGGTAAGCGGGCAATGATTGTCCAGCCGCAGGCAATCTCGACGTATCCGAGCTGTTGTCGATATAGCCGACTCGCACTGTGCTGCCTGCACTGATTTGCAGTGTGGAGAGAGGAATAGCGACCTCAATGACGGTGGAGCTCCGGTAGAATTGGGAGCTGGTCAACGTGCTGTTGAAATTCCAGCTCCAATCGGTTCCGCTGCCGCCGTAGCGATATAACCCCGTATTTTCAAGCAGCCACTCCACACCTGTAGCTCCCCAGCCGGCAGCCTGGTAACCAGTTGAAGTATTGTTATCCGTATTGATCCAGAAGTTGCCCATCGTTGTACTCAGACCAGAGCCTTGAATAAGCAGATAGAGGTTGGTTCCATCATGGGTTACTTTGAGCGTCTGGGCAGTGCCGCTATTGGTGCTGAGAGAGCTAACGCTGCTCCAGTCGCTGACATTGCCATCAATGGTGATGTTTGCAGCAGAGGCTTTGGGTAAGGCTCCCGCAGGCAATAGCAGGGTAATCATGAGGATAAAAGCCAAAAACAGTCCAAAGCTCCGCTTGCTTTGATCAAATAATCTTGTCATGGTATACCTCCTGAATAATGGATTTGAATGATAATTCGTTCGGCCCACCTCGTGTTTCTTTGTGAGGGGGAGTTAGGAGAGTTCAACTCCTTTCTGATCCACATAAAGTGGAGGAATAGTGACGTTTTATGTGAGAATCATGGTAGTTAGAAGGAGATAAACAAGTGGAAAGGTGGAATTTTGGTTTGCGGCAAATATAAAATGTGTTTTCAGTTCTTATATTCTATGTCTAAACTGCATTATAGGGGATGAATACAGGAGATTCAACAAGTATTTTTCTGAAATTTATTGTGATTTCCTATTGGAAATAAGAGTGTTTCATTGAATTTTGAATATAATTATTCATAAATTAATCATAGTATTTGCCGCAAATAAAAATGAATACAAATTAAAGTATATGATAATACAGTAAAAATGTAAACGCTTAATTTACGATAAATAAAGAGATATATAGTTTAGAGGTATGTGAAATAGACAGCGAATATGTTGCCGCAAAATATTTTAAAATTTAGCCAAAATCAATTGACAAGGGATTAAAACTATTTTACTATCGATACATAGTCACAGTCCTGTTAGATTTCTTGACATTGAACTAGCTTTAGGGCATTTGCCGCAAATTAACGAGCAACGGAGAGTGTAAGCATGGAGAAGATAAAAATGGCTTTTATCGGTGTAGGAGACATGGGGTCACATCATTGCATTGGTTTTGATTTGCTCGAGGATAGTGAGGTTCGTTATATCTGTGATATGAATGAAGCCAATGTGGCACGTACGCTGGCTGAACTCAAGAATAGCAACCCCACCATCGTTAGCGATTATCGTGAGCTGCTTGCCAAGGAAGATTTGGATGCGGTGGTCATCAGTGTACCGAACTATCTGCATCGCGAAGTGGCAGTCGCTTTTCTGGAAGCGGGCAAGCATGTATTTCTGGAGAAACCGGTCGCCCATACGATTGAGGACTGTGATGCCATTATAGAAGCGGCGGAAGCCTCGGGACGGGTATTGCAAATCGGATTGGTTTATCGGTATTCGAATCTGTATCGCCGAATGGAGAAGGAATTGGAGAACGGACGTCTTGGTGACGTGAAATTGATGTGGTGTAAGGAATTCCGTGACCCGTTCCCACCTGCGGATTGGTTCTATGACAAGTCCAAGTCCGGGGGAGCGATTGTAGAGAAGGATTGTCATCACTTCGATATTTTCAACTGGATGATCCAGGCGAAGCCTGTCCGCGTGTTTGCCTCTGGAGGCCAGCATGTCATGAAGCAAGGGGAGCCCAATCGGATTCAGAATTCATACAGTCACTATCCGACGAAAGAAATCTCGGACACCTCCATTGTCGATCATGCCTTTATCACCATTGATTATGATAACGGCAGCAAAGCCAATCTGGGTCTGTGCATGTATTTGAAACCACGCAATCTGATGGGAGAAGGGCTTGAGATCGGCCTGATCGGAGAGAATGGCGGTCAGATGGTGGCCCGTAATGACAAGACGATTGATATCGTTGGCGGGCAGGACTGGACAAAGGATCACCTGGACATTGATGTTTCGTCGGATTCCATCATGGGCGGACATACCGGGGGACAGACCCAGCGCATTGATTTTCTGAAATGTGTACAGGAAGGCAGACAGCCTTTCGCGAGTGCACAAGTTGGTCGTAACGCGCTGCTTATTGCCCTGGCTGCAGAGAAATCCATTTTGGAAGAGCGGTATGTCTATTTAGAAGAAATTTCAGGCTGAGGGGTGTCATCATGAACAGGTTGAGAAAATATGACACACTGCTGTTTTTTCTCTTCATTTTGCCTTGGATCATCGGATTTATTACCTTTTTCCTGTTTCCTTTCGGAACCTCGGTCTTCTACGCCTTTACCGATGCAAGGCTTCCGGGAGCAACCAATTACAACTTTGTTGGCATTGATAATTTTACACACATGATGGATGATCCCATCTTCTTGAAGAGCTTGATGAACACGATGTTTTTCGTGGTATTCGGTGTTCCGATCGTAACGGCAGGTATGCTGGGTCTGGCGATGCTGCTTAATTTTAATGTCAAAGGTATTGCCTTGTTCCGCACTTTCTTCTATTTACCGACCCTGGTACCCATTGTGGCAACGGTTATTATCTGGCGACTGGTGTTCAACTCCGAATTCGGCATCCTGAATGCCGGACTTGGCGCGCTGGGTATTGGCAAAGTGGACTGGATTGGCGGAGAGCATACGATTAAGCCGGTCATCATCATGCTTCAGGTCTGGATTTCGGGCAGTGGGGTTCTGATCTTCCTGGCTGCACTGAAAAATGTACCCAGACATTTGTATGAAGCTGCTGCCATTGACGGTGCAAGCGGGATTCGTCGCTTTTTCCAAATTACGCTGCCCATGATCAGTCCTTCCATCCTGTTTGTCATCATTATTCAGACGATGTATAACTTTCAGATGTTTACGGAAGCGCTGCTGTTATCCAAGGGTGGTCCAAACTACTCTGCTTATACGTTTGTCTACAATATTTACAAGTCGGCCTTTACCGATCTGAAATTCAGCATGGCGATGACGCAGTCCATTTTCCTGTTCGCCGTGATCTCGCTTGTCACCCTGATCCTGATGAAAGTATCGAACCGCTTTGTGTATTACGAGGGAGAACGATAGGAGGAGAGTTACATGAACAGCCGAAAAATAGCGATAAAAACGTCCCAATATACCATGCTGATCGTAGCATTAATGCTGTTCGCAGGGCCTCTGGTATGGATGCTCTCGACCATGCTGAAAACCAAAGCGGAAACCTACAAGGTACCTCCAACCATCCTGCCAGACACATTCAGTCTGGAAGCCTTTGAACGATTGTTTGCTGTGCAGCCGATGATGTGGCAGTGGATTCAGAACTCCTTTATCATTTCCTTTTTTGTTGCAGCGGGAGCAGTGGTGTCCAGCTCGCTTGTCGCTTACGGTTTTTCCCGTTTTGCAAACAGATACCGGAATATTCTGTTCCCGGTTGTGCTTGTTACCTTAATGATTCCTCCATCCATTATGATGATTCCCTCGTATGTTCTTTTTTCCAAGCTGAACTGGATTGATACCTGGTTGCCGCTCATTGTGCCAGCCTGGCTCGGAGGCGCCTATTATATCTTCCTGTTCCGACAGTTTTTCATGACCATTCCCCAGGAGCTGGACGAGGCTACATATCTCGACGGCGGCAATCGCTGGACGGTATATGCACGGGTCATTATGCCGCTGTCCAAACCCATTATTATGACAACCATTATTTTTGCTTTTGTGAACTCCTGGCTCGATTTTCTGGGGCCGTTCCTGTATATCAAAAATGCAGAAATGTTCACGCTTAGCGTGGGCTTGCAGCTGCTGATTGGTCAAACCAGCCAAGATCTGCCGGCACTTGCTGCGGGTGCATTCATCAGTATTGTTCCGATCGGTCTGCTGTATCTGTTTGCACAACGTTATATCGTTGAGGGGGTGGTGCTTACGGGCACCAAAGGATAAAGTGGTGACTGCTTTCCGGTTTTCAGGTGAACAGGACTTATTGAAATGACTTAAAGGGGAGTTGTGTATATGAGAGCGAAGAGTAAACGGCTATTCAATGTATGGGCACTTGTACTTGCGACAATGGTGGTAATCAGTGGATGTGGAAATGGGGGATCATCCGAAAACGCCGACTCTTCCGGTTCTGGCAGCAGCCAGAGCGAACCTGTAACGATCACATACTCCCAGTGGGGGACGGCAGAAGAGCTTCATCGTACACAGGAACTGCTGGATCAGTTCATGAAGGCCAATACCGATATTAAGGTCAAACTCGAAGGCAAGGATTGGGGCAGCTATTGGGACGGACTGACAGCGAATGCAGCTGGGGGCACACTTCCGGACGTGTTCAAAACGAGTTATGCATACGTTGAGAAATACGCTGAGCTCGGCATTTTCAAGGAACTGGACGGCTTGCTGGCAGAAAATCAGTTTGATCTGAACAATGTAGACAAAAGTCTGCTGGGACTTCACCAGTATCAGGGCAAACAAGTATCCTTGCCGATCGATGCCAATGTCATCGTCTGGTATTACAACAAAGCAATCTTTGAGAATGAAGCGACCAATCCTCATAAAGCTCCCGTTCCATCGCTTGAGCCAACGTGGGATGAAATTACAGACATTGCTACCAAGCTGACACTGGATAAGAACGGGAAAAGTGCAGACGAAGCGGGTTTTGATGCCGGTAACATTGTGCAGTGGGGCTTGTCCATTTCACCAGGGTCAACAATGGATTGGTTCCTGGAGCCAGAGCTGTGGTCCAATGGTGCGAAGCTGGTGAATGACGATGGTTCACTTGCGCTTGAAACGCCTGAAGCGATGGAAGTGCTGAACTATTTTATCGACTTGACCAAAACTAAAAAGATTAACACCACCCCTGCACAGATTGAAGGTATGGGTGGACAGGTGAACCTTGCGATTACGACATCCAAAGTAGCCATGAATCCGGGTGGCAGCTGGAATACAACCAACTACCACGAGGCTGGTGTGGATTACGGCATTTCCTATTTGCCAAAATTCAAAACCAACCAAACCGTTGTTCAGCCAGCAGGTCTTGCAATCAGCTCCAATACCAAGCATGAAGAGGCAGCTTATAAGCTGCTCGCTTGGCTCGCAGGTCCGGAAGGACAGACAGAACTGGCGAAACAGGGATACTCGATTCCGGCTAACAAGGCTGCAGCGGATGCTTATATTGCCACTGTAGGTGAAGATAATAAAATCTTCCTGGATGCGCAGCAGTATGGCATTGTATCTCCCTTTACAACCAAGAAAACCGATCTGGTCTGGACGTATGGTGAGCAATCACTCAAACTTCCACTTGCCGGAGATGGTGATCTGAACGCAGCGCTTAAGGATTTGGCCTCCAAGATGCAATAAGCAGATAAAGTGGTGTATAGGCTTCATACGTTTTCCTAAAAGAATTAAAATTGCGGCAGTTATGGGGGGCAGAAAATTCCCTGACTGCCGCTATTATTTTATTAAAGACAGTGCCCATGCACCATTTCATTGACTTCTGGCCAGTAGAAATATAGAATTATATTTGCCGCAAATTTGTGTTGATAGAGATAAAATTGCCCCAATACGAATGGGGTTTAAATACATAGTTAGAGGAGAGGTGGGGACTTCACATGGCAAAATTGAAGGATATTGCAGACCGCGTTGGTGTATCGATCTCTACCGTTTCACGTGTGATGAAGAACGATGTCAATCGATCGGTCAGCGATGAAACCCGTAAAAAAATATGGGACACCGCTGAGGAGCTGGGCTACCGTTCACAGCGCCCGGCCAAGAAGAAAAAGGTTCAGCCCAAAACGGCATATGCAATCGGCTGTGTGGTTGCCATCCCCCAAAATAAATACAACAGTCCTTATTTTTCAGTCATTATGGAAGGCATTGAGAAGCAGCTTGCTGAAGCAGGCATGCGTCTGGAATTTGTGTACAGCATCGAAAACGATGGGGATATCGTGCAGCTGCAGTCTCTGGTAAAGGAACATCAGATTGATGGCATGATTGTGGTGGAACGGATTGATCCGGAAGCCTATCGCTGGCTCAAGGCCAATGTACGAACTGTTGTGGGTGTGGATATTACGGACCCGGACATTCCGGTCGTTGGTTATGATCGAGAAGAAGCTGCCAGAGAGGCAACGAATCATCTGATTGACCAAGGGCATCGGATCATTGCCTACATTGGTGGAGCAGAGTTCAAGAATGATTTTCTAGAGGAAAAACGGTTTCTTGGTTATCGGCGTGCCATGACTGATGCGGGATTATCTATTGATCATGATTGGGTGATTGATGTGAAATGGGATGTTTCGCTGAGTTATGAATTGACCAAGCGGGCATTTACCAACAATGCAAACAGACCTACTGCCATTTTTGCGGCCAGTGATATGATGGCGATTGCTGCCATGCGTGCTGCAACTGAGCAGGGACTCCGCATTCCGGAGGATATCGCCTTCTTTGGGGTAGATAATATTGAAATCTCCGAATTCACTTCTCCACCATTGTCGACCATTCATGTGCCCAAGCTGGAGATGGGCATGTTCGCGGTTAAACAGCTGCTCGATTATCTGGATCATTCATATGAAGTGGCTATCAAAATGATCGTACCGTACCGCTGTATACTCCGCCAGTCTTCCAATGGTAGGCGAGAAGTCTGATCACTGTGCCTGAGCGAGCGAAACAGGCCATCATTCTGTACATGTAACAGGCTAATGCTTGAATACATCGTTCTCAAGAAAGAGTTCCCTTGTCCTGGTTTGGAAGGAGGGAACTCTTTTTTTGCTGAAACGGCAGCATACGGCCGAATAGAAAGATTTTCAAAGCATTCTGGACAACTTCCGATATTCCCGGGGTGAGATGCCCTCATATTTGCTGAACATGCGACTGAAATAATGAATGTCAGGGTAACCGCTTTGTACACCCACAGCCTCGATGGAATAATCCGTTTCCCGCAGCAGTTTGCGTGCCTCGCTTAGGCGGATGGATTGAATATATTTGTTGGGCGGCATGCCTGCCATCTGTTTGAACAATTTGGCCATGTGATCCACACTCAGGTTCAATTGTTTGGCGATGCTCGAATTGGTCCACGGGTCGGATGGAGCGACCTCTATACGTTTCATGAGTTCGAGCAGTTTATCTCCGTGTACTGAATCATGACGCGGCGAACTTCGCCTGGATGAGCGCAGCAGATGGGTCAATAGTTGCAGCATTAAGGCTTTGCATACCAGTTCATATCCCGATTGGCGCATCGTAAATTCATGAACCAATTGCTCCATAAGCTGCACGGCAGCTGGAGAGGGGGTATATACCGGATTGGAAGATAGCGGCGTCATGCCCTCTGCGCAAGCTTCCACACCGAATTTATGATGCTGAACCGTCTCCTCGTTCACAACCATGTCTGCCTCGGTCAGAATGGTCAATTCGTTGAAAAAATCAAAGTGAATGCCAATGAAACGTGCTTCTGGGCTCGAAACCACCTCATTTTGATGATAAACCCCGGCAGGTAGCAGGATTAGCTGACCTGCCTTCAATATATGGTGTTTATCATTCATATAAGTTGCAGCTTCACCTTGAGAGACGTACAGAAGTTCAAAATCATACAGACGCCGCTTGGCCAGTTTGCCAGGAGGAAGACTCTGGAACTGAGCGTAATGTACGCTCGGGGACCATTCTTTGTAATTTGTGGTTCGTTGCAGAGGATATACCGCCCGTTGGAGAGACATAAATTCCATCCCCTTTTTTGATGAGATTAGCCTAAATAGATTTATTTAAAACTAAACGGAATTGTGCAAATAATCTCTTGATCACCTAAATAAATAATCGTGTAATTTATTTATAATATATGTATTATTACATGTTCTTACGAATGAGACAACATCACGGATTAAGCTAAAAAAGGAGAGGATTACGATGCACTCTCTCCCGGTCGAACGGAGCACGAGTTATTGCTGCGAACCCCTCAGGTCAGTTTCACAGTGTGGCTTCCCATCGGCTGCGGATTGGGAACGATGTGTTCCAGTGGAATTGGTGGATACAGTAACCGGCAGACCGCCTCATCAATCCACAGAAGTCCGTTTTGGCTGGAGTCCCGAATACTTGCATATTCGCTTTGTATGCCAGGATGATCATGTCGTATCTGATTTCACGGAAAGGGATCAGCCATTGTATGAGCAGGATGTGGTTGAACTGTTCATTGATGAACAGGGCGATGGCAGGAACTACATCGAACTGGAGGTCAGTCCGCACAACGTAATATTTGATGCACTCATCCACAATAACGGCGAAGGTTCGGAATTGAAAACAGATGTAACCTGGCAGCTGGAGGGTTTGCAAACGGCTGTAGAAGTGGATCGTCAGGGCCATCGGGTGTATGTGATCCATATTCCAGCGAGTAACTTCAAGTCGCCCCTGACGAAAGGCGTATGCTGGAGGGTCAACGCTTACCGTATTGATGAGAATGTGTAGGGAGATCGGGAGTATCAGGCATGGCAGCCCACGGGGGCTGTAAACTTTCATATACCTGCCCGATTTGGTCATTTTCAATTGGGATAGCTATGCGATGCTGAAGAACCGGTTTTTTTATATTTTGAAGGAGGGTATTCGATTGAAAAAAGGGATTAATATATGGTCGTTTCCAGGAGATGCCTCTATCACGGATTGTATTCAGACAGCGAAGTCAGCTGGCTTTGAGGGGATTGAACTATCGCTTAATGGAGAAGGTGAACTGAGTCTGTCTGCCACAGAACAGGAGGTTCGTGACATTCAGGGACGTCTGGAGGAAGCTGAACTCGAAATCGCGGGACTTGCAACCGGGTTGTACTGGGATTACCCGATGACGAGCGCCCGTCCGGAGATTCGCACGAAAGCACTGGATGTGTGTAAAAAACAGTTGGAGCTTGCCGCAGCATTTGGTGTGGATACCATTCTGGTCATTCCGGGTGCCGTTGGTGTGGATTTCATTCCAGACAGCGAAGTGACCGATTATGAAGCCGCCTACGAGCGGGCGCAGGAAGCGATTGCGCACCTGCTGCCTTATGCGGAAAGTACCGGCGTATCCATTGGTATTGAGAATGTATGGAACAAATTCCTGGTGTCACCGCTAGAACTGCGTACCTTTATTGATTCTTTTGGCTCAGAGTATATAGGTTCGTATTTCGATGTGGGCAATGTCGTGCAGAATGGTTACCCGGAGCAGTGGGTTCGCATTCTGGCTCATCGGATCAAGAAGGTGCACTTCAAGGATTACCGCCGTCAAGCGGGAGGACTTCATGGATTTGTGGATCTGCTGGCAGGTGATGTGAATTATCCAGCGGTGATGCAAGCACTACAGGCCATTGGTTACGACAACTATGTGACAGCCGAGATGATTCCGCCTTACACTCATCATTCGGAGCAGATCATATTCAATACATCCAAAGCGATGGATGCCATTCTTGGACGTTCTCAGTAATAAATTCGGATAACAACGTTTATTAGAATGTTAATTCTATTTTGATATGGGAGGTAGAGATATGTTAAAAGTGGGATTGATCGGTTTTGGGTTTATGGGACGTATGCATTTTGACAACTATGTACGCCTCACCTCAGAAGGGGAACCCGTGGAATTGGTAGCCATCTGCGATCTGAGAATAGAGGAACTGAAGCACGGTAAAGCAGCTGGAAATATGGCAACAGAGCAAGAGGTATATGATCTCACACCGTATCGTTTGTACGACAATATCGACGCGATGCTGGAGCAAGAGGAACTGGATATCATTGATATTACGCTGCCTACACCATTGCATGCTGAACTAACGTGTTCCTTGCTGGAGAGAGGCTATCATGTGCTGTGTGAAAAACCGGTTGCGCGTCATTCGGCGGAAGGCTGGAAGATGGCACAGACGGCCAAGGAGACAGGAAAAACACTGATGATTGGTCAATGTTTACGCTTCTGGCCAGCCTATACTTATCTGAAATCCGTTGTGGAAGACGGCCGCTATGGAGCGGTAAACGCAGGTTACTTCTTCCGGGGTTCAGGTCTGCCACAAGAGTGGTTTCTGGATGGCGAGAAAAGCGGTGGCTGCATATTAGATATGCACATTCATGATGCGGATATTATTCACTGGGTGTTTGGCAAACCGGATCAAGTATCCACGCTGGCTCGCAACGTTATTCCGGGAAGCGGCTATGATACGGTCTCCACCAACTATGTATACCCTGATGGAAAAGTGCTGAATGCCCAAGCCGACTGGACGCTGGGGGGAGACTACGGTTTCTCCATGACGTATCGCGTTAATTTGGAGCAGGGCAATGTGGTCTTTGAGAATGGTGATCTAAAAGTGAATCCGAATAATGCTCCCGGTTTCGTCGCTGAGCTGTCACCCGACTCGGGATATTATCACCAACTGAAATATTTTATCCAGTCTGTTCAAGCTGGTACGCCTGTATCTGTATGTACACCGGAAAGTGCAATAGGCACGCTTGAGTTAATTGAAGCCGAGATGCGCTCGGCGGATGAGCGTGGGGCATTGGTTACATTATAATAGGAGCAGGTTTGATGAATGTAACAACTTAACCGTACAGGCGAATATGGATTGAATAATGAAGAGGGGCTGTCTCGTGGTCATGAATATGACGGGACGTCCCTTTTGAGCATCCATGTCATGGCTCATCCCACCCGCTTACGATTACGGTTTTGAGCAGAGGGTTGAGCGCTAACGAATCGAAGACACGTTATACAGGAGTTTAAAGCAATTACAGTAATCAAGGAACCTGAGACACGTTACTATAAGATGTTGAGCCGTATATCGCGTTAATCGTCACATTTTTAGGAAATAGCGTGTCTGGTGTTCCTTACAATTATAAAAGAGGGTCGGGGGGACAAATAAGACGTCCTAGGTTCCTAAGAACAAGAAACAAGCATACAACCAAGCATGCATGCTCGCTTGTATGCTAAAGCCTCCTAAATCCCTGCCCGAGTCCACCGACATAAGCAGTAATTCCCCCTTACGACCCAACAACCCACCAGTTATTCACCTGCTCCACGGTTAGTGGTTGATGTCTGCGAATATAATCCTCAACCAGTGCTGCCATATCTGTGGCGCCTTCATGCAATACCTTTTTGCCAGGATACATGGCGTAATCTCCACCACCTGCCGCACGGTAACTGTTCATCACGACAGAGTACGTCCCCTCCGTATTAAGCGGTTTACCTTCACGTTCCAGTCCAACCACTCGGCTCCCCACAGGCTTCGATATATCGAGCTCGTATTCAAGCCCTGCCCACATATCATAGTTGTAATGCTGCGGTTTCGGAGTCATATAGGCCGGATTGACCACCACTTCACCGGAAGCGTTCAATTCAAAATAGCGTGCTGTTTGCTCCAGCGCATCCCGAATGTCCTGACCGCTTAGCTCCAATACAGTCAATGTGTTGGGGTATATAAAATTGGATAACACATCCCTCACCGTAATGCGGGGGCCAAAGCCGCGGGCTTCTTCACTGAGCAGTGCCGTATTGGAAATTTCAGCTCCGGTTGCTTCCATCTGTACCTGGTGTACAAAGGTAATAAAAGGATGAGATGCGAGCCGCAGAGCAGTGACATCGTTGATGGACAAGTCCCCGGCTACGTCGCCAATCGGCTGATCGAGCCATGCTTGAGCTGCAGCTTCCAAGTCTTCCGTAAGATCCATGACAACAGCATCGGGCTGTACATGGCTGTTCTCATCCAGAAGTAGCAAACGAGCTTCTTTCCCCGTAATCTTCCACGTTCCGTCTGAATGCTTTGCTAACTGAACGGATACATGTCCTGCACCATTTCCGCTGAAGCCTGGCTGTATGACAGTCACGCCATGAATATCGGCGGTAAGCTGGCGATGCTGATGCCCCGTGAGGAGTACATCAATACCTTCGATGTCACGGCAGATGGCATAGGCCTGGTTTTCTCCGGTTAACCGTTCGGCAGGCTCACCGCTCTCCAGATCACACTCAAATCCGCCATGATAACTGACGACCATTACGTCCGGCCGCTCATGCTCGTGAATGTAAGCAACCCATTTCCGAATGGTCTCCAATGCGTCAAGGAACTGCAAGCCTTCTATATTCTTCGGATGCTCCCAGTTCGGGATATAGTGAGTGGTTGCACCAAGCAGAGCTACTTTCACACCCGAAGATAATGTCTTGATGAGATAAGGAGGGCCATACGCGGGTACATCCGGCTGTTCGCTGCTTACAATATTGGCGGATAACCATGGGAATTTGGAGGCTTCAACGGCTCCGCGCAGCAACTCCTGACCATAGTTAAATTCATGATTGCCCATCACGGCAGCATCATAGCCCAGTTCGTTCAGAACCGTGATAAAGGGATGAACATGGCTATCCGCATCCAAGGAAGCTGCATAGGATGCCAAGGGAGAGCCCTGCAGCAAATCCCCGTTATCCACCAGCATGAGTTCGGGTGAACCTTCGCGCTCCTTGCGGATCAGCGAAGCGAGTAGGGCAAGACCTGCGGGACGGTACGCATTGGTGTTGTAATGAATGGGACGGATGGCCCCGTGAAGATCACTGGTGAACAGGATGTCGAAATTAGACGTGCGGGTTACGGATGTCATTTTACAATCTCCTCTAATATATAAATATGAATATATGGAATCACAGGCTGTTTTGCCAATGATTAACGAGTGAAGATCAGCCTCTGTACCTATATCTTCAACCATAATGAGCCTATTCTAACAGATGAAACTTCGTCTGACAGCCTGACAGGAAACTTTACAAAACTCCAAATTTCGTTTCACATCGCGCAAATATTTGCCAATTATAGTAGACAAGTATTGAAAAATAGAAACTCTTTGGAGGGTGTTCGCTTGAAGAAGTCCGCTTTATTTTTACCATTGTTGATTTTGGTTCTGTTTCTAAGTGCTTGTGGGTCTAGCAGTACAACGGGTTCGGCTAACGAGACGAATTCGAGCTCCAATGCTTCCGGTGCATCTACCGAAACGGCAGAAACAGAAAAAGAAGCCGAAGGGTATGTACCAACTGAGTTGACTGTACAGTTCGTTCCATCCCAGAATGCAGACACGCTTGAAGCCAAAGCAAAACCGCTTGAGAAATTGCTGGGCGACAAACTGGGCATTCCGGTAAAAGTCAGCGTATCCACGGACTACAACACAATTATCGAAGCGATGGCTTCCAATAAAGTAGACGTGGGCTTCCTGCCACCAACGGCTTATGTACTGGCAAAAGAAAAAGGTGCAGCACAAGTTATTCTGCAGGCACAACGTTTTGGCGTAAATGATGAGACAGGTGCTCCGACGGAAGAACTGGCTGATTCCTATAAATCCATGTTTATCGTGAAAAAAGATTCACCGATTCAATCCATTGAAGAACTGAAAGGTAAAAAGATCGCCTACCAAAACGTAACTTCTTCCGCAGGTTATGTATGGCCGGCAGGTCTGCTGCTGGACAGAGGCATTGATCCATTGAAAGACGTAACTCCTGTAACGGTAAAAGGTCATGACCAAGGTGTTATTGCTGTACTGAACGGTGACGTTGATGCAGCAGCTATTTTCCAAGATGCACGTAACACGGTTTCCAAAGACTACCCAACGGTATTTGAAGATACACGTGTACTGGCGTTCACAGAGCCAATTCCTAACGACACGATCGCTGTACGTACAGACATGAATGCGGACTGGACAACCAAAATCAAACAGGCGTTCATCGACATTGGTACAGATCCGGAAGGGCATGAAATCATCAAGGAAATCTATACACACGAAGGTTATGTAGAGTCTGATGACAGCAAGTTCGAAATCGTTCGTCAATACGGAGAAAAAGTAAAAACCGAGTAGTCTTTGTTACAAGTAGACATTTGAAATATGTAGATGGTGTCATTCGTTTCCAATGAATGTAACAGATGTATTCGCAGTGCGGACAGGCCAGTTCAGCGTGATATACGCTGCGCTGGCTTGTCCCGTTACTGCCTGCAACGAATTAGAACTCTATTAATGAAAGAAGGATTAATGTCATGATTGAGCTTCGCAACGTAACCAAAACGTACGCCAATGGCACCAAAGGGCTGAATAATATCAATCTTACCTTTGAACAGGGTGAATTTATTGCAGTAGTCGGCTTGTCTGGTGCGGGTAAATCCACACTGCTGCGTTCCATCAATCGTCTTCATGATATCAGCGAGGGAGAGATTTTGATTAACGGCAGTTCCATTACGAAGGCACAGGGCAAGCGATTACGCATGATTCGCCGGGATATCGGCATGATCTTCCAGAGTTTCAACCTGGTTAAACGCTCCAGCGTGCTCCGTAACGTACTGGCGGGACGCGTAGGTTATCATTCCACGATGCGTACCATCCTGGGCCGTTTTCCAAAAGAAGATACGGAACTTGCATTCGAAGCGCTCGAACGCGTGAACATTGCAGAGAAGGCTTATTCCCGTGCAGATCAGCTGTCTGGAGGACAGCAGCAGCGGGTGGCCATCGCCCGAGTGCTCGCACAGGAAGCGAAAATTATTTTGGCAGATGAACCAGTTGCCTCACTAGACCCGCTCACCACCAAACAAGTCATGGATGACTTGAAACGCATTAATCAGGATCTCGGCATTACGACCATCGTTAACCTTCACTTTATTGATCTGGCAAGGGAGTATGCGACACGTATTGTCGGTTTGCGTGCAGGTGAAGTGGTCTTTGACGGTCCTGTGGAAGAGGCGACAGATGAGCGCTTTGCGGAGATCTATGGCAGACCGATTCTCGCAGACGAATTGTTGGACAAACAGGCTGTAACCGAGCAGGGAGAAGTACTGGTATGAAGGGGCAGTCTGGCGCTTCACTTCATACACCACTAACGGGAGCGGGGAAGGAGCCCGGTTCAGGACCAGGGCAGGTGGTTAATCGTCCCAAGCCACCCGGCCGCACCAAACATCTGCTTACGCTAGTTATCATCTTGCTGCTGCTGTGGGCCAGTGCCAAACAGACCGATGCGAGCTTCGGCGAACTGTTTGGAGGATTCCCCGAAATGTGGAAATTGATAAAGGAAATGTTTCCACCTCGGTGGACTTACTTTGACAACATTGTTCAGGGCATGCTGGAGACCATTCGTATGGCTCTGATTGGCACCACCATCGGCGCATTTATTGCCATTCCAGTTTCGATTATCTGTGCAGGCAACCTGATGCCGAGCCGCTGGATTTACTATCCGGCCCGGTTTGTACTAAATCTGATTCGTACCGTGCCCGATCTGCTACTCGCTGCACTGTTTGTTGCTGTGTTCGGTCTCGGCCCAATCCCGGGTATTCTGGCACTTGCCGTATTCTCCGTCGGACTGATTGCCAAGCTGACCTATGAAACGCTGGAAACGATTGATCAGGGACCGCTGGAAGCGATGACGGCTGTTGGCATGAACCGGATTCAACTGATCGTCTATGGTGTGGTACCACAACTGGCTGCCCAGTTTACATCCTATGTTCTGTATGCCTTTGAGATCAATGTGCGTGCGGCTGCCATCCTTGGATTGGTAGGTGCAGGCGGTATTGGACTGTACTATGAAGCAACACTTGGATTCCTGGAATATGACAAAACGAGCGTGATCATTCTCTTTACCCTAGTTATTGTTCTGATCATTGATTATGTAAGTACTAAGCTGCGGGAGAAATTGTTATGATGAAAAATGAAACGAGCGTCATTCGGCGCAAACCTCGAAAGAACCCGCTTCGCTGGGTCATTGTGTTGCTGCTCATCCTGGTATATGCCTGGGCACTGGCAGGTGTACCGTTTACGGGCCTCAAGGAAACAGCTGGACAGATTATGAAGGCGATTATTGCCGGGATTTTCTCGCCGGATTGGGACTTTGTCTATTTGCCTGAAGGTGAGGATTTGCTGCGGGGACTGCTGGACACGCTGGCGATCTCGATCCTGGGAACCGTTATTTCAGCTGTACTGTGTATTCCGTTTGCTTTCTGGTCTGCCAGAAACATGAGCCGTTTCCGCGGCATATCGGGTGCAGGGAAAATGGTGCTGAGCTTCATCCGTACCTTTCCTGAGATCATCATGGCTTTGCTTTTTATCAAGGCTGTAGGACCGGGTTCCTTTGCGGGTGTACTCGCGCTTGGACTGCATTCCATCGGGATGCTGGGTAAATTGTTCGCGGATGAAGTGGAAAATATCGATTATGGTCCTTCAGAAGCGTTGCTCGCTTCCGGAGCGACTCGTATGCAGCAGCTCTGGTTTGCCGTGCTGCCGCAAGTATTGCCTGGATTCCTCAACTACACGTTGTATCGCTTCGAGATTAATGTACGTTCTGCAACCATTCTGGGGGTTATCGGGGCAGGGGGAATTGGTACACCGCTGATCTTCGCACTCAGCACGCGGAACTGGCCGCGAGTAGGGATTATCTTGCTGGGGATCATCGTGATGATCACGATCATTGACCTGATCTCGGGGTATATCCGGAAGAAGCTGGTGTAACTAATCGTAGAATTCTTGGTTTATTGGTCTATAAGAGGCTATCACGTGTTGAAATATAAATGCACGGGTAGTCTTTTTTTTGTTTTAACTAAATCTTTGATTCCAATGTTCCCTTAAGGTTTGCAACATTTTGAGTTCATTCTCGTTTCTATATTTAAAAAGTGGTGGAACTATGAGATCGGCCATCTTTGTAGGCGTTGTTGTCTTGCTGGCCATATGTATAGGCTGTAGAGGGCATGAAAGGCTTATTGTTGAGGATGATTTTCTGGAACATTTTATAACTTCACTTGAAGAGCAGGGATTAAAAGTTGAGACGATGGAGCCTTCAACGAGTATAGACATGCAGGGCAAAGTTCCATTTCAGATGAGCATTTCTCAGAACGGAGAGGATCGTGATACTGTATTTGTTTATTTCTTCAATTCGGCCAAACAGGCGAAGCAGGCACTTGAACAAGCAAGCTTCACAATAACCTCTTTAACAAATATCGGTAAATACCAAAAAAATAATGTAATCGTTATTCACTATGCACTGGATGGCAATTTGGGGAAGTATGATTCTCATATCCATGAAGCGATGAATACAGATTAGCTCAGTAAGTCAGCACAACATGTATGAATAAAATAAAAAAAACCGAAACCATGTTGCCCGGCATTAAGGCAACGGTTGGTTTCGGTTTTTCTATATCTCTTAGCTAGCCAAAGGCAGTGCTTTGGTAACTTGAACCGTAATCGTTTCGGTGCTTGTCACACCGGCTGAATTCACCAGCTCAGCACGGTACGTGTACGTTCCGTTGGCACGACTGGACAGGTCTGTTGCCGCGCTTTGAGCAGATGGTGTTGCAGCTTTCAAGGCTTGAGTATCAATTAATACATCATTTTCATAGAGGCGATACTCTGTTGCATTTGTACCCCACCAGAGGTTCATCGTTACTTTGTAGCTGCCATCTCCATCCCAGTTGTCCTGGGAGAGGACTGCTTTGCCTGGAGCAGCATTGGCAACTTGAACCGTCAGTACTTCACTGCGAGTGGAACCGCTGGAGTTCGTCAACTCAGCCACATACGTATAGGTACCGTTGGCTTTGCCTGTAATCGTCGTTTTAGCGGATTGTGCTTGCGGAGAAGCGCTGGTCAGCGTTTGCGAATCGATCAACACGCCGTCTTCGTACAATTTGTAGCTTGTTGCGTTTTCACCCCACCAGAGGTTCATGGTAACGGTATAGGATCCTTCAAGAAGACCATTGGTATGGCCATTATTGGAGGAAAGCACGGGTTTACCCGGTGCACCCGCCGAAGGAATCGAAGGCTCTTCACCGCCGCCTTCTTCCTCAGCAGCAGCAAAATCATTCAGGTTTCTTGGTTTCAATTGATATACATCCCTGAAGATGGCAGCGACACCGGTAACATTGATTTTGTCACCTGCTGCATAAGGGAAGCTCGATTCGGTTACCCCTGTGCGTGTATCAACACGTACATGAGTGCTTGTCCCGTCCGCTGCAACTGCGTCAAATTCAAACGATCCAACAGGTGTTGCACTGACCACGTTTTCAACGGTTACGTCTTTCAGTTGGATTAATTGTCCTTGATTATTATCCGTTACTGTCGTTGCTTCAACAGGAGCCGGGATATCCGCTGTTCCTGTTTTCTCGATGGCAACAATGTCAGTCAGTTCGAACTCGGAGTTATACAGCGCCGTAGCTGCAGTAACCTTAACCTTGTCTCCGGCATGGAAACCGCTTGTGCTCTGGAAGACATACAGTCCCCCAGTTTCATCCTGCAAGTAGAAGGACTGTCCGCCAAAAGCGCCTGGTTCGGTAGTTACAACGCCCTCAACAGTTACCGTTGTTCCGGCTGTTTTGGAACGTGCTTCAGCAATGGTAATGGCTGCAGGAATCGGTCCTTCCTCTTCAGGAAGCTGCTCGGCTGGAACGTTGCCGATGGTCACGGCATTGGTGATCAGGTTGCTGCCGTTCAGGCGAAGACGCAAGTTCGCTGCACCGGAAGTTCCTGGCTTGATGCGAACGTTCAGATCCTTGATCGCCCGGCCTTTGCTGTCGGAAGTGACGCTGAATGTGGAGCTGTAGCCATAGGAAGTAGGCCAAGTGCCGCTCTCATTCTGAATCATCGCTACTTGAGTTCCACCAGTCAGATAAATTCCTGCACTGTACCCGGATACAGTTGTATTGGCAGGCATGTTTTCCACGACAACGCGAATCTGGAAGTCCTCTGCGTTAGGCAGTGTATCCTGTTTCACGAAGCTGTAAGAAGCATTGGCGCTGGAAGCAGGTCCGCCATAGGAACCTGGCTTGAAGGTGGAGCTGTCATACCATTTGTAGCCTGCAGCGGGTGCAGCCCAAGGCTCAGCCTGTGGCTCGGTGGAAGCTGCTGGTTCCTCGAATGCGAGCAATGCAGTTGGATTATCCAGTTCCAAACCGTTTACCTGGGTAAAATCGGTATAGTTTTCTTGCGTAGCAAGCCAGTTCACTGTGTTAACGAGCAGCGCAGCATCGTCAGCTTCTTTGAAACCATCATAGGTTGTTTTGCGTGCACCTGTCTCTTCACGCAAATATTTAGGAGATGCATCTTCTACTGGGGAGGAGTCTCCGATGAAGGCTGCTTTACCCGCGCCCAGCTTGGATACGGCTACGTAAGGACCTTCTTCAATCCCGCCGCCGTTGTAAACGCCTTGATCCACCGCGTTATTCCATTTTGCATTGGTTTTTGGCAGGTAGACGATACCTTTTGCTTTTTCCGGATCAGTAATAGCGAGAGTAGATCCGGCATGCATGGCTACAGCCGATACTCCTTCCGTGATCCCGAAGGCTTGATCTGCCGGGACAATGATGTTTGCGTCGATATCGCCAAGTGCGTTATAGCGGAAACGTACGCCAAAATTATCGGACAACCAGTCTGTACTGGCTACATTTTGCATGGCTGCGGAGTTACGTTCTTCTGTGCTCATGCCTTTAGCTGGGTCTTCGTACGCTCCACGACGGTAGCCGTTAATGACTTCAGAGCCATCCCAGCGGTTTTTGTTGCGGTCGGCGTTATAGTGATCTCCGACGAAGAAGATACTGCCGCCTGATTCAACGTATTGCTTCAGTGCAGCCTGTTCTGAAGTTTTGAAAGGAATTTGGGGTTCTGCAATAACAAAAACGTTATAATCCTTGAGATCATCATAGGTAAATGGAGTTGTTTTTCGAAGTTCCTTCACGTAGTACCCGTCATTTGCGAGTGCATTACCGAAGTCCGAGAATCCGCCATCAATAACCCAGTCTGCAGCTCCGGCTGTCTGACCATGCGAGTTATCGAACAATACCTTTTTGCCGGCGTTTTCGTTCACCACTTTCGCCTGGATGAACGGTGCCGGATCCGTTGGACCCTCTGCGTGAACAGCAGCATTTCCATGCCATAATCCGACCTGAAGCGGTAAAGCCATGGACAATGCAAGGAGTGATTTTAACCATACTCCGCGCATGCTTGTCAATTTACCCAACCAAATCCCTCCCAAATATTAGTTGATTCATAAGTTCGTCCATATTTTATCACACCAAAATCTCACATAGTCATAACAATTTGTAAAAAATACCTCGAGTTTTGTAAAATTGAGCCATTAGTCATACGTCAAAAAGTGAATATACGATAAAAGCTTACATCCTCTGTATATTTTTGCTTAGCATAATATGAAAAAAGCCATCTTTTAGGAGATGACTTTGGCACGTATGCGATTCACGGCATGGAATACCGAAGACTTGATCATGCCTTCACTGCGATTGATGAGCTGAGCGGTTTCCCTGATGCTGTATCCATGAATGACGCGCAGCTCCAGGATTTTGCGATGTTCGGGATTACTGATGACGGAGAAGAGATCGTTGACACTCTCGGTGATCTCCAGTTCGGATATGTCATAGTGGTACGTTGGCACGTCAAGCCTGCTATCCCGCTTCATGGTCCGCGTTCGTTTGCGGAAGGTGTCCAGAGCGAGGTTATAAGCAATCTTTTTGAGATAGTAGAGCAGTCGATCTTCAGGGATGTCTGCGTGAACGTTCATGAGCCGAATGAAGCATTCCTGCGTCAGATCCTCTGCATCTTGAGGCTGCCTGACGAGATGGGATAAGTACCGAGTGATATCCGATTTATAATTAATATAAGCGTTGTTAATTGTTGCGCTGTTCATGTGATGGGGGTCTCCTTTGGTTACCGTCTGCATATCCGTTCCGGTTGGTGCGATATGATTGTCAGTATAGCGAGAGGATGTCTCCAAAGCGCACCGAACTTGTATCTAACTTGTAACACTTGGAGCCTAGTGACGAAGTCGATTCTGGGAATAACAGCGATCGGCGGAAGAACGATTCGTAGCCGGAACGGTTGCAATAAGAACAGAGGGGACTTTTTTGAAATAAGTCTCAATAAAACACTGAATATTGATCGTTTTGAACGGATATTTGCCTATGTCACAGCGGAAAGGATGTCTATAATAGTACCCGTCGGGCGGGAATGCCTGCTTAGAATTGAATGAGGAATGGAAGGAGGACAGCGCTCTGGATGTCGATTCAGTGGTTGATCGACTCTAATTTTGTAAGCGCAATCATTATGTTGTGGCGACCTGTTCTGTTCAAAAATAAGATAAGCATCACCTATTCTGTCTCAAGGAGAGTGAAGGTTGATGAATTCCAAAACAACAGTAAGGGTACATAAGGAAGAGTTTCCCCGTGTACAGACCAATCGCCGGAAGGTGCGTATGCCGCTTGCAGCCAAGGTGTTATCCTCGGCGCTCAGCGTTGCTTTGCTTATTGCGGGAACCGCGGGGACAAGCGGAGCAGCAGCTTCGAATGGCAGCAGTGCAGCAGAGGCTAGCCTTCAATCACACAAGGGGGGCGGTTCGTTGAAAGAGATTCAGCTCGAATATTTGGATCGGGGGCTGGTGGCAGCATCCACGTCCGAAGGTGTTTTTCTAAGCTGGAGGTTACTTGGGGATGAGGCAACGGGGTACAGCGACAAAGGGCTGACAGGCACGAACTTCAACGTGTACCGCGATGGCAAGAAGATTGCTACCGTTACGGATAGTACGAACTATATCGATCCCGCGGGAAAATCGTCTTCCCGCTATGAAGTAGCCGCTGTTAACAGCAAGGGAAAGGAAAGCAAGCGCAGCAGCTCCGTCAAGCCGTGGGCGAGTGGCTATATGGATATTCCACTGCAAAAACCCGCTGATGGGGTTACACCTGCTGGCGAAGCCTACACGTACTCCGCGAATGACATGAGCGTAGGTGATGTGGACGGAGACGGCCAATATGAATTTTTCGTCAAATGGGACCCTTCCAACGCCAAGGATGTATCTCAAAAAGGCTACACTGGTAAAACGTACGTCGATTGTTACACCTTGGACGGCCAGTTGTTGTACCGGATTGATCTCGGGGTCAACATCCGTGCGGGTGCTCACTATACACAGATGCTGGTTTATGATTTTGACGGAGATGGCAAGGCAGAATTGATGTTCAAGACCGCTCCGGGAACCAAGATTATCAAATATAACCAAAAAGGAAAAGTGACGTCCGAGAAATATATAACGCTGCCAAAAGAAGACCGCAAAGCAGGATACTCCAACGAAGACGACTATCGTTTAAGTGCTGAGGATTACTATGATCATGTGGTCGACATGTTCAAAAACTGGCACAAACACGAGGAGGTTGTGAAGGGGAACTGGCCTGCTACGCTGGAGGAGGCTTTTGGCATAGAGAAGAAGTATGCCTATCCGTTGTCCCAGCAGGATGCCGAGAGTCTGGCTGATTATTTCATCGATGTTTATGCGCCAAGCCGCAGTGACAAGAACGAGCTGCGCAAATTCGAAGGCTTTATCGTAGATGGACCTGAGTATGTGACCGTGTTCGAAGGGGAATCCGGCAAAGAGCTCGAGACCATTCCTTACGAGCCGGAACGCCATGATGATGGTCTGATGTGGGGCGATTATGCCATGGCACGGATCGAGCCGGGTAACCGGGTGGATCGTTTCCTGGCAGGCGTGGCGTATCTGGATGGCAAGAAGCCATCTGCTGTCTTTGCACGCGGGTACTATACACGCTCGACGATGGTTGCTTATAACTGGGACGGCAAAAAGCTCAAACGCGAATGGAAAGTGGACAGTGGCTGGACACCGATGAAAAATCCGTTCAACGACGGACCACATGGTGTAGACGGCACAGATCCGGAGTACGGCTCCATTACGACTCAAGGCGCTCATTATTTCAGTGTGGCTGATGTCGATGGAGATGGTAAGCAGGAGATTATTTATGGTTCGGCCACGATCGATCATGATGGCAGTGTGCTGTACAGCTCAACGGACCTGATGCCTGCCGAAAGTGCTGCACCGGGAACGATTGCCCGCCTGGGTCATGGGGATGCACTGCATGTGGCAGATATTGATCCGGACCGTCCGGGACTTGAAATTTTCATGGTACATGAAGGCGGTCCGTGGGCTCCATATGGCTATTCCTTGCGGGATGCCAAAACGGGAGAAGTCATCTATGGCGGCTATACAGGGAAAGATACCGGGCGCGGGATGGTAGGGGATGTAGACCCTACTCGCCCAGGCTTGGAGACATGGGCTGTAGGATTGTGGACAGCCAGTGGTGAGAAAATAAGTGATAAGGCGCCTGGCACGAATATGAATATTCGCTGGGCAGCAGATATGACCACTCAGATCGTAGACGGCGCGATTGATGTCACGCCAACCATCAAGGATTGGAATCGCGGCACGCTGCTGACCGCCACAGGCACATTAACCAACAATCACACCAAAGGCACGCCTTCTCTGGTGGCCGATATTTTCGGGGATTGGCGGGAAGAGATGCTGGTGAGAACCGAGGACAGCTCGGCCATCCGCATCTATCTGAGTACGGAGAAGACAGACCGGAAGCTGTACACGCTGATGCATGACGCCATGTACCGCGTGGGTATTGCCGGACAGAACAGCGGTTACAACCAGCCTTCTTATCCGTCCTTCTATATGGCATCGGATATCGACTGGTCGAAGGTAACACTGCCCAAGTTCTCTACTCCCCAATCAGGTAAGGGTGGAAAATGATTAAGTTCAGGTTATTGAAGAAAGGTTTCTAATATAAAACCTAGCTCTGGAATATCCCGGTGTGTCTCGGCACATGAGGGGTCCCAGAGCTTTTTCACGTAGAAACGTAAGAAGAAGAAGGAGAACTGGATCAAAAACTTATCCAATCGAGGGGCGCAATATCAGATTGAGGGGCACTATATCAGAGCTATAACCTAATCTTCATGTCAAATGTTCTATGGACGCGAATGCTTCAATTCTGCAGTTTCCTTTATCATAGATAAGCTTGGTTATGGAACATTCGGGAATAAGACGGTTTTGTACGGATTTAAAATAAGGATGCCAGACGTCCAGCTCTCGCTCGGTGAACGTCTGAACCAGGAAATCGGTAATAAGTCCGCCATGGGTAACCACGATGATGTTACGGTTTACGGGCTCTTCATTGTGCAATTCGGCCAGTAGGGAGCCCAGACGTTGACCCGCTTTTTGGGCCGAATCGCCCACAGGCGGGATGTAATCCGGATCAGACGTGCATTGGTCCCACATCGCGATAAATTGCTCAAAGGTCTGATGAGGGCAATCGCCCCAATTGGCACGCTCTCGCAAGCGGGAATCTTCGGCTACAGGACAACGAGTATACAAGGCAATCCTTTCGGCGGTTTCTTTTGCTCTTTGAAGGGGACTGGTAACAATTTTGGTGATGGGGAAAGCAGCCTTGGCCAAATGCCTTGCTGTTGACTCCGCTTGTATGGTCCCTTCAGGAGTAAGGGAGACATCACCGATGCGCCTTTCTTTTAAACCGTGTCTCACGAGATGGAAGATGGTACTCATCATACTCGACCTCCTTATAGGATGGAAAATAGGTACGGAATGAATTAGATATTTAGCTAATTATATAATTATCTAATTAAAATAAGCAATCTATTTGATGTAATGGAGTTTAAAACCACCTTGCAGAATTGCTACAATGGTGAAAAGTGAGGATCGCTGCATCAATGGAGGTAGGAACATGAGCACGAAACGTTTTACAGGAAGCCTGTTTCAGGAGGAGCTGCGAACGGAGGATTACGGGCCGCGATTCTACGCGTACTATTATAAGCAATGGGACAATTACAGCATGGCCTATCACCATCATGATTCGACTGAAATCATGTATATCATTTCGGGGATGTGCAGGGTCGATGTGCAGATGCCAGATGGGAATTCAGAGCAGGCTGTGTTGAAAAAGGGGCAGTTCATTCTGCTGGATGCAGGTGTTCCGCACCGTTTGCTGGTCGAGGATGGTGTTCCTTGCCGGATGTTAAATGTGGAGTTTGGCTTTGCCGGCTCGGCGCCTGGACAACCCTCTATTCGGCAGCTCGCTCAGGAAGAGGAGGAAGTCGGTACCTTCTTAACGCACGCTTTGCCTTACATGGTACTGCCTGATCCGGAAGAGGTATATCACATTATGAAAAGCCTCGTCCTGGAGCTGGATCAACGCGGCCTCATGAATCACAGCGGGTCTGCTATCCCGATACGAATCATTCCTTCTGATGAACGATCACACCATCGTGAAGCCAGGAATCTCAAGTCACCGGAACAGGGTACGCTGGTGCGTACACTGTTTATCCAGCTGCTGGTCCGGGTTGCGCGGCTGCGTGGGGAGATGAGCCGGAGTGCACCGGATCAGTCGGAGCTATATGTTAAACGAACCATTGAGTTCATGCATCATAATATGGATCGCAGCATTCAGATGAAGGATATCGCGGCAGCGGTCAATCTGCATCCCGGCTATCTGCATCGCATCTTTCGTCAGCACACCCGGCGGACCCCAACGGACTATCTTACCATGCTTCGAATGGAGAAGGCCAAGATGCTGCTGCAGCAGACCAATATTCCGATCTCGGAAATTTCGGAGTATGTGGGCGTGGGCAGTCGTCAGTACTTCCACATGTTATTCAAAAAATATACAAGCCGGACTCCGGTTGAATATCGATCCATGATGGAGAGGCATGTCAGCCTGTACCCACCAGAGGAGTGAGTGGAGTGTCTTATTTTTAGCCAAGAGAGAAGTACTTCATCTGATAATAAAAGTTAGGATTTTTGACAACCTCATCTGGAACTGGTCATGATTTTGATAACGCTTCATCAATTGCCGTTGATACAATGATCTCATGAAGTGAGGTCATTAACCGAAACGAAACATTTCGGATTACGGGAGGACATGCGAATGTCGTTTAAAGTGGCATTTATCGGGGCAGGGAGTATCGGTTTTACAAGAGGTTTGCTGCGGGATTTGTTGACGGTACCGGAGTTTAACAACATAGAGGTTGCGTTCTGCGATATTAATCAGCACAATCTGGACATGGTGACAGAGCTATGCCAGCGGGATATACGCGAGAATGGACTCAATATTCAGATTCAGCCTACCACGGATCGAAAAGAGGCGCTTAAGGACGCGAAGTATGTACTGTGTACAATACGTGTTGGAGGGCTGGAGGCATTTGCAACCGATGTGGACATCCCACTCAGATATGGGGTGGATCAATGTGTCGGCGATACGTTGTGTGCTGGAGGTATTATGTATGGGCAGCGCGGAATTGCCGAAATGCTGGACATCTGCAAAGATATACGCGAACAGAGTGCACCGGACGTGCTGCTCCTGAATTATTCCAACCCGATGGCTATGCTAACATGGGCTTGTAATAAGTATGGTGGCGTACGTACCATCGGATTGTGTCACGGTGTGCAGCATGGACATCACCAGATTGCGGAAGCATTTGGGTTGAAGATGAATGAAGTGGATATTGTGTGCGCGGGTATCAATCATCAGACCTGGTACATCAAGGCTTCTCACGAAGGCAAAGACCTTACAGGTGATTTGCTTGAAGCTTTTGAAAAACATCCGGAGTACAGCCGTACCGAGAAAGTCCGGATCGATATGCTGCGCCGCTTCGGCTACTACAGCACGGAATCGAACGGGCACCTTAGCGAATATGTGCCATGGTACCGCAAACGTCCAGAAGAGATTCAGGACTGGATTGATCTGGGCAACTGGATTAACGGAGAGACGGGCGGGTATTTACGCGTGTGTACAGAGGGCAGAAATTGGTTCGAGACTGATTTTCCCAATTGGATGAAGGATGAACCGATGCAATTTGTTCCGGAAAAACGTGGCGGAGAACATGGTTCGTACATTATAGAAAGTCTGGAAACGGGACGTGTATATCGCGGACACTTTAATACAGTGAATAACGGCGTGATTTCCAACCTGCCGAATGATGCAATTATTGAAGCACCAGGATATGTGGATCGAAACGGGATCTCGATGCCGCATGTCGGTGATCTGCCACTGGGTCCGGCTGCGGTATGTAATGTGAGCATTTCGGTCCAAAGGCTTGCGGTTGAAGCAGCTGTACACGGAGACGACAAGCTGCTTCGTCAAGCATTCATGATGGATCCGCTTGTCGGTGCCGTATGTAATCCAAAAGAAATTTGGCAGATGGTTGACGAAATGCTGGTTTCTCAGGCGCAGTGGCTGCCGCAATATGGTGAAGCCATTGTTGCCGCAGAAGCCAGACTTGCTGCCGGTAATCTTATTCCTACGAAGGAATATGAAGGTGCTGCACGTCTCAAGGTAAAAACAATCGAAGAGATGCAGCAGGATCGTGAGGCAGCGAACAAAAATGCGGGTGAGTCCGATAAAGGGAAAGACCGCGAGAAAGTGCAGCAATAATCGTAAGATTCATCTGATCAGAAGATAAGTTGAACGTGAACCATGACAAGGCCCACTCCAATGTGTTGGAGGGGCCTTGTTTTTTTATTTTTTCTCCACGAGTTGAACGGCAAAAGCAAATGAAGTATCCCCCAAGGAAACATTCGAATCTGTGGGAGAGGACCAGCGGGCAAATGCTCCATAATAGTGAATGCCGGTTTCCTGTGCCAGTTGGAATGATCCCGCTGTAATTGAGACGCGATGAGCTTTTCCATCCACATATTCGACTAGAGTAAATTCATCCGGGGCAACGTCAGTCCCCATATCAATGGATGCATCCTCTCCCACAAGTAGAGTAACAGGTGTTATTCTTTCCAGCAGCTCCAGGACTCCTGCGTAGTCGACACACAAGCCCTCCCAGCAATAACTTCCCTGTACAGCGGGGATGGGGCTGCCGCTCACGGATTGGATGATGGGTTCAGGAAGTTCCGTTGGCAAGTTATTGCGAAGGCTCGTTCCTGAAGGGGAATTTTCCACGTTGTTCATATTGTATTGGTTGGTATTGCATCCGGACAATAGGAACACAGATCCAAGCAGCATAAGGGTAGTCCAAACTCTCACTGAATGTATGAAATTAATCTCAAACACCTCCCCAATATATTCCATATACGAAAAGCAGGGGAGGAATGTTGCTCGGCAATGGGCGGGCACGGAGTTGAAGGCACTTCAGGACCCTCTCCAATGGGATTTCGTGGTACGTTCGAAGCTGGAGAAACCAGCAAAAGTCCAAGAGGCGTTTTCACAAATTGTTGACAATTGAGCTGCATGAAAACGTAGGAAATAGGCTAGACACTCGACTCTTCTCCCATGCTATGTTATTATAAGTCTCTGATAACGTGGTAACGAACTAAAGCGTTTGGGTTTTGGTTACAGACATGGAGGGGTTCTAGAGATGAGAAAAAAAGCGATATTCCTATTATTCATCAGCATATGCATAATCGTTGTAGCAGGTTGTTCCAGCTCGGGAAGCAAGGACGACAACTCCATTATTGTGGGGATTGATGACAAGTTCGCTCCAATGGGGTTCCGGGATGAGCAAAATGAAATTGTCGGCTTCGACATTGATTACGCCAGAGCTGCAGCGGAGAAAATGGGTAAAGAAGTTACCTTTCAGCCGATCGACTGGTCTTCCAAAGAGTCAGAGCTGAACAGCGGCCGGATCGACATGATCTGGAACGGGTACACGATTACGGACGAGCGCAAGGAGAAAGTGCTGTTCACTAAGCCGTATTTGGAAAACAGTCAGGTTGCGATTACACTGGCCGATTCCCCAATTACGAAGCTGGATGAGCTAGATGGCAAAAATGTGGGATTGCAGGCTCTGTCTTCAGCGGCAGATGCACTTGCAGCCAGTCCCCTGAAGGACAAAGTGAAAGCTTCCGAATTCAAGGATAACGTTCTTGCACTGACGGATCTGAAGACGAAACGTCTAGATGCGGTTATCATTGATGAAGTGGTGGCAAGATATTACATGTCGAAGGAAGAGGGAACCTTCAAATTGCTGGATGAATCCCTTGCACCGGAGCAATATGGTATTGGTATCAAAAAAGGCAACGAGGAACTGCTCGATCAGCTGCAAAAAGCACTGGATGAACTGAATGCAGACGGAACGGCTGCCGAGATCTCAACCAAGTGGTTGGGTGAAGACAAGGTGTTGAAATAGACAGGTTAGCGCCTGACATACGATCAGAAACCAATATGACCCCGTATTCCTCTTGGAGCATCGACTCCATTGGAGTGCGGGGTTAACAGATTAGAGGAGACAAAAAATCATGAGTTGGGATTATATATCTACTATTTTGAAGCCTATGCTTGAGGGAGCCCAGACAACCATCTTTATGTTCTTGCTCGCCATCGTGCTGTCCGTACCGCTTGGATTCGTGGTCACCCTGGCGATGAGAAGCCAAATTAAACCACTGGCATGGATTGCACATACGTACGTCTATGTCATGCGGGGAACACCACTGCTTCTGCAGGTATTATTCTTCTGCTTCGGTCTTCCGCTGCTTCCTGTAATTGGCGATTACCTGGTGTTTGATCGTTTTGTTGCTGCGGCGATTGCATTCATTCTGAACTATGCGGCGTACTTTGCCGAAATTTTCAGAGGTGGTTTGCTCTCCATTGACAAAGGGCAGCATGAAGCTGCACAGGTTCTCGGTTTAACCAAGTGGCAGACGATGACCAAAGTCATCATTCCACAGATGATTCGGGTGGTACTGCCTGCAACGGCGAATGAGTCCATTACTCTGATTAAGGATACGGCTCTGCTCTATGCGGTTGCGGTTCCTGAATTGCTCTATTATGCCCAAGCTGCGGTCAACCGGGATCTGCAGCTCATCCCATTTTTCGTCGCTGCGATCATGTATCTGCTCATGACATTGGTGCTCACCTTGCTGTTCAAAGCACTGGAGAAGCGGTTTTCATTTGAATAAATTAAATCTGATTAATCAAAGGACTGTCTGCATATGACACATATTATAGAAGTGAATCAGTTAAGAAAATCATTCGGCACACTTGATGTCCTGAAGCAGGTAACCTTCAATGTGACACCGGGTGAAGTCATTGCCGTGATTGGCCCTTCGGGCTCGGGCAAGAGTACGATGCTGCGCAGCCTGATTCATCTGGAGGATATCTCTGGTGGAACGATTCGCATTCAGGATCAGACACTGGTTGATAATGGCCGTTATGCGGGGACTGCCGAGATCCGCAAAATCACGGATCGGATGGGTATGGTATTTCAGCATTTTAATCTGTTTCCGCATCTGACTGTACAAGCCAATCTGGAACTCGCACCGAAGACGTTGAAAAAGGAAAGCAATGCAATTATCCGCCAGCGAAGCCTGGAACTGCTCGGGAAAGTAGGGTTGTCCGACAAGGCGGACGCCTACCCGGCCAATCTGTCCGGTGGACAGAAACAGCGCGTAGCCATTGCTCGTGCATTGATGATGCAGCCGGACATTCTGCTGTTTGATGAGCCGACGTCAGCACTCGATCCCGAGTTGACTGGAGAAGTGCTGCGAGTGATCAAGGATCTCGCACAAGAGAATATGACGATGATGATCGTTACTCATGAGATGAGCTTCGCCCGTGATGTTGCGGACCGGGTTTTCTTCATGGATAACGGTGAAATTGCCGAAGCGGGCCCGCCGGAGCAAATCTTCGGCAACCCCAAGCTGAATCGCACACGCACCTTTCTTCAGCGGGTAGAAGTAGATTCTTAAATCGAAATAAAAGTGGTGCTCCATTAAACATGGAGCACCTTTTTTTAAGTTCATTTTAAGAGATATACCCGTCGAACAACCACTCCCGCCAGTAGTGAGGGTATAACAAGATTACATAATTACAAATTTATTAATATATATATTTATTTTATATAACGACATGAATCCCCTTACTTCGACAAGGATATGCATTTATTATGAGGTGGAGTATAGTGTTCGAATCCAAAATCGCTATACAGCTTATCGTTATGAGGGGAGGTTAATATATCCATTCATAAAGTAACAAAAGTACGTTCCATTTAAAAATGGAATGCAAAAGAGAGAGAATTTATTTTTTATCATAAATATGAAAGCGCTTTACTCATTGGGTATGCGGAGAAACATATTGTTAACTCGCAATATAAGCAACCAATTATGAAGGGAGATCGATCCAATCATGCAACGTGTATACAAGCTATGGAACAAGCTGAGCGCAATGATGCTCGTATTTGTACTTCTGGCTGTCAGCATGGGCAGTGGAAATGCACTGGGGGCAGCAAGTTCATCAACAACCTCGAATACAACCCGGGTATCTGTACATGACCCTTCCATTTATTATGATTCGTCCACGAACAAGTACTACATTTACGGATCTCATCTGGCTCAAGCGAGCAGCACGGATCTCCGAAACTGGTCTTACGAGGGAACGCAGGGGTATGCTAACAGTACCTTGTATGCCCCCTCAACCTTCGAAGGGTATTATTACATCAAAAATAAAAACAGCAGCCTCTACCTGGATGTCGCCGATGGCTCGTCTGCCGACGGGACAAGCATTCGGCAGTGGTCCTATAACGGCTCTGACGCGCAAAAGTTCAGAATTATGCACTACGGCAATGGGGATTACTATCTCCTTACAGCCAACTCGGCCTATAAAAGTGCCCTCGACGTAAATAGCGGCTCGGCTGCCGATGGAGCTCTCATTGAGCAGTGGGCCTATTGGGGCGGTACAATGCAGTTGTTCCGGATCCAGCAAAATGCGGATGGTTCCGTTGCTTTCTTAACCAAGGCATCCGGATATACTAGTGCACTGGATGTGGCGGGCGGCAGCACGACTGCTGGAGCCAATATACAGCAGTGGAATTACTGGGGTGGAGAGATGCAGAAATGGGAGCTGGTCAAGGCAGGCGGCACCGGTAATGCCTCCCGCAGCTCGGGAGCTGCCTTGACATCCGCCTTGGCTGTTTCTTATGCATGGGCTGGATATAATGACCAAGACAGCTCTGGTGGTCATGCGGTATGGGCGCCGGCATCGCCAATTTACAATGCTTCATACACATGGGCGGACGGTTCCAAGGGAGCCTACATGCTGTATTACTCCACTTCTTCCACCTATATTCGCTCAGCTATCGGATTCGGTGTATCCAAATCTGTAAAGGGGCCGTACGAATACATCGATACGATTATCTACTCTGGATTCACAAATGGGAGCAATCCAGTTACGACCACGTCCTCACTTGGAACCAAAACCGTAAACACGTGGTATCAGCATACCAACATTCCTGAGCTGATCGACAAAGGCAGTCTGTCCGGCACGCGGAGCGGTTGGTTCTTGAGCAATGGAGGCTTTAACAATACCCTGTTCCCGAATGCCATCGACCCTACCTTAACGTACGACAGTTCCGGAAAGTTGTGGATGAGCTACGGGTCCTGGTCAGGAGGAATTTATATTCTGCAAATTAATCCGGATACCGGACAGCCCATCTATCCGGGATCGGATAACGGCAATACCGACCGTTACTTTGGCAAGCGCATAGCTGGAGGTTACGGCAAAACAGGAGAAGCTCCCTATATCGTTTATGACAAGGATGCAGGATATTACTACCTCTATGTAACCTACGGTGGACTGGCTAATGAAGGTGGTTACCATATCCGCTTGTATCGTTCCACCACAATTGACGGAACTTATACCGACGCTGCGGGCAATCAGGCCGTATATGCCTCTGCTTCAGTCGATCAGTCGACTCGTGGAATAAAGCTGTTTGGTAACTATGCTTTCTCCGGCATACCGCTCGGTTACAAATCAGGAGGGCATAACTCCGCTTTTCTAGATACGGATGGTGCAAGGTATTTGATCTACCACACCCGGTTTAATAATGGAACCGAGTATCATGAGGTTCGTGCACATCAGCAATTCCTGAACGCTGACAAATGGCCGGTGACGGCCGTATACGAATTTTTGGGAAGCAGTATCTCGTCCACAGGTTATAGCGCAAGCGATATGACGGGAACGTATCAGTTCGTCAACATGGGACTGGATGCTTCCATCAGCGGTGTGGGCATGCTGCCTACCCAAAGCGTGACGCTAAATTCCAATGGCACGATCACCGGTGCAGTAACCGGTACGTGGTCCAATACCGCCGGTACGTATTACTGCACGATGGTTATTAACGGGGTGACTTACAAGGGTATATTCTTTAAACAGAAAAATGAATCAGCCAGTCATAATGAAGTCATGACCTTCTCGTTGATCGGGTCCAACAATCAATCGATCTGGGGGTCCAAATAGGATCACCCGCCCATGAGTCGTTTTAACATCGGACACATTTAAGATTCATTAAAGGTTTGTCCTCTACCATGGTTCCTATAAGCCTCAGGTGCTTAACAGAAACCAAGAAGGAGGATGTATCATTTGAATAACTTACTACAAAAATTTGCAGTAACGGCACTGTCTGTGACAATGGTAACGTCATCATTCGGCTTAATCGTTAGCCCTAACGCTGCGTATGCGGCAGAGGATACGGCGGCTACAACGACCAGCACAGGCGTTACGCAAGCATACGAATCATTATTCCAGACAGATAATGTCATTGATATCAACGTTACGATTGATGATGCGGATTGGGAGAGCCTGCTTGAAAGTCCGCTCGATAAGGATTATAAGAAGGTCAGTGTGGAAGTGGATGGCAACAAGCTGGATAATGTCGGTTTTTCCACCAAAGGCAATCTGACACTGAAGACCGTGGCATCCATGGAAGATTCGGACCGCTACAGCTTCAGACTGAAGTTTGATAAATACGATAAAACGCAAACCTTGCTTGGCCTCGATAAAATGGTATTGAACAACAACTACGCGGATCCATCGTACATGCGTGAGGTTCTTCACTATGAAGCGCTGCGCAGTATTGGTATGGATGTACCGATGACGAACTACGTCAACCTGTATGTCAACGGCGAATTGGTTGGTTTCTATACAGGTGTTGAAGCGGTGGATGACAGCTATCTGGAGCGGAACTACGGTGAAGATTACGAAGACGGTGTTCTCTATGATACCGACGAGAGAAGTTATCTTCAATATGAAGAGGGCAGCGAATACAGCACACTCACTGAAGATTTGGGTACGGACGAGAATAAAACCAAACTCAAAAACTTTATCAAAACGCTGAATGACATGCCTGAAGGAGAAAAAGGCGATATCGAGAGCGTACTCGACGTTGATTCCGCACTTCAGTATATCGCGGGGAACATGGTCTTCGGCAACTATGACAGCTATAACGGCGACAAAGGGCATAACTACATGCTCTACAGCGATGCCGATGGCAAGTTCACGGTCGTACCTTGGGATTTTAACATGTCCTTCAATGGGTATTCGGGTGGAGGCGGACGTGGAACAACGACAACCGGATCAGCTACGACCAACACTAATGCAACGAACGTATCCGTGGACGAGCCTGTACTTGGCATAAGCATGGAAAATGTACCGATGATTAACAACCTGCTTGCCGTGCCGGAGTATAAGGAAAAATACTTGAGCTACGTCAACGAGCTGACGGATTACCTGGAAGGCATCCAGGACCGTATTACAGAACTTGCTGATGTCATCCGTCCTTATGTAGAAGCAGATCCAACCAAATTCTACACAACCGAACAGTTCGAATCCAACATTGCATACTCTGCTGGCGCAGATACATCAGGTGGGATCGGTGGAACACCACCGGAAGGGTTCGAAGGCATGACGCCGCCAGAGGGCATGGAGGGAATGACACCGCCGGAAGGTATTGAAGGCATGACGCCTCCAGATGGAACGACACCACCTTCGCAGCCGGATGGCACCAGCGGAACAAAACCGACAGATGGAGCCGCGAGCACAGGAAATACTCAGACACGTCCCGGCGGTAACTTCGGTGGTGGTGGAGGCATGGGCTCCATGGCAGCAGGATCGCTGACGACGTTTGCCTTGAACCGACTTGCCAACTTGCAAGAGCAGCTCGGACGCGAAGTGACACCGCTGCCTGAGACTACGGAAGATGCAGGCTCGGAAACTTCTTCTGAAACGGGAACAACAGACAAGACCATTTCCGTCACGCTGGATGGTCAAGCAATTTCGTTCCCGGATCAGGATCCGCTGGAGCAGAGCGGCCGGGTGATGGTACCTGTCAATGCCATTCTTGAAGCGCTGGGTGCCGAGGTGACTTGGGACAAAACGGCGAAGACGGTAACCGCTGTTCTGAACGACCAGACACTCGTACTCCAGATTGGAAGCAGCACGGCAACGGTTAATGGGGAGACGCTTGATATTGATGCACCAGCCATTATCCAAAATAGCCGTACACTGGTCCCTGTACGCTTCATCTCTGAAGGATTGGGATTGACTGTCGATTGGGACCAAACGGCAGCACAAGTAAGTCTTACATCCAAATAATCTAGAATGGAAAGAGGGACTCGATGAGCACATCGGGTCTCTTTTTTTGTTTCCTTTTTTCCATGTGTTATGTTCAGTAATCCCTATTCAAAACCGGCTTTGTATTCTTCTAGTGAATATGAATATATGAATCCAGACATATTGATTTGATCTATTCATGACATCAGAATTTCCAACCGGAAGGACATTCGCACACGATTACGGAAAATACGGAAATGTTTTGATTTTTTTCATTGAAAATTGTGATAAATATCACTGAAACCTTATAAATAATGTGAATGTGCCTACCGATAACTCTATATGTGATTATCGAAATCGATTCGAAATTCGGTTCGGAATCACCTCAATTACAAAGGGAAATGGGTGGCTCAACACATGCGAAGCATGAGCATCGGTACCAAAATCAGTTTGATCGTTATCAGCATATTTATCGTATTTTCCTCAGCCGTGGCGGTAAGCGTAATTCTGGAAATGAGACAGGGGATTACGACATTTGCAACGGAAAAGGCGAAGCGGGATTTGGAGATGGCGGATCGAATTATTACATACAAACACCCCGGCGACTGGGCCATCAAGGATGGCGAGCTTTACAAAGGTGAAACAGCAATGGAGGGCAACTTCGAACTTGTAGATGAGGTCGGTGAGGCATCGGGAGATACCGTCACCATCTTTCGCGGGGAAGAGCGCGTGGCAACCAATGTGATGATGGATGGAGAGCGTGCTGTCGGAACAAAAGTATCGGAACAGGTCGCCCAGGCTGTTTTGCAGCAGGGAGAGAAATTCTACGGTGAGGCCGTTGTCGTTGGACAGAATGTACAGACGGCATATCAACCGATCAAGGATGCAACCGGGGAAATCATCGGCATTCTCTATGTAGGAGCGTCTCAATCGCTGATTGATGTCATTATTTCTTCATTTCTGAAAACTTTTCTGATCGTATTCTTGCTCGCGATGCTGGTAGCAATTACAGCCATTATTCTGTATGTCCGCAGAGTGAAATTAAGAATTGAACGGGTGTCTATGGCCATCAAGCGTGCAGGCACGGGGGACTTCACTGAGCCGGTTGTTGATCACGTCCAGGACGAGATTGGCATGCTGGGTACCGGGTACAACGAGATGAGAAGCAGCTTGCAACTGATTATTCAGGGTGGTCTTCAAGCGGGGGAGAAAGCTAAGCATTCGACCGGAATACTCTTGACCATTGCGGAACGCACAGCACAAGAATCCGAACAGATTGCTTCGTCGGTAGAACAAGTCGCGAGAGGGGCAGAGAGCCAGACCATTAGTACCGAAGAGAACCTGCAGGCCATGGAAGAGGTGGCCATTGGAGTGCAGCGGATGGCAGACAAGGCCTCCAGCATCTCGGAATCTGCCCTGTACTCCCGGAAGCAAGCGGAAACCGGAGGGGAAGCAGTGCAGCTGACGGTTCAGCAAATGTCGACGATCGAATCCTCCGTTACAACAACGGATGAAGTCATTCGTACGCTGGAAGAGAAGTCTGCCCAGATAAGCCAGATGGTTACCACCATTCATGAGATTGCGAATCAAACCAATCTTCTCGCTCTTAATGCATCCATTGAAGCTGCCAGAGCAGGGGAGCATGGCAGAGGCTTTGCCGTCGTGTCTACCGAGGTTCGCAAATTGGCTGAACAGGCCGGGGACTCTTCGAGCCGCATTGAGGAACTGGTCAAAGCCATGGAGCAGGACATGCTGCTGTCACTAACAGCCATGTCTCGAGTGAAGGATGAGGTGCAGGAAGGAATGCGCTTGACCCGTGTAACGGAACAAAACTTCAGCCTGATCCGGGACACAAACTTAAGGATCGCAACGGAAATTGAGGACATGGCAGCGACGAGTGAGGAGATGTCAGCCGGCGTAGAACAGATCGTTGCTTCCGTGCACGAGATTGCACGCCATGCGCAGACGGCCAGTGCCAATTCGCAGCAGGCTGCCGCTTCGGTTCATGAACAGCTCAAGTCGGTGGAACAGATTAAGGCGTCCGCAGCGGTGCTGTCCGATGTTTCCTCGGAGCTTCAGGCATCGCTCAGTCCGTTTAAGATCTAATATCTGTTACAATGGTGGAAAAAGGAGGAATAAGTATGGCTCCCGATAAAACAAAACTATTCCCCAACGAGAATATTCGCACCGTTTGTTATATTCAAAATTTGCCGCCTCGCCCCAATGTGGACATCGGTGACTATACCTACTATAGCGACAATAGTAATCCGCCTGAACATTTCTATGACCGAGTTCTGCATCATTATGATTTTCTTGGGGATCGCCTAGTGATCGGCAAGTTTTGTGCGATTGCAGAAGGTGTGACCTTCATTATGAATGGTGCAAACCACCGGATGGAGGGCATGACGACCTATCCTTTCAATATTTTCGGTGGAGGATGGGAGAGAGTGACGCCCACTCTGGATCAGCTGCCATTTAAGGGCGATACCGTACTGGGTAACGACGTATGGCTTGGGCAAAATGTAACGATCATGCCAGGCGTCACGATCGGCGACGGAGCCATCGTTGCGTCCAATTCGACGGTAACACGGAACATCGAGCCGTATGTCATTGTGGGTGGCAACCCAGCCAAGCCGATCAAAAAGCGCTTTGACGACGAAACAATTGAGCTGCTGCTGGAACTGAAATGGTGGGATCAGGATGAAGAGTGGCTGGATACCCATTTGGAACAATTGGTTTCCACATATGACCTGCAGACATTGAAGGAACTTGTAAATAGCAGATAGGATTGGTTTCCAAAAAAAACAGCTGGTTCCTGACGGAGCCGGCTGTTTTTATTTGGACACCATATGCCTACACCCCTTTGGCCTAGCTGCAAAAAATAATGTCTCGACATTGAGGAAAGAGATGGAATGTTTCATGTGATATATCTCATAGAATATCGTTAAGTAAGCGCTTCCAAATACCAATATGAATTCACGGAGGGGTTCAGGATGCGAGTCAAGAGTGCTGCAAAACCGCTCATCGCCCTGTTATTGTCGGCTGCTCTATTGGCCGGATGCCAAAGTGTTCAGCCACCGTCGGTAAGTGAACCGCAAGGAACGGTAGATCCACCTGCTGCAACGACCCAAAATGAACCGGCCCCACAAACCAACAAGGAGACTCCGCGCAACGAGACGCTGTATATCAATGGATTGCAGTGGGGCCCTCCCACCAATTTCAATCTGCTCAGCGGCAATCCCGCCTTCCCTGTGAATTACGGAAACTCCAGGGAACTCCTGTATGAGACCTTATTTATGGTGAACCAACTGGATGGAGCACTTGAGCCGCTGCTCGGCAAGTCATACGAATGGACGGATGACACGACGCTGCGGATCGAGCTGAACGCGGATGCCAAGTGGAGTGACGGGAAGCCTTTTACCGCAGATGATGTGGTGTACACCTATGAACTGGGCAAGAAATACGACATTAACTGGAGCAGTTTCTGGACCTATATTCAGGAAGTGAAAGCAGGCGGAGCCCAGGTCGTGGAGATCAAGCTGAACCCTGATAATCCCAACAAACTGACCGTACTGGATAGCATTGAATTAATCCCGATGCTGCCGAAGCATATCTGGGAAGAGATCGAGAAGAAAAATAATAATGATCTGACAGCGATCCGCAAAGAAATCAACGATAACCCGGTGGGCACCGGAGCTTACAAACTGCACTTCTACAATGATCAGAAAATTACCATTATTCGCGACGACAACTACTGGGGACAAAAGCTGTTCGGCAAGCTGCCGGCACCGAAGTATATTACCCATGTGATCTACAAGGATAATGCGGCAGGGGATCTCGCGTTCAAGAGTGGGCAAGTGGACGTCTCCCAACAGTTTATCCCGCAGGTGTGGAAAATGTGGGAAGGCGGCGCTCCGGTCAAAACCTATTTGAAAGATGCCCCTTACTATCTCCCTGGTTCCATGCCGAGCATATTCTTCAATCTCTCCAAAGCCGGACTGGATAACGCAGATGTCCGCCGGGCCATTGCCATGAGCATCAACTATGACAAGATCTCCGAACTGGCAATGAGCGGTTATTCTGCACCGATGCAGCCTTCGCTGACCTTGAACTCGGATGCCGAGTCCAAATATATTGATCAGAATGCAATCAAGTCCCTGCAATGGACCACCGATGTGGAAGGGGCCAATGCGCTGCTTGATTCGATTGGGGCTGCCAAAGGCAAAGACGGGATTCGTGTACTGAACGGTACCCGTCTCGGGCCGTTTGAAATTGAATGTCCGTATGGCTGGTCAGACTGGAATGCGGCCCTGGAGATCGTTGCGCAGAGTGCCAAGGCGATTGGCATTGAGATTCGAACCAAATTCCCGGAATCTCCGGTGTGGACCAATGACCTGCAAACCGGCAAATTCGATATCATTATGAACACCCCTGCGGGCGGCGTGAGTCCGAGCCAGCCGTGGAACCGTGCCATGACCATCATGTATTCGAAAGGCGTCGCACCACTCGGGGAGATGGCATTCTGGAACTGGGGCCGTTACCAGAATGACCGTGCAGACGCAATCATTGAAGAGATTCCTTCCGTATCCGATGAGGCAAAACTGAAAGCACTGTACACAGAGCTTAATACGATCTGGCTGAAAGACATCCCGTCCATTCCTCTGATGTATAGACCATGGGTTTTTGATACCGTAAATGAGTCCGTCTGGAAAGGCTTCCCTTCCGAAGGGGACGGTACCAATATTCCACCGCAGATTTCCATGGATGGCGCAGGCATCAGGGCACTTTACCAAATTCATAATTAGCAGATGAGAGAACGCTTTCACCTTAGCACAGTGATGACCTTATCCGTAAAATTCGGGGGGTGCTGGATCCAATGAATGCCTACGCCAGATATGTAGCGAAAAAAGTGTTCTGGTATGGCCTGACCCTGATCATCGCCGTCGGATTGAATTTTATTCTGCCAAGACTGATTGAAGGCAACCCGGTGAGCATGATCGCTTCCAAAATGACCGCAGGCATGACTGATTCGGACTCCATCAAGCGGGTGTATGAGACATTTACCGTTGAATTTGGTATTGATCAGCCCCTGTGGACCCAGTTTGGCATTTATTTGAAAAATCTCTTCACAGGCAATCTCGGCACGTCTTTCGGATTGTATCCGAAGCCTGTAACGGACATTCTGGCCTCCGCCGTCCCTTGGACGGTGGGGCTTCAGCTCCCAGCTATCCTGGTGGGCTGGTTAATCGGCAATTTGGCTTGGTGCCATCGCGGCGTACCGGAAAGGTGTTTTTGATAAAGTGCTGTTTCCTGTAGCGCTGTTTATCAATTCCATTCCTTTTTTCACTCTGGCTATTATTATGCTGTATGTCTTTGCTTTAACACTCAAATGGTTCCCGCTGTCCGGTGGATACGACTTCCAGATGGTGCCCCAGCTGAGCTTCGACTTTATCATGTCAGTGATACGCCACCATACCTTGCCGTTCCTATCCATTGTGCTGGTAACCATTGGCGGCCAGGCGATAGGCATGCGGGAGATGTCGATCTACGAGCTGAATTCGGACTATGTGCTGTACAGCAAACTCCTTGGTATCCGGGACGGCCGCATTGCCCGTTATGTGTTCCGCAACGCCATGCTACCGCAGATCACGGGACTGGCGCTCTCCATTGGCACCATGGTTGGTGGATCCCTGATCTGTGAAATTGTGTTTAGTTATCCGGGTATTGGCACCTGGCTGTTCACCGCCATACGTCAGCTCGATTATCCGCTCATTTCAGGATGTACACTGCTGATTGCCGTTGCCGTGCTGCTGGCCAATTTCACGATTGATGTAATCTATGGCTTCATTGATCCGCGCATCAAGGCTGCTCAAATGGAGGAACAATGACATGAAGCATTCGATCTCTATTTTGCTGAAGTCGCCCAAGTTTATGATCGGTGCGGTGACTTTTGTAGGCATGCTGCTGCTTGTTACCATCTATCCGCTCATCAATCGCAGTGATCCGCTGGAAATGATTGCGATGGCGTTCCAGCCTCCGGGGGATGGATTGCTGCTGGGATCAGACAACTTTGGGCGCGATATCTTTCTGGAATTGATGTATGGCATCCAGACATCCATACGGGTGGGGCTGATCGCGGGCGTTTTTGCAACGGTCATTGGTCTGATTATGGGCTTGGTATCCGGATATATCGGGGGCATGCTGGACAATTTCCTGACAGCAGTTACGAATATTTTCATCGTGATTCCTTCTTTTATCATTTTGATTCTCATCTCGGTCAGTATCGATTCCCGCAGTTCGCTCGTAACGGCCATTATTATTGGCATCACGAGCTGGCCGTGGACAGCCAGGGCGGTACGTGCACAGACAACATCCCTGCGGAGCCGGGATCATGTGCATATTGCGAAAATTTCTGGACACAGCACAACGCGTATTATTATCCATGAGATTCTGCCGTATATCGCGTCTTATGTTGTCATGGCCTTTGTGCTCCAGACCGCCTCGGGCATTCTGTCCGAAGCCTCCATTTCGATGCTGGGGCTCGGTCCATATAACACGATATCACTCGGCATTCTGATGAACTGGGCACTGGTATTTGAAGCTCCGGTAGCAGGAGCATGGTGGGCATTCATTCCCGCGGCAATGGCCATTGCCGTCATTACGTTCTCGCTCTATCTGATGAATACGGGCATGGACGAAATCTTTAATCCGAAAATAAGGAGCTAAGACCATGGACCAACCTATACTTCAGGTCAGCGGCCTCAAAACCTATTACCGTACCCGGCTCAAAGAGAATGTTTATGCGGTTGACGGGGTAGAGTTTGGACTGAAAGAAGGGCAGACGCTGGGCATTGCGGGGGAGTCCGGCTGCGGCAAGTCAACACTGGCACTCAGCCTGATGGGCTTTTATTTCCCGCCCCTGCATTATGGCAGTGGTTCGATCCGGATCAATGGCACGGACATTATGCAGCTGAACAAGGAGCAGCTGCGCTCCCGCATTCTCGGAAAGGAAATTGCCTATATTCCGCAGGCTGCGATGAATGCACTTAATCCAACGCTGCGCATTATCCGTTTCATCGAGGATATTATGAAGGAACATCGTCCGGAGATGAAGCGTCAGGAAGTGCGGAGGATGGCCGCCGAGCGTTTCCAATCGCTGAATCTGTCCCCGGATGTGCTGGATATGTATCCAAATGAATTGTCCGGTGGCATGAAGCAGAGAACAGTCATTGCCATCTCAACCATTTTGAATCCCAAAGTGCTCATTGCGGATGAACCGACATCCGCTCTGGATGTGACTTCACAGAAGGCGGTCATCCGTCTACTGAAGGATTTGCTGAAACGCGAAGTGATCAAGTCCCTGGTGTTTATCACCCATGAGCTGCCGCTTCTGTATCACGTCACGGATGAGATTATGGTCATGTATGCCGGCGAAATTGTGGAACGGGGAACGGCGGACCAGATGATCTTCAATCCACTGCACCCCTATACCCGTAAGCTGATGGGGTCCATCATTGTACCGGAAGAGGGGATGAAGGAACATAAGCTTGCAGCGATACCTGGCGCTCCGCCGAATCTGAAGCATGTGCCTGAAGGCTGCCGATTCGCTGAGCGCTGCACGCTGGTTACAGACGAATGTCGTCAGGGCAAGATTGAGAATATCCAAGTGCAAGAACGGATCTATCGCTGCTTGCTGACACCGGAAATCCTGGAGCAGATCAGGAAAGAGGAGCAGCTTGATTCATGACTCCCGGAAGGAGTGAACCCGCATGGCGATGGGCAAGGTACTGATCAGCGGCCGTCATCTGACCAAGGTATACGGTACAGGCAACCGTAAAAAGGCGGCGGTAGACGATGTCAGCTTTGATTTTCACGAAGGCGAGATTATTTCGATTGTTGGAGAGAGCGGCAGTGGCAAGACCACGCTTGCGAAGATGATTATGGGCCTGCTTAAGGAAACGAGTGGCGCCATCGAATATAACGGAAAACCGAGGAAGCTTGGACGATATCGTGAACGCAAAGCCTATTGGAAGGATATCCAGGCCATTTTCCAGGATCCGTTTTCCTCGTTCAATGTCTTTCACCGGGTAGAGAAGCTGCTCGTGGATTGCATTAAATTGCAAGGTTTGAAGCTCAGCCAAGATGAGGCGTACATCAAAATGAAGGAAGCATGTTCCTTCGTAAACCTGAAGTTTGAGGAATTGTACAACAAATATCCGTTCGAGCTGTCCGGTGGGCAGATGCAGCGGTTAATGATTGCGAGAATTTTCATGCTGCACCCGAAAGTGCTGATCGCCGATGAGCCTACTTCCATGGTAGATGCCTGTTCGCGCTCCACCATTTTGGATATGCTGCTCAAGCTGCGTGATGAGAACCGGATGACCATTGTGTTTATCACCCATGACGTGGGTCTCGCTTATTATGTGAGCGATACGATCTGCATCATGGAACACGGGCGGATGGTGGAGGCAGGAAAAGCAGAGGAAGTCATTCACCAAGCGGAGCATCCCTATACAAGGCAGTTGATTAATGATGTCCCCAAGATACACTCTCCCTGGGTGTTGGAATAAACATAAATCAAGCCCTGGACCGTTTATAAGCGGAGCAGGGCTGTTTGTTGTCCAATATGAAAGGGTCTGTTAGCGAGTGGGTGATGATGAAGTGTGTTCAGACTCTGCTGAAGGGGCTGTTGAATGGGTGTGATCCTTTGCGTTATCCTGGTTGGTCTTCTTGTCGGAATAATAGTTAAGAATGTCATCAACCGTAGAAAATGTTGCATGTGCATTATAATTATTGTTGTTCGTTTGAATAAAAACCTTCTTTCCGATACTGTGGTGTGCTGCCTTAATTCAAAGCTTCTTTCATCATCAATCCTGCCGTGAATACAGGGACTTTCCCTGCCGGAAGCTGAATTTTCTTGCCGGTTCTTCGGCTTTTGCCCATACGTGCCTCACGCTCACGCACTTCAAATTTTCCAAACCCGACAAGCTGAACTTCTTGACCTTCCTTTAAAGCTTCCAAAATCGAATCAAGTACGACGGTGACAGCCTTTTCAGCGTTCTTTTTGGAGAATCCGCCAGACTTGGCTACTTCTGCAATCAATTGTTCCTTATCCATGTGTAATCCCTCACTTTGGTTTGATGGAGTATTCGGTTGGTCGAAAGATCTGATAGGACAGGAATCGAATAAAAATAAAAAGCTGCCTGTTAAGGCAGCTTGAATATATTAGATGACTGTAACGTTCTCAGCTTGTGGTCCACGGTTACCTTGGGTTACTTCGAATTGAACGCGTTGTCCTTCATCCAATGTTTTGAACCCGTCACTTTGGATAGCGCTGAAATGAACAAAAACGTCATTTCCTTCTTCAATTTCGATAAAACCGAAACCTTTGTCCGCGTTGAACCATTTCACTGTACCTGTTTGCATGTAATTCCTCCAGAAAATAAGTTTTTAAACGACCATTTTGATTAGGGTTAATGAGAAATTAACACTGATCAGGTATATTCAAACCACAGACTTGATGTCCGCTAATGTATCGATTAATATGATAATACCATGTCCGCTAATATAAGTCAAGATTTGGAGGTTTTTTCTAATGGATAAGGTATCTGGTATGTCGGTACATGGGGAAATGGTTGTTCAGGAATTCATACATATGCTTACCATTCAGGCTAAATTAACTCCCAAAACATTAAAGGAATATGCGAGTGATCTGAAGCATTTTCTTGAATGGTGCAAAGGAAGTACAGCATTTGGAGAAAAGGATATCAGTATTGAAAACATGGATACATCCACGTTAATGAGCTACCGTGATTATTCACACAACGTTTTGCAACTGAAGCCAGCTACGATTAACCGCAGACTGATTACACTGAAGCGCTTATTCAAATGGGCTGCAGCAGAGTCCAAAATTAGCATTGATCCTTCCAAAACTTTAAAGTTTATTCCGGAAGACAAGGTGAGTCCTCGCCGCATGACACCAGGAGAAGAACAAGCTTTTCTCTCTGCGATCGAACAGGGGAATTCCCTGCGTGATCAGACCATCTTGATCTTGATGTTTCATACGGGGCTGCGGACGATGGAGATATGCAATCTGGAGCCAGTCGATATTGAACTGGGCAAGCGAAGCGGGCAGCTTACGGTGCGGGCCGATAAACGAAACGGACAACGGAGAATTCCGTTGAATACGGTGTGTGTTACGATGTTGAGAAAGTATATGGAAGGTCTGAGTCCAGGTAGCCCTTACCTGTTCCCTTCGGAGAAGACTAATGATCGTTTGACCGAGAGGGCGCTTCGCCATTTGATTAAAAAAGTAATGACCGCAGCCGGATTGGAAGGACTAAGTTCCCATGATCTGCGTCATCGGTTTGGCTATGCCATGGCTGAGTGTGTTCCACTGCATCGTCTGGCTGAAATGATGGGACATACGAATCCAGATCGAACGATGATATATGTAAAAGCGTTAAATGCCAATCCCGTAGAGCAGGAGAAGGAATCTCACCATTTGGATTAGATAAAAAGATATAAAGAGTTCTATGCAACCGTAATTAGTATTGCGTTGATCTTAGACTTCATATGAATGATAGCCCTGATCCGCTGTTGAGCGGGTCAGGGCTTATTGATGATCTGTGCACCCCTTTCAAGCCATTTGCGCGTTCCATCCTCATCTAATCGCTTCTCCATTGTTATGATTGCATACGTTCCATCATGCTTTTCCCAGAACTGAATGGCTTTAGAATGATCAGGATCCAGAAGCAGCGCAGGCATGAAATCTCCATTTTCAAGCAAGGATCTTCGGGCATTCCCGTAATAGACCTGAATGAAAGAGGAGTGCTCTTTGCGGGGAATCTGGTGTTTGGCATGCTCCAAATCATAATATAGCTTCCACTTGCTTAAGTTTTCCTTATCGTCATCCTGACCCATAACCTTATGGATTGCCTCTACTCCACCGCTCCACGAACGTGTTAATTTATTCCTTAAGTCCTGAGAATAATGTTCCCACATTAATGTTTCCCTAGGGGGATGAAGCTGATCAGATCGAATGGTTTCTGTGATGGCTCCGCTACAAAGCAATACGGCACCGATCCCTGTGGTTAACAATCCAGCTTGTAATCTGTTCATTTGAAATAACATGTTCCTTTCTCGCAATTTCTCGGACCGTCTTAACTATAATTTACCATCTTTTCAAGAAGAGTGTGATATAAATATTATTCTTTCTCCGTCAAAAAGTAAGCGGTTACACAAATGAAATAATATTGTATAGTATGATGGCAACCTTGGATCGAAACGACATATACATGAGGCATCTTGCATTATTCCAAAGAGCTGGGGAGGAATTCGGACGTGTACCGGGTATTGCTGGTGGATGATGAAGAAGACGTACGCGAAGGATTAGTCATAGAGGTGGATTGGGAGGCCCTGGACCTGCGAATCGTTGGTTTGGCAGAGAATGGCCGTGAAGCGCTGGAGATGGCCGAGAGGGTTGAGCCCGATATTGTAGTAACCGACATCAGTATGCCGTTTATGGATGGACTGGAACTTGCGCGAAGGCTGCGGGAACGCAACCCGCTCGTGAAGGTTGTTATTTTGACAGGGTATGATGAATTCGATTATGCCAGGCAGGCCGTCTCACTGAGTGTGGATGAATATTTGCTGAAGCCGTTCTCAGCCGGGCATCTGACCGAACTGCTTACACGTCTGCGAGCGCAGATGGCATCCGAAGTGGCAGAACGTGAAGATGTCCGGCAGCTGCGGGATCATTATTATACAAGCTTGCCGCTGGTGCAGGCCGATCTGATGGCTACGCTGCTGCATCGGCAGAAATCGCCGGCGTACATTCATGACAAAGCCAAACAGTGCGGTCTGGACCTATACGGTGAGCGGTATGGGGTATCCGTTCTGACGCTGCACATGGAGGGTGACGGGAAGAAGAATGGCCATCAAGTTGGAGTGAATACTCAGGAATCGGTCAGGGCAGACAACGTATCGGAGAAAAAGGGTAACCACGGTTCCGGGGGATCACTGCGTCACTCCGAGGATGCGGAACTGAAGCAGTTCGCTGCGCTTAACATTGCCGAAGAGGTATGGAAGGAACACGGGGCGGGACATGCTTTTATGCATCAGGAAGCCATTGTTCTGCTTTTTATTGATCGCTGGGGTCAGGGTGAAGGGGAGAAACGTCAGCAGCATGCCCTTGAAAATGTCATCCGCAGCATTAATCACTACTTGCGTATCCCGGCCACGGTGGGATCTGGATCCATGGTCAATACCCTCTCGGATGTGAAACATGCTTATGAGGATGCATTATTGGCGCTCGACTACAGACTGGTGCCGGGGACGGATTCGCTTATCTATATTGCAGACGTGGAGCGGCAGACTGCAGGCAAGCTGCGTTTTGACGAGCTGAAGCAGCAGACGCTGACCCGTACGCTCAAGGCAGGAACCAGAACGGAGCTTGAAGATGCACTGGATATCATTTTCCGGGAAATTACGGTGGAGCATGGTCGAGGGGACATCCAGCTGTACCTGATTGAAGTGTTGACGACGGTATGGAAGGCAGCGCAGGCATCTGGTGAGGACATGGAGGATATCTTCGGTTCCGGTTTCCAATTGTATGCGGATATGTTCCGATTGCCGGGACTGTCTGAGGCACAAGACAAAGTGAGGGAAGTCTGCGTGCTCGTACAGCACCGGATTGCCAGCGGGCGCCAGCATGTTTACAAGGATATTGTGGAGCAGGCGCTGCGGTTTACGAAGGAACATTATGCCGATCCCGATCTGTCCATACAGAAGGTATGCGGATATCTGCATATCAGTTCAGGTTATTTTTGTGGCATTTTCAAAAAAGAAGTACAGCTTACCTTCCTGCAATATTTGATGCAGATCCGTATGGAGGCGGCCAAGGAACTGCTTCGCTCCACGGAGATGAAGTCGTTTGAGATTGCGGAACGGGTAGGCTTCGCCGAACCGAATTATTTCAGCTTTTGCTTCAAGAAACATATTGGCGTCTCGCCCAAAGAATATCGCAAGCAGTTCGTGCTGACAACGCGTGAAGGTGCAGAACGATGAGAACGTTAGCCGGATGGATGGGACAGTTATGGCTCAATCTGCGTTTCCGTCTTCGATCCTCGAAGGTCAGCAGTATTCGGTCTATTATCACGTGGTCCTTTTCCATCTTCATTGTACTTGTGCTCACCATCATGGCCCTGCTTCTGCATGACAAATTCACACAGGCTGCCGAACGAAGCGCCGAACTGACAACGAGGCAGATTGTCGATCAGGTCAGTTACAACCTGGAGGACTATGTCCGGAGCATGTCGCATCTCTACCGAGCCATCGAGGAGCATATGCTGCGGGACGGGACATGGGAAGGGGAACAGGTGGACAAACAGCTGGATACACTGCTCAGCAGCAGGGAGGACATTATCTCCATTACACTGCTCGACTCCAAGGGCGAACTGCTCAAGAACAGACCTTCCGCCGAGTTGAAATCAAGCGCCCATGTGACACAGCAAGGGTGGTTTCAATCTGCGCTCCGAGTGCCGGACCACCTAAGCTTTTCACTGCCTCATATTCAGAACATGTACTCAGGCCCCTATAAGTGGGTCGTATCGATGAGCAAAGGCATTACTGTACGGCAAAATGGTCAGGATCGACAGGTTATTCTGCTGGTGGATATCAATTTCAAACAGATGGATGAACTGAGCCGCAGGGTCAGTCTGGGGCAGCGGGGATATGTCTACATCATCGACGAGAGCGCAGGCAACATTGTTTATCATCCGCAGCAGCAGCTGATGTATATGGGACTCAAAAGCGAAAATATCGAACAGGCCTTGGTGGCCACAGGCAGTTATGAAGATGAAGCGGATGGACAGAAAAGACTGAATACCGTGAAGTCAGTAGCCAATATCGGATGGAAAATTGTCGGTGTGGCCTACCTGGATGAAATCATGACAACCCGGCAGGAGGTCAATGGCTATCTTGTCCGGGTACTGCTGGTTGTGTTAATACTCGTTATTCTCGTGTCCATGCTGCTCTCTTCCAGTCTGACACGTCCGATCCGGCGGATGGAGCGGAAGATGAAAGCCGTGGAGAGAGGGGACTTCAACGTGGAGCTGCCCATTCAGGGACCGCTTGAAGTGGAGCGGCTATCCCGTCGGTTTAACCTGATGGTGTACAAGATTCGTACCCTGATGAATGAGATCATCCATGAGCAGGAACAGAAACGGCGTCTCGAGCTGGAAGCATTGCAGGCCCAGATTAATCCTCATTTTCTCTACAATACATTGAATTCTGTCGTACGCATGGTGGGCATGAGTCGTAATGAAGAAGTAATCACCATGATCACATCGCTTTCACGCCTATTTCGCATAAGTCTCAGCCAAGGGAAAACCATTATTACCGTCCGTGAAGAGCTGGAGCATGCGCACCATTACCTGACCATTCAGCAGATGCGGTTCAAACGCAAATTCCGGTTCAGCCTGGATGCGGATGAGGATACATTGGACTGTCTGACACTGAAGCTGGTCCTTCAGCCGTTAATTGAAAATGCCATCGTGCATGGGATTGAGTATCACACGGATGAAGGCTGCATTGAGATCCGCGTCTATCGGGAGAGCGACCAGCTGGTATTCCGCATCACGGATAATGGCGTCGGCATGACGGAGGAGCAGGTGGCAGGACTACTTCAGGGCAGTCCCATCGTGAAGAGTAGTGCTGGGTCAGGGGTAGCCGTGCGCAATGTGCATGACCGGATTCAGCTCTATTACGGGGAAGGGTGCGGTCTTGAATTCGAGAGTGAGCTGGAGGAAGGAACGACGGTCTGGATTCGGATACCGGTTCAATGCGAACGGGAGGATGGCGATTTTTATGATAAAAGGTAATGAAGATAAAGCAATCATCCGCAGGATCTTTCGTGCAGATTCCATCAAGAAGTTCAGTCAGCCCCTCCTTCGTGTACGCAGATGGATGGGGATCGCTGCGGCGGGCTGCTGTTTATTTCTGAGTACGGCATGTGGCATTTCCAATGCTGATTCGGTACTGCCGCCACCTCGTGTCGCTCTAATTACCCCTGCTGGGACAGGTGAACTTGCTGAAGCGATAAGGCTCGGGGCAGAAGCAGCAGCCAAGGAACATGGGGCTGAACTGCTGACGGTGGAGGCATTTCCATCCGAGGCAGCAACGTATGCACCATCCAATCCTGATTCGACGATCCACCGAGCCAGAGATCCGCAGGAGTTGTCCGGGCGGGATGTCTCGGCTTACAGTCAGCGCGAACAGGCACAGATCCGAGCAGTGACGCAGGCTTTGCAACAGGGCGCTTCCGCTCTGCTCGTTGATCCACTGAGTGAGAAGGTACTTGGCGACATTATTCAGAAGGCCCAAACGATGAATAAGAGTGGCATGAGTGTTCCGGTGATTGTTCTCAACGATGAGTTCCCTGTAGAAGGGATTACGAGTGTCATTTCCATGGATAATGTGGAGGCTGGGCGGCAGGCAGGTGAAGCGATGGCCGAGCTTCTGGGAGGCAGAGGTAGTGTAGCCTTGCTGGGGCCAGATCCTGTGAATCCAGGGCTAATCCACCGGGAGCAGGGGGTCATGGAAGCGCTGGTACAGTATCCGGATATTCAGGTTGAACCCAAGTCCGTATGCAGCACCCGCGAAGTCTGCTGGCAGGCAGCAAAGCAGCTGCTGGACGAGCAGCAGGTAGACGGCTTCATTGCCCTGCAGGAGCCTGCGTCTCTGGGAGCGGCGGATGAACTGCATCGCCGGAAGTTGGAGCACCAGGTCAACATTGTAGGCTTCGGGAGTGAGCAGCAGCAGCTGGAGCAGCTGCAGGAAGGGGTATTCCAGTATCTTATTGTGCAAAATGGCTTCAGCGCAGGGTACCTTGGTTTGAATCAGGCCGTGGCACGGCTGAATAACCAGCAGGTGCAAGCCAGAGTGACGCTGGAAACGAAGCTGGTCAGTACGGACAATATGTTCTGGATGGATAACCAGAAGCTGCTGTTTCCGTTTGTTCAATGAAGATAGAAGACATGAACCGAAGAGAGGAAGATTTCGATAAAACAGATGAAGATATTGTATTCGAAAATGGTGTAAACCCTTTCATAATAAAGACATCGGTGAAGCCGAATGAACTTGGGGGAGGTCATTAGGATATGAAGAAAACGTGGATGACACTGCTGCTTACCGCTTTGATGGTTGCTGCGGCTGGGTGCAGCAGCGGCGGAGACAGTGCGGGTGGAAGTACAGGAACTGACACAGGAGAGCAGGCAGCAGGCGGAGCGGAGACGCCGAAGATTGGTGTTGCGATCTACAAATTCGATGATACGTTCATGACGGGCGTACGGAATGCCATGACGGCAGCAGCAGAAGGCAAAGCCACACTCGATATCGTGGATAGCCAGAACGCACAGCCGACCCAGAATGAGAAAGTGGATCTCTTCGTATCCAAGAAATACAGTGCCATGGCCGTAAATCCGGTAGACCGTACTGCAGCGGGTGTAATCATCGACAAGGCCAAGGCTGCGAGCATTCCTGTTGTTTTCCTTAACCGTGAGCCGGTAGCGGAAGATATGAACAAATGGGATAAGGTGTACTACGTCGGTGCCAAGGCGGAAGAGTCGGGTACGATCTCCGGCCAGTTGATTGTGGATTACTGGAAAGCCCATCCCGAAGCGGACAAAAACGGGGACGGCAAACTGCAATACGTCATGCTGAAAGGCGAGCCGGGTCACCAGGATGCAGAACTGCGGACCAAATACTCCGTACAGGCGATCCAGGATGCCGGTATTGAAGTAGAGGCACTGGCGGAAGACACGGCGATGTGGGATCGGGTTAAAGGACAGGAGAAAATGCAGGCATTCCTCGCTTCCCACGGCGACAAGATTGAAGCTGTACTTGCCAACAACGATGACATGGCACTCGGTGCTATCGAAGCATTGAAGGCAGCAGGGTACTTCAAGGACGGCAAGTCAATGCCTGTCGTTGGTGTGGATGCAACGGCTCCTGCCATTCAGGCGCTTCAGGATGGCACGATGCTGGGCACCGTATTGAATGATGCGAAGAACCAGGGCGCAGCAACAGTGGCTTTGGCTGCGGTACTCGCCAAGGGTGAGACACCAACGAAGGAAAATACGGGCTATGACATTACGGATGGCAAATATGTCTGGATCGCCTACAAGAAAATTACGAAAGACAACATTGCCGACGCCCAATAACAGCAGCAGAGAGGGACGTCCGTCTTACCGGTGGCGTCCTTTTTTTCTGGGCATATGGAAGGGAGGAACCAATATGGCATCACCTTATCTGCTGGAGATGGACGGAATTTCGAAGGGGTTTCCGGGTGTGCAGGCACTTAGTCAGGTCACCCTGAAGGTGAAGCCCGGATCGGTCCACGCCCTGATGGGGGAGAATGGAGCAGGTAAATCGACACTGATGAAATGTTTGTTCGGCATGTACCGACCCGATGAAGGGACAATTCGAATCGATGGAAAAGAGGTCGACATTCCGAATTCCAAAGCAGCACTGCAGCATGGCATATCCATGATCCATCAGGAGCTGAATCCGGTGCCTCATCGTCCCGTGATGGAGAATATATGGCTGGGACGTTTCCCGATGAGAGGGCTGCTGGTCGACGAGAAGAAGATGTATGCCGATACCCTGGCCTTGTTTAAAGACCTGAATCTGGATATCGACCCGAAGGCACAGGCAGGAACGTTATCCGTATCCAAAATACAATCCATGGAAATCGCCAAAGCGGTCTCTTTTCAATCGAAAGTCATTGTTATGGATGAGCCGACCTCATCTCTGACAGGCAAGGAAGTAGAGCAGCTGTTCGCCATCATTAACGAGCTTCGCAGCCGCGGCGTGTCGATTATCTACATCTCGCACAAAATGGAGGAAATCCTCACGATTTCGGATGAAGTCACCATTATGCGTGACGGGTTTGTAGTCGGTACGTGGGATGCTGCCGATCTGACTACCGATCTGATCATCACCCGCATGGTTGGACGGGATCTGGACGAACGTTTTCCGGAACGAACCAACGTTCCTGGCGAAGTGATTTTGAAGGCGGAAGGGTTAACATCAAGTCAGCCACACTCGTTCAGAGATATCACGTTTGAGCTCCGAAAAGGCGAAGTGCTCGGCATTGGCGGGCTCGTTGGAGCGCAGCGGACGGAACTGATCGAATCCTTGTTCGGACTGCGAGGGCTTGCTTCGGGCACAATCTCGATTCATGGACGCAAGGTGAAGATCAACTCACCCGCCGCGGCGAAACGTCATCATATGGCGCTGCTGACCGAGGAACGGAGGGTTACGGGCATATTTCCGGTGTTGTCCGTATATGAAAATACAATTATTGCGAGTTTGGGAAGGTACCGTAACCGCGTTGGACTGCTGGATGAAAAGAAGGGACGCGAAGAGGCCCGGGAGCAAACTCAGAAGTTCAGAACCAAAACGCCTTCTGTTAACACGCTGATTCGCAACCTTTCTGGCGGAAATCAGCAGAAAGTGCTTTTGGCCCGGTGGTTATTGACTAGCCCGGAAATTCTGCTGCTTGATGAACCAACGCGGGGAATTGATGTGGGGGCCAAGTTTGAAATCTACACCATTATTACGGAACTGGCTCGTCAGGGCAAAAGCATTATCATGATCAGCTCGGAGATGCCTGAACTGCTCGGGATGTCCGACCGGATCATGGTGATGAGTGAAGGAAGGCTGACCGGCATTGTAGACGGAGCCGACGCCACAGAGCAGGAAATTATGAGGCTGGCCGCACAGCAGCGGATGGCTTAGACAGGAGGAAACAGATGAATACGCAAGTCATCAATCAGGTGAAACAGTATGTAACGCAGCGAGCCATCTTTATCGTACTTATTCTGCTTGTCATCGGCATTGCCATTGCGGACCCGAACTTCCTTGCTTTCTCTACCCTACGGGATATATTGCAGCAGTCCTCCACAAGGGCCATCATTGCACTCGGGGCGGCCTTCATTCTCGTCACTGGCGGGGTCGATCTGTCAGCTGGCCGGGTGGTGGGTCTGACGGCTGTGGTATCCGCGTCCATGCTGCAAATTGACGAATATGCCAATCGCTTCTTCCCGGATCTGCCGCATTTATGGGTGGGGCTGCCCATTATAATTGGAATTGTGGCTGGTCTGATTGTCGGATTGGTAAATGGAATTATAGTCGCCAAGCTGCATGTACCTCCATTTATCGCCACACTGGGAACGATGGTGGCCGTATATGGTTTGAACTCGATTTATTTTGATACAGAGCCCAACCAGTCACAGCCGATTGGAGGACTAAGACCGGACTTCACGGTGATCGGATCAGGCTATATTGATCTGGGAGGGGGCTACTCGATCCCTTATATTGTACTGATTGCGATTGCAGTAGCCTTAATCTGTTGGGTCGTTTTTAACAAAACCCGCCTCGGCAAAAATATGTACGCCATTGGCGGCAACATCCAGGCCGCGCATGTGTCGGGAATTCATGTCGCACGTAATTTGATTGCCCTGTATGCCATTGCGGGAGCGTTGTATGGACTGGGGGGTGTGCTGGAGGCAGCGCGCACAGGCGGAGCGACGAATAACTACGGCAATATGTATGAGCTGGATGCCATTGCGGCGTGTGTCGTTGGTGGCGTTTCAACAGCAGGAGGCATCGGAACAGTGCCAGGTGTTATGGCCGGTGTGCTCATCTTCGGGGTTATCAACTACGGCCTTACCTTTATCGGTGTAAGTCCCTAATTGGCAGCTGATTATTAAAGGATTAATTATAGTTGCCGCTGTTGCATTTGATATCCGCAAATATATGGCGAAGAAATAGATATGTGGAGAGGAAAGAACAAAGCCAGCGCTCTGGAATGTCAGAGCGCTGGCTTCTTTTTTCTTTATGAATTGACGATCCAATCCAACATAGTAACCAAAGGGCCTATGAAACAGATGATCAGCATAGCACCGGCCACGATTAAAGCTGTTTTTGTACCATAGTGTACGTTGTGTTTTCTTGCAATGATGATGGCAGGGATCCAGAAGATTGCAGTTATTACTGTTGGAATAATCAGTCCTTCGTCACCCTTGCTATAGATTGGCCAATTCATCTGATGAAACAGGTAATACCCGAACCTAAAATCATCAGGCCCCCATGCATAATTAAATGCAAATCCCAAAGCCACAATGAGCAGTGAAAATGTACCAATTCCGAATGGTCTTCTACGTTCCACCAAGAGAATCACCTACAACTTCCAATTTTATTGAAAATAAATCCATTACTGTATTATAACATACCAGAAAAAGGGTGGATGATGTGCAGGATCGCTATTCAAGATGCTAAATAAATGGTATATAATCCATGAACCCTATCCATTCCAATTTGGAGAGCTTCCATTAATCGACAACATTAGCTAATCATAATCGATATAATGCATGTAAATGAAGTGTTAGATGTGAGTAGATTGTCAAAGGGGGCGAGGCTGTTTGCTAACGTACACGATGAAAAGGGTTATTTTCCCGCTGGGTTGCCTGCTTGTAATCCTGTCCTCTTATTTTCTGGGCCGCACTTCCAGCCTCACATGGATGATCCTTGCCGGAGCCTTATTTGTTGCTAGCATTTATGGAGAAAGACGATATCCTGTATTACAGAAAATTCAGTGGATATTCCTCGGCATATTCCATTATTTCAGTGAATTGAACTGGTGTAACCTGTTATACCACTTGCTCATCATGACAATGATCCAGGACAAACAGCGAGTAGCTCAAACACTGCCGATTTCTTTTCTAATTGTGCTGGAATATACACTGATTCGCCTATCCTATGTACCAATAGAGTTATACACCTTGCTGGTGTCCCTATTTGATATCCTCTCAGCAGTTGTTTTTATTTTCTTGTACCATACATTGATTAACAGTGAAGCTGAGAAGCGCAGACTGCGTGAGAAAAATCAATTCCTCACCCTGCATGACCCGCTTACAGGGCTGCTCAACTATGAAGGATATATGAATGCACTGCGAGAGACGGCAGAGAAGCAGCGCTCCTTTTTGCTTATTCTTCTGAACATCCAAAATTTCAACGGATTTAATAAGGAAGTGGAAAACAATTGGAGTTCCATCATAGCGGGGACAGGGGGGAGCATCTCCAAACATTTTGCGGATGCTTATGGGATATCCCGTTATGCGGGAGATCGATTTTCAATCATTTTGCCCGAGGTTGCGGGTATCGAGGAACGAATGAGTACGATGCAAACCACCGATCTGAAAGGATTACAGGTTACGTATAGCATTTCGGTCTATCCGGAGACAGCAGAGACCCTCCAGCAGTTAATAACGATTGCAGAGGAGCGGTTATTTCAGGCACAGCGCAGCAAGTGGATTAAGAATGAAGAAGAGATCTACCGTTCGGAAAGGCTCAGGGCTGTTGGAGAACTGGCAGCCGGCATGGCACATGAAATCCGTAATCCGCTAACGGCGATTCGTGGATTCTTACAGCTGTCACGCGGACAAGCGTACAATATTGCCCCGTGGTATGAAGTGATTATGGGTGAAGTGATCCGGGTTACGGACCTGACTGCAGAATTTCTGCAATTTTCCAAGCCGCAGGCTCATCTAATGAAACCGGAGAGGCTGGACCAGTGCCTTGAACGTGTTTTGTCATTAACCGAGTCAGATGCAGCATCGCGCGGTCACCGGATTTCGCTTGAGCTGACGGGACATGCTGTTATGGTGCACATGGATCGGGACAAGATTGTACAGGTGTTAATCAACCTGATACGCAACGCATTCGAAGCGATGAATGATCCCGGAGAAGTACATATTGTTCTTGTTTATGAAGGAGACAAAGCATATACATCCATCACGGATACGGGAAGCGGCATACCGGAGAAGGCCCTTGCCGATATATTTAATCCATTTTATACAACGAAGGAAGAAGGGACAGGGCTTGGTCTGTCGCTCTGCCAGAAGATTGCTCATGATCACCATGGAGAGATTACAGTGCGGAGTGAAGTGGGAATCGGCTCTACGTTTACACTGGAGCTCCCTGTAGTAGCCGTGGAATAATTGTTTAACAAGCTACCTCCAAGAACAAACGAAAACGCCGCACAGGTTCCAATATAACGGAACCTGTGCGGCGTTTTTGTATTACAGCGCAGTCAATGATCAGTTTGGCTGACCTTGATGGAGCTGATAATAAAACCCTTTTTGCTGCATGAGATCCTCGTGGTTACCTCGCTCGGCAATCTGGCCTGAATTGATCACCAGTATCTGATCTGCCTCCCGGATCGTGCTTAGTCTATGGGCGATGACGAAGCTGGTCCGGTCTTTCATCAACGTGCGCATCGCCTCCTGGATCTGCATTTCCGTACGGGTATCAATACTGCTCGTTGCCTCATCCAAAATGAGAATGGCCGGATCGGCGAGAATGGCCCGAGCAATCGTCAGCAATTGCCGCTGTCCTTGGCTCAGATTGCTTCCGCCCGCAATAATGGGGGTGTCGTAACCTTGGGACAGCTTGCGAATGAAGGAGTGGGCATTGGCCAGCTCAGCTGCCTGCCTGATCTGTTCATCTGTCGCATCTGGTTTGCCGTAGGCAATATTATCCCGAATGGTTCCCGAGAACAGGTAGGCATCCTGAAGCACAATACCGAGTCCGCGCCGGAGGTGATCCTTCTCCAGCTCCGAGATGTCCGTGCCATCAATGGTGATGCTTCCGCCTGTAATTTCATAGAAGCGGGGGAGCAGGTTAATGATGGTTGTTTTGCCGGCACCTGTTGGCCCGACCAGAGCAATCATCTCGCCAGGCTGCGCGGTGAAGCTGACATTTTTCAGAATCTCTCTATCGGAATTGTATCCAAAGGATACATTTTCAAAAACAACTTTACCTTGAATATGATTCAGCTGCTTCTCCTGTTTCTCTTCGTATTCACTTGGCGTATCCATAATCTGAAACACACGCTCGGCACCGGCGATGGCTGCCTGAATCAGGTTGTACTGGTTCGCAAGATCGTTAAGAGGCCGCTCAATCTGCCGGGAATAGGCGAGAAAGCTTACAATCAGTCCGATGGACGTTAAATCGTGGTAAGCCATCCATCCACCTACTGCTGCGAGAATGGCAAATCCAATGTTGTTCATGACGTTCATCGTAGGTCCAACCAGCCCGGATACGGTTTGAGCCTGCGTACTGGCTGTACGCAGCTTTTCATTCAGGTTCTCAAAATGCTGGTGCGCCTGCCCTTGACGATTATAGGCGGCAACCACCTTTTGCCCGGCGATCGTTTCCTGCGCATAACCATTCAGCTCACCGAGCAGCTTCTGCTGGGCAGAAAAATGTTTGCGTGTTCTGGAAGCGATCAGCTTGGTCGCAATGGTGATTAACGGCACGGTCACCAGACTGAGAAGCGTCAGTCGGATATCCAGAGCAAGCATGATCGACAGCGAACCAACAAGAAGGATCGCACTGGACATCAGCTGAGTCACACTCTGATTCAGGGTAGTGGACACGTTATCGATATCATTGGTAGCCCGGCTCATCAGGTCTCCGCTTTGATTTTTGTCAAAAAAGCTGATGGGCAGCTGCTGCAGCCTGGAGAACAAAGCCTGACGCAGATCCTTCACCGTCAATTGGGATACGCCGATCATCACATAAGACTGTCCCCACATCATGAGTGAACTCAGGACATAAACCGTCAGTAACAGGAGACAGTCCTTCAAAAGGCCGTCGGTCACTTTCGGAACAATATGCTCATTGACGGCACGGCCCAGAAGGTAGGGTCCCGCCAGATTAAGCAGTGTTCCCAGAGCGGTAAGGACCAGAGCCATGATAACCCCTTTGCGATGGCGTCCCATGTAGGACCATACTCGCAGGATGGCGTGCTTGGCATTTTTGGCTCTTACTTTCGGAACAGGTCCCCGGCCCGGTCCAGGTCTTCCGATGGGAGGAACGACAGGTGGCTGCGTGGAGGAAGATGCAGGTTTAGCCAAATTGAACATCCTCCTTCCGTTGTTGGGAATCATAAATGGATTGATAGTGTGTGGAATTGGCCATGAGTTCGTCATGAGTACCACTTGCCACGATTCGCCCCTCATCCAGCACGTAAATGCAGTCCGCATCCTTCACCGAAGAAATGCGCTGTGCTATCAAAAAGGTTGTGCTGTCTTTCATCAGGGAATGCAATGCTCTCTGAATGCTTGCTTCAGTCCGCAGATCGACTGCACTCGTACTGTCATCCAAAATAAGAACATCCGGCCGCATGAGCAGGGCACGCGCAATGGAAATACGCTGTTTCTGCCCGCCGGAGAGATTGACTCCCCGCTGTCCAAGCTCCGTGTCGTATCCATCTTTCAGGTTCATGATAAATTCATCCGCTGCCGCTGCCCTCGCCGCCGCACGGATCTCGGCATCCGTGGCATCCGGTCTGCCGAAGCCAATATTATCCCGAATGCTGCCGCTGAACAGAATGGATTCCTGCAATACAATGGACACTCTGCTGCGAAGCAGCTGAAGATCCCAGTTCCGTACATTAACACCGCCAACAAGTACTTCACCGAGTGAGGCATCATATAGGCGGGGGATCAGCTGCACGAGTGATGTCTTACCTGAACCGGTGGAACCGAGTAAAGCCACTTTTTCCCCTGCTCGCGCAGTAAGATTAACTCCCGTAAGAGCATCTTCGCCGTCATAACGGAACGAAACGTCCCGGAATTCCACCTCACCTTGTAGGCCAGCAGCCCTGGATGCCGGATTGGAGCCAACCTGAATGGCCTGATATGGCAATGCATTCTCACTCTTAGCTTCATGGCCTGACTGAATGTCCGGCTCTGTATGTAGAACCTCGTTGATCCGGGCAGCCGACACCTTGGCCCGGGAGTAACTCATCATCATCATGCCGATGGAGGTGAGGGAGGAGAGCACCACCGTTACATAGTTGATAAAAGCAATCAGATCCCCGGCTGCAATATCGCCTCCTACAACCTGAAACCCGCCAAACCACAATACGGCTACGATTGTCGCATTCAGCATCAGGCTGAGTACAGGTGCATTCAGCGTAACAATGCGCCAGGCTTTCACCGCTGTTCCCGTATAATCCTCATTGGATTGATTGAAACGCTTTTTCTCCGTTCCCGCCCGTGCAAAAGCCTTAACGACACGAATCCCAGCGAGATTTTCCTGCAGAACGGCGTTGACTTGATCCAGCTTGTTCTGCACGCTGGCAAACAGCGGGTAGGAAGCGGATATGAGAATGTACAGAATGACAAAGAGAACAGGTACGGTCATCATGAGGATCAGCGCCAGCTTGATACTGATCGTAAATGCCATAATAATACTGCCGATGATCAGCATCGGCGACCGGATGAACATTCGCAGAAGCATCTGTACAAAGGTCTGCATCTGCGTAATATCGCTCGTTAGACGCGTGATGAGCGATCCTTCCTGGAATGTGTCCAAATTACGGAAGGAAAAGGTTTGAATATGGTCGAACAGCTCCTGGCGCAGATCCGTACCATATCCAACAGACGCTTTGCTGGAAAAGAGTGTACAGCCTGCTCCGCCAACCCAGCCAATGAGGGCAAACAAAAGCATGAACAGCCCTGTGCGTACAATATGGGGCAGGTCACCGGCAAGCACGCCATCATCCACGATGCTGGACATCAGCTTCGGCTGAAGCAGGTCCATGGCTACCTCCAGCACCATAAGGAGTGGAGCGAGTATGGCGGCTGACTTATAAGGCGTCAAAAATCGTTTTAACGTCCACAATAGGGAAATCACCTCATTCAATGAAGTCTAAAAGCATGCTGCTAAAATTCCATGCGTCATTCAGGATTCACGAAGGTTGTGAATCATGCGCTGTGCAAGCGCTGACATAAGTTGCGTTTCTTCTGGCGTAAATCCTTCCTGAGCCTGGAGCTCCAGTTCCTGAAATACCTCACTCAAATCCTTGAGCGCGCTGCGGCCCTGGTCGGTCAGATAGACACGCAGACTGCGCTGGTCATTCGGATCGGCTTCACGCCTTACATATCCCGATGTTTCCATGCGTTTCAGCATGACTGTAACGGTTGCAGGAGCACGGCGAAGCTTCTCGGCCAGACTTTTCTGGGTTTGACCATCTTCACGGTCAAGCTGGAACAGCAGTGGAGGTTGTCCGGGGTACAGCTCGGGGTGGTTAACCAGCTTCTCATGAACTTTATAGCGATGCAGCTTCACAAGTTCGGATAATTGTCCGAGCAGCCGTTCGCTGCGGGCTGAATGCATATGCTATCCTCCTATTAATTAGTCGACTAACTAAATCATAAGTTTGATCTTACATACCGTCAAGGCATTTGTAAGGTGGAAATTAAAAATGTGAGGGCATCGTATCCCCAGCGCGGAGCGATGAAGGTTTTGCAGCATAAGAAAAAGAGCTCCGGAACAGATCCGCAGCTCGAACTAAAGAGGGAGAAATACTGTGTTGCTCAATTCAGGGAACCATTTTGATATTACATCGGTTCAGTCCGTGACTGTGACTTGACTGCAGGAGAGATGGAGAGCTTGCGCCATAACCATTCGACCGGTCCCGATTTAAATTTGAGCAGCCATGCATGTGAGAATAACATCAATACAATACAGATGCCGGCCCACAGTAACAGAATCACAAGCGAAGACGGAGAACCGCCAAGTCCGAGACCCCATCCGTAAAAGATGGCGGAAGCCAGAATGTTCTGCAGAATGTAACAACTCAATGCCATCTTGCCTATCTCTTCGAACCGCCTGAAGAGACCGGCGAACCTATTCTTCTCCAGCATGTAAGCGATCAGCCCAAGATAGCCGAACGTAAGGATCGGTGCACTGATGTACCGAACAAACAAGTCCATGCTACCTCCCGGCACCAGCAGGAGCAGGTTCAGAGGAATGCCGGCGGCAAGCCCGAAATTCATCCATTTGCGGCGTCTAAGACGTCCGGATGCCTCGTCTGAGAATAGGTTTGCACGCATGAGCATGGAACCCAGCAGGAACAGAAATATATTCAGTGGAATGATGATGATGGACTCTGTTCGAAAGAAAGCAAAGTTGTCCAGCCGGAATAGAACCTGCTCCCACCATGTTCCCGTGGCGTAGAGCTTGGCAATCGCGTCCATGTTATTGAAGATGGAACCACTCTCTGTAAGGGCCAACAGTGCGGTAATTCCGCCCACTCCGATGAGATGTATACCGCCCATGAGCCCCATCACGATCAAAATAAAGCGGCGGGAACGGTTGATGATGAAGGACACGATGATGCCATTAATTGCATAACTCATCAGCACATCGTATTCCATGACCAACGTGTAGTGCAGCAATCCATCGATGAGCAGCAGCACACATGTCCATATGTAAACCCCTGGCCAGACATATCCTTTACGAAGTGCTTTTTGCCGCTTTAATTCCATGCCTGCCCCGAAGAGAAGAGTAAGCAGTCCGAGGAATTTTCCGTTCACCAGCAAAAGCATCAGTGTTTGCAGTACACGATCACCTGAGATCCACCAGGGTTGAAGCGGATCGCCAAACACTTTGTTCAGAGGGCCTAAGTATGCAAAGAGCCAAATATTCGTCCCCAATGTACCAATAATCGCAAATCCTCTAAGAACATCCAATAATACGATTCTTTTCATTCCAGCGAAACTCCTCCTTATTAATACGAGTGAATTGAAATTAATATAACACAGTTGTACTGAAATAATCGCTGCGGGTTAGCCACCAAGCCTGCCTTTCTATCTCACACTTTTACTATGCAAGCTGTGTTCGCTGTGTATACTGTATATATCAATATACACAGTATACAGACCACCGTTTCGCACCGTCAACCATTTTTTTCCTGAATCAGAAATATATCTGGAATTTATTTCCTTCAACGTTGAAATGCTGCAGTTTAACACCCACCCGATCCCAACCAGTACAGCAGTTCTCATTTTTTAGGTATGGGAAATATTGACGAAGGCTAATAGATGTGTTAATTTCTTATTATCTAATTGTTAATAACATTTTATTAATAACAGAACGGGGTTATAATTATGACAAACGAAGGTTATTCGGAGGGCCGACCATTGGACCATCTGAATCATGGCGATATAAGCGAGCAGCAGTTTCTGGAGACATATAATGCAGGCGATTATGAGCGTCCTTCAGTGACGGTAGATATGCTTGTCTTCACGATAAGGAGCGAGGCTCAGTCCAATTATCGCAAACTTGCTGAGCCGGCACTGCAGCTGCTGATGATTCGTCGCGGTGGTCATCCCTATATGGGGAAGTGGGCATTACCGGGTGGATTCGTGTCCATGCAGGAATCCCTGGAAGATGCAGCACGCCGCGAGCTGGTCACGGAGACCGGGCTGGGTGATATCTATCTGGAGCAGTTGTACACGTGGGGCGATGTGCACCGTGATCCTCGTACAAGGGTGATCAGCTGCTCGTACATGGCGCTCGTTGATAGCAGCGAGCTTGAGCTGGAAGCAGGCGATGATGCGAGTGATGCGGACTGGTTCAGGGTAGAACAGCGGCTACTTGAGGAGAAACGTCATATTCATGAACGAGGTCGTACGACGGAACGAAGAGTGCAGCTGACGTTGTCGAACGGAAAAGAGGAGTTATCGGCTGTCATTGAGGTGAAGGAAGCCGTGGAAGGCAGCGTGCGAAGCAGCAGCATGACCATCTTGGAAGTGGAGGGCATAGCGTTTGACCATGCCAAGATCATGGTTTATGCGTTGGAACGATTACGATCCAAAGTGGAATATACGGATATTGCTTTTAATCTGATGCCGGAGACATTTACGCTGACGGCCCTGCAGAAGGTCTATGAGATTATTGGTGGCAAAAAGCTGCTGGCTGCAGCCTTCCGGCGCAAAATCGCTGATTGGGTGATCGAAACCGGAGAGTTTACGGGCAATGCAGGACATCGTCCTTCCCGTCTATACAGATTAAACCCGGAGCGTATGACGACATAATTTTTGTATTGAAAGGAGGACATCTGAAACCATGGAGAAGTTTACTTTCTTTTGGCGTACGGCATCACCCTTTTCCCAGTGGCATCCGGCTGATTTTACGGTGAACGGAATCGGTTATACGAGTGCCGAACAGTACATGATGTATCAGAAAGCACTGCTGTTTGGCGACCAGGCTATTGCGGACAAGATTTTGAAGGCAAGCTCAGCTTCAGTACAAAAGAAGCTGGGCAGACAGGTAACCGGATTCGACCAGACGATATGGGAAGCAAACTGCAAACGCATTGTTTATGAAGGCAATCAGGCCAAATTCACACAAAACGAAGAACTGCTTGCCGCATTGCTCGCCACCCGTGGAACAACCCTAGTGGAAGCAAGCCCGGATGACCGGATCTGGGGCGTTGGACTGGCAGAAGAAGATCCACGTATCCGCCATCGCAGAACATGGCGGGGAACCAACTGGCTCGGTGAGATTCTGACCCGGCTAAGAGATGAGATAGGAAGTGATTCGAATGAATGCAAACCAGCATATGAAAAATAACCAGCTAAAAAGCACGAATCAGCGCTCGGACCGGGCTCGTATTGCCCAGGAAACACTGGCCATCCTGGAAGAGGGGCAGTACATCAACGGATATGACCGGAGGGTGTCGATTGATGAAGATTTGAAACGAGCGATTCAGGGTTCCGTTTTATACCGTCCGGCTGAACTTCCGGCACTTCGGGAGCAGGTGCGCCAATTACAGGCAGCGCCTAAGTCTGCAGCTGCCCAGATTGAAGTCACCGGTGAGACGACGCTTGCCGCAGCCTCACGTCTCGTGGTAGACGAGGGGAGAACGGATGTCGTTTGCCTTAACTTTGCCTCAGCGAAAAATCCGGGTGGTGGTTTCCTGGGGGGAAGTCAGGCACAGGAAGAGAGTCTCGCCCGGGCTTCCGGGTTATATCCTTGTATTTCACAAATGAATGAAATGTATGATCATAATCGTAAGCTGCGCACCTGTCTGTATTCAGACTATATGATCTATTCACCGGATGTACCCGTCATACGTGATGATGAGGATCGGCTGCTAGCCCAATATTACACGACGGCCTTTATTACAGCACCTGCCGTAAATGCTGGCGTTGTGAAGGAACGGGGGCAGGCAGATGACCAGCAGATCGAATCGGTCATGAAGGAGCGAATTCGGTATATTTTGGACGTGGCAGCGATGAATGCACATCGTACCCTTGTCCTGGGTGCTTATGGTTGCGGGGTGTTTCGGAATGATCCGGTGGATGTGGCGAGGTATTTCCATGATGTCCTGGTACAGGAGAATTTCAGGCAGTCCTTTGAGCAAATTGTATTTGCTGTGTTGGACAGATCAGCAGGACAGAGAACAATCAAGGCGTTTCAAGAACAATTACATTAAACAGCAAGTGAGTCATTTTAATATGTGAAGAAGGAGGATTAAGATGCAATTTCGTGAGATCCAACAGGATTTGTTTGCAATGGATGAAGCTTATACGCTCGCTCATTGTATTTCCGCTGATGCCCGCATGGGGGCGGGAATTGCAGTACAGTTTCGGGAAAGATTCGGGCTTCAGGTTTTACAAGAGCAGGCGAAGCAGGAAGCGCTTGAGATTGGACGGTGTTACCCGGTAGGGCGTACGTTGAATCTGGTAACCAAGGCGAAGTTTTCGAATAAACCAACCTATTCATCGTTTACCCGCGCGGTGCAATCGATGCGAGACGTCTGTGTAGAACAAGAAATCAGTAAGCTGGCCATGCCGCAGATTGGTTGCGGACTCGACAGACTGAAGTGGGACAAAGTAAGCGGCATTATTCAGGATACGTTTGCCGACACGGATGTTGAGATTGTCGTTTGTACCTTATGAGGATGAGGAATGACAGGCTTTTATTGAAATATAGAAAAAACCTCTGCTTCGGACGGAGGAGAACAGGACAGCAAGTCTGCCGTTCCCTCTCCAGTTCGTAAGCGAGGTTTTTTTGCGATTTTTCCATTAAGGCGTTGGTTTATTTTTGGGTAAACATCTCTTTGGCCTCATCCAGTGCCATTTTATTGCCAATCGCGGAATAGTCCAGCCAAGGCTGCGCGCCGATGGTGTACACGTGACTGGCTTTAACGGCTTTTAGCCCTTGCCAGATCGGGTTGTTTTGCAGTTCTTTGAACATGTTCTCCGCTTCCTCATCCGAGTTCACCACTACGAAGATGGCATCTGCATCGAAATCAGGCAGTACTTCACGAGAGATCACCTGGTAAGGCTTGGTGGAATCAATATCCGTTATGCCTTTGGCCGGGGTCAGTCCAAGATCATCATACAAGATCGGCCCCATAGGGCGGCGCGTGCTGAATACACGCAATTCTTTGGCAGTTACACGGATGGCCATGACGCTACCATCACCGATCTCGTCGTGGATTAATGATTTTACCTCTTCGGTCTCTGTTGCATAATCCTGAATATATTGCTCTGCTTCCTTCTCGCGATGGACCAGCTTGCCAATGTCCTTGAGGTGATCACGCCATGTACCGTCATCCAGATTATATACATGCACAGGAGCGATTTTCTCAAACTTGGCAATGTCCTCACCGGAATATTCTTCATCGAGATAGATCACATCAGGCTTCAGGGCAAGCAGGGCTTCCATGTCGGGATCTTTCACCGGACCAAGCGGTGTCGTGTTTTGCAGGCGATCTGCAACATGGGACAGGAATGCTTTGGCCTCGCCGCCAATAACGGAACCAACGGGTGTGATGCCAAGCGCCAGCAAGTCATTCGTCAGGTGGATGGACATTGACGCGATGCGTTGTTCTCCGGAAGCCGGACTGCTATCCTGCTGCTCGGAAGTGCTGCCCGTGGAAGTGCTGCCAGCAGCGGATGAAGAGCCAGAATTGCTGGCAGTTCCGCAAGCGGCAAGCACAAATATCAGGCAAATGCTCAGGGCGAGCAATACATTTTTCTTTAACATGAATATTCACATTCTCCTTGAACATCACTTGGATGTTAATAATTAGATGAATAAAGTAGATCACCGGCTTCGATCATTTGGTTCGCACCAGCAGATATAAAAAGTAAGGTGCACCAATGGCAGCCACCACAATGCCTGCGGGGATGGCATTCGGTTGGAAAATCGTTCGTCCAATCGTATCGGCAGTAACCAGGATGACCATGCCAATGAGACCGGCCGCCGGAATCAGGTGGCGATGCATCGGACCGACAAGTCTGCGGGCGAGATGTGGTGCGGCCAGCCCGATGAATCCGATACCTCCGGCCATGGATACACTTATGGCTGACAGCGCCACAGTACATAAGAGAAGCCATATGCGCTGGGATCGGACAGGTGTACCGATGCCCGTGGCGGCTGCATCTCCAAGACCGAAAGCGTCCAGCGTTTTGGACCGGCTCCAGATATAGGGAACACAGACTGCAATCCATGGAAGCAGAGCCTGCACGTGAATCCAGTCCCGACCCCACACACTGCCGGCGAGCCAGCGGGCAGCGAAGGAATACGTATCTTCATCCAGCCGAAGAGACAGATATAACGTTAGCGCATGAAACCCTGCGGCGACCGCGATACCGACCAGGATCAGCTTGATGGGAGATACCCCGTTATGCCGGTCATAGGCAAGCAGCATAATGATCAGTGCTGAGATGACTCCGCCTGCAAAAGTAAACAAGGGGATCAGCAGGGCAATCGAGCCATCCATGGAATAGGACAGACTTACAAAAACCATCAGCCCCAATGCGGCTCCTGCATGAAGGCCAAGAATGCCGGGATCGGCAAGCGGGTTGCGCGTAATGCCTTGAAGGGCCGCTCCCGAGATGCCAAGACCTGCTCCAGCCAGGACTGTAATGAGAATGCGAGGCAAACGGTAATCGAACAACACAATCTGATCGTCCGGGCTGCCATGGCCAAGCAGGGTTTGCAGTACAGCGAGCGGAGAGAGACGAATCGTACCCGTATTCAGGCTAATCACGATAACTGCGCATGCAATACAGATCAGCGTAACGCTGACTACGATGGATCGTTTTCCCCGTGAAGGCATCGTGGATCTCATGTTACAATGCCCTCCTTTCCTTGCGGGCCAGATAGAGGAAGAACGGTACACCGACAAAAGCAACCATGATGCCTACCGCCAGCTCCTCCGGTGGATTTACGATGCGTGAGCCCAGATCGGCCAATACCAGAAGGATGGCTCCGAGCAGGGAGGACATGGGAATGATCAGACGATAATTGACACCGACGAGTTTACGGGAAATATGCGGAATGACTAACCCGACGAATCCGATCGAGCCAACGGCGGATACGGACACGCCTGCAAGTATGACCACAGCCGTGAGGGCAAGGAATCGGGTCATGCGAATATTAATCCCCAGGCCCAGGGCAACTTCCTCTCCAAGCGACATGAGGGATACTCTCCGGGCAAGAGGCATGGTCAGCAGCAACGTGATCAGAAGCACAGGAACAATGAGTCTCAGATGCCGCCATTCAATACCGCCAAAGCCACCGGCATACCAAAAGGCGAGATCCTGACTTAGGTCAAAATAAATCGCGACACCTGTACTTAGCGAGCTAAGCATGGCCGCAACGACAGCACCTGCAACCGTCAGCCGCATGGATGTCAGTCCCCCCGGCGCAGCCGACCCCAGCAGGAAAATAAATAGGGTGCTCAGTACGGCACCAACGAAAGAAAGGCCCATGAGCCAGGCATAAGGCAGTCCCGGCCAGATGGCAAAGCTCAACGCCATCATGAAGGTGGCGCCTGCGTTGATGCCCAGCACTCCCGTATCCGCCAGCGGATTGCGCGTAATTCCCTGCATCAGTGCTCCTGCTACTGCAAAGGCTGCGCCTACGACAGCGGCAGCAACTACGCGGGGGAGACGGAGATCATGGATGATCTGATGCGGTGTCAGAGCCGGATTGTACTGAAATATGGCAGCCCACACCGTTTCGAGTGTTAACGATTTGGCACCAAGCGATATGGCGACAAACAGACTAATCAGCAGAATGGCGATGGCTGACAAAAACATTAGACTAATTGTCACCGGGGATTTTCTTGAATTGGACGGACGATGTGGCAGTCCCGGATGTTGAATGGGGGTCACTCCTTTTGTTGCCAGCAAGATCAGCTCTGCTGTTATTGATTATCATTATCAATTAGAGTTCATTATAAAATCTTAATTCAGGCCCGTACATGGCATAAATTAAGATTCGGGTGATGGACATTTTTTAGATTACAAAAAGGAACCTTTGTTCGTCAATAACATAACGGCCTCATCCAGCTGGATGTTGATGGAATAGGGTGCGTATACAACCCACGAATTCCAATCAATGACATGAACATGCCCGTTCCGGACGGCCGGATACTGATTCCAACGCGGATCAGCATGGATTTGATGCAGCAGGGAGGCGCGTTCTTTCACCGAGGTTACAGCCAGCAGCAGAACATCAGCCTCCAGTCCATCCCATTCTCCTGGAGTGATGGGCATCCAGTTGAAACCTACACCTGGAGGTTTGCCAGCGAGCTCGGATTGAATGCGTGCAGGTGGAGTCAGCTGCAGGCTGCGGTAGAACACATGACCGAAGTTACGGGTGCTGTACATACGCGGCCCCTTCGCAGTTAATGTGCATACCGCAACCGTTACCTGTCCAATCGAATCCCTGATCTTTTTGCGTGCACGCTCAGCCTTGCGTTCGTGCCGTTCCAGCCAGTCATTCGCTGCCTGGGTGCGATCCACGATGGATGCAATCGTATGAAGATGACCGAACATGTCGGTCTGATTCCAGGGGATGGTGATGATCGGAGCGATATCCCCGATATGTTCCATAGCTTTTGCGGCTGCATTGTCCTTGGTCAGAATCAGGTCGGGGTTCACATCCAGGAATGCCTGACGTCCTTGCTCCCAGGGCTCATAGGCATGAAAGGGCAGACGGAGTGATTTCGGGATATGGGGTAGATGTCCCTGGATCTGAGCCGCACAAGGCGTTATGCCGAGCGTCATCAGATGATCGGTGTAGGGGTATGAAAGCGAAACAATATTGCGGTGCACCTGCTTCGCATAGGACGTTGGCGCGTAGCCGGCATGGTTTCGAAAACGCCGGCTGAAATAAAATTCGTCCCGGTAACCTACACTTCGAGCCACATCGCGAATGCGCATGTCCGAGGTCATCAGCAGTTCCTTGGCACGGTTCATGCGCAGATGGGTTACGTATTCAATTGGATTTTTGTACATCCGGCTCTTGAAAAGCTGCGAATAATACGATGGATGCATGCCTGCCAGTTCGGCCAGTTTCTCCAGTTTGATCTCATGCATATAGTTGTCGCGCATATATTGCGTCGTTACCTGGAGCCACTGGTTCGGGTCTTCCTCTGAGCTATCGTTATTTATCTGCTCTTCCTGAGGCCAGAGCATGTGCAGCAGCTCGGTCATGAGCATTTTCTTTTTATGAGAGGTTGGTCCGTCATCCGCAGTCAGCTGTGCTGCAATGCGCTGTATGCCGTAATAAGGGCCCTGAATCCAGCCCTGTACCGGGAAGCTTGATTCACGCTCATAAATCATTCGTGTTTCGCTTTTCTCCGCTGCCCGGAACAGATCATAATTGATGATATACAGCTCAGTCTCATGGCCTGCGTTACTGAATAATTCCAAGGCAGTGCCTGGATTGCAGAGGAAGGCTGATTTGCGACTAACGAGGTGTTCGGTACCATTCACTATCAATTTACCCGTAAATTTGTGCATGTATATAAAGGTATGGTGGTCAATATCGGGTTTACTCCAAGTCCATTCCTTGCTCGTGAACCTGATCAGGTCTGTTTGGTGAAGTTCGAGCAGGGTATCTTCTAGGAACAGCCCCAGATCACTCGGTGATCCAGCTTCCTTGCCCGTGGCCGTAATGGTACGGTTCATGTTGTCGGACGCAGAGGGATGGGCGTTCGGATGATGAACCATATCTGATTTGCTTATCATGGAGGGGCCTCCTTTCGTTCTATAGATTCAATAAATGAATTCGATTCTTTCTATAACGAGCGTAGACGCATATCTGAGGTAAACCATTGTCTGTACGTCAGCAGACTCAGTATGATGCTGGTTATGGCTGCCGAGCTGGTGAACGCAAACACAATCAGAATCTGGTAACGGACAGCTTCGACGGGGTCGGCGCCTGCGATAATCATGCCGGTCATCATGCCGGGAAGCTGAACGAGGCCTACCGTTTTCATGCCGTCAATGGTTGGAATCATGCTGGATTTGACAGAGCGTTTCAATACATCCTGAAATGCACGTCTGGGCGCAGCGCCCAGAGAGAGCAGTGTCTCAATCTCCCCTTTGGAAGCTTCAACCTCACGTTTCATCTGATTCAGGAAGAGCCCGGAGACAACCATCGCGTTGCCAATCGTCATTCCGCTGAGTGGAATGATGTATTGCGGGGTCGGCTCGACAATGTGAAGACCCAGCAGAAGTCCCATCATCAATAATTCGGTCACCGTAATGGCTGCTGCGATGTACAGGGTAATTCGTCGTAGTCCCTTGCCTCGTTTGCCCGCGTTGAAGGATGCCACGGTTATCATAAAACCTACAATCGCAATGATGAGTGCAGGGTGGTCCGAGTTGAAGATAAATTGAAGTACATATCCGACCAGCAGCAGCTGAACCGCCGAACGAACGGTACCTACAGCAATATCTCTCTCCAGACCAAGCTTCTGCCAAACCGAAATAAGCATGGTCAGCATAATAAATATGATGGTGAAACTCAGTGCGAGGATGGACATGTGTTCTCCTTATCTGCCTCGGGGGCAGGACGCAGAATGTATTGACGGGCCAGTTCCGAATGCGGATGGGCGAAGAAAAGGGAGGTGGGCTGGCGTTCCAGCAGGGTCTGTTCGCCCATGAACCATGTTGTTGTGCTGAACGAGCGTGCCTGTTCCTGATCATGGGTGACCCATACGAGTGAAGTGCCCTCTTGCTTGCTCCATTCAGTCAATTGCTGTTCGACAAGCTTGGCATTGGTCCGGTCCAGAGAAGCGGTGACTTCATCCAGCAGCAATACCTTGGGACGAAGCATGATGGAACGGATCAGCGCTATGCGCTGCTTTTCTCCGCCAGAAAGATCACTTGCCCGCTTATGTATATCCAGTTCTTCCAGCCCCACTCCGGCCAGCAGACGGCCAGCCAGATTCGAATCATAGGGTGTCCGGTGGAGGTAATGAACGGTTTTCAAATTATCTTCAACGCTGCCTGCAAGCATAATGGGTTGTTGTGCAACATAGGACATGCGCATGCGCCAGATCCTGGGATCGGAATTGAGGTAAGAGGTGCCTTGCCACAGAATGTCTCCGCCATCGGGCACATCCAATAAGGACAGGATGCGGAGCAGCGTACTTTTGCCCTGGCCGGATGCACCCAGTACGGCAATTCGCTCTCCTTCATCGACAGAGGCATCGACTTTCTCGAACAAGAGACGCTGCTCGGTCGCTCCAATATGTTTGGTGAGTTGTTGAATGGTTACGAGAGTAGACACAGCGGGATCTTCCTTTCATCCGTGATCTGCTGATAATCTTAGCAAAAATGCTCGAGAATTGAAATGAAAGCAGCTCTGTGCAAGCATGCGGGGCAGGAGGTGAAACCAACGTCTGACGCCAGAGGTTCTTTTTGGTAATATAGAGGAGAGTCAGAATTGGTTCTACCAATAGGGTACAAGGGAGGCTTTAATATGACAGGAGTTACGGGACGACAGGACAAGGTAAAGTGGGGCATTATGGGCACAGGATGGATCGCATCCCAGTTTGCCAGAGATCTGGAGCATGCCGGCAATGCCGTGAAGGCAGCGGTTGGTTCGCGTACACGGGAAAGTGCGGAGAAATTTGCAGCTGAATATGGTTTTGCAAGCGGATACGGATCGTATGAAGAGCTGCTGCAGGATCCAGAGGTGGATATTATCTACGTTGCTACGCCGCATCCTTTTCATAAAGAGAATGTAATGGCTTGTCTGGAAGCGGGAAAAGCAGTGCTGTGTGAGAAGCCGTTCACGATGAACGGACGTCAGCTGGAGCAGCTGGTGGAGACGGCTCGCAGCCGCAAGCTCTTCCTGATGGAAGGTATGTGGACGCGTTTCTTGCCTCCGATTGTTCAGGCGCGGAAGTGGATTGCCGAAGGACGAATCGGTGAAGTGCGGCTTGTCAAAGCGGATTTTGGTTTCCGTATCGGCTGGGAGCCTGAAGGAAGGCTGCTGAACCCGGATCTGGGCGGGGGTGCTCTGCTGGATGCTGGCGTGTATCCTGTCTCATTCGCGTCCATGATCTTTGGCGAGCAGCCGCAGCATGTCTGGAGCACAGCGAACATCGGGGAGACCGGTGTAGATGAACAGTTCTCCGTACTGCTCTCTTACTCGGAAGGACGCTCGGCATCATTGAACGGGGCAGTCCGTCTGAACCTGAGCAACGAAGCTGTCGTGTATGGTACAGAGGGGTATATCCGTTTGCCGCTGTTCCTCGCCGGGAAAGAAGCTTTTCTGCATGTGAATGGTCAGGACGAGCCCGAGAAGTTTACGGATGATCGGACAAGCATCGGCTATGCATTTGAGGCTGAAGAAGCCGGGCGCTGCATCATGGAAGGCAAAACAGAAAGTTCGATTATCCCGCTGGACGAGTCCCTTGAGATCATGAAACTGATGGATACCATTCGAGGACAGTGGGGCTTGCGATATAAATTTGAGTAATGATATCCAACCATAACCGGACGGTTCTATGTAGGTACGTGTACAGAGAAATCATACTGGAGATATGAAATGATTGGATGGGAGTGGGACTAGGATGAAAATTCTGATTTCGGGGTTTGAGCCTTTTGGCGGGGATGCCGTGAACCCCACGGGAGAACTGATGGAAGCTATCGCACAGGAAGTGGTGGAAGGTGCAAAACTGAAAACCGTGCTGCTGCCGGTACATTTCGATGAATGTGCGGATCTGCTGATTGCCGAGATGGAAGCATACGGCCCGGATGTCGTGATTGCCTGCGGGTTAGCCAAAGGCCGGACAGCGGTAACGCCTGAGCGCATCGCCGTGAATGTAAAAGACATTCCGCCTGGCTCCTATGCGGATAACCAGGGACAGCGTCCTGTGGACGAGCCCATAACCGAAGGCAGTCCGGACGGCCTGTTCTCGACATTGCCCATCCGCGCGATGGTGAATCATATGACTGGGGCAGGCATTCCGGCAGCGGTGTCCAATACCGCCGGAACGTATATTTGCAACAATACGATGTATCGAGTACTGGATTACATTCGATTGCAGCAGCTGCCGATCCGGGCAGGATTTGTCCATTTCCCGGCTTCAACGGAGATGTCATTGCTGCAGCCGTCGGTGCCTTCGCTGCCGATAAGCACAATGCTTGACGCCTTGCGGGTAATGATACGCACCGTAGTAGCGGAAGCGTAAATCATGTTCTTCTTGTATGTAAGGTAGTAGCTAAGTTAAGGGTGACTTTGACTGTACCGAGTGAGTAACCTTCGTTGCAATAGGGATTGAATGGAGTTGCTAAAACGTTTTCCGGAATATGTATTGTTCTAACTTGTAATGTGCTGGGTTCGATTGTAAGTAACGTAAATCAGATAGAAGGGGCTGCCCCATGAAGTCATGTTGATGACTATGGGACAGCCCCTTTTGTGATGCATAATTAGTGGCGCCATACAGGCAACCAGTGTTGCTGCTTAGATGAGTAGATTTGATGAGTAGAGCCAACGAACTCAGTATCTCTTATTGGAAGAGGTATCAGAGGTTCATTGATTGTAAAGCATCGTAGATGGCTTATTTCATCGTTTCACTTGTTCTGTCCCAGGTTTCTGTCCGAATAACGTGTCTAATGTTCATCAGCCTGTCCATTACGTCTGAATTCTCCGAATAGGTTGCGACAGGTTCGTTAGCGACTAAAATAACTAAAACCCAAGGTAAGCAGGCTTCATTGCCATCCTAACGAACGGCTTGCTGTTTGCTGGCTCAGATCAGATCCGCAGCAGATTCAGGTCGAATTCGGGAACAAGGCCCTCTTTCATCGCTCGTCCAAGCAGGGCTGTGATTGCCCCATAGCCGTCATCGCCCAGATGGGCACTGAATTCGTTCACGTACAGATCAATATGCTGTGCTGCAACATCCGGGTCCATTTCCTGTGCATGCGCCATGACGTATTCTTTGGATTCATCCGGGTGTGCCCAAGCGTATTCCACGGATGCACGTGCCCATCCAGCGAGTGCATGAGCGTCCAGATTGCGGCGTGCAATGATTGCTCCGAGCGGGATCGGCAGGCCGGTATCGCTTTCCCACCAGCTTCCGAGGTCGGTCATCAGCTTCAGATCGTAGTTTTGGTACGTGAAACGTGCTTCATGGATGACCAGACCTGCATCGATTTTGCCATCCCGTACCGCCGGCATGATCTGATCGAACGGCATCACAACAATCTCGCCCACGCCTCCTGGAACATTCTGCGCTGCCCATAGACGGAACAGCAGATAAGCGGTTGAGCGTTCACTTGGCACGGCAACCCGGCGTCCGGACAGATATGCCGGATCGGTGGTGCCGTTAGCCGTAAGAACGAGTGGTCCGCATCCTCTTCCCAACGCTCCGCCGGAAGGCAGCAGGGCATACTCGTTCAGCACGTAAGGCAATGCTGCATAGGAGATTTTCAACACATCTGGTCCGCCGGGATTGGCAGCCAGGCCATTCGTAATATCGATATCCGCATAGCGGACATCCAGTTCCGGAGCACCCGGAATCCGTCCGTGTACCCAGGCGTGAAAGATAAATGTATCGTTAGGACAAGGGGAAAATGCAATTTTCATGATGTAAGTACCTCCCGTAAAATGGAACTTGCCGCCTGGAGCGCATCCAGGGCATCCTTGATGCGCCAGGCATCGCGGTCGCGTGGACCGACCGCGTTGGATATGGCCCGCAGTTCGAGCGCAGGTACGCCGAACTGCTTGGCCGCTGTTGCCACGCCGAAGCCTTCCATGCCTTCGGCGGTGGCATCCGGCACGCGGCGCAGCAGCTCCGCGGCCGTCTCGGCTGTTCCGGTCGCCGTGGACACGGTGACCGCTGTGCCTCCGCTGACAGCGTGCCCGGCCCGCTGCAGCTCATGGCGCAGGCGAGCGGCAAGCGCTGCGTCCGCAGCCACACGGGACGAGCCGAATCCGAGCTCGTCCACAGAGAGGAAGCCGTCTGGCGTCTGCGAGCCCAGATCGGCAGCCACCATGGCGTCGGCCACCACGAGTGAGCCGACGTCCGCCCGGCCGGGGAACCCGCCGCCGATGCCGGCGCTGATCACCAGCGTGTACGCTGGGGTCAGGCCTGCTCCGGCAAGGGGCCCCGTGGATGCGGCAGATGCCTGCGCCGCATCCGGTCCGGCTGGCGCGGTGGAGCCCTGCGCCAGCGCCTTCCCGCCAGCCGCTGCGGCGAATGCCAGCTTGGCTGCCGTGCTGGCTGCAACGGCTGCCGGGCCCACCCCGCCAGCGATCACGTCAAACATTTCCGCGGCTTGGTCACCCAGACCGCGAAGTACGGCATCTTTTTCTGCATCCACAGCGGTTACGATTAATACGCGCGGAACTGCTTGGTTCGATGCTGAGCTGTCTGACTCTGTATGATTTAAAGCCTGATTTTGCTTGTTCATCGGAGTTCTCCCTTATAAGGTGTAGGATTCAACGCTATATTTGGTCATCTCCATCATAACGGAATGGGAAAGAGAGGAACAACCTTTCCGTGTATTTGTCTGAACATGATCCACTTACATGTGCTGCCTCGTTAACCGCGCTTGGATGGCATATATGTCACTTCATATATATAAAGGTATCGCGTATGAAGAGTGAAGTCAAAGTTACCGTTGACAATCCAATTCAACTGTATTAATAATAATAGTACAGTTAATACACCTAATGTTTAGAAAGCATACACTTCATATACAGTCATTCAATTCGCTTATGGGGTATTACATCAATTGGGGAGAGGAGGTGCGGGATGTTCGAATTAGATGTACGCAGCCGTAAGGCGATCTACGAACAGCTAGTGGACAAAATCAAAGAAATGATCGTATACGGTGTTCTCCAACCTGATGAGCAGCTTCCTTCGGTGCGCACACTGTCAGCGCAGCTGACCGTCAATCCGAATACGATTCAGAAGGCATATCGGGAGCTTGAACGCGAAGGGTATATCTACTCTTTGCAGGGAAAAGGGAGCTTCGTATCATCGTCTGTGGAACATCCGAATGCAGCCATGAGAGATGAGATTAGAGCGGCACTGGTGAAGCTGATTGCAGAAGCAACGTATTCCGGTTTAACCAAGGCGGATATGACGCTTTTGTTCCAGGAAGCGATGGCCCGTATCGAAAAGGGGGAGCCGAATGATTGAGCTGAATCAGGTCATTAAAGCGTTTGAACATGAAAAAGCGGTGGATGGCGTTACGATGCACATACATAAGGGATCGATCTACGGTTTGCTCGGTTCCAACGGGGCAGGCAAGACTTCGCTGCTCAAAATCATCGCAGGCATCTATCGTCAGGACAGCGGGTCCGTTCGCATTGACGGGGCTGAAATCTATGAAAATATGGACCTTAAGGGCCGCACGATTTTTATGGCGGATGCGCCTTACTTTTTCCCGCAATCCTCCATTGCCCAGATGGCTGCCTTTTATCGTTCGGTATATCCGCGCTGGAATGAAGAGCGATTCGCGCAGCTGGCCACTGTATTCAAGCTGGATGTAAAACGCAAGCTGCATCGCATGTCCAAAGGCATGCGCAGACAGGCAGCTGTATGGCTTGGGCTGAGCTGCATGCCGGAAGTGCTGCTCATGGATGAGCCGATTGACGGCCTTGATCCGGTGATGCGGCAGCAGATCAAAAATTTGCTGTTCCAGGAAGCCGCTGAGCGTCAGGTGACCATTATTATTTCGTCCCATAACTTGCGCGAAATCGAAGATCTGTGTGACCACGTCGCCATTATGCACAAGGGCCGCATTATTGTAGAGAAGGATCTTGATGATCTGAAGGCCGATACCCATAAGATTCAGGTGGCTTTCCGTCATCCTGACGATGCCAAGGCGATGGATGAGCTGAATATTTTACATGAAGAGATGCGGGGAAGTGTCTCGCTGTACATTGTCAAAGGCAGTCGCGAGGAAGTGACGGAACGGTTCCGGGCCTTGAATCCTTATCTGCTGGACGTGCTGCCGCTGACGCTGGAAGAAATATTTATTTATGAAATGGAGGATGCAGGGTATGATATTCAACCGATTATTCTGTAACCGGGGCATCCTGTTCCAAAATTTCAGGCAGCACGGTTGGCTCGGAATACTATTTCTGCTCACATTGTTATTTTCGCTTCCGCTCTACATTGCAACAGAGCGAAGAGGTGGTGTAACGCAGCAGATTACCAGCTTGTTTCAGGCAAATGGGGAAACCCATATTTTGTTTGCGATCACGTTCCCGGTCGCGATGGGCATTTTTCTATTCCGTTATATGCAATCCGGAGCGCCGTCGGACTTGTTCCACGGTTTGCCACTGAAGCGCAAACATCTGTTAACGGTCAATCTGCTTTCCGGCTTTGGAATGATCCTGATCCCGATCTGGCTGACCACGGCGATTACAGGTTGGGTGTGGGCTGTGCAGGATCATATGGCCTTCATCTTTGACGGTAGTGAGATCTGGATGTGGGGCCTCAGCATGAGCATTTATTCGCTGTTTATGTTTATGCTGACTGTAGCTGTGGGCGTGTGCATCGGCCAATCTGTACTGCAGGGACTAACGGTTTATGCAATCCTGTTATTGCCTGTTGTGTTTTGGTTTATCTTTACACTGCACCTGCAGCATTATCTGTTTGGATATCCATATGGTGATATGAACAGCTACGCAGAGAAAATATCCCTTGTCCTTCGGATGGCTTCAATTAGGAACTATCCAGTGATCGGCACGGAACTCGTAATATATGCAGCTTTGGCCATCTTGTTCATCCCACTAGCTTATGTCTTATATGCCAAGCGTAAAGTGGAATCAGCTACCCAGGCGATTACGTTTACCCTTGTAAAACCCATATTCCGCTTTGGCTTGATGTTTACGCTGGTTTTGATTGGCGGAGCCTACTTCACTATGATTGCACCGCCAGGATCCACCGGGTGGACCATCTTCGGATATGTTCTAGGCGGCATTGTCGGTTACATTGTGGCCGAGATGATTATTCGCAAAACGTGGCTGATCTGGAACGTCAGATTACTGCCTAAGCTGGCTCTATATGGCCTTTTGTCCGGGTTAATTCTGTACGTGCCTGTCGCCGACTGGAACGGTTATGCTAGCAGAGTACCGGAAGTGAATGATGTCAAAAGCATTAAGCTTGGAGGAGATCGTTACACTTACGTAAACGGAGTGAATCAGAAAATCGATGATCATCCATTTTACTCGGATAATCCTGAATTTGTGGGGGCAGTCCTTGCTCTTCATCAGAAAATTATTGATTCCGATCTGCCCTTGCAAGACCCAGTAAATCCGAATGATGATTATGACGAGTATGTGTATATCAGCTATAAGCTTAATAACGGCAAGGTCATGAAGCGGAAATACCAAATTCCTGAAACGGAATTCCGGCAGGAATTAATGGCCTTGAAACAGTTGGAGGATTATAAAAAGGTAGCCTATGATACGTACAAACTGGATGAGGATATCCTCAGTATTGGTATCCGTTCCACCATCAGTTCGTATCGCAAAATATACATTGGCAGTCCTGACCAGGTTCGGGAGTTCAAGGAACTGCTGAAGCAGGATATTCTTGACCAGACCTATGAGGAACAGCGTTCCCCTTGGCAGTCGTTTGCATATGCAGAATTAAATCAGGAATCCTCCTCCAATGATCCGTATCAACCGAGAGATATGTGGAGTTACGAAATCAAACCGAGCTATGACCGGGTGATTGGATGGTTAAAAGAGAACAAATTATATGATCAACTGCTTGTCACGGCAGACGAAATTGCTTCGGCGCAGTTCGTGAAGCAGGAGATCGACAGTCCGGGTAATCCTCAGTGGGTATATGCTCAGCCGGAATATATTGATGGAAGCCTAAGCGGCAACAAGCAGGTTGCGACTAAAAACAAAAAAATAATTAGCGATCTGCTAGAACGTCAGCGATCAGGAGAGCGGACAGAGAAAGCAACCGTTTATCACATCAAGCTGAATGCCGTTCGTGGAGAAAACATCTATATGATGCTGAAGGAAGAAGATTTAACCGAAGAGATGAAAGCTATTTTGTCCGAAAAGTAGATCAAATGGTGAGCGGGAAGGGTTCTCCTGCTGCCGAATGTTTAGCCCGTAAGGCTTGCTTGACGAAATGATTGTGTTGGAATATATTAGAAAAGGTTGAGATTCGCTCCAGAATAAGATATAACCGCGAATCATATAGGTAACGGTTAATAAGGGAAGCACCCATAGAATCAGGCAATAGTCTGATTTTGCGGGTGCTTTTTTTGTGTTTTTTTCGGCCGATTCACCTTGGATCAACTGAAGAACGAAGAAGTTGCAAAATTGCATTACATTCGAGTAAACGAGGAGGAAGGTTCAATGAACACGGTGGAAGATCACCAGACCATGGATGGTACTGCGAGTTCCGGCATCGTAAGTGGCAGAATGGTGAGAGGCTTAATCGCTCGATTATGCATCGCACTGCTTCTGGTAGCCAGCATGGGTTCCATGCATCTTTTTACGTCGGCTGCCGAGGCGGCTGGCCCGGATCTTGGCGTAACTGCTCAGAAGTCGTGGGAAGCTCTGCTTAAGAAGGCGGATGCCCAGACGAAAGCTTCTCTTCAACAAACGTATCAAAAAGTGGGCACATGGACGACGCAGGAGCAGAGCTGGGAGCAGAAAACCAAAACCCTTCATACAGCGAATACGGCTGAGTTAGCCAGGCTTCGTCAGGAAATACGAAAAACGGATGAAGCGAAACTGGCTGCACTGGCCGATACGCTGAAGCGTGCCCAAACCCGGTATGAGCCGATGTTTACATTGTACACGGCGGTCAACAAGCAGCTCGCTGCAGCCAGAGCAGCCAAAAACAAGGATTGGACTGCCGCGCTCCGTGCTCAGGCAGACACGCTGAAACCTGCTGTACAGCTGGCGAAGGCAGACATTCGCATCAAGAAACAGCAGTTGGCTGATGCTCGCAAACGCAAAAGTACAGAGGATAAGCGTCTGCGCACCATGCTTGCGGCTGCAGACCCGTTCAAGAAACAGATTCAAACCGCCAAAAAACAGGCAAGCCTGTCCAAAGAGCGATATACGAACGCATTGAAATTGTTCAAGCAGAATATCAAAGACGGCCAGCCTTCACGTGTATTAAGTTCACTGAATCAGCTCTCTTCTGCTGCGGAGAAGTGGGCTGGATCCAAACAAAATATCTACACATTGGAGCAAAAAGTTGCGGATACCTACCTGAAAGTGAAAAAAGAACTGGACAAGAAGTCGTAATAAGTGGAAACCCTGCCAGTACCCCAGGCGTACACCACTTTAGATGCAGACAGACGAAGGATCAGAGGTGACCCTGTTGCAGTTAAAGTTAAACACCGAAGGTACGGCGAGGCCGTGGTATAGACGCAAGCCATATTGGATTCCGGGCGTGATCGTAATGGTAACTATACTTACTCTTTATATCGGCGCACAGATTACACCCAAAATTCCTATTTTCTTTTTGAAAACACTAATCAAGCTTGCTCCATCTGATTCAGATGTCGTTATGGCTGAAGGGGTAAGCCATCTAAAGGATGTCGCCTATATTGATGGGGGACGCAGCAACAGTACGATGGATATCTACTATCCGTCAGCAGCGACTGAATTGCTGCCTGTTGTCTTGTGGGTGCATGGGGGCGGTTGGGTCTTGGGTGACAAAAAAGACATAGCCGACTATGCGATGCAGTTGGCTGAGCGGGGGTTCGTGGTCGTCAGTATGAACTATGCACTTGCACCAGATGCCACATATCCGACGCCTGTATTCCAAACCAATCAGGCCCTGACTTATATTCAGGATCATGCCACAGAATTTAAGGGAGATCCCCAAAATATTTTTCTCGCAGGCAATTCTGCGGGTGCTCAAATTGCCAGTCAGACCGCAGCAGTGGTTACGAATCAGGCCCTTGCTCAGCTTATGAATATACAACCCTCGATTGACCCAGAAGAGCTGCGAGGTGTTCTTCTATACTGTGGACCTTATAATATGAGTACCGTTGGCGAAAGCGGGTTTCCTCTCATCCGGACATTCCTCTGGTCGTATACGGGAATCAAAGCTTTTGAAGAATTTACTCGTCTGGATGAGATGTCGACGGTGCTGCAGGTTACGCCGAGCTATCCGCCTTCATTTATTACTTCAGGCAATCATGACCCGTTAACCGGGCAATCGGTTGAACTGGCACAGACCCTGAAGCGACTGGATGTTGAGACGGAAACGCTGTTTTTTACCGCTTCGACAGAAAACCTGGGGCATGACTATCAATTTCAACTTCAGACCGATGGCGGGAAAAGGGCGCTGGAGGAGGCTGTCCGATTTTTGCAGAAGCATCGTCGATGAAGCAGCCGGACTATGGTACACTCAGGTGTAAACGATGTGCAGGAGGCTATGAATGGCTGATAAAGAAGATTTGACCCGATTCGGCGTGGCATTCCCTACTCCGCTGATTGAACAGTTTGATGAATATATCGAAGAGCGTGGGTACAAAAATCGGTCGGAGGCGTTTCGTGATCTGGTTCGCAAAACATTGCTGGAGCCTTCCCGTCTGCGGTCCGAGCAGGATGTGGCAGGAACGATTGTCATGGTCTATGATCACCATATTAGTGATCTGCCGGTCCGTTTAATGGAACTGCAGCATCTGGCCCATCATGACATTATCTCCAACATGCACGTACATCTGAACCACGACCAATGCTTAGAGGTTATCGCTGTAAGAGGGAACCTCGGGCGCTTGCGCCATCTGCATCAACAAATTCAGGTGCAAAAAGGGGTGCTCTATGCCGAGCTCTCTGTTACATATGTGGATGAGCTGAACGAACTCGCAAGCCGCCACAGCCATGATCACCATCACGGCGAACACCATCATGAATGAGATGAATCAATATGATGAATCTTTTCCGAGCAGTATGTCCCCGGAATAGCTTAATGTCCGTTGTTATTTGTTATTTTGGAACGCAATTGACAGCATCCGTGTGCCACGAGTCGAAACTGGAGGCATACAAGTTGCCGTGAGTTCTCGTTCAAACGTTTCTACTAAATCAAGTATGTAGCCGGCTACTTAGTCGGCTTTTTTCGTTAAGCTAACGGGCAGGTTAGTTCAATGACTAACCTTCACATCGAAAAATATTTGCAACACTTTCCCTTGGATAATCGTTCCTAATATGTAGGAGGGTGTTGCACGATGAGGTCTAAAATAGTGTTAATTTGTTTATTTTTATTATTACTTTCGGGATGTTTAGATGGAAGAGACATAAAAAGAAATCTGACGATGGGAAATGTAACGCAGTCTATTAAAGGACAAAGTATCAAACTAAGTGAGAAGGGAAAAATCAACGAACCATTTGTAGTTTTAGACAATGTGAAGCCCTACGGGTATAGGATCGGGAATAGCGTCAGTAATGACGAATCGGTAAATTTGCTAGTTTATGTGTTCCAGTCGGAAAAGGCACGAGGGGAAGCACGTGAATCTTTTAACGAGCGTTTGCAAAACGCAAATCTAATAACATATCCAAATATATATGAGAAAAAGAACATTATGATAGTTTACTTCAACGAATCAGAAGTAGATCGGTCGTTCGATGAGCAGCTGAAAAAAACAATTCAAAGCATGTGACATCCCACATTTTCTTAATAAAGGGGAAGTGATCTATACTGAGTTAAGAAGGCTATATTAAGAATTCCCTAATGAACTAACGGGAAACGATAGCGTTATAAAACAAAGAAAGCAGCCGATCAAAGTGATCGGCTGCTTTTGTTCAACTAACGGGTAGGTTTGCCTGGCATTTGTAGATATTTAACGCCAAAATTTTTTATAAACATCAAATAAAAATGATGAATTTAGAATATAGTGTCTCTTCAACTTTACCTCCTATAAAGGCTTATACAACTTGTGCTGGTGGAGCAGATTTATCGGGCGCCATGAAATTCAATGGGTGAACTGTCTAACAAGTAGGGCGAGATATTTTCTTTTATAAGCTCAAGGGTATAACTTTGACGTCCCTCATTAAAGAAAGGAATCTTTTTGTTTTATCCAATACTCAGGTCTAATGATAAATCAAACCGGAGCCTAATTTCCAAGTGGGGCACCTGGTTTTATTACCATTAATTGGACGTTAAAACATATACTTATATGTGATAAGTTTAATAGGCTAAATTTACATATTGGAGAGTGCAAAAGATATGCCTAAAAGAATACTTATTTTGATTTGCTGTTTTACTATGATATTTGGGAGCCTTCCTTTCTACACGATGGCAAAAGGGAATGACAAGTATAATATTGAGCTTGCATTAAACCCAAAAGAAACAGACTCATTTTTATGGAGTGATGCCCTAAAAGAAGGAAATGAACATTATCTTAATGATGATTTCAAGAATTCGGATAAAACAGACGGATCTGCAAAGTTAAAATTCTCTATTGATGAAATAGATGAAACTTCAGTACATATTATTGGGGAAGGTAAGATTAAAGTTAAATCGATTGAAAAATTTAAGTTTTTGATGGATGGAGAGCTAACGAAATATACCGTAAATAATCAAACTGTCTATTTTGGTCCTGTTATTGCTGAGGCTAAAAATGAAAAAAACATAGATATTGATACGGTGATTACTCTGTTCATTGATCCTCAGACCGAGAAAGTTTATGTTACAGAGACCTATGGAACATTACAAAGTGACAATGGGGTTGGCATCTTGGCTTTTGGAGAGGTACCCTCAAGTTATTTGGAATTGAAAGATCAAATTATTTCGGATATGGAAAATTCTGATGAACAAAAGGTAGCTTCATCTACACCATCAAAATTCAACAGCAATTTTTGGACAGGAGTGGCTCACGCCGAAACTCTTAAAATAGACTCGGCGAGTACGTTCAACTATAAAACATCATTTATGACTCAGGCGATAGGTAAAACTGGAACAGCTACAGGCACACCAAGTAGTTTCCCGGCAGCAAAATATGCTACTCTGGGCGTCAATATATACACTAGAGAGAGACCACAAGCGGGAAATGGTTCTTCCATGATCGAAACAAGACTTTGGAGTAACACACCTGCTGTAGAAGAGTATCTTAAAGCCACAGAGGATAATATGTATGGAACAGAAGTAATGACGGCTTACTTAGACATGTTCGTTGTCGGTGCAGGTAACTCATCATTACTAATCAATTATCGAAAAGATCTAAGTTATCCCCTTGATAGCACACCAGTTAAAGCTATACAAATTCCAATTTTAAAGGGCTATTTGAAAAAAGCCTATAACCTTCTGGCTACCACTTGGGCTGCTTATCAAAACGCTACATTAGGGGTAACTACAACGACAATAGATTCGAATGTCATGAGTAGTTGGAAAGCGTATGCTGAGCGCAAAATAAGGAGTACAACAGGGAACGGCGCTATTGCCAAGAAAGCAGATCTTCCAAATAAAACTGCAGGAGTGACCTCTTCCGCAGACTTAGATGGAGGTACTGCGGCATACTTCTTCTTTGAGGAGCAAACAGATGGTACGAATAAAATGTTTATTAAAGCTAAGGCAGTATACCTATGTAATATTGGAAAATCACTAGCCTTCTTTGTAACGCCAAAAATTGAGACATATTACAGTCATGAATTTTAGTTACTATCAGTTATTGGAGGCAATTCATTATATTTAACCAAAATTTTAACGGGGTGTTCACTTGAAAAGAAAGCTCATATATCTCTTAGGCCTTTTGATCATTATTTGTGGTGTAGTATACGTAGTTCAAGAAAATATTAAGGAAAAACAAAACGATAATCCACAAACTTTATATTTATTGAACGGAGTAATATGGCAAACTCAATTGCGGATAAGCGATACGTTGACCTACGCGGTGGAAAATAATAAACTTGATATCGAATTTATACGTTCCCTGCTTACACTTTACGGTTATGAATCCGATGCCTTATATGTTGCGCTTGATAACAAGTATCAACATCTGCTAAATGGCCCGAATACGAGTGACTATATTTACGAAACATTCAAAGAAAATAAACTCTCAACAGAGCAGATGGATCTTTTGAAAAAGCTCTCTACTCTATATAAAGATCTATCATTGCAGCAGAGCCAATTAATCAGTGAAGATGGAGTATTTAATGATAAGATCTGGGGGAACATCTTATCGATCGATAATGAAATAATTACGCTGGTTTCGCTTTTTTGATTAAATTAAGTCGGGCTGTTTTTTGATTCGTATTATCCAAAGAAGTCCAGCAAATGGTGTTGCATGATGTTCCTTTACTTCTAAAGAACGGCAGTGTGTTCGTTCCTGTTCGTTTTGTGGCAGAGCAGTTAAATACTTCCGTCGAATACATGGGAAGCATGAAAATGGTCATTAAACTAACCGGAAACGATAGCGCTATAAAACAAGAAAGCAGCTGATCAAGTGATCGGCTGCTTTTGTTCAACTAACGGGCAGAATCGTTTTAGATTCGACGAGGTTACATTTTTGAGTTTGAAAAGTACCTATGCTATCATTTACATTACTTTTATTGCTAGATTAACAGCGAAGCTCAAGCGCTCAATCATTTACACAACTATTTATAAGAGGAGTGGCTTACTTTGAGAAGCGTCAACATACATATTAGGGAAATTTCCGTCGATGATGCTGCTGGACTACTCCAGTTGCAGATAGAAAACCGTGATTTCTTTGAGAGCTACGCACCGACACGCACCGACGAATTTTATACGATGGAAGGACAGCTCAAGCGTATCGAAAAGCAGGCAGAAGATCGAAAAAATGACCAAGCATATAATTTTGGAATCTTTACAAACACCGATAATATGTTAGTGGGGACGGTAAGCCTTTTCCACGTGATGCGGGGCCCTCTTCAAAGTGCATATATCGGATACGACTTAGATCAAAAAAGTAACGGTAGAGGCTACACGACTGAGGCTGTTCGGTTAGTCGTTGACTATGGCTTCAATACATTGAAATTACATAGACTTGAAGCAGGGGCCATGACGCATAATATCGCTTCAATTCGAGTGCTGGAGAAGGCTGGTTTTCAAAAAGAAGGCATTGCTCGACAGAATGTTCATATTAATGGAAAATGGGAGGATCATCAGATTCTCGCGATTCTTAACCCAGACAGTTAGTTCTGTAGAATATGAGTAGTACTGCGTCTAAATCGAGAAGCAGCCGACCATAGTGATCGGCTGCTTTTGTTTTACCAACGGACGGAACAGCTAATATCGCAAATAATAATATACATAAACTGACTCTTCCTATGGTTCGTTTGCGGAGACGTTTTAAGCAGTACTTTCGTTTCGAGTACAAACGTTCCTGCCTTGGCGTTTAGCAATCGATTAGTTACTCGAAGTTCTCAATCACGATTTTACCTGTCATACGTCCTTCTTCCAGTATGGCATGGGCTTTACGCAAATTGGCTGCATTGATGGGAGAGAGGATCTGGGCAACCGTAGTTCGTAAGCGTCCTTCATCGATCATACGGGAAACTTCGTTTAACAGGTTGTGCTGTTCAATCATATCCGAAGTCTGGAATAATGGTCTGGTGAACATCAGCTCCCAGGCAAAAGTGACGCTTTTGTTTTTCAGTAAGGTCAGATCGAGCAGCTCATCCGTCTCCACAATGGAGCAGATTTTCCCTTGGGGAGCAATGGCTTCAGCCATATTGACCCAATGCTTCTCCGTACTGTTCAAGCAGAAAATATAGTCAACATATTCTAAACCTAGTGCTTTGAGCTGAGGGAGAAATGCTTCGTAATGATTGATGATGTGGTCGGCTCCCATGTTTTTAGCCCACTCAGCAGATTCCGGACGTGAAGCTGTGCCGATGACAGTCAAACCAGCGTGTTTGGCCAGTTGTGTCGCAATAGAACCAACACCACCCGCTGCCCCGATGATCAAAATGGTTTTACCTTCGTTGCGCTCGGTGGCAGCAGGCACACCCAAACGATCAAATAATCCTTCCCAAGCGGTGATGGCGGTTAACGGCAGAGCGGCAGCATGCGCAAATTCCAGTGTTGCTGGTTTAAAACCGACGATTCTCTCATCAACGAGGTGAAATTCGCTATTCCCACCAGGACGGTCAATGCTGCCGGCATAATATACTTCATCGCCGGGTTTAAACAGTGAAGATTCCGGTCCGGCTTGTTCAACGACACCTGCAACATCCCAACCGAGAACCTTTGGCGTGTTTTCGGTCCGATTTTTGGGAGCGCGCACTTTAACGTCGACGGGATTAACAGAAATGGCTTTGACTCGGATCAGCAAGTCTCTCCCTGTAGGTTCAGGTACATCCATCATAACGTCCAGCAAGCTCTCAGGTTGATTAATGGGTAAATACTTCAGCAAGCCGATGGCTTTCATTTGTCGGTTTGACATGGTCGTTTCCTCCTTGAATGTACATCACTTATTGCTTTCTGGTTGTAATATAACGTATATTAACTATCGTGAATAGTACGCACAATAGTGTGATGTAGTATCAATTTGTATACTGTAAAAAAGGAGGATAAATACATGCGTGACCGCAAATCGGGATATGGCCAATGCCCGAATGAAGAAGGTTGTCCCGTCGAGTATACGTTGGATGTCATTGGCGGCAAGTGGAAGGGTGTACTTTTGTATCATATGATCGAAGGTCCTGTACGATTTAATGAGTTTCGCAGAATATGTCCGACGATTACGCAGAGAATGCTGACGCTACAGCTTCGAGAGCTTGAAGAAGACGGGATTGTGCACCGTGAGGTGTACCCGCAAGTTCCTCCCAAAGTGGAATACTCGCTATCGGAATTCGGACGCACATTAGTGCCGATCATTATGGAAATGAAAATCTGGGGAGAAAAACACAAAAATTTATCAAATGCTGCTTCTAGACAGACAGAAAACGTGGTTGAATCCGTAGTGGATTCGATGTGACCTTCGATGGTCAATTTGATAAGTACCTTATAGTATTACTATTAAAATTGTTTAATTAATTACAATCTTCGTTATAGTTCATTGAACTAACGGGTAATGATAGCTCAATAATAACCATGAAAGCAGCTGATCCATGTGATCGGCTGCTTTTGTTCAGTTTACGTGCAAAATATTACTCAAAACAAGAAGTACTCGGCCTATATAAAAGGTTCCTTAAAAGATATAAAGAATAAAAAGATATTCAACCAAATCTCATCTAAGTGTGGTGGCTTTGAAAAAAAATAATAAAAAGGGGGAGACAAAGTGACTCAGGAAGAAGTATTGAAGGGTGGAAATGTGAACCACATTATACGAAAGGAGAATATGGTTCTCCGTCCCACTGGTTATTGGAGTCCGAGTGTTCATGAGCTGCTCAAACATTTAGAGAAGCAAAGATTTGAGGGAGCACCAAGATTTCTCGGAACCGACGACTCTGACCGTGAAATAGTATCATTCATCCCAGGGGAAGTCCCAGGAAACGAGTACCCTGAGCTTGAACCCTACATGTGGTCAGATGAAACGCTTGTGGGTTTAGCCTGTCTTTTACGCCGTTTTCATGATGCGACTGAAGGATCAACTCTCTTGGCTAATGGCGAGTGGCAGCTTAGTTATGTCAACGAGCGTGAGCACGAAGTGATATGCCATAATGACGCTGCGTTGTATAACGTTGTCTTTCAAAATGAGATTCCTGCAGCGCTGATTGATTTTGACATGGCTGGCCCCGGTCCCCGCATGTGGGACATTGCGTATACACTTTATACATCGGTTCCTCTTGCCAGCTTCCAGCCTAACCATACCTCGGAAAAAACGGTGGTATATGAAACAGATTTGCACTCTAGAGAGCGAAGTCGACGAATCCATCTGTTTTTCGAATCATATGGAATTCCCATCCCTAATGAACTGTGTCAGTGGATTATTCAACGATTGACAACGATGTGTGATACGTTGAGGAATGGTGCTGCCGAAGGGAATTTGGCCTTTCAAAAAATGGTGGATGAAGGACACTTGGCTCACTATGAGAGAGAGATTCGATTTGTAACAGATCATTTCAATGATTGGATTAAGAATTAAGTATTCTGCTAACGGGAAACGATAGCGTTAAAATAAAGAAAGCAGCTGATCAATATGATCGGCTGTTTTTGTTCAACTAAAGGGCAGTTTTGCTGAATAGATCTGCTGAGTAGTGGAGCATCTGGCCTCTCACGGTTGGTTGCAGACAAGAAAGATTAAAAATTGTAAGGTAAAGGAGAAATCCGGCAGATATGAAAATGATTAAAAACTACCTATGACGCACATGCGTCATGGGTAGTTTTTAATATCATTTTCATACGTTCAGGAGGGGCCGTGGTGAAATAGCGATGTCCTAATCACTTCGTTGGACAGACAGAGTGGAAAGACAGAGTTGTGTAAAAATGGCCACCGACCAAGAACGGCCATTCTTCGTATACATTCCCGAACCGACTTACTTGACCGGCCCCATCCAGGTTGAAATCGTCTTCTGCTGGTGCGGCAACGGCGGTTTCAACTTCCCGTTATCGATCAAATGCTTCAAAATATAAGCGACCAGCCGGCCTCCGCCGGTGTTGCCTCTCACCATGTAAGCAAGCTGCGGCTCCAAATGCTTCGGCTGATTTTGCAGGAACAGGTTGAGCATTTTGTCGTAGAGCTTGCCGACAGCAGGCGCATACAGAGCGGACAAATCCGGCATTGCCTTGTTCAACCGATCCAACGTTTGCGGAGAGTCGATCCAAACCGCATTGAACTTGTACCCCTCTTCGGTCTTGCGGATGTACCCCTTCTCCAGCAGGAACGAATATTGCTCGGCGTTCTCTTCGTTGTCGGGCAGTTCCCCTTGTTGGAACGCATGACAAATCTCGACATTCCGGTATTCCAGGAAACGCCAATCCATCTCGCGGTCGCTCCAGTACGTACTGAATTGCCACAAATATAAGGGAGTGTCTTCGACGTAGCGGAGCGACGGACCGAAGGTGACGTAACTACTCATATCAAAACCTGGATCGGTATAGTGGCTCCGATTTAACGCTGCATAGGCAATATATTGACCTCCATCCTTTCGTATTGGTGCGACTGCGTCGAAGTTTTCGCCCGCTGGCATGCTCCGCCAAGATTGCTCCTCGATGTTCTTGGGCAGCAAGGTCCAGAGCAGGAAGTTATAGTCGCCGTCCGGAACGTACACCCCGCTGTCCTCGACTTGACGGCGAGCTTCCATTAACGCGTCAAAATGAACATCGGCCACTTCGGCAGCGCAATCTTGCCAAAATTGATGACCTGCTACGGCCAATTCGAAGAGGTCCCAGATGATGGTGTTGCTTTGATATTTGCCGGGAGAGGTTTGGATGAGAAAATTGTAATCGGCCAGGTGCTGGACTTCGTCTTCCAACAAAGACGGCGGCATACCCAGTTCCTCCGCGATTTGATGTACGGTCCGCGCCTTGTGATAAGCCGCGTAAACGATATTTTGCGCCAAGGCGCGTCCAAGAAAATCGTTGGTTTCGCCCAGTTTGCCGGCCGAACCGGTATGGCCCATTTCCCCCATGCTGACCGGATTGACACTTAAAGTTCCTGTTGTACGCATACGTTTCATCCCTTTCCGTAACTTCTTTTTAGCCTCGCTCAAATGCCACTTCACCGTGCCTACAGGAATGTTCAGAGCAATCGCGATATCGCCGATTTTAAGCTCGTCGTAGTAATGCATGACCACGATTCGGCGATGGATGTCGGACAGAAACACGACTTCTCGGCGGAGCTCGTGGTAAGCTTCGGTTACCAGCAGCCGGTCAAGCGGCTCCCGGGAAGGGGAAGCAGATAGTTCGGACATGCCGTTGATTTCGATCACTTGGGGAGCGTGCGCACGCTTTTTCAACCAATTCACCCAAGTGTATCGGGCAACCGTCCAGACGTAAGCGTCAAGGCTTCTAATGTCCCGCACCCCGGAGAAGGATTTCAACAACTGCAGCATAATCTCCTGAGCCAGATCCTCCGCCTCGGTCCGCTGCTTGACCCGGTTTAACGCAAAACCGAAAATCGGTTTAACATAGCTCCGAATCGCTTCCGCTGCTTCTTTTTCGTTTTTACCAGTTGAATCCATCTTTTGCCTCCATAGTTACATCTGTAATTCCTGACAATTATATAGTGTGCCAGGCGAAATAAAGGTTGGGATTATTTTTTAAAAAAATTTGGACGTCCTACCGTTTCACTCATACACGTATAATTACAAACATCATGAGTAGGTCATTTAAATGGTTAAAGAGACGTTATAAACTTTTTGTTAAACAAGATAAAGATTACTTTAGATATAAAGGTCTCACATTTAGTATATAAAGATACTTCTTTTACGTTCAACTATGGGAGGATACAAACTAGGAGCACGAGCCGAAGTTCTTCTTCGGGTACTTGGGGTACTCCTTCGTTCCGTAGTTAACCAGGAGTGGTCTCGATTAATTATTCAAATGCATAATAGAGGTTCATTAAACTAACGGGAAACTTTAGATTAATATAATAGAGCGACAGTTGGTCATTAGGATCGACTGTTTTTTTATTGAGAAACCATTTACACAGCCCAGCTATGTTTCTTCCATATACACCTTGTTTCTGCAGAGGAACAGCTTTGACTAAGAAAAGCTAATACTAAGTAAGGGCTATTGAAAAAGTTTTTTCTTCTACTGAACCTTTTCCCGCACGGGAGCGAATTAAGATTTGTATCACGTTCAGGAGGGGCCCCCATGAATGATAAAGAGTTAATTCAATCGCTTGAAAAAGCAATACTTGGTGATGAGTCAGCTTTCCAGCTGGTCTATCAGGCGACTCACCAAGATGTCTATCGGACCGTTGCTTTTCTCGTCTACAACAAACAGGATATTGAGGAAATTGTGAACGAAGTATACATGCACATGTGGCGGTCATATCAGAAATACGACCCTAACCGACCATTCCGGTTTTGGTTGCACGGGATCACTGTCCATCTTGTACAGGATTGGAAAAGAAAGACCAGGAGACGAATTCGCCTTTTTGAACGAAATCGCCAGATGACTTGTGAACAACAGTTCGACTGGACGGACAAAGTAGTCTTGCAGTCCGAAATGCAGCATGAGCTCTTTAGCCTTGTCCGCCAGTTATCGTACAAACTACGTGTGGTCGTCATCCTGCGCTATTTTCACGATTATACCTTGGAAGAAATTGCGGACATGTTGCAGATCCCCGTTGGCACAGTTAAATCCAGGCATCATCTAGCACGGAAAGAACTCCGGAAACGATATGAAATGACAGGAGGAGACGTGTATGTCCATTGACAAAGAGTTGAGTGATGAACTTCGCCAGGTGGCGGATTCGATGCACTGCCCACCCGAGTTGTATGGACGTGTACGACAGTCCTATCAACACTATGTTAAAGAGAAGAGAGGTAGATCTCCTATGAAAAAACGCATGCTCGCAGGTATTGCTGCAGTAGCAATCCTCATTCCGTCTGCCGCATTTGCTGCTTCCTATCTGGCCGATGATATTTTTGGTTCTTCTTCGATCATTGAACAGAAAGGTGGCACACAAGAAGACTATCAAGAGATTGAAGGGATGCTTCAGGCAGCAAAAGGCAAGCTCACGGAAGATGAGTTTAAAGAATATATGGAACTGACAAAGCAGTTGATGGTATTAAAGCTGAAGATCACTGATGAAAATGGGGTCAGTCATGAGGAGAAATTGACCCCAAAAGAGCAGCAGCAATTTGAGCAACTAGCCACCAAGTTGTCCCCTTATTTCGAGAAGATTAACGAAACGGTCAAGCCGTAATAATGAAAGCTGGAACCCGTCTTGTATTTAGCATTCAACTAACGTAGAAACGAGAGCTCAATAAAACCAAGGAAGCAGCTGATCAATATGATTGGCTGCTTTTGTTCAACTAACGGGCAGGTTAGCATGAGGTAGCGGAAGGATATATATAATGAGTCTTTCTGGTCTACTAGTTAGATGATATTATAAAAGTGTTATAGGGGGCTATGATGCGTAAATATCTTTTTGTTTTGTGTTTAGTTTTTGTGTACGTTTCTTTGGTTACGGGGTGTAGTTTTCTGGGCGTAAATACCTCAGTAAAAGATGCCAAATTATCCAAATATTCTTCAAGTGAGTTGCAGGCATTATTGAAATCGATAGCACACCATGTTGATCACAATGTATCAGGGAAAAAACAAAGAATATACTACGAATCTGATATTGGAAAAATTGTTGTGCAGGCAGAACTAACGGACAGTGAAGTCGAAGAGCTTAACAAGCAGTTTGGAGAAGAGTTAATTAGTTTAAAACCTGTAGATAACGAGGAGTTTATCGGTTTAACTCCATCACAAAACAACCCTTTTCTCCAGTAAAAATACATGGCTTAGATAAATGGTTATTGCGGGATTTCGCTGACGGGAAACGGTAGCCCAACTACTTTTAAAGGAGACTAGCATGCGCTGTTCGGATCGTCATGTGTGGATAGAAGCTGAAAGCTGGCCTGTAGGCTCATGGGACATTAATGATGCTAATACGGATGTAATTGTAGTATTTCCGGATCGCTCAAAATGGGGTGCTAGCTTTTTCACTTACCAAAATATACAGACGTTAAGGCAGAAGAATATACAAACTGGTGAGTGCATGAAAGGTGCATATTTCTGGTCTAGCGACATGGTGTTAATTGACTTCATAAGCCGGGGAAGAATTGAAAAAATTGTGGACCATTTGATAGAAAGCGATAATTTTCAAAAGATCTTTAATCGGTACCCTGATGTAGATGTGGAAGAAGAGAATAACTATCCTGTTGGATTTTTTAAAGAATCATTAAACTAAAATGGAAACATTACTTCAATACAATTAAGAGCAGCTGATCCATGAGATCGGCTGCTTTTGTTCAACTAACGGGCAGGTTAGTTGAAGATTAAACACGGGAGCCCCATCATAAATAGGGCGAAAAATAGGAGAGCACGTCTTAAATTGCGCTCCAGTGGGTGTAAATTGTTGTAGTCGTACAATTTCTTCATAGTGACATCACGATCGGCAACAAGCTCTGGGTCATTAGGTTGTATAACAAGCCAGCATGTGATTTTTCTCTTTCAGTCATTTCACCCCCCCCCCATAACATATTTGATTTTCTCTCGATAATTCAGTGACTATAAAAATTTGTAATTACCAACAATGGATATTGCTTTGGACATCCCGGTACAGGCTGTTATGTTGAATTTCCGCGTTTCTGCCTTTAAATGCTTTGGCTGCTTCTTCATCTCCCTGCAGATGCCATATGAACCATGCGGTCATGTAACCGTCGATTGCCTGGTATGTTTCACCGTGGTCGACAGCCGTCTTCCTGGCGATGATTTTTTCAATAGAATTGGGAAGCGCCTCATAGTTTACCCGAAGTGACCAAAGCGGGCTAATTCCTTGTCCTTCACTCGCCGTGATATTTTCGGCAGTACCCGCATCAAAATTACCTGTACCCGCAGTCAGGAAAGTTGGTATGTTGATCTTTGAAAGATCATAGCTCCAGTCTAGTCCAAATATGTTTTCCTGTCCCCAGTATGGAGAAGTAGCACTGACCGCATATAGTGCCTTATACATGTTTCCATGCTCTTGAGACGTCACTGCGTTAATTGCTCCGACGCCACCCTGTGAATGGCCGCCGATTCCGATATGAGCTGGATCCATTTTACCATAAAATATACTGTTGTTGTCTTCATTTAGTGCCAGCAGGAATTTAAGACTTGATTCTGAAGAAATGCCTGTTCTTGAATTTCCATCTTCATTGCCAATGACGATAAAACCCCATGAAGCCAGATGCTTGAAAAATGATTTATATGAGCTGGCAGGAATTCCTGTTCCGTTGGCAACTACAACGACTGGATATTCGATGTCGCTGCTTTCCAGTTCTCTCGGATACCAGATTTCATATTTATTGATTGTCTCATCCTGAGCATCAAATTCTGCAAACGATACTTCATATGCTCCAAGTGCAGTATATCGCTTCTCGATGGGCTGCTCTGTTTTTGTGAACTTGTAATAATGTGTACTCTTATATTTAAAGAATGTAATCCCTGCCGTAACCAATAAGGCTAGGATAGTAACGATAATTAACGCAATTTTCAGAGTGGTTTTCAAAATCCCCATCTTCAGAGTTCCCTCCAACTTTCTTCATTCATGTTGTTGCATTATTTAGTTTTCATTAGTCGAAGGGTAGTTCTTGTCGACCAAATCCAGTCCATAATCCTCCAGCTTGCCATTAACCGCATTCATTGTCCATTCGGATATGGACATATTTACATTTTCAAATCGGTTATAAAAATAAGGGGTTGCAATGATTGTATGCATGGTTAAATTCCGTGGGTCATCATACCAGGGTAAACCATCCCAGATAAATAAATAAGCACCCGCTTGTTTTTTTAATTTCGGTATACTTTCCTTTAGGATCTTCTGATAGATATCTGCTTTTTCTTCATCCGTCTCCATGTTTCCTGTATCAAAATAATTTTGTACCTTTGCTAAATCACCGTCTCTGGTCGATGAGTCAAATAAAATATTAACCTGATCTGCCCACTTCTGATGAAGTGCAGTTAAACTGTCTAACGAGATATTATTGGATACGATTCGATCAGAAATATGCTTGGGTGATTTCCAAACATCTGTTGCAATATTATGCCAGTCTTCATTTAAAGCCAAAGATGAATCTACTAAAACCGTCTTGCTTTTTGCATAAGGAAAATAATTGCTAAATACATCATCGGCAAGTAAAGATGCCCCCCATCCACCAGCACTGTAGCCTGTAACCAAAACCGCATCTGGATTATCAATACCGGCATGCTCCATAACTTCTTTCATCGTAGCTGTGAAATTATGATATCCATTATGGTACAGGGTTTTTTCAATACCGTTTTTGTCTGCATACTTGAATTCTCCGGTTCCTGCATGAAAATCTCCTGTTGCATACGGGAACGAGATTACAGTCCAGTCTTTAAAAGGGTTGTTGTCCGCCGCTGTAGCAATACCACCCAGGTTCATTGTGAGATTTGCTGCATAATCTATAAAAATTTCTTTTGTATTATAAGTTTTGTCCCTTGCCGTTTCTTCATTAACACTGACTCCGCCACCTGCGAAGTAAACCATTACTTTATTTTCACTGCCTTTTTTAAAAAACGCGCGGTATTTGCTTCCATCCGATGATTTCATCTCATTAGTTGTAACGCGATACCATTTGTCGACTTTCGGATCATCTTTTAGGTTTGGATATTGTAAAACAAATAGATAAACTCCTAACAAAATAACCAAAATCACAGCAAGTATAATACTCAGAATTTTCAATACTTTCTTCATAATGGTCCCCCAATTATTTCATAGGCATATAGGTATCAAGATAACCTTCTGTTTATTTGACCGGTATATAAGTATCCAGATATTTTTCTACTGTCTCCATGTACTTTATATACAGAGCATTGTCATTTTGAAGGGCATGTCCCGAATGTGGGAATTCAATGTACTCATGCGTGACATTGTTTTCTTCTAGTGCATTGGTCAAATGCTTCACTGTATCAAACGGGCACACTATGTCGTATACGCCATATGCGGAGACCGTAGGCACCGAATTTTCATTGACCCACATGTATGCTGAAATCGGTTTGATTGCCTCTTCAAAAGCTTCCGTGCCAAACATATCCGCAGTGATTTCAGTACCGGCCATGATTGAAAACAGACCTGATGCCGCCTCCGGATTCTGATCGAGGCCATATACAGACCAGTCTTCCGGATAGAAACTAGATGGCCCTACAGCTTCAAACAGCATTTTCACCGGAATCGGTGATTCATCCGCATCGCGGTATGCATAAAGCATCGCCAGCGTTCCGCCCGCGGAACCTCCAGATATCGCCATGGAATCAAGGTTGTATCCTAACTTTTTAGCTTCTTCAACAATAGCGGGAATACTACTTTTGATTTCCATGGACTGTGAATAAACACTGGAATCAGGGTGTTCTTCATCACGTAAGGTGTAATTGATTCCTGCTGCCACATAACCTTTTGAGGACAACCATTGAAGCATTTGTGCGTCATCCGATTTATCGCCCGTAGTGAATCCTCCCGCATGGAGATATACGACAAGCCCATAATTTTCTTTTGTATGATTAGCGGGTACATATAAATCGAATTTATTTGCTTCGCCGTCTCCGTAAGCAATGTCGGTATAAACCGTTCCCATCTCATCGTTCCAGTCTACCGAATATTTTTTTAATGCCGGGGAAGTATAAGTCACTTTGAATATCGCCGATCCTGCAAAAGAAACGATAAACGCTCCTACGCAAAGCAGAATAAATAGGCCTGTTTTGTTTCCTTTCTTTTTACTTGTTCTCATAGAAAATTACCGCCGAACAATGATCCGCCAACCATTAAATTAATTAACATTCGTACTGCCAGTCTTCCTAAAATCAACCCGAAAATCATAATGGCAGCGAGAATAACAATTCGTTTCATCGTAAAAAGTTTTGTCATATATGGCTCCTTTATCTTTGCATTTACAGACCGTACCATTGTCCTTGACAATCTGATGCAGCAGTTGTACTCTACCGACGTGTCAAATGTACCAGCCCTTATTTACAAGATCAATATGTACACCATAAATGGCACAGATCAGGAGGAAATGTACCATCATGAACAACGAAGAAAAAAACACTTTTGTCAAACAACAAATTACGGAAGCTGCCATACAGCTATTAGTGGAATACGACCTTTCTCAAATATCTATAAGGCAAATAACTGCGAAAGCACAGGTGAGTAGAAATTCGTTCTATCGGAATTATGTCGATAAAGAGGATATTTTAATGAAACACATAAAGAATTTAATCTCGAAGTGGGACGCTGAATATCAGCTAGTAAATAAAGACTCTAATGCCGAACTATATGGAAGTTTATTTAAACATTTAAAAGAAAATAGCGTATTCTATCAATTGCTAAAAAAACGAAATTTGTTTCATCTGTTTTTAAATACCTACATCGCGCTCTACGGACCTAAAACCGAATATGACAATATGACAGCCTACGTTACATCGTTTATCGCCTACGGGACGTATGGCTGGATTGAAGAATGGATTGGTCGAGGCATGCAAGAATCAGCCGAGACCATGTCGTCGCTCCTCTCATTACACGGTATGAAATAATGGTTGCGCTTCTTTGAATAGAAGGATTAAGCTAACGGGAAACGTTAGCTCATAACAACAAGAAAGCAGCTGATCATGTGATTGGCTGTTTTTATTCAACTATTTACATTACTCTTCAATACAACTTTTTTATCCAAATTGCGTACTAATTGAAGCAACTATTGGCTAGTTTATACAGGGATTGGAGAGGAATGGTCAGAATGAAGAAATACCTTGCTGGATTAATAATTATCTTTGTCTTGGGTCTGGGCTTACCAGGACAGGCTTACATGGAGGCGTCTAACCAACAGCCTTTGGCTTTTGAGGATTCCAATCTAGAACAAGCGATTAAGTCATTATTGAATAAAAACGACGATGAATCCCTAACAAAAGAGGATTTAGAGTCACTGACCGACGTTCCTTTAGCGGGTAAAGGAATTAAGAGTTTGCAGGGTTTGGAGTATGCAGTCAATATGACGAGGCTCTCTTTAAGCAGAAATCAAATTGCTGATATTTCACCTCTATCCGATGCTGTAAATTTGACAACATTGGATCTGAGCGACAATCAAATTGAGGATATTAAGCCCCTTGGGAAGTTAACGAAGTTAACAGATTTATCTCTAGCTAGCAACCAAATCAATGATCTTTCACCGCTAGCGGGACTAGTTAATCTGAATACGTTGTCCATAAGTTCTAACAAGATCACTGATCTAAAGCCGCTAGCAGGATTGGTTAATCTTTGGAGACTCGATGCTGCGAATAATAACATCAAAGATCTTGCTCCGTTATCTAAATTAACTAACTTACTTTCTCTGGATTTATCATCTAACCAGATTTATGATTTGGAGCCGTTGAGAAATCTTCAAATGTTGGCTTACCTCTATTTGAAAAACAATCGAGTCTGGGATTTAGAGCCGCTCCAACAACGTGGTTTTTTACCGTATTATGATACGGGTGCATTCATTGAACCACTTGCACTGCAAAATAACTATTTAGATTTAAGCAAGGGATCGAAAACATATAAATTATTTGTGAAAATGGCAGGAAATGAGTTGCCTGGCGGTCAGCGTAAGACACAGCGCTTGGTGATCGGCAGCACGACTGCTTATGTTGGAGACAGTGCTTATCGTATTACCGCAGCGCCATTTATTCAGACGGGACGTACCTATGTGCCGATCCGTTTCATCTCCGAGAAGCTTGGGGCAGCCGTGAATTGGAAACAGAGCACCAAAGAGGTAACGATTCAGAAGGATGGTAAAACGATTCGTTGGGCGGTAGGGAACAGGCAGGTAAAAGTAAACCAGCAAACGGTGATGCAAGATGCTCCTTTACTTCTGAAGAACGGCAGTGCGTTCGTTCCTGTTCGTTTTGTAGCGGAGCAGTTAAATACTTCCGTTGAATATATGGGAAGCAAGCATATGGTCTTGATTTTCAAAAATTAAGTAGCATAATTACAGAATAATCTTTGAAGATAAGGACGCAATGACCATGCTTCAAAACAAGAGTAAAATATGCAGACCGTAAATAAACTAACGGGAAACGATATCGTTAAAACTAAGAAAGCAGCTGATCAATATGATCGGCTGCTTTTGTTCGACTAACGGGCAGGTTAGTTTAATGAAAGTTAAAGCTTTTTAAAGCTTTGGGTTACTCAGATTGTTGTTCTATGATTACTTTCCGCAAAATGGTTACAGCACTTCAAGCTCGCTATCCGCGATTCGCTCTACATCTGTATTCCTCAACACTGCACCAATCATACAATGCGGATTATCCTCAAAGTTATCAATAGTTATAGCTAGGTAAGATCATTAATTTTGATAATTCAATTGTCATAACCGAGAGTTCATGATAGAGTATCGGGAACTTGCAAAGGTGGGGGATGCTAGTGGAACTAACTTATTTGAAAACCTTTCGGGAAGTGGCGAAGTGGGGAAGCTATACGCGAGCCGCGGAAACACTTGGATATGCACAGTCCAGCATCACGACTCAGATTCAGAAGCTGGAGGAAGCTTACGGGGTCGTTCTCTTAGAACGTTTTGGCAGGGGAATGAAACTAACGTTGGCTGGCGAAACGCTGTTGCAATACGCCAACGATATACACAGACTGCATGAAGAGTCCAAAGAAGTCGTATCAAAACAATCCAAGGGAAAACTGTCCATAGGAACTATCGAGACATTGGCTGCCTTCTGCCTTCCGCCATATCTTCAAAAGTATCGTGGAGAATATCCTGGTATCAATGTGATCATCCAGCCTGGTAACGAACCTTATATTATTGAGTCAGTCAAAAGTGGCGAACTAGACATAGGGATCATTTTGGATCCTCCATTTAAGGATCCCGATCTTCACTGCAGCAATTTGAGGGAGGAAACGTTAGTTTTTATCACGAATCCTGATCATAAACTTGCTTGTCAAAGTGAAGTCCACATTGAAGATCTTGAGGGTGAATCGTTGATTATGACAGAAGATGGCTGTACTTACCGGTCCATGCTTCTCAATGTTTTGAAAAGGAATCAAGTGAATTACAGTCTTTCCTACGAATTCGGCAATTTGGAAGCAATCAAGCAGTGCGTTATTTATGATCTTGGAATTGCCTTGCTGCCGCGTATAGCGGTTGCCGAGGAAATCTGTAAGGGCCAAATTGTCGCGGTTCCTTTCGTCCATCCGGAGTGTAGATTTTATACGCAACTCATTTATTCTAAAAAAAAGTGGAAGTCCAAAGCTTTTCAAGGTTTCGTGGATTTAATCAGTGGAACCAATTATCAATATGATTGAAGTATCTTATAGATTTCTATCGATAACTCCATGGTTAGAGGCTGTGTTACATTGATTGCAAGAAATCAAATCAGCCCCCTTGGAGGTAACCCAAATGACAAATCAAATCCGATATTCCCTCGTCTTAGAGACGCCTGCTCCTTCGCCTGAGTACATTCATCAGCATTTCATGAACAAGCTTGCCGTAGAAACGGACGTCTCAGATGTAAAACATGATATGACGCATGGTCTCAATGACTTTGTACTCATCGACGTAAGAAGCTCTATTGCTTATGGAGAATGCCATATCCCGGGAGCTCTTAGTCTTCCTTCCAACACGATCAGCGAAGCAACAACGGCGTCTTTGACCAGAGATAAGGTCATCGTCGTCTACTGCTGGGGACCAGCTTGCAATGGCGCCAGCAAAGGAGCAGCCCGCTTATCCCGTCTGGGTTTTCAGGTGAAAGAAATGCTTGGAGGCATGGAGTACTGGCGTAAGGAAGGAAACGAGGTAGAGGGTACGCTTGGTCATTCAGCATGCATGATCGGGTAAGCTGATGAACAAACGATCAAAATGGAAAGTTCAATTAACGGGAAACGATAACTGATAACGGGAAACGATAACTGAATATATGTAGTAAGCAGCTGATCCATGTGATCGGCTGCTTTTGTTCAGCAAGCGGGCAAAATAGACCACTTGTGTGCTTATAGATAGATTGAGACCCCCCGCCATGATCGGCGAAGGGTCTGTGTATCTCAATTTAATATGAAACTGAACTTCACGTTAAGTGATGCTAAGTCCGCCGCTTGCATATCCGGCCAAAGTTGTAGCCACATCAATTCCCGCTGTTACTGATGCCGAGAACACCATAAGCAGGCGGTCACCGGCAGTTACCGGAATGCTCAATCCTGTTGTCAATCCGCTGGATATTGTTCCGAGTGCCAAGACACCGGTCAATGAAGGCGTCAAGGTTACTACAGCACCCGGTACAGCCGTAAAGGAGTTATTTGGTGTAGTAGATCTGAATAGTTGTGCAGTTATGGTTATGGTAGATCCAACCAAGCTTAGTCCAGCTGTCGTACTGAAATAAGCGGCCAGTGAAGTAATCGTTCCTGAACGTGATGCGGAGAAAGCAAAGTTTAGCAAGGTGCCGGCAGCGCCTGTGAGATCAATGATTCCTCCGTTGACACTTACACCTGAAGCACTGTTGCCAAATCCAACTAAACTGGAGGTATTCAAAAGTCCCCCTAATACGGTAGTCAGTGCAACTGGAAGTCCGGATGCATAAGGAATGATAGCTCCGGCACCTGCCGCTCCAGTAGCCCCGGTAGAACCTGGAGCACCTGTCGCTCCGGTGACTCCGGTTGTGCCTGGAGCCCCCGTCTCACCGGTAGAACCTGGGGAGCCCGTCGCACCTGTGACACCAGTAGAACCCGGAGCCCCCGTTGCGCCTGTGACACCAGTAGCCCCCGGAGCCCCCGTCGCACCCGTCTCACCGGTAGCCCCCGGAGAGCCCGTCGCACCTGTGACACCGGTAGAACCTGGAGAGCCTGTCGCGCCTGTCACACCAGTAGCCCCCGGAGAACCTGTTGCACCTGTTACGCCAGTAGCCCCCGGAGAACCTGTTGCACCTGTTACGCCAGTAGCCCCCGGAGAGCCCGTCGCGCCTGTCACACCAGTAGCCCCCGGAGAGCCTGTTGCACCTGTTACACCGGTAGCCCCCGGAGAGCCTGTCGCGCCTGTCACACCGGTAGCCCCCGGAGAGCCTGTCGCGCCTGTCACACCGGTAGCCCCCGGAGAGCCCGTCGCGCCTGTCGCACCCGGAGCCCCCGGAGAGCCTGTTGCACCTGTTACACCGGTAGAACCTGGAGAGCCTGTCGCGCCTGTCACACCGGTAGCCCCCGGAGAGCCTGTCGCGCCTGTCACACCGGTAGCCCCCGGAGAGCCCGTCGCGCCTGTCGCACCCGGAGCCCCCGGAGAGCCTGTTGCACCTGTTACACCGGTAGAACCTGGAGAGCCTGTTGCACCTGTTACACCGGTGGACCCCGGAGAGCCCGTCGCGCCTGTGACTCCGGTGATGCCTGGAACATCACCCAGCAATTCGGAAGAGACCAAGCGATGGGCAGTAACTAAAGAGCCTGTGCTGCTCTTGCCCCAGACGGATACCTGTATAGGATCATTAACCGTCGTGGTTGTTGTAAAAGTAAACTCGAACGCATCAAAGTTGGCAAAATAATTGTTGGTTACTACTTGATTGGGGGCGATGTTTAAAGACTCACTGACATACAAAACCCTCAATCCACCATCCATGTAGTACCCCTGTATTTGTACGGATGTTGCTGTCACATCGCTGCGGTTATCGATTCTGATGGTAACTGTTTGAGTCGGTCTTACACCGTTCACAGCGTTATTTTCTATTGGCCCTGTCGATAAAAAGCTCATCGCCACATCTCCTTCTTTTGAGCAGATTTATCTGCCAGACTTTTCTTAACTGTTTTTTTCGTGATCTACTACACGATGTGCATCAACCAATTGTCCGGAGGCTTGTTTGCCCCACACTGAGATCCCTACTTGCTCTGCACCTTCCGTGCTTGTTTCAAAAACAAACTCATAAGCATCTAGATCCGCAAAATAATTCCTGGTCACTGCTTCGTTAGGGGCGATACTGATTACTTCACTCACATACAGTGTTCTTGTTGTGCTAAGCACATACCCTTGGACAGATACAGTTAGAGAGTCCGCAGCACGACTTACCAATCTAATCGTAACCTGTTGTGTCGGTCTAACCCCGGAAACGGGATTGTTTTCTATCGGCCCAGTTGATAAATTAGCCATTTTTCCCATCCCACCTTCTATGACCTCATACTCTAGCGGTAATTTTCATTAAGCTAAATACAGTAATATTCAGGCACTAAACAAGCGGTGTGGATTAAACACAGGGTCAGTTCATCCATTATCAATCTTCCTTAATCTATTAAGCAGAATAGCTGGATTATGTGTTAGTCTAAATATTGGTAAAATTGATTTAACGGAGGTCCTCAGAATTGTCCATGATATTTCCTGACATCGTTACAGATCGGTTGAAGCTGGTTGTTCTTACCCTAGATGATGCTGAATCCGTATTTAGGCATTTTCAGATGAGGATGTTACCAGATTTAGCGAGGGAATATTGGGGATCGGTAGGTAAGTTCGATGATGGTAGATTGATTTTCTAATTATGGAGGTTTTTCAGCGTGACTCAAAACGGGATTGTATTGGTTGTGAGTGTTTCGATAAAACATGAAGGTAAGCTGCTTATGATTAAGGAAAACAAAGCAACGGTTAGGAATACGTGGAACTTCCCGTCAGGGAGAATCGAATATCATGAAGATATTCTAGAGGCGGCACGTCGAGAAGCAAAGGAAGAAACCGGGTACGATGTTAAACTTACAGCCACTACAGGTATTTACAATTTCATGAGTAGTACAAATCATCAGGTTATTTTATTTCATTTTATTGGTGAAATCATCGGTGGTTCTCTTCTGTTAGATAAAGCGGAGATCATTGATTCGAAATGGATAGCACCTGCGGATTTGTTGATCCCAGATTTCCTGGAGCTCCGCGATAAAGAGGTCATACAACGGATCACCCAAAATTTGATCTCTCAAAAGGAATACTCGTTAACCTTATTCAACAGCTCTCTGGAGAACATGGTTTAAACTAACAAGAGAATTTATATAGAGGTGGAATTACGTGCCTAAAATAGACAACATGCTAGCAATTCTATGGATGCTTCGATCAGGTGAAAAAATGACTGCAAAACAAATCTCAGAAAAGTTAGAGATGAACATAAGGACTGTGTATCGTTATATCGATACCATTTCAACAAGTGGCGTACCTATCATTTCAGAACCAGGACATAACGGTGGATACACTTTAATGAACAATTTTATTGAGGCACCTCTTTTTTTTGATTTTGAGGAGCAAACTTCACTATTACATGCAGCAGTTTTTGCAGAAGAAGCCGGATATTATGGAGGTGAAGCATTAAATAGGGCCATTTCAAAACTAAGTAAATACTCAAATCAAGAGCAGGAAACCAAGATAAACCATCATTTAACTAGTCTTGAAGTTATAAGTCGATTAAGTTCACTCTCTATGCAGCCTTTTTTGAAGGAGTTGGAGCAGGCCGTAGCTGGCGGGTATTCAGTAAAAATTCTCCACCATAAAAGTGGCGGAAAGCAAATAAAGGATAGATTGGTTGATCCGTACAGACTTATCTATTGGAACAATAAGTGGTATGTGATTGGATTTTGCCATCTTAGGAGTGATATCCGTAGTTTTAGAGTAGATCGAATTGAAGATCTAATGCTAACCGAAAATAAGTTTGACCAGCCAGAAAATTTTTCAGCACGTGCCTTTTTTATGAAAAATTTTCTTCCAACTATAGAAGATAAGGAAGAGATTATTTCTTTGGTTATTCATGGGGATAAAAGTGTATTAGCTGATATTTGCCAACATTGGTTTTTAGGACATTATTTACAAGAGCGGACTTCAAATCAAGCCGTATTTAACTTTGAGAAAGAGTTGATACATACATATGTACCTTATTTCCTTTTATCGTACGGTAAATCTATTCGAATTGTTGAGCCAATCAGCCTTAAGAAAAGAATGATTGAAGTTTTGTCTGAATTAATAAATTTTCATCAAAACTGATGACTTCCCTGACGCTAGTTGTCAGTGAAGTCATGTTACAGTTGGCTATATCAATTGGGATTGGAGTGTTATTGGATGCAAACCAAAAAAGTTTTTCTATATGTATTTAATACAATGTCGGACTGGGAATATGGATATTTAGTTGCTGAACTAAACACGGGAAGATATTTCAAAAAAGATGTAGTGCCTTTAAAAGTAATTACAGTAGGAGCTAATAAAGAAATGATTACTACAATGGGAGGACTGAGCATGAAACCAGAGATATCCCTTGAAGAATGTACTCTTGAGAGTGGAGATCTTTTAATTTTGCCAGGAGGGACTACCTGGAATGAAGAAATTCATCAACCTATCTTGGAAAGGATTGGCCAAGCTTTAGAGCTTGGCACTATTGTTGCTGCAATTTGTGGTGCAACGGAGGCCCTTGCGAATAGGGGATACTTAGATACTAGAAAGCATACAAGTAATAATTTGGAATACACAAAAATGGTATGTCCTAATTATAAAGGAGAAAAGTTCTATGAGATGGGATCTGCGGCGGTATCTGATACGAATTTAGTTACTGCATCAGGAATAGCTCCTCTGGAATTTGCGATGGAAGTACTGAAAAAATTAGATGTATTTGCACCAGATACATTACATTCATGGTATAACCTAAATAAGACTCATAAACCTGAATACTTCTTCCAGTTAATGAACTCAATAAATAGCTGAGCTAAAAAATCAACTTAGCAGTTTTATATTCGTTCAAATAAAAATAATGAAGTTCTACCGTAGATTACTCACACTGCATCGTTACTCCTTTTACCACTGTGGTTAAAAGAGAGTTAAGATCAGGGAAAACGTTAGTTCAATGTTATACAAAAGCAGCTGATCAATGTGATCGGCTGCTTTTATTCAGCTAACGGGCAGGGAAGTAAAAACTTTTCTACGAATTTGATTCTTGGAGAATATCGAGAACAAGTTAAAAATAATTATTGACCGTTTGTTCTGGAATTGGTATACTCAATTCACAAAGAGGGCATCAATACATGATTAATGAGAGCATCATAACATCAAAGATACGTGTAATCATTTATTTTTTTGCTCTTTTCAGACTGAATGGTCAAATTATAATGGAGGTTGAATTGAAATGTCTAAATTTATACCTAAACTTTCTGTGCTAGATCTGGCTCCGATATTGGCTGGGGGATCAGCCCAGGATGCTTACCGACGAACGTTGGATCTCGCTCGTCACGCTGAGAAGCTGGGCTACCATCGGTTCTGGCTCGCTGAGCACCATAACATGCCGGGAATTGCGAGTTCGGCTACTTCGCTCCTTATTGGGCATGTCGCAAACGGTACCGAGAAGATCCGAGTGGGGTCCGGCGGGGTAATGCTGCCCAATCACGCGCCGCTTGTCGTAGCGGAACAGTTCGGAACATTGGAATCTTTGTTCCCGGGACGCATTGATTTGGGCTTAGGTAGAGCCTCTGGCACGGATATGCGGACAACTCAAGCGCTGCGGAGAACATTAGGAGCTAACGGAGCGGAATTTCCGGAGCTGCTGAACGAGTTGCGTACTTATCTGGATGCCACATACCATCCGAATCATTCAGGTGTACGTGCAGTCCCTGGTGAAGGGCTGAACATTCCGATATGGCTGCTGGGTTCAAGCGATGTCAGCGCACAGTTGGCAGGACGCCTCGGCTTGCCGTTCGCATTCGCAAGCCATTTTGCCCCAGATGGATTGCATAAAGCGCTGAATGCGTATCGTAATTCCTTCATTCCATCAAAAACATTGGCAGATCCCTATGTCATGATAGGATTGACCGTCATGGCAGCTGACAACGTAGATGAAGCACGCTACCTTGCTACTTCAGAAGCGCAGCAGGTCTTAAGCCTACTGCACGGTCGACCGGATAAATTCCAGCCACCGGTAGAAAATATGGATGCATTATGGCAACCCCATGAGAAGGCGCTTATTTCCAAACAACTGGACTTTGGTATTATTGGTGATCAGACGACCATTCGAGAGAAGCTGCCTGCTATTTATGAAGCAACAGAAGCGGACGAATTCATTATCACGAGCCACATTTACGATCATCAGGCTCGTATGCGATCATTTGAGATAGTGGCTGAAACAGTGAAGGAAATCTGGTCATAAAAAAGAACGAAAATAATTATTGACCAATCGTTCCGGTAATGATATGATAATTCTAGATCAAATGGTCAACAATGAAAGGAGGTCGTAATCGAAGATGATTCGAGAAGCAAGTTTGACGCAGGAAGGTATTCGGGAAAGAGCGCAAGACACATTTCGCAACTATCTGAAGCATATAGCTGGCGGCAATATAAAGGCTTGGGTAGAGTTGTGGCAGGAAGATGGCATTTTCGAATTTCCTTACGGTCCAGAAAGATCTCAGGAAAAGAAGATCGGCAAATCTGAGTTGTATGACTACATGAAGGATTTCCCGAAGCGATTTGACGTGAATTTTACTGAGCTGGTTTTTCATCCGATGACTGATCCGGAGCTTGTGATTGCGGAGTTCAAGGCAGTTGGATGGCATAGGGAGACAGGCAGTCCACATAACCAGACGTACATTAGCGTCGTGGAGACCAAAGACGGCTTCATTAAGCACTATCGGGATTTTTGGTTCAACTTTAGTTCACCGCTCCTAAAGCCTGCGATTCGCCTTAGAGAAGTTTAAGAAAATGAATAGGTAACCAATCGTTTTAAATGATTTTATCTAGAGTCGGATGTGCTGAAGCTTCAGAGTAGTAGAGACTATTTTTTTAAAGATTTTGGACTGAACGATCTATTTTTAAAACCAATTAACTGGAGGAATATACCATGACAAACCAAATGATGACGCAAGAAGTAGAAATCGTACGTGAAAGAGCACAGCAAGCCTTCCGCAACCACCTGAAGCACCTGTCCGGCGGAGACATTAAGGCATGGGTTGATCTGTGGGAAGAGAACGGCGTGCTGGAGTTCCCGTATGGACCTGCCGGATTCCCGGATCGCAAGGAAGGCAAAGCGGAGCTGTACGACTACATGCAGAACTTCCCGAAACATTTTGAGGTCGAATTTACGGATCTTCAGTTCCATTTGACGATTGATCCCGAGCTGGTCGTCGCAGAATTTAAGTCGTCCGGCAAGCACCGGGAAACAGGCAACCCGTACAACCAGACCTATATCAGCGTCGTAGAGACCAAAAATGGGCTGATTACGCGCTACCGGGATTTCTGGAATCCACTTGTGGCCATTGAGTCGGTCGGCAGCGTGAATGATGCCGTACGTTTTTCGGAGTAAGGGAAGATCAATTATTTTTTTGAACAAATCAGATCGATTAGTCTAAATAAAACCAATTAACTGGAGGAATATAACCATGACAAACCAAATGATGACGCAAGAAGTAGAAATCGTACGTGAAAGAGCACAGCAAGCCTTCCGCAACCACCTGAAGCACCTGTCCGGCGGAGACATTAAGGCATGGGTTGATCTGTGGGAAGAGAACGGCGTGCTGGAGTTCCCGTATGGACCTGCCGGATTCCCGGATCGCAAGGAAGGCAAAGTGGAGCTGTACGATTACATGCAGAACTTCCCGAAACATTTTGAGGTCGAATTTACGGATCTTCAGTTTCATCTGACGCTTGATCCGGAGTTGGTTGTGGCCGAGTTCAACTCAATTGGGAAGCACCGGGAAACGGGCAACCCGTACAACCAGACCTATATCAGCGTAGTGGAGACCAAAAATGGGCTGATTACACGCTACCGGGATTTCTGGAATCCACTCGTGGCCATTGAGTCGGTCGGCAGCGTGAATGATGCCGTACGTTTTTCGGAGTAACCTAAGGCAGGGCGGCAGGAGATCTTTCCTGGAAACCACCATTTGCCTCATCTTGACTGAACGATCTAATATCGTTAGCATAGAGGAGGAGAAAGGAGGCTTTCCATTTGGCTAGAAGCAAAGAATTTGATACGAATCTCGTGCTGCATAAGGCAATGGAGGTGTTTGGACATTATGGTTATGAAGGCACCTCCATGCACCTTCTGCTTGATGGGCTAGGTATTGCACGTCAAAGCTTGTACGATACGTATGGTACGAAGCGGGATCTGTTTTTGAAGGCAACGAAACATTACGTGGACGAGAAGTCCTCTGCAGTTGTCGCATATTTGGCAGAGACGACACCAGTGAAGCAAGCGATCACGGATATATTCAACGTCATTGGAGACACATTAAGAGATGAGCAGCGCCGCAAGGAGTGCTTTATTCTCTATAGTGCGATTGACCAAGTGCCGCATGATCCAGAGATTGCTGAACTTTTCGAACAGGACAAAATTCGATTGGAAGAGGCTTTGTACGACGCGTTGATACGCGGCCAGCAGCAGGGAGAGTTCAGTACGAATCAGGATATGCGTGCCATGGCGCGGTACTTGTACCATTCACGATATGGGCTAACGCAAGTCGCAAAATTAACTGACGATCCGCTCGTCATTGAGCAGATCACAACCATTACACTTTCGGTATTGGAACAAGGATGAAGCGTCATACGGTGCTTCATTCCTTTTTCCTCAAAATAGATCAAATGGTCAAAAATTATTATAGGTTGCAGACCGTTGTCTGCAAGTGAAAGGAATTAAGAAGATGAATTCAACGCGATTTAAAGGTTTAGCCTTATTCATTCTAGCCATTTCACAGTTGGTTTTGGCACTGGATTACACGATTATATTTGTAGCCATGCCGTCCTTAGGTAATGAGCTTGGCTTCTCCGCCAATCACCTCCAGTGGGTGGTTAGTGCATATTCACTCGCATTCGGTGGTTTTTTACTCATCGGAGGAAGACTGTCGGACCTGATGGGCAGAAGACGCATGTTTATGGTTGCTATCGGACTTTTCGGAGTAGGATCGCTGCTTGGCGGGCTGGCAGAGTCCCAACTGATGTTGATCGTAGCCAGAGCCCTGCAAGGTTTGGGTGGAGCATTACTTTCGCCGGCAACGTTATCGCTAATCATGTCTAATTTCGAGGAAGGACCTGAACGAAACCGTGCCATGGGAATCTGGGCCGCGATGGGCGGAGTGGGGATGTCGCTCGGTTTACTGCTAGGAGGGGTTCTGACAAGTTATATCGGATGGGAAGCGACCTTCCTGGTAAATGTGCCGATCGCACTTCTCGTCGTCATTCTTGCACCTTTTGTTTTGAAAGAAAGCAAGGTGTCCACTACCACTAAACACTATGATGCAGCGGGAACGATATCCGTTACTGCAGGTCTGCTACTTGTTGTCTATTATTTAATCCAAGCACCCGTTGAAGGCTGGGTAAGTGCTTCCACATTTCCAGTTGCCTTGATTGGGGTGCTGATGTTACTAGCTTTTGTCTTGATCGAGAAACGTACAAAAGAACCGCTGATCTCCTTCCGGATGTTTAGAAATCGTAATCTGACGGGAGCTGCACTTATCGCATTTCTCTTCTCGGCTTCATTTGGTTCATTATATTATTTCATGACTTTGTATACCCAAGGTGTGCTTGAATTTTCAGCCGTTCAATCCGGATTTAGCTTCTTGCCTTTGACGCTTAGTGCATTTGTTGGGGCTAAGCTGATTAATGGGATGTTAAGCAAGGTGGATGTAGCCGGTACCATTGCAACGGGGATGGGACTAGGTATGATCGGATTCCTAATGCTGACGGGGCTATCGGAAACCGGCTCGGCATGGGGAATCATCCCAGGTACAGTCGTTATTGGTATTGGTCAGGCTTTGGTGTTTACGACGATGTTTATCGCAGGCAGTGCAGGAATTGAGCCGAAAGAGCAGGGCGTTGCTTCGGCATTAATCTCAACGGGTCAGCAAATTGGTGGAGCGATCGGACTTGCGGTGATTATGGCTATTATTTCAGCGAGTCTAGGAACAGGTGCGACATTGGAACACATGCTTCCAACTGATTTAAATCATGCCATCCACACGGCGTTCTTTATCGCCGCTGCCACAACTTTACTAGGCATCGTAGTTGCCTTCCTAGCTTTGAAACAAGCTAAACCGTCGGCCGACAACCAAGTGAAAGTAGCTCACTGATGAACAACACCTCAAGCTATATGGATTTGGAAAAAGTAAAAGACAGAGAATCGTTTCTCGGGGTCTTTTGCTTTTTTATTTGTAAGTAAGTACTGACATGATTTACCATTCATTAACTCCATGATATGGTAATAGATGTTTTTCCTACAAAAAGGATGTAAGGGAGTGCAGGCACATGGCTGAAGAACCGTTTATCTTTCTAGCGGGTATAATATGTTTTTTCGCTCCAATCTACTTCAGAAGATCAATGATGTCTATTCAAATGATTGCAGGAGTTATTCTATTCTTCTGTATCCTAATTTTTCACGAGGATACCCAAGTTAAACTGATTTATCTACTAGCCTTTGTTTGGGTATTTGGTTCAATTAGTGCATTAAGTGTATCCGCAGAGAAGATAACAAAGTAGTTATTCAATTAGACTGCTGGTTCATCACCAACAGTCTTTTTTTGTTGTCACCTATTCTTACTTAATGATCTGAGAAACTCAATAATTCCAGACCGATTCTTCTGAACAGCTTTATAAATGAAAAAATATGGATTGTTAAGTCAACTTTATTGACACGTGATTTTACTATTGTGCTACAATTGCTAAAAATAGTAACACGAATATGAACTGGAACGAATCTGGTTGGGAGAATTGCTGCACCTTCTAGAGGAGAGCAAGGGGTCAATTTCAAAAGGGGGAAAAGGGAAACATGCACGGGATTTCATGGAAAAAACGTTCAAGTCAGGCAGGGCTTAGTCTTTTACTATTGTGTGCAGTTGGACTCGCAGGATGCACGCAAGGTGCTTCACCGGTTCAAGAGAGCCAGGCACTTGCTGCTTCTCACTCAAGGGATGAGCTGGTGCTTGCGGTAGGGACAGAGCCGGAAGGCGGGTTTGATCCGACAACAGGCTGGGGGCAGTACGGTTCGCCGCTTTTCCAGAGTACTCTGCTGAAAAGAGATGCCAAGCTGCATCTGGTCAATGACCTGGCAACAGACTATTCCGTAAGTGAAGATGGCCTCTCTTGGACCGTTTCGCTGCGGGATGACGTGAAGTTCTCGGATGGTGAACCGCTGACGGCGGAAGATGTTAAGTTCACATTTGAAACAGCGGCCAGCAGCGGATCGGTTATCGATTTGACGAATATGGCCGAAGTGCAGGCTCCTGATTCAACAACGGTCGTGTTTACATTGAAGTCTCCGCAATCCACGTTTATCAGTATCCTGACTACACTTGGAATTGTGCCTGAACATGCCTATGGCTCCGATTATGCTGAGCATCCTGTCGGCTCCGGTCCGTACAAGCTGGTGCAGTGGGATAAGGGTCAACAGGCCATTGTGGAAGCAAACGAGCAATACTACGGTCAAAAGTCTGCATTCCGCAAACTGACATTTCTCTATCTGGACGAGGATGCAGCCTTTGCGGCAGCCCAAGCGGGTTCAGTCGACATTGCAGCCATTCCCGCCGCATTCAGCAAGCAGCAGGTAAGCGGCATGACGCTGGAATCGGTCAAAACCGTGGATAACCGGGGAATTATGTTTCCGATGCAGCCTGCGGGCGGTACTTCCGCTGACGGTTTCCCTGCAGGGAACGATGTGACGTCCGACCTTGCCATCCGCCAAGCGGTGAACGTAGCCATTGACCGCAATGCATTGGTTGAAGGCGTGCTGGAGGGTCATGGTCGTCCTGCCTATTCGGTCAGTGATGACCTTCCATGGGGCAATCCGGACGCTGTATTCGCAGATGCGGATGTTCAAGAAGCCAAGCGGATACTGACGGCTGGCGGCTGGACAGATACAGACGGTGATGGCGTGGTGGAGAAAAACGGCATGGATGCCGAGTTCAACCTGCTCTATTTTGCAGGAGATCTGACCAGACAATCCATTGCCCTTGCTGCTGCGGATATGGCGGCCCAGGCTGGCATCAAAATCAATGTGGAAGGCAAGAGCCGTGAAGAGACGAAAAAGCAGGCTTACGCCAATGCCGTGTTATTCGGATGGGGAAGTCATGACCCGCTGGAAACCTACAATCTGTACAGCAGCACGCACAAGGGGGAGGGATACTACAATGTGGGGCTGTATTCCAACCCGGCGGTGGATAGCTGGATGCAGCAGGCTCTCCAAGCTACGAGTGAAGAGGAAGCCCTTCCGTTCTGGCAGAAGGCAGAGTGGGACGGGACGACGGGATTCAGTTATCAGGGCGACGCCCCTTGGGCATGGCTGGTCAATATTGATCACCTGTATCTGGTGAAGGATGGCCTGAACATTGGTGAACAACAGATTCACCCACATGGACATGGCTGGCCGGTGACATCCAATCTGGAGGAATGGTCCTGGGATGATAACTCGAAGTAGGCAATATAGTGCGAGTTCTGACCGACATTGAGGAGAGATGGTATGACAGGCATTCTTGAATGGGGAAGGTTTGTTGGGGTGAAGCTGCTGCGACTCCTATCGCTGCTGGCAGGAGTCAGCGTGGTGGCTTTTATATTGATGCAGTTCTCGCCTGTGGACCCGATTGAGGCCTACATCGGGGGAGACATGATCAGAGTGAGTGCCGAGCAGCGAAGTCTTATTGAAGAACGGTGGGGGTTGAATGACCCGCCTGCCCAGCGTCTATTCACCTGGGGACAGGCGTTGCTCCAGGGTGATCTGGGAACGTCGATGATCTACAGACAGCCGGTTGCGGATATCATTCAGGAACGATTCCTGAATTCTGTTGCGCTTATGGCGGTGGCATGGATTTTATCCGGTCTGATTGGTTTCAGCTTGGGTGTAGTCGCAGCGATGAAACGGGAATCCGTGCTGGATCGCTTGATCTGTTGGTATTGCTATACGCTGGCTTCCACTCCGGTATTTTGGATGGCCTTGCTGCTGCTTATGGTGTTCGGCGTGTGGCTGGGTTGGCTTCCGGTTGGCCTGGGAGTTCCCGCAGGGATGGCAGCCGATCAGGTCACATGGACAGATCGTGCCGTGCATATGGTTCTTCCTGCATTAACCCTGAGTCTGACCGGTGTGGCAGCCATTGCTCTGCATACCCGCCAGAAGCTGCTGGATGTGCTGGACTCGGACTATATACTCTTCGCCAGAGCAAGGGGTGAACGGGGCATGCAGCTGTTTCGCAGGCATGGATTCAGACATGTTGTGCTGCCCGCATTAACGCTGCAGTTTGCCTCGTTCAGTGAGTTGTTTGGAGGAGCTGTTCTTGCAGAACAGGTATTTTCTTATCCGGGCCTGGGGCAGGCCACCGTTCAGGCTGGACTGCGAGGGGATGTGCCGCTGCTGCTCGGACTTGTACTGTGCAGCACGATCTTTGTTTTTACCGGCAATCTGCTGGCAGACATACTCTATCGGTTTATCGATCCGCGGATGAAGGAGGAACTGTTAACATGAAGCAGGAAATGGAGCAGTCCTCCAGACCCATTCGTGCTGTGCCGCTGCTGCGGTCAGGTGGATCTGATGAAGCGGAGAAGCGGAATCACGGTAAACGGTGGAGGCGTCAAGCTGGATTGTCTCCAGGGGTGTCTGGCTTCGAGAAGCAGCCGCGCTATGCCAACCCGCGCAAACGAGCCTTGATCTGGGGGAGTTTGGCACTCGGCTGGATTGTTATCGTATGGTTGGCAGGTTTCGTGCTCCCTGCAGAATCCACGCTAACTTCGTTGAAAGACCGGAATTTGGCCCCGTTATGGGCACATCCCTTCGGCACGGACTGGTTGGGACGGGACATGTTCATGCGCACGCTGAAGGGATTGACGACCAGCATTCAGGTTGGTTTGCTTGCCGCGTGCGGAGGAGGGGTCGTGGCGCTGCTGCTGGGGTTGATCGCTGCTTCAGGGAAGCTTGCCGACAGGGTGGTTTCATGGCTAATCGATCTGTTCCTGAGTGTGCCTCATCTGGTGTCTCTCGTGATGCTGGCCTTTGTCTTCGGTGGGGGTCTGCCTGGTGTGGCGGCTGCCATCGCACTGACTCACTGGCCGAATCTGGCCCGGATTGTTCGTGCGGAGATGATTCAGCTGAAATCTGCAGACTATATTCATATTTCCCGCAGGCTGGGTCAATCCCGGTTCCGGATTGCCGTACAGCATATGCTTCCTCACTTGGTTCCACAGTTGTTCGTGGGTACATTGCTGATCTTCCCTCATGCCATTCTGCATGAGGCCGCAATTACGTTTCTGGGGCTCGGGCTGTCGCCGCAGCAGCCGGCCATTGGGATTATTTTGTCAGAGTCGATGAGATATCTGTCCGCAGGCATGTGGTGGCTTGCCTTTTTCCCGGGGCTGGCACTGTTATTGGTCGTTCGTGCCTTTGATGTGCTCGGGAACAGTTTGAAAGTCTTGACAGGGACAGGTAGTTCAAGGGAGGGAGGATAACCATGGCTCTTCTTGAAGTAAAAGGGGTCTCCGTTTCATTCAGACGAGCTCGTGGCTGGTTTGCACATGAGGAGAGCGAGGTCATTCAGGATCTGGATCTGACCGTGAACGAAGGCGAGATTGTAGCTGTCGTAGGTGCAAGCGGATCGGGCAAAAGCGTGCTGGCACAAGCGATCATGGGCATTCTTCCTGCCAGTGCCAGGCTTGAGGGACAGATCTGTTATGCTGGGGAGCCGCTGACGAGAGAGCGACAGCTTCGTCTGCGCGGAGATGAACTGGTGTACATCCCCCAATCTGTTACTCACCTGGACCCGCTGCTCAAGGTAGGTAAGCAGGTTCAGCCAGTTCACCGGAAGCCGGGTGAGCGCCGGGTATCCTCCAGGTTGCAGATGCATAAGGCAGAGAGGGAACTTACGGATCGCTATCAATTGCCCAAGGGAACCAGCAAGAAGTATCCATATGAGCTCTCCGGAGGCATGGCTCGGCGGGTACTCATGGCAACGGCGACTTCCGGTGAGCCTAAGCTGATTATTGCCGATGAGCCAACACCGGGAATCCATCCCGAAGTGCTGGCAGACACGATGAAGCAATTTCGGGAAATGGCTGACCGGGGGTCAGGCATCCTGTGGATCACCCACGACATTGCCTCGGCGCTGACCGCAGCAGATCGTATCGCTGTATTCTATGCGGGTTCCTGTGTGGAGATCGCGCAGGTCATTGATTTTACGGGCACAGGAGATGGATTGAGACATCCTTATACACGTGCACTGTGGAATGCTTTGCCGCAAAATGGTTTCCAGCCCATCCCGGGCTCTCAGCCACTGGCGAATCAGCGGAAGGGACGTGGTTGCTCGTTTGCACCCCGCTGTACTGCTGCGACCCCTGCGTGTACAGATCAACATCCTGAATTGCAGAAGCTGCGAAACGGAGAAGTGAGGTGTATTCATGCCACTTGAAGCACGGAATGTCGGCTATGGATACGACAAAAACCATTGGATATTTCGGGAGTTGAACCTGAAGGTGGAGCAGGGAGAAGTTGTGGGATTGTGGGGACCCAGTGGATCTGGCAAAACAAGCCTGGGACGCATCCTGGCAGGGTATGCAGAACCTATGGCAGGAGAAGTGCTGATGGACGGGCAGCCGCTTCCCCGAGCTGGAGTCTGTCCGGTTCAACTTGTATTTCAGCACCCGGAAAAAGCAGTCAACCCACGCTGGCGGATGCGACGTGTGTTACATGAAGCCGAGATGGTGGAGCATCCCATTCTGAATGCTCTCGGCATTCAGCCTGAGTGGCTGGATCGCAGACCGGATGAATTGTCTGGTGGAGAGCTGCAGCGCTTCTGCGTAGCCCGCGCACTGGGCAAGGAAACGCGTTACCTGATTGCGGATGAGATGACAACGATGCTGGATGCCATCACGCAAGCCCAGATCTGGCATACCGTAATGACAACGGCGCAACAGCGTAATTTGGGGCTGTTTGTGATCAGTCATGACCTTGACCTGCTGAACAGACTCTGTGACCGAATCATTCCCATGCCTGTATCCGAGCTGTAATGATAAGAAAAGCCATCTTCCTTCGACTTTATCGAGGAAGATGGCTTATTTTATAGGCATTAGTTTGGTTTGTTCAATTGATTCACCATCTGGGATAATCTGCGCATGGCTTCTTCAACCGTGGACCGCGGGCAGGCGACATTCATCCGCATGTATCCCGTGCCTTCCGATCCAAAGACGGTACCGTCGTTAAAGGCGAGACCTGCTTCGTTCAGGAGCAGCCGTACAAGTTCTTCCTGGGGAACACCCAGCTTGCTGAAGTCCATCCAGAGCAGATAAGTCGCTTCCGGCAAGTCAATGCCTACATCAGGCATGTGCTTCGCCGCATACTCCTGAACGTATTCCATGTTTCCCCGAATATAGGCAAGGCAGTCGTCCAGCCATTGTTCAGCTCCGTTGTAAGCAGCCTCGGCTGCAATGGCGCCCAGTGTGCTGATGCTGGCGAGGCCCATCGTTCTGACGCCCTGGGCAAAGGATGCACGCAAGGAGGCGTTCGGAATGATGATATTGGAGGTGCATAGGCCGGGAATATTGAATGTTTTGCTTGGTGCCGTGCAGATGATGCTCAGGTCAGCGATGGCCTCCGAGATCTGGGACAGTGGAGTATGCGTGCCGCGTTGGTGCACAAGATCGGCATGGATTTCATCCGACACCACAAGTACATTATATTGCACGCACAGGGCAGCAAGGCCTTCAAGCTCCTCGCGAGACCATACACGTCCAACAGGATTATGAGGGCTGCAGAGGATCAGCATCTTCACCCGGCCTGTCTGCAGGCAAGATTCCAGATGATCCAGATCCATGGTATAGCGTCCGTCTTCGAGACGGAGGGGATTGGTCATCAATTCTCTGCCCTGGCCACGTACCACTTCATAGAAGGGGGCGTAGACCGGAGTTTGAATCACAACAGCATCACCCGGTACCGTAAAACGTTGAACGGCAATGCTTAAAGCAGGGACAATCCCTGGTGTAAATACAACCCAATCATCGTTGATTTTCCAGTTGTGGCGTCGTTCCATCCATCCTCTTAGTGCTTCGTGATATGCATCCGTACGCACGGTATAACCGAATATGCCATGTTCCATTCGTGCCTGCAATGCCTCAATAACAGATGGTGGTGCGGCAAAGTCCATATCAGCGACCCACATAGGCAGCGCATCGGCCACACCAAAGATTTCCTCAAGTGCATCCCATTTTTCCGAACCGGTAGAGAGACGATTAATCGGCTCATCAAATGTGTTTTTTTTCATCATTAGGTTCCCCCTTCTAATCCGTTCATTCGACCACAATCGACAGATAATTATCTAATAAATTCGTTATTTTCGCAACTTTTTGACCTGCTTCTAAACTCCCTACGGTATGGTCCAAATTTCTCGGGTTTATTCACCTGAGCATTTATTCAATGCTGACCTATGTAGTCTTTTGATCTCTTTCAACTCTAACGGTTGTACAGAAGCTGCTGTTCGGCTAAAAGGTTTGGTTCACACAAATAAAAAAACCATCGCAGCGCCATCTTCCCGATGACTATCTTCCTGCGATGGTTGTATCTCTACTCGGCTTGTCCCAAGGAAAAATAATTATAAGTGCTCGTTGAACCATCCGGCAATGTGCTCCAGACGTCTCACTCTCAGATGCGGGTGACCGCCTCTGGAAAGTTCATGATTAGCTCCAGGGAAACGAACGAGGCGGGTCGTTTGTCTGCGGCGCTTCAGGGCGATATACAATTGCTCTGCTTGTTCAATCGGACAACGAAGGTCCTGTTCACCATGCAGGATCAGCAGGGGCGTGTTTACGTTCCCGACGTAAGCCAGAGGGGAGTGTTTCCATAATTGTTCCGTATCCTCCCACGCATTGCCGCCAATCTGATCTTCGGTGAAAAAATATCCGATGTCGCTGACACCATAAAAAGAGAGCCAGTTGGAGATGGACCGCTGTGTGACGGCTGCCTTGAACCGGTCTGTATGTCCAACAATCCAGTTGGTCATGAAGCCTCCATAGCTGCCTCCGGTGACGCCCAAGCGGGTTTCATCAATAAACTCATAGGTGGATAAGGCATAATCAACGGTCTCCATAAGGTCGCGGTAATCGCCACCGCCGTAGTCACCACGACAGGCATTCACAAATTGTTGTCCATAACCCAAACCACCACGCGGGTTGGTATATACAACGGCGTAGCCCTGCGCAGCAAGCATCTGGAATTCATGCATAAAGGTAAAGCCATACATCATGTGAGGACCGCCATGAATCTCAAGAATGGTTGGGATTTTGACACCATCTACCATGCCGATTGGTTTCATGATCCATCCCTGCAGCTGAAGCCCATCCGAGGTATCAAACCAGAACATTTCCGGTACACTGAGCCGGATCTCTCCTTCCAGCTGGGGATTGCTGCGAGTCAGCTGAATGGACTCGGCTCCGTGATCATCCGGATGGGGATACCAAAAGAGGTCTCCTGGGCTTTGCGTGTCGGCAGCGGCCGCTACAATGTCACCATTCTCCAGTTCTGCAAACTGATAAAACTCTTTCTCCGCAGGCAGTATATACTCCGCTTGACTGCCATCCAGTGCAACACGTGCGATTCGGACGCTGCCATGAACGGTTGCCAGACAGAGAATGGAAGAGCCGTCACGAGTGAATATTGGCCCCGTTGTTGTCAGGTGGGCACGCATATCTCCAACGATACTATGATTCATCTGTACGTCCCAGTCACGGGTCAGGCACAGCGGTTGACCGCCCGAGATCGGGAGTGTATAGAGCTTCACCAGAGTGGCATTTCCGTAAGAGCGATCACTGGCAAGCAGGGCGAGAGATTGTCCATCCGGTGCATAAGCCAATCGGCTGAAGGTGAACCCTTCCGGAGTCAGTTGCTGTATGTCAGACCCATCTGGTTTTGCGCGGTACACATGATTGGTCAGTGCATAATCGTTATGCTCCTCGCCTGCTTCCGGCAGTTGGGCAATCCAGGCAATGCACGCTCCGTCAGGTGACCATGCATAATCACCGACGTCGAAATGACCCGAGGTAACTGGAGTGGCTTCACCGCCGTCAACCGAGATGCGGAAGAGGTGAGAGCGTCTGCCATTCCACAATCCTCCGCCGTCCGATTTCATGCGAATTCGGTCAACAACAATTTCTTGTGGCAGTTTGTTGTCTGAATTGGATTCGTCTTCTGCTTCACTGTGCATATCCACAGGGGACTTCACAAGTAACGCCTGGCCATCCGGAGACCAGATGAGGGAACTTGCTCCGTGCTTCAACTGGCTGACTTGTCGTGCTTCTCCGCCATCTGCGGCAATGATCCAGACTTGTGTTTTTCCCTCATGCTCCCGTAAAAAGGCAAGCTGTGACCCGTCCGGCGACCAGGAGGGCGAGTGATCCTTGTCACCGGAGGTAAATCCTCTGTCCTTCTGACTCTTCAGATGCAGGAGTCTCAGGTGAGAAGAGTAACCGTCCCGGTTGTCATTCGTCTTCCGACTTACATATACCAGCTGTTCGCCTCCAGGAGACGGGGTTGGATCATTCACCCATGTAATCTGATAAAGATCTTCCGATGTGATGCCACGCAGACTGTTCATTGATTATCCTCCCACCTTGTTTTCCAAATGTAATTTCCTAACCTTTCCATTTATATTAAAGGAAAGCAGGGGGGAGGACAACATGCTTCTGCACGAATGGAGATTGCTGCTCTGCTGATATCGTACCCAGGAGGAATTGCAGAACGTATGGCGAATCCTAATGGTTGAATTGTCATGAACGCGATGGATCAGGGCCGGATTGTCCTGTTTGAAGTTGGTTTGTTTTGGTTAATAACCTATGTGTTTTTTGTCTGTTAACGTTTCTAATCTGATATAGAAGATATAAGCATCGCCTATTTCGGTCAAATTAAAGGAGGAGCACGAGATTGTCGACATCCTATGAACAACAGCATGTGGAATATCCGAGCCGTAAACGGATGGGATGGCTTGCGGCCGGAGCTGCACTTTTTGTGGCAGCCGGATTTTTTTTGATGTTCAGTGATTCTTCCGATACAGGGGATACTGTAATTTCAGCGGTTGTAGGCCTGGTTTCCGTCCTGTTTTTTGGACTCTGTCTTGGATACAGCTTGGTGAAGATCATCAAGAAGGAGCCTTCCTTTGTCGTCAATGAGCAAGGATTCGTGGACTCCTCCTCGTATACGTCGGGAGGCTTCATCCCTTGGAAAGATGTAGAGAACATTTTCATGTATGAGTTGATGGGGCAGTCCATGATCGGAGTTAAACTCAAGGATGAGCAAGCCTTCCTGGATCGTCAGACCGGAGTGAAGCGTAAGCTGATGACCGTGAATACACAGATGGTGGATGCTACGGTGAGCATAGCCCAGAGCAGTCTGTCGTTGCCGCTGGAACAGCTGTATATCATGATGGTGGGACGATGGAAGCGTGCGAGTGAAGTATACAAGCCGGGCCAGCAAGACAAGCTATGATTTCGAAATATTCATAGGAATAGGAGGAATGCAAAATGGAAACTCATGGAGAGAAGAAGCGTACTGTTCTGCTTCCTGACGGTACATCCCTGCCTGCCATAGGACAAGGTACATGGTACATGGGAGAAGACCGTTCAGCCCGTGCACAGGAGGTAAGAGCATTGCGTAACGGGATTGAACTTGGCATGACAGTGATTGATACGGCAGAGATGTATGCTGAGGGCGGGGCGGAAGAAGTCACCGGAGAAGCGATAGCGGGCTGCCGGGATGATGTTTTTCTGGTCTCCAAGGTTTATCCGCATCATGCAGATCGCAAACAGATGGTTACAGCCTGTGAGAACAGTCTCCGGCGTCTGGGTACAGACCGGTTGGATCTATACTTGCTGCATTGGCGGGGAAGCGTCCCGCTGGAAGAGACGGTTCAAGCATTGGAAGAGCTGAAACAAGACGGGAAAATCTTGCGCTGGGGCGTGTCCAATCTGGACACGGAGGACATGCAGGAGCTATGGGATATTCCGGCTGGCCAGCATTGTGCCGTGAATCAGGTATTGTATCATGCGGCATCGCGCGGCATTGAAAGGGATCTCCTGCCCTGGCTCCGGGAAAGGCACGTTCCCGTAATGGCGTACTGCCCGCTCGCTCAGGGAGGTAGGCTGCGCACCGAGCTGCTGGAGCATCCGGTCATGCGCAGCATTGCTGCTGAACGTGGAGTGACCACATCACAGATTGCATTGTCCTGGGTTATCCGGGATGGGGATGTGCTTGCGATTCCCAAAGCAGTACAGCTGTCCCATGTGGCAGAGAATGCCGCAGCCATGGATATTGTTTTAACAAACGAAGAAGTGGGACGGTTAAATGAAGCCTTCCCGGCACCAGCAGGTAAAGTTCCTCTGGACATTGTATAAATGGGCGTAGTGGTGTGCCAGGCTAATTCACTGATTAGCTTGGTTGAGAGAGAGAGCAGATCGTATATGATCTGCTCTTTTTTTATTTTGGCCCATAGTCATTGGACATCCTTATGGGATTTCTGCATAAGGTTAGAAATAAATAGGCTTTACAACAACATAGCACTAGTGTACTATTTAACTAACACACTGGTACAGAGAGGAGCGAGTGCTTTGTGGCTATGGAATTCGATAACAACTTACCTATATACCTGCAGATTATGCAGTACATCAAGAAGCAGATTGTGACAGGCACACTGAAGGCAGGCGATAAGATTCCTTCGGTCCGGGAATTGGCGGCTGAGCTGCAGATTAATCCCAACACGGTACAGCGCACATTTCAGGAATTGGAACGGGAAGAAGTGGTCGAAACGAGACGGGGGCTGGGCAGATATGTTACAAGTGAGGAGTCGAAAATAATGACGATCAAAAAAGAAATGGCGGGAGAACTGCTGGAGCGTTTTTTGACAGGCATGCAGGAACTCGGGATTGAAGAGCAGGATATTGTTACCATTGTTGCGGACGCGGTCGCTGGAGGTCAGTCATCACAGCACAATCATGAACAGGGGAAGGGAGGGGCAGGGCATGAGTAACGTCCTTGAATTGAATCACATTAGTAAAATGTACGGCGGCAAGCGGGCACTAAGCGATGTCACGCTTACGGTTGCGCCAGGCAGGATTGTCGGGCTGCTTGGCAGCAATGGCAGCGGCAAGAGTACCCTGATGAAGCTTGCTGCCGGATTGCTGCATCCTTCAAGTGGGACCATTCAGATCACGGGTAAACCGGTAGGGCTTGAGACCAAGTCGCTCGTTTCCTTCATGCCGGATCGCCCCTTGACCGAAAAATGGATGAAGGTTCGTGATGCCATTGCATACTACCGGGACTTCTATGCTGATTTTGATGAGGAAAAGGCCAGGGAAATGCTTGATTTCATGAAGCTCACCGAGGGTGACAAGGTTAGGCATTTATCCAAAGGCATGAATGAAAGACTTCAACTAACAATGGCTCTTTCCCGCAAGGCTCGTCTCTATTTGCTGGATGAACCGATCGGCGGTGTTGACCCCGTTGCCCGCGGCAAAATTCTGGATGCCATCGTAAAATTCTATGACGAAGACAGCAGTCTAATGATCTCGACACATCTGGTGACCGATATTGAACGGATTTTTGATGAAGTCATTTTCATTCGTGAGGGCGAGAAAGTGATGCAGGAAGAGGTTGAGACGCTTCGTCTGAAGTACGGTAAGAGCGTGGATGAGATGTTCAAGGAGGTCTATGCGGAATGATGACATTGTTGAAATATGATTTTAGAAGAAACTGGAATACCTTGTTGGCAGGGCTGGTTGTTTTGATCATCGTTCAGATCGGGCTGGCATTGTTCATGTCTGAGGTGACAGGGCTAATTATTGGTATTATTGCTTATGCGGGGGCAGGTGTAGCCATCTATGTGAGAATGATTAAGACGTACTGGTCCAACATCCGTGCGTACAATCGTCGTCTCGTACCTGTAACAGGACTGTCTCACCTATTGTCTCCCCTAATATTTGGTACACTGTGTGGACTGGGGCTAACTGCAGTTTCCATCATTCATTACTTCCTCTATGTTGCCACGAATGCAAGAATGCACTTTCTCAGCTACATCCATATTTCGAGAATCCCTCTTTCGGATTGGCTTACTCTGCTGTTGTTTATTTGGTGGGTCGCCATCTTTATGACCATCATCATTTTCCTATCCATATCGATTGGAGGCAGCTTCAGGTGGAAAACAGGCCCGTGGATTAGTATCGTCTCATTCTTCGTGCTGACCAATCTAATCAGTTGGTTGGAGAATGTCATTCTTGCTGGTCGTTTCAACCCGAACGAGTTGTTCCAGTTTACTGAGGAGAGTACAGGGATCACACTTACAGCGAATGGAGTTTTGTGGTCAGATGGAAGGTGGGGGAGTATCATATTTGAGATTATTGTGGCTGTAATTATGGTTGGAGCTGCTGTATATCTGAATAATAAAAAGGTAGAAGTTTAGCAGCATACTTCGGGGCGATATGAATCACACGGGCGATCATAATCGTCCGTTTTTTTATAGCTGGAATACTAAGAATTCAACAAGTTATGAAGCCATTTCCAATTCGCATACGTAAATACATATATAGTATGGACTTTACCGGCCAGGTTTAATTTCAGCTAAAGGGGAGGATGTTATGGAACTATACTTCAGAGATAACTTTTTCAACGCAGGATACACCGAAATCATGAACGGAAATCAGGAGCAGGCAGGACATTTGGATCTGAAAAGCCTATTCGGATCATCACTAGATGTGTTTGGTCCAGCAGGGCTGATCTGCAGTGGTCGATTCGGGATGTTAAGCAATCGCTGGGATGTCACTTCAGTGGATGGAAGACACCTTGGGGTCCTCCGAGCCAGAATGAGCTTTTTTAGTAAGCGATACGAATACGATGCTGGACCGCGAGGAATCTATGAAGTATCTGCCCCGGCATTTTCCCAGGAATATGATGTTACCGGAATGGGCGGCAGAACGGTGGCTAGCTTCAGACGCACGAGTGGCTGGTTCAGTTCAGGAGCTTTTGTATTGAGTAACGAGTCCGAGCAGCTGGATACCTATGAGTTGATTGCTGTCGTTATGGGTGTGCATGCCATCAACAAAAGACGGAACTCCGCTGCCACATAGCGCGCTTATGAACAACCCGAACCACGTGGTTCGGGTTGTTGTTTGTTATGTGGACACTTTGGTCTCGGAAGGCAGACCCGGCTCCCTTTGAGGTTCCGGATCTGTGTAGCGTGCAAGCACCTTGGCTGCTGTCTCGGACATGCGATTGCGCAGCAAAACGTTGTCTACAATCCGCACCCGTTTGCCAAGAAAACGCATTTTGGACAACACATAATCCATCTCACTCCGGGGGATTGTCAGCTCAATCCGGTAGGTATGCTGAGCTTCCACATACTTTACCTGTTTCTCGAAGCAGGAGAAGGCATATAGAATGCGTGACAATTCCTGATTGAACTTCGGCAGTACTTCAATCGTGATGGTTGTCTTACGTTTCTCGGTCAAATAGCGGATTTGCTCCGTATAACGCGAGACGTTTTCCGGTTCAAGCTGCTCCGACTCCGCAGTGATAATACTGCGCAGCTTGGTTGACATCAATTTCCCGAAACGAGGGGCGTACCAGAGCACATACCACTCTTTTTTGACCATGGAATATTCGAGCTTGTAAGGAAATCCAAATTGATCCTGAATGATCCTCCCATTGCGGACATACCCCGTTAGTCGAAAAGCTTGTTGGTTCATTATGATTTTGCGCAGTGGATTGAGCAGGGGGTGGGAGACGCTGTGTTCTTCGCTTTTGGCTTTTTCGGTCAAGTACTCCTGCAGGTTCATGTCCGGCTCCGCATCCAGCATATCTTGCAGTTTATGGTACGTGGAAGGAGTTAATGCTTCCTGGGCGGCAGTGTGATTCAGCATCATCCGGAGCCAGGCCCGTTCCTGGGAAGTCCAGGTGAACAGTCCAGTCTCATTCAATCTCGTCATGATCTGATAGTTGAACATCTTCTCGAACAGATTCATAATATTGCGCAATCTCCTTCCATTCCTTAATCATCTCCTGGCGAAGCCTGTGAGGTGCAATGACCTCGCAGCTGGAGCCAAAGCTCCGAAGCCATGGTTTAATCTCCGTCGTACCGTTAACCCGGATCTCATACAGAAAGGTATGCTCGGTTTCGGGCGTAATCGTGCCCCACTGGCCCTGCAGACGTACCCGATCCAGAATGAAGTTGCGCTGACCACTCTCGGGATGGAAAAAACGGGCTTGAACCGTAATCGTCTTCGCCGTATCCACCAGCCAGCTGAACCGGCTGACTTCTGCCCATTGCTGTTTGAGATCGTGCATATATTCTGCGCTTACCACATCCAGTTCCTCCATCTGGGTGATACCCTCCATTCGAAACTTCACGAACCCTCGGCGTCCCTGATATCCAATGACATACCACCGGCCATACTGGTGATCGTAAACGACTTCGAGCGGAAGGATCTGATTGGAGTGTCCGCCGGCTTCGCGTTCGAATCGCGGATTCGTATTCTGCGAGCTGTAGCTGGATGGTTTTTTGGGTGAAAAATAGACAAACTGGACTCGCTTGCACTGGCGAATGGCACTAAGCAGGGTGTACAGATGTGCCTCATCCAGAATGCGGGAATAATAATGGTACTTGTATATAAAAGGTTCGGTTACTTCCTGCTCGGGATAGCTTGCGGCTATTGCCTTCTTCAGGCTGTCTCTTAGCAGATACCCTTGTACCGAGGGAACTTGGGTATTGGCCATGATGTCCACAAAATCATATAACTCCAGCTGTTCCTGAGCCGTTAGTTTGGTGAGGACGTCCTGCTGCAGCATATAGCGATAAGGCCTGCCGCCCGGTTCCTTCCGGATTACACCGACTTCTTCCAGATACTTCAGATCGGTGCGGATCGTTTTTTCGTCAGGCAATGCGAGTTCCTCTGGCAGATCGGCACAGCAGGCGTCCAGCAGTTCCATCGCGGTCAGCGCGCGGCCTTGCAGCGTATGTAAAATGACAGAAAGCCGCTGAACCTCTGTTTCTTTCATCGATTTGGCCCGAAAAAGGAACAGAAGCAGGGGTTCCGCAGATTCCCCATATTGGAAACGGACGAGGTCCGTCATTTCTTTGCTCGGCTCTGAACCGTGGCGCTGGTCCGCCACAGATTGCATAATTTCTTTTAACCTGCGCGTCGTTTTATCAAAGGTATGTACGGAGATGCCGAGTCGTTCGGCATACTGTTTGCGATTGTATGCACCGCTTGTCAGAGACAGCATGCGAAGAAACTGAATTTCTTTGTCAAAGCTTTCTTTGGCCATGAATCATCACTCCTTGGTGGCCTGGAGTCAGGCAAATATGGATTGAGCAATATGCAGCTCCCCACTTCTCGTATCCCTTCATTGTAACAGGAAGAGTGGCTGGTTTCATTTTAAACTTACAAAGGTCGCCATACTTTCGCCATGTTCTAGTATGGATGAGTTAGGCATAATGAGGGTACGAAGAGGTACGTAACAAACAACAGAAGAATAAAGGAGGCAGGTAGACATGACTCACGTTGATGAAGAAATGAGAAAATCGATCCGGCAGCAGCTTGCACAGATTGAACAGGAGGAAGAGATTCGTATTATCTATGCGTGCGAGTCGGGCAGCCGGGCTTGGGGATTTCCTTCACAGGATAGTGATTATGATGTGCGTTTTCTGTACGTGAGACCGCTGGATTGGTACTTGTCGATTGAGGATAAACGGGATGTGATTGAACGTCCGATCAGTGATCAGCTGGACATCAATGGCTGGGATCTGCAAAAGGCGCTGAAGTTATTTCGAAAATCAAATCCACCGCTGCTGGAGTGGCTGCAATCGCCCATTCGCTACGATGAGAGATACAGTGTGGCAGAGCGCATTCGTGCATGGTCTCCGCTTACGTTCTCGCCCAAGTCCTGCATGTACCATTATCTGAATATGGCCAAAGGGAACTTCCGGGATTATCTGCAAGGCGAGCAAGTAAAAATCAAAAAGTATTTCTATGTGCTGCGTCCGCTGCTCGCCTGCGGTTGGATTGAACGATATGAGACCATGCCGCCCATGGAGTTTGATGAGTTAGTCAAGGACATTATCCCTGCGGGAACGCAGCTGTATATGGAAATTCAAGAGCTATTGAGAAGGAAGAGAGCTGGAGAAGAACTGGATCTAGAGCCGAAGCTGCCAGCCATTCATTCCTATTTAGCAGAGAACATCGAGCATTTCGGACACGTAGCTGCGGACATGAGGAATGATCAGGTTGTAGGGTACGAAGAATTGAATCGAATTTTCCGATCTGCGCTGGATGAAGCGTGGGCGGATGAAGAGTAGGAGCTTAGGAAGAGGGAGGAGTAATTCATGCATCTGATATTAAAAGCAACTGGAGAGGGAGCAGGCATTGTATCGCATCTGCTCTCGAAGAATCCGAATAATGTGTATGACCGGACAGACAAGGGTGTCCGCGTAAGAATGGTATATACGATGGCTACAGAACGTGAAACCGAAGTACTGATGCACGCCGAACCTGATCCCGTTGATCTGGTTAGAGGCACACCGGATGGTTATGATATTACGCAGTATATTAATGACCGTGAATTTGTGACCAGCAGCTTGTTCTGCTCTTACATACGTTCGGCGCTGGGGACCGCGCTTAATGGCAAACCGAAGGAAGCCTATGTACAGTGGGTAGGGCATCCGTTCGATATGGTGCTCTCCTTTGGACCGGTGGCATCGGATCTGCCTGATCGAGCCATTGAGGAGTTGTTCTCGCCACTTGGTTACGCTGTAACCCTGGAGAGAGACGAGCTAGCCTATACGTTTGATCTGAAAAAGAAGAGCACTGTCCGCCGCATCATTCTTCGCGGTCAAGTTACCGTGCAGAATGCACTGCGCCAGTTATTCCTGCTCATTCCCGTGCTGGATAACTATAAACATTATTTCATCAGCGAGGATGAAATCGATAAAATCAAGCGTTACGGCGAAGGTTGGCTGGACAGCCATCCGTTGAAGGAAATGATTATCAAGCGTACGCTGCGGTTCGCCGAATTGATTCGGCAGTATGAGTGTCAGGAGGGTGTTCTATCTGCACCTGTGAAGATGGCGGATGCCGGGGACGATAACGTGAGTGTCTATGAAAAAGGCGATGGATCTGACGTTCCGTCTCAGCAGGAGGAACCACCCGTTCGGTTAAATGAACTTCGTTATCGTGCAATCACAGATGTGGTCGTAGGCCTTCCGCTTAAGCGCCGCATTGTGGATATGGGTGCCGGCGAAGGCAAGTTATCCGCCCGCATAGCTTATATTCCGGGCGTGGAGTCCATTTTGGCTGTGGAGCCTTCGGGACAGTCCCGGCTGCGGGCCATGGAACGATTTTCCAAGCTGGAAGGACGAAGCGGGATCGTGGCTATGCCAGAGGCAGTCATTGGCTCACTGTTTTATTTTGATGAGCAGATGCAGCATCAGGATGTCATGATCCTGTGCGAGGTCATCGAGCACATTGAAGCTTATCGGCTGAACGGTATCATGGATACGATCATGAACGAATACCAGCCGGAAGTACTGCTTGTGACCACTCCGAACAAGGAATACAACCAAGTATATGCAATGGAACAGGAGAGCCTCCGCCATCACGACCATCGCTTCGAATGGACCAGGGCGGAACTGGCAGCTCAGTGTGAGATGTGGACGAAGCAGGCAGCGTACACCTTTGAAATCAGGGGAATAGGGGAGTATGCAGAAGGTTTCGGGCAGCCGACTCAGCTCGTGATTTTCAGGAAGGAAAGGAGAGATTAACATGAGAGATAACCGGGGAACAGCAGAAGAAACGGACACAGGCAGAATGCCTCATGATCCGATGGCAGGAAGGGATCACAAAAGACGCCGCAAAATACACCTGCCTCATGCAGGGATCGTCGTGCTTGTTGGTCCGTCGGGTAGCGGCAAAAGCACATTGCTCGAACGACTCGTGGAGGAAGGAGTCATCAGACGTACGGAAGCCGTCTCGTCGGATCAGTTCCGCATGCTGGTCGGAGATGACGAATATGTGGACTGGAAAAATCGTCCGCGAAGTGAAGCGGATGTGATCTATGCCGAATACCAGCAGGTATCGGCCAAGGCTTTTGAAGCCATGGAAGCGATGTTGGCCACACGATGCAGGTTGAACAAGCTGACTTGGGTCGATGCGACCCATCTGTATACGGAAGATCGCCAGCGTCTTATTCATCTCGCCAGAAAAGCCCATGTACCTGTCATTGCGATCGTACTTGATGTTCCGGAGAAGGAACTGCTGGAGCGGGACGCTCATCGCGATTATCCACGCGGCCGTCAGCGGGTGAAGCAGCAGGTGCAGCAGTTCAAACGCACGCTGCGTGCCATCCGTGAAGATGGCTTCGATGCCAATTACGTGCTGAAGCAGCCGGATGAACTTGAATTTGTGCGCACGGCCAATCCACTAATGGTCGACATGGGTGTAGGGATTGATATCATTGGTGATATTCACGGCTGTTATGATGAAATGATCGAGTTAATCATTCGTTTGGGATATGTGGTAGAGGAAGAGAGTGGGTTGTACCGTCACCCTGAGGGAAGAAAGCTGGTCTCGGTTGGGGACGTATCCAGCCGCGGACCTGCATCGCTTTCATGTCTGCTGTTCTGGCAGCAGCATTGTGCCGCAGGGTTAGCCTACATGGTTGACAGCAACCATGGATGGAAAATTGCCCGTTATCTGGACGGTCGCGACGTTACCCTTAGTCATGGAGATGAGTTTGTTGAGCAGGAGCTGAGCGAACTGGAACGGGAACATGGCACAGAGACAGCGCAGCAAATACGCACAAATCTAAGAGAGTTTCTGCTGAACGCTCCTTCCCATCTGGTATTCTCCCGGAACGGGGTACGTCAGGTGGTGGTGGCACACGCGGGTATTCGGGATCATTTTATCGGAAAACAATCCAAACGCATTCAGGATTACTGCCGCTATGGAGATGTGGATGGAACAGATGAGCATGGACGCCCAGTTCGGAAGGACTGGTACGTGGATCATACTTCAGGCGAATGTATCGTCTGGGGACATGACCCTCGTCCATATCCTACGATCGTTAATGATACGGTAAATATCGATCAGGGTGTTGTATTTGGAGGTATGCTGACGGCCTGGCGAATGCCGGAACGGGAGTCCGTCAGCGTTGCAGCACTGCAGGATTATGCAGGAGATCCGGATAGCCCGCTCAAACGCTGGGAACAGCGCCGGTTTGCACCGCCCAACCTTCGGAAATTCAAGGAAGGATTTACGGTGCAGACCGGATCCAGACTGGACGTATCCATCCAGGGTGAGGTAGCCCGGACGGCCATTGATACATTTTCCCACTTTACGGTACCGCTCGAAGAATTGGTCTATATCCCGCCTACGATGAGCCCGCCGCCAGCAACTTCTTCAGTTGAAGGCTATCTGGAGCATCCGCGGGATGCATTCCACTATTACCGGTCACAGGGGGTTACGCGCATGGTGGCTGAGAAGAAACATATGGGCAGTAGAGCCATTTTGCTCCTCTTCCGCGATCAAGAAGCTGCGAAGCAGCGAGTGGGAAGACCGATGCTGGGGAACATCGTGACCCGGACAGGACGATCTTTTTTTGACCCCACAACAGAACAGAATGTACTGACCAGGTTGCATGCGGACCTGACTGCAGACGGTTATTTTGAACGCCATCAGACGGAGTTTGTATTGCTGGATGCCGAGATTGTCCCCTGGAACCTGAAGGCCCGGGAGCTGATCGCTTCACAATATGCACATGTGGCCGAGGCTTCCCTCATGGATCGCGGAACGGTGCTGGACAAATTGCGGGAAGCGGGAGCCGCCGGACGAGATGTGGGGGAGTGGCTGCGGGAGACCGAATTCAAACTGGCGAATGCGACTACATTCCGTGACGTATTTCAGAACTACTGCTGGGATGTGAAGGAACTCGGGGATATCCGTATAGCACCGTTCCACACCCTGGCTCACAGCACGGGAACGTTCTGGGATCAGACACATGAATGGCATATGGAGCAGAACCGCGAGTTTGCCCGGATGTCCAGCTTCATGATGGAGACGGAATATCGGGTGATTACGAGTGAGGCGGATGAAGCGGAAGTTATTCGCTGGTGGGAGGAGATGACGGCAGCAGGACATGAGGGCATTGTTATCAAGCCAGAAACCTTCCGCACGTGGAATGGGAACAAAATGATCCAACCTGCGATTAAAGTACGAGGGCGTGCATATTTGCACATCATCTATGGGATGGATTACCTGGCACCCGAGAATTTGTCCCGGCTCAGCAAACGCAAAACATCCAAGAAGGAACGCCATGCCCTAATGGAAAGCGCTCTGGGTATGGAGGGAGTTGAGCGTTTTGTCCGCAGGGAGCCTGTGGAGCGGGTTCATGAATGTGTGCTGGCAACGTTAGCCCTGGAGTCTGAGAAGGTCGATCCACGATTGTGATGGTCATTTTAATAGAGGAAAACACCTTGCATTAGACTGAGATGAAGGCAGGCTTGGACAAGATCCAGGCCTGTTTTTCGTTGTATTTGTAAAAACTTTACATTTAAGAACATTTGAATTAGGAGTCTTAACTTCAATATAAACGAACCAAAGCCCTATATCCTTCCATGGTTATCTGGGTAATAATGTTATATATAGCAAGTAGTCATTGGAATCTCATAACGTAACGATAGGGGGTAACCTGCATGGCATCCATGATTCTGCTGGTAAAACAGACGGAGGACGATGAAAAGGTTATTTATCGATTCGGACCCAATGAGCGGAAGATGGGACTGATTGAAATGAACAAGATCAAGGAAAGTGTGAAGGAACTGGAACCTGTTCAGGTCGAAGGGGTCAATCCCAGCTTTTACTTCAATCGGGCGGCGCAGCGGCTGGTCCGATGTTTATTCAGGGAAGGCGGCAAGTTTCCGGAACGGACGACGTTTGAATCCTAGTTTTTCTTTTTGGCTGTGCAAGTAGGGGTTACTCGCACAGATCGCATATGTCTTAACCAAAAAAAGTCCAAGCTCATCCGACTTGCGGAGCGCATGGACTTTTTTAGTTGCATCAAAACGTTTTGGCAAAAGAAATGAGTGCAGTAATCGTAATAATGTTCAAGAGTGTTGAGATAAGCACCGTTTGGGCGGCAAAGTCAGGTTCGTTATCATATTCTTCGGCCAGAATGGACGCATTCACCCCGGTAGGCATTCCTGAAGCGATGATCAGTGCCTGTGCGGCAATCCCTTCCAGACCCAGAAGCAGTACAATGGAGATCCCGATGGCCGGGCCAATCAGGAGACGCAGAAATGTGCTAATATACACATCAAGACGGTACAGCCGGATCGGATATTTAACAATCTGTGCTCCGAGGGTCAGCAGTGCCACAGCAACCATACTTTGCTGTGCATACGTCAGCGGCATGGACAGAAACGTTGGCAGCGGCACCTTCCACATATGGAACAGAATCCCCAGTAAGAGCGCATAAGGTACTGGCATTTTGAGAAATCCGATGATGACTGCACGGTAGTTCCCTTTCAGCTTCGCACCCTGGATGGATAATACGCCGTACGTGAAGGTCAGCAACGACTGTAGGGACATCACGAGAGCCTGAATGGAAGATGCGAGCGGGTCTCCGCGAAACACAAGCGCATTAATCGGCAGGCCATAGTTGCCTGCGTTGTCCAGCATGACACTGTTGTTAAAGGCGGCCTTCATGCCTTTGTTCAATCGAAGTGTTCGTGCGAACACGGATCCTACGATATACAGAATAATGACATATATGGCGTAGAAGAGAGTGACAGTCCCGAGTAGTTCACCCGACATATCGGAATGGTACATGCTCATAAAGACGGCTGCGGGGGTAATACAATAGAAATTGATTTTGGCGAGGGTGTACAAGTCCAGCTTGAACACCTTTTGCATCCAGGACCCGACTCCGATCAGGAGAAAGACGGGCAGGACGACTTCAAGCATGATGTCTGCTATCATTGGTTCAGCTTCCTTTTTCATGAAAATTTCAGTCCGATTTCGTAAACACTTCAACCATTATATCATTATATACACTAGGGAGGTCATGTGAATATGATTCCAGATCATCTGGATGTTGGGTTATCGATTCTGTTTATCGGATTCAATCCCAGCATCACATCAGGCGAGACCGGCCATCATTATGCCTACAAAGGCAATCGGTTCTGGCGCATTCTTGAACGTTCCGGCTTAACTCCTCGTTTATATCATCCGGAAGAAGATCAGGATCTGCTCAAATTGGGGTATGGATTTACCAACATAGTAGCCCGGCCTACGAGAGGTGTGGAAGATATAACACGTGAAGAGTATGCGGAGGGACGTCAGATTCTGCGGCAAAAGCTGGAACAGTACCGACCGGATGTCGCCTGTTTTGTCGGGAAAGGGGTATACACCCAGTACAGCAAACGTACCAAAGTGGAATGGGGATTTCAGGACGATCCGGTTGTCCCGGAAATTCAGGAATTCGTTGCCCCTTCTTCAAGCGGACTGGTACGCATGTCGATGGATGAGATCGTTGCTATTTACTCACAGCTTAGCGATTTTATTGCGCAGAAACGTTGAGCAGACTACAGTGGATTCGCCCAACCGGCTTTGAACCGGACTTGAGCGAATTCTTTTTTTTGAAGAAAGTGAGAAGTTTTGGAAAGTACTTCCGTCTATATAGTACAGAACCATGCATGGAAGCTGTAGAGAAGGGGGATTACATGACTCAACATATGCAGGAGGAGGAGCTCATCGAGCGTATTATTGCAGGGGATAAACAACTGTTCGCCTTGCTCGTGGATCGATATAAAAATAAAGTCTACGGCATTCTGCGCGGAATGGGCGCAAGTCATCCGGATGCGCAGGATCTTGCACAGGACACGTTTATTCGGATCTATCGCTATCTCCCGTCCCGAAGGGTAGGAAGCAGTTTTTCTTCATGGGTATATACCATCGCTGTGAATCGGATGCGGGATTTTATAAGGCAAAAGAAACCGGTTATGACGGCAGATGAACCGGTCATGGAGCGAGCCAGCGAAGAATCGCCGGAAAGGCATGTGCTGCACAAGGAGATGCAGCGGGAAATATACCGCCAGATGGAACAGCTGCCGGAATCATACCGGCTTGTGCTGCTGTTGAAATATACCAGTGAGCTAAGCTATGAAGAAATTTCAGATATTACCGGCATGAGTGCAGCGCAGGTCCGAAACGCGATGTACCGTGGGAAAAAGATGCTCAAGAAACAGATGGAGCGCAAAGGAGGGTTAGCCACATATGAAGCCTATTCCAAATGATGAGGACCGGTTATGGGAACAGCATTTATTCCGCGAGGAGCCAGAACCCGATTTTACGCTTCAGGTGATGAAGAAACTGGATGGTGTCTCCATGGAACGTGAAGCAGAAGTGGATTTTACCGTGAGAAAGTCTTCCAATACCCATTGGATACGCCGTATGGGGGTTACAGCAGCGGCTGTTGTAATTCTTGCAGGGGGAGCCTGGTTTGCTTGGGATTATAAAGTAGGACCTGAACAACCTGCGGTCAATGCGGTGAATAATCCTCCACTTCCCAATATTCCTGTACCTGAGGAACTGAAGTACTCCTATCTGGCTGATGATTACAAACGTCTCAAGCCACTCGGTCTTGTGGTTAATCCTAATATTCATATCGAGGACCAGGGTTACACGCTTAAGATTGAAGATGTACTAGTGGACCGTTCGCAGATCGTGATTACTACGCAACAAACCATGCCTGATGGGTTGAATTTAACTGCACTAACTCCTGAAATGGGGAGAATCCATATAACGGATGATCAAGGACGACAGGTTGCCAGTCTCGTTAGAGATACCCGATCAAGTAATTTTACAGTTGAACGATTTGCATTTCAGCTGCACGATGATATCCCCGATGAGGTAGTTGTACGTGGGGAACTGGGAAATTTGAATAGAAGCTATTATAATTTCGAGACAAAATCGTACGAAGACAAAGATGTCACGGTGGATTGGAGCTTCCAGTTCAATATCGATATGACCCAAGCCAAATCACTGGCTGTCGAAGCCCCTATGAATAACACATATACGACGCCAGAAGGTTTGAAATTGGATATGACGCAGCTTGTACGAACGCCAAGCGGAACGCGGCTTGATATGAATGTAAGTATAGATGATCAGTTGCGTGATAAAGTCGGAGAGGATTGGGCGGATTATGTGAACATTATGTACCATCTTGAAATTCCTGAAACCAATGAATATCGTATATTCAATGGGATTAGACCAGATACCCGCCAAGCCAAGTTTCGGCTCCGTGATCCAAGTGGCTTGAGGGATGGTGGGCCGTTAAAGTTATCGGAGACATGGGATCCTGCGTTTGTAACAGTAGATGCCAAGGACATTCATTTTGTCCTGGACGGTTACACGATCCCCGTGAAAGAAGAGAAGTCAGTAGAAGTAGATCTGGACAAAAGGCGTAAGGACACCAATTTCTATACTTTTGTTGAATTTGAACAGCTGGGAGATCGAATATTATTTTACGATTATAATTACAAACCACAGTTGGAATCCTATAACCTCCCGAAGAGTGATGCGAAGGAAGGTTCGTCACTAGTTCTCGAGGGAACTGGAACTTTTCGTAATGCATTTAATGGGGATCGCTGGGTGGCCATAGATACGGAGGGGAGAGAGTATCCTGTTGAAGTGATCGGTTATCCAGATGAGCCAAATAATAACGGAGAATACGTTGCAGATAGTTTAAAATTGATCATACGAAATTTTTACAAAGAGAACGGTACGAAATTCACATTGAAACGTGTGGTCGTTGATCGAGAGTATCGTAATGTGAACTGGGCAGTGGATCTCCCTTCATTTCAAAGTCTGCCTTGGCAAAAATAACATGGATTAGATGAGTCCAATAATCACGGAAGCCCCGCATCTACTGCGGGGCTATTTCCATATTTACACGTGACTTACTTAAAAAGTAGCACAGCGTATATTAAGCTAAGCTAAGCTAAGCCGAGTCCCGCGGAATAAGGGAAGTGGCGAGCATGACAGTCTCTTTCGGTGTCCCGGGACGTTCAATTCGTCTTTGCAAAGCTTCAATGGCCCGCTGCCCTAGCTCTTCCTTGCACAGGTTGACTGTCGTCAAAGGTGGGGAAGACGTTGCGGCAGAGTGGACGTTATCAATGCCAACCACAAGGCAATCTTGGGGTGTGGAGATTCCGATCTCCTGCAGCTTGTTCATCCATTGCAGAGCAATATCATCATTCACACCAATCCAGGCATCAGGTCGTTCATGCTCCGGCATGTTTTTGATTTCGGTTGCGAGCTGGTCCACCCATTCCCCTTGCTCATAAGGAACATTCCATTCCCGGAATGTGGCAGCGTGACCCTGGCCTGTATGAAAATGATTCAATGCCAGTTCCATGCCGATCTTGCGCTGTGCGAAGCTGGCCGCACGTCCATCGTCCGTAATTAACCCGATCCTGCGGGCTTGCAGGGACAGTAAATACCGCACGACGGTGATGCCTGCCTCCAGATTATCATGGCTGATCGTATCACAATTCAGGAGCGGTTCCTGATGATCCACCAGCACGATGGGACGACCTGTCTGAGCCAGCCGCTGCAGAACGGCATGAGGAAAGGCGCCCATGACAATGACACCCGCACATCGTTCCCAATCCAGATGAGGAGCAATGGCCCGTTCCGGTGGCGTATGTGCGTCCCCGGTACCAAGCGAAGGAGATACAATCGCGTGATGCCAACCCCGTTCATTACAGCCTGAGATCATGCCGGACAGCACCCGCTGCCAGTAGTGAGGCTCCCCGCGGTTTAGCTGATTCATGCAGATGAGCGCGAATGGCGGTTCGGATTGGTCTGCAGCAGCGGAGACACCGGTGCTTCCGGGTGTATTTTGGCGATAACCCAGAGCTCTGGCGAGTTCAAGCACACGGGCGCGGGTAGACTCGCTGACTCCTGTCTTGCCACTGAGTGCACGGGAAACGGCATATTTCGATAATCCAAGCTGGTCAGCCAGCGTCTGAATGGATACTTTGCGGGACATGTTCATGACTCCTTCATATGTAAACAAAATATAAATTTAGAATTGAATTCGTGGCAATTATAGCAATTTACGAATTGACGACATTTACCAACTCACAGTACACTACATTTAATAACGTTATTATATATTATGATAACAAAAATAACAATATTCAAATATGCCTAAAAGCATATACCGGATTTGGAGAGGAACAGATCAGCCACATCCAAACACCACAACCACAATTCATGTCAGAGGAGACTACATCCATGGAACAGTTCAGATTACCGAAGATTCCCATGCCTCATCTGGAGTTGCCGCAGGCTGTGCAAGATATTCTGGCGGAGGCGGACAAGAAGCTGCAGCACAGACCGAGATTGCTCGCGCAGTTCCGCAACTGCTTCCCGAGTACGCTGGAGACGACGACCAAACTGCTTGATGACGGCACAACGTTTGTCATTACAGGTGATATCCCAGCCATGTGGCTGCGTGATTCCGTGGAGCAAGTCATGCATTATGTGCCACTTGCGAAGGACGATGCAGCATTACAACGAATTATCGGCGGGTTGATCAAGCGGCATATGTTCTATGCTGACATTGATGTGTATGCCAATGCATTCAACGAAACAGCCAACGGCTGGCACTGGGATGCCAATGATGAGACGGAGATGTTACCATGGGTATGGGAACGTAAATTCGAACTGGATTCCCTCTGCTTCTCGATGAAGCTGGCCTATGCGTACTGGCGTGAGACGGAATTGACGGATATTTTTGATGAACGCTTCAAAAGGGTGATGGAGAGTGTAGTCCACCTCTGGCAAACGGAGCAGCACCATGCCGAGCAATCGCCATATCGGTTTATGCGCCGCAATTGTCCAGCTCATGATACGATGCGTAATGCGGGAATGGGAATGCCTGTGAACTACACAGGAATGATCTGGTCGGGTTTCCGTCCGAGCGATGATGCCTGTGATTTCCACTATAACATCCCCGCGAATATGTTTGCTGCGGTGACCTTGCGTCAGATGGGGGAGATCGCCAAATGGGTATTTCGGGATGAACAATTGGTTAGCAAAATGGCTCGGCTTGAGGAAGAGATCCGTCATGGAATCTCTCTCTACGGTATATACAATCATCCGGTCTATGGACGAATCTATGCCTACGAAACAGACGGATACGGCAATCATTGCCTGATGGATGATGCGGGTACGCCTGGACTAATGTCCATTCCTTATTTGGAATATGCACCCGTGGAGGATACCGTGTACCAGAATACACGCAGGTTTATTCTGAGTAAGGAGAATCCGTTTTATTATGAAGGCCAAGCAGCCAAAGGGATCGGAAGCCCGCATACCCCGCCAGGATACATCTGGCATATGGCACTGTCCATGCAGGGACTGACCGCGGATAATGACGAGGAAATGCTGGAGATGATTGAACTTTTGGAAAAGACAGACGCAGGAACCGGGTTCATGCATGAAGGCTTTCATGCAGATGATCCCGATACATTTACAAGACCTTGGTTTGCCTGGTCCAACAGCTTGTTCTCGCAGCTTGTGTACAAAGCCATGCAAAAAGGAATTTTATAGAGGGGTATAAAAGGTTATACAGTTACACTCAAAAGCTCCGATTGCATTACCATTTTTCGATTGCTGCTATCCCCGGATTTTCTCATCTCCTTTTTCATTCTGTAAAGATGCAGCAAAATACTAACCAAGCCAGCCTAACTCGCTCAGATTTGCGGGTTAGGCTGGCTTGGCTGTTTATGAAGCGCTCTCTACGTAACTTGCATCAGATCAGCGATGAGCACTTTCTGTCCGGTGCGGGCACTCTCGAGGGAAGCGAGCACCATCGCCATGCTAAACTGGTTGTCGCTGCAATCCGTTTCGGGCAATCTCCCGGATTCCAGCGCAGCGAACATGTCTTCGAGGCAGCCGTGATGTCCACTTTTCTCCATGACAGGCAGCTGACCTTCAATTCGCTCTGAAGGCTGGAAGAAGGAAGGCTTACCGCTTGCATCCAGGTGCTCTGCCCCAACGACTTCGGCATAAATGTCATCATGTCCATCCCAGATGGCTGTACCTTTTTCCCCGGTTACACGCCAAGATGCTTCCCATGAGGTTGGGGCGCCTTCTGCGCACCAGGACCCGCGGTAATTGAATACGGAGCCATCTGACATTTCGAAGATACATAGCGCCATCGCATTGCCTGTGTACCAGGAGCCTGGGGGATTGAATTCGTGACAATAGACCGATACCGGATTGGCTCCAAGAATAAGTCTGGCCTGATCAAACGTATGAATCGCCATGTCCAGCAGCAGCGGACTGTCCATCATATCCCGGAATCCGCCAAAGTGGGGTCCGAGAAAGAAGTCTGCCCCAGCATAACCGACCTTACCAATGGTGCCCCCGGCAATGAGCTCCCGAAAGGCGCGGATTCGAGGATCGAAGCGGCGATTCTGCATCACGGCCTGGATGCGGCCGGTATTGCGTGCAGTCTGGACGATATCACCGCACTCCGCGAAGGTTTCTGCCAGCGGCTTTTCGCCAAACACATGGCAGCCTTGCTGTAAGGCTGTCATGGCAATGCCATAATGACTTGCAGGAATCGTGACATCGAATACGATGTTGGCTTCTGTAGCTTGGATGGCCTCAGCGATATCCGTATATGTAGGACAGGAGAGACCATGGCGTGCAGCCAGGGCCATAGCATTTTGTTCTTGCAGATCGACAAGCCCTACGATCTCCGTGTCCGGTCTTTGCATGGCGTAATCGACCCAGGTGTTGGCCATGGCACCGCAGCCTGCGACAAGCACTCGATGTTGCTGACTCACTCGATCATCTCCTTATTCCGGATTGGGCACAAAATCCCCGCCGCGGCATTGTTTCAAATAGCGCAGAGCATGTACCTGCCCTGTCATTTCCAATTCATCTTTGTATACCGGATCATGCCAGCCTTCGATGTCGATCGTTCCCTGGTAACCGTTTTGCCGCAGAATGGTGATGATGTCGGACCAATTGGTATCTCCGAAGCCGGGCGTACGATGCCAGACATATTCATGCGGACCATGAACCCCATATTCCTTGACGATATCCCAGGCAATGGTTGCGTCTTTGCCATGCACGTGGAACACTTTATGCGCCCATTTGCGAAGCTGAGGAATCGGATCGATGAGGCTGGACATCTGATGGCAAGGCTCCCATTCCAGGCCGATGTTTTCTTCCGGAACAGCATTGAACATCATTTCCCAAGCCGTCGGATTATGTGCAATATTCCAGTCGCCCGTTTGCCAGGTTCCACCCATATCACAGTTTTCAAAAGCAATCCGTACTCCCCGGTCCGCCGCCCGGCGTGCCAGTTCCCCAAAGACCTCCTTGAACCGCGGGATGGACTCGTCAATGGGCTGATTCGTTAGTCGTCCCGTGAAACCCGAGACAATGTCTGCGCCGAACAGCTGGGCATGATCAATAACCCGTTCCCAGCTTGCCAGTGTGTCTGCATTGTCTCCAGCCCCGGTGAGCGGGTTGCCGAATACACTGAGTGCAGAAATTTTAATGTCATGTTCGTCGACCAGCTCGCGCACGCGCTTCGCTGTTTCGGAAAGATCCAGTTCACCCGTAGTTTGCCAAAAGGTCAGATTGAATGACTCGAAACCGTGTTTCATGATCTGAGGGATCACGCGGACAGCATCCGCTCCACCGACGAGGGTACCGATGCGTAATTGATTTTTCATGGTTGTATTTCACTCCAATATTGGCTTATAGTACTTCGTGACACACTCATTATAGCCACGCATCTGCTGTATGGCTCTATACAATCTTGTGCAATATTAGTCCGATTTTGTGAGGAGGGGGAAGAGATCGTGCTGGATCTGAAAGCGCTTCACGAAAATACCCGAATTGACCATAAATCACATCCATTTCAGCTGTTTCAGAATCGCTGCTCAGATATGAAAGCGGAGGAGTGTATCATGTATTTGCACTGGCATGAGCACTTTGAACTGATTGCCATGCGCAAGGGTCATGCCGTATTTCATATCGATAGCAGACCTTACACGGCTGGGCCGGGCGAGGTGCTTGTTATTCCGGGAGGTACGCTTCATGTGGGTTATGCCCTGGAAGAGGGGGATGTGGAGTATGATTCGGTTGTTGTTAATGCGGCGTTATTCCATGATTTCACACATGATCCGCTGCATCTGCAGTACGTGGCTCCTTATCTGGAGGGACGGATTCGCTTTCCGGTGAAGCCGGCGGAGCAGGACAAAATCTGCCTGGACTACTACTCACTAATCCATGATGCGATTGAGGAGATGGTGATGCAGCCACCTGCCTACCAGCTCGTGGCCAAGTCCAAGCTGCACGCCCTGTTTACCATGCTGGCCCGTACCTTTATGCCCCAGCAGCTGCCGGGAAAAACAACGGGGTCATATTTCCCGAACCGCGAGCGGTTCAAACAACTGATCGAGCAGATTGAAGCCAATGCGGCGGAGAAGATATCCGTGACCGAAGCGGCAAGTCAGGTGGGGCTGAATACATATCATTTTTGCAAAATGTTCAAGAAATTGACGGGCCGCACCTTCGTCGAATACGTGAACGGATGCCGGATGACCGAAGCCGAACACCTGCTGCGAAGCAGCAATCTGACCATTACCGAGATTGCCGCCAGGGTGGGGTGCGACAATGCCAATTATTTTACAAAACTGTATAAACAGTATAAGGGAATGACCCCTTCCGAAGGACGGTTGAACCGGAAAGGATGAAGGGAATGATTTTGGTCACAAAATAACGGCTCTAATCGTCATATGTGTATCCAATAGAAGGGATTGATATGACGTGAGACACAATGCCAATGATTTCGTTTGGGACACTGTTATTATTGGAGCAGGTATCGCTGGATTAACTGCTTCTATATATTTAGCCCGGGCCGGACAAAAAGTGCTATTGCTGGAAAAAGGGGAAAATCCGGGAGGTCGTGCTGCTTCTACTGAACTGGCAGATGCCCAAGTTAACTTGGGGGCTCATGCGCTGAATAGAAGCGCACTCCCCATTTTGCGTGACATAGGTGTAATTCCTGATGGAATGGCACCCAAACCGCCGGGTAGCTTGGTTTTTGACGGAGAAAATAGTCGGGGTATGAACGTTTCATTGTTGCGTTTGTTGTTCGGGTCACTCCTGAATAGTAGAGAAAAATATCAGCTGCTTGGCTTCTATTGGTCTCTGAACAGAGCAGATGTATCTTCTCTGAACAAGATCAGTTTGCAGGAGTATTTGGATAAAATAGTACCTAGCCTGTGTGCGCAGCGTATTGTGCTTGCGCTTGTTCGGTTAAGCACGTATTGCGATGCCCCTGATCTGATAAGTGCTGGAGCTGTAATTAATCAGCTTAAACAGAGTCGGGTGTTGTATGTAAACGGAGGATGGCAGTCTCTTGTCAATCAATTGACTACGCGGGCTCAGCAAGCTGGCGTATCCGTCTGTAGCGGTGTCTCCGTACAAGAAGTCCATGGCACTAAGCCTCGGATTGAGATTAAACTTAAGGATGAATCCCGTCTAATTTCTCGCAATATCATCTCCACTACTGGGCCAAGGAGTACATTGGCTTTTTTGAATCCTACACTTACTACCACCGAAGAAGCAATTTACAGGCAGCTAGTTCCAGTTTACGCAGCGTGTCTGGATCTGGTTGTGACAGGGATGCCGAATCCCAAAACGACCTTTGTTCTGGGTGCCGACGCCCCTTGGTATTATTCTAATCATTCTGCTACGGCTTCATTATCCATTCACTCCGAACGTAACGTTGTACACGTCATGAAGTATTTACCAGCAACAGGGCATTCCGATCCCAAAAGGGATGAATACGAGCTGACTAGATTTCTGGATTGCATTCAATCAGGCTGGCGAGAGCATGTTGTCCGGAAGCGGCTTCTGCCACGAATGCTGGTTACCCATGCCATTCCGGCCGCTGTAACGGGCGGTCTCCAGGGGAGGCCAGGCCCGAGGGTCAAGGGTCGCCCGGGAATCTATGTTGCTGGTGATTGGGTTGGGAGTGAGGGGATGCTGGTTCATGCTTCGCTGGTCAGTGCACGTGAAGCTGCTCGGATGATATTGGCAGATACAGACATCTAAACAGAGGAGGCACAGGATGGAACTTGATGAAGTATACAGTAGATACAGAGCTCTTCTGTTTTCTATCGCTTATCGTATGCTGGGATCGGTCACCCATGCCGAGGATTTGGTGCAGGACACTTTTGTGACCTTGCAGCAGAAGGCCATACATCAGGATGAAGGACACATTCGCGATCTGAAGGCTTACTTATGCAAAATCGTTACGAACCGCTGTCTTGATTATATGAAGTCAGCCAAGGCACTGAGAGAAGTGTATATCGGTCCCTGGTTGCCGGAGCCCTTGTTGCAAGAATATACGATCATCCCAGCATCAACCCGAGCAGAGGGAATGGATCCATTCCAGACGATTGAGCTGGAAGATACGATCTCTTACGCCTTTCTTGTTATGCTTGAACGGTTGACCCCTGTCGAGCGAGCGGTATTTATTTTGCGAGAGGCATTCGTATTTGAATACGATGTTATTGCAGACTTTCTTGGTAAAACCGAGACGGGATGTCGTAAAATTTTCAGTCGTCTCAAACAAAAAATGGAGAACGAATTCGAAATTGAATGGGTTCCCAATGCGAAAACCGAGCAGTTGACACGGCGTTTTCTTGAGGCTGCGTCGACTGGCGATATGGCTGAGCTTTTCCAGCTTCTCTCAGATGATGTTGCGCTGTATAGTGATGGTGGTGGCAAAATCACGGCAGCTGTGAAGCCGATTGTATCCAGTCAACGCGTCATTGCATTCATTGGAGGTCTCGTAGCCAAGGGAGACAGCCTGGGATCGGTACGGGTGGTTAGAATCAACGGACAACATGGTCTTCTGATACAGGTCCCCAATGAGGCTTCCCCAACGGTAGTCAGCCTAGCTATAAGAAATAACCTCGTTCAAGAAATTTATATGATCCGGAATCCGGATAAGCTGCGGCATATAAGACTCAGATGATAATTTCCTTTACAATTTTGTATATTACAAATAAAACCCGGTTCTCACCCTTCATGGGGATGACCGGGTTTTAATATATATACCGAAGGATATGTTCCGTGAAAGTACATTGTTGTGAGAGTAACCTTTTTTATTTCATAAACCTGGCGAATAGACGATTTGCTTTCTTGGATAGGTCGTCCATCTTGAGATTGGCCTGATCCAGCTGATTGTAGCCCCATTTGATCGTTTGCAGCATACGCGGGGAAATGGGCGTGCCTTTGATTCTTGGATAAATGTTGTGATACGCCCAGACGAGATGTTCCCACCGGTTATCATTGCCTTCCTTAATGTACTCCGAGACATCCAGAACCTTCGCGCGTCCGTTCTGAAGAAGTACATTTTTGAGGTGAATATCCCGCGGGTTGAGGCCACGGCTGCGTACAGCTGACCGTGCATCGTCCACATCTGTCATCACCTGTTCGGGAACCGGAATTCCTTTTTCCAGACACTCCAGCAGTGTATCTCCCGGTTCATAACTGATGACCAGAATATTTCGGCCACAGCCGTAATAGGTGGGGAAGTAGGGTAATCCACGCAGCTGCTCATAGACCCGCTTCTCGTTCTCCAGTTTCTCCAGGGCGTGATCCGAATACACTTTGAAGGCATATTGGGGCAAGCCATCGTACGTAAAAACAGCCGCATCCGTACCTGTTCCGATGCAATGGATTCCTTCTGCATGGCCGATGATATTCACCAGCTCATTTCGGTCGCTGCCAATGACCTGGATCTGTTGCAAAGCCATTTCCGCCTGGAACCAATCCGGTCGATTCATGGGTGGTGCCTCCTTTTAGGATATGCCTGTACATGATTTAATGATCTGCAACATCCTGTCCTTTATTTAGTATATTATGCGTTTTGCTTCGCCATTTCATCTTTTGGTGATGATACTATATAAACGTTACGCTCCGAATCGGAAACGGTTGCGTTCAGTACGAAATCACAGGACAGCTTGCAGCATTTTCACCCCATCCTATATACTGTGAGCATCAAGGGATCTCATACAGATCCGGTATACAGAAAGGCAGAACAGCTTATGGCACAATACCCGCAGTGGTCGTATTCGCAGTCGCGGGCAAGCATGTTCGATGAGTGCCTGCGCAAATATTATTATCATTATTACGGAGCCCATAACGGCTGGAAGACAGAATCGGCTGATGAGATGCAGGTCCGTCTGTACCGATTGAAACAGCTCAGCAATCTATACCTTGTCTTTGGTGACCTCGCACATCGGATGTGTGAGTCAGCAGTCCGCAGCAGGGAGGAAGGAAAAGACAAGCCGCGTGAATCTTTTCTGGAACAAACAATGCGGAAGCTGCTTAATCAGGCCTACGTGGAGTCGATGGATCAGGATCAGTGGCGCCTGAACCCGAAGAATCGGGTGATGCTATCCGAGATCTACTACGGAGATGACACGCTGAATGATCGAATTGCAACGATTAAGGAGCGAGCTTCGGCGTGTGTAAACCATATGTATCAGACACTTACCTGGGAGGACCTGTCCCGGGCGAGTACGGATATTTTGGAGATTGAGAAATGGGACACCATGATTCTGCATGATACGCGAGTATACGTGAAGATGGACTTGTTGTATCGCCGCAGCAACGGCAACATTGTGATTGTGGACTGGAAGACAGGCAAGGAGGATGATTTTACGGACCAGCTCATGCTGTACGCAGCGTATGTCAGGGACCATTACCGGGTGCCGCTGGAGCAGATTGAGCTGCGAGTGGAATACCTTTTGACCGGGACACATCGCGAGTTTACGCCGACCGAAGAAGAGCTGCAGAAGGTGGAAGATAATGTGGGGAGATACATTGAGGAGATGCGTTCCTGCGTGGCAGATGAGTATCATAATCGTCCGAAGGACATGTCGTACTTTACTCCGATGCCTTCACGTCGTGCGTGCAGGGATTGCAATTTTCGCGAGGTGTGCAGCGAGCGGGCCGTTTGAACGTTGGAATATCTCGGAAGCCAGAACTTATAACCCTAGTAGAATTTATTTCATGCAAAATAAACCGAGAAGCGCCAGTCTGGACTAAATATGCCCGGAGTGGCGCTTCTGTTCGTTCCACAGGCGAGAAAGGCAAGGCGCCAGGGGAACGATCATATACAGATTACTGGACAGCGGCGGGATGCTCTAGCGCCTGTCCTGCAGGAACATAGGCATGCCCGAGATCCCGGGCCACCGCCTCATACGTGATATGTCCATTCAGCACGTTGACCGCGCTGCGAATGGATGCACTGCCGCGAATAGCGGAGGCTGCACCATGGTTGGCCAGCTGCAGCGCATAAGGCATGGTGGCGTTAGTCAGCGCCACCGTGGATGTGCGCGGCACCGCGCCAGGCATGTTCGCTACCGCGTAATGCACGACACCATGCTTCACATAGGTCGGTTCATCGTGGGTCGTAATATGATCAATGGTCTCTACGATTCCACCCTGATCAATAGCGACATCCACAATGACCGAACCGGGTGCCATGGTCTTCACCATTTGCTCGCTGACGAGTTTCGGCGCCTTGGCGCCGGGAATCAGTACCGCGCAGATCAGTAGATCCGCTTCAGCGACCGCAGCCGCGATGTTGGATGCACTGGATACCAGCGTATGGATCTGGTTGCCGAATATGTCATCCAGCTGGCGCAGGCGATTCAGATTCAGGTCGAGGATGGTCACGTCCGCTCCGAGACCAATCGCAATCTTGGCCGCATTGGTACCGACCGTACCACCGCCGATGATGGCAACCTTGCCGCGGCTGACACCAGGCACGCCGGATAACAGAATGCCTTTGCCACCTTCGGTTTTCTCCAGCAGCTGTGCCCCGATCTGTGCCGACATCCGTCCTGCCACTTCACTCATTGGGGTCAGCAAAGGAAGGGTGCCGTTAACCTCCAGAGTCTCATATGCAATGGCAGTTACCCTGCTCTGAACAAGAGCTTTCGCCAGTTCCGGTTCTGCCGCCAGGTGCAGATAGGTGAAGAGAATCAGTCCAGGACGAAAATAGGCGTACTCACTGGCAAGCGGTTCTTTAACCTTGATAATCATGTCAGCTTCCGACCAAACGGATTGGGCCTGAGCCTGAATGACTGCCCCGGCGGCCTCATACTCGCTGTCTGTGAATCCGCTGCCTAATCCTGCGCCCTGCTCAATCATGACTTGATGCCCTGCTCTGACAAAATCAGCCGTCCCGGCAGGGGTTATGGCTACACGGTTTTCATTATTTTTGATTTCTTTTGGGATACCGATTCTCATGCCCATGCACCTCGTCCATTTAATGGTTGTCAACTTATACTACAAGTTTATGACCTGAGTAACTGTTTTGCACCTTACTTAATGTCTATGTTTCAAGGGATTCAATCAACATTATGTCGAAAAGGGCTGTTCAGGACATTTGTCCATGAATTATAATGTAAGAAAAAATAACATTACGAGGGATCAATATTGAGAAATGATCGTGTGTTTACGATAAAGGATCTATTGGCACGCCCTGTCTTTGCCAGAGCGCGTCTGGTTGCAGGAAGCGGGGGAACATCCCGTCAGGTTGGATGGGTTCATGTATTGGAGATTACCAATGTCTCTCCGTATGTCAGCCCCCATGATCTTATATTATCCACAGGGCTGTGGCTTCAATCGGAAGAGGGGCGTGAAGAATATTTGCTCCAGCTGATTCATAGTGACGCGGCAGGATTGTGTGTGGAGTTTGGCACCAGCATTCATGGCATTCCCGAACAATTAATTGAACTGGCGGACAGACATCAATTTCCGCTGATTGTATTCGAACAGCCAGTAAGGTTCGTGGAGATTACGCAGGATATTCATGCTCTGCTCATTAATCATCAGCATCAGCTGCTGAAGAGTCTGGAGGCATACTCCCGTCAGCTGCAGCAGCGGACATTGCAGAGCACCGACATGTCTGCCGTACTCCATCTGCTTCATGAATACGCGGCCAAACCGGTTGTCTATATTTCGTCCATGGAGCCAGGCAGCTTTGTCCCAGGTCTTCCCCCTGAGATGGAGCAGGCCATCTATACCTGGTATGAACAGGAAGTAGAGCATTTGGATCTGAACGATTCGGATACCGAACTATGGTTTCGCATCGATGAGCAGCACATGCTGCTGTGTCATCCGGTGGTCTGCTTTGGTCAGGTGTTCTCAGCTGTAGGCATGGTGGTGCATCCCTCTGCGCCAGTAGAATATCTCAAATTGCTGCTTGATTACACGGCGAAGGCGGCAGCCGCACTGACGCTTCGTTCCCAGTTTCTCGAAGAGAAGATGGTACGCAATCAGAATGAATTAATTCAGGACTTGATGAATGGTCATATCCATCAGGAAGAACAGGCACAGACCCGGATGGGACTCCGATTGCTGGTGAAGGGACAGTACTGGTTTGCAGGAGGAGTGATTGAGATTGAGCATCAGCTGAAGGGGACCGGACGTGAACGGATGGAGGCAAATCATCAGGATATTCTGGTTTTGCTAAGATCCTTGCTGAAGAAGAACAATCTGCCGAGCTTGATCATGCTGAAAAATAACCAGGTCTACCTGTGCTGTGCCAAGGAAGAGAGTGCTGCATCCACCTCCCATAAGCTGGTTAGGTCCCTCGAAAGCATTATTGGGGATGTAAAACGCTTTGCGAGCCGGAACCTGAAGCAGGTTGCGATATATGCCGGGTTTGGCAAAATTCGCAACCGTTTGACCGGTATGCCGGACAGTCTTCAAGAAGCGTATCAGGTTATCGAGGTTTCACGTTCAGTGAGTCGGATGGAACATATTTACTTTTACGAACGTATGGGTATATATCAAATGTTGAAGGCGCTGCCTCAATCCTTCCTTCAGCCCTTCGTGGAAGACCATCTCGGTGTGCTGATCGAATACGACCGTGCACATCATCTCCAGCTTGTGGAGACGCTTGAAGCCTACTTGCGGAATTTTGGTTCCAAGCGTGACGCTGCTGCCCAATTATTTATACATCGACAGACGTTGTACAACAGATTGGAGAAGTTGGAAGAGCTGATGGGACCTGGTTATATGGACCAGGGGAGAAGAATATGCCTGGAGATGGCGCTGCTTGCTTACGCGATGATGGAGGATAAACAGACTTATCAATCTTGATGGTGGGAAGCATCGGAGTGTGGTTAGTAGTTTTTGCCGATACGGCGGGATGGACCCAGCTGTGGCAGTATCGAACGACCGGACATGGAACGCCTGCCGCGGAAGAGTTTGGGTTGGCCAGTTGAGGGAGCAAGTGATAATGATGTAGGGGTTGCCAATCGGTACGGAGGCGATGTTCGATCAGAACGACCCTCTGCCTCAGCCTCATGGGATAGAAATCCGTGTTCCTTCAACCAATCAGCCAGCTTTTCATGTTGGATTCCGAGTTGTCCGCTCAGATTACAGATATCGAGTTCTTTTCTCACACAAATCCGCCTTTCCTGGAATCATTATGGTTTTGGAAGGGAAGCAAGGAGTTTGAGATCGGTAAGTGCTTATGTACTTCAGCATCAGGTATTGGCAAATGCGACTAGATTGGTATGCTCGATTGGCGGAAGAGTTAACTAAGTTTATGCAATGGTAAGAGATTATAGAAAATAAAGCGCATGTACACCGTGTTAAACGTTTGCAGGATGCTGTTCGGAACCTTTCAATAATTTGGCCTTCTTCAAGATTTTATCATTTCATAGGTTAGTGCGCGTCTCAATATAGTCTCATTTTGCAAGGGAATGGCGTATATTGAGCATTTGGATAATGCTAGAGTAAAACTATCAGTATCTAGTACGGAGGGCGCAAATGGGAAACAGTAGTGAGGTACAAAGCGATAGACACTATGACCGTGGCAAACGTTTTGTAGGACGAGTCAAGGAATTAATGATTCTGGATCGCTGGTTTAACCATCCGGAAGCACCTTTGACCATTTTTTCGGTAACGGGAATGGGAGGGATCGGGAAATCCTCCCTGCTCTCGGAGATGTTGTCGGTATCACGTAATCGGGGGGCTACGTCCATATGGATGGATGGCAGATCCTGTGGTTCAACCCCCTCGGTCTTTCTGGAGTATCTCTCCTCGACATTGGGACTGGAAACGCTGGGGAGTGAGGGCCATCTCCGCCCACTTAGCCGATTGAGTGAGACGTCGGTTCACAAGAGACTGGTCATTGCAGTGGATAACTATGAAGAACTTGCCTTGCTGGAAAGTTGGTTTATGGAGGTTTTCGTCAATAAACTCTCCTCCAGTGGAGTGCTGATCGTACTGGCCTCACGATCCGAACCGGCTACGGCATGGCGAATGCATCCCCGCTTGAGGCAGCACTTGGTGCAGATGCCGCTTCAGCATTTCACGAATGAAGAAGTATCGGAGTACATTGCTGGTGCAGGACTCGTGAATATCAACATGGCAGGCACGATTGCACGAATGACGGACGGGCATCCGTTTGGACTTGCCCTCGCGGTGGAAGCTGCCGATCATCGGCGAAACGTACCTCTTGCGGAATGGGCCGAGCTATCCTATATGATCAGTGCACGCTTATTGCTCGAATTGACGCTTCCAAGTCTGCATCCCATGATTGAGGTGCTCACGCTGCTCGAAACCGCCAATCAGGAATTGTTATCCTCGGTTTTGCAAACGGAAGTGACGCTCGGCGAATATCTGGCGCTGAAACGAATGTCATTCATCCGCTCCGTTCCGGATGGCCTGGCGCTGCATGACCTGGCCAGAGTACATCTGCTTCGGGACTTTCGTCAGCGTGAACCGCAGCGGCTGCAAGCCATGCGGGTACGTATCGCGAGCTTGTTGCTGCCCCTGCATGCACAGGCCGGACCACATGAGCAGCGGCAGATTGCCCGGAGAATGCTCCTGCTCTGTCAGGAATCCATGCTTCAGCATCGGAAATATGCGGATGTATCCACTGAGGCCCTCTTTTCACCGCTGGAGGTCATGCGAGAGGGGGACCTGCCCTTGCTGCACAGCTTATTGGAGGAATGGTGCGAATACAGTGTGGAGCCGTGGCAGGCTGAGCCTTATCGTCCATTTCTGGATGAGCTGGCACAGCGTTACCCTGAAGGAATTGTGCTGATGCGTGATCAGAACGGGGAGCCTATTGCCATGTTTATTACGGTACTTGTCCACCGGGAGAGCAGTGAGATGCTGTTAAGATATTTTCCGGCGGAAATGGAGGAATGCTTTAGCCCGCAGGAACTCGCGTGTGATCCGGATCAGACGGATACTCATTTTGCCGTACTAGCTGCTGCCCGTGATAACGTACCCGGATACAGACGTGAAGAGCTCGTGGGCTACATGTCGCTGGACAGGCTATCCCTTCTGGGTGATGGAGCAAGAGTCATGCTGGTGGCGACCAATCCGAATCTGAAGCTGTTTTTACAGAGCATCGGTTTTCGGATGAGAAGAACGCGTACACGTATCTGTGACCGATATGAGGATCAGGCTGATGTCATGGACCTGGATTTGCGAAATGGATTATTTGGAGAATGGGTTATGTCCTTGCTGGATCCCGAGAAACAAGGGAGCAGGTTGCCATATGAAGCAACGAGTGAGGGGGCGGATGGGGTCCCGTGGTCTGAGTCGGATCTGCGAAAAATGCTGACGCATTTGCACTCCCCGGGTGAACTGCAAACGTATGCTGCGCGTGTGAGTGGTGTGAGAGACGGGATACAGCTGCAGATGCACGTGCTGGATCTTCTGGAGGGGCGCGCACACGGAATTTCCCAGCAGGATCAGATGCTCCTCTATGCAGCTTACTGGACTCATGCGGGTAACCCAACGGCCGCAGCCGAGGCCTGCTCCATGAGCCGGGCCACGTTTTACCGCCATTTGCGAACCGCACTGATTCGTCTTGCACGAGTGTTATAAACGGAATGGATCATGAAATACAGAAGAGGCTGGTCATAGACCAAGCCTCTTCATTCGGTTATAGAGCGTGGCTCTGGAGATGCCTAGCTGCCTAGCGAGTGTACGCTTATTGCCACCTGCCGAGATCAGACACTGACGCAGGAGATTCGCTTCATATGAATCCAGCCTTTCCTGATAAGACAGGGGGGAGACTTCGAAGGACTCGCTCTCGTTTCCTTTGGCAATAGTATCCGGAGATTCGCGGGTTGATGAGAGCGTAGGTTGTACCGGTATGACATGCAGCAATGCAGTCTCATCCGCCGTGGAGGAGCGGGGCTGTACCAATGAGGTAAGGGATTCCGGCAAATATTCCGCCTTGACGTCACCATCCGTTGTAAGTATGGTAATGCGTTCTATCACATTGCGAAGCTCTCGTACATTACCTGGCCATTCGTAGCTGAACAGCAGCTTGAATACTTCGGGAGGAACGAGTTCAATGTGACGGTTATAGAGCAGGGAGAACTCCTGAAGGAACGTCTGGGTCAGTTCATATATATCTTCCTTGCGCATGCGCAGAGGAGGGATGATGAGATTGATGACATTCAGGCGATAGTATAGATCTTCCCGAAACTGGTTTTTGGCAATCATGCCCATCAAATTCTGGTTGGTTGCAGCGATAATTCGGCAATTCGCCTGTTTCATGCGTGTTCCGCCAACAGGGAAGTAGCTTTTTTCCTGAAGGACCCGCAGCAGCTTCACCTGCAATTCCAGCGGCATTTCACCGATCTCATCCAGGAAGAGCGTACCGCCTTCGGCCAGTTCAATTTTCCCCTTTTTTCCTTTGGGATCAGCACCGGAAAATGCCCCTTTTTCATAACCAAACAATTCACTTTCGAACAGTGAAGCGGGAATGGCACCGCAGTTGATGGCGATAAAAGGCGCGGATGGCGACTCGCGCAGGTCATGAATGGCTTTGGCAAACAACTCCTTGCCTGTTCCACTCTCACCCAGTATGAGCACGGTGGCTGAGGTACTACTAATCTTGCGTATGGTCTCGAGACACTGCTTAATGACCGGACTGCTGCCTTTGATTCCCGCGAACGGATCGGAATCCGGACGCAGCCGCGCTACGGCCTTCTCCAGGTGCTGGACTTTGGATGTCATATGTAACAGTTCCTGATGCAGGCGGATTTCAGTTGTTATATCCACTTCGGCTGCTACCGCACCCACGATATGTCCGTCAAGTAAGACTGGGCGTGCATTGATGAGAGCGAACAGATCCGGACGGGGCTGGTGCTGTTTACGGTAGACCGTGTCGCCGGTGTATAACGTTTTGAGTGATTGAAGCCGATCAGGCGGGAAGAAGTCTGCTGCCGGCTGTCCGATAATGTCTTCTTTGTTAATGGAGAAAACACGCTCTGCATCCGTAGTCCAGTAAGCCACCTTGGCTTCTTCATTAATCAGGGTAAGGGCTGTACCTGCCGTTTCAATGGTGGTTTCAAAATAAGCCTCCATGAGACGGTAGGCTTGCAGCATGGATTGCAAAACATCAGTTACTACGATATATCCAACAGGGGAGCCTTCATCCTGGATCAACAGGTGGGGACTTTCGCTAAAATAGGAAATGGCCTCGGGGAGTGTAGTAGACGAAGAAATAACAGGCAAGTGCGTACTATCTTTTAACGTACTCAGGTCTGTCCGCAGCAGGGACATTACATTTGGAAGCAAATGTTTCATCCGTTTCACCTCGGGTTCGAGCATGATAATCAGAAACGACACTTGTGTGCCATGACTTGCAATGCGAATCGTTGAGCAGCAATAAAGTGATCTTAACGATAAAGAATGGTTAGCCCTATTATAGCGGCACAAATAACTTGTGTATATATTTTTTGACATGAGGTGTAGGTGTTATAAGGAGGATTAAATAATATATAAAGTAATTAGATTAGTATACGCTTACATACGGATATGTTGCTTCTCTACGCAACTGTTCCTAAATAGTCTGAGCTTTTGAAGTCATAGGGAGGTAAAGTTATATGACACCAAGCTGGTGGTCACTATTTGTTGAACATTCATTAGTGTCTTAAATATTGGACATTTCAATTTGGGGTTTCTTATTTTTTAGACATTGCAGTGTAGAAGGGGGACATAAGAGAGAGTGGGATAAAAAAACCATGCGACCTGAGAAAACAGGGATCACATGGTTCCATATGAGTAGGGAAGTCGATTATCTAAACATGTTTTTGACGACCATCCAGAGATTGGCCGGCTTCTCGGCAAGGCGGCGAGTGTAATACGGATACCACATCGTTCCATAGGGTACATAACAGCGAATGCGATAACCTTCCCGTGCAAGTCGTTCCTGTTCGCTCATGCGCAGCCCGTACAGCATCTGGAATTCAAACGCATCTGGGGATATGCCACGGTCCTTGGCATACTGTTTAGTCCACGAGATAATGTGGTCATCATGCGAAGCAACCGCTGTGTAAACACCCTGATCCAGATGCTGGCGGATCATGGATTTGAATTGATCAATGACTTCGGAAGCATTCTGATATGCTACGGCTGCGGGCTCTTTGTAAGCGCCTTTGACGAGGCGAAGCCGAATGCCTTCACGAATCATGTCCCGTGTATCCTGTTCGGTACGATGAAGATAGGCTTGCAGTACCGTTCCCGTGTTATCAAGTCCTTCTGCATGCAGGCGGCGGACAATATCCAGCGTAGCCTGGGTGAATGGGCTGTCCTCCATATCAATTCGGACAAACAGCTCATGCAGCTTCGCCTGTGCTGCCACGGATCGGATATTCCGGTAACCCTCCTCCGGATCGAGCGCAAGGCCCATCTGGGTTGGCTTCAGGGATACGTTAGAGTCTGCCCCTTGGCGAGCTATGCCTTCCACGAGTCTTATATATTCATCACGATAGAGGGCAGCTTCGCTCAACCTCGTGATGCCTTCCCCGAGATGATCCAGTGTGGCCATGATGCCTTTGTTGTTAAGGGCCCGAATCTCTTCCAATGCCTCCTCCAGTGTGCTGCCAGCGATAAACTTGCCTGCCAGCTTTTTGCCGTATTTGATGGACAAATTCTCCACAGCTTTATTGCCTGCAACGGTCAGCAGTGTTTTACGGTACATTTCCGTTCCAATACTCACGCCAGTTTCCTCCTTAGGGATCATGCTTCTTATAGCCGTTTAATGAAGCAAGAATTATGCCAGATCACTTATTTTATTAAAATATTCATTCTTAATCGGAGTTGGCACGGATCTTGCTACATATATTGGGTGAGAGTGAAATAGCATGGTAAATCAGGCGAGCAGCCAGCGATTCCAACATCCTGAAGGAGGAATTATTCATGAATATCCCTTTTGTTAACGAACCATTTACGCCCTTTGCTGTACCAGCGAACAAGGAAGCCTTTGAGAGCGCACTTCGCAAGGTGCAATCTGAGCTCGGACAGGAATATTCCATTATTATCGGTGGGCAGAACATAACGAGCAGTCGCACGTTAACCTCCGTTAACCCGGCGGCTAAGGAACAGGTGATCGGAACGATTTTTCAGGCAGATCAGGAGCTGGCAGAGCAGGCGATTCAGACAGCAGCAGAAACATTCCGTACCTGGAAACATACAGATCCGAACGAACGCGCGCGATATCTGTACAAAGCAGCTGCGCTTATGCGCCTGCGCAAGCATGAATTCTCTGCATGGATGGTGTATGAAGCAGGCAAAACTTGGCCGGAGGCAGATGCAGATACAGCGGAAGCCATTGATTTTATGGAGTTCTATGCAAGAGAAATGCAGCGTCTCAGTGAACCTCAGCCTCTGACCCGGATTGCAGGCGAGGATAATGAACTAACCTATATCCCGCTTGGCGTGGGGGTTGTCATTCCACCTTGGAACTTCCCGCTGGCCATTATGGCTGGCATGACTTCTGCAGCGCTCGTATCGGGTAATACAGTTGTCCTGAAGCCGGCCAGCACGACACCGGTGATCGCAGCCAAGTTCATGGAACTGCTCACTGAAGCAGGATTGCCGGATGGCGTAGTGAACTACTTGCCAGGCCCGGGCAGCGAAGTGGGCGATTATCTGGTGGATCATGCGCTGACTCGCTTTATCAGCTTCACCGGTTCGAGAGATGTGGGTCTGCGGATCAACGAACGGGCTGCTCGCACAGCTCCAGGGCAAAAGTGGATCAAACGGGTAATTGCAGAAATGGGCGGTAAAGATTCCATCGTTGTGGACAGTGAAAGTGATCTGGAACTGGCTGCGGACTCCATTACCGCTTCGGCATTCGGATTCTCTGGACAGAAATGTTCAGCGTGTTCCCGTGCCATTATTCATAAGGATGTATATGATGAGGTATTACAAAAGGTCATTGAGCGTACGAAGAAGCTCACGATGGGCAGTCCGCTCGAGGTAGGCAGTCATGTAGGACCAGTTATTGACGACAAGGCTTATGCCAAGATTAATGAATATATCGAAGTGGGCAAGGGCGAAGGCAGGCTTGTGTTGGGCGGTGGTACAGGGGATGCTCAAGGCTATTTTATCGAACCGACGATTATCGCGGATGTTGACCCGCTGGCCCGAATTGCGCAGGAAGAGATTTTTGGACCTGTACTCGCGTTTATCAAGGCAGATACGTTTGAGGAAGCTCTTCATATTGCAAACAACACGGATTATGGCTTAACAGGTGCAGTCATTTCACGAAATCGTGCGCATCTGGAACTGGCGAGACGAGAGTTTTTTGCTGGCAATTTGTATTTTAACCGGAAATGCACAGGTGCTTTGGTTGGCACGCATCCGTTTGGCGGATTCAACATGTCAGGTACGGACTCCAAAGCGGGCGGAAGAGACTATCTGCTGCTCTTTACACAAGCGAAGCTGGTTTCCGAAAAGTATTGAGGCGTACAGCGGCTGATGCTTGTAGTAAAGCATTTACTTTTGTACTCTTTTTCCGGAAAATATAAATCAAATTCCAATCCGCGCAGAAGGAGGGAGAATCATGCTGGAGATGCAGCTGGTTCAGGAACAGCGTGTTCGGCTGTCCATGACGCCAGAGATGAAACAGTCCATTCATTTGCTGACGTTGTCCGGTCAGGACTTGAACCGTTATCTGCAGGAAGCAGCCGATGAGAATCCGGTACTTGAAGTGGAGGAGCACGCTGCACCGCTGGTCCGCCTCCCGCGGAAAGGAAATCAGAGAACGTTCGCTTCCTATGACCCGTTGCTGCAGGTGAAAAGTGCTGAGCCAACGCTTGAGCAGCTGCTGTCTGCTCAGATTCGCTTGCTGGATCTCCCGCCTATGGTGAAGGTAACAGCTGAATATTTGGCAGGGTGTGTCAATGACGACGGTTATCTGAAGACAGATTTAGCTGAATTGTCATCCGTACTCGGCATCTCTGTGGATGGGCTGCAAGCAGGCTTGGATATCCTTCAGTCGCTGGATCCCGCAGGCGTTGGAGCACGCAGCTTGCATGAGTGCCTGCTGCTACAGATCCGCCGGGATTCGTCAGCCGTTGTCCATGCCGAGCGAATGGTTCAGGCCGGACTGGGGGAACTCGTCCCCTTCCATCCGGGGAAAGCGGGAACCAGGCTAGGTATATCCTCACGGGAGGCACAGGCTGCGTATAATTACATTACACAGCTCGACCCCAAACCCTGTCGTTCCATTGGATGCCAAGAGCGTCCTCATTACATTATTCCGGATGCCATGGTGGAACTGCGGCATAGCGAGATTTATATCGGGCTCCATTTGGCAGGGAACCTTCATGTATCCATGAATGAAGCATGTTCCCACTGGATCAGGCATGGAGCTCCAGACGAAGTCTGGTCGGCGCGGGCAGCGGAGGCAAGAGCCATTGTTCGCAGTGTGCAGCTGCGGCGCAGAACCTTGATGCGTGTTCTCACGGCAGTGATGAGCGAGCAGGTACATTTTTTGCATGAAGGGCCCGCTGGTCTGAAACCACTCAGTCTGGCTAACGTTGCCGAGAGGATTGACATGCATGAGTCCACGGTGAGCCGTGCCGTTAGCGGGAAATATATTCAGACCCCCCATGGGGTATTCGAATTAAAGTCCTTTTTTACGACAGGCATTGAGACAGCAGGTGGAGATCCCACTTCTGCATCAGCGGTTAAACTTCGATTGAAGGAACTCATCCGTACGGAGCAGGTTAGCCGGCCGTATTCGGACAGTCAATTGGCAGCGCTGCTCGCCGGTGAGGGGATCAGGATCTCCCGCAGAACGGTGGCAAAGTACAGGGAGGAGCTGCAGATCCTGCCTTCGCTTGAGCGCAAGCGCTGGAGTTAAATAAACCTTCATGCCTTAATGTCTTCTTTCTTATAGCATAAGCGTTATAACACTATAAAGCCCCTGCTCATCCGAATTAACGGTGTGCAGGGGCCTTCTGTTTTGAACCATAATCATGATGAATTCGAGTCAGTCAAGCCTCATTACATATTGTGCAGGAAACGCTCACCAGCGATGCCCGGTGTAGTCATCTGTTCCGGATGCATGATTTCTTCGAGTTCCTCTATGGTGAGCAGTCCGCGTTCCAGAATGATCTCTTGGAGCGAAGCACCCGTTTTCAGAGCTTCCTTCACAATGGATGCCGCCACGTCATAGCCCAGATGCGGGTTGAGGGCCGTAATAACGCTGAAGCTCTGCTTCATGATCAGCGCACAGCGTTCACGGTTGGCTTCCATTTCCTCCACAGCATAACGGGTGAACACGTCAATGCCGTTATTCATGATTTTCAGGGATTGCAGCAGGTTGAACGCAATGACGGGACCCATTACATTCAATTCGAATTGTCCGGCTTCACACGCCATGCAGATGGTATGATCGTTCCCCATGACCTGGAAGGAGACCTGGTTGATCACTTCGGCCATAACGGGATTGACCTTACCTGGCATGATGGAAGAACCGGGCTGACGGGCCGGAAGACGAAGCTCATTGAATCCTGCACGCGGTCCGGAAGCCATCATTCGAATATCGTTACAGATCTTGGACAGGTTGACCGCGCATACCTTGAGGGCAGCAGACAGCTCCATATAAGCATCCGTATTTTGAGTGGCATCAACTAGATCATCAGCCGTCTGCAGCTTCAGTCCGGTAACATCGGACAAATGTTCCGTGACCTTAACGATGTACTCCGGTTTGGCATTGAGCCCTGTTCCTACTGCCGTAGCTCCGAGGTTGATCGTCAGCAGGCGGCGATTCGCAAATTCAAGACGCTCCATATCGCGTCCCAGCACCCGCGCATAGGCACCGAATTCTTGTCCCAAACGGATCGGCACGGCATCCTGGAGATGGGTGCGTCCTACTTTGACGACATCATTGAACTCCAGTTCTTTTTTTAGAAAAGCATCTTTCAGACGCTGCATGGTATCAAGCAGTGTTTCAGACAACCGATACGCTGCGATCCGCAGTGCCGTTGGAATGACATCATTGGTCGATTGGGACATATTCACATGGTTATTGGGATTGCAATGGAAGTAGTCCCCTTTGTTTTGCAGCAGCAGTTCCAGTCCGCGATTGGCCAAAATTTCATTCATATTCATATTCATGGAGGTGCCTGCACCGCCCTGAATGGAGTCAACTATAAAATGATCCAGATGATGACCTTTCATCATTTCTTCAGCGGCCATCACGATGACATCGCCAATTTTCGGCGGCAGCATCTTCAGCTCCATATTCGTGATTGCGGCAGCCTTCTTCACGGCAGCGAGGGCTGTAATTAGCTCCCGGTGCACAGGTACGCCGGTAATCGGGAAGTTTTCCACGGCCCGCACCGTCTGTATACCGTAATAGGCATAAGCAGGAATTTCTTTTTCACCAATAAAATCTTTCTCCGTCCGTGTGGACATTGTAGACATTTCTTTCGCCTCCAGTGGCATCCAAAAATAGGTCAGCTCCGGCGATGCCGAAGCGCACTCAGTATATCATTTAAGCAAAATGGATGCCAGGCTAAATGATTTTACCCAAGTTGCCGATAATAATTAAAATTAGGGGGTTTAACCTGGCGTGGTACTGGGTGAATCGAAGTGTAACAAACTTATCTTATAAATTATGCACCACAAGGATGAAAAGGTATTCGTGCGGGACAAGATGGGTTCCTGATTCAGCGTTTTCAGTGATGTAGATCACATGTTTTTTGGTCGATGATTGGTAAAATAGGAAAAAAGGACTACGAGGTGTGAGCATGAAATGGACTTTAGGCGCAAAGACAGTCGCAGGTCTGGTACTCATTTCGATTATTACATACGGGACTAGCGGCTTTTTTATATTCTTCCTCCAGGACTGGCTCTCTTTCTCCATGCCAAGCTGGTTGTATATCACCTTAGTACTCATACTTGGGGTGTGCTGGAACGGAATTCTGGGATGGTTTGCCTCACGCTGGCTGACACGCCCAATTGTTCATCTGTCCAAGGCAGCTCAGCAAGTTTCCTCAGGGGATTTAACAGCTGAAATTCCGGAGCGCCGTACACAGGACGAGCTTGCCGTTTTATATGACGCATTTCGCGCGATGGTCGTTAATCTAAGAAGTATTGTAAACGATATCTCGGATAGTACACGTACGACCTCACAGAATGCGCAATCGCTGAGTGAAGCCATTACCCAGGCAGCTGAACAGATCGAAATGATGTCGGAAGCGGTGGATCACATTGCCGTAGGGGTAGAGGAACAAAAAGTGACCTCACAGCAATCACTGATTACCGCAGATGAGATGTTGAATGATTTTCAGCGCATGCATACCCAATCGATCGGAATGACAGAGATGTCAGGGCAAATGGAACGGTCGGTTGATCAAACGAAGCAGACTTTCTCGTATCTGATGAAAGGCATGGACGAGCTGACCGTATCGCATAATCGTTCCCGTGACATCATGGTGCTTCTGGAGAAGGAAGCTTCGGATATTGAAGCCATTACGCAATCGGTCAAAAACATCGCTGAGGAGACAGCGCTTCTTGCCCTTAATGCATCCATCGAGGCAGCGCGTGCAGGGGAAGAGGGAGCTGGTTTTGCTGTAGTTGCCCAACAGATTCGCAAGCTGTCGGACGAGAGTACACAATCGGTTCACCGGATTAACGAATTGATCAGTCGTGTTCAGCAGCGTATCCGCGATACAGCACAGCTGATTCATGAGCAGCACGGGCTTGTCGTGAATGAGTCCCAGCGCACCATTAACGTCGATCAGACTCTGCAGGAGCTGACGGGAACGGTTGAGGTGTTCATGAAGGGAGCTCATGAGATCGGCTCCAAAATTGCAGAGCAGACGGTTCGGGTTGAACGGACGCATGGTCACGTGAAACAAATTCAAGGAAAAGCCGGCTCGTTCTCGGACGAGGCCAGACGGATTATGGATGCCGCTCATGAGGAGACGGCAATCATGGAGGAAATCTCCTCTTCCGCTGAAGAGTTGAGAGAATTAACGAATCGTTTGATGGATAAAACTAAAGCATTTCGGATGCAGCCATAAGCTGTGTCCGGAGTGTTTTTTTTCTTTATATGGATAAACCCGAACATTCTTTCGCAAATTTTGAGGTTTGTAAAGTTTTTTTTATGAAACATTAACAAATTCGCAACGACTGGGCGATAAATGACGATATAATAGTTGTAGTATTCCATTTTTAAAAGAAGGAGCCCAGAATATTGAAAACTTGGACAGGTATCCTGCTGATGATCGTTTTGGCTGTTGTTACGATTAGTACAACTTCAGCTGCCAGAACCTCCAATGAACAAAAACAGCTTAACATAGATGATCAATCCAGCCAGACTTCAGGGGTCGTGGCTTCCAATATAGAAACAATGAATGAAACAGCTTTTACAACGAAAGAAGCAACCTCCGTCAAGGAGGAAGACATCTCAGTTGCTCCCGAAAATGAGAACGTAAGACTGTACCCCATGAAATTGGAGGGTTCAGGATATATATATAACGGAATGGTGCTGGAAGTGAACGGCAAAACACAAGAATTCAGCAAATGGCAAGGAGAAGGCGGGTCCTACAAACCCGAAGTGCACGAACTGGATTTGAATGGAGATGGCAAGAAGGAGATTGTTGTGTTGTTTACAGCTGGTCATGGAACAGGCATCTATCTGGGTGAGGCGCATATTATCGATCCAGATACGCTGGAAGAGATGAAGATGCAATCACTGGATGACATTGTGAAGCAGCATGTACATTCGAAAGTCAGTGTTGCACCGGGGCAGGTGACGATCAATGTTACCGTTGATGGTGTTCATGCAGAGCCCTCTCTGATGGAGGAGGAGACGAGCGAGGGCGTGTATAACGGTGAGCTCAAGTTCGGCGGTGTTGTATATTACAGTGTGGAGAATGGCAAGTTGGTTGTGTCGGCATCCGGTGCATACGGTATGGGCTTGTATGACGGTGATCTTAACTTTGCCTATGACTATAAAGATGGCGAGTGGCAAGCTGTGGAATTGGAATACAGCACAGAAGAGTATGAAGATGAGTACTATGAATCTTTTGATTGAACGGAAGTAATCAGAGAAGCGCAGAATAGCTGAGAAGCATGGCAAAAAAATAGGTCCCTAAGGTCTGAATGCCGGAGGGAAACGGGTGAGGCTGAAAAAATGATGCACCTTTAGCCTCGCTTTGTGTTATCCAAAATCGAATTTCATTTCAGGATTTTACCATGAAATGGTTGACACAAGCACTTTAGTCGTTTAAATGTATAAAGGATGGAACTTATCTATTTCATCCTTTCAGGAGGGATCATTCATGAGGAAGAAGGTTGTGTTGGGTTTAATGGTGGGTACATTAACACTGGGCATCGGCACTGGGGCACTTGCAGCAACGGGGCTGGAACCGATTAAAGCGTATTTGAACAGCAAGATATCTCTGAAATTAAATGGAACAACGGTAACAGCCAAAGATGCCAATGGCAAAACGGTATTGCCGATTACTTACAACGGAACGACATATTTGCCTGTGCGTGCGGTGGGATCATTGCTTGGGACAGAGATCACTTATGACAGTGCAACTTCATCCGTCCTGATTGGTGGAAAAAATGAAACCGGGCCAGTAACAAACGATAAAGTAACACTAAGTACACTTGGAACAACTGTATTGGGATCTACTGCATGGCATACCAAAGATCCTGCGGAGACTACTTACAAAGGCAAGGATTACAAAGATGTATATCTGCATACCGATTCCGTTAAGCAAGGGGACGACTTCCAGATCATGACGGGCAAAAAGTATTCTTCCCTGCACCTGGAATTGGCCGCTCTTGTTGGTAATCAGGAGATACAGGTAATCAACCAGGACAATACGGTGCTCAAAAAGCTGAGTATATCGCCGGGAAGCGGTTTGGTAAGCTTGGACGTGGATGTATCAGGCACAGAAGCTGTTTTTGTTGAGATTGTTTCAGAAGATCCAGGTTCATCGCTGTTTGTGCCTCTTACAACATCGTATTTGGTTAAATAAAATAGACGTAAAAAACGATTATCAACGATGATGTTGCTGGATCAAATCCATAGCACACATTGTGATAATCGTTTTTACGTTTATTCAGTGCGAATCATGTTGATCAAACGACATTACCGAATTACAGTATCGAGCGGTTTGAGATTTGCTTCAATCTCTGCACGGCGACCTTCAAGGAATGGTGGCAGTGCCAGGGACTCCCCAAGATGAGCCAGCTCTTCATCCGTATCGAAACCAGGACCGTCGGTTGCAAGCTCGAATAGAATGCCATTCGCTTCACGGAAGTACAGGGACCGGAAGTAAAAGCGATCGACGAAGCCGGAATTAGGAGAGCTGAAGTTGCGAACCCGGTCGACCCATTGTTTCAATTCTTCCTCATTATCCACCCGGAAGGCAACATGGTGTACGCTGCCACGTCCTGGTCTCTCGATCGGCAAGTCATTACGCTCCTCGACATGGACCTCGGAACCACTGCCTCCTTCACCGGATTCGAATACAAGTACATCCGGTTGTCCTGCAACAAAAGCAGGGTAGGTTCCTTTTTGACGGAATCCAAGCAGCTCCGTGAGAACAGCTGCCGTCAACGAGGCATCCTGAACGGTGAGGTGTACAGGACCAAGACCGACAATACCGTATTCAGCCGGTATCGGGCTCTGATCCCATGGTTTGCCCCCCGGAACACCTGTGTTGTTCTCGTCAGACACCAAGATCAGACGCTGGTTCTCAAAATCAGTAAATGAGAGTGTTGCACGGCCACCACGATTCGTAATTTCACCATGAGGTACTTCGTATTCGTCAAAACGTTTGATCCAATACTGGAGAGCAGCATCACTCGGAACGCGCAGCGAAGTAGCAGAGATGCTGTTCACGCCTTCACGCGTCTGTCCAGCCATCGGAATTTCGAAGAAGGTTAGCTCCGTGCCGGGATTGCCTTTTTCATCTCCATAGAAAAGGTGGTACACGGAAACGTCATCCTGGTTTACTGTTTTTTTGATTAGGCGAAGGCCCATGACATCGGTATAAAAGCGATAGTTTTCAGCGGCATGTGCGGTCAGTGCGGATACGTGGTGAAGTCCTTTGATTTGCATTGTTAATTCCTCCTGAGTAATTGGGATGGGGTATTCTTGATTATGTGTAAAGTGTTATTTAACTTTTATTAAGTGGCTAACTTTTTGTTTGTTTTGTTCTGAATTTATCTTAACATAAAGATAATTAGAACGCAATACATATCTGCAAACATTCAACGGATAGACTTTCGCTTCGATTAATGCCAAAATGAAAAATATTACATTTCAAGGTATCACTGTTTGTGATGGGAAGGAGAAGAACATGGGATATCCCCAGTGGCTTGACCCTTATGATGAACGGCCTTTTATCATGTTTTCGAATCCGCACCTATGGGCAATGGCCTGCACAGCGATAGTGATTATCTTGCTGTACCTGTTTAGAAATCAGTTGAGAGCCTGGCCAGAACGTACACGGCGGGTGCTGCGGATTGCCTTAGCCATCTTTATGATAGGTTGTGAAGTGCTGCTTCAGATCTGGTATGTCTACGGCGGGGTGTGGAGTGTGAGGACATCGCTTCCGCTGGAGCTGTGCAGCCTGTCCCTGTTGTTGTCGGCCGTGCTGCTGTTAACACGCAGTCGTATGCTGCATTCGGCGTTATTATTTGCAGGGATTGCAGGTGCGCTGATGGCAATCGTAACTCCAAACCTGGGTTATACCGTTCCACATTTTCGTTTTATTCAATTTTTTACGGCTCATGCCTGTATTATACTTGCCTTGCTCTATATGACCTGGGTAGAACAGCTTCGTCCAAGCTGGAGATCGGTCGTGGGTTCGATGGTTTTTGTTAATGTGGCAGCGCTGATTGTATATGGAATGGATGTGCTTTTGGAAGCCAACTATATGTTTCTTCGTCATAAACCGGAGACGGCATCCGTACTGGATCTTCTGGGACCGTACCCGTTATACATTGTGGGGGAAGAAGTGCTGGCAGCCGTATTGTTTTCGCTCATGTACGTGCTGTTCTTCGCCATTCCGGAGCGAGTGAAGAACCGGGTGAAGAAGGAGAGAAGTTCCGCAGTGTGATTGGCAAAAGGAGAACAATGAAAATCCCGCAGTATCCTGAAGCTCAGGAGACATGCGGGATGTTTAATTTATAGAACTCAATACGATGGGGCGGATAACTTATCCCCGAAGGAGGGATTCTGCACCATCCAAGTAGATTCGTGTACCCGTGACATGGGAAGATTCGTCGGAAGCCAGGAAAAGCACCAGGTTGGCTACCTGTTCTGAAGTACCAGGTTCACCCTTGAGCGGATGTTCATGGCCTTCCGGGAATTCCACGGGGATCTGTACATCCTTCAGATCATCTGAAGGATAGGTGTTGTCATCGATATTGGTGTCGATGGCACCAGGACATACGGCGTTGACACGAATCTTGTAACGGGCCAGTTCGAGTGCAGCCATCTTCGTAAAAGCGGTTTGCCCGGCTTTGCTGGAAGCGTATGCAGAGAATCCGATACCTGAGAATACCCGGTTACCGTTAATCGAACTGGTGATGATGATGCTGCCTCCACGGTCTTTCAGATGGGGGATGGCGTATTTGACGGTTGCAAACGTGCCGCGCATATTAATCTCCATCGTTTGGTCCCAGTCTTCCGGTTCCATCGTTTCAATCGGAGCCATTGTGCCGTTGATCCCGGCATTGGCGAATACAATATCCAGTTTGCCGGCTTCAGCCGCAGCCTGATTAATGGCTTTTTGCACATGGTCCGGTTTGGAGATATCGCATTCGATCACATAAGCTTCGCCGCCGGCCTTCTCAATGGTCTGCTTCGTTTCTTCCGCTTTCTCTGGCGTCCGGTCCAGCATGTAGACTTTGGCTCCATGCTCTGCAAAACGAATCGCGGTAGCCTGCCCAATACCAGAACCACCACCGGTCACAATCGCCACTTTTCCTTTCAAACGCTGTTCACTCATCCTGATCCCTCCACGTCCATAAAATTTCAGTGTTACTCTCTATCTCTACATACCCGGCACAAGGGAGGTGAATCAGATTCCTCCATACTTGTCCAACCCAAAAAAACAGGACCGATAATCGGTCCCGCATCTAAATCTGAAATGACGTCAAATATGCGAATCGCTTGCTGAAATGTTATTTATGTTTCTTCCAGTCCAGCGAGCTGTTATTCAATAAATACTCGAAGTCATTATCCCGTCGCTTCTGTTCCGCTTTGCGAGCTTCTTCTGCCTGCTGGCGTTCCTCTTCCTTGCGCTGGGCTTCGGCAGCCTTGGCTTCATCAGCTTGAGCTTTCAGCTTCTCCAGCACGTCGCTGCTGAGCAGATCCTTCAGCGTCGTTGGTTTATCCTGAGCTGCTTTGGGGGCAGCAGGTTGTTTTTTGGATTTTGCCATGGAAAATTCTCCTCTCCAACGTAAATCAGGTTCCCTGTTTCGATCCGTAGTCATAGTATATCAGGTTCCCGGTATGCATTCCATGAAACGAGTCAAGAAAAGAAGGAAATCAGCTGTTCCGTGACGAATGAAAACGGGTATAAAATCATATAGTATTACCGATACTGCGACTATTCCCTGGAGAAAGGAGTCGTTGTTCGTGGAAGTTGACCGCAGCATGTTGAAAGGGCTTGCATGGGGGATTGCCTTCAGCTGCCCGCTATGGATTGCGATTATTGGCTGGTTCCGTTTGTTGGGGTGGATGTTGTGAGATCAGCGGGTTGCAGAGCTGCTGCATATATACATGCGTAGAGGCTTTTTTTAAAACCTCATATGTAAACGCTATCATTAAATAAAGCTCTGCCTTGCTATTTATCGCAAGACAGAGCTTTTGTTTGTTTGGAATGTACCTGAAGGCTTATTACTCAGGCATTTTAACAGGTTCAGGATATTCCAGTCCATGCGTGTCCACGGTCACCTTTTTCATAACTTGATCGGTAACCGGTTTTACTCCTTCAGTAGGCTGATTAACGATGCTATCCACCACATCCATACCTTCTGTGACTTTGCCAAAAGAGGCATATTGAGCATCTAAATTCTCATCGTCTGCTGCCATGATGAAAAATTGGGAACCAGCTGAATCGAGTTTTCCGGATTCCCGCGCCATGGAGATAACCCCACGTGTGTGCTTCAGATTATTTTTGTGGCCGTTGGATGTGAATTCACCCTTAATGGCATATCCGGGGCCGCCTGTCCCGTTACCATTCGGATCTCCACCTTGAATCATGAAGCCCGGAACAACGCGGTGGAATATCAAGCCATCATAGAAGCCCTGATTGGCCAGCGAGATGAAATTGTATACCGTGTTGGGCGCAATGTCCGGATAGAGTTCGATCACGATTTTTTGCCCGTCCTGCATTTCAATCGTGGCTACCGGATTTTGACCTTCAGGCGGAGCCGGAACGGGTTCCGTAGCGCTGCTCGAAGGGCGTCCACAGCCGCTAATAACAATAAGCAGCAGCGCCATGATCAGCGATGCAGCAGTTGTTTTTTTCCATCGTAAAGACATGAGAATGTTCCCCCTTGCATCTCTGCTTAATGTATTTCAACGGAATTATTTTGGGATAATCCATCAACTATCATACCGTTTTTTGGGACAGGAAGGCAATCCAAGCTTTGCTTTTGCAGGTGACAGGGATGGTCTTCATGGGAGCATAGGTGTAAAATAAGGAAAATGCTTCCGCAGCAGGGACGTACGGGTCTGTTCCGTCCGCTCCAAACCACGGCAGTCCCGCGTCAGTAACGGAAAGGACGTGTGGGTATATGAACTTCTCGTGGAAGCGTAATCTGGTGATTTTGTGGATTGGTGTATTTTTTTGCAGCACCGCATATTCAATCTCCATCCCGTTTTTGCCCTTGTTTCTGAGCGGCGATCTCGGTGTTCGTGATCACCTGGAGTTTTGGTCAGGGCTGGCCTTTGGTATCACGTTTCTGGCCAGTGCCCTGGTGTCTCCGTTCTGGGGTTCCCTGGCAGACAAATACGGACGCAAGCCGATGCTGATCCGGTCGGGATACAGCCTTGCGGTTTTGTATTTAATCAACTACTTTGTACAGGACCCATATTCACTCATCGTAGTCCGGCTGTTTCAGGGATTGCTGGCTGGTTTCGTTCCGGCTGCGATTGCCCTTGTAGGTACGAATACCCCGGAAGCGAAGACCGGATACGCACTCGGTATCATGTCCACCGCCGGAGCTACGGGCGGCATCATTGGTCCGCTGATTGGCGGTGTGGTAAGCCACTACTATGGTAACCGGAATGCTTTTTTATTTTCAGCCATTGTGGTGCTCGTCTCAGCGGTAATCGCGACCTTCTGGGTAAAAGAGGAGAATTTCAATCGCAATAAGCCGCGTTCCCATGTCATGGATGATATTCGTGAAGCCAGAGCGAATCGTCTGTTTATTACTGTGCTCGGCATGATGGGCATTTGTACCTTTTCCGTCATGATTCTTGAGCCGCTGCTCACGGTCTATGTCATGGAGATGGGTATTCAGCCGGACCGGGCATCACTCAGCTCAGGTATTATTTTCTCAGCGGTAGGTATAGCTACCGTCATTATGGCACCGAGATGGGGGAAGATTGGTCAGCGCATCGGTTACGGCAAAGTGTTGATTATTGGACTCGTCGGTGGTGCAGTGGGGAATCTGCTGCAGTTTTTCACGACAGGTTATATCGGTTTTGGTGTTTTGCGGTTTGTATACGGGTTGTTCTTCGCGGCTGTGTTCCCGGCCATCAATGCCATGATTGTGCAGGCGACGGACCCGGGCTTCCGAGGAAGGGCCTTTAGCCTGAATCAGTCGGCGTCCCAGATCGGTACGATGGCAGGTCCCATCATTGGTGGTATACTTGGTGGATGGCTGCCTATTCGCTGGATTTTTATCATCAATGGACTGGCGCTGTTAATCACAGCGATTGTAGCCAAATGGTCTGGCTTGGAGCATAAGCTTCCGGGTTCAGGAAAATCAGCATCGAAGAAAGCGGTAACAGCAGATCGATAGATGGATCTTAAGGAGAGATGGCGCTGTAGCAATACAGCAGCCATCTTTTTGATATGACTATATATGTGGGCAAGTAATATACATTTAAAAAGGGAAACCTCTTCATGAGAGATTTCCCAATTGTTCAGCCTGATTCATTTCATAGAAAAGGTGTATCATTCTTCAGAATCGGATTTCTCCTTCGGAATGGCATGTTCAACAGCATCAAGCTGATCCTCTTTTTCCAGAGCATCCGGAAATGAATCTTCCGTAAATAGCCCGAAATCAGGGTCGATGTCCCGTTCGGTTACCAAATTATCCGGCGTCTCAACATGCTTATGGTGGTCATCCTTCATTATGCTGCACCTCCTTATTCACGACGCAAGGGAGTTTGCCGATCTTAACCTCGTGGAAGAATGTCGTCCTGCGGTTTGGCACCCGCTCCCGCGCCATTGAGAAGATCAGTACCATGAAGGGCGTCCGGATCAGGTGCAGCCGGGTCGACCGGGCTATTCGGCTGCAGCAGATCGGCATCAGGTACAGATTCCAGTGCAGGCTCTGCCAAACGTGATTCGAGCTCCTCATCCTCTACTGTCGTTGCAGCTACAGGAGGCAGATCCGTCTCATCGGTTTCAATCCGTCTTCCGGACACTTCGTCAAATGTATCCATATCGCCCGCGGGTACTTCCGTTTCGGGCGGAATATCGCGGAACCTCTGATATCGGTCATAATAACGGTCGCTTTCGTCATTACTAATCGGTCTGTCTGTCATAAGTAGCAGCTCCTTTCAGGAATTAAATGTGATTGACTGCATGTATTATTGTGCTGATATTTTCTAAGGTTCTTACCCCGTAGTTACCCAAACCCTAAACGATGTAATCCTGCACGTGTTAGCATTCCCTGGGTTGACCCGAATATGAATGATTAAAATTTAGGGAATACATATTTGACGAGAAAGTACAGGAAGCCGAAAAAAATGAGTACATAAGCCGCATATTTAATAAAAGTGGAGGCGACCATGCTGGAATCCGATTTTTGCTGAATATCTTTCCGTTCTACTTCTACCGTTTTGTGTGGCTCGTTCATTTAAATCATCTCCTTAATAGGTGAATGGTTGCTTTGAGGAACCATTACACCCCTAGAAGCGAATTGAATCGCAGAGCAGCTGGTACAGCTTTCGAGCAAGGCCTATGTTATGATGGAGCATGATGAAATAGGGAGGGATTCCAGTTGGAATGGTTTACACTTGGCAATATGATCACTCGAATCCGAATTGGACAAAAGGCATCTACACCCGGCTTTTCGCGTACAGTCATTCGCAGACCGGACGGTTTGTTCTGGGTCGGTGGCATATGGGCCGGACAAGTTGTCCAGTTGCGTGATTTTCTTTTTTCGGATATATGGACGATTTATGAGGATGAGGAAACGGAGCAGTGGCTGAAGTTTCGGAATGCCTATGAACGAACGGAACGGGAAATGATTGAGAACCAGTTCGAAGATTTGCGCGGGTAAGACAAAGGAAAACTGGATTCCCTCGTTATAAAATGGAAATAAATATATAGTTGGACTAAAATGTGATTTTTTTCGTTTGCCATTAGAAGGTGACACGTTAAATCATGGCGAATCATAAATGATAGAGTTAGGGGATAGATGCAGCATTTTGCATCATTCGAATATTGCTAAATGCTCAAAATATGAACTTTGAGGTGCTGTGAATGAAAAATGTGCCCAAAGCTATCATCGTCCTATGGATCAGCCTGTTATTCATCATGTATTGGCCGCAGGGAGTAGGCGCGGCAGGTGTACAGGAAGATAACAGTCCTGTCCCCATTACGACATGGGAAGTAAAATGGGGAAATGAACACGATCAGGGGTTTATCAGCGAAGTGGGAAGACCTGATGAAGTCTGGGAGCGGCAAGGGTTGGAGAAGCCGGATTACACTACGGTAAATCCTTCTACGGAGTCACTATGGACTCGCTTGACCATTCCGCAACTGAGTGAGGATAATTCTGCCATTCGTTTTGAAAATATTAAAGGTCAACATATTGTGATCTATCTTAAGGATCGCAAGGTGTATGAGAACTATCATTATAACTATGACAACAATGCGGCACTGCTGCCCCTATCTATCGAAAATTCAGGTGAGCAGCTGTATATATGGACTGAAAATACCAACGGCCGACTCGGAATCTTCGGGACGGTGGAGGTAGGCAGATACACCAATCTGCAAGAGAGATATATTCATAATGGCTTGTTGGATGTCATCTTAGGGGCAACCTTTCTGTTTACAGCTATGACCATGCTCAGCTGCACATTCTTCTTTGGCAAATTCCATAAGGGATTATGGATCTCGCTATGTGTTGTCATGGGTTCCATCGGAACGATGATCATTACGTATTCACAATTTCTGTATACGTTCTACCAGATTTACGGCGATCTGTACTCCATATTGTTCGATATGGCGATGCTGGCGGGAATGCCTGCACTATGTTATTTTTTCGAACAGATTATTGGGGCGGGGCCTTATGGGATCTTCACGAAGTTAAGAAAATTCCAGCTCGTGTATTCAGGTATTGCAATCATTGCACTGCTCGTGTATTTCATCTCGAGCGGTCAATGGGACGTACTTTATGTATTTCTGGTTCAAAAGGCAATCGGCGTCATTTTGGTAATCCTGCTGACATTACTGATGATAGGCACCATATCCCAGGCACTAAGGAGAAACAAGGAAGCAATACTGCTGGCTGCAGGATACAGTACGTTTGCGCTTATCAGTGTAGCTGAGTTGTTATGGTACTACCAGCGGAATGGCACGTATCATCTCATATGGTGGAAGTGGTCGATGGTTGCTTTTATCATAGCGCTTATTGCCATTCTGGGCAGTCGTTTTGCGGAGAAGCATAGACAGGTCATTGAGTACTCCAAGGAACTGGAGCTGTTCAACAATGAATTGCAGCGATCCGAGAAGATGGAGATTATTAGTGAACTGGCCGCTTCAGTTGCACATGAAGTTCGCAATCCTCTACAGGTGACCAGAGGATTCCTACAGCTGATGACCGAACAGGAAGACAACAAAAACAAGGGGTATGTGCGAATTGCCCTTGAGGAGCTTGACCGAGCATCAGGGATCATTACGGACTTTCTGACGTTTGCCAAACCGGAGTTCGATCATATTGCTTCTCTGAATATTGCTGATGAGTTTACGCATATAGAAGGGATTCTGGTGCCGATGGCCAATCTGGAGGGCGGCAAAATAACGACCGATATCCCGCCAGATCTCTGGATTCGAGGCAACTCTTCCAAGTTCAAACAGGCCTTTATTAATATTATTAAAAACAGTATTGAAGCTTTGCAAGGTCAAGGCCAGATTGATATATGGGCCTATGCCCAGGATGGAATGATTAAAGTTCACGTGAGGGATAATGGGGAAGGCATGGATGAGGAAGCTTTGGTCCGCCTGGGTGAACCCTACTTCTCCAACAAGATCAAGGGAACAGGGCTTGGCATGATGGTAACCTTCCGAATTGTGGAAGCGATGCATGGCGAGATCTCATTTACAAGCACAAAAGGGGTAGGAACGGAAGCTGTCGTATCTTTTGCCGAGTTCGTCGATTGACGGACTGGCAGAAGATAGACAGCTTTTTGGTTCTCTACCCCTTTACCTGTAATGTTGGCCCAGAGCCGTTAAGTTGGGTGTTTAGGTTCTCCAAGGTCCGCAATTCACGTCATAATTCACTTTGGAGGGATTGGGCGGAATGACAAGAACATAATCGTTCTGCTGTTCTTCTACTGTACGGATCTTGACGTTGTCCGGAATATCAATACCGAATGCATCGCGAAGTGCCTGTTTTGGATTGGAATGCAGCTGCTGTCTGAAATGTTCATCGGTCCATGCCTTTTCAATAATATCCTCATGCATTGTTCTCTCAGATACCATCATCGTTCAACAATCCCTTCTTAATATAGAATATGAACTGTCACAGTTTCATGTCTTTCCCTGTGGGTTTAAGGCATGTTCACTGATCCAGTAATGAAACCCGCCTTGATGAAGCATTTTTTTGTGCTGCTTGATTGCCTCGACAGCTTGTACAAGTGTTTGGCATAAATGCGTATTAAAGGACAAAAGGTGCGGAATTCCTGAGTTAGAAGATGCCAATATGTCATGATATCGGTAAGCAATGTCTACATAAGAGTTCATGATTGATGTGCTGTACATATTATCCCGGATACGCTCGCTTAGCGGCTGTTCAGGATAAGTTAGTTGTAGAGCAGAAGAAATATGAGAAAGGAAACTATTATAATTTCCCTGCGCAGCATCTTGATCCATGTCATTGAAATCGTCTGTCATCTGGAGGGTCATGAGTGCAATGTTAACAGCAGAACATACAGCAACAATTCGGTCTTTTTGTTCAAGTAAAAGAAGAGCACCTGCAGCTCCAAGTTGAAGGGGAGCAGCCTTTTGGGTGATCAAAAGCGGGTTTTCTTTGAAGTAATCCAGCGACTTCTCGCCGTTAACACTAACAGCCCAGTCCGTTACATATTGTCTGAAATACGTCCAAAACAGTGAAGACGGGCTAAATAAATCCGAGTAGATACGTAAAGCATCCATGTAGTATAAATTACCCAAGGATAACTTCAAGGTGCTGTCGTCAGGACGTTCATCCATCACTTCATCCTGATTGAGAAAATACAACATATGAATCAGACAGGCCGTGCTTAACTTGTGTGCAGTCTGTGGGGGGAGTCCGTCTGAAATCTGCATCCAGAGCGGAATAATGTAGCCAATATAGCTGTGACCTGAATCGCGTAACAGGGGATTAATCAAATGAAGTTGTTTCAGTGCATGTTCTGACAGGGATTCAGGATAGTTCTGAACCAGCTGCTCGGCAGCAGCGAACACCACCTCCAAATCGGATCTAAACGGATCAAGCCATTCTCTCCGCATCGTTTGTTTACGCCCTTCCCGCAATAAAATAATTAAGGACTATTCGACTAGATCATGGAGTTATACCCAGTATAGCGGATATGAATTGAAAAAAATAGGATCTTTTGTGATGAATTGTGAAATATTTGATGACTTTTTGTATTTTTATGGGATAAAAACGGGGGGATTAGGCTCAAACTAGGTGTAGACCACAGTATTTCGACATACGAAAGGCGGAAAATAAATATGAAGCACCTATGGAAAACATGGCTTGTAAGCAGTTTGGCAGCCATGCTCATATTAGCAGCAACGGGAAATGCTGCCTCAGCCAGTGCGGCAGAAAAGCCTGACAGCACCGCAATGACAACTCCGGCAGCTTCCCAGCTTGACAAACAACCATGTATGCAGGCAAGCCATGGATTATTTATGATTGGTGAAACAGCCGATCTGCTCGGCATTGGACTCCGAGATCTGAAGGAGCAGATGGAGCTAGGCAAGACATTGAGCCAGATTGCCAAGGAGCGCAAAGGTCTAAGCGAAGAGCAGCTGTTACAGAAGCTCAAACCATCCCTTGTGAAACGTCTGGATCAAGCTGCTGCAGAAGGCTGCCTAACCAAGGAGCAGGTCTCGGCAGCCAAGGCTGGCATGGATGAAAAGTTGAAAAAGGTGATCAATACTCCCCTCAGAGAGTTGCGTAAGGAGTTTGCAGGTCATGGTAGAAAACATGCTTCCTTGAACCACAAGGCGATTGCCCAATTTATCGGCATTACGCCGGAACAGCTTCATGAGCAGTTGAAAAGTGGAAAGTCTCTTGCTGAAGTTGCTAAAGCACATGGAATTAGTGAAACACAGCTTATTGACAAGCTGAAGGAGCAATTAACGGGGGATTTGCAGCGGCTCGTGAACCATAAGGGCGGGGCACATTCTATTCCACGGGAGCATGCACCGGGGCACCCGGCTTCGACCGAGTCAGATTAATGTATGTATATGCAGGGCGCCTGGTCTTCTTCGGAAGACAGGCGCCCTGTTTCTCGTCAATATAGGTGTATAACGAGGTTGACTGAGTTTTACTTTTACTAGACTATGTTATGCGATCAGCTCTTCTATCTTGTTTCGGAAGAATGGCCTGCACTTGCACTCAGCGGTGTAACTGATCCGGCTTTAAGCCGAGGCTCTACAGGATCGGAGCTTTGAACAGACGAGTTCCGGCTCCGCTTACGCTGTAAACCAACCGTATACCGGGAACCTGGTAACCGGGATAGTCCATAGCTAATGGCCAGCGCTGTGGCAGTTGTCACCAGAAATGACAGCAAGGTTACCGGCAGATGCCAGCCGCCAAGCTGGAGTGGTCTGGTGAAGTAGGCGATCGCATAGATAATCAGAGCATGCACAAGATATCCCCCGAACGAATAACGGCCGATCCAGGTGAGCGCGCCCAGAAACTTCGTTGTTTTGCCTCGTAATAGGACAAGGAATCCATATAACATGAACATCTGCGCCATAATAATAATGAACGTTGTCGGCTTCAGATATGTCGATATATTAAGATTAACGATATCCCCAGACCCTCTAAGCACATCGTAACCAAGCCAGAGGTACATGCCAATGAAAAGACTGATCATCCATGGGAGTGCACGAATGGTCCAGTTTCTCCAAGTGTCTACAGCCCAAGCGCAAACTGCCCCAAGTAAAAAATAGAACCAGTACATCACCCAGGAGTAGGAACGATACTCCAGCAATGTTGACCAGGGCTTCGCAAGTGCCGCTGTCCAGCTGGCCATGTCGTAATAGGACCACTTCATCAGCAAGCTATACATTCCCGCTGCAAGCAGAACAAGCAATAGAACGGAATGCATGCGCGATATTCTGGTGATTTTGGTAAGCTTGCTGTTCACGAATTGAACCAAGAGCCGGAACAAGGGAAATAACACATAAAACTGAAAAATCATGATGACAAACCAGAGATGGTATCCAGTCTGAGGGATGAAAAGCTCGCGGATCAAGCTGCGTATATCAGGCGTGCCCGAGAGCCAAAATGCAGGTGTGAAAATGCGAACAGACAGCCAGTAGATCAGTGTCCAAAGGACAAAAGGGACATAAATATCCCCAAATCGTTTTCGGATAAATGGACGGTATTCCGGCTTGACCTGACGATGATGATAAAAAAGCATCACACCGGACAAAAAGACAAAGGTCGGCGTTCCGAACCGGGTGAGATGATAGATCATGGTCAGCATGACGGAATCCGGCTGTTCAATATCTGAACGATAGATATATTCCGCAATATTATGCTGCATGACGATGGCGAGAAACGCGATCCCGCGCAGCTGCGTCCACTCTTCTATACGCGGTTTACCCAAGATGGCCCGCCTCCTTCCAATACACAACATCATTAAAGGGTACTATCTCAACATTAAGAGGAGATTAAATGGTGAAAAAAGGATAAAAAATAAGACGGCCCAAAAGGCCGCCGCTTTTCTATTTATCGTTGCTCTGCCTGAGCATCTTCCTCGAACAGATTTTGAATGAATGCCTGAAGTTTATTTTTGTCCACGCCCAGAACCTGGGCAGAACCTGCAAGCTCGTTGGTTAACAATTTATTAGGTGGAATCTGCTGTTTGTCCACTTCATTGACATTAATATCAAACCCGAGCGAGGCCAGTTTCAGCATCTGCGTAGGGCTGAGGTCTGTTTCGATATAAGGGGCAACCGCCTCCAGGATCTCCGGAATTTTGAAGAGGGAGGTAGTGCTTTGCAGCTTCTTGGCAAGCTCGGTCATGAAGATTCGCTGCCGTTCGGTGCGCGTAAAGTCCGATGTGGCATCATGCCGAAAACGAACATATTGGAGAGCCGTTTTCCCGTCCATATGCTGAAGTCCTTTTTTGAGATCAATGTCATACATATGTTTGTCAGCTTTACTGGTGTAGTACATGTCTTTTTCCACATCAATATCAATGCCGTCTACGGCATCGACAAGAGCCATAAAGCCGATGAAGTCCGTGTATACGTAATGCTGAATCGGAATGCCGAGCAGATTGCTTACCGTTTGTTTGGTCAATTCAGCGCCCCCGTAGGAAAATGCTGCGTTAAGCCGGCTTTTGCCATGTCCGGGTATTTCCACATATGTATCTCGCAGAACAGAGAATAAATGAGCCCGTTTGGACACCGGATCAATGGAGGCCACCATGACCGAATCGGAGCGCCCTGCATCATCACCTCTGGAGTCACCCCCGAGAAGCAGGATGTTTACGCGTTCCTTGCCTTCCCACTTGGGAATTGGTGTTGTTGTAGTGTCCGTACCAAGGTCTGTCTGAGGATTGGATGTAGACGATGAGGAAGTACCTGAAGCGGTTGAGATGCTATTGGCAAAATGTACAATGGAATATCCGTAATATACGAGGACACCTGTTACGGTAAGTGCCAGGGTTAGGGTTGTCCCCCATAACCATTTTTTAAGCATAATCTTCACCTTTCTATTGTTGAACTGATATGTAACCCAGACTATTTTAACAAAAAGTAAGGAAAATGTCCCCTTTGATTTCGAATATTCGGTCAGCGGGTGCATTGTTTGACAAATCGTTGGTGGGTATTATAGTGTAAAAACGAATCACGTTTTATGTCATGGAGGTATGAACGCAATTATGAATCAATCTGTTTTTAACTGGATCAACCAGTTTGCGGACCGGGTTCCGCTTCTGGACTGGTTTATGATCACTTCAGCAGAATATGCCGTGTGGATTATGATTGCCCTTCTGGTTATTGTCTGGTTCCTGGGTAATCCGGCCAAGCAGCGTATTGTCTTTTATGCATGTGTAGCATCTATTGTGGCTCTTGTTCTTGCCAAATGGGGCATTTCTCCAGCCGTTGGTCATCCAAGACCCTTTGTGGAAGGGAATGTACATCAGCTGGTGCCGCATGTACCGGATCCATCTTTTCCAAGCAAGCATGCTTCATTTGTCTTTGCCCTTGCTGCCGCTTCATTTTTCATCGGACGTCGTTTCGGATGGTGGATGCTGCTGCTTGCCGTGCTGACTGGGGTATCGCGTGTATATGTAGGTGTGCATTATCCGGGAGATATCCTTGGCGGATTTGTTCTGGGCAGTCTGGTCAGTGTCATTCTGATCGCGACGCGTAACTATACGAAGTCGGTTCCTGATTTCTTTATCCATATCCATCGGAGAGTTTTCCGTTAGAATAGCGCTTATGATGTGGGGATAAGGATTGGGGGATATATACTTTGAAGTCTTGAGTTTTGGCTGTGCCAAAGACTTGAGGCTTTTTTGTTTTTAGGACGAAGTTACATGAAATTGATGAAAATTAAATTTGGAATATCTACAATTCATGTCGATAGATGTCGATATACTATTCATACGTATTGGTTTATGGCCAAGTTGGGAGTGGGGAATATGAAAAGCACGCGGGGAAACGCGTTGGGGAAATTGAAGTTGACGATTCGCATGAAATTGTTGACGGGATTTATGATTGTAGTCGCATTGCTTGCCTTCGTAAGCAGCTATGCCTTAATTCAGATCTATGATATGTCCAATACTTCTGAAGAGATCGATCAGACGTGGATGCCGAGCGTCAGTCTGTTGGGCATGATGAATGGCGACGTCTCGGATGTGGAACGTCTGGCTCTTGCAGTCATTGTCGAGACGGATGAAAGTGAAATCGCGAAGATGAATGAGGCTTTGGAGCAGCTGCAAGTCAAGATTGAGGATGAGAGCAAACAGCTGCTTGACCTTGTTAAGGGCAGTGACGAAGCAATGGCACTGTATGATACGTTCAGCACCAACTATGATGCCTATTTGGCCAAAATGCCTGCTTTTATCGAGCTGGGCATGGCTAACAACTATGTTGAAGCCAGCAGGCTGCATAATGAAGCATACCCGCTGTGGTTCACAGCCAATGATACTATTGCTCAGCTGATTACGATGAGTAATGAATTAGCAGGGCAAGCCACAGCGGATTCATTGAACGAAGCAAATAGCGCCTTTATTATTATTTTGGTGGTCACGATTATTGCCTTCCTGATCGCACTCTTTATTGCTTTCTTCATTGCAAGCATCATCTCAAGACCGATTAAGAAGATGAACGAATCGGCGATGCTAATTGCAAACGGTGATCTAACGGGTGAAACGATCACGCTGAAAAACAAGGATGAGCTTGGCACGCTGGCTGCTTCCTTCAATACCATGACGGGCAACTTACGTGCGATGATTCAGTCCGTTTCCGTGACTTCCGAGCAGGTAGCTGCTTCTTCGGAAGAACTGCTGGCGAGTGCCGAGCAAAATACGCAAGCATCGGAGCAAATATCCGCAACTGTGGAGCAGCTGGCTGTGGGCACATCTGACCAGGTGAATATTGTGAAACGTTCTTCCCAGGCGATGAGCGAAATGGCCATTGGTTCAGAACAGATTGCAGAGCTTGCTCAGAGCGTATCCGTATCGGCTGTAGATGCAGCGAATCAATCGGCTGAAGGGAATATGATTATCCAGCAGGCTGTGGATCAAATGGGATCGGTGCGTACGTCCATTGCTTCACTTACAGAGCTCGTAACCGGGCTTGGAGAACGTTCTGCAGAGATTGGCAGCATCACGGAGGTCATCAACAATATCGCCCGTCAAACCAACCTTCTCGCATTGAATGCTGCGATTGAGGCCGCACGTGCAGGGGAGCACGGACGAGGTTTCGCCGTTGTTGCCGGAGAAGTTCGTAAATTGGCCGAAGAATCATCGGAGTCCGCACAGAAAATTACGGACCTGGTGCAGCTCATTCAGAATGACACGAACCATGCGGTACAGGCAGTAAAAGTGAACAGCAGTGAAACAGAAGCCGGAATAGAGATGGTAACTGCGGCAGGACAAGCCTTTGAGCAAATCTCAGAAGCAGTGAACAAGGTCGCTGGTGAAATTCAGGAAGTATCTGCCGGATCCGAAGAAATGTCAGCAAGTACGGATGAAGTGGTTCGATATGTGGATCAAATCTCGAATATTGCTGAAGAAGCATCAGGCGGGGTACACAATGTATCTGCAGCAACTGAAGAACAGCTGGCTTCCATGGAAGAGATTGCGTCATCGGCTGGTTCTCTCTCCAAAATGGCAGAAGAATTGCAAGAACAGATCAACAAATTCAAAGTATAGAAAATATCAGAGACGGTTACTTCATGCGCGCAGACCTGCGTCATGAGTAACCGTCTTTTTTTGCTCTAAAGCAATATGGACCTATCTATTTTTCGAGAAGGTAAGGAATTCCTGAAGCAGCTTTTAGGAATTTGAATCAATAAAGCGGCAGTTTTTGCTGATTTTAGACGTAGTAATGTTTACCACTTATGGAATTTGCAATTGTGTCGGTGGGTATATAGACCTATATGCTGGTTTAGTTGAAATAACCTATCTGTAACAGCTGGAAACGAAGTGGTATCAAATAGTTACAATATTTTAACCTTTAGAAAACACTTCATATTCCTGCTGTTTTTCATGTGGATGGCGGTTTCATTCCTGATTCTTAGTGCTCAAATGGCCTGAGAGGAATACAGGACTTTAGTCTGATGATCACGATGGACAGCCCGTTTACAATGGGGCAAGCCCGGAGAGAACGAAGCCAGGTTAAAATTCTGTAACATCAGGGGGAACACGACATCATGAACTGGAAAAGTAAAATAATTACCGCGAGTCTAACAGCAACGATGCTGATGGGAAGTCTGACGACAGGAGCACTAACGGCACCGGTATCTGCTGCAACGGCCGAAAATGCCAAACTGAAAGTGATCTGGGGAGTTAACATGCGTACTTCACCATCATCTTCTGCGAGTGTTGTTCGTATGGTGGGTAAAGGGGAAACCATTACCGTACTTCAAAAATCCGGATCCGCATGGTATAAAGTAAAAGACTCCAGCAACCGGACAGGATACATATCCTCTTCATCTAAATACACCAAAGCCGTTAGCGGCAGCACAACGACATCGGGTTCCAGCAGCACTTCTGTAACAGGCAGCGCAGCTGTGGAGAAAGTTATTGCTGCTGGCATGAAATATTGGGGCACGCCTTATGAGTTCGGAGCGAGTAGAAACAGTACGGCTACGTTCGACTGCTCCAGCTTTGTTCGCCAGGCATTTATTGATGCACTTGGAGTCAAGCTTCCTGCAGATTCACGTCAGCAGGGGACTTATGTAAAAGGCAAAGGTAACGTTCAGACGGATTGGAAAAAACTCAAGCGTGGGGATTTGATGTTCTTTATGTCGTATAAAGGCACGAAAGCTTCCTCTTATGCTGGGGTGAACAAGTCTACGGCAAGAATTACGCATGTCGGAATCTATCTTGGCGACGGAAAAATACTGCACACCTATTCCAATGCTGGTGGCGGAGTAACGACCAGTGACATCTCGGGCAAGCACTGGGAACATCGCTTCCTCTATGGCGGAAGTGCACTGTAAAGCTAGTTATTATTGATAGTTTCAGGCTCACTTTGAATTCGAATGAACTGAGTGACGGAAAACTGGATACAGCAAAAAAAGGCCTTCCATCATCGCCGAACAGGCAGATGGAAGGTTTTTTGGTTTTTCTTTTCAAGCCTCTAATCCTGGTAGTAGAGACGGAACAGTATATCCTGATTATAGTTGCCGAATCCCTCACCGTATAAGGTAAGACCTCCTACATGCTGGGCATCTTCTTCTACCGACAATCGCAATGTCCATTGATTGCGCTCGACCGGAATATCCGAGAGTGTTACTTCAGAGACGCGCTGCCCATCAATAAACGTACCTTCCTGCGTGATCCGCAGCACTTTCAGCATGCCGTACTGATTGACACTTTCACTCCACCAGTCAGGCGTGAATACGCCGCGGCCATTCCCTGAATCACCTGGGCTAGTCCATTCACCGACCTGTATTCCGTTGAGCATAAAGGTAATATCGGAGGGCCAGTTGGGATTGACTGAAGGCGCCTCTGAACCGATCTCCAGCGATAATTCAATCGAGTTGATCTGCTGTCCCGGTAAGAGGTAGTTTGGAATTTTGTATTCCACAAATCCACGTCCGAACCAGAGAATATTGGCGTGCATCCGCTCGGGGTCCAGGAAATATCGCGGGTCATCATATTGCCCGATCACATGATTGACTGTAGCCAGGCCGCAGGTGGGATAAACGTCAAAATGGGTATAATGCCCGACGGGTACAGCAACCTCATGCACCTTGTTCGACATACCGGTATCCTGCGGCATGGAGATGCCGATCCAGTCGATTGCAAGGCTGTTCATTTTGTGGGTACCGCCGTCCTTGCGGACCATCTTGGATTGAATGATGCCGACATCCTGCAGCTTGCGAACGTGCATCGTTACGATGGCGCTGCTTAGTCCAAGTGAGGCGGCAATATCTTTTACGTTCATCGGGTTCTCGGCAACAAGTCGTATAATCTGCAAGCGCACTTCACTGGCAAGTGCTTCGTATAAGGGCAGCCATTCGGCATCCGTATTTGCTCTAATCATGGGGTTCCTCCATTATTGGATATAGAATTAAGTTAAACATAAATCCATCGAAAAGAATAACTTTTTTAAAAATTCAGGTTGAAATTAGGGTTATAATCGATTTTAATATAAATATGAACGTTGATCCATAGATTATCAATTAATTTTTTTATTAATCTTAAGGAGCTGAACTTCACGATGGTAAAAGCAAAAATGACGGTAGACAAGGATTTCACGATTGGTGCAGTCGATAAACGTTTATACGGTTCATTCATTGAGCATCTCGGACGCGCCGTATATGGCGGTATTTATGAGCCGGGGCATTCCTCTGCGAACGAAGCGGGATTCCGTACGGATGTGCTGGAGATGGTCAAGGAGCTGCAGGTGCCGATTGTACGCTATCCTGGGGGTAACTTTGTATCCGGTTACAATTGGGAAGACTCCGTAGGACCCGTTGCAGAACGTAAACGCAGACTTGAGCTGGCTTGGAGAACCATTGAGACCAATGAATTCGGTTTCAACGAGTTCGTGGATTGGTCCAAACTTGCGAATTCCGAAGTCATGATGGCCGTCAATTTGGGCACACGGGGCGTAGATGCAGCCCGGAACATCGTGGAGTACAGCAACCATCCGGAAGGTTCATATTATAGTGATCTGCGGATCAAGCATGGTTACAAGGAGCCGCATGCGGTCAAGACCTGGTGCTTGGGTAACGAGATGGACGGCCCATGGCAGATCGGTCACAAAACGGCAGAAGAATATGGACGGGTTGCGCTTGAAGCAGCGAAAGTCATGAAATGGACTGATCCAACGATTGAGCTGGTTGCCTGCGGAAGTTCTTCACTGGGCATGCCAACGTTCCCGGAATGGGAAGCAACTGTGCTGGATCATACCTATGATCATGTGGAATACTTGTCACTCCATCAGTATTATGGTAACGCGGATGATGATACGCCTACCTTCCTGGCGCGTTCGCTGGAGATGGATCGATTTATTGAGACCGTCATGGCAACCTGTGATTACATCAAGGCGAAGAAGCGCAGCAAGAAAACGATGTATCTGTCTTTCGATGAGTGGAACGTGTGGTACCATTCCAATGAAAGTGACAGGAAGCTGGATCCGTGGCAGATTGCACCTCCGCAGCTGGAGGATGTATACAACCATGAAGATGCACTGCTTGTGGGCTGTATGCTGATTAGCATGCTTAAGCATGCGGATCGCGTGAAGATGGCCTGCCTCGCACAATTGGTCAACGTTATCGCGCCGATCATGACGGACACAGGTGGTGCTGCCTGGAGACAGACCATTTTCTATCCGTTTATGCACGCTTCCGTCTTTGGACGTGGAACAGCACTTGTGCCATTGATTCAATCAGCGAAGTACGATACGAAACAAATTACGGATGTACCGTACCTGGAAGGGATTGCGGTGCATAATGAAGAGCAGGGTGAAGTAACTGTATTTGCCGTGAACCGTCACCTGGAAGATTCTCTTCAGCTTGAAGTCGATCTGCGCAGCTTCGGACAATGTAGCCTGCTGGAGCATATCGTACTGGAAAGTGACGACCTCAAAGCCGTGAATACGGCTGCACAGCCGAATCGGGTGGCTCCACATAACCGCGGCGGGGCAGAAGTGTCGGGCACGCTGGTTACTGCAAGTCTGGCGAAGGCTTCCTGGAACGTGATTCGTTTGAAAATTCAATAAAAATAAGTGTAAGTGAAGAAAAGGATGTTTCCGTCATGACGTGACGGGAACATCCTTTTTTACTGTTCAATTTAACGGGTCTTTACCCAGCTCCGATTTTGAATCAAATACGAAACTTTCGCCATCCCGGGGAATGAGAACTTGTCCGTCCAGCTGTTCGGAAGCCAGATAACTGGCGAGATCCAACCGGGTCATCATGCAATGGTTAATGGCATCCATATGAACAGCGATGACATGTGCATCCGATGCATGTCGTTTCACTGCAGCTACATCCGATCCGTCCATGGTGATTGGGTCACCTTGGGTAAAACGGGCACCCCCCGCGTTCACAACGATCACTTCCGGTTGATATCGCTCTATGGCCTCGGCCGGTTCTTCGCACCAGATCGTGTCTCCGGCAATATACGATACGGGTTCGGCATCAGCCTCAAGCACAAAACCGGACACCCTGCCCATCCGCTCCGCGATTTCCCCCGTGCCATGTTGGCCTGAAGTTCGTGCAAAACGCACGGAATGGAACTCATATTTCTCATCCACCGGATGAACGCTCGTAAAACCGGCTTCGATAAATATGTTCTCATCACCAGGCTGACACAGCAAAGGCACATCCTTCCGGAGCCGTTCCGCTGCAACTGCATCCCAGTGATCGATGTGGGTATGAGTAACAATCACCAAGTCCGGATTGGTGTAATCGGTCTCTGTTTCTGGCAAGGCAACTCTCGGATTACGTAGATCATTAGGGGTGTTGGGAAAGGCAGGCATCTCTTCAGGATCCATCAACATCGGATCAACCAGAATATTCATCCCGGCATATTCAAGCCACAGGGTGGCATGACGAATCAATTGAATTTTCATTGCAGCTGCACTCCTTCAAGATAGGTATATATTCTCCTATATGGTATACAACCCGTTTTCACGGTAAATAACACGCATAATTAAAAACTAAATGGGAGAAGTAAGCTTCAAGTATCTCGTTGTTGCTTTTCGCGCAGGTTCAACTGGAGCAGAATCTCGGCTCGGAGCAATTCCTTGGCGGTAAGTAAATGACCAGTCCGGATGTGAAGCCGTTTACCGTCCTTCAGATGCAGAGCGAGCATGGGGGCGGAGGATAACATCCAACTGCTGGCCCCGGATGATGTAAGTTCTATATGACGAATCTTATGCCAAGGAACGGTCCTTCCCTGTGTAACGAGTGCTTCATCATTCCAAGAGAATAAAACGGTGGATCGTCTGGTTAAGCCCGACAAAAACATGAAAAACAGTGGACCTACGATCCACATGCCAATAATGGCAGCAATCGTGTAGGGCAATGTCTGCCATTTTCCCGCGTATTCAACATAATTAATCCATAGTAGAGCTGCACATAACAGTAAAAATATAAGACACAATGCGCTTTTCCAGAGCACAGTACTCCGGCGAAAGCCTAAATGCTGATCACCAAACTCAGCTGTTTCGCGCTGCAAAGGCCACTCCTCCTTATCATCATCTGCTCCAAAAACAAATCATGCCGCACTGCAGCGCAGGCGGCACTTATTGGCATTCATTACCCCGGAATTGCCGTGTCACCACCGGTCTCCCGTGCATGGGCGTACAGATCGGCGTAGATGCCTTCGGCTTCGATCAGATGCTGATGTGAGCCTTCCTCGACAATTTCGCCATGTTCCATGACCAGAATCCGGTCTGCGTGCATGACGGTAGACAGGCGATGTGCAATGACAATCGTGGTTCGACCCTGAGATACCGTTTCCAGTGCCTGCTGCACCAGCTGCTCGGTATGGGAATCCAGATTGGCGGTTGCCTCATCGAGAATGAGTATACGGGGCTGGAATACCACAATGCGGGCAAAAGAGATTAACTGACGTTCCCCGGCAGACAGACCGCTACCTCGTTCCGAGAGGCGGGTATCGTATCCTTGCGGCAGTCGTGAGATCATGGCGTGTGCCCCGACAAAACGGCAGGCTTCGATTGCCTGTTCTCTCGTAATATCCTCCCGAAACATGCGGACATTGTCAATAATGGAGCCTGAGAACAGAAAAGGTTCCTGCTGAATAAGCCCCACAATACGGTGCAGCTTGGCCTGAGGCAGCTGCCTAATATCCGTGCCGTCGATTTCAATGCTGCCCTGATTGACATCGTAGAACCGATTGAGCAGGGAGATCAGCGTGCTCTTGCCAGCTCCCGTTGTACCCACAATGCCAACCATTTCTCCTGGATAGAGGTGCAGATTCAGATGCTGAATGAGTGGGCGGTCTGCCCGGTAGCCGAATGACACATCGTTAAAATCAATTTGTCCCATCACGTCCCGGGGCTCTAGTGAGGAAGCGGTCTCTGCTTTTGGATCTGCGACCTCGGGTTTGGTATTCAGAATGTTCCAGATCCGATCCATGGACACGGTAGTGGACTGGAACGTATTCCATTGCATCGTAATCTGGTTGATCGGCTGGAAGAACTGGCGGATGTAGCTGATAAACGCATACAGCACCCCGACCTGCAGCGATTCACCCAGCACGGCGCGTCCGCCAAGCCATACCATCATCACCAGGGCGGCATTGCCCAGAATGTCAAACGTCCGGTTGAAGATAACATTGGAACGGGCCTGGGTAATGTTGGCCTTCAAGTGTAACTTGTTTTGCTCTGTGAAGCGTTTCTTCTGTTCCTCCTCCTGGTGAAAGGCCTGAATCAGAAACATGCCGGACAGGTTCTCCGCCGTAAAAGCAATCAGGCGGGAGAGACGGGTACGGGCATTTTGATAGGCCTGGCGCAGCTTGCTGCGAAACAGGATGGCCACAATGGCGATAACGGGCAGTACAATCAGCGAGTAACCTGCGAGCACCGGATCAAGCTGGAACATGAAGAAGATAATAAGCACCAGCATCATGCCATCCCGAATCAGACTGAGCAGTACCTGGGTGAAGAAACTGCTGATTGTCTCCGTATCGCTGGACACATTCGTGACCAGACTTCCGATATGGAAGCGGTCGAAGAAGGACATGGACATTTTGGAGATGTGCCGAAAGAGATCTTTGCGAATGCGGGAGACGATGTTCTGACCGACATGCTGCAGCAGGTTGTTTTGTATATAGGTAAAAATAAAGCTGATTACAGCCAGTGCCAGATAGACGGCAGCCAGTTTTACAAGAAATCCCACGCTGGTCTGGCCGATCGCCAGATGATCATCAATGGCGATTTTGACCAGATACGGTTGGAGCAGATCGGCGGAGATCCCGAGCAACGAGCATAAAAAGATGCCCAAAAAAGCAAATCGATGAGGTTTGGCGTAGCTCATCATCGCTTTAAACGATGAACGCTTGCTGAGTTCTTTCTCTGTGCCCGAACCCGTATGGTTCCCGGATGAGGTATGGGGTACGGGGTTCGCTTCGGTATGGGCGCCAGTCTTATGATCCTTCATGATGCAATCCCTCCTCCTGCAAACGGTAGGTCGCAGCATACAGGCCCTCTGCGGCCATCAATTGCGAGTGCGTGCCTTGTTCAGCGATGTGTCCCTCATCCAGCACAATAATTTCATCCGCATGACGGACGGCGCTGATGCGATGGGAGATAATCAGGGTAGTTTTTCCTTTGCCAATTTCCTTCAGGCTGCGCAGAATGCCACTTTCCGTTACTGCATCAACGGCACTCATACTGTCGTCGAGAATGAGGATCTGAGCCTTTTTGATCAACCCCCGAGCCAGGCTGGTTCGCTGACGCTGACCGCCGGATAACGTTAGCCCACGTTCACCGAGCAGGGTGTCGAATTGATCCGGGAAGCGAATAATGTTGTCGTAGATCATCGCCTGCCTTGCACTGCGTTCCACGGTGTCCAGCGGTACCTCCCGGTCACTGAATGCGATATTGTCACGAATGGTGGTGCTGAACAGGAAACCATCCTGCGGGACATAAGCAATGCGGGAACGAAGACTTTCCAGCGACAGCTGCCGAATGTCTGTGCCATTCATACGAATCGTGCCTTCAGGCGGTTCATATGTACGAAGCAGCAGTTTGACCAGGGTGCTTTTGCCAGAGCCGGTCTTGCCCACAATGCCCACGGTCTGTCCTGCGGCAATCTTCAGACTGATGTGCTTAAGAGCAGAAGCTGAGCTCCCCGGGTAGGAGAAGGACAAGTCTTCAATGATGATGTCATTCACGGCATTCAGGGTTTTGGCCCCGGAGACTTCCCGGACATCCGGTTTTTCTGTCAGCAGATCGTTAACCCGTTCAAGGGACGCTCCCGATCGCTGCATGGTATTGATCACATTGCCAATCTGCTGAAGCGGTCCCATAATGATCCGCAAATATAGCGTCAACGCAACAAAGCTTCCGAGTGTAATGGAATTTTGCATCGTCAGAATACCGCCGACAAGCAGGGAAACAACGAGCGAGATGGCCCCAAGCAGTGGCAGCAGCGCTTGAAACAGGGAAGAGAGGCGCACAAGTCGCAATTGTTTTTCCTTAATGGCATCAACAGTTGCGCCGAATTGTGCACGGGCACCGTCTTCAATGGCGAACGTCTTCGTCACACGAATTCCGCCGAGCTGCTCTTCCGCAGATTCGGTCATGTTCGCAAGGGCATCCTGCACATCACGAGAACGCTTGCGGATGCGGGGGCCAAAGAACACAACCAGAAAGGGGATGGCCAGCAAGGGAAGGATACTGATCAGAATAAGGCTCATTGGAATGCCGCTAAGCAGCATCATGACGATACAGGAGATCAGCAGAAATGTAGCATTTGTCATCATCGTCACCCCGTTGGAAATGGCTTCGCGCACGGAGGTAACGTCATTCATGACATAGCTGAGCAGTTTTCCGTTTCCCTGCTTGGAAAAGTAGTGCTCGCTCAATTCGGAAAACTTGCCGAAAATACGTTCGCGTGTCATGAATTCGAAGCGGCGCCCAAGCCGCATAATCATGAACTGTCCTGTTCCGAAGAGAAGGTTGTAGGCGATGGCGATGGCCAGAAGCCACAGGCTGTAACGGATGACCGTATTCATTTGAAGTGTATTCTGCATGAGCTGGTCCGTGAAACTGCCCAGAATACGGGGCAAAGAGGCCTGACCGACATTGGAGGCAATGATCAGCACAACGGCAGTCAGATACACGGGCCAGTTGGAGACGACATAGCTTCGAAGCAATCCTGTCTTGGACATATCTCGGGTTCTCCTTTGTTCGGGTGAAGTTAGGTAAGGTACGGAGGCAAGAAAAGGGCCGACACCTATAATTAGCGCGTCGTGCCCTCTTACTTTATGCGATCCAGTTTGCTATTTATCCGTTAACGAATGATTTCTTCTTTTCTTATTTTTGCGCTAATTCGTATCATTGTCAACGAAGCCGGGAAGAAGGGCATGAAAGTGAAAATTCGCAGGCCATGCAGACATGTATATGTAGTTTTTTGCACAGGATTACCCTAATGTCGAATTCTCTGAAACATTTTCTGAAGGTGTCCCGTCTGTAGGATTGAAGAAGTCAAAAATAGGGTTTACTAATCTTAGGAGGTGCCAGGAAATGAAACATAAAAAAGGATTGGCTGCAACACTTGCGCTTTGCGTTTCTCTGACGGCAGGAGGTGCGTCTGTACTCGCCTTTTCAGACGTGCAGGATGAAGGACAAAAAACCATTGTGGATTCCCTGAAATCCAAAGGGATTGTCAGCGGAGTAACGGCGGATCTGTTCCGTCCGGATGCTGCGTTGTCCGAGCCGCAGGGTGTTCAATTGATTGTAAAGGCATTTGGATTGAAGAATGAATATGCTGCGGCATCCGCGCAAAACAAAATTAGTCCGGATACCTGGTATGCAGATGCTGTACAGGCTGCAACCCAGAATGGTCTGTCGATCCCGGTAGAATTGAATCCACAAGGCAAGATGACACGCGAGCAATTTGTTATTTTGCTTCATGAAGGCATTAACACAACCGGGAATTATCCGGTCGTTATGAAGTATAATTTTGTTAAGGACGAAAATAAAATTGGTAAGGACGCCATATCTGCAGTCCAGAACCTGCTGAACATGAACATCATTGAACTGGATAAGGACGGTAACTTCCGTCCAGATCAGTCGCTTACCCGTATGGAGGCTGCAAGCATGATCTTCAATGCACTTGAATTTGTGGATAAGCATGGCAATGGCGGCTCAGCTGAGCCAGCTCCAGAGACTCCGGGGGAAGGCCAGCAAGCCATCGTACCTGAAGTGAGTTCAACCAAGGTCGATGACAAAACAACCAAGGTGAAACTCACGGCTGAAATGCCTCATCCTGGTTACGGCTTAAAGATTGATGATGTCAAACTGGAGAAGGATGGACGTGCGATCGTGCTGTATTCCATCGTTCAGCCGGATCCGGACATGATGTATCCGATGGTTATCACGGAAGTTACGGCAGAGACGGATATTCCAGCCGGGTATACCGCTGAAGCACAGCCTTCCGGCAAGTAAGACCAATTGTATTGGGAATGAACCTTGTTAGATTGATGATGTAAGAAAGAACTTCATCGCTGGAATATGCTTAAAACCCACCGCGGCCAGATCAACATGGACGGTGGGTTTTTTGGTATGTTTGCATGGCTTATATCAATGATTAGTCCTGGTTTCCTCTTGCGGTTCATAGTCGAACCAATCGAACTGAGCTGGCGTACCCGCTCCGGATGGAGCATGGGCGTACATGGCGATGATGATGCCGGTGAAGCCGCCTGCCACTTCGGTGGAGAGCAGATGGGTTTCGCCAGATCCAATCAGGATGTCCTCCCCCAAGCCGTGCTGCAGGAAAAACGTGAATTGATTACGATCTGTCTGAATTTTTAATCTGACGGGGCCTGTTCCACAGTCGTGAATCTGTTCAGTTTGTAATGAACCTACGGTTCGGCGGAAAATAACTTTCTTCTGTCCATGAATCTGCTTAATCGCCAGATCATAATGATATTTTCCATTCATGAAGACCGTTAATCCGGCCTCTTCTTCTTCCTGTAGCGGCTCGTAGTCCAGACCTGCAGCAATGCTGCATTGGAAATGACTCAAGCGCCGCCCAACAAATGCGGGATTCCCCTGATCATGAAGGGAGAGGGAGTTACCGCATAAGGTCAAGTGACCCCGATTCGAAGTTAGTGACCAGCTGCCGGGAGCCGGATTTCGCAGGAACACCCAGCCCGGCCCCAGTGTGGGCAGGTCAAAATGGTCTCGAACTGCTGGCGATGGCCACGGCGTTTCCGGCAGCTGCGGTCCAGTCATGACAGGCTCGATATGTCCGTTATTGCCGATGATTGGCCATCCATCTTCCGTCCATGTGACTGGGGCAAGGAACGTCTCACGTCCCAGATGATGTCGCAGCGGATAGGCAGCAGGACGAATGCCGAGGCAGACCGCCCACCAGCTCCCATCCTGAATCTGGATAAGGTCTGCATGCCCTGTAGCATGGATGCTGGTCTTCATGCTTCGATTGGACAGGATCGGATTGGCGGGACATGCTTCATATGGTCCATAGGGATCGTTGCTGCGGGCAATGGTAACCATATGACCATATTCCGTGCCACCTTCAGCAATCATCAGATAATACATGCCATTTACTTTGTACAGATGGGGTGCCTCAGGTGCGGCTCCTCCTGTTCCTTTCCAGATGAATCGGCTGTCGGTTAATCGTTCTCCTGTCTCGATATCAATCTCGCACTGATAGATGCCTTCACCTTCTGAACCGTTACAGGCAGATTGGAAGTATATCCGGTCATCTTCGTCGAACAAAAGGGAGGGATCAATGCCTTTCTGATCAACATAAACAGGTTCCGACCAAGGGCCTTCAGGCTGACGGCTGCGTACATACAGGTTGCCACCTGCACTTACATTGGTCGTGATCATATAGAACCAGCCGTCATGATGCCGAAGGGTTGGCGCATAGATTCCCCCGGAAACCCATGCATTTGCAAGTACAATCTGTTGGTCAGAGGTTAGCACATGGCCAATCTGCCGCCAGTGGACCAGATCTCGGCTGTGGAATATGGGCACTCCTGGAGCGTATTCGAAGGTACTGGTCACCAGGTAATAATCTTCATCTACCCGGCAGATACTCGGATCAGGATAAAAGCCGGGTATGACGGGATTGCTGTATTTCATCATGTATTACTCCTATTCATTCCAAAGTTTAACGCGGTCCTGTACGTACTTGGTAAATCCCTGTTCCATTTTCTCAACGCCGGCATCAATCAGCATCTGCTGATACTCATTCCAGATGGCCTCGAATTCCTCCGGTTTGGCCATAATGGCCTGCGGGATCTGCTTCCATGTGATGTCCTTGACCTTACTTGAGATGATGTTGATCTCGTCCTCGCTCGGCACGGAGATGTTCCATACGGCACCCCAAGGTTTGGCCGGAAATTCCTTTTCATTCGGGAACAAATCCATCCATGTTGTGGCACCATAGGCCTTGAGTGTTTCCTTATCGGCATCCGTATAATTTTCCACAATCTGTTCCGGGAAGTTCTTGGTGTAATAATTGCCGGTAGAGTCTTTGACACCATCTCCATAATGAGCTCCCAGGTTCGTGTAAAATCCGATACCTGATTCCCTGCTGAACGCAATGTTATCATTCACGATACGTTCCTGTACTTCAGCGGGGACAACACGGGTGCCATCCTTGACTTCATAATGCTTGCCTTCAATCCCCCAATTGTTCAGTACCTGGGCTTCATCTGAAGCAAGGTAGTCCAGGAACTTGATCGCCCGGACCGGGTCTTCGCAGTCTACGGTGATGCCAACACCCCAGCCAGCCATAAAGCCTGTTGATTGATAACGATTATCCTTGTATTGATCCGACAACATGACGGAATAGTGTCCGTAAGTCTGGTCATTTTTCCCGGCAGCTTTCAATGCCTTTTCGCCATCAGCATAGCCCCAGTCCACATCGGTCAGGCCGATAACCCGGCCAGATGCGACTTTGGACAGATACTGGTCATTCTTTTGCACAAAGGACTCCTTATCCAGCAAACCGGTATTGTACATGTGGTTCAGCCACTGGAAATATTCCTTTTCACCTTCGGTGCGGAAATGATAAGAAGCCTCATAGGTTTCCGGATCGATGTAGTATTCACCGTCACCTGATTTGCCGGTCGTTTCGGCAGCCGGGTTCGTTACGGTAATCTGAATGTGCCAGTCGTCCGCATTCAGCGTCATGCCGATGTTTGGATTGCCATTTTCATCGGTAGGATGTTTCTCCAGATAATTGCGGATGACATTCTCGTAATCCTGTAACGTTTTGATCTCAGGATATCCAGCTTCCTTCACGGCTCGATGCTGCAGCTGGAAGCCGCCGCCTGCGACGAAGTTGACCCCATCAATCGCAGAGTATGTTGGAATGACATAGATGGAGGGATCATCATTGCTGTAGCGAAGCCGCTTCATTTCATCCCCGAACAGTTTTTTGAGGTTGGGCGCATGCTCTTCAATCAGATCGGTTAGATCAAGCATGGCCCCGGCATCAATCAATTTGTCCAGATCCCCTTTTGGACTGATCAGATCCGGGTAATCCCCGCTTGCTGCGATGAGTGCCAAACGCTGGGAAGGATTCGACATGGCGAACTCCGCATTCAGGGTTACACCTGTTTGTTTGGTAATTTCCTTTCCGACATCATCCTGCATGTTGCTCCAATTCGGATTGGCATCTGCACCGAAGAAAGTGAAGGTTACCGGAGCGGTTTCATCACCGCTGGAGCTGCCATTTGTTGCACCTTCACTGCTGCATCCTGCAAGCAAGCTTAATGAGAGTGTGAGCGCGACTGACCATTTGGGAATGTTTCTTATCGATTTAACCATGCTAACCCCCTGAGATATTGTATTTTTGAATGCGTTTACAAATCTGGTCTTAAAAAAATCAGACTGCCCATAGAGCAGAATCATGATCATGTGTTTCTGATCGTATACACCTCCTTAATTCGTCTTCCACTGGCGTCTCTACATGATGAATTATATCGGGGTAGTAAGGTGGAAACCTTGATTTTTCGGTCCTGGAGTAGCATGATATAGACATCAATCCAACTGGAATTGTGGAGGAGAAACGATTGAGCAGCGCGTATCTGAACTGGTTTACATCTGACTTGCAGTTTCCATTTTATATTCAGTACGGTGGGCATGAGGAGGATACCGAGCTGCATCAGCACGTTGATTTTTCGGAGCTCGTGATTGTGCTGAACGGTAATGCCACGCATGTTGTACATACAGAGGAGTATTTTATCAAAAAGGGCAATGCCTTTGTCATTAACGGCTCCACACCTCATGCTTACAGGGACCCTCATGACTTTAAAATCTGCAATATTATGTTCAGACCGGAGATGCTTGCATCCATTGGACCGGATCTGAAGAAATCGAACGGGTTTCAGGCGCTGTTTGTCTTGGAGCCATACTATCGTAATATTCACTCCTATCCTGGCAAGCTGGCGCTGCCCATTCCCAGTCTGGAGTATGTGGAATCACTGATTGCGATCATGATTGAGGAGTATCATGGCCAGCTGCAGGGCTATCAGACGATGCTGCTCTCGCGATTCACGGAGCTGGTCGTCTACCTGTCGCGGCACTATGATACGCAGGAAAAGGGGATGGAGGGCAACCATCTGATGCACTTGGCGAATGCCATATCCTATATGGAAGATCATTACCTGGAGCCGCTGACACTGGAGGAGATTGCAGGTAAATCCAATATCTCGGTAAGGCACCTGAATCGGATCTTTCGCTCCTATTATCAGATGACGCCAATTGCTTATATGTTGACGCTCCGCCTGGAGAGAGCATGCAGCTTGTTGAAACACAGCAGCCTGACCATAACCCAGATCTCCTATGAATGCGGGTTTAACGATAGCAACTACTTCACACGTCAGTTCCGAAAGGCCTATGGAGTCTCCCCTAAGGTATACAGGCAAAATCACATCGATTAGTAACCAGAATCCTTTTTCAACGTATACAATCCATAGCTGAAAGAATTAATCGAACATACAGGAGGATCACATATGGATTCACGTGAAAAATTGGATCACGAGCTTGAGCAGATTCTAAAGTGGGAAAAGGAACAGAAGGATTTATTCATCTGGGATAAAATCGGGCGTTTGCCATTTGCGATGCTGGATAAAGTCATGCCAAAAGCAATCAAACAAAAAATTGGTGATGCCCTGAACGAAGTTGGGCAGTATGTACAGAACGGCGGCAAATTTCTCGTTCAGAAAAAGAAGGTAGCCAAGCTGCTTCAAGAAGAAGCGGAGAGATCGGGTTACTCCATGAAGGACCACACCTATCGTCTGGAAGAGGATGCCCAAGCAGAAGGGACAGCAAAAATTCATAGTGTAGAAAATCTGCCGCTTGAAGTGTTGGACCGCGTTGCCGACAACATTACGGAGAGCAGAACCAAATTTGCCGCAGCACAGGGTGCCGCAACAGGAATTGGCGGTATCGTAACGATCGCAGCGGATATCCCGATGGTGATGGGGCTTTCCCTGAAGGTACTGCAAGAGATGGCGTTATGTTACGGATATGATCCCGACGATCCCCAGGAACGGATATTCATTGTGAAGTGCCTGCAATTCTCCTCTGCCGACATTGTAGGCAAGAAGGCAATTATCGATGAACTGGCCGAGTATGACAATCCGGACAAGCAAGTACAGGTCGTTTCACAAATGCAGGGCTGGCGTGAGGTTTTCAATTCCTATAGTGAATCCTTCGGCTGGAAAAAGCTGTTCCAGCTTATCCCGATTGCCGGCATGGTGTTTGGTTCGGTAAGCAACAAAAATACGATTAGCGATGTTGCCGAAGCAGGTAAAATGTTATACAAAAAAAGGCTGATTCTTCAGCGCTTGAACTAATAAACCATTTAATAAATAAAAGGGCTCCCGCCAATCTGTATACCAGATTGGAGCGGGAACCCTTTTTGACGTTTATGAGGTTTATAGAAGTGTAGTATCAGTATCCTTTTTATTCCTCACTGCCGTTTTCATCTGCCCAGCGTTTCAGTACCTTATCCGAAGGCAGCAGGAAGGTGAATATGCCGATCAGCGGAAGGAAGCTGCACATCTGCATGACTGGAGATACACCGAACACGTCGATCCAGTTTCCCAGAACAAGTGCACCGAGTCCTCCCATACCGAATGCGAGCCCGGTGATTAATCCGGAGACGGTTCCGATTTTGCCCGGAATGAGCATTTGGGCATAAACGACAGTCACCGAGAAGCTGGATAGCATGATGAATCCGATAATGGTCAGCAGTACCCCGGTCCAGAACAGATTGGCATAGGGCAGCAGCAGCGCCAGTGGAGCAGCTCCAGCCATCGACAGGAATATCATGTTGCGTTTGCCGAAGCGATCTGCCAGTGGACCTCCGAAGAACGTGCCAAGTGCGCCAGCGGCCAGGAACAGGAAGATGTAGATTTGAGCGTCCTCTGTGGAGAGACTGAACAATTCCTTCAGATTAAACGCATAGAAGCTGCCGATGGAAGCGACATACCATGAACGAACAAAGACGAGCATAATCAGAATCGTGATGGCAGCAGCTATCTTTTTGCCAAGTGCGGGATTTGGAGCACGACGGGCAGCCGCCTGTTTGCGAAGATAACCTCCGGATTGCAGCATGCGCCCGTACCAGCGGGCAATATAGATCTGTACGGCAATCCCCATGGCTGCAATGCCGGTGAAACCGATGGCACCGAACAAGCCAAACGGGATGAAGATCCATCTCGTCAAGAGCGGAGCAAGAGACTGTCCGGCGTTGCCACCCACCTGGAAGATGGATTGAGCGAGACCCCGACGAGGCCCTGCGGCCATATGGGATACCCGGGAACCTTCCGGGTGAAAAGCGGCCGAACCAAGCCCGACAAAGATAACGGAAATCAGGACAGCCATATAACTGTCGGCAAACGCCAGCAGAAGCATGCCGGTGAACGTGAATCCCATGCCGATCGGCAATATCGAAGGCGTCGGCTTCTTATCTGCAAACCAGCCTACAACAGGCTGCATAATGGATGCGGTAAAGTTGATAGCGAAGGATATCCATCCGATCTGTGTGTATGTAAGATGCATGGAGTCTTTCAGGATTGGAAAAATAGCCGGTATGACAGACTGGATCGAATCGTTAAACAAGTGAACGAGACTGATGGCAATCAAGATCCGGTAAACGGTGCTCTGGGCATCCAATCCGGGTTGGTTTTTCGAACGCATGGCAGCGTCCTTGGATAATGAAGTTTGCATGGACATGTACTTTTCTCCTTTGGTCGCGGTCACGAAGGATCAGCGCCTGATAATGTAGTGTGCCTAAGCATATTGTTACATAATAGGATAGATTGTTGGAAGCGACAAGGGGAACAGGTAAAATAATGACATTCCATAAAATATATTAACCGCTCTTGATAGGTTCAATCGAACCTTTGAGCGATTGAGGGATTACATAAATAAAAGCCGAATTTCTTCGGAGTGAAGAGTTCGGCTTTTAAGTGTTCTATTATTTTCGATATACTGCACAGCGGAACAGAAGTGCCGGAGAATTAACGGTTATCAATCGTTTCCGGATACATGTCATGATTCATCATGCGGTGTTCAGCCATCTGCTCATACTTGGTTCCTGGCTTGCCGTAATTGGTATACGGATCAATGGAAATGCCACCGCGCGGCGTAAATTTGCCCCAAACCTCAATATAACGAGGATCCATCAGCTTGATCAGGTCGTTCATGATAATATTCACACAATCCTCGTGGAAATCCCCATGGTTGCGGAAGCTGAACAGATACAGTTTAAGCGATTTGCTCTCTACCATTTTCACATCGGGAATATAACTGATATAAATGGTGGCAAAATCAGGCTGACCCGTGATTGGGCACAGGCTCGTGAATTCCGGGCAGTTGAATTTTACAAAATAATCGCGGTAGGGATGCTTGTTATCAAAGCTTTCCAAAATGCCGGGATCATACTCGAACGTATATTTTACGCCCTGGTTACCCAGCAGCGTCACATCTTTCATTTCATCAGGTTGTCTTGTCAATGGGTTAACTCTCCTTGTTCCGTTCAAGCGCGAAGCGCTCCGGTATATGATAGGGATTCCAAGTTCCAAATTTGAAGTCCCTTGTTGTTTCCAAAAAAATTACATCATGCCGCCCATTCCACCCAAGCTGTCCATGGAGCCGATCAAACGCCGCGTTTGTTTCCCCACACCAAGGTGTGCAGCTGAGGAAGCACGCGGACATCGTTCAGGTCATCTGATGCACTGACCTGATCAATCAGCCACTCATAACGGGCGAGCAGCGACGAAGCCAGATCTTTCGTCTCGGCAGAAGTGACGTCCGGATTTCCAGTCTGCAAAAACAAATCGGTAGCCGGATACCGTTCATGCACGCGGCGGGCATAATCCAAGTCTACTTCATCGAAAATGACAATTTTCAGGCTGTGGCTGCGTCCTGCAGGGCCTGTGGACAATCGGTTAATGAGATCATCCAGCACGTCCCAGTTGGTGTCCATGCCCGAGCTAGGCGGCTTGGGAGACACGGTGACTTCGTCAATGTCAGCCAGCCAAGGCTGCCAGCGGGAGCCCTGCGTCTCCACCGCAGTGCGGATGCCGTTCTCCCGGAGCAAAGAAACCAACCCGCCCAGCGAAGCCAGCAGGGCAGGGTTCCCCCCGGAGATGGTAACATGGGAGAATCGCGAACCGCCTACACGGCGCAATTCAGCCCATACGTCCTCTGGTGTAATCATCTGGATCTGGTCCTTGCCACTGCCGTCCCAGGTAAATGCAGAATCGCACCAGGAGCAGCGATAATCGCAGCCAGCGGTGCGAACAAACATGGTTTTCTGTCCGATCACCATGCCTTCGCCTTGAACGGTCGGACCGAAAATCTCCATGACCGGTATGCGCGCTTCTTTGTTTTGTATGGAAGAAGCAGCACTCACGTTTTCTTGCACACTACTCATCGATCATCCACTCCCGTCTAGCCTCGGCGTAGCTGGTTGGTGTCTCGTAGAGGCGCACAAATTCGGTTCGGCCTCCTTCGGTAAGCCCTGCATATGGTTCAGTCTGAAGCGCGTGTTCCATTTGTTCGAACAGCCAGACGACCATATTTTCAGCCGTGGTATTCATGAGAGGAAGCGTCTCATTCAGATACTGATGATCCAGATATCCTTCAATTTTTGTCTTCCATATATCCTTGATGTGTCCAAAATCAACCGTCAATCCGGTCTCGCCCGGATAACCGCTGATGCCAAAAACGACTCTATACGTATGGCCGTGCAAGTTCTTGCACTTGCCTTCATAACAATGCAGGTGGTGCGCAGCATCGAAGGTGAACTCTTTGCTGACCAGCACACGTTTGCGGTGATAACGCAGCTGTGAAGGAAGAATATCCTCCCCAATCCGCTGCAAATGCTCAACTATGCGGAATGTTCCTGGCTCTCTCATCGTACATCTGCTCCTACAGATGCCCCAGCAGAGCGCTGCTCCACGTAGCGATCCAATCCTGCTTTGCGCAATTTGCATGCAGGGCATTCACCGCATCCATCTCCAATAACCCCGTTATAGCAGGTCAGTGTCCGCTCGCGTACATAATCGAAGGCACCAAGGTCATCAGCCATCTTCCACGTTTGGGCCTTATCCAGCCACATCAGCGGAGTATGAATGACAAATGGGTAGTCCATCGACAGGTTAAGCGTCACATTCATGGATTTAACAAATGAATCTCGGCAATCCGGATATCCGCTGAAATCTGTCTCACATACGCCAGTGACCAGATGACGCGCTCCTTTTTGCTTCGCCAGAATGGCGGCAAAACTGAGGAAAAGCAGGTTGCGGCCATCTACAAATGTGCTGGGCAGCTCGCCTTCTTCATGCGTAATTTCCACATCTGTACGGGTCAATGCATTAGGTGCGAGCTGGTTAAGCAGACTCATGTCCAGCACGGTTTGCTGTACATTCAGATCGTGTGCAATCGCAGCGGCGCATTCGATCTCCAGCTTATGACGCTGTCCATAATCGAAGGTCACCACCTCAACTTCAGCAAATTGCTGTTTGGCCCAGAACAAACATGTGGTACTATCCTGACCGCCGCTAAATACGACGACCGCTTTTTCTTCGTTCAACATAAAAAAACCTCTCCATCTTCTTAAGATCAATCCATGCACCTAGGCACAGAGTGTCGGAAGAACAGAGAAGTTCATGAACTGGCATCCATCAAAAAACACACCTTTCTTACGCTGCTAAAAAACAGCACGGTAAAAGTGTCCTTAGTTTTTTACGTACGTCATACACGGTGTACGCAAGACTTGTAATGACCTGTAAAGGTCAAGTCTTATAGAGGGAGTTCGCGAACCTCTCCCATGCCAGGAGGCATGGATTTTCTTCTTCAATTGTCTGAACCATTATAACACGAAACCGCCCGGTGACTACCCCGCATGTGTAATAAATGCGGAGATCACCGGGCGGTTCATTTAATGATTACATTGCCGAAAGGGATGACTTCCTTAAGGATGCGTTTGAATAGTCCTTCATCATTCAGGTCCCGTTCGAGTCTGCTATTCTCCCGTCCTGCCTGGAAGAGTACCGAGCCCTGTCCCGTCATTTTCCAGTGGTAGTTCATATGCTGACTGGCGAGATTATTTCCATACACGGTGAGTTCCAGCTTGGCATTCTCGGGATAGGCTATGATGCTGCCTGCATCTACGTAAAGCGGGGCAGTAGGATGTAATTCCTGCTGGCAGACCTGGCCTTGGGTTAACAGTCCAATCTTGCCTTTACCTGAGAATTTCATTTTGACAGCATCCTGCGTGATCAGCATGTTCTTAATTTTCTGGATCTTGGTATGCATGCTCACTCCGTCTGAGTAAAAGAAGAGATGCCGAAAGTCGTACAGCAAATCACTCTCCTCTGTGAGCTCCACTTCCTTCATGGTAAATCCGGGAGGGAGTGCAGCCACAAATTGGCAGGGGCCAGTGATTTCGGATTTGATCAGCTTTTTTTTGCGGACCATGCCTGAGATGTTCATGAACTTGTCATTGCGACTGCCGCTCGATCCGCGAAAGGCCACGATCTGCTGCGGGTGTAAAATATGAAGCCGGTCATTCTGGACCAGCGAGAAGGTTACCACTTGTCCAGCTCCGCCGGCCTCGGCAGTGTTCAGGTGTATGTGCATGTGCTTGCTCCTGTTCTTTTAGGCTCGGCCAGAACGACGACGCATTCCCCAGCGCATCACGCGAATCAGAACAAAATAGCCTAATATGAGGACAATGACGGTGATAATCATCGTTTGAATTCGTTTGGTCGTGGCATTTTTGGCATCTTGATCTTCCTGCAGTTTCGTGACCATATCGGTCAGCTTCTGGTTCTGTTCTATTAACTGCTCATTCTGGGCCTTGAATGCTTCAACATTGGCCTGGGCTTGTCCCAGTTGAGCAGAGGTTTCATTCAGTTGGTTCAGCGTCTGCTGGTAGCTCTCCTGCAGGGCGTTCACTTCACCGGGGAGCTCGGAAACGCGTTCCCACCCGCTGTATATGTCAGAGAATATATTGGCACTAGCTGCATTTACTGTAGATGACAGCGTAACGGTAAATAAAATGCATGTGGTGAATAACACCCGAATGAAATGACCCTTCATGGGTTGTGGCATCATTGGCACCTTCTTTCGGTGAGGTTTTTCGTCTGCCGAATTCGTCGTCATTTGTTGAAATACGGTTCTTACATTATACGCCAAAAGGGATGTGTTGGGTTCAGTGTATTGCAAATTTTCAGGAGGAATCATTTGTTTAATTCAGCGTGCACCAGGGTAATATACGTTCAAGGCAGCGCGCGGACAGTTTAAACATAATATCATTACCCCGGTTCCGGGTGCTTCCATTCACAATGACGAAAATAATAAAAAATAATAATATATCCGATTTTTAGAATAAGATCGTGAATAAAGGAGAAGAAATATATGTACACAACAGAGCAAACGACACCAACCAAAACGATTATGATTACCGTAAACGGAGAGCCAATCGGGCGTAAACTAATCATTGATAGTGTGACTTACGCGCCTGTGAGAGAACCGGAATGGGTAGCATCCATAACAGAAATGGGAATGAATCAGCCTACCGTGTAAGTTGGGACTTGTCATAAATATGAAGCGGGGAAGCTTGGCATAATGCCAGGCTTTTTCGTCGTTTTATGTCGGATTTAGGCGGATTTAGGGATGTAAAAACATTTTAATGTAAAAATATTATGCGAACATATGTTCCGTGACAATATAGTGTCCATTCACCCTGATAACTTATAAGATAATACACATAAATCGGGGGAGAGACTACCAGTGAACTCAGTCTTTGAAGTATGTTATTCGTGGAACAGAGAGGCCATACCGACAGGGGGGGCCGACCCCGTATATATGATGGTGGAATGGCGTTACGGGGCCCCTGCCAAAAGACTTAGGAAAGTAGCACCTAAAATTGTGTCAAGAGACATGGAACTTTTGCTCAAACCGGAATTTGGAATTGAACTCAAAGGGATTTATGGTTGCCGATCCAAGGAGACCGATATCGGCTGGATTCTGCGGCTCGGCGATGTATACAAAGGGGAGAGTAAACAAATTCTCCTCGAATTTGCCATGGGCCCTCGTGTGTCTGGAAAAGCAGCCATATGCTCTGCCTACTGGAGCACACGCAAAGTGAAGCAGAGTCAGAGAGTATTGCTGCGCCGTGAGCAATTGTATATTCAATATACAAGCCACCTGGGGATGTTAAGGCAGCCGGAGGACCCGAAGGTGGAGAAGACGATTAAATTAAGCGAGACCGTGCCGTTGATTAAACAAGCATTGCGGGCCTATGAAAGAGGTCGTGCACAAGAGGGAAGCAATCTGCTTCGCAGGCATGCAGATGCCTTGTTGATTGAGGCAGCACGAAAGCAGGATCTGGATTATTACCAAGAAGCCGAGATTGTGGAGAAACTGCGTTACCACTACGGAATCACATATGGTGGAGCGTACAACAGCCACGGAAAAACCATGTTATGTGAGTAGGAACAAAGGACTATTGAGAATGATATGAAAATGAATGTTTCTACATAGAATTTAAAGGTGAAAATAAAGAGTGAGTCGAATGTACTATATATCATGATTAACAATTGGATGGAGTTGTATCGAATTTTTTGACAACTTAGTGGAGGGTCCGGCAAAATGACAGACCGACTGATCCGATTAATGCGCATTATAACTCTCGTGCAGGCGAAACCGGGAATTCTGGCCCGGGAGCTGGCCGAGCGATGCGAGACAACGGAAAGGACGATATATCGCGACATGGAGGCCCTCAGCGCAATGCATATTCCGATCGCCAATATGGGACACGGGAGAGGTTACATGTTTATCAGCAACTTTGCCATGTATCCGCTCAACTGGTCTGATGAGGAGGCTCACGCTTTTGCTCATTTGGCTGAGGTTATGGATGATATTCGTCCTTATCTGAAGCCTGCCTTCGAGAGCGCCTATGAGAAAGTGGTTGCATCGAATCAGAAGAACAAAACGGAGCGGGTAGAGTGGTCAGAGCAGATTGGCGGTTTATTTAAAACAGGGCTGCCTGCTTGGCAGAATGACGGCGATGAATGGAAAAGCAGTTCACTGGTGACTTTACTTCAAGCTGGCATGTCACAAAACACAATTGAGGCAGAATATCTCACTCAAAACATGAAGAAAGTGGTACGGCTCGATCCGTATTGCTTGATCCCACGTGAGTACCGTTTTGATTTGTTGGCATACTGTCATCTTTTGGAGACGCTAAGGATTTTTGAAGTAGAGAATCTGCAAAAAGTACGGATTCTGCCTCGTACATTCCGCAAAGACGATTTTCTTTTGCAATCCCATTTCCGCAAGTCGGGAGCCGGCCAAGGACAAGAATGGATTGCGTTCAAGATCCGTTTCTCCCGCGATGCAGTTGAACATGTGATGCAGCAAAAATTTTTGGTGCGTCCCATTCTCACGATGGAACCAGAAGGCACATTACTGCTGGAGACCATTTTGGCTGAAGATCAGGAATTTTTGAGATGGCTTAGTCAATATGGGCCAGAGGCAGAGATTCTTGAACCCGAGGGATACCGAAGCGTAATGAAAGAACGCCTGAGACGCTGGCAGCAGTTGTATAGCTAATGCCCAGCGTGGACAGGCGTTCTTTTGTATGATTAAGAGGAAAGATAACACAGCTTATTCATTGGTTTTGAACAGATGAGCGAGATTACCGAAGGGTGAATCTTTCACATCGTCTTCTGTGCTGCTGGAATACACAACTTTGGAAGCAACGCCTTCATCATCCGCGGCACAGTTGGTTTCCAGATTGAAGCGGTCGAATTGATGCATAAATACTTTGGCGGTATTGATGGCGTCATCGAGTGCACGGTGCTGGGTGCCATCGAACTCAATTCCGCATAGTTCGAGTGCCTGAGCTAGTCCGAGCTGACGGAATTTGCCTTCCTTGCGAACGGTTCGCGACCACTGCTGCTGCAAGTCATTATGATTCGTGATCCAGGCAACATCAAGCTGGTGTGTGCGACAATGGGAGATCAGCTTGCTGCGGTCATCGGGTCCCCAGGAACACATGTAATAAACTTCGCTTCCCATCCAGGCGATAAAGTTTTGGAGTGCTTCAGGAAAAAGAGGAGCAGCATCAATATCTTTTTGCGTAATTCCGGTAAATTGAATGGTGTCTGTGGACAGCACCGACCTATTCGAGGGACGAACATAAGTATGAAACGTGTCGGATACATATAATCCGTCAGGTCCTTCCGTAACTTTTACCGCACCGATATCGATAATTTCAGAAGAGTAACGAGCGTTACGGCTAACCGTAAATTCAAGATCATAGATAATATATGGCATAGGACAAGCTCCTTTATCAATAATACATGTTCTCTATCTCTCTATATTACAGGGAAGCCAGCGGGATGTCAGCATCACCCGCGGAATTCTTCCTGCCCGTTATCTGCATGTAACACAGTAGTTGACAATTGCTTGCAAATGCACTAATGTGATCAAAAATGATAACAGCGATTAGTGAGGACATAATTGCGCCAGCCAGCTTCAATCAGAGAGGGAACCGATTGGTGAGAGGTTTCTGCTGCTGCTTCGTAATTCCCACCTCGCGAGCTGCGGAAGAGAATGCCAGCAGGCTGCAACCTCCGCCGGACTGGGCCCGTTACGCCTGAGAGGACTGTATGATTCCGTATTGCCTATTAGGGAAACGGGACGTTTGTTCAGCATGCCCGGGGGAACCCGAGACGTGTTAGTGAACGTAACCATGCAGTTAAATAAGGGTGGTACCACGACACATTCGTCCCTTGACGGATGTGTCTTTTTGCGGTTTATCCACTCATTTTGCAAAAATGATCAGGAAGATGAGGAGTGTGGAATGGATGCGTCAAAGTGAAATGCTTGTTCCAACATTACGTGAAGCGCCGGCAGAAGCGGATGCAGCTGGACATCGCTGGCTGCTTCGTTCAGGTATGATTCGCCAGCTGGCAGCAGGGATATACAGTTATTTGCCGCTGGGGCGGCGTATACTGCTCAATGTCGAGCGGATCGTTCGTGAAGAGATGGATCGTGCCGGTTGTCAGGAAGTACTGCTGCCTATTATGCAGCCGGCAGAGCTGTGGGAGGAATCGGGAAGATACAGCCAATACGGCCCTGAGCTAATGCGTTTGCAGGATCGCCACGATCGGGAGTTCGCTCTCGGACCAACCCATGAGGAAGTGGTGACTGCTCTTGCGCGTGATGAGGTGAATTCCTACAGAAAATTGCCCTTCACGTTATATCAGATTGGAACCAAGTTCCGGGATGAACGGCGTCCAAGATTCGGCTTGCTGCGTGGCCGCGAGTTTATTATGAAGGATGCGTACTCTTTTGCTTCCGACTGGGAAGAGCTGGATCACACGTATCAGGCGATGAATAAGGCATATTCACGCATTTTGGAGCGCTGCGGTCTGGAATATATTCGTGTAGAAGCAGATGCAGGTACAATCGGCGGTCAGGGAGAAACACACGAATTCATGGCACTGGCTGATGTGGGAGAGGATACGATTGTATCCTGTAAGCAGTGTGGGTATGCTGCGAATCTCGAGAAGGCCGGATACCAGACAAATGGAGCTGTAACCCAGCATACAGCTGAATCTCGGTCCAATGCCGTGGACCAATCGCTAATCCGAATCCATACGCCCGCTATTCGTACCATTTCCGAGCTCAGTTCCTACGTCGGTGAGGGACCCGAGCAAATCATCAAAACACTGCTCTATCAAGCGGATGGTCAACTGATTGCTGCACTTGTTCGCGGGGACCATGAAGTGAATGATATTGCGCTCAAGCATGTATTGGGTGCCGAGGAACTCATTCTGGCTGACGAAGAAGCGCTCGCAGGACGTTCGGATTTGAAGATTGGTTTTCTGGGACCTGTAGGTCTGGATCTGCCACTTATCGTGGACGCGGATGTGGTTGCGATGGGAAGTGCTATTACCGGAGCCAATGAAGTTGATATGCATTTGTCGGGTGTTCGTCCGGGGGTGGATTTTGCCTTGAACAAAGTCCGACAAATTCGCTTCGCGGCTGACGGGGATAACTGCCCTACATGTGGAGCCAAGCTTGTATTCACCAAAGGCATTGAAGTAGGTCACATTTTCAAACTGGGCACCAAATATAGTGATGCCATGAACGCTTCATTTTTGGACCGGAATGGTCGCCAGTGTGCCCCGGTGATGGGATGTTACGGTATTGGAGTGTCCCGTCTGATGGCTGCCATTGCCGAGCAATATGCAGGAGAGGACGGAATAAGGTGGCCGGCAGCTGTTGCGCCATATCAGATTCACCTGATCCCCATAAACTGGAAAGATGAGCAGCAGCGTCAGCTTGTCCTGGAACTTGAACAGCAGTTAGGGGATGCAGGATACACGGTGCTGACAGATGATCGGGATGAACGTCCCGGGGTGAAGTTTAAGGATGCGGAACTCATTGGTCTGCCTGTACAGATTGTGGTTGGCCGGGGCGCTGCAGAAAGGAATGTCGAATTAGGGTCCCACACTCTTGCCGGTAAAGTGGAAACCAAGCGGATTAGCATGAGTGTGGAAGAGGCATTGACTCATGCCAAGGAAGTGCTCTAGTCCGTAGATAATCTTATTTGTACGAATGTCAGTACGCTGTTAATTCGTGTCATAAAGGGACATATTTTATAGGTCCACATATTATGAGATATTCCATTTTTGTGGGGTATTTTGAAATAAAGCATCAAAACAAGGCCTATAGACATATGAATTAACAGAATCATATGCATGATGCCGTACAAAATGACTACTCTTTACTAATGTGTATAATGCATTTTAACTTTTTTGAAAAGTACACGTTCCGCTGATTGGGTTGAAGTATGGAAAGAGGTGCAAATATGCAAAGCATTTTTGTATATTATGTTCGTCTGGAAAGCGAACAAATCGCGCAGCAGTGGCAATTATGCGCATATTTTCTATAGTTCACGATTAGGGACTCAGAGAGTGTATGTACGATAGAGTAGGTTTGAGGATTTATTTTTGCCGCAAAGGTATTTTAATCGTTTTTGCCTAAAAGGCTCACAAGGGAAAGATAAATGGTTGCTTCTAAAATGAGAAGCAGAAAGGGTGCTCCTTCAGCCAGATTGGCTTAAGGAACACCCTTTTTCCGATACTGCTATCATTACTTCTGATTCATTCGATCTGTGGAGCGGGTCACACTATTCAAATATTGGTTTGCTTAAGAAGCAGCAGGCAGCTTCAGTTGTTGACCAGGATAAATCCAGTGAGGATTTTTGATGCTGTTCAACTTTTGCAGCGCTTGCCAGGTTGTGTTGTATTTTTTGGAGATGGAGTACAGGGAGTCTCCGGATTTTACAACATATACTTTGGCAGGAGCTGGTTTGTTTGGTGTCGGTTTTGAAGGTGTTTCTGGTTTTGGTGTTACCGGTTTTGGCGTTTCTGGCTTCGGTGTAGTTGGAGCCGGTGTCTCTGTCTCTGGAGCTTCCGGTTCAACTACAGGTGTTTTTGCTTCCTTGATTCGGCCATCTGTTTTGATGTCTACAGCGCCAAGCTTCTGCATGTATTCAATCAGTGCTTCGTCCATTGCACCGTACATGCCGGAGATGGTGTATTTGTTGAACATGGTGTACTCGTCACCGCCAACGGCTGTGAAATCGTTTGTAGCCAGTGTATACGTGGCTTCAGGATCAAGAGCTTTGCCGCCAATTGTCACGGAATGTACACGGCTGCCTTCAGCAGCTGAAGTATCGATACTGAACGTCATGCCAGATACTTGCGGGAAACCACCGCTTGGTTCCGGATAGGAGGCTACGCCGTTTTCAAGAGCTGCCAGAACGTCAGAGCCTTTTACATCAAGCGTTACAACCTGATTACCAAAAGGAAGTACAGTGATAATGTCGCCTTTGGTTACGATACCTTTTTCAATGGAAGCACGGATACCGCCGCCGTTCGTAAGTGCAATATCTGCATTGCTGACATCACGAAGGGCATCTGCGAGCAGGTCACCTAGGTTTGTCTCGCCAGCACGGACTTGTTCGCGTTTACCATCAAGCAGGATTGCTGTATTGGCCACTTCTTCTTTAAGAATAGGTTCTTGTTCTTTTTGAATGGAGTTCACGAGTGCTGCTACTTTCTCATTCGGTTTAATATCTTTGGCTTCTGTTTCATCAATCAGCGTAGCTTGTTTCTTCGTTACCTTGCCACCGTCTACCCACAGATCGATGACACCTACGAAGTTGGTGTACTCTCCGGCACTCGCGATCAATGTTCCGTTGTCGGATACGAGACCATCCTGGAGGATGGTGTGGCTGTGACCGTCGATGAATACATCAATACCCGGAACTTCTTTTACCACTTTGAAGCTAGTGTCTGTACTGGAAGCATCTTGTCCAAGGTGTCCCAGAACAACTACTACATCTACTTTGCTGCGAATTTCGTTCACCAGAATTTTGGCTTCCGCAGCTGGGTCAGTAATATCAAGACCTTCAACATTTTTTGGATTGGTTTTGTACATGGTTTCAGGTGTAGTCAGTGCGATGATTCCGATTTTGACACCGTCAACTTCTTTAATAAGATATGGATCGAAAAGACGAGTTCCGTCTTTTTTCTTCACGTTGGCACTGAGCATTGGAAAATTCATCATGTCCGCAAGTTCGACGAGGTGCTCGGAGCCGTAGTTGAATTCGTGGTTACCCGGAACGATGGCCTGGTAGCCCATTTCATTCATGACTTTGACGATACTCTCGCCATTCACGAGTGTTGCAAAGGTAGTACCATGCACAGCATCCCCTGCATCAAGCAAAAGGGTATTTGGATTCTCGCTGCGGTATTTGTCAGCAATCCCTGCCACTTTGGCATAGCCCATTGCAGGCGAAGCTTCAACTGCACGTGCATGTGTGTCATTCGTATGTAGAATCGTAATGTGTTTACCCGTGCCCGGAGTTGTATCCGTTGCAGCGGCCGCAATTCCTACACTGCCAAACAGTAAGCAAGCCGTTAGCAGAAGTGAAACGTAAGTCTTCCAGATTTTCATATGAATCTGTACCCTCCCAAAAATATGATCTGCCTGAGCTCTCGCACAGCTCAAATTGTATTTTAGCAGACTATGATTAGGAAATCTCGTGATTTACGTAAAAATAGGTAACCTGAAAGTGACATCTAATCGACTGGCTGGGAAATAAAGTTAACGCTCAGTTGAATGAAACGTATGTTCTTATATAGAGTAAAAAAAATGCTGCGCTTCGCGCGGCAGTCCTGTACGTAAACAGAATTTCTCCAGGGATTCATCAGGTTCCGGCATGACTCCCGAGGTCAATAATTGAATGGCAAAACGATTGGCCTGTCTTTCCAGCTTGCCGGGAGCAAAATAGGAGTGTTCCTCCAAAAAGAAACGATTGATGCCTTTGTGCAATCGGTCGTGTCCAAGTTCATGAGCGCATACAAACCGCTGCCATTCCGGCGGAAGTTCACTGTGAATGACAATAAATCTGCGGCGGAGCTTGCGGAAATACAGCCCTTTGGTAGACTTGCCCAGATTGGTGAAACGGATCTGTATTCCAATGGCTCTGGCAATGCTGAAGGGGCAGTTGGTCCGGTGTTTTCGAATCAGCTTTGTTACCATCTCGTCCATATCATCTCACCTGCTGCTTCATTGTAATCAGCTTTCCATGCCTCATTGGCGGCTGTCCGGTTCATCGTTTTTCTTGCGTTTGTTCATCTGCTTGGCTTCCCAGAACAGTCCGGTCAGCACATCCTTGATACGTTTTTTGTCTTCGTCATCCAGTGGAATCCCGTCAAACATCAGATCGTCTTCGTCCTCAAGCATTTTCTTGAAATCACGTCGGTCTTTGTACGTTGCCCATTCGGGAATGTCCTGAGCTTCACTTGCTGCATTTGCTGCCTCAATATACCCTGCCTGTTTCATCATGTCGGCATAGGGGACGGAGAGGGCATCTGCCAATTTGCGGATCGTGGCTGGTTTCGGAACACCGCGGACTCCATTTTCAATGCGTGAAATTTGTGAGTTGCTGATTCCTGCTGCTTCGGCGAGCTGATTGATGCTATAGCTCTGCTGTTCCCGCAGCTGTTTCAGATAAGGACCAAAAGCGTGCTCCACAATTCATGCCAACTCCTTCAATTCGTATAAGTAACTGAATGATAGATTAAGAAATTCTATTTACACCGGGGCACTCCGCAGGCAGAACAACCTTCCGATCACTGTTATCCCCAGATTTCCTTATTCCCTTTTCTAAAGGGAGAAATCCGGTGATAAACGTGACCGCTAACGCTTCTTCAGGTTATTTCTGCCCTCTCCGTTAACGGTGAAATGGTAACCATCTTAAGCTATAAAAATTCATGCTCATACGAGAGATCTGTAATTATCTGTACTATAACGTATATATACCATTAGGTAAAGGGAATTGAAACAATTATGCCAAAAGGTATAGAAAATAGGAGCGAGGGTTTTATTTTATCGTCAAAATGACCCAAAATGAAGGTTTACTCTAATCTCCAATAAGTGGTATCCTCAAATAGAAATACGAACAGAATACGAACATAACATTAAATTTGAACGATTTGTATGTACTGGAAACCGAAAGCCTCGAGGTATGGTGCCCTGCGGAAGTGATTCCAAAAGGCAACGCAAAGGACCTGGACAATGGCCGTTATTTCTCTGAAAAGACTGTATAACACTCATAAAAGAAGTGAAGTTTAGCGTGTTTTATTTTAGACCAAACCCTTAAGGAGGAGAATGAATATGGAATTATTGCTGCCTGAACTGGATCGACGCAAAACGCAAACGGCTGTGGAGGCTGCGCTGGAGAAATACCGAATTTATAAAACGATTGCCTTTGAAGAACGTGAGGTCATGGTCACGGCGAGTTACACGGAGCGTTTCCATGGGCCGACCAATGTCACAGGGGATTCAACTGCCAGAACGGCGATCTACAATGTGGATGTACAGCGTGCACGTCAGGCGTATTGCGATACAATTGATTATATCGTGTCTCGTCTGAGTGAGAAGGAACGGATACTCGTTTGTGAACGGTACCTGAAAGATGATGACGTGTTTGATTACAAGGTGTACAACCATGTATTTGATCCGCCTGTGAGCAAGGATACGTATACCAAAATCAGAACCCGTGCCTTCTATAAAATGGCCCTTGCCTTATCCGATCGGGGACTGATCAATGTGGAGCCGCTGTCCATATCCCGCAAGAGCCGCCAAAAGCTCGGTTAAAACGATTGGAAGTTCGTCCTTTAAACTCCTGAAATGATTGTATACAATAATGAAACAACAACACTTCGATGGAACAAAGGAGAGAAATCCGCATGCCGCAAGATTCCGGAATGCAGGAAATGTACACGCTGAAAACCATTGCGGAGACGCTGAACACATCCAATGATCTGAGCCCGATGCTGGATACGGTAGTAGGCAAGCTGCTGGAGCTGACGGGACTTACGACAGGCTGGGTATTTCTCATTCGTGAGGGCGGAGAATATTCATGTGTATCGGACTATAACCTGCCGCCGGCTCTGCTTCATCAAGACAAGGAGCCCATGCGCTGTGGAACATGCTGGTGTGTAAACCGTTTCCGGGATGGTAGACTCGATAATGCCGTCAACATTATTAACTGCAAACGGCTTGAGGATGCCACGGAGCATCAGTGGGGAGACACGCGTGACATCACCCATCATGCAACGGTTCCGCTGCGATCGGGTGAGAAAATGATCGGATTGCTCAACGTTGCAGCACCAGGCAAAGAGCATTTTAGTGAAGGGGAGCTGGCGCTTCTGCAGGCCGTAGCCTATCAAATTGGAAGTGCCATGGAGCGCATGCGATTATATCGCGGCGAGCAGAGAAGAGCGGATCAGTATGCCAGGCTGGGGGAGTTCAGCAGAGCGCTGGGGCTGGAACTGAACGAGTGCAGCAATGCTGACGATATGGCCAGGACAGTGGTCAAGCTGCTTGGACAGCATTACGAATGGCCTTTTGTCGCTCTGATAGCTCAAAAAAATGAAGCTCTACGCATACAAACGGCGCATGCCAGTGCCTTGGAAGACTCATTGCTAGTTAACGAGATACCACCGGAGACGGATCGCCTACTACAACGTGTGATTCAATCACATCGCGCCGAAATATTGTCAGCATCCGAGATGGTAGAATTGTCTCAGGTTTGCGGCATGCCTCCCGATTCCGTTATGTCTTCAGGTCTGGCTGCTGCCATACCACTCAGCCCTCCCGGGGAAACAGCCGTGCTGGTCGCCCAGCTTGGTTCGGAAATGGATTCTCTTCTGTCAGACCGTGAGGTTATGGATGCGCTGGCAGAACATATTACAGCTTCTTGGGAAAGTCTGAGACTCGTCGAGAAGCGCCGTGAATTAACCCGTCTGGAGGAGCGAAACCGATTGGCTCGGGATCTGCATGATTCGGTAAACCAAATATTGTTCTCGCTCTCGTTGACCGCCAAGGGAGCAGAGAGCATGTTATCCGGTACAGCAGAACTGCATCCGGCGGCTGAAGCCATGAGAGATATCCGTTCGTTATCTCAAGAAGCTCTGAAGGAAATGCGTGCGCTGATCATGCAGCTTCGTCCCGCCGGACTCGAATCCGGTCTGCTAAGTGCACTGCAGGAGTATGGTACGAGTCAGGGGCTGCAGGTCGTCGTTAACCGAACCGGCATGCGCAGCCTGCCTCGCAGTATAGAAGAGGGGTTATGGCGAATTGGACAGGAAGCCCTGAATAATGTACGTAAACATGCGGAAGTTACAGCAGCAGATATCACTCTCCAGCTAGGGGATACCGAAGCCGTGTTCATTATTAAGGATCGGGGAAAAGGGGGAGCCAAAAGAAAGCAACCCCTGCCTGCCCGTTCACTGGGTCTGTCCATAATGAAAGAGCGGGCGCAGTCGCTGGGAGGCAAGCTGGAGCTTATAAGTTCATCCCGTACGGGAACATCGGTAACGGTAGTTATTCCACTCCCGTCCGAATTGGGTTAATGTCAGGGGGAGACAACATGCCGATTACGATTTTGTTGGCAGATGATCATGCTATGGTAAGACGTGGACTTCACGTGTTTTTGTCCACACAGACGGATATGAAAGTGGTGGGGGAAGCATCCAATGGGCAGGAGGCGATTGAACAGGCAGAGAAGCTGCAGCCCGATGTGGTGCTCATGGATCTGCATATGCCTGTGCTGGACGGGATCGAAACCGCCAGACGCCTGCGTACGATTTTGCCTGGAATTCGCGTTATTGTACTTACGTCGTTTTCGGATCAGGATCACGTTATTCCTGCCGTGCGGGCTGGGGTCAAAGGGTATCTGATGAAGGATATTGAACCCGAGGATCTTGCTGTTGCGATAAGGAATGTGCATGCAGGACAGGCCCAGCTTCATCCTGCCGCGGCCGGCCAGTTAATGCATGTGATGGCTTCATCTGACATACCATTAGAAGCGCAGGATACTGTACGCACAGATTCAGCAGCATACGGGAAAGTTCAGAATTATGAGAAGCTTAAGCAGCCTTTACCTTTACAAAGCGATGAAACTTCGCCGAGTCTGGATGCGCTGACCCGCCGAGAGCAAGAGGTATTGGCCCTTATTGCACGGGGACTCAGCAACAAGGAGATTGCGGTTCAGCTCGTAATAACAGAGAAAACGGTAAAAACACATGTCAGTCATCTGCTGGATAAATTGGGATTGGCCGATCGTACGCAAGCAGCAATCCATGCCGTGAAGAACGGCTGGGTCTGATTGATTCGAGCCCCTTCTCAGCCTAAAGTCGTAGAAACTCAACCGAAAGGTTGAGTTTTTTTGTGTTGCAAGTTAAGTCTATCTGCTGACGATATGGAAGAAGAAGCAAGGTAAGATAGAGACAGAAGAGATGAAGGTTGATCATGGAATACCAACCAAAAACAGGCAGGAGCGTGACATAGATGAAGATCATCGTATTGGCAGGAAGCAACCGAAAGAATGCAACCAGTACACGTTTAGGGGAATATGCGGTCGAAGTCATGCGCAACGAGGGTCATGAGGCGAGCCTGTTTGATCTGTATCAGACACCCGTTCCATTCTACGCACCGGATGAGAAGCAGGCAGAGGATCACAACCTGGCAGAGCTGAACTCGCGCATGCTCGCGGCGGACGCCATTATTTTATCAACGCCAGAGTATCACGGCAGCATCAGCGGGGTGCTCAAAAATGCGCTGGATCATCTGAGCCAGGCTCACTTTAGCGGCAAACCGGTCTTGTCGATCAGCTCAGCGGGAGGAGCGGTGGGGGTTAGTTCTCTTTTGCAGCTGCAGGCTATCGTTCGCAATCTGCACGGGATTAATGCACAGGAATGGATCTCCATTGGGGGTGCGCAGCGCAGGCGGTTTGAAGCAACCTTTGACGGATATGAGGAATATGAAGGCAGCCAGGACATTGAGGACCGGATTCAGCGAGTGATTGGTTCGTTCCTGAGCCTGGCCCAGACATTAACATCTGCACGGAAATCATCCGAAAGCTGAGAAAGAGGTAATGAACATGATTAAAGGCATATTTGAAACACATTTGAATGTAACGAATCTGGAGAGGTCACATCACTTTTATGAAAAGATTCTCGGTTTGCCACATGCTTACGGGCAGAAGGATCGCGGTAACTCATTTTACTGGATTGGTGGAGCGGGGAATTCGATGCTGGGGCTGTGGGAAAAAGAACCGGAGCTGGTGCAGCGTCAGCATTTTGCCTTTCACGTATCGCTGGAAGACATGAAGCATGCTGTCACATATCTTGAGGGTAAAGGGATTACGACGCACAACTTCCTTGATGATGATATCGGTGAGCTGTATGTATTCGGCTGGATGCCGGCTGTATCGGTATATTTCACGGACCCGGATGGTCATTCTCTTGAATTCATATCCATGCTTCCGGATGAAGCGAAGCCGGAGCTGGGTATGGTGCCATGGAGTACATGGGAGAAGATGCACGGACGGGCGTGATCGAGAGGAGGCAGTCAGATGCTATTTGAAGAAGTGAAGCTGCACACATCTCGTTTGGCTGAGATTAAACATTTCTATAGGGATACGCTCGGACTGAAGGTGGCCGATGACTCCGATTCTTCATTCACATTGCAGATCGGATGCACAAAAATGAAATTTGTACACAACGAGACGGAGCACGTGCCCTTCTATCACTTTGCCTGGATGATTCCTAAGAATCGTTTTCAGGAGGCCAAAGCCTGGGCAGCGGCACGGGTAGAGCTCAATACGCAGGATGGAGAGGATGAAACCTTTTCAGAGAACTGGAATTCCCATTCGCTCTATTTCGAGGATCCTGCTGGTAACATTCTGGAGCTGATTGCTCATCACAACACCCATCATAAGAGTGAACGTCCTTTCTCGGCGGAGGATCTGCTGCAAGTGTGCGAGGTGGGGCTTGTATCAGAGGACGTATTGTCCACGGTGGGAGAATTGGGGCAAATGGGCTTAAACCAATGGGGAGCGATAAGTGAAACCTTTGCCCCGGTCGGAGACGTGAATGGTCTGTTTATTGTGGTGAAAAAGGAACGGATCTGGTTCTTCTCGGAGCAAAAAGCACAACGATTCCCGCTCGAAGTTGTCGTACAAGGTGTCGGCAGACTACAGTTTGGGTAAATGATTGAATCTGGGAAGCGAAACGGGCATATATGCACGATTTGATTCATTTTATAGAAGTAAGCACAATGTAAACATGGTGTAATAAATTTAAATTCGGTGAAGGAGTGATGACGTTATGGATCGACGTTTGTTGGAAGAGGGTCTGAGGGTCATCGTTTCGAGTCGGGAGCGTACAGGTGACCTCTGGCATGCCCACTATGGAGCAGGAGCAATAGCCGCTTATTTCTGGGTTCGGGAAAATCGTCTGTCTTCCCTTGCGGCGGGCAGCGTTACCGCAGAGGCGAAAGCCATGCTTCGCAAACACGGAGTAGATCAGGAGCCACAATCTGCCCGTGGTGAAATACTCGAACGGGAAGAAGCCGAGGCGCGGATCACAGAAGCGCTGGATCGTACGATTGGAGAACTTCACTGGGTTGGACACCAAGCAATCTATGGCGCCCTTACGCTGAAAGCCATTCGCGAGCTGGATGGCTGGGGCACAGAGCAGGATATTGAACGGATGGTGGAGCTGATCGATTCATTTGAGAAGACCATACCGGGCAGATCGTGGCTGAACACAACGGTTAAGGAAATCCGCAGTCTGAAGATAGATGATACGGATGAATTTCCTCGTATTGAAGGACCGGAGCAGCTGTCCCGGTTGATTCTGGATGAGCTGGGGGCTTTCCCGGCGATCTATCAGGCCGAGTCCCATCATGATCTGATCGGTCATATGCTGACCTACGGCCATGCACTCAATATCTTGCATGAGCTGGGTTATCCGGCACTGTTCCACAAAGGAATTCCACCGTTCCTGACGATGATAAAGGCCCTTCGATTGAGCCGGGAAGCGGTAAGTGAAGATGGACAGTGGACATTGCAATCTCCGGTTGACGTGCTGCCGCTCGTTCCTGCCGAACGTTCGACGGCTCTGCCGCACGAGCTGGAATACTGGCTCACCGACCGAAGATCCCGCGATTGGAACGCAGGCCATGTGTTCAAATTTCCGTTCAGCTTCTATCATCATACAAGAAACGGCAATTCATTCCCGGAGAGCTGGGAGAATTTCCGGTATATTATTGCTTAAGTATAAAATGTTAAGACGCTCGCTCATGGCATTAAAGGATGCATAGTGAACGATAGCAAACATATAAATGATGAAGAGCACTGCCTGAAATGGCTGGTGCTCTTTTTTGGTTTTAACGAGGCTAGAACTCTAGGATAAACAGGATAAGAATGACACCGGAGAAGAGTAAGAAGAGACGTTTAATGGAAGGATTGTGAGCAGCCCAGACACCCCAGGAACTCATAACTGCGATACTCTCCCAGAACACTAATAATGGGATGCCTTCAGGTGTAAATGGAAAAGAAAGTCCTGGCAGCCCGGAAGTACCTGAACCCATAAGAACAGTAGTCATATACACGGGGATGAGGGATAGGAGCATATAGAGCAGTGTTTGCAGCCAAAAGAAATAGATCTTCAGCAAACGTAAGAGGATAACTGTAAGCAGATAAAACAGTATAACAACGGACGAAAATGTTGCAGCAGTCCATCCAAGAAGGGGGACAGTCCATACGTTCGTTTCCTGATAGAGAATGTACATAGTCATGGTGTACATTATGGGCCCTGCCATATAACAGGGTATAGCTATCCACAAATAGAACCAATCCGATGTTTTCATGATATCCACCCTTTATACGGTCTTGTTTATATGTACTAAACGTACAATATAAGCATAATGTTTGATGATCGTAACAGAGATTACCTGGAACCGACTTTTTACCTCCCGGAGGGCGACCACAATCAGACGGAAACCGTACCTTTCACCGTCAGCAGAGCAGGAAAAAGGGTGTAAGATTGTATTATCGGATTAGCAGCAAGGGACACAGCCGATAGCACATACGCTAATGTACAGCCGGCCTGGGGGCCGGTTTTTTGATGCGGTGATGGTGAGCTTGCTCTAATCGGGTACTTATGTAAGACAGAATTTAATAAACAGGAGGTTACATGATATGAAAACCGTATTGTATGTTCCACTGGATGACCGCCCGGCTAACTTGGATGACGTCATTGTTCAAGGGAAGGCAGCAGGCATCCATATCGTTACGCCGAACCTGGGTGATATTCAAAACCGTCTCGATTCGGAAAAAACGACAGAAGGCACAACACTGCTCGGCACATCTGCACCTACGTATGGTATCCCGACCAACATTTATACGTTTATTCTGCAGCATGCTGCTCAAGTCGATGGATTCATTATCTCGTCTGATATGCTGGCCTACGGCGGTTTGATTGGCAGTCGTCAGCTTCGGGAAGACGGAGGAGACGCCTACCCGAACTACGATGAAGAAACGACGCGTCTGCTCAATGTGATTCAAGTCATCAAGGAGAAATATCCACGCAAACCGGTATATGTCATGGATACGGTAATGCGTCTGGCGACCACTTCATTTGCAGACGGCCTTGCGCTTGACGCCTACAACGAGTCCCGTGCACTCATGCAGCAGCCGCGTCAGGCTTATACCGAGTTTGAGGACATTATTAACGGCTACAACCTGTCGCCAGATGGTGTGGAGTATGGTGAAACGACTTTCTTCAACAAAGAGCAGTACTACAACACCAGACAGCACAAGTTCAAAACAAACCTGTACATTCTGGATCAGTTGGCCCGCAAAGGATACATTGATTTCCTTGCTGTAGGTGTCGACGATGCGAATACACAGGGGGTTCAGATTAACGAGATTAACTATGTTGAAGCACGAATTAAAGAATGGCTGGGGGGAACTGACGGACAAAATCCCGAACGGGCCATCATCCTTCCGGATGCGGACGGTCTCGGTCATGCCCTTGTCGCGCGGATGGCGAATCAGCTGCTGCGAGGCGGCGCAAAAACACGTTACGCTGTAAATTATTATGGCCCTCACGGCTCCACAATTATTAATACCTATGAGTATATGGACGTTCACGAGAATGTAGCTCGCCATATTGATATTGTAGGCGGGGTGCTGGTAGCGGATGCGGCTTACCCAGGAGATGCTGAGGGAACCACTTCGCTTGACATGTCCTCGGAAGTGGATCGCATGACCAACGGGCCCTCAGGAAAGCCGGGACCAAAACCAGGTGTGGATATCGAGATTATTGCGATTACGGCGCTGGATCAGGTCCAAGCCGCGGTTGAACGGCTGACGAGCATTAGTGAGCAAGGATTGCCGGCGGTGCTGATTGATTTTGTCGGAAAAGGACCAGCGAATGTGGATGTAGCGGAAGCCCTGCTGAACAGTCCGTACACCGGCCGGGTACTGGGTTACAGCGCCTGGAATACACCGGGGAACAAGATTGGCCTTGCGGTAGGCATGGGACAATCCCGATATGCTTTTGTCACCACAGAAAAACGCGCTTCTGCTCTTCACGAAGCTGTTGATGCGCATGGATCATTGCTGTTCAAACGGTTCCTGAAAGACTACTACTATAAAGCTGTAGCGATCGCGGATATCCGCACGTACTCCAGAGCTCATGCGCTCTATACCAATGTGGCTACCCTTGCGGACCAGAATATGGTGCTGTTCAATTCCGAGGAAGATTATGCTCACCTGCAAACACTGCTTCGGGATCTAATGCAGACGTACACCGCGGGTCTCGCAAGCAAAACAGCCTTTGCCCAAGGTAATGTGGCGATCAAGCAAATCCGCGACTGTGATGTGTTGTATGCGAAATATTGCAGTGCTGCACTCGACTATGCCAATCCGGATTTCATCTGGGGACGTGCATTTGAAATTACGTTGAGTCCGCAAGTTACGTTGAAATAATGTGACCTATAAACTTTACACTAGACCACTACGATTGCAGAACCATCTTACGATCACTGTTATCCCCGGCTTTTGGTGATTCCCTTCTCTAAAGGGAAAAATCCGGTGATAAACGCGACCGCTCTGCTTCTCCAGACTGATTCTGCACCCTCCGTTCTCGTGTAAATGTTTCAGTTCATCTGATATTGTGAGAAACGTGGACTCGTCTTTTTTCCGCCCAAGATACGCCTTAAACCACACTGAAGTCAACCGATTCACCGTCCGCGCTAGGGAGAAAAGGGTGTAAGATTGTATTATCGGATCAATCGCAAACGGACACACACCGAAAGCTCATACGCTTATGTACAGACCGGCCAAGAGGCCGGTCTTTTTGATGCGGTGAATCGTGTCCGGCATTGATCTCGGTATTTATCATTTACTCAGTCACTGAGATCAAGGGGGAGTCATGGGCTGCCGCATGGCCGCTGCATCATGCGAGCAGATGACAAACGTGCAGCTGAAGGGGGCGAGATGAATGTGTCTATCCAAAGTGAAACAAACATTACAGTTACAGGGACAAACCAAATGAGTGTGGCTGTGAGACAGACGCTGAAGCAAAAGCTTGCAGCACTCGTTCCGGCATGGGATGGCCGGGTGCTGGATGTGCCTGCACAGGGTGAGGTTCTGACAGGGCCTTGTGCGGTCGTCGCCTTTGCTGAAGAAGTACCAAAGTCTGCTTGGGCAGGGTACCGACGAATTATTAAAATCTCTCCGTACGTTCGCCCGGAAGATGGAGGAGCAGAACAGCTGGAAACGTGGTCTGCGGAGCTGGTAAAAGGACTTCATCAGGTGCGGCTGGAGGATGAGAATGGTGCAGCGTTTACCTGCATCTATTTCGGTTCATCCGACTGCGACCGGGTGGACACCGGATCAGGCATGATGACGCGAAGTCTGCGGTTCGGGATGTATATTCCTGAATCCACCAATGACCATACTGCTCCAGGTACACCGGATTCCTGGATGGCTGCGCTTCAGGACTGGACACAGTCAGCGCTTGGTTCCGAATGGTCCGTGTATGCTGACGTCTGGCCCGGAGGTTATGAGACACCTTCCGTGCTGTGGAGATTGACGGGTTACAGCTCAGCTGCAGCCGGCACTTCGGCGCTGGAGATACGAAAGCAGTTTACGGGACATGTTGTTGCTGCAGGTGAAGGCGTCACCCGTCATACCGTTACACGTCTGGTCGAACAACTGGCTGTACAGCCCCGTATTGCTCTGGCGAAAACAGAGAATACCCGGTACCTGACGGTGGAGGAAGCTTCAGCTGATATGCAGGCAGATGCCTACCTGAACGGGCAGATTCGTCTGACGCTGCAGCAGCGAATTCGTCGTCCGGGGACGGATGTGCCATTGATCCGCGAGATTCATCACAGTAAGGGAATCGAATAGTCAGGAATGGCAAGGAACTGTCCCGAGGTTGGAAAAGCATCCGTAACTTAAAGATGAGGTGAATGGCAATGGCAAGCACCGCGAAAAAAAGCAAACAGGCTGACCCGCAATATACGCGGGCGGAACTGATGAATCATGCGGAAGCCCTCTTTGCCGTTAAGGCAGAGGTGCTGCATGGTGCGCTGTACGAAGCAGCGCAGCAGACGTTTTCCATTGAGGAAACGCAAGTACGAATCAACCAATTTATGAAAGCGAAGGTGAAGGTATAATGGCAGGCGGAACATGGGAGCAAACGAATCGTCCGGTCCTTCCGGGCTTATATATGAATTTTCAGGCGGCAGCATCTTCAGCCATTCAGGCTGGCAATCGGGGAACGGTTGTCGTTCCGATCAAGGCGAACTGGGGGCCGGTGGGAACCTTCGTAGAAGTCGGAAGCGAAGCGGCGATTGAACGTATTTTCTCCGCACATACGCTGGATAATGGGACAGCCTATACTTCCTTGAAGCTCGCTCTGCTGGGTGGTCCGAAAAAGCTGCTGGCCTATCGGGTAGCAGGTGCCACGGCAAAAGCAGCCAGTCTAACGTTGAAGGACAGCAGCGATGCGGACGTACTGCAGCTGGATGCCAAGTATCCGGGAGATCGTGCGAACGGATTCTATGTCACCATTCAGCCGGGTGTAATTGATAACACGAAGCATGAAGTGCGTCTTTTTGAAGGGAATCGGATGCTGTATGCACTCCTGACCGCGGATATCTCGGCAGCATCTCTAGCCAAACAGATCAATGAGGATGAGCGCAATGAGTGGGTAACGGCTCAAGCGATTGGCGATGGTACGGGTGTGGTTGCCACCGTGTCGGGTGCGGCTTTCAAAGGTGGTGCCAGCGGTAATGATGACCTGACCAACGCGGAGTATATTGCTGTGCAGGGTGCGCTGGAAGGCGAGCAATTCGATGTATTGGCATTGGATCATTCGGCAGATGTGCCTATGCTGGCAAGCTTCGCGGCTTGGGTGAAACGTGTACGCAGTGAAGGTAAACCGGTTATGGCTGTATTTGGCGGTTCCATTGCAGATGATACGTCTGCAGCTGCTGCTCAGAAGGCTGCTACACGTTCACTGACTTTGAATCACGAAGGTGTGATCAATGTGGGTACCGGTGTGCGTCTAGGGGATGCGTACTACAGTTCAGCGGAAACATCCGCTTATGTCGCGGGTCTCATCGCTGGACAACGTCTGAATGAATCCACAACATATGCACCTACTCCGTTCGATGACGTCACTCGTCGCTGGACTCGTGCAGAACAGGAGCAGGCAGTACAGAATGGCGTATTTATTTTCTTCCATGATGGCCGCCAGGTGAAGGCGCTTCGCGGTGTAAACACACTCGTGACCCCTGCTGCCGGGCAAAATAATGCGTGGAAAAAAATCCGTTCCATTCGTGTGATGGATGCGATTAACACAGACTTGCAGCGTTCTGCAGAAGATACGTATATCGGGAAAGTAAACAATACCGAGGAGGGTCGCCAGGCGCTGATCGGTGCAATGAAGGCCTATCTTGCGCTGCTTGCACAGAGCAATGTGATTGAGGCTGAGGGATATGATGTCATTCTCGACCCAGCCTATTATGGCGCAGCCCCGATCCTGAAACCGGAGGCAGATCAGGTATTCCTGCAGTGGAATGTGAAGCTGACCGATGTGATGGAGCAGTTGTTTGGTACATTTTACGTGCAATAAGTAGTGTAGAAGAGCAGGGCGAGAGCTTTCCTTAGTTAGTTATGAGTTGAATTCGTTTTTTCATTTGAAAAGATCCCAAGGAGGAATTGTACATGTTGGATGCATCAAGAGTTATTCTCGGTACCCATGGTCAGCTGCATATGGATGGGGTGTGGCAGACGAATATTAACAAGCTGGAAGCCAGTGTGGAAATTGAAAAACGTGAGCTGAATCTGGTCGGCAATGACTGGAAAGTTCACAAAAATGGTGCGAAAAAAGGAACAGGCACAATGACAGGTTATAAGGTTACTTCGGACATGATCCAGCGCGGGTTTACCAAGTTCCAAATCATCTCGAAACTGGACGATCCAGAGTCGTATGGACATGAGAGTGTTCTGCTGAAAGGCTGCATGGTGGACAAAATTCAGCTCGCAAACTGGACAGCGGGTGAGGAAGTACCGGAGGAAACAGGTTTTACGTTTGAAGGATTTGAACTGTTGAATCCGATTGTTGCCAACTAAGATCTGGACTGAATCCATAATGAAATTTGTCTGATCGAGCAGATGAGCAAGTTGACTTAACAAAATAGGGGCACACATGCAGGCTGAGGAATCTCGGTCTATTTGTTGTCCCTAATTGTTGAGATGAGTTATCCAATTGTGAAATGAGAAGGAGACTGCACCCTATGAGTATGAATGAAAACATGTCTGAAGAACAGATTCTGGATCAGCTGTTTGAAGCAGCAGAACGTTTGCCGGAAGAAAATGTGCGCATTCAGCGCCTGGATCTGCTGTTGACCCTGCGTGGACTGACGTCCTCCAAAGTGGATCAGATTCGCGAACGCTGTACTATCCGTAAAACGACAAAAGGACGTACCGAGGAGAAGGTAGATACCGAAACCTTTAACGCACTGCTGATCTCCGAAGCCACGGTGAAAATGAATGTCCGCGGTCTGGAACTGTCCGGATGGGGAGATAACCGTATCACAGGCCGTATGAAGCTGTCCGGTGGAGAACAGGCGGTTCGCCGCATGCTGCTTGCGGGTGAACTGGATGCTGTAGGCGACAAGGTGTTGGAGCTATCCGGCTTCGGTGTGGAGATTGAAGACCTAAAAAACTGATTCACTCCGGCGGGATGACTACGTTCCTGTATCACATGTGGGTTCGTCACCATCTTCGTCCCGGAGAGTTTTGGGCTCTACCACGAGGCGAACGCTCGCTGTTGATTGCGTTCTCGGAAGAGGAGATGGCAGCGCTGACTTCGCAGATGAATCGATAATTAGTTTGGACAGGAGGTGAAAGGAATGGCAGAAATGATTGTTGGTTTATCCAAATCCAACGCGGAGATGCGTACGACCGTCCGTTATCTGGATCAGATTCAGCGTTCGACCGAGCGTCTGGGCAGAGTTCGATATCAGAGTCTGATCAAAGTGAACAATGAACTGAGAACAACCGGACGCAGGCTGGAAAGCATCTATAGTACGGCTGTTCGGTTAAGCAGGCTGCGAATCACACCGAAGATCGGTTTGGATGATCAATTAAGTCCGGCATTGGACCGTGCACTGGCGAAACTGAATAGTTTCCGAAACCAGATGGTGAAGGCTTCGGGAACGGTGTCGGTGGAGGTGAAGCAAAAGGTTGAAGTGGCGATGGGGAAGCTGAGTCCGGCATCGAGCGGGCCTTCGCTGTCTCTGAACATTGGGAGCAATAATAATACGATAAAGAACGCGCCGAAGGAAGAAGAAATTAGTTGGATACGGGAAATGGCACAAAAAAGTAATGATTTTCTTGATCCATTAAATAATGCAACAGACTTACTCGGAAAGTTTGGGAAAGGTGTTAAGTTCTTCTATGAAAAATCCAAAGGGAAATCAAGTTCAAGCAGTACTTCACAATGTTGCTGCTGCTCCGGCGGAAGTTTGGTAGGAAGGCTTTCAAAAGGCGGAGCTAAAGGTGGCAAAACCAAAAGTGCAAGTGGTGGGAGTGCTAAAACTGTAGCCGCAACAGAGGGAGGAAAAAAAGGTCCTTACAAGAGTGGTTCCAAGTCCTACCAAGAACGTGCGACTGGAACTGCAAAAACGCCTGCTTCTGATCCTGCGAAAAAAATCATAACCAACATCTCTGACGCTGAACAGAAGAAGCTGAAAGTGGACTTTGATCAAAAACTGAATCCGAATCGGTTCGGATTTAGCGCAAATGCTCCCTCAGGTTCGCCAATGTCCAATATGTCTCCGGGCAATGGTTTGTTCAGCAAACTGAGCGGGGGCCTCGCAAAGGGAGCGGGTAAACTTCTTGGACCCATTAGCATGCTTGCCGATGTAGCGAATGTTGCCACTGCACCTCCTGAGGAACGAGGCAGAGCAGTCGGATCCATGATCGGTGGAACTGCTGGTACCGCGATTGGTAGCGCCATTGGCAGTTTTATTTTACCTGGGATCGGCACGTATATTGGGGGTGCATTAGGTGGATGGGCCGGCAGTTCCGCGGGAGGCTGGATCGGGGACAAGGCCAAAGATATTGGAAACTTTATGTCCAACGCTACGGAAGGTGCAGGTAAAGCGTTGTCGACTGCAGCCGATTTTGTTTCTGAAAAAACGAAGAGCATGGTAAGTGGTATATCCGATTTCTTCGGTTTTGGTTCCAAAAAAGAAGAAAAAACCGTCTCAGCTACAACCGTTGCTAACCCAACTCCAGTACCCACTGGTGGTCCCTCGATGCCCCCGGCTTATATTCCATCTGCGCTCACCATAACCGGGCCTATGGCTTATACGAACAGCATGGGCAGTCAATCCACGACTGCCGCTCTTATGGGAACTAGTGTGATGCAGTCCCAAGCAATGGCGCTCGGTAACGGTTCTCAGTCGAATGGCAAATCGTCTACGATGACGGTACAAATTTCAGAAGACCAGATGAGCAGTCTGGCAGGTTACCTTAAGGATTTTAAAACCGAAACGACCAACCAGATCGCCGTCAACGTGCCTCAAGGGGCTGTGCAGGTGACTGTCCGTGAAAATGCCATCGACTACGATGCGCTCTCGCATCAAGTTGGACAGCGAATTTCGGGAGAGTTCCGCCGTGCGATGGAAAACCGTAAAACCATTATGGCCTAAGCAGAAAGGAGGCCTGTTATGAGTGTAATTAAAGACAACGTGGAAGGAATCCAAATGGAATTCACCCTGAAGGACGGGACGACATCGTTCCGATTCCCGGTGAAGCCGGAAGAGCTCACGATATCAAGGTCCAAAGGGTACGAAACGATCAATATGCTGGAGTATGGCGAATTTGATTTTGCACAGGGAGAGAAGGTGAAGGAGATCACCTTCTCTTCTTTTTTTCCAAAAGAATATGACGCGTCCTACTGCATGTACGAGCCTGTACCTGATCCGCGGGTGGCGATGAATATACTGAATACGTTTCTCGTATCCAAAAAACCACTTCGTTTCATCATTTCCAACACAGGGGTCAACGTGCCGGTGTATCTGATCTCGCACAATACGACCTTTCGGGGCGGCGAGAGTGAGGACATTTATTTTGACATTACACTGCGCACCTGGCGGGATTCCAAAGTGGAGAAGGTCGGTACAGCAACATCTGCGAGCAAGTCGGGTTCTCGTACCGATCTGAAAAAGAGCAGTAAGACGTACACCGTCAAATCTGGCGATTCTCTGTCCAAAATTGCAAAGCTTGAGCTGGGCAGCAGTTCCAAATGGAACGAGATCTACAAGCTCAATGTGAAAACCATTGGCAGTAATCCGAACCGGATCAAGTCCGGACAAAAGCTGGTGATGCCATGACCTACAAGGTTATTGTGGACGACAAATATGACCTTACCAAGCTGGTGGAGACGATTACGCTGAAGGATTCGCTCGATCAGATTGCCTATCAGGCGAACATCCGGCTGGCAGTGTCGGCATCTTCCGGGTTGCCTGCAATATCACCGGGGATGGCGGTGCGAATCAGTGGGGTTCCTTTTGGCGAAAAATCCATGGTTCATCTGCTGCATCCTGCGGTCATCTGGGAGGTGGAAAGCTCGAACAGTGGCACCAAGCGGCTGTCTCTCACGGTGTACGACCGGATGATCTATCTGGAAAAATCGGAAGACGAGTTTCTTCTGCCCAAAGACCAAACCGCCACGCAGCGGCTCAAAACGTACGCCAAAGAGTGGAAGATTCCATACGGAACACTGCCAGACACCAAAACAAAGCTGGGCAAAGCGGTGTATCGATCGCAGACGATCTTTTCGATGATGTTTGCGGATCTGAAGGAAACCGCCAAGTCTGGCGGAGACATGTATCATCCCCGAATGACGCCTGGCGGGCTGCAGCTGTTCAAGGTAGGCAGCAATGTGAAGGTGTACGAGCTGGATCGGCTAATCGATCTGTCCCAGATGCGTACGCTGGAAGGGGCAGTCACCAAAGTTAAAGTCATGGCTGCATCGGAATCCAGCAGCGGCAAGGAAGTTCCATCGAAAGTGCTGGCGATTGAGCAGGATGGTGTGGAGGAACTGGGCACCTTGCAAAAGCTGATCGAGGACGATCAGGTCAAAACGGCGGGGGCTGCCAAGAAGCTTGCGAAGAGTCGGCTGACAGGCATCCAGGAGACCTTTACCGTCTCCGCGCCAGATGTGAACACGATTCGCGCCGGTGATGCGGTACTGCTTAAAGGCCTGAAGCTGATCGTCATGTCAGTCAGCCGAGACCTATCGGCCGGGCCTGGGACGATGACGCTGGAGCTGGGCACGGCGGAGCTGGTGAAAAGGAGGTATTACCTTGAATAAGGAAGATCCGTATGGGCATTTTGCCGAGGTCATGCGGGGCGCGATGAGTACGCATACCCGTCAGGCCGTGAGCGGCATGGGCGCGGTGCTGGGGACAATGACGTCGTCCGGCGTGAAGCTGGATGATTTCAAGCACGAAGTGCAGGACTATCTCGTGGCCGAACTGCCGGGCACGCTTGGGTTGCCGGAGCGCGAGGCTGTTGGCGCGATCTCCGGGATACCTGATGTGGCGGAACGGCGGAACGACGGGCACGGGAAGGTTTCTTTTACAAGAAGAGGAAGTGGAAGAAGCGGTATGGTCTCTGGGGAAAGGCTTGAAGGCTGGGGACCGTGTGCTGGCGATGCGGGTAAATGGCGGTAACGACATTGTGGTGCTGTGTAAGGTGGTGAGTGCGAATGCCTAGTTTGTTCCCGGAAACGGGTGTGGTCTGGGGAGATGAAGAGGACCTGTCGGGTGCGGCTTCGGAAGAGGTACGCTTTGGACGAAGCTGGCGATTCGATTACGATGCGGGGGATTTTGTGCTGACCCCAAGTGGCAAAGTGGCTGCGGCAGGTCCGCAGGAAGCCTGGGTGCAGTGGTGCATCAAGGCGGTGAAGACGCCGCGGTACAGACATGTGATTTACTCCCGGAACTATGGCTCGGAGCTGGAAGAACTGGTGGGTCAGGGTGACAGCCGGGGTGTGATGGAAAGTGAGATTACCCGAATGGTAACGGAGACGCTGCTGGCTGATCCACGCACAGATTCGGTAGACCAGTTCACGTTCGATTGGAATCTAGAGCAGTGCATGTTCTCATGCCGGGTGGCGAGTGTACAAGAAGAGATGTTTATTCTGGAAAGTGAGGTGATCTGACGGGATGGCTGAGATTCCGCGTTATTTGGAGGACCAGACGGAGGAACAGATAATGCAGCGCATGCTGGATCGTTTGCCCGCGGATCTGGATAAATCGGAGGGATCGTTTCTGTGGGATGCGGAGGCTCCGGTTGCGTTTATGCTGTCTGAGGCGGCGCTATGGGCGCAGGAGCTGCTTCGGCGAGGGTTTGCCAGTACGGCTGCGAGCAGTGACCCGAATTTTCGTTCGGAAGAGCTGGATCTGCGGGCTGGAGAGCATGGTATTACCCGGCGGGCAGCTGTGGCGGCACAAGGCACGGTGAAGTTCACGGGTACACCGGGGAAAGCGGTGCCGGCGGGTACAGTTGTAGCTACGCTCGCGGATGAAGTATCCGGGGAAGCTTCGCTGGAATACGAGACCGTTGGGAGTATAGAGCTTGGAGAAGATGGATTCGGAGTAGTTGGTGTACGAGCGCTCGTTGCCGGAAAAGAAAGCAATGTGCCGGCTGGCACCGTGACCGTGCTGTCTACACCGGTAAGTGGCGTGGCGTCTGTGGTGAACACGGACGTTATCAAAGGCGGTGCGGACATCGAGGCGGATACGGCGCTGCTGGAACGCTTTTATGCCAAAGTCCGCAACCAGGGGACAAGCGGCAACAAGGCACAGTATGTGCAATGGGCCAGTGAAGTGCCTGGTGTTGGCGCAACACGTGTAATTCCGTTATGGAAGGGGCCGGGCACGGTAGGACTGTATCTGCTGGATACGGACAAACGTGCTGCGGGCAGCGATCTGGTGGCGGCCGTGCAGAAGTACGTGGACCCGACGCAGGATGGTCAAGGTGAAGGCGTTGCCCCGGCAGGTCCGGTGGTGTCGGTCATGCCTGCCGAGGAAGTGCCCATGAACATTGAGGTGAAGCTGACGCTGGCGAGTGATGCAACCTTGTCGGATGTCCGAGCATTGATCGAACGCGGGGTGACCGCGTACCTGAAGCAGCTCGCTTTTGCCGATCCACTTGTGCGCTACACCCGTATTGCAGCAATTTTGCTCGACATTCCGCCGATTATCGACTATTCGGAGCTGACCGTAAACGGAGTGAGCGACCAGAATATCGAGATGACAGCGAGTCAGGTGGCGGTGCTAGGGGCGGTGGATGTCCATGAGTAGTTTGCTAGGAGTTATGGTTTCTAGGGTTACAAGCCCGAAGGGGAAAGAGCTGTTCTCGTATTTGCCAAGTTACTATGAAACTTCCCGTGTCATGCAGTCCGATATGCAGTCCAAAGGTACTGAGATGGATCTGCTGTATCAGGCACTGGATGAGACATTGGATCAGTTTTTTGTCCGTACGGCGACGTGGGGACTGGACTTCTGGGAGCAGGAGCTTGGCCTTGAGACGGATCGCCTCAAACCCGTGGAGCAACGACGTGCCGTGGTGGAGTCGAAGCTGCGCGGTGCCGGGACATTTTCCGGAAGACTTGTTGCGAATGTGGCTGAGGCGTACGCCGGAGGCAAGGTGGATGTGACGTTTCAACCGGAGGCGTGGAGCTTTACGGTGAGCTTTGTAGATACGATGGGCATTCCCCCCAATATTGATGATCTCAAACGTGCAATTGATGAACTGAAACCGGCCCACATGGCCGTGGAGTATGAGTATCGCTATCTGATCTGGGACGATCTGGACAACAAACAGATGACCTGGGATGAACTGGACGCCGCGTCCCTGACGTGGAATGAACTGGAGGTGTGGGCGTAATGCCACAAGAAACGGATCGACTGAAGTTACCTCTTCCCTTGGGCAACGAGAACGTAACCCGGGAGAGTATTAATGGGATTTTTGAAAAGATAGATGCAGGTGTCGCGACACAGGCCGATTTGGATACGCTTCGTGAAGCGGTGAGCCAGATGGATATCCCTTCTGCGTCTTTGACGCAGAAGGGGAAGGTACAGTTGTCTAGTAAGACGGATGGCACGTCTGAGACGGTGGCTGCGACGGAGAAGGCAGTTAGGGATGCGAGGGTGGCGGCGCTGAATGATGCTGAATCTTATGTTGATTCGAAGACATGGCAGAAACATAAACTATCCGGTGATAATGGTAGAGTTCAAAGACTTATTAACGGATTCGACCTCAACAACTTGAACTACAATGGTATGTTTAACTGTCTTGGTCCGATAAACGGACCTTTAGGAAATATATCAACTCAGTGGTATTACATTGAGGTTATGGTTCATTCTGATAATGTTGGATACATCGTTCAACGTGCATCTAGATTAGATTCAATCACTTCTCCTACGTTCTATATGCGCATTTGCAATAATGGAACTTGGGGTGCCTGGAGTATCGATCTTTTTCAATCTGTCAGTGATGGGAAAACAGCAATCGCAGCCGCCATCACTGGCAAGGGAGTAGCAGCAACAGGCAGCGATACTTTCAATCAATTATCGTCAAAAATTAATAGCATTAGTTCTAATATACAAATACTCACTGGTAGCGGTTCGGTAGAAGTGAATGATACCGTTGGATACAGCAGGGAAGTAACAAACCTTAATATAACAGGATTTGTACCCAGAGTTGTTTATATTAGTGTAAGCGCAAGCTATACAAATAGTGGGAGTTATGACTCAGGTAGCATTAGTGGTGGCGCTTGCTTAATTTACGATTCAACTCGAGGTACATTTAGTTCCGGAAACATATCTGCTACTGGTTTGTGGGGAGGGTCGGGAGCAAGATTTAATTACTCCGTCTCTGCCTCATGGGATATCTCTAGTAAAAACCTGAAGATTCGGGTAAGCGACTTACAACACTACAATGCAAAATATATTTCCGTCAGTTGGAATGTAATAGGTGTGTAATATGAAAATGAAAAGGAGGTGAACCATGACCACAAATCAACTAACCACAGCCATCGCAAACATGCTCACAGAGCATTTCTCTAACATCCCAATCCACCCAGCAACTGGCACAGCAAGTCCCGACCCAGATTCAAAAGGTATCGCCTACCGCATGCTATCTGCTCAACTCACAAGGGAACGCAGCGATCGCTTCGTGCAATCTCATGCTTTTGAAATCCGCTGGCTAGATGTAGAGAATATCCCGGCAACCCTGCCAGACGAACTTTTTGAAGCATTGGAAACGATCAATGTAGAGGGAACACCCTACCGAGCAACGGAACTGCGATGGGAGACAGAGAACAACACACCGCGAATGCTGGTGTACTACACCATGCGAACGACCAAAGTGTCAGAGTCTGCTACGACCATGCAGCATCTGGAACAGCGACCCACCACACTTAAAGCAGCTAACGAATAACAACCAAATGGGGGATAACCATGAAAGGAATGGGAGGCGTACTAGCGATGTTTACGAAGAAAGAGCCGGAAATTAATGCTCCGGAAAGCAACCAGAAAACTAACCATAAATACAGCAAAGTTCAGTTCGCTGAATCCCGGCAGTTGAGCCGGATAGAGAAAGACATTCTGGCAGCTGTACTGCGGGAGAATGTGACATACACAGTAGAAGAAGCACAGCAACATATCAAACAATTTATGAATGGGGAGGCACAATAATGGCTGGAGGAACATGGACAACTCAAAATAAGGTACGCCCTGGCGTATATATGAATTTTGCATCAGAGGGCTCGTTACCAGGTACGGTAGGGGAGCGGGGAACGGTGGCTTTGGCGCTTCCATTGTCATGGGGACAAGCAGGTACAATGCTGACCATCCAGGCCGGTGAAGATGTACAAGCCAAATTGGGCTATGATTGGACAGCACCTCAACTGCTGCTGATTCGAGAGGCATTGAAACGGGCACAAACATTGCTCCTATATCGTTTGAACGCAGGGACACAGGCCAAGGCCGCGCTGGGAGAACTAACGGTTACTGCCCAACACGGCGGCGTGAGAGGGAATGATCTGGCGATTGTGGTCTCAGCGAATATCAATCAGCCGAACCGGTTCGATGTTACAACGCTGCTTTCAACTAAAGAAGTGGATAAACAAACCGTCTCAACCATTGAAGAGCTGGAATCCAACTCATATGTTACTTTCACTGGCGAAGGTGCCCTCACAACAACAGCTTCACTTCCACTAACAGGTGGATTGGACGGCACGGCAACGAACCAGGAGCATACCAATTTCCTATCCAAGCTGGAAGTACTGGATTTTAACACCGTGGGACTGATCTCCGACGATGCTACCCTCAAATCTGTGTACTCTGCATACATCAGGCGTTTGCGCGATACTGAGGGCAAGAAGGTCCAATTAGTGCTGGCAGATTATCCTGCTGCGGATCACGAAGGTGTAATTAGCGTTAAAAATGGCGTTGTGCTCGCAGACGGTACCGTCCTGTCCCCCAAACAAACGGTACCTTGGACAGCCGGAGCAACAGCCGGGGCCAATCTGAATGAATCCCTGACCTTCCGTGCCTATGACGACGCTGTAGATGTGAATGGTCGATTGACACACAGCGAGACAGAAGCAGCCTTGCGTAATGGTGAGTTTGTCTTTACAGCAAGCAGTAACCGGGCAGTTGTAGAGCAAGATGTGAACACGTTCCGTTCGGTAACACCGGATAAAGCACGTCATTTTGCCAAAAACCGTGTTGTCCGTGTACTCGATGGCATTGCCAATGACATGAAACGAATCTTTGAGTCCTATTACATCGGCAAAGTGAACAACAACGAAGATGGGCGCAGCCTGTTTCGCTCCCAATGTGTTACCTACCTGAAGCAGCTGCAGGACATCGGGGCCATTCAAAACTTTGATTCCAACACAGATATCACTGTGACTGCGGGAAATGAAACGGACAGTATCGTGATTGAGGTTCAGGTCCAACCTGTGGATTCCGTTGAAAAAGTATATATGAAAGTGAAGGTGGTTTAAGATGGCATTTTTGAAAGCAAGCGATACGATTTCCGGCCAGGAAGGCCGCGCATATGCAACGATTAATGGACAGACGGAAGAGATGTTCTACGTGAAGACGCTGGAAGCAACGGTGGAGAAACAAAAAGCGGAGGTCAAAACACTGGGTCGTCGCGGTGTTCAGCACAAAGCAACCGGTTGGTCCGGCTCGGGTTCTATGACAATCTTTTATACAACATCCCGTTTCCGTGAGCTGATGCTCCAGTACATGCAAAATGGTGTGGACACCTATTTCGACATTGAAGTGACCAACGAAGATCCTTCGTCTACCATTGGTAAACAGACCGTGACTCTTAAAGGCGTCAACCTCGACAGTGTGATCATGGCATCCCTGGATACCGAGGCCGAGGCTTTGGAGGAAGAAGTGAGCTTTACCTTTGAAGATGTCGATATGCCTGTATCGTTTAATCTGCCGAAGTGATTTTTGAAGTGACAAATATATTAGCCATAGATATATAACGAGTCCAACTTTAGCATCAGGTTTATAAAAGAAACCTGTTCAACTTGCCTGTGTTACGGGCTATTTGGCGTGTCCAAATTTGTTTGCAATCTCTCTTCGTTTGAAGAGGGGCATTACATTAACAGTACATTACACATGCTCTTCGCCGCTTCTTGCGGCGGGGAGCCTAACTTTAGAGGAGGAATGGACAATGAGTGGATTAAGTATGTTTTTTGCGCAAAATGCAGCGGCGGATACAACAGAGGAGTTTATCGTATCTCCCCGTTTCAAGGATGAGAAGGGTGAACCGGTTGCCTGGAAACTGCGCAGCATGACCGAAGACGAGAACCAGGAATGTCGAAAAGCTGCTACTCGTAAAATCAAGGGCAAGAACGGTGTTTACACACCCGACATTGATGCGAATGATTATATGGCTCGCCTGATGAGCGCCAGCGTGGTCTATCCTGATTTAAAAAATGCAGAGCTTCAGCGTTCATATGGCGTGATGGGGGCGGAATCGCTTTTGCGGAAAATGCTGCTGCCTGGGGAATTTGCCGCACTCGGCGAACAGGTCCAGAAGCTGAACGGCTTCAATCAGGACATGAACGAACTGGTGGATGACGTAAAAAACTAATTAAAGAGGGCGATTCGGAAGCCAATCTGGCTTATTACGCTCTCCATGAATTGAACATCCTCCCACATGAGCTGATGGCATTCTCTATACGTGAACGTGCGGCTATATATGCCATGATCTCCATCCGGGTGGAGGAAGAGAAGAAAGAGCGGTCCAAAAACCGTGCAAGGAAGAAATAAAGGGGAAAGGAGGGAGAAATGAATGTATGCCATGTTTGCAAGATTATATCTGATGTCAAACAAAATGGTTCAGCAATTTCAGAATCTGCCTGTAGTGATCAACTCGGTTTTTAATCCTGGAAATCTGAGCAGAATTCAGCTTGCAGGTAACCTACTGCGAGGTGTCTCAGAAGAACAGGCTAAAGTAAATGCCTCATTTGCGGAAGGTGCTCAGAGGGTGAAAGCTTGGATCGGTATGATCAAGTCAGCAGGGCAAACCGTCCTTGTTCCAGCGGCGCAGGAAGAGGATTTGAAGCAACGTTATATGGCTGCTACTGGTGATGATGCTCAAGGAGAGACGATATTTAATCGGTATCGGGCAGAAGCTTTTAGGAGTGGACAAAATGTCACTGACGCTCTGAAGGGAGCATTATCATTCATCCCGTACGCCCAGAATACGGATCAAGTTGATCAACTAAGAGATATGACTAAACGATTAAGCATGCTTTCTCCAGATGGGAAAAGTGTTTCGGATGCATCCAGTGCACTAGTAGCTGCGATGAACGGAAATAACGGTGAACTTGCCAAGTCCTTCAACCTTCCTGCTGAAGTGCTGAATGGAGCTGGCTTACAGAAAAATATTGAAGCATCGGATTTGGATGGGTTTATCCAAAAACTTGATGTTATTCTGCAAAAACAAGGCTATACCCAGCAGGCTTTTGATACCATGTTAGACTCACCACTGCAGAAGTGGAATGCACTCGTGAATCAGTTCAATGGGGTACTGGGTCAGGTTGGGCAGGCGGCACTTGTTGCCTTAACTCCTTTACTGGATCGTTTAAACGAAGCATTTGCGAATGGAGAGTTTACCGTCATTATTGATTGGATTAGCAACGCTTTTACGATAGCAGCAAATGCACTGACGATGTTGGTAGATGGGATATTATTTTTAGCAGGTGTGATACAACAAAACTGGGATATTATACAGCCTATACTAATGGCTCTCGCTATAGTTGTTCTGGCTCTTGTTATTGCGCAAGTTTACAGTCTCGTGGCTGCGTGGTTGCTGCTTAATTGGCCTATCCTTCTGGCAATAGCGGCAATTGCAGCAATTATTGGCATTCTGAATCTGATGGGGATATCAGGTACGGAGATATTGGGAGCGATTATTGGTACATTTATGATGTTAGCTGAAAGAGTCAGGGTGGTTGTTGCAACAATATGGAACCTCTTTGCTATATTAGGAGATTTTATAGCTAATTTATTCAATGATCCTGTCTATGCAATCCAAAAGCTATTCTATGATTTGGGCATGTTCATTTTGCAGATCTTCTATAATGTGATGTTAGGTATAGAGGATTTTCTTAATAAAGCTGTAGGTGCAATAGGGAGTGTTGTCTCCTTTATCAATAAAACTTTTGGTATGAACTTGACGGTGATGTCCTCATCGGATATCAAAATTGGCAGTAATACTGCCAAGGAATGGATGGATACGCTAGAGTCATGGGAGCCGCAAAGTGATCAAAATGTATTCCATTCAATGAGAATGGATGGACAGTACAATCCTGATGCGTATGGAAAAGGACCGGAGATGGCGGAGAAGTTACTTTCGGGTTTTTCAACGGGTTCAAAAGCAGATTCCAAAGAAACAAGTTTACCTGGTAATTTTGGCGGCTTTACACCCAAAACCCCTTCCATGCCAACCATTCCAACTGCACCCGCTCCGGCAATGGTCCCTAATAACAATATGAGTAACATTAACAAAATCAACAATATCGGACAGGTCGATAAAATTGGTGACGTGGATGGCACGGTGGATGTAACAAGTGAAGATCTGAAACTGATGCGTGAGCTTGCAGAGATGCAGGCTATTCAGCGATTTGTCAGTTTGACACCAACTGTTCAGGTCACCACCGGAGATATCAACAGCGGACATGACGTGGACAGCATCATCAGCAAAATCACCGATGGACTGAACAGTCAGATCGTCTCCAGTGCCCAGGGGGTGTATGGATAAGTGGAATATTATATTCAACTAAGCTTTAATAACCGCTCTGAATACATGTTTTTCCCGGTGACACCAGAGAGCATTGAGTTTTCGGATTCGGGAGACGGTAGTACGTTTAACGTGAGCGCTTTGGGTGAAATTAACGTGATTAAGTCGCCGAAGCTGCGCGAGGTCAGTTTCAGCGGGATATTTCCCGCGGACTACAGTCCGTATCATCTGAATTACGATGCAAGTCATCCGGCAGTACAGAAGGAATATTACCGTGATCCGTATGAATATGTGAAAAAGATCATCCGTTGGATGCAGACGGGCAGACCCGTCAGACTTTTCTTTTCCAGTGCAAGGTACACGATTAACATGGCAGTTTCCATTGAGAGCTTCGACTGGAAGGAGACAGCGGGTACGGTGGGGGATATCCAGTATGATATCAAGCTGAAGCAGTTCATTTTCTATGCCGCCAAAAAAGTAGTGCCACTCAAGGACAATAAGGATACTGCTGCCTCGAAAACAAAAACCAAAGCCTCCCGGCCCAATGAAAAAATCCAGGCCAAGACCGTCACACTCAAAGCCGGAGATTCTTTGTGGTCTGTTGCCAAAGCCCATCTGGGAGATGGATCGCGCTGGAAAGAGCTGCAGAAGCTGAACGGCATCAAGGATGCACAACTGAAGAAGCTCCCCATTGGCCTGGTGATCAAGCTACCGTGAAAGGAGAGGGAACATGCAGCAGCAGATCAGTTTGGATAACAAGCAGGGCAAGTTGAAGGAGCAATTATGGCTGGATGATAAGCTGGGCAACATCTGGGATATTAGTGAGATTGCCGGCGAAATTACCTACAAAACCTCCCGCATTGGTAAGCCGTCCACTCTGGAATTCACGTTGATCAAGGGGAGCTTATTCCAGAATTCGAAGTTCATATATGAGAATGGATACGTCGTAAAGTATGTCAGTAACGAAGTGGGGATATTTTTCGGGTATATCTTCTCGGTGGACAGCGGCAAGGACGAAAGTGTCAAAATCAAAGCCTACGACCAGACTCGCTATCTGACCGCGAACCAGACGTACCAGTTCGTTAACGCAACTGCTGCGGATGTGATCAGACGAATTGCAACAGACTTTCAATTGAAGATCGGGGATCTGATTCAGCCTAAATACGTCATTCCGCGTATGTTATTTGATAACAAGAAGCTGATCGACATGATCTGTGAGGCACTGGACAGGACGCTGATTTATGGCGGTAAAAACTATATCTTTTACGACGACTTCGGCAAGCTTGTGCTTCGGGATGTGGAAGAGATGCCTTACGGCTTTGTTATTGGGGATAACAGTCTGCTTACGGATTACAGCTATACCCGGTCGATTGACGACCAGACGTTTAACAAGATCAAGCTGTATCGGGACAACAAGGATACGGGAAAAAGAGAAACGTTCGTCCATCAGGACTCAGGCAGCATCCGTCAATGGGGGCTGCTTTTTTTGTACCAAAAAGCGGACGATGGCCTGAATGAAGGCCAGATCGATGCCATGCTGAAAACCCTGATGACGTTGCGTAACCGCGAGACTCGGTCATTGAAAGTGGATGCGCTGGGCGATTTCAAAGTCAGGACAGGCAGTTATGTCAATATTCAGATTGAGGAACTGAAGATTAATCAATATTTTCTGGTAGACGAATGTACGCATAAGGTACAGGGGGGCGTGCACACGATGTCACTGGATTTGAAGGTGGTGTAACGATAAATGATGCTGGACGTGATTAAAAAGGCGGCGGTGGCCGCCGTAGATGCCAAAGCCCCTGTTCAGGTCATGTACGGAACAGTGGCGAGTACAGAGCCCTTCGAGATTACCGTTGAACAACGGCTGACATTGGCTGAGCCTTTTCTGGTGATGCTGGAATCCGCAGCAAGAAAGAATTGGACTGTGGGTGACCACGTACTGCTGCTCCGGGTGCAAGGTGGGGACAGCTTCGTTGTGCTGGATCGGTTGGTGAAGACATGATTCCACAAGGTGCACAAATGAGTGCAGAAGAACAGCAACAACCGGCTGTTGTTCCAAGCCTGACGTATGTACTGCAGCCTTCTGGGCAGAGGATCGGAAGGTTGCAGCTTGACGGTAAAGAGGCGGTGAAACAAGCCGTGTATAAGGTATTGTCCACTCGCCGCTATGAGCATCTAATCTACTCATCAGATTACGGCATGGAATGGTCCTGGGAGGGAGTGGCCGGAAGATCCATGGTGGAATCCGAACTGGAGCGCTGGATTGTGGAGGCTTTGCTTCCGGATGATCGCATTTCGGATGTAACGGAGTTTGATTTTGTTCATGAGGCGGATGGGGTGCGGGTGTCTTTTACCGTGGAAACCAATTTTGGCTCTTTCAGGGGAGAAACGGAGGTGAACATGAATGGTTGAAGAGCAGACGTTTGAGGTCATTTTAGAGCGAATGCTGGACAAAGTACCGGATGGAGTGGATAAACGTGAAGGCAGCATTATCTATGACGCGCTCGCGCCAGCCGCTGTGGAAATGGCTCAGATGTACATTGAGTTGGATATTAACGCCAATCTGAAATTTGCGGACACAGCTTCCGGGGAGTATTTGGACCGAGCGGTGGCCTGGTCTGGCATTACCCGGAAAGCGGCAACCCAGGCACGCTGGATCGGCAGCTTCAAGGACAACGGGGGGAAACCGGTTGAGATTCCATTGGGGAGTCGTTTTTCTACAGGGGATCGGGTGTATCTGGCTGTCGAACGAATGGCAGCGGGGCAATATGTGCTGCAATGTGAGGTTGCCGGAGCGGAAGGCAATGAATATACAGGGGCGCTGCTGCCCATCGATTATATCGCCGGACTGACAACAGCGGAACTAACCCAGCTGCTTGTTCCAGGTGAAGATGAGGAAACAGATCAGGCTCTGTATGACCGATATCAGGACAAAGTCTCCCGTCCGGTAACGAGTGCCAATAAATATCAATATGAACTATGGGCACGGGAAAATTCGGGGGTTGGTAAAGCGAAAGCTTTTCCACTGTGGGACGGTCCGGGCACGGTAAAAGTGGCGCTGTTAAACAATGAGATGCATGCACCCGCCGAGGCGGTGATTCAGGCAGTACAGGATTATATCGATCCAACCCGGGATGGGATGGGCGAAGGAGCAGCTCCAATTGGCCCCGTGGTCACGGTGGTGGGGGCAGAAGAAGTACCGATTGATGTGGAGGTGCAGGTTGCACTTGCTTCAGGCTCAACGTATGAGGGGGTAAAAACGCTGATTGAAGAGGGTGTCACTGCCTATCTGAAAGAGTTGGCATTTGCCGATCCGCTAGTCCGTTGGACACGAATTGCCAATGTCATTCTGGATATCCCGCCTGTAATCGATTATAGCGATTTGTTGGTGAATGGCGGCATGTCCAATCTGGAGATTGCACCCGGTGCAGTGGGCGTTCTCGGGACGGTGAAGGTCACATGAGTAAAGCTGAGGTGTTGATGTCCCTTTTACCCCCGTTGTATGAAAATGTGCTGGAGATGCAGTTGCTCACGGAGACCGAAGGTGAAGAACTGGACAAGCTTGCGGCGGGTTTGGAAGGTGTATTGGACCAATTTTATCCGGAGTCTGCAACCTGGGCATTGGAGCGATATGAGCGGGATCTGCAAATTCCAACGAATCCAGCCAAGCCGGAAGAACAGCGGAGATCCGTCATCATTTCCAAAATGCGAGGAAGCGGCAAAGTCTCAGGTTCGATGCTCAAAAATGTGGCTCAGGCGTATGAGAGTGGCGGGATTGAGGTTTCTGTCTCACCCGAGGAATACCTGATCCGAATTCGCTTCATAGATACATGGGGATTGCCGCCTAACCTTGACGATCTGAAGGCAGCGATTGAGGATATTAAACCGGCACATATGACCGTGGAATATCGCCTGCGGTATTTGACGATTGCTGAGGTCGAGAACATGACGTTGGATGAAATAGAACAGACCCGGCAGGATAAATTTTCAGGAGGTGGAGTTTAGAATGAATGAACCGAAAACACCGAATCTTGGGTTGAATAAGATTGACCGCAGCTCGCCATCAACGACCTATTTTGATCTGGACAAGTATTTGGATCAGAACTGGGAGAAAGTTGATGCTTTTGCGGAGCAGGTAGAGGAGAAGGCCGAAGAGACGGCTGCACAGGTTAGTAATATCCAGGAGCGGCTGGATACGGAAAAGCGGAGATCTGTGACACTGGAGCCAGGGTTACAGATTATTAATGCTGAACGTGCCTCGGCGTTTAAGTTGGAAGGATTGAAGGGCCGCACGTTGGTGAATTTGTTGGGGCGTATAGGTAGATTTGGTGACTTGTCCAATATGGCATCTAATGGAAATCACTCGATATCCGTAAGTGCTGGGAATAAGATTGACGGGGACAATACTTTGACAATTACAAATACCGGAAAAGGAGGAGTGCAGGATCTTGTTAGAGTGACCGATTTCACTTTTGAAAACGATGCTTTTTATATTGGCATTATGAACGCAAAAGCAGATGTATCGACGTTATTACACTCCGAGCTGTTCGGCACACGGGGAAGTGTTTTAGGACAAGAGGTAACCACGGAGTGGAAGACATTAGTGTTTAGGTATCTTGGAACGACAGGAGGGATGGGGCTTCACTTTTGGAATGACACTGCGACGGCTACTACTATTTACATTAATGAATTAAGATTGTTCAAGGTAAAGAGTGCCGAATATATTGCACCTGATGCCGACTTGATCGCTAAGTATCCTTACGTCGATAGCGTCCAACCCGTGCGAAATCCGTATGCGATTCGATATGGAGAGAATTTGTTACCGCCACTTATGGGATCATCCTTTGTAAATGTGAGCAATTATATAACTGGGCCGTATGAATGGATCAACCCATTAGGCAAAGAAAATACGGGGTACACAGTATTGAGATTCAGAGTAACCCCTAATACCGACTATACACTCAATGCAGAAACATTTACAAATGTAAGCACCTCCGTATACCCGTTAAATTTAGAAGTTCCTAACCCGCCCAAATATTGGGGAACTGAACTTCCGTATACGTTTAACAGTGGGAATAATACGGAACTTAACTTTTTGTTTAGAGCGAACATTGAAGGCGAGTACGCCACGTTCAAAAACCCGATGCTCACTATTGGCAAAACTCCAAAACCGTTCAAACCGCGTGAAGACACCATGCTCGCATTGCAAACGGATTTATTCGCTGATCCATTAACGGGGACGAATGCTGACGAAGTGTTCGAAAAGGATGGGCAATATTTCAAGGCTAAGAAGTGGACAAAGTTCTTATTAAATGACACGTTGTCGTATTCGTTACTTAATAACTATACAGGATTTAAACGTGTACTTATTCCAATAGGACAGTTGCCTCTTCCGTATGTATCAAGCAATGCCCGAACATCTTGGACAACTAAGTATGACGGGAAATTGCTAAATACAGTTGATACAGCGACAATGGCGGACTCTTATGACTACTCATCTTTATCTGGATGGTTATTGTCCATTTTCAACGCAGACAGCGGATGGGGAGACTCATACACACCGACAGCCGATGAGATTAAGGCGTATTTCATGGGATGGGTTATGTATCAAAATGAATCGACATCATTAGCTCCATATAATGGTACTGGTACAAAAGCTTGGTCTTATCGTGCGTCGAATTTCTCAGGTGCTGTTAATGCTGGGACTATGTTAGGCGGGACAACTAATATCCCTACTCAATTAGCTCCTTCAGGGGGAACGGCATATACATGGGTTCCATATCAACTCGTATATCAACTTGCAACACCAACTGTTGAACCAATCACGTCAGAAGGACAATTGACGTTTATTGAGGGAAATAACCAAGCCGAAGTCGGGACGGGGATTATGCTGCGTGAGTACAGTCCCACTCCTGCAAATAGTAACCCGAACCTTAGCGGTCGTAGAGAGATAAACTTTACGCAAGTTCCTGCTTCTTTGCTCAAAAACAAAGCAAGAAGTATTCTCGCAATATATAGAAACAGAGTTCAAGATCACAAATGGACAATTAGCAATAATGCCGTAGATTCTTATGGGACATCAAGAGCTAATACGACAAAAGAGTCTTTCGATCCGTCAGCTGCGTACACAGTAACGTATTTGATGTTGGACAAATCTCCATTAGCTCCATTCGTTGGATCGGTCCCGGATAACGAAAAGGCGTTGCTTACAGATTTGGTACAAGGCGTTCAACAAGCAAATGCACGTATTAGCGTTGTGGAGTCGAAAAAGGCAGAGAAGGACGTTGCCTATAATAAGATTTATCCAACGTTGCTCAATGGCTGGACAAATTATGGAGACGGTTCATATGCTCCTATTGCTTTTTATAAAGATAATTTGGGTTTTGTCCATCTTGAAGGCTTAATCAAGGGCGGAGTAATTAGTAGTGGAGCATATATATTTAAGTTGCCCAAAGAATACATCCCGCCAAAGACCAATGTATTTCTCGGTCAAAGTAGTGACGGCAGCACGCAAGGATATGGAAGAATAGATGTGCGGAACGATGGGAATGTCGTTTGCAGCTCAGGATATAACGGTTGGCTCAGTTTATCAGGCATCTCATTCTTGGTCTAACAATAAAGGAGGATTCAAATGAAAGCCGTACCTAAAGTAAATACAGACGGCCTCTATTTGGAGGACGAGTTGGTGGACGATGCCTTTTCCGGTGTCGCCCCTTTTTTTTCGAGCCTGAGCCTCCGGCATTCGATCCAGAAGCACCAGAACAAGTTGAGGAACCGGAAGACGAGGAGGAGGCTGAACCAGAGATTGCAGGCTACATTGTAGGCGTGCCGGTTCCTGCAGGCATGTTTCGGCCGAATTTCGATCTGAAGGCATGGGACGCATATCTCGGAGAGGAAGAGACAGTACGAACCGAGTATCAAGCTCTATATGATGCCTGGCTTCAATTGCCTGAAGAAGGAAGGGAAGAGGCCCCTCAATATGTAAGTCCCGAGTTTCCGGAACTATGGATCGAAGGGTTAAGCCAGGAAGAGATTGATGAGCTGACCAAGCCGCAGCCTGAAGAACCTTCAGAGTTGGATTTGCTAAAGCAGCGTCTGGCTGCAGCAGAAGAAGAAAATACCATGAACCAGATGGCCCTAATGGAGCTACACACCATGTTATTAGGTATGATGCCTGATGAGGCATAAATTAGTCTGGGTGCTGCGATTGTGCTGTGGTATTCATGAAAGGGGGTGATACTATGTTGGCTGTATACGTTGCATTGATGAAAAAGGAGTAATCAATATTGATGCTGTTCCTGCGACGAGTCGGACGAAGGTAGCCGAAGCTCTTGAAACTGCAGTAACGGAACGCAGTGAAAATATCGTTTAACTAGCGTTCCAAATAAGGAGCGCTATTTTTATGCCTTCTGACGAATGTTTACAAAATCAAAGGAGGTGAAACCATGGAAAAATGGGATACGATATGGAAATCCTTTATCGCCCTGCTAAGCAGCTCAGCCACCTACTTCTTCGGTGGCTGGTCAGGCGTGCTCGGGGTACTGCTCGTATTCGTCATCCTTGACTATCTAACCGGCATCGCGGCAGCGGGGGCGAGTGGCAAGCTCGAAAGTAATGTCGGGATGTTCGGCATCGCGCGAAAGGTATTTATATTTGCAATGGTATCGGTGGCTCATCTGGTGGACGGAGTTCTGGGAGACGGACATTTGTTCAGGGATGCGGTCGCCTTTTTTTATATCGCGAATGAGCTGTTATCTATTATTGAAAATGGGGGCAAACTGGGAGCACCGATTCCGCCTGCAATCCGGCAGGCCATTGAAGTGCTTAAGGGCAAGGGAGGGGACGGAGGGATTCCCGGTAACTACACTCCTCATTCCAGAGAATCTATTGCACCATCAGATCATAAGGATGTGGATGAACAGATTAGGGATGATACGAAGTAAGGACTCAACATTCATTTCAATGTACTCTGTGACAACAGACAGAGCGCTACTGAGTCAAAAGTATGTGCCATTAGCTACAAGTAGTGAAGGAGACGGAATCGATTCTGAAGAAGCGATAGCGGTCGCCTTTGTCTCCGAATTTTACCCTTTAAATAATGAATCATATAAAAATTTGGAGACAACAGCGATCGGAAGAACGATCCGTATCTGGAACGGCCACGTACCTACTCGATATTTTTTATCTAGTGAGTTAATGGATAGCCAGTAGTCTACCGACAGACGATATAGAATGGGGTAGCCTGACAGCAATATTGGGACATAGCTCCTAGTCATCGGGACTTACCTTTTACCAACAACAAGGGACACGCACACAAGCAACCCCCAGCCTCTTGGCATTAACTATATACAAACGGCAATTGCCGCATAAAGGGTGTGAGAAACATGCAAACCAGAAGCTCAGGCAACACGCAGGGTATTGACGTCTCCCGCTACCAGGGCAATATCGACTGGGCCAAAGTGAAGGCAAGCGGCATGACATTTGTGTTCATCAAGGCAACCGAGGGGCAGACGTATACTGATCCGAATTTTCAGAAAAATGTAAGCGGCGCACTGGCGGCAGGTATGCTGGTCGGAACGTACCACTTCTTTCGTGCAACATCCACGGATGGGGCCAAGGCGGAAGCGGCGCATTATGCGAGTACGCTAAATAAGGTTGGAGGCGCGAAGGCGCTGCAGCTGCCACCGGTCATGGACTATGAGAACAACCCGGGCAATCTGAGCAAAGCCCAGATCAACACGGTAGCTAAAGCCTTTTTAACTGAACTGCAGCGTCTTACGGGTGTAAAACCAATTATATATACGGGCAATTCATTTGCCGGCAATTTTGAACCTTCACTTGGCACATATGATCTGTGGGTTGCGCGTTACAGCAGCACACGTGTGCCGGATGATCAGCCTGCCTGGAAACGTTGGACGTTCTGGCAGTATACGGATTCGGGCAAAGTGAATGGAATTAGCGGTAATGTAGACATGAATGAGTTCGAGGGATCGGCAGCGGAGCTGCGGGCCAGATATGCAGCAGCCACGCCGAAGCCGCCTGAACCATCCGAGCCTGTGAAACCGACCGAACCACCGAAAGGGGGCGAACCGATGACAGCCGAAGAGAAAGCAGCGTTTGATGCGCTGAAGGCTCAGGTAGACAAACTGCAGGCACGTCAGCAGATGGAAGTTCCGGTGTGGGCCAAAGCAGCTGTGGATGCGGCTCTGGCATATGACACCAAAAATCCGCTGTTCAGCATCGACAATGGGGCAAGTTATGATTTTTACCGTTTTATTACGGTCATGTATCGCAGAGGTTTGTTCAAGAAGTGAGTTAATACAGATATAATAAAGCTATAATGGAAGTTGCCAGAGCGGGATTAAGAGGGGACACATCGGCATTTTTATGTCGAATGGTGTTCCTTTTTTGTGTTTTATGTAATTAAAATTAACGCGTGAATAAAGTTCAAGACTTATGTCCGCAAAACTCTTGTCTAATTGATGAATGTGATGTAAAGTAAGTTACACGAAATTGTTTTCAACCACTGTTTATTTACATAAATCTCCTCACCATGACAGAGCCTTAACATAACAAGTTATTGTAATGTCTCCCTGTTGTCCAATCCCTGCATTTTCGAACATACACACTCATACACGCAGCTTCATACAACTACCTTCATAAGAAAATACGACGTACTACATCCATTTTAGCTTTTAACGGAGCGTTAGATGCTGCCCAACCTACTCAATGGCAAATGCCAAGCTTTATGAGCATATGAACAAAATATATCCCAAACAAACAATGTTCTTGTACCATCTTCTAACGACATTCTCTTTGTTTTCTTTGTCTTCTAACTCATTTTTCACTTCCATCCAAATAGTAGAATGCTGTTGCTAATTGACCTAAGTTCAAATACTGCGCAACTGAGCCGAACTAACCTTTTTTCTAAAAGGAAATCTTTTGAATTCACATAAATTCTCTCGGGGTCCACAAAACCGTAAAAAACGAATGCTAATCCATCTTATCCTAATACGATCACAATTACAGGTATCACAGGCACCTAAAGCCTTTCATTGATACAAGCAAGCACCGAACCAATGGCTATCATTGAAGTTTTTTCACGCCAGCATTACACACATTATGAGACAGGGAAGGGTGTTGTACGTATGCGAATGAGAAAGAAATGGATGTCCGGTTTTGTGACTCTGGCTTTGAGCACCGTCTTGGTGTTGTCAGGCTGCTCCAGCAATGAAGAAACAGGCAATTCACCTGCTCCGGCAGAAGGTACCGATCCCCCAACAGAAACGGCAGCTCAGGATACGATGATCATGGGCCGCGGCGGGGATTCGGTGGCATTGGACCCTGCGATTGTAACAGACGGGGAGTCGCTGAAGATTGGGCACCAGGTCTTCGACTCATTGCTGGATTATAAGGAAGGCGAGACTGAGGTTGTTCCTGGTCTGGCAGAGAGCTGGGAGATTTCGGCGGATGGCCTGAAGTACACGTTTAAGCTGAAGTCCGGTGTGAAGTTCCATGATGGAACAGATTTTAATGCAGATGCTGTTGTGTTTAACTTCAACCGTTGGAGTGATCCGGCGAGTGAATATAAATTTGAAGGGGATTCCTTCGACTATTACGATTCCATGTTTGGGCCAGAGGACGGCCGTGTCATCAAGGAAGTGAAGGCGATTGATGAGACGACCGTTGAGTTCACACTGAACCAGCCGCAGGCGCCTTTCCTGCAAAATATCGCGATGACCCCATTCGGTATTGCCAGCCCAACAGCGATTCAGGAGAAAAAAGAGAATTTCAAAAGCGAGCCCGTGGGCACAGGCCCATTTGTATTCGTAGAGTGGAAGCGGAACGACTCCATCACCCTGGAGAAAAATCCGAATTACTGGAAAGAGGGCTTACCGAAGCTGAACAAAGTCATTGTTCGTTCGATTCCGGACAACACGGCACGCTTCAATGCCCTGCAAAATGGCGAGATTGATGTCATGGAGGATTTGAACCCGGATGATCTGTCCATTCTCGAAGGCAACAGTGAGCTGCAGAAGATCGAGCGTCCACCGTTCAACGTGGCGTATATCGGCTTTAACTTCAAGAAGAAACCCTTTGATGATGTAAAAGTAAGACAAGCCCTCAACCACGCGGTGAACAAGCAGGGCATTATCGATGCTTTCTTTGCCGGACAGGCTCAGCCTGCGGTGAACCCGATGCCGCCAACCCTGTGGGGTTACAACGACGCCATTGAGGATTATCCGTATGATTTGGAAAAAGCAAAAGCATTACTGGCCGAAGCCGGCTTCCCGGACGGATTGCCAGACCCGGTGACGTTCTATGCCATGCCGGTGTCCCGTCCTTACATGCCTGACGGCAAGAAGGTGGCCGAAGCGATCCAAGCTGATTTTGAGAAAATCGGAGTGACCGTCAACATCGAATCGCCGGAGTGGGCGACATATCTTGATGATGCAAAAGCCGGAGAGAAGGACGACATCTACATGCTCGGCTGGACCGGAGATAACGGCGACCCGGATAACTTCCTGTACACGCTGCTGGATAAAGACGCAATCCCGGGCAACAACCGCAGCTTTTATGTAAATGAAGAGCTGCATGTGTTGCTGACCGATGCTCAGAAAGAAACCGACCAGGACAAACGCGCCGAGCTGTACAAACAGGCTCAAGTGATTATCAAGGAAGATGCACCGTGGATTCCACTTGTGCACACGACACCTATTCTGGCAGGCAAAGCAAACCTGAAAGGTTTTGTGCCGTCCCCACTCGGCAGCGAATCCTATGCAAATGCTTATTTTGAATAACGGATATATGTGATCTAAAATCATCATCATTTTTCGTTTCATCTTTCAAGGCGCTGGTGAACACGCAATGCTTGGCAGAATCCACATCTGGTCATAACAATCTAAAGCATTCTTGTCTACCAGCGCTTTTATAATTGCATGTTGCATGATACGTCAAAGGCAGGTGAATAGAGATTGAACAGCTATATTGTCAAACGCATACTCGTGCTGCTGCCCGTACTGCTCGGCATGACCCTGATCGTCTTTTCCATCATTCATGCAATCCCGGGTGACCCTGCGGAGACGATACTTGGGCAAAAGGCAACCGAACAGTCCAAGCAAGCCCTTCGGGACCAGCTAGGACTTGATAAACCATGGTTCCAGCAGTACTTCGCTTATCTTGGCGATTTGCTCCAAGGAGACTTGGGCACATCCATTCGCACCAAGGTGCCTATTGCCCAGGAAATCGTACCTTACCTGACAGCGACGCTCGAACTGACGATGGCGAGTATGCTATTTGCCGTCATTATTGGTGTTAATGCAGGGATCGTCAGCGCATGGAAGCATAACTCCTGGTTCGACTACTGCTGTATGGTTATTGCTTTGGTTGGTGTATCAATGCCAATCTTTTGGCTCGGTCTGATGGAACAGTGGCTGTTTGCCAACAAGCTGCACTGGCTGCCGTCCATTGGACGAATGAACGCACGTGATCCCGTCGATGCCATCACCGGTCTCTATGTGCTGGATACGATGATTGCCGGGCGTTGGGACCAGCTCTGGACTGTAACCAAACATCTCATCCTGCCAAGTGTTGCGCTTGGAACAATTCCGATGGCCGTTATTGCCCGGATGACACGCTCCAGCATGCTTGAGGTCATGAGTTCGGATTATATCCGCACCGCAAAGGCGAAGGGACTCGGTCCGTTTTTTGTCGTATATGGACATGCGCTCAAAAATGCCTTTATTCCGGTTCTGACCGTTATCGGCATCCAAACCGGCTCTTTGCTCGGCGGCGCGGTATTGACTGAAACAATCTTCGCTTGGCCTGGTGTGGGGCGCTATATATATGAAGCGATTAGTTCGCGGGATTATCCGGTCATTCAGAGTGGCATTCTGATTGTTGCCTTCTTTTTCGTATTGATCAACCTGATTGTCGACTTGCTCTACGCTGTGTTTGATCCACGAATTAGCTATAAGTAGGAACTCCATCATTTGTTTTGATGAATGAATTTTCAAATAAGATAGATATCAGAAATTACACGATACGAAGAGTGCAGAATCAATCTGTAGAAGCGAAGCGTTCGCCTTTATCACCGGATTTTCCATTTATAATCATTGAATCAAAAAAATCTGGGGATAACAGCGATCGGAAGATGGTTCAGCAATCGTAGTTCGAAGTGTTATTGGAATCATTCTTCTTATCTTTCATTCATAGCTAAAGAAGGGAGACGCCGCATGGCCAAATTATCAACCAACACTGGACAATCCATAGAAGCGGTATCGGCACGTGCATCCGGTCCATGGCGGGAAGCCTGGAGAACATTTCGCCGCAATCGGCTGGCGCTCGCCGGACTGATCATTATTGTGTTTTTCATCCTGCTGGCCTTCCTTGCGCCATATATTTCTCCTTATGATTACAAGGAACAAGTGCTGACGGATCGGCTTCAGGCCCCTTCGGCAGAGCACTGGTTTGGTACCGACGATCTGGGGCGCGACGTATTTTCCCGAGTGCTTCACGGTGCGCGTATCTCCTTGTGGGTGGGGTTTTTCTCCGTAATCGGTTCCATTATTGCGGGAGCATTGCTTGGACTGGTTGCTGGGTTTTATGGAAAATGGGCAGACATGCTCATCTCGCGTCTATTCGATATTCTGCTGGCCTTTCCAGGCATCTTGCTCGCGATTGCCATTGTGGCAATCCTCGGTCCCTCCCTGCAAAATGCATTACTCGCCATAGCCATCGTCAACATTCCGACCTACGGGAGATTGGTGCGTTCGCGTGTACTTAGCTTGAGACAGGAGGAATTCATTACATCTGCCCGCACACTGGGCGCGAATAATATGCGTATTCTGTTTCGCCATATCCTGCCGAACAGCCTTACCCCGCTAATTGTGCAGGGAACGCTGGGCATCGGGACAGCCATTATTGAGGCGGCCGCACTTGGATTTCTGGGGATGGGGGCGCAACCGCCGGACCCGGAATGGGGTAAAATGCTCTCGGATTCGCGTCAGTTTTTGCAAAAAGCCCCGTGGACGCTTATCTTTCCCGGCCTTTCCATCATGCTGACGGTACTCGGATTCAATCTGCTCGGGGATGGCTTGCGTGATACCCTTGATCCGAAAATGGTGAAGTAAATGAAGGAATGCGTTCCATTCCTTCATTGACCTACTTTTTTATCAGCTTATTAGCCAAGTTGACCATTTCAGCTATACCAATCAGAGAAAAGCCGGTTCGAACATGGATTCGAGCTGGCTTTTTGTATTGGCAGATGGATTACGTTAAAATCAAATATGCGTGTATAAACGACGTGTTAAGCACCCATTTTGTTAAAATAACGCCCGGCGTATTGACACCCAATTTTGCCATATGTTATATAAAAGAAAGGGTTTAGCACTCCGGTCACCTGAGTGCTAACAAATGATGCTTATACTACAGCGACTACATATGGAATGATTAATTTTGTTTCATAGAACGAACTTGGAAACTACACGGGAACGAAGCGTTCAGAACCAATTTGGAGAAACGGAGCGTTCGCCTTTATCACCGGATTTTTCATTTATAATCATGGAATCAAAAAAATCTGGGGATAACAGCGATCGGAAAATGGTTCTGATTAGCGAAGTGGCTTCGTGTAAAGGTAAATGGTTTGTTCTATAACTGCAATTCAATCATTCTATATCCCAAATTGAAAGGAGAACACCCATTCATGGCCAAGAAACAGTTCCAGGCAGAATCCAAACGTTTGCTGGATATGATGATCAACTCCATCTATACCCAAAGAGAAATCTTTTTGAGAGAATTGATCTCCAACTCCAGTGACGCCATTGACAAAATATATTACAAAGCCCTTACCGACGATACGCTTGTCTTCAACAAAGAGGATTACTACATTAAGCTGACCATCGACAAAGAGAACCGTACGCTCACGTTGACTGATACCGGAATCGGGATGAGCCAGGAAGAACTGGAGAACAATCTCGGGGTTATCGCGAAGAGCGGCTCGCTGGCGTTCAAAAAGGAAAACGAGGCCAAAGACGGCCATAACATCATCGGACAGTTCGGGGTTGGTTTCTACTCTGCGTTCATGGTGGCGGACAAGCTGACCGTAACAAGTAAAACGCTGGGCAGCAATGAAGCCTGGAAATGGGAGTCCGAAGGTGCGGATGGATACACAATCACTCCAGCTGAGAAAGATTCCGTAGGTACGGAAATTGTCCTGACGATTAAACAGAATACCGAAGAGGATTCCTACGATGAGTTCTTGGAAGAGTATCGCCTGAGATCCATCATCAAGAAATATTCCGACTTCATTCGTTACCCGATCAAGATGGATGTGACAAGTCAGCGTCCGAAGGAAGGTACGGAGAACGAGTTCGAGGAGTACAAGGAAGAGCAAACCGTGAACAGCATGGTGCCGATCTGGCGCAAAAACAAAAGCGAGCTGACCGAAGAAGATTACAACAACTTCTATATGGAAAAACGGTACGGTTTTGACAAACCGCTCAAACACCTGCACATCAGCGCGGACGGCGCTGTGGTATACAATGCCATTCTGTTTATTCCAGAGAGCACGCCGTTTGATTACTATACCAAAGAGTACGAAAAAGGTCTGGAATTGTACTCCAACGGTGTCTTGATCATGGACAAATGCGGCGATCTGCTTCCGGATTACTTCGGATTCGTCAAAGGTATGGTTGATTCGGAAGACCTGTCCCTGAACATCTCCCGTGAAATGCTGCAGCATGACCGTCAGCTGAGCCTGATCGCGAAAAATATCAAAAACAAAATCAAGAGCCAACTGCAAAGCCTGCTGAAGGACGATCGCGAGAGCTACGAGAAGTTCTATCAAGCGTTTGGACGTCAGTTGAAATATGGAGTATACAGCGACTATGGCGTAAACAAAGATACACTGCAGGATCTGCTGTTATTCTCTTCTTCCAAAGAGAAGAAGCTGGTCAGCCTGGACGAGTACGTCTCCAGAATGCCAGAAGATCAGAAGTACATCTACTACGCATCCGGTGAGTCCATTGAGCGGATTGAGAAGCTGCCTCAGATCGAGGGTGTACTGGATAAAGGATATGAAGTGCTGTACTTCACGGAGGACATCGATGAATTCGCGATCAAAATGATCATGAACTACAAGGAAAAAGAGTTCAAATCCATCTCCAGCGGTGACCTGGGTATCGAAGACAGCGAGGACAAAGAGAAAAACGAAGCAGAAGACAACGATAACAAAGAGTTGTTCGAAGCGATGCAAGCACAGCTGGCAGGCAAAGTAAAAGCCGTCAAAGCTTCCAAACGCCTCAGAAGCCATCCGGTATGTTTGTCCACCGAAGGTGAATTGACCATCGAGATGGAAAAAATTCTGAAAGCCATGCCGAACAGTGAGAATGTACAGGCAGATAAGGTGCTGGAGATCAACGTCAACCATGATGTCTTCAAATCCCTGAAAGATGCTTACGCACAGGATAAGGAAAAATTGAGCCTGTACACTAGCCTGCTGTACCACCAGGCATTGCTGATCGAGGGCTTGCCGATCCAAGATCCGGTAGAGTTCACCAACGACATCTGCAAAGTGATGGTGTAATTGCATTACCGAGTTTAGGGTTTGTAAGTAGCGAGCAGTTTCACGCTATCAGCATTCCCATAAATTATAGGCCAGCAAGCGAGGCGCTGACCATCTGCACCCGACAGGGCATTCCGTCCCTGTCGGTTTTTTATTTTCTCCCCCTCCAAAGAAACAAATAGGAGACAGAGGATCATGAACGTGCCGCACTTGAATTTAGAATGAGTTTGTTTCTTGCAACCTAGTAATATTTTAGATTCTATGAATATCCTGTTTTATTGAAATCCATAGCGGTCAGCAGCGAAGTAGTGGAGGGGACGGAATCGATTCTGAAGAAGCGGAGCGGTCGCGTTTGTCTCCGGGTTTTTCCCTTGCCAAGGGAAATTCAGAAAACCTGGAGACAACAGCGATCGGAAGAACGATCCGTAACCGGAACGGCCACCGATGCTCATTAGCACCTTTTATCCTATCTTTTTTGAATTATCGGAATGTATCTCTATATTCTCTGAATGGCTTCATATTTTGATGTATTTTGATGTATATCATTATTCATTTAGGTGCACGGATGATAGTCTGTCGGGGTATAATAAAAGAAGAAGACTGTACATCACAAGTTGATGTGAGAAGAGATGACAATCACAGACAGGTTTTGCTTTTCGAAACGACGGATGTTGTGTATAATCACTCAAAATAGAGACAGTCGGCTAGGAGTGATCACATGCAATGGAACGATTTGAGAGAACATAGACAATATCCTGAACTTACCAAACTGGATGGAGCTCGTGCAGCGTATGAGCGGGACTATTCCAGACTGATTCATTCACCGACCTTCCGCCGGTTGCAGGGCAAATCCCAGGTGTTTGGGGCTGGAACAGGCGACTATTATCGCACACGGTTAACCCACTCCCTTGAGGTTGCGCAGATTGCGCGAGAGGCGGCAAGAAGCCTGCTTCGTCGTTATCCGCAAGTGGACTGGAGTCAGGCGGACAGCCCAGGGCTTATTATTGATTCGGAAGTGGTGGAATGTGCCGCAATTGCACATGATTTCGGACATCCGCCGTTTGGACATAAAGGGGAAGAAGTACTGGACGGCATATTGGATGACCTGATCAACACCGAGGTCAAGAAAATCATGAAGAAGAACCGCAGTGCGAAGTCACCCCAACAGGAGCCAGAGGTTCGTGCAGAGCTGAAGCGGAAATATGAGCATTTTGAAGGCAACGCACATAACTTCCGTCTCATCATGTTCCTGGAGAAACGAGAGGACATCGATGGATTGAATTTGTCCGATGCGGTGCTGCTTGGAATCAACAAATATCCTTACCCAGGTACGGAGAGCAAGAAGGGCATGTACCATCATGAGTGGCAATACATCCACGAGATTCGTAATCGCTGGAACATGCCGGCCGGCAAGAAGACGCTTGAAGCACAGCTCATGGACCTCTGCGACGATATTGCGTACTCCGCACATGATCTGGAGGATGGCATTAAGGCAGGCAAGATCGAAGTGCATGAGCATTTCCTGCAGGATCCGCACATTCATCGCCTGATTGTGGATAAGATTACTACACTCGAGGATCTGTTCTGGAATGGATGGACGAGAGAGGCGATTGGGCAAAAGGTAGAAGAAGTGCTAGCTTCGTTCCTGCGTGTCTGGAATGAGAAAATGCCGTTCTGCGAGCATGATTACTCCCGTACCCGCCGCGAGGTCAAGGCATACTGGGTAAGCCTTTTTGTGGGCAGCCTGGGCGTAATTGACGACGGGGATTGGAAGAAGGTGACGTTTGTCCGCGAAGGTGCAGAGGATCTTGATATGCTGCGCACGGTGAGTGTGCTCAAGAGCTTTGCCTGGGTGACCATGATTCGTGATCTGCGCGTGCAGCGTCTGCAAAAACGCAGTGAATGGATGATCAAGCGTCTATGGGATGCATTCCTTGACCCGGAAACGTCCAAATCCATTATTCCATCCGACTGGCTGCAGCGCTATGAGAAGGATCAGGCGAAGGCTCATCCAATCTGGACATGGGAGCACATGGTGATTGATTATATTGCAGGTATGACGGATGCGTTTGCCGAGAAAATATACAATGAATTGTATGGTCTGAAGGTAGGCTCCATCTACGATCTGGACTAAAATAAGGAGTGAGGAGCTTGGATACAAACATCGGCATATGCTCAAGTGAGCCGTATAGTCTGGGCGTGCTCGACCTTGTGCCAAGGTTGAATGGAGCTGCAGCGGAAGAGGCATTGCAGCAGTCTGTATCCTTGGCTCAACATGCCGAAGCTTGGGGATATACCCGGTACTGGACGTCCGAGCATCATGATATGGAGGAACTTGCATCCGCATCGCCTGAAGTTTTGCTCTCGCATATTGGTGCGAGGACAGCAACCATTCAGCTGGGATCGGGTGCGGTGCTGCTGCCGCATTACAGTCCGTTGAAGGTGGCCGAGTCGTTTCGGCTGCTGGCTGCACTGTACCCAGGCAGAATTGAGCTGGGTCTGGGACGCGCGCCTGGAGGTGGGCCGCATGCCACCATGGCGCTAAGCGGCAATTATTTGCAGCATGTGTCCAAATTGCCTGAATCACTCGCGGCACTTACTGAATTGCTCGAGGATCGGTACAGCTATGAGGAGCATCGGGTAACGGCACGCCCAATCCCTGAACTTCCCCTTTCCCTGTGGATGCTGGGTACCAACGTCAAGAGTGCCGAGTTTGCTGCACGGTTTGGCATGGGGTATGTATTTGGTCAGTTTATGAGTGACGCCGATGGTACGGAAGCGGTGAAGCGGTATCGGGATGGGTTTATTCCCAGTAAAACAATAAAAGAACCACAAGTGATGGCTGCGGTCAGTGCAATGTGTGCAGAGACAGAGGAGGAAGCTCGGGACTGGAGCCGCGAAATAGCAGATCGGCGCAAGCAGAGTGGACAAGATGCACCAGCACTGCCCGCTGCTGAGAAGGAATCTAACTCTAGTACGGGGACTGGTGGTCAGATCAACATTGAGAAGGGCGAGGGTGAGGACGAAGCGCGTAAACATTTTGCAGGAACAGCGTCGCAGATCTGGGAACAATTCGAGCAGGTAAGCAAACGACTGGAGACGAAGCAATTTCTGGTGGTTACAGCCGGACCTGATTACGAGCGAAGACTAGCGTCTTATCGGTTACTTGCCGAGTTTGGTAAAAACATGGTGAAGTAAGCGGCTCTTTTCCTGTTTTCATAGGATAATCCTCACAATTTAACATGTTGAAGGGTTGCAGATCGGTATTCTCCGTATGCTGCAGCTCTTTTCCATTTTATCTCGCTGCATGCTTTCGGAAGTATTCCTATGACCTCAACGGTATACGAGGCACAAGATTTTACAAAACGAAGCATGTCTTAAAAAAATAATGTTATAATACTTTACGTCAGTTTACCCATAGAGATATGATGAAAGAGTATTTTGCAAGATGCCAAAAGAAGGGTAAAACCAAGACTAAAGAACCGAAAATTCGGAGGTAGGCCGAATCCGGTATAAGGGGGAAATCACATGTTCAGCAGATTCAAGATCAGGAGTATCGGTCTGCGTATCAGCATCGCGTTCTATTTGTTAATCCTCTGTTTAATTCTCCTTAGTGTCACCATTGTTACCCGGTTGAACTCCATGGAAGCCAACACCAATGAGATTACGGGGAACTGGATGCCTTCGATTCAGCAAATCAATAGGTTGAACTATACCACCGAACATATTTTGTCATTGAGTTACCGGCACTTTGATGCTCCGGATGGAGACAAGGCTGAACTCGCTGAAGAGCGTACCAATTACATTCGCGAAACGGCACAGACGATCAAAATATACGATCAGCAGGAAAAGGCGACAGACGAACAGGAGCACTGGGATGCATTCAAGACGAAGTGGGCAGCTTATCTTAAGCTGAATACCCAAGCGATCAATTTGAGTGATCAAGGACAATCCCAACTGGCGAAGGAAGTATCGGAAAAAGGGGCTGATTCCTTCGATGCCATGCAGGTCGATCTGGATTATCTGGTCGAGTACAATCAGAATCAGTCGGATCTCTCGGCAGCACAAACCATCAGGTCTGTGCAGAATGGTCGAATGATCATTATTGTAGGGGTGCTGATCATGATTGCGATCACGGCGATCGTGATTCCGATTATTCGTTCCCAGGTCGTGAAACCGCTGCTCCGGGTTATTAGTGCAGTGAAGCTGATTGCAGAAGGCCAACTCAATGTGCAGGATATACATACCAAGCACGAAGATGAAGTAGGGCTCTTGGCTAAAGCGGTGAACACGATGAAAGGGAATCTGACTTCCATGGTGTTGAATGCCAGACGAGTTGCCGAAGCGGTGAATCGCCAGAGCAACGAGCTGGCCATTTCTTCGGAAGAAGTCAAAATTGGAAGTCAGCAAATTGCCATTACGATGGAAGAGTCGGCCAAGGCTGCAGAGAGTCAGGCCGTAACGGCAGTCGAATCAGCACGTACGGTTGAGGGATTGAACGATCACATTCAGCAGCATGCTAATCAAGGGAGCAAGCTTAGTGCGATGTCGGAACGTGTGCTGGAGCAGGGATTGAATGGACGTAAGGCCATGGAGCAATCGGTGCAGCAAATGCTGCAAATCTCCGGGGCTGTCTCAGCTTCAATGGATCGGATGGAGCAGCTAAACCGTAAAAACGAGGATATTTCCAAGCTGGTCCAAGTGATTCGTGACATCGCAAGGCAGACCAACCTGCTGGCATTGAATGCTTCCATTGAGGCAGCCCGCGCTGGAGAGAGTGGTCGTGGATTCGCCGTGGTCGCAGCCGAGGTTCGGAAGTTATCGGAAGCGGTGCAGACTTCAGTGGAGGAAATTACAGTGATTACGGAAGATATCCAGCAGGATTCCCAGGGAGTAGTTGCTGAATTGCGTACAGGAGTTCGGGAGACTGAACTGGGACAAGAACATGTGCGAACTTCGGGTAATCTGTTCCGGAATATTAATGAATCCGTAGAGGAAATGGTTCACGTGATTGGCACGATGACAGCTGGGTTGGAAGGAATGCAGGATGCAAGTGGACGCATGAATGATTTCAGCCAACAGATCTCGGCAGTATCGGAACAAACTGCGGCAAGCGTAGAGGAAGTTTCGGCTTCAGCTGAAGAACAGGTAAGCTCCATGGAAACGATTAGCGGCAGCATTCAATCATTGAAGGAATTGTCGGATGACCTGCTTACTTCCATCGAAAAATTAAAAATATAAACCTTCTTCTTATAATAGAAGAAACATGAAGGACGGCTGCAATTTTGACTGAAATCTATTCGACCGACATCACAAGGAGTTTAATCAACCAAGATTACATCTATACGTTTGCCTGTCATGAGAATGAGCGTGAATTATGCTCGCTCGAGCTCCATACACTAATTGGTTCCAGACTGGAAATGAATTCGGATTTACGCTCATATGTCCGGTCTAATATATGCATTCCACCAGGCAGAAGCCCGTTTATTCATGGAAGGCTGGACGTGATATCGGAAGCAGAGACCGTGAAGGATCTGCTTCCGACTGCAGCGAAGATTGAATTGCTTCCGGAAGAGACGTTTAAGGTGGTATGTCTGAAAGAAGGAGACCATATGCCTGATTATGAACATTCCCGTCAGCTGGAAAGAGAAGTGGGAATGTGCATTAAGGGCAAAGCGCAGATGAAGCGCCCAAAAGTGACCTTTGGACTAATTCGAACAGGTAGAAAATGGATCTTCGGTCGGTGGACAGAAGCGGATCGATCGTGGCAACGTCATCAGCAGAAGCCGCAAAATTACTCCACTGGTTTCGGAGTTGCGCTGGCCAGATCTCTCGTTAACATTGCCGTACCGAACATTCTGAACCAGCGGCTGCTCGATCCATGCTGCGGCATGGGTACGGTAGTCATTGAAGCACTCTCCATGGGAATTGAGGCAAGAGGGAACGACCTGAATCCGCTGGCCATTCAGGGAGCGCGCATCAATCTGCCGCACTTTGGTTATGATCCGGCTTGCCTTACACTGGGTGACATGAATGAATTAGACGGATCCTACGACGCAGCGATTTTGGATATGCCCTACAATCTGTGTTCCGTCCTCCCGGATGAAGACCAGCGCATCATGCTGACAAGTCTGCGCAGGCTGGCAAAACGGGCTGTAGTTGTATCCACGGAATGGGTGGAAGAGCATTTGCTTGCAGCGGGGTGGGAAGTGGATCAGTATTGTGCTGTGCGTAAAGGAACGTTTATACGTCACGTTTGGTTATGCACATAGTTATATAGTAGAAGAAAACCTCCAACTCGGAAGAAATGATTTCCGGGTGTGGAGGTTTTTTATATCCATTTTTAGAAATAATGATAAGGCATTTGTACAATTGTGCATGGAAAATGGAGGGCGAATTAGTATTTATGACTATAGTCGACCAGGTTGAGCGGCAGTGTTTTGCCCGCCAGGTAAGCTTCCAGATTTTTCACAAAAATATCAAGTGCCCGATCCGTATATTGCTCCGTACTTCCCGCGATATGGGGGGTAATTAACACATTGTCCTTTTGCCATAATGGATGCTCAGCAGGAAGGGGTTCTTCTTCAAAAACGTCCAGCGCAGCATAGGCGACCTGGCCGCTATCCAGTGCACGAATCAGCGCTTCAGTGTCTACACTTGGACCTCGTCCTACATTGACGAAGCAGGAGCCTTTCTTGAAATGTTCGAATGCGGTTTGATTATACAAATGATGGGTTTCGTCTGTGAGGGGCAAGATGTTAATGACATAATCACCTTTGCCCAAAGCTTCATGCAGTCCGGACATATCGTACATGTGATCGACATTAGGAACGTCTTTGCCGGACCGGCGGACCCCGATGACATTCATGCCAAACGCCTTAAGAATACGGGCAGCTTCGGTGCCGATCTCTCCTACACCAACAATGACAGCCGTTTTGCCGTGCAGCTCCGGCAGTGGTTTGTCGGGATTTTTCCACTCGGCTTGCTGTTGATGAAGCATGGCTTGTCTCAGCCAGCGGCTGTGCGATAACATCATGCCTACAATAATTTCAGTGATCGGGATGGCATGTACGCCATTGGCACTGGTCACCTGAATGTTTTTTTGTTCCAAATCCGAGAAGGGGAGGTTATCCACACCTGCGGACCAGACCTGTACCCACTTCAGGAGGCTGTCCTTCTTCAGGGCATGTTCTGTGACGAGTGGAGACCAGCCGACAATAATTTCGGCTTCTGTTAACTCAGTAGGGTCAATCTCCTTGGCTTTGCTGACGGTCAGCGTATAGCCGGGTGCGGCGTCTAAAATGCGCTGCTGCTGTTCCGCAGATAAAGATGGAAAACATACAATTTTACCCATAGTGTGTAACCTCCTGAATTCAATTGAGTTGTGAGATAAGTGTAGCAGATTTGAGAAGATGCTGCAGAAAGGCAGGAATGAAGCCTCATGTGCAAGTGCTGACATTTGTGTCAATCTATAATTACCCAACTTGAAACAGGACATATGATTATGAAATAATAGAACGAACTTTAGAGAGGTGTATACGATGATGAATAACTATTCATATACGGATCTACCATCACGGCGGGAAAGATTATTTACGGCGATACGTCTTCCGGCAGCTATTCAGGAATCCCTTCAACTTGATGCAGGAATGGTGAAGAACAGGCTCGATTTTCGCAAATGGACAGACCATCGGGATTATCATATCACGCTGCAATTTCTGGGAGATACACTGGTGAGTGATATCGGGCATCTGCGGAAAGAGCTTCGCATGGCGAGTACTGGAATTCAGCCGTTTGAACTGCAAACTTCCGGGTGGGGTACTTTTGGTCTGAAAGATGCTCCGAAGGTGTTGTGGAGGGGGGTAGACGGCGAGCTGGAATCTTTGAATCTTCTTCACAAACGGATCGTGGAGGCCACATCGACACTTGGATATGAAGCGGAGCTGAGACCGTACTCTCCGCACATTACAATTGCACGCAAATTTCTGGGTTTAGCCCCAGGAAATGAAGATAAAGGTATTTATGGGGTGCTTCCGGAACATTCCTTGGGTGCTAAATCATGGATTGTGGAGGACTTTGTACTTTATGTGACTAGGCTGGGACAATCGCCAATGTATGAGGTTGTGGATACGTTTTCATTTTCCTAAAACTCGTTTTTATGACATAAAATCACATTGACATTACGTTTATCCCTATGTAATATTAGCCATCGTTATTCAAATTCTTTTTTTTGGGTTACTTAGTTAAGGGAATTGTTGCGACAGGAGGAATCTTACGAATGGATATTATAAGCAAGAATCGTTGGGTAGCACCGATGTTATCTGTGCTGCTTGTATGTATAGTGGGGGTTAATGTAGTTCAGGCAACTGGGAAATGGAACGAGGCAAGTGATAGTAAACAGATGACCGATCTGGCGGCTTCTGTGCAAAATAGCGCATCATCTTCTTCTGCTGGGGACAGGCGAATGATGGCAGACGGGACAAGTCTGTCTGCTGATTCATCGATTCATACGGCAAACTGGACGGCTTCATTGCCAGCAAAGGACTGGCTTACGGCTGCTCAGGAAGAACAGGAATTGAAGGAAGCCAAGGCGAAGCATAAGGCCAGAGCTGCTGCTGCGGCCAAAGCCAAAAAAGAAGCTGCCCTGAAATTGGCCAAAATTGAGAAGGCCAAAGCGGCTGCTGCTGTAACAACTCCCCCCCAAAAACTTTACTTTACGCGGACCGAGCTTTTGAACCAGGAGGACTCGAAACTTGCAACCTGGTCATACAGTGTGTCCGATAAAGAGCTGCTTCTGCTGCAAAAAATTGTCATGGCAGAGGCGGAAGGTGAACCGTACGAAGGCAAAGTGGCAGTTGCCAATGTTGTCTTAAACCGGCTGCGGTCAGCCAATTTTCCCGATACTATTTACAAGGTAATCTATCAGAAGTCTCAATTCAGCCCGGTAGCCAACGGACGTCTGAAGCGTGTAGTTCCCAATAAGGACAGCGTGAAGGCAGTGAATGCTGCACTGAATGGACAGAAGGAAGTCGCTGATGATACGTATTATTTCTTGTCATTGACGCTTGCTGATGATCTGACGGTTGCCCATTCGAAGAAAAAAGTGAAAACGATCGGTCATCATACTTTTTACAAGTAATTGATCTGAAAATTCTGCAAACAGGCAGGGTAGTTAATGTATTTACATTAAACAAACCTTTGAAAACACCTGAAACAGAGTTTTATTTCGGTATTTAAATGGATCTCTTTCCTTTAAATTACCCTTTTTTCTGGTAAAACATACGTTTACTTTAAATGAAATTGAAGAAGGTTCCCTTCCAAAATGAGAAGGGAACCTTTTCTGTATGCATTTCGTTTCAAATGAGTTGATGTTAATCATAGGACATGTCTATCCATATACAACACCCTCCCAGAAGAGCTCCAGGGGCCTTTAGAGGCCTTAGAATGGAATTCTGGTACCTGACAGCGTCGTGGCAGGAATTCCGGCCTTAAAGCGTTCCTTGGGCGTGGAGGGGAACTCGGCTATAGCCGGACACAATAATTCGTGAACAGCATGTGCACAAGACGTTGGATCATAGGACGGTTTGTTCCACGGTTTGCGTACAACTTTCAGCTGGCTTTCAGCTTCCTTCGGTGTTTTTGTCCGGTCGCACAGCTCTGTGAACCTTGTGGTAATGACGTCTGCTGAATGTATCACCTGGCCGTATCCGGCTTGTACAAAATACTCGCAATTCTCTTCTTCCTGGCCTGGAAGCGGTGGAATAAACAACATCGGCAGCCCTTTAGCCAGGGCCTCTGTGCAAGTCATGCCGCCCGGTTTCGTAATAAGCACGTCCGATACGTCCATCAGCTTGCTGACTTCCCTGGTGTACCCGAGAATGCGGATGTTCGGATGCTGGAAGCAAGCCATCTCTTTCATCCTGGAGATCATCTTCTCGTTGCTTCCAAGGCAAAATACAAGCTGCACCCGATCGGCCCAGGAGGTTAATAGTTTCATATGTTCTTCATCAAAGGAAAGCCCCCATCCACCGCCCATAAGCAGTGCCGTAGGCATATCCTTCAGCCCCATTTCCTGACGCAGCCGTACTTTGTCACCTGCTTCCCAAAAATCAGGATGCACGGGAATTCCCGTAACCTGAATTCGAGAGGGGTCGACTCCCCGAATTTCAAGTAATGCCTTAACCTGTGGGGTAGAGACCAGATACTGATTTACTTCAGGATTGATCCATGTACCGTGCACATCGTAATCCGTAATGACCGTATACAGTGGTATGTTCAGTCCTTGCCGTTTCAGTCTTGAAATGACCGCATTCGGAAACGGATGAGTGCAGATTACTGCATCCGGCTTCAACTGTGATACGACCTGGGCCGTCTGAGTATAGAAAATTCGATGCAAAGCGAGTTTGGTAAATCCGTTTAATGATTTATTATATTGTGTCCGATACAGCATGCTGACCAGTTTGGGCTGGACGGATAATGTTTTTCGATAGGCGGAAAAAATAAGCGGAGCCACCGTCGGATTTAGGAATTTGCCAAGCTCGATAACGCGGCTATGGACGTGTGGACTGACCTTTTTGATGCCGCTTGCCAGCGCATGTGCGGCCTGGGTGTGACCGGTGCCGAAACCTTCGGATAATAAGAGCACTCTTGGTTTTCGCATGAGTTCACCTTTATTCATAAGTTTAAATTTGATAAGTTCACCGTTCTGCCGTACCCTTCAATACATGAATATACAGCGAAACGAAAAATCATGTTCATTCCATAAATATTTACACGAAAGTTGATGTTCTGAGACAGTCCATCTTCGTTTAATCCGTATTATTGGAACCATCATACACTATAGACGACGAATGAATCACTTTCCACTGCATTTCGGTTAAAATAAATTAACACAAATTTGAAATGTTAGGGTTGCAATCTGTTGACGAAGGTGATAATGTAAGTTTTGACCAAGTGACCAAATTGTATTTTTGGTCATTTCATAAGAGAAGATCAGTGAAGGAGGGGATATGATGGCTCCGATTGACCGGAGGCAGCAGGTCATTCATGCAGCAGCTCAGTCGTTCGCCATGTTTGGATACAAAGCTACCACGATGGATCAGGTAGCCAAGATAGCGAATGTAGGCAAAGGGACAATTTACACTTTTTTTACGAACAAGGAGCAGCTGTTTGATCAGATTCTGGTGGAAGTGATCCAGGAAATGAAAAATATTGCCCATCGTGAAGTGCGTCAGGAAAGTGCCTTTTTTGATAACCTGTTTCGTGTGCTGGATTCATTGCTGGAATTCCGACGTGATCATGATTTATTGGTGAAGCTATCCCAGGAACTTAAAGATTTTGGAACACTTCAGGCCAAGGAGGGTCTGGACAAGGTGGAGAAGGTCATTTCCGACTTCTTGTCCAAGGAGCTGGAGAAAGCCAGAGACAGCGGTGAGATTCGGGATTGTGATCCGCAAGTCGTGGCCTTTATGATGATCCGTCTGTATATAGCGCTCACCTCGGATTGGAATAAACAGCACGAACCGCTCAGCAAAGAGGAAATCAAAAATTACTTTCGTCTTTTCTTAATGGAAGGAATTGCTGCCGTCATGTAGTTTCCAAATTTCTCTACTATAATATAGGGAGAATATGGAGTGTCTTTTTTGCGTGAAGGTAGTGAGGCTTGCCGAGAGGCAGGTTTGTTTTTTACTCTAAATTGACCACTTGAGGAAAGTAGTCAGTTCGTATTTCAGCAAATTGCTGAATTCATTCACATGTTTACATTAAGTTAGTTCCTGCTCATGAAGCAGAGAGTTAGGGGAGAAAAAAGACATGAAATCTTTATCCGTGTTTTTCAAGGATGTGGGATCGGCCGTGAGAAACCCGAAGGTGTTGATCCCCGTCATTGCAGTAATGTTTATTCCGATCCTGTATAGCGGTATCTATCTGGCTGCCTATTGGGACCCATATGGTCATGTTGACCAGATGCCGGTTGCTGTCGTCAACCTCGACAAGGGAGCAGAGCTTGAAGGCAAATCCTTGCAGGTCGGCGACGATCTGGTGGATGAGCTGAAGAAAAATAAAGATTTTGAATGGGAATTCGTTAATGCATCTCAGGCCAAAGAGGGTATGCAGAACGACAAGTATTATATGCAAATTACCATTCCTGAAAATTTCTCTTCCCAGGCCACCACGCTGCTGGATGATCAACCGCAGCCAGCTGAACTGATCTACGAACCTAACGGCAATTACAGCTTCGTAGGTGCACAGATCGGCAAGACGGCAATCAAGGATCTTAAGGCGAAGGTATCTGCCAAGGTGACGGAGGCCTATGCCGAAACGCTGCTCGACAAGTTCTCCGAAGTATCTGACGGACTGGCGGAAGCGGGCGATGGTGCGGGCGAACTGAATACGGGGGCAGGCAAACTGGATGATGGTGCGGTCAAGCTGAAAGACAATTTGGCCAAACTGGCATCCGGAACACTTGAGCTTCAGGATGGACTATCTCCATTGAGCGATGGCGTTGATGCACTGCATACCGGGGCCACCCAGCTGGAAAGCGGCACAACCAGTCTGGTTTCCGGTCTTCAGCAGCTGCAGGCTGCAGCCTCGGATCAGCTTCAAAGCGGAGCAGACCAGTTAAAGGATGGCAGTGACAAGCTGCAGGCTGGTCTTCAATCATCACTTGATGGCACAAGCAAGCTGCAGGCAGGTCTTCAATCATCCGAACAAGGCAGTGCGAAGCTGTCAGAAGGTTTGCAAAGTGCAGTGCAGGGTAGTGGAACTCTGGCGTCAGGCTTACAGTCTGCCGTTGATGGAAGCAGTAAAGTTGCGGACGGTGCCCAAGGTGTGGCGGACGGTTTGAAACAGCTGGCTGCATCTAATCCGGAGCTGGCTGCAAGTGAGGATGTTCAGAAGCTGCTGGCAGCCAGTGAGGCTGTGGCAGAAGGCAGCGCACAGCTGCACGAGAGCGAACAAAAGCTGGCGCAAGGTGCGAATCAGCTTCACGAGGGCAACCAGCAGCTTGCAGCAGGTGCGACAGAGCTTCACGGCGGACAACAGCAGCTGCTCGCTGGAGCCGACCAACTGGTTGATGGACAGCAGCAGCTGCTCGCTGGAGCCAATCAGCTTAGCGAAGGCGGAGCGAAGCTCTCTGACGGCCTGAAGCAGTTTAGCGGCAAGTTGGGTGAAGCTGCAAGCGGCGGCACTCAGCTGGTGAATGGGGCCAAACAACTTGGCACAGGCACAAGTGCCTTGCAAACCGGCGTTGGCAAGCTGAGCGGTGGTGTGAGTTCGCTGACAGACGGTTCCAAACAGCTTGGTGATGGTGCAGGCGAATTGGCTAATGGTTTGACTGAGCTTAAAGACGGCTCAAGTGAACTGGCCACCAAGCTGAATGATGCCGCTCAGAAAACGTCTGAAGTGAAGAAAACCGATGACGTGGTCAACATGTTTGCTGAACCGATTAACTCAGCTGAGAATGAAGCAGAATCCGTGTCCAATTATGGTACAGGATTGACGCCATTCTTCCTGTCCATTGGATTGTTTGTCGGATCCCTTATCTCGACCATTATTTTGAAAATGCGTGATACATCCGTACCGGGTGCATCTGGCTGGAGCCGTTTTGTAAGCCGTACACTCGTATTTGGTTCCATGAGCATTTTCCAATCGGTTATCGTTGCCAGCTTTATGCTGTATGGTCTTGGTCTGGAAACGCACAGTGTAGGACTGTTCTATCTGTTCACGATTATTACGGGGCTGACGTTCATGTTGATTGTTCAGGCGCTTGTTACCTGGCTTGATCTGCCTGGACGCTATGTGGTCATTCTGCTGCTGGTATTCCAGCTTGCGGCAAGTGCAGGAACCTTCCCGGTAGAACTGATTCCGTCCTGGCTCCAGGCATTTAGCCCATGGTTACCGATGACGCATAGCATTATGGGCTTCAAAGCAGTCGTGTCCAGTGGCAACTTCGATGTGATGTGGCATCAGGCTGGAATTCTGGCTATCTATGCAGGGGTATCCATTCTGTTGACGTTGGCGTACTTCCTCTGGAGTGGCCGTCGTCCGAAAAAAGAGGCTGAAATGACTGATTCGGCCGAATCGGGTCAAGTTGTGACAGCATAAGTCTGAAGTCATGCAGAGTAATGGCTTGGATGGAAAAATAAAGTTTGGTATCCAGTATCAAAATTATGCAACATAGTAGTCAAAAAGTGCAAAGAGCTTGTGACCCCAAAATGGGCCGCAGGCTCTTTTTGTATACAAATGCATGTTCGGGCTGCATTTTGCTCGAAAACGGAATAGAAATTTGGTGATATTAAGCAGAAACACAGGCTGCATATGGAATGTTTTTCTTTTGTCAGCAGATAAAATCAGTTGTACTCTGTCTTAAAATGTGTATAATTATTCGAAAAAGAGATGAATTTAAACGTCATTACACTAAAGCTGTACTGCAAAACATTTCTTATCAGAGGTATTAAAAAGTTTAAATTGCGCTGATGTTAGGTCGGTGTTAAAATAATAGAACTATATCAAAAAACGTCGCTCCATATCAGCGGTCGTGCCAGCGACTGCGAGTAATTATAATGTGCTCTTTACCGGCTCATCCGGAAGCACTACGAAAGAATGACTTCTTCTCCAGCAGCAGAAGTACTCTAAATCCAATGACCCGATTGCGGTCACCTCGATTATTCAGCAGGGTTCTCAACCTATAGGCCCGCTCCTCCCGTTTCATTGTTGCTTGTTGCCTATGTTCTTGATCTTTCCGAAATACTTCATTATAGAAAGGTTGCGTTCCATGAGACACATCGGATTACCTCCTAAACAGGGTTTGTATGACCCACAGTTCGAAAAAGATGCATGCGGAATGGGTTTTGTTGCCAACATCAAAGGAGTACCTTCACACGATATCGTTAGTCAGGCACTGACCATGCTCAGCAATATGGAGCACCGCGGGGGACAGGGCAGTGAGCCGAATTCCGGTGACGGAGCCGGTATTTTGATTCAGATTCCACATCGTTACTTTGCACAGGAAGCAGAGCGCCTCGGCTTTGCGCTGCCAGAGCAGGGAGCGTATGGCGTGGGAATGCTGTTCCTTTCTCAGGATCCTGAGATTCGTCATGCTCATCAAGAGAGCTTGAAGAAAATCATTGAAGAAGAAGGACAGACATTCCTCGGTTTCCGGGATGTGCCGACCTTTGATGAGATGCTGGGTCGTTCCGCCCTGGCTGCGAAGCCTTATGTGCGTCAGGTGTTCATTGGCAGATCTGCGGATATCAACGATGAACTCGCGTTCGAGCGCAAGCTGTATGTGATTCGCAGACGTGCCGAGCTGGCGATCCGGTATTCGGCTGATGAGAAAGAAGGCGGTTCGTTCTACCTGCCAAGCTTGTCCTGTCGTAAAATTGTCTACAAAGGCATGCTGACTACCGAGCAGGTTGGACAGTTCTATCTCGATTTGCAGGAAGACCTGGTTGAATCGGCGATTGCATTAGTACACTCCCGTTTCAGTACCAATACATTCCCAAGCTGGGAGCGTGCCCACCCGTATCGCTTCATGATCCACAACGGTGAGATCAATACGATGCGTGGTAACGTGAACTGGATGCACGCACGTCAATCGCTGTTTGAGAGCGAAGTGTTTGGCAACGATATCTCCAAAGTGAAGCCGATCATTAACCCGGACGGTTCGGATACGGCGATGTTTGATAACACACTGGAGTTCTTGTATTTGAGCGGACGTTCCTTGCCACACGTGGCAATGATGATGGTTCCTGAGCCGTGGAGCACGGATGAGGGAATGGATCCGGCCAAAAAAGCATTTTATGAATATCACAGCACGATGATGGAGCCTTGGGACGGGCCGGCAGCAATGGCCTTTACGGATGGTCTGCAGATTGGTGCAACACTGGACCGTAACGGTCTGCGTCCGGCACGTTATTATGTAACGAAAGACGATCGCATCATTTTGTCCTCTGAAGTCGGGGTCCTGGATATTGCTCCAGAAGATATTCTGTACAAGGATCGTCTGCGTCCAGGTCGCATGCTGCTCGTGGATACAAAAGAAGGACGCATCATCTCGGATGAGGAAGTAAAGGCTCTAATTGCAGCCGAGAATCCGTATCAGGAGTGGCTCGATGAGCACTTGATGGATCTGAATGAATTGCCGGAAGCGCCGGAACTTCCAGATCCAAAACACGATAACGTAACCCAGCTTCAGCTGGCCTATGGGTATACATTTGAGGAACTGCGCAAAGTGCTGGAGCCAATGGCGTCCACAGGGATGGAAGCTACAGGTTCCATGGGTTATGATGCACCACTGGCAGTGCTGTCGGATCGTCCGCAGCGTTTGTATAACTACTTTAAACAAATGTTTGCACAGGTAACCAATCCACCAATTGATGCCATCCGTGAAGAGATCGTCACGTCTACGGCTACAACGATTGGTCCAGAGCGCAACTTGCTCAATCCTGAACCGGAGAGCTGTCGCCAGATCCGTCTGGATACACCGGTATTGTCCAATGAAGATTTCGCGAAAATTCGTCACGTGCGCCGTCCAGGCTTCCGTTCGATGACCATCCCGATTTTCTTCACGGCCAAAGAAGGCGCGGAAGGACTGCGCAAAGCGATGGATCTGCTCTTCGAAGCAGCGGACCGTGTCATCGACAAAGGTCATAACATCTTGATCTTGTCTGACCGCGGCGTGGATGCGGAGAATGCAGCCATTCCTGCACTGCTTGCAGTCGCAGGTTTGCATCACCACCTGATCCGTCAGGGTACAAGAACCAAGGTCAGCATCTTGCTGGAATCGGCAGAGCCTCGTGATATTCATCACTACGCATTGCTGCTGGGCTACGGCGTAAGTGCCGTGAACCCTTATCTGGCATTCGAAACACTGGATGACATGATTCAGCAAGGGCTGCTGCGCGGCATCTCGCATGAGAAAGCTGTCAAAAACTACATTAAAGCCGCAACCAAAGGCGTTATTAAAATATTGTCCAAAATGGGAATCTCGACAATTCAGTCCTATCGCGGCGCTCAAATTTTTGAAGCGGTTGGTCTGAAGTCTGATTTCGTTGATCGTTACTTTACTTGGACACCATCCCGGATCGGTGGTATTGGTCTGGAAGAAGTGGCAGCAGAGGTGCTGACTCATCATAATCGTGCCTTTACGGACAAAGACGGCAATGACAAAGTGCTGGATTCTGGCGGTGAATATCAGTGGCGTAATGACGGGGAAGAACATCTGTTCAACCCGCAAACGATTCATACGTTACAGCATGCCGTTCGCACTGGCGATTACAACCTGTACAAAAAGTATGCCAAACTGGTACAGGGTGAGAATGATCAGTTGCTGACGATTCGTTCCATGCTGAAACTGAAACCGGCAGGGCCAGCAGTTCCGCTGGAGGAAGTGGAATCCGTTGAAAGTATTATGCGCCGCTTCAAAACAGGTGCGATGTCCTTCGGTTCCATCAGTAAGGAAGCACACGAGGATTTGGCGATCGCCATGAACCGTGTCGGTGGTAAATCAAACACAGGTGAAGGCGGGGAGGATCCGGCTCGCTTCATTAAAGATAGCAACGGTGATTCACGGCGCAGTGCCATTAAACAGGTAGCGTCCGGACGTTTCGGTGTTACGTCTAACTATCTCGTGAATGCTGACGAGATCCAGATCAAAATGGCACAAGGTGCAAAACCGGGTGAAGGTGGACAGCTGCCAGGACGTAAAGTATATCCGTGGGTTGCTGAAGTTCGTGGTTCAACGCCTGGCGTGGGTCTGATCTCTCCGCCGCCGCATCACGACATTTACTCTATCGAGGATTTGGCTGAGTTGATCTATGACCTGAAAAACGCAAATCCACGTGCGGAAATCAACGTGAAGCTGGTTTCCGAAGTCGGCGTAGGTACCATTGCTGCAGGTGTAGCCAAAGGTCGTGCTGATATTATCCTCGTAAGTGGATACGACGGCGGTACGGGTGCATCTCCACAAGGCTCGATCCGTCACGCGGGTATGCCTTGGGAGCTTGGTCTTGCCGAAACACATCAAACGCTGATGCTGAACAATCTGCGTGATCGTGTTGTTCTGGAAACGGACGGTAAAATGCTGAATGGTCGCGACCTTGCGATCGCTGCCTTGCTTGGAGCGGAGGAGTATGGTTTCTCCACAGCACCACTCGTGGCACTGGGATGTATCATGATGCGTGTTTGTCAGATGGATACATGTCCGGTAGGTGTGGCAACGCAAAATCCGGAGCTGCGCAAAAATTATATGGGTGATCCGGCTCACGTTGTTAACTTCATGCGTTTTGTCGCTGAAGATGTACGCGAAATTATGGCTGAGCTTGGTTTCCGTACCATTCAGGAAATGGTTGGACGTACAGACTGTCTTGAAACGGTTCAGGCAGTAGATCATTGGAAGAAAAAAGGTGTGGATCTGTCTGTGCTGCTGCATGTACCTGAGATGCCGGAAGGTTCTGCACGTTATCGTACACAGCACCAGAATCATCAATTGGAAGAGACGCTCGACATGCAGCAGCTGCTGACGTTGGCTCAACCTGCGATCGAATCTGGGCAACCTGTTGAGGCTGTTCTTCCGATTACTAACGTTAACCGGGCAGTAGGTACGATTCTGGGTAGTGAGATTACACGGAAATATGGTCTTGCTGGACTACCTGAAGACACCGTTCAATTCAAGTTTGTCGGTTCTGCCGGACAAAGCTTCGGGGCCTTTGTACCTAAAGGGATGACCCTGACCGTTGAAGGGGATTCCAATGACTACGTTGGTAAAGGGTTATCCGGAGGTAAACTGATTGTTATGCCTTCTCCAAAAGCAACGTTCAATGCCGAGGATAATATCATTATTGGTAACACGGCTCTGTATGGAGCAACCAGTGGTGAAGCTTATATTCGCGGGATTGCAGGTGAGCGGTTTGCCGTACGGAATTCGGGTGCAAAAGTCGTTGTCGAGGGTGTGGGTGACCACGGTTGTGAATATATGACCGGCGGACGTGTCGTCGTTCTGGGCGATACAGGTCGTAACTTTGCAGCCGGGATGTCCGGAGGTATTGCTTACGTATATGATCCGGAAGGCACATTCCTGCAGCGTTGTAACCTGGAAATGGTTCTTTTGGAGCGGATTGAAGATGTATCGGAAAGTGCAGACCTGCGCGGCATGATTCAACGTCATGTGGCTTATACAGGCAGTGCTGCAGGTGAGCGTATTCTGGATAACTGGCAGGATTCTGTGAACCAGTTCGTTCGGGTTATTCCGAAAGACTTCAAACGGATGACAGAGCAGATCGAACGTGTTCAGGCGACAGGCTTGACGGGAGAGGAAGCTTTGCTGGCTGCATTTGAAGCCAATATGCGTGAGCTTGCACGTGCGGGAGGTTAAGTCCCTCTTTTAACAGAATTGCGTGAATGAGTTGTATGAAGAATTAATGGAGCTTTATGGCTGCCGATGAGGCGCTGTAAAGCTCCTATTTGTGTTTCGACAAAATTAGAACCCGTACCAAAAACGCTATCGCCATGAGACGACAACATTGAGGAACTTTCTCAAGTATAATAAGGCTAGTTTTGGAGTGCAGGGAAAGTATATATAGATAAGAGAGGTTAGCGGAATGAATATGAAGAATCCAAACAGGGGCGAACTTAAGCCGACAGGTAAACAAGTGGAAGCAACCGAGATGGACATCATGAAGGTTTTACTGCAATGCGGAATCGACCCGGAGCGTTGGAACGAGTTCATATCCTCCGTCAACAATGAGCACTAATAACCAGGATCATACACAAATATGTATTGGAGGGAGTTAAGACGCAAAAAAACCCAGGAACCGAAGAGATGACTACTCGGGACTGGGTCTTCCTTTGTTGGAGTTAATCCATGCTGCGTTCCATTCGGACAAAAGCAATAAAACGACGTGCCTCTTCTTCTGTTAAGGGTTTGCCATCGATCATCAGGTCGAAGCGATCCAACACTTCCTTATCTGATAATTCAAGCGAGTCCACAAATTCCCGAACATCCTCATCCATAACCACATCGCTCTGCTTCGTACGCCCAATGAGATAATCAATGGATACATTAAAAATATCAGCAAGCCTGGTTAATACTTCAAAGTCCGGTTTGCGTCGATTCTTCTCATAATGGGAGAGAGCGGCCCTGGTAATATGAATGGAGCTCGCAAGTTCTTCTTGAGTAAGTCCCCGCTGTTCCCTTAATTCAGCAATGCGATTTCCGTAGTTCATACGCTTTTCCCCCTGAACGCCATGTCAAATATATTAAACCAATCCTGAGCTATTTTTTGATCAGGGCAGCTTTCCTGCAAAATGATGACGCTTGGACAGACCTATATCTCAAATAGGTCTGTCTAAGGACATCTCATATTGTCGTAAATCAAAAGAACCATGTCCAAATACTGCTTGACATGATACAATTTGTATCGTAAATTGGACGTATGGAAGTTACAAAATGTATCATTTGGAATAATTTAAGTGTCTCCAAATTGTCTATGCAATATACCTGTGAGAAGGAATAATGGCAACACTTGGAGGTTAATCCATTCTAAAGGAATGAAACGATGAATTCAGTGATTCAGGAATGGGCCGATCTAGAATTAAATGTCCATATGTACATTCAGGAGTTTCAGGGTAAGACAGTAGACCGCAAACGACGTCCCGTTCTCTTGCTTGGGATGGATACAAAAGCGATTACTTTCCTGAGTGACCTGGTTTTACCGGTATCGTCAATGATGTTGATCGGTTTGGATGTAGAAGATCGCCAAGTATGTTTAAGGCTTCAGGCCAGCTTGCAATGGAAACAGCCCTTCGGCGAACTTACATTGTATCATTCAAGCCTGCATATTCAGCAAGAGCAGACACTATATATAACTGGACAGTTAAATCAGATGCTTCGTGACGTGCAGTTTCCTACGGTATCCCGATTTGCCTATGAAAAGGCAGCAGAACAACCGGACCTGCAGAAAACCTATCATTACATCGATTTTACCATATGAAGCATCACAAATTCTAAACATTTTCTGAACAAGCATGTACTTAACGCCATTTTACTATATTTCATAGCGTTATGCATTAGTTCTTTAACACCAAAAGCATTTTGCGCGATGAATAAAAGGGCGAGGGGGATCATACATTGAGGAAGTTTGGATATGGTTGAAATACACTGCCACATTTTATCAGGTCTTGATGATGGTCCGGTTCACATGGAACAGTCCATCGACATGGCCCAGAAGGCGGCAGCCTCGGGAGTTACCTCGATCATTGCAACTCCGCATCACCTGAACGGGCATTACAATAATGAACCGATTGTGGTCAATCAGGCCGTGGAACTGCTTCGTGCAGAGCTTCGCAAACGCAACATTCGCTTGGAGATCCGCCCCGGACAGGAGATCAGGGTTCACGAAGCTCTGATTCGAGACTTACACGCAGGCAAATGCTGCACACTTGCCGGGAGTCGTTACATGTTGCTGGAATTGCCCTTTGGCTATATTCCCTCGCAGTTCACCGGAATACTTCATGAACTTAAAGTAGCCGGTATCGTACCTATCATTGCTCATCCCGAAAGGAATCACTCAATCCAGAAAAATCCTGGGCTATTGGTTGAATACATTCATCAGGGCGCACTGATTCAGCTCACGGCACAGTCCATCATAGGACTTTTCGGACGAAAAGTTCAGAAATGGTGTTTTCATTTTTGCAAAGAAAACCCGTTTCATTTCATTTCATCAGACGCTCATGACATTCATATTCGTTCATTTGCTATGAATGCTGCATATGAGCAGCTAGGCCGCAGGTTTGGCAAAGAACTGGTTGCACGCTTAAAAAATAATGCTTGGTCGTTATGGAACAACCAAAGTATAGACATAGAGCAAGAAAAACCAATGGTTCTCAAACGCAGGTTGTTGTTCTGGTAAGCAGTCAGATCGATAGAATGTCTTCATAATCGCCGAATTGAATGGGAGGAATACAAGGTGGAACTGAAAGAGTACATGCAAATTTTACGCAAGCGAATTTGGATCATCGTAGCCTTTGTTGCTGTTGCTTGCATTGGAGCAGGTGTCAAAAATTATTTTTTTACCGTCCCCATTTATGAAGCGAACGCAAAATTGATCGTCAATCAGGCATATAACGCAGAGGGTGTTCCCAGTCTGGATATTGGGTCCATTCAAACCAACATTAAAGTGATTAACTCGTATATGGAAATCATCAAATCTTCAGCAATCCTCGACAAAGTAGCTGCTACATACCCCGATCTAGGCATGAACGGCAATCAACTGGCACAAAACATCTCGGTAACCACAGCGAATGAATCCCAGGTTATGAGTTTAACCGCTACCGGCTTGTCTTCGGAAAAAGCGGCCAAAACAGTTAACGCCGTTGCCAAAGTGTTTGAATCCCAAATCCCCGTAATTATGAAAGTGGATAATGTAACCATTCTAAGTGAAGCCAAACCCACGGAATCGTCCAGACCCATCAATGTAAATCCAACCGTTAATATCCTGATCAGCTTTCTCGTAGGACTTCTGCTGGCAGTAGGTTTTGTATTCCTCTTGGAATACTTGGATGATACGTTGAAAACCGAAGATGAATTGGAGAAAGAGCTGGGAATTCCAGCACTCGCTGTCATATCCAAAATCAAAAAGGAAGAAGCTCGCAGCTCCAAACAGACAACATCTCAAAAACAGGTAGGTGACGGCCAGTATGCCACGGTTAACCAATGATAAAGGAAGCCTAGTTACAATGGCTAATCCCAAGTCCAGTTCATCTGAGGCTTATCGTAAGCTGAGAACCAACATCCAATTTTCATCCATTGATAGTCAGATTCAAACGATCATGATTGCTTCGGCTTTGTCGGGTGAAGGTAAAACCACAACGATTGGGAATTTGGCCGTGACCTATGCACAGGAAGGGAAAAAGGTTCTGCTTATGGATACGGACCTGCGCAAACCTGCCGTGCACCGCATGTTTAATGTGCCCAACCATGTAGGGCTGACCAGTGTATTGTCGAGTCAATATAAAGTGACGGAAGTATTGAGAGAAACGGATGTGGAAGGACTGCATGTTCTCTCTTCAGGTCCGATTCCGCCCAACCCTTCCGAGATGCTGGGTTCCCGTAAAATGACAGCCCTGCTGGAGAGTCTAAAGGAAGAATACGATGTCATTCTATTTGATACTCCGCCTGTTCTGGCAGTGACGGATGCATTGATTATCAGTTCATTGTGCGATGGTGTCCTTCTTGTCGTAAGTGCAGGCAAGGTAAAGAAAGACTTGGTCAAAAAGGCAAAGGCACATCTCGAACATGTAAATGCTCGGATTCTCGGAGCAGTTCTGAACAATGTACAGGTACCGAAAAATCGGAATGCTGACTATGTCGAGAATGTTTAAGTGGCTTTCGTTATAAATCCCAAATAGCACTGTCAGGTCATGTCTACTATACCTTTATCAAGGTAGGCACTCGGTCACACTGTGGGTAGTGTACCTTAGACGTTAATCGTCAAGGGTGTGACGTGAGGTTGGGTTGAATGCCCCTTTATGAAATTGAAAGTAAGAATTGCATCAATTTATTTCAAGGTTTCATGGATTTAAGTGGTTCAACTCATACTTTTAAACCATAAAAATAAGAAGGATAGGGTGGTATTTATGACTAAAGTGAGGAAAGCAATCATTCCCGCAGCAGGTTTGGGGACCCGATTTTTACCCGCTACAAAGGCAATGCCTAAAGAGATGCTCCCTATCGTAGACAAACCGACGATTCAATACATTGTGGAGGAAGCGGTAGCTTCCGGTATTGAAGATATTATTATTGTAACTGGCAAAGGGAAGCGTGCAATTGAGGATCATTTCGATAGTGCGTTTGAATTGGAGCACAATCTGCTGGAGAAAGGCAAGCTGGGTTTGCTGGAAGAAGTCCGGAAATCCTCCAACGTTGATATTCACTACATAAGGCAGAAGGAAGCCCTGGGACTGGGGCATGCAGTTTGGTGTGCCCGGAATTTTATCGGCAATGAGCCCTTTGCCGTGTTGCTTGGCGATGACATTGTCGTATCAGAAGTACCGTGCACGAAGCAGTTGATTCAACAATACGAGAAGGTTAACCAGTCGGTGCTTGGTGTGAAAACGGTAAGTCCAAGTGAAACCTATCGCTATGGAATTATTGATCCACTGCATACGGATGGAAGACTTTCATCAGTAAATAGTATGGTAGAGAAACCGCCACTCGGTTCTGCTCCTTCCAATCTCGCAATCATGGGTCGATACATTTTGACGCCTAAGGTATTCGAGTATCTGGAAGAGCAAAATGTGGGAGCTGGTGGTGAAATTCAGCTTACCGATGCTCTGCAAATGCTTAATCACGATGAAGGCATCAGCGCGTATGATTTCGAAGGTTCCCGGTTCGACGTGGGTGAGAAACTAGGATATATCCTGACTACGCTAGACTTTGCGTTGAAAAATAATGAGCTGCGTGCACCTGTCTTAATGGCGATTGAAGAGATCCTAATGAAGGAAAAATTGAACCAAGTGCTTGTTGCAGGAGGGGATGGTCTGTGAATCTCTCGGGACCAGAATACTATGGAAGCGGCGGAGAGGCCATTGCCAAGGAAGCCCATGGGAAACTGCTTGAACAGCCATACTCCCAACGTGTAGGCGGGTACGCCGACGTTATGAAGCCGCTCATCGATTTCTTTGTAGCTGCTTTCCTATTACTGCTCACATCTCCGATCATGCTTGTCATTGCGGTAATGATCAAACTCGATTCCAAAGGACCTGTAATCTTTAAACAGGAGCGTTACGGAAAAAACGGAATCAAGTTTAATATTTATAAATTTAGAACGATGCGTACGGACGCACCGAAATATGGCTTATCTCCAACAACAAGTCATGATCCCAGAATCACCCGTCTGGGTCGCTTGCTTCGCAAGACGAGTCTGGATGAGCTGCCACAATTGCTTAACATTATCAAGGGTGATATGAGCTTTGTGGGTCCTAGACCTGAAATGAAGCGAATTGTAGAAGAAAGCTACACCGATTTGGAGCGCAGACGTTTTCTGGTAAAACCAGGTATTACCGGGTTATGGCAGGTGAGTGAAGCTCGCAAAGAGCCCATCCATCACAATCTGCAATATGATTTCCATTATATCTCCAACGTCTCGCTACAGTTAGACATTAAAATTATCTTCAGAACGGCCATGGTAATGATTAAAAGCAATACATTTTGACGGACGGAGCGTGAACGTATTGAAACATATTGTAGTGACGGGGGCAGCCGGCTTTTTGGGATCCCACCTGGTCAAATCTTTAATTCATCAAGGTCATCAGGTTACAGGAATTGATAATCTGTCGACAGGCGTGTCCAGTAACCTGGAAGAGGTGGCGAACAGCCACCTTTTTCACTTTCAAGAAGCTGATGTCACTTTGGCGGCTTCACTCGAGTTTCTGATTGATCAGCCTGTGGATGAGGTGTACCATCTTGCGTCGCCAGCTTCACCCAAATTTTATCAAGCGGATTCAATCGGTACCATATGGGTGAACACGCAGGGCACCTATCACATGCTTGAGCTGGCCCGAACCAAGGGAGCGAAGTTTCTATTTTCAAGTACAAGTGAAGCTTATGGGGATCCTGAAGTGCATCCACAGCCTGAGAGTTATCGAGGGAATGTAAACACATGGGGACCGAGAGCCTGTTACGATGAGGCCAAACGTTTGGGCGAAGTTTTTTGTTATGAATACTACACGAAACACAGAGTTCCCGTTAAAGTAGCGCGAATATTTAATACGTATTCATCCGGTTTGCGGAATGATGATGGCCGTGTCATCTCTAATTTTGTGACCCAGGCACTGACTGGACAGGACATCACCGTTTATGGGGATGGCTCTCAAACCCGTTCGTTCTGCTATGTGGATGACAATATTCGTGGTCTGCAAAAAATGATGGAAACCGAAGAGGCGAATGGAGAGATTATTAATATCGGCAACCCGACGGAGTACACTGTCCTTGAAGTGGCGTATTTGGTAAAAAAGTTGGCCCAATCCGACAGTAAGCTGGTGTTCCAGCCTTTGCCTCAGGATGATCCCAAAGTTCGTCGTCCTGTCATTGATAAGGCGCGTACCGTGCTCGGATGGGAGCCGGAAATATCACTGGAAACAGGACTGAAGTTAACGATTGAAAATGTTCGTGCCACATTGCAGGAAACTCCATGAAGCTAATCAAAGTGAGATGAGATGAGTGCATAAAATATTGATTGCCCACAGTTTGTATCCTCCGCATGTCATTGGCGGGGCAGAGATATCAACACAGATCCTTGCACAGACGCTGAGTCCCAGTTATCACGTGAAAGTCATGACTGTTGGCAGTCATAAGGATGGCGAAGTGACTACAGATACGATTAACGGGATTGAGATATTACGATTACCATTTAACAATCGGTATTGGATCGGAGATTCAACCAAACAAGTATCCGCTCCAGATAAAGTGCTATGGCGAGTTCAGGATATTTTTAATAGGAAGCAGTATCAGCATATAAAACAATATCTTTTGCAGACTAAGCCCTCAGTAATTCATACTCAGAACATTCCGGGCCTAAGTCTGGCGATCTGGAAGGCAGCTTATGAACTTAATATTCCTGTGGTGCATACGTTGCGGGATTTCTCACTGATTGAACCCATTAAGATCGAGGCATACTCCAAAATATATAGACAAATTTCCAAAAGATATAGTCGGATGATCTCGGCAGTCATAGGCATATCAGGACATATCCTTAGAACTCATACAGGTCTGGGGTTATTTGAGCGTTCTTCCAAACATGTGATTCATAATATTGTCGAGAACAATGAAGAGGTACAGAATCTGTATGCCAGTAAACAGGTACATCATGATCAGCCTCTGGAAATTGGATATTTTGGGCAACTGACGGAAGTGAAGGGTGTTCAATATTTAATTGAAGCGGTAAAAAAACTAAATGAGCAAATTGTAGGTAAACTGTTCATTTTTGGGGATGGTCCAATGGTGGGGGAGTTAAAGGAAATATCCGAATCAGACCCAAGAATTAAATTTATGGGAAAGTTGGATAAATCACAAATTCCCCTGAAGATGAGGGATATGGACCTGACTATTGTCCCTTCCACTTGGAATGAGCCATTTGGCAGAGTAGTTATTGAATCTTATCAAGTGGGCACACCTATTTATGCTTCGAGGGTGGGAGGGATGCCAGAAATTCTACTGGATGCCAAACAATTCTCGTTTGCCCCCCACAGTGTAGAAGAAATTACGAAGTCCATTCTGCATTATTACAATCTGTCTGAGTCAGCGAAACAACGGTTGAAGAATCAATGCTTCGAGCACTGCCAGTCCTTTAATGAAGATTACCTTCTTAAAGAACATAGTGATATTTATGAAAAGCTAATCAGGCGTGGAGGTTAACATGCAAATGATATCCCTGAATGCCAGATCTCATCCACTCGTTCAGGTGAGATCGGATGCCCCATCCTCGCTATTTTTGGTTTCCATGCATATTTTGATCGTGTATTTATCCATTTATGGTTTGGTATCCATTTACGTGGATAATATCGTGATTAGAACGTTGAAAGATGTAGGTATGATCTTGGTTTCTCTTTTTGCACTGAGCAAAATGTATCGAGAACAAACCTCCTTTCTAAATCCGTTCTTGTTTGTGATGGGCTCAGTCATAGCGCTGGGCTCTTTGAATCTGTTCATGGGTTCGAGTGTGGTTACGCTCATTTATGGTCTGAAGATAACATTCTTACCTTTGATGATGATGTTCGCAGGTATGTTATTCGCTAAATACGGCGGATTCTACGCATTTGCCAGAACGATCTTTATTGTTTTCATTTTGTTGATTGTAGGATGGTTAATTCAGTATTCATTAGGCATAGAGAAGTTAATAACGATGGGGTTTGTTTATGGTGTAAATATCAAGAACTATCTGGAAGGTGTACCTCGGCTATCTTCCATTACCTATTCACCTGATGGTTATGCCTATACCTTAGTAATTACGGGTCTAATTGCAGAGCGCATGAAAGCAGCTGTTAAATACAACCTGTTTCGAATAAGTATCCAACTCTTGACGATTGGCTTCCTGTTACTGTCGACCATTCGGTCGGCTTTGGTGCTGTGGATCGTATATCAAATTTTTATGTTTATTCTGAAAATCCGAAAGTACAACAAAAAGAACACATTGATACTTGGTATCACGTTTATGTTGTTGCCCATTGGTGTATTTGTTGGTACCCGCTTGTTGGATTCTTATAATCTGCTGTCCGTCGCTTCCTTGCTTGATCGATTCAATAGCTGGGGAAGCAGATTAACATCTCCGTTGTCCATGCACGGGGTGGTAGGTAACGGTATTGGATCTGTTGGTGCTGCTAGTCGGCGAACGCACATGATCGGGTTGAACTCAAATAACTTTGCCGTGGATAATCAATACTTTTCCTTTTATGAACAGACAGGATGGATAGGATTAATATACTTTGTTGTCTTGTTTACCATGCTTGCTGTGGCGCTTATTCGTAAAATGGATATGCTACCATCTTCTGATAAAATTTGTTTGCCACAGATGGCTACCGCACTACTCGCCGGGATTGCGGCTTCAAGCTTAACTACAAATGTACTTGAAATGTTTCCAGCGAATATTTTTTTCTGGATTGTCATCGGTATGGCTCTTATAGGTTCTCATCATGAATATGATAAGCCACAGAAAGTGGGGTGAGCGCATTGAAGGTTTTGCATATTGGAGAGTACGTTGTTGGGGGGATGGCGACCTATCTTAACGAAGTTGTTGCATATCAGAGGCAACATTTTGACGTGTATCTGCTAATGAGTGCTTATAATAGCGCAACAAGTTTTGATTTGGAGTCAGATCATATTTTGCAATACAAATACAAGCGTCATCCCAAGCATTTTCTATCGGCGATGTGGCAAATTCATCAGACCATTCGCAAATTACAACCGGATGTTATTCACATACACAGCTCATTTGCAGGATTGCTTGCAAGGAGCTTATTTTTTATTCAGCCCAAAAAAGCCAGCATCTTTTATTGTTCTCATGGATGGGCTTTTCTTATGGATACGAAGCCGTTGTACAAGAAGGGATATGCGTTCATCGAGAGGATTATGGCCTATAGAACAGATGTAATAATTAATATCTCTAAGCACGAGCTGGAAAGTTCCATAAAATTGGGTTTACCCGCCTCAAAGTCCAAGTTGGTGTATAACGGTGTACGTGAACGTGAAGATAATGGTGTGAATTCAATAAGCGAATTAGATCGTGATTCTGAAATGGTTCAGTTATTGTTTGTAGGCAGATATGATCGGCAGAAAGGGTTGGACCTGCTGTTACAAATATTAAATGAAAATCCTGAATTACAGCGTTATCTCCGTTTATATGTTATTGGGGATAGTGTGCTGGAACAGAATGAATGGAGCTTTCCGGACAATGTTATCCGTTTGGGTTGGGTAAACAATGCAGATATTGATCGCTATTATCAACAGTGTGATGCAGTAATCATGCCCTCTCGCTGGGAAGGGTTTGGACTGGTCGCTGTAGAGGCCATGAAGAATCGAAAACCCGTTATTGCAAGCCGGCGCGGAGCTCTGCCAGAACTGGTTGAGCACGGAGATAGCGGATATTTATTTGACATCGAACATTCTCATGAACTGCTGCACATTCTCAAAAACCTTAACAAGGATGAGTTGAAGAAGATGGGTGAAGCGGGATATGTCTTGTATAAGAATAAGTTTCACGCGGAACGAATGAACGAGGAGATTGTGAATCTCTATCACCATGCCTATGCAGGCCATGTGGCCCAAGGAGCCTCTGTATCGGGTCATTTTGAACTTTCTAAGAGAGCTGGAGATGTACATGACTAAAATATATATTAATGCCCGGTTTCTTACCCAAACGATTACTGGAGTACAGCGATATGCACTGGAACTTGTAAAAGAAATAGATGCAATGATTGAAAAGGGAGAAATCGATTCTTCCCAGTACGAGTTTTGTTTATTGTCACCCTCCAACATAGTTACCCAGCCAGATTTCAAGCATGTTCGTCACAAAGTGGTCGGTAAACTAAAGGGACACTTGTGGGAACAGCTGGAGCTGCCTTTTCACGCGAAGAATGGTCTCTTGATTAATCTATGTAACACAGGGCCGGCTTTTAACAAGAATCAGATCGTAACCATTCATGATGCTGCCGTTTTCAATTATCCAAACGCATTTTCATTTGCATTCCGCTCCTGGTACAAATTCCTGATGGTTCGTCTGGGCAAAACCTCAAAAAAAATCATCACGGTATCCCACTTTTCCAAGGGAGAGCTCATGCAGCACTGTAAAATAGCAGAGCATAAGCTGGCTGTCACTCATCTGGGCATCGATCATATTCATCGGAAAAAGGCTGCAGCAGGCACAAAGGAAAAATATGGGATTAAGTCTCCGTATATTTTGGCTGTCAGTACAATGAATCCTTATAAAAATTTTAATTTGATTTTTGATGTATTGCCCGAGATTGAAGCTCATCATCTGAACGTAGTTATTGTCGGGTCCAAAAACAGCAAGGTTTTTGGTGAACAAGCATGGACTGAATCGGATGCAGTGAATTGGGTGGGCTATGTTACGGATGAAGAACTAAAGGCACTATATGAAGAAGCTGCCGGTTTTATTTTCCCATCTTTATATGAAGGTTTCGGTTTGCCACCGCTGGAAGCAATGGCAACAGGATGTCCAGTCATTGTATCTTCTCGTGCTTCCATTCCTGAAGTATGCGGGGATGCAGTTCTGTACTTTGATCCTAACCATCCCAAAGAAGCTGCTTCACGGTTAATTGAAATTACATCAGATCCAGATTTAAGCCAGCAATTGTCGTATAAAGGCAAACATCATTCAGGTCTATTTTCCTGGAACAAATGTGCAAAAGACACGGTAAATATCATTATGAGCACAGTGTAAAATTGAACCCATATGGCCTTTCAAGGGAGATAAATCGCATGACTAAAGTTTTTGTCGCAATTGATTTTCCGCCAGAAAAAGGAGGAATTCATGATTATGCCTATGGGCTTATCTCTCAGATTCCTTCAGAAGAGGTTACGGTTCTAACCAATAAAATCAAAGATACGGTGGAATCGAATCAGTTTGACCGGAAAGCTGACTTTGAGATCATTCGGAAGCGAATATACTGGAACTCCAACAAAGTTCTGCTAATCCTATCTCAAGTTATCTTAATTCTGCAGCTTATTATTCTGAAATGGCGTAGAAACACGAGTGAGATTCACTTTGTTAATGTGTTCCCGGTAGGGATTGCCGGGCCGTTCATGAAAGCATTCTTTGGAGTGAAATATTTCCCCTACGTACACGGTCTCGATGTTATGGGTATGGTAAACAGCAGGCTATTTCCACTCTTAATGATGATTCTTAAACGGTCTGACAAGGTGATAGCGAATAGTCAGTATACCAAATCCAGGTTGATAGAACTGGGAATACATGAACATCAGATCGTGATCATCCCTCCGGGTCTGAATGTGAGTAAGTTAAGTGGTGCAGTCGAATCCGTGGAAGATGTTCGAGACAAGTATGATCTGCATGGTAAGAAAGTGATGATTACCGTCTCTCGTCTGGTGGAGCGCAAAGGGCATGATGTCACACTCAAAGCAATCCGCCAAGTCATGAAACATATCCCGAATCTTAAATATCTGATATGTGGTGATGGTCCTTATCGAGGTGAATTAGAACGCCTTGTCAACATGTATGGTCTAGATTCGATAGTTGTCTTTACTGGTGGCATAACTGATCAGGAGCTTCATCAGTTATATGAATGCTCGGATATATTCATTATGCCCAGCCGTGATATTAAGGAGAAGGGTGATGTTGAGGGCTTTGGCATCGTGTTCCTTGAAGCCAATTATTACAGATTGCCCGTCATTGCCGGTAATAGTGGCGGAATTCCTGATGCAGTAAAGGATCGGATAACAGGCTATCTTGTTGATCCTTTGAACGAGAAGGAGATCGCAGATCGGATTCAAGAGTTATTAATGGACGAAGGATTGGCAAAGACCATGGGAGATAACGGTTATGAGTGGGTTGTTAATCATTGTCTGTGGTCACACCGAGGACAGTTGCTGAAACAACTAGCCTAATTAAATCCACAATCTTCATCTCGTAACTTAGGAGGATTAAGGATGAGAATATGTATCGTTACCCACAGGGTGGTTAAAGGAGAAGGCCAAGGCAGAGTCAACTACGAGGTTGTAGTAGAATCTCTGAAACAGGGTCATGAAGTCATAATGATTTCCAACGAAGTTGACCCCGAGTTGCTTGAGAATAAAAACGCCACATGGATCAAAGTATTTCCATCCCTGAAGTTGCCGCAGTTGTTACGCTACCAGATATTTGCATTTGAGAGTGCAGCTCATATTCGAAAGCTGAGGAAGGAAAAACGGGTCGATCTTGTGATGGTCAATGGTTTTATCACCTGGGCTAAAGGGGATTTTAATGCGGTCCATTTTGTTCATAGTACATGGATCAAATCCCCGGTACATAGTTTCCGTGTTCATCGTTCACTTAAACGTTGGTACTTCGGTATGTATACGTTAATAAATGCCTATCTTGAACGGCACGCTTTTCGCACAAGTGGGAAAATCATTGCTGTCTCTGAGAAGGTGAAAAAGGAATTGGTTAAGCTTGGTATTCATCAAGATAAAGTGCAGGTTATTAATAATGGAGTAGATGTGCGTGAATTCTATCCCAGTGAACCGGCTAACAAGACGAAAATGGATCTTGGATCAAACCAGATTGTAGGTCTGTTTGCAGGTGACATTGGCAATCCGCGTAAGAACCTCGATACGGTATTGAAGTCAATGGTATCGGTCCCACAATTATCACTTGTTGTCGCTGGCTCCACTCAAGGGAGTATCTACCCTCAAATGGCAAAAGATTTGGAAATTGAGGATCGGGTTCATTTCTTGGGATATCGAAAGGACATGGGACATATCATGCGCAATGTGGATCTCTTCATTTTTCCTTCCCGTTATGAGGCCTGTAGCTTGGTTGTATTGGAAGCTCTTGCTTCGGGGATACCAGTTGTCATCACGGAAGAATCGGGCGTAACCGAAATCATAGAAGGGGCCAATGGAAATGTGCCACCTGGAGTTGTGCTTGATGATCCAAACGATATAACAAAGTTGGCTAATGTTCTGAATGATCTCATTCAAGATCCAAGGCATTTGGCAGAGATGGGGCAGTCTTCTAGAAAAGTTGCCCTTTTAAATGACTGGAGGAAGATGTCCCTTAAATATATAGAAAGCTATGAGGATTATCTGAACAAAACCGGAAGTATCACTACGGGACTTAAAAGAAAACAAAGTATAGAGGTGGAATTATGAAAGCTTCAGTAGCCATATGTACGCACAATAGAGCTAAGGATACGGTTGAAGCGGTCCAAAGCGTTTTGGCACAAGAGAGCTGCAGTTTTGAATTTGAAGTTTTGGTTATTGATAATAATTCCAGAGATAACACCAAAGAATTATTTCATGAATCGCTGTGGCCGACGCAAGTGCGATATATAATGGAAAGCCAGTTGGGATTATCTTACGCCCGAAATCGTGCGATAAGAGAGGCAAAAGGGGAGTTTATTCTATTTCTTGATGACGACGCATTAGCCTCCTCTTGCTGGATTCAAGAAGTCATCAATGTATTTGAGCGCGATGCAGCGATAGGTTGTGTTGGGGGTAAAATTGACCCGATATGGGAAGGGGGGAAGCCGGACTGGATTCCGGAAGAAATCATCGGGCTGTATACGCTGATGGACTTCTCTGATCATATTGTGGAGATGAAGCCTCCATACTTCCCTTTTGGTGCGAATGTTTCTTTCCGGAAGAGTGTATTCGACAACATTGAACCTTTTCGAGAAGACCTGGGCCGAGTGGGAAACAACTTGCTCTCAAGCGAAGAGAGTGAACTGATCAGCCGAATTCGGGAAAAATACAAGATATATTACACGCCATACGGTTCTGTTCAACATAAAATCTCCAAAAGCCGGCTTAACAAGCGCTGGTTGTTAAGGAGAATGTATTGGCAGGGAATTAGTGATGCCACAAGGTATAACAAGAGCAGTTGGGGGTTATTCAAACATGTTGCACGAATCGCACAGGCTGGTTTACTTATTCTCCTGTGCATGAATAATGTTCAGAAAGTCATGAGCCAACTTGTGAAAATATCATACCGGAACGGAACAATTGTCGGTTCCTTCCGTAATGGCAGAGGATTGAACGCCTAATGAGTATGGCCGTTGCCAAAAACAGACGTGACTACAGCATGATTCAAAACATTCTTATGACGAGTTTTGCCAATATTCTTATTATGGGTGTTACAACACTCACGTCCATTGTGACAGCCCGCATGTTTGGGGCTACCGGCAAAGGCGAGCTTGCGGCCGTGCTGTTCTGGCCTGCATTTATATCAGGACTTGCAGCTCTCGGGTTGCCGACTTCACTCATCTACAATGTTAAAAAACACAGTGATCAATTGCCGACATACATCAGCATGAGTTTTGCCGTTCAGCTTCCCATTAGTTTAATTGCCGGCATAATCAGCTGGTTTGGTATTCCCTTATGGCTCTCAGGATACTCTGAATCCGTAGTTACCATTGCACGCTGGTATACGGTCTCCATGGTCCCTGTTCTATTACTTATGGGAGTGCTGGCGGCATCAGCTCAAGGTACGGAAAAGTTTCATATTTATAATCTGTCGCGACTGCTTGCACCTCTTTTTAATTTGTTTGGACTTGTTGCATTATGGGCTGCAGGGTTATTAACTGTGGAGAAAGCCATCATGATCAGTTTTGCAGCCAATATTCTGGTTCTGCTTGGTTACATGTTCATGATGCGGCAACAGATTTTCGGTTCGATTAATCAATTAGTCGCTCAATTCAAAACCTGCATTCACCTGTTTAGTTACGGCATTCGAGTGTATGGAGTAGAGTTGTTAGGCACGTTGTATAACCAGTTCGACAAAATTATTATTTTGGCGCTTTTAACACCGATGGATTTTGGATTATATTCTGTGGTTTATGCACTGTCCCGCATGTTCAATGTAGTACAGATGGCAATTACAAATGTGATCTTTCCCAAAGTTGCAGGAATGGAACAGGAGAAAGTACTGACACTCGTAGGAAGAGCTTTTCGAATCAGTATGGTTCTTATGACGATCATCATCATACCCAGTATGCTGATTGGTCGTTTTTTTATTGGCTTACTATTTGGACCTGAATTTCTCCAGGCGAGCAGCACCTTTTATCTGCTTTCTCTTGAATGCATTGTAGGCGGGGGATCATGGATTCTGGCTTCGGCTTTTAATGCACTGGGTCGACCAGGGGTAATTGTTTTACGTCAGGTTATTGCACTTGGTGTGACGATTACCTTATTTTTTGTGTTAACTCCGTTGTTAGGACTGTTTGGGATTGGCCTCGCCCTGTTACTGGGCTCATTTGTACGCATTCTGATGTCGCTCATATCCATATCTGTCATTTTTAAAATGCCGATTCGCAAAATGCTCTATGACCGAGCAGATATTTCATTTCTGAAGGATCGCTTAAGAGAGAAAAATATACTCAAAGGAGCCGGAAAAGATGCCAAACTTGCAAAGGACTCATCGCATGGATGAGTTGAAGAAGAAGCTTGAGCAGATATTGGAGATCATGCCTCCTGAGTCCAAAATCTACTATATTGATTATCCTGTGCATAGCAATTGCGGCGATCTGTTGATTATGAAAGGGACGGAAGCCTTTTTCAAAGACTATCGAATAAAAGTTGCTGAACGTTACAGTGTTCACGATTTCAATGAACAAACGGTAATCCCGAAAGACCATATTATTGTGCTTCATGGGGGTGGGAATTTCGGTGATTTATACGAAGCCCATCAACGTCTCAGAGAAAACATAATACGAAAATATCCCGAGCATCGGATCATTATTCTTCCTCAAACGATCTTCTTCAAGGAAGAAAAAACTCTGCGAAAAACGGCTGAAGTATTCAGCCAACATTCCGATCTTCATCTGTTTGTACGAGATGAACCCTCTTATCAGATCGCAACGGAGAACTTTAAAGGGTGCCACGTTTCATTGATACCAGATATGGCACATCAATTGTGGCCGATCGAGAGAAATAGCTCTCCGCGCAAAGAACGATTGAATTTTTATAGAACAGATATCGAAAAAGCGGCAGAACCTTCTCATATGGCTGCAGATCAGCAAGGGGATTTTCTGGATTGGCCTACTCTGTATAATCGCTACGAGCGCAAACTGGTGTATTGGCTAGGGCTTGGACTTCGGAAAGGAAGAGGCAGACGGCTGCTTCAGAAGATCTGGATGAATTACAGTGATTATTTGGTCAACAAAGCAATTCGTTGTTTCAGTGAATATGAGATGATTCATTCTTCGAGATTGCATGGACATATCTTGTCCTGTTTGATGGCGAAGCCCAATCTTCTAATCGATAATTCATACGGTAAAAACTCCGGATATTATCGAATATGGACCCACCAGGTCAACACAGCAACATTGGATTTATCTTCTGCTAAGAAAAGTCCAAAGATCGATCATAATTATATGGAGTCAACCGTGTCTGTTTAGCCTGCACATCCATTTCAAGGAGCATCCGTTTTTTGAAAAATATAGAGTGGAGTGATCATATTGCGAATCGTGCTTCTTTCCGGAGGATCAGGCAAAAGGTTGTGGCCCTTATCCAATGATACACGTTCGAAGCAGTTCCTCAAGGTGCTAGAAGGGCCGCAAGGGCAATCGGAATCAATGGTACAGCGTGTATGGCGGCAGCTGCAGCAAACGGGATTGAGTGAACTGGCGACGATTGCTACGAGTAAACCTCAAGTGGAAATTTTACGCAGTCAACTGGGAGAAGAAGTGGATCTGGTTGTTGAGCCAGAACGCAGGGATACCTTCCCGGCTATTGCTCTGACGGCTGTATATCTCTATTCGGTGCAAGGGGTAGGGCTGAATGAAACGGTAGCTATACTTCCGGTGGACCCATATGTGGAGGAATCTTTCTTTTACAAGGTTACCGAGCTAGAACAGGTGTTAGAAATTTCGGGTGCTGAATTGGCTTTGATTGGCGTACAGCCTACGCACCCTTCTGAAAAGTATGGTTATATTGTGCCAGCACAACGAATGGCAACCATGGGATGAACCAATAGAGTACGCCAAGGTATCCCGTTTTCAAGAAAAACCTCGCGAGGCTGAAGCGGCAGAGATGATCGAGCAATCTGCCCTTTGGAATTGCGGGGTTTTTGCGTTCAAGCTTAATTATCTGATTAATCTGCTGATCGAGCTTGAGCTGCCCATCCAGTATGAAGAGATGCTTAAGCAATATGGCAGACTGGAGAAAATCAGTTTCGACTATCAAGTCGTGGAAAAAGCATCTCAGATTGTCGTTACACCTTACGATGGATACTGGAAAGACTTGGGGACGTGGAATACGCTGACGGATGAGATGAGCACTAACATTGTGGGCAAGGGAGTTGTTACAGACAGCTCATTAAATACACATCTGGTCAACGAATTGAACATCCCGGTATGCGTACTGGGCGTTTCTAATGTAATTGTGGCTACAAGTCCGGATGGTATTCTGGTCAGCGAGAAAGAGGCAAGTCCACAGATCAAAGAAGTCTTGAAAGATAGTGCGGAACGCCCTATGTATGAAGAACGTCGCTGGGGCTGCTATAGAGTGCTCGATTATACACGGAATTCCAAGGGCGAAGAGGTATTAACGAAACGCATTATTATTGAAGCCGATAAAAATCTGTCCTATCAATATCATCTGAAACGAAACGAAGTTTGGACGGTTGTTTCCGGGCAGGGTGAGTTTATTCTGGATGGTGATTTACAACAGATTCATCAGGGCGATACCATTTCAATCCCATCTGGCGGAAAACATAGTGTAAGAGCTACCACGGAACTTGAAATTATTGAAGTTCAGATGGGTAGCGAGTTGATCGAAGAGGACATTGTAAGAATTGAAATGGAATGGGCGGACATCATCCAAAATTGTGTGAACTGGGGGAAAACAAGATGAATATTGCGGTAATTGGAACAGGGTATGTAGGTCTTGTATCGGGAGTCTGCTTTTCTGAACTCGGCAATCGGGTCATCTGTGTAGATAACAATCAGGACAAGGTTGAAATGCTGAACGCAGGGGAAGTACCCATTTACGAGCCTGGACTCCAGGAACTCATGGTTGCCAACAAACGGGCAGGCAAATTATCCTTCACGTCCGATATCGCAGAGGCTATTCGTGAATCCGATATTATTTTTATCGCAGTCGGAACCCCCTCTTTGCCAAACGGCGAGGCCAATCTGGGATTTGTTGAGCAAGTGGCAATCGAGATTGGTACCCATCTGGAGAGCTATAAAATTGTTGTGACCAAGAGCACAGTGCCTGTGGGCACTAATGATCGCGTAAGAGAGCTCATCCAGAGTATCTCCACTCAACCATTTGATGTGGCTTCGGTACCTGAATTTTTACGGGAAGGTTCGGCTGTTAAGGATACACTGAACCCGGATCGTATCGTGATTGGTACGGACAGTGAACGAGCGATTCAGGCGCTCAAGAAACTTCACCGCCCATTAACCGAAAACTTGATCATTACGGACATTCGGTCGGCAGAGATGATTAAGTACGCGTCCAATGCATTCCTCGCAACGAAAATATCATTTATTAACGAAATCTCGAATATATGTGAGAAGGTTGGCGCAGATGTTACACGTGTAGCGGAAGGCATGGGATATGATAAACGGATTGGTTCTTCATTCCTGAAAGCTGGCATTGGCTACGGTGGTTCCTGTTTCCCGAAAGATACACAGGCACTGATTCAGATTGCAGGTCAAGTGGATTATGATTTCAGATTATTGAAATCCGTAGTTCAGGTGAATCAGGATCAACGTTTCAATGTGATTCGCAAGCTTGAGGAAATTTTTGGAACCCTTAGTGGTAGAACCATTGCTATCTGGGGTCTTGCTTTTAAGCCTGATACAGATGATGTCAGGGACGCACCAGCTATTGATATAATTAGGTATTTGACAGAGGCCGGGGCTGTTGTTAAGGCGTATGATCCGATTGCCACAACTAACTTCCGCAGAGAAGTTGATGCCGCCTCGATTGTTTGGGAAGAAAACCCCCTTCATGCGGCCAAAGGAGCCGATGCCCTTTGCGTGCTGACCGAGTGGAAGGAGTTCTCCCAAATGAATCTGAAGGAGCTTGCAAGCATGATGAATGAAGCGATCATGATTGACGGACGTAACGTGTACAACAAGGAACAGATTAAAGCCTCCGGATTCCAGTATTATTCTATAGGTCGTCCTGGGCTTAACCACGCTGAAGGCAAAGCGGCAGCAATCATCTAAACGGAAGATCATCATAACGTGAGTGAGGAAATACCATGAAAAAGTGGATGAAAATTTCGATCTGGGTGGTTTCCATTTTCGTCATTGCAGTGTTTGGGTATGCGACGTATCTATACCAATCCGTCAAATCTACGGCTGATCAGATCTATGAGCCGCGTGATCCAGCTCAGCCCGTGTCCATATCGGACAGTAGAGGCGGGCTGCCTGTTGATATTAATAGTAAAGAGCCCTTCAATGCTCTTATTCTCGGGGTGGATGAACGCCCGAACGATCCAGGGCGCTCGGATACTATGATCGTATTAAGTGTGAATCCTGGCAAAAAACAAGTGCTTATGTTTAATATTCCGAGGGATACACGAACCGAGATTGTAGGCCACAACACAGAAGACAAAATCAATCATGCTTATGCCTTCGGCGGTGTAGACATGTCGGTGAAAACCGTGGAACAGTTTCTGGATGCCCCTATTCACTATTACATGAAGGTGGACATGGAAGGCTTTGCGAAAATCATTGATTTGGTCGGCGGTGTGGACGTAAATAATCCGTTTGCGTTCGATTACGACGGCCGACGTTATGAACAGGGAAATATTCATCTGGATGGTGTGGCTGCGCTTGGTTTTTCAAGAATGCGGTATGATGATCCCCAAGGAGACTTAGGTCGTAATGGAAGACAGCGTGAAGTATTGAAGCAAATGATGAAAAATACAATGCAGTTCTCCAGTGTACTCAACCTTCAAAATATGCTGGATGAGCTCGGGACACACGTTAGGACGGATCTGACGTTTGATGAAATGAAGGAACTCATTCTGGATTACCGCAGTGATCTTGAACATATTGATACAGTGGAAATCAAGGGCAAGGGCGAAAAAATCAATGGTATTTACTATTACATTGTGGAACAACAGGAACGGGATCGCATTCATGGAATAATTCAGGAGAATTTGCAGAAATAAAGGTTTTGGATTGGGCAACGAAAGTGGTGATGACAATACGGATGGAGGAGGGCTCCAGAAAAAGGAGACACGGACGCAAACGGAGATTATACGGTTTTATCTTATCCTTGTTGCTGGTTGCAGTTTGGATTTTGGTGATTTGGTCCATGTCCAAACAATCATACCAACAGCAGACCATTCAGCCTTGGCTGCATCAATTGTCCGAAAACGTCAAAATCGGATTCGCCTTGCCTGATGTACACTTCACTTACGGAGAGAATGACTATTCATTGAGACAGAGACCGTATGATTTTGCCGAGTTTATCTTTCGCAAGAGTGCACACTTGTTTGTCTATGCTGTGCTCGCAGTACTTGTCTACGGTGGACTGCGATACAGGAAAATGCGAATGGTGACCTCTATCGCTGCTTCGCTGGTTGTGGTGGCTATAATAGCCTCGATCGATGAATATATACAGCAGTTCAGCCCCAATCGAACAAGTTCGATACGTGATATCGGTGTGGATCTGATGGGAGGCTTCTTCGGAATTGCAATATATGTAATGACGAAGACAGTGATCTGTAAATTAAGGTCTCGCCGATATTCGAGTTCTTGAGGATGATCTTAAACAAAGGGATTTCCCAGGAAATGCTCTTGTTCCTCCAGCTTCTACTTTCCTGCTATTCATCATAAGAATGGAGTAGGACAGGAGGGACGAACATGCTGCGCAGACGCAATCGAAATGCCTTGTTCAAAAAGATCGGATTCATCGCACTTGTGCTGTTGCTGCTATGGTTAATAGGCAGAACGATCCCATATCTCTTTCGTGCAGATGCGCCGGACGACGCTGCTTCGGTGGTTGAAGAGTTTTACAAGTATGAGCAGGCGGGCGATTTCGGCAGCTCATGGGAGCTGTTTCACCCATTGATGAAAGAGCGTTTCTCCAAAAGTGCTTATTTGCAGTCCAGGGCTCATATCTTCATGCAGCATTTTGGCGTGGAAACCTTTGAGTTTGAGATGGGAAAGCCCGAGCGGGAATTTGATGTAACGGTGATGGATGGCGTAAAGCCGTTTCCCGAGGCATACAAGGTCGGAATAACCATGAAGTACAGAAGTACCTTTGGGCAATTGGACATTGTACAGACCTGTTACGTCGTGCAGGATGGACAGGAGTGGACACTGCTCTGGTATTACCCTGGCAAGGGCGATGAACAGCATTCAAGTGAGGGCAGCGAGTGATCCCCATGATGTGGGTTGGCAGTTTAATATACACCTATACTTTGCATCATATTGTATCATTGTTCCTAATCTAAGCTCTATAAATGCGAGACTTTTGTCGCATTTATAGAGCTTTTTTTGTGTTTTACTCCATTTCAAAGCCTGAAAGGGCTTGACAATAGTCCCGGGGTCAAGTAAATTACGAGGTAGATACAAAATGTATCAAAATTCAGCTTCTAACGACAAATAACAGGGACTACATTGCTCCTTGTTGAGGGGAAGGAATTTCTGTGATCGAAACGAGCCGCTTTTACTGTGTCAGTTGTGGGATGATTGTGTCGGTTGGTAGAGGCTCTGTCGAATTAAAGGAAGAGGGCTATGGAGGCAATCACGTATTTCGCACCGGATTTTACCGGAGTGAGATGCCGCTTGGATGCTGTGGAGCGTGTCAGATCCATATGAAGCGTAAAGAGAACACCCAGTTTACGGGACATTATACCAAAGATTATGATACACTATGTTCATATGAGAGGCGGGCATGATTTATTAGCCTGTCGATGAGGGAGGGAATTGCATGCAGCAGGAGCCGGTCGTCCGACTTCAGGGCGTCAGTAAAATCATATCTTCCCGATCGTTGGTCAGCGACCTGACTCTGGATATTTCTCCGGGGCAGGTTTTTGGTTTTTTAGGGCCTAATGGTGCCGGGAAAACAACAACGATCCGGATGATGGTTGGACTTATGTCCATTAGTAAGGGAGATATTTTCATCTCGGGACATAGTATCAAAAATGAATTTGAGCAGGCGGTGGCCCAGGTAGGTGCCATTGTAGAGAATCCGGAAATGTACAAATTTCTCACCGGATATCAGAATCTCGTCCATTTTGCCCGTATGTCGCCAGGGATTACCAAGGAACGCATTGCGGAAACCATTGAGCGTGTGGGGCTTACCGCCCGAATTCATGATAAGGTGAAAACCTATTCTCTGGGCATGCGTCAGCGTCTTGGTGTCGCCCAGGCCATATTACATAAGCCGAAGCTGCTTGTGCTGGATGAGCCAACCAACGGCCTTGATCCGCAAGGGATTCGGGAACTACGGGATTATCTTCGTCAGCTCACCCGAGAAGAAGGCATTACGGTCTTTGTGTCCAGTCACCTGTTGTCAGAGATGGAACTCATGTGTGATACGGTCGCCATTATCCAGAATGGTAAGTTGATTGACGTGAGAAACCTCAAAGCTGAAGCTGGAGCAGATGCACTCGCGGAAGTGGCCTTTGAGGTAAATGATACACAGCGTGCCTCAGAACTTATTCAGGATGCGACTGTTCAAGGCAACATGCTTGTGGTGCGCCTGTCGCGTGACCAGATTCCGGATTTCAATGCCAGACTGGTAAGTGAAGGTATTCAGGTATACGGTATCCGCAACGTAACACATACACTCGAAGATCAATTTTTACAAGTGACTGGGGGCGGAGGTATTGCCTAACTTTGGAAATCTGTTGTTGAATGAAAATATGAAAATCTTCCGGCGTCCCCGTACCTGGATTATGCTTTCATTTTTGGCTTTAATTTCGCTGCTGCTTCCGGTCCTGTTGAGAGAAGGCATGGGAGGCGGTGACGTATACTTCTGGGAAGCGGCAATAACGACGGTTCAGATCGTATTCTTCCTGAATACCATCTTCTGTGTGGTCATTGCGGCTGAAGCGGTAGCTGGTGAATTCACATGGGGCACAATTAAATTGCTGCTTATTCGTCCGTGGTCACGCAGCAAAATTCTGGCTTCAAAATACATTACGGTTCTGGGATTCAGTCTGCTCAGTACAGTGCTCATTCTCTTGCTCGCAACGGGAATGTCCTATGTTCTGTTCTCCCATGATGGAAGTGCAGCTGGAGGCGTAACCTCGGCATCGTATGCCTTTACGTTATGGGCATACCTGTATGTTGATCTGTTTATTACGCTGGCCATTGCCTTTATGGTCTCCTCCGTGTTTCGTTCGGGAGCACTGGCCATTGGCCTGTCACTGTTTATCATGTTTACCCAGAGTATCTTTGCCTTGATCTTCAATCCGGCTCGCTATGACTGGGCCAAATATGTACTATTTAATAACATGGATCTCAGCCGGTATATGAATTCGGGAATGGACCTCGGATTGTTCGGCGGGGGGAACGCGGGAATGACCCTTGGCTTCTCGGTTGCCGTACTCGCCGTGTACTATGTGATTTTTATGGTTGTTTCGTGGGTTGTATTCAGCAAAAGAGATGTGGCAGGCTAACCGCCTGCTTCTTTTTTTTGCTCATTTTTCATCGGCAAGAGTAAGGCTCTTCACGTTAACTGACATGCAATGTGGCAATACTTGCATTTAAGGGTACATATAATCAGGTGACTGAAGAAGGCATATCAGATTATAGCCCAGTGCTGGCAGAGCAGTGTATGGAGGGGATCGATTTCTTGATAAACAACAAGTTCTACCGAATTTGCACAGCCATTATTTTGCTGCTGCTCATTGTGTATTTGGGAGATAAGGTGAATTTTATTTTTCGCCCGTTAACATCACTAATACATATCATTATTATTCCGCTGTTAATCGCGGGCTTTTTCTATTATTTGCTTCGGCCGCTTGTTGATTTCATGGAACGACATCGGTTGAAAAGGGCCCTATCTGTTCTGATTATTTATGTTGTGATTGCCCTGCTGATTGCCGGGTTTAGCGTGCTCATATGGCCGTCACTTCGTGAGCAACTGTGGAACTTTATTGAAAATACGCCAGCTTTGATAGCCTCACTTAGTGCACAGCTAAACGAATTGGAGAGAAGCGGATTCCTGTCCAAATACTTGCCGGAGGACTCGGATCTTGTTTCAAGATTTTCCGAATTCCTGACACAGGGAATTACACAGGTAAGTGATTATCTGTCCGGCCTGTTCTCGGTTGTATCCAATCTGGTCATCATTTTGGCCACTTTTCCAATTATGCTGTATTACATGCTTAAGGAAGGCAGCAAGTTTGGCATCAATCTCACCCTGCTTTTGCCGAGACGTTATCGGAAGGACGGAGAAGAGACCGTTCACGAAATTGATGAAGCGCTGAGCAATTTTATTGTTGGGCGAGTTATTGTCAATGTTGCACTCGGGATCCTGATGTACATTGGTTTTCTCATCCTTGGTTTGCCATATGCGTTATTGCTGACGGTAGCTTCCATCATATTGAACTTTATTCCTTATGTGGGTGCCATATTGGCAGCGATACCTGTCGTGATTGTGGCCTTTATTGAATCTCCGTCGATGGCGATCTGGTCGCTGATCATTATTGTCGTTGCCCAGCAGATTCAAGATAACCTGGTATCTCCCTATGTATATGGCAAGCAGCTGGATATTCATCCGCTGACAACGGTTATTCTGTTGCTCGTGGGTGCCGACTTGTGGAACATTTTGGGTATGATCATCGTTATTCCGCTATATATGATCCTGAAAATTATAGTTCGCAAAATCCATTATCGGATTGTCGAAGATAAGACTGAACTTTGAATGGAATGTAAAATACAACACGGTCATGTGCCTCCACTCATATTTGCTCAACAGTGACATAAGACTAAGCTCATGAAGATAAGCCGCATATCAATGGTGAAGGGTTAGGTAAGCCTGCCCCTGCCATTGATATGCGGCTTTATTTCCATGCGCATTGCCCCTTTATGTTATATCTGTTATACTTGATATATAACAGACAACAAAGAAGAAGGTGAACTCTTGATTATTCAACTTGACATGCAGTCCGAGCTTCCCATTTATTCTCAACTGGTTTATCAAATTATCGAAGGCATTGCTAGTGGTGAGCTGCAGCTAGGTGAGGCGCTACCTTCAGTTCGGAATTTGGCAGCAGATATTGGTGTTAACCTTCATACGGTCAATAAGGCTTATACACTACTCAAGCAAGATGGGTACATACTAATTCACAGACAAAAGGGAGTTGTAGTAAACCCTGATGGAATGCCTGGTCTAACGGATGATTTTTTGAAAAAGCAGCAAGGTGAATTAAGACCGATTATTGCCGAAGCGATATGTCGAGGAATGACCAAAGAGGAATTATCTGCGGCATTAGATCAAATCTATGATGATGTAAAAATGGGGCACAACAAGGAATAAACGAATAAGGGAGTGTGTTATGTATGCAACTATTTAGTATTTTATCTGTCGTCTTAATCTTTGCTCCATTAGCCTTACTTTTCTCCTTTACACCTTATATAACAAGAGAAACCATTAGCTTTGGGGTTACGGTAAGCGAATATAATTACTACACCCCCATCTTACGTAAGTTACGTAAAACGTTTGCTGCAGTAAGTCTGATCGGAAACGGGATGGTTATACTTGTCTGCCTTTATTTACTCCGATCTGCTAATGAAGAGTCTACTGCAATAATCATCGGTATTTGCACCATGATGTTTATTGTGTACTGGGTAGCACTACATCTAATTTTTCATTTCAAGATGAAAAAGTTAAAGGGAACACTTCCAACTGCAGAAGCTCCTCAACGGGTTAAAATTGATACCACCTTCCGCCAAAATAAGCTCACGTACTCCAACTACTGGTTTCTCATTCATATGGCTGTTATTGCAGCCGTTGCGATCATTTCGATCCTGAATTATGATGCACTACCTAACGTCATTCCAATGAAATATGATCTTCAGGGCAATGTCACCTCCAGTGTGCCTAAAACCTACCTTTCGGTACTGGCTATTAATCTGGTACAGCTAGGAATCATTGCACTCATGATGCTGGTGAACTGGAGTATTAAAACAAGCAAACAGCAGCTTACCACGACTGATCCTGCCCAATTTGTTGCTAAACATATTCAATTCCGCCGTAAATGGTCTCTATTTACGATAATAACAGGGCTTCTACTTACTATATTATTTGCATTCATTCAGATTAATATGTTCGTCTCCAATCTGGTCTTGTTAACTGCTATCAGCTTCATCGTCCCTGTGGTGATCGTGTTGGGCGCTGTATTGCTGTCTCTCACAGGCAGACAAGGCGGTGGTGAAATTCGAAATCATCAAGAGGGTAGCGAACGCTCTAAGGAGCAGCCTGTGAATGATGATAAGCATTGGAAGCTGGGTTTTATTTACTTCAATGCGAGTGATCCCTCTTTTACCGTAGAAAAACGTTATGGAATAGGCTGGACGATTAACTTCGCTCGTCCACTATCTTGGGTCCTGTTGTTACTTATCATTGCTATTGTTGTTATAAGCAGAGTTCTGAGCCAATAAAGGCTCATAGATCTATGCATATCATATAAATGATTAGGAGGAGTTATTACGATGAACAATTGGAAAAAGCTATTATGTTCTCTTACTTTCGTATGCCTTATCCTGCCGGTAACATCCATCTCAGCAGCTGCTGAGAAACCCGTTGATCATGAAAATCTAGTTCCTGTTCGTGAGATTGCAGCAAAGAATGGGGCAGAGGTATCTTGGCAACAAAACACAGGACAAATTACAATACGAAAAAATGAGCTTACGATTGTAGTTAAGGTAGGGGAGAAACAGGCGATGGTGAATGGGCAAGTCATTCCCTTAGACCATCCTGTTCAGTTAACGAAAGGGGTTACCTTTATGGATGGGGGATTTCTTACCGAGGCACTGAAGGCAGCACCTGAGGATATATTCATTTCACTTATAAGTGAAGGGGATGGCAAGGAGGCTGCCAAGTATGTTCATACCTCTGTGAGTGGAGTGTTGTCACCCGCGTTATTGAGTCAGCTATGGTCAGCATTAGAAGGACAAAATGGCAAAATTACAAGTAAAGCCATAGCTAAACATGTGGAAAATAACACAGTGCATCGCAATGTTACCTATACTTTTGAAACAGAGCTTACTCGTTTAAATATTACGGTCAGAATGAATCATAACGGACTGGTGGATGACTTGTATGTTGCGGCGGCTACTCCAAATGTATATCAAAAACCAAGTTACGACGATCCATCTGCGTATACAGAACAAAAGATTACGGTTGGTCAGGATGATCTAGCTTTACCAGGGACATTAACCTTGCCCAAGGGAGAGGGACCTTTCCCGGTCGTCATTCTGGTACACGGCTCAGGGGCTAGCAATCAAGATGCTGCCATTGGTGGGGCAAAGCCATTTCGCGATCTTGCGGTAGGTTTAGCTTCACAGGGAGTTGCTGTATTAAGATACGATAAGGTCACATATGAGTATACCTATAAGGTTGCTTCACAGCCAAAATTCACATTAAAACAAGAAAGCGTAGATCAGGTAACCGATGCAGTAGAATTACTTAAAAAGAATGCACATATTGATTCTACAGCGATTTTTGTAGCTGGACATAGCCAAGGCGGGTTTGCAATGCCGTTAATCATTGCTGAGGATAAACAACATGATATTGCAGGAAGCATCCTACTTGCTGCACCAAGTAGTAGCTTTGTGGATGTGCTTACCGAGCAGCAGGACGAATTGGTAGATCGGATGAAGCAGCTTGGTTTAGACACGAAGATCATTAAGGAACAAGCTGATTTTTATAAAAATGTTGCTGCGATCGTTAAAGATCCTCAATATTCTGTAGATCATCTTCCTGAGGCGTTCCCACTTCAACCTGCTTATTGGTGGTTTGAGCAGAGAGATTATGTGCCTGCGGAACTGGCTAGAACACAAAGTACACCGATGCTTATTATACAAGGCGAGAATGACGTGCAGGTGTCTATGGATCAATTCCAGAATTGGAAAACGGCTCTTCAAGGTCATTCCAATGTAACGTACAATAGCTATCCAAAGGTAAATCATCTGTTATCCAGCTATGATGGACTTTCGATTGGTCAAGAGTACGCTGAGCCATCTAATGTCTCCAAAGCCATTATCGATGATATTGCGAAGTGGGTATTAAACGTTGAGTGATAACATGGGGAAGTGACATATTGAACGGAAAATATAAGAAGAGCACTTACCGATGTAGGTAAGTGCTCTTCTTATTATCTATGGAGTTGCTTTATTTAGCTTAATTAGGCCTCTTTCTCGTCTTCATCGGTATAATCGGACATGACGAGTGGTTCTTTAGGTACAACAGCCACCTTGTAGAAACGGTTTTTGTCTTTTTCCAGTAGCACAAACGTCAGGTTTTCGAACTCATACTCATCCTGCTCGTTCATCTCTGGACGATGGCTGTAGAGCCATCCGCCAATGGTGTCCCACTCATCTGCATCCAGACTGGACATAAACATGTCGTTCACCTTTGATAAGGAAACCTTGCCATCCATAATGACATAGTTCTCATTGATGACCTGGATATCCTCCACTTCGTCTGCGTCGAACTCGTCGCGGATCTCACCAACAATCTGCTCAAGCACATCCTCAATGGTTACAATTCCGGAAGTTCCGCCATATTCGTCGACAAGTACGGCGATATGTACGCCATCCTTTTGCATTTTCTTGAGCAGATCCTTAACCGGAGTTGTTTCGTGAACAGCCGATACAGGCTGAATCAGGGAAGACAGATCGACAGGTTCGTCGTTTCCGTAGAGCTCCAGGAAGAACTGTTTGGTATTGATGATACCAATGATATCGTCCTTGCTCTCATTCACAACCGGGAATCGGGTGTACTGCTCTTCCCGGATAATTTCCAGGTTTTCTTCATTTGTTTTATTGACATAAAGGCAGACCATATCGGTCCGGGGTACCATGATTTCTTTGGCGAGCATCTCATCAAAAGCAAAGATCCGGCTGACATAACCGAACTCCGCCTGATTAATTTTGCCGCTTTCGAAGCTTTCATTAATGATAATTTGCAGTTCTTCTTCTGAATGCGCCTCTTCATGCTCGGACGCAGGCTTGATTCCAAACAATTTGACCAGTTGATTCGCCGAGCCGTTCAACAGCCAGATAAAAGGATACATAATTCGGTTAAACCAGATGATAGGTGTAGACGTCAGCAGAGCAACCGTTTCAGCTTTGCGGATTGCAATCGTTTTGGGAGCAAGTTCACCAACCACAACATGCAAGTATGTAATGGCAACAAAGGCAATAACAAACGATAAGAATGATGAGAGCGCCTCAGGCATACTTAAACTTTCAAACACAGGGTGGAGAATTTTCTCTACCGTCGGTTCACCAAGCCATCCAAGACCGAGGGATGTAATGGTAATCCCGAGCTGACATGCGGACAGATATCCATCCAGGTTGGCGACAGCCTGTTTGACAGCTAGAGCACGCTTGTTTCCTTCTGCAATCATTTGATCAATCCGGCTTGGACGAATTCGTACCAGGGCGAATTCCACCGCAACGAAAAATGCTGAAAATCCTATCAAAATCGCAACCAATACTAAATTTAACGCATACCTCTCACTGTCCATTCACTACTCTTCTCCTTTAGGTAATAAGTTTTTAACGAATATTATATCGAATTTAACGCCAGAAGACCACCTTCAGGGGAGTTGAAGAGGAAGACTATGGAAGGGCAATTGCCCAAAACGGCGCTGTGACGCGGTTTCTCAGACGCAATGATGAATATGTAGATGCAAACACAGTCAGAATAGACAACCATTTCTGAGGAAACGGAGGGCAAAAAAGCCTAAGGGTAGTTTGTGTATGTAAAGTTTTATCTATGCGAACGTTACGAATGGACCTAACATTGGGTATCTATGATTAGCTATATCCTTTATCGTCAAAACTGATGAAGTGAGAGAGAAAGAGAAGATTGTCACCGAGGGGGAAGCCTGATGTTTTGGCTGGTCATCATATTGATTGTGTTTATTTTTCAGGCAGCCACGATTTTGTTGCTGGAATTTCGTAATCCGGCAAAAGCAGTAGCTTGGCTGTTTATTTTATTTTGTGTCCCACTCGTTGGGTTTGTTGTGTATTACTTTGTAGCACAAGATTACAACAAACGAAAGAAGGTCCGTAAGGCCGGTTCGAGAATCTTTCGGGAAATTAGGGAGACAATCTGGGACCAAGCTCATATCGTAGAAGATGCATCGCAAATGCCGGATAATCGTTTTAAACACCAGCAGCGGTTGTTCAATTTATTGTCTCATCTGTCGGAGAGCCCCATAACCGGTTGTAACCACAGCAAAGTATTGACGAACGGAGAAGAGGCATTTGCTGCGATGCTGCATGAAATGGAAAAGGCGAAACATCATTTACACGTGGAATTTTATATTTTTCGTGATGATGTCATAAGTACCCAATTTCAGGAATTGATGATCCGCAAGGCACAAGAAGGGGTTCGAGTTCGATTTATTTGTGATGGTCTGGGCAGTCATAAAATGAGCTGGAGCTTTATCCGCAAGCTGAAGGAAGCGGGAGTGGAGTTTCACTTCTTTCTTCCACCATTGATCGCTACGATTGATCGCAGGGTGAACTATCGCAACCACCGTAAGATTGTCGTTGTGGATGGCAAGGTAGGATTCGTGGGCGGGATTAACGTGGGCGATGATTATCTTGGGCAGTATCCGAATATTGGATTTTGGCGGGATACCCATGTGCAGATTGAGGGAGATGCTGTTTATTTCCTACAGAATACATTTCTTAATGACTGGAAGCTTGCTTCTGGAGAGCAGATTTCCGAACCTCATTTAACCGAATTGTTCCCGCCCCACATATGCAGCGGTGAAGAACGCATTCAAATTCTTGCCAGCGGTCCCGACCAGGAGTGGGATGCGATTCAGGAAATGTGTTTTGGAGCCATTTCGGTGGCCTGTAACCGGATTTATATCACGAGTCCTTACTTCATCCCGGACCCTGCTCTGTATGAAGCGCTTAAGACGGCAGCCGTAAGCGGGGTGGATGTTAAAATCATCATTCCGTATCAGTCTGATTCCCTGCTTGTCCATTTAGCCTCACTCTCGTACGTTGAGGAATTACTTCGTGCAGGAGTGGAGTTTTATCAATATCGAAAAGGGTTTGTACATGCCAAAGTCATGATTGTGGATGAGCTTCTTGCAACCGTGGGGACAGCCAACATGGATATGCGCAGTTTTTTCTGCAACTTTGAGTTGACCGCTGTCTTGTTTGAGTCCTCCTCAATGAATCGGCTTATTGAAGATTTTGAACGGGATCTGCAGGAATGCAGCAAAATTGATCTGGAAGTCTTTCAAGGGCGTTCGAGAAGACAAAAAGGGGCGGAAATGCTTTCTCGCATGCTTTCTCCGCTGCTTTAGCCGTTTTAGGTTCGATTTCTGAAGATAAATTCACTTTTTTTGAATTTATCTTCTTTTTGCTAACTATTTTGCTCAAATTTGATCTTTTATGATATAATAAATATATAAATCATGTCTTGGCGAAGGAGGGGAGTCTGCGGGAAACAGGCTCCCTTTTGCTCTCTTTTCGAAGTGTACACCTGAATTAAGACATATTTGAATCCATTTCATATAGCCTTTAGATGCTTATACAGAAGGGTGCGTATAGAGATAAGCGAGATCGTTTTCTACTATATGTAGCTTCCCCGTTGGTATTTAAATGATTTATGAAATTGATTCACATATTGATCAAACGGGGGGGATACCATGTCCAATGTAACGGTTAAAGAAATAACATCGAAGCCGGATCGGAGTGTAAAAAGCTCGGTATTTACGCTGAAGCTCCTGCAACGTATTGTAATGATTTTGATTGGTGCCGCACTGATGGCCGTATCACTTGAAATATTTCTCGTGCCCAATGGTGTAATTGATGGTGGGATTACGGGGATCTCGATTATGGTGTCAGAGCTCACGCATCTGCCGCTGGGGATTTTCCTGACCTTGCTCAACTTGCCGTTCCTGATTTTGGGTTACAAACAAATTGGTAAAACGTTTGCGCTGTCCACATTGCTCGGTATCGTTGTCATGTCCATCGGAACGTCATTATTGCACCATGTTCCTGCATTGACGCCTGGTGAACCGCTGCTCGGAGCTGTCTTCGGCGGATTAATCCTGGGGGTCGGTGTGGGTCTCGTTATCCGGTCCGGGGGATCGCTTGATGGTACGGAGATTGTGGCCATCCTGCTTAGTGAGAAATCACCGCTGTCGGTCGGGCAGATCGTTTTGTTCATTAACGTGTTTATTTTCGCAGGCGCAGGATTTGTATTCGGTTGGCCGAATGCCCTGTATTCCATGATCGCCTATTATATTGCAATGAAGATGATTGATATCGTCAACGAAGGTCTGGATCAGTCCAAATCGGTATGGATTATCAGTGAGAAATACCGGGATATCGGTTCAGCACTGACAGACCGCCTTGGTCGTGGGGTTACTTTCCTGGATGGGGAAGGCGGATTCAGTGGAGATGAGAAAAAGATTATCTTTGTGGTCATTACTCGTCTGGAAGAAGCGAAGCTGAAGTCTATCGTGGAAGATTGGGACCCGCATGCCTTTGTGGCAATCGGTAACATTCATGACGTGAAGGGCGGACGTTTCAAGAAAAAAGGTATCCATTAGCGAGTCTTATCCGATGTAAGAAGCTTATAATAACAAATGAAAAAAATAGCCGGCGCCCTTGGTTTGAGGGATGCCGGCTATTTCTTTTTGAGATGCTGCGTAATTAATTCCACTGGCTGCGGCTCAACACTGGCAATGAGATCACCTACCTGCTGCAGCCGTTCCACAATATTCATCAAGTGATAATCCTTAACCGACACATTGTTCCGAACTTCATCCCACGTAAGCGGGGTGGATACGGTACCTCCGGGTTTGGCTCGCGGTGTGTACGGAGCTGCGAGGGTTTTGCCGCCATAATGCTGCAGGTAGTCAAAATAAATGCGATCGCCCCGGTCTTTTTTGAGCCGTTCCAGTGTGAACAGGTCCGGATGCTTCTGAGTGACATACTTGCCGACAAAATGACCAATATCCCGCAGCTCATCAAAGGTGACGCCCTGACGGATGGGAACGATGATCTGTATGCCTGTGGCACCTGAAGTTTTGGGTACAGAACGGAGGCCAAGGGAAGTCAGCGTTTCACCTACTATTAAAGCAGCCTGCATAATACGCGGCTCCTCTTCAAGAGAGGGGTCGAGATCAATCATCCATTCACATGGGAGATGGCTGCCTACAGCATGTAAGGAGGGATGGAACTCCAGGGCGGCCAGATTCCCGAGCCACAGCAGCTCCGGAAGACCGTCCATGACGATATAGCGGATGCCTTCGTGGATCTCGGTACGTACGAAATCAGGAATGGGTTCAGGAGCATTTTTTTGATAAAAAAATTCACCGCCTGCACCATGCGGATATCGGATGGTTGTCAGGAGGCGGTTCCTGGTGTACGTCAGCAGAAAGGGAGCAATAGCGGCAAGCTTCTGCAAATAGATGGCTTTTGTTACTCCTGCTTCAGGCCACAGCAGTTTATCCGGATTGGTTACAGTAAGCTCTATTCCTTCGATGGTAATGGTACCTTTGATCGTACGGGGCATATGGACGCCTCCTTTCATGATATAGATCTAAGCCAATATCACGCGCGCTTACTACACTCCATTCATGAGTTGGCTGGCAAGACAGTCTTCCCGAGATACTTCCGCGAATGCTTGTATACTCGGATGGCGTAGGGTGCGATGCTGGGTCAGTTCCATGAATTGCACTTTGACTCCGATCTGGGGCTTGATCCATGTCGTTTCGGAGCTTCGTTCGGGCACGTTATGGAACGGCCGCTCCTCTTGAATCAACGGTTCGACTTCCTCGGTCAGTTTACGCCAGCTGGCTGAGTTCAGTTTACCTGTGCCGACATGACCAATATAGACAAAATGAGGCCCATCATATACACCAACCGCAATGGCGTTAACGACGCCGCTCCGGTAGGTAACCCCGCCAATCATGGCATATAGATCATGCATGATTTTAACCTTTTGCCAGCGCTGATCCTTGCCATTGATACCGTAGGTACTTGTCAGGTCTTTACAGACAATCCCCTCCATCTGATGCTGTCTCATAACGGTGAGCAGAGAAGCCGCATCGGAGGTATTGGTCACCTCCTGAACGTGTGAGCCCGGGTTGAGGACACGATGCAGCAGACGCTGGCGTTCTGCAAGTGGTTGATCGGTGACCCATTTTCCATCACAGTACAAAATATCGAAAACCATATAAGTCACTGGAATCCGGTACACGGCTTGGGCGATCCCGTCTGGTTTGCTCATGCGGTCCCGGCGCAGCACATGGTAAAAAGAAGGTTTTCCCGTTTCAGGGTCAAGCGCAATCACTTCGCCATCCAGAATGTAGGAGGGGACGCTGCACAGATTGCGGTCAGAGACCAGTTCTGGATACTGAACTGTCCGGTCGTGCAGTCTACGGTTAATTAATCGGAGTTCATTGCCATCCTCGTACGCAAGCATGCGAACGCCATCCCATTTCACCTGGGCAATCCAGTTAGGTCCGTTTGGAATCTTATCCCGGGATATAGGTTCAAAGGGGATCAGAGGCTTAAACATGTGCAGGGCTCCTTTCGGGTGGCATTATTGAGCAAACGTAATCAGAAGTGCTTACCTGTTATAGCCTTCTCGTTTTGAAGCAAGAGACTTCAATTTATGTACCAAAATAAGCAGCACAGGAAGTGCGATGCCGCACGTAAGATCCCAGTCGATCCAATAAGGGATAATGACTTTGAGATAAAAGACCTCATCCGGAGCGATCAGAATGGACATGGCCAAAATCAAAAAGGCTGCAGGCAGGATAAGCTTACGGTAGCTGGAAAGTCGGAACAGGTTCGTAACCCCCAGGATAAAGCTGTAGAAGAACAGAATGCTTTTGAAATAAACGGCGATAATCCAGACGGATGCCATAAAGGCTTCAATCCGCTGCAGAAAATTGCCTATATTTATCTTTTGCGACAGCTGAAATGAGGCGAACCAGTGATGCTGCGTCATGAATGGCCCCATGACGAGCAGACAAATGGTCAGCGTCAGTGTAAGCATCAGGCCACCAATAAGTCCTGTCAGAAGAATATCCTTCTCCCAATGTGGCTCCTTCTTGGCATAGGGAAATAGCATCAGGAAGATGCACAACTCGCAATAAGGATAAGTCAGCACAGCGATAAAGCCTCGAAATGGATCGACCAAGCCATGGGCAAGAACAGGCTGGATGTTGTCCAGCTTCAAGTGAGGCAGCAGACAAACCGTCAGAATAACCAGAAAAAATACGATCAAGGGAAGAAAGAGCTCTGCACTCCTGGCTATACACTCCAGTCCGCATATGAGTCCCCATACGAGGGAGAAGACAAAGAGCAGATGCACAACCAAGAGCGGTGATTCGCTCAAAATCTGGGTAGACATGAAATCCCCGATTTCTCTGACAAATGTCGATGTGCTTATCAAAAAGTAAAACAAATAAAAACAACTGAACAAGGCCCCGATCCAAGGTCCCAATGTTCGAAGAGCATTTTCGATCAGATTGAGTTTGGGGTGAAGCTTATAGGCGACCAAAAAAATGAACAGAATCCCCATACCCCCGGCGACACCGAGTAAAGCGGATATCCAAGCATCTTCGTGGGCGAATGAGGTGATCATGGCCGGAAATACAAGTATTTGTTCACCAATTGTGCAGAGGAACATTAAGGCGGCAAGCTGCCTTACAGTCAGACGTCCCTTTTCAACCATGTGGGTTCTCCTTCATCGATCGAGCTGGATATTAGGTTAGGATGCGCCAAATTCACCATATTTATAATAAATAAAGCCCGGACGAGGGCATCATCTCTAAATCAAAGGATTAAGAGATGTACACTGTCCGAGCTTCCTCGGTATGAAACGGAAGATCAAAAAATGATGGAGTAACCCGATTATTCTGCTGTAACCAGCCGTATACGGATATTCTGCGGATCAATGGTAAACCATTGACCGCCCAGTTCTTCAAGTGTGGCACCTTGCGTGCGCAATTGTTCCAGCGCTTGCTGCAGTTGTTCTTGTCCGGCGTATACGATGGTAAAGTAGTCGATTCCCGTAGCCTGGTTCGGATTCGCAGGAGCGCCTGTGCCTGCCCAGATATTCAGGCCGATATGGTGGTGATATCCACCTGCCGAAACAAACAAGGCTGACATGCCTGCAAAATTGCCAACGACGTCAAAGCCGAGCACACCCGTGTAGAAACGACGGGATTCCTCCAGGCTGCGTACATGAAAGTGTACATGACCAATAACGGTTCCGGCCGGCAGGCCATGCCATGGCTCATTCTCCGAGATATCGAACAAGCTCTGTACATCCACCGGATCGCTCGCCATGATGTAGTTGTTGTCAGTATCACGTCTCCAGGTATCACGCGGACGGTCAGCGTAGATTTCAATGCCGTTTTGATCCGGATCGGAAATATAAAAGGCCTCACTCACCAGGTGATCTCCTTGGCCGATTTCAATGCCGGAAGCGGCGAGGTTGCGGAGTGCAAGCCCGAGGGACTTGCGATCAGGCAGCAGAATGGCAAAATGGTACAAGCCCGCGTGAGAGCGAACAGGCAATGTCACCGCATCTGTCAGTTCTTCCAGGCGCAGCAGCGACGTTTTGCCGTCGGCGGTCATCGTTGCGACCTTATCCTGGCGTTCTAATAAACGAAGTCCAACCACCTCGGTGTAAAATTGAATGGAGCGCTCCAGGTTGCTTATTCGCAGGCTTACTTCACCTAAGTGAGTCGTTGCAGGGATCTGGTATGGGGTAGTCATCATCATTTCCTCCTCATATAAAAAAAAGTTTAAGATCATCTCATCTAAATTGCGTTAACAAGTATAGGTACGTTAGATCATTCTCGCTTTGGATCCTATAGGATAAACTTTATAATGATAAATAAGTTACTTTTCATAAGTTAATATAAAATATAAATCTTCTTTCGTCAATTGTATTTTCACGTTTCGAGCAAACCTAAACTAGGACATGAGGGCTTATAAAAAAATAAAAATCCGGCTAACGGAGCCGGATGGGTCATATCGTAAAGATTTTGTTCGTTATGATTTGGGCTTGGAAGCGGCTCTTTTCTTTTTGGCTGGAGCTGCTTCGGTATCGCCTCCGACCACGGCTTGCACAGCTGTCTTTTTGGGAGCGCGTTTTTTGGGTTTGGCTGTCGTTGTTCCCGGGTCTGCAGGGATGGGCTTGACTGCCTCAATGCTGGCTTGAAGGGCTGCCATCAGATCCATGACATTTGCTTCCGGTTTAGCCGGCGCAATCTTGATCTCTTCACCCGCGACTTTGTGATTGATGAGATCCAGCAGTTTATTGCGGTAATCGTCTGTATATTTGCCGGGTTCAAAAGGCGTGGACAGTTGATCGATCAGCAGCTTTGCCATCGTCAATTCCTTATCATTGACATTTTGAACTTCTGGCAAGTTTGGTACTTGTGAGACCGGACGAATCTCATCCGGATAGAAAATGGTTTCCATGGAGAGACAATCCTCCAGAACCCGAATGGCAGCGAGGCTGCTTTTGGAACGAATGGAGACCTTGGCGATGCCGATTTTGCCTGTATCCCGCATGGCTGTCATCAGCAGCTGATAAGCGTTACCGCCGGCCTGATCGGGAGAGAGGTAATAGGTTTTTTGAAAATAGATGGGATCGATCTCCGTCAAATCCACAAAATCCAGGATGGTAATGGTTTTGCTGGCCGAATCATTCAGTGCCTCCAGCTCATCTTTTTCGAACAGGACAAATTTTCCTTTTTCGTATTCATAACCCTTGGTGATTTCTTCCCACTTCACGTCCACCTCACAGGAAGGACATTGGCGTACATAAGCGAGCGGGCTGCCGCAGACCTTATGGATATATCGCATGGAGATGTCTTTGTCTTCGGTAGCCGAGAACATTTTGACAGGGACATGCACGAGACCGAAGCTAATTGCACCTTTCCAGACCGTATGCATGAGTCGGCTCCTTTCCGGGATACCTTTTTTTATTATGTAGTATGGGCATTTCCGTGTCTGGATAATCGCTTACAGGATGAATTCGTATGGTTCGGGCTGACTGGGGGATGATAACAGAAACATGCTTGAACAAGGTATTGAGTCTTAAGCATGTGAGTCAGGAAGTGTATGACATCGAACAAGCTGGGAGGTGCCGAAATGAAGAACACTAGGGATGAAGAAGAAGCGCACAAACGTACCTTTTCTCCATATCCCATTGCCGGGGCAGAGGATGCTGAAGAATTTTACACGCCAGCTGCAGCGGTGAACTGGGAAGCGGTGACTTCCGAAAAGTTGCCACTTGATCGGGAGTCCTTCATGCTCGACATTGACCGGATGGTGAATGAAGGGTTAGGTGGAGGTCAGGTTACGGAGGATAACGGGTTTATTGGTGAGAGTACGACGGACACGATGATTCGTGAACCACATGATGATCCGGAAGGAGAGTATGAATAAGATGATGGATGTGAAACGCGCCAAGGCAATTTACGATTCGAAAGATACCATTGCCGTGACACTTGAGGGGGATCCGGTCTGGATCGAACATGTGGATGAGGCTAATGGAATGGCAACCGTTCAAGTAGGCAGCAATCCGGGTAATACACAGACGGTTCGTGTGGATCGCCTGGAGGAGTAGAGAATAAGCGCAAGGATGTCCAGGTAAGGCCGGTGCCGTCAGGTGCCGGTTTATTTGAGTTTGTGAAGGGTAAGTTCCTCTTTTGCCTCGCATCCCCGATGCTTGCGGGGGAAGAAAGGGACCGATATAATAAGGTTCAAAGTGAACTCAGGCGGTTGACCGCCAAAGGTGGGGCGTATAGTGAATAAGACGCATGAGCAGTGGGTGTATCAATCCCATGGCATTGCAGATACAGAAGCGCTTGCATCCGCACTTGCTGAACAGGCAACGGCCGGAATGGTCATTGCACTCGACGGTGATTTGGGTGCGGGCAAAACAGCATTTTCACAAAAGTTTGCCTGGCATCTGGGTATACGTGAAGTGGTGAACAGCCCCACGTTTACGCTGATTAAGGAATATGAAGGGCGTCTGCCTTTATATCACATGGATGTGTATCGTATTTCACTGGAAGAAGCGGACGAGCTTGGACTGGATGAATACTTCTATGGAGCCGGAGTCAGTCTGGTGGAGTGGTCCAGTATCATTCCCGAACTGCTGCCGGAAGACCATTTGCATGTACAGATCGAAACAACCGGTCCGGAGGATCGCACGATTACGCTGGATGGGTACGGTGAAACTTATGCCGCCATGTGCCGGCAGTTCAGACAGAATGGAGTCAAATGATGATGGAAGATTTACAAAAAAAGCCGCGTCAGCGGTTTTTGGCGTTGGATACGTCCACTGCGGTGATGGCTGCCTCGGTGATGGAAGATCACGCCTTGCTGGAGGAGCGAAATGAACGTGCCGAACGGAATCACTCCGTGCACGTCGTGCCTGTAATGGAGCAGCTGCTGGCAGCCAGCGGCACTGCACCTGGTCAGCTGAACGGCATTGCCGTAGGCATCGGCCCAGGCTCATACACAGGTATCCGCATTGCGGTAACAGCGGCGAAGACACTCGCCTGGGCATGGGACATCCCCGTTGCCGGGGTGTCCAGCCTGCAGGCGATGGCCTGGGGCGGCTGGCATCGCGGCCTCGCGGCCAAGGCTGAAGCTGCGGCAGATGAACCTGCCGCAGCAGGGGCTGGCGGAACGCCATCCGCGGACCATGGCGGCACAGGTGCCGCCCCAGTCCACTGGATCGTTCCGCTTGTGGATGCGCGGCGCGGCCAGGCCTACACCGCGCTGTTTGCCTCCGCCGGGAGCGATGCGCCCCGGCGGCTCGCGCCAGATGCCATCCGCCTGATGGACGGATGGCTGGAAGCCCTCGCCGCCCGCATGGCGGAGGCGGCGCCGGAAGAGCGGCCCGCAGCCGTCTGGATTGTCGGCGAGACGGGCCCGCATGCGGCAGCAGCGGCTGAGCTTCGCTGCCCTGCAGATACGGCGCTCCAGCTCGTTCCCTATGAGCTGGAAGGCCGCTGGATCGGGCGCCTTGGCGCCGAAGCGCTGCTTGCAGGGCAGCGCGATGATGTGCACGCGCTGGTGCCCAACTACACCCAGCTGGCCGAAGCGGAAGCCAATCTACTGCGCAAAGGCTGAAAGAAGGGTGGCGAGCGGATGGACGATAAGGAAAGCAGCATACAGGATGCAGCACTTCAGTTCAGACTCATGACATTGAATGATATTCCGGATGTCATGGTTATTGAACATGAGGCATTTACGATGCCCTGGACGGAAGAAGCGTTTCGAAACGAATTAACAAATAATCATTTTGCCAAATATATGGTCATGGAACTGGACGGCAGGGCTATTGGATATGCCGGGATGTGGACCATTATGGACGAGGCTCATATTACCAACATTGCGGTAAGACAGGCTTACCGGGGTCGCAAGCTGGGGGAGAAGCTACTGGATGAGCTTATGAAGACAGCAGCATATCTCGGCATGGAGCGAATGACACTGGAAGTCAGGGTATCGAACCTGGTTGCCCAGCGTTTGTATGAGAAAAAAGGGTTTGAATCGGCAGGTCTTCGCAAAGGCTATTACTCCGACAATCAGGAGGATGCGATGATTATGTGGGCGAATTTGCCGCCTGCTGGCCGGAGCGGCGAAGAGGAAGGAAGCGTAACGGATTCATGAACGAACTGAGTGATAAACAACAATCAACTCCATCCTATATATTGGCGGTGGAGACCAGCTGTGATGAAACATCGGTTGCCGTGGTCAAGGATGGAAAGGAAGTATTGTCCAACCTGATCTCGAGTCAGATTGAGACACATAAGGCATTTGGTGGAGTTGTGCCTGAGGTTGCTTCACGTAAGCATGTTGAAGTGATTACCTTGATGATGGAACAGGCGATTGAACAATCCGGTATCCGTCCAAGAGACCTGAGCGCAATCGCCGTAACGCAGGGACCTGGTCTGGTGGGTGCATTGCTGGTAGGTATCGTTGCGGCCAAAACGCTTGCCATGGCTCTGGGCAAACCGCTGATTGGCACGCATCATATTGCTGGCCATATCTATGCCAACCGGCTTACACATGAATTGCAATATCCTGCGATGGCTTTGGTTGTGTCTGGTGGACATACGGAGCTAGTGCATATGGAATCCGAGGGTAAGTTCAAACTGATTGGCCGTACGCGGGATGATGCCGTAGGTGAGGCTTATGACAAGGTAGCACGTGCCTTGGGGTGCCCATATCCGGGGGGCCCTCATGTGGACCGGATGGCGTCTGAAGCAGAACAGGTTGTGCCCTTACCTCGGGTGTGGCTGGAAGCGGGTTCTTATGATTTTAGTCTCAGTGGATTGAAATCTGCTGTGCTGAACGCCCTCAATCAGGCCAAAATGCGTGGAGAAACGCTGGAACCGTCTGCTGTTGCACGCGGATTCCAGGAAGCAGTGGTTGAAGTATTGGTGGAGAAAGCTGTGCGGGCCGTTCGTGAATACGGATCACGCCAGCTGCTGCTGTGCGGAGGCGTTGCGGCTAACCGCGGTTTACGCTCGGCTCTGCAGGAGCGATGTGCCAAGGAAGGGCTTGAATTACTGATTCCGCCGATGGAGTACTGCACGGATAATGCAGCCATGATCGGAGCGGCCGCGTATTTGAAATGGCAGCGGGGTGAAATCTCGGAATTTGATGCCAAGGCAGATCCGGGATTATCCTTGGAGGCATGGTCTGTTCAGACTGTGTAGCCGGACATTTGAATTATAGAGTTGACAGCAGCATGTGAAGAATGTATATTAGTTACAAATTTAAACAGGATATTGAAGTCCTGAACCGAAAACGCAATGAACAGGAATATTAAGGTTAATCCGGGTCTTAGAGAGCTGCGGGGTGGTGCAACGCAGTCGAAGGAAACCTGAAACTCGCCTGGAAGCGGAACGATGGAACACGGAAACTCCTTGGGAGGATCCGAAGGCCGAACAGGTCATGAGAAAGTACATCGTTACGGATTGCCTCCGTGATTGGGCCGTTGCTGTGCAGATGACCTGAATGTCAGGTAAGAACTCGGCAATAACAAAGGGGATTTTTCATCCTAGAGGAAATAGATCCGTATGGACGCATACGGTAGCTGCCTTGGGAGCATGGAAAGTCAACAAGAGTGGTACCGCGATGGCTACAGCCTGTCGTCTCTTGCATTATTGCGAGAGATGGCAGGCTTTTTTGATTGAACAAAAGGGTTACTACATACGATAAATGTAATGAACGGGAGCAGTAAAACGATGAAGCGCTCAGAGAGCTGCGGGGTGGTGCGACGCAGTGGCTGGAATCGTTTGAATCTCGCCCGGGAACGGAGCTGTGGAAACAGGAAATCCTGTGTACACAGCAACGGCTGACCACCGTTATAAGGTGTTTCTCCAGATTGATCCATCAAGCAGCGCTATGGACAGCGCAGTGATGGTGAGCCTGGAGACGAGGTGGATGATGTCTGGCGCAAGCCGGAATCGTCAAGCAAGAGTGGTACCGCGGAGGGGATATAACCCGCCGTCTCTTAGATGAGATGGCGGGTTATTTGTTTTGCTGCCGGCAGCAAATGGGTGGGTGTGGAAGAGCATCGTTTAAGAATGGTGAGCAGGTAATGAATTCAGGAGTGCAAGTCGACGTGCACTCAGGAGAGAAAAAACCAGCATAGATAATGTTTATCATGGAATACACATACATTGAAATTGATGGAGGCGGAGTATAATGACAATGGAAATGAACAAGCGGAAAATTGAGATTTTTGATACCACACTGCGTGATGGAGAACAGGCACCTGGAGCCAGTCTGCAGCCGGAGCAAAAAATTGAGCTGGCTCACCAGCTGGCTGCGCTTGGGATTGACGTCATTGAGCCTGGATTCCCGATCTCCAGCCCAGGTGAGTTCGCGGCGGTTCAGGCGATATCCAGACAACTGCAAAATGTGGAAATTTGCGGATTTGCCCGTGCGGTCAAAGGAGACATAGATGCTGCAGTGAAAGCAACAGCTGATGCTGCACGACGCCGGATTCACCTGTTCATCTCTTCGTCGGATATCCATATTGAGCACCAATTGCGTCGTCCGCGCAGTGAGGTTGTCGCTACTGCACGGGAGATGGTGTCCTATGCACGTCAGTTTACCGACATTGTGGAATTCACGGCGATGGATGCAGCCCGGACCAAGATGGATGACCTGATCGAAATGATTGAGGTAGCTATTGAAGCTGGGGCCAGCATTATCAATCTGCCGGATACCGTCGGTTACGCGCTGCCGCATGAATACGGAGAGATGTTCCGCCGTGTCCGCGAGGGGGCCAGAGGTGGCGATCAAGTACGGTATAGCGCCCACTGTCATAATGATCTGGGACTTGCAGTGGCCAACAGTTTGGCTGCGATCGCGAACGGGGCTTCCCAGATTGAAGTAACGATCAACGGAATTGGTGAGCGTACAGGTAACTGTGCATTGGAGGAGCTGATCATGGCACTGGAGACACGAGGAGATGCCATTGGTGCCACAACGAATATCCAATTGAATCAGCTATACGAGACGTCCCGCCAGATCAGCCGGGCCATGCACTTCCCGATTGCTTATAACAAGCCGGTGGTCGGACGCAATGCGTTCCAGCATGAATCGGGAATTCACCAGGATGGACTGCTGAAGAATCGGAACACCTATGAAATCATGGATCCTGAAGCATTGGGTATTCCGCGCAGCATGATCATTCTGGGGAAACATTCGGGTCGTCACGCTCTGAAAGATCGTGTTCGCAAGTACGGTTTCGAACCGGATGAGCAGCAAATGGAACAATTGTACGAAGTGTTCAAGGAAACGGCCGACAAGCAAAAAGTGGTCAGTGACGATCAGCTGCTGCAAATGGTCAGCCAAACGATGAACATTCCTGCGCAGGATTATGAGCTGGTTGAACTGCAGGTAACGGCAGGCAGCATGACAGACCGGATGGCAGCCGTTCGGATCCGGACAGGTGCGGGTGAACAGACATATTCTGCCGTTGGCAGCGGACCGGTAGAAGCAGCCATTCGTGCGATCGGTCAGAGCATTTCCGATGATATCAGCTTCGTGGATATGGAAATCCATGCGCTGAGCGGAGGAGAAGAGGCGACAGCAGAGGCCGCTGTTGCGGTGGAGCGTGCAGGACGGGAATTCAGAGGAACGGCTACGCACAATGATATTGTTATGGCAGCAGGTCTTGCCTATGTGGCAGCATGTAACGCTGCGGGACTTAAGGCAGAGTCAACGGAAAACGACAAGTCTGTACACGTATAGAAAAGGTTGAATAAGCAAGGTAAAGAGTGAAGTGACGTATCAGAAATTGAAAAGCAGACCTTAGTTCTGAAGGTCTGCTTTTGTCTGATTATGCGAGATAATCTATATAAGTAAAAAGCGATCTGTCAAGGTGTGATTATAGTTATCCACATATTCAGGATAATTTGTGGGTAACTGAACCAAAGTCAATCCAGCAATGTTTTCGAAACTAAAAGGGTTTAGGGGATAGTATACACCCATTGTATCCACAAACTTGTGGATAACGTGGATAACTTGGTGGATAAATATGGTTTTTGTTCAAAAATGCGATTCTACCGCTGTATAATTAACTTCATTAAACTGCTTGCTATCTTGCTTTTCTGTGGATAAACATGAAATGGAGTAGAGTAAAAATATTTTTCACCATTCGAGTAAATTTGACAAATGCAAAATCTCTAAATTAATTTCTGAAGTGATTCATATTAAAGCAAAAACAACAAAAAAGCCGATCCGGTGAAGGAGTCGGCTTTTACTATTTCTGTTTTTACTAACTGAACTTGCACATGAGCCCAATACGGATGCAGACGAGGTGTGAAATCAAGACTCAAGCGCGAGGATTTCCCAATCTTCATACGCTTTGGCCAGCTGGTGCTTCCGTGCTTCCGCGTCTCCCTGAAGTTCCTGCAGCTTCATGTAATCCTGATATACCTCTGGAAGGGCCATCTGGGATTCAAGCTCCGTAATTTCCGTTTCCAGTTGGGCAATCTGCTGTTCGATTGCTTCCTGTTTCCGCTGCCGGTTACGCTCCTCACGCTTGGCCTGCTTGTCAGCTTCGAATGAAGCGGCTCCAGATTTCTCAGTTGGTTCCTGATCTGGTTTCACAGACCGCTTAGAGGAAGAGAGAGCTGCTTCTTCAGCTTCGCGTGCGATGTCCTCAAGCTCCTGCTTCTTCTCAATATAGTCATCATAGTTTCCGAGGTAATGCTCGGTTCCTCCAGGATGCAGCTCCACGATACGTTCAGCCATTTTGTTGAGGAAATATCGGTCATGAGAGATGAACAGCAGTGTGCCCTCATAATCCATGAGCGCTGCTTCCAGCACTTCTTTGGCGAAAAGGTCGAGATGGTTGGTAGGCTCATCGAGAATCAGCATGTTGGCTTCCTTGAGCATGAGCTTGGAGAGGGAGACACGAGCCTTCTCACCGCCACTCAGCGAGGAGATCTTTTTGAGTACATCATCTCCGCTGAACAAGAAGTTGCCAAGCACGGTGCGAATTCGTGCTTCCTCCATGCCGGGATATGCGCTCCAAAGTTCCTCCAGAACCGTATTGTTGGGGTTTAGCCCCGTTTGCTCCTGATCATAATAGCCGATCTGCACCTTGGTTCCCCACTGGATCTGGCCGCTTACCGGGCGCAGGCTTCCGGTGAGGCATTTCAGCATCGTGGATTTCCCGATCCCGTTCGGTCCGATCAGCGCTACCGTTTCCCCGCGTCTAAGATCGAATGAGACATTGCGAAATAATGGCGAAGCTTCATCGTAAGCGACGGAAAGATCGTCCACACGAAGCACTTCCTTACCCGACATGACGGCTGTCTCAAAAGAAAAATGAGCTTTTTTCAAGTCACCCATCGGCTTGTCCAAACGTTCCATCTTGTCCAGCGCTTTACGGCGGCTCTGAGCACGCTTTGTCGTGGATGCACGTACAATATTTTTCTGTACAAAGTCCTCCATCTTGGCGATCTCATCCTGCTGTTTCTCGTACTGTTTCATCTGACTCTCATACTCGGCAGCCTTAAGCTCCATATAACGGCTGTAGTTCCCTGTGTACTTTTTGGAGCGGTGCCGTTCGATCTCCACAATGGTGGTCACCAGCCGATCAAGGAAATACCGGTCATGGGATACAACGAGCAGTGCCCCTGAATAACCTCTTAGATAATCTTCCAGCCACGTCAGGGTCGGAATATCCAGATAGTTGGTAGGCTCGTCCAGCATGAGCAGGTCAGGTGCCTGAAGCAGGATGCGGGCAAGTGCAAGACGTGTCTTTTGTCCGCCGCTTAAGGTAGCAATCGGAGTATCTGGTGAAAACTCGCCAAAGCCCATTCCGTGCAGGACGCTGCGAATGCGCGTTTCCATCGCATAACCGCCGTGGTCCTTGAACCAATCCGAACGCTGGGCGTAGCGTTCAAGCAGGTCCGCATACTTTTTCTCGTCCTCCATCTGGGCTGGATCGGCAATATCCTGTTCCATCTTCCGCAGTTCAGCCTCAGCCTGGGTCAGGTGAGAGAAGACATGCATCATCTCCTCCCAGATGGAGCGGTCGGATTGCAGACCACTGTTCTGGGCGAGATAACCCAGGGTTGTCTCTTTGGATTTGAAAATCTGTCCGCCGTCATAGGACATTTCGCCCGCAATGATTTTGAGCAAAGTGGATTTCCCCGCACCGTTCACGCCCACGAGTCCGATGCGTTCACGTTCTAATATTTGTAAGTTCACGCCGTCCAGAATCGGATCGACACCATAACGTTTAATAATTCCGGATACTTGCAGCAGCATATAATTAAGTTCCTCCATAGGTCCAGTTCTTGATTACTCAACTACATTCCAGTTTACATGAAATACAGATCAAATGCACCGATAACGAGCGCCCCGGCGTGTAGTCTTTTTGCTCAACTAATGATAAACTGAAAGAAGACATGTGAATATATGAGGATTTTGCAGAAAATCACTCATTTTAATTTTTTCAACGAGACGACAACTGGTCTTAACATATAATTGTTTTGAATTGACGCTTTTTTACTACCTTCCACATCAACAGGAGGTTATTCAGGAACATGCAGGACCGGACAGAACCCAAAAGCCAGCTTCGTTCCAGACTGATGAAGAGTCGTGATCTGATGGATGAGGCAATTTGGCAGCATGCCATGAGTGAAGTTAGCCTTGTGGCTAAACAGGAGCTGCAGCGGCTTCGGCAGGACAAGCAGAGGTTGACGATTTTCAGCTACTTGTCTTATAGAAGCGAAGCGTCGACGGCCTTTCTGTTTGAGGATGGTTGGAAGCACGGCGACAGGATGTTCGCACCGAAAGTACTGGCGAATCCAGCCCGTATGGAATTAAGGCGGGTGGTCGGAGAGCACGATATTGAGCCTGGCGTATGGTGGATCCCGGAGCCCAAAGACACCTGCGAGGTGCTTCAGCGTGAGGAATGGCCGAATATTGATCTCGTCATTGTACCCGGCCTCGGATATGATCTTCATGGCGGACGAATTGGTTATGGTGGCGGTTATTATGACCGATTTGCCGAGCAGCTTGAAGAAGAATGCTTCAAGGCAGGGAAAAGGCCGCTTCTCGCTGCACTCGTCTTGCCGGGACAACTGCAGGATGACATTCCGATGGACCCGTTTGATCTGCGTATGGATCTGTTGATGACAACCGAAGGTATACTACATATCGAATAAAGGGTTGTGATGGTATTGAACTCCAATGCAAGGAATGGATCGGATTCGAGCGAAGGCAAGCTGACACATTTTAACGAGCAGGGACGTGCCCGTATGGTGGATATTTCGGGCAAGGAAGTAACTGTGCGTACGGCAGTGGCCGTATCCAAAGTAACGATGAACCCCTCCACACTGGAAGCCATTCGGGAGGGACGGATCGGGAAGGGCGATGTGCTCGCCGTGGCTCAAATCGCGGGAATCCAAGGCGCCAAGAAAACGTCAGACTGGATTCCGATGTGCCATCCACTGGCACTGAATGGTGTGGATATTCGTTTTGAGGACAATGGACTGGACGAATTGTCGATTCAGGTCACGGTCAAAACAGAAGGCAAAACCGGTGTCGAGATGGAGGCGCTCACGGCGGCTTCAGCAGCGGCACTGACGATCTATGACATGTGCAAAGCATTGCAAAAAGACATGATTATCGGACCAACGATGCTGCAATCCAAAAGTGGTGGCAAAAACGGTGATTTCAACCGATAAGGGACATTTATTTTCATAGAGGAGAAGGGTGATCTTTATGGTGTGGAGAACAGCAATCCTGACAGCCAGCGACAAAGGGGCCCGCGGGGAACGTGAGGATACGAGTGCACAAGTAATCCGGGAGCTAGTGGAAGAGGAACTGGGTGGGGAGATCGTGGAATACCGCATCGTTCCGGATGAACCCGATGAGATTATTGCGGCCTTGATTGAGATGACAGACTATTTTCATGCCGACCTTGTACTAACAACCGGAGGTACGGAGCTGGCGATTCGTGATATTACACCGGAAGCCACGCGTCGGGTCATTGAACGTGAAGTTCCGGGAATGGCAGAAGCGATGAGATACAGCGTTATGAGCAAAAATCGTTCCGCCATGCTGTTCCGGGGCGTGTGCGGGATTCGTGGACGTACGCTGATTGTCAATTTGCCGGGTACACCGAAGGGTGTGCATGAGCATCTGGCTGCGATTATGGATCAGCTTCCCGAAGCGCTCCTGATGGTTACAGGGCAATTTAAGCAATAACGGCAATCACCCCGGAAAGATGTAGAGTTAAAAATCGTTTCTTTTATACTCCTTAGTTGATTTTGCGGGTTATGTAAGTGGTTACATCTGTGGTATGATGGGCTTAATTGTAAATTACAGCAGATCCATCTATGAGTGTATGGCCAAGTGTACGCATCTTCGAAGCTTGAGACGAGGAGGAATATCAATGTTTAGTTCCATTGGACCAACAGGTTTTATTTTGCTGGCCGTGATCGCTTTATTGTTGTTTGGACCTAACAAGCTCCCGGAACTGGGACGTGCTGTTGGACGTACTTTCCGTGAATTCAAAGAGGGCGCACGTGAAATCATCTCTGAGGATGATTCGTCCAATCGCAAAGAGCAGGAGAAATCCAAGCCGCTGGCAGTGGATAGTGAGCCTGAGACCGCTCCCAAGCCTGTAGACAAGCGTCTGCCGGAGTAACCTGACGGCAATGAATGAGAAATCCCTTCCTGCCGGAAGGGTTTTGTATTTTAAGCTGGCAATAATGGAGGGCAGGAATGACGCAGCAGAATGAAGAAATGACCATTACGGAACATTTGAGTGAGCTGCGCAAGCGGCTGATCTATGTGTTAAGCGTTTTTGTGCTGGGCCTGGTGGCAGGATTCTTCGTGGCAGATCCGGTGTACCGCTATTTGACGAAGGCGGAATCGGCTCAGGGGTTTGTGCTGCATGCCTTCTCCTTCTGGGATGGAATAGGGATCTATATGAAGATTGCCGGTCTGTTTTCATTGATTATTACGCTGCCCTTTACGGTATTTCAGATCTGGAAGTTTGTAAGTCCAGGCTTGCGGCCTCGTGAACGGAAAGCGACACTGAAGTATGTACCTTATGTATTTTTGTTATTTCTCGTTGGACTGGCCTTTGCGTACTATGTTGTATTTCCGATGGCACTCGCTTTCACTTCCACGATTACGGAGAAGATGGGGCTTGTGGAGACTTATGGAATGAAACAGTATTTCAGTTTCCTGTTTGGAATTGTGCTGCCGGTATCGCTGTTATTCGAGCTTCCGCTGCTCATCATGTTTCTGACAGGGCTTCGGATATTGAATCCAATCCGTCTGCGAAAGATGCGGAGGGTGGCCTATTTTGTCCTGATCTTCATCGCAGTTGTTGTGACGCCGCCGGATTTCATATCCGATCTGCTTGTTATGATTCCGTTACTCCTGTTATATGAGATCAGTGTGTTTCTGTCTGCCATCGTATACCGCAAGCAGCTTGCGGCCGATGAAGCGGCAGAGGCCAGATATGTGCGTGCCAACAATGAGCAGAGCGCAGGTTAAGTGAACCTTCCTGTGCTCTTGTTCTTGCAGCTTTCAATTAGACTATGCCCAGTACAATGAATTGCGGAGAGATCTACGTTCTGGGACAGGCAGGCATATTTTGTCCAGCTATGGATACAATGGTGAAGGGCTGTTTAGTGATTCGGTTACAGCTAATTGGTGACTCGGTAACAGGGTTACGCAACAAGAGGTGCGGTGCTGAACACGCTGTTTTGATGTCCTGATGTTAATGCAGCGTAAATTCTCGCATGAATTCTTCAAAAGGACTTGAAATCATGCTTCAAGTTGAGTATCATAAAGTTGGTTGTTAGCACTAAACACTGTCGAGTGCTAATACATATGGCTACAACCTACAATGCAACGTTATATAATTTCAAAAGGAGGCTATTTTTCATGATCAGACCTTTAGGTGAACGCGTATTGGTAGAACCACTGGAGCAAGAGCAAACAACTTCTTTCGGGATCGTACTTCCGGACTCTGCTAAAGAAAAACCGCAAGAGGGCAAAATTATTGCCGTTGGAGCGGGTGCACTGAAAGACGGCGTACGTGTAGCTCTGGAAGTGAAAGAAGGAGATCGCGTAATCTTCTCCAAATATGCCGGAACAGAAATCAAATTCGAAGGTAAAGAATATTTGATTATGAAAGAGAGCGATATCCACGCGATTCTCGACTAATTCAAATTTAATCGGTTAACCGAACCATATAGCAAGATCATTTTACAATATACTAGGGAGGTTTTCTTACCATGGCTAAAGACATTAAATTTAGTGAAGACGCTCGTCGCTCCATGCTTCGCGGTGTGGATGCATTGGCTAACGCAGTAAAAGTAACGCTCGGTCCTAAAGGCCGTAACGTGGTTTTGGAGAAAAAATTCGGAAGCCCGCTCATCACGAATGACGGTGTAACCATCGCTAAAGAAATCGAACTGGAAGATGCATTCGAGAACATGGGTGCACAACTGGTTAAAGAAGTAGCAACCAAAACAAACGATGTTGCTGGTGACGGTACTACAACAGCGACAGTACTTGCTCAAGCACTGATCACAGAAGGTCTGAAAAACGTAACTGCAGGCGCTAGCCCAATCGGTATCCGCAAAGGGATCGACAAAGCAGTTAAAGCGGCTGTTGCTGAACTGCAATCCATCTCCAAACCAGTTGAAACTAAACAATCCATCGCACAAGTTGCAGCTATCTCTGCAGCTGACGAAGAAGTAGGCGAACTGATCGCTGAAGCTATGGAAAAAGTGGGCAAAGACGGCGTAATCACTGTTGAAGAATCCCGTGGATTCGCAACGGAGCTGGAAGTGGTTGAAGGTATGCAATTCGACCGCGGTTACATCTCTCCATACATGATCACAGATACGGACAAAATGGAAGCTGTTCTGGACAACCCGTACATCCTGATCACAGACAAAAAAATCTCCAGCACACAGGACATCCTGCCATTGCTTGAGAAAATCGTACAACAAGGTAAACCACTCGTATTGATCGCTGAAGATATCGAAGGCGAAGCACTGGCGATGCTGGTTGTGAACAAACTGCGTGGTACATTCAACGCTGTAGCTGTTAAAGCTCCTGGCTTTGGTGACCGTCGTAAAGCAATGCTGCAAGATATCGCTGCCCTCACTGGTGGCCAAGTGATCACGGAAGAACTGGGTCTGGACCTGAAATCCGCTGTTGTGGAACAACTGGGTACAGCTCGTCAAATCCGTGTAACCAAAGAAAACACAATCATCGTTGACGGTGCTGGTAACAAATCCGATATCGATGCACGTGTTAGCCAAATCCGTACACAACTGGAAGAAACAACTTCCGAGTTCGACAAAGAGAAACTGCAAGAGCGTCTGGCTAAATTGTCCGGCGGCGTAGCGGTAATCAAAGTCGGTGCGGCTACTGAAACAGAATTGAAAGAACGCAAACTGCGTATCGAAGATGCCCTGAACGCAACTCGCGCTGCGGTTGAAGAAGGTATCGTATCCGGTGGTGGTACTGCGCTCCTGAACGTATATCAAGCGGTTGCTGGTGTAGCACTGTCCGGTGACGAGCAAACAGGTGTTAACATCGTGCTGAAAGCACTGGAAGCACCAATCCGTACGATCGCTGCTAATGCTGGCGAAGAAGGTTCTGTCATCGTGGAACGTCTGAAAAAAGAGCAAGTCGGCGTAGGCTTCAACGCTGCTACTGGCGAATGGGTAAACATGATCGAAGCAGGTATCGTTGACCCTGCGAAAGTAACTCGCTATGCGCTGCAAAACGCAGCTTCCGTAGCAGCAATGTTCTTGACTACTGAAGCGGTTATCGCTGATAAGCCAGAACCTGCAGGCGCTGCTGGCGCTCCTGATATGGGCGGCATGGGTGGAATGGGCGGAATGATGTAAGTAAAGGTGTAAAAACCTTGTAAAACCAGTAGTTTAAAGGCTCCCAATAGGGAGCCTTTTTTTATTTAATCACGAAAAAATTATATTTCCTGCAAAGAGATAGGTTGTTGCTCTTTAAAAGAACTTGCGTGAGGAACGAGGACTAAGTCAGCTGGTGTTTACAGAACGAATTGGTATGAGCAATAGCGTCTTCTCGAGAATTGAATCCGGTAAACGTCCCATTGAAGATAATGAGATCAATATTTTTGCTGATTTATTTGAAGTATCCGGTATCCGGTGACTAGATATTGGGTCGCTCAATCTCAAGAACTCCTACAGACGGTAGTGCATACTTGGATGGCGGAAAGGGCTGTTTGACGGGGAACGCAAGCTGCCTGAGCAGCAGGAGGCAAACGGAAAACACAGCTGAGCAAGCCGGAGAAGCTGCCCAAACGGAAGTTGATGTCTAAAAAAACGTATGAGGACGACACAAAAGCGTCTGCCCAACATCCTTCTGAAGATTACGTTACTGAACGAACGATCCCTACGGTGATGATATTTCGGAATGGATGAAAGATGACAGCCAAAGCCAGTCTGAATCGAAGAAAATGGATTTCACCTCTGAGGAAACAGAAGGGGAGCAGGGAGCAGGAAGCAGCTGCAGATCAGGAGGAAGGCGAACAAACTCAACCTGCAGGAGATTCGGAAGGGGCTTCGGGTAAAATCGACAAAGATGCTCTTGAACAGTACATCATCACTGAGCGTCCTTCCTTCCTCGACATGCCAATTGATTTCCCTAATCTCTTTGAACAGAAGCGGGACCAAGGAGTCACATGGCGCGAGATTGCGAATAGCGTCGGGCTAACGTCCGGCCAGTTCAGTAGCTTAATCCGAGTATGCAACAGCATTAAAACTCTCCATACCTATCCGAGTCGCATCTGTTGTGCAAAAAAGATATAAGGTATAAACCAATTCATTAGATGGTGGTAGTGGCACATCAAAATCAGATGCATTAATGGTGACGACTTGTACAGCGTTCGGGTTTGCTTCTGAGACACTGACTGAATACAGGGCGTAGGCAACAAGGGAATCAGTACCTCTTGCAATGGAAAATGAAATCACGGAGTCAAATGGTGGAGTCGTAGGAAAGGCGAGCTCCGCTATACCTGATAATTGTACGCGTATGTTTCCATCTGCGTCAGTTACATCTAGACCCACCTCCCCGATTGCAACTGGAGTATTGGCTGGTAAGGGGATTGAGATTGTATTACCATAGCTCGCATTTTGAGAGGTTCTAGCATCTAGCAGTCTCGCCATAAAACATACCCCCAATAAGTTTTGGTATATATTATGTGGCAATTCGATAGATTCTTCCGCAATGTGGTAACTCTTCGGATTAATAGGAAAGTCTCTGGAAATTAAAAGTGAATATGAAATTTAATATAGGGAGCTGAGATTCTTGGATCATGAAGTGAATTAAACAGAAGGGCAACGATCATTAGCGCAATGCGGTTGCTTATAACATTAACTGACCTGAAGGAAGGCACTCAAACGGGGAGCCAAAAGTACAGCAGACGCGGAGGTGTATGGTAGGTCTGGCAACGAGATCATAGAGCTTTGCCTAGCAGTATGGTTACCCGGAAGAACTGGTAAGTGTTACGAGTGCTGAAGACTGCGAAGCGGAGTGGATTCAATTTTGCCTGCCAGTCGTGGGTACCATGTGTGCATAACAATAAGACTGACAACATCTTGACAGTTTCTCGGGCTTACAAGCAATCAGTTTTTCCTCTTCGGGGTAAGGACGAACGCTCACAGGATCTGATTCAAGGTATCACGCTAGCAGAGATGTTCGTCGACGAGGTTTCTCTTATGCCTAAGTCGTTTATCGACCAGGCAACAGCTCGTTGTTCTATTGATGCGGCCAAGATATGGTTCAACTGCAACCCTGCAGGTTCTTATCACTGGTTCAAAGAAGAGTGATTGGATAATTTGGCTGGTAAGCGTGCCAAACATCTTCACTTTACAATGGAGGACAATCTTTCCCTGTCGGAGAGGGTCCGGGATCGAGATCGTCGTATGTAAACAGGTTTCTTCTGACTTCTTTTGAGGTCTCTTGGTTTCGTTCTATAACATAAGGATGGGAGGCTCTCCCAAGAGTCATCTAAAATTTGATATACCTTTCATCTCAATTTCAGATTCATTTAAGGTAGTGAAGGTAATATCAATCTTGTAAGCCCCTTCTCGTGTTAAATAGATGTGTGAATGGCCCTATCGGATTGTCCTCTGATAGGGCATTTTTTTCCTAAATTATCCTTGAGATGATATGATAGAGAAATAATAGAGTGAATGAAATATTTATCCTTATGTTTGGAGGGGAGTTTTCGGTGGATGCCAGGCTGCACCCGTTGTTCAGGCCAATCCAGATGAATGGGACCAATTTACACACCTATTACATAGAACAACCACCGTCTCATCCGATGACAGCCTATATCGCTTGCTTCTGGGAATCGGGGACTACTTCTTATGCTGGTTACAATCCTTTAGAGAGTGTGCCCGGCAGAGTATTACCTGATGGTTGTACGGATATCCTGATAACATATGATGCTGTTCTTCAGCTGCATTCTTTTGCCTACTGTGGCAATTATACAGAGCCGTTTGCTATTCCAGTGAGTGTAGAGGTCAACCAGCCTGCTGATTACACCTTTGGTGTTCGATTTTTTCCCGGTGGGGCACGTCACTTTCACGGTTTGCCGCTGGAATCCTTCACGGACCGGCGCATCCCCTTGGAGGAATGCTGGCCAGCTAACATCGACGAGCTTCGCGAGCGAATGGCTGGGACCAAGCATTTTGAAGAGAGGGTGCAAGTCATGGAGACGTATTTGTGCCTATTATCTGGGGATGGAAGTACATATGAGAAAGATTTGATGAAGAATGCCATGCACCGGATCTTTGTTCATGGTGGGCAGATGAGCGTGAAAGAGCTGGCCAGCTGTGAGGTTGTCAGTGAGCGGCAGCTGCATCGCAAGTTCGGTGAATGGGTGGGGATCAGCCCTAAACGGTTTAGCGAGGTGGTTCGATTTCACTGTGTTCTGAGAGATATCCATCAAGGGCACCGTATGGACTGGTCGGCACTGGCTCAAAATCATGGATTCTTCGATCAGGCCCATCTGATTCGGCAATTTCGCAAGTTATATGGAGAACCCCCGCTGACCGCTGCGAGCGAGCATCGCCGGATGTTGTCCGAATTGTACAATAGATCAGACGAGCTATAGTATATACTGGACATGTAGAATTTAAAATAAAGGGGACTTAACCTATGAATGGAACAATGCAAATTCGGGATCATCTGTTGGATGAGTTGGAGACAGGTGTACGGACCGGAGCTTCTCTGATTCGCCTGATTCGTCCGGAAGACTGGGCTTATCGCCCTCAGGAAAACATGCGTTCACTGGTGGAGCTGGTTCACCACTGGATCCAGATTACGGCATCTGACCTTGCCATCATGCAGGAGAAAAGTGAAGCTGAAGTTGGAACAATAGAAAATAGTCTATCTGGTATTGAGGATATTGAACAGCTGGAAGCGGCCCTGTGGCGCAATTTTGAAACATATAAAGCGTACATCGTATCACTGAGTGAAGAAGATCTGTTGAATCGATCCACCACAGCATTTTATATGGAACATGGGCATGTACAGGTGAAATGGCAAATTGAGACGGTAACCCATGTGTTCCATCATCGTTCCCAGTTGTACAACTATCTTAAGCAACAAGGACATGAGTTAAACTTTTTCATGTTATACGCATAGTAATGAGGCCCTGAAGGCAGACACATCTTGTGTCGATTCCTTTAGGGCTTTTTTTGTGTTAGTGGCCTATATAAACTATGAATTCTATCAAAATGGACGTAGTTCCACGGTCAATTTACCGTTACAATGCTAGATTTCAAACATAGAATACCGTATCAAAGCAAAAGGAGGTGATTTCAATGGCCATCCTTTTACCACAACAGTTTTACAACTTGGCTGCTGGCGTAGGGAAATCGTATTACGAAAATCTGTTTGGAGGTACTAATGCCAGCATCACGGTCAACAACTTTGGACCTGCTCCGGTAGACCTGGTTGTAACTCGTGTCAATGCACCCGTGATCACGTATACGATTCCTGCAGGTAACAGCCTCACGTTGTCGGTTCATTTGCTGCTCGTTGCTGCCTTGTTAACTACGGTTGCAGGTGCTTCGACCGGTACGATCCAAATCGCAACATCTGATTTCTAATGAACGCAGCATGCTTTGATAAGCCCTTGTCGGACAATATGTCGACAGGGGCTTTTCTTATTTATGATGAGATAATTTAGATGGATGTATGAATAGAGTCACAGCCTGGTATTTCTAATATTACATCCTTCTGTTTATGAGGGGAGCTATACGAGTAATTTATAGTAGAGTCATTTGTAGAAGCATGCATAGAAGCAGGAGGGGTAGGAATATGGACCAAACCAATAAAACAGGCTTGAAGAGCAGAGAAACATTTCTGGAAACGGAACGTCTTCAATTCTCCATCTGGAGCGAGGAGGACCGACCCTTGGCTTCTGCACTTTGGGGGGATCCCGAGGTGACAAAGTGGATTAGCAGCAAGGGTTTTATGAGCGAGGATGAGATCGAAGCCAGACTCGCGCAGGAAATGGAACGGCAGCGGGAGATGGAGGTGCAGTACTGGCCGCTTTTTGATAAGGAAACAGGTGTGTTCGTAGGGTGCTGCGGATTACGTCCTTATGCACCAGAGGAGAAAATCTATGAATTCGGTGTTCACCTGACCAGAGATCACTGGGGGAAAGGGTATGCACTTGAAGCGGGGAAGGCTGTTATCCGCTATGCATTTGAGCAATTGGGTGTTCAGGCACTCTTCGCAGGACATCATCCAGAGAATGGCGTATCCAAACGGCTGCTGCAGAAGCTGGGGTTTACTTATAAGAAAGATGAATTTTACGAGCCGACAGGCAAGATGCATCCGTCTTACTTATTGTCGGAATCAGACATGAAGTAGTTGTACCTATACCGCGTTGTTCGTTTTTCATTGTTTTTTTATGCGATTTTCAGCTTCTATTAAGGTAGAGGGGGTAAGATATTTCTTGTAAACCCCTTCTCGTGTTAGATAGATGTGTGACTAGCCCTGCCGGAATCCGGCAGGGTATTTTTTTGTTGTGGTTTTATAATAGGCCAAATCAAATATAAACAAAAATAAATAAAGATTAAATGTGGTTTTTTTATTGACTGGTAAAGATAAACAAAGGTATAATGAATGTGAAAAAAGGAACTTACTATGTACGTGAATCGTATCGATCGACATTTTCCAAATAAGGAGAGAATGATCATGAACGTGACCCTTAGAAACGAAGCGACACAAGCACCGGGATGGAATATTCCCTTTATCCGTGAGATGGCAGAGATTACGCAGCATATGTGGAAAAATGGTTGGGGTGAGCGCAACGGAGGGAATGTCAGTTATCTGCTGGAAGAAGAAGAAGTGGCAAGATACATTGATGTCCATCAGGTTATAAGGCGGATTAAACCCGCTTTTTCGGTACATGAACTGGCAGGCAAATATGTGATCGTAACCGCATCGGGCAAATATTTCAAAAATGTACTTGCGGATCCGGAGAGCAATCTGGGCTTGCTGCGTGTCTCGAATGATGGAGCAGAACTGGAAGTCCTCTGGGGATTGAAGAACGGGGCGAATCCAACGAGTGAGCTACCTACGCATTTTATGAGCCATATTGAGCGTCTGAAGGTGGACCCGGACCACCGGGTGGTCATGCATAACCATGCCACTAACGTGCTGGCGATGACGTTTATCCATGAACTGGATGAAGTGAAATTTACGAAAACCCTATGGCAGATGTGTACGGAATGTGTGGTCGTTTTCCCGGACGGCGTTGGCATCATCCCGTGGATGGTACCTGGATCGAATGAAATCGGCCGTGAGACGGCGGAGAAAATGAAGGAAGTTCATGCGGTCATCTGGCCACAGCACGGGATCTTCGGGACAGGAACAACCATCGATGAGGCCTTCGGTCTCATTGAGACGATTGAGAAAGCAGCTCAGGTTTACATGTTGGTTGCGGGCCATGAGATTCAGCAGCGAATTACGGACGAACAGCTGACCACGTTGGCTCGAGCCTTCGGTGTTACCCCGCGTGCAGGTATACTGAATTCAACAAAAATTAGTGAATAGACCAGGAGAGATTGCGATGCACATGGAAAGGACCGCTCTCAAGAAATACCTAAGAACCTTCTAATTGGAGAGAAAAGTATTAGGAGAACATCTAAATTAATGCAATTGACAACCGTCCTAAATCTTGGTAAAGTTCTATAAAACCGCATAATGCATTCTGGGAATGTTACCGATATGGGCATAACCTGAGCTGGCTTGTTTACGCTACGTGTGTAGACAGGCTGGTTCGGGTTTTTTTGTTGCCCTGAATCGGAGAGGTGGTTGTACATTACTTAATGCAGCTGAAAGGAGAGTTCGTTATGAGCAATTTCAAATTTCCTGAAAACTTTTTGTGGGGTGGTGCCATTGCCGCCAATCAGGCCGAAGGGGCTTACCTGGAGGATGGCAAAGGACTAAGCATCGTGGACCTCCTGCCTTCCGGAGAGAATCGCAGAAGCATCATGAAGGGGAACGTACCGGGATTTAAGCCACAGGACGGAGAATTTTATCCTTCACATGAAGCAATTGATTTTTACCACCGTTATCCGGAGGATATCGCGCTATTTGCTGAAATGGGATTCAAGGCACTCCGGGTTTCCATTGCATGGGCACGCATTTTTCCGAGTGGGGAAGAGTCGGCGGCAAACGAAGCTGGGCTGCGGTTTTACGATAATCTTTTTGATGAAATGCTGAAGCACGGAATTGAACCGGTTGTAACACTTGCCCACTTCGATGTACCAGTCAACCTGATTGAGAAGTACGGGAGCTGGAGAAACCGCAAGCTGGTGAATTTGTTCGAAACCTATGCCAAAACCGTATTTACGCGTTACAAGGATAAGGTTAAATACTGGATGACATTCAACGAAATCAACATGCTGTTGCATTTGCCGTTTCTGGGTGCCGGCTTGGCTTTCAAGGAAGGGGATAATATAAAAGAAATTCAGTATCAAGCAGCTCATCATCAGCTGATCGCAAGCGCATTAGCCGTTAAGGCCTGCCATGAGATCATTCCTGGGGCCATGATTGGCTGTATGCTTGCAGCGGGCAGCTTCTATCCGTATACCTGCAATCCAGACGATGTGTTCCAGGGTATGGAGAAGGACCGGGAGTCTTACTTCTTCATCGACGTGCAGTCGCGGGGGGCATATCCCGGCTATGCGAAACGCTTCTTTAAGGATCATGGTCTGAACATCGTGATGGAACCGGGGGATGCGGACATTCTGAGAGATCATACCGTAGATTATATCGGATTTAGCTATTATTCCAGCCGAACAACAAGTACTGATCCGGAAGTGATCAAGAACATGACCAGCGGTAATGTATTCGGATCAGTCGCCAATCCTTATTTGGAGAAATCCGATTGGGGATGGACGATCGATCCGAAGGGATTCCGCATAACGGCCAATCAACTGCATGATCGCTATCAAAAACCACTCTTTGTGGTCGAAAATGGTCTTGGGGCCAACGACGAAGTTGAGCCAAACGGAGAAATTCACGATGACTATCGCATTGATTACCTGAAGCGGCATGTTGCCGAGATGGGTGAAGCACTGCAGGATGGCGTTGAAATTATCGGTTACACTAGCTGGGGGCCAATCGATATCGTGAGCGCATCGTCCGGCGAGATGAAAAAGCGCTACGGTTATATTTATGTAGATCGCGACAACACAGGACATGGTGATTTGAAGCGAATCAAGAAAAAAAGTTTTCATTGGTATAAGAAAGTAATTGCATCCGGAGGTACGGATTTGGAGGCGTAATACAACAGCTTGTTCATTCGGAAGGTTCACCTCGGCGGGTGGATCTTCTGAGTAACAGGGTTTCTGTGAAAGCGTTGACATATCTGTAAGTTCGCGATATACTTTACGCAATTATATCGTTTTGGGATTGTTACTACATATAATGTAGGCAAAACCTAAGCATGCAAAATTAGGCGTCGGTTTATTTGCCGTTCGTATCGGGTAGTTACGCTCTCAAGGGTGTTAATTGCCTTAGGCAAAAAAGCTGTCCGTCTTCCGAGAATAACGTTTCAGGACGTTTTTCCGTTTTGTCATGCTTCAGGTTTTTTTTGCATCTCCAAAACGCGATAGGTTGTGGTTACGAGTGGATCGTGAATGGGGGATGGAAGTGAAAATAGCCAAGGTCATTAACAACAATGTAATCAGCACATATCAGACAGACGGGGCTGAGCTTGTCGTGATGGGACGAGGAATTGCCTTCAAGAAGAAACCGGGAGATAAAGTAGACGAGACCCGCATCCAGAAGGTATTTGCCCTTAAGAATAAGCAGACTTCTGATAATTTCAAAATGCTGCTGCGTGAAGTTCCGATCGAACTGATCGAAATTGTCGAGGAGGTCATCACCCACGCTAAGGATAACATGGGGAGAAGCCTGAATGAAAATATTTACGTGTCCTTGACGGATCATATTCATTTTGCAATCGAACGCTATCGCGAGGGTGTCGATATTAAAAATGTGATGTTATGGGAGATTAAACAGCTCTATAAGTCTGAATTTATTCTAGGATTGAACACGCTGGAACAGATCAAATCCAGGCTTGGATACGAACTTCCCGAAGATGAGGCTGCCTTCATCGCGCTGCATATTGTGAATGCAGAAATGAATGAAGAAGTTGTGACCACGATGAACATGACCAAATTCATTCAGCAAATCATCAACATTGCGAAATATCATTTCAAGATGGAATTTGACGAGGAATCCCTTAGCTATTTTCGGTTCATCACCCATCTGAAGTTCTTCTCGCAGCGAGTATTAAATGGAACGCATTATAACAACAACTATGACCATATCTACGACATGATTAAAGAGAAGCATCAAGAAGCAGCGGCCTGCACGGAAAAAATCCAAATGTTTGTCAAAAAGGAATACGATCACGACCTGACGAACGAGGAAAAACTGTATCTGACGGTGCATATTGAAAGAGTGGTTAATCGTTAATAAATAAATGTTGACAAAAATGGTTTTATAATTATATTATGTGATTAACAGGAAGAACATATGATTTAACTGGGATTGTTACTGGTTATGCAGGCAAAACCTAAGCCATGAAAAGGATGCATCGTTTGTGCACCTTTCTTCAAGGCTTAGGTTTTTTGCGTGCAAAAAATCAAAGACCTGTCGTCAATAAACATGGGGGTGCAGAATATGAGTCATGAAAAGCTGGCCAAAGATATCGTTCAGCTGGTCGGTGGGGAGAAAAATGTCGTTTCTCTGGTGCATTGCGCAACACGCTTGCGGTTTGTATTAAAAGACGACGCCAAAGCCGACAAGAGCAAGTTGGAAAAATTGGATGGTATCATTGCCGTAAAGGAGAACGGTGGACAGTTCCAGGTTGTCGTTGGCAATACGGTACCCGAGGTATACAGTGCTATCGGAAAAGTGAGCAACATTTTGGATGATTCCTCACCCAAGGAAAAAACGGGTAAATCCGTCAAAGGTCTTGGTGGCATTATCGACGTGATTTCAAGCATTTTTGCTCCACTTTTGGGTGTCATGGCGGGAGCAGGGATTTTGAAGGGACTTCTGCTGATCGCCAGCAATGCAGGCTGGCTTGAAACAACGGACACAACCTATATTATCCTTTATGCTGCTGCAGATAGTCTGTTTTACTTCCTGCCGATGCTGTTAGCGGTTACAACTGCGCGGAAATTTCAAGGGAATGTTTTCGTTGCGCTGACCATTGCGGGCGCATTAATATATCCGACCATTATTACGCTGAAAAATGAAGGTACACAAACTGATTTCTTTGGCATTCCAGTAATTATGATGAGTTATTCATCGACTGTTATTCCCATCATCATATCGGTTATCGTGATGAGTTTGTTGGAGAAATGGTTCAGTAAAGTGATCCACCAGAGTGTCAAAAACTTCATTACGCCGCTGCTGCTCTTGGTCATCATGGTTCCGCTGACGCTAATTGCATTTGGACCATTCGGTGTATACGTAGGTAATGCCATCGCATCAGCTCTGGTTGCCGCATTTGGTTTCAGTCCTTTGCTTGCGGGAGCCGTTATGGGTGCAGGCTGGCAACTGTTCGTCATTTTCGGGGTGCACTGGGGCCTGGTGCCAATCTTCATCAACAATGTCGCGGTTCACGGCCGTGATGGCATTAAGCCTGCTGCAACAGCTTCAGTATTCGCTCAGACGGGAGCTGCATTTGGAGTCATGCTTAAAACGAAGAACAAAAAGCTGAAAACCCTTGCAGGGTCCTCCACGTTAACGGCTTTGTTCGGGATCACTGAACCGGCGATCTATGGGGTTACGCTTCCGCTGAAACGCCCATTTATCGCAGGTCTTATCGGAGGTGCGATCGGAGGCGCGATTATCGGGCAAGCGGGGACGCAAGCTTTCGCATCTGGTGCGCCGGGGTTGCTAACCCTGCCGATCTTCTACGGCCCGGGTGGTCAAGGTTTTCCGGGATTAATTATCGGAATTGTTGTTTCCTTTATCGTATCGGCCGTATTAACGTATATTATGGGCTTCGAAGATCCGGTGAGTGAAGAAGAGGACAAAGGCGCTACAGCCGAGAAAGCCGCTCAATTGGAACCCTCGACGCAGGCAGCAGACCAACTGGTGCTCAGTCCGATCCAGGGCAAAATCGTTAATCTGACGGAGGTTCCGGACCCGGCTTTTTCGTCCGGTGCTATGGGGCAGGGAATTGCCATTGAGCCAAGTGTAGGAAGAGTGGTAGCTCCGTTTGATGGTACGGTTACTGTGGCCTTCAAGAAAAAACACGCACTGGCTGTCGTATCCGACAGTGGTGCGGAAATATTAGTTCATGTTGGTGTGGACACCGTCAAATTGGATGGGCAGCATTTTGTCTCGCATATCAAGGAAGGCGATCGGGTGAATGCTGGAGATCTGCTGCTAGAGTTCGATATTGCCCAGATCAAGGCTGCCGGATATGCTACGGTAACGCCGATTATTGTGACGAACTCTGCTAATTACCAGCAAGTGCAGCTGGTTAAAGCAGAGGGAGAGGTTAATGCCCAAGATTCGCTGCTGAGCCTTTACGGTACAAAGTAACTTCATAAATACATGCATTTACCTTCTAAAAATGATTGGTCTTTGGTTCTATGAACCGAGGGCCATTTCTTATTTTTCGGCTAACAAACGTCATTTTGGTTCAAAAAAGTTCAAAACACTGATAAAGAACTGCTTTGTTATCCATTATTGAATCGTAGGATGCATTATCACACGCTGGCGATTTTCGGGTGAAATGACGTATTGTCAGGGAGCTTTGGATTTTGCATAATAACAATGCTTCACAGATGAGAGATGGAAGGAAGTAATGATCATGCTTGGCAAAATGAAGAGAATCTTAATCGGCAGACCGATGAAATCGGCTGAACTGGATGCAGAAAAGTTGGGGAAATGGAAGGCACTCGCCATCCTGTCCTCCGATGCGCTATCCTCTGTAGCCTATGGAACGGAACAGATTTTGCTGGTGCTCGTAGCGGCCGGATTTGCCGCCTTGTGGTATTCTGTGCCCATTTCCATCGCCGTACTCGGATTACTCGTCATTTTAATTTTTTCCTACCGTCAGACGATATTTGCTTATCCTACAGGTGGCGGTGCGTATATCGTAGCCAAGGATAATCTGGGGACAACATCCAGTCTGATTGCTGGAGGATCACTGCTGGTCGATTATATTTTAACGGTTGCTGTAAGTTCATCTGCAGGGACAGATGCCATCACATCGGCTTTTCCGGTACTTCATGATTACAGCGTAGTGATTGCATTAATAATGATTGTTTTTTTGACGATTATGAATTTGCGGGGGGTTACGGAATCGGCTTCCGTACTGGCCATTCCGATCTACCTGTTTATCTTTTCAATTGCGGTTTTGATTATATCGGGCGGCATTAAGTTTCTGACAGGCGGCATGGAAGCAGCCGCGCCTGAATTCGGAACAAGTCTGTCTCATGTGAGTATATTTCTGCTGCTGAAGGCATTCAGCTCCGGCTGTTCCGCTCTGACCGGTGTGGAGGCCGTCAGTAACGCCATTCCAAATTTCAAGCAGCCTGCTGAGAAAAATGCAGCTGGCACGCTGATGCTCATGGGATGCATTCTCGGGGTTATGTTTATCGGGATCACCTTGCTCGCCTTCGGTTACGGAGTGAAGCCGGATCCCCATGCTACGGTGATTTCACAGATTGCCGAAGCAACCTTCGGCAGAGGCTGGATGTATTTTATCATTCAAGGTGTGACGGCACTAATCTTGTTCCTGGCAGCGAATACGGCGTATTCCGCATTCCCGCTGCTGTCCTTCATGATGGCCAAGGACAAATATATGCCTCATATGTTTATGGTTAGGGGAGACCGGCTGGGCTTCTCGAACGGTATTATTTTCCTGAGTGTCATGTCCGCCTTGCTTGTTGTTGGATTCAAAGGAAATACGGAAAGCCTGATCCCGCTCTACGCGGTGGGTGTGTTTATCCCATTCACCCTGTCGCAGCTAGGCATGATGATTCGCTGGATCAAGGTTAAACCGTCCGGCTGGCAGATGAAGCTGCTGGTGAATACGATCGGTATGCTGACCACACTGTCGATCACATTGATCTTTATTTTCACCAAGTTCACGCAAACGTGGGTCATCTTTATCTTTTTGCCACTCGTTGTATATGTCTTCATGCGTATTCACCGCCATTACTGCAACATTGCAGATGAGCTGCGCATTGATATTAAGCTTGATAAGCCAGCGCAAAAAGGCAATACGATTGTCATTCCGGTAGCTGGTATTACGCGGGTGGTCATGAACACGATCAGTTATGCGCAGACGATGTCGGATCATGTGGTGGCCTTGTATATCGGATTCGATGATGAGTCCATCCGCAAGATGGAGCAGAAGTGGGAGGAATGGAACCCGGGTGTGCGACTGGTTGTTATCAAATCGAGATACCGCAGCATTATGGGCCCGCTGAAGAAATTCATCGATACCGTGGAGTGGAAAACGGCTGAGACCGACCACATCACGATTTTGATTCCGCAGTTCATCACCAAGCATTGGTGGCAAAATGTCCTGCATAACCAGACCAGCTTCATGATCCGGGCTTATCTGATTAATTATAAAGACGTGATTGTGACGACGGTACCGTATCATCTTAATCGATAGATTGCTGTGCCACTGCCTATTTGGCAGTGGCGACTTATCTGATTTCTACCGATTACTTAGCCTTTTCCATGTTATCGCGATTAGCCGATGATCTTCACTAATCAACAAGTTCATTTGGACATATTGTAGATTATTGTAAAAAAAGGATGAGGATATTACGGCATCCTCGTTAATATTTCGTTTACACAATGAACTGCAGCAATATCCCGGAATGGGGATTGCTGCGGTTTTTTCGTTCGTTTATAAGCCTCCAACCTGTCTATCTGAATGCTCGCTCATATGGTAAAGTCCCTTGTCCACGATTAACGTGAAGTTGATTCTGAGTGAATTCTGCTGTGACATTCGACTTTTACACTAGATAACGTGGTGTTGATGAAACTTAAGTACCATTCACACACCTAATGCGTAGACCAAGGGGGAAGAAATCCGATGAGTGAGCTTGATAACCGGATCAGCTTGCCCGCCGCCAGACGGCGCGTATCCGATACCAAAGAGCGCCGGACAGCTTCGCTGCGAGTACAGCGGATGCGGGAAAATCTGCTGGCCTATGGTTTCCTGGCACCATCGCTGCTTTTGTTTGCAGTGTTTCTGTTTTACCCGATGTTCAAGTCTGTTTATCTGAGCTTGCACTCCACTGATCCAACCGGCCAAATCGCGGCTTACGTGGGACTGGACAACTTCAAGGCCGTGTTTCAGTCGGGGCTGTTTTTGCAGGGCATGAAAGTAACGCTGCTGTTTGTCCTGTTCACGGTACCAACCGGTATACTGGCTGCCCTGATTCTGGCCGCACTGACTCACAACCGTTTCAAGGGCATGCGCTTGTTCCAGTTTGTGTTCTCTCTGCCTGTTGTATTATCGGTTGGTTCATCGGCCGTCATTTGGAAGTTCCTGTTCCACCCGACTCTGGGCATGTTGAATTATTTGCTTAGCAAGGTGGGCGTCGATCCAATCCCCTGGCTGACCAGTCCGGATTGGGCGCTAGTCTCCATTTCCATCATGACAATCTGGATGAATCTTGGATTCAATTACATTATCTTGTCCAGCGGATTGCAGGGCATCCCGGATGAGATCTATGAAAGTGCGAAGATTGATGGTGCAGGACCTCTGGTTACGTTTCGCAAAATCTCCATGCCACTGCTTTCACCAACGCTGTTTTTTGTCACAGTCGTTTCGGTTATCGGAGCCTTTCAGTCGTTTGGACAGATTAACATATTAACCCGTGGGGGCCCAATGGATAGTACCAATGTATTCGTCTATTCCATCTATCAGGAAGCCTTCGTGAATTTCCGCTTCGGAACGGGAAGTGCGCAGGCACTCATCCTCTTCGCGGTCATTATGCTGCTAACCCTGATTCAGTTCAAGTGGGTGGAAAGGAAAGTGCATTACCAATGAAGACACCGTGGACGAAATCGCTATTGTATATATTGCTTACCATCTGTGCGGCGCTAGTGCTGTATCCGGTGCTGTACACCTTTTTCATGGCTGTCATGACGCCTGAGGATGCCAGCGCCTATCCGCCGCATATCATTCCGCAGTCGATCGATTTATCCAACTTCACCGAGGTATTCGATATCGTACCAATTGGCTCGTTCATCGGAAATACATTCCTTGTTGCGGGTCTGACGATGCTTGGACAGCTGATAACAGCGAGTATGGCAGCTTATGCTTTTGCCAAAATGCAGTTTAAAGGGAAGAACATCATCTTCAGCATGTTCGTCGCAACGATGATGATCCCGTGGGAAGTCACCATGATTCCCAATTATCTGACCATCCGCAGTTGGGGGTGGCTGGATAGTTACCAAGGGCTCACCGTACCATTTCTGGCCACGGCATTCGGCACATTTTTGCTAAGGCAATTCTTCATGCAGCTGCCGAAGGAGCTGTTTGAGGCGGCGAAGATTGATGGATGCGGACATATCCGCTATTTTGTATCGCATGTTCTGCCGCTGTCCCGTCCTGCATTAGGAACGCTGGCGATCTATTCATTCCTGAATATGTACAATTCGTATCTCTGGCCACTGCTTGTAACCAACACTCCAGAGATGAGAACGGTACAGATCGGAATTTCGATGCTGGAGTTCCAGGAATCCACGGCGTGGAACCTGGTATTTGCCGGAACGGCGCTAGTTATCCTGCCGTCATTGTTGCTGCTTGTTTTCGGGTTGAAACAGCTTGTCCGCGGTATGGCTGCAGGCGCACTGAAGGGTTAGTTAAGTAAATATGTTGTGAATTCAGGTTGGCGGGTTTTGATACCAAGGAGCGAGTAAATAAGGCGCACTCTTAAGATCATTTATTGAGAAACTGCGAAAGTAGTGGAGGGGACGAAGTCGATTCTGAAGAAGCGAAGCGTTTGCGTTTAGCACCGGATTAACCCTATAAAGAGTGGAATAAAAGAATCCGGGGATAACAGCAATCAGAAGAACGATTCGTGACCGCAACGGCCACCTTGCAGAATTCCCAAGATTGATTTTTGAAATGAGCCACAAAAAAAGGAGAGAGATTATGCGTTTGAAAAAAAGAGGCACATTTGCATTGATGTTGGCTGCACTCATGTTGGTGATATCCGCCTGCGGCGGCAAAACAGAGACAAGCAGTCCGGTAAGTGGAGCTCAAGCGGATGCCGCATCTGCTGAACCCACTCAACTGACGTGGTGGCATTCCATGTCCGGAGCAGGGGAGAAAGCCATTAACCAGCTCGCTTCCGATTTTAATGCAAGCCATCCGGATATTCAGGTAAAAGCAATCTATCAAGGGAAATACGATGAGAGTCTAAACAAGCTGAAAGCATCCATGGGATCGGACAGCGGCCCGGACATCATCCAGGTATACGAGATTGGCAGCAAGTTTATGATTGATTCGGGCATGATCACACCAGTACAGAATTTTATCGACAAAGACAAGTTCGACCTGTCCCAACTGGAGCCGAATATCATCCGTTATTACACGATTGATGGCAAACTGAACGCCATGCCTTTCAACACCTCGAACCCGATTCTGTACTACAACAAGGATATGTTTAAGGCAGCAGGTCTTGATCCAGAGAATCCGCCGAAGACTTATGAAGAGTTTGAACAAGCAGCCAAAGCGCTGGCGAAAGACGGCAAGCCGGGTGCATCCATGGCGATCTACGGCTGGTTCATGGAGCAGTTCTTCGCCAACCAGAATGCAGATTATGTAAACAATGGTAACGGAAGAGATGGTGCTGCGACGGAATCTCTCTTGAATTCCGAAGCGGGTGTGAAGACGCTGACATGGTGGAAAAAGATGATTGATGAGAAGACTCTCTCCAATCTGGGGCGCAGCACAGATGATACAACGGCGGCATTTACCGCAGAGCAAATCGGTATGACACTGGATTCTACTGCTGGATTACGCAAAATTGTAGAAGGTGCTGGTGGCAAGTTTGAACTGGGGACAGGCTTCCTGCCTCGTCCGGCAGATGCCAAAGAAGGCGGCGTGGTTGTAGGTGGCGCAAGCTTGTATATCATGAACAACAAATCGGAAGCACAGCAGCAGGCTGCTTGGGAATTCATCAAGTACTTGGCGACACCTGAAGTACAAGCCAATTGGAGTGTTGCGACAGGATACTTCCCAATTACGACAGCAGCCTACGAACAGCAAGTATTAAAGGATAATATGGCGAAGTACCCGCAATTCCAGACAGCAGTCGACCAATTGCACGCTTCTGCTGATTCGACAGCAACATCCGGGGCTGTAATGGGCGTATTCCCGGAGGCTCGACAACTTGTCGAAGGAGCGATTGAGACAGTACTGAACGGACAAGGTACACCGCAAGAAGCACTCGATGCAGCTGCGAAACAAATTACAGACAAGATTGCCCAGTATAACAGTACCGTGAAGAAATAAGAAAAAGTGTAGTAATCGAACGGGATCATCCGTTAGGTACAGTATCGAAGTTTTATATAACAACACAGCGTATGCGGCGCTCTTGATGGAACGTCGCATCGTTTTGCTGTGTCTAAAAGCATGATCAAGATTCGGGTAAACACTTCTTTTTAAATTTAAATGGTATCAGTTTATGTCGAGAAAAATATTTGATTGAAACTGTATGTAATAATACCTAACTTAAAATAGTCAAATGCGCATGGTTTAATGATTATTTAGAGTCATAAAGTCACGTTTTTCATTAAAACGTGGTCCTATAATTGATTTTAAAACACTATTTATTAAAACTGTGTAAAGTATATGTACTAATTTATATCAAACGACAAGAATATGGTTTACATCATAAAGGAGTTCAGTTATCTTATATTTGAACCAATGTACAAGCTCTTTGAACAAATGATTGCAAATTCGAAACATGGGGGTAGGAAAAGGATGCATAGTAAGCAAATAAGGAGTTGGCTCAGATTATTCTTAGCCATGGTGCTGCTGATCACAGGGGCTATTCCGGCTGGGTTATTTAACAGCAAGGCAGCTGCTGCGGACGAGCCATTGACAGTTGCCCAGGCACAGGCTAAAAATTCTGACAAATCAATAGCAACTGTTGAGGGGTATGTTGTTGGTTACTACAACAGTGGGTCTTCTATCCAGTTAAGTCCTCCGTTTACTTCAGACACTAATTTTGCATTGGCAGATCGCCCTGATGAAACGGATTTAAGCAAAATGATGCCAGTTCAAGTCCCAACCAATGCTCCTCGTAGCACTTTTGGTTTACAAAGTAATACTGCCTTGTATCATTCCAAAGTTCGTATCAATAGCGCTTCACTTGAAACCTATTTTACGGTTAATGGAATTAAAAGCACCTCTTCCACCACCTTCCAACTGATTGATGAGACGCCTGAAACCAAGGTGGCAAACGTCACCGCTAATCCCTCCTCTGGTATGGTTCCAGCTGGAACAAAGGTTACTCTTGCAACAACCACAGTTGGTGCCGCAGTCTACTACAAGCAAAATGATGACACTGATTATCTCCCATACACCGTTCCCATTACAGTAAATGATGCAACTTATATTGAAACCTATGCAGCAAAAGACGGTCTAGAAAATAGTGATGTTACCAATTTCGATTATGCGATCGTGGATAATACGCCAATCTCCATCTCCAGTGCCAGGAACCAATCGGAGAACACCCCGGTTACCGTTCAAGGGATTGTGACCTACCGGGAAGAGTCTGGAGGCATGGCCAATCTGTACGTCCAGGATGAGAATGCAGGGATCGTCGTTCGAGGAACGGATTCCACAGTAGAGCCGGGAGACCGTATTGAAGCGTATGGCCCACTCACTATTTATAACGGTTTGCTTCAGATAGAGAAAGACAAGGCCGGGTTCCCAGGCGGTTATATCAAAATTCTGGACAAGAATCAAGAAATTCCAGCACCGATCACTCTGACATCCAAAGACTTCATGCCGGCTGAGGGCGGAGGCACGGGTGCAGGCGGTATTTTTGAGGGGATGCTTGTCGAAGTGAATGAAGTCACAGTGACAAGAAGCAGCAGTTCTACCTTCTATGCGACAGATGCCGATGGTGCAGAGATCACGATCTATGCGAAGAATAGTCCAACGGCACTGGCAGCAGGCAAAACATACGAAAAAGTGACAGGCGTCATGACGTATCACACAAGCTATGGCCTTGAGCTCATTCCACGTACAGCAGCAGATGTTGTCGAAAATCTGCTCTCCGTAACAGCCAGTGCTCCGTCCGGTGGTATTGTCAAAGGGTCAACCGTGACCTTATCCTCACCAACAGCAGGAGCGGAAATTTATTACACGGTTGATGGAACAGAACCAACCCAAACATCTACACTCTATAGTGGCCCGATCACAGTAGACGAAGATACGACTGTTAAAGCGATTGCCGTATCAGGCGGAAACACAAGTGATGTATATAGCTTTGCGTACACCGTTCTTCAGGAGCTGGACAACCTGAGAATCCACAATATTCAAGGAGCATCTCATAACTCCCTGTATGATGGTCTGGCTGTCCAAAATGTTGAAGGAATCGTGACTCATGTTGTCAATGCAAGTTCTTTCTATATGCAGGAGATTCCTGGCATGGAAGATGACGACATCAAAACATCTGAGGGTATCCTTATTTATAAATCCACTCATGGCATGGCGGTAGGCAACAAAGTCAGCGTATCCGGTCAAGTGAAGGAATATGCGACAGCAACGACCGAACTGGCGACAACCGAAATTGTGGCTACAACGATTACGATTGAAGGTGAAAATCAGACGCTGCCTGAACCTGTTGTCCTTGGGAAGAATGGCCGAATGATCCCTAACGTAATTGATTCCGATCAGTTTGGTGAGTTTAATCCCGATGTGGATGCAATCGACTTTTACGAGAGTTTGGAAGGCATGAGAGTACAGCTTGATCAAGCCACGATTATCGGTCCGTATTCCAGTGAACCAGGACTGGCAGTCGTAGTAGATAATGGTGAAAACAATCCGTTACAAACGCCTGCAGGAGGCGTCATTCTGACAGGAGATGGGGCCGAACCATTCGAGAGCTCCCTGAATCCACAGCGGCTGTTTATCAATAAAAAGCCATCTCAGGCCGTTAAAACAGGGGACAAGCTCGCGGATTCGGTCAAAGGTGTGATGACTTACGCTAATGGCAATTATAAGGTAGCTCCGGAAGGGGATTTGCCGGCAATTATTTCGAGTGACCTTAAACAGGCAACAACGGTAATTGAGCAAGCTGATGATAAACTGACAATTGCAACCTTCAACGTGGAGAATTTCAGTCAGAAGGATGCTGCAAGAGCAGTGAAAATCGGTGGTATTGTGGTCAACAACCTCAAGAATCCGGATATTATTGGCATCATGGAAGTACAGGATAACGATGGAGCAACCGACAGCGGAACAACTGCTGCGGATGCGAGCTTCCAGACTTTAATTGATGCAATTGCTAGTAATGGTGGTCCTACTTATAAGTACACGGATATTGCTCCGGTAAACAATCTGGATGGCGGGGCTCCGGGTGCCAACATTCGTGTAGGCTTCCTGTACAACGAGGCGCGTGTCTCCTTGAAACAAGGAACTAAGGGAGATGCTACAACAGCAATTGGGGTGGAATCGGATGGAACGCTGTCCCTGAATCCAGGGCGTATTGATCCAACAAACGATGCATTTGACAGCTCACGTAAACCTCTTGCAGCTGAGTTCGAATTTAATGGAGAACGAGTAGTCGTGATTGCGAATCATCTGAATTCCAAAGGTGGCGATCTGAAGCCTTACGGTAGTATTCAGCCTGCGACACGAAGCAGTGAAATTCAGCGTGCCAGACAGGCAGCGGCAGTGAATGGTTTTGTGAAAGAACTCTTAGATAAAGATCCTGACGTAAATGTAGCTGTTCTTGGGGATTTTAATGACTTCCAGTTCTCCAAGACTTTGAATATTATCGAAGGCAATGAACTGGACAATCTGGTGAATAAGCTGCCAGAAAATAAACGCTATTCCTACATCTATGACGGTAATTCACAAACACTGGACCACATTTTGGTGAGCAAAAATCTGTCTGAAACGGCAGCCATTGAAGTGGTGCATGTGAATGCGGATTTTGAAACAGCTGATGGACGCGTCAGTGACCATGATCCACTGCTTGCACAATTGAGCATTGGCAGCAGTGAAGAAGAGGGCGACCTCAACCTTCGTGTATTGCACACCAACGACACGCATGCGCACTTGGATAACATTCCGCGCCGGGTAACAGCTATCAAAGAAACACGCAACGATAACACCTTGGTGCTGGATGCAGGGGACGTATTTTCTGGAACCTTGTATTTCAATCTCTTCAATGGTCAAGCGGATCTGGAATTCATGAACATGATCGGATACGACGCAATGACCTTTGGTAACCATGAGTTCGATAAAGGCACAGGCGTGCTCAAGGAATTCATTGAGAAAGCAGAGTTCCCATTCGTAAGTGCCAATATCGACTTTACGAAGGATACTAACCTGGGCAGCTTATACAAAGGTACCATCGGACAACCAGCTGAGAATGCTGAGATCTATCCTGCTATCATTACGGAAGTGGACGACGAGAAGGTTGGAATCTTCGGCTTAACGACTACAGATACCGTATCCCTGTCCTCACCGGGAGATGATCTGAAATTTGAAAACTACATTGCAAGTGCACAAGCGACAGTTGCCATGCTCGAGCAAGAAGGCATTAACAAAATTATTGCATTGACCCATCTGGGGTACTCGGAAGACCTGAAGCTGGCAGAAGCCGTGGAAGGCATCGACATTGTAGTGGGTGGTCACTCCCATACGATTCTAAGCGAGCCAGTTGTGGTCGAAGCTCATGCTGAACCGATTCTGGTTGTCCAAACGGGAGAATATGATGTGTCCCTGGGCCAACTGGATGTCACGTTCGATGCAGAGGGTGTGTTGAAAACGTGGAACGGCAAATTGCTGAGCCTCGATGCGAAAGATTCAACAGGTAACTATGTATACAAAGATGACCCGGCAGCAAAAGAAAAGCTGGCAGAATATGCACCACTGCTGGAAGATTTCAAGAAAGAAGTCATCGGCAAAACGAACGTATTCCTCGATGGAGAACGTGGTAACGTGCGTAAGCAGGAAACCAACCTGGGTAACCTGATGACAGATGGTATGCTGGAAAAAGTGAAATCCATCGTTAAGGAAAACGATGTGAAGGGATATGTGGCCATCCAAAACGGCGGCGGTATCCGGGCATCGTTCCAGAAAGGTGACATTACGTTGGGCGATCTGCTCACCGTTATGCCATTCGGTAACAATCTGTCTGCACTGAAAATGACAGGTAAGGAAATTACAGCTGCACTCGAAAATGGTGTGAGTGGTGTGGAGACGGGAGAGGGACGCTTCCCACAAGTATCGGGCATGCGCTTCTACTATGATTCCACCAAACCGGGCGAGAAAATTGATTCTGCGACCAATACCGTGACGCAAGAAGGTCAACGCGTAGTGAAAGTGCAAATCAAAAATGCGGATGGTACGTACACGGATATCGATCCAAACGGATATTACATCGTGGCAACGAACTCCTTTATGGCGAATGGGGGAGACTTCTACCGCTCCATGAGAGTAGCGAAGGATGCCAACCGATTCTACGAACTCAACCTGGTAGACTATGAGGTCTTCCATGAGCATCTGGATCGAGTGGGTGTAGTCAATCAGACAACAGAAGGACGCAGTACGGATCTGAAAGGATCTCCGCTTCCAGGTGACGGAAATGGAAGCAATCCTGGGAATGGCGGTGGCAACAATGGCAGCAATCCGGGCAGTGGCAATAGTGGTGGAGGCACAACGACACCAACAACACCGGTAACGCCAACCAATCCGACCACTCCAACGACACCAACAACGCCATCAGTTCCGGGTAATGGAAATGGCGGAACGCCAACACCGAACCCGGGCGTCATTCTGAAGGATATCGGTAATCACTGGGCAGCAGCTGCAATCGAGCAGGCCATTTCCCGGGGAATTGTGAACGGATATGCAGACGGTAATTTCCGTCCTAATGCTTCGGCTACACGTGCTGAATTTGTAGTAATGCTTGCAAGAGCATTCGAGCTTCCAGCCAGCAGCAAGGCGGTAACGTTCAAGGATGCTGAACAAATCCCGGCGTGGGCACAATCGTTTATAGCTCAGGCGGTTGAGCAAGGCATTATCAGCGGATATACGGATGAGACATTCCGTGCATCAGGCAAAGTATCACGTGTGGAAATGACAGTCATGCTGGTAAGAGCGCTGGGACTTCCGATCGAATCCAATGCAACGTTAAGCTTCACAGATGCAAATCAAGTTCCGGCATGGGCAGTTCCGTACATTGCAGCAGCTTATGAAGCCGGATTGATTAAGGGCACAGGCAATAACAGGTTTAATCCGCTTGCGAATGCAACCCGTGCAGAAGTGGTGACGCTGCTGATGTCGGCAAGTGAGCTAAACTAGAATCTGTATTAAAGAAATGATGCATCGCAAGCAGAACAAGTCAGGTCAGGTTTGTTCAAATCCCTACAAATCACAAAAGAGTTTAACTTCTAGCACTTGATTAAACGGCTTGCAGATCATAATATGCAAGCCGTTTTTTACTATTTAATTACTGTTCATTTTCGCCATCAGCGAGTATAGTAAACAGGATTATATTGGAAGGGGTGATGATATGGAGGATCAACCGATCTTGCTCGCATTGGTTGCCATAATCGCGGGGATTTTCAGCATGTTGGGCGGTATGAAAAATTGGGATTGGTTCATGAGTACCTTTCAGGCAGGACTTTTCGTGAAAACGATTGGACGACAGGCAGCAAGGGTAGTCTATGGCATTTTGGGTATAGTACTCATTACAATTGGTGTGTTATTGTTACTTATCGGATAAGGTAGTAGTTCAGTTCAAAGTATACCTACATAGCTCCATTAGAAGTACATCTCAAATGAGATCTAGCCTTAACGAAAACAGTTTGCTCGAATTCCAGAAAAAAGCTGCATTTAAAAAGACCACCGAAAAATTCGGTGGTCTTTTTTCCAAATTGAGGTTGATTCAACTCGATCTGGTTTAATTATCTTTTAAATCGTTAATGGAATTGATGTCCATGTAGGCTGGTACAACCAGACCTGTTTTGGCACCGTCCATATTCGGACCCAGATCATCGATCTGATCCTTATACTTGTTGTAATAATCTGATGAAGTAAGTGGCAACCATGCGGCTGGCGTAGCATCTACATCACCGTTGGCGATGCCCGTCCACATTGGACCGATTTCAACTTGAAGGGAAGTTACATTGTAACCGAGTTTTTCCTTCAGAACATACTCCAGCAAGTTGGTACTTGCAATTTCGGAGTCCCAGGCCACATAACTTAGTTTGATGGATTCGCCATTCACTGGAGTCAGACCTTTGGTCCACTCAGACACTTGGTCACTATGCTTCTCTGCATAAGCAGCAGCAGCTTGCTGAGCGTCTTCTCCATTTTGAATAGCGATCATCATTTCACCCATCTCTTCAGTTGTCCAAGAGAAGCGATCCAGGAATTCATAAGCGACAGGTTTGTCTTCCTTTAACCCTTTACGGGCAATCGTATGAATCTGTTCGGCTTCACCGTAGACACCTTCCGGATCCTCCAGGTATTTCAGGTCGTATGCGTTGAACATCCAATGTGGTGTCCAGCCAGTAACGATAACCGGTTCCTTATTCTTAACAGCTTTATCCAGCGTAGCTGTCATTGCGGCTCCTGAACCTTCAACCAGTTTCCAGTTGGACAGACCGTATTTCTCAATGGCACTTGCTGTGGATCTCATAATGCCTGCACCTGGATCGATACCGATGATCTGATGGTTCACTTCATCACCTACATTGGCATTCGCCGTTGGCGCGGAGGAAGCAGCACCGGTTTCCAGATCTTCAATCGAATTCACGTCCGTCATGTATGAAGGAACCACGAGACCGGTACGTACACCTGTCATGTTGGCTCCGAGATCATCCACCTGGTCTTTGTAACGTTCCCAGTAGTCAGCGTGCGTGAGTGGCAGCCAAGCTGCTGGAGAAGCATCTACGTCGCCTGAGGCAACACCCGTCCACATCGGTCCGGCTTCTACTTGCAGAGCATTAACTTTATAACCCAGTTTGTTTTCCATCACATATTTCAGCAGGTTGGTACTTGCGATTTCGGAATCCCAAGCCACATAGCTAAGTTTGAATGCATCACCGTTCACTGGAGTCAGACCTTTGGTCCACTCAGCAATCTGATCCGCATGTTTCTCAGCATATGCTTTAGCTGCTTCTTCCGGGGATGTGCCATCCTGAATAGCAGTCATCATTTCACCCATTTGATCCGACGTCCATTGGAAACGGGACAGGAATTCGTAAGCAACAGGGTGATCTTCTTTCAGACCTTTACGGGCGATGGTATGAATTTCTTCCGCATCACCGAAGGATTTCTCAGGGTCTTCCAGATATTTCAGATCATATTTGTTGAACATCCAGTGCGGTGTCCAACCTGTAATAATGATTGGTTCCTCATTTTTGATCGCTTTGTCCAGCGTAGCCGTCATGGCTGCACCAGAGCCTTCAATAAGAGTCCAGTCAGTCAGTTTATAGTCTTCGATCGCTTTGGCAGCAGATTTCATGATCCCTGCACCTGGGTCAATACCAATGATCTGGTAATTGACTTCTTCACCTACAGCATTGGCTGCTGTGTTGTTACCGCCGGCAGAAGTAGTCCCGCCCGTGAAGTATTGGGAGAAACCGGCAACCAGCACTACAAGTGTAGCTGCTGCGGTAATCCAAGCTTTCTGTTTAGAAGATACACGAGAGGTCTTTTTCCGACCAGGCATAAACAGATTTTGCGTGAAACGGTCGAGTACAATCGCGAGTACCACAACAGCGAGACCTGCTTCGAAACCTTTACCAATTTGAAGCTGTGTTACCGCACGATATACTTCCGCACCAATACCCTGTGCACCGATCATGGATGCAATGACAACCATGGACAGCGACAGCATAATCGTTTGGTTGATCCCCGACATCACGGTAGGCAAGGCGAGTGGAAGCTGTACCTTGAACAGCTTTTGCATGGATGTTGAACCAAACGCATCAGCAGCTTCAACCAGTTCGCCGGAAACCTGTTTGATCCCCAGATGAGTCAGGCGAATGGTTGGCGGAATCGCGAAGATAACTGATGCGATAACACCTGGAACGACACCGAGACTAAAGAAGGTTACGGCTGGCAGCAAGTAGACAAATGCAGGCATTGTCTGCATGAAGTCAAGCAGCGGTGTAATAATCCGTGCTGCAGTTTTGCTGTATGCCAGCCAGATTCCGACTGGAACACCAATCAGGATGGAGATCAATCCAGATGTAATAACCAGACCGAGTGTGTCCATAGATTGGGACCAGTATCCCAAGTTATCCACGAGCAAGAATCCGATAACCGTAAATAGTGTCAATGGGAGGCGACCCACGAGAAACGCTAGAACACCCAGTATCGCAATGAACAGGAGCGGATGCGGGAGCATGAACAACCCGGAGAAGAATCCGACTACTTCCTGAATAACAACAGAGATTACATTAAACAATCCGGAGAGCGAGGAACTCATCCAGTCAACGATGGATTCAATCCACGATGCTAGTGGTATTTTGGGAATCATTCACAAGTTCCTCCTTTACTGCAACTTCACCGCTAAGCGCACCCAGCAGGGCACCGCGGACGATAACACCTTGCAGACGGCCATTCTCACCAACAACCGCGAGAGGCACATGGGCTGAACTTACCATTTCGAACAATTCATGAATCAGGGTCTCAGGCGCCACAGTCGGCCCGTCCGTGATCAGAATGTCATTCAATACTTTATTTTCACGCATCGCACGGGTCGCATCTTCTGCTGTAATGACACCAAGCAATTTTTTCGAACGGTCAATGACAAACAGGTTGGAAATACCACGTTCGCGCATTAATTCGAGGGCAACACGAGGACCACGGTCAAGCGTAATTGTTTCAGGGCGCCTCATAACATGTGATGCGGTGAGGACTTTGGACAAATCCACGTCTTCGACGAAGCGGGCCACATAAGAGTTGGCCGGTTGAATCATAATTTCTTCCGGAGTACCGATCTGCACGACAGCGCCGTCCTTCATGAGGGCAATACGATCACCGATGCGCAGCGCTTCGTCCAAGTCATGGGTAATGAAAATAATCGTCTTTTTCATTTTATCCTGAAGCTCAATCAGTTCATCCTGCATATCCCGGCGGATCAGTGGATCTAGTGCACTGAACGCTTCATCCATTAAAAGTACTTCCGGGTCATTGGCAAGCGCACGAGCCAAGCCGACACGCTGCTGCATACCACCACTCAGTTCATCTGGCATCTTATCTTCCCAGCCTTTGAGACCGACCAGTTCAAGTGAGGTTTTCGCTTTTTCTCGTCGAACAGCTTTGTCCACCTTTTGGACTTCAAGTCCATACTCCACATTATCAAGAACGGTACGGTGCGGGAACAACGCAAATTTTTGGAATACCATGCTGATTGTTTTCCGGCGTACTTCGCGCAATTGTTCTTTGTTCATTTTACGTAGATCCTTGCCATGAACGAGAATTTCACCGGATGTTGGTTCAATCAGTCGATTGAACATTCGAACCAGTGTGGATTTACCACTTCCTGAAAGTCCCATGATGACAAAAATCTCACCTTGCTTAATTTCCATGTTGACCCGGTTGACACCAACCGTTATCTGTTTTTCTTTGGCCAACTTTTCTTTTCCCCAACCTTGCTCCAGTAATTGCAGACCTTGCTCGGTTTGGGGGCCAAACAGTTTACTTACATTTTTTACTTCAAGTATGGTCATGTTTTCACCCCTTCTGATGTGTTGTGCACTTCGAACGGCTTTCAGCATCCACAAGCCCATACACTTGTGCGCCCAGCCACGAAATCCGGTAATTGTTGCTTCGCTTCCCGTCTTTCTGGGTAACGTTTTGTATTGTATCAATACTTAACCAGTATATCAACTGAATAAACAGTACATAATGTTTGTACAGTAAAAACTGTACAAAGTTTTCCGTCCGAATGCTCTGTTTTACTCCTTATTCTGCCTAATGAGGCGGCTTTACATTTGATATTGCTTTTCCTACAATAGACAATGAGCTAATTTAAGCTGTTTTTTGGTTAAAGATAGTCGTAGGCAGATGCAACCTGGTAAGGTTCCATTTTTCATACATTGGGTGAACGAAAGCCCTCTGGCATATAGGATGTCCGGCCGGATGCTTTCCCATGTAAGCAGGATCTTGTATGGTTGCAATTATTTGTGCCAAGACTGGGAATGTTCAGAATGGAGGTTGCAAGCATGGGCTTGGACCATTTACAAGAAGAACAGCAGGCAACCGTTCTTAGAATCCGTAAACGCGTCATTGAAGCTATCGGACGTAATATGGATCTATACGGCGTTACGCTGTCCACGGGACACTTATATGGATTGCTTTTTTTTGCAGACAAACCAATGACCCTTGACGATATGGGCCGGGAAATGGAAATGAGCAAAACGAGCATGAGTACCGGCGTACGTACACTGCTGGATCTGAAGATGGTAAATAAGGTATGGAGCAAGGGCTCTCGGAAAGACCTATATGAAGTGGAGTATGACTGGCATCAGACGTTTACGGATTATTTTGCAATTAAATGGAGAAAAGCGGTGGAGAGTAACCTTCAGGTGCTGCGCAAGTCCGTTGAGGAGCTGAATCGTTTGATTAAAGACCTGGACGAGCAAGCAGATGCCGAACTTCTTCACATTCTAAAGGTAGACAAAAATAAAGTGTTGCAAGCGGAAGCATATTACAAATGGTTGGACCGACTGATCGACACCATGGAAGATGAAGAAATCTATAAGCTGGTTCCGCGGGAAGAGATTCAAGATAACTCTTAAGCAGAACCCAAAAGGCGCTCTCCTATTTGGAGGCGCCTTTTTGCTGTGTATTTATAATGAAGAAAAAAATCAGGTTTGGTTCCAAATTAATTAGAATTGCCCGATCAGTCCGGCATGAGAGAGGGCCGCATGCTGCTCTGCGATGTGTATAAGTTCATCCATAATCCGGTGACGTCCCGAAGGTGTCCAGCTCATCATTAGCCAACTTGAAATATCATGTACATTGCCACCAAGTACAGCAGGCGAACGATTCCATGAAGACGTCTGTTTTAACCGCCGCAGCAATTTTTCGCTGGCAGGATGCATGGAGAGACGATGGATGAACAAGTGATCCGTATCCAGCAAAGGGATGCGTTCAGCAGGGTAATCGACCCACTGGTGTTCTGGCGGAGCAATCTGTGCAGGTTGCAGCCCCAATTCGGTATACAACAAATGACTCAGGGGATGATTGATCGTACCCTGCAGCCGAATCATTGGAGGCTTAACCTCTACAAGTGTAACCCGTTCATGGTCAAAAAACTGTTGCAGACGTTTGCCCACATCCAGCGTTCTAAATTCAAGCTGTTTGAAATGATCCAAGGCTTGTTTTTCCCGTCCAACCAGCTCGGCAATACGGGAATGAATTTGTTTCCAGTCCTGGACAGGCTCAAGGAGGACGGTTGGCGCAATACTTTTCAGTTTATCGTGATAGGGTTCATGGTGTGTGTCGGCAATAATCAGATCAGGCTTCGATTGGCGAAGCTTGTTGAATTGCAATGTGAGCTTATGCTGGTGTTCGTTCTCGCTCAGTTCCTGATCTGTGAATCCGTTTAGCGTCGCAATCGCTTCTAGCCCCAGGGAAGACAAGTTATGTTCCAGGCCCAGAACGGAAGCCGTTGCTACTCGTAATTGTTCTCTCTTCATATATATACTGGGTGAGATACCGACAGCCTGTTTAAATTTGCGATTAAAATAATACTCATTGCCATAACCTACAGATTCAGCGACCTCTTTAATTGAACATCGATCCTGCTGCAATTGTTGTTTGGCTTCTTCAATCCGCAGTCGATTCAGGTAATCTGTTGGTGACATGTCCTTGGCCTTCTTGAAGCTGCGGGAGTATGAGCTCGGAGTCAGGCCGGCGATCTTGGCCAGCTGGTCCATACTTATGCCTTCACCCATGAATCGGTGCATATACATAATGCTTCGCTCCAGGGCAGGGTCAACCTTCTCATGATTGGCTTCTAGACGATTCTCAGAAATGTACTGCAACAACTCGTGGAGCTGAGTGTGTATATTAATAAAATGCTCCTGCTGAACGCCCTGATAGGCTGTATATAATTGTTCCATGCGCGCGACCATCTGCTGCTCATGACGAACAGGCATAGGACCCGTTGACCATTGGAAGGGGAGGCAGGGATTAGAAGTCATCTTCCATTCACCACGCACTTGCTTCAACTGGACTGTGTTCATCGATAGGAGAATGCATTCCGTAATACCGGAGCGGGAGGCAGCCTCAATCGTGGTCCCCTTTTCCAGTACAAATAGTTGATGGGCGCGGGCTTTATGTAATTGATCATTAAGAACCAGGACACCTTCTCCTTGCAAAACAAGACACAGCATAGGCCGGGAAACCGTCTTGCCATGCACACGGAAATTCTCCCCACAGCGTACACGGCACATGGAAGAGAGGAGTGGTAGAGTTGACGTTTCAGAAATGAAGGGAAGCTGTTCATTCATACGGACCATCCTTTTGTCTCATTTTTTTAATGATAACAATTATCATTCTCATATGGAAGACGTTTTTCAAAAATAGTTGTGAACATATAAAAAAGAGGATACCGGGAGCCGCAGGGCTGCAAGGTAATCCTCTTTATTTAATAAGAAATTTAGTTTGGTGTTACCAACAGAATGTCGTCCAGGAATACTTCACTTAACACTTTATTACCTGATCCATTCGCCTGGATATGATACAAACGATAGAGGTCTTTCGCATTAATGTAGAAGATGCCTGGTACGTCATCTCTGAAATGGAAGGTATCCCATTCATACCCGACCAGTTTGGTTACTTTGAGTGTCGAACTTACAGCGTAGAGGCCATTGTCGCCAGAAATGTAGGCAAGTGTTGCTGTGCCATTGGACAGCTGATCCCCAACGTAATTGACGTTAGTCAAATTTAGATTGGTCGTTTTGGTGACCTTGCTGCCAGATACGGTTTTTGCGTACGCTTTTTTGTCTGCATCAATGATAACTGCCTTGTCTGTGCCAAGTGCACTTACTTCTCGGATGCTTTTGCTATGAAGCTGGAATGTCTTGCCTGAAGTTGTAAGGGCAAAAGCTTTGCCTGTTGCGTAGTTGTAATCCTTGCTGCTGTCCAGGCTGATTCCTTTGTTATACACGTAAAACGAACTGCTCCAGCCCCCGGAATATACTGCATTTACGTCCAGCTTGGCTTTTGGATTCACAGCACTTGCCTTGCCTGTACTGTAGTTCACGGTGTACATGACCACAGCATTGGTGGAGTAGTAGGTTTCATAAGGATTGGTGTTAACCATCAGTTGCAGTTTGTTTTTTGCCGAATTCATAAAATAAGTGCTTTCCACTGCGCCTTCAGCAATCCGTTGTACAGTTCCGCTGCCATTTGTAGCTTTGGAGACGATCCAGGTATTGCCGTTAACGAGGGCGTTGTAATAAACGCGGCCCTTAATGACGGCGAGCAGCGGGAAATCCGTATCTGCTTTGTCCGCGATCTTTTTAACGGAAGTTGGCTCACCATCACCACTCGCACGATAGATTGAACCTTTCGCATCCATGTAATATATGAATCCGTTATCCGTATCGTAACGCAGAACGTCGGTTGCAAACGTCTCGGCGGTATCGCGCGATCCGTCATTGGGGACCCGAAGCAGTGTTGTGGAAGTTTCAGTTGAAGTGTAGAAGAGGTGAGAACCTGCCGCTACAAGGTCCACACCCTGAAAATCAAGTAAAACTTCTGTCGTATTGCTGCCATCTCTGGATACTTTGTACAATACACCGTCCGAATCGTAATACACAGTAGATTGATTGAGGGAAGCTGCCTGTGCTGCATTACCTCCGCCCAATATTGCTGCAGTGATCAGTGTAAACAACAGAAAAGTACTGATCTTGCGCTGCATGCCTGTAAACCATTTGCTCATGTCTCCATCGACACCCTTCATCCATATGTATGTAGTTCGTTTCTTAAATTATATCGGTAAACTAGGGAAAAATTGTTATATCTCAGCTGCCTGATGCCCGCAGTTTGAAATTGAATTTCACGCTATCCCAAGCCTTGAATCCATTTTCGAATGTTGCTGCCATTCCTTTTCCAAAGCATTCACCACGAGTCTGCTGCATGATAACATTGCGCTTAACCAAAGTAGAGGAGTGATTTCATATGTTGAAGATCGCTATTATTGGATTTGGAAATGCGGTAGTAAATTATCATCTGCCTTATCTGGAGAGAAGAGAGCAGATCCAGGTGAAGACAATCTACCGACGTGAGGAAGACCGGCTGGGGGACACGGAGCGAGAGGGCTACTACCCTGAAATTACGTTTACTACAGTCCTTAACGATATACTGTATGATCCAGATATCGAACTGATTGTTGTTGCGACTCATGTGGACAGTCATGTTGAATACGCCAAATTGGCATTGGAACATGGCAAACATGTTTTGGTCGAGAAGCCGTTTGCCTCAACTTCGGCTGAAGCCAAGGAGATTTTTGAACTGGCGGAACGTAAACATCTTATCGCGATGGCGAACCAGAACCGCAGGTATGATGGCGACTTTCTTACTTTGAAAAAAGTGATCGAGAGCGGCAAGCTGGGCAATATTGTGGAGATCCAGTCCCACTATGATTATTTTCATCCGCAGTACAGTCGCAAAGGGTTTGGGTTGCTGCATGGTTTGGCGGTGCATACCATTGATCAGTTAATATCGTTATACGGTGAAGCAGACCGGATTGATTATGATGTCCGAAGTCTGGTGGCGCCTGGGGAATCGGATGACTATATCGATATTGATTTCCGGTACGGCCAGATGAAAGCGACCATTAAGTGCAGCCTGCTTGTCAAGATCGAACATCCGAAATTTATCATACACGGAGACCGGGGCAGTTTTGTGAAGTACAGCAGTGGTCATCAATCGAAGAATGGAGCCGGACCAACATCGGTATCCTATGACATTGAACCCGAAACGAATTGGGGAACTTTGAGTTATGTGGACGAGAAAGGGGAGTCCCATATGGAGAACGTACCATCTGAAGTGACGGACTATGGCATTTTATATGAGAAATTGCTTGAGGCTATCCGTCATCACGGTGAGAAGCCCGTCAAGGATCATGAGGTTTTATATGTACTGGATATTTTGCATGATGGAGTCGAAGCCGCGAAAAAGGCCAGATGATTGGATATAAAGAAGAGGAGCGAAACAACGATGAATATAGCTACGATTGGGACAGGATCTATTGTGGATGCCATTTTATCGGCAATTAACGAAGTGGATGGAGTGAAATGTACAGCCATTTACTCCCGGAAAAGGGAAACAGCAGAGCCGCTTGCAGACAAATATGGAGTGCAGACCATCTACACGAATCTGAACGAACTCTATACTGACCCGAATGTGGACTTTATTTACATCGCATCACCCAACAGCATGCATTATGAGCAGGCCTATCAGGCGCTTCAGCATGGCAAACATGTCGTCTGTGAGAAACCATTCACATCAACGGCATGGGAAGCCCAAGCGCTGATTAAACTGGCCCGGGAAAAAAATCTGTTTCTGTTTGAGGCGATCTCAAACATCCATCTCCCTAACTACAACAAGGTGGAGGAACAGCTGTCCAAACTGGGGAATATCCGGTTCATTCAGTGCAATTATAGCCAGTACTCGAGTAGATACAATCAGCTGCTTGCCGGGGAGACACCAAATGTATTTAACCCCGAATTCTCTGGTGGTGCGCTGATGGATATCAACATATACAACCTTCATTTTGTCATGAAAATGTTTGGCAGCCCGGAAACCGTATCCTATACGGCTAACCGACACGTCAATGGAATTGATACATCAGGGGTAGTGGTTCTGAAGTATCCCGAGTTTATTGCGGAGTGTGTGGGATGCAAAGATACTAGCAGCATGAATTTTGTCCTGATCCAGGGGGAGAAGGGATATATTCAAGTTGTGGGAGGAGCTAACGGGTGTCAGGAAATCAAGGTCCAGATTGGGCAGGAGCCCTTGGAGATCATCAACGTGCAGGCACAGTCAAACTGGCTTTATTACGAATGGGAAGCCTTTAGAAATATTTATATCAATAAGGATTACACGAAATGTTATGAGCTCCTGAGCCACAGTCAATCTGTGATGAACATATTGGCCGAAGCGCGCAAGGATGCGGGGATTGTCTTTGCTGCTGATCGGGTTTAATAGCTGTCACGAATGCTGCTCATGTACAAGATATCGAAGAGATAAAGTACAGAAACCATGGAGGACATTTTGGAAAGCCTCATTTGTTCATTGTAGCCATGGCTGAGCAGGGTTTCGGTAGATTGTCTGGACAAGCTGGAATGGTTATTACCTGTGATCGCAATGACGTTCATGTTTTTCCCATTCAGAATTTTGGCGACATCAACCATCGACTGATTCTCCCCGGTATGTGAAATGACGAAGGAAAGTGTGGATACATTAGGGTTCATCGTGTTCAGATAATGCATATTCGGACTGTTGTGCGCGATAGCGGAGATGCCCAGTTCATTCCACTTGGTGCAGGCCTGCTGTGCAAGATAGTAGTTCATATCACTGCCGTAGATATCAATCCGGCCGGATTCCTTCACCCAATTTGCGATTCGCTGCAACACAGAAACGTTCAGCAGACGGCGTGTTTCCTCCAATGCCTGCTGATAAAGGTAAGGTACGGAATCCATTGCGGAACGTACATCCTCCAGTTCGGTAAAGGGATGATTCGCAGGTGGAAGCGTGGCAGCAGCACGCTGATAATCGAGGGCAAGCTTTAATTGAAAGTCTGGGTACCCTTGGGTACCCAGCTTTTTGCATAAACGGACAATGGTTGATGAGCTTGTATAGGTGGCTTGAGCCAGTTCATGAGCCGTAGATTCAAAAACAACTTCAGGATTGTTCAGAATGTGGTCCACAATATGCTTCTCCTGTGCCGTTAATTGCTGTGCATATTTCATTTTCTGAAGCAGACTGTATTCCATCAGTCGTTCCATTCCTCTCTGCGGTCGTCCCCAAGTACATGTCTCCCTATCATAACCTGTCGTTTTTGTTTTCTCAATCCTGCCGCCATCTGAATGGATACACTCTTGGTGTCATCATGATCAGATCTGACTCTCAGCCAGCTGCTGGCGACTATTCCAGAGGGAAACCAGACGAAGCAGGACCAGGCTGATGAGCAGAAGTGCAGCTCCAATCAGCAGCAGCAATACCGGCCTGATAAGCAGCATTCCACTTGCCTGACCAGCAATTAGTGCAAGCAGAGGAATAACGATAAGTCCTCCCAGCTGATAAGCTTCCTGAAATCCACGAACTTTGGCCGAGATCAATACATTGAGCAGGATAACCATAAGACTGCATGACGGAACCACCCAAAGCACAAGAATGATCCAATTCCAGTTCGGGAACATCACGGCTCCGAACATGGGGTACATCAGAATATTGGCAATGATCCCATAGATGAGAAAGGTAATCCAGGACAGTATTATGGAAGGTATAAGAGCAGCCAGTACTTTGCCTTTAAACAGGGTATCCATGCTGATGGGTGTGAAGAGAAGTCCTTCGAGCGTCTTGCGTTCCTTCTCCCCCGCGAAGCTGTTCGCTGTCAGAATGCTTGAGGCCATCACCGGAATGATCAGAAACAGCGGTGCGAACATGTATAAGGCCAGATAATAGACAATGCGATGGTTGTCTGTAGCCATGGAGGCCAGTTCCGGAATCTGTCCTGAGCTGCTTAATATATCGAGACTGTCGAGCAGGAATCCGAGATTTCCAATGGAACGAAGTTCAACTCGGGAAGCCACCCATATGAGTATGGCGGGCATGGTAACCCCGATAATGAGCGGAACGATAAGCATGGGGAGCCATAGCTGAATGCTGGCTGTGATGGCCCGAATATCTTTACGTACCAGTGCTTTTATCGCTTGACGATTATTCATGATGGTGTGCCTCCCTGATGGCAAAATAGATGCTTTCCAGATCACTGCCGATTAGGCGAGCCTGATAGACTTGTCCGTTCGTGGTTAAATGTTTGAGCAGCATGGGGATTTCCTCACGGGACTGGAGCTGGAAAATCGCCTTGTCCGCCGAGAGGATCTCCGGATTAAACTCAGCAGCCGCACTCCATCCATCAGCCAGGACGGCCTCTACCTCAAGCCGTGGCGCAGTGAGATAACGATGTATAATCTCCTGCTCCGAGCCTTCTTCAACCTTGCTTCCCTTTTCCATGAAAATATATCGATCACATACGGCTGAGAGTTGGGACAGGACGTGCGAAGAGACCAGAATGGTCATGTTCTCCTCACGGTTCATCCGGCGAATGATCCGGAGTACCATCTGAATCCCATCGGGGTCCAGACCATTTGTCGGCTCATCCAGAAATAGAATGGACGGGCGATGAAGCAGAACTCGGGCAAGGCCGAGCCGTTTCTTCATGCCTGTGCTGTAGGTGCCCACTTTGCGGTGCTGATACTCCTGTAATTCGAACAGCTCTACCAGCTCGTCAATTCGTTTGGATTGCTGCTGTACACCAAAGGCATCTGCGAAGAAAACGAGATTGTCGCGTCCGCTCATATTTTCATACAGTCCACTTTGTTCCGTGAGTGTGCCGCACATGGCCAGTACCTTCTCTGCATGGTTGGAGGGGTCCAATCCGTTAATCGTTACGGATCCGCTTGTTGCCCCAAGGACACCGTTCATAATGCGGATCAGGGTTGTTTTGCCCGAGCCGTTGGGGCCAATTAATCCGGTAACGCTGCCTTGTTCAATCGTGAAGCTTACATCACGCAGGGCCTGGTGCTCCACAAATTGTTTGGATATGCTACGAACTTCAATCATATGCCTTCACCATCCGTTCTCTATTTGAAGATGATACGTCTAGCAGGACAATATCGTTCAAATGGATTGTAAAAAATATTATTCGGTCCAAAGTCCCACGGAGAAAAGGGCATTTACGCCCTAAAGTCCGAAAAAATCGGGTCTCAGGTTTGTTTTCTCATTCTCTTGTTCATTGTATTGTGGTAAAAAGGATGCAATATCCCGTTTCATTGCCATCCATAATGAGGTAATAAAAGGGAAGGCCTTATACATATGATGTATGCCTGAATATTCATCTAACGCCGGTCTTGGTTACCACCAGGGCCGGCTTGGCGTGGTCGTTTGGCATTTTCAGGTGTGAAATGCCGATGTCTTAGAGTTACATATTTGTTATTTTATAATTCGTCTAACACATTGTATGTGCACATATGAAGTTGAAGTTCTGTTGTGTTGGACCAGAGGAAGGTGAGCAAACAATGGCAGCATCCAATGAGTATCGTTTTCAGGTCAATCTGAGTGGCATGATTCAGATTTTATCGAATCATCTCTATAGCAGTCCCAAAGTTTTCTTGCGTGAGCTGATGCAGAACGCGACCGATGCCATTACAGCACGAAGTGAGGCAGAGCCCGGGTTTCAAGGCGAAGTACGCGTAGAGCTGACAGGCACAGGTGAGCAGTTAACGATGATGGTGGAGGATAACGGCATCGGTTTAACCGAAGCCGATATTCACGAATTTCTGGCGATGATCGGACAATCCTCGAAGCGTGGGCAGCAAGCCTTACTAGATGGAGAGACTTCTTTTATCGGACGATTCGGGATCGGGCTGTTGTCCTGCTTCATGGTGAGCAATGAGATCGTTATGCTGACCCAATCCGCGAAGGGAGGACCTTCAATGGAATGGCGCGGCAAGCCGGATGGAACCTATACCATTCGCCAGCTTGAGACCCAGTTATCCCCGGGGACCAAAGTATATTTGCGCTGTACGCCGGATGCCGCCCATTATTTTGAACCGGAATATGTGAAGGAAGCTTTGTTCTATTATGGGGCCTTGTTACCTTATCCCGTGACGCTTCAGAGCGAAGGTGTACAGGACATCGTCAATGCCGATTCGCCTGTGTGGCTTACGCAGCCGGAACTTGCCAAAGGGCGCAAAGCGGAGGTGCTTGCATTTGGTGGGCGCCTGCTTGGAGAGACATTTGAAGATTTCATCCCACTGACGACAGCTTCCGGGCGTACCGGAGGGATTGCATTTGTGCTCCCACATGCCGTCAATCTGAATGCCAAGCGTTCTCACCGGGTGTATTTGAAGCGGATGCTGATCTCGGAGAAGGCAGAGAATATTTTGCCGGATTGGGCCTTCTTTGTGAAATGTCTGATCTGGACCGATGAGCTTCAACCAACTGCTTCGCGTGAACATTTTTATGAAAATGAAAAGCTGGAGGAAGTACGCTCCGAACTTGGCGATGCCCTTCGTCAAGGACTGTCCGATATGGCGGAGAACCAGACAGAGCGCCTGAAGAAGCTCATACGTCTGCATGCACTCTCCATGAAGGCACTGGCTGTGCAGGATCAGGATTTTTACGCAATGATATATCGCTGGCTGCCATTTGAGAGCACACGGGGCCACCGGGAGCTGGGGGAGTTAATGGCTGAAGGAGAGACGTTATACTTCACAGCGACGGTGGATGAGTATCGCCAGATTCACCATGTCGCGTCTGCCCAATCCCTGCTCGTTATTAATGGCGGATACATCTATGACAACGAATTGATGGCGACACTGCCACTTGCGGTACAAAATGTGCATACAGAGCGACTGCAGCCGGATCAGGTTTCGCTTAGCTTTACGGATGTTCCTCCAGCCCAGCGCAATGATTATTATGATGCGCTGCGTCTGGCGGATTCGGCACTTCAGCGCTTTCGCTGCCGTGCCGAGGTGAAGGGGTTCAAACCGGAAGACCTGCCTGTACTGTTCACGCTATCGCAGGAATCTTCTACGCTTCGTGCATTGGAAAAGGCTAGTGAGGAGAGTACAGAACTGTTCTCTTCCGTGCTTGGTTCATTATCGGCTGGCATCAGCTCTGCTGGCTACTCCACCTTGTATCTGAATGTAAATAATCCAATCATTCAGCGCGTGTTAACGACACCAGATCCCCAAATGACGCCGATCGCCATTGAGATGCTCTATGTGAATGCGCTGATGATGGGCCACTATGCCATGAACCGGCAGGAGCTTGAGGTGCTGAATCAAGGCATCGTTCGTTTTATTGATTGGGGTTTACGCGCAAATACGGATCGTAAGGGGGATGTCTGATGAATACAGAGATGGATTTCGAGGAATTGATGGACGAGGCCTATGGCTTGCCTAACGGTACAGCGAAACTGGGTATGCTTGAAGAAGCAGCCCGAGTGGCCGACGTAAATGGCATGGAGGAAGAGTCATACGAAGCTCGATCCGAGATTGTGGAAACAGCCACGTTCTGTGGATATCCCATGAAAGCACTTATCGCTTTTTCCTGGCAGCTCGGCAAGTTTGATCAGCAGCCTGAGCGCTATGACGAAGAGACATTAATGTGGTCGTACAAATGGATCCTGGGCGAACTCTCCAGTTTCCCCGAGGTCTCTCGCGATAAGATGATGGAGCTGCTGGAGGACTTTGGGCGACGTTTCAAATCCTTTGGCTACAGTGAGCGTTCATACTGGTATTACCGTTTCCGCATATTCATGGATCTTGGTGACCTGGAAGAAGCAGGAAGCAGTTATGCCAAGTTCAAAATAATGGACCGTGACTTTATGAGTGATTGTGAAGCTTGCGAACAGGATGAAATCATGCGTTACTGGATTCTAATGGGAGATGATGAGCAGGTTCTGGAGGCGGCCAAGCCGATCTTGAAGGGTCGTATGAGCTGCGCTGAAATTCCGCACCTGACGTTATCCGAAGTCCTGATGCCGCTATATCGTCTTGGACGGATTGAGGAAGCGAACAAGCATCAGCAGAAGGGTTACCGGATGATCAAGGGCCAAAATGATTTTGTACAGAGCTTCGCAGAACAAATGGATTATCTGGCACGAACCAACCCGTCGAAGGGCATTGATGTGTTGGAAGAAAGTCTGGTACTGGCCGCCCATCATGAAGATCCTTTTGCCAAAATGATGTTCTACGCCAGAGCAGCTCAGCTGCTGCGCCGCTGGGCAGAGGAATCGCCAGGGTACCGATTGCGCCTTCCTGCTTCTTTCCCGTATGAAGGAGACCCTGGAGACTTGGGCGCATTGGCTGATTATTTTGAGGGTTATGCTAAGGCGGCTGCTGAGAAATACGATCAACGGAATGGCAATCATCATGTCTCTTCGTTGCTCGCCAACGTGTAACATAACAGGGTAAAAAAAACAGGCTTGTTCGAAGAAGGTTATCCTCCTTCCGAACAAGCCTGTTGGACGTGTCTGGAATTAAGTTACTACACTTTGGTCATTTAAGGTGTTTCCTCCGGATTGGCAGATGAAGGCTGATCCTCATCAGCCTCATCCACATTGGAGGCTTCTGGTTGAGGCTGTTGAGCCATAAGTTCAGCTACAATCTTATCCGTTGGTTGAGTAAACAATTGATACATAATGGCAGCCTCTTCTTGACGAATAAGCGGTTTGCGGGCAAGAACATCCACAGAACCATCCTTCAGTACCTTCACTTCCGGACCATGAATGCCGAGTTTAACCATCATCTGGATTGCGGGTACAGCCCACTCATCCGCATGTCCGGCAAGCTTCACATCCTGGAACAGCTCATTTGGATACTGCAGCTGCAGCGATCTCCAGATCATGACCATGGCTTCCTGACGGGTAATGACTTGATCCGGCTTGAATTGTTTGGAATCCGCACCCGTGATCATGCCGACTTCATAACCGAGCTGGATGTAGCCTGCTGCAGGGTGACTGGTCCAATCGCTATCCGCAGGCGGTGTTGTTTGGCTTGGTTTGAGACCGCTCATTTTCAGTACATTCTCTATGAATTCCGCACGTGTAACGGCCAACTTGGGCTGGAATGCTTCGGTTGCATCGTTGTCATAATGACCGAGCGACTGTAATCCATAGATGGCCTCGGCATAAGGACTATCCGGACGAACGTCCCGGAATCCCTGAGGCTTCTGCCCTTTTTTCTCATATCCCAGCGGATTGAGGTAGGGCTCTTTCATATAGATTGTTCCATCTGCTTGTTCCTTAAAGGCTGTGAATTGACCCGTTAACTCATCCTTGAACAGATTCTCATCAACCTGAATCAGGGTACGTGGGCCCAGGAAGGCATCTGAAATGCTCAATTTACCGGGTTCTGTGCCACCGTTTTTGAGAGAACTGACAATCGTGCTAAGTCTTAGGTCAGCATAGAGTCCGGCGAAGCGCTGCAGTTCATTGGTGTATTGAGGCGTAAAGTCCTTGATTACGACCGGCTCCGCATATTGCGGGAAGAAGGTCTGGATGAAAGCCAGGTAGAACAGATTACGAAGAGCTCCCGCCTGATTGTACGTAAGAAAGACGCCTGTATTTTGCTCCGGAATAAGGAAGAGATAAGAGCTGAAACCGATCAGGTCGCCTGCCTTGGTAATAATTGCGGGGCTGCTTCCGGCACCAGGCAGCTGAAATGCTGCTTCAAATCCATACGTTGTGTCCGGGAGTACCGGATGAATGGAAGAGCGATACTGCTCCATGCTTTTGACGGTGGTTTCCTTCAGTATACGCTCGTTGTCTTTCACACCATCATTCAGGAAAGCGATCATGAAGTTCCCGATATCCTCGGCCGTTGACAACATGCCTCCTTGAGGCATCGGTGTTGGAGAGAGGGTGTACAGATCGAGCGGATTATGTACCGCATCATACGCTGTCGCGAGCTGATCCTTGAACTTGTCGTTCAACACGAAACTGCTGTTATCCATACCGAGTGGTTTGAAAATGTGCTGCTGCATGTACGTCTCAAATGGTTCACCGCTGACATTCTCCACAATCATGCCAAGCAGAAGATACGAGAAGTTGTCGTACATATAGGCACTGCCAGGCTCTCTGACGACAGGAGGCATGTGCTGCTGTGCATAGTCCTCCATGGAGACTGTTTTGTCGAAGTCGGCGTGAATATCTTCCTGCTGTGGATCACGAATCTCGAATCCGGTAGTGTGTGTAAGCAGGTTTTCCACAGTGACAGGTTTGTCAAAAGGGTTATCAAACTCAAGTCCCTTCACATACGTTTGAAAATCGGCTTGCAGATCTACCTTCCCCTGCTCCACCAATTGCATGACGGCTGCTGCCGTAAATGTTTTGGAGACCGAGGCTACGCGAAAAGCCGTACTCTTCGGATCGACAGGCGTCTTGCTCTCCTGATCTGCATAGCCGTAGCCTTTCTCTGCCAGGACTTTGCCATCCTTGACGACAACAACGGAAGCACCGATATATTGTGCCTTGGCTTCAGCCGAATCAAAAAACGTGTCCAGAAATGCCTCCGCTGATTCAGAGGTTAGAGCCTTGGTTTGTCCTTTCTCATTGACCTGAGGTGATGAGGTTTCCGCATGAACCGCTGGTGCCCAGAGACTTAGCGACAGAACGAAAGCCATGAATGCACCCGTTAGCGAGGTGACTCTGAAGCGGCTCCTTCGATTGGATAAATGCATGTAAACACTCCCTTGCTCAAATTTTGGCAATAAAGCCTGTTCACTGTGTATTACTTCCAATTGGCTCGATAGGTTTCATGATTAGTTAGATTACGAAACTAGAAAGGTTTCCTAACGGTGAGGAGCTTATGAGGCGTCTGCACATCGCAGGGACTCGCTCGGTTCGGCTGACGGCCTGAGTGATTGGCGGAAAAATACAAGAGCAAAGGCCCCGATGATGACATACAGGCTGGCCATGGCATATGAAGGCAGCAATGCTCCGATCATTAGCCCCAAACTGCCCAGCAGGGCAGCGACATTATAACTCATGCCATCTGCAGCCATATATGCTGCTCGATCCGAATCGGGGATCATCCCGGCAAGAAGCACCTGACGAACTGGAGAATACATCAATTCGCCAATCGTCAGCAGGACGGCAGAGCCGATTAGGAGTAAGGCCCAGTTGCTAAATGCAAGTACAGCGAATCCGGCGGTGTAGAGACACATGCCAACCGTCATGATGGATCTGGATTGGAACCGTGCCATCCATTTGGAGAATGGGATAGCAATCAAGGCAACCAGTACCGTGTTAATCGCCAAGATTAGACTGAACATCTGCAGACCCGAAATGTTCCATTGGAATAGCTGGGCACTGAACTCACTTTTCAGACGGACAGCAATATATTTATCCAGTTGGAATTCGAGAGAGACGGCCATAACCGAGGCGGTGAAGAAGACCATGAACTTTCTGTCCTTGAGTACACTTCCATAGGTATTTAGCATATTTCTTCTGACTGGCGCGATGGTCTGAACCGAGCCCGTTTTTGCTGTTCTTTCCATGGTTTCCTGAATGAAAAACAACAGAATGAACAAGGTTACCAAGCTCTCCATGCACACCAGACTGAACAGAATGAATCGGAAGGAGTCGAATAACAATCCGCCCATCAGTGCGCCAAATGTAATGGCTACATTGGTCGTCCAATACTGTAATCCATATACATAATGTCGTTCATGTTCACTGCTTACGTCCACGATCATCGCACCTGCGATTGGAACAGTGATACCGGAGCTTAGACTGCTAAGAAAAAACATGATGCAAGTCAGTTCTACCGAGTTCAGCCAAGGCGAATTCGCCGCAGCCAGCCAAAACAAGGCGAATACTTGCACACATTGAGCGATGACCATCATTTTTTTGCGTCCAATCCGATCCGACCAATATCCTGCGCCCAGACCAGCGATCATGGAAGATACAATGTTGACTGTAAGCAGCACACCTGCCCAGCCAGCTCCCATCTGGACACTCAGGTAAATTGCCATGAACGGAATGATTGATTTCTGGGTCAAGTCTGTAAAAAAGTCAGTGATGATACGAATTTTAATGTTGCGGTGCAAATCAGCATATTTCATCGGTTGCATTTCTTCCTTCCCGCTTTGTCATGTGGATGTTACTGAGTATAATGGAGGAAAACCTGAAGAAAAACTGTAGAAGCGGATGAGTGGATTTCGTATTTTAGCAGAGTGGGAAGGCAGGGGAAGTTGTGGAAGTAGCTGACCATTATATTCAATTGCGTATGGCGTTCCCTAACGTTCATGATGATGAAGAATGGCCAACGACGATTGGAGAGCTGGCACAGCATTTGTGCTGCACGATGCGTAACATGAATTTGATTATGAACAAGTTTATGGATAACGATTGGATTCATTGGAGCCCGAGGCGTGGTAGAGGGAAGAAGTCCTTGCTGGTCTTTCAGGCACCGCTGCTTGATGTAGCACGTGAACGTTTTGATCGCCTGCTGCAGGGCAACAGGCTCGAAGAAGCCTATCAGCTGGCCGCGAGTCTGCCTTTTTCGTTACGGGAAATGTTAATGCAGGGTTTGCAGGAACAGTTTGGTCTTCGTTCAGACCAGGGTACCATGGGAAGGATGGATATCCTGCGGATCCCACAGAACTTTCCGTTTGAGACCTTGGATCCTACCCGGGCTGCCATGTGGGGAGAAGTGGGCATTGTCGCAGAGGTATTTGATCGCCTGGTACGCTATAATGCTGAGCGTCGCATCTGTGAGCCTAGTCTTGCCGTGGCATGGGAGAGCAACCTTGAAGGAACAGAATGGACATTTTATCTGCACAAAGGTGTTCTATTTCATCATGGCCGAATACTGGATGCAGAGGATGTGAAGTTCACATTTGAACGGATCCTTGAGGATACCGGCAATCCCTGCCGGCCGCTGTTTGGCACCATTGCGAAGATCGAGACATTTGATGAGCTGACGGTACGTTTTACGTTATATAGCTCAAACTTCATGTTCCCGGATCTGATGAGCAGCATGTGTGCGTCGATTTTGCCTCGGGATGTGGAGTTCGACCGGATGCATCCTGTTGGAACAGGACCTTATCGTTTAACGAAGAATCACCCCAGACTGCTCGTTTTGGATGTGTTTCCTTCCTATTTCAGAGGACGTGCCTACATTGATCGAGTTGAGGTGTGGCAGCTCCCGCAGTCCGCACTCGTAGAGTCGGTGATCAAGCAGGATTTGTTCCCGGATGGAGCGCCTCATGCGGTACAGCATGAAGTTCAGGGCGGAGTATATATGACGTTTAATATGCGAAAACAAGGTCCACAGCAGGATGTGTATTTCCGCCAGGCTGTACAGCAGCTGTTGAATCAACAGGAGATGATGGATGCGTTCCGGGATACGCGTAATCAGCCTGCATACAGCCTGGTTCGGGATAATGATGGGGATACGAGGGAAGTAGGGATGGGCAGCTTGCCTATACGAGAGAAACGAATGAGGACACAGGATTTCATCACAGATTCCTCATTGGCCTTAGCGGAAGAACTGCTTAAGCGAAGCAGCTACGCGGGCCAGACGCTGCGGTTATGGGTAGAGGATGGGCAGAAAATGGAGACGGACATGCTCTGGTTCGTACAACGTTGTGAACGGATCGGACTGCATATCGATATCGTTCCAGGTGATCCCGTTAGTGCGGTGTACCATGATGAATTCAGGTCATGTGATCTCGTGTATACGGGGGAAGTGTTCGATGATCATGTCATGCTGAGCCTGTTCATCATGTTTACCTTTCAGAATACATTGTTTCTGGTTGCCATGGATGATGATCGGAAAAAGGAGTTAGACAAGGAATGTAGGCGCATCGTAGGAATTCGGGAAGGTGGCGAACGAATGGCAGCACTGCTGGGGGTAGAGGCCAAGCTGATCGAGGAGGCGCTGCTGCTGCCCACATATCGTTTCAAGGAGGAGCATGCTCATCATGCCTCACTTCGTGATTACAATGTGGTGGGGTATGGGATGCCTGATCTACGCCGTTTGTGGGTGAAACGTAAACCGGACGCTGATCATAAGGAAGCAAGTTATCCGGCTTACATCCCGCTGTGGTAAGTATTACACAGCGGGATGAGCCTTGTAGTGAGCAGTTATTCTGCGCTTTTCTTGATAAACTCAATAGGTTTCGTACCCGGCTCCATCAAAAACGGAATGGAAATGGAACGGGCGTTATTCTCTTGATCTACCTGGAAAGTAAATGTGACTTTCAGACCAAATAAAACAAGCAAAACGGAAAAGGTGTCATTCCCCGAGTATTCCATCGGCATTTCAATGTTTTGGAATATCGCTTGTAAACCGTCATCTTTCAGTTGGATGGACATCTCTCCGTACCCGGCATGCTGATAGATACCTGCGTAGGTGAGTACAGGTCGGTCAAGGGACACTGCTTTCGCATCCTCTGTTTGTTCCTCTTCGTTATCCACCACTGGTGTTGCCGCGGGATCCAACGTTTCAGGCGTATCCGTAACTGCAGATTCCGCTGATTCCTCACCACTCATCAATTTGGCCATCTTTTGGCTCCAATCCACAGGTTCCTTTTCTAGCAAACGGTCCATGATGTTAAATGTAATGGTATAGGGGATTATGCTTCCATGGGTATTGCAGAGCACTACGATCCCGATCTCTTCCTCTGGTAGAAAGGCAACCTGTGAACTAAAGCCATCAATGGCACCGCCATGATGGATCAGCTGATGGCCGCGATAAGGTTCGATGAACCAACCCAGTCCGTAAGTGCTGACAGGCATCTCTGGACCATGAAACGGAGAATCACATGGCATTTGCGGACTGTGCAATGCTTCCATTTGTTCCTTGGAGATGAGCTGCTGTCCATCATGCTGCCCCTGATTCAATTGCAAGCGTAACCAGGCTATCATGTCTTCCAGATTGCTATTCATGGAGCCTGCCGGACCGATTGCATCGATGTTTCGATAAGGAATTCGTACATTTTCGCCGTCTTTCTCCATATAAGGAACAGCAAAATCAGGCTGGAGCTGCATTTGATCCACGGAGAACAGACTGGACTTCATCCCCAGCGGGTCAAACAGATGATCCTGAACGAAGCTCTCCCAGGTTGTTTCCTTCAGCTTTCCGACGAGAAAGCCCGCAGTCATGTACATCAGGTTTTGATATTGCCACTTATTTCTGAAATCCTCATTCGGCTCAAGATACTGTATAGCATCTACGAGCTCTTCCCTGGTTCGTGAAGAGTTGTACCATACCATTTCATGCCTCGGGAGTCCAGAGCGATGACATAGCATATCACGAATGGTCAGGCGTTCCGTAGCGACAGGGTCGAACATTTTAAAATCATCCATATACGCTTTAACAGGCGTATCCCAGTTCAGCAGTTCCTGATCGACTAACAGGGCAGCAGTTGTTGCCGTAAAAGCTTTTGTACTGGACCCGATGGCAAAGAGAGTGCTTGGTGTTACTTCGAGTTTGGATTCCAGGTCGCGATACCCATAGCCTTTTTGCCAAATGACCTCATTCTTGTGAATTACAGCGACCGCGGCGCCAACACCCTTCCAGGTTTGCAGCTGTTCAGCTACAAATTCATCCAGTCCGTCCAGTAATGAGCGATGTTTTGTGATAGTCATTATTATCCCTCCAATAAAAATAAGAAGTGAGTTCAAACCAAGAAATAAAAACTCGTATGTAGCTGTCAATTAAGAAGTTGTTCCTTATCAACTATGCCTTTTCTGGATAAAGTTAACATCGGACCCGAGACTGATTTACCTGAAATCACTTGTCCTAACAAGGGAATAGAAAGCTTGTCAAACCAGTCCGCATAAATCGAACAAGTCCCTCATAGACATGTACTAATCAAGTAGGGGTTCTGCTGTACGCACAATCCTGAAGTGAAAACATTGTGCTAAAGGGGATGATGTCATGCGCCGAATATCATGGATGCTTGCCATGGTATTGGTCTTATCGGCCTTACTTGCCGCCTGCGGGAAGAAGGATGCGGCAGCCGTGGTCAAAGATCTGAACGAAGTCGTAGGAGAGATGGAGAGTTACCAGGGAGCAGGTGTGATGACACTGCATACCGGAGATACGCCGCAGCAGTATAAGGTCGAGGTGTGGCATCAGAAGCCTTCATATTATCGAATTGCGCTTACCAATGCCAAAAAGGATGTCACCCAGATTGTACTCCGGAACGATGAGGGCGTATTCGTCCTGACGCCAAGCCAGAACAAAAGCTTCCGGTTCCAAAGCAACTGGCCGGATAACCAGGGTCAAGTTTATCTCTATGAGACACTGATTCGCAGCATCACAGGTGATACAACACGTCAGTTCGCAGATGAGAAGGAGAGCTACGTATTTGATGTAGCTGCCAATTATAATACGCACGCACTGGTCAGACAGAAGATTTGGCTGAACAAAAGTGATTATGCACCCAAACAGGTGGAGGTCTCAGACTCCAATGCAAACGTCGTCGTAGATGTTAAATTTGACAGCTTCAAGTTCGGTGCCGAATTCGGCAAAGATGCTTTTGATATGCAGCGCAACATGACAGCAGGCACAGAAGGAAATAGTGGAACAGACACAACGAATCCGACCGAGCAGGCAGGAGAAAATGGCACCAAGGAGCCAGCAAGCTCCGAGACTGCTCCAGGTCAAGAACCGACTACAGGTTCTGCTGAAGGGGTCACTGATGGACAAACCGGTGTGAGCGAGAACCCAGAACAACAGGGAGCTCAGGACCCGGCGAGTGGTGAACCAGGCACAGAGGAGCCTACCATGACTGAACCGGAAGGAGCCGGCAGCTTTGGTGTGATCGAACCGACATACGCTCCGGAAGGCGTCAAGCTGAAGGATGATCAAATTGTGGAGGAATCCGGCGATTACTCGGTTATGCTTCGCTACGAAGGAACGTATAATTATACGATTTTCGAAGCCAGACCGCAGGATAGAGCTGTATCACTAGCACCATCTCGCGTAGTGGATCTTGGATTCACTTTGGGAATGATTAGTGGAGACGCATTACAGACGTTAACATGGATGACCGATGGAATTGAATACAGAATCACGAGCGCGGATCTGCCGGAGAGTGAAATGGTTCAGATTGCAACATCGATGCAGGAGCAGTCAGGTAAATGATGTAATAGGTATAGTCGTTAGGGCATTAGGAATGCTAAGGAGCATCGGGGACTTGTTCTCCGGTGCTTTTTGATGTACACAGTTAGGTTGCCGCAGCATATGATGGAGAGGAAAAGCAGGACGTTTCGTAATGGGTATTGCTTGAGAAATGAACAGTGAAATGGGCAGGTTGACCCAATAAATACAAAACACGCTTATATGCGGGATGAACCGGGTAAGTAATCGGTATAGGCAGAGAGAAATGGCGTGAGGCTGCATTTTGGACTCATGTCCGTATCGCTTATCAGCCTGTTTCTTCATCCGCTTCCGGCCTCGACATTATGCTGGGCACACTTTTTGAGTCGCCGTTCTTCTGCTCATTTGACAGTCACATGCTTGAGCATTACGATGGAGTCTGATATGTGAGCCGGATTAAGATGACTAGAGAAGGTGACAGAACGTGCAAGGACAATATCGGCCGACCCAAGCGGAGATCAACTTGGATCATTTGAGTAGCAACGTAGACGCTTTCCGCGCGGTTCTGCCGCAAGGCATGAAGTTTCTAGCTTGTGTCAAGGCGAACGCTTATGGACATGGAGCTGTGGAGACGGCCAGAGAACTGGAACGAATCGGAGTGGATTATCTGAGTGTCGCTTTTCTGGACGAAGCGCTTGAACTGCGACAAAACGGAATCAAGGCTCCGATCTTGGTATTGGGTTATACACCGCCTGAGGGTATTGCTATAGCCAGGGAACAAGATGTGACCATAACGCTGTTCAGCAGGGAAGTGCTTGAAGCGATTCGTGATCTGGATACAGGATCGTCTCAGAACCAATTGAAGGTTCACATCAAAATTGATAGTGGTATGGGACGCCTGGGTCTGCTGCCCGGCGATGAAGCTATTGCTTTCATCCAGGAAGCAGCAGCAATGGATCAGGTCCTGCTCGAAGGCATGTTCACTCATTATGCCAAGGCGGATGAAGAAGACAAGACCTATACACTGGAGCAGTATCGACGGTTTCAAAGCGTGGTTGAAGCGCTGCGGGATCAGGGATGTGTCATCCCGATTATACATACGGCGAACAGTGCAGCTGCCATTGATACACCGGAATTATCCTACAATATGGTGCGAGTGGGTATCAGTCTGTATGGGTTGTACCCTTCCGCCGAGGTGAATCATCAGGTAGTGAAACTGGTCCCGGTATTGACACTGAAGACGAAAGCGGTTCTGGTCAAAACGCTGCCGCCTCATTGGGGGGTCAGCTACGGAACCCGTTATGTGACACAAGGGAACGAACGAATTGCGACCCTGCCTATCGGCTATGCAGACGGATTTTCAAGAATGCTGACAGGTAAAGCTCAAGTGCTTGTACGTGGCCGCCGCGTTCCCGTCGTCGGTACGATCTGCATGGATCAGTGTATGGTGTCGCTGCAATCTTTCGCTGAAGAGGCGGAAGAAATTCAAGCCGGCGAAGAGGTTGTCCTCATCGGTCACCAATCTGATGGTGTGATTACCGCAGATGAAGTGGCCTCCCAGCTTGATACGATTGCCTATGAGGTGATCTGCATGATGGCTCATCGGATTCCGCGAATCTATTTCCGGAACGGTGTCGAAGTCGCCAAGGTTAATCCTCTTTTGACATCCTGACAGGTCAACTGGACGCTATTACCAATAAACTTTTTTTCGGAACGGAAGGAAAAGTGTCGGAGCATCTCGAATGTTGTTATATTGACGAGGATGAAAAATCCTGAAAAGAGATGTTTGGTCTGTACGAATATTGCCCCCCATGTTTATAATGGAGTACAGCATACTTGATATACTCGGGGCATATATATTCCTTTGTATAAAAGTTCTGGAAAAACGTAATACTGGTTCACAATGGCGAAAGGTTTGTGGGGGTGGAAGATAGGTGGCCAACTTGCAGAACACCAAGCGGATTATGATCAGTTTGCCTGATCATCTCCTGCAGGAAGTGGATGGCATCGTAGCGCTGGAGAATTCCAACCGCAGCGAATTGATTAGGCAGGCCATGAAGCTGTATTTGACCGAACGGAAGAAACGTTACATCCGTGAGTCCATGCAGCGCGGGTACATGGAGATGGCAAAAATTAATCTGACCATGGCATCCGAGGCCTTTCACGCGGAGGAAGATGCGGACAGCACTCTGGACCGCTTAGTTAGCGGGGTGTAGACATTGATCGTAAAACGCGGTGACGTTTTTTTTGCGGATCTTTCTCCCGTTGTCGGTTCGGAGCAAGGTGGAGTCAGGCCGGTGCTGGTCATCCAGAATGACATCGGTAACCGGTTCAGTCCAACGTGTATCGTGGCGGCTATTACCGCCCAGATTCAGAAGGCAAAGCTGCCGACGCATGTCGAGATTGATGCTGCGGCTCATGGCTTTGACCGGGACTCTGTGATTTTGCTCGAACAAATACGGACGATTGACAAACAAAGACTAACTGACAAGATTACCCATCTGGACGAGGAGACCATGAAATTGGTCAATGAGGCGTTGCAGATCAGTCTGGGTTTGATCGATTTTTAGGTTGCTTGGCACCGGGTTTGGGCTGCCAGTAATCCGCCCGTAGCGGGATGTTCCTTGCGGGGAACACACAATTGCAGACAACATTTCAGAGGAGCGTATCGCGGCCCAAGGGCTGCAGTACGCTCTTTTGTCTGAACAAAAATGAAAGCGTAGAACATTGGCGTGCTTTTCGCTATAATGGAACCTGAGAAACCGTTTACGTCAAAGATGTATATAGAGGTGGAGGAGACATATGAGCATTTATATCCATGAAGAGAAACTACAATTTCATTTACAAACTCGCAAGGCAAGTTACGTATTCCAGGTGCTTCCTTCGGGATATTTGGTACATCTGTATTATGGCAAAAAATTACGCAATTCAGATCTGAGCTGGCTCCATGTTCGGACAGAACGCGCTTCCTTCAGCCCGAATCCGGTACCTGAGGACCGGACGATCTCATTTGATACACTTCCATTGGAGCTGCCTGTTTATGGAACAAGTGATTTCCGTAACCCGGCCGTACAGCTTCAACTGGAGAATGGTTCAAGTGTCTCGGAATTCACGTATGTTGGTCATCGGTTGGAGAAAGGCAAACCTGCTCTTCAAGGGTTGCCAGCGACTTATGTAGAAGCTGCAGATGAAGCTGATACGCTCGTAATTGAAATGGAGGATCGCGTGGCAGGAGTCCGCATCGAGCTCTCCTACACAGCCTATTCGTCCTTTAATGCAATTACGCGCTCGATGCGTATCATTAATGAGAGCGCTACCTCGGTGAATGTGGCTCGTGCACTAAGCACATCTGTAGATTTCCCGCATGCTGATTATGAACTGCTGCAGCTGTCAGGTGCATGGACGCGGGAACGCGATATTGTTCGTCGCCCACTGGCTTCTGGCTTGCAGGGCGTGGAAAGCCGCCGTGGTTCAAGCAGCCATCAACAAAACCCGTTTATCGCGTTGATGACGCCAGGTACGGATGAAGATCAGGGAGAAGTGTACGGCTTCAGTCTCGTATACAGCGGAAGTTTCACAGCGCAAGCAGAAGTGGATCAGTTCCACACCACGCGTGTATCTCTCGGTATTAACCCGTTTGAGTTCAGCTGGAAGCTGGAATCCGGAGAAGCTTTCCAAACACCTGAGACGGTCATGGTCTATTCGGATGCAGGACTGGACGGCATGTCCCAGTCTTATCACGAACTTTATCGCGAACGACTTGCTCGCGGCAAATTCCGCAATGCAGAGCGTCCTGTATTGGTGAACAACTGGGAAGCGACGTATTTTGGTTTTAATGCAGACAAGATTGAACAGATTGCGCGTGCAGGGAAGCAGCTCGGCATCGAGCTGTTTGTATTGGATGACGGCTGGTTCGGACATCGTGACAGTGACAACTCCTCGCTGGGTGACTGGATTGTGGACAAGAACAAGCTGCCTCAAGGTCTGGATGACCTGGCGAACCGGGTAACTGCACTCGACATGCAGTTTGGATTGTGGTTCGAGCCAGAGATGATCTCGCCGGATAGTGAATTGTATCGCAAGCATCCGGACTGGTGCCTGCATGTACCTGACCGTCGCCGGACAGAGGGCAGACAGCAGTTGGTGCTGGATTTCTCCCGCCAAGACGTTCGGGATGAAATTGTACGTATGCTGAGCGACGTATTGGGATCTGCGCCGATTTCGTATGTGAAATGGGACATGAACCGGAATATGACGGAGATCGGCTCTGCGCAGCTGCCTGCGGATAGACAGCGTGAGACAGCTCACCGCTATATGCTTGGATTGTATGAGGTGATGGAACGGATTACGTCTTCTTTCCCTAATATTTTGTTTGAAAGCTGTTCTGGTGGTGGCGGTCGTTTTGATCCAGGTATGCTGTATTATATGCCGCAAACGTGGACAAGCGACAACACGGATGCTGTATCCCGTTTGCGCATTCAATACGGGACAAGTCTCGTGTATCCGGTAAGTTCCATGGGATCGCATATCTCGGCCGTACCGAATCATCAGGTTAACCGCATTACATCGCTGGAGATCCGCGGGCATGTTGCCATGTCGGGCAACTTCGGCTACGAGCTTGACCTGACACGTTTCACAGAGGAAGAGAATGCCATTGTGAAGGCTCAAGTGGAGCTGTACAAGGAGATTCGGGGCACCATTCAGTATGGCACGTTCCGTCGTCTGCTCAGTCCGTTTGAGGGTAACGAAACGGCATGGATGTTTATCGCACCAGATGGAAGCGAAGCGGTTGTATTTTATTTCCGTGTGTTGTCCGAGCCCAATGCTCCTCTCCAACGTCTGAAGCTGAAAGGATTGGATCCTGACGCCGATTACCGCCTGAAGGGCAGCACCGAGACGTACACGGGCGATGCATTGATGTATGGCGGAATTTCCGTAGGTCGTGCCACAGGAGATTATTTGAGCGAGATGTTCCGTTTCGAACGGGTATAGGTAATCCTGCGTTTAATGCAGTGCTTTTCGGGGAAGACCGGAATACGTCGGGGTGACGTTTTTCGGTCTTTTCTTATGAGTTACGCGAAGCGATGAACCTTAAACTTCACTGTAAGAACTTGTAACCGGTAGGAATGCTGGAAAACTGAACGGAATTTTGTGATAATATAGGGAAGAGCAATCTGCATGAGTGCAGATTCGATACTGTGATTACAGCAGCATAGCTGCCCTGAACATGCTTAATCTGAAACGATTCAGGAAGGAAAGAGGGATTTATTTGTCTGAACAGGGAACGGTTCTGGAACCCAATGAAGAAACAATAAAGGCGGAACGCCAGGAAAGAATCATCAAACAGGTAGCCAAGGAACTGTCACTGGCCTTGAAGCAGGTGCGCACGACGTCAGAGCTTCTGGAAGAAGGCAATACGATTCCATTTATCGCCCGCTACCGTAAAGAAATGACTGGGGAGCTGGATGAGAACCAGCTGCGACTGATTGAGGAACGTCTCGTATATCTGCGTAACCTTGAGGATCGCAAAGTGGAAGTCATCCGTATTATAGAAGAACAAGGTAAATTGACGGGAGAACTGAAAAAGTCCATTACCCAGGCTGTGAAGCTGCAGGAGGTCGAGGATCTGTATCGTCCTTATCGCCAGAAGCGCAAAACGCGTGCCAGCGTAGCCAAGGAAAAAGGTCTTGAACCCTTAGCTGTATGGATCTGGAGTCAACCGAAACAGGGGAATGTGCTCGAAGAAGCTGCGCGTTACATCAATGCAGAGCTTGGAGTGGACGATGCAGAAGCAGCCCTTCAGGGAGCCAAAGACATTCTTGCCGAGAACATCGCTGATGATGCTGCCATTCGTGCGTGGATTCGTCGCTATACGCTGGATCATGGCATGTTGACTTCGGAAGCGAAGGATGCGGAGCAGGAATCGGTCTATGAGAACTACTATGATTATCGTGAATTGGCCAAAAAGATGCCTCCGCACCGGATTCTCGCCATTAACCGCGGGGAGCGCGAGAGCATTCTGAAAGTAGGTCTGGAGGTTCCGCCTGAACCGGCCCATCGTCATATGGAAGGTCAGATCATCAAGGGTGCATCTGCAGTGCAGGATGTATTGCGCGCTGTCATTGAAGATGCCTACAAACGTCTGATTGCACCTTCAATTGAGCGCGAAGTCCGGGCAGAACTGACGGAAAAGGGAGAGACCCAGGCAATCTCCGTGTTTTCCGCCAATCTGCGTAACCTGCTGCTTCAGCCGCCGATTCATGGCAAACGTGTGCTCGGTGTCGACCCTGCTTATCGTACGGGCTGCAAACTGGCTGTAGTGGATGATACGGGCAAACTGCTGGAAGTCGCTGTTACGTACCCGACGCCACCTCACAACAAAAAGCGCGAAGCAGCCGAGGTATTCCACCGGATGATCAAGCAGTATGACATCGGACTGATCGTTATCGGTAATGGTACAGCTTCCCGTGAAACGGAACAGTTTGTAGCCGAGATCATTCAGGAAAATGGCGATGAGAGCCTTGTGTACCTCATCGTTAATGAAGCAGGAGCAAGTGTGTATTCCGCTTCCAAGCTGGCGCAGGAGGAATTCCCTGATCTGGACGTAGCCGAACGCAGTGCAGCTTCCATTGCCCGTCGTGTACAGGATCCACTGGCTGAACTGGTGAAAATTGATCCAAAGGCCATTGGTGTAGGGCAATACCAGCATGACGTTTCTCAAAAGATTCTGGAGGAAAGTCTGAAAGCGGTCGTGGAATCTGCGGTTAACCATGTAGGCGTGGATGTGAATACGGCTTCGCCATCGTTGCTGTCCTATGTGGCCGGCGTGAATGCGACGATTGCCAAAAACATTGTGAAGTACCGCGAGGAAAACGGACGCTTTACGAACCGTCGTCAACTGCAGAAGGTACCGCGTCTGGGTGCTAAAACCTATGAACAATGCGTAGGTTTCATGCGCATTGGTGAAGGTGAGAATCCGCTGGATCGTACACCGATTCACCCGGAATCCTACAAGGTCGTCGATCAGTTGTTCAAAGAACTTCAGGTGGAGCTGGACAAGTTGGGCAGCAAGGAGTTGTCTGTGCTCCTATCCGAACAGCAGCCTGAACAACTGGCAGTGAAACTGGACGTGGGTGTGCCTACACTGCGCGACATTCTCGACAGCTTACAGCGCCCGGGACGTGATCCTCGGGAAGAAATGCCACTGCCTATTTTCCGTACGGATGTCCTTAAAATTGAGGATCTGGTTGAAGGCATGGAACTCCAAGGTACCGTTCGCAACGTAATTGATTTTGGTGCCTTCGTCGATATCGGGATCAAGAGTGATGGACTTGTCCATATTTCACAGCTGAGCAATGGTTACGTCAAGCATCCGATGGATGTTGTTTCTGTCGGTGATAATGTAACGGTATGGGTGATGAATGTGGATACCAAAAAGGGCCGGGTCGGCCTGACCATGAAAAAGCCTGCTTCGAAGCAGACTTCCTAGTCCCAAGATCCGAGAACAGCCTTCCCAGTTGCGGGAAGGCTGTTTGTTGTCGGCTCGAATGGGGGTGTCGACCGTTCCATATTCTTCGAATGAGTTAATGTAGGAAGAGAGAATGGGCTGTATACATGAAGAGTGTGGTTAGATTCTAGAGTTCACGATCCGCGCTGCGCGGTGTGCCATTAGCAGGTTTATTCCGGTAAAAGAACCAGCATTCGTTCAGCAGCTTGATCTGTCTGCTGTCTTTCTTGTGAAATGCACGCATCAGTTGATTGCAAAGCCATTGAGGCAAAGGGATCTCCTCCTCTTGCATAATTCATCTGTACGTTAGCATATGTGGCAATAGCCTGGACTGTGCGGATTAAGCCGCGCGGAACGTGTAAAAAACAGTGTCTGGCTTGTCAACCGACCTGTCGATTCAGATAAAATAAAAAGCGCAAATCCGGTTACGGAAATGCGCTTACAGGTTAGGATGTGCACTTTTAGAAAACGATAAATGAATCAGAGTGTTTCCATTTCTTCTTCGTACCATTGTTCCAGCTGGGCTTGAAGGGCTCGAATTTCGGTGAGTAAAGAAATCAAGGGATAATGCGTCTCGCGCAGTTTGGCGAAACTATGCTCAAGCGCATTGATGTAATCCAGCCCTCCGGTGATACTGAGCTGCTCGTTCAGAAGATCAAGGTCGTCACATTCAGCGATGGCCCAGGGCAGTACAGGTACATCCGCTGCAGTAAGTTTATCAATCTCTTTGTGCAGACGCAGGTTGAGTGCACTGAGTTGATATGCGTAATCAGCGGGCATTTCAACAAACTCTAATTGCTGTTCCTGCTGCAGGATGACATAACGCATTTTAGGCATAACGTGTAATAATCTCCCCTCATACTTTCTACTTGACAGTGTAGCCTACGAAACGGTTAAAATTCAAGTATTATACCGGAAAATGGAACGGTCCAAGGGGTGAGAAAGGAGGGGGAACCGGGTGGATAATGCTGAGCTGCAGCAGTGGATTGAGCAGGTATCTCTGGATCATTTCGGGGTTCCGTTTACCCACGAGGCCTTGTTTAATCGACGTCTGACGACAACCGGAGGCCGATACATGCTGAAGAGTCACCGAATTGAGATTAATCCACATCAGCTTGAAGCATACGGGCGGGATGAGGTCGAAAAAATTATAAAGCACGAATTGTGCCACTACCATCTGCATATTCGCGGCCGCGGCTATCGCCACAGGGACCCGGAATTCAAGGCTCTTCTGCAAAAGGTAGGCGGTTCGAGGTTCTGTCAGTCCCTTCCGGATGGCAAGGGCAGGAAGCCGCAGCCTTATCGGTACAAGCTGGTATGCAAGAGCTGTGGAACGGAATATCTGCGTAAACGAAAAATGGATCCCAAAAAATACAGATGCGGCCGATGTGCCGGCAAGCTGGCTCTTCAAACCATCTCTAACGAGTAGTGTTCATCCGAATGGATATAACCGGCTTGAAGAGGGGATGCAATATACCTGTATGAGCTGTATTTTCTCCCTTTTTTACAGTTAGCAAGAAAGTATAGTTAAGATGTTGACTTGGCTTATTAATCATGATAAATTATGTTTATTCGAGATTATTCCCTGATAGCTCAGTTGGTAGAGCACTCGACTGTTAATCGAGTTGTCACAGGTTCGAGTCCTGTTCGGGGAGCCATTTCTTGGAGAGATACCCAAGTGGCTATAAGGGGACCCTCTGCTAAGGGGTTAGACTGCGTAAGCGGTGCGAGGGTTCGAATCCCTCTCTCTCCGTTTTGATTATACTTCTCCGCAAAGAGATTAGAACCCTAAAGGTTCGTCGGAGCATACTCTTCGATAGCGATACGTCGCAGTCTCGAACGAAGTGAGAGTATCCCTCTCTCTCCGTATTGAATACACGAATAGAATCCCCTTTACATGAACCGTTGATCGGTTTGTTGTGAAGGGGATTTTTTGGTGTAGATCTTTCTTGGATGAGATCTGCAATGCAACCTGCCTACAGCGAGATTCCCAAAACCTCGTATAAACCCTTCTTGCCAGCATCGGTAACTTCAACAGAGCGGCTGCCAGGCTTCTTCCGGGTCCACTCGAGCTGCGAAAGTCTGCGTTCCAATTGTTCGCCCAGCAGTCCGGATATGTGGTGACGCCGCTCGCTCCAGTCCAGACATTTGCGGGCAATGGCACGTCTTGATCCCGGTTTAACCTGAAGATCAATTCCGAATGATGTAAACCATTGTCTTCCTTTCTCCGTAATGTGATAATCCTTGGCCTGATCTGCTTCCGGCTCCAGTAGATATTCCTCCCGCAACAATGCATCGCACAATGCAATCCCAAGCTTACCAGCAAGATGTCCGTAACAGGTACGAGCAAAGCTAAGATGCTGGAGCTGATTAGACTGTTTGAGCGATCTCACCTGAACAGGAGGGGCGATACTGCCCATCGTTTCTATCAGAAAGGCAATCTCCTGGCCAGCCAATCGGAAGTAGCGATGCCGTCCTTGTCGTTCTACAACTAGCAGCCCGCCGTCCACAAGTTTAGCAAGGTGGTTACTCGCAGTCTGGGGTGTTACACCAGCCATATAGGCAAGCTCGCCTGCAGGCAGGGCCTGTCCACCCAGTAGTGCTTCGAGAAAGACAGCGCGACTCGGATCGGCAATCAATGACGCGATAACAGATATATTTGGATATGCATTCATACTTCGATGATACTTGAACTGTTGGCGTATTACAATTGGGACAGGCCACCGCAGAGTTCAAACTTGTATTGAGGGGCCAAGTATGTGAGACAGGAGATGGAGCAAACCAATGAATTTCGAAAACGCGAGTAAACGATCTGCTGAGGAGGTAGTAACGGACCAGCATGAGACGATTAACCCAAGCATTTTATACTATGGCACACCCGTACTTCTCTTGAGCACCTTGAACGAGGATGGGTCAACGAACCTGTCGCCATTGTCCTCTTCCTGGGCGTTGGGGGATTGTCTTGTTCTTGGTTTGGGTATCCAGGGAAAAGCCTATGAGAACTTAAAAAGACATCCTGAATGTGTCGTGAATTTGCCGGATGCGTCCATGTGGAGAGCTGTCGAATCTCTGGGGCGTTATACGGGTACATATCCAGTTCCTGAGGAGAAAAGACAGATGGGTTATCAATTTTGTTCGGAGAAATTTGAAGTAGCCGGGTTAACCACTCAGGATTCGCTTCGGGTTAAACCTCAGAGAATAGCCGAGTGTCCGCTTCAGATTGAGGCATCTGTACAGCATATCCGCACGCCGGAGCATACGCCTTTTATGGCCGTAGTCGAAGTGAAATCGCTGGAGGTACATGCACATAAGAAGCTTATATCTGGACTGAATAAAATTAATCCGGCAAAGTGGAACCCTTTAATCTATAATTTCCGCCATTATTACGGATTAGGAGAGCGACAAGGGGAGAACTTCCGCGCTGAATAGGGATCGGTATAAACAGAAAGGATAGAAACAGACTATCTTTATAAGAGGGTTATACAGGAAAGTAAAGTGGAGGCCTTATAGGTCTCTTTTTTTGTGCCAACTGAAATAGAAGGAAGTTGCTGTATGGATTATTTATTGAACAGGGAATGGGTAAATAGTAAAGAAGGATACATGTAAGCATATACATAAGCGTATTGCATCAATCCAGTAAGTGGTGATCTATCTGCAAAATGCTGACATAAGAGAGGTGGCTTGAGAATGGAAATGGAATATTTGATGCGAGTTCTCATAGCAGGGATCTGCGGGGTCCTTATCGGGTATGAACGCAAAAACCGGATGAAAGAAGCGGGAATACGCACTCATTTTGTGGTCGCTGTTGGTGCAGCGTTAATGATGATTGTCTCAAAGTATGGATTTCAGGATCAGGCAGGCTGGGCTAATCTGTCGCTTGATCCTTCCCGGATTGCAGCACAGGTGGTTAGCGGTGTAGGGTTTATTGGGGCCGGAATGATCTTTATGCAGCGCCATACCGTCCGGGGATTGACGACAGCCGCTGGCATCTGGGCAACGGCAGGTATGGGACTGGCAGTGGGTGCTGGACTCTACTGGACGGGAGCAGGTGTAACCCTGCTGATCGTGCTCGCACAGATGCTGCTGCATCGGCCGACACGCTGGCTAATTTCCGCAAGAACAGAAACGTTAACCATTCGCCTGGAGCAGGAAGCAGACAGCCTGAAAGCCATATTGGCACTGCTGGGGCAGGAGAAGATTTCGGTCATCGGATTCAGGACGGAACAACAAACAAGCACAGGCTCGGCTCAGGAGACTGTGCTTGAATTCACCGTTCAGATGCCCGGGTCCTTCCGGGGAGAACAGTTGATTGTACTGCTGCAGGACGTGCCGCATGTGAGATCCGTCGAGTTGAAGTGAGAGATCGTGTGATTTCCTGACAGGACCGAATTTATTGACCGCCTTCAGCAACGATTTCGGGCCGGGAGATCGGTTTGCCGTCCAGTACAGAGTGAATGGCATGGGCGACACCATGTTCTACATTGGTTAATGTTATAGCCTTGGCAAGGGCTTGAATCTCCGGTTCACCATTGCCCATGGCGATGCCGAGTCCTGCCATTTTCAACATGGAAACATCATTGAAATTGTCGCCGATAGCTGCCGTATCTTCCATGGAGACATTGAGATGGGCAGCCAGTTTAGTAAGAGCATTACCTTTGGACACATCGGGATGCTGCATCTCGAAGTTGTGCTCGGAGGATACCACCATCGCGACATCGGATCTGGAGGCAAAGTGGGCTCTTCCTTTCTGCAATTGATCCGGGTCGAGTGAGAAAGCCATAATGTTGTAAATGTAAGCTTCTGCAGGAATCTCCTGGTGGGATTGTACGCGATGGTAGTCTTTCTTGTCATAATGCTTCTTAACAGCGCGAATCAGGCGCTCAACGTCCTCACCAGGACTTGTACCCAGGATTCGGTCCATCTCGGCAAGCATCGTATCATGGCTGCTGATTGGGGCGTATATTCCCTGCTGAGTGGAAGCTTCATAATAGCACTCATGATCTTCGAGCCACTGCATGACAGATGCTGCTGTCTCACGTTCAAGCGGAAGATGATATAAACGGTTCCCGTCAGCATCATGAATCGTGGCTCCATTGGACCCAATGACTGGAGTGTTAATCCCGCCTTCTTGGCAAATGCCGACAACGTCCGAATAGACGCGACCCGTTGCAATCGTAACTTTCAACCCTTCTTGCTGGGCCCGGTGAATGGCTGCTGCATTTTCTGGGCTAATCTGGCTGTCTCTGTTTAGAAGTGTTCCATCCAAATCCGTAGCAAATAATTTCATCACCTTACAACTCCTTATCTTCTGTTGGTTCAGGAATGAGAATCTCAACCTGTTGTTCATTCAAAAAGTTACGCCATTCGTCTGATGGCCATTGGTCGGTAATCAGTACATCAATCAGTGACCAGTCGGCAAAACGGTACCCGTAACGTTTATCAAATTTGGAATGATCTGCGAGCACCAAGACCTCTTTGGCCGCCTGCATCATTTTTTGCTTAATCTTGCCTTCTTCTTCGGAAGCGCTGAATCCATCCATCGTAATCCCGCCAATACCGATAAAGGCTTTATCCACGTAATAATGGGAGAGTGTTTCGATCACAGATGCGCCGTAAACATAACGTTGTTCCTTGTCGACTTTGCCGCCAAGTAAACGAATATGGACAGCCGAGTGATTGGAGAGAAGATCTGCGGAATGAATGGAATTGGTGATGACTGTACATGATTTTCCATTCAGATGCTCAGCACAAGCCTGCACCGTCGTGGAAGAATCCAGAATGATGTTTTCGCCTTGGCGGACCATGGCGGCAGCGAGTTTGCCTATAGCTCTTTTTTCTTCTGAAACATGGAGCAGGCGATCCTTGTATGAGATATATTCACGGGGAGGAGAGGGGAGGATGGCGCCGCCCCGTGTTCGGATAATGGCGTCCTGTTCTTCCAGCTTAATCAGATCTCTTCGAGCCGTGTCCCGCGAGACGTCAAAAAGGGCAACGATCTCGTCTGCCGAGATCCGGTTATGTTTGCGAAGGTGTTCGATAATGAGCTGCATTCGTTCTTCCTGAAACAAGCATGCCGCCTCCTTGCTAATGAGTGACCATGATACTGATAACCTAATTATAAGTATTTGCAATTTAGTTTGCAATATTTTAAGTGAACATAAGTTTTTATAAGTGTTTTGATATTATTTTAACAGGATGTAAGGATTCTGATGACATTGATATGAAATTCCGATCTCTCAGATGGTATACACCAGTTAAACGAGCTTATTATCTTGAAAAATGATCTTTAAAAAAAGCGTTAGATAAAAAGTAAAAAAAGTGTTGCACTATTTTTATGTAGTGTGGTATACTCATTCTTGTCGCCAAGAAAGACAACTTGTTAATAAGGCCCGTTGGTCAAGGGGTTAAGACACCTCCCTTTCACGGAGGTAACAGGGGTTCGAATCCCCTACGGGTCATATCTTCACCACCTTTTTAATAAGGAAACCTCGCAAGTCATTGTTCTTAAAACAAGAGATGATATGGCACATCGGTGAAGTTACAGCAAGAGCCATTAGCTCAGTTGGTAGAGCACCTGACTTTTAATCAGGGTGTCGAAGGTTCGAGCCCTTCATGGCTCACCATTTATACAATTGAATATGCGGTCGTGGTGGAATGGCAGACACGCTATCTTGAGGGGGTAGTGGGTGTATACCCGTGGAGGTTCGAGTCCTCTCGACCGCATTACATGTAAAAGTTAGGAAATAGACTCTCGTGGATATCCATGAGAGTCTATTTCTATTTTTTTCATATATCTATGTGAAAACTGCTCATGGATGAAGAAGGGCTGAGGATTAATATCTGTTGTGGTATAATTGTCTATATAATGTTGCCGGAGAATTACGTTATGGTGCAAGATATGGATTTTAGATATTATGGTTGGAAGGCGGTCCTGTATGCAGTCGATATATGAGCGAATTGAACACCTGATTGCCGAGCGAGGGATGACAAAGAAAGCATTCTGTCAACAACTGAAGATCAGCACCGGGAATCTGGGTGATTGGAAACGTGGAAAGTCAATTCCAAGCACGAATAAACTGATTGAGATCGCTGCGTTTTTTGATGTGAGTCTGGACTGGCTCATGATTGGACGTCCATCCAAGGAAGCGATGGTACGGGAAAAACGGGAGGATTATTTTTTTGGCGTGTTGCGGCAATTGGATTGCCAGGAGAGTGAATTATCGACCGAAGAGCAGTCTTTTATCAGCGAATATATTGAATTTACCCGTTATCGCAAGTCCAAGGAAAGCAGAAATGCTGCTGACTTTCGATATAAGGAAGATGATAAATCCGAAACGGATGAATCGATCTAATGCAAAACCTCTGAACCAACCCGGATGCTTTCCGGAAATGGTCAGAGGTTTTTTTGTAATCATGTTAGATGATTGTAGTCGTCTTCATCTTTGGCTTCATGAAATTATGATGTGCAGTTTATTTGCGGAACGCAAGATTTTCGTTGCCTAACAGCTGCGGTCGAATGGTGTTCCAAATGTGCAGGCATTGTTCCTGAAGTTCCCAGGCTGCCATGCCGAGCAAACGGACGCCGATCCCTCCACTCGCGAGCAGGCTTGCACCAGAGAGCATTCTACCATCCGGAGGCAGTGCAGACCTGATGCTTTCCAGTTCCGCTGTCCCCAGCCCAGGAGCGATCATCCACAGGGCCGCAGTATGGGTGAAATCCAGCAATGCAGCTGATTTTTGCGGATCATCGCGTCCGGGTTCCATTCCGAATCGGTCCCACACAGCCAGCTGATTACCTTGCCATATTTCGGTTGAATTTCGATACTTGCTGAACTCAAAAGCCTCACCCCGGTGAATACGTCCGGCTGACCAGACATCTGCATAAGCAAGAATGGCCTGTTCCTCCAGCTGGAAGGTGGCGGTAAGCGAAGAAGAACTGCCTTTGAATGGGATCACGCATTCCGGGAAGTATTCAAGCACAGCGCCTTTCCTGATCTGGAAGTGATGGTTGACCGACGAGGGAAGTGAAGGCGTAGGATGAAGTCGTGTCGCTGATGTACTGCTCAACATCACATGGGTGCCTTCGCCCAAATGCCACTCGGAATGATAATGATCGCCGTTAAGAACACCGGGAGAGACGTCAGACGTGTAAAGGCATAACCCATTGCTGTTCCCCGGTGGGCGAAAGGAGCGACTTAACCGGAGAGGTGCGCTATAATAACGATCCGTCATGATGGTACGTCCCTCTTGAAGGGCAAATGTGGCTCGAAGCTCGCTGCGTCGTATCACCGCTCCTTCAGCACGAATGCCCAACTTCGTTTCGGCTCCTTTCGATACGGAAGATGAATTAATGGCTGTGGGCTGAGCCGTGGTCATGGCTGTGTGAATGGAGATGCGCAGCGGCAGCATCGTCATCCATGTATTGGTGCTCAAGCCAGTGAATGATCTCGGATACACCTTCACCGCTCATGAGATTCGACATCACATATGGGCGACCTTCGCGTACCCGCTCTGTATCATTCTTCATCACCTGCAAACTTGCGCCAACATAAGGTGCAAGGTCTGTTTTGTTGATCAGCAGCAGGTCTGAGCGGGTAATACCTGGGCCGCCTTTGCGAGGCAGTTTTTCCCCTTGGGCAACGTCAATGATGTAGATGAACACATCGGCAAGTTCCGGACTGAATGCCGCAGAGAGGTTATCGCCGCCGCTTTCAATGAAGATTAATTGCAGATCAGGAAAACGCTCAACCAATTCGTCTACGGCTTCAAAATTCATTGAGGCATCTTCACGAATAGCTGTGTGCGGGCATCCGCCTGTCTCCACGCCAATAATGCGTTCAGGTGCAAGCGCGTTCTGGCGCAGCAGGATTTCGGCATCTTCCTTGGTATAAATATCGTTCGTGATGACGGCCAGACTATAGCGAGTACGCAGCGCCTTCGACAGCTTCTCCACAAGGGCAGTTTTGCCGGAGCCTACCGGACCCCCAATACCAATTCGCATTGGTCTGCTGCGATCAAATGCCTTACGTTCCCACTCCGGATGATGCGTATGATTAGCTCCTCCACACATAACAAATTCCTCCTTGGATTATCGGCTTATTTTAAAAGTACGTCTTAGCTTATAAATAGGGTTATTATGACATGAACAGCCGGGCAGGCAAGCTTTCGTGCCGCATGGCGTAGATTTCCTGGGCAATACTGAAACTGTGCATATCTTCGGGGTCGTCATCCCGAATTCGAATCCATTCGGAGTCGATATCATCGAGCAGTTTCTGAATGAGCATCTGTGCCTCGGTTTGCCCGATCGGCAGGAGGCGCAGCGCACTGTTTACGTATGCATTAACTGAGGTATACAAATGACCGGTGACCGCTTCGTCCAGTCCGATTTCCAACTGATAATTGATATATCCGTGAATGGTCGTGATCCCGCAATAGGCACCATGCGCCTGCACAGCTTCATCAATAAGCGAGAAGTCCATCCAAGGATAGAGAGAACGGGCAAGTTTCAGCAGTCGCTTCCCCATCTTATGGCCGCTTTCCCTGATCTCCCGGGGGGTTCGCTGGGCGTGTACCCGCTTATCATAGAGAGCGAGTAGAGCCGAGTCTTGTTCCTCCATTGCTTGGTAAACGCCTTTGATAGCAAGTCCATCGAGCCGAATCAGGCTGGAATGAAGCTGGCTGCGAATGAATTGTTCGAGTTCGGTGATTGTTCGAATGGTGCCGTCATGCGTATATGCTTCCAGACCGAAAGAGTGGGAGAACCCGCCGATGGGCAGGGCCGAGTCGAGCAGCTGAACATATCGAAGCAGCTTCGTACCACTTTGCATCATGCCAAGCGTCCTTTCTTTGCTTCTGTCTTGTTTCCCTTCCAACCAAAATCTAAACTGAAAATAATTTAAGAATACAGGTTGGACATGATTTTACACGATAACGAAGAGGGCAGTACGAACCTGAAGAAGTGAAACGCTCGCCTTTATCACAAGATGTCAAAACATGAAGTAGCGCTGCGCCATTGGCAGCTCATCCGCAGGTTCGCAGGTAAGCAGTATCCCATCGGCTCGAACCTCGTACGTCTCAGGGTCCACTTCAATGTGAGGTGTCACATCGTTGTGGATCATATCCTTTTTGCTCACCGAGCGGCAGCCTTTGACAGGTTCCACGCGTTTGTTTAATCCGAGTGTCTCCTTGATGCCTGCATCAGCAGCAGCTTGGGATACGAAAGTAATGGACCCTTTCGCGATAGCTCCACCGTATGACCCGAACATCGGTCTGCCGAACACGGGCTGAGGCGTCGGGATGGAGGCGTTCGGATCACCCATCTGAGCGAAGGTGATCATACCGCCTTTGATCACCATTTCGGGCTTGACCCCAAAATAGGCTGGATTCCAGACGATCAGATCCGCTAGCTTGCCCACTTCCACAGAACCGACGATATGGCTGATGCCATGAGCGATGGCAGGATTGATCGTATATTTGGCGACATATCTTTTGATGCGGTCATTGTCGGAAGGGGAATCAGATTTCAATTCCAGCTTGCCGCGCTGTTTTTTCATTTTGTCTGCAGTCTGCCAGGTGCGGATAATGACTTCGCCTACCCGGCCCATGGCCTGGGAGTCGGAGCTGATAATGCTGAACACACCGAGATCATGCAGAATGTCTTCTGCTGCAATGGTCTCTGGGCGAATCCGGGAATCGGCAAAAGCGACATCCTCCGGAATTGCCGGATCCAAATGATGGCATACCATCAACATATCGAGATGTTCTTCAACTGTATTTCGCGTATAAGGACGCGTGGGGTTGGTTGAAGAGGGAATCACATACGATTCACCGGCGGCACGGATAATGTCTGGTGCGTGTCCGCCACCTGCGCCCTCCGTATGATACGTGTGAATCGTGCGGCCGTTAATGGCGGCAAGTGTATTCTCCAGAAAACCAGTCTCATTCAGGGTATCGGTATGAATGGCCACCTGAATATCATGCTCTCCGGCAGCAGTCAGGCACGCGTCAATGGCACTTGGGGTTGTCCCCCAATCCTCGTGCAATTTCAAGCCGATGACACCAGCTTCGATCTGTTCAATGAGTGGAGCGGTGGTTGAACTATTGCCCTTACCCAGATAACCAATATTCATAGGAAAGGCTTCAGCGGACTCCAGCATGCGATGAATATGCCAGGCTCCAGGTGTGCAGGTGGTTGCTTTGGTGCCTGTCGCTGGTCCTGTACCTCCGCCGATCATGGTAGTTACTCCGGAAGACAGGGCAGTTTGAATCTGCTGAGGACAAATGAAATGAATGTGAGTATCGATTCCGCCTGCAGTGACAATCATGCCTTCGCCGGCGATGATCTCGGTGGAAGCGCCAATCACAAGGAGTGGATCGACCCCGTCCATCGTATCCGGATTACCGGATTTGCCAATCGCACAGATGATTCCGTCGCGGATGCCAATATCTGCTTTTACAATACCCCAATGATCGATAATGATGGCGTTCGTAATGACAGTATCCGGCGTACCGTGGCTGCGAAGAGCGGTTGCGGACTGGCCCATGCCGTCCCGGATGACTTTTCCGCCTCCGAATTTGCTCTCATCCCCGTATACAGCGTAATCATGCTCAATCTCTGCCCAGAGCTCCGTATCTGCCAGTCTTACGGTATCCCCGGTTGTTGGACCGAACATGGAAGCATATTGTTCACGAGACATGCGTTTCATGCTGAATCTCCTCCATCCTGTGATGGCGTGGGGGAGAAAGCCTTCAGGAAGGCTTCGAGCTTCTGCGGGTCTGGAGGCTGATCTGCCGATCCTTCCGTTAATCCGTTAAATCCATAAATCTGCCGTTTGCCGCCAAAAGTGGTGAGTTCAACCGGCTTTTCTTCCCCGGGTTCGAAACGAACGGCGGTGCCCGCAGGGATGTGCAAACGATGTCCGAACGCTGCGGTGCGGTCGAAGTCCAGAGCGGCATTTACTTCATAGAAGTGAACATGAGAACCGACCTGCACGGGGCGATCACCGCGGTTCAAGACAATTAATCGTATCGTTTGGCGATCGGGATGACAGACAATCTCATCCGGTTTCAATCGATATTCGCCTGGAATCATGGCATTCTCCTGCCTTTCTCAGCGTATGGGTTCATGCACGGTAACCAACTTGGTCCCGTCAGGGAATGTAGCTTCCACCTGTACCTCGGGAATCATGTCGGGGACTCCCTCCATACAATCATCCCGTGTAAGGATTGTACCGCCATATCTCATCAAATCCGCTACGCTCATTCCATCCCGCGCTCGTTCCATGAGCTCGGAGGTTAACAAAGCGATGGCTTCGGGAACATTTAGCTTCAATCCGCGTCCTCTGCGTTCGCGGGCGAGATTGGCGGCTACGGTAATCAGCAGTTTTTCTTTTTCCTGCTCCGTCCAGTGCAAGGGCCATCCGACCTTTCCCATAAAAGTATATATCTTCATGAATCATATTATATGTTAAATATACTCACACAGGGTGACCCTTTGTCAATAAGGTTTGAAACATATTAGCAGCATGCATGAAACGAGTAGGCGTAAAATAAAATTATGTAAGCATTATTGACATGAAGAGTTGGAGCCTCCATAATTTGGATCAACGAACATTTCGGAGTTAAATGACCTTAATGTTCGTCAATAGACTAAAAAAAGGGAGTGTAGGCTATTGAAGAAGAGGTCGGTCAGATTATGGGGGATTTTGCTTGGGACGGTCATTGCTTTGACGGGATGTGTGGAAGGTGGAACGCCACCTGAAACTTCGAATTCCGGTGGAACAGGGGAAGTCGCTGCGTCCGATGAGACGATCAAGGTAGGCATTCTTCATTCCTTGAGTGGCACGATGGCAATAAGCGAGGTATCTGTCAAGGATGCAGAGATGCTTGCGATTGAAGAGATCAATGCAGCTGGTGGTGTCCTTGGCAAACAGATTGAGCCTGTCATTGAAGATGGGGCCTCGGATTGGCCGACTTTTGCGGAAAAGGCCGGAAAGCTGCTTCAGCAGGATAAGGTCGCCGCTGTTTTTGGCGGATGGACCTCGGCGAGTCGAAAGGCGATGCTCCCAGTGTTCGAGCAGAATAAAGGGCTTTTATTTTATCCGGTGCAGTATGAAGGACTGGAGTCATCTCCCAACATTTTTTATACAGGTGCAACAACGAACCAACAAATTGTTCCTTCCGTAACCTGGTTGCTAGAGAATAGGGGCAAAACATTTTATCTCCTTGGTTCGGACTATGTTTTCCCGAAAACGGCCAATCAGGTGATCAAGGCTCAATTGGCAGCTGAAGGCGGAGAAGTGGTTGGCGAGGAGTACACACCGCTGGGCCATACCGATTACAGTACAATTATAAGCAAAATCAAAGCTGCGAAGCCGGATGTGGTGTATAACACGCTTAACGGGGACAGTAATGTAGCCTTTTTCAAGCAGCTGAAGGATGCTGGCATCACCTCGGAACAGATGACGACGCTGTCGGTCAGTGTGGCGGAAGAGGAAATTCGGGGCATTGGAGCAGATGTGCTGAAAGGGCACCTGGCTTCTTGGAACTATTATCAGACAACAGATACTCCAGAGAACAAGACATTTGTTGAGAAATATAAAGAAAAATATGGTGCTGACCGGGTGACGGCTGACCCGATTGAGGCGGGTTACGTAGCAGTGTACCTCTGGAAGGCAGCTGTTGAAAAAGCGGGATCAACCGATGTAGAGAAGGTCAGAGAAGCGGCAAAAGGATTGGAATTTGATGCTCCCGAGGGGAAAGTAACCGTGGACGGAGAGAATCAGCATATTTACAAAACCGTCCGGATCGGAGAAGTGCAGGAAGATGGTCAATTTAAGGAATTGTGGAACTCCGGTTCTCCTGTCAAGCCTGATCCTTATTTGAAAACCTACGAATGGGGAGCTTCTCTAAGCAATCAATAAGCAAGTCCTTCATGTCCAAACTTCTGAGATTACGGATGAGGGTGGGACAGCGCACCCTCATACAATATTACGATAAAGCGTTGATGCGTAGTCTTGGTGATGTGTTTGAATCGGAAAGAGGCTTTAAGCATGTGAAAGGGTGATCGGGATGGATATGTTTGTTTTGCAAATGTTCAATGGCCTTAGCATCAGCTCGATCCTGTTATTGATTGCGCTGGGGCTCGCAGTAACGTTTGGTCTCATGAATGTCATCAACATGGCTCACGGTGAGCTGATTATGATTGGTGCATATGCAACGTATGTGACTCAAAATCTGTTCATTTCATATGCTCCGGCAGCGTGGTTCGAAGTTTATTTTATCGTGGCATTGCCGATCGCGTTTGGTGTAGCGGCACTTATCGGCTGGCTGCTTGAAGTGATTTTGATCCGGCATTTATACGGTAGACCCCTGGACAGTTTGCTGGCTACATGGGGAGTTGGAATGATGCTGCAGCAGCTGGCGCGTACCATTTTCGGGGCGCCGAATGTAGGTGTATCCAGTCCGTCTTGGCTTAATGGCGGTCTTGCGATCTCTGACGGTATCGTATTTCCGTATAAACGGATTTTTATCATCGCACTTGTCGCGGTTGTTCTACTGTGTATGTATCTGTACATATACCGCACTTCTTCCGGACGACGGATGCGCGCTGTTATGCAGAATCGGAGCATGGCGGGCTGTCTCGGGATTTCCACCAGACGGGTAGATGGCATGACCTTTGCCATTGGTTCAGGAATCGCGGGTATCGCGGGTTGTGCTCTGACGCTCATTGGGCCGATTGGGCCTTCGCTGGGAACCTATTATATTGTAGATGCATTTATGGTTGTCGTTCTTGGCGGGGTTGGCAAACTGGTAGGAACGGTATGCGGAGCGCTCGGGATTGGCATGTTTAATACGTTGTTTGAAACCTACACATCTGCCTCCATCGGCAAAGTGCTGGTGTTCGTATGTATCGTTGCTTTTCTGCAATGGAAGCCGCGGGGGCTGGTTGCCATGCGAACCCGCAGTCTCGACTAACACGAAGAAGGGGGTTATATGATGTCAGCACTTCTGAAGTCAGGCAGTTTAAAAACGAGAATCATCTGGGCGGTCGTACTCATCCTGATGTGTCTTGCTCCGCTAATCTCTACCGAGTTTCGGCTTAGCTTGCTCGCTAAGTTCCTGGCGCTGGCTATTCTGGCCATCGGACTGGATCTGATCTGGGGCTACGGCGGGGTTCTGAGTCTGGGGCATGGGGTGTTCTTTGGTCTTGGTGGTTACGCCATGGCCATGTATCTGAAACTGCAGGCGAGCGGCACATCCCTGCCTGATTTCATGGGGTGGAGCGGCTTGTCAGGTCTTCCGTGGTTTTGGGAACCATTTCGTTCATTTCCAGTGGCGTTAATTCTGGGTATTGCCCTTCCAGCTTTGCTGGCATTTGTACTGGGGTGGTTTACGTTTCGTAACCGGATTACCGGTGTGTATTTTACGATTTTAACGCAAGCTCTTGTGTTAATCACGGTTACCCTGTTTATCGGCAAACAGGAGTGGACCGGAGGGACTAATGGTATAACCGGTTATAACTCCATTTTTGGTTTCACGCTGCATTCTGCAGGAACAACAATTGTGCTCTACTATATTACACTTGCCATTTTGGTACTCACGTACCTGCTCTGCAGAAGAATGGTGAATAGTCGGTTTGGCCAAGTGCTTGAAGCTTCGCGGGATGGAGAAAACCGGGTGCGTTTCCTTGGTTATGATCCGGCGGGTTATAAAACGTTGACGTTTGCCCTTTCCGGGGCTCTTGCAGGAATAGCGGGTATGCTGTTTGTTCTTCAGGTCGGGATTATCTCGCCGTCCATGATGGGGATTGTTCCATCCATCGAAATGGTGTTGTGGGTTGCATTGGGTGGTCGCGGCACGTTGATTGGGGCTGTGATCGGGGCAGTGGTTCTGAATGCGGCCAAAACCGGGATAAGTGAGGCCTACCCTGAAGGCTGGTTGTTTGTTCTCGGCGGGCTGTTTGTAACGGTGGTGTTGTTCATGCCTCACGGGCTCGTTGGAGTCTATCGAAATGTCGTTCGATTGCTGAAGCGGAGAGGAGAGGTTGTGCATGTCCCTGTCAGTAAGGAAAAACCTGAAGTCTACTGAAGCTTCACCTGTATTGATGGCTGAGAGTATTACCGTAGCTTTTGGTGGTTTCGTTGCAGTTAATGGCATGAACCTGAAACTGCATGAGCATGATTTGCATTTTCTGATTGGCCCCAATGGTGCGGGGAAAACGACAATGCTGGATGTCATTTGCGGAAAAACCAAACCCCTCTCCGGCACGGTGCGGCTGGAAGATGGCACAGAGCTGACACGTCTGAAGGAGCATCAGATCGTCCGGAAGGGTGTAGGACGCAAGTTCCAGGCTCCGTCCATCTTCGGAGGCCTTACCGTACAGGAGAATTTGGCCTTGGCGGCGGAAAATCAGCGTTCACCTCTTCGGACTCTTGGTATTCCGCGGTTTGGGAAAATCAACACGGCAATGGAACAGGTCATAGAGCAAATTGGACTGCAAGACCGCGTGTATACACGAGCAGGAGCGCTTTCTCACGGCGAGAAGCAGTGGCTGGAAATTGGCATGCTGCTGCTTCAGGAACCGCGCGTATTGCTGCTGGACGAACCGGTTGCCGGGATGACGGACGAGGAAACGCATAAAACAGGCAGGTTGTTACAGGGGATAGCGCGTGAACGTTCGGTCGTGGTTGTGGAGCATGATATGGAGTTTGTCCGTGAGTACGCGGCGAAAGTGACCGTGATGCATGAAGGGAAGCTGTTGAAGGAAGGTACCATGGCTGAGGTGCAGGAAGATCCTAGGGTGGCCGAAGTCTACTTGGGAAAAAGGAGAGATGACCATGCTGTCGCTGCAACGAATTGAATCCGGCTACGGGGAAAGCAATGTGCTGCGTGGTGTTAATCTGGATGTCCTGCCTGGACAGGTGGTCTGCCTAATGGGCCGGAATGGTGTCGGCAAAACGACGCTGATGAAAACGTTGATGGGCCTGCTCAAAACGAGGAAGGGGGCCATCCACTGGAAAGGGCAGGATATATCCGCTTTGGAACCTGCCAAACGTGCCAAGGCAGGCATTGGATATGTTCCTCAGGGTCGTGAGATTTTCCCTCAGCTTACGGTAAAGGAAAATCTGCTGCTCGGTCTGGAGACATCTGCGCCTGGGGTGAAGACGTTTCCTGAAGATGTGCTCGCGATGTTTCCGGTCCTTGCGACCATGTATGGACGACAGGGCGGTGATCTGAGTGGTGGCCAGCAGCAGCAGCTTGCCTTCGCACGAGCGCTTGCCTCAAGGCCCGGACTATTGTTGTTGGATGAACCGACAGAAGGTATACAACCTTCCATTGTCGAGGATATTCGGCAGGTCATTCTGCAAATCAAGGCGAAGGGCGACATTTCGGTGCTGCTCGTCGAGCAGAGCATTGATTTTGTACGTGGGGCTGCGGATTTTATCTATGTCATGGACAAGGGAGCAATTGCGCTGCAGGGATCACCGGAGGAATTGGATATGTCTCAATTTGAACACCACCTGTCCGTATAGGAGAGGTGGTTATTTTTTTGCTTTTTTTTGCTTTGCTCAGGAGCGTTTATCCAAAATGTTGGAGTACTTCGGGTATAGTCTGCGGATGCAGTCCGGACAGATGTCGTGTGTAAATTCTGCGTGGGTATGTCTCTCCAAATAACCTTCGACTGAATTCCAGACGTCCTGCTCGTCCTTAATCTGTTTGCAGACGGCGCAAATGGGAAGCAAGCCGCGTAGTGTCCGCACTTCGGATAGAGCAAGCTTCAATTGCTGTTCAATTCGCTTCTGTTCCGTAATGTCTGTATGCGAGATCAAAGCTAGTCCCATCGGAGAAGGAGGATCCGTCTGATTCAAGGGGGTAAGCTCCAGCTTGAACCATCGAAGGTCCAGGTTCGCAGACTGTACAGATATGTCATATGTATGGCAGTGAACAAAGGGATGTTGAATCTTCTCTAACTTCTGAATAATCGATGAATTCTCCGTTTCCTCTTCCTGGGCTGCCCATATCTGCAGCAGCTGAAGATAATGAAACGTTTCGCAAGAAGATCGGTGGGCGTCAGTTTTTTTATATTTCGAGAGATGCAATCGCCCGAGTCCGTTCTGCCATGCGGTATTGCAGCTGCGGATTCTCCAGTCGCGGTCGACGATGATGAGTTGATGACGTAGGGATTGAAAGGATAACCTTTCAAGGTCAGTTGTAAAGAAGCTCATGAATAGGCCCTCCTTGGCAATCAGTTAAAAGATCGGGACGGCAAGGTAATGGCGGTGTCATCGTAGTTCATCCGAAATTTGCAAAATGTCTGCCACCTGGTTTCGGAAACGGGTGGCTTTTCGTGTGCCATGGATGAGATTGGATAAACGATACGGCGGGATGTCGTGCTTCTCGCAGAACGTTTTCTGGTCCATCTGTAGCTCCGTTAAGCGGCGTTTAATGGCCCATCCGAACGGAGTCACGGGTTTCTTTTTGTTCAAAAGGGTTCACCCCTCATAGAAGTATTTCAACCCGCCTTCGGCTGTGTATAATAGAGGGAGATGCGAGCTGTTCATTACATTATATACGTATTTACGTCATGTAACAATTATAAACGATGAAAAATAGTGTATTTATATTAAATAATGACGTAATAACGTGATGTTCTATAGGCATACGTGAAAAAGCACGTCAGCAAGGAGGTTGCTGCGTGCTTTTTCGTTTGGGGAAATATGAGGGGAGCTTGGAGGCGGTAAGATTAGGCGCGATAAGCATGCAGCCCTGCGCCAAGCATGTGGAAGCTGGGGAACAACGATTTCATGGACATTGAGGTTGGCTGTGCCGGTCCATCCGCAGCGGAGGCGCTAACGGTATTCCATTCATGCTCCAGGTCTGCGGCCAGGCGAACCAGCAGTTCCTGGGTTGTTTCGTTATGCATGGGGAGGACTTTGGAAGCTTCGGTTATGCATGCATTCATGGCTGAGTGCAAGTAACCCATTACCGCTTCCTCGACGGGGATATCGAGGTAGTGGTTGATCCAGGCGTGAACAGTAGAGAGGCAGCCTACAGACTCGTATTTGGCAAGGGTGTGTTCGAGCTGGCTGAATTCTATCCAGGGGTGGAGAGCCCGGGCCAGCTTGATCAGTCTTTTGCCCATGGCAGCGGCTTGCTCCCTTTGATCAGAAGGAGTCCGCTGAACGTGAACCAACTTGTCAATGAGAGCTGTTCGCCATGTGTCATTATGATCCGTTGCGCTGTAGATACCTTTAATCGCCATGCCCTCAAGTCGAACGATACTGGGATGCAGCTGACAGCGCATGAAGGATTCCAGATCATCGGCATTTCGGATGCTGCCTTCAGCAATGTGTACATCCATACCAAATGAATGGGTAAAACCTCCGACATGAATGGAGGAATCAAGCAGTTTGACATAATCGAGCAGCTTATTCCCACGGTTCACGGTCTTTCGCCTCCTATGTTCGTGAAATGTTATGTTATATAACATTAATATTGATTTCTGAATCCTTTTATGTTTAAAATCCGAATTATATGATATATATAATCACATAAACATCCGTATTTTGTCAATGATTTCTTATTTTAAGTTTCAATTATATTATAACGTTACATAATATGATTGATAAAAGTTAGAAGTCCGAAAATTATGTTAGGTATATGATATGTTTATTGTGAAGAGCTAAAATTAAAAATGAAGATGTATAAAAGAATTGAAATTTAATGTATGCAGCAGTTAAAAGATCATGACGATAAAAACCGATATTTGGAGAAAAAACACAGGTGCAAAGTAGTTTTAATAAAAGTGCTTTACTTTTATATTGAGATCCTGTATAATCAATTTTGTTGCCGATTATTTACGACATGCGGTCGTGGTGGAATGGCAGACACGCTATCTTGAGGGGGTAGTGGGCGTATGCCCGTGGAGGTTCGAGTCCTCTCGACCGCATCATATTGTACGACAAGAAGAGGTTTTCCGAATATGGAAAACCTCTTCTTTGCGTTTGGATAAACATAAAAAAAGGCCATTCACACAGAACCGGACTTTCTGTGGTTCCATGTTGATTGTGGCCTCTCCATGTTGATCTATTTCAGCAGTTTCTCAATATCAGCCTCAATTTGGTCAGGAGTCGTTTTTGGAGCATAACGCTTCACGACCCGTCCGTTCTGATCAACAAGGAATTTGGTGAAGTTCCACTTGATGGCTTTGGATCCGAGCAGTCCCGGTGCCTCTGTTGTCAGGTGCTGGAATAGAGGGTGAGCGCTTGAACCATTAACATCAATTTTCTCAAACATAGGAAAGCTTACACCGTAATTCATCTGGCAGAACTCAGCAATATCGTCGGAAGATCCTTTTTCCTGAGCGAATTGGTTACTTGGGAAGCCCAGTACTTCAAACTGCCGGTCTTTGAATTTGTTATAGAGTTCCTGTAAGCCTTCAAATTGCGGGGTCAGACCACATTTGCTCGCCGTATTTACAATTAGCAGCACCTTGTTGCGATAATCGGACATCTCGACTTCCTGGCCCCGAAGGGTATTGACTTTGTAGTCATAAACGGACATGATCAGTCGCCTCCATATCGTATAATGGGTTAATGATTTCTATAGTTATATTATATTGCTTACAATTAGATAATGCAAAACTAATTAAATAAATTCCTATGTTTACTTACAGATATCTAAAATTACAACCGTTTTTCATAAGGACGAGAATTAGCGAGATTCACAGAGATGGATGGAGAATGGATCGGTTGTAAGCGATATCATTGATATGTAATGCCTTAAATTCGTCCATTCGGTGATCTGACCGGACTTTACACTAACATGTCGCGGGTGTATGATTCATATCGTAATTTCTAATTCAATTAAACTTAACATGAACAACGAAACAAACGATAATATCGCTCTGGTCAATACATGAAACAGGAACGATGTTTTAATCGCTGAGTTTCCATTCATTCATGGGTGGGAAACGGGGGAACCAATCGGATTGGCTGTCATTGCAGCTAATCCATGGGGTGAATTTTTCGGTGCAAGCCGGAAATAGGGCGACTCTCGCGCCCGAATCCGTCAGCTAACCTCGTAAGCGTTAAAGGGAGAGGCAACAAGCCGTACGCATATTCATGGCGTTTTCGTCATGGGTTATTCAAGAAGCGTTCGGGAGGCCTTGGTCCCCCACGCTTCTTTTTTGTTGTCTTTTCACGCCAAGGGAGGAACGAATGATGGATAATGAGATGATTTTAGTAACAGCACCGAATGAAGCAGGCCGCAAGTTTATCAAGCTGTTGATGTACAAAAAAATGCCGTTTGCCGTTCTGACCAACAGTGCAGGGGAAGAACGGAAGCTCCGCAGAATCGGAGTGGAGAACGTCATTCGCATGAATACAGCTGAAGCTCAGAAGTGGTTTCTACCGCAGTCGAGCGTAGGCAACGTTTTTATCTTCGAGAATAGTTTGAACCTGACCTGTCGCTATCTGCAGATCTGCCGTTCCTGGACCTCCAAATCACTATGTGTGATTACAGAACAGAGTCACCCCAAAGGCATTTACCGAGGGATGGGAGCTGACCGCATTGTGTATTCTCTTAATGGAGAAGTGGGCTTCTTGCTTAATGGTTAATGTGATAGCTGCCGATTGATCCGGTGTAAGGTGCCTGTTATAATTGAACTTGTGGAAAAACGGAATTCTGAGGAGACTCATGCATGATGGTGGGTCTTCTTTTTTATTTGAGCATTAATGTACATTGCTGATTTAGAGATTGCGTTCATGGCTAACAAGGAGGAATAGGCGTGCCGGATGTACGGGGGTTAAAATGGTTGTTCTTTGATGTAGGAGATACGCTGGTGGACGAATGGGAGCCGGTAGATGATATTATAGGGCAGTTTGTAAAAGAAGCCTGCTTGCTTGGATATCCGGTGAAAATAGAGGAAGTGCGAGAGATATTTGCCTCCTGTTATCGAAATTATGAGCAGTGGCCCATGAGGGTAGCCATTCGAACGCTAATCAGCGATGAACGTCATAGGGAGCAGATCCAGGAGAAGTTGAAGTTCCGGAAGGAACTGGAGAAGCCCTTCGCTTCTGCTGAAGCGGTGTTGAAGGAATTGTCACACCATTATCGAATCGGGATCATCGCCAATCAGAGTCCAGGGACAGAGGGGCGCCTGGAGAGCTACGGTCTGCGGAGGTACGTGGATGTACTGGCTTGCTCGGCAGAAGAAGGCGTATCGAAGCCGGATCCGGAACTCTATGCGGTGGCTTTGAAGCAGGCGGGATGTGAACCCCAGGAAGCAGTCATGATTGGGGATCGGATTGATAACGATATCATTCCTGCCAAGAAGCTGGGGATGCGAACGATTCGGATTTTGCAGGGCTATGGACGATTTCAGCCTGAGCTTGAGGGCCAAGAGCGTGCAGACTGGACCATCGAAGCCTTGGAGCAGCTTATTCCACTGCTTGTGCCTTCTGAGGGTTAGTGGATAAAATTAAAAAAAGATGACTTTCGCGTCATTAAATAAAGGACAAGGCAAGTGCACGGCAAAGCTAAAAGGCTGATCCCTTCAAGTATATTCTTGATGAGGGATCAGCCTTTTTTTTATAAATCTATAGTAAGAGGGAAACGGTTTTAGCGCATATATAGATTAAAACAGCATGATGGTCTGGAAGATCAGATAGACGTTCAGAACCACAATTACGGCAGCGATGATCCAAGAGATGACTTTGAGCCACAGTTTGTTGGCGAATGCGCCCATGCTTTTCTTGTCACTCGTAAACATCACAAGTGGAATGACGGCAAAAGGCAGCTGCAAGGATAGAATCACCTGGCTCAAAATCAGTAGTTCTTCCGTTCCGTGTTCGCCGGCGATAGCCGTCACAATAACGGCAGGGATGATTGCAATTAATCGGGTCACGAGCCGGCGAAGCCAAGCCGGAATCCGAATGTTCAGGAAACCTTCCATGACAATCTGCCCAGACAGTGTGCCTGTAAGCGTAGAATTCTGACCTGAGGCCAGCAGAGCGACACCAAACAGAATACTTGCAATGGTTGTGCCCAGCAGAGGTGTAAGCAAGTGATAAGCATCTGCAATCTCAGCGACCTGCGTCATGCCTGCACTGTGAAATACAGCGGCTGACACAATGAGTATGGCGGCGTTGATAAACAGGGCCAGGGTCAAAGCGATCGTTGAATCCATGGTGGAGTAACGGATTGCTTCTCTTTTCCCCTGAGTTGTCTGTTCGATCTGCCGGGTCTGCACGATGGACGAATGCAAGTATAGATTGTGCGGCATAACCGTTGCTCCAATGATTCCGATGGCAATATATAGCATCGCAGGATTCTGTAGTATCTCGGCACTTGGTACAAAGCCTGTGAGTACCCCGCCCATGTCCGGTTTGGCAAGAAACAGGTCAATCCCGAAGCAGAGGGCGATGGTTGCCATCAGCACGATGACTAGTGTTTCCAGAGCGCGGAAGCCTTTATTTTGCAGCAAAAGGATAATCAGAACATCCACAGCCGTAATAATGACGCCGTATAACATCGGGATGTTGAACAGAAGCTTCAGTGCAATGGCTGAACCGATAACCTCAGCCAGATCTGTTGCGGCAATGGCCAGTTCGCACAGAGCCCAGAGCATAATGACAACCGGCATACTGAACCGTTCGCGGCAAGCTTGGGCCAGATCCCGTCCAGTTACAATACCAAGCTTGCCTGCAAGTGACTGTAATACGACGGCCATCAGGTTTGAGATTAAAATAACGGATAATAGCGTGTAACCGAACTGGGAACCTCCGGCAATATCTGTTGCCCAGTTACCCGGGTCCATATAGCCGACAGCGACCAGATAACCTGGGCCGACAAAGGCGAGGAATTTTTTCCACCAGGCGGCGTTCTTCGGAACCTTCATGGAGCCGTGTGCTTCCCCGAGGGAGGGAGCCATGCCTGCTGCGGCTAATTGCTCAGCCGAAGGAGAGCTGAATGGATTTTTTTTACTCATAAATGTTCACCTGACTTTTTATAATAATCGTATTGATGCTCCGTATGATGAAGACCTGGGTTATTCACTTTTATATGTCTGAAAATATATGTTGTTACTTACATTGTACTCATTCAATAATTTTTGTCTAGTGCAACTTTTATGTAGATGGACAAAATGAGTGGAGAGGGATCAGGCCCTTAGTGTATTACCCAAATTCAGAAAATTTACCTTTATATCATAAATGGCGTTATGCGGATGGCGGGATGATGCATGAAAATGACAAAGATGCAAAAGCTGATTAAGTAACCCAAATCCGTTTCAAATTAAGCCAGAAGTTTAAATTGAATTGTAGGCAGCAAAAATATTGATGTAAAAGGAGAGATTCTAATGGAAGCTTTATATACAGCAACTGCGACAGTCAAAGGTGGACGTACAGGTTCGGTAACTTCATCGGATGGAGTCCTTAAACATGATCTGAAAATGCCAAAAGAGCTGGGTGGATCCGGCGGTGAAGGTACGAACCCTGAGCAGCTCTTTGCAGCAGGATACGGTGCATGTTACGAAAGTGCTCTTGCCAACGTGGCACGTAAAGCCGGCGTTAAACTGGAAGATGTGACTGTAACGAGTAATGTATCCATTGGAAAAGACCCTGCGGATGACGGATTCCAGTTGTCGGTCCGGCTGGATGTAAGCATGCCGGGTGTGGATCATAGTCAGGCCGAGGATCTGGCTCGCAAAGCTCATGATTTTTGCCCTTATTCCAAAGCGACTCGCGGGAATATTGATGTCGTACTGAACGTGGTATAAACCGAATCTCGCTGAAGTAAAGGGAGAAATAAATGAAGCAGGCTATCCTGGATACCTGTTGTTTGGTACAAGCCCTGCTGGCTAACGGCAGGGTTTTGTATTTAAAATCATAAGACATGCAGGAGATTGCAGGTCAAATCGCGTACTCTTTTACATAATTATACTCTTGCTTCATGCCAGGCATCTGAAAAAGGGGGAATGCAAATGAGTATTGAAGAGATGATTGAGCGAAGGTTTGTATGTACGAAATGCCGGGGAACGGATTGCAACATCAAGGAAGTATCCATGTCCGGGGCTGGTCTTAGCAAAATGTTCGACATTCAGCATAATCACTATTTGTTCGTAGCCTGTTCCTCATGTGGTTATGTGGAAGTATTCGACCCCGATGTACTAAAAGGCAAAAAGCAGGGTCAGGTAGGCACGATATTGGATATTTTGTTCGGCGGATAGTGTGGCATAACTTGGTGGGTATGGAATCAATCCAAAATAAGCTGGGAGGTTCGTGCTCCCTGAGTTGACATCGAACTAAAATTTCTTTAATATGACTTAGTACTGAGAAGTGTCATGCAGGGAATATGCAGGAAACAAATTTGAATTGACAGGTGATATCCATGTCTTATAGACCAAGTATTGCAGAATTACAAGTAGCTAGTAAAAACGAAAAAGACGGATTGTATGAATTTACAATGAAGCTGGTAGATGGCACGCAATGCCGTGTATTCTACTCCAAATCTCCGGAATGGAAGATGACAGCGATCAGCCGTCTGCAGAAAACGCCTTGTCCCGTATGCCGCAAAGATTTCATTTGCAAATGCATGGACCAGTGGGCAGGAGATCTGCATCAACAAATGATTGAAGATCAGTGGATGGAAAAGGCAATTGCTGAGTAATTGTCCAAACAGATACGAGCGTAGGCTTTAGAGCCTGCGCTCTTTTTCTATTCTATTCCTTTGAGTCGTATAAATTCTGGGGATAGCCGAACGTGAAGGTGAAAAGTGGGTAAGTTAATCTAACAGCATAAATGAGGAGGCTTCAATTATGACATCAATTCGAGCGAATGAGCATGAGGGACACCCAATTGTACTCGTGGACGGGGTTTGTCACTTTTGCCAAGGATTAACCAAATGGATTATCAAACGTGATCCGGAAGGGAAATATCATTTTGCATCGCTCCAATCTGATGTAGCCAAGGACTTGCTGAAGAAAGGAAATCTTTCTACAGACAGCATGGATACGTTTGTACTTATCGAAGAGGGCCGTTACTATACACGTTCGACAGCTGCACTGCGGCTGGCCAAAGGTCTGAAATTTCCGTATCCATTATTATATGTCTTTATTATTGTGCCCAAATTCATTCGAAATGCCGTGTATAACTGGGTAGCCCGTAATCGTTACCGGTGGTTTGGCAAGGACGAAGCGTGTATGCTGCCGACACCTGAGATCAAGAATCGGTTTTTGTAAATCGTACTAGAGCAACGCATGTACCACAAACATGATTAATAAAGGAAACATTTGGGTAATGAATACGGATCACATCTATTTTGGGAGGACAAACAGTTGAAGAAGTGGACGACATTCATTATCGGGGCATTATTAGCAGTAAGCCTGACAGCATGCGGTGACGATGCGGATAACAGCACTGCAACGCCGCCGGCTGGCAACGAAGCGACAAACGAGGGGAATACACCTGCAGAGCAGGAAACACAGATCCCTACACTGGAAGAATTGATTACCAAAACGAATGAAGCAGCCAAGGAAATGAAAAGCTTCTCGAGCGATGCAACCATTGATCAGAATTTGAAGCTGGAGGCTGGCGAACAGTCACAGGATCAGCAGGTAAAAACAACAATGAAGATGGATATCATCAAGGATCCAATGATGATCTATCAAGAGATGAACATGGAAATGTCCGGGCAGGAAGCACAAAACGTGAAGCAGTACATTACTTCCGATGCCATCTATTCGCAGGTGGGAGATCAATGGGTTAAAATTCCTGATGATCAAACGAAGCAGCTGATTGAGCAAATGCAATCAAGCCTGAACCCCGAAGAAGAATTGGACCAATTCAATAAAATTGCGGAAGATACCAAGATCACCGAAGAGGGCGACAATTATGTCATTACTGCAGACGTATCGGGTGATAACGTGAAGGAATTGGCTCAATCCGTCATGGAGCAGAATGGAACGGACGCCCAGACACAAGCGATGCTTGAACAGATGAATATTACAAGTATGCAAATGAAATATATGGTGAACAAGGAGACGTATCTTCCGGTTGGTACCGACGTGAATATGGTGATGGAGATGGAGCAGGAAGGCCAGAAAATGACCATGGACATGAAGATGACCAGCACCTTCTCCAACCATAACCAGGTAGAAGAGATTGAGATTCCACAGGAAGCATTGGACAGCGCGAAGTAGGGAGAGATCAAGCTTGCTACAAGCAAAAACATCCCTTTTTGAATCCATGCAACGTGGTTCTATTTGAAAACATCTTTGATTCAAGTTTGTGTGAACCCAGAGAGGTTACCTGCTTGGATCGAAGGTGTTTTTCTCTTTTCTACAACTGGTCAGGAAGCACAAAGGTATAGTATAGTCGTGTAAGCGATTAACTTTTTCTATTAATATCATATGACTTGGAAGGAGAATTACGCGATGATTGAATATGCTCATATACATCATGTTAGCCTGGCAGTGCGTGATCTGGATGTTGCCAAACAATTTTATACCGGACTGCTAGGTATGCAGGAAATTGAACGTCCGCCTTTCCGCTCTACAGGCACATGGTATGCGATTGGCAGTCAGCAGCTGCATCTGCTCCAGCATCCGGAAGGACATACACTGCGTGAGGCGGGAATTGATACGACGGATGGTCACTTTGCCATCTGGGTGAAAAGTCACAACGAAACGATAGCCTGGCTGGAAAAGCAGGGGATTGAGTATGAAGCAAGACCGGATAGTGTTGCAGGATTCGCACAGATCTTCATTCTTGACCCGGATCGTAACATTATTGAATTTGATGCACCTTATCAATCATAAGAATGGAAGCATCAGATTGTTAATTATATAAATCTCTTGCTCGTCCAGAAATTGTATGCTATATTATCCATACATTCATAGCACGTGACGGAAGCACCGTCCATAATCTTGCATAATACATGCGGATCATGGTCGGTGTTTTTTTGTGCTTTTCTACAGGGAGGGAGGAGAAATTGATCGTGCTGAAGGCGGTACTTGCTTCAAAAGACAAGGAATATGTCAGTGCCTGGCTTGATTTTGTTCAGGGGAGTTCATTTGGTGCAGCAATGCGATTTACCGCCTTTTCACAGTGGGAATCGTTTCAGGAGTATATGCATGAACATGAAGGAAAGGAACTTCCAGATCTGGTTATTGCAGAACCTGAGTTTCTGAATCCCTGGCTGGAAAGTATGGGTGAAGGTCCGGGTGTGCCTTGGTTGCTTCTCAGTGAAGGTCATGAGGAGGTGGCGGAAGATAAGCGCTTAATGAAATATCAACCTCTGCCTGCATTGTTGGATACCGTTCTGAATACAAGTCGGCAGCCTCGTCGCAAAAAGGTGCACCGTCCAGGACAGCAAACCCTTTCCCTTGGAGTGGTGTCAGCTTCGGGAGGAAGCGGCAAGACAGCAGTGGCACTGCATATGGCAAAGCAGCTCGGACTGGCAGGCTACGCCGTGCTCTATCTTAATCTGGAGACGCTGGATAGCGTGCTGCCATTCCTGGAGAAGGGATTATCCCGAAGTGTACAGCGTGTTCCGGATGCCGAAACCGGGCTGTCCCGACTGCTGTATGATCTCAAGGTCGGGAGGAAGGAATCGGGCAAGCACGGGCAGGTGACTACGCAGGCTCCCTCCAAGGGAATAGATGGTTACGTGCTTCGTCATGATGGACTGAAGGCAGACGTGTTCTGGCCATTATCCAACCGGAAGGAACTGCTGCAGATGTCGTGTGAAGATACGACGGGGCTCGTTCATTATTTGTCTACTTCCGGGCAATATGACGTGCTGATTCTGGATGGAGACTCCGGTTGGGACGAACGCAGTCGAGGCATTTTGAAAGCGGCAGATGACTTGGTATGGCTGGTTGAAGATGACCTGTCTGCCATGCACCGCTGGGGCCAATGGCTGGCGCATGCTGAGCGGACTGAGCCTGACTTGGTTGAACGTGTACTGGATCGTGCCCGCTTTGTGGTAAACAAATACCGAGACAGCATAGTCAATGCCGTTCCACGACCTGAGCTGAAGCTGGATGCAGTGCTGCCGTATATCCCTTCCTGGAAGCAGCTTCACCAGGAGGAAGTACTGCTAAGCTCTCCCATATTTCAGCGTGAGGTAAAAAAGCTGTGTGCCATGCTTGTACAGGACGGAGAGGATGATCTGAAGCAGACGGGGCGCCTCCATAAGGGAGAGGGGTGGGCATGATGAGTGATGCATCCCATAGAGTTTTGGACCGGGAAGAACAATTTCAGAACATGCGCCGCGAAGTCAGGGCAGGCCTTGACTTAACGTCTTCAGCCGGGGACAAGGAACTGTGGCAGGGGATTGAGCGCAAGGTGTTATCTGATCCGGAACTGGATGACCTGACATCTGGAGAAAGACATGCGCTGGTGCAGAGGCTGTTTGATTCGTTTCGCGGGTTGGACATTCTTCAACCCCTGGTGGATCATCCTGACATTACGGAGATTATGATTAATAGTCACCGGGAGATCTTTGTCGAGCAGGAAGGGGAAGTTAGCCAAATTCAGCTCGAATTCGAATCCAGAGAACGGCTGGAGGATATTATCCAGATGATCGTCTCTGGGGTGAACCGGATCGTGAATGAGTCTTCTCCCATTGTGGATGCGCGGCTCAAGGACGGTTCGCGGGTCAATATTGTGCTGCCGCCGATTGCGCTAAAAGGTCCCACCATGACGATTCGGAAGTTCCCAAGTGAACCGATGACCATGCCGGACCTGATTGGAAAAGGTGCCTTGCATGAGGAAGCGGCAGAGCTGCTGCAGCAGTTGGTGCGCAGCAAATTCAATATCTTCATCGGGGGCGGGACCGGGTCAGGGAAAACGACCTTTCTGAATGCATTATCACAGTTTATTCCTCCGGATGAACGGATTATTACGATTGAAGATTCCGCCGAGCTGCAGATTGTCACGGTGCCGAATCTGGTGTCGCTGGAGACGCGGAACGCCAATACCGAGGGCAAGGGTGAAATCTCCATCCGGGATCTGATCAAGTCTTCACTACGGATGAGACCCAACCGGATTGTAATCGGAGAGGTGCGTGGGGCAGAGGCGCTTGATATGCTGCAGGCCATGAATACCGGTCATGACGGTTCGTTATCTACAGGGCATGCCAATAACATCTCGGACATGATCAGCAGATTGGAGACAATGGTACTCAGCGGGGCAGAGCTTCCTATTTCGGTTGTGCGGCAGCAGATCAGCTCAGCAATTGATATCTTCGTTCATCTATCACGGCTGAGAGACCGTTCAAGGCGAGTGACGGAAATCAGTGAAGTCATTGGCATGAAGGACGGGGAGGTACTGCTGAATCCGCTCTTTCGTTTCCAGGAGCGGGATGAAAGGGAAGGCAAGATCATTGGAGGGTTGGTACAGGTCGGAAAGTTGAAGCGGATTGAGAAAATCCAAATGGCCGGGCTTGGAGAGTGGCTGAGTGAATACATAGGTCGGTACCACAAGGAATTAGAAGATTCGGATAACAAGGTAAATTGAAGCGGTTAGAAGGTGATTAGGTTGGGTGAGTCCAGGCAGGTGTTAACGGATTATACCGTATACACGCTATCCGGTAGACAACGAACCGTCTGCATGTTGATTAGTGGACTGCTATTTTTCGGTGTCGGTATTTTGTTCTATCACCACTGGCTGGCAGGGGTGATCTTGGCTGCGGGATGCATATGGGTGCCAAAGCACTGGACAAAGGTACTGCTGGAACGAAGAAGAATGACACTGAGTTTACATTTTAAACAAGCGTTATACGCGTTATCCTCCGCACTGGCTGCGGGGAAATCCGTGGAAAATGGATTTAAGGAATCGGTAGAAGATCTGCGAATGCTCAATCCTGAAGCGGATACCGATCTCATTCGGGAGTTCACTATTTTGCGGACAAGAATGGAATATGGTCAACCGATTGAGGAGGCGCTGCAGGACTTTTCTGACCGGGCTGGCATCGAGGATATAACGAATTTCGCAGATGTATTCATCACGTGCAAGCGGACGGGTGGAGACCTGGTCGAGGTGGTTCGCCGAACCTCTGCTGTGATTGGCGAGAAGCTGGACATCCAGCAGGATATCATGGTCGCTGTGGCACAGAAAAGGTTTGAGTCCAAGGCAATGTTTGCCGCGCCTTTTATTTTTCTTATTTTTTTGAATTTGACGGCCAAGGATTTCATGGAACCACTGTATAGCGGTATGGGATATCTGATCTCCAGCGTGGCTTTGGTAGTGCTCGCCTGCTGTTATCTGTGGATTACACGCATTATGGATATCAAAGTATAAGGAGCTGATTCGATGCTGCTTCCCGTTATATTCGGAGGGGTGCTCGGAGCAGGCTGGCTGGTGCTGGATCGAACGCGAGGACATACCTACCGCCATCTGCGCAAACTTCATATGGAAGGCTTACGTCTGAAAAAACTGCATGGACCCTTTCTGTTTTTACTGGACAGATATGAGGTAGGCCGAAGATTGCCTGTGCTGATGTACCGCATGCAGCATGCCGTCCAGAAAATGCACGGCATACAGCACAGCGGAGAGAAAACGATGCTTTATAGTGCTGAAATGCTGACGTATGCCTGGCTGATGCTACTTGTGGGCTGTCTGTTATCACTCGTTGGCGATATCGGAAATGGAGGTCTGTTAGGCGGGCTTGCCCTCGCGGTTGCACTGCCTTTTGCACTCTATAAAGATCTTCATACCAAGGTACAGCGAAGAGACCAGGATATTCTTATGGAGCTGCCCGAGCTGTTAAACCGGATTGTCCTGCTTGTAGGGGCAGGGGAAACCGTACAAAGGGCTATCGTTCACTGTGTTGCAAGTCAGGGAGAGCGAGACCATCCACTCTACAACGAGCTGCGGAAGACGGTCGGTGATTGGAATAATGGATACTCTTTTCAACAGTCGTTTGAACAGTTCAGCCGCCGCTGTGGTGTGCAGGAAGTTACGATTTTTACGACGACAGTCCTGCTGAATTTCCGCCGTGGGGGAGGTGACTTTGTACTCGCGCTGCGGGATCTGTCCCATGTGTTGTGGGAGAAACGCAAGGCTGTCAGTCGGGCGAAGGGAGAACAGGCATCTTCCAAACTGGTGTTTCCGATGGTTCTGATCTTTTTTACGATTGTGGTTATGATCGGAGCACCTGCTTTTATGATGATGAATATGTAGGAGGAATGGAAATGCAGGAGATATTGAAAAGCAAAGCAAGTACATTTTGGAACGAAGAGGACGGTCTGGGTACGCTGGAGCTAATTCTGATTATTGGCGTCATCATTATTATTGCCTTGATTTTCAAAGATCAAATTAAAACCTTGGTAACTCGTTTACTTGGTCAAGTTAGCAAAAAGAGTGATGAATTCTTTGAGTAAACGATTCAAAAGGGAAGATGGAAGCTTCACGATCGAGGCTTCCCTGGTCTTCCCGGTCGTGCTGTTTATTCTCGTGCTAATTCTGTTTTTCACGATGTACATGTATCAAAAAACCTTTTTGAACCAGCATGCCTATGCAGCATCGGAACGAGCCGCCTACAGTTGGGATAACAGTCACAAGCAGGCCATGACAGGTGAAGTAGCGGCAGGTGAGCATGACAATCTCTACTGGAGATTAACGGATGACCGATTGCTCGGAGCTCTGTTTGGCTGGGCTGGCGCGGATAACCAGATTAGTGTTCCCGTGCCTGCTAGTGAAGGCGGGAGTCTGACTGAACAGAAGCTATCCCAAGCCGTTCAGAACATGCCAGGTGGGATGCGTGGAACGATCGAGTATCAGAACTCCTTGATACAGCGAAAAGTTACGACCAAGCTGGAGCAGGTTATTTCTTTGCCTCTTCCTTCTTTTTTGTTTGATTCGGGTGACCGTGTTCTGACGCAAGGTTCATCAGCGGTTGTCGAGCCGGCGGAATTTATCCGAACGGTGGATCTGGTCCGTTATTATGCTGCCAAATTCAAAGGGAAAGGCGGCGAGGCAACCGGTACAGCAGCTGAAGCAGGACAGGTCCTGCAGCATTTTGGAAAAACCAAAAAGTAGAGAGAGGAGGAGAGCAGCGCTGTTCAGAAAAAAAGACGGTGAATCAGGTGCTGTGACCCTGTTCTTGATCTTAATCCTGGCGGGAATCTATATGTTTGTCGCCGTATTCATTGATTATGCCCGGATAGCAGCCTTCAAAGTTCAATCAGAACGCATGGCTCATGCAGCATTAAGATCGGTAATGTCTGCATACGACACGTCACTCCGGGAATATGGGTTGTTTGGTTATGGAGACAGCAGTGGTGAAGCCATTATGGCCAAGGTACTGAATGATAGTGTGAAGCCATCGGCTGTGAAGGATGGATTCCCCATTCTGGATATACAGTGGGATACAAGCACCCTGAGCATGGAGCGGGAATTGGGCAGGTATGATATCTTCAATCGCCAGATTCAGGAGGACATGAAATATCGGGCTCCGGTTGACTTTACGTTAGAGGTGGTCAATCGCTTCAAGCCAATGTCAGAGGAAATGAAAGAAGCCGCGCATACCGTAGACTTGCTCAAGAAATTGCAGAAGCTATATGACAAGCGTGAGGATTTGCTGGATGAGGCGATAGCCAATCAGACCGATTCAGCCAATACATTGAAAGATCTCCCTGCTCTGATCATGAGCCCTCCCTCACCTGCCATTTACGATGAAATGATGGAAGAAACGCCGGAGACTGCTGCCGAGATCGCAGCACGTTATACGGATTATCTAAGCAAGAAACAAGCAGACGAAGGACTACCATTCAACCAGCAGCAGTATATCCTTGAGCTGGCTCGTTACCGGACAGGTGTTGGTAATGTGGTTACCGGTATAAGTATGGTTCTGCAGCCGGCACAACAGGCGCATCAGATGAAGCTCGAGACAGCCCAGACTCTAATTGATGAAGCGCGTAATCTTAATGAGGAAATGAAGCGGGTTATCGCTGAAGGGGAGAACCGTTCCCAGAATGCGAGTTATGAAAAAGTCGGGAATTCAAACCTCCCTGGGCAGAGTCCACCATCTACCGGATCAGGCAGCGAAGCCAAAGATACACGTTCACTTGCCTCTGAGTTGGTGAGAGCCGATTCATTGTTTGATAAGTTAAAAGAACATATCCGCTCCCAAACCTCAGACTTTAATCAGGTTAGAAAAGACAGCCTTGAGCTGAATACACAGCTTCGCAATGTGACGGGTCAGAGCGGTGTGCCTGTTAAGCCTGCTGTGAGACAGGCAAGTCAGGTCACAGAACGATACATGGACTCTTATGTACGAAGTGGTGCCTCCAATGTCATTCTTCAGAGCAAACAGCTGCTTGAGGAAGGTCGGGGATCTGATGCGCAGCGCAAGGCCAACGACAAGGAGTCCAAGGCAAAATTAAAGGACATAAAGCGCATATTGTCACAGATCGAAAATGGACATTCCGGATCAACGGAAGCATTCAAGCAGTTGGAGCAATATTATAATGCCAACATTGCATTTAACCAGGCTAGCCGGGAGGAGGCCAAAAAGGCGGAAATTGCAGGCGATCCTTACGATTCAGGCGGTGAGGCCATGAATGGAATGGACAGTTTATTTGGCGGGATGTCTGGCCTGCTGGATAGTCTAGGGGATGAATTATTCCAGAATGAATATGCACTCGCTTATTTCAATTCGATGGATTTTGGACAGCTGCTCGATTGGACTGAGGGGAGCGGGGATTCGAGTGAGGTCTTCAAACTGGAGAATCAGGAGCTGGAATATATCATTTACGGGTTTCACAATTCTTCAGGCAACATTGCGGCTGCATATGCGGAAATATTTGGTATGCGTTTGGCGATTCGAACCGCAGAAGGATTAATTGAGAACAGTAAACTAGGTAATCCCCTTCTGGTGTTATCGGCTGCAATTTTATACGGTATTACTCACGCCATAGCGGATATGGTGAAGCTCTCCAAAGAGGGCAGTGTGGAGTTGTCCAAATATATCAAGGTTAAGCTTACATACAGGGACCATCTAAGACTATTCCTTTTAATGCACAGTAACAATGAACGTAAAATGTCCAGAATGCTGGCATTGATTCGGCTGAATACGGGCGTTAATCCCGATGAAAAACAAACGTATGCATCAGGGAACATACGCAGCAGTGTAAAGTTATGGTTTTTGCCAGGGGTGATCAAAAGTATAGGTGCAGTTATGGGGAATGCAGACCAGGTTGAAGATGGGCGATTATTCATAGACCGGAGGACGGATTATTCCTATTGAATCAAGCCGTACCTTTTCAGGTGGAGGGATTATGGAGAAGCAGGAGCTAGACCAAAAAGAATATGCGCGATGGCTGCTTCGATTATCACGGTTGCGCAAAATGGAACAATTGAAATCTCTGCCGGAGCAGGCAAGCTCCTCAAAAAAGGAACAGGGAAGCATCGTATTGGAAGCTTCGCTCGTTCTGCCTGTGTTTCTGTTCTTTGTCATGTTCCTTGTCTACATCGTACAAATGACACTGATCTCGACAGCCCTGCAAAGTACAGCGGGTGAAGCCGTAAAGCAGCTCTCCACCAAGATCTATCCAGTTTCGCTTGTCTTCACTCCATCGGATTCCGCTGGTGGTGGAGAGAAGGGAAGCGGCTGGGGCATACCAGAGTTGTCTTTAACGGAATGGGCTGAAGAGTATGCCTCGGCTCTGCCGGATCCGCTAAGCAATTGGGTGCGTGCGGCTGCAGCCAGTGGGGATCAACCTTTGCAGGAGATTAAGACTTCGGTTATGGAGACTGTACTTGATCCAGCTGTAAAACCCTTGCTCCAACCTTTTATAGATCCGGAATTGCTGGATATGGAGCGTATACATGTTAACGGGATATCTGTGCCGGATCTCAAGAACAAAACAAATCCGTATTTCAGGCTGGAGCTCAGTTACGAACTGCCGATTAAAGTGCCTTTCCTCGGCAAACCATTACGGATTCAGGCTGCTGCCGCTGAGCGCGTATGGATTGGAGATACGGGAGAAGGTTCTAATAGTAATGAGGGCGATGGAGACGCTGCAGGTTCAATAACCGTGTTATCCAAGCCAGAGCCTGCTTACATAGGGAATAATGCAACAATCAAGGTTCAGGTGGAACCAGGGGCCACTGCAAACCTGACGATATTTTATAAGTCGGGAGAAAGTACAGCGAAACATATTGGCTGGGCTACAGCGGATGAGAATGGCGTGATTGAGTGGAACTGGTTTGTAGGTACTCGAACGACGGAAGGGACCTGGACATTTGTAGTGGAAACAGCGGATGGCAGTAAGACAACAACTGAGTTTAATGTAGCATCGAGAAAATAGTGATATGGATAGAGGAGTGATGGGGGTGGAATGGTTCATTGCAGCCTGTGGCCTATACGTGGTGACTGCCTTTGTAACCGATGTGCGGTCCATGAAAATTCCGAATCTGCTGACCTTGCCTGTAACCGTTCTAGGTGTGCTGGCCCATGGGATATGGGATGGATGGGAAGGCTTGATCTTCTCTGCCGCGGGGTTCGCAGCCTGTTTTGGCATTTTGTTGGTGATGTACGCGATCGGAGCAGTAGGAGCTGGAGATGTAAAACTGTTTGGCGGGATTGGAGCATGGACGGGTATTTCTTTTGGAATTCACGTTGTTGTGTATTCCGTTCTATATGCCGGGGCAATTGGCTTAATTATTCTGTTGTTCCGAAGGGATTCAGCCAAACGGATTCGTAACATGGCCGGTGGGCTTGCAGGCTTTTTCATGCTCGGTTCACTCAAACTGGTCAGCAAGGAGAAAACGCTCAAGTTCCCGTTCATGCTGGCTGTATTGCCAGGCTTTATCAGTGCCTATGTTTATATGATTTCATAGATTGATACAAGAAAAGAAAGTAGAAGTTGAATTTACACCGGAAAGAGAGGATTGGCATGTATGGATTAACGAAAGATTTTATACGGAACGGCGGAGCATTTATGGTTCTGGAAAAAGCCGAAGGATTACGGATGGACGAATTAAGCCGTGTACAGACGGGGATGATGTCCGCCAATGATATTCCACGCCTGCTTCCGCTCCACATTCGTGAGATGGATCGCAACGTTACTCTTCAATATGATATTTCCGGGTATAAAATGTTATCCCAGTTCCTAAAGGCAGGCAAAATTAAACTGCGTGTGCTGTACGGTCTATTGTTTCAACTCGCAGACACGTTCACGGAATGCCGTCAATACATGCTCGAACCCCGTAAGCTGATGCTGCAGGAAGAGAGCATATTTGTAAAAGGTTCACTGGAACAAGGTGAGCTGGGCATGGTTTATGTACCGATTCAGGATTCTGTGGTTGTGGATCCGACTCCGGCGCAATTCCGTGAACTGGTCATCCGGCTGATGGCTCATGTGCAGGAGTTGCAAGGTGAAGGCATTCAGCGGGTTCTGCAGCTATGTGATAACGAACGGTGGGATGTTGGACAGCTGCGGGAATTGTTACTGGAACTCTACGCGGATGAACAAGCAGGGCACGGTAGCTCAACATTTTTGTCTTCCCGTGTCAACGAACCTAGGGAGAATGGGACTGTGAACGAACGTTCTGCTTATGTTGAATCTGAACCTGAGTTTGCACAATTGCCACGTTTACATAGACAACATGCCCGATCGAAGCATGACCAAGACAAAATGCGGCCTGATACGTACTCCAATTCTCGTCAACAGCTGGATCAAGTATTGGAACAGGAAGGGTCGAACAGTAACAAGTTAAGTCCAAACTTCCTGAGCACACGTCCTTCTAGAGAAGGCTCATCTCCTTTTGCAGACAGGACCGATCCAGTGGTGAACAAATCTAACGAAATTACATTTGATGAGAACATGGAAATGGAGCAAAAGACTGGAACGTCGAAAGTGACGTATATTATTCTTATTTGCATGGTCGGTATAGCCCTGGTATGGAGATTCGCTTATATGGAGCAGCCCGGGCAGACACCTATGATAATATCCATCGTTCTAAGTGTCGCCTTACTTGCGGTTGCAGGCTGGGCCTGGATTAGCAAAGGGAAATTCGGCATAACCAAAGCGGCAGGTCTCAGAAGGATTGATCAAGCTTCATTTCTTAATTTAGGTCATAAGCGAACTAAAAATGAAGAGGAAGCAGAGGAATTATATCAAGAGAGCTGGCGCTGGAACCAATCAGAGTGGAAGACTAACAATGACCCACCTGCACCGGGGTATGCCAGTATTGCCAGTACAACTCTGAATTCGCGCTTTCAACGATTACATACCGAACCAGAATCAGAACCAGAATCATCAATCATGATCCAACAGCAGTTCGATCATATTACTGCTCCAACGTCTGAGCTGATTCGGACTGAATCTGGAACGGAGGCAACAGTAAATCTGCAAAGTATGACTGGGGAAGCAGCAAAGGGCGCCGATCCAGTAACGCCATCCTTTTATCTGGAACGCCGATTAGGGGCAAGTAACCGGAATGAGCGGATGGATGTGCAGGGAGCCTCTTTTGTTATCGGCCGATCGGCAGAGATGGTTCAATGGGTGGATTCAACAACCGGTGTGTCCCGTGCTCATGTGGAATTGAGCAGGAACAAATCGGGCTATGTCATTAAGGATCTGGGTTCTGTGAATGGCACCTTACTGCAGGGTAAGCCTCTTGCACCCTATAAAGAATATCCACTGGAAGACGGGGATACCTTTATGCTGGCAGAATCCGTCTATACCTACCGTTCAGTCGGATAATCCGCGATGCTTCAAATCTTCCAGCGCATCGGTTAAGGTTGGGAATGTGAATTGGAACCCGTAATCCAGAGCCTTCTGCGGAATGACACGCTGCCCCTGGAGCAATACAACAGAGAGTTCTCCGACCACTGCTTTAATCAGGAAACCGGGGACCGGGAACCAGTGAGGACGATGATAGACCTTGCTAACTGTGCGTCCAAACTCGTCATTGGTCACGGGGTTCGGAGCGGATGCGTTCACCGGACCCGAGATTTCCTTATTATGTATCGTAAAATCAATAAGCCTTACAATATCCAATATGTGTATCCAGGTCGTCCACTGTTTGCCACTGCCAATTTTGCCGCCTACGCCAAGCATATATGGCAGCTTCATTAACGGAAAGGCTCCTCTTTTATGACCAAGTACGAGGCTGACACGAATTTTGACAAGTCTCACATCTTGGATTGCATCTGCAGCAATCTCCCATTGTTCGGCAACCCGGGACGGAAAGTTCATTGATTTTTGCGGGGAACTTTCATCAAATGTCTCCGACAGAGAGGTTCCGTAAATAGCCATGGCGGATGCCTGCACGACAACTTCCGGTTTATGTTCAAGTTTAGACAGCAGCCGGGCTACCTTGGATACTGTCGTTACTCTCGATTCCACAATTTCCAGCTTGGCCTTGGTCGTCCAGCGCTGATTCAGCGTTTCCCCGGCAAGGTTCACCAGGGCATCCAAACCTTCCAGTAGATGAGGTCTTTCTTCAAGCTGTTCCCATGATATATATGTAAGGCGTTCACCGGGATCATGAAGATCAGGCAGTCTGCGCGTGATAATCTGAACCTGATGACCTGCTTGCAGCCAGTAATCTACGAGTGCACTTCCCACAAATCCTGTTCCTCCACATATGGCAATTTTCATGCTTCAGCCCTCCTGTATTGTGAATTTCATATATGGCGGATCAACAAACAGCCCCGGCGGTAAGCAATGCCTGTCTGCGAATGACTTACCTGATGGAGCTTGTGTGTTGGAGATGAGTATGCGATTCCGTCCACAATGGAAACTTCTTTTATTTATTCATCAGATGTTTATAAGGCGAGTAATCAATTTGGTTTTTCTCCAAAAATTTGACTAAAAACTTATTATCACGCTTCGGTGTGGCTATAATGTATCCTTTGATGCAGTGATCTCGAGACACCTCGGTTGCCTTGTTTTCAACAGCAATTTTACCAATCTCTGCTGCAATTGAATGTTTGGCTATATCGCGAAACGGACCGGGCACAGGCTCTACGAGTTGATCCAGAAAAGCCTTGGCCTCATCCGTCCACAAGTGGCGGCTTGTTTCGACCCAATAATTTTGCCAATCCAGTTTGGATTTGCCGTCCGCTTTTGGGAGCACTTTCAAAAACTTGCGCATCATAAAAAATCCACCGATACACATGCTGCCAAGCAAAAGAAATGTCCAGAATGCGATCGTATTCATAAACCAATTGCTGGGGGAACTGCTGACTAACGTCATAGCGTAGGAGCCGAAAATCATTGCGGAGTCACCTCGGTTCATTGATTTTCACGGAAAGACGGATTCCGCCCACCATGTTCCAAATTAGCTGTAAAAAATAGCCTGTAACCCGAATTATAGCGCATTTCTAGATTTATTTCGATAATCGCGTTAGAATAAGGGATAATTCAGAAAAAGGGGGATCAATGATGCTGAAAATCGGCTCCCACGTGTCCTTTTCGGACAAGGGATTATTGAGTGCAACGAAGGAAGCGTCCTCGTACGGTTCCAGTTCGTTTATGATATATACGGGTGCACCGCAGAATACGCGCCGCAAGCCTATTGAGTCCATGTATATCGAGGAAGGCAAGCTTGCCATGCAAGAGGGCGGGATGGAAGATATTGTTGTCCATGCGCCATACATTATTAACCTTGGTTCCTACAAAGAAAACACGTATGAACTGGCTGTAAGCTTCCTTCAGGAAGAAATTCGCCGCACGCATGCCATTGGTGTCAAAAATATTGTGCTGCATCCCGGCGCCTTTACGGATAAGGATGCTCATTATGGTATTGGACGAATTGCCGAGGGGCTTAATGAAGTGCTCGACGGTGTCAAAGAGACCGATGTAAAGATTGCTCTAGAAACAATGGCTGGAAAAGGGACCGAAATGGGTCGAAGCTTCGAAGAGATCGCACAGATCATGGAGAAGGTTACGCACAACGAACGTCTTGCTGTATGTATGGATACATGCCATATTCATGATGCAGGCTATGATATCGTGAATGATCTGGATGGTGTGCTTGAGCAGTTTGATCGCACGGTAGGGCTTGACCGCATTACCGTAATGCATATTAATGATAGTAAGAATGCTGTAGGTGCACGTAAGGACCGTCATACACCGATTGGTTCCGGCTGGATTGGTTTTGAAGCGATTAACCGTATCGTTCATCACGAGGCGCTTCAAGGACGTCCATTTATTCTGGAGACACCTTGGATCGGGAAGGAAGCCAAGACACAACGCCCAATGTACGAGGTGGAAATTGCATTGCTTCGTGGAGATGTGAGTGGCCGGTTTGGTCCGGAATTCCTGACAGAGGTGGAGCAGCTGCAGCACTTCTTCCAAGGGAAAGAGATTGACTCGCGTTCCTATATTCTTGACGTTTGGACGCTGCTCAAGAATGATGCAAAAGCCAAAAAGGCTGATCCGCGTGAACCGCTGGAGCGATTGTATGATCTGGTAGCGGAAGCAGCGTTGTTCCCGCATTTGAATGAAGAGCAACTGAATCATCGTTTGATCGCCTGGCTTGCAGGAAAAGAACTGCTGGTCACGGCTTAATTGAAGGAGGAAGAATAGCCCGATGGAGATTCATGCAAAACAAGCACGTCCTGATTCCAAAAACCGCGCCGATCGGGCGCGGATGCTTATTTCCTGTCCGGATGGTCCAGGAATTGTAGCTGCCGTATCACATTTCCTGCACCAGCATGGTGCAAACATCGTTCAGTCTGACCAGTACACCATGGACCCGGCTGGCGGCATGTTTTTCATGCGTATTGAATTCGATCTTCCGGAACTGACAGCGAGTCTCGCCAAGCTGGAAGCTGATTTTGCGGAAGTGGCGGAGCGCTTCAAGATGGAATGGTCTCTCTCTGCGGTAAGCCGCAAGAAGAAACTCGCTATCTTTGTATCCAAGGAAGATCACTGTCTGGTTGAATTGCTGTGGCAATGGCAGGCCGGAGACCTTGATGCTGATATTGCTCTCGTGGTAAGCAATCATTTGGATATGAAGGATTATGTGGAATCATTCGGCATTCCTTATCATCATATACCGGTAACGGCTGATACGAAAAAAGAAGCAGAGCAGCGCCAGCTGGACGTCATCGGTAACGATATTGATGTCATTATTCTTGCGCGTTATATGCAGATTATCTCTCCAATGTTCATCGAACATTACCGCAACCGGATTATTAATATCCACCATTCCTTCCTTCCGGCATTTGTGGGTGGCAAACCGTATGCACAGGCGTACAATCGTGGTGTTAAAATTATCGGAGCAACAGCACATTATGTGACCGAAGAACTGGACGGCGGGCCGATTATCGAGCAGGACGTTCAGCGTGTAAGCCATGGAGATGACGTGACCGAATTGAAACGGATCGGACGTACCATTGAGCGCGTTGTACTTGCACGTGCGGTGAAATGGCATGTTGAAGACCGGATTCTGGTTCACGAAAACAAAACCGTTGTATTTTAGCTTGATGCTTTAATACTGTGCAAGGTTGATTCGGGACCATATGAATCGGCCTTGATAAGAAAGGCGACTTCCTATTTGTGAGCTGAATGGGAATCGCCTTTTTGTCGTTTCCATATCCGTCCGCAGACGCCAAGGAAAATACCAAATAGAAGGTGTCCGATGATCCAAAGCGATATGGCCTTGAAATCCGTTAAGCCTGGAACTCGTACAGATAACAGAGAGAGCGGAATGTACAGCAGGGAAGAGAATGCACCGAGCAAAACGCCTTTAACCAAGGGGAAATCGGAACGTTGAATCCACCAGAAGTAGAAGAGGCCGATGATTACAGAAACAAGAAGATGAAGCGTAAATTCGAACCATTCAGGCAAAATGGGCGGAAGCCAGGGCACAAAATCAACATTCAGCAGCAGGGTATACACCTTTTCACCCGTGTAAGCCTGAACCACTTTAAGGAAAAAACCAAGAAATAAACCGGTGATGATGCCTGTTAACGTCCCTGCAATCCAGGGTAATGGATAATTTGACGACTTTGGCTGTATATGTGGTCCTGGCATGCGGCAAGCCTCCTTTCTTTCTGAGAGTAACACAGCCCTAGGGATTTCGAATCAGAAACATGAATGATACCCTATGAAAAAAACTTAGGACTGTAAAAAGTGTATGGTTTTCCGGTTAAAGGTTATACTTCATCCGATGGATTAGCGAGGCTTGCCAAGCCGGACATGGGCTTAGATGCTCTACCCAACACCTTTTATTCTGCGCCGGAATAAACCCGCCTCACCCACAAACAACCGAATTTTCCGGAACTTCTAAAAGAAGGTTATGGAAAAGCTTCACGCCAAGTGATACAATACAAAAGTGAATAAGTCAAAATGAAACATTCAAGCGGATTCACTTATTGTTATATACGGTTTGCTTGTATGATGAGAGGGATTCGCTTGCGCACCCGACTTATCTAAAGACATGAGGAGGACAAACCATGACTGACAAGAACGAAGCGATTCAAAAGGATGAGAACAACACAATCGACAACCTGTCGATTACAACTGTACGTACTCTGGCAATTGATGCAATCGAGAAAGCAAAATCGGGACACCCGGGAATGCCTATGGGCTCCGCTCCAATGGGGTACCAACTTTTTGCAAAAACGATGACACATAACCCGGACCACCCAACTTGGGTTAACCGGGACCGTTTTGTGCTGTCTGCAGGACATGGTTCCATGTTGCTGTACAGCTTGCTGCACCTGAGCGGCTACGATCTTCCTATGGAAGAATTGAAACAATTCCGCCAATGGGGAAGCAAAACTCCGGGTCACCCGGAATTCGGACATACTGCAGGTGTTGACGCTACGACTGGCCCACTGGGTCAAGGTATTGCAATGGCTGTAGGTATGGCTATGGCTGAAGCACAACTGGGCGCGACATACAACAAGGATAAATTCAACGTTATCGACCACTACACTTACGCAATCTGTGGTGACGGTGACCTCATGGAAGGCGTATCCCACGAAGCAGCTTCCCTTGCCGGACGTCTGCACCTGGGTAAACTGATCATGTTGTTCGACTCCAACGACATCACGCTTGATGGTGAGTTGAACCTGTCTTCTTCCGAAAGCATCGCAAAACGCTTCGAAGCTTATGGCTGGCAAGTGCTGCGCGTAGAAGATGGTAACGATCTGCCTGCAATCGAAAAAGCAATTCAGGAAGGACAAGCAGATACACTGCGTCCTACACTGATCGAAGTGAAAACTGTTATCGGTTATGGTAGCCCGAACAAACAAGGTAAAGGCGGCCACGGCGGTACTCACGGTTCCCCACTGGGTGCTGACGAAGCGAAACTGACCAAAGAATTTTACAAATGGGTTTACGAGGAAGATTTCCACGTACCAGCTGAAGTTCGCGATCACTTTGCTCAAGTCAAAGATCGTGGTATCTCCGCAAACAAAGCTTGGGACGAGAAATTCGCCGAGTACAAAAAAGCATTCCCTGAGCTGGCAGCTCAGTTCGAAACAGCAATCAACGGTGACCTTCCAGAAGGTTGGGACCGCGATCTGCCTAAATATGCTGCAACAGACAAAGCTCTTTCCACTCGTGTTGCTTCCGGTAACGCACTGAACGGTTTGGCGCATAACGTGCCTCATCTGACTGGTGGATCTGCTGACTTGGAAAGCTCCACAATGACACACCTGAACAACATTGCAAACTTTGCTCCAGAAGATTACTCTGGCCGCAATATCTACTTCGGTATCCGTGAATTCGGTATGGCTGGTGCAATGAACGGTATGGCACTGCACAGTGGTGTGAAAGTATTCGGTGGTACATTCTTCGTGTTCACTGACTACCTGCGTCCGGCTGTTCGTCTGGCTTCCCTGATGGGTCTGCCTGTGACATACGTCCTGACTCACGACAGTATCGCTGTTGGTGAAGATGGTCCTACACACGAACCAATTGAGCAACTCGCGTCCCTGCGTATCATTCCTAACCTGACGGTTATTCGTCCGGCTGACGGTAATGAGACATCTGCTGCATGGGCTTATGCGCTTGAGAACAAGAGCAACCCGGTTGCACTCGTACTCACTCGTCAAAACCTGCCGATCCTGGAAGGAACAGTAGAAGGTTCCCGTGAGAACGTTAAACGCGGCGCTTATGTTGTTTCCGATGCAAAAGACGGCAAAGCTGTAGCACAAATCATCGCTACAGGTTCCGAAGTGCAACTGGCTGTCAAAGCTCAAGCTGCACTGGCTGAACAAGGTATCCAAGTTCGTGTAATCAGCATGCCGAGCTGGGATCTGTTCGAGAAACAGGACAAAGCTTACAAAGAATCCGTCTTGCTTCCAGATGTAAAAGCTCGTTTGGCCATTGAAATGGCTTATCCAATGGGCTGGGAGAAATATGTTGGAGATCAAGGCGACATTCTCGGAATCAGCACATTCGGTGCTTCCGCGCCTGGCGACCGTGTTATCGAAGAGTATGGCTTCACAGTTGATAACGTGGTTAGCCGCGTAAAAGCATTGCTGTAATAGCTTGATAAATGCTGCTACGAATCGAACAAACTCATTTGTTCGGTTCGTAGCAGCAAAGTTATTTCCGGCAGAGTAAGGATGAGAATTCATCCTGATCTGTTTTGCCTTTTGTTTTCATTAACTTCAGGGGGAGCGGGTACGCATGTCACAGTTTGATCAAGTCAGTGTAGTAAAAGAGGCCAACATTTATTATGATGGCCAGGTAACCAGCAGAACGGTTATTTTGGGGGATGGCAGCAAAGTGACTCTGGGCATCATGCTCCCAGGCAGCTATGAGTTCGGTACAGATTCCCGTGAAATCATGGAGATTCTGTCCGGCGATCTGAGAGTACTGCTTCCCGGAGAAGAAGATTGGCAAGAGATTCAAGGTCAAGCTACGTTCCACGTGCCTGCCGAATCCAAATTCAAACTGGAGATACGCAGCGTTACCGACTACTGCTGCTCGTACCCGGCGGAATAATACAAGAAGGGTAGCCAAAACCCGCAATCAGCGGGTTTGGTTTACCCTTTTTGCTTCTTGAATTTGAAGTGACAAAGTTCAAGCTGCAAGCTTGTCAGCCCCGTGGATTTGAAGTATCCTTATGCTAAGTTGTTTGAATGGAAAACGGAAAAATAAGCTACCGATATCAGGAGGTTTTTAGATCATGGCAAAAAAAGTGAAGTTTGATTACAGCACTGCCTTGCAATTTGTAAACCAGCATGAAGTCGACTATTTCGCTGAACCGATTCGTCTGGCTCACGAGCAGCTCCACAACGGAACAGGAACCGGATCCGATTACCTGGGCTGGATTGACCTGCCAACCGCTTATGACAAGGAAGAATTCTCCCGCATTCAAAAAGCGGCTGCCAAAATCCAAAGTGATTCCGAAGTACTGATTGTTATCGGTATCGGTGGTTCATACCTGGGTGCACGCGCAGCGATTGAGATGCTGACACACTCTTTCTATAACAACCTGCCAAAAGATAAACGCAAAACGCCTGAAATCTATTTCGCAGGAAACAATATCAGCTCCACCTATGTAACTCATTTGCTGGATCTGGTTGAAGGCAAAGACTTCTCCGTGAACGTTATCTCCAAATCCGGTACGACAACCGAGCCAGCCATTGCTTTCCGTATCTTCCGTGCAGCACTGGAGAAAAAATACGGTAAAGAAGAAGCACGCAAACGTATCTATGCTACAACAGATAAAGAGCGCGGCGCACTGAAAAAACTGGCGAACGAAGAAGATTACGAGTCTTTCGTTATTCCGGATGATGTAGGTGGACGTTACTCGGTACTGACAGCAGTAGGCTTGCTGCCAATTGCTACAGCTGGCATTAACATCGAAGAAATGATGCAAGGTGCAGCTGACGCATCCAAAGAATACAGCAACCCGAATGTAGCTGAGAATGAAGCATATCAATATGCTGCTGTTCGTAACGCACTGTACCGCAAAGGTAAAGGAACAGAAATCCTCGTAAACTACGAGCCATCCCTGCACTTTGTATCCGAGTGGTGGAAACAGCTTTACGGAGAGAGTGAAGGTAAAGATTACAAAGGAATCTATCCTGCATCTGTTGATTTCTCCACGGACTTGCACTCCATGGGTCAATTCATCCAGGAAGGAAGCCGGAACATTTTCGAAACCGTCATTCAGGTAGCTGAAGTATCCGAGCATATTTCGATCGAAGCCGATCCGGATGATCTCGATGGTCTGAACTTCCTTGAAGGCAAAACAATGGACTTCGTCAACAAAAAAGCGTTCCAAGGCACGCTGCTTGCACATACAGATGGCCAAGTTCCAAACCTGATTGTGAATATTCCGGATATGTCTCCATATTCTTTCGGATATCTGGTATACTTCTTTGAAAAAGCATGCGGCATCAGCGGATATCTGCTGGGCGTCAACCCGTTTGACCAACCAGGAGTAGAAGCTTACAAGAAAAATATGTTCGCATTGCTGGGCAAACCAGGCTTTGAAGAAGAGAAAGCAGCGCTTGAAGCGAGACTTTCTGAATAATTCATGGTTTGACTCATATAGTTAAATAAGGCATGTGTAATGACACCCGGGTTTCATTGTGAGGTAAAATGCAGTGATCCCGGATGTTTAAACCAAGGCAGTTCATCCGCGTCCGCGCGGGGAACTGCTTTCTTGTAAAATGGATTAAATCAGAAAGTTGGATTGAAATGCTTGAACGTTATCGCACGGTCCGAGGACCGGGCAATCTGGAAATTGTCATCAAGAAGTCGCGTTTCATCGGTCATATTATGCCAGTTACAACGGAAGAAGAGGCAGTTGCTTTTATTGATGAAATCAAGAAGAAACACTGGAATGCCACTCATAACTGTTCCGCTTACATGATAGGGGAAAGAGATGAGATCCAGAAGCAATCCGATGACGGGGAACCAAGCGGAACTGCTGGGAAACCCATTCTTGAAGTCATCAAAAATCAGCAACTGAAAAATGTGGCTATTGTGGTTACACGGTATTTTGGGGGAATCATGCTTGGGGCTGGCGGTTTAATCCGTGCATATACGGATGGCGCTGTAGCAGCTATTGAAGCTGGAGAGGCCATAACCAAAGTGCTTCATCGTGAAGTGTTTGTGGAACTGGATTATACGTGGCTGGGAAAAGTGGAAAATGAATTAAGAAGCCGGGAAGTCCGTACGGGTGAAACTGGATTCACCGATAAGGTTACGTTGACTTGTCTTCCGCCGGATAGTGAAACCGAGGCATTTATCGCCTGGATCACGGATTTGACGCAAGGGCAATCCCGGATCACGGAGGGACAGCGGCTTTATTTTATTGAAGGGGAATAAAATATATGGCTAGAAGAGCAGTCGAACAAGAGTTGTCGAGGGAGCGGATCCTGGAGGCGGCGAGACATCTTTTTATTACCAAAGGATACCGCGCCATTTCGATGCGAAGCATCGGCCAGCATCTGGGCTATAGTCATGGGTCGCTGTATTATCATTTCAAGGAAAAGGCAGAATTGTTCTATGCCATTGTGGTAGAAGATTTCAATCATCTGGGACATTTGCTGCTGCAAGCCATGGTCAGGCCAGTCGTGGGCGGTATGAGCAAGGTAGAGCATATCATGCTCGAATTCATTCGTTTTGGTCTGGAGAATCCGTATCAATACGAGATTATGTTCATGATTCGGGATGAGGAGCTGTTATCCTATTGTCGTACGGAGCAGGGAAGATGCTTCGAATTGTTTGCTTCCATTGTCAGGCAGTACATGAACGAGGAAGGCTGTACGGATGAGGATATCCAATGTGTGCCGCGCACACTGTTTTTGTCCATGCACGGATTTATATCGTATTATATTCAGGATCGTGTAACGTTTGCTGAGATTGAATCATCGGCATTATCTCATGTCAAAGTACTGTGCCGCAATCTATAACACCAGCCTGGCGTCCTATAAAAGGCGCTATTGTCGCACTCCTATACTTCAGGGCGGTGAATTGTCATAACATTAATTCTTTATAACGTTGTCTCGCGAAAGTTTTCTAGCGCGAAAGACCAAGACAGGCGGATCGTAGCCCTAAATCAGGGTTGTCCGCCTGTTTGCGTTTGGCTGAATTAGCCTTCCATGATCTTGATAAAATATTCCCGCTCACGAGGGCCGTCGAATTCGCTGAAATAAATCCCCTGCCATCTGCCGAGTAATAATCGGCCTTCATGAATAATTACCGTTTGAGATGGACCGGTTGTGATTGATTTCAGGTGGGAAGCGGTATTCCCCTCAGCATGTCGATATTGGGGATGTTCCCAAGGATACACCTCGTCCAGACGAAGCAGCACATCATGTTTAACATCCGGGTCGGCATTTTCATTAATGGCAATACCTGCTGTGGTATGGGGACAATAGACAAGTACAGTTCCGTTTTGTACACCGCTATTACGGACAACCTGCTCTACTTCTCTTGTAATATCCTTGATTTCATCCCGTCTGGAAGTCGATATTTTTTTCGTATATAACATCTGGCAGCACTCCTTATCCTCGTAAATTCTCTTCTAGATTGTACCTTAACCACTCCAATTCAAACAAACCACAATTCACGGGCAAAATGGTTAACAAATCATCTGCTAATCGCCCAAATGATATACAATAAAAACATTGACGGTTAGCACTGCAAACTGGTAAAGTATCAGATAAGCAAAAAAACCAAGTAGACTAATGGGAATAATGTTAAAGTGATATAATCCAACTTAGAAAAATGAATGTACCAAAGCAGGGAGACTGCCGACCGGATATGGAGCCGGAGGCTGGGAGGGAATGCAGCAATGAACACCGTTCTTCGTCACAAGGGATGGACTTGGGGATTCCGCAGTACTGTATTGCTATATTTTATTGTACTCATCGTGCTTCCGATTATTGGTGTGTACGTCAATTCCTTCTCTGAAGGATGGAGCAATTTCGCCGAGAGCATCATGGATCCAATCGCGTGGAAAGCCGTATTGCTGACCGTTCGACTGGCTGTTGTCGCCACACTAATTAACGTGGTACTGGGTACCATGATTGCCTGGGTACTCACGCGTTATCGTTTCTTTGGGAGATCGTTTCTCAACAGTCTCGTAGATCTGCCCTTTGCACTTCCTACTGCAGTTGGTGGATTAATGATTATGCTGCTGCTTGGACCGGTCAGTGCTGTAGGCAAGCTGGCTGAAACCATGGGAATTGAAATCGTGTTTCATCAGCCTGCGATCGTCATTGCGATGACCTTTGTTACGTTTCCATTCGTGATTCGTGCGGTGCAGCCGCTGCTGGAGGAGATCGACCCTTCGGAGGAAGAGGCCTCCTATACCATGGGTGCATCGAAAGCGCGTACGTTCAGGCAGGTCATTCTGCCTTCTATGGCTCCAGGCATGATTAGCGGTGGTATGCTTGCTTTCTCCAGAGCACTTGCAGAGTTTGGAGCAGTTGTGCTGGTGGCGGGTAACATCCCGGGCAGAACACTGACGGCTTCCGTATTTATTTACGGCGAGATTGAAAGTGACAATCCTACGGGTGCAGCTGCTGTATCCGTGCTGCTCCTCACGCTCTCTTTCCTGATCCTCTGGCTGATTAATCTGGTGCAGATGCGGGGGAGAAGACGATGAGACGGCTATTAATCGGACTGACATTTGCGGTATTTATTGTGCTTCTGATAATTCCTTTGGGACGCATTTTGCTAGGAGCATTTGAAGACGGTGCAGGAGGCTTCCTGGATGGGCTGATGCGCCCTGAGGCGCTGCATGCCTTGATGATGACCGGACTTGTGGTTCTGGTCGTCACGCTGTTAAATACATTGTTTGGCATTATGATGGCCATTTACCTCGTTCGCGCCGGATGGCTTAGTGATCGCATCAAAGGATTGCTGAACAGCATTGTAGACCTGCCTTATGCGGTGTCCCCCGTCATTGGCGGATTGATGATTGTATTGCTGCTCGGGCCGAACAGCATTATGGGTGGCTTTTTTGAAGGAATCGGCTTCAATGTAGTCTACGCCTTCCCGGGTATGGTCATTGCAACGCTGTTTGTCACATTCCCGCTGATGGTCAGGGAGGTCATGCCGGTCCTGCAGGAACTCGGTTCGCAGCAGGAAGAGGCGGCTTCAACGCTTGGCGCGTATGGGTGGAGAACGTTCTGGAGTGTCACCTGGCCTTCCATCCGCTGGGCTGTCGTATACGGGCTTGTACTTACCGTTGCACGATCGCTTGGAGAGTTCGGTGCAGTGCTGGTGGTGTCGGGCAATATTATGAACAAAACGCAGACGGCAACAACGCTTGTTTATCAGGATGTTGAGAATTTTAATGTCTCTGCCGCAAATGGTGTGGCATTGGTACTGGTTACCTTCTCCGTTGGGCTGCTGCTCATGATGGAATGGGCCAAGAAGCGAAAGGAAGTGCATTGATATGCATGTGGAAGTCCGTGATCTGAACAAACATTTCGGTCAATTTCATGCGGTAAAAGATGTCTCGTTCGATATTGCCAAAGGCCATCTGATCGGTCTGCTAGGGCCCAGTGGAGGAGGCAAAACGTCTATTCTGCGCATGCTCGCCGGTCTGGAAAACCCGGACTCCGGAGAGATTCGCTTTCACGGCAAGGTTGTGAATCATCTGCCTCCGCAGGAGCGGGGAATCGGGTTCGTTTTTCAGAACTATGCCTTGTTTAAACACATGACGGTTTTTGATAATATCGCTTTTGGACTTAAGGTCAAAAAGACACCCAAAGCACAGATTCGCGATCGGGTCATGGAACTTGTTGAGCTGACCGGGCTAAAAGGTTTTGAACAGCGTTATCCGCATCAACTGTCCGGTGGACAGCGTCAGCGTGTCGCATTTGCCAGAGCTTTGGCTCCTGAGCCGCAGCTGCTGCTGCTGGATGAGCCTTTTGCCGCCATCGATGCCAAGATTCGCCAAGAGCTGCGTTCATGGTTGAGAGAGCTGATTGAGCGTGTCGGCATTACCTCGATATTTGTAACACATGACCAGGATGAAGCGATCGAAGTTGCAGATGAGATCATGATTATCAGCCAAGGCCGTTTAGAGCAAAAAGGCACACCGTGGGATATCTACAAAAATCCGCAGACTCCATTTGTGGCAACCTTTATTGGTGAATCTACCGTTGTGGAGGATGCCTCGCAGCTTAAAGGCTTCGAACATGCGGTAGAAGGAGATCATACGCGTGCCTTAATCAGACCTGAGTATATCGAGATTGGTCTGAAAAACGAATTCTCCATGCTGTCAGCTACAGAAAAGGGCACGGTGAAGCATCTTCACTTCCGCGGTAGTGAGTGGATGGTGGAAGTCGAGGTACAGGGCCACAAGCTGATCACCTATCGTTCACTTGAGAAAACGACACTGGAGATTGGTCAACAGATTCGTGTGCTTGTACACCGGGCTTATCTGTTTAATGATACGGATAGCTGGGTTGTCGAGAATCGTTTGAAGGAAGATCCAATGCCGGTCATGATCTAAAATGCACTCGAAAGAGAGGCTGCCCCATGCAGACGATGAAGAAGAAAAGAACCCCCTTATACGCTGCCCTTATGCTTCTGCTCGTCTGCATGACCGTAGGCTGCAGCAATCAGGAAGCGGAAGGCGAACAGAACGAACCCTCTGCAGCTGAACAATCCAATACGCTTGTCATTGGTGCATACAGTGTAGCCAAGGATGCTGTCGGAGAGCTGCTGCCCAAGTTCAAGGAGGAATGGAAAGCAAAAACCGGACAGACGGTCAATTTCCAGGAGTCCTATGAAGCCTCAGGTACCCAAGCAAGGGCCATTGTTGGCGGATTCGAGGCCGATGTGGCACTGCTCGCCATGGAAAGTGACATCGATAAACTGGTCAAAGCCGACCTCGTGACCTCCGATTGGAAACAAACGCCGAATGATGGCATGATTACACGTTCGATTGTTGTTCTTGGAACAAGGGATGGCAATCCACTTGGAATTCGTGATTTTGAGGATTTGACCAAGCCGGGAGTGAAGGTGCTGTACCCCAATCCCAAAACGTCAGGCGGAGCCCAGTGGGATATCAATGCTATCTACGGGGCTGGGCTGAAGATGTCGGAAGAAAAGGGCCAGAAGGACCCTGCCGCTGCCAAAGCGTTTCTGGAGAAGGTGCATGAAAATGTCGAGTCGCTGGATAAGAGCGGCCGATCTTCCATGGCAGCCTTTGAATATGGCGTCGGCGATGTCATCGTGACTTATGAGAATGAATTGCTTGCCCGAATAGCCCAGGGTGTTAAATACGATATCGTTGTACCGAAAAATACCATTCTGATTGAAAATCCGGCGGTAGTGGTGGATAAATATGCGGATAAACATGGGAATCGGGAGTTGGCAGAGGCCTTTGTGGACTACCTGCGAACTCCGGAGGCTCAGCGGATATTTGCCAAGCATGGTTTTCGTTCGGTAGATCCGAATGTATTTGCCGAGACTGAATCCTCGTTTCCAACACCTGAAGGTCTGTTTGATATCCATTACCTTGGTGGCTGGGACGAAGTACGCAGTACGCTATATTCCAAACGCGGAGTCTGGTATCAGGTACTGGCAGGACTATAAAAGAACTACAAACAAAGACCTTCGATTTGCTGGAGTCAGCGAATTGGAGGTTTTTTGCATTGTTGGACAATAAAGCGATTTAAATAAAATCCGATAGGTTAAGTTGGAAAAAGTCATTGCTTTTTGTCGAATCCTTGCTATACTAGCTAACAGAAGATAAATTACAGCGAGGGGAAATATCATAATGAAATCTAAAAAAATGTGGCTGTCATTGATGCTGGTTCTGGTTGTTGCAATCATGAGTGCATGCGGCAGCAGTGGTGATGGAGCAAATACTTCTTCTAATAACGAGGGAAGTACTGCTTCGACGGATAATGGACAGCCGAAGGATGGCGGAAGCATTATTATTGCAGTACAGGATGATCCCAAAGTGATGAATCCGATCTACGCGGGAGACCGTGTAACGTTGACGATTGACCAGTCCTTATATGCTCCACTATTTAACGTGAATGATGGCAAAAAGACATATGTGCTCGCCGAAAGCGACAGCTTCTCGGATGATCACCTGACGTATACATTGAAGCTTAAGGATGGACTGAAATGGCATGACGGACAGCCGCTGACGGCGGATGATATCGTGTTTACCATGGACAGCATTCTCGATGAGAAGCAGCATAGCTCGTCTCGCAGCCAATATGTTTTTGATGGCAAACCGGTGAAAGTAACGAAAGTGGACGATCTCACCGTGGAATTCCAACTGCCGGAAGTATCAGCAGCTTTTGAAGGCGCACTGGTTTCCTTCTCCCCAATCCCGAAACACATTTTTGAAGGCGAAGCGGATATTGAGAAAAGCGACAAAAACAACAACCCGATTGGTTCCGGTCCGTTCAAATTCAAGGAATACCGCCCAGGTGAATATGTGACACTGGAACGTTTTGACGATTACTTTGCAGGCAAAGCTCACTTGGATAGCGTGACTTACCGTGTAGCCAAAGACCCGAATGCAGCGAACCTGGCTCTGCAAAATGGCGAGATTCAAATGCGTATGGTCGATACACAGGATTACAACAAATTGAATGATACAGGCAAATTCAACATGCTGACTTATCCGGAAGGCCGCCTGCAGTACATGGTGTTCAACCTGAACGTACCTTCCATGCAAAAGAAAGAAGTGCGTCAAGCGATTGCTTATGCTTTGGATAAAAATGAATTGATCACAGCTTCGTATTCCTCGGCTGATTTTGCTGAACCGGCTGCGTCAATTTTGACACCGGACACGCTGTATCAAACCGACGATGTGGAGAAGTATGACTACAACCTCGAGAAAGCCAAGCAGCTGCTGGCCGATGCAGGCGTAAGCAATCTGAAATTGCGCCTGGCTTACACAAATACAAACAAACCACAAACAAGCCAAGCCTTGTACATTCAGCAAAAGCTGAAAGATGTGGGTATTGAAGTGGAATTGCTGCCGATGGACGGAACAGCTTACGGTAACCGTACGTTGGATATGAACAATACAGACTTTGAACTGTCCTTTGGCGGATACATCATGGGTTATGAGCCGGATGCTTACAAATCCCTCTTCCTGAGCGATGCAGCATATAACTACTCCCACTACAAAAACGCTGATTTCGACAAGCTGTGGAGTGATGCAGCGGTTGAGATTGATGAAGCAAAACGTGGAGAGCTGTACAAACAAATTCAACAAACCGTAGCAAACGAAATGACCGTGTATCCAATTGCATACACAAAAGCTGTGGTAGCAGTGGACAATACGTACGGCGGTGTTGAGGATGCCAATCCGAAACCGGTAGTTATGCTGGAAGACCTGTCCAAAATCTATAAAAAATAAGTAACAAGCCAATAACGCCGGCCGCGAGGCCGGCGTTGATTCGGAGGTGCCCGTGTGAATAACTATATTGTCCGAAGGATCGTACAGGCGATCCCGCTTTTGTTTGTTATCTCCATCGTTTCCTTTACCTTGATCAAGCTGGCGCCGGGCGATCCGGTGCTTTCCTTTGTTACTCCCAATATGGGAGCAGAGGATGTGGAACGTATTCGGCAAAATCTTGGACTGGACCAGCCCATGTATGTGCAATACGTGGTGTGGCTCAAAAATGTTCTGACAGGTGACCTCGGCTATTCACTGGTCAATCACCGCCCGGTTGCCGAATTAATTGTTGAACGTCTTCCCGCTACGTTTGGATTGATGGGAGCGTCGCTATTATTATCATTACTTATTTCGATTCCGCTGAGCATGATTGCGGGTTCGCGCCAGAACAGTTTGTTTGATCGTGGTCTCAGTCTTCTTTCCTACATTGGAATTTCCATTCCGAGCTTCTGGTTCGGCATGATGCTGATTTATTTCTTCGCCGTACAGCTTCACTGGCTGCCCAGCATGGGCATGCGGACCGTCGGAGTCGATTCGGCGTGGGATATTATCAAACACGGTATTCTGCCATGTACCGTACTGACCTTTATGAATGTGTCGGTGTACATGCGTTATATTCGCTCAAATACGATCAGTCAGCTGGAAGAGGACTACGTTCAGATTCAGTATGCTTATGGAGCTACCCGAGGGACGGTACTGCTTCGCCATGTGCTCAAAAATGTACTGCTTCCGGTCATTACCATTCTCGGGATGTCTTTGCCGGAGCTGATTGCCGGAGCGTTTATTACGGAATCTGTATTCTCGTGGCCAGGGATGGGTTCACTGGGAATCTCAGCCGTGCATGGTCTGGATTATCCGATTATTATGGGCATTACGATGATTTCCTCTGTGCTGCTGGTGGTCGGTAACCTGGTAGCCGATATTCTATATGGCGTGGTAGATCCACGAATTAAGACAACGGGGTGAGACAACATGAATTCAATGCGCTGGCGTAACTTACGGACGCAGTTCAGGCATCAGAAACTGGGCATTGCGGCTGTCATTATATTGGGCATATTTGTGCTCGCATCCCTGTTTGCGTTTTTATCCCCGCATGATCCCAATGAGATCGTGGTCATGGAGCGATTGCAGCAGCCGAGTGCGGATCACTGGTTCGGGACGGATGATTATGGACGAGATTATTTGGCTCGTGCGCTGTACGGAGGCCGTGTTTCTCTTGCGGTAGGTTTCTTGTCTATGGCCATCGCAGTTATTGTCGGTACACTCGTCGGCACGGTGAGTGGTTATTTTGGAGGCTGGGTGGATAACACGTTGATGCGTATTGTGGACGTACTGATGTCCATTCCGTCATTCTTCCTAATGTTGATCCTGAACGCATACCTCAAACCGGGAATTGGCACGATTATCGTCATTATTGGGGTGTTAAGCTGGATGAACATTGCCCGGATTGTGAGGGCGGAAGCCATGTCGGTGAAGCAGCGGGAGTATGTTCTGTATGCGCGGGTATCGGGGCAGAAGCCCTTCCGCATCATTATGAAACACATCATCCCCAACATTATGCCGACCATTATCGTAGCCGCAACCATTAATATTGCTGGAGCTATTCTTATGGAATCGTCCCTGAGCTTTCTCGGCTTGGGAGTCAAACAGCCGAATTCCTCCTGGGGCAGCATGCTGAATGATGCACAGGGCTTCATCAGTGAAGCGCCGTATATGGCCATTTTCCCTGGATTATTCATTTTGCTGACAGTACTATCCTTCAACTTTCTGGGTGATGTATTCCGTGTAGCCTTTGAACCTAAAGCAAACAAAAAATAGATAATATTAACAAAATATAGGTTAACTAAGCATTTTACACGAGAACGGAGAAGACAGAAATAACCTGAAGAAACGAAGTGTTCGCCTAGAAGCTTTCCGAAGGAAAGCTACACCGGAAGCATACGCTATCACTGGATTTTCCCTTTTCGAGAAGGGGACCAAAAAAATCTGGGGATAACAGCGATCGGAAGGTTGTTCTGTCTTAGGAGTGGTTAGTGTAATATTCTTTGGTTGAACTTACACAGCGGGGTGAATACAACAATGACAGATTTATTATCGGTCAAAGAACTGAAAACGTCCTTTGCCACCCGTGAAGGAGAGGTGCAATCCGTACGGGGGGTAAGCTTTACCCTAAATGAGGGCGAAGTAGTTGGACTCGTTGGTGAATCGGGCAGCGGCAAAAGTGTAACAGCCCGTTCACTGATCAGGCTCATCCAGTCGCCGGGGCGGATTACGGATGGACAGATTTTGTTTCGAGGAGAAGATCTGCTGAACAAATCGGACAGTGAGATGCGCAAAATTCGGGGCAACCGGATCTCCATGATATTTCAGGATCCGATGACCTCGCTTAATCCTGTAGTCCGTGTGGGCAAACAGATGATTGAAGTTATTCGCCGTCACCGGAAAATGGACAAGTCCGCGGCTCGCAAGGAAGCCATCGAGCTGCTGCGCCAGGTAGGTATTCCTTCACCAGAGGAACGCATCGACCAATATCCGCATGAATTCAGCGGCGGGATGCGCCAACGTGTGATGATTGCCATGGCTTTATCCTGCAAGCCCGAGCTGCTCATTGCCGATGAACCAACGACGGCACTTGATGTGACGATCCAGGCGCAAATTTTGCAGCTGATGCAGGAGCTGAAGGAATCCACACAGACATCTATTTTAATGATTACGCATGACCTTGGTGTCGTCGCGCAGGTCTGTACACGAGTGATCGTGATGTATGGTGGATTGATTATGGAAGAAGGGCCGGTGGAACGCATATTTGCCCATCCCCAGCACCCCTATACGCAGGGACTGCTACGTTCCATTCCGAAGCCGGGTGAAGAAGGGGGGCGACAACGGCTCGCCACGATTGAAGGCACACCGCCGAACCTGCTGCACCCGCCAACGGGATGTCCGTTTATGGAACGTTGTCCACATGCGATGGAAGTCTGCAAGCAGATGCCTGAGTATACTGAAACAGCACCGGGCCATCGCGCATTATGTTGGCTGCTGAATGACGAAGCTCGAGACCAACACCAGGCACAACTCGGAACACGTACAGAGGAGGTGGAGAAATGAGTGCAATAACAGATCAGCGTGAAGTGCTGCTGGACGTGCGTGGACTGAAAAAATATTTCCCCGTGCGTGGAAGAAACAAGGGCCAGGAAGTCGTTAAGGCTGTCGATAACGTTAGCTTCCATATTCATAAGGGGGAGACGTTCGGACTCGTGGGTGAGTCCGGCTGCGGCAAATCAACAACTGGACGCAGCATCGTAAGACTCTACGATGTGACGGATGGAAGTATTCTGTTTGGCGGACAGGACGTTGCCAAGATGAATGAGAGACAGCTGAAGCCGTTTCGCAAGCGGATGCAGACGATTTTTCAGGACCCGTATTCTTCCCTGAATCCAGGCATGAATGTCTTGCAGATCATCAGTGAACCAATGGAGATTCATAACTATGGTTCGAAAGCAGAAATGAAGGGGAGAGCGTATGACCTGATGAACCGCGTAGGCTTGAAGCCGGAACATGCCGAACGTTATCCGCATGAGTTCAGCGGTGGACAACGTCAGCGGATCAGCATTGCTCGGGCTCTGTCGGTCAATCCGGAGTTTATACTGTGTGATGAGCCGTTGTCTGCGCTGGATGTATCCGTTCAGGCACAGGTGGTCAACATGCTTGAAGACCTGCAGGCAGAGATGGGTCTGACCTATTTGTTCATTGCGCATGACTTGTCGATGGTACGTCACATCTCCAACCGGATCGGGGTAATGTACCGAGGGAAATTGGTTGAGGTGGCTCCAACCGAAGAATTGTACCGCAATCCGGTACATCCGTATACCCAAGCCTTGTTGGCCGCAATACCCGTTCCGGATCCAAGCGTTCGCAACGAGATGCCACCCATCTATAGCGGGGACACGGACCCATCAGCACGTCGCGGGGATGAAGAACCAGAATGGATGGAAGTGTCGCCGGGACACTTTGTATCCGGATATCGGGACAGGATATAATTGGGTTATAATTCTAGCATCCGAATGGATAAACAGGAAGGTGAGAGATGATGAGTACAGAGATCAAATTATCCCAAAGTACGGCCATTCGCCTGGAACAGGCCCGTGGCAAAGGCATGCCTGAGGACCAAATACTACAGGCTATCAAGGCCAAGGACGTGGCTGCTTTTGATGCGGTTTCCGAAGAGCACTACAGGTATGATGACTTTATCTCGTATGCAGATGAGCATGGTGAAAATTTGGTGGCAGCCGTTCAAGAGGGCTACCGGATGACATTTAATACCCGGGGCGGTCTGGGTATCTGGATCGAGAAGGCATTTGGTTTGCAGCCGGAGCGTGATTTCACGGTTGGTGAGGGCGTAGTAACCGGTCTGAAGTTGAAGCCGGAGCAGGCAGAAGTGATGGCGAAGCGCCTTGCATCAAATTGGGTCATTACGGATTCGAGAGATGTGCCCGAGGGTCAGGAATTGACCTTGAAATTGCGTGCCTTGGTCTAGGCGACAAGGGGACAAGTAGAAGTTACATACGCTGACTACATGTAGTCAGAGAACTGGCTTTCCCTAGTGCAGGATTAGAACTGCATAGGGAGAGCTTTTTTTTTGCAAAAGCAGGGGGCAAGGATATACAATTTAGGAAACAGAACTTCTTATAAAGTACAGCATCGGTTAGAGAGGGGATCACGGTATTGAATCAGCTAACATTTCTGGGAACCGGGGATGCCATGGGCGTACCGCGTGTATACTGTGATTGCGCAGTCTGCACGGAGGCCCGCCTGACCGGGATCAACCAGCGTAAACGTTCTTCTGTTCTGATCCATTCAGATGGCGCAGCCGAACCGTTTATGATTGACTGCGGACCAGACTGGAGATCACAGATGGAGGATCAGGGATTGCGTATGGTTCATACATTATTGGTGACACATGCGCATTTTGACCATATTGGAGGTTTGCCGGAATGGGCGGATGCCTGCCGCTGGCTGGGGGTTAAGGGCAGCTTGTACGCACCGCGCGAAGTAATCACAACCATTCAGGGGCAATTTCCTTGGCTAAGCCGGCACATGAACTTTCTGGAAACGGATGATGATATCCAGCTTGGCGGTTGGAACGTGCACTCTTGGAAGGTCTGCCATGGTAAAAACGGTTATTCCTACGCGTATCGGCTTGAGCGGGAAGGGTACAGCTGGGCGTATTGTTCGGATGCCATCGATCTGAAGGAAGCAGAGAAGAAGCCGCTGCACGGGCTGGATCTGCTGGTGCTCGGAACGAGCTTTGTCCATGAGCTTGCGGAATTCTCCACACGTTCCGTATACGATATGCGTGAGGCGCAGGAACTGCTGCGGGAACTGAAACCGGGGCGCACCTATTTTACCCATATGTCTCATGACGTGGATGTACAGCAAAACTACGGTTTGAATCCAGGTATTACGCTGGCAGCTACAGGCATGAAGGTACCTTTGGGCAGCGTTTAAGTTAGAACCTAGTTGGCATATAAAAAAATAAATACAGAAGAGCGTATCCTTTACCGGAGGTTCTTCGTTTACATAGTGTAAGACCATAAGAGCAAGTCATCGAAAAGCATGACATGAAGCAAGATCAATCAGGAACCAACAAAGGGGGGCCCCAAACATGGCCTTTGTGAAGTCCGTGGATTGCAGAATCAACAGACCACATGATCATCGTAACCCATTCAAACCATATACCCAGACTGGTCATCAAGCTGAATACAGCGTGGGACAGATGATGGAAAGTATGCTGCCAGATCTGATGAGCAGTCTCTACGCATATTGTCTGTCTCTGACTGGTTCAACCTGGGAGGCCGAGGATCTGGTTCAGGATACCTGCGTGAAAATGCTGGCTTCTTCGGCTATGCAGTCCTGTGGTACAAAGCAAGAGATGAACTGGGAAGCCTATCTGATCCGGATTGCGCGCAACACATGGATTGACGTCATACGGAAGCGAGAGAAGCTCGCTTGTAAATTGGATAGCCTAAAACCATTTATGCAAGAATGTGCGGAAGAGGAGCGATTCGAAGAGATCGAGTCTGCTGTTCAGATCCTTGTCCATGAGCTGCCGCCATGGCAGCGAGCGATATATGTATTACGTGACTTAATGGGTTACACGACGGCAGAGACTGCGGAGATGCTGGATACATCGGAAGGAGCGGTCAAAGCCGCGCTGAATCGCGCCAGATCTGCTCTGGAACGCGTCAGACGAAGCCGCCTGGAAACAGAAGGCGAAGAAGCGAGTGGCGCAGATGAAGATTCAGTGAGCGCAGAGCAGCTGCGAAGCTATTTGATGGCTTTTCGCAGTGGAGATGCGGCGCGTCTGATTGATCTGTGCCTGAACCGTACGGATGATCCGGTGGCCGTGGCAGGAACGATTCTGCAGCAGTCTTTGCCGTCTTCATCAACGCAGCCAATGATGTGTGGGTATTCCAATTCCGGCATGACTTCAATGATGTATGGAGGAGGATACACCGGGCTTATGGTTGCGTAAACCGGGAGGCGACAGGCATGAACCATGTACCTTATGTAGTTGAACAGACAACCCGCGGTGAGCGGAGCTATGATATTTATTCACGTTTGCTGAAAGATCGAATCATTATGGTGTCCGGGGAGATTGAGGATCAGATGGCAAATGCCATTGTGGCCCAGCTTCTGTTTCTGACCGCAGAGGACCCCGAAAAGGATATCCAGATGTACATCAACAGTCCGGGTGGATCTGTTACAGCCGGATTTTCAATCTATGACACGATGCAATTTGTGAAGCCGGATATTTCAACGATCTGCACTGGCATGGCCGCGAGTTTCGGTACGATTCTGCTGGTAGGGGGAACCAAAGGAAAACGGCTCGCTCTGCCGAACAGTGAGATTATGATCCATCAACCCCATGGGGGTACGCGCGGGCAGGCATCGGATATGCTGATTCATGCCAATCGGATCATTCAGCACCGTCAGCGGCTCAACGAGCTGTTAGCGAACCATACAGGGCAACCGCTGGAGCGCATTGAGAAAGATTCGGATCGCGATTATTTCCTGACCGCAGCGGAAGCGGTGGAATATGGCCTGGTGGATAAAGTAATATCCAGAACGGATTAAGCAAGTAGCCGTACAATTTACACCTTAAAATATCTAAAGAGCCTGGAAGGTCATATGATCTTCCGGGCTCTTCTCTTTGATTCATTTTCTGTAATTCCACTGTAATTCCATTGTGGATGTCAGTTAATCAGTGGAAACATACGGGAGCTAATTCATCCTTTTAACAAGTTCCATGAGTCGGTTCATCCCTTCGCGAATCTGCTGTTCGTGTGTATAGGAGAAGGACAAACGCAGCTTGCGACTGGCAGAAGCATCAGAAGGATCAAATACTGTTCCGGGGACAAAGGCGACGGAATGTTCCATGCACTGGTGAAGCAACCGTCCTGTATCGATGCCTTCCGGAAGCTCCGCCCAGATGTTGAGTCCGCCCTCAGGCCGGGTCCAATTCCAATCTGTTTCTTGCAGACATTTTTCCATGACTTCCATCCGTAATTGTATGGCAGTGCGCAGCTTCGACAGGTGCTGATGCATGCGCGGAGATTGAAAGTAACGGAGAAACAGCTTCTGGTTCAGAAGGGGAGTTCCGTTATCAGCCAATGCTTTCACCGCCTGCAGTCCTGGCATAAACCGGGGACGGCACATTATTGCCGCAATACGCAGACCCGGCGCGACATATTTGCTGTAGCTGCGAATGTAGAGCGTATGTCCTGTCGTATCGTACGTAAAAATTGGCACAGGAGGCTTCTCCTTAAAATAAATATCGTACGTGCTGTCATCTTCAACGAGAAAACATCCATATTGTTCGGCAAGTTCGGGAAGCTGTTTCCGCTGTTCGGTTGGGATATTCATGCCGGTCGGATTCTGAAAGGTTGGCGTCATGTAAAATACGCGGGGCTTCTCCGTCTTCATCAGATGCTCAATCTGTTCCAGATCATAACCCGCCGGGTGTATATCCGTGAAGATCAGGCGTGCACCCTGTTTGCGGAAAATTTCCATGGCAGGGCCGTAGGTCGGCCTTTCCATCAGGACACGGTCCCCCGGTCTGACCAGACTTCGGGAGATCAGATCAATGGCCTGCTGCGCTCCTGTGGTAATAAGTACTTCTTCTGTTGAGATATAAAATCGTTCTTTCAGTGTCAGATGGCTTGCCAGCGCACTACGCAGCTCCACATCACCCTGAATGGTTGAATATGTGCCGAGCAGCCGGGGATACTGATCCAGCAAATCCCGCATGAGTTCCCCCCAGTAACGGTTGGGCAGCAGGGCGGGATCAATCAGTGACTTGGAAAATTGATATTCCGCTTCAAGAGATTGCACGCGCGCGAGTGAGTCCCAGTGTAGCCAGGCAGATACAGCAGGGTCATCTGCCTGGTCCGCTACAGGCGAAGGATCAGCAGGGCTGACATAATAACCGGACTTGTCCTTAACGTACACATTTCCGCGTTCCTTCAGTTCCTGATAGGCTTTGAACACCGTAAGCCGATGTACACCGAGCTGCTCGGACAGGCTTCGCACCGAAGGGAGCTTTTCATGTTCGGCCCACTCTCCCGCCTCAATACGCACCACGAGATAATGAACCACCTGTTCATATAGTTTAAGGCTGTTATCTGTCATCAACATGGCTTTGCCCACCCGACTCACGCTCCTTTTGGACTCTATTGTAACAGGAAATGAGCGGATTCTGTTCTGTTTTCGTCATTCTGTTCTGTAGACAGTGCTATATGATGGAGAACAGATAAAGGAGGGGCTAGCATGGTTGCAGCAGCATTTACAGTAATGTGTCTTATTTTTGGAACAACGTTCCTGGCGATTAAAATTGGGGTCGAGGCAGGCATGCCGCCTTTTCTATCGGCCGGATTACGTTTTATCATTGCAGGTGCATTGATGTTTACATGGATGTGGATGAAAGGGAAGGTAAGTCTGTCCCTGCTGTGGAGAAAAGAAATGCTACTGACCGGAGCAGGGCTGACTTTTGGTACGTTTGCCACTTTATATTGGGCAGAGCAATATGTCAGCTCAGGGGTTGGGGCTATTTTATCAGCTACCGGGCCGTTGATGATTATGGTAATGCAGACTGCTTTGCTGCGGCAGAAAACCTCTGCGCGCATGATTGCAGGCTGCCTGATCGGTTTTGGGGGCGTTGTGCTTGTCGTTTTACCCGGTGTATCCATTGGCGGGAGTTCACTGTGGTTATGGGGGTGTATCGCCGTACTTGTGGGAGAAGTATGCTATTCGGCAGGCGCACTGTACTCCAAGAAGGTGATCAACCAGTTCAAGGAAGCAAGTCCCGTAGCGATTAACGCCGTGCAGATGATGTATGGAGGCTTGCTGTTATCCGGGCTCTCGGCGGTGACGGAATCGTGGAGCACGTCTGGACTTGACGGGGCTCCGGCGATCCTGTCCCTGATCTACTTGACGGTGATTGGTTCAATGGTAGGGCATAGCCTGTTCTACTGGATCATGTCACGTACCAACCCGCTGTTCCCGGCAACTTGGCTGTACATTTCTCCTCCGATTGCGGTCGGTCTTGGAGCGGTTGTCTACGGTGAACATGTAAGCTGGATCACCTGGATTGGTGTGGTGCTTGTTGTATGCGGCTTGCTGGCAATGAATGAGAACGTGATGAGCTGGCTGAAGAGAGGTAAACGAGCCAATTCCTTGGTGCAAACTTCCAAACCTGTGGTAAAATAGGTATTGCCTTTTTTACAAGGAATGAGGTGAGGAATTATGTTGAACAAACAAAGACTCGGTGCAATATTTCTGTTCGCGGGAATTATCCTTTATGGCATTATTCATATTGCGACCATTATGCATTTTCCATCCGTAACGGTCTGGACCAGCACGTGGGGGCATTATTTTGAAGCTTTGTCCGAAACGGGTGGTTGGGTTGGATTCGTTATGGCTCTGCTTTTGTTTGTTACAGGGCTCGTACTCCTGCTGACGGTTCTCATGGGTTACTTTTCCAAAGGGAAAATGATGCAGGAGATCAGGGAACGTGACCGTGAGTTTGATGAGCAGTACGGAAGCAACATACGAGGTTCATATGACGGCCAAGATCGATAAAAGCAGGTCAAAGGGGAGCGTAGCATGATCAAATTTTACGCAACGATCTGTTCGGCATTTACTCTCTCGCTCCTTGCTGCCTGGGTGGATCGCTATCCAATCCGGTGATACAACCAAAACAAAAACAGCCTCTGGTTCAGCGAGTTTATTCGCTGCCCAGGGCTGTTTTATTTTACCGTATGCTTAGCGTTATCGTATTACTCCGCGTTCAAAACAAATTTCTCAATGACCTGCTTCACGCCGTCTTCGTTGTTGCTTGCCGTAATGTAATCTGCCAGCTCTTTGAGAGCAGGGATCGCATTGCCCATAGCCACGCCAAGGCCGGCAACCTCCAGCATTTCATGGTCATTCCAGGAATCACCGATCGCAATGCATTCACTCAATTGGTGACCAAAGTGATCCGCCAGGAATGTAAGGGCATGGCCTTTGGTACCTTCGCGATGCATGATCTCGAGGAAGTATGGTTTGGACTTGGTGATATGGACTTCTGGTCCAAGCAATTCACGCAGGTCAACGGCCACTTTATCCAGATAGTCTGGCTCATCGATGATAAGCAATTTTGGTGTTTGTTGTTCAATAACTTTGATGAAGTCCGGCTCGATATGGTACTGGGTACCATTCAGCTTCGCATAATCACGCAGTTTGTCGTTCTCTTCGCGAGCATACAGCTTGTCATCAATGTACGTTTGAAGATGGAGATTGTTCTCCAGGCAGTAGTCGTACAATTTGCGGGAAGCGTCTTGCGGTACATAGCGCTCATAGAGTACTTTCTCGTCCAGCAGGTTTTTGACCAAAGCGCCTTGATACGTAATGATTGGCACGTTTAATCCCGTTTGGCGAGCAAGTGCTTGTGCAGAAGCATAGGCACGTCCTGTTGCCAGGGTAACGACCACACCATGAGCAACCGCTTGCTCCAATGCCGTTTGTGTTGCAGGGGTTACTTCCTTGTTGTCGTTGATGAGGGTATCATCGATGTCAATTGCCATCAGTTTGTAAGCCATTTGAGTTTCTCTCCTTTTATCTGTATCTATAATCACGAACGAATGGATCCATAATTACACCAGATCACTCCAAACGCAGAATCATCTTTCGATCACTGTTATCCCTAGATTTCTTTGAGTCCCTTATGTAAAGGGGAAAATCCAGGGATAAAGGCGAACGCTTTGCTTCTCCAGATTGATTCTGCTTTTTCCGTTAAAGTGTAATAAAGGAATTCGTTCTAAAACTATACTTACATCTAAATCTATTCTTCAAGGAAAACGAGGCCAATAAAGTCCTCCAGCTCCAGGTTACCGAAGTAATGTTTCACATCAAGGCCCTCAAGTTCCGTACGTACCTCGGATTCCTCATAACGCTTGCCGCGCAGCATATCTTCGATATCCGCCACATCGCCTACACCGAAGAAGTCACCGAAGATTTTGATATCCTCGATTCGTCCATCCTTGATGTTCATGCGCAGATCGATAATGCCGACAGGGAATTTGCGGGTATGCTTCACATTGCTCTCCGGAGACAATCCATAGTTCCAGTCCCAGTTGCTGTAACGCTCAGCAGAGATTTCCTTGATCTTGTCCCAATCCTTCTCCGTGAGTTCATATTGGGGAACATCCTGCGGCTCCATACGGAAGATGTGGCGTAACAGCTCGTCCCGGAATTGTTCGATGGTCAGGTTGCTGTCAATCAGATCCCGAATGTTGGCGACCCGGCTGCGTACGGATTTGGTGCTCTTGGATTTGAATTTCTCGGGATTAACATTCAGGGATGCCTGAACATGATCCAGATTAAGGTCAAACATGAGCGTTCCGTGACTGAACATGCGTCCGCGGGTGGAGAACTGGGCATTACCCGAGATTTTCTTTTCCCCGACTTGCAGATCGTTGCGTCCGGTCAGCTCGGCATTCACACCAAGCTCCTGCAGAGCTTCCACGACAGGCTGGGTGAACTTGCGGAAGTTGTGGAAGGATTGTCCGTCATCCTTGGTAATAAAACTGAAATTGAGGTTGCCCAAATCATGGTAGACTGCGCCGCCTCCGGAGAGACGACGTACAACCTGTACACCGTTATCCTGAACATATTCGATGTTGATCTCTTCGATGGTATTCTGGTGTTTTCCAATAATGATGGAAGGGCGGTTAATGTAAAACAGCAGATAGCTGTCATCCATCGGCAGATGCTTCAAAATGTACTCCTCAATCGCGAGGTTTACAGAAGGATCTGTAATGCCCTGGTTATCAACAAACAGCATGGTCATTCCTCCATTAATGTATGTGAGGGACGATGATCCCTTATGTAGTGTTGCGCCTGCGAATCAAAATTCCTCTTCTATTGTAATCGAATTGTCGATTGGACACAAAGGAATTGAAGCAGGGAATGGATGGTTTAGGCAAATCAGGATTGACCCGTGACAGTTACGCCATCCATAATAAAAATGACATGCAGAAAGGATGACGGACAAAAATGAGCGGTATCATTGAAGTTTTTGGACATGGTGGTGACGTGGAGACAGCTGCGTCAAGATTTGGCGGGAGTCCTGAGGATTTCCTTGATTTTAGTGCAAACATTAACCCTCTGGGTCCGCCCAAGGATGTTCTGAAGGCGTTGGAGCAAGGGATGCGGGCGATACTTCGTTATCCTGATCCTGCACATCGGACATTCAAATCCTTGCTTGGTGAGCGCCTTGGCCTGTCAGAGGAATATATATCTATAGGGAATGGAGCTGCGGAAAGCATGGCTCTGATCCTGCTCGGACTCTCTCCCCGGAAGGTGGGCACAGTGGAACCGGGGTTCTCGGAGTATCGTTCATTATCCAAGCAATTTGGGGCAGAAATGCATTATGTTCTGGGGCAGGAGGAGCTCGAATGGCGAGCAGCTCCCGAAGATATCGAGAGGCTGATGGAACAGGTGGACTTGCTGTTTCTTGGACAGCCGAACAATCCCAATGGAGTACAGTATCCGGTTGAAGTATTGCAGCGGCTGGCCCGTCATGCCGAGAAGACAGATACTGTCCTGGTGATTGATGAGGCATTTATGGATTTCATTCCTGAAACGCAGCGACAATCCCTGGCTTCCCGATTACAGGATTACCCACAGGTGATCATCATTCGCTCGATGACCAAATTTTATGCCATTCCGGGTCTTCGGCTTGGCTATGCGATTGCACACCCGGATCTGATTCGTGCCATGACGGAGAAACAGGTAACCTGGAGTGTCAACGGACTGGCACTGATTGCGGGAGAAGCCTGTCTAAGCAGCGGGGAAGCTTTTGAACGGGAGACGTTGAAACAGGTGGCGCTTGAACGAGAGAAACTGGCATCCGGCCTGGAAGCCTGTGGATGCGAAGTGACACGCGGGGAAGCGAACTTCTTGCTGGCACGTGTGCCGCGGCCATGGACAGCGACAACCATACAAGCGGCTCTGGGGGAACGGGGAATTCTGATCCGAAGCTGTGCCATGTACCCTGGACTTGGGGAAAGACATATCCGACTGGCAGTGAAGGACGCGAAGTCGAATCTTCGTCTGGTGAACGAAATGAGAAGTGTGAGCGGACAAACGAATCCGGTGCCAACGGTCGGGGGGGCGGAGTAATGGCATTGCCATTCTTGCAGTACTTTACCCATGCAAATGCAGAGCAAAATGAATATACTTCTTCTGCATGGCCCGGGTTAACCATCAGCGCACATGAACGCCATATTCGAGCATCGATCCCTAACCGGGTAAACGCCATTTCGAGTGCCGTGTACGGCGGGGGGATGATCGAGCTGGATCGCATATTCAATATTTATGTAGACAAGCATTATCGTTGTGACGACCCACCGCGCGATATTGCAGACTTCCTGAGAGGCTGGGAGGAACGCACAACAGCATGTGCCGGATTGCTGACAGCGGTTAAGCTTGCTCACACATCGGTTCAGGAAGTTGTAGGCGATGAAGCAGGGATCTTGTGCTGTACGACAGCAGGTGTATCCAATGCTGCCAGGGCAGGCTCCGCAAGAACCGTGTTTGATGCTGCAGGGAACATAACTAGCCCAGAGGGAAAAGCAGCAGAGTCACCCTACACTCCCGGTACAATTAATATCATGTTATGGATCAACGGCCGCATGACGCCCGGAGCCATGGTCAATGCCATTCAGACAGCAGTGGAAGCCAAAACGGCAGCGCTCTCGGATTGCGGTGTAATGGATGCGGAAAATGGACTGATTGCAACGGGAACGACGACGGATGCCATTGTGCTGGCCACGAGTCAGATGGAGGGAAAACCACTGATCTCTTACGCAGGTACAGCCACAGTAATTGGGGCAGGAATTGGGCGTGTCGTCTATGATGCCGTTACCGAAAGTTTGCAAGCTGGACAGGCGTGGAAAGAGAGGAATAGCAAGCGATGATATCTCTGAGTAAGTGGGCGGACTGGCCCATATGGGCAGGAATGACAGGGGCATGGATTATTTTAGCAGCATACATACTGGATCGCCTCATTGGAGATCCACGCTGGATCCCCCACCCGGTGATCGGCATGGGGAAAGGAATTTCTGCACTGGAGCGGACCATCAGAAAACGAGTGAGCAGCGATCAGGGGCTTAAGCGGGCAGGGCTGCTTTTTCCGATAGTCATTGCGGGTGGTTCATTGGTGCTTACTTGGGGAGTGTTATACATCCTTGGACTTGTTCACCCGGTGATTGCCGTTATCGCTGAAGTGATACTGATTGCCACCACCATTGCTTCCAAAGGACTGAAGGATGCAGGCATGGAAGTGTATCGTCATCTGAGAGAAAGGGATTGGCCTGCGGCTAGACGTTCACTTGGCATGATCGTGGGGCGGGATACAGCGCATCTGGATGAATCGGAAGTGGTACGGGGAACCGTGGAGACTGTAGCGGAAAACATCGTCGATGCCATCGTTTCACCGCTGTTCTATGCCCTGATTGGCGGTGCTCCGCTTGCGATGGCCTATCGGGCCGTCAATACGCTGGATTCCATGGTTGGTTATAAAAATGAAAAATATTTGCATCTCGGCTGGGCCTCTGCTCGTCTCGATGATTGGGCGAACTGGATTCCGGCGCGGCTTACCGCCTTGCTGCTCATTACGGGTGCATGGTTCATGAGATTGAGCGCAAAAGGTGCTGCACGCATGGTTCGCCGGGATGCCAGATTGCACCCCAGCCCGAACAGCGGATTCCCGGAGTCGGCCGTTGCAGGAGCGCTGGGTATCAGGCTTGGCGGGCATAACGTCTACCATGGCGTGGCTTCTTTTCGAGCCTATATGGGCGATCAGACACGGCTGATGGAAGCAGAGGATATCGTGCGGACCACGCGTTTGATGTTCTGGTCGGCGGGAGCTTTTGTGCTGTTATGCTGGTTGGTAAGTTTCAGTATCTGGACAGCAGGAGGTGCGCTGTTATGGAAGTAGAATCCGGGAAGCGTGGAACTGGAACGCGGGAGATCGTGTTTATCCGTCATGGGACAACTTCTTGGAATGTGGAAAAGAGATACCTCGGACATACCGATATCGGTCTCCTGCCGGATGCAGAGCGGGAACTGGCGCCGCTTCTCCAGTCCATTCGCGGGATCACATGGGATGCGCTGTATTGCAGTGATCTGCTGCGCTGCCGGCAGACCGTGGAACGAATTGCTCCGGTACAAGCAGGACAAGTACAGTATGATCCGCGTTTGCGTGAGATTGATTTTGGGCAATGGGAAGGGATGACTTACAATGAGCTCAAGGACAATCCGCTCTACCGGAATTGGATTGATGCACCGCAGGATGTGACGCCACCGGGCGGCGAGCCTTGGCAGGCATTTGCTGCGAGGATCGACTCCTTCGTAAAGGAGTGCCTTGTGTCCGGTTCGTCAGAGGAACATTCCGAAGAAAATCATGTTCCTGCGATTGCCATAGTTACCCATGGCGGTGTCATTCGGTATGCCATGTCACGTCTCATACCGGAACTGGGATTCTGGGATACACAGGTCATTCCGGGGCAAGCAATTAAGGTTCGGCTTGAAAAAAGCGGAAATAGCTGGGTTTCAAGCAGGGTGTCTTTTCCGTGAATCGGGTTGTAAGGATGTGCAATATAACCTATAATCACAACAGAAGTGTGACTTCAGCATGAATACATATCTCGTTATGCGCTTAAGCGCTGATGGATAGGGCATGCTCACTTGAATGGTTACAATATCAGCGACCACGGGTCCCTTGTGTGAGCAAGAAGAACTCATCGAGTTAATGCAAACGATGAACGGCACAATGGGTGAAATAGGGAAGCCGGTGTGAATCCGGCACGGTCCCGCCACTGTAAATCAGGACGAGCAGTCCTGTAAGTCAGGTTACCTGCCCTGGACGTACAAACCGGTGTTCCTTCGAGGAAAGGACAGCGTTTCGGGCAATTCTATGTGCATGAACAGCGGGTACGCTGTAGATGTGCAGATCGCCATATGCGAGACGTCATCCCTGATCCTGACGTAAGGATCGGGGATTTTTTTGTTCATATAGGATGAACTGAAATATTCACACGTAACGAAGAGTGCAGAACCAATCTGAAGAAGCGTAGCGCTCGCCTTTATCCCCGGATTTTCACGTTTATAAGAGAGAATCAAAAAAATCTGGGGATAACAGCGATCGGAAGATGGTACTGCAATCGTAGTGGCCTAGTGTGGTTTTCTAGGGTCATTTTATTTAGGAACACAAATTCAGGGGGAATGGTCAGGAGCACTACTTAAGAGAGAACATTGAGAAGGGGAGAATGAACAGAATGAACATCAAGAATTGGAAAGGCATGGCGTCCCTGCTGACAGCAGCGATGCTTACACTGGCTTTGGCCGGATGTGGAAACGCAACAACGAGCGAGGGAACAGGTACGTCTACGCAGCAGCCGGCACAGGAGCAATCCCAAGGCCAGGAGCAGACGGATCTCAAAACACAATATCCACTTACGGTAACTGATGCGACAGGTGAATCCTTCACGTTTGAGAAAGCGCCAGCCAAAATTGTATCCGTGTCTCCGGCAGAAACCGAGTCATTGTTCGCCCTTGGATTGGATGAGCAGATCGTAGGGGTATCCGACTATGACGATTATCCGGAAGCTGCAACAACCAAACCGAAAATGGGTGGTGTGTCGAAGCCCAATGAAGAATCAATCATCGCAGCTGAAGCAGACATCGTATTTACAGGGATCTCCATGAGCGAAGAAGCTGTGACCAAGCTGCGCGAACTGGGTATCACCATTTTCAAAACGGATCCGAAATCGATAGACGATGTCATGAACAACATCGAAACGTTCGGGAAAATCACGGATCATCAGGAGCAGGCACAGGAGCTCATCACGAAAATGAAACAGGACGTGGCGGACGTAACCGAAGCGGTTAAGGCTGTGAAGTCGGAAGATCAGAAAAAGGTATATGTTGAATTCTCCCCGGGCTGGACTGTGGGTAAAGGTGAATTCATGGATGAACTGATCACGGTAGCCGGTGGAATCAACGTTGCTTCCGACCTCGTGGGCTGGAATGAAATTAACGAAGAGAACATTATTGCTTCCAATCCGGATGTCATTCTGTACGCCAATGATGTTATTGATGAGAACTCCAAAACACTGGATCAGATCATCAAAGAGCGCAGCGGCTGGGATCAAATTACGGCGGTGAAAAACGATGCAGTCATTGGCCTGGATGCCAACCTGCTGAGCCGTCCGGGCCCACGTGTAACGGAAGGTTTGAAAGCTGTTGCCAAAGCGATCTATCCTGACCTGTTCCAATGAGTAAAAAGCTGGCAGTGTACGGAACAGCCGGAATTCTGCTGCTTGTGCTGACTGTGCTGATCTGTACGGGCATCGGTTCAGTGGCTCTGCCTGTCCGTGACATTGCAGGCATTCTGCTTCATCACATGCCATGGATCGGAGACTGGATCACGCCCGACTGGAGTACGGCAGCTGAGCAAATTATATGGAAGGTCAGGTTCCCGCGGGTGCTGCTTGCTGTACTCGTGGGTGCATCGCTGGCCATCGCCGGAGCGGGCTTCCAGGGGGTTCTTCGTAACCCGCTGGCAGATCCGTTTACGCTTGGCGTATCGTCTGGCGCATCGGTGGGCGCTGCTTTTCTGATCTTCTTCGGATTGCAGTATGCACTGATCGGAATCTGGACCTTGCCGCTCGTTGCGTTTCTGACGGGCGTGCTCACATTATGGTTTGTACTCGCCCTGGCTCGTGAAGGGCGCAAAATACCGACACACAGCCTGATTCTGGCTGGCGTGGTGATGCAAAGTTTTCTGGGAGCGGTGGTCTCCTTCCTGTCGACCATGTCGAAACAGACGATTAACGAAATTATATACTGGACGATGGGAAGTCTGGCTCTGCGTGGGTGGTCGTATACGGCCATCCTTTTCCCGTATTTTATACTGGGTCTGATTTTCCTCTGGAGCCGTGCCCGTTCCTTGAATGTGCTTGCACTGGGGGAACGGCAGGCTGCACATATCGGTGTCCAGGTGGATGGGTTGAAGCTATCCGTCCTTGCCGTAGGAACACTGCTTACCGCCGGGGCTGTCTCGGTTTCGGGTGTCATTGGATTCGTAGGTCTTGTTATCCCGCATATTCTTCGGCTGATTGTTGGGCCTGACTATCGTTTGCTGGTTCCCTTGTCCGCGATTGGCGGAGCCATCTTCATGGTATGGGCCGATACGATTGCACGCTCCCTGCTGGCACCGACCGAAATTCCGCTTGGTGTGGTGACGGCCTTTGTCGGAGCTCCTTTCTTCGCGTATCTGCTGCATCGGAATAAAAAGCTGCGAAAAGGGGTGATGCCATGAGTACAAGCATGAGTACAAACATGGGTACAAGCGTTACCCCAAACGATCCGCTGATTGAAGTTGCGAGGGCAGGCAAAATGTATGGAGAGCACCGGGCACTGCATAACGTGGACTGGCGTGTCACAGAAGGCGAATGGTGGGGTGTCGTTGGTCCAAACGGAAGCGGAAAATCAACGCTGCTCCAGCTCATTGCAGGAACCGAACAGCCTGGTGCAGGCAGCATTCAGATTGCAGGGCGGGAGATTACCTCATACACTCGCAAAGACCTGTCACGCATGATTGCGGTGCTGCAGCAAGATGGCCTGCCTGCCATCTCGTATCCTGTCCGAGATGTGGTGGAGATGGGACGTTATCCTTATCAGAATTGGTTAGGCAGGGAATCGGCGGATGGAGCGGCCGTGGTGGACCGGGTATTGGAAGAACTGGGTCTAACCGAAATGGCCGACAGGCCGCTCGATGCACTCAGTGGAGGGCAGAGGCAGCGGGTGGCGCTCGCCAAAGTCATGGCCCAGGAGCCCAAATTGTTATTGCTGGATGAGCCAACCACATTTCTTGATATCCGATATCAATTGCAATTCATGGAGCTATTATCTTCCTGGCGGCAAAAAAACAAGATTACCATTGTCGCTGTGCTGCACGATCTGAACCTCGCTGCGCAATTCTGCGATCAGATTCTCGCTCTGCGCGAGGGCATGTGCGTAAGCAGTGGAACACCACATTCGCTGATGACGGAAGAGAACATTCGGGATATCTTCCGGGTGAACCCGGCCATGGTGAATCATCCCGATACTGGATTGCCGCAATTGTTGCTGCGGCGAGAACACGAGTGAACGAAAAGCGGGGCGACCCTATATTTTGATGAAGGAAGTGCTGGCGGTATGAATAATGAACAGACGTTGGAACAGTTAATCGATCGGATCGTGGGTCCTAATGAAGAAGTGGCGGCAGAAGCCTCGGCACATGTGGATTCATTAACGAAACCGCCCGGCAGTCTGGGCAAACTGGAACAGCTGGTTATTCGACTTGCGGGGATAACCGGCGAGGCTCGGCCTTGTCTGGATCGCAGGGCCGTCATTGTTATGGCTGCCGATCACGGCGTCGTTGCCGAAGGAATCAGTGCGTTCCCGGCAGAGGTAACGCCGCAGATGGTTCATAATTTTTTGGCAGGAGGAGCGGCCGTCAACGTTCTGGCGCGCCATGCAGGGGCAGATGTCATCTGTGTGGACATTGGCGTGAATGCCGATCTGGAACACCCGGACCTGGTCTCCCGCAAAGTACGCAAAGGTACAGCCAACATGGCGCAGGGTCCAGCCATGAGCCGTGATGAAGCGATCCAGGCGATTCTTGCCGGAGCCGAGGTTGTGGCTGCTGAAGTCGCCAAGGGAACTCAATTATTTGTCACCGGTGAAATGGGTATCGGAAATACTACAGCGAGTGCCGCAGTCATGTGTGCTTTAACCGGAACAGCACCCGCATCTGCGGTTGGTCGGGGAACAGGGATGGATGACGCAGGTTTACAGCGCAAAGCTGCTGTAGTCAGCCGGGCGCTTAGTGTGAATGCACCGGATGCAGACGATGCCCTGGATGTGCTTGGCAAAGTGGGCGGATTGGAAATTGCCGGACTGACAGGTGTCATCCTCGCAGCGGCAGCTCATGGCTGTCCTGTTGTGGTGGATGGGTTTATCTCCACTGCAGCGGCACTGATTGCGAGACAGCTTGCCCCGGTCAGTGTGGAATATATGATTGCTTCGCATACATCGCATGAAAGTGGACATGCTGCGCTTCTGCACGAACTTGCCCTCAAACCGATGCTGGATCTGGACATGCGGCTGGGTGAGGGAACAGGTGGTGTGCTCAGTCTTCATCTAATCGATGCGGCTTGCCGTATTCTGAATGAGATGGCCACATTTGCAAGCGCTGGTGTATCGGGAAGCTCGAATGAGAATGAGCGCGCGGATGAGTCATCGACAGCTGCTTCGCCAGTTCGGGGAGAGGTATCTCCATGAGCGTACTTGTAACGGGCGGGGCAAGGAGCGGCAAAAGCTCCTTCGCCGAGCGTCTCTGCATGCAGCGTTCCTCCGAGGCCTGGTATGTCGCAACCGCACAGGCGTATGATGACGAGATGCGTGAACGGATACGTCTGCATCAGAATCAGCGGGATGAAGTGGGGTACCTGTGGCATACCGTGGAGGAACCCTTGGCATTGCCAGAACTCATCACAAAAATGGGAGAATCGCATACAGGAACGTCAGCTCCGACCATTTTGGTGGATTGCCTGACGCTCTGGTTGACCAACGTCCTGCTTACCCATGAGCAAGAGCCTGAGCAGGTTGTTCTGGATCATATGAATGCGCTGGTAACCGCTATCGAGTCCTATCCCGGGCTGCTAGTCCTGGTTACGAATGAAGTGGGGGACGGCATCGTACCGGAGTATGCGCTTGGCAGAAGATATCGGGATTTGGCGGGCATATTAAATCAGCGGGTCGCTGCCATCTGCCGCGAAGTATTTCTGGTAACGGTAGGGATTGCTATGGAGCTGAAGAGCAAGGAGTATCGCTTATGAGCCATGACGGTAACAACATCCAGCATAATCGTGAGGAAATGACCAGTGAAGACCACCTGAATCAGGTAAACGAGGGGCCGGCTCAGGGTGCGGAGTATGTAAACAGACTGGATCAAAAACATGCGGCTGCGGCCGCTTTTCAATTTTTGTCCCGTTTCCCCGTGAAAATGCAGATTGACTTCGTTCCGCCACTGCTGCGGGAAAGCGTAGTGTATTATCCGCTGGTCGGTGCGGCCATTGGTTTAAGTGTCTGGATTGGTGGCGCGCTTACAGGTGCACTGCTGCCATCGTTCCCAGCGGCTGTATTGACCCTGACCCTTTGGGTATGGCTTACGGGGGGACTCCATCTGGATGGCTGGATGGACACAGCGGATGGCCTGCTCAGCTATCGTACCCGTGAGCGAATGCTGGAAATTATGAAAGACAGCCGCGTTGGAGCCATGGGCGTGATTGCCTGCGTACTGCTGCTCATGATGAAAGCAGCCTTAATTGCTGATTTTATCGCACATGGAAACTGGCTGTATGGAGCGCTGCTGATTCTGCCCATGATCTGGAGCCGCTGGTTCATGGTGTATGCCATTTCGGCTTGGCCGAATGCCAGGGGAGACGATGGACTTGCTGTCCTGTTCAAGGGCCTTGGGGAACGGAAGGAAGTCCAGAGGGCACGAAGCGCTACGGTTGGACTAACCATCCTGGCGGCTGTCATTACACTTGCCGCGGTGTGGATCTTTCAGCCTGGCAGCAGCATGGTAGAAATGCTGGCGATGGATAGGGGCCTTGGGACATTACCTTGGTGGCTATATCCTATTGCAGCTGCCATTTTGGTACCACTGGCGGCATATCTTATCGGCAAGTTCGTTGCCGGACGCATCAGTGAGAGGTTAGGCGGACTTACTGGAGATACATATGGTGCGATGAATGAGCTGCTGGAAGCCGCTCTGTTGACGGTGTTAAGTCTGCTGCAGGGATTATTTTTGATATAGGGAACGAACGGAAATGAGTAATGTGGAGCATAACGCGGAGAGCTGAGGTGATTGGAACGTGCAGAATACCCCTGTAGGACAAGCGGCGGTATTGATGCTGCAAGGTACGGCATCGGATGTGGGGAAGAGTGTTATTACAACGGCATTATGCCGGATATTCAAGCAGGATGGCTTCAGACCTGCCCCGTTTAAATCACAAAACATGGCGCTCAACTCCTATGTAACCGAAGATGGCAAGGAGATTGGCAGAGCCCAGGGAGCGCAGGCAGAAGCTTGCGGTATTGAAGCAACAACGGATATGAACCCGATATTGATCAAGCCCGTGCGGGATATGCACTCGCAGATCGTGGTGCACGGTGTACCTTTTGCCCAGATGAGTGCTTCGGATTATCGTCAGCATTTCCTGCCGGAAGCGAAGCAGACAGTCATGGATGCGCTGAATCGGCTGCGCGAAACCTATGATATTGTACTGATGGAAGGCGCAGGCAGTCCGGCCGAGATTAACTTGAAGGATCGGGACATTGTCAATATGAATCTGGCAGGCTGGGCGGATTCGCCAGTCATTCTGATCTCGGACATTGATCGCGGAGGCGTGTTTGCTTCCATTGTAGGTACACTTGAGCTGTTGGAGCCGCATGAGGTCCAGCGTGTAAAAGGATTTATCATTAACAAATTCCGGGGGGATCTGTCCCTGCTGCAGCCCGGACTCGACTGGCTCGAAGAGCGGACGGGCATTCCGGTATTGGGCGTACTGCCTTACATAAGAGATATAAAGATTGAAGCTGAGGATTCCGTGGTGCTGGACTCCATGCGTCATGGCAAATCAGGGGAACGGGAGCTGGATCTTGCCGTTATTCGTTACCCGCGCATTTCCAACTTTACGGACTTTGACTCGCTGTCCCGTGAACCGGATGTTAATGTACGGTATGTGACTTCCCCGGAAGAACTGGGCCAGCCGGATGCCATTTTGCTTCCCGGTACGAAGGATACGATTGGTGATCTGGCATTCCTGAGAGAATCGGGTCTCGAGCAAGCTATCGCGAGTCGGACTGAACGTGATCATGTACAGCTTGTGGGCATATGCGGTGGATATCAGATGCTGGGCCAGCATTTAAAAGATCCGTTTGCAGTGGAAGCTAATCAGATCCAGGAGGCACGGGGTCTGGGATGGCTACCGCTGTCGACCACTTTTCTGGAACATAAACAGACCGTTAGAGCTTCAGGGCGTGTACTGCAGCGGCATCCGATTCGTCTATATGGGGATCAAGATTCAGTTGATTCCATGCCTGTGAATGGGTACGAGATTCATATGGGCGTGACCGAGTGCCATGATGCGAAGCAAGTGAGTGGGCTGTTTGAGATTGTTCATCCAGGTGGTCAGTCTTTTCAGGAAGGCTGGGGAAGCCCGGATGGCAAAGTATGGGGAACGTACTTGCATGGTTTGTTTGAAAGTGACCAGTTCCGCCGCTCCTGGCTTAACGGCCTTCGGCAAGGGAAAGGACTCGCTCCGCTTCAGGAAACCTATAGTGCTCATGAACGCAAGGAGATGGAGTTCGACCGGGTAGCGGAATCTCTGCGCTCAGCCCTGGACATGAAACGTGTATACGAAATTATGGGAATCCAGTACCGAGATCCCGCTTCAAACGTTAATGATTGAATAGCAAGCTGGTGTATGATCAGCCATTTATAACCTTCTATTAATAAAAAACACCCCCATGTGTATTGGAAGTACCCGGAAACGGGCTGCTGTTACACATGGGGGTATTTGCATGTCTGTGGTTTAATTGTGGTTCACGTAAGGGAATGATGGTTTAATGTTATACCTGGATTGTTATTTTAGTTAATTTTGAATTTCTTCATCGCAGACTGAAGTTCCATGGCCTGTTCATGCAGATGACGAACCGTACCCGAGTGGGAATCCATCTCACTGAGCTGATGCTCGGCGGTAGAAGCAATCTGCTGCATGCTCTCGCGTGATCTGGATGTAATCTGTGCTGTCTCTTCAACAGATGCACTAACTTCCTCTGCGCCTGCGGAGACTTCCTCTGTGGAAGCAGAGACGTTCTGGATGGTCAGGTTGACGTTCTGGATCAGTTCGTTCAGCTGCTGGAAGGCCGTTCCCGCTTGTTGAACGACATGGGTACCAGACCCGATTTCCTGGGTTACCCGGTTCATGGCACTCACCGAACGTTCCGCATCCTCCCGAATGGTTCCGAGATAATCGGCGATTTCCTCCGTGGCTGTTTTGGACTGTTCCGCCAGCTTGCGGACTTCACCTGCTACGACAGCGAATCCCCGGCCATGCTCTCCGGCACGTGCTGCTTCAATGGAAGCATTAAGGGATAACATGTTGATCTGTTTCGTAATTTCAAAAATGGATGTAACAATCGTGCCGATCGCTACGGAACGTTCATTCATCGTCTCCACGTAACGCAGTGACTCGTTTGCCGTCTGGCCGACACGTTCCATTTGCTGCACAGCATCCTGTGCGAGACGGTTACCGTTGACGGCTTCATTTGCAGCTTCACCAATCTGCTCCGATACTTCAGCAGCAGAAGAGGCAATATGCATGATGCCCTGCGTAATTTCTTCCATGGCTCTCGCATTCTCGGCAGCGCTTGAAGCAATGGTCACACTGCCTTTCTCCGCGTCTTCCGCAGAGCGGCTGGAGTTTTTGACCATACCGGACATGGACTCCACCCGTCTTAACAGATCATCGGAGCCTTGAACCACTTCATTGGAGGTAGACAGTGCACGGCTGATCATTTCCTTCAAATTGTGGGTCATCGTTTGGAAGCTTGCGGCGAGCTGAGCAATTTCATCTTTGCCCTTGATTTGCAGCTGGGCGGTCAGGTCACCTTGAGAAATCTGTTTGCTGTGTTGTACGAGCTGGATGATTGGTTTGGTTACTCTTTTGATCATGCTGGCTGAGATCAGCCAACCGAGCACGAAGACGAGTGCTGTGATACCCAGGCATAACCAGAAGATCTGAACGTTTTTATCCTGAATGAACTGGGCATCCATACTTACTGCCATGATCATATTGCTGCCCGCAATCGGAATAAAGGCTGCTTTATGTACGCCGAAGGAATCGGAATAAACGTCACTGATAACCATTTCTTTGCTTTCTACTGCCGTATTCATCGCGGATTGCACGCTGATTTCATCTCCGGCTTTCATTTCTGAGGCTGCGTTAGCAATGACAACCGTTGCTTTGCCTTCCTGGATGGATACAACGTAGGATGCATCCAAGTTATGTTCTTTTGCTTTTTCAGCTAGATAGGATTCAACCGTCAGAGCGGCACCTTCAGAACCCGCACCGCCACTCTGCACCTGCAAAATCTTGGAGGAGGAGACGTTCTTATATATATCCTGGATGGACGTGTTCAGGACCTTGTCGAACTGTGGAAGCACATAGCTCTGCATAATATTCATGGATACAGCATAGAAACTGATACTAAACAACAGGGAAGCGACCAGTAGAACGAGGAACAGCGTGCCTCTAATTTTGCCGGCAACCGTACGATTACGAAACATAGGATCATCCTTTCACGTCATGTTCATTAACATTTGTCGCTTTTCCGTATCGTAAGACTATATACCAACGAAAAAAGGCCTAATTTTCACGTTGAGAAAACTTGGGAATAAGCGGATATACCTATATTACAAAATTAACCGGGGGTTGAATAGAAGAATTTTCATTAAACGGTGAATTTTTTTCAGAAATTCTTGAATGTATTACATGCATATTACATAATATCAATTAATACCTACCAGAATAGTTTGATATATGATATATTGTTCAATGTCGCATAAAGCGAATAGAAAAAAACCGTTCAATCGGTATGCACATTCTGAGGAGGATTTACAAGATGGATACTTTTCTAGTCATTCTGAACGTAGTGATTATGCTCGTTCTTCTAGGCGTCCTGTATTGGATGCAAAAGAAACATATTTCCTTTACCAAGCGTGTATTCGCGGGTTTGGGAATCGGGGTTGTGTATGGCGTCATTCTTCAACTGATATACTCGTCTAATTCTGACATTGTTACCAAGTCTGTTGACTGGTTTAATCTTGTCGGTTCAGGATATGTTAAATTGCTGCAGATGGTCGTGATTCCTCTCATCATGGTTTCCATTATTTCGGCCATCATGAATTTGAAAGGCAAGCAAAACCTCGGTAAAATGAGCTTCTCGATCATTGCGATTCTGCTCATTACGACGGCTATTGCGGCAAGTGTAAGTATCGTAACAAGTCTGAGCTTCAACCTTACTTCCATTGAAATTGAAGGCGGGGACAGAGAGCTCGCGCAGGGGCAGAAGATGGAGGAACGTCTTGTTGATGTACAGGATCAAACGATTCCGCAGCAGGTTCTGGAATTCATTCCTTCCAATCCATTTGCAGATATGACCGGTGAACGCCGCACATCTACTCTTGCTGTTGTTATCTTCTCGGCATTTATCGGTGTGGCAGTACTTGGACTGGATCGCAAGAAACCACAGCAGGCGGAAACGTTCCGAGGCATGGTGAATGCGGTATATGCAGTAGTCATGCGGATCGTAACGCTGGTGCTCAGGCTGACTCCATACGGGATTCTAGCGCTCATTACGAAAGTAACGGCCACCACGAATCCGGATGAAATCCTGAAACTCATCAAATTCGTCATTGCTTCCTACGTTGCCTTGATTGTGATGTTTATCATCCACCTGATTATTATCGCGCTGTTCGGCTTCAATCCGTTGACGTATGTGAAAAAGGTTCTGCCAACCCTGGTATTTGCCTTCACATCCCGTTCAAGTGCAGCTGCAATCCCGCTTAACGTGGAGACACAGACGAAGAAATTGGGCGTATCCGAAGGTATTGCGAATCTCTCGGCAAGCTTCGGGGCTACCATTGGTCAAAACGGCTGCGCCGGGATCTATCCGGCCATGCTGGCGGTGATGATTGCTCCTACGGTCGGTATCGACCCGATGAGCTGGGACTTCATCATTACGCTGATCCTGGTTGTCGTGATCAGTTCATTCGGCGTAGCCGGTGTAGGCGGCGGGGCAACCTTCGCTTCCCTGATCGTATTGTCCACGATGAATCTGCCAGTTGCACTCGCAGGCTTGCTGATCTCGGTTGAGCCGCTGATCGACATGGGTCGTACGGCACTGAACGTGAACGATTCGATGACCGCTGGTCTCGTATCCAGTAAAATCCTGAAAGAGAATGATCAGGATACATTCAATGATCAAAGCCGTGATCTGGATTCCGCTGTTCAAGTATAATCCGGCCTCCATAACTTGGATGGCTTATGCGCAGCAGTAAGCCAAAATCAGCCGTTCTACGGGTTACCCGTAGGGCGGCTTTTTTTACATTATCGCAGATTGTCTTTATTTAGTGCTGTTCAATGGATAGGAAATGTGATAGAGTATTCATGTTTTGGCCCCAGGCCAGACCGCGGTTCGTAACCATCCCGCGTAATCAAAACTAGGAAGGCAGTGTATGTATTTATGTTTAATTTGGGTTGGGGAGCACTTTTTGTTCTCGTAACGTATGGTTTTTTCCTGTTGTGTTACCGTCTGTTCGGTAAAAAGGGTCTGTATGCCTGGATTGGTGTCGCTACGGTTATAGCCAACATTCAGGTGACTAAAACGATAGATATTATGGGAATTGTACTGACGCTTGGCAATACGATGTATGTCAGCATGTACCTGACCAGTGACCTTCTCAATGAGAAGTATGGATCGGGTGAAGCGCGGAAGGCCGTATGGTTCGGATTCTTCACGCTAATCATGACGACAGTACTGATGCAGATGGTCATCTTCTTCGAACCGGCACCGACGGACTTTGCGCAAGAGTCGATGGAAACCTTGTTCGGACTGCTGCCGCGTCTGGCACTCGGAAGTTTGACAGCGTACTTCATTAGCCAGTTCCTGGATGTGCGATTGTTCAGTATGCTGCGCAAGGTTGCACCTGGGCGCAATCAGTTGTGGATTCGTACCAACGGCAGCTCGATCGTCAGTTCCTTTGTGGATACGTTGGTGTTCTGTACGATTGCATTTGCATTTATCTATCCATGGGACGTCTGGCTCGAAATCTTCCTGACAACGTACATTATCAAATTCGTGTTGACCGCGGTGGGTACGCCGTTTATATACGCAGCGCGTAATTTTAAAATCAAGGATGAAGTCTAATCCGATCTCGTCTACATCCATATTCATTCGAGTATGGTTGTTAGCAACGTAACAAGTCTTATAATGAGAATAACCCGCAAGCCATATGGATATGGTTTCGCGGGTTATTTTTAATTGTAAATCTTAAAGGTTAGTCTGTCAGGATCTGCAGTTCTTTTGGATAGGAAGTCAGCACTTCAACTCCGGTATCTGTGACAAGAACATCGTCCTCAATTCGTACTCCGCCTGCAGGGGTATAGATGCCTGGTTCAATCGTGAATACGGTGCCTTCCTGCAGAAGATCCATATTCTGTCCATGCAGGGAAGGATACTCGTGCACATCAATTCCCAGACCGTGTCCAACACGGTGCATAAATCGTTCGCCGTATCCGGCATCTTCCGTCACCTGACGTGCTGCACGGTCGATATCGGCACAGGCTACGCCTGGCTTAACTGCAAGAATGGCAGCTTCGTTTGCGGCAAGCACGGTATTGTAGATTGTTTTCAGTTCAGGAGAAATGTCACCAAAAGCAAATGTACGCGTAATATCAGATGCATACCCTGCAGCGTATACGCCCATATCAAACATCAGCAAGTCGCCATGCTGCAGCTTGCGTTCACCCGGTTGTACCATGCGGCAGGCCTGTCTTGGGTCCGGTAAGCACCATGGTATCGAAGGAGGGACCATCTGCACCCAGTTTCTTCATCTGATATTCCATTTCAGCGACCAATTCAATCTCAGTTACGCCTGTGCGTACATGGGACAGTCCCAGGCGCAGGGTTTCTTCAATAAGATGAATGGCATGGCGGATGCGGGCTACTTCGTCCGGTGTCTTCTTGACGCGCAGTGTACGGAGCAGAGGACCGACATCCTCGAAGTTGACTGCACCAAGGGCAGCGGTCAGCTGCTCGTAACGCGCAACGGTGACGTATTCTTTTTCAAGGCCCATCCGGCCGAGGCGTCCCTGATAACGTTCGAATAATGCATAGGGATTATCGGTATCGGTATGAGTTGCGATATGGGTTACCGAGGAGGCAGCTGCAGCAGCTTCAGCGTCCAGGGCAGGCACAATCAGTAAAGGTTCCTCGCCACGAGCGAGAACAAGACCGAGAAAACGTTCATGCGGGTTGCTTGCAAAACCAGTTAAATAGTAGATATGTTTCGGATCTGTAATCAGCATGGCGTCCAATCCTTGTGCAGACAGATCAGCTTCCAGACGGGATAAAGGGCTTTGGTTCATATGTGTATAGCTCCACCTTTCAGTTCTTTCTATCCTTCTATTATAGAAGAATATTGAAAAATGCCAAAGGGAAGTGATGGAGAAGCTTCATTTATTGTGGTTAAATTCCCGTTTAGGCGAACGGAGAGAGGGGTAAATACAGGGCGAAACGACCATGAGGATGGTTGACCGCTAACGGTACAAATAACGCTACAAATACAGATACCGGTAGAGATACCGATTGAGGACAGAGATAGAGGACAGATACGGAGAATAATTATCCTTGAACATATCGCAGCGGCATTTGGCAGATTCAACTACACTCAATTCAATAGAAGGAGATGAGATGATGAATAACCGAGTAAGTGTTCCACTATACGCTTCGCTGTTAAGTATGGCACTGCTGACGGCCTGTGCTTCAAGCGATCCTTCCACAGAATCGCAGCAGGTGTCTCAAGGTCAAGGCACAGGTCAGGGAGAGAGAGCAAATGGAGGCAATGACAAGGCGAGTACCGGGGAAGAAGGAACACAGGAGAATGCGGTTATCCCGTATCAGGCTTCGGTCCTGGCCACTGGACTGAACGCACCATGGGAATTGGTAAGCGTGCCAGACGGACGAATGTTTGTTACGGAGCGTCCTGGAACGATACGGGTCATTAAGGATGGAGAATTGCAAACCGAACCACTTATTGCGTTTGAGGCTCCGTTCAATGAAGAGGGAGAAGGGGGCTTGCTCGGTCTGGCTGCAGATCCGGACTTTGAGAATAACGGTTATCTCTACGCCTACCATTCCTACCTTGAAGGGGACGAGATCGCAAATCGGGTATTGCGCTTGAAGGTGAATGGAGTTCAAGCCGTGATCGACAAGGAGTTGCTTGGTAACATCCCTGGCGGGACGAATCATAATGGTGGCCGCATCAAGATTGGTCCGGACAACATGCTCTACATTACAACCGGTGAGCGTTATGAACCGGAACTCGCACAGGACCAGAACAGCTTGGGTGGCAAAATATTGCGGATTGGTCTCGATGGATCGATCCCTGCAGATAACCCGGGGCCGAATTCCCCTGTATACAGCATGGGACACCGGAATGCCCAGGGTCTTGCATGGAATCCGGATAATAAGTACCTCTATGCTACCGAGCACGGTCAGCGTAACTACGATGAGATTAACCGGATTGAAGCAGGGGAGAACTATGGCTGGCCTGAAGTTGAAGGCGATGAGGATGACAATGGTACCTACCGGGCTCCGCTCACTCATAGTGGTGACGATACATGGGCACCATCGGGTATTGCTTTTATAGAGGAAGGACCGTGGGCGGGTTCACTGCTTGCGGCTAACCTGAGAGGCGAGCAATTGCTGCATATTACCCTGTCCGAGGATGGTACACAAGTGGAGAAGGTGGAGCCCATTTTTGAAGATGAGTGGGGACGCATTCGTAACGTGACTGCCGGAGAAGACGGGAAGTTGTACATTCTGACGAACAATCGGGACGGAAGAGGAACTCCGAGGGATGGGGACGACCACATCATTGTGCTAACACCGGAGAATTGAGCTCCTGCATCCGGGTTCCATTACTAGTATCGGAGCTCAAGCATGCTTCTAATAGAACCCGGTTCCTGTTCGTTAAAATAGAAAAAGGGGCGTCCCGCCAAGTTCATGACTTTGGGACAGCCCCTTGATTGCTTTATATAGGGAAGCACATAGCAGATGGATACTGCCAATTAATCCGTGCTTTCTGCAAGTTTGGCGATATGCGCGCTTGGTTCATTTGTGTATTCGCCGCCATGGTAACAGAGCACTTTGTTCAGTTTCAGGCCGGTCAGTCTTTTCAAACTTCTCAGCGCTTCAGGCATGTCCGGTGTTGCAGGCGGTGCAGGTCCGACCAGTTCATCATCCACGACACGCAGTTCGTCGGCAGCCAGCAGGAATTCCGATTCACGGAAGTACAGGCAGATATGCCCCGGGGTATGTCCAGGTGTATGGATGACCTGAATTCCGCCTTGAAGCGGCAGCATGTCCCCATCTTCCAATACTCTGCTGATCTCGATCTCAGGCAGCTGGGAGAGAAGCTGATCGGCCTGGGTAAGCACAGGTGCGGGAAGCATGGCTCTTCGTTCAGGCGTGAACTTGATCAATGGCTTTTCACCTTTAATATAGGGAATCTCATCCGCATGTGCCCAGACCTCAAGTCCAGGTATCGCATCCAAAAGGGCACCTAGGTTACCGATATGGTCAATGTCCTGATGTGTCAATATGATGCGTTTGATATCAGCCAGCTGTACGCCTTCCTGCTCCAGTGCAGACTCCAAACCCTCGAATTGGCCGATCATGCCGGTGTCCACGAGGGTGATGCCGTCCTCATCGCGCAGCATGACGGGGTATATCGGGTTGTCTCCCGAAGGCGTGGGAATATGGAGATGCAGCACAGTTAAATCTGTTGTCTGATTATTCATAGGTTTCCGGATCGAGTCCGGTCCACCTCCTTTTTGGATGTTATAGTTTGCGTTTATTCTGGACGAAGATATTTTAAGTGTTTTCTGTACTTCTGGATCGTATCCAGCATCGCTTCAAAGGTTTGTTCAGCCTGCATGCCTTCTTTGACGATGGAGTCAAAGGAGAAGTTCTCATGAATGAGCTTGTTCCTCGCCTGGAAGACCTGACTAAGAGCCTGTTCCATGTTTTCTTTCCCAGGTTTCAGGGCGATCTGTTGTTTATTTAATTCAGCCTGTATGATCTCCATATTGGACCGTGCACGGTAAGCAGGAGTTTTCATCAGCTCGGTCGAATTAAACTTTTTTTGATAGATGCTCTGATATAGCTGTTTTAACATGTGTTCAAGAATGGAGCAGCATTCAATGACAAGGGATGCATATCTTCGATGTTTGCGTTGATCCCATTGCGGTGAATCGAGTGCCTGTCCCATATGATGATACTCTTGTTCCAGTACCTCGATTTCAAGCTTTGCTTCTTTTTTGATTTTTTTAAAATCGTCTTTGGTCAGCATACCTGTCCTCCCATGGAAACCAAGATGTGATAACTTCATTATCTCATATTGTTACTCGGAGTGCCTCTTTTCCGTGGGAGACAGGATGCTGTTCCGTTCATCCAATAATTGAACCTAGGTTCAGAAGGGAAGTATCCGATGTCCATGAAAACAGCCATTGTAACCGGAGCTAATTCCGGCATGGGGCTCGCAACCGCCATTCAACTTGCAAGGCAAGGCTATAGGGTGATTATGGCCTGCCGCAGCGAGAAGCGCGGACAGCAGGCTCTGCAAGAGGCCCTGCGTGAGTCAGGCTCTACTGCGATTGAGCTAATGCTGTGTGATCTGGGTTCCACCCAGAGCATCCGCCATTTTGCCCGCTCCTTCCGCGAACGCTACAGTACGCTTGACGTGCTGGTGAATAATGCCGGCGTGGTTATGCTGAAAAGACAGGAGACCTCGGATGGTTTTGAGCAGAGCATCGGCATTAACCATCTGGGACATTTTCTGCTCACATTGCTCCTGATCCAGCCTTTGCAGGCTGCAGAGCAGGGACGAGTCGTGAATGTTTCTTCCGGTGCGTACAAAGCAGGCAAGATTCACTTCGACGATCCGCATCTGCTGAAGGGCTATAACCCGATTAAGAGCTATGCCCAGTCCAAGCTGGCCAACGTACTGTTCACCCGTGCGCTGTCCCGCAAAGTGGCAAATAGCCGAGTCACGGTGAATTGTCTGCATCCGGGTGCAGTTGGAACAAGCATCGGCGTGGATCGTAATACCGGTTTTGGTACACGTATCATGGCCTTTATCGGCAAGCTTCCCTTTTTCCTGTCTCCCGAGGAGGGGGCACAAACGGCGATTTATTTGGCCACCAGCCCGGAAGTAGCAGAAATAACAGGACGCTACTTTTATCAAAAGAAAGAGCAGAAGCTCAAAGCACATGCCGTCGATGATGCGGTAACTGAACGTTTCTGGACATGGAGCGAACAGCAGGTTGGGCTGAAGCCTGATGAAAAATTGTGATGAGCCTAGGCTGAGGTGCAGGACCAGTCTTCACCTCAGTAAATGATCAAAGGTGATCATAGTACACTCATCTGTTTATATCATCTGCGTTAACTCGCTAAGATAGACATTTTAGGCTTTTGCTTGCACAGCTTGCTGTACTTCCTGGATGAATGCTTCAATGCTCTGAACGCCTTGATCTCCCTGACCGTATGCGCGGACAGAGGCAGACAGGGCGTTTTTCTCATTTTCCCCGAGTACGAGCGAGTAAGGCACTTTTTCCATCTGAGCTTCACGAATTTTGTACCCTAGCTTCTCGCTGCGCAGATCCGTTTCAACCCGAATGCCTGCTGCTCGCAATTGACTCTGTACCTGCAGCGCATAATCCGCATAGTGATCGGATACCGGGAGCAGCTTCACCTGAACCGGAGCGAGCCATAGTGGAAACGCACCCGCATAATGCTCAGTCAGAATACCAATGAAGCGATCAATGGAGCCATAAATGGCACGATGGATCACGACCGGACGGTGTTTCAGGCTGTCCTCGCCAACATAAGTGAGGTCGAATTTCTCCGGCATTTGAAAATCAAGCTGAATTGTTCCGCACTGCCAGCTGCGCTTCAGCGCATCGAGAATATGGAAGTCAATCTTCGGCCCATAAAAGGCTCCGTCTCCTTCATTGATGCGGTATTTCACGCCGCGCCGATCCAGTACATTTTGCAGTGCGCGTTCCGCCTGATCCCATAGCTCTTCCGACCCCATGGAGTCTTCGGGACGAGTGGATAGCTCAATTGTGTATTCAAAACCAAAAATATCGTACATGCGTCCGATCAGGGATATCGCCTGGTTGATCTCTTCCTCAATCTGTTCCGGCATGACATAGAGATGGGCATCATCCTGACAAAATGTCCGTACCCGCATCATGCCGTTCAGTGCACCCGAGAATTCATGACGGTGAACCTGGCCGAATTCCATCATGCGAATGGGAAGCTCGCGATAGGAATGAAGACTATTTTTGAAAATCAGCATATGCCCAGGGCAGTTCATCGGCTTCAGTGCAAACGTAGCGTCATCCACTTCTGAGAAATACATATTGTCCTTATAGTGCTCCCAATGCCCTGATTGCTCCCACAGACGATTGTTCATCATCAGCGGAGTTCGAACCTCCTGATACCCTTCCTGCAGCTGCAGCTCGCGTGAGAATTGCTCCAGCTCTGTACGGATTGTCATGCCTTTCGGGAGATAGAAGGGCATCCCTGGCGCTTCCTCCGAGAACATGAACAGCCCCAGCTCTTTGCCCAGCTTGCGATGATCCCGCTTCTTGGCTTCCTCCAGCATGTGCAGGTGATCGTCCAGCTGGGCTTTGCTTGGAAAGGCAGTGCCGTAGATACGCTGCAGCATTTTGTTGTTCGAATCGCCCCGCCAGTAAGCCCCTGCCACATTCAGCAGCTTGAAGGCTTTGATCCGGCCAGTGGACGGAAGATGTGGGCCCCGGCACAGATCAAAAAATTCCCCTTGATCATAGATTGAAAGCTCCGCATCCTGCGGCAAATCATGGATCAGTTCAAGTTTATACGGATCCTGAATCTCTTCGAACAACAGAAGGGCTTCCTCACGGCTAACCACCCGCCGGCTGATCTTCTCATTCTCCTGTACAATCTTGTTCATTTCCCGCTCAATGGCAACCAGATCACTGATGGACAAGGCATGTTCCAGATCCACATCGTAATAAAAGCCATCTTCAATGACGGGGCCAATCCCCAGTTTGACTTGTTCCGCACCGTAGATACGCTTGAGTGCCTGGGCGAGGACATGCGCAGTAGTATGACGATAACGATACAGTCCTTCCTCGCTGTCCAGTGTAACAATGACGAGTTCACAGTCCTGTTCAAGCTTCATGTTCAGATCAACGTTAACACCGTCCACAATGCCTCCGATGGCCTGTTTACCCAAGCTAGTACTGATGGACGAAGCGACTTCTCCGACACTTATGCCTGCCTCGTACGAACGAACTGCTCCACCTTGAAGGCGAATCTCAATAGGGTTACCTTGTTGATTACTCATGCAAACCACTCTCCAATGTTTGAAATGGAAGCGCAAAAAAACACCCGTCCCGGAAAAGGGACGAGTGCGCTCAGCTCGTGGTTCCACCCTAATTTGGTTATGAATATCCCCTGCATCGGCCAGCCGCCGCAAAACAGGAAAGATCATAACCCTCATTGGGATCCGTTATCGGGGATCAGGCGGTGAACACTACTGACAACCGGACGAAACTTTCATCGAAAGTCCGCCAAGCTGAGGTTCGAGGCCACGGCTGCAGAGGGGTAATTCCGCTCCGTTCGCTGAAGAAGGTTTCACCAATCCCTTCTCTCTCTGGGCAGCACGCAAACGAAATCATGTCTCTGGTCATCGCCAATATGCAAAGTTATTGTCAGTTCATTTGGATTGAAATGAACTTGAGATCCATATCAATATATTGGAACAGGTGTTATTGAGTGTCGATTATATAGACTGAAAATCAAAAGGTCAAGCGGAGTTTTATTTCGCTTCATTCGAATGACGATCCCATATCAAACGTATGGTGGTTCCCTGGTCCGGATGGGATTGAACCTCGATTCGGCCTTTCATGGCCTCAATCAGCCCTTTGGTTACCGCCATGCCGAGGCCTGATCCGACATCGGATGTCGCCGTATCCGTGCCGCGATAGTATCGTTCGAACAGCCTCCATACCGTCTCCTGATCCATTCCGCGGCCATCATCGGCAAATTGAATGAGGAAGTCGCCGGCCTGCTCACCTGGCTCAACACGAACGGTCAGCTTCGTCTGTGGTGGATTGTGCAGCAGGGCATTGGCGGTGAGATTATCGACAATTCGTTCGAAGGACGGGATATGTACATAACCCTGCACCGCGACTGTGGCAGGTTGGAATGTAATACGGCCTTCTCCATAAGCCGGGTTACGCTCGGCACGATGTACAAGATCCTGAAGTAGCGCATTTACGTCTGTTTGTTCAATAGGGGGTTGGTATCCACCGCTGCGCAGCCGGTATGTCATGGACAGGTCGTTCACCAACCGGTCCATGTACATGGATTTATCCAGCATGATGCCTGCAAATTCCCGTATTTCTTCGGAGGTCCAGTTGTATTTCTCAGCTTCCAGCATGTGCGCATATCCCTGGATGGAGGACAGGGGTGTCTTCAGATCATGAGTTATCCCAGCAATCCACTCCTCGCGCAGAGAGTCGGTCTGTCTGCGGAGTTCTTCATCACGTTTAAGTGTGCTCGACAACGACTGGATAGAGTGCAGCACTTCCGCATATACCCGATATTTTTGACGCCATTTCCCGTTACGCTTCTGGCTGCGTGGCTTGCCCCGGGTGCCAGCCGGCTCTTCGTAGTGTCCACGTTCAAGCCGCTGCAGCCATTGAAGCATATGCAGCATGGGATAACCGAAGCGATTGGCATACCAGAATGCAAGCAGCACAAGCAGGATGATGATGGATACCAGAAGTGCAGCCAGGGCAGGACCAAAAATAAAACCGAAGGGATTCTCGTTCATGCCAGCCGGACTGCTCGCAAGAGGAACACTCAGCATCCAGGTTAATTGATCCTGTTCATCATAGATAGTTACCGTGGTTATTCCGTACCTGGTGGGGTATCGTGTGCGCAGAATCAGGTCCTGAATGCTGTAGCTGTCAGGTGTGCCAAGTGCAGGTTTGTTGAAAGAAGTAAGGATATGTCCCTGCTCATCCAAAATCTCAAGATAGGCGTCCGCCGAGCGAAGGATGTCCTGCTGCTCGGAGGGCAGTACAAGCTTGCCGTTGGCATAACTTCCATCGGTGTAGATTTGATCCAAAATCGTTACCGCCTGATTGCTCTCCCCGTACAGCAGGGTGAAGTTGATCCCCTTTCTTTCCCGAATGAGCAGATAGAGCTGGTAGGGAAAGGGCTTTTTCCCCTCCCAATAGGATAGAAGTTGTCCGGGTTTATAGTGATTCGGGACATCGGAAGGGGTGTGAAAGGCATCCACCACACGGCCTTGCTCATCGAGAACCTGAAGCCAGCCGTTGTTCTCCTCCACACGCTTTAGCAGCGCGGGATCATATTGAACGGTACCGTCCGGCAAAATCTCTGCGGTACTGATCAGCTGTTCGAGCCCGACAGAGGCAAAATCGTCAACAAGGCTGGCTTCATTCAACTGTTGGATGACCCAATATGCGATACTTCCACCGAGAACCAGGATCAGAATTACAGCACCCGCAAGCAGGCCAATGAATCGTGTCATCAATCTGCGGCGTATGCTCATCTTCGGAGCTCCGCCTCGGGCTGAACGAGCTTATATCCCAAACCACGGACATTCACCAGCAGTTCAGGGCTGGAGGGATCGGCTTCAATACGCTCACGAATTCGGTGAATATGAACCATGACGGTGTTGTCATCACGGATGGCCTCCGAATCCCATACCCGCTCATACAATTCGGATTTGGTGAAGATTCGATTGGGATGTTTGCAGAAAAAGAGCAGCAGCTGATACACCAGAGCCGGACACCCTACGAGCTGACCTTCGACCCTGAGTTCACCGGCGTGCTCGTTCAACTGAAAGCGTCCGTAATCATATATCCCTTTCTGCGGGGAAGGGGGTGACGGATTTGCGTCATAATTCGGAAGCAGCCTGCCTGATTCTGTCTGTCTGGGCAAATACCGCTTCAGCAGTGATTTCATCCGTGCGACCACTTCAAGTGGATTAAATGGTTTAACAACATAATCGTCTCCCCCAACCGCGAAGCCGGTCAACTTGTCATAATCGGTTGTTTTGGCGGTTAAAAAGAGAATCGGTGCATCGGTCAATTGGCGCAGAAAAGGACAAATTTCCAGCCCGCTTCTGCCTGGCAGCATGACGTCCAGCACGATACAGTGATAGGTCTTGTTCTCACATGCAGCAATAGCATCTTCACCTGTGGTTACCGTGTCAATATCCACGAATTGCTCCTTGAGCAGAACCGTTTTTAACATATGTAAAATCGCCTGTTCATCATCAACAAGCAGGATTGAAACGTTATCCATGACGTAAGAGATCCTCCTGATTTTTATGTATATATTAGTGGTTCCTTATGTTCATCTGCGTTGGTCTATCTAATCTATCATACCATTCATAAGGGCCGTGGAGCGTGTTTGTAACCTTAACAGAATCTTAATTATGAAGCAGCAGCCTGCCTCAAAGTTATGATAGACGTAAGAGGAGGTTAGACGGAGGATAAGATTGGTTTTGTACACTGGATTGGGAAGATATTGTTCTACAGAAGGGGTGTAGGGAAGTGAATAGAATTCATATGGGAAGCAAGCGGCGGGCCAAAATGTTCATTCAAAAGGAACGGATGAAAGCAGGTTATGATGTGCAAAAAGACTTACGGAGAAGTCATAAGAGCTGGAAGCTGCTTGCCGCAGCACTTGGTGCGTGTGTGCTCTTGTCAGCCTGCGGCACTACAGAATCATCTGACCAGAGGGAACGGCCATCAGCAGAACAGGCATCTAGTGATGCACCGGCAGCAGAAAACACCAATAAGGAAGAGACGAACTCAGCAACGGAGGACGCGATGATTACGCCTGAACATTTCATAGATACATTGATGAACGGTTCGAAGGAGGACATTTACAATCAAATGAGCCCGGAACTTCAGGACACGATATCGCTGGAAGAGTTTAAGACGTCTGTGGACAGCTTCACGGAGGGGGTCACTTCCTGGGAACAGGTTACGAAAGTCAAAATGAACAACCTGATGGAGCATTCCTGGAAGGATCAGACGGGGACCAGAGGAATACAAGCCTATTTTGCCGAGGATCATCAGATTGACGGGCTGTTGATCCAGCCACTTGAAACGTATGAGGAGACGGACAAGGCATTTACCAAGACCGAATTTCAGTTTCCTATGAAGGGGGAATGGTTCGTGTTCTGGGGAGGAAATGATGTGATGTCCAATTATCATTATGCGCATGAATCGCAGCGTTACGCAGTGGACATAATTCGCACGAAGGAAGATTCAAGTTATCAAGGGGAGGCCGCTGTGAATGAAAACTATTATGCTTTTGGTGAGCCGCTCTATGCAGCAGCAGATGGGACGGTTGTTGAAGTCAAAAATGATATTCCGGATAACACGCCAGGCGTGATGAATGCTGAAGAGCCGGCAGGGAATGTTGTCGTCATCGATCATGGAAATGGGGAATACAGCGTCACTGCACATCTCAAGGAAGGGAGTGCAGCCGTAAAAACGGGGGATAAAGTCAAGCAGGGAGATCTCATCGGGCAGCTTGGTAATTCCGGTAACTCCAGTGAGGCGCATCTGCATTTTCAAGTCTCAGACGGACCTGATCTGTTCACTTCCCGTTCGATTCAGATCCGCTGGGCAGATCAGAGCCAGGTACTGACACGTGGGAACACGTTCCAGGGCCTTCCTGAATAAATGGGTGTATTTGTTAGTCGGAGAGGTGGAAGGGGTTCATCTCGATTAAAACGTGGAACATATATTATCGTAATTCTAGATTAAAACATAGAGCTATAATTTAAGTAGGCAGCCGGCTAATTCGCCGGCTGCCTTTACGTTAAGCTAAAGGGCAGAGTATCTTAAATCATTCTCTGGAATCCGATCGCAATTACTGTTGATACAAAGCATAGTAAACAATAGAAAACGGAAAACCATCCTCTTCATTCACTTATTTGTCGAAGGAGGTCATGGTATATATGAACGTTTACAGAGGTATTGTGTGGTTCGTTAATGGAGTATGCAATCGTTTTGACGACAATATGTGGAGATGCCAAGACTCATTCACATAGTTGTTGAATACCTTTAACCCACACAAATTTGATTGACAGGGTATCTGAAATATTAGTGGTAGGATCACCGTCTACGAGAATAATATCAGCTCGCGCACCTTCAATAATACGGCCACGATCGTGAAGACCAAAGCAGCGGGCTGGTTTTGCAGTAGCTGACTGAAGGGCTTCCACCGGACTGAACCCCGCCTTTACCAGCAATTGCATTTCATGATGGACACTGGCTCCATGTGCAAGACCACCAAGGTTGGGAACGGGAACCGGGGCGACATCTGTCCCTACAAGAATATCAACACCGGCATGGTGAAGATCCATCACATTCTTGAAGCTATTCTCCATATTGCCTTGCGGGAACGTATTAAAACTGGAGTTTAAAATATCGATCCAATCCGGACTTAATTTAGAATGAACACGCGGATCATTTGCCAATTCCGAAGCCGGATTTCCGAGGATCGATGAGTTCAACACCAAGCACGGCGTTACAAAAGCGTTTGCATCTGCTATGGATTTCACTAACTCGGACGTATTCTCGGGTCTGTCGATAAACAAGTGACCTAAACCGTCGACTCCTAAATTGATGGCTTCTTGCGATGAATGAGCCGTCAAAACGTGGGCGATGACCAACTTATCAAACTTGTGGGCTTCTTTTACAGCTGTTCTTAGAATCTCATCGCTTAGTACAGGCAGGCCAGGTGCACCCATGACGGTTCCTTCTTCAATCATGATCTTAATATAGTCAGCACCATTCTCTACTTGGGTGTGCACATGTCTAATCGCTTCATTCAACGTTGTAACCTGCGGTATCTCTTCATGATCGTGAGCATATGCGGCCAACATTGCTTCTCGGTCTTCCTCCGATAACTTCTCTAATTCTTTTAATATGAATTCTGGAATTTCATCTCCACCTGGCAGCAATTCATCTGGGTGTCCACCAGGAGCAGTGATCGCTGTACCAGCAGAGCGGACGTCTGCGATGTCATTCAGATTTTTTAACTGAATTTCGCGCCCTCTTTGGGTAAAATCGCCGTTCATTTCAAGTTCTGTTGTCACGCCGAATTTTATGGCATCTCTTAGTCCGCCGATTGAGGTGTGCACATGTGCATCAATAAGACCAGGCATCAGAGTGGCATTCTCTCCATCAATAATCGTTGCATCGGAAGGAATGTCTCCTCCCACTGATATAATGGACTCTCCCTTAATGACAATATGTCTAGGTGTTATCAATTGATCTCCATCAAAGATACGTACATTTATAATCGCTATAAATTGTTCTAACACATTATCTTGAATGACCTTCTCCATGTGAGTCCCTCCAAATGTTTGTTGTTTAACAATTAGAATGTTAACTGTTAGTTTTCTAACTGTCAACAAACTAATTTTAATTTGACAAGAATATGGGATCACAGTATAGTTTGATTACTTACAATTAGATTCCTAACAATGGTAGGGAGGACAATTATGAAATCCCCAAAGGATACACCTTATCTGGATTTGTTCCAGATTATTGGTCTTAAGTTAAAGAAGAGAGCAGACGAAAGTATAAAAGAGCTGGGATTAAACGCTCAACAAGGGAAAGTAATCGACTATATTTATCAGAACCAAGATAATCATATTATTCAAAAGGACCTTGCAGATCGGTTCCATTTACGTGGGGCTAGCATTACTAGCATGCTTCAGGGTCTAGAGCAAAAAGGGTATATCGAGCGCAGAATTCCCGCCAATAATGAACGACAAAAAAATATATATGTCTTGCCCAAGTCAATTGAACTGATTGAAGACTTTCAAGATTCGTTCCAAAGAGTGGAGGAAGATATCGTTCAAGTTCTTACCGAGGAGGAAAAGCAAACCTTAAAGGAAATGCTGATCAAAATTAATGAACGCTTGTGATAGAAAGAGAAGTCTCATTGATGAAACTCTCAGAGAAATTCATAAGGGCAACAATGCAGTTCATTATCGTAGACCAACCTAAAAATCGTTACTCTATGAAATGATGATGTAACGGTTTTTTTTGTTGACAGAAGAGGACTTATAGTACCATACAAAGTCGCTAATTTAGCGGCTTTCTTGTCGTATCGGTACAAATTCATGTCCGAGTCGGGGAGATAAATATATTCCGATTACCTAAATTTACAATTTTCAATTTCAAAAGAACTATAAGAGTCGTTTAACAAACGGAATTTAGTTGAACAAGGAAATGTATGTTGTTTTCTAGAATATAAAATTCAGTCTAATAAATCGGTTTAAGCCTAACCAAATTGTTAGGAGTGATTACGAGTGTGTATTGAAAATGAGATATATCCCAATTGTGAGGTGAATATGAGGATAGTAGAGGTAGGCGGGCTTACGAAAACACAACTTATCCAGAAGCTGCAACAAAATTCTATTTTGATGAATGAATTGGGAGAAAAGCTAATAACCGATGATAAATTTACAACTTCTGATACGAAGTACAGTCTGCAGACCGTAGAACTAACCGTTGGAAAACTTGGTTTTCCAGATGGAGCCACTACGAGTCAGATCTTTGAAAGGGCAAGTGAATTAGATTTGGAATTGTGCCCGCTAGAGCTGGGACCTCACCTAAGACTAGCGTACCTAGATCAGCCTGAAGGTAACACGGGAAATCCTACACAGCAACATAGAGCTCCAATAGGCTCGATCACAATAGCATCGGAGATACTAGCTGAAGACGAAGATTTTCCAAAAGGGTTTTATCTTAGACGGATTAACGGCGTATTGTGGTTACGTGGATACTGCGCTGATCATCTACACGTTTGGAATCCTAATGATCATTTTATTTTTAGTCAAGCTAATCAGACCTTGAAGGATTGAAATTTTTTCAAACTTCGACATAGTTACTTTGTTAACCTAACGGAAACGTTAGTTCTATAAAACTAAGAAAGCAGCCGACCAATATGCTCGTCTGCTTTTATTCATTTCATGGGCAGGAATATAATGCTAATGGAAACGAATACATAATTCAGCCTCCAAAGGAGGTTGATTAGCGTGGTTTCAACAACTGAGTATTTATGTAAGTATACAACCTAAAAGGAGTAACTTTTACATGAAGGATTTACATAACTTGGTTTCAGAGTATACGAAAGATAAGAAACATTTACAGCTTGCGATCGGTATTGTTAGAGAGGGTGATATTGAATACTTATCGATTAGTAATAATAGAAAGAAAAGTGTGGTCCCTCCTGAGCACATGTTGTTTGAAATCGGCTCCATAACGAAGTTTTTACATCCATACTCTTATTAGAAATGGAAAGGGAAAAACTGCTTTCCCCGGATGACATGGTTGGTAAGTTTGTGCCAAACGTTAAAAACGATTATTTGTATAAGATTAGCTTGAAAAACCTTGCTACCCATACCTCTGGATTACCTGCATTGGCAGCAAACCACAATCTGGCTAAAAATAGATCGAATCCTTATTCCATGTATACCGAGCAAGATTTAGCTGCTTTTTTATCTACTGCTGATTACACGGATAGCATTGATTCGTTTGGATACTCCAATATCGGTGTGGCTATAATGGGAAACATTCTATGTAAGGTGTCAGGAAGCAAGTATGATGAGCTGTTAAAAAAATACATAACAAGTCCATTACAGATGAATGAGACAGCCGTTATACTTAATTCGGAACAGGATGGCAGGTTTTTAAATGGACATGCTTCAACAGGGAAAAGATTCCCTCATTGGGATCTTTCTATACATGAAGGAGCCGGGGGGATTAAGTCATCTGTTAGCGATTTGAGTTTATTTGTCCGGGCTAATCTAAATGATAATAATCCGATAGCCTCTACCCTGCAAAAAAGTCATCTACCGATGTGGATTGGAGATTCAAACCGTTATTTTGGCTGGGGTGAAGATAGAGAACGATGATAGACTTTACAGGTATAAAAATACTTGAAGCCATGCTGAGTAGTGAAAAGTCATAAAAGTAACGGGTAACGTAGCTCAGCGTGATAAAATATTACATATTAATTTTAAATGGAGTGAACATATGGATAAAAAAATTTGCTTGAGTGGGAAAGTAAAATAATACAATGAAACATTTGTTGCAAAGACTAAGATAAAACATGATTTGAAAATAACCCGTATTGCCACAAAAGAGGAAAATAGATGGACAGTTGCAAAAATTATTGGAATGGAATTGACTGAAGTATGTAAATGTACTAAAGAGAAAATATAGTAGCTAGATTAACGGTAAACGTGTGTTAAACGCCAAATCCACTCCAGTATAATGATGAAAATTCAACTATCCTCTTCTGGTAACAACAGCCTATATCCATTCATTGAGTCGTATTTATTTGGGATGAGAAGGGTGACTATATTCCTGTTTTTGGATGTTTAACTTCTTTGGTAGAAATGTATGGACTATAATAAATTCTACTTCTTTGGAAAAAAGAAGGAGGTCTTTTTGGAGTGTAGTTCCTCATTACGGAAAAGGTAGCAAGGTGGCGTCCCGAAAAATAAAAATTGGCTAAATATAAGAAAAGAGCCTCAGAAAAAGGCTCAGTTATCTCCTATTTTTTAATCAGTTCTTCGGGGACACCCACAGTAACGACTTCGAGCGTATCATAATTAATAAGGAGGAACACCTCGGTATCTGGATCTTCTGTCAAATGTCCATAAAGCCCAACGTCCGTACCGAGATCGGGCGGATTAAACTTGTGGCGTGTAAATTCAACGTTGAGGTCATATTTTTCTTTAAAATACGTTTTTCCTGCATTCATAGCCTTGTTAATGGCTTGAGTATCTTCTCGAGAATCAGACATGAAGCTACAACCTCCCATGATTAGGACAAAACAAACAATAATAAATATGTTCAGAGACTTACTTTTTAGTATAGTGTCCACTCCTTATATCTATCATGATATGGGTATATTACTATATTTTAAGTTTGAGAGTAAATATAGGGGGTATATTTTTTTGAAAACCTACATTTCAGATGAGATGTACATGAAGTTTTCCAAGCTTGCATATCAAGACATTTCGGAGGGATACGTCCTCCCGGAATTGGATCATTGGAAAGTGGTTGAGCCTGACGGTGCCGAGTTACATAACAAAGTTTCAGGGTTTGACGCCTTGGTGTTTCAAAACGAACAAACCGATCAAATCGTCATCGGTTACCGAGGAACTGAGCCGGATGGACATTGGTTTGATATTGGAGTTGATTACGAGACAGACGTATTTGACGTTCTTGGCGGCCGAACACGCCGGTTAGAGGATGCGGTAACGGATCCAGACCATCACAACATATTCAAAAAAAGCTTTATTGAAGCGATTAAGGACGACATTGAGTGGGAGAACAACCAGTTTCACCAAGCGGAAGTACTGTACGAGAAAGTGAGTCAGATGTACCCTGATGCTAGCATTTCATTGACAGGACATTCGCTTGGTGGCGGATTGGCGCAATATGTGCCCGCACGTCAGGACCTGTCGGCCATGACATACAGCGCACCGAGCGTGACTAACCTTCTAGATGACGTGAGTTTGGCAAAAGTTAATGAGGGGCATTACGATGGTAAAGTGGTGAATGTCGTCGATCCCAACGACTCTGTTGGTGCGGGTGGAATTGTTGAGTATGACAGGCACGTAGGTAGCACCTTTTACAGAGGTCAGGATTTCGATTCGGCTAATGCTATGTATCAGAACTGGAAGTATCAATATCAACTAACGGTACCTATTCGCTCTCTAGGAGCAAACGCGCCGGTTAAATTATTTGATTTCCCGTTTACAATTAATCTGGACAAGTTTCAGGTAGGCAATATCTATCGGTTTTTCGATTCCTTTTCCAAAGATGAAGGCAAAGGATACCATTCGATGAATCAATATCAGTTCGATAAAAATGGAAATCTCGTCGGCCCACTGATTAATCGTGCGACAGGCGATGAGATCAGCATATCGCCGCGCTGGACGGCTCATCAAGAAGCACTTGCATCCTTATCGAGCATTGTCAACGGTGTCGTAGCACCATTAGTTGCAGTTGCGGTCAACACACAAGCAGATGGAGTGAAAATTCAATTAACACCAGAAGAGTTGGCACAAGCAGCAAGGGAAATGCGCCTCAGCCTGAGCGGATTCACGAATGATGCCCAGGCTTCTATCCAGATGTTCCAGACACATATCTCCACAAGTGAGAGTCAATCATTCACGCCGATTGCGTATAACGCGACGGCAACACTCCAAAGGATCAACCGCTGGTACCAAGAGTCAATTGGTGAGATCGCCGAATACATCGAACGCAAACGTGAGGATTTTCTGCAGGCAGACGAGTTTAAATAACAGGAGGAAGGCACCATGGGGAGAATATCCGTATCCTTGGCGGATCTACAAAGAGCTGTTGCACAGTGCGAGCAGCTACAGGAGCGCTTGAGGCAACAGGAGCAGAAAATGAATTCTATTCATGACCGCTTGCAGCAAGATTGGAGCGGTAATGCTGCGACTACATTGGGGTATAAAATGCAATCATTTCTTAACGGGGCATCCATCCGTCTAGCAGAGTTAGAGGCACACAAAGAGGAATTGAAGCGATATATTCGTAAGATGGAAGAGGCTGATCGTGAAGAGCTCAGTGATCACAGGAACCATAGCATGAGGCAGTAAAAGGCCCAAGTAGCATCTTGTAAAATCCAAAATGTACATCCTGTCTAAACGGGTTCTGGTGACGAAGGTTTATTGTTATTGATATGTTAAAATAGTTGATTGGAAAAATAGGAGAAGGGTTGGGAAATAGAGATGACAGCAGTATTTTCACACAAGCCCGAAGGATACGAATGTCCATTTTGCTGCATTTGGGGTACTATGCCGTTGAGATTCACCGCGCGGCTCAGATTACAGCAATTGCGATGAAAAGTACATATGGATGTGATGGGATATCTACAAGGCAGCATAATGAACCAGCCGGCAATCAAGACGTGTGGCATTATCATCTCCATGTTTACCCTAGATATATGAATGATCAACTTTATCTGTCGAAGGGTTCACAGTCCGATCCAGAAGAGCGCTCTTTCTATGCTGACAAGTTGCGTTCTTGGATAAAGGAAAATATCTAAGTCAATTTGAACATTACTTTCATGAAGATGCCCACCAAAATGACAGGAGCAGTTCATGCAAAAGAACCTGAGAGGGACGAAGAGGTCTCGTACTCTCAGGCTCTTTTCTCTTAATATGGTCATCATTCAATGGTTATGAATTGAGAACATCCGCGTAATCAGGGATGCGGTCGAAACGTCCCTTGGCAAACGGGCACAAAGGTAAAATCTTAATACCGTTTTCCCGCGCGTATTCCACCATAGCTTTGAGCAGCTTGTCGCCAAGCCCTTGTCCCCGGTAAGCATTTTCAACCAACGTGTGATCAATAATGTACAGCTCCGGACTTGAGATTACATACGTCATTACCGCAGCAATGTCGCCATTATCTTGAATAGTAAATCTTTTATTAGCAGGTTCATGTTCTACATGATGCATGTTCATCCCTCTTTCCTTGTTGAATATTCATCGTCCAGACGTTTATACGTGAGTGCTCCGCTTGGACATGTGTCAATATGCCGGGCAATGGCCTCTGAAGTATCGCCATCGGGATTAACCCAAGGACGTTTGCTCAAATCAAACACAGCAGGGAGGCCCTTTACGCAAATACCGGAATGAATGCATACCTCAGAATCAAACATGACTTCGATATCTTTCCCGTAGTACAACTTCTGTTTACTCATCGTTCATTCACATCTTTCACTTTTGAGTTTGTTTATAGACAAGATTCATACTTCGAAAGCGAACATTCTGAACCGACATGGTATTGGCAACCGTGGCCAGCAATTTTTGGCATGGCTCTCGATGTCCGAATTATAATGAGGAAATATAGATAAGTCAACGTGACGATTCTACTAATGTTTGGGTGTATTCGTGGTGATGGGTTGCTTTCATTCGTCTAACGGGCAGATAAAATGAACCCTTTCAGGAATATCCGTTTATACTTATGTAATATCCAGATTCATCGCACAAAACGATATAGAAAGTGGGAAACAACATTTATGATTCCATTAGTATATGACCAGATTAACCTTTGGGGAAAAGATGATGAATTTTTCCTTGCATTGCTAAAGAGATTGAAAGTGGAGTCTATAGCTGACTTAGGCTGTGGAACAGGAAGGTGGACTACACATCTTGCTCAAAACGGATATACAATCACAGCTATTGATCCCCATGAAGAAGCGATTAAACTGGCGAGAAGTAAGGATGATTCAGGACATGTGAATTGGATTGTAGGAGACAGCTCCAACTTACAAACCAATACGTATGACGCGGTTATTATGACAGCCAATGTTGCACAGGTATTTCTTACAGATGATAGTTGGAAACAAGTGATCTCAGACGTATTCCGATCCCTTAAAGTTGGCGGTCACTTTATTTTTGATACAAGAAATCCTCTGGTAAAAGTGTGGGAAGAGTGGGAGAAGGATATGAGTCCTGATGTAGCTAAAGACAGGCTAAGTGGAGACCCTCTTGAAATCTATACAGAATATGAGGGGTTTGAGCAAGATGTTTATACGTTCTATGAAACTGTGAAAAATACAAAAACAAATGAAGTCCTCGTTCATGAAAAAATGCAGATACGATTCCGAAAGCAAGAAGAATTGGATGAGTCACTGAAACAAGCCAGTTTTTCTAAAATTGAAACATATGGGGATTGGGAATTTAAATACGCAAATTCTGAAAGTCGATCTTTTATTTTTCATTGTGTAAAATAGAGTTATTGAAAAGCACAATAATAGTGATCGCTAAAAAAGGATAGCGCCTTTTATACGACAAAAGCAGCAGATCATCACGATCGGCTGCTTTTGTCATTTTTACCATGTATGCTTTAATTATAATTTAATGGTGATATGAATATTTTCTTCCTAATATTATACAATAAATGGTTCTAATTCTGATATAATGGATGCTTCATGATTTAGATGCTGAAAGCAATGAAAGATGAGCATGAGTAGGTGAAAAAAGGAGGGCAACGCAAAAATGGATTTAACATTTGGAAACGTTACGATACTTATTCCCCCTGTACACATCACGATTATCGTAGTAGTTATTATTTTCTTATTAGTAAGGTGGAGCAAACAATTAGAAACAAGACGTTTTACGGTATTCTTTTACTTTTTATTCAGTACTACCATTACTCCAATTTACTCTAGTTATACAGCAAAAGGTTCCTTTCAGCTATGGATTCCAATAGGATTTATAATGATGTTCCTTTATTTATTTGGCAGTAAAAGAAATCATCCAGCTAAAATGAAAGCAAGCATTTTGGGGTTTTCGATAGCAATATACCAGCTTATTCTTAAATATGTCGAATAGATTCTGAACTCAATATTACCAAGAAGCTTTATGCTATCAACATGGAGTATCTCCTCAGCCCAGCAGCTATACTTAGTTACTCTAGCGCCTCGAAATCCGGACATTGCTCTTAGCGTAAATACGTCTTTCATTCAATTCGGTTTTGCACTGGGATCTGCTGTAGGTGGTCTCGTCATTCGAAGTACGTCTGTCCTGTATCTGAACTGGTTGGGGTTTGCCGCTGTCGGCACAGCTTTACTTTTGGCCATCGTACTGTTTAATAAAGAACGAAGCAGTAGTAAGGCTAAAATTCCAACGGAAAAACAGAAGATGAATATTCAGTAGGATTAAACGAACGTGATAATGTTAGCAATAAGAACAAGAAAGCAGCCAATCCATATGATTGGCTGCTTTTATTAAACTGACGGGCAGGTTGGCTAAACGACTGTGGAATTGATCTGATATGGTGTATTGGTGAGTATTTACTTCGCAGGAGGGTGTACATCAGTTGGAACGAGACAGATGTATTTTTCTCCACGGAGTCTTTCCTTGAGCTCACTTTTTGCCTTTTCAATGATTGAGGGATTTAGCATGGCTTCAATGGCGGTGGATGCCATTGTTTTTGCGGCAAGCAGCATTCCTTTATGTGCATAACTTGTTTTGCCTTGTGCGACGGTTAGCCACGTATGCTTTGGAGTTCCGAAAGCCAAAGTGGAGATCAGACATTGTGCAGTAGGAACATTCCAGCTTACATCCCCAACATCCGTTGATGAAGTGGTGAATCTCAAGTTTTCGCCGGAATAGGGGACAATGAACCCTGCAAGTGGCCGTTCAGCCAATATGCTTCCGAGTTGTGGGCCGACCAGGTAAGTGGATTCTTTTTTGGTTTGTTCCGGTATACATTGATAAAACGACTTGGCCATGCTAATTTCCTCTTCGTTATATTTGGGTACTCCCAATGCGGATAAATTTTGATGCATTAGAGATTCAAGTGTATTATTGGGAATGATATTGGCGCATGCGCCTTCAAATACGTATTCCATTTGTGTCCCTGTCATTAGCGCAGCACCTTCAGCAATGCGGACCAGTCTATTAAAAAGTTCTTGTACCTGTGTGATTTGAGGTGCTCGAACCAGATAGGTGACCTCAGCTTCTGCCTGTACGACATTGGGTGAAATCCCTCCGGCGTTGGTAATGGCATAATGAAGCCTGGCCTGGTCTACCATGTGCTCGCGCATGTAGTTAGCTCCAACGTTCATGAGTTCTACCGCATCCAGCGCGCTTCGTCCCAGATGGGGGAATGCACCAGCATGTGCACTGATTCCTTTAAAATTAAACGTTGCGTGTACGACTGCATTCGTGCTTCCGTGTGGAACCACATTTAAGATATGTGGGTGCCAGGATAGTGCGGCATCGACATCTCTGAAATATCCCTCCCGAACCAAAAAAGCTTTTCCATAACCGCTTTCCTCCGCTGGACAGCCAAAATAATGAACAGTTCCTTTCACTTCAGGATGACTTTGAAGATACTCTTTCACTGCTACGGCTGCCGCCAAAGAGCCAACACCGAGAAGGTTATGACCACAGCCATGTCCATTCTCCCCCTCAATAACAGGACTGTGTCCAAAAACCCCAGCTTCTTGGCTCAGTTCGGCCAAGGCGTCAAATTCGCCAAGGAAGGCGATAACCGGGTTACCTGAACCGAAGGATGCCATAAATCCTGTAGTGAGTCCTGCGATTCCGCTTTGAATAGAGAACCCTTCAGACTTTAGAGCGTTCATAAGGACCGCCGAAGATTGATTTTCATTAAAGCCGATTTCAGCGAAAGACCAGATCTGGTCGCTAAGAGATGTGTAAAGTTCACTTTTTTCTTCCACGGAATTTGATACAAATAAATTAATATCCATTACGAATCACACCTTTATATTAGTTTTTGTTTAATGTCGATGTTCACATTGTTGTTGTTGGTGTTGGTATGTTGGCTTCTTCCAATTTTGATGAAGTATTCGTCTTGGTAAACAAAAGAGTAATTGCACAGATAACTGCAAAAATGACAAGCGTACCAAAGGCTATAGTAAACGAGCCTCCGCTAGCGTCAACGATAAATCCGATGAGCATGGGGGTAATAAATCCTGCCAGCTGAGCTCCTGTATTGATAAATCCGTTTGCGGTAGCAATGATGGAGGTGGGTAACGTTTTAAGAGGTTTGGTCATGACTAACATAGCAATGTAACCTGCGAGGACGGTTACGATGGACACATGCGTAATAAATAAGGCAACACTGCTTGCTGTGCTCATGAAATACAGGAATATAGCAACGAGGATAGCAAATACGAATGCAAATAACCGGTCTTTTCCTGCAGGAATGCGATCAATGATATATCCACTCACAAGCATTGAGACGATACCGACAATCGCTGGAATTGTGGCGATCATTCCCATCTCTACGATCTCTAATCCTCTGACTTGAACCATATACGTTGGCATCCACGACTTTAATCCCCAGTTGATGGCATAAATACAAAAGTTGCAGATGAACAGATTCCAAATCATAGGCATGCGAATAATCGTCTTTAATGAAGCTTTGGGTTTAGGGGCAGCAGCAGCACCTGGGGCATTGTGAGAGGGGGTCTGGCCAGGCTCTTTCAAGAAGAAAAACATCAGGACGGTTACGAGGATTCCAACTGCACCAGTGATGTAAAAGAAGCTGCGCCAACCAATCGTCACAAGGGCAATTCCGGCAAGTACAGGCGTAATGATGCCCATGAATTTGGCTGCAGACAACATGATAGACATTGCCCGGGCTCTTTGAGTGACAGGAAAGTTTACAGCAATAGCTTTTGAACCCGAAGGGTAAAAGCTCCCTTCACCAATTCCGAATAAAAACCGGAATACAACTAGAGAGAGTAGGGACCAGGCACTGCCGGTAAAAAAGGTGAATACTGACCATGAGAATACTGCGATCAAAATTACTTTGCGGTAGCCGAACCGGTCAGCCAATTTTCCTCCAGGGATCTGCATAAGCGCATATCCCAGAAAAAAGCTGCTGAGAATAATCCCTTGACTGGAAGCACTGAACCCCATATCTTGCCCTATGGCAACAATGGCATAGTTAATTGCGAATCGGTCCAAGTTACCCAGACACCAGCCAACAAACAATAATGCTAAAATGACATACCTGTACTTTTTCTCTTGCATCAGCTTGTTCAACGTGTTACCTTCTTTCTCATATAGTGTAATGACACTGTTAATAAATTTATGATACAAGAGTGATATTTCTACCTCAATGTGGATTTTTGTGTTTGTTTTATTGAAATAGTGTTAAAAGCTACATTGACTAAGGGGGTACTGAATTTGTTCAGTGTATTGAATGCGTCCTCCAGTGCTATCCTAGAGGGTTGTGAGTGTGAGGTATGGATAAGTGGGAATTGGTCGAAATGGGAGCTAATAGATTCAAGGGGGAATACACATGGTTTGGCTCCGATTTATAATAACAATGTTAGGCTAACTGAACCGATGTGTATTCAAGAATCAAAGAAGTCTGTGTTAGTATTTCTTCCATATGAGGAAGATGTGTGTGTGGCCTTGCGAATCTATAAGCCATTAATCGTTTCTCGGCAGGAAATGCTGCAGTTAGTCTCTATGTGCTACCCTTGTTATACAGAATATATTGCTTCCAAATATAAGCGGGCTATGGACCAAATGATGAATAGTATTCAGGATGTGACGCAGCAACTGAACTGGAACGTATTGATTGGCCGCATCTTGCAAAGCGCACTATCTGTTATCCCTTATGATTGTGTAGGCGTTTTGTGGAGATATGATCGGTATCTTGGGCAACTGGTATCCGAAGCCAGGACTGGCGAGATGGGTAAAGAAATTGTCAAAATGAGAATCAAGCCCGGTGAAGGCATTGTCGGCAATACGTTCTTGAGGGGGACCTCTAGATTATATAATTCGTGGTCCATCGTTCTTAGTGATACGAGTACAATGACACCCATGAACAAGCAATACCTACATGAGTCATTTAATTTCAGTGATATTCGTTCAATCATCTCCGTTCCCATCTTAATTAACGGGCAAGTAGAATGTGTCCTAATCGTTTACCAAAAGGGTCAGATTCCTCTTTTCACAGACTTCGATCTGAAGCTCCTGCAGAGTTTCGCTAACCAGGTATCCATCGTAATGAGCAATGTCAAACTCTATGAGGATTTGAGACATCAGTACGAACTGTTGAAGAAACGTGACGAAATTCATGCAGCACTGATGCATCACTTTCTACAGAACAAAGGTATATCCGTTATCGTGCGGGAACTGTCGCGCATTACGGGTGAGGGTGTTATTTTAGTTGATTTTATTGATAATCAGTGGACCCCTAAGGATGGAAAGGAGAAGGTAGGCTGGACTATTGAGCAGCTCCAGGAATTGTTTCATTCCTGCGGTACAACGGATTATATAACGCGTAGAGAGAAGAGTCACAATGATCATATTCAGTATCTGTATCCTGTTGTATCGTCGCACCAATGTTTGGGTTATCTAATTGTGCCTGGAACGAAAGGGCTCGCCCCTATCCAGTTGGTTGCGCTGGAGCAGGGTGTTTCCGTTTTGGCCTTAGAGCTGATGCGTAAGCAATCCATGGTAGAATCCAATTTTAATAAATCACTTCAGTTCTTCAACGAGCTCAAGCATGAATTTAATACGAACACCTACAGGAGCAAACTCCAACAAATGGGCTTGAGTTTCGATACATCGTTAATGGTCGCCCTTTTGGAATTTACAGCATCTAAGAATCTTTACGCAGTTAACATATTAACCGTGCAGCTGGTTTCCTTACTGCGTGATGCACTAACCTCAAGTATTCTCCTTCTTGCTTTTGGGGACGACAATAGAGTCACTTTATTGATGAATGTGCCCCGACAGGGTGATGTAGTTGAAATCCAAGGAAAACTAAGAGAACGTATTAACAGATGGTGTTTGGCAAGTAAAACCGAACTGTTTGGGGGGATGGGTTCTGCGAGAACCGGCATAGATGCTATTAACCTAAGCTATCAGGAGGCGGAAAAAGCACTAATTTACCAAAAGAATCGAAGCGAAGCCAGCATCATTAGTTATACGGATATTGGAGTCAACCGACTATTCATTCAACAGCCCATTAATGAGCTTGAAGATTTTATATCAGAGGTATTCAGGCCCCTGAAAGTGTTACGCGGACAAGCTTCTAACCTGGAGGAAACGCTGGCTGTTTACATGAAATCCGGAATGTCGGCGAGTCGTGCTGCGAACAAGCTTCACATTCATATTAATACGATGTATCAGCGTTTAAGCAAAATAGAGGAGATATTGAATATATCGTTTGCCAATCATGAACATCTTCTGCAAATGCAACTCGCATGTTATTTAAAGGAGTCTTTTCCCAGCATATCAATGGAACAAGATAAATTTGAATGAATGCTCAACAGAAGTGTGAGAATCATTGCAAAGGATATTTTTGCATTTGAATAAGGAAGATATTGAATTCATAGAAATCCATCGTATGAGGAAAGGAATCTATAAACGCCTTGGACCATCATTTGCAGCGATTTGGCATGTAGTTTAATAGCGAAGTAAGTTAGAACATATAAAGAAGTGGATCACCCATCTGTAGGGTATCCACTTCTTTTTTTGTATTCAACGACTTGCTCAGAGAACACCATCAGGCGCATTTCAACTCGACTAGGGTATATTTCTCCATTTTATTTTTTTACAAGAGTCGGCTCGGCTGGCATGATTCCAGGTGTCGACTCCCTGATAATGGGTGCAGTCATAATATGCGAGACCTGATAAGGCTGTTCGGGGTTGTCGATTCGGGATAACAGCATTTCGGCAGCCTTAATTCCCATCTCGCTGCTGTAAATATGAACCGTCGTTAACGGAGGTTCAATAATCTTTGATTCAGGTGCGTTATCGAATCCACATACCACAATATCCTGTGGAACCGTTACCTCTCTTAATTTAAAAGCTCTGATTAGATCCACCGCAATGAAGTCATTGGCACACACATATGCGGAGGGGAACGACTCCAGTGCAGCTACTCGCTCCCTTATCCAACCAGGTTTGGAGAAGAACAGCTTATCATTTTCTGTAATGCAGTGGGATAGATCGACCTGCAATCCCGATTCCAACATCGCCCGGTGATATCCGGTCCATCGTTCGTTGAAGCTTTTACAGTGATTGTAATCTCCTGCGAATCCGATACTTTTGTAGCCGCTATCAATTAATTTTTTGGTTAACTGATAAGTGCTATGTTCATTCTCCATAAGAAGCAGATCAGCATGAAAATCCGGATAACAGATGTTGGCTGCACAATCGATAAAGACCGTAGGAATTCCGAGCTCTGTGATGAGGCGGGTATATTCCAGGTTGAATAACTCGATGCAGATGATGCCGTCCACTTTGGAAATATCAAAATTGTTAGGTAGGGTAAGGGCTTCTTCATCAACTTCACGAACGATATGAATGGACAGATTATAGCCCTCGGCACTAATTCTTTTCTCCAAACCGCTAATTAGCAGCGATCCAAAATGAGACGTATTAGGCAGGTTCTCTGTTAACAGGGCGATATTGCCCGGCGTTCTGCTAAGAACATGCTCACTTTCCATATAAGCAAATTGTTTATATCTTAACTCGATGGCTTTCTTAATTACCCGACTCCGTGTTTCTTCCGGAATGTTTCCGCTATCATTTAGAGCTTTGGAAGCCGTATTTCGGGAGATACCCAAAGCATCTGCGATATCCTGTATCGTAACTTTCTCTTTTGCCATGTCGTGCCTCACCTCTATTGGTCAATTGATCGTCCCAAGTGTTTTCTAAGTCAAATGTATAATATATCGAAGTAAATAGCAATTGTAAATTTACAAATGCACAATTAATAATTTATTTTGTCAATTTCGAACTTCGCATTCTTAATTTATTCGTCATTTAAGTTTACACCGTACATAGCCAATGCAGAATCTTTTGTTATAGGATGAAATACGTTATATTACGGGATTTTTTGGATATTTATTCCGTTAAACGTACAATTAGAAAAGAGTTATGCATAAAAAATTGAAGCAAATGCACAACTATTTTTCACATTTTGTATTGACTAAATGATACTCATCCTGATAAATTGTAAAATATCAAATAAGCAATTGTAAATATTGAAAGCCCTTACTATGAGCAATTGTAAACTTTAATAATGAACGGGGGTCGTGTGTTGGATAACACAGTAAACACCAATAAGAGGATGGGGAAAGGCCTCAAAGAGAGGAGTTCCATTTTTCATCCGTTACAGCAGCTCAAAAAGAATTATTTCCTGTATGTATTGCTTGCGCCAGCTCTAATCCTGACACTGATCTTCAAATACATTCCGATGTATGGAGCCATCATCGCATTCAAAGATTTCAGTCCGATCAAGGGGATTATGGGCAGCGATTGGGTAGGATTGAAACATTTCGAGAAGTTTTTGGCTTCTCCCAATTTCGACATCATATTCATGAATACGCTTAAGCTCAGCTTTTTTGGATTGATATTCAGTTTCCCGGTGCCGATTTTGCTGGCACTCATGCTGAATCAGGTACGCAAAGCTGGAGTGAAAAAGAATATTCAATTGTTTCTGTATGCACCCAATTTCATATCGGTTGTCGTTGTTGTGGGCATGCTGTTCATTTTCTTATCCCCAACAGGGCCAGTGAACCAATTGGCCACATGGATTACTGGACAGCCGATCATGTTTATGTCCGAACCTGAATATTTCCGCTGGATCTACATCTTGTCCGATATTTGGACCGGAGCAGGCTGGGCCTCGATCATTTACGTTGCAGCTCTAGCCAATGTTGATCCTGAGCTTCACAATGCAGCCAATCTGGACGGAGCAAACCTCCTTCAGCGTATTCGCCACATCGACCTTCCGACCATTCGTCCGATTATGGCCATTGTGTTTATCCTTGCAGCTGGGGGAATTATGTCCATCGGATTCGAAAAGGCATACCTGATGCAAACATCCATGAACTTGCCGTCATCCGAGATTATTGCCACCTATGTTTACAAGGTCGGATTGCAGTCCGGCGATTACGCCTATTCTGCGGCCGTAGGATTGTTTAACTCTGTCATTAACGTCATCCTGCTCGTTACCGTGAATCTGATTGTGAAGAAATTAAACGAAGGCGAAGGCCTTTATTAGAAAGGAGTATCACTCATGACTATCAAACCGACGGGGCTGGATCGTCTGATCCTCGCACTGAACGCCATCTTTCTCACCTGTGCTGTACTGGTTGTGGTCGTTCCTCTCATTTATATTGTTATCGCTTCCTTTATGGATCCAACCGTACTGCTTAATCAGGGACTGTCCTTCAATGTATCCGACTGGAGTCTGGATGGTTATCAGATGATTCTGTCCAATCCGGCCATGATTCGAGGCTTCGCGAATGCAGTGCTATACTCGGTTTCGTTTGCCTTTGTGACCGTGGCGGTTTCCATCTGTGCAGGTTATGCCTTGTCTGAGGAAAGGCTGGCGGGAAGAGGATTTTTCATGGTTCTGTTTATCATTACGATGTTCTTCGGTGGCGGCCTCATTCCGACTTATCTGCTTGTGCGTAATCTCGGCATGCTGGATACCATATGGGCGATCATCATTCCCGGAGCGGTTAACGTGTGGAACATCATTCTCTCCAGAACTTTTTTCAAAGGTGTACCGAGGGAACTGAAAGAAGCTGCGAACGTGGACGGTGCTTCCGATATGAAGATTTTCTTTCAGATTGTCATTCCGCTATCCAAACCGATCATTTTTGTCCTTGCGTTGTACGCGTTCGTTGGGCAGTGGAATTCTTATTTTGATGCCATGATTTATTTGGATAATCCCAATCTTCATCCCTTACAGCTCGTTCTGCGTTCCATTCTGATCCAGAACCAGGCTGCACCGGGCATGATCAGTGATCAGCTTGCCATGGCGGAGCTCAAACGGTTATCCGAGATGATTAAGTATTCTGCCATCGTCATTTCAAGTCTACCGCTGATTATCATGTATCCGTTCTTTCAAAAGTACTTCGAAAAGGGTGTCATGGTAGGTTCACTCAAATAGTGAACAGCCTGAGATATCTTAAGCCAGATCCAACAATATAAAGTGGAGGTCACGTCATGAAAAAAGTGAAAAAGTCCAAAAGAGGCATTACATCGGTATCCCTTTCCATGTTGTCTGCTGTACTTCTGCTCACAGCCTGTGGTGGAGGAGGGGGCGGCGGCGCAGCCAGTGAAGCCCAGTCTCCCGACGGGAAAGTGACACTGAATTTTATCACACAGAGCTCGCCGCTGGCTCCGGCCGATCCGAACGAGAAACTGATTAACAAGCGACTTGAGGAAAAGACCAATGTGCATATCAACTGGAAGAACTACACGAGTGATGTGTTTGCCGAAAAAAGAAATCTGGCGGTAGCCAGCGGGGATTTACCCGATGCCATTTTTGACGCAGGTTACGGAGATTATGATCTCCTGAAACTGGCCAAGGACGGGGCCATCATTCCGCTCGAAGACTTGATCGAACAATACATGCCCAATCTACAAAAGGTGCTGGAGGAAGCTCCGGAATACAAGAGCATGATCACGGCACCGGATGGACATATTTACTCTTTCCCATGGATCGAGGAACTGGGAAGCGGCAAGCAGCGGATACAAGCGGTGGATAATCTGCCTTGGATCAATGTGGAATGGCTGAATAAACTCGGACTGAAAATGCCGACGACGACCGAGGAATTGAAGGAAGTGCTAATCGCCTTCAAAACGCAAGATCCCAATGGAAATGGAAAAGCGGATGAAATTCCGTTGTCGTTCATTAACAAGCCGGGCGGAGAAGATCTGACTTTTCTCTTTGCCGCATTCGGACTTGGGGAGAACTGGGACCATACCGTGGTAACAAACGAGGGTAAGGTCGTCTTTACGGCAGCGGATGAAGGTTATAAGGAAGCAGTGAAATATATTCATGAGCTTGTCCAGGAAGGTCTTGTGGATGTGGAAGCCTATCAGCAGGACTGGAATACGTATCTGGCCAAAGGCAAGGACCATAAGTACGGCATGTATTTCACTTGGGATAAGGCCAACATTACGGGAATGAATGACACATATGATGTTTTGCCTCCGCTTGCCGGTCCGGATGGAGAGAGAAATGTTACGAGAACCAATGGGATCGGACTCGACAGAGGACGTATGGTTATCACGAGCAGCAATAAAAATCTGGAATCCACAGCGAAGTGGGTAGACCAGCTGTACGATCCGCTCCAATCGATCCAAAACAACTGGGGAACGTACGGGGATGAAACGCAGCAAAATATTTTTGAATTTGATGAAGCCAAGGGTATGCTGAAGCATCTGCCATTAGAAGGGGCTGCGCCTGTCGAACTTAGACAAAAAACGAGCATTGCCGGACCCCTGGCGATTCTCGACAGTTACTACGACAAATACACGACTAAACCAGAAGATGCTGCATGGCGCATGGAGCTTCTGGATCGGGTCATGGTTCCACATATGAAAGCGGAAAACGTCTATCCAAGCGTATTTTTCTCCATTGATGAGCTCGACCGACTGTCCACCATTGAAACCGACCTGTTCGCTTATGTACTGCGCATGCGCACGGAATGGTATCAAAACGGGAAAATCGAGCAGGAATGGGATGCCTATCTGAAAGAGCTGGATCGTCTTGGACTGCAGGAATGGCTTCAAATTAAACAAGCGGGATATGACCGCAATACGAAATAAAAAAACTATGTATTTCAAAGGAGAGAACCTACATGTCTACGATTTCAACAACCGATTACCGAGGTGCTTATCATTTCTCGCCGAACGAGAAGTGGATGAATGATCCCAATGGCATGGTATTTTTCAAAGGGGAGTATCACTTGTTCTATCAGCATCATCCGTTTGGCACAACATGGGGACCGATGCATTGGGGGCACGCCGTGACGAAGGATCTGTTCACCTGGGAAGAGCTTCCTGTGGCTATGGCGCCGGATGAACACGGCATGATCTTTTCAGGAAGTGCTGTAGTGGATTGGAATAATACTTCCGGCTTCTTTGATGAGGAACCAGGACTGGTGGCGATATTCACGCATCATCTGGAAGTGCCGAACGATCAACCAATTCAGCGGCAGAGCATTGCGTACAGCAAGGACAATGGCCGCACGTGGAACAAATATGAGGGGAATCCGGTATTGGAGCATGAGTCTTATGTCGATTTCCGTGATCCCAAGGTGTTCTGGCATGAGCAGAGCAAGGAATGGGTGATGATCATTGCCTGTGGTCAGACGGTATGCTTGTACCGTTCTCCCAATCTGAAAGATTGGACACTCGGCAGTGAATTCGGCACAGGCATCGGTTCACATGACGGCGTGTGGGAATGTCCTGATCTCTTCCCGCTGACGGTGGATGGGGACCATGGGCATGAAAAATGGGTCATGCTTGTCAGTATCGGTGCAGATCCTGCGTTCAAGGAAGGCTCGCGAACGCAGTACTTTATCGGAGATTTTGATGGGTCGACGTTTGTTCCGGATGAAGCTTCCCGCACCGTTCGCTGGCTTGACCATGGCCGGGACAACTACGCAGGAGTCAGTTGGTCCGACATTCCGGCTGAAGACGGCAGACGCCTGTTTATGGGCTGGATGAGCAACTGGATGTATGCCAACCAAACGCCAACCGAAGGTTATCGTGGCGCGATGACGATTGCTCGGGAGCTTACTTTGGAAACGATAGACGGTAAAGTCACATTGGTTCAGCGTCCGGCCCGTGAGATGGAGCAAGCCCGGAAACCGATATTGACCCTGCACAACGTTTCTGTCCAAGAGGCGAGGAAACATCTTAGCACGCTGCAGCTGGTGAGCTATGAAGTCGATGCGCAATGGGAATCGGAGCAATCCGTTCAATTTACCTTGAGAAGCAGCGCCAGTCATCAAACGCTCGTTGGTGTAGACGCGAATCAGCGTGAGGTGTACGTTGATCGCAGTCGATCAGGCATCGTTGATTTCCATGAACATTTCCTGGGACGTCACACAGCAAGTGTTCAGGGCGGGGTTCAACATTTGCGTATCTATGTGGATTCTTCTTCGGTTGAGGTATTTGCGAGTAACGGTCAGGCCGTTATTACTGACCTGATCTATCCGGATGTAGATGCTGCGCGAATTACGGTTGATGCCGATCAGGAAGACATGGTCTTCTCTGCTCTTCATATCTACGAATTGTCTCCCGTTAAGGTGGAAGCCCATGAGAAATAAAGAGAAGGAGGGCAGGTAGATGCGTATAGGTGCCATTGAAGCGGGCGGAACGAAGTTTGTATGCGGAATAGGCAACGAACAAGGACAAATGGAGGAATGGTGCAGTTTTCCGACGGAACATCCCGAGACTACACTCGCCAAGGTGAGTGACTATTTCAGAGATAAAGGGGTAGTGGCTATCGGCATTGGTTCCTTTGGTCCGATCGATCTGAAGCCGGATAGCCCTACTTATGGTTACATTACCACAACTCCGAAGTCCGAATGGGAAAACTGCAATGTGGTGGGAATCTTGAAGCGTGAATTCCCTGTTCCCTTCGGGTGGGATACGGATGTGAATGCTGCTGCTCTGGGGGAAGTCACATGGGGAGCTGCGCAGGGCTTGGACAACTGTGTGTATTATACGATTGGCACAGGTGTTGGCGTTGGACTTATTGCTGGAGGAAAAAGAATACACGGATTGCTGCATCCAGAGGGTGGACACATCCGAACGAGGCGGCATCCGCAGGATCACTTTGCCGGCTTATGCAAGTATCATGGGGATTGCCTGGAGGGACTGGCTGCAGGGCCAGCCATCGAAGCCCGCTGGCAGAGACCCGGCAGCGAGCTACCGACGGACCACCTGGCATGGGAGATCGAATCCTTTTATATTGCCGAATCGATTACGACGTCCATCCTGCTGCATTCACCACAGAAGATCATTTTGGGCGGTGGAGTCATGCAGCAAATGCATCTGTTTCCCATGATTCGGAAACAGGTTGTACACAATCTCCATGGTTATGTGAACATGCCTGAATTGCTGCAGCACATCGACCAATATATTGTTGCACCAGGATTGGGACAACACGCGGGTTTATACGGTGCACTTGCCTTAGGCATTGAAGCACTTAACCAAGTCAAGACTGATTCATCGGTATCATTGTAATCGTTCGGGAAAGGACGGAGCAAATCGCTTAAAAGACTGATTCAGTTGTTTAAGGGAATGCACTGTCCTTTCTTTTTTTCTATATCACGCAGAGAAATGAGGGATGTTCATGAGATTCATTTTAAGGTCCATTGGCTGCGTCCTGTTATCCTGTGTCCTTGGTTCCACTTCTGTAGAAGCATATTCAACACCTTCCCATAGGGATAAGGTTACGATTCAGCAGGGTGCGGCATCATCCAAGAGTCCAGAATCTCAAACTCAACATACGGAGGCGGTTCCGATGAAAATGGACGTGTCCAGGGCAGCAACGAATTTGTCCGGTTGGACATTGCATGGTAAAGGCGATTTGGAAGATACAAATGAAGGACTTCATTTGATTTCCGAAGAGAAGGAGAATGTGACCGTATTATCGGACACGCGGGCCGATGATTTTATATATGAAGCGGATCTGTTAATCCAGGATATGAATGCAGATGCCAGCCTTGTTTTCCGTTCCAATGATACGGGGTGGTCTTCCTATATGCTGCAAGTGGTTCCTCAGGCTGGTCTGATCCGACTAAGAGATGCCAGTGGCAGGTCAGGTACATTATTGGAAGAGTACTCGGTAACCGTGGAGACTGGCGGAATTTATCATTTGAAAGTAAAAGCGGTTGGTGAGAGGCTGCAGGTGTATTGGGATGGCGGGTACGACCCGGTGATTGATGTGAAAGACAGTGCGTATGTATCAGGGAAGCTAGGGCTCCATGTGTGGGACGGATCAGGCTTATTCCAAAATGTGAAGATCAGTACCATGGGTGGAAATCTGGGTAACCCCGTTCACCGTGAAGGAGATTGGCAGCCGGATCTACAGGGATATCGGGGCAAAGGAAATGCGCAAGAGGAAACGCGGATCATATACGAGAAAACAGCAGGGGATTTTGTATTTGAGGGAGATATATCTTTGGCCGATACGAGCTTCGCAGCTCTACTATTCAGGTCGAATACAGACGGGACAAAGGGATACAAAGCAGCTCTTAGTAGAAAAGGGGAAGAGGTCCGGGTACAGCTGCAAAAGGCGGATGGAACGATTCTTGCGAATTCGGATCGTACATACCCAAGTCAACCGGCAGCAAAGCACCATATCGAAGTGGTTGCCTCCGGTCGCCTGATTCAGGTGTATGTGGATGGATATGCAGCACCGGCTGTGGAGGTCACAGATTCTAGTTATGCCGAGGGATATGCCGGACTTGAAGTCGAACAGGGTGTCGCCTATTTTCAAGATACGTACATCACGGAAAATTCGATGTATTATACGGAAAAATACCGTCCCCAATATCATTACTCTCCGATTCGAGGGTCCGCAAGTGATCCGAACGGATTGGTTTATTATGAGGGGGAGTATCATTTGTTTCACCAGGACGGAGGGACATGGGCCCATGCAGTCAGTACGGATCTTGTAAAATGGAAGCGTTTACCCATTGCGTTGCCATGGAATGATCTGGGTCATGTATGGTCGGGATCAGCGATTGCGGATCTGAACAACGCATCCGGCCTGTTCTCGGATTCCGGTGGCAAAGGTCTGATTGCATACTATACGTCGTATCATCCGGGTGAGCCTGGTGGCAATCAGCGTATCGGTCTCGCATACAGTACGGATCAAGGCCGGAATTGGCAATACGCTGAAGACCATCCGATTGTGATCGAGAACCCTGGCCAAAATGGCGAAGACCCGGGGAGTTGGGACTTTAGGGATCCGAAGGTCGTTCGGGATGAAGAGCACAACCGCTGGATTATGGTGGTATCTGGCGGGGATCATATCCGTTTTTTTACCTCAACGAATCTGCTTGATTGGACATTAACCGATAACTTCGGATATGGGGAATACATTCGCGGAGGGGTATGGGAGTGTCCCGACCTGATTCAGCTGCCTGTAGAGGGGACGAATGAGCGTAAGTGGGTGCTTATGATCAGTACCGGAGCCAATACGAAGACGCAAGGATCGGATGCGGAATACTTTGTAGGCGAGCTGACAGCGGAGGGGAAATTCCTGAACGACCATCCGGCCGGGAAAGTGCTGAAGACGGACTTCGGCAAGGAATTCTATGCGTCGATGTCATTTGCGAATATGCCGGATCAGCGGAAAGTGATGCTTGCGTGGATGACGAACTGGGATTATCCATTTGATTTCCCGACGAACCCTTGGAAAGGGCAATTGACCATTCCGAGAGAAGTTTCTCTCCGAACAACAGATGAGGGTGTACGTCTGGTACAAAAGCCTGTTATCGAACTGGAGACACTCCGGCAAAACCTGTACAGTACAGAGCAGGTGGTGGTCGGGCCACGATCGCAGAATGTGCTCAAAGGTCTGAGTGCAGGTGCATACGAGATTGAAGCAGAAGTGGAAATTCCGGTAGACAGTCCCGTTACTGAGTTTGGCTTTCACCTGCGTCAAAGGGAAGGACAAAAAACGTCCGTGGGCTACAAGACGGAGAAAGAGACGATGTTCGTGGATCGCACCGCTTCGGGAGACGTGGGTTTCTCGGGCTTATTTACCAAAGTTCACGAAGCTGCGCTACAACCTGAAAACGGGAGGATCAAGCTGCGAATATTTGTCGATGAAGCTTCTGTCGAAGTGTTTGGTAATGATGGCAGAATGGTTTTCTCGGATGTAATCTTTCCGGATCCGGCTGGAAGGTCGATGGCGTTCTACAGCCTGGGCGGAGATGTGAAAGTGGTCTCCATGAATGTATATACCTTGGATAATATCTGGAGAAAAGGGATGTCCTCCGCTCCGAAGATTATTGCAGATACGCAGAGAAGAGTAACGAATGTGGGTCATACCGAAACCCTCTACGCCTCGACTGAGGGCGGACCAGGAAAAGGTGCCCAACCGCTGAAATGGACCGTGAGTAACCCTAAAGTGGTGAAAATCGTTGATTCTGGCAAAACACATGCTGCGATTCGTGCTGTAGGCAAGGGGGAAGCTTGGGTGACAGCTTCCATGGCTAACGGCAAAGCTTCTGCCAAAATCCCGATTACGGTAACGGATGGCGTATTCCACACGAATTTATCCGGCTGGCAAAAGGATCGACCGTCTGCGCAGTGGTTTGTTTCGGACCATGGCATACAGGGCAGTGACCGCAGTGATTCACAGTATATCGCGCAAGAGACTGCGGGAGACTTCCGATATGAGGCTGACTTGCAGCTGGATGCTGATGGAGGAGCAGGTTCCATTCTGTTTCGGGCAAGCGAGGATGGACGAAGTGGTTATTATCTGAATGTTGATCCCAACCTGAAGGCGATTCGCCTGTTTTATAAAGTGGACGGAAAGTTCGAGAATCGGCAGGTACTTGCCCGCATTCCAAAATTCATTCGGGGTGATCAGACTTACCATATCCAGATTCAGGCGAAGGGAACTCGTATTCAGGTGGATCTGGACGGTGAACGGATCATGGATGTTCAGGATGGCACGTTTGCCGAGGGACACTTCGGTGTTCATACGTTTGGAGGCAGTGCGTCTTTCCAGCATGTGAATGCATTTGACATGAAAAAAGCAGTTCTGGAGACCGTGATCATTCGCAATGCAGAACTTCCTGTTGCCCTACAAGCGATGCAATCCCAAGCAGGCGAGGTTGTGAGAGTTGGTACCGAAAAGGATGGTGAAGAATCAAGTTATACTTGGATACTTGTGCCTACCGGTGATGATTCCGGTTCTTACTCCATCCGTACCGTCAGCGGGGTGTCATTGGATTGGGATGTCGGTCAGAATCGTATTCAACTCTATCCATATCTCGGGTATCCCAATCAACGCTGGAACTTTTCAAAAAAAGATGATGGGACGGTAACCATCACAAGTGTGCACAACGGTAATGCACTCCGTATATCGGAAGATGGAACCAAGCTGGTGATGGATCAAGTCAACCCTGAAGATGAGTATCAAAAATGGACTTTGGAAAACAAAGTGCAATAACCGTTGAATTATGAAAGAGGACTACACGTGAAGTGTGGTCCTCTAACTGATTTTTTCAATACTCACAACTGTTCTAATAGGTGGCGAGGATTCTTGTTGGTTAAAGTCAGCAGTGATTTTTACTCTTTCCCCTACTTCAATTGATTCATAGTTTTCTTTATCTACAAAATAATACGAAGCTTCCTGGTCTTGTGCTAGTTCTATAAAATCCTCAAGAGTACCATGCTTCAAATCTTCCTTACGTATATTTTGAAGAACAAGAAATTTGTACTTGTCATTTTCGTCTGTTTTAAATACTACAGTACCTTCATAAATTGGATAATTCTCTTTCTCGTCCCGGTCAGAACAGCCGGGAAGTACAAGCAAACTAATTAAGATGAACAGTATTATTCTTTTCATAATGAACCTCCCATGTACACTATTTTTTGGGTTGGCTGCTCATCAAGCAAAGTACAGAGCGTTTTGGTTGAGATTCTACAATCTATAAGTCTTCTAACCCACTTTGGATACAAATCAACACTAATATGATTTAGGACAAATAACGAGGCGATAAATACACGATAATCCCTCCCCTTGGTTTCCAGTGTTAAAGTTCATGTTAGCATGGAATCTAACACTGATAATTAAGGCTTTTTGATATGCTTCCAAAGAAAGGTCAACATTTTAAATCGGATAAGAACTTGTACGGATAAACGTAAAGGACTAGAACATGATCCGAATGCTGATTAATTGTATATTTAATCTAGTTCGCTAGCTAGTTCATTAAGCTGATGGCAGGATGGTTTAATAAATACATGTTATAATCTGGATATTCAAATGTTAAAGAATACAACAATGCATTTGTAAATCCCCAGGGAAAGGGAATGGGAAGCAACGAAATGAATGATAACAAACATCCTGTTCAAGATTTTCGATTTATTTTAACCCTGTTAGTGGTTACGTTATGTTGTTTAGGTGTTGCGATGTATTTACGTATCAAATCAGATACGAATATGTACCAATTCTTAGCCTGGGATATGTTCCTGGCATGGATACCATATATCATCTCATCATGCATTAGATACATATTCAATAAGAAATTAACGAAAATGAGTCTGATCTGGATGGTGCCGATGAGTGCGGGTTGGCTATTTTTTTTGCCTAATTCGGCATACCTTTTTACTGAAATCCTGCATTCATTCAGATATTTCAATGCTCAAGAAGGAACACAATTTTGGAGCAATATTGATTTTTGGTATAACCTCACCCTAACGTTCGCTGTAGCCATACTAGGCTTACTTCTCTCGACGTGCTCAATCATTCAAATACATGGTGTGTTAAACAAGTTATTTAGTAAGTACATTAACATGATGGTTATAGGCGTTATTTTAATGTTGAGTAGTTTGGGCGTATACATTGGGAGATTTAATCGGTGGAATTCGTGGGATATGTTGTCCAGGCCTTGGCAAATTGTTATGGATATCATGCATGATCTTGTTGCAAGGAACAACATGGTTATTGAATTTGTAGCCATTGTATTTTTAATACAAATATTTACATACGTTATTGTATCCTTGTTGACTGCAAGCTCTAGGAAAGAATGAATATTGCAGGAACAGTTTGTCTTTTGGCAACTGCTCTTTTTCTTTAAGCTAACAGGCAGTATATATTAAATATATGGTAGTATGACATCGAAAATTAGTTGTCTTGGGTGTCACCTTTATGTCAAGAGAGGAGTCCTGTTATGGATAGCAAGGAAATAAGGGATATAATCGAAAATTATCTTGAAGCATACAATTCATATGAAATTGAAAGAATGGTTGAACTTTTGCATAAGGACATAATATTCAGAAATATTTCCAATGGAGAAACGACAATAGAAACCAGAGGAATACAAGCATTTAGGGAGTTGGCAGAACAGTCGGCAACGATGTTCTCTAGACGTCGCCAGACAATTACCGATTACAATGTTATAAGGGTTGACAACGTAGAGGTTGAAATCCATTACGAGGGTATCTTAGCTGTCGATTTACCAAATGGATTAAAGAGTGGGGATAAGCTGGAGTTAAAAGGTAACTCAACGTTTAAGATGAGGGAAGGAAAGCTCTCGTTAATTGAAGATTACAGTTGAGCCACGTTCATTAAGCTAACGGGCAGGTCAGTTAAATTTAACAAGGGCATAATATTAAAATCACCTCAGGATCATTGGGTATAACTCGGAAGCTTTTCAGGTAGGGTATGAATGTGGATCAACTCGCGAATTCTTACTGTCTATCCCATGGCAGCATGAAGAAGATTGTTTATAAAACGCAGGCATAACAAAAGGCTCGTGTTGGATAAAACCAACACGGGCCTTTTGTTATGTAAAAAATGAATATATAAATACTCTGCCTATAAAGGATGCGATATTCACCTTATACTGATGCTAGGAAAGAATTATGGTATCAGTACTATCGTTGATTGAGAGTATCGGAATCGGAGGAGTTGCAAAATGGATTGCGTTAATCATGAATTAAATAAGTTAAATGTTACCGCTAGACTATGCGGTATGGAGGAGAAGTTCATTATCAATAATATTTATCCTCTTTATCTGCATGATTTGTCTGAAGTATGGGAACACAAAGTCAATCGTTATGGGGTGTTTGAGAATGATGATACCCGAACTTTGATTGAACAGAATCGCGTGTTTGATATTTGGTGGGAACACCCGAACATATTATTCCCTTATCTTATCACAGTGGATGATATACCTGCGGGGCTTGCTTTTGTGGCTACGTCCCCTTTCATACCATGTCCTCACTATATCGATTATTACATGAATGAGTTCTTCCTATTACGTAATTATCGAGGAAAGGGTGTTGGAGAAGAAGCGGTGCGACAAATTATCGGAAAGATGCCAGGGCAATGGGAATTGCAAACAAATCCCACCGAACGAAACGAACGTGCGAAACGTTTCTGGCGTAGAACACTTTACACATGTACCAACGGGAAATACTCCGAAGAACTTGGTCATCATCCTGAAGATGGAGAAAAGCTAGTCTTTCGCTTCAGCACGAGTTCTGAAAAAGTGAGTAATTAGAGAGGTTGTTCCTTATTCATAGGTTTAGTAATAAACAAGGTTATTCGATATTCGTTGAACTAAAGGGTAGATTACACATATTTTTGAGTAGGCAACCACAGCCTGCTCTTTGATCAGCTGCTTTTGTTCAACTAACGGGCAGGTTAGCAGAAAGGCATGATAAAATAAAGTTTGAAGATATTTACAACTAAGGGGTGAATGTATGACGCTAGTTCGTTTGGCCACATTGGAGGATATACCGCAGCTTGTTCAAATGCGTTGGGACTTTTCAGAAGAGGAACGTATGGATACTGCGGTTACATTTGAGGAATTTAATCAGGTTTGTACTGAGTTCTTAGTGAAAGCAATTAAAAGCGGAGATTGGTATATTTGGATTGCAGAAATTGAAGGGATGCTTGTCTCACATATGTATCTTCAATTAATACATAAAGTTCCGCGGCCAGGGAAATCTCCAGATCCTTATTACGGCTACGTTACAAATGTTTATACTCGCCCTGTTTTCAGGAACCAAGGTATTGGTTCAAAAATTCATAAAGCTATGGAAAAATGGTCAAAAGAGAATGAGGTGGAGTTTCTTATACTTTGGCCAAGTAGCGACAGCGTAAATTTTTATTCAAGAAGTGGCTTTTCTCGATGTGAAGAAGCTATGGAAAAGCACTGGGATTGAACGATAGGTAAGGATTAACCTTTAAAACTAACGGGAAACGTTAGCGTAATAAAACTAATAAAGCAGCCGGTCAAAGTGATCAGCTGCTTTTGTTCAATTAACGGGCAGATTAGTATAAAAGATTATCTTAACGTTCAGGATTACCTGTAATAAGTACATCTTTGTGCTATATAATTAATTTTTAAAATCGACTTGAATTCTCCAAGGAAACTTAATTGTGCACAAATTGTTGCGATATGAAAATGTAGTGAAACTATACTTCTGTTATGAGGAGGGATCAGATGGATTGGCTGATGAGGATGAATCGAGCATTGGTTTACATTGAATTGAATCTAACTGGAAAGATCGAATTGAAGGAAGTTGCTAAATGTGCTTGTTGTTCTTCACATCAGTTCCAGAGAATGTTCTCATTCATTACAGATGTGTCTCTTGCGGAATATATAAGGAGAAGAAGGCTTACTCTCGCTGCAATTGAATTGCAGAATAGTGATCTGAGAGTAGTTGATATTGCGATAAAGTATGGTTATGAGTCTCCAGTTTCATTCGCAAGGGCTTTTCAATTATTACATGGTGTTAATCCAGCAATGGCCCGAGAAGAAGGGACCTCCCTCAAAGCCTTTCCTCGACTTTCCTTCCTTATTTCAATTAAAGGGGAAAAGGCTATGAACTATCGTATTGAGACAAAAGAATCCTTTCAAGTGTTCGGTATTGAAAAAGTATTTCAACAAAACGGAGCAGATACTCCAGCAGAATTTTGGAAGCAATGCCATGCTAACGGCGAGGTTGAAAGGCTGGCGGACAATGCTGGAGACCTACCAACCTTTTTAAATCAGAACTATCATAAAATACATGCTGTTTGTAGCTACAAAAAAACAGATGAGGATCATTTTCCTTATATGCTGTCCGCATTCAAAGGGGATTCAAGTAAAACTGAGGGTTACACGAGTATAACCATACCAGCTCAAACCTGGGCGATTTTTTCCTCTGATCCGTTCACATGGGATAAATTTGATGAAACAATTGAGACATTATATAAACGGTTCTTCTCCGAATGGCTTCCTACTGCTGGATACGAACAGGTCGATGGGTTGGAATTTGAAATTACAGGAGCTAAAGACGGGCTTAATTTTGTTGAGCTATGGTTTGCGGTAAGAAAAATACATGAGTTGTGATTGTTTCAGAAAGCTTCCTCTTTGAATATAGTTAAAACAGATAGAGCAGTTTGCAATTGGCAACTGCTCTATTCCTCGTTAAACTAACGGGAAACGTTAGCTTTAAAAAAGAATTAATGTGATCAACTGCGGTTTACATCTAGGGGATGATGATAGGGATCGCTGCAGAAATGCTAACGATCCTTTTTTGTATACCTTTATGGAGTGAAATTCTTTTATTAGATCCTCATAACTTAACAGCAACTTTTAGCGTTCTCTATTTGAGAATTACAGAGGTAAAAATAGGTTAACGGCAAGAATTGAGCCGCAGGTAGATACGTTATAATGGTTTCAAAAGCACCACTCGGCAGAAGAAAACGAACAACCGGCTCCTGCAAATCCCAAAAAATCAAAAGTAGAGGTGGGCGGGATGAAGTTATTTTTCCGGTTATAATTTTGGAGGTATTCAGATGAATAAAGCAATCAAACGTATTTTTGCTACTTCAATTACTGCTGCAAGTATCTTTGGTGTGGCATCTTCCGCATTTGCTAAAGAAGTATATTTATCAACACCATCACCAGTGTTGATCAAGCAACCTGGAAATGAAACAGGGGTTCCTTACGCTTCTGATAAGCCATGGTCCATAAATTTTGATGGGAGTAGAACAAGTGATTCAAAAATGCTTGTAATTTCAGATGATATACCTTGGCTTAAAGTGAAAATGAAAAATTCAGGAACAACAAAAATGATAGTTACTATCACACAACACTCTCCTCAGGGAAAAGTATGGGGAAGTATTACTATTGCCCCTGGAGAATCTGATAACCTATGGGGTAAGATGCCTTTCGCAAGCACATTTTATGTTAACTTCACATCGACGGGCACTTTAAAAGGTGCATCATCTACCCGAATTGCTTCTACGTATGAGGAATTAGGTCTTTAATGTACCATCCCTAAAAGGCACTCTGATAAAAAACAGATTCTTTATTACGGCAATTACTTTGTAAAAACCGATTCTTAGAAAATTCATCAAAGATAGTAGTCTGTCTGCATACTAGGCCTCTTTCTTTCTATACAACAATAGTAAAAAAATTACTATAGGCTTTATAAATATGATTGGAGTCTGTCTCTAAAGAGCTGTACTTAGCAGACAGACAAAAAAAGATATAAAGTTATACATTTTAGGGCAGTAGCGAACGGAAAAATTATATTAGACTGTGACCTCGTTAAGCTAACGGGCAGGTTAGTTTAACTCAATAATTGTTTGTGTTGTATTATCTAGGTAAGGAGAGGACGATTTGAAGGTTTTTAAGCTAATTAAACATCCTAAGGTTAAATTGTTGGCAGCGGTGGAAGAGGAATCTCATCCAATAAATAGTTCATTTGAAGGTGGATCAAAATTAGAAGGTTGGACAAAAATTGATGTAGAGACTCTTTATAAAAGAGTTTATAGCGATTTCCCTCATTATGTTATTGGTCAACCCGTTGTTTCAGAGCGAGTTAAGCTTATGATGGAGAAAGATCACATACTGCTAAACAAAGTAGAGTTTCTGCCATTATGTAATGAAGATAAAAATATATTTATGATAAATGTTACGAATGTACTGGATTGTGTGGATTATCATCGTACAGATATTCGTAGATTTAAAGATGGATCGTGGATGAGTTTCGAAAATTTGGTGTTTGATAAAGCTAAAATACCTGAAAATACATATATTTTTAAAATTAAGGAAACAGCTGCCGTGGAAGTATTTATTACAGATAAGTTTAAAGACTGGGTGGAGAAAAATAAGCTGAAAGGATTGGATTTTTCAGTAGTATATGATCTCGAGAAGACAGAGGGAGAAGAGCTGAAACAACGAATAGCATATGAATCTGTCTTGGAACAAATTGAGCAGAATAAGGAAGAAGAATTTAGCTACGATGAAGCTCGCGAACTGATAAGCAAAGGTTATTCTATGGCAAGTGGTGCTTACAAAATGCAGTTGGATGACCAGGGGCGATTCTGGTTGGGGGATTTAACCAAAGCGTTAATGTACCAGTGGATCATGCCTGTGTATATCCCTCCAGTGTTACTTTTGCAGAAGTGGCACAAGATAGAACCCTCTAATATTGAAGAGTAATAGAAATCAGCAGCTGATTTATGAAATCGGCTGCTTTTTTCAACTAACGGGCAGGTTAATTGAATTGAAGTCTACGTATAGGCTCACTTGGAAGTAACGTAAAGAAACAAGGGGCAGACTGCCTTGTCGGCAGCTGCCCCTTGTCTCTTTACCTTTTGCTAATTCCAAATCTAACGATGGCTTTTCGGTGTTCCTTGTGCTCCGTTCGAAACAGTTTCCCATGTCTCCCAAGTGGCTAAACGATCTGCATAGACTCCGCGTACCAAAGGCAAGACACCAGCGCCGACAGCAAAGCGCAGAGGTGGATCCTCGGCGTCAATAATTCGAAGAATCGCATCGGCCGTCGCATTCGGATCGCCTCGTTCCTCTGTCGATAAACGAAGGGACACCCTATCTCGAAGTTCAGCGTAGACCTCCAATCCCTGTGATGTCTTCATGGAAAGGGGGCTTCCAAAGTCAGTTGCAAAGGCGCCCGGCTCGAGCAACGTGACCTTAATGCCGAAGCTTTTAACCTCCTGAGCCAGGCTATCGTGCAATGCTTCGACTGCCCATTTGGACGCGCAATAGAAGCCAATGAGCGGCGCCGCAACAATCCCCATGGCACTTGAGACACCGAGAATGTGCCCGCTGCCCTGTAGTCGAAGCAGAGGCAGGACAGCTTGGATCACACGAAGCGTACCAAAGTAATTGGTGTCAAATAGTTCGCGGACGTCGGATTCGTCAGCCTCTTCAGTCGTACCAACCAGGGTGTAACCGGCGTTGTTTAGGACGACGTCCAGCCTGCCGAAGTGCTCATGAGCCTGCTGAACGACATGCTCGACCTGCTGGGAATCTGTTACGTCGAGTGCTAGGGGGAGAACAGCGTCTCCAAAACGTTCCTTAAGTTCGGCGATGTTTTCGGGTGTTCGAGCAGTCGCGGCAACCTTATCCCCGCGAGAGAGTGCAGCCTCCGCCCAAATGCGCCCTAATCCGCGAGAGGCTCCTGTAATGAACCAGACTTTGTTTTCCATAGTATTATCCTCCAATACAGTTCTTATGTGTAGTATTTTTAAAGCTTCTGTTTTCTCTTTCGTTCTTCTATAATGTTACGGTTTAGCAGGTTGATACGGAATTTCAAATAAGTTAGCATGGTATTAACTTATGGTTTATGCAAAAGGGAGGAGCCTGCCTGAATGATTGAGCAATTAAAGACGTTTGTTCAAGTGGCGGAGTCCGGAAGTTTTTCTAAGGCAGCCGAAAAGCTTTTTATCTCTTCAACCGCTGTGATGAAACAAATGAATTTGTTGGAAAAGCAAACCGGAGTCCCACTTTTTATCCGTACCAACCACGGTGTTAGCCTCACAAAGGCAGGAACAGCTTTTATCAAAGATGCGGAACATATGCTGCAGTATTTTCAAGAATCTCTTATTCGCATGCATCACTCTGCACGGGTCGATCGGCATGTTGTTCGGGTGGGTACTTCTATGCTTAATCCCTGTAAGGTTTTAATTGATTTGTGGAATGGGATTAGCGACCGATACCCTCAATTCGGTATAAACATCGTTCATTTCGAAGATGACGCACATACACTCCCAACCACTTACCGCATGATTGGCCAATCACTCGATATCATTGCGGGGCCATTTCTTACAGATAATTTGAAAGATTACTACCGTGTACTTGAACTGGGGAGTTACCGCGTTTGCTTTGCCGTATCTCGGCAACATAAGCTGGCTTTAAGAAAAACACTTTCTGTCAAAGAGTTGTATGGGGAAAGATTGGCTGTAGTGAATGGTGGGAATAGTGCCGTCATTCATGACCTACGTGATTTCCTGAAAACGGAACATCCTCAAATACAAATAAAAGATGTTCCGCGTCTCTATGATCTTGATGTGTTTAATCGCTGTGAGGAAAGTAATACAGTTATGTTAACGTTGGAGGCGTGGGCAGATATTCATCCATCCTTGGTGACGATCCCTAGTGATTTAGATTTCGCAGTTCCATATGGTTTAATATATCCATTACATCCATCCAAGGAATTGGGTCAATTCTTAGAAATCATAAACGAGATAGAAGGAATAAAAAGAAACTCACTATTGATAAATGACAAACCTTTTGACCAGTATTTTATGTCTAAATTATTATAGGGTTTGTTAAGCTAACGGGAAACGATAGTTCAACAAACCTGACAGTTCAGAACTTTATTTTCACGTTCTGGACTGTCATTTTCTTTTTCATGGTCCTTAAGCTCCAATGAAATGATATGATGTTTTGAATAATTCCCATCACCTATTGTCACACGAAAATTAAAAATTTTCTGTCCAGGCTGTAACGAAATTCGGCCTCCGTAGTCATATAGTCGTAAGGACGTGAGAATGTGCCCACCGATTTTGAGCAAATGTACGCTGAATACTTTCAGCCCGTATACACCTTTGTGTTATCGCTCAGCCAAGATGCCGCCGTCGCCGAGGAGATTACGCAAGATACCTTCTTCAAAGCAATGAAGAAAATCGATTCGTTCCGAGGCGAGTGCAAAATGAGCGTCTGGCTCTGCCAAATCGCCAAAAACAGTTACTTTTCCTATTTGGACAAGCAGAAGAAGCAGACGCCTACAAACGATCTAGACTATTCAGTGCATTCCGGCGAAACGTTCGAAGCAACGCTTGCGGACAAGGAACAGGCGTTCCGCATCCATCAGGCTTTGCACCAGCTCGGCGAACCATACAAGGAAGTGTTCACCTTACGGGTGTTCGGGGAGTTACCGTTCGCTCAAATCAGTCTGCTATTCGGGAAAACCGAGAGCTGGGCAAGAGTGACCTTCCATCGCGCCAAACAGCAATTAATCGCTAAGCTTGAGGAGGAACAAACATGAGCACGGCCAAATGCGAAATCATTAAGGATTTATTGCCGCTCTACGTGGACGATGTGTGCAGCGAGGCAAGCCGACAATTCATAGAAGAACATCTCGCGGCATGCGATAGCTGCCGGCTGGCGCTCGCGAACATCAAAGTCGCGCTGCCGCTGCCCCCGTCGATGCAGGAGGCGAACCGCCTCGAAGGGACGGCTCTGCAGTCTCTCTCCGCGTTTTGGAGCCGTGCGAAGCTGAGAGCGTTTCTGAAAGGGGCCGTTATTGCTGTTTCTTTCTGCGCTGTCTTGCTGCTTGGGTACATTGGTTTGTTCCAATGGAACATCAGACCTGTCCCTTCCGACGTCATCCAAATCTCAGACGTGTCCCGGCTGTCGGACGGCCGGATCGTCTACCACGTAAAGATTACGGACGGGTATGATCTGAACCGAACCAAATTCGAAACAGACGAATCCGGAAGATTTTACGTCACCCCGGTACGTCCCATTTTGAAGAAGAAACCGATTACCGAAGTGGGACTGTTCAATATGTACTACACGTTCGGCGAAGTGGAAAACAATGCTTACCAAGCGAACCAAGGTAACGGTAAAGCCATCGAGGCGCTGTACTTCGGAAGCGAAAAGGACCCCGTACTCGTGTGGAAAAAAGGAATGGAACTGCCGCCTGCGAGCGCGGAAGTCGAAGCTCATTTCGCACAGGACACCTATTGAACTAACGGGAAACGATAGTATAATCATATTATGAAAGCAGCTGATTAATGGAATCAGCTGCTTTTGTTCACTAGAGAGTAGGATGATCATCGATTTTCTTCCTAGCGAAAAATACCCTTAACTACTTTGAAACGTGAGTTTTAATGTTTTTAAATGTGCCTATATTTCTAAAAACTCGAATTGTGAAATGAAAATTTGTCTGATTTGTTGTATATAATTATGAAAGCGCTTCCTTTAAAATGAAATCAAATATATATAAGGCTGAGAGGCAATGATAACAGTCTGCATTGACCGAACGGAAAAGGAATGTGGTTGTTTAAATAATATGAATGTGAGGAGAATGTGCAATGGCAATGATTCGATGCAATTATTTCTCGGAAACGTTAGGACTCAGCACGTCAATGACCGTTATTGTACCTCAGGCAACCAAGGGGCAAATCGGGATGAAAGGCGTCGCTATCCGGGAACGGCATCCCGTCCTCTGGCTGCTCCATGGCGGCTCTGACGACGATACGATTTGGATGAGACGTACATCGATCGAACGCTATGTTTCCGAGCTGGGCCTTGCTGTCGTGATGCCTCAAGTCCAATTAAGCTTTTACACGGATATGGCGTATGGAGGAAAGTACGGCACCTTCCTGATGGAAGAACTACCCCAAATTGCCCGGTCCTTGTTTCCGCTATCAGACGCTCGCGAGGAAAATTACGTTGCTGGGTTATCAATGGGAGGTTACGGCGCATTCAAATGGGCGCTAAGCAAACCTGATATGTTCGCTGCGGCGGCGGGACTTTCCACGGGTAATTTCCCGTTTTGGAGCCTGGGGCCGGACGGTGAGTTTCCTCCGTTTCTGCGTCTCGCATTCGGAGACGGGCCACATGCAGGAACAGATAACGATCTTTATCATCTGATTCAGTCCAATGATCGCACGTCTGGACCAAAACCCGCGTTTTACCAAGCTTGCGGTACGAATGATTTCCTGTACGATCTAAATATTGATCTGAAGGAAGCGTTTGAGCGTTCTTCACTGGATTATACTTACGCTGAAGAGCCAGGTGTACACGATTGGGCCTTCTGGGATAAAACGATTCAAGACGTGTTGAAATGGCTTCCTTTAGATCGTGCATGACATGTACTGTGACCTATCCTAAGTAGAAATGATCATCATTGAACTAACGGGAAACGTTAACTCTATACAACTAAGAAAGCAGTCGATTCATTGGGATCGGCTGCTTTTTGTTCACCTAACGGGGCAGGGTTGTTTAATTTTACTGGGAAAGATCGGGAAAGAAAGAGTTATGAATTGAAAAAAATAAAAAGTTGTGTATTTAAAAATCAGGTGATATCATAAATAGACCGGCCGGTCGGTTTATTGATTAAGACATTAACATGAGATTTGTGGTATTGATTATTGGAAACCTCTTCGAATATATTAAATACTTAAACCAGTTGATGTATTGGAGTGAGTAAAATAAATGGATGCCAAGAAGTCTAATACGAGGGACGTTATTTTGGATGTAGCCGCTCAATTATTTGCTAAGCAAGGTTATCATGGTACCACCTTAAATCAAATTATTGAAGCTAGTGGATCACCAAAGGGATCGTTATATTATTACTTTCCAAGCAAAGAAGCGTTAGCCATTGCATGTGTTAAATTAACTCAATCGAGATTACAAAGCAAACTTCAGGAACAAGTAATGAAATTTCCCAAGCCAGAAGATTTTATGCAGGCTTTTGTACTTAATATGGCTGATGTGATAGATCAATTTGGAACGGATAAATTCGTTCCATTCGGATTCTTGGCTGCTGCGGAGACATCATCGGTGAGTGATTCGCTCCGTGATGCTTGTCAAGCCGCATTTGCGGAGTGGAAGGATACCTTATCCAACAAACTCGTGGAAACGGGGATTTCCGAGGATCGGGCAATTGAAATGGCCGAGGTTTCTGTATGTTTAATTGAGGGTGCTATTATTATGTCGGTAGTCGAGCGCAGTTCAAGAGCAATGCGCCGAGCAGCCGGTCATGTTCCTGCGATTTTCCAGAAATAGTGGGAAGAGGATAGAACCAAGACAATGATTCGTAACCATTGTCTGTCCGAATTATATAGGGCGGTCTATATATTAAATAAAGAGAAATAGAGGAGTGGAACGATGCAAGCTTCAGCAGCAACAGCAGGTACGGATTTTGAAACAACAAAAAAGGATTATAAAATATTTCCAATGGTTCTCGCCTTTTTAATCAGTGGTTTTATTGGTTTATTTGGGGAAACAGCCTTAAATGTTGCGATGACTGACTTAATGCAAATATTTAATGTTGGATCATCTACAATTCAATGGTTGACTACAGGGTATTTGTTAACCATGGGGGTTCTCGTTCCTTTATCAGGCTTATTGAATCAACGCTTCACGACTAGACAGCTTTTCATTACCTCACTTATTTTTTCAATGACTGGGGCCTTAATTGGAGCCTTAGCTCCAAGTTTTGGAGTCTTAATGGTTTCACGTATTGTTCAAGCGGTCGGTACGGCTTTAATGCTGCCACTTATGTTTAACACGATCTTAATTATTTTCCCTATTGAAAAACGTGGGGCTGCAATGGGTCTTGTTGGTCTTGTTATCATGTTTGCTCCTGCGATTGGACCTACCATTGCTGGCTTGCTTGTAGAAGCATTGAGCTGGCATTATATCTTCTGGATTTCGCTCATATTCCTTGCCGTAGCACTTCTGATCGGGATCTTTAAAATGAAAAATGTTTCTACGACAAGTAAGCCCCGAATTGATTTGCTCTCTATGTTGTTATCGACGGTTGGATTCGGAGGAATTGTTTTTGGTTTTAGTAGTGCTGGTGAAGGGGAAGGGGGTTGGACAAGCCCAACCGTACTCGTTTCGTTGGCCATCGGTCTTGTCGCGCTGATTATATTCACGATCCGTCAGTTGAAAATGACAACACCTCTACTTGATTTGCGTGCTTTTAAATACCCGATGTTTGCCATTGGATCACTATTGGTCGGCCTGTGCTTCATGGTCATTCTATCCTCAATGCTTGTACTTCCAATGTACTTGCAAACCGCATTAGCTTTCTCTACGCTTAGTGCGGGTTTGATTCTATTGCCAGCGAGCGCATTAAACGGAATTCTAGCTCCGTTTATGGGGAAATTGTTTGACAAATACGGACCGAAGTGGATCGTCTTACCTGGTCTTGTTCTGGTATCAATTGCACTATGGATGTTTTCCACGGTAAGTCTGAGTTCGACGGTTACCTTCATCATCGCTGTTCATATCCTAATGATGATCGGTGTTTCGATGATTATGATGCCAGCACAGACGAATGGACTCAATCAGCTTCCACCACAGCTGTACCCACATGGTACGGCGATTATGAATACATTCCAACAAGTGTTCGGAGCGATCGGCACAGCTGTCGCGGTTAGTGTGATGAGCAATGGGTCGGAGAAGTTTATGAAAAATGCCGAAAATCCAAGTGACATCTCGCTTATACCAGCTGCCATGACTGCCGGCGTGCATAATGCTTTCATTTTTGGAATGATTATTGCGCTTATCGGGCTGGTCCTGTCCTTCTTCCTCAAGAGAGTAACGATTAATCGTCAACACTAGTTCATTGATCAATGAACTCATCTTAAAAAGGATACTATCGATCTCATTGATAGTATCCTTTTTACTTCTGATTTTAAGGAAACTTTTACACAGGCAAAGAAATTATAGAGTGGTATGGAGGTTTCTGTGAGGAAACTAGAGCTGAGGGGCCGCCAATATAGAGAATTGGTTGCTTTGGTTTACCTAACCCGCAGGATGCTGTATACTCCTGTCATCTCAATAACATCTGAGAAATAAAAATTAGTTGCAAATAAAGGTAACTACTTTTCCTTTAAAGATAACTATGTTATAATCCAAACAAACCTAAAACCAATTCACTTTTTGAAAGGGGATGGGAACGCTAAAACGATCAATTATGAAAGCGATTTTTTTTAATGGTAATTGGTAGCGCATTCATTGTATGAACAGAAAGGGAGAATTTCCATGAAAACAGATCTTGCTACTTCAGGTCAGACGGTAACAAGTGCGCCGATCGAGACAAAGCCGAAGAAATTAACGCTCAAGGAAAAGATCGCATACGGTATGGGGGATGTCGGTAACAACTTCATGTTCGATTTAGGGCAGATTTATCTTCTTAAATTCTACACGGATGCCCTGGGTCTACCGTCTGCAACAGCTGGACTTATCTTCTTGATTACCAAGATCTGGGACGCTTTCGCGGATATCACGGTCGGAACATGGGTGGATAATCGAAAAAAAATCGGACCTCGAGGTAAATTCAGACCATTTATTCTGTACACTGCGATTCCGCTTGCTCTAGTCACTGTCGTAAGCTTCATGAATCCGGATTTCACCTTAACGGGGAAAATGATCTGGGCTTACGCGACCTATATGTTATTCGGTACGGTATATAGTATTTCTAACATACCATACGGTTCCATGGTACCCGCAATGACCAAAGATCCGGTAGAGAGAGCGCAGCTGGCTTCCTTCCGCCAAGCAGGTTCGAATTTGGGTCTCTTAATTACTACGGTTGGTTTTATGCCGATTGTCCTGATGTTTGATAGCCAGTCCACAGGATATCTGGTTGGAGTTGTTGTCTTTTCCATTCTCGGAGTACTGTTCCAACTGTACTGTTATGCCAACGTGAAAGAACGATTTGTTTATGAGAAGCCTAACCAAGAGAAGAAGATTAATTTGATCGATAGCTACAAAGGATTATTTAAAAACGCACCGCTTTTGATTCTTTGCCTGGTGAATCTATTTACGTTTTCTGCTTTTAACGTGAAGCTCGCTGTTCAAATCTATTATGCACAGTACGTTCTTCAAGATGTTTCTATTATTCCGTATATGGGCTTTTTCAGTATCGGATGTGTATTTATCGGTGTTGCCCTTGTACCAAGTCTCGTTAAAAAAATCGGTAAAAAAAATACTTATATTCTAGGCTGTGCAATTTGGGCAGCTGGAGATGGACTCGCCTTTTTCTTTGCGAATAATGCGACGATCTTTATCATTATGGCTTGCTTTGCTTTCTTTGGAAGCTCTTTCGTGAACAGCCTTAACTGGGCGCTCGTATCCGATGCTGTTGAGTACGGAGAGTGGAAGACAGGTACTCGTTCGGAGGGTGTTGTGTATTCGTTCTTTACATTTTGCCGTAAACTCTCGCAAGCGCTTGCAGGATTTATTCCCGGGGTAGTCCTTGGAATCGTAGGTTATGTGCCTAACGTGGTACAGAGCAGTGAAGCCATTGCGGGTATTCGTGGACTGATGTTTATTTACCCAGGTGTGCTGGCTCTTGCTACGATTATCGTTATGGCCTGGTTCTATAAACTGTCTGAAGATAAGTATAAACAGATTGTGTTGGATCTGAATGAGCGGAGAAATGAGGCGTCGATCTAAAGGTCAGAACGAATATTAAGGACCAAGATATCTATTTTTAACACACCCCTTGAAAAATGAGTGGCATTTCCTTATGATGATATAAAGGTTACTATCTATTAAAAAAGATAACTATGTATTTGACATTAATTTTAGGAGGAATTGGATATGAAATATTTTTTGGACAGTGCTATTCTGGATGAGATCCGTTATGCATATGAGAATTGGGCTATTGATGGGGTGACAACCAACCCCCGCCACGTTATGAATAGCGGCAAACCTTTAACTACATTGCTGGATGAATTCGCTTCGGAATTCAGAGGAGTTAATAACTTCCCGATTTCGGTGGAAATCAATCCTCACCTCGATGATGCAAAAACCATGGTAGAGGAAGGCAGAAAACTTGCCAAAATGTCCGACAACTTTGTTGTTAAAATCCCATGTATTGAATCCGGTCTCATTGCGGCAAAAGAACTTGAAAAAGAGGGGATTAACACGAATGTAACCCTTGTATTCTCAGCCTCGCAAGCGCTTCAACCTGCAAGAGTCGGAGCAAGTTTCGTATCACCATTTGTTGGTTGGAAGGAAAATAGCGGTGATGACACTACACAATACATCCAAGATATCGCGGACATCTACAAGACTTATAAGTTTGATACCGAAATCATTGTGGCAGCTCTTCGTAACGGTAAACAAATTGTCGATGCAGCCAAAGCCGGTGCAGATATCGTAACGTGTGGCTTCGACGTATTCAGAGAAAGCTTCCATCATGCGTTCACAACCTATGGATTGGATAAATTCCGCAATGCTTGGGATCAAACCAAGACTGAAGAATAAGTGCACTAACATAGGTATAGACATTCCTTTATAAGTGCCTCCTAGTCCAAGTCATGTATGTGCGGCGCTGGAGGCAGCTTTTACCACCATCGTAAAGGGGAGAGAGTGATCTTGACTGTATATGAACGGCTTCGGCAAAAGAACAAACATCTTTCTTTTTATCATGTTCAGGATACAGCTTTCCTGGAATACGGCAATATCATTGAAGGTTATTCGTTTGATGAATTACTGCCATATATGAACAGCCTGCAGATTCCCCAAGATCAGAATGAGTACGTGGCGTCAGTTCCCGAGATGGAGCTTTCAACAATCAAAACACAGCTTGAATCCTCCTTCTACGGAGAAATATCTATCCAAATCGGTTATTGTAATGGCGCGAATTCGACGCTGAATGGGCTGGAATATCACAAAAGCAGTGAGATCAATGTTGCTGTAACCGATATGGTCCTTTTACTCGGGAAGGTTCAAGATATCAAAAACAAAACATACGATTCAGCTCAAGCTGTTGCATTCTATGTCCCTCAAGGCATGGCTATTGAATTATATGGTACTACGCTGCATTTTGGTCCATGTAAGGTCGAAGAGGAAGGGTTCAAAACCGTTGTCATTTTACCGGCAGGCACGAATGAGCCCTTACATCATACGTGCGAAAAGCATAGAGATGAAGATCAACTCCTGTTTATGAAAAATAAATGGCTGCTTGTCCATCCTGAGCGGGAAGTGCTCGTTCGCCGAGGGGCTCATGTGGGCATTGAAGGCGAGAACATTCGTATATATACCTAAATTCGTAAACGTTTTCAAATGGGAAGGAGAGAGTGTGATGTCAAGTATCAGCATGTCAAAAGGGTTGGAAGTTTCCGTGCCCAATCAAGGCTTTGAAGTCCATTTTAACGGAGTCCTGCTCCTGCAGCATACGATCAAGCAGCCTGCATTTTACGTAGGGTACGGAGAAGAAAGCATTGATATGTATCGGGGGAATTTTAACATCAAGGACTATGTCTCCGAGCGTGTGGCTCTGCGTTATACCCAAGTTCAGGAAGAGAATGGGGAATATCGTATCGATTTTCGTGGACATGAACAGGGCGAGCGCGTTCTTTCCCTTCAGGTCAAGGTCGAGAATGATCGATTGAAGCTTGAGTATACGAAGCATGACACCAAAACCAATCGTTTCTGGGTTCGTATAGCTGCAGATCCGACGGAGAAAGTGTATGGTTGCGGTGAACAATTATCTCACTTCAATATGAGAGGCAAAAATTTCCCGCTGTGGACGTCCGAGCCTGGAGTAGGCCGGAATAAAAATAGTTATATCACCTGGCAAGCGGATGTTAAAGACAAAGCAGGCGGGGACTATTACAATACGAATTTCCCTCAGCCTACGTACGTTTCTACCCAAAAGTACTACTGTCACACGGAAACAACAGCTTACGCTGATTTTGACTTCCGTAATGATTCTTTTCATGAGCTTCAGGTATGGGAAGTCCCGCAGTACATGCTGTTTGAAACTGCCGAGACTTATCTTGGTTTGGTCGAGAAGATCACAGCGCTATTTGGCAGACAGCCCGAACTGCCAGACTGGGTATATAACGGAGTTATTCTTGGCATCCAAGGCGGTACCCATGTTGTAGAAGAGAAACTGGCTAAAGCCGAAGAAAAAGGAATTAAAGTGGCAGGCGTATGGTGCCAGGACTGGCAAGGCAAGCGAATTACTTCTTTCGGTAAACGATTAATGTGGAATTGGGCATGGAATCCACAGGAATATCCAGAGCTCGATACGAAAATTCCGGAGTGGAAAAGCAAGGGAGTCCGTTTCCTCGGGTATATCAATCCTTATGTTGCTGTTGAGGGTGAATTATACAAAGAAGCGGAACAAAAGGGGTATCTCGCACGGAATCAAGAAGGCGGAACGTACCTCGTTGATTTTGGAGAGTTTTATTGTGGGGTTGTAGACTTCACAAACGAACAGGCAACCGAATGGTACAAGCAAGTGATCAAAGACAATATGATTGATTTTGGACTTGACGGGTGGATGGCTGACTTCGGAGAGTATTTGCCGACAGATGTGGTGCTCAGTGACGGTAGTGATCCGAAACTCATGCATAATGCCTGGCCAACGATGTGGGCGAAAACCAATTACGATGCCGTATCTGAAGCGGGTAAACTCGGTGAAATTGTTTATTTCATGCGCGCAGGCTATACCGGCGTTCAGAAATATTCCACGATGCTGTGGGGCGGAGATCAGAGTGTGGATTGGTCGCTTGACGATGGTCTTGCTTCGGTCATTCCGGCAGCATTATCCTCAGGCATGATTGGATGTGGACTGCATCACAGTGATATTGGGGGATACACCAGTCTGCATGGCAATAAACGTTCCAAGGAATTACTGATGAGATGGGCCGATATGGGCGCTTTTACACCGATGATGCGTACGCATGAAGCCAATCGCCCCGATGATTGTTTCCAATATGACGGAGATGAAGAAACGCTTGAGCACTTTGCAAGAATGTCGAATATTTTTGTAACCCTTGCTCCGTATACGAAGTCTCTTGTCAAAGAAAATGCAGAACGCGGGATACCTGTACAACGCCCATTATTCATGCATTATGAGAACGATCCGAAGACGTATGATATCCAATATCAATATTTGTTCGGTAAGGATATGCTTGTCGCTCCAGTTCATCAAGAAGCACAGAACGAATGGGAACTTTATCTTCCAGAAGATGAGTGGATTCATCTATGGACTGGGAAAGAATACAGAGGTGGGTCGGTAACTGTTGCTGCTCCTATAGGACAACCTCCTGTTTTCTATCGCAAGGATTCCATGTGGAAGGATCTCTTTAAAACAGTAGGACAATTATAATCTAACTTTTTTCCACTTCGACAAGTAATGACCTCGTGCAAAGGTAACGATGTATGATATTATGATAGTTATCAATGCTCGAGGTGGTTATATTAGGGAGGCATAGGTAATTCCATGACACAAACCACTATTTTATATGTACCTATTGGACGATTAACATTCGATATGGAAATAGCGGAAACTTACTATAGAGAAAGTTTAGATTGGCTGACGAAGGCATATGGTGACGGGGTAATCGCCCCGAAGCAGATCCTGACCTCGCCAGAATATTTGAAGGACTTTTTAGAATCGGTGAAAGATCAGGAGATCGATACCATCCTTTATCAGAGTGTCACGTTTGCCGATGGAGAATTCATGGTCCAAATCTTGGATTATTTCCGTGAACCTGTGATTGTATGGTCGGTCCGTGAACCGAGTGTAGGAGGCCGCTTGCGCTTAAACTCACTCACGGGAGGAAATAGCACAAGTAACGTGCTGCGTAATCATAACCATCCTTTTGCGTTTGTGCTTGGAAATCCGGATGAGGAAGCTCTTCAGACCCGTTTGGTCAAAGAAATAAACGTCATGAAGGTCATAAAAGCCTTGAGCAAAATGAAAATAGGCGTTGTTGGTGACTATCCCCCAGGTTTCTTTTTCTCGGATGCGAGTGAACCTGAACTTAAAAAGACGCTTGGCGTATCTTTGCAGAAGTTTGATCTGCAGCAGGCATTTAATGAATGCGTGCATCTTCCCGAAGAGGAATGGACTCCTGAAATTGATCGAGCAGAACAGCAAGTGATTGGACTCAACCGCAAGGATGAGACGGTCAAGAAGTTTGCACAGTTCTCCACGTATATCAAAAAGCAAATTGAACATGAGGAAATTAGTGCCCTTGCGATGCGCTGTTGGCCTGATTTCTTTAATGAACTAGGAGCAGCACCTTGCTCCACACTCTCTCAATTTACGGAGGATGGGTTGGTAACCTCATGTGAGTCGGATATTCACGGTTCCATATCCATGTTTATTTTAAGAGAACTTTCTGGAGGCAAAGCACCGTACTTGGGTGATCTTGTTCATGTGAATGAAGATTCCAATTCGGTTGTGTTCTGGCACTGTGGTGCTGGTGCCTATTCTCTCGCTAACCCGGCTACAGGGGCTACAGCTGGTGTACATCCGAATCGAAAAATAGGTTTTGCCATGGATTTTGGATTAAAAGCAGGAGAAGTGACTATCTTTAGAGTAAGTCATACTCCAGAAGGATATCGCCTTTTAGTTCTTAGAGGAGAGGCACTAGATGTGGAGCAGCCCTTTTCAGGTACTTCAGTTGAAGTCGCTCTACAAACAGATGTAACGGACACGCTCTATGAGATGATGCATGCGGGTTATGAACCTCACTTCGCTCTCGTATATGGAGATGTTGCAGATGAACTGGTTGAATTAGGTCGCATGCTGCGTATTGAGACCAAACTATACGCTGCACCGCGAACTAGAGAGAAAAGGGCCTCTTATTTGCTAACTGGTGTTGGATCCGGGAATTAAAAGATCCCAAGAAAGCAAAAGGAGTTTGATATTGTTGAAGAACGTTCCTAATAAGCAGGCTGCTCTGTACTTACAAGTAAAAGAAGTTCTTATCCAAAGAATTCAGGATAAGATCTGGACACCAGGTAACCTGATACCGACAGAGCAGGAGTTAATGCAAGAGTTTGATGTGAGCCGTACAACACTTCGCCAGGCGATCAATATGCTTGTACAAGATGGTTTGCTGGAGAAAACGCAAGGTAGAGGAACCGTTGTCAAAGCACAGCCTCTTTTCGGAGGAAGTTTGGGCAGATTAAAAGGTCTGGCTGAAGAAGCGACCGAACGAGGATTGACATCCAATTCCAGATTGTTACGAGTCAGTTTTATGAGTCATCTATATTATGAAACTTCAATGCTTGAGCTGGAGGAAGGGGAAGAGATCCTCGTTATTGAACGGATTCGTTTTACGGATGAGACTCCAATCGCCCTTGAGCGTTCGTGCTGGCCAGCTTCGATAGGAAGGATCTTGGAGAAGGTTGATTTAAATGATGCCAAATTTTATGAGATTCTTGAAAATAACGGAGTTAATCTAAAACGAGCTAAGGATAAGGTATCCGCCATTAATGCGACCTTATATGAAGCCGACTTACTGGGTATTCGTGGTGGTGAAGCTTTGCTGGAAATGCAAAGACTAAGTTTTGGTTACGACGATAAGCCACTTGAATTTACAACGACGAAATTCCGCAGCGACAAATATCATTATGATATTGAGCTTACACGATAATGCTCGGAGGAGTGATCTGAATGGTGAACGAAGTAGAAGTGAAAACATACGGACTATACATGAACAGCGAGTGGGTAACCACTGCAGAAACGATGACGGTGCAAAATAAATACACCCAAGAACCTGCTGCTGAAGTCGCTGTAGCGACACAGGCTCATGTTGATCAGGCCGTGAAATTTGCCAAAGAAGCATTGAAAGAGCCGTTTGCTCCTTATGAGCGCTATAAGGTATTGATGAAAGCAGCTGAATTGCTGCTTGCAAGAAAAGAGCAATTTGCTCAGGTTTTGGCCGCAGAAGTGGGCAAACCCATCCGAGAATCCCGCGGTGAAGTTGAGCGTGCAGCACAAACGCTGCAGGTATCTGCTGAAGAAGCGAAACGAATTCAGGGCGAAGGTGTTCCGGTAGAAGCCGCCCCTGGTTCTGAGAATCGATTGGCTTTTACCGTCAAAGTCCCTGTGGGTGTGATCGCAGCCATTACTCCATTTAATGTACCGATGAATCTCGTATGCCATAAGATTGGCCCTGCGCTTGCAGCGGGTAACAGCGTGGTATTAAAACCAGCAGAAGTAACCCCGATATGTGCCCTGATGCTGGCAGAATTATTGCAAGAAGCGGGTCTACCCGATGGACGTTTGCATGTACTGACAGGCGATGGAGCACAAATAGGCGATTGGTTGCTGCAAAATGAAGATGTCAACATGTTTACTTTTACAGGAAGCCCTCGTGTTGGAGAGTTGATACGATCCAAGGCAGGACTCCGCAAAGTGGCACTTGAACTAGGGAATAACTCCGCCACTGTCGTTCATCAGGATGCTGATCTGGACAAAGCTGCAGCGCTGATCTCACAGAAGAGTTTTAATAATGCAGGTCAGGTCTGTATCTCAGTACAGCGGATCTACGTGCATGAACATATCTATGAATCTTTTATTGCCAAATTGATTGAGAATACGAAGAACATCGTGGTAGGTAACCCGGTGGATGAAAAGACGGATGTTGGCCCCATGATTCGCCTCAGTGAAGCGGAACGGGTAGAAGCTTGGGTGAAGGAAGCCGTAGACCAAGGAGCACATATTGAGATTGGTGGCAAACGTGAAGGTGCCGTTTATTATCCTACCATTCTGAGCAACGTTGTCGATGATATGAAAGTGTGCAGACAAGAAGTCTTTGGACCTGTTGTTGCTGTGGCTGCTTACTCTAGTGAAGACGAAGTCATTGCACGTGTGAATGATTCCGATTATGGTCTGCAGGCAGGTTTGTTCACCAATGACCTGAACTTCGCCATGAAGGCAGCGCGTGAAATTGAAGTAGGCGGTCTTATTGTGAATGATGCTTCAGCATACCGTGTAGATCATATGCCATATGGCGGAGTCAAAAAAAGTGGTACGGGTAAAGAAGGCCCTAAATATGCAATCGAAGAAATGACAGAGGAACGGATCATCGTCTTCAATCTGTAAATGATAGATACCCAGCCTAGAGGCAACTTTTGTTTCTAGGTTTTTTTTCTATGCAATTAACTTAAATGTAGGTGAATGAAATGCAATTTCTATCGATACTCCTGCCTATATTCGGAATCTTTGCGATCGGTTATGTAGGACAGAAGAAAATAGGCTTTGAAACGAAAAATATATCAAAAATGGCGTTATATCTAATGTCTCCGATACTGGTATTCCGCACGTTCTATACGACAGATTTTAATATGGATTATTTGTATCTTACGATTTATACGTTTGCCTTGTGCTTTTTCTTAATCCTGGTTGTTTATCTGCTCGCATATGTTCAAAAGTATTCAATGAAAGAAACGTGCGGCCTTATTCTGGCATCTTCCTTCATGAACAACGGGAATTATGGAACTCCTGTCGTGCTGTTGTTATTCGGCGCGGCCGGGCTGGATGCAGCTATCGTTTTGATGGTCATTCAGCAGATAGTGATGTGTACAGTAGGTGTATATTATGCTGCCAAAGGAAGTCCGGAAGGAGATGGGATCGGCTCTGCATTACGAGCAGTTAAGCGGATGCCCATTGTATACGGAGGGATTATGGGGGCCTTGTTTCAATTGTTACACATTCCGCTGAGCAGTGCTGTGTTAGAGGCGGTGAGCTTGGTCGCGGATGCCGCTATTCCTACGATTATGATTGTGCTGGGCATGCAGCTTGCGAATATATCTCTCAAGAACATGAAGGAAGCAAGACTGGGCTATTCTTTACTGGTTAAGCTTATGATCTCCCCGTTTATTGCATATCTCTTCACCTTAGTACTTCCAGTGGATCCAATGGTCAAACAGATCATGATTATTATGGCGGCCATGCCGACTGCAGCGAATACGACCATGTATGCCCTTCAATATGGCACGGAACCTGAATTTGTCTCGGGTGCCACGTTGATAAGTACACTTGCAAGCCTTGTTACACTTCCAATCATTTTTACACTTGTTTTGTGATATTTCAGAAGAAGGGAAGGGGATTAGGCAACGCAATAAAACCAACAAAGCAGCTGACCAAAGTGATCAGCTGCTTTTGTTCAACTAACGGGCAGGTTAGCGTTATGTTTATCATGATAATGAAATTCGTCAATAATAACTTATATAAGATATTGACTAACTACCTCATATGTAATATCTTAAAGCCAACTTTAACAAAAAAGGAGTTTCCTCCAATGTATAGTATCAACGAGCTTGTAAAAATAACCGGAATACCAGCATCTACGCTTCGCTATTATGAACAAGTGGGGATTCTTCCCGAAGTGAAAAGAAACGTGAATGGACGAAGAGAATATAATGAGAAAGTACTCGAGTGGCTTGAACTCGTGGTGGCATTAAAAGACACAGGAATGACGATAGAAGAAATAAAATCGTATACAGAGCTTATCCTACAAGGGGATGACACGTTGGATGTCAGACGAGGTTTTTTAACTGAACACAAAAAAAATGTAGAGATCAGCTTGGCTAAAAAACAGTATCATCTTGAAAAAATTATTCGTAAGATAGCTGTTTATGACGTGTTGCTATATAAGAAAAGAGAAAGCTCCGGTGATTTGCTTATTTGACTTAAAGTATACTTGAAGATGTAAGGTAGAGATATCATCTAAAAGGAGTGATTAGAATGTCTCTAGAAAAAAAAGTTTGGTTTATTACGGGCTGCTCTACTGGATTTGGCCGCCAAATAGCGGTACAAGCAATTGAAGCTGGTTATAAGGTTGTCGTGACTGCACGTAGAGTCGAGCAGATTCAAGATATAGTATCAGGACATGAAGAGAATACGCTTGCGTTGCCATTGGATGTAACTAACGATGATCAAATTAAAGATGCAGTTCAGCAGACCATTGACAAGTTCGGGCGTATCGATGTTCTAGTGAACAATGCTGGGATTGGATACTTTAGTTCAGTGGAAGAAAGCCTAGAAGAAGAGACACGCCGAATGTTCGAAATTAACTTCTGGGGGCTTATGCATATGACCAATGTTGTTCTCCCGCATATGAGAGCTCAGAAGTCCGGTCATATCATTAATTTCTCCTCTATCGGTGGTTTAACTTCATTTCCAACACTCGGTTACTATCATGCAACCAAATATGCAGTTGAAGGGATATCAGAAAGCTTGGCGAAAGAACTGACGCCTTTTAACATTGCAGTAACATTAATTGAACCAAGCGGCTTCCGTACGGATTGGGGCGGCAGATCGTCCGTTAAGACGGATACTCAAATCCCTGAATTGAAGGATTCGTTTGTAGGACAGATGCTGCAAGGTGTGCAGCAAAATGGTGGACAAGAGTCTGGCGATCCAGTAAAAGCAGCAGCAGCTGTAATCAAGGTAGTTGAGACACCAAGCCCACCACTTCGTTTACTTCTTGGTAAAGCTGCATATCAAGCAGCAACACATAAATTCACAGGTTTGCTGTCAGACATAGAAGAATGGAAAGAAATCACGCTCAACGCTGATTTTGAATAACAATCAAAAACCGTCTCTTAAAGAGAAGATTCAACCAATCATAATTATTCTTTAAGCTAACGGGAAACTATAGCTTACTGATGACCCGAAGGCAGCCGACGACTAAGATCGGTTGCCTTCGCTGCGCTAACGGGGGCAGGGTAATTCAATAGTCGTCGTTTTTAGAATGAACAGTATGAAATTATAGGAGAGTCCTAAAATGAAAAAGAAAATGAACTATTTAACTTAATTTTAACGATCATCTTTATGGTTGGTTGTACCAACGTAGAAGATACATCCCATACAGATGTAGAAACAGATTCACAAGAAATAACCACAGATACAACAAATAAGAATAGTGAAAAAAAAGCAGCTGTCAAAGCGGTTATTGAAGAACCAGTAGGAGAGGAAACATCAACTAACGAATTGTTTTAGGATAAGTCGATGGTGGTGATTTGTCTGGGCATCGTGAACCTAATGTTGTTGTTGACATTGGATACGGAGACCGTGAATATTGGGCATTTACTAATGAATATGGGCAATTAGTACGTATCATTGCTGATGGGGTAACAAGATCTTTGATACATTTGACAATGTGAACCCTGAAAGTAAATGCATCACTCGGATTAACAGACAGTGATCCTTCTGACTCAACTAGTTCAAATAAAAACGCTGACATTTCTAGTGTTGATACAAACGGTAATGGACAGGTGACGATTAAAGAAGCTAAAGAAGCAGGTTATAGTATGCCAATAACGAGTGATCATTGGTTATATCCATATATGCACGATGCTGATATGGACGGTATGATAGGTGAGTAAGACTAAATAAGAGCAGTTTGCCGTCGCGGCAACTGCTTCTTCTCATTCAGCTATCGGGCAGGTTTGTTTCGTATTCCCACCCTCAGACAAAGGAAGTTGTTCTACTTTATAGATTAGACTCTGCAACAGATTTTCCAAGTTATTCAGTCCTTTTATAAAGATTTTCACCAACAGCTTTGTACGAATGCTTTAAACCCAAATTAATGGTGTTGTCCAGTCACAAGAATTAGTTATCAAATTTCCCTAAAGGAAACAAATTAACTTTTGTAAGCCATAAACTCATTTCCATTACTGTTTCCTGCATACCATTTTCTAACCAATAAAGAATAATTCCAACTGCCCCATTTGCCATATAGATTGCTTCCCAAATACTGACCCTAAAATGAAGTATCTCAGTAATAATCTCTTTCACAAAACGCCCACGAAATTCACTTTCAGTTAACAATTTTTTGTAAAGAGAAGATTGTTTTTGTATATGTTCAAACATGACGACATGTGATTTAATTGGCTTATTTAATTTTATGAATTCATTTATAGCTGATTCATAGGAATATTTCGGCTGTTTCAATGATTCTTTCAGCTCATTCAATTTATCATTTTGGAATTGAGTGAACATATCCTGTTTATCAAGAAAATGAAGGTAAAACGTTGAACGGTTGACCTCCGCTTTCCGTACAATTTCACGAACCGTAATAGCTTCATGCCCCTCCAAAATAATTAAATTCGCCAATGCGTCCATAAGTAACCTTCTGGTACGAGTCACACGAGGATCAACTACCCTGTTCAACTGACTTTCCTCCATAAATTATCATTATTTTTCCGACACTTATATCATAAATGTATGTTATCCGACATTCCTTCTAAGTTTGATGATTGAGGAAACCGTTTTCATATAATAGGATAATTTAAAGACACACTGTTGTCTACTTTAATAAATAAATGTTATTACTGAGGAGGAAATAGATATGGGATTATTAGATGGTAAAGTAGCTATTATTACTGGCGCTGCTAAAGGTATGGGGGCATCTCACGTTCGTCGATTTGTTGATGAAGGTGCAAAAGTTATCTTTACAGATATTTTAGAAAACGAAGGTCAAGCACTTGCACAGGAATTAGGTGATTCTGTACGTTTTATTAAGCATGATGTGACAAATGAGGATGACTGGAAAGATGTTGTGAAAGCTTCGATTGAAGCTTTTGGTAATATAAATATATTGGTAAACAATGCTGGTATTGATGTACCTGAGGTTAATCTTGAGGGAGCAGATTTTACTACTTATCAAAAAGTTATTGCTGTGAATCAACACTCTGTATTTTTAGGAATGCGCGCAGTCGTTGAATCTATGAAAAAAGCTGGGGGCGGCTCCATTATAAACATTTCTTCACTAGCAGGTATGGTTGGAGCTTATAAAAAAAGTGGCTTATACAGCTTCAAAATTTGCAGTTCGTGGAATGACTAAAGCTGCCGCATTAGAACTTGGTGATTATAATATCCGAGTGAATTCTGTGCATCCTGGTTTTATCGTAACTGATATGACTAGAGATTTAGTTTCACCTGAGTTGGAGCAAACTTTACCAATTCGTAGAGCAGGTAAACCTGAAGAGGTAACAAATCTCGTTACCTATTTAGCTTCCGACCAATCGTCCTACTCAAGTGGTTCAGAATTCATAATTGATGGTGGCCTAGGCGCACAATGATGAATAGAAAAACACTGTCGACAACTGACAGTGTTTTTTTACGGATTTATTTATATTCTTAAGCAATAAGTAAAATAAGATCCCTCCATTGAATATAAACTCCGTACATTTCTTTCATTTGGTTAACGACATACGCTCCGGGTTTTTGTGCGTGAGTAAGACCTGGATACACATGGAGCTCTGTTGGAATACCTTCTGTTATAAGTGTCGGTGGTAGACCAGTCATATCTTCGATTCTAGCTACCCTGGCTTCTCAACAGCTGCCTTTAAATAATGCTACTAACGACTGATTTTTAACTGTTTTTATCCTTTCTTGTACGGACAATCAATTCTATAAGGGATGCACCAAAATCTCAAACTTGAAACATCATGAATCTTTTTGAGCCAAATGACAAGTTAATTATTTGTTCAACTAACGGGAAACGTTAGCTGAATTATACCAAGAAAGCAGCTGATCAATGCGATCAGCTGCTTTAGTTTAGCTCAAGAGAAGTTTTTTTAATTAGATCTTAAATAAGAAAAATCAAATTGAAAAGTTTCTCTTTTTTAAAGTGAAAATCACCTTTATCATTTGATAAAACATTAGAGAGAGGTGTAAAAGTTTGACCAAAATAAATGCAACAGAAAGGGTTCTTCGAACAACTATTTCAGTTATTGGTTTCCCACTAGCATTCGTTCAAACTCTTCTTTCAAAATATGCAATACATAAATACAAGCGAATGGGGAAATTGATTAATATCGGTAGCCATAGCTTACATGCTATTGTAGCTGGACAAGATAAAGATGGACCTACTGTTATATTAGAATCAGGAATGGGGGGCTGTGCATTAGATTGGTCGCTAGTACAACCTGAACTATCCAAACATACAAAGGTTATTTCATACGACCGCGCGGGATTTGGGTGGAGTACACAAACGATTGATAAACCCACATGTGAAAATTATATCCTTGATCTTAGAGAGTTATTAAGTAGATTAGAGCTAAAACCGCCGTATTTACTTGTTGGGCATTCGTATGGTGGAATGATAATGCGATTGTTTGCATCCGAGTTTCCTGATGAAGTAATGGGTATTATTCTTGTCGATTCAACTCATGAAAAGAGATATTTAGAATCCACTTCAAGTGAAAAAAGAAGAATAGAACGACTAAATAATCAAAAACGTCTTAGGCTTGGTTATCTATTATCACCTATTGCGGTTCCTCGAATGATAAAACAGCATATTGGTTCTAAAAGACTGCCTCTCGATATTCAGAAAAAAGCAGCTGCATTAGGATATAGAAATAATGCATATAAGGCAGCATATTTAGAATTCCTCTGTACCATTAAAAGTGCTGAACAGTTACATCAATCACAGCCACTGAGATCGGATATCCCTATACTAGTATTAACTGCAGGCAAACAAAGTGAAGAATGGAAACATGGACAAAAGGAGCTTTTAATTCTGTCTAAAAAAACTCAACATATTATCGTGGAAGACAGCTGGCATTCTATACAAATTCACAATCCTCAAGTTGTGATTAATTCGGTAATTAGTTTATTACGCTAACGGGAAACGATAGCTCAATAAATCAAGAAGGCAGCCGGCCATGGTGATCGGCTGCCTTTGTTCAACTAACGGGCAGGATAGGATAGCCATTTTATCGAACAATAGACAATAGGGGAATTTATGAAGGTCAAATGACTAGGAGTGAGGGTATGAAATTATTACTGACATCTGCAGGCGTTAATAACCAAAGTATCCACGATGCGTTAGCTCGCATGTTGGACAAGCCGATTGCTGACTCCAATGCCATGTGCATTCCCACGGCGATGTACGGACATCCCTGGGTTGGCCCTGGCGTGAAAACCTGGGAGTTTATCAGCGGGAAATCCGAGAACCCCATGGTTGACCTCGGCTGGAAGTCAGTAGGTGTGCTGGAGCTCACCGCACTGCCAAGCATCAGTAGAGACCACTGGGAGCCCCTGGTCCGGGAAACAGACGTCTTGCTGGTGTCGGGTGGCGATGCTCTCTTCCTATACCATTGGATGCGGCAATCCGGACTGGCAGAACTCTTGCCTTCACTGAAGGCCGTTTATGTGGGAATGAGCGCCGGCAGTATGGTGATGGCACCTAAGATCGGGGAATACTTTGTGGGGTGGACTTCACCTACCGGTGGCGATGAAACGTTGGGACTGGTTGATTTTGCAATTTTTCCGCATCTTGATCACGTCATGCTGCCAGATAACACCATGGCTGCTGCTGAGAGCTGGGCCGCAGAGATTCAAGGGCCGGCATATGCAATCGATGATCAGACCGCCATCAAGGTGATCGATGGAGCAGTAGAAGTGGTTTCCGAAGGGAATTGGAGGCATTTTATGCTCTAAGATTCCTCACCGCTGAGGTAACGGGATACGATAAGTCAATATTACCAAGAAAGCAGCTGATCTACGTGATCGGCTGCTTTTGTTCTGAAACGAGTATTTTAGTTGAGGTCGATCCTTTTTGAAAGCTTGACATGGTCAAAATATTTATATATAACTAAATTAGTTATAACCATAATGGTTATATTTAATAAATGAAAACTGGAGGTTAACATGAAAATCATAAATCATTTTATACCCGTTTTTACCGAGCAACTGGAATTAACAGTTACATATTATGAATCTCTTGCTAACCGATCTATGGATCGCACGTGGAATATTCCCGAGGCTGGCTTATCTTTAGCCACAGTATATCCTTACGTCATTGTATCTGGAAGTGCAGAGGCCTTGGAGCCTGCTAGATCACTCCGTGCTGTGGTATATGTTGATTCCATGAGCGAATTGAAGGCAGAATTAAAAAAACAAAATACCCTTATCGTAAGAGATCAGCATGGTCCCATTGGTCCAAGCGTTTTTGTTGAACATCCTGATGGTAGTTTTATTGAATATGTTGAGCCTGCGCAAGCTTCTGTTTGACTTGGTGCAAAATCAAAAAAATGCAAAATAAAGCTACTCCATCAGAGGAGTAGCTTTATTTTGCATTTGCCTTTATCCGTAGTTGCTCTACAATCTGAGCTAGGGTAACAGAAGCTAGTTCTTGCTCCATAGCCTTCTGTGCATTAGAGAATTGGGGTAATAGAATGGATTCAATGTTCATTCCTACAGAACAATTGGGGTCCGTATCCTTGTGAATTTTGAAAAGCTGATTTCCATCCACAGATTCGACGGCTTGGAATATATTCAGTAAGGTTAATTTTTCAGGAGAGATCAGGAGAGAAGCCCCCGCAACTCCTGGTTTTGTTTCAATATAACCTGCTTTTTTGAGCTGGGCCATAATCCTTCGAATTACGACAGGGTTACTATTGATGCTACGGGCAATTCGATCGCCTGTACTATATAGGGGGTCCAGCGAGATCATGGAAAGAATATGGACTGCCATCGAAAAACGACTACTTATTTGTTTCAATCTACTCACCTTCTTTGCTAAATAGTATAGTTTCATTTAAAGAACAGGTCAATCGACAGCATCATCAGCAGGTAAACAGGTGGGTCAAAGATCAACTCCAGAAACATTTCCATTCTCATCATTGCAATTTACATTCACGTAATGTAAAATCACTTGATGGAAAAAATATGAAGGGGTGGGAGTATGAGATGGAAACGGAAGGCTTACATTCAGTCGACTTGTGTAATTTCATATTTCCATTCCATTAGAACACTAAAGCATTTATTGCTTTAGTGTTTTTTATTTTATGGGGGTGTAATCATTGTCAAGGTACAAAAGGGTTCTCGTTAAGCTAAGTGGTGGAGCAGTAGCAGGAAACTCCGAATTTGGTTTTGAGCCAGAAAGGTTAGATCATATTGCGGATGAAATTATGTCAGTGGTAAACTTAGGCGTTGAAGTATCGTTAGTTATAGGTGGGGGTAACATTTTCAGAGGGAATATGGCGGAAAGCTGGGGGATCGAAAGGGCAGAAGCTGATAACATTGGGACACTTGCGACTGTAGTAAATAGTTTAATGCTTCGTGGAGTTCTTAAAGCCAAGACCCAAAAGGAAGTACGAGTAATGACGGCAATACCTATTACTTCAGTTGCAGAACCATACATCCGTCTAAGAGCAATCCACCATCTAGAAAAAGGCTATCTTGTAATTTTTGCAGGGGGGAACGGTCAACCTTACGTTACAACAGACTATCCTTCAGTACAAAGAGCCATCGAGGTTCATTGTGACGCTTTATTTGTTGCAAAGCAAGGTGTTGATGGTGTTCTTAATGCAGACCCTAAATTGGATAAGGATGCAAGGAAATTCCGCTCGCTTCATTACAACGATGTCTTAAAACACAACTTAAAGGTAATGGACCAATCCGCTTTCATTTTAGCAAGAGACTACAATCTGCCCATGCATGTGTTTAATTTTGACAAGCCAGGCACAATGAAAGAGATTTGTGAAGGAAATAATAAGGGTACTATTATTAGCGGTGAATCAATTTTGGAATTGGAATAACAGAACTTCTGTCCGAGGGAGCACATTGTGCTCCCTAGATTTCGTAATAAACTTGCTGTTACAGACAGCGGGGTGAACCGTATCATAAGCGAGGCAAGTTTTGGAGTAAATAAAAGAAGCCCGTTTTTTTCAGAGCCTTGAAAAATATATAAGAGGAGGCCACTCATTTGAAAGCACTTGTATTTAATAAATTCGGAGGACCGGAAGTACTAGAATATCTTGAAATTTCGGATCCAGTTATCGGGCCTGACGAAATATTAGTAAGGATGAAAGCCATCGGATTGAATTTTGCAGATATTTATAGAAGGAAAGGGAACTATCATCTTACTGGGAATTCCCCGTTTATTTTAGGTTATGAAGGGGCAGGAGTCGTTGAAAAAACGGGAGCTAATGTCCAAGGAATCAGCGTTGGCGACCCTGTTGCATTTGCAGATGTCCCCCATGCTAACGCAGAAAAAGTGGCTGTTCCTATAGAAAAGGCAATTCCTCTTCCGGAGACCATTTCATTTGAAAAGGCGGCTTCTGTTTTACTGCAAGGGTTGACTGCCCACTATTTAACAAAAGATAGTTATGCGGTTAAGGAGAATGATGTCATTCTAGTTCATGCCGCAGCAGGGGGCGTTGGACAGTTGCTTGTTCAAATGGCAAAGCTCTTCGGTGGGAGGGTCATTGGTTTAACCTCCTCGATGGAGAAGGCGTCGGCAGTTAAGAACTCTGGAGGGAATCAGGTTTTTTTGTACTCGGATGATTGGAAGAGAAAAGTCATGGAGGAGACAAACGGAAAAGGTGTGGATGTTGTCTATGACTCAGTAGGCTCCACGCTCGAGGATAGTTTTGCAGTCACTCGCACTCGGGGGACGGTTGTATTTTATGGAATGGCAGGGGGAGACCCTGCTCCAGTTGACCCAAGGATGTTGATGGATACGTCAAAAACTTTGACTGGTGGCGATCTTTGGAATTTCCTTACTTCCCACGAGGAACGGGCAACCCGTTCAGCCGAGTTGTTCCGCTGGATCGAAGAGGGCAAAATAACGGTATCCGAACCTACGGTATTTGCACTACGAGATGGAAGAAAAGCGCATCAATTTCTGGAAAGCCGCAAAAGCACGGGGAAAATTTTATTAAGACCATAAAAATCGTATGAATCTAACCAAGACTCAAGTTATTGGAATGGTGGATTATCCGTTCGATGCCATATCCTCCGCCCGTCATGGATGAACAATTTTGGAATTTGCTTAACCGAGGTGTCGAAGGACACGAATACTATTCCATGGGGAGCCGCTAATTTGGCGGCTTTTTTTGTTTGGATAAGAGACCTGCAAATGTATGAAAAATTTTCTCAGATAATGGGAAATATAATCTCTTGCCAAGGGGCATAAGGTATGGTACTTTTGTATCATTATTAACCATGTGTTAACCGTTAATTTTTTGTAAACGATATACATTATCTGGAGTGAAGTGGGGTGTTGATGGTAAACAGTCCAACCTAATTTTATATCTTGCTTCGAGGGGAAAAGACCAGAGACAAAGCCTTTTTTCTAAAAAAAATGGAAGCGCTAACAATTTTCCTCCTGGTGGGTTGTGACCTTCCTATATAGTTTGGTAAATGACGGTCATGCTGAGTTTGGAGCAGAAAAAGAAGCGACTTAGAGTCTTGAAGTTTATGATAGCTGCTTTAGTCGAATTTTCTTCGTCAAGCAGTTCCCTTTAAAAATCACGTTAGATTAAAAATGAGTGGGTTGAATTTAATTAAGACCTGGATCACATGGGCAAACCAGCAGAAACAGGTTAAATTATAGCGCTTAATTGATTAAATATAAAAAAGTCATTCAGCAGACAGTATCTTATAATGAAAGCGGAATCATTACTGAAGTGAAAAAAAGAGAATGAAGCAAGGGAGTCGTGAAACGGAAGGAACACTGTTTTTTTACCCATTCTGGAAGTGATTAAAATAAGGGAGAGTTATCCATGCAAACTACGAACATAACAAACGAAATGCCTCTGGTAGGGTCGATAATCAAGCAAAAGAATGGCAAATTAAGCTTTAAAGAAAAAATCAGCTACGGGCTTGGAGATTTAGGTTCTAATCTCATGTGGGGGATCGTCGGAAGCTTTCTTCTCTACTTTTATACGGATGTCGCTCTGATACCGGTTGCTGCAACAGGAACGTTACTTCTGGTAGCGCGAATATTGGATTCGATTATTGACCCGGTTATTGGAGGATTTGTGGACCGAACCAATACCAAATTCGGACGGACACGTCCGTACATTTTATTCGGTATTGTTCCGTTTGCGATCATGCTCATTTTGACCTTTACCAGTCCTGACATTTCAACAACGGGTAAAATCATCTACGCTTCGGTTACTTATATTATTGCAGGTTTGTTGTACTCGCTTATCAATATCCCATATGGCTCACTTATGTCGTTAATGACGCGCAGTGGGGAAGAGAAAGACCAGCTGTCCAGCTTTCGAATGGTGGGTATGGCGGTCGGCAGCATTATTGTAACCGCTCTAACGACTCCCATGGTGAGCTACTTTGGCGGTGGTAATGAACAAAAGGGATATCTGTATACAACCATTATTTTTGCTGTCCTTAGTGCAATCATGTTTCTTATTGTTTATAGAAATTGCAAAGAGCGTTATGTCGATCCTGTATCATCGGTTAAGGAAAAAGGGTCCATTATTCAGACTTATAAGAGCGCTTTCAGAAATACCCCTTGGGTATCAACGATCATATTCTCACTTTTGTTGTTTATTAGAACCGGTGCTACGGTATCCATTACGATCTATTTTTCGCTTCATGTTCTGCATAATCCAGCTATGATCTCTATTTTGCTGCCAGCACTATACGTTTCGTTATTGTGTTCTGCTGCGATTACACCGACATTTCTGAAGAAATTCAAGCAAAGAAAAGGAAACATTATCGCACAGATTATATTTTTGATTGGATTGGCCTTTATGCCATTTTTTGAACACAATATGGTCGTGTTTGTCGCTCTATGGTTTCTTGCCAATGTATTCGGCGGTGTTAGCTCAGGTGCCGTATTCAGTATGATTGCTAACTCTGTTGATTACAATGAATGGAAATTTAATAAAAAAGCTGAGGGTACGCTGTATGCAGGTTACAGTTTCGCTACAAAAGTCGGTATGGCTCTGGGAAGTGCAGTTGTTGGATATACACTAGCGCTGACCGGTTATAGTGCGACAAATGTGACGCCGGAAGCGTCATCAGCCATTAATATGTTGTTTTTCGTTATTCCGCTTGTCTGTACCATCCTGCAAATCATTGCAGTTAGTTTCTATAAATTGGATGCCATTCATCCGAAAGTTGTAAGTGAGCTTGAAGCGAGAAGAAGTGCTCTTTAAATCTCATCAGCTGTTGTGTTGCAGTTTTACCCAAAGGCAATGCTGTAAGAGTTTTAAACTTATGGCATTGCCTTTTTATATGAAAAATGATTACTTAAGGTAAATGATTAATTAAAGGTTAATTTTTATGAGGAGGAACAGTGATGAAATTAGAACGTAAGCTTTACATTGGAATTGATCTTGGAGGAACCTCGGTAAAGGTGGGGATCTGTGGCGAGGACGGTCGTTTGCTTGCCGTATATGAAGGACCGACAGAAGCAGAGAAACGCGCAGAGGGTGTTCTTCAGAACATTGAACTTTACGTGAGGGAGTTAGTCTCCAGGGAGGGCTACAGCTGGAATCAGATCGCCGGTGTTGGCGCGGGAATTCCGGGGTTTCTCGATTTTCAAGCAGGACTTGTGAAAGCTTCACCTAATTTGGGATGGAGGAATGTGCCCGTAAAAGAGATTTTGGAAGCTCGTTTAGGTAAAGAAGTCAAGATTGATAATGATGCCAATGCAGCTGCGCTAGGGGAAGTCTGGAGTGGAGCTGGTGCAGGAATTTCAAACGTGGTTTGTTATACGCTTGGTACTGGTGTAGGCGGCGGGATTATCGTTAAGAACAACCTGTGTCAGGGATTTAACGGAATGGGTGGCGAAATCGGACATATGAACGTAGTCGCTGAGAACGAGGCAATTGCATGTGGCTGTGGCAAAACAGGGTGCCTAGAGACGGTTGCTTCCGCTACCGGCATGATATACATGGCCAAAGAGGCTGTAATTCGTGGCGAAAAGACCTCTCTGGCTTTAATCCGTGAAATATCTGCAAAAGATGTGCTGGATGAGGCTAAAGCAGGCGATCCAGTATCTGTCCAGATTGTAGATCGGGCTGCAAAATATTTGGGCAAATCCATGGCGCTGCTGTCCATCATCGTTAATCCTCAACGCTTTGTAGTAGGTGGGGGTGTTGCGAAAGCCGGAAGCTATCTGCTGGACCGAATTGAGGGATACTACTGTGAATATGCGCTTGAAAATGCTAGAGAGAACGTAGATATTGTACCTGCCATCCTCGGGAATAATGCGGGTGTGGTCGGTGCGGCAGGACTCCATCTATATGAGTGAAGCTAAGTTACCGCATCCATTCATTAGCTGGCTGGACAAGCTTGTTTAAAGATGGATCATCCACGGCGATGCCCCTAGGAACCGCTTGATTTTTACAGAAGCCTATATTATCCTAAGTAATGATTAACCTTAGATAAATGGTTAACTCTGGCATATGAGGGAGGGGGTGTTTATGGTGACTACATGGCACCAGGATGTACGGAACCGTAACCGCGAAGAATTCATAATTGCCGGACAACATGCGCTTATCGAGCGTAATTTTACGAATGTGGGACTAAAAGATATCTGTGAGCGGGCGAATTTAAGTAAAGTTACCTTCTATAAATGCTTTAACTCCATGGACGAACTGATCTTTGCGGTACAGCAAAAAATACTCGGTGAACTTACTGAGTTTATTGAAAGTCATTCTATTGCAAAAAGGAACGGGCTGGAGAGCGTTGAGGGATATCTGGACGCTTGGATTCTGTTTTTGGAGGCTCACCCTGACCACCTGAAATATATTGGTTTCTTTGATCATACCTACCGTGATCATTATCCGAATGAAGAACTGCAGGCCACTTACCGTGAATTGGTCAGCGACGGCGCTATGGGTCGAGTACTGCATAATTACATAGAGCAGGGCGTCCGGGATGGGTCGATAAGATCTGACATTAAGCTGGAGGAAACCAGTCTCTTTGTTGTTGAGATGATCATCAGTTTAATGCAGCGCTTGGCCTTCAGAGGAAAGCTGTTAAAAGAGGAACATCAGGTTGGTTATGAAGAAATTGCGAAAACGTCAAAATTGATTGTTCTGTACTATTTAAAGAAGTAATTTTACGCAATATAAAAGATGGATTCTTACCGGGATCCATCTTTTTTTATTGCGCTTGCAAAAAAAATAGAAGTCTGGTACATTACAATTAAAGAGTTACTCTTAGTTAATCATTTATTATAAATAAACCATTCGAAGTAGACGTAGGTAGGAAAGGAAGTTAATTGGCATGAAGCTAGGGATAATTGCTCCTGTACAGGAAGAAAGTTTTGCTAATGCTCGGCGCAGAGGTCTGCATTTTCTGGAATTCTGTATTAACGAAGGTGACAGTGTCGAAGAATTTTGTGAACAACTGGAGAGTATTTCCCAATGGAAGACACAATACGGTGTAGAGGTGGGCTCTATCGGACGGTGGAAATCTCTTCGCATTAATGAGAAAGGAGAGATTTTGCAGGACGAACTGGAGCGATGCTTCAAACTGATTGATGCAGCAAGCGCGCTTGGGTGTCCAAGCTTTGTCTCTGGCTGCAACTATGTAGAGGAATTATCTTTCTACGAGAACTGCACAGCCGCGATTGCCTTCTTCAAGGAACTGCTTGACTATGCTAGACCTAGAAATGTCCAGATTTCCGCGTATAACTGCCGAAAAGTCAATTTCGTTAATACACCTGAAGTTTGGCGGATTATCCATGGACACCTGCCAGAACTGGGCATTAAATTTGATCCGTCACATGCACGCTTTTTCGGCGGAGATTATTTGCAAGAGGCGCTCGATTGGGGACATCGGTTCTACCATGTACACTTGAAGGGTTCCCTGCTCGTTAACGGTCAAAAAGTGGATGAACCACCTGCTGGTATGGATCAGACAGATTGGCCATCTTTCATTGCCACGCTGCGTGCTGCCGGATATAATGCCGGGCTAAGTATTGAGCCGCGAAAATCAGCTCTTCCAGATGAACTGGCGGATAAAGGTATTGATTACTCAGCGACTTATTTCAAGAAGCTTCTGCTTGAAGAGGTTGAGCTATAACATAGAGAGGTGAATAGAATGGAAAACAAATTGAAGTACGCACTGATTGGAGCAGGCGGTAACGCCGAAAAGAAACATATTCACGGATATCTGGCTTTGGAAGATGTAGAAGTGGCAGCGATCTGCGACATTGACTTGAGTAAGGCTTCAAAGATGGCTGGAAAATATAATGTACCTAATGTGTACAGCGACTATAAGGAAATGTTTGCTAAGGAGCGTCCGGATATTGTCAGCATCGTGACACCGAACTTTCTTCACGCAGAAATTACGGAATATGCGCTGTCTCAAGGAGCACATGTTCATTGTGAGAAGCCGCTCAGCATTAGCAGTGAGGAAGCACGTCGCATCCTTGATGCTCGAAACCGGACAGGGAAACGAGTGATGATTGGCTTAAATAACCGATTTACCAATGAAGCTGTCTTTCTGAAAAAATGGATTGATCAGGGCAATCTTGGTGATATTTATAGCGCTAAAGCAGGCTGGATCCGTCGTTCCGGCATTCCAGGCAGAGGTACATGGTTTACCGACAAAGCCCGTTCTGGCGGTGGGGTGATGATTGACCTTGGAGCTCATTATTTGGACCTGGCTCTTTATCTCATGGGGAGCCCGAAGGTATCGTATGTAGCCGGAAGCACCTATCAAAATTTCGTTCATACGACGGCGCGGAACCGGAATGGGTACAAGGGAATTGAAGGCGGGACCTTTAATGTGGAGGATGCGGCTATTGGATTTGTGGCACTGCAAAACAGGGGGAGTCTTTCCTTTGAATTCAGCTGGGCCTCCAACATCGAAGAGGACCGCTTTTATGTGGAGCTGCTCGGAACAAAAGGGGGAGCCAGTCTGGTCAATGGTACGTTGAAGCTGTTCGGAGAAAGCTCCGATATATGCCTGGATATTACACCCAAACTGAAGCTGAATCCCAATCTGCAGCTTGAGAATGAGTTCAGGCATTTCGTGAACTCTATCAAAGATGAACGGCAGCAGCTGATTGCCCCGGCGGATGACGGCCTATATTTTGCTGAAATCGTCGATGCCTTTTATGAAAGCGCTGCGTCTGGCGCTCCTGTCAACGTGCAGACTGCACAGTCTCTGGTCTCATCTTGAACCTGATTGGTTAACAGTATAGTCAGCGGCAAAACTGGTCATTCCAGGATTGTCGCTTTTTTATGTTGTAAATGAGTGCGCTTACAAAAAATAAAAATATATTCTTGCCAAACCGAAAAAGGAGTGTTATATATAGAATATAAGTTTACCACTAGTTAATGATTAAGTAATAGTAATGGATTAACAGTGGTAAATGAATATGATCTTTATTCGTAGGAGGAAATTACATTGAACAAGAAAAAATTAAGATTCGGATTTATCGGTTGCGGTGGAATTGCCAATCAAAAACATTTTCCGGCATTGTCAGCTCTGAGCGACGAAGTTGAACTGGTAGCGTTCTGTGACATCGTTGAAGAGCGCGCAGCAAAAGCGGCGAAGCAATACGGGGTCGAAAATGCAAGCGTATACACTGATTACAAAGAGCTTCTTAAAGACGAATCGCTGGATGTCGTTCATGTACTGACTCCGAACGTTTCCCATTCTTATATTACCGTTGATGCGCTGGAAGCTGGAAAACACGTTCTGTGTGAGAAACCAATGGCCATCAATACGGAAGAAGCGCAAAAAATGCTGGATGCAGCCAAACGTACCGGTAAGAAGCTGACGATCGGTTACCAAAACCGCTGCCGTGTCGATTCCCTGGCGCTGCATGAAGCGTGTGAAAACGATGAGCTGGGTGAAATCTACTTTGCCAAAGCACACGCCGTGCGCCGCAAAGCGGTTCCAACATGGGGCGTATTCCCGGACAAATCGAAGCAGGGCGGCGGCCCGTTGATTGATATCGGTACACATGCGCTGGATCTGACTCTGTGGAACATGAACAATTACAAACCGAAGATGGTGGTCGGCTCCTCTTATCAAAAGCTCAAAGACAATCCGATGGGCAACATGTTCGGGCCTTGGGATCCGGAAACATTTGAAGTAGAGGACTCCGCATTCGGTTTTATCAAAATGGAAAACGGCGCAACGATTTACCTCGAAGCGGCTTGGGCCCTCAATGTGCTGGATGGTAAGGAAGCTCAAGTTACGCTCTGCGGAACTAAAGCCGGCGCGGAAATGCGCGGTAAGGCATTTTTGGATGAAGGTTATGTAGTGTTTAATACCGCTCAGCACGGACAGTTGGTCGAGACAGCTCCTTCCGATGGCGGCGGCGTAGCTTACTTTAGCGGAGAAAGCCGGAAAGCCAACGATGTAGAAGCACGCATGTGGGTCGATGCTCTTCTAAATGACAAAGAGCCGCTGGTGAAACCGGAGCAGGCACTGGTTGTTACCCAGATTCTCGAAGCGATCTACAAGTCCGCAGAAACAGGAGAACCGGTATTCTTTTAATCCAAAAGTAAAGGAGGTGTAGCGGCTATGAAACTCGGAGTTTTTTCCGTCCTTCTGCAGCAGCTGCCTCTGGAAGAGGCGCTGGACATTATCGCTTCCAAAGGACTGGATGCTGTTGAGCTGGGTACTGGCGGCTTTCCCGGTAATCATCACTGTAACCCCGATGAGTTGCTGGAGGATGCCGGTAAGCTAAAAGCGTACAAGCGAGCGTTTGAATCCAGAGGTTTGATGATCAGTGCGCTAAGTTGCCATGGCAACCCACTGCATCCCCAGAAAGAGGTGGCCCGGGAGTACCACGAGTCATTCTTGAAGACACTCGATCTGGCTGAACGGCTGGAAGTTCCCGTTGTGGTTGGTTTCTCTGGGTGTCCTGGAGACTCTGATGATGCCAAATACCCTAACTGGCCGGTAGCACCCTGGCCCAATGAGTATGGTGAGCTGCTGACTTGGCAGTGGGAGAACAAAGTCATTCCTTATTGGAAGGAAACAGGGCGGATCGCTCAAGATAAAGGATTAAAAATCGCTTTAGAAATGCATGGAGGATTTTCCGTCCATACGCCGGCCACATTATTGAGGCTTCGTGAAGCCGCTGGGGAAGTGATCGGAGCCAACCTGGATCCAAGCCATATGTGGTGGCAGGGGATTGACCCGATCCAGGCAGTGAAAATGTTGGGAAGTGAAGGAGCTCTCCATTATTTCCATGCCAAAGACACAGCCATTGATTCCGTCAATGTGAACCGCTATGGAGTTACTGACATGCAGCCGTATACGGCTCTGATGGACCGGGCATGGAACTTCCGTTCTGTAGGTTTTGGACATGACACCAAGACTTGGGCGGATCTCATTAGTACGCTTCGACTGGTTGGGTATGACTATGTCGTAAGCATTGAACATGAAGACGGACTGATGTCGGTTAACGAAGGATTCTCAAAAGCGGTGGATACGCTAAAGCCCCTTTTGATACGTGAATCAGCAGCAGAGATGTGGTGGGTCTAACCGTTTCGCCATGAGAGGAGGCTAAGCAATGGAGAACGGTCATCACCTTTTATCGCGAGTGTTACCTGAGCTTTCGTTACAAATCTCGATGATTTCAGAGAGGGATTCGGACTCCATTGCTAGCCAGGGCATTCATATTGTGTTTCTTTTGCAGGGGAAACTGACGGTCCATTGTCAGGACGAACGGATGAAGCTCGAAGAGGATGATTTTATACTATTTCATCCGGGCGAGGAGTACCGTTTGGAATCTTCGGGGAAAATTCTGGCTGCCCGATTTCAGGTGCCGCAAGAATTGTTGAAGCTGTTCAGCATCTCTGATGATTCCCGGTTTGCCTGTTGTTCCGCTAGAAACAAACGAGAGGCGGACGAGGGGTTAAGAAAGATCTTAACTGAGATGCTGAATGATCAAGTCAAACCGGTCAAATTCAAATCCGTTAAGCTAATCCAATCCACTTTTGAGCTACTGTACTTCTTGTTAAGCGAGTATTTGGTCGAGGATCACAAGCTGGAGTTGCTGCATAGTCCAAGCAAGCCGAATCAACGCCTCCTGGAGATATGCTCTTATGTACATGCGAATTATAAACAGCCGCTGACTTTAAATGAAGTCGCCGAGCTGCATTATTTATCCGTACCGTATCTCTCCAAATCTTTTAAAAAGATGATGGGCATGACGTTTTCCGAGTATTTGAATAAAACCCGTCTGGATCATGCGCTTGCTTACTTGCTGTATACGGATCAGCCGATCACACGAATTGCAATGGACAGCGGATTTCCCAGTTTGGCCGCGTTTAACCGGGTGTTCAGGGAAACGTACCTCGTGAGTCCTTCCCAGTACCGCAAAAATGAGCAGGTGTCCCAGCAGGGTCCTGTTCAGAAAGGTACTGAGAATCTTGGATCATTGGAAGTTTCATACGAGCTTGAGACTTTGCTGGACAGCCGGCTGCAGGACAGCTCGGATGTTACTGTCATCCGGGCTGTACCGGAAAGTGAACCACAGAAGCGGAGCTGGAAAGAGCTTATCAATATAGGATATGCAAGGGATTTATTAAACTCTGATCTGCAGGAGCAGCTTCCGCTTATCCATGGAGAGCTTGGCTTTTCCTATGCACGCATCTGGGGGATCTTCAGTGAAGATATGATGATTCGAGATCCATCCGATCCGGACGCCAGCTACAACTTTAACAATGTGGATAAAGTCATAGATGCCTTAATACGCAACCATCTTAAACCCTATATTGACCTTGGCGACAAGCCGAAGCTAATTCAAAAGGATCTGAACCAGAAAATGGTCACAGCTCCTGCCCTTTTACATTCAAGAGGAGCTGAGGAGTGGAAACGTCTGATCCGTGCTTTCCTTATTCACTGTATCAATCGATATGGCAGTGAAGAGGTGGAAAGTTGGTACTTTGAGTTATGGCATGCCAGCAAACATGCTTTTCTCACGGACGAGACTGACCAGATGGTCAACTATGTTTACCGTCCTGAAGAGATGGAGCAATGGTTTGACGAATACTTTGTTCGTTTCGAAATGACCTGGAAGGGAATAAAGGAATTGCTTCCAGCTGCCAGGCTGGGGGGCTGCGGCCTTAGTATGGATATGGAAGGGCGCTACCTGCCGATGCTGTTGGACCGCTGGGGGAGAAGAGAGGTCCAGCCTGACTTCCTGTCTGTGTACTTATATCCATACGAATTCACTCCGGGTGACGAGGGAGAAGCTCCAGCATTTGTGCATGCCTCCGATGAACAATGGATGCTGCACACCCTTCAATCCATTCGGACGGCCTTGGCAGAACGTAACCTAGGGCATCTGCCACTTCATGTATCTGAATGGAGTTTCAGTGTCTCCAACCGGGATTCCTTGAACGACAGTCTCTTCAAGGCCTCCTATATCCTCAAAAATATGTCGGAGGTTATAACCGAGAATTGCATGATGGGTTACTGGATTTATTCCGATATCTTTAGTGAATTCACCGACTCCAAGCGGCTGCTATATGGGGGAGCAGGGCTTATTTCCAAGGACGGAATAAAAAAGCCCGCCTACTATGCATTTGAATTTTTGAACCGCATGGGAAGGCAAATGGTCGGTAGAGGCCATGACTTTCTTTTGACAAAACGAAGTGGAGACCGCTATCAACTGCTTTGCTATCATTACCGGCATTTCGCGCAGGGAGTTCACGAAGCTGAGAGAGTAGATATGTCTAAAACCGAGTCCGTTGAAGGTAGATTCTCCAATACCCATGCACGCAAGTTTCGAGTGGAAGGGCTCAGAGATGGAATTTATCGTCTTAAGCGGACGATCTTGAGTAATGAACGTGGAAGCATCCTCAAAGAATGGACGAAATTCGGATCTGTCAATGATATAAGGCCAGACGAGATTCTGTTCTTGAAGCAGACCTGTGTTCCTTGTATCTCTGTCGAGCATGTGGAGGTAAGAGAAGGATGGATCGAAATCAACAATGCATTGCGTCCCTGTGAAGGGAGTCTGATTGAATTGGAACTGAGAGTGGATACAAATTTAAGCTATTAATGAAGAGAAGAGGGATGAAACATGTCCAGTATTAAACGGTCCGTAAGTTTATATAGTTATCAGGATGAATATGCTCGGGGAAAAATGACGCTTGAAGATTGCATCAAAGAACTTGCTTCGATCGGTGTAGAAGGAGTCGAAATTATCAGCGACCAGATGCTCTGGAATGCGCCCGATGTTTCGGAGGAGGACATTGCAAATTGGCACCGGATCATTCGCGAGAACGGCATTACTCCCATTTGCAACGATATTTACATCAACACCGTGCTATACAAGAACCGCCGCTTGACGCAAAAAGAGAATCTGGCTCTGCTCAAGAAAGAGCTGCACCTTGCTCATAAGCTCGGTATTCCGCTTGTTCGTCTTGTATCCTTGACCCCTACCGACATCATTGAAGACGCTCTCCCGTTGGCTGATGAATTGAATGTAGTCATGGCTCTTGAGGTTCATGGTGGCATGGCATTCGACAATCCGGAGACCAAAAAATTTACCGACCTGATGTTCAAACTGAATTCTCCTTATGTGGGTCTGGTCGTAGATACAGGAATCTTCTGCCGCAAACATCCGCGCGTTTCCACGGCATTTTTCCTGAATCAGGGACTTAACCCTGCTGTAGCCGAGTACATTGACAATGAATTTGCAAAGGGAAAAGATGTGGAAGCGATCAGTCATCAGCGTGTGCTTCCTGATGAACTGGAAAGCCAAATCCGTTCTTGGGTCGATCGGGAATATGTTCTGTTTGCCGGAGGTTATGAGAACCATGACTTCTCCGTACTTGACCCTTACCTTCCATTCATTAAGCATTTCCACGGGAAATTCTATGAAATGACGGAAGAAGGCGTGGAATACTCCATTCCTTATAAGGAACTCATTGATTATCTGAAAGAAAAGGAATATGACGGTTATATTGCCAGTGAATATGAGGGCGGCCGCTTTGCTCTACCTGGGGCAGAGATTGATGCGGTAACACAGGTCAGAAAGCATCAGGAAATGCTTCGTAAATATATTTAGTGAGCAGGAGGGTAAAAACATGTTTGATAACTATGTATTGACCGACAACAGTCTTAAAAATGTAAAGAAAGACGGAAAAACGGTAGGTTATGAGATACGCACAAGAATTACCTATTATCGGGGAATTCCGTTGTCCATGGTTCACGATATCCAAGTTGAAGTGAACGACAACCCTGTTCCGCGTGAGCAAATCCGGTTTTCACTCGATGGCGAACAGTATTTTACCCTGGACGAAATGGCGACCGTTACTTCTTACAAATGGGAATATGGCCAGGAGGGCATCATTTTTGTAGAGCAAGAGGGAGGGCTTTCCGAGGGTGAACACAAAGTGAAGCTGACGCAGGTTACCCGGGTGGCCTACATCCCTGTACCGTTCTCAGGAACACAAACGAAGACAATGGCAGTGTAAGCCAGCTGCTACGAAAGCCCAAAAAGCTTCAATCCATGCGAAAAAAGAAAGACGGAATGTTCAAGCCAACATTCGGTCTTTCTTTTTTTGTCAGTTTACTTCGTCAGCTTTCCTCCGATGTTCTCTCACCATAGACATATTGGAGAAGCATACTGACAAACTGTTCCGGCATCTGCGTATCCGAGGCATGGAGGATGTTTGAACAGCTGGAAACACTTTTCTGAAGCATACCCATCATCGCTGTAAAGATAAACTGGGCTAGATGAAGAGGGGGTAGAGTACTCCTTATGCTTCCATCAACAGTTCCCCTTGATAATGCGCCAAGAAGAAAATGTCGTTCTTTTCCGTTTTGGGTGAACAGTTGATACCGCTCTTTCAGCTCCTGATTAAATTCATATGACTCATAGTTAATGTCAAATAATTGAATAAATCGAATATGGTCCGGATAATTCCGGGCAAAAGTAATCCAAGCGTTCAACATGGCAGCAAGTTGTTCATAGCCATTCATGAATTCCATTTCAGCTGCAGCACGACTAACATGATTCGTTAAATGCTCTATTAACTCCATATGAATAGACAGAAGAAGATCATCCATAGACTGGAAGTGTTTGTAGAAGGTTACTCTGCTAAGTTTGGCTTTGGTACAAACATCTTTGATCTTCATTTGAAATAGTCCATAATTCAAAAAAAGCTCTTTACCAGCTGAAATCAGATCATCACGATGTTTATTTTTTAATTGCTGATGCCAATTTTCATTCACTTGTAGATAACTTTCCTTTCTTGGAGCGGAATACATTCACGGTAAGCGGCAGAGAAGCCAGAAGCATGACTGCCCCAAAAATATAAGGAAGGTTAATGTTTGTATCAAATAAAGAACCTGCAATAAGCGGGCCAAATATGGTTCCAAGACTGGAATATGTGGTATTCAGACCAGATGCATACCCTTGTCGATCTCCTGCGTTTTTGGATATTAGCGTGCTGACCGAAGGCCGCAAAAAAGAATTAAATGCAAAGAATAACGCAGAAGCAAACAAAAGAAAAGCAAGGTTAACTTTAATCAGCATTAACATTAAAGCAATAGGCGCAATAATCAAAGAAAGCCGAATTAACTTGATCTCACCCATCCTTTTCACAAACCAATCAAGCAACCAAACTTGAATAACTATACCGATTATGGCCCCTAGGGTAATAATGATAGAGATTGTAGCAGCATCAAACCCGTATTTTTTCTCTACGAAAAGGGCAAATACCGTCTCATAACTCATGAGACCGAAGGTCATAACGAGAAGCAGAAGTAAGTACTTGAAATAGGGAACTTTAAAGGAACTCAAAACTTTTTTTCCAAAGTGATTTCCATCCGGATTGCGTAAAGAGCGCGTTCTTTTTTCAGGCGCAAGTGTCTCGGGCAATAGGAGTGTTAGCAGCGTAGCGATTAAGCCAAGACCAGCTGCACAGAAATAAGGCATACGAATGCCCATTTCGGCAATGAGACCACCAAGACCGGGTCCAAGGACCATTCCCAAATTCATGGCTGCTCCAAAATACCCCATACCCTTAGCTCGCGTTTCGTGGGTTGTAATATCGGCCACATAGGCCAAGTTCGATGGGATCATTAAACCTAAGCTGATTCCACCAATAAAGCGAGCAACGTAAAGCAGAGGCAATGAAGTCGAAAGCGCAAATATGACATCAGCAACGACAGAAAGAAACATGCCGGCCATGATTAACTTTTTGCGTCCAAATCGATCAGATAATTGTCCTCCCAGAGGTGAAAATAAGAATTGAGCTGCACCAAATGCAGCGACCAGAAAACCAGCGACAGTTCCGCCTGCATGGAATAGCTTCAAATAATCAGGCAATATTGGAATAAGCATTCCTTGACCCAATAAAGCTATAAATAGATTTAACATTAAAATGAAGAGTGGGAAGCGAACCGACTTTGGTAACATAAAACGAGCTCCTTTGTTTACATTGTGTCAACCTTTACATGATGTAAACAATTTTAATACGCATGTGGAGGATTTGTAAATCGCATTTTATAAAAATATCTCAACCTCCATCTAACAGTGCCTCGCGCCTGAACACCCAAATCAAATGATTTTGATTTTATGGTATTGACATTATAAGGATGATCGAATATATTTTTTACATACCAACTGAATGTATGAAAGGAGAAAGCGAGTGGCAAGGAATAAATATCCCGAAGAAACAATCAACCAGATTCTAACCGTTGCTCTTAACCTGTTCATACAAAAAGGATACGAGCAAACCTCCATTCAGGATATCATTAATGAGCTGGGTGGGCTGACAAAAGGGGCAATTTATCATCACTACAAGTCAAAGGAAGAAATCTTCCAGGCTGTCACCGACCATATGTTCAAAGGCGCTGACGAGATGCTGTCCGGCATCAGGGATGACAAGGAGCTGAACGGCCTGGAGAAGCTCCGGAAGATCTCCCGTGTATCTCTAGACAATCCAGCCCAGAACGAAATGGCATCGGCGGCGCCGAGCCTCCTGCACAATCCAAAGCTGCTGGCGGCACAATTCGAGAACATATTCATAAAAGGCGTACCCCTCTATATCCAGCCCATCATCGAACAGGGTATGCGAGACGGTTCGATCCGAACCGACTATCCAAGGGAGCTAAGCGAAGCGCTGATGATTCTTACCAACTTTTGGCTAAACCCCGCGGTCATTCAAACTACTCCCGAGATGATGTTGCGTAAGGTAAGGCTTTTCGATGAAATATTGAAGGGTCTGGGGCTTGACCTGTTCGATGAGCAAATGATTCAGCGTTACGAGGAATTGTACCGTTTGTCAGCTCGAGAAGTCAGCAAAGAAAACTAAACTGCCGAAAGGCAGCTTATTTTTAAACTATACATACCATCAGTCGGTATGTATATATGATCAAGGCTCAAATGTGTGTTAGAAACTAAACTTATTATAAGGAGATGTGAATATGATGAATCAGTTTAATTCGTCAGAAAATATGAAGGAAAAAAGATTCGCTGCGGGGCAGGATCGTCCGGAGCTACAGAAGGCCATCCAGGAGATAGTCGATTCCGGTTTCCTAGGGGTGCAGCTGCGCGTGCACGATGAGCAGGGTGAGTGGGTCGGTAGTGCGGGGGTGAGCAAGCTGGGCGACGCCGCGAAGCCACCTACCAATGGGCACTTCCGGATCGGCAGCAATACCAAGACCTTCACCGCGACCGTGGTGCTGCAATTGGTTGCCGAGGGTAGGATCGGGCTGGAGGACCCAGTGGTAGACTACCTGCCTGAGTTCGGGCTTGACCGGATGATCACGGTGCGGATGCTGCTGCAGCATACCAGCGGGGTGTTCAACTTCACCGGCGAGTACTACGAAGACGGGACGGTCGCGCCGGGCATCCCTTGGCAGGGGCAGGAGTGGGTAGATAATCGGTTCAAGACCTATCGGCCAGAGGAGCTGGTACAGCTGGCATTGACCAAGCCGATGCGATTTGAGCCAGGAACGGGATGGAGCTATTCCAACACCAATTACGTGCTTGCCAGGCTGCTGATCGAGAAGGTCACCGGCAGCTCGCTCGCCGAGGAGATGCAGCGACTGATTCTGGGGCCGCTCGGGCTGTCTGGTACGGTCGTACCTGGCACCCAGCCGGAGATCCCTGAACCGCACGCGCACGCCTACTACCGGTACGAGAACGCCGGCGAGCAAAAGACAGTCGACATCACCAACCAGAACCCCTCCTGGATTTCCACTGGAGGTGACATGATCTCGACCACCAAGGATCTCCACACGTTTATCTCGGCGCTGATGGGTGGCAAGCTCCTTCCGGCCCCTCTGCTGGCCGAGATGTGCAAGCCTTACCCCAAAATCGGCTATGGCTTGGGGGTGTTCGTACAGGACGCCGGATCGAACAGCGGTGGCACCATCATCACCCACAACGGTGGTATATCGGGCTACGCGGCACTAATGTACAGCACGCCGGACGGCAGCAAGACCCTGACGGCCTCCATCAACTATGTGGACGACGCCGCAATGTCCCTGGCAGGGCCGTTCCAGAAGGCGACGCAGAGGCTCGTCGAGGAGGTGTTCGGCGGGGGTGACCAAGTTGAGTAAAAAACTGGTAATCTAGTGAATGACTCGGATCGGGCGGTACGGAAATATAAAATTTTATAAGAGATGTTACGCAAAGGAGAAGATCGTTCAATAATGAACATAAAGCCAGCCGATTATTTTGATCGGCTGGCTTTATTCAACTAACGGGCAGGTTGTTAAATGTATTATGCTTGAGTAATTCGTATGCAGCACAACTTAATAATGCAATCTTAAAACAATGACACGTAGAGGTATATGAGCATAATGACTTATTAGATCAAGGTGGAGTCATTGAATATCAAACGAAAGATATAATTAAGATGAAAGACGGTCATTATTTTATAAAGTCAAAATGTGAATTTTTAGTTCGAGAGCAAGGTCGGTCATTTATATTGCCGACTTTTTTTGGAGTACTAGATCTCTTTATATTCGTCATTGCTTATATAAGTGACTTATTATATGCTTTTATCATTAAAGAAACCGACGAGAATAATTACAGGGGGTGTACATATGGAACAAAACATTCAGGAGATGGCTGAGGCGTATAAGTTATTAGCTGATAAGACACGTTTGACAATTATTGCCCTACTTCAGGAACAAGAACTTTGTGTATGTGATATCACAGACATTATTGGCATGTCACAACCAAACGCCAGTCAGCATCTTCGAAAACTAAAGGCAGCCGGTCTCCTTAATGAAAAGAAAAAAGGGCAGTGGGTGTACTACTCTCTTAATCCAGATGCAGAAGCATATGTTCAGTGTGTGTATCCCTATCTGCCATCCATGAAAGATAAAATAGCAGGATTGAAAAACTGCTGCGGTCCTCAGGAGGAAGCATGACCATTATCGCGATTTTAATCTTTTTGCTTACATTGACTTTTGTGATTTGGCAGCCTAAGGGGCTTAATATTGGATGGTCAGCGTCAGCTGGAGCTGTCCTTGTTCTCCTTTTTGGGGTCGTCAGTCTATCCGATGTAGGTACGGTCACAGGAATCATATGGAACGCCACGCTTGCTTTCGTAGCCATTATCTTAATTTCTCTGATTTTAGATGAAGTCGGATTTTTTGAATGGGCTGCACTGCACATGGCAAGGCTCGCAAGAGGTAATGGCAAGCTGATGTTCGTTTATGTTGTGCTGCTTGGAGCAGGTGTGGCAGCGTTCTTTGCAAATGACGGTGCCGCACTGATCTTAACGCCCATTGTACTTGCTATGGTCCGAGCGCTCAAATTTGATCAAAAGATGATTTTACCTTTTATCATCGCAAGTGGTTTTATTGCAGATACAACTTCACTTCCGCTCGTCGTTAGTAACCTCGTCAATATCGTTTCTGCTGATTACTTTGGCATTGGCTTTGTGGAGTACGCAAGTCGTATGATTGTTCCGAATTTCTTTTCAATATTAGCGAGTATTCTGGTCCTGTTCTTGTTCTTTAGAAAGAGCATTCCAGGGAACTACGAAGTCAGTCAGCTCAAAAAGCCAGCTGAAGCGATCAAGGACAAGAAACTGTTCAACATATCTTGGGTGATCTTAGCCGTGCTACTGGTGGCATACTTGATGAGCGAGTTCATTCAAGTTCCGGTGTCTGTTATCGCTGGGGTTATTGCCATCTTGTTTATATTAGCTGCAAGGCGGAGTCACGCTATTCAAACGTGGAAGCTCATTAAAGGGGCTCCATGGGCAGTTGTGATTTTCTCCATTGGTATGTACGTCGTCGTTTATGGACTGCGAAATGTGGGATTGACGGATGAACTTGGTAAGGTCATTCAAGCTATTGCTCACCAGGGGCTCTACATCTCCACACTGGGTATGGGCTTTCTGGCTGCAATATTATCTTCGGTAATGAACAATATGCCCACAGTGATGATTGATGCGCTTGCTATTGATGGAACGAGTACGCAAGGTGTCATCCGGGAATCGCTGATTTATGCCAATATTATCGGTAGTGACCTGGGTCCAAAAATTACACCGATCGGATCGCTCGCCACACTTTTGTGGCTAAATGTACTGTCCCGTAAGGATGTAAGAATCACGTGGGGAAGTTATTTCAAAATCGGGATTGTGCTCACCATCCCAACGCTCTTTATCACGTTAACTGGACTGTATTTGTGGCTACACTTGATTCATTCAACAAACATAAATGTTTGGTTAATGATTGCCGTAATCACAGTAGCATTGGTTGTTATCGCTATGATCATAAAAACGTTAATTAACTCAAAAATGGGCGAAGCGAAAGTACAAGTAAGCCAAGCCAAAGATAAAGGAGATCAATAATCATGAACAACAAACCACTTGTTTACTTTTTGTGTACAGGAAACTCTTGCAGAAGCCAAATCGCTGATGGATTTTTGAAGGCACTTGGTAGTGATAAATATGAGGTGAGAAGTGCAGGATTAGAAGCCCATGGCTTAAATCCTCGTGCTGTTCAAACAATGAAAGAAGCTGGAATCGATATTTCAAGTCATACATCAGATGTGATTGATCCTGAGATTTTAAAACAAGCAGACTACATCATCACGCTTTGTGGTCATGCCAAAGATAATTGTCCAGTTGTACGTAATGATAAAGCTGAAAGATGGCACTGGGGCTTCGATGATCCAGCCAAGGCGACAGGTACAGAGGAAGAAATCACAGATACATTCGCTGAGGTCCGCGATTCAATTAAAGCTCGGATCGAGCAGTTCTTGAAAGAAGGTAAGTAAAATGGATCACGCTGAAAAGAAATACCATGCACTTATAACTGATAAAGTTGAAGATTCTTACAAGTGTGTAAGGCAATTGTCATTTAAATCAATGGCAGTCACATAGCTGCTCCTTTAGACTAATCCACATATAGGATTATTTTTAAGGGGGAGTTGGCGTGAGGCTTTTAGAAATGCTGCTTTTCTTTTGTAGTGTTTGCTTGTTGGTGCTCCTGTTCGTCAATAATCAACGTATTCGAAAATCAATCCTGCTCGTGACAAGCGGAGCGAGTTTCATTTTTGTAGTGGTCCATTTGCTTGTCGAAGGATACAGAATTCAGCTTTTATTTCTATACGGATTCATAATCCTAATGTTTATCATTTCGCTTATTGGCATGTTCATCAAGCCGAAAGTCGTTCGGAATGTCTCACGAATGCGAAGGGTACTCGGGAGGCTTTTTATCGGGATAGGGCTATTTGCAACAGGGTGCCTCCTCTACGTGTTTCCCGTCTTCAACCTTCCGGTGCCAACCGGTGAGTTGAAAGTTGGCACGCAAGCTTTCCATTTTATTGATTCAAGCCGCGAGGAGATGTTTGGGAAAACCGCGAAAGGTAAAAGGGAATTGATGGTTCAGGTATGGTATCCGGCTCAGGCTGGCACTGGCCATTACGCTCCCTTTATTCCTGATACTGAGATTTTACGTTATATGGCTGGGAATTATGGCCTTCCCGGGTTTACGTTTCAGCACCTTCAGTATGTATCCAATCATGCTTATTTGGAGGCCAAAGTCTCTTCGAAACAGAAAACATACCCATTGATCATTGCAAGTCCCGGTTTTGGCTCTTCGAGGTTCCTCCACACGACGCAAGCTGAACATCTCGCGAGCAACGGATATATCGTGGCAGTGATTGACCACACCTACAATACAATTGCAACCGAGTTTCCAGACGGTCGAATCACAACCGACACAACCAACGCCTTATTTTCGCCGGATCAGGATTATAGGGAGAGTAGAAGCATTCGCGACAAGTTGGGAGAAGTGTTAACTAACGATGTAATCTTTACGCTGGACCAGTTCGAGCTTATCCAATCGGGACAGATCCCAAGTAATCTAAAGGGAAGGTTGGATCTCGGTCATATTGGGGTGTTCGGTCATTCTATCGGCGGAGCGACAGCTTATGACGCTTCATACGATCCGCGAATCGCGGTCGGAATAGACCTTGATGGAGGGCTTTATCGTTTGAGTGACAGAGAGGGTCTGCAAAAGCCGTTTTTGTTTATCAACTCGGAAAGCTATTTCGAAAAATTAAAAATGGTGATGGAAAACCGGGTATACACGGATGAAGAGCTTAAACGTATGGGTTCAACAAGAGAGTGGGAGGATCAAGTAACGGAAGACAAAAAGTTAGAACTTGACCGGATGCGACTAGCGGCCGACGAAGGGGGGCAAATCCTTTATATCGAAAATACGGAACACTTGAATTTTACCGATGTACAGTTCATTTCACCAATTTTCAACCTGCTAGGCATTACAGGAAAGATTGCGCCCGCAAGAGCTAACTTCGCTATCAATGCCTACATGCTAGATTTCTTCGATTTGTATCTAAAACATCAAAATGGAACCTTATTGAAAGGACCGAATAGCTACTTTCCAGAGGTGACTTTCGTAAAAATAGACGACATGTGAGATATAAAAAAACAGCCACTCCTATGTTGGAGAGACTGTATTGTATTCTCTAAAGCCCCGTTACTTGAATAACTTATACCAGTATAGAGTGGTCTCAATATTAGGAGTATATGACTGCTTCAGTGTATCAGCTCCACCTAGTATGAATCCTTGTTTCACATAAAATCGGCATGCACCTAGATTATCATCTTGTGCTTCCAGGGACATTCCGATCAGATTTCTTTGTTTGGCCCACTCTTCTGCTTTATGCAAGAGCAGCTTTCCGACGCCACTGCCTCTATAATCCTTTTTAGTAGCAATGTTTTCAATATAACAGAAGCGATTCCAATCCTTAATGATTCTAATTTGTCCTACGCAAGTATTATTCATATAAGCTAAAAACAAAGCTTTATCCTCTCGGTTTATATAATGGCTCCAATCAAGTTGGTCATCTGGAAAACGTGTTTCTCTCGTTTCATCATAAAGTTCTTCTGTATAAGACCATCTTCCTGATTGTAAACTGGGGACAACTCTACCATATATGTTAAAAGAATCATTTGTCTTATTGATATCCTCTATTAAGTCATAACTTAATGGAGAAATAATGATTGTACTCTCACTGCTCAATATTACACACTCCTTTTAGGATGTTTTGATTTATATAATACCATAAAAAGTAAATTGCTCATTGTTATAATTGAAAGTAACAATTTTTACGAAAAGAGCCTTTCAAGAAGCGAAGCCAACCCGTCCTTATATGACGGGTTGGCTTCTTTTAACAGGTGGAAGTGCATGAATATTTCCTGTAGGCAGGCAACAGCACTCAAATTGCAATACACCACTGACCATCCACTATCAAGAAAGATGAAAAAAACCAAAAATTTAAACTTAACTTAAACTGGGTCCGTACTTCACCTTTAACCTGGAGGGTTATGATCGTTCTCAACGTAAAGCATCAATAACAAATGGAGGAATGAAAAAGGCATTTTGACGACGAAAAAAATATGGAGGGGAGCCGAGTATCAAGTGAGTGTCAAAAAGAAAAGTAAGATTCTAACCCTCTTCAAGAGAATGCTTGTATTCATGTTGTCGGTTGTACTCATCTGGATTTGCTTTCATCACATCATGAAGCTGGTAGAAAGAGATCAATACCCGGCAATAGGAAAGTATATCCAAGTGGAGAATGGACGGATGCATGTCTACACAAAAGGGAACGGACCAAACACCATTGTGTTATTAAGCGGCCTGGGAACTGCCTCGCCTGTACTGGATTTTGAGCCTTTAATGAATGAAATGTCCACACATAACAAAGTTGTCGTGGTAGAGCCGTTCGGATATGGCTGGAGTGATATGACCGATGAGAAAAGAACGGTGGAACACATCGTTGGGGAACTGAGAAGTGCACTGCAGCAATTGAATATCCCTGGGCCATATGTGTTAATGCCGCATTCTGTTTCCGGAATGTATAGCATGTACTATGCTCGTGAATATCCTGAAGAGGTTAAGGCGGTTGTAGGCATAGACGCAACGTGGCCAGCAGCTCTCGATTACTTCAATGAAACTCCTCCATCCATGCCAGGTTATATGAGATATGTGGCACCCGCTGGATTGGCTAGACTCGCCATCTCCCTGGATGCTCGTAATTATCTTCCCCTTGCGAGTGAGGGTACTTATTCGGACAAGAATCTAGCAATGACCAAAGCCATTACAGCATGGAATGCTTACAACGAAAATGTCGTTCAAGAGACCAATGAATTGGGTGATAATGTGAAAAAAACAGCTCATATATCATTTCCATCAGATATGCCTGTGTTGTTTTTTAGCAGAGAAGATGACAGGGTGAGGGAGGATGGTAAATCGCTATTTACTTTTTTACAAACCCAACTTACGGATCATCCTGCGAGTACAATCATCCCTTTGCAAGGTCATCATTACCTTCATTGGACCCAATCCAAGGAGATGAATGAAGCTGTCTTGAAATTCATGAATGATATTGAGGATAGGGAATAAGGAAGCTCAACGAGAAATTTTAAAAAAGGCAGCCGATCCATGATCGACTGCTTTTGTTCATTTAACAGGTGAAAGGGGACAACTTAATGAAGCTTCACTTCTTGGCCTTTGTACAAGTTCTCCTTTACAATTAGGGCACACATACTTCATTTCCACAGTACACTCATGGCAAAAAGTACATTCATGCGTACAAATATACGCTAAAGAATCCGTATGGAGCCTGCTTTCGCATGTTTCACAGGTATTTCTCATTTCCAAAGACAAAGGTAAAGACCTCCTGTATTTTTATTTTTTTGAAACGTTCTAATGATTTAATTTTAATAAATACGTTGCTTCCCTTACATAATGATCTGATTGTAATTTTATAGAATGACTTTCTTTTTAATTGAAAAAATAGTGTTTCACTTTAAAATTCTTAATGAGGAGTTATAACCATGGATGAGATTGATCGAGACATACTATTACACTTGCAGGAAAATGCCCGGTGTTCCTTTACGGAATTAGGGAAAAAAGTAGGGTTATCTACCCCTGCAGTGAACGAGAGAGTTAAGAAGCTTGAAGAGAAAGGGATTATCGCTGGCTATAAAGCAATCATCAATCCGGACAAAATAGACAAACCTATCACAGCGTTTATCCTCTATAACAATACAAAGTGTGAACAGTTCACAGCGTTTTGCAAAGATCATACAAGTGTGATGGAGTGTCATCGGCTGGCTGGATCGTACAATTATTTAATCAAGGTTTTGACAGATTCTGTTCAATCTCTAGAGAGCTTTATAGATTCTTCCATGGCATTTGGACAGCCATCGACCTTGATTAGACTTTCTTCACCTGTGGAGAGTAAAGCAATCAACTAAATGCAATGGAGTAAACCGTTCATGGTATGATATTCCCTTGCTTTTTCATAGGAATGTTTGGGGGATGACGTCTGCTTGCCTTCTCCGTTATAATATTCGTCATACTAGAGTTCGATCTGGAATGATGGGGGAGTAGAGATGAAGCTGGATAGTGTGCAGATTGAATATGCGCGTCTTGAGGATTTGCCGAGAATTGTGGAGATTTATAATTCCACAATCGAGAGCCGGATGGTGACAGCAGACCTGGAGCCTGTTACGGTTGAGCAGCGCGTGCCTTGGTTTGAGGAGCATTCACCGGACCGTCGTCCGCTCTGGGTGATGAGACTTGAAGGACAAGTTATGGCCTGGGCCAGTCTGAGTTCATTTTACGGGCGGCCAGCTTACAACGGTACGGTGGAAGTCAGTGTGTACGTCGATGAGCAATGCCGGGGTATCGGGGCTGGTGGACGTTTGTTAAATACAATTTTTGCTGCTTGTCCTGCGCTGGGAATTACAACGATTCTTGGCTTTGTCTTTGGACATAATGAACCAAGTCTTGGTTTGCTGCGCAAGCATGGCTTTGAGCAATGGGGCTACTATCCGGAAGTGGCTGTACTGGACGGTGTGAACCGGGATCTGGCGATTTTGGGCAAAAAAATAATGTAAATGATCTGCTGTCAGGCTATGAGCCATGATCAGTATTTTAATTATTAATGACTACTTCGAACTAAAAAAACCTCCAATTCACGCTGACGTGCATTGGAGGTTTTTTACGTTTTTATTTTGGATGAGGAGAGCTCTTAAAATCCGAGCGCCTGCTTGATATCCTTGATCTGCCCGAGATGGCGTTCTTCATGATAGCTTGCAAAATCAACCCACTGGGCAAGGTCCATCTCTCCAAATACAGGATGAGGGAAAGACCTGCTCCGCAGCAGGGAGGAGTCATTGTTTTGGACGAAATCAGTCAATGCCTGATGGGATTGTTCCAGATCCCGGCGAACGTCAGCTAGGGATTCCGGCTCTGCTGGAGGCTGCAGATGGGGTGGAGCATCAAGGGAACGGCTGCGGTCCAGTGAAAGCTCGTAAGGTTTTTTATCGACGGTCACATTTTGTTCCTTCTGCAGAGCAAGCTCAGCTTGCTTCACGATGATGCGCTCCATCAGGTTCAAGTGACGGAGTACCTGCATAACACTCCATTGCTCCGGTGCAGGTTTTCGGTTCAATTGTTCTTCGTCCAGCTCCGAGACGGTCTGCCAGATCTCATGCCGAATATCGTCATTGCGAGTTAACATGTGCATTCCTCTCCTTATACATGGGTTCATGCCGAATTAATGTTGTTATGTGTAATTATACAAACAAAAATAAAGCCGTCTGCGAAGAACGACTTCTCATCCAAATAATTGGACTCCAAAAAAAGATTGACGAGCAGACCACGGCAAACTATAATCGGTAACAAGTAACTTGATATGTAAGGAGTCCTGACATGATATGTTAGTAATCGACGAGGTGTACCACCATACAGCATTGCAAATATCATCGTCCGATTTATTGTACCTTATCGAGCAGCTGAAGGTCAAAAAAGAAAATGAGATTGGAACCCTCAAACATAAAATTGAACAATTTGAACAAAAGAAGCGTGCGGAGGAAGTCGCCTATCAATCCATGTCGCCCGTGCGGAAGTGGTTCGCAGGCCGTCCTGCCTCCCATCATCAGGCCGTGGAATATATGGTGCAGGTGAAGGAGCGCTTTCGCAAGATGGAACAGATCCGCCGTCATATTCGTGAACTGGATCGGATTATGGAGCAAATCGAGCATCCTCACATCAAGGAGAAAGGCGAGATTGAGCTTCCGCCCGATATGATCCGCGAGATCAGACAGCTTAGTGAAACGGAGGATGTACAAGCATGACTTTGGAGACGTTAAGCTCCGGGATCGATACGGTCTGGGTGGTACTGAGTGCGGCCATGATTTTATTGATGGAGGGTGGGTTTGCCCTCCTGGAGGCCGGGTTTGTCCGTTATAAAAATAGTGTGAACATTATTATGAAGGTTTTTGCCGACATTACGATAGGCACATTACTGTTTTATGCTGTTGGATTCGGATTGATGTACGGCTCTGATGCCGGAGGGTTTGTTGGAGTTACGGGATTCTTCCTGAATGGTGATCTGTCTCATATCGACGTGCCTGTATCGCTTGAAACGTTCTGGCTGTTCCAGGCGGCGTTCACCATCGCCGTTATTTCCATCGTATCAGGTGCGGTAGCAGAACGGATCAACTTCCGGGCCTACCTCCTGTATATCATTTTGATGACGGCTATAATATACCCGGTTGGCGGTCACTGGGCATGGGGCGGCGGTTGGCTCAGCGAGCTGGGCATGCAGGATTTTGCCGGATCGGCTGTCATTCATGCCCTGGGAGGATTCTCGGCCTTGGCTGCAGCGATCATTATTGGTCCGCGCAAAGGCAAATACACGCCTCATGGCGTGAGTGCAATTGCTCTTCCCAGCAATCTTCCGCTTGCTTCCGTAGGTGCATTTCTGTTGTGGTTTGGCTGGTTCGGTTTCAACGCCGGGAGCACACTGAGCGCCACGGATGCAAGAATCGGCCATATTGCGATTGTCACCATGCTATCAGCTGCCTCGGGTGGAGCGGTTACGATGTTATACACGCTGTTCCGCTTCAAACGTTCAGATGCTCCTTCCGTCATTAATGGATCCCTTGCCGGTCTGGTGGGGATTACGGCAGGCTGTGCATTTGTTGGCGATGCAGCAGCGATCTTTATCGGTGCGGTATCCGGCCTGCTCATGATGGCAGCAACCAATTGGCTTGAACGTCGCCGGATCGATGATCCGGTTGGTGCTTTCCCTGTTCATGCGGCATCCGGGATGTGGGGGACGATTGCTGTAGGGCTGTTCGCCACAGACGGCGGGTTATTCATGGGCGGTGGCTGGAAGCTGCTCGGTGTTCAGGCACTGGGACTCGCGGCGCTTGTCATTTGGGGCTTTGTCATGACCTGGTTCGGTCTGAAGCTCATTGGCAAAATGGTACCTGTTCGCTCCACGGAAGAAGAGGAAGATCTGGGACTGGATATTAGCTACCATGGCGTGATGGCTGCGCATCAGGCTCATGAGTTTCTCGATGGAGAAGAGCACATTCGGGCTTTACAGCGTGATTCGTCTGAGCAGATTCGTTAACAAGGTTGTATATGAAAGGAGACCTGCGGATGGTTCTGTGGGTCTCTTTTTTTGACCACAAGCAGGGAAAGAACTCGTCCCGGAAGAATATACAGGTGTGAACGTGAATATGTCTCACCATAGATGTATTGGCTGAAGGAGAGGATCTGAATGATTAAACCCGAACAATGTGAACGTCTGACTAGAAAAGCTCGCAAAACGCTGGAGGAGTACGGATTGGGCACTGCCGCTGATCTATTGGTATCCTCAAGTCGCTGGGGAATCCGGCTGGATGTATCGACACTCGATGAATATCGCCGAACGGGCAATTCACGTGTGGGCGGCAATCCGGACCTCCCTGAGCATATCCAGTGGCCGCTGACACAGGATGGTGTGCCGATGACTTTTCTTGCCCAGCTGAATCTTGTGGACTTGCTTCCATATACCCCGAATGATGGGCGCGTGAGCTTGCCTGAACGGGGAATGCTCTACTTTTTTATTGGAGTCGATGAGCCCGCCTACAATATTGAACATCATGTGATCTATGAGCCGGATTCGCATAACTTGACTAGGCGTGAGCCTGAAGGCGTTACCGCGCTGGAGACCGAATTTGCTGCACATGCCGTTACGGTACTGCCTAATTTGGAGTTTCCTACATATGCTTATGTTGATGCCCAGGCGCTGAATGCACTATCCGTACAGCAGACGGGCGAGAATGAAGTGGCAGACCCGGAAGGGGGGCTGTATGAGCGGTATCTTGAATTCGAATCGGACTGGAATCATCCGAGTACCCAGAATTGGGGCGGAATGTTCGGTTACCCTGACGGCCAGCACCCGGATGCAGAGCATCAAGCCCTGTTACAGATCGTACTTGGTGAAGAATACGAGTATGATGAAGAGAAATGCGAGAACAAGCTGACCGTCCATTATGGCGGTGATCCGGACCGCACACGGCAGGAACTGGAGGATACACTGCTGCTTCTTAAGATAGATACCCATGACGCCATTGGTTTCCAGTGGTGGGACTGCGGAGAACTGCAGTTTTTCATTCGTAAGTCTGATCTGTTTGCCGGAAGATTTGATCAAACCTATTGTTCGTTATACTCAAGTTAAAATCCAGATTGAATGTATAGAAGCAACAAAACGTCCCTGATTCCGTCTATATGATGGAGGAGGGACTTTTTTTGTTCGTGAATGTTGGTTTTGCTAGGTAGCTTGTTTATATATATAGGGGGTGTAATACTGATTGAAATACGATCATACGTTCTGTATAATGGGATGAAAAGGAAGTGATATCGGTGATTCAATCTGCATTCAAACATATTGATGTGGCAGTCGCATCATTGATTGATATCTGTGATGAGCTGTCCGAACAGGATTTGACTTTGACTCCGATTGAGGGGAAACCACCGGTTGGTGAGCTGCTCTCGCATTTGTCGATGATCTGTCGTGCAGGCGTGTACATATCAGAAGGTGCCTCGGAAGAGGAGATGGCTGCATTTTATGAAGAGAATCAACCCCGTACGTTAAGCGAGATCAAGCAGGCTCTTATTGAGAATCAGATGTATTTGTATCAACGGTACAGGCAATTTAACACGGAGGAACTGCTGAAGGTAACCGATTCCTATTGGGGGGCGTCCTATAGTCGTCTGGAATGGCTGCTCGAGATTATGGGGCACGTTTATCATCATAGAGGGCAGCTATATACAATGCTGACCCTGACGGGGAGAGAGTCCAAGGCGTATTGTTTGACTAATTGAATACATAGGTTTTTTGGTACTGCCTGAATCAGATCGTTCTAATACAATACATAGAAGCTTGCGAGTCCGGTACTGCAATAGGTTAAAGGATCAATAGACGGACGATACTATCTATACAATAAGAGCGGAGGCCATGAGTTGAAACGGAATCTCACATATCAGGCGTTACAAGGCTTGCTCCAGAACATTCCTCAACTGCATCAGGTAACAGAGGTGGAGCCCTTGTTGAGGGGTTATTCATCGGATCTGAAATGTAAGGTCTTTGTCCCGGATCAGGGGCATTTTTTGCTGCGTACATATCACCTGTCTCAGGAATCTTTGAAAAGGACTGAATATCAATGCATGACTGCCATGCGGGAATTGGGGGTCCGCTGTCCATTACCGATAAGCATGGGACGGCTGGATGAAGAGAATGGTTATATGCTGCTTGGCTATATCGAGGGTGAAGAAGCATCGGAGGCTCTTCCCCACATGAGCCAACAAAGTCAATGGGATGTAGGCATGGAAGCAGGTGCAGAACTGCGAAAGATCCATCGCTTCAAGGTAGAGGACCAAGCAGAATCGTGGTACGTTCGCAAGAGCAAGAAGCATAAGCGTTATGTGGAGAAGTATAGACAGTGTTCTGTCAAAATGGAACATGATCAGCATGTTCTGGCATTTATCGAGGAGAATCTGGACTGGATGAAACATCGGCCCGATGGATTCCAGCATGATGATTTTCATCCGGGCAATCTTGTCATCAAGGATGATAAGCTTGCAGGAGTCATAGATTTCAACCGCTTTGACCAGGGTGATCCGGTTCATGAATTTCTGAAGCTGGGCCTGTTTGCATCCGAGACGAGTATTCCCTATTCCATTGGACAGATTCAGGGTTATTTTGGCGGGAATGAGCCTGACGAGCAGTTCTGGAGATTGTATTCCTTATACACAGCAATGGCGCTTGTATCTTCTGTAGTATGGATCCAGCAGGTGAAGCCGGAAGAAACGAATGACATGATGGACAAGATTGAGCGTGTTCGGGAAGATCATGATGATTTTCGCAGATTCGTTCCCCGGTGGTATAATTTGAAGAATCAATGATTCATGGAATCGAAAGGAATAATGCCGTGGCACAGCCAGCTACCATTCTGCTTGTGGATGACGAGCAGGAAATTATTAAACTGATGGAGATTTATTTCGGCAATGAAGGTTACAGGGTTTTGACGGCAAGTGACGGACTCGAAGCACTGGAACAACTGAAGAAAGAACAGATCGATCTGATTATTCTGGATGTCATGATGCCGAATATGGACGGAATCGAAGCGTGCATGAAGATCAGGGAAGAGCAGAAGATGCCCATCATCATGCTGTCCGCCAAGAGCATGGATATCGACAAGATAACGGGACTAAGCATTGGTGCGGACGATTATGTGACCAAGCCGTTTAATCCCCTCGAACTTGTTGCCCGGGCCAAATCCCAGCTTCGCAGGTACTATACGTTCAATGAAGGACGGGAACACAAGGAGCATGAATGGGTCATCGATGATCTGGTCATCAATACGGATACACATGAGGTCTGGGTAGACGAGCAGCCTGTTCGGCTGACTCCGCGAGAATTTGCCGTCCTGGAACTGCTTGCACGTCATCAAGGCTCTGTATTAAGCATGGAGCAAATTTATAGACAGGTATGGAAAGAAGAATTTATGGAATCAAATAATACGGTGATGGTACATATCCGGAAGATTCGCGAGAAAATTGAAGTCGACAGCAAACATCCGAAGTTTATTCAAACTGTGTGGGGTGTCGGCTACAAAATGATTAAACCGTAACACGAATGCTCGATTATATCGCTACGTTGCATGGCAGTTGAAGCACATGAGCAGGGAGTCTTGTAAATGAATTCAAAATTGATTAATACGGTTCGGTGGAAGTTTATCTATGCCTTTATGCTGAGCGGGATTTTGACGTCAGCTATTCTGTATGGCGGCAGCAAGGTTGTGCAATCGATTCTGGCAGCTCAGGTATATCCCGATTACTCCATTCCAGCCAGAGGAATCCGCTGGCTGATTAACCATGTTGGTTCTGTTCCGCTGATGATTATGATCGGCGTGCTAGCTTTTGTACTGTTCTTTTTCCTGTTCACGCGCAGGGTGATGCTGGTTCTGGATGAAATTACTGACGGCATCCAGGAGGTGGCCAAAGGGGAACTGTCACACCGGATCGAGGTGAAGACATCGGACGAATTCGGCGTGGTTGCTGCCAGCATCAATCAGATGGCCGAGCAATTGCAGCAATCTCTGCAGGAAGAGCGAAGTGCGGTAGCTGCTAAGAATGACCTGATTACGGGTATCTCTCATGATCTTAGAACGCCGCTGACCTCCATTCTTGGTTTCCTGGAGTACATCGAGAAGGATCGGTACCAGGACGAGATTGAAATGCGTTATTATGTCAGCATTGCATATGAGAAATCCTTAACCTTACGGAAATTGATTGATGATTTATTCGAGTATACACGTGTTAGCGGTGGAAGCCTTCCCATGTCTCTGACACCGCTTAATCTGAATCCGTTCCTGATGCAGCTGGCTGAGGAGTTTGCTCCCATGCTGGAAGAGGCAGGCATGACGTACAAGATCACTGGCGGTCAGGAGCCGCTGTGGATTATGGCAGCTCCGGGAGAGCTTGTCCGGGCCTACGAGAACTTGTTCAGCAATGCAATCCGGTATGGAGCACAAGGGAAAGTGGTTGAAATTGCATTATCCCTTGATGAGGGAGAAGCAGTGGTCCGTATCAGTAATTATGGAGAATCTATCCCGGCTCAGGATCTGCCTCATTTATTCGAAAGGTTCTACCGGGTCGACAAATCCCGCTCGCGCGAAACGGGAGGCACGGGGCTTGGCCTCGCTATTGCCAAATCCATGATTGAGCTGCATCATGGCCATATCGCCGCATTCAGTGAGAATGGCAGAACCGATTTTGTGACCCGCTTCCCGCTGGCTCCTGCCTCTGTTCATCATGTTTCAGAGGAACAGGGAAGGTAACAGAAGCAGCCTATCTTAAGAAAATGATAAGAAGTTAACCACTTCCTTATTAAGAAGTATTCGGTAAGCTTAACCTCAATCCACAAGGATCTACTTAAATGGAGGAGGAGACCGAATATGAGAGGTTCATTACGTACAGTCAGATTAAGATACATATACATCTGTGGAGCAAGTGCGCTGCTTAGCGCCATGCTCCTGTTTGTCGTTTATCGCATGTCACGTTTCGCTTATCATCACATCTTGTCTGAGGCGACAGGGTTCACTCGTATGGTCCACTGGGGAATCAACCATGTCGGAACAAGGCCCTTCTTGATATTCATCGGAGGAGCCTTATTTGCTCTGTTTTTTTGGATTCGATCCCAAAAAATTTCAGACGATATGAATCGGATTACCTTGGGAACACAGGAGATGGCTGCGGGGCAGATCCCCGCCCCGATTGAGGTGTTGAATCGAGGTGAGCTCCGGCAGATCGCAGCCAACCTGAATGAGATCGCGCTTTGCATGCATAAGGGACAGTTGAATGGACGTGAAGATTTCGCTTCACTGACTGAATGTTCTCCAGGTCTCGATAATCATGCTTATGAAATGATGAAAAGAGATGAAGTGCAGCGAGGTTCAGCGCAATCCGAATTGCCGATTAAACTGATGCTGTATGGTGTTCGTTCTGCTCTGGAGGAAATAATGAAAGGACACTGCCGAGACGAAGCCGAGATAGAGCATTGGGTTAGGCTTGCCTATGAACAGACATTACTGTTACAGCATGCGCTTGAGTCCGTTCACCTGGATGCGCGTGAACATGCCTTCCCGGAAGAACAGGAAGGCAAGGAGCAGGGATATTGAGAAAGAAGATAAAGAAGGGAATTTATTATATTTTTGACGCAGCAGTAGTCGTTGTTGTTTTGTTACTAATGGGTTGTCTCTATATGGCTCTATACGGTGAGGCTATGGTGCGTAATCATCCGGAGGCCACAGCCAAAGCCTCTTCGACCGTTATTACTGACTCGACTGGAGCTGAAATTGCCAGATTCCGTACGCAGTCGAGCGGGTTTGCAGAATATGCGGATCTCGAAGACATGCCGGAGCTGTTAATACAGGCATTTCTGGTTACGGAAGACCGCCGTTTTTATCAGCATGAAGGGATCGATTATATCGGTATAAGCCGGGCTGTTGTGCAGGATATCGCACATATGGATTGGAGTCAGGGAGGCAGCTCCATTACGCAGCAGTTGGCCAGAAATCTGTACTTGAACGGAGAGAAAACGCTCGTGCGGAAAGTGAACGAAATGTCGATAGCCATTTCGCTGGAGAAGAGATTTAACAAGGATGAACTGCTGGAAATGTATCTGAATCATATTTATATGGGGCGCCAGCAGTATGGAGTAAAAGCCGCCGCAAGGCGTTACTTCGGCCATGAAGACCTGCATCAGCTTGAGCTATGGCAGATCGCTACGCTGGCGGGTATTCCCAAGGGGCCTTCCATCTATAATCCGGTGGATGATTATGAGCGATCCAAGCACAGACGTTCCGTTATCCTTACTCTCATGTACGAACAGGGGCTGATTACCCAAGAACAAATGCAGGAAGCGCGCCGCGTGGACTATACACCGCCCGAAGCAGCATCTGTGTCAGCTGCAGCAGATCAACCTATGCCGGATTATATATCTGCGGTCGATACAGTGATGAAGGAAGCTGCTCGTCTCACGGGCAGGCGAGAAACGGATATTCAATCTGCAGGATGGACCATTCACACCGGACTCGACAGCCAGGCGCAGCTTGCCATGGAGGAAGCATTCCGTGACCCCTCACATTTTAACGATGATCGGGAAGATGAACAGGTACAGGCAAGTATGGTTATAGTTGATCAGCATAATGGTGAAGTGAAAGCGATGATGGGTGGACGAAATCCAGTGACAGGTGGCATGAACCGGGCAATCACCGACGCAAGGCAGCCTGGTTCGGCATTTAAGCCGATTATTGCGTACGGTCCAGCTCTGGAATCGGGTCATTTTAAGCCGGAGAGCATGCTGCCTGACAAACGCACATCGTATGGCAGTTATCGACCAAGCAATCTGGGAGGACAGTATAGAGGTTCTGTCACGATGTCATTTGCACTCCAGAAATCCATTAATGCACCAGCGGTATGGCTTCTGAATCAGACGGGGCTGAAGCAGGCACATGAGTTTGCAAGCCGACTGGGGATTGAACTGGATCAGGAAGATTTGAACCTCTCCATTGGGCTGGGAGGTGTACATAAAGGAGTATCACCGCTGAAAATGGCCCAGGCCTATTCCGTGTTTGCGAATGATGGCAGATTCAATACAGCACATCTAATTCGAGAGATTAGGGACACGAATGGACAAATCATTTACGCGTATCGACCCGAGAACAAGCAGGTGATTACATCCAATACGGCTAATACAATGACCATGATGCTGCAAAATGTGGTTAGCCAGGGAACCGGCAGCCGGGCCCAGCTGAGCCGGTATAAGGTGGCGGGGAAGACGGGAACGACACAGGCAGCAGTTCCTGGAATCGGCAGGGAGGGTAATCGGGATCTGTGGTTCGTCGGTTACACGAGCAAGTGGACTGCAGCTGTCTGGATGGGATTTGACCACACCGATGCGGAACATTACATGCGTTCGGGAAGTGGTGCAGCGGCAGATTTGTTTGCATCAGTAATGAACCGTGCAGGACGGTAGAGCTAGGATCCAACCTGTTGGATTATATCTCCTGATTTACAACACAAAATATGGATCATGAGGTATAATGTACGTTTTAACAGTTTAGAGGGAGGATGAGATGGGAGATCAAGAACGTATCACCGAGGTTGACACAAGATCATTATTTTCTGAACCCGGGACAAGGGTGGAGCTGCCTGGAATATCCGGATTGGGCGGCTGGCTTATTTTAATTCAGATTAGCTTAATTGCTTCGCTGCTGTTACTGGTTGTGGATCTGTCCCAGGTTTCTGTTATCATGAATCCAGCCAGTCGGGGAATGTTCAGTGAAGCGGATCTGGACCTGTACTATCGTGTCATGAACCCGTTATTATGGTACGGAGCGATAAGTAACGTCATTCTTCTGATTATCGTTATTGTGAATTTGGTCCTGTTGTATATGAAAAAAAGGCAGTTTCCACGCATGATGATCATACTGTACTTGGCTAACGTGCTGGCTGCCATCGGGACATGGATCATGATTGGTCAGACTGAGATTCCAGGAGCGCTGAACGCGTTCGATACAACTCCCGCACGGAATTTAACCATCAGATCGATACTGACATGCTGCATCTTCATCCCATATTTTCTGAAGTCGGTCCGGGTGAAAAACACATTCGTAAAGTAATCCATTCTTACCAAGCAATCACCCAAAACATTACATGTTAAAAGGCCCGTTACAATCAGGTTGAATCCTGATGCAGCGGGCCTTTTCTATGACCGTCTGATGTATAAGTCGATATGTAATTCCAGAACCGATTAGGACTTGGCTCTTAGTACGCCAGGCAGCCGGCGTATCATCTGGTTGAGAACTTCAGAGAGGACAAGTCCTACAGCGATGGCTCCGGATAACATTAGTGCTTTGGCAGCCATCTCGATGGCAGCACTGTAGTCATTCTGTACAAAACTGCGCATGGCGTTATAAGCGAGACCACCAGGGACGAGTGGAATGATACCCGCAACGCTGAAGATAATGACCGGCGCCCGGAACAGACGGGAGAACATTTGGCTGATCACACCAACAGCGATGGTAGCTGCAAGTGTGGCAGGAACGGCATCTGCTGCATATTCCAGCACGACATAGATAATCCAGCCGATCATGCCGACGAAGCCGCCATGAAGCAGCATGCGGCGTGGAGCATTGAATATGATGCCAAACGCAGCCGAAGCGACAAAGCTGGTCAGGGCTTGTTCTATAAAATGAAGCATAACCTGCATACCTCCGTCTTACGTAAAAAGTGAAAATACAACCGCAATGCCTGTACCAATGGCAAACGCCGTCAGGAACGCCTCAGCTCCCTTGGATAACCCGGACACCAGATGTCCAGCCATCAAATCACGCACCGCATTGGTAATCAGGAGTCCGGGTACGAGCGGCATGACCGATCCAATAATGATTTTGTCGCGTTCATGTCCAGCTCCGATAGCAACAAGTAAGAAGGCGAGCAAGCCGATAACAAAAGAAGCGCTGAGCTCTGCGAAAAACTTGACCAGCACCAGCCGGTGAAAAACAATAACTGCGGCATAACCGATTCCTCCGCAGATCACGGCAGGCAGGAAGTCATCCCAGCCTCCGCCGAACATGATGGTAAAACAACCGCTCGATAGTGCCGCGGCAAACAGTTTGACCCGTGCAGAATAGGAAGAGGGTTTACCTTCAATCTGCAGCAGCAGATCATGGGCTTCCTGAACGGAGAGTTCCCCTTGGCCTATGCGGCGGGAGACGGCGTTCACTTCGGATACCTTATCCAGATCTGTGGTGCGCTCGGAGATCCGAATTAGCTTGGCTGGTTCGGTAGCATCCACCGAGAAAAAGATACCTGTCGGTACAACATAGCTATGTGAATGAGGGAGTCCCAGGGCGGCAGCCATCCGTTTCATCGTATCTTCCACACGGTAGGTTTCGCCCCCGCTTTGCAGCATGATTTTGCCTGCCAACAAGCAGATGGCAATCACGCGGGACTGTTCAGTCGTATTCTTTTCCGGAATCTCCTTCTCGGTCTGGACCGTGGGAAGGGGATCAAGAGAGTTGTATTCCAAGCGGGATCATGCTCCGTTTCTTATGAGATAAGGCCTGGGGCCGACACCATTGTATCATATTTCACACGTTAACACGGAAACATACCGCACGAGCGATAAAGTCATACACACATTTTTAATATATCCGCTCAATATTCTGCAGCAGCACCAAAAAGGCTGCGTCCCTGATCCCCGGAGGTTACAGGAGCGAAGCCTTTTGAATATTGTGTTATTGCACATTGTTGGGACTACATTAACAGGGTAATAACCAGCAGCTCATACAGCACGAGTGGCAGGATGGTTGGTCCAAACAGTGCGCGCGGCTCCGGGTATCCATGCATTGGTGTAACCTGGAGATACAGAATTCCCCGATCAGCACTGATGATGACGCCTTCCCATACCTGACCATCGATATTTTGGACCTGTACTTTCTGGCCCACATACTGCCGGGCTGTATGATGAAGCATATTCCGCACACTTTGCACGGATTGGAGCATCGGTTGATTAGCCTGGTAGACGACGCGTGCGGATGGCGTGGATGTGGATTCAGACATGGTGCACAACCCTTCCTCGAAATAAGTTCTCACTTCAAGGTATGCATCCGCCTACAAAAGGTGATCACATAAATGACATCTGAAGTGCTCCGCGTCCGGCCTGAACATCGACATGGCCCAGTGCTCCGTTCACAAAAGTAATCTGCGGAGGAATATGACCGAGGTCCACATCGTAAAGTACAGGCACATTCAGATCCCCGAGTGCAGAGGACAAGGCATCGGTAAAATTGAAATCTCCGGTATCCGAATATCCCGCTGGTCTGCCGAACAAAAAGCCCTTTACGCCAGCAAACCAGCCGGCCTGTCTCATCTGCCACAGATGGCGATAAATATCCCCTGCGTTCATCTCGCAGCTCTCCAAATACCAGATGGTGCCTTCATCTGCGCAATACTGGTCCAGATACGATGCAACCGGCGCGTAAGGAGTGCCGATTAGGCAGGTGATGGTATCCATACAGCCGCCCAGGAGTCGTCCCGAGAACGTAACAGCGGCGTTCGCGTCATCAGGTTGACCGAGAAGTTTCCAGCGAGAAGGGGTGTCCAGATTGAAACCGGGTGACTCCCGTATCCAGGCTGATTGATAATGAGTGGAGGAAGATTGCGTAATCTGTCCTCCCTGACCCGTCTGTAATACATCAATCCAGCGGGCGGTCACCGGATCGAGCTTGTTCGATCTGAGGTCCACATAGTTGGTGCCATGTGCTGTAGCCGTTCCCGTGAGCAGGGTATAGGCGAATAAAAAGGTACTGATATCCGAGTAGCCCAGAACCCATTTTGGCGGTAGTGACCGCAGAGCTTCCCAATTCAGCAATGGCAGGATATCCATAAGAAACTCTCCGCCCCACGGTGGAATGATGGCCTTGATAGCTGGATCATGGAAAAAGGTGTTTATCTCTTCTGCACGGTTCTCTTTGGATGAGCTTACACATTTGATATTTTGCCGCAGCCAGATACTCTCCAGAACGTGAAAACCAAGTCGCTCCATATTTCGTTTGCTCTCATTCAGATAATGATGCAGGGATTCATCCACACCACTGGAAGGTGCGGCCACACCAATGGTGTCTCCTGAAGCAAGCGGCTGGGGGTAACGGATGGAAGGGGGATTCATAGTGTAAGCCTCCGTTTCTGTTCATCATTGTTTTTTGATATATGATTTCCATTATATAGAATATCCCTATTGATTCCAGCTGCTATTTTAAAATTAGTTATCTAATGGAATTTCGAGAGAGAACGGTGCTTTGATTTTCATTGGATAAGTGCTCAGCTTCATTTGTAGATGGCCTTTTATTTTCGCTCCGTTTTCTACAGTAGAGTGGACAGTTGTGATCCCTGAAGAATCCCCATCTTTAGTACGCCAACTGGAGGTTGGAACTTCATAGGTCTTGCCGGCCTCATCCTTTATTTCCGTAAAAGCAAGAGTGAACCCGCCATTTATGTCTGGAACAGAGAACTCCAGAATCCGGTCTTTACCAACAACTTCGCTTCCCATAAACTCTATTGTAGAAGGACCTCCGGTTATGCGGCCGGATTCCAAATTAAGAGAGAATTCCAATTCATCTTTATCCAGGCCTGAAAGTCCAGAACCCTGTAAAGTCAGCTTCTTTGGAATGGAGAAGTACATACTCTCGAAGTAGATGGAACGTTCATCCTCACCTGTCGAGGTGTTTGTTCTCCATGCGCGACCTTGTTCATCGACCAGTTGGAGGTCACTCAACCCAAACACCTCTTTGGTATTCTTCGGATCGAATTCCACTTCAAGCACGAGACGAGTTGGGTAAAGTGTAGCCTGTTTCACTTCGATACGCTGTCCATCTACCGTTAAGGTTTGATTCACCAGAAGCACCTTTTTCATGCCTTTGGTTAAATTTTTATCTACCGGTAATGTCACCTTCCACTCACCAGACCGTGCTTTATCTCTGGGTTTGAACACTACGCTTAACTCTTCAGGAGGCGAAGTTTCATCGGTAAAGATAACATCGATATAATTTTCATAGATATTCTTGTCAGAAGTCTCTCCAGGAGAGAAATAACTAAAAGCAACAGGAAGATTGTCACCATTCTCATCAAGCAACTCGATATCATACTCACCCTTCTCGGGATCTTTCATGCCTTTCATCGTATAAAAAATAACCATGCGTGACTCGTCGGTAATAATCCCGTCAATGGTCACGGAAGCACCGTCATGCTCGTCGGTGATACCAACCTTCTGCAGCAGAGATTGATCAATCGCCATCTGCAGGCCTTTGTCCTGGCGAATCATGCTGACGATGCCTTCCATGCCAGGCCATTGCTCCACGAAGGAGGCAAAGGCGGGGGAGACTCGGATGCATCCGGTAAACAGCAGGATGATGGCCGCTGCCGAAATCGAGCTCATGTACCAGCGTACCCGCGATTTGCGCCTGCGTGCAGCCTGACGTATTCCGGTCTGTACGGACTGCTGCACCGCAGCATCCGGGACGGCGATCGTATCGTATTCCGTTTTACGTCCATGCAGACGTTGTTCCAAATCTTCAAACTGCTTCTGTTCATCGTTCATAATCATGCATCTCCTTTCATTTCTAGCTGAGCACGAAGCTGTCCAAGTGTCCGGTGAAGTCGGGATTTGACCGTACCAACCGGAATGTCGAGGATCTCTGCGGTTTCGGTCAGGGAGAATCCTTCGAAATAACTCAGGATAATAATCTGCTTGCAATCCGGGTCCAAAGCAGATACTGCTGCGGCGAGATCCGGGTCTTCGGGCCGATCCCAGCTGCTCGGTTCGTGCATCTCCGTGACGGGGCTGTAACGGTTCTTCCGTTTGCGCTCGTCTGCACAGTAATTGAGCAGGATACGAATGAGCCAGGTGCCGAAGTATGAAGGCTCTTTTAGTTTTTTTAGTTTGCGGTATGCTCGGTATGTAGACTCCTGTATCGCTTCCAGGGCATCACCCTCGTTGTGCAGGTAAGCATAAGCGATCCGATACAGGCGGCTCTGATGCATTGCCATCAAGGCTGCAAAAGCCTCAGCATCCCCTTTTTGTGCGGCAACGGTAAGCTCTGTAGGGGTCACATGGCGCCTCCTTTCATGGCTTTGTTTCGTATTAGACCGTGTGAAGGGCCAATCGGTTCTTGCTTTAAGAAAAATATGTAGATCATTGCTCAAATTCTCGTTCATTACATTGAAGCAGACAGCAAACAACCGCCAGGCCGTCTCTTTGTAGTGCAACAAGAGTCCTGACGGTTATTCATGTTGTGTTTCACTTTGCATGCGGTTGATTACTATTTGGTTGCAGCTGCTTCTCGCAGATAGGAGGCGGTAGAAGTGTTGCCACGCTCGAGCGCAATGTCTAATGCAATTTGACCCGCTGCATTCAGAGCATTCAGGTCCGCACCATGCTGAAGCAGCAGTTGAATCAGTTCAGCCTGATTCGTATGGAATGCTGCAGAATGAAGAGCATTCTGTCCATCACTGTCAAGGATACTGCAAGATGCTCCATGTTCCAGCAACAAACGGATGACCTCTGAAGAACGCTCTCCTGCAAGCGCTGCATGCAGCGCCGTATTGGAAGGAATGAATGAGATCCTGGAATGCGAAATGGCATTTACATCTGCTCCATGATCCAGGAGAGTACGAACTGCATTTGCTTGTCCATAATGCGAGGCATATCCCAGTGGGGTAAGTCCATCTCCATTCTCGGTGTTGGCCAGCTCAGGGAAGGCAGCAAGAACCGATTGCAGGTTCGCCACATCACCGTGTTGTGCTGCCTGAAATAAAGCGTGAATTGCTTCGGATTGATTCAACCGAATGACCTCCATTCTAATCCATATAAAGTCGCTTAGCTGCCTCTAGGGCAGGTACGGCAAAACAGGCGAGTGGGGAAGGCAGGTCATGGAGCGGGAACCAGCCGATCTCGCCAATTGCGCCGCCTTCTTCCAGGTTCCGGGCGATGCCGCGGATATTCCGGGCCGAGTAGAGGACCGATATCCAATGTTCTTCTCGTTCCGGACGAATCGTCTCAGCGGTGCAGAGCAATTGATCGATGTTAATATCCAGATCCACTTCTTCCTTGATCTCCCGAATGACAGCCGTTTCCAGTGATTCGTAAGGGTCGACTTTGCCCCCGGGAATACTCCATGTGTACTGTTCCGGCTGGCGGTTGCGCCATACGAGAAGCACCTCATTCCGTTCGTTCAGGATAACGGCCCCGACACCAATGCGAGGTTGGTCGGAGGCAGCTGCAGCAGGCAGCGTTGATGCTGCGTATTCGGATTTCTGTTTCGCTGAAGTTGATGTGGATTGAAACGACAGCGGAAGTCCAGTCTGAGCTGCCCACTCCTCAGCCAGAATGCTCATGGAGATCAGGTCATAATGGGTTCCATCCCGCAAGACAGCGGAGCGCTGCCGACCTTCCTCCCGGAATCCGGCTTTTAGATAGGCCCGTCTGGCAGCTTCATTGTATTCAATCACTTCCAGCGCAATCCGGTTCAGATTCAGTTCATGAAATCCATACCGAATAATCAGGGCAAGTGCATCACTCCCGTATCCCTGACCGCGATCCTTATCTTCACCAATGCCAATGGCAAGGCGAGCGGAGCGATTGTTCCATTCAATTCGGTAAAGGGCGGTAAATCCGATAAATCGATTGTCCTCCAGTGTTCGCAGGGCAAATTCAAAACCGTTGTCTCTTCGGACAGCAGATGAACCCGTCTCGTCCGGGGTTAGCGGAACCGCAATGTCTGTATCCAGGTTGCGCAAATATTCGTAATTGTCCGTGTAACGTGCCAGACGCATGCAATCTTCCGGGCATGGGGCGGCGAGCCGGACTTTGGAGCCGTGAAAAGCATTCAAGTTACGTGGAGCCATGCTGCGTGCACCTCTTTTGTATTAGTATCTGCTTTAGGTTTTAGGTCATGTAAGCTGAAAAATATCTCGTATGTTTATTATACTATGGATACCAGACAATTACCGAAAGACAGCAAAAAGGCTCTGCCGACCCGGTTGTCAGCAAAGCCCTGTTAGTGGGGCGCATAGCCCGATGATGGATTATAACGAATCGGAATTCTGTACAGAAGGACGGTTTATATTTTTGCCATAATAAATCTCATCCATCTCCAGCTTGAGCCACTCCGTAATTTCATGCTGTTCCGCCTGGCTCAGCTTGTCCTTGGTATAACCAAAGAGGTAGTTATCGAGGTCAAACGCCTTCAGCTTGCATTTCGTGTGGAAAATATTTTCCTGATACACGTTAACGTCAATCATGTCGAAGCCTTTTTTGATCTCGTCCGGAATATAGTTCTGAATTGAACCGATCTCGTGGTCAATAAACAGCTTGCGGCCGCTCGTATCCCGCGTGAATCCACGAACCCGATAATCCATGATCATGATGTCCGTGTCAAAGGAATGGATCAGATAATTTAGAGCCTTCAGCGGCGAGATTTCCCCACAGGTGGAGACGTCGATGTCGGCACGGAAGGTACTGATTCCTTCACTGGGGTGAAATTCAGGATACGTATGAACGGTGATATGGCTCTTGTCGAGCTGCATGACCACATTATCCGGGAGCGGACCTGGGGATTCTTCAAATGATTCCTCCGGAACCTCCACGATCGGTCCTTCCGAGACAAGCATCGTCACACTGGCCCCTTGGGGGACATAATCCTGCTGCGCGATATTGAGTACATGCGCACCAATGATGTCTGCGACATTTTTCAGAATTTTGCTCAGCCGATCCGCGTTGTACTGTTCATCGATATATTCAATATAAGCTTCGCGTTCTTCTTTGGTTTTCGTGTAGCAGATGTCGTACATGTTGAAGCTCAGCGACTTGGTCAGGTTGTTGAACCCATGCAGTTGAATGCGCTGCTCAGGCGTTAATGTCATGGCTGCAGTTCCCCTTTATCCATACGACATGGTAATCGCAGTTTTAATACTACTTATACCCAACCTTCCGCCAAAAAAAACATAAGTACGAATTCCGGCTTATCCAGCCGAATTAAAATGAGGAGTCCTCATATTCGCTTACACTGTTCATCCGCTCGTCTTCGGCGATGGACTGAATATCCTCGGAAGTGACACTGATGATCGTGTAATCCTCATTCTGCTGCTTCTTCACGGCTTTTTCCTTTACAAAACGGGGGGCTGCCCTCTGCGGCATCCTCATCATAAACCAGCAGGATGCCATCGCTTTTGCGCAGCAGCAAGTCATCGCGTGCTGTGAATTGCCATGGGCCGATGTAAGGCTGCTTGCTCACCGCTCCGTAGTAATCCACGCCCTGAAGGATGGTGCGGTAGTATTCCTGCTTGTCTTCCTTCCATTGTTCCTCCGGGTTCTGAAACGCAGTGATGATGGACAGCTTCAAGTGGGGATAGGTCTTTTTTAGCTCAAGTACCACCTCACAGGCCCACAGGTCCACACCATATTGTCCAGGCGTCAGCACCCACTCCAGACCATCCTCCACAAGTGGCGTGAGACGGGAGGAGATAGTCTTTTTGATGAAGGGAATTCCTTCATGCTTCTGTCCGAAAATTTGCAGTTCATGTGCCCGGTATCCGGTAATTAACAGGTTTTTCAGCTTAACTTCCTCCTTCCCAGCACAACTTGTCCTCTAAACGCCCCACCATCAGGGTTACTTCGAAGCTGGCGCATCTGTACGGAAAGGATAGAGGAATTGCTTCGGAATATCCGTCTCGAAGGTCATGAGTTCGTCCGTCGTAGGATGAATGAAGGATAACACGCGCGCATGGAGTCCAAGACGTCCGAGTGTTTTGGTGCGAGAACCATATTTCTTGTCACCTGCAATGGGATGGCCGAGATCTTCCATATGCACGCGGATCTGGTTTTTGCGACCGGTCTCCAGCCGAACTTCGAGCAGGGAGAATTCACGGTTCGATTGCAGTCTTTTATAGTGTGTAACCGCATGCTGTCCATCATTGGGACGTGGGCTGGAGTACATCTTCAGCGTTTTGCTCTCCTTCAGCCACGAGGAGATGGTGCCCACCGGTTTGGCTACCTGACCTTCGACAAGCGCCACGTATACGCGTTCCTGCACCTTGTCCTTCCAGTTGTCCTGCAGATTCTGCTTCACTTCTTCACTCTTCGCAAACATCATGACACCTGATGTATCCCGATCAAGCCGGTGCACGACAAATATGCGGTTCCGCGAATCGGTGCGGCGTACGTGCTCAGTCAGTTGACGATACGCGGTGATCTCATCGCTCCGATCTGCTGCAATGGACAACAGTCCGGCATCCTTGCGAATTACGATAATGTCATCGTCTTCATGCAAAATCGTGAGTCCTGACATGGTTGGTGCGGCTACGGCGCCTTCCTTGCTGATGGATACCATCTGTCCAGGCGTCAGCGGATAGTTAAACTTGGTGACTACGGTCTGATCTACGGATACTTGTCCCCGTCCCAGGATGGACTTGACTGCATTCCGGCCTGATTTTAGATGTTGGAGCAGGAAGTTCAGCAGCTCATCCGGTTCAGTTACTTTATATTGGCGAGGTGGTTCCTGCTTACGATAATGGGCATTGCCCGCGCGTTTAGGAGCACCTGAATGTTTGGGCTTGGAAGCTGCCGGGGACTTCGAGATTAAGGGCTTCTTCGATGCTCCGCTATTACGGGATGTGGAAGCCCCAGAAGACGAAGTCGAAGAGTTTGCTTTCGGGGAACGTGCTGCTGAGGCACTCGCCGGTCCTTTACCTTTGGCTGATGGGCGGCCTGTTGATCGATTGCGTTTATTCATGAATACTAATCTCCTTCTGAACAGCCTGTACCGCTTGTGTGCATACGATCCGTTCATTTCGTTTATGCAGTTCAATATACCATTAACCGGGTGCAAATAAAAATAGGTGGATCGAATCTGTTATCCATCCAAGCGAGCGAGAATCGAGATTCATAGAATAATGTATCCCACAGCATTGGAGGTGTTACTCATGGGTGTGTTCCTCGATATGAGAACTTCGATGAACTCGGGAACCGTAGGACAGCCCGGTTTATCTCTGGGTCCATCCCCGGAAGCGTTCGGATCGATTGGCCTTCAGACCCTTGGTGTTGCGAATCCCATTATCACCTTGAATGGCACGGTTGGTGTAACCGGAGAGCTTGGAGATACGTTCGTTGTCGAAATCGTCCGCGGCAGCTTGTATGATCCGTTCTTTTTAATCTATCGGGCTGAAGGTACGATAGGACAGAACGGAGGGGCTGAATTCCATTCGTTTACGGCACAGGACCTGTCAGCACCACCTGCTCTGGAGAGTGTGTATACTTCGTTTATTTCCGGGGTATCTACGGCAGTGCGTACCGGACCGGAAATGTTCTATGGCATTGCTGCAACGACCTAGCCTATATGTAATCTTTGATCCGAAGGTAGAGCGTCAAAAATTCTGATTCGCTAGACCAGCAGAGTTTGCCATACACCCGGAACAAACTAGTGATGCTGGTGTAACATGGTCTGGCGCTCAAGGAAGTATCCTTGGATTGAGATCTACCAGAGAAGCAAAAAATCCCGGCTCCAGGAGTCCGGGATTTTTTGCTGTACAGCGTGTGCGTGTGACGGTTTACTCCGTCAGGTTCCATAAATGCAGATCAGTTGGCACGGCCTTTGAGAATGATGTTATTGGCTTTTCCAAAGTCAATTGCCACTTTACCCGCTAGTGCAGCTGTGCGTTCGGCCAGGACGACTGCATTAACTCCGCAGCAGAAGAGGGCAACGTCAAATGCATCCGGGTTGGTTTGAATCCAGTGTAATGTTTCTCCCATCTGTTCCCAACGATCAAAGGGCAATGCAGCTGCAATATTCAGATGATAGGGTTCCCGCTCCAGCATGTTATGCAGTGCCTCAAGCTCGCGGGTAACCAGCAGAATACGTTTGCCTGCGAGCATCTCCCAGAAGCGTGGCGTTTGGGCCAATTCCCGGTTCACGCAGGCATGGCAAGTGAGCGCAGGGGAGATGCCGAAATGAGCGAACAGCATGTCGGTCAGCGGCCGTTTGAGATGATCGGGGGCTTTGATTGAGCTGTCTCCGTAGGGAAGCACACCGACGAGATCGGCCCGCTGCACAGAAGCAGCCACTTCATCCCGGAGCTGCAGATTGGGAAGGGTAAGCCCTTTTTGCCCCAAATTGGCCTTAATGGCCCAGCGCTGCTGAAGAACCTGCTCCGTCGTCCATACCGTTTCTTGGGACATGACAATATTTTCGCCATCCCCAACGCGAACAAGAGAGAATGGACGCTGTTCTCTGATCGCCTCTTCCAGCTGATCCAGCACACCATCCATTTCAAGATATGTTGAATTCATAGCAGCTTTCGGACCTCCTTTGAAAATGGAACTGCTCTATTCTATGTTCGCGCTCCCTTAACGTTTTGTACGTTCAACCCGCAGGGCCAATCTTGGGGGAGTATATCAATCTATTTATATAGGAACTAGTGCAAGTGTCCGTACCGGTTCTATCTTCCTTTCATACGCTATAGAGTCGACTGTCAAAAACTATGAAATGAATCTGATCTCCGCGCAGGAGATTGGCAGATTCGAAGGAGGAGGAATGTTATGTCCAGGAAAGTTGTGATTGAGATTAATTTCAATAACTACGGGATGGACCCGCAGCGGCTTACTAGAGAATGGTTGGAGCGGAGAATGAGCATTTTTCGCACCTTTACCTTGCACTCCCTTAAGGCGCAGACGAATCAGGATTTTCTGACGGTTGTGAAGCTAGCCAAGGAGTCGGGAGATTTGATGCAGGAGATTCTTGCCCATCAGGAACCCCTTCCCAGCAATATTCGTTTTGGGACCAATATCGAGAGTGTGCGGGCAATTCTGGCCTTTGCAGAAGGAGCCGAGCACATCTATATTGCCCGTTTGGATTCAGATGACCTGTATCACCGAACTTTCGTTCAGCAGCTCTATGACGTGCAGCCACAGCCGCAGACGATGGCACTGATCAATCAGAACGGTTACCTGTGGGACAGCGTGAATAACGAGATGGCACCGGCATTTCACCGTTCACCGCAATTCTATGTCTACTTATACAAAACGGCCGAGTATGCAGCAGGATACCGGGTGAAGCTCCCGGGCAGAGGTACGCATGGCAATGTCATCGATCTGCCGCACGAGCTGCTCGCTCCGCGCAATTATGTCAATATCGTTCATTCGAACAACACGTCGGTTAAAAAGGTGCCGCCAAAAGACCGGTTAAGCCGGGAAGAGATGGCTCAGGTATTACGTGAATTCATGATCTGACCAGGGAGGGATTCATCCATGATTAAAGGACAAACGATTCTGATCACTGGAGGAACAGGCTCCTGGGGTCAAAAGCTGACTGAGGTCCTGCTGGAACAGGACCCTGCCGAGATTCGCATTCTGTCGCGTAACGAATATGCCCAGATTGCGATGCAGCGGGAATTCAGCCATGATGCCCGTCTGCGTTTCCTCATCGGGGATATCCGGGATTACCGCGCAGTGGAGGATGCGTGCAAGGGTGTAGATGTCCTTTTTCATCTGGCTGCATTAAAACATGTTCCGGTGTGCGAGGACCAGCCCGACGAAGCGTTTAAAACGAATGTCATCGGTACGCAGAATATTATCCGCGCCGCGATCCGTATGCAGATTCCCAAAGTCATCGATGTCTCGACCGACAAAGCGGTAGATCCGATTAACGTATACGGCATGACGAAGGCTCTTGGCGAAAAAATGATGATCCGCGCCAATTGGCTAAGTGAACACACCCGGTTTGTCTGCATCCGCGGCGGCAATGTGCTGGGTACAAGCGGCAGTGTGGTGCCGCTATTCCGTCGCCAGATTGATGAGGGCAAAAGTCTGACCATTACGGACAAGGGCATGACCCGCTTTTTCCTGACTCGTACGGAAGCCATCTATCTGCTGCTCAAGGCGGCTGAGGCTGCGGTAGGCGGAGAGACATTTGTGATGAAAATGAAAGCCTGTAAGATGACGGATCTGGCGTCAGTCATGCTGGAACAGGCCGGACGTCCGGCGAGCGACTACAAGGTTACCGGCATACGCCCAGGCGAGAAATTGCATGAAGTGCTGATTTCGCCTTATGAGGCGCCGCGTACCTATCAATACGATGAGCAATATTACGTAATCCTGCCGCAGGAACCGGACAAGCGCCTGATCGATGCATATCGTACACTGCCTCGCGTGACCTTTTCCGTGTATCGTTCGGACAGTGACATGATGAAGCAGCAGGCCATTGCCGAATTTTTGCGTGCAGGTGGCTATATCGACTAACAAGGGAGGCGGAGCGTTTGGAAGTGGATCATATGCAAGACAGAATAAACAGCCGCTCCCTGAGAGCCGTCGTGATTGGTCTTGGTTATGTTGGACTTCCCATGGCGGTGGAGATGGCACAGGCCGGTTATCGCGTTCACGGGATCGATATAGATGCTTTCAAGGTGGCAAGACTTCGTGCGGGTGATTCCTATGTCATTGGAATTGAAGACGAGATCATACAATCACTAACCCAAGCCGGGTTGTTTACAGCCGGTACGGATTATTCCGCAGTAACGCAGGCAGATGTCATTGTTATCTGTGTGCCTACGCCGCTGACGGCTGATCATCAGCCGGATATTTCATATATTGCTGCAGCGGTGGATGGCATGACTCCTTATTTGAAGGAGGGGAGCCTGGTTATATTGGAAAGCACGACGTACCCTGGTACAACGGAGGAGCATGTGAAGCAGCCGCTCGAAGCAGCTACAGGCTGGAGAACAGGCGAACAATTGTATGTCTGTTATTCTCCCGAACGGGTGGACCCGGGCAGTGTGAACTATGGTGTAAAAAACACCCCGAAGATTATCGGTGGTTCAACACCTGCCTGCCTGTCCTATGGTAAAGAATTCTATGGCTCATTCCTCAATGAGATTGTTCCCGTCAGTTCAACGACTGTGGCCGAAACGGCGAAGCTGTTTGAAAATACATTTCGCAGCGTCAATATTGCGCTGGTGAACGAGCTCACGCCTGCCTGTGAACAAATGGGCGTGAACATCTGGGAAGTGCTGAATGCGGCAGCAACCAAGCCGTTTGGCTATATGCCGTTCTATCCGGGTCCAGGCATTGGTGGACACTGTATCCCCATTGACCCTATCTATCTGTCCTGGGCGGCTAATCGGCAGGGATCAGATCTGCAATTCATCACACTCGCAGACGCGACCAATCGACAGATGCCGGAACGTGTGGTTCAGCGTGCAGCAGCACTGCTGGAACAGGCGGGTACGCGGGTTCAGGGAGCACGCGTTGTACTGGCAGGCATGGCTTACAAGAAGGATATCGACGACTTGCGTGAATCGCCGGCGCTGGACGTCTTCCGCCTGCTGAGCGCAGCGGGAGCAGAGGTTGTTTTCACAGATCCCATGGTGCCGGTCTTCCGCAAGGATGATGGCTCCGTGCTTCAGTCTCAGCCCGCTGTGCCGGGCTTGTGGACTTGGGCTGACCTGGTGATCATCACGACCGACCATTCGGGCTTCAATTATCAGGAAATGGCGGATCATGCAAAGCTCATTTTCGATACTCGGAATGCAACAGCCGGGTGCCATGGAGGCCATATTGTGGTGCTGGGACAGCCCCATCGGCCTGAGGAAACATCGGTGCAAAGTGTCCGGGTAATGAATGAAGTGCCAGAGACAGAAGATGAACAAAAGGAACATGTGCTGCCGTACACAGCGGAAGTTCAGGGTGGAGTCAAGGAAGAACCTGCACATCTTCAAGAGAAATCGGGGGATACCCATGGCGAATCATGATCGGGTAAGTGAACGGTATTATGGCGAGATCAACTCGGAAGATTCCCATGAAGCCACCCGGACCCGTATCCACTGGATGTGCCGGGAAGCAACCGGTAAACGAATTCTGGACGTTGGATGCAGTCAGGGGATTACCTCCATTTTACTGGCGCGTGAGGGGTTTCGTGTAACAGGGGTCGATCTGGAAGAAGAGAGTATCCGGTATGCGCAGGCAGAGCTCGCCAAAGAGTCCAAACCTGTTCGGAACAATGTGGATTTTCGCATGCTGGACATTACGCAGTGGAAAGTAAAGACCACCTTCGATACCGTGCTGCTCGGAGAAGTGCTGGAGCATTTTGCCCATCCGGAGACATTGTTGCTTCAGGTTCACCGGCTGCTGCAGGAGGAAGGGACGCTGATTGTAACTGTGCCGTATGGTTATCATCCGTTCTATGACCACAAGCAGACGTTCTATGCAGGTAACCTGGCGATGTGCCTGATGCCGTATTTTGAAGTCTTGAAACTGGAGGTTCATCATAAATATTTATGTTGCGTGGCCCGCAAGCGGCGGAAAACGCAGTTGCATATGTCGCCAACCCTGAAACAAGTAACGGAGTGGATGCAGCTGGATCATGTGCACTTTGCCGAGGTGGAGCAGAACCATCTTCGCCTGATGAAGCTGCGCAAGAAGGCGCTGGATCAAGCGGTGGAGCAGGTGAAGCGGCTTCGTCGTCAGGATAATGTGGAAGGGTAACGGGATTAGGCAGATGCATTAGGGATAGGCAGGCATAGTTGCAGATTGTCGTTTGTACAGGGAGTCGATGGGAAATTCGGACAATTGAATGGCAGACTAAAAGCAGCTTGGCGGTCAGAACGTAATGCGCGTATGACAGGAAGGGGCTTGAAACGTGATCACCATCAGTCTATGCATGATTGTGAAGAACGAGGAACGCACGCTTGCGCGCTGTCTGGATTCGGTAGCCGGAATCACGGACGAGATCGTCATTGTGGATACCGGTTCATCCGACCGTACGATGGATATCGCTGCGCAGTATACCGACCGGATCTTTACGTATGAGTGGGCGGATGATTTTGCCGCGGCTCGAAACTACTCCTTCGATCAGGCCACGCAAGAATATATCCTGTGGCTGGACGCGGATGATGTGCTGCTGCCAGCGGAACGGGCGAAGCTGGAGAAGCTGAAGCAGCAGCTGCCGTCCGAGGGGGAGACGGCAGCTGTGATCTTGAACTATACGCTGGCCGAGGGGTCGGAGGGGAGTCCGCTCGTGACGGACCGCAGGCTTCGCCTGGTCAAGCGGGATGCCGGGTGCCGCTGGCATGGCCGGCTGCACGAGCAGCTCAGCTTCCCGGCGAGTGGGGTCATTACGGCAGACATTGCCGTCACGCACCGCCGCGAAGCGGGCCATCATTCGGCGCGTAACGTGCGCATTCTGCGCAAATGGATCGCCGAAGAGGGCGCAGCCCAGGGTCGCCTGCTGTTCTACTATGCAGGCGAATGTTATGACCGCCAGCGTTATGCGACGGCGGCTCGCGGGTACGCGAAGCTGTTGGAGCAGCCCAGCGGCTATCGCGAGGATCGGCTCATTGCCTGTGCGCGGCTCGCAGAGTGCTATGAGCGGCTGGGTCAGCCGGGACGCAAGCTGGGTGCACTGCTGCAGTCGTTCCAGTACGATCTGCCGCATGCGGATTTCTGCTGTGCAATCGCGGCCTGCTTTCATGAACGACAGGAACTGGTCTCAGCCATCTACTGGTATATGCAGGCTGTAGATGTGAGCAGCCGCGACACGGGTCTGCGCCCGGTACCGGCAGCCTGCCGTACCTGGCTGCCGCATGCACGTTTATCCCTCTGTTATGCCCATCTGGGCAATTGGGAGCAGGCACTTATGCATAACACGAAAGCCCGGGAGTATCTGCCGAGCGATCCCGGCTTGCTGGATAATCGTCAGAAGCTGGAAGCCATTTTACGCAAAGAGATTCGTAATCGGGAAGAGCAGGACGAAGGGCAGTCCCGGAAGTAGAAGGAACAGACATTTCAGTAGTTTGGAGTAGAGTTCTTTAGTAGGAAGAATAACGAGTTAGTGTAGAGGCAGCGTTGCAATGCGTTGTGCGCTTAACGATAAACAGTCTTGTGGTTAAAAAACTGTATGGATAATGGAGCTAGAACAGTCGTAAAGACAAGGATAGGTTAATAGAAGTGAAATATGCAGCTCACTTGCCTAGAGATTTGGCGAGCAGAGCTGCTTTTGTGTTGGATTTTATTTTTCAGGGGATAAACACCGAACATACTGGTCCTTCATGCGCAGGCTTTTGCAGGCCCAGCCTCGGCCATCATAGATTTCGTCGTCAATGTTGAGCGTCATGGTCTCATCCGAGTATTCACTCCAGTTTTCGATCCGAAGTGTATTTTCGCTCTCCCATTCCAGATGGTTATTCCCGTGATGCGCGGCACGATAGATGGTTTTCACACGGGAGGCATCCGAATCATTCGTATTTCCTCACATCCACCCAGATGGTTACTCCACCGGCTGCACCGCCGTAAGGTACACCGTAAATCTCAGCCGTATATTCTCCATTCCGTGAAGGCATAGAATAGCTTAGTTCCCCCTGTTCGGAACGGTCAAATGTCGAGAAGTAAGGACGGAGGTTGAAATAGGCGACGAGCATGAATAACGGTATGAAGATCAATAAGGTGGTTGTCGTGAGGATGGGATGTCTGCGTATCCATAGCTTGCGGGACTTGGTTGTGGATGGACTCGAATTAGCCTGATGATGTCGTTCCATTGATGTTTTGCCTCCTTTGGAGTCAAATGAAATGGATATGTAGGTGGTTTATTCATGAATCAGTTAAAGCTGCATTAAATGATGATATCATAGGAATTGATTTAATGATTACAAATAAGTTATAAATATCCTAATATGAATGATATATCTTACTAGAGGTGCTGCAAATGAATGAACCTACGCTGAAGAAAGCAATGGATACGCTGGAGTTTTTAAGTCAGGATCGAGAGGCGCGTCGTTTGTATGAAGAGCGGCAAAAGTATTTGCATGACGAAGCCTCAATGATTGAGTGGGCTACTGAAAAGGGACTAGTGGAAGGTGAAAAAAGAAAGGCGATTGAGATTGCAAAAAATATGCTCTCGCTAGGAATCGAAGTTTCGGTTATCTCGAAGGCCAGTGGTTTGTCGGAATCTGAGGTAGAAGCGTTGAAAGATTAAAGTGGAGTTACAAATTACATTTACATTTACAGTTACAGTTATTGTTACAATTCCAATTTACAATTATAAGTTCCAAGGAACAGTTTTCTCACATATTTAATTTGTATAAGTAGAGTTGACTACTCGGGGATGAGTAAAAGTTAGGTAAAAGAACAAAAAAGCAATCGTTTGTCCAAACAGGATGAACGGTTGTTTTTGTTTTGGCGTAGCACTTCAAACGTTTTACAGTAAAACGCGGTTGCTCATTCGGGGCTGGCCCGTTAAACTAAAGAGAGCGGCGTTTTGCTTGACGGACAAGTCATGAGAACGCCATTTTGTTGTCAAGGATGCGGCAATGGTGCCGTGTTCGGATGTCAGAATCGGATGGGACCAAGCTGGTGGATGAACACCAGTGACAAGTAAGGAGTCTTTACATGAGTGTGCAAGCACCAACTTTAGAAGAAGCGCAGGGTCTCCTGCAAAAATATTATGGCTACCCCGACTTTCGCGAGGGTCAAAAAAAGATCGTTTCCAGCCTGCTTGAATACGAAGATACGCTGGGCATAATGCCTACCGGGGGCGGAAAATCGATCTGTTATCAGATTCCCGCTCTGTTATATCCGGGGCTGACGCTGGTCGTTTCCCCACTCATTTCATTGATGAAGGACCAGGTCGATGCGCTCACGACCGCCGGCATTGCCGCCGCTTATATCAATAGTACGTTAAGCGGCAAAGAAGTGAATGATCGCATCCGCGCGGCGCAGCGCGGTGAGCTCAAGCTGCTCTATGTCGCGCCGGAGCGACTGGAGCTGGACTGGTTCCGCGACGAGATGGGGCAGCTGCCCATCTCCTGCGTGGCTGTGGATGAGGCCCACTGCGTGTCGCAGTGGGGCCATGATTTTCGGACAAGCTACCTGGCGGTAGCGCCGTTTGTGGACAGTTTGCCGGAGCGGCCGGTGGTTGCGGCCTTTACGGCGACGGCAACGCCCGAGGTCATGGGCGATATTCTGCGGCTGCTGCGTTTGCAGAACCCGCAGACCTATGTGACCGGACTTGGGCGGGATAATCTGGCGTTTAGCGTGCTGCGCGGCGAGAGCAAGAAGGATTTTGTGTTGAACTACGCGCGCGAGCATGCCAGCGAGCCGGGGATTGTGTACGCCGCGACCCGTAAGGACGTGGACGATCTGCATCAGCGTTTGCTCCAGGCAGGCTTGCCGGCAGGGCGCTACCATGCAGGGATGACGGACGATGAACGGGCCCAGAGCCAGGAGCAGTTTTTGTACGATGATATCCGGGTAATGGTCGCGACAAATGCATTCGGGATGGGAATTGATAAGTCCAACGTGCGTTACGTGCTGCATTACAGCATGCCGAAGAACATGGAGGCATATGTACAGGAAGCCGGACGTGCGGGACGGGACGGAGAGCCGAGTCAATGCATTCTGCTGTTCGGAGCGCAGGACATTATTACCCAGAAGTTTCTGATCGAGCAGAACCCGATGGAGGGCGACCGCAAACAGAATGATTACCGGAAGCTGCAGCAGATGGTGGACTACTGTTACACGACACGTTGTTTGCGCAGTGCGCAGCTGGATTATTTCGGTGAGATCCATGAGGACAAGCCATGCGGCATTTGCAGTTCCTGTACGGACGACCGCGAGCTGGTGGATATGACAATTGATGCGCAGAAAATCTTCAGCTGTATTCACCGCATGCGTGAGCGGTACGGCGTATCTCTGGTGGCGTCGGTGCTCAAAGGCTCGCGTGCCAAGAAAGTACTGGAGTACGGCTTCGATTCCTTGCCGACCTATGGCGTGATGGGTAACCGCACGGAACGTGAAATTGCCGAAATTATCAACGTCATGGTATCCGAAGGATATCTGATGCTGTCCGAGGGACAGTATCCGGTTGTGCGTTTACAGCCACTGGCCGTGGAGGTGCTGAAAGGCCAGCGTGAAGTGATGCAGCGTGTGGTGCGCAAGACAGCGGCTACGGCTTCGGGTACGAATTATGGCGGACGTCGCGGACGCGATGCGATGCCATCGGCGGTCAACGAGACGGTATTCGAGCAGCTGCGCCTGATCCGGCGCGATCTGGCAGCGAAAGAGCATGTGCCATCGTATATTATTTTCAATGATGCAACGCTTCGCGAGATGAGTGTGGTATGTCCGCAGACGGAACGTGACATGCTGATGATTAAAGGGGTCGGTGAGGTCAAGTATCGCAAGTACGGTCTGCCATTCCTTGAGTTCTTCCAGAAGCAGACGGGTGAAGAAGTGGATACGGATGATGATGCTTTTTACGAATATGAGTAAGTAAAAGGGCAAGGCTTCAACTCCAGAGGTGCTTATGAAATGATGGATGTTGAACTTTGATTGTGAATCGTGGATTGTTAATCATGGATTATGGATCGTGAACAAAACTTGAATCCAGTCATTGGTGAGGCTATATGGGTCTGAGTGTCTCAAGTGTCTTTATATGGTGGACGAAATGAGATAGATTGTCTTTCATAAGGTGGACATTGCCTTTGAAGAAAGCGATTGTTGGCTTACACAGGATATGGTTCCGATGAGTGTCCATGGGTCAATATGTAGTATATTGGAGCGGCTCAGGGAGTGGATGTCTTTTTGAAAAGGGTGTCCACCCTTTGAAAGACAAAATCGGAATATGTCCATGATACGTGGAATGGCTATTTATAGAGATTTAACACGAACAGCATCCAATTCTGGGTGTCAATATAGGTTTACATGAACAGCATCCGGAGCTGGATGGCTGTGGCGTTTTACTTTTACCAAAAAAATATGGTCTGGGTGCCCAGGCAAAGGTTGTGAACCATGAAGGTTATTCTCTCTACATTAAATGCAAAGTACATCCATACCTCGCTGGCTTTGCGGTGTCTGAAGGCGTACAGTGAGAAGGATTTTGATATTGAGCTGGCGGAGTATACGATCAAGGATCCAGTCATGAATATTGTGTCTGACCTGTACCAGCGCGGCGCGGACGTGATTGGATTCTCGTGTTACATCTGGAATATTGAAGAGACAATCAAGGTCATTGATAACCTGAAAAAGGTTATGCCTGACGTGAAAATTTTGCTGGGCGGGCCGGAAGTGTCCTACGACACGGAATATTGGATGAACCGGATTCCCAATGTTGATTTCATCGTCATGGGTGAAGGGGAAGAGACGCTGCATCAGCTCCTGACGGAGCTGGAGGGAAGCAAGAAGTTCCACTTTGTGTATGGACTCGCGTATCGCAAAGGGGAAGAGGTCATTCTCATGCCAGGACGGCCGAAGGCGGATCTGAACGATCTGCCGTCACCGCACCGTTTTGAAGAGGATATCCCGGATCTCGGGAAACGGGTTGTTTATTTTGAGACCAGCCGGGGCTGTCCGTTCAGCTGTCAATTCTGCCTGTCGAGTATTGAGGTCGGTGTGCGGTATTACGATATTGAGCGGACGAAGTCGGACATTCTGTATCTGATTGAGAAGGGTGCGAAGCTGATCAAGTTCGTGGACCGAACATTCAACATTAAGCGCGATTACGCGATGGAGATGTTCAAATTCCTGATCGAGAATCATCAGGGGACAGTGTTCCAGTTTGAAATTACGGCTGATATCATGCGTCCGGAGGTACTCGATTATCTGGCAGAGAATGCGCCACCGGGCACGTTCCGGTTCGAAATTGGGGTGCAGTCCACGAATGATCCGACGAATGAACTGGTGAAACGCCGTCAGAACTTTGCCAAGCTGAGCCGTACGGTGAACAAGGTAAAAGCCAGCGGGAAAATCGACCAGCACTTGGATCTCATCGCCGGACTGCCGGAGGAAGATTACAACACGTTCCGTAAGACGTTTAATGATGTCTTTGCTCTGGGGCCGGAAGAGCTTCAGCTCGGATTCCTCAAAATGCTCCGTGGTACGGGTCTGCGTCTGGATGCGGAAAAGTACAATTACACGTATATGGATCACGCGCCGTATGAGATTTTGGGCAGTGACGTGCTGCCATTCAGCGACATTGTGCGTTTGAAGCGGCTCGAGGATGTACTGGAGAAATACTGGAACGCACACCGGATGGACCATACGCTGAAGTATCTGATGGAGCAGGAATTTGACTCGCCGTTCGACTTCTTCCAGGCGTTCGGGGATTACTGGGAGGGTCAGGGCTGGCAGAAGATCGGTCACCAGCTCGAAGATCTGTTCACCCGTTTGCACAGCTTCCTGGAATCGCGGAACACGCCGCATATGGATATCGTGCTCGGCCTGATGAAGCTGGATTATTTCCTTGGCCACAAGTACAAACCACGCAAAATCTGGTGGGACGATGCGCTGGAGAAGGATCAGTGGGCGATGTATATGAAAACGCTGGCTGAACGTCCCGAAGACGTTCGCCTGCCTCGCGTTGCCGGTGCCGCTGGCACGGCATGGCTGGAAAGCAGCGGCACAGGTGCAGGTGTCGCTGCGGGAAGTTCGGCTGCTGCCGGGGAAGACTCTGCCGCAGATGCGGCGGGTGTGATCGGCAGCGAAGCTGATCAGTCCGCCGCGGATGGAGCGGCGGACGGGGGGGACGGCAGCGCCTCGCGTGCGTTGCCGATGACCTCGGCCATGACCGCACAGACGGTCATGGGTGCCCGAGCTTTCGCCGACCTTGGTCTCGGCGAAAAGGAACTGCAGAAGCACGCCGTACTGGACGTGCTTCCGTTCCGGCTTGAGCGTGTGCTAGCTGGCGCCAGCCCGCTTGCCGCGAAAGGCCGGACGCTGCTGGTCGTTGTGTACCAGCAGCATGAAGACCAGCAGGCGCAGTATTACACGCTGCCGCTGGGAGAAGAAGCCGCTGCCATGTAGGTGCAGCGGCCAAGAAGAAGCTGCATAGGCCGCCGGATCGGCGTCATGCAGCGGAAGAAGCGCCACGGCTTTGCGGTCATGGCGCTTTCCCATAAGGTGCTGCCTGAATGAGCGCAGCACCACACCCTTACGCGGCCTGCCATTGCACAAGCCGCGTGATGCTTTCCCTTTCACAACATCTGTATCTATATCTTTAACTATTCGGAAGGTCATCTACATCCCATCTGGGAAGAAGAAGACCTTCTTTCTTTGTTTTGGTAATGCCCTCAGTAACAATCACCACTCTCATCTAACATGTTCTGATATGGATCATCCGTACCTTGCTCCTTGGCTCGGTGTAACCGTTTCTTCCTTTTACCGGTTGGTCTGTTTATAGCTCGCCTTCCTCCTAGTACGAAGTACCTTGTGAATATCCATTTAACTTATAGCGATACTCCGAAGCAGTCTGTTTTCTCCTCTGTTTCATGCTCGAAATTTGTCATGGTTTAGAGGATTTTGTGATAAAAAATTGACTTTTTGATTTAAATTTAAAATTATGCAAAAAGCGCTTTTCAAGAGTAACGTCTTAGTGTAACATAGTGGAAAATAAAACCTTATTTTGGATATTCGACTAGAATTGAGTCTAAAAGACGGAGATTATGGAATTAAACAGAAAATATCATTTTTTTGGGAATCATCTTTAAATACCGTGACAGGATGATCTAAAGTCAGAATAAGAGGGGGATAGGATAGACTCAATAAGTCTATCAATTAAACATGAAATATATCTGTATAAACTGTGAGACTGAGTATAGCGAATTCCGTTATACATGTACATGCAATGGAATGCTCGATATTCAACAAGACTTTAGTAAAGTCGATTCGGACGAACTCAAGCATCTTTTTCATCAACGTTTGTCTGACCGCCGGTCCATCTATGCCAGTGGCGTTTGGAGATACAAAGAACTTATTTTTCCGGACGTGGAAGAAGAGTTGGTGATTTCAAAGTATGAAGGGAATACAGGGCTGTATAATTCGGCAGTCGTGGAGAGATATGTGGGGGCAAGATCAGTGTGGTTGAAGGCGCAAAGTGAAAACCCAAGCGGTTCCTTCAAAGATAATGGAATGACCGTTGCGGTCACACATGGGAAATCCATGGGATACAGCAGATTCACATGCACCTCCACAGGAAATACATCCTCTTCACTCGCTATGTATGCCGCAATCGCACAAACCAATTCCTATGTTTTTGTGCCTAACAAGAATATTTCTTTAAACAAGGTACTTCAGACCTTGGCGTATGGTGCGAATATTTTCTCCTTCGAAGGTACATACGATAATGGCATTAAATTTCTAGAGGAAAATAGTGAATCACTGGGCCTCTATATTTGCAACTCGATTAACCCCTTTCGGATTGAAGGTCAGAAAAGCATTGTGTATGAACTTGCGCAAGACTTGAAGTGGGAACTGCCAGATTGGATTGTGGTACCTGGTGGGGCGCTGAGTAATGTATCAGCTTTAGGAAAAGGCCTTTCCGACCTGTTCGCATTGGGTTTTATTGATAAATTGCCTAAAGTGGCTGTTATTCAGGCAGAAGGAGCCAGCCCATTCTATAGGATGATTGCTGAACAAAAACAAGTGCTAGAACCTGAGCCAAATCCATACACCCTGGCTTCAGCCCTGAATATTGGTGATCCACCAAGTTGGCGCAAAGCGAAGCGTACGCTCGAGGAGACCAACGGTGTAGCCATGTTTGTGACAGATGAGGAAATTTTAAATGCTAAGGCTGTGGTAGATGCTTCCGGAATCGGTTGTGAACCTGCATCCGCTGCAACGGTAGCCGGTGTCAAAAAGTTAATACAAGAAAAGGTAATCGATAGGGACGAAACGGTGGCATGCATCTTGACAGGTCATATCTTGAAGGATACCGATGCCCTTCGTATGTATCACATTGAGAAGGAGCACCCCTATTCCAATAAGATCATTTCTTCTTCACTTTCTTTGGATAGCATTATGGAGAAAGTTAGATAACGGTTTAGACAAACTAACGTAGAGATGGAGATATTGTGAATGAGTAACGAAGCACTAAGCATTACAAATGAATTATTTGAACAAGGCTACAATGCATATACGGGAGTGCCATGCTCCTTATTAAAGGGATTATTCAGAATTCTGGAAGATAGGGAGTATGTTGAAAAGAAAGAGATTATCTATATGCCCGCAATTCGGGAAGATTCCGCATTAGGGGTTGCAGTAGGTATGCATCTAGGTGGCAGAAAGTGTGCAATTCTGATGCAAAATTCAGGTCTCGGCTATTCCATGAATGTCCTGACATCCTTATATTCAATCTATCAACTTCCGGCTTTGTTAATCATCAGCTGGAGAGGGGCTTATGAGAATGATGCAGTCGAACATGATCTGATTGGCGAGAGGCTTCTTCATATACTGGATGCTATCAAAATACCTTATGTGGAATTTGACAAAGAACATGGTGCAGCTTCTGTTAAAGCATGCACGGAGCTTATTGAAAAGAACAGCATGCCGGTAGCTTTGCTGATCAAAGAGGCGATTTAAGGAGGCAATATGAGGAAAATAGCAGTCATTGAAAAATTGCTTACAGTTTATCCAGATGCCCATATTATATCAACTTGCGGATACATCACGCGAGATTTGTATAATGCCAGTGATAGGCCGGAACATTTTTATATGGTAGGTTCCATGGGGATGGCTGCACCTATTGCCTTAGGATTGGCCATAACGAATCCTCATAACACGTTTATCGTTCTGGATGGGGATGGGTCGTTCGCAATGAATTTTGGGTTTACGCTTATGATTGCCCAGCACCAACCCTCCAATCTCATCCATGTCGTTCTGGATAACGAAATGCATGAGAGCACAGGGGGACAACACACCGTTCCCTTCTCAAATTCAAAAGAAACCCTGGAGAATATAGGGTATAACAAGGTGCATGTTATTGAATCACTGGATCAATTCCCGGAAAAAGTGGAAGAAGGTCCTGTAATGTTCCATTGCAAGGTAGAAGCTAATGCAGGGAAAATTGGAAAACGTGTAGAGTGGACACCACAAGAAATTGTACAACGCTTTATGTCTACTTTGGCTGTAAGTGTCTCTTGATTTGCAGCTGTGAAACGGAGGTTTGAACCATTAGCCCAATATCTTTGTTGGATTGTACATTGAGAGATGGCGGAAATCTGAACCAATGGATGTTTACATCTGAAGAGATTAATCTGCTGATCCATCAATTGGATCATGCGGGCGTTGAGATTATTGAGATTGGATATCGCGGAGGTTCGGGCAGCAATCGTTCCACTCAGGTTGGAAGCGTTGCTAAATGTGATGCTGAATTTATTCTTTCCCTTCCGCAACAACTCAGGTATTCACAATACGCTGTCATGGTAATTCCTGAAGTTTGTACCCTTCGTCAGCTTGAAGACTTGCGAGACTCATGTGTGGCTTGGATTCGTGTTGCTGCATACCCCCAACATGTGCAAAAAGCATTAACTTATGTCTCTGTTCTGAAAGACTGGGGTTTCAAGGTTTGTTTTAATTTGATGTCAGCGAGTTACATTGAAGCCGGTAAATTAGCCATGATTGCCCAAGAGGCTGAACATGCAGGTGCTGACGTCTTTTATTTTGCAGATTCTTATGGTGCTTTTCATCCTGACGATATTACAGCCATTGTCAATGCATTGAAGAATAAGACCGAACTCCCCCTTGGGTTTCATGGACATAACAATCTTGGGCTGTCATTTGCTAATGCGCTGAGAGCTTTGGACTTGGGCGTATCTTACATTGACACATCCATATGTGGGATGGCTAGAGGAGCAGGTAATTTGGCGACGGAACAATTCGCAGCGGTTATGAATAAGTGGAAGCGGTATGAAGGGGAATATGAATTAGCGCCCATATTACAGCTTTCAGCGTATTTCCTTGAAAAGGTACTAACGGTGCCAATGACCATTGCCCAGCCGGAAATAATCTGTGGACTCAATAACCTGCATTATTATTATTATCAGCACATTGAACGGGTCAGTAAAACGAAGGGCCTTGACCCCATGTACCTTGGCTACCGAATTGGTCAGCTGATGCCGCTTGAAGTCGACGCGGATCTCGTGGAAAAGATAGGTGACATCATTCAGACCGAACAAGGAAGTCCCATTCCCAAAAAGTGAGGAGATTTAATGTGAAAGCACAAAAACTCAGAAGTTTGTTTGCTGATGATAGAATTATCCAAATCGTAGGGGCACATGACGGATTAAGTGCAAAGCTGGTAGAAGAAGCGGGCTTTGACGGCATATGGGCAAGTGGTCTGGAAATCTCGGCAGTAAATGCTGTGCCAGATGCGAATATTCTCACGATGACACAATATTTGCAAGCCGCTGCTTCAATGGACGCTGTAACCAACATTCCGGTGATAGCCGATTGTGATTCGGGATATGGAAATGTCAATAATGTGATGCATTTGGTACGTGAATATGAACGAAATGGTATAGCTGCAATCTGCATGGAAGATAAACTGTTTCCTAAGTTAAATAGTTTTGCTGGCGGAGAACAAAAGCTCGCTACTATTGAAGAGTTCTCGGGAAAAATCAGAGCTGCTAAGGATACACAGCGTAACCCTGATTTTATGGTGATTGCCCGTATTGAAGCGCTCATTGCGGGTGCTGGAATGGATGAGGCTGTAGCAAGAGCAGAGGCTTATGAAGAGTCAGGGGCAGACGCCATATTAATTCATTCCAAGAAAAATGATCCGTCCGAAATTATACATTTTTTAAGTCTCTATTCCAATAGATTACCCATCATCCTGGTACCCACAACCTATCCTCAGATTAGTGCCTCAGAATTGCAAGACTATGGAGTGAAAATGGTGATTTATGCAAATCATGGACTAAGAACTTCCATCCACGCTATCAGACAGACATTTCAGCAAATCAAATTAGCAGGGAATACCTTACAGATTGAAGATAAAATCGCATCGGTTCAAGATGTTTTTAAATTGCAGGGGCTTCAAGAAATGCTTGATGCCGAAAACTATTATACAGAGCAACGATATAAAAAAGTGGAAGTGCCGGCTATAAGTAAATAACGATAAAGGAGCTGTTTGCCTTGTTAACCATCGATCAGTTGCAATCCTATCATACGGATGGATTCATTTTATTGAAGAATGTAATATCAGCCGAGGAGTTGGAAAGATTAAGATCGGCTATAGAATTGGTCTATCAAAAAGTTAACAGTGATCCTTTACAGTTCAAGACCCGTTACACCCAGAAGGATGAGGGCTACGATACATGGGGTGTGGCGGACATCTTATCTCCGGAACTCCGTGATCCTTCTTTTGACGAGTTGTTAGCTAATCCAAAGATCATGTCTCCTATATCCCAAATCATCGGTAATCAACTTCGATTTTGGACAATGCATTCCTTTTGGGCTCCTCAAAGAGTGGATTATAATCTGGTTTGGCACCGTGATCAGCAGGATCCCTATGATTTTGATCAACCGGGGCAAACGACGTTTTTGCTAGCCAATCTTTCCTTATACGAAGATGAAGCTTTTAAAGCGGTTCCTGGTACGCATACCAGGGCATTGAATGAACAAGAACTGCAAGCAATTTTAGACAGGGAATCGTCTCCACTCCCTAACGAAGTCACACTGTATTGCGAACCTGGTGATCTCGTATTATTTAATGCTTTAATACTTCACCGTGGATCTGCAGAGGCAGGTAGTGAAAGAAGAACGGTCCATTTTAGCTTGCAGGCCAAGGATGAAGCGAAGGGCGGATATACATCACGTCCATGGATGAAGGATAAAGCCTATAGAGAAAGTCTTCACCCTGTAACCCAGGAACTCATTACCTCCTTGATTGAGTGGGAGGATGCGCATCCTATCAAGAAATCGTTGGCCGGGATGCGAAGAGCCTATAGGGATCACAATCATATTACGAAGTAATTCTAAACGAATAGAGGTGTTTGAGATCAGAACGATTACACTTCATTTTCTGAACACAAATCTAGTTATGTTGGTTGAAGATGGAGTTCATATAGACCGGGTGATTGACTTCTTCAGCACACATTTTGTCATCCGTGAACCAGAGGGTGATACTTCTTCGTGTATCGCGACCATTCGTATACGGAAGGGACAAGCAGATCTTGCGAATTATGCTGGACATCATGATTGGGAACCTCTCTATATTCGTAAAAGTGCTTCTCCATTTTTTACGATTCCAGCTGTCCGTCAACACGTCGGAGAAAAGGAACATTTATTTTGCAAGCATACCAATACGCTCTTAACTTTGGATGCTTCTGCTAAATTCATTGATGTTACAAGTGAAGACGTCACCTCTGAAGCATTTAATTTAATTTTAATTGAGCTGATTAGAGATGTCGTAATTAAGAATGAAGAAAATGAAGGAACCGTGATTCTTCATGCTTCATGTGCTTTCCGTAATGGCGCAGCCTATTTGATTACAGGTCCAAAAGGCTCGGGAAAAACAACGACAATCATGGAATTAGTACACCGGTTCGGCTATCAGATCATGAGCGGAGACAAAACGTTTTTATTTGAAAAAAATGGTGTTCTGATGGCCAGTGGTTGGCCGGATTACCCTCATATCGGCATAGGAACACTAACCAAATACCCTGAAGTAATTAATAAGGCAAACATGAACATTAACGCCGAAGAAATTAAGGATATTTGGTCACCTAAACATAAGGTAGCCGTTGATCCTCAATTATTCAGGGAACTAATGCCATCATCTGAGCCAGGATTACAGTGCCCGGTGGCCTTTATTTTTTATCCAACCGTTTCATCTTCTCCGGATTGCTTCATCGAACCGTTATCCAATCATCAAGAGAGAATAGGAGAAAATATTGAAACGATACCAGAGAACAGCGACATTTCCTGGAATCATTATATAAAAGTCAATCATGAAAAGCTTCAACTCTCTGTTAAAAAAATTACAGAAATGTTAGAGCAAGTACAAGCGCTCCGAATCATCGGATCAGGGGTGCTGCCGGAACATGAGAGTATATCATTATCACTTCATTCAGGAGGATAAAATGAACGAAAAATTACAGCTTCATGATCATGAAAGGCTCTTATTACTCTGCTCACGTATTGAGATGACCGTAGAGAACGAAGAAGAAGCCAAAGAAATTATAGATAACGGATTCGATATCGATAAGTTGGTTTCGTTGGCAAATCGTCATAAGGTGCTCCAGCTCATCGGAGGTCACTTACTTCGACTAGATCAAACAGGGAAAATCAAAAACATGTATAAGCGATTGTTCAATTCCTATTATCTTAGCAACAAACATCGTAATGAACTGATGTTTGCGGAAGGGCTGCAGGTCTTACGGGCATTTGACCAAGAATCGATCAAAGCCATCCCTCTCAAAGGCTTTGTGCTTCTTCCAAATGTCTACAAAGATATGGGGCTTCGAATTTGTAATGATTTGGACTTCTTGATTGATTTGTCGGATCGGAACAAGGTCTCTCAGGTACTTAAATCGCTTGGGTATGTGATTGGTGACTACGATTGGTCAAGCAATACGATCAACCAGGTATCGAGGCAAGAGGAAATGCTATGGAAAATGCACATCGGGAACATTTATCCACATGTAAAACTCTCTGATGACCTGTTCCTAAGGCATATCGATATCGATTTTTCCTACGATGTTGATCTGAAGAAAAATTATCAAGCCTCAAAAGCATTACTAGAAAATGCAGTAAAAACGAATTTGGAAGATACCCCTGTTTTTTTACTTGAAGAAATAGATTTTTTGATTCATATTGCGATCCATTTATATAAAGAAGCAACCAACGTTCAATGGGTATTACTGCATGCCGATTTGAATTTGATTAAGTTTTGTGATTTGCGCGAATGTACGCTGAACTTGTTGGAAAGAGGTCAATTGGATTGGAATTTACTCGCGAAACGAGCTAATGAATTGCTGGCAACCGAAGCGTTATTCTACTCTTTCTACTATTTGGACTATTTGTATGATGAACATTATTCAGATGTACTCCAACCCATTCTAAATATTAGAGATGAAACATTCCTGGAAAAGTACGGAGAGCTGGATTATGGCAGCGCCGTGAAATGGAAGAAATCATTTGTTGAGCGCTTCTTCTCCCTTTCTAATGAGGATGAAATAGAAGGAACCTCAAGACTGGAACAATTCAAAGAAAAAATGACATGAAGGTAGGTGGAATGATGCATAACGAGTTGAAGCAAAAAGTAACCGAAATCGTCATGACCATTACAAAGCTCGAAAAAACACCTGCAGAGCAAGAAATTTTGCCGATTGATTCCTTTGCATCCGTAGCCATTATCGTTAAATTGGAGGATGATTTCAGCATTATGTTTGAAGACAAGGATCTAGTTCTCGATAACTTTTTATCCATTGGTTCCATTGTCAACATGGTGGCTGAAAAGAAATCATTAGTTAGCTAAATTTTCGAATGTGGGAGTGCGCCATGTTAAAAGAAATAAAATTGGCTTCAAAAGGCTTTGATCATGCCTATGATATTACAGAACAGATTGAAGGCTGCCTTGGAGAAATGGAAAGAGGTAGTGGGATCGCACATGTTTGTGCAGTGGGAAGTACGATCGGTTTGACCGTCATGCGTTATGAGCCAGGGGCGGTTCAAGATCTGTTGCAGATGTTAAACGAAATCGCCCCTCATGAAAAAAAGGTTGAATATCATCATTTTCGTACGACTGGTGATATGAATGGAAGTTCTCACATCAAGAGTTCCATTCTAGGAACAAGTCTTTCGCTTCCTGTCAGCAATTATAAATTGGCCATGTCCACCACCCATCGTGTAGTCTTATTTGATTTTGATTTGCAGGAAGCAACCCGCACCCTTTTTATTGATCTATAGAGAGGAAAAGATGACTATGAAACTTCGTATGGCAACTCCGGGACCGACGCAGGTCCCCAATGAAATTTTAATGGCTGGTGCAAAGGAAGTCATTCATCACCGCTCACCACAAATGCAGACATTGATTGAGGAAATTAATCATGAGCTCCCCAAATGGTTTCGCACACAAAACGATGTTTACATTTTACTCTCATCAGGAACGGGAGCTATGGAAGCAGCCATTTCTAATAGCTTGAATATCGGTGACAAGGCAATTGTAGTGTCAAATGGGTATTTCGGTGAGCGATTTGTAGATATTTGCCGCATACAGGGTGTCGAGGTAGTTGAGATCCGCTCTCCCTGGGGAACATCAGCTTCCATGGAATCCATCCAGGAAACGTACGAACTGCACCAGGATGCCAAGGCTATCTTAGTCGTCTACAGCGAGACTTCTACAGGCGTTAAGAACGATATCCAAAGTATTGGACAGTTTTTCAAGGATAAGGAACCGATCGTTATTGTGGATGCGATCAGCGGTTTGTTATCTCATGCCTTAGAGATGGACGAGTGGGGTCTGGATATCGTACTTGCTGCATCACATAAAGGATTCATGATGCCTCCTGGTCTCGCGTTTGTTAGTGTGTCGGCTAAAGCATGGAATGTTATTGGCCTGGTGAAGACACGCAGTTATTATTTTTCTTTTGAACGTTATCGTAAATTCTACCCTATGGCTCCTTCCAGCCCTGGTGTATCTCTGATTCAAGCTCTGCAGGTATCTTTACAATTGTTGAATGAAGAAGGCTACGATGCTTGTGTACGTAGACATCAAGGAATTGCTAAGGCAACAGGAGCTGCACTTGAAGCGTTGGGGTTTGAATTGTTCGTTCAGGATCCAAAAGTAAGAAGTAATACGGTCACCGTTGCCAAGGCACCTGGTGCTGTATCCGCAAAAAAGTTACTTCAAATCCTCAATAACCAATTTGGGCTTACCGTAACAGGCGGACAAGGTGAAATAAAAGATACCGGTATTCGCATTGGTCATGTGGGTGCTGTCGATGTAATCGATATCATGGGCATTTTCGGTGCTATTGAAATGAGTTTAAGCGAAATGGGCCATACCTTTGAACGAGGAAGCAGTCTGCAAGCCATTCAACATTCATTAGCGGAGGAATCAGTCTATGTTTAAGTTATACCAAAGAGAAAGATGTCCCTATTGTAAACCTGTGCGGGAGCTATTAACCGACTTGGGTGTTTCTTATATCAATATCAATGTTACGAAGGAAAGATCTGAAAGGAAAGAACTGATTGAGCTTACGGGTGTGCCTTTTGTTCCGGCTCTGCATGACGGAGATCATATTCTAGCAGGCCGCTTAGAAGATAACCAGCATATTCTGGAGTACATTCAACAGCATTTTTCCAACGTAAAACAGGACATTAGTGCGAAATGAAGATTGCTTTGATTGGCGATATTCATAGTCGGTTTGCTCAAGCGGAACAAGTGGTAACCCAAGTACGTAAAGATCATGCTGAAGCAGAAATCATATGTATGGGTGATGTTTTTGAAGTGGAGAAAAAAAGCGTATCTTCAGCGGATGAAAGTGCAGTGGAGCCGGAACAATTACCCGACTATGTTATGAATTCAACACATTCATTTATCGATACACTTCGTACGTTTCAAGGCGTTATCGGTAATCAGGAAGAAAAGCTGAAGAAGCTGATGCCTTTAACACAAATACCCGAAAATATCGCTATATTTCTAGATTATCCGAGGGAAATTGCCCAAGGTAATCTGCTCTTTATCCATGGTCATCAGCTGCCATGGGTAGAGAGCGGTCCTGATGTGTTTCATCCGTTAATTGAAAATAAAATGTTAACGTATCGGCTTTTTTTTTATGGGCACAACCATGATCAAAGATTATTCGGTGTGCATCAGGTGGATGGTGAGATGCTTTACAATGAAATTCCGATTCAGTTGGGGAGATCCATCCCTTTGGATCAGTATGAAAAATACCTGATTAATGTTGGAGATATAAAGAGCACACCTTCTAAATGGGCGATCTATTGTAGTGATGCAGATACCATAACCTTCTATGAGTTGTCCCCTGCGAAAGTATAGAGAGGAGTATTCCATTGTGGCTATTTTAATCATTAATCGAAGAAATCATACCATTACACCCTATGAAAGCTGGTTAAACTCAACAAAACAAAAATTAGTGATGCTGTCTTCCTCCGAATATCAGTCAAGCTATAATCACGTTGTAAATCACTATGAACACATGGAATGGTTCGATCAATTCTCGGTCAATGGGAATGTGGAGAAACGAGCCATTGCTCTACATAAAACATATCTGTTTACGGCCATCATTGCTATTTCTGAATCTGATCTGATTCGGGCAGCGGAATTACGTGACTATTTGGGTGTTCCAGGCCAAACGATGGAGAGTGCTCTAGCATTCCGCAATAAAGTGATGATGAAAGATAAATTGAAACATACGGACATAAAACTATCGCCTTACTGTAAGGTAACTTCAAGTTTGGACTTATTAAAGTTTGTTGAGTCTCATTCCTATCCCATTGTAGTGAAGAAAATAGACGGGACAGGCTCCAAAGAAGTAGCGATCATCCATTCAGAATCAGAACTGGAGCAGAGGTTGGAAGAAGGCTTCAAGGGAGAGTGGATCGCGGAGGAGTTTGTATCGGGACGAATTTATCATATTGATGGTCTTGCCAAGAAGGGCGAACTTTTATTTTGCTGGCCTTCTGTCTACATTAATTCTTGTCTGGCTTACATGGATGCTAAACCATCTGGAAGTTACAATCTGGAAGCTGATAATCCGCTGGTAACGCGGTTAAATGAGATGGTAAACCAGATTTTATCCCATTTACCCTGCCCGGAGGTTATGGCTTTCCACGCGGAGATATTTCACACAGAGGAAGATGAGCTAATATTGTGTGAAATTGCCAGTCGTGTGGGTGGTTCCAAGATTGGTATAACATTAAAAACGGCCTTTAACATTGATTTAATGAAAACATGGGTCCAAATGCAGTGTGGTATCCCGATATCCTGGGAATCTATTGAGAGAGAGCCGCGGACGATCAGTGGCAATGTGCTGGTTCATCCAGGAAAAGGCACATTTTTGGGGCCACCGGAAACGGAGTACCCGGATGAGATAATCGATTTTGAGCTTCTTGCTTCCGCTGACCAACACTTTAACTATGGCCGTAATTGTAATGATTGTCTGGCTTCCTTCGTATTGATGGCTAGTAGTGAACAGGATATCGAGGAACGATTACTAGCGGCAGTGGATTGGTTTCAAACGTCAATGAAATGGGACAATGGAGAAGTGATTCAACATGGAGAAGTCATTCAACATGGATAATCATTCGGTCACACTTCATTCATTACGATCGAAAGATCAGCTGCGCTTTTTTGTTAAAGATCAGATGGAAGCCGTTGGTTCAGGTAAGAGGATTGTGCCTGTTTTTGAAGAGCACCAACAAAGCATTTTTGCTTTTCTGGAAAAGGAAAATGGTACACATCTATTGCTGAATACCCAATATGCTTCTGAGTTCCATTGTACAGACTCCATTGAAGAATTGATTGCACAGCATAATGCAGCGATGTCCTCCGCCTGCCGCGAAGCTTGTCTGTGGGTGGAGAGTTCAACGTGGGGGTTGGAAGAATCCCTTTTTGCGTTACTATATGCGATTTATTTTAGAAAGATTGTGGTAAGGCTGAATAGCCTGGATGAGTTTATCCAAAATAAAGGGCTAAGTGTCAGAGACGACTATGACTCTTGGTTTTTTATTATGCCGTATTCATGCCTGGATGGCGAAATTAACCTCAAGCTGGCACATTTTGCAAAGCCCATGGGATTTCTACCATTTACCGATTACACGACTTTACGTTTGTATTTGTTGAAGCGTATCGTGCTCGAGGATAAGCTGAATAGCACCATTCGGTTGAATTCTGTACTGGCCAATCGGATTAAACTCCGAGAGGATGAAGCCAGACAAGGCATCGCAGGTCAGATGGTAACTCATTATTTACCTCGAGATTATTGTTCCCTGGAAAGCACATCAGACCTAATATTCAGACAAAGCAGGCTGCTTGAGTTTAGCTATATGTCACATTGCCGGGAATGTGCAATCGTCATGAATGATTATTTGTTTTGTAGTGTGCAGGCAGATGAGACCGATCACGATAACACAACGGGAGAATGTAGTCAATTTTCGCCACGTTGTCTGTCACACACAGATCAATGCTGCATTGAGAACCGTAAAAGGCTTTCCATCAACGATCTGTATGCGAAATTCCTGTTTTTGAATGGGTGTAACCTTGGTGATGGAGCTCAAAGCTTTATTCCATACCGTCATACAATACTTAGGAACCTTATTGAAGGGCATGCATTGAGTATCATAACAACACCGAGTATTAAAATTGGTGATATTACTGAGAATATTCTGGCTCATAACTTATCGAAATATGGATATTCCGAAGGGATCAAAACACAGTATATCAATGAATTTCTTAGGTATAGCGGTATTGAAAACAACTATTACTCACAAATTGGTGATCCGGATTTAAAGTATGGGGGGCTTAACGTAAAGAAGACTCGTGTGTCCATGAATGATGTTTCAGAGGTCACAGCCATCCTGTCAGATCTAGCTGATGAAACTTATGCTGAGGTCGAAATTCAGGTGGAAGAGTCGAGTTTGCAGGAGTTGGATATCGCGAAAATATCCTTTTTGGACTCCGATCATAAACAAATATCCATTAATCAGAAGAAAATATACGTCGGCTTTATTAAAAGTGATCCTTGCAGCGTGAAATTAATGCTGTTTTCCAACGAACCGTTTGAACATGATGAGATGCATGTGGTTCTAACCGCACGAAATCATGTAGAAGAAGCCATGAAGCGTGTTGATGTTTATCAAGATAGCCTGGACTTTTTCAGAGAATGTGTTTCTATTGGCAGCCAATTAAAAGGGAAAATAGAGGATGTCTATAACTACTGGAAGTCCATCCCTAATTTATATCGTCGATATCGTTACTGCTTCCAATCGAGGAGCAAGCTGGAAAGTACACTTCGCAAATTGGAACAGAAATATTTGAATTTGAATCAGGAAATTTTCACTCAGATGGTTTCCTATACGAACAGCAAGAGAGATATATTTTTTGAAAAGATAAGTGAAAAGCGTACGCACATTACTGCGCTTGCCTTTACTTCTACTTGTTATGATTGTGGTTATTCAAGTGCTAGATTCGAATCTTCGATTCTGACAGGACCAGGAAAGTCAGTGAAACGAATAAGTTATAAATGTTTTCATTGTGGATGCATTTCTGATTTTCCAGAGGCTCCTTTGTCAATCAGAGGGAATCCATATCTCCGTTTTGGAAACGAAGGTTTGGACACAAAATTGTATGAGATAAAAAATCAGCAAAATGAGCCTCTCCAAATAAACATTGCCGGAATTAGCATTGATAGTGAACTTATTAACGTGGAGTTTCATCAAGACAAGCTGGAAATTCAACCAGGTGAAGGTTCATCCATTTTTATCAAGTTGAAGCCCAGCCCGGAGTTAAAGCAAGGGGTCTATTTGTTCTCTTTTTATATCCTGGTGAACAGCGAATTCTATTATTTATCCAAAACATTTGGATATGAAGAAAACTAATATCTGACTGCACTTATTATGGAAATGGAGTGGAGCTTGTGCGAACGGTTATATTAAATAGGTTTTCTCCGAATACAGTCAATTACGAAGAATGGCTCAGTGGTATTGACAGTGAATTCATCATCTTTTCGAAGCATAAACATATCGAGCATTTTGGTGATTTCTTTGATGAGAAAATTGGATATGAAAATATGGATACTGACGAAAGAGTTTATTCTGCAATTGTGGAACTCCATCAAGCTAAGAAAATTGATTGGATCATTGCTGCTCACGAATTTGATTTATTGAAAGCTGGACAGCTTAGAGAATATCTGAATATTAAAGGACAAACTGCGGAAAGTGCACTTGCTTTCAGGGATAAAGTGGTTATGAAAGAGAAGGTCTCCGAAGTAGCTAACGTACCTGCGTTCGTAAGAATAAATCATGTATTTGATTTGCTGGAATTCAAAAGCAAGCACGGTCTTCCTATCGTGGTCAAGCCGGTAGATAGCGCCGCTTCTGTAGGTGTACAAATCGTTCGTGATGAAACGGATTTTGAGCTTCTTTTAGCTAACGGTCTCGATAAGAATCTGGAGGCTGAATGTTTCGTTGATGGAGATATGTATCATATCGATGGATTATACGAGAAAAACAACATGTTATTATACAGCCCGTCCCGTTATATCAATGGATGCCTGGCTTTTCAGGAGAATAACTATTTAGGCTCTGTAATGTTAGATACAGAAGACCTGCTGTATGAAAGACTTCAGCAAACACTGCTAACCGTGTTAAATGCTCTTCCCGTACCCGACCATCCTATTGCATTTCATGCAGAGTTTTTTCATACGACTAGTGATCAGATCCTATTATGTGAAATCGCCTGTCGAGTGGGGGGAGGGGAAATTAATGATGGTGTAAAGTATGCAACCGGAATTGATATATTGCAAGAATCTATACGATCCCAATGCGGTCAAACCACAAACATAACTCCGACTTCAAATAAACTGACGGGTTGGATGTTAGTACCTCCTCAAAAGGGGAAGCTGTTATCGGTTAATTCTAATCTGCCCTTTGAATGGGTTCTGAAATGCACCATAAAAGAAGAAAACATCGGAAAATCATTTAACGGTGCCGAGTCAAGTGTAGACGCTATTGCTTCATTATTAATCTATGGAGATAGTCAGACAGAGATAGAAAGTCGACTGCATACATTATATTTGTGGTTTCAGGAAAATACAGTGTGGGAATACCACTCTGAACCAGTAAGCATAGGACATACGTATGAGTGATTTTTTTCAATTGCATCGAAATGTAAGGCTGAGAGTTATCATTATTTTTTTTAGTACCCTCACCTCCAACATGATTTTTCCGTTTATGTCTATCTATTTCGCTAGATATATCGGAATTAGTGCAACAAGCATCATTCTTTCCATAGCGATTTTGTGTAATATTGCTGCAGGCATGTTGGGAGGATATTTCTCGGATCGAATAGGGCGCAAAAAATTGATGATTTTATCAGAGGGTTTACGCGTAATTACCTATCTGATGCTGCTGGTATCGAACTTACCAGGCAGCACTTTTCCTTATATAACCATAGTCTTTTTTGTGATGAATAGTATATGTTCCGGTTTATACGGTCCCGCCTCCGAAGCAATGCTTCTTGATGTAACGAATTCATCTCAGAGGAAATTAATGTACAGTATATTATATTGGGCTACCAATCTGTCTATAGCCTTGGGGGGGACGCTTGGAGCGTTACTGTTTAACAACCATTTATTCATTTTATTCATGTTGCTGCTGTTATCCTCCATATGCTCGTTCATCATTACTTACAAATTTATTGTAGAAACCATCATGCCTCAAGAGGAACAAAACAAAAAGAGAAATGTATTTAAGGATCTATTTCTCAATTACAGAACCGTAATGAAAGATTCTCTGTTTATCCTTTTCATCCTGTCGAGTATGTTATTATTTTCGATTGAAAGCCACTTGGCCAATTTTATAGCGATCCGCTTAGAAAATAATATCCACAATGTTAACCTGTGGAATTGGACGTTAGATGGAATACAGGTTTACGGTTATTTGAGAACAGAGAATACGATTCTTGTCATTGCTCTTTCAATTATTTTCACGCAGTTCATTAAAAAGTGGCCCGAAAAAAGAACCATGTTCATAGGATTTTCCATGTATATTTTGGGCTATGTGATTTTATCATACAGTAATCAAGTGTGGATCTTATTCGGGATCATGGTCATAGCGGTTTTAGGCGAAGTGCTTTTTGTGCCCATTTATGAATCTTTTTTAGGAGATCTTGCACCTGAAAATTTGCGGGGTTCTTATATGGCACTGAACAAAATTGCGACCAAGGGTGCTAGTTTGATTGGTGCAATAGGGGTTTACCTCGCACATGTTTTGTCCCCCATAGGTATTACCGTTTTTGTTGGTTTATCTGGCTTGATAGCGATCCTATTGTTATACATGATTATGCCGGCCATTTATGAGCGTCGCAAACAAAACAATGAATATAGCCACTGATCAGATCAGCAGCAGGACTTTCCTAGAGCATATCGAAAGTCCTGCTTGATTTTAATTTGAATAGTTATGCTCCGCTGTTCAGAGTCTAATCACATTTCAATTCGAAGGAGGTCATCCATCATGTCTATCCGGGTTCCTGTTACAGGGGTACTGAATGATAAACAAGCACATGCACTTACTTTAAAATTGGCTTATAGTATGGAGGGAATATTCGGATGTACATATGACGAAATCAACAGCGAGATCTTGATTGAAAGTGAAAACGAAGCGAATACGGAATATTTGCTTGGTATTGTCCACAAAATGATCCTTGAAGAAAAAGAAATAAGAGCAATGGGATCTCGTTTGATTAGAACGCAAGATCAACCAAAGCAAACCTATCCTAAAATAGATCAAATGGAAATGGCAAATGACTTCGTTTTGAATGGAACAATGAAAAAAGAACTTGCAGCAGAACTGTATTCCATATTTGATTTGCTTTTTCATAGCATCAGCCAGAAGTACAATGCAAAAAACAGAAAGTATTCCTCTCTTATACCGCGTGAAGTAATGGATATTTGTAAATATGTAAATTACTTTCCTCAAAATGCATACTTTGTAGCTGAACTGCCTCATGACTATTACGCACTCAAACAAGTTCAAAATGAACAAGATATTGAAAATCTCGTTAGGATAAATGAATTTATGCTTTCGCCTGCTGTATGTTTTCATTGTTACCAAGAGCTGAAAAATCAAGAAATCAAGGATCCAATTGTTTTCACGGCTGAAGGAAGCTGCTTTAGACACGAAGCAGCATGGAGAATTGGGCAACATCGAATGAATGAATTTTCAATGAGAGAGATCATATATTTCGGACAACCTGAATTTGTTACTCAAATACGAAATGATATTTTAGAGGAGATCTGGGATCTGTTCAATGAATTAGGTTTTTGCGGTAGAATAGAAACTGCACACGACCCGTTTTATTTTCCTCAGGATTCCTCACGAGCCCAACATCAAATGCTTGCAGATATGAAATACGAATTAGTTGTGGAGATCCCCAATTCAGATATTTCCTTTTCCATTGCCTCATTTAATAATGTCAAAGATACACTATGCAGGGAGTTTGATATCACATCCGCAATGGATAAAAAATATCTGCATTCTGGTTGTGTAGCATTTGGTATCGATCGCTGGGTCTACGCCGTAATGTCCACTTTTGGGTTGGATATTCAAGGTTACCCCGAAAAAATTCGTGAATATTACAAGAGATCAATCATGTGAAGTTACGTAGAGTTCTACGTCACTAACTTTCAAGGAGGGCATATGAAGACTATCATTTATATGGTTAGGCATGCGGAATCACCGTATACGGAAGGAACGGAAAGAACGAGAGGACTTACCTTGAAGGGCCAAGGGAATGCAGCCCAAATAACAGAAATATTAAAGGACGAAGGAATACATACCATCTTTTCAAGTCCGTATGCCCGGGCTGTCTTAACCTTGGAGGGGCTGGCAACAGCATTGGGAATAGACATTCATATTATGGAGGACCTGCGGGAAAGGCATTTTTCAGATGATAATATTAGGAATGAAGAATTTATGCCTGCTTCGAAGCGAATGTTTGAAGACCTTGATTATGCTTTACCAGGAGGAGAGTCTAATACGGTTTGCCAGAATAGAGCTGTAAATGTGTTCAAGCAAATTCTAGAAGAATACCAGGGGAAAAAGGTAGCTATTGGCACGCACGGACATGTCATGACGTTGATGATGAATTACTTTGATGCAAGCTACGGCTTTGATTTTTCGAATCAAACCAGCAAACCCGATATCTATAAGCTTCAATTTGAAGGGATGGAATTAGAGCAAGTGACAAGGTTATGGGAAGCATAGGGTAAAAGTAATTGGTAGAGAGAGTAGTGATTGGGTTGAACCAAGAGAGGGATGGTATGGATGGAACAACAGGAATACGGCCGCTATTTACTAGCAATGGGCGGAGACGAATTCGAGCCAGAAGATGATGAGGAGGTTGAAGCAGACCATTTCTATGGATTATTTCAGTGGTTTATGCCAACGGGAGCAGGGGTTGAACGAGTATTTGAGCCGATTCCAGACGGTCAGCGTTTTCTGGACAGAATACGTCCGATCTATGAGATGTTGAATCCAGAGGATTTCGCCGGCGAATATGTCCCAGGTTATTTCAATGGCGGGAATGAGGATGCTTCCGAGGACACATTGCGTAGTCTGGGGGAGGAGTTAATCCAAAGCTTGAAGCTCCTGTTCTCCAAGGTACCGGAGGATGACGAAGCGGTTGGCGCAGCTAAGGAAGCATTCCAGGCTTTATCATGTATGAAGGAAGTTGTTGTATTACAGCCAGGGGAAATTGGTAAGTTAGAGCAAAGATTGATTCAAGGTGCGGATGAAGAGGATAGTGAGGTCGTTTACGAAGCGCTTGGAGACCTTCTTCGCTCGCGTAGCGATTACAACGAAAATATCGAGCTGTTGAGTGAAGCATACTATTCCATCGCATGCGATTATTGGGTAGCCTATTACTTGCAGTGGCCTCGCTATCAAGGTTTGCAGGAAGCAGAAGACTGCCTGTATCCATACTTTGAGCTATATCGCTATGGCTATAATCTTCATTGGACTCAGAGTAAGCTATTTATCGGTAGACGCTCATGAGTACAGAAGAATATATCCAACACATGCTACAGGCGATCATTGAAAAAATACAAATCATAGTTAACGATAGAAGTAAGCAATCCTTCGGCTCTTTGGAGTATCTCTTGAACCATATGATAGAATATCGGAATCGTAAACAATATATGTCAAACGAGTGGCATATCAACACACCCCGTTGGCTTGGGGAATATGGGAATACACCTGAGGAAGAAGAGGTTTGTTCGGACATCCACAGATTGCAGTTATACATTGCTGAGAAGTTAAAGGGTGGATGGGGAAAATAAAAGTTACACATTTCATTGCATACAGTCGAATTCTCTGTGGGACCTACCGTAAGGCACTGTCATGTGAGCTTAATTGGAAGGAAAGATCAAAAGAGGATTTCCTCTAAATTGCATAATTGATGGGTTCCAGTTACAACACAGAAAATGAAAGGATAGATATGAACAAAAAAAGATGGACGATACTTTTGTTTGCTATATTTATCTTAGCCGTTATATTCATTTATCAATACTACATGTCAAACTATACCAATGAGGGCATAGCGGACAAGGTTTTGAATCAAGATGGGTATACAGTCACACTACGATCAGAACATATTCCAGTCGAAATTTTTGTGAAGCCTGAATGGATTACTTTTAACGTAAATGATCCAATGAAACAAGATATCCGTGTAGCAGAGCTCCACAACTCTAATCTGTTGTTGGATGTGCTGAACAGAGGCAGTGATATTTACTTTACGTTTAGGATTGCGTTTAATATGGAGAATCCCTCGGGGGTGTTCATATATAATGGTATTTTTCATGAGGATGGAATCTCTACTTACACTTCAGCGAATGTGAGATTGTTTGATAAGAACATGAAAGAATTCTCCGTAGGTCAGACAGGTGTTGGTCCGGGCGCGTCATTCTCTTTTGGAATCGATCCAGAAGAACAGAAGCTTATACGAGAAGGGTTCTACGTGAAGTACGATGATTTTAATGTCTATAATTATGTGAAAGACAGCGACTTATAAAAGTATTGAATTCAAATCATTTTGGAACCTTTTCAGGAGGGGACTATGGGGACAGACATTTGGTTTTATGTAGAGAAAAGACACTATCGAAGAGAATATCAATGGACTGATGGTCGCTTGATTGAAATTCCAAAGAGTGAGGAAGAACTGAACAATACGGCCTGCTGGATCAGTGCGGATCGCTGGAATGTTAATCCCAACCACTACCTGTATCCAGAAGAAAAAATATCCCAACTGATACCGAGTGATCCAAGTTTATTTTATAGCGGGAATAGAAATTATGATCTATTTGGTATTTTGTCCAATACAAGAAATGATCACGATCTTAAATTCATATCTTCTCCGCGAGGACTTCCTTCGGATCTCTCTCCTGAATTGCTCGAATTTGCAATGGAGAATAAGGACGATTTCTATGACCACAGCTGGCTTCTATTAGAAGAGATCTTGCAATTCAACTGGGATGAACGTTTTTATTGTGATTCATTCATGGAATACAGAAATGTTAAACAGACCTGCTCCGATTTCATTTTTGAAACGATCCCAAAGCTTTCAGCATTAGGAGACGCCAAAGATGTACGAGTGATTTTCTGGTTTGGTTAGTATAGACACAACTTCATTAGATGTTCATGAACCCTTTGATATGAGACGTTAACTAAAGGAGAATCATTCATGTTCTATGTTAATGCCAGAGCTTTTATTGAACGCCATGATAGGGATAGAACAGAAATCATAGTTCAGACTCGAAATAAAAAGAATGAGGAGTCATTGGAATTGCCGGGCGGCAGATTGGAACTTTACGAATCCATCATAGATGCATTGAAAAGAGAAGTATATGAAGAGACAGGTTTGACCGTTGTAACCGTAGAAGGTAGTCACAAGCGAATAGATACATGTGGAATCAACCCGAATTTTGAAGTTGAATGTTTGGAGCCGTATTGTGTATATCAAACCATTAAAGGGCCTGTGGATTCTATCGGCATGTATTTTATATGTCAGGTGGAGGGGGAGCTCTTGCAAGAGGGTGACGAAACGACAAATATCGGATGGAGAACGATTGATGAGGTCTATGAGCGTATGGTCAATGATCCAAGACAGTTCTCAGATGTTGATCGCGCAGGAATAATATATTATTTGAAGCACAGGTTTGGACAAGAACTTGAAGGAGACTGAAGATGTAAGGAGTAATTAAGATGTATATAAAAGAAAAGAAGTATATTATCGCTATTACTGTTCTTCTAGTAATTGTATTGGTGACGATATGGTATTTTAGAGTGGGGTATTTATTAAGAAAACCAGAGATGCCCAACGCAAATATTGAGATTCAGACCCAAATGGTTGATGGTGGTACGATTAATTTAAGAAATGCTTATTACACCGAAAATGAAATCAAGGTTGGATATGAAGTAAAAGGGTTCAGTTTGAAGGAGAATAATATTTCTTGTAAGCTTTATAATGACGGGAATTTAATTTCAACTTCTGGCTCGACAGGTGGAGGTCTGATAGAGCTGGACGAAAAGCATTATTACTTGGTTGGTATTGAGAATATAAATGAAAACGAACTGCCTGATTCTCTAAATCTAACGGTTGAAATTATTGTGATACCCAATGATTCTGGACAAAAACCTATACCAGCTTCGTTTAATGTAAGCCTCGATAAAGAAAGTGGAGCTTAATGTCGCTGCATTCTTATCATTGAGCAAGAATATGTAAATCTGCTTCATAAGAGCAGATGACTACACATAACATCATATTCAAGCTGCAGGCATAGGGCCTTGATTTGACAGGTGCTGGCTACCCAGCACAAGGATACGGGAACATGTTTCTGAAAGATACGCCAATACGTGAGGGTGATTCATGTGGAACGAGGACTGATTATCTTTTTGAACGGAACGTCAAGTTCGGGAAAGACAAGTATCGCGATGGAAATGAAAAAGCAGGGAGACATTCCCTTACATCATTTGTCTGTAGATCAATTTTTCCAGAATTATGACCAGTTTATCGACAATACATACCCGGATATGAAACCTACAAGAGAATTGGAACCTCATGTGATGACAGATATCCTTTTTGACCCGATTGTCTCATTGTTCTATTCAACCATTAAACTGTTTTCGGAGATGGGTTTGAATGTCATCGTGGATACGGTGATTACCAATGACAAGTGGTTTAACGGTTTTTATGATTTGCTTTCAGATTATCCGATATTGTTTGTGGGCGTGCACTGCTCCAAGGAAGAACTCACCAGAAGAGAGCAAAGCAGGGGAGATCGTGCAATTGGACTTGCCCATTCCCAGTTTGACTACATATATGCCTATGATGAATATGATCTTGAAGTGAACACGGAAGAACTCCGTTCAGCGGACTGTGCCGCAAAGATATTAGATTATATCAATTCCGAGCAGGAATTCTTGGCATTTAAGAAGTTGAGTAGAAGAGAGGTTATACTATCGTAAAAGAACGGAATTCAAGACAAAGGTTGATCAAGTGGCATTTTGATGATGAAGTGAGATCGGATCATCCAGAAGAATGGAATTGGATAGAGATCACAATGTATTTCACGGACGGCTCCAGAAGGTGGAGCATCTTATATACACCAGAACGTTTACTAAATAACTTGTCACGACCGGACATAGACCCACCAGGTCTTCATATGCAACAGCTTATTGTTGTTAGAAGCTATGAAGTGAGTGATATTGAGAGAGTTCTGAACGTTTTTGATGAAGAAGATGAATTGATCGAGGCCTCAAGGGAGTATCCAGAGTAGCTTGGAAATGGTGAGTTCTATATCAAACGTGTTAATGCAGTTTCGAAAAGAAGATTGGAAGGTCGTCTCAGTCTCTATGGAATAGAGAAGGGCCTTCCTTTTTTGTTTTTATTATTGTCGGCAAGGTGAATAGGGAAATACGCCGGAGGAGGAAGAGCTTTTTCAGACATTTACCAACTGCAAGCGTAGTTTGCTGAAACATTAAAAGGCGGGTAAGGGCTCGTTGATGTCGCATTAGTCCGGTTGAAATGTCGCAAAAGTACATGGTAACGCGATGTGTAGATCGTTTATACTCTCCTTATGTTTCGATAATGAAAATCATTATCAGTATTATACATAAGGGGGATTCATTATGAATCAAGGAACGAAGGGGCAAGCGGCTGGAAGCAATGCCTACACTGCCCGCCAATCACGATTGTTAATGGGCTTGATGCTGGCCCTGATTCTTGTCCTGACGGCTTGCGGTGCCGGAACAGGTACAGATAGCGGTAAGCAGTCTGCGGCAACGCCAGCGGAGACACCTGTGAATGCAGGAACTCAGACCGATGGAGCTTTCCCTGTAACGATCACGCACATGAAGGGTGAGCTGACCCTAAACGAAAAACCAAATAAAATTGCTGTGCTTGATGTTAAGTTTCTGGATCAAATGTTAGCCATTGGCGAGAAGCCGGCAGGCAGTGTTATCGCTGGAGGTAACACCGATTTTCCAGAATATCTAGGTGATCAGCCAAGTGACGTACAGGTTCTGGGTACACGGGACGAGCCCAATCTGGAAGCAATTGTAGCCTTGGACCCCGATCTGATTATCATGACGGACTTTCAGGAGAAACAGTATGAGAATGTAAGCAAAATTGCACCGACCCTCGTACTCGATTTCTACGAAGATTGGCGCGATACGTTAGCCACGGTCGCTAAGATTACAGACAAACAGGACGAGGCAGAGACGGTGCGTCAGGCGTATGAGGACAAAGTCGCTGGACTGAAGGCGAAGCTGTCAGAGAAAATGGGAGATGAAACGGTAGCCCTGATCCGTCCGAGAAAAGAAGGTATTCGTGTCCATGGTATTGAGCATCGTACAGGCGGTATTCTGTATCAGGATCTGGGCTTGAACATGCCTGCAACCGTTGAGGGAATCAAGGATGATACCTCTGTTGAAATCTCAATGGAGAAGGTTCCTGAGATTGGCGCAGATCGTTATTTCGTACTGTCGGATGAGCTGTTTGCCGCAGAAGCAGAGGCTATGATTAACAATCCAGTATGGAAGTCTCTTGATGCCGTGAAAAATAACCGTGCGTATGATGTAAATTCAACACTTTGGATCGCATACTACGGACCTCTTGCTATTAATCTGATTGTAGATCAGGCTTCGGAAGCCCTGCTCGGATCGAATTAACATGAACCAATATCTCTCGACAGACTTATGGCAACAAACGGTGGAGGATCATTCGATATGGCTTGGTGAGCCGCCTGAACATAGTGTCCGTACCATTGCTTTGAGCGAGCTGCATGAAGAATCTGCATGCCGAGAGTATATAAGCTGGTTTCAGGAGTATATCAATGCGCCTGACATGAAGGTTGCTGCTTCAATGTTAGCCAAGCGGATTGGCTATCTGTGGACCGCTCCGCTGGTGACCGCGATGACCTTTCATCATCAGCATGTTTCCTTTGAGCTGGAGAACAGTTTCCTCTATCATCCGACGCTCTCCGCTCATGAGGGAGGTACACGTTTTCCTTTTCTGGCGGTGAATCGGCTTCAGGCAGATGCAGTGACAGGAGACAGGGAAGTGTGGCGGGAAAAGGTGGTCGAAGAGATGTTTGCGGTACAGCTTACACCGCTGTTAAAGTCCCTTGCGGCGATTGCACCTCTATCCATGAGTATTCTCTGGGAGAATATCATGGTACGTATTGGCCGGTTGTATACAACTGATGCAGATGATGGGCTGGAAAGCCAGCACGTTCAGAATGATTTTACTTACCTGACACAAGGCGCGCCAGGGCAGGTGTTCGGTGTAAAACGTAATCCGTTTACCCGATTTACAGAAACCAAAAACAACGTTCCTGTTGCGAAGAGCAAGCGCATTACCTGCTGCTTTTACTATCAGATGTCAGAGGAGTATTGCAACAAATGTCCGAAAATTGACAATGAGAATGAATCTCAATTAAAATGACAGCAGCAACAACCTTACCTTTGCTATTGTCAGGAGATGAGAGAAATGCCGCTGCAAGAACAGACAAGTCTATGGAGTGAAACGGCGATCAAGATGCTTGACGTGCATAGCGGTACGTTGCAGCCAGGCAGTAGTCTTAGCGAAGCCAAATTAACATCAAATCTGTTGCTGCTGGCCGGCGGCGAAGGGAAGCTTGCAATGAATGGTGAGGTTTGCCACATTGGAGCTTCTTTTGCTGCTCATGTGATAGAGGGATCCTCCTTTACACTGACTGCCACCTCAGACAACATGGATTATATCTTGATCATGTATAAGGCAGTCTCCATGGAAGGAGTCTCCCTTGTTCTGCCCCCGCACCGCAATCACCCGCTGCGTACTTCGTTTGTTGAGCACCCGGGAACTCAGGCGGAATGGGTTCAGATGGCGGAAAAAATTGCAGCGAAATGGAGTAGGGGCGAAGGGCTGGAACGTTTTCACGCCAATGCACTGCTGCAGGTGATGCTCTACGAACTCATTATGGAGTATGAACGTGGTCAGGGCGGGACTGCATCAGACATGGTGGATGTTGTCGCTGCGTATATAGCGGGGCATTATCGCCAGAATCTGGAGATGAAAGAGCTGGCGGCAATTGCGGGATGCAGCGTAAGACAGCTGCAGCGACGGTTCAAACAGGAGAAGCAAATTGGACCGATGGAGTACGTCATCCAGCTGCGGATGGAGAGTGCATCACGGATGCTCCGTCATACTGATGCTCCTATTGGGGAAATTGCAGAGAGAATGGGTTATCGCGATATGTATTATTTCAGCAGGGCGTTTAAGAAATACCATGGAGTTCCTCCGCAGTTCTATAGGCAAACTGCTGCTTCGAGAGCAAGTGCTCTCTCTATGTATCCCTTGCCGCAGAACCGCATGGCTTCCTGGTATGAGTCGTCAAAAGGCACCGTGATTTGCCATCTGCGAGGTCAATATGATGTCACCATATCTCCACAGCGTATTGCCGTACTCGATGTACAATATGCGGATCATCTGCTTGCACTTGGGTTGTCCCCTGCAGGCAGTGTAGGATCCGGAAGTGCGGCGTTCCATTTCCCTCAATATATCAGGGCAAGGCTTCAGGGTACCGAATTACTCGGAACGTATGAGTATCCCGATCTGCCAGCGGTGGAACGACTGTATCCGGATCTGATTATATGTACCGAGGTGCATGAACCGCACTATGAACGGTTAAGCCGGATCGCTCCGGTTCTCATGTTTAAACGCAATGAGAGCTGGCAGACCATTCTGAGTCTGTTCGGTGAGCTGACAGGCAAGCGAGCAGAGGCCAAGCGGATCGTTGCAGATTATCATCGACGAACTGCATTGCTGTCAGAAGAACTTGCTCCTGTACTGGCAGGTAAGAGCGTGGCACTAATTCGCCCGTTCGAGTCTATGGTTCGGGTGCATACAGCCTCACATCGTACAGGCGCTGTGCTCTATCGAGACCTGGGTCTGCCAGCCCCGCTATTTGTAGCCGATCCCTCCGACACGGCTTATCATATCTCGGTTGACAGACTGCCGGCCGTACATGCCAGCCACTACTTTTTGCTTAGCAGTGAAATCATGCAGGAGGGAATGTCTGCGACAGAGCAAAGTGTCAGGGGGATGCTGGATACCGAAGAGCGACAGCATATATATTCCGTAGATGCCGCGACATGGATCGGCTGTTATGGACCAACCGGCATCAATGGCATCATTGATCAGATTGCTCAGGCTTTGTTGGCTTGAGAGCCCCTCCTGAAAATGATAAAACCCAAAGAAACCGTTCCTTGTAAAATGGAAGTGTGCGCAATCACATACCAAAGGGACGGTTTCTTTTTACATTTAACATACCTAGGCGAGTCATCTTAGGGTATATCGCTCTTTACGGAATGCCAAGAACAACGGAATGTTGAGGTCGGGTCTGATCGGCTCTTCATTCGGAAATGGTTCCAATTAGGATGTCTTCGGCCCCTTTCCTTGAGTTAACCGTTGGTCTGCCGCGTGTTGGTGCCGGAATTGCCCCGGGGTAAGTCCTGTTCTGGCCTTGAATATTTTGTTGAAATAGCTGACGTTTGAGTACCCAATCTCCCGGCAAACCTCCTCAACGGAAGCATCTGTCTGCTTCAACAGCTCCATGGCACGCTTGATGCGCAGCTGGATGAGATAGTCATTAACCGTCATGCCCGTTGACTCTTTGAAGATGCGACCCAAGTAGGAAGAGCTGCGCTTTACGTGTTCTGCCACGTTATCCACAGAAATATTCTTATTGTAATGGTTGTCCATGAATTCGGTTGCCAGCTGAAGGGTCACATCCGTCATTTTGGAGCGCTTCTCCCGGTGGTAGTCGATGATCTTACTGCATATTGTTAACACACATGTCTCCATATCCTGAACGGTTTCTGCGCGTGCCAGAGCATCGGTATAGGACGATCCTTCACCGATAACAGCGGTCACCTCGCCGCCAGTCTGAACGAGTGTTTTAACCAGCTCCCCGCTCAATTGAACATACAGCTGATGAATATTGGCCTTACCTAGCCTTTGCTTCAGCACCTCCCGGGTGATGGCCCGGATCACGGCAGTACATTCCTCTTTATCCGTCTTCAGCAGGGATTGCTGCAGCTTCGTTTCGAGGTCGTACGGATAATAGTAGGTACCTTCTTCCGATTTCCATTCATCAAGGATCGAATAGGGCAGAATTTCGCCCTTCCCAATGTAGATTTTCATATTTAGTGCCTCTTGGGTCTCGTTGTAAGCTGCACGTACGGCTTGTTCTCCGGAGTGAATGCGGCTGACAGCGATGGTCACAGAGATCCCATAACGACTGAGAAAATATGATTTGAGGCTTCTGGCTTGTTCCACAGGAAAGGTATCATCGGCATCCGGATGTAAGGAGAGAAGGATGACCGTGTGCCTGCTGTCTTTGACAAAAATTTCTCCGTCGATATCCTTTCCCAGCTCTTCCATCAGACCGTATTGGAGCAGATGGGAATGGAATATATCCTCCGATCCGCTCATCGGCTGATGCTCCTCGAGTTCAAGGGTCAGGACGGCAAAACGATTGAAATTAACCTGTAATCTAAGCAGCTCTGCCGCATGGTCCGGTCTGTTTGGTGCTTCCTCCTGTACGTTTCCCTGGATTAAATCGTTCAAATACTTTTCCTTAATAGCCGTGCGATTTCCGGTGAGGAGTTCATCCACTTTTAGCTTTTCTTTGATTAACATATCGCGGTTACGTGTCATCTGCTCAAATGAATGACGGATAAAGCCTGCTTCATCCGTGCTGCTAGGGGCGCCGGATCTGTCGCGCCGTTCGGATCCTTCAGAGCTCACAATATAGGAAATCACACTTTGCAGCGGGCGATATAGTCTTCTCGATAAAAAATAGGAAATAGCAACAGCAGCCGTTATATATAGGATGGCGACTGTCCAAATGAGGACTTTAATTCGGTTCATTCCTTGCAGAAGGACGGATCGTTCGGTGATATCGACGAATCGCCAGCCTGTCATATTTGATGAAGTGTAGGATACGATCTGATCAGAATCGCCAATATAGTAGCCGCTGTCCGATGTGACCTGTTCGGCATCCCATTCCTGAAGGAGTGCTTCTCTGTCATGAGCATCGGAATAGAGAAGTTCACCCTGTGGGCCAATGACCATGATGGTGCCTTTCTTGCTATTGTAATGACTTAAGTAGTCAGCGAAGAGTCGATCCAGATTCAAATTAATGACGATCGCGCCCTCCACTTGGCCAATCAGTGGCATCTTCTGAATGAGGGAGGTCGCAGAATGATCCGGAGAAAATCCATTCGTTCTTCCCGTTAACCAGACGGTACGAGATGTTGAGTCTTGATTTAAGGTATCCATCCAAGATTGGTCAGCAAAGTCGGCTATAGGAGATGTCTTTACCTCCGGACGTGATGTCAGGACAAGTTCGAGCGGGGCATAGTACAGATAAATGGAATCGATGTAGGGACTGAGCTTTTTTTGCTCTTCTACTAGAGTGGATAGATCAATTAATGAACTTACAGAGAGCTTGCCTCCGATGGTATGGTACACATAGGATTGAGCCATCAGCAGACTATTGGCCGCATTTCCGATGGTTGTCAGCTCCTTATGAATCAGCTCCTTCTGCTGAGTCAAGACAGATTCATTATAACCGATGGCGTTACGGACACTGTTATCAGCCGAAATCATGTAAGTGACCGAAGAAATGAGAATAACAGTGATCAAAGCTATGGCAGTCATCGATAGGAGCAGTTTCACGAACATGGAGTTATTTTTCATGGCTAAAAGTCCCCTCATGGCAATCCCCTCCTAACCTCAGTGGTGGTAGCGCTTACAATAAAATTTGATGATCTCAACAGTTGTGCAGTCCATTATATATCACACCAGCGGAATTAGAACAGATCGAAATTGAAAAACATACAAAAAACGGAATAACGTCAGTGACTCTACGCGGCTTCTGAAGCCAAAAACATAAAAAAAATGGAATGAGAGGATTGTGCGCCAGAAGGTATAAAGCTTAAATTTTAAGTATGTAAAAACCGTTTCCAATACCCGGCCGGGTCGTGATGCAGGATGCGGGATTCTCGAATCCAAAACCAATCCAACAACAGGGGGTAGGTTCTTTTGAGTAAAAGAATCAAATTTGTAAGCGTTATCTTACTGGCTGTAAGTTTAACGGCAAGCTTGCTTACCGGATGCACTTCCGAGACGAATACCTCAAGCCCGAGTTCAAATGCAGGAGAAACGCCGGGGGCAAACTCCGATCCGATCGAAATCTCCTGGGGCATTCACTTTGCCGCAGATGGAGTTGTCAATGACTCGGAGGTTCAGAAGTGGCTGGAGCAGAAGTTTAATGTAAAGATCAAACCCGTGAAGGTAACGGACGCCAGTATAGCTTCCGGGGATATACCAGACATATTCATGCTCGGTGATCCTTCTAATGTAATCGCTTACCAAAATCAGGGCGTGTTAATGAGCATTGACCAGAACATGTTGAAGGAGAAAATGCCTGAGTATTACGCGGATATAGAGAAAAAGAAAGAGCTTTTCCAGACCGTTACCGTTAATAACGAGCTGTGGGCTATCCCGATGTTTATCGATTTGAAGCCTTACGATCTGGGGATGTTGTGGCGTAAAGACTGGCTGGATCAGGTCGGCATTCAGAAAGTCCCGGAGACGTTGGATGAATTCGAGGAAGCCGTTTATGCCTTTGCACAAAAGGATCCGGACGGTAACGGTGTGAAGGATACGTACGGGTTGACAGGAACAGCTACGTCCACGTGGTCATCCGGGTTCTATTCCATCTTCGGTGCATTCGGTGTCGAGCCGACCATGTGGATGGAGAGGGATGGTCAGATTGTAAATGGATCGATCATGCCTGAGACCAAGGAAGCCTTGGCGAAGCTGCGCAAATGGTATGCGGATGGGGTCATCGATCCTGAATTTATTACAGATACACAGGATTCCTATCGTAAGAAACTGTATAACAATCGGATCGGTGTCATTGAAGAGCAGATCAGCAAAGGCGCCCTGCCGGAATCTGCCACAGTCAAGGAAATGCTGGCATTGAATCCGGATGCCAAAATGGCATTCTCCAAAAATCCGAAGGGCCCTGGCGGTGACGGCTCATGGGATTGGGGAATCAAGAGCAATTTCCTGGTTATCGGCAGCAAAGTCAAGGATCAGCCTGAGAAGCTTGAGAAGCTGTTCGAAATTTTACAGGCACAGAGCAATGATGAAGAGACCATCAATATGACCAGCCTTGGTGTAAAGGGGGAGCAATGGGATTTTGCTGAGAGTGGTGCTACCTCGGGGGCGACTACATTTTTGCCTGGATTCGATAAGCAGGAGCAACGTGATCAACTGGGAATCCGTCTGTTCTCTTTTGGTAACATTACCACCCAGGCTTATCGGGACAAATATTCCGATCCGAAGCTGAATGAGGCGGTCAAAACGTATTCATCTGCTCCAAGATGGACTGATGCGCTGCTATTCTCTGTACTGCCTTCGGACGGAAAATACAAACAGGAATTGACGTCACTCATGCAAAAATATTTCGCGCAAATCATCAGCGGCGAAATTCCTCTGACTGAATTTGATACATTCGTAACGGAATGGAAGGCAAAAGGCGGCGATGAATTAACGAAGGAAGCCAATGAAATGTACCAAGCTCAATTCAAAAAATAACCCGGACTTGGCCTGGGCACCCGTGAGGGATTAATGATCCCTTGCGGGAGGTCTTCCAGGTTCGGTTTAACAAGGAAGTGCGCCATGAAAACGATAAAAAAACACGGAGAGCTGCTTTTATTATTTCTGTTCGCCTTCGCATTCTTCGTCGTATTTAAATACGGCCCATTATATGGAGTCGTCATTGCCTTCAAGGATTTCCGGGTCGTCGACGGGATATGGGGAAGTCCGTGGGTGGGATTCCGCCATTTCCAAGAATTGTTTCAGAATGGGGACTTTTATCGATTACTTAAAAATACGCTGCTCCTGAATTTGTATCAGATGATCTTTGCTTTTCCCGCACCAATCGTACTGGCGATTTTGCTTAACGAGGTGAGGTCAAGGTATTTCCAGCGGTTCATCCAAACGACCATGTACTTGCCTCATTTCGTATCGTGGGTCGTCATGTCCGGCCTGATTATTTATTTTCTCTCTCCAACGTCCGGCGTTGTAGGGGAAATTGTGAAGTGGTTTGGAGGGGAACCTGTCTTTTATATGGGAAAGAAGGAATATTTCCGCCCGATTGTGGTCATTTCTTCGATCCTCAAGGATATCGGCTGGGGCTCGATCATCTACTTTGCTGCTTTGGCGGCGATCAACCCGGAGCTGCATGAATCGGCCGTCATTGACGGAGCCAACCGTTGGCAGCGAATCATTCGAATTAATATCCCGTCCATTATGCCCACGGTCGCTATTATGTTTATTCTGAGTCTTGGTGGTTTCCTGAGCGCAAATTTTGAACAAATCATCAATCTGTTAAATCCGGTCAATTACGAAACAGGTGACGTCATCGATACTTATGTCTACCGGGTAGGTCTGCAGCAGTTTCAGTACAGTTACACCGCGGCCATAGGTTTGTTTAAATCGCTGGTGGGGCTCCTGTTGATTCTGGGGGCTAATCTGACCGTGCGAAAATTGAGCCGCGGCGAGAGCGGTCTATGGTAAAGGCAGGAGGAAGACAGTCATGAAAATAAAAAGATGGCAAGAGCTCATTGCACCAGCCATGATTTACCTTATATTGTCCATCCTGGCACTCATCGTTGTGTACCCGTTCATTCATGTTCTGTCCGTCTCATTCAGCGGAAGAGGAGAAGCACTTCGAAGCGGATTTCATTTTTATCCTCGGGATTTCGAGTGGGAAGCATACCGCGGGCTTCTGGACTATCCTCTAATCTGGTCAGGATATGCGAATACGCTGTTTCGAATGGTCGTAGGGACGACCTTAACACTTCTGGTTACCGTCTGCGCCGCTTATCCGCTCTCCCGTCCCGATCTGCCCATGAAGCGGCTGCTGATCATGCTGCTGTTGTTCACGATGATCTTCGATGGCGGGATTGTCCCGCAATATCTATTAATCAAAGAACTGCATCTGCTTAACACGCACTGGGTCTATGTGCTGCCATCCGCTGCCAATGCTTTTCATGTGCTTGTAATGATCTCATTTTTTCGCTCCGTTCCGGATGCGCTGATCGAAGCAGCTCGTATCGACGGGGCAAGGGACTTGCGAATTCTGTTCCGTATCCTGCTCCCGCTGTCCATTCCGTCACTTGTGACGATCGGGCTCTGGAATCTGGTTTACCACATTAATGCGTTTATGGATAACCTGCTTTACGTCACCGATTCATCCAAATTCGTGCTGCAGCAGGTTGTCCGGCAGATCCTCATCGAGAGCAAACTGGACCCGTTTACTACGGCGACGCTTGCAACCCCGCCTGCTCCGGAGAGCTTGAAAATGGCGGCAGTCATTGTCAGCTCCTTGCCGGTGATCGTCATGTATCCTTTCCTGCTTCGATATTTCGAAAAAGGAACCATGATTGGATCTGTAAAAGGGTAGTGATCATGTGCATTTTATCTGATTGATCTTATAAGGGAGGTATTTCCAAAGATGATGAGGAGACCAATCATTATTGCATTAATCCTGGTCTTGTTGGTGGGGTGTCTGCCGGTTACGGGAGCGAATGCGGAAGATGCGGTGAACCCTGGTGCTGTCTTTTATATTTCAAATGATGGTGACGATTCGAATCCGGGAACGGAAGCCGCTCCATTCCGTACACTTGAAAAGGCCAGGGATGCAATCCGGCAATTGAAGAAGGGTTCCGGGCTGCCTGAAGGCGGTGTGACGGTCTATTTAAGGGGCGGCACCTATAATCGAAGCGAAAGTTTTCTTCTGGAGGAGCAGGACTCCGGTACGGAGAATAAGCGGATAACCTACAAGGCTTATCCCGGAGAAAGCGTACGGTTAAACGGCGGTCTGGAACTTCAAAAAAACTGGTTTTCTCCGGTAACGGACACGAATGTCCTGGACCGAATTATCAGTGCGGATGCCAGAACGAAGGTTCTTCAGGTAGACCTGAAAGCTCAAGGCATCACCGATTACGGTGTAATGAGCCGGCATGGTTATTACAAAGCCAATGACATCAGTCAGGTTCCTCCGATGGAGCTGTATGTCGAAGGTCAAGGCATGACCCTTGCCCGCTGGCCAAACAATGGAACGGTCCAGATGGGCACCATCACCGATCCCGGACCTACCCGCAGTGACCCGGATTTGCAGACACGCGGCGGGACCTTTACCTACAATTACGAAAGACCGGATCTCTGGGAAGAGGCGGATGACATCTGGTTGGATGGCATATTCGGTTACAGCTGGGAATGGTCGTACAACCAAGTGGCATCCATCGATACAAGCAACAAGACGATTACCTTGGCATACGGAGAGATGAGCGGTCTGTTTACCAACTGGTACCCGGACTTCCATTTTGCCCAGAACCTGCTTGAGGAGATCGATATGCCAGGTGAATATTACATCGACCGGAAGCAAGGCAAACTCTACTTTATGCCTACGGCTGCCTTTGAAAGTGATCATCCTGAGATCATGGTTACAATGCTTAAAACACCGATGATTAACGCGAACAATTTGTCGCATGTGACCTTTGAGGACCTGATCCTGGAGAATGGCCGGGACTCCGCAGCAGTCATTATGGGAGGGGACAGCGTCCGATTGGAGCACTGCGAAATACGGAATTTCTCCAATGGGGGCGTATTGATTAATACGCAGAGCCGCTGGTTGTATAACGACTTTGCCAAAGTGGACGGAGTGAATCATGCGGTGATCAGCTCCCATATTCATCACATCGGAGGGACCGGGGTGATTCTGAATGGTGGAGATAAGAAGACGCTTGAGCCAGGCAACAATATCGTGGAGAACAGCCATATCCATGATTTTGCTTATTACCATAAAGCCTATAATCCGAGCATCTTCCTGACCGGTGCGGGGAACAAGGTTTCACACAACGAAATTCATGACGCTCCTCATCCGGGAATGCTGATCTTTGGCAATGACCATCTCGTGGAATACAACAATATTTATGACGTCTGCAAAACCTTCTCGGATCTCGGTGCCATCTATATGAATCTGGGCGAGTCGCCTCAGGAACGGGGATCGGTGATCCGCCGGAATTATTTCCACAATATCGGGGAAGGCAAGGCAGGGGTTCAAGGGGTATATCCCGATAACTTTACCATGGGCATTACCATTGAAGAGAATATATTTAACGGCATGGGTAACGATGCCATTCTCAATAACGGCGGTGCTCATATCAGGACCCGAAACAATCTTTTTATTGATGCCAAAGTACCGTATGAATATTCGGACATGTATCTAGGCGATCAACCGGATCAGCAAATATCCAAAAACTATATGCCCAAATGGAAGGCGTTGTTTGAAAAGAACAATAATTTCGAAGGCACGCCGCATATGGAGAAATACCCGGAACTGGCGGATTTCTTCACGGAGAACCGGTATTTTCCGGATACCAACACGTTTCAGAACAATGTGATCTATAACCCGACGAGGAAATTAAGCGGCACGAATAATCAGGGAGCAAATGACAAGCGAAACCTGCTCCAGTATGCGAACAACTGGATTACGGATCATGACCCTGGCTTCGTTAATCTGGCAAATGGGGATCTGAATTTGAAGGCGGATGCAGAAGTGTTCCAAAAGATTCCTGGCTTCCCGGCCATCCCTTTCAGTGAGATGGGGACTCAGGGAAAAGCGGGTCCATACCTGGCTCCGGATCACATTGCTGTGGATCGAATCCAATTGTATAACGAAAGCGTAACCATTGGGATTGGGAAGTCATTCGCTCTGTATTCCGCAGTCATTCCCTGGAACGCAACGAACCCCGCTATTCAATACACGTCGAGCGACCCTTCGATTGTTAAGGTGGATGCAAGCGGCAAGCTGAAGGGGGTTAGTATAGGGAATGCTACGATTACAGCCGTTTCTGCTGACAACCCGTCCTTAACGGATGAGCTTCAGGTTACCGTTGAAGTTGGGGATGGCATTATCGATTATACCGATTTCGAAAACGGGAGAAACAGCTGGCCGACAGACCCGAACCGGAGCATTGTTGAGGTTGAAGGCGGTAACCATATGTATAAGCTCGTTAAAGGAGCAACAACGTTAAATGAGAACGAGTTCAACCATTATGAGCTGACTTTTAAGATGAAGACGCCGAAAATCATTGCAGATGATGCCACATTCTATGTGTTTGACCGGTTGAACTCTGGCGGAAGCGGCGGCAGGATTGGTTACCGGAAGTATGCAAATGGAACATCTGCCTGGCTCTTGTATAATGCGGCCTGGGCAGCAGTGAAGCAGAATACGCTGGCTGCTCCTGATCTGCAGCCGGATACGGTCTATAACATGAAAGTCATCGTTAAGGGTCCGGAGATTAGTGTTTACGTGGATAACAAATTGAAGCTAAAGGCGAGCGATTCGACATTCAATGCATCCGGCCAGGTTGGGTTCTATGCCGGCGGCTTCAGTGAGCTTCTGTTTGAGGACATCAAATTTACCGTTCCAAGCAGGGAAGTATCGGGTTTGCTACTGGGTGAGAGCCATGTCAACATGGTCAAGGGGGAACAAAAGCAGCTGCAAGTTCAATTTGATCCGCTTGATGCGGAGAATAAGGAGGTTATCTTTCATACCTCCCAACCGGGAATTGCCGCTGTGGATGAACATGGATTGGTAACCGCTTTGGCGGAAGGTGAGGCTGAAATCACCGTAACATCAGTCGCCAACCCGGAAGCATCAGCATCCGTACGCATTCAGGTATCCGATGTGATGCACTTTACGGATTTCGATTCGGGAGCGAATGGATGGCCGGTGGACCCGAACCGCAGTATCGTAACTGTGGATGGCAACAAAAAGTATAAAATTCTCAAAGGCGCCTCGGCCCTTCATCCGAAGACATATACCGACTATGACCTTACCTTCAAGCTGAAGACGCCGGCGGTCATGACGGATACGGGAACTCTATATGTATATGATCGTTCCGTCTCCAGCACATCCGGGAAAATTACATACAAGAAGCTGGCGGATGGCACTTCACAATGGATTCTTTATAATGGAGCATGGACAGCTCTGAAAACGACGAATCTGCCTGATGAGGATCTGAAGCCTGATACGGAGTATACGATCCGCATTCGGGTCGAAGGTGCCGACATCCGCGTGTACGTAAACGGGGAACTTAGACTTGAAGGGTCGGATACCAAGCACAACCCTTCTGGAACGGTAGGTTTCTATGTTGGCGGGTTCAGCGAAATGTGGTTCGATGACATCCAATTTTCCCTGATTGATACGGATCGAACTGCTCCTGAGACCACGGCGGTGATGAGTCCGGCAGAACCGAACGGTATGAATGGTTGGTATACACAGCCTGTAACCCTTGCCTTGCATTCTTCTGAAGGCTCTTCTGCATCCGCATCGACAGAATATAGTCTGGATGGAGGGGATACCTGGCTGGCCTATCAGGACTCTCTGACCTTCAGTCAGGACGGCCGTTATTCCATTCTATACCGTTCACTGGATTCATCCGGAAACGCGGAGGAAGCGAAATCGCTGGAGTTTAATCTGGATGCTTCGGCACCCATGATTTCGGTGGCAGAGCCGCTTGCTGGAGATTATACAAGCGCAGACTCCCTGAATCTGTCGTGGACAGCTGTCGATGAGGTGTCCGGGGTTGATGAATTGAAGAGTACAGCAAGGCTTGATGATCAGCAGATCGAGCAGGGAGCGGCGGTGCTTCTCTATATGCTGCCCCTGGGAGCTCACACCTTCAAAGTAATCGCCACAGACGAAGCGGGGAATGAACAGGAAGCGGTTGTGACGGTCTCCACTTATGCAAATGTCAGCTCACTGAAAGCACTGGTAACCCTCTTTCGGGAGAAGTCCTGGATTGATAATGGCGGGATCGCTAATAGCCTGATCAAGAAGCTGGATAATGGGAATACGGAAGCGTTCCTCCATGAGGTTCAAGCCCAGAGTGGCAAACATATTACGGAGGAAGCAGCAGCCTTCCTGCTTCGAGATGGGCAGGCGGTAACAACAGAATAGACGACAGAAAGAAGCCTTTCCGATCATATTCGGAAAGGCTCTTTTCTTATAGCTAACGTTGGAATTGCAGCTCGGGATAGATCCAGGCATAAGCATGATAAAGGCCGCTGTTGATATTAATATTGCCTGTGATTGGACGGTAAGGGGCGACAAAACGTTCAAAGTCCGGATTCTTATAGATGTTTGCCATCGCCTCAACCAGATCAAGGGGCCATGTATTGCCAGATAGCTTTGCCGGGAAGATCGGATTATCGTCATACGGCCATTCCTTCAGATGTCCGTTGACATAATGGAAGAATTGTTCGACGGCATACTTGAGGCTTTTACCTCCAGGTGAGACCCAGCGGAACAAATCCTCTCCCGTCGTGTCCAGGACGAGCTTGGCGGCGGCCGTTACCGGAGCGAGAGCGAAATAATGATACCACATGGAATGCTTGCCTCTGGACGCTTCTTCCGGAATGAATCCTTCGATGGAGAGGGAGTGTTCGAGATGTTCTTTGAGCGCGGTCACCTCTTCTGCCAAACGAAGCTTATCATCCATAAAACGATACAGCGCTAACTGGGCATACAGACTCCAGCTCCACCAGTTGTTGCGGAGGGGGATTCGATCCCACTCCGGCAGGCACACCCGGGTCATCCATTGGGTGAACATTTCTCGCTCCTTTTTGCTCCAGTCCACGTATTCTTTGATTTCATTCGCCGCCAGAAGGAGTCCAACCCCCAGATAGGCGGATACCAATGGTCCATCCGCACCTGTAATCTCCCGATTAACCACTGCCCAGCCCATGATGATTTCCTTCGCTTTGCCTGCATAAGCAGCTGTTCCTGTCAGCCGGTAGGCCAGTGCAGTCGTATAGGCCGTCTGGGCATCCTTTTCCATCCGCCGCTTCGCGAGCGTGTGTCCCTCCGTATCCTGGTAAAAGCCGGGAATCCCCCAAGTGGCAATCGCATGGCTGTTCGCAGATAGACTCTCGTTTGCTTGATCAAGAAGAACTTCAAGTGCAGTCGGATGATTCATATGCATGCAGCCCACCTCTTTTGAAATGGAATGATTCATTAATACCGTTGTCGCAGTATCAGATACGGAAAAGTAAACTTACTTGGGCTCTACATCATCCAGGGTCAGACGATATTGAAGATGCCTCATATATGAACCGGCTGAGTTCCTAAATACCATACCAAACCGGATGTCCTCACCGGCTCCTTGCACGATGGCGATCAGACGATTAATACCCGCACGCAGCTCGATATGTCTCTCCGGTTCGGGAACATGACTCCCGTTTAGATAAATCTCATATTCGCAGTTTGTGTTGACTTGAAGCTTACCTTGAAGGATACCATCGACCGGATTGCATGAAGGGTCCAAACCATGAACGAAACAGCTGAGGAACCAGCGCTCATCCCCAGGATCCTGGATAAGAAAGGCACCGTCCGAAGAGCTTCGTTCTTTCTTGAGCATCCAGCCGTAGAGCCCCTCGCCCAGATTGTTCAGCGAGAATTCCGGGTCCGTATAATAGGCCTTCATCGCCTCGTAATTGACCCAAGGCTTGCAAGGCAGGGCCATGACCTTTTCAACGGACCAGTGCGCGTCTGTTTTGGATCTGTGAAGAAGACCGTCGTCTATGGCAGCCCCCAGATTGGCCAAGAGTCGGCTATAAAAGCGTATGGACTTGGCGGAATCCGGTTCAAGGAGCAGTTGAGATAAAATGATACATCCTTGTTCCTGTTCCGCTTGCAGTACGAAACTCCCGGCAGGACGCTGATGATCCCGGTTTAACTCCACCAATGCCAGCCTGCTGTATTCCGACGTATGCCCATGTACAAAATAATCCTTCCACGCAGTCCCTTCTACGCTTGCACATAGTACCGCCGCATCGGTCGTATCCAGACGGTAAGAGGCCAAGGGACGATTAACGACTTCTCTGGGCGAGAGAAAAACCTTGTCGAAACCGAACAGGTCAACCGGACTTAGTCCTTGGACCGCAGGCCTATCGTAATTCGCCTCCAAGTGGTACGTTTCATGCTTCAGGATCGAGACAGGGCGCTTCAATAGTGCAGATAGGGCGGCTTCATGACCAGGAACAGCGGGAAGGACAACGAGTTTACCGCCATGCCGAACATATTCATTCAAAACGGCTATGGAATTCGAATCTAACAGGAGGTTTGGCTCCACGACAACAAGTTGATATGTCCCAAGAAGGCTGCTCGTGATATTCTCGAGCACGTCGAAGGAAAGGCCAAGGGACCGCAGGAAATGCTCTGCTGTTCCTCCCGATCCAACCCATGCACCCGTTCGGATCGATATCGCTTCGACGTTTCCTGCATAAGTGAGCATGTTGCGCAGCAAGCAGCAGGCCGCAGGGACGGTATCGAAGTGCTCCATGAGCTGCAGTTGATTAGCGATGAAGAGGCCGCTGCCGTTCCGGTATTCCAGTAGAGGTGACCACAGATCCCCGCCATCTCCAAAATCCCCTGCGCTGCACTCCAAGATCATATTGAAATTGCCCTTGATCGGTTTCTCGAAAGCGGCGTGGATGATAGGAGGGGGGCCATCCTCACGGATCTTTTCGTCCCAAAACATCAAATCATCATTGTCCAAGCCCTGAAGGATGGGATGGGTATAGCTGCCCGCGTGGGCACGGATGAAATCCTGCCGCGAAATCGTCAAATGACCCAGAGACAGATGGAGCTGCTCCAACAGCAGAAGACGCCCGCCCCTCCGTACATAATTTTGGAGCGTAATCTCCAGTTGACCGTCCTCATCCTCCAGTCCGCTGCCTGCAACGACGAGGTGATTAGGTGAAAGCTCACCAAGCTGTTCAAGCCGGATTCGTCTGCATTCCGGGACAAGGACGTTTATCCGATCGAAGTCTTCGTCCCGACCTATGTAGGCCACAGGTCGGCCTATAGAGACCGGGGTGGTTTTATAATGTGAGGGATACAGTTTGTACTGCAAATTCAGCTCATGAACGAGCTTGTCATCGTGAAACATTACGGCATGAACGTGTATAGCGGTTACATCCTTAACAGGCTCAGGTTTCCATGTAACGGTCACGATCTCATGATCCGCCGGTTCTTGGTCGAATAGGAAGTGCTCCTGGTGAAGGAGTCTGCCTTCCTGACGTACTTCACATTCAATCCGAGTTTGGCTTGAATGGAACGTATCGTTATAGACATCGAAGCTTCTGGAAATGGGCACATCATCGAAGAAGGAACGATTGTATTCTGCCGGTATCATGGTAGCGGGCTTGAAAGAGGCCTCCATGATCGGGAAGGACGGGTTCTTCATATAGAGCGGATATTCCTTCGGAAGAAGACCGTTATTCAGCGTTAGCGCGTATTTCGGAATGACTTTTGGTTTCGGCCCCGGCGTATCTGGAGCGGATGGAGGAAGCACAATATCGTGCTCCGGCATGGCCCGCATGAAATAATGGGCGAAGTTGAAGGTGGAGATTCCCGAAACTCCTTGCCGCCTCGCATACTCCACGAACAGCCGCTCCTTCTCGGCCAGACCTTGGATACATTCATCCGTGTTTCGATACGCGGCAAAGCCTACGTACATGCTGCTGTTCTGCGGACAGACATACCACCAGCCGCCATGCTCGCCGAATACGAGAGGAGCCTTCCGATCCCATGCGTCAATAGTGCCATCTATGTTATAGTGCCTGCTCTCCACCTCCGTGAGTTCTTTGGGGAGGAGACGGTTATCGCCTTCTGCAATGATCGGGCGGGTAGGATCTAACTCACGAATGAGATTCATCATGGAAGGCATATGCTGCTTGAATATATCGCGGCCGTCCACCCAGCGCATCTCGTTCTGCAAGCTCCACAGGATAATGGATGGATGATTACGGTCACGCTCTACCAGTCTGCCGACATGGGCTGTGCAGTTGGCAATATAAGCAGGATGATCGGCAGGCATAGATTTGCTCGAACCGTAGATGGCCGTTTCATCCACAATCAGCATGCCCATCTCATCGGCGATATCCAGATAATAGATCGGATGAGGCGCGGCATGCAGACGAACACAGTTCACCCCGGCCTCCTTGCACATGCCATACCAGGTGCGTACGTACTCCTGCGTTTGTTGAATGGCACCCTGGAAATGCCAGGAGTCACCGCGCAAGTTTATGGGCGTACCGTTAAGGATAAACTGCGAACCCTCGGTCCAGATCTCACGGAAGCCGAATGGCTGTTCCACCCGGTCGATAACCCGCTCACCGTCCAGAAGCACAAGCTCCAAGCTGTACAAGAAAGGCTGCTCCGGATTCCAGTACTTGGCGTCCTCCCAATCCAGTCGGAACGTGAGCCGGCTTGAATCCCCTTGGCCGCTCACGGCTAACACATCAGCTTCAGCCTGAAGAATGGGGGAGGACGCCGAATCACCGTTTTCGCGCACATGAAGAATAGCCTTGTGGCATGTCTTTAAGGAGGAAGCCAAGGGATGGATTACCGCAGCATCTACGTCCAGCAGATTCTCCCGTACCGACGTTCGGATCGTTACATCCGCAAGTGAAATCTCCGGCCGACTTTCCAGATATACGTCCTGCCATATCCCTCTGGCAATCGAACCGAACCACGAGCCTGCAAGGCCCGTGATCTTCTGTTGACCAGAAGGAATCTCCACCTTGTCAAAGCTGCCGCAGACTACATGAAATTCGTGCTCCGTATCCTTTCTGACCAGTTCGGTAATCTCCACGAGAAGAGGCAGGTAACCATCCTCCCACATGGCTACGAGATGATGGTCGAGATACACGGCAGCCTTTTGCATGATCCCGTCCATACGGAGGAAGAACCGTGTCCCTGGTTCATTCATGGATGGAGGCACCCGGAATGAACGGTGAAGAACTCCCGCTTCGGCTTGCGCCCACTCCTTCGGATATTGAAATACATCATATGGCGCATATTCGTACTCAGGAATGATCCCGAAGTTCTTTCCCGGCAGCCTTTCGTAGGAGCTTCTCCAGCTGGAGGGCACTTGAACCTTCTGCTCTTCGTAAACCAGCTCTGCAGGAAGCTCGAAGCCAGTGCCCTGCTCATACAAAGGCATGAAATTCCATTCACCGTTTAAACAATATTGAGTTCGCATGGTAGGAATACTCCTTTCGTTTGACAATCGTTATGCCCGGATCACGAGCGGAATTTCCAGCCAGATCCTGGAGTTCCCATCGGACGAATCCCAGGGTATGAAGTGTGGCTCCATCGTTCCCGCCCAGTCGGACGGCGTATGGGATGTGGAAAGCTTGCCTGAATAGGACGGCTTCTCGATGGTTGCCGGATCTTCCGAGTAGAAGAACATCAGATTCTCATGCAGGGCAATTATCCCGTACTTATCTCCATCGCCCGGCTTCTCCTCTTGGTATTGGTAATGGTAAAACACATAACTGGCGACTTGATCCGGCTTGAGATGGGCGATTCTAACATAAGGCCGGGCCGAAGCGTTTTGTCTTGACCATTGCTGCTCGCTGACTGGTTTGTGATAGTGGAAAATATCTGTCATCGGCACCCATCTTCTAGCACTGCCCGTTCCGGGCCAGATTTCCAAAGCGTGTTCGCAGTGAGCGAACAGTTCATGAGGATCAACCGACTGAGCCGGGCTTTCATAATAAAGAAACAGCTGTGTCCCGAAATGGAACAGACTAAGTTGACGGGCGCCGAGTTCCTGCATCTGGATTTGAAGTACGGGTAAAGCTTCGCGGAACAATTGCTTCGGGTCCATATTCTCGCGGCACTGCGCACGGAAATGATAGCGGTACATAAGCCACCTCAGTTTCATGTCGTTTATCCCCATGTTACTGTAAATGGCTTCATAATTCCTTGACGATAATGACCTTCTTTAGCATAATAGCGACATGAATAGAAAAAGCCATTATCTGGATCTGGGGCTTGAACCGGATTTTATTTTTCGCATTGAGAAGTGCCCTCTAACTCATGACTTTGATGTCCACCAGCATGACTATTCCGAGCTCGTTGTCATTCTTGGAGGTACCGCAACTCACATTATCGAAGGAAGGGAGTATCCGATCTCCGCCGGGCAGGTGTTCTTCATCCATGGCAATGTGTCTCACGGCTATAAAGACGTGGATCATATCGAGTACGTCAACGTCATGTTTCATCCTGACCAGATGACTCAGCTGCAGGAACTGAAGCTGATGGCTGGCTTCCAGGCATTATTTTATTTCGAGCCGTTCTACCGGAAGGAAATGAACTTCAAAGGAATGCTTACCCTGAATGATGAACAGCTGCGGCAGGTCACCGGTCTGCTGGATGTCATTCTGAGTGAGCATGATCAGCGGCCAGAAGGTTACCGAATGCTGATCCGCTCCTACTTTACGGCACTCATGGGTGTGCTCTCCCGCTATTATGTGGCGAACAACGGGTGGCCTCAGAATAAAGCGCTGCGAATCGCCGAGTCCATTACGTACTTGGAGGAACACTTTCAGGAGCCGCTCAATCTGGATATGCTAGCGGAAAGGGCGTATTTGTCCAAAAGGCAGTTTCTTCGCGAGTTCGCAAGGAACTTCCAAACAACGCCCATGGACTATGTGATCCGGCGGAGGCTGGATTATTCCTGTACGCTTCTGCGTAATCCCAATTTGTCCATTTTGCAAGTGGCTCAAGAGAGCGGATTCCGGGATCAGAATTATTACGCCCGCCAGTTCAAGAAGATTTACCTGTGTACGCCTACGGAATACCGGGACAAATACATCTAAACGTTTTCATAAGAAGACAACAGGAACTCATAGGAAAACAATAGGAACGGAACTCATAACAAAATAATAGGGACCCATAACAAAACAGCATGAACGATTACGTTCCTGCTGTTTTTGTCATGTGCGGCCCAAGCGGGTGCTTCGATATTGACCGGGTGTCATTCCCAGCTTTTTTCGGAATAAGCGAATAAAGTAATTGGCGTTCTCAATCCCGATCAGCACACCAATCTCGGATACGGGGAGGCTTGTATTTTCCAAAAGAGATTTAGCTTTGTTCATCTGCAGCTCATGCAGGTATTGAAGTGGACTCAGTCCTGTATATTTCTTCAGGCAGCGGGAGAGATAGTCCACATGGAAATGGAGCGTTTCTTCCATATGCTTCGCATCGAAGGGACGGGTGATATGCTCCTCGAGATAGCTTATCGTTTGATCGCACAGTATTCTCGAGCGTGGAGCATACTGCAGGCGCATAGCCGACTGCAATTCGGTCAACAAGCCAGCGAGCTGCCCCTGCAGCGGCAAGGACGTTGCGGGCGACAAGCTTAGGTGAAGCTCCATCATTCGATGCAGGTAGGGAAGAATGCTCGGGGTGTGCAGGCTTGTGAATTTGGGAATGTACATGACCTGCCGGTGCGGAGTGACATCCAGGTTGGAGCCTTTCGCGAAGGGGGTCGACCATGGAATATGTCCGCTGTCCATCGTTCGGACAGGCTCAGGGTGGGCCAAGTGGAGCCAGTATATTTCCGTTTCTTCTTCGCAAGGGCGGTGCCCGACATGCAGACGATTCGGCTCAAGCACAAGCAAGGAGCCTGCTGTGATTTCGAATGGCACATCATCTTCCGTCATGTACAAGGTACCCTTCATCACAAAGAGCATGTCATACAAGTTGAACGAACGACTCAAGTGCTGCTGTCCCGGATTCCAGATGGAGTGACCAATCGTCACTAATTGCGGAAGTGGGGGGATGGTTAGCTCCAGACAATTCATAAGGCCAGCCCTTTCCATTACTTCATGATGCACCTATTGTATCATGCACTGAATTGCGAATGGTCGGAATTGTGCTATAAAAAGTCGTCTTTACACCTATTCGTTCAATGCTGGAAGGCCTATATTAGGGATATATGAACGAGAAAGGAAGCGAAATCATGCGATTCCGTCAAGTCCATCTGGATTTCCATACCTCGGAAGCCATTGTTCCCATTGGGGAGCGTTTTGACAAAAGGCAGTTTCAAGACATGTTGAAGCTTGGGCATGTCGACTCAATTACAGTGTTCTCCAAGTGCCATCATGGCTGGGCGTATCATCCTTCGGAAGCTAATGAGATTCATCCGGGTTTAAGCTTCGATTTGCTTGCGGCACAGATCGAGGCAGCCCATGAAATCAACGTAAAAACACCAGTGTATCTTTCGGCCGGTTTGGATGAAAAGCTAGCCCGGCGTCATCCCGAGTGGCTGATCCGTGACATGAATGATCGAACAAATTGGGCCGAAGGCTTCATGCAGCCAGGCTATCATCAGTTTTGCATGAACTCTCCTTATCTCGATATCCTGATCGAACAGATTCGGGAGGTTATACTCCGATATGATGTAGACGGATTGTTTCTCGATATTGTGGGTATACGCAAATGTTACTGTCATAACTGTGTGGATACCATACGGCGTATAGAGAATGACCCTCGCAATGAGGAAGCGATGAAGAGCCTATGGGAGAGCACATATGCCAATTACACAGCCAGGGTGAAGGAAGCGGTGGAATCGATAAAACCAGGTCTGCCCATCTTCCATAATGGCGGACATATCAAGCGCGGTCGTCGCGATTTGGCTGCAATGAATACCCATTTGGAACTGGAGTCGCTGCCTACAGGTGGATGGGGTTATGACCATTTTCCTCTTTCGGCCAGGTACGTACAAACGCTCGGATTCGAATTTCTTGGCATGACCGGGAAATTTCATACCGCTTGGGGAGAATTCGGCGGATATAAACATCCAAACGCACTTCGGTATGAAACCGCTCTCAGTCTTGCAAATGGTGCAAAATGTTCAATTGGGGATCAGCTTCAGCCTGACGGCCGGATGGATCCGGCAACCTATGAATTGATCGGTACGGCTTACGGTGAAGTCGAAAGTAAGGAAGCATGGTGCGTGAATGCCGCGAACATTGCGGATGTAGCGTTGTTGTCCTTGGAAGCAGCGGGTGTGCACCCTAAAGCCCAAGAAGAAGCAAGTCGGAACGATTCGGATGCAGGGGCTGTACGCATGCTGCTGGAGGGCAATATCCTATTTGATGTGATTGATACGGAGCATGATTTTTCGAATTACCAGGTGCTGATTTTACCGGATTATGTGGCGGTGAATGACGAGCTGAAGGGTAAGCTGGATTTGTTTTTGCAGCAGGGAGGTAAGGTTCTTGCCACAGGCTGGTCGGGTCTGGACCAGGACGGCACGTCCTTCGCCATTGATTTCGGAGTGAGATATGTGGGAGTGAATCCATACCGTCCGGACTTTTTTCATCCGTTGTTCAAGCCTGCGAGCCTGGGGGAAGCTTCCTTTGTCATGTATACGGAAGGCCAGAAGCTTGAACTTGCCGGCGGAACGGAGCTTGGAAGCAGGAAAGATCCGTACTTTAACCGCGATGTCTTTACCTTCTGTTCGCACCAGCATACGCCAAGCAGCGATGTTTATGGAGGACCGGGCATGGTAGAGAGCGCCAGTGGCATCTATCTGGCCTGGAACGTGTTTGAGGATTATGCGAATCAAGGAAGTCTGATCCTGAAGGAGACGATCCTGTTTGCGCTGAACCGCCTGCTGCCTAATAAAACGCTGAACACCGATCTGCCTGCCCAGGGCGTAACCACCCTGCAGGAGCAAAAGCAAGAAAAAAGGCTGGTCCATCATCTGCTGTATGCGTCACCGGTCCGCCGTGGCAAACATATCGAAGTAATTGAGGATATCATCCCCCTACATGATGTTGAGGTGTCCATCCGGACTCCCCATCAAGTGAAGAATGTGTATTTGGCGCCGCAAGTCCAGTCCATTCCCTTTAAATGGGAGAAGGGTTCGGTTAGCTACACCGTTCCGAAGCTTGAATGCCATCAGATGGTGGTTATCGATTACGAGTGATATTGAGACAGGAAGGAAGCAAAGCGATGGACTTCAAACCGCTATCCATATTTATCGACCGCCTAACGGATTGGCGTATTCCATGGGCGGAGGTTTTGGTTTTGTACCGCAATCAAGAGGTCTTCCGCTACCGCAGCGGTTATGCTGACTTGGAACAACGTATTCCCATCCACGACAGGCACATCATTCGGCTGTATTCACTGACCAAAATTCTGACCTGTACGGCAGCCCTTCAGCTGGTAGAAAAGGGAGTGCTCCTGTTAAATGATCCGTTGTCGGACTATCTTCCGGAATATGGCGAGATGGCCGTGAAAGTGACCTTGCCCAGCGGTGAAATGGTATTGGAGAAAGCCCAGAGAGCGATCCGGGTACGGGATCTCTTTACCATGTCGGCCGGACTCTCTTATGATATCCGTTCCCCTTCAATCCTGGAAGTCGTAAGACGCACAAGCGGAAGAGCGCCAACCCGCGAAGTAGCGGCGGCCATCGCCGAAGAACCGCTGTTGTTTGAACCGGGGGAGAGGTGGAGCTACAGTTTAAGCCATGATGTTCTTGCCGCTGTGGTCGAAGTTGTCGATGGAAGACGGTTCGGCGCCTATGTTCGGGATGAAATTACCGGCCCGCTCGGGATGTGTGATACCGGCTTCGATGTATCGGAAGAGAAACGGAGCCGTTTGGCCCCACAGTATGAATATAGCGAGTCCTTAGGCAAACCTATTCCCAAGGAGGGGAACGATTACCGGATCGGTACGGAATATGAGAGCGGCGGTGCCGGGTTATTCTCTACGGTGGATGACTACGCCGTCTTTCTGAATGCACTTACCCATCAAGGAACAAGCCCCGAAGGCGTTCGAATCCTCGCAGCCGAGACGGTGAATCTCATGAGAACAGATCATCTGACGGAGGCCAATCGCAGTCATTTCACGTGGTCGCAGCTTGCGGGGTATGGTTACGGGCTCGGTGTTCGCACACATCGTTCCAAGCAGACCAGCGGGTCGCTCAGTCCGCTTGGTGAATTTGGCTGGAGCGGCGCAGCCGGTGCTCTGGCGATCATGGACCCGTCTTCTCAGCTGACCGTCATGTATGCGCAGCATATGTTGAACAATCAAGAGCCCTATGTGCATCCACGCTTGAGAAATCTCGTATACGCTTGCTTGAACCAACGTTAGGAGGAATTGGCATGAGAATTCGATATGATCGCTTTCCGGGTGGCGTGCATAAGGCCATCACTCTGAGTTTTGATGATGGGCAGATTCATGACAGAAGGCTGGTCGAGAGGTTTAATGAATATGGTATCAAAGGCACGTTTCACCTAAACAGCGGTACGCTCGGAAAAGAGGGATTTATTGCACGGGAGGAGATACGCCCCCTGTTCACAGGGCATGAAGTATCTGCACATACCGTCAGCCATCCTTTTCTCGAACAGTCCCCGGTCGAACAAATGGTTCAGGAAATCACGGAGGATCGAAAGGGATTGGAGGCTCTGGTTGGTTATCCTGTGCGGGGGATGAGCTACCCTTTTGGTACATATAACGACCAGCTTGTCTCGCTGCTGCCTTCGCTGGGGATCGAGTATGCACGGACTGCCGCAAACGAGTTCGGATTCAATATGCCTTCAGACTTCCTGAGATGGCATCCGACCTGCCATTATCGGCAAATGGTGGAGTACGCGCAGCAGTTACTTGCTTTAAAGCAGAGGCATACCAAGATGGCATTGCTGTATGTGTGGGGGCACAGCTATGAATTTGAGAACGACAACAACTGGGAGCTGATCGATCGATTTGGAGAACTCGTTGCCGGAAACGAAAATATCTGGTTTGCTACGAATGCTGAAATCGTTTCGTATATGCATGCATTGCGGCAGCTCCGATTCTCGGCAGATTACCGGATCGTCCATAATCCCTCTGCACAAAGTGTATGGGTAAGCGTGGAAACGGACGTCGTAGAGCTTGCGGCAGGCCAACTGACCGAGCTCGGTTGATCCCTTTTTTACTGTCATTCTCTGGATCATTTCTCATAATAGATGAAGAGAGGACTGAAGTCTGATGTCTACCGAGGGAATGCAAACAACGAAATTACAAGGAAAACAACGTTATATACAAGCCATTGAGGACATTCTATCGAAAACGCTAAATAATATGGATAAGTTCGGGACCCGGTTTCCCCATGTTAGTCTGAATGGAACTTATATTTTGAATGATAACGACGACTGGACAAATGGCTTCTGGCCGGGGATATTGTGGTTGTGCTATGAATATTCACACGATGAACGCTACCGGAAGGCAGCAGAAGGGGCAGTGGCAAGTTTACGTCAGCGGCTTGAGCAGCATGACTCTCTGGATCACCATGATATCGGATTCTTATACAGCTTATCGGCCAAAGCCCAGTGGATCATCACTGGCGATGAAGGCGCTCGGGAGCTGGCTCTTGCTGCAGCTGATGTATTAATGAAACGATGGCGGACTACGAGTGACGGCAGCGGTTATATTCAAGCTTGGGGAGCCCCAGATAACGAGCAAGAAGCGGGGAGGATTATTATTGATTGCCTGCTTAATCTGCCGTTATTGTATTGGGCAAGTGAACAGACGGGTGATCCAACGTACGCTGAAATAGCACAGATCCAAGCAGAGAAAACACGGCGTTATATCGTTAGAGGGGATGATAGTTCGTATCATACGTTTTTCTTCGATGCGAAGTCGGGTGTTCCCATCGGCGGTGCCACTCATCAAGGCTACAGCAACGGTTCGACGTGGACGCGGGGTCAAGCCTGGGGTGTATATGGCTTCGCGCTATCTTATCGCTATACTGGAAATAAAGCATTTCTGGAGACTTCCAAGCGTATGGCCCGCTACTTCCTTGAACATTTACCCGAGGACAGTGTTGCTTATTGGGACTTCAATGCTCCTATAGCTGCGGATACTTACCGGGACAGTTCAGCCTCAGCGATCGTCGCTGCCGGACTGGCGGAGCTTATCACCCATTTGCCTGCTGGTGATCCAGATCGTCTGTATTTTGAGCAGATGTTGGCAACAAGCATGGAATCGCTGATCAATAACTATGCCACGATCGGTGACGATGAAGCAGAAGGATTTCTTAAACATGGGTCTTATCATATTCATGGCGGCTTATCCCCTGATGATTATATGATCTGGGGCGACTACTTTTACCTGGAAGCGTTAATGCGTCTTGCGCATGATATTCCTGGTTATTGGTATGAGCGTAGCGGGAAATAACACTGGAATAATGGGTTATATAAAGCATTGGGAAACATGGATAAGAGGCTTGGAAAAAACACCGTACTGACACATTGGGATGATGACCCTCGTTCAAACTTGGTTCTTTTGATAGGGCCGTGGGAGAGGGCATTGTCCCATACTTTTTTATAGAGATCATAATGCCTATATACCTATCATATCTCGGTTGAGAGATTATCGGCTGTACAAGCGAGTCATTTTCCTGCAGAGTACTCAGCTTATGCAGGATGGGATATTGACCATAGAGCAACGGGTCTTGGGAATGGTTGGAGGGGCTGAGGGTGAATCCTGTTGCACCCATAGAGAGTCTAGTGAATTATCTAACAAGACGTATAGACAGGTCATCTTTTGTCTCTGGAGGGGGAAAAGTGGCCTGTTTTATTAGTTTTTAGCGAGGACAGATAAAAAAAGAGTAAGCTTCGTCATCGGAACATTATATTCCATACGATTTAATATAGTCCAAATTCACAATGCAGACGTTATAAAAGCTAGATCAATACTACACTAAAGAAAAATCGAAAAAACATGCTTAAAGTCCTAAAAATAGTTCGTAAAGCACAGGAATTCTCTACGAGAATGTCGCAAAATGGGTTTTATCTAAGTAAAAAAGGAGATATAGTATCCATCGAATATGAGAACACATTGTCTAGATATAGTCTGATGCTTACCTTACAGCAATGGTTACAAATTCAGGATTAACTCTAAATGACGGGGGAAATAGTCAATGAAGAACGTAATACGCAAATTGATGGTCCTGCTTACCATTGCATTAACCTTCCAGACGGGACTCGGTAATTATATTACACCGACCACTTTTGCAGCCACGGGTCCTGTGTTGTCTGTATCTGGAGGTTCGGCTTCATTCGTGGCTGGAGATAATTCGTCCTCAACTCCGGTTGCTATCGACTCTGGCATAACGGTAACCGCGGATAGCAGCACTACCCTTGAAAGCGCAACAGTGGCGATTACAGGCAATCTTCATGTTGGAGAAGATGTGTTGATTTTCATTAATGACGGGCGGACCATGGGGAATATTACAGCTAGTTATAATGTATCCACTGGCGTGCTGACGTTGACATCCGCGGGCGGAACCGCAGCGTTGGAGCAGTGGCAAGCCGCTTTGAGGTCAATTACTTATACAAATACGGCGGTCACGCCAATTACGGCGACACGTACGGTTAGCATGACGGTGACGGACGGCGTTAATACAAGCAGTGCGGCTACGCGAACGGTGACGGTGACGGATACCGACCAGACACCAATGGTGACCACGAGTGGTGGTTCGACCCATTACATCTCTGGAACTTCGACTTCGGTTGCTATTGACGGCGGTCTGACGGTATCAGACCTGGACAATGCAACCTTGAGTAGCGCAACGGTTAGCATCACGAGCCACTTCGACGCGGGAAAAGATGTACTGGCTTACATTAATGATGGGGCGACCATGGGAAACATTACGGCGACTTATAATGCATCTACAGGCGTGATGACGCTGATATCATCAGGCGCAACCGCATCGTTGGCACAGTGGCAGAGTGCGTTGCGAGGAATTACGTTTTCAAGCACGAGTGCCACGCCAGGGCAGCGCAACATCAGCTACGCTGTAAGCGACGGAACGAAGACCAGCGCTGCTGCTACACATACTATGGATGTAACAGTGATCGTGCCTCTCAGTCTGACTACAAGCAGCGGTTCGGCTTCATTCGTGGCTGGGGATAATGCGCCCTCAACTCCGGTCGTTATCGACTCCGGCATAATGTTAACCGGAGATAGCGGTATTACGCTTCCAAGCGCAACAGTGGCGATCACAGGCAATTTTCATGCTGGAGAGGATGTACTGAATTTCATCAATGACGGGCTGACCATGGGGAATATAACAGCTAGTTATAATGCATCTACTGGTGTGCTAACGCTGACATCAGCAGGCGCCATTACAACGTTGGCGGAGTGGCAAGCTGCTTTGAGATCAATTACTTATACAGATACGGCGGTCACGCCAAATACGGCGACACGTACGGTTAGCATCACGGTGACGGACGGCGTCAATAAAAGTAGTACGGCGACAAGAACTGTAACGGTGACGGAAACCGACCAGACACCAATCGTGAACACGAGTGGTGGTTCGACTAATTACATTTCTGGAGTTTCGACTCCGGTGACTATGGACAACGGTTTGACGATAGCAGACCTGGACAATACGACATTGAGCAGCGCAACGGTTAGCATTACGAGCCATTTCGACGCGGGAAAAGATGTACTGGCTTACACCAATGATGGGGCGACGATGGGAAATATTACAGCGAGTTATGATGCTTTCACTGGCGTGCTGACGCTGACATCATCAGGCGCAACCGCAACGCTGGCGCAGTGGCAGAGTGCGTTGCGAGGAATTACGTTCTCGAGTACGAGCGCCACGCCAGGGCAACGCAACATTAACTACACTGTAAACGACGGAACGAAGACCAGCGCTGCTGTTACACATACAGTACAAGTAGCTGTGATGACGCCTCCGAGTCTGACCACAAGTAGCGGTTCGGCTTCATTCGTGGCTGGGGATAATGCGCCCTCAACTCCAGTCGTTATCGACTCTGGCATAACGGTAACAGCAGATAGCAGTACTACTCTTGCAAGCGCAACAGTGGCCATTACAGGTAATCTTCATGTTGGAGAAGATGTGCTGGGATTCACCAATGACAGGCAAACTATGGGTAACATTACGGCCAGTTATAATGCAGTTACGGGTGTGTTGACGCTGACATCAGCGGGCGGAACTGCAACGTCGGCGGAGTGGCAAGCTGCCTTGAGATCAATTACTTATACAGATACGGCGATCACGCCAAATACGGCGACACGTATGGTTAGCTTCACGTTTACGAACGGCGTCAATTCAAGCAATACAGCGACACGAACTGTAACGGTCACAGCTATCAATCAGACACCAATTGTGACCACAAGTGGTGGTTCGACTAATTACATCTCTGGAGCTTCGACTCCGACAGCTATTGACAGCGGTGTAATGGTAGCCGACCTGGATAATACAACCTTAGCTAGCGCAACGGTTAGCATTACGAGTCATTTCGACCCGGAAAAAGATGTGCTTGCTTTCATGAATGATGGAGCGAGCATGGGTAATATTGCGGCGAATTATGATGCACTTAATGGCGTGCTGATGCTGACGTCCGCTGGTGGAACCGCAACGTTGGCGGAGTGGCAGAACGCATTGCGAGCAGTTACTTACAAAAACACACAAGTTTCTACGAATATGACGACGCACACGATCAGCTTTACCGTAAGCGATGGTGACAAAATGAGCAGCATCGCAACAAAGAGCATTACCTTGCAGGCATTAAGCAGTTTAAGGGCTACTCCAAATACGTTAAAGGTACTGAGCGGACAGACTGCATCCGTGGCCATTACAGCTGTTTTTTCAGATCAGTCGCAAAGAGATGTGACCTCATTGGTAACCTGGACTGTTCGCAATCCGTCAATTGCTAATGTTACCAGCGGCAGGGTTACAGGTAAGACAGCGGGCAGTACTGTCGTCAGTGCTGTGTATGGAACCCAATCGGTAGATATAAACGTAACAGTAACCGGTACGCCAGTTTCGGGGTCAGGATCCTCTCCGAGCAGTCCAAACAATACAAGCACTTCAATCGATACGAGCACTCCGGCTGAAACAGACTCTTCAACGCCCCCAGTTCAGGAGACCAAGTATTTTCACGATCTTGTTGAAACTGATCGGCTCGTAGCTTTTATTCAAGAAGCATTGGCCGGTAACGCTGTGACATTCCAGGACGCGGCGTCCCATTGGGCTTCCAAAGATATTTTAACCGCTGCCAAGATAGGCATGATTAAGGGCTATCCAGATGGCAGATTCAAACCGGATGCTTCTATTACAAGAGCAGAGTTCAGCACACTTCTTGTTAAAGCATTTGCCCTGCGTTCAGGAAGCGGAACGTTTGAGTTACGGGATATTCAGAACTCCTGGGCGCGAGACTCTATAGAAATTCTTGCTTCCAATGGAGTTATCAACGGGTACTCTGATGGAACCTTCCACGCTGATTACAGGATTACACGAGCCGAGATGGCTGCTATGATCTCGAAAATCCTGATTTTTCAGAATACTCCATCTGGCGATGCTGCCACATTCGTTGATGTAGCACCCAAGCATTGGGCGAAGGAGATCATTGAAGCGGCTGCAAAGGCGGGGCTGCTCGAGGGCAAGAGCCAGAACCGGTTTGAACCGGACGCCAATCTCACGAGGGCGGAAGCCTTAACGGTGATCATGCGCATGCTGAGAGAGAATCCAACAATAGATCAATTGCTGGGTTAACCACAAAATAGCTCATAGCTTCTAAACTGAGCAGATGTAAGACTAAGATTTGTCCCTCTCATTGTTAACAGGTGTATAGCTAAACCTGCTACAGTGAGGGGGCATTTTTATGTGTACAGTTATACAATATGAGTTGTGATTTTAATGAAATAGACCATCCTGAGCCTTTTCGGTGAACTGACCGAGGCTAAGCAGACTATTACGAATTATCACCGACGAACGGCTTGCTGTCCGAAGAACTGGCTTCGATACTGGCAGGCAAAGTTGTGGCCCTGATCCGTCTAATAAGATTCTCGCGTGCGCGTGCACTCTGCTGCTCATCGTACAGGTGCTGTGTTGTACCATGATCTAGGTTTACCTAAAAGGTTAAATTCTTTGCGCTCTCTCCTGAATGGAGTTTAATTGCATTTGAGAATAACTTAAATTAGTGGGAACTCATTTGAAAACGCATACGTAAAAAATAGAGTATGTGACATACATTTATATATTAGGAGAGTTGCTGATGCAGAAAAATCGCCCAAAAGATCGTAGTTTTCACACGGTAAACAAAGTAATCGCTTGTGTTTTGACACTCGTGCTCGTCATTATCGCATGTGCGGTACCTGTCAACGCGGAAGAAGAACTGATTCAGACAACACCATCCAGGATTCCTTTAACAGAGTTAGAGAAAACCATTGATTCTTATGTTGAGTCGTATGAGAAGTATACCGCTGCCGTTTCTGTTGTGGCGATCAAAGATGGCGAGTTCATAGTAAATAAAGCATATGGCTTTGCGGATATTGAGAATCAGCGAAAGGCAGATACCTCCACTGTTTTTGAATGGGCTTCTATCTCTAAACTGTTGGTCTATACGAGTCTTATGCAGCTTGTCGAACAAGGGAAGCTTGATCTGGAAACGGATATTAGAGAATATCTGCCAGAAGGATTTTTCAAAAAGCTCAAATACGATGAACCAATTACCCTATTGAACCTGATGCATCACAATGCGGGTTGGGAAGATCAAACAGTGACCGAAGTGTATTATTACGACGAGAATGAAGATTATGATTTAGGAGAAACGCTGCGTAAAAATGAGCCGAAACAGATATACAAACCGAATAGCGTCGTCGGTTATTCGAACTATGGCGTTGGTCTAGGTGGATACATCGTGGAATTGGTAAGTGGCCAACCTTATTATGAATATGTTAATCAACATATTTTTGAACCGCTTCATATGAACGACACTACGGTTCATCCAACGGGGCAGGATCGTCCAGACCTCGTGCAGAGAAGGAATGAGATTGAAGGGTACACGAAAGATTTAAAACGGATCTCTGAGAACAGAGTATACGTAACGTTCTATCCTACAGGGGCAGCCATGGGGACAGCTGAAGATTTAGGGAAATTCCTTGCAGCGCTGATGCCTGTTGATGATAACAGTGTATTATTTGCCAAGAGAGATACGTTAGACGAAATGTTGTCAACCAGTTTGTATTATGACGGAACTTCGATTCCACGATTTGCGCATGGGTTCGCTGAGATGGAATATTGGGTACCTACACTGCTTCATGAGGGGAATTTAAAAGGGTTTTCAAGCAAAGTTGTCTTTGATCCAGAATCCAAATTTGGAATGGTGGTCATGACAAACATTGCTTTTGAGGAAGTCTATTATTATGGACTTATTAGCAAGATTTTCGGTAACAGCACATACGTTAATTCGGTTACTTCTGAGGGAGGGGGATATTTTCAATCTGCAAGACGGCCCGCCTCTAGATTTACCGATTTATTTAGGCTGCTTGATATAAGCAAATTTTCAAAAGCGGAGTTAAGTAGTGTTTATAATGTGGTCGAGCATCATGGCATTGTTGAGAAAATTTCCTATACTCCTTACATGGATTACTTACCTGTATCGAATCTAAAGGTGAATTTGATTACAATATCGCTTATTCCTGTTGCGCTAGCCATCATTTTCAGCTTAGGTGCTCTGATCGGTTACATAATCCGGATGCTTCTTTACAAACTTAAAAAACGAGGAAATCTTTCAACCCATTTCGATAAATATTATTTTGCCATTAATTTCACAGGTGGGTTGCTCCTACTCAATCTTTTTATCATCCTTACCAGACTTCCAAGTTATCCTGCTTATTCTTCATTACGCATCAATTTAGGGTTTAATCTGCTATATGTAGTCCTGGCAGTGGCGTATCTTGGTTTGCTCATTTACAAACTGCGGAAGAGTAGTTACGCCAAAAAGCAAAAGGTGATGTACATTATGTCTGGCATCTCGGCATTTATCTTGGCTGCTTTTGTTGTGGGTTGGAATTTGTATGTTTAGAAAAAGCGGGAAGAGATAAAAGGATGACTTAAGCATAATTGAGAGATGCCAAGGTTAGACTTCGTAATGCCACCCTCAGAGTGTGAGATTTCAAAGGTGAGTTATTCATAGATCAGGGATAAGGTGGTCAAAGAATGGAAGCAAAAATGTTGTTTGGCGTTGGTTTAGTCTTTGAAACACCTGAATTCGGAACCATCGTTATGGGGGCCAATGAAGAGTTGGATGAAAAACTTCCGTCAAAAATCAAAGAGATGATCGGTGACCAGATTATCATCAAAAAAATGGACGGGGAAGAGCAAGTGTATGGAGTCGTTTCTATTCAAATTAATCATTTGTAGCCGGCAAAAAGAATATCGGTATATGTTTGGGGAAAGAAATTTCCCCAGAAGAAGTACCAGCCGGTTCAATCGTCTACTGTTATCCATGATTGATCAGTAGTGTGTGCTTTGGTAAAGCTATATGGAGTGGCAATTTCTTATTGAACTGGCTGTGCTCATCTTTACTTTAATCCGGTTCGAGGAAACAAAACTACTGGTGGCGTATGCAGGATCTGTAAGTATCAAAAACCCGACATGAATTGCGGGTTTTTGATACTTTATTGTTGGGAGATGAAAGGCGCTACCCAGTAAATTCCTGGACCCATGTGTTGTTATAATAAGCAATACCGATATGAGTATAACTATTATTCAGTATATTTGCTTTGTGGCCAGGGCTATTCATCCACTCCTTCATAACCTGGGTAGGGGTGGTTTGCCCTTTTGCGATGTTTTCTCCAGCGGTATTATATGTGATCCCGAATTCCTTCATCATATCGAAGGGGGATCCATGTGTTGGCGAATTATGATCAAAGTAACTGTGGTTGTACATGTCCTGTGCCTTGACCATAGCCACATTTGATAATTCTTCATTCCTACTCAAGGAACTTAATCCCGTCTTGGCCCTTTCTTGATTGACCAGATCCAGAACCTGCTGCTCAAAATCTGTTTTATCCGTAGCATTTTTTTTACCTTCCTGTACTTGTCCTGTTGGCTCCTTATTTTCAAGATTTCCTGCAGGTGCCTGGTTTACTGTATTTCCATCCGGTGTTCGAATCAGATCCAACAAATCCAATGGAATTCCATTTTGGGCTTCTTTTGTTGTAATAGATCCCTCTTGCCTAGATGTAGCTGTTGATGATGCTTGTGTGAGGACAGAGTTTGGTGCAGCAGCATGATCATGAATTGAAATTTGTTTTTGCTCAGGAGTCACTTGTTTTTGCATCATATTGTTATGGGACGAACAGCCTGCCACCAATAATAATATTGTTAAAATGAAAAACTTTGCCATTTGCCAACCTCCTAGATCCGTTAGTTAATGAAGTTCCCGGATTTATGTTTTCCTGTATGCCATTTACTTATTCCTAATATGGTTCTCTCCTTATCCAGTACTTTTTTATGATCAATACCATTTAGATCGCCTTGTCTTTTTTTGTGTCTCGAGGAAAGCAAAGCGTGTTGCGAATGGTTATGGATAAAGAAGGCCATATCGGGTCATAAATGCATCACGGGATGAATGTTATCTATTTCATTGGCATTCCTGATGAAAGGAGTATTTCGATGGATAATTGGGAGAATCTATTCAAACTAATTTTACTCATTTATTATTGCCGCGAGATACAGTGTACTTTTCGAAGTCCTGCTTAACTAAACGCCTCCGTTGGTGGGATAGACAATTTTATAGAGTATAAACCATATGCTGCATCATATAAAACAAACTGAAAGCTAGTATTTGATAATTCGATGAAGTCAGCAACTGCGTTTAACACAGTATTCAAGCTGCGGGGCTATCGCCCCTTGATTGACAGATGTATAATCATGGAAGAAATCTCAGTCAACAAACGCCCCAGCCTAAGATAAGAGCGGAATCAGGCGACAACCACTGAGAGGCAAGTTCTGACGGACCCAGTCGCTACGCTCCTTTAACCCTCTCGGATTCGTGAATACAGCAACGTTATCTGAAATCAGGACAAATATGTAATATCAAAATCTAGGAGTGTGATTCGACTTGGAGAACTCAAATCTAAAAGATCTTATTGAAAAATACCTGAGCGCATATAACACGTTTAACATTGATGGAATGATAGGAGTTTTAAATGAAAAATATTCATTTTCGAAACATTTCTAAAGGTGAAGTGAATTCGGAAACTAAGGGGATTCAGGAATTTCGCACATTAGCAGAGCAGTCAATTCAGGTATTTTCTCAAAGGCGTCAAGTAATAAAGAACATTATTTTCGCAGGAGATAAAGCAGAGGCTGCCGGACATACTTGGCATACGCCAAGCGTCGTGAATGCGGGAACGTTAGCCCGAAAGAAGTTCTTAATTTAGGAGGAGTCTATATGATACTAGAAAAAGTTATAAATAAAATTGAAATACAAAGTGAATATAAGGATTTGGTTGATAAGTATATAGATCAGATCCTTACCGAATTTAAAGGTAAGATTCATAGCATTTATATGTGTGGCTCGATTCCCAAAGGAACTGCTACACCTTTTAAGTCAGATGCGGACTTTACTATTGTCTGTGCAAATCCCAAGGATATTGATTACGAAAGATTGACAAATATTAAAGACAGGCTTTTGAAAGAATATCCAATAGTCACTAAGATTGATACGATCATTTGCTCGATTGACGATGTATTAAGTAAACCGAATGAGTGGGGTTTTTGGGTTAAGATCATCTGTGTTTGCGTATATGGCAATGATATTGGTGAAAAAGTACCACCGATCGTTATTTCACCAGCGTTCATTCTAGACTTAAATACAGAGACCAAGGAAGAAGTAGATCGTATACGTCGTTCACTTTCTACTGCTAGTGATGACACGCTGAAAACTAGATATATTAAAGGGTATTCGAAGAGATTAATTCGTGCATTGTACTCTTTGGTTATAGTAGATACAGGTGTATGGCAAGATGACATTATTGAGATGAAGAATGCCATAATAAAGTATTGCGAGATTGACTCCGCTTTAGTTGAGTATCTGTATGCTTGTTACTTGGATAGTGATGTACTTGTTGAAGACTTTCTGGGAATTGCAGATGAAGTCTATAGCTATTTTGAGAACGCTCTAAATGCAATGAGAAAATTATAAAGCAGTTTACAAATTGCGTTATCGGTACGGCTCGATACCCGACTCAGCGTCTTAGTGGACTAAGCAGCCGAGTATGCAATAAATTTCATAGTTGGCCAGGGAACTCACTTGGTTACTTATCATAGCTAAGGTTATACTAATATATAATGAAAGCTATCTTAGGCTGCTTCGTTATGCCGAGCATCATAGTCTGGTTTTAACAAGCTTTTACGAAGAGAAACTCCTTCTGGATGAAATGATCTATCATAGATATAGATTACGTACAGATACAATAGAAGCAGCATGAATTGAACAAAAAAGTGGTGGTTGAATTGGGGTAACCGTTAAAGATTTACTGCAGCTTCCTTCATTTAGAGGAGCTCAGGTGGTCACAGGGACAAGCAGGCTTCATCAGACCGTTTCCTCTTTATCTGTGTTGGAAGTGGCGGATGTCAATTTCTTCTCGCAAATTATTCAAACCGTTCAAGAAGAATGGTACGCTGAAGAGCTGGTCATCAGCTCTTTTTATTCGATTAAGGACAGCGTGGAGCAGCAATGTCAAACGGTTCAATACTTGCATGACCTTGGTGAAATGGGATTAATTTTGTACTATGTTGGCATTGTATTGCCGGATATCGCCGATGAAGTGCTTGAGCTGGCAGAATCGCTGAATTTTATTATCATTTGCATGCCGAGAAACGATTACTCGCTTAGGTATAATGAAGTCATTTATGAAGCCATGGAAGCAATCGTAAGCAATCAGAAGGTGAATGAGCATTTCGTGAATGAATCACTGGAAAAGGTCTCGCTGCTGCCGGAACATTTGCGGAGTGTGGAAATTACCCTTAAACTGCTGTCCGACCGGATGAAAGCGAACATCGTTCTGACAAATAGCAATCTGGATATCATCAATCGTGTCATGTGGCCGCGCAATTCATCGCTTGATGTGACGAGTCTGATCCGGTCCATGGCGCCTTCCATTTTAAACGGCAGAATGGGAGAAGATGAGCTGGATTCGTCCTGCTTTGTTGAATACAAACGTGTTCATCAAAAAAACGGGGAGGTCCTTTACCTGTTTCTCATTAAAGAGAATACGAAGCTGCCTCCGAAGACAATGGATCAAATCAGCGAAGTGGTGCAGGTGGCCATCAATTTGTGGGGAGATAAGCATAATGAGGTCAGCGAGTACGCTTTGGTGAAAGCCATCGTGAATGATGAAAGCGAAAAAATGCGCAGATTGGCCAGTTTGCTCCATATTGACGTTTCCGGGATTCAAATGATGTGGCTCGTGTACGTTCGGGATTTGTCGGAGGAAAGAAGGGTAAGGGAAGACTTAAAAGCGCATCTCCTGCAATATTATAAAACCGCGGTCATTCAAACGATCGATCACTGCGTTGTCGTGCTGCTAGGGAATTGTTCCTCTAAATACAATGAGTATGAAATCGCAGCAGAATATATCGAAACGACGAGTCTCATTGCTGACATATCAAGCATCGTTTATTCTCCGAGAATGCGTAACACACAGGACGTACGCCGAATGTATCAGCTCGTTAACGGAGTCTCTAAAGAGGTTCACCGCATTTATCATCACCGCAAACTGTACACCGCAGCTGAAGTTCGTTCCATGAAACGAGCCATAGACCTCAGTAAACAAGGGGAAGAGATCACTGAAGAATGCTTGTCCGTCATGGAGCCAATTATGGACGACCCTGACGCGTTGAAAACGCTGATGACTTTTCTGCTGGATGCGAAGGGGAATATGGATGATTGCAGCAAGCTGTTGTTCGTCCACAAAAATACGGTGAAATATCGCATTAAAAAGATTTGCGAGCTCATCGGATATGATGTGACCATCAATTCGGAATCGTACGATGTTTATACCGCCTGCATGGTCTACCGTCTCATTCATGACTAAAAAGTTCCGATGTTTTGTCCAATAAGACAAAAACATCGGATTTTTTTTTGTTTTCTGAAAAAGACGCTGACCTCCTTCATCTTTTACAATAAGAAAACAATATTCGAACGAACAGGATTGGGGGAGATCATATGAAAGCCGTTAAAGAGCATCAATCCTGGTTCAGTCTCGGGATCATCTGGGCTGGCGCAGTCATCAGCATCCCAAGTTTGTTGGTAGGGAATGCGCTGATTGCTGGCATGGGAGTATCGAAGGTATTGCTTGTCACGTTAGTAGGTTACTCCATTATTGTGCTGCTCATGATTTTGCAGGGGATTCAAAGCACGGATTTGGGAAGGCCGACGGTTCAGGTCGCAGGTCAGGTGTTTGGCAAAACAGGGTCTCGAACGATTTTGTCCATTATCCTCGCTATTGCGTGTCTTGGCTGGTTCGGGATTCAGGCGAATGTATGCGGGGAAGCTTTGGCCAATCTGCTCGCCGAGATCGGTATAACTATTCCTGTACCGCTGGCATCACTCATCTGCGGTCTCGTGATGGTCATTTCGGCCATGTACGGCGTTAAAGTGCTGCGGGTGATCAGTTATATTGCCGTCCCTTTATTGATCGGAATCAGCGTGTACGGTCTGGTCGAAGCATTGACTGGGGAGTCTCTGCAGATCATCCAAAATTATAAGCCTGCGGCCGTTATGGATTTTACCGATGGACTGGCCGTAACCCTAGGTTCATTTGCGCTGGGGGCAGTCATCGCGGGAGATTATTCGCAATTTTCGAAAAAACGGTCTGATGTCCTGAAAGCCGCGCTATTCGGGATTGTTCCGGCAGGCTTGCTGATGATTGGTGCAGGAGCCGTCCTGACAATTGCTTACCAAGCCAGCGATATCACAGCAACCTTTTTGAGCATCATGACGCCGTTTGTTGGCGGTGTGATTTTGATCTTGGCTACATGGAAAACGAATCTTGTGAATGTGATTTCAGGTGGTTTTGCCTTAATTAACGTGTTCAACGTTTCGAAGGAGAAGGAAAAGTGGGCTGTCGGCATTGCGGGAACCCTTGGAACCGTACTCGCTGTCGTTGGCATACTTAACTATTTTACTCCGATCATGTCCATTCTGTCGGCTATGATTCCGCCGGTGGCAGGCGTGATGATTGCTTCGTATTGGGTGCTTGGCAAAGGGGATAAGAGACGCTGGCAAGAGGTTGAGGGCGTGAACGTGTTGGGCGTTGTCTCATGGCTTGTGGGCGCGATCATAGCCTGCACGCCTGTCGTGTTATCCTTGTTCCCAAGCCTGCCGCAGTTACCAAATCAGCCGTTGACCGGAATTATCATTTCTTTTGTCATATATTATATCGGCTATCGTTTATTTGCTCAGAAGACAGTTATATTGGAGGAATCATAAATGAGATATTTAGATGAAACAGCTGTTGAACATATTGCTGTCGGAGCAGCATTTCTGGGAACGGGTGGAGGGGGAGACCCATATATCGGAAAATTGATGGCTCTCTCGGCCATTAAGAAGTTTGGACCTGTCAAACTATATTCCGTGGACGAGATAGGGGATGAGGACTTTTTCATTCCTGCCGCGATGATGGGGGCACCTTCCGTATTAGTGGAGAAATTCCCTCGTGGTGACGAGTTTGTGAAGGTTTTTCAGAAATTAGCGAATTATTTAGGAAAAGACAAGATTGCGGGTACGTTTCCGATGGAAGCGGGTGGCGTCAATTCTATGATTCCTATTGTTGTTGCGGCACAGCTGGGGTTGCCTCTGATTGACTGTGACGGTATGGGCCGGGCGTTCCCGGAGCTTCAGATGGTGACGTTTAACCTGGACGGCATTCCAGCGACACCGATGGCCATAACGGATGAGAAAGGGAATATTGGCATCTTTGAGACCATTGACAACAAATGGACAGAACGGCTCGCCAGGGTAGCTACAGTCGAAATGGGTGCCAGTTCTTTAGTCAGCCTGTATCCGGCAACGGGTGCACAAATGAAGCAGAGTGGTGTCCATCACATCGTAACCCTGTCCGAACAGATCGGAGCAATCATTACATCGAAGAACCGAGATGCCAAGGACAAGCTTGAGGAACTGTTGAAACGGGTATCCGGCTATGAGCTATTCCAAGGGAAAATTGTGGATGTCATCCGTGAAACCAAGGGCGGATTTAATCTCGGCTGCATGCATCTTGAAGGCATTGAGGCGTTTAAAGCCGGAGAGATGAAGGTTCATTTTCAAAATGAAAACCTGATTGCTGAAAAGAATGGTCAGGTGGTAGCGATGACGCCCGATTTGATCTGTCTGGTTGATTACGAAACCTTGTTGCCTGTGACCACAGAGAGCCTGAAATACGGTAAACGCGTACGGGTTATTGGATTGCCCGCTCATGAAAAGTGGAGAACGGATAAGGGAATCCAGACGGCAGGTCCAAGATACTTCGGCTATGATTACGATTATGTACCACTTGAGGAAATGGTGAAAAAGGCGGTGGCTGAGAATGTATAGAATCGGGATCGATGTAGGCGGCACCAACACAGATGCCATCATTTTGAACGAGGATCATCAGTTGATCCATGCGGTGAAATCCCCAACAACCTTGGATATTCGCACAGGGATTGAAACCTCGCTCCGGCAGCTGCTGCAGGGGGCGAATATTGATAAAAATCAAATCACACATGCCATGTTAGGCACAACACAATGCACAAATGCCATTGTTGAACGAAAAAAGCTGGCCCAAGTCGGTGTCATTCGTCTGGGGTACCCAGCAACGGCTTCCGTTGCTCCGTACACGTCCTGGCCTGAGGATATGGTTCAGAAGCTATCGGGTAAATATGCTCTCGTACAGGGCGGATACGAATACGATGGCCAATTGCTCGGAGAAGTCGATGAAGGCGAAATCACGGCTCTTCTGGAGGAGTGGCGCGGTAGTATTGAATCGATAGCGGTCATCGGCGTATTTTCATCCCTTAAAAATGATCAGGAGTTCCACGTTCGCGATCTCATTCATCAAATGTACGGAGCAGAATTTCCTGTTTCCTGTTCTTCATTGATTGGTTCGGTTGGTTTAATCGAACGGGAAAATGCGACCATCCTCAATGCGGCATTGTGCAAGGTCATTGAAACGACAACCGAGGGCTTTGTACAGGCATTAGAAGAAGAAGGCATATTGGATGCAGCGGTGTTTTTATGCCAAAATGACGGTACCTTGATGTCAGTAGATTATGCTAAACAGTTTCCGATCCTGACCATTGCCTGTGGACCTACGAACAGCATACGCGGTGCCTCTTATTTGGCAAAAATCAAAGATACGATGGTTCTTGATGTGGGCGGCACGACATCGGACATCGGCGTTTTGCAGGACGGCTTCCCGAGGGAATCGTCGGTTGCAGTCGAGGTTGGCGATATCCGCACGAATTTCCGCATGCCGGATATTATCTCAGTGGGACTGGGCGGCGGAAGCATCGTACGCTCGGAGAATGGCAAAATTACAGTTGGCCCGGACAGCGTAGGATACAGGATCGGAAAAGAGGCGCTTGTCTTTGGCGGGAATACACTTACGACAACGGACATTGCCGTTCGGCTGGGTCTTGCAGATGTCGGGGATCAGAGCCTGGTAGCGCATCTGGATGAAGACTTTGCTAAACAGGTGCAGGGCGAAATTGCAGCCATCATTGAACAGACCATTGATAAAATGAAGACATCTTCAGGTGATGTTGAGCTTGTGTTGGTAGGCGGAGGCAGTGTCGTGATTCCGGACACCATCCGCGGAGTATCCCATATGATTAAGCCTGAGAACGGGGGCGTGGCTAATGCCATTGGTGCGTGTATTGCCCAAATCAGCGGCCAATATGAGCAGATTTACATCTATTCTACAGAGCCCCGTGAGGCAGCATTAAGAGATGCTCGGGAAAAAGCCGTGAAACAGGCGGAACTTGCTGGCGCCGATCCGGTGACGGTTGAGCTCGTGGAAGTGGAAGAAACCCCGCTCGCTTATCATCCGGGAAATGCGACAAGGCTTCGAGTGAAAGTCGTAGGAAATATGAAGTAGAAGAGGGCTTCACATGAGTTGATACAACTTGTGTGGGGCTCTTTTTTGTTATCGATGAGGTGCAAGTGGATGAGCGGGAAAGAATGAGCAGCGAAGCAGATGAAGAGACGATTTGATTGCTTGGTTTATGAGCTAAAGCTAGACAACGCTCAGGAATTGTGAAGAAGGTTAGTATTCATTTATTAAGGCATTCATTTGCCACTCATTTGCTAGAAAACGGGACAGACCTTCGCTACATTAAGGAGCTACTTGGTCATACGACTGCGCGAACAACTTGGTAGTACGAAAAATATCCAGCGTATTCAAAATCCCTGGATCGGTTGGCTTCGGGAGATTAAGGCTACTCGAAGTCCCCCTTTATTCTTGAACCTTTTCTTCGTAAATGTAATAATATGGGGATATCATATACGTAGTTCAGATTATGGAAGGAATTTGTTGTATCTACGAAGTACATAAATTAGATGTTATGTGAAATCCCCGCATGATAAATAATTGAAGGTGAATCTGAATGTCTGATCTCAGTACTATAATTAAAACGATTGATATGGCTGCAGTTCAAAAGAAATATAAAGAAATTGAAAAGCTAATTAACTTAATGGACATCAGCGACCAACATGAAATACATAGCTTATTGCATGAATCAACTATTGAAGCAATTACTGAAAATAAGGATGAAATCAATATCGCCTCAAGTGTAAAGGAGCATATCATTTGGTTTCATTTTTATAACTTAACTTGGTCAGATGGAATGATGGATCAACTAATTAAAATTTATAAAGAGGAACGTTACCTGGCATTAGAAAGTAGAGTAATAAGTGCAATAAAATCAGATGAAATAATTGATAGTCAAATTCAAAAACTAGAAAGTATATTTAGTTCAAAGGAGTTTCAAAAGCAAATTGAAAGATGGAAAAAGAGAAATGGTATAGCTTAAGCTTCGAAGGCGGGGCCATCTTATAACATCATATCCACGCATCGGAGCCTTTCAACTCCTCGGTCCGCCCGAAGGGGATGGCAGAGAAGTGGAATCAGGCGGACACTTCCGCACCGACTAACCGCATCGCGGCCGGCTCCTGACGGAGCCTTAAGTCGGTAGGACGTCGTGGATACAGAAACGTTATGTGAAACCAGCGAAAACTCTGATAAAGGAGTCATTATAATGATTGAATACAACCTTATTACAACAAAGAATAGTGTTAAGCCGAATTATGATATTAGTAATAAAGATTTTTATTTTGAGATATATGTTAGCCCTGGTGAAGAAGTATGCCTATTGGGAAAAATAGATAATAACTATATTTGCTGGTGTTCGATAACCAAGGTCACACAATTAAATACTAATGAAGAAATAATCAATTACTTGCTATCACAATCCACTGAGCGACTGTATTCAAGCCACTATCAAGTGTTGGCATCTCGTTATGAAGATATTCGAAAGTGGCACTCTTTTATTGTTACAAAGCATTGGCACAAAGGTCAGTACTGGTACAGGTCTCCTGTAAGTAATTGCTTTTTCGGTACTCCTCCCTATAATAATGGTTCGTTTTTGGCGAGAGAAATACAGAAATTCTTCCTGATGGAGCTCAGTAAGTGTCAATATCGACTTATTGATAATGTTTATGTAAAGGTACTTAGTAGATATAAAGATATCTTAATGAAGGAGAATAGCCCGGAATATTATCTTGAGATGTTACCCATCAAAGAGATCATAAATTCAGAAAGTTATCTAAAGTTATGCTCTAATGATGAAATCAGAATTTTATATCTGGAATGTTTTGACCAATGTACTAATTTATATAATTTGTATATGACTGCTTCACGTTAAACCCATTAAGTAATTCGAGGAAGTCGTTGGAATCACATAACACCATGTTCACGCATCGGGGCATTCGCCCCTTGGTCCGGCGTCGTGAATACGAGAACGTTATGTGAAACCACATAAGATTTTAAAGGATGGATGATTCAATTGGATAATTTAGCGCTAGAGAGCTGGATTGATACACATAAAATTATGGATAGAACCTTAGAAGGTTTTTGGGTAGCATTCAATAACTACATGAAAGAATGTCCAGAAGAAATTAGTTTGTTTTTTGATGAATTGAATCTAGAAGATATTAAGCCTTCAATAGATACAATTGAGTATAAAACTATTTTTCATTCCGATTATCAGATCGCAGACAGTTACTATTCTCAGCAGGTTATATCTACGTTAGACATTTACTACAAAAAAAAGAGAATAGGTTATTATAGAATGTTCTTTTATACCGATGGAGAATGCTTTGACGATAGCCTAGTTACGGAATGGACAGGATGGTATATAACATTGAAACTTGAAGCATTAATTGAACTTCAACAAGAAATTAAAAATGAATTGGTGAAAAATAAGATTAAAGAAGATGAAATCGAAAAAATCTATAAATTAATAGATAAACAAATTTCTAAAATCAAATTTCAAATCCATAAATAATTGTAGGTAGAAAGTTCGAAGAAGATGTGGCATCACATAACATAATATTCAAGCAACGGCTCCTTTGGAGCCTTGGTCTGCGGGAAAAATATCGAAGAGGCACTTCAGCAGACAACCCTGACGGGTTCATGAATACAAGAACGTTAACGTTATGTGTAATTTCTCAAATACATATTCACGCTGCGGGCATGCGCCCTTGGTGGGGCATACTCCGGACACCCAGCATGCGCTGGGTCGTGAATACAGGAACGTTATTAGGAAATCAACACAAACGTTTAAAGCATAAAGCTGAAAAAGCTAATACTAATGCTTAAAGAATAGAGGCTTAGAATGATGAAAAGCAATAGAATAAGAATGCTGATAACATTTTTTTTTGGAGTAACATTCATTGTTTCTGCGGGAGCAATTCTTTATGTATTGAAGAAAGATAAAAATAGCATGGATTTAGGGCTATTACTGACTATTAATTCATTCTCATTTTTAATTGTAGGTCTAAACCTCATTGTCCTAATCACAAAAAGAATTCAAGGGCAGATGAAAACTGGTGAATAAAAAAAGAGTAACTCTTGGTATTGTGGTCGATTCAAAAAAGATGCTGACATCCTACAACTACGCATTCACGTATGGATGCTCTATTGCCCTCGATTGTCAGATGTATAAACATAGAAGGGGCTCAGACAACAAACGCCCTGCCTAAGATAAGAGCTATCTAAGGCTGTGCCGTTTCGTGAATACAAGAACGATAGAATAAATTTAGCGAAGTGCGAAAGTGAAATTTAAACAGGAGTAATTTATGATAATAGAAACTGAAATGACAATCAAAATATTAAAAGAGCTTGTTAGTTCAGGGAAAAAGCATTTTAAACGAGTCGAAATAACGGAGTACGGAAAAATACGAAATTTTAATTTTAGTGAAGTGATATTTGAAGAATGCATGTTGTCATTAGATTTTACTGGTTCTTCATTTAGAAGTGCTAAGTTTATTAACTCAAACATTAAAGCTTCAATTTTTAGTGAAACAGATTTATCTAATTCGGAATTTTTTAATAATAGTATTGATGCTTGTGTGTTTAGGAATGCAAATATTGAAGGAATTATTTTTTTGAAAAACACTCAATACTCAAGTGAAATTACAATTGAAGATTTAAAAGAAATGGTGGAAAAATAACAGAGATTAATGTGATAGTAATTCAAGAAGGTCCAACATCATCTATGAGAAATCTCTCTAAATAGTATAAATCAGTAATTGTATTTTATAACAAATTAGTTTAACTAGAAAATTTAGGGGATGATTATGTTGCATATCAGAGAAGCTACGATTAATGATGCCGAAGGAATTGCAAAAGTTCATGTGGATAGTTGGAGAACTACATACAAGGGGATTATTCCTGAGGAATTCTTAAGCAATCTATCGTATAAACAAAGAACTGAATTATGGATTAAAAATATCGGAAGAACAGACAATTTTGTGATAATTGCAGAAAATAAAGAAGGGGAAATCATTGGATTTGCAGATTGTTGGAAGAGAGAAACAAATACGGTATCCAACTCAAGCGATTTGACCTCAATTTACATACTCAAAGAATATCAAGGGATTGGGTTAGGGAAGGAATTACTTAAAAGTATATTTTTTCGATCCAATGTATTGGGGTATCAGAAGATATTTGTTAATGTTCTAGAGGATAACAAGGCACGCTATTTTTATGAGTATTATGGTGCTCACTTATGTAAATCAGTTCAAATTAAAATTGGAGGAAAAGTCCTTAATGAATTGATTTATGAATGGGATAATATAGACGGAGTACTAGCAAGATTAACTAAAACGAATTAAGAAAAGTGATTGTATTTCCGTGGGGGCCATGATCTCATAACAAAGATTTTAGATTCAGGGCATTGGCCCCTCTCCCGGCCGAATCCGAGGCTTTGCTCTAAGTCGGTGAGACGTCATGAACACAGGAACGTTATACGTAATATTTCGAAAGCAGGAATAGTATGAAAATAAACAAGGCAATGAAAAATTTATTGAATGGGTTAGCTCAGCCAAACGAATTGATAAGTTTGAATCTATTCAACCCCGATTTTTGTGTATGGGATAATTGCATTGTAATTGATGCTTCAAGTTTACGAGAGAGAGGTTCTATTGAAGAAACCATTTATCATGATCGTACGGATTTGGAAGCCTCAATTAATCATTACCATCTAGACGACCTAAGGACTGGATTAAAACTCATTTCTAATTGGGAAGAGAAATTAAAGTTGAGCTATCCAGAAAGGGACTTTATTTTAATTTTAAGTTCTACAATTGAAGGAGAAGATGTCGTTATTAGGTTCTATCAAATCAGAGATAATGAACCTGAATGGATTAAATTAAACGATCTTGAAGGATATAAAGAAGAAGCCATTTTAGTAATAGAGATTTTGAATGAAGTTCGTTGATGTAAATTACTTCGTATAACATAATGTTTACGCAGCTGACGTTCGTTCTTGATCTGGCATACGCCGGATACTCAGCATTGGCAAAATCGTTAACAGGAACGTTATGCGCCATTAACGGTAATATTAAAGATAATATTTAAGGAGATAACTTATGAAAGGAAAGATACTCTTATTATTTTTTATTACGATAATGTTTTCATCTTGTCAAGATAGTAGTCAATCGACTACTTTGAACAGTGAAACTAATTCAATAAAGAATTCTGATCTGCCTTCTGATGTAGTGAGTACAGGTGATGGAACAGAGTCAAAAGAAATAACGGAAGGTCGATCAGATCCTGCAAACAATAAAATATTACCCATGAGCATTGGAAAGCTTGATTTGAAAGGAGAATTTTATGATGAAATGCTTCGTAATCCAATAGATCATGATTATGAAGTGGAATTTAATGAATTTCAAAATTCCAAAGAGATTATTACAACATTGGAATGGGGGGCATTTGAAAGCAAATATACAGAGATTTGGGATAAAGAGTTGAATCAAATATATAAAACGCTTCTTTCTAAGTTGGATAGAGAACCAAGAGAAGCACTAATTGAATCGCAGAAAGAATGGTTACAATATCACTTAAAGGAAACAAAATTTGTAGAGGAGACATTTATTTATAATGGTTATCTTGGATCAAAAGGACCAGTAAGCCTAACAACGGCTATAAAGGAGAGAATTAGGGAAAGAACAATGCAATTATTTGAATATCGATATTTACTAGATGGTGAAGTTGAGTTTGTTTACCAAGATAAAAAATAGAGTTGGAATCTTGCTCAAAAGTTGTTAGGTCATGCTTCGAAAGTATTAACGGCGCTTAACACTATATTTCAAGCTTCGGGGTACCACCCCTTAGTTTTTAGATGTATAATCATGGAAGAACACTCGAACAATAAACGACCCTGCCTAAGATAAGAGTTATCTAATGCTGGGTCGTTTTTCGTGAATACAAGAACATTATCAGAAATTTCCGTAAATAATAATTACGCAAGGAGCATTTCAATGAATATTGAAAAACCAGTAATTATTGAAGGCTACAATAATGAATGGCCAAGAGCGTTCAATATAATAGAATCGATTATATCCAACAAATTAAATGGTCTGGTATTACGAATTGAACACGTTGGAAGTACATCAATCCCGAGTCTTTCAGCCAAACCAATTATTGATATAGATGTAGTATTAGAATCTATGAACTGCCTGCCACAGCTAATCAAAAAGCTAGAAGAATTGGGATATATTCATGAAGGCGATTTGGGGATTAAAAACAGAGAAGCATTTGCAAGAAAGGACGTTTATGTACCCTATACTAGTGAAGGCAATGAGAAGCACGAACATCATCTATACGTATGCAATAGGGAAAGTGAAGAATTGAAAAGACATCTAATGTTCAGAGATATACTAAGAAAGAATCCCTTATTAGTGTCTGAATATGCGAATTTAAAGTTCCAACTAGCTAATCAATACAGAAACAATCGCCAAGCCTATACTGCTGGAAAGACAGAATTTATTACGAGATTAATGAATGAATACCAAGATATTTAAGTGTATTTTAGGACGACGAAGACATCTGATAACAAAGTTTCTACGCTACGTGGCATTCGGCCCTTGATTTACAAGTTGAGGTAACCAGAGAAGAGGATTCAGCTCACAACCCTGCGAGGCTAAGTCAGTCGGACCTAGTTGATAACGCTCCTTTAAGCCTCTTGGGTTAGTAGATACAGTGAACTTCTAGAGAGGCTTGGGGACGAAAAGGTAATACTAGAAATTGCCTATAAATACATGGGAAAGGATACAAGAATAGCGTCGGACAATATTGAACGAACATGGGAGAGATTATGAGGATTTTTAAATATATCTTCGAAGCCACTGACATCCTTGAATTAAATATTCACTAATATAAACTGGAGTTGATATACATGGAATTTGTAATTATCGAATATGATCCTTCCTATTCTTTACAAACTGTGAAAATGTGGAGAGAAAGCAAGGAACAAGCGATAGGGCAAAAAGAGATACATTCTTTTGAAGATCATGTATTTTATCTGAATAACATTTTAGTTCAAGATAATAAAGTATATATTGCAATTGATACTTCAGAGGAGCAAGTAGTAGGCATTCTAGCATGTAACGAGAATTGGGTAAATCAGCTATACATTCATACTCAATTTCAAGGGAAAGGAATAGGGAAAAAACTCCTGGATCACGCCAAACAGTGTTCGGAAGGCAGGCTATTTTTATATACATTTGAAGTCAACAAAAAAGCGCAGCAATTTTATGAGAGAAACGGATTTAGAATTATTGGCAGAGGAAATGATAATGAAGAGAAGCTTGATGATATAAAGTACGAATGGACAAAGTTTTGAAGGTGGCTTCTAGGAAGTGAACTACGTTACATAACACGGTACTTACGCATCGGGCATTCGTCCTCGGTCCGGCAGGAGTTTGACGGGCCTTAATTCGGTGAGACGTCGTGAATACAGGAACGTTATACGAAATTGGCGTAAAGTCCAATACCTTGGGAGCGATTTCATAAAAATAAATCAAATCGTCAACGGAGTTAAAGGAGTTCATGCTTGTTTACCTCATGGGATTCTTAAGTAACTCAAAGAGGAGGAGCCTCTATGAAGCGAACAATTATGATTAGCGATATTCATGGATGTATTGATCAATTAAATCAAATGTTGAATCTTATCAAATATAATTCGAAAGATGATCAGTTGATTTTGCTCGGGGATTATGTAGATAGAGGGCCTAATAGTAAAGCAGTAGTTGATAAAGTAATCGAATTAGTAACTATGCATCATGCCATTGCTTTACGGGGTAATCATGACCAACGATTGGTTGATTTAATAAATAATGATAGCGAATTGATTAGATCTAAATTTATTGAACATGGGGGAGTACCAACCCTTCAAAGTTATTGTGATACGAATAACATAAATTGCGAAATGTCTAATGAGATATTAAATGAAGTGAAGGATACAATGAAGACTTCTTATGGTCACCACATCGATTTTTTAAGTAAATTACCTTTATATTACGAAGACCATAATCACATTTATGTTCATGCGGGATTGAATCCCAGTGTTATGGACTGGAAGAACCAGTCGGAGCATGATTTTATGTATATTAAAGATGAATTCATTCGACACACTTTTGAGGATCTAAACAAAAAAGTTATCTTTGGACATACACGAACCATGGATATCCATGGCACATCAGATATTTGGTTTAGTGATGACAAGATCGGAATTGATGGCGGGTGTGCATATGGGATGCAGTTGAATTGTTTAATTTTCCAAGAAGGATTGTATATAACGGAACAGGTAAAGAATTGCTGAAAGTTAATCTAGATTGCAGGAGACATATACTAAAATCATATCCACACATCGGAGCCTAACGGATCCTCGGTCCACGGGAAACGATTGGCAGGGAAGCAGCTCATCGGGCACATCCGCATCGGCTGAGCATCGTGTTCGCTCCCTATTTCGCATAAGTCGCTTGAGCGTCGTCAGTACAAGAACGTTGTATGAGATCTTTGAGAAGGTGCGAAATGAATAAATGGATCATAATCTTAATTTGTTTCCTTCTATTTGCAACAGGTTGCAGTACTACATACAATATCAACACCGATACAACCAAAGAATTAACTAAAAACTTGAAAGAACTTTCTCCGTCAATCGAAAGAGTCCAATTTACATTTACTCGTCCAATCCTTTCTTGCAGAATAGATATGAGTGAGGAGCCGAGTAAAGAGGAACTGGAGTCCATTCTTACGGAACTGGATGAATTTTCAACTGTAGATAACATCAACGAAATTGCTCGTAGTGTCAAATGGGGCTTGGAAATATCCAATATCTATCTGGATATCAATACGGATAAAAATAAAAAGACAACTGAACATGCGTATTATGCTAGGTATTTCAAGACATCCGACGCCAGTGACCACTCAGATACAAACATTGAGGGGTACGAGACTTGGTATGAGTTGACCGGAAAATAAAACTGGTTATCATTCTTCAATCCACTCAGAGGTTCTCATAAACAAAGGGTTGTTTCTTAATCTTAAATGAAAAAACAAGCCGAAGCGGCAGAATTACACGCTTCGGCTTGTTTTTGTTTGTTTCCTTTTAACCTAAACTCTAACCCAATCTTACTTCGCGCTCACCGACTTAAACCAATCATTCACTTCTTGCGTGATCTGATCACCGCCATTGGACTTCCAGTTGGCGACGAATTGATCAAAGGCATCGATCGGCAGCTTGCCGTAGATGATTTTGTTGAAGGTTTCCATCTCGGACTGGCGAAGCAGGTTCCACTTGGAGACCATGGTTGGTGTGGCGGCACCGGTGAAGTAGTTTTGTTTACGAATGTCGAGCTGCGACATCACGACTTTGGCAGCGGCCCAGTTTTCGGGTTTGCGGAACTCGGCCATTTGTTTCTCGTATGGGGTTTCAGGCTTCTCGCCGTCAGCCAGCTTCACGAGGGTTTTCATATACAGATCTGGAATACGAGCCGGACCAGTCAGGAACGGGAACTCGTTGGAGAAGTCTTTGATCTTCTCTTTGTCACTGGTCGGTTGACCGTCTACGATATCCCAGTCGTATCCTTTGGCAAAGCCGTACTCATATGGACTGCCCGCTGCCGGGTTGGCCAGGTTATCGAGCAGGTAGTTGTAGTATAGGAAAATGGCTTCCGGATGCTTGGCATCCTTGTTGATCATGATACTGGCGTTGACGCCAGAGTTCTGCCACTTCGTACCGATCTTGCCGTCTGGACCAGACGGAATAGGGTAGGCTTTGTATTTCGCGCCAGGTACGTTCTTGAGCAGATCCGGTGCAGGCCAGTCGGGTACCCAGTTTGCACCAGGCAGGATGCCAGCCGTGCCAGCAGTCCAGCTTTCAGCCGACTTACCTTCGTCCCATAGTGCCGAATCGGTGTGGATATACCCTTTGTTCATCCATTCATTCAGCTTGGCGAGGGCTTGTTTGGCACCGGGATTAATGGAGCCGTACTCCAGATTGCCGTTTGCGTCTTTGTTCCATTGTTCCTGAATCGTTCCGTAAGCGCCGAATAACCAGTCGAGCGAGCCCATCCAGGTGTTAGTGTTATTTTTCAGCGAGATCGCCAGAGGGAATACTTTATCCGGAGACAGGCCGTCCGGGTTCTCGTTTTTGAATTTGTCCATGATATTCTCAAGATCTGCGATGGTCTTAGGTGCTTCGAGGTTCAGCTTCTCCATCCAGTCTTCTCTGAGCCAGAGCAGGGTATCGTCGTTATCGGTGTACTCCAGGATCGGCATGTTGTATCTCTTGCCATCCTTGGTGAACGGGTACCACAGCTCGGGATGCGCTGCAGCGTGATCCTTCAGGATTTTGTTGGCGTACTTGTCGAACAGTTCATCAATGGCGATGAATTGACCCGAGTCGATCAGCTGGTTAGTGAGTACCGCGTTTGTTGGAACGGATACAAAGTCAGGCAGCTTCTCGCCAGAGGCGATGGCCAGCTGCAGCTTTTGTCTGTATTGATCGTCATTGGCCGGATACCACGAATCCTTATGCTTCATGCCCAGCGTTTCGAGCATCCAGCGGTCGTGTACGTTATTTTCTTTGGTATCGCCCTGAACGTATTTCTTCGGCATACGAACCGAACTGAACTCAATGGGCGGATCATATTTTCCTTTGGCAAAAGCAGCTTCGGCTTCGGCTGACCCAACTGTCGCCGGCGTATCGTCCGTACCATTCTCACTGGCTGAATCGCCACTGCCGCACGCAGTGATGGTGATGAGTGCGATGACCATGAGCAAGGACCACCATGTTTTGAATTTGATCATTGTTCAATCCCCCTACGATGTATGATCTTTACAAGTGTAACTGTACCAAGTTGGGCGGGAGGGCATCTATATGAGTTTGTTAGTTTCGATAGGAGTCTATTATGCTGTTTAATGCTGGTCTCGATATTCCTGGGGCGTAACACCAAACTGACGCTTGAACACTTTGATAAAATACGCCGGGTCCATATAGCCAATCTCCATACTGATTTCATATACTTTTTTGGTGGTCGTGACCAGCTTGTGGCAGGCCCGATCCATGCGCAGGCGCGAGATATATTCACTGATACCTTCGCCCGTTTCGATCTTGTAAATCTTGGACAGATGGGTCGGATGAAGATTGACATGATCGGCGAGTACACGCAGAGACACATCCAGATGCAGATTTTTATCCGTAAACTCCTGAATCTTCTTCACATATTCGGACCGGGTATCCTTGACCTCATTGGACGTGCCTTCCTTGAGTTTGGCGAGTACACCAAGTGACCATTTACGCAGTTTTCCGATGGTGGAGAAGGCCTCCCCGCTCTGAAGATACTCAATATCGCTGCCCATGAGGTTGGTCAGGGTCAGCTTGTTCCGGTGGGCAAGGTTAGTGAACGAAGCGGTAATGAGAAAACCAGCCTCCATGCAATGCTCCCACGATTCCGACCATTTCTCATCCAGCTCTTCACAGACGGCGAGTATTTTCTCTTCGGCAGCATCCCATTGTCCACTCTCCAGCAGATGAATGAAGGTGGGCGGGGTGTATAGAACGTCCAGCGGACCTTGAGCTGAAGGCGTCTCCACATCGCTGACGCGCATCACGAATTCGCGCTCGTCTCCAACGATCTGCCGGAAATACGCGGAGGCCTGACGGAAGCGATCGTAGAGCTGGTCCGGAAAGGTGAACCACTCTGTCATGACAATGGAGAGGGAGCCTTTGAGAAACTGTTTTACTTTGGATTGAAGCTGAATGGACAGCTTCTCCAGAATGGTCTCTTTTCCAATATCGTCATTCCGTTCCTTCAGCTGCAGTAAAAACACTACATACCCGTGCTCCTCTTTCACACCCCACACGTGCATAAACTCACCCATAATTTCCTCCGCCATATTGATAATGGCATATTCGATCAGGGTCTGATCATGGCTGTCATAGTGTCCGAATTCTTCATCCAACCGAACGAGCATGAGTGCGGCGTCCCCGGCATGAAAGGGCAGATCATAATTGGTGAGTTTTCGCTCCCATTCGCCGGATGAAAACCGGTGTCCCTGCAATGCCTCCAAAAGCAGTCGTCCGCGCAAGTGTGGCAGGTTTTCTCGCAAAGTAAACTGAGTTCGACTCAGTGAACTGACGAGTTCCCATTCATTATTTAATTGATCGATGGCTTTCTGAACGGCGCTCATTAACTCATCGTCTGTCGGCGGTTTGAGCAGGTAGTCCACGGCCTCGTACTGGATGGCTTTTTTGGCATAATCGAATTCGGAATAACCCGATAACAGAATGCATTTTATTTTTTTGTCCCGGATCCGGATGCGCTCGATCAGTTCTATGCCCGTCATTTCCGGCATCTGAATGTCCGAAATCACGATATCGATGGGGTGGGTATCAATCAGTTGCAAGGCTTCATGCGCGGAGTACGCTCTATGAACCTGTTCGATCCCCAAGGTGTGCCAGGGCTTGGTCATGGACAGGTTATCGACCCAGTGTGCTTCGTCGTCTACGATCATCATTTGCATACTTCTTCGTCTCCCTTGGTGTTTAATTAAATAAACTAGCATCTCTGTATTACACGAAGCCACTCCGCAGTCAGAACCATCTTCCGATCGCTGTTATCCCCAGATTTTTGAATCCCTATATAAAGGGGAAATCCGGGGATAAAGGCGAGCACTTCGTTTCTTCAGATTGCTTCTGCCCGCTCCGTTAATCGTGCAATATGATCAACTTATATTAAGTGGGTATCTCACTCAGAATCTGTATCGTCCTTCGGCAACTCCCAGACGATCTCGGTGCGGAATCCGCCAAGTGGGGATGGGCAGAATCGAAGGTGGGATTGGCTGCCGAACAGATGCATGATTCGCTGGTTCGTATTCCAGAGACCGCAGCCCATTTCCTCCTGGAGTGGCTCCTGCATTTTCAGGTTCAGCGCTTCGTACTGTTCCGAGCTTAAACCGGGGCCATCGTCGTCGATATAGATTTTGCCGTAACCATCCACGCTCTCGCCGGTAATGCGAATCTCTCCGGATGAATAGGACTTCGCCACACCGTGGAGGACGGAATTCTCGACCATCGGCTGAAGCATTAGTCGCGGTACAGACTGGGCAAGCATGTCCTCAGGGATATCGATATGATACTCAATTCGTCCATTGCGAAGCTTCTGAATATCCAGATAATTGATAAGCAGCTTGATCTCGTCCCGAAGCGAGGACGTCTCCCGTTCCATGCGGGTGGTGTACCGATAATATGCACTTAGGTTATGCGCCATGGAAACGACGGCCTGCTCGTCCTTCATCTGAGCCATGTTGATGATATAGCCCAGACAATTGTATAGAAAATGGGGATTGATCTGCGCCTGAAGCTGCTTCAGCGTTGCTTCTTTGGCTCTAATTTTCTCATGGAATACATTCTCGATCAGGTCTTGAATCTGATGGGACATATCATTGAATCGATGAAACAGGAATGAGAACTCATTCTGATCCTTGCTGTGCAGCCGTACGGAATAGTCACCGCGCTGCACGCGGCGCAGGCCCTGAATCAGCTTTTTGATCGGAGATTGAATGTTTCTGTACAGCAGAATCGAAGCAGAAATGCCCACGACAAACAGCAGCGTCATAAAGAGATAGAACAAATTTCGGCTGAGCGAAATCGGCTGTAGGATCTGATACAGCGGGACCACGTCAACCAAATGCCAATCCAGATAAGATGATTTTACTGCGCTAACCAGATACTTTTTCCCGTTCAGCTTCACAACGTCCTGTGTAGTATCCTCCGGGGAGTGTGTATCCAGATAACGAATAAGTTCCTCCGATAACTGCTTGTCTGCACTGCGATTCAGAATGGGGTCATTGCCCTTGTGATAAAGGAAGGGATCTCCCTGCCCACCTGCCTTGTACGTATCGAGCATGTTCTGAATATTCTCATAACTGAAGCTGGCCTCAATGACGAGATTGCTTCCGGTCAACATGCCCGGTTGGGCCAAGGAATCGGTATAAAACCAGTAAAAGGACTGCATACCCTCCTGCGATTCTGCCCCTTGATCCCCATATGTCCATTGCCCGCTCATATTGCGTTTCAAGTAATCCTCGTCATACCCGGAAGAGCGGTTGTAGTTGGCGATAACATCCTGATTTTGCTGTGAGTATACGGCATACCGGGTGTTCCATATATCGGTGACGCCGGATTGGAGCACCATCTTCTCCTGAATGGCATAGCGGGTCTGCATCTGATCATACCGATCATCCCATATGTTCAGGCCGTTAAATGCGCGGACATTGGGATCTCTTGAAAGGATCAGACTGAAATCCATCATCTGATTAATGCGGGAATCAATCTGACTGGCTAGAAACGTGAGCTGTTTCGTATTCGAAATCTGCAGTTCTTTGCTGACCACGTTATAGGTGACATTGTTCGAGTAGGTGTACATGATAATAATGGGGATGAATAACAACACGATTAAGCAGTTGATTTTGGCAAACAAGCTGAAGCGGGAACGGGTCCTTCTTTCGAATAATATAAAGCGCTTCCATATATGCATAAAAAGTCTCCTTCATATTCGTGTTCGTAAAGGCTGGTTTTCACCAGATTCCTAACAAAACCCTATCCGGCCTAACAATGTTATATAGTCAGAGCTCAGAATGGCCTGATACTATTTATAGCAGAGAACCCCATTACACACAAAAACTTTTTTTGGGAACAGGAGAAGGCACTATGGAGGCTAAATTGGAGGGTCAACGGGTCCCGCAGGCGAATGTGGGAAACAAGCTGGAACAGAAGAGAAAGAAACGTTACAAACAGCCGTGGGTTCTGCACTTCATGGTGCTGCCGGCGGCCATTATGGTTTTTATTTTTTCGTATATTCCGATGTCCGGAATTTTGATGGCATTTCAGGATTACAAGCCTGCGCTTGGGTTCGCGGGTTCGGAATGGGTGGGACTGAAGCACTACAGGTACATGTGGGAAAATGATTATTTCCTGCAGATTACGTGGAACACGCTGTTTTTTGCCTGCTCCAAGATCATCATGAATCTGATCATACCGTTTGTCTTCGCGCTATTGCTTAATGAGGTACGGAAGATGGCGCTCAAAAGAACCATTCAGACACTCGTGTACCTGCCACACTTCTTGTCCTGGGTAACGCTGTCCGGTATCCTGATCGACATTCTGGCACAGACGGGCATTCTCAATCAGTTCCTGGTCTCGGTGTTCGGCATCAAGCCGATTTTCTTCCTGGGGGACGGTAACTGGTTCCGGTTTACGATCATTGCGAGTGATGTTTGGAAAGAGTTTGGTTTCAATACGATTATCTTCCTTGCGGCATTGTCCGGCATTAACCCGTCACTGTACGAAGCAGCTGAAGTGGATGGGGCGGGACGCTGGAAGCAGACGATCTATATCACCATCCCGGCGCTGATTCCTATCGGAATCGTAATCGCTACACTGGCCCTGGGGAATGTGCTTAACGCCAACTTCGACCAAATCTTCAACTTATATAGTCCATTAATCTACCAGCAAGCGGATATTATCGATACGTTCGTGTATCGTGAAGGTCTGCTGAGTGGGCAGTTCAGTTTCGCTACCGCGGTGAATCTGTTCAAATCGGTCATCAGCCTGATCCTCATCGTGATCTCTTACCGACTGGCCTACCGATTCGCCGGATATCGAATTTTCTAGAAAGGATGATGACGAGCCATGTATCATAAAACGTTACCCTATCGCATTTTCAGCATCTTCAACAATGTGTTCCTGACCATCCTTTCGGTGCTCTGCCTGCTGCCTCTTTATCACTTGCTGATGGTATCGCTTAGCGCGTCCGCACCTGCGAATGCCGGTCTGGTGACGTTCTGGCCGATTGGATTTACGCTCGAAGCATATGCCAAGACGTTCGATAACGCCAATTTCCTGTCCTCCCTGTGGGTGTCCGTGGAGCGAACGGTGCTGGGAACAGGGCTTGCACTCATCGTGAATACGATTGCTGCCTATGCGCTCTCCAAGGAGACACGTGTGTTCCGCGCACGTAACATCTATCTATGGTATTTTGTTGTCACGATGCTGTTCAGCGGAGGCCTCATTCCGGGCTATATCCTGATTCTGAAGCTCGGGCTGATGAACACATTGTGGGCACTCATTTTGCCGGGCTTAGTGGCGGTGTTCAATATCATCCTGCTGCTGAATTTCTTCCGCACGGTGCCGAAGGATCTGGAGGAGGCTGCATTTATCGATGGAGCAGGACACTTTCAGTCGTTTATCAAAATCTACCTGCCTGTCTCTGTCCCCGTCATTGCCACCGTTTCCTTGTTTATGATGGTGGGACATTGGAACGCATATTTTGACGGGATTATCTATATCCGTGATTCGGAAAAGCTGCCACTGGCGACATTCATGCAGACGATCATCGTGCAGGCCGATATGACGAAGCTTGATCCGGAAGCGATTGCGAACCTGTCGCAGCGGACGATTCGGGCGTCCCAGATCTTTATCAGCGCGCTGCCGATCCTGCTCGTGTATCCGTTCTTACAACGGTACTTTGTAACGGGGATTGTGGTGGGGGCTGTGAAGGAGTAGCCGCGTGGAGCGGATGGAATAGGGTTGTGAAAAGGGAGCTGCTGAACTGGCCTGAGGCCAGGGAGGGGGCTCTTTTTGTTGTGAAAAAAGAAGTATATTACCTTTATTTGAATAAAATGGTACTATGGGAAATGATTCTGAGCGTGAGTCATTCGTTAATAGGGAGATGGAGACAAAGTGAAGAAAATGATGGTTGTTACCCTTGCTTTGACGTTATTAAGTGCATCCATTGCTTTTACAGCTACAAGTGCACCAAAAAAGATCGACATATTATTTAATGAAAAAGAGCTAAAGACTCAAGCAGATGCAGAAGCCAGAATTATTGATGGTCGTGTGTACATCCCGGCCAACATTCTTCGAGGTGCGAGATTTTCAGTAGAGTATAAAAACTCAACACTCCATCTGGTGAATAGTTATTTTCTCTACACGAGAAATTTAATGGAGATGCATGTGTTCAATCATGTATTTACAACTAGATTCAACAAGATCGACCAAGAAGTAGTTAATATTATGGGCAAAGTGATATTAGAAGAGCCAGTAGACTTCTCAAAATTACATGAGTTCATTGAGGAAGCTGAATCGAATGCCGGAATTAATCCGGGTAATTTTACTCCTGTATTGGACTATAGTTCTTTTGATTTTTCTCTCGCTTGGAAAAGTGTAGAAGCATACAAAAAAGCAGTGCATGAGTTGATAGCTTATGTCGATACTGGAGACAAGGAAAAGTTGAAGTCTTTCTATCAAGAGAGAAAACAGGCACTTGAGTATTACGATTTGTATACAAATGTGTATGATCAAATTTTTAAAGCGAGTTTTACTAGTGCAGTGAGATAGTAACATTACAAAGAATACCCGGCACGAAAGGATTTGGGGGAAGCAGAAGGAGGCAGAATTACCTGACATTTTGAGCATCGTGAATACGTGAAGATTATGGAAGTCAGGGAAACTTAACTAAATGTGAGGAGATTATAGAATGAAAAAATCAATATTAATCATCATTGCGATTTTTCTATTTATTACTAATGCCAATCCAATAAGTGCCGAAGCTCATCAAAAATCAATTGAGGTAAAGATTGACGAACAGGCATTCCAGTTAGTAGAAGGAACTGATTATATCATCTCTGCAGGTCATATACTGGTTTCGCCAGTCTATATCATTAGTGTGCTAGATTTCGCTGTGCCTGCTAAAGGGATATGGTGGGATAACAAAGCTAAAAGTGTAACTTTTGCATATGTAGACATAGATGATTACCCCAAGCCAAGGTTAACCTTCAAGGTTGGAGAAAGTCATTTTACCGAGTTTGACAAGCAAATTGAATTAAAGAGTAAAACCGTAATGGTGGAGGGGAGAGTATATTTACCGCTAAGAGCCATCAGTGAAGCATATGGCAAAGAGATCCATTGGGAATCCAATGACGGTCAGAGTGTGGTCCGAATAACTACAAAAAATCAGCAGTGAGCGATACAAATTGCGATGAATTGGAACGAATTCCGTTGCCCATACAATCCCAATCCTGTTATAATTCAGGTACATCTATCGCATTGGGGGTTATACCGTGGCAATATTGGCAGTGCCGGATTGCTCGTTCGCTAGAACGGCCTTACGCAAAGCCTGATTAGGGGCGGACTTTGTGTAGGGCGCGACGAGAAGAACATCGATCGCCCTGAAAGCAACATAATGTTTCATCCCGCAGGCTTTGCACCTTATTTGTTTTATCAATAAAAATAAGGGGCTGAAAGCCATGCAAACACCATTTATTCAAAATTATCAATTCAATGTGATTACAAAACAAGCCAATTTCCTGCTCAAAGCGCTGCGTACAGTCGCGGATCGCAAAGTCCTGGAAACCGTCCGTTATACGGCCGTAACGAATGCTATAGAAGTCTTCGATGAGCTGACTGCCGAACAGAAGCAGCTGTTGGAGCAGTTATCTACCTACGAGGCTGCACATGAGCTGCAGGATTATCTGGACCGGTTGGAAGGATTCCTGATTCCATTCCCGCAAGTGTCGGCGAAGCAGATTCAGAAGCTGTTTCCGAAGGCGAAGAAGCTCAAGCTGCCTGATCTGGAAACGGTCGATTTCGCACGTACGACCTATCTGAGATGGACGGATATTGCTACCAATCGCCTGTTCATTGTGTACCCGTACGAAGAGAAGTTTCTCGGCATCGAGGGACGGATTACGGCTACGAACAAAAAAGGGTACTGTATGTTCTGCAATCGCCATCAGGAGCTCGGATTCTTCAACGTGAAGACGAAGGGGCATTCGCCGGATAACTTGGCTTCCATTGGCCAGTACGTATGCATGGATAGCACGGCTTGCAACCATAGCATCACTGACGTCACCATGCTGGAGAAGTTTCTTCTTTCGACAGTAAAATAATGCTTAGAACAGACAGGGTCGCTCTTCGGAGCGACCTTTTTTGGGTTGATTATGCGTGTGCGTCTCGTCTCGATTACCCGACTTGCGTATGGTTAGCGTATGTCCTTATCATAATTCAGTCCCAACTGATGTGCCTGGTTAAGCAGGTTCTCATAATGCTCGGGATTGGCATCCAACGTCTCGTACAGAAATTCAACGCTGGAGTTAGGGACGCCGCAGTAATCTGCAATACCCACATTGAGCAGGTTCGTGATCGATTCATCATAGTTTCGCTTCTTCATCTGTTCTTCGGTCACGCCTGCAAGCGCGATCCACATGATCTTCTGATGGTGAAGCTTGTTCGAACCGTAGGCAAATCCGTTGTTCATGACACGATCCACATACCCTTTCAGCATGGCTGGCAGATGCCACCACCAGAGAGGAAACACAAAAGCCACAGCTTCATGCTTCTTCAATCGTTCCATCTCCGTTTTAATCTCAGGGGAAAATTTCTGCTGGGGTTGGGTGTAATCGGGTTCATCCATGCCTCGGAGAATAGGATCGAAGCCAATCTCATGCAAATCCAATATCTCAACTTCGTGACCAGCCTCAGTAAGACCTTGCACAAAACGATTGGCGGCCTGAAATGTAAGGGAATCCTTTCTTGGATGAGACACAACAACTAATACGTTCATGATATATTTCACTACCTTTCTACAGTGCTTGTTTGGTAGCCACACTTCATGGCTGATGCTATTATAAACAGGGATGGATATATTCTGGAAGAACGCACTTTGAAGTTCTATAGGAAGATTAGAGTGCTATAGGAACATGAAAGTACCCTAAATAGTACCCTGAAATTGTGCCTTATTGTGGGCTGAAATAATACATGGAAAAGAAGGAAATAGCTATGTTTTTATCTTGGATGTAGTCTTTGGATATAGTCTGATGAAGGAGAGATATACGTTGACAGAAGACCATAAAGCTGGTGCTCCCAAAAAGTATAAAGTAGGTGTCGAGGCGGCCTTGGAAGTGATGGGCGGAAAATGGAAGCCTCTGATTATTTATCACTTGATGACAGGGAGGAAACGTTCATCAGAGCTTAGGAAGCTGATACCTGAAATTACGCAAAAGATGCTGACGACTCAGCTAAGAGGCTTGGAAAAAGACGAGATTGTGCAAAGAAAAGTCTATTCGGAGGTTCCCCCTAGAGTGGAATATGAGTTAACAGACTACGGTTGGGGATTAAAACCGGCTCTGGACCATTTGTGTTACTGGGGGGAAGAGCATCTGGATAAGGTGTACGGGGATAAGTCCAAAGTGTTGGAGGAATTTTGAATCTCCGGTGTGATGAAGAGTTACGGCTGAACTCGTTCTGCTTAACCGATTAGCTGCACACTTACGAGAAGTTGCATTCGTTGTGCAGTTCCTGAAATTTGTAAGCGTAGTCATTACTATTTCTAATTTTATCTTTTTACTTCCAATGATTTGCTATGTTATGGACAAACTCGTGCACAACTAATAGTCAATGAACTACCAGTCAATGAACTACCAGGTATCATGATATTAGAGGAGGTCACTGGATGAACAAGCATAGTGTTTATGAGACAAACAGCTTGTATTGGAATATTCAAGGAAATGACTTTTTAGAAGCCATTGTACTTCCCTTGTATGGCGCATTCACCTCAGAAGATAAATGGCAACTATTTGGCGATGTTTCAGGAAAGAAGATGTTAGAGATCGGGTGTGGAAATGGTCAATCCTTGAAATACCATGGGGATCGCAACACAACGGAGTTATGGGGAATGGATATCTCAGAGAATCAGATTGAAAAGGCGAAGCAGCATTTGTCGGCAAACGGCCTTTCTGCAACATTAATCTGTTCCCCTATGGAAGAGGAGTGCGGCATACCTGTCCAATATTTTGATTTTGTCTATTCGATTTATGCCATAGGCTGGACAACCGATCTTGAAGGGACGTTCTCCCGAGTTGCTTCATATTTAAAAAAAGACGGCATATTCATATTCAGTTGGTCTCACCCCATACATAAATGTATTGTTGAAGAAAATAATCGATTTATATTTAACAAGTCTTACTTCGATGAGTCCTGGTATTCGGTATCGCCAGATTTTGTTCAAGGTGATCTCACCTTATCGGATCGTAAATGTTCTACCTATATTAATGCATTGGCCAGAGCAGGATTTGTGATCGAGCAAATGATTGAAGAAACCGACAATGAGATACTGCAAAGGCATGATGGAAGTAAGAATCATCTCGCAAATAGAGCGAAGGTATTTCCCGTAACTTTTGTTATAAAAGCCAGAAAACTTTAAGAGTTGATTAAGTTAACCGGAGTGAGAAAGAATGAGGCAAATAGATTATACGAAGACCCTTGACGAACTTGAAGGAGGGAGTTGGGGTGAACCGGATTTCAAATCTGGATTAGTGATTCATGCACATGCATTAAGAAAGAAACCACTCGGTGAGTTCAGTAATGAAGATTTGAGACTTTTAATATTACAAGAGATCAGCTTGGATTTCCTTTTGCCTCTAGCGCTGGATCGGTTAGTGGAAAATCCGTTGGAATCAGGAGATTTATATGTTGGTGATTTATTATGCTCCGTACTTAAAGTGGATAGAAAATATTGGGAAAGTAACATTGAATTAAAAATCGAATTAAGTGAAGTAATAGAGCATTATGAGAATGCCAGAGAAATCGTTGATAAACATATTAACAATTACAGAAAGAGTGGTGGGTAGTTGTATGTTGAAACATGCTAAATCTCATCACATTAATTTCACGCATCGGCACCGCACTTTAAATTGAAGGAGAAGCAATCATGTTCAAAATTAAAATAGATGATTTCTTATACTTATCGCTGCTGGAGACCAAAGATGCAGCTGAATTATTTCATCTAATCGATAGAAACAGAGAGCATATTGGGAAGTGGTTGAAGTTTCCCAGTATGACTGTAGAGATGGAGGATTCAAAGGCCTTTATAGAAGGAACACGTATGAGATACGCCAAGGATGAAGGTTACTGGTTAGGGATATGGAGTGAGGATCACCTAGTGGGTTCTATTGGCTATTTATATTTGGATCAAGAGAATAAGAAAACGGAGATTGGGTATTGGTTAGGTCAAGAATATGAGGGAAAAGGATTTATTACGAGATCCATTAAACTACTTATTGATTACGCATTTGACGAACTTCGATTCAACAAAATTGAAATAGGAGCAGCCGCAGATAACGCCAAGAGCCGTGCAATTCCAGAAAAATTAGGATTTACTCGTGAAGGAGAACTAAGAGATTACGAGTATATCAATGGAAGGTTTCTGGATAGAGTAATTTATGGCCTAAAAGCAGCAGAATGGAGAGCGAAGTAGTTTTTTAATAGGATAAATAGCTGTTAATTGAATAATGATCTAATCATCTCGGAAGGAGATAGCTCAATGAGACGAGTTGACGTAGCCTATGTATTAATCCTGGATGATACCTCATCCAAGATTCTAATGGTCAAGAATAAAGGCAATTCCAGTTGGTCGCTGCCTGGTGGCGCGGTGGAAAAGGAAGAAACGTTGGATCAAGCAGCCATCAGAGAAGCCAAAGAAGAAACAGGACTTGATGTAAGAGTCCAAGGGATCATTGCCATCAATGAATGTATATTTGAGGAAAAGCAGGAGCATGCCATCTTCTTCACGTTTAGAGCTGAGGTTACTGGAGGAAGGTTAGAGCTTATAAGGCCTTATGAAATATCTGAAATTGCCTGGATGGATATGGACAAGGCTGATGAACTAATGCCCTATTATAAGAATGGCATACGGAGTCTAGTCGAAGGAAACGAGATTCCTCATTATGATCAAGGGAGAAAGTAAAGATCTAAACCATCTCGGAAAAGGAGTGTTCATATGATCGTTATGATTAATGGAGCGTTCGGTTCCGGCAAAACGTCGGCAGCAAAGATGCTCCAACCCTTGATCAACAATAGTATGATATACGACCCTGAAGAAATAGGTTATATGGTCAGAAAACTCATTCCAGAGGAATGTAGGGAAGAGAATGAGCGCACGGATGATTTTCAGGATATTGAACTATGGAGAGTTCTAACCGTGAAGACGGCTATAGAAGTAAGGCGGAAATATAACAAGCACCTAATCGTTCCCATGACCATTTATAAGGAAGAGAACTTTAACCACATCTATAACGGATTCAAAGCCATTGACGAAGAGTTATATCATTTTTCGCTTGTGGCTACTGAAGAAACGATATACAAACGGTTAGCTAAACGCGGAGATGAATTTGGAGGCTGGCAGTATCAACAAGCGCCGAAGGTTGTTCATGCGCTGAAGGATGATAAGTTTGGAACACACATTGTTACGGATCCTCTTGAGACTAATGAGGTTGTAGATATCATATTGAGGAAGATAGACCAAGATCATAATCATACCTAGTTAATTGATAGCAGTGAAGAATGGTGGTGTGAGTCTCCTTGCTCAACGTACAGAAAACGGAGAATAAAACATTCAATGAACTAAATGATTATGTTTTGCGGGTTAAGAATGAGTTATCTGCTACAGCAGCCGCGACCTGTATTATTCATCATGACCGAATCGTGAATGAATGGTATTCAGGAGTACATAGCGATTCCACAGGGAGTCGATCAGTGGATGAGGAATCTCAATTTCATGTGGCTTCGATTCGGAAGACCTATTTAGGACTTGCCATCAGTCTTGCCTTATATGAAGGGAAGATTTGCAGCATAGATGATGATGTTGCCGACTATTTGGATAATGTGGATACAGTGGCAGTGGGAAACACAACGATAAGACATCTGCTAACACACACCCATGGTTTAGGTGATCTCCATCATCGATTGTTTTTGCCAGGGACGGACTGGAAATACAATAATGTTGGAGTCAATCTGCTCATTAGGATCATCCGAAAATTATATCAGATGCCACTATCTCAACTACTTGAAGAACGTGTATTTACGCCCATGGGTTTTAGTCATACCGGTTGGAGAAAGGAACCGAATGAAAAGTTAGTTTGGCTCAATGAACAATATAACGATAATCAAGGCAATGAAGCCAACTTATTTGTGAGTACCAAGGAATTGGCATACTGGGGTTATTTGCATTTGAAAAGGGGCGCCATGCATGGGCAGCAAATACTGCCGAGAGAAGTTTTTGAGCAAGCAACGACAATCATTAGTCCTCCGGATCTGGAACACCAATTACCAAGAAACGGTTTCTTTTGGTTTGTGCAGGATGAGCCGCGTGCTTCGACGGAACTCGGGGATGAGCTTCCATCCGGTTCTTTTCAAACCTTGGGCATCACCGGCTGTGCCTGTCTTGTCATTCCGAAGTATAGAACGGTAGCAGTAAGAATGTATAATCAAACCGGATCCAATCCAGCGGGGTATGATTATCTGGAGGATATCAAAACATTTGGAAATCTGGTTAACAAATGCGCCCGAGATCTATAATCCCTGAAAGTTGATCAACAGAATCATAGAAGGATAGGGACAGTTGCGAACGGAGGGTAGCCCTATAATGGAAAACATATCGGAACGTAATCAATTGCAATCCATACAATCTATACAATCAACCATCCGGAAATCCGAAAATGCCTTGACGCAGATGACTCAGAAAGGGGCAAATACGACTTTAATAGAAAAGAGACTTAAGGCACTCCGTATTGGTTTATCCATGCTTGAACATGTGTGGCAGCACAAACCTCATCCATATACCTTCGGAGATCTGACTGAAGCTCGCAGTGTTCTTACAGGTTTAATGCCATCCATTGACAACTCACTTGTTAAGGCTAAGGAAGACAGTCCTCAGAGAACTCTTCTAATAAGGAGAATCCAAGCATTGGAACTGGCTGTTCAGGCGATGGATGATCTAATGAAGGAGGAACGCCAGTGAACAGTTATTATGGAGAACTTTGTACGAAGATATATGAAAGTGATAAATCGTTAGCCGAAGGCAGAGAGCTTGATTTTTACCTTTCATTTGTTGACAGAACAGATATGCGTGTGCTTGAACCCATGTGTGGAAACGGAAGAATGCTAATCCCTTTTATGCAGCGTGGAATAGAGATAGAGGGATTTGATATATCCGAAGATATGCTGAAGGTATGTAGAGAAAAAGGTGACCGATTCAATCTGAAGCCTCATGTATATTATCAAAAGATTGAAGATTTCGTAAGCTCCGAACAATTCGACTTGATTATGATTCCATTTGGATCGTTCTCGCTGCTTCCCAGTGAATTAGTGAACCAAAGCCTTACCAATCTGCAATATGCGCTTAAGGCTGAAGGGAAACTTCTATTGACGATTATGTTAAAAGGGAACGACGTGGAAGAGATTCGAGAATGGAGAGAAACGGATCGGAAGGTTGTAAACGATGAATTAATTGTCTTATCCAAAAAAGTTCAGTATCGCAAAGAGCAATCCATGCTCGTAACGGAGCTGAAATATGAGTTAGTCAAAGACGACAAAATCGAAAAGACAGAAGTCATGAACTTTCCTCTTCGTTTGTATGAAATGAAGGAGTTTGAAAGTATTCTTAGGACAAATGGTTTTCAACATATTCATTTGCATGAAGTGAAGGATGGGTATGGGGAAGGCACCTATTTTCATGTATTTGAATGTTCCTTGTGATCTTAGCCAGGGAGCAACTTAATGGACATAAGCCCAAATGACCAATCTTATTAGTGATGAATGATAGTCCCAGTTCTATAACATGATCAGGAGGTATTTCATTGTCCATTCCTAATTTGCTCGTTCGTGAAGCCGTGAAGGAAGATGTACCATTTTTGATAGAATTGAATGATCAATTTAATGGAGTTCGTCGAAGCCGGGAAGAGGTGGAAACGGACCTTTTAAATGAAAGAGAAGTTATTATAGTAGCTGTAATGGAAGAGCGAGTCGTTGGATTCGCATGCGGACAGATCTATAAATCGTTTTGCTATGCAGAGCATCAGGCTGAGATCACTGAAATGTACATACAAGAATCATCACGCAGGAATGGATTGGCCGGAATGATGATTGAACGACTGGAAGGGATTTTTAATAACTCAGGAGTGAAACACATCAAAATTTTGACAGGAAATAAGAATGCTAAGGCGATAAAAACATATGAAAAAGCAGGTTATGACCGGGAGGATGAACTCGTTTTTGCTAAGGAATTGAAATGAATTTTCAGAATTGTATTTAAATATTTACTAAAGGAGGGCGGGTTGAAAAGTGTTACGTTACCGTTTTTACCCCATGACCAAGGATAGAGCCTTGCAGATTTCAAAGCGGCAGTACGAATATCCGTATTCAATGTATGACATGGATGGGAGTGAGGACAGCCTTTTGGAGTTAATGAATGGAGAGTATTATTACGCGTTAGATGAACATGATGCTCTAATTGGTTTTATATGCGTAGGCGAATCAGCACGGGTCCCTGGCGGATATGCAGCTGGTATCTATAGAGATCTGACGAAGTTGGACATTGGTTTGGGATTGAAGCCTGACTTGACGGGAAACGGCAAAGGTCAGGCGTTTCTATCATAGGTCCTTTCATTTTTGAACAATCAATTTATTAATCGTCACATTCAATTAGTCGTTGCAGCATTTAATGAGAGAGCTATCAAGGTGTATGAACGGATTGGGTTTGTGAAAGAAACATATTTTAGGAGCAAGTATGAAGAGAAGGAATTAGAGTTCATTTCGATGAGTTATGTTAACAAGGATGTGTAAACAAAGATTCAGGAATTGTTCAAAACGAGAAAAGGAGATGGAATTCATCTATTCCTATAGATCTTTATTATATGATGATTTAAAAGATATAAGCTCTTTTCCTCAGTCAGACGAAGAATTGTTTTATGTTAGTCCTCAATTTAAATATCCCTTAACACCAGATCAGATAGTGAAACTTCTTGAGAATCGATACGAACCTACAGTTATAGTTCATAAAGATTCAGATCAAATTGTAGCCTATGCCAATTTGTATAATTATAAGGACGATGAATGTTGGCTAGGCAACGTTATTGTATCCAAAAGTTTCAGAGGGCAAGGTACTTCTTCGTATTTGTTAGAGACGATGATAATGAAGGCAAAATCGATTTATAGAGTAAAGAACTTATTATTATCATGTCATAGTACGAATTCAAGAGGGCTCGCATTCTATCACAAGCATGGATTTAAACCCATTGATATGAGAATAACGAAATTAGAAGATGGAAAAAAGATAATAACTATACAGATGAAGCTAGAGATTTGAATGGAAATATTCGCAACGTATTGTGGCACGTTGAAAATGATTGGGTGGATCTAAACAGCTACAATTTAGTCGTATATAGAAGTTCAAGTTCTCGGTTGCTATATGTATAAAAATGGAATAAAATAAAGTTTGAACCACAAACGCCTAACCTAAGATTAAGAGAAGTCTCAGGTTGAGGCGTATTTTTGTTCACTGGCGGGAAACACAGAACAAATTACATACGGACCTGGTTCAACCCTAGATTGATGTTGATGGAGGGATTAAATTGTTTCCATTTCAAGTGAATGAATTGATAGTAATCAATTTAATTCAACCCCAAGAAAGAGATGAATTGTACACATTAATTGATGAGAACAGAATGCATCTACGAGAATGGTTGCTATGGGTGGATAAGAGACAATCCCCAGAAGACTTAGATCCAGTAATAGAGATGTGGAAACAAAATTATGAAGATCAGAACGGCTTTGATGCTGGTTTGTGGTTCAATGGTAAACTGGTTGGAATGATCGCATTACATTATATTGATTGGAAAAATAAAGTGACTAGTATTGGATATTTTTTAGGGGCGTCAGCGGAAGGTCAAGGGATTATTACAAAAAGCATCACAAGTCTACTTGATGTCTTATTCAATGAGATGAAATTAAATCGTGTAATTATACAATGTGCAGAAACTAACCTTAAAAGCAGATCGATACCAGAACGGATTGGTTTCATCAATGAGGGGATTTCTAGAGAAGCACAATGGCTTCACGATCATTATGAGAATATTGTGACATATAGTATGTTATCGAGTGATTGGAATCGGTAAATGTCACTAATCGTGTAGGGACGGAACTGTTAGCTAAATTAACGTATAGGTGGTCAAAAGATGAATCCAATTCTTAAGCAATACTTGCTGAATGTAGAATTTTCTAGTGATCTAAGTCAAAATATTCACTCTTTCTTCGAAGCACATCATGATCCAGAAACTCTGAAACACACATTAGACGTTGCCGCAGAAGCAAAGCGAGTAGCTGGATTATTTGGAGCAGATCCTCAAAAGGCCGAACAAGCAGGATTATTACACGATATAAGCAATGTGGTTCCAATAGGTGAAATGCTAAATCTGGCCAAGGCGTTATCTATAGAAATCATGAATGAAGAATATAAGTATGATAGAATCATTCACCAGAAGTTATCTAAAGCTATGGCAAAAGAAATATTTCATATCAACGATCAAGAAATACTAAGTGCAATCGAATGTCATACCACGCTTAAACCACAATCAAGTTTACTGGATAAAGTACTCTTCATTTCAGACAAAATATCTTGGAATTTACCAGGAGATCATAGTTACCTGCAAGAGATACGAGATAAAGTAAATGAATACCAACTCAATGATGGAATACTCATCTATCTGAACCATGTATGGGAGCAACGTTCCAAGCTTAAATTAGTACATCCCTGGCTTATAGCAGCGAGAGAAGAATTAATAGAAATGAATCGCTAACGAAAGGAGAAGAATATGCCTCCATTTCCTGTATTAGAGACAGAACGGTTCGTACTAAGAGAGATTAAACAAGAAGATTCAAGAGAAATATTTCGTTATTTTTCTTCAGATGAAGTGACGAAGTTTTATGATCTGGAGAGTTTTACGAGTGTTGAACAAGCGGAAGAACTCATTCAAAGATGGAATGATCGATTTAATCAAGAACAGGCCATTCGCTGGGGAATTACTTTGAAATCGGAAAACAAGGTGATTGGAACATGTGGATTTCATGGTTGGGTGAAAAATCATTATAAAGCTCACATAGGATATGAATTAGCACCGGAGTATTGGGGCCATGGATATATGACCGAGGCGGTTCAACAAATCATTGAATTTGGATTTAGCCATCTTGCATTAAACCGAATGGAAGCCAATGTAGAACCAAAGAATACGGGATCAAGAAAGTTGCTTGAGAAAATTGGATTCAGAGAAGAAGGAATTTTAAAAGAACATTATTATTGGAAGAATCAGTTTGTGGATACGGTTATCTATGCACTACTGAAGAAGCAGTTTCTACTTAATTGATTTCTTCCGTTTTAATCCTTGGAAAATCAGCATGAATGCCATTAAGAAAAATAAGATATTGACTGAACGTATAGACTGATTTTCAGAAAAATCCTTGATTAGAAGATAAGATTGAATAACTAGAATAACAGAGGCATAAAGAAAATACATATTGGATTTGTCTTTAAATTTCCTTCCAAGCAGCTTAATTATCAGGGTAAATGCGATAGCATAAATGGTTATTATCCCAACAAAAAATAAAGCTAAAAATGATAAGTTCATACAATCACCTCTATTTATTTGTAAATACATTTTATAACATTTATTATAAAAATAACATGATTTTATTCGGTAGTTAACTGGTATAGATGATCGATTGGTATGCACTAAATATTTACACATCTCACGGAGAAAGGAATAAACCATGATCAAACCAAATTTGGACATACAAGCTGTTTTTATGGACAGAGATGGAACCATCGGTGGCACAGGTCACTTTATTCACCCTAGAGAATTTGAGTTATACCCTAATGCACAAGAAGCTATAGCGCTTCTGAAGAGAAATGGAATCAAGGTATTTGCTATAACGAATCAGTATCGGATATCGCGTGGAGAGGCAACCATTCAAGAGTTTGAAGAACAATTTAGTGAGTACGGATTCGATCAATCCTATATATGCCCACATGAACAAGAATGCGGCTGTCGAAAACCTAAACCGGGCATGTTGTTAGAGGCTTCACAGCAACACCATTTAGATTTATCAAGATGTATCGTTATTGGTGACGTAGGCGATACGGACATGCTTGCTGCTCATGCAGTAGGAGCGAAGAAGATCATTGTAAGAACAGGCTGGGGAGAATCGTCATTAACAACGTACAGAAACAAGTGGATAGATACGGACCCTGATTACATAGCAGAAGATATTTTAGATGCAGTTTATTGGATCATCCAAGCCAAACTGAAGAATTGAAATAGGAGAGAGTACGCATGAAATATCTTACAAAAGAGTGGTATGAACTTTGCCAACAAACACATCTTCACTTTGGTATGCGAGTACACAGCGGAGCCCAACAAATGGATGAAGAGCTTTATCTACGATTATATAAAAGAAAAGAAAAAGAGCATGTAAAGTTTCAACGCGATGTTTACAATGTTGATCCCCGTTTTATGCTGGAGCAGGATGGTGCGGTTCTTGTGCGTGCGGAGGAATTTATTAGTGGGGATGATGTATCGGAAGAGGATACGATGGTTTATCATATGCCGGCTGAGGAAAGAGAGCATATAGAGAAGTTAATTGCAGATTACGATGCGAGGCCACCTTTTGACGAGTTAGGCAGCAAACAAGAATTTAAAAGTAATCTGGAATGGAACTGCGAAAACAAGATTGCACAACTACCGAAAGAGATCTATGACCAAATTGCAGATATCCGTGTATTTTCCTTGGGTTATTGCACTAAAGAGGTCATGCAACAGTTGAAAAAACAGAGCAAATTAAATGAAGCTCAAATGCAACTGATCTCGAAGGAGTATAGAGAGGCGCAGCTAGCTGAACCTATTCCTGAACATATTCGTAACCAGGTCCATTTTCATGATTGCACCGTGACGGAATTGGTCTCGGATTCGGACTTGGTCATTCGATTCGATACCCGTGGAGGGTTCACGAATTTAAATAAGATTACGTTTATTGCACCTGAGATCATCAAGCAAGAGGGGGACATTGTCGGTATGTACTGGCTCTATCAAGAACTGTATTGTATCGAAAATGGATATGAAATACATATGCTTTTTGATGGTGAAGAAATGTCTGAACTGATTATTCAGTGCCAGGATATTGTTGTAGAAGAAGAGTGACTACATAACGAATGAAGATTGTCTGCAGTTGTAGCATTTTATTAACGGTGTCTAGAGGGAGGTACAGCATTTATGAGCATGTCTGATTACTATAAGAACCTTAGAGCTAAGATTGGGAATGATCTCATATTTATGCCAGGTGTAGCTGGTATTATACGAAATGAACATGGTGAGATCCTCTTTGGGCGTAAACACAATGAATCAACATGGGGGTTAATTGCTGGAGCAATTGAGATTGGTGAAACACCTGCACAAGCGATGGTCAGAGAAGCTTTGGAGGAGACCGGTCTTGTCGTTCAGCCCGAAAAGATCATTGGTGTCTACGGTGGAGAAGGTCAACGTTTTACATATCATAACGGTCATCAAGTTGAATATTTAACCATTGTATTTAAATGCAGAATCCAATCGGGGCAATTAACATCAAATAATGAAGAGATGAAGGATTTGCAATTTTTCCGTGAGGATGAACGTCCACCTTTAGCCAATCATTACCCGGATTACATTTTCAGTTCCACTCAAGAAGAACGAGCGCATTTTGATAGATAATCCAATGAACTTATTTGCTAAGAAAATGAATGGAATTGAAGTTGAATGGACGACCAGTACGTAGGCATTGTGGTTTATTTCTTTCCCGATATTCTTTATAAACTATTTGTTCTGATGAGATATAGAGGAATAAAACCGAATAGTGAATTTGAAGAAAACCTGCCGAGCACAGATATCCCTAAGACGATCGAAGTGATATTAAAAATATTAGGGTGCATCATGGTAATTATGGGTTTCATATGGTTCTGGTTTTCAGAAGAATTTTATCGATTGTGGTTTGAAGAATACTAACCGATTTGCACCAATAAAGTATAAGGAGAAGAAACTACATTTAGATGTGGGGATGTGAATTGGTGATATTGGTGTCTTCGATATTGTTTGCTGTCCTCATTCTGATTGTCATTCTCTTTCAAGTGGCACTCGCTGCAGGTATGCCGTGGGGAGAGGTAGCGATGGGTGGGAAGTTTCCCGGGAAATATCCTACAACCATGCGTTATTCCTGTTTGTTGCAGATCACTATTCTCGTATTCATTGGTTTAGTTGTACTGAGTAGAGCGGGTATGCTATTGCCTGAGTGGTCTACATTTGCAAATACAGCAATTTGGTTTATTGTTGGGTATCTGGTGCTGGGAACAATCCTAAATCTGATAACACGCAGCGTATGGGAACGAAGAATCTGGGCTCCGGTAACGATACTGCTCCTTATTACCAGTTTGATTATTGCCTTATCATAAAAAGCATTTACATACGTACTACCTAAAAATGAAATCGGGGTGATTCCATTGGTAAATCGATAAAAACGAGAAAGATCCATGGTTAATATACATTAGCATGCGATTTTTCTCTTACTCCAACAATACAATTAGAGGAGAATTGACATGTTAAATAAATTAAGTGAATCGATCTATTACTTATCTAACCAAAATGATAAAGATAGACCGACTTTAGGATTGGTATGTGGAGATCAATACAGCCTAGTAATCGATGGTGGGAATTCGGTTCAGCATGCCCAAGAGTTTTTACAGGAAATAAGCCGTTTAGATGTACCACCTATCAAATATGTGGTTATCACGCATGCGCATTGGGATCATTTTTTAGGAATGAATGAATTCAATGCGACGATTATTGTTAATCACCTCACTCAACAGAAGATAAATATCTGGAGAAACTTTTCTTTTGATGACCATTCACTCAATGAATATGTAGAGTCAAACAAGATGAGTTTACACTGCATGGAAATTATCAAGAGTGAAATACCAATGAGAGACTCCTTTCAATTAAATGATTCTGATATCATTTTTGAAGGTTCTCTTGAACTTGATTTGGGCAATAAGGTCTGTAGGGTTGAAACCATTCGGAGCACACATACAGATGATTCAACGATCGTATACATTCCGGATGATAAGACTATTTTCCTTGGAGACAGCCCTTATGGAACAACAACCAACTCATTGTTTCATTTTAAGCAGGCTATGTTGTTACCGATGATAGAGGATATTCAAAAGTATGATGCGGATCATTTCCTACTCGGGCATGAATCCATATGCGACCTGGATGAGATGAACGTGTTTTGGAGAGAACTGACTTCCTGTAATAGAGCAGTGACATCTACATCATTAGATAGCGCAATAACAAACTTCGAGAAAGAACATGAGCGGACTCCCAATGAAAACGAGATGTTCTTTTTACAAGCATTTGTTAACGATCAACGATTACAGTTACAGCATAAGTAGAAAGTTTAAACCTACGCTTGCAGCATTGATGCTGAGAGGACTGCGATTCTGATTATCGAAAGTTCATTGACATCGAAGGATCTATGATATTAAAGGGCCCTGGCTTGTATGCCTAAGGGCTCTTTAATAGTTTTGAATCGTCATTTATACTAATGGTAGTTTCACCCATACATAGAAAAGAACAACGGAGAGGAGAGGCGCTATTATGCCTATCTACTACTACATTGCAGCAGGATTACTGGTGGTTGCAGCCTTGGTGATTCGGCGCAGGATCAGGATTTTTCGTTCGAAAGGAAGACGCAGAAGGCACACGAGAGTTACGTATAGACGCAAAAAATTACCTTTGAATCTGGGACTGCGTGATGACATTTCCTACGATAAAACCGTTCAACAATTGGAGAAGAGCTTTAATAAGCATTTTTCGAATAAACTAAAGCTCCGTATGGAGCAGGAATATCCTCATATGAAAAAGCTGGAGTATCGATGGAAGCTGCTCGAGCTTAAAAGATACCTCGTTATGGCTTCTTTGCTGAAACAGGTCCCGATGTTTAGCGATGAGGTAGACGAGTTATGGCACGAAATGCTGATGTTTACCAAATCCTACGCTGATTTTTGTGCAGAATTTATGGGTTCCACGGTACATCATGAGCCGGCAGTTACCCGCCGTGAGAATCCAGGTGCACGTGCATGGTTTGACTGGGTATACTGTCAATTATTCGAGTTCACTCCATATAGCTCCGCAATCTGGGGGGAGTTCTTCAGCTACCCGATATCCGGTGACCTGCAGAAGCTGATCGCTCAGGGAGATCGAACTGAATTGGTGAATCAATTTTTCCATACGAGACGCATGCAGGAAGATCCTGAAGCTGCACAGGTCATTTCTTATTTGATGGACAGGCTGCAGAGATCGGCAAGTCTAAACGAAAAAGAGCTATCCCACGAATCCTCAGGTTCGGTTGATGTGGCTCTTATCATGGCCAGTGCCATGGTATATCACTCCATGTATCATGAGGCAACGTACGGAGTGCACATGGGTCGTCTCGAACAGGAACTTATCCCACCGGAAAAGGCAGCCCAAGGAGCTTCGTCAAGCAGCAGTTGTTCAAGCAGTTCAAGCTGTTATGCCGATCATTGTAACGACAGCAGTGGTTCCTCTGGAGATTCTGGGTCATCATCTGGTTCGTCTTCCGATTCTTCCTGCAGCTCATCCAGCTGTTCATCTTGTGGCGGAGGCGGAGATTAATGAAGGAGGGATCGTATGACTGAAAGATTTCATTTGGAACGTGTTGACATAGAAGACCCAGCAGATGAGAATCGGGTGTCTGGATACGGGATGCTTGAGTTGTTCCAATCCGAGGTGGAGTATCGATTTAATACGGAAGACATCAGTTTAGAAGAGGCAGAGCGGTATATCCACGACGTGCTGAATCGCTTGCCGGATGACACGGTTAACGACATATGCAACCGGGCATATGAATGGAAGACAGAGAAAATGTCAAGTGACACGGCGGACTACCCTGCAGGCTTGGCCGAAGTGGAGGGCAGGGGGATTCTCGCGTTTATGGCAGTTGGTGAAGTTGAACTTTATCGAAATCCGGCTGATCCGAAGGATAAGATCCTGGGAGCCATACTAGGTGGCAGCACAGATTGGGACACGGAGAACGGTATGGAGATTGTTATGCTTGGTCATCAGGTTCTTGAAGTACGTGAGTATTTGGGGTATGGCGAATTTGCCATCTGGACTGAATCGGATGAGTAGTAATGGTTATAAGGGGTGAGCAGAATGGGAAATACCATTTCAATGCCTAAAGATGCTGTATCAGTGATCGAATCCATCGGAATGTCCAATGGGTTAACATCAGTGTTTATAGAAGTGCTCTCCATCAGTGGCTCGATGCTAGCCAGGACGAACCGTGAGAGGGAAATGACCATCTGGTTGGCCCAGAGGGATCAGTCCGTCGTAGGCATCGGAACGGTTGGCTTCGACATCGATGAGATGCCTTGGTCCATAGATATCTTTGAAGAGGAAAAGGATTTTATGCACCGCATGATTGCACATGCAATTGCTGAAGCGGGGTGGGAGAAGTTAAGTTATAAACCGCGAAAAGAGTCGCTCATACCCTGCTTGGAGCAATTTCAGACCATGATTCATACGTTCAATAGAGACGACGTTAATCTGGACAATTATCTGGAGTGGTCCGAGATTGAAGAGGATGATGATCAACCGACAATCCCGCCAGGATACCCGAAATGCGAAAATCATGAAGTGTACTTGTCTTGCCATGGCTGCATTTTATGTAATAATGGAAGTTAGAGACCTTCTGCCAGTTGGTTAGAGCTATCACTTTTGTTATGGAGAGAGAACAAAAGAATAAGAACTAGGTTCGAACGTGGAAGAATGAGTAACGAAGAATATAAAGAACAGGCCAAGAGATTCAAAACAAGCTTCGCAATTAACATCAGTTATCTCGTCAATAAGAAAGTACATAATGTTTGGGAGGGATTGTTTTGAAAGCATTGTCGACCATTGGGGTCGTGTTGTTCACATTAACATTATTTATGATACTGGGTTTAGGGCCAGAAGATCCAGATAATGCCGCATTTTTGGCGCTGTTAACCATGTTGTATGCAATCCCTTTTTCAATTGTTGTTTTGGTTAGAGCAAATAAATTAAAAAAGCCGCCCGTTAATGTTCATGAACAACTTTTGCAATTAGGTGAGTTGAAGGAAAAAAACATCATAACTGACTTTGAATTTGATCAAAAGAAACAGAAACTACTCTCTAAGTATAAGTAATCCAGAAGTTTTGGCAGATTAGTGCTCGGGCCAACGGATAACAGAAGACAGATATACACAAAACAAATCAGGGCATTCCCTCGAGGGAATCAGCCCTGTTTTTGTTTTACCGCTAAATCTTGCATCATACTCAATGGTGATGATGTGCGTGCGCATCAGGTGCGTCGCCTTTAACCGTACATAATACTGAACTGTCGTGAAGGTGGTTCTCAGACTCTACCTGCAAGGTGACATGCTTGATATCTTTGTGCTCCAGCATATGTTCGATCTTCTGCACAAGCGTTTCAGCTTCATAGATGGTCAATGTTCCATCGACCACAATATGAGCGGTCAGTGCATTCAGGTTACTAGTGATGGACCATACATGCACATCGTGAACGCCATGGACACCGTCAACTTTTTTAATCGTTTGCACAAGATCATTGACATCCACATTCGCCGGAGTGCCTTCCATCAAAATATGCAGGGAAGACTTCGTTACGAAGAATCCGCTTCGCAAAACCAGCACGGCCACGATTACACTTGCGAGTGGATCTGCCCAGCCCCAGCCGAAGAACATCATTAGCAGTGCTGCCGCTATGGCCCCGATGGACCCAAGCATATCGCTGATGACATGCAGGTAGGCACCCCGCATATTGAGGTTATTCTCCGTGTCGCTGCCGCGCATCATGATCCAGGCAACGAGAATGTTCACGAGCAATCCAACGATGCTGATGATCAGCATGCCGACCGTGGCTACTTCCGGCGGATGAATGAAGCGGCCGATCGCTTCGTAAAAGATGTATAGGGAGATGGCGATTAAGGTGATTCCGTTTAAGGTAGCAGCCAAAATCTCGAATCGTCTGTATCCGTAGGTTTTACCAGTATTCACTGCCTTTTCCCCAAAGGTAAACGCTAGTAAGGCAATTCCCAGAGCGACTGCATCTGACAGCATATGTCCTGCATCGGAGATGAGAGCCAGACTGTTGGTCACAAAGCCGCCTACAGCTTCAACGATCATATACAGCGTAATGATAATGAAGGAAAACAGTAGCACTTTCTTGTTATTGGGATGAGCATGTTGGTGTCCATGGTCGTGATTGTGGTGATGTCCGGACATACGAGATCCTCTCCTTTGGAGCATGGCTCCGTTATGTAATAATGTGATTGCTATTGTGGCTTAGGATATCCCTTGCATGAATCTAATTAATCAAATGAATATATGAGCGTTTGTTCATATGTTATGGTTTTATTATAGATGTGCCTAATAATAGTGTCAACCAGATTCAACAAAATATAAACACGAAAGCATTGCTTCCTGTGGTGTGTGCTGGCGAACGCTTTGGCTTTTGTGCTACCATCTGTGCAGGATCCATGTGCGGAAGTATTCGTAGCAAACTTCAAACCAATGGATATGATCATTATACATTCAACTTAGAAATAGAGGGGCGGACAACGATATGAAACACCTGCTTCTGGCGGATGATGACGCCAACATTAGAGCACTCCTTCGGCATGTCATGACCAAAGAGGGGTATCAGGTGCATGAAGCGCAGGATGGGATAGAAGCGGTCAAGCTAATCAAAGAAACACCGATTGATCTGGCGATCCTGGACGTGATGATGCCAGGCATGGACGGACTGGAGCTATGTGATTTCATCCGGCAGCAGTATGACATACCGATTGTGCTGCTAACGGCAAGGGACCAGCTATCCGATAAGAGGGAGGGCTATCTGAAGGGCACGGATGAATACGTGACGAAGCCGTTCGAACCCGAAGAGTTGATCTACAGGGTCAAGGCACTGTTTCGCCGTTATCACCGCACGTCAAGCGATATCATTCGCATGAATCGCATATTGATTGACCGGAATAACGTGGAGGTATCTGATGGTCAATCCATTCTGTTTTTACCCATGAAGGAGTTCGAGCTGCTCTCCCAGCTGGCACAATATCCAGGTCGTTTATTCTCGCGGGATGAATTAATTAGACTGGTCTGGGGCGCAGATTACGAAGGTGATGACCGTACGGTGGATGTGCACATCAAGCGGTTACGTGATCGGTTTGCGGATTATACAGATGACTTTGTAATTCATACGGTACGGGGGATCGGTTACAAGATGGAGGTGAAAACCCAGTGAGGACTTTGTATGTTCGAGTCTTCCTCATTACGATCGCTGTCATTGTGGTCAGCGGTATGCTGGGTTTTCTTTTATCCAATATCTATTATCATGCGAAGCTTAAGTCCTTCAATGATGAGAAGCTGGTAGGCATCGCCATGCAAATGAAGCAGTTTGTGGAGCGGGAGCCAGACATGATGCAGCAGTATCTGAACAATGCCGCAGCTCTCGGTTACGAGATCTATGTGACAGATGGCAAGGGGAATGATGAATTCTACGGTAGCGAGTTCCGCGAGAAGGATCTGGACAAGCGAGCAGTAGATATGGTACTTGACGGTGAGGTCTACCATGGTGTTGCCCAGTTTCCAAGTAAACCCTTCATTACGGGTTTCTTTGACAATCAGTTAAGCAATACCATTGGTGTTAAACTACAGATCGGAAATACAAGCTATGGCCTGTTTATGCGCCCGGACGTCATTTTGCAATTTGGCGAACTGCGTATCTTTTTTGCCCTGATTGGGGCGCTTACGGTAGGTATTAGCATCTTGATCTTTCTAATCAGTACGCGCTACTTGGTCAATCCAATTGAACGTCTGTCGGAGGCGACCAAGCGAATTGTACAGGGAAACTATAATCTGAAATTGCCCACGAAGAGACGTGATGAGATTGGGCAGCTGGCTCAGCACTTTATGACCATGAGTCGTGAACTGGAGCGGGTAGATCAGGCGCGTCAGCAGTTTGTATCAAATGTCTCGCATGAGATTCAATCGCCACTGACCTCGATCCAGGGATTTGCCCAACTGCTCTCAGATCGAGATCTTCCTGAACAGGAAAGGGAGCACTATGCATCCATTATTGAGGAAGAGAGCCGCCATCTCTCGTTGCTCAGCAAACAGCTGCTTCTGCTGTCATCCCTCGAACAAGGCCAAGAGGATCTGACCAAAGAAGAATTCTCTCTGCGCGATCAATTCCGTCAAGCCGTTCAGGTGCTGCAATGGCAGCTGGAAGAAAAGGAACTGCTGCTCCGGATATCGGTACCCGAATCCATCCAGATGGTTGGTAATGAAGTACTGCTCATGCAGGTATGGATGAATCTGCTGGGCAATGCAGTGAATCATCTTCCGCAAGGAAGAAGCATTGAGATCCGAGCAGAGCAGACCGATACTCATTGTGTAATCCAAATTCGGGATACAGGAGACGGGATTGCGGCAGAGCATCTGCCATTCCTGTTCGATCGTTTCTATAGGGTGGACCGTGCGCGGGAGCGTTCTTCTGGTCGAACCGGGCTTGGGCTCGCCATTGTGCAGAAAATTGTCCGGATTCATGACGGTACGATTGAAGTCTCCAGTTCGTCCGAAGGTACCGTCTTCACTGTGACTCTTCCGCAGATGTAATCTGTTATTCATTTGCCGTTCATTTTCACCTCCTATACTTGGTTTATCAAGAGGAGGTCAGAGATATGTACTTGGCTATTAGAGAGATGAGGTTTGCCAAAGGGCGGTATGCGTTAATTGCTACCATTATGGTACTGGTTTCATTTTTGGTACTGTTTGTTACAGGTCTTGCGCAGGGGCTGGCGTATGACAACGCCGCGTCGATCAAAAATATGGCAGCAACCCATTTCGTTCTCGAACAGGATTCTAATCATCGTTTCACCCGGTCGCAGGTGAATCAGGATCAGCTTGAACAGTCGCGCTTAGTGGTAGGGCAAGAACATGCAGAGCCGCTGGGTGTGAAAATGACAACCGTTAGCCCGGCTGACGACACCAAGAAAATAGATGTCACTCTGTTTATGGTGAACCCAGGAGGCTGGCTTGCGCCAACCGTCACTGAAGGAGTTCTGATGACGGATCAGAAGGACGGACAAGTTGTAGTAGATCAAAAGCTGTCGGAGTCTGGCGTGACCATTGGGACGGTTCTGGTGGATCAAGCGTCGGGGACGGAGTGGACAGTCGGTGGATTTGTGCAAAATGAGTCCTTCAGCCACTCACCGGTCGTGTTCCTGAATGAACAGGAATGGCTTGCTTTGCAAGGAAATTCGCGTATTAGCCCAGATACAGCGGGCAATAATGCTTCGTCATACAATGCCATTGCCATTAAGGATGCAGGTGAGAAGGTGGATAGCCTGAGTGCTGCACTGCCGAATGCGGAAGTGATTACGAAGTCCGAAGCGGTATCGGCCATTCCTGGCTATAAGGAAGAGCAGGGGTCGCTGCTCATGATGATCGCTTTTTTGTTTGTCATCTCGGCGTTTGTACTTGCAGTATTTTTCTACGTCATCACCATTCAGAAAACGAGTCAATTTGGCATTTTGAAAGCCATCGGGACGCGCAATGCGTATCTGGCTGGCAGTGTGTCATTACAAGTATTAATTTTGTCCGTCGGCAGTTTGGTAATCAGTGTTCTGCTGGTCCGTCTGTTTGAGTCCATCCTGCCAGCTTCGATGCCGTTTCAATTAGGCTTGTCCACCCTGGCACTAACCTGCATGTTATTTGTAATTATGTCTATGGCAGGTTCGTTGTTCTCGGTCTGGAAGGTTACCAAAATTGATGCGCTTGATGCAATTGGGAGGACAGCAGCATGAGAAACCGATTGGTATTGCAGGGAATTACACAGACCTTTGAGGATGGCGGGGTCAAACGTACGATTTTGGATAAGCTGGATCTTGAAGTTGCCGAGGGGGAACTTGTTGCGGTTATGGGTCCTTCCGGGTCAGGCAAAAGTACATTTCTGTCCATTGCAGGTGCACTCCTTGAACCAACGGAGGGGCAGGTTCTGCTTGATGGTGTATCCATCATGGGCAAAAACAAGCAGGACATTTCCGATGTGCGGCTTCAGCAGCTCGGTTTTATTTTTCAAAGTGCCAACCTCATTCCTTATCTGAAAGTGGAAGAACAGCTGATGGTCGTTGCGAAGCTTGCCGGAATGGACAAGAACAAGGCCGCGAAGCGAGTGGATGAGCTGCTTCATACGGTAGGTTTAACTCACCGTCGTAAAGCATATGCCGAGAAGTTGTCTGGCGGGGAACGTCATCGGGTTGCCATTGCGCGGGCATTGATGAATGATCCGGCTGTGCTGCTGGCGGACGAACCGACAGCCAGTCTGGATGCAGCACGGGGGCTCGATATTGTTGGCATGATTGCGAAGCTGGTTGCAGAGCAGGGCAAGAGTGCGGTAATGGTTACGCATGATGAGCGGGTTCTTCCGCTGTGTAATCGGGTTCTCTTTTTGGAAAACGGGAAACTGGTGCACAAATAAGGAGCATACCCTGAGACGAAATTGTTCTCTGTATCTATTATGAGAAAGGTCACCTATTCCATGAGGGAAGGTGGCCTTCTTTCTATCCTTTCATCTATAATTGGAGAAAGAATGAAGTGGAAGATTTTACTTTATCTAGAGAAGGGCTGATGCGGATGCAAAGCTTAAATATTGAACATTTTCCGGCACTGAGTGCCTCCATTCATTGGGGGACGGTGACTGCGGAGTTCAGGTTGAACGATATCGTGGATGAAGTGCTGGTGAGCAACGTGAGCATTATCCCGTTCGTCGGGAAGCAGTGCGTCGTGTTTCAATTGGATAATGGCAAATGGGAACTGCCGGGAGGAACATTGGAACCTGGAGAGAGATATACGGAAGCATTAAAGCGCGAAGTGATGGAAGAGCTGGGTGCGGAGCTGCAGTCCTATCAGATATTCGGTCAGTTCTATTGCACATCTGGTGCCACTGAACCGTATCGACCACATATTCCGCATCCTCATTTTGTGAGAGTGATTGGATATGGAGATGTTGAACTTGTAGGCAATCCGCTGAATCCGGTGGATGGAGAGCAGGTTGTTGCCGTAGAGCTTGTAGAGATTGCTGAAGCCATTCGGAGATTCCAGGAGCAGAATAGATATGATATAGCGGAGATGTACCAGTTGGCTTATGTATTGAGGGAAGAAGCTAGACGGTAAGAAACAGGGATGTGGTTCAGGTCGAAGACACACCTAATTTCATTTCAAACGGAGGTCAACGTGATTCGAGAACAAATTAACAAGATGTTAGACGTTTTGCCTGAAAGTGAACTGAATGTGGCGTACGCGCGGATCGAGCTTGTATACCGTAGATATATGTTTGAGCAAAATCTGGCGAATAAGGGAGTTCAGGTGACGGAGCTGTGTGAGGAATCGGAGGGCATTGTTAAGCAGTGGGATGAGGTATTTGCCGGCAATCTGGATGACGAGGCAAAAGACGCGATCTACTACAGCGATTATAAATGGCATATGTTTAGTTATAAGAAACAAGCGTGTTTAACGGGCGATTCAGCACGAGATGCGTTTGATGCCGAGCTCAAAAATGACTTATATATCATGTATCAACATACGCCGTTTATCCAGGTCTATGAGAATGCGAAAGCAGTCGTTGCAGCGGACTTTGATTCTGAACAAGATATCTATATCTTTGACCGTCAGTTTACCTGGACCTACGTACATACGCACGAAGACATGTGTGGGCCTTATTTTTATAAAATCAGTCCATTAAAGTAACGTTACTCAGGAGAATTCCATTTCAACGAATCATTGTGCAAAAGGAGATATCGCAATGCGTAAGAAGCTCGTTAAAATATCCAAACGCTTCCTGATTCTCATTTTGCTTATGGCCATACTTTCACTTATATTTCCGACATGGACACCAGGAATCAGGGGAGAGAACAGCATTAGCACGATGGGGCAAATCGAGATCAACGGTGCAGGTTATGAGGTTATGATTCGGGGAACGGATCGGGACAATCCTATCCTAATCTTTGTACACGGTGGTCCGGGATGCTCCGAAATTCCTTATGTCAGAAAATATCAAGAGGAGCTCGAACAGCATTTTACCATTGTGCATTATGATCAACGCGGGAGCGGAAAGTCTTATCACTTTCTGGAGGATTATTCGCAGTTGACAACGGATGTGCTTGTAGAGGATTTATTGGCATTAACCGATTATGTGAGTGCGGAGCTTGGACAGGATAAGGTCAGTTTGGTTGGTCATTCATTTGGTACATACATAGGAACGAAGGCTGCCGCCAAGGCACCAGACAAATTCCATGCTTACATCGGTATTGGGCAAGTTGCTGATCACGTGCAGAGTGAGTTGGACAGTCTGAATTATACCCTCGCTCAGGCGAAGCAGGCTGGTAATGCAGAGGACGTGGCAAGTCTGGAACGTCTACGAGGATCAATTGAGCGAGGGGAGAAATATACGCCAAGGAATATGGTGCGCAAATACGGCGGTGCAGCCAGACAGATCAATGAAAATAGGGATTATATACTCGGCTTCCTGTTCGGTCCTGAATACAATGCGCTGGATGTCATTCGATACTTCATGGGCATTCAGGCTACGCAGGAACTGCTTTTGAAAGAGGAATCGGGCGATCACTTACCCGAACTTGTAGAAGAGCTGGAGATTCCGACTTACTTTGTCATGGGAAAATACGATTATATGACATCGGTGAATGCGGCACAGAAGTATTTCAATGAACTGAACGCTCCGAGCAAAGAGTTCAAGGTGTTTGAACATTCGGCGCACTATCCTCAGTTTGAGGAAAAAGAGCAGTTCGCTGCGTGGTTGATAGAGTTGTATAAGTCTTACTAATGATTAAGAAATTAGGGGGCTAGTATGTGAAGAGAATTGACGATAACATATGGAAACTCATTCTAAAACTGAATACCAAAGATATGTTGCCCGTATATGGCTTTAGAAGAAATTCATCACATTATAATTTAATAACCGCGATAAATCATTCGATAGCTCTGTTTGTCAGTGGTTCGTATGACGGTATAGTTGTTATGCTAAACAGAGCTAACAAGGAACTGGAAGCTAGAGACTTTGAAGAGACGGACTATATTAGGACGTGCAAAGAATACCTAAAGTTACTGAAGGATTATTTAGTTGAGAACCAATTAGTAGACCACAATACACAAGAACAATAGAGGGGACAAAAATGATCATGTCAATTCTAGAAAAACACCAGAAGTAGTGAAAATATTAGATCATAGCGTGGGAAAGTATTTCACGGCATGTTAACGATAAATTCATCCTAATAATTAAGTATGGCGAGGGATTATGAGAATAATAAATGAACGTACGATTACTGGAGTACCTTGCTTACAGATAGATCCATACTTACCGCCTGTAGGCACAATCATCCTATATCATGGTTGGGGGTCCACTATTCGAGACTATCTGTTTTTTGGATCGATGATCTCGGATTGGGGATACAAAGTGATCATCCCTGAGCTGCCTCACCACGGTGAACGTGGTAATCTAGCGTACTTTGATACCGTTATTTTACAACAACACTTTTGGTCAGTCGTGATACAAGCGGTTGAAGAGGCGAGCACTATTGTCGCAGATATCCTGAATACAGACCATCCTGTAGGTATTATTGGAAATTCAGCAGGTGGATTTATAGCAGGTGGAGTTTGTGCGACCAATTCAAATGTAGAATCTGCAGTAATCATGAATGCTTCTTGTGCCTGGTTAAGGTCTGAGGAGATTTTTCGTCAACATGACGGGAGAAGTCCGATGATTGCAATCGAAGCCGAACATATCAGGAAATATGATCCTTTGTTTAATATTAACGATTCTAATGACCAAGCATTCCTCTTGCTGCATGGAAAAGAAGATACAACCATTCCCATCGAAAGCCAGCGATACTTTATGGAACGCATGTCTGTAAAAGATAATCAAACATCACTTAAATTAGTGGAGTATGCAGGCGTAAATCATCACATAACGTTGGGGATGCTGCAAGAAGCAAAAGAGTGGTTGGAGAAATATGTTCATGTAGAACGGTAACGCTTTGTTCGTTGATTTTTAACAGATACTCATGTGAGACAACAATAATTAACGGAAGGTATGTAACGTTATGAGCGATATTCAGTATAAACTGAATTTTGAGAAAGTGTGCGATCAATTAAATCTTGGTGAACTGATAAGTCCACCCAAACCAATATTGGGTGGACTCTTACATCGAATGTATGTCATAGAGACAAGAAGAAATAAATATGCAATTAAGGCATTGAATCCACAGATTATGAATAGGTCTGAAGCTATGCAAAATTATATAAATTCAGAGAAAATAGCAAATATGGCGAATAAACATGTTCCTGTACAACCAGCAAAAAGAATTAATAACTCTTCGGTCCATAACATAGATAATCAATTCTATCTTATATTCGATTGGATTGATGGTCGAAGTCTAGAACATAATGAAGTTACCAACGAGCATTGTGATCAAATGGGTACGATTCTTGCGGATTTGCATAAGATCGATTTTTCACAACTTGATATGGCAAGGCCACCAAAGGATGTTTCGAAAGAAACAGACTGGGCGTTTTATCTGAACAAAGGAAAAAATGAGAGTCTGGAATGGAATGAGCTTCTAGATTCAACGATCCAACAGTTGTATGAGTGGAATGCTAGGGCAAAGAGATCATTGCAACTCCTATCTTCAAATACAGTGATTAGTCACAGGGATTTGGAGCCCAAGAATGTGATGTGGCAGCATAATAGCCCAATAATTATTGATTGGGAATCGGCAGGCTACATCAACCCCATGCATGATTTGATGGAAACAGCTATGTATTGGTCCGTAGACAACACTGGAAATGTTGATAAAGACAGATTTTTAACCTTTATTAATGGATATCGTAAACGTGTGAGCTGCTTAAGTGCCGACTGGCGTATGGTTTTGGAAAGTGGTTTTATTGGGAAGTTAGACTGGCTCGAATATAGCCTGAGACGTTCGTTGTGGATTGAATGTACAGATCAAGATGAACAGCGAATGGGAACAGCACAAGTTATAGGTACTATAGAGGACTTAAAACGATATGATCGTATAATCCCAGAGGTTGAGAATTGGATGAGTATGTAACTCGGTAAGGAGAGATCCCAAATGACAAACGACAAAGGAACACTAAGAACATGTGAACATGGACATTCATATTACAAAAAAAGTGACTGCCCAACTTGTCCGATCTGCGAATCTGAACGTAAACCGAAAGAAGGATTCCTGGCCTTATTGTCTGCACCTGCCAGACGTGCCTTAGAAAATGAGGGGATTACAACGTTGGCTATACTTTCGAGATATACCGAGAAAGAGATCCTGAAGCTTCATGGTATAGGCCCATCTGCGATACCCAAACTTAGACAAGCACTTGACGAAGAGGGTTTGTCCTTTCCGAAATAACCCTCTCCACTCCAATGACCACTAATCCAGACGAGAAACCAATTCATCGATCGTCAACTGGTACAATAAATTCCCTTCACTAAGGAGCAGTCGCTGCTCGCGAAAATCCTGCCGTGCCTGCTTCAATGGTTTATTGGCTTCGTTGACCAATTCAATCTTTGCCCCTTCGTCAGTCGCCTGGGGGATCGGTCCATCCGTAATTGTCGAATATGCCTTCGTCAAAGTAACTAGTCCAGATTGTTCCATTCGCTGTCAGTTGGACACTCTGAATCCCGTCCCCTAACAGAAAATCCCGAATTGAATTTCTATTCAATCAAACACTTTGGCATTCAGGCCATACTGTTCATTCCCGTAGTAGGTACAGCGGTCTACATAGAATTATAGAAGAAGTATACAAGGGGACAAGAGTCTGAGTTGAAGGCGTAGAACTTGTAATGAACTTCAGGGAAGTCGCAGAGCTTGAACCAACAAGGAAAAGTAATCTGGCGTAATATTTTAACGTGAACAGGTTAAGGAGGAATAGCCTTGAAGATCTTTCTAGTAAGACACGGAGCGGATGACGAAGGGTATCGAGGTGGGTGGAGCCGGCGAGGGCTTACGGAACAAGGGATCATTCAATCCGAACAATTAGGTAATTATCTGCATCATCATGCTGAGCAGTATGATATCCATACGATTATAAGTAGTGATCTTCCTCGTGCAGTACAGACGGCAAGGGAGATTGAGCAGAAATTAAATATTCCGAGCAGCTTTGTGAAAGATTGGCGAGAGATGAATAATGGATATTTGGCGGGCATGCTCCATGAGGAGGCTGAAAAGAATTACCCAGGAGTTTATTTCAATGCTCTTGAAATGTAATCTCCTTTTCCAGGAGGAGAAAGTCCACGGAATTTTTATAACAGAATCTGTGCCTCTTTCGATACACTCTGCAGAGACATGGAGGAGCAAAAGGTAAAGTCCAACGTTCTATTGATTACGCACGGCGGAGTGATTAATATCCTCTATTATCTGCTCGATAAGCGGGAATGGAGCAATAAATCCAGCTTTTATCCGATCGATCATACCAGTATGCACGCGATTGAGAAGAGTGTTAACGGTTGGAGATTGAGCAGCATGAATATGGTGAGCCAGTTGAAATGATTCAGGAGAGAACTCAGATCGGGATTAAGCTAAGGATCACAAGCTTGTAAGCCAACTTAATCATGGCTCCATCCCTTATGTGTATCATTCATTGTATGCTCTCTTATGAAGAGGGCATTTTTTTTGTATGCATTCTAAAACTCTCTGTTTCCAGTACATTACAATTGCGCTACAATGGAATGAATTGGAAGGTGGGGGGTGATCATATGAGTGTTGAACCGAGTGAGTTGTTACGGAGCTTGCATGCATTGTCTGGGCCTTTCCCTCCTTGGGACATCCATCATTTGCCGGATCGTCCTGGGGAGTTATTTTTGGATTGGTTGCAAGGGGCAATCACGGCCAATGTGAAGGAACCTCATGCCATGACAATTTCAACGGTAGATCAAGATGGCTATCCGGATGCGCGCGTATTGATTTTGAAAAATGTCATAGATGAGGCGTTTTACTTTGCATCCAGTTCCGAGAGTCGGAAAGGAAGGCAGTTGGAGGATAACCCGCACGTGGCACTGACATTTTATTGGCCTGCGCTCGGGAGACAGGTTCGTATAAGGGGTACAGCCGCGGATATGGGAAATGAAGCAGGAGCAGATGATTTCCGGAAACGCTCGGCTGGAGCCAGAGCGGTTGCCATGACAGGGCGCCAGAGTCAGGAATTGGAGAGCGAGGAAGTATTGAATACTTCCATTGAAGCTCAGAAAGAACGGATTCAACGTGAACCGGATATGGTTACGCCCCATTGGCGGTTATATGCTGTGAATGCTCGAGAAGTGGAGTTTTGGCAGGGGGATTCGAGGCGAAAACATACTCGAATTCGGTACGAGCTGCAAGACGGGCAGTGGAAGAAGCACAGATTGTGGCCATGATTTTTATATTGAAAGAACGTACATTATAACCGAACTTTAGTATGTTTCTTTAATCTAATATTCTAGGGAGAGACGTGTATGAATACGATTGAAAGATATTTTGACCCATTTCCCGTTTTGGAAACGGAACGAACCTTACTTCGCCCTCTCACCTACGATGATCTGGACGATATGTACAGCTATTGCTCGGTTCCTGCCGTTGCCGAATTCACCACTTGGGAAGCTCATCAGAGTAAGGAGGATACCAAAGCTTTTATCGATTTTGTCATGAACCGCTATGAGGCGGACAAGCTTGGGCCCTGGGGGATTGAGGATAAACAGTCCAAAAAACTGATTGGCAGCTGCAATTATTTAGGCTGTGACAGTAACAGTATGAGGGTAGAACTGGGCTATGTGTTGTCCGACCAGTATTGGAATCAGGGCATCATGACAGAAGTCGTGAGCAAGATCATTCAGTTTGGATTCGAGGAAGTAGGATTGGAACGAATTCAAGCCAGATGCATGGTGGATAATACAGGTTCGGCCAAGGTGATGGAGAAGGTAGGCATGAAGTTCGAGGGAATTTTGCGAAATTATATGAAGGTAAAAAATGAGCTTCGGGATTTGAAGATGTACGCCATTCTAAAAGAAGATATCCATTCGGTATAGTACATGAGTGTATTTGAGAAAGGCAGCTTCCCAAGGGCAAGGCATCATATTTTATATCATCTAATCCACAGTTCAAACGATCCTGACCCACTCCCGCTGATCGGAGAGATGGGTTTTATTTTATTCTCCATCGTACTCAGCGTACATAATGTCATATCCGAACCCTGCATGCTTCCGCTATAATCTCCAGGTTGTAATCACATGGGATGAAGGAACCAGGAGGTATATGGAATTGACCGCAAAAAACAGATATAAATCACTCGAGCTGGAAACACCCGGTGTATACGAGCTGGAAGGGCTGGAAGTCGGGGTGACTTCCAATTGCAATTACAAGTGTGACTATTGCTGTGCCTATAACCGGGATGATGGACAATGTATTGATGCACAGGAAGTTATTCGGATCATCGGTGAGCTCCCAAGGTTGAAACGCGTGCGTTTGTCCGGGGGAGAAGTAACCCTCAAGTATCAGGATTGTCTGGATATTGTAACGTATTGTGCAGCTCATGGAATTGATACGCAATTGAATACAAATGCCAGTTTACTGACGGAAGAGCGAATTCATGCGTTGCGTGATGCAGGGTTGTCCAATATTCATATTTCGTTCAACTATACCGATGCGAATGCCTATTCCGCCTATTATCGTGTTCATCCCCGCATGTATGAGAGGCTGGAGCGGAATATCCGGTTATGTACGGAAACTGGACTGGAGACGGTGCTGGAAACCCTGCTGTTTGAGGGAACACAGGCGAATATGCTGGCCATTAGCCAAAAGGTCTATGATCTTGGTGTGCGGATTCACGAGATTCAGAACAGTATCATGATGTCCCACAGCGATTGGAGCAGCATTGTTTCCAGGGAATCGCTTGTTCAATCCGTAAATGAGCTGATTGAAAACAAGAAGGAAGATACAACCCTCTATTTTACCTGCATGGATCGCTTTGCTGATTTGTTGGGGCTACATGAGCAGCCAGGCGTGTATTTTTCCAATTGTGTGGACGGAACGAAGCAGCTTCATTTGCATGGCAACGGAGACATTCTTATCTGTGAGCTGTGCCATCCGGTCGTCATCGGCAACATCTACCATGGAACAGCATTGAACGAAATATACGCCAAGCAGCCGCCCGCATTATCAGATTTCCTGGAGAATCGGCCATGCCCTGCGTACGATGCACTATTTGCAGGAGAGTAGGTGAAGACAGGAGATGAACGTATCGGGTCTCATGATTGAAAGGAGACTGGTCCCATTCTTGTTTATGCCAATCTTATTTCGAAGTCTTTCATAAATGTATCCATTCGTGTGAAGGTTATCTGCCCCCTAAAAGGGAGGAGTGACCTTCTTTTTTTGCCTTTGGATAGGTTTCAGATTCATTTAAGCTATCCCGCCTATCATGGCCTTAAGAACTTAGATGATGAAGAGGTGGCTTCAATGATGAGAATGTATGATAACCCCAATCCGAAAGATCCACATAGAAAAGCAATCCCGAATAAAAGGCGTAAATGGCTGATTGCCACGCTTGTCGTTATCCTTGGAATCGGCGGAATTGTCTACAGTCTGGCTGACCGTTATCTGATTCGGCATGTGGAAGTAGTCGTGGCGGATGATAACGCTTCGGCCACTAGCAGCAGTGCAAATGGTGCGTCAAACGCAGCCGCAGAGGTCAATGCAACCTCAGATGACTGGAACTATTCCAGTGACGATATGCAGGTGAGCATCGAGAAGGTGCAGACCGGCTCCGGTGCAGATCAGATTACGTATTACGTTGCAGATGTGCAGATGACGGACGCAAGCAGTCTGAAATCGGCTTTGGCGGATAATAGCTTCGGCACCAACATTACGGAGAACACCTCAGAGATTGCTGCAGCGAACAACGCGATTTTCGCTATTAATGGTGATTACTATGGTTTTCGTAGTGATGGCGTAATTATTAGGAACGGTACGGTATACCGGGATGATCCGGTTCGTGATGCGATGGCACTGTTTGCTGACGGGACGATGAAGACGTATAACGAGACGGAGGTTTCCTCTTCGGAGCTGCTGGCCGAAGGTGCAACCAATACGCTGTCGTTTGGACCCATTTTGATTCAGGACGGGGAGATCGTAAGTGATTTTAGCAGTGTAAAAATCGATAACAACTTCGGTAATCGTTCCATTCAGGATGCGAATCCGAGAACGGCCATCGGCATGATTGCTCCGAATCATTATGTATTTGTTGTCGTGGACGGACGGCAGGATGACAGCCGGGGAATGACGCTGGCAGAGCTCGCGGATGTAATGAAGGGCCTGGGAGCAACAGAGGCCTATAACCTGGACGGCGGTGGTTCATCCACCATGTATTTCATGGGCAGAGTCGTGAATAATCCTCTGGGCAGAAATCAGGAACGCGGCGTAAGTGACATCCTTTACCTCAAGGAGGGACAATCATCATGACTATATTAATTCCATCCTACGAACCGGATGTGCGTTTATTAAATCTAATTTTGCAATTGCAGACGTTCCAACTGGGGCCGATTGTGATTGTGGATGATGGCAGCGGGCAGGAATTCCGAGGGATTTTTGAGACGGCTGAGGCGTATGGATGCACCGTGCTGACTCATCCGGTGAATCTCGGCAAGGGACGAGCACTGAAGACAGGATTCCAGTACATCAAAGAATTCGGACCACAGGGCGGGGTTGTATGTGCAGACAGTGACGGGCAGCATCTGCCGCATGATATCCGGCGTATTTTCGATGTGCTGCTGGAGCAGACCATCCCAGGGATCGTACTCGGCAGCCGTCGTTTTAGCGGGACGATTCCTGCACGCAGTCGTTTTGGCAACACAGTTACCCGGGCGGTCTTCTCCATCACAACGGGTACCAAGGTATATGACACTCAGACGGGTTTGCGTGGTTTTCCATATGCCATGCTGGACTGGCTATGTCAGATCCCGGGAGATCGCTTTGAGTATGAGATGAACATGTTATTAACCGCACGCAAAGAGGGATACGAAATCACCGAGGAGTTTATTGACACCGTATATCTGGATCATAACCAATCCTCTCATTTTCGCCCGCTGGTTGACTCGTTCCGCATTTATATGCCGATCCTGATGTTCAGTACGTCTTCGGTGCTGTCGGCGCTGATCGATTTCGGGTTATTGTTCGTCATTCAGTACTTTACCCATAATCTGTTTCTATCGGTCGTTGCAGCGAGATTATGCAGCTCGATCTTCAACTATACGATCAATCGGAAATATGTATTTTCAGCCGGGAAAACGTCCAAGGTGCGCCAGTCATTACCGAAATACTTTTCACTGGTCATTCTGGTACTGCTATTAAATTACGGACTGCTATATTTCTATAACGAAAAACTGATTATCCCGCTGATCGCGGCCAAGCTATTGACAGAGGTGTCCATCTTTTTGTTCAGTTATTGGGCTCAGCGCAAATTTGTCTATTAACACAGAGAGAGTGAGCGTATAGCTTGCTCTCTTTTTTCAATCAAAACCGTTTCAAAAGAATATCCTGCGCTTCTTGGTAACAAAAAAAGGTCGAGAATAGGGCAGCATACCCTTGTTCTCGACCTTTTAAACTCAAAGGAGGACGAGCGTTACATCAGCCTCTTAATCTCATCCTTCAGGATTTCGGACTGGGTGCCGAAGATGACCTGCACAGCTCCGCCACCGAGCCTCATGACGCCGGAAGCGCCAAGCTGTTTGAGCGCCTGGTCGTTGACCGCTTTGTCGTCCCTAACAACTAGCCGGAGGCGAGTGATGCAGGCGTCGATGCTCTCGATATTGTCTGCGCCACCGATCTCCGCGAGCACTTTGCTAGCCTTGGTGTCGGCAGACGCCGCTGCCACGGCGGAAGCATTAGTGGGGGCATCGGCATCATTAGCGTCATCCTCGCGTCCCGGCGTTTTCAGGTTAAACTTGACAATCATGAACCGGAAAAGGAAATAATAGACGACCGCAAATGCGAGTCCGACCGGGATCATGAGCAGCGGATTGGTCGACAGCTTCATGTTCACGAGGTAATCGATCAGACCTGCTGAGAAGGCGAAGCCCAGCTTAACATTCAGCAGGTACATGATCAGGGCCGCTGCACCGGTAAGAATAGCGTGCACCACGTACAGCAGAGGCGCCGCAAACATGAAGGAGAACTCGAGCGGCTCGGTAATACCCGTTAAGAACGAAGCCACCGCTGCGCCGATAAAGATCGAAGCGACCATTTTGCGCTTTTCAGGCCGGGCTGTATGAATCAAGGCAAGCGCCGCCGCCGGAAGAGCGAACATCATAATCGGGAAGAAGCCAGACATGAACATGCCTGCCGTAGGGTCTCCGTTGAAGAAGCGGGTCAGGTCGCCGTGCACGACTTCCCCGGCTGCATTGGTATAATCTCCGATCTGGAACCAGGCGATGGAGTTGAGGACATGATGCAGACCGAGCGGGATGAGCAGGCGGTTGGCGATCATGAACACCATGGAACCAACGCCTTCAAAGCCTACAATCCAGGCGCCGAAAGCGCCAATGGCATCCTGAATCGGGCTCCAGATCATGCCGAACAGGATGGCCAACACCAGCATGGAGCCGGCGGTGACCATCGGCACAAAGCGTTTGCCGGAGAAGAAGCCGAGCCAGTCAGGAAGCTTGATATTATGGTATTTTTTATACATATAAGCTGCAAGCAGTCCGGCAAATATCCCGCCCAATACGCCCATATCCAGCTTGACATCGTCAGGAATATAGCCGAATACACCTGGAACGGCTCCCAGAATCCGCGTCAGCACCATATAAGCGATCAGGGCGGAAAGCGCTGCGACCGCATCCCCCGCCAGTCCGATTGCCACCCCAATGGCGAAGATGAGCGCAAGGTTGCCGAAGATCGCCCCCGCTCCCTCATTCAGGAATGGGACTACATAGTGATTAAGAAATCCCCCGATCACGGGACCGAGCGGAATGTCCTTTTCATAATTAAGAAGACCGAGGCCTTGAAGAATTCCTGCCGCAGGCAGGGTTGCTACAGGAAGCATCAAGGATCTTCCCAGCTTTTGCAGTGCTTTCAGCATATTGTTCTTCCTTTCTTTTTTTGATTTAGGTTATTTGGACAAGCTGACCTTCATGATCGTTCCCATGCCTGCTTCTACGCTGCCATACTCCGGGTGCGACTCCCACGGCTGTTCAGCCGCATTCGCAACAATGACAGGGGTAATGACTGGATAACCGGCCGAAGCGATCGCATTCAGGTCAAATTCAATCAGGGTCTGACCGACAGTGACCTGATCCCCGGTCTGCACTTGGGGGGTGAAGCCCTGTCCTTTCAGGCTCACAGTATTCATACCGATATGCAGCAGCAGCTGCAGCCCGGAAGCATGCTCAATCATTACGGCATGGTGCGAATTGATCAGGTGCACCACAGTGCCGTCGATAGGGGCGACCAGCCTTCCCTCCTGGGGAATCACTGCAACTCCCGGTCCCATAAGTCCTTGCGCGAACGCTTCGTCAGGCACTTCTTCCAAACTGACACAGGTTCCGGTGAGTGGGGAGGCGACGGATATCGTTTCAGATATTTTGGCAGATTTGTTGTTTTTCCATTTCCAGATCATTGTGTGTTGTCCTTTCTGTTGTTGGTTTTGGCATGGGTTTGAAAAAGCCGATATAAATGCATGGCGAGAAAGGCCGTTTCTTCCTCGGGTACCTCTTTACCCAAATCCTCGGCCATTACAGCGCTCAGTTTTCTGGCCAGCTGGTATTCGGACGGATATTCATTTTTCACATATTGTGCGAAGGTGGGGGCCGCCATCGGCTGCTGATACAGGCGTTCCATGGAGAAGCGCAGGTGTATCATGAGTCTTGCCTGGCTAAGGCTGCCCTGGTCAAATCGAACGCCACCCTCCTCTTCAATAATGGACTGAAGCTTGCTGATCACATTGGATACCTTAACCAGCTGTCCGACAGGGACGTGATTTACGGAGGAGTACACATGGTATGTCAGGAACCCGGCCTCATCCTCCGGTACCTCTACGCCAAAGGCCTCTCCGATCATGGCCGCTGCTTTCGAGGCAAGTTCGAACTCTTTCGGAAAACTGAGCTTTGTCTCCGTAAGGAAAGGATTCAGAATCTCCATCCCGTTGCGGATACGATATAAGGTGAACTGAATATGACTCGGAAGAGCAAGGTAGATCTTGTCATTCAGCTTGCCGGGAAATTGATCAGCGATGAGACGGATAATCCGGTCAGAGATGTCGATGACATTGGGGTCCAAGTCCTTCATCAGCTCCTGCGCCTGCCCCCACTCCTCCCGGTCTTCCAGCCTGAACCTTTTCTCAATCCGCGGATCATCGGCCTGGACGGTGCTTTCCACCTTGAACGCAAATCCCAACCCTTTGCCAATCAGTACATACTCCTTGGTATTCTGGTGCGACCGGGCCAGAACAATATTACTGCCGACGACCCGCTCCACCTGCAGAATAATTCCTTTACTCACGGTTCACCGCCTCCTCGTTTTTAAAGTTAACGCTTTCATGCCTCCGGAACGCAAAAAGAGCCAAGAAGCGAGTATAGTCTTATGTTCGCTTCTTGGCTCATGCCCTCTGGGGGGGTAACACGCCAATTCATTTTATGTTTTATGCAGAACGTTCTTCCTACATAATATAGAACCAGATCTGCCACCGTCAACCATAATTTTGTCATCCGTCTGTTCGTCATTTAATATAGGAAATGTGTAAGTGAAAGGTACCTGCCGTATTTGATAAAAAAGAAGCCATGATCACCTTTTAAGGTGAAATGAGCCCAATCCGTTGTTGATCGAGTTCGGGTAGATGGAGCCAAATCTAACAAGAATAGGAGTATGCCTATGTATCTTCGAAGTGTGGAGTTACTGTCTGATAAAGTGGAAAATCTGGATCAATATCCGTTTCATATACCTGCAATACAGTCCCTGCAGAGATTGGAATTCAGGAATAACATTACTTTTTTTGTCGGCGAAAATGGATCGGGCAAATCCACACTGCTGGAGGGAATCGCTCATCAATGTGGGTTTAATACAGCCGGGGGCGGCAGAAATAACGTTTTTGCGATGCATGCTTCGGAATCCTCATTAGGGGATTATCTGCGACTGGCCTGGCTGCCCAAAATTTCGAACGGTTTCTTCATGCGATCGGAATCCTTCTATCAATTTGCATCCCATGTTGATGAGGTGGGCTCTCTTGAATACTATGGCGGGCGTTCGCTGCATGAGCAATCCCATGGGGAGTCCTTTCTCAATCTGTTTGTGAACCGCTTCAGCTCCAAAGGCATCTACCTGCTGGATGAGCCCGAAGCCGCGTTATCTCCTGCCAGACAGCTATCCTTGCTGCGCATTCTCCATGACCTGTCTGGGACTTCTCAATTCATTATCGCAACACATTCTCCCATTTTGCTGGGTTATCCGGATGCAGACATATTGAATTTTGATGATAGCTGTATTCAAAAGATAGCTTATGAAGATACGGAACATTACCAGATCACCCGCAGCTTTTTGGAGAATCGCCATCGCATGCTGGACGAGCTGTTCAAGGATTAATGAAGGAAGTGATTCAGATGTATGCAATTAATCTGTCTGATCCATATATGACGGTTACCATTCAGCAACTAAAATCAAAAGAAGAGGCTAAGGAAATATTTCTGGCTATGAAAAAGTTTGCAGAAGAAGGTTTGAATTTTGTGGTATACACCCGCGATACTCGGAAGGAGATCATTATTGCTGGCAAGGGCGAGAAAGATCTCCATGAATTGATATCACGTCTTAGAGACGAACTCGATTTGGAAATAGACGCTTTAGAACCGCAAGTTCTCTACAAGACATCGATACAAGAAACAGTTCAATCCGAAGGAAGGTACATAAGACAGTCGGGAGGGATTCATCAATACGGTCATTGTTGGATTGAGCTTCAACCCAAATCCAGAGATGGCGGTTTTGATTTTACAAATGGTATTGTCCATGATCATGTAATTCCTCATGAGTATATTCCTTCTATCAGGAGCGGAATCGAAGAAATGACGGTTAGAGGTATACTTGGCCATTTTCCGGTGGTAGATGTAAAAGTAACACTGTTGGATGGATCGTTTCATTCATTCGATTCTAAAGGAATGTCGTTTAAAATTGCTGCGGCATTGGCATTCCGTGATGGCTTTGAACGAGCAAACCCTATACTTCTCGAGCCTATAATGAGAGTGTCCGTGACGACAATGAAATGTGAGATTTCGGATCACTTGTCGGTATTAACTTTACTTAGAGCACGTAATATTAATGTTAATTCTGAAAATGGAAAAAACGTAATTGAAGCAGAAATCCCTTTAAAATCTTGTTTGGGTTTCCGCAAACAAAGTCACAAATCTAATGTAGTAATGGATATTAATGTGATTGAGTTTGGATATTACGACGAAGTTCCTGAGTATCTTTACGAATCAATAATTCAGGAATCGAACTTGGAAGGGGCCAATTATACGGATTTATTTAGCTGGGAGAAGTGGGGCAAGGATAATGAGGAAAGGTATTTGAATGATTTTGTAGAGGCGTTTTGGAACGAGGAGGAGAGTTAATCATGAGTTTCAAATTGGTATTGCTGGACCAACTGGCTGCCTGTCATCATGACAAGAGCTGGTTTATACCGCTGGATGAGATGTTACGTGATGTAACCGCTGCTCAGGCTGCATGGACGAATGATGAGGGTCAATCCATCTGGAGACTGGTGCATCATCTGATATTCTGGAATGAGCGATGGTTGGATCGTTTTATCCAAGGTGAAGTAAGAATGGATCATCATATAAACAATGATGAAACGTTCTATGTGGACCCTTCCCGCGTTAGCGAAGAGGAGTGGCAGAAGAGTATTGAACGAGTCGGCTCTACTTTTCTTAAATGGATTCAGGCCGTACAAGAAAGTGATGATGCAAAATTGGCGCTGACCATCCCTTCCTATTTCAATGCTCCTTGGTGGAACGTCATATCGAATGTGTGCATTCACAATGCGTATCATATTGGGCAGATTATGATGCTGAAAAAGAAAGTCATAGCCTCAGCATAACAATAAGCTGCAGCAGATTTAGAGGAGTCCCGCCTGAAATAATCGAATACATATATTGGGAGCATTCTTCATTTAGAAGCACCAATAAGGCAGTAAATCAAAATTTCAAGGAGTGTTCGGATGAAAATAGGTTTTCTAATCGTGGATATGCAAGAGAGTATTGTACGAGGTCGAGTCGAACAAAAAGGGATAGACCACGCTTGTGAGTATATTAACCACGTTGCAGATGTGCTTCGTTCAAATGATCATGTGGTGGTTCATGTGCAAGACGTCGAAGGGATGGAAGGATCATCTCCGGAGGAATATCGGATTATTTCCGAGGTGAATGTCGATGAGAAGGATCTCACCGTTACCAAAGAAAGCTCCAATGCATTCTGGCAGACAGAGCTGGAGTCCATACTGAAGAGTCATGGTGTTGAGCTCGTGATCATTTCCGGTTTTGCCGCAGAGGAATGTGTTCTATTCACTTATAATGGAGCGATGGAGCGAGGATTCAGACCCGTTATGCTGCAAAATGGGATTCTCAGCACACATCAGGAAGCGGTGACGTCGACCTACAGAGATCGGAATGTAATTTCATATCCTGTAGTAGACTATCTAATCAAATAAATGAGAATATCCATGGATGCGACGAGGTCGTATCCATTTTTGATATACATAGCAGATCCGTCAGACAGGACTACAAGCTTACGAACATAAGCATCTTCGCAATTTCCAAAACATGGGTTATGATGGGTGGATAGGAAGCAAAAAGTTAAATTCAATATGCTGGGAGATACGCATATGCCGATGATTCATAACTTTGTTATTGAGAATAAATTGGATGTAAATGAGGATGTCCATACTTCTTATTCATGGGACAGAAATGGGAAATTACATAAAAACGGACTCACGCCAGACAACCAGGCCCACCTGGACGACAACTTCATTTCGTATATACATGATTCACTCCAATGGTTAGAGACCAGGAATCCATCCACTGGTGAGAGATTAAGGGGACTGAACAATTACGGCATTACAGTTATTGAAGAGGAACAAGTCTTGCAGAGGTTTCATCAGATCTTGAATGGATGGATAGATTTATTCAATTCAGCACCTTATTCAATCATACTCAGTGGGGATTTCTGTATTGGTGATGGGGATGAAAAAGGTCACTACAAGAAATGGGTGTACAACAAATCTGACTTAATAACTGAATTAAAAAAACTTGCCAGGATGGCACTACATACTGTTGAACATGGAAAGTGTATTGTGCATTTTGGAATATAGGATTAGAGTGTTCTCTTTTTCAATTAACGAGAGAAGGAGCAACGGAGATGACAAGTCGAATAGTGGTTACAGGCGGGGCCATTATCAGAGATGATCATGGGAGAATTCTGCTGCAGCGTAGATCCGATTACGGAGACTGGGGATTGCCTGGTGGCGGTATGGAGCCCGGAGAGCGTATCGAAGAAACCATGATCAGAGAAGTGAAGGAAGAGACGGGTCTGGATGTGATTTCGTATGAACTGGCTTCCGTCTACACGGGTGAGAGAATGAAGTATACCTATCCGGATGGTAATGAGGTCGTATTTGTCATGTTCCTGTTTAATGCCAGAGTTAATTTAGACGGAAAACTAGCTGAGGATGGGAGGACATTATGTTTTGAAGACCAGAATAATGAATCGTTGCAATTAACGTTTACAAGTTTGGATGAAATCGAGATCGAGATGATTAATAAGGTGCAGAAGCCTGTATTTATAGATTTGATACAAGAGAAGCAGGGGATTCTGCGTTAAGGAAAATCAAATGACGAAAATGGAGTGATATGCATGCCTTGGCCAATGGTACATTTTGCGATTGCATCTGAAATCCGTTCTAATCCATCCCCGGAATTCTTGCTGGGAAGTCTTGCTCCTGATTCAATTCACGTAAGAAGTGATGTGCGCAGTGAGAAAGCAAAAACACATCTTATGATCGAAGAAGGCAGGTTCGCAACAGATGAAGAGCTCCGGGAATTTTGGGAGTCCCATAGGCAGCAGGCGGAACTTGATCCTGCATTCCGGCAGTATTTGAGCGGATACATTGCCCATATTTATACGGACCGTGTATGGACCTTTGATATCTACCCTGCTTATGAAGAACATCCTGATGGCAGAAAGCGGTATACGCAGGAGGTAACGAAGCTGGAATTTATGATTTTGCGGAATCGTTCTGGGTCTCATGAGCTGCTGAATAAACTGAATGCGGGTAAGGCCTATGATCTGGGAGGTTTGCTGGAACAAGAGGTGGTTCAATACAGGAAAGTGAAAGTAGATTTCTTGAATAATCCTGCGCACGAGCCCGCGGAAGATTCGAGCATTTTATCCATGGAGGTTTTAGAAGATTTCATTCATACAACTGCTATAAGATTAAAACAATTGTATACGGAATGGAACGTGTTTGAAGATTTACAGACCAAAACCTCAAGCTAGGAGTAAAGTAGGGGAAAACATTGCTGCATATAAAAAATGAGGTGCTACATATGAACAATTTAATTCGCCTTACCGAATATCATGAGAGATATGATACAGCCTTGGCCAATTTTTCACTGACCGGAGAGCAGTTCTCCTTTACTGCATTGCCTGCAGAAGTGATCGAGGAGGCGATCTCCAACCCGGACAAGATTCCCATTGTGATTTTAAAAGAGGAGACACCGGTTGGCTTCTTTATTTTACATAAAAGATCGGAATACGCCGAAGGAAAAAAATACGCTAATGCTGTCTTAATAAGAGCGTTATCCATTTCACTGGAACATCAGGGGAGAGGATATGCTCTGGCTGCCATGAAGGCAATTGGTCCATTGCTTCAGCAGATTGAGCCAGGGATGAAGGACGTCATCCTCGCTGTAAATGAACAGAATGTTGCAGCGCAGAGCCTGTATTTGAAGGTGGGTTTTCGCGACACGGGGATTCGCAGGATTGGTGCACATGGTCTCCAGTTCGTTTTTCATAAACGAATAGATTAACCATACCAATGCAGAAAGTGTATTAACCAGTGGATGAGAAGAGAGGAGAATGTTATGCGAGCCAAAATCAAACAGGCAGACTTGGGTTCATCGCAACTTAGCTGGTTATGTGTCCAGCCGATGCTCATTTCAGTTCGGGGTAAAGATGTTGCAGCCAAAACAGAGGTGTACCGTCAGTTAAATGAAGGCCAACAAGCACTATTCCTGTTCTACTCCTATCATAACCATACGAAAAGTCTGGCGGAGTTTTACTGGTTCTCGGCTTACAATATTATAGAGATGAAGAGTTGGAGCGGCATCCAAAATGGGATGCGTTATTTTAATCAAAATGAAATGGTAGCTCTGCTGGACAACATCGAGCGTGTGATTATAGATAAAAATAGAGTCGGAGACCAGTGGCGTGAGGTTACGCCAACAGATCTGGAGCAAGATCCCAAACTGTATCCATTAATTGAGGAACTGTTTATTCTATATCGGGCTCAAGCTCAGGAAGTGATCGTGAGTATAAATGAGGAGATTCTGCAACATCAGGAGATGTATTTTGAAATTGTGGCTGAGGGATAAGGAGACGGCAAATTGAAATTTGAATATCAACAATTTTCGTGCAATGTGGATGTGTTTCATAGAGATCTGGACGTTATCGTTAGGTTTTATGATGGATCAAGAGAACCTGCCGAAGAGAATATTGTTAACCTGGTGATCGCCGACCCGGGTTATGGCTACCTTATGCTGAAGTATAAAGGGGATGCCGCGTTATTGAGTGGTTTTCTGAATGAGTCGGTTTTTGCATCGGATGAGATGGTAGAAGCTGCAATTGATTATATTGAACGCTTGTCGCCACATTCTCAAAGTGTGTATATGCCTTATCACGTGTCTCGATTCAAGCCAACAAGTTATGTAGAATACAATGGGGAATACTGAGCGTTCCCCATACAGCATTCTTTAGAGTACATAAACAATGGATATGAATTCACATAACAACGTTTATTAGTGGTGTAAGAGTAGAGTGATTTGATTGAACTACATACATTAGTCAGCTATTGTGCAACAAACCTGCAACTTCTTGCAACAAAACGCAATTGAGTATGCGGGTTTTTGTTTTGACTGTAATATGAGTGATGAGAGGAGGGCAACACGTGAAAGTGACATTTGAAACAGATGCATCCATGGAACGAAGGTTCGCCAAGGTAGTGACCAACCCTGCCGAACAACAGCGTTGGGAGGAGATTGATAAGGCGATTAGCCACTTGGAAAAACAGCTGGTCGTCATCAACCCGAAGAATAACCGGAATGTCCAGATTCAGCCAAGCTCCATCCTTGCCATTGAGTCCGAGGATCGAATGTGCAATGTACGTGTGATTTCGGGAGAGAGCTATTTGCTTGGCAAACGTCTTAAATATGTGGAAGAAGACTTGGATTCGTCCCATTTTCTGAAGATTAACAACTCAACGATGATCAATGTTAACCACATCCAGGCGTTCGCCGCCACAGATCATGCCAGAATTCAGGTTGAGCTTAAGGATGGATCCGGCTACTACGTCAGTAGGTACTATATCAAAAATTTCAGGGGGAAATTATTATGATCGCCAATCTCAAGCATTCGTTTTTTCAGGTATTTACATTAACTTCGCTATGGGTCACGCTGCTGATAACCTTGTTCTTCAAAGATCAGACGATCCAGATGGGGTATCTATGGAACCTCGCCGGAATTGCGTTCATCGCAGCCGTGGTATTTGGAGTCATGTATGATGCGCTGTGGAACTACTTTACGTTAAAACCCATTTGGAATATTGTGATCTCGTCTACCATTAACATTCTCGGAGGAACGGCGGGTGTGTGGTTGTTCTCAAAGGAGATGTTCCACTTTATCGCACCGTGGTTCCCTGGCATGTGGCTTTTGTCGATTGTGCTGCACACTATTGCCTTTTATTTTTATGCTAGAATGGATAGCAAGAAAAAAGCGGAAGAATTAAACAAGATCCTGAAGTAGACAAGGAGTAAGCATATGAATGAAGAAAAGGTTCTTCAGGAGTTCAGCTTGGAGCCGGGCTCCCGCGACAGGGAGCGTATTCGTACACTACTGCAACAAGAGATCGAGAATTCAAGTGCGAGGGACAATGATTACCTCAGAATCTTATGTGTCATGTTATTTGCAATCGGTCATGTAGAGGACACTCAGCTCATCTGGCAGGCCAAAAGAAAGAACCAGGATACGGGAAGTTATGTGGATGTACAACTGCTGTGTGGTGCCGGGTTCGAGGAGACGATAATATACCTGGAGCAATTGGGTGAGCAGCAAGCAGAAGAGCAGCTGCAATATCTCAAACAGTGTGAGCCCTATGATTTTGTAGACTTTTCGAAAGAGGAATGGATTGCCCAGTACAAGCAATATTATGGCGTTATAGAGGGATGATTCTCATTATGACGACGCCTAAGGAGATTACTTCATGAATAACCCTACTATCGATATACAAGAGTACACTGCCGAGTATCAATCCCAGGTGATCCATTTGATTTTGCAGATACAGCAGCAGGAATACCAAATTTCCATTACCAGAGAGGATCAGCCGGATTTGCTTGAGATCGAAACCTTTTATCAAAAAGGAATCGGGAACTTCTGGATCGCAGTTGCCAATGAAGAAGTGGTGGGTACGATTGCTCTGCTGGATATCGGAGAGGAGCAAGCTGCGCTTAGGAAGATGTTTGTAGCCCAAAATTACAGAGGCAAGGAACTTCAAGTTTCGGGTCGTCTCCTGCATCAGGCATTTCAGTGGGCTAGAGAGAAGGCTGTGCATGATATTTACCTTGGAACGACACAGCAGTTTGTGGCAGCACATCGATTTTACGAGAAAAATGGATTTGTTTCGGTTACACGCGAGGAACTACCGGATGCTTTTCCGGTGATGAAAGTAGATAGCAAGTTTTATCACCATACCACGCCCTTTGCATGAGGCAAGCCATGCAGAGCGGCGTGTTTTTCTATTCAATAGAATGAATGAAAGATAGCATACTTGAAGCGTTCGCAAATTCCACATTATGGGTTATGATGTATCAAAGAGAAATTGTAACATACATAGGAAGTTTGAATCGGACGGTTTTGGAATCTTTGACACATGGGAGGGAACAGGATGAAGGGCATTTTTCTTGATTTCTATGGAACGGTTGTTCATGAAGACGACGATATACTTCCAGTGATTTACGAACGAGTACAAGCTGCGGCGCGTGTTGAATGTACAACAGCCGAAATAGGTGATTTTTGGTGGAAGGCATTTTCCGAAATGTTCTATGCAAGCCACGGTAGTCAGTTTACGACCCAACGAGTACTCAATGTACAGTCCCTGACAACAACACTCCTACATTTTCAAGCAGATGGTATCGCGGAGCTGCTTAATCAGGAGCAATTGGCTCACTGGCGTGATCCGGGGATATTTGAAGATTCCATTCCCTTTTTGCAATCGGTAGACATCCCTGTGTATATCCTCTCGAATATCGATACAGATGATGTAAGAGCTGCAATGGAGAAGCATGGCATCGAGGCGGCAGGGGTGATCACCAGTGAAGATGTCCGTTCTTACAAACCAAGACCCGAGATGTTTAATGAAGCATTAGCCAGATATGATCTGTCCCGGCAAGATGTCATACATATCGGCGATTCGTTGACAAGTGACGTACAGGGAGCACAAAATGCTGGCATACAGGCTGTCTGGTTAAACCGCAAAGGCAAAACCAAGCCCCGGCATATCCATCCGGAATTTATGTGCAGGGATCTGACGGAAGTTCTGAAAATCCTGTAGAGTCTGGAAAGTTTGGGGGAAGTCATAACGGGGACGGTGTGATCCATGGATGAGTTAAAAAAGCAGTTGGCAACGTATCAGGCAGGTCAGATGTTGGAGGTTGGCACAGGCTCAGGAAAATATATGGCTACCCTACTTAAAATATTCAGCGGCATCGAACGGATCACGGGTATTGATACCGACACGGATTCTTTACGACAGGCAGAAGCCGCATATTCGAGCCATAAAAAGATCCAGTTTATGCAGATGAACGCAGCAAAGATGGATTTTGCGGATCAAACGTTTGATACCGTCTGCATCTCGAATGCACTGCACCATCTGCCCCCGGGCGTAAATGTCATCGAAGAAATGAAACGTGTAGTGAAAAGGAACGGATTATTTCTCATAAATGAGCTGGTCAGTGATGATCCGAATGAAGCCCAGCTATCGCACATCCTCTACCATCATTTTGGTGCAGATGTAGATCAGCGATTGGGAATATATCATCGTCACACCTATACACGCCAAGAGGTTATGGATATCCTCTCTACCAATGGTATTATCATCCGCTCAATCTATGAATTCAATGAGCCAAAAGAAGATGTCATGGCAGAACGGGACATTCGGTTGGTCTCGAAGGCCTGTAAGCAGCATATGGAACGGGCAAAAGCATTCGAAGATTATGAAGTGTTCGCAGAACGCGGCTATTCCATCATGGAACGTCTGAACAATGTTGGGATTCAGCGTCCAACGCAGATCGTGATTTTGGGAAGTTTAGGAGAATAGACAAAAGGATAATGAGAGGGCTGGATATGAGAAAGCTAACCGTTATGCTTGGATTATTTCTGTTCTTGGTCGCGTGTCAGAATAAAACTGGTATGGAAGACGCACAGAACCCAGCAGAACCTTCGCCGGAAGTTCTCACAGTAGAAGCTGGACAAAATGGAGAAGTAACGGCACCAACAGAGCCCCATGACATCCCGCCAGTTTACATTGATGAAGCGAATTATACAGGTGATGAACTGGAGATCGTTAAACTTCATGAACGCCCGCCTGCATTATATATGGGAAGAGGATGAGAAGGGGTACATGAGCCTTATTGATCCGCAGTCGCCCGTATGGGGCATGACCAGAACCAAAGTTCGCAAGATTGTCTCCATGAGCGACATTACTATTCGTGAACAAAGGAAGCTTTACGAGGGAGTAGTAACGGTAACGGAATTAGATGAGAACGACAAAGAATCCAGCCGCACCATGGTTTTTTGGAAAAAGAAAGAAGAGGGGGATTCGGCACAATGGATTATTGCAGATATTGATTGAAGATTGAAGATAAATAAGGTCATGATACCGGAAGTCTATTAAATTAAAACGAAATTCAGGTGATGTAATTATGGCGAGACAATTAATTCTGGTTGAAGGGTTACCCGGTTCAGGGAAGTCTACCATTGCCAAAATGGTATCCGACATCCTGATTCAGCGAGGGCTGCGAGTACAGCTTTTCCAGGAAGGGGATCTGAATCACCCGGCTGATTATGAAGGTGTAGCCTTTTTCTCTGAAGATGAATTTGGAGATTTATTGGATGCTCATCATTCATGCAGAGATATATTGGAGAGCAGAGCCATAGTTTATCGTAATGGTTATCTGATTCCTTATCGCAAAATAAAAGAGGAACTGGGAGAGGCGTTTCCTGACCATATGGTGCAAGAGATTTTCAGCCGGGATATTTACGAATTATCTTTTGAACAAAATAAAGATCTGATCACTTCAAAATGGCGAAGCTTCACCGAAAGCGTGTTAGCGGCTAATGATGATACCGTCATTATCTTTGAATGTTGTTTTATCCAGAACCCATTAACGATGGGTCTTGTGAAATGCAATCAATCCCGAGAAGATAATGTCAACTATGTGATGGAGCTGGAACGCATGGTTCAAGCACTGAACCCGCTACTAATCTATATTGATCAGAAGGATATTGCGTATACCTTTGATAAAGCCGTTAAGGAAAGACCCAAGGAATGGTCTGAAGGATTTATTCAGTATTACACGAACCAGGGGTGGGGAGCTTCAAAAGGATATCATGGGGTTCCAGGCACCGTGAAGGTGCTTCAGGCAAGAAAGGAGCTCGAAACCGAGATTTATCAGATACTGAAGATGGACAAATATTGGCTGGATAATTCGGAGTATAACCTGTCTGCTTGTCAGAACGAACTGGAGAATATTCTGAATGAGGCGTTTAAAGGTGTGGGAGGAGAATGACGCAGGAAATGAAAAGACGTAATTCGAGCTTGTCAACGAAGTTGAGAATGAAGCTCTGTATATGGGCAAGATCTACGAGTAGAGTGAGTAGGGATATATCAATACATAACGGAGGTTTAGTTTCATGACAATTGCTGAGGTAGTATTAACAGTCATAACTGCCTTGTTAATAATCATAGGTGTGAGTGTCAAACGGAAGTCAGTTCTTAAATGGGGAATCGTCAGTTTTGTGGCATTGCTTGTCCTCGTTAGTCCTTCGTTCATTAACGGATTCGTGGATGGATTCTCCGATGGGTGGTCAGCAAGATGACCAATCCCAACAACAATAACATCTCATATGAGCGAAATAACAGTAAATTCAACTTCCGCGTGGCAGGGATTTTGATGGGTGCAGGACGAGTTCTGCTGTATAAGGCGGAGCAGGACGATTTCTGGAATCTGCCCGGGGGACGAGTTGAAATGAATGAGGCGACAGAAGCGGCTATCGTGCGAGAAATGATGGAGGAACTGGGGATCCACGTTAAAGTGCAGAGACTTGCATTTGTTAATGAAGATTTTTTCGACTACAACGGCCAGAAGTTTCACGAGATTGGATTCTATTATATCATCGCCTTACCGGAGGCCCATAAGCTGTATAGTGAAATGGAATTCAAAGGGCTGGAGGATAACGGAAAGTTAACGTTCCGTTGGTTTTACTTGGATGAGCTTGAGCACCTGGAGGTCTACCCGGTATTTTTGAAAAAGGAACTGCATAATCTGCATGATGTGAAGAGCATCCAACATTTCATTCAGAAATAGAGGGAGATATGGACATTACATTTATTCGTCATGGTCATGGTGAACATCTGATAGATTACCCGAACCGATTAAATGAGCTTCACCCGGGTCTCACCGAACTGGGAAAAAGTCAGGTGACAACGCTGCGTAAACAGATGAAGCTTGATCCTCATGACGTTATCTTGGTGAGTCCAACGAAACGTACCATCGAAACAGCACTTCTTCTAACCGCAGAAGAACATCTTACGATATGTCCGCTTGTTGGCCCAAGAATGTTTCCTCAGAATCCGGAGTTCCTTCCTTTCATCTGTGATCAGATCTATTCCAAGGAGGAGCTGGATACTCAGTTCCCAGGGCTAAGCGTACTGGATTTTGGATTGGAGTGTTGGGAGGAAGGTGTTAACCAAATGGATGGACATCCATTTGATGTACTTGCTAAAGGGCTTCTCCAATGGTGCAGGGAACAGGATGGCAACACCTATATCATTTCACATGACGGCACGATAACCAACTACAGGATTTTGCTTGGAGAAAAAGGTCTATCAAGAAGAGATTTTCTTGGTGAGGCGGGAAAGTACACCATTACGAACTTTTAAAGGCAGAACAAAGAAGTTTTGCCGCATCGGGCTCCTTTAACGGAGCAATGTTCCCCTTTATCAAGGTTCAGGATGAATTCTTTATAAGCAGGAACGAATTGCTGCTGTGGGCCCAGGATGCTTCTGTCTACCATAGAAGGTATGTTAACGGTCAGTTGCAATAGCTGTGTTGGTATTATAACTGTAGTCATGAGAAGGATAGAGAGACATTTGAATTGATAGGAAGTAAGGTTTGCCTAAGGTCAGTTACAGAGCGGGATCTCGACTTTATATGCAGAGGAGGAAGAGCATGACCAAGTTGGTTTTATTAAGTGATTTATCTTTTCAACCAAATGAAGAATTGAATCAAAGGATATTGAATTTGCTCGGTTGCGACAAGCCTTCAATCGGTTATATCCCTTCTTGTTCCGACCCGGAGCGGAAATATTTTGAGCATACCGTACGTTACTATAATCAAATGGGTATCGAGAATATTCATTATTATGATCTGGACCAGGAATATGATCCAAGCTCGTTTGAGCGGATTTTTGAAGCTGATGCGATTCATTTATCCGGCGGAAATACATTTTATTTTCTACATTTATTACAGAGAAGAAACGTACAGGATTTATTGCGTTCCTATGTGCAGAAAGGCGGTATGCTGATCGGAGTCAGCGCAGGCAGTATTCTAACCACACCAACCATTGAAATAGCTGGATATGGCAAGGTTGCAGACGAGAATCATGTGGGTGTTCAGGACAAACGTGCGCTTGAACTCGTTGATTTCGAGTTTGCACCTCACTGGGACGGAGAGGAAGACAATCTCGATTCGCTCGGAAGTTATGCAGATACAATCGGTGCGAAAGTCTATGCCTGCCAAGACGGCGACGGGATCGTAATCGATGGAAAAGTCATAGAGCTATATGGGGATGTGCGTCTTATTGATCCTAGGAGAAGGGGGATTTAAATATGGGTGAGGTTAAGGTATACCATTATGATGCATTTTCAGCAGTTCCGGGCAAAGGTAATCCGGCAGGAGTTGTCTTTGATGCTGATGATCTAAGTGAGAGGGTCATGCAGCAGATTGCGCATAAGGTTGGTTTTAATGAAACGGTGTTTGTGCTTATCTCCAGGACAGCCGATGTAAGATTGCGTTATTTTACACCGGGCCATGAAATTAATCTGTGCGGTCATGCGACGATGGCATCGCTGTATGGTTTGAAGACACGTGGACTTCTCGGGGACAAGGAGTCAATCACGATCGAGACCAATGTAGGCATATTGCCCATACGGTTTGAGCAGGATGGCGACACGATGAACATGGAGATGAAGCAGGATCAATCGCAGTTTGTGCCGTTCAGAGGTGATATTGGTAAGCTGGCAAGCAGTATAAATCTAACCTCGGATGATCTGGATCTATCCATGCCTATCGTGTATGGGAGCACAGGAACCTGGACGTTGTTGATCCCCATTCGTAAACTGGACTCTTTTTCTAAAATGAAACCGGAATCTGCTGAGTTTCCTGAGATTTTGCTTGAAAACCCCAAGGCTTCCTTGCATCCGTTTAGCTTTGAAACTCGTGATTCCGAGGCAATGATGCATGCCAGACATTTTTCGTCCCCTTACTCAGGTACCACGGAAGATCCTGTAACAGGAACGGCCTCCGGAGTGATGGGTGCCTACTATTTAACCTATGTGAACCGTGAAGCAGATCAGGTCAAGTTCGTCGTGGAGCAGGGACATGAGATCGGAAGAGATGGAAAAGTTGAAGTGAGCGTGATCCGGGAAGGGGACGGCATGGATGTGAGAATTAAAGGGACGGCTGTTTTTGTGCGTGAAATGAACATTGAATTGGATATTTAACAACGTAACTGAAAGGGTGTTTTTTTTGGATGAACGAATTGTTTTGCAAGACGTTACTCGTATTTTAAAAGAAGAATTATCGGATTCGCTCGTTGGCATCTATTTGCACGGTTCCATGGCCATGGGGGGCTTCCATCCGAACCAGAGCGATATCGATATCTTGGTGGTCAGTCGGGATATACGATCTGCTGATCTATATCGAAGAATTGCACGGAAGCTAATGCATATTGAAGACGAGCTGCGCATCACGGAAGGCTTTGAGCTCAGTATTGTACTGGAATCCACAATCGCGAACCTGGCATATCCAACTCGGTTTGAATTCCATTACTCCGCATATCACCGGGAAAGATATCGAACGGATGAGCACTATCTCTGCGGAGGGTACGATGATCCGGATCTCGTCGCACACATGGCGGTCATCTATGACAGGGGAATTGTTTTGCATGGCACACCTATTAAGGAACTCTTCCATCCTGTGAAACGTGAGTATATGCTCGCCTCCATTACGTCAGACGCCAGTGCAGCTTCGGAAGAAATCGTGGATAACCCTGTCTACTATGTATTGAACTTGTCGCGTGTTTTGCTGTATGTGAGAGATTCAGTGATCTATTCCAAGCGAGAAGCCGGAGAGTGGGCATTGGAAGGACTTCCTACGAAGTATAAGAACGTTATCTCGCAATGTCTTGCAAAATATAATGGAGAGCTGGAGAACCTGAATCTCAGTGAGTCGTTGCTGTTGGAATATGCAGATTATATGTTGAGAGAAATCAACAGCTGTAAGAAATAAATGATTCCATAATTCTACGAAATGCAATACTGATTTGGACATTTCTAGTATCAATAGTTTTTTTTAAAGGAGAAACATCATGACAATCACGTCAGAAGATTTGGAATTAATTCAGGAAGCCAAGAACATCATCAAGCATTTGTACTGCGAAGGCAAACATCACATTGGAGCCGCAGTGCGAACTCAATCCGGAAAGATATATACCGCGGTACATCTGGAAGCCTACATTGGTCGTGTCTCGGTGTGTGCGGAAGCCATTGCGATTGGCAAAGCCATTTCGGAAGGGGAGCACGAATTTGCGATGATCGTTGCTGTACGGCATCCGGAAATCAATCCGGATGATCCCACGGAAAATGCTGATCCACAATTGGACGTGGTTTCACCATGTGGTATCTGCCGAGAATTGATCAGTGATTATGGGCAGAGCACGCAGGTCATTTTGCAGGGAGAAGAAGGATACACCAAAACAACAATTGGGCAGCTTCTGCCACAGAAATATTCAAGATCATAAGGAAAGAAAGAAGGTGCAAAGATGTTTGAGATTATGGATATCCGGCAAAAGCCAGACATGCTTCAGGCAGCTGTTCAATACTTTTGGAAGCAGTGGGGTACAGAAACAAGTTATCATTTTTACCGGGATTGCATGGAGCGTTCAGTGGATACGAACAGTGATGTTCCAAGGTTTTATGTAATGTTGGATGGAGATAGCATTATCGGAGGATATGCTCTGCTAAGAAGCGACCTGAACAGCCGGCAGGATCTCTTTCCCTGGTTTGCATGTCTTCATGTCTCTCCGGAATACCGGGGCAGGAATTTGGGATGCCAATTACAGAAGCACGCAGTAAATCAGGTGAAGTTGAAGGGATACGACAAACTCTATTTGTGCACGGATTTACAAGGTTATTATGAGAAAAATGATTGGACCTACATTGGCAAAGGATATTTGCTCGATAATGAAGAGACGAGAATCTATGAACTGCAAATTTGATGAAGTCATAAGGCACTACTTCCAATATGCGGAGTATACCTTGGAGGCCGTTCCGTTCGGTTTGACTAATACAACCAAAGTCATTGAAGTCAATGGAGAGAGGTTTATTATACGGATTTATAACAGCCACATCAAAACGATTGGTGGATTGGAACTTGAATCCCAAGTAACAGCATTTCTACATAAAGCACAGGCTTCATTCGAAGTCCCGATCTTTCTTCATACTTGTAATGGTAAGGATTATGTGGTTATGAGAGATGGTTCGCTTGCGGCAATGACTACTTTTTTGGAGGGGAAGCTTCCACAATTGTCTGACGTAGACAAAGCCGAGAAGTTCGGCAGGTTGGTAGGGGAGTTTTCGTTTCAAATGAGTGAGTTCCCGATGAAGAAGAATATGTATACGGGCATATCATTTTATAATATGTACAACATTCATCCGCTCACTAATCGTGATTCGGTGAAGTCCTTTTTTGCAAATTTGCCTTTTGAATTAACAGCAGAGCGGTTTACGTTTTATCAAGCAATGATTACTGAGATCGACAATTCCCATCTTGATCTAGAAGTGCTGCCGCGACAGCTCGTTCATCATGATGTATTGATTTATAATCTACTGGGTGAATCGGGTGAAATTACAGGGGTATTAGATTTTGACTTTATAGGGATGGACGCTGCTTTCATGGAGCTTACGATTAGCCTGAATCATATTATTCAGGAGTCTAGCGGTTCCCTGGATTTGATTGCGGCCTTCCTTCAGGGATATGGAAATGTTCGCAAGCACTCCTCTTTTGAATTTGGCTATTTACGGCTGCTAACTCAAATCTATTTTGTCGCCGTGTTGCATTTCTATATTGGTCAGCATTATGCGGAAGCAGCAATTGAATCGCCTTTTACGTTTATGATAGATCAGTTTGAAAGGAATATAAGCTGGCTGGCAGAGCATGATGTACAGATTCAACAATTGCTTCATAAGTATGTAATGGAGACAAATGCAACTTGAACGTGTCGGGAGGGGCTGTAATGGATCAACATTTTCCTCATAAGAAAGTAAAAAAACTATTCGTGCCTCTCACGAAAATGGGGAGATTAATCCAATCCATAGAAGGTTGTCTTGCCAGTGATCATTCGAAGTGACTTTGTCCCAAATCCAGAAAGACTGATCAAGTAACCGAGCGGAGGGACTTTTATGGAACAAACCATTCGTTTAGCACAAGAAGTCGCAGAGAGAGTCATACGTGAAGCGGGTCAGATCGCCAGAGTTCACTTTGACCAGATCACCTGTGCAGTGGAAAAGGACAAGTTCGGCGACGTTGTAACTGACGTAGATCATGAAACAGAGCGAATCATATGTGATGCAATCAGCCATACCTTTCCCGAGCATGAGATTCATAGTGAAGAGCGGGGACATAACGGACAGAAGAGCGAATGGTTATGGATGATCGATCCGTTAGATGGGACTAATAATTACGCCATAGGATTTCCCGTATTTTCCGTTTCCATTACATTGATGTACCGTTCAGAACCTGTTCTAGGGGTTATTTATGAACCGATGGTAGACCGTTTATTTGTGGCGTCACGGGGGAAAGGCGCAAGTTGTAACTTGAATCCGCTGACAGTTAAGAAGAAAGAGAATCTTCTAAAGGGAACGATTGGTTGGATACAGGGTCATCAGGTGCAGCATGAGGAGAATGCTGTCCGGCTGCGACAACATCTGGATATACGTTTTAAGAGAGTGATGAGATTATGGGCTCCGACCCTGCAGTGGTGTATGCTAGCCAAGGGAGATATCGATGGTATTGTGCTCTACAATTCAGAGGGGGACGATCTGTACTCAGGAATCCTGATGGTAAAAGAAGCGGGTGCCATGGTTATGGATTTTGATGGGAATTTATTCGAAGGTATGAGTTCAGAGCCTTATCTGATTGCCTGTCATCCGGAGCATCGCGACTATTTCCTGAGTGTAGTTCGGGAGGGAATGGGCGTATGATTACTGAGCTTAATCAACTTGAATTCGATAAGGTGAAGCATCCTACGGACTTGTAATGAATTGAGACTACATATGATAACGGTTGAAATTGGTGTGGCGAAGTTTACTGGTATGATCTTATAAAATAGAGTTGGTTTCGCATTTAAAGGAGGATATATCATGAGTGAATCTTTACAGGATCAGATTAAATTTCTAATTGAGATTGATAAACTGAAAACAATTGAACGGAGAACAAGAATTATCCATGGCGATAGACGTGAAAATGATGCGGAGCATTCATGGCATCTGGCCATGATGGCGTTGGTTTTACAGAGTCACGCGAATAAGGAGGTGGACATCCTGAAAGTCATTAAGATGCTTCTTATTCATGATCTGGTTGAAATCGATGCCGGAGACACCTTTGCTTACGATACAACTGGGTACACGGATAAATTTGATCGTGAGATCAAGGCAGCTCATCGGTTGTTTGGCATGCTGCCCAAGGAACAGGCTGAAGAAATGCATAATCTATGGCTAGAGTTTGAGGCAAAGGAAACGAATGAGGCACAATTTGCCTCGGCTCTGGATCGGTTACAGCCTCTGATTCACAATTATCAGAATGAAGGAGATACGTGGCTAAAATACAACGTTACAAGTGATCAAGTCATCAACAGAAATCGTGAAATGGCAGACGCTTCGGATACATTGTGGACGTACGTGCAGCAGTTAATTCAAAATTCCATAGATCAGGGAATCCTAACCAAATCATAGCAACACGGATGGACTGGGCATATTCATTGAGGGAGAAGAGGGAGCACTCATGGGCTACATTATGGAACTTCGAAAACTGGTTGGCTCGCGGCCGCTGATTATGGCAGGTTCTTGTGTATTGGTGTTCAATGAAGAAGGCCATCTGTTGCTGCAAAGACGTACAGACAGTCTCGACTGGGGGACGCTCGGTGGTTCGCTTGAACCGGGTGAGTCGCTGGAAGAGGCGGCAGCACGGGAATTGTATGAGGAGGCGGGTTTAAGGGCAGAGACGTACAAGCTCATTACCGTTTTCTCGGGTCAAGATATGTATTATAAGTATCCCCATGGAGACGAAGTATACAATGTGACGGCTGTTTATGAAGCTAAAGGAATCAAGGGTAATCCAATGGTTATGGACGATGAAGGGTTAGAACTCCGATACTTCGATCTGGACCAGCCGGTACCGGAGATTAATCCTATTACAGAGTATGTACTAAAAAAGGCAGGCTATATCAAAACCAATTAGAGATAGGCTCGTTCCATTTGACACAAGATTTTTATTGTGAGGAAGTCCTCAGTGGCAAGACGGAAGTGGAAATTGTTATAGAGACGGATAACGTGTTAGCCTATCATCATACCCGGCCTTACTATGAACATCATATTGTTGTTATTTCCAAGATCCACATACAATCCTTCATCTCAGAAGAAGAAACGAATGACGATGAGCTGATGCTTGAAATCATGCAGGTCATTAAAAAGATCGCTGCCGATATGGTGGAGCGTACGGGCGCTTCCAAAATTGTGACGAACCTCGGTAGTTTCCAGGATTCGAAGCATCTGCAGTGGCATGTCATCAGTGGGAACGAGTGACCTAACCCGTAGAAGGATCAGTTGTTTTATCCATAAGTTTGAGTAGCAAGCGTAGTAGGGTGTGGTCATGCTTTCTTTATTTGTAGTTGTTGTGAGCCCTAATAAAATAAGTCGACGGCCGGCTGATTAGTCGGTTGTTTGTTTTTTCATTAAGGCATTGGGCAGTTATTTTAAAGCAGACGTTTCAAATATATAATTTGATCTCCAGATGTAGGAATTCGAGAAAGTTGAAAAAAACACTTTACAAACAATTCTTCAACATGATATATTATTTTTCCGGCCGCAAGAGGCATGGGAAACCTCGAAAAATATTTCGAGAGAAGACTTTACAAGTCATAATGAAATGTGATATATTCTAATTCCGGCCTTGAAAGAGTCGGAAACGAAGTTTGATCTTTGAAAACTGAACAACGAGTGAGTAATCATCCTGCTTGCAGGATGAACGTGAAGGTTTTTGGTACATGTCATCTGACTGTATGAAAACTGGAACAACAATGAGATTTTTAATCTCGTCAGATTCAAAATGAGCTAATCGCTCTTTTCAATACCTCAGATGATTTTCATAGCGTCTAACCGCGCTGCTGAAATTCATCTTTATTGGAGAGTTTGATCCTGGCTCAGGACGAACGCTGGCGGCATGCCTAATACATGCAAGTCGAGCGGACTTGATGAGAAGCTTGCTTCTCTGATGGTTAGCGGCGGACGGGTGAGTAACACGTAGGCAACCTGCCCTCAAGCTTGGGACAACTACCGGAAACGGTAGCTAATACCGAATACTTGCTTCCTTCGCCTGAAGGGAGCTGGAAAGACGGAGCAATCTGTCACTTGAGGATGGGCCTGCGGCGCATTAGCTAGTTGGTGAGGTAACGGCTCACCAAGGCGACGATGCGTAGCCGACCTGAGAGGGTGATCGGCCACACTGGGACTGAGACACGGCCCAGACTCCTACGGGAGGCAGCAGTAGGGAATCTTCCGCAATGGGCGAAAGCCTGACGGAGCAATGCCGCGTGAGTGATGAAGGTTTTCGGATCGTAAAGCTCTGTTGCCAGGGAAGAACGTCCTTAAGAGTAACTGCTTAAGGAGTGACGGTACCTGAGAAGAAAGCCCCGGCTAACTACGTGCCAGCAGCCGCGGTAATACGTAGGGGGCAAGCGTTGTCCGGAATTATTGGGCGTAAAGCGCGCGCAGGCGGTCATTTAAGTCTGGTGTTTAATCCCGGGGCTCAACCCCGGATCGCACTGGAAACTGGATGACTTGAGTGCAGAAGAGGAGAGTGGAATTCCACGTGTAGCGGTGAAATGCGTAGAGATGTGGAGGAACACCAGTGGCGAAGGCGACTCTCTGGGCTGTAACTGACGCTGAGGCGCGAAAGCGTGGGGAGCAAACAGGATTAGATACCCTGGTAGTCCACGCCGTAAACGATGAGTGCTAGGTGTTAGGGGTTTCGATACCCTTGGTGCCGAAGTTAACACATTAAGCACTCCGCCTGGGGAGTACGGTCGCAAGACTGAAACTCAAAGGAATTGACGGGGACCCGCACAAGCAGTGGAGTATGTGGTTTAATTCGAAGCAACGCGAAGAACCTTACCAGGTCTTGACATCCCTCTGACCGTCCTAGAGATAGGGCTTTCCTTCGGGACAGAGGAGACAGGTGGTGCATGGTTGTCGTCAGCTCGTGTCGTGAGATGTTGGGTTAAGTCCCGCAACGAGCGCAACCCTTGATCTTAGTTGCCAGCACTTCGGGTGGGCACTCTAAGGTGACTGCCGGTGACAAACCGGAGGAAGGTGGGGATGACGTCAAATCATCATGCCCCTTATGACCTGGGCTACACACGTACTACAATGGCCGGTACAACGGGCTGTGAAGCCGCGAGGTGGAACGAATCCTAAAAAGCCGGTCTCAGTTCGGATTGCAGGCTGCAACTCGCCTGCATGAAGTCGGAATTGCTAGTAATCGCGGATCAGCATGCCGCGGTGAATACGTTCCCGGGTCTTGTACACACCGCCCGTCACACCACGAGAGTTTATAACACCCGAAGTCGGTGGGGTAACCGCAAGGAGCCAGCCGCCGAAGGTGGGATAGATGATTGGGGTGAAGTCGTAACAAGGTAGCCGTATCGGAAGGTGCGGCTGGATCACCTCCTTTCTATGGAGAATCGTTTCCCGAGTGGAAACATTCAAATATGCAGCTTAGCTGCAAAACTTACTCACTCGTTGCTCAGTTTTGAGAGCTCAAACTCTCTAAACAGCTTGCTTTTGCATGGAGCTTGTTCTTTGAAAACTAGATATCGAAACGAAAATTGCGAATTAGAACATTCCTTTTAGCTGAACTTGTGTAAACAAGTTTCAATAAAACGGTAGATTGCTTTTGCTCATTGAGCATTTGGTTAAGCTACTAAGAGCACACGGAGGATGCCTAGGCGCTAGGAGCCGATGAAGGACGTGGCGAACAACGATACTGCCTCGGGGAGCTGTAAGCAAGCTTTGATCCGGGGATGTCCGAATGGGGAAACCCAGCTGGGGTAATATCCAGTTACTCATAACTGAATACATAGGTTATGCAGAGGCATACCAGGGGAACTGAAACATCTAAGTACCTTGAGGAAGAGAAAACAATAGTGATTCCGTCAGTAGCGGCGAGCGAACGCGGAACAGCCCAAACCAGAGAGCTTGCTCTCTGGGGTTGTGGGACGTCTCACATGGAGTTACAAAGGAACCGGTTAAACGAAGAGGTCTGGAAAGGCCCGCCAAAGAAGGTAAAAGCCCTGTAATTGAAAGTTGGTTCCCTCCGAGACGGATCCCGAGTAGTGCGGGGCACGTGAAACCCCGTATGAATCCGGCAGGACCATCTGCCAAGGCTAAATACTTCCTAGCGACCGATAGTGAAGCAGTACCGTGAGGGAAAGGTGAAAAGCACCCCGGAAGGGGAGTGAAATAGAACCTGAAACCGTGTGCTTACAAGAAGTCAGAGCCCATTTTAGGGGTGATGGCGTGCCTTTTGTAGAATGAACCGGCGAGTTACGTTCCCGTGCAAGGTTAAGGTGAAGAGCCGGAGCCGCAGCGAAAGCGAGTCTGAATAGGGCGAGTTAGTACGTGGACGTAGACCCGAAACCGGGTGATCTACCCCTGTCCAGGGTGAAGGTGCGGTAACACGCACTGGAGGCCCGAACCCACGCACGTTGAAAAGTGCGGGGATGAGGTGGGGGTAGCGGAGAAATTCCAATCGAACTCGGAGATAGCTGGTTCTCCCCGAAATAGCTTTAGGGCTAGCCTCGGAAAACAGAGTCGTGGAGGTAGAGCACTGATTGGGTGCGGGGCCCGCAAGGGTTACCAAGCTCAGTCAAACTCCGAATGCCATAGACTTACTTCCGGGAGTCAGACAGTGAGTGCTAAGATCCATTGTCAAAAGGGAAACAGCCCAGACCATCAGCTAAGGTCCCCAAGTGTGTGTTAAGTGGGAAAGGATGTGGAGTTGCACAGACAACCAGGATGTTGGCTTAGAAGCAGCCACCATTGAAAGAGTGCGTAATAGCTCACTGGTCGAGTGACTCTGCGCCGAAAATGTAACGGGGCTAAACACACCACCGAAGCTATGGCTTGGATCGACTTCACTGCTTCTTTGAGGCGGTGTTTACCATAAGGACATTTTTGTCAGACAAGGGTTGAAATCTTGGATGACCAAATGTTTCTCAGGGGATAAACACAGGGCTTCGAAGCTGGAGTGAAGTCGATCCAGGGGTAGGGGAGCGTTGTATAAGGGTTGAAGGTGTACCGTAAGGAGCGCTGGACATTATACAAGTGAGAATGCCGGTATGAGTAACGAAAAGATCAGTGAGAATCTGATCCGCCGAAAGCCTAAGGGTTCCTGAGGAAGGCTCGTCCGCTCAGGGTAAGTCGGGACCTAAGGCGAGGCCGAAAGGCGTAGTCGAAGGACAACAGGTCGAAATTCCTGTACCACCGTAAATCGTTACGAGCGATGGGGGGACGCAGTAGGGGTAGTGACGCAGGCTGATGGATGCCTGTCCAAGCAGTAAGGCTGATGTGTAGGCAAATCCGCACATCGTAAGGCTGAGCTGTGATGGGGAGTGAAAATTACAGTAGCGAAGGTCATGATCTCACACTGCCAAGAAAAGCCTCTAGCCAGATGAAGGTGCCCGTACCGCAAACCGACACAGGTAGGCGAGAAGAGAATTCTAAGGCGCGCGGAAGAACTCTCGTTAAGGAACTCGGCAAAATGACCCCGTAACTTCGGGAGAAGGGGTGCCCCGGTAGTGTGAATAGCACGAGGGGGCCGCAGTGAAAAGGCCCAAGCGACTGTTTAGCAAAAACACAGGTCTGTGCGAAGCCGTAAGGCGAAGTATACGGGCTGACGCCTGCCCGGTGCTGGAAGGTTAAGGGGAGCGGTTAGGAGCAATCCGAAGCTGTGAACCGAAGCCCCAGTAAACGGCGGCCGTAACTATAACGGTCCTAAGGTAGCGAAATTCCTTGTCAGGTAAATTCTGACCCGCACGAATGGCGTAACGACTTGGGCGCTGTCTCAACGAGAGATCCGGTGAAATTTTAATACCTGTGAAGATGCAGGTTACCCGCGACAAGACGGAAAGACCCCATGGAGCTTTACTGCAGCTTGATATTGAATTTGGGTACGATCTGTACAGGATAGGTGGGAGCCTTTGAAGCATGAGCGCCAGCTTGTGTGGAGGCACCGTTGGGATACCACCCTGATCGTATCTAGGTTCTAACCTGGTGCCCTTAGCGGGTACGGGGACAGTGTCAGGTGGGCAGTTTGACTGGGGCGGTCGCCTCCTAAAGAGTAACGGAGGCGCCCAAAGGTTCCCTCAGAATGGTTGGAAATCATTCGAAGAGTGCAAAGGCATAAGGGAGCTTGACTGCGAGACCTACAAGTCGAGCAGGGACGAAAGTCGGGCTTAGTGATCCGGTGGTACCGCATGGAAGGGCCATCGCTCAACGGATAAAAGCTACCCTGGGGATAACAGGCTTATCTCCCCCAAGAGTCCACATCGACGGGGAGGTTTGGCACCTCGATGTCGGCTCATCGCATCCTGGGGCTGAAGTAGGTCCCAAGGGTTGGGCTGTTCGCCCATTAAAGCGGTACGCGAGCTGGGTTCAGAACGTCGTGAGACAGTTCGGTCCCTATCTGTCGTGGGCGTAGGAAATTTGAGAGGAGCTGTCCTTAGTACGAGAGGACCGGGATGGACGTACCGCTGGTGTACCAGTTGTTCCGCCAGGAGCACCGCTGGGTAGCTATGTACGGACGGGATAAGCGCTGAAAGCATCTAAGCGTGAAGCCCCCCTCAAGATGAGATTTCCCAGTATGTAAGACCCCTTGAAGACGACGAGGTAGATAGGCTGGGGGTGGAAGTGCAGTAATGCATGGAGCTGACCAGTACTAATCGGTCGAGGGCTTATCCAAAGTGCAGGTTCTAGTCGCAAGTTTCGTTTCGGATCTAGTTTTCAGAGAATGATCTCTGAGCGTAGCAGCATCGTTTGGTGGCGATGGCGGAGGGGTTCCACACGTACCCATCCCGAACACGACCGTTAAGCCCTCTAGCGCCGATGGTACTTGGACCGAAGGGTCCTGGGAGAGTAGGACGCTGCCAAGCGAAACCCCACTGGGGTATTTTTTTTGGCTCATATAATCCAAAAACCCAGTTGGTAGATTTTACAGCATCTTGTTTGTTGAGAGCTATTAAGGCCCGTTGGTCAAGGGGTTAAGACACCTCCCTTTCACGGAGGTAACAGGGGTTCGAATCCCCTACGGGTCATAACTTTACTTCTTAAAGCATTAAGGGGATGAGAATCCCAAAGGTTCGTCGGAGGATAATCCTCGTTAGCAGCTGCTACGCAGTCTCGAGCGAAGTGAGAGTATCCCCTACGGGTCATAGATATGGAGGCTTAGCTCAGCTGGGAGAGCATCTGCCTTACAAGCAGAGGGTCGGGGGTTCGAGCCCCTCAGCCTCCACCATTTTAGGGGCATAGTTTAAAGGTAGAACAACGGTCTCCAAAACCGTTGGTGTGGGTTCAATTCCTGCTGCCCCTGCCATTTTATTATGAGCCATTAGCTCAGTTGGTAGAGCACCTGACTTTTAATCAGGGTGTCGAAGGTTCGAGCCCTTCATGGCTCATTGTTTTTGTACGTGTTGGGGGAGTATTCATCCGGCGTGTAACTTCTAAAAGTATCAAAATGGACCATGGTTAGTTTAGCTGAGAGTAAACTACACTAACGACGGTGTCTGCTGAATATAAGAAACCCTTGAGGAATACTCAAGGGTTTTTTCGTGTTTTCTCAAACTCTATGGCATGTAACTATAACAATTTACTGTTCCATAAAAAGGCCTTGGTATAGAGCAAGGCTTCCTCGTTTTCGTTTATATTGTAGTTGTTAAACAACGTCCTGGCAGGTACGATAATGGTTAAATAAAAAAAACGAATACCGCTGCAATTCAATTCTGGAAGAACGTATATAAATCATTAAATATAGAAGATGTTGAGAAGGAAGAGAAAGAGGAAGGACACGAGGTTAGATATCAGTATTTTAAAGTTAACAAGGACGGTTTCGAGGGGAAAACACAATCCTTAGAAAAACTCTATTTTAAGCTGCTTTTTTAGTTTATCGGTGCAAGGTCAAGACCCGATTGCGGATTATCTAAGCGTTAAACAATAATTCACTTCCGATTAGTTTATTAAGCTAACGAGCAGTACAACAGAACAAAGATTCCAGGAGTTAGTATTCTTTATTCTTTACTGTGTATAATTATGCTATTGAACTAAATTGAAGGTTTGCATATTAAGTACAATTATTGAAAGGTTGATAAAATGAATCTAATCTGTGAAACTCAAGTCGTTACGGATTATTTGACCGTGACTGGGGAAGTCAATTATGATCACCCGCTGGTTGCTGGACTTGCTTCGGAAATAGCAGCTTCATCAAAAGATCAAGTAGAGTATATCAAACAGTCATATATGTATGTCCGAGATCGAATAGCCCATTCCTGGGATATCAAGAGTTCTAGAGTCACATGTTCCGCTTCAGAAACATTGATTCATAAAGAAGGTATTTGCTATGCCAAAGCAAACCTTCTATGTGCAATATTACGTAGAGAGGGAATACCATCTGGCTTCTGTTATCAACGACTTACGATCGGGGATACTCCAGATACGGGCTATTGTATCCATGCACTAAATGCTGTTTATATTCAACATTTAAAGTCATGGATCCGTTTAGATGCACGAGGGAACAAGCCTGGAATCCAAGCAGAGTTTTCATTGGAAGAAGAAAAACTTGCTTTTACAATCCGAAAAGAATACGACGAAGCTGATTATAGGACCATATTTAAGTCCCCAAATGTTAAGACTATCGAGGCTTTGAAAAATAATACCGACTGCATAAATATGTATTTATACGGACTGCCTGCACAACTGTGATTATTGAACTATGGGGAAAGGCCATGTTAGTTTGCTATACATGGGACGGTTGCAGGCGGGCTTGTACTGAGCTTTTTTCATGGGAGCTGTGGGCAATATCGTACTGTTTAGAACAATGCAACATGGTGATGTATTGAATCCTAAGTCCAATACTTGGAATACTTTGGGTGAAGAACAGATCTTAAATATTAAATAAGTGATATAAATCTCCCTTCTACTATTATTTAAATGGGAGATTTTTGTTTGGTCAGAACCCGTAACTGATAGTGTTACTCATTGGTCTACTCAAAAGTAATTTCAGGAAAAATATGCTAGAATAGGAATGATAACTAAAAAATAAAATGCCTGTAGCTTAGACATTTCTGCTTTGATCAGGTTGATTAGGAGGAAAAAGTATTGTTCTCAATAGTGTCAATCTTTGCAATTATATTTAACTTGGTATTATACGGGTTGGGTGTATACGCTCTAATCCTGTTTATAAAACTTGCTCAACGTGGAATCCAAGCACTGGATATCTATCTAAGTGAAAAACGTGGGGAACGCTTCAGAGTCTCTCATGAATCAATCAACCACAAGATTATCATTTTTCTCTCAGTGTTTTATTTCTACTGGTTTAGTATGATTAACACATCAATTAAGTAAAGAGAGGGCAAATGACATGGTGGATACTTTTTTAGAACAAATTAACGAGTTGAACGAGCTTCAAAAAGATTTGGTCAGCATACATCCTTTATTTGCAGAGCATTATCCTGTGGTTGTCGCATTTGATGCCCTATTATATATGTATGATTACACGGCAGAGAAAGGGCAATATGAATGGGTGAAAACGGTTCCGGATGATCTTAACATCCCTGACGAGTGTCTGGCAGCCATGCCAGTACACCATATGGACGAACGAATGTGTACAATTGTGACAGACTCAGCCTTCCAAAATTTTGAGCAGAAAGTATACCTGTTTCACGAGTATGTTCATTGTTATGTCTATGAGAAATATGAGGAGATCGGGAATCGTCTACAAATTAAACATAGGATGGAGAAGATTAAACGTGTGACATGGGAGCTGGATTACGAATTCCCTTATGAGGATGAGAATGTGGTCCAGCGGATCAATTCACTGTTGATTGCCTTAAAGAGCGGAGATGTAGTCCAGGTACAATCAGCAAGAAAAGCGTTATTCAGCTCGATAACAGAGGAACAAGGGGAGTACTGGAACTGGCTGGAGTGGAACGAAGGCTATGCGCGATATATCGAGAATCGGATACGGGAAAAATTTGGGCTGGAACTGAATCATTTTGGAGATGCTGCCCCTTATAATCGTCTGGTTTTCTATGAGTGCGGATCGGAGTACATAAGTCTGTTGGTTCGCGAACAGCCGGCTCTTCATACAGATTTGGAACAGTTGTTTAATACAGTTCTGGTGGAACGAGTTCAACGATGAACTCCTTGGCTAAATGCTGTTAAGTAACGGTTCTTATCGGTTCTATGAGCAGCAGACTCTTATCTAAAGGAGAATATTCCATGCCACTGCCTATGGTTCACTTACATGTCGCTGTGCTATTTGCTGATGCCAGTCCAGAACGTGTTGAACGAGGTTCATTCTATCTTGGGAATATCGCACCGGATTCCATTCATATGCGTGAGGGTACAACGAGGGAGGACAAGGAATACACTCACTTCAACCCTAAGGGTGATGAGAAATATATCGCACGTTTACAAGAGCTATACTCCCTCTATATTCAACAACGTTCAGATGAAGGCTGGAAGTGGTTTATACGCGGTTATTTCATGCATGTCATGACGGATTATTACTGGTTTCGGAGTTTGTATCCTGAATTCGTGGAGCGAGTCACCAGCACGGATGAAACCAACGATGTGAAGCGAACCAAGGATGAACTTGGCCGTTTGTACTACAAGGAGACGGATCAGATTGATTTTAACCTCTACCATCATGCCAGTTGGAGTGGGGACGTGTGGCATATGCTTAAGAGCACGCAGAGTTATGATGTCGAGGGTCGTTTAACCGCAGAAGAGATTCTGCGCTGGAGGGATCGTACAATTTCATTTTTTAACGAGCAGGCCAATGAGCCCGGAGTCGTGCCCACATACTTGACTGATGATTTGGTACAGGCGTTTGTGACAGATACGGTGCAGCGGTTGATCTTGTTATTCCAATCTTGGGACCCTGAGCTGCAGCATCTGAATGTGAACATGGGAAGCTAGGGAGGGTAGTATCTAATGAAAAAAGGAGCAATCCTCTTATGCTTGTTCGCTGTTTTCCTTGCGAGCTGCACACATACCGATACTTCGGGTTCAGATGAAAATCTTCCTTCGCTCATCACTTTAACCTGTAACCCCGATTACACATTTGAACCTTGCCAAGATATTCAGTTCGATGAGCCAACCGAAGTTCGGATGATCATGAATGCGATAGAAAATGCAGAACTTTTACCAGGAAATCTTAATTATGCAGCGCAATACAAGATGAGTATAACAAATACGGATCGGTCCGTGACCAAATATGATTTTTCTATAGGAACTGATCCTGAAATGAAGGCCCTGTTGGTAGACGGGATAGACACCACCACGGGATATAGCATATCGCTAGAGGATGCAAATCAACTAAGATCATTAATGAAGAAGCATACCGATTAATCAGACATCATGAAATGGAGAGCCCGTTATATATGGATCAACCGACTATTATTCAACCCTTAAATTTAACTGATGTAGAGGGTGCCTACCTGGTTTTTGAACGTTCCATCACGCAGGCGTTTACTCAAGAGGGACTGGGTTCGCTTCAAGATGATATTAAAGATGAAATTGAACACAAAAAGTCCCTGCTTCAATCAACATTGCTTCCGGACAAGTCTAGTGAGTCTACTGATACCGGGTCTTTTTTTCTGCTGGCTAAACGCGGAAATAGAGTAGTAGGAACGATTTCGTATGCACCCTGCGGTGAGGAGATCCGAATTCTCAGTGAGAATCGACTTAATGATGTCGGAGAATTGGGTAGCTTATACATACTGCCGGAAGTTCAAGGTCAGGGACTGGGCTCGATGCTCATTCGGGCGCTCGCAACTGAACTTCAGAAGCGAGGGATTAAGCAATTTTGCCTGGATAGCGGCTACCGGACCGCGCAGAAGAAGTGGAAGCGAAAGTTTGGAGAACCCTACACCGTGGCACGCAATTACTGGGGCGAGGGAACGGACCATATGGTGTGGTTATGCAATGTAAAGGATTTTGCAGCAAATTAGAAGCCCAAAAGAGATGACAACCTGGACTGCACAGGGGTCATCTCTTTTACGAAGTGGGACATTTCATATTGAGGGGTTATTTTGCTAAGGTATTGTCTTTCTCAGTGATTCAATCCAAATTACGTAGAAGAGAGGGAAGAACGTTTGATTCGAATTGTATTCTTCGATGTAGACGGAACATTGTTGAGCGAAACAGACCGTGGTTTATCATCAGCTACGGCGGATTCCATTCGCGAATTAATACATAAAGGCATACGGGTGGTGCTTGTTACAGGTAGGCCCTACAGTTTGTGTGAGGAGTTCATTGATTTGGGGATCGATACCATTATTTCAGCCAACGGGGCATTGATTAAAATCGGGGAAGAGATTATACATAAGTCCGTGCTCTCTAGACAGACGGTCCGGGAATTAAGTGAATTTGCCGAGCTGAACAATCACAGCATTTCATATTTTACAGAGGCGTTTGCGATGAATGGTGCACGTGCCACGGATGTCCGTGTCTTAGGCGCCTTGGAGGAAACCCTTGGCGTAACGCATTCTCCGCAGAAAATGGATTCTTTGGAGCAGGAAGTGGTTTGCATTTGTTTATATGCGGATGAGACAGAGGCAGAGAAATTTCAAGCCAGATTTTCTTCATTGCGCTTTGTGAGATTTCATCCGTATGTGTCCAATGTGCTGGAAGAAAACGAAGTATCCAAATCTGCAGCTGCTGCGAGAGTCCTTGACTATCTCCATCTGACCAGAGAGGAAGCCATGGCCTTCGGTGATGGGGAGAATGATATTGATCTGCTAGAGTTTGTGGGCCTCGGGATCGCAATGGGAAACGGGGGAGAACGTCTTAAGCAAAGCGCAAATTACGTTACTCTAAAAGCGAGTGAGGACGGGGTCACCCATGCATTGAAGAAGTTTAAGTTGATATAAGCAGCATGAATTTAATGTAAAATATATCCTTAATATGGATTTCGATATAAAATGATAGATAAAGAGGTGAGGGAGATCGAAGAATTGATTTTTTTGTGTGTATCTTGATGATGACAGTCACATTACTTAGCATCGAAGTGAAAACCAAAAAAATAATGCAGGAGCAAGCCCGAATAAATCAGAAGCTGGAGCAATTTCTGGAGAAAGACTCCTAACGAGGAACAGATCCACGTAATTTAAGGCAAAGCTAAGGGGGCTGAAGTACAATGGAGAAGATTAAAGCCATTATTTTTGACTTGGACAATACCATTTTGAACAGGACACGAACTTTCGAGGGATTTACTCAAAGTCTGTTGAAGACATACTTCAGTCATTTGGAGACTACCGACGATATTAGCCAACGAATTATTGAACTTGATCAGGATGGTTATAAGGATAAACCGCTTCTATTCAATGAATTGCTGCAGGAACTGCCTTGGTCCGTGTACCCGCCGCATGCAGAGCTTATGGAGTTCTATGGCAAGGAGTATGTAAGAAGCGCGGTGCTGATGGAAGAGGCGCGGGAAGTGGTGCAGCAACTCCGAAGCAAATACCAAACGGGATTAATCACCAACGGCAAAACAGATATACAGTATGGCAAAATCGATCAGCTTGGAATTCGGGATGATTTTGATCTGATTATTGTTTCGGAAGAAGCCGGGGTGAAAAAGCCCGATCCGCAGATATTTCGACTAGCAATCGATCATTTCGGTCTGTCTCCCGAGCAGTGCATTTACATCGGAGATCATCCGAGGAACGATGTTGAGGGAGCTGCCAATGTAGGCATGAACACCATCTGGATGAAAGTCAACCAGCCTTGGCAGGATAGCATCACGGCCCGTCCTCTGCATTCCATCAAGCATCTGCGTGAATTGCTGCCCTTGCTATAAGGGAGGAACAGTTGAAAGAGTGAGGATGTTGGCTGCATCCCCACTTTTTTGTAGTATTACCTAGCTTAACTTAAGCATGTGTCTTTCTAACACGGTTCAGGCAGTTATCATTCGAGACTTCGAGCGTCTGTTGCGGTTTTCAATGGCTTCTTCATAGTCCTTGATCAATCCGTCAAAAATATGTTCCCAGGATCGCTGGAGAGCCAGCTTCCTGCCTTCCAGACCCATCATCTGAAGCTGATCCACGTGATCACCCCAGAGACATATCTCACGAATCAAGGCCTCGGGATTGCCTGGATCAAACAAAACACCACTGCGGTGATGCGCCACCAAATCCTTCACCCCTCCCGCATTTGCAGCAAGAACAGGCAGTCCGGAAGCCATTGCTTCCAGCACCACATTTCCAAATGTCTCTGTGCAGGAAGGAAACACAAACCAATCCGACGAAGCATACATAGCAGCAAGCTCTTCGCCATGCACATAACCGGTAAATGTCACATTCGGTGGGCATTGCGAACGCATTTTGGGAAGCAGGGGTCCGTCCCCTACAATGAGCCAATGTACACGGGATTGCATGTGTTCAGGCAGGTTCTGCATGGCAGACGTCAGCGTAGCGATATCCTTTTCTGGGGCAATTCGTCCAACGTAGAGTAAAATAAGAGGGGCTGTTATATTGTAGCGAGTACGAATCGCATCTCTTCGCTTATCTGGTGCATACAGATCGCAGTCAATTCCGCGTGACCAGAGCTTAAGACGCTGAATACCTTGCGACTGGAGTGTGTTTAGCGTTTCCAAGGACGGGGTCAGGGTGGCATCGGCGGATCGATGGAACCATTTGATGTACTTCCAATAGAGAGGAATCATGCTTTTTAATCGGTAATATTCGAGGTAGCGATCGAAGTGGGTATGGTAGGAGACCACGTGTGGCCGTTGATGCTTGAGTGCATACTTGAGACCGAGAAGTCCCATATTGAAAGGTGTGGCGATGTGCAGCAGATCTGGCTCAAAGGCTTGCAGCTGTTGATGGATGGAGTTCCGGTTAGGTAAGGCGATCCGACATTCCGGATACAGAAAAAAGGGGATATTGGCGACCGCTCGTACCGAAGCGGAGTCGCTGCCATCAATGACAGACATCGGAGTAAACAGCAGATGTTCGATACCTCTGCGGTTCATGTGGTTACTCAGGCGGTGCAGTGTACCGGCAACACCATTGGTTTCGGGAATGTAGGTGTCAGTAAACAAGGCCAGGCGCATCATTACCCCTCCCATGACTCTTGATGTGAAGATCATAACAATGGATCGTTTTCCGTAGGTCAAATGAAGGTTAACTTCAAGACGCTCTATGTAAATTCGAAGATAGCCTGTCCAGGAGAAATGATGAATGTATTCTAATAAAACAGGTTATTCTGCTATGATATAAAAGTTCAAGCAACTGAGAGGTTGTTTTGACCGCTAATGGGTTTAGTGTATATAGGAGGAAATGTATGAATACCTTACAGGAAGAATTACAACAATTACTGCCTTTGGATCAACTTGAAGCCATGTCTGGGGAAGAAGTGGTGGGGAGTGTGGCCATGGATCTATACCGTGCGGAGTTTGCGACCATTCGTGTATGTGGGCCTGAACTCCCCCAGGTTCTGCGTGACGTGATCCTAATTATTGATCTGGATACTGAACTGTCCATGAACGGCATGACTGGATTTTTGGAAAATGCAAGCGGAGGATTCTTGCAAGAAACCATAACAGCGATGCAGCGAATCGGGAACGAGGCTGATGCCGAGATCCTGAAGAGTATCCAGCACGAATTATCCGAGAGTGGCATCACTTCCGAGCAACTGAGGCAGAATGTGAATGCATTGTCTGAGCACGATGTAGCCACGTCGCTGAAAACACATGGGCCGCACATTCATGAAGTCTTGCAGCGGGTAGAATTGCAAGCCGGAAGCTTAAGCATGCAGGAAGATAATGAAGAAGCATTCGATCTTCTGTATCAATATGTGGACAATAACAAAGACAGCTTAAGACAGGAAATTGAGCAAATCTTGATGAATTAAATTCTGTTCTCGGGGAGAGCTACCATGATTTACACCGATGACTTCAATGGACACGTTACACGAGAGATTGCTAAAACGTGGGGATACGCCCGGCGGGTGGACATTCAAACAAGGGGAGAAGTGTGCTGAAGCTTTCCACGGATCTCGATTTGAAGAATATGTGATGACAGACAGCTTGACCACAGGTGATGTGGTGGAACATATATTATCCAGACTAATGGATGAACACACCGTGTATAAGGGGGCCAACTGATGAGGATCAATAAACGTTTGTGCATTGAATCATTACTGGTTACACTTTTCATGATTTTGGGTTTGATCGGTTGGAAGGTAGCTCAAGGGATGTGGATGACGGCGACTTATGTACCTGATATGTCAGAGAGCTATTCATCTGCTACTAACTTGCAAACCCAAGTTACTTTTGGAGCTATCGTTCGATGGGATGCCAGCTTGATTCTTCTCTATGGAGCTGGTTTTATCCTGTTTGCCGCCGCTTATTATGGAATCCGGTCTGGTCTCATGAAGAGAAAGCAACGTTCTTAGAAATCATGTTACCTCATATTTTTTGTACACCAAAGGGCAGCCCGGCTCGTCAGTCATGACGGCGAAGGCTGCCCATTTTGCTATAACGGCATTAGCAGGTCAGATGACTATTCAGTCGCTTCCTCCAGAATACCGGCCGCTGCCTTCTGGCCGGATAACACGGCGCCTTCCATCGTGGTAAACATAGGCTGTTTGGTATAATCACCAGCAAGATAGAGTCCACGGATTGGAGTCACCTGTTCAGGACGCTTGCGTTCATTGCCTGGGGCGATTCGATAAAAGTTTTCATTTCCTCGGACAATACGATACTCGGTTACGGATGAAACCCCTTCATGAAGTCCGATGGCAGCAAGGCCTTTCCGAGCCCGATGCCAGACTTCCTCATCTGGCAGATCAATCAGCTCATCCGGGTTTACCATAATAATAGAGGCTCTCCCAGGTCGTCCACGAAACGTAGTGCGGGATTGTTCTCCGAACGAACCAACATCAGTACCGGGTCCAAATGTTGTCCGATCTTCCGGTAGAAGAGGAAGTGCCGATTCGAATTGTACTGTAACATGCGGCATCGCATCCAGGGTCAGGAAAGGTTGGAACCATTCATGCTCACTGAAATGCTCCTCAAGTAATTGCTGGGAACGACGGATATTGGCCGCAACAACGATACGATTCGCTTTAATTCGTTCTCCATCTTTTAATTCCACACCTTCCAAACCATTCGCTCCGACTAACAATCGGGTTACAGGGGCGTTGGTACGAATTTGCCCTCCTTTTTGCTCAATTGCTGCTGCAAGAGGGGCGCACATCACATCCGTCATGCCCCCGGTGAAGGCACCAATCCGCATTTTATGAATTCGCGGGATGCCCGGAAGAAAGAGGCCGAAGAAGGCGTATGCCGAATATTGCTCAAGAGGCATGAAGAAAATGCCGGAAGATAACGGTTCAACGATGCGCTCCAGAGCCTGCTCGTTTACTCCATGCTGTTTTGCGTAATCAAGCAGAGATATCTCATCCAGTTCCTCAGGCCGGGAGACACAGTCCTTGAACCCTGCAGCCAGAAACGGGACAAGGGAAGCCTTATCGCCAGGTGTAATAAAATCATTGTTGCATAGTACGCCTGATAATGTTTTAAGTGGAGCATGGATAATGTCCAGTCCAAAATCACCGTACTCCTCTGCATCAGGATGGCGGACTTGCATGGTTGTTTCCCACGCCAGCATCTGATCCAAATCTATGCCTGCCCGTTCAAGTAATTTTGGCAATTCTTTATAATATCCAATGAATTTATGAAATCCCGATTCCACTTCCATCCCGCGCTCTTCCCAATTGCCTGTGCGTCCCCCAACATATGGGGCTGCTTCGAGGATCAGTACGGGCTTTCCGTGGTCCACAAGTTCAAAGGCACAGCTTAAACCAGCCAGGCCTGCGCCAATGATAATCGTTGAATCTTCGTTCTTTTCCTGATTCTCACGTTGTGCACTCAAGTGAAATTCACCTCCTCTGTTTTATTTAATATACCCATTATTTCCAGCAGGCAAGCTGGTTAAGAAGATCCCGTAAGAGGCTATTAATTAATCAACAAATGAAAAAACAGCCCTCTGACCGCATGAAAATGCAGCCTGAGAGCTGTTGATTTACTACAAGAATTGAATTTTATAGATGCTTGGAAATGACTTCTTCAAGACCTTGGGCTACAGAGTGTGCTCCTCGCTCCAAATGTCTGTCGTACAGATGCAGACGAACGAAGCTTTCGTCCGTACCCATGGCTTCTGCAAAAATGCCGCCAAGACCACGTGCTCTTCGGTCGATCTGCAGCAGCAATTCCATGGAATCGCCCATCGGATAGAACAGCACTTCCAGTTCATCTAGATATCCACGGAACTTGTTCGTTGGCACAAACTCAAACTCCTGTACAAAGGGCAGATTGCCGCCAAGCTTTGGAGCATAATCATTGGTCACTTCGCGCAGTCGGAAACCAAGGATGTCGATGGCATCCAGCACGGTACGCATATTTTGAGTGGGTACAACGCGAAGTCTGTCCCGATCTGAAGGGTCAACAGCACTTGAGATATCCAGGCCCGTCTCTACCCAAACCTCTGCGCTATGGAGCGTGATTGGAAGGTTTTCTGGCAGGTCGAACGAGAACTTCTTCTCAAGCTTCGTCCCAGGTTGAAGTGTAAATCCTTCGGTTAGCAAGTATTTGGCCACCACGGCTGTTTCCTTTACTTTGCGATCATCACGTTCCCTTATGTAATGCGTGTTGATGGTCAGATAGATCCGGTCCACGTTTTGTTCCACATCTCCAGCTTGAATATAGACGGTACCCGAAAGGACTCCTCCTGGCTCGACCTCTGGTGTATCGAGTTCCGTGTTGACCTTCGCTGCTCCAACACCTACACTGGCTAACATTTTCTTAAAAAAAGACATCCGTTCAACCTCCAGATCATAATGGTTTATACATGGAAAATAATTCGACTTCGACCTTAATACGGAATCGATGAGATAGTCGTTTCAAATTTGTTGTGAATGGTTGTTGAGAACGAACAAAGCACTTGCTTAGTCAAAAAATAAGATAGTGAAAAGACGGGAGAAATGAACTCCTGTTGTCGAATATTGTTTAATTAGGGATTTCCTTCTGGAAGGAGATGTAACGATGGGAATGGATTGGTACGATATGATTGCCCTGCGAAACGGAGGATATAAGGGGAGATCTACATATACCTGGGAAGGTCAATCGGCGGAGGATATTTTTGAAGAACGATTGATCCGGTTGCTCTCTCAGCATCAATCCGTGCTCGATGCGGGCTGTGGTGATGGTGATTTTACACTGAGAATGTCTGCACATACCCGTCATATTACGGGTTTTGATAACTCTAAGGAGCTGCTGCATATCGCACAGGCTGCGCTTGAAGCAGCAAGCGAAGTGAACAATGTTGAGTTTGTGTACGCCACAACGAAGACCGAAGTCCCTTTTGAAAATGGACAGTTTGATCTGATCTATGACCGCAGAGGGCCTACTTCCATCATTGAACATGGAAGAGTGCTGCGAAGTGGCGGCATCATTTTCGGCATACATACAGACGTAAGCAAGGTAAAGGAACGATTGCTGCGCAACCGATACGAGCAGATCGAGATTGAGGAGTTCAATGAGGCGTTCATGATTTTCCCGAATGAACAGGAATTTGCACTTTTTCTCTCCGATGTTCCAGGCAATCCAGATTACACACTGCCCGAGTATCGGGAACAATTGCAAGTGAAAATCCAGGAGCATCACATGAACGGAAGAATTGCTGTGCGAGAGCACAAGTACATCTGGAAGGCTGTAAAAACGGCCATATAACAACAATTTATCAGTTTGAGGTGCAACGATATGAAAAGAGGCAGCTAAGCAGTCAGGGGGTTGGACCAATGCGAAAACAAACCATATTTTGGATCACGGGGATTGCTATTGTAGTTGTTGTGGTCCTGCTTACTTACAATAACTTGGTCCCCAGTCTGAAGGAGCAGGATGTCCGCATGAAAGGCACCATTCGTCAGGTCGATACGGATAAGTATGAGGTGGATATGCAGATCACCCGTACCAAAGAAGACAATGATAATCACATGGTATACCCCGTGATTTTCGGTTGGGGTAATCTTTCTTTCAATGAGGAACTGGACGATTCATATTTCAGGCCTTCTTCCGTGGGTACATCAGGCGAATTGGAACAGCTCGTTCATCAAGCATTGCAGGATGAGGGGATTAATACGAGTAACGAAAATGGGGATTTCGCGGGATTCTCCATACCTGATGATGCAGGTACTTATAGGGTGCGCTTCAGGATCTCTCCTTTGAGTGAAAATGTTCATTCACTAAATGATCCCAAGATTTATTATGTGCATCAAGAGAAGGTACTTGGAAAAAATCTAAATTGGGTCAAGAAAGAGCACATGTTGATGATTAAGGAGAATATGGAGTGAAGTCAATATACCGATCCAATGAGATTACTGTGCGATTGTTGGAAAAAGCAGACGAAGTTCATCTGGTTCAGTGGCTGTCTGACCCGGCAGTACTGCAATATTACGAGGGTCGTGATCAGCCGCATGATCTGGAGCGGGTAAGAGAACATTTTTACAGACAGGAGGATGCCACGAGTCGTTGCCTGATTGAGGTGGAAGGTAAGCCTGTAGGCTATATTCAATTCTATGAGCTTGAGGAAGATGAACGAAATGAATATGGTTATGGAGATACGGATGAGACGATCTATGGAACAGATCAATTCATAGGCGATGTAGCGTACTGGAATAAAGGTATGGGCACAAAACTTGTGCAATCTATGGTAGCCTATTTAACAGATGAGAAGCAGGCTCAGAAAGTGGTCATGGATCCCCAGACATGGAACGTACGGGCCATCGCTTGTTATGAGAAATGTGGGTTCAGAAAAATCAGGCTGTTGAGGGAACATGAGCTGCACGAGGGCCAGATGAGAGACTGTTGGTTGATGGAGTATGACAAGGAGGAATGGAGAATGGATTTGCGTTACCCGATAGGCACATTTGAACATACCGGCGAGATTACAGCCGCACAGAGGGGACAGTGGATTCGGGATATTGCCGAGCTTCCAGGGCAAGCGAGAGAAGCTGTAAAAGGATTGAACGACGAGCAATTGAGCCTGCCCTACCGGGAAGGTGGATGGATGCTCAAGCAGGTTATACACCATATGGCAGACAGTCACATGAACAGCATGATCCGTTTCAAATTGGCTCTCACCGAGGATACACCAACGATAAGACCTTATTATGAAGAGCGTTGGGCAGAGCTAAACGATTCAAAGGATTTGGATATTGAGTTCTCCCTGCAAATACTGGATGCGCTGCATCGACGCTGGGTTGCACTGCTGCATACATTATCCGATGAGGATTATGCTAAACAATTCTATCATCCGGGTTCGCAGGAAACGACAAGCCTGGATTACAACCTGGGGGTTTACTCCTGGCATGGCAGACACCATGTTGCCCATATCACTTCGCTCAGAAAAAGGCTGGGAATCTAAGGAGGGTGGAACATGAACATACATATTCGAACGTTGAATGAGCATGATCCAGCCTTAATCTCTCGGGCATTTCAGGAACAAGGCTGGGTCAAACCTGTGGAACAGTACCTTCACTACCTGGCAGAACAGGAAAAGGGTGAACGCGTCACATTGGTCGCCGAGCTGGACGGAGCATTTGCGGGATACGTCAATGTCCTATGGAATTCACCATACCCGTCGTTCAAGGAGCAGGGAATCCCTGAAATTAATGATTTCAATGTGCTGATCCAATATCAGCGTCAAGGCATAGGTTCACGATTAATGGATCGCGCGGAGGAATTGATTCAAGAACGCACGGATATTGCAGGGATTGGGGTTGGCGTATTCACCGATTATGGCAAAGCCCAGATTCTATATGTCCGACGCGGATATATCCCGGATGGCAAGGGAATTCACAAGCATGATCGCTACCTTATGCCAGGGGATGAAACCATAATTGATGATGACGTCGTACTTTATTTAACGAAGAAATTGAGGACGGTTTAAAATTAATAATATACATTTGAGCGTGGCAGTAAAAACAGGGCTTGAGCAGAGGTTAATCTCCTGCGATAAGTCCTGTTTTTTTGATCCAAATTAACTAGGTTTTATCTATGGAAACGTACAAGAAAAATAGAGATATATTCGGCAAAAATGGTATAATATAGTGTGGGGTTTTGAAGCAATATGACGAGTTAAAACGGCTAGATATCAAGGGGTTTGCATGGATAACTAACGATTAGTTTCATACATAAGAGAAATCAGGCAGGAGCACCTTTTTGGAGGAAATTAAGGAGGGGTATTGCGTTGGAGAAGACAATTAAAAATGTACAGGATCTGTATGATATGCTGGATGCAGAGTTTAGGTCAGCGAAGCAATTCTGGGAGCCATTCTATGAAGATCGGGATCGTCCAATTCCCTTTTTCCCTAACAAGCCTGATGAGAATCTGGTTGACCAAGTGAATTCGGGCTTGCTTACCGGAGGAAAAGCGATGGAGCTTGGCTGTGGACCCGGGCGGAATGCACTCTATTTGAGAAAGGCAGGGTACAGCGTGGATGCGTACGACCTTTCCGAAACAGCGATTGCATGGGCCAAGGAACGAGCTACCGAAGTGCAGTTGGATGTGAACTTTGAATGCCGATCCGTATTTGAACTAGAACCGCAGCAGGAGTATGACCTTGTCTATGATTCCGGCTGCTTGCACCACTTGCTGCCACATCAGCGTATCCCGTATATTCAGATGATTACCGATGCACTCAAGCCTGGGGGTTATTTTGGCATGACGTGTTTTGCTCCCGGTTTTGGAGGGTTGGGCGGACCTGAGACCGTGATGAATGACTGGGAAGTGTATCAAGAGAGATCTATGAAGGGTGGACTGGCTTTTACAGAGGAGAAGCTTCGTTATTTGCTGGAAGATCCGTTTGAATGCGTGGAGCTGCGCCCGATGCAGGCGATGGGTAAGGAAGATCATCGTTTCGGCCTGCCGATCCTGTGGGTGACCTTATGGAGAAAACCACTTTCCCTTTGATCTAACTTCAACTTCGCTGTAAACTGACAACATACTGAGATGGGATTAGTTCATTTGTAATTTAACGTATTCCAGCCTTAGAAGAACGGAAATGTGGTGAAGGACCTTGTTTAAAATTATGCTCATTGAAGACGATGAATCCTTATTCAGCGAGATCAAGGAAAGGCTGTCCCAATGGTCTTATGACATATATGGCATACAGGATTTCGGCAAAGTCATGCAGGAGTATAGTGACGTTCAGCCGCAGCTGGTCATCATTGATATACAATTGCCCAAATATGACGGTTTTCACTGGTGCCGCATGATTCGAGCTCACTCGAACGTGCCCATTATCTTTTTGTCCTCACGGGATCATCCTACGGATATGGTAATGTCCATGCACCTGGGCGCGGATGATTTTATCCAGAAGCCCTTTCATTTCGACGTCTTGATCGCCAAAATCCAGGCTACTTTGCGTAGAGTATACAACTACAACACGGAACGCATCGAACTTCGAACCTGGCGCGGGGCTGCGATAGAGTATGTGAAAAATACACTGACGCTGGGTTCAGAAGCGGTTCTTTTGACCAAAAACGAGATGTATATTCTCAAAGTGCTGGTAGAGCACAAAAATCAGATTGTCACCCGTGAGGAAATGATTCGAAGCTTGTGGGATCATGAACACTTTGTGAGTGATAACACGCTGACGGTCAACGTCAATCGGCTTCGCAAGAAGCTCGAGCCACTTGGACTGGATGCGTATATCGAAACCAAAGTGGGACAGGGATATATGGCAACGGAAGAGGCCGAAGCATGATCGGCAAATACATCAGAGAAAAGCTCAGCTGGATCTTGCTGCTGGTAGCCATGCAGCTCATCATTTTGTTTGTTGCCTATATGGACTCTTCCATACCCCTTCAATCCTTGGCATACGTTGTTATCCTGAATGTGATGATTTGCATGGTGTTTATCTGGGCGAGATATCCGAGGGAAACCCGTTTTTATAAAAAACTAACGACCTGGGACCATACCTATGATCTGGCAGATCTGGATACAGCCGAAAGTCCCTACGAGCTTATCGTGCAGGATGCCGTAACCTCTCAGACCGAGCGCTATCGGAAGGAATCCTCATCTAGTCTGATTCTGCTCGAGCAGGAGAAGGACCAGATGTTATCTTGGATCCATGAGGTGAAGACACCGCTCACAGCGCTGCAGTTAATGATCGAACGTACCCCGGATGAGAAGCTGCGGAATCAGATGACGTACGAGTGGCTGCGAATTCATCAACTGCTCGATCAGCAGCTGCATCAGAAGCGAATTCCATTTATGCATAACGATCTGTATATCGAAGAGACGGAGCTTGAACCGATTTTGAATGCGGAGATTCGAGCCTTGAAATCCTGGTGCATTTCCAAAGGCATTGGTTTCAATGTGTCTCTAGGTGTCACACGTGTTTTGACCGACAGCAAATGGCTGAGTTTTATGATCCGGCAGCTGCTGAGCAATGCGGTGAAATACAGTGAATCCTCGGATATTATCATCGGAAGCTGGGAGCAGGAAGGACATCACGTTCTCTCAATTCAGGATCACGGGCGAGGAATTGAAGCTCAGGATTTACCCCGTATCTTCGATAAAGGCTTCACGTCAACCCGAGGCAGGCTGGAAGGTGCGGCAACCGGAATGGGGCTGTACCTGACCCGGCAGGTGGCACAGACGCTTCATATGGACATTCACGTCGAGTCTGCTCCCGGCGAAGGCACAACCGTCAAACTAACCTTCCCCCGGAAAAACGACATGGTGCATCTTGCGGGCGTGTGACAACAATGTCACATGCTTTTTCGTTTTGTTCGGTGAATCGCACGATAAGTTGGCAGATCCCGCCTATGATAGAGACATACCAAAGGAGAGTGTGTGGGATATGTGGATACTGGAAGCCAAAAAAATTAGCAAAGTATATGGCAATAAACTGAATAAGCAGGAAGTGCTGAAAGGGATAGATCTCGGGGTTGGCAGAGGAGAATTTGTAGGCATCATGGGACCGTCGGGTTCAGGAAAAACAACATTACTTAATGTGCTCTCTTCGATAGACCGGGTAAGTCAGGGTACCATTGAGATCGAAGGCAAGGAGTTCACCGGGATGAAGGAGAAGCAGCTTGCTGAATTTCGCAAACATCATCTTGGTTTTATTTTTCAGGAATATAACTTGCTTGATACGCTTACCGTGAAGGAAAATGTGCTGCTGCCGCTTTCCATCACGAGCGTGCCGAAGCAGGAAGCACATCGGAAGTTCGAACAAATTGCCCGTGAACTGGGCATTTATGAACTAAAAGACAAATACCCATCCGAAATTTCGGGTGGTCAGAAACAGCGGACCTCGGCTGCGCGAGCCTTTGTTCATGATCCGAGCATCATATTTGCCGATGAGCCGACAGGCGCACTGGACTCCAAATCAGCTTCGGATCTGCTTGGCAAATTAAGCGAAATGAATGTCAAGCATCAGGCTACCATTGTGATGGTCACTCACGATCCGGTTGCCGCGAGTTATTGCAGCAGAGTGATTTTCATCCGGGACGGGCAGATTTATACTCAATTGAATAAAGGAGATGAGTCCCGTCAGTCCTTCTTTAATGACATTATCAAAACCCAAGGCGTGTTGGGTGGTGTGCAGCAATGAGCTTGCGTTACATCATCTTCCGCAATCTGAGAAAGAACCTGAAAAGCTATTATTTATATGTATTTGCGCTTATTTTTAGCGTGGCCTTATATTTTTCATTTGTGACGCTGCAGTATGATCCTTCCATGGATGAAGTGGCGGCCTCAACCAAAGGAGCGGCGGCGATCGGTACGTCTTCCGTATTATTGATCGTCATTGTGGGCATTTTCCTGCTCTATGCCAACACCATCTTTATTAAGAGACGCAGCAAGGAGATTGGTTTATTTCAGTTAATTGGGCTGACGAAAGGGAAAATTTTTGGCATTCTGAGTAAGGAAAATTTCGTTCTCTATTTTGGCTCCATGGCGGTAGGTGTTCTGATCGGTTTCCTTGGTTCCAAGCTGGTGCTGATGATTTTGTTCAAAATCCTTGGCATTGATGCGATGACGAAACTGTATTTCTCTGCGATGGCCTTGGTCCAGACCCTGATTGTGTTTGCGGTGCTGTATTTGCTTATCATGCTGATGAATTATACCTTTATCAAGGCACAGAGTATTCTCTCGCTTTTCCGGGTAACGGCTAAGGCTGAGCAGCAGGTGCAGAAGATGTCTATCGCACAGATTATCATCGGCATCCTGGGTATTGTCCTGATTGTGTTCGGATACGTATTATCCGCAAGGATGTTCAGCGGCCAAGCACTGGATATGCAGCAGCTGTTGTATATGATGCTCCTGATCCTATTTTCGGTCATCCTGGGGACGTATCTGTTCTACAAGGGTTCAGTCAGTTTTATATTTAATCTGATTCGCAAAAGCAAAAACGGCTACCTTTCCATCCATGAAGTCTTGTCGCTATCCTCCATCATGTTCCGTATGAAGTCGAATGCTCTGCTGCTTACGATTATTACGACGGTGTCCGCACTTGCCATCGGCATGCTGTCACTGAGTTACATTTCATACTATTCGGCTGAAGCCCAAGCCAAAGAAAGCTTGCCGGAAGATTTCTCTTTTGCTCAGGCGAGTGTAAAAAATCGGTTTGTAGCGGAGCTTGAAGAGAAACAGATTCCATATGAGGTGAAGCACAGACAGCCCATTTATATTGAAATCGATGCCAGCGAAGTAATGGACGATTCATTGAAAGGAGAGCTTCTATTCAGCAGCGTGGTCAGTGATAGCATGGTTGATGATATGGATCTGAAGCCCGGTGAAGTAATCTTTATGGGTTATGGCAATGTTGTTAAGCAGATGATTTCCATTCAGGAAAAGGGTTCAATCGTTCTGCATGGCTTGAAGCAAACCATCGATCAACAGTTGGTCGGTACAACCAAACAGGGAGTTCTTCCTGTATACTACACCGGGGGTACGCCCGTAGCTGTTGTAGATGAAACAGTTTATCAGCAGCTTCAGAAGGATCTCGATCCCAAGCTTCAGGAAGACGAGCCGACGGACTATTATGGTGTGCGCATTGTGAACGATAAGCAAGCAGAAGAGGCTTATGGCGTTTTCCAAGAAGAACAGCTTAGCGCCCCAAGCTTCTCGCAGATCGAGTTCAGAAATAACCAACGCACTAGTATGGGGCTGATCATGTTTATTGTGGGTTTCCTTGGTCTGACCTTCCTGATTACTTCTGGATGTATCCTTTACTTTAAACAAATGAATGAAAGTGAAGAAGAAAAACCGAGCTATACCATCCTGCGTAAACTTGGATTCACACAGGGCAATCTGCTGCACGGCATTCAACTCAAGCAGGTCTTCAATTTCGGAATTCCGCTGGTGGTGGGATTGAGTCATAGTTATTTTGCGGTGAAATCCGGGTGGTTCTTCTTCGGTACGGAACTGGTGTCACCAACAATCATTGTCATGATTCTGTACACACTGCTATATTCTATCTTTGGACTGTTATCGGTGTGGTATTACAAGCGGGTTATCAAGGAAGCGTTGTAGATCGTAATGAATGATATGGAAAAATATCACGTAAAAAGGTCAGGCTGTCTCTCTGCAGCCCTGGCCTTTTTGTTATCACGATCAAGGAATTGATTCCGCCTTTATCCAGCAGTTGCTCCACTCCATCAACCATGAAAATCCGGCTCTGTTCTGAACCTGACAATATAAACATGTTTTGTTTGTTCAAATCGCCTGCTGGCTAGTCTTTTTGTGTAGGTTTAGATATCACGTTCAAAAAATACCTCTTGGAAAAACAGGTGATAAATGGATGGTGGACGAAATCATTAGAAGTAAGAGAACTTTCGGATGAGTTATCATGAAAGGGGTAGATATGTTGAATTGGGCTAATCGAATCACGCTCGCTAGGATGGCTTTAATTCCGTTATTTATGTTGTGCTTTGTTCCTTTATCGCCTTCAATTCTGGGGCAGAGTGAAATTCTGCAAATCATGAATCAGCATGGGACTACCTTTGGTGTAATTATTTTCATTATTGCTGCGGGTACAGACAAGCTGGATGGTTATATTGCCAGAAAGTATAACCAGGTGACTAATCTGGGGAAATTGCTGGATCCACTTGCCGATAAACTGTTGATTTCCGTGGCTCTGCTCGTCATGGTACAAGAGAATATGATCGGTTCATGGATCGCGGTTATCATTATTGGACGTGAGATTTTGATTACGGCAATAAGAATGGTCCGCAACCGAACAGGGCATTGCTCTCGCAGCAGATCAGTATGGCAAACTCAAAATGGTGCTGCAGGTTGCTGCAATCATAGCAATATTGCTGGGCAATTATCCATTTCACCTGCTGACGGATATCCGGGTGGACATGGCTCTACTGTGGGTGGCAGCAGGCATTACACTCTTCTCCGGGATGAATTACATTCGAATGAACTATAAGATGCTTCAATTAGGAAAATAAAATGGGATATACGGTTTACCTGTTCAGATGAAGGAGGTTAATAGCACTGATTAAAGCTAAAATTTTGCTTGTCAAACCAGGTTCATTAATAGAAGAGGAAACGGTGACGGATAACTGGCTGATGGCTGTGACACAACAGCCGGAAGTTCAGTATGCCGATGTAAATGATCGTAATCAGATAAATCGATTGATGAGGAGTAGAAAGTTCGGACTTGACGCTCTTCAGATGGCTATTCACGTATTCGATCTGAAAGCGATTCGTATGTTGATGGAGCAGGGCAAAGTCTGTGTGAGTTACGGCATTGATCCGCTCTTGCTTGAAATGGAGCAATATGCAAACGGACAAATAAGGTTTGCTATACGTTTGGAGCTAGTTCCCCAGCATATACTCACACAGTTCACCATACATGCCCGCACGTTTCTGCTGGAAATTTTGAGATCTATTGAATTCCTATGGAGCAAGATGTTGCATGAGTACCATCCACCTATTGGGCTCGATATATCCAGACCGAAAGATGACGGTGAAGAGCTATTTATAGAAATTAATGCTTTGCGTAAATGGGTATTAGAGTTACCCGAATAGTCTACACGATAGAACGGAGCATGCATGAAAAATGCAGGTTCCGTTTTTCTATAACAAAGCAGCAATCAAAAAAGTATAGGGCCTTAGCGGCGTTCCCGAGTATACTTGTAGTAGTAGCTGAAACCACATGATACATATCGGAAAATGGCACAAGTGTGCTGATTCAGGAGGATTTTAATGCACCAAGAGCATACCGTGGGTATAGAGGAAAACTGGATTCAATTCATGATATTAAAGACCAAACTGGAACTGCCTCCCTTGCCTCCAAATACGTTGGATCGTCCAAGGCTCAGTTCAACCAGAGAACAATTATACAACTTTAAAGTCACGCTGCTTACTGCTCCGGCGGGATCCGGGAAATCCACATTGTTAGGCAGCTGGGTGCAGCACGAGCAAGCAGCCTGTGTTTGTCTGGATGACAAAGATCAGGACCCGCTTCAATTTTGGTTGTATGTTATTCACGCGTTTGATCGGGTTAAGCCGGATTTCTGCCGTGAAATCTTAGCGCATTTTTTGCGAGGATACAGCATGGATCCGCGATCAGCACTGGTGTTGTTAATGAATCACCTTGCCTTGGCAGAGAGTCCGGTATTACTTATTTTGGATGATTACCATGCTGTAACCCAAGCAGAGATTCATGACCAAATGGAATATTTTGTTGAGAATATGCCTCCGTCCGTTCATCTCGTATTATCGAGTCGGACATCTCCGCCGCTCAAGCTGGAGAAGCTGAAGCTTCGCGGGGAACTCAGGCAGGTTATGCTTCAGGATCTGGCGTTCACCGCCGAAGAAGGAGTAAAGTTCTGTCAGGATGCCCTGAAGCTCAACGTTACCAGTTCCGATGTCCATGACTGGGTGCGGCAGACGGAAGGGTGGGTGGCCGGGCTTAAGCTGCTGGCTCTGTCCTATACCGATAGCACAGAACAAGTAAGATCGCGCAGTGCCAATCGACGGGCTCCAACTTCTCAGGATGATCAGCATCACTACGGCGATCGGTCAGTTTCCGAATATTTGCTGGAGGAAGTGTTTCATCGGCAATCCCCGGAAATGCAGCATTTCTTGCTCAGCACCTCTGTCGTACAGCGGATGAATGGAGATCTATGCAGAGCACTGACCGATATAAGTGAAGCTCCGCAATTGCTCAGACATCTGGAGAAGGAGCATCTGTTTCTAATTACAATGGATCGGGGAGCGTACTGGTTCCGTTATCATCATATGTTCTCATCCTTTTTGCGGCGTGAGCTTGCTCGTTCCGGAACGGAACAGGTGAACGTACTTCATGCGAAGGCTGCGCGGTGGTACGAACAGCAAGGATATGCAGCTGAAGCACTGGATCATTATATTCACGGACAGCATGTGCAGGATGCGGCCCGGCTGCTGGAGGAGTTATTTGCACATTTTATTATGGGTGAATGGTGGACACTTCGAAGGTACTTCGATGTTCTGCCACAGGAGGTAGTGAAGGCTCGTCCCAAATTGTATATGTCCTATTTATTTCTTATTGCTCGTGAACGGCCATATGGTGAAATGATGAAAGAGCTTGATGGACTGGAGCATATGATTCAGGTCCATTTACAGGACCAATTGCCACCTGAGATAAGCAGTTACTTGCTGCAGGTCGTTTGTGTGATGAGGGCTTATATGGCTTATCTAAACAGGGATTTACAAGGGCTGTCTGACCATCTGATATTCTATATTGATCAAGGTTATCCGGATGATATTGCGTTTCAGTATATGGATTATGACCGGAGGGAAAGCATGCGTCTTCGCAGCTTCCACGGTGTGAACGGTTCCCTGCAACGAGGCGAACAATGCTTCGTTGCAATCACAAATCGCTGGTTTGCAGAGAGTTCTTATGTGACCTCCTATTATGGTACTGGCTACGCTGAAATAAAGCTGGAGCAAAATCGCTTGTCCGAAGCGATTCATTATGCGGATCGTGCTCTTGAAATTGCACTCCAGATCAAAGTCGCTGCACTTCTAGTACCAGCCTACGTTCTCAAAGCAAGAATAGAAATGGCTCAAGGTAGACCGAATGAAGGGGTGAAGCTGCTGCAGCAGCTCTGCGTTCTGTTATCTGTCAAGGATCTGGAATACTGGCAGCCGATCATTCAGGCACATCAATACCGGTTGCAACTCGAGATTCAACCTACAGCAACAGCACAGCTCGTGGTTGATGACTCCATTATCGAAATGGTGAACCCTGAGATTAGCTGTGATCAGGTATTCAGCTCGCTTGTACGTGTGCGGGCTAAACTCTTGTTAGGGGATGATGAAGAGTCCTTAAATGAGCTGAAACGCATACGTACACTTGCTGAAGAACGGAACTGGTTAACGGAACAAGTCGAATGTGGACTGCTTGAGGCTCAGATTCTTCAACGCCAAGGGCGTCAGGAGGAGTGTATGGCTCCGCTGCTACGCGCTATAGCGATTGGCAGTTCCGAGGGCTACATTCGTTCTTTTATAAACGAAGGTGAACCCGTCAAGAGCCTTTTGCAGCACTACCTGCATTTGCGTCGTACGCATTCCATACCAGATTCGGGCATTAAACTGGCCTATGTAAAGGAACTGCTATCTGCATTTGCAAAAGAAAACCGGGATGGTATTCCCTCCGTGCGGCTTAGTCCCATGGAGCAAAGAGTATTTGGCTACATTGCTGAGGGGTTAACCAGCAAACAAATCGCAGCTGAGTTTGGAATTTCAGCAGGAACGGTTAATACGCATATCAGGCGGGTGTTTGCGAAGCTAGGCGCGAGTAGTCGTGCGCATGCCGTACAGATTGCTGAACAGCAGGGGTGGCTGTGAATGTGCAGCAAGCTGTCTATCGTTTTGTAGACTATTTTCTCATGGAAGTCTCTCCTACAATAAAGACAATTAATAACTTTGCTGTTTAAGAAAAAGCACGGTTAGAGTCATGTGGGAGGTAAAGCTTAACAATGTCAACACGTCTATCCAAAGGGAAAACACGAAACAAAAATAACAGAATTCTACCTTATCTGGCAGTTCTATTGTCCGTCTCATCACTTACTGTTCCTGGTACCGTCGGGGCGGCTGCGGGAACCGGGAGCGCAAATGACTTACAGCAAGCCTCGCCTTGGGCGAGACAGGCCATTGAGATCGTAACAGAACAACAGATGTTCCCAGGTAAGCAGGATGGATTGTTTCATCCGAGAGGGAGTCTTACACGCGGTGATCTGGCGTATACCTTGGTTCGCATTGCGGGTTTGAATCAGGACTCTGAAGTTCAGAATTCATCCGAAGCTTTCAAGGATCTGAATTCAGGCACGGATAACATTGCTTTTATTAAATTGATAAGCTCTGCAGGAATCATGAAGGGGTTTCCTGATGGCACATTTCGTCCGGACGGATTGGTCACCAGGGAACAACTCGCAGTGACTCTGATGCGTTTGATTCATTTTAGAGGATTTACTGAAGCAGGTGGTACGAATTCCATGCTATCTTTCAAGGATGCTTCCAGCATCAGTCCATGGGCTGCAGAGAGCGTGAAGCAGGCAGTTAGACTGGGTTTGTTAAAGGGCGAGAATGGCCAGTTTGCTCCGAAACGTCCTACGACTAGACAAGAAATGGCTGTGATTGCTTTGCGCGGAAGCGACGTGATCAAGACGCTTGAAGAATCATCGGAACTGGATGACGCTGCATCAGATTCTGATTCGGATAAGCCAGATCAAGTGACGGAAGTTGAGGGGACGACTACAGGTAATGGAGTTACAGGGAATTCTGGTGGAAACGCAACGAATGGGAGTGGAAACAATTCCGGCAGTGGAAGTGGAAATGCAGGAGCAGGCAGCGGATCAACGCCAACCAACCCAACCAACCCAACCAATCCAACCAATCCAACCAATCCAGAGACTCCTTCCAACCCTGAACCTGAGAATCAAGCTCCAGTGGTGATTAACGATGGGTTACCCGATCAGGAACTTATTCTGGATCATGCGTCTCTGGAGTTCCAGGCCTCCTCATACTTCAGCGATCCGGATGGAGAAGTCCTGCAATTTAGTATTATAGATGGAGATGAAGCGGTTGTTTCTACTGCGGTAGATGGTCAGACAATCAAGCTCACAGCAGTGACAGAAGGAGAAACTGTACTGACAGTCAAGGCTGTCGATAACCAGGGTGCCAGTGTTACTGCACAGCTCAAGATCACGGTCCTTGCGAATACGATCAGCAGGCAATTCCCTGATCCTCATTTAGCGGGAGCTATTGCCTATTGGCTTGAGAAGGATGTGAATGATCCATTAACCAAGCAGGAACTGGTGGAAGCACTGGTACAGACGGACGGAGGACTGTATGCACGAGATGCGGGCATCTCTGACCTGACAGGATACGAAATTTTCAAAGGCATGAACGTTACGGAAATTGACCTATCCGGGAACAACATCAGCCTTGTGAATGCTGAAGGATTTACGCAATTGAAGAAGCTGAATTTATTCAGCAATCAACTTACAGAGGTCCATGTGTCAGGACTTTCAAATCTTGAGGAACTGGTATTGTCCTACAATCAGTTGACATCACTTGATGTAAGTGGCCTGAGTTCCCTTCAAGTGTTGGACGTTGGCGATAACCAACTGAATCATTTCCCTACCGGAGTTGCTGACCTACCTTTACTGCAAAACTTAAATATCCGTTACAATTCCATTATGCTCAGAGACGAGCCTGACTTTACTTTGCATATGGGGCTGATTGAACATTTACCGATGTACGATTTCGATGATGCTTCACCAGTTTTGGTGGAGGCCCCCGCTGGGAATATGGTTTATGTCGGTGAAGAAGAGACCGAGATTGATCTGGGATACATGTTTGAAGATGAAGATGATGACCGTTCAACACTGATTCTTACAGCAGAGTCACCGGACCCGCAGCTAGCTGAGGTCAGAATGGATGGACAGAAGCTGTACGTCAGAGCTCTTGCATCCAGTGAAATCCCGATTCAAATCCACGTGCAGGCTAGAGACGTGCTGGGCAAAATGGACTCAGGATACGTAGAGGTCATGCTTAAAACGAGAGAAGAATTGCTCTAAAATTAGTCGCTTTTAAATTCAAGCAATCAAATAATACCAGGTGCTGCGCATCTCCTCTGGAGGTGCGTTTTTTATGCTGCATGCAGTCCAATAATGTTAGAATATTCAAGGAATGTATACGAATGATTCCGTTTATAACGGCGAGAGTGACAGGGAGGAGAATGAAAAATGTCCGAAGGTACGTTGAATCCAAGTAATGCAGAAGAATCAGCCTATGTGCGTAATCAACTGATTGCATTTAATGCCGCTCATCTGAGCGAGGATCTGAAGCATCGGTATGAGGAATTGAATTTTAATATCAAAAATGAGGCAGGGACCATAGTTGCCGGCGTCCTCAGCACGCTGTGCTGGAACTGGTTGGAACTTGATATCCTCTGGGTGGATGAGAAGCAGCGGCATCAAGGCTATGGTTCCCAATTGCTGCTCGAGATTGAACGTATTGCGCGTGAGAAAAGCTGTGATTTTATTATGCTGAATACATTTTCGTTCCAGGCACCGGGCTTCTACAAGAAGCATGGATACCAATTGATGACAACCCTTGAGAACGCGCCAACAGGGCATCGTCATTATTACTTTAAGAAGGATCTAACGTAGGGTAAGATATAGAGTACGGAACAACATGATAGGAATTTAGGAGGAGCGATCTATGGTTACAATCAAAGCCATTGAACTTCAGGATTTGCCGTCCTTAAGCCAATTGTACAATGAGTTGATGGGGGCCCCCACCAATGAGGAGCAGATGCATAAAATGTTTAAATACATACAGCAAAATGGTCATTATCATGTGCTTGGTGCATTTTACAATGGCGAGCTGGCCGGATCTGTTATGGGGATCGAATGCATGGACCTCGTGGGACAATGCAAGCCTTTCATGGTTGTGGAGAATCTGATCGTATCTGATCAGGTGCGAAGACAGGGAATCGGTCAGAAGCTGATGCTCGAGATTGAACGGATTGCGAGAGACCACGGGTGCGAGTACATGATTCTGGTATCTGGAGATCAGCGCAAGGAAGCACATCTTTTCTATGAAAAGCTTGGATTCAAGGATGAGAAAGTTCAAGGGTACCGGAAGCATTTTAACTGACCAGGAGGATTACTTAAGGAGCAAGGCGAATAAGGCATAGTCAAAATGAAACCATGGATCTGAGGGAGGCACTCTCGTGTTCAAAAAATGGGCTAATGTCTTGATGATTGTGAGTTTGATCTTCGCCGTATGTTCCCCTACATCCTACGCCGCTGCCAAAACGCTTAAGGTAACGGTGACGCTGGTGAGCGCAGAGCTGGTAGAGAACAACTCCGTCGGCAACGATTGGGCGATAGGCGCAAGCGTGAACGGCAAAAACCTGAAGGAAGGTTCATCGGTTACATTAAATCTGAAATCAACCGATACGCTGAAATTAAAAGCGGAAGCCGAAGAACAGGATAAGATTCCGGATATCGGAAGCAAGAGCGCGAATGTCAAGGTATCTTCATTCTCCAAATCAACGAATAAGACTCTTTCCGTTGTTGTAAAAGAGAACAGAGGCCGTTATTCGGGTAACACGGCAACATGGGAGTTCAAATTCAAAATCAGCAAAAAGTAATTCGAATTGGAATTATTCAGAAGAAAAGGGAGCTTAAGCTCCCTTTTTTATTTATATTTGCAGGGCGGTACTGAAGGAATTGATAGTATCGGCAGGATACTCACTTTGGTAAAATGAAGAAAGCTTTGGAAACCGAACGTGTATCAGTTGAGTTGATATAAGTTAGATGAGGAGGTCATACCTAACATGAGAATCGTGGATAACATCAAAGTATGGGGGGAGCCGCTGGAGAATGCAGTGAGTCAGGCGGTGACGTGTTCGCTGCATGGAGATGTGCTTGGCGTTGCACTGATGGCTGACCATCACAAAGGGTATTCGCAACCGATCGGAGGTGTTGTCGCCTACCGTAACATGATTAGTCCTTCGGGCGTTGGATACGATATTGCCTGCGGAAATAAGGCGGTACGTACGAATCTCATGTGGGAGGATATCAAGGACCATATTGCCGTTATTATGGATGATATCAATGCTAACGTATCGTTCGGGGTGGGTCGCAATAATCCAACCCCGGTTGATCACGAGCTGTTTGATGATGCGAGTTGGAAGCTGTTCGATTCGATTGAGCCTGGGCTGCAGCACAAATTAAAAACGCTCGCACGGAACCAGCTTGGTACGGTGGGCAGCGGCAATCACTTTGTGGATATTTTCGTAGAGGAATCAACGGGTAAAGTATGGGTTGCCAATCATTTCGGCAGTCGGGGGTTTGGTCATAAAGTCGCGAGCGGTTTCCTCAATCTGGCTGCAGGTCGTGAGTTCAGCGGTAAAGCACCTGGAGAATCCATGGATCAGCCACCAACGTTGTTTGACTTGAACAGCGAAATGGGCGAAATGTATTGGGACGGAATGACACTCGCAGGCCGGTATGCCTATGCAGGACGAGATTATGTTATAGAACAGGTCCTTGGTATTCTTGGAGCGAGTGCGGAGTACTCGGTGCATAACCATCATAACTTTGCCTGGAAAGAACAGCATATGGGCGAAGACGTGGTCGTCGTCCGTAAGGGAGCAACCCCGTTGGCACCCGCACAGCTAGGTTTTGTCGGAGGCAGCATGGGAGATATCTCAGTGATTGTGGAGGGCATCCACAGCGAGGAGAACACGGAATCCTACCGCAGCACGGTGCATGGGGCTGGACGGATCATGAGTCGTACCCAGGCTGCCGGGAAAATGAACTACAAGCTGCGCACTCGCATGGGCGGAGAGATCAGTGAAGAACAGATGCATGCGGCCATTCGTGCATATGGTGTCGAGCTGAGGGGTGCAGGCACAGACGAAAGCCCGTTTGTGTATAAAAAGCTGCAGGATGTCCTGAATGCTCATGCAGACACTCTGAAAATCAATCATATTCTGCGCCCTGTCGGTGTTGCCATGGCTGGTGGCAATGAATTCGATCCATATAAGGACTAGTGAAATAGGTTCTTTTCCCGGAGTACTTGTTTAATTATGAATTACTTGAACTTAATAGAAGAAGGTGAGCACCATGAGAAACTGCGCATTATACAGCTCCCAGTTTGACCTGGATCAGCTGTTTGAAATTATTCAATCCATCTATCCACAGGATCAGATCGTACGTAAGGAAGACAAGACGCATATTCAGGTTATCCGCAAAAAGTGGCTCAGCAAGAAAACCAAGGGCTTCAATATCATGACAAGTCAGACACACCCCGAAGAATTCACCTCGATGATTCAAGGTATGATGGGGTTTCTGAGTCAGATTGAAGGACGTAATCCGGCAGTGCAGGAAAAAGTGTTGATCAAATGCTCGACCCTGAACATGGTCGTTGGCATTGAGACCGAAGAGGACATATCGGAGGAGTTTTTCCAGGAATTATTGAAGCTTGCTCAAGGGCTGGATGCGGTTATTTTTTGGGGAGGCGGCTCCTTGCTGAACGCACAAGGACAGCTGCTGCTGGACGTGAATGGGGAATCCGAGGTAGAGGATTACCACGTGACAGCACACACCAGTCTTTTGGATGATGTCAGACCACCGTCCGAGTCAGGCACTCGCCGCAAGGAAAATTCCGAGTCCATTATGGCAGCGCAGGGGATTCCATTCAATGTGCATTTACCCGCAAGGGCTGGAGATGAGCATACAACGATCCGAAGCGTTGAAGAAGTGGCACAACGAGCGGTAGCCTTATGTATCGCAGCACTCAAGGGTGAATGCCTCGGTGCAGGAGAGAGTGCAGAGGACACCGCAGCACTCGTTCAGGAGGTCATCGAGAAGTACGATGCAGCCTCATTTTTCTCCCCAGCGGAGAAAAGATTTATCGAGCAGCATGGAGCGAAGCAGCAGGAAGTCATCACCTTTTCGTGGGGATACGAAGCTTACCATGTCATGCTGTGGGCGCTTGGTTATGTCGATGAACTGGGAGCTCCAGTAGATCTATGTAACGTTGGACAGGCCGTAGGTTATTTGCAGCAAAAGGACAGCTTCGAGGACTTCCTCGCGGGTGCATCCCTGCGGAGCAAAAGTGAAATTCTCGATGCGGCCGACCTGATCTACCGTTACAACTGGGTATGTGTGAACAGTCGGATTAATGAGCAGACCCCTCCTGCAGGCTTGAATGGTGGAGTAGCCTATGAGCGTCACCGTGCACTGAATTGGCTCATTTGTTATATGAATCAGGAATGGGACGAGGTACGGACGGATACGTAATACGCATAGCGGACTTTGAAATGTAGGCATAATTCCAAAATCCCCCAACCAGCTAAACACTGTGTGGGGGATTTTTTTGTCGTTTGGGTGTTACCCGCTATGCCGGTTATATTGCTCCCGAATGATGACGTCTGCCAAGATCAATTTTTTCTCCACATTACTCTCGGGGTTTACAATACGCCACAACATCTGGTCCACTGCACGCGCACCAAGCAATTCCTTGTTTACGTTGACCGTAGCAAGCACTGGAATATTGTCGTACAAATTATCAAAACCGGTGACAACACATTGATCAGGTACGGTTATTCCCATGCTCTCCAGTGCTTCTATCGTGTAAAGCGCGGAAAAGTCATTGGCACATACAAACACCTCTGGCAAGTTGGCCTCATGAACCACCGACGTAAACGTTTGGCGGAAATCATCGACGGCTGGACTGCACAACTCCGGTATCTGATTCAGGTCTATACCGTTGCCCATGAGCACAGAAGTGTACGCGATCCATCGCTCATAGAAGCTGTGAGCATCGCTGATATTTCCGACAAATTGAAAGCTCTTGAAACCCTTGCGAAGCAGATATAGCATGATTTCACGCATCGAAGTAAAGTTGTCCGTAAAAATGCTGTCACTGTGGAAGACCGGATCGAGATGATCAACCATAACGACGGGAATCCCAAGGCGCTTAATTTCAAGCAAAATGGGGGTGGTAATCGAACCGACCGTAATAATGCCTCGAATGGCATCGGGATTTAGCAGTGTAAATAATTGGTCTGCAGAAGGCTCCGTCAGGGTAAGAATATTGATCCCTTTCTGGTTCAGTCTGGATGATATCCCATTAAAGACGGGTCCCCAGTAAACAGAATCCTGGTTTTGGTAACGAACATTTGGAAACAAAATGAGGATCGTTCCGCTCCAACGCATGTGTTGTGGATCGTGAAGTTCATTGCTGTTGTTCATATCGCCAGATAACAGGCTATTATCTTTGAAATATCCAAGTTTGCCAGCGGCCTTAAGGATAATGTCCCGTGTCTGATCACTCACACCGGATTTACCCGAGAGCGCACGTGAGACCGCAAATTTTGACAGACCCGTAAAATGTGCAATTTCCTGAATTGTTACCTTCGTCTTCATCATACCATCCTTACATTTCTTAGTTCTGCGTCTTCTTGACCATGTAGCATGAAACTGATTCCAGTATATCATGATATATTTCCTCTAATCTAATAACGGATGCAGAATGAAAAATGTTAGTGTTTCTATCGTTTTGAGTTGGAGATGAAACTGGAATGATGAAGTTAGGTGAGAGAAAAGATCGTAATATGTCATTCGTAATTATCTATTTGTTATTTTTATATAATAACAAATTTTAACGAAACGGAAATCGTGAAGCGAAGATTAGGACAGAAGAAAACTTTCAATCATGCTTATTATCAGCGTTTTTATGGGTTATATCAGCATAATATCAGATAAATTAGAAAATGTTAACAATAAAATGTTGACGCTTACATTTTGCTATGTTAAATTTTGTTTGTTCAAACCAAACGTTAAAATAACAAATGGTGGTGGTGTGCTGATTTCATTAGGTGAGTGAGTGCTAGCGATTTGACATGACCATTTCAGGCATACACATTCGGGGAGGTTGTAAAAAACATGATTAGAAAATGGAACGTTCTGCCGTTGATGTTACTGGCTGTGATCCTTTTTGTATCCGCTTGCAGTGGAGGTGGGACAGTGCAAAATGGCACAGAGCCAGAGGGGACCGCCAATTCGGGCACGACAACCGAAACCGCCGGAACAGAGACAGAAGGCGGGACAGAAGAGGTGGCAGCAAATGTACCGGATCTCGGTGGACGTGTCATCAAGGTTGCTGCCTGGTGGGATCTGACGCCAGCGGGGGAGACAGCATCGGATAAGGCCCGTCTCGATAAGATTGCTGAAGTCGAAAAAAAATATAACGTGAAAATCGAGTTTGTCAATGTCCCATTCGAAGAATACATGAATAAATTCACCACGACTGCGCTGGCTGGCGAGCCATTCGCAGACATCGTCCAGATGGAATACAAGTCCGCTCTTCCCGCCATCCTCAAAGGGCAGCTGCTGCCGATCTCCGAATTCACCACAGCCGAGAACAACATCAATCAAGAAGCCAATTTGATTACCAAATATCCAGCCATCGCCGGTGATTACTACTCATTCGATAATCCAATCAGCATTGGTCTGGGACTTCACTATAACCGCGACCTGTTCAAAAAAATGTCGCTGCCTGATCCACAGGAGCTCTATAACCAGGGTGAGTGGAATTGGGACAAATTCATGGAACTGGCCAAACAGGCAACAAAAGATACGGATAACGACGGCAAAATTGACGTATACGGATTCTCCGGCTGGCCGCTTGACGTGCTTCGTCACTTTACCGCTGCCAATGGCGGCACGATCGTAGATGACGAAAACGCAAAAGAAGGATTATCCGATCCCAAAACCATTGAGGCTGCTGAATTCGTTAAACGCCTGTATAACGTGGAGAATGTCGTGAAGGTCAAAACGGGCGACAAAACCAACTGGGAGGAAAGCAATACATTCAAGGATGGAGACGTTGCCTTATTCACAGCCGCTGAATGGCAGCTGGGCGATATCACCTTTGCCGCTGGTGTAGTTCCCATTCCGAACGGACCTCAGGGCAGTAAGGATATAACGTACGCCAACAACGCAGCCTCAGCCAAATTCATTCCCAAAGGTGTAGAGGATCCTAAGATTGTCTACCAGATTTATGAAGAGACCTATGACATACCGCAGATTGAAGAGTATCCGGGTCAGGATTACCTGGAGAGCCGGTATACCGACGAGAAGGACATTGCCATGATTCGTGAGCATATTGCCGGAACGGGACGTATCCTGCTCGATGATGCCTACGCAGGGTATCCCATCGGAGATTATGTGAACGACATCATTAAAAACAACGCGTCCGTTACAGCGACAGCCGAGAAATATAAGGCTCAGGCACAGGCTGCAGTTGATAAACTTGGCAAGCAATAACACCAGCAAGTGATTCAGAGAGGGGTTTCCGGTGCCTGTAATTATGCACGAAACCCCGTTTCTCTGAATTCCAATCAGGGTGTTGCTGGCATCAGCCTAAATGAGGAGGACTCGTAGAATGGCTGGAATTCTACAACGAAACCGATGGATCCTGCCTACTGTACTCGTAGCGGCTGCAGCTGGCATTTTGCTGTATTTCGCCTCCGGTACGGATGTGGAGAGTGCAGATGTCCCGCCTGGCAGTCTGCCAGCTATTGAGGTGGATGCAATCTTGCAGCAGACGAGGCAGAAGAAGGGATACGAACAATATGTAATCCAAGCAGGTGAAGCATTGCGGCCAGAGGTGGATATCACCATTGAAGTGGGGGACTACATACGAGCTGAGGGTGAAGAGGTCCGCAAACTGATCGATTATGAAGGCAAGGAAGGGGTTTCCTTGTATACCGGTGAGACAGGAGAGGTTGATTGGGTTGTCGATGTGCCGGAAACCGGAATGTATAATCTCTCGGCAGTTTATTTTCCTGTAGAAGGCAAAAGTTCCGCGATTGAGCGTGCGCTTTATATTGACGGTGAACTTCCATTTGCGGAAGCGGCCTATTTGCAATTTGACCGGGTATGGGGCAGTGAGAAAGAAGCGGTCGAACAGGATAATCAGGGAAATGATCTTCGTCCGAAACAGGTGGAGAAACCACGCTGGATGGAAGAGACGTTCCAGGATTCAGATGGATACGAGCAGGCACCATTCAAGTTTTTTCTTGAAAAAGGGGAACACACCCTAACGCTGAAATCTACGCGTGAACCGATGGTCATTCGATCCTTGCGGCTCTTTAACGAGAAGAATGCCCTTCCTTATGCGGAAACCGCAGGGGCACAGCAGACGGATTCTTCCGGACAGCCAAAAGATGTACTCATTCGGATTGAAGGAGAAGCGGCGATTGCCAAATCCTCACCAACGTTGTACCCGACCAGCGAAAGATCAAGTTCAGCAGTATTCCCTTATAGTGCTTCCCAGGTGCGCGTCAATACGATTGGTGGCTACAACTGGCGTCTGCCTGGACAGTGGATTGAGTGGGAGGTCGATGTGTCGGAGAGTGGACTTTATCATATCGGCTTTACTGCACAGCAGAATTTCGTCAAAGGCATCTACTCCACGCGCAAACTGACCATTGATGGTGAGATCCCCTTTGCCGAGATGGCGAAAGCACCATTCCGTTACCAAGGCGACTATCGCGTGGATGTGATGGGCGGGAAGGAACCCTACAAGTTTCAGCTGGAAAAAGGCAAACATGTCATACGGCTGGAGAACAGCCTTGGTGACTTCGCGCCGCTCATCCGCAATGTAGAGGATAGTCTGTATAACCTGAACTCCATGTACCGGCGAATTCTGATGATTACAGGCACCAAGCCGGATGAATTCCGGGATTACCGGGTGGAGAAGCAAATTCCGAACCTGCTGGAGGTATTTGCCGGGGAGAGTAAACGACTCAAGGACGTGGCAGCGCAGCTTCGTCTTCTGTCTGGCCAGTCCAGTGATCAGGAAGCGTTGATCAAGACGATGGCGCAGCAGCTGGACGAGATGATTGACAAGCCGGATACCATACCAAGACGGCTTGCGGCTTACAAAACGAATACGGGTGGTCTCGGAACATGGGTGCAGCAGGCACGGGAGCAGCCGCTTGAAATTGATGCCCTGTATGTCGCGTCCATCGACAGCAGTATCCCTCATAAAGGGATGGGAGCGCTGGCGAAGGTCGGTCATGAAGCGAAGACATTCTATCATTCATTCTTTATTGACTATAACCAAATCGGCAATGTTGCCACTTCGGAAGACCAGCGTACGGTAACGGTTTGGATCGGCAGTGGACGTGACCAGACCAATACGATGAAGGCAATGATTGATGAGACCTTTACACCGGAGAGCGGCATTAATGTCAATCTGAAGCTGGTCAACATGGGGACGTTATTGCCAGCTACGTTGTCCGGTGAAGGACCGGATGTAGCGATGCAGATCGGCAATGATCTACCGGTAAACTTTGCCATGAGGAATTCGGCAGTGGATCTGACCAAGTTCGCTGACTATAGCTCGGTGGAACAGGAGTTTAGGGAAAGTGCCATTATCCCCTACGTCTATGATTCAGGTGTGTATGCCCTACCCGAGACACAGACTTTTAATATGCTCTTTTACCGGAAAGACGTGCTCGCAGAACTGGGACTTGAAGTCCCTCAAACGTGGGAAGACGTCGAGAGCCTGCTGGCTATTCTGAGCAAAAACCATATGGAATTCGGCATGCCGGTTGTGACTCAGGCCAATATGCAGGGTGTCAACATTCCGCCTAACTCGCAGTACGCAACGATGCTTCTACAGAATGGAGGATCCTTCTACCGCAACGATGGCAAGGAATCCGATCTGGACTCCCGCATCGGGATCGAGACATTCAAGCAGTGGACAGAGTTCTATACCGATTACAAGCTGGAGCGGGAATATGACTTTGCCAACCGCTTCAGAACAGGGCAGATGCCGATCGGCTTGACGGATTACACGATGTATAACCAGCTATCCGTATTTGCACCGGAGATTCGCGGACTATGGGGCTTCGTTCCTGTCCCGGGTACGGTACAGGCGGATGGAACATTGAATCGCGATGTGCCAGGCGGAGGCAGCGCAGTCATGATGCTGGAGAGCGCCAAGGATAAGGAAGCCGCGTGGGAGTTCATGAAATGGTGGACCAGCACACCGGTACAGGCTGAATTCGGCCGCGAGATGGAAGGACTGATGGGCGCTGCTGCGCGTTATCCAACGGCCAACATCAAGGCGCTTGATTCATTGCCGTGGCCAGCTGAGGATTATGCCAATCTTAAGGCACAATTCGAAACGGTGAAGGGCATTCCCGAAGTGCCAGGCGGTTATTTTACCGGGCGCCATCTGTTCAATGCCTTTTACAAAACGGTGGTTGGTCAAGTGGAAGCCAGAGAATCCATCATGGACTACACCCAGTATATTCAGGACGAGATTCGGATCAAACGTAATGAATTTGGTCTTCCGTAAGCAGAGGGAGGGTTAACAGTGTCACAAATATCACTCCGAGACGGTCAACATAGTCCTCCTGAGAAGGCTTCAAGGATGGGCATGAAATCATGGTGGAGCTGGAAGCTCCAGGAGATGAAAGCCAGCAAGCATTCCTATGTCTTGCTGGCTCCCTACATGATTTTGTTCACCATGTTTACCGTGATCCCGGTTGTTATCTCTATCATACTCAGCTTCACCTATTTCAACATGCTGGAGTTTCCGCGATTTATTGGCTGGCAGAATTATACTCGGCTGTTTTTGGAGGATGACGTATTCCTGATTGCCATCAAGAATACGCTGCTGTTTGCCATTATTACCGGACCGATCAGTTACATTGCCTGTTTTGTGTTTGCATGGATTATTAACGAATTAACTCCCAAATGGAGAGCGTTCATGACGCTGATCTTCTACGCGCCATCCATTTCGGGGAATGTCTACTTTATCTGGCTGATGATCTTCTCGGGCGATCGCTACGGTATTGCCAATGGATTATTGATCCGATGGGGCTTCCTGCTGGAGCCGATCCAGTGGCTGAAGTCGGAGGCGTACATCATGCCCATCCTCATTCTGGTACAGCTGTGGCTGAGCCTGGGCACAGGGTTTCTGGCGTTCATCGCTGGTTTGCAGACGGTTGACCGGACGCTGTATGAAGCAGGCGCGGTGGACGGGATCAAAAATCGCTGGCAGGAGCTCTGGTATATTACATTGCCTTCGATGCGGCCGCAGCTGATGTTCGGTGCGGTCATTCAACTCACGACCTCGTTTGCCGTGGCGGACGTTTCCATCGCACTGGCTGGATTTCCGAGCGTGAACTATGCGGCAGAGACGGTGGTCACTCACCTGATCGACTTTGGTACAACACGGTTTGAGATGGGTTATGCTTCGGCGATTGCAACCGTACTCTTCATGATTATGGTAGGTACTAACCTGTTGGTACAGAAATTGCTGCGAAGGGTGGGAGAATAGCTATGGCTGCAATTGCGACAGGCAAAAAGCGGGTGAATCGCTCGTTATCAGGCAGTCTCTCCCTGTTTGCCCTTCTGCTCGTATTTGGTGCCTTCATGGTACTGCCGCTGATCTATGCGATCAACAATGCATTCAAACCGCTGGATGAGATTTTTACCTTTCCGCCGACCTTGTTTGTCAAAAATCCAACGTTCAGCAACTTTACGGATTTGCTGAATCTGCTGAGCGACTCGTGGGTGCCCTTCTCACGATATATATTCAATACCGTTTTTATTACGGGCATTGGCATTGTGGGCCATGTGCTCTTGGCTTCTGCAGCAGCTTACCCGCTTGCCAAGCATAAATTTCCGGGCAAAGTGTTCATGTTCCAGGTGGTTGTGCTATCGCTCATGTTCACCCCTGCCGTAACGGCGATTCCCAATTATATGATCATGTCTTGGCTCGGCTGGATCGACACGTATTGGGCAGTTATCATTCCGGCATTTGCCTATTCACTTGGTCTGTATCTGATGAAACAGTTCATGGAGCAGATTCCGGATGCCCTGCTGGAAGCGGCGAAGATTGATGGTGCGAGTGAATACCGGATCTTCTGGTCGATTGTGATGCCAAATGTGAAGCCCGCCTGGCTGACCTTGATCATCCTGCTGTTCCAGATGTTATGGGGTAGTGACGGCAACGGCTACATATACAGCGAGCAGCTTAAGACACTGCATTACGCAGCAGGCCAGATTATTCAAGGCGGAATATCCCGGGCAGGAGCAGGTGCTGCGGTGGCACTTATTCTGATGAGTGTGCCGATTACACTGTTTATTTTCTCGCAGAGCCGCATTATTGAGACGATGGCGAGCTCGGGCATGAAGGATTGAGGGGGAGCGATATGGCACGCACAGTGAAAAGATGGCTTGTTCTCCTGGCGGCAGTATCCCTGCTGCTGGCGAATGCCGTGCCTGCGGCAGCTTCTTCGGCGCCGTATGAGAGTTATAACTACAACTCCTGGAGAGAAGCCGTTCCTTCCCCGGATGCCTATCTGCCCAAGCGAACCATCTCGGGCAGCGATTTGGGCATCGGGGAGTTCAAGGATCCCGGTGATGTGAATGTATCTCCATCCGGTCAGATCTATATTTTGGATAGCGGCAACAGCCGGATTGTTATATTGGATGCAGAGTATAAGCTTCTTCGGGTCATGGACGGGTTCACGGGAGAAGGCAGCAAGGAAACATTTAATGCTCCCGGTGGACTGTTTGTGGATGAAGAAGAGCGAATCTATGTCGCAGATACAGGGAACAGTCGGGTCGTGATCCTGGATGCAGAGGGGCAATTGGATCATATAATCAAGGCGCCCGAGTCGGATGTTCTGGCGACGAATTTTCAATTCCAGCCGCTGAAGTTGACGGTTGACCATGTGGGCCGGGTTTATGTAGTAGCTCAAGGCGTTTACGAAGGAATTATGCAGTTTGACGAGACGGGGAAGTTTATCGGATACGTCGGCACCAATAAGGTGGAGCGGGACTACGGCGAATATATCTGGCGCATGTTCTCCACCAAGGCCCAGCGGGCACAGATGGTCCTGTTTGTACCGACGGAGTTTTCTAACGCGGATATCGACCATAAAGGGTTTGTCTACGCAACCAATATCGATCCTGGTTCGAATGAGCCGATCAAACGACTCAATCCGTCCGGAGAAGATGTGCTGAAGCGGTTTGGTTATTTTGACGTCAAGGGGGATATCCGGTTCCGCAACAATACGGGGCCATCCAAGCTTATTGATGTGAAAGTGCTGGGCAACGGCATGTACAGTGTGCTGGACGCGACACAGAATCGGGTGTTCACTTACGACGATGAGGGTCATCTGCTCTACATCTATGGTGGCAAAGGAAATCAGGTAGGCACGCTCAAAACACCCGTTGCCATTGAGCAATCCGGCGATCACCAACTGGTTCTTGACCGGGGGAAGAGCAACCTGGTGGTCTATGAGCCGACTCGGTTTGGAACCAACGTGAATGAGGCGGTTGCCCTTCATTATCAGGGTGAGGATACGGAAGCTGTGCATATTTGGCAAGAAGTACTGAAGCTGAACGCCAATTATGATATTGCCTATATCGGTATCGGCAAATCCTTGCTCATGGAGAAGAAAAATAAGGAGGCTCTCGGCTACTTCGAGCTTGGGATGGACCGCAAGAGTTATTCGGTGGCGTTCAAAAGGTACCGGCGGGAGATGATGAAGGAACATTTCGGCACGTTCCTGACCGCAGGTATGGTACTGATTTTCATTCTGATCCTGGCCCGGGTGGCGGTTAAATGGAAACGGAGGAGGCAGATTGACCGTGAAGCAGGATTACATTAAGTTTCCGCTGCATCTCATTTTTCACCCTATCGATGCATACTGGGACCTCAAGTCGGATAACCGGGGACGGATGCTTGTTGCCTTTTTGGCACTCGCGCTCACCATCATCATGATGACTTTGCAAAAGCAATACGCGGGATTTCTCGTCAATTTTACGGATCCTCGCACCATCAACAGTATTGTGGAGATCGCGACGGTTGCGGTGCCGTTCTTCCTATGGTGCATTGCCAACTGGTCGGTGACGACGCTGATGGAAGGGGAGGGCAAGTTCAGGGAAATCTTTTTAGCAACAGGATACTCACTCATTCCGGTTATTCTGATCTATGCCCCAATGATCGTCATCAGCCGGTTCATGGTGCAGGAGGAAACTGCTTTTTATTACCTGTTTAACAGCATTGCATTCTTCTGGTTCCTGCTGCTCCTGTTCATTGGCACGATGACGGTGCACCAATATACGGTGTTCAAAACGATCATTACGATGCTGCTGACGCTCATTGTGATGGGGATTATCGTTTTCCTCGGAGCACTCGTGTTCAGTATGCTGCAGCAATTATATGAATTCGGTTATAACATATACCGCGAGTTGATTTTTCGGACCTAAAGGAGGCGGCATCCGTGATCAAAAGGCAACGATTATATACGGTGCTGGCCAGTGGCACAGCTGTGATTCTGATGACAGCCGGACTGCTGTATATCAACAACAGGGGAGTACCCGCTATAGAAGTAGCAGCTTATCTGGAAGCAACAACAGAGACAATACCAGCCGAAGCGGAGACACTGAAGTATCTAGCGGATACCTCGCAGGGTGTGCCAGGCATGCAATTGGTCGCTGAGGACCAGGAATTGGCGCTTTATTATAACGAGGAGACAACCGAGATCGCCGTGCGTGACGGGGCTAGCGGAGAGATCTGGTACAGCAATCCGAAAGGACGCACGCAAGATGGTCTGGCTTCGGCTTATGAGAAAGAAGTCCTGTCGTCCCAACTAAACATCTCCTTCCGGGATGCGATAGGTACACTGGAGAACTTTCCGAATTTCAGCACCAGTATTACCAACAAACAATTTGTTACTGCCAATGTGGATGGGGGAATCCGGATTACCTACACACTTGGAGATACCTCGCTCGGTATCGATGCATTGCCCAGATTGATTAGCAAACAGCGCCTGGAGGAGAAGGTTCTTTCGAAACTGGATGCCACCGCCGCAAGGTATGCTTCTGCCCGTTACTATCCAACCAAGGACAATCCGGATGTTCTGGAGAGGCTGGATGGACAGATCTCGAAGCAGCTTGTCCTGAACAAGATGCTGGATGCCTTTGAAACAGCGGGTTACACCGCAGACGATCTTGCTTATGACAATCAGGAAAATGGGGTTGAAGGCGGTGGTGCTTCGGATAAGCCCAGCTTCGTCATCCCGGTAGAATATCGGCTGGATCAAGGCTCGCTGGTAGTGACCGTACCTCTGAGTCAAGTGGAAGAGAGTGGTCAATATCGTATTCGTAACATGGATTTGCTCGCATACTTTGGTGCCGCGGATACCAAAGGCGAAGGGTATATGTTCGTGCCGGACGGGTCAGGCAGCTTAATCCATCTGAATAACGGAAAGGTCATGGAAGAGCAGTATGTACAGCGTGTATACGGTGCAGATCCTAACGACAATTCGCTCAGTCGGCCCCAGGTCAGCGAATCAGCACATATGCCTGTATTTGGCCTCAAGAACGGGGAGCATGCCTGGTTTGCCGTGATTGAAAAAGGAGACGCAATGGCCAGCATCTCTGCCGATATCGGAGGCAGGCAGAACAGTTACAACCATGTATATGCGACCTTCTCCCTGCGTGGGGAGGATGAACTGGAGATGTATACCTCGCAGAACATGCAGGAGATTCAACTGCTGAGTGAAGAGCCTTTTCGAGGAGATATCCAGGTCCGATATCATTTCCTGCATGGAGAAGATGCCAGTTATTCCGGTATGGCTCGCCTATATCAGCAGCAGTTGGTGGATGGGGGTGTGCTGAAGCCGCTGGAAGAACAGACGGAGCTGCCGTTCTATGTGAGTGTACTCGGTGCAGTCGACCAAAAGGCCTCTTTTCTGGGTGTGCCTTATCGGACCACACTAGCCATGACGACGTATGAACAGGCAGCTCACATGGCAGCAACGTTACAGCAGGAAGGTGTAAGCCGCATACAGATGCGGTATCAGGGTTGGTTCGGTGGCGGGTTCAGCCACCATACACCGACTCAAGTGAAGCTGGATCGTGAGGTAGGCAGTCGTTCTGAGCTGCAGGAGCTGTCTGCCCAATTGCAGCAGTCTGGTGGAACACTATTCCCTGATGTGGCATTCCAGCGGATCTATCATGATGACTGGCGTTTTGCTCCGTCCTCTGATGCGGCCCGGTTTGTAACTAAGGAGACGGCTGAATTGTATCCTTACAGTCCTGCTCTCAACCGAATGGATCAGAGCAAGGACAGCTATTATCTGCTCTCCGCTGCCAAGCTTCCTTATGTAATCAGCGAATTTGCCGGGAAAATTACAAAACTTGCGCTCGGCGGATTGTCACTCCGTGATCTCGGGCAGGTCCTGACTTCCGATTATCGGGATAGCCGTGTAATTCACCGCGAGACGGCCAAGAACATTGTGAAGGAGCAGCTTGGCAAGCTGCAGCAGGCGTATCCGAGCATGATGTTATCATCGGCTAATGCCTATGCATGGGGATATGCGGAGCATGTAGTGGATGTGCCTCAAGGCTCCAGTTGGTTCAACATTACCGATGAGGAAGTTCCTTTTTATGAAATGGTCATTCATGGTTATATGAGCTACGCAGCATCTCCCATGAATACATCAGGAGATCAGGATCTGCGCAAGCAGCTGCTGCGAAGTCTTGAGCTTGGTGCAGCCCTCCATTTCCAATGGACGCATGAACCATCATCCAGGCTGAAGTTGACGAATTATGATTCGGCTTATGCTACCGCGTACGAAGACTGGATAGATGACGCGGTTGATCTGTACAAGGAAGCAGATGAGGTGTTGAAAGGGTTGGGGAATCAGCAGATTACCGGGCATGAACGAATTCAGGAAGGCGTGGTCCGGGTCACGTACAGCGGCGGTAGGTCTATCCTTATAAACTACACTGACGATCGGGTAACTGTAGACGGAGTGTCGGTTGGTGAAGCCGACTATGCCGTGGAAGGAGTGGGCCGATGAGAACCCTGCGTTTATCGTTGAAATCACGGAGAGCGCTGCTCGGTATTGCGTTTATCTCGCCGTGGCTGCTTGGTTTCATTTTCCTCTTTGCCACGCCGCTCCTGCAATCGATCCGGTTCAGCTTCAGCAATCTGTCGGTGGCTCCAGGAGGGTACGTCCTTGACTTTGTCGGTCTGAAAAATTTTAAGGATGCACTTCTCGTAGATGCCACCTTTAATCGAATCCTGATTGATTCGGTTGGGGCGATGCTGCTGAATGTGCCCATGATATTGTTTTTCAGTCTGTTTACGGCGACCCTGCTCAATCAGAAGTTCAAGGGCAGAACCATGGCACGGGCGATCTTCTTCCTGCCCGTTATTCTGGCCTCTAGTGCGGTGGCGGCAGCCGAATCTGCAGGTCTGATCAATCTGATGGGCGACGCCAGCGCCGTTGAATCGACGGCTGATGGAGGAGCTTCGTTTAACGTGGTTTCCATCGTGCGGATGCTGGCTGATGTTGGACTGCCGATGGCCTATGTGGATTACATCGTAGAAGCCATCATGCGAATTTACGAGATCATTAGCCGCTCAGGCGTTCAGATTCTGATCTTTCTCGCCGCCCTGCAGTCCGTACCCGGTTCCATGTATGAAGTAGCCAAAATCGAAGGGGCAACGGCCTATGAATCATTCTGGAAAATTACATTTCCAATGGTCAGTCCGCTGATATTGACGAATGTCATTTATACGATTATTGATTCATTTGCCGGAAGTCCGGTTACACAAGCCATCTACCAAACGGCATTTAAGACCCAGAATTTTGGCCTGAGCTCGGCGATGTCCTGGTTGTATACGCTGGTGATCGGCCTTGTGCTGCTCGTTGTCGGCTGGGTATTGTCACGGCGGGTTCATTACAACTGACGGATAATGTAAAAGGAGGGCTACTAGACTATGGCTGTGTCGGGAACGGATCGCATGGTGGTGGTTCCGAAGCAGAATTATCAACTGCAGCGAGTTCGAAATAAAACATCGGACCTCCTGTATTCCATATTCAGATATGCATTGATCATCGGCATTTCATTTATTATTCTGTATCCGTTATTCCTTAAGATCTCGGTTGCGTTCAAGGATAAACAGGATATCTATAATCCAACCATTTATATGATTCCCCAGCATTTTACGCTGAACAATATCAGGCTGGCGGCGCAGGTAATGGATTACCTGCCCTTGCTCGCGAACACCTTGCTGTTTGTTACCATAACAACGCTGTTGACGGCAATATCCTGTGCGCTTGCCGGATATGGATTTGCCCGCTTTACTTTTCCAGGCAGCAATGTCCTCTTTGTGCTGGTGATTCTCACCATTCTAGTGCCGACAAGCACGCTGATGGTGCCGATGTATCTGCATTTCCGCAGCTTCGACTTTCTGGGCATCATACAGCTGTTTACGGGCAGGGAGGGAGTCAATCTGTTAAACACCTATTGGCCTTCCATGATTACTGCTGCGACGGCTGGAGGGCTGAAGGCAGGGCTGTTCATTTATATTTTTCGGCAGTTCTTCAAGGGTATGCCCAAAGAGATCGAAGAAGCTGCGCTAATTGATGGTGCGGGCGGATTTCGTACATTTGCCCGAATCATGCTGCCCAACGCCATTTCACCACTGATCACGGTCATCCTGTTTTCTTTTGTGTGGCAGTACAATGATACGTTCTATTCCGCGTTGTTCATGAGTGAAAGTCCATTAATCTCACTCAAGGTCGCTTCCTTACCGGCTCAGGCGAATCAGTTGATTCCTCAACTGATGGGTTTTGGTTCGAGTTCCGGCATGAAGGCTGATCCGAACTATGTCGCCATGATCGTGGATACCGGCATTTTGCTGGCGATTGCGCCGCTGATTATTTTGTATCTGTTTGTACAGCGTTATTTCGTGGAAAGTATTGAGCGTTCTGGCGTTGTTGGTTAAGAGGGCTTGGCGTAGTCATATAGGATACGTAATTCGGTTGATTTTGATATTTGGGTCGCTATGTACCCTGCCTTGGAATGGGGGAAGTTCAATGATGGAAAATAAGATAAGCAGTACCTTGGTGAATCAAGATGCGACTTCCGAGGCCAGGGAATTGATGAAGTATTTGGTGAAGAGTTATGGGTCGGCAGTACTTTCGGGTCAGCAGGAATACAGCAACCTGAACTGGATTAATGAGAATACGGGACGGAAACCGGCTGTGATTGGGTTTGATCTGATGGAATACTCACCTTCAAGAACAGAGCGGGGGGCGACCTCCGAGGAAATACGAGATATGATTGCATGGCATCAGCAAGGCGGGATCGTGACCTTGTGTTGGCACTGGAATGCACCGTCCCAACTGATCGATGAACCCGGCAAAGAGTGGTGGCGGGGATTTTATACGGAGGCCACAACGTTCGATCTCGCTTCCGCGCTGGCTCACCCCGAATCGGGTGAGTATGCCTTGTTGATCCGGGATATCGATGTGATCGCCGGGCATCTGCAAGAGCTTAAGGATGTAGGCGTACCTGTGTTATTCCGCCCACTTCATGAAGCTGAAGGAGGGTGGTTCTGGTGGGGAGCGAAAGGGCCTGAGCCTGCCAAACAGTTGTATCGTCTGCTGTATGATCGATTGGTCAACCAACATGAGCTGAGCAATCTCATCTGGGTGTGGAACTCGGAACAGCCGGAATGGTATCCGGGCGATGATGTTGTGGACATTGTGAGCGTGGATGTATATCCGAAAGCAGGGGACCATGATCCACTTGCAGAACGGTACGAGAACTTGCGAAATTTGGTGAGTGACAGCAAATTGATAGCACTCGCGGAAAACGGCTCCATTCCTGATCCGCAGCAGATGGAGGAGCAGGGCATTCATTGGAGCTGGTTCTGTACCTGGACAGGTGAATTCCTGAGGGGTGGCCAGCATAATACTGTGGATTACTTAAAAGAAGTGTACAACAGCGACTATGTCATAACTCTGGATCAGTTGCCTGAGTGGAGTTGGAAATAGTCGTTCAAGGCGTTCAGCGTATCGTGAACCTAAAAAGCGTTAGCATGGCATAAGAAATTATGCGGATGCCAGCGCTTTTTTATCGTGATTTTTATGGGTGCTGGATAAGAATCAAATGTAAGGATTACTCGCTGAGCTGGATATCAGAGCATTGATCTTCGGAAATAAAGCCTCATTGGAAGTGAACAGGACGTAAGATTGATGGGTTGTGCGGATTAGGATGGTTTCAGAAGCGCCATACGCTGCACCGATTCGAATGGCTGAAGGCTCACTTCCACCATAAGTTTCATCAAGGGTAACAGATTGGATATCTGTGATCGGAATTCTAATTTTAGAAAACTGCCAGCGAATAATCAGTTGATCTTTTTCTTGCTCTACTTGCACACCTAACATCGTATATGTCCTCCTAATCAGTCATGAGTTAAGGCAAACCACCTTTTTATTAGTTTATCATTAAATGGTTAATATTCCCTCGTTAATAACGAATGATGTTAAATAAACCATTTGAGGCTAGACCAAATTGATTTACAACAGTTATTTCCATCATTGTTCACATGATGTACACTATGACTAATAAATGTAAGGGACAGGAAGGCCTGAATCGCTATGAGAGAAGAAGTGGTCGTATCGGAATATGACCCAAGATGGGTTGAGGATTATCACGTAGAACGCAATAAAATCATGAAGGTGCTGACAGAGATCTGCGTGGATTTTGAACATATTGGGAGTACGTCTGTGCCGGGGCTGGGCGCGAAACCACTAATCGATATGATGGCAGCAGTACATGAGTTGAACGATGTGAAGGCAGTACATATGGAAGCATTGGGAGAACTGGGGTACGAGTATGTGCCCAAGCCGGATTTTCCGGAGCGTCTGTTTTTCCGAAAAGGACAATGGAGAGCAGGTACGCATCATCTTCATGTCTACAAGTACAAGAGCGTGGAATGGAAGGATAACTTGCTGTTTCGCAATGCTCTCAGGAGAGACTCGGAAGTTATGCAAGAGTATTACGCGTTGAAGAAAATGCTGGAACAGCAATTCAGACATGATCGTGTGGGATACACCGCAGCTAAGGCTGCTTTTATTCAATCTATCATTCAGAAGGCCAGGCTGTACGAGGATAGACGACGCTAATATCTTGTTAAAAGAGTGTGTACTTATATCGCTGACGAAGGCGTGATCTGTATGACAGACCTGAACGCATATCATTATTTTGAGAAAAGGATTGGACCGTTCCGCAATCTCTCCAGTTTGTCTGAAAAGGATGCAGAAGTCGTAGCACAACGAATCAGGCAGGAACGCCGGAATTTTGCCAGTCAACGTTCAGCAGACTACTTGATGATTCGCAGAATGCTTGAACAAAAAGCGTACGAGCTGTTTACAGCCAAAGGCGGGCAACCGGTAAGCCCCTATCCCCATTATATGACTCTGGGTACATGCGAGTGGTTGGAATCATGGTATACGGAACCGGAGTGGATCGCAATTTCTTGGTGTGATCTGCCTGCCGAATCCGTAAGCTTTACCTATGGAGATCTCTTCCCAACCATGCGTTATTCGGATGGTAAGCCGTATCGTAAGCAGGTGTATACCAAAGATGAAATTCTGCAGGTCATTCAGTTCTATGGGTGGCCTCAGGAATGGAACCGGAATGGTGAATTGGGCCCGGAACGTTATATTGAAGTCCAGGTATGGGATGAGCTGATCATCAACCGTACCAAGGCATTTAAGGTCTATTTACTGCCAGGATTACCAGTGCAAAAAAGTGCAATTGCAGGAAATACGGGTGTTCGTTATAGTGAGTGAAAGCTTTGAGGTGACTGGGAATAACCTCATTCCAGGGTCAGTCAAAGCCCCTTTTTTAATCGTTAATCCGATTAATACGATAGGTTTAAGAGACTAAGGAGGATGGGGAAGCCTATGTTAAATGTGGGGAACCGTAGCACTCGTAATTTGAACTGGATTATATCCGTTGTATTGGTCATGTCTGTCTTGCTTAGTGCATGCGGAAGTCAAGAAGCGGGGCAAACGAGTAAAAGTGGCAGCAGCGGCAATGGGAATGATCCACTGGAAGTTAGCATCATGACGATCACACCCAGTGCGGTTCCAGCGGCGGATGACAATGTAATCAAACGGGCGATCGAAAAAGCAACAAACTCCAAGATGAACATTCAGTGGGTTTCGAACAATATTTATAGCGACAAGCTGAACTTGACGCTCGCTTCTGGCGATATTCCTGATCTCATCATGATTAACGATCCGTTTGGAAGCACCTTTACCAAGATGGTCAAGCAAGGAGCGTTCTGGGATATCACGCCATATATCCAGGAATATCCGAACCTGAGCAAGGGCATTCCCGATATTGCCTGGGAAACAACCAAGGCAGCAGACGGCAACAATTACGGCATACCGCGCCCTAGGCCGGTGACGGGAGATTCCTTTTTCATTATCCGGAAGGACTGGCTCGACAAATTAAACCTTCAGGTGCCGGAGACGACAGATGAATTATTCGAGGTCATGAAGGCATTTGTGGAACAGGATCCTGATGGCAACGGACAAGCAGATACCACAGCACTTGCCGCTTATGTCAGTCCGGATGATCTCGGTTGGGGTGGCAATCTCGGCCCGGTGCTGGGCGCCATTGAGAATTCTTTTATCGGAAGCAACAGCAGTTGGAAGTGGGATGAAACAGAGGGGAAACTGGTATACAGGGAGCTGCTGCCCGAGGTCAGGGAATCCCTTCAATATCTGACGAAAGCCTACAGCAGCGGCATGATGCCCGAGGATCTTCTGTCGCTCAAGCTGACGCAGGCAAGGGAATTGTTCAAGCGCAACCAGGCAGGCATTATTGTGGACAAGACAGGCACGATGCGCAAAATCTATGCCGATGATCTGAAGAAAGTCGATCCTTCCTTCAAGTATACGGACTTCTACCCTCTGACCAATCTGAATGGCTACAACCCAAAAGGCTCGGGTTACAACGGCATTCTGGCGATTCCTGCAAGCGTACCGGAAGAGAAGATGAAACGGATTCTCCAACTCGTCGATACCTGGATGAACCCGGAAGTGTTTGAAATTCAGCAGTTTGGGATTGAAGGTACCCATTATGAAATGGTCGATGGCAAAAAAGTAGCAAGTACCGAGAAATTAACGGCGGACAACGCCTCGGATTTTAATCATATCGTTAACGTTATTGATCTGCCCTGGGATACCACGGGTGAAACAGAAGAAGAGACCCAGGCGAATGAACTATTCAAAAAAGTGGAGGCCGAACGGGACAAAACGAGTGTAGCCGATCTATCCGCCGGACTTCAATCGGAAACTGGACAGAAGATTCTGCCCGAATTAAACAAAAAGATACAGGATCTCAAGGCCAAAATCATTCTGGGCCGGGAGCCCATTGAAGCATGGGATACCTTTGTGGAATCTTTGCGGAGTGATCCAAATGTCCAGGCCATGAGTGATGAGATGACGGAGGCTTACAAGAAAAGAAACGGACAATGAATCTGAGGGGAGGAGCTGCAGCCCATGAGCGTAACCGAGCAGCACCTTAGCACACACAAGGGAAGGCAGACTTCATCCAAAAGAAACAGACGGACGAAATGGCTCTCCGCGCTGCGGCGCGATCGATCGTTATATTTGCTTGCTCTACCGGGCATCCTGTTCTTTCTCGTTTTTAAGTATATCCCGATGTGGGGCATCGTCATTGCGTTCCAGGACTATTCCCCCTTCAGGGGAATTCAGGGCAGTGAGTGGGTTGGGATACAGCACTTTACCACCTTGTTTGCCAATCCAGACTTTGCCTTGCTGTTTCGAAATACACTGGCAATCAGCCTGCTGAATCTGATCTTGTTTTTTCCATTTCCGATTCTGATCTCGCTGGGGCTCAATGAGCTGCGTAACGTGACGTACAAGCGATTGATTCAGACGGTGATCTATATGCCGCATTTCCTCTCCTGGGTCATTATTGCGGGACTAACACTCCTTCTGTTCGCCAAGGGGACGGGACTGGTCAACGAGCTATTTGCCTTATGGGGCTGGCCTAGGGTGGACTTTCTGACGAACCCGGACAGCTTCTGGATCATGGTCACGTTGCAGGCGATGTGGAAGGAAGCCGGCTGGGGAACGATCGTGTTTCTCGCTGCCATGGCAAGTGTGGATACCCAGCTGTATGAGGCAGCACGAATGGATGGGGCGGGACGGCTGCGTCAGATCTGGCACATTACGCTCCCTGCCATCCGGAGTGTCATCGTCGTGCTTCTCATTTTAAGACTGGGGGACATCATGGAGGTAGGATTTGAGCAAATCTTCCTGATGTACAACGGCGCTGTATCTGAAGTGGCTGAAGTGTTTGACACTTATGTATACCGTACGGGAATTGAACAGGGAGATTTCAGCTATAGTACAGCGGTTGGACTTTTCAAGTCAGTGGTCGGCCTAGTGCTCGTAGTGATTGCAAACCGTTTGGTGAAGCGCATGGGCCAAGAAGGGGTCTACTAATGCCCGCTGCTTCGGTTCCGCGTCCATACGAACTAGTGGGAGGAGGGTATTGGGATGCATCGTTTGAAATGGAGTGAGAGGATCGGTCAGTCTCTGAATGCAATCGTTCTTGGGCTGCTGGCGGTGGCGATGTTTTTTCCGCTGTATTATGTTTTTGTCGTTTCGTTCACCGATCCGGGAGAGTATCTGCAAAAGAAAATTGTACTCTTCCCGCAGCGCTGGTCTGCGGAAGCTTATACTTATCTGCTGTCTACGCCTGCCTTCGCACGCTCACTGGGGAACAGTGCCTTTCTAGCAACTGTAGGTACAGTGTGCAGTCTGGCCGTATCCTCTTCCCTGGCCTATGCCTTGTCCCAGAAGAGGTTTTATTTCCGAAAAGTACTGATGTTCCTGATCGTACTGACCATTTTGTTCAGCCCGGGAATTATTCCGAATTACTTGCTGGTCCGGGAGCTCGGGCTAATCAATAACATCTGGGCATTGATTCTGCCTGCGCTTGCCAATGGCTGGACGGTGCTGCTCATGAAAAATTTCTTCGACAGCCTGCCTGCGGAGATCAGTGAAGCGGCCTCCATCGATGGTTGCAGTGCGATCCGGACCTGGTACACCATTGTGCTCCCCTTGTCGATGCCTGCACTTGCGGCATTTGGCTTATTCTTTGCAGTAGGATATTGGAACCAATTTTTCGCGGCACTATTGTATTTGAATGATTCTGCGAAGTGGCCTATACAGGTGCTGCTGCAAAACATGCTGCTGAACGCGTCCAATATTGATTTGGTCGCACCTGGACAGCAGGTAGAGACACCACCGACAGAGATGTTGAAGATGGCCGCCATAATTGTAGCCATTATGCCGGTGCTGGTGGTATACCCATTTATTCAGAAGCATTTTGCGAAAGGAGCCATGGTTGGCTCAGTGAAAGGATAAATCTGCATTCAAGGCGGGTATTCCCGGAAAGGAGGTACAGAGAGTGTTATTCAAGCGTACACGAGATCCTATGCCCAAAGGGCGTTATTTCAGGCGCAGCCTGATGATGATTCTGTTGATCGCCTGCATTCCGGGAGTCATTACGGGAGTGCTGCTGTATGGATGGATTACTATCAAAATGGAACATATTTTGCAGCAAACGCATTTGCGGCAATTTGAACAACGCACCGCATGGGTCGGCGAACAATTGGATGCGCTTGAACTGACTTTCTCACAGTGGGCCTTCGATCCGGTGTTCGATAACCGTCTGAAGGAGCTTGATTTTGTCTACAAGTACAAGCAGGTTCATGAGCTCTATCGATTGCTGCTGATGATCCAGAATTCCAATACGCTGATTGGCAAGGTTCAACTGTATCTTGAAGAACCCAGAGCGGTGAAGATGGATTCAGAGCGGTATGATTTTATGAGCGACCCTAAGGAAATTCAAACGTACAACAGCCTGACTGAACAGCCGCGAGCCACCTATTGGTCCCGTTCCATGGATGGCTCCTCCATGATGATGGTGAACCGGCTTCCGAGTGGAAGTGATGATGCTCTGGGTGCGTTAACCATTACTTTGGATAACAAACAGCTTGGCAGCATGCTGCAGACCTTGTCTCCGTATGAGGGCGGGACGACCTTTTTGCTGAATGAACAGGGAGTACCCTTGCTTCCACAGGACCAAAATCTGGGTGGATTACAGCAAGCTGTCCGTGAACATGTGCTCAAGCTTGAAGAGAAGCCCAGCTCCTTCTTGATGGAATACGAGGGTATGACCTATTCGATTCAGTCCGGCACTTTTCGCAGATTGGGTACAGATTGGACTTACGTATCTGCGGCTCCGTTGAATGAAATTGTAGCTCCTATTGTGTCAGTACCCCGAATCGTCCTGCTCATTAACGGAGGTGGGTTGTTACTGGCTCTGCTCCTGTCATGGATTGGTTCGCTACAGCTCTACAAGCCATTCACGAGATTGCTGCGAATATTTACTGCAAACGGTGTGGACGAAGAGGCTGCTGCTCCTGCTCGGACTTCATGGCCAAATGGAGCAGCAGCGTCTAGCTCGGCCGTGCAGCTGGATGAAATCAAGCATATCGAACAGCACTGGATTGGCGTGAATCGGGAACGTGAATCCCTCCAGCGGCGGCTGGAGGAACATCTGCCACTCGCGAGGGAGAGTCTGCTGATCCAGCTGACGCTAGGTCATCTGCTGTTACCCAGTGACCGTGAATGGCGGGAACGTCTGTCCCAAGTGGGATGGAATCTCCACGACGAGCAGTTCATGATTATGCTGGCTCATATACGTCCGAGTGCTGTTACCCTTCAAGAGGGCGGCTACCTCAATCGGAATGAATCACCAGAATGGATTAGCTTGGCTGCAGCCGAGATTTTGGGAACGCAGCTCGAAGATTTCCCCTACCCCACAGAAATACTCAATTATCACGACATGTCGATCGCTCTGCTGCTCGCCATTTCTCCTGATGACCAACCGGAGGCTCTTGCATTCCGGGAACAATTCATTGCAGTAGGGCAGCGATGGTTGGAGATCGTGCAGTCTGAATTGGATGCACGTATGACGATCTCCATCAGCAAGATCACGTCCGATGCCTCTCATATACCGCAGCTTGTCAGAGAATCGAGAGCTGTTTTGAGGCAAAGGCAGTTTTCTTCAGGTGCAGGCATCATCAATATGAATGAAAAGGAAGAACAGGATCGGAAGGAACAGGGAACGTATCCGCTTGAATTGGAACAGGACATCATCTCGGCCTTACGTAACGGCGATCAGGGAACAGCCATGGAGCGCTTTCGATTGTTCATTGGCAGCTACGCCCATGTAGAAGCGACAGAGAATCAGGCCAGACAGGCAGTTCTTCAACTGCTCGCCCGGATCCAACACACCCTTTTGCAGTTAGGCGAAGATCCGGTTCAACTATTCGGTTTGGCGTTGTATGAAGAGGTGCTGCAGCTGCGTGACCTGGATGAGTTATTCTCATGGTTCAAGGAACGAATCGTGCATGTATGCGTGGAGGAATTCACCGGCAAGGAGGAGAAGCAGATACAGATGGCTGTGCATCAGATCAAGGAGCATGCCGAACAACAGTATGCAGAAGCGTTATCGCTGGATGAACTCGCAGACATTCACGGAATTCACTCCTACACGTTAAGCCGGGCATTCAAACAGGCATTCGGACAGAACTTTGTGGACTATCTGACAGAGGTGAGACTAGGTCGGGCAAAGGTACTGCTCGAATCCACAGACGTCAAAATCAATGAAGTTGCAGAGCAGGTTGGTTATCAGCCCAGTTATTTTAACCGATTGTTCAAGAAAAGCGAGGGAACGACGCCCAGTCGATATCGGGAGGACGTTCGTAAACAGAGTGAGCATACTCGGGGCAACTGCTCCGTTTAATCTTCCTGACGAAGGAGAGTGGAATGTAACGTGTCACAGGCCAAGCCCGACATTATTTTTCTGATGACGGATCAACAGCGATGGGACTGCATTGGAACATTTAACGAACATATTCATACGCCGAATCTGGACCGACTTGCTTCCGAAGGGATTACGTTCCGTGAAGCGGTATGCCAATCCCCCATGTGTGCACCAAGCCGTAGTTCGATGATGATGGGATATTATCCATCACAGCTTGGAGTTCGCACGAATTACGGTGGTCTCTTTGAGGAAGACAAACTGCCGTCCGAGCCGCTGCCAGCATTAATGCAGCGTGCAGGGTATCAAACAGCCGGATTCGGGAAAACCCATTGGAATCATGGCGAAGGCGTGGATGAACCCTCTACGCGCGGGTTCGAAGTGAGAGCCATCGGCCTCTCCCGGCAGAGTGGTCATTACGAGCAAGGGGCTATGATGATGGGGGATTCTCATCCTGAAGCACTTGAAGCATATCATCAGGAGACGAAGGATTTTGGCGGCGGGGAGGAAAACGTCAACGGTTACACGGGTCTTACGAGCCAGATTCCCATGAATCAGCATCGAGACGGGTGGGTAGCTGAGCAGGCACTGCAGTTTTTGGATGAGGGGATAGACCCGGAAAGACCGTTGTTTTTTTATCTATCCTTCCTGAAGCCGCATGCCGGGTTCAACGTACCTCGGGAGTTTGAAGAACTATACAAGCTGGAGGACATTCCGGACATCCCTCAGCCGCCATGGGAAGATGAAGCTTCTACGCATCTGGCAGCTTCGGATGATCTGAACGAGAATAGTCGTGAGGCGTATCTTGACAAGAAGAGAGTATGGGAGAAACGAAGTCCGGAAGAGCGGCGGAGGACCACGCTCAGGTATTGGGCGAATTGCTCCTGGTTGGACCATTATTTTGGACAGGCCCTGGAGAAGCTGGAGAAACAGGGAAGGCTGGACCATGCACTGATTGTATTTGTATCGGATCATGGAGAAATGCTGGGGGAGAGGCAGTACCGCTTCACCAAATATAATCTGTATGACAGCAGCGTAAGAGTGCCACTCATCCTGGCGGGTACCTATATCCCGACTGACAAGCGGGGAACAATGGACCGGAGGCCCGCGGAGCTGGTGGATCTGGTACCGACGTTAACGCGTGCAGCCGGACTTGACGCGAACCCGATGTTACCCGGAGTGGATTTGCTGGGCAATCTCCGGCACCGCGGAACATTTTGCGAATTTCATGGCAAAGGTGTAACGGCGCCCCATTCAGCGCCAGCCTATATGTGGCGGACAGCGGAGTGGAAACTTATTCTGTACATTGAAGGTTCTGTTGCGGAGTCTGCCTCCAGAGTGCATGAAACCAGAGGCGAATTATATCATCTGACTGCTGATCCGCATGAATGGACGAATCTGTATGAAGAACAGCAGCATGCCAGCATCAGGGAGCAGTTGAAGACGGAGCTGCTGATGCATCTGGCGGTTAGCTGGGCGAAGGGTCCATTTTTCTACGATCGTGGAGGAACCACGCCGTTAGAGTCGTGAGAGCAATCGTTGCTCTAATACTCACTGACATTTCCTAATGAAAACTCATATCATTGTACACGTAAAAACAGGTTGGATAGAAATAGCTGTTGACCGGGCAACCGGAGGCAAAGCGATTATCACTAAACCAGATCAGTCGATCTCATTCGACTGGTTCTGGGGCGGAGATAGCAGGCTTTGCCTTTTTTGATATGCATAGTGGTAGGTTAATCCAAATCATGGAGGGGAACCGTTGATGAAATTCATAACGACTGCAGCAAGAAAAAATAGAGTATGGTTAACCTGGCTTTTGGGCGGATTGATAGTGTTGTCTGGTATAACTTCACCAGAAGGCAGTATACCTCGGGCACATGCTGCAGGAGGGTCTGCGCCGCGCCTGGTTGAAGATCTGGGAAGAGGTCTTACTGCCGTATATCTGGGTGAGAACAAAGTATATCTTAGCTGGCGTCTGCTAGGTACCGAACCACAGCAGGTTACATTTGATATTTATCGCCGTACAGGGTCCAAGGAGATCAAGCTGAATGATCACCCACTTGCCCAAGGAACGAACTACACAGATGAGGATGTAGATGTAACCCAGAGTCATACGTATGTTGTGAAATCTTACGTGAATGGGACGTTGAAGGGGAAAATTGCCGAAGTGGAGCTCGCAGCCGACCCTGAGATTCGAAATTACTTCCGCATTCCGTTGCAAGACATAACGTCCAATCCATCCGATTATTTTGTGCAGCATGGCTGGCCAGGTGATCTGGATGGCGATGGAGAATACGAAGTTGTGGTGACCCGGATCCCTGTCAACGGGGGCAACAAATATGTGGAGGCATACAGCCTGACTGAAGGCTTCCTCTGGCGGATTGATCTCGGTCCCTACAGTGTTACAACCATTGATACCTATAACGCACCGCCTGCTTCTGTCAGCGAATTCGGGGTTGCAGGACTTGGGGGTTGGCGGGATAACGACAATATTACCGTGTTTGACCTCGATAGTGACGGGAAGGCCGAAGTGCTGCTGCGTACCTTTGAAGGTGTGACCTTTGCGGATGGGAGGATTATCCCTGCTTCAGCCGAGCGTGCGCAATATGTGTCTGTTGTGGATGGACTGACCGGTATAGAGGCAGCCCGCACAACCATCGCCAATGATTATGCAGCCGATGGTCCACTCAGCGGCCACTTCGGCATTGCCTATCTGGACGGGGAGCATCCCAGCCTGATTACAGCCCTCAAGAATCGTGCGCTCAGCCGCAATTTCCAGTATGTGACGTCCGCTTACGACTATGCAGGTGGAGCTTTAACCGAGCGATGGAGACATGCAGGAGCAGATGGTGAATTTTTCCACCAGATTCGCATATTGGATCTCGACGGCGATGGGAAGGACGAGGTTTCATTTGGCGGTTGGGCACTGGACGATAACGGGGAAACGTTATACAGTCTGTCTGGTGTAGTCCATGGTGATCGGTTCCATATCACGGATATCGATCCGAATCGGCCGGGATTGGAACAATTCGGTATCCAGCAGGCCGAGAACGGGAACGTTAATCAATTCCCCTGGTTCTATGCCGATGCCGCGACGGGCGAGATTATTCGCACTGGAGAAGTCCCACAGGACGTCGCACGGGGAACGTTGGCGGATATTGATCCGCGGCACAGAGGGCTTGAGATGTGGTCCAGCTCAGGCAATATCTACAATGTGGACGGCGAAGAGATCAGTTCGGTTCAGCCTTCAACCAATTTCAGAATTTGGTGGGATGGTGATATGCTGGGTGAACTGCTGGATAAGAACTTTGTGGAAAAGTGGGACTGGGAGCAGAACAGGACGACACGCCTGTTTACTGCGGATGATGTTCGTGTGAATTCCAGAAATGCCCCTGTCCTGTATGGTGATCTGCTTGGAGACTGGAGAGAAGAGGTTCTATATGAAACAAATGACTTTAAGGAACTGCGTCTGTATACAACAACGATACCGTCGGATGTCCGCATCTACACGCTGCCGCATAATCCGGCATATCGCAATGGCCTGGCTGTAAAAGGATATATGCAATCCCTCCTGACGGATTATTATCTGGGCGACGGCATGTCAGAACCTCCGTATCCGAATATTCGCCCTGCCGTGTACAACAGGGACTAGGCTATAATCCTGCGGAAGGAGATGTTTCAGATGCAGGATCAGCTTCGCCAAAGCACATCATCCCGTTGCTGTGCTGCATGCCATCGCTTCTACTGCAATCGTTATCGAGCGGCAGCGAGAATCCCCAATACACTGGATACATCCACTGGGCACATCGGTTTTTCGATGTGCCGCGAATGTGTTGACCGTATAGCTGCATAGACGTTAATCTGCTACTTTGACCCGAATCAGCAATCCAAACAGCCCCAAGATGGCAAACGCCATAAATGCTGTCGTATTGGAGAATGCATCAATCGTGTAACCCGCAATGGAAGAGCCAAAGAACTGTCCCGCACCCAGTGCAAGAAAGGCAAGGCTGATCCCGATTGACGTATTTGGACGGAATAGTCTGGTCGCCCACACGATAAACACGCTGGTCAGGAAGATGTAGGTGCTTCCGAACAAGACGGCAGACGTCAGACTGGCAGTCATGGATGGCAGGATAATAACACCAAGGGAAATGGCGAGTAGTAGTATACCGACATGATAGGAACGCCCGATTCCGATTCGTTCGATAATTCGGCCGGCACAACCGCCCAAAATCCCCAAAATCCCCATCACAATCCAGAACAATACGGCTTCCGAATCGGAGGCCCCTTTTTCGTCCGTCAGGAAGCTTCGCGCGAACGTCCAATAGATCGCAGAACTAAAGCCTGTCAATAGGGAAGCCATAAGCAGAGCTACACCAGGTCTGGTGGGTTTCATGCATGCCCAGAGTGATTTGGTGCAAGGTTCGGTTTTGCGTGGCGAAAGAACGCGTCTGTTCCACAGCAGAACCAAAACACCAAGAACAGCGAAGAAAATATAGGACCAGCGCCAGTATTCACTGAACAATAGATAAATTGGGCCGGAAACAATAATGCCGAAGCCTGTTCCCGTGTTAATCCAGCTGTTACCACGTGCCTGCTGCTCAGGCTGAAGTTCCGCATAGACGGTGTTACCCAAGGCAGGAGAAGCCAGGCCTGTACTCAGTCCGGCGAGAAATACGGCTATGGTTAGGACCAAGGCATTTGGAGAAAGGGCGATGCCAAGTAAACCAATTATGGCGCTTATGCCGGCCATATGAATAACCTGGTAATGTCCGATGCGATTAATAATCAAAGGTGCAATGATCAAAGAGAGACAATAGGCAATGTAAGTAGCTGAATTGATTGCACCCGACTGGGTATCATCCAACTGCAGCGATTGCGAAATTTCCGGCATAAACAGACCATAACTGAATCTCCCGAACGCATAACATACCGAAATCAGTGCGATCCCGGGAAAAATAATTCTTTTCAACATATCCACCGCCTTTTTAGATAGAACGATCATTATATTTCTGCTGAAATAAAAAAAGTGAGTTGAACTATAACTCACCCGGTGTGGGACAACTTGAAACTGTTTCGAGTCATGTCAAGCAGTTCCCGGCAGACAATACTTACATCTTGAGTCTCAGCGAGCGCGGTGGAGCCCTCCAAGAGTAGGGAAAATCGGATCATATCCCGATCCGTAATGGACGCATCCAATTTTTTTATCAGGGTCATCACATGTTTTTTGTGCGCATGCACGGCTTGAACAATCACATGTTCTGGATCGCCGCCAAACTCTTCCTTGGCACGCAAGAACATACAACCCCGGGACTCGTGCTCCATCAGCCAGCGAGCATGCCCTTCGGCTAGATTCAGAAACAGGGGCTGTGCCTTGTTATCTGCATACTGTCTCAGCTGTTCCAGATATCGCTGTTCTCTCCGAAGAAGAACTTCCACGATGAGGTCATCCTTGGAATCAAAGTGATTATATAAGGTCATGATGGCAATATCTGCATCCGTGATAATCCGCTTCAGGCCAATGGAGTGAAATCCATGTTGATAGAATAAATTTTCTGCCACGTTCAACAGCATTTCCTTTTTGCTGCTCATAGCTGCAATCTCTCCCTTTAGGATCAGATAGAACGATCATTATACCCCAAAATATAACAATCCAATTCGGTTGTCAAATTCTGTGAACCATTTCAATCTCCATTCCGTGCAGCGCGTCTACCCACTCTGGGGGACATCCATCGTCGGTGATAACCATTGAGATCTTATCCAGGGGTGCAATCTGCGCAAAGGTGGAGCGTCCAAATTTGGTGTTGTCCGCTACAAGAATGGATTCCTCCGCACGTTCCATCATCTTACGGGAGATCTGGGCTTCCTCCAGCATATAATCTGTGATGCCGTCCGTTAACGATATCCCGCCGGCAGAGATGAAGGCTTTATTGACTTTGAATTGATTCAACAATTCATGAGCAAGATGACCTGTCGAGGCTTGTACCGCTGGATTGATATCGCCTCCGGCAAAAATGATCTTACCTGCGAAATTCTCCAGAGCACAGGCAAGAATGGGCACAGAGTTGGTAATAACCGTGATCTGCGACCGATTTTTCAGTTGGCGCATGATTTCCAGCGTGGTTGTCCCGTTGTCCAGCATAACGGTTTCCCCATCCTCAATCAGGGATGCTGCAGCAGCGCCGATACGTTGTTTTTCGGTCAATTGCAGTAATGAACGCTTCTGAAAAGAGGCTTCAATCATTCCTGATCGCACACGAACTGCACCGCCATAGACTTTACGCAATTCACCTTCCTTTTCAAGCCGGTCCAAATCGCGCCGGATGGTCTCCGTTGATACCTGAAAGTGGTCAGCCAGCAGCTGCACCTGAACTTTTCCCTGGGTAGCCAATTGAGCTAGAATGGTCTGTCTGCGTTCTTCATAGGTTAACGACATAACTTGCCCTCCCGTTTTCCATTTCGTACTTTTTTCTATTCTACGTTAATTTTTATACTTCTAGCTATAGTGTGCATGCTGGATGACAGGAATAATGTATTGACAGGATGAAGCGGTGGAGATAAGATCGGATCAAACAAACAACACGAAACCACATAAAACCACAAAACTGTGGTGTATGTACATAACGAATTAATAGGGGGAACCAATATGAGACGTCAGCTTGCATTTCAAGCGGATGAAACGTTCAAAATTGTTCAGTTTACGGATCTGCATTGGAAAGATGGTCGGCCTGAAGACTTGCGTACCCGTCAATTGATGAAAACGGTCATCGAAACAGAGCAGCCGAACCTGGTCGTATTTACGGGAGATGTAATCTACACAGGCCCCGTTGATCCAGGGAAAAAGGCGTGCGAGCATCCAGAACAGGCCTTCCGCGAAGCCGTATCTGTTGTGGAGGAATGTGGGATTCCGTGGGCATTTGTGTACGGTAATCATGATACCGAAAATCGGATTACACCGGCAGGTCTGATGGATGTCATTCAGGAACATTACCATACGGTAACGGAACCGGGTCCCGGCGAAATTGAAGGGCTTGGCAATTACACACTCGAGATTGCAGGAGCGGATGGCACTCCGGCAGCCGTGTTGTATTTTCTTGATTCGGGAAGCTATTCGTCGTTCCCGGAGATCCCCGGTTATGGCTGGGTTCAGCCCAATCAGATCCAGTGGCTGATGTCTGAATCCACACGCGTGAATCCCGGCCGCAGCCGCGGGGAGAAGCTTCCAGCCTTGGCGTTTTTCCATATCCCGATTCCGGAATATCAAGTGATGTGGGACACTCAGACATGTTACGGCAGCAAGCACGAACCGGTCTGTGCTGCACAAGTCAACTCCGGTCTGTTCTCGGCGCTGCTGGAGATGGGAGATGTGATGGGCACGTTCTGCGGACATGATCACGTGAATGATTTTCACGGCGAACTTCACGGCATTCGTCTCTGTTACGGGCGCTCGAGCGGGCACAATACCTATGGAAGAGAAGGTATGCTGCGCGGAGGAAGGGTCATTCAGCTGCAGGCAGGTCAGCGCAGCTTCGATACCTGGATTCGTCTCGAAGATGGATCACTCGTCATGGAACAGCCGGAACATCAACCTGAGAGCACTTCAGCGAAATAGAGTTCAATAGAGCAAGGCGATTAGAGAGGAATTAATAACGTATGATTTTACCAATATTTCTGGTGCTCGCATCCGGAATGGCTCATGCCGTCTGGAGCATGTTCACCAAACGAAGTTTGAATAAAAGTGTGTTTCTGTGGTCCATTATGATGATTCCTACCGTCATCCTGCTGCCTGTACTCATTGTGGAATTGCTACGTGAACCCTTAACCATGCCGGCTTATGCCCTGTTGGTTTTGTCGATGGCTCTGCAGGCCTTATATTCCTGGCTGTTATCTCAAACCTACGAGCTTGGAGACTTGTCTCAGATTTATCCGATTATGCGGGGAACGAGTACCTTGCTGGTGCCTCTGATCGGTGTCTTTTTCCTCGGAGAAACCTTGTCTTCATTCGGATGGATCGGGATTGCCTGCATGCTCGGTGGATTTCTGGTACTTAGCGGGGTAGGAGGCAAAGATGTCAAGCAGGGATCACGGAAACAGGGATTGAAGCCGGTCCTTATGGCTCTATGTGTGGGACTATGCACGACCAGTTATGTATTTGTGGACAAATTGAACCTGCAGCATATCTCGCCCTTGTCGCTGCTTGAGGTGACGAACATCGGATTTGTTGCGGGACTGACACCGGCTCTTCTGGCTTCCCGGCAATTACGCCAGGAATGGAAAGTGAACCGATCCACCATTATGCTTGGGGCACTATTGAACCCAGGTTCGTACCTGTTATTCCTGTTTGCTCTAGAGCAGGCTCCCATGGCGAGATTGGGCCCTTTGCGTGAAGTGGGAACGGTATTTGCGGCGTTCCTCGGCATTTTATTGTTAAAAGAGCAGCAGGGGAAAAAGCGGATTCTCTGCTCCATCGTCATTTTTGGTGGAATCCTACTGATCGGCATGTGGGGATGATCCAATTCCAGATCATGGATACATGGTGTATGTCCTTGCTGCTGTTCCGCGCTTCTGAAGCTTCCAAATAAATCTTTCAAATCCCCTCAGTGGAGACATACCTTAAGGAGCATCTGTCCAAGATGATCTTCCAGGTATGGACTGAGGGGATTTGTCTATTTTATCGAAGGTACTTAAGCATGGTATATTGGAGTCAGACGAGTTCAAAGAGGTAGAGTCATAGAATAGGACCTAAAGAGCAAAGAAGTAAGGAGAGGATCAGGTGCTGCTTGAGGAGAGATTCATCCAGTCCATTAAGGCACATGAGAAATTAATGCATGATTTGCGGCAGGTTCGGAGCCTGGAGCTGCCTCAGTGTTACATCGGTGCGGGGTATATTCGTAATTACATTTGGGATCTTCTCCATGGATATACTCGGCGCGAACTGCACAGCGATATTGATGTGGTATACTTCGATCCCGAAGACCTGAATGAAGGGCGCGATGTACAACTGGAGCTGCAGCTGCGGGAGGCGACAGGCAATCCCAAGTGGTCCGTGAAAAACCAGGCGAGAATGCATCTGCGCAATGGCACAGTGCCCTATCAGTCTACAGAAGATGCCCTGCGATACTGGCCTGAGATCGTAACCGCCATAGGCGTTCAGCTGGATGAACAGGACCAGATTGGGTTCTGTGCCCCGCATGGATTAGATGACCTGTATGCGTTAACTGTTCGCCGCAGTCCATTATACGAGAATGTCATGGAGTACAATCGGCGTGTAGAGAAGAAGCGCTGGCAGGAGCAATGGCCGAAGCTAACAATTGTGAAGGGATGAGTTTCAGAGGTCGTAATGGACCTTTCAGCGAAACTGCTAACATACAATCCATGGAGCTTGGTAGCAGATTTGGGTCGTAACAAACATTCATATCATTTGTTTATTTGGCATACAACAGCCTGGTTATGGGATCCGTAGATAGCGAGCGGTGCAGGTTTAAGAAGGAGTGTTACCCGGTTAATGAAAAAGTTTATTCAAGATAAAGGCCTGATCATTGATCTTGTTCTGGTAGCCTGTTTTATCGTTTTTCTGATATTCTGGGGCCGAAATTTCGCGGTGATGTTGTTTGGACTGCTTACGGTGGCTTTTATCGTACTTCGACGGATTGACTACCAGAAGCACGTGGTGCTTAAGCGCATTTTGTTAACGGTATTCGGTATTGGCGCGGTTTCCTTTGTCATTATTGAAGCACTGGTATTTACACAGCTGAATGCGAATGATCCGGAGCAGGCGGATTATGTCATTATTCTGGGGTCAGGCATCAAAGGCACAGAGTTATCACTGACGCTGAAGCAGCGGCTGGATGCCAGTCTGGACTATATCCGCAACCATCCGCAGACGCCGGTCATTGTATCCGGAGGACAGGGGCCAGGGGAGTCGATCCCAGAAGCACTCGCCATGAAAAACTATCTTGTGGAACAGGGGATCACGCCAGCCCAGGTTATTATGGAAGACAAGTCAACCAGCACGCAGGAGAATATGGCCTTTTCCAAAAGAATTATTGACGAAGCGGGGCTGGAGCACCCCGAGATCATGATTGTCACCAGTGACTACCATATGTTCCGTTCCAAGTACTTGGCTGCCCAAAATGGCTACGCTGCCGAATACGGCATTTCGGCCCCGTCTCCGGGATACCTGAAACCGATCAACATGATCCGTGAGTATTTTGCGGTGGTCAAGGCTTTTATGTAGAGTTAATCTTCTCTATTCACATTTAAAAGTTTCACGAGGTTCTGAATCTCAGAACATGTGCAAAAAGCAGTTGAGCAGAATGGATTCTGACTTGACTGCTTTTTGTCGTTGTTCAAGTGAATTCAAGGATACTCAGCCAAATCATGTTATAATATACGTCATTAATAGAAGAACGATGTAGGAGTGAATGACGATTACCACTTATATGTTACCAGCTCTCTATGAGCAAAAGAAGATTTCAACGAACGACATGGAAGAAATTGTACGTCTGCTTGCACAAGCACCATTATTATATGATGACGGCTCAAGCATCCGGGTTGAGGATTTCACGGAAGGCTTGGACATGGAAGTCGAGCATGAAGTTCGGCCTGCTCTAATGGAACTGTATGATCTGGCTGTTAAGGCCTGTCGCCAGTTCCCTGATCCGGCTGCCTATGAGCAGCTTCAGGATGCCCTGGGATTACAGGCAGAACTGTGGCAGGAAGAAGTGCTTGATCTTGTCTCGTGGATGACCTGGCTGAAGCAGGTTGGGGAAGGACAGAGGGCCCTGCCGGAGTATGATTTTGCAAGCATGCTTGGGACACTGCCTGAAGGATTCATGATTCATGATTTCTATGATGAACTCCGTTATCAGCTGGAGCAGAATCCGTCAAACACCTGGGCTATTCAAGAGCGGGATCGGCTGTATGCAGCCATGGGTGCCAGATAACATCGAACGAAACGTGCAGTAACCGTGTTTATCCATATATGAGGGATTGTCTTATCGCTTATGGAAATGAGGGGATCACGTGAAAAAGGTTATATTGGCCGGAGGTACGGGATTTGTCGGTCAGGATTTTGCACAAAGGTTCAAGAAACTTGGATATGAGGTGCTCATCATCTCACGTCAGCCAGGTCATATTGCCTGGGAGGACTCCGATGGTATCAGGCAAGCACTCGAAGGTGCCGAAATGTTGATTAATCTGGCCGGAAAATCTGTAAACTGTCGTTACACCGACGAGAATCGCAGGATTATCCTAGAATCCAGGACCAGCACGACACGTATTCTTGGCGAGTCTATCCTTGAATGTGCCCATCCGCCTGAACTATGGATCAATTCAAGTACGGCCACGATTTACAGACATGCAGAGGACCGCCCCATGACAGAAAAAGAAGGTGAGATTGGCTCCGGATTCTCGGTGGATGTTGCCAAGGCGTGGGAACAGGCCTTCTTCGAATTCAGTCTGCCTTCTACCCGCCAGATTGCCTTGCGAATTGCGATTGTGCTGGGCAAAGGCGGCGTCATGGAGCCGCTCACGAATCTGGTGCGTTTTGGCTTGGGCGGGTCACAGGGACCCGGAACACAGCAGTTCAGCTGGATTCATATTGAAGATTTGTTTCGCATGGTTCTTTATCTTCAGCAGCACCCAGCACTTGAAGGGGTGTTTAATGCTTCGTCTCCGCATCCGGTTACCAATCGCCAACTGATGGAGAGCCTGAGACGTCATATGGGCGTCCGCATGGGTCTTCCTTCCCCTCGCTGGATGCTTGAAGTGGGAGCGCGATTCATTCGGACCGAAACGGAGCTGGTCCTCAAAAGCCGCTGGGTTATCCCAGAGCGGATGGAGCAGGAAGGGTTCACGTTTATATATGATACACTCGATACCGCACTTGATGAGATCCTGAAATAGTTTGAATTACTGAATAACCATATTGAATACAATGTTTCATTCGGAAGGGCAGATGATCTGCCCTTCTGCTGTATGTTCTGGAGATTCGGGTCCGCTGACGTTTCGGGATCTCTGGTGCAGTGTAAAAGTCATTTGATCAGTCAGATGAAACAGAAAGAGGTTGGGGAAATGCAACTTAGAAGAGTGAGAATTGCCGGAACGGGCAAGTATCTGCCGGAGCGGAAAGTAACGGACGAGCAGCTGGATATCCGCTTGAATGTGCCGGCAGGCTGGGTCTCCAAAGCCACAGGCGTAGGTGTTCGCCATTATGCTTCCGGTCAGGAAACATCTTCGTTCATGGGGGCGAGAGCTGCAGAAGCTGCGCTTGCCGACGCAGGACTGCAATTTGCCGATATCGACTGTCTGGTGTGCACCAGCGGTACGAAGGAGCAGCCTTTGCCAAGCACTGCAGTATTCATTCAACTGGCCATGGGAGAGCAGGAATCAGGTATACCGGCATTTGATATGGATGCAACCTGTCTAAGTTTTCTAAACGGTCTGGACGTTATGTCCTATATGGTGGATGCGGGTCGTTATCGCCGGGTACTGCTCGTAGCAACGGAGATCGCTTCTGCAGGTTTGAATTGGTCGGATAAGGAGAGTGCGGCCCTCTTTGGCGATGGAGCCGCTGCGGTCATTATCGAACGTTCCGAAGAAGGGCAATCTTCCCGGATTGTGCATGCTTCCCTGAAGACGTACAGCCGAGGGGCGAGATTCTCGGAAATAGCGGGTGGGGGAACACGGCTGCATGCCTCGAATTATATGGCCGATCAGCCGGAGCCTTACCTTTTTCATATGGATGGGCAGGCGATCTTCCGGATGGCTTCCAGGCTTCTTCCCGGATTCATGGACGATATGCTGAAGACCTCCGGAAACCGGATGGAAGATTTTAAGCTGGTCATTCCGCATCAGGGCAGTGCCATGGCCATGAGATTGATTCGCAAAAAATTAAATATTCCCGAAGACCGCTTTATGGACATTACACGAAACCATGGGAATACCATTGCCGCATCCATTCCCATGGGACTGCATGAGGCGATCAAGCAGCAGCGTATCCGGCGAGGTGATCGGGTGCTCTTCATTGGAACGGCCGCTGGATTGTCATTGGGAGGACTTATTTTTGATTACTAGATTCAGAGAATCCGATGATGCTGCTGCAATCCGAAGTGTATTACTCACTGGGGGGCGTGCTCCCGTTACACTAGATCTGGCACGCATGCTCCGGCGCGCAGGTTACCGTGTGTATGTTGCGGAGAGTGCATCACGTCATCTATGCAGATTGTCCGGTGCAGTGGAGCAATGCTTTGTTGTACCATCCCCGCGTCATGAAACAGCGGCATATCTGTCTGAGCTCGAACGGATCATTCGAGCATCGCAGATCGACCTGCTACTTCCGATGTGTGAAGAAGTGTTCTACATTGCGCAGGGAGCAGTGAGATTGCGTCCTTATTGCCATGTTCTTGTTTCTCCACTGGAGCAGCTGCATAAGCTGCATCACAAGTTTCATTTTATCCAGCTTGCGCAATCCATGGGCCTTGCTGTACCGGATACGCGTCTGGTTCGCAGCCGGGAAGAATGGATTCAAACCCAATCTGTTCTGGAAACGGAGGGGAAGTGGGTATGGAAGCCGGTATATTCCCGATTTGCCGCCAGAGTTCGCATGCCGGGCTCACGAAACTTGCCACCGAGTGAGGCAGAAATATCATCAGCCCTCCCTTGGGTAGCACAGGCTTACGTTTCTGGGCGAGCATTGTGCACATATAGTGTTGTGCATGAAGGGAACATGGTGGCCCATACCACGTATGACAGCCGCTATCGCACAGGCAGCGTGGGGGCCAGTGTCTATTTCGAACACGTGGAACACGAGGGTACATATGAGTGGGTTCAGCAATTTGTAGAGGCTACCGGATTTAGCGGTCAGATTGGGTTTGATTTTATTGAAGGATCCGAGGGGCGGGTGGTTGCAATTGAGTGTAATCCCAGGGCTACAAGTGGAATCCATCTCTTCTACCCGGGGGATGAATTGGTGCGTGCCATCACTACGCCTGAGTCGCTGGTGAAGGAAGGTATCCTGATGACGCCCAAGCAGCACAGCAGGGCCATGCTCATGCTGCCGATGCTGGGCAGCGGATTGCAGCAGATTGGACGACCGGATCAGTGGCGAGCATGGATGGCAGCCTGGCGAGGTACAAGAGATGTCGTACACCTGCAGAATGATAGACGCCCCATGCTGGAACAAGCGGCCGTGGTGCTGTCCGCCTGGCGTCTTGCACGCAAGTACAAGCTATCTCTGACTGAAGCATTGACTCACGACATAGAATGGAACGGTGAACAACCATGAATAGAGCATTGGTTACAGGAGCTACAGGTTGTTTGGGCAGACATCTGGCGCTAAGGCTCGCAGAGCAGGGCTGGAGAGTGACGGGGATGGGCCGAAAAAAAGAATACGGTATTCAGCTGGAAGCCGAAGGAATTCAATTTTATCAAGGTGACCTGCGTGACAAGTCAGTAGCAGCTGAGGCATGTACCAATCAGGATGCCGTCTTTCACTGTGCGGCACTATCTTCGCCTTGGGGCAAATACCAGGACTTTTACAGCAGCAATGTGGAAGCGACGCAGCATTTGGTCGATGGTTGCAGGAGAGCGGGTGTACAGCGATTCATTCACGTATCAACGCCCAGCGTGTATTTTAATTATATACCCCGATATGACATTCATGAGGATGATCCCATGCCAGCCAAACCAGCGAATCATTATGCAGCGACCAAAAGAATGGCGGAGCAAGTGGTGCTTGGGGCCCATGCAAACGGACTTCCTTCCATCATGATTCGCCCGAGAGCCATCTTCGGTCCGTATGATCAGACGCTTTTCCCCAGAATCGTCGCAGCTAACCGAAAATCAGGTGTGCCCATGATTGGGGGCGGTCAGGCTGTCATTGATCTCACCTGTGTGGATAATGTCGTGGATGCGCTGCTGTTATGCTGGAGTGCGCCATCTGAAGCGCTGGGGAGGGCATACAATATCACCAATGGCGACCCAAGGCCGTTCCACGAACTGGTGAGTCATCTGTTTGAATTACTGGGTATGCCGCTGCATCCCCGAAATATTCCCTACAGGGCAGCTTATGGAGCAGCATCGCTGCTGGAGAGTGTGCATCGTCTCCTGCCTATGCTAGGCGAACCGCAGCTAACCAGATACACCGTGGGTTCGTTAGCCATTCCGCAAACGCTGAATATTCATGACGCCCGAGAGCGGATAGGATATACACCGCGAGTAACCATTGAAGAAGGCCTGCAGCAGTTTGCAGATTGGTGGAGGGCAGAATCATGCTGACAACAACGAAGGTAGAACTTCATCTAGGGGCTGCAGGCTTCTGTACCCACCCGGAGTTTCTGACCATTCGGGGCGGAAGTTTACGGCCAGTGCCCTTTCCTGCGGGCTTTGCCTGTATTATTCATCCCGTGCATGGTCCGATGCTGCTGGACACGGGATACAGCTCCCGTTTCTTCAAGGAGACGGCACATCTGCCCAATGCGCTGTATCGCCATATTACGCCTGTGTTGTATCGTGAAGAGGACAGTGCGGTACAATTCCTTGCTCGGTTAGGGTTAAAAGCGTCGGATATTCGTTACATTATTCTCTCCCATTTTCATGGTGACCATATCGCGGGGGTGCGTGACTTCCCGGAGGCACAGTTCATCTATCTGCCCCAAGCGTATGAGGCCGTGCGATCACTCGGCCCGGTTGCTGCAGTGAAATCCGGGTTCTTATCCGGACTTTTGCCGGGAGATTTTGCAGACCGTTCTTTGCCCGTGATGAGACAATCAGAGCGATGGACGAAGGCGGGAGACGACTTCCCTTTTTCTGAGGTATACGATCTTTTCGGTGATGGCAGCCTGCTTGGTGTAGAGGTATCCGGTCACGCAGAAGGCATGATGGGCATCCTGCTCAGCACGGGGGAACAGGAATACTTCCTGTGCGCGGATGCGGTGTGGTCCAGCCGGGCCTTCCGTGAACAACGCAGACCGCATGTGCTCGCAGGCATCATCATGTCGGATCGATCCGAATACAGAATGAATTTTGACAAACTCGTGCGGCTGCATCAGCAGTTTCCCGAGATTCGGATTGTACCCAGCCACTGTCTGGAAGCGCTGAATGCGTGGGGGACGGGAGGGAATTACATATGAGTACCATGCGAATTGTTTATCATTATGCATTGGCACGTGGACTGCGAAAATGGAAATCACGTAAGGAGCTTGAACACTGGCAGGAACGTCAGATCCTTCGGCATATCGGGCGAATTCGTGTACAGTCTCCGTTTTACCGAGAGTGGTGGGGAGATGCTGAAGCATCCGCCTGGAGGAGCTTTCCGATAATCGATAAAAAGATCATGATGCAGCATTTCGACCAGCTCAACACGGTCGGGATTTCGAAGAACGAAGCCATGACCCTTGCCGGAGAAAGTGAGGACACACGTGATTTTAAGCCGTCTGTTCAAGGCGTTACGGTTGGTCTTTCCTCCGGGACATCGGGGAACCGGGGATTATTTCTTGTGAGTGAGCGGGAGCAGGACGCCTGGACGGGGACAGTGCTGGCCAAACTGCTGCCTGGTGGGCTGTGGAAGCCTGCCAAGATTGCCTTTTTCCTACGGGCTAACAGTAATCTGTATGAATCGGTGCAGCGGGGAAAGCTGCAATTTCAATATTTTGATCTGCTGGAACCCGTGCATACCTTGGTCGAGCGTATGGAAGAGTATCGTCCCACCGTGTGGGTAGCTCCTCCATCGATGCTTAGAATGCTGGCCGATGCATATCAAGCGGCTTCACTGACCGTGACACCCGAGAAAATCATCTCTGTGGCCGAAGTGTTGGATCCGCTCGATCGCAAGGTGCTGGAGCGCGTCTTTGGTCAAACGATCCATCAAGTCTACCAGTGCACAGAGGGATTCCTGGGAGCGACCTGCCGTCTTGGCACATTGCATTTGAATGAAGATATTGTCCATATTGAAAAAGAGTTTATTGATCGTGCTTCCCGGCGATTTGTTCCCATTATTACGGATTTCTCCAGGACATCACAGCCGATAATCCGGTATCGGCTGAATGACATTCTAACCGAGGCAGCCGCCCCATGTGAATGCGGCTCTCCCTTTACCGCCATTGAGCGGATCGAAGGCCGCTGTGATGATACGCTTTATTTTTCACATCGACATACCGGCGAGGAGGTACCTGTATTTCCGGACTTTATCACCCGTGCGGTCATTGCCACTTCTTCGGATCTGGAGCACTACCGGGTCGTTCAGCTTAGGGACGGATCACTGGAAATCGCTCTTCGACTTGGGGGGGATAGTGATGATCTCGAGTGGGTGAAGAGCGAGGTGCAGCGTCAACTGCTGAAACTGGGGGAGCGGCTTGAGTGTACTGTGCCACAGACGGATTATGTTCCCTATACATTCGAACCGGGAATGACCAAGCTGCGCAGAGTGGAGAGACAACGTGGTTGAACTTGTGCTTAAGCGAAGACGATATTGCTGTGTTCAATCATGTGATGATAGAAAGGGAGAAGCTAATCAATTCAATGGAGGAAGGTGGACGGGGAGATGGTACAGAACATTAAGGGAGAGACTTCACCTGTAGCGTTAATTACAGGCACCTCAAGTGGGTTCGGCATGCTTACTGCGATTACGCTTGCCAAGCAGGGATACCGGGTTGCCGCAACCATGCGCGATCTGAGCCGGAATGAACAATTAGTCCAGCTGGCCGAACAAGCAGGCGTTGCAGATCGATTGCATTATATACGTCTGGATGTGACGGATTCGGATTCGGTACAGGCCGCTGTAGCGGCCGTGCTTCAGATGTATGGGCGAATTGACATGCTGGTGAACAATGCAGGGTTTGCGGTTGGTGGTTTCATTGAGGAAGTAACGATGGACGATTGGCGGCGGCAAATGGAGACCAATCTCTTCGGTCTCATTGCAGTGACGCGTGCGGTGCTTCCGGTCATGCGTGAACAGAAGCGGGGACTCATCATCAATCTCTCCAGCGTCAGCGGTTTGTCGGGGTTCCCGGGCTATGCTCCTTATGCTGCTTCCAAATTTGCCGTGGAAGGTTTCACCGAAAGTCTTCGGCATGAGATGGCTTCGTTTGGCGTAAAGGTAGTTCTGGTTGAGCCGGGAGCGTATCGCACACCCATTTGGAATAAAGGACTGGGTGAAATTCACCGCAATGATGACTCCCCTTATAAAGAAAAGCTGGATGCGGTGCTTCGTTACTCTGCACATGCGGGCCAGACTGCGCCCGATCCGCAGGAAGTGGCTGACCTGATCGCCCGCATTGCACGCATGCGTGCACCACGGCTCCGCTATGCACTCGGCAAAGGATCTCGTGTGCTCATTATTGGCAAAACGCTGCTTCCGTGGAAGTGGTTGGAGTGGATTATTGCGCGTGGTCTGAAATAGGGCAGACCTTATTAATTCTAGTCAGGAGGGCTTGAACTTGTTTGAAGTCATCGTGATTGTATTGCTTTTAGCCGTTGTAGGACTGTTATTCCGGATCAACAGCAAGCTCCCTGAACGTGATTGGGTGAAGGAAGCGATGGAACGAGACGCGTCGAAATAAAAACATGGGAGGTTTTCACGTTGAAAATTGCTTTTGTTTTGTTTGATGGTTTAACCTTTCTTGATTTTGCAGGATTTTATGATGTGATCAACCGGCTGAATTTCTTTGAACCAACCAAGGGCAGTACATGGGAAACTTGTGCGATGACCGATCAGGTCACGGACGAATCCGGATTAACGCTCCAAGTGGATCGAGTGAAGCCGGACTTGGGCGAGTACGATATGGTTTTTGTTCCTGGTGGCATGGGTACGCGCAAGCTTCGGTTTGATGAAGCATTCGTGGGATGGCTGAAACAGGCAGAGAAGGTTCCGATGAAGGTGTCGGTATGTACGGGCTCATTGTTGCTGGGTGCGGCAGGTTTTCTCTCTGGTAAGAAGGCTACGACTCATCCTAATGTGTATGATCTACTGCAGCCGTACACAGACGAGGTCATCCAGACCCGGATTGTCAAGGACGGAAATGTCATTACAGCCGGCGGTGTCGCCACGTCGATTGATCTCGGAATTTACGTACTTGGATTGTTTGCCGGACGGGAGGCAGCCGAGAATGTGAAGCGGCAGATCGACTATCCTTACGAGATGCAAGGAGTGATCGAAGAATGAGTGAAGATATCAAGCAGAGCAGGTTCAATATCCGCAATATTCGGCGCGATGAAGCGGATCAATACTGGTCTTTGCGTCTGGAGGCGTTGAAAAATCATCCGGAGTCCTTCGGAGCATCATACGAGTTGTCTGTTCAGCTTCCCATGAGTGAAGTGCAGGATCGCATACATAACGAGCCCGATGATTACATCCTTGGAGCCTATACAACAGAAGGAACACTGGTTGGAATGATGGGTTTCAAGAGAGAATACGGCCTCAAACTCAGGCACAAGGGATTCATCTGGGGAGTGTACGTGGCTCCGCAATATCGAGGGCATGGGCTTGCTTCAAGGTTGCTCCGAGAAGTATTGAAGCGGGGAGAGACACTGGAGGGCATCAGGCAAATTAACCTGAGTGTGGTTACAACGAATGAATCAGCCAGACGGTTATACGAAAAATACGGATTCGAAACGTATGGCATAGAGAATTATGCTCTTGAAGTTGAGGGACAAGGGTATGATGAAGCCCATATGACATATGTTTATCCATCTGTGAGGTCCAAATGACAGATACGGTTCATCTTGAAGTGGACGGTAATGTCTTTGTATTACAAGAGCCCCATTCTTTCGAATGGTTACGGCCCTTGGGCAAGGTATTTCGCGTATTTGATCAGCAGGATTCCGGCAATCTGTCCTTTGGTATGATACAGGAGGACGGTACAAGGCTCTTTGTTAAATATGCGGGAGCACGTACCATTCATGCGAGTACACTTAATAGTCCGCCGGAAGCCATCCGTAGTTTGAGATCTTCTGTTTCAGTCTACGAGGATTTGAAGCATGACGCTTTGATTCGACTAAGAGATCATTTTGCAACGGAACAGGGTTATGTCTGTGTATTTGATTGGGTGGATGGAGAATGTCTGCATTCCCAGTGGTATTTTCCGGCTCCAGCGAAATATGAAGATCCGCGTTCACCGTATTATCGTTTCAGGCAGCTCCCTATTAAGATACAGATTCAGGCGATGGAGCAGATCTTGAATTTTCATATTGAGGTGGAACGAAAAGGGTATGTGGCTGTTGATTTTTACGATGGCAGTCTGATCTATGATTTTGAACAAAATACGATCAAGATTTGTGATATCGATCTGTATCAGAAGGGTTCGTTTACCAATACCATGGGACGCATGTGGGGCTCATCCCGCTTCATGTCTCCCGAGGAGTTTGAATTCGGTGCTCCCATGGATGGTGTAACCAATGTATTCAACATGGGTGCAACGGCGTTCGTACTGCTTGGTGGAGAGAAGGATCGTTCATATGCCAAGTGGAACGCTGGAGAAGCCTTATATCAGGTTGTAATTCGAGCAGTGGATCCTGATCGGGCCCGTCGCTATGCATCCGTGAAGGAACTCGGTGAAGCCTGGAAGCTGGCGGTAAGACAGGATGAATGTATTGCTGGTGAATGATGGATCCAAAAAATTCAGTTCAGTATATTCTCCATTAGGAATTACCAGTTTGCATTCGTATCTCCCTAGAATATACCGTATAATGGAAATTAATGAGGGAGGTGCAGTTCTTTGTGCAGATATGCCATGTCAGGACCATACAAAGACACGTATGCCTGTTTCGACTGCCGCAAATCATTTAAGCAAACATCGAGACATGATCTCGCTCCTGAAGTGTACGAAAGGCTTGAATGTAAATGCCCGCAGTGTGCGGCACCCATGGTTAGCATGGGAAAAGATTTTAGAGCACCGAAGCAAAGCGATCTGAAGCAATGGAAGAAGGTAGCAATTCTTTATCGCCACGGATTCACCTACCATAGTTGTGGCTGCGGGTCTGGATATCGTCCGGCTGAATTGCGTGAACTGGCCGAGTTTCTGGAAAAGTCCGTTCATAAACGAAGTGAAGGCGAACGGTTATTACTAAGGCTGGTTAAATAATATGGATCGCCTATTCAATATTGAACTGCCTGACTTGATGAAAATACAGGTACAAATACTATATACGATGAACACGCTGCAGCGTCTGACTGGCATTAACGAACCGGAAGGCGGGCATGCACCTGCCTTGTTTATTGGCATGACTCCCATGGGCCTTCTAACTTATTATCATGAGCACATGCCGCCAAACCTTACGGATCTGCTGGCGACTGAAGCGAAGCTTCCGCTTGACATTCCGAAGCTGCTAGGGACGATCGAGGCTTTTAAGCCCGTCAAGAAGTTATGGATGGGACCTGCATTTGTCTTCCGGGAGAAATGGGATAAGTGGCATTCACGTGTGCAGCTTATTGACCACCATCATACGTTTTTGCTGGAAGAGCATTTTCACGATCTCATCGGACGCTTGCATGCGAAAGCACCTGTAGTCGCTTATGTTATTGGAGCTTCCGCCGTAGCCGTATGCTGCTCTGCCCGAACTTCGGAGCTGGGCGCAGAAGCGAGCCTGCATACAGTTCCTGCGTACAGAGGACATGGATATGGGGTGGAGGCGGTCAAATGCTGGCAGTACCATGTGCAAGAGAGCGGACGCATTCCTCTCTACAGTACATCCTGGGACAATCTTTCCTCGCAGCAGGTGGCCCGCAAACTGGGACTGTACCAATACGGCATGGATTTCAGCATTACGACTTCGTCATAGAGGGTGAACCCGGTGATTCGGACATATGTACAAAAGGATCTGCAACATGTCATTGAAGCTCATATCCGTATTTACCGGGAGGAGTATAATTATGAAGACAGAGCCTGAATATGCGCAGAATACCATTGCGGGAGTCTTGTTTCGTGAAACGTGGTGCTGGTATGTAACCGAGCGGGAGTACTGGTTTTTGAATGTGGAGATGGAGGAACGGTTCGGCATCGAAATACTGAACGAGGAAACCGCTGCAGCATTCCTGCAGGCCATTCAGGACGAGCGAGTAACGGCCGCAGAGCTGCGGGACAGCCTCCGTCAATTCAGGGAGGAGCAGAGGGAAGGTGATGAGTGGCTGAAATTTGTCCCTTCATTCCTTGTAGATTTTGACCAAAGGCAGTTTTGCTCCATGTTTCCCGAGCCGGCGTCTTTCGAACATTACATGCCTCAGGGCTGGGTTGGATCCTATGTGGATTTCCTGGATCGGGTGCCTGAGGAGCAGCGGTACTGGGAAATGAATGGCAGGTCCCTATTTCGTTAAACTTTTGTTGAAAGGCGTGGTCCGATGATACGTAAACATTTGGTACGCAGCATGGTATCCCTGAGTATTGTATTTATGGTGGGAGCGTGCTCGGTCCAGACCGAAGAACAGAGTATATCAGGGGTGATTGAGCACAGCCTGCAGGAAATGGTTAATGAATCTGTAATCATGAGCAGCAGTAATCCTAACGATTATATTACAGGCAGCCCGGAGGCGTATGGACTGATCCTGAATACGGGTGAGGAAGGGCTGCATGTTCTTTTACAGAAACTTGAGTCCAGCTCCGATAACGGTCTAAGGGAATGGATTATGGCTCAGGCAAGTACGGAGCTGCTCGGGGAGCGGAATTCCGTGAACGAGTGGAACAGTGGCAAAGACTGGCTTAGACAGTATAAAATGAATGAAGAATAATAGTTCTCTAGAACAATCCTCACCTCCAGTCATCATGAGCAGGAAATACAGGTTCCTGGACCTGGTACCCAAAAGAATACGTTATAGAGGTGAAACCCTTGAATAAGAAAATTGCATTTTTTGACTCGGGCATCGGCGGTTTAACCGTCCTACATGAAGCTTTACAGCAGCTGCCTGAAGAACAATTTTTGTATTATGCAGATACGCTTCATGTCCCCTACGGAACCAAATCGGCCGATGAAGTAAGAGGGCATGTCTTTGATTGCGCGGAAGCGATCGTGCGGGAACATGTAAAAGCAATCGTGGTTGCTTGCAATACGGCGACAAGTCTGGCGGTAAAAGATTTACGTGCCAGGTATGATATCCCCGTCATCGGGATGGAGCCTGCGGTGAAGCCGGCTGTAGAGATGAACCGTGAAAGCGGGAGGAGAGTTCTCGTATTTGCAACGGCACTGACCTTGAGTCAGAGCAAATATAACGAACTCGTATCCCGCGTGGATGACCATCACAGTGTGGATTCCATGCCACTGCCTGAACTCGTGGAATGGTGTGAACGGCTGGATTTTGATCCGGAAAAAAGTGCTGCGTATTTTCGCCGGAAATTGGCTGATCTGGATCTGGATTCATACGGTACGGTTGTACTTGGTTGTACACATTATCCGTTCTATTCACATATCCTCCGGACAGTACTTCCGGAACATGTACAGATTATTGATGGCAGTGCAGGTACGGTCAACCGTCTGAAGCATTTGCTTGAGTTGACGGAACAGCATGGGAAGAGACCGGAGGAGCAGGTTACATTTTTGAGTTCAGGAGGACAATTGGAAGATCAGGAGAAAATGAAGGCTGCTCTTCGGTATCTTGACACGATGTCCAGATGAGCTGTACCAGAGGAGGAGAGAATCCTGCAATCGATCTATCTCATTCGACACGCCAAGGCAACAGGACAGGAGCCGAATGCAGAACTTACAGATGATGGTCTTCGTCAGGCAGAGCGTTTGGCGGAGAAACTTGCTGTTCATTCGATAGCTTATATTGTCTCCAGTCCGTGGAAAAGAGCGCTCCAGACGGCAGCCCCGCTCGCCAGAGCTGCATCTCAACATTTACATACCGATGAGCGTCTTCAGGAAAGAGTGCTCAGCACTCGCCATCTGGAGAATTGGATGGAAGTGCTGGAACGGACATATACGGATGAGAACTTCGCAGAAGAAGGCGGAGAGTCGTCACGCATCGCGACCGCACGTGGGATGGAAGTGCTGGAGGAATGCTGGAGTCGGCCGGAGCAATCTGCGGCTGTTATAACTCATGGCAACATACTATCTCTGCTTCTTCGCCATTATCAAAGGTCCTTTGGTTACGAAGAGTGGAGGCTGCTAACCAATCCCGATGTGTATGTGCTGGAACGGCAGCGGGGAGACCAGGGGCAACCTACCATTCGCAGAATATGGACAGATTAAACAACAAAGAGTGCTCCAGCGATCATCTACATCGGCTAGAACACTCTTTTTCGTTTACAATCCGTTCTGTATTACAGAACGGCAATCATGACCATGACCCATCCGGCAAGGAATGTAACTCCGCCAAGCGGAGTAATCGCACCAAGTTTGCGGACACCCGTTATGCTAAGTGCATAGAGACTGCCCGAAAATAGAAGGATGCCTGCGAACAGCAGCCATCCGGCTGCCATAATGAGCGAAGACTGTTCCAGGCGATCGGCGATCAGGCCCAGAAGGATCAATCCGAGACCGTGGGCAATGTGATACTGAACTCCGGTTTCGTATATTTTGATCATGTCTGCAGATAATTTTCGCTTGAGCGCGTGAGCACCGAACGCTCCGAGAGCTACGGCGAGAAACATCATGATACTACCGAGTACAACCAAGGTTTGCATAGGCTATTGTCTCCTTTAGTAGAGGGGTAGTTTAATCTTCGGTACAGCTTGCTGATAGCAATTTACAGTTTGCGCAGTTTAATGTGCTGAATCGAGTGGTCGGCTTCTTTTCTTAGGATCAGTCTGGCTCGTCCCTTGGTTGGCAAAATGTTCTCGTGCAGATTTTTGGCGTTAATGTCCTGCCAGATCTGACTGGCCGTCAGTACAGCTTCCTCTTCACCAATGTTGGCAAAGCGGTCATGGAAGAAGGAATCTGCATTCTGGAATGCTGTGCTGCGAAGCAGCTTGAAACGTTCAATGTACCAATGACGGATGTGCTCCTCTTCTGCATCAATATAGATGGAAAAGTCAAAAAAATCGCTGACAAGCAGCGGTGTTTCCTTTTTCACCTGCAGAACGTTAATGCCTTCAATAATCAGGATGTCCGGTTGACAGATCATTTGCTCTTCTCCTTGAATGACATCATACGCAAGGTGGGAATACACTGGCGCTTTTACTTCAGGTTTACCCGATTTTACATCGCCCATGAACTGAATAAGAGACTTAATATCGTAGCTTTCGGGGAATCCCTTCCGGTTCATGATGCCTTTCTCTTCCAGAATGGCATTGGGATATAGAAAACCGTCGGTCGTAACGAGGTCAACCTTGGGTTTGTTTTTACCTCTGGCGAGCATGGCCTGGAGCAAACGGGCTGTCGTGCTTTTTCCCACGGCAACACTGCCTCCAATTCCGATGATGTAGGGAGCGGGAGATTGTTCCTTTTTCAAAAAAGAAGCCGTTAATTGATTCAATTCACGTGAAACTCTTGCATATAAGTCAATAAAGTGGGTAAGTGGTAAATAAATATCCTCCACTTCCTGAATGGATACTTCTTCGTTCAATCCCTTTAGTTGTTCCAATTCGGCTTCCGTCAGTGGAAGGGTGGTCTGATGTTCTTTCAGTTCAGCCCATTCCTTGCGGTTAAACTCGATGTAAGGAGAGTATAAATTCATGAGATCCCGCTTTCTGTATGTAATGTAATCAGTGACACAATCTTTAGTGTACCAAATTTCAGGCAACTGACAACACCTTTACATTTGCAAATTTGTTATGCCGTCCGGGTGAAGAAGAAAAAGTGAAGAGATAATGGGACAATTTAGACCAGTATATGTAAAAGTCGAAGTATACCATGCGGAAGGGTGACAGCAAATGATCGTATATGAGAGAGAGCATGATTTTGTTTTGACCGCACAGCATGAGCATGGACAAGTAGCCGGCGTGATGGCTTCCCATTGGAAAGATGAATTGCTCGCTGATTCCAGTCACCGGGAGGAGCTTATACTTGCAGCAAGAGAACACGACCGTGGCTGGATTGAGCTGGATTCCGCACCTTTTTGGAATGATTACAGTCAGTCCCCATATTCGTTTCGGGATTTTCCGTTACGCCCGCGTTTTGTATTTTACCAAAAAGGAATTGACGAAGTCCGTGAAAAAAGTCTGTATGCCGGGTTATTGTGCAGCATGATGTACACGGAGCTATTTCAGAACACCCTGGGTGCTAACCCTAACGATGATGACGATATCAGGGAATATCTGAACAAAGAACAACGTTTTCAGGAGGATTGGCAGCAGCAGCTCGGCGGAGGAGATGAACTCGAGCGCAGATTGCAAAGCGACCTGGAGATCATGTTATTCTGTGATCAGCTAAGCCTTTTTCTCTGTATGGAGGAGCCGGGAACCCCCGCATCGCGCTATGATTTTTTTGCCGAGGGACTCAGCTGCACCTTCGATGCCTGTGGAAGACAACCGATTCGGGCTGAATGGATCTCGGGTGAAAAGGTAGGACTCTCCTACTTTCCATTTACTCAGGAATTCACAGTCGGTCTGCCTTACAAATCGGTACCCAAAGCAAGCATTCGCAAATTTGGCCTGCTTCAGGCTTATCGTCGTGCCGAGTGGAAAGAACGCAGAGTTTCGATTACAATTATGGACTGAATCGTAAAGGATTAATAGCAGGCCTCGAACATAAATTCGAGGTCTGTTTGCTTTTGTTTTTTTATCCTAGCGAAGAGGCAGGAAAATTCAAGGGATGACCAGAAATGTTAATGTACAACCATGTGAGATCAGCGCAGGAGGATAACGATGAGTACCAGAATTGACATATTTACGATGTGTATGGTGTGGGACAAGCACAATGGCAAGGTTTTATTGATGAACAGACCTGATCGCAAAGGATTCCCGGGATACATTGCACCTGGAGGTAAGGTGGATTTTCCGGAAAGCATCGTGGACGGGGCTATGAGGGAAGTTGAGGAAGAAACGGGACTTGTGGTCCGTGAGATTTCATACAAGGGGTTGGATGAATTTTGTGATCCCGAGCAGGGACTGCGGTATATGGTTTTTAATTATCTGGCCACTTCATTTGAAGGTGAATTATTGCAGGATCCGCCTGAAGGCGAATTGCTGTGGATCCCGGTGGAACAGGCGCTTGAACTGCCTATGCAGGATTGGTTTGCAGAACGATTCCCGCGCTTCTTCCAAGAAGGTACATTTGAACGTAGCGTGATCTGGGAAAAGTCGACAAACCGTACACTACAAGAAACGTTTATGATGTATACCGATGCGGTATTGAGATAGGGAGCAGAAAAAATGATAATGACTGGCATAGGGAGATGACATAATGGGATACCAAGAAGCTTTTGAGGGATACATCGCAGCAACGAATACACACGATTTCGATGAGGTGAGCAAATGGATTTCGGCAGATGCGGTCTATTGGTTTACAGGCACCTCCTGCACCACAACGGAAGCCATTCGTTCCTATTTTGAACAGGCTTGGGACATGGTAAAAGAAGAAGTATATGCAGCAAAAGACCTCACCTGGATTACGGTAAGTGAGACACAGGCTGTCTGCATTTACACCTATCATTGGGAAGGTATCTACGAAGGGAAACCGGCTTCAGGGAACGGTCGAGCGACGAATGTGTTTGCTACCGGGCCTGATGGGGAATGGAAGTTAATTCATGAGCATCTGAGTGCAGGGGAAAACGGTGAAACTTAATAAGAGAAATCATGTATACGGTAGGGTTATGAACGTACTAGGGACTTGAACAGAATGTATCATCCATTTCTATGTATACGTATCCATATATTGTGATATAATGAGGTTTGCTTTTTTTGATGGGAGATGTGAACAATGAAGGTGTCATACCGATCGAATCTGGACGGAATAGGCGCGAAACAACTGAGCGAACATTTTTTTGATGGCTGGCCCAATCCACCGTCGAAGGCGATTTTTTTGAGACTGTTGGAGCAATCGTATGCAGTTGAGCTTGCAGTGGATGATGAGACAGGGAAGGTCATAGGCTTTATTCAAGCTATTTCGGATGGGGTGCTTAGTGCATACATTCCATTGCTGGAAGTGGTGCCGGAGTTCCAAGGTAAGGGGATTGGGACAACGCTAACAGAGAGGATGCTGAAGAGGCTCCAGGGTTTGTACATGATCGATCTGTTATGTGATACCGAAACGCAGCCTTTTTATGAGAGGCAGGGAATGCGCAGAGCCAGCGGCATGATGGTTCGCCATTATTCCAATCAGAATGGAGCAACGTATTTATAGTAAATAGAAATATAAGATGTTTCACTATGACCAGATTAGAAGTGAGTTCAAGATATATTTCGCTATTAGTCCTAGTGCCAACGTGTGACGAGAATCATCCGAGTTTAGCGTTTAAGCTGATACATAGGCTTCAGCAAACGGGCCGTAAAAGAATATTTTACGATGAAAAGGTGGAGATCCGTATGAGACTAACGTTCCGAATACTGGATTGGGAAGAGGAAAAGCCCTATGAACTTTTGCTAATGGCTGATCCCTCCAAAGCCAAAGTAGACGAATATTTAAGTCGTGGTCTATGTTTTATCGCCGAATATGAAGGCGAGATGGTAGGCGAGTTTGTTTTGCTTAAGACCCGGCCCGAGACTGTTGAGATTGTTAATATTGCTGTTCAGGAAGAATTACAGGGGCAAGGCGTCGGCAAGCACATGATTAAGGAAGCAATTGAAGCAGCAGGCAGGCTGGGCTGTCGAACGGTCGAGATCGGAACAGGCAATTCAAGCTTTCATCAGTTGAAGCTGTATCAGCGCTGCGGTTTTCGCATTATAGGAGTTGATCGCGACTATTTTGTACGACATTACGATGAAGAGATTATCGAGGACGGTATTCGCTGCGTGGATATGATCCGCCTGGCGGTGGACGTGGATACCCTAGCGGAGGAAAACGACAAGTGAGAATTTATCATGTAGCACCTGGAAATGCGCGAACGGTTACCGCTTTTGGAAGTAGCGGAGCAGAAATTACGCCAATACTTCGAAACACCTCGGGTTGCCATGTGTCTTATCTCAAACTCACTGGTGGTGGAGAATTGGGTCTGCATCCAGCTGTAGGGGAGCAGGTGTTTCTGGTACTTGAAGGTGAAGGCTGGGTTGAAGGTGAAACGGGGGAACGTGTAGTTATCCAAGCTGGAGAAGCTGCGTTTTGGATGGACGGTGAAAACCATCGGTCCGGTTCGGAGCATGGGTTAACGGCAATGTTGATCGAAGGAAGTGAGCTGAATATTCGTTTGTCATTGCATGCTAAATGAATCTGAAAAGGGAGCTGAAGCCTTTGAGTATGCTCTGGGTGGTTGTCAGTATAACGGGGTTAATCTTCACTCCATCGTTTTATCAGATGAATAAGCGGATACGAAAATTGGATGAACAAGTCAGATACCTCACAGATGAAAGAAGGAGTCATCCATGAATCAACATACACATCTGGGGGTATATGGTCTCATTCGATGGGGTCACGAGATATTGTTGATCCATAAAGCACGAGGGGCGTATAAAGGGTATTGGGATCTGCCTGGTGGCAGGCTGGAATTCGGAGAACAGCCGGAGACTGCCTTGCAACGCGAGATTGAAGAAGAAACGGGTCTTACAGATGTGCAGGTGACCATTCGGACCGCGGAATCCAATGTTGTGCATTGGGTGTATCAGGGAATGCCTGAGGAGCTTTATCATATCGGCATTTTGTATGATGTGCAGTTGAAGTCTGACAAGCAGGCAAGTGAGATCAGGAAAGGACCGGATGGAGAAGATTCATTGGGTGCGGCTTGGTTCACAATGGAGCAGATTCAACAGCTCTCCTTAACCCCATTTGCATTACATATGATCTATGGACGTAGATAAGAGCAAGGGATGGATCTCGGGATCCATGGATTTGGTACGATAGAGTTTTTTATAGAAACACATCGGTAGACGCAATGTTATATATTGCCAGGTGAAGCGAGCGTACGGTATAATTTGGATATATGTTGATTGGGATCCCGCAATAGGATTCAGCGACCTTGTGGTATGAAAAGACCACACGTTATTATTTGCGAATTCATTTGCGATTTTTCGGGGTATAGCGCAGCGCTGGTAGCGCGCACCCTTGGGGTGGGTGAGGTCGTGGGTTCAAATCCCGCTACTCCGATTCGAAACTGTACACCGAAGTGAAGGCTGTGAATCTGTCGATTCACGGTCTTTTTTTGTTGAATCTGTTCTCAAATGGTTAATGTTTAACTGGACGGTTTGTTTTGGCTTGTTATGGACTACAATTCATATTAAAGGGGGTTAATGCGGAAACATGGGAACAGATTTATCTGCGATATGCAGAGTTTATGCTTCATTTATCTGATTCATCTAATTTATGCATCAATTGAACTAAAAATAGGAAATGCTCCTGAGCGTAAAAGTTTATAGAATAGACATTAGAAAACGAATTCGATTTACATTGAGCTAGATGGAACCCTCGAGCAGATCCAGACACGATTCGACATCTGTATCGGCGGCATATCCAATTATTGTTTATTATGTTTTTGAAAACGCAGACAAACCTTGACGGGAGCGTCGGAACAACGTTATTTACCCCCAACATCACGATGATTGGACTTCATGAAAAATTTCGCTTAAAATGTTGAACGAACGCAAATTACGGCTTAGTCAATGATTTCCGTCAAAAAACACGACTAAATCAAGACGGAGGGAACGTCGATGACGATCGAGGAAGGCAACAAGAAGCCCTGGGAAAGTTACTATGGACCCAATTTGGGATACGTACAAGAACAATATGAATTATTCTCTCAAGATCCTGAATCGGTTACACCCGCATATCGGGAATTGTTTGAACAATGGGGTGCTCCGCCGATGCCTGGCAGAGATGCACATACAGCCACTTATTCCGGCAACGCCCAAACAGCTTCCGGGAGCGTGGATATTCAATTATTACAGAAAGCGGTTACAGCCGGGAAACTGGTTTGGAATATTCGAACTTATGGTCACCTTGCCGCGGATATTGATCCACTTGGCATAAGTGAAGATTCAGATACATCTTTATTGGAACCGAAGCATTTTGAATTGAATGAAGAAGATTTGAAAGCACTGCCCGCATCCCTGATCTGGGAAGGTGCAGATGGACAGACGAGCAACGGCTGGGATGCCATTCAGCGTCTGCGCCAGATCTATACAGGTCCGATCGCTTATGAATTCAGCCATGTTCATGAAGTTCATGAACGCGAGTGGCTGAACCGCCGTGCTGAATCACGGACTTCCCCGGCACCACTGAATCAGGATGAACGGAAGGCACTGCTGGAACGTCTGGTTGAGGTAGAGCAGTTCGAGGATTTCCTTCACAAAACGTTTGTGGGACAAAAACGTTTCTCGATTGAAGGAAACGACGTGCTCGTACCGATGCTGGATGAAGCAGTACGCATTATGGCACACTCGGGCTCAAGCCACATTTTGATGGGGATGGCTCACCGGGGTCGTCTGAACGTGCTCGCTCATGTTCTGGGTAAACCTTACAGCAAAATTTTCTCTGAATTCCATCATTCCCCGAACAAGGATCTGGTTCCGTCTGAAGGATCGACAGGAATCAATTACGGCTGGACAGGGGATGTCAAATACCACCTTGGTGCGAACCGCTTTGTAAAAGATGGCGAAGCAGTACAGGCTCGTCTGACTTTGGCTAACAATCCGAGTCACCTGGAGTACGTTAACCCTGTCGTTCAAGGCTTTGCACGTGCGGCGCAGGATGATCGGCGTGATCCGGGATATCCGAAACAGGACGTTACAAAAGCAGCGACAATTCTGATGCATGGCGATGCAGCCTTCCCTGGTGAAGGCATTGTGGCGGAAACGCTCAATTTCAAAGCACTCCCGGGCTATCAAAACGGCGGAACGATTCATATTATTGTGAACAACCGTCTCGGGTTTACAACCGATAGCAGCGATTCCCGTTCTACTTATTACGCGAGTGACCTTGCCAAAGGTTACGAGATTCCGATTGTGCATGTGAATGCAGACAATCCGGAAGCATGTATCGCGGCGATTCGCATGGCAGCAGAATATCGCAACAAGTTCAAAAAGGATTTCCTGATTGATCTGATCGGTTACCGCCGCTATGGTCACAATGAAACGGACGATCCGGAGACAACCCAACCGAAGGTCTATGAAAAAGTGAAGAATCACCCTACAGTGAGTCATCTGTATCAGGACCAGCTCAAGCAGGAAGCCGTTATTGATGATGCCTCCATTGGCAGCATTCGCGATGCGGTGACTAATCGTCTGAAAGAAGCTTATGAACAAATGAAGAAAAACGAAGTTCATGAGCAGTCACAATTGAAAGCCACTCAACCTGAGGCGGTGTCACTTATTCCAACAGCTGTGCCGCTGGAGAATCTGCGCAACATTAATGCCGATCTGTTGAAATGGCCAGAGAACTTCAATGTATATCCGAAGTTGCAGCGTATTCTGCAGCGTCGCAGCACTTCCCTGAACGAAGGCGAGAAAGTGGACTGGAGTCTTGCCGAGACACTGGCATTCGCCACAATTCTGGCTGACGGCAAGCCAATTCGCATCAGCGGACAGGACGCAGAACGTGCAACCTTCGCTCACCGGAATCTGGTATTGCATGATTCGGAGAACGGGACAACATTTTGCCCGCTGCATCATCTGCCACAAGCACGTGCAGCGTTTGCCATCTACAACAGCCCGCTGTCGGAAGAGTCGGTACTTGGATTCGAGTACGGATATAACGTGTATTCCCCGGATACGCTTGTTATCTGGGAAGCTCAATTTGGTGACTTCGCCAACTGTGCACAGGTTATTTTTGACCAATTCGTATCCGCTGGCCGTGCCAAATGGTCTCAGAAGTCGAGTCTGGTCATGCTGCTTCCTCATGCCAATGAAGGGCAGGGACCTGAGCATACAAGTGCCCGTCTCGAACGTTTCCTGCAGCTCTGTGCAGAAGATAATATGACGGTTGCCAACTTGACGAGTGCATCCCAGTATTTCCATCTGCTGCGCCGTCAGGCTTCGTTGACTGAAACAGAAGATGCACGTCCTCTGGTCTTGATGTCGCCGAAGAGTCTTATTCGTAATCCGCGTGTTGCATCTCCCGCTGCAGCGTTCAGTGAAGGCAAGTTTGAGCCTGTACTTGAACAAGCAGGGCTTGGAACCAAACCGGATCGCGTAGAACGCATCATTCTGTGCAGTGGTAAGATCGCCATCGATCTCGAGGACGCTTTTGAGAAAGACAAAGCCGACTGGTCCTGGCTTCACATTATTCGTGTTGAGCAGCTGTATCCGTTCCCGGCGGAAGAAATCAAGCGCGTACTTGCACGTTTCAGCAAGCTGAAAGAACTGGTTTGGGTTCAGGAAGAGAACAAAAACATGGGAGCCTGGACATACATGGAACCTCGCTTGCGCGCTATTGCACCGGAAGGAACAACCGTGAGATACGAAGGCCGTCCGGAACACGCGAGTCCTTCCAGCGGTTATCAAAGTGTGCATAGCATGGAACAGCAACAGATTATTACATCCGCGTTGAAGCAAACGACGAAGAATAATATTCCACTGGGGAGGTAACAGCTGTGAGTGAAATTAAAGTACCTGCAATGGGTGAATCGATTACTGAAGGAACGGTTTCCAGATGGCTTGTCAAAGAAGGCGAAACTGTAAATCAGGGTGACGTTCTTCTGGAGCTGGAAACAGATAAGGTAAATATCGAAATCAGTGCCGAAGAGAGCGGAGTACTCGAGAAAATTATTCGTCAGGAAGGCGAGACGGTTGAAATCGGAGAAACGATTGGTACGCTGGGAGCAGGAACTGGAGGAGGAAGCGGAGCACCCGCTTCCCAGCCGGCTGCAGAACAGCAACAGGCTGCGGCCCCAGCTCCAGAAGCAGTGGCAGTAGCGGTAGCAACTCCACCTGCAGCTGCAGCTCCGGAATCTTCCGAGAATGGAACCAAAACGGCTTCACCAGCTGCACGCAAGCTTGCTCGCGAGCGCGGCATTGAGCTGGATCAGGTTCAGAGCAAAGATCCGATTGGACGTGTGTATCAAGAAGACGTGAAAAGTCATAACACGCAGGCACCAGCTTCAACGCCAGCTCCTGCAAGCAAAGCTCCGGCAGCACCAGCAAGCGTTCCGGCAGCTGGAGGTTCTACTTATGCTAAACCGGTTGAACGCCAACGCATGTCCCGTCGCCGGGCTACCATTGCGAAGCGTCTGGTAGAAGCACAGCAAACGGCGGCAATGCTGACAACCTTTAACGAAGTAGACATGACTGCAATCATGGATGTTCGTAAACGTCGTAAGGACAAGTTCAAAGAGAAGCACGATATCGGTCTGGGATTCATGTCTTTCTTTACCAAAGCCGTGGTTGGCGCACTCAAAAAATTCCCAACTATCAATGCTGAGATTGATGGGGAAGATGTTGTACTCAAAAAATATTACGACATCGGAATCGCAGTGTCTGCCAAGGAAGGTCTTGTTGTTCCTGTTGTTCGCGATGCAGATCGACTGGGCTTCGCTGAGATTGAGAAGAGTATTGCGGACCTCGCTTCCAAAGCTCGCTCCAACTCTCTTGCGCTCTCCGACCTGCAAGGCGGTACGTTTACGATTACCAATGGCGGAACCTTTGGTTCCTTGTTGTCTACACCGATCCTGAATACACCTCAAGTGGGTATTCTCGGTATGCATAAGATCCAGCTTCGTCCGGTGGCGATCGACGCAGAGCGTATGGAAAATCGTCCAATGATGTATATCGCATTGTCTTACGATCACCGTATTATCGATGGTAGCGAGGCAGTACGCTTCCTCGTTACGGTGAAGGAACTGCTGGAAGATCCAGAATCCTTGCTGATCGAAGGGTAACACGGACCGAAACAACATTAGCAATCATTATAGATTCACCTAGCAGAAAGCCCCTACCTGGAGCACAGTGCAAACTGTGTCCCTCGGTAGGGGCTTTCGTATTGCTATAGCTTTGTAAGGAAAGTCAGACCGTATCAGCGAGTGTATCACGAATCTCATTCGTGCTGTCTTGCTCGGAGCCCGGCGTGTGACGCTCTAACCAGTTGACCACATGCAAGCATACTTCTTCACGATTGGTCTCGTGCAGCATCTCGTGCCGTCCTTCGGGATACAGGCGATACTCCACATCCTGAATCTGAAGCTGTCTGTACTGGGAGACCAGGTTATACACACCTTTACCATTCAGTCCAACAGGGTCCAGTTCTCCGGAGAACAGATACACTGCTTTATCTTTTGGAATCCGCTTCATGTGTTCAGGCATATGGATTTCCAACAACAGTTTGAAAAAATCACGAAAGAATCCGGCGGTACAGATGGCCCCGCACAATGGATCGTCGATAAATCGTTTAACTTCGTCCGCATCACGTGATAGCCAATCAAAAGGTGTGTTAGCCGGACGGAAGGAACGGTTAAAGCCGCCAAACACAATGGCGTTGAGCAGCATGCTTGGATGTGCCGCACCCTGGATACCACATTGCATGAGTGCGAGTTTTTCACCAAATCGGAGAAGACCACGCTTCCCATTGGTTCCGGACAAAATAAATGCATGGTAACGTTCATGTCCAGCATACATCAGATGCTGCACCAGGAACGACCCCATACTATGTCCCATCAGAAACAAAGGGACTCCCGGATGTTCCTTGGATGCGACCTCACCGAGATTAATCATATCACTTGCCATCCAGCGAAAGGCGTCTGCTCCGGCATTGCCGAGCAGTTTCGGATTCTCGACAGATTTCCCATGTCCTCGGTGGTCATTGGCGTAGACAGCATACCCGTGACTTGTAAGGCACTCGGCGAATTCTGCGTATCGTGCTGCGGTCTCGGCCATGCCGTGTGCAATTTGTACAACGCCTTTGATATCGCATTCCGGATCGGGAAGCCAGCGGTAGACATGAATGCGGGTACCTTCATTACCCACAAGGGCAAACGTAGATTCCTGCATCGTGTAACCCCTCCTTCACTGGTTTGATTAAGGTAGATAAGAACGAAGAACTGTCGTATTGCCATCCAGCGTATAAGCTCCAAGATTGGCAGGCAGCAGGTAGCATTGTCCAGCGCTCAATTCAATTTTTTCCTGCGTTTCATTGTCCCATTCCAAGGTTCCGTTCCCTTCACAAACGACGAGAATGGTGAAACTGTCAGCATGAGTAGAGAGTTCCCACCGATCCGTAACAATTCCTTTTTCTACGACAAAATAAGGGCATTCCGCCAGCTTCAGCCATTCTCCAGGTGTCGCGTTATTGGTTTTCATTGTGGTAGCACCAGCGCCCTCATAGGCAGTCACATTCAAGGAATCTTCAACATGCAGCTCGCGTGGTTTTCCATCCAGTCCTGGGCGATTATAATCGTAGATCCGATAAGTTGTATCCGAATTTTGCTGGATCTCGGCAACGACCACTCCTGCGCACAGAGCATGTACCGTTCCGGCAGGGATGAAGAACGTATCTCCCGCTTCAACCGGTACTTGACGGAGCGTATCCATCACGGTGCCATTCTCCAATGCTTCCTTCAGCACCGCACGATCGACTCCTTCGTTTAGACCATAGATGATGTGCGCTCCCGGTTTCGCGTCCAGCACATACCACATTTCCGTTTTGCCAAGTTCGCCTGGAGGAAGGGCTTCATAATCATCTGTCGGATGAACCTGTACGGATAGATCATCATTGCAGTCCAGCAGTTTGATCAAGAGGGGGAAGCGTCCGCCTTTTTCAGATACACCTTTTGTTCCGAGCCACGAAGTGCCTAGCTGTTCCCGCACTTCATCCAGACCTTTACCAGCAAGTTCGCCATTAATGACTTTGGTTGTACCGTTAGGATGATCTGCAATCATCCATCCTTCTCCAATATGTCCTTCAGGTGGTGTCAGACCGAATTGCTCAAGCGCCCGACCTCCCCATACACGTTCCTTAAACTCGGGTTGAAATTGTAGTGGGTATGGCTTAGACATCGTAATCTCTCCTCTAGTATATGAAGTGGTGAATCGCTTTAATCAAATCCATGCCTGTGCATTCCGGATTGTATACGGTTGCAGCAGCCAAATATGTAAAGCACGCATCTTCATAGTAAACGAGCCAAGATTAGAGCTTGGCCCATATTCATGCACAGCGATGTCGTGCTATTTAATGTGTTTATTTTATGGCATTTGGAGAGTAAAGGAAATTACTTTTTCTCAATGCCAATCAGAAATGGAGAGGCTGTGCGCTGCAGCTGGCGGTACATCACAACTTGTGCCTGGTCTACAGGCAAAGCCGAGCACCAGGACAGTACTGCATCTGCCTCCTGTGCACCACCCTCATGGCCCGGATACAATACAGCTGTAATTATGCCGCGTGGTCTTAGTAAGCCCAGTGCTGCTTCCAATGCCCCAATCGTGCTGTCCGTTAGAGTAATAACAGAAGCATCCGCACCTTCGGCGGGCAGGTATCCCAAGTTGAACATGACTGCGCCCACTTGGCCCTGCCATTGCTCGGGAACAGCTTCAGCCATGCGGTCATGGCTTAACTCCATTAGGGAGATGGAACCGAGCTTTGAGCCGTCTTCCTGTTTACGAATTCGGGCTTGTGCAAGAGTCAGCGCTTCATTTTGGATATCGAAACCGATGACTTGCCCGCGTTTCCCAACCTGCTGTGCGAGAAACAGGGTATCCGCACCTGTGCCTACTGTAGCATCAATTGCAAAATCCCCGGGCTGCAAACGGGAGGAAACCCATTGATGGGCGCAGCTAAGAACCGAGAGAAAGCCCATCTTATGCTCCCCTCCAATATTTACCCTGCCATGAATCACGTAAACGTAATTCGCGGTCAATGGAATTCAGCACTTCCCACTTTTTCATGGACCACATCGGTCCAATCAACAGATCACGCGGAGCATCACCGGTGAGGCGGTGCACAATCATTTCCGGTGGAAGCATCTCGAGTGTATCGACAATCAGTTTGATGTACTCGTCCTGTTCCAGGAATCGAAGAAGCCCGGCTTCATACTGTTTGACCATTGGCGTCTTGCGCATGAGGTGCAGCAGATGGATCTTAATGCCTTGCACATCCATATTGGCTACTGCGCGTCCGGTATCCAGCATCATTTCATGCGTTTCCTGAGGCAAGCCATAGATGATATGTGTGCACACACGTATATTCCGTTTCCGCAGCTTCTCTACGGCCTCTTCATAACATTTCGTATCATGCGCGCGGTTGATGAGCGTTGAGGTCGACTCGTGGATGGTTTGAAGTCCCATTTCAACCCACAGGTAGGTACGTTCATTCAGTTCGGCCAGGTAATCCACAACATCATCAGGCAAACAATCGGGGCGAGTGGCAATGGACAGACCAACTACACCGGGCTGTTGTAAAATCACTTCAAAATACTCACGGAGCTGCTCAACAGGAGCATACGTGTTCGTATATGCCTGGAAATAGCCGATGTACTGGGCCGTAGGCCATTTGAGGTGCTGTTTGTCCCGAATCGTATTAAATTGGGTAACCAGATCATCCCGTCGGCTGCCGGCAAAATCTCCTGATCCCCGGGCACTGCAGAAGGTACATCCGCCTTTGGCAATTGAACCGTCACGGTTTGGGCAGGTGAATCCTGCGTCAAGCATAACTTTGAACACTTTATTGTTGAACTCGTTTCGCATTTCGTAATTCCAGGTGTGGAATCGTTTATCTCCCCAGGAAAGAGGAGGTTGTATTGCAGGTGCATTCATCTTCAGGGTGCTCCTTTGGCTGCCGTATTCCCTCTCGGGAGAGACAGATATTTATCTATTCACGTGATAGAACAGATTGTGATAATCCGTGTCTCCATGGACTTTAACCATTGTATCAAAAAACGCAAAAAAAGGGGAATTCGAACTCAAAAATAGACTGTATTATCAAGGTTTTTCGCTTGCTATAGTTTACACCTTGTGTTATATTTAACTTAACGTCAGACAGCATCCAATGGGTACTATTCATCATAGCATTTGAATCAAAATTGACGTCATGGACCATACTAAACCGTGAGGTGATATGAATGAATTCCCAAGTTAAAAACAATAACCTTCATCATGTTTCAGTAGAACTGACGGCAGAAGAAGCACTGGCTTTGACAGGTGTTCGATTTAATGGAAATCCGAAAGTGGAAGCGGCTGCAAGACAAAAAGTTCGCACGGCTTTCGAAAAGACATTTGATTTTTCACACCAAGATAAGGTAGACTATGAACTATTAAAGTAGTTGGACCCCAATTCCAAATAAATCGAAGAGGGAATCTTTGAGATTTGCCCCAAGTGGCAGATCCGAAGATTCCTTTTTCATTGCTCTTTACAATTGGCCGGTTCTTCGGCAAAATGAGTCTGAGACAAGTATGGACAAACGGAGGAATAAAATGCGTTTACGTGGCAGAAAAGGGATTCGGGAAAATCTGGAGGAGCAGGTGGATCTTGTTGTTCTGGAACCCAAACAGTACAAGGGGAAATGGTCTGAACTGTTTGGCAACGACCATCCGATCTTTGTTGAATTTGGTATGGGTAAAGGTCAATTTATCAGCCAAATGAGTTATAAATATCCGCAATACAATTTTATCGGTATCGATATGTATGATGAATTGGTGCGCCGGGCTAGTGAGAAGGCCCGTAATGCGTGGAGTGAGGCTGATGTAGAAACTCCACCCAATGTGAAGCTTGTCCTGGCGAACATTGAACAGATTGAGGAAGTGTTCGAAGTGGCTGAACTGGAACGGATCTATCTGAACTTCAGTGACCCATGGCCAAAAGCCAAGCATGCACGCCGTCGTTTGACTCATCCACGGTTTTTGAAGAAATACACGGAGCTGCTTAACGCCAAGGGCCAAATTCATTTTAAAACCGATTCGGAGACCTTGTTCGAGTTCTCGCTCAACGCAATTGCCGACTACGGTCTGCAGATGACTAATCTGTCCCTGAACCTTCACCGTGATGGATTGAATGAAGAGCATGTCATGACAGAATACGAGCAGAAATTCATGGGCAAAGGCATGAACATTCACCGTGTGGAAGTCATTGTGGGTGAAGAGGCGCTGCGTGAGTATCACGCGATGCGTCTGGACAAGTATAAAGTACGTGAAGCTTCGGATGATTCAGGAGAAGACCAAGAGTAAAATGAATAAGCGGCACATGGAGGAGAGACTCATCACCTCGTGTGCCGCTTTTTTTGAGTTTTCTTCTTCATGATCATTAGAAGATATCGATATCGTTACATTTGCTCGGAGCGCAGTTCCTTGCGACGATAATCATTTGGGGTCACCCCATTGAACTTTTTGAACATGCGATAAAAGTAGGAGCTGTTGGTGAATCCCGTTTTCTCTGCAATATCTGCAACGGAATTCTCAGTCTCAATCAGCAGATGCTGGGCTTTGATGATTCGTGTCTCGTTAATCACATCCGTTAGTCCTTTTAACGTGAGTTGTTTATACAGCCTGCTGATATAGATGGGCGACATGGTGAGTTCCTCAGCAATGGAGGTGAGGCAGAGATTGGTGTCCGCATAATCCCGTTCGATAATGCTGTTAATTCGGCGTAGGAGCTCTTCATGCCTCAGCGTTCGTTTCTCTTCCACTTTCAATCCTAATTCATCAAATAGACGATAGAAGTGGGCATGAACTTCACGGAGTTCCTCCGCTTCATGTAGAGGAAGCATTGCAGTGTCCGAGATCGTATTCAGTGTAAGCTGGTTATTTTTTTTAAGCGTATTGCGTACATGGTTCAGTGTCATCGTCAGATGGGACAGAGCCAATTGGAATACGGTAAAAGGGTATGCTGACGTTTCATCCACGATATCCGTATAGATCTGTTTGGCTTCGCCCGTTTTGCCTGTCATGAGGCAATCAATGAGCTGCCGCTCTTTACTTGCCGGAAATGCATATTCCTTGGCCTGATACGCCATGATGTCGGTTGTGTACAGCAGGCAGCCCGGACCGCTGAATAATCGGTGCAGGGAGGCCTCCGCTGAATGGGGATAGCCGGAGATCGCATCCTCGAAAGAGTCTTCCTCAGGCCCGACGGTGAACGAAACAGAGCATTTCAGATGCAGCATTACCGCATCCTGCAGCATACGCAGTAGTTCCTCCATATCTTCCTCTGCATCCTGTACGTTCTGCTGATCCGAATTTTTGTGATTGAAAAGAAGGCTGATCATGTCCCCGCCCATATCGACAGTTTCCGTGTGGTAGCGAAATTCCGCCGATTCCATGCAAATGTTCATCATCGCATATTTTACAAGCTTGATATCGTCCCGGTAGGTTTCGCAAAAATCGGCAAAACGGTCAATACGCAGCAATACCAGCCTGGACGGACGATGAACCTGGACAGACGAACCATAAAACTTCATGCGCTCTTCCAAAATCCCCCCGGAGACCGTCTCTCGCCCCTGTAGAGCACCACGCAAAAAATCCTGACGCAAGATGTGCAGACTTCCCCGACGCTCGGCTTCCATAACTCGCATGCGAACAATGACTTTATCGATGGGGTGATATAATTTCCGAGAAACCAGGTATGAGAGCAGCAGTCCAGCAATAAGCAAGCCCAGACAAAACAGGACGGTGTGCGTGCGCATGCTGCGAATATCAGCAGTGATCAGATGATCAGGTGTAATTCGTACATAACGCCATCCCAAATTATCAGGTGTGGTATAGGTGATAAGTGATTTTTCCCCGTCAACGTCAGCGGTAAAGTAGGCAGATTGCTCCGTATTTTGCAGAATGGGGTGCATAAAGGCTTCCTTGGAGAGATCCTGCATTAACGTGCGATCTCCAAAATCGGACAGCAGCTGTCCGTTTTCGTTAATAATAAATGTTTTGCCCGGCTGATCCGCTGCATTGATGTTGGGACTTAACCAATCGTCCTTGATATTGACTACGACTGCGTAGTTTAATTCGGCATTATCATTGATGGTGTCATAGCAGAGATAGGTGTAACTATTCACTTCAACTTCTTCTGTAGAACCAACCTGGTAAGTACGTGGAATCGGAACAAAGGGTTTGTATTCATGAAATCGCTGGAGGATATCCTTAATGCCCTGATCGTCTAATTCGGCAAGGGTTTGCTGACCATTACGTGTTTCTGAACTAATAAAGAATTCGTTGCTTTTGGAGTTGTATACATAGATGGATTCGATAAAGGGAAGGGACATTCGGTAGTTATCGAGCTGCTCCATGGCTGGAGTGACTTCATAAATGCTTGGTTTAGAGTACAGGAGAAGTGCAGAGATGCTGTAGTCCTGATAAATCTGATAAGACAATGATTTGGCCGTTTCGGTCATTTTGGACACTTCCCGGCTGGTCTGTGTGAGACTGTTCATATCGGTGCGATAGACCTGACGGAGAGCGATGCGATTGTAGTTGACGTAGAGAATGGCAGAAGCTACGAGCAGGGTAGCAACGGTACTGACAATGATGCCAATCAGTATCCGAGAAAATACGTTTTGACTGTCCTCCGAACGTTTGCGCATCAATCAGTTCCCCCTGAACATCTGCATTTTGGTGAAAAAACTTCATTTCACAGCGTTACGCTCTGTTTCACAGCAGGTCGCTTTGGATGAGGATAGCCCTTTAAATTATATATTATGTATGCGTTTACATCAATATTGTACAAGGTTTAAAAGGTTGTTTCAGTATATATCGTTCAACTTTCGCTGAATTGTTCACGATGCTCAGGTTATGCACGATATCAACATTTGTGAACGCACTGGAGTTCTTTTCAGTGTTGGTTCACATTGTTCATATCCGGTTTGGCAATATCGTTCATTTTCCGGCGGGAAGCTTCAGTATCCGGGAGCGGGAAGGGCATCTACACTAAAAACAGAGCTCCACGGCGCAACCGCGCTGCAAGAAATTCGGGAGGGATCGAGCCATGCTCAAAGAATTGAACAAAAACAAAATCATGTTTCTGATGCTGCTGCCTACACTGATCTTTTTTCTTATTAACTCGTATTTTCCGATGGTGGGTATCTACTATGCGTTTACCCGGTACGACTTTGAAGGCGGATTATTCGGCAGTCCATTCGTAGGGCTGGAAAACTTCAAGTTTCTCTGGCAGTCCGGCATGCTGCTGAAGCTTACGACCAACACAGTGGGTTATAACCTGGCTTTCATTATACTGGGAAATGGACTCGCCATTTTCTGTGCCATTATGTTAAGTGAAGTCCGTGGCAAGCTCTTTAAGAAAATTACGCAATCCGTGATGTTCTTACCGTATTTCATCTCATTCGTACTACTCAGTGTAATCGCTTACAACATGTTCAACTATGAATCCGGTTTTGTGAACACAGTACTCAAACGCTTTGAAGCCGGCCCGATTGATATTTATAACACGCCCTGGATATGGGTGTTCCTGATCATTATCTTTTATCTATGGAAGAATCTTGGCTACAGTATGGTGATCTATCTGGCGGCGATTACCGGGATCAGTGACGAATATTATGAAGCTGCCCGTATTGATGGAGCGAATATTTTTCAGCGTATCTGGTATATCACTATTCCCATGCTGAAACCGACCTTTGTCATTCTGCTTCTGTTTTCTCTGGGGAGCATTATGAAGGGACAATTTGATCTCTTTTATCAGCTTATTGGCAATAACGGTGTGCTGTATAACGCCACAGACATTATTGATACGTACGTGTATCGCTCCCTGAAAGTGACCTTTGATATCGGGATGGCTACCGCAGCAGGCTTGTACCAGTCTCTATTCGGCTTCATTTTGATCATGACCGTGAACTACATCATCCGAAAAGTGAATGAGGATTACGCCTTGTTCTAAACCGCCCACCGGGCAGAAGGGAGAACCATCATGCATATTACCCGTGCCAGAGATTCGGAATTTACCTTGCTGTTTCAGATCATCGCCTATGGCGTCATTCTGATTTTGTCCATCATGTGTCTGCTGCCTTTTCTTCTAATCTTATCCGGCTCGTTCAGCAGCAATGAGTCGATTGTAAGAGATGGCTATCATCTCTTTCCAACAGACTTTTCCCTGGAAGGCTATCAAATGGTGTTCAAATTCCCTACTCAAGTGCTGAAAGCATACGGAGTGACCGTCTTTACAACCGTTGTGGGGACCGCGCTCGGGCTGTTCCTCATTACGATGGCTGGCTTTGTACTGCAGCGCAAAGATTTTAAATACCGTAATACCTTCTCTTTCTTCATTTACTTCACCACGCTCTTTGGCGGTGGGTTGGTGCCTTGGTACATTATGCTGGCTAATTATTTCAATCTGACGGATACGTATACCGTACTGATTTTCCCTGGATTGATGACGCCATTTCTTATCATTTTGATGAAAAACTTTATCCGTTCTGCCGTTCCGGATGAGCTGGTTGAATCCGCCAAAATGGATGGCGCGAATGATTTTCGCATTTACTTCAGCATTGTATTGAAACTGGCGATGCCCGGGATCGCAACCGTAGGTTTGTTTTTGGCTCTGGGATACTGGAATGACTGGTTTACTTCGTCTCTTTTCATTAACAACCCGGATATGTATCAGCTGCAGTTTTACCTGTATAACACGATGAATACGATTACTTTTATTGATCAGATGGCCATTGGCACAGGAATTACGCTCAGCCAGGATGTGCCTACGGAATCAACCAAGATGGCCATGGCGATTGTGGTGACGGGTCCGATTTTGTTCCTCTATCCGTTTGTACAGCGCTATTTTGTCAAAGGTCTTACGATTGGTGCGGTAAAAGGTTAGAACGTAAAAATGCTCGGGGCGCAAGCCAGTTATTCGTTTACTTCTGCTCGCGTCCTGGCAGTTTACGCTAACATATAAGGTTTCCTACAAAAGGGAGGATGCGTATGCGCAACAAAATAATTCGGCACTTGTCTCTGGTGCTGGCCCTAATGTTGTTTGCTGGGGTATTAGCCGCATGTAATAACGGATCTGGGGGATCGGCGCAAGGAAGTGAGGAAGGGGCGTCTTCGACAGACAAAGGCGAGAAGGTAACCCTGCAATTTTACATGCTGGGGGACGCGCCCAAAGATCTGCCTGTCATTGAATCCGAGATTAATAAACTCGCTGAAGCCGATCTGAACGTCAACGTGAAATTCAACTATACTTCCTGGACGGACTGGGATCAAAAATACAAGCTGCTGCTGTCCTCCGGTCAGCCAATTGATCTGATTTTCACAGCGGACTGGACATTCTATCAATCCTATGCCAAAAAAGGAGCGTTCCTGCCACTCGACGAGCTGCTGCCGAAGGCGGCACCAACACTGCAGTCCCACGTGCCCGAGGACATGTGGAATGCTGTTAAAATCAATGAAAAAATTTATACAGTTCCCTCGACCTGGATCGAGTATGTGACAGAAGGGATTGCTTACCGAGAGGACCTGCGTGAAAAGTATAATTTGCCAAAACCGGAATCCCTGGAGACACTCGAAGCTTATCTTGAAGGGATCAAAGCGAATGAACCGAACATGATCCCGATCGCGGATAACAATTCCAATCATACCCACGGGATTCGCCAGTTAACCTCCAAACTGGTGAATACGGCTGGTCAGCTCCCTTACGGACTTGATATTATGTATGATTCGCCGTCAACCATCACGTCCTATTGGGGCTCAGCCCAGCACCTGGAGGACCTGAGAACGTACAAACGCTGGATGGATAAAGGATTTTTCCCGAAAAACGTGCTGAACGTAAAGGACACATCGAATTCACTGCTGCAAAATGGCAAGGCGGCTGTTGTGCTATCAGGCGAGAACCCGAACAAGTTTAATGCGGATGTGATCAAAGTCCAATCTACGCATCCCGAATGGAAGCTGGGATACTTCGCTTATCCGAATGCTAAAGGTTTTGCACAGCCGGTTCATCCGATTCACAATGGATTCGCCATACCGCGAAGCAGCAAAAATCCGGAAAAGGCACTCGCTTTTTATGAGAAGCTGGTAACAGACAAACGTTACAACTGGCTTACGGAATACGGTATAGAAGGCAAGAACTTTGAAGTGCAGGATGGCTACTACAAAATGGTGGGCGATGCTCAGACCAATGGATTCCCGCGTGAGGGCATGAACGGCTGGGCTTGGCGGAATCCGGACTTCATGCTCTATGATAAAACGTTCGACGACGTACTCGCCATGTTCGAGGAGCTGGACAAAATCAAGAAGCCGGATATCTTTACCGGATTTGCTGAGGACTGGACACCATTTCAGGCGGAGAAGGCTGCGCTTGAGCAAGTGGAGAAACAGTATCTGTACCCACTGAACGTTGGTTTGGTTGCAGACGTTGAAGCAGGCTTGAATACATTTATGGAAAAGGCTAAGCAGGCAGGGCTGGAGAAAATACAAGCCGAGTATACCAAACAATGGCAGGAATATTTGAAATCGGCAGGCATTCAGTAGTTTGTATATATTTCATTTTATAGTAGACATGAAAAAAGGTACCTTCAGGTTGAAGGCACCTTTTTTCTTTGCATAAGTGTATGCGGCTTGTTTATCGAACTTTTGATCATAATCTAGCCTGATCAGTCTGGAACGGCCGCAGGTCCAGAAGATCAATGATGCTTTGTGCACTTTCCATCGGACGATATTTGGCAATCTGTGCCAAATGACGTTTGCGTTTACGGACGATGTCGGGATATTTATGTAACAATTTATTCATCCATTTAACCACGACATCAAGCGAAGTGATCGGTTCGCCCAGTCCTCTAGCGGTAAAATATTGAACGTTCTCTTCCTCCTGACCCGGAATGGGATTATGGAACAACATTGGAATACCTTTGGCGAGTCCTTCGGTGCATGTCATTCCACCAGGCTTGGTTATTAGCAGATCGGAAACTTCCATTAGCTTATCCACTTCTTTGGTGTATCCGATAATGTGAATATTTTCTTTGCGGTACTCCGGGTTCTGTTCCATGCTGATCCGGATTTTGTCATTGCGTCCGAGACAGAAGATGATCTGAATGTCGTTATGCCAGCGAGTCAGAAGCTTATTGACTACTTCATCGCTGAGCATTCCCCAGCCGCCGCCCATGACAAGAACGGTGGGCATATCTTTCAGATTAAACTTGGCACGAATCTCATCCCGGCCAGGATGCTCCCAAAAGTTGGGGTGTACCGGAATGCCGGTAACTCGTATTTTGTCCACTGCAACTCCGCGCAGCATCAATTTGGACTTGACCTCTTCAGTAGATACCAGATACAAGTCCACTTCGGGACTGATCCACGTGCCATGCGCATCGTAATCGGTAATGACCGTGCAGAGTGGCACTTGTACACCGAGGCGCTTTAATCTTGATATGACAGCACTTGGAATGGGGTGCGTACATACAATGGCATTTGGACGAAGCTGCCGTACGACACTACGTGTATGTGTGTAAAACAGCTTGTGCAATGCGAGTGTAGTCAATCGGTTTAAAGACTTTTTATATTGATGCCTGTATACGTATCCGACAAGTTTGGGCTGGTTGGTTACCGTTTTTTTGTATGCCGTAATAATAAGTGGTGCGACCCTGGGGTTAAGGAAACTACCCAGTTCGAGCACTTTGGTCTGTACTTCCGGAGAGAGCTTTCTCAAACTGCTGGACAGTGCATAAGCGGCTTGTGTATGACCGGCTCCAAAGCCTTCGGAAAGTAGTAATACTCGTTTTTTCTCCACGCTTGCTTCACCTGTTCCTGCTAGGTTTTCCTTAGTCTAACATATCTGCTTTAGGACCATAATGCAACTGTCGCAAGTGCGACTAAAGTACCGATTGTGGCACCTGCAAGCACATCCGAAGGATAGTGCAAACCCAAGTAAATTCGAGAGAATCCGACAATCAGTGCAACCGGCAGCAGCGTCACCAGCAAAATAGGTTCCATAGTCATAAACGGAACGGTGACCGAGAAGACAGCGGTGGTATGCCCTGAAGGAAATGAGTGGTCCGTCAGGGGATTGCGGAATGTGATCGTCTCCGGCATGGCCAGATATGGCCGGATGCGTGGATACAACCTTTTGGCGATGGCTACGGGAATATGGCTCACAGCCAGAGCGATACATGCCTGTAGGCCTGTCGTATTCCAAGGGGCTGGAGCGAGCAGCCATATCAATAAGGATACGGCAATAGAAAATGTTGCTCCGCCCAGATGGGTGAGATAGTACAGCCAAAAATTCATAAATCGATTATGAAGTCGACCATTAATCCACATAAATACATTGCGATCGTACGCTTGAAACTTAACGAATAAACGGCTCATATTGGCCTCCTGCCAGTCAGGCCGCCCGAATTGGCGGCAGTATTTCCGGTATGTTTCCTGTGTCCGGTGTTGTCCTGATTACTATATAACCGTTTTTCGTGAAGTTCAGGTTATTTCAGGTATATGTTTATCATATTTTTAAATGTTGTCCTTTTCAAGAAGAAGACATGTGAACAACGTAAAATTCATGTTAAAGAGTGGTTAATCATCCAACTTAACTTTTTGACTCGGACGAGCTAAAAAAGATACAATGATTCAACATGGCTGAAATGAGGTTAAAAAAATGTGAGTTTTATATTGAACTTTTTGGTGCTCGTTTGCGTTATTTTTTGTATAGCCTCTGGTTGGACAGTACTGGGTAATGAAAAAAGCAGGGACTTTAGAAATAAAAATCAAGCAAACGGCTGAAAATAAGATATAACAGGCATGAATGCGAGGGCGCAGTATCACGAACTGCCAATTCAGCGTTTAATGTTCACATTTCTGCTTTAGGAAGTGAAATTGCGGTTTTGACAAATAGCTGAAAAGCATCCAAAATCGATAAAGCAGCCAAATTGGAAGCAACCATGCTTGAAATACTTGCGTAGTAAACAAAAGACCAGGGTCATATTCTGCACATTACAAAAAAACAAAGATGCAGAATCAGGTAGAGAAACGCTAAAGTAAACAGGGTTTGAAAAAAAGGGGGTAACAGAGAACGATGTTGGACGCTATATTCGTCACGATGCAGGTCATACTGGCACTGCTAGCCGTGTACCAATTCACGTTTTCGCTGTTCGGTCTGTATAAGAAAAAGAAAAAGAAACACTATCCTGCCACAAAGTCTTTCGCTGTACTCGTTGCAGCACACAATGAAGAGCAGGTCATCGGAGCGTTGATGGAGAACTTGAAACAACTCGATTATCCGGAAGATCTGTACGATGTGTTCGTTATCTGTGATAACTGTACGGATGGTACAGCTCAAATCGTCAGAGATCATGGCTTAAATGCATGTGTGCGTACAAATGCCGATCTCAGAGGTAAAGGTTACGCCATTGAGTGGATGCTCAAATATCTGTGGAAATTGCCGCGTCAGTATGACGCCGTTGTTATGTTTGATGCTGACAACCTGGTTGATCGCAATTTCTTGCTTGAGATGAATAACGACTTGTGTAACGGTTCGCGTGTTATTCAAGGTTATATCGATACGAAAAATCCGGAAGATTCCTGGATTACTGCAGCTTACGGGGTATCGTACTGGTACATTAACCGGTTGTGGCAGTTGTCCCGTCATAACCTGAACATGGCCAACTTCCTTGGCGGTACAGGAATGTGCTTTGAAACGAATTTGCTGAAGGAAATTGGCTGGGGAGCGACGAGTCTGGTCGAGGACTTGGAGTTTACGATGCGCAGTGTGCAGCGTAATGTGTATCCCGTGTTTAACTATGATGCAAAAGTATTTGATGAGAAGCCTTTGACATTCAAAGCTTCAGCAAGACAACGTCTACGCTGGATGCAAGGTCACTTTACGGTAGCACGGAGATATTTCTTCCCGCTGTTGTGGCAAAGTATTAAGGAAAGAAGCCTGGTCAAGTTCGACCTTGCCGTATATGGTGCCAACGTATACGTTGTATTACTGACATTCCTGATGACCGCTGTGATGTGGGTGGATACAGCCGTATTCAGCGGACCGCATATTGCCAACATCTACGGATACTTCCCATTATGGGTAGGCTTTGTAGCCATTGGTTTGAACATTTTGACATTCCTCTTGTCGATGGCACTGGAGAAGGTCACTTTTGCAAAAGTGTATCTGTATCTGATTGTATTCCCGATTTATCTGCTATCGTGGTATCCGATTACGTTCTACGCGTTCTTCACGCAGAACAACAAACAATGGAGTCATACCCAGCATACACGTGTTGTACGTTTGGATGAGGTGCAGAGCAAGCAAGGGTAATAATTCAGCTTCACACCAAAGATTATAGAAAATATTCTAAAATATATTGACTATAGTTGATGGGGATGTTATAGTATTCAAGTGCGTTAAATGAATAGCAATGGAATCACAAGCAGAAGTCCGACTTCTCACCTGACCAACATTGACGTTGGCTGGTCAACGATCCCAATAATTTATGAAGTGTATACTCATGAAGAATTGTGTTGATTACAGGGATGTCGGTAGCTTGACCGGCATCCCTTTTATTTTTGTTTAACAGTATTCAAAATGACCTGGAGGTGGACGGTTATTAGTAAAGATCACATGATTAATGATGAGATTCGGGCGAAGGAAGTACGCCTTGTCGGAGCTGAAGGAGAACAAATTGGGATCAAGCCCATTCGGGAAGCACTGCAAATGGCGATTGATCTGAACTTGGATCTGGTCAATGTGGCACCACAGGCTAAACCGCCGGTATGCCGCATCATGGACTATGGCAAGTTCCGCTATGAGCAGCAAAAGAAAGACAAAGAAGCCCGTAAGAACCAGAAAATTGTTGACATTAAAGAAGTATGGTTCCGTTCCAATATTGAGGAGCACGATTATCAAACGAAGCTTCGTAATGTAGTTAAGTTTTTGAAAGAAGGCGACAAGGTTAAATGTTCTGTTCGTTATCGCGGACGTGAAATTGCGCATGCCGCCATTGGTCAACGGATTCTGGAGCGCGTTAAGGTGGAGGTTGCAGAACTCTGCACCATCGAACGTCAACCGAAACTGGAAGGCCGCAGTATGATCATGATTCTGGCTCCTAAAGCCTGATAACATTGAAGGAGGAAACACAAAATGCCTAAAATGAAAACACACAGCAGTTTGAAAGGACGCTTCAAAATTACCGGTTCCGGTAAAGTCCTTCGTTACAAAGCACACAAAAACCACTTGCTTTCCCACAAATCCAAACGTGCTAAGCGCGTTCTGAACGGTAACCCAGTAATGGCAGCAGGGGACGTAAGACGTTTGAAACAAGGTTTGGCTAACTTGAAAGGCTAAATTTAAAATTAGTAAATTCCGTATGGGGGATCGGCTTCGGCCTTACACATACCACGGATACACTTATATTTATTTGGGAGGTTCTTTAATATGGCAAGAGTAAAAGGCGGTTTTGTAGTACGTCGTCGTCATAAAAAGGTTTTGAAACTGGCTAGAGGTTATTTCGGTTCCAAACACCGCATTTTTAAAACAGCTAACGAGCAAGTAATGAAATCCCTGGTTTACGCATACCGTGACCGTCGCAACACGAAACGTAACTTCCGCAGACTGTGGATCGTTCGTATTAATGCAGCAGCACGTCAAAACGGTTTGTCTTACAACAAACTGATCCATGGATTGAAACTTGCTGGAGTGGACATGAACCGCAAAATGTTGGCTGATCTGGCCGTTAACGACATCAATGCGTTCAACTCTTTGGCTACTGTAGCTAAAGGCAAAATCAACGCTTAAATTGTAACATGCAAGCCGCCGTACCTTATGGCGGCTTTTTTTACGCCAGAAAGTGTGGACGAATACGCCGGGGTCCGGAAGGACAAACTTAGATTGGATGCGGTTTACAGCTATCAGGCCTCTGGCAGATACATAAAAACCGAACGTTCATATAATGCAAATGAAAACTAGGAGTTACTGGCTAATGGTGATAATGATGGTATATTTTTGTTATATAACATCACATCGTTGTAACGTTATCGTGTTAAACTGCTAAAATTTTAAGCGTTTTCAACAATAAAAGTCTAAAAATATGTGATTTTTAGTCATGAAACATCTGGATTTTAACACTGGTTAAATGTATAATCACCTCTAGTAGGCTAGTCCTAAACTTTTCTCTCCTAGTCATAATGTTCGGTTTTTCGGCAGATGATCCGATAAAGATAAGGTGTGAATGTGCTCTTTATGTCGAAGAAACCATACATTCCGCATAAAAGTCATATCAGACATCTGTTCATCGTTCAATATCGACCTGGGTAGGAATTAGGTATATATCATTAAGGGGGAACAAGAGAAATGAAAAAGATGCTCAGCTTGTCTTTGGTCATGTTGCTGGCAGTATCGGTAATGCTCGCAGGTTGCGGAAGCAAACCGAAGGAAGAAACAAATGCTGGTGGAACAACAGGTGGCGAATCCACTGAAGCGAAATCCGATTTGCAGATCGGTATGGTTACTGACGTAGGTGGCGTTAACGACAAATCCTTTAACCAATCCGCTTGGGAAGCACTGCAAGCAACTGAAACTGAAACAGGTACAGCAGTTAAATACCTGCAAAGTAAATCCGATGAAGAGTACATTCCTAACCTGAACGAATTCGTTAAAGGTGGATATGACCTGACTTGGGGTATCGGATTCCAATTGGCTGACGCAATCAAAACGGTTGCTGACCAAAACCCTGAATCCAAACTGGCGATCATCGACAGTGTTGTAGATTCTCCTAACGTTAAATCCGTTACATTTGCTGAAGAGCAAGGTTCCTTCCTGGTTGGCGTTGTTGCCGGTCTGACTACAAAAACGAACAAAATCGGTTTTGTTGGCGGTATGGACAGCCCACTGATCAAGAAATTTGAAGTTGGTTTCAGAGAAGGCGTTAAAGCAGTTAACCCTGATGCTGAATTGATCTCCAACTATACAGGCGCATTTGACAAACCAGACCTTGGTAAAGCAGCTGCAGCTACAATCTACAACCAAGGCGCAGACATCATTTTCCACTCTTCCGGTGCTACAGGTAACGGTGTGTTCAACGAAGCAATTGCCCGCAAAAAACAAGGACAAGATGTTTGGGTAATCGGTGTGGATAAAGACCAATCTCTGGAGTTCGGTGATGATGTTACACTGACTTCCATGATCAAAAAAGTTGACGAAGCAGTTAAGAAAGTAAACCAAGAAGTTATCGACGGCACATTTGCTGGCGGTTCTGAAAACCTGACTCTGAAAGAGAACGGTGTAGGTATTGCTGATACTTCTACAAAAAATGTTTCTGCTGACATCCTTGCTAAAGTTGACGAATACAAAGAAAAAATCATCAGCGGCGAAATCAAAGTACCTACAGAGTAATTGCTTCGCCCTTTAATTGAATAATCACGAGGCCGGTCATGACCGGCCTTATGATTGTCAAGACAGGAAAATTTGCTCAAGGCATCATAACATTTGTACCTAGTTAACAAGATGCTGCTGGAATCCTTCCAAATGCAGAATCAATGTTTTAGCAATAACGCTCCGGAAGGAGCTTTTCTTAAGATTATGGAATGTATACATTTCAGCTGTGCTGGATGGATTCGATAATCTCAAGAGAAGGAAAGTGACCGCAATAAAAGCGGTTTTTTCCCTTGAACATACGTCGATAGACGTTTTTCTTACGTTTGCGGAACCAAACTATATCAGTTATAAGGGTGATTACATGGGTGCAGCAACCCCCGTCGTTGAGTTAAAACAAATCACGAAGCGTTTTCCAGGCATTGTTGCCAACGACGCTATCAGCCTTCAGCTTCGTAAAGGCGAGATCCATGCTCTACTGGGCGAAAACGGCGCTGGTAAGTCAACGTTGATGAATATTGTATTTGGTCTCTATCAGCCAGATGAAGGTTCCATTGAAGTGAATGGCAAGCCTGTCATGATCGATAGCCCGAACAAAGCCATCGAGCTTGGGATCGGCATGGTGCATCAGCACTTTAAGCTTGTTCAGCCGTTCACGGTAACAGAGAACATTATTTTGGGATCTGAACCAACAAAAGGTCTCAATATTAACTATAAAAAAGCGGCTGCTGAAGTGCAGCGTTTATCCGAGCAATATGGACTCAAAGTGAATCCGCACGCCAAAATCCATGATATCTCTGTCGGTATGCAGCAGCGCGTTGAAATCGTAAAAACATTGTACCGCGGCGCTGATATCCTGATCTTTGATGAACCAACGGCAGTTCTGACTCCTCAGGAGATCAAAGAACTGATGGTCATCATGAAAAAGCTCGTTGCTGAAGGCAAATCCATTATCCTGATCACACATAAGTTAAAAGAAATTATGGAGATCTCGGATACGGTCACGATTATTCGCCGAGGGAAAGTCATCGATTCTGTAAAGACATCGGAAACCAATCCTAATGAGCTTGCCGAAAAGATGGTTGGTCGTAATGTCACGTTTAAAGTGGATAAAAAGCCGGCAACGCCTGGTGCAAACGTCCTTGAAGTCAGCAAATTGACTGCCAAAAACAAAGAGGGAATTTCTGTTCTGAATGAACTGAATCTGAATGTTCGTGCAGGCGAAATTCTGGGCATCGCAGGTGTTGATGGTAACGGACAGAGTGAACTTATTGAAGCCTTGACTGGATTGCGCAAGGTGGATAGCGGTTCGATCCGTTTGCAAGGAAAAGAATTGTCCAACCATTCACCGCGTCATATTTCGGAATCGGGAGTAGGTCATATTCCGGAAGACCGACATAAGCACGGATTGGTTTTGGATTTCTCTGTCAGTGAAAATATCGTTCTGGAATCTTACTATAAATCTCCGTATACGCGCAGAGGCTTCCTGAATTTCGATGCAATCAAAAAGCAGGCGAAGCGTCTGGTTGAGGCATTTGACGTCCGGACTCCTAGCATTGAAACCAAAGCACGTTCCCTTTCAGGGGGGAACCAGCAAAAGGCGATCATCGCGAGGGAAGTCGATAAGAACCCGGAGCTGCTTATTGCCGCTCAGCCAACACGTGGTTTGGACGTAGGTGCTATTGAGTTTGTCCAGAAACAGTTGATTGCTCAGCGTGACCAAGGAAAAGCGGTATTGCTGATTTCCTTCGAGCTCGATGAAATTATTAACGTTTCGGACCGCATTGCTGTCATTTATGAAGGCCAGATCGTCGGTGAAGTGTTGCCGGAAGAAACGAATGACAGGGAGCTCGGCTTGATGATGGCGGGTAGCACCCAAAAGAGAGGTACTGTACATGAGTAAAGTATTGAAATGGTTTACCCGTGATTCCTTTATTCTGCCTATCGTTGCGATCCTTATGGGATTGATTCTTGGCGGTATCGTTATGCTTATTGGGGGATACAACCCAATTGAGGCATATGGCGCTTTATTTAAGAAAGTCTTTGGTGACATGTACAACTTCGGAGAAGCAGTACGTGAGATGACTCCGCTCATTATGACGGGTCTCGCGTTTGCATTTGCGTCCCGTGCAGGACTGTTTAATATCGGCGGGGAAGGACAATTTCTCGTTGGTATGACTGCAGCTACATTTGTCGGGGTTAAATTCGCAGGTCTTCCGATCTACATTCATGCTCCACTGGCACTGATTGCCGGCGCGGTATTCGGCGGTCTCTGGGCAGCGATTGCCGGTTATCTGAAGGCCGCTCGAGGCGTAAATGAAGTTATCAGCAGTATCATGCTGAACTGGATCGGTCTCTATCTGGCCAATTTGATTGTACGACAGTTTTTGCTGCTTCAAGGGGAAAACCGTTCGGTAGATATCAGTGAGTCTGCTTCGATCAGTTTGACCTGGTTATCCGAACTCATGGGCAACTCCCGTGTCCACCTGGGTACATTGATTGCCCTGGTTATGGCTGTGCTCTTTTATATCTATATGTGGAAAACAAAACAAGGGTATGAAATTCGTGCTGTAGGTTATAACCCGAATGCGGCTGAATATGCAGGGATGCATGTTAATCGCAACATCGTAAAAGCCATGTTCATCAGTGGTATGCTTGCGGGACTTGGTGGAGCTTTCCAGGTACTGGGCGTATTCCAGTATCAAACAGTCATGTCGGGATCTCCAGGGACAGGTTTTGACGGGATTGCCGTTGCCTTGATTGGTTTGAACCATCCGTTTGGTGTGCTTCTGGGAGCGTTGTTGTTCGGTACGCTTACCTATGGATCTGCGGGTATGAGCTTTGCTGCAGATGTACCGCCAGAGATTATTCGGATTGTAATCGGTTCGATTATCTTCTTCATTGCGGCACAAGGCATCGTGCGCTGGGTACTTAAACCGTTCTATTCCAAGCGCAAGAAAGAGAAGGTGTTGTAGATGGACTTGTTGACAATTGGGCAAATTATCAATACGACGCTTGTCTTTGCTACGGCATTGATTTTTGCTTCCCTTGGAGGGATATTCTCTGAAAAATCTGGTGTAACCAACCTGGGACTTGAAGGTTTTATGGTCTTTGGCGCGTTTGCAGCCGGGATTGGGGCGCACTATGCCCAAGAAGCAGGAATGGGTGGAACAACGTCTGCCTGGATGGGTGTATTGGTTGCCGTTGCATTGGGTGTACTCGTATCCCTGATTCACGCTGTTGCGTCAATTACGTTTAAAGCTGACCAGATTATCAGTGGTATCGTCATTAACTTCCTGGCAGCAGGAAGTACGCTATACTTGGTTAAGTTGTTGTTTGAAGGATCCGGGGACTCACCTTTGGTGCAGGGCTTCAATAAATTTGATGTTCCACTTTTGAAGGATATTCCTTTGATTGGAGAAGCGTTGTTCAAGAACGTTTATCCGACAACATACCTGGCGATTATTCTAGTATTCCTGACGTATTACGTTCTGTTCAAAACGCCATTTGGACTCCGCCTGCGCTCTGTGGGTGAACACCCGAGTGCGGCTGATACTGTAGGTGTTAAAGTACGTCGCTATCGTTATGTGGGCGTAATGATCAGTGGTGCCCTTGCGGCTGTTGGTGGTGCTGCGATCACACTGACTACAACAGGCACCTTCTCGCATAATACGGTCTCTGGTCAAGGATACATTGCGATCGCAGCGATGATTTTTGGTAAATGGAATCCAATCGGAGCATTTGGTGCTGCTGTATTTTTCGGGTTTTCACAAGCAATTCGAAACTATGTGCAGCTGTTCGAATGGTCTCAAAGTATTCCCCAGGAAATTATTTATATGCTGCCATACCTGCTCACGATTATTGTTCTTATCGCGGCAGTCGGACGTTCGTCAGCTCCGTCTGCACTCGGTGAACCGTATGATCCGGGGAAAAGGTAGACGCAAGCAATTCATTAAACGATATAATAAGTTTTATCAGAGAAAGGGCCCGCTTTTGTGCGGGCTCTTTTTTGTTATGCAAATAGCAATTCATACGTTTTCACTGTGTCAGGGTAGAGACCCATATTTTCAATTAGGGACAAAGAAACAGGCGAAGCAAGTGATGGACGAATACACTGTTTTGAATGATCCGAGGAGGAGGGGAAAGTATGAAACAACATGTTACGCGTCGTGAAGCGTTGAAATTCGTGGGCAAAAATATCGTTGCGGTGAAAAAAGACGGCACTCGGGTTACGGGGAAGCTGTTGAAAGTATCCGGCAATAAATTAGTGCTAAAGCGTGTGAATGGCAAAAAAGTGCGCACAAAAGCCATTCTTCCACTGGTTTTGTTTGATTTGCTTGCAATCGCCACATTGCCTTACGCTTACGGCCCGGGACCGGGCTATGGGGGTCCTGGATATGGAGGTCCTGGATATGGACCAGGCTACGGACCTGGACCAAAACCCGGCCCCGGATATGGACCAGGCTATGGTCCGGGACCCGGGTTCGGACCGTATGGGCCGCGTCCACCAGGATTTTTCTAGGAGAACCTAAATACTCTTTTCCATTTCGTAACAGCGGCTTATCATAATATAACGAACGGTACTATATCCATTTTTTTGATAGAACTGCAGCCCTTTTGTATTGCCTTCGTCGACCATTACTTTGGATCTTTTGCAGCCTCGTGATGCGGCGAAGTTTTCGGCTTTTTGCAGCAAAGTCTGACCGTACCTTTTACGCTGTTCCTTTGTAGCAACTGCCATCATATCGACATATAACAACTCGCCGTGCATAAGAAAATGTATAAATGCTACAGCTTCTTTGTTCGGGTCCGGTGAGACAACAAAGGTCATGCCCCTGTTCATACGCAGGGGTATGTCTTTGCGTATTTTGTTGATTTCATTGGTACTCATATGGGATAGAGGAACAAGTTGGGAGTCAATTAAACTCATGATGGCGCCATCATCCAGCCTCGAATTGCGTTGCCGAATCACCATGCTGATCCTCCTTTCAAGACTAGTCGTGCTGCTCGTATATCCTATGCCTGGAGCAAGATAAAAGGTGACTGAATGAAGTGGAGGGAATAGGGTAACGTTAAGTAGCGTAGTAGCGAGATAAAGGGCGTTTAAAAATTTTATCCAAATCAGGTATTGACTTATCGGTTGGAGGAATCATATAATGTTCCTAACATTTAACGAGAATATTTAATCGGCTATGAAGAGGACGAAGTTTTAAGGGCTCTTTTGCTCAGAGAGTGGCTGGATCTGCTGAAACCACCACCATAATCCCTTATATACGAGCTCACCTCGGAGCTGTTTTCCTGAAAAGCATTGGATGTCACTCCACTCGCGTATTAGGGGAAATCGTATGTCTGCGTTACAGACAACAGGTATGGAAGACGGCTATGTCCGTTTGACCTATCGTTTTTTGTACCTGGTAAGGTCCGTTATTGCGAAATTTCGGACAAAGTTGGGTGGTACCACGGAAGCAACAACCTTTCGTCCCTCGCAAGCATTAACTTGTTTGCAGGGATGAAAGGTTTTTTTTGTAACTTCAAATGTCAGAATGATGTAAATTCCGAGAGGAGGATGACTGATGGGAGCTCAAATTCCAGAAGTACGATCAACAGATGAATTACGTGAAAAATGGATGAAGCCGGAGGTCATTAGCGGTTCTGAGATTCTGCTAAGAAGCTTGTTGCTGGAAGGTGTCGAGTGCGTATTCGGTTATCCGGGCGGAGCGGTGTTGTACATTTACGACGCGATGTACGGTTTCGAGGACTTCAAGCATGTACTGACTCGGCATGAACAAGGTGCGATTCACGCAGCAGACGGATATGCACGTGCGAGCGGCAAAGTTGGTGTTTGTATCGCAACCTCCGGTCCGGGAGCAACGAATCTTGTAACCGGAATTGCAACGGCATATATGGATTCCGTACCGCTCGTAGTCATTACGGGGAACGTTATTTCCAGCCTGATTGGTTCGGATGCTTTCCAGGAAGCGGATATCACCGGTATTACAATGCCAATTACCAAACACAGCTATCTGGTAAAAGACGTTAAAGATTTGCCGCGTGTCATTCATGAAGCATTCCATATTGCTAATACAGGACGTAAAGGTCCGGTGTTAATCGACATTCCGAAGGATGTTTCTGCCAACAAAACCTTGTTTGAACCGATTACTGAACCAGTGACGCTGAGAGGCTACAACCCTCGGACAGTGCCAAACAAACTTCAGGTTGATCGACTGGCTCAAGCCATTCAGGAAGCAGAGCGTCCGATGATCCTTGCAGGTGGCGGAGTCGTTTACTCCGGTGGACACGAAGCACTGTTCGAATTTGTTGAGAAAACAGGCATTCCAATCACAACGACACTTCTTGGACTTGGTGCTTTCCCAAGCGGACACGAACTTTGGACCGGAATGCCGGGTATGCACGGAACATACACGTCCAACCAGGCGATTCAACAAGCGGATCTGTTGATCAACATCGGAGCTCGCTTTGATGATCGGGTTACAGGTAAACTGGACGGTTTTGCACCACATGCCAAAATCGTGCACATCGATATTGATCCGGCTGAAATTGGCAAGAACATTGCGACGGATATCCCGATCGTTGGGGATGTGAAGACGGTACTCGAAATAGCCAACAAGGAAGTGCAGCGTGCCGAGCGTGCGGATGCCTGGAGAGACCAGATCAAGCAGTGGAAGCAAGAGAAACCATACAGCTACACGGATTCCGAAGACGAGTTGAAACCACAATGGGTAGTTGAGTTGTTGAATGATACAACTAAAGGTGAGGCGATCGTGACTACTGACGTTGGTCAGCATCAGATGTGGGCGGCGCAGTACTACAAGTTCAATCAACCTCGCTCATGGGTAACCTCCGGCGGACTCGGAACAATGGGCTTTGGATTCCCTTCGGCAATTGGTGCACAGATGGCGAATCCGGACAGACTGGTCATCTCCATTAATGGCGATGGCGGAATGCAGATGTGTTCACAAGAACTGGCAATCTGCGCGATCAACAATATCCCGGTCAAGATTGTCATCATTAACAACCAGGTGCTTGGAATGGTTCGCCAGTGGCAGGAGATCATCTACGAGAACCGTTACAGTCACATCGATCTGGCAGGCAGCCCGGATTTTGTAAAACTGGCTGAAGCATATGGTGTAAAAGGACTGCGTGCCACGAACAAGGAAGAAGCTGAACGGGCATGGCAGGAAGCACTGGATACACCTGGACCGGTCGTTGTAGAATTTGTTGTTCGCAAAGAAGAAAATGTATATCCAATGGTTCCGCAAGGAGCAACAATTGATCAAATGCTGATGGGGGATGCTGAGGAATGATTAGACATACGATTTCGATTTTGGTCAACGATCAGCCTGGCGTCCTGCAGCGGGTATCGGGGTTGTTCGGTCGACGTGGGTTCAACATTGAGAGCATTACGGTAGGTCAGTCGGAAGAAGCGGGCTTGTCCCGTATGGTCATTGTCACTATTGGTGACGACAAAACGCTGGAGCAGATTGAGAAACAGCTCTATAAAATCATTGACGTAATCAAAGTGGTGGATTTCAGCCTCAAGCCGATGGTTGCCCGTGAACTCGCTTTGATTAAAGTAAAAGCAGAACCTTCCGAACGCCCTGAAATCATGGGAGTGGTCGAAACGTTCCGTGCATCGGTTGTGGATATTGGTCCAAGTAGTCTGATGGTTCAGGTTGTTGGAGATACCGACAAAATCGACGCCATGATCGAGCTGCTTAAGCCGTATGGCATTCGCGAACTCTCGCGGACTGGAGTAACTGCACTGGTACGTGGAAACGTATAATTGCCAATAGATCTAAATCTATGGTCTAATATGCATATCGGGTAAGCAACGAAGGATACGAGAAGAAGCAGTACAACAGACTGCAGGTGATCCTTGAATGACATCGTGATCCTGCATCTGCTGCAATTCAACATTTTAGTGATGTAACGCTTGAAAAGAGAGCTACACCCCCGCATTAAAGGGCGGGTGTCTGAACGGATCGGATCAGACCTGATTTGCTGGAACAGCCAGCATGCCGGTCCCTTGAGACACCCGCTCATTAATGAAGGGTTCTTTACAATACAAAGGAGGACTTATAAACATGCCAGTAACTACTTATTATGAACAGGATGCAGAGCTTAGCGTATTGAAAGGAAAAACGATTGCCGTAATTGGTTACGGTAGCCAGGGCCACGCCCAAGCACAAAACTTGCGTGATAGCGGTTTGAATGTAGTCATCGGACTTCGTGAAGGTAAATCGTTTGACACTGCAAAAAATGACGGATTTGAAGTATTGTCTCCAGCTGAAGCAACTAGCCGTGCAGATGTGGTTCAAATCTTGCTCCCTGACGAAACGCAAGCTTCTGTATACAAAAACGAAATCGAACCTAACCTGAAAAAAGGCGCAGCATTGCTCTTCTCCCACGGTTTCAACGTTCATTTCGGTCAAATCGTTGCTCCAAAAGACAGCGATGTTCTGCTGGTAGCTCCTAAGTCCCCTGGCCACATGGTACGTCGTACCTACGTGGAAGGATTCGGTGTACCGGGCCTGATCGCGATCGAGCAAGATGCAACAGGTAAAGCAAAAGACATCGGTCTTGCATATGCAAAAGGTATTGGCTGCACACGTGCAGGCGTTATCGAAACATCCTTCCGCGAAGAAACAGAAACAGACCTGTTCGGTGAGCAAGCGGTTCTGTGTGGCGGTGTAAGTGCCCTGGTAAAAGCTGGTTTCGAAACGTTGACTGAAGCTGGTTATGCTCCTGAAATGGCGTACTTCGAGTGTCTGCACGAATTGAAACTGATCGTTGACCTGATGTATGAAGGCGGACTTGCAAGCATGCGTGATTCCATCAGTAACACAGCCGAGTACGGTGACTATGTAACTGGACCTCGCGTTGTAACTGAAGATACGAAGAAAGCGATGAAAGAAGTCCTTTCCGATATCCAACAAGGTAAATTTGCACGTGACTTCATCCTGGAAAACCAATCCGGTCGTGCGTTCCTGACAGCAACTCGTCGCAACGAAGCTGAACACCCAATCGAAGTGGTTGGCGGACAATTGCGTGAAATGATGCACTGGATCAAGAAGTAAGCATTTGCACTTAGAGGTTGTTCAAAAAGTCCTCAATTGATCACGAAGTAGCCCACGAAGCGAACTCGACATCGAATCTTGCGTTCACCTTCGGAGTCCGGTGCTCATGTAGGTTTGCCTACACTCCGCTCCTCCTCCTTCAGGTTCTCGTAACCTTCTCGGTGCTGAATCGTTGACTTTTTGAACATGCACTTATAAGATAAGCAATTTTACAGCTTTAACCGGAAATAGCGGCCGTGCTTATGCGTGTGCCGCTATTGCTGGTTTAGAGGCAAACATACATTACAGTCTAGGAGGTGCGAGGCGTGCGTAAAATCTATGTATTCGACACAACGCTGCGTGATGGAGAACAATCCCCGGGAGTCAATTTGAACACTCGTGAAAAGGTGGAAATTGCCCATCAGCTCGAGCGGCTTGGGATTGACCGGATGGAAGCCGGTTTTCCGGCAGCATCTCCAGGCGATCTGGCAGCGGTAAATGCAGTAGCGAAAGCGGTTAAAAATATTACGGTTATCGGCTTGTCCCGCTCCAGAGAGCAGGATATTGACGCGGTTAGAGAAGCGCTGAAAGGTGCACAGGACCCGTGCATTCACGTATTTTTGGCAACTTCACCGATTCACCGCCAACATAAATTGCGCATGGACAAAGCGCAAGTGCTGGATACGGCTCGTTCTGCCATTCGTTATGCGAAGAAGTCATTTTCCAAAATTGAGTTCTCTCTTGAAGATGCAGGCCGTACCGAATATGATTTTCTCGTTGAAATGGTGAACATGGCCGTAGAGGAAGGTGCTTCGGTAGTTAACATTCCGGATACAGTAGGTTATCTGAGTCCTTATGAGTACGGTAACATTTTCAAGCATCTCAAAGAGAATGTTCATGGTATTGAAAAAGTGCAGCTGAGTGCACATTGTCACAATGACCTGGGTATGGCAACTGCCAATACACTGGCTGCCATTCTGAATGGTGCAGATCAGATCGAAGGTACGATTAACGGAATCGGTGAGCGTGCAGGAAATACGGCGATCGAAGAGATTGCCATGGCACTGGAGACACGTCAGGAATTCTTCCAGGCAAAAACTTCTCTGCAGCTTTCGGAAATTGCACGTACCAGCCGGCTTGTTAGCCGTTTGACAGGAATGGTTGTTCCAGGAAACAAAGCCATTGTTGGTGCGAACGCCTTCGCACATGAATCCGGTATTCATCAGGATGGCATGCTGAAAGAAAAAACAACGTACGAGATCATGACGCCAGAGACAATCGGTCTGAAGGAAAGCAAGCTCGTACTGGGTAAACACTCTGGACGCCACGCATTCCGTGAGCGCTTGATTGAGCTGGGTTATGAACTGGATGAAGAAGCACTGAATCGTGCTTTTGCCCAATTCAAAGATCTGGCGGACAAGAAAAAAGAAGTCACTGATGAGGATTTGCTCGCGGTGATCGAAGAGAAATTGCAGGATGCACCTGAGATGTACAAACTGGAATCCATCTTCGTGACGTATGGGGATGAATCGACTCCGACAGCCAAAGTCCGTATCGCCACGCTTGACGGTAACACCGTTGAACAGCAAGCGGAAGGTAATGGTTCCGTTGATGCCATTTACAATGCGATTGACAAGGTGAGCGGGGAAGAAGTTACGCTGTCTGACTACTCCATCAAGTCGGTTACACATGGTAAAGATGCACTCGGTGAAGTGCATGTTGTATTGACACAGAACCAGGTTTCCGTTCAGGGACGCGGTGTAAGCACCGATATTTTGGGTGCAAGTGCACGTGCTTATGTGGATGGCCTGAACCAACTGATTGAGAAACGTAAAACATACACCAACCGTGTCAACGTGAATCTGTAAACAGACGCAGCAAGCATCCAATGCACTCGAACTGCACTGCAGTTTGTTGAGCAAGCTAAAAAAGTCTGACCCTAGGAATGGACCTAAGGTCAGACTTTTTGCTATAGCTTGAATGTTATGTTTATCAATTAGGACGGATCTAGAAAATTGCAACTAGAGCAGATTACCAGGCATACGCGTTGGGGGCATGTCCACCCGGACCCGGGAATATCTCATCAAGACGTTTAAGCACCGCTTCATCCAATGTGACTTCAAGATATTTAAGTGCAGTTTCGAACTGCTCCAGCGTACGGGGACCGATGATTGGTGCGGTCACTGCCGGATTGGCTGCAACCCAAGCCAAAGCGATCGTATCCTGTGGTTCACCAAGATCGCGGCACAGTGCTGCAAATTCTTCAAGCTGGGTTTTATGATGTTCAATGCGTTCCGCGATGCCGCCGCTGCGTGTGCCTTCCAGCTTCTGAAGTGCATTGCGACCCAGCAAGCCACCATCAAGTGGGCTCCATGGAATCACGCCAAGGCCCAGCTCTTTGGCTGCAGGCAGCACTTCGAGTTCAGGCAAACGACAGTTAAGACTGTATTTATGCTGCTCGGACACCAAACCGAGGAAATGGCGGTTTTTGGCTTCGCTTTGAGCAATGGCAATCTGCCATGCAGCGAAGTTGCTTGATCCGACATAACCAATTTTGCCTTGATAGACAGCATTTTCGAATGCCCCCCATAGCTCGTCCCAGGAAACCGCCGGGTCCACGTGGTGCATTTGATACAGCTCTACATGGTCTGTCTGCAAGCGGCGAAGGGAGCCTTCCAGATGACGTCTGATTTTATAGGCAGAGAGACCGGCATCGTTGTTGGGACCATCCGTTTCATCATGCATGGAACCATACACCTTGGTCGCAAGCACCACTTTTTCACGTCTGCCTCCACCCTGGCTGAACCAGCGACCGATTATTTCTTCGGTAAGGCCGGAATTTTCACCCCAACCATAAATGTTAGCGGTATCAAAAAAGTTAACGCCAGCATCGAGTGCTGCATCCATGATACGGAATGCTTCTTTTTCATCTGTAGCAGGTCCAAAATTCATGGTGCCGAGACAAATCCGGCTTACTTTAAGACCTGATTTTCCCAAGTACGTGTATTGCATGGTTTGCAATCCCTCCTGAGTTACCTGAATTTGACTTCACGTATTATTTTACTCCAGTCTGACGAGCAGAACAACAGACATGAAATCTCTTATAGGTAAAATCTATTAAAGTCATAGATTGTATATCTTGGTCAAATGACCACTGAATATGATACAAAAGAGAGAGTTAAATATGACACGTTCGATTGAGAATGAATGAAGGAGTTGGACAACCCATGACAGACGTAAAAAAAATTGCAGTCATCGCAGGTGACGGTATCGGTCCGGAAGTTGTAGCGGAAGCAGAGAGAGTACTTAAACGCACGGAGGAAGTATTCGGTTATCGTTTTGAAACCGAGCACGCACTGTTTGGCGGAATTGCGATCGATGAAAAAGGCACGCCTCTTCCAGAGGAAACACTCACCGTATGCAAAAGTGCGGATGCCGTATTGCTCGGAGCCGTTGGCGGTCCGAAATGGGACAACAACAGCAAGGAACTCCGTCCGGAAACGGGCTTGCTGGGAATTCGTAAAGCGCTCGGATTGTTCTCCAACTTGCGCCCGGCCGTTGTGTTTGACTGCCTGAAGGATGCATCCACATTGAAACCGGAAGTACTGGAAGGCACGGACCTGATGGTGGTTCGGGAGCTGACCGGAGGCATTTACTTTGGTGAAAAATTCAGACGTGAAGGCTCACAGGGGCAAGAAGCTGTGGATACCTGTGTATATAATGTAACTGAAGTGGAGCGGATTGTTCGTCAAGCATTCGAAATTGCTCAAGGACGCCGCAAAAAACTCGCTTCTGTGGATAAAGCCAATGTACTGGAGACATCCAGACTCTGGCGTGAAGTGGTTAACCGGGTAGCCCCGGAATATCCGGATGTTGAAGTGGAGCACGTTCTTGTTGACAACTGTGCGATGCAGCTGCTGCGTCGTCCAGCCAGCTTCGACGTCATCGTAACGGAAAATATGTTCGGAGATATCTTGAGTGATGAAGCAGCAATGCTGACAGGTTCAATCGGTATGCTGGCCTCTGCATCACTGGGCGAAGGCAGCTTCGGGCTGTACGAGCCGGTTCACGGTTCGGCGCCGGATATCGCTGGTCAAGGATTGGCCAATCCAATTGCTACGATTCTGTCGGTTGCACTTATGTTCCGTACAACCTTTGGTTACGCTGAAGGTGCGGATGCCATTGAAGCTGCTGTAGCGGAAGTGCTGAATGCAGGACACCGTACAAGTGATATTGCTGTAGATAAGAGCAAAGCCATCAGTACTACGGAAATGGGCGATCTGATCGTTGCAGCGATCCGTAAACAGGCATAGTTCAGACATCATGATCGGGCAGCCCTTAGCTTTCCAATAGGAGAGATTGAGGGCTGTTCCTTTATATGTTGGGCTTTAGATGTTGGCACGAAAATTTCTTATTTATAATTATTATAAAAAAATAACGTTTATAATCTTGACTTTGAGAAGTCCGGATGATAACATTTTACTTGTACTTGTTATCAAGTATGAAACCATTTTAATAACAGGAAAAGCTTTCGCGCTTTTCTTGATGATGAGCAATCCATATGGATGCTTACATAATCCCAAAGGAGGAATTTTTAGTTATGGCAGAACGTTTGGTTGGTAGACCAGCACCGGATTTCGCAATGGAAACAGTATCGGGAGACGGACAAGATTTTGGTTCCGTTAAATTGTCCGATTACCGTGGCAAATGGCTCGTATTCTTCTTTTATCCTTTGGACTTCACATTTGTGTGCCCAACTGAAATTACAGCTTTGAGCGATGCTTCCGAGCAATTCAAAGCTTTGGATACTGAAATTCTTGGCGTGAGCGTTGACTCCGTACACAGCCACAAAGCTTGGATCAATACACCTAAAGACAGCAATGGCTTGGGTCAATTGAACTTCCCACTGGCTTCCGACATCACGAAGCAAGTGGCTAAAGATTACGGCGTTCTGATCGAAGAAGAAGGCGTTGCATTGCGCGGTCTGTTCATCATCGATCCAGAAGGCGAATTGAAATACCAAGTGGTTAACCACAACGATGTAGGCCGCAGTGTTGAAGAAACACTTCGCGTACTGCAAGCACTGCAATCCGGCGGATTGTGTGCAATGAACTGGAAACCAGGCGACAGCAACCTGTAAGTCTGATTAACTTGAACGTTTGTGGTTCAAGCCCTCATCCCCTTCGGGATTGAGGGCTTTTTGCACCCTTTTTCCCAAATATTATTTGGAAGTTGGATTAGGGTGTTTAGACAGGGCAAGAAACGTGTTAATGAAGTATTATAGGAATGAGAGGTTTTTACATCTCCCGAAAGAGGAATTGAAGGCCTTTGAGGCGAATAGGGTATGGAAACCCCGTAAATATTTTCGGGCCATCACCATGATAATATGGTAATGAATGAGATACACTGATGGAACAACTTCTTTTTCAGAAAAGCTGCAGGTGCTAGGGAGACCATTTCTAAATATAAGGTCCCGGCACGTAATAAGGAGGGTGAACAAAAATGAGTTACTGTTGTGGGGCAAGTATGGTGGGAACAAAGGGCACGCTGAAGCATTACCGCACCCAGGTTCATAATGTTCCCCTGCTGTTTTGTCCGGTATGCCACCGGGTGGAAGTGCATTACAAAGTGGAAAATGAATATGAAATTTTGGCTGAATATGCGCATGGCGACGGAGCTTCCGAGATTGATTTTCAGGATTACGTGACGGAGGATGAGGATGCAATCTTCGAAAATTGCGTCAACCGCGAGAGCGAGGATGCGATGGTCATTGTTCAGCGACAAATTGACATGTCACTTGATCTCCTGAGACTAGCCAAGGAAATGAAGGATGAGAAGTGGGAGAGCGAACTCAAACGCCGATTAGCCGTAATGAGCCAGCGCAGACTTAAAATTCAGCACAATAAAAGCGGACTATAGATTAATTTGAATGCTATGCTATAAATTGTTATGTAATCATTTGGATATGAACGAAGCTGATTCGCGATATATGCGAAAAGGCTTCGTTTTTGTGTTTTTAAAATCGGGTATTTCGAGGTTTTTCTTAAAATAATTTCCATTCGACACTTTCTCTGATTGACTCTCTTCTATAAACTTGTCTATGATAAAAACAGACTTGCAAAAGAGGCGGAGCAAATGAAATGTTCGTGTTTGGGAATAGGAGAAGGTTTTGAATGGAACAAACCACATATATTATTTTCCGGATCAATTGTTGGTTACCGGGAATAGACCAGCTAAGGTTCCGGACGTGCCATCCATATTTTCGGCTCAGCCCCCCAACGAAAGGGCACCGGTAATGAAAAATAAATCGGCCCTTCCTGTTTCTGTGATGATATGATGTCCGAATGGCAAGTTTATCATTTACGTGAAAAGGAGGAACCTGTCATGATTAGTGAATTTCAGGATACAGTGCCTCACCCAACGAACAGTTTCCCGCCTGTACATCTGGATTACAACAAATATGAAAATGTTCTGGAGCATTTGGATAGTGGTATTATGTTGTTTGACAGCAACGGTGTATTGACGTTTATTAACGTTCAAATGGCAAAATTGTTGGAGCTTCCCCGAAGTCTGTTGAGCGGCTGCACCCTGATGCAAATGCTGCATCATCCACAGATGAGCCGATTCAAGAAAAAGAAAATTTTACGTATCTACCGGGAGACCATCTTCCACCGTAAGCGCTATCATGAACTGATTGATGAGTATGGCAGACACTGGCTGGTCACAGTAACCTACGGAGATCAGATGGATGGAGATTTTTTGTTCAGTGTCAAGGACGTATCGGATTATAAACAAATAGAACAGACTGCTTATCAGAATGACAAGCTTGCCATGCTGGGACGCATTTCAGCATCCATCGCGCATGAAATTCGCAATCCTTTGACAGCGATCCGCGGGTTTATACAGCTGCTGCGCCCACATTTGCTGCAATTGGGGAAAGATGAATACGCCAGGATCATATTGACGGAGATTGACAGGGCGAACGATATTATTTATGAATTCCTGAATTCCTCCAAACCGTCAGCACCGCAGAAGACCATTATATCGGTGGATTCCTTACTCAAAGAGGTCGTCTTACTGACGGAAAGCGAAGGCTTGATGAAAGGGTGCGAGATTACCCTAGATGAAGCAGACTCGCCGATGAACGTCTCCATTGATGTTAAACAGATTAAGCAGGTTATTCTGAATATGGTGAAAAATGCAATGGATGCCATCGAGGGCGTAGGCGAGGAGCATACAGGTCTCATACGGATCTCCACTGAAACCGAGAACAGGTATGTGCAGATTTCCATTACGGATAACGGTCAGGGTATGGACCACAACACGCTTGTACGTCTGTTTGATCCATTTTTCACGACTAAAGAGAGCGGGACAGGACTGGGTCTTTCGGTAAGTTATCGCATCATCAAAAACCACGGGGGCACAATCTCGGTTGATAGTAAAAAGGGTGAAGGAACCCGGTTTATAATTATGCTCCCATTAGTGTAATACGGCAAAATGAGAAGGAATCGGCATGTTGGCCGATTCCTTTTGTTTTTTTTTGGAAGCATTATGGGTTATAGTTAGAATGAATGCGGATACATACTCATAGCTTGCGAAAGGAAGGTGCATGATGAATATTCAGGAAATGGAACAGATGAATAAAAATCTGACGAATCATGTGGGACAGGTTATTGTAGGCAAGGAGCAAACCATAGAACTGATCATGACCGCAGTTATCGCTTCAGGACATGTATTGCTTGAGGACGTACCAGGTACAGGAAAAACACTGCTGGCCAAATCGGTAGCTTCATCTTTGGATTGTACGTTTCAACGCATACAATTCACCCCGGACTTGCTGCCGTCTGATCTGACGGGGATTCATTTCTACAATCAAAAGTCTGGTGATTTCGAATTCAGAGCCGGTCCGTTGTTTGCGAACCTTGTGCTGGCCGACGAGATCAATCGTGCTACACCGCGAACCCAATCGAGCTTGCTGGAATGCATGGAAGAGCGTCAGATCAGTATTGATGGTTCAACGAGACAGCTGGAACGTCCATTCATCGTAATAGCAACCCAGAACCCGATTGATAATCAGGGGACCTTTCCGCTGCCTGAGGCACAAATGGATCGATTCATGATGAAAATTCGCATGGGTTATCCAAGCAGTGATGAAAGTGTAGAGATTCTGAGAAGGACTATAGCCGGTCGTTCTGTTAACGATCTTACATCCATATTAAGTCGTGAGCAGCTTCTTGAGGCGCAGCGTACATACCAGTCCGTCCAGGTCGAAGAAGACCTGCTTAAATACATGATTCGTCTTACAGAAGAGACACGCAGACATCCTGAGCTTTCGCTTGGTGTTAGTCCAAGGGGAGCGCAAGCCTTACTGAAGGCGTGTCAGGCATGGGCCGCATTGCATGGCAGGGATTACGTTCTACCAGATGACATCAAGATTCTGGCTGAACCTGTACTGGCTCACCGACTTGTATTCCGTAACAGGGTGAGGCAACAGGAAGGCGCTGCGGAGCGGATCATTCATGGGATTCTGACCCAGGCAGAGGTGCCAACGGAGAGCATTGGCACCGGCAGTGGACGGTAATTATGGCACTATTATGGCTTGTCATTGTAGGGGGTATTATCATTGGCCTACAAGGTGTATGGTTTGGACGCCCGGCATTACGAAGGCTGAAGTATACACGTGAATTCAGCAAACTGCGCTGTTACGCAGGCGATGAGCTTGAGATGGTGGAGACGATAGCGAATGAGAAGCGGGTCACAGTACCCTGGCTGAGACTTGAGGCGATGATGCCCGGATCCTTTGTATTTCGCAGTGGTTCAGGCATGGATATCAGTCAAGGTGATATCTACCAGAATCACAAAAGTATATTTACTTTGAAACCATTTACGAGAATTACACGCAAGCATCCGATTATGTGCAGTAAACGTGGTATCTACACGTTGAATACGGTGACCATGACAGGTGGAGATCTGTTTGGCGTCTGGCGTAATACCCAACCGATCCCTGTCCATCTGTCCATGATCGTATATCCATCGCTGGTCGCTGCTGAAGATCTGCCTGCCATTTACCAGGTGTGGCAGGGGGAGGTAGAGGTATCACGCTGGATCGTGGAGGATCCATTTCTTATTCTTGGCGTACGTCCTTACGGAGCAGGCGATCCCATGAACCGAATTCATTGGAAAGCAAGCGCACGTACAGGTGAGCTGCAGGTATACAAGCAAGGCTGGACAGCTGATCCACAGTCCTGGATTATTGTAAATATTCAGGAGTCGGAGGATATGTGGAGTGTAGTAACCCGACCTGAGCCGATTGAGCGTGCACTGAGCTATGCGGCAACGGCTGCAGCCGATGCGATTGGCAGAGGACTCCCTGCAGGATTCGCTCACAACGGCTATCGGGTAAATGGCGGGCGTGATCCGCTTCGAATTGAACCTGATTATGGCAACCCGCATCTGGAGCTGCTTTTGGAGGCAATGGCTGAAACCGAGTTGAAATGCATGGTTCCCATGGAACAGTTCCTGAATGATGAAGTGAAGCGCAATGAGGAAGCTCATCAGGCACGAAGCTATCTTTTAATTACGTCTTACGTTTCTACTGCCATGGAGCATGAGATTGCTCGCCTGCATGAACAGGGACACCGAGTAACCATTCTGCCTGTGGAGCCAGATCACATCGGTACGAAGAGCAACAAGGCGGTGAGTGCATGAGTGATCCGACTTGGGAAAGCAAATCAAGACTAGGGATGTCTCTGCTCGCGACGCTGCTAATTGGCGTTTATGTGTTTCCTTTGTTGACCCTTACTTCATTCTATGCAAACGGTCATTTTCCTTATATTCTGCTGATCATCTATGCTTTGGCAAGCGGCATCGGCGTGCTGCTTGGCCATAGGTTTCAAGGATTAGGAACCCGTATGTGGCTTCGGTTAGTTGGAGCTCTGCTCCTAGGGGTGGCTGTATCCCTTATTGTGGTTTGGATAGCTGGACATACGGGACCGGAATTAATCACAACTCTTCTGTGGGGGGCTCTATCAGCCTTTGTAGGATTGGCGCCAGAACCATCGCTTCGCTCCACCTTGATGTGGAGATGGCAGATCTTCGGCGTTGTCGGGTCTATTATAGGAGGTATTTTCTCGCGTTGGTTCGAGCCCTTATTCCCATTGCAGACCTATGGAGGAACATTATATGCAACAGGCTTCATCAGTTTTGTTGCTTGTCTCCTTAATGTCTACAGTTCACAGCTGGATAGAGCCGTATTAAATGATGGCAAGAGAAAGATTGTGCTTCGGGAATTCAACAGAGCGAATCATCAGCGGTTGATATGGATGTTGTTAATCATTGCAGGTATCGGAGCATTTCCCAGTCTAGCCGCCTGGCTCGCTCCACTGCGGGATCGTCTGCTCGCATGGATCAGGGGATTAATAGGTCCGTCTTCCGATCCGCAGTTGCCCATGACACCAGACTCTGGTATTGACCCATCAAAGCTTCCAGGGAGAGTGACAGAGCAGTCAGAACCATCTGTTTTCTGGGACATGCTGGGATGGTTCGTTCTAGGTGCTTCTGCTGCACTGATTCTATGGCTTATCTTCAGATTGGGGCGTAAGACTATAAACCGTCTTATGGACCGATTGAGGGGGATGATGGAACCCAGGGAGCGGAGGGCCGAGCCGCGGACCGAATACATCGATATTAGTGAAACCCTGGAAACACCCGTGAGACCACGCAAACCCTGGTTCCGGAAAAAAGAAACACCCCCATCTCAGGAGGCCGAGCGCGTTCGTTACTACTACAGAAAATGGATAGATCAAGCAAGACAGCGAGGGGTCGAAATTGAAGCTGCACAGACTCCGCTGGAAGCAGCAGAGAAGATCCGGCATCACAAGCCATCTTCAGGCAAGCAAGATACGCAGAGATTTTCAGACATTTTAACAAGTACCTATAACGCGGTTCGTTACGGAAAAAAAGCTCCGAATCCTTCCGAGATGTCCGAGATTGATCAGAACTGGAAGTCTTGATAGAACCATTAGACCCAATAACGTGTTTATCCCTTTACTTTTCTTGTTACGTTCAAGTATCATGAGAGGAATACACAAGTTGGTCAGAAAAGGAGCAGACAAATGAAGACAAATCATTGCAAAATTGTAGATTGCACCATTCGTGATGGCGGATTGGTAAATAATTGGGACTTTAGCGTGGACTTCGTTCAACAGCTATATGCTGGATTGAATGAGGCAGGCGTTGATTATATGGAAATCGGTTATAAAAACTCGCCGAAACTGCTGAAAGGTGCCGAAGAAGCAGGACCATGGCGTTTCCTGAATGATGACTTCCTGCGCAAAGTGATCCCGCAAAAAGGAAATACCAAATTGTCTGCTCTGGTTGACGTCGGACGTGTGGACGAGAATGACATTTTGCCGCGCAGCGAGAGCATGCTGGATCTGATCCGTGTAGCCTGCTACAGCAAAGATGTGGACAAGGCTTTGGCCCTTGTTCAAACGTTCCATGATCGTGGATATGAAACAACCCTGAACATCATGGCTTTGTCCAATGTCATGGAGAACGAATTGCTCGAAGCCTTTGAATTGATCAAAGAGAGCTCTGTAGACGTTGTGTACATCGTTGACTCTTATGGCAGCCTCGACCATAACGACGTGAAGTACCTCGTTGAAAAGTTCAAAACCCATCTGCCAAACAAACGTCTCGGTGTTCACACTCACAATAACATGCAGCTTGCATTCTCCAATACGCTTGTCGCTGCAGAGCTTGGCGTCGAACTACTGGATGCTTCCGTATATGGTATGGGCCGTGCAGCAGGTAACTGCCCAACTGAACTTCTTGTGGCGCATCTGAAGGGAACGAAATATAACTTGCGTCCGGTACTTGGCGTATTGGAACAATTGATGGTTCCTCTTCGTGAAAAAGAAGAATGGGGCTACATCCTGCCATACATGATCACAGGAGCACTTGACGAGCATCCGCGTTCGGCAATGGCCCTGCGTTCGTCATCCGAGAAGGATAACGTCGTGGATTTCTATGATAAATTGACAACGCCTGAAGTGAATTTTGATAAATAATTTTTTCGGTAAACATCATACAAGCAACGGTCATGTATCAGATTCTCTGCAATGCATTTTGTATGGAAAATAGTCTGAAATGCTGTTGCAAACTAAAGGGACATGGACTCCAATTGGAGATTCATGTTTTTTTAGTTCTTAGTGCCTTGTTTTTCTACGTGGATATGAATACATATTCCTATTTTCAACTATTTTTTAGTTCACGTCCGCAGAATTAAATGTTATTATGTACCAGATAGCATGTATTGGCATGTGAATTGAACGTTGGTAAATATTTATTGTCGAATGGTGTAATAATGAAAGTTTTCAAACCTGAACGTCATAGACGAGGGCTAAAGGTTATTCAGGATAGGTGATCCCGGGAAGGAAAAACAAGGCATGAAGGCAAATTCGCAAGATCAGAGAAAAGTGATATGGGTCGCACTAGGCGGCTTATTATGTTTCCTCGTAAGTCAATGGTATCGTTCCTCTGCAAGCTCTGATCTAATCATATCCGGATACCCCGTGCTGACGCTACTTGGCGGATTCGTTGCTGCTGCAGCCTGTATCGGTATTTACAACCAAAGCTGGTTGTTCCAGACCCAAAAGTTAACCCTGCGCAGAATCATGATTACAACGCTTTTTTTGTTGATCGGCCTGTTTGAATTAATTCATATCGTTTCATATGCGGAAGAGATGCCGAGTGGCGCGATGTTGGAATCAGAATTTTCCCTCAAAATGATGACGCTGGGCTCTGTGATCTGTGCAGTGGGTTTATTGCTTATTTATGCAGTGAGAGAAACAGAGATTGCGTTACCGCGTAAATTTTTACTATTTAGCGGAACGCTGGGTACGTTTGTCCTGTTGTACACAGCGGGTGTTCAGGAATGGAGCTGGCTGCCCAAATTAACTCAGCAAGAAGTGCTAAGCGAAACGTTTATGAAAATTCACTTCTTGGTCGGTCTTCTTTACGGGATCACCGCATTTGTGTTGTTTTTGAAGTGGAAGAAGGGTAAAGAGGGAGATTTGCCTTCTATTCTGTGTGGAGCCCTGTGCTTCTTCTACGGAGAGTGTTACTTGATTTCTGCAACGCAGATCAGCGACTTGAATCTGTTATTTGCATTGTGGATGAATTGTCTGGGATATTTCTTTGTACAAAAAGGACTATATACAACGGTAGTGGATACCCCGTTTCTGAAGCAGCAGGCTGCTGAAGCCAAAATGAACTATATTGCTCATCATGACGATGTAACAGGTCTGCCAAATCGCCGCCGCCTTTCCCAGAGACTCAAAAGATTGATGGATGAAGCAGTGAAACAGGACGAGCTCGTCGGTGTACTCGTTTTGAATATCAACCGGTTCAAAACGATTAACGACTCCCTCGGTCAGCAGGCTGCTAACCGTGTTCTTCGTCAAGTGGGGCAGCGCCTGAAGCAATCGTCTCTGCCGGGCGAAGAAGTGTATGGTCTTGGTCGGGACGAGTTTGTGGTCACGATGACGGACTTCTGGAATACAGAAAATGCTCTGCGCCGAACAAGATCGATTTTGCAGCTGTTTGAAAAGCCAGTCATGGTTGATGGCAACGACTATCATATAACGCTTGGAATTGGCATGGCCATATATCCCCATGACGGAGGATCACCAGAGGAAATCATTCAAAATGCGGATACTGCGCTTCATAACGCCAAGGAACAGGGGATCGAATTGAATCGGTATGCTCATGCAATGCAGATGAAGGCACAGGAACGACTGCAGCTGGAGAATGATCTGCGGAAAGCGTTGGATCGAGGTCAGTTTTATCTTGTATACCAACCACAGATCAATATCGCAAGTGGTTTAATCGTTGGTATGGAGGCTCTGGTACGCTGGCAGCATCCACAGCGCGGCCCAATTTCTCCTGCAGAGTTTATCCCACTTGCGGAAGAGAGCGGATTAATTGTACCGCTGGGCGAGTGGGTGCTTCGGGAGGCATGTGCGCAGAACAAGCAATGGCAGGAAGCTGGATACCGCAAACTGTGTGTGTCTGTTAATCTCTCGATGAGACAATTCAGACATTCCCATCTGCTGGATAACATCAACGGCATACTGAGGGAAACAGGATTGGAGCCGGACTGGCTGGAACTGGAGATTACCGAAAGTATGACATTTGACAAAGATCGTGCGTTTGAACAACTTCGCAAAATTAAAGAGATTGGTGTGCAAATCAGTATTGATGATTTTGGAACAGGATACAGTTCGCTGCATTACCTGAAGGATCTGCCGATTGATCGGCTCAAAATTGACCGTTCATTCGTGAACGAAGTCATGGAGGATCGCAATAATGCAGCGATCGTCTCCACCATTACATCCATGGCTCATCATCTGCAATTGAAGGTGACAGCCGAAGGAGTGGAGAACGAGTCGCAGCTGGTGTTCCTTCGGGATCAGCATTGCCATGAAGCACAGGGGTACTTTTTCAGTAAACCCATTGTGGCGGCTGATTTTGAAAAACGGTTTTTACGTGATGTGGATAAACCTACAGGATAGCCATCAGACAGGAGCGGGAATCGCTTCTGTCTTTTTTGTTTGTCACCCAAAAGGAAAAAATGGGAATTAAAAGTTGCAAGGACCGGATGAACATGTTATATTAGTTTTTGTAAAAACCGTGTTAAGATTCTTAGGAACTTAACGGGACGTAGCTCAGCTTGGTAGAGCACCTGGTTTGGGACCAGGGGGTCGCATGTTCAAATCGTGTCGTCCCGATCGTCTATCGCGCGGGTGTAGTTCAATGGTAGAACTCCAGCCTTCCAAGCTGGTAGCGTGGGTTCGATTCCCATCACCCGCTTAACTTAGAGAACCCTCTTGTTAATCACAAGAGGGTTTTCTTTTTTTTTTACTCAAAGTGATGAAAGCGCAGTATTTGCTTTCTTACATTCATTCAAAGCTTTGCAATTCCCCCAACTTCTGGTACAATAACGGAGAAATTGATACTATACATGAATGAGAGGTAACCACACGTCCCATGAAGTAAGACACATGAATTGAACCCCAGTAACTGCAGAAGATGTATGACGCAGTCAGCCGAAGCGGCTGAGCAATGAGGGGATTCGTGTGTCCAAATTCAGCTATGGGATCAGGTGTGTGTGCTAGCCGAGTAATGTGGCTTGTGTACCCTTCTTGGGTGTTTATTTGTCATACCTGGGTGTACCTTGTGCTTGTTTTTTGACGCTTTATCCAAACCTGAATTGCCAGACCGCCGGCGGATGCCAGCGGTTTTTTTGTTCAGGAAATGATGTCTAAGGTTTCCTGCGAGCCAAGGCAGCTCTGCGTGATCGAGATTAACGATATCATCTCGAAGAAGCTCGGGATGAATTTGATTTTTTAGCGCAGGAAGGATGAAGTCTTATGATGACATTGGTACGCCTACATGAAGTATCAAAAGAATGGAACGGGATGGAATTGTTTGCAGGATTAAATCTGGAAATTAACGAAGGTGAGCGGCTTGCGATTCTCGGTCGCAATGGATGCGGGAAAACCACATTGTTACGCATCATTTTAGGGGAAGAGGAGGGAGGCGGACATATTGAGCGCCACGTCCCGCAGAAGGAGTGGGGATTCATGCGTCAACGTTCTCTAATTGACCCCGATATGAAGGTACTGGATGCAGTACGGAAGGAAAGTGGCCGGATCTATGAAGTGAAATGTGAGTTGGAAGAACTGGAACGGCGTATGGGCATGAGCGGGAGTGAAGATGAGCAGCGGCTGCTTGAAGCCTATACCGTAGTGATGGAGCAATATGAGCAGCTGAACGGCTACATGTGGGAGACCGAGGTGGAAAAGGTGTTGACCCGTCTGGGTTTAAGCTCGGAGCACTGGAACAGATCCTATCATTCCTTGAGTGGTGGACAAAAAACCAAGGCAAGGCTGGCAGGACTGCTGGTCAGCAAACCCCAATTTCTTATTTTGGATGAACCGACGAATCATCTGGATGAAGACAGCATGCGATGGCTCGAAGAGTGGCTATCCAATTACACCGGCACGCTGCTCTTTGTTTCACATGACCGGACCTTTATTGATCAGGTAGCAACAGGTGTCATTGAATTTAATCCGCAAACGCTGACCAAATATAAAGGTGGATATTCTGACTATAAAGTTCATAAGGAGAGGGAACGGCGAGAACAGGAAACCCTATACCGCAAACAGGAACTGGAGCGCAAAGCGCTTGAAGAAACCATTCGCAATTATCAGGAGTGGTTCCATAAGGCCCACAATTCAGCAACGGACGTGGAGGTTAAGATCACTCAGAGCTTTTACAAAGCCAAAGCCAACAAAAACATTTCACGTTACCATGCAAAACAGAAACAGTTGGAACGGCTAGAAAATGAGCGGGTAGAGAAACCTCGCGATGCAGTCAAGCTAAACATGGAATTGCAAGTTGACACGTTAGCGGCACGCCAGCTGCTTGAAATGAGAAACGTCAGCTTCGCATATCCGGAGGGACATCCGTTATTTCACAATCTGGGAATTGCCGTCGGACGAGGGGACCGGCTTGCCGTACGTGGACCGAATGGTACGGGGAAAACGACCCTGCTGAAGCTGATGATTGGTGAACTTGAACCAGAGCAGGGGGTGGTGAGAAGGCATCCAAAGCTGAAGATCGGTTACTTCTCTCAAGAGCTTGAGGGACTTCCCGAGAATCAGACGCTGCTGGACAGCTTGCTCAGTCTCCCATCCATGACTCAGAGTGCTGCCCGAACGATTCTGGGATGTTTTCTTTTTACCAGAGAGGATGTATTCAAACGCATCGGGAACCTGAGTATGGGAGAGAAATGCAGGGTTGCATTTTTGAGATTATACTTTGGCGGTGCGAACTTGCTGGTTCTGGATGAGCCGACAAACTATCTGGATATTGATACCCAGGAAGTGATGGAGAATGTGTTAAAACAGGCTTCGGGCGCTCTGGTACTTGTGTCTCATGACCGAATGCTGACAAAAATGCTGGCCAATCGCTTGCTTGATCTGGAGCAAGGAGGGAAGGTTACGGTATTTGAAGGAGGAGTTCTGGATTGGGAAGAGTCGAGAAAACTCCGAGATTCTTCACTTGGCCAGCGGGAATCGGATGATGAACGATTACGCCTGGAAATGCGACTGTCCGAACTGTTATCTCCCATGAGCGATGCGAGCATAGATATCCTTGCCCATCCGGAAGCTGCTGAAGAGCGTGCTGCGGAAGCCGCTGAGATCCGAGACATTCAAGAGCGGTTAATCCAACTTAGGCGGAAGGATGCGAGCAAAAAATTAGATGGTTGACTGGCTTGCTATTTCGATTGAATTTGCATATAATTATGAACGATCATCGATAAATACGTCGATATAGGTTTGATTCATTAACAAACGTGATGATGGAGACAAGTAAGCAGTGCCTCTGGACAGGGAGGAAGCGCCGTAGATTGAGAGCGTTTCTGTAGAACAAGGCTGCCGAAATTCACTCCGAAGCGGTTCCCTGAACTTGACTTGGCAGCAATTGCTGAGGCTCAGCAGTAGGGGCAAACGGTTAACGGTCGTTATTCCGTACAGAGTGAGACAGACGTGTTGCAGGCCGGAAGGGCCAGTCAGCACCGGATGTCTAACAAGGGTGGTACCACGGTCTTTTCGTCCCTTTTGGGGAGAAAAGGCCTTTTTTTGTTGCAATAACACCACATAAAGGGGGCAATTACACATGAAAGAACGTTTAGAAGCATTGAAGATTGAAGCGCTGGAACAATTGTCCGGCGTGAACGATCCGCAGACGCTTGGTGATCTGCGTGTGAAGTATTTGGGGAAAAAGGGTGCATTGACTGAAATTTTGCGTGGCATGGGTGCACTTAGTGCAGAGGAACGTCCCGTAATCGGGCAAGTGGCCAACGACGTTCGCGGCGCCATTGAGGAAGTCATCGACAGCAAGCAGGAGCAGTTCCAGAAGGAAGAGACGGCGAAGCGTCTTCAGTCCGAGACCATTGATGTCACCTTGCCAGGACGTCGTGGACGTCAAGGCGGTCTGCATCCACTGACCAAAGTGGTACAGGAAATCGAAGATATTTTCATCGGCATGGGATATCGCGTAGCGGAAGGTCCTGAGGTGGAAATGGATTACTACAATTTTGAAGCACTGAACCTGCCGAAGAATCACCCGGCGCGCGACATGCAGGATTCCTTCTATGTAACAGAAGACCTGTTGATGCGTACCCATACGTCTCCGGTGCAAGTACGCACCATGCAAAGCATGAAAGGGGAAGTACCTGTCAAAGTCATTTGCCCGGGTAAAGTATACCGCCGTGATGATGACGATGCTACGCATTCCTTCCAGTTCAATCAGGTTGAAGGTTTGGTCATCAGCGAAAACATTCGCATGAGCGACTTGAAGGGTACACTGCTGCAATTTGTGCGTGAAATGTTCGGTGCTCACACTGAAATTCGTCTGCGTCCAAGCTTCTTCCCGTTCACCGAGCCAAGTGCTGAAGTGGATGTAACTTGTGTACAATGCGGCGGCAGCGGCTGCCGAGTATGTAAACAAACCGGATGGCTTGAAATTCTGGGCGGCGGAATGGTTCATCCGAAGGTGCTGGAAATGGGTGGATATGATCCCGAGAAGTACAGCGGTTTCGCGTTTGGTATGGGGGTAGAACGTATCGCCATGCTGAAGTACGGTATCGATGACATTCGTCATTTCTATAACAGTGATATGGCATTCCTGAAGCAATTCGGACGGCTGTAAACTTTACGATAAGCAAGCGCTAAAGGAAATTTAGCTAAACCAATTTATAGATTAAGGAAGTGAACGTCCATGAGAGTATCGACAGATTGGCTGTCTGATTATATTGCCCTTGAAGGTGTGACGCCACAGGAACTGGCAGAGAAAATTACACGTGCAGGGATCGAAATCGATGTAGTGGAGAACCGCAACCAGGGCGTAAACAAAGTGGTTGTAGGGTATGTGAAGAGCAAGGAGAAGCACCCGGATGCGGACAAACTGAACGTATGCATCATTGACGCCGGTCAGGAAGAGGATCTTCAGATCGTATGTGGTGCGAAAAATGTGGATGCGGGTCAAAAGGTAGCCGTAGCCCTGGTTGGAGCGAAGCTACCTGGCGGTTTGGATATCAAAAAAGCCAAGCTGCGCGGCGTCGTTTCACTTGGCATGATCTGCTCTGCAAAAGAGCTCGGCATGAACGACAAGTTGCTTCCTAAAGATCAGCAGGAAGGCATTCTTGTCCTGCCGGAGCAAACGGAAATCGGCACACCAATCAGCCAGGTGCTTGGTCTGGACGATCATGTGCTTGAACTGGATCTGACACCAAACCGTTCCGACTGTCTGAGCATGCGCGGTGCAGCTTATGAAGTTGGCGCCATACTGGGTCGTGAAGTGAAGCTGCCTAATCCGAAAGAACAGCTGGTTGAAGTCGGTGATGCTGCTGCCGATCATATCTCGGTGGAAATCACGGCGCAGGAACAATGCAGTCACTATGCTGCCCGTTATGTAACGGGTATCAAACTGGGAGCTTCTCCGCTCTGGATGCAAAACCGTCTAATGGCGGCTGGTGTTCGTCCAATTAACAATATCGTGGATATCACGAACTATGTCATGCTGGAGTACGGTCAACCGCTGCACGCCTTTGATGCAGATAAACTGGAAAAAGGTCATATTGAAGTACGCATGGCTAAGGAAGGCGAAACGATCGTGACCCTGGATGGTCAGGAGCGTAAGCTGGAACCGCATATGCTGCTGATTACCGATAGCGTGAAACCGGTAGCCATTGCGGGTGTTATGGGTGGCGAGAATTCCGAGGTATCGGAAGGCACAGTCAATCTGCTGCTCGAGTCCGCCAAGTTCGACGGCGGAACGGTTCGGAAAACGTCGCGCCAATTGGGGCTGCGTTCCGAAGCTAGCATGCGTTTTGAGAAGGAAGTTGATCCGGGGGCTGTTATCACGGCACTGGACCGTGCGGCTGAATTGATTCAGCGCTATGCTGAAGGCCAAGTACATCAGGGAATTGTGGAAGCTGGAGCCGAGGTGGCAGAGAAGGTTGTTATCCAGCTGTCACTCGACAGACTGAACCGTTATCTGGGAACCGACCTTTCACTGCTTGAGGTGAAAACCATTTTTGCTCGTCTGCACTTTGCATGCGGCGATGCTGAACAAGGATTGCTTGATGTGGAAGTACCAACGCGCAGAGGCGATATTACTCGCGACGTAGATCTCTTTGAAGAAATTGCCCGTTTGTATGGATACGACAACATTCCAACCACATTAATTGAAGGACCGACAACACCAGGAGCCTACACACGCTCACAGGCAATGCGCCGTACCATTCGTGGACTGCTCGCAGGCAGCGGGTGGCAGGAAATGATTAGCTACTCCTTTGTACATCCGGATAAAGCATCCTTGTTCCCGGCATTGACTGCAGGAAGCAAGGCGGTGAAGCTGGCTATGCCTATGAGTGAGGATCGCAGCGTGCTACGCACAAGCGTTCTGCCGCAAATGCTAGATGCAGCAGTGTATAATATGAACCGGAAGCAGGATTCACTTGCTGTATTCGAAGTGGGCAGCGTGTTCTTCACCGAAGAAGAAAAGCTGACGAAGCAGCCGTATGAAATTCCGGTCCTGAGCTTACTGCTTACAGGTAACCGTGCCGCTCAGCAGTGGAATGTAGGGGTAGAAAAAGTGGACTTCTTCGATCTAAAAGGTGCGCTTGAGAACCTGTTCTCCTATGTTGGATTGGAACAACGCATTCGTCTTGTTGCAAACAGTCCGGAAGGGTTCCATCCAGGACGTTCTGCCTCCGTGTATTTGGAAGGGAAGGACGGCGGTGAAGGTAAATTGATCGGTACCATGGGTCAATTGCATCCTGAACTTCAACAACAATATGATCTGAACGATGTGTATATCGCAGAGATTGCTCTTGAGACAATCTATAGTGAAGCAGACGTGGATATCCGTTACCGTGAGCTTCCGCGTTTCCCGGCTGTTGAACGCGATATTGCCGTAGTCGTAAGTAAAGACATTGAAGCAGGAGCTATGCTCAGCTCGATTCGTGAGGCTGCAGGAGAGCTGCTGCAAACCGTACAGGTATTCGATGTGTTCACAGGCAGCAAACTGGGTGAAGACAAGAAGAGTGTGGCCATGGCGCTTGTGTATCGCAACCGCGAGCGTACACTGACGGACGAGGAAATCACAGAGGTTCATGCTCGTGTGGTTGCCCGTCTGGAGGAGCAATTCGGAGCAGAATTGCGCAAATAGAACAGAAGCCAATTTTTTGAACAACAATTAGCAGGAATTGCTTGAAGTCACATCGAATCCTTAGCATTAGAGGATCGATGTGACTTTTTTGTCATTACAGCTTAGAATCAACATACAGACTTGAAGGAGGGCACAATTGTGACTACACCTGATCGTACACGCGTCACCGTAGAGATCTACGGGACTTCCTATAAACTGGTTGGCAGCAGTGCCGACTATATGAAACAAGTAGCTAATCTGGTGGATGAGCGCATGAGCGCAATTTCCAAGAACCATTCCCGTCTGGATACCCCGCGTATTGCGGTACTGGCGGCTGTACATATGGCTGAACAGTCTCTTCAGACCCAGGAGATCCGTAATGAACTGAAAATGCTGACTGGTGAACGGACAGAACTTCGAAATGAATTGAACAGGCTGAATGCCATTCAAAGTGAACATCAGAAGGAGCTGGAGCGTCGTGACCAGGCGCTGGCTGAAGCGACCAAGCAGAAGACTGAGGCAGAGCAGGCCATGGCGAAGCTGCAATCCGAGAAGCAGGATGAAGTAAACAAGCTGCAATCATTGCTTGAACAGGAACGAAGTCAGGCTGCAGCCCGTGAACAAAAGCTGCAGTCGCAGACTGCTGCGCAGCTGAAGGAAGCCGAAGAGAAGATGAAAATGCGCTTGAAAGAAGCAGAAGAGAAGGCGGCCAACCAGCTTAAGCAGGCTCAGGCACAGGCAGCTGCAGAGCTGAAGGAAGTACAAGCACGTGCTGCAGCCGAGTTACAGCAGAGCCAGGCGAAGTCAGCGGGACAATACAAGGAACTGCAAGATAAGACAGCAGCCCAACTAAAAGAAGTACAAGCACGTGCTGCAGCTGAGTTACAGCAGAGCCAGGCGAAGGCAGCAGGACAGTACAAGGAACTGCAGGATAAAACAGCAGCCCAGATGAAGGAAGCGGAGAGTCGTGCTGTCGCAGAACGCCAGAAAATCGAGGCAAAGGCAGCACAGCAGGTGCAGGCAGCCAAAGAAGAAGCCGAGGCTGCGATTTTGTCCGAATTGGAACAGGCTGAGAGTCAATTGAAGAAGGTTCAGGAAGAGGCTGAGCTTCAATACCGTGAACTTCAATCCCAAACGGATCAGCGCTTGCAAGAGGCGAAGCAGCAGGCAGAAGAGCAATTAAGATTCCAGCTTGGCAAGGTCCAGGAAGAGCAGGCATCACAGCTACAACAAACGAAAGAGGAACACTTAACAGAGATCGAAAAGCTAAAAGCCGATTTCCACGAATCTTCAGAGCAGGCCGAATTGGAATGGATGGAAAAAGAAGCAGCCTATGAGGAGCAATTACAACAAGTAAAAGCCGAGGCAGCTTCTCAGTTCACCGAAGCCGCAGCTAATGCTGAGGCCAAACTACAGGAAGAACGTGGGAAACTGCTGCAGCAGCTGGAAAACGAGCGCACACAAGCTGAGGGTCGTGTAGCGGAAATTGAGAACCAGCTTAAGGATATACGCAAGCAGCTTGAAGAGGCACAGGAAGTGGCTGCTGATCAGGAACAGCAGCTACAGCAGGAACGCGCTGAGCATGATGCATTGCGCAAGGAACAAGCGCAGCGCAAACAGGATCAGGAAGTTCAGGCTCGTCGCATAACGGAACTTGAACAGCAGTTGGGGCAGCTGAAGGAAGACAGTACCCAGCTCCAAGAGCAGCTGCGTGAAACGGAAATCGCTTTACAAAAGTCTCGTGAAACGGAGCAGGAATGGAAACAACAATACAACGAGACGGTGGAGAGAGAAACTTCCCTTGCAGCACAGCTTCGGAAAGTTCAGGAGCAGCATGGACTGCTTGAAAAAGATATTCAGAAGCTTCGTGAAGCCGAAGAGAAGTCCGAGAATGAACAACGAAGATTGCAGAAAGTTCTGGAGCAGGCTCATGCTGCCGTACGAACGCTGCAAAATGAAATCAGCACACTTACCGAAAGCGAAAAATCATGGAAAGACCTGGCCGAACAGCGCCTTGTCGAAATGGGAGAGCTGGAGACTCAGGTGCTTGAGGCAGCAGAACAGAATGAAACATTGGAGTCTGGTGTACAGTCCCTTCATGATGAATTAACCGTGGTTAAGGAAGAAGCTCGTGGGTACAGAGAAGAAGCGAATCGCTATAACGAGCAGGCAAGTCGTGTGCAGCAGGAGCGCGAACAGCTTGAAGAGGAGCTGAACCGGATCCGTGAAGAGCTAAACCAACTTCAGGAATCCTATACACAAATCCGCAACGATTATGGGGATGCATTGCAGCGGGAGGAAAATCACACACGCAAGCTTACTGAATTGGATCAGGAAAAGCAGGCACTGGAACAAGCAATTGCAACATCCGGCGAGCATGCTGCCAAGCTAACTGAGCAAATCGCAGAACAAAGAAACTTGCTTGCACAGACAGAGGAAGAAGCACTTGAATGGCAGATTAAGCATGAAGAATTGTCTGCAAAACAGGCAGAGCTTATATTACAACTGGATGAGTTAAAGGAGCGGGAAACCAGGTTACTCTCTCGTGTGGAACAAGCCGAGCAGCAGGACCAGGTCTGGCAGCGTCGTGCAGATGAATGGGCCGTACAGGAGCAATCCTGGCAGGAACGCTGGAACCTGCTTGAGAATGAATTGAATGCTTGGCAGAAGGAAAGTGCCGCCAGTGTTGAAAAGGTAGAGGCGCTAGAACAGGAGCGTGAGCAGCTCGATAAGCTCCGTAACGAAGCCATAGAAGAGAAACAAACGATGGAAAATGAACTGCTGGAGATTGGTGAGCGCTACGAACTCGCTGCGAATCAGCTTAGACTGCTGCAGGTTGAACGCGAAATGGAGCAGGAGAAGGCAGAGCAGCTGAACATGGAGTATCGCCAGCTGCGGGATGAATATACGAAATTGCAGACGGAATATAACGAATGGATCGAATTGATTGAACAGGATCAGACCTAAGGGCATCAGATCATAATTAAAATCATGGGCATCGTACGATTGTACAATTTGTTATAATACAGAAAGAGCTCCCGTCGTTACGGGGGCTCATTGTCTTGGGACTTATTCTTCGACAATAATCTTGGAGATCATGCTGCTATGTCCACTTCCACAGAACACGGAGCAGGACATCTCGAATTCTCCAACCTTGTCAGGGGTAATAACTTTAGAGCTGTTTCTGGTGTCCAGCTGAAGATTCAGCTCAGGAACGAGAATGCCATGATTACCATTAGCGTTTTCGTAAACAATGTTAACGGGGACCCCTTTTTTAAGATGGTATTCCGGTTGGTCAAATTCATAGTTGCTCGCTTTAATGACGAGTTGCTCGCTAGCGGTTACGTCTGCATCGGATTCACCGCTGCTGCCCGAATCTGCTGATTGTTTGCTTCCTCCGCAAGCGGCGAGAACCAGAATTAACATGCAGGCTGCAAGCCAAGCCATAGTCTTTTTCATCATGAGCCTCCTTAAGCATGATATAGATGAAATTTTAATCATTTCTCAAGTCATCATACCGCAAAATGGTAAGGCTTGTACATGAAGGCTATGTCGTTTTTTTGAAGATTAGTTAGTAAGGTTCTCTCTCTAATCTTGAGGGACGGCTGAGAGGTTATGGAAATGAAAAAACCTCATCTGGCATATGGCCATCAGAGGTTTAAGGAAGAATCGCAGGTGTTGCATGCAGTTGCATTATTAGGTGCTTCTTAGTTATTCTTGGAGCTTCGTCCTGCTTCAAAAGGTGTGGATACCGGAATGAACAAATCGATAATCCCAATCACCAACGCAGCAAGAATAGCGCCAAGCAAACTAACTTCGACATGGTCAACAATATATTGACCAAGCCAGATCACCAATGCACTGACAATGAAGCCGACGATTCCGCGGCCAAAAGGAGTGACCCTTTTGCCAAAGACGCCTTCAATGATCCAGCCGAGCAGCGCAATAACCAGAGCGAGCAGCAGAGCGCTCCAGAAACCACCGACAGCAAATCCAGGAACGATCCAGCTGACAACCATCAATACGATTGCAGCGATGATAAAACGTACGACATGTCCCAAGAAGTTCAACGTGTTTACCTCCTTTAAGTTCAGATCGGATTATGCATTTGGAACCATCACACATGGAGAGGTTGCAAAATCCTGACACCTGTAGTTTGCGGCATGATGTCAGAACTTATGTGTGGAAGGATTCGTTAAATAGCGCAGTAAAGTTTCTTTCGTTATAATACAGATATAGTTTGGAAGGAGTTGTACACTTGGACACGAAAATTTTACACACACTGGAATACCGCAAAATTTTAAATACATTGCAAAGCTATGCCCAAACAACCATGGGTAAGAAAAAAGCGGAACAACTGGAACCCATCAGTGAACTGGAAGAAGTAAAACGGCTGCTCCAGCAGACCGATGAAGCCTTCACTTTTGATCGTCTGAAAGGGTCGCCTTCTTTTGGAGGCATTGTGGACATCACGGCATCCGTGAAACGGGCCGAAATTGGAGGAACCCTGAATCCGCATGAACTTCTCGGGATTTCCAATACAACCTTGGCTGCTCGCCGTTTGAAACGTCAGATTGCCGCTCTTCACGAAGATGAGAAGATTGAGTCCCTGTTCTTTATCAGCGATCAGCTGTCGGAGCAAAAAGCACTTGAAGACGCGATTCGCGTCTGTATTGATGACAATGCAGAAGTGGCGGATAGTGCCAGTGTAACTTTGGCCCAGATCCGACGTGAGCTGCGCGGGGGAGAAGCCAGAATCCGTGAGAAACTGGATTCCATGATTCGTTCCTCGACCGTATCCAAAATGCTTCAGGATCAGCTGATCACCATTCGTGGAGACCGATTCGTTATCCCGGTAAAAGCGGAATATCGTTCTTACTTCGGCGGGATCGTACACGATCAGTCCGGTTCAGGAGCCACGCTGTTTATCGAACCAGAGTCCATTGTAGCGATGAACAATAAATTGCGTGAGACCCGAATCCGGGAAGAACGCGAAATTGAAGTGATTTTGCAGAAATTGACAGCACTTGTCAGTGAGCAGGGTGAGTGGCTGTTGTATGATGTCGATTTGCTGGGCTCCCTGGACTTTATCTTCGCCAAAGCACGGCATGCCCGTGAATTAAAAGCCACCTTGCCGCGCATGAATGATCGTGGGTTTATTAAGCTCAAAAAAGGCCGCCACCCGCTGATTGCTATTGAAAACGTGGTGCCGACAGACATTGAACTGGGCAATGATTATACATCCATTATTGTGACGGGGCCGAATACGGGTGGTAAAACAGTAACACTCAAAACGATTGGATTATTAAGCCTGATGGCGATGTCCGGCTTGTTCGTTCCTGCTGAAGATGGTAGTCAGCTCTGTGTATTTGACGCAATCTATGCCGACATTGGGGACGAGCAGAGCATTGAGCAAAATCTAAGTACGTTCTCCAGCCATATGACGAACATTATCCGAATTCTGAAAAATATGACTACCAAAAGTCTGGTGCTGCTTGACGAGCTGGGTGCAGGAACGGATCCTGCCGAAGGATCGGCACTGGCAATCTCCATTCTGGAACATATGCATCAGACAGGATGCCGCATGGTAGCGACAACACACTACAGTGAGCTGAAAGCTTATGCTTATGAACGTAAAGGTGTCATTAACGCCAGCATGGAGTTCGACGTGAATACGCTAAGCCCGACCTATCGTCTACTCGTAGGTGTTCCGGGACGAAGCAACGCGTTTGCGATCGCCGAGCGCCTTGGTTTGCCAGGATACATTTTGGACTACGCCCGTGGCGAAGTGAAGGAAGAGGATCAGCGTGTGGAACACATGATTGCTTCCCTGGAAGAAAACCGGCTTACAGCCGAACAGGAACGGGAAAATGCAGAGCGACTGCGTCAGGATATGGAGAAACTGCGCAGCCGTCATCAGTCCGAGCTGGAGAAGCTGGAACAGCAGCGTGAACGCCGGATTGAAAAAGCAGAGGAAGACGCCCGTAACATTGTGGACAAGGCGAGAGCCGAAGCAGAGAAAATTATAGCGGATCTTCGTCAGCTCGCGATGGAGGAAGGCGCATCCGTGAAAGAGCATAAGCTGATTGCTGCCCGCAAACAGCTGGATGAAGCTGAACCGGAGAGACGTAAAAAGACAGTGAAGCGTACTGGATCAGCACCAAAAACCCGGGCGATCGGCCCAGGGGATGAAGTGCATGTGTACAGCTTGAACCAAAAAGGGCATGTCGTGGAATTATCGGGCAGCAAAGAAGCAGTAGTACAGCTGGGGATTATGAAAATGAAAGTATCCCTGGATGATCTGGAACTGAAGCAATCTGCGCCAGAAGCCAAGCCTAAGCAGAAACCGGTCACTGGCATGAAGCGTACACGTGATGACAACGTGAAGAGTGAACTGGATCTGCGAGGAACCAATCTGGAGGAAGCATTGATGGAGACGGACCGTTTTATCGATGAAGCCTTCCTGGCGAATCTGGGTCAGATTTATATTATTCACGGTAAAGGGACTGGAATTTTGCGATCCGGTATTCAGGATTATCTGCGTAAGCATAAACATATTAAAAGTTACCGGCTGGGCAATTACGGAGAAGGCGGAAACGGCGTAACTGTTGCAGAATTGGAATAGCCGGACCTTGAAACAACAGTGTTCCACTGCGTGGTGAGAGGGGCAGTGGAACAGGGAAGGGGAACAGTGAGTGAAAGGGACGATTGACCAATTGCTGTCTCATCCCTTGGGGATGGTACTCGGTTTTTTCTCAGTAGCCATAATGGAGCTGCTTGTATTTCTGGCTTGTTTTGAACTGGTAACCAAATACAAATGTTGGGATGAGATCAAGAAAGGCAATGTAGCTGTTGCCATGGCTACGGGAGGCAAGATCTTCGGGATCTGTAATGTGCTTCGATTCTGCATACAAGCCAAGTCTTCTGTCTATGAAGCCATGACATGGTCGTTTGTAGGCTTTGCTCTACTGCTTATTGCTTACTTTCTGTTTGAGTTTCTGACACCGGTATTCTCCATTGACAAGGAAATTGAGCGAGATAACCGGGCAGTGGGCTTGATATCCATGATTATTTCTGTCTCGTTGTCATTTGTCATCGGCGCGAGCATCATGTAGGGGGACCTGGCATGAAGATATTGATCCGAATTTTGTTTGCGGCTTCTATTGTGTTTTTTGCTATCGGTGTTATATACGTCATGAACACCTGACAATAAGACTGTATAAAAGAAAGGTTGATTCAATTGGAAACAACAGTATGTCCGTGGTGTCACACCGAGATTGTATGGGATGAGGAATTGGGCCCTGAAGAAGAGTGTCCCTATTGTCACAATGAACTGAAGGGTTATCGTACGCTGAACATCAACATTGGAGAAGAAGAGGACGAAGATGAGGCCGGCGATATTTACGATGTTGATGATGCTCAGGACAGCGATCAAACCACTGACCTCACGGCATTGTGGGGAGATGAAGTCGAACTGAAATTGCCTGAACTGCGAACACTAACCAAATATGCGGACGATGGAAATGATCTAATCCTATATGAAGAAGGTGTGGAGAAACAGCTGGATCTGCAGGAAGAAGTACCGGAATGTCCACATTGCCGTGAATTCATGATTCTCGCAGGTACACAAACGTCCACGAAGGACACATTCACTCCTGTAGCTAACGCGGTTTCAAGAACAGATTCCCTGCTGGATGCACCATTTACAGTACAAATGTATGTCTGCTCCGGCTGTTTCCAAGTTCAATATAGTTTGTCTGAAGATGATCGTCTGCGCCTGATTCAAAATCTGAGCGCCAAGAAGTAATTTCCACTCCATTAAAATGAAATATTCCTGAGATTCGTCATGTTTTTCCTCTGCTTGGGGTACGTTAACCCTGAGACTTGCCGCGAAGCGCTGACTTCAAGCGGAATAAGGAGGGAGCAGATGAAGATATCTCTGGGCCGACAATCCATTCTGCTTCTGGGCGTGAATGGATTGTTTGTGTTAGCCGGAGCTTTGTCGGGGACGTTTCTGAATGTATATCTATGGAAGAGTCGTCCGGACTATGCGATGCTGGGATGGTTTACAGTAAGTCAACAGCTTGCACTTGGATTGACATTCTGGTTAGCCGGTAAATGGGTCAAAGAACATAATAAAATGAGTGCGCTGCGTCTAGGCACAGCATTGTCTGGCATTTTTTATATGCTTGTTCTGTGGGCTGGACCAAGAGCGGTGGATTGGATATGGCCACTCGGCATATTGCTCGGATGTGCTCTGGGTCTGTTCTGGATCGCTTTTAATGTGGTGTACTTTGAAGTTACAGACCGGGAGAACAGGGACCTGTTCAATGGATGGGTCGGGTTGTTGGGCTCCATGACAGGAATCATTGGTCCCTGGTTCTCGGGATTGATTATCTCGAAGATGGCGGATAATTCGGGTTATCGGCTCATTTTTACCGTGTCACTTGTGATATACGTGATTGCCGTTGTCTTCAGCTTTTTTTTGAAAAAGAGAAAAGTAAGCGGCACCTATCGCTGGTCGGAACCCTGGCAGCAATTATCAAGATCAGGCAGCGAGTGGAGACCGCTGGGGCTAGGATTGGCTGCCCAAGGTGTAAGGGAGGGCGTATTCGCCTTTCTAATTGCATTGCTCGTTTATGTAGCCACGGAACAGGAGTACAAGCTGGGTCAGTTCTCATTAATTACATCCGCCGTAGCTTTGGTCAGTTATTGGATGGCGGGCAAGTGGTTCAAACCGCATTATAGATCGAAAGGTATGTTGACGGGGGCAATTATATTATTTCTCGTTCTCCTGCCTCTCATCTGGAAGGTAAGCTATGGCACGCTTTTGATTATGGGGGTTGGCTCAGCACTGGCCATGCCGTTATACATGCTTCCCATGATTGCGGCAGGATTCGACTTGATGGGCATGAGCGGCGAAAATGTGGAGAAAAGGGTTGAACTTGTCGTTTTAAGGGAACTCTGTCTGATGACAGGCCGCCTAGCTGGTCTTGCCGTGTTTATCATTATTGTAATGAATGGCCCTTCACTTCGTACGTTAACCTGGCTCATCGTGGTTTTGGGAGCTTTCCCATTAATCGGCTGGGTCTTTATGCGTAAAATGTTAGTAGGGCCGGAGCAGGGTAAGCCAGCGTCCTAATTCGTTTGGTCACAACAGAAAAAGGTGCAGAATCAGGAAAGCCATTCCTGATCTGCACCTTTTTCTATTTTACACGGGGGAAGGTTTAGTGGTTCTGGTTAGAGAGAACAGTTCCATGTCTTCGTTATGGCTCCCAGTAATCACATCCGTAAGAATGGATGCAGCAATCATGCTATATACTGTCCCGTTGCCCCCATATCCTTCAATAAAATAACAGTTCGGGAATTCAGGGTGAGGGCCTATCAGCGGAAATCCATCATGGGTGCTGCCGAATACTGCTTCCCAGGCATAGTCTATTTCCAGATCCGGAAGTGGGAAATAGTTAGATACCTTTTTAAGTAAATCCTCGCCCCTATGCTCGGCCCGAATTGCACGCTGATCTTCACGCGGAATTTCCTCATCGAGACCTCCGGCAATAATTCTGCCATCTGGTGTGGTGCGCATGTATAAATATGGACGAGCCGTTTCCCATATCATGCTGTGATTGTACCAGCTGCTAAGATCTCTTAGTGGCTTGGTTGCAATCGCATAAGTGCTCTTCAGATATGCACCACGGTCATTTTTGATCTCCTGGGTCTCATAACCCGTAGAGAAGATAACCTGCTTGGCGCGAATTGTTCCGTTCGGAGTGTAACAGAGGACACCTTCTTCATCATATTCACAATGGATCATCTCCGTCCGTTCGTACACCTGAGCACCCTTTTTAGTAGCAGATTGAAGGAGGCCATGTACTAGCCTATAGGGGTTAACTTCGGCATCTCCTTGGGTATACAGCGCCATCGGTTTGCTGAATGGGAAATGGGCACTAATTTTGTCCCGATTCCACAGCTCAACGTCGAAGCCGTGGGTTTTGAGCGTATGGTATTCTTCTTCCAAAAGAGCCATATCCTCTTCACGGCTTGCACAATACAAGCTTGTACGAGGGATATACCATGGATCAATGTCCAGACTCGAAGCGGTCTCTTCTAATTGCTGCATGGCCATACGGCATAGTTCATAAAAACGTACCCCGCGTTGTTCGCCAAAGGTATGTATACAGGAGGTAAGCGTTTTGTCATTAGAGTATTGCAGTAGTCCCGTGTTAGCCATACTGCTGCCATGACCGATTTCTCTTTTATCAATAACGACTGTACGCAAACCTCTCTCGGTTAATAGTTTGGCGGACAGTGCTCCTCCCATACCACCACCGATAATGAGACAGTCACAAGATATCTCGCCTTCTAGAACAGGATAACTGTATGGGGATGTGAATGTACTTGGCCAGAATGTATTGCCATTAATAAGTTCCATTATGAATCACCTCGGTTTGGATTGTTAAATAAGTATACTTTTGCAGGACAAGGTAACAATAAATTCGCATAAACTTTAGGTTAAGGAGGAAAAAAGCACATGCAAAATACGCAGATGCAGGCGCTTAGCCCCAAGGAACTGAACTACATTGCGGATTCGATCTCCAATGAAGAAATGCTGATCAAACAATGTGCAGCAACAGCTTCCATCACACATAACCCGCAGATCCAGCAAGCGCTGAATCAGTATGTACGCTCACATGAACAGCATCTGAACACACTCGTCAATGTCCTTCAGCAGCATCAGTCCCTTGCACCAACACAGTCTTAGGTAGTCCCAAGATATTAAATGTATAGGAGGAAACCGCGTGTACTCTCAATCTTTGTCATCTGGTGGAAATTTTATGCAGGAGCAGGATCTGCTGAAGTCGATTCTTGCGGATTTAAGACGAACTTCCCGTGAATATACTACAGCAACGACTGAATCTTCCTGCCCTGTTACCCGCAGAATGTTTACAGATCTGACGAACGATACCCTTAGATTGCAAGGGGAACTGTTTAACCTGATGCAGCAGAATAACATGTATTCCGCTTCTTCCAAAGCTTCTCGGAGCGAGCTGGACAAAACGATTCAGTCTGCACATCAAACGCAGCAGAAATGTCATCAGTTCATTCAGGAAAAGAATACCCTTTCCAGTCCATATAGCCAGGCTCCTAATGTGCCTCAGCATCAACCTAATTACGGTAACCCTTATTACATGTAACCTTTTTGCGAACAGGTTGAAGCATAAACGAGAATAAGGATTGAAGCATAGATTGTCCAGACCATACCACCGCTTGCCTGAATTGAGGGCAGGCGGTTTTTAGCTTTGCACAGACGTTAAATTCATGTAATATAAGTATTAATTCATTTTCAGGAACCTGGATGACGCTGGAGGGAAAGTCATGAAAGATTTGAACGATCTGCAATTAAAAGTTCTGGATCTGCTGAAGGAAGACGCAAGAAGGTCTCCGGCGCTGCTGTCTACACTGCTTGGGGAGTCTGAAGACAAGATCAAGAACGCTGTGGCCCAGCTCGAACAGGACCACGTTATTGTAAAGTATGCTACGGTGGTTAACTGGAGCAAAATCGACGATGAGAAAGTGACAGCCCTGATAGAAGTACAGATCACACCGGAACGTGGTCGTGGTTTTGAGGGTATCGCCGAACGCATTTATTTATATCCACAAGTGAAATCCGTCTATCTTATGTCAGGTGCATACGATCTGCTCGTAGAAGTAGAAGGTGGCAACCTGCGTGAAGTCGCTAACTTTGTATCGGAGAAGCTGTCTCCAATTGATTCTGTGCTTTCAACCAAAACCAATTTTATTCTTAAAAAATATAAACAGGACGGGATCATTTTTGAAGACCATCAGGAAGATAACCGTCTCATGATCTCGCCGTAAAGGAAGATGTGTCATGATAGTGAATGAACAGACAACAGGAAACAACAAGAAGATGACCTCGTATCTGGCACCTCTGGTTCAGCAGATACCGCCATCCGGGATTCGGAAATTTTTCGACCTGGTTGGTGACAACAAGGATATAATTACGCTCGGTGTCGGAGAACCTGACTTTGTTACACCTTGGCATATGCGTGAAGCTTGCGTATACTCCCTCGAGAGAGGTATGACAAGTTATACATCCAACGCTGGGATGCCCAAATTGAGAGAAGCGATCAGTCATTATCTGGATTCTCAATTTGATACCAAGTACGATCCCAAGGATGAAATTATCGTTACGGTAGGCGGCAGTGAAGCGATTGACCTTGCTCTGCGTGCATTAATTGTGCCAGGAGATGAGATTCTCATTCCGGAGCCTTCGTATGTAGCCTATTCACCAATTGCTTCAATTGGCGGAGGAATTCCTGTGGGTGTCGAAACGTATGCCAAAGACCAATTCAAATTGACTGCGGAATCACTGGAAGCATCCATCACACCGAAGTCCAAAGTGGTGATTTTGTGTTATCCAAGCAATCCGACCGGTGCCATTATGACGTACGAAGACTGGCTGCCCATCGCAGAAGTCATTAAAAAGCATGACTTGATCGTCATTGCTGACGAAATCTATGCAGAACTGACGTATACTCAAAAACATGTCAGCTTCGCTTCGATCCCGGATATGAAGGAGCGGACGATTCTTGTGAGCGGCTTCTCCAAAGCTTTTGCCATGACAGGTTGGCGGATTGGTTACATGTGCGGTCATCCGGAACTTATCGCAGCCATGTTGAAAATTCACCAGTATACCGTAATGTGTGCTCCAGCAATGGGACAGGTCGCGGCACTTGAGGCGCTAACGAATGGACTGGGAGAGAAAGACCGCATGGTCGAATCCTACAATCAGCGCAGACGTCTTATCGTACAGGGATTCCGTGACATCGGCCTGGATTGCCATGAACCTCAGGGAGCCTTCTATGCATTCCCGAGTATTCAAAATACGGGCCTGAACTCTGATCTTTTTGCCGAACGTCTCCTGACCGAAAATAAAGTTGCTGCTGTTCCTGGTAACGTGTTTGGCCCACAGGGAGAGGGGTTCTTGCGCTGTTCTTATGCCACTTCAGTGACCCAATTGAATGAAGCTTTGGAACGAATCGGAAATTTTGTTTACAAACTGCAAAAAGAGGGTTAATAAGAAGTAGGGTGTTTTCGGAAATGTGGACATTTTGCTAATTAGAAAAAAATAACTTTCATTTACAAAATATTGTGATATAATTTCAATTTGAAATATGTTTTTCATATATTTGGAAACTAATTTTCCAAGGAGGGGTTAGCATTGTTTTGTGTTGAATATGATTTACCGACTAATCGTGGGCATTACGTGGCTGAAGGCGATCAAGGCGACCGATGGTCGGTGAGACCAGATCACGAATCTTTGCATGACATTTCCTTGGAAGATGAGATCCACATGCTTCGTCGCAAGATGGAACAGATTTTTATGGAGGAGAAATCCTTTACTTCAGAGATTGTGATTGAAATCAGCAGTTTATTGGATCTGAAGATCAATGAATATATGAAAGCTAACCCGATAAAAGGGAGATAAATTGATATTTACGAAAACGTTACCCATATGAATGTTAAAGGAGACCCCTAGGGGTCTCCTTTTTTGATGGGAATAAGAAATCTCTTATTTGTAAGGGCTATTTTTTTGCGTGGAACAATTGTGATATATTGTACTAAGGAGACTAAAGGGGGAACTGGAATGAAGAGGTTTTGGGGGCTAACTGCACTCGTATCATTGATTTTTCTGCTCGCTGGATGTGGTGGTAAAGACGGATTTACCATTTTTATCATTGATAATCAAGGTAATCCATCCGTAATCGGAGAACAGTTACAGGCCAATCTGCAGCAAAAACTGGGTGAGGAACCTAAAGTGGAAGTCATTACAAGCGCCATGTATGATGTACAGAAAATTATGGTAGAATACGCAGCAGGCAGTCATGATATTTTTATTCTGCCAGAGGCAGATATGAAACAATACGGAAGCAATGGCTCCAATATTCCGCTGGATGATACATTTGATCCTGAGAAGTATAAGCGTGGTGTATTTGAGGGCGGAGTGTTAGTTGAGGATGGTCAGGGAGACAATGGCACCGATATGAAGCAAGAAACCCATCTCTATGGCATCCCACTCGAAGATATGCAAATGTTCAAGGATGTCGAATATGCCGCCCAAAATCTGTTTGCTACCATTCCGCTATCGGCTGCCAATGTTGAAGAATCCAAAAAAGTGCTGAAGGCGCTGACAGAATAGCGTATAAGTATGGTAACTGAAGGAGGGGAGCGGATTGCTGATTACGGTCACTGGCGGGATAGGGAGTGGTAAAACCAGGTTTGCCCTAGGTTATGCAGCCCAAATCAGCCGGGAAGGAATCTATTTATCCACAGGCGATCATGATCCGGTGATTCCGGAACTGCCATCCGCTCATTATCGAGCCATTTCAGCCGGAAATGGCCATCACCTGACGGAAGTCATTCATCAGATCAATCGGGAATCGAATCTGTTTCTGGCTGATCAGCGCATTGTCATTGTGGACAGTCTGACTTCGTGGATGGCTGCCGGATTTAGAGCAACGGATGATCTTGATCAACAACGCTTACATACACAACAGCTGCTTGATGCCTTGCTATCTTATCAGGGCAAGCTGCTGGTCATTACCAATGAAATGCAGGGTTCCCTGTATCCATCGGAAGAAGAGCGTATTTTTGCCGCAAGAATGGCTTCGGTGAATCGTGCACTGCAGTCTCACTCGGAACGCATGTACATGGTGGTATCGGGACTAGCCATTGATCTGAAGAAGCAAGAAGTACGATACAACGATAACTGAGCATAATGGGTCAAGAAGTCAGGTAAACAAAAGCCTCCATAACCACAAACTGTGGTACGGAGGCTTATTTATATTGAGAAATGTATGATTGCAATTCAGTTGCATGAGACGCGATTTTTATTTGTGTTTTTTCATACGTCTGATCCACCATATTACGCATCCAACCAGGATAATGGCGAGCAGCGCATACACCACCAGTGAATAGACGTCCATAAAGTGCAAAATATTTTCCCAAGAAGCGCCAAGTGCGGCCCCAATCGAGACCAAAATAATGTTCCAGACGAGTGTCCCGATTGTGGTGAAGAGGACGAATAAACCGAATTTCATATTGGACATGCCTGCAGGAATGGAGATGAGACTGCGAACAAGTGGCACCATGCGGCAGAATAGTACAGTCCACATTCCATATTTGTCAAACCATGCATCAACACGGTGGATATCTTCTTTTTTGATTCGCAGAATATGTCCCCAGCGATCTACAATTTTCTCCAGACGTTCCACATCAATCAGCAGGCCAATACCATAGAGAACCACTGCACCCAGCACAGAACCGATGGTAGCCGCAATGATAACACCTGGAAGAGTGAGGCTGGTGTACGTTGTCATAAATCCGCCAAAAGGCAAAATAATTTCCGAAGGAATGGGAGGAAATACGTTTTCGAGCGCAATAATGAGTGCGATGCCTATGTAGCCGTATTGTTCCATGAAATCGGTTATCCAGTTTTGCATAATCGTCTCCTCTACTTTTGATTTACCTGAATTTGACGTATACTCGGGCAGAGCACGCCAATTCATATATACGTGCAAAGGGTACAAGCGGTTTCTGAAAAAAATACATTTCCGTATCAAGCAGAGGTCAAGTATACTGGTTAAGTTGAGATTAGAAGGGCAGGCATATTAAGAATTAACCGATGTTTTGCCATGTGAATGAAATTAAACATTTGGAGGGATTGCAAATGGGCATCTATACACGAACAGGTGATGAAGGGCAAACTTCGGTCATCGGAGGACGGGTGATCAAAGATGACGACCGCGTTGAAGCTTACGGTACCATCGATGAACTTAATTGTTTTGTCGGCCAGGCAATCAGTCTGATCGATGATACAGAGGGGAAATTTGAGGATTTGCGCGAACATTTGCTGGAGGTTCAGCAAGAATTGTTTGATTGCGGGTCCGACCTGGCGTTTGTGAAAATCAGCGAAACCAAATACAAAGTGCGGGATGACATGGTCACCCGGCTTGAACAATGGATTGATCAGTATGATGCGGAGAACCCGAAAGTGGAACGGTTCATTATCCCGGGAGGCAGCCCGCTGTCTTCAGCGCTTCATGTGTGCCGTACGGTATGCCGGCGTGCAGAGCGCCGCACGGTAACATTGGGACAGCATACGGATATTAATCCTGCGGTACGCCGTTACTTGAACCGTCTGTCTGATTATTTCTTCGTTGTAGCACGGACAGCCAATGCCAGACAGCAGGTGTCGGATATTGAATATGTACGGAGCAAAAAAGTGTTCCGCCGCAAAGAATGAGCGGCTATTATTCGCCGATTATCTACACCGTTCCCGAACATGAAGATGGCTGGCTGCTGAAAACTGTGCTTCAGCGGCGGCTGCAGGTATCGCGCAAGCTCTTGTCCAGGCTGAAGCTCACGGAGCAGGGAATTATGTTGAATGGAGAACGCGTGTATATCAGCGTGAAGGTATCGGCTGGAGATATCGTGGAGATTCGGATGGAACAGGAGGAATCGGATGACATTTTGCCGGAATCCATTCCTTTTTCCATTTTGTATGAAGATGAGCATTTGCTTATTGTTAACAAGGATGCCGGCGTAATTGTGCATCCGACACATGGACACTATACAGGAACGTTGGCGAATGGTGTTGTTCATTACTGGAAGTCCAAGGGAGAGCTTTTCCGGTTTAGACCCATTCATCGTTTGGATCAGGAGACTTCCGGGGTGCTGGCTATTGCCAAAAATCCATATGTGCATCAGCATGTATCTGAACAGATGATCGCAGGAACTGTGGACAAAAAGTATATTGCGTTTGTACATGGAAATCCTGCTCCCGAACAGGGGTCTGTTGATGGTGCAATCGACCGTGATCCGGAGGAACCTCATCGCCGCATTGTCACGCCTGATGGCTATCCGGCAAGAACGCTGTACACCTTGATCACTCGCTGGGACGGCGGGACTGCAAGTGCGGTGAATTTGAAGCTGGAGAGTGGCAGAACGCATCAGATTCGTGTACATATGACATCGATCGGATGTCCGCTAATCGGCGATCGAATGTACAAGACATTACCTGCGGATAAGATTGACGAACAGACGGCTGCCAAGCGGGAAGAACGGGACTTGTGGATCGATCGCCAGGCATTGCATGCCTGCGAGCTGTCGTTTGTTCATCCACTTACACAGGAACGCATGACGTTCCATGCACCTCTTCCTTCAGATATGGCTGCGCTGGAGAAACGTTTAGATACCGAGGCGAAGCCAAGGGAAGAGTTGTAGGAGGGCTCGAATCATCATTTGTTTTAAATAGTTTTAAACGTATGGAGATGGTATTGATGTAGAGCGACTTTTGGATTTGCGAAGCAAACCAAGGAAAGCGATATATCAATACCGGAGCATTTTAGGAGGAAATTGTAATGAGTAAACTGAAAGTATATCAGTATGCAAAATGCGGAACTTGCCGCAAAGCAGTAAAATGGCTTGAAGCCCAAGGGCACGAGCTGGATTTAATCCCCATTTTTGACACACCCCCGTCTGAGGCCGAATTAACCGAGCTCATTCAGAAGAGCGGACTTGAAGTGAAGAAGTTTTTCAATACAAGTGGAGAAGTGTACAAGGAGCAGCAGTTGAAGGACAAGCTGCCTGGCATGTCTGCTGAAGAACAGATTCGTTTGCTTGCCTCCAATGGCCGTCTGATTAAGCGTCCCATCGTGACAGATGGGGAGCAGGTGACCGTAGGATTCAAGGAAGAGACGTATGAACAGGAATGGAACAACGCTTAGCAACAGGCTGAGTGACGTGTCTGTCCATTCATAAATGAAGCCGATTAGCAGCCCTGAAATGTTCAACATTCAGGGCTTTTTTGGCTGAACGATGCTTGGCGGAACTATGCTATAATGATAGAATTAGTTTCGATATTTTATTTGCTATATACAGATAGGAGAGAACAAAATCAAGTGAATCAACGTAATGAACCTACTTTGTTGCTGGTAGACGGTATGGCGGTGTTGTTCCGTGCATTTTATGCGACATCTGCAAGCGGATATATCAGACGTACAAAGGCAGGCTTGCCAACCAATGCGGTATACGGATTTATCCGTTATTTCTGGGATGCAGTTCAGACTTTCGGACCAAGTCATGTGGTATGCTGCTGGGATATGGGTGGCAAGACGTTTCGCGGTGAAGAGTACGCGGCATACAAAGGCAATCGTCCTGAAGCACCGAATGATCTGATTCCCCAGTTTGCATTGATCCGTGAAGTCATGGACAGCCTGGGTATTCCGAATATTGGAGCGGAAGGGTATGAAGCCGATGACTGCATCGGTACACTGGCCAAGTATTATACGGAGCAGACGGATATGAACGTGATGGTGCTGACCGGTGACCATGATATGCTGCAGCTGATCAATGACCGGACAAGCATTATTATTATGAAAAAAGGCCACGGCAACTACATGGTGTATACGCCTGAATCTCTCATGGCAGAGAAGCAGTTGACTCCTCGTCAAATCATTGATATGAAAGGTCTGATGGGAGATGCAAGTGACAATTACCCTGGAGTACGTGGAATCGGTGAGAAAACAGCTCTAAAACTCGTACAGGAATATGGCACCATTGAGGGTATTCTGGATAATTTGGATAAACTCACGCCATCGGTACGTAAAAAAATCGAGAATGATCTCGACATGCTGCATCTGTCCCGTAAACTGGCAGAGATTCACTGCGCTGTTCCGGTAGCCTGCGCACTGGATGTATGTGAATTGCGTCTTGATCCGGATACGGTGATGGACAAGTTCGAACAACTTGAGATGAAGAGCCTGGGCTCTTGGATGGGAGTGGCAATAGGGTGAGCAACATGCAGACCAAACGTGCCGGTAGAAAGTGGTGGACAGGGGCTATGGCCCTCGTCCTGGCTTTGCCGGTATTACTATCAGGCGCAGTAAGCGCTCCGCAAACAGCCGATGCAAAAGCGGCAATAAGCACCAAAGTACAGAAAGTAAAAGCAGCAGGACGAAATTTCACCGTACAAACGGTAAGCATTCCCAAAGGAACACCGGTGACTGTAGGATTAGCCAAGAAACAGGTAGGACAAACGGCAACATTGCCTTCCATTGTAAAATCATATGGTGCTCAAGCAGCCATTAATGGGGCGTTTTTTGAAGCGTATAACGGAGCACCAGATCCTTATGGCATGTTAATAGCAAATGGAAAAGTCATACATATTGGACGATACGGAACAACGATAGGTTTCAAGGAAGATGGAACAGCAATAATGGATTCACTTCAGGTAAGTCTTACAGGTAAAGTTACCGATTCAGCAGGTAAGTCACGCAGCTGGTACGCAACATTCATTAACCGTACACCTTCTGCGAATGCGAGCATATCAATGCTCTATACTCCGGAGCGCGGCCCCAAAGTTGGATTCAAGGGTGGTACTGCAGTTGTGATGGAGAAAGGGATTGTCACCAAAAAAGTAGCCAATAACAATGTAGCGATTCCGAAGAATGGATCGGTATTGGTCTTTACGGGCAATCAGAAATCTACTGCAGATCGCTTCTCTGTGGGTTCGACTGTAGAAATGAACTACAAATATACCAATGCATCAGGCAAAGAGATTCCTTGGGAAGACGTAGTAACTGCTGTTGGTGCTGGTCCTCGTCTTGTGAAAGACGGCAAAGTCGCCGTGAACCCAACCAGCGAAGGATTCAAGGATACCAAGATTCTGAATGCCTCGGGTGCCAGAAGCGGGATTGCCATCATGGGTGACGGTTCAGTAATGCTTGCAACTGTGTCGGGAGCTACCATTAAGGAATGGGCGGCAGTCATGCAGAAGCTTGGTGCCAAGCAGGCCATGAATCTGGATGGCGGAGCTTCCTCGGGCTTGTATGCAGGTGGCAAGATGTTGACTTCACCAGGGCGGTTGTTAAGTAATACACTCGTTTTTGGCGGCTCAGTCCGTTAAAGTACTAATCGTATGGGAGGTATGAAGCACATGACACTCGCACATGATCAACAGTCAGCAGAACGTAATACAGCTGTTCTTGCCATTAATGTGGGCCAGCCTCAGCCGTTGCCTGGCCAGAAGCGTGAAGTGCTGAGCGGCATTGTCAAACATCCCGTATCCGGCCCGGTTTTCCTGTCATTCACTGGAATGACAGGAGATGGCCAGGCGGACCTGGAGCATCACGGCGGACCGGATAAGGCTGTTTGTGTATACGATTACAGTCGGTATTCCGTACTGGAACAACTGATGGAGCGCAAGCTGGACTGGGGAGCTTGTGGTGAGAATTTAACGGTGGAAGGCTGCTCCGAGGATCAAGTCCGGATTGGTGATGTATATGAACTGGGCGGAGCTTTGGTTCAGGTTAGCCAGCCAAGACAACCCTGCTTCAAACTCGCTGCCCGATATGATTTCAAAGAGCTGCCTGTATATTTTCAGGAAAGCGGCTATACCGGTTTCTATTTTCGCGTACTGGAGGAGGGAGAAGTCGCTCCTGACTCTCCGTTCATGCGTATTCGCACAGACCCTGCATCCATGACCGTTCTAGAGGCCAACCGGGTCATGCATCAGGGGAAGAAGGATGCCGCCGGAATGCGTGCATTACTGGCTATTCCATCGCTGTCAGATAGCTGGAGGCAAACGTTATTGAAACGTTTGGATAAGCTGGAGAGCGGGCAGTAGATTCACAACATATCATCGTCCAGAACGAAAGATGAATTTCACTTTAAACTAACTTGGGAGTGTGACTAACTTGACGATTTTAGGCGCAATTGAAGCTGGGGGAACCAAATTTGTATGTGGGATTGGAACAGAGAATGGTGAAGTGCTTGAACGGGTAAGTTTTCCTACAACGACACCGGAAGAAACGATGGCGCAGGTTATCGCTTTCTTTGAAGGCAAGGGGATTGAAGCTTTGGGCGTGGGTTCTTTTGGACCAATTGACCCGATTGAAGGAAGTCCTACGTACGGATATATTACAACTACACCGAAGCCTCATTGGGGTCAGTATGATATCATTGGCAAACTCAAGGAACATTTTGATGTGCCGATGACGTTTGATACAGATGTAAATGGAGCTGCGCTTGGAGAAGCAACCTGGGGAGCAGCACAAGGACTGGAGAGCTGTCTGTATATCACTGTCGGAACCGGTATTGGTGCCGGTGCAGTCGTAGGCGGCAAAATGGTTCACGGTTTATCTCATCCAGAGATGGGACATATTATTGTACGCCGACACCCTGAGGATACATATGAAGGTTTTTGTCCGTACCACGGAGACTGCCTGGAAGGGCTCGCAGCGGGACCAGCTATCAATAAACGTTGGGACCAGCCGGCATATGAGCTGCCAGCAGATCACAAAGCCTGGGAGATTGAGGCACACTATCTGGCGCACGCACTCATGAATTATGTACTGATTCTCACTCCGGAAAAAATTGTGATGGGTGGTGGGGTCATGAAGCAGGAGCATCTGTTCCCTATGGTGCGCAGCAAATTGCAGGAGCTGTTAAATGGATATGTTCAGCATCCGGCCCTTCACTCGGGGATCGAAGAGTATGTCGTTCCGCCAGGCCTTGGTGACAATGCCGGTTTGTGCGGATCGCTGGCCTTGGCCAAATTGGCTTTGAACAAGTAATTCAATTGATCACAAGAGGTTGACGAATTTTTCCATTGTGGTAAGATATGAGCAACAGCATACTACGGTTAATGAGGAAGCACCTCTCTTGCAATGAATTTGCAGGGGAGGTGCTTTTTTTGTTGCCTGGAGGCGGCTCATCTAACTGTGAATAGGCTGCAATATTAAGGAGGGGAAATCGATGGAAGTCATTTTCATGAACAGATTGTCTAAATTGTCAGGTCAACATGAGGAACACGCTCAGCTATGGATTGGTGAGGAGGAAGGTGCTTGGCATCTCGGGTGGAGCCATTATGAGGAAGGAGATCGCGAAGACAGCATCTGGTATGAGGGGAGCTCCTGGGAAGAACTGCTCCATATTTATCGCCACCAGTTGGCGATTCGAATGAGTGAAGGTTACCGGCCATTGATTCAGGGACTGTTTCATGAGACGGAAGATCTGAAATTACGCAGTTATGGTGGACAGCGTCTTCATTGTTATAGTGAACGCTACGGCAATGAAGAATTATATGCTGATCTATGCACTTGGCGGAGAAGAAGGGCTGCGTCTGACCGGAAGGCCCCATACTTTATTGCAACGAATCGTTTGCTACGCATGATCAGTGCATTCGTTCCACAAACCATGGATGAACTCATGCAGTTACCAGGTGTTGGGGAGAGTAAGGCAAGTGAATACGGTCAGGAGTGGATGGAGCTTACAAGCGGAGTAGAGCGTTCGACTGCTTTTCCACTTGATTGGGTACAGTCTGTCTTGTCCGAAGATGAATATGAGAGCTGGTTGTACAAGCAAAAAGAACAGAAATATAAGCAGGAGCTGGACAAATTCACCACTCGCAAGCAGGTGCTTGAGGGTATGAAGGAAGGGTATACGCTGGAAGAGATTGTGAACCGCTCCGGACTATCCCGCAGAGAGCTGATTGAACTGCTGGAGACACTCGATACGGAAGGTTATGATACAGATAGCCTCCTGGATGCAGAGCTTGCGATAATGCCTGAGCAGGAGCAGGAGGCGGTCTGGAGTGCATACGAGGAGCTGGGAGACAGTTTCCTGAAACCTGTATTACATAGAGTATACGGCGGAGATAAGCCGGTTAGCGGCAATCTGGAGCAAGTGTACGAGAGATTGCGCATGATCCGCATTCGATTCCGAAGACATGTAGAAACAGAGCAGAACGTCGGGTAGACACCCCATATCGTTTCGAGAGAAGTTTTTGAGTACAGAAAAAAAGACGAAGCCGCTTCTCCCTGGATGGAGCGCTTCGTCTTTTTGAATGAATACGTTCAGATCCAATCTTTTTTGCGGAAAATAAAGAACATGCTCAGGCCGAGGGTCACCATCAGGCCAATGACTACAAAATATCCATACTTCCAGTCCAGCTCAGGCATGTTGTTGAAGTTCATCCCATAGATGCCGGTAATGACCGTCAGGGGCATGAACACCGTTGTAATGGCGGTAAACACGCGCATGATTTCGTTCGCCCGGTTGGCGATACTGGATTGGTAAGCTTCTCGCAAGTTTCCCATCAGGTCTCGATAAGTCTCAAACGTCTCGGATATTTTCACAGCATTCTCATAGATGTCACTGAAATACTTCTGCAGTTGATCATCGATCAGACGCAAGTCTTTTTTATTCAGCGTGTTGATGACCTCTTTTTGAGGTCCCAGAACTTTTTTGAGCCACAGAATCTCACTGCGCAGCCCGATAATTTCATTCAAATGGGACTTTTTCGTATGCATCAAAATATCTTCTTCCAATTTCTCAATGCGTGCTTCGATCCGGTCGCCGACGGTAAAGTAGTTATCCACAATCAAATCGACCAACAGATACAGGAGACGATCCGGGGTGCTGACTTCCTGTTCCCACAGAATAGGCTTCAAGGTCCGCAGTTCGCTGACCTTCTGCTTCGTAACACTAATGATATAGTGTCTCCCTAGAAACATGTTAACCGCACGCAAAAAGATCTCTTCGTCATCAAATCGAATGCTGTTTACGACAATAAAATAATGGCTCTCATAAATTTCAATCTTCGGACGCTGTTCTTCATCACTCAAACAGTCCTCTACAGCCAGATCATGCATCATGAACAGCGGCTGAAGTACCGCCAGATCATCAACGTCTGCATCGATCCAGTAAAATCCCTCAGCTGGTGGCGTCAGCGCCTGCTCAATATCGTCCACCGGGATAAATACACCGTTGTTTACCAACCGGATTTTCATCGTTCATCCACTCCTTCTGCACCCGCCAAACAGGCGGATTTTCATCAATATGGGCGCAAAAAGAACAGATCAGCCGGTCGGCAGCGGAACCTGGAAGTCAGGACTGCGTTCGCTCTATAATCAAACGGAAATAACGTCCCGCTGCCGGCATGCTGATGTCAATTCTCTATGCAGTTTGTCGGAATACGGCTGACAGTCAGGCCTCGGGTCGCCATCCATTGAATATGTCACCTCTCACATAAGGGTTTGCAACACTTGTTTAGTATACCGCTGGTACATGGTGCTTTCAAGCGCAAAAATGTGTCTATTTCGCGCCCTGAAGCAGTGTATGACAGTGATAGACAAACGGTTCCGGCCTACATGAACAGACATAAAACTACATGCTTGACGTGAGAGGATTAATGTTTTAAAGTAGACGGTGAAGTACACTAAATACACAATTGAATAAGGCGAAATCTTATCAAGAGTAGGTGGAGGGACTGGCCCGATGAAACCCGGCAACCGGCGGTATACCGCACGGTGCTAATTCTTGCAGCGACTAAGTGTCCATTGAGGCACTGTTGTAACTGAGAGATGAGAGAGGCGCATATCTATTTACATATGACCTTTCTCGGAATCCGAGGAAGGTCTTTGTTATATGCACCGACTTCTCAGCACTGATTTTCGCTATGGAACTTGAGTTTGTCAGGTTAGAGCGTTGCGCTTTTTGCAATTCGCCACCTATAGACAAGCTCATGGCAGTCTAGAACAATTTTGATGTGTAACACATCAAGCCTGTGATGGCTGCATCTATCTATGCACAAGGAGGAGTTTGTACATCATGCCAATTAAAATTCCAGACGCACTGCCTGCCAAGGAAGTCCTCGCAGGTGAGAACATCTTCGTAATGGACGAGACACATGCTTACCAGCAGGATATTCGTCCACTACGCATTGCTATATTAAACCTGATGCCTACCAAGGAAACAACAGAAACCCAACTGCTTCGTTTGGTGGGGAATACCCCTATACAGGTTGATATCGTTCTGGTTCATCCCAAGTCCCACATATCGAAGAACACGTCACAGGAGTATCTGAATCTTTTCTATAAAACCTTTGATGAGATTGAACACCGCCGTTTTGACGGGATGATCATTACAGGTGCCCCTGTTGAGCAAATGGATTTCGAAGACGTGAATTATTGGAAGGAAATTCAGGAGATCTTCGATTGGACCAAAACCAACGTCACATCGACCATGCACATCTGTTGGGCTTCTCAGGCTGGTCTGTACCATCATTTCGGTGTACCTAAGGTAGCGCTGGAAGAGAAGTGTTTTGGCGTATTTCCACATACGATTAACAAATCTCACGTACAGCTGCTTCGCGGATTTGATGAAGTGTTCAATGTCCCACATTCCCGTCATACCGAAGTTCGGCGCGAGGATATTGAGAAGAACGATAACCTCGAAATTTTGGCCGAATCGGAGGAAGCTGGCATTTTCCTGGTTGCCACCAAAGATGGCAAACAAATTTTTGTGACAGGGCATGCGGAGTATGATCCATTGTCCTTGAAATGGGAATATGACCGCGATGCATCCAAGGGATTGGATATCGCACTGCCAAGAAACTATTTTCCAAACGACGACCCATCCCGTGTTCCTCCGGCAACCTGGCGGGCACATGCAAACTTATTATTCTCTAATTGGCTCAATTACTATGTGTATCAGGAAACGCCTTACGATATTGGCCCGCAAATCTAATCGAGATTACAGGAGGATACTGCAATGGAAGACAATAAGTTGAAAATCGAAAGCCGCTTGGCTCAAATCGGATCCGTCAATGAACCGGTGACTGGTGCCGTGAATTTCCCCATCTATCAATCAACGGCATTCCGCCATCCGAAGCTCGGGCAGAGCACAGGCTTTGACTACATTCGTACAACCAATCCAACGCGTAAGGTACTGGAAGAAGCTGCAGCTGCACTCGAATCAGGTGATGCCGGTTTTGCCTGTAGCTCGGGCATGGCAGCGCTGCAAACGATCTTCGCCATGTTTGGACAGGGGGATCATCTGATTGTCTCGCTGGATCTGTATGGGGGAACGTATCGTCTTCTAGAGCGTATCCTGTCTCGTTTTGGCGTAACGGCAAGCTACGTGGACACGAATGATCTGGTGGCCATGGAAGACATTCGTCAGCCGAACACCAAAGCTGTATTTATCGAGACGCCAACCAATCCACTTATGATGATTACGGATATTGAAGCGGTCAGCTCCTGGGCGAAAAGCCATAACCTGTTGACGATTGTGGACAATACACTGCTGACGCCGTTCTTCCAGCGTCCTATCGAACTCGGAGCAGATATCGTTATTCATAGTGCAACCAAATACCTGGGTGGACACAACGATGTGCTTGCCGGATTGATTATCACCAAGGGCGAGGAATTGTCAGCCGAAATGGCATTCCTGCATAACTCCATTGGTGCGGTACTATCTCCAAGTGATTCCTATCAGTTGATGAAAGGCATGAAGACACTCGCGCTGCGTATGGAGCGTCATGAGTATAATTCACTTACGATTGCCAAGTATTTGCTGGAACATCCATCCGTGGGGGAAGTATATCACCCTGGTTTGTCAGATCACCCGGGATACGAAGTGCAGAAGAAACAATCTAGAGGAAACACAGGCATCTTCTCTTTCAAAGTCAAAGATGCCCGTTTAGTTGAACCGTTGCTGCGCCATATCAAGTTAATTGCTTTTGCCGAGAGTCTTGGCGGCGTTGAATCATTGATGACGTATCCTGCGGTGCAGACGCATGCAGATATCCCGCTCGAAATACGCGACGCTGTAGGTGTCGATGACCGCTTGCTGCGATTCTCGGTAGGAATTGAGCATGCAGACGATCTGATTGCGGATTTGGGGAATGCCCTGGAAGCTGCGCAGCGTGAGGTTGAAGGAGGCGTACATCATGAGTGAGCAGAACAACAAGCAATCCGAATTGAAGTTTGATACCAAGCTGCTGCATTTTGGTGACGAAGTGGATAAAACAACGGGAGCCTCCAGCGTACCAATCTACCAGGCATCCACATTCCATCATTTTGATATCTTTAATCCACCACAGCATGATTACAGCCGTTCGGGTAATCCGACACGTCAAGCATTGGAGGATTACATCACACTGCTTGAAGGTGGAGCTCGAGGATTCGCCTACTCTTCAGGAATGGCTGCAATCTCCAGTGTGTTCCTGATGTTCTCGGCAGGCGACCACATGATCGTAACAGAAGATGTGTATGGAGGAACATACCGCCTGCTCACGTCCATTCTTAGCAGAATGCAAATTGAGACGACGTTTGTGGATATGACCAATCTTGAAGAGGTGAAGGCGGCCATCAAGCCGAATACGAAGGCAGTCTATATGGAGACACCTTCCAACCCGACCCTGCGGATCACGGATATTGCTGCCGTCACATCCTGGGCACAGGAACATGAGCTGATCACCATTCTCGATAACACATTTATGACGCCATATTATCAGCGCCCGATTGAGCTCGGCGTGGACATTGTTGTACATAGTGCAACCAAGTTTCTTGGTGGACATAGTGACGTACTTGCCGGACTTGCCGTTGCCCGTACCGAAGAGCTGGGGAGACAACTCAAACAGCTTCAAAATGGGCTTGGTACCGTGCTGGGTGCTCAAGAATCCTGGCTTCTAATGCGCGGCATGAAAACACTTGGAGCTCGTATGGCACACAGTGAACAAAGCACGGCGAAGCTGGCTGCCTGGCTTAGCGGACGCAGCGATATTACCGCAGTATACTATCCTGGACTGCTGGAGCATCCGGGTCGTGAAGCTCACGAGCGCCAATCCACGGGTTACGGAGCGGTTGTCTCATTTGACGTAGGCTCGGGTGACCGTGCCAAAGCGGTGCTTAACCGGGTGAAACTGCCAATTGTGGCAGTCAGTCTGGGTGCTGTGGAGAGTATTCTGTCCTATCCTGCGATGATGTCCCATGCAGCGATGCCTGCTGAGGTTCGCCTTGAACGGGGCATTACCGATGGGCTGCTGCGCTTCTCAGTGGGGCTGGAAGATATCGATGATCTGATTGCTGATCTGGATCAGGCGCTTCAGGAATCATAATCATCATTTTTTTTGGCTAGCCGAACAATCAATAAATCAGTCTAAAAAAGCTGCAATTATAATAGAATGAATATGTCAATATTTTTACTTAAAATTAGGGCACCTTTCCATAAGGTGCTTTTTTTCACATGTAACCTGTGTTACGATAGACAGAGTACAGAAATGCGATGTTGCCACCAGCACTTGCAAGCGATGCGTCTTATGCATAGATTCAATGAGCCGTTTTTTCATTAACCCAGAATGGATCGAAAGGTTCCAATCCACCTAGAATTTCTATTTCTACGCAATCGTTTGGAACCAACCAATCATGCACAAGGCTGGCATATATACAAGTCGGGACGGATCGTGAACATATTTTCTCTTCATGAGGGAGGCTTTTTACGATGAGTACGGTAGACCGTATCTTAGATAAAGCCCTTCGGGGCGAACGATTAGACCTGGAAGACACAATTCAGCTGTTTGAATCGAATGAAGTCGACAAAATCGGGGCAGCTGCCAATGTTATTATGAAGCGTATGCACCCTGAGCCATACAGAACATTTGTCATTGGGCGTAACGTCAACTACACCAACGTGTGTGATGTGTACTGCCGTTTTTGTGCTTTCTATCGCAGACCTGGATCAGATGAAGGATACGTATTGCCGGACGAAGTGATTTTCCAGAAAATTCAGGAAACACAAGATGTGAACGGTACTGAGATTCTGATGCAAGGCGGAACGAATCCCAATCTGCCTTTCAGCTATTACACGGATCTGTTAAAAGCAATCAAAGAACGTTTCCCGAACATCACCATGCACTCCTTCTCACCAGCGGAGATTATGAAAATGGTAGAAGTTTCGGATGGTCTTACGCTGGAAGAGGTCGTAAGTGCCATTCACGAAGCAGGACTGGATTCCTTGCCAGGTGGAGGCGCTGAGATTCTGGATGACCGTACACGCCGCAAAATCAGCCGTCTGAAAGGTTCATGGCGCGACTGGATGGACGTTATGCAGACAGCTCACCGGATCGGGATGAACACAACCGCAACCATGGTGATCGGTTTGGGCGAATCGATGGAAGAGCGTGCACTTCACCTGCTTCGTGTACGTGAAGCCCAGGATGAGTGTATTGCGAACAAATATGACTCAGAAGGCTTCCTGGCATTCATTCCTTGGACATTCCAGCCGGATAATACGAATCTGAAACTGGAGCGCCAAACTCCGGAAGAATACCTGAAGACGGTAGCGATCAGCCGACTTGTACTTGATAATATCAAAAACATTCAATCTTCATGGGTAACCATGGGTCCTGAAATCGGTAAGAAATCGCTTGAATTTGGCTGTAATGATTTCGGCAGCACGATGATTGAAGAGAATGTCGTATCCGCAGCGGGTGCTACATACAAAGTCAATATTGGCTCGATTCTTCAGCTTATTCGTGAGGCGGGTTATATTCCGGCACAGCGTAATACAAGATACGATATTCTGCGCATGTTTGATGAAGAAGAGAATTCCGTGCAGCAAGATTTTGTCATGCAGAACTAATAAGAGGATTTATTTATATCTAGGTACTAGAATGAAGACCACGGGCTGCCCATTGAAGGGTAATCCGTGGTTTTTTTGTTGGATGCTTGCCATAAGGGGCCATTCCTAGGTCATGAAAGAGTACATATTACGCATATGGCGATATTTTATAATGATATTGAACTGTTAAAATGAAAGAAACGGAGCAACAGACATGCTGGAAAGGAGCAAGTGAATGAAGAGAAGGATGCTTGGCAGGACCGGTCTTGATGTACCTGTGTTGAGTTTTGGCGCGTCTTCCCTGGGTTCGGTATTTCGCGATATTGACCGCGAGGAAGGTATTCGTACGGTACATGCAGCTCTGGATGCAGGAATGAACTATATAGATGTGTCACCCTATTATGGTCTAACCAAGGCAGAGACGGTACTGGGGGAAGCGATACGAAGCCAGCCGCGCAGTTCATATATTTTATCAACCAAGGCGGGACGATACGGAGAGAATGAGTTTGATTTTTCCCGTAAGCGCATTCAGGATAGTGTCAAGGAAAGTCTGGACCGATTGCACACCGATTATATCGATATTCTGTTCCTGCATGATATTGAGTTTGCACCAGCAGAGATCATTATTGAAGAAGCCTATCCAACCTTGCTGGAACTGAAAGAGCAGGGTGTAATTCGTCATGCGGGAGTCTGTGGTCTGCCCCTGCCCTTGTTCGAGAAAGTGCTGCCGCAGATTGATGCCGATGCCATCATCTCGTATTGTCATTATGCATTGAATGATACCTCATTATTGTCCTTGCTGCCGTTATTGGAAAAAGAGGGAGTTGGCCTCGTTAATGCTTCGCCTCTCTCCATGGGCTTATTAGGTACAAGAGGGACGCCCGCCTGGCATCCAGCAGAGGAACGCGTCAAACAAGTCTGTCTTGAAGCTGCGCAGTTCTGTGCAGAGCAAGGTGCGAATATTGCCAAGCTGGCTGTGCAGTTTGCTACCGCAAATGAACAGATCCCAACCACACTGGTGAGCAGCGCAAGTGTAAATAATATCCGTCATAATGCCGAGTGGGTAGATGAACCACTCGAAGAAGAGCTTTTGGCAGAGGTACTGCGCATTCTGGCACCCGTTCATAATATAACGTGGACTAGTGGTCGTCCCGAGTATAACGAACCACAACAGAAAGCAGCGAAGGGGGAACAGGGATGAAGGCTGTTGTGTGCGAAGAGATCAATCGTTTGACAATACAGGATACCGACGAACCGATTCGAGCTGAACATGAGGCTATTGTATCCATCAAGCGGATTGGCATCTGCGGGACGGATCTGCATGCTTATAAAGGCAACCAGCCCTATTTTACCTATCCTCGTATTCTGGGACATGAACTGTCAGGGATCATTGATGACATTGGCCCGAATACTGCTGGCCTTCAAGTTGGAGATCAGGTAAGCATTATTCCCTATCTGCACTGTGGTCACTGTATTGCCTGTCGAACAGGGAAAACCAATTGCTGTGCATCCATGCAGGTCATGGGAGTACATGTGGACGGAGGGATGCGCGAAAGAATCAGTGTGCCTGTTTCCCATTTGATTAAGGCGGAAGGACTGACCCTGGATGAAACAGCGATGGTTGAACCGCTCAGTATCGGTGCTCATGCAGTAAGAAGAGCAGGTGTGCAGCCAGGGGAGCAGATTATAGTCATCGGGGCAGGACCGATCGGACTTGGGGTCATGGCTTTTGCGAAACAGGCCGGGGCCCGAGTAATCGCCATTGATCGGAACCTGGACCGATTGGAACTAAGCCGCACCTGGGCTGGGGCAGATGTTGTAATACAGGCAACAGATCAAGTGGTGGAGCAGGTAGCTGAAGTGACAGAAGGGGATTACGCTGCCACTGTATTTGATGCAACAGGCAATGTGCAGTCCATGAATGAGGCCATTCGGTATGTAGCTCATGGCGGACAATTGATCTATGTGGGATTGGTCAAAGCCGATATTACGTTTCATGATCCTGAGTTTCATAAGCGGGAGATGAGCATACTGGGCAGCCGTAATGCAACGCGTGCAGATTTTGAGCAAGTGATATCGACTTTGCGGCAGAAAAAGCTCAGCATGGATGGCTACATTACGCATCGGGAGCCTTTAACTGAGCTTCCTTCCGCCATGGACAAGTGGTTGCTCCCAGATACACATGTGGTAAAAGCTATAGTTGAACTGTAAAAGTGTAGGATATCGAAAATAAAGAAACAGGAATAAAAAGCAGGAATAAAAAAAACCTCTCACTAACCTAAAGTGATATTTTATCACAGGGTTAGAGAGAGGTTTTTGGGGTTCAAGTCGTTGGGTCATTTCTCCGGATGGGTGATAATACCAGCGTGCGGATCAATATGGCGCACAATGGATTTCAACCAGATCATCTCCAGAAAATGAACTTCATAGTACAATGCCCCCGGAATGTGATGAATCCATCCTTCAGCAGGCAATAAGGAAGCAGATTCTGAAGAGGGTACAGGAGATCCGGGTTCCCGTCGCAGACGCTTGCGAACGGCTTTTTCAACCTGCGAGCTTTGGGTAGTCAGAATGTACAATTTGCGAGTGGTCGTAAATCCGCGGAACGCGATATAGACCGTTTCATACGCAATAAGATAGGCAATAACAGAGTACATCGCTTGATCCCAACCAAAGACAACACCAGCGGCTGTCAGAATCAGCAGGTTGAGCAGCATGATTATTTTTTCGATAAGCATCCGTTTCCCGCTAAACACCCGTTCAGGTGGCCGGGAGGACGGATCACCGATTTCCAGCGTATCCAGTGTCCCGCCATACCGCACCACAAGTCCGATTCCAACACCAAGACATAATCCGCCGAACATGGCGGCAGCCAGCGGATGTTCAACCAGAGGCGGCATGGGATGAAGCACGATGGCACCAATCGAAAAGACAACCAGACCCAGTACAGTAACAAGTACAAATTTCTTTTGCACCAGCCTGTAGGATAAAAATATAAACGGAACATTAAATAAGAACAGGAACAATCCAATCCTCATCTCAGTCCAATGGGCGAACAGAGAAGATATGCCTGTAATGCCTCCAATAATAATCTTATTGGGATGCAGGAATAATTCAAGTCCCACGGAGGCCAGAATCCCACCGGCGATCACCAGCAAAAGATTCAGGAAGCGTCGCGTGGATGATATTCTGGTCTTAGCGGTTTGTGGCACCGGATTAGCCGATATCAGAGGTACTTTCATACGTCATCCTCCTTTGTGCGGCTGGCGAGCCATTCTCCCTGGGTTGATCACAGAAGATCGGCGAGGAGCCGCAGTTACGATCCTGTGCCTGTTCTGAACAGGCACAGGTTTTTATCCTTCTTTCTGTAAAACCTTCGGTTCTTCTTTCTTCTTCCGAGGATCTTTGAACTTGAATATTTTATCCAAAATTCTAAACACATGTTTGGACTCTTTGGTTAATAACGGTCCAAGAATGGCCAGAATCAGTACGTACAGTGCGGCAAACGGCTGGAGAAGCGGCAAGAGTCCACCGGCTTTACCCATGTTGGCCATGATGATCGAAAATTCACCGCGGGATACAATGGTTAAACCAATATTAGCAGAAGCTTTCGGAGACAGTCCCGCACTGCGTCCGGCCAGCATGCCTGCCAGGAAGTTACCAAATAGCGTAATAACAACAGCAATCAAAGCCAGCCACACGGCATCTCCGCCAAGGGACAGAGGGTCAATGGACAATCCGAAGCTGAAGAAGAAGATGGCTCCGAAGAAGTCACGGAACGGCAGGATTAGATGCTCAATCCGTTTGGCATGTTCTGTCTCTGCAAGGACCAGACCAACAAGTAATGCACCGATGGCCTCGGCCACGTGAATGGTTTCGGAGAATCCGGCTACCAGGAATAATGCACCAAAAATCACAAGTGAAAACAATTCATTGGAACGTATTTTAAGCAGTTTGTTGAGCAGCGGAGTCGCTTTGCGCCCCAGTATGATGACAATAAGCATGAATCCAAGCGCGATAAGCGCGGATACGATGACGCCTCCGATCGAGGATGAGTCACTGAGCACCAATCCGGATAGGATGGAGATGTAGACAGCCAGGAACACATCTTCGAACATGATAATTCCAAGTATCATTTCCGTTTCCGGATTGGCTGTACGTTTCAGATCGACTAACACCTTGGCCACGATGGCACTGGAGGATATGGTGGTAATCCCAGCAATAACAAGTGCCTCAGCAGGTGGGAAGCCGGAAGCAAATCCGAAAACTAATCCAAGCGTAAAGTTAATCCCGATATAAATCGAACCGCCGACGGCAATGGATTTACCGGATTTGATCAGACGTCCTACAGAGAATTCCAATCCGAGATAGAAGAGCAGGAACAGGATACCAATCCGGCCCATAAATTCGATGAAAGGCTGACTTTCAATAAAACGGAAGTCCAGATGCCATATTTTCATGGCATGTGGACCAACCGCCATCCCGATCAGAATGTAAAAAGGGACGACCGAAAAACGCAATTTGGCAGATAAGAGGCCAGCGGCAGCAATGAGAACGAGCGCCAGACCTACTTCAAAAATCAGATGATCCATCGACTCACCCCCTTCCGGTCAGGAGGAGGGATTTGAAGAGTTTCTGTTGGTTGCGTTCGCCAACGGCAACAACGGTAGACTCAGCAGTAATCACGACCTCAGGACCGGGGCTGATATGTTTTTTGTGGTTTTTCTCTACAACGGCAATAACCGTTGCCCCAGAGTTTTGACGTACGTCCAGTTCACCGATGGACTTGCCGATGCATCCATAGGAGGATTCGACTTTGTACCATTCGATGATCAGATCATCAAAAGTAACTTCAATATTTTCAAGCTGTTTTGGCTTATAGGTCAATCCGCCAACGATAGCGGCAATTTGTCTGGCTTCATAATCATCGAGCGTAATCATGGAGATGCTTTGATCCGGATCGTCGTATTCAAAATGGTACATTTCACGCCGTCCGTCATCATGAATAATGATCACAATTTTATCTCCGCTGCTCGTTTCAATCTGGAACTTCTTGCCGATTCCCGGCAAATCAGTTTCACGTACATCCATGGATAATATGCCTCCTTAAATTGAGGGCTGGCCACAGAAGACAGGCTTATTTCCCGAAAATAGAATGATCTGTATTTGGAAGAAACATTAAATGATGCGGGCAAACAGAGCCAGGTACTCCTGACACACAGCCGTATACATTGAATTTTGAACAAAATTGGATATGACAAATACAACATCGTGACACACTGTTAACCTTGTCGTTAACTAACGTTTGCTTAAAGGGTTATAAGTTATGCACAAGTACACCGTCTGATGGACAGAGATGTCTCTATGCATGGCAACCGAACATACGGAGCAACGCCTAGTGAAGGGCGTTTACGTATCTTGGTGCATGAGGGGCGAGGGACAAATACATACTGGTGAATTTAATGGGTAGCAGAAATAATCTGCGCTTAAACAGACAAATCAACGGTTTAAAGGGCAGACGCGGAGTAGGAATTCGCAGCATCAGCAATAAGGCAAGCACCAAAAATACAGGCTTGTTATTCGTCACTGCAATCAGCTTGACCATGACTTGCGAGTATTTGCGGATAGCAGGTTTTTGCTGAGTTTCGGGTATTTGTAATAACACTTCCTTATTGGAAGTGGCATCAACGGATACGCCAACAGCGGATTCTGTCTGCATTGGAATAGGGAAGCACAACGCTTGGAACAAACACAAAATGATGATAAAAGCACTGCGGAGCATTCTAGGTTGTTGTCTCATTTTGGCTTCCCTCCTTTTCCGTGAAACATACTGTTATCAAAATAATAACACATTTTTGTCTGAACTCCAAACCTCTTTACAAATATACTGAGAAATGATGACACGCTTTCCATCAATCCGCTTCGTATATCCCCATCGGCCTTGCCATATACTTTGAAGAGGAAGGAAAGGAGTGATTCTTGTGGAGCTGTTCGCCGTATGGACCGATGTGTCAGGGCAAGAGGAAGCAGATCAATTTTACCGCTGCATCAAAGAAAAAACCAAAGGTTTACATATAAGCAAAAGAGGTTTCCGGCTCACCTTCAAACATAATGACGGCAAAGCAGCCTGGGTCTGCAGAGGGAATGAAAATCACGCGGATTTTCAGCAGTGGCTGCCTCAGATCAGTGATTTGCTTGCCAAAGGACTGGCCGATTTCATTATGGATACCCGGGAGCGCTCCATTGTAGAAAACATGATTTCCAAGGCCTGTTCGGTTATGGATGAATATGAAGTGGAGAAGGTACACCGGATCTGCATGCCCTTGTTATTCAACGGTGATCTGGATCAACCAGGGCTTCGAGAGAAACGGCGCTTAACCCTCGCAGGTGGTCTTAGACATGATCTGGAGGAGGTTCATTTCTTTCACCTGGAAGGCATTCTTCATTTTCGAATGAAGCAATACAAACAGGAACTGCACGAACTGGTGGAGTATGCACTGGATGAATTCTGGATGGATCGTCAATACGAAGAATTCATGGGACTGTTAAAATATTTTGTGTTCTTTCAGGAAGCCAAAGTTCCTTTGGTCCATCTGGTGCACAAAGGCTCGCATGAATTTCAGGTTCTGGATGCAGGGCTTAACCAGCTCCCTGTACAAAAAGATGAGCAAGTCGTCGTGGAGATGCCTGGTCTTGAACTGGAAATGGATATTGAAGACATGATTGTAAGCACACTTATATCGATATCTCCCGAAAAAGTGATGCTTCATACAAACACACCCGATCTGCCGATTATATCGACGATTCGCCAGATCTTCGAGGACAAGGTTCAATTATGCCATCATTGCCCGGAGTGTGAAGTGCTTCGTTCCGGCCTGCTGTCAGGCCTTGACGCAAGTGATCTCGGCAATTATAATAACTGTTGATCCATGAATTAATGAACATGTTTTTATGGATGAACTTTTACCAATAAGCAAAAGCGTTGACAAAGACAAGGACCATACGCACGGTCGGTGCAGAGAGAGGGAACCAGGCTGAAATTTCCTCCGGATGCCACGTTTGGTTTACCCCTTTGTAGCTGCAGTTTTGAAAACGGAGATGAATGTAATCGTTCCGTGAGTAAGGATATGCCGGGTCATGCCCGTTACCGTCATGCCAATGAGGGCTGTATTTTCAATGAAGAATGAAGCAGCTGAATTAGGGTGGAACCACGAGTATACAACACTCGTCCCTTTGCCGGGACGGGTGTTTTTTGCGTTCTTTGCCAATCAGCAGGGATAGCAATAGATCATCAGTCCATGATGTTGATGGACAAGGTTACATTTACAGGAGGAATGAGACAAATGGCAGTTAACATTAAACTACCGGATGGTTCAGTACGTGAGTACGCCGATGGCAGCAGTATTGAGGACGTAGCAGCATCCATTAGCAGCGGATTGCGCAAAAACGCCGTAGCAGGGAAACTGGATGGAATTGTGGTGGACTTGTCGACCAAGCTTAACGAGGGAGCTTTGGTAGAGATCGTAACTTTTGATTCACCAGACGGACTTGAAGTGATGCGTCATAGTACAGCTCACTTGCTCGCTCAAGCTGTGAAGCGCCTATATGGCAGCAAAGAGGTTCACCTTGGCGTTGGACCTGTCATCGAAGACGGATTTTACTATGATATGGACCTGGAACACCCGCTTAACCCGGAAGATCTGCAAAAGATCGAGAAGGAAATGGAACGTATCGTAAGTGAAAACCTGCCGATTGTGCGCAAGGAAGTCAGCCGTGCTGAAGCAATCAAAACGTTTGAAGAAGTGGGCGATCCTTACAAACTCGAATTGATTCGTGATCTGCCGGAAGACAGCGTAATTACCATTTATGAGCAGGGCGAGTTCTTCGATCTGTGCCGTGGACCTCATGTACCTTCCACAGGCAAGATCAAAGTGTTCAAATTGATGAATGTCGCTGGTGCGTACTGGCGTGGTGACAGCAAAAACAAAATGCTGCAGCGTATCTACGGTACAGCTTTTGTGAAAAAGGCTCAGCTGGATGAGCATCTGCACTTCCTGGAGGAAGCACGTAAACGGGATCACCGCAAGCTGGGTAAAGAGCTTGAAATGTTCACGTTCTCCCAACTGGTTGGACAAGGTCTGCCAATCTGGCTGCCAAACGGTGCCAAACTGCGTCGTACGCTGGAGCGGTACATTGTGGATTTGGAAGAAAGTCTTGGATACCAGCACGTATATACACCGGTTCTCGGTAATGTGGAATTGTACAAGACGTCTGGACACTGGGAGCACTACCAAGAGGACATGTTCCCTAAAATGGTAATGGATAACGAAGAACTCGTTCTCCGTCCAATGAACTGCCCGCACCATATGATGGTGTACAAGTCCAGCATGCACAGCTACCGTGACCTGCCAATCCGGATTGCCGAGCTCGGCATGATGCACCGGTACGAGATGTCTGGTGCTCTGACTGGCTTGCACCGCGTTCGTGCAATGACCTTGAACGACTCACACATTTTCTGTCGTCCAGATCAGATCAAGGAAGAATTCGCTCGTGTTATTGAATTGATCCAAACGGTTTACAAGGATTTTGGTATTCAGGAATATCGCTTCCGTCTGTCTTATCGTGATCCGCAGGATACTGAGAAATATTTCCAAAACGATGAAATGTGGGAAATGTCCCAACGCATGCTGCGTGAAGTTGTGGAAGAACTCGACTTGCCTTTCTATGAAGCAGAGGGTGAAGCAGCATTCTATGGTCCCAAACTCGACGTGCAGATCAAAACAGCACTGGGCAAGGAAGAAACATTGTCCACCGTACAACTGGACTTCCTGCTTCCAGAACGATTCGAACTGGAATATGTCGGAGATGACGGACAGAAACATCGGCCGGTCGTTATTCACCGCGGCGTAATCAGTACAATGGAACGTTTCACTGCATTCTTGCTGGAGAACTTTGCGGGAGCATTCCCACTGTGGCTGTCTCCTGTTCAAGCAAAAGTCATTCCGGTATCCGGAAACTTCGATGATTACGCACGTGAAGTGGAAGCGAAACTGAAACGCGCGGGAATTTCTGCTGAGGCTGATTTGCGCAACGAGAAGCTTGGATACAAAATCCGTGAGGCACAACTGGAGAAAATGCCTTATATGTTTGTTGTTGGTGAGAATGAGCGCAGTGCCGAATCCGTGTCTGTGCGTAAACGCGGAGAAGGCGATCTCGGCATGAAACCTGTGGATGAAATCGTAGCTCAACTGAAAGAAGAAATCAGCACAAGATCAATATAAATATATGCATTTGAGAAAGACCGTCAGGGCGTGGCCTAATCCACGCTCTAGACGGTTTTTTTTCTATTTCTCATGTGCTGGAACCTAGTGGAGTAGAAAATGTATAAGCATTTTGCTTTTTGGAAAACCTTTGCAGTAAGGGGGAGGTTTTAAAATGAAAAAGCAAAATGCAATGAAAACAAAACAATTACGGGTTCTGATTTCAATTATGGTCATGTCCATTGGGTTGGTATTGTCCTGGAATCAGGCAGAGGCGTATACATTTGAAGAGGAAAATGAAGTGCTCCATGTAATCAAGCGGCAGAATCAAGCTGCAACGCGTCAGGTTGAAAGTCAGTCCGAGTTATCGATCCATGATTATGAATACAGTGATCAGGTACAGGTCACGACGATGGTTTATATGGCTTTATTGTGGTCTCCGCAGCCCATTGTCATTCCTAAGCCGGATGTCCCAGGCAAGCAGCTTGTACTCGACCCATCGATGCCTGTGATGGCGCCGCGCTCAGAACAGGTACTGGGAACCCAAAAGGTGACCGCGACGGGTTACACGGCAGGTGTAGAGTCAACCGGTAAAGGACCAAAACATCCTCAGTATGGTATTACTTACTCTGGGGTGAAGGTACGTAGAGACAAAGAAACGGTGTCAACCATTGCTGCTGACCCCAAATTATTCCCGCTTGGTTCTATCCTTTATATTCCCGGGTATGGTTACGGTATCGTGGCGGACACAGGTTCTGCCATCAAGGGTAATAAAATTGACCTTTATTTTCCGACCACGAAGCAAGTGTATAAGGAATGGGGCAAAAAGGACGTCGAGGTACAGGTGATTAAACAAGGTGACGGAAAGTGCACGGAAAAGATGCTGGACGAGTTGTCTGAAGCGATCGATGTGTACAAATCCGTGCCGGATTCATGGTTAGACAAGGCCGTTTAATTTGGGATGTTAAGGATGAATAACTGTAGTGTTCTCTTCACATAATACTGACTGGGGACGAACCCCGCGCAGCAGCAGTGCAGCGTAAATATGAAGAGAGAGGTGATTCGTTGTGGCTAAAAGAACACAAGGACAAGGGTACCAAACGCCAAACGAGAAGTACAATGCTGAGTTTGGACAAGAACCTGCGGCAAGCAAAGTGAAGCAATCCCAGCAAAACAAAGTACAAGAAAATTTCCAAACACCTGATGAAAAATACAATGCAGAGTTCGGTGTAGAAAACACTGGACAAACAGGCCAAGTAGGCCGTGCAGGCAAATTTCAAAAATAAATAATGATTCAGGCACCCTGGAGCAAACGCTCCAGGGTGTTTTTGGTTTTTGATAAATTTTACATAAATATCCTCAGTCCTCAGTCTGGAGACCGAGACGAATTCCATCTGCCGCCGCTGTTATCGAATCCTTGTCTGAGGTACACTGGATACAGAATACAGACGAAGGAGACATGAGCGATGAAACGATCTATGCGAGACCGCTGGTGGGTTGGCATACCGTTGATTGCCGTTGGTGCAATCATTTTGTTTCGGCAGTTGGGTTATGACATTGATATAGGATATATATTTAGAACATATTGGCCGCTGTTTCTAATCTGGTGGGGCGTAAAAGGAGTGACTGAAATTCGTCGCAATGGCGGTTATGCCATGATTGGACCTGTCATTGTACTTGCTATAGGCGGATACTTCCTGTCACGAAATCTCGGCTGGATTGATTATTCCATGGGTGAGTTTATTCGTTACCTCATTCCAATCATGTTAATTGGAGGAGGGTTGTTTGTTCTGATTGGGCCTCGTCGCCGTGATCGCAAACATCAGGACAAAATGCAGCCACCTCCGCCGCCTGAACCTTACCAGCCCTTGTCTTCCGAGGACCTGGAAATGCCTTCTTCCTTTGATGAGCAATTCGAAAAGACGTTTGGGAAACCCAGACAGGAGCCGAAAAACCACCATTACGATCCATACGCCAATGCGGCTGAAGATGAATTGCATCAGGGACATCAGCATAAGAAAAAGCATCATTCTCATTCCCATAGCCATACTCATTCACATGGTCCAGATGGAAACGGCTATGGAAGTCACTATAATGATGGCGGATACGGTAATGAATATGAAGATTACGGCAACAGAAATACCTTTAACAAATCAGCATTTATCGGTGACCTCTACATGGGACAGGAAGTGTTCTCCCTTAAACCGATGAATATCTCGGCGTTTATCGGTGATACGGTTATTGACTTGACGAAGGCCCAAATCCCTTATGGCGAAACCAAAATCAACATTTCCTCATTTATTGGGGATGTAAAGGTATTCGTGCCGGAAGACATGGATCTGGGAGTCACGGTCACCACGAACTCCTTTATAGGAGATATGTCGCTGTTGAACCAAAAACGAGGTGGATTTCTCAGTAGTGCCCAGGCGGAAACTTCCCATTACCGCGAAGCAGGAAAAAAGGTCCGAATCGTAGTAAGTGTATTTATCGGAGACGTCAAAGTAAATAAGGTGGGTTAACGCATGATTCGAACGATTCTCAAGGCCAACAAGTGGGAACTGATGATGTATTTTGTCCTGACCGGGCTGATTACACTGGGCGGGTTCTACTTGCTGTACGGAGAGGTGTTAATGGGAACAGGACGACAGCGCGCATGGACGTATGTGGCTGTCGTTGTGCTGGCGACTATAGTTACCGGATATATTGCTGCACTGCGGCTTCAGCGCAAAATCGACCTGCTCGATCTGAATATGCTGAAAGTATCCAAGGGTAACTTGGCCGTTCGCATGCCTGAGGCAGATGATGCCTCTTTCGGCCGGGTATACCAGGAGTTTAACGTCATGATGGATTCGATTGAGAAAAAAATGAGGCTGCTCCAGCGTCTGGGCGAGCAGGAAGTGATCGAGAAAGAACAGGCTTCCGAACGAGCGGTTCTTGAAGAACGCAGACGGATGGCGAGGGACCTGCATGATACGGTCAGCCAGCAGTTGTTCGCCATTCATATGTCAGCGTCTTCCTTGCCCAAACTGCTGCAGATGAATCCGGAGCACGGAAACAAAGTATTGGACCAATTAATCCAAATGTCGCATATTGCACAACGTCAGATGCGTGGTCTTATTGCGCAGCTTCGTCCGGTAGAACTTGAAGGAAGGGACCTGGCTGAGGCACTGGATCGATGGTTTCCTGATTATTGCAGACAGAATGGATTAAAGGGAGTGAAAGAGCTGGAACTGGATGGCGGCGTCTCGGATGCCATCGAGCACCAGCTGTTTCTTGTTATTCAGGAGGCCGTCGCCAATGTAGTGAAGCATGCGGAGGCTGGCCTTGTTAGTCTGTCCATACGGGAGAGCGAGCATCAGATCAGCATGAGCATAAGCGATGACGGTCAGGGCTTCTTGCAGCAAGTTGAGCGGCCAGGGTCCTATGGATTGTCCACCATGCGTGAACGGGCAGAAAAGCTTGGCGGGGATGTCCAGATTATTTCAAAACCGGGAGCGGGAACGACAGTACGGGTGCTTATCCCGAAATTCCCGGATGAACCAGAGGGGGAAACGGAATGAACGGAAAAGTGAATGTAATGATTGTAGACGATCATGATATGGTGAGAATGGGCTTGAAAACGTACCTGATGCTTGAGCCAACATTTCATGTCATGGGAGAAGCGGGAAATGGACAGGATGCGCTTAACCAGCTGCGCAAGCTGGATCAGAGCGAGATGCCTGATCTTATATTGATGGACCTGATGATGCCTGTCATGAACGGGGCCGAGGCAACGCAAGCCATCATGAGTGAATTTCCGGGTTCCAAAATAGTTATGCTTACTAGTTTTCTCGAGGATGATTTGGTGGTGCAGGCCATTGAGGCGGGAGCAGTCAGCTATGTCCTGAAGACTGTATCTGCTGAAGAATTAATCTATGCGCTTCAGGGAGCCTATCGGGGAATGCCTGTCATGACGGGAGATGTGTCCCAGGCGTTAACCCGGGGAATCAGGCAGCGCACAGCGAGAGAGAACGAATCCGGTCTGACCGAACGGGAGAAGGAAGTTCTTTTGCTCATTGCAGAAGGCAAAACCAACAAAGATATTGGAGAAGAACTACATATTAGTATCAAAACCGTTAAAACACATGTAAGCAACCTGCTAATGAAGTGCGAAATGGATGATCGGACACAACTGGCCATTTACGCTCATCGTCAGGGTTGGGTGAAGAACAAGGACTAAAATGCTGATTTATCGGGAAAAATGTGCTATTATTGCGTGCTTTTATCTCCTTTTTAATTGTTTTTAAGGTACGGTTAAGGTTTAAAGTACAAAATAAGGACAGTTAAAGAATATCTCTTGTGAAAAAGAGATTGGGAGGTAGAAAGCATGGACGAACGTAATTATAGACCGAACCGTCAAGACGAGGAAGACCAAACAAAGCATGCGGATAACCGCAATACATCCGGAACGGACGAATCCTCTTACTATTATTCTTATGGACCTTTTCAGTCCGTGAATCAGGAAGATACAGCAAGCAGTCATGTGAACCCTAGCGAGCGTGAAGAGGGCAATGTACAGATCACAAGACCCGATCCTGTCAAGCCGCTTCCGATGTATTACAATAATGGATCTTCCGAACAGGCGGGCCGCGGCAACGGAGGCAGCGGTTCCGGAAACGGTGGAGATGGTGGCAGCGGTGGCAAAAACGGAAATGGAAACTGGAACTACAACAACCGTAAGCCTCGCTCCTCGGTCAGATCATTATTGTTTTCCTTTATAGCAGGGATGCTGGTCATTACAGTACTGATGTACACGGCAGACCGCACGAACATGTTTACTCCGCAAGAAGCCTTAACAAGTGCAGAGAATCAAAGCACAAGTCAGGAATCGACTTCTACGAATACGGGCAGCAGCAATAATGTGACTGCATCACTTCTGCCAACAGGTAAAGAGGATGTCTCTTCTGTAGTGACGAGCACAAGTCCTGCGGTTGTAAAGATTGAAACATTAGCTAAGCAGTCCACGCGAAGTGGAAGCCAAGGTGGATCCACGATGAGTGATCCGTTATATCAATACTTCTTCGGTAATGGAGGTAACGGAAGCGGTGGCACGGATAGCAACCAAGGCGAGCAGCAGCAGCAGGGAAGCAATCAGCTTGTTCCACTCGGCATTGGTTCCGGATTTGTTTTTGACAAAGAAGGATATATCCTAACGAACCAGCACGTTATTCAAGGTGCAGATGTCATTCAGGTTACACTGGAGAACAACAGCAAACCTTACGAAGCCAAACTGCTGGGAAGCAGCTTCGATCTTGACCTTGCTGTATTGAAAATCGAGAAAAACAGCGGAGACGATGATTTCCCTGTTGCTCCGCTTGGCGACTCAAACAGCACTCAAGTTGGTGAATGGCTTGTTGCCATTGGTAACCCAGAAGGGTTCGAGCATACTGTAACTGCAGGTGTACTGAGTGCCAAAGAACGTACAATCAGCATTCCGGACGAAGAAACAGGTAAAACCCGCGAATACAGCCATCTGCTGCAAACCGATGCGTCGATTAACCCAGGTAACTCTGGTGGTCCGCTGCTTAACCTTAACGGTGAAGTCATTGGTATGAACGTAGCCGTTAGCGCTGATGCGCAAGGTATTGGATTTGCGATCCCTTCAAGCGTTATCTCGGATGCCGTGAAATATCTGAAAGAAAACAAAGAAGTTCCAAAAGAGCCGGTACCGTTCATCGGTGCGTCCCTGATGGCGCTGACGCCTGAAGTGGCGAAACAAATGGGAACCGATATTACTGAAGGTTCTGTCGTAGCCAGCACGATCTATCAGTCTCCGGCTTACCAAGCCGATCTGCGTGCCTATGATATCATCACGGGTGCAAATGGAACGCCGTACAGCACTAGCCAAGACCTGATTGATTTCATCAAAACTCAGGAAATCGGCAGTGAAGTTACATTGAATGTGGTACGCGATGGTAAGAAGATGGATATCAAAATTAAAATCGGCAACAAAAATGACTATGATACTTCACAAACAACTGATCAACAACAACAAACACAACCATAATTTGAATGGTGGTTCGAGATTCAGAAGAGCGGAAGGGTTTGAGGGCCCTTTCGCTTTTTTTGTCCTAATGAAGGCATGATTACAGATACCAAGCAAGGCTTGGAGAAGCGAAAAATGCGGCCAAGATGCAGACTAGGCTTCTGGCTGTTACAATGAGATTAAAATGTGAGAATAAAGGAGAAAGACCATGCGCTCAACTATTTTGATTGTGGATGATGATGAAAAAATCGTGTCCATGCTCCGCCGGGGGCTGGCGTTTGAAGGCTATGAGGTACAGACTGCTTCCAATGGGGCTGAGGGTCTCAGTAAATTAATGGATAAGGAACCGGATGTAGTGGTGCTGGATGTGATGATGCCTCAGATTGATGGTTTCGAAGTATGTCGCCGTTTAAGGGAAGCAGGAAGCAAAGTACCTGTGCTCATGTTAACCGCGAAGGATGAGGTTCAGAGCCGGGTGACCGGCCTGGATACCGGAGCGGATGATTATCTGGTGAAGCCATTCGCACTGGAAGAATTACTGGCCCGTGTTCGCGCCTTGCTGCGTCGTAAATCGGATATTGCAGAAACGCCGGATAACCGGCTCGTCTACGAAGATATTATATTGGATAATGACTCACGCGAAGTGCTGCGTGACGGGAAACGTCTTGAGCTGACAGCGAAGGAATTCGAACTATTGAACTTGTTTATGCAAAATCCGAAAAGAGTGCTCTCCCGTGATCTGATCATGGATAAGATCTGGGGCTATGATTATAGTGGCGAGTCCAACGTACTTGAAGTATATATTGCGATGCTCCGGCAAAAAACAGAAGAGTATGGAGGCAAACGCTTAATCCAAACGATTCGTGGAGCGGGTTATATTCTGAGAGGTGACTCCTGACATGTCCATTCGGTTAAAACTAACCGCATGGTATTCTGGCATCTTGGCAGCTGTGCTTATTTTTTGGGGTGTCGTAATCTATGCCTTTGTTTATTTCAATACGTATCAGGAAGTCGAACAGCAGTTAAAGTCGAAGAGTGCGCGAATTACGGACCAGATCGGAGTTAACCCGTTATCTCAGACGCTTGATCTGGACCCGTTTACCGAGAGTCAGCTGCAGGAAGCCCAAATTTACATTCAACTCTGGGATTACCAAAGTCAGTCTGGCAAAATCTCAGGAAACATGGAGAAGGTTCGCATCCAATTTCCGGTTTTGAAGACGAATGAAATAGTAGAAAAACGCGGGATATCCAAGATTTACGTGAATGGCACTCCTTTTCTGGTCAATCAGCAGCCCCTTTCTCTTTCGGGAACCAATGAAATTAGGGGGCTTCTTCAGGTCGGTGCCAATGTAAGTTCACAGGAACGATTGCTGGAGGCGCTGCTTAATATTCTGATCTTTGGCTGGCTTGTGGCCATGGCACTGGCCATTACTTCAGGTCTCATTCTTGCCCGCAAATCGATGCGCCCACTCGTCAATGTCATTGATGCAGCCAATCAGATTCAATCCGGTGACGATCTGAGTGTCCGGATACAATATACGGGTCCCAAGGATGAAATCGGCCGTCTGATTGAAACGGTGAATAACATGCTCGAACGGACAGAACTGTCCTTCCGCGGCCTGGAGGAGACCAATGCTGCTCAGCGCAGATTTGTATCCGATGCCTCTCATGAGCTGCGTACACCGCTGACCACGATCCGGGGAAACGTGGATTTCCTGAAAAAGTTATGGGATCAAGAAGGAAATGACCGACCGAATCTGGATGAGGAGACCGTCAAGGAGATGTCGCTTGAAGCGATTGAAGATATGGCGGACGAAGGCAAACGCATGAGCAGGTTGATTAGTGACATGCTGTCACTGGCTAGGGCGGATACAGGACAGAAAATAGAATTGAATCCGATTCCGCTGCAAATTTTGGTGCAAGAAGTGGCTCGCAGAGCACATTTCCTCGATCACCACGCAGAATGGCGGGTTGGAGATTTATCGATTTTAAATGGAATTTATGTGAACGGCAGCAAAGACTATCTTCAGCAGGTGCTCTTTATTTTCATTGAAAATGCGTTCAAATACACACCGGACGGATCGGTAACGCTTGATGCTATCCTATACAAAGGCCAGGTTGGTCTCCGGATCAGTGATACAGGCATCGGTATGGATAAGGATGAGGTGCCGTTTATCTTCGATCGTTTCTATCGTGCAGACGAATCCCGCGGAGCTACACCGGGCATTGGACTGGGGTTATCCATCGCTAAATGGATTATTGAGGAGCATATGGGCTCCGTTGAGGTCGTGACCCGACGCGGTGAAGGAACGACTTTCATCATCTGGATGCCAGTTGTCTTTGCTCCACCTATCGAATAAAGGTATAATAGACTGGACTGCAATTACATCGGCAGTGATGCTGAAAAAGAAAGCGGGTGGCAACCAAGTGGAAGTACTGCGAATTTCGCCGCGAGGGTATTGTTACGGAGTTGTGGATGCCATGGTATTGGCACGTCAGGCAGCACGTAATCTTGATTTACCACGGCCTATATATATATTGGGTATGATTGTGCATAACAAACATGTGACGGATTCCTTTGAAGATGAGGGCATCATTACACTGGATGGTCCGAACCGGATTGAAATCCTGAGTCAGGTAGAGAGCGGTACGGTCATCTTTACGGCCCACGGTGTATCTCCTGAGGTACGCAAGATGGCACGGGACAAAGGGCTCACTACAGTAGACGCCACATGTCCGGATGTAACCAAGACGCATGACCTGATCCGGGAGAAAACGGCTGAAGGTTATCAGATCATCTATATCGGCAAAAAGAATCACCCTGAACCCGAAGGGGCTATTGGAGTTGCGCCTGACCAGGTGCATCTGATTGAGAAGGAAGAAGAGATTGATGCACTGAATGTGCCAGCTGGCAAGATTCTCATTACCAATCAGACGACGATGAGCCAATGGGATATCAAACATATCATGAGCCGTCTTCTGGAGAAATTCCCTGGCGCTGAAATTCATAACGAGATATGTCTGGCTACCCAAGTTCGTCAGGAAGCAGTGGCTGAGCAGGCCGGTCAGTCTGATCTGGTTATCGTTGTGGGTGACCCGCGCAGTAACAACTCGAACCGGCTTGCACAAGTCTCGGAAGAGATTGCGGGTGTAACGGCCTATCGGGTATCGGATGTGTCCGAGATCAAGCAGGAATGGCTGAAAGGGGTAAACAAGGTAGCCGTAACTTCAGGTGCTTCGACGCCGACTCCGATTACGAAGGAAGTTATCAGTTATCTGGAGCAATATGAGCATGATCAACCGGAGACGTGGGAAATCAAGCGTACCGTCAACATGAGCAAACTGCTGCCCCCAGTGCGGGAGAAAACCCGCACAACGTAACAACTATCGAAGAATCCTGTGTTGCAGTCCTGAATTTGGGCATGCGGCACAGGATTTTTTTGTATTAAGCGCACCCGTAGTCATCTTGACGAGAACGGTTTACTATGATATATTTACTTTAGTGGATAAAAGCTTAAAAGCGAACAAGCGTTTAAGCGAGACAGAACTTTTAATTATAATCAGATGCACATCGAAACAGTTTGGTGCTCTCATACAAGGAAGGATGGGAATTAATTATGATCGTTATTGCAGGTAAGGCAACACCGGAGGAACAGATTCAGGATATCGTCGCTGTGATTGAAAAGGAAGGGCTTCAGGTGCATATCTCCCGCGGGGAGGATCGTACCATTATCGGATTGATTGGCAAAGTGGAACCCAAAATGCAGGAACATCTTCGTCAAATGAAGGGCGTAGAGAATGTCGTAAGAATCTCGAAATCCTACAAATTGGCCAGCCGTGACTTCCATCCTGAAGATACAGTCATCTCCATTAAGGGAGTGGATATCGGCGGAAAAGAACTCGTCGTTATGGGTGGACCATGTGCGGTTGAATCTGCTGCCCAAATTGATGAAATTGCCGGTCTTGTGAAAGCTGCTGGTGGCCAGGTACTGCGCGGCGGTGCATTTAAACCTCGTACCGGTCCTTACAGTTTCCAGGGAACAGGTGTAGAAGGGCTCATCATGATGGCTGAAGCTGGCAAAAAACATGACCTGCTGACCATCACGGAAGTCATGACTCCGGAATACGTGGATATTTGTGCGGAGTACGCGGATATTCTGCAGGTCGGTACACGGAACATGCAAAACTTCGATTTGCTGCGTAAGCTGGGCGAATGCGGAAAACCCGTATTGCTGAAACGCGGCTTCAGTGCGACATATGATGAGCTTCTGAACGCGGCTGAGTACATCCTCGCCGGCGGTAACCCTAATGTAATGCTATGTGAGCGCGGCATTCGTACGTTTGAGTCCTATACTCGCAATACGCTCGATCTGTCGGCGATTCCTGTGCTGCAGTCTCTTAGCCATCTGCCTGTCATTTCCGATCCTAGCCATGGTACGGGACGCCGTGAACTGGTAGAACCGATGACAAAAGCTTCTGTTGCTGCTGGTGCCAATGGATTAATTATCGAGATGCACACAGATCCAGACAACTCCATGACAGGCGACGGTGTACAATCTCTGTTCCCTGACCAATTCGCCAACTTGCTGCAGGATCTGGAGAAACTCGCTCCAATCGTGGGCAAAACGTTTAATACAGCCAAACAACCTGCCGAGTTTTTCCCGGCAAGAGTGGGCGTCTAATCTTATAGTTAGCCACGATACAATCGGACATTTTCCTCGTTTCATTCTTGAGAATGAAGCAGGGGGATGTCCGGTTTTTCATATCAAGGGGGGATTGAATACATTTATTAATCAATAGTGATAAGAAACATTTATGATGTAATGTTTTTCCCATGTTTTAGGATGTTATTATGGTTACTTTACCGCATTAACTCGGTTAAATGTATAATCAATTCGTTGTTAAGTGAATTTATCTGATTTATAAAATGTAAGTATAGCTAACATAGTCGCAAAAAATACCTTACATAAGTATTGACGATGTCATGTTTAAGAATTTATAATGACGACAGAAAAAAATTCGAATATGGACATTTTCTTTCGTGGGGTTGTTTATTGTTCGGAATATTTGGGAGGACGAATACATGTCGGTTGAAAACGTATTGAAATCAATTCAAGAGAACAACATCGAGTGGGTAGATTTTCGTTTTGTAGATTTAGCTGGTCGTGCACATCACATCTCGTTGCCAGCTTCGGCTGTTGATGCAGACACATTCGTAAATGGAGTAGCTTTTGACGGTTCTTCTATCCAAGGTTTCCGTGGAATCGAAGAGTCCGATATGGTTATGATGCCTGATCCTGAAGCGACTTATGTCGATCCGTTCACAGCACACCCTACATTGAATGTTATGTGTGATATCTTTACACCAGATGGTGAGCGCTATGAGCGTGACCCACGCAGCATCGCTGTTAAAGCTGAAGCTTTCCTGAAAGAGAGCGGTGTAGGTACTGCAGCATTCTTCGCACCTGAGTCCGAATTCTTCATCTTCGACGATGTACGTTATGAGAGCGGCACGAACAGCTCTTCCTACTACGTTGATTCCGAAGAAGCATCTTGGAACACGAACCGCAAGGAAGAAGGCGGTAACCTGGGCTTCAAAGTTCGCACTAAAGGCGGATATGTACCTGTAGCACCAGTGGATACTCAACAAGATATCCGTAGTGAAATGTGTCGTTTGTTGGAAGAAGCTGGCCTGTCGATCGAGCGTCATCACCACGAAGTGGCAACAGCTGGTCAAGCCGAAATCAACTTCCGTTTTGATACCTTGAAGAAAACAGCAGATAACCTGCTTGTATACAAATACATCGTGCATAACACTGCACGTCAATATGGCAAAGTAGCTACATTCATGCCGAAACCATTGTTCGGTGATAATGGTAGCGGAATGCACGTTCACCAATCCATCTTCGATGGCGATTCCCCATTGTTCTACGACAAAGCGGGATATGCAAACCTGAGCGAAATGGCTCTGCACTACATCGGAGGAATCCTGTACCATGCACCAGCTCTGATCGCGTTGACTAACCCAAGTACAAACTCATTCAAACGTCTTGTACCTGGTTACGAAGCACCGGTAAACCTGGTTTACTCCAAAGGTAACCGCTCTGCAGCAGTACGTATCCCGGTTGCAGCTGTGACACCTAAAGGCTGTCGTATCGAGTTCCGTACGCCTGACTCCACTGCTAACCCTTACCTGGCATTCTCCGCAATGCTGATGGCTGGTCTGGACGGAATCAAACGCAAAATTAACCCAACTGAGCTTGGTTACGGTCCACTCGACAAAAACATCTATGACTTGTCAGATGCTGACAAAGAAAACATCCGCAGCGTTCCAGCTTCCCTGGAAGAGGCGCTTGATGCTCTGGCAGCAGACAACGAGTTCTTGACTGAAGGCGGCGTATTCACTAAAGAATTCATCGAGAACTACATCAACCTCAAACGTGATGAAGCAAAAGCTGTAGCAATCCGCATTCATCCACACGAGTACAGCCTTTACTTCGATTGCTAATCCGATCGAAACAAGGGTAGCTACAATTTAAGCCTCCGGGACTCGCTCTCGGAGGCTTTTCCATGAATGGACGATGCAGTACGTTAACTTTGCAGGGTGATAAAGTATTTTGATGACCCTAATTGCTAGCTTCAGTGCTTATTGCCCTTGATGCGGATAGGGAATACTGATATCATAGCGATAATATTTACTTCATATGTAAGCTACGGATGGAAAGGGCGGGGGAAAAATGACAAAGAGAGCGTATAATTTTAATGCAGGACCAGCGGCACTGCCACTGGAGGTTTTGGAGCGTGCGCAAGCAGAATTTGTTGATTTTCGTAACACAGGCATGTCGATTATGGAGATGTCTCACCGTGGGGCAGTGTACGAGTCCGTACATAATGAAGCTCAGGAGCGTTTGCTGTCGCTCTTAGGCAATCCGAAGGGATACAAGGTACTATTTCTTCAGGGCGGAGCAAGCACCCAGTTCGCCATGTTGCCGATGAACCTTCTGGGGGCAGGCCAAACTGCAAGTTATGTCATGACAGGCAGCTGGGCGAAAAAAGCGTTGTCTGAAGCGAAGCTGATCGGTGAAACCCACATTGCAGCTTCTTCCGAGGCTGATAAATACATGAAATTGCCTGATGTATCGAACCTGAGTTTGCCTGACCGCACAGCTTATGTACATCTGACATCCAATGAAACGATCGAGGGTACACAGTTCAAGTCTTTTCCGGACACGGGATCTGTACCGCTAATTACTGACATGTCGAGTGATATTTTCTGTAAACCATTCGATCTTAATCAGTTTGGCATGATTTATGCGGGTGCACAGAAAAACCTTGGACCATCCGGGATTACTGTGGTAATTGCTCGGGAGGAGCTGGTAAGCGAATCACCAAAAACGATTCCAACGATGCTTCGTTACAGCACACATACCGAAAACAATTCCCTGTATAATACTCCTCCTTCTTTCTCTGTTTACATGGTCAATGAAGTTCTGAAATGGATTGAAGAACAAGGTGGACTGAAAGGGATCGAACAAAAGAACATCAAGAAAGCGGAATTGCTCTATAATACAATTGATTCCTCTGGCGACTTCTATCGCGGCTGTGTTGATGCTGCAGATCGTTCCCTGATGAACGTGACATTCCGCCTTGCTTCGGAAGAATTGGAGAAACAATTCATCAAGGCTTCCGAACAGGAAGGGTTCGTTGGATTAAAAGGACACCGCAGTGTTGGAGGCCTTCGTGCATCCATCTACAATGCTGCGCCTTATGAGAGTGTTAAGGCACTGACTGACTTTATGAGCCACTTTCAGAAGACAAATGGATAAATCATAGGGGAATGGATGAGAGGCCTTAGCCTTCCAATCTAGCCCTTCCAGAGCCTTCCACATTGACGTGTGGGGGGCTTTTCTTTAGAATTAGAGGATTGCAACAGATACATGAACTTAAAGGAGATTGAACACATATGGCTTTGCATATCGTTCTGGTTGAACCGGAGATTCCCGCGAATACCGGCAATATTTCTCGCACCTGCGCGGCTACGGGAACCCATCTGCACCTGGTTCGCCCACTCGGGTTTCGGACGGATGATGCTACCTTGAAGCGGGCTGGCCTGGATTACTGGCATTCAGTTCACATTGAATATCATGATTCATTCGCAGAGGTTCAGGAAAAGTATCCGGAGGGTCGCTTTTTCTACGCAACCACGAAGGCGAAGAACAACTATAGCGATTTTACATTCCAGGATGAAGATTTTTTGGTTTTTGGCAAAGAGACCAAAGGACTACCTCCTGAATTGATTGCTGCCAATCCGGAAACTTGCATGAGAATGCCTATGACAGGTGATGTACGTTCATTAAACTTGTCCAATTCGGCAGCAATTATCGTATATGAAGCATTACGACAATTGAATTTTCCGGGCCTGGATTGATCCATATTCGCCTTCAAGTGCTTGTTAGAATTCGCTAAAAAAACATTTTTCAAAAAAAAGGACAAAAAATGTTTATTTCCAGCAGGATTCGACAAAATCTTGGCGAATCTTTAAACATAGTACAATTGTACCTAGAAATTTAGAGTAAGATAGGAGAGGTGTGCCGTAGCTATGAAGCCAGCTGGAGTAGTTCGCAAAGTTGACCAATTGGGTAGGATCGTATTGCCTAAATCTTTGCGTAAAAGGTATCAAATGAATGAGGGAGATCCTGTAGAGATCTTAGTACAAGGGGACCATATCATTCTGGAGAGATACCGTCCAAAATGTATTTTCTGCGGATCAATGGAAGAAGTCAATGAGTTCAAAGAGCGTTACATATGCGCACAATGTCTAGATGAAATGACCCAGCTTCCACAGCACGGGTAAAATAAAGAAGTATCATGACCGATAAAGGCATGATACTTCTTTTGTTTTTTCAATATGTTTTGAAAAAATACAATAATTTATAATCCTATTGAGTAGCTTAATGTTCACTTTCAAGATGGGGAAGGATATCGGACCAGATCAGGTCCAAAATGGCCTGCATGTTCAATTCGTCACTACTAACGGCAACCACAGCGTCCAGTTCGGGCAGGACCACGCATAGTTGACCATAAGCGCCATCAGCACGGTATGCATTGTGAGAACATAACCAAAATTGATATCCGTATCCTTGTCCCCAATCGCCTTCACCCGGCGTCGTTATCTGGCGAGTTGTTGCTTGGTCTATCCATTCCACAGGAACCAGCTGACTGCCGTTCCAATTGCCCTTCTGAAGCAAGAACTGTCCGAACCGGCCTAATTCCTCATTCGTAAGCTGCAAGCCCGCACAGCCTAATGTAATGCCCATTGGAGAGGTTTCCCATTCGACGTTGTAAATCTCCAGCGGTTCAAACAGTCTGGGAATCAGATAATCTTTTACGGTCTGGCCCGAGGCTGCCTGAAACATGGCCGAGATCATAAAAGTATCGGCACTGCTGTATGTAAATGCTTCGCCAGGGACTCTGTCAATTGGAAGTGACATGTAATATTTAGCCCAATCTTTCTCCGCAAGTGTGGCCCGTTCCTCCGCCCAGAGCACAGGCACATCATGTCCTGAAGACATCCGCAGCAGATCATACAGTGTGAGATCCGCAGGAGAGAATGCTGTTAGGTTCGGAGCAGGTGTTGGCCATGTGAAGTATTCTCCCAGTTTGGATTCGAGTGTGAATATGCCTTCTTCGAGTGCCAATCCTACAGCCATACAGGTAAACGACTTACTGATCGAATGCTGTAAGCGCCGCTTATCCTCAGTCCGATCCCACATTCCACGTGTTTCTCCATGCTGCAGCACACGAACCGACAGTACGTTTAATTGCTGAGCCTCAATATGTTGAACAAAGCGATTAACAATGCTGGACATAATAACATCCTTTCATTAAAAAAGACGACATTTTAGGACTGGTGAAACGTTTCCGTAATCTGGAACCAAAATCAGAAATTATGTTAGTACAATCCGAAGGTGATGTCAACGAAAGATGTGCAAACGGTTACCAAAAGGGTGAATTTTCACAAATAAAGTGCCTTTTGACGCAAATTTACACTTGAAAAAGAAGTTTTTTGAGAAAATAACGCGAAATTTGTAAAAAGGTTATTGACAGGATTTACTCATCGGGATTATGATTTATTCGAAACGATTCGAAGAAATCGCTTCCAAGTAAAAAGTGCTGTTTTTAAGTCCATGTGAATCAACGTTAGCTATGTTTTGAAACGATTCGAGAAAATCGTTTCGATAACTAGTAGGGTATGGGGGAACGGCAAAAAGTCGTAGCAGAAAAGCGAGAGTAGAGAGAGTACAGGCGACAGCTGATGATGAAAGGGGTTGCATATGGCACACATCACGATCGAAACCGGATCGCCTACATTATGCATGAACACAAGCATACATGTAGTGTCCAGTGACTCCGGAGAGACTTCAGGCGGTACGCTATATCTGCTGCATGGGGCAGGCGATAATGCGAGTACATGGCAACGATTGACTACAATTGAAATGTACGCTGCACAATATGGCTGTACCATCATCATGCCGGAGGCAAACCGAAGCTACTACACCGATATGGAATACGGCCTGAATTACTTCCATTACATTACTCAGGAGTTGCCTGAGTTTTGCAGACGTCAGCTCAACCTGAACACGGATCCCGAGAAGACTTACATTGCGGGATTGTCCATGGGTGGATATGGTGCTCTGAAATGTGCACTGACTTATCCCGAACGTTATCGCAAGGTGGTTTCTTTATCCGGAGTAACCGACATTCAGACAAGGCTTCATGATCCCAATATGCCACCCGGTATGATCAAGGAAATGAAAGCGGTTTTTGGAGAACGGTTACAGGTAAAGCCCGACCAGGACATCTACGCACTGTCAGACAAATTGCTGCAAGAGGGCAGGCCTTTACCAGATGTGCTTAGCTGCTGCGGTGAAAGTGATCCATTTATTGAAATGAACCGCAGATTTGCCGAGTACATGCAGGGAACTGCGTATCATTTCCGGTACGTTGAATCTCCGGGAGCTCATGAATGGAGATTTTGGGAGCATCACCTGAGAACCATGTTTGATTTTCTGTATAACGACAAGACCAAAGTAGAGTGAGGAGATGCAAATTGAAACCTGCAGCCGAAGGACCTAGCAAAAAGCTGAAGGGAAACTTGAAAGGGAATTCGCTCTGGAGTGAAATCTGGAAGCACAGAATGACGTACACCCTGCTAATTCCGGGGCTTGTCTGGCTCATCCTGTTTGCGTATATGCCAATGGGCGGTCTGTCTCTGGCATTTAAGGATTACAAAGCGAACCTGGGAATCTGGGGAAGCCCATGGAGCGGATTTGAGAACTTCAAATACGTTTTCCGGGATCCAACGTTTATCGACGCGGTATGGCGGACATTGTATATCAACATTTTGAAGCTGATTATCCAATTCCCATTCCCGATTATATTGGCTCTGTTACTGAACGAACTACGTATGCGCAGAGGGAAAAAGTGGTTCCAAACGATTCTTACGTTCCCTCACTTCCTTTCATGGATTATCGTATCCGGGGTTGTCATCAACGTATTGGCGTATGACGGATTGGTGAATAGCACGCTAGCATTGCTTGGATTGCCAACGATTAACTTCCTGGGTTCCGAATCCAACTTTGTACCGATGCTTCTATTAACAGATATCTGGAAATCAAGCGGATGGAGTGCCATCATCTTCCTCGCTGCGATCTCGGGTATCGATCAGGATCAATATGAATCTGCACAGATCGACGGAGCATCACGGTTGCAGCAAATGTTCCGCATTACGCTGCCGAACATCCTACCGACCATCACCGTTATGTTTATCCTGTCTGTCGGTGGTTTGATGTCATCCGGTTTCGATCAGATCTTCAACTTGGCAAATGCCGCAACCAAAAATGTATCGGAAGTACTCGATGTATATATTTATCGGATTACGTTCCAATCATCAACCGACTTCTCGTTCTCGACAGCGGTCAGCTTGTTCCGTTCCCTTGTGAATATGATCTTGCTGCTTCTTGCTGACAGATTTGCGAAGCTGCTTGGCGGAGATGGATTGTTCCGATAAGAAAGGAGGAAAAATGAAATGAGCAAGAAAGCTAACAAAAAGTCGAAGATTGGTACAGAACGAATGACGCTTCTGGATTACGTTATCTTCGCCATCTTACTTGTGCTTGCCCTGATGATTCTGATTCCGTTCTGGAATGTCATCATGATCTCGTTTGCAACACAGAAAGAATATGCCGACAATCCATTATTGATGTTTCCTAAAGAGTTCACTTTGGATTCCTATAAAGCACTGTTTGCGGACGGGACTATCCTTTCGGGGTACAAAAATACACTGATCCTGCTGGTGATTGGCTTGCCTCTCAGTATGTTCCTGACAACAAGCATGGCGTATGGACTAAGTCGCAGCAACTTTCCATTTAAGAAATTTATCTTTTTCCTAGTGCTGTTCACCATGATCTTCAATGGTGGTATCGTACCACTCTACCTGATCATGAAATCACTTCATCTGACGGGATCGCTATGGTCCGTTATTCTTGCGGGAAGCTTCAGTGCATTTAACATGATCCTGATGATGAACTACTTCTACACTTTGCCGGAATCGCTAATGGAATCTGCGCGACTGGATGGTGCAGGGGAGTGGAGAATCCTGTTCAACGTCGTTCTTCCTCTGGCCACACCAATCATTGCTACGATCACGCTGTTCTATGGGGTGGCCTACTGGAACAGTTGGTACGATGCGATGATCTTCCTGCGAAAGGCAGATCAGTTACCACTGCAAAATGTACTTAGGACGATTATATCTACATCACAAACCAATGCCTCCAATGCTTCCAGCGTGGATGCAACGCAAGTCAGCAATTTCTCAATGGGGATGAAAATGGCTGCGGTATTTGTCACTATGGTGCCAATTATGTGTTTCTTCCCAATGCTGCAAAAGCACTTTGCCAAAGGGGTATTAACAGGGGCTATCAAGACCTGATTATACGTATAGGATTTTGACTTAAAATTCTACTAAAAAACATGGGGGTAAAAGCATGAAGACGAACAAAAAGTTGTCTGTTAGATCCATTTTTGCCATCACGCTCTGTATGTTGATGTTGGTGGTGACAGCTTGTTCCAGTAGTAGTTCGGAAGGTAGCAACGAGAAGGATGCAGAGGGAAATTATACAGATAACCTGACCATCTCTGTAGCTAACCTTACGGAAGTAAAAAACGGGAACATGGATAATGAGTTCCATAAATTCTGGACAGACAAGTTCAATGTAACTTGGGACTACAACTATATTGACTGGGATTCATGGGGCGAGAAACTTCGCCTGTGGATCAACTCAGGTGATTTGCCGGATGTATCCGTATGGAACTATGTTCACGGTGATGCCTTGAACAATATTGATCAAGGACTCTTCTACAAATTCCCGGATGACTGGAAGGAACGCTGGCCGAACGTGGCAGCAGCTTACAACTTGACAGGACTCGGAGATAAATTGGAAGAACTGACTGGCGGAACGTATCTCTTGCCTAGACCAATTTATTATGAGAACAAACCTGCTGATCCACTGACAAACCAAATCGGGGTTATTGCTCTCCGTAAGGACTGGGCTGAAGCGGTTGGTTTCGAGTTGAAAGATGCATATACAACATCTGAAATTAATGAATATGCTGCGCTTGTGAAAGAAAAAGATCCAGGCAAAGTAGGCAGCAAACTTGTACCTCTGTCCTACAATGCTGCAGACGCTATGACAAACATGATTATGCCGAACAGTGTGCATGCCATGACGGATGCTCCGTTCTATAAAGGTGAAGATGGTCAGTTCCACTGGGGACCAGCGGATCCTGAGACGCTGACAGGACTGAAATTGATGCAAAAAGCCTATAAGGATGGACTGCTCAATCCAGAGTTCTACACATGGAAAAACAATGAAGGTCAAAACAACTTTAAAGTAACAGGTACTGCTGCAGTTACAAGTCTGGGTGGATTGGCTTCATACAGACAAGGTTTGGACACCGATATGAGAAAGAACCTGGGTGTAGATAGTGATGAGCTGGTACACACTGCAATCGTTCTTGGAGATGACGGGAAATATCGCAACTTGGAGCAAGCAAACTTCTGGTCCGCGCTGATTTTCAACCCTGAGATCAGTGACGAGAAATTTGAACGAATTATGGATCTGATCGACTACTCCGCGACAAAAGAAGGACAGTTGCTTATTAACATGGGCTTCGAAGGAACGGACTGGAAATATGATGAGAACAACGAACTGGTTAGCTTGTTGCCAGAAGGAACAGTTCTGGAAGACAAATACCCAGCACGCTTCGAAGGTCTGTATCTCCTGGGTGACGACTTCAGTGTTGTAAACCCTGCTATTAAAAAGGATTACCGTGATAGAGCCGTAAAACTGTTCGAGGAAAAAGCAAAACTCGGTACAGAAGGTCAATCGCTCGCAACATACGACTGGGATGTCAACCTGTACGATTCCAAAGCTAAGAGTCAAGCTTCATTCGATTACCAGAACGAATATGCCAACCTGATCCTCAAAAGTGGAGATCTGGAAGCTAACTGGAAAGAATGGGTGAACAGCAAGATGTCCCTGGTTCAACCTTACCTGGATGAACTGAACAGCGAATTCAAGTAATCATTCAGTAGTTAACAAGATGGGACATGACAGGACGATTCTGTCAGCCCACCATTCTGAACCCGGTGCGCGGTCTCTCCCCGAACGCAGCCGGGTTCTTTATTTCAACAACATGCAGTGGAGGATAACGGATATGAATAATGAGCAGTTGCTTGACCTGGTCAAACAGATGACGCTGGAGGAGAAAACAGCTCAGCTTCTTCAATTGACCGCCAATTTTTACGAAGGGACGGATGCCCAAGGCCAGATTACTGGACCGATGGAAGAAATGGGGATTACAGAGCAATCTGTCGTTGCCAGTGGCTCCATCCTGGGCTTGTCAGGCGCACAGGCCATTATTGATGTACAGCAAGCCTATTTGAAAAAAAGCCGTCTCGGTATTCCACTGTTGTTTATGGCAGATGTCGTGCATGGTTTTAAAACGATTTTCCCGATTCCACTGGCGATTGGGTGTTCATGGGATACGGACTTGGCTGAGAAAAGTGCAGAGATTGCTGCACGCGAATCCGCAGTGTCCGGTTTGCATGTGACATTTTCTCCAATGGTGGATCTGGTTCGTGACCCGCGCTGGGGCCGCGTGATGGAGACGACAGGCGAAGATCCGTACCTCAACAGCCTGTTCTCGGCGGCTTTTGTACGTGGGTATCAGGGAGACAATTTGAAAGATGAGCCAGATCGTCTCGCTGCTTGCGTCAAACACTTTGCAGCGTATGGTGCTGCTGAAGGCGGACGTGACTATAACACCGTAGATATGTCCGAGCGCAATCTGCGTGAGTATTATTTGCCAGCATACAAAGCTGCCCTGGATGCAGGCGTCGAAATGGTGATGGCTTCGTTCAATACAGTAGATGGCATCCCAGCGAGCGGCAATGAAAAGTTGATGCGTGACATTTTACGTGACGAGTGGGGCTTCGATGGTGTATTGATTTCGGATTGGGCTTCCATCCGCGAGATGATTGCACATGGTGCAGCTGAAGATGATCGCGAAGCGGCATACCGTGCCATTCGCGCAGGCGTGGATATCGAGATGATGACCCCTTGTTATGTTAATCATCTGCCTGAGCTGATCCAGAGCGGTGAAGTGGAAGAGAAGCTTATCGATGAAGCTGTATTCCGTATTCTGCAGCTCAAAGAAAAACTGGGATTGTTCGACAATCCACTTCGTGCCGCTGACCCGGAACGCGAGCGCGAGATTGTATTCTCGAAGGAACATCGTCAGGTATCCTACGAGCTGGCAACCAAATCGGCTGTTTTGCTGAAAAATGATAACAGTGTACTTCCGCTTCAGCCGGAAGCGAATGTCGCATTGATTGGGCCTTTTGCCCAGAGTGAAGACATTCTCGGCTGGTGGTCTTGTGAAGGCGTGAAGGCGGATGCTGTCAAGCTGGGAACGGCACTGCAGGAGCGTCTGCAGCATGGACAGGTTCACATGGCCCAAGGAAGTGGCGTTCACACGATCACCTCGGAACAAATCACTGAAGCCATGGAAACGGCGAGTAAGGCTGACCTTATCGTTCTGGCTCTGGGTGAAGATTCTGAAATGAGCGGTGAAGGTGGTTCGCGTACCGATATTCGTCTGCCAGCAGCTCAGCTTGAACTCATCAAACAGTTGAAGACGACAGGTAAACCGATAGCTAGCGTGATTTTTAATGGTCGTCCTTTGGATCTGCATGGCGTGTTTGAAGAATCGGACGCCGTACTTGAAGCGTGGTTCCCGGGCAGTGAAGGCGGAGCAGCGATTGCTGATGTTCTCACAGGCGTAGTGAATCCATCTGCACGTTTGACGATGTCTTTCCCGCAGTCCGTCGGTCAGATCCCGGTGTATTATAACCATTTCAACACAGGACGCCCACTGAACCCGGAGAAAACAGAAGAACGTTATGTTTCAAAGTATATTGATAGCCCGAACGATCCACTGCTTCCGTTTGGCTATGGCTTGTCATACACCACGTTTGAATACGTTGATCTGGAAGTCTCCAGCCAGGAGATGACTGCCGATCAACCAATCAGCATCCAGGTTCGTGTAACGAATACCGGACAGCGCGCAGGTGTGGAGACAGTTCAACTCTATGTGCGTGATGTAACCGGTGAGGTCGTACGTCCGATGCGTGAGCTGAAGGGCTATACGAAACTTGCTCTCGAGCCAGGCGAGAGCGGTACGGCTACATTTTCGTTAAATGAGGAACAACTTCGCTATCATCATTCCGATCTGACTTACCGCAGTGACAAAGGGACATTCCAGATTTTTGTCGGGCCTAACAGCCGCGATACCCTGGAAAGCACATTCAAGTTGGTGTAATGAATGCAAGTTACCGCAAGTTATTGGAATTTGGCATAAAAATGCAGTGAAGATGCACTGCCTTCTTCAAGGCTGCTTGGCAGGGGAAGAAGGCAGGATAGGAGGATATGAATAGATACATGAAGACGATGACTAGATCGCAAATCAACATTCAAGCCGGCGAGCTGAACTTCACATTCTGGGAGAGCGGTGATCTGTTCCAGGCAGTAAGTGGACAGGCCATGATCAATCAATTAATGACAAGCCCGGTGGACGGGTCCATGAATAATCTCTATTTGCGTTTTCATGACGAATCCAGTATTCGTTATGTTCCCATGCTCGGCATCCATTCCGAGAGCCAGGTTCAACAGGACGGAGACCGCTTGGTGTGGGCGGGAAATGCGGAAGGTGTGACTTATCAGGTTGTTTTTGCACCGACAGCTCGGGGAGTCTGGTTCTGGGATGTAACGGTTAACGGCCACGGGGAAAAAGTGGACGTCATCTACGGCCAAGACATTGGCATAGCTGACCCCGGAGCGGTACGAAGCAATGAAGCCTATCTTTCGCAATATATTGATCATACGGTCTTCGAGGATGACAAATGGGGCTATGTCGTAGCATCCAGGCAAAATCAACCCCAGGGCGGAGTATTTCCGTATGTGCAGCAGGGATCTCTAACTCGTGCTACGGGGTATTCAACCGATGGATTCCAATTCTTTGGCTTAAGCTACAAGGAAACGAATATTCCTGAAAGCCTGCTTAAACCGTCGCTGGCGAATGAAGTGTATCAATATGAATTTGCATATACAGCCCTTCAGTCAGAAACCGTGGTTTTGAATGGCGAAGCCCGCTTTGTATTCTACGGCCTGTTCCAGGCGAATCATGCGGCAGCCATTAAGGAACTGGAATATAAGGATGTTGTGGAACAGGCCTGGAACGAATATGAAGCGAAAAGTACAGGGAACGGAGCTGTTGCAGCTAGCTCTGCCAACGCTTTGCCTAAAGTGTCCCTGAACCCGACTCTGGGTGAGCCGCTTCGTACTTTGGCTATGTCTGATGACGAAGTGAATGCCCGTTTCCCGGCTTCAACCAGACAACAGGAAGAACGTGCCGATGGCGAACTGTTGGCATTTTTCACAGACACTTATGAGCATATCGTCCTCAAGGAAAAGGAAATGCGCGTGGAGCGTCCGCACGGTCATATTCTGATGAGCGGAAACAATGTGAAACTGGGCGAGAATGTGATTACGACGACTTCCTATATGTACGGTATTTTTAACTCACACATCGTTGTGGGCAATACGAACTTTAACAAAATGATGAGCAATGCCCGCAGTGCGCTGAATATCGCGAAATCCTCCGGTCAGCGGATCTACGTGGAGATGGACGGAGTCTTCCATCTGCTCACCATGCCGTCTCTCTTCGAGATGGGCTTCAACTATGTGCGTTGGTATTACAAAACGGATCAGGACACGCTGATTGTCACGAACTATACAACACTGGATACTCCTGAAATACGTTTGCATGTGAAATCGGAAAAAGGAATCGCTTATCGCTACCTGATCACCAATCAGATCACCATGAATGTGAATGAATATGAACTACCTGCCCGTGTCACCGAACAGAACGGTGAACTTCGCATTAAGGCGAATACGGACAGCCTCAGCACCCAGGAATACCCGAATCTGGAATATCGCATGTCTGTGAGCGGAGCGGGAGTAAAAGTTGGCGATGAGACCCGACTGGCGAGTGGTGTGAATTCGGGTGACGGATCTATTTTCACCTTGCAGCTGGGGAGTACGGCTGAATGGACAATGACCATTCAAGGCCTGCTTGAAGGAGAAAGTGTGGTGTTGTCCACACGCAGCTTCGAGGAGGAAGTTAATGCTTATCGTGCGTTTTATGCGGAAGTCATGAACGGGTTCCATCTGTCGCGTCCTGGGAAGCCAAATGCAGAAGAGTTGTTCAAGGTCAATGCGCTTGCATGGTGGTATACCCATAATATGCTGGTCCATTACTCCGTTCCGCACGGTTTGGAGCAATATGGCGGCGCAGCTTGGGGTACACGGGATGTATGTCAGGGGCCGGTCGAATACTTTATGGCTACGCAGAAATATGAACAGGTCCGCGATATTTTGAAAATGGTGTATTCGCATCAGTATGAGGATGACGGCAACTGGCCGCAATGGTTCATGTTTGACCGTTATTTCAAAATTCAGCAGGAAGAGAGCCATGGAGACATCATTGTATGGCCGCTTAAAGTACTGAGTGACTACCTGATTGCGACCAAGGATTACTCCATTCTGGATGAAGAGGTTCCTTACACCGTTAAACTTGGTTTCCATTTTAGTGAAGAGAAAGCATCAGTGCTGGAGCATGCGCAGAAAGAGCTCGAATATATCCGCAGCCACTTCCTGCACGATACATTCCTTTCCTCGTATGGTGATGGAGACTGGGATGATACACTTCAACCCGCGAATGCACAACTGAAACAGTATATGGTCAGCAGCTGGACCGTTGCCCTTACGTATCAAACACTGAGTCAACTATCCAGAGCACTTGTGCCTGTGAAGCCGGAACTAGCGGCAGAATTAAGCAGCATGGCTGCAGGAGTTAAAAAGGACTTCAACAAATATATGCTGGATACCGACGTTATTCCTGGTTTCGTATATATGGAAGATCCAGAGCAAGCCAAGCGGATGCTGCATCCGGATGACAGCGAGACTGGCATTCAGTACCGTCTGCTGCCGATGACACGCAGCATGATTGCAGAGCTTCTGGAGCCAGAACAAGCTGCGTCTCACTATCGTTTGATTAAGGAAAAATTGTTCTGCCCGGACGGCGTGCGGCTTATGAACCGTCCAGCCCAATACGATGGAGGGGTAAGCACACATTTCAAACGTGCAGAACAGGCGTCCAACTTCGGTCGTGAAGTTGGTCTGCAATATGTGCATGCACATATTCGCTACATTGAAGCCATGGCGAAACTTGGTAATCCCGAGGAAGTATGGAACGGCCTTGGCATCATCAACCCTGTGGGTATTCAGCAAGTCGTGCCTAATTCGGATCTCCGCCAGAGCAATGCTTACTTCAGCAGTTCTGATGGTAAGTTTAACAACCGCTACGATGCACAGGAGCAGTTCGATAAGCTTCGCACCGGTGATGTTCAGGTAAAAGGCGGCTGGAGAATCTATTCCAGCGGACCAGGGATTTACATGAACCAACTGATCTCGAACGCACTGGGCATTCGTCAAGAGGAAGAGGATCTCGTCATTGATCCCATCCTTCCGGCAAGTCTGGATGGCCTGCACTTTGATTTCCAATATAACGGAAAGAACGTGACCTTTGTTTATCATCTTGGCGGAGAAACGGTACAACGTGTGCTGTTGAACGGCAAGGAACTGGATTCGACGAGACTGCGGCAGCCTTATCGTCAGGGGGGACTGCGTATTTCACGTACAACCCTTGAACAAGGTCTGGCCGAAGGTAATGTGATCGAGATTTACAGCTAAAAATGGCAGAAGACCTCTTCTGGGGTAACAGCGATCGAAAGAAGATTCTGTAACCGGAGTGTCATCAGATAAGAGGTTAGTCCGTTTACCAACTATTCAAGAAGTCAGGTCCTCCAGCCCGGAGGGCCTGATGAACATAACAGGGGAGCGAAGATTGTGGTCAGTATCAAGGATATCGCCAAAAAGGCGGGGGTTTCGATCTCCACCGTGTCTTATGCGCTGAATGGCAGCAATAAAGTGACAGATGAGACCAGCTCCAAAATTTTGGCCATTGCCAAAGAGCTGAACTATGTTCCGAACGCTGCCGCACGAACGTTGAAGAAAAGGGAATCCAAAATTCTCGGTGTATTTCTGACAGACTTTAGCGGAGATGTATACGGGGATTTGCTTAGTGGCATGAAAACGGTTTGCAACGCTCAGGGTTATGACTTGATTGTCTGCAGTGGTAAGCAGTCCCACCGGATGCTTCCGGAGCGAATGATTGATGGAGCCGTTATACTCGATCATACGTTTGCCAGTGAAGAGCTGCTGCAATATGCCGATCGGGGACATAAAATTGTCGTTCTTGACCGAGAGCTCCATCATCCGAACATTAATCAGGTACTGCTGGATAACAAGGCAGGAGCTACACTGGCTATGGAACATCTGATTGAGCAGGGACATACGAAGATATATGTTGTAACCGGTCCGGAGGGTTCATTTGACTCGGCACAGCGGATGAAAGCGGTAAGACAAGTGACCGAGCGGGAAGCAAATGTGGAATGGATCGAGATTGTGGGAGATTTTGAGAAAAGTGGCGGAGAGCAGGCTGCTGAGTTCATTATTCAAGAGTATACGAGACCGGCTGCAGTATTCTGTCTCAATGACGAGATGGCTATTGGTCTGTGTAATCGCTTGGCCGAAAGTGAGCTGCAAATTGGCCGGGATATTGATGTCATCGGTTTTGACAACATTGAACTGAGCAAATATGTTCAACCAAGGCTGGTCACCATTGATTATTCCAAAAGGAAATGGGGTTCCCTTGCAGCGGAGCAGTTAATTAAAATTATTGCCGGAGAACCGGTGGATCATGAACGAATCTACGTTACATTGGTGGAGGGTGGTTCAGTTTGCAGACAGGTTCCACAAGATATCCCATTGCCTATTCGCCATGAACGGGTGGTTAGCTCTTGATGCGAGAGGATGACTACGTCAGTTGTATCATCACGAATAGCTTCAACGATGTCAGTGCTGTACCCCGAGAGACAAGGCTTAGAAGAATTACAGCATTCTTTTAAGCCTTGTCTCTTGGTATATGAACACAATAAAAAAGCCTCTCACAAGGAGAGGCTTGGCCATTAAAGGCCCTTGGTTTTGTCGTTGTTGTAGGCTGCAGTGAAAATGCCTGTCATGAACAATGCAAGTACAATTGCAATAATCCAGAATGTCAATGAGAACGACATACACTTGCCACCTCCTGTACATTTAGCACTTTCTTCTATTATAACCAATAAAGGAAGAAAAGGAATGCCTATACAGAATCATTTGTAAAATAAAAAGTGAGTAGGTACAGGTCTGAGATTGCCGTCTGATGGATTGTTCACAACCCGATTGTTCAGGATTAGCGAGGAGGAGCCGCCGCCATCCAGATTGTAGGCATCCACTACGCCAAGCTTGTATAGACGACCCTGAAGCTCCTCAAGAGTCGCACCAGAGCTTCCGCTTTCGTTATATCCATCCACGACGATAATAAGCAGCTGATCATCCTTGTAATTGCCAATTACGGTACGCGGAGCCCTCTTGGGCGATACCTTCCACTTGGCAGGAATGGCTGTTTTCTTGCCGTTCTGAAGCAGGACAGGTACAAAAGTTGCGCCGAACTGTGGTTTAAGGCGGTCCAGGGAGTTTTTATCAAAAAATTTGCCGCCTACCAGTTTGCCCGTATCGTTAAGACCTACAAAAAACAGATCCTTGAAACTGGCTTGGAAGCCGTTCACATATTTACCGTCCATGACCGTTGTGCTGAGCGGGTATCGTTTGCCACCGCTATCTGCGAATCCGCCTGCATTGATTCCGGCGATCGCACCATTTCGCTTAACGGCCTGCATGGTTGTCTCGGCTTTTCCTGGTTCACTGCTCATAGCCATTTTCATGGCCGTAGGGTCCTTCAGTTTAACTTTCATCGCGTAACCCTTGTACGTGCCAGGGTTCACTCGATAGAGTTCAATCGTTAGCCGGTCACTGTTAACCCTTTCGATGGGAACGCCAAGCTTGGACGAAATGCGCTGGTTGTATATCGTTTCCGGACGTGCGGCTTGTACCGACGCCGATTGTACAATGGTAGACATCGTACTGGTCGTACGATTATACAGCTCTGTCGTTCTTTTAATAGAAGAAGAAGTTTGAACGGCAGCTTCCTTGGCCCCAGTAAGCTCCTGGCGTATAGCCTGGGTCTGGGGAGTAATCGTTTCCTCTGACAGTCCGGAATGAATCACATCCCCGGGTTCAAGCGGGGGGCGAAGCAGCAGCAAACAGATGATCAATCCAATAAAAGGAGCAAGTGCAAGCATAAAAAAACGATTAACCTGTTTTACGGGTGTAATCATTTGAGCAGGTCCATCTTTTTCTGGAGGGTTTCCAGTTGCTTTTTGACTTCGCTCAGCTGGGTGTACAACTTATTGCTGTTATCCGTTTTGTCGCTTGCATTATCCTTAGTAAACGTCAGCAGCTCGTTGAAGGATTGAACTTGTCCCTGTAGGTCGGCTACTTCCTTCGATATCGTTGTTAGCTGATTTTCATAGTCCGCTTTTAGCGCGGCAATCTGCTGCTGATTATGGGCCTGAATCTGACTAAGCATCTGCTTCTGAAGATGGTTACTATAGTAGTAGGTTCCCACAACTCCCAGTGCAATGAGAACAATCCACATGACCAGAAAAAGCTTGACTGAAGATCCGGCCTTGCCTTTGGCGCTCCGGGTGTGATGGATGTCAGAAGGTTGAGCAGAAGGTTTCATATCATCACTCCTGGTTATTAATAGGTAAAAAAAATACCAATCCTCATTCTATCATGCCACTATTGATTACGCAAAAATGAAATTCTTTAAGTAATAGGATAAAAAGAGATTGCATCGGATGGAAGTCCTAGGATACAATTTCTTATAGATGCAATAAGTAGGAACTTTGGGCAGGATTTTCGACCTTTTTAGCTAGAGATGCAGGAAAATTATACTATATTTTGCATGAGTGAGGCATATATATTGCAATGTCATGATGCAGTTTTGGTGAAATAAAGCAGCTGCATGGCTGTTCATCCATTTATTCATCATATTTCGACATTATTCGACTTTGCTTCTTCTATACGTGGACTGTCGCAAGTATGGTGATAGAATCAAGGCAAAAAAGTAGAAAAGTATTTGTCCAATACATAACCAGGGGGAACAATCATGAAAAAAGTATGGCAGGTGGTCATCGTAGATATCCACCCCACCAGCATGCTGGGTACCAAATTGATATTGGAAGAGCAGCAGGATTTACTTGTACGGGGAATGACCTCAACAGGTACAGAAGGACTAGAATTGGTGAAGATTCATCAACCTGATCTCATTTTGATGGATTATCGGCTTCCTGAAGGGCAAGCAGATCCATATATTACTCAGATGAAGAATGCATCCGTGCATAGTCATGTTATTATTTTGACAGATGAAGACAATGTGAAGTTGTTTCGTCATCTTATGGGTCTTGGTGCAAGCGGCATGCTGTCGAAACAGGCTTCCCCTAGCCAGCTGATTCACCTAATTTCCGGGTTGCGGGAGGGATGCGTATCCATTCCAATCTCCTGGCTTACAAGCACTGAATGGGCTCAGCCGTCTGACTCTCCGGGAGAAGAATTTCTGGTGGAACTGACAGAAACCGAAACTTTTATCATGGAAAGAATTGTTCAGGGCGTAACCTATGATAAAATAGCCAGTGAGATTAACGTCAGCCGACGTTCCATTGATAACTATCTGCGCAAAATTTATGTGAAGCTGGATGTAAGCAGCCGTGCGCAAGCTATTGAACGCTATGCCTTATATGCGAGACAGGCCAAGACGCTATCCTGATAACCGTACTTCATTTATAAAGGTACAGGATATGAATCAGGAGGCAGGTCCAATCGTCATATTCGGCGCTCAGCAGGAATAGGTTGAAGGCTGTGGACTGCGAGCACCAGTTCGGAATTGATGAAAGGGGAACGGACCGATGAAATATTTCTTCGCCTCCCGTACAAACAGGCTGTTGTCTTCACCACTCCGGGATATTCGTGAGATGTCTGGCCGGGATTATTTCATTTCTCTGGCCGAAGAGTTACCTGCAGAGGAATTATTTCCGTTCAAGCTGCTGGAAGAAGCGGCCGTATCTGTATTCAGTTCTGGGCCATCTGCTCTTCAGTATGGTGAGCCAGCAGGCTACAGACCTCTGAGAGAGTGGCTGGACACGGACTGGAATATCCGAAAAGACATACGTACAGTGCCAGAGCAGATTTTATTAACCACAGGAACCCAGCAGGCAATTGATTTGGTGATGCGTCTGCTGCTGGAGCCAGGGGATTCCGTATTGGTAGAACACCCTACCTCTCCGGGTTGTCTTGAAGTTCTGGAAATGCAAGGGGCCAAAATTGTGCCTGTCCTTGGCGATTCAGACGGCATATTGCCAGATCTATTGGAGCACCACATGCAGCAGCTTAGACCGAAGCTGCTTTTTGCTGCGCCAAGCTTCTCGAATCCGACGGGCGTGCTATGGTCCATGGAACGGAGAGAGGCTGTGCTTGATCTGTGCTCTCGTTACGGGGTTTTGCTTGTTGAGGATGACTCGTATGGAGAGCTTCACTTCGACGGTCTGGAGACGGCCGACTTCTATCGCAGATTTCCTTCGTTATTTGCGCTCGATACTGCTGATCAAGGCGGGCATGTACTGTATATTGGTTCGTTCAGCAAAACGGTTGCACCTGCACTGCGCACGGGCTGGGCAGCAGGACATCCTGCCTTGATACAAGCCATGGCTTCAGTCAAACGGATTGCTGACGGGCAATCCAGTCCAATGAATCAGCGGTTATTATACCAGCTGCTCGCCCAGTCTCCATTTAAATGGAGTGACCATCTCTCCATGCTAAACCGGGAGTACAAAATCAGACTGAAGCTGATGCTTGAGTTGCTCAAAAGGCCTGGCTGGAAAGGGGTTCAATATACCATCCCCAAGGGGGGCATGTACCTGTGGGTTCAACTTCCCGAGGGGCTGGATAGCGGAGCATTGCTCAAAGTGGCACTTTCCAAAGGTGTGTCCTTTCTGCCAGGTTCTCTCTGCTCCACGGGTGTCCAGGATCACCGTCATATTCGATTGAATTTTAGTCATCCTGGACGCGACGAGCTGCTGCTGGGCATGAACCTGATCAGTGAAGCTATCTCAGAATTCACTGCTCGCAATTAGCAGAATGATTAAGAGAGCGAGAGCGGCTTTCTTCAAAAGAAAGTGAGAACTGCGATTCCTAAGTAAATATATGAAATTTTGAAGAACAAATAAAAAGAGTTCATTACCCAAAGTAATTACGTTATTGCATCCACTAACATTTTTATATATAATATGTATTAATGAGTTGTTGTTTTCTTTATATAGGTTGTATTCAACGCGATTTCAGGAGAAACACTCATATATTTTAATTAACGGGGGAACGAAAATGTCCAATATTCTATTTGTAAAAGCAAACGACCGTCCTGCGGATCAAGCAGTCAGCGTAAAATTGTACGATGCATTTTTGAGCGCATACAAAGAATCCCACCCAGGTGACACCATCACTGAGCTGGATCTCTACAATACAGATATCCCTTACTACGGTAACACTGTAATTACAGGTGGATATAAAGCAGCTAACGGTATCGAAGCAACTGCTGAAGAGCAGCAAGCTGCTGCACTCGCAGCACAATTGCAAGATCAATTCCTGGCAGCTGACAAAGTAGTATTTGCATTCCCACTGTGGAACTTCACTGTTCCTGCACCACTGGTAAACTACATTTCCTACCTGAGCCAAGCTGGCAAAATGTTCAAATACACAGCTGAAGGCCCTGTAGGTTTGGTTGGCGACAAAAAAGTGGCATTGCTGAATGCACGTGGCGGCGTTTACTCCGTTGAGCCAATGGCATCTGCTGAAATGTCCGTAAAATATGTAACAAACGTACTGAACTTCTGGGGTATCCAAAACCCTGAGCTCGTTATCGTTGAAGGTCACAATGCTTCACCTGATCGTTCCCAAGAGATCGTAGATGCTGGCCTGAAATTGGCAGCTGAAGTAGCAGCAAGCTTCTAATCGCTATTATATAGAATCATTGATCAAGAGCCTGTGATCTCCTCCGAGATGACAGGCTCTTTTGTATGCATCATGATTGCTGAAATATTTTTCTTTATTTATTTAACTGTTTATTTATTTTTGGACAATGAGCCAAAAGCTTCGTTTTGGAGTACCCGATATTGCTCCGTTGCCTCCGCAATTTCTCCTAGCTCTTCCACAATAAAATCCTCTGAGGAGTTCAGACTCCCTGGCACCATTAGATCATGTTCCAACGTATCATGGTCTTCAAGCATATGAGAATGCTCTGTTAGGGCTTGTGCCCCTTTGATCGTAAGTACGTATTTACCGCGTGACAAACGTTCGAACCACCCATAGTAATTTTTCTGCAAAATGGCTGCAGCCGATCCGACGCCGGTTTGTCTTGCGAGTAGGGCAGGAGAAGCTTCACCTTGGCTTCGCAGGGCAGAGGCAACACGCAGCGCCTTCTCCCGGTATGCGGTTACCAGCTGCCTGCGGGTACTGCCGCCCGTGTTGTAGTCTCCGCTGCGTTCTTCAAATTCCCTCAGCAGCCGTTGACGCCTTACCCCACCTTTACGGGAAGGAATCCGGTGTGTACCGTTCAATGCCGCAGGCTCACACAGCACATCAATGAATGGTGACTTGGTCTTATAGAACGTCACCGTAATCAAGCCAAGCCCGAGCTGGTGGCACAGTGCTGTGAGTTCGCTCCAGCGCTGGTTAACAGCCCCGCGTTTGCTCCGATTGCGCTCTACAGCCAGATAAACGAATGGACTAAGTTTTAGCCTCTGCATCCCCTGAAGCAACAGCGAGAGATTGAAGGTTTTTTTCATCTCCACAATAAGGGGCTCGTCTTGATCGGATCTGACTCCGACGAGGTCGCAATGTCTGACTTCAGCCTTGATCAGGAATCCCTGCTTTTCAAAAAAGGCTTTTAGTGGCGAATATAACTCGGTCTCGTATTTTACTGCCATCATTCCTCCTCCTTTCCCAAGAAGTCGTCCATGGCGGGACGTTGTCCGGTTCCCTGAATTTAGAACCTTAATTATATCATAACCGTGCTTTTTTTTCTGAGGGCACAAGATGTCTGATAGAACAGGGAAAAGCTGAAATTCTGAATCGTGAATTGAAAAAAAGAGGTCAACTTATCCGATTTGCCGCATAGGTATGTAATACACTTTTCACAACAATACAAGACGTTTGGACAGAGGGTGGCGGGACTAATCCGGACCGCAGATTGGTATTCAAGCAGGAGCTGCAATTCTATTGATTTCTTCATACCATTCGGAATGGTTGACAATCACACTAAAGGAGCCATGGGAGGTACCAAGCATGAATATTTTTGAACGCGTTGCGGAATATCGGGCAGAGAGTGACCGTTTGTCTTGGAATGGAACATTTGAAGATTATATTGCTCTGCTGAGAGAGGACCCGACTCCGGCAATGACGGCTCACGCACGAGTGTATCAGATGATTGAATCATTTGGCGTGGAAGAAGTCGGGGGGCATAAGCGGTATAAGTTTTTTGAACAGGAGATTTTTGGACTGGATCGCTCCATTGAGAAGCTGGTCGAGGAATATTTCCATTCGGCAGCACGCCGTCTGGATGTACGGAAACGGATCTTGCTCCTTATGGGTCCGGTAAGTGGAGGGAAGTCGACGCTCGTCACTTTGCTGAAGCGCGGTCTTGAACAGTTCTCGCGGACGGAAAAGGGTGCCGTATACGCCATCGAGGGATGCCCGATGCATGAGGAACCCCTGCACTTAATCCCTCTGGAGCTTCGTCCCGAAGTGGAAAAAGAGATTGGTGTCCGTATTGAGGGCAACCTGTGCCCATCCTGCCAGATGAGACTTCGTACCGAATATGGCGGGGATATCAGCCGGGTCAAGGTAGAACGGGTTATCATCTCCGAGGACAACCGAATAGGGATCGGAACATTCAGTCCGTCCGATCCGAAGTCCCAGGATATCGCAGATCTCACGGGCAGCATCGACTTCTCGACCATTACCGAGTTTGGTTCCGAATCCGACCCGCGTGCGTATCGTTTTGACGGGGAATTAAACAAGGCGAATCGTGGATTGATGGAGTTCCAGGAGATGCTGAAATGTGATGAAAAGTTTCTGTGGAACCTCTTATCGCTAACGCAGGAGGGCAATTTCAAAGCAGGCCGGTTTGCCTTAATCAGTGCCGATGAGATGATCGTTGCTCATACCAATGAGTCTGAGTACAAATCGTTTATTTCGAATAAAAAGAATGAAGCCCTGCAATCCCGGATGATTGTGATGCCTATTCCATATAATCTGAAGGTCTCCGAAGAAGAGAAGATTTATGGAAAGCTCATTCAGCAAAGTGACATGAAACATGTTCATATTGCGCCGCATGCGCTGCGGACCGCAGCCATTTTCTCCATACTTACCCGCCTGAAGGAAACGAAAAAACAAGGTATGGATCTCGTCAAAAAGATGCGGATGTATGATGGTGAGGAAGTTGAGGGTTACAAGGAAGCCGATCTGCGTGAAATGCAAAATGAATATCTGGATGAAGGCATGTCCGGCATCGATCCACGTTATGTCATCAACCGGATATCCAGTGCTTTGATTAAGCAAAACCTTCAGTGCATTAACGCGCTGGATATTTTGCGGGCAATCAAGGACGGTCTGGATCAGCATGCTTCCATTACCAAAGAAGAACGCGAGCGTTACCTGAACTTTATTGCCCTGGCGCGTAAAGAATATGATGAACTGGCCAAAAAGGAAGTGCAAAAAGCATTTGTGTATTCGTTTGAAGAGTCTGCCAAAACGCTGTTCGAAAATTACCTCGATAACATCGAGGCCTTCTGCAACTGGTCCAAAATCCGTGATCCGTTAACCGATGAGGAGATGGATCCGGATGAGCGTTTAATGCGTTCGATTGAGGAGCAGATCGGCATATCCGAAAATGCGAAAAAAGCATTCCGGGAAGAGATTCTAATCCGAATTTCAGCATACTCCCGCAAAGAGCGCAAGTTTGAATACAGCAGCCACGACCGACTGCGGGAAGCGATTGAGAAGAAGCTGTTCGCAGACCTGAAAGACATCGTCAAGATTACAACTTCAACCAAAACACCGGATGCTACACAATTGAAACGGATGAACGAGGTTATCAAACGCCTAATCGAAGAACATGGATATACGGCAGCCAGCGCAAATGAACTGCTGCGTTATGTGGGCAGTCTGCTGAATCGCTAACAGGTTCAAAACCATTCCGGATCAGGCTCCTGATGCCTGCTGTGAGGCTCCTTCACGGCAGGTGAAGGAGTCTTTTTGCATGAACAATCGATGAAACTCGCGGAAAAACTGACACAAGAAGTCAAATTCATGACAAATTAGTTCTAATGGTATATGTAAATTTAGGCCATTTAGTCTATAATCGGTACAGTAATTTTACAAATTGGTGTTTTTTAGTAGTTATTAAGGAGTTGACGGAACTAGTTATGAGTATTACTGCAGCAAGACAAAAGCAACTCGATTATATTGGACTCACCAGAGCGGATCTGCAATTGCTTGCCGACCACAGGCCAGTATTCCAAAAGGTTGTACATGACGTGGTGGATCACTTCTATAATCATGTCGGAGGGTATCCTGAACTCGCAGAGATGATTACACGGTTTTCTTCCATTGAACGGTTGAAAGAAACGCAGCAAATGTACTGGCTGTCCATGACGGACGGCATAGTGGACGAGGCTTATATTGAACAGCGTATTGCGATTGGATTGGTACATTCACGCATTGGATTATCTGAAGATTATTACCTGGGGACATATATGGTTTATCTTGATATTGCCACAAGCATATTTCAGCAAGTCATCCCTGATTCCTGGCATCGTGTGATTCAGGCGCTGAGCAAAATGTTTAATCTCGACGCCCAGCTGGTCCTTGAAGCTTATGAGAAGAAGGAAAAGGAAAAGCTGCACCAGCTTGCTGCAGAACAGGAGCATACTCTGACGGCTGTTACGCAGATTACCCAGCAACTGACGGGAATGATCTGTGAATTGAACGAGAATGCCCAGGCTATTTCGGACGTCGCGAGAGAAACCGCTGCCTCGCAGGATCAAGCCCATGAATTGCTGGAGGCATTAACAGATGAGATCCATCAGATTGGCAAGATGGGAGAACTCATTCGTGAAATTTCGGAGCAAAGTCATCTGGTTGGCCTGAATGCCGCCATCGAAGCTGCACATGCAGGCGAATTCGGGCGGGGGTTCGAGGTTGTTGCAAGTGAAGTCCGGAAGCTTGCCGCAAGTTCCCGTGAGGCACAGGGAAAAATTCAGACGAATCTCGAACAGATTATGAGGAAGCTTGGAAGTGTACAACAAGAGTCGCAGCACACATCTCAAGGAGCGAGACGCCAAGCTTCACGTTCGGAGGAACTTGCGGTATTTGCAACCACGATGGAGAAACTCGCACTAGATCTGAGAAAACTGGACAGGCAAATATAGGCTGTTAGTATCCCAGGATCCTGCGATACCGTTTCTGGCTGTTTTAAGCTATAATGGGTAGACAAACCTGCCGAATGTCATAGTAAATGCAGCCGGAGACAGGGGATTTGAAAGAGGTTGAGGTGATCAGGTGGCTTCTATCCATGATGTGGCCAAAGAAGCGGGCGTATCTGTTGCAACCGTTTCCAAAGTGCTGAACGATTATCCCGATGTAAGTGACAAAACTCGCAAAAAAGTCAATATAGCTATTGAACTATTGAAATATCAACCGAATGTGGTGGCACGCGGACTTGTAAAACGCCGTTCATGGACGGTAGGGGTGCTGCTCACAGTTCCTTTTACCAATCCGTTTGTTTCGGAATTGCTGGAAGGGATTAAGACAGCACTGGAGAATAGCGGTTATGATCTTGTGCGTTTGTCCACACGGTTCGACGATCCGGGATACTCGTTTATCAAACATTGCCGCAGCCGGAATGTGGATGGCGTTGTTGTGTTCGGAGAAGGAAGAGACAACAAAAGTATTGAGGAATTGGTTCAAGCTGAGATTCCGACCATGTTTATTGATACAGACTTGTTTGGCAAACGGGCTGGATATATTACTACGGATAATTCCAATGCGATTGCAATGAGTGTTAAGCATCTGCATGAGTTGGGTCATCGCAAGATTGCCTATATCTCGGGTACACTCGGCCCCGCCGTAGCCAATCTTCGGTTGGAAGGCTACCGTGAAGGATTGCGCGAGTGCGGAATTCCGTATTCAACCGTGTATCTGGAGGTATGTGACTACTCCTTTGAAGAGGGAAGCAAGGCTGCACGGCGATTGCTGGCATTGAAAGATCAACCAACAGGAATCGTCTGCGCTTCAGACATGGCCGCATTCGGCGCGATTCATGAGATTGAGAAACACGGTCTAAGCGTGCCTGAAGACATTTCAGTCGTTGGCTTCGACAATACGTATTACGCTCAGGTATTTAAGCCGGGGTTAACCACGATTAATCAAAACATCTATTCGATCGGCATCAAGTCGATTGAGTATCTGATTGCGATGATTGAAAATCCGGATTATTCTCCGCCGGTTATTACGGAGCCGTCCAATCTGGTTGTCCGGCAGACCACTGCACCTGTCAAAGGGTAACGGTCCACGAAGTAAGCACAGCTGCTGGCTGTGCTTATTGGGTATGTAGAACGAATGCAGAATACATAGATGCCGTAAGGGATCTTCATGTCAAAATCGCTTCATTTTTTGAAGTTTAACAACATATATTCATGTTCCTTAATACTGGAAAAAAGTGTTGATTTTCGTCACTAGGACGTTTAGACTATATACATCACTATTAACGGGTTTCTGATGTATGGCTGCCGTGCTATGGAAGCTGGTGGTCACGAGTCAAAATGAAACGAAGGGAGTGCCTGTCACCCGGACAGTGCACTGCCTTCTTTTTTACATTATGCCTACATACAAGATACTTCCCGGTTGAAAGGAAAGACAGAGTGGAACACCTACATGGAACGTATAACTTGGAACTGGTTGTCTTATCTTACATTATTGCTGCTCTAGCATCATATGCTGCACTTGACCTTGCCGGCCGGGTAAGCTTGGCGAAAGGAATATCCAGAAGGGTATGGCTTGCCAGCGGTGCCATGTCCATGGGACTTGGCATCTGGTCCATGCATTTTGTGGGCATGCTGGCTTTTGTTCTTCCCATGCATGTCTCTTATTCCATGGACAAAGTTGTCCTGTCCGTCCTGCTCGCAGTCGCTGCTTCAGGGATTGCGTTACACATTGCAGGCCGGAAATCGGGCAATGTGCGCCAGATTGTTGCTGCCGGTCTCCTCATGACTGCGGGGATCACTAGTATGCACTATGTGGGTATGGCTGCCATGTCCGTTCCAATCAGTTACGAGGCAGACATGGTATTTGCTTCAGTACTAATCGCAGCAGGTGCCTCCTTTGCAGCACTATGGCTTATGTTTTATTTGAGCCAGCACCGGACACGGTTCACATGGGTTTACAAATTGGGCAGTGGGCTCATTATGGGGCTGGGAATCACAGGTATGCATTATACAGGGATGTCTGCTGCGCAGTTTCATCAGCATTCGCATGCCCAGATGGTAAATTCCATGATGCAGATTGAACCGGGGCTATTAGCATACCTGGTTGCTGCTGGTACGTTCCTTACCCTTGGACTGACGCTCTTTGGCATTTATATCAATCAACGAATGTCCATAAAAGATCAGCGGATTCGTGAAAATGAGCAGTGGTATCAAGCTCTGTATGAGAACCATTCAGACGCCATTATATCGGTAAACAATGAGGGAAGGGTTAAGGGCATAAATGCAGCGGTGACGCGAATTACAGGATATCCGGAGCGGCTGGTGATTAATCGCTCCCTGGATGAAATATCGAAGCATATTGAGATCCACTGGAGTTCAAACGAGCCTCAGAGCCCTGTCTTGACGAATGCAAGCCTTGAACAACGTTATTATACGGCGAGTATGAAAGGATTCCATGGGCAGCATCTGGATTTAAGCATTAGCGTAGTGCCTGTTTTGATTGAAGGAACCGATGTCGGCAGCCATATTCAGATCAAGGATATTACCGAGGAGAAACAGGCGCAGGAGATGATACGCCATCAGGCCACGCATGATCCACTAACCGGGCTGCCGAACAGACGTAAACTGGATGAGGTGCTTGCTGAAACGATTGCAGCTTCCGATATATCCAATCATGCATTTGCCGTGATGGTGATGGATATTGACCGTTTCAAAATGATCAATGATTCGCTAGGCCATTCCATTGGAGATGTTTTTCTGCGGGAGGTCAGCGACCGAATTCTTAAGGCAATCCGTGCATCCGATCCTAAAGGCATGGATAACGTGATGCTGGCCCGAATGGGTGGTGACGAATTCACACTGGTCGTCATGAATGAACAGGGGAAAGAGGAGCGTGTGGCCAGCCTGGCGGAACAAATTGTTGAAGCTATCCAATTGCCGTACCGGTTAAAAGAGAATGATTTTTATGTTACAGCCAGTATCGGTGTTGCCATGTACCCGGAGCATGGAACGGAAGTCGATACCCTGTTGAAGCATGCGGACACCGCCATGTATGAAGTCAAGAAAAATGGCAAAAACGGATTTCAGTTCTATACCACACAGCTGGATTCCGAGTTGTATGAACGTATTGAGCTGGAGGGTTATCTGCGCAAAGCACTCGAACGCAATGAACTGCTCCTGTATTACCAGCCACAGATTCGCACGTCTGATAGCCGGATGATCGGTGTGGAGGCCCTGATTCGCTGGAAGCATCCCCACAAGGGAATATTGGCACCGAATGTGTTTATTCCTATTGCTGAGGAAACGGGGATCATCTATGACATTGGAAACTGGACGCTGCGGGAAGCCTGCAGACAGATGAAACAATGGCATGGCAGCGGCGGTCCGTTAATTCCGGTGTCGGTAAACCTGTCCAGTCAGCAATTTCATCAGTCCAATCTCGTCGAGCAGGTTCAGCATGCCCTGGAGGAAACAGGCCTGGAAGCCCGTTACCTGGAACTTGAAATTACGGAAAGCATGATGATGGATGCTTCAGTCTCAACAGGCATTCTGAATGAACTTACTTCACTCGGAGTCAAGATTAGCTTGGATGATTTCGGTACAGGGTACAGCTCACTGAGTTACCTGAAGCATTTTCCGATTCATAAGCTAAAGATCGACCGTTCGTTTGTTACAGACATCACCGAGAATCAGAGTGACCAGGCGATTGTGGCGACGATTATCACCATGGCGCAGAATCTGAAGATGGACGTGATTGCTGAAGGCATTGAGACCAAAGGACAACTGGATATCCTGATGCAGAACGACTGCCGGGAAATTCAGGGATACTACTTCAGCCGTCCACTGCCAGCAAGTGAAGTGGAACATGATTTCTTTGTTCCGCTCCGCCTGTCGGGAAATCCCATCATTCTTGGATAAGTAAGTTTGTTCAGACATGCCAAGCGGCAAGTCCCCGTCATCTGCCAGGGACTTGCCGCTTTTTTTTGATACGCTTTTATATAGAAGAAACTTACATAAATTTCCGGTGATGCTTCTTGCCGTCATAGGTAAACCAGATGGGTTTATCCTCAACCCGGGTTTCCAGATGAACCGTTCGCCCCCAGAGCCGGTACAGATAAGGGAGGGTGCGCTCCATATACTTCAGGTCCAGCTCAATACCTTCATACTGGTGCTTCAGCACAAGTTCACCTGTCCGCAGGTAATCGGCATCCTGAACGACCAGATACGGAGAGCCTCCGTTAATACGGGAGAATACAAGTTGATCACGTATGTTTTCCCAGGACTTGTCGGTAATTTTCCAGTCCGGGCCTTTTTTCTCGAATACATAGAGATCCAGATCTTCAGTCAGCTGCTTCGTCATGTAATTTCGGATGAAAGAGGTGTCGGAATCGAATTCGCGAACCTCAAACATTTTGGCGCGGCCCTGACCCGGTTTGCGGCCCCAACGCTCCTGTTCTTCCTTGGACGGATGATCCCAGCGGCGTTCAATATCTTCAAATATTTTCAGCCCCAAATAGTAGGGATTCAGACTCTGCTTGGATGGCTGCACGACGGAAGAGTTCAATTTGGCAAATTCGATCGTGTCTTCACTACTCAGGTCCAGCTCGCGTATAATGCGTTGATGCCAGTAGGAGGCCCAGCCTTCATTCATGATCTTGGTTTCCATCTGAGGCCAGAAGTACAGCATCTCTTCACGCATCATGCTCATGATATCCCGCTGCCAATCCGTCAGCACTTCCGAGAACTCCTGAATAAACCACATGATGTCCTTTTCCGGTTCGGGCGGGAAGTGATGAACCTGAATTCCTTCGGATGGAGCTTCCTCTTTCTGCATATCGTCAAGCGACCATAAGTCGTCATATCGTCCTTCTGGACGTGGTGCCTTTTCACCACGCTGCTCCCGCATTTTCATCTCCATATAACGTTGTTTGTCCAAATGACGGGGTTTAATGAGTTGAGGGTCTACATGTTCCTGAATGGCGATCACGGCATCAATGAATGACTCAACAGCTTCGGTTCCGTACTCCATTTCGTAGTTGCTGATCCGGTCCGCCGTGGCGGCCATGCTTTCGACCATATTGCGGTTCGATTTGGAGAAACGGGCATTGTTTTTGAAGAAGTCACAGTGCGCAAGCACGTGGGCCACGATCAATTTGTTCTGAATCAGGGAATTGCCATCCAGCAGGAAGGCATAGCAAGGGTTGGAGTTAATGACGAGTTCATAAATTTTACTGAGGCCAAAATCATACTGCATCTTCATCTTGTGAAAGGTTTTCCCAAAGCTCCAGTGACTGAACCTTGTTGGCATCCCGTAGGCTCCGAAGGTATAGATGATGTCTGACGGGCAGATCTCATAACGCATCGGATAATAATCCAGGCCGAATCCATCGGCAATCTCCATAATCTCGGCAATGGCGTATTCAAGGTCGCGGATTTCATCTGTCATCTTACGCTGCCTCCTTCCCGTTTCTGGAAAAAGCTGCGCAAAGCTTTGTACACTTCGCCTTTTTCTTTGATCACATAGTACATAAACTGATCCATCTTAATATGTCGGTAAGCTGACATTAATGTACTGCTGCGGTTATATTGATTGACCTCTCCATATCCAAACATGTTGCTGCGCTTCATTAGCTCACCAATCAGTTTCACGCAGCGTTCATTATCCGAGGTGAGGTTATCCCCATCCGAGAAATGAAACGGATAGATATTGTAACTGGAAGGAGGGTAACGCCGATCAATGATATCAAGAGCCTTCATATATACAGAGGAGCAGATCGTTCCTCCGCTCTCGCCGCGTGTGAAAAATTCCTCTTCCGTCACTTCTTTGGCTTCCGTATGGTGAGCCAGGAACACAATTTCAACCTTCTCGTATTGGCGGCGCAGAAAACGGGTCATCCAGAAGAAGAAGCTGCGAGCGCAGTACTTTTCAAAAGAACCCATAGACCCAGAAGTATCCATCATGGCGATAATGACGGCGTTGGACTGCGGAATAATTTTGTCTTCCCATGTCTTGTAACGCAAATCATCCGGACTGATATGATGAATACCGGGATTCCCGGTTGTGGCGTTGCGCCGGAGATTTTCAAGAATGGTTCGTTTCTTGTCAATGTTGGACTGCATACCTTTTTTGCGGATATCATTGAAAACCACGGTATGTGTTTCAATCTGATCCTTGTCTTTCTGCTTCAGATCCGGAAGCTCAAGTTCAGAGAACAGCATATCTTCCAGTTCTTCAATACTGACTTCGGCTTCTACGATATCATGACCAGGCTGATCTCCGGCTTTTTCGCCTTTGCCCGGTTTTTGTGAGGCAGGATCACGACCGATGACATCTCCGACCTGACTGTCACCGTCGCCTTGACCGACATGTTTTTGCTTTTGGTAGTTATACACAAAACGGTACTCATCCAGACTGCGGATCGGTACCTTGATGATTTGTTGTCCATCGGACATGATAATGTTTTCTTCCGTAATCAGATCAGGCAGATTTTGCTTAATGACATCCTTAACCTTTTGCTGATGGCGCTGCTGGTCCTGGTACCCTTTGCGGTGAAGCGACCAATCTTCCCGGGATACGACGAACGAGTAAGGCTGGTGTGAATTTGACATGTAGGCACCCCCCATTAATTACGCGGCACAGTTTGGCCTGTCGGTAATTAAGTATATTCACCGGCGGGGACGATATGTGATGCGAGAGGAGATAAAATGATACAATTTACGCGAGTGCAATTTCGATCACGGCTCAAAATGCCTGATGCAGCTCGAACTTTTTACAGAAACGATGAACCAGTATGACAAACTTCCTTTAAAATAGGGACAGGCATTGAATTGGCATTCTCTCAGGAATGCATGAAAAGGAAGGATTCTACTTGGATAAACGGGCCGTTAAAGCTTGGATTATGTACGACTGGGCCAATTCTGCATACGCGACCACAGTACTGGCCGCTGTTCTTCCGGTCTTCTACGCTTCGGTAGCTGCGGCAACACTGGATGAAGGCACAGCAGCATCTTATCTGGCCTATACGCACTCGATCGGGATGTTATGTGTGGCCTTGCTAACCCCGCTGCTGGGAGCGTTGTCGGATCTGTCTGGCCGTAAAGGGGATTTTCTGCGCGTATTTGCTATCACAGGAATGATCGCAACACTGGGCTTCAGCACGGTTGGGGAAGGGGACTGGCTGCTGGCTTCAGCCTTGCTTGTCATCTCGACCATTGGATTTGCCGGCAGTAATACCTTCTATGATGCGATGCTGCCGGATCTCGTGCCTGCGGACCGCAGGGATATGATCTCATCCAAAGGGTATGCATATGGTTACATTGGCGGTGGATTACTGCTGGCAGTCAACATGCTCATGATCCAGCAGCCTGGTTGGTTCGGGATGGGAAGTACACTGGCAGGTACCAGACTTGCCTTTATCTCCGTAGCGCTCTGGTGGCTGTTATTCTCCATCCCGCTGTTCCGTCATGCTCCCCGTCGTCCTGCGGCACCGGATATGCCTGAATCGTGGAAGGGATACGCAGAGGTAGGCATACGCAGATTGCGCCAAACCTTTCGCCAGATGCTTCGTTTTCCCCAGCTGATCCGAATGCTGGTGGCTTTTTGGTTTTTTAATGACGGCATCAATACGATCATTCTAATGGCGACAATCTATGGGACAAGTATTGGCATCGGGACAGCCGATCTGATGCTTGCGTTGCTGCTCACCCAATTTATCGGTTTCCCATGCACCTTGCTGCTTGGCGCATGGGCACAGCGCTGGGGAGCGAAGCAGATATTGATGTTGAGTCTGTCCATCTACGTGTGTATTGTCATCCTCGGATATTTCATGACAGAAGCCATCCATTTCTACTTGCTTGCCGGGCTCGTTGGCGTAGTGCAAGGTGTCAGTCAATCGACTGCCCGTTCATTGTTTAGCAACCTGATGCCTTCAGGCAGAACAGGGGAGTATTTTGGCTTTGTTAACATCACCGGCAAATTTTCATCCATTTTCGGCCCGTTTGTTTTTGGCTGGGTGGGCCAGATTACGGGTTCAAGCAGGTGGGGTATTCTTTCCCTGCTCTTTTTCTTCCTTGCAGGTATGGCCGTTCTAATGACAGTTAAAGTGAAGCAAGGCATGAACGACGCACTTGAGGCAGATCGGGAAGCCAGCCGTATTTTGGAATCCATTGCCCCTTCTCCTGGAGTGAACGCTAAGGCATAGTGGATCAATAAAACACAACCTTTTTTTTCGAAAAGAAATAATAAAAAATAGCTGCTCCGGAACTGTTTATCAGAAACAGATTCGGAGTTTTTTCATGTTTGTGCACAGTCATATTTCGTAGGTACAGTGGAATAAGTATGGAGTGCTGAGTTGCCGGTGGAGGGAAAAGAGTGAACGGAAAAGGAAATTATGAAAAAGTGAAAATAAAAGATTGACATGATACATTTTGTATCATAGAGTAAAACTATGAATACACAACGTATCTGAAAGATGTCGAAACATCATAGAATTGGATTTGTACTTCTTCTGTTTCTTCAGAAAAAAGGATGAGAATTCGATGACCAACTGCATGCTCATTATATTCGGACAGAGGAGGGGATGCCGGTGGTAGATGTTCAAGGTAACGGACTTGTCTTATTACTCTGTGTCCCTCGTAGTGGAAGCTCACTATCCAACGTCATGCTGCAGAACCACAGCCGCATATTTGCAACCCAGGAAATGTGGTTTCTGATGAATTTGGTGGATCTGTCGAAAGCGGATGCTCGTCCTTACGGAGGAAGCCCCATTATCCGTCAATTTTATAGTTCCATGGTCTCAGATGATGTATATGAAAAGGCATGCAGGAGCTTTGCTCTTGAAATATATAACGGATTTCTGCAGGGGAATGCAGCAGATTTCGTTGTCGATAAATCTCCGCGTTATTACTATATGCTCGAATGGCTGGATCGACTTTTTCCAGAGTCCAAGCGTATCCACCTTCAGCGCAATCCACTCTCCATCGCTGCCTCCTACAAGAAAGTTAATCGTAACCAAGGAGAAGGGTTTGATCTGGTCAGCAGTCTAAAAAGCCCACATCTGAATATGAAAGCCGTTGATCTTACGCTCGGCTTGCTTCGCTTAAATGATTATTTTGCAGTAAAGCATGCAAATGCACATGAGCTTCGTTATGAACAGCTGGTCTCCAAGCCTAAAGAAGAAGTCGAAAAGTTGTGTGAGTTTCTCGGCGTTGGATATGAAGAGGGCATGGAGCAATATGGTCTTCATGTAAACAGTTCGAAATCCAACATGTTCTACAGTATGGGGGTCGGAGATCCGTTCTTGTCCACGCATCAAGAAGCACACAAAAATTCTGTTAACAACTGGAAAAGTATACTAAGCACAACTGAAGTCGAAACATATTGCCGTGTTCTGGGGGCAGACGTGTTCCATCGTATGGGTTACTCTGAACAGCTGCAAGAGGCGGAACAATGGACAGGAGTCCGTTATGAAGCAGCCCCGGATCAGGAAGTCATTGAACGACTTGGCCATCAGTTTACGGAAGCAACGGGTTGCAGATGGCAACCACATTACAGCATACAGGGATCCCCATCCATAAGTACGACGAGAGATGAGATGCACGGAGCAGCCCACCGTTCGGAGTCCGATACAGATCCAACCTTAGCTGCGCTTGCCACAATCAGACAATTGGAAGCAGCACTTCGTGCAGCAGATAACCGCTTGGAGCGAGGATACAGTGAGCAGGAACGATTGAAGAGGCAGCTGGCTTCTGCTCATAGCAAGCTTCAGCGAATTAAATCCTGGATTCCATTTGGTAACCAAATCAGTGCGTGGGCATCCCAGCGCAAGTTACTTCGGGGAGGAAAGTCATGAGTGCCATAGCGGGAATTGTTCATACCGATGGTCAGGAAGCGTTTTGGGAAGATAGCTGGCGCCTGTACGCGAGCTTGGGACATATTCCGGCAGATACAACCGGCGTTTGGAAAGGGAATCAGGCATTCCTGAGTTGTCATGCTCAGTGGATCACACCGGAGTCAGTCCATGAGAAGCTGCCTTTGGTTGATGAGGTCAGTGGTCTCACGATAACCGCGGATGCTATTTTGGATAACCGGGAGCAGCTCGCTGATCAGTTATTCATCTCCAGAAGCCAGTTGTCCGTCCTCTCGGACAGTGAACTGATCTTGCGAGCCTATCAGCAATGGGGTGAACAGGCAGCCAGCAAGCTGATTGGGGACTTTGCTTTTGCAATCTGGGATGACCGGAAGCGGACATTGTTTGCAGCGAGGGATATCACCGGCATGAGGACGTTGTATTATCGGCATGACGGCAAACGTTTCTCATTTTGCACACTTATTGGCCCTTTGCTTGATCTGGAAGGAGTCACCAAGGATTTGAATGAGACCTGGTTATCCGAATTTCTGGCCATCCCGGAAATGCATGGCTCGGCAGATATTCACATGACGGCTTATAGTGGAGTGAACCAGTTACCGCCTGCTCATACACTGGTCTTCCGAGCAGCCACTCTCCAAGTGGAACTGAAGCAGTATCATCGCTGGGACGAAGTAGAGCCGCTGCTTCTCAAATCCGATGGGGAATACGTTGAAGCATTCCGTGATGTATTCACTCAGGCAGTCAGTGCCCGCTTACGAACCCATCGGCAGGTAGCGGCTGCATTGAGCGGTGGACTGGATTCCGGTGCTGTTGTCGGCTTTGCTTCCGGCTCCCTGCGCAGTCAGGGGAAGAGGCTGAATGCGTACAGTTACGTGCCTGTGTCTGATTTTACGGATTATACTTCCAAAACGCTGCTCGCTGATGAACGACCTTTCATTCGCTCCACAGTGGATCATATCGGGAATATATCGGAGAACTATCTTGATTTCGAGGGCAGAAGTCCTTTTAGTGAGATCGATACCTGGCTGGACATGATGGAAATGCCTTATAAGTATTTCGAAAATTCATTCTGGATCCGAGGATTTTACGAAAAGGCAAGCCAGCAGGATGCAGGTGTTCTCCTTACAGGAGCCAGGGGGAATTTCACCATTTCCTGGGGGCCTGCACTGGACTATTACGCCAGTCTGATGAAACGCGGCCGCTGGATCCGCATGCTGCAGGAGATGAGGCAATACTCCCAGCGAACAGGCATGAAATTTTCCAGAATTGCTCGTATTACCGCACAAAAAGCCTACCCGGAACGTTTCCATACTGCCTCGAAGGGTGCTGCCAATGTCGCGACGAGCCAACTTATACATCCGGAATTTGCGAGCAGAACCGGGGTGCTGGAGAGACTTGGATCACTGGTTATGCTTCAGGGAGGCGCTAGAGCCGATGCGCTGAAAGTAAGAGCCGAGAAATTCAACAATTTGGCCATAGCTAACAAGAATGGAGCAGTCGCCACCAAATGTTCCTTGCGTTATCGGGCATGGGAGCGCGACCCCACCAGTGATGCCCGCGTCATACAGTTTTGCCTGTCGGTGCCCATCGAACAGTATGTCAGCAAGGGAACAGATCGCTCCCTGATCCGACGTGCAACTTCACCTGAACTGCCTGATAAGGTAAGGCTTAATCAACGTGTTCGCGGCATACAGCCCGCGGATTGGCTGCACCGGATGATCCCTGATTGGGGTGCCTTTACCGCAGAAGTGCAGACACTTTGTTCTGATAGTCGTGTAGCCGGCATATTAAACACCGACCGGATACAATTGGCGCTTAAAAACATTCCACAACCACGGCCTGAACTTGCATCACACCCGGATATGCGTTTGATGATGCACAGCCTGATCGTCTACCGCTTTATCCGCAAATTTTGAACGTTAGATTTACATACTAGGCAGCATTGTAGACTCTTGAAAGGAGGTGACAACAATGGAAAAGAAAGAATGGCAAGCACCTGCACTGGAAGTGTTGGAAGTAAACCAAACTATGGCTGGAACTGGATTCAGACAAATCGACTGGATCTCCGATCACGATGCTGATCTCTACGATCCAACTTCCTAAGTTATTAAGTTTTACGAAGAGCTATCATACTTAAAGGGCGGAAAGACAACATCATCTTTTCGCCTCCGCCCTTATATTTGATTCCTATGAATATAAGGGCTTTTTTACATTCAGCATTGCTAAGGAGGAGTCATTCATTGTTGCCTGTGCAGTATGAAGCATATGGATTGCGTTGGCTAAGCCAATTTCAAATGCCAGAACTCCAGATCGTGCAGAACAGTAGTCAGGATGCTGGTGATATTGACGTACATATCCAGTCTGCCGATTTAACCGCGCTTTGGGAAGCGTGGAATGTGGGGAATGAAAATTTCGTATCTCGTGACGGCAGCCTTTTTTTTCGAATTGAAGATACAGGCATCTTCCTGATTGAGCAAGGACGCAGAATTATCGTTAACCCTAAACAGGACGCTGATGAAAAAAAAGTCCGATTGTTTATTCTCGGTACTTGCATGGCTGTCATCATGATGCAGCGGGGCATCCTGCCACTACACGGAAGTGCTGTGGTTATTGATGGCTGGGCTTATGCATTTGTGGGGCATTCAGGTGCTGGGAAATCCACTTTATCGGCAGCTCTCGCTTCACGCGGGTATCCTCTTCTGACCGATGACGTCGTTGCGTTAACCTGGGATGCCGGAGGAAGAGCTATTGTATCTCCAGGGTATCCACAGCAGAAGCTGTGGCAGCCCAGCCTGGATGGGTTTGGCATGAAAGAAGAGAATTATGCCACCGTGCATGCCGAGATAACCAAGTATGCAATACCGGTTCAGCATTATTTTCATGAGAGAGCTGTCCCGCTTGCCGGCATTTTCGAGCTGAATCCCAAACCGGATGACGTAAGGAAGCCGATTCAATTGACGCAGGTTCACGGATTGGAAAGACTTCATCTGCTGTGTACACATACCTTCCGAAGTACTCTTGTCGCAAGACAAGGCCTTGCACAGTGGCTGTTCGAGACCGTTTCCAGATTATCAGCGAGCATAGAAATTTGTAGATTGACGAGGTCAGGTTCTGATTTTACTGCATTTGAGATGGTTGAACGGATCACAGATCATGTACGCAAAGGGGTGCACACAGAACAATGAAAAGTACAAAACAATTCGATTGGAAAGATCGTGTGAAGCAGAAGGAAGGCAATCTTGTCAGTGATATGGGCGGAGAAAAGGTCATGATGAGTATCCAGAGTGGAAAATACTACAATCTGGGCAGTACCGGCGGTCGTATCTGGGAACTGCTGTCTCAGGAACGTTCAATCGCCGACTTGGTTGATATTCTGGCATCCGAATACGAGATTGATGCAGATACATGTCATGCGCAAGTCATTCCGTTTCTTGAGCACATGTCCCGTGAGGGATTAATCGACGTTGTTCACGAGGATTAAGACGATGCTACGCAAAATCAAAGCTTATCGTTCATTGCCCCGTGAAGTCAGGCTTATGGTATGGGAGGCTTACATTTATTTGGGGTGGGCACGAGTCCTCAAAGCAAGACCTTTTGCCAAAATCGCCCCTGGGCTCGGCACAGCACAATATGAAACCTCGATGAACGGATTGAATCGAAATCAGATTATAGCGATAAGACATGTTTCCAAGGCCATTTTGCTGGCGAGCAAGTACACATTATGGGAAAGCCGCTGTCTAGTCATGGCGATCGCTGCAATGAAGATGCTGGAACGCCGCAAAATAGAGAGTACGCTGTACATGGGAACTGCGCGCAATAAGCAAGGACAAATGATGGCTCATGCCTGGCTGCGAAGTGGGAAAATTATCGTAACCGGAGCAGATACTATGGACCAATATACGGTTGTCGGTGTATTTGGCAAGCGTTGTCCGGAGAAGGGAACTGGAGAAATTGTCTATGAATCCTGAATTTGATGACTATACAAAAGGGTTTCCGCAGGAGCTCAAGCTCATTTTGACAATTATGAAAGATGAGCTGCACGGACTTGCTCCGGAAGCAGTCAAAGCTATAACCGAAGGAATGGACTGGAAGCTTTTTTTACGACTTGTCTACCATCACAGATTGTACTCGGTCCTATATATGAAACTCAAAACATTAGAATCTCCCTTCATTCCTGCGTCTGTTGTAGAGAGTTTAAGACAGGAATATACGGCGAATACGTTTCGCATGCTGCATCTGACCGCGGAGATGGAACAGGTCTGCGGAGCTTTTAATGAACAGGGAATTCGGAGTATTACGTTAAAAGGACCAGCGCTCGCCCACGATCTCTACGGAGATGTATCCTTAAGAACATCCAAGGATTTGGACATTCTCATTCCTTTTGATGATGTGGAGTCTGCCGAACAGATTCTGGAAACACTCGGTTATGTATCCAAGGAAGGCAAACGGCGCCCAACCGTGCAGAGCTGGAAGTGGCGGGAGCATCATATCTGTTACAAGCATCCTCTCAAGAAAACTCAAGTGGAGATCCACTGGCGGCTTAATCCGGATTCCGGAAAAGAAACGGATTTTGAGTTGCTGTGGCAGCGCAGTCGGTTCAGTACGTATACGCAAACCCCGATCCGCATGCTGGAAAGAGAAGACTTATGGGCATATCTGGTAACTCACGGTGCCCGACATGGATGGTTTAGACTGCGCTGGCTCATGGACATCGATCAGATGATTCGCAGCATGCCTGTAGATGTAAACCTGTTAACCAGACGCCTGAAAGCTGAAGGGCGGCTCGTTATTGGTGCCCAAGCGCTTCGCCTTGTATCCGTGCTGATGAACACACCACTGGGTACTGATTATCGCAGCTTAATGTCCTCTCAAGAACGCGCAGGAGAACGGCTCGCTAAGCATGGTGTGTTATTTATGAATGATATGCTGGACACGCCGGCGAATTTACGTAGTTACCGATCCTATCTGTTTGCACTGAGAAGTACCAGACAGAAGTTGTTTTTCTTCATTGAACGATTATATCCAAGTACCTGGGATGTGGAACAAATGCCGCTTCCGCGCTCTTTGCACTTTCTGTATTTTCCGTTACGTCCTTTCCTCTGGTTCTGGCGGCGAATGAAAAGGAACGCGATGACGGAAAGGGGTTAACGAATGATTTCAGAACTTCGATTTTATATGCGCAAGCTTCGTGATGTAACAGGACCTATTCTCTATTGGAACTTATTAGGCATGATCTGCATTAGTTTAATGGAGGGAATTGGCATTTACATGCTAGTCCCGATGTTAAGTTTGATCGGTATATTTGAGATGGGTACAACCGGTTTACAGTTATCCTGGCTGTCCGAATGGATAGGTCATCTTTCCGACAACAGTCAACTAGTATTGATATTGAGTATTTTCGTGGTTATCCTCTCCGGACAGGCCTGGCTCCAACGTATGCAGACGATTCGAAATACCCGAATTCAACAGCAGTTTATAAGAACTTTGCGACAGGAAACGTACCGGGCCATTATTATGGCCAAATGGTCTTTTTTTCTCCAAAAACGAAAATCCGATTTTAACCATATATTAACGACAGAACTTGCACGAGTCAGTCAAGGCACGAATCTGATCCTGCAAATGGCTGCGTCCTTGATTTTTACAGCTATTCAGATTGGGCTCGCTTTTTGGCTATCTGCGAAGTTAACTGCGATTGTACTCGTCTTTGGACTTCTGTTGTTCTTCGTGCTCAAGAAGTTCGTGCAGCGGGCCAAGCAGATCGGTGATCAGACATCCGAGCTATCCCAGCACTATTACAATGGTATTACAGAGCATTTTAACGGTATCAAGGATATCAAGAGCAACATGCTTGAGGAGTCGCATATCGGATGGTTTGAAAAAATATGCAAACGCATCGAGCGAAATGTCATTCAATTCAGCCAGTTGAACAGTGGAACACAGCTCATTCACCGCGTATCCTCGGCTGTTATTATTGCCGCCTTCATCTACCTGTCACTGCGTGTTCTTGCTGTACCTCCAGCAAGTTTACTGCTGATCATTCTCATTTTCTCCCGGCTGTGGCCCAGGTTTACATCCATTCAGTCCAATCTGGAATATATTAGCTCAATGCTGCCCGCCTTTCAGCTCGTCAGAAAGCTGCAGGCTGAAACCAATTTAAGTCGTGAAATTAGTCGTTCTACCACAGGTGCAGGAGCTTCAAACCGGACTACCGAAAAAGACATTCATCCGATTCAGCCGCTTGAACTGATGCGATCCATCGAATGTATAAATGTCAATTACCGCTATGAGGGCAGTTCATCTTATTCGCTCGAACATGTTAGTGCATCCATTCCTGCGAAAGGGATGACAGCCATTGTGGGTAAATCAGGTGCTGGAAAGAGTACCTTGATTGATCTTATTATGGGGCTTGTCCGTCCAGAAAGTGGGCAAATCCTCATCGATGGTGTTCCACTGTCTGAGGAGCAGTTATTGGCGTGGAGAAGTTCAATTGGATATGTGTCCCAGGATCCATTTCTGTTCCATACAAGCATTCGTGAGAACCTGCGACTGGTGGACCCTGACGCCAGTGAGGAACAGATGTGGCAAGCCTTGCAGTTTTCCTCCTCATCAGCATTTGTCCGCAAACTTCCTCACGGGTTGGATACGATGATTGGAGATCGTGGGATTCGTTTATCCGGAGGGGAACGCCAGCGTCTGGTACTGGCAAGAGCGATGCTGCGTAATCCGTCTGTACTCATTTTGGATGAAGCTACAAGTGCGCTGGATAGTGAGAATGAGCAGCACATTCATGAGGCGCTTGAACGACTCAAAGGACATGTTACCATTATTGTAATAGCCCATCGGTTGTCCACGATTCGCACCGCGGATCGGGTGATTGTACTGGAGGAAGGCCGAGTAATCCAGCAGGGAGGGTACCAACAATTATCCACTGACCCGGTAGGAACCTTCAGCAAGTTGTTGAATATGCAGGCCGGTGTTGTAGGCCAGTAACAGATGGATAAAATCATATTCACGCACATTCAAAAAAGGCACAGGATCGTCACTGTGCCTTTTTTCTATAATGGGTCCATAACCTGAATCCATACGTATTCGGATTAAATCTGACTGGTAGTAGGAGCGAGGGGAAGCTGAAGTGCACCTGTCAATTCGAGGTACTGCACAATCTTTTGGACGGCTTCGTCCAAAGGCAGTTGTTCCGTATCAATAATCAGTGAAGGATCCTCTGGAACATCATAAGGTGCCGAGATTCCGGTGAAATGGGGAATATCCCCGCTGCGTGCTTTTTTGTACAACCCTTTCGGATCGCGCCTTTCACATTCTTCGATGGAACACTGCACATAAATTTCAATAAAATCTTCAGGCTCAAATAATTGTCTGACCATTTCCCGATCCTGTGCATGAGGAGAAATAAAGGCTGAAAGAACGAGTAACCCGGCATCCACCATCAATTTGGCCACTTCACCAATGCGGCGTAAATTCTCTTGTCGATCTTCCGATGAAAAACCAAGATCGCGATTGAGCCCATGACGCACATTGTCTCCATCAAGTACATAACAACGAACGCCTCGGCCATGCAGATGCTGTTCCAAGGCAAATGCAAGTGAGGATTTACCAGCACCGGATAATCCGGTAAACCACAACGCACGGCTGCGATGGCCGTTATGTAATTCCCGTGCATGCCTGCTTAAACTCGATTGCTGCCAAGTAATATTGCGCTCTTCCTTCGACATGGAAATCCGCCTCTCCAACTCATGATTTGTAATATATTTTAACATATTTACAAGAATATAGCACGATCTATAATGATCTGAGGTTTAGCGTGAACTTCATCATTTTCGGGTATAGAAGTAGTACACCCATAGCAGGAGGAAGAGCAATATGAACGAAAAAATACAGAACATACAGGTTAGCTTTCAATGTGCGGACTGTGAGCATGACATCCTTGTGAGTTTTGCTGCACAACAGATAAGTACCGTACGATGCTCGGGGTGTAATAGGGCTTACACCTTAATGAAACCAACGATTGGGGAAGAGATCTTGCTCGATTGGGAGCAAGAGGCGCTATATCATAAGATGCGCGCAGATCGTTCAGAGATGGATTACGACAGCATGTCTGCACTTATTATTAAGGTGATCGAACTGCTGACCTGGCGTGACCGTGGTGACGGGCAAACGAAGGCGATCGAAACGGTCAGGGAATGGTTGTCCTCCAGCGGCAAGCCGCAAACATTAATTGAATTGCTGCATCAACCCGAGCAAAGCAACAAACGATTCTAATGCGGTCATGGCAAGTGTCATTGAAGAGGTACATACATTCGCTGTTCCGGTGGCATATTACCTGAAGGGCTCGTGATAGGAAGCGACAACCCATTATTCAGGAACAGGAGCGGTTGAAAATGAAGCGACTGGTTTTATATATGCTGTTGACTGCCGTATCGGCGTTCAGCATTTTTCCGGTGCACACCGAAGCATCGCCCGTTACCGGAGCATATCACTTTGGCTTCAAGAAAAGCCAAAACGGGCAGCTGCCCTCTATTGACCAGGAAGGTTTTAAGTCGATCCTGGAAAATAATGAAGCGATCTTTTTGGGGGATACCAAACAAAAAGAATTGTATCTCACGTTTGATAACGGATATGAGAATGGGTTTACACCTGCCATTCTGGATGTGCTGCGTGATAAGAAAGTTCCTGCCGCATTTTTCGTCACTGGTCATTATCTGAAGGATCAGCCGGAACTGGTAAAGCGCATGGCAGCTGAGGGACATATTGTTGGCAACCATTCCTGGAGCCATCCGGATATGACCCGGGTATCCAACGAAAAGCTGAAAACAGAGCTTGAACAGGTGAAAGCGGAAGTGAATCGTTTAACCGGCCAGCAAGCCACTTTTTTGCGTCCGCCTCGTGGTATTTTCAATAACCGTACGCTTGCGGAGAGCCATGCTCAGGGGTACATCAATGTATTCTGGTCACTGGCTTACAAGGACTGGGATGTCAATGTACAGCGCGGAGCTGACTATGCACGTCAACAGGTGCTCAAACAATTACATCCTGGCGCTGTTATTCTCCTGCATTCAGTCTCCAAAGATAACACAGAGGCACTGGGCTCAATCATAGATGAAGCACGGAAACAAGGATATGCGTTCAAGAGCTTGAATGACTTGAAAACAAAAAATTATTAGTATATGAGTAATATAAAAGGGCATCCTTGGCTGTGTGCAGCCAGGATGCCCTTTATTGCGCTTGGTTATCGTCGTTTAACCAACGTTCAACGTGTATTGCTTTTTTACAAAACCTTGTTATAGATGATACCTATTGTTTTGGGTCCGCAATGGCTGCAGATTACACATCCTGCTGTAGTTAATTCAACCCGTCCACCCGTTTGTTCCTGCAGGGATTTCTGCAGCTCAAGTGCATCCTCTTCAGCCATGGTATGTACAACTATGATGAGGTCTGTGTCGATCTGATGCTTTTCGCTGAGTGTATTTTGCAGCATTTGATCCAGCGCCTTTTCCCTTTTTCCACGGACTTTGTAGGCTGGTGACATCTTGCCATCTGTTACGCGAATGACCGGGCGAATCTTGAGCAGGCTTCCGATCAGGTTTTGCATGCCTGAACAGCGTCCACCCTTGTGCAGATATTCCAAAGTATCAATCACAAATTCGGTCCGTACATTGGGCTTCACTGCTTCAACCAAATGAGTGATTTCTTTCAGACTCTGACCTTTCTGCGCAGCATGCACTGCCTTCATGACAAGTAGTCCAATGCCGGAGGAAAGATTAAGTGAGTCCACAACAGAGATACGGCCTTCGGGAAACTCTGAACTTGCCAGCAGTGCGTTTTGATAAGTGGATGATAGCTCAGAAGACAAACTGATATACAGGATGTCGTCTCCTTGTTCTATGTATGGTTGAAAAGCCTTCATGAAATCAGCAGGGGATGGAGCAGCCGTTTTGGGCAGTCGTCCGTCTTTGCTTACGCGCTCATACAGCTGTTCAGGTGTGATTTCAATACCATCCTTCAGCGATTCATCACCGAATACAACGTACAACGGAATAATCCCAATATCGTGAGTCTTAATCCAGTCTGGATTAAGATCACTCGTGCTATCTGCAAAAATTTTGATTCTTGACATGTCGATCTCCTTTGGATACGAGAATTTGGCTAAATGGTTGTGGTCTGGTTGTTTTACGTCATATAAATGCCTGCCAGAATGAGTCCTGCAAATGTAAGGATCATGATACCGTTAAGGATTGTACCGATAATGGGAAATACCTTTTTACGCTTTTTAAGCACAAGGCCGATGACTCCGAGAATAAGACCGGCCAGATTTAGAACAAGGCAAACCAGGATAAACAGGGATGCCATCAATACAGCTGGATGTAAAGCAATTTCCTCAACCTGCACAGGTTGTGTTATCGTCCCAAGAGCACTGCTGAGTGCAATGGTGGCGAGGAAGAAGGTCAAAATAAAACCCAAGAGTGCTACCAGTCCAATGACAAAACTTGCGATACCCGGACCTGAATGTTTCGTTCTGTTCAGTACGGGATCTGTTGGATCTGCAGGATTGGTCGCAAACGGATCATTGCTGCCGGCTTGTTCATACGTATTTTGATGTTCCATTAATATCATATCCCTCCCTACTCGTTATTGATTGTTATTAACCTCATTTAAGCATGGTGATTCTCCTGATGGTTACAGGAGTACAGACCCTTTTACTTTTCCACAACTACCGATAAAAATCAAGGTTTCTCTTTCCTTTATGCCGTACCAGACCAACCTTTCGATCCACATCTCAACGCCATATGTATGGAAGCTCATAACATCCTACTGAACTGGTAAACAGCTCAGAGATTCGCTAAAATAAGCATTAGTGTGACATGACATAAGGGGAGAGAAGTGAAAATGCAACGAGTATGGATGACAGTTGGAGCCATAATGACAATGCTGTCTGTAGCGATTGGCGCGTTCGGTGCCCATATGCTTAAGGAAAAAATCGGTGCAGATGCGATTGCCGTATATGAAACCGGAGTGCAGTATCACATGATTCATGCCCTGGCCCTGTTGATTGTTGGGTTAACAGCCGGTCAACTTGGGGGGTCCTCCAAGCTAAAATGGGCAGCGCGTCTATTGTTTATCGGTATTATTGTGTTCTCCGGCAGCTTGTATGTACTTAGTATTACGGGCATCAAAGTTTTAGGTGCCATTACACCTATTGGTGGAGTTGCTTTTATTGCTGGATGGCTGTTATTTGCCTTAGATGTGTGGCAACGAGGGAAAGAGCGCTCCTAATTAGGGTGTGACTACCCAACTGGTCAATTGTCAGCGAGAAGTAGGAACCAGCTTACATGAGAATGGAAAAAGCAGCTTACGAGGAATAATGTGAAATTTCCACGTAAGCTGCTTTTTTGGTTTGCGTTCGTAATGGATCTACAAAAACTCGTCAATTTCATTCGTTCGGAATGAGTAGACCTGTTTTTCATCTACATGGTAGACACTTACAATGCTGTTATCCCGATCAAAATTCAAAATGCGGCATGGAATACTCTGATGTTTGCCGTTCTTGTTGTTGACCACAATTCGGGTAAGCCGGTTTTCCTTAATGAGGGTATCAATCCATTCATCAAAGGAATTTCCCTGAGAAGAACTGGCTGACTCTGGTGCAGCTAAATTCTGAGAAGAAACCGTTTCCTTTTGGTCTTGTGGTTTTGCCGAGTTTGATGAATTTGTTGATTGATTCGATGGAGCTGTTTTCAGTCCGCTCAATTGAGATTTTTTCCGTTCGTGGTGAAGGGAGGTGATCGAATCTTTCCTGGACTGGATCGTTGCTTCAATAATCTTGCCAAGCTCTAAGCCTGATTGAATGCGAAAGTCCGCAATTTGTTCCTCTTTGTTCATGAGCTCCAACAGGGACTGTAGCGCCAAGGCATTCGAGCGGCTTTTGATAAGAATGTCGACATTAAATAAAAAGCCAACTTCTTCTCCGTTGGATAAGGTTTCCTTCATTCATCCCAGCCCCGTTTGTAGATATGTCAGTCGATAAATACGCTTCAATTCACTATATCATTAATGTGGCAATAATCATAGTACTAGAGGCGCAGAAAATAACGAGTAATACTGCGAATCTGATACAGTTTTCATATGGCCAGATACATATTTTGCATCTATTTAATTTTATGGGATGTCGTGAGAAGTTTAGTATGAATCTTAAAGGCTCCTTTTTAAATTTAAAGTGACCTTTTTAAGCCTTTTAGTTTGTTTTCCGCAGGTGTCCACACCGAGACTGGGAATGGGGCATACAATTATCCTGACCTGCGGGAATAGGAGGTGGATCGTGAGATTATGGTGAGCATGGAGCCGATTGTAGTTGGAGAACATGTGCTGGTTGGGGTGGAAGTGAAGTTACCCAAAACGACGTTACTGACAATCAACACATCCAAAGGATATATCATGTGTGGAGCACTTGATGTCGGATTACTTAACGAAAAGCTTGGGGATCGCAAAATTATTGCAGCTCGAGCGGTTGGTGTGAGAACGCTGGATCAGCTGCTGCACGCGCCGATGGAGTCCGTTACAACGGAAGCTGAAGCGATGGGCATAACGGTTGGTATGACAGGTGTAGAGGCATTGCTGAAGATGATCTGATCCAGGACAACGTCCGATGAAACGAAGTGAGCAGCTGAGATAGCTTCGAAAAAGTGCTGCTTGCGGCTCAACTATAGTCTGCAATGGTTTTATAAAGTAAAAGTAAAAGTAAAAGGGCCCCTGCGGAGCCCTTTTTTTATGTGCAGCATCTAAGTCAGATGCAACATTATACTTCTTCCTTGGCAAACAAGGCGGCAAGGTTTTCTTTGAACGGAGCACGCACGACACCTTTTTCCGTAATGATTGCTGTTACATACTCATTAGGTGTTACATCAAATGCAGGGTTAAATACTTTCACCCCTTGTGGTGCTGTACGTTTGCCAAAGCCTTCGGTTACTTCCTCGGCAGAACGCTCCTCAATCGGGATGAGGTCCCCGGAAGGTGTGGACAAGTCAATGGTGGACAGCGGGCTGGCTACATAAAACGGGATATTGTGCGCTTTGGCAAGCACCGCTACGCTGTAGGTTCCGATTTTGTTCGCCACATCACCGTTTGCCGCGACGCGGTCTGTACCAACGATAACGGCTTGGATCCATCCTTTGGACATCACCATACCTGCCATATTGTCACACAGAAGGGTAACATCGATACCCGCCTGCTGCAGTTCAAATGCGGTAAGCCGTGCGCCTTGAAGAACAGGACGAGTTTCGTCTGCAAAAACTTTGAGTTGAATGCCACGTTCCTGAGCGAGATACATTGGTGCGGTTGCTGTGCCGTATTTGGCTGTGGCAAGTCCACCAGCGTTGCAGTGCGTAAGCACACCCATACCATCTTCGAAGAGTGGAAGGGCATGTTCTCCGATCATCCGGCAAACCTCTTCATCTTCTTTTTGAATCAGGAGAGCTTCTGCTTCGAGTGCAGCATTGCTATCTTCGATGCTTGTTCCAGCTTCGGCCAGATCACTTGCCTTTTGCATCATTCGATCCAGTGCCCAGAACAGATTCACTGCTGTTGGGCGTGAAGTGGCCAGATGGGCGCAAGTGGATTTTACATGATCAAGCCAGCCTTGAATGAAAAGTCCATCGTAAGCTTTAGCCCCCAATACGACACCGAACGCAGCAGCGATTCCGATCGCTGGAGCACCGCGGACTTTCATGGAGTGAATGGCTTCCCACACTTCTTCAGGCGTGTATAGCTTAAGCATCAGAATGGTTTCAGGCAGAAGGCGTTGATCAAGCATTTCAAGCTTGTCCTGTTTCCAATTGAGGGAGGACAGAGGCTGATGTTTAGGGGTTGTCATGGATGTTCCTCCGTTCCTAAGTTTAAACTTTGATTGAGGAGATGGCTGTGGACACAAGGTCCAGCACTTCACCAATGGTATTCAGTCGACGGGTGCTCTTGATTAACGTTTTACCAATAGCAAGTGCTTTGCGCTGAGCACGTTCACGTTCTGTAGCATCCTGAATCGTATCAATATCTGCCACGTGGGCTAGGCCGACAATGCGGCGTACCATTTTCGCACCCGCGAAGCCAATGGAATCTCTGAACAATTGTTGTACATAAAGGTCTTGGTATCCAGGGGCTTTCGCCATTGGATCAACGAGATCAGATTCCCATAATGCACGGAAGCGGGTCTCAAATTCATTCCATACATCACGAACCATATCAAGCAACAGCGCTTCGCGGTCACGCAGTGCGTTTTTATCCTGAATCCATCCTGGCAGAGAAGCATAGTTCAAAAGCAGGTTGGCGAGTACAGCACCCACGTCGAATCCCATTGGACCATAGTAGGCAAACTCGGGATCAATAACTTTGGTCGACTCTGGTGTGACAAAAATACTTCCCGTATGAAGGTCACCATGAAGCAGAGCTTGCCCATGTGTGAGGAATTTTTCCCGAAGCAGGGCCACTTCCAGATGCAATGCTCCGTCTGTGCGAAGGGCTTCAGCCTCGTCCTCGATGGAAGCTTCATAATTATTTTTCTCAGCGATCCGGTATGGTTCGTCAAAGATCAGATCTTCCGTGATTTTACACTGATCCGGATTCACGAATCGACCCTGCTTTTCCTTCTTCAACTGTTGATTCATGCCGAGATCGGATGTGAAGAAAAGCGTTCTTGCCATGAATTCTCCAATATGCTGTGCGAAGAGAGGGTATGTGACACCTTCAATGAGGCCTTTGCGCATAATCACATGATCACTGAGATCTTCCATAACCGTCAAAGCGAGATCATCATCATAGTGATAAACTTCTGGCACCATCCCCGGGCAGAGACGATACTCTTCCTGGAGAATTTCGCGTTCAATCCGGGCACGAACCAGAGACAGAGGCCAAGATTCGCCAACGACTTTCGCATAAGGAAGGGCCTGTTTGATAATGATACTTTTATCGGAGTTCTGATCCGTGATATGGAAAACCAAATTCAGATTACCGTCTCCGATCTCACGGCATTCCAGATTTGCATCTGCCGTAAATGGACCCGGTAAGGTTTTGGCCAGTTCGATTGCTTCTTGGGGGGTTAACGGGTGATATTGAGACAAGGATGCCACCTCCATATATATGAAGAAACAGGAAAACCCACTTCTTTGCTTGGTATAAGTCAGTATATCGGAATTAACCCGTTTTTTGTACCCTTTTTTTAAGGCCAGCCCTATTGGACTTGTTTCGAAGCAGGTGTGCCAGGGTAAAAACAAATAGGCCGGACGGTTCACAAATTACCACCTACAAGGCCAGCCGCTATGCAGCGGTGACGAACTGTTTAACTCTCTGTTATGTAAGGCAGATTCATCTGTCAACCCAACATAATAGACTAATTTTATAATAAAGGATGGGATTCACATGGCTACAAAAAACAAAACAGATCAAGCGAAATCAGTAGAACAAGTACATTAATCGTCAGGTAGCTAACCTGAACGTCCTGTATGTCAAAATCCATAACTATCACTGGTATGTAAAAGGACCAAACTTTTTCACGCTGCATGTGAAATTTGAAGAGTTCTATAATGAAGTTACTGTACAAATGGATGAAATCGCTGAGCGTATTCTTACGCTTAAAGGCAGCCCTGCAGCTACCATGAAAGAGTATCTGGAGCTCGCTTCCATCCAGGAAGCTGCAGGTGGCGAAGATGCAAAAACAATGGTGCAAAACCTGATCGAGGACTTTGCTACGCTGTCCAATGAGTACCAGGAAGGTATCGAAGTAGCGGAAGCTGCAGAAGACCAGCCGACATCCGACATGCTGACCGGTTTCAAAGCCGATCTGGAGAAACACATGTGGATGCTGCGTTCCTTCTTGGGTTAAGCCGCAGCTATAGAGCTGTGTAATAAAGTTAATGTCTTCTATAAAGGAGCACTTCCCAAACCCCTGATCTCAAGCTGTTGTCAGGAACAGACAAAGCGTCTATACTGCTGACAAGACAGATTACGGGAGGAGATCCGCATGTTAGGCACAACGATACCGGCATTAAAAGAGTGGGCTTCCGCAATTAAAGCGCTGGAAAACGGTCGCCAGATTCTGGTGATGCGCAAAGGCGGTATTGTGGAGGAAACCAGACATTTTGAGCTGAAAAGTCCGGCATTTTATCTGTATCCGACTTATGAACATCAGCGTAAAGAACTGATTAAGTCCTCAGATCATTCGTATGTTGAAGAATCATTGGCAGAATGGGTGCCCGAAGCTTCGACAATCCGCATCACTGCATATGCCGAAGTGATTCAGGATTTGGAGATCAGAGATCAGGAAATGCTGGACCGACTTCATGACTTTCATATGTGGACATCGGATTTTGCCGAAGACCGCTTGAAGTGGAAACGGAAAGATCCGTTACATGTATTGATACTCCGTGTGTACCGTTTGAATGAACCGATGGAAATACCGGTGCTGCCCGAATATAATGGGTGCCGTTCCTGGATTTCCATTCCGAATGGTCCGGTGCCGCGCGAAATGACGCCGGTGGTGGATGTTGCGGATTTTGACGAACAGGTACAGAAGATTAACGATATGCTCAAAATATAAAATGAAATAAGAGAAAGGGCTTGTCCAGATTATGGATAAGCCCTTTTTGGCAGATTAATATGGAATGAAATAATGAATTACAGTGATTTTTCTCACTGTGAGTTGGAAGAAATAACAGTTTCTCATTTGATTCAAACCCGCTTTTATTATAGAATCAGGTAGAATCATGTTTCCTGAGAGGACAAGTGTTCTCGGAAATGACTTGATAATCAATGAGAATCAGTTTAGAATTATTCTAAAGTGATTATTGCTTTGGAAATTGCGGTACTTGTAGAAATTCAGGGGAAGCCCTGTTCAGATATTTAATAGGCGCTTTTTCGTTTTCGACAGCAAACATCAATTTAATCAATGGAGGGAAACAATACACATGGCTACGAATTTCGTCATTGAAGGTCTGAAAGCGACGATCGAAGGTAAAGAAATCCTGAAAGGCATTAACCTGGAAATGAAAGGTGGAGAAATCCACGCAATCATGGGGCCGAACGGAACAGGTAAATCCACATTGGCATCGGCTCTGATGGGTCACCCTAAATATGAAGTAACAGACGGTACAGTAACGCTTGATGGTGAAGATGTACTGGACATGGCAGTAGATGAGCGTGCGCGTGCAGGTCTATTCCTGGCTATGCAATATCCGAGTGAAATCGCAGGCGTAACGAACTCCGACTTCCTGCGCAGTGCAATTAACGCACGCCGCGGTGAAGGTAACGAGATCTCCCTGATCAAGTTCATTCGTCAAATGGAAGGCAAAATGAAAGAACTCGACATGAATCCAGAGTTTGCACACCGTTACCTGAACGAAGGTTTCTCCGGTGGTGAGAAAAAACGTAACGAGATTCTGCAAATGATGCTGCTTGATCCAAAAATCGTAGTTCTTGATGAGATTGACTCCGGTCTGGATATCGACGCTCTGAAAATTGTTGCAAATGGTGTAAACGCAATGAAGAGCGAAGATCGTGGATTCCTCATCATCACTCACTATCAGCGTTTGTTGAACTACATCACACCTGATTATGTGCACGTTATGATGCAAGGTCGTATCGTGAAATCCGGCGGACCTGAACTGGCTCACCGTCTGGAAGCAGAGGGATATGACTGGGTTAAGGAAGAGCTGGGAATCACGGATGAAACTGTAGGCCAAGAAGCGTAAAGACAAAACGGAGGAGGATAATCGATGACTACACAAACAATTCTTCCGGTTGAATCTGAAGCGCTTCGCGCCTTGTCGGAAAGTAACAACGAACCCGGCTGGTTGACCGAGCAGCGGCTTGAAGCCCTTAAGCTTGCAAGTGGTCTTGCGCTTCCGAAACTGGAAAAACAAAAAATAGAACGCTGGAATGTCAGCGAATATGGCACATATAAAGCAAGTGAGGCTATTTCTTCTCTGGAAGAAGTACCTGCTTCGATTAAAGATCTCGTTCAGGATCAAGCTGAAGGCAGTCTGGTTATCCAGCGCAATTCCGGGACAGTATACTCCAAGGTATCTGCTGATCTGGCAGCCAAAGGCGTTATTTTCACGGATCTGGCTACTGCGGTTCGCGAGCATGGTGATCTGGTAAAACCTTACCTGAACACAGCTGTGAAGGCAGATGAGCATTCCCTTGCCGCTCTGCATGCGGCTCTCTGGAACGGTGGAGTATTCCTGTATGTTCCTAAAAATGTGGAAATTGAAGTTCCGCTTCAAGCTGTTTTGCTCACAGATGATGCAACTGCAACATTTGCACCTCATGTCCTCGTTGTTGCTGAAGCGAACAGCTCTGTAACTTACGTTGACAACTATGTTTCCGGCGAACTGTCCGCACCTGTTTTCCATAACGGTGTCGTGGAAGTCTTCGTAAAATCCGGTGCAAAAGTACGTTTCGCGTCTGTTCATCAGCTGTCTACGAATGTTACTGACGTTTCCTTCCGCCGTGCAGTGGTTGAGAACGATGGAACAATCGAGTGGATCGTTGGTGAAATGAACAACGGCGATACAGCCAGCAACACGATGTCCGTGCTGAAAGGCAATGGCTCCAGCTCGGATTCGAAAGTCATCGCTGTTGGTTCCGGATCCCAAAAAATCAACTACACTACAGAAGCTCGTCACTTCGGCAAAAACACGCCGAGCCAGATGATTACTCGCGCAGTTATGCGTGAAGAAGCTTCTGCCATCATCAACGGAATCACGAAAATTGAGAAAGGTGCAACCAAAGCGGACGGTCAGCAAACAGAGAAAGTACTGATGCTGAGCCCGAAAGCACGCGGAGATGCCAACCCAATCCTTCTGATCGACGAGGACGATGTTACAGCAGGTCACGCGGCTTCCGTAGGTCAAGTCAATGCTGAACAGATCCATTACTTGATGTCTCGCGGGATTAACCGTACGGATGCTGAACGTCTGATTATTTACGGCTTCCTGGCTCCGGTGGTGGCGGATATTCCTCTGGAAGCACTGCGTACCCAATTGCAGTCCCTTATTGAACGGAAACTGGGACAATGAACCCGTCCATCCGCGAGCAGTTCCCGATCCTCCACCAGGAAATTAACGGACACCCGCTCGTATATTTAGATAACGCAGCGACTTCCCAGAAGCCGCTGGCCGTTATCAATGCGATTAAGCATTATTATGAATTTGAGAACTCCAATGTGCATCGCGGTGTGCATACACTTGGAAGCCGGGCTACGGATGCCTATGAAGGTGCACGCGAGAAGGTTGCCAAGTTTATCAATGCACGTCGTACACAGGAGATCATTTTCACCCGTGGGACAACAACAGCCCTCAATTTAGTGGCTTCGTCCTACGGCCGGTCTGTCTGCAAAGAAGGCGACGAGATCGTTATCACACCGATGGAACATCACAGCAACCTGATTCCTTGGCAGCAGGTAGCCAAGGAGACAGGTGCAACATTGAAATACATTCCCCTTCAGCCGGATGGCAATATCGATTTGGCAGATGTGGAGAAGACGATTACGAACAAAACAAAAATTGTAGCAATCGCTTATGTATCCAATGTCATGGGTGTCATTCATCCGGTAAAACAAATTGCTGAAATTGCACACCGCAATGGCGCTGTCATTGTTGTAGATGGCGCACAGAGCACTCCGCATATGAAGGTGGACGTACAGGATCTCGACTGTGATTTCTATGCATTGTCTGGTCACAAAATGTGCGGACCAACCGGAATCGGTGCACTTTACGGCAAAAAGGCGCTGCTGGAGTCCATGGAACCGGTTGAGTTCGGCGGTGAAATGATTGATGAGGTTGGTCTCTATGACTCCAATTGGAAAGAGCTTCCTTGGAAATTCGAAGGCGGAACCCCTATTATCGCAGGTGCGGTAGGTCTGGGTGCAGCCATCGATTTTCTGGAGCAGATTGGCATGGATGAGATTGCCCATCATGAAAGTGTATTGGCAGCTTATGCAACAGAACGTATGGCAGAGATTGACGGGCTGACCATCTATGGTCCAACGAAACGTCATGTTGGTGTGGTCACCTTCAACCTGGGGGATGTACATCCACATGATGTGGCAACTGTACTGGATGCGAGTGGTGTAGCCATTCGTGCCGGACACCACTGCTGCCAGCCGCTTATGCGCTGGCTGCAAGTCAGCTCAACAGCTCGTGCCAGCTTCTATCTATATAATACTGAACAAGATGTGGACCGGCTTGTCAGCGCCTTAATTCAGACAAAGGAGTATTTTGGCGATGCAACTTGATGATCTGTACCGGCGTGTTATAATGGACCACTACAAAAATCCGCGTAATCGCGGAACGTTTGATAATGACGCTGTCACGGTGAATTTGAACAATCCTACGTGCGGCGACCGGATTTCATTGCAGCTTTTACTGAAAGACGGAATCGTCCAGGAAGCCAAGTATACGGGTGAAGGCTGTTCCATCAGCATGTCGTCGGCGTCCATGATGACCGATGCTGTGAAAGGCAAATCGATGGAACAGGCACTCGATATGGCTGACCGTTTTTCCTCACTGATGAAAGGGGAAGAAGTCGATTTCGACGATTATGAAGATCTCGAAGCCCTATCCGGTGTGAACAAGTTCCCTGCACGCATCAAATGTGCCACTCTGGCCTGGAATGCTTTACGCAAAGGAATTGACGAAGAGGACAATGTACAATAACGATAGGGAGGTAGAGCAAGATGGCTAAAAAAGCACCAGAAATGGAAGAGTATAAATATGGTTTTCGCGACGAGCACAAATCCATCTTTCAAACCGGTAAAGGTCTGACTGCAGAAGTCGTTACCGAAATTTCCCGGATTAAAAACGAACCGGAGTGGATGCTCGAGTTCCGTTTGAAAGCACTGAAACAATTCGAGAAAATGCCAATGCCAAAATGGGGCGGAGATCTCGACGAGCTGGATTTCAACGATATCCAGTACTATGTTCGCCCTTCTGAAAAACAAGGGAAAACATGGGAAGAGGTACCTTCCGAAATCAAGGAAACCTTTGATAAACTGGGTATTCCTGAAGCAGAGCAAAAGTTCCTTGCAGGGGTATCGGCTCAGTATGAATCTGAGGTTGTATACCACAACATGCAAAAGGAACTTGAAGATCAAGGCGTAATCTTCATGGATACCGATACGGCTCTTAGAGAGCACCCGGAAATCCTGCGTGAATACTTCGCTACGGTAATTCCGCCAGCGGACAACAAATTTGCAGCACTGAACAGTGCCGTATGGTCCGGAGGAAGCTTCATCTACGTGCCTAAGGGCGTTAAATGTGAAGTGCCTCTGCAAGCCTATTTCCGGATTAACTCCGAGAATATGGGACAATTCGAGCGTACACTGATCATTGCTGACGAAGACAGCTTCGTTCACTATGTTGAGGGCTGTACAGCGCCAATTTACAGCACGAATTCACTTCACAGTGCCGTGGTTGAGATCATCTGTAAGAAAAATGCCCGTGTCCGTTACACAACGATCCAAAACTGGGCACCAAACATCTACAACCTGGTTACCAAACGTGCAGTTGCTGAAGAAAATGCAACCATGGAATGGGTCGATGGTAACATCGGTTCCAAACTGACGATGAAATATCCAGCCGTTGTTCTGAAAGGCCGTGGAGCAAAAGGTTCCGTACTTTCCATCGCTGTAGCTGGTAAAAATCAGCATCAGGATGCAGGTGCGAAAATGATCCACTTGGCTCCAGACACGACTTCAACAATTGTATCCAAATCCATCAGTAAGCATGGTGGTAAAGTAACCTACCGTGGTCTGGCTTCCTTTGGTCGTCAAGCAGAAGGTGCCAAGTCCAATATCAAATGTGATACGCTTATCCTGGATAATGAGTCCACATCGGATACAATTCCTTACAATGAAATCATGAATGACAACATTATGCTGGAGCATGAAGCTACGGTATCGAAAGTATCTGAGGACCAACTCTTCTATCTGATGAGCCGTGGTCTGACCGAAGCTGAAGCAACACAAATGATCATCATGGGCTTCATTGAGCCGTTTACTAAGGAATTGCCAATGGAATATGCGGTAGAAATGAACAGATTGATCAAATTCGAAATGGAAGGCAGCATTGGTTAATTGCGCTGCATGCACAAGGACCGGGGGATTCCTCCGGTCCTTGTTTTTTTGTGCACGAAAATAATCCGATTTATATGAAAAAACGGACTTGTATGGCAGAAAACCGGATGGTTGAATCGCTGTTTTTCGCATAAAATAGGTTCAACAGCACAAGCGATTTCATAGATTGCTGCATCTATTGATAGAAAAGGATGGTGAATCTATGAGCTTCAATCCTTTTGTAGGATATCGCATTACAAGTTCGTTTGGTTATCGCATTCATCCAATTCATGGTGGACAAACGTTCCATCGGGGAATTGACCTCGTCACAGAACCCTGGAATGGCCCTGTATACGCCTTTATGGAAGGGACCGTACGATTTGCTGCTGAAGGAGCTACGGGCTCCGGATTCGGCGGTTATGGGCTTACAGTGGCTGTTCAGGATCATCGTGGGTATCTGCATTGTTATGCCCATCTGTCGCGAATTGCGGTAAGGGTAGGTCAGCAAGTGAAACGAGGTCAGCTCTTAGGTAATCAAGGGAGTACAGGACAGAGCACCGGACCCCATGTCCATTATGAGATTCGCAAAGCGAGTACCCCGTCTTACGGGTATACAGCCAGTGTGGATGGAGTGGTTGAGCCTGGAGCATATTTGCAAGCGGAATTCGGTTCCACATCTGAAGAGCAGGAGGCTCTGCCGATGACAAGTGAAGAGAAGAAAGCTTTTGAAGCGATGGAAAAGACGCTGGAAGCTCAGGCGTCCTGGATCGCGCAGCAGAAGAATCTATCCAATATGCCCTGTCCGCCTTGGGCAGCTGAGGCGTATCATTACTATCGTTCTTATATCATGACGGATACAGGCAGTTACGACTTCTGGAGACTGCTGGTTATTATGTATCGCAAGGAAAAAGGAATTCAGGTCTCGTCCGATTCGGGAAAACAATGAGGGCCAGCGTGCTGATTACGATGATTCGTATTGAAGCAGGCAAAAAACCATTTATCGAATATTGCCATTTCGCCCGGTTCGCTTACCCTGCAAGATCATATGTTAGGGTATACCTGATGAAGAGGAGGCAATCACATGAGCGAGGTAGGATATGGTTGTGGTGGCAATGTTGGCGGCGTAGGTGGATACAACCCATTCACATCGGTAGGCGCAATCTTGGTATTGTTCATTCTGTTGGTTATCATCACTAAAGCATTCTGTGTGTAATACGCGTATCAAACCTGAATAAAGCAAAAGGGAAACCGAAAATTCGGTTTCCCTTTTTACTTTCATAAAATAAGTTCCTGTAGTGTAATTCTTCGTAATCATTCATTTTTCTAGGTGATGCTACGAAACCTTTGAGCTATTGAATATAAATTTCGACGATGGCGATATCTCTTTCTTTCGCTAAATCAATAAAGGCTGTGGATGTCTGAACAAGGGGACGGAAATAGTCTGCAGGGTTATTCATGACGATGATGCCAGTTTCCCCCGAGGTGAGCAGTACCCTTTTTCCTATAAAATTGGGCAGCATATGTTTGATAAGCTCCTGGGTAGCTTCTCCATTTAGTTGGCCAAAGCTTAGGCTGTACAGCTCGCACAGCACGGAGATTAACTCCTGCTTGGTCTGATATACCCGGTTGGTCGTCATGGCGCTGTACACGTCAGCTACGGCCGTAATACGGGCATACGGATGAATATCGTTCCCTTTCAGTCCATGAGGATAGCCACTTCCGTCTTCCCGCTCATGATGCTGAAGGGCGACCGTTGCCAGAATCTCATCCTGCGTGGACGCTTTAACAATCTCATATCCATATAACGTATGTTTCTTCATTTCTTCGAATTCTTCCGGGGTTAGTTTTCCCGGTTTATGTAGCATTTCAGGAGAAATTTTGGATTTTCCAATATCGTGCAGATAACCTGCTTTTGCTACGGTCAGGCATTCTTCAGGATTGTAGCCCATCCAGCCAGCAATATAAAATGCGAGCATTCCCACTTGCAATGAATGGTTGTAGGTATAATCATTATCGCCGTCAAGCATAAGTAGAAGGGAAACGACATCCTTCTGTTTCTCCAGTTGAGTTGTCAGATTAATCAATATTTCATCGACCTGAGCTTCGTCAATAAACCCTTTCTCCATCGCTTGTTGAAACAGAGATTCGGTACCTTTGATCGTATCGTCAAACAAGGTAGTTAACAGACGGGTCTGATCGGAAGGCATGGTTTGCGTATCAGAGTGTAGGTCGGATGTTGTATGTTCTACATCTGCGTAATCGATTCCATGTTGCAGCAATTTGGTAATATCGTCTTCGCTGAGTAAGGAACCTTTCATCAGCATGTGGAGACCTGAACTGTTGTATACATCATTTTTTAACAGATCACCAGGTTTAAGATCAGTAACATGCACTCTCACGTATAAACCACCTTTTCCTCGACTTATATCGACATATATGCTTATAATAACAAGAAAAAAATGGGTTGACAACGACTTATTTACTAATTTAATTAGCCTTGCAAGAGGTGGAATGACTATTTATAAATTGTCCAAGGGGTTCCAGGGTCCCAGTTGATGCCCCTTCCACTCGGAACCATCGTCCCATATTTCCTTTTTCCAGATCGGGACCGTTTGTTTCAGTCTTTCAATAGCGTAGCGACTGGCGTCATAACAATCACTGCGGTGAGGCGAGGAGACGGCAATAATAACACTAATCTCTGCAACGTCAACCTGACCGATCCGGTGGCTGATTGCACATCTGACACCTGGCCAGCGCTCGGAGATTTCACTTCCGATGTTAGCCATCTGAGAAAGCGCCATCGGTACATATGCTTCATATTCCAGATGGACCGTTCGCTGTTCCCCTGTCATTTCACGAGTTGTACCTACAAAAGTCAGTGCTGCCCCGTGGTTTGCGGTAATGACCAGAGCTGTTGTTTCTTCCACGGATAGGGGGGACTTCGTAATCATAAACATACCGTCTGGAGTACGATGTTCGGAGGGTGAAGACCTATGCTCATCCTCGGACCCTTCAGTACCGTCACCTCCTGAAACGGGGGGAATTAACGCAAGTTCATCTTCGGGCTTAATCATTGTATCGGCAGGAGCATACTCCTGGTTCACCGCCAGAAAGGAACTTCGAATCTGTGAAGCAGCCTCTGGATAGGCCAGTGCCAGGCTTTCTTTGAGAAGAGCTGCAGTCAAAGGACTTTCCGTATATTCATATTCAAGCAGGGACGTGCCCAGACGTTCAGCAATACCTGCAAACAGTTGTATGGTTAATATCATGCTTATGCGTCACCTCTTTTTTATCTCTAAACCCTTTCAATATATCATAACGACGCGGAAAATGTTATGCTTATCTATTAGAGGAATGTACGTTAAGCAAGGACGAGAGGAGGCGGTGTGATGAGCACCAAGGAAAAACAAACGTTAACCATTCTGCACACCAATGACATCCATAGTCATTTTGGTTCCATGAGCTCTATCGCCGCCATGATTGAACAAGAGAGAGAACGCAGCGAAAACGTTCTAGTTCTGGATATCGGAGATCATATGGATCGTATGGCCGTAGAGACAGAGGGGACACTTGGGGGAGCCAACGTCGATGTAATTAATTTGACGGGGTATGATGCCATAACGATTGGCAATAACGAGGGACTGACATTTACACCGGAGCAGCTGGCACAGTCCTATTCGGGACTATTGTGTCCTGTCGTGTGCGGAAATGTCGTGGAAGAGGCCAGTGGTCAGCCTCCAGTATGGATGAAATCATCCCTTATTGTGGACAAAGGACCATTTCGGATAGGTTTGCTCGGAGCTACTGCACCGTTTACTGCTTTTTACGACTTGCTGGGATGGAAGCTGCTTGATCCTGTGGAAACATTGCGTGAGCAAGTTGAAGCGCTGCGCCCTAATGTGGATATTGTCATCATACTCTCCCACCTGGGTCTATCAACGGACCGGAAACTCGCGGAGCAGATTGAGGGCATTGACGTTATTCTTGGCGGACACACACACCATGTGATCGAAGAACCTCTGGTCATTGGGAATGCGGTGCTGGGAGCAGCCGGAAAATTCGGTCAGTGGCTTGGTAAAGTCGTATTAGAGCGGGATAGCGGTGCGAACAAACCCAGACTGGTTAGTAGTGGCTGTTTTCCATTGAAGGATCAGATGCTGGATGAGAAGGTTGCACTGGCTATCGCCGCACATCGCGCGGAGGCAGAGCGTGCTCTTGGACAGACAGCTGTAATGATTGACCGAACTCTTCCGATAAAATATGAGAAGGAATCACCATTCGCTTCGCTGCTTGCGCAGGCAGTAAGGCATTTCACGGGAGCGGAGCTGTCGCTGGTTAACGCTGGTCAACTCCTTGGTGAACTTCCGCAAGGGGACATCAGCAAGGGAATGCTGCATTCCCTATGTCCTTCTCCGATCAATGCTTGTACAATAAGGCTGAAAGGCAAAGAGATTCGTGAAGCGCTGGAGCAGTCTTTGCTTCAGGAGTATACGGACAAGCCCATCATCGGATTTGGATTTCGCGGAAAAATACTTGGTACGCTGTGTGTGGATGGGATTGAGGTGGAGTATGATCCAGCGGGTCCCCCATATCAAAAGATCAATGCATTATATGTCGGTGGTAAGCCTATGGGTGATGAACAGGAATACGTGGTCGGAACACTAGACATGTTTACATTTAATGTGGGATACCCTTCGTTAGCCCGGGGAACCGAGATTGCATACCGACTTCCTGAATTTATACGGGATCTGCTGGAGATCGAATTAAAAAGACCAGGGGCGTTGGATGATAGCCTGCGATCCCGCTGGCATGAAAGAAATTAACGAGTACTTGCCTTCTGCTGAAGCGGCGGCTAGTGGAAATTACATCTACGGAGCGGGAGAGGATAGGCTGTGCGTTTGGTACATATAAACCTATTGCAGCCTGGCATGAAGCTGGGGAAACGGATTTATAGCGAAGAGGGTTTGGTTCTGCTTAGTGAAGATGTGGAACTGACCGAGCGGTTGATTAGACGTCTAAAAGACCTCGGCGTAGGTTACGTATATATTAAGGAAGCAGCAACAGAGGATATTATCGTTCCCGATATGCTTCAGGAGGAAACCAGACGCAGGGCACTGGTAGAAATCAAGCAGCAGTTTCAGAGTATGTCAGGTTTGAAGACCAAAAGCCGGATTCCGCATTTTGGCAAAGCGCTGAGTGGACTGATGAATACCATTTTGGAGGACATCGGCGGTCAAAAGGAAGCAATGATTATGCTGATGGATATGAATTCCAGTGATCTTGATCTGTACAACCACTCCTTGAACGTATGTGTGTACACACTGGTTTTGGGCGTCGCCTCAGGGTATTCCAGACAGCAGCTGATGGAAATTGGACTGGGTGCCTTGCTGCATGATATAGGAAAGACACAGATTGATCCAGTTGTTTTGCATAAACCAGCGAAATTGACGGATGAGGAATTTAAAATCATTCAGCAACATACTACATATGGACATCGTATTTTAAAAGATGAACCTGGCATACCGCTGCTGGCAGCACATTGTGCCCTGCAGCACCATGAGCGAATCGACGGTAGTGGCTATCCGTTTGGCCTCAAGGGTCCTCAAATTCATGAGTATGCCAAGTGGATTGCACTGGCTGACTCGTATGACGCGATGACGAGTAATCGCGTATACCGTAAGTCATTGCTCCCTCATCAGGCGGTGGAGGTATTATATACTGGATCTGGCTCGTTGTATGAACAGCGCATGCTGGAGAAATTCCGTGACTGTGTGGCAATTTATCCCGTAGGTCTATCTGTGACGCTGAGTACGGGGGAAGTCGGCGTCGTTGCATCCATCGATTCACGTATCCCGCAGCGGCCGCGGATTCGGGTGTTGAAGAATGCTGATGGACAAACGTTAAAGGCTCCTTACGAAATAGATCTGTCCACAGCCCTATCGGTTATGATTACTGGTGTTGAAGGCGATGAGGGCGTGCCTCCGACTCCTTCCTGTGATGAATTTTCTTGATCGCTGTTAAGTTATTGCCAGCAGGGAGACTGCGCTCATAGCAATATCCGGGCCGGGTTGGCCCTGGAGTTGTATGGGCGTTTTTGTCATGTAATGGACAGAGCACTTCATGCCGAAGCGTTCGAAATTGTGCTATGATAAAAAATAGCTCCAAAAAGATCATGCCGAAGTATGATGTAAATAAAACTTTTTAGGTTAATAAAAGGAATAAGGTGAAGAACAATGACCATGCTAAACTCAGGATCGGTTGAACCGATGCCTTTATCGCCGACTAATGATCCATGGGATCCGATCGGCTCTTTGCGTACATATGGACGCCACGTGTTAACCAGTGTTGAAATGACCGTGACTCATCTGTGCAATATGCGATGCGAGCACTGTGCTGTAGGGGATATGCTCACGATGCGTGAAGCTCCCGCACTGCCACTGCCTCTAATGCTGAAGCGGCTGGACGAAGTGGAGCATCTGCAGACCATCAGTTTGACAGGTGGTGAGCCAAGTTTCAGTCAAAAGACAGTTGATGAAATGATCATCCCGCTGCTGAAGTATGCCAAGGAGCGCGGCATCAGATCACAGATCAACTCTAACCTGACGCTTGATCTCAGTCGTTACGAGAAACTGCTGCCATACCTTGATGTGATGCACATCTCATTTAACTACCTGAATGCCGATGATTTCCATCAAGTCGGTTTTGCCAACAGCGGCAGACCTGTCAAGCGTGAAGTAGCGGTGAAAATGTATGAGAAAATGATAGAAAATTCACGCAAACTGAGTGAAGCAGGCATGTTTATCTCTGCTGAATCCATGATTAATTTCCGTACTCATGATAAGTTGGAGGGGATCCATCAACTGATTCGGGAGATGGGCTGTGTACGTCATGAAGTACATCCGATGTATAACTCGAATTTTGCTTCCACATTACCTGTCCTGTCTCTGGACCATATGCGTGCAGCCATTCATCGGTTGCTGGATGTGCGCGACAAAGACATGTGGATGTTGTTCGGAACACTTCCATTCTTTGCATGCAGTGCGGCCGACCAGGATCGGGAATTGATCAATCGCCTGTACAGTGAGCCTAATGTGACCGTACGCAATGATCCAGATGGTCGAAATCGCGTTAACGTCAACATGTTTACAGGCAATGTTTACGTTACGGATTTTGCTGACATCCCTGCCTTTGGCAACATTCGGGATCGGAAGCTGGATGATGTGTTCCATGAATGGTCAGCGGAGCATCCGCTAAATCAGACCGTTAACTGTCACTGTGATGCTGCGTCCTGCTGCGGCCCTAACCTGCTGGTGGCGGACATGTATTATAAAGGTGTGGATTTCAAATCCAGAAAAGCAATTACGCGCTGATTAGGCGCTGATATTCCAGGTATATTCCTGAAATAGATAGAAAAAGGGGAGTGTTGACTTGGATATTCATACCGAATTTCATCTTGGGCAATTGGTGTTCAATTTGGTTTGCGTTTTTCTGCTCGTCTTCTTGAATGGCGTATTTGTCGCAGCGGAATTTTCTCTAGTTAAAGTCAGACAGACCCGGTTGACTCAATTGCAGAGCGAGGGGAATCGGCTGGCTGGGTATGCACTGAAGGTAAATGGAAAACTGGATGCTTACTTGTCGGCAACCCAGTTCGGCATTACCCTGACATCCCTGGGACTTGGCTGGCTCGGTGAACCCGCCATTTCCGAATTACTGGTAGAGCCGCTTATGTTCAAACTGGGCGTGGCGGATACAGGATTGATCTCTACCGTTTCCGTTATCGTCGGATTCTGTATTATTACGTTTCTGCATATTGTACTTGGAGAACTTGCACCGAAGTCGCTTGCTATTCAAAAAACAGATGGCGTGGCTCTGCTATTGTCGGCACCACTTCTGCTGTTCTACAAAATCTTTTTTCCATTCATCTGGATTCTCAATGCATCGGCCAATGCGCTGCTGCGATTGGCAGGGATAGAGCCTGCGAGTGAAGGAGAAGCCCATTCTGAAGATGAACTTCGAATCTTGATGAAGCAGAGTGCGAAGAGTGGCGTCATTGACAAGGATGAAATCAAACTGATGGATAACATCTTTGATTTCTCCGATATGCTTGCTCGTGAAGTCATGCTGCCACGTACAGATATGGATTGTCTGTATACCCATCTGTCCCTGGAAGAGAACTTGAAGATTATTAATGCAACGAAGCATTCCCGTTATCCTGTTGCCGTTGAGGATAAAGACGAAATTATCGGATTTATCCATATTACGGATCTGCTTTTGGCAGCCCCGGAACAGCAGCAGGACCTGGCTTCACTTGTGCGGCCCATCTTGAACGTTCCGGAATCCATGGAAATCAGTCACGTCCTTCAACTGATGCAGAAAAAGCATTCCCAGATGACCCTTGTTGTTGACGAATATGGCGGCACCGCCGGATTACTGACGGCGGAGGAAATTCTGGAGGAGATCGTAGGGGATCTATACGATGAATTCGAGGATGAGCGACCTCATATGGAACGCAGCGGTGATTCCTTCTCCATAGATGGACGATCCCTCATTGAAGAAGTTCATGAATGGACCGGGGCCATCATTGATGACGAAGAAGTGGATACCATTGGCGGTTGGTTGTTCAAAGAGCTTGAAGGCAGTCCAGCCAAAGGTAAAACGCGGGTGCAGAACGGCTATGTTTTTGAAGTGGAGGAATCCACCCGGCTGCGAATTACCCGAGTCAAGGTGTATAAGAGCCCGGTCTCTGAAGAAGAAGCTGCTGCTTTGGATGAGGCTCAGGACGTTCCCGAATCGGACAAGTAGTGATGTACATGGACTACCATAATGAAATGAATGTGACCTTTGGAACACTTCCCGTGGGGAGTAACCAAGGGTCTTTTTTTTTGTTAATGAACAAAACCTGAGAAGTCCCGAAAGCTTTTTCAGCTGATTTGGGATTAACTTAAGAACGATGACATATGGATAATAGACGGGAAAAGCAAGGGTTTTGGTCGCCTACCGACGAGTGACCAAAATTTCAGTGAAGGGAGGCGTTTGGAAATGACTGATCCACAGCTTCGCGCATATGCCCCTTTCGTGGGGCCGTTTGATCCGTGTAAACCGATTGAAATTAAAACCTACCTTGTTCCTCCACAGTTATTTATCCCTTTCCAGCCGATGGGCTGGCCCCAATATAGTCCGGCGGAAGCGCTGAGACTCGGAACATTGTGGCCTGCACTATACAGTCCTTATACATCCAAAAAAACAAAGGGGAGGGAGGTAGGAGCAGATGGAGCCTGAAACAGCAAAAGCGTGTGACGCCAGATATTATGAGTTGCTGGAGGAACTGCAAGCCTTGGATTTTGTACTGGTGGAGCTGAATCTGTATCTGGATACTCACCCGGGGGACTATCAGAGTATTGAACAGTATAACAAGTTTAGCCAAGAGCGGATGAGGGTAGCCCATGAATTTCAGCAGCTGTATGGACCGCTCATGAACTTTGGGCATGCGTTCTCCAAGTATCCTTGGCAGTGGTCAGAGGCACCCTGGCCTTGGCAGGTGTAATGAACGTTTGAGTTGATAGCGAAAGCATACTGTACCCGGGTTTTCTGGAAGCGCAGAATCAGGATACCCGGGAAGTGGAAGTATCAACTATCCAAATTGGATCACATTCAGTTCACATTTTTGAAGGAGGGATCGTCCAACATGTGGGTATACGAGAAAAAGCTGCAATATCCTGTTAGGGTAAGTAAATGTGATCCTCATATGGCCAAATTGCTGATGGAACAGTATGGTGGGGCAGACGGGGAACTGGCTGCAGCCCTTCGGTATATGAATCAGCGATATACCATTCCGGACAAAATTATCGGTCTGTTGAATGACATCGCTACAGAGGAATATGCACATAGATGTTATCAGTGATAATCATGCGGAAGCTTAGGGAAAACCTTAAGCACGAAATCATCTGGAGAACCGTGCCATCTTGTCCCCTTATTTTTCTCATATGTCACTTTTTCTAATACCTCTTTTAGCATGTTATTCCGTAACTCCGGATCATCAGTAAGGTAGTATGCTTTTATTACATGTTCGAACTTAGGGATTGAAACTTCTCGAACATCTAGCGACTTCTTATTATTAATAATCTCGTTTTCGATATCTTCCTTTGCTTTTTTAGAGGCTGCCATTCTTTCCGATAACTTTTTTGATCTCTCCAAAAACATCTCTGTAGAATATATGCCCTGCTCCAATAAATCATGCAAATTATCCATCTGAGTTGATATATCACTAAGTTCCTTTTCAATTGTTTTCAACGCAGATATATAAACATCTCCTTGATCAGTTCTTTCTTCTTTTGCAGATTTCATTTGATCCCATTTTGTTTTGTAGGATCTCAACCAATACTCTAATGATTCAATAACCCTTTTTTCAACTAATTCCAAATCAGAACTAACATTTTTACATTCTGGTATAGGGCACATGATTATCGGTAGCTGCTTAGCTAATGGTCTACGAATCATGTTCCGGCCGCATTTTGCACAAATAACAACCCCAGCAAGTGGATTTTTGGTAAGATATCGTGTTGGAATAGGTTTTGAAGGGTTTTCTGCCAAGTACTGTTGAGCTAAATTCCATGTATCTTCACTAACTAATGCTTCGTGCAATCCATCAACTAAAATAATATTTTTTTCCGAGTTTTTAGGACGTGTTTTTTGTATACTGCCATCTTTTCTGCTCTTTTTAAGGGGGCGTTCAGCCCACTTTATCTTCCCATTATAGACAGAATTCCGTAGAACAGAATTAATGGTAGGAACGGTCCATAACCCTCCCTTTGCGGCTGGTATTTTAAGTGCATTCAATTTTCTAGCAATAAGAGAGGTACCAATTCTTTTAGCAACTCCGTTTTCATCGGGTTGTCCAACTGTGTATAGTTCGTAAATCATTTTAACAATTCTCGCCTGGTCTTCAATGGGTTTTAGACTATACCCTTTTGCATTCTTTAGTTTTATTCTCTCATATCCATAAGGCGGGATGCTTCCTAGATATTTACCTTCCTTAATTGAAGACATACGACCATTTTGTAATCTTCGGTTAATAGTTTTGAATTCTCTTCTGGACATAAAAAGACCAAACTCAAAGTATTCTTCATCAAATTCATTATTTGGGTCATAGATCTTAGTAGGAGTAACAATTTTTGTACTAGCATACTTAAAGGTTTGAGCTACTATACCTTGGTCTATAGTATCCCCACGTGCAAGACGTTCGACTTCTACAACCAAAACGCCTTTCCAGCGTCCTTCTTCAACCTGTCTTAATAATTCCTGAACTTCCGGCCTGGAATCAATAGTCTCACCGGATACAACCTCTCGAAAGATATGTGTAATATTAATTTTTAGGCGTTTGGCAAGATCAAGTAGTATTCGTTCGTGTCTAACTAATGTTTCACCCTCACCACGGGCTTCAGCTTCAGTATCAGTTCTTGATTTTCTTAAATACATGCAGTACTCATCATTTATCAGAGATGAAAGGGTACTAAACATGAAACACTTCCCTCCTTATTATGAATCAAACTTAAAGTGACCCGCATATAGTCCACACACTACAATTTCGTTTGGTAGTACTTCTTTAATTTCAAACTCGGGGTTTTCTGGTATTAGTTGTATATATGGAGAACCTTCAGTCCATCTCATCCGTTTAAGCGAACCGTCCTCTCCATTTATGACTACAGCAACAATCTGGCCATTATACTCAGCCCAACGCCCTTTTTTTAAAAAAACTACGTCTCCATCGTTAATACCGGCACCGATCATAGAATTTCCTTTTACTTTCAATGCAAAGTCAGCACCGTTAGTTTTGGGTATAGGGTAGCTAACATAATCCTCAATGTTACTCTCAGCTATTAGACCGTTACCAGCACAAATAGTACCAACTAAAGGGGTCAGGTCAGTTCTACTCTTAATGGAACTTTGTTCATTTAGGATCAAGTCGATTGGAAGTTGAATTTCAGTTCTACAAGTTAAATAGTCGGTGGAGGTGCCAAGTATGTCAGCAATTTTAGCTAGGCGGTCACTTGGGGGAATACTCTTATTCCTTTCATAGCTTGAAAAATTCGCAGGATTCATATCAAGTAGTTCAGCCATTTGATTTTGGGTATAACCCCGTGTACTGCGTAATTCTTTTATTCTTTCGCCCATGGATAATGGATGACTCAAAGTAAAACCTCCAACTCAAATTAAATTTTATAAAATGGGGGTTGCTAAAATATAATTTGAGTTATATAATGAGTGACAAGGAGGTGAAAGCAGACGATGGAAACAACTAACACTCAACGTTTGGTCTTGAAAAACTGCCGTAAATCAAAAGGTACTCAGCGTGAGGTTGCAACTGATCTTGGCATTACCGAGGTTCATTGGCGTGAAATCGAGAACGGTAAATCTGTTCCTGGTACTCGGTTGCTCTTTAAAATTTGCAACTATCTTGGCGAGAATGTTTATGTACTTTTCCCTGATTTGACACAAGCGTCTTTTTTTGACCGCGACTCAAATTAAATTTAACACCTTGTTATAAGTATTGCTCACAAGTAAAATTATATACAGTAACTTAAATTTACGCAACTGTTATTTTCGGAATTAATGGGTTTTATTTGATGTAATCTTTTTTTTGAAACGAACTCAAATTAAATTTGATAAGAGGTGAACAATGTGGGTGTACAAGCGGTGGCGCATATAGATAGTTACAGAGGTGATTCGATGAACGCTCCGTACAAACCACATGAAGGAAATATTGTCCAAACAATTACTTCTGGAAGCACCACAATTCATTTTTGTGACGACTTTGTTATTAAAGACGTTACTACAGTCGCTGAAATCTTAAAGCGATATGAAAGAATTGGGTGGGATATTTTCCAAAGTAAACGTGAGTAACTGAATAGGGTTGACGACTCTTAATCTGGGGTCGTTTTAGAGGACAAGCCTTCAATAAAAGAGGTGAAAAGATTGAATCACTCGCTCATTAAAAATTGGTTTGCATGGGTCCACCTACAAAGTCTGATTAATTTTCGTGATAGTGTTCACACGATGGACGCCGGAAACTGTTGGCTGGACAAAGAAATATCGGATCTTAAAAAGGATCTTGGAATAGAGGAAGGTGAGCAATATGTCAATACATCTGCAGTTACAGCAGCGCATCAAACTCCTGCAGCAGATGCAATTTGATTATCCAGAAACAGCGAATTGGTTTGATGAATCGCTTGCTTATCTAACTATTGCCGAAGGAGGGAACGGTCTTGAAGAACACAAGGCGGGAACTTCGCAAACAGCATAACGAAATTTGCAGAAAGATCCTTGATGCTACAGACGAAAATCTAATCATGCAGCTGCAGGCAGATAGAAAAAAGATTGAAGGCAAAATTCAAAAAGCAGAAGGCGGCCCGATTGTAAGTAAAAAGAAAAGTAGAAGGGATATCGGGAATTGTCCGTTGTGCTTCCATCGTATCAAGTATGGAGAAAGTTATGTTCAAGCAGGAAAGCTGAAATTTTGCAACGAGCGTCATCACAAGGAATACATTGCCCTTGTAAACGAAAAATGACCACGCCTGGTCCGCGTAGTCATTTGGTCTGAAACTTCACAAAAAAATTATACGGCAATCATATCAAATTTCATTTAACAGCACAAGTCTGATGGAGGTAAAGATTATGGACGTGGATGAGTATATCCGTCAGATCAAAAAAATGCGTTATCAGGCGGATCAGTTTGATGATGATTCCCCAGGTGCAATGGTTGAGATTATTCGTCTGCTGACGGACGCCCACATGCTAATGGGACGTGTTAGTGCTCAGAAGGATGGCGATTATGCCAAAATCCACGCACTGCGTCAAAACACCCATGCCAAAGCAAGGGCGGAAGCAAAGCGCGGTGAAAAGGAACTTGCTGCAGATCTTGCAACAGCTGAGCTTAGGCAGATAGAAGCTGAAGCATATGAACAAAAGATGTTCTGGCGTAATGAGCTTGATTCGGTAAAAGAGAAGATTTACGAGCTGCGCCTTCGGGTGCGGATTGAAATGCATATAACAGGAGGCGGAGTACATGGCTGAGTTTGAATTTCTCCCTACGCCTAAACCGAACCACAAGCGGTTCAAGCCAACTCAGAAACAACATACATCTATCAGCAATAAGGTTGATAAAGAGGCATACAGACGCGCCAGCGAGGCGGGATATGTATGTTGTGAACGCTGCGGGTGCAGTAGACCAAAGCATTGGTTCGAGCGTTGCCACATGATCAACGCCAGTCAGTACGGAACAGGTAAAGCCCCTTGGAATATCGTCATCCTGTGTGGTCCTAAAACGGCAACAGGTACATGTCATAACTGGGCAGATGAAACTGCCGAGGGGCGAGCGTGGAAAGTGGACAAGCAGGCTGAACTTTTCATTTATTACACAGTCGGAGAGGGTCAAGAACATTGGAAATAGGACGCACCTTGTCCCTTGGATGTCCCTAGGATGTCCCCGGGGACAAGCAGGGGACAGTGTGGGGACATATCTGGGATGTCGCATGTCTGTCCTGAGTGAGTCCATTTGCAGGAGGCGGTGAACAGCATAGATGTTATGGATTAAGAGTTATCAGGCGACTGATAGGGACCCCCAGACGAAGAAATTCTGTCGTTTGACAGGGTTGGATATACCCCGGGCAGTGGGTTCGTTACACATGATTTGGTGGTGGGCAATGGATTGGGCACCCGATGGAAACATAAGCAATTTTGAGCCAATTGATTTGGCTGACGCTGCTCATTTTGAAGGTGATCCCGAAGTGTTTTTTAATGCACTTGTCGAGGCTAACTATATAGGGAAAACCCTTGATGGATATGAGGTTTTAAACTGGCATAACATTGGCGGACAGGTACTTGAAAGCCGGAAAAAGGCTGCTGCTAAAAAGGCGAAACAGCGTGAAATGGCTGCTGCAAAGAAGGCAGCCGAAGCAGCGGGAAAGACTGATGTCCCCGGGGACATACCTAGGGACATCCCGGGGACAGATGAAGGACGTCCACCCCCTGTCCCGGTATATAAAGAATTAGATATAGAGTTAGATAAAGAAAAAGAATTAATAAAAAAAGATATACCCCAAGACGAAAACCAACAGCAAAATCAAAACCAAGATCAAAACCCGAAATCCGAACCGACCGCCGAAAATGCGGCCGAGCCGAAAGAGCGAGGTGAGGAAGCGGAAAAAAGTGGAAAAGGTAAAACCGGAAAAAAAGGTTCTCGGAAAAAACCGGAATACGACGAAAACAGCTCGTTTCTGAAAATGGCGAATTACCTGAAAGGAAAAATTGATGAATTCGCGCAAGCAGAAGGAATCGCGCATTTGAATAAACGATCGAACATGCAGACATGGGCGGACGATTTCCGGCTGCTGGTCGAAGTTGACGGCCAGAAGGACAAGAATCTCATTCGTGATGTGATGGATTGGCTGCCTACAAATACTTTCTGGCGAAAAAATGTCTTATCGGGCAGATCGTTCCGGGATCAATTCTTAAAATTGGTTTTAGAGATGCGTTCGGATGAGGCGAAACGTAAAAAGGGTTCCGGCGGCGGGGGCGGAAAAACTGAAATCCCGATCGTTCAAAATGATACAAACCCTGATTCTGGCCCGAGTGAGGAAGAATTTCAAGAAATGCTACGTCTTGCAGCAGCTACACAGGCCGCAAAGGCGGGTGAGCGCTAATGAATCCACTACACCGATGGTTGAACAAGCAAGAAGTGGCGAATCGCGGTATACCGATATTCGTTCCGCGGCAGGTAGAAGTCAACGGTGAATGGGTTCCGGGCGGGCGCTGGAATATGGAACGGCCCATTGGTGACATTTTATTGGGACTTAAACGCTGCGGAGAGCTGGGGGCTAGTGTGGCGGACGATGAACCTCCTGCCGGATACATTTATTCAGCCAAGGTAAAGGATCAATTCCGATACGTCCCCTTGTTCTCACGGGCTGTTGAACAACTTGATGCGGACAAGCTCACCCAATTGGAACGGACGGCCATTGAGGTACGCCAATCATATGCCGGTTATGGGATGAGGGCACGCATAGATAGGGCCGTTGCTTCACTGATAGATCAGGGATACAAGTTGGATCGGCTAAAACTGGTCTTATCTCCCTTGGATCCAGTAGCAGCAGATACGGAAGTTCGAACAGATTACGGCATGTTAGCTGTGGCACCAGATAGGATGGTTCCGGAAGGCGTGTCTTATGTGATACAAGATTCGGGCAGTGAACGTGCGTTTGCCTGGGTCAAAAAGCAAAATTGAACGGAGGATGAAGCATGGAAGCTGCAATAACAAAGCTGAAAGCTGAAATGGACGGTAAAGGGACGAACACATATATCAAGCTGATTGGGGAATTTCTGATTAAACACATTCAGGCGAATCCTGGTTCTGTTGATCAGATCCTGTCCGCTGACAAGACGATTGCGAAGAGCTTGCTTGCTATGCAGGCAGAGGCTAAGAAAAAAGCTGTTGGTGGGATGGCTATGCTGACCGATGAGGAAGGTTTTTCGATTGTGCTGAATTATTTTGGACTGAGCGGGGGAGTAACGGCAGTAACCCCCGCCCCTGAAGAGCAAAAGACCGTGCGTTTTGATGTCAAGCTAGATGATTTCTTGTAGGGGAGGGATAAAGCATGTTGCGTGTAGAGTTTGAAAAACATTTTCCTGAGAAAATTTCCACAGCACTTGTCAATTACGTTACTGATACGGTTCTACTGAAAAGCCGCTACTTATTTTACAAGACGTCCGGAGGTATCCAAGTCGCATATTGCACTCATTGCCAAAAGCAACACTGCCCTGAAGTCAAGCTGAAACATAAACAGAAAGAACTTGCTACTTGTCCAAAATGTGAGTCAGAATGTGAAGTTCGTTCTCATGGAATGAGTCGGAAATATCTATTCGATTCTGCTGTATTGATCTGGTATGAGAAGTCAATTATCAACAAAGAAGCAATCACAGCAAGAGTAATTACAGTAAGTAGAAATTACAGTGGGGATTACACAAAGGTTGAGACACATTACAACGTTGTTCATATGTATCTGTTTGAACCCCGAAAATCAACTGCTTATGTGTATGGAAAGGAAAAAAGCAAGGTTAAGTCTCCTTTTGAGAAGCATTACGGTTATGGATCATGGAGGAAATTTCGTGATCTTGATAATATCCGAAAAGCTGTCAAAGATACTCCTTTTCAGTATTCAACATGGGAAAAGTACACGGACTCGGGTGGTTATTACAGCATAAATGACATGGTGGAATTTTTCGACCATTTCACCCGCTATCCCTGCATTGAATATCTGACCAAGGCAGGATTCAGTAATCTTGTACGGGCTAAACTTTCCGGAAGTGGCACCTATGGTGCTGTCCACTGGCGAGGAAAAACCTTACCCGCCGTGCTAAGGCTGACAAAAAGTGAGCTAAGAGAGATCAAAAATGCAGGGATTGGGATAGAACCTAAAGCACTTCGTTACTACCAGAAGTTAAAATCACGGGGCGAAAAGATGAATGTACTGGATGCTTTATTCTTGGGAGAAATAGAGGACACATTTTATCAGACCTATTACAGAGAGGTATTATCGTTAGCTCCTGAAGAAACTGTGAAAAAATACATCTTAAAGCAAAAGAAGAAACCGCAATACGCCAAACGATCAGCTGGAAGTATATTGTCTGATTGGCGAGATTATCGTAATCAATGCAAGGAACTTGGAATGAGTCTGGAAGAGGAACGTTATTTGTTTCCAAACGATCTCCACGAAGCACACATGAAATTAACGGAACGTATCAAAATCAAAAAAGACAAGGCAGTGAACAAGAGGATTAAAGCACGCCTTCCTGAACTTGAACATTATTATTTTGAAGCAAACGGCTATCTAATAAGAGCAGCCCAATCATCATTTGAGTTGTTCAGAGAAGGAAAAAGTCTCAGTCATTGTGTTGGGGGTTATTCCGCTCAATATGGATCTGGACAATGTGACATTCTGTTCATTCGCAAGATTGAACAACCTGACGAACCACTTTGCACGGTGGAAATCAGATCAGGTTTCATTGCTCAAGTCAGAGGATTTAAAAATTATGATCCTGATCCAACCATCTTGGAGTTTGTGGAGAAGTTCAAGAGAGCTAGGTTAGGCAAGAAACCAAAGAAAACTAACACTAAGAAACCACAGGGGGTAGCCGTATGAGCCAATTAGCCATTCGTACCATTGAGACAATCGCAATCGAAATCAACAGCATCAAGGATCAAACGAAAAAGATTATGCTTCACGGATCTATTGAGATCGGACGCCGATTAACAGAAGCGAAAGAGATGATGCAGCATGGTGATTGGATGAACTGGCTGGCTGACTCTGTTGATTACTCTCAAAGCACTGCAAATAACTTGATGAAATTGTTTAAGGAATACGGATCCGATCAGCTCACTTTGTTTGGAGATAACGCCGATTCCCAAGCGCTTGGAAGTTTAAGCTATACGCAGGCTGTGGCCTTGCTTGGGATCCCGGCTGAGGAACGAGAAGCCTTCGTACAGGAAAATGATGTGGATAGTATGTCTACTCGTGAACTACAGGAAGCGGTCAAAGCACGTAAAGATGCTGAAAAGGCCCTCAAAGCAGCTCAGGCGGAAGCTGAGAAGGCAAAGAAGGCTATGGAGAAGGAGCAGAAGCTTCGAGAAAAACTGGAAGCACAGCAGGCAGAACATGCTTTGATTGTTGAACGGTTAGAAGCCCAAGCAGAGGAAGCGGCGGCTGCAGCTGCAAAAGATGATTCAGGTGAAGATGATGGACAATCCGCTGCGCTTCAGGAAGAACTTGAGAAGGCTAAACGGGAACACGCTGAGTCTTTGGCACAGATAAAGAAGCTTGAACAGGAACTGAAAGCAAAGCCTATCGATGTTCCTGCGATTGTGGAGAAGGTTCCGGCAGAGATTGAGGCCGAGTTGGCTGAACTCCGGAAGAAGGTAGCACAGGGGACTGGTGAGGAAGCAGCCATATTCAAAGCACACTTCAAAAACCTGAATGATGCTTTTGCTAATTTGCTTGGAGCTTTGGAGATCGTCGGGAAAACAGATGAAGAATTGCACGCCAAGTATAAGGCTGCCACAAACGGGCTAATTGATCGAATGAAAGCTGAGTTGTGATAAAGCATGGCCTTCCTGTTCTTCTACTTTGAAGAATTTAAGCCTGGGATGGTGTGCCGACTCAAAAGCGGATTAGATAAAGGGAAAATGGTGGTTGTCCATCAAATCCAGGACGACATGCTTTGGTGCTATGATAACCGGCCTATGAAATACCGTACAAATCGCAAAGGTGAAAAGGTTATAGATTTTGATCCTGCATGTGTGACGGCGCCATATCCCCCCAGTAGCTTGGAGATAACAAACGAGATCCCATTACAAGATGGTGGATGGGGTGCTTCATACCGACAGGCACGGATGTTTTGAATAGGGGACAGCATGATGGACATTGATTATGAGTTGGGGGATACAGTAGAATGCCCGGTTTGTCTCCGGGTATTCGAAATCACCCGCATTGATGATGAAGAGTTGGATGATTCGGATTTGTATTTTGAACATGTAACAATGTGCAATGGAGGGGAGAAATATGGTAAGGACAAGATATTTTAAAACTGAGCTGAACGGTAAGCTAGTGGAATTGTTCGAAAGCAGCCATCCAGCAAGAGCAATCGCTGAGATATCGGAGAAGAAGCGCATACGACCGACAGCAATCATCAGTCAGATTCCCGAGGATGAGTATAGAGAGCTTGAAAAAGGTCAGGCGGTAGCAAAATGACCCAACCGACATTGGAAGCAGCACAAGCCAAAATAGACGGTCTGGCAAGGGAATGCTTTAATGAGTCTGACTATGAATTATTCTGTGCGGTACTCCTGCAGCTTGATAAGTATAGGGCGCTGGCAGATAGCAACAGAGAGGCTATGTACAACCAAGATAAGGAATTCACTGAGCACATGAAGATTCAACAGAGTGAAATTGACTCTCTCACAGAGTCTGTAGCGTACTGGCAGAAACAAGCCACATTGCTTTTCGTTGAAAATAAGAGGCTAACTGAACAATCAGGAAAGGGTGCAGAGCATGGGGGCGGTGATCCAAATGGAGTTATTTCCAAAAGCGGACAAGACGGACTTTGAATCTGCACGAAGCATGTTGAAACGTTACCTGCGTATGCGGCAAACTTCTGAAGCTCTGAATAGTCGCTTGCTACTGACTGAAAAAGAACAGCAAGTCAAAGTAGAGTACCAACAGAAAGCAGATGCCATAGAAATGGCGGTGAAACTTATTCAAGATGATGATGTTCGCAGGGTGATGGAGTTTCGTTTCGTCCGGGGTAACACACGGTGGGGAACTGTCAAAAGATTCGGTAACATAACAGATAGATCAGTGGACAGGAGAATTGTTCGAGGTGTAGAGTCTGTAGCAGAAACCTTGAAGCTGATTGGACAAATAGAGTGAAAACCGCGTCTGTAGTACGTCTGTAGTGAGTCGGCACAACGTCTGTGGTTCAAATTTATAGTTAGGCACATAGGGAAGGAAAATTCTTCCCCGGTGTGCCTAGCACCGTTATCCCGTGGGCAACTCGGCTGTGCTGTGGGATGGGATATCCTTAGACGTGGATCGTCAAGGGTGCGGTGTGGGAATGGGGTTAGACTCCCCACAGCCGCTCCATCCGGGCGGGATAGAAGTACGGATACTATTATGGCCTACAGGCAGCGGCTGGCGTTCGAGTCCCGGCAAGGCCGATGAAATTTTCTTCATATCCTTTTTTGAGTCATCCAACATCGGGTGGCTCTTTTTTTATCTAATCCCAAGCGCTTGTAAATATGAAAGGAGTTTAGGGGATGAATGATTCAGATTCATGGGAGGAACTAAGGCGACGACACGGGCAAACAGTGGGAGAGGCTTTAAGGGCATTGGGCGAAGAGCTGGAACGGATGCACCAATGGATCATGGCATTCCTGAATAAAAACCGTGATTCCATTCAACTGATTTTAAGAATGCTGACTTCAGAGGCGCGTCAAATAGAAGAGCAAGAAAAGCATATACGGCAATTACAGCCTCTTCGAACAAAGAGCGCACCATACAGGCAGCCGATGAGGCATCAAGTTATAAATCGCAAGCCTGTTCGTCAGATTGCAAGGAGTAGGTGCTAATATGCGAGATATAATGACGGTTTTGCTATATACAGCACTGATAACAGCGATTGTCTCGTACACATATCAAGCCTACGCCAGTCGTCAGCAGGTTAAGGCGTACAAGCAGATGGAAGAAACACAAAAAGCGTTAAAGCAGAAATTCGAGGACATGGAATGATTACGAGAGCGACGAGAAAGGCCCCGCCTGTGCCAATTGCTTCTCCGGATCAGCCAGAGAAATGCAAAGGCTGCATATGGGGCGAGTGGGCCGGCACTAAGCAAGTATGCAAGATACCAAGATGCTGGAAGGAGGATGAAGGATGTACAGTGGGAAGTTTTGGAGTCGTAAAGATGTGGAAACAGTGATGGATGCTTTAGATGTCCTGGGGAAGACATACAGGATAACCAAGTGCAAAGTGGAGCCAGTTCCATACCGTGGAGACAAACAATGGATTGTTGAAGAGCTTCCAGAAGAAGATGGTCAAGATGCCACTTAAACGCTTCTGCAGTAAGCAGGGATGCAAGGCAACTATCACAGAGGGCAGGTACTGTGAGGACCACCAAGACCAAGTACATAGCTATGACCAACATAGAGGAACAGCAGCTGAGCGCGGATATGATAGCCGATGGCGTAAAGCCAGGGTTGGATTCCTCAAGAAGCATCCGCTGTGTGCGTACTGTTGGAAGCAAGGCTATGTACAGGAGGCAACGGTAGTTGACCATATCAAGCCCCACAAGGGAGATAAGCAACTGTTCTGGGATCGTGGCAACTGGCAGCCACTATGCAAGCAATGCCACGATATCAAGACCGCTAAAGAAGATGGAGGGTTTGGTAATGGCTAAGGAGATGAGGTTGGTCTGTGTAGTGTGTTCGAATGAACAGACAGGCTGGACGAATCAAGACGGAACTGCATGTACAAAGTGTGGAGGCTATGCCCAACCAGTAGGATATTACGATGGGCGCGGGTCGTACATCTCTCACTCACATAAGAGTCCGAATGAACACAACATCACGATTGATATCCAAGGGAATCTGACTCAAAGAGATACAGATGAGATAACGAAACGTATTGCAGCTGAGGTGGCTAAGAATTTGTTCGACAAGGGGTAGGGGGGTCAAATCTCTGAAAACCCTTTGGCTGATAGACCGCGTCGGACTTATTTCGCGTAAAAACTCGTTTTATAATATTTTCGGCGTTTAGGAGGTATGCCCTGATGGGAAGAAACGCCAAACCGGTTGGTCTCCACATCGCGGAGGGTAACCCTAACCGATTAACTAAAGCGCAGCTCCAAGCTAGACAAGAAGGTGAGGTTAAGCTAGGAAAGACAGAATTGGAAAAGCTGAAACCGCCAGTGTTTGTAAAGGATGACACGGTTGCCTTCTCTCATTGGAAACAATGCATGAAGGATTATAAGGCAGCAGCTGCGGAAGGCGTGAATCTACTTTCAAGCTCAGATGTTGGACTTTTAGGGATGTATTGCCGGACATATTCTGAATATGAAAAACTGCTGAAACAGTATCAAAAAATCGAGAGAATTTCCATTGAAGATTATGTATTCGATGAATATTTCGAGGAATTAACTCGAAAAGCTGAGGAATCAGAACAGGATCTGAACGAGTACGGACTGAGAGCGCAGAAATACCTCTCTCAGCTGGCATCCATTGAAGGCATCCTGAAAATCGAGACAGCCGTTAATAAAAAAATGGATATGCTTCTGAAGATGCAGGATCGTTTGTTTCTGAACCCGTTATCCAAGGTCAAGAATGTTCCGAAACCAAAGGAGAAAGAAAAACCTCCAAGCAAGTTCGGGAAATTCGGAGGTAACCGGAGTGGTTAACCCTCAGATCTATCCTTACAACACTGTTGGGGAAACGGACAGGGTAACGGCCTATGCTCTTGAAGTTACTTCAGGGAGAATTATAGCCGGACAAGCTCAGCGACAAGCTTGCGAACGTCACCTTCGGGATTTGGATAGGCAAGGCACGAAAGATTTCCCGTACGTATTTGATCCGGAAAAGGCGCACGAATTAATTGATTTTGCTGAGTCCTTAACGTTGGCTGAGGGAGAAGAACCTTTGCCGCTTGAGTTGTGGGGTTTCCAAGATTTCATATTCGGGAGCTGGAACGGCTGGTTAAAGTTAGATGGATATCGTCGTTTTCGAACATCTTATGTTCAGGTAGCACGACAGAACGGAAAATCATTAAAGAACGCTGTGCCATCCCTGTTCTATGGCAACTTTGATGGATACAACTATCCGCAAGTGTATTGCACGGCAACGAAGGAAGCTCAGGCACGAATTGTTTTGAAAGAGTGTATCAAGTTTATCGATGCTGATCCTGAATTAGGTGGGACTGAATACGAGTCCGGCCTATTTGACGTGAAGGATTACAAAAGTACGATTCTTTGCACAATTTCCAAAGGGGAAATCAAGGCGCTTGGCCGGGATACAAAATCCATAGACGGTTTCCGGCCGTACTTTGCGAGCGTCGATGAATATCACTTACACAAGGATAACCAGATGTACAAGCTGCTTGCGGACGGAACCAAGAAGCTTAAGCAGTGTCTTATTTCCGTTATCACAACAGCCGGATTTAACATCAACGGTCCATGCTATGAGTTGTACAAATATTGCAAGATGGTTTTGTCTGGCGCTCATGCCGATGAAACGCAGTTTATTTTTATTTGTGAGCTGGACAAGGATGACGATGTTTGGGAAGAATCGAACTGGCCGAAGGCGAATCCTCTCTGGACTCCGGAGACGTTGGACAGCTTGCGTGCTGAAGCGATCAAAGCGAAGGTTCAGCAAGGCGAAGAGCTTCGCAACTTCTTGACCAAGTCACTGAACAGATGGGTGCAGTTTTCGGACACGCAGTACATGAATATGGAACACTGGGTGGCATGTGAATCTGATACGACCATTGAGGACATGGCAGGCAAAGAATGTTACCTGGGGCTGGACTTGTCTTCAGGTGGTGACCTTACGAGTGGTGCATTGGAATTTCCGTTGGATATCGACGGGCAGCGCAAGTATTACATCCATTCACATAGCTGGATCCCTGCAGCAAGAGTAGACGAGCATGTGAAGAGTGACTTTGCACCTTATGACATGTGGATTATGGAAGGGTTACTGACTCCGACAGAGACCATGGGCGGCGTGAAGACGGATTATAAATACATCTTGTCTTATTACCGGGATCTGATCAAAAAACATAATCTCAAGCTACTGGGCATTGCGTATGATCCACACAACGCAGATGCCTTTTTGTCTGACCTTGAGGAATTTGGAGTGGATCTGGTTGAGATCGTTCAGAGTGCCAAGAGCTTGAATGACGCTACGGTGGATTTCAGGTTGGAAACTGAAGCCAAGAACGTGATTTATGACCGGAAGAACAAGCTGCTGACATGGAGCATGGCGAACGCCAAGACGGTCAGCAATAGTTTTGGAGAAATCAAGATAGACAAGGACCCTTCTTCTAAAACGAAGAGGATTGACCCGGTGGACGCTGTTATTGATGCCCACAAACTGACGCTTTCCAATTCGGCTAAACCGAAAAGATCCGTTTACGAAGATCGAGGCGTTAGAGCGATTTAATGAAAGGGGGTGTACACACTGCGGATACCATTTGTTTCAAAGTTTTTGGAGAAGAGAAGCCAACCAAGTGAGTCAAGCGATACAAGTGATTTGGAGAACCCGAAAAGGTGGATGTATAAAGCGTTCGGCGCTCTCACAGGCCGGGGGGCTACTGTCACAGAATCAACAGCTATGCGATCAACGGCGGTGCTTACATGTGTCAGGATTCTTTCGGAATCTGTGGCTTCACTGCCGCTACCAGTTTACAAGCGTTTGAACCCAAGAGGTAAAATCCGGACTAAACACAAAATTGCTGAGCTTTTACAGAGCAGGCCCAATTCAAGGATGACGGCGTTTACCTTCCGTGAAACCATGATGGCTCATATTTTGTTGTGGGGTAACTGTTACGCGGAAATCGAATATGACACAGCTGGGGAAATTGTTGCTCTCTGGCCGATTCCACCTCATCGGGTCGAACATATGGAAACAGCAGAAGGGGATCCGTTCTTCAGAGTCACAACAAAAGACGGAAAGCAACACAACGTTCCGTTTTATGCCATGTTCCATATACCGGGTCTTGGATTCGATGGTACAAAAGGAGTTTCCGTTATTCATTGGGCGCGGCAGGCTGTGGAGCTGGCGTTGGCTACGGAACAGTTCGGAGCAGATTTCTTTGAGAATGGAACAAACGTGGGTGCTGTCGCAACGCTTCCTGGTACTTTATCGGATGCAGCATTTGAAAGGCTGCAAAAGTCGCTTCGGGAGAAGTACGAAGGACTTGGGAAGGCTCACCGTCTCATGTTGCTTGAAGAAGGGATGACATTTTCTAAAAACACGATTCCACCGAATGATGCTCAATTCTTGGAAACGAGAAAATTCCAGATACTTGAGATTGCGCGGGTATTTCGTGTTCCTCCACACATGATGGCGGACCTTGAACGAGCTTCCTTTTCTAACATCGAGCAACAGTCTACTGATTTTGTCATTCATTCTCTCCGGCCTTGGCTGATCAGATGGGAACAGACCATCAACTGGAAGTTGTTTTCTCTGAATGAGCAAAAGCGGTTCTTCGCGGAACATCTCGTTGAAGGATTGCTTCGAGGGGATTCAACTGCACGTGCAGCATTTTACAAAGAAATGTTCATGATCGGGGTCTATTCTCAGAATGACATTCGGGAGAAGGAAAACGACAACCCAATTGAAGGTGGAGACAGATATTTTGTTCCGCTCAATATGTTGCCATTAGATATGTTGGACGAGTATTACAAAAATCAGAATAAACCTGATCCTATTCCACCGGAGGGAGGTGATAACGAAGATGGGAAACAAAACGAAAGAACAACGGGAACTGATCATACCGGAGAGTCGGCCGGAGGTTCGGAAAGTTGATGGAGAACCGACAAAAATCATTGGTTACGCTGTGAGGTGGGACCAGTTATCACATCCGATTTTTGGCATGTTTCAAGAACGTTTTAAGCGTGGGGCATTTGCGGCCAGTTTGATTAACCCGGATGTCTATGCTTCGTGGCAACATGACGCACGTGAGATTTTAGGACGCACACCGGGAACGTTGCTTGTGACTGAGGATGACATTGGACTGAGATATGAAATCACGCCTCCGAGTTGGGCGGAAAAATATGTGGAGACGATCGAGCGCGGAGACGTGCGGGGGTCGTCTTTTATTTTTCGCCCAACCAAGGAAGAGTGGGACGAAACAAATCCAGATATGCCGATTCGGTCTGTTATTGAAGCTGAATTATTCGAAGTTAGCCCGGTAACGACTCCTGCCTATCCTCAGTCCTCTGTGGGTATTCGTTCAGCGGAAGAAACTTTCCAAGCCCGGCCTACGATTGAGACAACAAAAGATGACGAGGAAGAACAACGGGCCATTGCAAATGATCTGGAAATGCGATTACGAAAATTGAACCTATAAGGGAGATGGATTGCTTGAAAAATCTTATCGAATTGAGAAAAAAACTCGCTGCAAAGAAAGAGGAAATGCGTTCACTGATTGTGTTGGCTCAGACGGAAAAGCGCGGCTTTACTGATGATGAAGAAACCAACTTTACTACCATGGAAGCAGAGGCCCGTTCTTTGGAAGATGAAATTAAACTGGAAGAACGCGCCCAACAGTTTGCCATGGGTGGCAGCGGGGCAAAACATACACCTGAAGATCCAGCTCATGAAAGTGAGTTCCGCAGCTTGGGCGAACTGATTTCTTGCTACCGTTCGGACCCGTATGACCCACGTTTGAAAGAGTATCGGGAAATGGCTGCAGGAACAAAAGCTTCAGGCGGGGTTTTCGTGCCTCCTAAGTTCTCGGCGCAATTGTTTGAAATCACGCCAGAAGAAGCAGTGGTTCGTCCACGTGCATTGGTTATTCCGGCTGATGAAAATGCTCCTGACTCCAGCACTACATTCCCTGCACTTGATCAGGGTGCCGGTTCCAACATGTATGGCGGCGTAGAGGTGAACTGGATCGGTGAAGGTGACGAAAAACCTGAGACAAGCGCTAAATTCAGAGACCTGACTTTGACCCCTCATGAGGTTGCCGCTCATATCGTTGTTACAGACAAACTTTTGCGAAACGCTCCGGCAGTAAACACCATCATCACAAAGTTGTTCAGAGGTGCAATTGCTGCAGCTGAAGACGATGCGTTCTTGTACGGGAGCGGAACTGGTAAGCCAAGCGGCGCGATGGTGTCACCAGCTGCCATTACAGTGGCACGTAAAACAGCGAACCTGATCACCTATGCTGATATTGTTGCCATGATTGCTCAGGCCAAGCTTGGTGGTGCATTGATCTGGGCTGCATCCCAATCTATCTTGCCACAACTCCTGACAATGAAGGATGAAGCGGGGAATCTGATCTTCCAACCGAACGTTGCTGATAAAATGACAGGCACGCTTCTGGGTTATCCAATCCGATTCAAAGAGAACGCGCCAATCCTTGGTGAAGAAGGCGACCTGGTACTTGCAGACATGGGTTACTACCTGATCAAGGATGGTTCGGGTATCTTTATCCAAGCTTCTGAACATCCATTGTTCAAACAAAATAAAACAATCATCAAAGCCTTCTGGAACGTGGATGGTAAGCCATGGGTTAACGGCCCATTCGAGATGAAAAACGGATATCAGGTGTCACCGTTTATCAAATTGGGCATTCCAACGCCTTAAATCAATAAATTATCTGGCCCGGGTTTCCGGGCCTAACAGGAGGAAAGCGGACTATGGCTGCTAAAAGTGAAGAACTGAATTACACGGTTATCTCAGCTTTTAACGATCAGGAAACCAATACCGTGATTGAACCGGGCGAGTTATACCCTGCGGATCAGAAACGAGCCAACAAACTGAGGGCTGCTGGTGTCATTGCTGAGGATGACGAAGGACAAGCCTTGCCAAAACAAACAAAGGCAGCTGCTTCAGATAAAACAAAAGCTGATGATGATACGGCAGGCGGTGCTTCTGATGCTGACGACACTACAAAGAGCTAAAGGAATGTTGTCCATTCCGCTGGACGACACTTCACAGGATCTTTATTTACTGTCTGCATTAGCTGCAGCGTCTGAATGGATCGAACGGGAATGTAATCGGAGCTTTGAATACAAGACATACCAACAGACGTTGGACGGTCCTGGAACCCAGTTCCTCCGGCTTCGAAACTTCCCGATTCATTCGGTATCCAAACTGAGCATCCATGATAACGAACAGCAGAACGATTCCTTCAAGATCGAATCTGAAAACGGGATGCTGTTTAAACGCTCCGGCTGGCCTTGTGGCGCGCGTTTGATTGATGTGGAATATTTAGCCGGATATATCCTGCCAAGCGACGAGGAAGGCGCTCCGGCTTCGACATTGCCACAGAAATATGAATTGGCTTGTGTCTTGCTTGCCCAAACGCTAATGAGGGAACAAGGCGTCACCAGTGAACGGGTTGGAAATATATCCGTAACCTACAAGGATGAGGGCCGAAGCCTGCCGGGAGCAGTCAAGGCTCTTATTCAGTTGTGAGGTGAGATAATGGCAAGAAGGCGGCGAAGCGTGCGGCGTGCGAACGTGTCTTACACCGGGGATATGGATTTATCCGTTCTCGTTGAGCGTGTCCGGCCACTCGTTGACCAAGAAGTG